>CAWEUE010000001.1:0-546834 GCA_963812185.1 uncultured Acidobacteriota bacterium
CTTAGTGAGCGCCAACCTAGAACTACCAAACGTTCGCGCTCTGGCCGTCGTCAACACAGCGTTCCTGCGATCACGCCGGGTACCTATGATGCCACCGACTCGGCTGCGGTTGGGCGGGAGTGTGACACGCAGCGCTCTGTCTTCCGCCATTCACCGCCTCGTGGTACTCGTCGCTCTCGACCACCTGCGCCTGCTGCGAACGCAGGGGGTCGCGCAGAGCCTTTCTGGCGTGACCAAGGAACGGCGCTATGCGTCGGCGTAGAAGTCGAGCATGCGGCTCTTCCGCCGATTCTCGTCGGCCCCGACGACGGTCTTGCCGCACGTGCGCGGGTGGACCACGCCGATGGCGCGTGCCAATCGACTCGCGCCACATATGTCGATCAGGACGCCGTCGGACTGCCCGATGGCCTGAGGTCGCTCCGCACCAGCTCGTATAGGCTCGGGGCGCGTCCACGAGACGCTCGGTCGGGTCGTCGATGACGTCGAAATCGGCCGCCTTGTCGCGACCCAGCGGCGCCAATGGTGCAGCTGCTCGTCGTTGCAGCCGCTGATGGCCCGGCGAGGTAGACCTTGAACCGATGAACGCGATGCGATTTCGAACGGACCATCCGGTGTGAATGCCGCGACCTCCCGCCGCGCCCCCTGAACGGCGACCCCGGAGGCCGCGCTGATTGTCCGCCCTGCCTCATCCGCGAGTCAATGGCGGATTTTCGGCGCTTTTCATATGTGAAACACGGTGTCCCGTTTTACTCCATCAGCGGAACGGTAGGCCCCCGCCTGACGCGCCCGCTCGGACGCAGGCCGCTGCCCGCCATCCGGAACGCGCTCAGGTGCACGACGCGCCCGCGCGCGAGGAGCGCGGCGCCCCACACGCCCGGCCCGCTCACCCGCACATCGTCCCCCTCCCCGACCGCCGGGAAGGGCTCGGCCTGCGCCTTGCGCAGGGCCTCGAGGAACGACGTGACGCGCGCGGACGAGGGGCGCGACGGCTTCGCCGCCCGTATCTCGATGGCGTCGAGCGCGTAGCTCCGCACGATCTTCGGCAGCAGCGCCTCGAACGTGCGCGGCGAGTCGAACAGCTCGAGGCCGACCTCGACGCACCACACGGGAATGACGACGCTCTTCCCCACCGGCTCGAGCACGGTCACGCCCGTCGTGCAGTTAGAAGGCGCGGATCTTCCGGCTCGGGCACGACGGGCGAGGCCGCGCACGGCGCGGCCCGCGAGGGAGCGGCGCGGGGCGTCGGGCCCCCGCGAGCGACCGAGCCGGGGTGTGGGGCGGAGCCCCAGTGAGATTGATTCAGGACACGGTTCTGCCTGGCGCCCACGAGCTCCTCGCCGTCGAGCAGCAGCACGGCCAGCGCGCCGGTGTTCGACACCTGCAGCTCGGGCACGGACCCGGCCTTCGACACTTCCGCGATCTCCACAACGCCCTGCTCCATCGCCTCGTCCAGGGTGAGATAGCCGGGGTCGTCCAGACCGGGACCGGACAGGGGGAAGAGACTCAGGTTCAGAAACGACGCGGGCTCGCCGACCTCGACCTGGTCAAGGGTCCGACCGAGAATCGCATCCATGAATGACGCCTCCCTGGCAGAAAGTGCCTGGTTGGGTGGACGCGGGGGTGGCAGTTTCTGCCGATGCTGGGGTCAGTGTACGAAGGGGGTGTGACAGGAGGGGACATTCAGGCGGAATTACCAGGAAGGCCCGCGGAAGGGCCACGGAAGGCGTGAGGAGCTCCGAGCGGAGCTCGAGCGGTCAGCTCAGGCTGAACGGCGGGTATTCGTCGGTCACGAGCAGAAACGCGTACGCACCAACCCGAAGACCCCACCGGAACACGCCGACGACGAAGCCGAAGAGCTCTCGCGGATAGCGGCCGGTCACGAGAATCGCGAACCAGGCGAAGATCACCGCAAACACGACGCCGCAGAGGAGCACCGCGAGCACGACGTAGTGCGGAATCGCCAGGAACCACTTGAACAGCGGGAGCCAGCGGCTCAGGTCGTGCTCGACGTCGGGGTAGTCGATCTCCAGGTGGACGGCCTGTTCGTCGACGGTCGACGGGTATTGATCGGTCAGCAGGGTGAGATAGGCGCCCACCCGATTGCCGAAACGCGCCAGCTCGCGCTGAAAATCAAACCACCAGCGAGGATAGCGCTGCCGGAACACGATCATCAGGGCCGTCGCGAGGGCGATCCCGCTCGCGACACCGCCGCTGCGATCGATGATATGGCCGGCCTCGTTGACGGTTCTCGTCTCGCCCGCGTGTGCGACGAGGGCGAAGATGATCGCGATCGGAATGATCCAGATGATCCGGAAGAGCGTCGTCAGCCGGTCGAGCTCCCCGGGGTAGTCGATTTCCAGACGGGCCGCATAGCGTGAAGAGTCAGTGTCCATGGCCGCCTCTCACCTGTCTGATGCTCGGGCCATCGTATGGGGGCTGCCCGGTGTTGGGATCATCCCCCGCGCCCCGCCGATCAAGAAGCATGCGCGGCGTTCCAGCGGCGGATGGCCTCGCCCCACGCGCTCTGGTAGAGGCCGCGGACGCGCTCGACGTGCTGGGGCGACGCGGCCACCTGCATCCAGCGATCGTACGCGGCGGGCTGCGGCGGGGAGTCGAGCGCGGTGGCGGGCGCGCCGGACTGGGCCTCGGCCTCCTGCCGCCCGAGCTCGGCGATGGGATCGGCGGCGAGGCGCGCGAGGGCCTCGCGCTCGGTGTCGGGGTGCTCGCCCTGGAACCCGTTGGCGCGCAGCCACGCGGTGTGCGCGGTGCCGATGAGCGCCGCGGCGGCGCCGGCGTCGAGCGGGCCGCCCTCGGGCACGCGCACCCAGTGCGGCAGGCTGGCGACGAAGGGATGCTCGGCCGACCCGTTCCGCTTGAACACGACCGCCAGCGCGGCCCGCAGGCCGGCCTGCGTCCGACGCGGGCACGGCCGCCCACGCGAGGCACGCGGGCTGCAGGAAATGATGCTGCGTCCACACGAGGGCATGCCCGCCCTCGCGCGGCAGCGGCACGAGCGACACCTGACACATGGTGGGGCCGTTGGGGTTGACGAGGCCCCACTCGAGCACCACGTGCTCCTGATCCCAGTCGGGCGGGACCTCGACGGACACGGGCTCGTCGAAAACCGCGACCGACGGCTTCGCCCCGCCCGCGCGCTCGACGGCGCCGGCCACGGCCTCGAGATGCGGCACGTCGGCCACGCCCCACTCGCGCAGCACGCGCGGCAGGATGCGCGGCGCGCTCTCGTGCCGCGCGATCTCGACGAGCCGCGGCGCGATCTGCCGCCCGTACTCCTCGCGCGTCCAGCTGCGCACGAGCGTGATGACCTGATCGGGCGGCCGCGTCCACACGGGCAGGCCGCGATCGATCTCGGTGACGCCGCCGCCACGCCCGTGCTCGGGCGACGCGCGCCGCGCGAGGCCGAGCAGCGCCGCCGCGATGTCGCCCAGCCCCACCTCGGCCCCGCTGGTGACGGCCGCCTCGGCCCACTTCAGAAAGAACTCGATGACGACGGGCGTGGGGGAAGACCCGCAGGCCATGCGCGCGAACATGCCGTAGGCCTCGGGCGCGAGCTGCTCCCAGCACTTGTCGAGCAGCTCGGCGATGCGCGCGTCGCCGAGCGACATCAAGCCGCCGAGCGCGGCGGCGCGCCGGCCGGCGTCCTCCGCCGTCAGCGCCATCGCGAACACGGACCGCGCGCCCGACAGGGGATCGTCCTGGGTCCCGTCGAGACACGCGAGCTGCAGCGCGGCGGTCGCGACGATGAGCGGCGCGGGGTCGGCGAGGAAGGGCACGCTCGCGGCGCCGCCGTCGTTCGTGCGGCTCTCGCGGCCAATGGCCTCGCCGAGCTGGCCGACGGTCTGCAGCGCCTGCATGCGCCGCTCCTCGTCCGCGCGGCGCGCGAACACGGCATAGAGCTCCCTCAGGGGATCGCGGATGGCGTCGCCGCCGCCGCGCGCCCAGCGCATGGACTCGAGCACGACGAGCTGCTGCAGGAGCGCGAGATCCGCGGTCTCCCACTGGCCGGGATCGGCGCCGAGCTGCTCGATGGCGAAGAAGGGATCGGCGGGATCGGAGGAAGACGGGGGGAAACCACCAGTCATAGCCTTCCAGTATGAGGGAAGGGCCACGGAATTGCCACGGAAGCAGCCACGGAAACCGCCAAGGAGAGAGGGCCGGCTGCCGCCTTCGCCAAGGCTACGGCGGGCCAAGGAAAGCCGGCCCCCACATGATCCTCTTCCCTACTGCTTGTCCATGGTGAACGCCTGGCCGTTGAAGCCGGACCCGGTGATCGTGCCGGTCACGCGGCGGCCGGTCGAGTCCATCTGGCCGTGGAAGTTCCAGTCGGTGAACGGCCCCTGCTTCACGCGCATCTCGACCTTGCCCTTGGAGCTGATGGAGCCGGGCTGCGCCGGGTCGATCTGCCCGGAACCGAAGGTGTCGGCGTAGGTGCCGGTCACGACGGGTCCGTGCTGGGTCAGCTTCATGGTGAACGTGCCGAGCATCACGCCGCTCCCCCGCCACGAGCCGGTCATGCTTCCGACGGTGAAGGTGCGCGAGTCTGACGCCGACCCGCCGCGGCCGTCCGTCACGGTCACGGTCGCGGTGCCGACCCCGCTGCCGCTGAGCGTGATCGTCGCCGTCCGGCCGGACGCGGGGTTGCCGGCGATGTCCCACGTGTAGGTGAGCGCGTCACCGTCCGGATCGGTCGCCGACGCGCTCACGGCGAACGGCGTCAGCTCCGACACGCCAAACGACGGCGCGACGCTCACGCCCGTGACGACGGGATTGTGGTTCGTCGCCGGCGGCGGCGCCGTCGAGGTGGAGGGCGACGTGGGGCTGGCGGTCGTCGTCCCGCTCTTGCCGCCGCACGCCGCCAGAACGACCGAGACGAGAACGAGAACGACGCCGAGCTGCTTCCTCATGGATGCCTCCTTCGCACGCGGCGCTCCGGCCCGCCGGGCGCGAGGAGTGTAGGAGGGAGGGTGTGACAGGTGAGGACGTTTACGGAATTGCCACGGAAACAGCCACGGAAGTGGGCCGGCTGCCGCCTTCGCCAAGGCTACGGCGGGCCATGGAAAGCCGGCCCCCACGCACTGAGCCGACATCACCACGGAAAGTGCTAAGTTCTCAGTCACGCTGACACAACGACCGGGAGGCAGGCATGGCGCAGGGGGGCGGGGTCGATCTGTGGGCGCTGAGCGATCTGTGCACGCCGTGGTGCGTGCACGTGGCGGCCACGCTGGACGTGGCGCGGCGGCTGGAGGACGGGCCGATGGACATCGGCGCGCTGGCGAAGGCGACGGCGACCGACGCGGACTCGCTGCAGCGGGTGCTGCGGCAGCTGGTGGGCAAGGGCCTCTTCGAGGAGCCGGCGCCGGGACGCTTCGCGCTGAACGACGCGGCGCGCGGGCTGCTCGACCCGAGCCTGCGCCTGGGGCTGGACCTCGAGGGGTTCGGAGGACGGATGGCGCACGCGTGGGGCACGCTGCTCCCGGCCGTGCGCACGGGCGCGCCCGCGTACCACGAAGCGTTCGGTCTGCCCTGGTGGGAGGACCTGGCCGCCCACCCGGACATCGCCGAGAGCTTCGACGAGGCCATGGGCCCGGGACACGGCCCGCCCGACCCGCACGTCCTGCCCGGCGACGACTGGAGCGGCGTCGGCCACGTGGTGGACGTGGGCGGCGGCACGGGCATGCTCCTCGCGGCAGTCCTGCGCGCGCACCGGGGCGTCGGCGGCACGCTCGTCGATCTGCCGCGCACGGTCGCGCGCGCGGCGCCGGTGTTCGAAGCGGCCGGCGTCGCCGACCGCGCGGCGACCTCGGGGCAGAGCTTCTTCGACCCGCTGCCGGCCGGCGCGGACGTCTACCTGCTCAAGAGCGTGCTGTGCGACTGGCCCGACCGCGAGGCCCGGGCCATCCTCGCGCGGTGCGCCGACGCCGCCCGCCCCCACGGCCGCGTCGTGATCCTGAACGGGGTCTCGCCGGACGAGGACGGGCCGGCCGACCCCAACCTGCTGATGATGGTCCTGGTCGGAGGACGCGAGCGCACCTTGACGGAGTTCCGCGCCCTGGCGGGAGCGGCGGGACTGGAGATCACGAGCGCCACACGGCAGGCGTCGGGGAGGTTCGTCGTGGTGTGCCGGGCGTCCTGACCGCTGCCCCCTGACCGCTGACGGCTGGCTTCAGCTGTCGCGGCGGAGGCGGCGGCGGACGGGGTCGATCTCGAACGAGAGAACGTTCGGCAGCTCGAAGGCGGCGTTGCGGCGGGCGCCGGCGCGGCGGCGGACGGGACGCGCGCCGGGCGCGGGCAGCAGCGCGCGCAGGCGCTCGGCCTGCAGGGCGCGCTCGGCATCCTCGGCGCGCTGGAGGATGGCGGGGTCGCGATGCACGACCTCGCCGATGGCCCGCGCCTCGTCCCACTCGCCTTCCCGCTCCACCGACAGCGCGGAGTCGCGCGCGGCGACGAGGCCGGCCGCCTGCGCCGCCTCGTCGGCGGCGCGGCGCGCGGCGGTGAGCGCGGAGTGCTCGATTGTGTGACGCGCGGCGGCCGCCGCCGAGCGATCGGGCGACCAGCTCGGCGCGTCGCCCCCGGCAACCCCGGCCGCGAGCACGTCGCGCATGCGGTCGAGGTCGCGCCCGGTCGCGCCGCCCCGCGCGAACCGCTCGGCCAGCAGGATCACGGCGCGGTGCGGGCCGGCCGCGCCGGTGAGCCGCGAGGCGCGGTGCGCGCAGTCGCACGCGAACGTCCGCAGCTCGCGATCGAACGCGTCCGCCTCGAACAGCCCGTCGGCGAACGCGCGCTCGACGAGGTCGAGCATCTCGACCGCGCTCCCGGCCGCCCGCCACCGCTCGACCAGCGCGCCCAGGGCTCGCGTCCGCCGCACGGCCGCCTCACGGTCGGGCGTCGGCTCGGACGGACGATGGACGAACGACAGGAGCTTCCGCACAGGAAACAATTACCACGGAACCACCACGGAAATCGCCACGGAAATCACGACGGAAGTCATTACGGACTGCGACACGGAGTGCGACGCGGAAATCGGCACGGAAAGGGGCCGGGACAACGTATACTGTTTGCGGCCCCGCTGGCACCAGAAGCCGAGCCGACCTGCGCACGCCTGCACCCGCCGCCCGATGCGCGCGCGTCGGGGCACGACCCCTGGCCCCGGGGCACCGAACGGGTCCACGCCGACACGAACCAGCCATGAGACGCCACGCCATCAGCCTGCCAGAGCGAACGGCCGAGCTCTTCGTGCCGTACCAGCGGGTCGCCATGCGCGTGATCAGCCAGGCGTTCCGCGATCTGGAGTGCCCGTCCGAAGCGGCGGCCGCGCGCGCCTTCCTGGCGGGCTCGCCGATGCTGCGCCACTGGTCCGCCGTCGCCGCGCTCGACGCGACGACCGTCATCGAATGCGCGCGGCTGCTGATCGCCAAGATCGACGGGCCGAGCGCCCACCCCGCCCCGGTCGACGTCCACCCCGCCATTGAAAGGCGACCGGCATGCTGAAACCCGAAACCGCCCCGCCCCGGCCCGCACCCGAGCCGGCGCCCCGATGCCCCTCGTGCGGCACGCGGACGGGAAAATCGACCGACAAGACCGTGAACTCCTCCACCTACTGGCGCTGCACCCGCTGCGGAGAGATCTGGAACGCGGCGCGCCTGGAGAGCCGCACCAGCAGCTATTACCGCCGCTGACAGATTTTCCTGCAAGCGTTTGCAAACGCTCGAGTTATCTGGCGTCTGCCCGCTCCGGACGACCGGCGCTGCACGGTTCGTCACGCCGCCCGCACGGCGGACGGCCAGAACCTTCCCCCGCCGGCCCGTCCGTGCGTTACCATCTGGAGCTATGCCCCGGGGCGCGGAAGTCGTCCGTCAGTGGAACATCCTCCAGGCCATCGACGCCGCCCGCGCCGGCCTGACGGTCGCGGACCTGGCCAAGCGCGTGGGCGTCACCAAGCGCACGATCTGGCGCGACCTCGACGCGCTGCAGCGGGCGGGCTTCCCGCTCTTCGACGAGAAGGAGCCGGGCCTCACGCGCTGGAAGATGAGCCGCGAGGGCTTCAAGCCGCTCGTCGAGCGCGGGCTCACGCTCACGCAGCTGTGCGCGCTCTACTTCTCGCGCTCGCTCGTCGAGGTGCTGGCGGGCACGCCGTTCCACGACGAGCTGAAGGGCGTCTTCGACCAGTTCGAGCAGGCGCTGCCGCCGCGCATGCGCGCGTTCCTCGACCTGCTGCCGGGCGTGCTGAAGGCGAAGCCGGGGCCGACCAAGCGCCACGACGAGGCGCGGCAGCACGAGACGATCGCGCGGCTGCTCGACGCGACGCTGCAGCACAAGCGCGTCAGCATGCGCTACCACTCGTTCTCCAGCCAGCGCACCAAGGACTACACGGTCGACCCGTACCGCATCGTCTACGCGGAGGGCGGGCTGTACCTGTTCGCCTACGTGCCGGAGTACGGCCAGGTGCGGACGTTCGCCACCGAGCGGATCAAGACGCTGACGGTGCTGGAGGCGTCGTTCGAGGGGCCGAAGGAGATGGAAGCCGAGGCGTTCCCGCACTCGCTCGGGGCGGGCTCGGGCACGCCGCAGCGGATCGAGCTGGAGTTCGCCGCGCGCGTGGCGCCCTACGTGAAGGAGCGCCGCTGGCACACGTCGCAGAAGATCGCGATGCAGCCGGACGGCTCGCTGCGCCTGTCGCTGCGCGTCTGCGACGACTGGTCGCTGCGCAGCTGGATCCTGGGCTTCGGCCCGTTCGTCCGCGTCCTCTCGCCGGCGTCGCTGGCCGAGGAGATCATGGACGAGCTCGAGGCCGCCCGCACGCTCTACGCGCCGCGCATGGACTTCGAGCTGCCGGCAACGATGTTCGACGGGCAACCCGTCCTTCCATTTCGTGTCTCTGGATAGGAGGGACGGCGTGTCCGTTCGGGGGTTCGGGGGTTCTCGGGTTCCCGAGGGTTCTCGGGTTCCGCAGCCGCGAACCTGAGAACTCGTGAACCCGAGCACCTGCGAACCCCCCGAACCACCTGGATTCAGACGCATGTCTACCTACACCGGCCCGGAATGCGCCCTGTGCGGCGTGAAAGGCTGCATGTCGGAAGAGGCCACCAAGCGCCTGCCCGACTTCTGCCCGATGCCCGCGGAGCGGGAGCTGCTCGACACGGTCGAGCGGTCGTACCTCGAGAACGACGAGCTGCGGAAGCTCGCCGTCGAATCGGCGCGCACGGAGGCGGACGGCTACTGCCGCCGCACGCGCGTCGAGGAGATCATGGACTTCGCGCGGCGGATGGGCATGGCGCGGCTCGGCATCGCGCACTGCGTGGGCCTGATCCAGGAGGCCAAGGCCGCCCGCGAGATCTTCCTGGCCGGCGGGTTCGAGGTGTTCACGGTGTGCTGCAAGGCGGGGTCGATCGACAAGGAGAAGATCGGCCTGAAGGACGAGGAGAAGGTCCACCCTGGCCAGTTCGAGGCGATGTGCTCGCCGGTCGGCCAGGCGGAGCTGCTCGCCAAGGCCGGCACCCAGCTGAACGTCGTCATCGGGCTGTGCGTGGGCCACGACAGCCTGTTCTTCATGCACTCGAAAGCGCCGGCCACGGTCCTCGTGGCCAAGGACCGCGTGCTGGGACACAACACTGTTGCCGCGCTTTACACGTCACACAGTTACTACAAGAGACTCACTCGTAAGGAATAGGTTCGGGAGGTTCGGGGGTGCTCGGGTTCTCTGGTTCGTCGGGTTCGGGTTCGCGGGTTCCGGGTTCGGGGGTTCCGGGTTCGCGGGTTCGCAGGTTCCGCGTTGCGGGGGTGCTCCGGTTCCTCGCCGCAGAACTTGTGAACCCTGGGAACCGCGAGAACACCCGAACCACCGAACCGACATTGCGCACCCCCTAGTCACGCGCCTTCCGCATGATAGTCACGAGCTCGTTGCCGCCGATGAACGTCTCGCCCACGGCCAGGGCCACCACGTCGTAACCCCGCGCCGCCGCCTCTCCAATCTCCTTCTGCATCGTCGAGGTCTTCTTGGTGGCGAGCAGCAGGTAGTCCCACTTCGCCATGCTGACCTCGGGGTCGCGCTCGAGGATGGCCGCCACCTCCTTGCCGCCGAAGGTGCTCTTGAAGACGGTCTGGCCCTTGAACTCGAAGCCGGCGTCCGAGGCCTCCTGCAGCTCCTTCTGCATCGTCGAGGTCTTCGACGTGGCGAGCAGGCGGTACTGAAAGCGCTTCTCGCCTGCGCCGGGCGAACGGCCCATGATCACCACGACCTCGTTGCCGCCGAACGAGGTCTCGCCGCCCATCACGTCGACGAACCGGTAGCCGGCCGCGGCGGCCTCCTGCATCTCCTTCTGCATGGTGGAGGTCCTGTTGGTGGCCAGCACCTTGTAGTCGGACTGCGCCGCCGCCGGCGCCGCCGCCAGCAAGACCGCCGCCGCAACCAGAACACCACCGGCAGTGAGCTGTCTCATAACTGCACTCCTCCACACGATCACAGGGAACCTGAGAACCTGCGAACCCGAACCCGAACCCGAACCCGAGAACCCGAGAACCCGAGAACCCCCGAACCCCCGAACCCTTCAGATCCTCATCAGAATCGCATCCGCAGGAACACCCGTCGCGCGCGAAATGACGTCGGCGTAGAGCCGCACCTGGCGCCGATACACGTCGAGCTGATCCCCAATCTCGCGGTCGGTCTTGAAGTCCACGACGACCCAGCGGCCGCCCTCCTCGAAAGCGAGGTCCACGGTGCCCTCGAGCAACATCCCGTCGTCCGCGCGGACGACGAGCGGGGACTCGCGGCGGCACCGTCCGGCGGCGTCGGCGGCGCGCGCGCGCCGCATCACGTCGTGGGCGAGCACGGCCACCGCGACCTCGGCCGCGGCCGCGACCTCGGCCGGCGGCGCGCCGAGGATGCGGGCCTGCAGCCCGGCCATCTCGCCGACGGCCCCGGCGCCGGCGTCGAGCGGGACCAGCGCCAGCACGGCATGGACGAGCGCGCCGAACCGCGCGCCGGAGGGACGGGAGGCGTCGCGGGAGAGGTCGAGGACAACAATGTCATCGGGACTCGGGTACTGGGTACTGGGTACTCGACGCCCCGGCCTCCGGCCCCTGGCCTCCCGCCTTCGCCGAGGCTCCGGCGGGCAGGCCGGCCTCCAGCTCTCTCGCGAACTCGGTGACGGTGCGGACGCGGAGCGAGGGCGCCTTCCCCGCCGCGACGGCGGCGTCGCGGGCGTTGCGCCACGCGACGTACGCGGCCAGGTCGTTCGCGACGACGCCGGCGGGGGCGTCCTTGCCGACGAGCTCCTCCTGGCGGAGGCCGTAGCGGCCTTCGCGCTCGAGGTCGAGCGCGCGGGGGTCCCACCAGACGACGGAGTACGGGGGGACGGTACTGGGTACTCCCGCCTTCGCCAAGGCTCCGGCGGGCAGGCGGTACTCGGTACTCGGGGCGGGCCGGCGGACGCCGGGCCCTTCATCTGACCGCTGACCGCTGACCGCTGACCGCTGGAACTGATGCAGGCCGGGGGCGACGGTGAGTGACGTGTAGGGATCGCCGTCGGGGCGCTCGAGGACGGAGTCCTTCCCGAACGGCGGGCACCCGGGCGCGGGCGCGGCGTCGCGGCGCCGATCAGCCGCCGGGTAGATCGCGCTGTTGAGCGGCGCGATCCAGCCGTCGACCGGATAGGGCTCGTCGCCGACGGCGGGCACGACGAGCAGGTCGCGCGCGCGCGTCGCGGCGACGTAGGCGAGACGCACGCCCTCGGCGCGGTCGCGCTCGACCTCGAGCGCCTCGTGCTCGAGCAGGTCGAGCGGCGCCCACCCGGCCAGCCGCAGCGCGCACAGCCGCCGCTCCCCGTCGATGTACCGGCTCGCCGTCGTCCGCGCCATCTTCGCCGTGATGTCGGCGAGGATCACGACGGGGAACTCGAGCCCCTTGGCCTTGTGCACGGTCATCAGGCGGACGCCGTCGCTGCCCTCCTCGAGGATCGGCGCCTCGGAGGTCGCGCCCTCCTCGGCCTCCTCGCGCAGCTTCTCGACGAAGCCGCGGAACGAAATGCCGCCCGCGCTCTCGGTACTGCCGGGCGAGCTCGGCAATCTGCAGCACGTTGGCCAGGGCCTGCTCGCCCGACGGCCGCAGCACGAAGCCGGCGTGCGCGCGCGTCGCGGCCAGGAGCCGCCCGATGGTCTCGGTGACGGGCACGTCGTTGCGCGTTCGATGGAGGTCGGCGAGGAGAGACAGGGCGGAGAGCGATGGGCCGGGGATCGGAGGGAGCGAGAAGCTCATCAGGGATTCTGAACGGATGCAGGCGGCCGAAGCGGCGGCGGTACTCGAGCAGCAGCTCGTCGGGCACGGCGAAGAGGGAGCCGCGCACGGTCGCGAACACCGACAGCTCGTCGTCGGGCCACTCGACGGCGGCGAGCGCGGCGCGCATGGTCTCGACCTCCTCGCGCGCGTGGAAGGACTTGCCGCCGACGAGCAGGTGCGGGACGCCGTGCGCCTCGAGCGCCTCGACGTAGTCGCGCGTCACGTCGCGGCCCCAGCTGTCGAAGCGGCGGAAGAGGATGCAGATGTGGCGCGGGGCGAGGGGCACGCGTACGTCGCCGGGGGCCGGGGGCCGGAGGCCGGAGGCCGGGGGCTCAGGCCGGAAGCCCGGCGCTCGTCAGGCCGGGCTGAAGCCCGGCACTACGTCGGAGGGCGCGGAGGCGGAACCGCCGTACTCGGGGCGGCGCTCGGTGACGGTCCAGCCGCTCTTCGCGACGAGCCACTCGACGAACGCGCCGACGGCGCCGGGCAGCGACGCGTCGATCGCCGTGCCGGCCACGCGCCTCCGGCCGTAGGGCTCGGGCACGGGCAGCGCCACGACGCCGGGCTGGCCCTCGGCGTCGCCGCGCGCGGCGGCGAGCGGCACGTAGTCGGCCTGCAGGGTGTCGCGGCTGCCGGTCATGACGGGCGCGAACGCGGCGTTCACGACGCGCTGGATCGCCGGCGCCGACCGGAAGCTCGTCGTGAGCTGCACGAGGGCCGCGCCGCGCGCGGCCAGCAGGTCGCGCACCTCCTGGTACACGGCCACGTCGGCGCGCCGGAACCGGTAGATGGACTGCTTCGGGTCGCCGACGATGAAGAGCTTGCCCTGGACGGGGGCGACGCGGCGCCAGTCCTCGACCGTGGGGTCGCCGGACGCGAGGAGCAGCAGCAGCTCGGCCTGCAGCGGGTCGGTGTCCTGGAACTCGTCCACGAAGAGGTGCGTGAAGCGGCGCTGGAAGTCGGCGCGCGCGTCGGCGTTCTCCTTGACGAGGTCGCGCGCGCGGACGAGCAGGTCCACGAAGTCGAGGCGGCCGTCCTCGTCCTTGAGCGCCTGGTAGCGCGCGATCGCGCCCAGGAGCTCGGCCTGCAGCAGCGCCGACAGGTCGGCGTCGGCCAGGTTGCGGAAGTGCTCGAGGATCTCGACGAAGCCGGCGTGCGCGTTGAGCACCGACGCGCGCGTGACGCCCGGCGCGTACTCGGCGCCGTAGCCCTTGCGCACGTCCTTCCTGAACTTGAAGTCGGAGGCGAGGTCCACGAGCCGGGCCTCGACGCCGTCGTGGTCGCGCGCCCCGGCCTTCTCGGCCGACCGGATGTCCTGGCTGAGCCGCCGCGCGGGCTGCGTGTCGAGGTAGAGGCCGTCCTTCTTCTTGTTCCGCGCCTGCGCGGACAGGTCGGCGAACGCGTGCAGGTGCCCCACCACCTCGTCGATCACGGCCTCGCGGTCGAAGGGCTCGCGCTTCCATCCGGCGGGAAAGTCGCGCCAGTCGCACAGCGCCCACCCGGCGCGGCGCAGCCGGTCCGCCGGCCCGGTCCCCTGGTCCGCGTCGGCGAAGCGCGAGAACCGCGACGCGCGCCGCAGCGACCGGCGCACGCCTTCGGGCGGGTCCTCGAGCTGCTCCTGCAGCCACAGGTCGAACGCCTGCGCGTACAGCCGCTCGGCGTCGGCCTCGGTCAGCACCTCGAAGCGCGGATCGACGCGCGCCTCGACGGGCCGCTCGCGCAGGAGCTCGGCGCAGAAGCCGTGGATGGTGCTGACGTGCGCCTCCTCGAGGTGCGCGAGGGCGTGCTCCAGGGAGGCGATGATGGACGGGGGATCGGGGCGCGGTGCTCGGGTCCGGGTACTCGCGGACGAGTTCCCTGCCAGGGCGTCGGCGCGGGCGCGCTCGAGGCCGGCGCGCAGGCGCAGCTTGAGCTCGCCGGCGGCCTTCTCGGTGAAGGTCACCGCGACGATGCGATCGACGCGCGCGCGGCCGTCGGCCAGCACGTTGACGATGCGGCGGACGAGCTCGCTCGTCTTGCCGGTGCCGGCCGCCGCCTCGACGATCATCGTCTCGTCGAGGGCGTGGCGGATGCGGTCGCGGGCAGCGTGATCGACCAACGGCTCAGAACTCATCACTCAAGACTCAAGACTCACGGCTACGGCAGCTTCCGCAGCGCCTCCAGCTCGTCCGTCGCGCCGATGCGGGGCTTGCGGGCCGAGCGGCGCTCCTCGTTCGGGCCGCACACCTCGCGGAAGTCGCACCAGCGGCACGCCCCTTCGCGGGGCACGGGCGCGAGACACCCGTCGCCGACGGCGCGGTCGATGATCTCCAGCACCTCGAGGCCGTGGCGGCGCTCCATGGGGCCGAGCGCGACGGCGCGCTCGGCGAAGCCGCCGGCGGCGGTGCAGTAGAAGAGCCGCGCCGACTCGACGGACCGGCCGAGCGCCTGCTCGACGGCCATGCCGTAGAGCACCGGCTGCAGCTGCTCGCCGCCGCCCACGATGAACCCTTCCGCGGCGCGCGCCCGTCCGGTCTTGTGGTCGGTGACGCGGAGGGCGGCACGGACGGGGCTCGGGTCCTGGGACTCGGGTACTCGGGGGAGTCACGCTGCGACGCTGAGTCGAGTCCTCGCGTCCTTCGCGTCCTTCGCGCCCTTCGCGCCGTCCGTACCCGGTACCCGAGGTACCCGAGCACCGACTCCCGTCTTCTCCTCGATCAGAATCGACGAACCCGTGCAGCTTCCACTTGCCGTCGAGGACGGCCTCGGCTTCGACGCTGGCGGGGTCGCGGCCCTCGCCGGGCGGGAAGCCGAAGCCGAGCTCGGCGTGGATCGGCGTCCACTCGCCGCCTTCGTCGGCGACGCGCTGCAGCCACCCGCGCAGGTCGGCGCGCATCGACTCGATCTCGTCGCGCCACACGCGGTCGATGGCCGGCGCGAGCTCGTCCTTCTCCTCCGCCGCCACCTGGTCCAGCGTCTCGTCGAGCAGCCGCCGCGCCTCGCGCAGGTTCTTCGGGACGACGGGGAGCGCGCCCGCCTGCTTCAGCGCGCGCGTCAGCTCGGCCTGCACGCGGTGGAAGATCGACCCGCGCGTGAGGGGGTCCATCCGCTCGAGCGGCACGATCTCCTTGCGCGGCTCGAGCCGGTGGATCGCGCCGAGCAGGAACTGGTACGGGCACACGGCGAACTTCTGGAGCGCCGACACGGAGTAGGCGCGCGCGGTCAGCCGGTCGCGCGCGAGCGCCGCGAGCGCCCCGGCGCCCGGCTTGTAGAGGCCGTCGGCCGCCGACCACTTCTTCTGCCACCGCGCGAAGCGCCGGAGGAGCGAGCGGCGCAGCGTGGGGTTCAGCTCGAAGAGATAGCGCGCGCGGCCCTTCGCCTCGGCCGGGCGCTCGAGCCGGAGCAGCCGGCCGAGCACGGCGAGGTCGTGCTCGGTGTCGTCGATGGCGCGCGCGGGATCGGGCGGCGCGGGCCACGCGAGCCGCGCGCCGGCTTCGGCGAACGCCTGGTCCTCGAGCTCCTTGAAGTCGGGCACGCGGCCGGTGAGCGCGCGCTCGACGTCGAGCGCGTAGAACGACGGCACGCGCGGGCGCGACTCGGTGAGGTCCATGCGCGGATACGAGAGGTGCAGCCGCTCGGCCGCCGCGCCGGCCGCGAGCCGCAGCAGCGCGCGCTCGGCCGCCGCCCGGTCCTCGCGCGTGGGCAGGGGGAGGGCGGGGCTGGGGCTGGCGCTGACGGTACTGGGTACTCGGTGCTCGGGGGAGACGGGCGTCACGCCGTGATTGCGATCTTCGCGAGTACCCAGTACCCGAGCCCCGCTTGCCCGCCGGAGCCTTGGCGGAGGCGGGAGTACCGGCGTCCGTGATCGCCTTCCGCAAGCCGTCCAGCAGCAGGGGATCCTGGCGCGCGCGCTGGGGGAAGATGCGTTCGGCGAGGCCGGGCACGAAGACGACGCGGAAGCGGCGGCCGCGCATCTGCTCGGGCGTCGCGACGAACACGCGGCCGTAGCGGCGCTTGGGCGGCTCCTCGCGCGTCACGGCCAGGCGCTCGGCCAGCACGTGCTGCACCTCCTCGAGCGCGACGGGACCGACGGCCGCCATGGGCCTGAGCTCGGCCAGCACGGCCAGGACCCGGTCGGGCCGGCGCAGCACCATCGGCGCCAGCCGGTCGAGCGCGTCGAGCCACTCGCCCCACGCCGCGCGCACGGGCAGCGCCACGAGCGTGTCGATGACGGGCAGCGCGAAGCGGCGCAGGTGATCGAGATCGCGGATGTCGCGCGCGTACGCACGCGCGCGCGGCGAGTCGGGCTCCTCCCGCGCCGCCTCGCCGCCCTTCCGCGCGAGCTCCTTGGCGAGACCGTCGAGCCGCCGCGCCCACCGCTCGCGCCCGCCGCCGATCACAGACGACTCGACCAGCAGGTGGTCCCACTTCCAGGGCGCGCGGAGCGTGCCCTCGAGGACGGGGGCGGCGTCGGAGTCGGGGGCCGGGGCGGGCGCAGGGCTGAAGCCCTGCGCTACGTACGGACTCCGGCGCAGGGCTGAAGCCCTGCGCTTCGAGCGTACGAGCGCGTCCGCCGCGCCTGGCAGGGCGGGAGCCCGGCGCTACGGGATCCGCCTGGTCGCCGAAGAGCGGGAGCTGGCCGGAGGGCGTTGCCGCGGTCTCGGCGGACGCGGGCAGCGGCTGCTCGTCGGGATCCGCCGGCACCCACGCGGCCGCGGCCGGCGGCGGCGCGCCCGCCTCGTCGGGCACGGGCACCTGGCCGAGCGAGACGTACTCGGCGAAGCGGCGCGCCGACAGGCCTTCGGCCGCGCACGCGAGCAGCGCGAGAAACGCGCGCCCCGCCGGGTGCGGCGAGGCGGTGCCGCGCGCGAACCACGCGGGCACGCCCGCGCGGCCGAGCGCGCTCTCGAGCAGGCCGGCATACGCGCCCGGCGCGCGCAGGACGACGGCCATCTCGTCGAAGCGGACGCCGCGGCGCGCCTCCTCGAGCACGCGGCGCGCGACCTCGACGGCCTCGCGGCCCTCGCCGGGCGCGGAGAAGAAGGTGATGTGGTCGGGCCGGCTGAAGCCCGGCGCTGCGGAGCTGCTCTCGTCGAGCGCGAAGAGGTTGCGGCGGAGGCGGGCGAGATCGTCCTCCCCTTCTTCCTTCTGTTCCTCGACCGCGACCACGAGGCCGGCGCCGGCGAGCGCGCGCAAGGCGGCGAGCGTCCGCTCGTCGCCGGCCGGCACGGTGGCGAGCGCCCGCGGCGCGGCGGCCGCCAGCGCGGCCACGAAGCCGGCCTCGGCCGCCGACTCCACGGCCACGTCGAGCAGCACGAGCGGCCGATCGACGGGAATCCCGGCGCGGCCCGACCGGACGGCGCGGACGGCCGCCGAGAGCAGCGCCGCGCGATCCGCGATCCGCGCGCGCGCCAGCTCCGCGTCGAAGCGCCCGGCCAGCTCGCGCAGGTCGCGCCCGGGGTCGCCGAGCGCGTCGAGGGCGGCGGGGTCCACCGCGCCGAGGCGCAGGTCGGCCAGCGTGGCGGCCAGCGCGCGCGGAAAGCCGCGGAAGCCCGCGACGGGCGCGACGTAGGCCAGAGCGTCCGCCTCGCGCGCGTCGAAGGTGACGCGCGCCGCCACGGCCTCGGCGCCGAGACGCGTCGCGGGCGCCAGGCCGCCGCGCGCGAGCTCGAGCGACGCCACCCGCGCGGCGAGCTGCCAGAAGCCGAAGCGGTGCAGGCCGAACGTGGCGCCCCTCGCGACGGAGATCTCGCGCACCAGCTCGTCGGCCGCCTCGCGCGACGCGCCGACCACCAGCACCTCGCCCGCCGGCGGGCACGCCTCGACAAACGCGCGCGCCGCGGCGAGGCGGACGCGGGCGTCGGCGGCGACGGTCAGGGCGAGCGCGGGGGTGGCGGGCACGTCGGGCCACATCCTCTCATAAACGCCGCGACAGATGGGGTCGCCCTGGCAGCTCTTCAGTAACGTAAAATGTGTTCATTTAGATGACTATAGATGACAAAAGTGACCATCTCTGGCAGAATGCACACGGGGCGGATCTGGAGGCGCTGCTCCCGCCGGGCGGGAGCCAGGGAGGGTGTGTTCATGGCGCCTCTTTCGAAGGTCGACCTGCAGTCCCGCCTCTCGGCCCTCGCCTCGTCCCACGACGTCCCCCTCACGGCCGACGGCGACGCGCTCGCCGGCCGGCTCGAGCTCAATCTCGGCAAGTGGTTCCTGGGCGGGCGCAAGCTCACCTACGCGATGTCGTGCCGGCTGGACGAGGCGGGCCACGCCCTCGTCTTTCGTGAGTCGGCCACCGAGTCCTCCTGGGGCGTCCCCCCGCCGTCGCTGAAGGTCGAAACCACCAGCCAACGCGGCACGAAGGTGACCGAGTCGCGCACGACGAAGTCGGTCGGGGGCGGCGGCACGCTCGACTACGGCGCGCTGCGCGCCGCGGTCGAGTCGGCCGCGACCGAGGCCGGCTGGCGGTTCACCTTCGAAGCCGGAAAGAGGCCCTGACATGCGCATCCCGATGCTCCTCGTTTCCACGCTCGCCGCGTGCGCCCTCGCGGCGCCGGGCGCGTCCGCGCAGACGCTCTCGCGGCCCGCCGACGGCTTTGCGCTCGCCATCCCCTCCGGCTGGCAGGCGGAGCCCGGCGCCGACAACATCATCTCGCCGGCCGGCGACACCGGCCTCGCGGCGATGGTGATCGTGCAGCGCGAGAAGGCGCCGTCGAGCGTGACCGACGTCCTGGCGCGCGTGTCGACGAAGATGAAGGCCGACACGTCGCGCAAGGTCATCTGGAGCAAGTTCGACGTCTTCATGGACCGCCCGGCGCTCGTCGCCGAGCTCGAAGACGACGCCTCGCGGTCGCGCATCACGGTGATCCCGCGCGACACCGGCGACACGAGCCAGATCTTCTACGTGATCATGACGCTCGCGCCGAAGGCCGCCTTCTCGAGAGCGGCGGCGTCGCTCGACCGCGTGCGCGACGGCTTCCGGATCACGGCGATCGGCAAGGCGGCCCCGCGGCCGGCCGGCGGGGCGTCGCTGTCCGAGCGGCAGAAGTACTTCGAGCGGATCCTGGCGCCGCCCAAGCCGGGGGGATAGCGGCGCACGCGGAAGAAGCGATGACCGAAGGAGGCACGATGCGGGCGCGCGCGATCACCGTCACGCTGACCTCGGCCCTGCTCCTGGGGCTGGCCCTGTCCGCGCCGGCGGCGCCCCGGGACGCGCGGCTCGACGCCGCGCTCGACCCGGAGAACGGCTCGTCGTTCTACATCACGATGTCGATGATGCCGGTGACGCTCGCCGCCAATCTGGATCTCTTCGCGCGGGATCGCCGGCTCGACCCGGCCGAGGTCGACTTGGTCCTCGAGGCGGCCGTCGCCGAGTACACGAAGAAGGCGCCGGGCTGGAACCGGGGCGCCCCCGGGTTGGAGCGCCGCCTCGTCGACGCCCTGCGGCGCCAGCGGGCGAAGAGCCTGGCGGAGGAGGCCCAGCGGAAGGCGAACGCGCTGGCGAACGGGACCGCCGCCGCGGCGCCGGCCCCGCCCGGGACCACGGCGCCGCCGTCCCGGTGGGACGCGCTCCGGCGGCAGGGAGAGGCCGACGCGAAGGCGCAGGCCGAAGCCGAAGAGGCCGCGCGCCGTGAGGCGCCGCAGGAGAAGCCGCCCGCCGCGCCGGCCCCTCCCGACGCGTCCCTCGCCTTCACGGCCGCGATCACGATCGAGAACGACGGTCCGTCGCTCGAGGGCACCGTGCGGGTGGCGAACGGCCGGCTGACCGGGTCCTTCGTTCGCCCGCAGCGGCTGGTCGTGCACGTCAACCAGGCCACGCTCACTCTGGCCTCGACCACACGCTACGAGATCGACGGCACCTTCGACGGCACCACGGCCACCGGCACCTTCGAGGTCACCGTCGACGGACGCACGACGGGTGTCGTGGACGAGAACGTGAACCCCAAGCCGTGGAAGGGCTCGCGGGTCCTCGCCATTCACACGGGGACGGGCCAGGGCCGGTTCGAGCTCACGCTCAACGGCGACGGCTCCCTCCGGTACCAGCACGACGGACAGTCCACGGCGGTCACGAAGCGGGTGACGGGGCAGACGGAGACCCAGCCGATCCACGAACGGCTGGGGCCGACCGGCGGCCGCTGGACCCGGAAGTGAGCCGACACGAAGGAGGCACGATGCGGACGCGCGCGATCATCCTCACGCTGACCTCGGCGCTGGTGCTGTCGCTGGCGCTCGCGGCGCCGGCGGCGGCGCAGACCAAGGCACAGAAGAAGCAGGCCGAGGCGGCCGACGCGTACGCGCGCGGCCTCGTCTTCGCGCAGCAGGGCGCGTGGAAGGACGCCGAGAAGGCCTTTCGCGACGCCGAGAAGCGCGACGACAAGAACCTCGACTACGTCTTCGCGGTCGCCTACACGTACCTCCAGCTGCACCGGCCCGACGATGCGCTGAAGCGGTACAAGAAGTGGTACGAGAAGGACCCGACCAACACGAAGGCCCTGGTCGGCATGGCCGCGGCGTACGAAGAGGCGCAGAACTACGGCGAGGCGGTGAAGATCTGGCAGCGCTACACGCGCATGAGCCTCCCGGCGGCCGAGCTGCGCGAGGCGAAGGCGATGCTGGCCGGCGCGCAGCAGCTCTTCGCCGACCACTACGAGATCGCCGAGAACCCGGCCGGCGGGGCCACCAACCTCGCGACGCCGCAGCAGGAGCTGTCGTGGGGCCTCGACATGGCCAAGCAGGTGGCCGCGTCGGGCATGCCGCTCGTCGAGGACGACCAGGTCGTCGGCTACGTGCAGACGCTCTGCCAGCGGCTGGTGGCGAACTCGAAGAACTTCCCGACCAACTACGAGCTGTTCGTGCTCGACTCGGCGACGGTCAACGCGCAGACCAGCCCGGGCTTCATCTTCGTCTACCGGGGCATCCTCGAGGCGTCCGACACGGAGGCGGAGCTCGCGGGCGTCCTGGCGCACGAGATCGCCCACTCGGTGGGCCACCACATCGCGAAGATGCAGACCAAGCTCGCGATGGACCAGCAGCAGCTCGAGAAGTACAAGGCCTCGAACAGCAAGTTCGGCAAGTTCATGGCGTCCATGCTCGAGAGCGGCAACCCGCTCGGCGCCCTCTCGTTCAGCCGCGAGAACGAGGCGCAGGCCGACCGGCTGGCCGTGCACATCGCGTACGACGCGGGGTACGACCCGCGCGGCCTCGCGACCATGTTTCGCAAGTTCGAGTCGGCGTCGCCCTCGTCGCGCAAGTCGTGGGACCTGATGCTGCGGACGCACCCGTTCTCGATCGACCGGGTGCACACGGTGGAGGAGTACGCGGCGCTGCTGCCGGCCAAGTCGTTCCGGTCGTCGTCGCCGGAGTTCGACCGGATGAAGGCGCGGCTCGCGAAGCTGCCGCCGCCCAACGACGCGGTGGGGCTGATGAAGCCGGCCGTCGAGACGCCGCCGGCACGGCCGGCGCCGACGGCGCCCGCCGGCGGCGGCCGCCCGTTCACGATCGAGGGCGTGCCGTTCGGCGGCACGATCCCGCCCGGCTGGGCCGCGCGGAAGACCGACGGCGGCACGATCGTCTTCGAGGGCGAGAAGGGCACCGAGGCCTACCAGGCGTCGGTCGAGCTCGAGGTCGCGCCGAAGGCGAACATGCGGGCCTCGCTCGACCAGCTGGCCGACCTCGTGCGCGGCAACATGTCCAAGCGCGACAACGCGCAGGTCGACGCGCCGCAGTCGCGGATGGCCGGCGACGTCTCCGCGCGCATCATCAACGGACGCTTCCAGGTCCGGCAGTCCGGGCAGCTCGTGAACATCCGGCAGATGTCCATCGTGCTCGAGTTCCCCGACCACTTCATCGTGTTCAGCTACTACATCCCCGAGGCGCTGTTCGACACGTACATGCCGACGTTCCAGAAGATCGTCGAGGAGTTCAATTACACTGGGAAGTGAGAGACTTGTCGGTTCGGGGGTTCGGCGGTGCTCGGGTTCCCAGGTTCTCAGGTTCGCCCGAACCGGAGCACCGGCGAACCCGGAACCCCCGAACCCGAGAACCCGGAACCCGCGAACCCGGAACCCGCGAACCCGGAACCCGCGAACCCCCGAACCCGGAACCCGCGAACCCGAACCCGAGAACCCGCGAACCCGAGAACCCCCGAACCCCCGAACCCTTCACTGAGTAACAAACGCAGCCAAGTGGACCACGCGGCCCTCGGCGACGAGGGCCGCGCCGGCGACGCCGGCCGCGGCGAACCGCAGGTCGTGGCCGAGGCCGACCGAGCGGTAGGCCTCGGTCGGGGCCGCCGCGATGACGTCGAGCAGACGCTCCACGCGGTCGCACCCGCCGTCACGCGCCGGCTGGCACTGGTGCCCGCCGAGCGCCTCGAGCGCGTAGCTGCGGACGAGCTTGGGCAGGAGCCGCTCGAGCGTGCGCGTCCGGTCGAAGAGGTCGAGGCCCGCCGGGCCGTTCTCGACCATGAAGAAGGCGCCGCGCTGGCCCGGCCGCGGGAGGATGGCCCTGACGTAGGCCTCGAGGACACCCTCGTGCCGCAGGAAGAGGTCCGACATCGCGCCGGTCGGCGAGCCCACGCCGCTCTGGCCGAGACGGTCGGACAGGTCGTCCCAGACGTCGGCCTGGTACGCGCGCCACTTGCCGATCTCTCGCAGCGACGCCGACACCTGCCGCAGACACTCGCGGCGCCCGGACGCGTAGTGCAGATACGGCGTCGTCTCCAGCCTGGGCGACCGGAAGGACCACCGGCCCGGCTCGACGCCAGACACGGGCAGGCCGCACGCGGACTGATGCGGCACGAACGCGGAGACGTTGGCGACGCGGTCCTGGTTGGCGCCGGACAGCTCCTCTCCGTCGACCACCAGCAGCTCGTAGGGCGAGTCGTTGACGACCCGCACCTCGGGCACCACGCCTTCGGCCGTCAGCTCCGTGACCATCGCCCACCGCTGCGCGAGCGCCTCGTCGAGCGTGAAGTAACGCGCGGGCGCCGACTCCTCACCCTCGAGCGGCCACATCGTCAGCCCGCCGAACGACACGGGCTCGCCGACCGTCACCCCGCCGACCGTTCGAGCGATGAATTCCATGGGCTCAGCCCTGCCGGCGATTCCTCGAGGGCGTGCCGGGCCGCAATCTGCGCCCGCCGCCGGCGGCGGGCGAGGGCCTCGTAGCGATCTTCGACCACCCGGCCTCGCCGCGGCTCCGGCGGGCAGGCCGGCCTCGGCCACGGCTGCGGCGGAAACGCCAGACGGGGCCGGCCACCCCACGTGCGTGAAGGACCCACCGTCCGCCGCCAGAACTCAGCCCTCCCGGTCCCCGTCTCTCCGCTGCCCATAGACCCTCCCGCTGGCCGGCAGGCATCCGCCCGGATCGGGCCGACGCGCCTGGACCGGCGCCCTCGGAGGGCACTCTAGGGGGGGAGGTGTGACAGGGCAGGTCATTCCGCACACTCGCGGTCCGGACCCGGGAGAGTGAGGGGCCCCGGCTGTGGATCAGGGCCCGACAAGAAAAATGACCGGAGTCGCGCATCCGGGCGGGCCACCGGAGGAGATAAACCCGCCTTGGAAACGCGCCCGGTCAAGAAGAAAGATGATCGATCCGCCAGAATTTTCCAAGCGACAAGTCGCGCCAGAATGGGTGAAGGCGCGTTTTGACGCCCCTGGGATTTTTCCAGGATTGCACATGTGAAACACGACCGTGGGGCTTATCGCCCCATGAGGGTCAGCAGGCCGGTCGTGAGCCACGGGACGTAGGTGATCAGCAGCACGCCGATGCCGAGGATGGCCAGCATGGGCAGCACCGCGGCCGACACCTCGAGCATGGGTTTCTTGAACCGGTAGGACGCAAGGAAGAGGTTCAGCCCCACGGGCGGCGTCAGGTAGCCCAGCTCCAGGTTCGCGACGAAGATGATGCCCAGGTGCACGGGGTTGATCCCGAACGCCACGCCCATCGGCACGATGAGCGGCACCACCACGAAGATCGCCGAGAAGATGTCCATGAGCGCGCCGACGATGAGCAGGAACACGTTGAGCGCGAGCAGGAACACGAGCGGCGAGTGGATGTAGGCCTTGGTCCACTCCAGCAGCCGGGCCGGCACTTGCGCGTCCACCAGGTAGGCGGTCAGGCCGACCGCCACGCCCAGGATGATCAGCACGCCGCCGACCGTCGACACGCAGTCGGCGAAGACGCGGCGGAAGTCCCGCCCGATCTTCAGGTCGCGGTGGATGACCACCTGCACGACGAACGAGTAGAGCGCGGCGAGCGCGGCCGACTCGACGACCGTGGCGAGGCCGGTGAACAGCGGCACGACGACGATGACCGGCAGGAGCAGCTCCCACTTGCCCAGCCACAGCGCACGCATCGCCTCCTTCGCGTCGAACGGCGTCGTCGGGTGCTTGATGCGCCGGCCCTCGCGCATGCCCCACGCGCCGACGAGCGTGATGAGCAGCAGGCCCGGCACGATGCCGCCGATGAACAGCTCGTCGATCGGCGTCTGCGCGACGATGCCGTAGAGGATGAGCGGCAGCGCCGGCGGGAGCAGCAGGCCCAGGGAGCCGGACGCGGTGAGCAGGCCCACCGAGAACTTCTCGCGGTAGCCGTCCTGCAGGAGCGCCGGCAGCAGCAGGCCGCCGAGCGCCAGGATCGTCACGCCCGATCCGCCGGTGAACACGGTGAAGACGGCCGACACCACGGCGCAGACGACGGCCGTGCTGCCCGGCATCCAGCCGAACACGCCGCGGAACACGCGCAGCAGCCGCTTCGGCGTGTCGCCCTCGGCCAGCAGGAAGCCGGCCAGCGTGAAGAGCGGGATGGCGGGGAGCGTGGGGTTGACCGCCAGCTCGTAGGTCGAGATCAGGGCGGCCACGGGCCGCGTGCCCTCGATCATGAAGAGCATCACGGCCACGCCGCCGAGCACGGCGAAGATCGGCGTGCCGAGCGCGGCCGCGATCAGGATGAGGACGAGCCCGGGCCAGACGCTCATGCCCTCCATGACGGAGGGCGAGATGGCGACGGCGAGGCCGGCCGCGAGGCCGAGCGCGGCAATCGTCCGGCCCTTCCAGCCTGGCGACGCGCGCCAGACCAGCCGGATGGCGACCATGCCGAAGCCGAACGGCAGGACGAGCTGCGCCACCCAGGCGGGGATCCCCGCGGCGATCATCGTGCCGAACTCGCGCTCGCCGACGACCAGCGCCACGCCGGCGCGCGCCAGCACGGCGGCCGCCGCCGCGCCGACGGTGGCCGCGAAGATGCCGGCGGCGTTCCGGAACCGTCCCTCGGGGATGAACGTGCCGGTGGACAACGCGAGCAGCCGGCCGTCCCGGGCGGCGAGCGCGCCGCCGAGGAAGCCGACCCACAGCGTGAGGTGCTGGACGAACGGGATCGAGCCCGGGATGCCGAATCCGAACAGGCGCCGGAGCACGAATCTCGGCGAGCGGGAGGACGACCATCAGGGCCAGCGCGAAACTGGCCGCCAGGTCCTCGACCCGCGCGAGCCACGTCTTCAGTGCCGGCCTCCGTGGCTCTTGCGGTAGGCGTCACGCGCGGCCAGCGCCATGTCGTAGATGTCGGCCGGCACCATGCCGCCGCGCATCGACTGGCCGAAGGCCACCGCCGCCTGGCGCCACTCGGCGTCGTCGGCGTGGGTCACCTTGAGGCCGCGTTTCTTCATCTCCGCCAGCGCGTCGGCGTCCTGCCTGGGCACCTCGGTGTCGAGCTGCTTCTCCGCCTTGGCGGCGGCGGCGAGGACGGCCTGCTGGTCCTGCGGCGAGATGCGGTTCCACGCCCGGAGCGACATGACGTTGGCGCCCACGAGCGGCGCGAGGCCGAGGTCGAGCATGTAGGGCGTCTGCTGGTACCACTGGAACGCGAGCGCCGAGAGCGGCGTGACGGGGATGGCCTGGACCATGCCCGTCTGCAGGCTCGTCATCATGTCGCTGACGGCCAGGGGCACGGGCTTGAAGCCGTTGTTCTTGTACCACTCCACCTGCCGGTCGTCGCCGGCCGAGGTGAAGATCTTGAGCGCCTTGGCGTCCTCGACCGTCTTGACGGGATTGGTGCTGAAGACCTGCACCCAGCCGCCGAGGCCCCAGTTGAGGCGCTTGAAGCGCCTGGCCTCGAGGCGCGCGTCGAGCGCCGGCGTGAGCTTCACGAGCACGGCCTGCAGCTCGTCGTAGCTGTCGTAGAACATCGGGATCGCGAACACGTTGAACGCGTCGTCGATCTCCGAGAGGCCGATGGCCGTGAACGAGGCCGCCTGGAGCTGGCCGAAGTTGAGCCGCTTGATCATGGCGGACTCGGAGCCCTGCGTCCCGCCGGCGTAGACCTGGAGCGTGACGCGCCCGCTGGTGGACTTGCGCCAGGTGTCGCCCATCTGCCGCAGGGACTTCGCCCAGACCGACCCGTCGGGCACGATGGTGCCCACCTTGATGACGAGGTTCGCCGCGCGCACCGGATAGATGGCAAGCGCCGCGAGCAGCACCGTCGCGACGCCGAACCGTAACGCTTTCATTGATCCTCGCTTCTTCACGCTGGGCCCGCCCCACGACCTAGTGGGACACGATATAGAGATCGACGTTGTCCAACAGGTACCGCGCCAGCTTCTGGGTGATCAGGTTGGCCAGGCGCACGTCGGGGTCCTTGTCGGGATCGACGGCGAGCGCGGCGTTCAGCAGCTTCTCGAACTCGGCCTTGTCCTGGTCGGCCACGGCAAGCGTCGTGGCCAGATCGACGTACGGGGCGGCCGACAGGCCCTTCGACAGCGCGACCGCGCGGTCGAAGTGCTGGCGCGCGCGCGCCGGCGAGCCGCCCATGGCGGCGGGCAGCGCCTCGAGCGAGATGAACGCCTCGTGGATGGCGCCGTGCCCCCACGACCCGTCCAGCCTGAGCGCCTGCCCGAGCAGCGCCCGGACGGCCGGCAGGTCCGCGATGAGGTCGGGACGGTCGAGCCCCAGCGACACGGCCGCGCCCCACGACGCGCCCGTCCAGTAGAGCGCCGGCACGTCCTCCTTCTTCGTCACCTCGCGCGCCGCCGCCTCGGGGTCCGTCAGCAGCCGGGCGCCGATGCCCGGATAGGCGACCTCGAGGTCGCGCAGGCCGTACCGGTAGGCGCGCAGGTACAGACGCCGCGCGCGCGTCTTCAGTTCCTCGCTCTTCGCGTAGTCCTCGTGCTCGACCATCTCGGCGTCGACCTGCACGAAGGCGTAGGCGTACTGCGTGAAGCCGCTGCAGGCGGCCAGCAGCAGCCCCCGGTGCCGCGGCGCGTCGGCGAGCACCGACTCCATCAGCTTCAGCGAGAAGGGCACGGCGTCGCGGATGAGCTCGGGATCGTCGTCGGACGAGAACGTGGTCCCGCTCGACGCGAGCGTGTCGGCGATGCTGTTGATGGCCATCTTCTTGACCGAGCAGCTCGAGCTCACGAGGAGCGCGGCGAGCAGCCCGGCCAGCGCCGCCGACCGCACGGGAAGCAAACGACCTTCCTGCGACACGACACCTCCTCCAGGGCCGATCAGGGGCGGAACAGTCTAACTATCTTACCTGTACTGGCGCGGGTTCGGGGGTTCGGGGGTTCGGGTTCGCGGGTTCGCGGGTTCGGGTTCGCGGGTTCGCGGGTTCGGGTTCGCGGGTTCGGCGGTGCTCGGGTTCCCCGGTTCACAGGTTCGGGTTCGCAGGCTCCCCGGTTCCCGGACGCGAGAACCCGAGAACGCCGGGAACCCGAGAGCCTGCGAACCCCCCGAACCCTCAGCTATAGTGGTCCCAGAGCCATGTTCCTCCCTCTCGGTGACGAACCAAACCCCCGCGGCGTCCCCTGGGTCAACTACGGCCTCATCTTCCTGAACTGCGCGGTGTACCTGCTCGTCACGCTGCCGCTGAGCTACCGGGGGGTGGACCCCGCGAACCCGGCGCTCCTCGCCTACCTCCAGGCGATCGCGCCGAGCCTGCCGAGCGGCGTGTCGCTGCACCAGGTGCTGCAGAGCGTTTCGGCCTACGACCTCGTCGTGTTCCAGTACGGCTACCGGCCGGCGGACCCGCACCTGCTCACGCTCTTCACGGCGATGTTCCTGCACAGCGGCTTCCTGCACCTGGCCGGGAACATGCTGTTCCTGTGGATCTACGGGGACAACGTGGAGTTCCGGCTGGGCCGGCTCGGCTACCTCTTCTGGTACCTGGCCACGGGGGCGTTCGCCTCGCTCTTCTTCGCGTGGTTCGACCGCGGGTCGTCGCTGCCGCTCGTCGGGGCGTCGGGGGCCATCTCGGGCGTGCTGGGCTTCTACTTCGTGTGGTTCCCGCACAACAAGGTGCGGCTGTTCGTCTTCCTCTTCCCGATCATCTGGGACGTGTTCCTCGTGCCCGCGCGGTGGGTGCTCGGGCTGTTCCTGATCATCGAGAACCTGGTGCCGTTCCTCGTGGCGCGGAACAACGGGGGCGTGGCGCACGGCGCGCACATCGGGGGCTTCCTCGCGGGGCTGCTGGTGGCCTGGGCGTTCGACCAGCGCCAGCGGGCCGGCCGGCGGCCCGCGTTCGAGACGGCGGGCGCGCCGGCGCCGGCCGTGCTCGACACGACGCCCGAGGCCATCGCCCGCGCGATCGGCGAGGAGCGCTTCGAGGACGCGGCGCACCAGTACTTCCGCCTGCCGTCCGAGGCGTCGCGCAAGGTGCTCTCGCCGCACGACTCGCTGCGGCTGGCCTTCTGGCTGGCCCACCACGGCCACGCCCGCGCCGCGCTGGCCGTCTACCAGCGCCACCTGCGCGACTACCCGCTCGGCCCCGGCGCCGCCGAGGCGCACGCCGGCGCGGGCCTCGTCCAGCTCAACGCCCTCGGCCAGTCCACGGCCGCCTACCAGCACTTCATGGAAGCGCTCGACCACGACCCGGCGCCCGCCACCGAGCAGGTCGTGCGCCAGGCCATGGCCGAGATCGTCGCGCGGCAGAAGTACAACGTGGGGCGGAGACAGTAGCGAGCGGTACTCGGTACTGGGTACTCGCGACTAGCGGTTCGGGGCTCCGCCCCGAGTACCCAGGACCCAGTACCGAGTACCGTCTCTTCTTCTACTCTTACTTCTTGGTCCACCTGTCGAGCCAGGCCAGCACCGTGTCGTGCCACAGGATGCTGTTGGCCGGCTTGAGGACCCAGTGGTTCTCGTCCGGGAAGTACAGGAACCGGCTCGGGATGCCCCGGCGCTGGAGCGCGGTGAAGACCGCGATCCCCTGCGCCTCGACGATCCGGTAGTCGCGCCCGCCCTGGACGACGAGCATCGGCGTCTTCCAGTTCTTCACGAACTCGACCGGGCTCTGCTTCGTGTAGCCCTCGGGGTTGGTCCACGGCGTGCCGCGGTGGTCCCACTCGGGGAACCACAGCTCCTCGGTCGCGTAGTACGCGAACTGCTCGTCCAGGTTGCCGTCGTGGCTCACCAGGCACTTGAACCGGTCGGGCCAGTTCCCCTCGATCCAGTTGATCATGTAGGCGCCGAACGACGCGCCGAGGGCGCACACGTTGCCGCCGTCCATCCACGGGTAGCGCGCCAGCGCCGCGTCGAGGCCCTTCTGCAGGTCCACGAGCGGCTTGCCGCCCCAGTCCCCGCCGATCGAGTCGGTGAACGCCTGGCCGTAGCCGGTCGAGCCGTGGAAGTCCACCATCACCACGGCGTAGCCGGCCGCGGTGTAGGTCTGCGCGTTCCAGCGGTAGTGGAAGTTGTTCGAGAACGACCCCTGCGGCCCGCCGTGGATGAGGAACGCCACGGGTACTGCTTCGAGGGATCGAAGTCGATCGGCTTGACGATCCACGCGTGGACGGTCTCGTCGTTCCAGCCCTTGAAGGTCATCGGCTCGGCGTCGCCCATCTTCACCTGGGCGATCCGCGCCGCGTTGAACGACGTGATCGCGCGCAGCCCCGACCCGTCGGGCGCGACGGTGTGCAGCTCGGCCGGGTGGCGGAAATCGTCGATGGACGCCACCAGCCGATCGCCGGCGACGGCGGGCCCGCTCACGTGGCCCGCCTCGACGACGGTGCGGACGCGGCCCGTGGCCACGTCAACCGCGAAGAGCGAGGTCTGGCCCAGGTTGGACGCGGTCGTGTAGATCGTCTTCCCGTCGGCCGACCAGACGATGCCGCCGAACGAGCGGTCCCAGTCGTTCGCCACGGCCCGCGGCTCCCCGCCGGGCCACGCCATCAGCACCAGGTGGAACTTGTCCGACTCGTAGCCCGGCCGGGTCATGGCGACGTAGGCGAGCGTCTTTCCGTCGGGCGAGAAGGCGGGCGTCGTGTCCCACGCCTTGTTGGCGGCCGTCAGGTCGCGCGGCGCGGCCGAGCCGTCCACCGGGGCCAGGTAGAGGTCGAAGTTCGTCGACCACGGCTCTTCGCGGCCCGCGTCGCGCGCCGTGAAGACGACGGCCCGGCTGTCGGGCGTGAAGGTGTACTCCTCGGGGCCGCCGAAGGGCTTCGACGGCGAGTCGGCGTCCATGCCCTTCATCAGCTCGACGGGCGCGCCGCCGGCGACCGGCACGACGAACACGTGCGACCGCCGACCGTCGGCCCACGTGTCCCAGTGGCGGATGAAGAGCTGGTCGTAGATCCGCCCGCTGGCCTTGCTCTCCTCGCGCGCCTTCAGCCGCGCGGTCGTGCAGTCGAGCGTCGCGCAGCCGGGGAACACGTCGAGGCTCAGGGCGATCAGCCGCCCGTCGGGCGACAGCACGAACCCGCCGACGTCGAGCGGGAGCCGCGTCACCTGCGCGGCCTCGCCGCCGGCGACGGGCTGCCGCCACACCTGCATCGAGCCGGACCGGCTCGACAGGAAGAAGATGGCCGAGCCGTCGGGGCTCCAGACCGGGTTGACCTCGGCCGCCGGGTCCGTGGTGAACCGCCGCGGCGCGCCGCCCGCCGTGTCGACCATCCAGAGATCGGTGCGGCGCCGGTTGGCGTCGAGGTCGAGCGTGCTGAGGGTGAAGACGATCGACCGCCCGTCGGGCGACACCACGGGCGCCCCGACGCGGTCCATCGCGATCATGTCACGCACGTTGAACGGGTGCTGGGCCCGCGCGGACGCCGGCGCAAACAGGAGCGGGATGAGCAGGAGCATCAGGCGACGCATAAGGAAACCTCCGGGGGGATACTAGCACCCGTTGGCGTGTCTTGTTCACGGTGAAACCTTGTCCGTTCACGGTGAGACCTTGTCCGTTCAGGAGAAATCTTCGTCCGTTCAGAAGAACCTCGTCCGTTCAGGGGCCGCTCAGTCCGTTCGGGAAATGATTGCCCGTTCAAACGATCACCGTCCGTTCGGATCACGCTGAACGAACAAGCGTCAGCGCCCGTGAACGGACAGGCGTCGGCCCCGTGAACGGACAAGCGTCAGCGGGCGTGAACGGACCGGCGCCAGCCCCCGTGAACGGACTCGCGTCGGTTTCGTGAACGGACAAGCGTCAGTTCCGTGAACGGATCCGCGTCAGTCCCCGTGAACGGACAAGCGTCAGTTCCGTGAACGGACCAGCGTGAGTTCCCCTGAACGGACAAGCGTCAGCCCCCGTGAACGGACAAGCGTTAGCGGGCGTGAACGGACCCGCGTCAGTTCCCGTGAACGGACCCGCGTCAGTTCCCGTGAAGGACCAGCGTGAGTTCCCCTGAACGGACCAGCGTCAGTTCCCGTGAAGGACAAGCGTCAGCCCCCGTGAACGGACAAGCGTTAGCGGGCGTGAACGGACCCGCGTCAGTTCCCGTGAACGGACCCGCGTCAGCGCCCGTGAACGGACCAGCGTGAGTTCCCCTGAACGGACAAGCGTCAGTTCCCGTGAAGGACAAGCGTCAGCCCCCGTGAACGGACAAGCGTTAGCGGGCGTGAAGGACCCGCGTCAGTTCCCGTCAGTCCCCGTGCTGGCACACCGCGTGCTCCCGCAATCGGCATGGGAGCGAGAGACTTTGGAGAACTCGAGGTCTGGCAGCTGGCGGACGAGCTGCGGCGCGGAATCGTGGCGGTTACTGCCAGGCCGCCGGCTGCGCGGGATGGCAGGTTCTGCCTCAACCTGCGTGACGCCGCCGAGTCGGTGTGTCGCAACATCGCCGAGGGATTCGGGCGTCGCCGGCCGGCGCAGTTCGCGCAGTTCCTGCGGATCGCGCTCGGGTCGGTCGGGGAGGTTCGCGACCAGCTGATCGCGGCGCGCCACCGCGGGTACCTGGACCCGGCCACCTTCGAACACTTGTCCGGCCTCGCCAGACGGACGAAGCAGGTTGGCGACGCGCTGCAGCGGTATCTGGATGGACTCTGACGCGATACGCTGGATCCTTGTCCGTTCACGCTGGACGGCTTGTCCTTCACGCTGAGCGCTTGTCCGTTCAGGGGCAGCCTTGTCCTTCACGCTGAGCGCTTGTCCGTTCACGGTGGCAGCCTTGTCCGTTCACGCTGAGCGCTTGTCCGTTCAGGGGGAGCTGTCCGTCACGCTGAGCGCTTGTCCGTTCACGGTGGAGCTGTCCGTTCAGGTGACGCTTGTCCGTTCCGGGGGATCGTTTGTCCGTTCCGGGGAATCCTCGTCCGTTCCAGGGCTCCTCATTCCGTTCGGGAAATGATTGTCCGTTCAAACGATCACCGTCCGTTCGGATCACGCTGAACGGACAAGCGTCAGTCCTGGTGAACGGACACGCGCAACGCCCTGAACGGACCAGCGTGAGTCCCCCTGAACGGACGCGCGTCAGTCCCCGTGAAGGACAAGCGTCAGCTCCGTGAACGGACCCGCGTGAGTCCCGTGAACGGACCCGCGTCGGCCCCCGTGAACGGACCAGCGTCAGTTCCGTGAACGAACCCGCGTGAGTCCCGTGAACGGACCCGCGCCAGTTCCCGTGAACGGACCCGCGTGAGTCCCCCTGAACGGACAAGCGTCAGTCCCCGTGAACGGACACGCGTGAGTCCCCGTGAAGGACCCGCGTCAGCTCCCCTGAACGGACAAGCGTCAGTTCCCGTGAAGGACAAGCGTCAGTTCCCGTAAAGGACCCGCGAGAGTATCCTATTTAGAGAGTCTCCCCCCGCGTGCGACAGGAGGTGTTGACGTGTACCGCATTGCTTCGCTCGCGCTGGCGTTCGTGCTCGTGCAGGCGCCCGCCGAGTTCGCGCCGGCGAAGCTCGGGTCGGGCGAGCCGCCCATCGTGCCGATCCAGAGCGTCGGCTGGGCCCAGGGGATCGTCGAGGCGACCGTGACGCCGGGCGGCGCGGTCCGCTCGGTGGACACGCTCAGCCCGGGCACGCCGTTCGCCCAGGCCGTGGCCGAGGCCGTCAGCGGCTGGCGCTTCTCCCCCGCCAAGGCCACCGACGACAAAGGCACGGTCGAGGACGTCGGGACCCACGTGCTGGTCGTCGGCCTGCTCCGTCCGCCGGAGCTGGTCGCCTCCACGCCCGCGCCGCTCGACGTGCCCCGCACCTCGCCCGACGTGCCGCGGCCCGTGAAGCTGACGCCGCCGTCCTACCCGCCGCTCGCGCTCGGCGACGGCGTCGTGGTCGTCGAGGTGTCGGTGGACGCGAAGGGCGCGGTGACCTCGACGAGCGTCGTGCGGTCGGCGTCGGGGTTCAACAGCGCCGCGCTCGAGGCGCTCGGCGACTGGCGCTTCGACCCGGCCCGCCGCGAGGGCACGCCCGTTCCCGGCGTCGCCTACGTGGTCTTCGGCTTCCGCGCGCCGCTCATCACCAAGAAGCAGACGGGGCCGCGGCCGTGACCGCCCGGTTCGAGGAGGCGTTCGTCTACGCCGCGCGCGCCCACGCCGGCCAGACCAAGAAGGGCAAGCCGACCCCCTACGTGGCGCACCTCATGGCCGTCGCGGCGCTCGTGCTCGACGATGGCGGCGACGAGGACGAGGCCATCGCCGCGCTGCTGCACGACGTCGTCGAGGACCAGGGCGGACGCGAACGGCTCGCGGACGTCCGCGCCCGCTTCGGCGAGCGCGTCGCGGCCATCGTCGAGGCCTGCAGCGACTCGTTCGAGACGCCCAAGCGGCCCTGGCTGGAGCGGAAGCAGGCCTACGTCGCGCACGCGCGCACGGCGTCGCCCTCGGCCGTGCGCGTGTCGGCCGCCGACAAGCTGGCCAACGCGGGGGCGATCCTGCGCGATCACCGTCTCGTGGGCGACCGGGTGTGGGCGCGGTTCAACGCGCGGCGCGATCAGATCGTGTGGTACTACTGCGCGGTGGAGGCGGCGCTGCGCGAGGCCGGAGGCGGACCGCTCGTGGACGAGCTGGCCCGGACGAACGAAGGGCTCAAGGCGCTGGCCGGCGCGTCGGGTGGTGAGGGGGGAGCGGCGCCGATTGGCCAGACACCCTGAGCCCCAACTGCAACTGTGCGGCGTGAGCCGCGTGGCGGCCGGCCCGGAAGGCCGGCGTCCGCCCCGGATTCCCAGCGCGGATTTCCGCGAGTCCCGCCGGCTTCTCGTCACCCTGCGCCCGGCCGCCCCCCGTAGGACCAGCCAAGCTGCTGATTTCAAAGGCGATGAACCGCCAGCCGCCGCGAACTGCCGACTGGTGAGATTGCACGCGGCGTGCCAGGACGGGGGCTTCGCTGGTCCGTTCACGCTGGACGGCTTGTCCGTTCGGGGGAATCTTCGTCCGTTCAGAAGAACCTCGTCCGTTCAGGGGCGCTCAGTCCGTTCGGAAAATGATTGTTCGTTCAAACGATCACCGTCCGTTCGCAACGCCCGTGAACGGACAGGCGTCAGCCCCGTGAACGGACAGGCGTCAGCCCCGTGAACGGACCCGCGTCAGGCCCCGTGAACGGACCCGCGTCAGCCCCCGTGAACGGACAAGCGTTAGCGGTCGTGAACGGACTCGCGTGAGTCCCGTGAACGGACAAGCGTCAGTTCCCGTGAACGGACAAGCGTCAGTTCCCGTGAACGGACAAGCGTCAGTCCCCGTGAACGGACAAGCTCTCAGCGTAGCTTCGACTGGTAGATCGCGCGCCCGACGAAGAACGGGCCCATGGTCTGGATGAACTCCGAGGTCTGGCGGGTCGAGCGCATGTCCTTGATCAGCTTCGACAGCGGGTAGAGCTCCGGGCCGATGATGCCCAGCAGGAACTCGTTGTCGTCGCGGTCGAGGCCGTGGCACTCGAGGCGGATGTCCACGGCCTTGCCGATCTCGCCGTACGCCCGGCCGATCAGGGCGTGCTCGCCCAGGATCTTGCCCTGCTCGCCGCGCGGGAGGCGGCTGAACGAGCCGAGGCGCCGCAGCGGGTACCAGAATCGCCCAGGGCAAGTCGGGGTTGAGGGCGTTGCGCCGGGGCTTGTGCAGCAGCCAGTCCTCGAGGTTCTGCTCGCGGCCGGTGCCGTAGGTGCGCCCGACCATGGAGAGATCGGGCAGCGGGATCAGGGACGTGAACGGCTCGCGCAGGAAGAGGTCCCGCGCCGCGCCGGTGAACGTGGCGGGGTCCTCGGACATGACGAGCACGCCGATGCCGTACGGGTCGTTGATGTCGGCGTACACGACGGCCTCGAGCCCGGAGCCGGCCATGGCGTCGACGACCGCCCGGGCATCGACGCACCCGGTGAAGACCAGCAGCCGGAAGAAGAGCCGCGCGTCGAGCGTCTGCGGCGCGCCGCGAACGGCGCCCCCGTGCTCGACGAGATCGACGACGAACCGGTCGCCGGCCTCGGCCGGCGCGTGCGGAGCGGGGGAACCCGGGTGGCGATGATCGGTCATGCTGGCCTCGTGTCCTTCGATCATATCCGAACAGCCCCGGCGGCTCCGCGTCCCGAATCCTGCGCGTTCCTTCACACTTCGGCAGGTCAGCCGTTCGGGCTCGTCACCGGGCCGGGATTGCAGTTTCGGTGCGCCCGTGTTCCACAACGGCCCACCGCCGGGGGGCCCTCGCCGGGACCGCGCGGAAAACGCTGGATCCGCGCCAGTTGCCCGCACCCGAGAACGGCCCCGACTTTGCCTCTGAGGGGGGCAGCCAGGCCGACGTACGGAGGAATCATGATCTGGTTTTTTGAACGCGGCGGAGATCATCTGAGATGTGAGGTGCGCGTCCAGATCGAAGGGGATCGCTACGACCTCGTCATCACCCACCCCGACGGGCGGGAGACGGTGGAGTCGTTCACCGACAGCTTCGAGCTGAGCCGCCGGCGCGAGCAGCTGCACTCGCAGTGGCGCGCTGAGGGCTGGGACGGTCCGTTCTCGCGCGACTGGTAGGCGGCGTCCCGTCGCCGTCACGGGACGCCTCGGCAGCGGCCGGCGTCCTCACGCGGCCCGGAAGCGTGTCAGCGAAAAGCGCGCGCCGGGCTCGACCCACTGTTCCTCGGTCCCGAACCCCGCCTCCCTCCCCAGACGCGCGATCCCGGGCAGCTCATACTTGTACGAGCTCTCCGTCCAGATGGTCTCGCCGTCCGCCACCGCGAAGTCGAGCCCCGCGAGCCGCACGCGCACCCGCTGCGCGCCGCGCGCGACCAGGTGCATCTCGACGCGGGACGCCCCGGCGTTCCACACGGCGCGATGGACCCAGCGCTCGAGGTCGAAGTCGCCGCCGAGCTCGCGGTTGATGCGCGCCAGCAGGTTGCGGTTGAAGGCGGCGGTGACGCCGAGCGGGTCGTCGTAGGCGACGAGCAGCTCGGCCTCCGGCTTCACCAGGTCGGCGCCCACGAGCAGCGCGTCGCCCGGGCGGAGGGCGCCGCGGATCTCGCGGAGGAAGTCGGCCGCGGCGGGCGGATCGAAGTTGCCGATGTTCGACCCGAGCAGCAGCGCGAGCAGCGGCCCGTCCCCGCAGCGCGCGGCCGCCGCCTGGCGCAGGCCGGTCTCGTAGGTCGCGCGGTGGCCGACGACCGACACGTGCTCGAGCGCCCCGAGCGTCCGCTCCGAGAGCGCCAGCGCCTCGGTGGAGATGTCGATGAGGTGCACGTGCGCCGACCGCTCGGCGCGCTGCAGCGCCTCGGCGAGCAGCACCAGCTTGGCGCCGCTGCCGCATCCCAGCTCGATGATCGTCAGCGGATCGCCGACGCTCGCGACGATCGCGTCGGCCTCGCGTTCGAGGAGCGCGGTCTCGGCCCGGGTGATCCGGTACCACGGGAGCCGGCAGATCGCCTCGAACAGGCAGGACCCCAGCGGGTCGTAGAGGTACTTCGACTGCAGCTGCCGCGGCGACGCGACCAGGTCGCGCCGCACGTCGTCGGCGAACGGACGAAGACGATCCGGAGCGGTGACGATCGATGGCGTCAGCTCGAACATGGACTCCTCTCAGAGGCTTGGGGCTCGAGGCTCGAGGCTTGGCCGGGCTGAAGCCCGGCACTACGTACCGCCCAGCCCCCAGCCCCGAGTACCCAGGTACCCAGTACCGCTTCCCGTCAGCGTCAGTCCCCGCCCCCCACCGTCCTGAACCCCGCGTACACGTACGGGTAGGTCGCGCGGAACCAGTTGCGCAGGCTGCGGCGGACCAGCTCGCGCGCGGTGGCCGGCGACGCGCCCTTCATTACGTAGTGCAGGCCGTCGAAGAAGTCGGCGGAGTACTCGGGATACGACGCCATCGGCGCGAAGCCCGGGAAGCCCTCGAAGACGGTCGCGGTCCACTCCCAGCCGTTGCCGACGAGGTCGTGGACGCCCCAGGCGCTGGCGCCGGAGGGGTACGAGCCGACGGGCACGGGGTCCCAATGGGCGAAGTCGAAGTTGCCGCGCGTGGCGTCGGGCGGCGCGTCGCCCCACGGCTGCGGCCGCTCCCCGCCCGAGGGGTCGCCGTACGCGGCGCGGTGGAACTCGGCCTCGGTCGGCAGGCGGCGGCCCTTCCAGCGGGCGTAGGCCGACGCCTCGGCGTGGCTCACGTAGACCGGCCACGCGGGCGGCAGCGGCACGTCCTCGAACATCCCGCGCCACACCCACGCGCCGCCGCGCCGCGCCCAGAAGCCCGGGTGCTCCACGCGCGCCTCCTGCACCCAGCGCCAGCCCTCGTCCGACCAGAGCGCGCGCGTCCGGTAGCCGCCGGCCTCGACGAACGCGAGGTAGTCGCGGTTGGTCACCTTGTACACGTCGACGTCGAAGGCGGCGACGTCGGCCGTCCACGCGGGGAACTCGTTGTCCCAGCCGAACGCCGCCTCAGGCTCGGCCCCGAGACGCGCGCGGCCGGCCGGGACCCGCACCGTGCGGGGCGCCGGCGGCTCGCCGCCGGCGGCGACGCGGTCGGAGCCGTCCGCGGGACGGCGCTTCCGATCCTGCGCCAGCTGGTGCCACATGTAGAGCAGCGTTTCCTGGTGCATCGCCTCGTGCTCGAGCAGCGCGTACACGCCCTCGGCGCGCCGGAGCACGGGACGATCCGGCTGGTCGAGCGCCTCGCGGTCGAGCGCGTCGAGGATGCGCCGGTCGGCCTCGCGCGCGTAGGCGATGACCTCGGGGCGCGACGGCCACGGCGCCGCCACGCGCGGCTTCGCCGACGCCTCGTCCTCGGGGTCGATGCCGCGGGCGAACAGCGTGTCGAGGCGATCGTCCACGCCCGCGTGGCCGAGGCCCCGGCGAAGCAGCGTGTTGGCCGAGAACGCGGGCAGGTGCCCCTCGTAGAACACCACCGGGTTGCGCAGCGCAATCGGACGGTCGTAGTACGCGGCGGGGTCCAGCATGTCGAAGAGCGAAGTCGAGCGGCGGCGGTTGCGCTGGTACCACTCGATGAACGACGCGCGGTCGTACGACACGGCCGTCGAGCCGGGTGCGGGCACGGGACCTCCTGTTTGGGTGACCTGATCAGGATATCGCGCGCGAGCGGAAATCGCCACCCGGCAACGCGAGGCGCGGATCAGGCGGCCGCGATGTTGCGGCGTTGCAGGCTCTGACTGACCGCTGACCGCTGCGCGTCAGGCCCCCGGCATCCACACGAGCCGCCGGCACTCGGGGCAGGCATAGACCATCCGGAGGTCGGACACGAACGACACGAACCCGCCTTCGCCGTGCGACCGGCACTCGGGGCAGATCGCCAGCGAGCCGACGTCCACCGTCGCGATCTGCAGGCCGCGGCCGGTGTCGGGGTCGGGCACGGTGGAGGGGGCGTCCGGACGCCGGGAGAGGCGGGCGAGGCCGCCGGGAGACGCGTGATGCGCGAAGTGCAGGTCGAAGTAATCGCAGCCAACGCCGGTGTCCATGGCGGCGGATACTAGCATAGCCGTTTCTCCGCCACAATCGGTGGGGGTCCGAGCCGTCCAGGGCCCCCAGGGAGGGCGTTTCCGGCGTGCTGGCCGGCGGGTCTGGCGCCATGCTACGCTACCTGATTGGGTTTGGCCGGGGTTCCGCCCCGGCCGTCCGCGAAAGTGGCGGAACTGGCAGACGCGCCGGACTTAGGATCCGGTAGCCGAGAGGCTATGGGGGTTCGAATCCCCCCTTTCGCACCACTCGAGGACGCTCCCCCGCCTGCGCCCGGGCATGCCGCCCGGTTCCGGAGCCCGTCGGCCCGGCCGCGCAGGACGGCATCCGCTCATGCCCGACGGGCCGTTTGCCGATATCCCCAATGAAGAACGAGCTGATCGACGTCACGGAGACACAGAAGCAGCTGGTCATCGAGGTTCCACACGAGGTCGTCGACGCCGAGATCGAGCGGATCACCCGTGACTACAGCAAGGCGGCGCGGGTGCCGGGGTTCCGGCCGGGCAAGGTGCCGACCCGCGTCGTGCGCACCCGCTTCCGCGACCAGATCCTCCACGAGGTCGCGCACGAGCTGGTGCCGCGCGCCGTGGACGAGGCGCTGCGCGAGCGGGGCGTCGAGCCGGTCGACACGCCGAGCGTTCGTGACGTCGTCGTCGAGGAGGGCAAGCCGCTGAAGTTCACGGCGGCGTTCGAGACGGTGCCGCCGATCGAGCCGGGCGAGTATCAGGCGCTGTCGCTCCGCCGGCGGCCGGCGGTGGTCGAGGACGCGGACGTCGAGCGGGCGCTCGGCCAGCTGCGCGACCGGTCGGCGCGCTACGACCCGGTGGAGGGGCGCGGCGTCGAGGCGGGCGACACGGTGGTCGTGGACCTGACGCGCACGCCGGTCGCCGCCGAGGGCGCGCCGCCCGCGGAGGGCGAGACGCACACGGGCGTCTCGGTCGAGATCGGCGCGCCGGCCAACCCGCCGGGCTTCGACGAGGAGCTCACCGGGCTGACGGTGGACGCGAACAAGACGTTCCGCCTCACCTACCCCGCCGACTACGCGGTGCAGGAGCTGGCCGGGACGACGATCGACTACGCGGTGACGGTCAAGGCGATCCGCCTGCGGATCCTGCCGGCGCTCGACGACGAGTTCGCGAAGGGCATGGGCGAGTTCGCGACGCTCGACGACGCTGCGCAACGCGGGTGAAGGAGGATCTCGAGCCGCGCAGGCCGCGCACGAGGCGGAGCGCGAGCTGCGCGGCGACCTGCTGAAGGAGCTGGCCTCGCGCGTGCCCTTCGACGTGCCGGCGGGGCTGCTCGAGCGGGAGATCGACCGGCGGATCGAGGACTTCGTGCGGCGGCTGATCGATCAGCAGATCGACCCGATGCGCACCAACATCGACTGGGAGGCGTTCCGGCGAGCACCAGCGGGAGCCGGCGGCCACGGCGGTGAAGAGCGCGCTGGTGCTCGACGAGGTGGCGCGGCGCGAGAACCTGACGGTGACGGACGCAGATCTGGACGCCGAGGTGACGCGCTACGCGGAACGGTCGGGCCGGGCGGCGGCGGCGGTGCGGGCGCAGCTGGAGAAGGAAGGCGGGTCTGGCGCGGCTGGCGGGCGGACTGCGGCGGGAGAGGGCGATTGACTTCGTCCTCTCGCGTGCTACAATCGTGACCGCGTGATCGACCCGCCAAGACGCGACGAATTCCCCGACAGATCACCGAGGCAGACAGACGAACCCGCTCCGTGCGTGCACGGCCGGAGCGGGAGCAACCGGCGCGAATTCGGCGGCCCCGCGGGGGTCCGCCAGGGACGGTGAGCATGCACGACGCGCGGAACCAGCTCATCCCGATGGTGGTCGAGCAGACCAACCGCGGCGAGCGAGCCTACGACATCTTCTCGCGGCTGCTGAAGGACAGCATCATCTTCATCGGCACGCCGATCGACGACACGGTGGCGAACCTGGCCATCGCGCAGCTGCTGTTCCTCGAGGCGGAGGACCCGGATCGGGACATCGTGCATGTACATCAACAGCCCAGGCGGCTCGATCACGGCCGGGTTCGCGATCTACGACACGATGCAGTTCATCAAGCCCGACGTGCAGACCTACTGCATCGGGCAGGCGGCGTCGATTGCGGCGGTGCTGCTGGCGGCGGGGGCGAAGGGCAAGCGGTTTTCGCTGCCCAACTCGCGGATCCTCATCCACCAGCCCTGGATGTCCGGGCTGGGCGGCCAGGCGAGCGACATCGACATCGCGGCGCGGGAAATCCTGCGCATGCGGGAGCGGATCAACGAGCATCCTGGTGCGGCACACCGGGCAGACCGCGAAGCGTATCCAGGAGGACACCGAGCGGGACTACATCATGACCGCCGACCAGGGCAAGGAATACGGTATCATTGACGAGGTCATCACCCGGCGGACCTAAGGGCCGGCGGCCTCGGGCGGCCTGCGCGGACGAGGGGCTATGGTGAAGAAGAACGGCGAGTCGGAGGTCCTGCGCTGCTCGTTCTGCAACAAGGACCAGAACGACGTCCGGAAGCTGATTGCCGGGCCCGACGGTGTTCATCTGCGACGAGTGTGTCGAGGTCTGCAACGACATCATCGCGGACGACAACCGCTTCGAGAACCGCGGCACCCGCATCGTCGCTGCCCACGTTCCCCAGGAGATCAAGAAGTTCCTCGACGAGTACGTCATCGGCCAGGAGACGACGAAGAAGAAGCTGGCCGTCGCGGTCTACAACCACTACAAGCGGATCGAGATCCAGAAGCAGCCGCGCAGCCGGAACGACATCGAGCTGACGAAGTCGAACATCCTGCTGATCGGCCCGACGGGCACCGGCAAGACGCTGCTCGCGCAGACCCTGGCCAAGCTCCTCTCGGTCCCCTTCACCATCGTCGACGCGACGACGCTCACCGAGGCCGGCTACGTCGGCGAGGACGTCGAGAACATCATCCTCAAGCTGCTGCAGGCGGCCGGCGGCGACATCGAGAAGTGCCAGCAGGGGATCATCTACATCGACGAGGTCGACAAGATCTGCCGCAAGGACGAGAACCCGTCGATCACCCGCGACGTCTCGGGCGAGGGCGTCCAGCAGGCGCTGCTGAAGATCCTCGAGGGCACGGTGGCGAACGTGCCGCCGCAGGGCGGCCGCAAGCACCCGCACCAGGAGTTCTTCCAGGTCGACACGACGAACATCCTGTTCATCTGCGGCGGGGCGTTCGTGGGCCTGGACAAGGTGATCGAGCGGCGGGCCGGCAAGAAGACGCTGGGGTTCCGGGCCGAGGTGAAGTCGGTGCGCGCGCGCGACATCGGCTCGACGCTCGAGCTGGCGCGAGCCCGAGGACCTGATCAAGTACGGGCTGATCCCGGAGTTCGTCGGCCGGCTGCCGGTGGTGGGCACGCTGCACGAGCTCGACAAGGCCGCGCTCGTCCAGATCCTCACGCAGCCGCGCAACGCCATCACGCGCCAGTACCAGAAGCTCTTCGAGTACGAGAACGTGAAGCTCCGCTTCACCGACGACGCGCTCGAGGCCATCGCCGAGTCCGCGCTGAAGCGGAAGATCGGCGCGCGGGGCCTCCGGATGATCATCGAGGACCTCATGCTCGACCTGATGTACACGCTGCCCGGCGCAGAAGAAGGTCCGGGAGTGCGTCATCACGCGCGAGGTCGTCGAGTCGAAGGACAAGCCCATCACGCTCATCGAGAAGGCGGGCTAAGGCTCCGCCGACTCGGGCTGCCGTCCGCGAGAAGCCGGGCCGCGAGTTCGCGCGGCCGGTGACGCGGGCGCGCCGCCAGTCGCTGGTCCGTTCCCGTTACACCATGGAAGTCTACGAAACCCTGCCCATCGTGCCACTCCGCGACGTCGTCGTCTTTCCGCACATGATGATGCCGTTCGTGATCGGCCGTCCGTCGTCGACGCGCGCGCTCGAGCACGCGCTGGCGAAGGACAAGCGCATCTTCCTGGCGGCGCAGCACGACGCGTCGGTCGACGACCCGCAGCCCGAGGACATCTACACGATGGGCTGCGTCGCGAACATCGTGCAGAGCCTGAAGCTGCCCGACGGCAACATCAAGGTGCTCGTCGAGGGCGTCGACCGCGCGCGCGCGATCGAGTGGAAGGAAGACAAGGGCTTCTACCGCGTCGTCGTGAAGGTGCTGCCGCGGCAGCGCGAGATGAACGCCGACGTCGAGGCCACGATGGGCCGCGTCGTGTCGCTGTTCGAGCAGTACGTGAAGCTGTCGAACAACCTGCACTACGACGCGATGATCGCCGCCGTGCGCGTGGACGACCCGGGCAAGCTCGCCGACACGATCGCCGCGCACCTGCTCGTGGGCGTGGACGAGAAGCAGAACCTGCTCGAGATCATCTCGCCGCTCGAGCGCCTCAACCGCATCGCCGGCATCCTCGAGATCGAGGTGGACAAGCTCCAGGTGGACCGCCGCATCCAGTCTCGCGTCAAGAAGCAGATGGAGAAGGCGCAGAAGGAGTACTACCTCAACGAGAAGATGAAGGCGATCCAGAAGGAACTGGGCCGCAAGGACGAGAAGGGGAACGAGATCGACGAGCTGCGCAAGAAGATCGAGCAGTCGAAGATGCCCAAGGACGTCGAGGAGAAGGCCGTCCAGGAGCTGAAGCGCCTGGAGGCCATGCCGCCCGATGTCGGCCGAGGCCACCGTCTCGCGCAACTACCTCGACTGGCTCATCGCCGTGCCCTGGCACAAGAAGACCCGCGAGAGCCGCGACCTCAAGCGCGCCGAGCAGATCCTCAACGAGGACCACTACGGGCTCGACAAGCTCAAGGACCGCATCCTGGAGTTCCTCGCCGTCCGCGCGCTCGTCAAGAAGCCCAAGGCCACGATCCTGACCTTCGCCGGGCCGCCCGGCGTGGGCAAGACCTCGCTCGCCAAGTCGATCGCCCGCGCCATGAACCGCAAGTTCGTGCGCCTGTCGCTCGGCGGCGTCCGCGACGAGGCCGAGATCCGCGGCCACCGCCGCACCTACATCGGCGCGTTCCCCGGCCAGATCATCCAGATGATGAAGAAGGCCGGCACGCTCAACCCGGTGTTCCTGCTCGACGAGGTCGACAAGATGTCGATGGACTTCCGCGGCGACCCGTCCGCGGCGCTCCTCGAGGTCCTCGACCCCGAGCAGAACCACGCCTTCCTCGACCACTACCTGGACGTCGAGTACGACCTGTCGAACGTGATGTTCATCTGCACGGCCAACGTGCTGCACACGGTGCCCCAGGCGCTCCGCGACCGCATGGAAGTCCTGCAGCTCGCCGGCTACACCGAGCAGGAGAAGATCGAGATCGCCAAGCGCTTCCTCGCGCCCAAGGCCATCGAGGGCACCGGCCTGACCAACGACAACGTGGTCATTCCCCGACGAGACGCTGCAGGCCATCATCCAGCGCTACACGCGCGAGGCCGGCGTGCGCAACCTCGAGCGCGAGATCTCACTCGATCTGCCGCAAGGTCGCGCGCAAGGTCGTCGTCGAGGGCAAGGGCTTCAAGGAGAGTCGTGACGCCCGAGCGCCTGAGCGACTACCTGGGCGTGCCGCGCTTCCGCTCGACCATCGCCGAGGAGAAGAACGAGGTCGGCATCGCCACCGGCCTCGCCTGGACCGAGGTGGGCGGCGAGCTCCTGGTCACCGAGGCCACGCTCATGTCGGGCAAGGGCCGGCTGACCCTCACCGGCAAGCTCGGCGACGTCATGCAGGAGTCGGCGCAGGCGGCCATGAGCTACGTGCGCTCGAAGGCCGAGGAGTACGGCATCCCGCGCAACTTCGACGCGCCAGACCGACGTCCACATCCACGTGCCCGAGGGCGCCATCCCGAAGGACGGCCCGTCGGCCGGGATCACGCTGGCCACCGCGCTCGTCTCGGCGCTCACCCGCGTCCCGACGCGGCGCGACGTGGCCATGACCGGAGAGATCACGCTGCGCGGCAAGGTCCTGCCGATCGGCGGCGTGAAGGAGAAGGTGCTCGCGGCCCACCGGGCGGGGCTGAAGACGATCATCCTGCCCAAGGACAACGAGAAGGACCTGGCCGACATCCCGAAGAACGTGCTCGACGCCCTGGATATCTACATGGTCGAGACGATGGACGAGGTGCTGAAGACCGCATTGGCGGGCCCTCTGCCCACCCTGCGCCACGCCTCGGACGACGCCGGCGTGCAGCCTCCCATCGGCGACGACGCCATTACGCATTGAGGCCGGCCGGTCGCCGGCCTCTGACCATTTGAACGTCCTCGACGCGGTCTTCGTCACGAGCGGCGCCTCCGCGCGCGACCTCCCGGCGCGCGCCCGGCCGCAACTCGCCCTCGTGGGCCGATCGAACGTCGGCAAGTCGAGCCTGATCAACGCCCTGACCCGGCGCAAGGTGGCGCGCACCAGCGCCGCGCCGGGCAAGACCCGGCTGGCCAACCTGTATCGGGTGACGTTCGGCACGGCTCGCGCACGGTCCGGAGCCGGGCGCTCGGCGCTGGGGCCGGAGCTCTACCTGGTGGACCTGCCGGGCTACGGCTACGCGCGGGGCGGCGCCCAGGCGGCCGCGGAGTTCGCGCGGCTGGCGGAGGAGTACTTCGTGGCGGGCCGGCTGAAGCCGGCCCCCACAGCTGAAGGCGTAGAGGCCTTCAGCCGGCCCGACGCCGCCCCCGACGCCGCCCTGCTGATGGTGGACAGCCGGCACCCGGGCCTCGCGTCCGACGTCGAGGCCTGGCGGTGGCTCGGGTCGCTGGGGCTCCCGTCGGCGCTCGTCGCCACCAAGATCGACAAGCTCGGCCGCGCGGAACGGGCGCGCGCGGGTCGTGAACTGGAACGCTCGTTCAACAGCCCGGTGCTGCCGGTGTCGGCGGCGACCGGGGAAGGAATGGACGCACTGTGGAAGCTGATCGCGACGACCGTCAGTCCCAACCCGAAACCGCCGAGCCGGCCGTGATCGAGCTCGCCTCGCTCAAGGACCTGAGCGTGAGCGAGCTCACGAAGGTCGCCAAGGAGCTCGACGTCCCCAACGCCACGGGCATGCGCAAGCAGGACCTGATCTTCCAGATCCTGAAGGCGCGGTCGGAGAAGAGCGGCCTGCTCTTCTCGGAAGGGGTGCTCGAGACGCTGCCCGACGGGTTCGGGTTCCTGCGCGCGCCGGACTACAACTACCTGCCCGGCCCCGACGACGTCTACGTGTCGCCGTCGCAGATCCGGAAGTTCGATCTGCACACGGGCGACACCGTGTCGGGCCAGATCCGGCCGCCGAAGGACGGCGAGCGCTACTTCGCGCTGATCAAGGTGGAGGCGGTCAACTTCGAGCCGCCGGACCGGTCGCGCGGCAAGATCTTCTTCGAGAACCTGACGCCGCTCTACCCCGAGACGCGCATCCAGCTCGAGACCGCCTCGGACAACCTGTCGGCGCGGGTGATGGACCTGATGACGCCGATCGGCAAGGGCCAGCGCGGCCTCATCGTCTCGCCCCCGCGCACCGGCAAGACGATGCTGCTCCAGAACATCGCCAACTCGATCTCGGCCAACCACCCCGAGGTGTACCTCATCGTGCTGCTGATCGACGAGCGGCCCGAGGAGGTCACCGACATGCAGCGGTCGGTGAAGGGCGAGGTGATCTCGTCCACCTTCGACGAGCCCGCGCAGCGCCACGTGCAGGTGGCCGAGATGGTGATCGAGAAGGCCAAGCGGCTGGTCGAGCACCGGAAGGACGTCGTGATCCTGCTCGACTCGATCACGCGCCTGGCGCGCGCCTACAACACGGTCGTGCCGCCGTCGGGCAAGGTGCTGTCGGGCGGCGTGGACTCGAACGCGCTGCAGCGCCCCAAGCGCTTCTTCGGCGCCGCGCGCAACATCGAGGCCGGCGGGTCGCTCACCATCATGGCGACCGCGCTCATCGACACGGGCTCGCGCATGGACGACGTGATCTTCGAGGAGTTCAAGGGCACGGGCAACCTGGAGATCCACCTCGACCGGAAGCTGTCCGACCGCCGCGTGTTCCCCGCCATCGACATCACGAAGAGCGGCACCCGCAAGGAAGAGCTGCTCATCGCGAAGGAGGACCTCAGCCGGATCTGGGTCCTCCGCAAGGTGCTGACGCCGCTCTCCCCCGCCGAGGGCATGGAGCTGCTGCTCTCGAAGATGGGCAAGACGAAGTCGAACGCCGACTTCCTCGCCGCGATGTCCAACGGAAAGTAGGGGCGACGCGCCGCCTCGCCCGGCCGGAGCGCCCGAAGGCCCTCTCCCAGGGTGTGCAATACAGGACAGACACCACGGACGCCGGCCCGCTACCCTTCCACGCTTGCGGGAACTGGGTTCCCAGTAGTGCGTTCCAGGACGGAAGACCGGCGTCCCGGCAACCTGAAACGTGGGAGGGTACGCGAGTGGTTCTGTCAGAAGCCTATCAGCAGTCGCTGGTCGCTCGGCTCAACCGGATCGAGGGGCAGATCGGAGGCATTCGCCGCATGATCCAGGAGCCCCGCCTCTGCGTCGAGATCCTGCAGCAGCTCGCGGCCGCTGAGGCCGCGCTGAACCGCGTCAGCCTCGCGGTCTTCAAGCACCACGTCGAGGCCTGCGTGCCGGAGAGCGTCATGTCCGGCAACGGCGAGGGCACCAAGAGTCTCTCCGAGCTCGTGGACATCTTCGACAGGTTCTCTTCGGCCTGAGCGCCCGTCCGTCTTCGATCGCCGGGTCTGCAGCGGACGGCTGATCACTCCGCCCGGAGCGCCGTCAGCGGATCCACGCGCGTGGCGCGGCGGGCGGGCACGAGGCACGCCACGAGCGCCGCGAGGCCGAGCGCGGCCGCCACGCCGGCGAGGATCATCGGGTCGAGCGGCGCGGTGTCGTACAGGAGCCCCTGCACGAGCCGCCCGCCGGCCAGCCCGGCGGGCAGACCGACCGCCAGCCCCGCCAGCGCCAGCACGAGGCCCTTCCGCACGACCAGCCACGTGAGGCTCCCCGCGCCGGCGCCGAGCGCCATCCGGATCCCCAGCTCGTGCGCCCGCTGGCTCACGAAGTACGCGAGCACGCCGTAGAGCCCGGTCACCGCGAGCACCAGCGCGATCGCCGAGAAGACCGACAGCAGCCAGGTGCGGAAGCGCGGCAGCGCGACCCGCTCGCCGAAGAGCGCGTCCATCGTGTTGAAGCGCGCCAGCGCGAGCGTCGGGTCCATCTTCCGGAACACGTCGCGCACGCCGTCGGCGATCGCCGCCGTGTCGCCGCGGGCGCGGATCGCCATCTGCAGGTCCCCCCTGAACGGGAACTGCTCGTACGACACGTAGAAGGCCGGCCGCGGCGTGTCGTCGGGCCCGCGCTGCCGGATGTCGGCGACAATGCCGACCACCTCGGCCGGCGGGCCGCCGGTGAACGTCAGCACGATCCGTCCGCCCAGCGCGTCCTCGCCCGGCCAGAGCGTCTCCGCCAGCGTCTGGTTGACGAGGACCACGGGCGGCGCGTCGGTCCGATCCGCCGGCTCGAAGTTCCGCCCGCGCAGGATCGGGATGCCCAGCGTCTGGAAGTAGCCGCGCGTGACGACCTGGCGCTGCGCGCCGAGCGCGTCCTCGCGCGACCGCGGCGGCCGGTCCGGCCGGTACACGGTGTTCCAGCGCCCCGACAGCGTGAACGGCAGCAGCTCCGCTCCGGCCGCGTCCACGACGTCGGGCAGCGCGGCCAGCCGTTCGCGCGCCTCGGTGAAGAACGCGGCGCGCTTCTCCGGCGTGTCGTAGCGCGCGGCCGGCAGCTGCACCTCGGTGAGCAGCAGCGACTCGGGGCGGAAACCCGGATCCACCTGATACAGGCGCACGAGGCTTCGCGCGAGCAGGCCCGCGCCGACGAGCAGCGCGGCCGACAGCGCGACCTGCGCCACGACCAGCGCGCCGCGCAGCCGCAGGCTGGCGCGCTCCTCGGTCGCGCGCGCGCCCTGCCGGAGCGTGTGGGCGAGCGGCAGGGCGCCGCTCCGGACGGCCGGCACGAGCGCCAGCAGCAGGCCCGACACGGCGGACGCGGCGAGCGCCACGCCGATCACCGTCCCGTTCAGGCCGAGGTCGGCCACCCGGGGCAGCGTCGCCGGCGCCATCGCCTTGAGCGCGTGGATGCCCAGCACGGAGACGAGCAGCCCGAACGCGCCGCCGAGCGCGGCGAGCGCCGTGCCTTCCACGAGCATCTGCCCGGCAATCCGTCCGCGCGACGCGCCGAGCGAGAGGCGCACGGCGATCTCGTGGCGCCGCGCGACGGCCCGCGCGAGCACCAGCGACGACACGTTCGCGCAGGCAATCAGGAGCAGCAGGGTGACGGCGCCGAGCAGCGCGAGCATCGCCGGCCGGTACGCGCCGTAGAACACCTCGTGCATCGCCTGCACCTGGGCGCCCCACGCCTTGTCCTCGGCGGGAAAGGCCGCGGCGATCCGGCCGGCCACGACGTTCACCTGCGTCTGGGCCTGGTCGAGGGTCACGCCGGCGGCCAGCCGGCCGAACATCCGGAAGTTGCGGTTGCCGCGGCCCTGCGCCACGCCGAGGTCGTGGCGCATGGGCGTCCATAGCTCGACGCCCTTCGGAAAGTCGAACCCGGCCGGCGCCACGCCCACGATCTCGAACGCCTGCCCGTCCATCGTGAGCGGCGTGCCCACGACGTCCGCGCGCCCGCCGAAGCGGCGCTGCCAGAGCGCGTGGCCGAGCACGACGACGTCGGGCGCGCCGGGCTCCTCCTCGGCGGGCAGGAAGAAGCGCCCCGCGGCGGGCCTGGCGCCGAGCGCCTCGAAGAAGTTGGAGGAGACGAGCGTCTGGCGGACGCGCTCGGGCTCACCCGACCCGGTCAGGATGGCGTTGGCCCGCAGCGCGAAGTAGGACGCGAGGGTCTCGAAGTCGTCGCACTGGTCCCGGTAGTCGAGGTAGTCGAGGGCCGAGACGGTGTTCTGCTGGTGGGCCGGCGTCAGGCTCCACACCCACGCCAGGCGGTCGGGCTCGGGGTACGGCAGCGGCCGCAGCACGACCGCCTCGAGCGCCGCGAACATGACCGTCACGGCGCCAATCCCGATGCCCATCACGAGCACGGCGACGGCGGTGAAGCCGGGCTGTTTCCGGAAGGAACGAAGCGCGAACCGGACGTCGGCGACGAGTCTCTCGGGCATGCGGCTCACCTGTCGCGCCGCGCCCCCCGGAGACATTAGACGGACGGGAGAGCCAGTCGGTGCACCAAGGTGCACAGAGGGTGCACGGGGTGCAGCGGGGTGCCCGGAGGCGCGGGGGCTTCGGTGGCGCGCGTCTTCGTTCAGGCCTCGGGCCGAAGCACGGGTTTCCTCGGGTAGCGAGGCCTCTGGGGGTGGCACAGGTCTCTGACCTGTGCCCCTCGAACCCCTCGAGCCCAGGTCGAAGACCTGGGCCACCCAGGACAGTCGGCGACCCGGGCCTCCGCCGACGGATCACCGGCTCCGGGGCACGCGCCTCCGGTGAAGCCACGTGTCGGCTGACGGTGTATTGGACCCGGAGGCCGGAGGTAGCAGGGCCAGAGGCCGGGGGCCGGTGCCGGGCCGCGACGGCCCCTGGACAAGCCCACAATCGCGGCCGGGAGGGGTGGGGTGGGACCGGGGTCAGCCCGGCCCCGGTGACGTGGCGGCCGGCTCGTTCACCTCCCGACGCGGATGTTGGAGAGGGAGCCGATAATCCCGAAGACGCTCAGGAGCCACAGGACGACGACAATGACGACGACTGCATTCAGGATCGATTTGATGGACCCCGCCATCGGGATGTAGTTGTTCACCAGCCATAGCAGCACGCCGACCACGATCAGAACCACGGCGACTTGAATCAAAGGCATGAGTGATCTCCCTGTGTCCGGCCCGCGCGATGGGGCTCGGGTGCCCCGCTGTCTCGTCCATGCAGGCGCGATCTGGCTCGCAGTGTGCCCCACGGGGCGCCAGAAAGCTGTGCACTTGTGGACACCCGACCTGGTGTAACCTCCCCGCATGCGGTCCCTCTGGGCTGATCTGCGCACGGCCGCCCGGGCCCTCCGCTCGACGCCCGGGCCGTCGGCGACCGCCGTGCTGGCGCTTTCGCTCGGCGTGGCCACGGCGGTCACGCTCTACACCGCCTTCCGGGCCATCTCCGACGACCTGCCGCCCGTCCCCCATCCCGAGCGCCTCGGCCGGCTCTACGCGGAAGACCCGGCCATGCCCATGGGGTGGCGCCCGCTCAGCGCGCGCGAGGTGGCGCCGCTCGTCGAGCAGGCCGGCGGCCGGCTGGTGGCGGCGCTCGTGGACGACGCCGACGTGACGCTCGAGATCGCCGGCTGCGCCGCGGTCGAGCGTGCGCACGCGCAGCCGGTCGGGCCCTCGTTCTTCGAGGTGGCCGGCGTCCTTCCTCAGCGCGGTCGGATCTGGACGGCCGACGAGCTCGCCGACCATTCTCCCCTCCTGCTGGGCGCCGATCTGTGGCGGCGCGCCTGCGGCGGCGCGCCGGACATCGTCGGCCGCACGGCCCACGTCGACGGACGGCCGCACGAGGTGGCCGGCGTGATGCCGGACGGCTTCTGGCTGACCGACCGCGACGCGGCCCTGTGGCTGCCGCTCGTCGCCGGCGCCGGACGAGGCGTCGATGGTCGTGGCCAGGCTGAAGGGAGCGGCCACGTGGGCGGCCGTGAACGAGCGCTTCGCCGCCGCCGGCTCGCGCGAGCGCGGGCTGGCGATCGCCTTCACGGATCCCCGGATTCGGCGGACACGGATCGCGCTGGTCGGGCCTGCTCGGTCCCGCGCTGCTCGTGCTGATCGTCGCCTGCGGCAACGCGGCCGCGCTGCTCGTCGGGCGCGCGCTTCGGCGCCGGCGGGATCTCGCGGTGCGCCTGAGCCTCGGCGCCACGCCGCTGCGGCTCGCCCGGCAGGTGTTCGCCGAGACCGCGATCGTCGCGGGAGCGGCCGGCGCGACGGCTCTGCCGCTGGCGGCGGCCGGCACCTGGGCGCTCCGGCGGTTCGCCGCGCTGATGAGCCCGGCGATCGCGCGCGGCGTCGTGCTCGACGGGCACGCGCTCGTGGTCGCCCTCGGCGTCGCGGTGGGCGCGGCGGCGTTGACCGGCCTCGTGCCAGCGATGAACGCCGCGCGCGCGGACGTGACGTCGCTGCTGTCGCGCGGGCCGGCGCGTCCCATCGTCCGCCGGGGCCGCTACACGGCGGCCAATCTCCTCGTCGTCCTGCAGGTCGGCCTGGCGGTCGTCCTGCTGGTCGTCTCGGCGATGTTCGGCCGCTTCATGGACGTGCTCACGGGCAGCCTGCCCGGGAGACCCGAGCGCACGTTCGTGGCGGACGTGGCCACGCCCGACCGCGCCGCGCCGGCGCCCGACGCGCTCCGGCGTCTCGTCGCCGCCGTCCACGAGGTGCCGGGTGTCGCCCACGTGGCCGTCGCGGACCGAGAGCCGCAGCCGGCGGAGCCTGGGGGCGCAGTGATCGAGGCGCTCGACGCGCCGCGCGGCGCGGAGCGCTGCCAGGCCAGCGTCGCGGCGGTCACTGGCGAGTACTTCGCGGCCCTGTCCATCACGCCCGCGACAGGCACGCTCTTCACGGGATGGGAATCGCCCGCCGCGCCGGGCGTGGCCGTCGTGAGCGAGACGATGGCGCGCCGGTGCTGGGGGCGCACCGACGTCGTGGGGCGGCGCCTCAGGTTGGCGCGCTCCGGCGGCGCACCGCTGACCGTCGTCGCCGTGGTGGGCGACGTCGCCGGCGACAGGAGGATCCGGCCGCGGCCGGCGGAGATGTACGTGCCGTTCGCGCAGGCCCCGTACCGCGAGGCGGTGCTGGTCGTCGAGACGCGCGCGGCGGCCGGCATGACCGAACGTCTGGCGGGCGTGCCGCCCGAAGGCCGGAGTGAGGCCGAAGGGCTGGCGCCGCGTCGGCGACGAGGTGTCACGGGCCCGGCTTCTGCCGCAGGTCCTGCAGGCGCTGTCGGCCATCGCGCTGCTGCTGGCGGGGCTCGGCGTCTACGCCTCGATCGCGCAGTCGCTCGCGCGGGAGTGGCGCGGCCTCGCCATCCGCCTGACGCTTGGCGCGCCGCCGCTTCAGCTCGTCGCCGCGGGCGTCGGGCGCCAGGCGGTCCTGGCGCTCGTCGGTGTCTTCGCGGGCGCGGTGGTGACCGCCGCCGTCACGACGCGCGTGTGGGGGCAGCTCCTGCAAATCGTCGGACCCGACCCGCGGCTCTGGCTGGCCGTCGCCGCGCCGCTCGCCGCGTGCGCCCTCCTCGCCTCGCTCGGCCCGATGATCCGCATCGCGCGGCTCGACCCCATCGCCGCGCTGCGCCGGGGGGACGAGTAGTCAGGGGTCAGGGGTCAGAGGGCAGCGGTCAGCAAGAGCATGCTGTCACGGCTTCGGCGTCACAGTGTCGCAGGCTCTTCCTGACCCCTGACCCCTGACCCCTGACCGCTGACCACTGTCTACCGCGTCACCTCGCTCATCAGCGCCATCACGTTCCCCTCGCCGTCCTGGAAGAACGCGAGCCACAGGTCGGCCTTCTCGAGCTTCGCGACCAGGGCCGGCTCGCGCTCGAACGTGACGCCCTTGGCGGCCATCGCCGCGTGCGCGGCCTGGATGTCGTCCACCTGGAAGTAGAGGATGGACGACGGGTGCTCGAAGCGGGGCTCGGTGGGCACGCCGAGCATCAGGCGCACGCCGCCGCAGTCGAAGAACCCCATGTTGGGCGGCGCGGTGAAGAGGAAGCGCAGGCCGAGCGAGTCGCGGTAGAAGGCGACGGCGCGGTCGATGTCCTTCACGTTGACGGCAATCTGGCCGATGCGTGCGGTCTCGAGGGTCATCGGGCTCGCTCCAGGACAGCAGGTGAAACGATGCGGTGAGTCTACCGGAAGGCGGCGCGGGGCGCTTCTTCAATCCTGCGAATTCGCGCGCCAGGCCCGCGGCGAGCGGCCGAAGCGCCGGCGGAAGAGCCAGCTGAACGAGCCGAGGCTCTCGAAGCCGACGCGGGCCGCGATGTCGGTCACGGGCAGATCGGTCGTCTCGAGCAGGCGGCGCGCGAAGGCGAGGCGCCGCGCCTGGAGCGCCTGCATCGGGGTCCGGCCGAACGCGCGGCGGAAGAGCCGGTGGAGGTGCGACGGCGCCATGCCGGCCTCGCGGGCGACGTCGGCCACCGTGAGGCGGCGCGCGTAGCCCGACAGGATGAAGTCCCGCGCGCGCTCGAGCCGGCGGAGCAGCTCCTCGCGAGTGGCGGCCCGGAGCGCCGGCAGCGAGTCGCGCATCCGATCGCGCGCGCCGCGCCGCTCCACCAGCGCGTGGGCGAGGGCCCGGAAGCGATCCTCGAGCCAGGGCTCCGGCGCCCCGCCGGTGCGGACGCCGGACCCCAATTCGTCCAGGACGGCCCCGAGCCGGCCGTCACGCGGCATGAGCGCCTCGCGAAACTCGAGGCCGCCCGCGCGACGATCCGGGTCTTCGAGCGCGGCGCGCACCGTCGTCTCGCGCGCGACGGCGACCTCCTCGACGAAGCCCGGCTCGAAGAACGGGCAGAGCGTCTCGGTCTCGACGTCGCCGGCGAAGTCCATCGCGTAGCGCCGCCCGTGATTCGAGCACCAGCACGTCGTCCGGGCCGACGAGCACGCGTCCGGCGGACGTCTCGTACCACACGGCGCCGCGGCGCACGGCCTTGACGGTCAACGTGGTGCGGTACCCGTCCACGTGGTACCGCACGGCGCGGCCGGAGAGCACGGCCGTGCAGGCCGGAAGCGTCGACGCCGGTGGGTTCACGCAGAAGCGCGCCATGGGCCGGTCGCTGGAAGTGGGACGAGGCAATTGTAGCAGAGGGCCTGGGATGCGGCCGGTCGGGGGCTCGCGCCGCGGGCCGAATCCGGCCGCCCGGGAACGCTCGCTCCGGCTCGATGCCCTCCCGACCGGCGCGGCGGGCAGGGTTCGCCGATCAACACCCCAACGTACCGACCACCGGCGGGGGTATGCCGGAGATCGACGCCCGCGCAGCCGCAGCCCGCCGCGCAAGGCTCGCTCCGCTCGCGTTCCGGATCCGTGTGGCGGGCGGCCTCCACGGCCCGCCGCGCGAGCCCCCGACCGGCCACTGCCGCGGCGATGCCGCCGGGAGCCGGGCCCTCAGCGCGGCGACCGTGGAGCCGAGCCGAGCGCAGCGAGGGTTGCCGGCGAGCGCGATGCCGGGCGCGGCGGCGAGGGCCCGGCCCCGGTGCCGCCGTCGCGCGGGGCGCGCCGCTCGTCGAGGCGGCCGGTCGGGGGCTCGCGCGGCGGTCCGGCATTCGGCCGCCCGGGAACGCTCGCTGCGACTCGATGCCCTCCCGATCCGCGCGGCGGGCAGGGTTCGCCGATCAACACCCCAACGTACCGACCACCGGCAGGGGTGTGCCGAAGAACGACGCCCGCGCAGCCGCAGCCCGCCGCGCAAGACTCGCTCCGCTCGCGTTCCGGATCCGTGTGGCGGGCGGCCTCCACGGCCCGCCGCGCGAGCCCCCGACCGGCCACTGCCGCGGCGATGCCGCCGGGAGCCGGGCCCTCAGCGCGGCGGCCGTGGAGCCGAGCCGAGCGCAGCGAGGGTTGCCGGCGAGCGCGATGCCGGGCGCGGCGGCGAGGGCCCGGCCCCGGTGCCGCCGTCGCGCGGGGCGCGCCGCTCGTCGAGGCGGCCGGTCGGGGGCTCGCGCCGCGGGCCGAATCCGGCCGCCCGGGAACGCTCGCTCCGGCTCGATGCCCTCCCGACCGGCCACCATCGCGCCGTCGGGGTCGCCAGAGGCCGGGGACCAGGGGCCGGACCGACGAACGTCCAGCTACGAACCCGAACCCGAACCCGAGAACCCGAACCCGAGAACCTGAGAACCCGAGAACCCCCGAACCTCCGAACGGTATAGTAGAGAGATGCAATATCGAGCGCTTCGGCCGACTGGGCTGGGAAGTCTCGGAGATCGGCTACGGCATGTGGGGCATGGGCGGCTGGACGGGCTCGAACGACGACGAGTCGCGCCGGTCGCTGGACCGCGCGGTCGAGCTCGGCTGCAACTTCTTCGACACGGCGTGGGCGTACGGCGATGGCCGCAGCGAGAAGCTGCTGGGCGAGCTGCTCGCCCGGCACCGCGACCGCCGGTTCTACGTGGCGACGAAGATCCCCCCGAAGAACTGGCAGTGGCCGGCGAAATCCACCGACGCGCTGGCCGACGTCTTTCCGCCGGCGCACATCCGCGAGTACACGGAACGGTCGCTCGAGAACCTGGGCGTCAGCACGATCGACCTGCAGCAGTTCCACGTCTGGTCGGACCACTGGGCCCCGGACGAATCGTGGCAGCGGGCGGTCGCGGATCTCAAACGCGAAGGGCTCGTGCGCGCCGTCGGCATCAGCGTGGCGCGCTGGGAGCCGGCCAACGTGCTGCGCGCGCTCGACACCGGCCTCGTCGACGCCGTGCAGGTCGTCTACAACGTCTTCGACCAGGCGCCCGAGGACGAGCTGTTCCCGGCCTGCGAGCGGCTGAACATCGGCGTCATCGCGCGGGTGCCGTTCGACGAAGGCAGCCTGACGGGCGCGCTCACGGCCGACAGCCGGTGGCCCGAGGGCGACTTCCGCAACGCGTACTTCTCGGCCGACAACCTCGCGGCGACGCTGCCGCGCGTGGAGGCGGTGCGGCGGCTCGCGCCCGAGGACATGGACCTGCCCGAGCTGGCGCTGCGCTTCATCCTGGAGCACCCGGCCGTGGCCACCACGATCCCCGGCATGCGCACGCTCGAGCACGTGGAGCGAAACCTCGCCGCCTCCACGGGACGGCATCTCTCGGCCCGGCAGGTCGAGGCGCTTCGGGAGCAGCGGTGGGACCGGACCCGGGACCTGGAGTAGGCGGGAGAGCCCGTTTCTACTTACGGCTCAACAGGTTACGGGTCCGACTCAGCCAGGAAGCAGCCCGGGGGCCTTGCGCGGCGGGACGGGCGCCGTTTGCTGCTATAATGAGAGTTTCGCGTGGGGCGGAAGGAGCTGGCCGTGAAGGAAGGGATTCACCCGAAGTACCGAGGAGATCGAGGTTCGCTGCGCGTGCGGCAACACGTTCACGACGCGCTCGACCAAGACCGAGCTGCACCTCGAAATCTGCAACGCCTGCCATCCGTTCTTCACCGGGCGGCAGAAGCTGGTCGACACCGAGGGCCGCGTCGAGCGGTTCACCAAGCGGTTCGGCGCGCAGACGATCGAGGGGCGCAAGAAGGCGGCAGCCGAGCTGGCGGCCAAGTCGAAGAAGAAGAAGACGGCGCTGCCGTCCGACGCTCAGGCCTGAGATCCGCCGGCTTTCGGGTCGGTGAGCAGTGGGGCGGCCCCCGGGCCGCCCTCTTCATGTACGCGCGCCAGCTTGCGGTCGAGCCGTTCGATCCGGTGGCGCACGGCGGCCTCCCGGCGCGGCGACGGCCCGGTCCCCGTCGCGCTGGTCGCGCCCATCGCGTCTATCGCTTCCATCGCTTCCATGGCGAACGAGCGGGCCGCCGCCAGGTCCCGCGCGCGATGCTCGTGGTGGATGGCGAGGGCCTCGAGCGCCTCGCGCCGCGCGGCGTCCAGCCAGGGCGCGCGTCCCTTCACCCGCAAGACCTCCCGCCACGCCGCCGCCGCCTCGTCGAAGCGCCGCGCCCGGCGCAGCGCGCGCGCGAGGCGCGCCAGCGCCTCGGCGGCCACGTCCGCGCGTCCGCGCGCCGCCGCGTGGCGGTAGCAGTCGCCGGCGCGCTCCGGCCGCCCCGCGTGCTCGAGCAGCTTCCCCAACGCCAGCGTCTCCCGCGCGTCGCGGCACGCCGCCGGCCCGCCCTCGACCAGCCGCAGGCCGCGCGCGACGACGGCCGCGAGCGACACGAGGTCGAGCCGGTTGTGCTCGAGCACGTCCTCGAGCAGCCGGGCGTCGCCGGTGCGCAGGAACTGGAAGTAGCGCGACGGGATCTCGAACCCCGGCACGTCGCCGGTCCGCTGGAAGCCCACGAGGCGGCGCTCGAGCGCGCCGAGGCTGCAGCTCGAGTCGTCCACGCGGCGGTCGCGCCACAGCCGGCGCGCCGGGTGCAGCATGTCGAAGTGGCGCTTGGCGGTGAAGGGCGTCTCCATGCGGTGGAACAGCCACCGCGTCTCCATGACCGGCAGGTCGAACGTCTTGCCGTTGTAGGTCACGATCAGCGTGGCGGGCCCGACGAAGTCGGCCACGGCCGCGAGCAGCGCGCGCTCGGCGGCGAAGCCGGTGAGCAGGAACTGCCGCACCTGGAACGCGCCGAGGTCGAAGAAGCCGCAGCCCACGAGGAACGCCACCGTGCCCGCGCCGCCGCTGAGGCCGGTCGTCTCGAGGTCCACGAAGACGACGCGCGACGGGTCGGGCGGACCGGGCGGAGGCGGCGGCAGCAGCCGGTCGAGGAGACCGAGCGGCGCCGCGTCCTCGATCACGCAGTCGCCGACCCGCACGTCGCCGTGCCAGCGGTCGGCCTCGTAGCGCCGGTCCACGACGAGGCACGGCCCGGCGGCCGTGTCGATCGACCGCCCGCCCAGCGCCTCGGCCACGCGCGCCGGATGTCGCCGCGACCGCGTGTCGCCGCGTGGCGCCGCCGGCCCGGCACGTAGGATGTCAGCTCGCGCGAGCCGAGCCGTCGCGTCCCGACTAGGCCTCGGAGCGGCTCGCTGCGCAGCCGGCGCAGCGGAGAGTCACGGTCCAGAGGATCCGTCAGGTGCGGCTTCCTTCGCCTTCGGCCCGGTGTGGCCTTCCGGGCCGACGCAGGAGGGGCAGCCGCGTTCGCACGGGCAGCTGGCGATGAGGTCGCGGGTCCGCGCCAGCAGCCCGGCGTGCATGTCGTAGAGCGGCTCGCTGAAGCCGATGCCGCCCGGGTAGTTGTCGTAGATGAAGACGTTGGGCGCGACGGCGAGCGGCTCGGGGACGCCGCCCGCGGCGCCGCCGGTCCGGACCTGCCGGTCGATGCTGCCGCCGTCGATCGACAGGCCGATGTCGTGCGCGTCGCACATCAGCAGCAGCTGCGCCACGTTGCGCATGGCGAAGGCCAGGCCCACCACGCCGTCGCGGCGGTCGTCGGCGCCGAACGGCAGCGCGGCCATGACCTCCGACGGGATCGTGAGCCAGTAGGCCGTCGTGTGCATCTGCTGCTCGGGCAGATCCAGCTCGCCGGACCCGACGTTCTCGTTGGTGTAGAACTTGATCTTCTTGAAGCCCACCACGCGCGAGACGACGTGGACTTCCCCGTGGCTGCGCCCGCCGGGCCGGCTGAAGCCGGCCCCTACGTCATCCTCAGCCCCCGTCCCGAGATCCCCGGCCTCCGGCCCCTGGCCTCCGGCCTCCGCGCCGAACGTGTCCAGAATCGTCACCTTCGTGTAGGTGATGGCGTCGGTGTAGTAGTCGCAGTCCACCGCGCGCACGTAGGCCTTGCGCCCCTCGAAGTCGAAGCGGTCCACCTGGTAGAGCTGCCCTTCCACGATGTAGATGGCCTTCTCGTGCAGCGTGGACGGCCCGCTCGTGAAGTCGGTCTCGCCGATGACGCGCTCCTCGCGCGTCGTGTCGACGACGACGAAGTTGTCGGAGGAGATCGACCGCAGGCTGACCGCGTCGGCCGGGTACGACTCCTGCGTCCAGTTCCACTGGCCGTCGGCGAAGTGCACGAAGCCTTCCTCGGCCAGGATGGCGAGGATCTCCTGCACGTTCAGGTCGCCGAACCGCTCGTCGGACGAGAACGGCAGCTCGAACGCCGCGCACTTGATGTGGTCGAGCAGGATGTGCAGGTTGTCGGGGTTGACCAGCGCGTGCTCGGGCGAGCGGTCGAAGAAGTAGGACGGGTTGCGCGCGATGAACTGGTCGAGCGGCGCGCTCGACGCCACCAGCACCGCCGCCGATCCCGTCGTCCGGCGCCCGGCGCGGCCCGCGCGCTGCCAGGTGGCGGCGATGGTTCCCGGGTAGCCCGCCAGCACCGCGACGTCGAGCGCGCCGATGTCGATGCCCAGCTCGAGCGCGTTGGTGGAGACGACCGCGCGCACCATGCCGTCGCGCAGGCCGCGCTCGATCTCGCGCCGGCGCTGCGGCAGGTAGCCGCCGCGGTAGCCGCGCACCAGGTCGGGCCCGCCGGGCTCGCCCTCGCACCGCGTCCTTCAGGTAGGTCGTGAGGATCTCGGTCGCCAGCCGGCTCTGCGCGAAGACGATGACCTGGAGGTGCCGGCGCAGGAACTCGAGCGCCACCCGCCGCGACTGGGCGAGGTACGAGCGCCGGATGCCCAGCTCGGCGTTCACGACCGGCGGGTTCACCACGAGGAAGAACTTCTCGCCGCGCGGCGCGCCGCTCTCGGACACCGTCACGAAGGGCTTCCCCGTCAGGCGCTCCGCCAGCTCCTGCGGGTTGGCGATGGTGGCCGACGAGCAGATGAAGATCGGGTCGGAGCCGTAGTGGCGGCAGACCCGCGCCAGGCGCCGGCAGATGTTGCCGAGGTGGCTGCCGAACACGCCGCGGTAGGCGTGCAGCTCGTCGATGACCACGAACTTCAGGTTCTCGAACAGCTTCGCCCACCGCGGGTGGTGCGGCAGGATCCCCGAGTGCAGCATGTCGGGGTTGGTGAGCACCACGTGCGCGCGCCCGCGGATCGCGCGCCGCGCGTCCTGCGGCGTGTCGCCGTCGTAGGTGAAGACGCCAATCCCCTCGTCTTCGCTTTCGCCGCCCGCGATCTGCCCGGAGAGCTCGTGCAGCTCGGCGAGCTGGTCCTGCGCGAGCGCCTTGGTCGGGAAGAGATACAGCGCGCGCGTCGAGCGGTCCTTCAGGATCGCGTCGAGGACGGGCAGGTTGTAGCAGAGCGTCTTGCCCGACGCCGTCGGCGTGACCGTCACGACGTGGCGGCCGGCCAGCACGTGGCCCACCGCCTCGGCCTGGTGCGAGTAGAGCCGGGAGATGCCGCGCGCCGCCAGCGCCGCCAGCAGCCGGTCGTCGAGCCCGTCGGGGAACGGCTCGAACCGCGCCTCGACCGGCGGCAGCCGCCGCATCGCGGTCACGATCGGCTCGTCGCCCGGCGCGCCGGCCGCGACGGGCGCCCGCGCCGACAGCCGCCCGAGCGCCTCCTGCAGCGAGCGGTCCTTGTCGGGCGAGAGCGCGGGAAGGGTGTTCATCAGCGGCTGCCCGGAGATTCCCGATGGTAGCAGGACCGGCGGGGGCGATCAAGAAGCGAAACGTTCCGCGCTCGGCGTCCGGCCCCGGTCGAGCGCGATCTTCGCGACCAGCGCGCTCAGGCCCACGACGCCGATGATGTTCGGGAAGATCTGCAGGGCGTTCATCAGGTCGCCCCACGCCCAGACGAGGTCCACCTTCGTCACCGCGCCGAACGGGATCAGCAGGCAGTACGCCCAGCGGTACGGCAACCGCACGCGCTTGCCGAGGAGGTACTCGAGGAACTGCTCGCCGTAGTACGACCAGCCGATGAGCGTCGTGTACCCGAACAGGAACACCGAGACCACCACCAGGTAGCCGCCGAAGCCCGGCATCGCCGCGTTGAAGCCGTCGGCCACCGCGGCGGTGCTCGTCTGCCCCATCCGCCAGACGCCGGTCAGCAGGATCGTCATCGCCGAGATCGTCGAGGTCACGAACGAGACGACGAACACCTCCATCACCGCGTTCAGGCCCTGGTAGTAGGGCTGGCGGCTCTCCGCGGTGCCGTAGGCCACGGCGGCCGTGCCGTAGCCGGCCTCGTTGGCGTACATCCCGCGCGCGAGGCCGTAGCGCATGGCGACGACGATGCCGAGGCTGCCGCCCGCGGCCGCGCGGAAGCTGAACGCGTCGTGGAAGACGAGCGCCAGCACCGACGGGATCTCGCCCGCGAAGCTCACGATCACGACCAGACCGCCGGCGAGGTACAGTCCCACCTTGAGCGGCGTCAGCTTCTCGGCGGCGCGGCCGATCGACTTGATCCCGCCGATGATGACGAGCCACGTCAGCACGGCGATGACGACGCCGGTGATCCAGCGCGGCACGCCGAGCTGGGTGTCCACGACGAGGGCGATCGAGTTGGTCTGCGTGAACGGCGTGGTCGTCAGCGCCGCCACGCCGGCGACGAGCGCGTAGGTCGCGGCGAGCGGCTTCGACTTGAGGCCGTCGCGCAGGTAGTACATCGGGCCCGACAGCACCGTCCCGTGCGCCATCTCGCGGAAGGAGACGCCCAGCACGGCTTCCGAGAACTTGATCGCCGTCGCGACGAACCCGTAGGCCCAGATCCAGAAGAGCGCGCCGGGCCCGCCCGAGACGATGCCCGCAGCCACGCCGGCGATGTTGCCGGTGCCGATCGTCGCGGCGAGCGCCGTCATGAAGGCCTGGAACGGGCTGAGCACGCCGCCCGCCCCCGACGCGCGCGGCGCCCAGAAGCACCGGAACGCCGCCGGCAGCCTGACGATCTGGATGAAGCGGTAGCGCAGCGTCAGGAACAGCCCCGAGCCGAAGAGGATGACGAGCAGCCACGGGATGAACAGCGAGTTGGCCGTGGACTGGACGGCGTGCGCGACGGCGGGTGAAATCATTCAGTCCTCACCTCTGACCCCTGACCCCTGACCCCTGACCGCTGACCGCTTCAGATATTGGCCCGCGACTGGCAGCCGTCCACGGTAATCGCCGCGCCGCTCACCCAGCTGGCGCGGTCCGACGCCAGGAACGCGACCACGTCGCCCACCTCGTCGTCCTTGCCGAAGCGGCCGAACGGCAGGTCGCGCCGGATCATCTCGGCGATGAACGCGGGGTCGTCCTGCTGGCGCTTGTGCCACGAGCCGCCGGGAAACATGATCGAGCCCGGGCAGACGCTGTTCACGCGGATGTTCTGGGGCGCGAGCTGCTGCGCCATGGCCTTGGCCAGGGCGATCTCGGCGGCCTTCACCGCGTTGTACGTCATGCGCCCGCCCGACTCGCGTCCCCAGATCGAGGCGATCATCAGGATCACGCCGCCGCCGCGCCGCCGCATGTGGGGCACGGCCAGGCGCGAGGCGCGCACGGCCGGAAAGAGCGTGGCGTCGAGCGCGTCCTGCCAGTCGCGATCGCTCGTCGAGACGATGTCGGTGCCGCCGGCCTTGCCGACGTTGTTCACCAGGATGTCGAGGCCGCCGAAATGGGCGGCGGCGCCGTCGATCACGGCGGCCACGCCGGCCTCGGTCGTCACGTCGGCCTCGACGGCCAGCACCGCGCCGGGCCGGCCCGCGGCGGCCTCGACCTCGGCGGCCGCGGCCTTCAGCCGGTCGCCGCCCCGCGCGGAGAGACACACGCGGCAGCCCTCGGCCGCGAGCGCGCGCGCGCTCGCCAGCCCCAGGCCGCGGCTGGACCCGGTGATCACGGCAACTTTGTCGGTGAGATGCAGGTCCATATTGGGGTCTCAGGCTGACGGGTACTGGGTACTGGGTCCTGGGTACTCGGGCCGGTCTCGCTTCACGAGTACCCGAGCCGCGAGGACCCGAGCACCGGCTTCCCGTCCGCTTCTAGCCTAGCCGATCCGCTCCTTGAGGAACCGGGCGATCTCCGCGTTGAACGCGTCGGGGCGCTCGAGGTTCGCCAGGTGCCCCGCGCCCGGGATGACGGCGTAGCTCGACTCGCGGATGCGCGCGTGCATGTCCGCCGAGAGCTCGACCGGCGTGAGCCGGTCCTCCTCGCCCACCACGACGAGCGCGGGGCAGGCGATGGCGTCGAGGGTCGGCATCGAGTCGGGGCGCGTCATCATGGCCCCCACGGCGGCCGCGATGGCGGACGGGTCGTTGGCGAGCACGAGCTCGCGCACCCGCGCCACGATCGCCGGCCGCTCGCGGTGGGTGGTCGCGCCGACGAGGCCCGGCAGCATGCCATCGGCGATGCCGGCGGCGCCCTCCTGGCGCGCGACCTCGATGAGCTCCAGGCGGCGGGCGCGCCCCTCCTCGGTGTCCGCCTGGGGCCGCGTGTCGGCGAGCACGAGGCCGCGCACGCGGTGCGGCGCGAGGCGGACGAGCGCGAAGGAGATGTAGCCGCCCATCGACACGCCGCCGACCACCGCCTCGGGCAGCCGCAGGTGGTCGAGCAGCCCGAGCAGGTCCCCGGCGTAGTCGTCCACCGTCGTGTCGCCGAGGGGCAGCACCGGCTCGTCGGCGCCCGGGCCGCGGAACCCCCGCAGGTCGGGCGCGATCAGGCGCCAGCCGGGCGGCGGCGCGGCCAGCTGCGGCTGCCAGAGGTCGGCGCTCAGCGGGAAGGCGTGGACGAGCAGGAACGGCGCGCCCTCGCCGGTGTCGAAGTACCGGACGGCCCGGCCGCCCAGCGTGACGTGTTGTTCACGAAGGCTCATAGAGGAGATCATAAGCCCATGCTGACCGTCGCGACCCTAGGAATGGTCGGATACGGCATCTGGTCGGCCGCCGCGGGCGCCGCCGACCTGGTGGTCCGGCGGGCGATTGGCGTGCCGACCGACCTGGGCCTGATCGTCCTGGGCGTCGTCCTGGTGGTCGCCGCGGCGCTCGTGCGCGTCCGCATGCCCGGCGGGGTCGCGCTCGCGCTCGGCGCGCTGCTCGGGCTGCAGGCGCTGGCGCTGCACGCGGCGGCGCGCGTCTACGGCGAGGTCACGCTCGCGCCGCAGATCGGGCGCGGCGTGTTCGCCGCGCTGCTCGTCGCGCTCGCCGTCGTGGGCGGCCGTCGCGAGGCGCCGCGGCGCCCGCCGCCGCGTGGAGGCCCGCCGCCGGCCGCATCGTGAGAAACCTCCCGCTTTCGCCGCCTCGCCGCCCAAGCGTTTGAATGATCGCGTCGATCCGGTCCACCTGACTGGATCGGCCGATCGCTGTGAGCCAACGCACCGCCGGTGTACGGCGCCGCGCGCCTCGCGGGTACGGTATCCCACGCGCGCATTGCGACCGCGACCCCGCGTCCCGCGCGTTCGATCACCGCGGTTCGCGATCGCACCGCCGCGGCACACGATCGACCAAGTCGCCGCAGATCCGATCGACGATCCGTCGCCCGGCACCCGATCCAACCAGACGAACCCCGCTCGAGGCGCGCGGCCGTCCGGCGTGGAAACGGGCGCGATTCGCGGCGCCGCGCGCGGGCCCCTGCCGGCACGCGTCCTGCTCTTTGATGCGGACGGAGAGAAGAGTGTGAGGCTCCCGGCCGTTCATCATCCGAGGAGGAGTTCAGTCATGAAGCGAGTGTTGTTCACCATCGCGCTGTGCCTCGCCGTCGCGACGTCCGCCGCGGCGCAGGTGCAGAGCGGCACGATCGCCGGCGCCGTCGTGGACGAGCAGGGCGGCGTGCTCCCCGGCGTCACCGTCACGCTGACGGGCGCCGACCGCACCGCGACGTTCGTCTCGGACGGCACCGGCAAGTTCAGGTTCCTGAACCTCCCGCCCGGGACCTACCGCGTCGAGGCGGAGCTCTCCGGGTTCACCACGCTCATTCGCGACCACATCGTCGTGGCCGTCGGCCAGACGGTCGATCTGCCGATGACGCTGCGGGTGGCGTCGGTCGCCGAGACGATCACGGTCTCGGGCGAGTCGCCCATCGTGGACACGAAGGCCATGGGCACGGCCACCAATTTCAGCCAGAGCGAGCTGGAGATGATCCCGACCTCGCGCGACCCGTGGGCGCTCCTGCGCACGGTGCCGGGCGTGACCGTGGACCGCGTGAACATCGCGGGCAACGAGACGGGCCAGCAGTCCAACTTCCAGTCGAAGGGCACGCGCTCGGTCGACGCGGTGTGGACGATGGACGGCGTGGTGATCACCGACATGGCGGCGATCGGCTCGTCGCCGACCTACTTCAACTACGACAACTTCGAGGAGATCCGAGATCTCCACGAGCGGCCAGGACATCCGCCAGCCGACCGGCGGCGTCGGGCTGAACTTCGTCGTCAAGCGCGGCACGAACCAGCTGAAGGGGGGCGTGCGCGGCTTCTTCACGAGCGACGCGCTCGAGGCGACCAACCTGCCGACCGAGCTGGCCGACCTCGGCGTGACGCCGGAGACGGCGGACCACATCGGGCAGATCTCCGACTACGGCTTCGAGCTGGGCGGGCCGATCGTGAAGGACAAGGCCTGGGTGTACGGCTCGTGGTCCGACCAGGACATCCGGCTGTTCCGGAAGTCGAGCGGGGCCATCGACCGCACGGTCCTCAAGACGATCAACGTGAAGGGCAGCTGGCAGGCGACCTCGAAGGACCTCGTCAGCGTGCTGTGGTTCCTGGGCGCGAAGGAGAAGTACGGGCGGTCGCCCGGCCTGAGCGGCATCACGGCCGACGCCGCGACGGCGACGTGGGACCAGGGCGGCGCGTACACCGAGGGTGCCCCGAAGGGGCTCTGGAAGCTCGAGGACAACCACATCTTCGGGTCGAACCTCTTCGTGACGGGCCGCTACGCCTACTACAACACCGGGTTCGGCCTGGCGCCCGAGGGCGGCCTCGACATGCCCGCCGGCGAGGACTACATCCTCGGCCAGACGTTCGGTTCCACGCGGGACGTCAAGTACCTGCGGCCGCAGCACTCCGCCAACGTCGACAGCAACCTGTTCGTCAACGGGTACGGCGGCGGGCACGACCTGAAGTTCGGCGGCGGCTGGCGCCGCGCGGACGCGGCGTCGATCACCCAGTGGCCGACCGACATGATCCGCGCGATGGCCAACTCGGTGACCGACTACCGCGCGCGGCTCTACCGCGGCGGGTCGGGCACCAACCGCCTCGAGTTCTTCAACCTGTACTTCAGCGACACCTTCACCCGCGATCGCGCGACGCTCGACGTCGGCGTGCGCTACGACCGCCAGTGGGGCAGCGCCCTGGCCAGCCAGACGACGTCCAACATCGCGTTCCCGAACCTGGTGCCGGGCATCGACTTCGCCGGCTACCGGGCGCCGTTCACGTGGAACACGGTCTCGCCGCGCATCGGCTTCACCTACGCGCTCGACGACGCGCGGAAGACGGTCCTTCGTACCAGCTTCAACCGCTACGCCGGACAGCTCGAGACGGGCATCGTCGGCTTCATGAACCCGAGCGCCAACTCCGGCTACGTGGACTACCCGTGGGTGGATGCCAACGGTGACCACTTCGCCCAGCCGGACGAGGTGATGGTCGGTGCCGCGCCGATCTCCTTCGGCGGCGGGTTCGACCCGGCCAACCCGACCTCGGTCGAGTCGGCCGACCAGATCGATCCGAACCTGAAGCCGTCGATCACGACCTCGTTCGTCGCCGGCATCGACCGCGAGCTGATCCCGAACCTGGCGGTGCAGGTGAACTACTCCTACACGCGGACGACCGACAACAACGAGAACTTCACCTACTTCTACGCCCCGTGGGTGGGCGTGACCGCCGCCGACTACCTCCCCGGCACGGCCGTGACCGGCACGCTGTCGGACGGCACGACCTACGACATCCCGACCTACGTCCCCGATCCGGACGTGGTGGCGGCCAACGGCAACGCCACGATCCTGACCAACTGGCCGGGCTACACGAGCTACTACCACGGCATGGAGGTCTCGCTGGTCAAGCGCCTGTCCAACCGCTGGATGGCCCGCGTGGGCTTCTCGCTCAACCAGGCGCGCGAGACCTACGGCGACCACCCCGTCAACGACGCGGGCAACCCGACGCGCGTGGACACCAGCCCGCTCGTCAACGGCGGCCAGTACGTCACTCGCAGCGGCGGGAGCGGCACCGGCGACATCTTCATGAGCGCCAAGTGGCAGCTGAGCGCGAACGGCGTCTACCAGTTCCCGCGCGACATCGAGGTGGGCGCGAGCCTGTTCGGGCGTCAGGGCTATCCGTTCCCCGTCTACCGCAACGTGTCGCTCGGCCTCGACGGCTCGCGGCGCGTCCTGGTCACGCCGGCAATCGACACGTTCCGGTTCGCCAACCTGTGGGATCTCGACCTGCGCGTGGCGAAGACCGTGCGGCTGGAGCGCCTGAACCTGCAGGTCATGGCCGACCTGTTCAACGTGTTCAACTCGAACACGGAGCTCGTCCGCAACCGCAACGCGGCGTCGCCCAACTTCCGGGAGCTCGCCGCGAACCTCAGCCCGCGCATCGTGCGTTTCGGCGTGCGGGTGAACTTCTGACGATGCGAATGTCGAATGCTGACTGTCGAAGGCTACCAGCTGACCGCTGACCGCTGACGCCTCTCGACCGACCGCCTGCCTGGCCCGGCCCGCGCCATCGTCGCGCGGGCCGGGCTCCCTTCTCCCCGCCCGCCCCCCCTCCCCCTGGCCTCCGGCCTCTGGCCCCCGGCCTCCGGCCCCCTCCCCTCGGCCCGCCATAGCACGACGGGCGAAGGCGGCTTGACACTGAGTCGCCGTACGATGCATATTGCATCGAGATAGCCATGCCCAAGACACCGGACCCCGGCGAACGGTTGCCGCTCACAACCCCTGTCTTCCACATCCTCCTGGCGCTGGCGGACCAGGAGCGCCACGGCTACGGCATCCTGCTCGACGTCGCCGAGCGCACGGGCGGACGGCTCCGCCTGGGCACCGGCACGCTCTACACCGCCGTGAAGCGCATGCTCGAGGACGGCCTCATCGAGGAGTCCGACGAGCGGCCGGCCCCGGATCTCGACGACCAGCGCCGCCGCTACTACCGGCTCACGCGGTTCGGCCGTGACGTGCTCGCGGCCGAGGCGCGCCGCCTCGAGTCGCTCGTCGGCATGGCGCGCGAGCGCCGCGTGCTCGCGCCGGCCGGCGGCAGGAGGGGACGGTAGAGGTGTCGCCGCTCTTCCGCGCGCTGCTGCGCCTGTACCCCGAGCCGTTCCGCCGCCGCCACGGCGGCGAGATGTGGCAGACGTTCCGCGACCGGCTCGATGCCGGGCGCCGGCGCGGACGCGCGGCCGCCTTCGGCGTGTGGCGCAGCGAGATCGCGGACCACCTGCGGGCGGCCGGCGCCGAGCGCGCGGCCGACCGCCGCCTGCGCCGCCGCGCCGCCCCGGCGGCGGGCGCGGGCCCCCGGAGGACGACGACCATGATCGACACGCTCGCGCAGGATCTGCGGTTCGGCGCACGGCAGCTCCGGCGGCGCCCGGGCTTCACGCTGGTCGCCGTCCTGACGCTCGCCCTTGGCATCGGCGCCAACGCGGCGGTCTTCACCGTCGTCGACGGGGTGCTGCTCAGGCCCCTGCCCTACCCGCGGGCCGATCGCATCGTCTCGCTGGAGACCACCACGGCATCCGGTCTCCCCGCGTCCCTGTCGCCGGCCGACTTCCGCGACTACCAGCGCGACGCCTCGAGCCTCGCGCACGCGGCCGCGTTCACCAGGGCGGACGTCGCGCTCACCGGCGCCGGCGAGCCGCAGCGGCTCACGGGCACGACCGTCACTCCCGGCTTCTTCGACGTGATGGGCGTCTCGCCGGCGATCGGACGGCCCTTCACGACGACCGATCCAGACGACGCCGGCTACGTGATGCTCGCGTACGGCCTCTGGCAGCGCGCGTTCGGCGGCGATCCGGCGATCGTCGGCCGGGTGGTCACGCTCGACGCCGAGCGCTACGTCGTGGTGGGGGTGATGCCGCCCGGCTTCGACTTCCCCGACAAGAGCCAGTTCTGGATCCCCCTGGTCTTCACGCCTCACCAGCTCGAGGACAGCCAGAGGGGGGCGCGCTGGATCCAGGCGGTCGCCCGGCTCGCGCCCGGCACGCCGGTGGCCGCGGCGAACGCCGATGTCGCGACGCTGGCCGGCCGGCTGGCGGCGCAGTACCCGGGCAAGGACGGCAGGTACGGGGCGCGCGTGACGCCGCTGCTCGACACGCTCGTCGCCAACGTGCGTCCGGCGCTGCTGGTGCTGCAGGCGGCGGTGCTGCTCGTCCTGCTGGTCGCGTGCGCGAACGTGGCGAACCTCTTCCTGGTTCGCGCGGCGGGCCGGCGCACCGAGGTCGCGATCCGCGCGTCGATCGGCGCGGGCCGGGCCCGGCTCGTGCGGCAGTTCCTGACCGAGAGCCTGCTGCTCGCCGTCATCGGCGGCGCGGCCGGCCTCCTGCTGGCGACCTGGGGCGTGCGCGCGCTGCTGGCGCTCGACCCCACGGCGCTGCCGCGCGCCGACAACGTGGGGCTGGCGCCCTCCGTGTTCGCGTTCACGGCGGCCGTCGCGCTGATCGCGGGGCTGGTCTTCGGCGCGGTGCCGGCGGCGCAGCTGGCGCGCACCGACCTCCAGGCGACGCTCCGGGAAGGCGGCCGCCAGGCCGGCGGGGGCCGGCGGCTGCGCGGCGCGCTCGTCGTGGCCGAGATGGCGCTGGCGCTGGTCCTCGCGGCCGGCGCGGGCCTCCTCGTCCGCAGCTTCTACAACCTGCAGCACGTGGACAAAGGCTACGACGCCAACGGCGTGCTGACGTTCTCGCTCGCCCTGCCCGAGGGGGCCTATCCGACGCCGGCGAGCGTGCTCGCCTTCTACCACCAGCTGCTGCCGTCTCTCGACGCCGTCCCCGGCGTGGAGTCGGCGGGTCTGATCTTCGGGCTGCCGCTCGGCGACTTCAACGGCCACAGCACGTTCAGCATCGAGGGCCGGCGACTGCCGGACGAGGACGCGCAGAACGCGTACGTGCGGGTCGTCGGCGGCGAGTACTTCAGGACGATGCGCATCCCGCTGCGGGACGGACGCCGGTTCACGAACGCCGACGGCCCCAACGCGCCGCCCGTGGCCATCCTCAACGAGACGGCGGCGCGCCGCTACTTCCCCGGCGAGAGCGCCCTCGGCCATCGCCTCCGCCTCCACGCGTCGTTCGTGCACGTCAAGTACGGCTTCCGCGAGATCGTGGGCGTCGTCGGCGACGTGAAGCACCGCGGGCTCGCCGACGCGACCGACCCCGAGGTCTACATCCCCTACGACCAGCAGCCGGTGGACTTCGGCGTAGTCGTGGCGCGGACGCGGGCGGATCCGCTGTCGGTCGTCGGCGGCGTCAAGGACCGGGTTCACGCGCTCGACCCGGCGCTGCCGATCGCCGACGTCGTGCCGATGCGCACGATCGTCGCCGACTCGGTGGCGAACGACCGGTTCGCGACGATCCTGCTCGCGCTGTTCGCCGGGCTCGCGCTCGGGCTCGCCGCCATCGGCACCTACGGCGTGATGTCCTACGCGGTCGCCCAGCGCACGCGCGAGATCGGGGTGCGCATGGCGCTCGGCGCCGCGCGCGCCGACGTGCTGCGCATGGTCGCGCGCGAGGGACTGCGCCTCTCGGCGCTCGGCGTCGCGATCGGGCTCGCCGCGAGCGTCGCGGCCACGCGGGGCCTGACCGCGCTCCTGTTCGGCGTCACCGCCGGCGATCCGCTCACCTACGCCGCCGTGGCGGCCGTGCTCGTCGCCACCGCGCTCGCCGCGTGCTACGTGCCGGCGCGCCGCGCCGCGCGGGTGGATCCGCTGGTGGCGCTCAGATGCGAGTAGAGGCCGGCTTGGTGCCTGGGGCTGGAGGCCCGCGCCCTGCCCCTGACCGCTGACCGCTCACCCACTCCTGGTAGAATCCCCCGAGCACGCCCCGTCCGTTCCCCTCGCCCCGGCCACCCTGCACTCCGGAGGAGACGTGTCGTGACCGACCCCGACCTGCAGGCCCGCGTGATCGCCGATCTGGTGGCCTCCCTGGCGGGCCCCGGCGCGCCCGCCGTGGATGCCGCCCGGGCCCTCCGGGGCCGCGAGCTGGTCCTGCTGCCGTCTCCCGGGGACATGACGCGCTACCTGAAGGAGCTGTCCGACAAGGTCGGACCGAACCTGGAGCACTACGGCGAGGTGCGCGCGGACGACGCGCCGGAGCCGAAGCTGATGGGCACGAACGGGCCGGACGGGTTCGTGGTCTCGGTCTTCACGTGCGACACGACCGCCCGCGAGTACGCCGTGACCGCCGGCGTCATCGAGCCGACGGACGCCTACATGTCCAGCACGCGCTCGTGGCTGTCGGCGCTGCGCGAGTTCCGCGAGGACGGCTGCGCCGGGCTCGTGGTGGACGACGGCGCGCCGCACCGGGTCGCGATTGACCGGGCGGGGCTCGAGCGGCTCTGGGCGGCGCTCGAGCGCGACCGCCTCGACGCGGCGGGCGACCTGCTGGCCGTGACGCGGGACGGCGGCCTGTACGCCGAGCGGCGGCCCGACGGCTTCGTCTACGCGTACGTCTTCGTCGACCCGGCGGAGGCGGCGCTCTCGATGGACGAGCTGAAGAAGTACGGCCCCTTCGAGACCGCCGCCCGCACGAAGTCGGCGCTCGGCGCGGAGCTGCGGGCGCGCCACGTCGATCGCCTCAAGGTCGACCACGGGTTCAGGCACCAGCTCGCCCTGACGCCCGAGGAGTTCCTGCCCCTGCTCGGCGCCGACCCGGCGCCCGCGCCGCCGGAGGCGCCCGCCGCCGACCCGGCGCTCGGCGCGCTGGCCGCGGCCGACGCGGGCGCCGCCGGCCCATCGGGCGGCACCCTGGCGGACCTCGCCGCCGCCGGGCCGATCCTCGCGCCGCTGCCGCCGCCCGCCGACGACGCCGCGTCGCGGCGGACGTTCCAGAGCTGGCAGAAGCAGGCGGACCAGCGCAGCTGCCAGGTCTGGCAGTTCCTCGACGCGATCGCCCTCGAGACGACGCTCTACGTGACGGTCGCGCCCCAGCCGCTCGAAGGCCTGGCCTGGCCGGTCTTCCACCGCGTCTCGATGCAGCCGGAGAACACGACGGCGGCCATGGTCTACCTCTTCACCACGGAAGCCGCGGTCTCGGCGTTCGTGGCCGAGCGCCCGCCCGACGCGCGCGCGTACGAGCGGTTGTCCGGCCTCGAGATCTTCCGGTGGATCTGGGCGTATCCCGGCGAGGGCACGCATGTCTCGATCGACTACCCCAACGAGGCGGGCTGGATCACGTTTCCGCTGGGCTGGCTGCGCGACGTGCTGCTGCCGCTCGGGCGGGACTACGGCGACCTGTCCTCGATCCCGTGGGTGCCGCTTCCCAGGCTCGGCGCCGGCGCCGGCGGCCGGGAGCGCGCGAAGCCGGAGGTCCTCAGGGCACTGTCGCTCGGCTGGAAGCCGCTCCTGGCCGCGAAGGCCGCCGACGGCGGGGCCGCGCCGCGCGTCGAGCGCGACGGGCGCTCGTACCTGCCGGTCTTCAGCGACGCGGAGCAGTTCTTCGCGCACGCGTCGGCGCAGAAGGGCGCGCGGCTCGCGCCGGATCCCGCGGGATCGACCCCGCCGTTCGCGCGCTGGCTCCAGGCGTCGCGCGGCGCCGACGGCGTGCTGCTGGATCCGGCTGGACCCATCCGCTCGCGGTGGACCGGCTGACGCTCGTGCTGGTCGAACGCTCGGCCGACCTCGGGCGCCATCCCGGACCGGCCGAGTTCGTCGCCGGCGCCGGCCGGCTCCACGCCGCGGGCCTGCTGACCGACGCCGAGCTCGGGCGCGCCCTGGCCGAGGTGCCGGCCTGGTTCATGGGCCTCGGCCCGAGGCCGGAAGGCGGCGCGTTCGTGCTGCACCTGCCCGACGACCCGGACACGGGGGTGCTGTTCACGACCAAGGCCGCCGTCGAGGCCTTCATGGCTCGGCACGGCCTCGGCCCGTCGGCCGCACCCGGCGGCGCGGCGACGCCGGGCGTGGAGGCGGTCGGCCGGTTCTCCCGCTGGTTCGCCTCGCCGCTGTCGATCATGGAGGAAGGCTTCACGCGGGTCCTCGTCGACCCGGCGCCGGACGGCACCGGCGGCTGCCGCCTCGAGCGCGAGGCCCTCGTGGAGGCCATACGCCACCTGCACGGCGTCCTGCGGCCGCGGCTCGCCGGCTTCCTGTGGAGCGCACGATGACGACTGCGGACACGCTGGTCGCCGACGGCCGCCGGGCCATGGACGCCGGCCGGTTCCGCGAGGCCCGCGCCCGCTTCTCGCAGGCGGTGCTGCGGCGTCCCGACGACCGGGAGGCGCGGTTCCTGCTCGGCGTCGCCCAGTACCACCTCGGCAACGTCTCGGAGGCGCGGCGCAACCTCGAGCCGCTGGCCGACGGCCCGCCGCCGGTCGCCGGCCAGCCGGCGGCGCTCCTCGCGTATCTGAGCCGCTGCGCGATCGGCGCCGACCCGGAAGAGGCCGTCCGGCTGGCCGTCCGGGCCACCGAGCAGGACCCGAAGGACCCGCGGGCGTTCCTCGCGCTCGGGCACGCGCTGCGCGGCCGGGAGCGGCTCGAGGAGGCGCTCCAGGCCTACGACCGCGCGTGGACGCTCGAGGGCGGCCAGCCGGGCACGCCGGCGCTGCCGTTCGACGCGGCGCAGGTGCCCTACGCACGCGCGGTCGTGCAGGTGCTGCTGCGCCGCTGGCCCGCCGCGCTCGAGGCCGCCGATCAGGCGGTCGCGCGCGACCCGCGGCACGCGCTCGCGCACTACGAGCGCGGGCGGATCCTGGCGCACGCGCTCGGCCGCCCCGCGGAAGCCGTCACGTCGTACCGCACGGCCATCGAGATCGACCCCGAGACGCACGGCACGGGCGGCGACGGGGCGTACTACTACAGCCTCGCGGAGGCGCTGTCGGATCTGCACCGGACGGCCGAGGCCATCCCGGCAATCGAGGAGGCGCTGAAGCGCTCGCCGCAGCCGCGCTACCGCGCGCTGCTCGACCAGCTGAAGGCCGCCCAGCCGGACACCGCGGCCGGCGGCGCGGCGTCCAGGCCGCAGCCGGCCGCCGGACCGTCGCCGGCCGCGGCCGCGGCGCCGGCGGCGCCCGCCGCGCCGGACGCGCCCCTCACCTTCGCGAACGTGGGCGGCATGCGCGCCCTCAAGGACGAGGTCCGCCGCATCGTCGAGCTCGTGCACACGCACCGCGAAGAGGCGGCGCGCTACGGCATCGTGCGCAACGGCATCCTGCTCTACGGGCCGCCGGGCTGCGGCAAGTCGTTCTTCGCGCGTGCCGTCGCCGGCGAGTTCAGGCTGCGGTTCATCCCCGTGCCGCTGGGTGACGTCGTGACGAAGTACGTCGGCGGCGCGCCGGGCGCCATCGCGCGGGTGTTCCAGGCGGCCCGCGAGCAGACGCCGTGCCTGCTCTTCTTCGACGAGTTCGACGCGATCGCGTCGCGGCGGAGCGACCTCACGAATCCCGGCGAGCAGCAGGCGGTCGACGCGCTCCTGCAGCAGCTCGACGCCTGCCGCGGCGTCCCCGGCCTGGTGATCGCGGCCGCCACCAACCGCTTCGAGGCGCTCGACCCGGCGGTCATCCGCGAGGGGCGCTTCGACTACAAGGTGCGCGTGGACCGGCCCGACTTCGACGCGCGCCGCGAGATCCTGCTCGCCATCCTGCGCGGCCGTCCCACCGACGACATCGGCGACGGCGCGCAGCTGGCGCACGAGACCGAGGGCCTGTCGGCCGCGCAGCTGCGCGCCATCGTGGACGACGCGGCGGTGTCGGCGCTGGGCGAGTCGAAGCCCATCGCCATGCGCCACGTGCGCGAGGCGTACCATCGCTTCCTGCTCGCCAACCGCTACGGCGGCGCGCGGCTGACGTGGTCGGACCTGGTGCTCCCGGCGCCCGTGATCGAGCGCCTGCAGTTCATCGAGCGCGCCATCGAGCACCCCGGCCTGGCGAAGGAGCTGGGCGTCGAGCCGCCGCGCGGCGTGCTGCTGCACGGGCCGCCCGGCACGGGCAAGACCACCGTGGCCCGCGTGCTCGCCTCGGAGATCGAGGCCAGCTTCTTCACGGTGAACCCGGCCGACGTCTACACGAAGTGGCTCGGGGAATCCGAGCAGCGGATGCAGGAGCTGTTCGCGCGGGCGCGCGACCACGTGCCGGCGATCGTCTTCCTCGACGAGGTGGACGCGCTGCTCGGCGCGCGCGGCGAGGCCCTGTCGGGCGCGGACCGCGCCCGGCAGTCCGTGCTGACGACGTTCCTCACCGAGATGGACGGCATCGACGCGGCGGCGCGCGTCGTGGTGATCGCCGCGACCAACCGCGTGGACCTGGTGGACCCTGCCGTCATCCGGCCCGGGCGGCTCTCGGAGGTGATCGAGATCGGCCTGCCCGACGCCGCGGGCCGCGCGGCGCTCCTGGCGCAGTTCACCAAGGCCATGAAGCTCGGCGCCGACGTGGACCTCGCCCGCCTGGCGGCCGCCACCGAGGGCACGTCCGGCGCCGATCTGCGCGGCCTGACGCTCGCCGCCGGGCGCCACGCCTTCCAGCGCGAGCTCGGCGAGCAGGACGACGAGCGCGTCGTCCTGGAGGAGGACTTCGCGCGGGCGCTGACCGAGTGGCAGGAACGGCGGCCGGAGGCGCGGCCGCGCGTGGGGTTCTAGGGGCGTGGGGCTTGGGGCTCGAAGCTTGGGGCTCGGGGCTTGGGGCTTGGGGACATCCCGTAGCGCACACCTTCAGGTGTGCGCCGACGGGCGCAGGGCTGAAGCCCTGCGCTACGTGGGAAGCGTTCCACGGCCCGACGCCTACTCGTAGCGTAACGCCACCAGCGGGTCGACGCGGGAGGCGCGGCGCGCGGGCACGGCCACGGCGACGACGGCCACGCCGATGAAGAGGGCGGCCACCCCGGCGAAGGTCAGCGGGTCGGTGGGCGTCACCTCGAAGAGCAGGCTCGCGAGGCCCCGCGTGAGGGCGGCGGCCACCACCAGGCCGAGGACGAGCCCCACCGCCACCAGCCGGATCCCCTCGCCCACGACCAGCGCCAGCACCAATCCCCGCCGGGCGCCGAGCGCCATGCGGACGCCGATCTCCTGCGTCCGCGCGCTCACGGTGAAGGACACCAGACCGTACAGGCCCACGCACGCCAGCACGAGAGCCAGGCTGGCGAACAGGCCCACGAGCGCGGTCAGGAAGCGGTCCTGCGACACCGATCCCCCGACCACCTGCGCCATCGTCTCGACGGAGTACACGGCCAGGGCGGGGTCCAGCGATTCGACGGCCCCGCGGGCGGCGCCGACGAGCGCGGTCGGGTCGGCCGCCGACTGCAGCACCAGCGTCATCGCGCTCGTGGGGCTCTGCGCCAGCGGGTCGAACACCTCGGGCCGCGGCGTCGCGGCCAGGCTGTCCTGCTTCTCGTTGCCGGCCACGCCGATGATGGTGACCCAGTCCGGCTTCTCGTCCGCCTCGGTGTAGCTGATGCGCCGCCCGACGGGGTCCACGCCCGGAAAGTACTGACGCGCGAACGCCTCGTTGATCACGGCGACGGACGGCACCTTGGCGTCGTCGCTCCAGGCGAACGGCCGGCCGTTGAGGAGCGGCACGCCCATCGCCCGGAAGTAGCCGGGCGTGACTTCCTTGTGCCGCAGCTCCCGCCCCAGGAACCCCGGTCTCCCCTCGATGACGAAGTCGTCCGTCCAGCGGTATCCGGTCAGGGGCTTGCGCGAGGTGGCGCCGGCCGCCCGCACGCCGGGAATCGCCTGGAGGCGCTCGACGAGCGAGCGGAAGAAGGCGACGACCTTGGCGTTGTTGTCGTAGCGCAGACCCGGCAGCGACACCTCGAAGGTCAGGACCCGCTGCGCGTCGAAGCCCGGGTCGACGCGCACCAGGCGATCGAAGCTCCTGACGAGCAGCCCGGCGGCCACGACCAGGACGACCGACAGCGCGACCTCGGACACGACGAACAGCCGGCGCGTCCGCTGGCCGGCGGCGGTCGAGCCGCGGCCGCCTTCCTTGAGCGCGTCGGGGCGAACGCGCGCGTGCCGGAGGGCGGGCACGAGGCCGACGAGCGCCACGCTCACGAGGGTCACGGCCACGGCCGCCGCGAGCACCGGCCAGTCGAGGCGGATCTCGTCGAACCTGGGCAGGTCGGCGGGCGCGAACGACCGGAAGGCGGAGAGCGCCGCGCGGGCCACGACCAGGCCCGCCGCGCCGCCAAGGGCCGCCAGGAGCGCGCTCTCGGTGAGGAGCTGCCGGACGAGGCGCGCCCGGCCCGCGCCGAGCGCCGCGCGCACCGCCAGCTCGCGCGCCCGGCCCACGCCGCGGACCAGCACGAGGCCGGCGACGTTGGCGCACGCGATGAGGAGCAGGCCGCTCACGGCGGCGAGCAGGAGCACGAGCGGCCGCCGCGTGTCGCCCACCATCCATTCCTGCACCGGGGTGAAGCCGGCGCCCATCTGCTCGTTCGTGTCGGGGTGCTCGCGCTCGAGCTCCGCGGCGATGCGGTGCAGGTCGTCGCGCGCCTGGGCGAAGGTCACCCCCGGCTTCAGCCGCGCCACCGCGCGCAGGAAGTGCGGGCGGCGCCCCGCCCAGAACTTCGCGGGGTCGAAGGCCATCGGCGCCCAGAAGTCGATGCCGGCCGAGGGGAACTCGAACCCGGCCGGCGCCACGCCGATCACCTGGTAGGCCTGCCCGTTCAGCCGCACCTCGCGGCCGACGACACGCGGGTCGGCGCCGAAGCGGCGCTTCCACAGCCCGTCGCTCAGCACGATCACGCGGTGGCGGCCGATCGTGTTCTCGCCGGGAGCGAAGCCGCGGCCGAGCCGAGGCTCGACGCCGAGCACGTCGAAGAAGTCTGGCGACACGAGCAGCCCGTCGAGCCGCTCGGGCCGATCGCCCCCGCTGATCGAGAAGGCCTGGGTCGTCGCGCCCTTGTCGTCCGCGCCGAAGTAGTACGCGACCGAGGCGAACGAGTGGTTCCGGTCGATCCAGTCCTTCAGGTTGGCGGGCGCGACGGTGACCGCCGTCCAGCCCTTGAGCGGGTTCGACTCCCACAGCTGCACGAGCCGGTCCGGCGCGCGCAACGGCAGCGGGCGCAGCAGCACGCCGTAGGCGACGGAGAAGATGGCGGTGGCGGCGCCGATGCCGAGCGCGAGCGTCAGCGCGGCGACGAGCGTGAAGCCCGGGCGCACGGCGAGCGAACGCACGGCATAGCGAAGATCCTGGACCAGCATGTCGAGGGTCCACCCCTGCCGGCGCAGCCACATCGCGTGCAGCAGCCCACCCAGGCTGCGGCGCAGCAGGTCGAGCTCCGCCGCGCGCGTGCGCTCGCCGCGCGCGTCGAGCAGCGCCAGGCGGGCGTCGATCTCGGCCCGCCACTCGCGCAGCCAGTCGTCGCGTTCCGCGGACGGCGCGGCGAAGCTGGCCGCACGCAGGACGGTGCGGGCGAGACGGAGGCGCCAGGAGACACGCGGGTGGGGCGCCATCGATCAGCTCCGCGACCGCGCCGGGGCGGCGGCGCGCGCCGGCGACTTGACCGGCTTGAGGGCGTGGAAGCGCTCGAGCGCCGCGTTCAGCGCCGCCAGGCCCTCGCGCGTGACGGTGTAGTAGCGGCGCGGCGGACGCTTCTCGCGGTGCGCGGCCGCGAGGTCCTCCCACGCGGATTGCACGAAGCCGTCGCGCTCGAGACGCCCGAGCGCCGGGTAGACCGTGCCGCTCGGCAGGCCCGTGACGTCGATGACGTCGAATCCGTAGCGGAAGCCGTTGGCCACGGCGTGGAGGACGGTGACGGCGGCGAGACTCGGAGCGCGGCTTGGCACGGGCCCTCCCTATAGCAATGCTATTCAGATAGTAGCACTACATAGTCGCCCGGGCAAGGACCACGGAATGGCCACGGAAACAGCCACGGAATGAGCCGCGGAAATCGCTGCGGAAACGGGGCCGGGGGCTTGGGGCGCGAGGCTTGGGGCTCGAGACTTGGGGCGCGAGGCTTGGGGGCGCGAGGCTTGGGGGCGCGAGGCTTGGGTGGCCCGGGTCTTCGACCCGGGCTGTACGTAGCGCAGGGCTTCAGCCCTGCGCCCGCCGGCGCGCGCGTGACCGCCTCCGCTCTTCGAACTTCGGCGAGTCCGCCGTAGCCTCGGCGAAGGCGGAAGGTGTGCGCTACGGTGGGGGCGACGGCGCATCGCCCCTACTCCTCCCGCATCAACTCCGCGGGGCTCACCTCCGCTGCGCGACGGGCGGGCACGTAGCAGGCCAGCAGCGATAGCGCCGCCACGACGACGACCGCCAGGCCGAATGTGGCCGGATTGGTACGGACGGACGCCGTACAGCAGGCTCGCGAGTCCGCGCGCGGCCAGCAGGGACCCGCCGAGTCCCACCGCCGCGCCGGCGCCGGTCGTCACGATCCCCTCGCGCAGAACGCCGCCCACGACGCGATTGGGGCTGGCCCCGAGAGCGAGCCGCACGGCCAGCTCGCGCCGGCGCTCCACCACCGTCCGGCCGACGACGCCGGCGAGACCGACCAGCGTCACGAGCAGGGCGAGCGCCGCGAAGGCCAGCGCGAGACGCTCGCGCAGGCGGCGCGCGGCGATGGACCCGGCGATGACCTCGTCGAGCGTGCGGACATCGGTGACGGCCACGGTCGGATCGAGCGTGCGAACGAGACGACGGATCGCGGGCACGGTCTCCAGCGGGCGACCGCCGGTTCGCACGACGAGGTACACGACGCTGCCCGGCAGGTTGTCCCAAGGCAGGTAGAGGGCGGGGCCGGTCGGCGCGTCGAGCCCGCGGAACTTCACGTCGTCGACGACGCCGACGACGCGCGCGCTGCGCTGGCGGGCCAGCGCGGGCGGCAGCGCGCGCCAGGTCTCCTGGCCGACCGCATCGCCCTTGCCGAAGAAGAACCGCGCCGCCGTCGCGCTCAGGATCGCGACCGCCCGCCCGTTGTCGCCCGCCTCGAAATCACGTCCGCCGGTGAACTGCACGCCGAGCGCGCTCAAGTATCCCGGTGTGACGGGCGTGACCGTGAGGTTCACCGTCTCGTCGCGTCCCTTGTCTGGGTCCGTGAACCGCACGGACAGGGGCAGAGCTCCAACGGCGGGCGGTAGGCTGCCGCCGAGGCCGGCGTACTCGACGCCCGCGAGCGCGCGCACCTCGCGCAACAGCTCGTGCACGAAGGGCTGCCGCGACACGGCGTTGAACTGCGCCGACCCGGTGAGCATGAGGCGCATCGTCATCACGCCGCGCGCGTCGGTGCCCGTGTTGGCGTCGAGCAGGCCGAGCACCGTGCGGGTCAGCAGACCCGCGCCCACCAGGAGCACGACCGACAGCGCCACCTGCACGGCCACGAGACCCGCGCGCAGGCGGCGATCGACGCGGCCGGCCGTTCTCGCGCCATGTCCCATCAAGACCCCCGCGTCAGCGCGGAAGGTCCGGAGCGCGGGGATCAGACCCGCGGCAATGGCGACCAGTACGGCCACGGCCACGCTCACCGCCAGGACGGAACCATCGACGCGCAGGCCGCCGGCGCGCGGAACGAGCCCCACGGGCAGAGCCGCGAGGGCGCGCAGCCCGAGCGAGGCCAGCCGCGCACCCGCGGCCGATCCCGGGAGCGCGACGAGCAGGCTCTCGACGAGGACCGCCGCGACGAGGTGTCCCCGACCGGCGCCGAGCGCGAGCCGCACGGCCAGCTCGTGGTCCCGGGCCAGGATCCGCGTCGCCAGCAGGGTCGCGACGTTGGCGCACGCGATGATAAGGACGAGCGCAGCGGCGACGCCGAACGCCAGCAGCACGGGCCGGATCGGTCCCAGCTGCTCTTCGTCGAGCGGCAGGACTCCCGCGTTGCGCCACGGCCGGTGGGTCACCTCATTGTCGCCGAACAGCTCGTGCGCGACGCGCTTCGCGTCGTCGCGGGCCTGTTCGAGGGTTGCGCCCGCGCGAAGCCGCGCCACGAGCCGCAGCATGCGCGAGTTCGCGCCGTTGAGCAGCGTCACGCCGGGCACGGCGTCCACCTGCACCCACGCCTCGACGTCGGCGGCGGGCAGGGCGACGCCGGGCGGCGCCGCACCTACGACAACGAACGGCCTGCCGCCGATCTGGAGGCGGTGGCCTACGACGGTCTCCCCACGCGCCTCGATCCGGCGGCGCAGCCCGTCACTCACCACGGCCTCATCGAGTCCGTCACCCGGATGGATGGTCCGGCCCACCGTCGGCGTCACGCCGAGCACGTCGAAGAACCGGTCGGTGACGAGCCCGATCTCGACGACGCGATCGTCACCCGCGCCGGCGAGAGTGAACGAGTCGCCGTTGAAGCCGGCGACTCCATCGAAGGTCCTGAGCCGCTGCTGCCACCCGTCGACTTCGGATCGCGAGGACTGAAGGTCGCGGTCGATCGTAGCGATGCGCGTCCAGAGGAGCGTCACGCGTGAAGGCTCGCGGTACGGCAGCGGGCGAACGAGGATGCCGTACGCGGCGGCGTAGACGGCCGTCGTCAGGCCGATGCCGAGCGCGAGCGTGACGACGGCCATGAGGGTCGTCCAGGGAGAGGCGCGGAGGCTGCGAAGCGCGAGGTGGAGGGTTGGCATGGCTCAGGCGACGCAGCGCATCGCCCCTACTCCTCCCGCATCAACTCCGCGGGACTCACCTCCGCTGTGCGACGCGCGGGCAGCCACGCGGCCGTCACCGCCAGAACCGCGACCGCCGCCGCGCCAGCCGTGAACGTCAGCGGGTCGAACGGCGTCACGCCGAAGAGCAGGCTGCCCAGGCCGCGCCCGGCGAGCGCGGCGCCACCGAGTCCCACGAGGACGCCGGCGACGGTCACGGCGACGGCCTCGCCGAGCGCGGTGCGCAGCACGCGCGCCGGGCTGGCGCCGAGCGCGAGGCGGATGGCCAGCTCGCGCCGCCGCTCCACGACCGACCGCGCGACGACCCCGGCGAGCCCGACGATGGCGACGAGCAGCGCCAGCCCGGCGAACGACGTGGCGAGCCGGCCGCGGAACTCCTGGCCCGCCACCGACGCCGACACGACGTCCTCGAGCGACCGCATCGTCGGAATCGGCTGGTTCGGGTCCAGGTCGCGAATGGCGGCGCGCACGTCCGGCGCGATCGCCGTGGGAGCTCCGGTGGTCCGCACGACCAGGAACACGACGCTGCTGGGCATGACCTGCCAGGGCACGTACATCGCCGCGTCGCGCGGCTTGTCGAGGCCCAGGTACTTCACGTCGCTCACCACGCCAATCACGCGCGGTTTCGTCTTCGTGCCGGGCAGGGCGAACGGCACCTCCTGGCCGATCGGGTCCCGGTCCTTGAAGAGGAACGGTAAAGCCGACGCGCTGAGCACGACGACCGGCGGCGACGCAGTGCCGTCGGCCTCGGTGAAGTCGCGTCCCTGCAGCAGCCGCGCGCCGATGGCGCCCAGGTAACCGTCGGTGACCGGCGCAAACGTCATGAAGGACGACTCGCGGTGCCCCTGGTCGTCTTCGCGAATGAAACCCATGGTGACGAATCCGGTCGCGGGCGGCAGGGCCGCACCGAGGCCCACGGCGCGCACCGTCGGCAGCGCGCGCACGCGTTCGAGCAGATCCCGGACGAAGGGCGCCCGCTTCAGGGCATCGAAGCGCGTCGAGTCGACGAGCTGCAGTTGCACCGTCAGCGCGCCGCGAGGCTGAAAGCCGGTGTCGACGGACAGGAGCCGCGAAACGGTCCGCGCCAGCAATCCGGCGCCGACGACGAGCACGACCGACAGCGCAATCTGGAGCGCGACGAGCACGGCGCGCAGGCGCCGTCCCTGCCGGGTCGTCGCGCCGGCCCGTCCGAGGAGCGCGGCGCCGTCGGCGCGCGTGGCGTGCAGCGCGGGCGCCAAGCCTGCCACGAGCGCCACGACGGCGGCAATCGCCGCGCTGGCGGCCAGCACGGGCGGATCCACGCGCACGGCGTCGAGGCGCGGGAGCTCGCCCGCGGCGAGCCGCGTGAGCACACGCACGGCGGCCACGGCGAGCGCCACGCCCAACGCCGCGCCGACCGCCGCGACGACCGCGCTCTCGGCCAGGGCCCCGCGCACCAGGCGCCAGCGGCCGGCGCCGAGCGCGAGGCGCACCGCCAGCTCGCGCCGCCGCGCCAGCGTGCGCGCGACGAGCAGGACGGCGACGTTGGCGCACGCGATGGCCAGCACCAGGATCGCCGCAACGGCGAACGCGGCGAGGACGGGACGCAACGGAGCCGTCAGCTCCTCGCCGATCGGAGCGGCCGACACGCGGGGCGCCCCGGCGGAGTCCCGTCTCTCACCGCGCGCCGGATCCAGGTCCGCTTCCACACGTCGCGCGTCGTCGGTGAGCTGCGCGACGGTCACGCCGTCACGGAGCCGGGCCACGAGCTGGAAGGCCCGCACGTCCGACCTGCCGAAGGCCATGATGGCCGGCACGGCGTCGAGCCGAAGCCAGACGTCGATGTCCTCGGTTGGGAACTCCAACGAACGCGGCGCCACGCCGGCGACAACGAAGGCGCGGCCGCCTATCGTCAGCGTCTTCCCGAGCAACGAATGGCCGTCGGCTTCGAGGTCTCGCCGCAGCCGCTCGCTCACGACGATGTCGGTGACCGGTCCGCCCGGGGCGATTGGCCGTCCCTGCGCCATCGACAGACCGAGCACCTGGAAGAAGCGGTCCGAGACGATCGAGGTCTGGACCACGCGCGGCTCGCCGGCGCCGCGAACCGTGAAGCGCTCGCCGCGGGTGTAGGCGGCCACGTCCTCGACCGTGCGCAGCCGGGCGACCCACTCGTCGATGTCCTGTCTGCGGACGCTCAGGGAGTGCCCGGTGCCAATCAGCGCCAGGCGGTCAGCGGTGGGGTACGGCAGGGGACGGAAGAGGATGCCGTAGGCGACGGCATAGACGGCGGTGGTGAGACCGGTCCCGAGCGCGAGGGTAAGGACGGCGATGGCGGCCGTCCAGGGCGTGGCGCGGAGGCCTCGCGCGGCCTGTCGCAGCTCGGAGAGCAGGCCGGTCATGGCGAGTTAGACCCCGGACGCTGGAAAACGGTCGGGCTGACGGCTGGACTTGGGGGATGGGGCTTGGGTGGCCCAGGTCTTCGACCTGGGCTTCAGCGGCACAGGTCAGAGACCTGTGCCACCGCGTCAAAGGCGCAGGGCTGAAGCCCTGCGCTACGTACGGCGTCCGGAAGCACGAAGGGCCGGGCGGTTGCCCGCCCGGCCCTCTTCTCTTGGATCGGCGGGGACCCCTGCACCCCGCCTGGCGCGCTGCACTCGCGGGGCCCCTCCACCCCGCTCCGTTCCGCGCGCTCTCCCCTGCCCCCTGACCGCTGTTCCCGGCCCCAGGCCTCCGTCTACGCGCAGCCCGAGGTGCTGCCGCAGTTGACGCACTTGTAGCAGCTGCCGCTCCGGACCATGATCGAGCCGCAGGTCATGCAGGGCGGCGCGTCCTCCTGGTTCTGGATCGCGGCGAACTTGGCTGAGACCGGCGTGGGTTCGGCGTGGCCGTTGCCGCCGTTGCCGTTGGCGGGCTCGAGCGGGAGCTGCACGGCGTCGGCCTCGGCCGCGGGCGCCACGACCTCGTCGCGGTTGTTCACGCCGGCGGCGTACTGCGCCTCGGGCGAGAGGAACTTCGCCGCCATCCACCGGAAGATGTAGTCGACGATCGACTTGGCGAAGCGCACGTCCGGGTTCTTGGTCATGCCGGCCGGCTCGAACCGGACGTGGCTGAACTTGTCCACGAGGTCCTGCAGCGGCACGCCGTACTGCAGCGCGTAGGAGATGGCCTGCGCGAAGGCGTCGGCGAAGCCGGAGATCGTCGAGCCCTCCTTGGCCATCACCAGGAACAGCTCGCCCGGGGTGCCGTCCTCGTAGAGGCCGACGGTGATGTAGCCTTCGTGGCCGGCCACGTCGAACTTGTGCGTGATGGCGCGGCGCTCGTCGGGCAGCTTCCGGCGGACGGGCTGTCCCAGCACGACGCCGGCGGCGGTCAGGATCTGCTTGTCGCGCGAGGTGTTGAGCGGCTGGGTGCGCTTGCTGCCGTCGCGGTAGATCGACACGGCCTTGGCGCCCAGCCGCCACGCGTCCACGTAGGCCTGCTGGATGTCCTCGACGGTGCAGTCCTTCGGCACGTTGACGGTCTTCGAGATGGCGCCCGAGATGAACGGCTGCACGGCGCCGATCATCTTGATGTGCCCCATGTGGTGGATCGACCGCTGGCCCTTGGCGGGCTTGAAGGCGCAGTCGAACACCGCGAGGTCCTTGTCCTTGAGGTGCGGCGCGCCCTCGATCGTCTCGTGCTGGTCGATATGGGCGACGATCTCCTTGACCTCGTCCCGCGTGTAGCCCAGGCGGGCGAGCGCCATCGGCACGGTCTGGTTGACGATCTTCATCAGACCGCCGCCGACCAGCTTCTTGTACTTGACGAGCGCGATGTCCGGCTCCACCCCGGTGGTGTCGCAGTCCATCATGAACCCGATCGTGCCGGTGGGCGCGAGCACGGTGACCTGGGCGTTGCGGTAGCCGTGGTCCTCGCCGAGCTCCACGGCCTCGTTCCAGACCTGGCGGGCCGCGTCGTAGAGGCTGCGCGGCACGTTGGTGCGGTCCACGTCCTTGAGCGCGGCGCGGTGCTTGCGGACGACGCGCAGGAACGGCTCGCGGTTCTTGTCGTAGCCGGCGAACGGGCCGCCGTGGTCGCGCGCGATGCGGGCCGACTGGGCGTAGGACTCGCCGTGCATGATCGCGGTGATCGTCGCCGCGTAGTCGCGCCCGGCGTCGCTGTCGTACGGCAGCCCGCGCGACATGAGCAGCGCGCCCAGGTTGGCGTAGCCGAGGCCGAGCGGCCGGTACTCGTGGCTGTTCTTCTCGATGGGCCTGGTCGGGTAGCTGGCGTTGTCGACCAGCACCTCCTGCGCGGTGATCATCGTCCGGACCGCGGCGCGGAACGACTCGACGTCGAACTCGGTGCCGCCGGCGACCTTCGGGTTCTCCTTGAGGAACTTCATCAGGTTGATCGACGCCAGGTTGCACGCCGAGTCATCGAGGAACATGTACTCGGAGCACGGGTTCGAGGCGTTGATCCGCGCCGTGTTCGGGCAGGTGTGCCAGTCGTTGATCGTCGTGTCGAACTGCATGCCCGGGTCGCCGCAGACGTGCGTCGCCTCGGCGATCATGTGCATCAGATCGCGCGCGCGATACGCGTCCATCGGCTGCCCGTCCATCACCGCCTTCGTCGTCCAGTCGCCGTCGTCGAGCACCGCGCGCATGAACTCGTCGGTCACGCGCACGCTGTTGTTCGAGTTCTGGAAGAAGACCGACGAGTAGGCCGGGCCCGTGAACGAGCCGTCGTAGCCCGCGTCGATGAGCGCCCAGGCCTTCCGCTCCTCCTCCACCTTGCAGTTGATGAACTCGACGATGTCGGGGTGGTCCGCGTTGAGGATCACCATCTTCGCCGCGCGGCGCGTCTTGCCGCCCGACTTGATGACGCCCGCGAACGCGTCGTAGCCCTTCATGAACGACACCGGCCCCGAGGCCGTGCCGCCGCCCGCCAGCAGCTCCTTCGAGGAGCGGATCGGCGAGAGGTTCGACCCGGTGCCCGAGCCGAACTTGAAGAGCATGCCCTCGGTGCGGGCCAGCGTCAGGATCGAGTCCATCGTGTCCTGCACCGAGTTGATGAAGCACGCCGAGCACTGCGGCGACTTCTCGAACCCGCAGTTGAACCACACCGGGCTGTTGAACGACGCCTGCTGGTAGACGAGGAGGTGCTTGAGATCGGCGCTGAACGCCTGCAGGTCCTCCTCGGACGCGAAGTAGGCCTGCTTGCGCGCCCAGAGGGTGATCGTGTCGACCACGCGGCCGATCAGCTGCCGCACGCTCTGCTCGCGCTCCGGCGTGCCCAGCGTCCCGCGGAAGTACTTGGAGACGACGATGTTGGTGGCTTGCTGCGACCAGAACTTCGGAATCTCGACGTCGCGCTGCTCGAACACGAGCTCGCCGCGCTCGTTGGCGATCACCGCCTGGCGCAGCTCCCACTCGATCTCGTCGAAGGGGTCGACGCCTTCGGCCGAGAAGTACCGGTCGAACTTCAGGCCCACGACCTCGATCGTCGAGGCAGTCCGTGGGGCGGTCTGGACCTCAGAGCTGGTGGTTTCCACATGAGCAGCACCTCTCTGCATCCTTACCCCTCCGAAAACTGGCCCACAGCCTCCGCCCCCGAGGCCGGGCCCCGAAAATTTCTGGTCAGGAAACGCACGGCGAGACGCTCTGATTCCAGGGAACCGACGCAATTTCCCGGGCGAGAAGGTGGGATCTCCTCGCGGCTGCCTGTCTCGCTACGGCGGTCAAATATGCGGCCTGTCTACCTGTTTGTCAAGCCTCGATCCACCAGATATGGTGTCTCATTTTAGGGATAAGCGCAACATATTGACAAAACTGCCCACTGGCTTGACGTTCTTTCGCCTGCCCTATTTTCACGGTCGCTGCACGCGGGTGCCCGTGATTGCACGCGCAGGTCACGCGGGCGTCGCACGTGTCACAGCGGTGGGGGTGAGCGGCTCGTCGCCCCCGGCGAGCCCCTTGGCGAGCATCTCGGCCTTGTCGGCCAGCCGCAGCGCGTACATGAAGTTGGCGGCCTGCACGGCCGCTTCGGCCTGGCCGATCAGCTGTTTCGCGGTCTCGTACTGCACGCGCGCGTCGCCCTTCAACCGGTCGGCCCGGACCGTGGCCAGCGCCGCCTGCGCGCGCGCGACGGTGTCCCGCACGCGGCGCGTGGCGGCCGCGGCGTCGGCCGTCTCCGGCGTCGCCAGGCGCCCGACCGCGGCCGGCGGCTCCGGCTCGGGCGTCTCGGCCTTTCGCGCGCGCGCGGCCGCCTCCTCGGCGGCCCTCGCCGCCTCGGCGCGCGCGGCCTCCGCGCGGGCCGCCTCCTCGCGCTCGGCCTCGGCGAGCCACGCGCCCACGGGCGCCGGATCGACGGCCGGCGGCCCCGTCCGGATCGCATCGGTCCAGGCCGTCGACACGAGCAGCGGCGGCGCCGGAACCGTCCGCGGACGCGCCCGCCCGCAGGCGCCCGCCCCGAGCGCGGCCACGAGGAGCGGCACGGCCACCCGCCAGCGTTTCGGCATCTCACGCATTGTAGATCCGGCTGGCGCGGGTCCGTTCGGGGAACTGATGCGGGTCCTTCACGGGAACTGACGCAGGTCCTTCACGGGAACTGACGCGGGTCCGTTCACGGGAACTGACGCGGGTCCGTTCACGGTACTCACGCTTGTCCGTTCACGGGAACTCACGCGGGTCCTTCACGGGAACTGACGCGGGTCCGTTCACGGTACTCACGCTTGTCCGTTCACGGGAACTCACGCGGGTCCGTTCACGGAAACTGACGCAGGCCCGTTCAGAGTGATCCGAACGGACAGCGTTCCGCCCGAACGGACAGCGTTCAATCTGAACGGACAAGAGTCCACCCTGAACGGACAGCGTCCAATCTGAACGGACAAGAGTCCACCCCGAACGGACAGCGTTCAATCTGAACGGACAAGAGTCCACCCTGAACGGACAAGGATCTCCCGTGAAGGACAAGGATCCCCCGTGAACGGACAAGGCCCCCCGTTCACGCCCGTGGCAACGTGAGCGTGAACGTCGTGCCGCGCCCCGGTGTCGACTCGACGGCGATCTCGCCGTCGTGCAGCTGCACGATCCGGTAGACGAGCGAGAGGCCGATGCCGCTGCCCTGCGGCTTGGTCGTGAAGTACAGATCGAAAATGCGCGCGAGGTGGTCCGGCGCGATGCCGGCGCCCGTGTCGGCGACGGTCACCTCCACGCGGCGCCGGGCCGCGGCGCGGCCTTTCAGCTCGAGCGTGCCGCCGCCGGGCATCGCCTGGCAGGCGTTCAGCGCGAGGTTCACCAGCGCCTGCTGCAGCATGACGGGATCGGCGTTGAGGTCCGGCGGGTCGGCGGGACAGTCGACCTTGACGGCCACCGACGCCCGGCGCGCCTCGGGCTCGACGACGCGCGCCACCTCGGCCAGGGCCTCGGCGAGCGGCACCGGACGCAGGTGCAGCTCCTCGGGCCGGAGGAACTTCATCAGGCCGCTCATGACCTGGTCGAGCCGCCTGATGCCGTCGCCAATCGTCGCGACGTGCCGCGTCAGGTCGGGCGCCGGCGGCGCTTCGGGCTCCCGGCCGGCCGCCGCCTGCAGCTTCTGCTTGAGCAGCTCGAGGTGGATCGTCATCGCGTTCAGCGGGTTCTTCACCTCGTGGGCCACGCCCGCCATCAGCCGGCTGAACGACGACAGCTTGCGCGAGTAGTCGACCATCGACTGCACGCGGTCGAGGTAGCCGACGTTGCGCGCCACGAGCAGCGCGCCGGCGGTCTCCCCGTCCGCGCGGGCCACCGGGTGCACCCGCACGACGCGTTCGTCGCCGGCCCCGCCCTCGTCCGGCCCGAAGCCCACCTCCATCGGACCGCGCGGCTGGCCGTCGGCGAGGGCGTCCTCGACGAGGCGCCGGCAGACGTGGCCCTCCTCGAGCCAGCCGGCCATCGGCCGGCCGGTCTCCGCGCCGGGCAGGATCGCCCGCATCGTCGCGTTCGCGAAGAGCAGGTCGCCGTCGGGCCCGAAGAGCGCCACCGCGTCCTCGAGCGCGTCGCCGATCGACGCGAGGCTCGGGTCGGCGGCCGGCGCGCCCGCCTCTCCGCCGCCGCGCGTCCGCGCGAGCTGCGCGCTCACGGCATCGAACGAGCTGCCGAGCCGCTGGAATTCCTCCCCCGGCGGCAGGTCGAGCCGCACGTTGAACTCGCCCTGGCCGAGGCGCGTCAGGCCGCTCTTGATCACGTGGATGGGCCGCAGCATCCACTGCGCCAGCAGCATGGCGACCAGCACGGCCACGACGAGCGCGACGAGCGCCGTCCGGCCCGACCGGCGCACGGCCTGGGAGAGGCCCTCCCGCACGAGCAGCATCGAGAGCGCGATGCGGATCGACCCGAACCGCCGGCCGCCGACGAGCAGCGGCTGGCCGACCTCGAAGAGCTGGTCGGAGTAGATGGCGCGGAGCTGCGTCCACGCGCCCGCCTGCCTGAGCTCGGCCAGCGAGGCGTACCGCGGGATCGCCTGCCCCTCCATCTCGGGGAAGCTGTGCGCGATGGCGACGTCCTGGGTGTCGACGATGGCGGCGAACGCGACGCCGCGGGCGTAGGCCACGCTCGACTCGAGCAGCGAGCGGATGCCGGGGTCCTGCCGGATCGCCTGCGCCGGGTCGGTCGACCCGGGCACGGCCTTGCTCGCCGCCTGGTACATCGCGTTGGCGAGCAGCTCCGCCCGCGCCTGCGCGTCACCCAGGCTCAGCCGCGCGATCGAGACGATCTGGACCAGCCCGAGCGCCACGACGACGGCGCCGACGAGCGCGGTGACGCCCGCCACCTGCCTGGTCTTGATGCTCGGCATGACGGGCGGCCGCTCAGTCGCCGGCGGCCAGCTTCTCCTCGCGGAACCGGTTCAGCTTGTTGTGCAGCGTCTTGAGGCTGATCCCGAGGATCTCGGCGGCGCGCGTCTTGTTGTTGCCCGTGTACTCGAGCGTCAGCATGATCAGCCGCCGCTCGGCCTCCTCGACGGTCGTCCCCGGCGCGAGCGTCAGCGCCTTGGGCGGCGCCCCCCTGCCGGCGGCCACGGGCGGCGGCAGGTGCTTGCGCTCGATGAACTCGCCTTCGGCGAGGATCGTCGCCCGCTCGATGACGTTGCGCAGCTCGCGGATGTTGCCCGGCCAGGCGTAGCTCTCGAGCGAGCGCAGCGCGTCGGGCGCCACCGCCTTCACGGCCTTCTGGTTGCGCGCGTTCGTCTCGTCGAGGAACGCCCGCACCAGCAGCGGGATGTCGTCGAGGCGCTCCCTGAGCGGGGGCAGCGCGATCGAGAAGACGTTGAGCCGGTAGAAGAGATCCTCGCGCAGCCGGCCCGACCGCACGGCCTCCTCGGGGTCCGCGTTGGTCGCCGCGACCACGCGCACGTCCACCGCCTGCTCGTCGCGGCCGCCCAGCCGCCGGAACGTCCGCTCCTGCAGCACCCGCAGCAGCTTCACCTGCATCACGGGCGCCATCTCGGCGATCTCGTCCAGGAAGAGCGTGCCGCGGTGCGCCAGCTCGAAGCAGCCGAGCCGCCGGTCGTACGCGCCCGTGAAGGCGCCCTTCTCGTGCCCGAAGATCTCGCTCTCGAGCAGCGACTCGGGGATCGCGGCGCAGTTGATCCCGATGTAGGCCTGGGCCGCGCGCGCGCTCAGCTCGTGCAGCGTCTGCGCCACGAGCTCCTTGCCCGTGCCCGATTCGCCCGAGATCAGCACCGACGCGGTGGTCGGCGCCGCCTGCTCGATCACGCGGTAGACCCGGCGGATGCCGACGCTGCCTCCCACGATGCGGCCGAACCGGCCCTGATCGCGCAGCTGCCGCCGGAGCCCCTTCACCTCCCGCACGGTCGCCATCCGCTCGACGACCTTCCCGAGCAGAATGCGCAGGCGCTGGGGATCGACCGGCTTGGTGAGGTAGTCGTACGCGCCCGCCTTGATCGCCTCGACCGCCGTGTCCACGCTGCCCTGCGCGGTGAGGATCACGAAGGTCAGATCGATCAGCTGGTCCTCGAGCGCGTGCAGCAGGTCCAGCCCGCTCATGCCGGGCATCACGAGATCGCTCACGACGATGGACGGGCGGAACGACGCGAACGCCGCCATCGCGGCCTCGCCGCTCTCCACGCCCTCGGTCGTGTAGCCCCACGATCGCACGAGCTCGGTCAGCCCCTCGAGCGTGCCCCGATCGTCCTCGACGATCAGCACGCGCTCGGGCTCCGGCGCCTCGGAACGGCGGGTCATGGTGGAAGGGTCTCCTGCGCCCAGTCTATACCCGGGACGGTAATTGTTACACGGTTCAGGTTGGACCATGACACCAAGCTCCACTTATCGCAATGAGTTACGAGCGGCATAGCGCTTGCGCCCCTGGACGGTGCACAGGAGGTACCGACATGAGAATCACGGCCTGGATGCTGTGTCCGCTGGTCGCGATGCTGGCGGCGTGCAGCCATCAGCCCCGGATCGATCAGATGGAAGGCCAGCAGGTCGTCGTCAGGACCGACGACGGCCGGCTGGTGGCGGGCCAGCTCGTGAAGGCGGACGCGGACACGGTGGTGCTCAAGCGCGCCGACGGCGGCGACACCTCGATCGAGCGCCACGCGGTCGCGGCGGTGGCGAAGCCCGCCGCGCCGCGCGACGGCTCGGGCCTCGCGCACGCGGAGCTCGACTCCGAGCGCGTGAGCTACCGCGAGGTGACCGTGCCGGCGGGCACGACGCTCCGCGTGAAGCTCGACGACGCCCTCGGGTCGGACGTCAGCCGCGTGGAGGACCAGGTGCGCGCGTCGCTCGCGCAGCCGATCAGCCGCGACGGCGCCGACGTCGTGCCGGCGGGCAGCCGGCTCACCGGGACGGTGACCGCGGCGCAGCCGTCGGCGAAGGTCAAGGGCCGGGCGCGCCTCGCGTTCCGCTTCGACGAGCTGGCGATCGGCGGACGCGGCGAGCGCCTGCAGATCGACACGCGTCCGGTCGTCGTCGAGGCGGCCGGCACGAAGCAGAAGGACGCCGAGAAGATCGGGATTGGCGCCGCGGCGGGCGCGCTCATCGGCGGGCTGATGGGCGGCGGCGGCGGCGCGGCCAAGGGCGCGCTCATCGGGGGCGGCGCCGGCACGGCCGCCGTGCTCACCACGCGCGGCGACGAGGTGCACCTCGCGCAGGGCACGGCCGTGGACGTGCGGCTCGCGCAGCCGCTCACGTTCCAGGTGCCGGCCGGTCCCGCCGCGCGCTGACGGCCGGCGGGGACGGGAGATCCCCTCCCGTCCCCGCCCTCCGCCTGTGGTACATTCCGAGGGTGGACCTGCCGCCGCCCGGCGCCGCTCCTCCCGCGCCGATCGTTTCCGAACCCGAACCCGAGCCCCGGACGCCCGCCCGCATCCCGCCGGTGCTCCGTCTCATCGCGCTCGCCGAGACGGTGCTCGTCTCCGGGTTCCCGACGCAGCTCTTCCTGGTCGTGCTGCTCCGCGTGGCGGGGCTCCCGGCGTTCGACGCGGCCGGCAACCTGTCGTTCGCCTTCGTGGTGACGCTGTCGCTCGCCGACGCGGCGCTCGTCGTCACGCTGATCCTGGCCTTCCTGGCGGCGCACGGCGAGTCGCCGCGCGCGCTGTTCCTCGGCCGGCGGCCGCCGGTCCGGGAGACGTGGCTCGGCCTGCTGCTCGTGCCGGTCGTGTTCTTCGGCGTGGCCGCCATCGTGACGGCGCTGCGCGTGTGGCTGCCGGCGCTCCACAACGTGACGCGCAACCCGCTCGAGGCGCTGCTGGCCGAGCGGCGCGGCACGTGGCTCTTCCTGCTGGTGCTGGTCCTCGCGGGCGGGGTGCGTGAGGAGGTGCAGCGCGCGTTCGTCCTGCACCGGTTCGAGCAGTACCTGGGGGGCGCGGCGGTGGGCCTGGTGCTGTTCAGCCTGGTCTTCGGCGCGGGGCACCTGGAGCAGGGCCACGACGTCGCGATCGCCACGGCCTGCCTGGGGTTCTTCTGGGGGCTCGTCTACCTCCGCCGCCGCTCCATCGTCTCGACGGTGACGAGCCACGCGGGGTTCAACCTGGTCGAGGCGATCCGGTTTCTGGTGATGGGAGGCTAGCGGGGCACGGCGGCAACGACCACGGAAATCACCACGGAATGAGCCACGGAGAGAGAAGGGTCAAGGGCGGCGAGGAAGCGGAGCGGGGCGAAGGGGTCCCCGCGAGCGACGAGCCAGGCGGGGTGCAGGGGTCCCCGCCGATCCAGGAGTCGAGACGTAGAGGACGTTGACGTCGGCGCGGCGGCGCAGGTCGGCCTTCCAGCCGTCGATGAGCGCCTGCCGGCGCTCGGCGGCGAGGCGCTGGCGCGCCTCGGCCTGCACCTCGGCGAACGGCCGCACCGTGCCGCCTTCCATGTAGAGCGACTGGTGGTCGCGGTAGTACTGCAGCACCTCGGCCTCGGTCGGCTGGACGACGCCGAACCGCTGGTCGAGATACGCGGCGATCCGCAGGTCGTTCCGCGCGATCTCGCGCAGGCGGTCCTCGTCGAGGCCGAGGCGCGCGAGCGTCTCCCGCGCGGGGATCCGCGCGGCCATCGCCGCGCGCAGCTCCGCGAGCTTCGCGTCCACGGCCGCCCGGGCGGGCTCGGGCAGCGCGTAGCGGTCCACCTCGACCAGGACCAGCCGCCGTTCGATGAGGGCGTTCATCGCGGCCTCGATCGGATCGGCGGCGCCGGTCGCGTCCACCGTCCCCACCGCGAGCGCGACCGAGGCGTCCGAGAGCGTCACGACCTGGCCGCCCACGATCGCCAGGACGCGGTCGATGACCTCGGCCGACGCGCGGCCCGCGCCGAGCGCCACGGCCGCCAGCGCGACGGCCGCCGCCAGGCCCCTCACGATCGATCGCGTTCCCCTCTTGGTCATCAGAACGCCTGCCCGAAGCTGATGTGCAGCGCCGTGAGCCGCTCGCGCCCGCCCTTCGCGAGCGTCTGCGGGTTGAGCTTGAAGCCGAGATCCACGCGCAGGGGCCCGATCGGCGACTTGTAGCGCAGGCCGAAGCCCACGCTGCTCCGGAGGTTGCCGAGGTTGATCTGGCCGGCGCGCTTGAACACGCTGCCCGCGTCGACGAAGCCCACGACGCCGAGGCTGTGCCACTGGGGCGAGCGCAGCTCGGCGTTCAGCACGACGAGCCCGTTGCCGCCGATCGGGAAGCCGCTCGAGTCGATCGTGTCGGGCCGCCCGAGCTGGTCGAGCGCGAAGCCGCGCACGGTGGAGTCGCCGCCCGCGAAGAACCGCTCGCTCGCCGGCAGGTCCTTCGAGACCTTGACGACGGGCTGGCCGTTCGCCCCGAGCACGGGGTTGCCGTTCGCGTCGGTCTCGACGAGGTCGCGGGGGAAGCCGGTGGCGAGGCCGAGGCGCGCGCCGAGCGCGAGGATCAGACGGTCCGGGGTGAGCTGCCGGTACATGAAGCCCTGGAGGAACGTCTTGACGTAGCCCACCTGCGAGCCCATCGCGCGGGCCGCCATCTCGCCGTCGACGCTCAGCAGGCGGCCCTTCGCGGGGTCGATGGCGTCGTCCCGCGTGTCGCGGACGAGCGAGCCCGAGAGCGCCGACAGGCGCACCTGGGGGAACAGCCGGTCGATGAGCAGCTGGTCCCCGCCCGTGAGCCGGTCGTCGAACACCTTCGTGTATCCGAAGCTGTAGCGGCCCGAGAACCGCACGCGGGGCCGGAGCGCCTTGGAGAGCTCGGCCGTCACGCCCTTGCGGAAGAAGTTGAAGCTGGTGCGCACGCCCTGCTCCAGGAAGCCGTTCACGAGCAGGTCGGCGTTGGTGCCGAAGGCGCGCGGCTCGCGGTAGCTGCTGACGACGCGGTACTCGTTGAAGTGCCCGCTCCGCGAGGGATCGGTCACGTTGTCGCTCTGGCGCACGCTCAAGCGGCTGTACAGGTTGATCGATCGGTTCTTGCCCCACAGGTTCCGCCGGCCGATCTCGAAGAAGCCGCGGGGCGCGATGTCGATCCGCTCGGCCGGCGGGCCGCCGGTGCTGCTGGGGCGCAGGCGGCGCCCGCCCTCGAGACCGCCGCCGTAGCCGATCGTCGTCGTGGGCGCCTCCTCGACGGTGACGAGCAGGTCGTGGCGCGTGCCGCCGTGGTCGAGCACGCTGATGTCGACGCGGCGGAAGAGGCCGAGCGCCTGGAGGCGGCGCTGGCTGTCGATGCGCGCGCTCAGGCCGAGCGGGTCGCCGGGCTCGAGCGGCAGCTCGCGCAGGATCGTGCTGGTGCTCGTGCGCGTGTTGCCGACCACGATGATGTGATCGACGATGGCCTGCGGCCCCTCCGAAACGGTGAACACGAGGTCCACCGACGAGTGGCTCTCGTCGAAGCGCGGCGCCACCTGGACCGACGCCGACAGGTAGCCGCGGTCGAGATACAGCTCGGTGACCGCGTCGCGGTCGGCGAGCGCGCGGCGGTCGGTGTAGGGGTCGCCGGCCTTCGACTGGATGGCGGCCGCCAGATCCGCCGTCGGCACGGCGTGGTTGCCCTCGATGTCGACGCCACCGACGAGCGTGCGCGGCCCCTCCGTGATGACGATGCGGGGCGTGACGAAGGCGGCGGCCGGCCCGGAGGCCGACGGCGCGGGCTCGGGAACCTCCGAGACGACCTTCGCCTCGGCGTAGCCCTGGCGGCGGTAGTAGGCCTCGATGGCCGCGACGTCGGCGCCGAGGCGCGAGGCGACGAACGGCTCGCCCGGATCGGTGCGCACGAGCGGCCGCAGATCGGTCTCCGGCACCGCCTGGTTGCCGGTGATCTCGACGCGGTCGACGCGGTACTGGAGGCCGCGATGCACCGTGAAGACGATGTCGAGCCGGTCGTCCTGCTGGGTGCGGCGGTGCGTGGCCCGCGCGCGCGCGTACCCCTGCTCCCGCAGGTACTGCTCGATCCGGCGGTCGGAGTCCTCGAGCAGGTCCTCGTCCACCGACCCCTCGCGCTGCACGGGCACGAGCTCCTTCTCGCGGTCCGCGGGCAGCCGATCGCCCTCGAACGTCACCTCGACGAGCGGTCCGGACTCCACGTCGATCGTGAGGTCGAGCGTCCGGCCGTCGGGACCGACCGTCGTCTCGTGGCGGGCGGCCGCCTCGTAGTAGCCGTGGCCGCGCAGCTCCGCCACGTACCGGGCCAGGGCGCGGTCGAGGGCGGCGCGGTCGTAGTCGCCGCCCGGCCGGACGTCGAGCCGGTCGAGCAGCTGCGCGTCGGGCAGGCGGGGCGTGCCGACGACGGCGACCGTCCCGAGCCGGGCGCGCGGCCCGGCGTCGATGTCGAAGACGAGGACGAGGCCGCGCGGGTCCTGCCGCGGCGGCGCCGGCGTGACCGTCGCGTGCGTGTAGCCGAAGCCGGCGTAGAGGTCCTCGAGCGCGCGCGCCGCGGCGGGCGCGCGGCCGACCGGCGGCAGCCCGTTGAACCGGTCGTCGAGCGTCGCGCGCAGCCGGCCCGCATCGAGGCCCAGGTCGCCCTCGAAGTCCACGCGCACGACGCTCTGGAGCGGCACCAGCTCGTAGCGCAGCGCGACGCCGGCGCCGTCGCGCGTCGCGTCCACGAGCACGTTCTGGAAGCGCCCGATCCCGAACAGGCGGGCGATGGTGTCGCGCACCTCGACGAGCGAGAGCGGCTGTCCGGCCAGGGTCTCGACGAGCCCGACGAGCCCCGGCTCGGTGACCTCCTGGCCGTTCTCCTCGAGGTGCACGGCGGTGACCGTCAGGCCGGCGAAGGGCGCGCCGGGCGGCACCTGCGCCGCCGCCGGCGCCGCCAGCCAGGCGGCGAGGCCGGCGGCCGCGCCGCCGCGCCGGACGGCCCGGGCCAGACGCCGAAGCCACGCGCGCGGCCGCCCGGCCATCAGAAGACGTGCCTCACGCGGAAGTCGAGGGCGTAGGTCTTGTCCTCGTTCTGCGAGACGATCCACGACACGCGGTCGCTCTGGTCGTACTCGAGCAGGATGATCTGGTCGTGGCTCGGCGTGTTCACCGCGCGCGAGAAGGTCAGGAACACGCGCCCCGAGATGCGCTTGCCGATCGTCACGCGCGCCGCCGGGTTGAGCGACTGCGCGTTGAGGTCGCCGACGAGCGGCGTGATCTGCACGGTGTCCACGCCGAAGGTCTGCTCGACGGCGCGGCCGACGCCCGACGAGATGGGGCTCGTGAGCAGGCGCGCCGCGCCGGCGAGCAGCGCCTGCTGCGCCTGCTGGCTGCGCTCGCCCGCGCGCAGGGCCTGGATCTCGGCGTCCTGCGGGTTGCCGATCTGGCCGAGCACCAGCGACACCACGTCGAGCGCGGGCAGCGGCGGGTCGGACGAGAACTCGGGGACGAAGCGGTCGAGGGTGCCCGTGGCCCGGAACGTCACGCGGTAGGTCTGGTTCGGCACGCGCACGCGCGTCTCGGCCTCGACGTCGAAGAAGGGCTCGATCCGCGTCGGGTTCGTGAAGTCGATCGTCCCGTGGGTGATCTGGTACCGGTTGCCCTCGAACGTCACCTCGCCGTGGTCGATCTCGGCGCGGCCGAACAGCAACGGCCGGTCGTAGTCGCCGCGCAGCGTCAGGTCGGCGCTCGCGACAATCGTGGCCACGTTGTTGTCGATGCGCAGGCTCGACGGCGCGACGACGTGGATGTCGTAGCGCAGGGGGAAGGTGGGCGTCACGGGCGCGGGCGCCGCGTTCGACGACCCGCCGGTCAGGTTGAACAGCTCCGCGTCCCCTTCGAACCGCCGGGTGAACACCGACCGCAGCACGCGCACCGTGCCCGACAGCACGGGGCTGGCGACGTCGCCCCGCAGCGCCAGCTCCGCGTCCACCTCCGACCGGAAGCCCTCCGGGTAGCGCAGCTCCATCCGCTGGCCGGTGGCGGTGAGCGCCAGCTCGCCCGGCGCGTAGCCCTTGAGCCCGATGCGCCCGCCGAAGCGCACCGCGCCGCCGCCGAGCGTCGCCGTGACGCCGTCGACGCGGACGCCCCCCGCGTCGAACGCGATCCGGCCGTTGATGTTCGACAGCCCGTGCGGCAGCGCGAAGTGCCGGATGCGGCCGTCGGTGATCGTGGCGCTGCCCGAGATGACGGGCTCGGTGACGGGCCCGTGCACCTCGGCCACGAGCCGCGCCCCGCCCGAGCTGCGCAGGTCGCGGAAGAAGCCCTGCAGGATGCCCAGGTTGGCGTCGCCGGTCGCGCGCACGTTCACCTGCTCGGTGCCCAGGTCGACCGTGCCCGACAGCTCGAGCTCGGTGCCCTGGCCGACCAGCTTCACCCGGCGGTCCTGCGCCGGGTCCGCCTGCGGCCGCCCGATCGTGACCGTGTTCTGGTCGAGCGCCAGCTCCACCGGGCCCTCGTTGTGGATCTGGTAGTCGAACAGCTTCAGGTTCAGCGACTCGACGCGCGCGTCGACCATCAGGTGCCGGACGTCGAAGAGCTCGCCCACGACGCGGACCGTGCCGCTCGCCACCGCCGTCGTGAACGGCGACAACCGCGGCTCGAAGAAGCGCAGGTAGGGGTCGAACGACGTGTCCGAGAAGCGGAACGTCAGCTCGGCGTCGGCCTGCGGCGTGAGCGCGATGCGGCCCGAGCCGGTGACGCTCAGCCGCGGCGACGCGGCCTCGACCTCCAGCGTCAGCAGCTCGCCGCGCACCGACAGGCGCCCGGTGACCTGCCCGATGCCCTCGTCGCCGGCGAACAGGTCGGCGATGCGCCCCTTCACGTCGTAGCGCGGCGCCTCGAAGGCGCCCGAGCCCGACGCGGTGAACTGCAGCACGCCCGAGAGCGGCGCGCGCGGGTAGGTCAGCGCCTGCACCCGCTCGACCGGGATGCGCTCGCCGTCGGCGTTGAACGAGTAGGTGCCGACCCAGGCCACGTAGGCGGCGCCGGTGACCACCCCGGCGCCCTTGTGCATCTCGATCGCGTCGAGCCGCACGCCGGGCCCTTCGAACCGGAGGCTCGCCGTCGAGCGCTGGAACCGCTCGCCGTAGAACGTGCCGTCCTCCACCGTCATCTTCCCGAAGCCGTACGGCTCGGTGTAGGGGCCGTAGAGATGGAACTCACCCGAGAGCGTGCCCGTGAAATCGTAGTCGTCGAGCTGGAACGCGTGGCGCGGATCGGCGAGCGGGCGGCGGTCCACGAGAATCGTCGCGTTCATCTCCTCGCCGTGGTCCTCGCGCGGGAAGCCGAGCGAGAACTTCCCGTCGATGCGGATCGTCGAGCCGCGCTCGCTGACGACGGCGTCGCTGATGTCGGCGTAGCCGTTCTCGACCACCACCCGCCCGGTGGCCCCGCCCCACTGGACGTCCCAGGCCCGCATGCGGTGGCCGGTGAAGGCGCCCTCGACGCGCGGGTGCCGGAAGGCGTTCAGCATCACGCCGTCGAACCCGCCGTACCCGCCGATCGGCACGGCGTTGGTCGGCGAGCCGAACGTGGTCATGATCGCCGTCAGCAGGCGGTCGCTCTCCTGCCAGTCGGCGCTCGTCAGGTGGAACGGGATCCGCGAGCGCTCGCCGTAGGCCGTCTCCCCCTGAAACGAGACGAAGGTGGTCGGCGTGGCCACGTGGCTCGGCGCCAGGGTGAGGGTGTCGGGGCCGAAGGCGTAGGTCACGGTCCCGCCCACGGGCTCGTGGCCGAACGGCCGGCGCGGGTTGAAGGGCCCCATCTCGGGCGGCCGCGCCTCGGCGGCGGCCACGACGGCCGGCGGCAGCACCCGCGGCAGCACCGCGACGCCGTCCGGCGCCACGGCCGTGATCGTGCCGTCGCCGTGGTGCTCGGAGAAGTGGCCCAGCCGCCACTCGAGGAGGTTGCGGCCGGTGGCGCGCCCGGCCAGGCGCACGTCGCCGCCGAGGAAGTCCGTGAACGCGGCGAGGTCCACGTCCTGGTAGCTGGCGTCGAAGCGCGCGGGCGCGCCGCCGGGCTCGCCGAGCGGCGACAGGACGTAGTCGAAGGCCGCGCGCCCGCCGTAGAACCGCGCGGCGGCGTCGGTCACCTCGAAGCGGTGCGGCAGCCACAGCAGCGCCCCGGTGAGGCTGGTGAACGCGTAGTCGTCGACCGAGGCCGCGGCGCTCGCGAAGCGGCCCTTCAGCTCGCGCCCGCCCTTGTAGAGGTGAAACGTCCCGTCGAAGTCGCCCGCGCCGGTCACGCGCCACGTCTCGCCGGCGAAGAAGATCTGGCGCATGCGCGGGAAGTCCACGCGCGAGTGCACGTGATAGAGCTGCTCCGGCCAGTGCGCGACGTCGACGTCGCCGGTCAGCACGGACCGGGCGCCGTCGGTCGTCAGGTCGACGCGGTTCAGATGGATCTGCGAGCCGTTGATGACGAAGCCGGTCTCCATCGACGCGGCCATCGGCAGGAACGACTGGATCTGCACGATGCCGCTGGAGAACGACGCGCGGCCGATGTACGCACCCTGCGCGCGCGTGACGAGCACGGACAGGTCCGGGCAGACGACGCTCCACGGCGCGCCGTGGTCGATGAAGGTGAAGCGCCCGTGGTCGGTGCGCACCATCTTCACCGTGGTCACGAACCGGCGCGGGCCGGTCGACCGGTGCTCGGGGGCGAGCTTCGGCATCGAGTGCCGGCCGTCGGGGAACGTCTCGATCACCATGTCCCAGTCGGTCATGTGCACCGACTGCACGATGAGCTCGCCCGTGAGGATCGTCCACCACGGCAGCGAGACGGTGATGCGCCGGGCCTGGAGGAACGGCCGGTCGGTCGGCGCGAGCCCCTCGATCACCACGTTGTCGAGCTCGAACTGGCCGGTGAAGAGCCGCACCGAGAGACGGCCGATGTGCATGGGCCGCTTCATGTAGTTCGTGGCCGCCTGCTCCGCGCGGCGGCGGAGCACGGGCCCGAGGTTCACGCTGAACGTGCTGGCGAGGAGCGCCGCGACGAGCGCGGCCGCGACGAGCAGCACACGACGGGCGTGGTGTCGCACGCGAGGCGTGCGGCGCGTCGGGGCCGCCGGCGGCTGGAGATCCTGTGTCGTCACGGTGCGGTTCGAGCCGGCGCCGGAGGTCTCGGGGGAGGGCTGTCGGGGCGCGCCCCGGCGCCGGTCATTCGATGACGACCAGCACGCGGCCGGCATCGACGGACTGGCCGGCGCTCACCTGGACGTCCTTCACCCGGCCGGCCTTCGGCGAGCCGAGCTCGTTCTCCATCTTCATGGCCTCGACCACCACGAGGCCCTGGCGGGCCATCACCTCGTCGCCGGGCGCGACGAGCACCCGCACCACACGGCCGGGCATGGGCGCCATCACCCGCTGCTCGCCGTCGACGGCGCCCGCGGCGCCGCCCGACGCGGCGGCCGCGCGGCGGCCGTCCACGACCGCACGCAGCGTGCCGCCCGCCATCTGCACGATCCACTCGCCGGTGCGGCTCGTCTCGGCCAGCGTCACGTCGTGGCTGGCGCGCCCGTCGTCGGGCAGGATCAGCGAGAGGCTGGAACGGCCCACGCGCCGCACGTCCACGACCCGGGCGCGGCCGTCCACGCTGACGGTGAACAGCGAGCCATCGCGGGCGCCCCCGTACGTTCGACGACGACGGTGCGCGTCCGGCCGTGGACCTCGACCTCGAACCTCATGACGGCCTCAGCCCCTCGAGGCGCGCCGCGCGCCGCCAGGCGCCGGCGCGGCCCGGACGCCCGGTCCCGGACGCGCGGAAGTAGGTCTCGAGCGCCGCCGCGATGGCCGCGATCTCCTCGGCTTCCGGGCCCGGATCGGCGAAGCGGGCCGCGGCGGGTTCGGCGAGGATGCCGTCGAGGTAGGTCGTGTCGAACCGCCCGTCGCGAAACGCGTCCTGGCGCAGGATCCACTGGAAGAACGGGATGGTCGTCTTCACGCCGACCACGCGGTACTCGGAGAGCGCCCGGCGCATGCGCACCAGCGCCTGCGGCCGATCCTCGCCCCACGCCACGAGCTTCGACATCATGGAGTCGTAGAAGACGGGCACGGCGAAGCCCACCGCGACGCCGCTGTCGTCGCGGATGCCCGGCCCCGACGGCGCGCGGTGCGCGGTGATGACGCCCGGCGACGGCAGGAAGCCCTGGTCGGGGTCCTCCGCGTAGATGCGGCACTCGATCGCGTGGCCGATCGGCGTGAGCGCCCGCGCCGGGTCGACGTCGAGCCGCTCGCCGCGCGCGATCCGGATCTGCCACGTCGCCAGGTCCACGCCCGTCACCATCTCGGTGACCGGGTGCTCGACCTGGAGCCGCGTGTTCATCTCGAGGAAGTAGAAGCGATCGTCCTCGTCGAGCAGGAACTCGATGGTGCCCGCGCTCGTGTAGCCGACCGGCGCGCGCGACGGCCGCCGCCTCTTTCGCGAGCGCCGCGCGCAGCGCGGGCGTCACGGCCGCCGACGGGGCCTCCTCGATCACCTTCTGGTGGCGGCGCTGGATCGAGCACTCGCGCTCGACGAAGGGCAGCACCGTGCCGTGCAGGTCGCCCAGCAGCTGGATCTCGACGTGGCGGGGGCGCACGAGGCGGCGCTCGAGGTAGACCGCCGTGTCGCCGAACGCGGAGCCGGCCTCGGACCGGGCGGTCCGGATGGCCGCCGCGAGGTCGGCCGGCGCGCTCACCGTGCGCATGCCCTTGCCGCCGCCGCCCGCCACCGCCTTCACGAGCAGCGGGTAGCCGATCGCCTTCGCCGCGGCCGCCATCTCGGCGTCCGACGCGTCGGCGCCGAGCGGCGTCTCGGTGCCGGGCACGACCGGGACGCCGGCCCGGATCGCGGCCTTGCGCGCCTCGGTCTTGCTGCCCATCAGCGCGATCACCTCGGCCGACGGGCCGATGAAGGTCAGGCCGGCGTCGGCCACGGCCCGCGCGAACCCGGCGTTCTCGGCGAGGAAGCCGTAGCCGGGGTGCACGGCGTCGGCGCCGGCGCGGCGCGCGACGTCGACGAGCCGCTCGATGTGCAGGTAGCTCTCGGCCGGCGCGCTCGGGCCGATCGGCCAGGCCTCGTCGGCGTAGCGGACGTGGGGCGCGTCCCGGTCGCACTCGGAGTAGACGGCGGCCGACGCGAGCCCGATATCGCGGCACGCGCGCATGAGGCGGACGGCGATCTCGCCCCGATTGGCGATGAGAATCTTCAAGACTCAGGTGGGGCCCCGCCCCACACCCCGGCTCGGTCGCTCGCGGGGACCCCGTCGCCCCGCGCCGCTCCCTCGCGGGCCGCGCCGTGCGCGGCCTTGGCCTGGGGGCTCAGGCCCCCACGCGGATGCCCTATCTGGCCTTCATTCTAGCACTTGGCCTCAGAGCGGGATGTTCCCGTGCTTCTTCGGCGGGTTGCGGTCGCGCTTGTCCTGCACGCTGGCGAGCGCCGCAATCAGCTTCCGCCGCGTCTGACGGGGCCGGATCACCTCGTCGACGAACCCGCGCGAGGCGGCCACGTACGGGTTGGCCAGCTTCTCGCGGAACTCGGCGACGCGCTGCGCGCGCAGCGCGTCCGGGTCCGCCGCGGCCTCGAACTCCCGCTTGTACAGGATGTTGACCGCCCCCTCGGGGCCCATGACGGCGATCTCGGCGCGCGGCCACGCGAAGTTGGCGTCGGTCCGGATGTGCTTGCTCGACATCACGCAGTAGGCGCCGCCGTAGGCCTTGCGCGTGATGACGGTGAGCTTGGGCACCGTGGCCTCGGCGTAGGCGTAGAGCAGCTTGGCGCCGTGCTTGATGATGCCGCCGTACTCCTGCCGCGTGCCCGGCAGGAAGCCCGGCACGTCCTCGAAGGTCACCAGCGGGATGTTGAACGCGTCGCAGAAGCGGACGAACCGCGCCGCCTTGAGCGACGCGTCGATGTCGAGCGTGCCGGCCAGGTGCGCCGGCTGGTTGGCGACGATGCCGACCACGCGGCCGGCGAGGCGCGCGAACCCGACCAGGATGTTCGGCGCGTAGAGCCGATGCACCTCGAGGAACACCCCGTCGTCGACCACGGCGTGCACGAGGTCGCGCATGTCGTAGGGCTGGTTGGGCGAATCGGGCACGAGGCGATCGAGCGTGTCGTCCTCGCGGTCGGGCGGGTCGACCGTCTCGCGCACGGGCGGCTCGTCGAGGTTGTTGCTCGGGAGGTAGCCGAGCAGGTCGCGCAGCAGCGCGCAGGCACGCGCGGTCGTCGGGCACGCTGAAGTGCGCGACGCCGCTCGTGGCGTTGTGCGTCGTGCGCGCCGCCGAGCTCGTCCTTCGTCACCTCCTCGTGGGTGACGGTGCGGATGACGTCGGGGCCCGTCACGAACATGTAGCTCGTGCCCTCGACCATCACGGTGAAGTCGGTGATCGCCGGCGAGTAGACGGCGCCGCCGGCGCAGGGCCCCATGATCGCCGAGATCTGCGGGATGACGCCCGAGGCCAGCGTGTTGCGCAGGAAGATGTCGGCGTAGCCGCCGAGCGACAGCACGCCCTCCTGGATGCGCGCGCCGCCCGAGTCGTTCAGGCCGACGACGGGCGCGCCCATCTTCATGGCCAGGTCCATGATCTTCACGATCTTGGCGGCGTTGGTCTCCGACAGGGAGCCGCCGAACACCGTGAAGTCCTGCGCGAAGGCGTACACCGGCCGGCCGTCGATGCGGCCGTGGCCCGCCACGACGCCGTCGCCGGGCACCAGCTGCCGGTCCATGCCGAAGTCGCGGCAGCGGTGCGTGACGAGCTTGTCGATCTCCTCGAAGCTGCCGGGGTCGAACAGCGCCTCGACGCGCTCGCGCGCCGTCAGCTTGCCCTGCTCGTGCTGCCGCGCGAGGCGCGCCTCGCCGCCGCCCTCCTCCGCCTGCCGCTCGAGCGCCGCCAGCCTGTCCTGGGGATCCATACGCCCCTATCTGCCCTGCGACTTGTTCCAGTCGGCCAGGAACTTCTCGAGCCCGATGCCGGTCAGCGGGTGGTTGAACAGGGAGTCGATGACCTTCGTCGGGCACGTGCAGACGTCCGCGCCGAGCCGCGCCGCCTCGACCACGTGGATCGGGTGGCGGACCGAAGCCACGAGCACCTCGGTGCCGAACTCGTAGTTGTCGTAGATCTGGACGATCTCCTCGATCAGGCCCATGCCCGAGGTGGCGATGTCGTCGAGCCGGCCGACGAACGGGCTGATGTACGTGGCGCCGACCTTGGCCGCCAGCAGCGCCTGCGTCGCCGAGAAGCACAGCGTCACGTTGACGCGGATGCCCTCTTTCGCGAGCGTCCCGCACGCCTGCACGCCGGCCTTGCCGAAGGGCACCTTCACGACAATGTGGTCGTCGATCTTGGCGAGCTCGCGCCCCTCCTTCAGCATGCCGTCGACGTCGGTGGCCACGACCTCCGCGCTCACCGGCCCTTTCACGAGGTCGCAGATCTCCTTCAGCCGCTTGCGCGGGTCGCCGCTCTCCTTGGCGAGCAGCGACGGGTTCGTCGTGACGCCGTCGACGATGCCGAGCGGCACCAGGGACCGGATCTCGTCGAGGTTCCCGCTATCGATGAACAGTTTCATGGATGTCCTCTCTACGGCTCACGGCTGACGGCTCACGCCCGACCGCTGACCGCTGACAGCTACGGCTCCCGTGCGACGACCGGGTTCGCCAGCTCGCCCACGCCCTGCACCTTCACCATCACCTGATCGCCCGCGGCGAGCGGGCCGACGCCGGCCGGCGTGCCCGTCGAGATGATGTCGCCCGGGTGGAGCGTCATGACGAACGACACGAACGCCACGAGGCGGTCCACGGGGAAGATCAGCTCGCGCGTGTTCGACGCCTGGCGGCGCGTGCCGTTCACCCAGCCCTCGACGTCGAGCGCGCGGGCATCCAGGCCGAGCGCGATGGCCGGTCCGACGGGCGCGAACGAGTCGAAGCCCTTGGCGCGCGTGAACTGCACGTCCTTGGCCTGGAGCGCGCGCGCCGTGACGTCGTTGACGCACGTGAAGCCCAGGACGTAATCGCCCGCGCGCTCGGCCGGCACCCTGAACGCGGTGCGGCCGATCACGACGCCGAGCTCGGCCTCGTGGTCGACGCGGCCCACGCCCGGCGGCAGCCGGATGGGGTCGCCGGGCCCGATGACGGCCGTGGAGGGCTTGATGAAGATCATCGGCTCCTCGGGCAGCGCCTTGTGCTGCTCGGCCGCGTGGTCCTTGTAGTTCAGCCCCACCGCCACGATCTTCGACGGCAGGACCGGCGCGAGCGGCCGCGTCACCGGCGCGACCTCCGCGCCGGGCGTCCAGGCCCCGAACACGTCCCCCTCGACGAGGCGCCAGGCGCCGTCGCGCTCGACGGCGTACCGCGCCGCCCCCTGATGCTCGAACCGGTACAGGCGATCCATAGGTGTCAGCGTCTCCAGGGGCCCGCGGCCACGGACCCGGAATCAATCAACGTACGGTCGCTTCGACCCGCGCCGACTGCTCGCTCACGTTGGGCGGCGTCGCCTTGTCGACGGCCACGACCGCGTACACATAGCGTACGCCAGGACGGACGTTCGTGTCGCGGTAGGTGGTCTCGCGGATCGGCGACGCCGTGAGGGCCTGCAGCGCCCCGCCGCCCGCGTCGCCGCGCAGGACCAGGTACCCCGCCAGATCGGGCTCCCGGTTCGCGTCCCAGATCAGGCTCACGCCGTCGGGACCGGCGACCGCGGCGAGCCCGACGGGCGCGGCGGGCGGGAAGGTATCGCGCGGCGTCTCGCAGACGGGCGGCGACAGCGGGCCCTCCACCGTCCGGCCGTGCTCGGTGTCGACGGCCCGCACCGCAAAGCAGCGGCGCGCGCCGAAGGCCTCGAGCGGCACGTCGAACGTGTCGGCCGTCACCAGCGCCGGGTTGAGCGGCGCCGGACCGGCCGTGGTCCCGTCCTTCATCTCGTACACGTTGACGCCGCGCGCGTAGCCGAGCGCCGGCCAGACCGGCTGCCACGGATCGGCCGCCGCGGCCGCCCACGAGAGCGTGAAGGTGTGCTCGTCGTAGGCGATCGACAGGCCGGAGGGCGGATCCGGCGCCGGCCGCAGCGACACCGTGACGTGCGGCGAGGAGGCCGACCGCTGGCCGTGATGGCTGTAGCCGACGACGAGATAGGTGCGCGCCGGGCCGTCGTCGGCCTCGAGCGACGCGAGCGTCGGCGCCGCGATGGCGGCGCCGGGCGCGGGCGGCGTCTCCTCCTTCGGCGCGACCGGCTGCCGCACGGCCGGCGTGAGCGTCTCGGCGACCGACACCTCGTCGCCCTGGGCCGGCCGCGGATCGGGCGGCGGCGCCGGCTGACCCTGGGCCGGCGGCGCCGGCTTCTCCTCGGCGGGCGGCTCGGGGGGCGGCCTGACCTTGATGGTGTCGACGAGCGTGCCGGCCTTCAAGAAGTCGTCGAGGCCCGGCTCCGGCGTGTCGGGGGCCAGCGTGAGCCCGTACACCTCGAGGCGCTCGAGGTCGGCGGGCGCGGTCCCGTCGGTGTTCTGCGCCGGCACGGTGAAGGACAACTGGACCGTGTCGGCCCGCCGGGCCGCGGTCACCTTCGCCACGGCCGCGGGCACCGGCCTGAGCGGCGGCAGCGGGGGACCCTTCTTGCCGCAGCCGGCGGCGACGGCGAGCAGGGCGAGCCACGAGGCGAGGAGGGCGCGCCGCGGGTTCACAGGATGTATCGGGAGAGATCCTCGTTCTTGACGATGTCGGCGAGCATGCGGTCCACGTATGCCCGGTCTATCGTAATCGATTTCTCGCCCATCTCCGGCGCGTCGAAGGAAATCTCGTCGAGCAGCTTCTCCATCACGGTGTGCAGCCGGCGGGCGCCGATGTTCTCGGTGCGCTCGTTCACGAGCGTGGCGAAGTCGGCGATCCGCTCGACGGCGTCGTCGGTGAAGACGAGCGTGAGGTCCTCGGTGGCCAGCAGGCCGATGTACTGCCGGATGAGCGCGCTCTTCGGCTCGGTGAGGATGCGCACGAAGTCGCCCTTGCCGAGCGAGTCGAGCTCGACGCGGATCGGGAAGCGGCCCTGCAGCTCGGGGATGAGGTCCGACGGCTTGGCGACGTGGAACGCGCCGGCGGCGATGAAGAGGATGTGATCGGTGCGCACCATGCCGTACTTCGTGTTCACGGTGGTGCCCTCGATGATCGGCAGGATGTCGCGCTGCACGCCCTCGCGGCTGACGTCGGGGCCGTGGCCGCCCTCGCGCCCCGCGATCTTGTCGATCTCGTCCACGAAGATGATGCCGCTCTCCTGCACGCGCTCCACCGCGGCGTGCGCGACGCTCTCCATGTCGACGAGCTTCTGCTCCTCCTCGCTCGCGAGATGGTCGAACGCCTCGGCCACGGTCACCCGCCGCTTGCGGGTCCGCCCCTGGAAGAGGCCGCCCAGCATGTCCTTCACGTTGATGTCGATCTCCTCGACCGACGAGCCGGAGATGATCTCGAACGAGGGAAAGCTCTTCTCGCGCGCCTCGATCTCGACGTGCTTGTCGTCGAGCCGCCCCGCGCGCAGCTGCTCGCGCAGCTTCTCGCGCGTGCGCCGCGCCTGCTCGCGCAGCTCCGTCGGGTCGCCCTCGCCGGCCGGGGCCGGCAGCGGCGGCAGCAGCAGGTCGAGCAGGCGCTCCTCGGCGTGCTGCCGGGCCTTCTCGCGCACCTCGACCAGCCGCTCCTCGCGCACCATGTCCACGGCCAGCTCGATGAGGTCGCGCACCATCGACTCGACGTCGCGGCCGACGTAGCCGACCTCGGTGAACTTCGACGCCTCCACCTTCAGGAACGGCGAGTGCGCCAGCCGCGCCAGCCGCCGCGCGATCTCGGTCTTGCCGACGCCGGTCGGCCCGATCATGAGGATGTTCTTCGGCGCCACCTCCTCGGCCAGCTCCGGCGGCAGCTTCTGGCGCCGCAGGCGGTTGCGCAGCGCGATCGCGACGGCGCGCTTGGCGCGTCCCTGGCCGACGACGTACTTGTCCAGCTCCGCGACGATCTGACGCGGGGTGAGCGCGCCCGACGAGGACGAGGTGGTTTCCGGCAGGTAGATGGGCATGGGCAGTCGGCGGCCGGCGCCCCGCCGCCCAGGGCCAGGCGGGGTGCCCGGCGCGCGTCCTCAGAGCTCTTCGATCACGATCGACGCGTTGGTGTAGATGCAGATGCTGGCGGCAATCGCCATCGCCTCCTCGGCGATCGCGCGCGCCTCCAGGGGCGTGTGCCCCGCCAGGGCCCGCGCCGCCGCCAGCGCGTACGCCCCGCCCGATCCGATGGCGATGATCCCCTCGTCGGGCTCGATGAGATCCCCGTTGCCCGAGAGCAGGAACGTGTCGGTCGCGTCGGCCACGAGCAGCATCGCCTCCAGCCGGCGCAGGATGCGGTCGGTCCGCCAGTCCTTCGCCAGCTCCACGGCCGACCGCTCCAGGTTCCCGCGGTACTGCTCCAGCTTCGACTCGAAGCGCGAGAAGAGGGCGAACGAGTCGGCCGCCGACCCGGCGAACCCGGCCAGAATCCGGTCGTTGTAGAGCCGCCGGATCTTGCGCGCCGACTGCTTGACGACGCGGTCCCCGAAGGTCACCTGGCCGTCGCCGGCCATGACGGTCTTCCCGCGGTGCCGCACGGCGAGAACGGTGGTCGCCTGGAAGGTCATGATCGGGAACCGCGGAAAACCCGAGTGTACCGGGCGCGCGCCCGAAGTGTCAACGAATCGCCCCCGGGCCGCAGGCGTCCCGAAACCCGGACGGGTGCTCTCGGAAAGGGACATGGCGCCGCCCGCCCACGACGCCGGAAACCCTTGATTTTCATGGGTTTTGGCGCTACCGTGTCCCTCAGGCGATGGCAGCGGTGTTGCTAGAGCACCCCGCAGAGCGGACCGGGTCTTCGCCGCTCGGAATTCGGGAGGCCAGCCATGAAACACTTCTCTTCGATCCTGGCCGTGGGAGTGGCCGCCGTTGCGCTGGCCGCAGCCCCCGCCCTGGCCCAGGGCCAGGGGCAGGCTCAGGGACAGTCCGAACGCGGCGGCGGCGGCCATCCCAGCTCGGGCCAGGCCGTGTCCCGCCCCGCGGGCAACCCGGGCGGCGCACCGCCTCCGCCCTCGGTCTCGGCGCCGGGCGGCACCCCCATGCCCTACCGCCCGCCCACCGCGCAGCGGCGCGGGCACGCGCAGCCGCGGCCCGTACAGCTCCGGCCGCGCCGTGCCGCGCACCGGCGGCTTCGTGCCGGGGCGCGCTTCGAGCACCACGCGTGAGGCCGGCTCGGCGAGCCGCCCGGCGACGGGCGGCCACGTGTACGAGATGCCGCAGTACAGCCGCTCGCGCGGCGGCCAGCCCGCCGTCGGCACGGCGGTCCCGCGCGGCAACCAGCCGATCCTGCGGCAGGGCGGCGGCTACTACTACTACGGCGGCTACCCCTACGACCCGTACCGCTCCTTGGGGTACGGATACGGCTATCCCTACTTCGGGTCGTTCGGCCTCGGCCTCTTCGCCTACAACCCGTACTGGTGGGGCTACCCGACCTACGGCACCCCCTATGGCTACGGCTACGGCGGGTACGGCTACGGCGGGTACGGCGCCGACAGCGGCTACGGGTACGGCGGGGGCCAGTACGCGGACGCCGGCGCCCTGCGGCTGAAGGTGAAGCCGCGCCAGGCGCAGGTGTACGTGGACGGCTACTTCGTCGGCGTGGTCGATCAGTTCGACGGGATCTTCCAGCGGCTGCACCTCGACTCGGGCGGGCACCGCATCGAGGTCCGCCTCGAGGGCTACAAGACGCTCAGCTTCGACGTGCTGATTCCGCCGGGCGAGACGATCACCTACAAGGGCGATCTCCGCAGGTAGCCGTAGCCCGGGACCCGACCGATCGCCGGCGGACAATCGAGACGCGCCGGACGCTCAGCGTCCGGCGCGTTCTGTTCGTTCGGGGGCGCCCGCTCCCGCCGAGGTGGCCGCGTTGCCTGGATCCGCCCGCATCCTCTCCATCGTCGCCGCCGTGTCGGGCGTCTACGACGTCGGCGTCGGCCTCACGCTGCTGGTCGCGCCGGCGGCGATGGCGTCGGCCTTCGGCGTCGCCCCTCCCGAGCCCGCGATCTTCGGCACGCTCAACGGGCTCTTCCTGCTCGCCGTCGGGGCCGGCTACTGGCTTCCCTACCGCGATCCCGAGTCGTACCGCGGCTACTTGTGGGTGATGGGCCCGCTGCTGAAGGGGACCGGCGCGCTGGCGTTCGTGATCGATCGCCTGGTGCGCCACTCGCCCGCCTCGTTCCTGCTCTTCGCGGCGAGCGACGGCGCGCTGGCGCTCGTCACGCTCTGGGCCCTGATGCGGACGCCTGCCGGTCTCCCGTAGGTCCGGGCGAGAAAGTAGAACGGCAGCCCCAGGCCGATGATCGCCAGCCCGGTCAGCGACGTGCGCGGGTTGCGCACGAGCTCGTTCGCGACGATGACGGCGCACGCCGCCACGAACGCGGCCGGCGCGATCGGGTAGCCCCAGGCCGAGAAGGGCCGCGCCGCGCCGGCGTCGCGCCGGCGCAGCACGAAGAGCGCCGCGACGGCCACCCCGGAGAAGAGAATCACCGCGAAGCCCGTGTAGTTGACGAGCTGCGACAGCGTGCCCGAGAGCACGAGAACGCCGCTCCACACGCCCTGCGCGACGATGGCGACGGCCGGCGTGCGGAACCGCGGGTGGACGCGGGCGGCCGCCGGCACGAACAGCCCATCGCGCGCCATGGCGTAGTAGACGCGGGGGCCGGCGAGCACCATCGCGCTGATGCTCGCCGCGAGCGAGATGATGCTGAAGAGCGCGAGCACGTCGCCGGCGACGAAGCCGAACAGGCGCTCCGCCACGATGTCCACGAGCCGGCCGTTGCCGAGGGCGGCGAGCCCGGCGAGCGGCAGGGCGTACAGATAGAGCAGGTTCAGCGCCACGTACAGCACCACGACCGCCGCCGTGCCCAGGCCCAGGGCGAGCGGCACGTTGCGTCCGGGCGCGCGCACCTCCTCGGCCACGTACACCGCGGCGTTCCACCCCGAGTAGCTGAACATCACCGGCACCAGCGCCAGCAGCCAGCTGCTCGCCGGCGCCGCGCCGTCGGAGAGCAGCGGCGGCATCGCGCCCCGGCCGAGCGCGAACCCGGCCGCGACGAAGAAGACGAGCGCCGACACCTTCACGCCGGCCAGCACGTTCTGGACGAGGCGGCCGGGCCCGAGGCCGCGCACGTGCACGCAGGTGAGCGCCGCGATCGCGGTCAGCGCGAGCACCGCGCGCGGCGAGACGACGAGCGGCAGGACGGGAAGCGGCACCGTGAACAGCGGCGTCGTGTCGGCCGCGACGGGAATGAAGCGGCCGGCGTACTCGGCGAGCGCCACGGCGCTCGCGGCGATGGCGCCCGAGAAGCCGGCGATGAACGACGTCCAGCCGGTGAGGAACGCGGCGGGCCGGCCGAAGGCCTCGCGCAGGTAGACGTACTCGCCGCCGGCCTGGGGCCGCACGGCCGCGAGCTCGGCGTAGGCCATCGCGCCGGCGAACGCGAGCAGGCCGCCGAGCACCCAGACGCCCACCAAGGCGCCGGCCGAGGGCACCAGCTGCGCGACCAGCACGGGCACGAAGAAGATGCCGCCGCCGATGACGTTCGAGACGACGATCGCGGCCGCGTCGAACGGGCCGAGGCGGCGGTCGAGCGACGCGGCGGGCGCAGCGCCGTCCGCAGGGGACGGGCGGGGGGCCGGGTCGTCAGCCATGAAGAGGACCGCCCGCGCCTAGTGGGCGGTCAGCAGGATGCGCTTGACGGGGAAATCGCCGAGGTTGGTCCACTGCTCGGACCCGTGTTTGGCGAAGATGCGGACCGTGGCGTCCACCCACAGCTTGTGCTGGAACATCTCGGCACGGGGCTCCTCGCTCGTGTAGCCGAGCTTGGCGCGGACCGTGATCGGCGCGGTCTCGGCCCCGGGCGCCAGCGCGTCCGAGCCGACGCCCTTCAGGAAGGCCGTGTCCCAGTCGTCGGTCTCCCCCACGCGGCGGAACTGCAGGTTGAGCTGCACGAGGGAAAGGGGCTCGGCCGACGCGTTCTTCAGCGTGAAGGTGATCGACGGCACGAGCTTGTTCTTGCCGTCGACGATGCCGTCATCGAACCAGCCGCTGGAGACGTTGGTGACCTGCAGGGCGGTCGTGAGGTCGATGGGCTTGCCGCAGCCCGCGGCCAGGGGCAGCGCGAGCGCGAAGGCGGCGAGGCACGCGAGACGGGCGCGCCAATGGTGGAGACCGAGAGCACGTGCGCGCATGGCTCGATTCTAGATCAGAACTCGCGGACCTCCACCCGCTTTCTGGCCTCGGCCCGCGTGATCCGCTCGGCGTAGAGGGCGGCGAGGTCGCTGCCCTTGATCCGCAGCACGATCGTCATCGCGTCGTAGGCCTCGCCCGGGAACAGCGGCCCCTGCGCGTCGCGCGCCGCGATCGTCAGCCACTGGTTGGGGGCGATGCTCATCGGGCGGCTGTAGTCGAGCATGGCGGAGATCAAGGCGTCCTTGACCTCGGTGGTGTACGCCTCGTTCGGATCCTCGGGCAGCGCGGGCGGTGCGGCGGCGGGCGGCGGCGTGACGGACGGCGGCGTGGCGACCGTGCTCGCCTGGACCGTGTCGGCGCCGCGGGCCGCGCGGCCGGCGGACGCCGGCGGCGCCCCAATCTCGAGCTCGATCCGCCGCAGCGCCTGCTCGGCCTCGCGGCGGGCCGCCGCGTCGGGAATCTCCTCGACGTGGTGCCGCACGAGGTCGAGCGACGCGTCCATGTCGAGGCTGCGGTTGATCACGCGCATCGACCAGGCGACGCTCATCGGCAGGCCGGGCACCTCGACGTCGAAGAAGACGCCGTAGTCGGGCAGCAAGAAGCCGCGCGCCCGGGCCGTGTCGGACATGAGCACCACGTTGGGCGCGGCGGCCTGGATGCGGCGCCCCATCAGCTCGGCGGCGTGCTGGACGGCGTTGACGAGCGCGCTCTCGAGCTGGCGGATCTGGTAGCGCTGCTCGCCCGGCGCGGCCGGCTCGGCCGGGGCCGGCGCCGGCGCCTGCGCCTGCGGCACCCGAGCCGGCGGCGGCGCCTGCGGCGACGGTGTCTGGGCGAACACCGGGCCCACGGCCACCACCAGCGCGACGACTAGAATCTGCTTCACCGTGCCCTCCCACTCTCCACGGAACCGCTCAGCGCACTGTCTTCTGCGACGTGCGCACCAGATAGTTCAGCATCTCTCGCTGCTGCACCATGCCGGCGCCGGTCAGATCCTCCAGGCGCCCGAAGCCGGCCTGGATCCGCGTCCAGTCGGCGCGGCGCTGCTGGCCGACGTCGCGCACGACCTGGGCGATGCGCAGCGCGAGCTCGCGCTGCTGCCGCACCTCACTCGCCTCGATCAGCGCGCGCACCTGCCGGAGCAGCGCGGCATCGTCGGCGGCCGACGGCCCAGCCGCCGCCGTCACCGCGGCGGGCGCGGACGGCGTGGTGGACGCGGCCGCCAGCTTCTGCTGCAGGCGCGCCTCGAGCGCCCGCAGATCGCCCTGCCAGGGCGCCGTCGCGGCGGCGGACACGGGAACCGCGGCGGCCTGCGCCGCCACCGGCGCCGGGGCGGCCGCGCCCCAGCCCGTGCGGACGACGAAGCCCTGATCGTCGTAGCGGATCTCGACGTGCGCGATCGCGGCCGACACGGCCAGCAGCAGCACCGCGGCCGCCGCCAGGCCCCACGCCGGCGCGCGCCACCACGCGGGGGCCGGCCGCGTGAAGCCGCCCTGGACGATCCGGAAGCCGAGCACCTGTTCGGGCGGCGCCCACTCGCCGAGCTGCCCCCGCACGGCGCCGAGCGACGCCAGCTCGTCGCGGCACGCCGCGCAGGCGGCGAGATGCGCTTCCATCGCCCGGCGCTCGTCGTCGGTCACCTCGTCGTAGAGATACGCTACCAGCGCGCCCTTGTCGTCACACATCGCAGTCCTCGTCATCGCGCGTCCCCGGCGGCGCGCGTCGCGCCGCTCGCGCTCTCGATGCCCGCGTGCTCCAGCTGACGCCTGAGCACCGTGAGCCCCTGGTACAGCCGGGTCTTCACCGTGCTCAACGGACAGTTGAGCAGGGTCGCGATCTCCTGGAACGTCAGCCCGTGGTACTCCTTCAGGATGATCGCCGTCCGCTGATCCTCGGGCAGCGTCGCCATCGCCCGCGCGACGGCGCGCCCGAGCTGCCGGCGCGACACGAGATCCTCGACCGACTCGGTGTCCTCCTGCTCCGACGCCAGGTCGAGCAGGTCCACGCCCTCGGGCGCCTGCGCGATCGGCGTCCGCCGCTCGCGCCGGATCCAGTCGCGGCACAGGTTCAGCGCGATCCGGTACAACCAGGAGGAGAACTTGGCCTGCCCCTTGAACCCTCGGAGCGCCCGGAACGCGCGCAGGAACGTCTCCTGGCACACGTCGCGCGCGTCTTCCTCGCGGCCGATGACCCGGTAGGCGAGCGCGTAGATAGGCCTCTCCCAGCGCAGGACGAGCTGGTTGAAGCTGTCCAGATCACCGCCAACCGAGCGTGCGACGAGCTCTTCGTCGGACCAGGCCATGCGGAGTGCGGCTCACTCCGTCCGCAAGGCCCCGGCTGCCGCCTGCCGGGGCCGGTCGTGCCGGCATCTACCGGATTAGACGCCCGGACGGGCCGGGCAGTCGGGCCGGACGGGCCGCTTTCGTGTATCGGCCCGGCCAACTCCGGGCGCCAGAACACCTTGCGCCGGCGGCCCTCCGGACCGCGCGGCCCGGCAGGGCCGCCGCCGGCCGCTTGTGACGCGGGCCGGGCGAGTGGCTTACAATGCGCCAGACTCCGACGCCGCACCATGAGCGACTCCCCATCCGCCGCCCGCGCGACAGCCCCGGCGGCCCCCGACGCGCCGCCGCAGGCGGTCGCCCCGCTGCACCGGCAGATGGTCGAGCGGCTCGGGGCGCAGGCGTCGGCGCTCGTGGAGGTGGAGCCCGGCGGGGCGCGCCGGATCGTCACGAGCGGCCACCAGACCCGGGTCCCCGACGGATCGCCCCTCGCGCCCGCCGACGCCGCCGCGTTCGAGTCGCTGGTCGCCACGGTCGCGCCGCGGCGGGTCGACGATCTCGAGCACGCGCTGCCGTCGCTCGCGCGCGCGCTCGGGTCGCCGACCGCGCTCGTCGCGCACCTGCCGGGCTGCACGCCGGCCTGCGCGGTGGCGGTCGGCCTCCCGGCCGGCGCGCGGCCCGCCGCCGCGGCCGTCGCCGACGCCGTCGAGCGCTTCGCGGCGGGCGTCGAATGGCTCCGGCTCCGCCGCGCGCGCGACCTGCAGCGCCAGGTGCACGAGCTCGTGCTCGCCTTCTCGCGCGGGCTGTCGGCGATGCCGGACCTCGCGGCGGGGCTCGACGCGATGTGCCGCGACGCCGCGGTGGTGCTCGGCGCCGGCCGCGTGTCGATCTGGCTCCACGACCGGCGCGCCCACGAGCTCGCGCTGAACGGGTCGTCCGACCCGGCCGAGCGTGCCGGCGCGCGGCGCCTCAGCACCGACGACCATCACGAGGCGGCGGTCAGGGGCCTGCGCCTGGCGCTGCCCGAGCTGACGGCCGCCGACCTGCCGGCGGGCGCGCCCGCCCGCGTCTTCCTGCTCCCGCTGCGCGGCCGGCGCCGCGCGCTGGGCACGCTGGTGCTGGAAGACCCGTCCGGGCCGCCCTTCGATCTGGCGACGCTCGCCGACGCCGCGCGCGACCTGGGCGGCCAGCTCTCGAACGCGATCGAGAACATGCAGCTGCTGGCCGAGGTCCTGCGCTCGCGCCGGGAGCTCGAGAACACGTTCAACTCGCTCGTGGAGCTGGTGGCGGTCTGCGACCGGGGCGGCCGCCTCACGAACGTCAACGGCGCGTTCGCGGCGCGCGTCGGCGCCCGCGCGGCGGAGCTGAGGGACCGGCCGCTGGCGGACCTCGTCGGGCCGGACCTGGCCGCGCTCGTCGCGGCGCAGACCGAAGAAGGCGCCGAGCTGGTCGTCGCGCGCGAGATCGAGGACGCCCTCCTCGCCGGCACCTTCTCGGTGAGCGTGACCCCGCTCGTCAACCACGACGACCAGCGCGTCGGCACCGTGATGGTCGCGCGCGACGTCACCGAGCGGATGCGCCTCGAGGCCGAGCGCGCCGGGCTGCGCCAGCAGCTGCACCAGTCGGAGAAGCTCGCCGCGCTCGGCCAGTTCGTCGCGGGCATCGCGCACGAGCTGAACAACCCGCTGCAGGGCGTCCTCGGCCACCTCGAGCTGATGCGCGAGATGGGCGGTCTCACCCCGTCGCAGAAACGCGACGTCGGCGTCGTGTACCGCGAGGCGGAGCGCGCCGCGCGCATCGTCCGCCACCTGCTCCTCTTCGCCGGCTCGGGCCGCCACGAGCGGCGCCGGTACAAGCTCGGCGCGCTCGTCGCTCGCGCGCTGTCGGTGCGCGCCCGCGCGCTGCGCAAGGCCCGCATCGAAGTGCGCCGCAGCTTCGACGCGCGCGTGCCCTGGCTCGTCGGCAGCCCCGTCCTCTTGCAGCAGGCGGTCCTCAACATCGTGGTCAACGCCGAGCACGCGATGGCGGCGGCGGGCGGGCGGCTGGAGGTGACGACCCGCCTTGCGCCCGGCGGCCGTGCGGCCGTGGTCGAGATCCGCGACACGGGGCCAGGCCTCTCCGAGGAAGCCGCGCGGCGGCTCTTCGAGCCGTTCTATACGACCAAGGACGTGGGCAAGGGCACCGGTCTCGGCCTGGCCCTCACCTACGGCATCATCCAGGACCACGGCGGCACGATTCGCGCCGGCAACCACGGCAGGCGGGGCGCGATTTTCACCATCGAGCTTCCTATCCCGCACACGACGTGACAAAATGGTGATAGAGTGACGTCGATAGGACACTCTGGATGATTGACGAGTCCTTCCTGACCACCGAAGAAGTCCTCGATTACCTGCAGGTCAACCTCCGGACCGTCTACCGTCTGATCAAGGCGGGCAAGATCCCCGCGGTGCGGGTCGGACGCCAGTGGCGGTTCCGTAAGACCGACATCGACGCGTGGCTCGAGGGCCAGCGCGCCCGGGTGCCTCGCGCGGCGGCCTCCTCCGGCTCGGCCGGGGCGCACCGCCAGAGCCGGGCCCGCGTGCTGGTCGTGGACGACGAAGCGGCCATCCGGGACATGCTGGGCAAGGCCCTCATGCTGGCCGAGTACGAGGTGGAGACCGCGCCGGACGGCCGCGTCGCCATCGACCGGCTGCGCGCGGGCCACTACGACCTGCTGGTGACCGACCTGCGCATGCCGGGCATCGACGGCCTGGCGGTGATCCGCGAGGCCCGGCGCCTCAAGCCCGATCTGCCGGTGATCATCATCACGGGCTACTCGAGCGAGGCGAGCGCGATCGAGGCCATCGACCTCGGCGTGTCCGGCTACCTCACCAAGCCGTTCCGCGTGCCGAAGGTCCTGGCCGCGGCGGCCAAGGCGCTCGGCGAGTAGCCGGGGCGCCCTTCCCTTCCTTTACCTCTACCTCTGCCTCCCGTCCTCACCGCCGCGCCGAGGCTGAGCCACCTCGTGACTCCCACTTAAGTATCTGTTGAATATAGCTTTATAGAATTCGTGAAATTATGTGCAATCCGTCGTTGACAACAAAAGGCCTCAAGAGTACATTGAATGTCGTTGATGTCATGTTGAGTTCTTTTATTGGATGAGCCTAACGGACATTAAAGAACATGAACTACGAACACATTGAAGTCCGGCCGGCGTTCCTGACCACCGACGAGGTGCTGGACTATTTGAAAGTCACCTCGCGGACGATCTACCGGCTGATCAAGGCCGGGGATCTTCCGGCCGTCCGCATCGGGCGCCAGTGGCGGTTCCGTCAGAGCGATCTCGACGCCTGGCTGGATCGCCAGCAGACCAACACGAATTGAACCAGGGTTCCCACCGCCAGGGCAGGCACGCTGGCGGGTATCAGGACGAGAAACACCGTGCCCACTTCCGCGAGACCGGAAGGTATCTGAGGAGACGACGACCATGAAGACTTCCATTCGCATCCTGCTGGCGGCGGGCGTCATCATCGGGCTCACGGCGGTGAATGCATCGGCGCAGGCCAGCGCGAACGCGACGCTGACCGTGAACGCCAGCGTCAACTCGAAGGCCAAGCTCACCCTCAGCGCCGCCACGATCAGCTTCGCCGACGCCGACCCGGACGTGACGCCGACGATCTCCGCGACGGCCCTGGACGTGGCCGTGAAGGCCCGCAAGGGAACCGGCAACGTCACCCTGGCCGTGAAGGCGGACGGGCCGCTGACGTCGGGCTCGGACACGATCGCTCTCACGAACCTGACCTGGAGCGCGACCGGCTCGGGCTTCGCGGCAGGGGCGATGGCAACGTCGGACACGTCCCTCGGGACGTTCTCGGCCTCGGGCAACTTCCTGGGCACGCAGACCTACAAGCTGGCCAACAGCTGGGCGTATGCGACGGGCAGCTACTCCGCGACGATCACCTACACCCTGACCGTTCCCTAGCCGATAACTCCAGCAGGGCGACCGGCCCCAGGCCGGCCGCCCTGTCTCGATGCCCCGATACCACGTCCTGACCGTCCCACTTGGTCTCGCCGCCCTCCTGGCGGCCGCGACGCCTGCCGCCGCCCAGCAGGGCACCCGCACGGCCACCCTCTCCGCGTCGGTCAACAGCCTGGCCAAGCTCTCGCTCTCGGCCCTCACGATCAGCTTCCCCGACGCGGACCCCGACACGGTGCCGCAGGTCCCGGCGAGCGGCGGACCGATCACGGTCACGGCGCGCGGGCGGACGGGTCCCGGCGCCCAGGTGAAGCTGAGCGTCACGGCCGCGGACGACCTGCGGTCGGGCACCCAGGTGATTCCGGCGTCCGCCGTCACCTGGGCGGCGACCGGCAACGGCTTCGTGAACGGGGTGCTGGCGACGGGCGTGGCCCAGACGGTGGGCGTCTGGGGCAACTCGGGCCAGCACACCGGCACGCTGACCTTCCGGCTGGCCAACGCGTGGACCTACGCCGCGGGCCAGTACTCGATGACGCTGAGCTTCACCTTGAGCGCGCCATGACGTCACTCGCCAGGCCACGCCGTCTCGCGATCTGGACCCTGGGGGTCCTCGCGGCCGTCGTGTCGGCGGCGCCCGCCGGGGCGCAGCAGCTGCAGCTGCAGATCAACCCGCGGAAGGTCACGTTCAACTCGGCGGACCCGGACACCACGCCGGTCGTCGTCGCGCAGCCGATCGTGGTCTCCTACCGGGTGCGAAACAACGGCAACGGGCCGTGGCGACTGACCGTGCTGGCCGAGGGGGATCTCGTGGACGGCACGGCGGCCATCGACATCGGCAATGTCAGGTGGACCGCCACGCCCGCGCCCCCGTTCCAGAACGGCACCCTGAGCAAGACCGTCGAGCAGGTGCTCGCGAGCGGCAGTGGCGACGTCAATCCCGCGGCCGATGGTTCGATCGTCTTCCAGCTGGCAAACTCATGGAACTACACAAGCGGTCAGTACACGCAGACGGTCGTGTTCACCCTGAGCGCTCCGTAGCGGCGCTCGCCGCGCTGGCGTGGGCGATCCTGCTCGCGGCCCCGGCCGCCGCGCAGGTGTCCGTGGAGGTGTCGCCGCTCCGCGTCGAGCTCCAGAGCGGACCGGGTGGGACGCACACCCAGGCGGTCACGCTCTCGAACCAGGGCAACGAGCCCGTGCGCATCCGCGCGCAGGTCATGGACTGGTTCCTGTCGCGGGACGGCACGCCGCAGTTCGAGGCGACGATCCCTCCGCCCGAGCAGAAGTACGGCGCGGCGGCGTGGGTGCGCCTCGCGCCGCCCGAGCAGGTCGTCGGGCCGGGCGAGACCGCCACCGTCCGCTTCACGACGACGATCCCGAACGACGCGGCGGACGGGGGCTACCGCACGGCCATCATGTTCGAGGTGGGGCCGGCGAGCGGCGACCTCGTGGCCGCGGGGCGCCAGGTGCGGTTCCGGAGCCGCGTGGCGACGATCGTGTACCTCACGATCGGGAAGCCGCAGCCCGCGGTGGACCTGACGAACCTCGTCACGCGGACACCCGAGGGGCAGCCGACGCAGGTCGTCGCCACGCTGCGCAACACCGGGCACGTGCAGGTGCGCACCACCGGCGTGCTGACCGTGTACGACGCGGGCGGGCAGACGGTGCGGGAACTCGACGTGCCGAACGTCCCCGTGCTGCCCGAGAGCGAGCGCGAGGTCGCGATCCCCACCGCCAAGGAGGGCCAGGATCCGCTGCCGGCCGGCGACTACCGCGTCGAGCTGAAGCTCGACGTCGGACTGCCGGCGCTGCTCGTGGGAGAGACCGCCTTGAAGGTCGTTCGATAGTGGCATGCTTCGACACCCGGCGCGCCTGGCCGCGCTGCTCGTCGTCGCGCTCGCGGCTCCGGCCCTGGCCGGGCAGCAGGGCTCAATCCAGGTGTCGAGCTCCACGCAGGTCGTCACGGGTGACGAGCTGCGCACGGGCGGCCAGGCGCCCGTCTCGCCGGATTTCCTGTTTCACTGGGTGCAGCCCGGGTTCCGCTTCGGCACGCTCGAGGTGACCTTCGGCGCGACGCGGCGCGGCGACCGCGCGGTGCCCGGCCGCACCGCCGTCGCGCTGCGCGACGTCCACGCCCTGGGCCTGTCCTGGTCGTTCACCGGCGGCGACACGACGCTCACGCCGCAGCTCTCGAGCTACCACTTCACCAACCTGTTCGCCCCCGAAGTGAACTTCCGCGGCGGCGCGGTGTACGGGGCGAACAAGCGGACCACCGTCGCCATCATGGCGGGCCGCGCCGTCGCGCTGCGCAACATCTTCGGGTCCGACCCGGACGTGCTCGGCCAGACAATCGTCTCCGCGCAGGCCAGCCACTGGGCGACCGGCTGGCTCCAGGTCTCCGCGCACGCCGCCCGCGTGCGCACCAGCGACCTGGGCGGGTTCAGCTACTTCGTCACGGACAGCGACTCGGGGGGCGTGGGCGCGACCCTCCGCGTGACGCCGTCGTTCCAGTTCGTCACCGAGGGCGGCTACGCGCGGTACCGCCGGGTCGGGTCCGATCGGTTCGAGCGCGGCGCCTCGGGCCTGGTCGGCGCGCTGTGGAGCCACCGCCGCGGCTGGCTCCAGATCAACGCCGAGCGGTTCTCACCCGGCGACCTGCCCGTCCTCAACTACCAGTACCGCGACCGCGAGGACGTGTTCGTCGGCGGGGAGTACAGACCTCGGTCCCGCGCACGCGTTCGGCGGCGGCACGGTGACGCGCACCAACCTCGACCCGGCCGCCGCGAGCCGGGCCGGCGTCACGCTGCCGCAGACCACGATCGAACGGGTCTGGGGCGGCATCCGCCTGCCGGTCGCCAGCCACAGCTACGCCACGCTGCGCTACGAGGGCGGCGGCCGGCGCGCCCGCACGCCGGGCCTCGGCCAGCGGTCGGACAGCGACCGGGGCGTGGCGGCGTTCGAATGGCGGAGCAGCTTCCCGAAATGGAACCTGTTCTCCCGCTACCAGCGCCGCTCCAACGTCGACCGGGTGGCCGGCTTCGGCACCTACACCCAGCACGACGCGATGCTGCAGGCCTTCTACACGCCCAGGGTCGGGCGGCAGTTCTTCGGCGCCGCGACCTGGACGCGGCAGGAGGCCAACGCCGGCGGCGGCCAGCAGGTACCTGGGAGGTCAGCGCCGGAGGCCAGTTCCAGCTGCCCCGCCGCGACCTCTACCTCCGCGCCGAGGCGACCGCGAGCCAGAACCTCGACCTCGCGGCCGGCCTGCTCACGCCGCGCCGCGTGCTCAACTTCGGGTTGAGCGGCCGGCTCACGCCGCGCACCTCGCTCGCGGTGGACTTCTTCGTGGACCGCACGCCGCTCTCCGTTGCCGGCGTCAGCCCGTATCTCACGCGCTCGATGATCCGCTTCGTCTACACGCTTCCGACCGGCTCGGCGCGCGCGCCGTCCGGCCTGGGCGGCTTCGCCACCGCGCCGCGCACGGCGCGCGGAACGGGCACCGTCGCCGGCAGCGTGTTCGTGGACTGGAACGCCAACGGCCAGCACGATCCCGACGAGGAGCCGGCGGGCGGCGTGACCATGCTGCTCGACAAGACCGTGCGCGTGACGACGGGCCCCGACGGCCGGTTCGAGTTCTCCCGGGTGCCGGTCGGCACGAGCCGCGTGGGCATCGACGTCTCGGCCCTGCCGGTCGACTACGACATCCCGGCCATCGCCAGCCTGCAGGTCGAGGTCGCGCGCAACGCCAGCGCCCGCGCCGAGTTCGGCGTCGTCCCGCTCGGCGCGATCGAGGGGACCGTGGCGCGCGACGCCAACGGCAACGGCGTGCTCGACGAGGGCGACGAGCCAATCGACGGCGCGGTGCTCGTGCTCGACGGCGGCGCGCGGTCCGAGCTGGCCCGCGGCGGCGCGTTCCACTTCGACGCCGTGGACAGCGGGCCGCACACGGTCCGCCTGCTGCTCCAGTCGCTGCCGCCGGGCGCCGCGATCCAGGGCGCCGCGCAGGTCGACGTCCTGCTCGGGCGCGACCGGCTGGGCGCAAAGGCCGACTTCCTCGTGAAGCTCGAGCGGCGCGCCGAGATCCGCAAGGTGTTCCCGGCGACCGGCGCCGCGCCGCCGCCCGCCGCGCCGCGTCCGGCCGCGCCCGCGCCGCCGCGCGCCGCGCCCGCCCGCCCGGCCGCGCCAATCGAGCCGGAGGCCGCGGCGCCGTCGAGCGCAGGGCCGTTCGCGGTGCAGGCGGCCGCCGTCAGCCGCGGCGAGCGCGCCGGCACGCTCGCCGCGAACCTCCGGTCGCAGGGGTGGGACGCCTACGTCGTGCAGCCCGGACCGAACGGCGACGGCTTCTACCGCGTCCGCGTCGGCACCTTCGCGGACCGCGGCGCGGCGGATCGCGCCGCCGCCGGGCTCAGCGCGGCGCTCGGCACTGCGGCGCGGGTCGTGCGCGAGCCGGAGGGCGGCGGCAGCCCGTACCGCGTCCAGGTCGCGGCGCTCGCGCGTGAGGATCGCGCGCAGACGTTCGTCGAGCGGCTGGCCGGGCTCGGGTACGACGGCTACGTCCTGCGGCCGGAGGCGTGGTCCGCCGACCGGCTGTTCCGCGTCCGCGTCGGCCCGTTCGCCGACCGCGCCGCCGCCGACCGCGCCGCCGCCGCGATCGCGCGCGGGCTGGGCGTGACGCCGTGGGTCACGCGCGACGCGCCGCCGGTCGCCGCCGCGCCGCGCGGACGTGCGCCACGCCCGTCGCCCCGCGGGGCCTTCGTGATCCAAATCGGCGCGCTCACGCGGCCCGAGAACGCCGACCTCCTGCGTGCGCGCGCGGCCGCGCTCGGCTACGACGCCGAGGTGACCCCGCCAGGACCGGGCGCCGCGACGCCCCTCTACCGCGTGAGGATCCGGGGGTACCGCACGCGTGCCGACGCCAACGCGGCGGCGCCGGCCGTCGAGCGCGCGCTGGGCGTGAAGACGTGGGTCACCGAGGAGACCGGCACGCGGCGCGGCGCCGCGCCGCGCGTCGAGACGGACGGTCCCTTCGTCGTGCAGGTGGCCGCGCTCTCCGCGGCCGACCGCGCCGACGCGCTGGTCGAGCGGCTCCAGGCGCTCGGCTACGCGCCGTACCTGCGGCTGCCGCAGCCGGGCGGCCGCGATCGCCTCTACCGCGTCGGCGTCGGGCCGTTCGAGACGCTCGACGCCGCGCGCCGGGCAGGCGCCGCCATCGAGCGCCAGCTGGGCGTCTCGGTCTGGATCAGGCGCGGAACAGGTGAGTGAGAACGGGCCGCGGACGCGGCCCCTCGAAGAACCTAGAGAGCCGTCAGCACCAGGCGCACCGGAAGGCGATAGGTGCCCGCGGCGTCGGCCTGCAGCGTGAAGCGCAGGTGGCCGTCCCGCCTGCCGCTGCCGAGCCACCGGCCGGCGACCGACGGCGCGCTCGGCGCCAGCTGGCCGGCCGCGACGCCCTCGCCGTCCCCTTCGAAGGTGACGAGCGCGTCGACATCGGCCGCGCCGCCGGGCCCTTCGAGCCACCGCTCGGGCTCCACGGTCAGCATCACCTCGCCGTCGCGGCGCGTGCGCGCCGCCGCCGAGAAGTCGAGCTCCGCGGTGGCCGACCGCGTGTCGGACGGCAGAATCGAACTGCAGCTGGTGCGTGGAGACGCGCAGGACCGTCCGGGCGTGCACTTCCACCGTCACGTGGACGGCCGCGGTGGCCGACGCGCCCGCCCAGGCGGGCACCGCCGCGAGCGCGAGCATCGCGACCGAAAGTCCCGCCAGACGAGTCGCCGCGAAGGGGTGCCTGTGCATGTGTCCGTTGACTTCGTTATGGTAGGAGCGTGCCAACCTAAGACCAATGCATTCAGCGACATCGGGGGATACGACAGGAAGCGACACCAGACCCATCCAGCGTGCACGACACGGCACGTCACCCCTTCGCCACGGGCACGAAGGCCGCCCGGGCCGCGCGAACGGCCGTGCTAGAATGCGGTCCTGCCTGATGGAACCGCCCACCAATTGGGCGCTCGCGCACACCCTGGTGGCCCACGACCCCCGATGATCCAGCTGTCCGGCGTGTCCAAGGCGTTCGGCGATCGCGTCCTGCTCGAGGGCGTGAGCTGGCAGATCACGTCCGGCGAGCGCGTCGGCCTGAGCGGGCCGAACGGGGCCGGCAAGACGACGCTGCTGCGCATGCTGATGGGGTTCGACGAGCCCGACGCCGGCGTCATCGTGAAGCCGGGCGGCCTCACCGCGGGATACCTGCCGCAGGACGGCCTGGCGCACGAGGGCCGCGGCCTGTTCGCCGAGGCCAGCCTCGCCTTCGCGCCGCTCCTCGATCTGAAGGCGGAAATGCACGCGCTCGAGGCGCGGCTCGGCGATCCCGCCGTGCCCTCCGGCGAGCACGACCGCATGCTCGAGCGCTACGCCGAGGCGCAGGAGGAGTTCCGGCGCCGCGACGGCTACACGATCGATCTGAAGGTCGCGACCGTGCTGCGCGGTCTCGGCTTCGCGCCCGACACCTTCGACCATCCGACCGAGACCTTCTCGGGCGGCTGGCAGATGCGCATCGCCCTCGCGAAGCTGCTGCTCCGCAACCCGGATCTCCTGCTGCTCGACGAGCCCACCAACCACCTGGACCTCGAGGCGCGCAACTGGCTGGAGGACTACCTCACGGGCTACCCGCACGCCGTGATCCTCGTCTCGCACGACCGCTACTTCCTCGACGCGGTCGTCACCCGCATCACCGAGATCGGGCTGAAGACCCTCACCGACTACACCGGCAACTACACGGCCTACCTGCGCGAGCGCGACGCGCGGATGGAGCGGCTGCGCGAGGCCAAGCGGCGGCAGGACGAGGAGGTGGCGCGCATGCGCCAGTTCATCGACCGCTTCCGCTACCAGGCCACCAAGGCCGCGCAGGTGCAGAGCCGGATCAAGATGCTCGACAAGGTCGTGCGGATCGACATCCCGCCGGAGCGCAAGCGCGTGCGCTTCGCCTTCCCGTCGTGCGCGCGCAGCGGGCGGCTCGTGCTCGAGCTCCGGCAGGCGACGAAGGCGTACGGCCGGACGGTCGTCTTCAAGGGGCTCGACCTGCTCATCGAGCGCGGCGACCGCATCGCGATCGTGGGGCCCAACGGCGCGGGCAAGTCCACGCTCATGCGGCTGCTCTCGGGCGTCGAGGCGCCCGACGCGGGCGCGCGCGCCGAAGGCCACCAGGTCGTCGCCCAGTACTTCGCGCAGGACGAGGCCACGCGGCTCGACCCGTCCCTCAACGTCTACGAGACGCTCGCCGCCGGCTCGCCCAATCAGATGGTGCCCGCCATCCGGAACATCCTCGGCGGCTTCCTGTTCTCGGGCGACGACGTCTACAAGCCCGTGACCGTGCTCTCGGGCGGCGAGCGCACCCGGCTCGCGGTGGCGCGCATGCTGCTCCGTCCGGCCAACACGCTGCTGCTCGACGAGCCCACCAACCACCTGGATCTCGACTCCAAGGACGTCCTGCTCGAAGCGCTCGAGGACTTCGGCGGCACGCTGATCTTCGTGTCGCACGACCGGTACTTCGTCGATCGGCTCGCCACCAAGGTCGTGGACGTGGGCGGGGGCGACGCCGTGCTCTACCCGGGCACGTACGAGGAGTTCCACTGGCGCCGGACCCGGCCGGACGAGGCCCCCGCTCCGCCGGCGCCCGCCGGCGCGCGTGCGGCCGTGAAGGCCGCGCCGCCGCCGGCCGCGAACCCCAAGGAGGAGCGCAAGGCCGATTGGGCCGCGCGACGCGAGGCCGAGGCGGTGCTGCGCCGCCGGAAGCGCAGCGACGAGGCCCGCCGACGCCGGATCGAGGACCTCGAGGCGCGCATCGCGGACCGCGAGCAGGCCATCCGCGACATCGAGGCCTCGATGGCCGCCCCCGGGTTCTACGAGGACCGTGAGGCCGCCAGGCCGGTCATCGACCGCCACCAGGCCCTGATGTGGGAGGTGGGAGACCTGATGGACCAGTGGGAGGCCCTCCAGACGGCCTCCAGCGAGCCCCAAACCCCTTCCTCCGAGAGTTGACGGCCTCCCCCGGCCGATGCCCTGCCTTTCCGCCCGCCCGCGGGCGCCAATACTGTCAGAAAATTACGTTTTCGTAATCAACTGTACGGCGATCGCACGGTCGCACGTGGCTATCTTGTCGGTTTTCGGCGAATTCTGGCTGTCAGGTCCGGGTACACCGTTTGCCCCCTGGACTTGAACGGAACCGGGTGTGCCGGCGCCGGGGGTGCGCACGCCCGGCGGCGGGCCCAGGCGGGCACGACGCCCGTAAGTCAAAGATGGATAACAGCTTGGCGGCACCTGTCGGGCCGACTACAATACCCGGGTCTCCGGCGACCTTCGACCTCCTCTGGCAGGACGCCATGCCCGAACGCAAGAGCCGCGCGCCCAAGTCCGGGGCCGGCCCGACGCGCCGCGCGCGCACGCCGCGCGCGCGTGCCGGGACCGACGCCTCGATCACGACCGATCTGTTCTTCCGGCACATGGTCAACAGCATGCGCAACGGCGTGCTGGCGATCGCCCGGGACGGCCGCCTCGTCTTCGCGAACGACGTGGCCTGCCGCACGCTCGGCGTCAGCGTCGAGTCGTCCGGCCTCGGCCGGCCGTTCTTCGAGGTGCTGGAGAACTCGCCCGACATCGTGCGGATCCTGGCCGGGGCGTTCGAGCTCAGCCACCTGCCGAACCGCGCGGAGCTCCGGCTGAAGCCGTCGGGCAAGGTCATCGGCTACACGCTCTCGCACGTGCGTGACGAGCGGGGCCGCGCGGTGGGCGCGGCGCTGTTCTTCAAGGACCTCACGCGCGTCGAGCAGATCGAGGAGCGCGAGCGGCTCCGCGATCGTCTGGCGGCGCTCGGCGAGATGGCGGCGGCCATCGCGCACGAGGTGAAGAACCCGCTGGCGGGCATCGAGGTCATGGCGGGGCTGCTCAAGCGCCAGCTGCCGGACTCGGGCGACGCGCACGCGCTCCTGGGCGACATCATCAAGGACGCCAAGATGGCCAACGCCATCGTGATCGAGGTCCTCGACTTCGTGCGTCCGATCCGCCTGCAGGTCGAGCGCGTCTCGCTCCCCGAGGTGTTCCAGAACGCGGTGACGATGGCCGAGAGCAAGGCCGCGCGGGGCCGCGCCGAGGTGGCGGTGACGCTCGACCCCGACGTGCCGGACATCCAGGGCGACGAGTTCCAGCTGCGTCAGCTCTTCACCAACCTCTTCACCAACGCCTTCGAGGCCCTCGGCGGCAAGGGGCACGTGTCGGGTCCACGCGCGGCACATCCGGCTCGAGGACGACGGCGGGCTCGGGACCGACGCGCACGCGTCGGAGGCGGTGATCGTGGACGTGTCGGACGACGGACCGGGCCTGCCGGGCGAGCTGGTGGATCGGATCTTCAGCCCCTTCTTCACGACCAAGCCGCAGGGCTCGGGTCTGGGGCTGGCCATCGTCCGGAAGATCGTGGACGCGCACGACGGGCGCATCGACGTGACGACCCGCGAGAGCGGCGGAACGGCGTTTCGCGTGACGCTCCCGCTCGCCGGCGGGCATCAGCTGTTCCAGTAGGGCGGGCGCGGCAGCCGGGGAGAAAGGTCGGAGAGCGATGGGACGCATACTGGTGGCCGACGATCACGACTCGCTGCGGCGGGGCATCGCGCGGGCGCTGACGGACGCGGGCCACGAGGTCGAGGAGGCGCCGAACGGCACGGCGGCCATCGAGCGGCTCCACGAGGGCCCCTTCGACGTGGTCCTGAGCGACCTGAAGATGGGCGGCAGCGACGGCATGGACGTGCTGCGCACCGCGAAGACGCTGCACCCGACGACGGCCGTGATCCTCATGACGGCGTTCGGATCGATCCACACCGCGGTCGAGGCCATGAAGTTCGGCGCCTTCGACTACGTGCAGAAGCCGTTCGAGATCGAGGAGATGGAGGTCAAGATCGAGAAGGCGATCGAGCACCGCCGGCTCCGCCACCGAGATCGACTACCTCCGCCACGCCCAGCAGGACATCTACGAGTTCGACCGGATCGTCGGCGCGAGCGGCGCCCTGCAGCAGGTGCTCGACATCGTGCGCAAGGTGGCCAAGAGCAACACGACGGTCCTCATCCGCGGCGAGACGGGCACGGGCAAGGAGCTGATCGCCGGCGCCATCCACCACAACTCGCTGCGCTGCGACCCGCAACTTCGTGAAGGTCAACTGCGCGGCCCTGCAGGAGAACCTGCTCGAGTCGGAGCTGTTCGGCCACGAGAAGGGCGCGTTCACCGGCGCCGACAAGCAGCGGATCGGCCGCTTCGAGCAGGCCGACGGCGGCACGCTGTTCCTCGACGAGATCGGCGACATGAGCGCGAACACGCAGGCCAAGATCCTGCGCGTGCTCCAGGAGCACGAGTTCGAGCGGCTCGGCGGCACGCGCACGCTGCGCGTCGACGTGCGCGTCATCACGGCGACCAACCGCAACCTGGCCACGATGGTCGCGGCCGGCGAGTTCCGCGAGGACCTCTTCTACCGTCTCAACGTGGTCTCGATCGACATGCCCCCGCTGCGCGAGCGCAAGGAGGACATCCCGGCGCTCGCCGGGTTCTTCATCCACCGCTTCTCCGGCGAGCTGAAGAAGAAGGTGGACGGGCTCGAGCCCGAGGCGCTGAAGCTGCTCGATGCGCTACAACTGGCCGGGCAACATCCGCGAGCTCGAGAACGCCATCGAGCGCGCGATGCTGCTCACCGAGGGCCCCAACGTCTCGAACGCCGACCTGCGGCTCGGCGAGCTCACGACCACCGCCGCCGCCGGCGACGGCACCCCGCTCGTCCGCATCCCGCCCACCGGCATCCCGCTCGAGGAGATCGAGCGGCAGACGCTCATCGAGGCGCTCAAGATGTCGAACTGGGTCCAGAAGGACGCCGCCGAGCTGCTGTCGATCAGCCCGCGCGTCATGAACTACAAGATCAAGACGCTCGGGATCGACTACCCGCGCAGCCGCCGCTCGTCGATACTCGAGGCGGCGGGCTAGACCTCACGCCCGCGGGTGCGCCTTCCGGTAGGACTCGAGGAGCTGCGTCGCGTTGACGTGCGTGTAGCGCTGGGTGGTGCTCAGCCGCGCGTGGCCGAGCAGCTCCTGGATGGCCCGGAGGTCCGCCCCGCGCTCGAGCAGGTGGGTCGCGAAGGAGTGGCGCAGCGCGTGCGGGCTGATGCCGAAGCGCGTGCTGCACGCCGCCACGTAGCGCCGCACGAGGCGGTCCACGCTGCGCGTGGACAGCCGCCCGCCCCGGTAGTTCAGGAACAGCGGGTGGCGCGCGCGCCGCGCGCGCGGGGCCTCGGGCGCGGCGGCCCCGGTCCCGAGCGCCTCCCGGTCCCGCAGCCACGCCTTGACCGCCGCGGCCGCCGTCCGGTTGAACGGCACGATGCGCTCCTTCCCGCCCTTGCCCAGCACGCGCACGACCCGGCCGGTCAGGTTCAGGTCGTCGAGATCCAGCCCCACGAGCTCGCTCAGCCGCAGGCCCGAGGCGTAGAAGAGCTCCAGGATCGCCCGGTCGCGGCGGCCGAGCGCGCGTCGTCAGGTCCGGCATCTCGAGGAGCTTCGCCATCTCGTCCACCTCGAGGTGGGCCGGGATCTTCTGCTCCCGCCGCGGCGTGCCGACGAGCGCGCCGGGATCCTGGTCGATGATCGCCTCGCGCCGGAGATAGCGCGCGAAGGAGCGGACGGCCGCCAGCTTGCGCCCCGCCGACGCCCTGGAGTTGCCGCGCTCGTACAGGTCGCCGAGGAACCCGCGCACGCCCGCCGTGTCGAAGTCCGACGGCTCGAGCGACGACACGGACCGCCCGCGCGCGGCCGCGAGGAAGGCCAGGAGCTGCGCGAGGTCGCTCTCGTAGGCCCGCACGGTGTGCGGCGACGCGTTGCGGTTGAGGCGCAGGTAGGCCAGGAACGCCTTCCCGTGGCCCTTGAGCGATCCCTCTGACGCCATCGGCTCCTCACCCCGCGGCCGGCCCGGACACCGCGGCCGGCGCGCCCGCGCCGCGCGCCCACGCCTCCAGGTCGGCCAGCGCGCGCTCGGCCATCGCGGCCTTGCGGTCGGCCTTGCGCCGCGGCGCCTGGGCGAGCGGCTCCATGATGCCGAACGTGACGTTGGTCGGCTGGTAGTCGCCCGCCGCCGCGTGCGAAACATAGTACGCCAGCGCGCCGATCGCCGTCGTCCGCGGCGGCGCCGACGGCGCGAGGCCGGCGGCCAGCGCGGCGGCGTTCCGTCCGGCCAGCAGCCCCGACGCCGCCGACTCGACGTAGCCCTCGACGCCCGACACCTGGCCGGCGAAGAAGAGGTCGCCCCGCCGGCGCGTCTGCCAGGTGCGGCCGGAGCACGCTGGGCCCGTTGATGTAGGTGTTGCGGTGGATCATGCCGAAGCGCACGAACTCGGCGCGCGCGAGGCCCGGGATGAGCCGCAGCACCCGCGCCTGCTCGCCCCACTTGAGCTGCGTCTGGAAGCCGACCAGGCTGTAGTGATCGCCCGCAAGGGTGTCCTGGCGCAGCTGCACCACGGCGTACGGCCGCGCGCCGGTGCGCGGGTCCACCAGGCCGACCGGCTTCATCGGCCCGAAGCGGAGCGTGTCGGGACCGCGGTGCGCCATGACCTCGATCGGCAGGCAGCCCTCGAAGAACCGCTCGCGGTCCAGGTCGTGCACCGTGGCGAGCTCGGCCGACACGAGCGCGTCGTAGAAGCGCCCGTACTCCTCGGCGGTCAGCGGACAGTTCAGGTAGTCGCCCTCCCCGTCGTCGGCGCCGCACGCGGGGCCGCCGGCGTCCGGCTCGCGGGGGCCGAGGCTCCGGCCCCAGCGCGACTGCCGGAACACGACGCCGCGGTCGATGGACTCGGCGAGGACAATCGGGCTGATGGCGTCGTAGAAGTAGAGGTGAGCGCGGCCGACGAAGGCCGCGATGTCGGCCGAGAGCGCGTCAGAGGTGAGCGGGCCGGTCGCGATGATCGACGCGGCGACCCCGTCGGCGGGCGCGGGAATCGCGGTGACCTCGTCGCGGACGACGGTGATGAGGGGCTCGGCGGCGATCCCGGCGGTGACCGCTTCGGCGAACCGCTCGCGGTCCACGGCCAGGGCCGCGCCGGCCGGCACGCGCGTGGCGTCGGCGGCGCGCATGACGAGCGAGCCGAGCCGGCGCATCTCCTCCTTCAGGAGGCCGACGGCGTTGTCGAGCTTGTCACCGCGGAACGAGTTGCTGCAGACCAGCTCGGCGAGCCGGTCGGTCCTGTGCACCGCCGTCGGCCGGACCGGACGCATCTCGTGCAGCACGACGCGCACGCCCCGCGAGGCCGCCTGCCAGGCCGCCTCGCAGCCGGCGAGCCCGCCGCCCACAATCTGAATCATGGAAATGTCGAATGGCGAATGGCGAATGGCGAATGGCGAATGACGACTGCTCAATTGCTCAATGCGGAGTGTCGAATGCGGAGGTCGGTCCGGGTTGCGTCTTCCTCAATTCGACATTCGACATTCCCAATTCGACATTCGGAACGATCACGCCGTCGCGAGCTCCTCGTTCCGCACGTACCCGCACTCGTCCTTCCGGTGGCAGATCAGCTGCCGGCCGTGGCGCTTGGTGATCTTCTCCACGAGGAGGCCCTCGCCGCACTCCGGGCACTTCTCGCCGACGGGACGATCCCACAGCGTGAAGTCACAGTCCGGGTAGTTGCTGCAGCCGAAGAACACCTTGCCGCGCCGCGACTTGCGCTCCACGATGTCGCCGCCGTCCTTGGGGCACGCGACCCCGGTGGACTTCAGCTTGACGTACTTGCACGTCGGGTAGTTGCTGCACGCGGTGAACTCGCCGAAGCGCCCGTGCTTGACGACGAGGTTGGCGCCGCAGCGCGGGCACTTCTCGTCCAGCATCTGGTCCGGCTTCGCCGCGGTCACGCCCTGCTTGGTCGAGATGAGCTTGCGCGTCGTCTTGCACTCGGGATAGCCCGTGCAGGCGAGGAACGGGCCGAAGCGGCCTCGCTTGACGACCATCGGGCGGCCGCAGTTCTCGCAGACCTCCTCGAGGTCCTCGGTCGCCGGGCTCCGGCTTCTCGAGCTCGCGCGTGTTCTCGCAGTCGGGGTACGCGCTGCACGCGAGGAACAGGCCGAAGCGCCCGGCCTTCGTGACCATCGGCGACCCGCACTTCTCGCACTTCTCGTCGGTCGGCTCGCCTTCCTTGAGGTTCGGCATCACGCCCTTGGCCTTGGCCAGGTCCTTCTCGAACTTCTCGTAGAAGCTGGACAGGGTGGACCGGTAGTCGGCGTGGCCGTTCTCGATCTCGTCGAGCTGCTCCTCCATCTTCGCCGTGTACTCCACGTCGAGGATGTCGTCGAAGCTCGGGCTGAGCAGCCGCGTCACCAGCATGCGGCCGAGCATCGTGGGCTTGAAGCGGCCCTCGGTCTTGTTGACGTACTCGCGCGCCTGCAGCACGCCGATGATCGACGCGTAGGTGCTCGGACGGCCGATGCCGTTCTCCTCGAGCGCCTTCACGAGCGTGGCCTCGCTGTAGCGCGGCGGCGGCTGCGTGAACTTCTGCTCCGGCGTGAGCTCGCGCAGCGTGAGCGCCTGGCCCTCGACGAGGGGAGGCAGGACGCTCGCGCCGCTCTCCTCGTCGCCCTCGCTCGCGCTCTGGTCGGCCGCGGGCGCCGCCGGCGTCTCCGCCGCGTCGGCCCCGTAGACGGCCAGCCAGCCCGGGAACTTGGGCACCGAGCCCTTGGCGCGGAAGGTGTACGCGCCCGCCGCCGATTTCCACGGTCGTGTCGTCGAACGTGGCGGGCGTCATCTGCGACGCCACGAAGCGGTTCCAGATCAGGCGGTAGAGGTAGTACTGATCGGCGGTGAGGTGCGCCCGCACCTGCTCCGGATCGTAGGCCATCGACGTCGGCCGGATCGCCTCGTGCGCGTCCTGCGCGTCCTTCTTGGCCCGGTAGTGGATCGCCTTGGGCGGCAGGTAGTCCTGGCCGTACCGCTCGCCGATGAAGCCGCGCACCTCGGCGAGCGCCTCGTCGGCGACGCGCGTCGAGTCGGTGCGCATGTAGGTGATGAGGCCGACCGCGCCTTCACCCGGCAGCTCGATGCCCTCGTAGAGCTGCTGCGCGATCATCATCGTCTTCTTGACCGGGAAGCGGGCGGCCTGCTGCAGCTTGCTCGTGATGAACGGCGGAACGGGGCTCTTCTTCCGCTCCTTCGTCGCGACCGAGGTGACCGTGTAGGCGGCGTCCGACAGGTCGGCCAGCGCGGCCTTCGCCCCGGCCTCGTTGGTGATCTTGAGGGCGCTCCCGTCCTTCTTGACGAGGCGCGCCTGGAGCTCGGGCGGCAGCGCGCCCGCCAGGCGGGCGAAGAGATACCAGTACTCCTCGGCCTTGAAGGCCTCGATCTCGGCCTCGCGGTCGCACACCAGCTTGAGCGTGACCGACTGCACGCGGCCGGCGCTCAGGCCGCGCCGCACCTTGTCCCAGAGCAGCGGGCTGATCTTGTAGCCCACGAGCCGGTCGAGCACCCGCCGGGCCTGCTGCGCGTCGACCATCCGGCGGTCGATGTGGCCCGGATGCTTCAGCGCCTCGTTCACCGCCTTCTTGGTGATCTCGTTGAACATCAGGCGGTGGATCGTGCGCTTCTTCGCGCCCTTGAGCCCGGCCAGCTCCTCGGTGACGTGCCACCCGATGGCCTCGCCCTCGCGGTCGGGGTCGGTGGCGACGAACACCTCGCTCACCTTCTGCGCGGCGTCCTTGAGCTCCTTGAGCACCTTCTTCCGGCTCGCGATGACCTCGTAGGCCGGCGCGAAGTCGTGCTCCACGTCGACGCCCAGCTTGCTCTTGGGCAGATCGCGCACGTGCCCCATGGAGGCGATGACCTTGAAGTCCCGCCCCAGATACTTGTTGATGGTCTTCGCCTTCGCAGGCGACTCCACGATGACCAGAGCCTTTACCATAGCTTCGTACTGTGCTGTGCCAGGGAAACCCGGCCGGCAGGGCCGAGCCGAGCCTGGGATTACGTTACCACCCTTCGGGCGGCCCGCACGAATCGGCCGCCCGGCGCACGAACCACTTGTCCGGCCAGCTCCAGCTCGAGCAGCCGGCCCAGCAGAACGCTCGTCCCGAGGCCGGTCCGGGTGGCCAGCTCGTCGAGCGAGCACGGCTCGCCGACCGGCATCGAGTGATACAACCTATCTTCTAGCAAACACTTACAGGAATCGACCGGGGCCGTGTCCGGCCGGCCGAGACCCGGCAGTTCTTCCAGGATATCGTCCGCTGTTTCGACAAGCTTTGCCCCATCCTTGATAAGGGCATGTGCCCCATGATTCCGTCCGCTCAGGACCAGCCCGGGAACGGCCATGACCTCCCGGCCCTGCTCCAGGGCGCAGCGCGCCGTGATCAGCGACCCGCTGCGCTCGGCCGCCTGGACGACCACCACGGCACGGACGAGGCCGCTGATGATCCGGTTCCGGGCTGGGAAGTGCTCCGCAAGGGGCGGCGCGCCCGGCGCCAGCTCGCTCACAACGGCGCCCTGGACCGCGATCTCGGCGGCCAGGTCCTCGTGCTCGGGCGGATAGATGCGGTCCGCCCCTGAGCCCAGCACGGCGACCGTCACGCCCTTCCCGTCGAGCGCGCCCCGGTGGGCGGCCGAGTCCACGCCGCGGGCCAGCCCGCTCACGACGACCACCCCGCGCCGCGCCAGGTCCGCCGCCAGGGCCCGCGCGGTCTCGAGCGCTGCCGTGGACGCCGCCCTGGCCCCGACCAGGGCGACGGCCGGCGCCGCCAGGGCGGCCGCGTCGCCCCGCACCCACAGGACGGGCGGGGGATCGTGAATCTCGGCCAGCAGCGGAGGGTAGCGGTCGTCCCGCCACCCGACGGCCTGCAGCCCGGCCCGGCGGGCCGTGTCCAGCGCCTCGTCCGCGCGGCGCTCCGCGTCGGCCAGGGCGCCCCGCGGCAGGGCCGTCGGCGCGAGCGCCGCCGCCACGAGTGCGGCCGTGTCCGCGCCGGGCCGTTCGGCCGTCGCCTCGCGCAGGCTGGCCGCCACGCGGGACCGGTGCACGCCCTCGATGAGCGACAGCGCCACGGCTGCCCGGAGATCCATCGTGCCTCCTCTGGGTCGCCGCAGGCCGCAGGCCAGGCCCCGCAAAAAAAAAGCAGGGCGGAGCCTGCCGGCTGCCTGCGAGCAACCGGCACGCCCGACCCCTGCTCGCTTCATTATACGCAAGATACGCACGCCCGGCCCGGCGGACGACGCCGGCCGGCGCCGGACCAGACGTGGTGTCCCAGACCAGGCCACCGCGCCCCCTGAATGAGACACCTGTCCTGAGCCGGGCACGCCGCGCCGTCCGGGGGCCGCCGCGTTTCGGCCCGTCATTCAACCAGAACACCGGCGCATTCCCGACCGATGGGCTGGTATGGCAATTGCTCCAGTTCTTGTCTCACACACCGAGGAATCCGCTTGCGCGTGCTTTGAGGCGGTCGGTATAGTGGGGACGAGGACCCTTCCCATGAAAGTCCGGACCTTCGTGCTGGCGGCGGTCTTGGTCAGCCTCCTGAGCCCCGCCGCGTACGCCGATTGTCGTTCCGAGGCCAAGTCCCAGGTCGAATTCGGCATCAAGGTGGCGCAGAACGGCCTCTGGCAGGAGGCGCAGTATCGCTGGGAGCGCGCCGTCGAGATCGATCCGACCTACGCCGCAGCCTGGAACGACCTGGCGGTGGCCTACGAGCAGCAGGGCCGGTTCGACGACGCCCGCCGGTCGTACGAGAAGGCGCTGCAGCTCGACCCGGAAAACCTGCAGATCCGGCAGAACTTCGATCTCTTCAAGGAAATCAATGACCGCACGAAGAGCCGGGATAGTCGCTAGCCTCGGGTTGGCGCTCGGCCTGGGGGCCTGCACCAGCTTCTACGAGATCCCGATCGAGACGCCCATCCGGCCGAAGCTGGACGTCTCGGCCTTCCGGCGCGTGCTGGTCGTCGGCTTCATCGCCGGCGGCACGGACGACGTCGACGCCAACCTCGAGACCGTCCGCCTGCTGCGCAGCCAGCTGCGTGCGAAGTCCCGCCTGGCGGTCATCGAAGTGGACCCGCTGCCGCTCGAGAAGATCGCGGCCGAGCACGCCGACGCGCCGGCCGGCGCGCCCGCGGCGGACGGCGCCGCGGCCGCGGACGCGGTGAAGCCACTCCGCACGCCGAAGGACCTCGAGCCCTACGAGCACATCTTCGCCGACGCGGCCTACTGGAAGAAGCTCGGCGAGGAGTACCAGGAGCCGCTCATCGTGACGGGCACGATCCTGTTCACGCCGCAGCAGCGGTCCGGCATGGTGGAGCGGACGCAGCAGGTGCAGGACGCGTTCGGCCGCAGCCGCGTGGTCCCGATCCGGACCTACATGGAGCGCAAGGGCTTCGTGCTGAGCCCGAAGTTCGTCTTCATCGACGGCCGCACCGGCGCCACGCTCTACTCGGAGACCTTCCGCGAGGAGATCCTGTACAACGCGCAGCAGAACACGCCCGCGCTGTCGTCCTACTTCGAGCTCATGGACCGGCTCGTGCCGAGCTTCCTCAGCACGTTGAGCACGCAGCGCATCAGGGGCACGCGCGTCCTGTTGAAGTGACGGGGGTTCCGGCCGCTTCGGGGCCTCCCCGTCATAAGCCTTTACGAAATAACGGCTTCCGTGATAGTCTACAGTTTTCCCGTGCTGCGGGCCCGCCCTCGCTGTGGGCGCCGGCCGGCGGCGACGGGGCCCGAGGAGGGTGAGACGTGTACGCAATCATCAAGAGCGGCGGCCGTCAGGTTCGCGTGGACCCGGGCGCGGTCGTGACGCTCGACAGGCTGGCCGCCGAGCCGGGCCAGGAAGTGACGTTCGACCAGGTCCTCTTCGTCGAGAAGGACGGCGGCCAGATGGTGGCCGGCGCGCCGTTCGTCGCCGATGCGAAGGTCCTCGGCGTCGTGGCCGGCGAGTCCCGCGGCCCCAAGATCCGCGATCTTCAAGAAGAAGCGCCGCAAGGGCATGCGCCGGACCAAGGGCCATCGCAGCGTGCTGACCCGGGTCACGATTACCGGGATCGTCGCCTGACGCGCCCGAGACGCACCGGACACGAAGCACCAGGCACTCAGCTCCAGGCACGACGATGGCACACAAAAAAGGTCAGGGCAGCTCTCGCAACGGCCGCGACAGCCAGTCGCAGCGGCTCGGCATCAAGCGGCACGACGGCAACATCGTGACCGGCGGATCGATTCTCATCCGGCAGCGCGGGCGCAAGTTCCGCCCCGGGGTCAACGTCGGCCTCGGCAAGGACGACACCTTGTTCGCGAAGGTGAGCGGCCGGGTGCGCTTCGAGGACCACGGATCGCGCGGCCGCTTCATCAGCGTGCTGCCGGTCGAATGAGACGTGGGGCTCCGCCCCACACCCCCGCCTTCGCTGAAGCTCCGGCGGGCCGCGCCGCGCGCGGCATGGCCGCACCTGCGAGGGTCGTAACCGTCTCGTCCACGCCCAGTAAAGCCCTTGTTCGTCGACGAAGTCGACATCCAGGTTTCGGCCGGTGACGGCGGCCGCGGTTGCCTCAGCTTCCGCCGCGAGAAGTTCGTGCCGCGCGGCGGGCCCGACGGAGGCGACGGCGGCCACGGCGGCTCCGTCTACCTGGTCGCCAGCCCCCACGTCAACACGCTCATCAACTACCGCTTCCATCCGGAGTTCCACGCGCGCCGCGGCGGGCACGGCGAAGGCGCCAACCGCACCGGCAAGGCCGGCACGAACCTGGACCTCGAGGTGCCGGTCGGAACGGTCGTGCTCGAGCACGCCGAGGAAGGCCTCGTCGAGGTCGCCGACCTCTCCGAGGAAGGCCAGCGCGTGCTCGTCGCCAGGGGCGGCCTCGGCGGGCGCGGCAACGCCGCGTTCGTCTCCTCGACGAACCGCGCGCCGCGCAAGACGCAGCCCGGCCTCCCGGGCGAGGAGAAGCGGCTGCGGCTGCAGCTGAAGCTGCTCGCCGACGTGGGGCTCGTGGGATACCCGAACGCCGGCAAGTCCACGCTGATCGCGCGCGTCTCGTCGGCGCGGCCGAAGATCGCCGACTACCCGTTCACCACGCTCACGCCCAACCTCGGCGTCGTCCGGCTCGACGACGAGCGCAGCTTCGTCGTCGCGGACGTGCCGGGGCTGATCGAGGGCGCGCACGCCGGGCACGGCCTCGGCGACCGCTTCCTGCGGCACCTCGAGCGGACGAAGGTGCTCGTGCACGTGATCGACGTGTCGTCGGCGCCGGGCCGCGAGCCGGCCGACGACTTCGACGTGATCGAGCGCGAGCTCGAGCTGTTCGCGGGCGCCCATCCCGACCAGGACGGCTCGCCCTTCGCCGGCCGACCGCGCCTCGCGGCCGCCAACAAGATGGACGCGCTCGACGAGCCCGAGCGCCTCGACCGGCTGCGCGCGCGGCTCGAGCAGACGGGCGTCGCGCTCTACCCCATCTCGGCCGTCACCGGCGAGGGCGTGCCGGCGCTGCTCGAGGCGCTGTGGCGTGCGATCGCGCGGGCCGCGCACCCCGACGACCAGGACGAGGGGGAGTCGGTCCCGTGACGCGCGACCGGCGGGCAGGCCTGCTCGGCGGCACCTTCGACCCGGTTCACCTCGGACACCTCGACGTCGCCGAGGCCGCGCGCCGCGCGCTGGCCCTCGACGAGGTCCGGCTCGTGCCGGCCCGCGTGCCGCCCCACCGGAGGGCGGGGACGCAGGCGTCGGCCGACGACCGGCTGGCGATGGTGCGCGCCGCGATCGAGGGCTGCCCGCACCTCGTCGCGTCGGACCTGGAGCTGCGGGCGCCGGCCCCGTCGTACACGGCGGACACGCTGCGCGCCCTCGGGCGGGAGGGCTGGCGGCCCGCGCAACTTTTCTTCATCACGGGCGCCGACGCCTTCGCGGAAATTGCCACCTGGCGGGACTACCCGGCGCTGCTGGACCTCGCGCACTTCGCGGTCGTCTCCCGCCCCGGCCTGCCGGCGGCCGCGCTGCCCGGCCGGCTGCCGGCGCTCGCGCCGCGCATGGTGGAGGCGCCGGCGGGCGGCGGCGTGGAGATCGCCGGGGCAGGCCCGACGGCGATTTTCCTGATCCACGCGGCGACGCGCGACGTATCCTCGACGGAGATACGCGACCGCGCCGAGGCGGGTGCGCCGCTCGCGGACCTGGTGCCCCCGCGGGTCGCCGACTACATCCGACGGCACGGGCTGTACTCGTCCACACCCACGGCAGACGACTTGCATGGCTAAGACCCAACGCACGCGCAAGCGCCCGACGTCCCGCAAGCTGCTCCCGGCGCTGCAGCGCGCGGTCGACGCGGCGCACGACAAGAAGGCCTCCGGCGTCGTGGCGCTCGACCTGCGCAAGGCGTCGGCGTTCACCGACTACTTCCTGGTCTGCTCCGGGCGGAACGTGCGTCAGGTGAAAGCCATCGCCGATGCCATCGAGGAATCGCTCCGCGCCGCCGGGCAGCGGCCGTCACTCGTCGAGGGCTACGCCCGCGCCGAGTGGATCCTCATGGACTTCTTCGACTTCGTGGTGCACGTCTTCACGCCCGACACGCGCCGCTTCTACGCCCTCGAGCGGCTCTGGGGCAACGCCGAGCGCATCGAGTTCCCCGCGCCCGGCGAGGAGCCCTCGACCTCCAGCACGGCGTCCTGACGCGCCGCCGCGCGCGGCGGCCGCAGGCCGGACCGCCCGGTGGCGGACGTGGGGCCGCCGGACGGCGGACGCCATCCTCGCGGTCCTCGTGGCGCCCGGCTGCGCCGCGTGCGGCGTGCCGCTCGACCGGCCGCTCGACGGTCCGGTGTGCCCCGCCTGCTGGGCGGCCGTCCGTCCCATCACCCCACCGGCCTGCGACGCCTGCGGCGATCCGCTGCCCTCCTGGCGCGTGATCAGCCAGGCCCGGGCGGTCTGCGCGCGCTGCCGGCGGACGCCGCGCGCGGTCGATCGCAGCCGCGCCGTGGGCGTCTACGACGGCGCGCTGCGCGCCATCATCCACGCGTTCAAGTACGACGGCCGGCGGGGTCTGGCGGGACCGCTCGCCGCGCGCATGGCGGGCGCGGGCGCGGCGCTGCTCGAGGGCGCCGACTGCGTGGTGCCCGTGCCGCTCCACCGCCGGCGGCGGCGGGCCCGCGGCTACAACCAGGCCGCCGACCTGGCCGCGCGGCTGCCGCTGCCCGTCGTCGCGGCGCTGGCGCGCACGCGGGCGACGTCGCCGCAGGCGGGCCTGCCCGCCGCGCGCCGTCACGCCAACGTGCGGAACGCGTTCGCGCTGAGAACGGGATGGATCTCGCGGCGCGCGCCGGCGGTGCGCGGCCGCGTGGTGGTGCTGGTGGACGACGTGGCGACGACCGGCGCCACGCTCGAGGCGTGCGCGCGCGTCCTCAAGGCCGCGGGCGCGCGCGAGGTGCGCGCGCTCACGGCCGCGCGAGTCGTGCTCGGACCGCCGCCAGCACGTCGGCGGCCACCGCCTCCGGCGGGCGCTCCCCGTCGATGAGGTGCCAGCCGGGCGACGCGGCCTGCGCGCGGTAGCTCGCGCGGACGCGGGCGAGCAGCGCGAGGTCGCGCTCGTAGCGGTCCCGTCCGCTCGCCTTGCGCACCACGGCCGTCTCGGGACGGATGTCGAGGAGCAGCGTGACGGCCGCCGGCGGAAGGAACCGCTGGATCTCCACGAGCCAGGCGGCGTCGAGCCCTTGCGCCGCGCCGTAGGCGACGCTCGACGCGGCGTAGCGGTCGCAGAGGACGATCTCGCCGTCGCCGAGCCAGCGCTCGAGGTCCGGCTTCCGCTCGTAGCGGTTCGCCACGTAGAGCAGCTGCATGACGTCGGCGCCGTAGTCGTGCTCGCCGGCCAGCGCGCGCCGCAGCTCCTGCCCGATGGGCGTCTCGTAGTCGGGGAACGAGGCGAGGCGCGTGCGGTGGCCCTCGGCGCGCAGGCGATCGGCCAGGCGGTGCGCCTGCGTCTCCTTCCCGCTCTGGTCGAGCCCCTCGAACGCGATCAGCAGTCCGGACATGTGGTGTTTCGCTCAGGCGTCAGTTTTGAGTCTTGAGTCTTGAGTCTTGAGTTCTGAGTCTTGAGTCTTGCGCCGTGAGCCGTGACTCGTGAGCCCTGAACTCAGGCGTCGCTCTCGAGCGCGAACAGGTCGTCGGCGGTCTGGCGGCGGCGCACGATCCGCCAGCGGTCCCCCTCGACGAGCGCCTCGGCCGGCATCGGCCGCCGGTTGTAGTTCGACGCCATGACGAAGCCGTAGGCCCCGGCGTCGAGCACGGCGTACAGGTCGCCGACCTCCGGGCGGGGCGCGCGGCGGTCGTGCCCGAGCGTGTCGCTCGACTCGCAGAGCGGCCCCACGAAGTCGCACGAGACCTCCGGCCGGTCGGCGACGGTGACGGGCAGGATGCGGTGGAACGCGCCGTACAGCGCGGGGCGCATGAGCTCGGTCATGCCCGCGTCGAGGACGACGAACAGGCGGTCCGGGCCGTGCGGCTTCACGTCCACGACGCGGGTCAGGAGCGCGCCGGCCGACGCCACGAGCGCGCGTCCCGGCTCGAGCAGCAGGAAGCGTCCCGTGCCGCGCACGATGGGCACGATGGCGTCGGCGTAGTCGGCGGGCGACGGCGCCCCGGTGGCGTCGTAGGACACGCCGAGGCCGCCCCCGAGGTCGAGGTGCTCGATCCGGATGCCGTCCGCTTCCAGCGCCCTCGCCAGCTCGACGAGGAGGGCCGCGGCGCGGCGCAGGGGCTCGAGGTCCACGAGCTGGGATCCGATGTGCACGTGGAGCCCCACGAGCTCGAGCCCCGGGCGGCGGGCCGCCTCGCGGCAGACCGCGGCGGCCTCGTCGAGGGGCACCCCGAACTTGTTCACGCGCCGCCCCGTCGAGATGTGCGGATGGCTCCCGGCGTCGATGTCGGGGTTGACGCGCAGCGCGACGCGCGCGCGCACGCCGGCGGCGCGGGCCGCGGCGTCGATCCGGGCCATCTCGCCGGCCGACTCCGCGTTGATCGAGCGGAGGCCGAGCCCGGCGGCCCGGGCCAGCTCGGCCGCGGTCTTGCCGACGCCGGTGAAGACGATCTCGCCGGGTCCGAAGCCGGCCCGGAGCGCGGCGTCGATCTCGCCGGCCGAGTTGGCGTCGGCCAGGCAGCCGAGCCCGCGCAGCAGGCGCAGGATCGCGAGGTTCGAGTTGGCCTTGAGCGCGTAGTGCAGCGCGTGCGGCACGCCGGCAAACGCCTGGTCGAACGCGGACACCCGCGCGCGGATGGCGTCGGCGCCGTAGACGTAGAGGGGCGTGCCGGCGGCCGCCGCCACGGCGGCGAGCGGCGTGGCGTCGCAGAGCAGCTCGGCCTGGCGGTAGTGGAAGCCGGTCACGGCGGGCACTGTCGTCCTCGGTCGGCGCCGATCGCCCGGACGGGGCCGGTGCGGCCCCCGGTCGGCCGGCGGAACGACCGATTGTACGCGCAAGCGACGGGCGGATCCAGACGGATCGCGGCCCGCGGCGCCGCCACGCGGCTTGAGGGGCGCGAGCGAGTCTGCTATCATCCGACCGTCTCCCGCCGCGCGGCACGTGACGCATGTCCGCTGATTCCCCCGCCACGTCGACGCCCTCCGATCGCCTGATCGAGGAGTGTCTGAACGGCAACCAGGCAGCCTGGGAGACCATCGTCCGCCTGCACCGCCGCAAGGTCTTCAACCTCGCCTACAAGTTCGTCGGCAAGCACGACGAGGCGGAGGATCTGACCCAGGACATCTTCCTGAAGATCTTCAAGGCGCTCGCCACCTTCGACCGCCGCGCCAATTTCCAGACCTGGATCATCAGCATCAGCCGGAACCTCTGCATCGACCACTACCGCAGCGTGCGCAAGGAGCGGGAGACGATCGCGCGGGAGATCGACGCGGCCACGCTGTCGCCGGTCTCGAAGGACGCCAGCCCGCTCAAGGCGCTCGAGCACCAGGACCTGCGCGAGCTGCTGCGCCAGGCGCTCGAGCACCTGCCGGTGACGCTGCGTACGGCGGTGGTGATGCGCGACCTGCAGGAGTTCTCATACCAGGAGATTGCCGACGCCCTCGGGCTGCCGGAGGGCACGGTGAAGTCCCGGATCAACCGCGGCCGCCTCGAGCTCGCGCGGCAGGTCCGCCGGCTGCAGGCGAGCCAGGCCAGACCTGCCGGGTCCGGCGCGCCGGCGCCGGACGACGGCTCATCCAGCGGAGCACCCGAATGAACCTCGACACCGATCGCTCACGCGGCATCCCCATCGTCCGCGTCAAGGAAGCGCGGCTCATCTACCCGCTGCTCTCCGAGTTCGCGGCGACCGTCGTCGCGCTCATCGAGGGCGGCGAGCGCAAGGTCATCGTCGACCTGTCGCCGGTGGGCTACGTGGACAGCGCGACGATCGGCTGCCTGATGGACCTGTACCGGCAGGCGGCGGCCGCCGGCGGCGCGCTCAAGCTGGCGGGCGTCCAGAAACGGGTGGAGACGATGCTGACCATGACCGGCGCCCAGAACTTCATCGAGGTGCACGCCGACGAGCAGAGCGCCCTCGAAAGCTTCGGAGGGTAGGCCATGCGCACGATCAAGACGACCACGGGCGCGGAGATCCGGCTCGACGGCGACCTGCTCGCGGTGGTGGAGACGCTGTATCGCGAGGTGACCCTCAAGCGGGAGCTGCAGCGGACCTTCGAGGACATGGTCCGCGAGATCCAGCACCTGATCGAGCAGATGACCGACGAGGAGCGGCGGCAGTACCTGAGCGAGAGCCTGTTCCTGAACGTCGTCTCGTTCGAGAACGAGAAGCTCGGCGCCTACATGCGGAAGCTCACCAACAAGCCGACCTGACCCGCCCGTACATGGCGAGGGCTGCGGTTCCCCGCAGCCCTCGAGATCTTCCCGCCGCGCGGCTCAGCCGCGCCCGTCAGTTCGCCAGCCGCGCCGCGCTCCCGACCGGCACCGCCACCGGCGCGTCCTCGGCCGCCGGATCCACCGGCGCCTCGACCAGCTTCCAGGCGTCGGGCTCCGCGAGGATGCGGGCCGCGAACGCGGTGTGCAGCGCGTGGCCGCCGCGGTGGGCCACGACATGGCCCACGATCGGGTGGCCGACGAGCGCCAGGTCACCCACGACGTCCAAGATCTTGTGGCGCACGAACTCGTCGTCGAACCGGAGCGCGTTGTTCAGCACGCCGGTCTCGTTGAGCACGATCGCGTTCTCGAGCGAGCCGCCGAGCGCGAGGCCGCGCTGCCGCAGCGTCTCGACCTCCTTCAGGAAGCCGAAGGTCCGCGCCGGCGCGATGTCCTCGACGAACGTCTCCTCGGTGAGCCGCACCGTGCGCGACTGGTGCCGCAGCATCGGGTGGTCGAAGCTGATGCTGTAGGTCACCTTGAAGTGGTCCGACGGGTACAGGGCAATCCGCTTGTCGCCCTGCGAGAGCGAGATCGGACGCAGCACCTTCAGATAGCGCCGCGGCGCCGCAAGCCGCTTCACGCCCGCCTCGTGAATGAGGTAGACGAAGGGCGCGGCGCTGCCGTCCATGATCGGCACCTCGGGCGAGTCCAGCTCCACCGTCACGTTGTCGATGCCGAGGCTCGTCAGCGCCGCCAGCAGGTGCTCCACCGTCTCCACCGAGCCCTGCTCGCGGGCCAGGCCGGTGGCGTAGTGGATGCTGGCCAGATGGGTGACGGCGGCCGGAATCTCCAGCCCCCCGAGGTCGGACCGGCAGAAGCGCACGCCATGGTCGGCCGCCGCGGGCTTCAGGGTCAACTTGACCTTCCGCCCGGAGTGCAGACCGATCCCGGCGCAGGGAATCGAACGGCGAAGAGTGCGCTGAGCGCTCATGAATTTCTCGCAGGCCGGAGCCAAGAGAGCACTAGCTCACCAAGCAAACGAACTGCCACCGGAACTATATAAGTACTAAATTCAATTATATGAGGTGTTTACGTGTGGTTATGGTGCCCTGAGGACCGTTCCGAAGGGCCGCGAATGTGGTAACAGAGACACACCAGAACCCAGCCAGACTGTGGTCATTGTACCACAATTGTCCAATTCGTCATGCCGCGATCCGAACGGCCGGATGACGAAAATCGATGTCGGCGGCCCTATCCCCGGTGCTCCAGCACCGGTGCCAGCACCCGGCCCGTGAAGGACGCCGCCGACCCGGCCACCTCTTCGGGCGTCCCCGACGCGACGATCGTGCCGCCCTGCGCGCCGCCCTCGGGTCCGAGGTCGATCAGGTGGTCGGCCGACTTGATCACGTCCAGGTTGTGCTCGATGACGACGACGGTGTTGCCCTGATCGACGAGCTTGTTCAGCACGTCGAGCAGCTTCCGCGTGTCCTCGAAGTGCAGGCCGGTCGTCGGCTCGTCCAGGATGTACAGCGTGCGCCCCGTGCCGCGACGCGACAGCTCCTTGGCGAGCTTGACGCGCTGGGCCTCCCCGCCGCTGAGCGTCGTGGCCGACTGGCCGAGCTCGATGTAGCCGAGGCCGACGTCCTGCAGCGTGCGCAGCTTGTTGGCGATCGGCGGGAAGTTCTCGAGCAGGGGCAGCGCCTGGTCCACGGTGAGGTCGAGCATGTCGGCGATCGACTTGCCCCGGTACTTGATCTCCAGCGTCTCGCGGTTGTAGCGGCGGCCCTTGCACTCCTCGCACGTGACGTAGACGTTGGGCAGGAAGTGCATCTCGATCGCGATGACGCCGTCGCCCTGGCAGGCCTCGCAGCGCCCGCCCTTCACGTTGAACGAGAAGCGCCCGGGCCGGAACCCGCGCGCGCGGGCCTCGGGGAGCATCGCGAACAGGTCTCGGATGAACGTGAAGAGGCCGGTGTAGGTGGCCGGGTTCGAGCGCGGCGTCCGGCCGATCGGCGACTGGTCGATCTGGATGACCTTGTCGATCTGCTCGATGCCCTCGACGGCGGTGTGCGCGCCCGGCTCGTCGCCGGCGCGGTACAGCGCGCGCGCCAGGGACCGGTACAGGATCTCGTTCACGAGCGTGGACTTGCCCGACCCGCTGACGCCGGTGATGGCCGTGAACACGCCGAGGGGGATGGGCACGTCGAGGTGCTTGAGGTTGTTGGCGCGGGCGCCGCGGATGACCAGCTCGCCGCGGACGCGCGGGCGGCGCGCGGTCGGCGTCTCGATCACGCGCTCGCCCCGCAGGTACTTGCCCGTCAGCGACCCGTGCCCGTCGGCGATGCAGATCGGCCGGCGACCCCTGGAAGATCACGCGGCCGCCGTGCTCGCCGGCGCCCGGTCCGAGGTCGATCACGTAGTCGGCCGTCCGGATCGTCTCCTCGTCGTGCTCGACGACGACGACGGTGTTGCCGAGGTCGCGGAGCCGGGCGAGCGTGGCGAGCAGACGGCGGTTGTCCCGCTGGTGCAGGCCGATCGACGGCTCGTCGAGCACGTAGAGCACGCCGGTGAGGTTCGAGCCGATCTGCGTCGCCAGCCGGATGCGCTGGCCCTCGCCGCCCGAGAGCGTCGCGGCGCTCCGTCCGAGCGTCAGATAGCCGACCCCGACGTCGTTCAGGAACCGCAGACGGTCCCGGATCTCCCGCAGGATCCGGCTCGGCGATCAGGCCCTCGCGCGGCGTGAGCTCCAGCGCGTCGAACACGCCGAGCGCCTCGGCAATCGGCAGGCCGACGTAGTCGGCAGTCGTCCGCCCCTTCACCTTGACCGCGCGGCTCTGCGGCCGCAGCCGGTCGCCGCCGCAGCCCGGGCAGGGGCGCAGCGAGCGGTAGGCCTCGAGGTTCTCCTGCTCGATCCAGCTGCCGTTCTCGTAGCGGCGGCGCAGGTTCGGCACGAGGCCCTCGAAACCCTCGCCGTAGGCGTCGCGCCGGCGCCCCGCGCCCGCGGCGCGCGCCGGCGGGCGGGCGGGCGCGCGCTTCCGGCCCTTCGCCGCCGGCCCCGAGCCGTACATCAGCAGGTCGCGGTGCTTCCGCGGCAGACGGCTGTAGGGCACGGTCAGGTCGATGCCGAACGTGGCGCTCAAGCCGTTCAGCGCCTCCCGCACGAGCTTGCGGTCGCCGCGCGCCCAGGGCTCGATCGCGCCGTCGGCCAGCGACCTCGCCTCGTCGGGCACGATGCGAGCGGGGTCGAAGTCGTGCGTCATGCCGAGGCCCTGGCAGTCGGGGCACGCGCCGTGCGGCGAGTTGAAGGAGAACGCGCGCGGCGTCATCTCCGGCATGCTCACGCCGCAGTAGGTGCACGCCAGGCGCCGCGAGAAGAGCTGGTCGCCCGCCGTCGAGCGTGTTGATGATCACCACGTCGTCGGCCAGCTTGAGCGCGAGCGCGACCGACTCGGTCAGCCGGCGCTCGACGTCGGATTTCATGACGAGGCGGTCGACCAGCACGTCGATCGTGTGGTTCCGCCGCCGGTCGAGCCGGATGTCGTCCTCGAGCGCCCGGAACTCGCCGTCCACCCGCGCCTTGGTGAAGCCCTTCGTCCTGAGCGCGGCGAGCTCCTTCTTGAACTCGCCCTTGCGTCCCCGCACGACCGGCGCCAGCACGTTGATGCGCTCCTCGGGCGGGTTGAGCAGCACCATGTCGACGATGCGCTCGAGCGACTGGGAGGCGATCTCGCGGCCGCACAGGTGGCAGTGCGGCACGCCGATGTTCGCGAAGAGGAGCCGCAGGTAGTCGTAGATCTCGGTGACGGTGCCCACCGTCGACCGCGGGTTCGAGGCCGTCGTCTTCTGCTCGATCGAGATGGCCGGCGACAGGCCCTCGATCAGATCGACGTCCGGCTTCTCCATCTGCTCGAGAAACTGGCGCGCGTAGGCGGAGAGCGACTCGACGTACCGCCGCTGGCCCTCGGCGTACACCGTGTCGAAGGCGAGCGACGACTTGCCCGACCCCGACAGGCCCGTGATCACCACGAGCCGGTCGCGCGGGATGTCGACATCGACGTTCTTCAGGTTGTGCACGCGGGCGCCGCGCACCGCGATGCAGTCGTGTCCCATGCTCCAAGGCGGGCGTCCACCCGCTCCGCCGAAAGGGGTCATGTTAGCACGACGCGGCAGGCGGGTTCAGGCCGCCGGATCGGCAGGCAGGCTCGGGCGACAGGTTCAGCCGACGACGCCGGCGGCGCGCAGCCGCGCCCGGGCCTCGGCCGGAAGCCCGGCCCAGGCCAGGATCTCGTCGGTCTGCGCCCCGACGGCGGGCGGGCCGGCGAGCGGCCGGCCCGGGGGGTCGCCCGGGCGGGGCGGGCCCGTCGCCACCCGAATCGGGGTGCGAAGCCGGACGCCCGAGCCCTCGGCCACGACGGCGCCCCGCGCGCGCAGGTGCGGGTCGGCGAGAGCCTCGTCGGGGAGGTTCACGGGGGTGACGCAGGCCTCGACGCCCTCGAAGCGGGCCAGCCAGGCCTCGAGGGTCCGGCCGCGGACGACGCGCCGCACCTCGGCCACGACGCGCGCCTGCGCGTCGCCGGTCTCGTGCTGGAGGGGCGCGAGGTCGGGCCGCTCGATGCCCTGGCAGAAGGCCTCCCAGAACTTCGGCTCGAGCGCGCCGACGGCGAGGAATCGGTCGTCGGCGGTGCGGTAGACGTTGTAGAAGGGGTCTCGGCCGGTGATGGGCAGGTCGCCCAAACCGGCGTGTCCGCCCGGCACCAGGCGCCGCGCGGCCGGCACGGCGAGCCACCAGAGCGCGCCCTCGTGCATCGAGATGTCGACCGACGCCCCCTCGCCCGTGCGCTCGCGCGCCACGAGCGCGGCGAGCACGCCGGCGATGGCCGACATGGCGCCGCCGGCGATGTCGCCGATGAGCAGCCGCGGCAGGTCGGGCGCGGCGTCCTGGGCGTCGTTGTCGAGCGCCAGCAGGCCCGCCAGCGCGACGAAGTTGATGTCGTGCCCGGGCCGGTCGGCGTAGGGCCCGGTCTGGCCGAACCCGGTGAGCGAGCAGTGGACGAGGCGCGGGTGGCGCGCGCGCAGCGCCGCGCCGTCCACGCCGAGCCGGCGCGCGGCGCGCGGCCGGAAGCTCTCCACGACGACGTCGGCGCGCGCGGCGAGCGCGTCGACGACCGCCGCCGCGCCCTCGGCGCGCAGGTCGAGGGCCATGCTGCGCTTGCCCGCGTTGAACATGCGGTGGTAGACGCTCTCACCGGCCACGAGCGGGGCGAGGGCGCGCAGCGGGTCGCCGCCGCGCGGGTCCTCGATCTTGACGACGTCGGCGCCGAGCTCGGCGAGCGCCAGCGTGCACACCGCGCCCGGCAGCAGGCGCGTGAAGTCGAGGACGGTGAGGCCGTCGAGCGGAAGCGGGGACACGGGGTTGGACGGGTGCGCGGGCCCGAGGCCCGCGCACCCGCGGACTCAGGCCTTCGCGTCGTTCAGCCGGCTGTGACGCGCGCCGTACATGTAGTAGATGACCAGCCCGATCGCCAGCCACACCACGAAACGGATCCAGGTGACCCAGGGCAGCTCGATCATCAGGTACACGCAGCAGACGATCGACGCGAGCGGCACCCAGGGCACGAACGGCGTCTTGAACGCGCGCGGCCGGTCGGGGTCGGTCCGCCGCAGGACGATGATGCCCAGCGACACCAGCACGAACGCGAACAGCGTGCCGATGTTCGTCAGCTCCACCACCTCGTTGATGTTCGCGACCGAGGCGAAGCCGCCGACGAAGACGCCCGTGAGGATCGTGGTGGCGTACGGGGTCCGGTACTTCTTGTGCACCTTGGCGGCCCACGGCGGCAGCAGGCCGTCGCGCGCCATCGAGAAGAAGATGCGCGGCTGCCCGAGCTGGAACACGACCAGCACGGAGGTCGTCGCGAACACCGCGCCGAGCGAGATGATCGCGGCCGTCCAGTTCATGCCGAGGGCGGAGAAGGCCGTCGCGAGCGGCTCGGCGGTGCCGAGCTGATCCCACGGCACCATGCCCGTGAGCACGATGGCCACCAGGATGTAGATGACCGTGCAGATGATCAGGCTGGCGATCATCGCGATGGGCATGTCGCGCTGCGGGTTGCGCGCCTCCTCGGCCGCGGTCGACACCGCGTCGAAGCCGATGTAGGCGAAGAAGATGATCGCCGCCGCGCTCGAGATGCCGCGGAAGCCGTTGGGCGCGAACGGCGTCCAGTTGTCGGGCTTCACGTAGAACGCCCCGATGACCACGAAGAAGGCGATGATGACCAGCTTGAGCGCCACCATCGACGAGTTCAGCCAGGCGCTCTCGTTGATGCCCCGCACGAGCACCCACGTGATCAGGGCCACGATCAGGAAGGCCGGCAGGTTGAACAGGATGTGCACGCCGAACACGACCGGCGCCTGCGCGTAGGCCTGCGCCGCGCGCTCGACGACGATCCCGAGGGTGGAGGGATCCACGCCGCTCGCCGTCGCGGCCGCCACGTCGTGCGCGCCCTGGACGGCCGACCGGAAGTCGGTCCCCAGCCAGAGCGGAACCTCGACGCCGAACCCCCGCACCAGCTCCTGAAAGTACCCGGACCACGAGATGGCCACCGCCACGTTGCCCACGGCGTACTCGAGGATGAGATCCCAGCCGATGATCCACGCGACCAGCTCGCCGAGCGTCGCGTAAGAGTACGTGTAGGCGGAGCCGGAGACCGGCACCATGGCCGCGAACTCCGCGTAGCACAACGCCGCGAACCCGCACGCCACGGCCACGAGCAGAAACGAGACGACCAGCGCCGGCCCGGCGCCGATGTGCTCGGACCCGCCGGCCGCCGCCGTGCCGACCGCCGTGAAGATGCCCGCGCCGATGATGGCGCCGATGCCGAGCGCGGTCAGTTGCACCGCCCCGAGCGTCCGCTTGAGGCGCGTGGCTTTCTCCTCGGTTTCGGCGAGGAGCATCTCGAGCGACTTCACACGAAACACAGACATGTCAGGCCCTCAGGTCGTGGTTGGACGTACCCACACGATCGGCTCCCCGAATCGCGGCCGGCAGACGGCTGGCACGAGGTCCGCAAAGTATCTCATACCCCAGCCGGACGGAGGGGCACCTCCAGCCGGTAGGCCGTGGTGTTCGACGCGACCACCAGCCCGCCGCGCGGGTCGACCGCCACCCCGACCAGCCCGTCCCCCGCGAGCACGCACTCCGGCTCGGGGTCCGGCCGGTCCACACGCAGCCGATACAGTCCGCTCGCGCCCGCCAGCGCCTCGACCACGTACAGGAAGCCCTCGCGGTCGAACGCGAGGCCCTGCGGCCGCCCGAAGCGCGAGAAGACCTCACCGACGCCGCCGTCCGGCCCCACGCGGTACACCGCATCGCGCGAGCACAGCGTCGGCGCGGAGACGTAGAGGCAGTCGTCGGGCCCGAAGGCCAGGTGGTAGGCGGCGACGCTCTGCGGGAGGGACGCGAACACGGACACCTCACGCGACGGCGTCACGCGCAGGATCGACCCGGCCCGATCGCCCACGTAGAGCGCGCCGTCCGGCCCGAACGCCAGGCCGCACGGCGTCCCCAGATCGGTCGCGAAGGGCTCGGCCCGCTCGTCCGAAACGAGCCGGAACACCGTGCCCTCGAACCGGCTCGACACGTGGAGCCGGCCCTCGGAATCGAAGGCGAGCGAGGTCGGGTTGGCGACCGCGACGGCGAGCGCCTGGCGCTCGCCGTCGGGCAGCACGCGGAACAGCGGCTCCGGCACGCTCTGGCCGCGCCGGCCGCTGATCGTGACGTAGAGCCGCCCGTCGCGGTCGAAGGCGGGGCTGTCGACCTGGTGAATCTCGGTGGCCACGGGACGGCCGACCTCGAGGAAGGCCGTCTCGCCCGGCAGGTCCGCGAGCCGCACGGCTGTCGTGCCGCCGTCGATGCCCTCGGGCACGACCACGCCGAGCGCCGTCGGCGAGGCGCGCACGACGCGCGCCTCGAGCGGACCCACGCGCACCTCGGGCAGGCGGGGCCCGTCGACCGGGAACCCGGTGCCCCGAAGGGTCACCCGGCCACCTTCGACGGCCCAGAGCGGGCGGATCTCCGAAATGGTCGGTGCTGGTTGAGGCGGCACGCGTGAGGGCCCGGTCCGGACGGACGAGTCTACGAATCGTCCAGTTCGACGTTCCAGTACAGGTAGTCGCGCCAGCTCTCGGGCGCCTGCCGCAGCCCGACGGTGATGCGAATCGCCGGCGCGCGCGTCGGCCGCGCCGGCACCCGCACGAGCCGCATGCCGGCCTGCTGGGGCGTGCGCCCGCCCTTCCGGCGGTTGCAGGTGATGCAGCAGGTGACGATGTTCTCCCAGTCCTTGCGCCCGCCGTGCGCGACCGGGACCACGTGATCGAACGTCAGCTCGGAGAGCGGAAACGCGTCGCCGCAATACTGGCAGCGATGGTCGTCCCTCGCGTAAATGTTGGCGCGGGAGAACGGCACGTAGTCGAACCGCCGCTTGATCCGGATGTAGCGCAGCAGCCGGATGACCGACGGCAGCTTGAAGCTGAGCGAGACAGAGCGGATCTCACGGTCGTAGACCGAGATGACCTCGACCTTCCCCTGACACCACAACGTCACCGCCTTCTGCCAGTGAACGACTTTCAGCGGTTCGTAGGTCGCGTTGAGGAGGAGCGTCTGCTCCATAAGTCAGGCCCATTTTGACCGACGGCCGACGGGCTGTCAAGCTGACGTCACCCCTAAAACCATTCCTGCCAGTGGCTTACAAGCAACGTGTCCGCTCGAGTGCACCCGTCGGGCCCGGCGGCCGATACCCTGATCGATCGCCATGACCGGCCGTCTGCCCGCCTTGCTCCTCGGTCTCACCCTGTCGGCCGCCTGCGCGTCCACGCAGGCCGTGCCGCGCCCGTTCCCCGTGCCGGGCGGCCGCCCGTCGCCCCCACCCGCGGCGGCGCCCGTCCCGAAGGCTCCGCCGCCGGCGTCACCGGTGGTCACGCGCAACGCGATCGTCACCACGGCGCTCGAACTCCGCGGCACGCCGTACAGGAACGGCGGCGCCGACCCCAGCGGCTTCGACTGCTCGGGGTTCGTGGACTACGTGTTCGGGCGCCACGCCATCCTGCTGCCCCGCACGGTGGCCGGCCTCGCGCACGAGGGCCGGAAGGTCCCGCTGCGGGACGTCATGCCCGGCGACCTCGTCTTCTTCAGCACCGTCGCTCCGGGCCCGTCGCACGTGGGCATCGCGATCAGCCGCGACCGGTTCGTCCACGCGCCCAGCTCGCGCGGCGAGGTGCGCGTCGAGCGGCTCGACGCGCGCTACTGGGCGTCGCGTCTGGTCGCCGTCCGGCGCGTGCTGCGCTGACCGTCAGTCGAACGGCAGGCGGCACGCCGCCGGCGGGCGGTCGGCGGCCGCCGCGCGCGGCGACGCCGGCCTGGGGGTCAGAGCCTCCGCGCGCGGCCGCGGGGCCGAATCGAGCGGCACGGGCGCGCCGCGTCCCCTGAACCGCCGCGTCTCCAGATCGCGCTCGGTGTAGACGCGGGGCTGCCGCCGGCGCGGCAGCCGCACGATCTCGCCCGGTCCGGCCGGCGGCTGGGGGACGAGCGCCTCGAGGTAGCGCTGGGGGAACGAGGGAAAGGTCCGGAAGACCGTGCCCACGACGGGGCCGGCCCGCTGCGCCAGCGTCCGGAAGTCCAAGGTCAGGAACTCGAGGAGGGCCGGATCCGGCCGCGCCGCCAGATAGGCGCGCACGAGCGCCGCCACGTCCCTGTAGAAGGCCGGGCTGTGGGCCTGACGCGACGGCGCGCCGTCGGCGCGGACGGGCCGGCGGAGCCCGGCGTCGCCGGGATCGATGTGATAGAGCTCGTGGACGATGGTGTCCAGCTTGGCGATCCACGGCGCGCCGCCGGGATACAGCGCGTGCTTGCCCGACCGCCCGAGCGTTTCGTCGGCGAACCGAGGCAGGGCGAAGGACAGCAGGTAGCGGATCCGGCGGCCGTCGACGCGGACCTCCGGCGAGCGGGCGACGAACCACTCCGACTGCCGCAGGACGCGCCGGGTCCGGCGGTCGGTCCAGGTGTAGCGATCCGGCTCGGAGGGCGGCAGGTCCAGGGCGTGGCAGGTGGCGAACGCGCCGCCCGCGGCGCGGCGCCCGAAGCGCGCGAAGACGAGCACGTCGCGGAGGTCGATGAAGCCGAGGGCCGGCACGCGGCGGACGACGTCCGCCATCACCGCCGTGAGCCGTGCCGTGTAGTCGATCATCGTGTCCGCTCCGGTCACGCGCGGGCCGGACGCCGCGGCGGGCCGGCGTCGGTCGACGGCGACGCCTCGAGGCGCCGCAGGATGATCTGCTGCCGGCGCCGGAGGCGCCGGGGCGGGTTGGCCGGGTCGAGCGCGCGCGGGTTGATGATCGCGCCGGCGAGCAGCGCCGACTCAAAGGGCCCGAGCGCCGACGCGGGCTTGCCGAAATACGCCTCCGACGCGGCCTCGATGCCGAAGATGCCGTTCCCCCACTCGATCACGTTCAGGTAGATCTCGAGGATCCGCCGCTTCCCCAGCTCGGCCTCGAGCCGGCGCGCGATGAACAACTCGCTCAGCTTGCGGATCGGGTTCTTCGAGGGCGACAAGTACAGGTTCTTCGCGAGCTGCTGCGTGATCGTGCTCGCGCCGCGCACGAACTCGCCGCGCTCGAGGTTCAGCTCGATCGACTGGCGAATCTGGTCGAGGTCGATGCCGTCGTGCTGCCAGAAGGCGCCGTCCTCGGCGATGAGGACGGCGCGGCGCAGGTCCGGGGAGATGCGGTCGTAGGCGACCCACCGCTGGCGCGCGACGGGCGCCCGGCCGGCGGCCAGCGCCTCGCGCGCCCGCAGCCGCATGAACGCCGTGGTGCGCGGGTTCTCGCGCTCGAGCGGGCGCACGTCGGGCAGCGTCAGGTACACGTAGACGACGAGGGCGAAGCCGGCCGCGGCCGTCGCCGCCACAATCCGCGCGAGGAGGCGCATGGTGCGTATCAGCGGCGTTCGTCCTCCCGCGTCCAGCGTACCAGGTCGACGGGCGTCAGTGGAAGGACGCCAGGGCGTCGGCGGCCGCCGCGGTGCCGGCGCCGGGGTCCATGCGGTAGCCCTGCTCGCGCAGTGCCTGCTCGAGCGCGCTGAGGAACATCAGGACGAGCTGGCGGCTCGAGCCCGAGCCCATCAGCCCCACGCGCCAGATGCGGCCGGCGAGCGGCCCGAGCCCGGCGCCGATCTCGATGTTGAACTGCTCCAGGAGCGACCGGCGCACCGCGGCCTCGTCCACGCCGTCGGGCACGCACACGGCGTTCAGCGACCAGAGCCGCTCGGGCTCGGGCGGCAGGAGCTCCAGCCCCATCGCGCCCAGCCCGGCGGCGAGCACCCGGTGATGCCGGCGGTGGCGCGCCCAGCGCGCCTCGAGCCCTTCCTCCTCCACGGCCACGAGCGCCTCCCGCAGCGCGTAGAGGAGCGTGGACGACAGCGTGTGGTGGTACTTGCGCCGCACCCAGTAGTCCTCGAGGAGCGCCAGGTCGAAGTTGAAGCTGCGCGACGGGACGCGCCGCGCGAGCGCGCGTGGGCCGAACGCGATCGGCGCCATGCCGGACGGCGCGCCGAGCCCCTTCTGGCTGCAGCTGTAGCAGACGTCGACGTCCCAGGCCGCCAGGTCGAGGGGGTGCGCGGCGAGCGACGTGACGGCGTCGACGATCGTCAGCGCGTCGTGCTCGCGGGCGATGCGCGCGATCGCGTCGACCGGGTTCAGGACGCCCGTCGACGTCTCGGCCTGCACGACGGCCACCAGGTTCATCCGCCCGGAGGCCAGCGCCTTGCGCACCGCCTCGGGATCGCAGGCCCGACCCCACTCGACCTCGAGACGGCTCACGCGCGCGCCGTAACGGCCGAGCATCTGGGCCAGCCGGTCGCCGAAGTATCCGGTGACGACCACCAGCGCGTGGGTGCCCTCCCGGGTGACGTTGGCCACGGCCGCCTCCATGCCGGCGGTGCCGGTGCCGGAGATGGCCAGGGCGAGCCCGCCGTCGGCGGCGCGGAACACCCGGCCGAGCCGCGCCCGCACGTCGTCGAGCATCAGGACGAGGTCCGGGTCGAGATGGCTGAGCACGGGCGCCGCCATGGCGCGCATGATGCGGGGTGAAACCGGGCTCGGCCCCGGGCCGAGCAGGATGCGTTCGGTGGCAGGCAGCATGCGGGCGTCCTCGCAGGAATGGGCGACACACGCCCGCCGCGCTCAGGCGGCGGGCACGGAGAGCTCGTGGAGCTGGCGGCGAATGAGATCTTCGGCCTCGGGCGGCGCGGCCAGGAGCGGTCCCCGCGGCAGGCCGCCGACCTGTCCCACCAGCGTCTGGGCGACCTTGAGGCCGGCGATGCCGAACCGGGCGGTGACGGTGTGGGCCAGCGGGAGCAGGCGCCGCTGGAGGCGGGCCGCCTCGGCGGTCCGCCCGGCGTCGAGCAGGTCGAGCACCTCGACGCAGAGGTCCGGCACGACGACGGCAATCGCGAGGATGGCGCCGACCGCGCCCACCGCCAGGGCGGCGCAGAACGACCGCCCGGAGCCGGTCAGCACGGCGAAGCCCTCGCGCGCGTGCGCCACGTAGTCCGCGAGGAGCGCCACGTCGTTGCCCGATTCCTTCATGCCCGCGATGTTCGGGTGCGCCGACAGCTCGGCCACGGCCGCGGGCGGCAGCGTCACGCCGGTCAGGGCCGTGAAGTTGTAGAGCAGCACGGGCACGGGCGACGCGTCGGCAATCGTGCGGTAGTGGCGCACGAACGCGTCGGCCGTCATCTGGGTCTTGAAGAACGACGGCGTGCGCACGAGCACGGCGTCGGCGCCGGCCTCGGCGGCGCGCCGCGTCGCCAGCACCGCGGCCCGCGTCGACTCCCGGCCCGTGCCGGCCACGAGGATCCGGCCGCGGGGGACGACCTCCCGCGCCGCGGCCACGACGGCCACCGACTCCTCCTCGTCGAGGAACGCCGCCTCGCCGTTCGAGCCCAGCACCACGACGCCGGCCAGGCGCGACGCGAGCAGGCGCCGCAGGTTGCCGCGCAGGGCGTCGAGATCGACCTCGTCGCCGCGGAAGGGGGTGGGCACCGGAGGAAAGACACCGTGGAAGTCCATCGTCGCCTCGACCGCAGCCTAATGAGGCCCCGGCGGCTTGTCAATCAACGCCCGCGCGCGGCGCGGCCTGAAATAGAGAACGCCTGGCGACCCTCTCGGGCCGCCAGGCGTTCTAGCGAGGGAGTGTTGCGGGAGTTGCGGGAGTAATCTCTGTCTGGCTCCTGTCCTCAGTGGACCTTGGCCGCCTGCACGGTCTTGGTCTGCCGCCAGTCGTTGTCGACGATGGTCCAGAGCACCTGATCCAGGTATTCGCCGTTGCGCAGGAAGGACTTGCGGAGCACGCCCTCCTGCACGGCGCCGACCTTGCGGAGCGCGCCGTTGCCGCGGCCGTTCTGCACGGCCGCGCGGGCCTCGAGGCGATGCACGCCGATCGCCTCGAAGGAGAAGTCCACGATCAGCTGGGCGCCGTCGATGAAGGCGCCGCTTCCCCAGTACGGGGAGCCGATGGCGAAGCCCCACTCCGCCGTGCCCCAGCCCGGCTCGAGCTGCCGGACCTGGAACAGCCCGACGGCCGTGTCGGTGCCGTCGAGGACCACGGCGAAGCAGAGGTAGTTGCCGGCCGCGCGCTCGCGGTGCGTCCAGGCGATGAACCGCTCGAACCCCTCGACGGTGGTCGGCGGCGGAGAGATGAAGCGGGCGACTTCCTCGGTCGCCAGCATCGCCAGCAGCGACGGGGCGTCCGAGAGCCGCATCTCGCGCAGGGTCACCTTGGTGCCCTTGAGCACCGGCAGCGTCTTGCGCCAGTCGGTCGTCGTCACGCTGTTCGCGGCGTCGATAACGGCCTGCACGTCCATGTCCGGGTCGGAGTCACGGAAGGGCATCTTCTCCATTAGAAGCCTCCTCCCGTGGTGGTCGTGGTCGTGGTCGTGGTCATCGTCGTCGTCATCGTCGTGGCCGTCGTGTCGGTCGTCGTGGCCGTCGTGTCGGTCGTCGTCGCCGTCGTATCCGTCGTCGTATCGGCTGGCGGCGGATCCGGCGGTGGTGCTGGTGGCAAGAACAGCGCCTCGAAGAACGGCACCGTGAACTGGGCCGTCACCGACGGGTCGAGCGAGGCGAACAGCGCGTCGATGGCGCTGGTGCTCACGCCCCAGACGATGTTGTCGCCGCCGGCGCTGGTGCCCCAGACGATGTTGTCCGAGAAGTCGCTGGTGCCCCAGACGATGTTGTCGCCGTTCCTCGAGCTGCCCCAGACGATGTTCTCGTCCGCGGCGGCGTTGCCCCAGACGATGTTGTCGGCGTCACCGCTCGAGCCCCACACGATGTTGTCGGCATCGTCCCGGCTGCTGCCCCAGACGACGTTGTCGCAGTCGGCGCCGCCGCAGTCCGCGCCCCAGACGATGTTGTCGTCGGCCGCGCTGCTGCCCCAGACGATGTTGTCGACCGAGTCGACCGAGGTGCCCCAGACGACGTTGTCGCCGGTGGCCGAGCCCCACACGATGCCGTCGCCGTCGCCCGCGGTGCCCCACACGATGTTGTCGAGCCGCGAGGCGGTGCCCCACACGATGTTCTCGCCGTCACGCGTCGAGCCCCACACGACGTTGTCGCAGGCGGCGGCGTTGGGGCACGCCGTGCCCCACACGATGTTGTCGCCGTTGGCGTCGCGCGAGGCGCCCCACACGATGTTCTGCGCCCAGGCGCTGGCCGTCGGCAGGATCATCCCCCCGCCGAGCACGTGGTTGCCCCAGATGACCCGGCGCGACCAGTTCGGGGCCTTCGGGAACTGCTGGCCCGGCTGCACGTGGCGGAAGAACCCGGCGAGCTCGACGGCCCCGAAGGTGTTCAGGAAGCCGGCGCCCTCGCTCAGGCGGTTGTAGCCGCCGTGGTCCTCGGCCGTGTACTCGAGGATGGCCTTGACCGCGTTGGGCGTCAGGGCCGGGTTGGCCTGCAGCATCAGCGCGACGGCGCCCGCCACGACCGGCGTGGCCATGCTGGTGCCCGTCAGGCTCAGATAGGGGTGATAGCTGGTCTCACGGGTCCCGTCGAGCAGGTACGCCGACTTGGTCGCGTAGAAGGTGCTGTTGGGGTCGCTCAGCGAGACGATGCCGGTGCCGGGCGCCACGAGGTCGGGCTTCGCCAGGTAGTCGATCGCCGTCGGCCCGCGCGAGCTGTAGTCGGCCACCGTGTCGTCGGTCCGCGTGAGCGTTCCCATGTGGCTGGACGCGCCGACCGTCAGGACCCACGGCGCGTTGCCGGGCGCCGTGATGCCGCCGTACTGAATCTGGCCCGCCGCGTTCTTGCCAACGTTGCCCGCCGCCGTCACCACCACCACGCCTGCGTCCACCGCGCCCTTGGCGGCCAGCGTCAGCGGGTCGGTCTCGTAGGACTCGGTGACCGCCGCGCCCACCGACAGGTTGACGACGCGGATGTTGTAGGCGGCGCGGTTCTCGACGACCCAGTCCAGGGCGGCGATGACGTCGCTGATGTGGCCGCCGCCGTTCGCGTCGAGCACCTTCAGGCTGACCAGGTGCGCCCCGGGGGCCATGCCGGCCCGGGCGCCGTCCGAGTCGTAGCCCGACCCCGCGATGATGCCGGCCACGTGCGTGCCGTGGCCATTGTCGTCATAGGGGCGCGGCCGGTTGTTCACGAAATCCACGAACTGGACGACCTTCTGGCCGTTGATGCCCGTGCCCATCAGGTCGTCGTGCCAGGACGTGATCCCGGAGTCGATGATCGCGACGCCCACGCCGGAGCCGTCGAGGCCGAGCGAAGTCTGCGCGGCGCGGGCCCCGGTCATGACGCCGACCCGGTTCATCAGCACGCTGACCGGCCGGTCGTAGTGCACGCTCTTGACCCAGGGGCTGTTGACCAGGTCCGCCAGCCGTGAGCTGTTGATGCGCGCCACGCGGCCGCCGAACGTGTGGAGCCGGCGTCCCTCGCTCCCGCCCAGCGCTTTGATGACGCCGGCCGGTGCGTTGTCGGCGAGCTCGACGATGACCCGCGTGTCGCTCTGCCGACCTGAGTCCGCGAGCCGCTGCAGGGTCTTGTCGAGCTTGGAATGCCGGCCCTGGCCGCCACGACCGCCAGCCGCCACGACCGGCGCGGTGAGCAGCGCCAGCGCGGCCGCCGCCGCAGTCAGCCAAAGGAGGAAGTTCGTTCGCCGCTGTGTCACGGTGCCCTCAGTTCGCTCGCCTTGCGTTCACGTGGCGCGGGGTCCTGGGGGTGGCCCGCGCGCCGCACGGATACGATTTGACGCCCTCTGGATTGCAAGGTCACGGCCAGGACAAGCTCAATTTATCAACAGGCTTCAAATAGCTGAAAACAAACATGTTAATTGAATATATGACCAGTACATGAACTTCAAGGCGAAGAGATGCGTGTTCCACTATGATCCACTCGACCGGAAAATAAGCATGTATATGCTGTGTAAACTACTATAAACAAGCCAGTTAACTGATATTGTTCTATTATAAGACCGATAGTTCCAATGTGAGATAACTGACTATGCGGGCGGGTGCGGCCGGGCGTGGAGCAGGTTCAAGAACAAGCGATTTGGCTGGATTTTCTCGAGAAGGGACGACAAGACAAGAGACGACAAGACCCGGACGCCATGCGGCCTCCGGGTCGTCGGGACGGACCAGGAACGGTGGACGGGACGCGCGCTCAGTGCACGGACGCCGACCACACCGCCTTCTGCTGCATCCAATCCTCTCTCACGATGGCCCAGAGCACCTGGTCCTGGTACTTGCCGTCCTTCATGAACGAACGGCGCAGGAGCCCTTCCCGGACGGCCCCCAGCTTCACGAGGGCGCCGTTGCCCCGGCCGTTGCCCGTCGCGGCGCGGGCCTCCAGCCGGTGCACGCCCAGCTGGTCGAAGACGAAGTCGACCACGCGCGCCGCCGCCTCGGCGAACAGGCCCTTGCCCCAGAACGGGCTGCCCAGGGCGAAGCCCCACTCGGCGGTGTGCCAGCTGGCGTCGAGCTGGCGGACCTGGAAGAGGCCCACCGGATAGTCGTGCCCTTCGGGCACGACGACGAAGCAGACGTAGGTGCCGGCCTCGCGCTGCCGGTGGGTCCATTGAATGAACCGCTCGAACCCCTCGACCGACGAAGGCGGCGGCGAGATGAACCGCGCCACCTCCTCGGTGCCGAGCATGGCGAGCAGCGCGGGCGCATCGCTCAGGCGCGGCTCGCGCAGGACGAGCCTCCGGCACCCGATCGCGGGCAGTCCCGCCCGCCAGTCGTGATCCGTGGTGGCGAGAACGGCCGGAACTTGCGGGGTCGACATCGTCACGGCGAGGCCCTGAGCGTATCCGCTCATCGCGCCACCCCCCCGACGAGCGAGGTCGTGGCCGGTTGGTCGGGCGCCGCGCCCGTGCCCCAGACGATGTTGTCGCCGCCGCGGCCGCTGCCCCAGACGATGTTGTCGCCGCCCTTGGTGGTGCCCCAGACGATGTTGTCGCCACCGCCCCGGGTGGTGCCCCAGACGATATTGTCGCCGCCGCGGCCGGTGCCCCAGACGATGTTGTCACCGACCTGCAGGGTGCCCCACACGATGTTGTCGCCGCCGCCCCGGTCGAGCAGCGTGCCCCAGACGATGTTGTCGCGGCTCAGGGTGCCCCAGACGATGTTGTCGCGGCCACGCCCGGTGCCCCACACGATGTTGTCGCCGTCGGTGCGGCCGAGCAGCTGCGTGCCCCACACGATGTTGTCGGCCCACCGCCGGACCGCGGCGACCGTGCCCCAGACGATATTGTCGCGGCTGCGGAAGCTCGTGCCCCAGACGATGTTGTCGGCGTCACGGGAGCTCCAGCGCACGGTGCCCCAGACGATGTTGTCGCCGCGCCCCAGGAACCCGGTGCCCCAGACGATGTTGTCGGCGCCGCGCTGGAGCTCGGTGCCCCACACGATGTTGTCCCAGGCCCGGCTGTTCACCAGCACGACGCGCCCGTCGACGAGCCACGTGCCCCAGACGATGTTGTCGAACCAGGCGGCCCTGTGGCCGCTGAAGGACGTCGACAGGTTGTGCGTCGGCCACGAGGGATCGACCCAGCGCTGGCCCAGCGGGGCCGTCGTGTCGATGGCCCGGGTCAGCAGGAGCGCGCCCTCGCCGTTGACCTCGCCCGCGCCCTGCGTCAGCAGGTCGGCGCCCTTCAACGGCGTGGCCGTGTACTCCAGGATCGCCTTGATGGCGTTCGGCGAGAGCCGCGGATGGCCGTACTCGTCGCGGTTCCGGTCGGCCGACATCAGCGCCGCCACCAGCCCCGTCGTGACTCCGGTGGCCATGCTGCTGCCGGTCAGCTCGGCATAGTGGCCGTTGACGCTGAACTGCGGGTACTTCGCGAAGAGCGAGCCGCGCGCGGCCTTGTCCGACACCAGGGCGACGCCGGGCGCCACCACGTCCGGCTTCGCGAGCGCGTCGTACCACGTGGGCCCCCGCGAGCTGAACTCGGCCACCACGTCGTCCACGCGGGCGATCGTGTGGAAGGTCTGCGCCGCGCCGACCGTGATGGCCGACGGCGCGTTGCCCGGCGAGTTGATGCCGCCGTAGCCCACGGCGCCGGTCGTCGCGTTCTGGCCGTTGTTGCCGGCCGCGACCACCACCACGATGCCGTGGCGGACGGCCGTCTCGACCGCCTGCACGAGCGGGTCGGTGGTAATCGATTCGAGCACGGGATGGCCGAGCGACAGGTTGATCACGTCCACGCCGAGCCGGCGGCGGTTCGCGATGATGTACTCCATCGCGCGCAGCACCTGGCTCGTGCGGCCACGGCCGTTCTTGTCGAGCACCTTGAAGATGCGCAGGTTCACGTCGGGCGCGACGCCGGCGTAGCGGCCGTTCGACAGCTTGCCCGAACCGGCAATCAGCCCGGTGATGTGCGTGCCGTGCCCATAGTCGTCATACGGCGCCGTCCGCACGCCGCCGCGGGTGAAGTCCCAGAACTCGACGTGGTCGCCTGCGAAGTCGTCCGACAAATCGAGCCCCGAGTCGAGGATCGCGACGCCGACGCCCTCGCCCTCGTCGTCCGAGTCGTCGAGCCCCAGCATGGCGCGCAGCCCGCCGGCGCCGGGCTTCACGCGGTCCGGCCGGTGCGAGCGGTGGCCCTTCCAGCGCGCCAGCAGGGCATTGAGCGCGGCGTTCGGTCCGTCCGACGTCGAGCTGACCTCGGCGTCCGAAGAGACCGTCACCACGCACGGGTCGTTCGCGAGCGCCTCGAGGTCCTCGCCGTGGACGTAGGCGGTGAGCGCCTCGAACGTCGGGTGCTCGGCCTCGATGACGTCGCCGTGGGCGGTCAGGGCGGCCCGCAGAGCCGGCCTGCAGCCCGGCTGCGTCCGGACGATGACGTGCTGTGGAGTGGGAACCTGCGCCAGCGCCTCGCGCAGCCGGAGATCGAGTTTGTAGGTCCGATTCGCCGGCCCCGCCGCCGCGGTCGCCGCGGCGGCCAGCACCGTGACGCTGGCGACAAAGAGGAGCTTCAGTCGGGACACCATCGCTCCCGCTCTTACGCAAAAATCTAGCCAGCTATGTCAGTTTCGTCACGACCTTATAACTTGTTTGTTTTGATATGTTTATGCGGTTCTTCTTGGGGCCGGATTACACTGGCGTCAGGGTCGTGTGTTCCGTTGTGGAACTCCAGAGGCCGCAGAAACTCACGTTTGTAAGTCTAAACCGATATTCGACAGCAACATGCTCGATGGTGTGCTGTATTGAGACCGAGAGGGGTCCACATGGAACATCCCGCGACACCAAAACACGGGCGGAGTGGAAGTTATGAGCGGCCCGTCCGCGCCCGCCAGAGCATCCCGGCGTCCGTCCGGCCGGACGTGGCGAGCTGGACCGCCAGCGCCACCAGCACGATCGCGAAGGCCGGGCTGAGCAGCCAGGGGAAGAGACCCAGATCGCGCACGTTGCGGCCCGCCTCGTAGAGCATCGTGCCCCAGCTCGGCGTCGGCTCGGCGAACCCAAGTCCGACGAACGACAGCGTCGCCTCGGCGAGGATGAACGCGGGCACGAGCAGCGTGGCCTGCACGGCGAGAAAGCCCCGCGCCGCCGGCAGCAGGTGCCGCAGGAGCACGCGCGCGTGGCCCGCGCCGAGCGACCGCGCCGCCGCGGCGTAGTCGCGGCGGCGCTCGGCGGCGACGATCGCCCGCACGCCGCGCGCCGCCATCGGCCAGCCGACGAGCGCCAGGATGCCGGCCACCAGCAGGAAGGTCTCGCCCGGCGCGAGCACGAGCGGCATCGCCGCCCGCAGCGCCAGCACGACGTAGACCGCCGGCAGGATCAGCACGAAGTCGGCGGCCTGCATCGCCAGCTCGTCCACCACGCCGCCGGCGTAGCCCGCGACGCCGCCGATCAGCACGCCGATGAGCAGTGCGCCCAGCGTGCCGGCCAGCGCGACGCCCACCGACGCGCGGGCGCCGTACAGCAGCCGCGAGAACACGTCCCGGCCCAGACGGTCCGCACCGAGCAGCAGCAGCGGAACGTCCGGCGCGCCCGTGCTCCAGAGGCGGCCGCCGGACAGCCAGCGCACGGCGACCCGCCGCGACTCGACCTCGGCGTAGCGGCTCTCGAGCCGGTCGACCAGCCGCAGCGGGTGCACGAAGGGCAGATGCCAGCCGCCCGCGCGGTCGAGGACGTGCACCCGCATGGGCGGCGCGTTCAGGTAGTCGGGGAACTGGTCGGACGGATCGTGCGGCGCGAGCCACGGCGCCGCCGCCGCGGCGGCGACGACCAGGACGACGACGAGGCGGCCGAGGGTGCGCGTCATCTCAGGGCTCGTCCTGGCGCAGGCGCGGGTCGAGCGCCGCCAGCGCCACGTCGGACGCGAGCGTGCCCGCCGCGAGGAACAGCGATCCGGCCGCCGCGCAGCCGGCCACGAGGTAGATGTCGCGGCTGACGAGCGCGTCGTACATCAGCCGGCCCAGCCCGGGCCACGCCGTCACGATCTCGACCGCGAACGACCCGCTGAACAGCGTGCCGATGATGATGCCGTAGATGGCGGCGACCGAGCGCAGCGACGACCGCAGCGCGTGGCGCCAGACCAGCCGCCCGTCGCCGATGCCGCGCGCGCGGGCCGCCTGGATGTGCGGCTCGGCCAGCGCCGCCGCCGTCGCCTCCGACTGCAGGCGCTCGATGGTGGCCGCAAACGGCAGCGCCAGCGCCAGCGTGGGCAGCGTCAGGTGCCAGGCCAGCGTGCCCGCGGTCGCGAGCACGCCCGGGCCGGCGTCGGCCAGGCCCATGCCGCCGACCGGGAACCACCCCGTGCGCGCGGCCAGGAGGGCGAGCAGCAGCGACGCGACGAGCGGAGGCACCGAGAGCGCCGTCATCGAGGCGACGCGTATCGCCCGCGGCAGCCAGCCGCCGCGGCTGCCCGTCACCACGCCGAGCGGCAGGCCGACGAGCGTCGCCAGGACGAGCGCGCAGGCGCCGAGCAGCGCCGTGTTGCCGATGCGCTCGCCGAGCAGATCGCGCACGGGACGCTGGTAGCGGAGCGAGGTGCCCAGATCGAGCCGGACGGCGCGGCCGAGCCACGTGACGTACTGCTCGGCGAGCGGGCGGTCGAGCCCGAGACGATGCCGCTCGCGCGCGATCGTCTCCGCGCTGGCCCCCTGCGCGAAGAGCTCGGCCGTCATGTCGCCGGGCGCGAGATCGGCGAGCACGAGGGCGGCCGACGAGACGAGCAGCACGAGGACGAGCGCGAACGCGAGGCGCCGGACGGCGTATCCGATCAACCGGCGGTTGGCGAGCCTCATCGTCCGGGCGCCGGGCGCGGCCTCAACGCGCGCCTCCTGGCCTCACGGCGAGCACGTCCGCGTTCCAGAGCACCTGCGGCCGCGAAGGCACGGGCACCGCGTTGGCCACGCGCGGGCTCATGGCCACGTAGACCTCCGGGGCCGCGAAGTAGAGCGCGGGCGCATGCTCGGCGAAGATGCGCTGCACCTCGGTGAAGAGCGTCCGGCGCTCCTGGAGGTCGGTGGTGGTCACCTGGCGGTGCATGAGATCGTCGATCCGCGCTTCCCATTCCGTGACCGGCGTGGGCTGGCCCGGGTCCCAGAAGTGGAACGGGCCCGAGCTGAGCCAGAACGCGACGTTCGACGCCGGGTCGGAGTCGCTCGACTCCACGCCGTAGAACATCCCCTCATAGTCGCCGCTCATGAAGCGCTGGATGAGCGCGCCCTGGTCGAGCGTCACGACGTCGACCGCCACGCCGACCTTGCGGAGCTGGTCCTGGATCACGGCCGCGCCGCGCTCGCGCGTGTCGACGCCCTGCTGCGTGAGGAGCGCGAACCGCACCGGCTCGCCCTGCCGATCCTCCAGTACGCCGTCGCCGTTGCGGTCGGCCAGCCCGAGCCCCGCCAGGAGCGCCCGGGCCTTGCCCGGATCGTAGGGGTAGGTCGGCAGGTCGGGCACGTACCACACGCCGTACGACGGCGTCACCGGTCCCCAGATCGGCACGGCCGCGCCCAGGTAGACCGTGTTGACGAACTGTTGGCGGTCGACCGCGGAGGAGATGGCCTTCCGGAAGTCCTCGCTCTGGAGCCACGCGCGGCGCGCGGGCGCGAGCTTCGCGTCGGGGCGCAGGTCGATCCACAGCAGGTTGCTGTCGCGGCTCACGCCGGCGTCGACGAGCTGCAGGCGGCCGGCGGCGGCCGCGTCGCGGAAGGCGGCGATGTCCTCCGGCCGCGCCTCGGCCGTCATCAGGTCGGACTGCCCCGCCTCGAGCCGCAGCACTTCGGCGTTCTGGTCCGGCACGAAGTCGAGCACCAGCCGGTCGAGGTACGGCAGCTGGACACCGGAGGTGTCACGGCGCCAGTAGTGCGGGTTTCGCGTGAAGACCATGCGCTGGCCGGGGGCGTACGACGCCACGACGAAGGGCCCGAGGCCGGTCAGCTCGGCGGGCGGCGTCGCCGCCTTCCAGACGTCGCCCAGCCGTCCCTCGCGGAGCGCCGACCCGAGCTTGTGGCGCGGGAGGATCGGCAGGCCGTCGAGCATGCGGAGGCCGGGCGCGTAAGGCGACGGGAAGGTGATGACGACCGTGTGGTCGTCGGGCGCGGTCACCTGAAGCGGCCGGCCGGCGACCTCGAACTCGTCCGCCGTGCGGCTGGACTGGTCGTAGGCGGCCTGGAAGGTGAACAGCACGTCGGCCGACGTGAACGGCACGCCGTCGGAGAACTGCACGTTCTTGCGCAGGGACAGCGTGTACGTCAGGTGGTCGTCGGACACGGTCCAGCGCTCGGCCAGGCGCGGCTCGAGCTCGTCGGTCTTCCGGTTGATGCGCACCAGCCGGCCGGCAATGAGGCGCGACACCAGCTCGTTGGCTGATCTCGGGTCCGTGAAGCGGTTGAAGGAGGTCGGCTCGCTGCGGTTGGTGGCGACCAGCTCACCGCCGCGCGGCGGCCCGGCGGCGGGCGCCTGAGGGCGTTCGACCCAGCCGCGCGCGAGGACGAGGCCCGCGACAACGGCGCCGGCCAGGAGAAGCGTGGCAAAGGCCTTCGTAGTCTTGGTCACGGCTGACCCCCCTGGTCAAGATCTTGCCCGACCGGCCGCTCCATGGGTGGCAGAAGTTACCCGTGTATTGGCTGCCCAGAATATCGGGTGTCGGCGCAGGGACAATCAGTTGCCCCACTATAGTTTGCGCGTTTATGTCATCCGCCCTCAAACGGTGTCACTTGAACCAGTTAGCAGCGCCCTCCAGAGAGTCTCATTGTCTCATAGTGCACGCTGGTGACATCCATAGTCTCGCCTGAGTCGCCCTTACGGTAGTGCTTGGTACGGAGTGTGCCTTAGGAGATAGCGGGGAAACCTAGCGGAGCGCGGGGATTCTTCACGTTACTTCATATCCGGGATTCAGGGAACTTCGTCATGACGGCATACCGGCTAACCCAGGTTCGCATCGGTTCTTCCTCCTGTCTCCGCCTTTTGCGTTGGTTGACGGCGTTGGTCGCCGTGGCCGGCGTGTCGGCGCCGACGCTGGCTGGCGCGGGGCCGCATCGAGCCCGCCTGGCCCGCGATCTGGCGGACCGGCTGCAGGCGGCCTCCAACCAGGTCGGCGACGTGATCGTCGACGGCGACGCGGCCAAGATCGACCGGCTGGCCCAGCGGTACGGGCTGGTGGTCAAGCGGCGGCTGGAGCGCGGCGCGGTCGTCGAGATCACCGGCGGCCAGCTGGACGCCCTCAGCCAGGATCCCGAGGTCGATCACCTGTCGTCGGACCTGCCCGTGCGGGGCGCGTCGGCGGACTGGATCGAGGCCACGGGGGCCGACCAGGTGTGGGAGGGGCTGGACGGGCTGCGCGGCCTGACGGGCGTCGGCGTGGGCGTGGCGGTGATCGACTCGGGCATCGCGAACCACCCGGCGCTGCGCGGGCGGGTGGTGGCGAGCGTGGACTTCACCGGTCCGCGCGGCCGCGGAGTGGATCGGTACGGGCACGGCACGCACGTGGCGGGCATCATCGCGGGGTCCGACCCGGCCAGCGGGTTCTCGGGGATGGCGCCGGGCGCGCACCTCGTCAACCTGCGGGTGCTGGGCCCGGACGGGTCGGGCAAGACGAGCGACGTCATCGACGCGGTGGACTGGGCCGTTTCGCACCGGCGGCAGTTCAACATCCGGGTGATCAACCTGTCGCTGGGCCATCCCGTGATGGAGAGCTACCACGACGACCCGTTGTGCGAGGCCGTCGAGCGCGCCGTTCGCGCCGGCATCGTCGTCGTGGCCGCGGCGGGCAACCTGGGCGAGACGCCGGACGGGCAGCGGGTCCTGGGAGGCATTGAGTCGCCGGGCAACAGCCCCTGGGCGCTCACGGTCGGCGCGCTCGACACGAACGGCACGGGGCGGCGGTCCGATGATAGCGTCGCCGACTACAGCTCCCGTGGGCCGACCTACCTCGACAACGTGATGAAGCCGGACCTGGTGGCGCCGGGGAACCACATTGCCTCGACCGCGACGCCGGGCTCCTATCTCTGGAATGCCCTCCCTGATGGTCAGGTGTATGCCGGCGGGTCGGCTCGGTACCTGAGCCTCAGCGGAACGAGCATGTCGGCCGCAGTCGTCTCAGGCGCGGCGGCGTTGCTTCTGCAGCGCAACCCACTCCTAACGCCGGTTCAGCTTCGACTGACTCTTCAGTTGACCTCTTCGTTCCTGCCGGAAGCGGGCTTGGTCGGAGGGGGCGCCGGCAGTATTAACGTCCTGCTCGCGGCGCTGCCCCTTCGCTCTTCCTCACGCGTGCGCGAGCCCGTGACCATTGCAGGCGAACCGGCGAACTCTGCGGGCGGCTTCGCCTTTGTCGACAGAGAGGTCGCTGCTGCAGACGATTGCATCGTCTGGGGCAACTCCGTTGCTGGAGACGACTGCATCGTTTGGGGCAACTCCGTTGGAACTGACTGCATCGTCTGGGGCAGCCTCGCCAGCGGACAGGACTGCATCGTCTGGGGCAACGCGCTTCTGTCGCCCGATTGCATCGTGTGGGGTAGCGCGACAACTCAATCCGACTGCATCGTTTGGGGAAGCGCCGCATCAGACGCCCTACAGTTGCTTTGGGCGCAGTCAACCGTGCAACCCGACTGCATCGTCTGGGGAAGCTAGGTCGTCGACACCTGTGTGCAAATGAGTGAAGAACGGAGCAATCAAATGAAGCCCATTATTGTCCTGAGCTAGAACAGCCGATAATCTTGTCGCTGGGATCCTCGCGCTCCTCGCGTCAACTTTATGGAAGAGACACCGCAGCCTTCGCGCGAGGTGGTGGCGTACCTCGCGCTGGTATCAGTCGCCGGCTTAGCGGTTATCGTAAGATCGACCTACAGCGTCCTCACCAGCCCGATCTCTCTTCAATGGCTTCTGCTGGCCGGGCTGACCCTGATTAGTGGGTCAGCCACGGTCAAGCTCCCGTCGGTTGCCGCAACGATCTCGATCTCCGAGGTCTTTGTTTTTGCCTCTGTTCTCCTCTTTGGTCCCGCCGCCGGTTCTCTGACGGTTGCTCTCGATGCCCTCGTGATCGATTTCTGGCTGGCGCGTCGCCGCCACAGCACCAGACGTCTCGCGTTCAACGTTGCCGCGCCTTCCCTTTCGTGCTGGACCGGAGCGCACATCTTCTTCTTGATTGCAGGCACCCCCCCTCTGTTTGGAGGGACAACCTCCGTGACGGGCCTGCTCCCGGCGCTCCTTGTCTTCACTATCGTCTATTTCATGCTCAACAGCTGGCTGGTCGCGATCGCCATTGCGCTGCAGACCCACCAGAACACCTACGAGATCTGGAGGACGAACTTCCTTTGGCTCTCTCTTAACTACTTCGGCGGAGCGTCTGTCGCAACGCTCTTGATCACGTATACCCGGGAGCTTGAACTTACACAGGTCGCCGTAATTCTGCCGCTGCTTCTCGTTCTCTACCTGACGCTCGCGGCCTCTATGGGTCGTGTCGAGGATGCCAATCGCCATTTGCAGCAGTTGAACTCTTTGTATCTCTCCACGATCGAGACTCTGGCCACTGCAATTGACGCCAAGGACCAAGTGACGCACGGTCATATCCGTCGTGTCCAGCAGTTGGCGGTTTCCCTGGCGCGCTCTATTGGAATCTCGGGGGATCTCCAGATCAAGGCGATCGAAGCGGCGTCCCTACTGCACGACATGGGCAAGCTGGCCGTTCCAGACTACATACTCAACAAGCCTGGCCCCCTCACGCCTGCCGAATTCGATAAGATGAAGCTCCACGCAAGTGTCGGTGCTGACATCCTCTCGGCAATCGAGTTTCCGTATCCTGTTGTCCCCATTGTTCGGCACCACCACGAAAATTGGGATGGCTCGGGATATCCTGACGGTCTTTCAGGCTCTGGCATTCCGATCGGTGCCCGCGTCCTTTCGGTAGTGGATTGTTTCGATGCATTGACATCAGACAGGCCCTATCGACCACGTCTCAGTGACGAAGCCGCCTTGCAGATCATCCTTGATCGTCGTGGAAGGATGTATGACCCCGACGTCGTTGACACATTTCTAGCGATCCATCATCGCCTTCCATCTGGCCACAACCAGGCTATGGAGCAGGTTGGCGCCCTCGCTGCAATTACCGAGGCCTCCTCCGGCTCGGCCGATTCACCAGGCCATCAGCGACTTGACGAAATAGCTGCCAGTTCGGAAGAAATGCTGACCCTTTACGAGATCGGCCGAACATTAAGTGGCCCGCTCAATTTCGAAGATGCCGCAGCCATCATCGCGAGGCATGTTCGGCGGCTGATCCCGGCGACGTCCTGTGTGTTCTTTACCTACGATGACCGAGCAGACGAACTCGTGGTCGGCTACGCCGCAGGTGATTCCTCTGGGGTGTTCGCGGGCCTGAAGATCCCGCTCGGCCAGAGACTCACGGGGTGGGTTGGCGCGAATAGGCAGACCATTGTCAACTCGGATCCTGTTCTCGATCTAGGTGAAGCTGCGCGGGCCATGCATCCCCCTCTAAGGGGGAGCCTCGGCACACCGCTTATCGTCGAGAACTCCCTTGTCGGTGTCCTGACGCTGTATCCACGGGCAAGAACGTGTTCAACGAAGACCATCGGCGGATCATTGAGGCAGTGTCGCGGCAGGTGTCCGGAACTCTGCGAAGCGCACTGGTCTTCGAAGAACGCAAGAGATCAGCTCTTCGGGATGATCTGACAGGCCTTCCGAGCATCGAGCGCTTGCACTTGATCACTGGCGGTGACATGCAGACAGAGGAGGCCATACGCGAAGGAGCGTCGATCATCCTCGTCGACGTTGACCACCTGAGTGATATCAACGGCCGCTTCGGCCGGCAGGCCGGCGACGAAGTTCTGGCGCAGGTCGCCGTAGCCCTCCGACGAATTCTGCAAGGGACAGAACTGCTCTTTCGGAACACAAGTGACGAATTCGTGATCTTCCTTTCCAGGGCAGACAAGAACACTGCAACTGCTCGCGCTGAAGTACTGCGGGCCGAGGTCCTTCGACAGGGAATCCGAAACCCGATAGAAGGATCTGTCGTGTCGGTGAGTGTCGCCGTTGGCTCTGTCCCGATTGACGGTTCGTCAATGGCGTCAGCCCTTGCTGTGGCAGAGGAACGCCTCCAAGACGCTCATAGAGGCGGCCCCGGACCGCGTAGTTCTGGTTCGATACACTAGGCAGACGACGAACACGTCGTCCTCCGTACGGCCGGACCTGGCCGTTCCGGTAGCCTCCTCCGGTCGGCGCTAGTTCGTGAGCATTGACGCCGTGGCGGCCCCAACCTCGCTTGCTCTAGAGCGGGTGGAGACCAGTCAATGAGTTCACCTGCGATTCAATCTGTGCGAAGAGCCGTCGACGAAGGCCGATTCAACGCGGCCCGCGACCTCCTGGCTCGAGCAAGAGTGCCAGGTCAGGATGACGGGCACATCAGGAATGCCCTGCTGGCCTTCACACTCGATCAACTCGGCGAGAAGGACGAAGCGCGCCGCCTTGGAGACTCGGTGAACATGTGCTCATCCGCACCTGCTCTGGCGCTGGCGATCGCCGCGGCAGCCGTTGGTAACGTCGAGTACGAAGCCGCGAGGCATGGTGAAGCTCTCGATTGGGTAAACCGAGCAATTCGGGCTGCGAGAGAGGCCGGAGAGCAGTTGCTCGAATGCGAGTACCGCCTGCAGTTGTTCGATCTCGTCGCGGACATGTACGGCCCGAACGCGGCCTTGCCTCTCTCGCGTGAAATTCGTGCGATCTCAATTAGGACCGGTAGCGCTCGCATGATGGCGAGTCTCCACCTTCGGCTGGCCAGGGTCGAGGCAATCTCAGGGTCGTTAGGCAATGCGAAGAACCATTTGGCATCTAGCCGACGTCTTCTTGAGACTGAGCCGAGTGGTCGCCTGTCTGCTGTCGCAGCCGTACACAGTTGCGTGTTCGGGCTGATGGAATCTGATTTCGACCGCGCGATCGCTGAGGGCAACTTGGCCCTTGAAATCAGCGCGGTATCAGGACACGCACAGAGTCTGCAGGCCGCGGCCAATAATCTCTGTCGCACCTATCTGAACATGGGCGAGCCGGAGCAAGCGCGCCGTTTCGCAGATCTCGCCCTGGCTCAAGCCCCAAGTGGCGGTCTTCTTGAGCTGTTCGCAAGAGAGTCGCTGGCGAATGTCTTCCTGGCAACAGGACAACTGGATCAGTGTGGAAGTGTCCTCACAGCGCTCGTGAGCGATCTAGCCAAATGCCAAGGTGAGGGATCTTGGCACGGCCTCAATATCGTTCACACGTGGTCAAAGGACCTCCTTCGTGTCGGTCGGCTGCAGGAGGCCGGATCCGCACTGGACGAAGGACTCTCACTCGCCGAAGGCCGTGGCGATCGGTTCTGGCAACCCCGACTCAGATTGCTCAAGGCCGAGTTGGCCGTACGCGTCGGCCACGCGGATCGCGCCGTGGACACGATCGAGTCGATCTCCGTCGTGCCGGACCGCTCGGGCCTGGCCCTGTACGGCGACGCCGAGCGCGTCCGCGCCGGCATCCACCTCGCGCAGGGGCGTCCCGGTCTCGCGGTTCGGCACGGCGAGCGCGCGGTGCGCATCGCCGACGTCCTTGGCGACGTGCGGCAGAAGACCGCGGCGGACCACGACCTCGAGGCCGCCCGGCGCGCGCGCGACGCGGCGCCCGCCGCAAGGATCGACCCGCCGGCCGACGACTACGCCCTCGGCCTCGCCACGGTGTTCGACTTCGCCGGCTACCCCGAGCTGGTCGGCCACGAGGCGCTCGGGATCCTCCGCGACGCGGGCTGCGCCGCCGGCGCCGCCCTCGCCGCCAGCCGCGACGGCGCCGCGCCGGCCGTCCTCGCCCGGCTCGGCTGGGACGACGACGACGCCCGCGACGCCGCCGCCCGGCCGGGGAACCGGCCCGCCATCCCGCTGGGCGAGCGGCGCGGACGCCGGTTCGTCCTGGTCGTCGAGCCGCGGCCCGACCTGGCCTCCCGCGCCTTCGTCTCCGCCCTCCGCCGGCTGATCGGCTCCGCCATCGCGCTCGACGGCTACCGCCGAGACGAGCGGCAGCGCGCCTCCCTCTGGCCGCCCGAGGACGACCAGGACGCCGCCGGCGAGGTCTTCCGCTCCGCCGAGATGATCGACATCCTCGCGACCGCCCGGCGCATCGCGCCGACCGAGCTGCCCGTGCTGCTGACCGGCGAGACGGGCACCGGCAAGGAGGTCCTCGCCCGCGCCATCCACCGCGCGTCCCCGCGCGCCGCCCGGCCGTTCCTCGCCTTCAACTGCAGCGCCGTCCCGCGCGAGCTGCTCGAGAGCCAGCTGTTCGGCCACCGCCGCGGCGCGTTCACCGGCGCCCTCGACGCGTTCCCGGGCGTCATCCGCGCCGCCGCGGGCGGCACGCTCTTCCTCGACGAGATCGGCGAGCTCGGCCCCGACACGCAGCCCAAGCTGCTGCGCTTCCTCGAGACCCGCGAGGTCCACCCGATCGGCGAGCCGCGGCCCGTGCAGGTGGACGTGCGCATCGTGGCGGCCACCAACGCCGACCTCGACCGCCTCGTCACCGAGGGCCGCTTCCGCGAGGACCTGCTCTATCGCCTGAACGTCATCCGCTTCCGCCTGCCGCCGCTGCGCGAGCGCCGCGAGGAGATCCCGCCGCTCGTCACCCACTTCCTCGCGCGCGCGGCGGCCGAGCTCGGCAAGGGCCGCGTCCGCGTCAGCGACGAGACGATGGAGTACCTGCTGCTGTTCGCGTGGCCGGGCAACGTGCGCCAGCTCGCCAACGAGATCCGGCGCGCGGTGGCCCTCGCCGACGCCGACGCCACGATCGAGCCGGCGCACCTCTCGGACGAGATCCGCGCGTCGCGGCGCACGATTGCGGCCGACGCGCCGCCGCGCGACGACCAGCTCGTGGTGCCGCTCGACGCGCCGCTCGCCACGGTGCTCGAAACGGTCGAGCGCGCCATGATCGCCCGCGCGCTCGACCGGACGCACGACCACTACCAGGAAGCCGCGCGACGGCTCGGCATCTCCCGCAAGGGGCTGTTCCTGAAGCGCAGGCGCTGGGGCCTCCAGCCCCCGTCGCCGCCCGCCTTTTGAGGCGGGCGGCATTCGGGTACACTGCCTGCCGCGCGCCCGCGCCGAACCAGGTGCCCGACATGGCCCCCGACGTCATCATCGTCCGCCGGCTCCACGCGATCGGGGAGATCGTCCCCATCGAGGCGCTCCAGACCGACATCTGGGGCTACGACGGCCGCCACGGCCACGTCTACCCCGCCCGCGGCCTCTTCGCGCTGGCCGAGAGCGGCGGCCTCGTCGGCGGCGCGTACGACGGCGCGGGACGCCTCGTCGGCTTCTCCGTCGCGTGGATCGGCCGCGACGACGGCACGCTCTACCTCCACAGCCAGCTCGTCGGCGTCCTCGACGGCTACCGCGACGCCGGCATCGGCCTCCGGCTCAAGCTCCAGCAGCGCGAGTTCGCCCTCGCCGGCGGCCTCGCCACGGTCCGCTGGACGTTCGACCCGCTCCGGCCGCGCAACGCCCACTTCAACCTGCACAAGCTCGGCGCCGTGGCGCGCCGCTTCGCGCCCAACTACTACGGCGCGCTCGGCGGCACGCTCAACACCGGCCGCGCCACCGACCGCCTGTGGGCCGAGTGGCACGTGGCGTCGCCTCGCGTCGCCCGGCGCCTGGAGGGCACCCCGCCGCCGGCGCCCGCCGGGGGCCCCTTTGCCTGCCGCCTGGCGCGCCGCGGCGACGCCTGGCTCCTGCCCGACGTCGACCTCGCGCTGGACGCGCCGGTCCTGCTCGTCGAGCTGCCGCTCGACCCGGACACGGCGGCCGGCCCGGGCGCCGACGCGGCCGGCTACGTGGCCGGACTCCAGGAGCGCCTGCGGCGCGTCTTCGGCGCCTACCTGCCCGCGTACACGATCGTGGACTGCCATCGCGCCGCCGACCGCATCACCTACGTGCTCGAGCGCGCCGCTTTCGTGTAGGATTGGCGTCAAATCGCGCGCCTTTCCGCGTCCCGGAGCTCACCATGCCCACACCCCGCCTCGCCGCCGCGGTGTCCGTCACGCTGGTGCTGGTCGCGGCCGCCTCGCTCCGCTCCGCTCCGCCGCCGGCGCCGCCGCCCGCGCAGGACGCCGCCGCCCGGCCCGCGGCGCCGGCGCCCGACACGCCGCGCTCGCCGCGCAACGCCAGCTACTCGATCGACGCGGCGCTCGACCCGGCGACGCACACGATCACGGGCACGGAGATCCTCACGTGGCGCAACGTCACGAGCCGCGAGGCGCGCGAGCTGCGTTTTCACCTCTATTACAACGCGTGGCGGAACACCGACTCGACCTGGATGCGCGAGCGCGCCCTGGCGCGCGGCCGGGGCCCGGGCCCGCTGCCCGAATCCGACTGGGGCTGGATCGACGTGAGCCAGGTCGGCCTGCTCCCTCCCGACTCGCCGCCCGTCGATCTCACCTCGCGCATGCGCTTCGTCGCGCCCGACGACGGCAACGCGCAGGACCGGACGGTGATGGCCCTCGCGCTCGACGCGCCGATCGCGCCCGGCCAGACGGTCAACCTCCAGATCAAGTGGACGGCGCACGTGCCGCGCACCTTCTCGCGCACCGGCGTCCTGGGCCGCTACTACTTCATCGGGCAGTGGTTCCCGAAGATCGGCGTCCTCCAGGACGACGGGTGGAACTGCCACCAGTTCCACTCCTCCACCGAGTTCTTCTCCGACTTCGGCGTGTACGACGTGCGCCTGACGGTGCCGAGCGGCTGGGTCGTCGGCGCCACGGGCGTCGAGCGCGACCAGACCGAGGACCCGAACGGCACGACGCGCCATCATTACTATCAGGCCGACGTCCACGACTTCGCCTGGACCACGAGCCCCGACTACCTGGTGCGGACCGCCCGCTTCGAGCACGCGGGCCTGCCGCCGGTCGAGATGCGGCTGCTGCTGCAGCCGGAGCACGCGGGGCAGGCCGAGCGCCACTTCGAGGCCACGCGCGCCACGCTGCGCGACTACGGCACCTGGTTCGGCGCCTACCCGTACGACCACATCACGATCGTCGACCCCGCGTGGCAGAGCGGCACGGGCGGCATGGAGTACCCGACGCTCTTCACGGCCGGGTCGGCCTGGCTCGCGCCCGCGGGCGTGACCCGGCCCGAGGGCGTGACGGTGCACGAGGCCGGCCACCAGTTCTGGTACGCCATCGTCGCCAGCAACGAGTTCGAGGACGCCTGGATGGACGAAGGCTTCAACACCTACTCGACGGCGCGGACGGTCGAGGAAGCCTTCAGCCCGAACTTCCTGTCGGACCGCTTCTTCGACGGCTTCATCCCGTGGGTCTACCGCGACATCCCGCTCTCGCGCGCCACCGACGGCAACGGCCTGTCGAGCTACCGCGCGGTCGCCAAGTCCGACGTGCAGGCCACGCCGTCGTGGCGCTACTGGCCGGGCACCGCCGGCGGGATCACCTACAGCAAGACGGCGCTGTGGCTGAACACGCTCGAGCGCTACCTGGGCTGGACGACGATGCAGCGGATCCTGTCCACCTACTTCGAGCGCTGGAAGTTCCGCCACCCGACCCCGCAGGACTTCTTCGCCGTCGCCAGCGAGGTGAGCGGGCAGGACCTCACCTGGTTCTTCGACCAGGTCTACCGGAGCTCCGACGTGTTCGACTACGGCGTGCAGTCGCTCACGAGCGAGCCGGCCGCGGCGCGCGGCTTCCTCGGCGACGGGACGGCGCGCGGCTTCACCGAACGCGCCGCCGGCGGCGGATTCCGCACCTCGCTCGTCGTGCGCCGCTACGGCGAGGCCCTGTTCCCGGTGGACGTGCTCGTCACCTTCGAGGACGGCACCCAGGTGCGCGAGCGCTGGAACGGCCGCGACCGCTGGCACCTGTACCAGTACGACCGCCCGGCGCGCGCGGTCTCCGCGCAGGTGGATCCGGACCGGGTCCTGCTGCTGGACGTCGACTACACCAACAACAGCTACACGCTGAAGCCGCGCGCGGCCGAGGCCGCGCGGAAGTGGTCGCTCGCGTGGCTGGTCTGGCTGCAGGACGCGCTGGTCACCTACGGGATCTTCGGATGAGGACGCCGCGAACGGCACCGAGGGAGCTGCCATGACGATCGTCCGCGCGTTCGGGAGCGGCCTGCGGCGCGTGCACGCCGCGCCGGCCGTGCTCGCCGGCACCTACCTGCTGACGCTGCTGCTGACCGTCCCGCTCGCCGCCGCGCTCGGCGGCGCGATCGAAGCGCACCTCGGCCACAGCCTGGCGGCCGACCAGGCCGCCGACGGCGTGAACTACGACTGGTGGCGGGAGTTCGAGTCGCAGGCGTCGGGCCTCGGGCGGACGTTCGCGCCCGACGTCATCGGGTTCGCCGCGCCGCTCGGCCACGTGAGCCGGCTGGCCGACGCGTCCGGCGTGCCGGTGGCCGTGGCCGGCGCGATCGGCCTCTGGCTGCTCGCGTGGACGTTCCTCGCCGGCGGCATCCTCAATCGCTACGCCCGCAACCGGCCCACGCGCCCGTCGGGCTTCTTCTCGGCGAGCGGCGTCTTCTTCTTCCGCTTCCTGCGCCTGGGCGTGATGGCGGCGGCGGCCTACGCGGTGCTCTTCGGCGTCGTGCACGGCTGGCTGCTCGACGACCTCTACGGCCGCCTCACGCGCGACGTCGCGGTGGAGCGGTCCGCGTTCGTCGTCCGGGCGGTGCTGTACGTCGTCTTCGGCCTGCTCGTCGCGGCGGTGAGCCTGGTGTTCGACTACGCGAAGATCCGCGCGGTGGTCGAGGACCGTCGCAGCATGGTGGGCGCGCTCCGCGCGGCGATCCGCTTCGTCGCCCGCCGGCCGTTCGCCACCGGCGGCCTGTACGCGATGCTCGCGGCGCTCGTCGTGCTGGTGCTCGCCGCCTACGCCGCCTTCGCGCCGGGCGTGTGGGGCCCGGGCTGGTCCATGTGGCGCGGCTTCCTCGTGGGCCAGCTCTACATCGTCGCGCGGCTCTGGGCCAGGCTCGCCTTCTACGGCGCCCAGACCGTCTTCTTCCAGGCCGAGCTGGCGCACGCCGGCTACGCCGCCGCGCCGGCGCCCGTGTGGCCCGAGTCGCCCGCGGCCGAGACCATCGGGAGCCCGACCCGCATCCCATGAGCGGGCTCCTCACGATCCTCGTCGTCCTCCTCGTCGTGGCGCCGTTCGTCGCGCTCGCGCGCGCGAGCCGCGCCATCGCCGAAATCGAGGCGCTCCGGCGGGAGCTCGAGAAGCTCCGGCGCGAGCTGCGCGGTCGCGGCGAGACGCCGGCGGCCGAGGCGGCGCCGGCGGACACGCTCCCCGCCGCCGCGCCGGCGTCGGCGGCGACAGCCACCCTCCCGGCAGCCGAACCGCCTGCGGCCGCGGCCACGTTCGCGGCCGAGCCCGCACCGACGCCGGCCGCCGCGCCCGCCCCGATCCCGGCCGCCGCGCCCGCCGCCGCGGCGGCGAGCCGCGAGAGCCTCGAGGCGCGCATCGGGTCGCGCTGGCTCCTCTACGTCGGCGTCGCGGCCATCGTCGTCGCGACGAGCTACTTCGTGAAGCTCGCCTTCGACAGCCGGTGGATCACCGAGACGATGCGGGTGTCGATCGGCGCGGCGGGCGGCCTGCTGCTCGCGTGGGTCGGCGCGCGGTTCGTGCGCGGCGGCTACGCCGTGTACGGCCAGATGCTGATCGGCGGCGGCGTCGCGATTCTCTACCTGGCGGTCTACGCGTCGTTCAACCTCTACGCGCTCGTCGGGCAGCCGGTCGCGTTCGGCCTGATGCTGGCCGTGACGGTGTTCGCGGCGTGGCTGGCCGACCGCCACCGGTCGCAGGGGCTGGCCGTGATGGCGGTGGGCGGCGGCTTCCTGACGCCGTTCCTCGTCGGCAGCCGCACGGACGCGCAGGCGCCGCTCTTCGCCTACGACGCGTTCCTCGTCGCCGGCACCGCGGCGCTGGCGCGGCGCCGCGCCTGGCCCATCCTGAACCTGGTGAGCTACTGGCTCACCTTCGTCACGGTCGCGGGCTGGCTGCTGGCGTTCTACACGCCGTCGGCCTACCTCCGGACGGTGCTGTTCCTGACGCTCTTCTGCGCGCTCTTCGGCGTCATCCTGGCGTCGCAGCGCGACGCGCCAGGGCCGCTCGCGCGCGGCACCCGCGGCGTGCTCGGAACGGCGCCGCCGATCTACTACGTCGTCTCGGTCGCGCTGCTCTACCCGCACTCCGTGGCGTTCCTGCTGTTCCTGATTGCGGCCACACTGACGGGCCTGATCGTCTCGCGGCGGCTCGCGTCGCGGTGGGGGCCGGTGGCGCTGTGGGCGGCGGTCTGGCTGCCGCTCGTCGCCTGGGTGAACGCGCGCGCCGACGGATCGTGGCTGCTCCCGGGCACGACGGTGATCCTCGCGCTGTACGCGCTGCACCTCGTGGGACACCTCGACCGCCTCCGGCACGACGCCGCCCTTCGCGAGAGCGGGCTGGGCGCGGCGGACATCGCGCTGCTCCACCTGAACGGCCTCGGCGCGTACGCGCTGCTGCACGATCTGGTGTCCGGCTGGCACTACGACTGGCTGGTGCTGGTGGCCTTCGCGATGGCCGCGTGGCACGTCTACCTGGCCACGCTGGTGAAGCGGTGGCGGGACGAGGCGCCGGCGCACTTCGCGGTGGTCTCGGCGACGCTCGCGTCGGTGGCGCTGGCGATCTGGACGGGCGGCCCGCCGCTGGTGATCGGCTGGGCCGTGGAAGCCGCGGGGCTCACCGCCCTCGGCCTGCGGCGCGAGCACGAGTGGCTGCGCCTCACGGGCGCGGCGCTGCTCGGCCTGGCGGCGGTGCGGCTCCTCGCGCTGCTCTTCGGCCCCATCGACGTGCACTACACGGTGGTGCTGAACGCGCGGGTGGCCACCACCCTGGTCGTGGCGGCGCTCTTCTCGGGCCTCGGCTTCCTGCACCGCTGGCGGGGCGGCCCGCTCGCGCCGCGCACCACGCGCGACGCCGAGTTCTTCGCCCTGGCCGCGCACCTGCTCGTGCTGGTGATGCTCACGACCGAGATCAACGCGTTCTTCGAGCTGCGCGGCGGCGGCCGTCCGGCCGCGCTCGCGCACGCGGCGGCGCTGGCCGTGGCGTGGACGCTGCAGGGCGCGGCGCTCGTGCGGCTCGGCCTCAGCCGGCGAAGCCGGCGGCTGCGCGCCGCCGGGGCGGTCGCGCTCACGGTCGCCGCGCTCTGGCCGTTCGCGGGCCGGCTCGGCCTGGTGCCCGGGCTGTGGCTCACGGCCCTCGCGGGCCTCACGCCGCCGGCCGGCTACGTGGTCTTCGTCAACGCGCGGGCCGCCGCCGCGCTCGTGCTGATCGTCGCGCTCTACGCCGTGGCCGCCATGCGCGCCCGGGCCCGGCGGGAGCCGGGACAGGGCGGCGCCTTCGAGGTGGCCGCCGCCGTCGTCGGCGCGAGCGTCGTGACGCTGGGATTGTTGAGCGGCGAGGTCAGCGCCTTCTGGACGCTGCGCGAGCAGGCCCTGTCGACGTCGTACGAGTTCGCGCGCCAGCTGAGCCTGTCGATCGCGTGGGCGGGCTACGCCGCCGCCCTGATCGCCGTGGGCATCCGCCGGCGCTACGCGCCGCTGCGCTACTTCGGGATCGGGACGTTCCTGGCCACGATCATCAAGGTGCTGGTGGTGGATCTCTCCGAGCTCGAGCGGCTGTACCGCGTGCTGAGCGTCGCCGCGCTCGGCCTGCTGCTGCTCGTGGCGTCCTTCCTCTACCAGCGGTATCGGGATCGGCTCGCGCCGGAGCCGGAGCCGGCGCCGCCGGAGGGCGCGGGCCCTCCGGGCGACACGGCGTGAGGGTCGGCCGGGCGATCAGGCCTTCGCGAGGCGCCTGACGGCGTCCACGACGTGCGCGGCGGAGATGCCGTAGCGGTCGAGGAGCTCGGCGGGCTGGCCGCTGCGAGGCACTTCGCGGACCGCCAGGCGGTGGACGCGGATGGGCTCGTCGGCGACCGCCTCGGCCACGGCATCGCCCAGCCCGCCGGCCGCGTAGTGGTCCTCCACGGTGACGATCAGGCCGCCCGTGGCGCGCCCGCTCGCGACGATCGTCGCGCGGTCGATCGGCTGCACCGAGTAGGCGTCGATCACGCGGACCGCGATCCCGTCCTTCTTCAGCAGGTCGTAAGCCTTCAGCGCCTCGAACACGGTCACGCCCGCGGCGACGACCGTGGCGGCGTCGGCGTCCGACTGGCGCAGCACCTTGGAGCCGCCCACCGGGAAGGTCTCGGTGGGTGCGTAGATGACCTCGGTCTTGGGCCGGGAGGTGCGCATGTAGGCGGGGCCGGGCGTGGCCGCCATGGCGACGACCAGCCGCTCGGCGCTGACCGCGTCGCACGGGTAGAGCACCGTGCAGTTGGGGACCGCGCGCATCATGGCCAGGTCCTCGAGCGCCATCTGCGAGGGCCCGTCCTCGCCGATCGAGATGCCGGCGTGCGAGCCGGCGAGCTTCACGTTCACGTTCGAGATGCCGGCCATGCGGACGAAGTCGGCGGCGCGGCTCAGGAAGCAGGCGAACGTCGAAGGGAACGGGATCGCGCCGCGCGCGGCAAAGCCCATGGCGGCGCCGACCATCACCTGCTCGGCGATGAAGTTCTCGTAGAAGCGCTCCGGGTGCGCCTTCTCGAACTTGTTGCTGTAGGTCGAGTTGCCCACGTCGGCGTCGAGCGCCACCACCGACGGGTCGATGCCGCCGAGCGCGGCGAGCGCCGTGCCGTACGCCTCGCGCGTCGCGACCTTGTCGCCCTTCGTGTAGCCCGGCGCGGGCATCCTGCCGTAGTCGGCCGCGGGCGCGGGCTTCGGCGCGGGCGCCGCCACCGGCCGCACCGCCGCGACCTCGTCGGTCTTCACGAACCGCGCCTCGATCTCGGCGATGGCGGCGTCGGCCTCGGCGCCCTTCTTGAACGGCTTGCCGTGCCAGCCGTCCTTGCCCTCGACCGCCGCGCAGCCCTTGCCCTTCTCGGTCCGCGCCAGGATCATCGTCGGCTGGCCCTTGGTCGCGCGCGCCTCGTCGTAGGCCGCGCGCAGGGCGCCGAGGTCGTGCCCGTCCACGACGATGGCGTGCCAGCCGAAGGCGCGCCAGCGCGTGGCGAACTCCTCCATGTGGTGGCCCCACTGCGTCGCGCGGCTCTGCCCGAGCGCGTTCACGTCGGTGATGGCGCACAGCGTGTCGAGGTGGTGGTACACGGCCGACTGCGCCGCCTCCCACACGGATCCCTCGGCGCTCTCGCCGTCGCCCATGAGCACGTAGGTGCGCGCGTCGCTGCCGATCCGCCGCGCGTTGAGCGCGATGCCGATGGCCGCGCACAGCCCCTGCCCGAGCGAGCCGGTGGCGACGTCGACGAACGGCAGGCGCGGCGTGGGGTGGCCCTCCAGGTCCGAGTCGATGCGGCGCAGCTTCAGCAGCTCCGCCCGGTCGAACAGACCGGCCTCCGCCCAGGCGGCGTACAGGATGGGGGCGGCGTGCCCCTTCGACAGCACGAAGCGATCGGCCAGCGCGTGCTGCGGGTTCTTCGGATCGAAGCGCATCTCGCCGAAGAAGAGCGAGGCCATGATCTCGGCGGCCGACATACAGCTGGTCGGATGGCCGCTTCCCGCCTCGGTCGTGGCGCGAATCGAGTCGATCCGGAGCCGGTTGGCGATGTTCTGGAGCGCGGACACGGGGAAGGTCTGTGCGGACACCGTCACCTCGATGCGGCAAGAAGCGCGTCGGTCAGAGGCCACAGTTTATCACCATCCGGGCTTCAGCCCGGCCGCGCAACGGCCGCGACCGCGCGCGCCGCGAGGCCGTAGGACGCCGCGTCGATGCCCTGCGCGGCCGCGGCGCGCCCGAGCGACGCCAGGGCGGCGCGCGCGCGCCCGGCGAGCTCGCCGTCGCCGCTCTCGCCCTCGAGGCGGGCCAGCAGGCGCACCGCGGCGCAGTTGAGCACGAACGGCCGGCGCGGCTCGGCGAGCAGGCCGACCCTGTCGCCGCCGGACGCGCGGTCGAGGAAGCCGCCGGCGGTCTCGTCCCACAACGCGCCGATGGCGTGGCGGGCGAGCTCCTCCGCCAGCATGACGTAGGGCGTCCGCCCGGTCGCCTCGGCCGCGTCGGCGAGCGCCAGGCCGAGCGCGATCTGGTCGGCCAGCAGGCCCCGCACGCCGCCCGCGGCGTGCGCCACGCCGGCGCCCGGCTGGTAGGTCGCGAGCACGACGCGCTCCAGCACGGCCACGGCGGCGGCGGCGAGGCCGGCGTCGCCGGTCAGGTCCGCGACCTGCAGGCAGGCGGCGACGGCGGCCGCGTTGCCGTCCGTGTAGATCGACCGGTCCGGCCCGGGCGCGCCGGCCCGTTCGCTGGCGAAGAAGCCCGCGCCGCCCGGGTCGGCCAGCCGGCCGCGCAGGTAGCGCACGGCGTCCACCGCGCGGGCGAGATAGCGCGGCTCATCGAGCGCCTCGGCGGCCGTCGCGTACAGCGCGGCGAGGGCGGCGTTCACCCCGAGCAGCTTCTCGGGCGACGGCTCGCCCCAGTCGCGGCGGGCGGCGCAGCGGGAGAACCCGCCGGCGGTCTCGTCGAACAGCCCGCCCCAGCCCATGCGGTCGAGCGTCAGCGCCGCGGCGCGCCGGAAACGGTCGTCGCCGGTTTCCGTCCAGCGCACGAGCGCGAGCCGCACGGCGTCGGGATGGGGAAAGCGGGGCTCCCCGCCGAAACCGCCGTGCGCCTCGTCGAAGGCCCCGAGCAGCACGCCGTCCAGCCAGGCGTCGAGCGCCGCGGGCGCCAGGGGCGCCGGCTCATCAGCTGGAACCGGGGCCGCGGCCGCGCCCCGCCGCTCGGCGGCGCGCGCGTCGATCTCGGCGCGCCGCGCCGCGTAGGCCGCGGCCACGTCGGCCAGGACGGCCGCCAGGCGGGCCGGCTCGACGAACGTGCCGCCCCCGAGGAGGTCGCCGGCCGGCGTCAGGAAGGCCGTCGTGGGCCATCCTCCCAGGGTGTAGCGCTCGCTGATGTCGGGCCGCGCGTCGGCGTCCACGCGCACGGGCACGAAACGCTCCCGCACGAGGGCGACGACGGCCCGGTCGGCAAAGGTCGTGCGCTGCATCTCGTCGCAGCCGGGGCTCCAGGCGGCGCCCAGGAACAGCAGGACGGGCCGGCCGGCGGCGGCGGCGCGGGCGAACGCGTCCGGCGTCCAGGCGAGCCACTCGAAAGCCGGGCGGAAGTCCTCTGAAACCATGGGGATGGTCTCCAAATTATAATGGTGGGATGCGGCTTCTCCGGTACGCGACGCTCGTGGCGCTGACGGTCTGGGTCGGCGGCCTGATCACGCTCGGGGCGATCGTCGCGCCCACGGCGTTTGCCGTCGTGGCCGCGCGCCACGTCGACGGAGGCCGGCTGCTGGTCGGGCTCCTCTTCGCGGCCTTCCTGCACCGCTTCCAGTCGGTGGCGATCGGCGCGGGGCTCGTGGTGCTGCTGTCGCTCGTGGCGCGGCGTCTGATCGGGCCGCGGCCGGTGCACTTCGGGGTGCGAACGGCCCTGGCGGTGGTCATGCTGGCCGCGACGCTCTTCTCGGGCCTGGCGCTCCTGGGCCAGGTGGAGCGGATCCAGGAGTCGGTCGGCGCGCCGTCGGAGACGCTGCCGCCGCAGGACGCGCGCCGCGTGCGTTTCAACCGCCTGCATGATCTCTCGGTGGGCCTGTTCGCCTTCCAGATCGTCGGCGGTCTTGCGCTGCTCGGGTGGGAGACCCGGGACAGCTAACGTCATGCCCGCCACCTCGACGAGGGCCTTGTCCGGCGGGGTATGCCGCGGGCCGGCAGCGCAGGCATTTGATATAGTCAGGCCGTGATACCGGACGACATCACTCGTGCGGTGTTCGCGCATGACGACGTCGCGCGCTACCTGCGCGGGGACGCCGGAGACCCGGACGAGGCGGTCCGGGCGCGCATCGCGTCCTACCTCGACGAGCTGCGGACGACGCAGCGCTATTCGTTCTACCGCGCGCTGAAGCATCCGCTCTACCCCATCCTCCGCAAGATCGAGCGGATCGAGGAAGGCCTCGCGCACGTGCGGGCGGCGACCGCCGCGGGGCGGGTGATCTACGTCTCCAACCACAAGAGCCACATCGACTACCTGGTCGAGCCGCTCGTGCTGGACGACAACGGCATCCGGCCGCCGATCATCGCGGCCGGCATCAACCTGTTCGGCGGGCCGCTGGGACTGCTGCACCGCCACGTCACCGGCGCCATTCCCATCAGGCGGAACACCAAGGACCCGGCGTACCTGGTGACGCTGAAGGTCTACATCGGGGAGCTGCTGCGCCGCCACGACCTGCTCTTCTATCTCGAGGGCGGGCGGAGCTACACGGGCGAGATGAAGGCCGCCAAGACCGGGCTGCTGCACGCGACGATGCTCGCGACGCACAGCCCGCGGCAGATCGTGCCGGTGGCGGTCGCCTACGACCTCGTGCTCGAGGACCACATCCTGCCCCGGCAGGCGGCGAAGCGCCGCGGGAAGGCGTTCTCGCGCGAGGTCGCCGAGATGGCGCGCTACGCCGTGGGCTACCAGTCGCGCGCGTTCGTCACCTTCGGCGAGCCGATCGCGATGGAGGCGCACGACCCCGAATCCCGCCGCGACGTGCTCGCGCTCGCGCACGAAATCCGGCGCCGCATCGGCAAGCTGTACAAGATCCTGCCGACCGCGCTCGTCGCCTTCGCGATGCGCTCGTCGGCGACCCGCGCCGAGCTCGAGGCGCGGGCGGACGCCCTCGTCGAGACGCTGCGCACGACAGGCGCGAACCTGGGCGTCGACAGCGGGCGGCAGGCGGTCGAGGAAGGCACTGACGCGCTCGTCTCACGCAACGTCATCGTCGTCGATCACGCGGGCCGTTATCGGGTGCGGAACCGCGCGGTGCTTCGGTATTACTCCCGGACCATCCAACATTCATTCCCCGACCCGACGGGCCCCTCACGGACGCACTGATGCTGGACGCCGTTTCGAAGTCATTCTTCCACGCGCTCGCAGGGAGCGCCTCGCTCAAACACCTCGCGTCCCGGTACGGCATGCGCCGCCCCGGGAGCTTCGCCCGCCGGTTCATCGCGGGCGAGACGCTCGATGAAGCCCTGGCGGCCGCCCGCGCCATCCAGGAGAACGGGATGCTCATCACGCTCGACCAGCTCGGGGAGAGCGTGAACAACGCCGCGGAGGCCGACGCGGCCACGCGCACCTACCTGACGGTGGTGGATCGCATCGTGTCGGCCGGGGTCGAGCGCAACATCTCCCTGAAGCTCACGCAGCTCGGCCTCGATCTCGACCGCACGACGTGCCTCGACAACCTGCGGCGCATCCTCGACGCGGCACGGTCGCACGACTTCTTCGTGCGCGTCGACATGGAGAACTCGCCCTACGTGGACATCACCCTCGACCTGTTCGAGACCATCTGGAACGAGGGCTTCCACAACGCCGGCGTCGTGCTGCAGTCGGCGCTGATGCGCAGCGAGGAGGACGTCAAGCGGGTGAACCGGCTCGGCGCGCGCGTCCGGCTCGTGAAGGGCGCGTACAAGGAGCCCGCCGCCGTCGCCTATCAGCGCAAGGCGGACGTCGACGCCGCGTACATCCGGATCATGCAGGCGCTCTTGAGCGAGGGCACCTACCCCGCCATCGCCACGCACGACACCCTCATGATCGACGCGACCAAGCGGTTCGCCGCCGAGCGCGGGCTCGGCCGGGACGCCTACGAGTTCCAGATGCTCTACGGCATCCGCCGCGACCTGCAGGCGGCGCTGCTCGCCGAGGGCTACCGGTTCCGCGTGTACGTGCCGTTCGGAACCGAGTGGTTCCCGTACTTCATGCGCCGGCTGGGCGAGCGCCCGGCCAACGTCGGCTTCGTGCTGAAGGGAGTCCTGAAGGGCTAGCAGAACGCCCCGGCGAGCCCGACGAGCGCGTCGCGGCAGGCCAGCACGCTGTCGATCTCCACGTGCTCGTCGGGGCCGTGCAGGCCGGCGCCCGCCGGTCCGAACAGGAGCGACGGGACGCCGGCGTGCCCGAGCACCGCGGCGTCCGTCCAGAAGCTCATTCCCGTCACCACGGCCTCGCGACCCATGCCGGCCAGCACGCCGGCGAGCGCGCGCGGCAGCTCGTGGTCGCGCGGGATCTCGTACGGCGGGCGCGTGAACATCATCCGCGCCGCCGCCTCGAACTCCGGGTCCTCGATCCGCAGGTCGGCCAGGATGGCCAGCACCTCCTCCAGCGCCTGGCCGGCCGCCTCGCCGGTGAGCGTCCGCCGTTCCATGGTCAGCGTGCAGCGGTCGGGATAGCTCGACACCTCGCGCCCGCCCTCGACCATCGACGCGTGCAGCGACGGCGTGCCCAGCAGCGCGTGCGGCCGCCGCGCCTGCAGGGCGCGATCGAGCTGCTCGAGGCGGCCCAGCACGCGGCCCATGGCCAGGATGGCGTCGCGCCCCTCGCGCGGGCGGCTGCCGTGCGCCGCGCGGCCGCGGGTGACGACCTCGACCCAGCTGAACCCCTTGTGGCCGATGGCGATCTGCAGGTCCGTCGGCTCGGTGACCACGGCGGCGTCGGCCGTCCACCGCGCCGCGACCGCGTCGGCGCCGATGCTCGCGTACTCCTCGTCGGCCACCGCGGCCACCACGATCCGCCCGCGCGCGAGCCGGCCGGCCAGCGCGCGCGCCGCCCCGATCATCGCGGCCACGCCGCCCTTCATGTCCTGGGCGCCGCGCCCGTAGATCCGCCCGTCACGCTCCACCGGCTCGAACGGCTGCGCCATGCCCTCGACGCCCACCGTGTCCATGTGCCCGCACAGCATGAGCGTCCGGCCCGGCGCGCGCCCCTCGAGCACCCCGACGACGTTCGGGCGGCCCGGCCGCACCTCGTCGACCTGGACGTCGAGGCCGGCGCCCCTCAGCTCGCGCGCCACGGCCTCGGCCAGCGCCCCCTCGCCCGCCGCGCCGGGCACGAGCGACGGGTTCACCGAGTCGATGGCCACGAGATCGCGCAGCAGCCTGACGGTGGGATCCATGCGCCAAGTCTACCACCGGGGTTTTGCTATCATCGCCACGGAGGTGGACGGGAGCCGGGACTCGGTACTGGGTACTGGGTACTCGAGATGTCGATGGAGCTGGTCGAAGCCATCGCCCGTCGCGTGCGCGACGAGGGCGGCCGCGCCCTGGTCGTGGGCGGATGGGTGCGCGACCATGTGCTCGGGCACCCGTCGAAGGACCTCGACGTCGAGGTCTACGGCGTCCCCGCCGACGCCCTGCGCGCGCTGCTCGGGGCGTTCGGCCGGGTCGACGCGGTCGGCGAGAGCTTCACGGTCTACAAGGTCGGCGGCGTGGACGTGGCGCTTCCCCGCCGCGAGTCGAAGGTCGGCCGCGGGCACCGGGGCTTCCGCGTCACGGGCGACCCGGCGCTGCCGATCCCCGACGCGGCGCGCCGGCGCGACTTCACGATCAACGCGATGCTCTGGGACCCGCTCACGGGCGAGTACCTCGACCCCTGGGGCGGGCGCGACGATCTCGCGCGCGGCGTCCTGCGCGCGATCGATCCGCGCACCTTCGCCGACGACAGCCTGCGCGTGCTCCGCGCGCTGCAGTTCGCGGCGCGGTTCGAGCTGGCGATGGACGACGGGACGCGCGCGCTCTGCCGCGGCATCCCGCTGGACGACCTGCCCGCCGAGCGCGTGTGGGGCGAGGTCGAGAAGCTGCTGCTCCGCGCGCGCCGGCCGTCGCTCGGCTTCGCGCTCGCGCGCGATCTCGGCGTGGTCGCCCGTCTCTGGCCCGAGCTCGCGGCGCTCGAGGGCTGCCCGCAGGAGCCGGAGTGGCACCCGGAGGGCGACGTCTGGACGCACACGCTGCTCGTCGTCGACGAGGCGCGGCGGCTGCTCGACGCGGCCGCGCTCGACCGGCCGCGCCAGATCGCGATCATGCTGGGCGCGGTGTGCCACGACTTCGGCAAGCCTCCCACGACGGCGTTCGAGGAGGGCCGCATCCGATCGCGGGGTCACGAGGAGGCGGGCGTGGCGCCGGCGACGGCGTTCCTCGATCGCCTGAACGTGCACGCGTTCGAGGGGCTCGACGTCCGGCGCGAGGTGCTGGGCCTCGTCGCGCACCATCTCAAGCCGACCATGTTCCACCAGGCCCGCGAGCCGGTGGGCGACGGCGCGTTCCGGCGCCTCGCGCAGAAGGTGGACCTCGAGCTGCTCGCGCTCTTCGCGACGGCCGACTGCCGCGGGCGGACCGGCGAGTTCGACTGCTCGGCGATGGCGTGGTTCCTCGCGCGCGCCCGCGCGCTCGGCGTCGAGCACCAGCCGCCCGCGCCGCTCGTGCTGGGCCGCCACCTGCTCGCCCTGGGCATGAAGCCGGGCCCGGCGGTCGGCGCGATTCTGAAGCAGATCTACGAGCGGCAGCTCGACGGCGAGATCGCGACCGCCGAGGAGGGCCTGGCCCTCGCCCGCACGCTCGTCGCGCAGGCCCGCCCCTGACCGCTCCGTGGCCCCGCCCCCGTATTGACGCCCCCGCGCCTTCCTGCTACACCGGACACCGGAGGCGTCATCTCAGGGAAGGACCCACGCCATGGAAGCGTTCCGCCATCATGTCTACGTCTGCGATCAGAAGAAGCCCGACGGCGCGCCGTGCTGCTCCGCCAACGGGTCGGCGAAGGTCATCGAGGCCCTGCGGCGCGAAATCGGCCGGCAGGGCCTGACGGCGGACGTCCAGGTCACGACCTGCGGCTCGCTCGGCCTGTGCCAGCGCGGGCCGAACATGGTCGTCTACCCGGACGGCGTCTGGTACTCGGGCGTGCATTCCGAGGACGTGCCCGAGCTGGTGCGCGAGCACTTCGCGAACGGCCGGGTGGTCGCGCGGCTGGTGAGCGGCGACGAGCGCGCCGTGCGCGCCGAGATCGACGGCAACATGCAGAAGCGGCTCGCGGCGCTCAAGGCCCGCGACGAGGCCGGCGTCCTGCCCGACGATCTGCAGCAGGCGATCCGCGGCTTCCAGGACAGCCGCGTCCTGCTGACCGCGATCGAGCTGGACGTCTTCACGGCGGTGGGCGCCGGCGCCAGCGCGGCGGAGGTCGCCGGGCGCCTCGGGACGGACCCGCGCGCCACCGAGTCGCTGCTGAACGCGCTCGCGGCGCTCGAGGTGCTGACCAAGCGCGACGGCGCCTTCGCCAACACACCGGCGGCGGCGCGCTTCCTGGCCTCCGGAAGCAAAGACGACTCGCGCGCCGCGCTCATGCACACGGCGCACCTCTGGACGCGGTGGTCGACGCTGACCGAGTGCGTCAGGCAGGGCACGTCGGTCACCTACGAGGAGATGGCCGACCGTGACGGCGACTGGACGCGCGCGTTCATCGCGGCCATGCACAAGAACGCCACGTTCCGCGCGCCGCACGTGGCGCGGACCGTCGGCCTCGAGGGCGTGCGCCGGGTGCTCGACGTGGGCGGCGGCTCGGGCGCCTACGCCATCGCCTTCGCGAAGACGGAACCCGGGCTGACGGCCGACATCCTCGACCTCGCCGCGGTCGTGCCGATCGCGGCGGGGCACATCGAGGCGGCCGGCCTGACCGGCCGCGTGCGGACGCGCGTGGGCGACCTCCGGACGGACGCGTACGGCACCGGCTACGACCTCGTGTTCATCTCGGCCATCTGCCACATGAACTCGCCGGACCAGAACCTCGAGATGTTCCGCCGGGCGCTTGCGGCCCTTGCGCCGTCGGGACGCGTCGTCGTGCAGGATTTCATCCTGAACCCGGACAAGACGGGACCGAAGCACGGCGCGCTCTTCGCGCTCAACATGCTGGTGGGCACGCGCGCCGGAAGCGCGTACAGCGAGGCGGAATACGTGGGATGGCTCGGCGAGGCGGGCTTCCGGGACGTCGCCCGGCTCCGCCTGCCCGGGCCGAGCGACCTCATGGTGGGGCGCAGACCATAGCACCGCGCCGCCGGCGCACAGGTCAAAGACCTGTGCCACCCCGAGGCTCACGGGAACAGGTGGCCCAGGTCTCCGACCTGGGCTTCGCCCGTCAGCGCGCGGCCAGCGCCGCCAGCGTGTCGAGCGCGACGTTGCCGCCGCTCAGCACGGCCACCGTCATGCCCGGGTCGGCCGGAGGGGGCGCGCCGAGGACGGCGGCGACGGTGGCGGCGCCGCTCGGCTCGACGACCAGCTTGGCCTTCCGGAACAGCCACAACGCCGCGGCCGCGATGGCATCGTCCTCGACGGTCACCAGGTCGTCGACGAACGCCTGGACGTGCGCGAAGGTGAGGTCGCCCGGGCGCACCGGCAGCAGGCCGTCGGCGATGCTGCCCGTCTTCTCGAGCGTGACGGGGTGTCCGGCGTCGATCGACGTGCCCATCTTGCGGGCGCCCGACGGCTCGACGCCGACGATGCGCACCGAGGGCCGCAGCCGCTTGATGGCGGCCGACACGCCGGAGATGAGCCCCCCGCCTCCAATCTGGACGTACACCGTGGCGACGTCGGGGCACTGCTCGACGATCTCGAGACCGCACGTGCCCTGACCCGCGATGATCCACGGATGGTCGAAGGGCGGCACGACGGTGAGGCCGCGGGCGGCGGCCTCGGCCTCGGCGCGCGCCTTGCGCTGGGCGGACGTGGTGCCCTCGAAGATCACCTCGGCGCCGTAGCTCTTCACGCCCTCGACCTTCACCGCGGGCGCGGTGGTCGGCATGACGATGACGGCGGGCGCGCCCAGCCGCTGGGCCGCGAGCGCGACCGCCTGCCCGTGGTTGCCCGACGAGTAGGTGATGACGCCGCGCGCGCGCGCCTCCGGCTCGAGGCGCGACACCATGTGGTACGCGCCGCGCATCTTGAAGGCGCCGGCGGGCTGCAGGTTCTCGCACTTGAGGCGGAGCGGCCGGCCGGCCTCGAGCGACACGTCCACGAGCGGCGTGACGCGGGCCACGCCGCGGATGCGCGCGGCCGCGTCGCGAATGGCGTCGAGCGAAACGAGTTCGGGCATGGTGTGCGTGCGTCCGAGAAGCGCCCCCGCGCGGCGGCGCGCGGCCGGGTGGCCTCCAGTATACTGATTCGCCATGGCCTTTCGCGGTCCGTCCTCCATCCCCCCGGCGCTGCTGGCCGTCATCGTCCTTGCCGCCTCGCTGACCGCGGCGCCCGCGCGCGCCCAGCAGCAGGCGCCGCCGCCGGTCGAGCCGACGGTGCTGCAGCCGACGCCCGTGGGGCCGTTCGCCATCGACGTGCGCGCGGCGCTGCCGAAGTTCGACCAGAACGGGTTCACCGCCGGCGAGCTGGACGTGCCGAAGGCCACGCTGCCGACCTGGGGGCTCGGCGTGCAGCTCGGCGCGCACTGGTACCCGCTGCACATCGGCAAGGTGGCCATCGGGGTGGGCGGCTCACTGGCGTTCGGGCGCGCGCGCCGCACGCCGACCGACGCCGACGGCAACACGACGGGGCCGGCCATCGAGACCCGCCTGATCGCCTACTCACCGCAGGTGTCGCTGAACTTCGGGACGGGCGAGGGCTGGAGCTACATCAGCGGCGGGATCGGCCGGGCGGTCTTCGACACGCGGCCCGACACCACGCCGGCGGACAACGGCCGGAAGGCCCAGGTGATTGACTTCGGCGGCGGGGCGCGGTGGTTCGCGAAGCCCCATCTCGCCTTCTCGATCGATATGCGCTTCTACTCGATCCCCGAGCAGGCGGCCAGCGCCACGCTCGCCGCGACGCCCAAGACGACGCGCGTGGTCTTCAGCGTCGGCATCTCGGTGAAGTAGGGGCGACGCGCCGCGTCCGCCCCTACGACCCCTCACGCGGCTTCCCGGCCGCGCCGCCACTCCTCGAACAGCCGCGACGCGTTGTCGGCCACCGACTGCAGGGTCGGCGCCCAGCCGAGCGCCCGGGCGCGGGGGCTGCGCACAATCTGGTCGAGGACGAGCGCGTCGGCGTACGGCCCCATCTTGGCCCGCGCCTCCGCGATGGGCATGCGCCGGATCTCCGGCTTGACGTTCACGACCGCCCCAATCGCCTCGACGATGTCCGACACGCGCTCGTCGCCGTCGTCGGTGGCGTGGTAGACGCCGGCCGCCTCGGACGAGGCCACGAGGCGCTGGTAGAGGTCGCCGAGGTCCCGGTCGTAGACGAGCGGCCAGTGGTTGTCGCCCTGGCCGATGATCCGCATCAGGCCGTTGGCCGCGTCCCTGAAGAGGTCGCCGACGATGCCGCGGGCGCTGCCGTAGACGATGCCGGGCCTCACGATGACGGCGCGGACGCCGTGCCGGCCGGCTTCGGCCACGAGACGCTCGTGCTCGGGCCGCCAGGCCACCTGCGCGACCGGGTTGAGCGCGGCCGACTCGTCGGCCGGCGTGTGCTGGTGGCCGAGCACCCAGACACCGGACGTGTAGACGAGGGCGGCGCCCGGCCGCGCCGACGCCGCGGCGACAAGCGTCTCGATGGCCGCCTGGTCGACGCCGGCCCCGCGCTCACCCGACTCGAAGGCGGTGTGCACGTAGGCGTCGAAGCCCGCCGCCGCGTCGCGGTAGCTCTTCGGGTCGGCGAGGTTGCCGACGATGGCGCGCACGTCGCGCGCGTGAAGGGTCTCGGCCTGCTCGCGGCCGCGCACCAGCGCCGTGACTTCGTGGCCCGCGCGCACGAACGCCTCGAGCGCGGCCGAACCGAGGTAACCCGTGGCACCCGTCAGGAATATCCGCATGTGGTCTCGATTGCACGTTCACGATGCGCGCAGATCGCCTCCGCCCGCCCGCCCCCGACCTCCCCGTATGGATCATTGAACGGGAGATCCCGCCGCCGAGTCAATGCCCCGCCTTCGCCCTTCGGGCTTCGGCGCGGCAAGCCCAGCCGCTCCCGGCCATTGCCCAGCGCTCAAATCTCCCAGACCCGGGCGCCGTCGTAGAAGGTGATCACGCCGTCCTCGCTGACCTTGAGCACCGGGCCGAACCGCCCGGCGGTCATGGCGGCGGTCGTGCGCGCCCCCTCCACGGCGAGGCCGGGGCCGCCCGACGCGGTCGGGTGCAGCAGGATGGCGCCGACGGCCAGCAGGCGCCCGGCCGCGTCCATCACGGTCGCGCCGTCCATCGTCGCGATGGCGCGCAGCACGGACGGGTCGAGGCCCGTCGCCGTCCGGTCGCGCAGCAGGTAGCGCAGGTCCTGCCGCGCGTTCACCTGCTCGCCGGCCGGCATGGCGTCGAGCCGGTCGCCGGGCGCGACGAGCGCGGGCAGGCTGCCGGCCGGGTCGCGCAGCAGCACGAAGAGCGCGCCCTCGCGCGATTCCGCCAGGTCCAGGGCCGCCAGGAACAGCCGCGCCGCGAGCGCGGCGTCGCCGACGGCCAGCTCCCACACGGCGTATTTCGCCTCGAGGTCGAACAGGTGCCAGCCGGCGCCGCGGAAGGTGAAGGCCTGCGTGCCCTCGGCGAAGACCTTGATCTCGTGCGTCGGGCTGAGCACGACGCAGACGTGCCCGCTGCCGCGGGTAGCGCGCGCGTGGGCGCCGTAGGCCGGCGAGCAGGGCACGCGGGGGCCCCCGGGATCGCCCGCCCGGGCCGCCCAGCGGTCGATTTCCACGATGTCGAGCACCGTGCCGCGCCGGCTGACCAGGAACACCGTCCGGAGGCCGTCGCAGAGGCGGTAGAAGCTCTTCGAGGCCGTGAGGCCCATCGAGTACAGCGACTGGTTGCCGCGGGACGTGTGCCCCTCGTCCACCGGGTCCTCATCGGCGTCGACGAGCAGCACGCCCGACGAGATGGGCCGGTTCTCGTAGCTCGAGAGCGCCGCGACGCGGAGCACCTCGATGGCGGTGGCGATGTGGTCGGCGCGGCTCTCGGTGGCCTCGATCCGGTACGGGTTCTGGTCCAGGAAGGCGCCGATGTAGCGGTCCTCGATCGAGCCCCGGAACAGGTCGCCGCGCTGCGCCATCAGGCGCGCGTCGAAGATCGCCCGGTAGCGCGCGGCGAGCACCGAGCCGATGGCGCGCGCCAGGCGCGTCTCGTGGGCGGTGAAGGGCCAGCGCTCCGGCACGCGCAGCGTGTGCCGCGAGCCGAACCACCGCACGCACAGCTTCGTCGGGTCGCCCGTCGGCTCGATCGCGAGCCGGCCGTCGGAGGACACCGACGGCGTGGCCACGGTCTCGAACGTGGCGCGCGGGAAGAACTGCCGCAGTGCGCCCTGCAGCAGGTTGTCGTACAGCGCGCCGGCGGCGAAGGCGGGAGGCAGCGTCATGGGGGCATTCGCCCACGGCCGCGCCGGAACGTTCGACCGGCTGCTGACGCGGCGGTGGTGACTACATGATAATGCACCGGTATGGCGCGCGAGACGCTCCTCGACTTCTTCGCCGACTTCACGCGGCAGGCCGGCGGGTTCCTCGTCTACGACGACGGCTACCGCAGCCGCACGTGGAGCTACGGCCAGGTGGGCCGCGCCGCCCGGGGCCTGGCGCGGCGGCTGCGCGAGGCGGGGGTCGGCCGGGGCGACGCCGCCGTCCTGTGGAGCGAAAACCGCCCCGAATGGGTGATCGCGCTCTGGGCCTGCCTGCTCGAAGGCGTCGTCGTCGTGCCGATCGACTACCGCTCGTCGCCCGTCTTCCTGCGCCGCGTGCAGGGCATCGTGCGGGCGAAGGTGGTGTTCGCCGGCGCGGAGGTCGAGGTGCCTGGCGACGGGGACCCCACGCCGGTGTGGGAGCTCGCCGATGCGTGCCAGGCCGCGCTCGGAACCGCCGCGCCGGAGCCCCCCGCCGCGATCGGGCGCGACGACGTCGCCGAGATCATCTTCACGTCGGGCGCCACGGCCGAGCCGAAGGGCGTCACCATCACGCACCGCAACGTGCTGGCGAACATCGTCCCGATCGAGCGGGAGATGGCGAAGTACCGGAAGTACGCCCGCCCGTTCCACCCGATCCGCTTCCTGAACCTGCTGCCGCTCAGCCACATGTTCGGGCAGGCGATGGCCACCTTCGTGCCGCCCATGCTCGGCGGCGTCGTCGTGTTCGAGCGCGGCTACAATCCCGCCGAGATCCTGCGGCAGATCCACACGCGGCGCGTGTCGGTGCTCGTGTGCGTGCCCAAGCTGCTCGACGTCCTGCGCGAGCACGTGCTGCGGCTGGCGCCGGAGGCCGCCGAGCCGCCGCCGCCCGGCACGCGCTGGTGGCGGCGCTGGTGGCGCTACCGGCGCATCCACCGGATGTTCGGCCTGAAGTTCTGGAGCGCCGTCGTCGGCGCCGCGCCGCTCGAGCCCGCGCTCGAGGAGTTCTGGTCGCGGCTGGGCTTCCTGGTCGTGCAGGGGTACGGCCTCACCGAGACCGCGCCAATCGTCACGCTGAACCACCCGTTCCGGGCCTCGAAGGGGACCGTCGGCAAGCCAATCGCCGGCGTCGAGGTGCGCCTCGCGCCCGACGGCGAGATTCTCGTGCGCGGCGACAACGTCACGACCGGCTACTTCAACGCGCCGGGCGAGACGGCCGAGGCGTTCCACGACGGCTGGTTCCACACCGGGGACATCGGCGAGTTCGACGAGCAGGGCCAGCTGGCGATCCGGGGCCGCAAGAAGGAGATGATCGTCACGCCCGAGGGCCTCAACGTCTTTCCCGAGGACGTCGAGCGCGTGCTCAACGCGCAGCCCGGCGTCGTCGAGTCGGCGGTCGTCGGCGTGAAGGCCGGCGGCGAGGAGCGCGTCCACGCCGCGCTCGTCGTCGAGCCCGGCACGGATCTCGACGAGGTGCTGCGCGGCGCCAACGCCCGGCTCGACGATCACCAGCGCGTGCGGGCGGCCACCGTGTGGCCCGACGCCGCGCTGCCGCGCACCGAGGGCACCGACAAGCTGCGCCGGCGAGAGGTCCGGCGCCGGCTGGCCGGCGGCGCGCCGGCCGCCGCGGCGCCCGAGGCGGCGGGCCGGCGGCTCGAAACGGTGGTCGGCCGCTTCGCGACGGGCCGCGCGCTCGACGACGCGACCACGCTCGAGGCGCTCGGCCTGAGCTCGCTCGAGCGCGTCGAGCTGATGATGGCCCTCGAGGAGCAGTTCCAGACGACGCTCGACGAGGGGGCGTACGCCGGCGCGCGCACGCTCGGCGACCTGCGCGCGCTCGTCGAGGCGCGGGCGGAGGGGCCGCGGCGCGCCGAGGCCGCGGAGGTGTTCGAGTTCCCCACCTGGAACCGGTCCCGGCTCGCCCGGGCCGTGCGCCGCGTGAGCCTGCTCACCTGGATTCTGCCGCTGGCGCGGATCTTCGCGTGGATCCGCGTCGAGGGCCTCGAGCACCTGAAGGGTCTGGAGGGCCCCGTCATCTTCGCGGCGAACCACCAGAGCCACATGGACACGCCGGCCATCCTGGCGGCGCTGCCCGGGCGCTGGCGCTACCGGGTCGCGCCGGCGATGGCCAAGGAGTTCTTCACGGCCCACTTCCACCCGGCCGGGCACGGCCGGCGCGAGCGGCTCACCAACGGCCTCAACTACGGCCTGGCGGCGCTCTTCTTCAACGCCTTCCCGCTGCCGCAGCGCGAGGCCGGCACGCGCCAGACGCTCCGCTACGTGGGCGAGCTGCTGAGCGGCGGCTGCTCGGTCCTCATCTTTCCCGAGGGCCGGCGGAACCCCGAGGGCGCGCTCGGCGGCTTCCAGCCCGGCGTGGGCATGATGGCGGCGCGGCTGGGCGTGCCCGTGGTGCCCGTCCGGCTCATCGGCGTCGACGGCGTGCTGGGGCAGGGGTGGAAGATGGCGCGGCCGGGCCGGGTCCGGGTGGTCTTCGGCGCGCCGCTGAGCCTGAAGGGGGACGATTGGGCCGCGCTGGCCGGCCAGGTCCACTCGGCCGTGGCCGCGCTCGGCGCTCGCGGCGCAAGTCCGGTGAATCCTCCGGTTTGATCGAGATCGCTGGATGTGGCACAATCCTTGAACGTTATAGCGAGGTTGAACCGATTTGAGTAAGGACGATCTGATCGACGTGCTGGGAACGGTCGTGGCGGTGCACAGCGGAGGCCTGTACCGGGTTCAGTGCGACGCAGGCCACGAAGTGCTCGCCCAGTTGAGCGGCCGCATGCGCCGCTTCCGCATCAAGGTGGTGCCGGGAGACCGGGTGACCGTGGGTGTGTCGCCTTACGATCCGGTGCGTGGCATCATCACCTTCCGCGCTCGCTAGCCAGGTTTGATCGGACTGGAGGGCCCGGCGCGGGCACGCGCCAGGTCAGCGGTGTGCGTGGAGCGAATTCGAGGTTTCGAGGCCAGGCAGAGTTTCAGGAATGTTCGACAATCCTTACGACGAGCCCGCTCTCCCCGGTCCGTCTCCGGACGAGGCCGCCCAGGAGGCCACCCCCGGGGACGTCCCGGCGGCGCCGCCCGGCGCGGAGCGGTTCAAGACGTGCCGCTGGCGGTGCGCGCCCGACGAGGGCACTTACTGCACGCACCGCGACGTGCTGCCCTTCGCCGGCAAGGAAGGCTTCAACGCCGAAGCCTGGTGCCCGGACTGCGCCTTCTACAAGGTGCGCCGGACGCCGAAGAAGCGCGAGCGGAGCGAGTACGGGTATTAGTCGCTGAACTCCTTCGCCAGATCGACCCACTCCCCATCCGGTGCGAGCTGCTGGTAGCGCCGCCAGTGCGGCCGCGCCTCCTGCGATCGGCCGACCTTCTCGAGGGTCACCGCCAGGTAGAAGTGCGCGTCGGCGTAGCCGGGGTTGAGCGCCACGGCCTCCTCGTAGCAGCCGAGCGCGTCCTCGTAGCGGCCGAGGTCGTGGTGGATGTTCCCCAGGTTGAAGTAGGCCTCGAAGCAGTCGGGCTCGATCCGGAGCGCGCGCTCGTAGAGCGCCTGCGCCTCGATGAGGCGGTCGCTGGCGTAGTGGATGTTGGCCAGGTTGACGAGGGCCGGCACGAGGTCGGCGTCCACGATGAGCGCCTTGCGGTAGGCCTCGGCCGCCGTGTCGCGCTGCCGCTCGTCGCCGTCGAGGCGTGCGCCCTCGAGGAAGTAGGTCGCGGCGAGGCGGGTCTGCGGGTCGTTCGACGACGTCGCCGCGGCCGGGTCGGCGACGCCGCCGCGCCGGGCGGCCGAGCGGTCGAGCGCGACGACGCGCGCGGGCGTCGCGTCGGTCCTCCCGCGCGTCTCGAAGTCGAAGGCGAGCTGGCCGCGGCGCTCGGCCTCGATCGCGCGCAGCACGCGTCCGATCGGCTGGCCGGCCTCGAGCGCGGCGCTCACCTGCTTGACGACGGCGAGATCGGCGAAGCGGTAGTAGCGCTCGCCCTTCACGCGCGCGACCGCCTGCACGAGGCCGAACTTCTCCAGATAGCGCAGCTGCACGTCACCGACGCGCGGGTACATGCCGCGGATGTCGCTGACGGCGTAGAACTGCTGGCGAAGCTTGTCGGTGGCGGGCGCGGGGCCGGCGGGAGGCGACGAGCGAGCGTCTCGCGGGCCGTCGGGCCCGGCGTCTTGGTGCGGCACGGTGTTCCAGGAAAGATGCGGAACTCGGACGGCAAAGTCAAGTAGTCTATACGCAGGATGCTTCTCGCAGGTGACGTCGGCGGCACCAAGACGCTGCTCGGCCTCTTCCGGCGGGCCGCGGAACGGCCCGAGCCGCTGCACGTGCGCGAGTTCGCGACGCTCGCCTTCCAGAACCTCGGCGACATGATCGAGAGCCTGCTGAAGGCGACGTCGGTCCCGGCCGTGGAGGTGGACGCCGCCTGCTTCGGCGCCGCCGGGCCGATCGCCGACAACGTCGTGCGGCTGACCAACGTGCCGTGGCCGATCGACGGCGCCGAGATCGCCGAGCGCTTCGACTTCGACCCGGAGCGGACCGTCCTCGTCAACGACCTCGAGGCCACCGCCTACGCCATGCCGGTGCTCGGGCCGGAGGAGGTCGTGGCCCTGCAGGGCGGCATCGCGCAGCCGAACGGCAACGCCGCCGTCATCGCCGCGGGCACGGGTCTCGGCGAGGCGCTGCTCCACAACGTGGACGGCCGGTTCATCCCGTCGCCGAGCGAGGCGGGCCACGCCGACTTTCCCGCGCGCACGCCGCGCGAGCTCGAGCTCGTGACGGACCTGACGCGCCAGTACGGCCGCGCGCAGATCGAGCACGTGCTGTCGGGCCCCGGCCTCGTGAACCTGTACCACTTCACGCACCCGCGGCCGTGCGACACGGTCGGCGATCCGCCGAAGAAGTCCGAGATGCCGGCGCTCATCACCCGGGCGGCGCTCGAGCGGCGGTGCCCCAGCTGCGAAGAGGCGCTCGACATCTTCGTCCGCGCGTACGGCGCCGAGGCCGGCAACCTCGCCCTCCGCACGGTGGCGACGGCCGGCGTCTACGTCGCAGGCGGCATCGCGCCGAAGATCCTGCCGGCGCTCGAGACCGGCACGTTCATCGAGGCCTTCCGCGCGAAGGAGCCGATGGTGGACCTGCTGGCCACGATCCCGGTGTCGGTCGTCCTGAACCGGCGCGCGGGCCTGCTCGGCGCCGCGGTGCACGCCGACACGCTCGCCGCCGATCTCCACGCCCGCTGAGCCATGCCCGCTTCCCATCCCTATCCCCCCGCCCGCAAGGCGGACGTCGTGGACGACTACCACGGCGTGCAGGTCGCCGATCCGTACCGCTGGCTGGAAACCGCCGACGCGCCCGACACCGTGGCGTGGGTGGACGCCGAGAACGCGCTGACCCGCTCGTACGTGGGCGGCCCGGCGCGCGAGGCGCTGGCGGCGCGGCTGGCCGATCTGTTCGACTACCCGCGCGCTTCGGCGCCCGTCGCGCGGGGCGGCCGGTACTTCTTCTCCCGCAACCGCGGCCTGCAGAACCAGGCCGTGCTGTACGTGCAGGACGGCCTCGACGGCGCGCCGCGGCCGCTCGTCGACCCGAACGCCCTGAGCGCCGACGGCACGACGGCGCTCACCGCGCTCGCGGTGAACGACGCCGGCACGCTCGCCGCCTACGGGCTGTCGGAGCGCGGGAGCGACCGCCAGGACATCCTCGTGCGCGAGGTCGCCACGGGCCGGGACCGGCCCGACCGGGTCGCCTGGGTGAAGTTCGCCGTCATCGCGTGGACGAAGGACGGCGCCGGCTTCTTCTACAACCGCTTCCCCGATCCGGGCACCGTGCCGGCGGGCGAGGAGAACTACCACAGCCGCGTGTTCTTCCACCGGCTCGGCGACGACCAGGCGCGGGACCGGCTGGTCTACGAGCGGCCCGACGACCGCGAGATCGTCCTCCAGCCCTCGGTGAGCCACGACGGACGATGGCTGGTGATCGCCGGGTTCAAGGGCGCCAGCGATCGCAGCGAGGTCGTGCTGGCGGATCTCGGCGCGCCCGGCGCCGGGCCAGTCACGCTGTTCGCGGGCTTCACGGCGGCCTACCACTTCATCGACGGAGACGGCGGCCGGCTGTACTTCCAGACCGACGAGGCGGCGCCGCGCGGCCGCGTGATCGCGGTGGACCCGGCGGACCTCTCGAGGCCGCCCGTCGAGGTCGTGCCCGAGTCGCCCGACACGCTCGCCTTCTCCGGCATCGTCGCGCACCGGCTCGTCCTGGGCTACCTGCACGACGCCAGCTCGCGCGTGGCGCTGGCGTCGCTCGACGGCACGCCGGAGGGCGACGTGGCGCTGCCCGCGATTGGCACCGTGGCGCAGGTCACCGGCGGCCCGGACGATCGGGAGCTGTTCCTGGCGTTCACGTCGTTCACGTATCCGCCGGCCGTCTACCGGTACGACTTCGACTCGCGGACGCTCGCGCCGTTCGGCGCGCCGGCGGCGCGGCAGGTGGACCCCTCGGCCTACGAGACGCGGCAGGTCTGGTACCCCTCGAAGGACGGCACGCGCGTGTCGATGTTCCTCGTGCACCGGAAGGGGCTCGCGCTCGACGGGGCGCGGCCCGTGCTGCTGAACGGCTACGGCGGGTTCAACATCAGCCTGACGCCGGGGTTCGACCCGGCCAACTTCGTGTGGCTCGATCGGGGCGGCGTGTTCGCGGTGGCGAACCTGCGCGGCGGGGGCGAGTACGGCGAGGCCTGGCACGAGGCCGGCATGCGCGGCCGCAAGCAGAACGTATTCGACGACTTCATCGCCGCGGCCGAGTGGCTCGTGGCGAGCGGCTACACGAGCCCCGCGAAGCTGGCGATCGAGGGCGGCAGCAACGGCGGCCTGCTCGTCGGCGCGGCGCTCGTCCAGCGCCCCGATCTCTTCGGCGCCGTCGTCTGCCGCGTGCCGGTGGCCGACATGCTGCGGTATCACCTCTTCACGGTGGGCCGGTTCTGGATTCCCGAGTACGGCTCGTCGGACGACCCGGAGCAGTTCGCGTGCCTCTATCGGTACTCGCCGCTGCACAACGTGCGGGACGGCGTGGCGTATCCGGCGACGCTCGTCATGACGGCCGACACCGACGACCGCGTGTCGCCGGGCATGGCCAAGAAGTTCGCCGCCCGCCTGCAGGCGGCCACCGCGGGCCCGGCGCCCGTCCTCATCCGCGTGGAGACGAAGGCCGGACACGGCGCCGGCAAGCCCGTGTCGAAGCTGATCGACGAGGACGCGGACATCTTCGCGTTTCTGTTCAAGGCGTTGGACGTCTGACGGCTCACGGCTTACGGCTGACGGCCGGTCACGCTGGCACGCTGTGGGGGACGGCTTCCGCCTTCGGTAAACTACGGCGGACCGCCGGTCTTCGCCGAGGTGGTCAGCCGGCCCATGACTCCGATGCGGCGCATTCTGATCGTCATCGGCTTGTTGATCGTCGCGCTGGCGTACCTGGCGCTGCGGCCGGTGTGCGTGCCCCTGAGCGCCGAAGACCTCCAGGGCTTCACCGTGCCCATCGAGCAGCGCACCGATCGCGACTTCTACCTGAAGATCTTCCAGCAGCGAGACGGCCAGTGGTACCAGTGCAAGACGTGGCTGTCGCGCCAGTTCTTCTTCTAGCCGGCCGGAGACGACGGCGGGGACGGAGGAAGCTCGAATGGCCGTTCGGATTGTCAGACTCGGAACCCCGAGAGCCCGTGGCGAGGGCCTGCGCGTCGGCACCGTGCGCCGCCCGCCGCGGGGCGTGCCCAAGACGGAGCACGCGTCGCGCGATTTCTACGACGTGTGGCTCCCGGACCTCGCGCCCTCGGAACGTGCTTCTGAAGGAGGGACTCGGCGCCCCCGACGAGCGCGCGTGGAACCGCTTCGCGCGGCGCTACCGCGCCGAGATGAAGCGGCCCGAGGCCGCGCGCCTCCTCGCGCTCCTCGCCGCGCTCTCCCACCAGACCTCGTTCTCGGTCGGCTGCTACTGCGCGGACGAGGCGCGCTGCCACCGCTCGGTGCTGCGGGCGCTGCTCGAGGATTACGGCGCGGACATCGTCTGACAACAGGAGCTCACGATGCGACCCGACCGCGACTGGCAGCTGATCGGCACCTTCTGGCCCCTCGTCGGGTTCGCGCTCCTCGCGATCGTCGGCGTCCTGGCCCGAGGCGCGACGCGCTGGTGGGTCCTGCTCCTGGGCCCGCTGGCCGTCCTGGCGCCGTGCTTCGTGTACGCGAGGGAGATCGCCTACGACGGCAACATGCTGTTCGCCGTGATCTTCCTGCTCTCGGCCCTCGGCCTCATGTTCTACTACCCGGTCCTCCTGGTCGTCTGGATCGTGCTTCGCCTGAAGGCCCGGGACGCCCGCGTCTGACTGGCGAACGCCCCTCGCGAACGACTACACTCTCCGGCGAACGGAGGCCTCATGCACCGCGTCATTCGCCGTCTCGCCGCGCTCTGCGGCGTCGTCCTGTTCATCCCGGCCGCGTCGCCAGCGCAGACGGCCGGCGTCCTCGATCACCTCCCGACCCGGCCCGAGAGCACCAGCTACCGCGAGACGAGCCGGTACGAAGACGTCGTGACGTTCATGCAGGTGGTGGCGGCGGCCGCGCCGGGCGTCGTCCACCTGACGACGTTCGGGTACACGTTCGAGGGGCGGGCGCTGCCGCTCGCCGTCGTGGGCGACGTGAAGGACGCGTCGCCCGAGGCCGTGCGCGCGTCGGGCAAGACGGTCGTCTACATCCAGGGCGACATCCACGCCGGCGAGGTCGAAGGCAAGGAGGCGCTGCAGGTGCTGCTGCGCGGCCTGGCGCGCGGCGAGCACCGCGAGTGGCTCGACTCGCTGGTGCTGCTCGTCGCGCCCATCTACAACGCCGACGGCAACGAGCGGATCCGGCTCACCAACCGGCCGCGGCAGAACGGGCCGGTCGGGGGCATGGGCCAGCGCCCGAACGCGCAGGACTACGACCTCAACCGCGACCACATGAAGCTCGACGCGCCCGAGTCGCGGTCGCTCGTGCGCCTCTACGCGCGGTACGACCCGCAGGTGGCCCTCGACCTGCACACGACCAACGGCTCGCGCCACGCGTACTACCTGACGTACGCGCCGCCGTACCACCCGGCCACCGACGCCGGCATCGACGCGCTGCTCCGGAACGAGTGGCTGCCGGCGATCACGAAGGCGGTGAAACAGAAGTACGACTGGGACTTCTACTACTACGGCAACTTCGGCGGCGAGTTCGGCCAGCGGGGCCAGGATCGGGGCTGGTACACCTACGACTACCGCCCGCGGTTCAACACGAACTACGTGGGCGTGCGCAACATCATCGGCATCCTGGCCGAGACCTACGCCTACGCCACCTTCGAGGACCGCATCAAGGCGTCGTACCGCTTCGTCGAGGAGTCGCTGAACTTCGCGGCCGCCAACGCGGCCAGGCTGCGCGCCGTGAAGGCCGCGGCCGACGCGCGGCCGCTCGTCGGCGAGCGCCTGGCCACGCGCGCCACGCTGAAGAAGGGCGACATGGTCGACATCCTCGTGGGCGACGTCGCCCGCGAGCCCAACCCCTACACGGGCCAGATCATGTTCCGCCGCCTCGACGTGCGCACGCCGGAGAAGATGTACGAGTGGGGCTCCTTCGAGGCGACCGAGACCGAGCGCGTGCCGGCCTTCTATTACATCCCGCCGACGCCGGCGCTGGCGGCCGCCGTCGAGCGCCTCGAAGCGCACGGCGTCCGCTACACGGCGCTGGACGCGGCGCAGACGCTCGCGGTCGAGCAGTTCCGGATCGCGAAGACCGACGTCTCGCCGCGCCCGTTCCAGGGCCACCAGGAGCGCTCGGTGGACGGCGCGTGGGAGCCGGCCTCGGTCGGCCTCCCCGCCGGCACCGTCGTCGTCGACATGCGGCAGCCGCTCGCGCGGCTCGCGTTCCTGCTGCTCGAGCCGCGCTCCGACGACGGGCTGCTGGACTGGAACGTGCTGGACGCCGCGCTGAAGGGCGCGACGGTGTACCCGATCTTCAGATCGCCTGCCAGGCCTTGAGCGCGTCCTTCGCGGACGCGAAACGCGACGCCGGATCGCGCGCGAGGCAGCGCAGGACCCACGCGTCGGCGGCCTCGGGGAACGTGGGGTCGTACTCGCGCAGCGCGAGCGGCGGGCCGGCCTGCGCCGCGCCCATGAGCGCCGGCAGCGTCGGTACGTCGTAGGGCACCCGGCCGGTCGCCATCTCGTAGGCCACGGCGCCGATCGTGTAGAGGTCGGACCGCGTGTCGGGTGCGCCGCCGGTCAGCACCTCCGGCGCGACGTAGCGCAGCTCCCCGCCGGCGAGCGGCCCGCCGCGCAGCGCCCGCTCGTCGAGTGTCGCCAGCAGGTCCTGCACCTGCTCGATGCCCGCCGCCGACACCAGCGCGCGCTCGGCGCCGGCCTCGCCCTCCTCGTCCGCGGTGAGGCGCACGACCGACGGCGTCAGCACGCCGAGCAGGCCGCCCTTCCGGTGCAGCGCCGCCGCGGCGTCCATCAGCCCCTCTACGAGCGGGCCGAGCCGCGGCCAGCCGATCGGCCCGTCCAGATCCAGCCGCTCCCGCAGGCTCACGCCCTCCACGAGATCGGTGACGACGTAGACCATCGCCGGGTCTTCGCCGAAGTCGCGCACCTGCAGGATCGACGGGTGCGACACCTGCATGGTGCGCGCCTCGCGGAGGAAGCGGCCGCGCACGGTCTCCCAATCCGGGCGCGACGCGTGCCGCAGGATCCGGATGGCCACGGGGTGGCCGAGGGCGCGGTGGCGCCCGGCGTAGACCTCGCTGCCCAGACGGCCCTGCGCGATTTGCTGGCCGAGCTCGTAGCGTTCCTCGAGCGCCGGCACGCGCGCGGCCGGCGCCGACAGGCTCGCGGCGCGCGTGTCGGCGGGCCCCGAAAGCGCCTGCGCGAGCGCGGTCATCGACGGCCAGCGATCGTCGGGCCGCTTGGCCAGCGCCTTGGCAACCAGCAGATCCACCCACTCGGGCAGCTCCGGCCGGACCGCCCGCACGGACGGCGGCGGCGCGGTGAGGTGCCCCGCCACCACCGCCGTGACGTCGGGCCCGGCGAAGGGGACCTCGCCCGTCAGCAGCTCGAAGAGCACGATGCCGAGGCTGTAGAGGTCGGACCGCGGCTCGGCCTCGCCGCCGGTCAGCTGCTCGGGCGCGGCGTAGCGCATCGTGCCCACGAAGTGGTGTTCCGCGGTCAGGCGCGTCGTCTCGCCGGTCTGGCGCACGTTGGCGAGGCCGAAGTCGATGATCTTGTAGATCGTCTGCCCCGAGTCGAAGCGGTGGCTGACGATGTTGGCGGTCTTGAGGTCGCGGTGGAGGATGCCGCGGTCGTGCGCCATCTGGAGGGCCGTGCAGAGCGGCGGCACGAGCGCCTGCACCCGGACGAGGTCGAGCGGCCCGCCGTCGGCCACCTCCTGGCGCAGGCTGGGGCCGTTGAGGTACTCCATCACGAGATACGGGCGCCCCTCCGGATCGACGTTGAAGTCGAGGATGGCGACGACGTGGGGATGCCGCAGCTCGGCGGAGACCCGGCTCTCGCGCATGAAGCGCTGCCGGAGACCGGGGTCGTTGCCCGCGGCGCGGATCATCTTCACGGCGACGAGATCGCCGAGCAGCACGCGCCGCGCCTGATAGACGGCGCCCATGCCGCCCTCGGCGACCGGGCCGAGGATCTCGTACCGCCCGTCGAGGACGGCGCCATCGGTGAGCACGGCCCGCATGATACCTCAGCGGCCGCGGAGGCGGGGCGCCCCTACTCCCTGAACATCAGCCGGCGGATCTGCGCGAACGGCAGCGCCCCATAGGTAATCAGCGCGTCGTCGAACTCCCGCAGCGTGTAGTGCTCAGCCATCCGGCGGCGGTACTCGTCGCGCAGCTGGAGGATCGCCCGCTCGCCGATGATCTCGCGGCCGGGCGGCGACGGCGACTGGGAGTCGCGCTGCACCTCGATGAACGCGTTGGTCCGCTCCATGCCAATCGTGTCGACGTAGGCCTGGACGGCCTCGTCAAACGTCATCTCCCCCCTCGCCATGCGGCACTTGGTGAGGATGCGCTGCACGCGCCACATGCGCATCTGCCGGCGCGCCATCTTCGTCTTGAGGCGCTCCATGTAGGGCAGCGTCTCGTAGTAGCCCTCGTCCTCCATCAGCTTCTCGAGGTAGAACGACCAGGCCTGGCTCAGGTAGATGCTGTTGAAGGCGCGGCGCATGGGGCGCGTCACGAAGCGGTCGGCCGCCGCGAGCTGGACGGTGTGGCCGAGCCACTCGTGGTACGAGATGACGTCGGTCCAGTACGGGTTGTAGCTCTTGATGCGGCTCGCGCGCTCGGCGGGCGTCAGGCGATCCTCGAGCGGCGTGACCACGTAGTAGCCGGAGCGGCGCCCCGCCACGGTGGGCCCGCTCGTCGCGCCGCCGAACGACAGGATGCGGCGGGCCATGGGCGTGGTGATCCGCGCGCCGTAGTCGATGTAGTCGGGAATCGTGACGACGCGCGCCCCCGGGCCGCGCAGCCACGCCGTCATCATGTCCACGTAGCGCTGGGCCATCGGCCGCACCCCGTCCCAGGGCGGCGCCTCGTTCTTCATCTCCTCCCACACCGTGCGCAGGTCGCCGGACGGGTGGATCTCGCGGGCGAGCTCGGTCATCTCCCTGGTGAGCTCCCGCTCCTCGTCCGCCGCGATGCGGATCATCTCGTCCACGCCGTAGCCGTCGAGCTGCTCGTGCACGAACTGGTAGAACTCGATGTCCTCGGGGCGCCAGACCGGCGGGCGCGTCGAGCGCGGCAGGAGGTCCGACTGGAGCCAGCGCGCGTAGTCGTCCACCGCCGCGAGGGCGGTCCGGGCGGCGTCCACGAGCTCGCGCTTCAGCGCCGGGTCCTCGACGACCGCGGTCGGCACGAAATCACGGAGCAGCATCTTCGCGTAGTACGCCTGGTAGATGGCGTTCTCCGTCCACGCGCGCGCGGGGTTGGTCAGCTGCCGCCTGCCGGCGGCCAGCACCCGCGGCAGCGCGCGCAGCTCGGCGAGCGCGCCGCGCACCGCCGGGTCGCCGAGCGCGCCCGGCCGGATGAACAGGCGGTCGGTGGCGTAGAGCGCGTAGTAGAAGGACGGGTTCAGCTCCTGCGGCCGCACGGTCTCGATCTCGAAGATGCGCGTGCGCGCGTGCGCGTCCAGCAGGTCGTAGTCCACCTGGTCGTCGAGGCCCAGACGGGAGCGGTCGATGGCCTTCAGCCGGTCCAGCACGTCGCGATACTCGGCCGCGGCCGCCCGGATTTCCGGCGCCTCGTAGCCCGCGTGAATCGCCAGCGCATCGGCAATCAGGGCCGACAGGCGCGCGGCCGGCGAGTCGGCCGCAGGGACGTCCGGTCGCCGGGAGGCGAGCGGCGCCGCCGCGGCGGCGGTCAGGACGCATGCACACGTCAGGACGGCGACTTTCCAAGTTCGGATGCTCTGCTGCACGGACCCCTCCGGTGACATTATGATTGACGGGCCGCCACGGCGGCCGGAATCCCTGTCGAGAGGTGCCCATGCCGTCCACGACCCGCACGCTCCGCCCGTCAATCCGCGTCACGGCGCTCGCCGCCTGCCTGGCCGCCGGCCTGCTGGCCGCGCTCGCCGCACCGGCCGCCGCGCAGACGCCCGAAGCCATCCGCTACACGCTGCGCTTCCCCGCCCCCGAGACCCACTACGTGGAGATCGAGGCGAGCGTGCCCACGGGCGGCGCCCGGTCGATCGACCTGATGATGCCCGTGTGGACGCCGGGGTCGTACCTGGAGCGCGAGTACGAGCGGCACGTCGAGAACGTTCGCGCCACGGCGCCGGACGGCCGGACGCTCGGCGTGCGGAAGACGTCCAAGAACCACTGGGCCGTCGAGACGGGCGGCGCGCCGCGCGTGACGGTGGCCTACGAGGTGTACGGGCGCGAGATGACGGTGCGCAACGACTGGATCGAGTCGCGCTTCGCGATGCTGACCGGCGCGGCGACCTTCCTGACGCTGGCCGAGCCCGGCCCGCGGCCGCACGAGGTGGCGCTCGTCCTCCCCGCCGGCTGGAAGACGACGATGTCGGGGCTGCCGGAGGTGCCGGGCGCGCCGCACACCTACCGCGCGCCGGACTTCGACACGCTCGTCGACTGCCCCATCGTCGCCGGCAACTCAGCGGTGTACGAGTTCGAGGTCGCGGGCCACAAGCACTACCTCGTCGACACCCCCGACAGCCCGGTGTTCGACGGCGCCCGCGCGATCAAGGACGTCGAGCGCATCGTGCGCCAGAACCTGGCGATGTGGGGCCAGCTGCCCTACGACAAGTACGTGTTCTTCAACATGCTCACCGAGTCGGGCGGCGGCCTCGAGCACAAGAACTCGGTGATGATGATGACCACGCGGTGGGCCACCCGCACGCACCAGCGCTATCTCGGCTGGCTCGGCCTCGTGAGCCACGAGTACTTCCACGCCTGGAACGTGAAGCGCCTGCGCCCGCGCGCGCTGGGCCCCTTCGACTACGACCACGAGAACTACACGCCGAGCCTGTGGATTGCCGAGGGCTTCACCGACTACTACGGCGACCTGAACCTGGTGCGCGCCGGCCTCTCCACGTCCGAGGAGTACCTGCGCGACCTGTCGCGCGCCATCCACTCGCTCCAGACGACGCCGGGGCGCCTCGTGCAGACGGCCGACATGGCGTCGTTCGACGCGTGGATCAAGGCGTACCGGCCGGACGAGAACTCGGCCAACACGTCGATCAGCTACTACACCAAGGGCTCGATCATCGCGTTCCTGCTCGACGCCCGGATCCGCCAGGCCACCGGCGGCGCGAAGAGCCTCGACGACGTGATGCGCCTGGCCTACCAGCGCTACTCCGGGGCGCACGGCTACACGAACGAGGAGTTCCGGCAGGTGGCGCAGGAGGTGGCGGGCGCCGATCTCTCGGCGTGGTTCACGCGCGTCGCCGACACGACCGCCGAGCTCGACTACACGCCGGCGCTCGACTGGTACGGGCTGCGGTTCCGGCCCGTGCCGCCGCCGGACCCCGACGCGCCGGCGCGCGGCTGGCTCGGCCTCCGCACGCGCGACGTGGGCGGCCGGCTCGTGGTGACGCAGACCCCGCGCGGGACGCCGGGCTACGAGGCCGGCCTCAACGTGGACGACGAGATCCTCGCCTTCGACGACTACCGCGTGACGCCCGCGCAGCTGAACCAGATGCTGGACTACTTCCGCCCCGGCCAGAAGGCCTCGGTGCTGGTGTCGCGCCGCGGCGAGCTGATGCGTCTCGACGTGACGTTCGGCCGGGAGCCGGACGACCGCTGGCGGCTCGAGGTGGCTCCGGACGCCACCGCCGAACAGCGGGCGCACTTCTCGGCCTGGATCGGCCGGTAGGCCGGGCGCCGCTCCGCGGCGTGCTCCCGTGTAAGAAGTACCGCCAGGATCTTCACGAACGCCGCGCCCGCGCGCGCAGCCGGTTCGGCGCCGCCCGCCGAACCGGCGGGCCGTCAAGCAGTTACAGGCGGCGCCGTCGGAAGGTCGGCCGGCACCCGGCTTGCTCTTCCTCCCGTGCTTCCCGCACTCCTCCCATGGAGGTCACGACCATGCGAACATCCGCAGGCATCGTCCTGCTGACGATTCTGTCGTTCGGCTGCGGCGGCCAGGCGTCGTCGCCGGCGTCCCCGTCCCCGGTATCAACCGCCGCGCCGGCGTCGACGACCGGCGCCACGCTCAACGGCACGGTGCTCCTCACCGCCACGGCGGCGGACGGCACCGCCGCCAGTCCGCTCCGCGTGCAGGTCGCCGGCACCAATCTGACGACCACCGTCACGCCGGCAGGCCAGTTCACGCTGAGCGACGTGCCGGGCGGCTCGGTGCAGCTGCACTTCACCGGCGACGGCGCCGACGCCTCGGTCGGCCTGGGCCAGCCCGTGTCCCCCGGCGAGACCGTCACGGTCACCGTCACCGTGGCCGGGTCGCACGCCGAGATCGACTCGGAGGATCATGGCGGCGATGGCCAGCAGGACCAGATCGAGGGTCTGATCGAATCGCTGCCGCCGACACAGCCGGCCGGCACGCTGGTCGTCGCGGGCCGCACGATCGCCACGGACGCCTCGACGGTCATCACGCAGGGCGGGGCTGCGCGCACGTTCGCCGATCTCGCGGTCGGCCAGCGCGTGCACGTCAAGGGGCACACGAGCGGGACGGCCTTCCTCGCCACCCGGATCGAGATCCAGAACGACAACACGACGGTGCCTGTGAACGTGAACGGCGTCGTCAGCGGCCTCACCGGCACCGCGGCGGCCTTCCAGTTCACGGTGAACGGCCGCCAGATCACGGGCGACGCCCAGACGCTCTTCTACAGCAGCGAGAACGAGACCCAGGACGCCGACAGCACGCCGGCGCTCACCTTCGCCGATCTGAAGGACGGCGAGCGGGTCGAGGTGAAGGGGCAGCAGCGGGACCCGACCGTCTACGCCGTGCGCATCTACATCGATGCCGGCGGCAGCGACAACGAGGGTGAGTTCGACGCCAAGGGCCCGATCAGCGGCCTGAGCGGCAACTGCCCGGCGCTGAGCTTCACGCTGGACGGCACCACGGTGACCACCGACGCCACGACGACGTTCGAGAACGCTCAGGGCTGCAGCGCCATCGTGGACGGCATGACGCTCGAGGTCGAGGGCACGAAGCAGGCCGACGGCTCGGTGCTGGCCGCGAAGGTCGACGACATGGGCGACGGAAACGGAGGGGTCAGCTTCAAGGGCGAGGGCGCCATCGCCGGCCTCTCCGGCACGTGCCCCGCGATCAGCTTCACGCTGGGCGCCACGTCGGTCGACGCCAACGCCTCGACGAACTTCCACCGCGTGGCGTGCGCCGCGCTGCAGGACGGCGACACGGTCCAGGTGAAGGGCAACTGGGAGCCGGGGGGCGGGCGCGTGCTCGCGACCAAGATCGAACGGTAGGGGAACGGCGGGCCGTGAATGCCCGAAGGGGGGCGGCGGGGACGGCGCCGCCCCCACTCGACGCGCAAGTCGCCTGCGGCGGGATACACCTCGCGCCCGTGGGCGCGCCCACCCGCGATCCTCACGGTTCTCGAACGAACGCCCGGCGGGCGGCGCTGCCCTGCAGGGGCGACGCGCCGCGCCGCCCCTACGAGGCCGCCGACGTCAGCCGGCGGTCGATCTCCTCGAGGGCAAGGCCGATCTGCTGGCGGCGCACCTCGCTCGCCGTGGCGGCGGCCTGCCGCTCCAGCTCGGTACGGGCCAGCTTCAACGACTCGACCTCGCGGTGCAGTACGGGGTCCGGCAGATCGGCGGTCTCGCCGCGGCGGCGGCGGTCCTCTTCACGCTCTTCCATGCGCTCCTGAAGGCGCGCGTCGGCATCAACCAGAGCTTCTCCGGCGTCGGTCATGGCAATAGCAATCGGATACGGGGGCCCGCAACGCGCCGGCCGGCGCGACGGGCGACCTCATGGTTGGAGTAGTTACTCACGGGACTAGCCCTCTAGTGTAGCTCACTCTGGCCGCCCGCGTCACGCAATCCAACCGGGGACGGCGGGGGCCGTCACACGTGGTTCCTCAGCATCAGCTCCCTGGGGTGCGGCTCGAGATACACCTGCCCGGCCAGGTACTCGACGCCGAGCGCCCTGACGTGGTGGCGCACGAGCGTCATCGGCACCACGAGGGGCACCAGGCCGCGGCGGTACTCGTCGATGCACGACGCCAGCTCCTGCCGCGACGCCGCGTCCAGCCGGTCGCGGAAGTGCCCCAGCATGTGCTGCAGCGCGTTGGTCTGCCGGCGGACGGTCGCGATCGTCCGGAGCGCGGCCATGAACTCCTGCTGGTACCGGTCCGCGAGCGCCGCGCGGTCGTGCCGCGTGACCGAGGCCACCAGCCGCCCGAGCCGCCCGTAGGCGGCCGTGGAGTGCGACATCAGCTGCAGCTTGTGCGCCGTGTGGAACCGGACCAGCCCGCCCGCCGTCCAGCGCCCGGCGAAGAAGGTCCGCAGCCGGCGGTAGGCGAACACGCGCTCCACGAAGTTCTCGCGGAGCCGCGGGTCCGACAGCCGGCCTTCCTCCTCGATCGGCAGCTGCGGAAAGCGCGCCGCGAGCGCCGCCGCGAAGAGCCCCGCGCCGGTCCGCGCCGGCGTGCCGTGCCGGTCGTAGACCTTGACGCGCTCCATGCCGCAGCTCGGCGAGTCCTTCTTCAGCACGTAGCCGCTGAGAATCCGCGCGGTCGAGCTCGGCCGCGCGGCGCCCGGCGAAGCGCGTCATGGCGCCGGTCAGGTCCTGCCCGGTCCTCGGCACCACGAGGCGCAGCCCGCCGTCGACGCGCTCGAGCCGCATCGTGGCGCGCGGCGTGCCGAGCCCCAGCTCCACCTCGGGGCAGACCGGCACCCATTCGACCCACCGCCCGAACGTGTCCACGAGGAAGCCGTCCCGCTTGTGCCCGCCGTCGAACCGCACGGGCTCTCCGAGCAGACACGTCGAGATTCCGATGCGGATGGGGGCCGCAGGCTCGTCCATGTGCGTCCAGTCTACCTGACGGCGGTCGTCCCGCCTGACGCCCTGATTCATGGCCGTTCTCCCGCACGCTCCGCCCCCGCCGCCCCGACGCCGGTCCAGCCACGGGGTCCGGCGCCGGGAATCAACGGCGACCGACGGGAACCTGCGGCCCGGCGGCGGCGGGCAAATGACGTTACAATATAGAGACTGTTCCAGCTCCCCGCCGGGCCCGGGCTGCGGGTTCACACGGCCCGACTCGTGGAGGTTCTCCAATGAAACGATGGTTCTCGGTCCTGTTGGCCCTGGGGCTCGTCTGCGGCGCCGCCGGAGCGCTGCACGCCGACGTGAAGACCCAGGAAAAGACCCAGATCAAGTTCGAAGGCATGCTCGGCCGCATGATGGGGATATTCGGCGGCAAGGCGGCCAAGGCGGGCGTCGTCTCGACGGTGGCCGTGAAGGGCGACCGCATGATGCGGGTGACCGACCGGACGGGGCAGATCATCGACCTCGCCGAGGAGAAGATCTACGACCTCGACATGAGGAAGAAGACCTACACCGTCACCACGTTCGCCGAGCTGCGCCAGAAGCTGGAAGAGGCGAAGGCCAGGGCCGAGAAGGCGGCGAAGGAGCAGCCGGAGGCCAAGGAGCAGGAGCCCGAGGAGCCCGAACAGCCGGCCAAGGAGATGGAGGTCGACTACGACGTCAAGGAGACCGGCAAGACGAAGTCGATCGCCGGCCACGAGACGAAGGAGTACATCATCACCGTCACGGTCCGCGAGAAGGGCAAGACGCTCGAGGACGGCGGCGGCATGGTGTTGACCGCCGACACGTGGATGGCCGAGAAGATCCCGGCCCTCGCCGAGGTCAACAACTTCAACCGCCGGTACTACGAGAAGCTCGGCGGCCCGGCGATCGCCGGCGGCTCCGAGGAGCAGATGGCGGCGGCCTGGGCGATGTACCCGGGCATCAAGGCCGCGATGCAGGGGCTCGACAAGCAGAACGTCAAGATGGACGGGTCGCCGCTCGAGACGACGCTGACGGTGGAGGGCGTCAAGAGCAAGGAAGAGATGGCCCAGGCGGCGTCCCAGGAGTCCGGCGGCGAGGGCGGCGGCGGCCTCGGCGGCATGTTCGCGCGCAAGCTCATGCGCAAGAAGGCCGAGGACGCCGGTCCGCGGAGCACGGTGTTCACCTCGACCAACGAGGTGCTCTCGGTGGACGCGTCGGCCGGTGACGCCGACGTCGCCATCCCGGCCGGCTTCAAGGAAAAGAAGAAGTAGCCCTACCGACGGCGTTCGTTCCGGACGAGCGCCGTCATCACCCGCCCCGACTCGTGCTCCGACGCGATCTTGTCGGACGCGGCGAGGAAGGCGTCGCGCACCCGCCCCTCCACCTTCTGCGTCCGGGCGACGATGACGAGCACGTTCGCCAGGTCGTAGTCGCCGCTCATCTTCGCCGCCGACCCCAGCAGCGCGACGAGCGTGTCCTCGCCGAGGCCCGGGGTCTGGGCCACCGGCGTCAGCACGCGCCGGCGCTCGTAGTCCGACGACAGCCCGTCGACCGCTTTGAAGAAGTCGACGCGGAGCGGCCCGTCGACCGACTGCTTGGAGGCCACCGCCGTCAGCAGCCGCCCCCGCTCGTAGTCCGAGCCGAGCCCCCGCGCCGACTGCAGCACCATGGCCACGACCGCGGGGTCGACCGGCGCCGCCATCACGGCGGCCAGCACGCGCTGGTGCTCGTAGTCGGAGCCGATCGTGTCGAGCGCGTTGAAGAACGCCGTGCGGGTCGCGGCGGAGAGCGGATGGCGCTCGACGACCTTCCGCAGCAGGCGTGACGCCTCGTAGTCCGAGTCGAGGTGCGCCGCTGCGTCGAGCAGCTTCACGGCTGTCGCGTCGTCGAGCGGGCCGCGGTCGACGAGAGCGGCGAGGGTGCGCTGGAGCTCGTAGTCCGAGCCGATGCGGACCGCCGCGTCGAAGAACGCCGCCCGCGTCGCGTCGTCGCCGAGCGTCTGGGTCGCCACCGCGGCGCGCAGCACGCGGGAGCGCTCGTAGTCGCCCGAGACGTCGCGGCCGGCCAGGGCGAACGCGCGCTGGAGCGCCGCCGGGTCGAGCGTCGCGGCCGCGAACAGCTTCTGGAAGTAGATCCGGCGGACGTAGTCGCCCTCGAGCTTCCCGATCTCGTCGAGCACGCCGGCCGGGCCCGAGGTCTTCAGGATGCGGGCGACGCGCGCGTCGGCGGCGAAGCCCGTGGTGCGGATCAGCCGCACGAGCGTCTTCTGCAGCCACTCGCGGCCCTCGGGCTCGTACGGCCGCTCGGAGCCGTCCACCCAGAACCGGCGCAGGAGCGCGCCGCCGGCCCCGGGCCGGATCTCGAGGCGGTAGTCCTTGAGCCAGAACCACCGGCCGTCGCTGACGATCAGGTAGCCGTCGGGCGAGATGCTCTGGATGTCGCCGTCGTCCGCGGTGAGCTCGATCCGGCCGCGGTAGCGCACGTCGAACCGCTTGAGGCCGTCGGACTGCACGATGTGGCTCTCGCCCTTGGCCTGCTGCACGTCGAACCCCGGGTCGGCCGGGGGCGCGGGCGGGGCCGGGGGCGCGGGCGGGGCCGGGGACGCGGGCGGGGCCGGGGGCGCCGGCGCGGCCGGCGGCACGGGCACCTGCGAGACCGGGGCCGACACGGGCGCGGCCGCGGCGAGCGGGGCCCGCGCGGGCGGCGCCTGGAGGGCGGCCTTCGGCGCGGCGGCGAGCGCGTTCACGCCGACGGCCGCCGTGCCGACCAGCGCCACGGCGGCCAGCGCCGCCAGCCACGCCGGGGAACGGTCCTCGTGCGGCGCGGCCGCGCCGAGCAGGCGGCGGATGCGGCCGAGGAGCGACCCGTCGGTGGCCGCGAGCGCCAGGGCCGGACGGCCGCCGCGCATCGACTCGAGCTCGGCCAGCGCGCGCGCGTAGCGCACCGGGTCGCCGCAGAGCGTCACCGCGAGATCGTCGCAGCAGTGCTCGCGCTCGATCCGGATGCGGCGCGAGATCCACCACACGACGGGGTGATAGAAGACGAGCGTCTCGACCACCGTCTGGAGGATGTTCACCAGGTAGTCGTGCCGGCGGACGTGCGCGAGCTCGTGGGCGAGAATCGCCTCGAGCTGCGCCGGCGACAGCCCCGCCAGCGCGGACGCGGGCAGGAGCAGCACCGGCTTGATCCAGCCGATGACGGTCGGCACGTCCACGGCGGCCGACTCGAACGCCCCGACCGCGCCGGCGACGTGCAGCCGCCGGCTCAGGCGGTCGATCGCCTCGCGCACCGGCGCCGCCAGGGGCCGGCGCGCCCGCACGCGCAGCCGCTGCACGAGCACCCACCCGCTCAGCAGGCGCAGCGAGAGCAGCGCGACGCCCGCGAGCCAGCACGCCGCGAAGAGGGGCAGCCAGCCGCGGACCGGCGCGGCGGCCAGGGGCGTCGCGGGCGCCGCGGGCGCCGGGACGATGGCGTCGTCGCCCGCCGCGGCCGGCGGCAGGTCGGGCACGGCCGCCGCGAACGACGCCACGGCGCCGGCCGCCGGCGCGACCCGGGCCGCGCCGTAGACCGTGCAGAAGGTGGCGACGGGCAGCGTCAGCATGAGCGCCAGGGCGATCGAGGAGACGAGGTACCGCAGGTCGGCGGCGCTCTGGCGAAGCGCCGCCAGCACCAGGCCGGCGACGGCGCCGACGAGCGCGACCTGCCACACCGAGTGCAGGAGCGCCCAGCCGAGCGCCTCGACGAGGTCGCGGCCGAACAGGGTGTCAATCACGCCCATGGCGATCCTCCTGACGTTCGTCGAGCAGCCGCCGGATCTCGGCCAGCTCCTCGGGCGTCGCCCGCCTGGCGGCCAGCGCCTGCATCACGAGGCGCGCCGGCGACCCGCCGAACGCGCGCTCGGCCAGGTCGCGCACGAGCTGACGCTGGGTCTGCTCCTCGGTCGCGCCCGCCTCGTAGACGTGCGTGCGGTCGGTCTCGTCGCGGCGGACCAGCCCCTTCTCGGTCATGATCTGCAGCAGCTTCAGCACGGTCGTGTAACCGGTCGGCCGGACCTTGGCGACCACGTCGTGAATCTGGCGGACCGTGCTCGGCCCGCGCTGCCAGAGCACGCGCAGCAGGCCCAGCTCGGCGTCGGTCGGTCGCGGAAGCGTCTTCATGGCGGCAGTCTGTACGATGACCTTCGTAGAGTCAACGAAAATCTTCGTAGTATGAGACGCACGGGACGGGCGGATGGTTCACCGTGGTACCATGTCCCCTTTGTGACTGTCCGGCGGACCGGCGCCGTCGCCCCGGAGGGCGCTGCGGCGCGCGTCCGCCGCCGCCCCTGGAGGTCGACTGACATGCAGCCTGGCACCTACGCACGCTTCGAGACGACGCTCGGCACCTTCACGATCCGGCTGTTCGCGGACGAAACGCCCAAGACGGTCGCCAACTTCACGGGTCTGGCCGAAGGCACGAAGGAGTGGACGCACCCCGGAACGAAGCGCAAGGAGAAGCGGCCGTACTTCGACGGGCTGATCTTCCACCGCGTGATCGACGGCTTCATGGTCCAGGGCGGCGACCCGCTCGGCCAGGGCTACGGCGGCCCGGGCTACACCTTCGAGGACGAGTTCCACCCGTCGCTGCACCACGACAAGGCCGGCATCCTCTCGATGGCCAACGCCGGGCCGAACACCAACGGCAGCCAGTTCTTCATCACGCTCGGCCCCACGCCGCACCTCGACGGCCGTCACAGCGTGTTCGGCGAGGTGGTCGAGGGACTCGACGTCGTGAAGAAGATCGGCAAGGTCGCCACGAACCGGCAGGACCGCCCGCTCGAGGACGTGGTGATCACGAAGGTCAGCATCGAGCGCGCGGCCTGAGTCACGCGCCGGAGGGCCGCCGTCCCGGGGGACGGCGGTCTCAGCCGCCCTGGACCGCGGTGCCCGCAGTCTGGCGGTAGCCCAGCTCGCCCAGCGTCTCGATGCGGCCGCCGTGCACGCTCTGGTAGCGCGCGGCCGCCTCCCGGCTCGCGAAGGCCAGGACGCTCGGCAGGCAGCGGTGCCAGTCCCGATAGATCGGATCCATCGGCTGGCGGGACGCCTCCGAGCGGACGTCGGGCGCCGTGTCGCTGCCGCTGAGATAGTAGGCGCGCGCGGGGTCGATCGCCCGGCCGGTCTCGAAGTCCGTCACCCGCACCAGCCTGGAAACCTCCCCCGTCTGCTGCTGGTGCGTCAGGGCGCACCGCGGGTCGCACACCTGATGGACGCGCCCGTCCACCTCGACTTGCGCCTCGGTCCCGGCGGGAATCGGCATGCGGCAGAACTCGCACACGGGCTGGCGGCGCGCGCAGCCCCACAGCCCGGCCACCGAGGCGAGCACGATACCGAGCGCGAGGACACCCCGCGCGACGCGCACGCGGCTCCGCATGGCGCACCGTCCCTTCTGACAGGAGATGCGATCACACTACCGCACGGGCGGGGTGGGGCGCAAGATCGCGGCTAGGCCAGCGCGCGCCGGATCCTGCGGTTGAGGCGGTGCCGCGTCCGCCGGATGACCTTGAGCGCCGACGCGTCGTGCGCCGCGATGGCCTCGGCGCGCTTCGCCTTGAGCGCCTTGAGCTCGGCCTTGACGGCCGGCTTGTCGATGCCCAGCGCGTCGTGGTGCGCGTGCATGGCAATCCCGAGCGCTTCGCAAAGGGCTTTCAGCAGGTGCTCCTTGTTGAGCTGCGTATAGCCCTGCACCGCGTCGTGCTTGACGCCCGACGCGATCTTCCGCAGCTCGACAACGGTCAGGGACTTGAGCTGTTCGAAGGTGTAGTCGGCCATGGGGGAAATCCTAGCACGAGGCGGGTGGCGCGGCACGGGGCTCTGGCATAGGATGGAGCCACCCCATGCACCCCGATCTCGAGCGCGCCCGCGACAGGCTCCGCGCCGCCACCGCCGGCCTGGACCCCGCCGGCCTGGCGCGGCACCCGACCGGCAAGTGGAGCACCGGGCAGATCGCGGAGCACCTGGCCAAGGGGTACGCCAGCACCGCCTACATCCTGAACCGCTGCCTCGAGGCCGACGCGCCCAAGGCCCGGCCGCCCGCCTGGCGCGAGCGGCTCGCCACGTTCGTGGTGGTCGGCCTGGGCTACCTGCCGTCGGGCCACCAGGCGCCCGAGGTCACGCGCCCGGCCGCGCGGCCGCCGGACGACATCGTGGACCAGGCGATCGCCGCCCTGCACACGCTGGACGAGACCGCCGCGCGCGCCGAGGCGCGGTTCGGCCCGGCCACCGCGCTCGCCAACCATCCCATCCTCGGTCCGTTGAACACGCGCGAGTGGCGCCGGTTCCACCTGGTGCACACGCGCCATCACGCGAAGCAGATCGCGCGGCTGCGCGAGCGCCCGCCGGGAGAGGCGGTCCCCCCTCGAAGCTGAGGCGCGGGTGTTCGAGAGCCAGGAGGCAGCTCATGACGCAGACGTTCCGCTCTCGCTCTCCTCTTCTCCGAGCTGCCGCCGCGTTCGCGCTGCTGGCCGCCGCCACGGCGCCGGCCGCGGCCGCTGGCGCCCAGGAGAACCAGCCCATGGCGGATCCGGGCGCGACGGTCGTGGTCGGGCACGCGCGGTTCACGGTGCTCACGCCGCAGCTCGTGCGGCTCGAGTGGGCGGAGGACGGCACGTTCGAGGACCGTCCGTCGCTGGTCTTCATCAACCGGCGGCTGCCCGTGCCCCGGTTCCTCACGCGGACGGAAGACGGCTGGACCGTCGTCGACACCGGCAAGCTGCTGCTGCGGTACCGGCCCGGCGGCGCCGGCGGGTTCACGCCCGACAATCTGTCGATCCGGCTGACCGTCGCCGGCCGCGCGGTGACCTGGCACCCGGGCCTGGCCGACACCGGTAACCTGCGCGGCACCACGCGCACGCTCGACGGCGTGAAGGGCGCGACGTCGCTCGAGCCGGGCCTGGTCTCGCGCGACGGCTGGGTGCTCGTCGACGACAGCACGCGGCCGCTCTTCGACGACTCCGACTGGCCGTGGGTCGTCAGCCGCCCGAAGCGGAACGCGCGGGACTGGTATTTCTTCGGCTACGGCCACGACTACCGCGCGGCGCTCGGCGACTTCGTGAAGGTGGCCGGCCGCATCCCGATGCCGCCGCGCTTCGCGTTCGGCACCTGGTGGTCGCGGTACTGGAGCTACACGGACGCCGAGCTGATGGATCTCGTGCGCCAGTTCGAGAGCCACGACGTGCCGCTCGACGTGCTCGTCGTTGACATGGACTGGCACCTCACCTTCGGCACGAAGTGGTGGGAGAACAAGAAGGACCAGTCGGGGCACACGCTGGGGTGGACCGGCTACACGTGGAACAAGACGCTCTTCCCCGACCCGGCCGGCTTCCTCGCCTGGTGCGAGGCCCACGGCCTGAAGACGACGCTCAACATCCACCCGGCCGGCGGCGTGCAGCCCTTCGAGGACGCGTACCCGGCGATGGCGCGCGCCATGGGGATCGACCCGGCCACGAAGCGCTACGTGCCGTTCGACATCACGAACAAGACGTTCGCCGAGAACTACCTGAACCTGCTCTTCCATCCGCTCGAGCGGCAGGGCGTGGATTTCTTCTGGCTCGACTGGCAGCAGGAGAAGACCACGAAGGTGGAGGGCGTGAACCCGACCTGGTGGCTGAACTACGTCCACACGTCGGACATGGAGCGGCGCGGCATCCGGCCGCTCATCTTCCACCGCTGGGGCGGCCTCGGCAACCACCGGTACGAGATCGGCTTCTCGGGCGACACCGAGTCGGTCTGGGCGTCGCTGGCCTTCCAGCCCTACTTCACGGCGACGGCCGCGAACGTGGGCTACGCCTACTGGAGCCACGACATCGGCGGCCACATGCCGGGCGTCGTCTCGCCCGAGCTCTACACGCGCTGGATCCAGTTCGGCGCGTTCAGCCCGATCCTGCGGACGCACACCACCAAGAACCCGGACGCCGAGCGCCGCCTCTGGGCGTACCCCGAGCCCTACGCGTCCATCATGCGGAGGGCGTACCTGCTGCGCTACGCGCTCGTCCCCTATCTCTACACGTCCGCGCGCGAGACCTACGACAGCGGCGTCGCCTTCTTCCGCCCGCTCTACTACGACTACCCCGAGGCGGACGAGGCCTACACCTCCACGAACGAGTACCTGTTCGGCGACAGCCTGCTCGTGGCGCCGATCACGGCGCCGGTCGACCCGAACACGTCGCTCGCGGCCGAGTCGATCTGGCTGCCGCCGGGCGCGTGGGTCGAGTGGTTCACGGGCGCCACGCTCGAGGGCCCCGCGCGCGTCGAGCGGCGCTTCGGCCTCGACGAGATCCCCGTGTACGTCAAGGCCGGCGCGATCGTGCCGATGGCGCCCAAGATGCGCAACACGCGCGAGAAGCCCGTGGACCCGCTGATCGCCACGATCTTCCCGGGGCCGTCCGCCGCCACGCGCGTCTACGAGGACCAGGGCGACACGCTCGGCTACAAGAAGGACGCCGACGCGTGGACGCCGATCCGGCGGGATGTGGCCGCTGGCGGCACGGCGCGCGTCACGATCGGCCCGGCCGAGGGACACTTCCCCGGCATGCTCACCGAGCGCGGCTACGAGCTCCGCCTGGCGGGCGCGCTGCCGCCCCGCGAGGTCCGCTACGAGGGGCGGACGGTGCCGTTCGTCACGCGCACCGCGAGCTGCGAGGCGCCCTGCTGGACCGTGGAGGGCGGAACGCTCACGACGGTCGTGCGCCTGCCGCGGCGCGGCGTCGCCACGCAGGCCGTCGTCGAGATCGACCCGGCCGCCGCGTCGCCTGACGAGCGGCACGCGGCGGACGGCCTCGCCGGACGGCTGGCCCGGCTGCACCGCGCCATGGACACGCTGAACGGCACGTGGTCCAAGGGGTGGTCGCCCGATTCGCTGGTCGAGGCCGTGCAGACCGGGCGGCGCATCGAGCTGCACCCGGAGAACGCCGGCCGCGAGGCGCTGGCGCTCGAACGGGAACTGCCCGCGATCGACGCGGACATCCGCGCCATGGACGTCGCCCCGGCGGCCATCGCGCGCGCGCTCGCCCAGATGCACGAGGACGGGCTGCCCGCGCCGCCGCCCGCGCCGGCCGCCGACCTCCAGGCCGAGGTCCGCGACACCGAGCGGGCCTTCGCGAAGACGATGGCCGACCGCGATCACGAGGCGTTCATGTCGTTCCTCGCGGACGAGACGATCTTCTTCGGCGCCAAGGGACCGATTCGCGGCAAGCAGGCCGTCGCCGACGCGTGGAAGGTGTACTTCGACGGGCCCCAGCCGCCGTTCTCCTGGGATCCCGCCACCGTCGAGGTGCTCGCCTCGGGCACGCTCGCGCTGACCTCTGGCCCCGTGAAGGACCCGACGGGCAAGGTGATCGGCACGTTCAACTCGATCTGGCGCCGCGAGCCGAACGGCGCGTGGCACATCGTGTTCGACAAGGGCTGCCCGGTCTGCGCCGGGCAGTAGCGGGCGCACACCTGAAGGTGTGCGCTACGAGAGTAGTACGAAGCGCAGGGCTTCAGCCCTGCGCCTGCGACGCGAGTCGATCGTACGTAGCGCAGGGCTCCAGCCCTGCGCGGGGCGCCCCGCGCCTGACGAGTTCCCGGCGCGCTCGGACCGGATGACCGGCAGCACGCCGCCCGGCCGGGCCGCACGCGCCGCGCGGACGCCCGCTGGCGCCCGAAAATCAGACCGGATCCACCCGCTCCCCGCCGGCCGCGCGCCGGGTCCGGTCTGGCATCCCGCTTGAAGGCCTGCACCCTCCTGAGTCCGTCTACCCAAGAGAAGGTGCCCATGTCCATCAAGCCACCGGCATCGCCTCCCGCCCTGCCCGAGGTGAGCCGCCGCACGTTCATCACCACCGTCGGCGCCGGGGTCGTGGGCGCGGCGGCGCTATCGCCCGGAACGGCGCGGGCCGCGACGCCCCGGCTCGCGGCCGGCGAGGTCACGACGATCGCGCTCCGCCTGAACGGCCGCGTCCACCACGTCGAGGTCACCGCCAACACGACGCTGCTCGAGGTCCTGCGCGACCAGTTGGGCTTCACGGGCACGAAGCTCGGCTGCGCGCGGGGCGAGTGCGGCGCGTGCACGGTGCTCATGGGCGACCTCGCGCGCTACGCCTGCATGACGCTCGCGCTCGAGGCCGAGGGCGCCGACATCACGACCGTCGAAGGGCTCATGCACGGCGAGGCGCTCGGCCCGGTGCAGCAGGCGTTCGTCGAGCACGACGGTTTCCAGTGCGGCTTCTGCACGCCCGGCCAGGTGATGGCGGTCGAGGCGCTGCTGCGGCGCACGCCGGATCCGTCGCCGGATCAGATCCGCGAGGGCGTGAGCGGCAATCTGTGCCGCTGCGGCGCGTACGAACACATCTTCACGGCGGCGCGCCGTGCCGCCGTGCTGCGCCGCGGGCAGGGGAGGTGAGCGATGCGACGCTTTGGCCCGTACTCGGATGAGCCGCCGCAGACCGCGCCCGCGCCGGCCGACGCGCCGGCCCCCTGGACCGAGACCCGCGTCGTCGGGAAGCCGCTGCCGCGCGTGGACGCGTACGAGCGCGTCAGCGGGACGGCGGTCTACACGCTCGACCTCGCGCTGCCCGGCATGCTGCACGCGGCGATCCGGCGCTGCCCGCACGCGCACGCGCGCGTGACGCGCGTCGACACCAGCCGCGCGGCCGCGATGCCCGGCGTCTACGCCATCATCACGGGGAGCGACGCCGACGCCGCGATCCCCTGGTTCGACGGCGCGAACGGCCCGACCAGCCGGCTGTTCGACCCGCACTGCCGGCACGAGGGCGAGGAGATCGCCGCCGTCGCGGCGGAAACGCCGCTGCAGGCCCGCGAGGCCGCCGAGGCCATCGCCGTCGAGTACGAGGAGTTGCCCTTCGTCATCGACTCCGCCGAGGCGCTGAAGCCCGGCGCGCCGGCGGTGCACGACGGCGGCAACCGCGTGCGCGAGCCGCGGCCGTACGTCCGCGGCGACGTCGAGAAGGGCTTCACCGAGGCCGACACGGTCGTCGAGCGCACCTACCGGACGCCGTGCCAGATTCACACGCCGCTGGAGGTGCACGGCTCGGTCGCGCGCTGGGACGGCGACCGGCTGACCGTGTGGGACAGCAGCCAGGGCGTGTTCGACATCCGCAACGACCTCGCGAACGCGCTCGGCCTGCCGCTCACCTCCGTTCGCATGATCTGCCACTACATGGGCGGCGGCTTCGGCAGCAAGCTCGATCTCGGCAAGTACACCGTCATCGCCGCGCTGCTCGCGCGGCGGACGGCCCGGCCCGTGAAGCTGTGCCTGACGCGCGAGGAGTCGTTCCTGTGCGTCGGCAACCGGCCCGACAACACGCTGACGTTGAAGGCCGGCGTGAAGAAGGACGGCACGCTCACCGCGCTGGCGCTCACCGCCGTCGGATCGGCGGGGGCGTACCCGGCCGGCGCCACGAGCGGCTACCTGGTCCAGGACCTGTACCGCTGCGCCAACGTGCGCGTCGAGGAGACCGGCGTCTACATCAACGCGGGCCAGGCGCGCGCGTTCCGGGCGCCCGGGTTCCCGCAGTGCGCATGGGCGCTCGAGCAGATGATGGACGACCTGGCGCACGCCATCGGCATGGACCCGATCGCGCTGCGGCTCAAGAACGCGACCGAGGTCAGCCAGGTGCGCGGGGGGCAGCCCTACACGTCGACCGGCCTCACGCGGTGCCTCTCCGAGGGCGCCGAGGCGTTCGGCTGGGCCGCGGCGCGGGCGAAGCCGCGCGGCGCCGGCCCCGTCGTCCGCGGCGCGGGCGTGGCCGCGGGCATGTGGGGCTACGCCGGCAACCCGACCGGCACGGTCATCGTGAAGTACTTCGCCGACGGCAGCGTGAACCTGTGCATGGGCGCCAGCGACATCGGCACCGGCACGAAGACGGTGATGGCGATGGTGGTGGCCGAGGAGCTCGGCGTGCCGCTCGATCGCATCCAGATCGACCACGCCGACACGGGCACCACGCCCTACGCCGTGGCGTCGGGCGGCAGCCAGACGGTGCTCGTCAACGCCCCGGCCGTGCGCGCCGCGGCGATGGACGCCAAGCGGCAGCTGCTCGAGCTCGCCGCGGCCCAGCTCGAGGCGCCGGCGGCGGCGCTCGAGCTGCGCGACGGAAGCGTCGTCGTGAAGGACGCGCCGGAACGGAAGGTGGCCGCCGGCGACCTGCGCGCGCTCCAGCGCCAGCAGGTCATCGTCGGGGTCGGACGCCGCGCGCCGCATCCCGAGGGCAAGGTGGCCCTGCCCTTCGTCGCGCAGTTCGCCGAGGTGGAGGTGGACACGCGCACCGGCGAGGTGCGCGTCCTGCGCCTGCTCGGGGCGCACGACAGCGGGCGCCCCATGAACCGCCTGACCTTCGAGAACCAGGTCATCGGCGGCGTCACGATGGGCATCGGGTTCGCCATGACCGAGGGCCGGGTGCTCGATCGACAGACGGGCCGCATGGTGAACGCCAACTGGCACGACTACAAGCTCCCGACGGCGCTCGACGTGCCGCGCGAGCTCGCGTGCCTGCCGATCGACCCGCACGACACGGAGTGCAACTCGGTCGGCGCCAAGGGCCTCGGCGAGCCGGCCACGATCCCGACGGCCGCGGCGATCGCCAACGCCGTGTTCGCCGCGACCGGCGTCCGCCTGACCGACATGCCCGTCAACCCGACCCAGCTGGTCCGGAAGCTGGACGAAGCCCGCCCGAGGAGGTGAGCCGTGCTGCCCAACTTCACCTACGTCCGCCCCGCGACGGTGGCCGAGGCCGGTCAGGCGCTCGGCGCCAAGGGCGCGCGCGCGCTCGCCGGCGGCACGGACCTCGTCGGGTGCCTGCGCGATCACGTGCTGTCGGCCGACACGGTCGTCAGCCTCACCGCGCTCGGCGGATTGAAGGGCGTGACCGAGACGGCCGACGGCGGCCTGCGGATCGGCGCGCTCACCACCATCGCCGAGATCGCGGCGCACGAGGCCGTCCGCGCGCGCTACACCGCGCTCGCGGATGCCGCCGGCTCGGTCGCCAGCCCGCAGCTGCGCAACCAGGGCACGATCGGCGGCAACCTGTGCCAGAAACCGCGCTGCTGGTACTGCCGCAGCGACTTCACCTGCCTGCGCAAGGGCGGCGACACCTGCTACGCCCTGGCCGGCGAGAACCAGTACCACGGCATCTTCGGCGGAGGGCCGTGCTTCTACGTGCACCCGTCGGATCCGGCGCCGGCGCTCGTCGCGCTCGGCGCGTCGGTCGGCATCGCGGGCCCCGCGGGGGCCCGCCGCGTGGAGCTCGAACGGTTCTACGTGCCGCCGTCCGACGACGTGCTGCGCGAGACGGTCGTCGGCCCCGGCGGGCTCGTGACCGACGTCCTGCTGCCCCCGCCGGCGGCGGGCCTGCGGAGCACCTACCGCAAGGTGCGGCCGCGGCAGACCTGGGACTTCGCGCTGGTGGGCGCCGCCGTGACGCTCCGGCTGGCCGGCGGGCGCGTGGCCGAGGCCCGGATCGTGCTGAGCGGCGTGGCGCCGATGCCCTGGCGCGCGCAGCGGGCCGAGGCGGCCCTCGCCGGCCGCCGGCTCGACGCCAGGACGATCGCCGCGGCGGCGGCCGCCGCCGCGGACGGCGCCGAGCCGCTCGAGCAGAACGCCTACAAGGTGCCGCTGGTGCGGGGGCTGGTGGAGGAGCGCCTGCAGGCGCTGGCGGCGGCCTGAACGGCCCGCGACAACGCAGGGCTGAAGCCCTGCGCTACGAGAGCGGGCCTGACGCTACGAGAGCGGGCCTGGCGCTACGAGAGGGGACCCTGCGCTACGAGAGGGGGCCCTGCGCTACGAGAGCGGACTTCGGGTCGAACGAAGAGACCCCGAGCCGCGCCGGCTCGGGGTCCAGGGGGATAAGTGCAGGTATGAAACGGGAGCCGAATATGAAAACACGCGCGGGCGACTAGTGAAGCGACGCGTACTTCGCTTCGAGCTGCTCGCGAGATTCAGCGTGGCTCGGGTCGGTCACGATGCAGCCGTCCACCGGGCAAATTTCCACGCACTTCGGGCTGTCGAACGCGCCCACGCACTCCGTGCACTTGTCCGCCGCCACCACGTAGACGGTGTCACCCTGGCTGATGGCCTCGTTCGGGCACTCGGGCTCGCACGCACCGCAGCTGATGCAGTCTTCGTTGATCAACATCGCCATCTGACTAATCCTCCGCTTGGCCGCCTGGCCGGAATTAGGTCCAGCTGACCCCTTTGCAAAACACGATCCGGGGCGTGAGGCCGTGGTTTGCGGTCCGTTTCTGGCCGGGTCCGGCGCGATCGGCGCGGAAAACTCCAGGCAGGCCGCCGAAAATTCGCAGGGCCGCCGCACAACCCCGATTCGAACGGTCGGAAATCCACCCCGAAAAAGTCCCCACGCCTCCCCACCCGCCCGCAGCGGGGTCTGGTAAGATGCGGCCCCGATGTCAGCCTGGCGAGCGGTCCTGGTCCTCTACCGGCGCGAGGTCCTCTCCGCGCTGCGCGAGCGGACGATCATCGTCAACAGCATTCTGGTCCCCGTCCTGCTCTACCCCTTCATGCTGTGGGCGATGTTCACGGGCCTCATGTTCGTCCGGGGCCAGACCGAGGGCCGGCCCTCGCGCGTGGCGGTGGCCGCGTGGCCCCGGGGCCACGCCGACCTGGCGCGGCCGTTCGAGGACCACGACCGCTTTCAGCTGGTCCAGCCGGCGCCGGACGAGGCCCGGGCGGCGGCGCTCATCCGCCGCGGGGCGCTCGACGCCTCCGTCGAGTTCCTGCCGCCGGCCGCCGGAGGGCTCGCCGGCAACTTCCGGGTGCGCGTGACCTACGACGCGTCGAGCGACCGCTCCGGCGTGGCCCGCGACCGCGTCACCGAGGCGGTCGACGGCTATCGCGCGGCCTGGCTGCGGCGCGAGGCGACGGCGCTCTCTATCGGCAAGGCCGAGTGGGAAGGCTTCGCGATCGAGACGCGCAACGTCGCCTCCGGCCGCGACATGGGCCGGTTCATCCTCGGCCTGCTGCTGCCGCTCTTCTTCGTGGTGATGGTCGCCGTCGGGTGCATCTACCCGGCCGTGGACACGACGGCCGGCGAGCGCGAGCGCGGCACGTGGGAAACGCTCATGAGCGTGGCGGCGCCGCGCACGAGCATCGTGACGGCGAAGTACCTCTACGTCGCGACCTTCGGCTGCGTCGCGGGCACGCTCAACCTGATCGCCGTCACGCTCACCATGCGGCCGGTCCTCGCGCCGCTGCTGGCGCGCACCGGCGAGCACGTCGAGTTCTCGGTGCCGCTCGCCGCGCTGCCGCTCCTGGTCCTGAGCGCGCTGCTGCTCGCGGGCTTCGTGGCGGCGGGCATGATGCTGTTCGCGTCCTTCGCGCGCACGTTCCGCGAGGGGCAGTCGATGATCACGCCGTTCTACCTGCTCGTCCTGCTGCCCGTGATGTTCCTCCAGGTGCCGGGCATCCAGTTCTCGTTCGCGCTCGCCGCGCTGCCCGTCGTCAACGTGACGATGATGGTCCGCGAGGCGGTGACCGGCGTGTTCCACTGGCCGCAGATCGGGGTCACCGTCGCCGTCTCGCTCGCGGCGGTGGCCGCGTGCATCTACGCCGCGACGTTCATCCTCCGCTTCGAGGACGTCGTGCTGGGGTCGTATTCGGGCGGGCTCGCGGGGTTCGTGCGCGAGCGCGTGCTGGGCCGGCGGCGAAGGCCGGCGGTGGGGGGCCGCGCATGACGACGACGCCCGTCACGGTCAGCGGGCTGACCAAGCACTTCTACGACGAGAGCCGCGGCGAGGTCCGCGCCGTGGACGGCATCGACTTCGAGTGCCGCGCCGGCGAGATCTTCGGCCTGCTCGGCGCCAACGGCGCCGGCAAGACCACGACGCTGCGCATGCTGGCGACGATCCTGACGCCGTCGTCCGGCACGGCCGCGATCATGGGCTTCGACGTCGCCCGGCAGCCCGAGGAGGTCCGGCGCCGCCTGGGCTTCTACTCCTCGACCACGGCGCTCTACCCGCGCCTGACCGGCCGCGAGACGCTCGAGTTCTTCGCGCGCATCAACGGCTACCCCGAGGCGGCGCTCCGCGCGCGCGTGGACGCGCTGGTCGCCCGCTTCGGCTTCGCCGAGTACGCCGGCGCGCGCGTCGACAAGCTGTCGCAGGGCATGAAGCAGAAAGTGTCGATCGCCCGGACCGTGGCGCACGACCCGCCGGTGCTCATCTTCGACGAGCCGACCGTCGGCCTCGACGTCCTGAACGCGCTCGAGATGCAGAAGGTCATCGCCGAGTTCCGCGACGAGGGCAAGACCATCATCTTCTCGACGCACATCATGAGCGAGGCCGAGCGGCTGTGCGACCGGATCGCGATCATCCACCGCGGGCGCATCCACGCGTGCGACACGCTCGAACACCTGCGCGAGGCGACCGGCCAGCACTACCTCGAGGACATCTTCGTGCACTTCGTGGAGCAGGCCGGTGCGTGACCGGGAACGCGGAGGCGCGCCGTGGCGCTGAGGCGGCCGCTCGTCGCCGCGCTCTTCCGGACCGAGCTCCGGATGCTGCTGCGCGACCGGCGCACGATCGTCATGTCGATCCTCGTGCCGCTCGCGGTCATGCCGCTCGTGCTCTTCGGGTCGCACGTGATGAATCAGCGGCGCGAGCGCGCGCTGGCCGAGACGGTCTACGAGTACGCCGTGACCGGCCCGCGCGCCGCGGACGCGCGCGCCGTCCTGGCGGACGCCCGCAAGCGGGCGCTCGCCGCCGGCGAGACGTTCCGCTTCCAGGAGGCCGCCGCGGCCGACCCGGCACGGGCGCTGGCCGGCGGGACCATCCACTTCTACCTCGACGCGGAGACCGTCGCCGAGGCGCGCGCCGGCGCGCCCCCGGCCGGGTCCTCCGCCGAGCCCCTCGCCGCCCTCCCGCCGGACGTCCCGGCCATCACCGTGGTGTTCCGGGGCAACCGGGACGACTCGGCCGAGGGCGCGAGGCGCGTGCGGCGCCTGCTCGCCGACGCGCGGCGCGAGCGGCGCGGCGCCGCGCTCGCCGCGCGCGGCTTCCCGGTCGCCGCGGCCGACCTCGCGGCGGTCGTGCCGGTCGACCTCGCCACGGCGGGCCAGGTGGCGGGGCTCGCGCTCGGCCGGCTGCTCACGCCGCTCCTGATGATGTTCCTGCTGACCGGCGCCGCCGTCGTCGCCATCGACTCGCTCGCCGGCGAGAAGGAGCGGGGCACGCTCGAGACGCTGCTCACCACGGCGGTCGCCCGGGCGGAGATCGTCGCGGCCAAGCACCTGCTCGTCCTGGCCGTCGCGCTCATCATCACGGTCATCCAGATCGTCAACCTGCTCGTCTACGTCGGGTTCCACCTGATTCCGACGACCGTGAATTTCTCCGCGGCGGTGTCGCCGGCGACCGCCCTGCTGCTGCTCGTCCTCTATCTGCCCGTGGCGGCGCTCGTGTCGAGCGTGCTGCTGCTCGTCTCGGGCCACGCCCGGTCCTACAAGGAAGCGCAGCTCTACTTCTTCCCCGTGTTCCTCGTCGGCATGCTGCCGGGCCTGGCGGCGGTCCTGCCCGCGCTGCCCCTCCGCTCGGCCATCGTCGTCGTGCCGATCGCCAACATCAGCGTGGCCGTGAAAGACCTCCTCATCGGCCACGCCGACTGGCCGTTCACGGCCGTCGCGTGGCTGACGACGGCGGGCGCGGCGTTGTGGACGAGCCGGCTGTCGGCGAAGGGGCTCTCGACCGAGCGGCTCATCGTGCCGGCGGCCGCCGAGGCCGGCGAACTGGCCGGCGGGCCCGCGCTCTTCCCGCGGCACGTGCTGCGCTGGTTCGCCGTGATGTGGGCGGTGCTCCTCGTCCTCGGCCTCAACTTCGACACCGCGGTCGACATTCGCGTGCAGACCGCGGTCAACCTGATCGGGATCTTCCTCGGCGGGTCGTTCCTGATGATCCGGCGCTACCGGCTCGACGTCCGCGAGGCGCTGGCGCTCAGGCCGGTGAAGCCCGCCGTGTGGGTCGCCGTCGTCGCGGGCGTGCCCGCGGGGCTGCTGACCGGCATCGGGGTATTCCGCCTGGCGGGCCTGGTGGTGCCCGTCCCGCCGACCGTCATCGAGGCCTTCTCGGAGGCCCTCGTGCCGGCGTCGGTGCCGACGTGGCAGATCCTGCTGCTCTTCACGATCCTGCCGGGCATCTGCGAGGAGATCGCGTTCCGCGGGATGCTGCTGCACGGCCTGCACCGGCGGCTGCATCCGGCCGCGCTCGCCCTGGCCGTGGGCGTGATCTTCGGCCTCTTCCACGTGACGCTGTTCCGCATCGCGCCCACCGCCTATCTCGGCGTGGTGCTCGCGTCGGTCGTGCTGCTGACCGGGTCGATCTTCCCGGCGATGCTGTGGCACGCGCTGCACAACGGGCTGGGCGTCCTGGCGGGGCAGTACGGCTGGTCGCTGTCGGCGGCCGAGCCGGGCACCTACGCCGCCGCGACGGCCGTGCTGGCCGCGTGCTTCTGGATCATCTGGCGGAACCGGACGCCGTACCCGGGGCTGCGGCCGTGGCGGCGGGCGGCGGGCGTCGAGCGGGGCACGCCCGCCTAGGGCCCGGCCGCACCGGTGGACATTCCGTTGGCGCTCCGTGGGCACGAAAACCCGCGGCACCAGTGGTTTTGCCGTGGACGCCGGCCACCTGGAACCGGCGACCCAGCCACGTTCGCGCAGATGGCCCGGAGATGCCACGCGGCGTCGATATTCTTCGCGGAAGCTCCCACTGCCTCAGGCCTCGCACTCAGCTTTGATCGACGCCAGTACGACACACTTCACGGTCTACTTCGTGATGGAAAGACTTGACACGATTCGAAACACCATCTACGCGCTCAGCGGCCACTAGAACCACTCGAGGTACGTAGATTCGCCGTCGGTGGTGCGATGCTCGTCGCTTACCGCGACGGGGGGGCATGTTCGACCCCCTGTCGCGTCCACAAGAACCGGCATTCTTGATCTGTGAGTGCGGCTGGCGCGAGCCGGAGGCCCAGGTCTCGTTCAAGAGCCTCGGCCGTCCCGTTCCGGAATACGTATGCCCCATCTATCGAGTCCGGCAGGCCGGCGATTGAGACCGACTTGCACTCCTGCTCAGATGCCAGAAGCCGGATCTGACGTTCCGCGGTGTCGCGCAGGTCCGCAGCTTCCAACCATGGCTTGAGTTGGAGAGGCAGTGCGACAAGGTTGGTGCCGACGACGATGGCCGCCAGAACTTGACGCAACTTCACCTGATGCAGCGTGGTTGTCAGAGCCAGTGCCCAGCCCACCGAAGCCGCGTACAGGTATCTGGAGCCCTGAAGAGTCGGTCCGATGAAGAGGTACGAGAACACCGGCGCCGTAGTGAGCCAGATCGTGAGGACACCGAGTGCAAGCAGTCGCGTCGGTCGGCCGGATCGTCCGGTTCTGAGCGCCCAGCCCGACAGCCACAGCAGCAACGCCAGTGTCGCGACACGTGGCAGCCAGGGAAATGCCGAGAGCGTGTCGGCGTGCCACGGAAAGGCCAGCGTCTCGAGGGGCCGAAAGGCGAGTTCTTTGACGAAGTAGCGTCCGATCCGGCCGCCAAGGAGATTGGCGCCCGGCTGTATCAGGCGCCACATGGCGAACAAGGCTGCCATGCACATCATCACGCCCGCGTCCAGGATCTGCTGACGAGTCCAACGGCGTCCAGCTGACCAGGCAGCAGCCAACGCAAGGAGTGGGATGACGATCGCCCACTCCTTTGACCCAATCGCGGCCACGCCAACGAACAGAAACAGCGCTCTTCGCCACAGCGGCGCGAAAGCGTCATATTCCACGAACAGCAGAATGGAAACGAGCAGGAGGGTTGCGGTGAATACGTCGAAGCCACCCGCAATCCAGCCGACGGCCTCCGGAGCCAGCGGAGAGGACAGCACGAGCATCCCGGCGAGCCCAGACGGAATGGAAGCGCATCCCAGGCGCCTGGCCACCACGGTCGTGAGCCAGCTGTTGATGCCGTGCAGAGTGACATTCAGCAGGTGAAGGCCAAATGGGCCTGCAAGCGGAAACAGCAGGCCCCACAAGAGCAGGACCGTCGGACGGAACAACTGGGGGGCTACGGCTCGCAGGTCGAGATCTTGCGCTCGGCTGACCAGGACGTAGTCATCCGAGAGCAGCCCGATGTGAAGTACGCTCCAATAGAGACAGATGCTCGCCGTGATCCAGACGAGGACCGCCCACCGGTCGCCCCATCGCCCGGCGGACGGCGGCGCGTCGTGCTCCGCCTCGACAGGTTCCGGACGCGCGACGATCCACTTGAGGAGAACCGCTGCCGAGAGCCAGATGACGGCCGTCTGAATATGATGGCGTTCGACCGCGAGGACCCCAAAGAGGTAGCCCAGGACCAGTGTCGAAACCCAGACACACAGAGTGAACAGCGCGACTCGCCCGAGAAGCGTGGCACCGCGTTGCAGGTTACCGGAGGCCGAGATCGTGCGGATGGTGTTCGTGAGGTTCATGACCAGGCCGTTGTCCGTTCCCGGCGCGGGACCTGGCGCGCACTCAGCGATACGCTCACGGCGAGCCGAGGCTCTCTCCGTCTGACAAGCGCGGCGAGGTACGGTCGCGGCTGCGGTCCGCTCGGTCTGGCCGGGACCTCAAGATACCACGGCAGATCCCTGTTGGTGCCAGACGGGTCTCGAGCCGTCCCCAGCTCCGCGCTGATCTGGCCACCACCGGTGGTGTGACCGGCCCCCGTCGTCCAGTGGCAGTGTCACCCGTCGCCGGTTCCGTGAATCCCTGGAAGTGAGGAAGGAACCCTGCCCATGACCGCCGACGAACTCACCGAACGCCTGCGCGCCGAACGCCTCGTCACCGTCGAAGCCGCCGAGTGGGAACGGATCGCCGGCGCGTTCGACGAGGTCGAGCGCCACGACACCTTCGTCGCGGGCCAGCTCCTCGTCGTGCGCACGGCCGCCGGCCTGGCCGCCGTCGAGCAGCCCGTGCCCGCCGAGCGCCTCGTCCGGCTGCTGGCCGACGAGGGCGAGGCGACCGCGCTCGTCCGCGACCGCCTCGAGACCTACGACAAGATGTGGGACGGCTGCGGCTGCAAGGTGGATTACTACGGTAAGACGCCCGGGTAGTTATGAGTTATGAGTTATGAGTTCTGAGTCATGAGTTATGAGTTCTCAAAACTCACAACTCAAAACTCAAGACTCAAGATAAGACTCACAACTCACAACTCACAACTCAAGACTCAAGACTCACAACTCACTACTCCGGCGTCACCCGAATCATCACCACGTCGTGCGGCGGCACGGTCGCGACGAAGGGCGCCTTCGTCCGGCCGAGGTCTTTGTGCGCCCAGAGATCCCGCACCTGGGGCTGGGCGTCGTAGGGCAGCCCGATCTCCGTCCACGACACCGCCATCGTCGCCGGCGCCGTGCCGCGGTTGAAGAGGATCACGGCGCGCCCGCCGTCTGCGAGGTCCTTCGCCCACACCTCGCGCGGCCCTTCCTTGCGGACACGGCGTCCCTGCGCGCCGAGCGGATCCTGGTCGATCGCGATGACGTCGCGGTTGGACAGGATGTCGCGCGTCTCGGCCGACATGGTCCGCAGGTCGTTGCCGGCCATGAGCGGCGCCGACAGCAGGCTCCAGAAGCTGAAGTGCGCGCGGTACTCTGACGTGGTCATCCCGCCGTTGCCCACCTCGAGCATGTCGGGGTCGTTCCACCCGCCCGGCCCCGCGTACTTCTCGAGGCCGGCCTGCCGGTCGAGGATGCGCACGAAGCTGCCGCCGCAGCTCCAGCAGTCCTCGATGTCGCCGGTCGTGCGCCAGAGATGCGCGACGCCGCGGGCCCAGGTCCACGGCTGGCTGCGTCCCCACTCGCACATGCTGAACACGATCGGCCGGCCGGTGGCCCGGAGCGCGTCGCGCATGGTGGGGTACGCGATCTTCGGGTCCACGCCGTCTGTGTGGCACCAGTCGTACTTCAGGTAGTCCACGCCCCACGCGGCGTACTGCCGCGCGTCCTCCACCTCGTAGCCGTTGCTGCCCGGACGGCCCTGGCAGGTCTTGGCGCCGGCGTCCGAGTACAGCCCGAACTTCAGCCCCTTCGCGTGGACGTAGTCCGCGAGCGCCTTCATGCCGGACGGGAACCGCTCGGGGTCGGCCACGATGGTGCCGTGCGCGTCGCGCGAGACCTGCCAGCAGTCGTCGATGACGATGTACCGGTAGCCGGCGTCGCGCAGGCCGCTCGAGACCATCGCGTCGGCCATCGCCTTCACGAGCGGCTCGCTGACGTCGCAGCCGAACTTGTTCCAGCTGTTCCAGCCCATGGGCGGCGTGGCCGCCAGCTGCATCCACGCGGAACCGGACGGCGGCGGAGACGCGGAGGTCTGGGCGTGGAGCGTCCAGGCCCCGGCGGTGAGGACGACGGCGGCGGCGAGCGCGAGCGGCGTACGCATGGCAGGTCCCTCCCGGCGACCGTGGGAGATTATAGCGGGCGCCGGCGGGACCGGCCGACGGCCGGTCAGGCCGGGCATCAGGTGGCGGGCTTCGTCGGGCGGCGCGGGATGGTGGCGCGGATGCAGGCGCCTTCGCCGCGGGTCCAGCGGACGTCGATGCGGCCACCGTGCGCGCGCGCGATCTTGTTGGGGATGAGCAGGTCGAGGCCGACGTTGCCGGTCCACTTCGCGCTCGAGAGGAGCACGACCTCGCGCGGCGACCGGCACATGCTCACGCCGTCGCAGGCCACCTCGAGCCGCACGGTCTCGGCGTCGCCGCACGCGTGGAGGTCGACCCTGGCGCCGGTGCGGTGCGTGTCGGCGCGGCAGGCGTCGACGGCGTTCTCGAGCAGGATGACGACGAGGGCGCGCAGGGCCCTCGGGTCCACCTCGAACCGGCCGGTCTCCTCGTCCACCGTGCAGCGCAGAACGACGCCGTGCTCCCGTGCGCGCTCCTCCACCGCCGTGCGGGCCTCCTCGACGACGCTGGCGACCTCCACGTCGCGGAGGAACGGCTCGCGGTCCTTCGCGTAGTAGAGCATGTCCAGCACGAGGCTGCGGATCCGGGTGGTGCTGCGCCCGATCATCTCCCAGCCCCGCGCGACGCGGCGCAGGTCGTCCTGCGCCAGCCCCGAGCTCACCAGGTGGATCCCGCCGTCGAGACCGGGCAGCAGGCCCTTGATGCTGTGGGAGACGGAGCCGATCAGGAGGCCGAGCGAGGCCAGCTGCGACTGCAGCTCGCGGATGGGCGTGACGTCGCCGCACATCTCCAGGACGTTCACGATCCGCCCGCGCGCGTCGTGGACGGGCGCCGTGAAGACCAGCACGCCGGTCGTCCGGCCCTGCAGGTTGCAGACGTGCTCGTCGCCGTCGTGGCAGCCGCCGTCACGGAACGTCCGCTCGACCGGGCATCGCTCGCACGGCGCCGCCTGGCGCTTGTAGATCTGGTAGCAGCGCCGGTCGGCAATCGGGCCGAACGCCTCGACGAAGCGCGCGTTGGCGGCGACGACCCGCAGGGCCCTGTCCTGCACGGTCACGTAGCAGGGCAGGGCGTCGAGGTCGCGCTGCTGTGGCATGCGCATGGGACGCCGTCCTTCTCACGTGGGGCTCCGCCCCACACCCCCGCCTTCGCTGAAGCTCCGGCGGGCCGCCGCAGCCTTGGCGGAGGCTGGCCGGCTCGGCGGCAGAACCCGGGTGGCACAGGTCTCGGACCTGTGCCCGGCAGCCCAGGTCGCGGGCCTGGGCCACCAGCCCGCCTGGAATCTCAGGCGTGGCGGCCCGTCGCCGCGGTGGCCTCGAGCGACGTCTCCACGGCGTGGCGGATCGCCGCCGCGACCGCGTCGGGCGGCTGGTTGCCGTCCACCGGCTGGAAGGTGGGCCGGCGCCGGTAGTAGTCCACGAGGGGCCGCGTGTCGCGCTCGTACACCCGCAGGCGCTCCCGCACGACTTCCTCGCAGTCGTCGCGGCGCTGGAGCAGCGCCCCGCCGCACGTCGGACACGAGGCGTTGGCGTCGGTCGTGATCGTGCCGCAGTCGCGGCACGTGCGGCGCCCGCACGCCCGCGCGACCAGCACCTCGGCCGGCACGACGACCTCGACGACCACCAGCGGCGCGCGCGGGCCCATCAGGCCGTCGAGCGCCGTCGCCTGCGCCACCGTCCGGGGGAATCCGTCGAGCACGAAGCCCTCGCGGGTGTCCGGCCGGTCCAGCCGTTCGCGCACGACGCCGATCATCACGTCGTCGCTGACGAGCTTGCCGGCCTCCATCAGGGCCTTCGCGGCCAGGCCGATGGGCGTCCCGGCCTGCACCGCCTCGCGGAGCATGTCGCCGGTCGAGATGTGCGGGATGCGGTACTCCCGCGCGATCGTCTTCGCCTGCGTGCCCTTGCCGGCCGCCGGCGGACCCAGCATCACCAGATTCAGCGCCATTGATCACTCCTTGGAGCAGCGGTGAGCGGTCAGAGGTCAGGGGGCACAAGATCGTGCTGACCGCTGACTTCTGACCCCTGTGCCCTGACCCCGTCGCTCCTAATGCCACTCCCACTCAATGAAACCAGGTTTGACGTCGGTCATCGCGTTCACGATGAGCTCGACGAGCCCGCCGTACAGGATCCGGTTCTGCTCCCACAGGTCGTAGTACGCGAGCATGTCGCGGAACTGCCCCTTGCAGTTGCTGCACGGCGCGCACAGGTACTTGGGGGTCGACGGCTCCAGGCAGTCGGCGAACGCGTTGAGGATCTGCTCGAGCTTCTTGCGCCCCGACACGTGGAACCGCCAGTCGGGGAAGTTGTGGCCGCTCATGATGGCGAAGCCGCTGCCGCCGCCGCAGCAGTAGTTGTCGACGCCGTGCGGCTCCATCTCCCGGAACTGCGGGCAGATGGCGCGCACGACCTCGCGCTGCGGCTCCACGACGCCCATCAGGCGCACCAGGTTGCACGGGTCGTGCAGGGTCACCGGGAAGTCGTTGCGCGACGGGTCGAGCTTCAGCCGCCCGCTCGTGACGATGTCGCGCAGCAGGGTGAGCGAACTCTCGCGCGGGATGTTCAGATCGCCGGTGAGCACGCGATCGGCGATGACCGACAGCGCCTTGTGGGCGTGGCCGCACTCGCCGAGGACGATCTTCTTGACCCCGAGCTTCCTCGCCGCCTCGGCGTGCTTCAGCGCGACCCGCGCGAACTGGGCGTCGTCGTACCAGAGGCCGTAGTTGATCGAGTCGTAGCCCGCCAGCTCGGAGGAGAGGGTCCAGGAGATGCCCGCCGCGTTGAGGATCAGGGCGAAGGCGCCGGGGTTCTCCGGCCACGCGAGGATCTCGCCGGCGTTGTGGATCAGGAGCACGTCGGCGCCCTCGACGTCCCACGGCGTCTCGACCGTGAGGCCCGCGCGCTCGGAGGTCTCCTCGTCGATGAACTGGATGTTGTCCTTGACGACCTCGGCCGACATGCCGGTCGACGAGCCGACCTTCAGCTGGAGCATCGACCCGGTGTCGTGGATCTCCTTCGCGGCGATCCCCATCTCCTGGCTGAACAGCTTGCGCAGCTCGTGCGCCACCAGGCCGTTGTCGGCGCCGATCGGGCAGGTCTGCGCGCAGCGCCGGCACAGGTTGCAGCGGTAGGACAGCTCGATCAGCCGCGCCACCAGCGGCCAGTTCACCTGCACGTCGCCGTGCTGCCAGGCCGAGAGCAGGCCGCCGTGCTTGACGAACTTGAAGTACAGCCGGCGCACCAGCTCCGACCGGTAGGTCGGCCGGTAGAGCTCGTTGCGCCCGCTCGCCTCGAAGATATGGCACGCCTCGGCGCACGTCTGGCACTTCGCGCAGTGCTCCATGCTGAGCACGAGCGGCTGGAGGAAGGTCCAGTTGTTCTCGGCCGTGAAGAGCTTCTCGAGCCCCGAGAGGAACTTGGCGACGAGCGCGTCCTCCTCCTCCTTGGTCGCGGGCTTCGGCACGCTCACCGCGCAGGTGTCGTCCAGCGCGCACTCGTACTTCTCGGCGGCCTGCGCCGACAGCGGCGCCCACCCGTGCTCGCGCGCCGGGTCGTCGAGCGGGGCCGGCAGCGGCATCAGGTCTTCGTTCTCGATGTGAATCAGGGGCCGGCCGTCCCGACGCCACATGTCGGGAAGCCGGGGCTTGGGCTTGTCCGTCATCGCTTCGCCCCTTCCGTCGGGTTCGTGGTCACCACGTCCGCCCACGTGCGCACACCGTCGGCCGTCACGTGCTTCGCCGCCCACGTGGGCCGGTACGTCAGGTACCCGGCCAGGCGCTTCTCGATCGCGCCGCCCCGCCGGTTGACGGCGTCGTCCCACCGGACCGAGTGGTAGGTGAAGTACTTGCCCACGAAGTGCGACATGTGCGTGAACGGGACGTAGGCGGCCAGCAGGACCGTCAGACCCAGCCCCGCCGCCAGCACGGCGGGCACCTGCACGGCGGTGTCCCAGGTGATCAGGCCCGTCACGACGCCCCGGACCCCGGGCGCGCCCGCGGGCTGCAGCAGCAGGCCGGCGGCCAGCACGCCGAGCGCCCCGATGAACGCCGCCAGGTTGAAGAGGTCGCCGGCGGTCGTGTAGGGCTTGAGGTCGTCATCGGTCAGCCGGGAGTGCAGCAGGCCGAGCGCCCCCGCGATGGCGAGCACGAAGCCGGCGCCGCCGACCACGCGGATGACGAGGTCGAGCGCCGAACCGGCCGCGCCGCCGAGCAGTGCCGGCGCGAAGAGCGTCGTCACCGCGGACACGACGACGAGCACGGTCGCGCCGATCAGCAGGTAGAGCCCGAAGTGGAACGGGAAGGACCGCCGCCACAGGCGGCCGTTGAACTCCCGCAGCGCCTTGAGGAAGAGCATCTCGGTGAACATGGCCCGGAGCTCGCCGGCCATGTTGAAGTGCGAGGGCTGGGTCCACCACTCCGAGGTCTCGAAGTAGGAGCCGCCGTGCGCCGCGCGGTCCGGCGCCTCGTGCGGCACCGGGTAGAGCTCCCACCTCAGGTGCAGCGGCTTCCGCGCGTAGCCGACGGCCCGGACGGCCGTCGCCACGGCGAACACCACCACCGACGCGGCGATCACGATATAGAGGAGCACGGTCATGGGATTCTCCCGGCGGCTCACGGCTGACGGCGCACGGCTCGGTGTAGGGGCGACCTGACAGGTCGCCCCTACGGTGGTCCACTGGCAGGTCGCCCCACCCGGACCCGGGCCGGTCTACTTCTTCACGTCGCCGGTCGCGGCGCCGTGCAGCTTCACTTCCACCTTCTCGTCGAGATGGTCGTAGTACTCCTTGAGGATCTCGACCACCTCGGGCTTCGAGAACTCCGCCGGCACGGGCTTGCCCTCGCTCATCAGCTTGCGGAGCATGGTGCCCGAGAGCAGCAGGCGCGCGCCGCCCTTGTACTGGCCGTTCTCGTCGATGACGGCCTTGCTCTCGTGCGGGCAGGTCTTCATCGAGGCCATCGAGCCGCACTCGTAGCAGTAGAACGTCCAGTCCATGTTGAGGGGCCGGAGCACGAGGGCGTCGGGCGGGATCTCGCTGAAGATCTTCTGCGCGTCGAACGGGCCGTAGTAGTCGCCGACGCCGGCGTGGTCACGGCCGACGATCAGGTGCGAGCAGCCGTAGTTCTGGCGGAACACGGCGTGCAGCAGGGCCTCGCGCGGCCCGGCGTAGCGCATCTCCATCGGGTAGCCGCCCTGGATGACGCGCTCCTTGCGGAAGTACTTGTTGACCAGCGCGTCGATGGCCTTCACGCGGGTCTCGGCGGGGATGTCGCCCGGCTTCAGCTTGCCGACGAGCTGGTGGATGTACACGCCGTCGCACACCTCGATGGCCACCCAGGCGAGGTAGGCGTGCGAGTTGTGCATCGGGTTGCGCAGCTGCAGGGCCGCGACCGTGCTCCAGTCGCGCTCCTCGAACTGCTTGCGCGCCTCGGCCGGCCGCTGGTAGATGCCCTTGAACATCTCGGGGAAGAACGACTCGGAGACGACCTTGACGGGGCCGGCGAGGTTGACCTCCTCCTGCTCCATCACCTTCTGCACGCCGGGATGGGCGGTGTCGGCCGTGCGGAAGATCGACTGGCACTCGTGCGCCTTGTCGATCTTGTACTTCTCCGTGACCTTCATGGTCCCCATCAGCGCGTCGGTCTCGAGGTCCCAGAGCGCCACCTCTTCGCCGAGGGCGATCGACGAGGCGAGTTTGGCGTCGGCCGACAGCGTGATCGGGATCGGCCAGAACAGGTTCTTCCGGCTGGGCAGGGTGTACGTGTCGCAGCAGCCCTTCCAGTCGTCGTGGCCCATGAAGCCGTCGAGGGGCGTGAAGGCGCCGATGCCCATCATGATGAGGTCGCCCGTCTCGCGCGAGGTCAGGGGGACCCGCTTCAGGGAGGCGGCCTTCTTGATCTCCTGCTCGCGGGCCTGGCCCTCGAGGAGCAGGGGTTTCAACTGCGCGCTGCCATGCGGTGGTACCAGCTTGCTCATGAAGCACCTCTTCGTTGGAGGTCGCGGCCGGCCCGCGGACGATCCCACGGGTGCCGATCCTCGCGCGTGTCCGTTCCGGGGCGCCCGCGGCGCGGGCGCCACACTTCAGCCATTCACACCGGCGCCGCGCTCGCGGCGCGCCGCCTGCGCCCGCGCCGCCCGGATGAGTCCCGGCACCCACTCGGGCGTCGCCGTCGCGTGCACGTGGGCGTAGGTGGCCCACACGTTGTGCACCACGAGCCCGTCGCGGGCGTAGATGCTCCCGACGCCCCGGCGCAGCGCGCAGGCCGTCTCGAGCCGTTCGCCCGTCCGCACGAGCCGCGAGTAGTGGAACTCGTGCCCCCGCATCCGCGTCCCCGCCGGGAAGAACGGGTTGGGCGTGTCCACCACCATCTCCATGTAGCCGTGCCCCTGCGGCCTCGCGCACAGCTCGACGTCGCACGGCAGCACGCCCGCCATCGGGTCGACCCGCTCGCCCTGCCGCAGGTTGCGCGCGAGCAGCATCAGCCCGCCGCACTCCGCGTAGATCGGCAGCCCGTCCTCCGCCCGGCGCCGCAGGTCGTCGAGGAACGGCCGGTTGGCCGCAATCGCGGCGGCGTGCGTCTCGGGGAACCCGCCCCCGATGTAGAGCGCGTGCAGATCGTCCGGCAGCGGGTCCGGCGTCAGGCTCGACAGGGGGACCAGCTCCGCGCCCGCCGCCTCCAGGCCTTCCAGGTTCTCCGGATAATAGAACGTGAAGGCCGAGTCGCGCAGGAAGCCGATCCGGAGGCCGCGGCCGTCGGGCGCGCCGGCGCCGGGCGGCTCGACCGGCCACGCGCGCGCGGGGGCCCGGCGCGCGAGGTCCAGGAGCGCCGCCATGTCGAGCCGCGGCACGATCAGGTCCGCCAGCCGGCCGGCCAGCGCGGCCAGCTCGCCGTGCTCGGCCGGCGGCACGAGCCCCATGTGGCGGCCGGGCAAGAGCGTCACCGCCGGAATCCGCGGCAGGACGCCCAGGACCGGCACGCCGCACACCGACTCGATCGCGCCGCGGATCACCCGCTCGTGGCGCGCGCCGTTCACCTGGTTCAGCACGACGCCGGCGATCTCCACGGCGGGATCCATGCGCTGGCACCCGAGGACGAGCGCCGCCACGGTCCGCGTCGTCTTCGTCGCGTTGACGACGAGGACCACCGGGGCGCCCAGCGCCTTGGCCAGTTCGGCCGTGCTGTGCGTCCCCGCCGCGTCGACGCCGTCGTAGAGCCCGCGGTTGCCCTCGATCACCGCGAGGTCGGCGCCCGCCGCCGCCCGGGCGAACACCTGCCGCACGCGCTCGGCGCCCATCAGGTAGGTGTCGAGGTTGCGCGCCGGCCGCCCGGACACCCAGCCGAGCCACGCCGGGTCGATGTAATCGGGCCCCTTCTTGAACGCCTGGACGTCGAGTCCCTTCTTGCGCGCGGCCTGCACGATCGCCAGCGACACGAGCGTCTTGCCCGAGTCTCCGCCCAGCCCGGCCACGACCAGGCGGGGGGGCGCCGTGCGGACGTCGGGGTCGGCGTTCACGACGCGGCCACCTCCGCCCGCACCGACAGGGTGATCTTGTAGAAGAGCGTCACGAGCAGGAAGCCGATCGCCCAGACGCCGAGCACGATCAGCATCTCGGGCAGGGTCGGCACGTAGCGCACGACGGCGCCGAAGGGCGACGGGACGAACCCGCCCACGATCAGGCCCAGGCCCTTGTCGATCCAGAGCGACAGGAACACCATCACGCAGGTGACGGCCAGCACGGGCTCGCGGCGCCGCATCGACGGCACGAGCAGCAGCCCCAGCGACGCGAGGGCCAGCACGGCCGAGGTCCACATCCAGGGCACGAGCGTCGTCTGCCCCTGCAGCCCGAGGTACAGGTACTCGAAGTGCGCGACCTCCTCCGGGATCTGGCTGTAGAGCGCGGTGAACAGCTCCAGGCCCACGAAGAACACGTTCAGCAGCATCGCGTAGGTGACGATGACCGCGAGCTTCTGGACCGGCTCGCGCCCGACGTCGAACCACGTGAGCTTGCGCATGACCAGGACCAGCAGGATGAGCAGCGCCGGGCCCGCCGCGAACGCCGAGGCGAGGAAGCGCGGGGCCAGGATGGCGGTGAGCCAGAACGAGCGGCCGGGCAGGCCGTTGTAGAGGAACGCCGTCACGGTGTGGATGCTGACCGCCCACGGGATCGACAGGATGATCACGGGCCGGATCCAGCGCGGCGGCGCGACCCGCCGGCGCTCGGCCCCGAGCGTCACCAGCGCGATGACGCCGTTCAGCAGCAGGTAGCCGCTGAGCGACAGCATGTCCCAGAACATCATCGAGTGGAGTGTGGGGTACAGCATCACGTTGAGCACGCGCATCGGCTGCCCCATGTCCACGAAGATGAACAGCATGCACATGGCCACCGAGGCGATCGCCAGGAACTCGCCCAGGATCGTGAGGCGGCCGAACGCCTTGAAGTCGTGCAGGTAGTACGGCAGGACGACCATGACGGCCGACGCCGCGACGCCGACGAAGAACGTGAACTGCGCGATGTACAGGCCCCACGTCACGTCACGGCTCATGCCGGTGATGGCGAGCCCGTCCTGCAGCTGCCGGTAGTAGGCGACGAACGCGATGCCGATCACGACCAGCAGGCAACAGACCCACGTCCAGTAGCGCCGCCCGCCCACGACTGCCTTCTCGAACATGAACATGGCGTGCCCCTCAGACCACGTAGTAGATCGCCGGACGCGTGCCCAGCTCGGCCTTGCGCCGGACGGCGAAGCGCGCGCGCAGCAGCGTGCGGACCTCGCTCTCGGGGTCGTCCAGGTTGCCGAACACGAGCGCCTTGGCCGTGCAGGCCTCGACGCACGCGGGCCGCTCGCCCTTGGCGAGCCGCTCCTCGCAGAACGTGCACTTCTCCACCACGCCCCTGGTCCGCGTCGGATAGTCCGGGTTCAGGCTGCCGATCGCCGGGCGCGGGTCGCTCCAGTTGAAGCTGCGCGAGCCGTACGGACACGCCGCCATGCAGTAGCGGCAGCCGATGCAGCGGTGCCAGTCCATCATCACGATGCCGTCGCTGCGCTTCCACGTCGCCTGCGTCGGGCACACCCGCACGCACGGCGGGTTCTCGCAGTGGTTGCACAGCACCATGACCGGCTGGTCGCGCAGGTCGTCGGGCGCGTGCTCGAGCTCGAGGAACGGGAACGCGTCCTCGAACGGCTCCTTCCAGATCCACTTCACCTCGTGCGCGGGGTCCGTGAACCGCGGGATGTTGTGCGCGTGGTCGCACACGTCGATGCACTTGGTGCAGTCGCCCTGGTCCAGGCACTTGCGCGGGTCGACGACCATCGCCCAGCGCGTGCCCGCCGTGGCCGACGTCGGCTCCTGCGGCACGGGCTCGAACCCCATCGCCTCGAGCGCCGGCTTCGAGGCCAGCGCGAGCGCGGACAGGCCCGCCGCGCCGAGGAATCCGCGTCTGCTGATGCTCATGGCCGGCTCCTGGCGATCGCCGCCGGGTCCACGTGGCACTCCCAGCAGTAGGGGGTCACGCCGGCGTAGTCGTGGCAGCGGTCGCAGAACTCCGCCTTGTCCGTGTGGCACTTGAGACACGTGCCCGACAGGCTGATCGTGTAGGTCTTCCCGTCCGGCGCCGTCCAGGTCCGGACGTTCTCCCTGACGGCGCGCTCGCGCCAGGTGTTGAGCAGGTCCATGTGCGACGTCCGCATGTACTCCACGGGCATCACGCACGCCTTCTCCTGGGTCGGCAGCTTCAGGTCGGGCCCGGCCGCCGTCACGCCGGACGCGCGCGCGTACCACATGGGCGACGTCAGCAGGACGAAGAACAGGATGAGCGCCGCGAGAATGACGTAGCGGTCACGCATGGACGGGCTCCTCTTCGGCCGAGGGCTGCTCCCGCTCGATCGGATCCCCGCGCAGGTCGGTGGCCCGCGCGTTCTCGCCCTTGACGACGAGCGCGTTGCCGACGAGCTCGTGGATGCCGGCGACCTCCACGCCCGGCACCCAGTACTCGAGCAGCGGGGGCAGCGTGGCCTTGTCGATCGCGCAGATGCACGCCAGCAGGTTCACGCCGTGCCGCTCGCGCACGTGGCGCACGGCGTTGGCCCGCGGGAAGCCGCCGCGCAGCCGCATCTCGAGGTTCTCGTCGGTGCCGAGCCCCGACCCGCTGCCGCAGCAGAACGTCTGCTCGCGGATCGTGTTCTCGGGCATCTCGAAGAAGTGGCGGCAGGCCGCCCGGATGAGATATCGCGGCTCCTCGAGCAGCCCCATGGCGCGCGCCGGGTTGCACGAGTCGTGGAACGTCACGCGCCACTTGTCGTTGCGCGACGGGTCCAGCCGGATGCGGTTGTGCCGCAGCAGGTCGGACGTGAACTCGCAGATGTGGACCATGCGGGTCGAGGCGGCGTTCTCGAAGCGCGTGCCGGTCACCGGCGAGACGGGCGCCTCGAGGAAATCCGCCGGCCCGTTCATCGTGTCCATGTACTGGTGCAGCACGCGCCACATGTGGCCGCACTCGCCGCCCAGGATCCACTTCACGCCCAGCCGCTTCGCCTCGGCGTAGATCTTCGAGTTCAGCCGCTTGATCATCTCGTGCGACGTGAACAGGCCGAAGTTTCCGCCCTCCGACGCGAACGCGCTGAACGTGTAGTCGAGGCCGATCTCGTGGAACAGCAGCAGGTAGCCGAGCAGCGTGTAGTAGTGCGGGGAGCCGAAATAATCGGCCGACGGGACGACGAACAGCACCTCGGCGCCCTTCTTGTTGATCGGCGCCTCGACGCGGACGCCCGTGATCTCCTCGAGCTCGTCCACCGCGAAGTCGATGCTGTCCTTGAAGCCGTGCGGCTGAATGCCCAGGTGGTTGCCGGTGCGGAAGCAGTTGGCCGCCGGCTCGATCACCCAGTTGATGTTGCAGCCCACCAGGTTCAGCAGCTCCCGGCCGATCATCGTCACTTCCGCCGTGTCGATGCCGTAGGGGCAGAAGACGGAGCAGCGCCGGCACTCGGTGCACTGGTAGAAGTAGTAGAACCACTCCTTCAGCACGTCCTCGGTCAGCTCGCGCGCGCCGACCGCCTCGCCGAACAGGCGCCCCGCCACCGTGAAGTAGCGCCGGTAGACCGACCGGATCAGCTCGGCCCGCAGGACCGGCATGTTCTTCGGGTCGCCCGAGCCCAGGTAGAAGTGGCACTTGTCGGCGCACGCGCCGCAGCGCACGCAGATGTCCATGAACAGCCGGAAGGAGCGGAAGCGGTCGAGGCGCTCCTTCATCCCCGCGAGGATGATGTCCTTCCAGTCCGGCGGCAGCTTCCAGTCGGCGTCGAACGGCTGCCACTCGCGCGGGTTCGGCATGTCGAGCGCCTTGAGGCTCTTGGCCCCCCCGCTGTAGCAGAACGTCCCCTTCCGGAACTCCACGTGCGGATCGAGCCAGTTCTTCGCCCGCGGCCGGTAGTCGACCTGGGTCAGCGTTTCCGGGCTGGGCGTGTGGTCGGCCATGTCGTCACACCTTGTCGAGCGGGAGGCCGGCCGCCTTGATCTTGTCGCGGAACTCGTCCTCCCATTCCTCGTACGTGTGCACCTTCACCGGGTAGTTCCACGGGTTCACGTGGCGGCGCATGCGGTTGGTGTTCGCCAGGTTGCGCGTCGGGCTCAGGAACACGCCCGCCATGTGCGCCAGCTTGCTGAACGGGAAGTACGCCAGCAGCACGCTCACCAGCGTCAGGTGCACGAAGAAGAACGGGCTCACCGCGGCGGGCACCACCGGCGCGAACGTCGCCAGCCCCAGCGCCAGCTGCTTGATCGCCACCACGTCCGGCCGCACGAAGTAGCGCATCAGCACGCCCGAGCCGGCGACCCCGATGAGCAGATAGAGCGCGAAGTAGTCCTGGAAGAGCGACAGGAAGCGGAGGCGGCTGTCGGCCAGGCGCCGCACCAGCAGGTAGCCGAGCGCCGCCAGGATCACGAGGTCGGTCACGTAGACGATCGGCAGCCCGACCTGGAAGAACCCGTCCACCGCGCCGATCGCGTCGACCCAGGCCGGCGGCGGCTCCATGAAGAACCGGAGGTGCCGGAGCAGCACGACCAGCATCGACCAGTGGAACGCCAGCGCGGCCAGCCAGAGCCACTTCTCCTCGCCGTAGACCAGGCGCCCCAGCCCGCTCCGCGCCGGCGCGCCGTGGCCGTCGTCGCCGAGGGCGGGGATCGGCTCGGTCGTCATCGCCGCCTGCGTGTTGCGGAAGAGCGACCGGAACAGCAGCACCTCGAGCGCCATCCGCCCGACGACGCCGAGGCGCGACGAGGGGTTCTCGAGCCAGCTCGCCTTGATCCAGGGCAGCGACTTCTCCTGGCCGCACGTGGTGGGGATCCGGAACGGCACCGGCGTCCGCGCCCAGCCGATCACCTTCACCGCCAGGCCCACGACGAAGACCGCGAAGGCGGCGGCCGGAATCCCGACCCCGAACAGCGTCCGCAGCGAGGTGATCGCCCCGCCGGCCCAGGCGATCGCCACCAGGATCGAGACGACGACGAGTGAAAGCAGCGCGTTCATGGACATCGTCCTCTGCACGTCATTCGCCGAGCGCCGGCGCCGGGGCCTCCAGATCGTCCGCGAGGCCCTGGACGCGCTCGAGCACGTAGACGCGGCGGCGCGCGGCGCGCGCGCCAATCGCGTGGATCTCCTCCCGGCACCGGGCGTAGAGGTCGAAGGCGGCCAGCGCCATCTCGTCGACCCGCGCGTCGAGCGCCTCGAGCCAGCCGGCCCCGGCGTCCGGAGCCTCCTGCCCCGCCGCCCGGGCCGCGCCCCGGGCGAGGAAGACGAACCCCACGGCCTCGGCGGCCGTGAAGTCCTGCACGGCGCGGATCCGGACGATGGCCTCGAGCGCAGCGGCCACGCGGGCCCGGTCGAAGCCGCCGACGAGCTCGTCGGCGAGGGCCGCCAGGGCCGTCCGGAGCGTCTCGCCCACGGGGTTGCGGAACGGATCCCGGGCCTCGCTCAGGTGGTGGCGGGCCTGCTCCGGGTAGGTCCGGAGCGTCGAAGCCAGCCACGCCTGGACGAACCGATCGCGCGTCCGCGCCGGGGCGAGGTTCGAAGCCATGGCGTCTACACGCACCCGGTCGGCTTCGGCAGGCCCGCGAGCTTGCAGGCGCCCTTGGCCGGGCCGGACGGGAACAGCGCGTAGATCTCGTTCAGCTTGAATCCGGTCTCCTTGCAGAGCTTCCGGATCATCGGCGCGATGCCGTACTGGAGGTAGTAGTTGCGCAGGTAGTTGATCACCTTCCAGTGCGACTCGGTCAGCTCGGGCACGCCCTCGGTGGTGGCGAAGTCCAGGGCGACCTTTTCGTTCCAGACCTCGGGGTTCTCGAGGAAGCCGTCTTCGTCAACGAGGTAGCTGTTGCCGTTCAGTTCGATGGTGGGCACGGTCGTTTCTCCATCTCAAACCAGGTCGATGTAACCGCAGGGGCACTCTTCCGCGCACTTCTTGCAGCCGTTGCACAGCTCGAGCTTGATCTTGTAGTGCTCGCCCTTCGGCAGTTTCGCGAACGCGTTGTTCGTGCAGTACATCCAGCAGGTCTCGCAGTCCATGCACATGCCGCACGACATGCACCGCTTGGCCTCGCCGAGCACCTCGTCCTCGCCGAGGCCCTGCTCGATCTCGGTCTCCAGCCCGCGCTCCGCGACGGCGACGTGGCCCCGCTCGTGGCGGGCGCCTTCCTTGTACCAGCCGAGCTTCATCCGGTCCGGCTTGATCGGGGGCCGCGCCTCCGGCTTCTCGAGCGTGGTGCCGCGCAGCCGCGCGTCGATGGCGTCGGCGGCGAACCGGCCCTGGCCGATCGCGATCGTCACCAGCCCGAGGTTGACGTCGTCGCCGCCGGAGTACACGCCGTCGATCGGCGTGGCGCCCCACTCGTCCGCCTTGACCCACTCCCGGCCCTCGTGGAGGTCCGGCAGCGGCTCGAAGTCGGGCTCCTGGCTGATGGCCGCGATGATGGTCGTGGCGGGCACGTCGAACTCGGAGCCCGCGCGCGGCACGGGACGGGGCCGGCCCGACTTGTCCGGCTCGCCGAGGTCCATGCGGATGCAGCGCATGCCGACGGCCCGGCCGTCCTGCTGCAGGATCTCGACGGGCGCCGCCAGGAACTCGATGGTGACGCCCTCCTCGAGCGCGCCCTCGATCTCGGGCTTGATCGCGGGCATCTCGGCGCGGGTGCGCCGGTAGAGCAGCGTGACGTCCGCGCCGAGCCGCTTGCTGACGCGCGCGGCGTCGATCGCGGTGTCGCCGCCGCCGATGACGATCACCTTGCCGCCGACCGCCACCGTCTCGCCGCTGTTGACGTGGTTGAGGAACGCGGTGCCGGTGAACACGTTGGGCGCGTCCTCGCCGGCGACGCCGAGCTTCAGCCCCTTGTGGGCGCCGATCCCGACGAACACGGCCTGGTAGTCCTTGCGCAGCTGCTCGAGCGTGACGTCCTTGCCGACGACGGTGTTGCACCAGATCTCGACGCCGAGGTCGGCGATCCGCTGGATCTCCGCGTCGAGCACGTCGGCCGGGAGCCGGTAGCGCGGGATGCCGTAGCGCAGCATGCCGCCCGGCTTGGCGAACGCCTCGAACACCGTCACCGGATAGCCGCGGCGGGCGAGCTGGTAGGCGCACGAGAGGCCGGCCGGCCCGGCGCCGATGACGGCCACGCGCTCGTCGCGCTTCGCGCCGGCCAGTCCGTGCAGCTTGAGGTTCTTCTGGATGGCGAAGTCGCCGATGAACCGCTCGAGCGCGTTGATGGCCACCGGCGCTTCCTTCGCCTGGCGGTTGCACGCGTCCTCGCAGGGATGGGGACAGACCCGGCCGCAGACGGCCGGGAACGGGTTGCGGTCGGTGATGATCTCCCAGGCCAGCTGGTAGGCCTGCTCCGCGGTGCGGCCGTAGGCCTCGGCCTGCGCGATCGTCGTGAGCCAGCCGCGGATGTCGGTGCCGCCCGGGCAGGTGCCGAGGCAGGGCGCCTGCTTGGGGACGTAGCGGGGCCTGAGCGGGCTGATCTCGCCCCCGGCCTGGCCGCCCGACTTGATGACCGGCTTCTTGACGTCCTTGAACAGCGCCATGGTATTCACCCCCTCCCGAGGGGCCGCCGACGAGGCGTAGCGAATGAATGCGCGCCCGGCGGCCATGGCCGGACGCACGACGTCGTGCGCGAGGCGGGGGCCGACCGGCGCGCCCGGGCGCCGGCCGGCCCGCCTCCCCGCGTCTAGTCGGGCGCGGCGCCTTCCTTGTGCGGCAGCGTGATGTAGCTGCCGCCGAAGTAGCTGTAGACGCACCGGCCGGAGTCCATCAGCAGCCGGATGGCGTGCTTGCAGTCGTCCTTCGTGCAGGTGTCGCCGTGCTTGGCGATCATCGCCTTGGTGAGGTCGCCGGCCTTGAGGTTCTTCTTCCCCTGGGTCTCGGCGACCATCTGGTACATGTCCTCGGCCAGCGCTTCGACCGTGACTGCCATGGCGGCCTCCTAGAAACGGATGTGCGTCGAGCGCGCGAAGGTCGTGCCCGCGTGCTTGAAGTCATCCAGGTGGTAGCGGGTGAACGGGATGCCGGTCAGCTCGAAGAACCGGGGCCAGCCGATCCGCTCGATCCACTCGCCCATGCGCTCGTACTTCCGCGCGTGCTTGGCGTAGACGTTCACGATGTTGACCACCGCGTCCACCACTTCCGGCCAGCGGGGCGGGTTGTTCGGGATGAACGGGATGGCCAGCTTCGAGAACTTCGGCGCGCTGCGCGCGTTGCTCACCTTGCCGCCGACCCAGATCGAGATGCCGTCGTTCGTCGGATCGTTGAGCGGCATCGACGGGCAGACGGTGTAGCAGTTGCCGCAGAACATGCACTGTTCCTCGACGACCTCGACCGACGACTTCTCGTTGACCGTGGCCGGCCGGATCGCGCCGGTCGGGCAGGACGCGATCAGCGTCGGCACCTCGCAGGTCTTCGGCAGCGTGTCGTGGTTGATCGTCGGCGGCCGGCGGTGGACGCCGAGGATCGCGATGTCGGAACAGTGCACGGCGCCGCACATGTTCAGGCAGCACGCCAGCGCGATGCGCAGCTTGGCCGGCAGGTCCTCGTGCGTGAACCGGTCGTAGAGCGCGTCCATGACCGCCTTGACGATGCCCGACGCGTCGGTGGCCGACGAGTGGCAGTGGACCCAGCCCTGGGTGTGGACGATGTTGCTGATGGCGTTGTTGGTGCCGCCCACCGGGAAGCCCATCTCGATCAACGCCTTCTTGAGCGGCTCGATCTTGGACTGGTCCGCCAGCAGGAACTCCACGTTGTTGCGGCTCGTGAAGCGCAGGTAGCCGTCGCAGTAGGTGTCGGCCAGCTCGGCGAACATGCGCAGCGTCTGCACGCTCAGCAGACGCGGCGAGCCGCAGCGAACCGTGTAGATCCGATCGCCGGAATGCGCCACGTGGCACAGGACGCCCGGCGCGAGGTTCTCGTGGTACTTCCACTGGCCGTAGTTCTTCTTGATGATCGGATGCAGGAACTGCTCGTAGTGCGGCGGCCCGATATCCGTAATCCGCTTGATCGGTGCTGTTGTCATGGTCGTGTCTCCTGACGTCTCTTCCGGGCCCGCCTACTGCCCGTCCCCGGTCGCCTCGTCCTTCTGGAAGAAGATGTAGGGGTTGTCCCTCGGCGCCGTGACCATCTCGGGCGTCGGATCGAGACCGATCGCATCGAGGAAGTTCGCCAGCCCGACCCGCTGGATGAGCTCGCCGACGCGCTCGCGGTTCTTGCCGTACTCGTCCCAGAACTCCCACACGCGGCCGATCAGCTCCTTCATGGTGTCGGCCAGCTCGGCGGCCGGCACGAAGGGCACGAGCACCGACGAGAGCAGCGCGCCCTGGACGATCGGCGCCTTGGAGCCGATGAGCAGCGTGGCGCCGCGCTCCTTGCCCGGGCTGAGCGCCTTGGGCATCACGTTGATGCAGTGCATGCAGCGCACGCACTCCCGGTTCTCGATCGTCAGCGCCTTGCCGTCCCACGCCATGCACTTGCTCGGGCAGCGGTCGCAGACGTCCTTCTGGATGTCGAGGCCCAGCGCCGCGTACTCGGCAACGGCCGCGTCGTCCTGCTGGATGTCGTCCTTCCAGGTCCCGATGACCGACAGGTCCGCGCGCGCGATCGACGCGACGCAGTCGTTCGGGCAGCCGGAGCACTTGATCTTGAACTTGTAGGGGAACGGCGGACGATGCAGCTCGTCCTGATAGCTCTGCGTCATGTCGTTGCAGATCGCCATCGTGTCGTAGCACGCCCACTCGCAGCGCGCCTGTCCGAGGCACGCCGACGGCGTCCGCATGCAGGAGCCCGACCCGCCCAGGTCGAAGCCGGCCTTGGTCAGCTCCGCGAACGTCGGCTCCAGCTCGTCGGTCTTCGTCCCGAGGAACACGATGTCGCCCGTCGAGCCGTGCATGTTGGTGAGGCCCGACCCGTGCCGCTCCCAGATGTCACACAGCGTCCGGATCGCGTCGCTCGAGTAGAACCAGCCCGACGGCTGGTTGACGCGCAGGGTGTGGAAGTGGGCCACGTTCGGGAACTGCTCGGGCACGTCACTGTAGCGGCCGATCACGCCGCCGCCGTAGCCGAGCACGCCGACGATCCCGCCGTGCTTCCAGTGCCCCTTCCTCTCCACGTAGGACAGCTCGAGCTGCCCAAGCAGGTCATCGCAGACGGGACTCTTTTCGCCCGCCCGTTTGATCTCCCTGACGAAGCTCGGCCACGGGCCCTTCTCCAGCTCGTCGAGGAGCTTGGTCTTGGTCTGTTCTGCCATCGGACATTCCTCCTGTTTCGGAGTCGCTTCGCTCACCGCCGCCGACCCGTGGCCGCCATTGCCACCGTCCGGTACGCCAGATGCGCAAACTTGGTGTAGGGGGCGTACAGGAACAGGCTGAAGATGAGCACGAGGTGCACGAAGTACACGATGAACATGGCCGACGCCACCTGCCCGAGGCGCAGCAGCTCGGCGGAGAGCCCGGTGATCACGACCCCGACCAGCGTCAGCAGGAACAGCCAGTCGAAGTAGGTGCTGTGCGCCCGGGCGTCGGAATCGCGCAGCCGCTCGGCGAGGAGCAGCAGCAGGCCGGCGAGCGCCACCACGGCGGACAGGTTGGCGAACACCTTCCACGGGCTCATGACGGCCAGCGGCGTGTGCATCACGCCCGTCATCGTCCCGATGCCGACCGCCGTGCCCATGAAGGCGAGGCCCATGAAGCCCCAGAAGGTCAGGAAGTGGCCCCAGCGCCGCGCCGACGGGTGCTCGCACTCCGCGAACCGGTCGTGGCGCGCGATCTCCAGGAACGCCCCGGCCAGCGCCGCGATCGTCGGCGGCGGCACCCCCGCCACCTTGAGCGCCTGGACGAAGCGCACGACGCCGATCGCGAAGGCCAGCAGGACGAGCCCGGACACCACGAAGAACAGCGGCTCGAGCGCGCCGATCGGGAACCAGTCGGCGAACTCGCGCGCGTGGCCGCCTTCGGGCTGGCCGGCCAGCGCGGCGATCGTCGCGAAGATCACGACGGGCAGCAGCAGCAGGATCGGCAGCGCGGCCGGCGACGAGGCCAGCTTCCCCATGAACGACGGGAACGCGAAGCGCCGGATCACCTGGCTGCGGATCGCGCCCAGCACATCGCCGGGCCTGGCGCCCCGCGGGCACCGGTCGCTGCATTCACGGCAGTTGTGGCACAGCCAGACGCCGGGATCGGCCACCAGGCGGTCCTGCAGGCCCCACTGCGCGTGCAGCATCTGCCGCCGCGGAAACGGCGCATCCGCGGGCGCCAGCTTGCAGACGACCGAGCAGGTGGCGCACTGGTAGCACTTCTTCAGGTCCTCGCCGCCCGCGGCCATGACGTCGCGGATGAACCGAGTATCGGGCTTGACGACAAGGGCGTCGGCCATGGTTCCGTTCCTCTAGAACCCCTTGTAGGGGTTGGGCCCCAGCTCCCGGATGCGCTCCATGAACCCGTCGATGAGCGCGGGGAGCTTGCCGTACTCGTTGATCGCCAACTGCGTGAAGTTGATCCGGTCCGACTCCAGCTGGAGCCGCTGCAGCGTCTCCTTCACGTTCTCCAGCCGGCGGTTGGCCAGCTCGCTGCCCTGCATGAAGTGGCACTGGTAGTCGTCGCCGTACTTGCAGCCGACGAGCATGATGCCGTCGATCCCGCCCGACAACGCGTCGGCAATCCAGACGATGTTGAGCGAGCCCAGGCAGCGAAGCGGAATCACCCGGACGCTCGGGTCGTAGTGCACGCGGTTGAGCCCCGCGACGTCGAGCGCCGGATAGGCGTCGTTCTCGCACATGAAGACGATCACGCGCGGCTTCTCGTCCTCCTCCTCGGGCACCTCGATGGCTTTGATCATCGAGGCGATCATCTCGACCGAGTAGTTCTTGAACGAGATGATGCGCTCGGGGCAGGCGCCCATACAGACGCCGCACCGGCGGCAGCGGTACGCGTTGAGCTGGGGCGTGCCCTTCGCATCCTCGTCCAGCGTGCCGAACGGGCACTCCTCGGTGCAGCGCTTGCACTGCGTGCAGCGCTGGAGGAAGAACGACGGGAACGAGAGGTCGCCGGCGCGCGGATGTACCGCCGCGCCCTGGGCCTCGAGCTCCACGCTCTGGATCGCCTTGAGCATCGCGCCGGCGGCGTCCTCCTGCGCGTGCGCGGCGTCCATCGGGGACCTCACCGTGCCGGCGGCGTAGATCCCGGTGCGGCGCGTCTCGTACGGGAAGCAGACGAAGTGCGAGTCGGGAAAGCCGTACCGGAACGCGGGCAGGTCGGGCCCCTGGCGGTACGTGAGGTTCAGGATCTCGGTTCCCTCGTGGTGCGCCAGCGTCTCGATCTTCTTGCGCGCGTCCACCTTCTGCGGCTCCGACGCGTCGGCGCGCGCCAGCGTCGCCCGGGCGTCCTTGACCGCGCGGATGGCCACGCCGTCGGCCGCGTTGGGCACCATGCCGGTCGCGAGCACCACGAGGTCCACCGTGATCCGGACCGTCTCGCCGACGAGCGAGTCCTTCACGGTCACGGCGAGCGTGCCGCCCTCGGCGATCTCCACTCCGGCGACTTCGCCCTTGGTCAGGAAGTTGAGCGGATGGTCCTGCGCGGCGCGGTAGAACCGCTCGTACTGGCCCGGCGTCCGGATGTCCTTGTAGATGATGTAGACCTGCGCGTCGGGGTTCTGCTCGTGGACGTACGCGGCGTGCTTGAGCGACGCCATGCAGCACACCGACGAGCAGTAGGCGAGGTGGTCCGTATCGCGGGAGCCGGCGCACTGGACGAACAGCACGCTCTGGACGGCCTTGCCGTCCGACGGGCGCGCGATCGGCCCGGCGGCCACCATCCGCTCGAGCTCGACGTTGGTGACGACGTCGGGGCTCAGGCCGTAGCCGAGATGGCCGAGCTTCGTCGCGTCGTACGGCTTCCACCCGGTGGCCATCACGATCGAGCCGACCCGCGTGCGCATCTCGCCGGCCTCGGTCGCGACCGTCACGTCGAACATGCCGGGCTGGCCGCTGGTCTCGAGGATCTTCGCCTTCGTCAGCACCTGGATCTTCGGGTGGTAGCTGACCGACTCGATCTGCGCGGCGACGCCGTCGACGGTGAGCTCGGTGTAGGGGGGAGCCGTGGGGAAGCGCTTCTTGAGCGTCGAGACGAAGCCGCCGAGCCGATCGGCCTGCTCGACCAGCACGACCTCGTAGCCCGCCGTGGCGCCCTCGAGCGCCGCCGTCAAGCCGGTGACGCCGCCGCCGACGACCAGGATCTTCTTCGAGATCTCGTCGTGCACCGGCTCGAGCGGCTCGGACTTCTGGGCCTTGGTGATCCCCATGCGGAGGTAGTCCTCCGCCATCATCTGGGTGTCCTCGTCGTTCGGCTTCTGGCACCACACGACGTGCTCGCGCAGGTTGACGCGATCGAGGACGAGCGTCGGATCGAACCGGAACGCGTCGGTCTTCACGCGCGGCGAGCAGGCGGCGACGACGACGCCGTCGACGGCGCCCTCGTCGAGGTCCTTCCGGATGAGCGCCACGCCCTCGGGACTGCAAAGGAACGGGTGCACCTGGCACCGGGGGACCTTGAACTCGGACTCGGCGACCTTCGCCAGTTGCGCGGTGTCGAGCGCGTCGCCAATCCCGCACCCGCTGCAGATGTAGACGCCCGGTGACTTAGCCATGGTGAGCACTCCTCACGACCGCCTGGAGCGCCTTGAGGGCCGCTCCGGTCGCGTCCTGAACCGTGGCGGACACTTCCTCGGGGCGGGCGACGCAGCCGGCCGCGATCATCCCCGCCTGGCCGTTCGAGTGCGCCACGAACCGGAACTCATCCAGGGCGAAGCCCGCCGGCAGCCCCTCGGTCTGGGGCACGATGCCGGTGGCGAGCACGAGCAGGTTGACCGTCTCGGTGACCTTGCGGCCGCCCATCACGTCCTCGGCGGTGACCCGCAGGTCGTGCGTCGCCGGGTCCTCCTCGACGCCGGCCACCTTGCCTTTGATGAGCGTCAGCCGCTCGTCGGCGCTCACCTTCTGGAGGAAGTCCTCCAGGCGGCCCGGCGTTCGGAGGTCGATGTAGAAGACGAGGATTCGCGCCTCGGGATAGAGCTCCCGGAGGTAGGTCACCTGCTTGAGCGAGGCGGCACAGCAGACCGCGGAACAGTACGGGAGGTGGTTCTCGTCTCGCAATCCGGCGCACTGCACGAAGGCGACGGTTCCGGGCGGCTGCTGGTCCGACGGACGCAGGATCGCGCCGCGCGTCGGCCCGTCGGGGGCGGCCAGCCGCTCGAGCATCACGTTGGTGACGACGTTGGGATACCGGCCGAACCCCAGGTTGTCGATCTTCGTGGCGTCGTAGGGCGCCCATCCGGTGGCCGCGACGACGGCGGCGACCTTGACCGTGCGGCGCTCGGGCTGCTGGGTCAGGTCGATGGCGCCGTAGGCGCAGGCGTCGCGGCAGGCGGTGCAGCCGTCGGGGCACGCCGCACGGTCGATGGCATACAGCGGCGGAAACGCCATCGGGTGCGGCAGGTAGGCCGCCTTGGTGCGGCCCATGCCCAGGTTGAACTCGTCGGCACGTTCGGCCGGACAGGCCTCGGCGCACTTGTCGCACAGCGTGCACGCGTCGGTGACGAACCGCGGCGCGACGGTGATCGTGGCCTCGTAGTCGCCCGGCGTGCCGGCAACCTGGTCCACCGTCGCTTGGGTCAGCACCTGGATCCGGGGATTCTGCTTGATGCGACGGAAGTTGATCTCCAGTCCGCACCCGGGCGGACAGAGCTTGGGGAAGTACCTGAACGCGCGGGCCACCCGGCCGCCGAGGTAGGGGAGCGTCTCGACGAGGATGACCTCGCAGCCGGCCTCGGCGGCCTCGACCGCGGTGGTGACGCCCGCGATGCCGCCGCCGATGACCAGGATGGGCTTGCCGCCCGTGTCTCGAACCTGGGATGGGATCATGGTCTATCCACCGGCCCCGCAGGGCCTATCGCGCCTCGGCCGCCCCGGCCTGGTGCTGGGCCTCCATGACGGACCGCTTGATCTTCATGCTCTTCTCGCCGAACAGGCTGAAGCGGAGCCACTGCATCGCGAAATCGAGCAGCTCCTGGTCGTCGGTCCGAAGCGCCTCGATGCGCGTCTCGTCAATCTCGAACAGCTCGAGGAAGCGCGTCTCGAACACGAACCGTCTGAACCCGTCGAGGTCGTAGCACGCCGTGTAGTACATCGAGATCTTGTTGGGCGCCAGCGCCTCGTCCTTGTCCCAGAAGTCGTGCAGCATGAGGTCCGTGAAGGAGCGGCCCATCATGTCGTAGGCCTCGATCCCCTGCGCCTCGCTCCACTGCCGCACCGTGCGCGGCGCGCCGCACCCGTGCCCGTGGCAGAAGTCCTCGCGCACGAGGAAGTGGAACGGCTGCTGCGCGGCCGACGGCTTCTGGGGCTCCGCGAGCCCGAGCGGGTAGACGCGGCAGGCCCACGGCCGATCGCCGTAGACGCCGCAGCCCTGCTCGCTCACGAACGGGCACCGCTTCGTCTCGGGGTCCATCTTGAGGAGGACCACCGGAATCTTCTGTTCCTTGGTGAACGGCGAGATCGTGTGCCGCTCGAGGAACTCGCCCGACTCGAGGCCGAGCGCGCGGGAGAGGCGCAGCACGTCGTAGGGCGTGAGGACAATCGACACGTCCTGGCAGCAGTGCGTGAAGCAGTCGAGGTCCTGGCCGCAGCGAAACGTGAAGGTGTCGTCCCGGCCGAGACGCGGCAGATCCCGCACGACGCGGTCGGCGGTCAATGGGCTCTCAGACATGGGCGGCCTCCTCGCGGTGGACAATCGAGTCCTTGAGTGCCTCCGACGACCAGACCGGCAACGGTCCGGTCTCGCCCGTCACCGGGTCGAACCGGTGGCGGTACGACGCGTGGACGTTGAACCGCTCGTCCATCCACGCCCAGCCGCGGACGTAGTACGGGCAGTCGTCGTTGAAGCAGACGTACTGCTCCGCACCGGCCCAGCTCGTGAGCTCCGGACTCTGCCACGGCGTCAGCGGGGTGTGGCAGTGCGGGCATTCGGGACGTGCGGTCGCGGGCATGATCGACCTCCTAGGTCGAGCGGAGAGACCGCCCGGCACGGGCGGTCTCTCCTGTAGGTGCACGAGAGGTCAGGCGCCGACCGGCTCGTTGGCCGGGATCACGGTCACGATCGGCCGCGTCAGCATCTTCCACTCGTTGGTCTTCGGGTCGAACCGGCAGTTGGCGAACACCTTCCAGTTGGTCTGGTCCATCTTCGGCTTGTCCGACCGGAAGTAGTAGCCCGGCCACCGGGTCTCGTCCCTGAACAGCATGGTGCGGACGTGCGCCTCCGCCTGCCACATCCGGTGCGTGTTCTCCCAGCACCGCATGAGCTCGTGGAGGCTGGCGGCCGCCAGCTTGTCCGAGTCCTCCTTCAGGAGGGCGAGCAGCTCGAGCGCCTTCTCGAGTTGGGCCTTGTTGGTCGTGAACTGCGACGTCACGCCGCCCGCGTACTCGTCCATGATCTTCTGCAGACGGAACATGAACATGCGCGGCTTGATGTAGTTCGCGTTGATCTCCGGGTCCGTCGTCTCCTTGGCGTGCGTGGCGAAGGTGTCGAGCGGCTTGAGGATCTCGGCCTTGAGGGCCTCGATGGCCGCGTCGTCCACCTTGGGCGCCGTGTTGTGCTCGACGATGTACTTCGCCGCGGCCTTCGCCGCGATCCGCCCTTCGGCGTGCGAGCCGGACGAGAACTTGTGGCTCGACGCGCCCGACGCGTCACCGGCGCAGAACAGCCCCGGCACCGTCGACATGTTGGCGTAGCCCCAGAAGTAGTCCTTCTTGCTCTCGCTCGTCTGCAGGTCCTCGGGACCGCTCACCCAGGCGCCGGACGCGCCCGAGTGCGAGCCGATGAAGTACGGCTCGGCGGCGGCGATCTCGGAGCTCTTCTCCTCGGGCTGGGTGTTGGTGCCCGCCCAGAGAATGGCCTGGGAGATGGTCATGTCGAGGAAGTCCTCCCACGCCTCGGACTCGAGCTCCTTCATCTTCTTCTTGTAGGCCTTCGGGTCGTCCTTGAACTCGTCCGCGATCTTCTGGATCGCTTCCTCGGTCCGCATGTAGATCGGACCCTTGCCCTCCGCCACGTCGAGCAGCATGAGGTAGTTGCGCAGGTTCGCCGGGACGGGCTTCACCTTGCCGTACGGGGCCCAGTTCTCGAGCTCGGGCTGACGCTCGAGCATGTAGTTGCCGCCCTGCGAGTTGGTCGCGCGCGACTTGAACAGCAGGAACCACGCGCCGACCGGGCCGTACGCGTCCTTGAAGCGGACCGGGATGAAGCGCACTTCCTGGCAGGTCATCTCGGCGCCGGCCTTCAGCGTGAAGTAGGCGGAGGAGCCGGAGTTCCACGGCGGATACCAGGCGCGGCCCATGCCCTCGCCCGAGCTCCGGGGCTTGAACACGTGGACGGCGCCGCCCATCGTGGCCATCGTCGCCTTCGCCTTGAACACGTAGAACTTGTCCTCGCGAACCGAGAAGCCGACGGCGCCCGCGCAGCGCTCGCCGTCCATCAGCGGACCCACGATGAAGATGCGCTCGTAGATCTCGCCGACGCCGCTCTGCAGCAGGGCGTTCTTGGCGGCCTCGGCCACGATGACCTTGTAGGACTCGCCGTTGATCATCAGCTGCCAGCGGCCCTCGTGCACGAAGCCGCCGTTCTCGTCCTTCCAGATCGGCAGGCCCCACTTCTCGAACAGGTGCACCGACGAGTCGACGTGGCGCGCGATGTTGGCCACGAGGTCCTCGCGGGTGACGCCCATCAGGTCGTTGCGCACGTAGTCGACGTAGTCCTTGATGGTGTTCTTGCCGTCCTTCAGGCCCACGTACTGGTTGATTGCGGACAGGCCCATGGCGACGGCGCCCGACCGGTCCACCGCGGCCTTGTCGACCAGCGTCACCTTGAGGCCGTGCTGCTTCGCCCAATGGGCCGCCTCGACCGCGGCCCCGCAGGCGGCCATGCCGCCACCCAGGATCAACAGGTCGGTTTCGACCACGACAGTTTCGAAATTGGCCATCTCGTATCCTCCCCTAGTGCTTGATGCTGTACACCGCCGGCAGGCCGAGTGAGGCCGGTTCGGTAAAGAGCGCCTGGCTGTTCAAGTCGCCGTCGTCCTTCCAGCCGCCGTCGGGCACGGCCGCGCCCTCGGCGGTGGTGCGGATCGGGAACTTGAAGCGCTTGATGTTGCCGTTGCGGAACTTCACCGTCCACATGATGGAGTCGGTGGACCGCATGGGCGTAACCGACGCGCCGAGCGGCACGAAGTCGGCGTAGCCACGCACTTCGACGGCCTGTGTCGGGCAGATCTTCACGCAGTTGTAGCACTCCCAGCACATGCTCACGTCCTGATTGAACGCCTTCATGGTCTCCTTGTTGAGCACCATGAGGTCGTTGGGGCAAATGTGCTGGCAGGCCGTCTTGTCCAGCGCCTTGCACCCATCGCACTTGTCGGGGTTCACATAACTCGGCATTCGCTCACCTCCTGACCGACTGTCGGTCGTTCCTGATTCCTCTAGTGCGCACCCAGATGTCCGGCCGAATGCTCCGACGGCTGGCGCCCGTGCCGCGAGCCGCGCCGCCGGACGAACGTCACCAGGAAGTCGATGCCGAATCCCAGTGAGAGCGCCACCGCAACCGCCACCGCACCATAGAGCGGGGCACGGTCCACCGCCCGCGCGGCCAGCCATGCCGCGAGGCCCGTCCGCGCCACCTCGAACGGCACCGTCACGGTTCCAGCGACGTGTCCCCCGCGGCACTCGTACAGGGTCACGTCGTACATCGCGGTCGGCGCCCGCATCGGCCAGGGCAGCCGCAGCAGGTACCACCCCGGCTCCTCCCCGGCCTCGAACGGATCGTGGCCGGCCGCCGCGAAGCGGTAGCTGCCGTCCCCCTCCCGGAGGGCCAGGTAGCTGTCGCGAAGGGCGGGCGCATCGAACTCGGCCGGCTCCACGTGCATGCCCTCGCGGATCGCTTGCGCGTCGAGCTGATACCGATCGATGTCCGCCCGGCCGAGCAGCGTCTCGATCGATGCCGGCGAGAAGCACAGCAGCAGGGCGGGCACCCCGCTGATGTGCACGCGGCCCTTGTTGAGCCAGATCGGCCCCACGCGGACCTTCCGGTTGAACAACGCCTCCTCGGCGGGTCTCCGGATGACGATGACGGGCGTGGCGTCGGGGGCCACCCGCACCGTGATGAGCACGTACTGCTGACCCGAGAAGGTCTCCATCCGCAGCTGCGGCGGGTCGACGGCGACCTGCGGGGCCTGCGCCCGGGGGGAGGCGGGCCAGCCCAGCACGACCGCCGCGGACAGGATCACGGCGCGGCGCCACGTTCCTCGTCCGGTCGTCGCGATCAATGCCCCGCTCCTTTCACGGCCGACAGCAGGTTGACCGGCGAAGTCACCAGGTCGACCGCCATCTTCACCATGACGACCAGCACGATCGTGGCGAGCACGATCTTCAGCTGGTCGCCGCGGAACAGCCGTCCGACGCGCGCGCCAATCTGCGCGCCGGTCGTCGACCCCGCCGCCACGCACAGCGCCAGCAGCAGGTCCACGGTGTGGTTCGTCGTCGCCTGCATGAAGGTCAGGCCCGCGCAGGTGAAGAGGATCTGGAAGAGATCCGTGCCGATGGCCACGTGCATCGGCATCCGCAGCAGGTAGACCATCATCGGCACCATGATGAAGCCGCCGCCGACGCCCATCACCGCGGCGAGGATGCCGACCAGCACGCAGAGCGAGAAGGGCACGAACACCGAGTGCTGGATGCCCGAGCGCGGAAACTTCATCTGGAACGGCAGGCGCCCCAGGAGCGTGCCCGAGGGACGAGGCGTCGAGACCCGCGGGGCGAGCCTGCCCCGCCGCAGGCTCTGCAGGCTCTCGACGAACATGTAGCTGCCGATGGCGCCGAGGACGACGACGTAGGTGAGGCTGATGACCACGTCGGCATTCCCGAGCAGGCGGAAGGCCTTGATGATCTGCACGCCGACCGCCGAACCCGTGAGCCCGCCGAGCAGCAGGACCGTGCCCAGCTTCAGGTCGACGTTGCCGAGCCGGAAGTGGGCGGCCATGCCGGAGGAGGACGTGGCGACGATCGCGTTGGTGTCGGACGCGGCCGCCACGGTGGGCGGCACGCCGAGCATCATCAGGATGGGGGTGAGGAGGAACCCGCCACCGACGCCGAGCAGGCCGGAGAGGAACCCGACCACGGCGCCAGCGCCGATCAGCACGAAGAGGTTGATGCTGATCCCGGCGACCGGCAGCAAGATCGTCACAGCCGTCCCCCGTTTCAGAAGTCGGGTTGTGAAAGTTTTCACAAACCGAAGCGCCACGCACCGTGCGGCCCGGTCCAGACCGCGAGGGGGGGAAGCCGAAGCATCCGGCTGCGCGGCCGTGGCAAACCCGCGCATCGGGTCGCGCGCCGGGAGGGATGGCAGCCCTGACGAGCCGTTCCCCACGCGTCCCAGGTGTCCCGGCGGAGCACCCGACCTCAGTGCTGAGGATATGGGTGAGTGGACCGTAAGTCAAGGCCCATGTATACTTTACGAGATGCCCTGTATAGTCGATAGGTTCACTAGGGAAGCTTCCCGCAGGACTTGACACGCGGCGTCAGGCCCCCTATCGTCAGAACCAGCAGACGTGTCCGGGCACGGCTGAGCGGCGAGCCGCGCCCGGTTTTTTTTGCCGACCGGATTGTGAAAGATTTCACAACCCGTCGTCGCGCGGAGGAGGCTTCGATGCACGTCTTCCTCCCCATTGCCCAGATCAGCGCCAGCATCCCTGTGCTGGTCCTGATCGGCGGCGTCGTGGGCCTGATCTCGGGCCTGTTCGGCGTTGGCGGTGGGTTCCTCCTGACCCCGCTCCTCATGTTCGTCGGCATCTCGCCCATGGTCGCCGCCGCCTCGGACTCCGCGCAGATCGTGGCGTCGTCGACGGCCGGCACCTTCGCCCACTCGCGCGGCGGCACGGTCGACTACAAGCTGGCCCTGCTGCTCTTCGCCGGCGGCGCGGGCGGCAGCGTCGTCGGCGTGCGCCTGCTCGAGTGGCTGAACACGTTCGGCCCGGCCAACACCGTCATCCGCTTGCTCTACATCCTGCTGCTGGGCTCGATTGGCGGCTTCATGCTGGTCGAGTCCGTCCAGACCTGGCGGCACGGCGCCTACATGTCGGAGCGCCGCTTCCGCCCGATCCCGAAGCGGACGTGGGCCGACGCGCTCCCGATGCGCATCGCCTTCCCCAAGTCGGAGATCGAGGTGTCGGTCCTCCTGCCGCTCGCCATGGGGGCGCTCGGCGGGCTCCTCGCCGCGCTGATGGGCGTGGGCGGCGGCTTCATCATGGTGCCGTTGCTGCTCTACGTCCTCCGCGTGCGCATGCACGTCGTGGCGGGCACGAGCCTGCTCCAGGTCCTCTTCACGTGCATCGTCGTGACCGTGCTGCAGTCGTCCGAGAACCACACCGTGGACTTCGTGTTGGCCATGTTGCTGGCCGGCGGTTCGGCCGCGGGCGCCGTGATCGGCACGCGCCTCGGCCGGAAGCTGCGCGCCGACCAGCTCAAGATCCTGCTGGCGATTCTCGTGCTGATCACGGCCGCGAAGGTCGGGTTCGACGTGCTCCAGACCCCGAGCGTGCTGCTGTCGCACCTGGCCGGCCATTAGGGACGTGCGATGCCCAGGTTGAGTGGCGTCCATCGGGCGTGGCTGGCGCTGGTGATCGTCGCCGGCGCCGGCGGCCTCGTCTGTGCGCAGTCCGGCGCCCAGCCGCCCATCGGGTCGTCGGTCGAGCCCGAGCAGGTCGACGCCGGGACGTTCTACGAGGGCGCGACCCTCACGGTGAGCGGCTCGGCCGGCGAAGGCTCGCAGGTCGTGGTGCGCATCGTCGGCGGGGAGGGGCCGCAGGTCTACAACCGCCGCGGCAAGATCGTGGGCTTCATCTGGGGCGGCGTGGAGCACGTGACGTTCGAGCACGCGCCGAGCGTGTACGGCCTCTACACGTCGGCCGCGCTGGCGTCGGTGGCGCCGCCGGACGTCCGGGGCCGCCTCGGCCTCGGCTACGAGACGCTCCGAAGCCAGGTGGCGGTCGAGGGCACGACCGCCGACGCGAGCGAGATGGTCGACCAGCTCGTCCGCCTGAAGGAGCGCGAGGGGCTGTACCGCGTGCGGTTCGGCGCGATCCACTTCGAGGACGCGCGGGACGGCCGGCACCCCTTCCATGTCGCGGTCGACCTGCCGTCGGGCATGCCGCCCGGCCCGCTCAACGTGGACCTGTTCGAGTTCAGCCAGGGCGCGCTGCTGCGCGACGAGCACTTCCGGGTGCAGGTGGTGCGCGTCGGGCTGCCCGCGTCCATGCACCGGCTGGCGCACCAGCACGGCACGGCCTACGGCTTCCTGGCCGTCGTGGTGATGCTGGCGACCGGGTTCGTGATCGGGCTGGTCGGCAGCGGCCGGACGCGCCGCGTCTCGCCCGACGGCGCGGAGCGGACGACGATGGCCGCGAAGGTCGCGGGCATGGCGCGCGAGATCGGCGAGGCCTTCCGGCCGCGCGGGCTCGTCCTGCGCGCGCCGGCCGACGTGGCGGATCTCCGCGGGCGCTACCAGATCTTCCGGGACTTCCTCTCGGTGAACAACGAGCTGCTCGAGCTGCTGGCCGAGCTCGAGGAGGAGGCCTCGTGGACGTCGTTCCGGCAGCCGCGCGTGCGCATGGAGATCCGGGCGCTCTTCGACGGCACCGCGGACCTGGTGGCGCTGCTCAACCAGCTGTCGGGCGACCGCTACTTCGACCTGGGGAACGTGGTCACGAGCATCCGCCACGACGTCATGGAGTTCCTCGCGAAGCTCCAGGACGAGCAGGACCCGCGCCTGACGCTGCAGCTGACCGAGATCACGCCCGAGACGACCGGGCACGTCGGCGGCAAGGCCGTGAACCTGGCGCGGCTCGACGACGCGGGGATGCGCGTCCCGCCCTTCTTCGTCATCACGACCGAGGCCTATCGCGAGTTCCTCGAGCACCACGGCCTCGGCAGCAAGCTGCGGGCGGTGCTGGCGCCGGCGCGCCTGGACGCGCCGGACGACTTCCGGCGACGGTGCGAGCTGGCCCAGGGGGTGATCGACCACGCGTCGGTGCCGGTGGCGTTCATCGACGCCATCGCGAGCGCGTGGACCTCCGCCGGCTTCGGGCCGGGCGAGACGGCGGCCGTCCGGTCGAGCGCCTCGGGCGAGGACAGCGAGCTGTCGTTCGCCGGGCAGTTCGACAGCGTGCTCAGCGTGCCGCAGGCGGGCGTCGCGGATGCCTGGAAGGCGGTCGTGCGCAGCCGCTTCGCCCCGCGCGCGGTCTTCTACCGGCGTGCGGCGGGGCTGGCCGAAGTCGACACGCCCATGGCCGTGCTCGTGCAGCGCATGGTTCCCGCGCGCGCCTCGGGCGTGCTCTTCACGCGCCAGCCGAACGACCCCAAGGCGCCGCTGATGCTGGTGACGTCGGTGTTCGGCCTCGGCATGGAGGCGTCGGCCGGCACGGCGAGCGCCAATCAGCTCGCCGTGTCGCGCCGCGCGCCGCACGCGGTCCTCGAGCGGCGGCTCGCCCGCAAGGGCGAACGGCTGGTGGGCGCCGAAGGCGGCGGCGTCACGCGGGCGGCGGTCGAGGCCGACGTCCAGCTCCAGGCCTCGATCTCCAATCCGGAGGCGGCGGCCCTGGCGACCGAGGCCCTGGCCATCGAGGAGTACTTCGGGCGCCCGCAGGATCTCGAGTGGACGATCGACACCGAGGGCACGGTGTGGATCCTGCAGGCGCGGCCGCTGCGCGTGGAGAAGGCCGAGGCCGCAGGACGGGAGGTGCCGGCCGACGCGCCGCTGCTCCTGCGGGGCGGCGAGGTGGTGTGGCCGGGCCGCGCGGTGGGCCCCGTGGCGGTCGTGCGCACGCGGGACGACGAGGACCGCATCCCGACGGGCGCGCTCCTCGTGACGCACCAGCTGCTGCCCGACTGCGTGCGCTTCCTGCCGCGGATCTGCGGCGTGATCGTCGAGCGCGGCTCGGTGACCGGCCACGCCGCCTCCATCGTGCGCGAGTTCCGCGTGCCGAGCCTGTTCGGCGTCGACGGCGCGATCGAGACGCTCGTGCCCGGACAGGTCGTCAGCATGGACGTCGCCACGCGCCGGGTCTTCGCCGGCGCGCTCTGGCCCGAGCTGCGGGACCAGCTCCCGCTCACGCTCGTCGGACGCGGGACGGTCGGGCTGCCGAGCGTCCTGGCGGGCAAGCTCACGAAGCTGAGCGGGAGCAGCTTCATGAGCTCCTGGGCCTGCCAGTCGCTCCACGACGTCATCCGCTTCGCGCACGAGATGGCCATTCAGGCGATGTTCGAGGTCGGCGACCGCCTGCTCGACCGGCCGCAGGGCGGCGCGAAGAAGCTGGACTGCCCGCCGCCGACCTACGTCCACCTGGTGGATCTGGGCGGCGGTCTCGCGCCCGGCACCGAGGCGAAGCGGCAGGTGCGGCCGGACGAGGTCGTGTCGATGCCGTTCCAGGCGCTGTGGCGCGGGCTCGGCGACGAGGAGTTCGAGCGCCGGCGGCTGAGCCGGGCGCACGTGCGGGCCTTCGGGTCGGTCATGGCGAGCACGGTGAGCGGGGACGGCATGCGCGACCTCGGCGCGCCGAACTACGCCTGCATCACGGAGAGCTACCTCAACCTCAACTCGCGCCAGGCGTATCACTTCGCGATCGTCGACGCGTTCCTGGCGGAGAACCAGAACAACAACCACATCAGCCTGCGGTTCGCGGGCGGCGGCGCGGCGCCGTGGCAGCGGGCGCTGCGCGTGCAGTTCATGGCCGAAGTGCTCCGCCGGCACCATTTCACGGTGACCGTGACGGGCGATCTCCTGAACGCGTGGTACCGGGGGCTCGATCAGGGCACCGGCGCCGAGGCGCTCACGATGATCGGGCAGCTGCTGCGCTTCTCGGCCCAGCTCGACATGTTCATCAAGAACGAAACGGAGATGCGGCAGTACGTGGACGCCTTCGTCGGCAGCGGGGACGAGACCCCCGCCTGCGCCGGCTCCACGGCGTAACCCGGCCGCACAGGGACGAGTCCCGCCGACGCCATGAGGTGGTTGCGACACGCGCTGTTCGCCGGCCGCAGTGACGCCGAGGGGCTTTCGGCGCTGCAGGATCGCTTCGCCAACTTCCTGGCGCTGCTCGAGCGCAACAACCAGGTCCTCGCCACCATCGCGGACATGGAGGAGAAGTCCCAGGGCGAGCACCTGTTCGACGCCAACTACCTCCGCGCGTCGGTGGCCGACATGCGCGCCGGCGTCTCCGAGATCATCGAGCGGATGATCGCGCTCGGAGGCGAGGACTACGCCCCCCTGCGGGAGCGCTTCGCGGCCGTCGACGCCGACGTCGAGGCGCTGCTCGAGGGCAAGCGGCCCATCCCCGCCGACGACTACACCATCCCCTTCGACGCGCTGGGCCGCGAGCGCGCCGGCAGCGTCGGCGGCAAGAACGCCCAACTCGGCGAGATGAAGGTGAAGCTGGGCCTGCCGGTCCCCGACGGCTTCGCGATCACCGCCTGGGCCTACAAGCGGTTCGTCGATGCCAACGACCTGCAGGCGCGCATCACCGACTGCATCCGCTCGGTCGACATCCGGCGGTTCGACGACCTCCAGCGCGTGAGCGACGAGATCCGCGCGCTGATCGCGGCGAGCCCCGTGCCGCCCGACGTCGCGAGCGCCATCGAGGCCAGCTACGCCGGCCTGGTCGAGCGCGCCGGCCCGCGCAGCGTCTCGCTCCGATCGAGCGCGCTCGGCGAGGACACGGTGTTCAGCTTCGCCGGGCAGTACGGCTCGTTCCTCAACGTGCGCGCCGACGACCTGCTGGACCGCTACCGCGCCGTGCTCGCGAGCAAGTTCACGCCGCAGGCGATCTACTACTTCCTGAGCCACGACCTCTCGGAGTCGGAGCTCGGCATGAGCGTGGGCTGCGTGTCCATGGTCGACGCGGCCGCCAGCGGCGTCGTCTACTCGCGCGACCCGGTGCGGCCCGACGCCGACGACGCGCTGGTGAGCGCGATCCTGGGGCTGGGCAAGTACCTCGTCGACGGCACCCTCACGCCCGACCTCTTCCGCGTGTCGCGCACGACCGGCGCCGTGCGCGAGGCCCACCTCGCGGTGAAGCCGGTGCGCCTGGTCCTCCGCCCCGACGGCGGCACGGTCTCCGAGCCGGTGCCGCCCGAGGAGCAGGGCCTCGCCGCCGTCCCCGACGAGGTGCTCGAGCAGCTCGCGCGCCACGCGGCGGCCATCGAGGCCCACTACCGGCGGCCGCAGGACATCGAGTGGGCGGTCGACCGCGACGGCCGGCTGTTCCTGCTGCAGACCCGGCCGCTCCGCGTCGTGCGCGCCCGGACGTCGGCCGCGCTGCCGGACGTGGCGGCGTGCGAGGCGCTGCGCCGCGGCGGCATCACGGTCAGCCCCGGCGCCGGCACCGGCCCGGTGCACCACGCGCGGTCGGCCGACGACCTGTCGGGCGTGCCCGCCGGCGTCGTGCTCGTGGCCCCCACGCCGTTTCCGGGCCTGATCGCGGTGATGGACCGCGTCAACGCCCTCGTCACCGAGGTCGGCGGCGTGGCCAGCCACATGGCCACGCTCGCGCGCGAGTGCCGCATCCCGACGCTGGCGGGCGTCGAACGCGCCGGCGCCCTGCCGGCCGGCGAGGTGGTCACCGTCGACGCGACCGGCGCCGTCGTCTACCGCGGCGACGTGCCGGGGCTCGTGGAGGCGCGCCGGCCGGAGAGCGACCTGTTCGAGGACACCGAGATCTACGACCTGCTCGATCGCCTGCTCGAGCGCGTGGCGTCGCTCAACCTGCTCCACCCGTCCGACCCGGGCTTCACGATGGCCCGGTGCCAGACCTACCACGACCTCACGCGGTTCGCGCACCAGCGCGCGATGGAGGAGATGTTCTCGAAGGCGAAGACGCTCGAGCACAAGGAGCAGCTCGGCGTGCGGCTCGAGAGCGAGATCCCGCTCGACGTCTACATCCTCTGCATCGACCGGAGCGCCCCGCCCCAGGGCGGGCGGCGGACCGTGCGGGAGGACGAGATCGTATCGGAGCCCATGAAGGCCTTCTGGGCCGGGGTGAAGCAGGAGGGCTGGGTGTCGCAGCCGCTGCCGACCGGCGGCGGGGGGCTGATGTCGGTGCTGTCGACGCACCTGTCGAGCACGCAGCAGGACACCTTCTCGGAGTCGAGCTTCGCCATCCTCAGCCGCGAGTACATGGTGTTGAGCCTGCGGATGGGGTACCACTTCACGACCATCGAGGCCCTGTGCACGCCGGAGTCGAGCAAGAACTACATCCGCGTGCAGCACAAGGGCGGCGGCGCGTCGCTCGACCGGCGCGCCCGGCGCGTCTCGCTCATCATGGGCCTGCTCGGCCGCCTCGGCTTCGAGCACCGCGGCAAGGGCGACTTCCTCGACTCGGCGGTCTCGTACCTCGACGCGCGCGCGAGCCTCGAAATGCTCACGCTGGTGGGGCGCATCACGATGCTCACCAAGCAGCTCGACATGGCGCTCTCGAACGACACGATCGCGCGGTGGTACCAGCAGGACTTCGCCAAGAAGCTCGGGCTGGCGCCGCCCGCCGGGATGGACAACCCGTTCGCCTGAGGAAGGTCCCAGACGTATGGCCGCCTCCCTGCTGAACGTGCGGCACCTCGTGGCGATCGGCTCCGTGCTGCTCTTCGTGATGCTCGGCGTCGCGTTCCTCCTGGTCTTCCAGAACGCCGGCATCATGCGGGACCAGATCAACGAGGACTTCAACCAGCAGCAGCTGATCCTGGCGCGGCAGGCGGCCGGCCAGATCCGGGCCAGCCTCGAGGACATCGCCGCCGAGGTCGACCGCCTCCGCCGGCGCCTGCCGGCGGTGCCCGCGGCCGAGCGCGGCGACGCGATCGGCGCCGCGCTCGAGCGGACCCGCGCGAAGGGCGTCGCGGCGATCGGCCTGCTGGCGCCGCGCGCGCCCGGGACCGTCGGGCGTCCCGCCGGGGCGGCGGCGGCGTGCGCCGGCGCCGCCGCCGGCGGCCCGCTCGTGCTGGCGCCGCTCTGGACCGAGTCGACGACGCCCGACCGGCTGGCCGTGATGAGCGCCTTCTGCGCGCGCCTCGCCGACGGCCCGGCGGCGCCGACGCTCTACGCGACCGTGAACGTCTCGCAGCTCGTCGGCAGCGCCATCGGCGAGATCCGGTCGGGCAAGACCGGCTACGCCTGGGCGATCGACCAGGCGGGCACCTTCCTGGCGCATCCGGAGCACGACTTCGTGGGACGCAGCGCGTTCGCGGCGCGCCACGAGCGGCAGCCCTACATCAGCTTCAGCCAGATCAACCGCATCATGAGCGAGCGGATGCTCCTCGGGCAGGAGGGCGCCGGGATCTACGTGAGCGGCTGGCACCGCGGCGAGCGCGGGGAGATCACGAAGCTCATCGGCTTCACGCCGGTCGGGACGCCGCGGCTCGACGGCCAGACCTGGTCGGTGGCCGTCGTCGCGCCGATCGCCGAGGTGGCCGAGACGGTGCATCGGGTGTACGTGCGGCACTTCGCGGCGGAGGCGGCGCTCATCGCGGGGATGTTCGTGTTCGGCCTGCTGGGGGTCATCTACCAGCGGCGCCTGTCCGAGGCGCTGCAGCGGCGGATGGGCCGGCAGGAGCAGTACATGTCCTCCATCCTGCAGAACTCCGTGGACGCGATCGTCTTCGTGGACAACGATAACCACGTGCAGGTCTGGAACCGCGGGGCGGAGCTCGTGTTCGGCTATCGGTCCGGCGAGATGGTGGGCCAGACCTTCCACCGGCTGATCCCGCCGGAGATCGACGCCGAGCGCGAGCTGCAGCGGCTGCGCGACGAGATGCGGAAGACGGGCTACGTGAAGGACTACATCGCGCCGCGCGTGACCAAGGACGGCCGGCGCATCACGGTCGACATCTCGCGCACCGACGTCCGGTCGCCGGAGGGCGAGGTCATCGGCAGCACGGTGATCATCAAGGACGTGACCGAGAAGATGCAGCTGGAGCAGAAGATCTACAACACCGAGAAGCTGGCGTCCATCGGCATCCTGGCCGCCGGCGTCGCGCACGAGATCAACAACCCGCTGGCGATCATCCTGGGCTTCACGGAGCTGCTGCAGGAGCGGTTCGAGCCGGGCTCGCCCGAGCACGACGACCTGCGGATCATCGCGGAGAACGGGGAGCACGCGAAGAAGATCGTGGAGGACCTGCTGGGCTTCGCCCGCATCACGGAAGGCCTCGAGGACACGGTCGACGTCAACCACTGCGTCGAGCGGGTCACGGGCATCGTCGGCAACACGCTGGTGACGGAGAAGATCGCGCTGCGCGTCGACGTGCCGGCCTCGCTGCCCACCGTGTGCGGCGACGCGCGCGAGTTCCAGCAGGTCATCTTCAACCTGGTGAACAACGCGGTGGCCGCCATGCGCGGCCGCGGCGGCACGCTGACGATCGGCGCGACGGCCGACACCGGCTGGGTGCACCTGTCGGTGGCGGACACGGGCACGGGCATTCCCGACGCCGTCAAGCCGCGCATCTTCGACCCGTTCTTCACGACCAAGAAGGTCGGCGAGGGCACCGGGCTGGGGCTGTCGCTCTGCTACGGGATCGTGTCGAAGTACCGGCGGCCGGATTCACGTTCTCGAGCGTGTCGGCCGAGGACGCGCCGGGCCCGGCCGGGACCGGCACCGTGTTCACGGTCTCGATGCCGGTGTGCGGCACGCGGCCGGCGGCGAACGAAGGAGCGACGGCATGACGCACCGCATCCTGGCGCTCGACGATGAAATCCACATGCTCAAGCTTCTCGAGCGGATCATCACCGAGAAGACGCCGTACCAGATCGTCACGTCCAACAACGTGCTCGAGCTGCCCGCGCTGCTCGAGCGGACCCGGTTCGACCTGATCATCACGGACCTCAAGATGCCGGGGATGGACGGGCTGGACGTGCTGCGGTTCGTGAAGGCGCAGGGACGGGACGAGGAGGTTATCATCATCACCGCGTTCGGCTCCCTCGAGACGGCGGTCGAGGCGCTCTCGCACGGCGTGTTCGACTACATCACCAAGCCGTTCAAGAAGGAGCAGATCGTCGTCACGGTCGACCGGGCGATGCGCTGGCAGCGGATGAAGCAGGAGGCGCGGGCCGGCGCGCCGGTCCTCGACCTGGAGCCGTACGCGGCGGCGCTGCGGGCGTTCGAGCGTGAGTACGTACGCCGCTTGCGCGAGCGGCACGGCGGGGACCCCGCCGTGATGCTCGAGCGCTCGGGCCTGTCCGAGGACGCGCTGGCGCGTCTCGGGCGAGAGCGGGACACGGACGCGACCTGACGCCGCGCGGCGCGCGGCGGACGGGCCCTCGGAAAGGAGTCCTTCGATGGAGGCCAAGCGGGCCGGGGACATCATGATCCCGCTGGATCGGTATCCCCACATTCCCCACTGGTTCACCCTGCGCCAGGCGATCGCGGAGCTGCGTGCCTCCGAGATCGAGGTGCAGGGGCGCAAGTCCCTCCCCCGGGCGGTGCTGGTCTTCAACAAGACCTACGAGCTGCTGGGCATCGTGCGGCGCCGGGACATCCTGCGCGGCCTGCAGCCGACCTTCATGACCGGCGAGGGCATGGAGTACCGGCGGCAGCTGTTCGAGGTCGACGTCGACCCGAACCTGTCCGACCTGTCGTCCGAGCGGATCGTGCACGGCATCCGGGAACAGGCCGAGCGTCCGGTCAGCGAGGTCATGCTCCCGATCACCGTCGCGCTCGACGCCAACGACAACATCATGACGGTCATCTACGACATGGTGAAGCACGACCTGAGCCTGGTGCCCGTCCTGCGCGACGGCCGCGTGGTCGGGGTCGTGCGGTCGGTGGACGTCCTGCACGAGCTGTCGGACATCGTGCTCTCGTGAGCCGGATCGCGGCTCCTTCACAGCGGATGCGCGCATCATGGCGGAACATACCCTGACAATCGAGCGGGGCGGTCTGCCCCCGGCCCCGGAGGACATCCACCTCGCGCCGCCCGCGGCGCCGCGCGTCGACTGGTGGCGGGTGTTCTTCATCGTGCTCGGCCTCGCGCTCTTCCTGGCGGTCTATCTCTCGCCGGCGTGGCCCGACGCGGTCGACCCGGCGGGCAAGCACTTCGCGCTCTCGCGGGAGGGCAAGGCCTCGCTCGGCCTCTTCCTGCTCGCCCTCACCTGGTGGGTCTCCGAGGTCGTGCCCATCGGCGTGACCGCCGTGGCGATCGGCACCGTCCAGGCCCTGTTCCTGATCCGGCCGGCGCGGACGGCGTTCACGGACTTCATGGACCCGTCGGTGTGGTTCATCTTCGGGTCCCTCGTCATCGGCATGGTCTTCACGCGCACGGGCCTCACCAAGCGCATCGCCTACCGGACGCTGATGCTGGTGGGCGAGCGCACCAGCATGATCTACCTCGGCTGCTTCGCCATGACCGCGCTGCTGGCGCTGGTCATGGCGCACACCGCCGTGGCCGCGACGGTGTACCCGCTGCTGATGGCCATCCACTCGCTCTACTCGGAGGAGGAGCGGCCCACGCGCTTCGGCAAGGGCCTGTTCATCGGCATGGCGTTCGTGGCGGGCGCGGGCAGCATCGTCACGCTGCTCGGCGCGGCGCGCGGGCCGGTCGCGATCGGGTTCTTCAAGGACATGGCGGGGCGGGAGATCTCGTTCTTCGAGCTGAGCTACTACATGCTGCCGCTCGGCTGGCTGATGGTCCTGCTGCTGTGGGGCTACTGCACCGTGTTCTTCCGGCCCGAGCGGGCGACGATCGTCGGCCTCCGCGAGCGCGCGCGGGTGCTGCACCACCGCCTGGGCCCGATGAGCCGGCAGGAGATCCTGGCGCTCGTGATCGTGTTCTCGATCATCGCCGTCCTGAGCCTCCGGTCGTTCGTGCCGGCGCTGGCGCCGCTCGACAAGAGCGCCGTGATCCTGGTCTCCACGATCCTGTTCTTCCTGCTGGGCGTGCTGGAGCTCAAGGATCTGGAGGAGATTCCCTGGAACATCATCCTGCTGTTCGGCGGGGCGATGAGCATCGGCCTCTGCCTCTGGCAGACGGCCGCCGCCAACTGGCTCGCCGTGAACTGGCTGCTCCTCTTCCAGCACGCGCACTGGCTGGTGTTCATCCTCGGCGTAGGGCTGTTCGTGCTGCTCATGACGAACTTCATCATGAACGTCGCGGCCATCGCCATCTGCCTGCCGGTGGCGCTGGTGATCGCGGGCTACCTGGGCGTGGCGCCCGAGGTCATCCTGTTCACGGCGCTGGCCGCCGCCGGTATGCCGTTCCTGCTGCTGATTGGGGCGGCGCCGAACGCCATCGCGTACGGCAGCCGGCAGTTCACCTCCGGAGAGTTCTTCATGGCCGGGGTCCCCGCCAGCCTGATGCTGATGGCGGTGCTGGCGCTGTTCGTGTGGCTGATCTGGCCGGCGATGGGCATGCCGGTGCTCCTGCCGGCGGCCTGATGGGTGGCCCGGGTCTTCGACCCGGGCTGCCGGGCACAGGTCAGAGACCTGTGCCACCCGACCCGTCCGTCTCATCGGTCTCAGGGGGTCCGACATGACCGAGCCGAAATCCCGCTGGTCTCCGCTCGTCAAGACCGAGGACTATTGGGCCGTCTGGCTGGGGCTCGGCATCATCCTCACCAGCCTGCTCCTGTACGCGTCCGGACACGCCGGGCTGCTCGCGAGCCTCGCGGTCAAGCAGCCGTCGAGCTGGACCAGCCCGGCCGTGGTCGTGACGCACCTGGCCGCGGGCTGGGGCTGGTACGCCGCGCTGTTCGCCGTGTTCCTGGCGGTGTTCACCGTCTCGATCCGGATCATGGGGCGGAGCCCCGCCCAGTTCGTCCGCGGCTTCGCGGTGATCTTCGCGGCGTCGGTCGTCATCCTCCTCCTGTCGAGCTCGCGGTTCGCCCGCGACTACAACCTCGAGGCCCCGCTGGTGGCGCTGATCCTGGGCCTGGCCGCCGGCAACCTGTTCCGCATGCCGGCCTGGTTCGAGACGTCGCTCAGGACCGAGTACTACATCAAGACCGGCATCGTGCTGCTGGGCGCGACCCTGCCGCTGACCCTCATCGCCTCGGCGGGCCCGATCGCCTTCCTCCAGGCCACGATCGTGTCGGTGACGACCTGGACGACGATCTACCTGGCGTGCACGCGGATCTTCAAGTACGAGCCCCAGTTCGGCGCGGTGCTCGGCGCCGCCGGCGCGGTGTGCGGCGTGAGCGCGGCGATCGCGGTCGGCGCGTCGGTGAAGGCGAAGAGCGAGCAGATCGCCATCGCCATCTCGCTGGTGACGGTGTGGGCGATCGTGATGATCTTCTTCATCCCGCTCGCCTCGCGGGCGCTGCACCTGCCGACGGGCGTGGCCGGCGCGTGGGTCGGCACGTCGGAGTTCGCCGACGCGGCGGGCTTCGCCGCGGCGCAGGCCTACAACCCGCCGATGCCCGACGAGCTGCGCGCGGCCGTCGACGCGAAGGCGGCCGGCACGGCCACCGACGCGCAGCTCGCGCGCGTCGACGCCGAGCGGCACCTCTACGACAACGAGAACGCGATCCGGGCCTTCACGCTCATGAAGGTCATCGGGCGCGACATCTGGATCGGGATCTGGTGCTTCGTCCTGTCGATCGTGGCCGTGACCGTGTGGGAGCGGCGCAGCGCCGGCGGCGCCCGCGAGCCCATCAGCGCCGCGGTCATCTGGGAGCGCTTCCCGAAGTTCGTGCTGGGCTTCGTCGCGGCGTCGGTCCTGATGACGTTCGTCGTCGAGGCCTACGGCGGGGACGGCGGCGCGAGCGCCGCCGACGTCCAGGCGGGGCTCATCGCGCCGATCAAGACGCTGCGCACGTGGACGTTCGTGTTCACGTTCCTGTGCATCGGCCTCACGACGCGGTTCCGCGAGCTGACCCGCTTCGGCTGGCAGCCCTTCTGGGCCTTCTGCATCGGCGTCGCCGTGAACGTGCCGCTCGGCTTCTTCCTGTCGAGCGTCGCGTTCCGCGACTTCTGGCTCGCGATCCGCTAGCCGTGCGTGGCGGCCCGGGACTGCGTCCCGGGCTGTCGGGCACAGGTCCGAGGCCTGTGCCACCCGGCGCCCACACTGACGCTACACATTGGTCTCGTTGTACAGGTCCAGCTTCACGCTCGACACGCCCGGCACCTTGCGCACGATCGTCTCGACGTCGCGGAACTGGTCGCGCGAGGCGAGCTTGCCCTTGACGCCCACCGCGCCGGCGTGCGCCGTGACCTCGACCTCGAGCCCGGAGGTCTCCGTCGACACGGCCAGGTTGGCCCGCACGCGGCTGGCGAGCACGAGGTCGTTCATCGCGGCCTGCGACTCGGGCGTCTCCTCGAAGCCCTTCTGGCGCGCGGCGGCGGCGATGATCTCGCAGCCCGCCGGAATGTCCAGCACCTCGAGGTTGAGGACGACGTCGTACAGGTTGGGCGCGTCCCACTCGACGCCGTACAGGTACTGGGTCCACTTGCGCCGGTCCTGGTCCATCTTCTCGATGTAGCTGAACGCCTCGTTGTGCCCCAGGTGCAGCCGCTCCTCGATCATCTTCAGGCGGAACGGCATGGGCGCGATGATGCGGGCGCGCAGCACGTGGCTGATGCCGCGCAGCAGCAGGTGCCCGGCGTTGCCGTGGTAGACGGCCTTGCCGTACTGCACCTCCTCGGCCAGCGCGGCCTGGATCAGCGTCAGGTAGATGTACTTCGTGTGCTTGAAGCGGTCCCAGAAGGTCGGCGGCTTCTCGAGGGCGTCCTTCAGCTGGTCCTGCGGCACGCCGTACGCCGCGGCCTTCTCGACGATCACGTCCCGGTCCACGCACCGGTAGTCGAGCGCCTTGGCCAGGCACTCCGCCAGCATCTTCCCGCCGCTGAACGACCCCCGCGAAATCGTGATGACTGCCATGAGCGATATCTCCTCGTCATTGCGTGGCCATGCCGTGGCCGTTCCGCGGGCATTCCGCGGTCATTCCGTCCGCCCGGCGTCCCGGTCCTCGAACGCGTAGTTGCCGGCGAGGAACTGCCGGACGTACCACTGCATCGTGTCGTCGCTCGTCATGTACATGTCGAGCTGGCTCGTGCACGCCAGCAGGCGTCCCAGGATGTCGAGCCGGACGACCATGTCGGACGCGGGCGCCTTCTTGAACCACGCGTTCACCAGGTCGCCGCGCCGATCCACCTGGAACCCGTAGTGGACCAGGCAGGCCTCGATGAAGCCCGCCCGCAGGTTGCGCCGCCACTGGGTCGCCGCCCCGCCCGCGAAGCGGAAGAACACGTAGTTGTCGCCGGGGACGCCCGACACGACGGCGTCCACCAGCGAGAAATGATACGCCAGTCGCGAGTTGAGATTCATGTAGTCCGCCGTGATGAGCAGATAGCTCTTCTCGCCGAGCGCGCGGCGGGCGCCCCGCGCGGTCGACGAGAGGCCGGAGCCCATGACCGACGCCAGGTCGCCGATGCTGGCGGGCATCTCGCGGCGCCACGTCACGCCGGGGTGCGTCACCCCCTGCCACAGCGCCTGGAAGGGCCGCGAGGCGATCTCCCACGGCCGCACCTCGGCCACGTGCGGGTCGGCCACGGCGAGCCCGCCGCCCAGGTCGAGCACGTGCAGGTTCACGGGCGCGGGGGTCATGAGCTTGCGCGCCCGGTAGACGCCGGGGTCCAGCTCGCGGTCGTTCATCGCGAACATCGCCTCGATCGCGCGCTCGTGGCAGAAGCGGATCACGTCGTGCGCCGACCGGCAGCCCGACGGCCGGAAGCTCAGCGCCGACGCGTCCAGCAGGTTCAGCGCCAGCAGGCGCCGGTGGACGGGGTCGGCGTCGCGCGCCGGCCGCCGCGCCGCGGGCGCGCGCTCCTCCCGGCGCGCGGGCCACAGCGCGCCCGCGTAGAGCGCGGGCTGCGCGCTGTCGAGGCTCACCGCATCGCCCGACCGCACCCGGTCGAACGCGCCGGTCATCTCGAACACCGATGGCACCTGGAACTCCCGCAGCAGGGCCGCGGCGTGCCCGGTCACCGTCCCCGACTCCGCGACGACGCCCGCGGTGCGGGAGAGCACCTTGACGATGTCCGGCGCGGCCCGGCGCAGGAACAGGATCGCGCCATCGGGCACGTGATTCAACATCCGGCGCGTCTCGACGACGTGCGCCGGCCCGGAGACGCGGCCGGGGAAGATCGTGCGGCCGCCGGCCACGATCGGCTCGCGCTTCACCCGGCCCGTGCGCCGCGCGCCGGCCGGGCTCGCCATCGCGAGCGGCCGGGCCTGCAGCACCCACAGCCCGCCGTCCTCGTCGAGCGCCCACTCCACGTCCTGCGGCGAGCCGAAGTGCCGCTCGAGCTCGAGACCCCAGCGCGCGAGCTGCGCGAGCGCGGCCGGCCGCAGGCTTGGCGCGTCGATCCGCGCCGCGTCCACGGGCCGCCGCAGCACGCCGCCCGCCGGGTTCGGCGCCAGCTCTTCCGCCTTGTGCGCCAGCCTCGCCTCGACCACCGCATGGCCCCGCGCGCGGGAGACGACGAACAGGTCCCCGGCGGCCGACCCGCCGGCGACGCCCAGCCCGAGCCCCCAGGTGGACGTGATCCACAGGTGGCGGCCGCGCGGCTGGCCGGGGTCGCGCGTGTAGAGGATGCCGGACGCGCGCGCCCGGATGGTCGGCAGCACGAGCGCCGCCATCGGGCTGTCCACCTCGGCGAGCCCGCTCGACAGCCGGTACGACAGGGCGCGCTGGCTGAACCGGCTGGCCACGACCTGCCGGTACGCCTCGACCACGCGGTCCACCGGCACGTTGATGCGGCTGTCGAACTGCCCGGCGAAGGTATGCGTGCCGCCCTCGCCGCACGCGCTCGAGCGCACGGCCAGCCCGCAGTCCCCGGCGAGCGCCTGGGCGCGCTCGACGAGCGCGACCTCGAGCGCGCGCGGCAGCGGCGCCGACGCCACCATCTCGGTGAACTCCATCGAGATCCGCTGCAGCGCGTCGAGGTCGCCGCCGGTGAGCGTGCGCACGGCGTCGCGGACGCGGTCCCAGCAGGGCACGCCGAAGAAGATCCGGTACGCCTCGGTCGTCAGCACGTAGCCGTCCGGCACGGGGACGCCGAGGCGCCGCCGCACCTCGCCGAGCACCGCCGCCTTGCTGCCCACCTCGGCGGCGTCGCTCGCGTCCACCTCCGACAGCCGCGCGGCCAGGCGCGGGTGCACCAGCTCCTGCCGCGACGCCACGAACGTCTCGATCTCGGCGCGCTGGCCCTTCAGGGCGGTGTGCAGGGCGGGGTACCGCCGGGACGCGAGGCCTTCGAGCAGGTCCACGATCCGGCCGGCGCGGTCGAAGAACGCGCCGACGCGCTCGCCGATCACGTCGCGGCGCGGCGGCACGAACTGGAGGTCCTCCTGGAGCCCGGTCAGCAGCTCCAGGCACTCGTTGTTGAGGGAGATGAGCTCGCGGCACCGCTCGTACCGCGCGCGGATGCGGGCCTGGACATCGGCCGCGGTCGGCTCGGGCTCCCTCCTCCACCACCGTGGCATAAAGCGCTTCACGCGTCCGGCGCCAGCGGTCCCAGGTGCGCGCGCAGCAGCTCGGCGAGCCGGCGCGCGTCGCCCGCCCGCACGCGCTCCACGAGACCGTCGTGGTAGAGGCCGGACAGGGCGCGCTGGACGCGCGCGTTGTCCCAGCCCGCCTCGCGCAGGCGCCCCCGGGCCGACGCGAGCACCGCGAGGGCCTCGGCGTACTCCAGGCCGTAGCGGGCCTCGAGATCCTCGCGCACGGCGCGGGCGAACGCCGGACACCGTCCCTCGGTCGCGACGGCCAGCGTGAGGTCGCCGCGGCGCACGACGGCCGGGATCGTGAACGTGCACAGCGCGGGCTCGTCGACGACGTTCACCGGCACGCCGGCGCGCCGCGCGTCCTCCGACACGCGGACGTTGACGGCCGGATCGTCGGTGCCCGCCACGACCACGGCGGCGCCGTCCAGGTCGCCGGCGCCGTAGCCGCGGCGCTGCAGGCGAATCCGCCCCGCGGCCTCGAAGGCCTCCACCTCGGGCGCCACACGCGGCGCGATCACCGTGACGCGCGCGCCCGCCTCGAGGAGATCGCCGATCTTCCGCGCGGCGATCCGTCCCGCGCCCACGACCACCGCGGGCCGATCGCGCAGCACGAGGTTGACCAGGTAGCTCACGGACGCGCCTGCCTTTCGGCCGTGACGAGCAGCGTGCCGGCCGCGACCGGCGCGGCGGTGACGACCTGGTAGCCGAGGCTCTGCAGCGCGCCGGTGAGCCTGGCCGTGGACCACGTGCGGCAGCCGCCGCGCGCCGCGTGCCGCGCCAGCGCGCCGAGCAGGAGGTCGGCGGGCGGCAGCACGCTGCCGGGCACGAAGGCGTCGTGCAGGACCAGCAGGCCGCGCGGGTCCGACGCGTCCGCCGCGGCGGCGAGCAGGGCGTCGACCTCCCCGCGCGCGCACGAGGCGAGCAGCCCCGAGAGCACCACGCACCCGTACCCGCCGGCGCGCCGGTGCCCCGCGAGCGCCGCGAGCGGATCCGGCGCGTGGAACGGGTTGCAGGTGGTGACCGACAGGTCCGGCCAGCGCCGCGTGATGGCGTCCACGTAGGCGCCGCCGCCCCAGCCCACGTGCAGGATCGGGCCGCGGGCCGCCAGGTCGAGCCGGTCGACGATGGCCGGCGCCATGAAGCGCGCCAGCGCCTCGCGGCCCGCGCCGTCGGCGGCGGCCGGGTCGGGCGCCGCCGCGCGGACGCCCGGCCCGCCCCGCGCGTATCCGGCCAGCGCGTCCCAGGACGTCGAGAGCGCGACCTGCTCGAGGAGCGCCGCCTTCAGGCTCTGCTCCGAGCCGCTGGTGAGGTAGCGCGAGGCGACCTCCAGGTTCCTGAAGCCGCCGGGCGTCGACTCGACGAGGCCGAGCGCGACGAGCGCCTCGAGCATCTCCTCGAGCGCGCCGGCGTCCAGCCCGGTGCGCGCCGCGAGCGACGCCGCCGGACAGGCCCGCTCCAGCCGGTCGAAGATCCCCGCCTCGAGCGCGACGCCGAGCAGCTGGCTCCCCGCGGCGCCCGTCGCCAGCCGCAGCAGCTGGTCGGCGCCGGGCGACGGCTCGAACCGCGACCGGCTGTCCGCGCGCCGGCGCAGGTCGCGCTGCGATCCCTGGAGCTTCTCGCGCAGCCGCACGACCTCGCCGACGACCAGCGTCGCCGGCGGCTTGATCCCGGCGCGCTCGACAGCGTCCGCGATGGTGGCGAGCGTCCCGGTCACCGCGTGCTCGTCGTGCCAGAACGCCATCTGGACGATGGCGGCGGGCGTCTCCGGGCTGCGGCCGTGGGCGACGAGCAGCTCGGCGATCCGCCGCACGTTGGCGACGGCCATCAGGAACACGAGCGTGTCGATGCGGCTGAGCGCGCCCCAGTCGACCCGGTCCTGATCCTTCTTGGCCTCGTGCCCGGTGACGATGGCGACGGCCGACGCGACGTCGCGGTGCGTGATGGCGATGCCCGCGCTCATCGGCGCGGCCAGCGCCGACGACACGCCGGGAATCACCTCGAACGGAATGTCCTCGCCGGCGAGGAACTCGGCCTCCTCGCCGCCGCGGCCGAACACGAACGGATCGCCGCCCTTGAGCCGGACGACGGTCTTGCCCTCGCGCGCCTTGCGCGCGAGCAGCTCGTGGATCTCGTCCTGCCGGGAATCGTGTCGGCCGACGGACTTGCCCATGAAGATGCGCTCGGCGGACGGCTTGGCCAGCGCGAGCACCTCTTCCTGGATCAGGCGGTCGTACACGATGACGTCGCCGGACTTGAGCAGGTTGGCGGCCTTCACCGTCAGCAGCTCCGGATGCCCGGGGCCGGCCCCGACCAGGTATACCTTGGCTGGTTTCATGATCGACACACGGGCGGGCGCGGGGCCCCGTTCACGCGCGCGCCGGAAATCCCCCGGGGAACCCATGCACGATGCACGCCAGCCGATCCGCCCGAACGGGCACGCGCGATGCAAGCGCAGGCCATGGGCACGGTCGGTTCCATCGAACCTATCGAACCGATAGGGAGGCTCATGAAGGTCACGATCATCGTCAACGACGCGCCGTACGGCAGCGAGCGCACCTACAACGCGCTGCGGCTGTGCGATGTCCTGCTGAAGCTGGAAGACGACCTGGAGCTCTCGGTCTTCCTGCTCGGCGACGCGGTCTGGTGCGCCAAGGCCGGACAGGACACGCCGACGGGCTACTACAACGTGTCGCGCATGCTGCTGCCGATCCTGCGCCGCGGGCTCGTGCTGGTCTGCGAGACGTGCATGGCCGCGCGCGGGCTCGCGCAGGACGACCTGGTGTCCGGCTGCCGCCAGGCCAAGCTCGGCGAGCTGGGCATGCTGGTCCTCGACGCCGACCGGGTCCTGACGTTTTGACGCCCGCGTCCCGGCGCTGACCATCCGGCGGGCCGCCGGAGCCCTGGCGGAGGAGGGCCGGCGTCTAGGCCTTGCGCCGGGTGGGCATGAAGGACACCGCGCGCTCGGGCCGCTTCAGCGCCGCGGCGCGCTCGGGCATCGTCACGTGCGTGGCGGCCCGCTGCACGGCCGTCGCGGCGGCCATCGACTGGACGACGTCGGCGAGGCTCGTCGAGTCCAGGATGTGGGCGGTCGCGTCGCGGACCTCCTTCATCAGCATGTGGATGCCGCAGGTGGTCTCGCTGTCGCACTCGTCGCACTTGACGTAGGCCGTCTCGCTCGTGCAGGGCGTGGGCGCCAGCGGCCCGTCGAGCGCGCGCAGCACCTCGCCGACGCTGACCTTGGCCGGCGGCCGCGTCAGCAGGTACCCGCCGCCCTTCCCGCGCCGGCTCTGCAGGAGCCCTCGGTGCTTCAGCTCGAGGAGGATCTGCTCGAGGAACTTCTTCGGGAGACGCTCGCGTCGCGCCAGGTCCGCGACCATCACCGGCCGCGCCTCGACGTCACCCGCGAGGCTGAGCAGCGCTTTGAGACCGTACTTGGCTTTGTGCGAAACCATGCGTTTCACCGGTTTCCTCGGCCCGTCTCCCGACGGACCGGTCGGAGAACGACTCGCGTCCCGTCACGGCCTCAGGAGGCCGCCGGCCGCTTGCGACAGACCCGAACGGTCAGCACCGGGCACGGGGCCAGCCGCACCACGCACTCGGCGACGCTGCCGAGCAGCACGCGCGCGATCGCGCGGCGGCCGTGCGTGCCCATGACGATCAGATCGAACTCGTGCTTCTCGGCGTATCCCAGGATCTCGGGAATCGGGCTGCCGACGAGCAGCTCGGTGCGCACGTTCAGGCCGTCGAGCCCGGCGCCGGTCACGACCTCGGCCAGGCGCCCGCGCGCGTCGTTCTCGGTCTGATCCTGCACGCCTTCGCTCCAGGGGGCGCCGGCGCCGGCGCTGTTCGCCTCGGCCATCAGGTCCTCGGCGACGTGCAGGACGGTGAGCGAGGAGCCGAACGGCTCCGCGAGCGCGGCGGCGCAGCGCAACGCCGCCGCGGACACCTCGCTGAAATCGGTCGGCACGAGAATCTTCTGGAACGCGGACATCCGACCCTCTCCGGACCCCGCCGGGCGGCGGCCCCACCGCCAGCCCGGCCGCGCGCCGTCGAGCGCGCGCAGCCTCGAACAACGGCTCTTGCAAGAACCGTACGCCATTTGCCGGACGGGGAATCGCCTGCGGGAAGGCCGGAATTGGGCCGGCGGCGAAAAGCTGGCGACCGATGACGGGTTTTCGGCGGTTGAGGCGGCCCGGCCGGCCGGCAGGTCAGCCGGCCGCCGGGCGGCGGCCGTCCTGCTTCGTTTTCAGCGAAATTGGGGTCAGACCCCTCTTCTCGTGGCTCGAGGAGCCCACGAAGATGGGGTCTGACCCCAATTTCACCGTCACCGCCCTCGCGCCACGGGCTGTCAGACGCTGACCGACAGCACGCCGTTGGCGTACTGCGTCGAGGTACTGGCGCAGCGGCGCGGCCGCCGGCCCGCGCACCACGCTCCCGTTGGTGCTGAACTCGGAGCCGTGGCAGGGGCAGACGAAGAGCCCGCTCGCGTACCCGGTGATGAAGCAGGTCAGGTGCGTGCAGATCGCGCTGAGCGCCGTGAAGCTGTCCTGGGCGACGTGCGCCACGAGGAGGCTGCCGCCGGACGTCTGCACGAGGGCGGCGCTGCCGACCGACGAGAGCGGCGAGCTCGAGTCGATCGTCAGCGAGACGGTGCTGTTGGCGATGTTCGCGTTGATGACGGGCAGCGCCTGCGCCGAGAGGCCCGACGGGCTCGTCGGGCTGCTGCTCCCGCCGCACGCCTCGAGCACCGCCCCCACGGTGACGAGCGACAGGGCCTGGCACGCGTGCGCGCAGAACTGCCGGCGGGACTGCCTGGAGGTCAATGACGGTAACGCTTCGCTGTCGATATGGGCCACGGGTCTCCCTCGCCTGAAATCGGCCGATGCCATGGAACGCGGGCGCCGGGAGCCCGAGCGCCCGGCGCGCCGCCATCGCGGGTTGGTGAGTGTGCTCCCTCCGGACGCAACCGGCGTGCCAGGCGCGATCGCGCATTCACGGCCGATCTTCGCCGATCGCGCGCCGCCGGTTGTCCTGCGTCACGGACGGCGCGTCTCACGGCTGCGACATTCGGAGGCCCGCCTTCGCGCGGGTGCGCTTCGGCGCGGCAAGCCAGTGTGGCAGGGGCGTGGCGGTCCTGCGTGGCGATCTTGCGCGGGACCGCGCGCAAGGAGACGTTGCGACGGCGGCCGGCGATCATCAATAGTACTGACATGCCGAACCTGTTCGACGCGCTCACGCTGCGCGGCCTGACGCTGCCCCATCGCATCCTCGTGTCGCCGATGTGCCAGTACTCGAGCGAGGATGGCCTCGCCAACGAATGGCACCTCGTCCATCTCGGCTCGCGCGCCGTCGGCGGCGCCGCGCTCGTCCTCACGGAGGCGACGGCGGTCGCGGCCGACGGCCGCATCAGCCCGCGCGACCTGGGCATCTGGACCGACGCGCACGCCGAGGGGCTCGGCCGGGTCGTCCGGTTCGTCCGCGCGCAGGGCGCGGCGGCCGGCATCCAGCTGGCGCACGCCGGCATCAAGGCGAGCACGCGCCCGCCCTGGGAGGGTCCCGGCGCCGTCACGCCGGCCGACGGCGGGTGGCAGCCGGTCGGGCCGTCGGCCGATCCGTTCGCGCCCGGCTACGCGACGCCGCGCGCGCTGACGCGCGGCGACCTTCGCGGCATCGTCGAGGCCTTCCGCGCGGCGGCCGGGCGCGCCGCGGCGGCCGGGTTCGACGTGGCCGAGGTCCACGCGGCGCACGGGTACCTGATCCACGAGTTCCTCTCGCCGCGGCTGAACCATCGCGCGGACGAGTACGGCGGGTCGTTCGACAACCGGACGCGGCTCTGTCTCGAGGTCGTGGAGGCGGTGCGCGCGGTCTGGCCCGAGCGGCAGCCGCTCTTCGTGCGCATCTCGGCCACCGACTGGGTGGACGGCGGGTGGGACGCGGATCAGTCGGTGGAGCTGGCGCGGCGCCTGAAGGCGCGCGGCGTGGATCTGGTGGACTGCTCGTCGGGCGGCGCCGCGCCCGACGCGCGCATCCCGCTCGGCCCCGGCTACCAGGTGCCGTTCGCGGAGCGCGTCCGGCGCGAGGCGGAGATTCCGACGGGCGCCGTGGGGCTCATCACGTCGCCGGCGCAGGCCGACGCGATCGTGCGCGAGGGCCGGGCGGACTGCGTGCTGCTCGCGCGCGAGATGCTGCGGGATCCCTACTGGCCGCTGCGCGCGGCGCGGGAGCTCGAGCAGCCGGCGGCATGGCCGGCGCAGTACCTGCGCGCGGCGCCGGCCGGGTCGACGCGGCGAGAGGCGCGCGGCGGCGGCGCGTGACCGGCCGCGGGCCTACTCACAGCGCAGCGCGAGGTTGGGATCGACGCGGCTCGCCCGGCGTGCCGGCAGCCAGACCGCGAGCGCGGCCACGGCCGTCAGCGCGATCGGCACGCCGACGAAGACCGTCGGATCCCACTTCCCCACGCCGAACAGGAAGCTCGCGATGAAGCGCGTGAGGCCGAACGCCGCGGCGAGCCCGACGGCGACGCCCACCAGCGCGAGGCGCAGGCCCTGGACCACGACCATGTGCTTGACCTGGCCGGCCGCCGCGCCGAGCGCGAGGCGGATGCCGATCTCCTGCGTCCGCTGCTCCACCGAGTACGCCATCAGGCCGTAGATCCCGATGGCCGCGAGCAGCAGCGCCGCGACGCCGAACACCGTCATCAGCCACATGTTGAGCCGCTCGCGCGAGGTCGAGATGGACACGATCTGCGCCATCGACCGGACGCCGGAGACCGGCAGGCCGGTGGACTGGCGCAGCGACTCCTGCACCTGGCTGCTCATCGCGAGCGGAGTGGTCCGGGTCCGCACCACGAAGATCATGGGCGACAGCCCCACGTTCAGCGCGTTCACCGCGTCCGGCACCTGCCCCTGCGGGATGTACATCGCCGGGCCCGGATCGCTGTTGAGCCCCTGGTCGCGCGTGTCGCCGACGATGCCGATGATCTGGCGCTCGGGCTCGTCCTTGAACTCGGGCATCGCGCCGCGGCCGATGACGAGCCGGTCGTCGAGCGGGTCGCCCTTCGGCCAGAACTGGCGGGCCATGGCCTCGTTGATGATCACGACGGGCGCGCCCTGGCGGTCGTCGCGGTCGGTGAACGTACGGCCGCGGACGACCGGGATTCTTGAAGACCTCGAAGTAGCCCGGCGACACGGTGAACCACTCGCCGCCGCCCAGGTACGGGCCGTCGTGCGGCCGGCCGACGACGTTGAACGGCAGGCCATAGCCCCCGTCGAGCGGCACGCAGCACGTGGCGCTGGCCTGGACGACGCCGGGGAGCGCGTCGAGGCGCTCGACGGCGTTCCGGATGAGCAGGTCGACGGCGGCGGCCTTCTCGAACGCCGGCCCGGTCATGGACGTCCGCAGCGTCAGGACGTCGGACGCGTCGAAGCCCGGGTCCACGTGGGCCAGCGCGACCGACGTGCGGATCAGCAGGGACGCGCCCACGAGCAGGATCACGGCGAGCGCGACCTCGGTCACGACGAGCACCGCGCGCGTCCGGCCCTGCCGCACGCCGGCGCCGGACCGCGCGCCGCTCTCCTTGAGCGTCGCGTTGAGGTCCGCGCGCGAGCCCTGCAGCGCCGGAATCAGGCCGAAGACGAGGCCCGTGCCGACCGACACCGCCAGCGTGAAGGCGAGCACGCGCCAGTCCGCGCCCACGAGCGCGCCGTCCGCTCCGACGCGCGGCAGGCCCGCGGTGTTTATGGCGAGCAGGGCGCGGATGCCGGTGACGCCGACGATCACGCCAATCGCGCCGCCCGCCAGCGACAGCAGCACGCTCTCGACGAGCAGCTGCCGCACGATCCGCCCGCGCCCCGCGCCGATGGCCGTCCGGATCGCGATTTCGCGGCGGCGCCCGCTCGCGCGCACGAGCAGCAGGTTGGCCACGTTGGCGCACGCGATGAGCAGCACGAAGGCCACCGCGCCGACCAGCACGAGCAGGGACGGGCGCGCGTTGCGGACGATCGCCTCGCGGATGGGCTCGACGGTGAAGCTGTTGTTCGGGCCGAGGGCATCGGGGAACTTGTGGCGGTATTCGTCGCCGGAGAGCTGCAGCCGCGCCTGCGCCTGCGCGAGCGTCACACCGGCCTCGAGCCGCCCGGCCGCGCGGAAGTAGTGCGCCTGATCGGTCGTGTTCGGATCGATCTGGAACGGCGTCCACACCTCCGGCTCCGGCCCGAACTCGCGGAAATCGAAGCCCGGCGCCAGCACGCCGACGACGACCGAGGGGTTCCCGTTGAGCGAGATGGCCTTCCCGACGACGCCGGGGTCGCTCTGGAACCGGCGGACCCAGAAGTCGTGTCCGAGGACCACGACCCGGGGCCCGTTCGGCGCGTCCTCGTCGGGCGTGAACGTCCGGCCCAGCTCGACCCTCGCCCCGAACAGCTTGAAGAAATCGGCCGACACCCGGCCCGAGCGCAGCTGCTCGGGCAACGCCCCGCCCGTGTAGTTGACGACGCCGAGGCCGAAGGCCGACACGTCCTCGACGACGCTCGTCTGCTCGCGGTAGTGCTCGAACTTCGCCGGCGAGCACGCCGAGCCCGCGCCCTGCGGCGACGTGTTCAGGAAGAGCACGATCCGGTCGGGGTCCGGAAACGCCACCGGCTTGAGCAGCACGGCGTTCACGACCGAGAAGATCGCGGTGTTCGCGCCGATCCCGAGCGCCAGGGCCGCCACGGCGGCGGCCGTGAACGCCGGGCTCTGCCGGAACATGCGCAGGGAGTGCCTCAGATCCCGGGCGAACCCGTCGATCCACGACATGTAGGTGACCTCACTGTTGGCGCTCCGCTCTCGATCGGGATCGGACGGGCGCGGCCATGACGGCGTTCGTGCAATTAGACGCACGCCCGCGCGCTTCGGTTGTCCGGGGAGATCCGAAGGTTGGCGGACCGGCCAGGGCGGCTACCAGCGGAACTGGTAGGCCAGCTTCAGGAAGAACCCGTCGCTCGTCCTCGTCATCCTCGTGAGGCCCAGGGACGGATCGCGGGTCAGCGAGGCGCCGTAGCCGAAGAAGGCGACGGTGAACGGGGTGGGCTTGTACGACGCCAGCCAGTCGAGCCGCAGACCGCGGGCGTTGACGGAGGGCGGCGCCAGGCCGGCGACGAAAAGCGGATCGCCGAGGTCGTCGTAGAGCAGGGCCTGGCGCTGCGACTGGTACTGGCCGACGACCCGGAAGAAGAGCGCGCGCGTGACCTGGTACTCGACCTTCAGGCGCGGGATGAGCGTGCGGGCGAACTCGCTGCCGTCGCGGGCGCGGACGATGTGCGAGTAGGTCAGCGTGACCTGCGCGCGGACCGATCCGGTGGGCCGTGCGTTCACGGTGGACGTGACGCGCGTCTCGCGTCCCTCGGAGCCCTCGGTGAAGATCGGCACCGCGCCGCGCTTCGCCTCGATCTGGCCGTCGAGCTGCCGCCAGATCGGCGTCTTGAACGTCACGTCGGGCGTCCAGCCGCTCACTTCCGCCACCGGCCGGTACGAGCCGGGCGAGACGCCGCCGGCCTCGGTACGCCGCGTACGCGGCCGGGTCCAGCCGCCAGTACCTGGCGCGTGATCTGGCCCTGAAGGCTCCACCCGCCGCGCCAGCCGCTCTGCAGCGACAGCTGGTCGCTGCCTTCGAGCGGCGTCAGGTCGGGAAAGTCGCGGTACTCCCAGAGACGCGTCGGGTTGTAGTGCGCCTGCAGCGTCTCGAGCGCCGAGCCCTTCTTGAAGTACCAGGAGTACCGGTTGAAGAAGTGCGCCGTCACGATGTCGTTGCGGGGCACGTAGCCGCTGGCGGCGACGAAGTCCGCGCCGATGCCCGTCAGCTTGTAGTTGAGGCCGAACGCGCGCCCCGTGCGGTCGATTTCGGCCATCCAGAGGGGCGACGAGAGCGGCCGGCTGTCGGCGGCGCCGGTCCACGCGTTCGCAAGCTGGAACTGGACGTAGTAGAGGTCCCTGAAGATCGTCCGCTCGTCCACGCCGACGACGCGGTTGTATTCGCCGGCGGCCTCGCGGTCGGTGACGATCGCGCCCACGGTCGTGTGCTCGCCGAGGTCGCGCCGGACGCGCGCGATGTTCGTGAGCGCCCGGCCGCTGTCCGCCCGCTCCTTCGTCACCAGGTACGCGACGTTGAGCGGCCCCACCTTCCCGGTCACCTTCTCGCCGGCGATCGGGTCCACGATCTGCCGCGTGTAGACCAGCTGGTTGGGCGCCGCGAACAGGTCGATGCCCTCCAGGAAGAACGGCCGCTTCTCGGGATAGTTCAGCGCGAAGCGCTCGTTGACGGTCACCTGGGCGGCGTCCGCCTCGACCTGGCTGAAGTCCGGGTTCACGGTCGAGTCGAACGTCACGTTCGACGTCGAGAACCGCAGGTTGGCGCCGGGCTTCGAGTCGGGCGTCGCGCGGACGAAGGGCTCGCCCCCTGCGGCGCGCGTTCCGTTGTAGGACGTCACCCAAACGGGCTGGACCTCGCTCACCAGCCCCCGCTTCAAGTCGTGGAGCCCGGTCATCGCGCCGGCCTGGGCGAGAAAGCTCTCGCCGGCCCGCCGGACGTCGGTCCAGGTGTCGACGTAGCCAGTGCGCTGCACCTTCCGCTGGATGTTCAGCCCCCACGTCTGCGGCGCGGACCCCGCGGGATAACGCAGCGTCTTGAACGGGATCCGCACCTCGACGACGTAGCCGTCGTCTGTGAGGCGGCCCTTCGACTCGAACTGGAAATCGGGGTTCTTGTCGTCCATGCCGTGCCCCGACCGCGTGCCCGCGTTGAAGCCGCCCTCGCTGTGCATGCCGTCCTGCTGGACGCCGAGCGGATTGACGGTGAAGAAGAAGGCGCGGCGCTGGTCGTGGAACGTGTCCAGGAAGATGGTGACCGTGTCCTCCGAGTCCAGGTTGTCGCGGTCCGGCAGGGTCGCGCGGATGGACCCGGGCTGATCGTCGTACGCGACGATCCCGAAGTAGAGCGCCGTCGGCGAGTACCAGACGAGCACCTCGGTCCGCTCCGCGGCCGGCCGGCCGTCCACCGGCTGGTACTGCCAGAAGTGGCCGAGCCGGCGCGCCTCGGCCCACACCGGCTCGTCGAGCCGCCCGTCCACCGTGATCGTGGCGTCGATCCGGGGGATGGTCACCGTGGGCGCTCCTTCGCCGCCGACGATCGTCGAGGCGGCCGGGGACGGAGCGGCCGGCGGGAGCTGCATCAGGAAGACGAGGGGCAACGCAAGCACGGGGAGCATCAGATCCTGATCCAGCGCCGCTCGAGGACCTGGTGCAGCGCGATGCCGGCGAGGAACGCGGCGCCCATGTTCCACATGGCCACGCCCGCGACGGCCAGCATCACGTAGACGTCCTCCTTGCGCCCGCCGACGTCCTTCGTCGTGATCGCCAGCTCCATCCCGGCGAAGAAGAGGATGACGCCGAGGATGGCCTTCGGGAAGATCTCGAAGAGCAGGCCCACCGCGCTGCTGAAGAACAGGGCGAGCCCCAGCATGATGGCGCCGAGCATCACCAGCGACCCGCCCGTGCGGGCGCCGAAGCGGACGTGGCCCGCCATGCCGCCCGCGCCGTGGCACAGCGGAATGCCGCCGAACGGCGCGGCCGCGAGGTTGATCAGCCCCTGCGAGACCGCCATCATGCGGTCGGTCACGGGGCGCTCGGGGAAGAGCTCGTTGTTCTCGGCCCGGATCGCGACGACGGCGTTCCCGATCGTCAGCGGGATCTGCGGGATGGCCAGCACGAGCGAGCCCGCCACCAGGTCGTCCCAGCTCATCCTCGCGAAGGTGAAGTCGGGCAGGCGGAAGGCCGGCCGCATCGACAGCAGCTCGGCCGCGTGGGCCGGGTCGAGGAAGTACGCGGCCACCGCGCCCACGACGAGCAGCGCGAACATGGCGGGCACGCGGGGGTAGGTGATCAGGACGAACGTGAGCACGAGGCCGACGCCGCCCAGCCACGGCGTGACGAGCATCAGGCCGATGCCCTGCCGGATGAACAGGAGGCCCAGGCCGAGCACGATGCCGCGGACGATCGGCCGGGCCGCGAAGCGGGTGACGAGGTCCACCGTCCGCGTCGCGCCGGCCAGGAGCCAGAACAGGCCGGTGAAGAGCCCGGCGCCGCAGATCATCCCCGCGCTCACCGCGCCGCCCGACGCGATGGCCGCGCCGCCGATGGCCTTCATGGGCTGCACGGGAATGGGCGTCTTGTAATAGAGGCCCACCGCGATTGCGCTCAGCCCGAGCGTGAACAGGATGCCGAGCGGGTCCACCCTCAGCACCGCGATGTAGCCGACGACGAAGGGGATGAGCGTCCCCAGGTCGCCGAAGGCGCCGGCCAGCTCGAGGTGGTCGTAGCGGTTGCGGCCGATCGTCCACCGGCGGTGCCAGGGCACCGTCACGGCGCCCGGCGCCTCACCCGTCGTCCCGTTGTCGTCGTTCGCTGCCATCGCCACGTCCCGGCGTCTGCTACTTTACAGCGAGGCGGGCGCCGGCGGCGACCGGGTTTCCCGCCACCGCGCACGCGGCCGGCGGCGGCGTCGGATTCTCGGCACAGGCGGTTCCGGCGCCCGGATCGAGCCGTGCGCACCGTCTGGCACGCGCTTCGAATAGACTTAAGGATTCGGCCGGGCCCTCGGGCCCGGCGGGTGCCTGTCGGCACCCCGGACTCATAAGGAGATACAGGTTCATGACGACCAAGCCGTCGACGATCATGTGGACGTGGACCGATGAGGCCCCCGCGCTCGCCACGCTCTCGTTCCTGCCCATCGTCCGCGCGTTCACGAAGGGCTCCGGCATCGCCGTGGAGACCCGGGACATCTCGCTCGCGGGCCGCATCCTCGCCACCTTCCCGGAGCACCTGGCCGAGGCGCAGCGGCTGCCGGACGACCTCGCGCAGCTCGGCGCGCTGGCGCAGACGCCCGAGGCCAACATCATCAAGCTGCCGAACATCTCGGCGTCGATCCCCCAGCTCAAGGACGCGATCAAGGAGCTGCAGGGCAAGGGCTTCAAGGTGCCGGACTACCCCGAGGCGCCGAAGGACGAGGCCGAGCAGGCGGTCCAGACGCGCTACGCGAAGGTGCTCGGCAGCGCCGTGAACCCGGTGCTCCGCGAGGGCAACTCCGACCGGCGGTCGCCGCTCTCCGTGAAGGCGTTCGCGCGCAAGCACCCGCCCAAGCTGGCCGCCTGGGCGCCGGACTCGAAATCACACGTGGCGCACATGAGCGCCGACGACTTCTACGGCGGCGAGAACTCGACCACGATCGAGAAGCCGACCGAGGTCCGCTACGAGTTCGTGGCGAAGGACGGCGGCGTCACCGTGCTCAAGAAGACGATGCCGCTCGTGGCGGGCGAGATCCTCGACACCTCGGTGATGCACGTCGCGGCGCTCCGTCGCTTCTTCGAGGATCAGATCGACGACGCGAAGAAGCGCGGCCTGCTGCTGTCGCTGCACCTCAAGAGCACCATGATGAAGGTGTCGGACCCGGTGATGTTCGGCCACGCCGTGACGGTCTACTTCAAGGACGTGTTCGAGAAGCACGCCGCCACGTTCAGGACCCTGGGCGTGAACCCGAACAACGGCCTGAGCGACGTCTACAACCGGATCCAGAGCCTGCCGGCGGACCAGCAAGCGGCGATCGAGGCCGACATCAAGGCCGTGTACGCCACGCGCCCGCCGCTGGCGATGGTGGACTCGGACCGCGGCATCACGAACCTCCACATGCCGAACGACATCATCGTGGACGCGTCGATGCCGGTCGTGGTGCGCGAGGGCGGGAAGATGTGGGGGCCGGACGGCAAGCTCCACGACACCAAGGCGATGATCCCGGATCGCTGTTACGCCACGATCTACAAGACCATCATCGAGGACTGCCAGGCGCACGGCGCGTTCGACCCGGCCACGATGGGCAGCGTGCCGAACGTCGGCCTGATGGCGCAGAAGGCCGAGGAGTACGGCTCGCACGACAAGACCTTCATCGCCCCCGCCGCCGGCGCCATCCGGGTCGTCGAGGAGTCCACGGGGAAGACGCTGCTCGAGCAGAAGGTGGCGACGGGCGACATCTTCCGCTCCTGCCAGGCCAAGGACGTCGCCGTCCGCGACTGGGTGAAGCTGGCCGTGCGGCGGGCCAAGGTCACCGGGGCACCCGCGGTGTTCTGGCTGGACCAGGCGCGCGCGCACGACGCGCAGGTGATCGCCAAGGTCGAACGCTATCTGAAGGACGAGGACACCAAGGGCCTCGAGATCCGGATCCTGCCGCCGGTCGAGGCGATGAAGTACTCGCTCGAGCGGATCCGCAGGGGCCAGGACACCATCTCGGTGACCGGCAACGCCCTGCGCGACTACCTGACCGACCTCTTCCCCATCCTCGAGATCGGGACGTCGGCCAAGATGCTGTCGATCGTGCCGCTCCTGGCCGGTGGCGGGCTCTTCGAGACCGGTGCGGGCGGGTCGGCGCCCAAGCACGTGCAGCAGTTCCAGAAGGAAGGCTACCTGCGGTGGGACTCGCTCGGCGAGTTCTCGGCGCTGGCCGCGTGCTTCGAGCACATCGCGGGCTCGACCGGCAACGCGCGCGCGGCGGTGCTGGCCGAGACGCTCGACCAGGCGATCGGCAGGTTCCTCGACGAGAACAAGTCGCCGGCCCGCAAGCTGGGCGGCATCGACAACCGCGGCAGCCACTTCTACCTGGCGCTCTACTGGGCGGAGGCGCTCGCCGCGCAGTCGAAGGACGCCGAGCTCACGTCCCGCTTCGCGGGCGTCGCGAAGCAGCTGGCGGCCGGCGCGCAGACGATCGACGCCGATCTGCTCGGCGCGCAGGGCAAGCCCGTGGACATGGGCGGCTACTACCAGCCGGACACGGCGAAGACCACGAAGGCCATGCGGCCCAGCGCCACGCTGAACGCCATCATCGACGCCCGGTAGCGTCCCGGCATCGCGACCGCTCCAGGCCGTGGGACCACCCGACCGAAGGAAGGGTGGTTCCACGGCGCCGTTTCCCTACTCACCATCCAGCGCCGCCCGCACGCCGTCGGCCAGCTCCTTCATGGAGAAGGGCTTCTGGAGGAAATGGACCCCTTCATCCAGCACGCCCTGGTGCGCGATGACGTCGGCGGTGTAACCGGACATGAACAGTCGCTTGAGGCCCGGATAGAGGGACAGGAGGTTCCTGGCCAGGTCGCGGCCGTTCATCTCGGGCATCACCACGTCGGTCATCAGCAGGTCGATCTGGCCGGCGTGCTCCCTCGCCAGGCGGATGGCCTCGCCCGGCGCGCTCGCGGCCAACAGGGTGTAGCCCTGCCTTTCGAGCATCGTCGTGGTCAGCTTCAGGATGGCCTGTTCGTCCTCCACCAGCAGGATGGTCTCGTGGCCGCGCTCGGCCGGTCTCGCCGCGCCGGCCGTCGGCGCCTTCCCGGTTCTGCCCGCGTGTCTGGGCAGATAGATCCTGAACGTCGTTCCCTGGTCCGGCTCACTGTCGACGTCGACAAAGCCCCCGTTCTGCGTGACGATGCCGTAGATCGTGGCCAGGCCGAGGCCGGTGCCCTCGCCGGCGCCCTTGGTCGTGAAGAACGGCTCGAAGATGTGGGCCAGCGTTTCCTTGTCCATCCCGCAGCCGTCGTCGCTGACGGCCAGCAGATCGAATTCACCGGGGACGGATCCCGCGTGGACGGCGCAATAGGCCTGATCGAACGCGGCCTTTCCCGTTTCGATGGTCACCTTGCCGACACCTGCGATGGCGTCCCGGACGTTGATGCACAGGTTGGCCAGAATCTGGTCGATCTGCGACGGGTCCACCTTGACCGGCCACAGGTCGGCTCCGGGCAGAAAGGTGAGCGTGATGCTCTCGCCGATCAGCCGCCGCAGCATCTTGAGCGTGGCCGTCACGGCCTCGTTCAGGTCCAGCACCTTGGGCGCGACCGTCTGTTTGCGGGCGAAGGCCAGCAGCTGCTGCGTGAGATCGGCGGAGCGAGTCGCCGCCTTGCAGATTTCCACGAGGTCGGCATGGAGCGGCTCTGACGCGTCGACCCGGTCGATGGCCATCTCCGCGTAGCCCAGGATCACACCCAGCATGTTGTTGAAGTCATGGGCCACGCCGCCCGCCAGGCGCCCCACTGATTCCATCTTCTGGGCCTGCTGGAGCTGCTCCGCCAGCCGCAGCTCCTGCGTGATGTCGTGCTTCACGGTCACGTAGTTGACGACCCGCCCCGACGTGTCGCTCACCGGGGAAATGCTGGTCTCCTCGGTGTAGAGGTGTCCGTCCTTGTGCTTGTTGACGGTGCGCCCGCGCCATGTCCTGCCGCTCGCGATGGTCTCCCACAGCTCACGATAGAAGGCGTCGTCATGGCTGCCGCTCTTCAGGATGCGCGGGGTCTGTCCGACGGACTCCGCGCGGCTATAGCCCGTCGTCCGCTCGAAGGCCGGGTTGACGTACTGGATGACGCCTGCCGGATCGGTGATGAAGACGACCTCGCTGGCCTGCTCGATGGCCGTCATCAGCCGCTGGCGCTCGGCCTCGGCCCGCTTTCCGTCGGTGACGTCATAGAGGATTCCCGTCCAGAGGACATCGCCGTTCTCCATCAGCCGCGGGTGGGATTCGAGGTGCAACCAGCGCAGCTCCCCGCCGACCTTCACTCGCCCTTCCCAGACGAAGGGAGTCACGTGTAGGTTGGCTTCGACGTTGCTTCTCGCGAACTCCTCCTCTGTCCGCTTCGTGAACGAGGTCGTTGACGATGCCTGGATTCGTCTCGAATACCTTCTTTTCCAGCTTCAATATTTCGCAGAACCGATTGCTGACCAGTTCGACGGTGTAGGGAGGGTTCTGCCCGCTGCGCCATCCTTCTTCCGACGAGCGACTCGCGGACAGCACCCTCAGGCGGTAGATGCCCGCCGGCTGGCTGTTCACCAGGTCCACGTACAATTCACGTTCGTTCAGCAACGACGCCTCGGCCCGCTGCTGGTCCTCCAGCGCGCTGAGCATCGCCCGCCGGGAACGCTCGGCCCGGTCGAGGCTCTGACGCAGCTCGTCCTCGACGCGCCGGCGCTCCGCGATCTCGGATCGCAATCGCTCGTTCGTCCGACGGAGGTCGCCCGCCCGGAGCTCGAGCGACACGTTCGCCCGCGCCAGGGCCAGGTGGGCCTTGACGCGCGTCAGGAGCTCCTCGACCTGGAACGGTTTGGTGATGTAGTCCGCCGCGCCCAGCTGCAGGCCCTCCACCCAGTCCTTCGCGTCGGCGAACGCGCTCATCAGGATGATGGGAATGTGTCGCGTCTCCCCGCGCGCCTTGAGCCGCCGGCACACGTCGAGCCCGCCCGCGTCCGGCATGCGGACGTCGAGGAGGATCAGGTCCGGCGGCTCGGCCGCCACGGCGGCCAGGGCCAGCTCGGCGCTGTCGGCCGCACGCACGCGGAAGCCTTCCGCGGTCAGCATCTTGACCAGCAGGGCCAGAGACTCGGACGTGTCGTCGACGGCCAGGACCGTGACGGGGTCGGTCATACCGCGCGCCCCTCGCCCGACGCACCGCCGGGACACGACTGCACGGCGTGCCGGATGATGGTGTACTGGAACTGGTCCGCGTGCTGCTGCAGAACGGCGCCCAGCGCGGGGTCCGACTCGGCCACTCGGCGGATGACGTCGGCAATCCGGGCGGCGTCGAGGCTCACCAGGACGTCCGCCAGTTCCGTGCGGAGCGATGACGGCAACGCCGTCAGCGCCTCGCGATCCAGGGCCACGGACAGCCTCCGTTGGGCGGGGATCGGCCACTCGTCGAAGACGAACCGCACTCCCAGATGCTTCGTCAGGCAGTCGTACATTCTGCTGAACTCAATCGGCTTGGACAGGAAATCGTCCGCCCCCGCGGCCAGCACCTGTGCGCGCTCCTCCTCGAGCACCGAGGCGGAAAGGGCGACGATCTTCACGTCGCGCCCGCCCTCGAGCGCGCGGATACGGCGGGTCGCCTCCAGTCCGTCCATCACCGGCATCCGCCAGTCCATCCAGACGAGCGCGGGACGCCACGACCGGAACGCCTCCACGCCCTCCGCGCCATTTTCGGCCACGCGCACCTGGACACCCGACTGCTGCAGAAGTCGGCGCATCAGCAACCGGTTCACCTCATGGTCTTCGACGACCAGCACCCGGCAGTCGGGCTGGCCGGGCGCCAGGCGTGCCAGGTGCGCTTCCCTCCCGGCGGCACGCACGACGATGGCGGCCCCCACGAGCTCCACCGGCACCTCGACACGGAATACGGAACCACCACCCGGCGCGCTCTCGACACGAATCACGCCGCCCATCAGTTCCACGAACTGGCGCGTGATGGCCAGGCCCAGTCCTGTGCCTTCGTGCCCCTTCTCGTTGCCGATCTGGACGAACGGCTCGAAGATGCGTTGCCGGTCTCCCGCGACGATGCCGTCGCCGCTGTCCTTGACTTCCACGACCAGCGTCACGCGCCCGGAGTCACCCAAGGGACGGCTCGCCAGACGCAGCGTCACGCCGCCCTGCGAGGTGAACTTGATGGCGTTGCCGACGAGATTGAGGACCACCTGCCGGAGCCTGGATTCATCCGTCTTGACGGCACGAGGCAACTCGGCGGCCATCTCCAACGTCAACTGAAGCCCCTTGGCCTCGGCCCGCTGGCGCATCGTCTCGGCGAGGTCCCGCATCATCGCCTGCAGATCGAAGACCGTGTTCTCGACGGTGGCTCGCCCCGCCTCGATCCTGGCCATGTCCAGCACGTCGTTGATGATGTCCAGGAGGTATCGGCCGCTGCGGGCGACAATGCCCAGCGTCTCGCGTTGCTCCACGGACAGGGAGCCGTCGTTCTGCATCAGGCTCGAGAAACCGAGGATGGCGTTCAGCGGCGTGCGCAACTCGTGGCTCATGTTCGCCAGGAACACGCTCTTGGCGCGGTTGGCCGTTTCGGCACGCTCCTTCGCCTCGACGGCGCGCGCGCGCGCGCGCCGGGCCATCTCGGCCACGGCCGAGATCATCACGCAGTTGAACAGGAATGCCGACACCCCCAGCCAGTCGGCGTAGTCGCTGATGAATGGCCGGTTCCCGAAGGTCGGCCAGGCGAAGACCGCGATGAGGACGGATGCGCCGGCGGACAACACGCCCGTCAGCCAGCCGCCGTACATCGCGGCAATCATGACCGCCGGGTAGAACGTCACCCAGACGATGCGCGTACCCATCGCGCCCAGAAGGAGCTTCCTGGCGAGCACGGCGGCGCCCATGGCCAGCAGGACGATGCCGAGGTCCCGCAGCATCGACCGCAGGAGCGCGCGAGGGCTCGGGCTCATGGATCCGGCTCTCCGGACTCCGGCGGGCCGGCTTCCTGGCTGGGGTACCGAATCGGCTCACCCTTGCTGCGGCAGAGCTCGTTCACCTCGCGCTTGAGCTCCTGCACGCGGTCCTCGCGAGCCTGCATGACGTTCTGCCAGCGCTGGAGCTCGTCCAGCTGGTCTTTGATCTTCTCCTCCGCCTGCTTGCGCTCGGTGATGTCGCTCACCACGAGGCGGCAGACGCGCCCGCCGTCGGTGTCCGGCGCGACGGTGGCCTCCAGATGAGCCCAGAACGGCGCGCCGCCGCCTGTCACCATCCGCACCTGCCACCCTTGCGGTTCACCGGTCGCAAAGAGCTGCTTGCGGTGCAGGTAGTAGACGTCGCGGTCGTCGCCGAGGATGAACCGGGAGAACGGCTCGCGGACCATGGCGCGCCGGGCCACGCCGAGCAGCCTGGCGGCGGTGAGATTGGCCTCGAGCGTCAGCCCCGATTCGGAGACGGTGCAGTAGCCGACCGGAGCCAGGTCGTAGAGACCGAAGTACCGCTCCCGCGCGGCGTCCAGCTCCAACTGCGTCCGGCGCAGCTCCTCGTTCTGCATCTCCAGCTCGATCTGATGCACCTGCAGGTCGTGGAGCAGGCGCCACGTCTGCGTCGGCGAGAGCGCCTCGAGATCCTTCGGAGTCCGGACCGCTCCTTCCCGGACGCGCGCTTCGGCCCGCTGGCGCAGTTCGTCGGCTCGGTCCGGCCGGTCGTCCGGGTCATTCATGGCGCACCTCTACCAGCCGATCACGCTGGAAGCTCCTTCATCCGCTCCGTGGTCACGATCGCGTACGTCTTTCCGGTCGCGTCCACCAGCGCGGTGGGCGTCACCCAGATCTCCACGATCGCGCCGCCCTTGGCAATCCGCTGGGTCGGATACGGCTCCAGCACGGCCGCCCGGCTGAGCTGCTGGACCCGGGCCAGCGCCTCCTCCCGCAGCGCGTCCGGGACGAGGTCGCGGACGTTCATCATCAGCGCCTCCGCCTCGCTCCAGCCGTACACCGTCACCGCCGCCGGATTCCAGGCCAGGATGCGGCCGTCCAGGGCCTGGACGATGATGGGGTCGTACGCGTCGCGCACGACCGCGGCCAGGCGGCTCAGGGTCTCGGTCGCGCGCAGCGCTTCGTGCTTCAGCCGCTTTGCGTCCGTAATGTCGATCAAGGTGATCACGGCGCCCTCGATCAGGTTGTCCAGCGTGCGGTAGGGCAGGATGCGCAGCGTGTACCACCGGCCGTCGGTGGTCTGCACCTCCCGCTCCCTGGGAACGAGCGTGTCCAGCACGGCCTGCGTGTCGGCCACCAGACGGTCGTAGCCCACCAGGTTGGAGACGATGTGGCTCACGGGCCGCCCCACGTCGCCGGGAATCAGATTGATGAGCCGGGTCGCGGCGGGGGTGAAGCGAAGGATGCGCAGCTGGTGGTCCACGAAGACGGTGGCGATGCCCGTGCCGGCCAGGAGGTTGGTCATGTCGTTGTTGAGACGCGACAGATCCGCGACCTTGGTCTGCAGCTCGGCGTTGACGGTGGACAGCTCTTCGTTGACGGACTGCAGCTCCTCCTTCGAGGTCTCCAGCTCCTCGTTGGTCGACTGCAGCTCTTCGTTCACCGACTGCATTTCCTCATTGGACGACTTGAGCTCCTCGTTGGAGGTCTCCAGCTCCTCGTTGGTGGCCTGAAGGTATTCCTCCTTGGCCCGCAATTCCCTCTTCAGCGCCGCGATGCGCTCGTCGGCGTCGGCAGGTGACGCGTCCGCCCCGCCGCCGCTCGTGGCGGCGGCCTGCCCCGCGGCTTCGCGGTCGACGAGGGGCGACTCCTCCAGGACGACCAGGTACAGGGACGCCTCGGCCACGGCGACCGACCGGCCGGCCGCGACGGGGTGGACGGTCACGTCGACCGTCGTGAAGTCGCCGTTGGTCTTGACGCGCAGGCCCTGGCAGCGCACGACGTCCTGGCCCGACGCGGCCGCGTGCAGGGCGATGGCCAGGTCGTGCCGCAGCCCCTCGCGGGCCATCTTCAGGATGTTGTTGGCCCGGACCTCGCCGGCCGCCATCTCCAGGTACCGGCCCGCGCGGCCGTGCAGGTAGAGAATGTCGCCGTGGCGGTTCACGAGGGCGGCGGCCGGAACCACACGGTCCAGCAGCGCCTGCTCGGTCACCTCGCGCAGCGGCGGCCTCTCGGCAAAGGCCGTCCGGCCCGCGGCGCGCGGGCTGGCCTCCGCGGACGACGTCATCGGCGGGAAGAACCGGCCCACGGCGCGTGTCGGGACGCCCACGAAATCGTCCTTGCGCTGGTACACCTTCGCCTTGCGGTCCAGCACGGCGAACAGATCGGCGAACTCTCCCACCGTTTCGGACGGGCCGAGATAGAGCCTGCCTCCCGGGTTCAGCGCGTAGTGGAACAGCGGGATGAGCTTCTTCTGCAGGTCCCCGCCCATGTAGATGAGGAGGTTGCGGCAGCTGATGAGGTCGAGCCTGGAGAACGGCGGATCCTTGATCACGTCCTGCTCGGAGAAGACCAGCATGTCGCGGATGCTCTTGTGCACGCGGTACGCGCCGCCATCGGGCTCGGCCGCGAAGAACCGCGCCAGCCGCTCCGGCGGGATGTCGGCGGCGATGCTGGCCGGGTAGAGGCCGGCGCGGGCCGTGGCAATCGCCTGGCTGTCGATGTCGGTGGCGAAGACCTGCACCCTGAAGGCCCGCTTCAGCGCCTCCATGCGCTCCTGCAGGAGGATGGCGAGGGAATAGGCCTCCTCGCCCGTGGAGCAGCCCACCGACCAGACACGAATCACGCCGCCCGCGGGCCTGCCGGCGAAGAGCTGCGGGACGACCTGCTCCTCGATCACCGTGAACGTGTCGGGATCGCGGAAGAAGCTGGTCACGCCGATCAGCAGGTCGCGAAAGAGGGCTTCGACCTCCTCCGGCGCGTGCTGCAGATACTCGACGTACGCGTCCATCGTCACGATCTGGTGGACGGCCATGCGCCGCTCGATGCGGCGCCGGATGGTGCTGGGCTTGTAGTCGGAAAAGTCGTGGCCGGTCTGGATGCGCAGCAGGACGAAGATCTTCTTCAGCGCGCCCTCCGCCCTCGGCGTCGCGACGGCGGCGCTCCGCGGAGGCCTGCCGAAGGCGTGGGCCACGTAGGTGATGATCTGGGCGGGCATCTTGGCCGGCGGCAGCTCGTAGTCCACCAGCCCGGTGGCCATCGCGCTGCGCGGCATGCCGTCGTACTCGGTGGACTCCGGGCTCTGCGCCATGACCATGCCGCCCTCGCCCTTGATGGCCCGCACGCCCTGGGTGCCGTCGCTGCCCGTGCCCGAGAGCACGATGCCGATGGCCCGCTCGCGCTGGTCGAGCGCCAGCGACCGGAAGAAGAAGTCGATGGGCAGGCGCTGCCCGCGCGGCGCGGCGGGCTCCATCAGTTGAAGCGTGCCGTTCAGAAACGCCATGTCCCGGTTGGGTGGGATGATGTAGGCGCAGTTGGGCTCGACCGCCATCCCGTCCACCACCTCGAAGACCTGCATGCGGGTGTAGCGGCGGACCAGGTCGGCGAGGAGGCTCTCGTGGTCGGGGGCCAGATGCTGCACGAGGACGAAGGCCATGCCCGGATCCGAATCGGCGGGCATGCCGGAGAAGAAGGCCTCGAACGCCGCCAGGCCCCCGGCCGACGCGCCGATGCCGACGACGGGAAAGCCGGACGCGGCGTCTGCAGGCGTGGCGTGCGCCCCGGCTGCGTCTTCGGGACTCTCCTGCGGCTCTGGCGTCTTGGCGTCGGCCGAAGGTTTCGAATCTCTGGATCTGGACTTCTTCGTCGATGCCACAATGGCCTCCGGCGCCGACACACCGTCTCGATCCGTGCGACCGCAGGCAGCCGGACAGACGCAAGACTCGGGCCAATTGGTGGAACAAATCTTCCTGTTTCAAACATGAAACAGCTGAGCCGTTCGCTCGGACGCCGCCGGAAGTCTTCCCGCGAACGCGAAGCGCCGCCGAAGTCCGCCGGGGTACATGGCGAGGGGGTGATGTCTGGGGTTCCCCCCAGAGCAGCGCCCTTTCACTCCGAAAGATACGCCAACACGTCCAGCCGGACAAGCTCAGGCTCTACCGGAGTCCGCGCAAGTCTTGGCAGCGAAACAGATGCGTCACGCTGCGAAAGCGGTCAGATCACTTGTCAACAACAGGACAGCCGTAGGACAGTCGTAGGGCGCGGCTCACCAATCCGGCGCGCCCGGCCCGCGGCCTGGGGCCCGGCTATCAGAAGCGATACCGCACGTTGACACCCTGGCGCGTCTGGCCGGCCGAATGGCGGATGCTGTAGTCGAAGGTCAGCGTGCCGGCCCGCATCGCCATCGACGTGCCGCCGCGGACGAGCAGCATTTCGCGGGGCAGCGGGATGCCCTCCACGGTGAACTCGCCGCCCGGTGCGTCGGCGAACCGCATGCGGGTCGCGGTCCGCAGGGCGCCCAGCCCCAGCCGGAACAAGGTCTCTCCGAACGGTCTCCAGTACCCCTGATGGCGCCAGACGTGCAGCTTCACGTCCGTCTGGCCGAAGCTCGTGACCTGGTGCGGCATGGCGAGCGACAGGGCGCCGCCGCCCGACTCGGTGAAGGGGTCGCGGCTGATCCGGATGTGGCGCACGCCCACCATCCAGTCGACCGTGTAGCTCTTCACGCGCGCGTCGTCCGAGTACTCGCTCCACGAGTCGGTGACCGTCGCCTGCTCCCGGCCCTGCAGGTCGCGGGCGTCCTCGAACATCAGGCCGCCGCCGAGCTCCGACGGCAGCATCGCCGACAGGGCGACGCTGCGCGCCGTCGGAATGGAAACCCTCGCGGTGCTCGCGCCCGCGTGGATGCCGAACCCGTTCGGCCGGAAGCCCGCGTAGCCGAACGCCCGCGGCGCCCGGTAGGTGGCCGAGCCGGCGCCGCCGAGGCCCATCCATCCCTTGCCGAACCCGCCGCCGCCGCCGATCAGCCACCGGTCCGACAGCCGCCAGTCCACGCCGCCCGCGCCGCCCCCGAGATCCACGGTCCCGCCCTCGACGCCGCCCCGCCCGGCCAGCGTCGCATGCGTGCCCGTGAACTGCGTCCACCACTGCAGGCGCTCGCCGCCCCAGCCGTTCTGCCCCTCCCCGCGCTCGTGCTCGCGCGCGGTGAGCTGATCGCGCAGAAGGTCCGTGAAGGCCTCGCTCTCGGTCGCGGACAGGAACAGCGACGAGCCGTGGACCTCGCCGGCGATCGACCGCAGCGCGTCGTCGAGCGCGTGGTCGTCGAGCGCGGTCACCTCGCGCACGACCTGCCCGAGGTCGCCCGCAGCGCCGGCCTTCAGGCCGTCGATCGCCTCCGCCACGGCGACCGCGTTCGGGCTGGTCGCGGCGCCGGCGAGCGGCACGTGGAAGTTCAGCAGCGTGACGTAGAGCGACGAGGCCCGCGGCGTGAGGAGCGTGACGACCAGCGGGTCGTTCGTCTCGGCGTCGGTGTTGTTGACGCTGAGGCCGCCGAGGCCCGTGAGCGCCAGGAACGACGCCGACCGCTGGCTGCCGATGTCGGGCACCGTCACGTCGAGGTGCGCGCCCGTCAGCGTCGCGCGCCCGCCCACGAGGATCGGGGGAACCACCCCCTCGCTCACCGGAAAGGCGAGGACCGAGCCGCCGACCGCGTCGAGATCGCCGCCGATGCTGAGGATCGGCTGGCCGGCCGCGAGGCCGGCGACGACCGACGCGGACGCGCCCGCTGTCGCGCCGGCGGGCCCTCGGAGCGACGAGGCCGCCGGCGCCGCCGGCGCCGCGTTCAGCGTGCCCGCGAGGTCCAGCGAGCCCAGCACCACCCCGGTCGCGAGCAGGGTCGCGCCGGGCGAGACGCTCACGCTGCCGCCCAGCGTCCCGTCGAGCGCGAGCGTGCCCTGCCACACGCCGAACGCGCCGCTGAACGGCTGGCTGCCGACCAGCGTCAACGTGCCGGCGCCGGTCTTGCCGACCGCGCCCGTGCCCCACAGCACGCCGGAGAAGAGACCGTCGGCGCCCTGGTTGAAGATCAGCTCGCCGTTGCTCGTGACGTCGCCCGACAGGTTCGCGGTCGTCCCGATCAACGAGCCGCCGGTGACGGTCGTCCCGCCCGTGTAGCTGCCCGCGCCGGCCAGCGTCACCGCGCCCGACCCGCTCTTGACCAGCGAGCCCGTCCCGCTCATCGCGCCGGCGTAGGTGCCGTCGGTCGATTGGTCGAAGACCACGACGCCGTCGTTCACGATGTCGCCCTGCAGGCTCGACGTCGTGCCAACGAGCGATCCGCCCGCGACCGCCGTGCCGCCCGTGTAGCTGTTCGCGCCGGCCAGCGTCAGCGCGCCCGCGCCGCTCTTGACCAGCATGCCCGACCCGCTCAGCGCCCCGGTGTAGGTGCCGGCGGACGCCTGGTCGAACCACACCAGGCCGCTGCTGGCGATGTCGCCCTGCAGGCTGCCGGCCGAGCCCGCCAGCGTGCCGCCGGTCACCGTCGTGCCGCCCGTGTAGCTGTTCGCGCCGGTCAGCACGAGCGCGCCCGCGCCGCTCTTGACCAGCATGCCCGACCCGCTCATCGATCCCGCGTAGACGCCGCTCCCCGCCTGGTCGAACGCGACGACCGCATCGTTGACGATGTTGCCCTGCAGGCTCGCGGTCGTGCCGATGAGCGTGCCGCCCGAGACCGTCGTGCCGCCCGTGTAGCTGTTCGCGCCGGTCAGCGTCAGCGCGCCGCCGCCCGACTTGACCAGCGCGCCCGTGCCGCTCACCGTGCCGGCGAACGTCCCGGCGCCCGCCTGGTCGAAGACCACCACGGCGTTGTCGAGGATGTTGCCCTGGAGACTCATCGTCGTGCCGATGAGCGAGCCGCCGGTCACCGTCGTGCCGCCCGTGTAGCTGTTCGCGCCGGTCAGGGTCAGCGCGCCCGAGCCCGTCTTCACGAGCGCGCCGGTCCCGCTGATGCCCCCGCTGAACGTGGTGCTGGTGCCGTCGGCGCCGGCGGTCAGCGTGGCCGGGCCCAAGGCGACGCTGCCCGCGCCGGCGAGCGACCCGACCGACTGGCCGAAGCCGTTCAGGTCCAGCGTCGCGCCGCCGGCCACGGTCATCGCCGCGCCCGCGCCGAAGAGGTTGGCGGCGCCGGCCTGCAGCACGCCCGCTGACACGGTCGTCGCGCCGCCGTAGCCGGCGGCGCCCGAGAGCACGAGCGTGCCGGCGCCCGTCTTCGTCAGCCCGCCGGCGCCGCCGAGCGTGCCCGTCAGCGTCAGCGACGAGGCGGCCTGCACGTCGAACGTGCCGCCGCCGGCGCCCAGCGTCACCGCGCGCGACGACGCGAACGTGTTGCCCGTGAGCACGGCGAGCGTGCCGCCGCTCGCGGCGTCGCCCAGCGTGAGGCCGCCGCCGCCGAGCGCGCCGTCGGAGCTCACCGCGACCGTGCTCCCGCCGGTCACCCACGTGCCGCCGAAATACGAATTGCCGGAGTCGGCGAGCTGGAGCGTGCCGCCGCCCGTGACGCCGAGGCTGGCGCCCGAGCCGCGCTCATTGATCTGCCCCGCCCACGTCACCGACTGCCCCGGGGCCACATCGATCGCGGGCGTGCCGACAATCAGGGTGTCGGCGGCGACGGTGCCGCTGCCCGTAATCGCGAGCGTCGCCGCGTTGTTGATCGAGATGCCGCCGATGCCCAGGCCGGCCGGAGACGCGACGCGGAGCGTCCCGGCGTCGATGGTCGTGCCGTTCGAGTAGAGGTTGGCGCCGGAAAGCACGAGCGTGCCGGCGCCGCTCTTCACGAGATCCCAGCCGCCGCCGCTGCCGGCCGCGCCGAGCTCGTCGGCGATCTGATCCGTCAGCGTGGCGGTGGTGCCGGCGCCAAGGGTGAACGTCAGGGTGCCGGTCCCGCCGAGGAAGAGTCCCGCGCCGTAGGCGCTGCCGCTCGAGGCGCCCGGCCCGCCGGCGCCGGGGGTCACGCTCGAGCCGCCGACGACCAGCGCGCCGTTGACGACGAGCGACCCGCCGCTCTGGACGAAGACGCCGCCGCCCAGCGCCGCGCCGCCCCCGCCACCGCCGGCGACCGTGCCGGCGCCCGCGGCGAACCCGCCGGCGCCCGCGACCGTCGCGCCGCCGCCGCCGCCGCCGCCGTAGCCGCCCGCGCCGCCGTCTGGCGCGCCCCCGCCGCCGCCGCCGCCGAAGCCGCCCGCGCCGCCGGTGCCGCCGTCGCCGCCGCCGCCGCCGCCGCCGTAGCCGCCCGCGCCGCCCGTGATGTACCCGCCGCCCCCGCCGACGCCGCCCCCGCCACCCCCAAACCCGCCGCCGCCGCCGCCGCCCGTCGCGCCGCCCGCGCTGCCAAACCCGCTGAAGCCGCCGCCCAATCCGCCGGTCGCGATGCCGGCGCTGCCGGCGCCGGCCGTGCCGCCGGCGCCGCCGAAGCCGCCGCCTCCACCGCCGTTGTCGCCGCCCGCGCCGCCGAGGCCGCCGCCCGCGCCGCTGCCGGCGACCGCGGCCGTCCCCCCGCCGGCGCCGCCGACGGCGCTGCTCGCGCTGACGCTGACGTTGACCAGCGTGACGTTCGCCTGGTCGGCCACGTAGATCGCGCCGCCGAGGCCCGCGCCGCCCCCGCCGCCCGCCACGCCCGAGCCGCCCGCCCCTCCGGCCGCGACGGTGTCCGCGATCGTGAGGTTCTGGACCGTGACGCTCACCGGCACCGTCCCCGCGCCGGCCCCGGCGAACCCCGCGACGACGAGGCCGCGGTACGCGTCGCCGCCCGAGAGCGAGTGGCCGTCGCCGTCGATCGTCACGCTCGTGCCGACGGTCGGCAGGTTTGCGGTGAGCGTCACGTCGGCCGCGAGCACGATGACGTCGCCCGCCGTCGCGGACGCCAGCGCCGCGCGCAGGCCCGCTTCGTCCGAAACAGTGAGTGTCGCGGCCCCGACAATCGCCGGCGCCCCGCACACCACGGCCACGAGAACCGCCCGACTGATGAGCCTCCGCATGGGGGGAGTATAGCTAAAGCCCCGGCCGGAATCACGGCCGATTCGAAGGGGCCCCGGCGAGGTGCGCGAACAGGCCGCGCACGTCGGTTGTGACGGTCAACCCGGCCCGGCCAGGCGCCGCCGGCGCCAGACCGGGCCACGCGCCGTGCACGACGCCGCCCGCGACGCCGCCGCCCAGCGCGAGCACGACGCCACCTCTGCCGTGATCGGTCCCGCCGTATCGGTTCTCAGCGATACTGCGGCCGAACTCCGAGAGCGTCACGACGGTCACGTCCGCGGCACGATCGCCGAGGTCCGTCAGGAACGCCGCGAGGCCGCGCGCCAGATCGTCGAGGCGATCGGCGAGCGCGCCCGTCGCTCCGCCCTGGCGTTCGTGCGTGTCCCACCCGCGGGTGTCCACGACCGCCGTCCCGAGGCTCGCGCGCGTCTCGATCGACCGGGCCACGCCGGCCATGACGTGGCCGAACCGGGTGTCGGGGTAACCCGCGCCCTCGGGCGGTTCGCACGCCGGGTCTGGCCCCACCAGCCGGCCGTCGGCTCGCGCGGTGGCGGGCTGCAGGCTCGCGTGCAGGCGCTCGCGCGCCTCGAGATGCGTGGACGGGCCGTCCGGCAGGCCGCACGCGTGCACGACGGCCAGCCGCCCCGAGCGATACCACGGCACCAGCGGACGGAGGCGCGGGTGGAACGCGAACGTGCCGTCGAGGTCGATCGCCGCGTCGTCGCCGCGACCCGGCGGCGGGATGGCAATCGTCGGGCGCCTCGCGTAGTAGTCCCGCTCGCGGAACGGGACGACCATGCTCAGCGCGTCGGCGCCGCCCGACTGCAGGATGACGACGAGCGTGCCGGAGCGGCCGCGGCCCGTGAGGCCCGGCAGCGAGGGGACGACGCTCAGCCCGACGAGCGCCGCGGCGCCGTCCCGGACGAATGCACGGCGGGTGATCATCGCGCCTCCGATTCCTTCAGCACGGGCAGGATCACGCGCGACGGACGGGTTCGGTCGTGAAAGACGACCTGCCGCGCGGGCACGAGCTCGGCGGCCGACGCCACCGCACGGCCCGTGTTCGGGTTCCGGTCGAGGTGCGGGAAGAAGCTGCTCGAGACGTGCACGCGGATCCGGTGGCCGCGCAGGAACCGGTTGGCGGTGAGGCCGAGCCGCAGGACCAGCTCGTAGGGCGTCCCCGGCGTCATCAGCTCCGGCTCGGACTCGCTGTGGCGGTAACGCGCGCGCAGCACCTCGAGCGTCGGGCTCATCAGGTTCCACGCCGGGCCGTCCGGCTCGACGTCGAGCAGCCGGGCGAAGAAGTCCGTGTCGGGCGCGCTCGACGCGATCCACAGCCGGAACTCGATCGGCCCGATCACCTCGAGGTCCTCGTCCAAAGGATCGCTCGTGAAGACGAGCAGGTCCTTCCTTCCCTCGACGGCGCGCTGGTCGTGCGGCCCGAGCCCGGCGTCGAAATGCGGGTCCTCGAGCGGATCGTTCGGGTCGTCGGTGAACCGGTCCGGCGCCTCGCCCTCGCCGGGCGCCGACCACGTCAGGCGGCCGCCCGCGCGAAGATGCAGGGCGCGCCCGGTCAGGCCGGGAATGGGCCAGGACGGCGCGTCGCGCCACTGGTTGGCGCCCATCACGAAGAGGCGGACCGGCGGCATCTTCGCGGCCGGGCTCTCGACGCCCTTTACGTGCCAGTCGCACCAGTCGAGCACGAGCGCGTTGTAGTCGAGGCCGGCCGCCGCGCCGAAGTCGCGGTCGCCGACGTGCGTCTTCTGCGGCGAGGGATCGCCGTGCGTCCACGGGCCGATGAGCAGCCGCGTCCGCGTGCGGCTCGCTTCGGTCGCCGCGCGCGCGCGCAGGCCGTTGAAGTTGCGCGTGGCGCCAATCGGCCCGTAGCCCTCGTCGTGCCACCCGCTCAGGTTGAACGCGGGCACCGTCACCCGGTCGTGGTCCGACTCGATCGACGCGTACCGCCAGGTACTCCCCGTCGTCCGGGTGGTCCAGCCACTCGTAGTAGAACGGCGCCACGCCCTGGAGGAGCGGCAGCGTGTTGAGCGGCACGTGGCGGTACGCGTCGCGGGCGACGCGGTCCCACGCCTCGCGCGCCTCGCGCGTGGTGCGCGGGCCGGTCAGGTCGTGGCGGCGCCGTTCGTCGGGCGCGATGTTGTTGGCGCTCCAGGGAATCCACGACAGGTCGAACGCGCCGCCGAAGTAGATGAACTGGCGGGCCGACGAGAAGCACATCGCCGGGAAGATGCAGACCAGGTGCGGCGGCGCCTCGACGGCCGACAGCCACTGCACCGCGCCGGGGTAGGACAGGCCGGCCGTGGCGACGCGGCCGTTCGACCAGGGCTGGGCCGCGGCCCACTCCACGGCGTCGTAGCCGTCCTGGCGCTCCTGGCGATACGCGTCGAACTCGCCGTCCGACGCGTAGCGGCCGCGCACGTCCTGCACGACGAACGCGTAGCCGCGCTCGACCGCCGCGTGCAGCAGCGAGTAGTCGTGGTAGGTCTGCTTGCCGTACGGAGTCCGCATCAGGATGACCGGCCGGCGCTGATCACCCTCCGGGCGCCAGACGTCGGCGCGCAGCACCGTGCCGTCGCGCATCCGCGCTTCCGCTTCCGATTGCGTGATCATCGTCGTGTTTTCACCTGCACCTGCGGCCGCGCGCCTCACGCCTCCGTGTCGGCGGGCGGCTCGCGGAGCGAGAGCCGGTCCCACGGCCCGACCCACTCGCAGGGCCGGCCCTTGGTCCGCCAGGACACCAGGTCCTGCGCCACCGACACGCTCACGTAGATGTTGATGCCCGTGAAGCTGTCGACGCCCGGCGGCTCGAAGGTGTGTCGGCACAGGGTCGCCGCGCCGGGCGCGAGATACGCAGGCACCTTGCGCCCGTCCACCTCCACCTCGTCGTGCCGCACGCCGGACCGGTCGTAGACGTAGTGGGTCCGGCGCCACTGCTGCACCATTTCGACCGTGATGTCGCCGTCGTGCTGATCGATCAGCGTCATGAGCGTCCAGAACCGCATGCCCGTACTGTTCAGCCCGAAGTAGGTCGGGCGCTGGTCGCCGCTGCCGTGCTGGCTCATCGGGTGCGCGGGATCGTGGACGTTCTCCTCGTTGTAGCTGTCCTTCGCCTCGACGTTGTTGGTCGAGACGATGTAGCGGGCGTGCTTCTCGCCCGTGTCGCCCGGCTTGCGGACGGCGTAGCGCGCCCGGCCGTCCTGGTCGGCCGGGACGCTCTCCACCACGAAGGCGTCGCGGGCGTCAGACACGATCCAGTTGGCCCCGCGCGTGCACTTCCCGACCACGATCTTCAGGCCCGACTTCTCGCGATACGCCGGACGGCCGACGGTCAGGAGCTCCACCGCGTGCCGCGCGCTGTCGGCGAACGCGGCCGCGTAGAAGTCGCCGACCTGCCAGTCCAGGCCCGGCCGGCGGTAGCCGGAGAACGGCTCGGCCAAAGTCGGGCCGAGGATGCCCATGCCCCCGCCGGCATAGCCGCTCACGGTCACGCCCCGGTCGTTCTGGGCGTGCTCGCTGCCGATCTCGCCGGCTGAGTCGGTGACCGTGAAGGTGTGCGCCCGCGGATCGCTCGGGTGGGCGACGAAGGTGACCAGGTATTCCTGCGGAAAGAAGTGCTGGTCCTCGGAGCTGACGTGGATGGTCTTGCCGTCGCGCGTGGCGCCGCCGAGGATCGCCGCGCCGCTGCAGCAGTGGACGACCTCGTCGTCCGGCGCCAGTTCGGCCTTCTCGGACACGGGCGGCTTGCCCTGAAGGCCGAAGTAGCTGTTGATCATCAGAATCTTGTCGAAGTCGCCGAGCTCGCGCGCGAACGCCGACGCCGCCAGCTCGGCGGCGGCCCCGTCGGCGATGCCGTGCATCAGCTCGAGCGCCTCCGGCACGAGCGCGTCGTAGTACGCCTCCTGCCGGCGCAGGTAGGCCGCGATGACGTCGGGGCTCCCTTGAATCGGCAGCAGCTCCCGATACCATCCTTCGTAGACCAGCCGGATCAGATCGCCGGCCCGTTCGCCGTATTGCCGGCCGATCTGACGCCAGGAGCCGCGGAGCTCCCCGAGGTAGCGCGGATGCGGGTCGTAGGCGGGATAGCCCTCGGCCCGGTGGTACTGGGCGAGCCGGCTGTTGTGACCGGTCCACTCGTGCGGCGGGCGGGTCTGGCGCGCCGGCCGGCCGGATGGACCGGCGAGGAAACGTGCCGCAGCGGCGGCCCTGGCCTCGAGCGCGGCGGCCGGGACGAAGGCCGCCCCGGCGCCCGCCATCCTCATCCACTCTCTTCGGGTGAACCGCGCTTCGTCCTTCGATGGATCGGACTTCATCGCGTTCCTCTCCCGGGCGTGCCCCGAACGCCCGCTGGCGGCGTGGTCGGGCCAGTATACCAACCAGGGCGCTTTCATGGCCGAGCTTGGCGGCGGCCGGCGGTTGCGCCCGACCGCGGGGCGCGTGTAGGGTGAAGGTCGAACAAGGAGCAGCAAGCGATGGCAAATCCGAAGATGATGGCGGTCGTCGTGGCCGGCGCGGTGCTCGCCGGGCCGTCCATCGCCTCGGCTCAACGATTCGGCCGGGAGCGGCCGCCCCGCGATGGCGTCTGCTTCTACGAGGACGCCGACTACAACGGGGACTACTTCTGCGTCGCGGGCGGAAGAGACCTCGAGTCCATGCCCGAGGGGATGAACGACCGCGTCTCGTCGATCCGGATCTTCGGACGCGCGCGGGTGACGGTCTTCAAGGACAACAACTTCAGAGGGTCCTCGACGCGCTTCGACGGGGACGTCCGCAACCTGAAGAGGGAAGGCTGGAACGACCGGATCTCGTCGCTCCACGTCGAATCGTCGCGCTGGGGCGGCTGGCAGCGGAACCCCGACCGGATCATCCGGCGCGCGTACCAGGACATCCTCGATCGCGAGCCGGACACGCCCGGCCTGCGCCTCTACCGCAGCCGCATGATCGACGACGAGTGGACCGAGGCCCAGGTGCGGAACGCGCTGCGGAACAGCCAGGAGTACAGAGAGAAGACCCGGATGACGCGCGCCAAGGCGATGGAGATCGTCCGCCAGGCGTACCTCGCCGTGCTCAAGCGCGAGCCGGACCAGGGCAGCAGGGGCTACGTCGACAAGGTCCTCACGAAGAAATGGACCCAGCAGGACGTGGAGCGCGAGCTGCGCAAGAGCCCCGAGTACCGCAAGAAGAGACAATGAAGACAAACAACATCCGCCTCGTCCTGATCACCGGCCTGTTGGCGGCCTGCGTGTCGGCCGGCTGCGGGCAGTACCTCGTCCACGCCGCCGGCGTCGAAGGAGCCGGCGCCGCCGCCGCAGAGCGCCGAGACCGAGCACGCGTTCCGGGGCACGGTCGAGCAGGTGGACCCGGCCGCGCAGACGCTGAGCGTGGCCGGAGAGGACGTCCCGGGCTGGATGGGCGCCATGACGATGACCTACAAGGTGAAGAACGCCGAGATCCTCGATACAATCAAGGTCGGCGATTCGATCACCGCGAAGGTCTACGACGGCGACTTTCAGACGCTGTACGACGTGCAGATCGCGCCGAAGGGCGAGGGAAAGCCGCCTTCTCCCTAGGTGCGGTGTCATCGCCCTCACACCTCGAGGCTCCGCCGGGAACGGTCCCCGGGCGGGGCCTCACTCGCGTACGGATGCAGGACTTACACGGTCGCTGCCCCCACACTTCCCGCCGGACGCCGGCGTCGGCGCTCCCGCTCCCCGGCCGACAACTCTGTCGCCTCGGCCCCAACGGCGTAATCGGCCCGCACCGCCGCAGACACGCCCCGTCCGCCGGCTGCGTACACCCGATGACAACGGCGTACTCCATGACGCTGGAACGCGGTTTGCCATGCGAATCCGTCATCGACCAGCGGATGTCGCTCCAGGCCTCTCGGCCGACCCGCATCAGGACATCGCATGCCGACACTCGCCCCGGACCTGACGACGAGGCTCCGCGCGGCGTCCCGTCTGCTCGCCCTGGCCGTCGTCTTCGTGTCGTCGCTTGCCCTGCTGGGCCGGCTGACGCAGGCCGTGCTTCCGCCGCTGGCGCAGCCGGTGACGGTGACGGCCCCGTCCGCCTGGATGCTCCTGCTCGCCGGGCTCTCGCTGTGGCTGCGCGACCTCGGCGGGAGGCGGCTCTGGCGTCGGTCGAGTCTGTTCGCCGCGGCGGCGGTCGTCGGCCTGGCCCTCGTCGCGCTGACCTCGCACGGCCCGCCGCCGGCCGGGCCCGAGCGCGGGGTGTGGGCCGCCATGGCCGTCCTGCCGGCGCCGTCCGGCCTGGGGCTGCTGCTGCTCGGACTCGGCCTCCTGGTGCTCGACTGGGAGCTTCGCAGCGGCGTGCGGCCGGCCCAGCTGCTCGCCTGCGGCGTCGTGCTCGTGGCGCTCGCGGTGCTGCTCGGCTATCTGTACGGCGTGCCCCGCCTCTACGCGGGCGCGCCCCGGCAGCCCGTGCCGATCCAGGAATCGATCGTGCTCCTGCTGGCCGGGACGGCGGTGCTGTCGGCGCGCCCCGACCGCGGGCTGCTCCAGGTCGTGACGAGCGAGACCGCCGGCGGTGTGCTGGCGCGGGCCATGCCGGCGGCGGTGCTTCTGGCGCCGGCCGCGCTGGGCTGGCTCACGCTCGAGGGCCATCGCCTCGGCTGGTACGACGCGCCGACCGGCATCGCGATGCTCGTGCTCGAGCTCGTGGTCTTCTTCTCGCTGGTGATCTTCCGCGTGGCGCACTCACTCGACCGCGCCGAGCGCCGCCGCACCGGCGCCGAGCGGCAACTGCGGCAGCGGAGCCTCCAGCGCGCGAACGTGGCGGACCTGGGCCAGCGCGCGCTCACCGCCGACGACCCGCAGCGGGTCCGCGAGGAGGCGGTGCACCTGCTCGTGAGCAGCCTGTCGGCGACGTGGGGCGAGTTCCTCGAGGTGGAGTCCGACGACGGGACGCTCCGGCCGACGGTGGGTCCGGACCGCGGGAGCCGGACGGCCGCCGGGGGATCGGTGCCCGGACGGGCGCTGGTGGTGGACCATCCCGTGCTCGTCGACGATCTCGCCGCCGACCTTCGATGGGAGGACCCGCGTCTGGACGCGCACGGCGTGATCAGCGCCGCCGCGATGGCCGTGCGCGGCGCCGGCCACACGCACGGGGTGATCGCGATCTACGCCGACCGCCGGGCCGCGTTCGCGCAGGAGGACGGCCACCTGCTGCAGACCGTGGCGAGCCTGCTGGCCGCGGCCGAGGACCGCCGGCGCACCGAAGCGGCGCTCCGGCTCTCGGAGGCGAAGTTCTCCGGGCTGTTTCGCTCGATCCCCGACGCCATCGCCATCATCCGCAGGACCGACCGGCACGTCATCGAGGTCAACGACGCGTTCCTCCAGATGACGGAGCTGCGGCCCGAGGACGTCGTGGAGCAGCCCTTCGACGGCGCCGGGCTGTGGCTGGCCGACGAGCCGCCGGCGCCGCCGCTGCTGGGCGACGCGCGCCTGCGCAACGTCGAGATCCGCTTTCGCACCAAGTCCGGCGGTTGCCGCGTCGGGCTCTGCTCCACCGAGCTCGTGACGCTCAGCGAGGGCGCGGCGGTGCTGGCCGTCATACGGGACATCTCGGAGCGGAAGGAGGAGCAGGACGAGATCGAGCGGACGAACGCGCGGCTGGGCCGTTGGGTCGAGCAGCTCGAGGCGCGGAGCCGCGAGATCTCGCTGCTCAACGAGCTGGGCGAGCTGCTGCACGCCTGCGCGACGTCCGCGGAGGCCTGCGAGGTGACGACGCGGTTCGCACGGCAGCTGCTGCCGGGAACGGCCGGCGCGCTGTGCCTGTTCGTCGGCGCCGAGCTGCTCGAAACCGCCGGGGCGTGGGGCGGGACCGACGGCGTCGGCCGCACCTTCACGTCGGAGGACTGCTGGGCTCTGCGGCGCGGCCGCACGCACGCCGTCGCGGCGGACGCCGCGCTGGCCTGCGCGCACATGAAGGTGCACGCGGAGCCGCCCTACCTCTGCGTCCCGATGGTGGCGCAGGGCGAGCCGCTCGGCATCCTGCACGTGTCGGGCGCCCCGCAGCTGACCGCGCCGGAAACGCACCGTCTGGTCGAGGCCCTGGCAGAGGCCGCCGCGCTGGCCCTGGCCAACCTCCGCCTGCGGGACCGCCTGCGGCGCCAGTCGATCCGCGATCAGCTGACGGGGCTGTTCAACCGGTGGTACCTCGAGGAGTCGCTCGAGCGGGAGCTGCTCCGCGCGTATCGATCGAACCGCCCGCTCGGGCTGATCCTGATGGACTTCGACGACTTCAAGACCATCAACGACACGTTCGGCCACGACGCGGGCGACGAGCTGCTGCGCGCCGCCGGCGGAGTGTTCCGGACGCAGCTGCGGTCGAGCGACTTCGCCTGCCGCTACGGCGGGGACGAGTTCCTGCTGATCCTGCCGGAGACCGCGCTGACCGACGTGTGCGCGCGCGCCGAGGACCTGCGCTCGGCCATCCGCCGCGCGAAGGTGCGCCATCGGGGCCGGCTCATCGGAACGACCGCGGTGTCGTCGGGCGTCGTCGCGTTTCCCGACCACGGGCGCAGCGTGGCCGACCTGCTGAAGGCGGCCGACACGGCGCTGTACCAGGCCAAGTCGGGCGGCGGCGACCGCGTGGTGACCGGGACAATGCCCACCGTGCAGTAGGGGGCGTGACGGGCGGCGCGTCAGAAGAACGCGCCGCGCGCCGCGACCGGCCAGATCGCCTCGACCCGGCGGCCGCGGACGCCGACGATCCAGTCGTGCAGGTTGACCGTGGGGTCGCAGTGGCCGGGCACGAGGCGGACCGTCTGCCCCAGCGCGAGCGACCCGGGCGCGTCCAGCTCGATCACGCCGTGCTCGTCGGAGACGCGGGTGTAGCGCGCGCCCGGCACGCCGTCGACGAGCGGCATGCCCGAATCGACGCTGTGCGCCTTGAGCCCGACGTCCACCACCGCCCGGGACGGGTGCGGGTGGCTCATGACGGTCGCCAGGACGAACAGGCTCTGGGCGAACCGGCTCACGGGCCGGCCGGCGGCGTCGAGGTTCCGGCCGTAGTCGGCGTCCATGAACACGTACGAGCCCGGCTGCAGCTCGGTGTACACGCCGCTCTCGGCCTCCAGCTCGTACGTGCCCGTCCCCGCCCCGGTGACCGTCTCGGCGGGCAGGCCGCCGGCCTCGAGCAGCCTGAGTGTGGCGCGTACGGCGTCGACCGCCGCGCCGACCGCGGCGCGCCGCTCGTCCGGCGTCCGCAGGTGCTGCGCGCTCCCGTGATAGGCCTGCAGGCCCGCGAAGCGCAGGTGGCGTGACGCGGCCACGCGCCGCGCCAGGTCGAGCGCTCGCGGCCCCGGCGGCACGCCGCAGCGGTTCGCGCCGACGTCCACCTCCACGAGCACGTGCACCGTCGTGCCCGCGTCGGACGCCGCGCGGGCCAGGTCCTCCACGTTGCCCTCGTCGTCCACGCACACGCCGATGGTCGCCCGTCCCGCCAGGCGCGCCAGCCGCGCGAGCTTGGCCGCGCCCACGATCTCGTTGGCGACGAGCACGTCCGCGATCCCGTGCCGGACGAAGACCTCGGCCTCGCTCACCTTCTGGCAGCAGATGCCCACGGCCCCGCGCGCGACCTGGCGCCGCGCAATCTCCGGGCACTTGTGGGCCTTCGCGTGCGGACGCACACGCACGGTCCGCCCAACGAGCGACCGCTCGAGCGCCTCGAGGTTCCGCTCGAACGCGTCGAGGTCGACGAGCAGCGCCGGCGTGTCGATCGTGTCGATGTCGGCGCCGACGCGGGCGGGAGGAACTCTCAGCGCGGAATCATCCATCGGCACACCTCGGCGGCCGCGACGCGCCTGGCCGCGGCCGGACGCCGGAGTGTACTGCAGACGCGCGGCCTGGAGGGGTACGATCCTGGGTACAGCCCAACACGCCTCAGGGGCCGGGGGGACGCCGCGCGCGAGCTGTCACAGACGGTGCGGGCCGGACGTCTTCGAAGATATGAGCCGCACGGACGTGAATCCAGCCGGGGCGCCGGCGCCCGTCTTCGAGCCGCTGCGGGGCCGCCTCTTCGGCCTCGCCTACCGCATGCTCGGCTCGCGCGGCGACGCCGAGGACGTCGTGCAGGAGGCCTACGTCCGCTGGCATCAGGCGGACCGGCGCCGCATCGACAGCCCCGAAGCGTGGCTCGTCACGACGACGACCCGGCTCGCGATCGATCGGCTGAGACGCCTCAAGATCGAGCGTGAAGCGTACGTCGGCCCGTGGCTGCCCCAGCCGATCGTGGCCCCGGGGCCGCCGCCCGATCGCCACCTCGGCCTCGCCGACGATCTCTCCATGGCCTTCCTGACGATCCTCGAGCGCCTGGCGCCGGACGAGCGCGCGGCCTTCCTGCTGCACGACGTGTTCGAGGTGGGATACGGGCCGATCGCCTCCGTCCTCGACCGGAGCGAGGCCGCCTGCCGGCAGGTGGTGCACCGCGCCCGCGAGCGCGTCCGCGGCGAGCACAAGCGCTTCGACGTCACCGAGTCCGCGAAGGCCCGCCTGCTCCAGAAGTTCATGGCGGCGCTCGAGGCCCGCGACGAGCGGGAGCTGCTGAAGCTGTTCGCGCCCGACGCCACGTGGACGGCCGACGGGGGCGGGCGGACGCCGGCGGCGCCGCGGCCGATCGTCGGCGCCGAGCGCATCGCCAGGCTGGCGATCGGCCTGCGGGAGAAGTTCTGGTCGGTGGATCGCCAGCTCGCGATCGCGACGATCAACGGCGAGGTCGGCCTGCAGATCCGCGACGGCGACCGGCTCACCGCGACGCTGTCGATCGCGACCGACGGCGAGCGCATTCTCGGCGTGTACGCGGTCGTCAACCCCGACAAGCTCGCCTGACGCCCCTGTCACACGCCCGCCGCTCGTTCGTCTTCGCTGTAGAAGCAGAAAGGAGACGAACCATGGACGGACGGGTGAACATCAGGGAATACCTCGACAGCGGGATGCTGAAGGCGCTCTTCGCGCTCTCGAAGGAGACGGCCGCCGAGCTGGAGCCGTCGCTGTTCCATCTCGTCGAGATCCGCGCGTCGCAGGTCAACGGGTGCGCCTACTGCATCGACATGCACACGAAGGACGCGCGCGCGGCCGGCGAGACGGAACAGCGCATCTACGCGCTCAGCGCGTGGCGTGAGACGCCGTTCTTCAGCGATCGCGAGCGCGCGGCGCTGGAGTGGACCGAGGCGGTCACGCGCGTGGGAGACACGCAGGTGCCGGACGAGATCTACCGGCGCGTCGCGGCCGAGTTCGACGAGCGGGAGCTCGTGGCGCTGACCTTCGGCGTGATCGTCATCAACAGCTGGAACCGCCTGGCCGTGCCCTTCCGGGCTCCGGTCGGGACCTATCAGCCCCAGGCGGCGGCCGTTTGACGCCCGGCCCTCGAGTCGACGCGGGCGCGGGGCGTCCCGGCCGCTGGCCCTTTGACAGGTCACGTCTGTTTGACACTCCACAGGTGTTCCGTCATCATCGTCATGATGCGGCGCGACCGCGTCCCCCCAACGAACCACCAGTTCATCCGTGCCACCGTTACCGCCGCCACGCGAGCGCCGAACGGCGGTCGATCGCTTCCGAATCGAGGACGCACCTCAGGGCGACGACGAAGCGCTGAGGCTGAGTCCCGGCATGCCCATGACATCACACAGCCGCGTCACGTCGAGATGGTCGCTGTTCCTGGCTCTTGCTGCAGCCGCGTGGTGCGTGCTGCCGGTGTTGGCGCAGACACCCTCGAGTCTCTACGACGGGATGCGCTGGCGCCTCATCGGTCCCTTCCGCAGCGGGCGCATCGCCGCCGTCGTCGGGGTCCCAGGCCAGCCCAACGTCTTTTATATGGACGCCGAGAACGGCGGCCTCTGGAAGACGGTCGACGCCGGCCTGACGTGGGCGCCGCTGTTCACGGGCGACCAGAACAACTCGCTCGGATCGCTCGCCGTGGCCCCGTCCAACCCCGACGTCATCTATGCCGGGTCCGGCGAAGCCACGATGCGGCCGGACCTGTCCGTCGGTGACGGCCTGTACAAGTCCACGGACGCCGGGAAGACGTGGCAGCACCTGGGCCTGCGTGACGGCCAGCAGCTCGCGTCGATCGTGGTGGACCCCCACAATGCGGACCGGCTGTTCGTCGCCGTGCTGGGCCACCCGTACGGGCCGAACGAGGAGCGCGGCGTCTTCCGCTCAACCGATGGCGGGCGGACGTTCCAGAGGGTGCTCTACAAGGACGAGAACACAGGGGCCGCCGAGGTCGCCCTGGATCCGGCGAACCCGGAGGTCGTCTACGCCGTGCTGTGGGCCGCGCGGGAGCTGCCGGCGGTGGCGGCCGGCCTGCGGACGTCCGCCGTCCCGGGCAGCGGACTGTTCAAGTCGACCGATGGCGGCGATACGTGGCAACCAGATCGGCCAGGGGCTGCCGACGGTGGCCGAGGGCCTCGGTCGCATCCGGATGGCCATCGCCCCGAGCAATCCCAACCGCGTCTACGCCAGCGCCACCGGCGGGCTGTATCGCTCGGACGACGCCGGCCGGACCTTCCGGCGCGTCAGCCACGAACGGCGCACCGGCGGCGGCTTCCTGACGGTCGCGCCCGACAATCCAGACGAGCTCTACGTCAGCCAGACGGCCTTGTACCGCTCCATGGACGGCGGCGGGACCTTCACCGCCATCAGGGGCGCCCCCGGCGGGAACGACTACCACCACGTGTGGATCGATCCTCGCGACCCGAAGATCATGGCGGTCGGCGTGGACCAGGGCGCGACGCTCACCGTGGACGGAGGCCAGACCTGGAGCTCCTGGTACAACCAGCCGCTCGCCCAGGCGTATCATGTCGTCACCGACGACCAGTTTCCCTACCGCGTCTACAGCGCGCAGCAGGACAGCGGCTCGTTCGGCATCCTGAGCCGCGGCAACGACGGCCAGATCACCTTCCGTGACTGGCACCCGGTCGGCGCCGACGAAGACGGCTACATCGCGCCCGACCCGCTGCACCCGAACATCGTCTATTCCAGCCACGTCGTCCGCTACGACTGGACGACAGGCGAGAGCCAGTTCGTCGGCCCGCAGGTCGCGCGCTTCGACGGCCAGTACCGCTTCAGCCCCTACGCTCCGCTGCTGTTCTCGCCGGCGGATCCGCACGTGCTGTATCTCGGCGGGAACGTGCTGCTCGAGACCACCAATGGCGGCGACAGCTGGCGGGCGATCAGTCCCGATCTCTCACGCGCCGACCCCGGCATGCCGGCCAATCTCGGCCCGTTCGGCGCGCACGTCGAGCCGCCCCATCATCGCGGCGTGATCTACAGCATCGGACCGTCGTTCAAGAGCGTGAACACGATCTGGGCCGGGACCACCGACGGGCTGATCTGGGTGACCCGCGACGGCGGCGCGCATTGGAGCGACGTGACGCCGCCCGGCATGACGTCCTGGAGCATGGTCACGCAGCTCGAGGCGTCGCACTTCGACGACGAGACCGCCTACGCCTCCGTCAGCCGCTTCTATCTCGACGATCTGAAGCCGTACATCTATGGCACGCACGACGGCGGAAAGACGTGGAAGCTCGATCGTGAACGGCCTGCCGGACGACGCTCCGGTGAACGTCGTGCGCGAGGACCCGGTGCGCAAGGGGCTGCTGTTCGCCGGCACGGAACGCGCGGTGTGGTTCTCGGCGGACGACGGGAGTCACTGGCAGTCGCTGCAGCTGAACCTGCCGGTGACCTCCATGCGCGATCTGGCAGTGCAAGACGACGACCTGGTGCTCGCGACCCACGGCCGATCCGACTGGATCCTCGACGACATCACGCCCCTGCGCCAGCTCGCGGCGGCCGAGGCCGCCACCGACGCGTTCCTGTACGAGCCCGCGGTGGCGTACCAGGTCCCGCGCAACACCTACACCGACACGCAGCTGGAGCCGGAGTTTCCCGCGGGACAGAACCCGCCGAGCGGCGCCATCATCGATTACGACCTGAAGGAGCCGGCGCGCGGGCCGGTGACACTCGAGATCCTCGATGCCGCGGGCACGCTGGTGCGCCGCTACGCCTCGACGGACAAGCCGGCGCCGGTGGATCCCGACGCCCTGAACTTCCCGACCTACTGGCTGCGTCCGCCCCAGGTGCTCTCGGCGCAGGCCGGCATGCACCGGTTCGTGTGGGACCTGCACTACCCGTCGCCTCAGGTCCTGCGCCCGAGCGTCTCGATCTCCGTCATCCTGCACGACTCGCCCGTGGGACCGCTGGGCCCGGCGGCGCTGCCGGGTCGCTACACGGTCAAGCTGACGGCGGATGGGCACACGTGGACGCAGCCACTGACCGTGCGCATGGACCCGCGGAACCAGACGCCCATGGCCGGTCTCACGCAGCAGTTCCAGCTGGCCATGCGGCTCAGCCAGGACATCAGCCGGACGTGCGAGGCGGTGCAGCGGGCGAACGCCAGAGGTGAGAAGACACCCGCCCTGCTGAAGCTGAACGGCGAGCTCGTGGCTCAGTACAACTCCCTGTACGGCGCTACGTACGGCGGCGGCTATGGCAACGCCTCGACCATGGCCTCGCCCACGACGCAGCAGGTCGCCGCGGTGGCCGATCTCCATCGGCAGGTGGTCGCCCTGTTGAAGGACTGATCGCGTCCCGCGCGCCGCTCAGCTCCGCGCCGCCGTCCGCCGCGGGTCCACGCCATCCGGTCGAAACGGCCCACGCGCACGCGCCTCGGCGCCCAGCAGGTGCAGCTCCCTTTGCGGCGGTGAGAGATACCTGACCCCGCCCTCGGTGGCCAGCGCCTGCTCGTGGTCCCACCAGAACAGGTACTGGTCCTCGTGCTCGCTGGAACGCCATGGCATGTAGAGGAAGTACTCCAACACGAAGTGGTGATTGGGCGGAAGCGGAATGTCCCACGTCCACTCCGGACCGTTCGAGCCAATCCTGGGACCGAAGTAGTTCTCGAATTTCCTCTGTCGCGCTCCCTTTCCCATGCCGTGACAATCGATATTCAGCTGGGTCTTCGAAGGATCACGGCCCGCCATGTACGCCGAATAGTCGTTCGGCGGGTCGGCCAGCTGCAGTTGATCGTCCCTGAGGACGAACCCGGCGGCCTCGAACTTCGGCGTGTATCGCTTCACGATCTCGCGCGGCGTGAGGCCGACCTCGATCGTCCCCGTCAGGATCTCGTCCACCTGCTTGTATTGCAGCCCACAGTCTCTCGACCTCTTCCGGGGGTCCGGTCTCGCCCTTGCGGAGGACGTACGCGTACGTGCCTTGGCTGGGCGCCGCGACGATGTCGCCGCCCTGGATGACGACGTTCTCCTGCCCCTTCGTGCGTCCTCGCTGCGAGATGCCCCTCCCCCGGCGCCGGAAGACGACCAGACCGACGTCGCGGTTCCTGGTGACGCCGGGCACGATCGCCGCGAAGGCCTTCCTGACCCGTTCGTCTTCCCGCTGCCGCATGGCCTCGAGCAGCTGGAGTTCGGTTGGCACCTTCCTGATGATGTAGTCCATCATCACGTGTTCGGACGACACGAGCCGGCCGGCGTATCTCTCGCCGAGCTCCCTGGCCAGCAGCAGATAGTCCGTGTGCGAAAGGCCGTCCGCCGCCGCGGTCGAGGTCGGGTACGGCCCCAGGTCGAGCGTGTAGTTCACCGCGATACGCTTGGGGTCCCGCTCCTCGACGAACGCGCCGAGTCCCTTGAACCGGTAGTCGTATTCGGTCAGCGGGCCTCCCGGCGGCTGCCTGACCAGAACGGGATCGTGGATGATGTCGTAGGCGCCGCACTCCTCGACCCGCTTGGTCTTCCACGTCACGCTCCAGGTGTCCGGAGCCTGTGACGCTCCCCATCGACGGCCCACGACGGCGCGTTCAATCCGCGGGCCGCCTCGGTCGGTGAAGACGAAGACACCGGAGGTGCTGCCCAGGTCTTCGGCTCCGAACGGATCGGGAATCGTCTCCCGCATGACGTGGATCCACATGTCCACGCCGTTCTTCCGCATGACCTCCGGAAGGACCGTATCGAACTTCTCCCGGCGGATCTGGTCGTTCACCTCGGTCAGATCCGGCTCGTTCGCGGGCGCCTGGCCGGCGTCCGGGAATCCCGGACGGGACGCGACACCCGGCGAGCCGGGCCCCAGGGCCGCGAGCGGCCGCTGGGCGGCCGTCAGACCCGCGAGGGTGCCCCCGAGTGTCCGCATGAAGGCGCGGCGTCCGAACTCACGAACCGTCAGTCGCATCGTGATCCTCCGCATCAACGGCGTCGCCGGAGCCGATCTCCGGAAGGCGGGAGCGCCCTCATTCTACGCGCGGCTGCGGCCCCATGGCCGGCCCCGGCATGCCATGCACAGGGCGCCCAAGAGAACAAACAGACCGGTCGGTTTGACATATTATCCCGCCTCTGCTAATGTGTCCGACGTGGTGAGCGACACGCGGGAAAAACTGATTTCGGCGGCCATGCTGTTGATGCTCCGTCAGGGCTACTCGGCGACGGGAATCGACAGCATCTGCGGCGAGGCTGGGGTCAGCAAGGGCGCCTTCTACCATTCGTTCCGGAGCAAGGAGGACCTGGCCGTCGCCGCGCTGGAGAGCTTCTATCGGCGAGGTCTCGAGTCGCTCCGGACCATCGATGTCAGTGACGCTCCTGCTGTCGAGCGCCTGCCGCTCTTCGTCGAGCGCCTCGCCGATCGAGCCGAGACGCTGTGGGAGGACGGCTGCTTGATCGGAGGCCTGGCGAGCGAGATGGCGCTCGCGAACGACGAGCTTCAACGTCACGTCGCGCTGCATTTCGACGCGCTCGCGGCGCTCGTGGCGCCACTGGCAGAGGCCTATGCGAAGGCGCTGCCGATGCCGGGCGTGAGCGCCAGGTCCCTGGCCGAGGATCTCCTCGCGTTTGTCGAAGGTGCCGTCGTTCTCGCGCGGGGGCACCGCAATCCCGGGCTCCTGCGTCCATCCCTCCAGCGCCTCGCCACCCTGCTCCGCGCCCCACTGGCGGCACTGAGCGTTTCGCCCTCACGGTCCCGTCGGGACCAGTAAAGATGGAGACTTCCATGGCAGGTCACAGTTTCGCCTCGTCGAAGACAGACCGGTCGGTATCTCCCTCTCGCGTCGGCATCCTCGTCTATGGCATCGGCTCCTACGTGCTCGGGTTCGCGGCGTTGCTCGCGGTGATCCTGGTCAGCCTCGGCGTCTACGCGTTCACCGGAGGCCCGGTCCACATCGCGAACCCGACCGTCGCGGCTCTCTTCAACGTCGGCCTTCTCGTTCTGTTCGGGGTCCAGCACAGTGTGATGGCGCGGCCGGCGTTCAAAGAGCGCTGGACCCGGATCATCGCCCCCTCGATGGAGCGGTCCACCTTCGTGCTCGCGACGGGCGCGGTGCTCCTGCCCCTGGTCGCGCTTTGGCAGCCGCTCCCGGCGGTCGTCTGGTCGGTGCGTTCGCCGTTCGCTCGAGAGACCTTGACCGGCGTCGCCCTCCTGGGATGGGCGTATCTGTTCCTCGCGACGTTCGCCATCGACCATTTCGAGCTCTTCGGGCTCCAGCAGACCTGGCGTGGCTTTCGCGACCGGCCTCCAGTCCCGGTGCCCTTCCGCGAGCGCTGGATGTACCGGTTCGACCGCCACCCGATCATGACGGGCGTGCTCGTCGGTCTGTGGGCCGCCCCCGACATGACGCTGGGACGCCTGCTCTTCGCCGCCGGCCTGTCGGCCTACGTCGTCGTCGGCGTGCACTTCGAGGAGCGCGCGCTGCGGCGCCAGTGGGGCGAAGCCTACGAGCGCTACCGCCGGCGCGTGCCCTCGCTCGTCCCGACCGTCCAGCCGATGGCTTCGAAGGGACGGGGTGACGCGGCGACGCAAGCGGAAGCAGGCGGTCGCGTGAGGCACGCGGTCACCCTGGGAGACAGGTGAGCAAGCACCAAGTCGGACAGACGGTCCACAGGAGGATGTGCCATGTCTGGGAAAGTCCTGGTGTCAGGAGCCGGTGTGGCAGGCGCTTGCCTGGCCTGGTGGCTCGATAGGTACGGATATGCGGTGACCGTGGTCGAGCAGGCGCCCGAACCGCGCACGGGCGGCTACGTCATCGACTTTTGGGGCCTCGGCTACGACGTGGCCGAGAAGATGGGCGTGCTGGACGAGCTCCGCCGGCACGACCTCGATGTCCGGGAATTCCGGATCGTGGATTGTAGGGGCCGGCGGATCAGCGGCTTCCACCAGGGAGCGGTGCAAGAGCTCTTGAAGGGCCGGGGCATGAGCCTTCCGCGTTCGGCGCTGGCTTCGGCTCTCTACGAAGCGGTCGAGAACCGGGTCGACGTACGGTTCGGGGACAGCGTGACCGGCCTCGAAGACAGCTCGCGAGGCGTAGACGTGACGTTCCGCGAAGGCGAGCCTCGGACGTTCGACCTGGTCGTCGGCGCCGACGGCCTGCACTCCGCCGTGCGGCGGCTCTGCTTTGGCGAAGACGCGCGATTCGAACGCTTCCTCGGATACTACGTGGCCGCGTTCACCGCCCCAGGCTACCGGTTCCGCGATCCGGACGCCTACGTGACCTACGGCGAGCCCGGCCGGCAGATCTGGCGGATCACGGTCGACGAGGACACGACGGTCTTCATGCTGGTCTTCGCCGACCCCGATCCCCACGCCGCTCCCGTCCACGATGCCTCGCGCCAGAAGGAGGTCCTGAGACGCCTCTACTCCGTCGGTGGCTGGGAAACCCACGCGATGCTCCACGCGCTCGAGGCCAGCACCGATCTCTACTTCGACCGGGTCAGTCAGATCGTGATGCCGAGCTGGACCAAGGGCCGCGTCGCGTTGATCGGCGACGCGTGCGCGTGTCCGAGCCTGCTCGCCGGCGAAGGGGCGTCGATGGCCATGGCCGAAGCCTACACGCTCGCCGGAGAGCTGGCTGTCGCGCAGGGAGACCGCGCGTCCGCGTTCGAGAGGTATGAACGGCGCCTGCGGCCCTATGTGGAGCGCAAGCAGAAGGGGGCGCGCGGTTTTGCGGCGAGCTTCGTGCCCAGCAGTGCTTGCGGGCTCTGGCTGCGAAACGCATCCATCAATGTCGCGAACCGACTCGGGCTCATTCGTCTGCTGTTCGGAGCCCAAATGAGCGCCGGCATCGAGCTGCAGGACTATCGGCAACAATGGTCACCGCGGTCACCGCGTCTCCGTGAGCTCTCCGTGAAAGCCGACAAGTCCTCCGCTGGACGACCTTTTGGCAACCAAGACGCCCGGTCGGGCAGTCAGGGACGTGCGGCGGGTGCGGGCGCACGCCAAGAACCCACGCGCGGCAGGTGGCATTTGTCTTGCTAATCTCGATATCCGAGCGGGCTACGGCAGCCGGAGGTGGTGCTCCGGTGCTTTGCGCGAACGGCTCGGCCCCGATGGACGCATGTTCCTTCGGACCAACCAAGCCCGTTCGCGCGCCCGCTTGACAAGCGATGAACACAACCGACCGGTCCGCACCGTACGCGACTAGCAAGGCCGGTCGGCGCACCGCTGGTCCCGCGCTCGCCAACTGGATCGTATTGGCCTTTCTGGCCGCACAGGCGCTCGACGGTGCCCTCACCTACGCGGGCCTGGTGACCGGCGCCGCGACCGAGCGCAATCCCCTGCTCGGTTCGTACATCGCGATCTTCGGCGTCGGGCCCGCCCTGGCGGGCGCGAAGCTCTTCGCGGGAGGGTGTGCAGCGGGGCTGCACCTGACAGGCGCGCACCGTGCACTGACCGCGCTGACCGCGTCCTATCTCGTGATTGCGATCGTGCCTTGGATTCGGATCCTGTTCCTTCGGTGAAACGACGCCCCGGGCGGCATTGATCGGCAGCCACCTCCCCGGGAACGGCGCCGCCCCGGACGCGGCGGTGCCGCGTACCGGTCCCGCAACTCGGTTCGACGCTCGGGCTACCTGCTGAAGCCGGTCAGTTGCAGACTGCCGAAGTAGTCCCCATCATTGAGCGGCTGCGAGCACGACGTGTGGAACTGCACCGACGAGAGCAGGGATCCTCCCAGGCTCCCGTAGATGTTGACCGTGGTGTTCGTGTCGAGCGTCGCCAGGCCGGCGTCGGCGGCGATCAACGTGAACTCCCCGTCGAGCCAGACCTCCCCTTCGAACAGCCGGTTCGTCTTCCCGGTCGGTGTCGCAACGATGTAGACGGACTGCGCGTTGTTCGGATCCCCCGTGACGATGACCTTGGACGGGTCCTGCTGGTTGCAGTTCGTCGTGCAGTTCGATCCGTCCGCAGGGCCATTCGCATCCAGGTACACCATGGTGAGCGTCTTCGGCCGGCCTGTGCCGGGCGCCGTCGTGCAGAAGTTGCCGGTCACCGGCGGCGGCATGTTCGGCATCGTGATCTCGCAGCCCGAACCGAACGACAGCGTCAGGCTGTACTGGGTGAGATCGGAAGACGCGCTCTTCTCGAACTCCAGAATGAGGGTCTTCTTCTTGCCGGGGTCGATCCGCTTCCGCTTCGCGTCGCCGGTGAGGTCGCCGCTGGTGATCGTCAATCCGCCCGCGCTCCAGTCGGCCTTGCCGTCCCACAACACGTCCTTGTTCAATTTCACCTTCGACAGCTTCCCGTTCGTTTCCGGCCAAGCCACGGTGATCTGCGACACGACCACGGCCGTCGAGCCGTTGTTGGTCACGGCCCACTTGAGCTGCCGGTCCTTGAACGTCACGCCGCCGCCCGCCAGATCGCATGCGGTCGGCTGCGACGAACCGCACACGATCGGCGCGACGGCGTTGCTGCCGATCTTGGGCGGTGAGTTGTGCACTTCGCCGACCGAGACGCCTCCGAAACCTGAGCCGCCAAAGGCCGCGGCGTCGATTCGCATGAAGTAGGCGTTGGTGAAGTCCCAGGCTCCGTACGGCGATCCCAGCGGCAGCGTGTAGTCGCTCGGAAGCACGGTGGGCGGCGAATCCACGAGCAGGTTCGTTCCCTCGCCGCTGCAGTCGCCGGCCGCGCACAGACCCGTGTCGTTCAGGTTGCGGGAGAGTGATGTGTCCGAGGAGAGGATCCACGCGGCGTTTCCCGTGCTCATGCGTCCGTCGCCACCCGTCGCGCCCAGGCTGCGGTAGCCAGAAGGCGTTCCGGCCGATGCGGAGAGGTAGTCGAGGACGAAGTCGAGAACGGTGTCACCAGCCGCGTTCGTGAAGATGAACCGCGCCTTGTCGCTGCCGACCAGGTCATTGAAGTTGTGGCGGCGAGGCCACTGCACCACGGTCGCGCCGTAGCTGTTGTCGTTGAGGTCGCGCGACTGTTCGTAGCGGACGGTCACGTTGCCGTCGGCGGCGACGCCCCAGTACAGGGTGCCGACCGGATTCGGCAGCCCCGCGGTGCTGTCCGGCGGGCACAGGTCCTGTGCGAGCACCAGGCCGAAGTCCACGTTCAGGTCCTCGCCGTTCTCTGGCGGCGTGACCACGGAAGGGTTGGGATTGCTGTCGTTGGCGGCCGTGCTGCCGGGCGCGTTCACCGTGGTCAGGGCGTGGCCGGCCGGTGGCACGATCTCCACCTCGTAGGTGCCGCAACTCAGATTGCTGAACAGGTAACCCCCGAGTCCATCAGTGAAGGTCGTGTCCAGCGTCGTGGTTTCACCGGCCCGCCGGAGCCGGACCTCCACGCCGGGCACGCCGGGTTCGCCGGCATCCTGGATCCCGTTGAGGTTCTGGTCGTACCAGACCAGATCGCCGATGACCGAGTAACAGGGGGGAGGCGCGGAAACGAAGCCGAAGTCGATCGTGAGATCGGACACAGACTCGGGTGGCACGATGACGTCAGCACCCGCGGGGTTGTTGCTGTCGGCGTTGTCGCCCATCCCCGTGCCGGCGGGGCCACCGCCACGAATCGCCGTTGGGGTGTACCCTGCGGGCACCGTACTCAGATCGACGCTGATCGTATAGGTGGCGTCGCACTGCACGCCCTCGAAATAGTAACGGCCGCCTGCGTCCGTCGTGGTTTCGTCGACACCGTCCAGGGTCGCCGGCGAAATCGTGAGCCTGACGTTGGCGATGCCAGGCTCGTCCATGTCCTGGGTTCCGTTGCCGTTCAGATCGGCCCAAACGAGGTCGCCGACGCGACACGCTTGGACTGCGTGTGCGGAGCGTGGCATCCCCAGCACCGCGACCGCCAGGGCCGCCGTCCAAATCAGCTGTCTCCAGGCTGTTCGCAAGCTGCTTCCAGTCATGTCTTTGATCCTTGGGCGGATGCGTCACCGAACCAACGGCACGTCCACCTTCTCGGGCAGACGAAACCCCTCGCGGCCGACTCTCGCCTCTACGCACTCCGTGCAAGCGGGGGTCCGATTCCTGGACGTCAGCGAGGGGCGGCAGACGTCTTGTTGGGAGGCTCAACAAGGCGCTGTCGCGAGGCGGGTTATCACAAAATGCCCGGGGCGGGTCGGCGGCGCCTCCTCGTGGGAAGTCCATGGAGAGGACCACAAGAGTGGCGGAAAGCGCCCGGTTCGCGGCCGCGGCGGGGAGTGCCCATCGGCGAGCGGCCCCATGACAGCCTCCGCGGGCGCACCCCCGTCCAACGACGGGAGGCCTTCTTTGCGGAGGCTCGAGCGTAACTACTGTCCTGGTACTTCACAGGCGGGACTAGCGTTCCTGTTTCTTGTTGGAGTTCTCTGGGACCGCGAGATCTGCGGATTCCAAGGAGTGGCTCCTCCCGCCTTCGCGCCGGTCAACGGGTGACGGCGCTACGGCGCGCCAGGCAGGCTGGACTCGGAGCCAGCAACCCTCCGGTTAACAGGTAACGGCAGGTCGGCTATCTCGTTGGTTCTTCGTGCCTGTAGCTCGGGTGGGACGGGGCTGATCCGGGGTGTTCGAGAGCGGATTGTTCACTGATTGTTCACGCCGGGCGGCGCCGGTGAAGGCGCCGGACACCGCCAGAGCGACGGAGGGTATAATTGGCGCAGGTCCTCCGGCACAATCCGATCGGCGCACGGCGCGCATCAGGAGAGCTGACACCGTGGAGTTCACCCGAATCACGATCGACCCGCGACAGATGGGCGGCGTACCGTGTATCCGGGGACTGCGGATCCCGGTGGCCACGATCGTGGACATGGTCGCCGACGGCATGAGCCCGAGCGAAGTCGCAGCCGCGTACCCCGATCTGGACGACGCCGACGTGCGTGAGGCGTTGCAGTTCGCGGCGGCAGCCGTGCGCGAACGGGAGCTCCCCCTGGCTCCCGGGGCATGACGTTCCTCATCGACAACGCTCTTTCGCCCGCACTCGCCCAGATGCTCCGGCAGGCTGGGCACGACGCGGTGCACGTCCGCGATCGTGGTCTCCAGCATGCGGACGACGAGATGATCTTCCAGCTGGCCGCGAGCGAAGAGCGCGTCCTGGTCTCCGCGGATACTGACTTCGGCACGCTCCTGGCCTCACGCAAGGCATCACGGCCGTCGGTGATCTTGTTTCGCGAAGGCGCGCCGCGGCGACCGGAGCAGCAGGCGGCCCTGCTCATCGCGAACCTGCCTTCGCTCGAGCCGGAGTTGGGCGCTGGCGTCATCGCGACGTTCCGCGCGAGTCGGCTTCGCCTGCGACGCCTGCCTATCCGTTGAGAGCCTGCACAGGTGACGGCAGGCTGGGTATCTCCTTAATCCTTCGTGCCTGTAGCTCGGGTGGAATCGGCCCGATCCGGGGTGTTCAGGAGCGGATTGTCCACTGATCGTTCACGCCGTGGAGCTTGTGCCCACGCCGGCGAGCGCCGACGACGGCCGCAGGGGTTCAGCTAGCCTTCAGCACCGGCGATGGAAGCCTGGACAGCCGGCGCTCGGCCCGGAACAGGTCCACCGCCTTCTGCGCGTTCAGCCAGAACTCCGCTGTCGTCCGGAACGCGGCGGCCAGCTTCAGGGCCATCTCGGCCGACACCGACGTCCGGCCGTTGACGATTCGGTTGATCACCTTCACATCGCAGCCCAGGTGGTCCGCCAGAGCCTTCTGGGTCATGCCCAGCGGGACCAGGAACTCCTCGCGCAGGATCTCGCCCGGGCTCGTCGGCTGCCGTTTCCTCATGTTGCCCTCAGTGATAGTCCCGAATGTCCACGTCCATGGGTCCCGCGCTCGTCCAGCGGAAGACCACCCTCCACTGTGCGTTGATCCGAATGCTGTGGAACCCCGCCAGTTCGCCTCTCAAGGCCTCGAGCCGGTTTCCCGGAGGCGACGCCAGGTCCGCCAGCCGGCCGGCATAGTCGAGCATGTCGAGCTTTCTCGCCGCGACTGACGCCACTGCGGCCCACCCTGCGGCTCGGGGAACGACGCCCTCCTCGAAGAACCGTTGGAGCGCGCGGTCCGCGAAGCCCTGGATGGCCATCCGAAACGAAGTATACCGTATTAAGGTATACCCGGCAAGGGTAACATTGGGGAAGCGAGGCCCCAGAAACCACGTCAGGACATCACGGGCCTGCGCGCTCGTGACCGAGCATCAGCCGGCAGTAATCCTGATCGCGCACGGCGCCACAGCCGACCAGTGCCCTGACGCATTCTTCGTGAATTCGATCGCAATGGACTGGCCAGAGGCGTCCTCGGGGGACAGGAACACCTGCCGGATCTCAGCGTCCTTTAGCCGGGGCCTTACAACCGAGTTCCACACTCCAGGCATCTCTGCTGCCTGGGCCTTGCAGTCTCGAATCGATGTCGATGTACGGGTACTGCACGATCAGGCCGGAGTCCACGGTTCTGATGTCGACTTGATCGATCTTGGCGCCCTCGCGAAGGCCGTTCTGCTGGTCCGCGAGCGCAGCCAATTGAACGGACCCATCTGCAGCTCGCGTGAGGCGGATCATGAGCGAGCGGCCGTGCGCCACCGAGAGCCTTGGGATGTCGAGCGACGGCTCCGCGCATGCCACCGAGGCAATGGGCTCGTCTCTTCCTGATCGACCTCCTGTGTTCTCGTACTCGACCACGGTGCACAGGCGAGACGGCGCTTGCCCCTGCCCCTTCATCAGCAGCGACGCGCTCGCGTCGTTAAGTCCCGCCTGGATGAGGTCCTCCTCTCGAACTCCCTGCCTCGGCATGGCGACGACCCATCGGGCCTCGGGAATGTCGCACGTGACGTCCTCGGACTGTCCTGCGGTGGATAGACCTTCCTCCCCGGCCTTGATACACGCGTCGAGATCGCCCAAGCCTGTCTGGTCTCGGCAGCCGGTGGTGCCCATGAGCGCCAGAGTGGCCACCACGCCGAGCGCAAATGCGTACTTTCCTGCTTGCCGAGTGTTTGCCAACACAGGACTCCTGATGGCGCCAGTGCTTCCGATTCTCTCAACCGTCAAGGATGACGAATGAATCAAAGAACCGATCCGCGTAGGGAGACGTGACTGTCCACTTCGTCGAACCGATCGCATACAGGATATAGGCTCGGTCTGTTCGGACCCAGATCCCCACCCGACACATGACGTCGTTTCGTTCGAGCTCGCCTCGGCACAGAAACTCGCGTCGTGCCGGCGACGTGCCTGCATCACCCCTTGTGGACTCCGGCAGCCACTCGCCGTGTTCGAAAGGAAGAAGGAACTGCGCCTTCAGTTCGGCGATCAGGCCCTCCGTGTCGGACGGTCGAGCTCGAACCGGGAGGGGCAGATATAGAGTGCAGAGCCAATGAGGACGTCCCTCTTCTCTCGCCCCCAGTTCGTGCAGCAGCGAGTACCGACTCTAGAACGCACCAGAGTTTCCCCTGCACCGGTCCATCCTTCAGAACCACGTGAAATGGACTGGCGGTCGCTTCACCAGGCATCTCGACCGAAAATCCGGCTTCGGTCGGGCGGATCTGCTTCCAGGGCTGGCCGCCGCAGCCCCAGATGCCGCAGGCCGCCAAGACGAGCAGCCCACCCAACGGCCGAGACGCGACAGCCTTGGCGTCGCGCTTCACCAAGCAGGCCTTAGCCACGTCGAGCCGGTCCATCGGGGTTCTCCTTTGTGCGCGCCGCCACGATCTCGGCGCGTGTGGAGCGCCGAGCTTGCGGAGACTGTACGGGGGCCGCTCGGTTAGTTCAAGGGGAGAGAAACGGGAACGTCAGGGGTGTTTCACATGTGAAAAGCACGTTACAGAATCGAACTTGGACGAGCCTGTGTGCAGGGCCCATCGGCGCCGGTTCCACAGACCGAAGAACAGGTGAAAGGGGGGAAGAGCGGGGGGAAGAGACCCCGGGGGGCTCTCTTCCCCCGGTCCGGACGCCGAACGCGTCCGTGACAGCCGCGCGGACGTGGCGCGCGGTGGAGGCGGCGCTTCTCGTTTAGTGCCTGATGGCGCGCGAGTTGACGCGCCGGGCGGCACGTCGTCGCCGGAGCGATGGGCGGCGGTCTGTGCCGCCGCTGTCACCGTCAGCGTCAGTACACCGGGGCGTGAGCGACCCCCCTCCGTAACGGCATGGCCGGTCCCGTGCGGGAACCGGGGGGTCGCTCACGCCCCGGCTGCCAGGGTCGCGTCGGTTCCGGGGTCTCTTGCCCGCCACATCTCTACCGCGAGACCAGAGCCGTCGCTCGTCCACGGCCGTCGTCGATGCAAGATTCGGCCGGAACGAGGCGTTCATCCTGATAGGCAGGATCAGGCGCGGCGACAGTCCTCGAGACAGAGCTTCCTGTTCAGCATCCACACGACCCACCCACTCTCCTGCCTGGCCAGTCTGTCCGGGCCATCACGGCGTCGATTGTGCGGCTCGCCTTGGACCCGTCAAGGCTCTCGCTTCGCTCGACCCCACGAGGTGGGGCTGCGGCCTTGACGGTTCCGTCGGCATCGCCATCGGCCCGCCACTACGTGATGGCCGGTGACGTGCGATCGATGCGGAACGGAAAAGGCCATTGGCAATGCTCAACGTGGATGCCGTCTCGAGACCTGGCGGCGAACCGAGCCCGTCGGAGGGCTCTGGGCACGATTTGAGCGAGCTGCTGACCGTGGACGAGGTCGCGGCGCTGCTGAGAGTCAGCAAGAGCTGGGTGTACGAGCACACGCGCGCCCGATCCACGCCTCGAGCGGAACGCCTCCCGCACATCAGGCTCGGCAAGTACGTGCGGTTCGAGGCCAAATCCGTGCGGGCGTTTCTCCTGCAGCAATCGCGGCGGGGGTGAGTCTCTTTCAAGACCCCGCGCTACAATGGCCACTGAGCTACAGCACGAGGAGCCGACGGGAAGAAAGGGATCTTCTCGTATGGCTCGAACGACGCGACGACAGTACGGAAGCGGTTGTCTGCTCAGACGAGGAAGGAGATGGGCGATCCGCTGGCGGGAGACCGAGATCGCTCCCGACGGCAAGCCGCGACGGGTCCTGCGCTACGAGGCGCTGGGCGAAGTCTCGCGGAAAGAGGCGGCGCGCACGCTGGCCCAGCGCGTGGCCGCCGGTCAGAACGGCACGAAGCCGGCGCGGTCGCGCGTGCCGTTCCGGACGCTCGCGGCGGACTGGCAGGCTCACGTGTTGCCGATGTACAAGCACTCCACGCAGAAGAACCATCGCTCCATCCTGCAGAAGCACCTGCTGCCGCGCTTTGGCGACCAGGCGATCGCAGAGGTGACGCGCCAGGAGGTTCAGCGGTACGTGGCTCACCTGGTCAGCAGCGGGTACGCGCCCAGGACGACGGATCACATCCACGACGTGCTGAGCGCGGTGCTCCGGACGGCGGTCAGATGGGGTCACCTCGAGAACAACCCGGCCCGGGACGTGGAGCTGCCCTCGCTCGTGAACGTGCGGCCCAAGTGGGCGCTCACGATTCCGCAGGCGAGAGCCCTGGTCGAGGCCCTGCCGCCGCTGGCGGGGACCATGGTGGGCCTGGCGCTGCTGTCCGGCCTCCGCCGTGGCGAACTCTTCGCGCTGCGGTGGAGGGACTTCGACGAGCGGGGCCGCTCGCTGACCGTGCGGGAGGCGGTGTACGAGGGCGTGTTCAGCACCCCCAAGACGTCAGCGGGGGTGCGACAGGTCCCGCTTCCAGATGCCGCCGTGCGGCTCCTGGCGGCGTGGAGGGCGCGGGCGGGGCATCCCGAACCCGAGTCCCTGGTGTTCTCGACCTGGTCGGGAAAGCCAATCTCGCCGAACAACGTCTCGCGGCGGTGGATCTTCCCGGCGTGCGAGGCTCTGGGCCTCCAGGCGGGTGAACTGGCTCACGCTGCGGCGGACCTACTCGTCCTGGGCGCACGAGAAGGGCGTCCCAGGGAAGGTCATCGCGCAGCTCATGGGCCACGCGAAGGTGGACACGACGCTGAACGTGTACGCCCAGGTCGTCGACGGCTCGCTCCGCCGTGCGGCCGACACGGTCGGGTCCGAATTGTTCACGATTGTTCACGAGCCGGAGAACGACGGGGAGCTAAGTCGTTGGGAGGATGGCTCCTCAGGCTGGACTCGAACCAGCAACCCTCCGGTTAACAGCCGGATGCTCTGCCATTGAGCTACTGAGGATCTGGAGCGCAGCCAAGGGCAACCCCGCGGGCCGCCCTCGGCACGTGCGACCGTCCATGGTACCCGGAACGGCCGGAAATGGTCAATCTGGCGGCCCTACTGGACCTTCGCGTCCACCGTGATCTGCACGTTGTTCCGGAGCGCGTTCGAGATCGGGCAGCCGCCCTCGGCCTGCTTCGCCGTCGCCACGAAGTCGTCGGCCGACATGCCCTCGAGGCCGCTCGCCACGACGGTCAGCTTCGACGACACCACCTTGATGCCGGCGTCGCCCTTCTCGGCCGTCACCTCGGCCGTGATCACGGTGCGCGCCGCCTTCGCGTTCTTGCGGCCGAGCGTGGCGTTGAGCGCCATCGCATAGCACGCCGCGTGCGCCGCCGCCACCAGCTCCTCGGGGCTCGTCACGCCCTCCGGCTCGCCGATCCGGCGCGGGAACGTCACCGGCAGATCGAAGGCCCCGGACCCGGCCTTCGCCGTGCCCTTGCCCTCCATGATCGAGCCCGCCCAATCGACCGTCACCTTCCGTGAGAACGCCGCCATGCGCAACCTCCTGGGTTCGAGATGCGAAACCTGAATCTGTGGGAATGGCCGCGCGCGGCGACCACAAGATCTCGATCTTAGCGCACCGGCGAGGACCCGCGCTACATCCCGAGGCGGGCCGCCTGAAGGCGGCCCCTACGTCTTCTTCTTCTTCGGCGCGCGGCCGGTGAAGCGGAACTGCACGATGACGCCGATCACGGCGAGGGCAATCCAGGCGCCGATGATCCAGCCGCGCTCGAGCGACGGGCTAGTCGGGTACGCCAGCCACACCTCGTCGACCGACGCGGCGTGCGTCGGGTGCAGGATCGCCAGCGCCCCGACGATGAGCGTCCACGCGCCGCCGAACGAAGTGCCGACGATGATCACGTAGCGCTGGAGCGAGAGCGCGCCGAGCGCGCCCGCGATGGCGAACAGGATGACGACGAGCGGGTGGGGATCGGCGTGGAACTGGGCCGCCACGAGGTTCACGGCCAGGGCCGCCAGGCCGGCGCCGATGAGCGCCACGCCCACGAAATAGGCCGCCACCAGGATCACGGCGCCCACGATGCCGCCGACAATCGCGCCCCCCACGAGCCACACCGTGCTCGTGCCGCCCACCGCCGAGCTGGCAATGAGCGCACCCAGGATGAAGCCGTAGATCCCGAGGACGAGCCGAAACAGGCGGTAGCCAGCCAGCGTCGCCAGCAAGCCCCCTCCAATGAGGATCAAGGCTGCCGGCGTCTGGTAGACGACGGGGAGCATCGCTGCTGATTATGCCGGATGCGAGGATCGGAGGCCAGCCGCCTCCGCTCTTGGAGCTTCGGCGGGCCAGGGAGGCCGGGGACCCGGGGGCCGGGGCCGGCGAATCACGCCGGGGTATCATGACGGACGGCCATGGCCAACCCGACCGTCCCATCCCCATCCCCGTCCGGCGTCCGGCGGCGCTCGCGCCGGCTCACGCTGGCCGGGTTGGCCACGTCGGTCGTCGGCCTGGCGCTGCTCGTCTACCTGGTCCGCCGGACGGGCCTCACCCCCATCCTCGAGGGCGCCCGCGAGGTCGGCTGGGGCTTCCTCGCCATCGTCGCGCTCGGCGGCCTGCGGTTCGCGGCGCGCGCGACGGCGTGGAGCGCCTGCGTGGAGGCGCCCGCGCGGCTGACGGTCCGCCAGGCCCTGGCGGCGACGCTCTCGGGCGATGCGCTCGGCAACGTGACGCCGCTCAGCGTGATCGTCAGCGAGCCGGCCAAGGTCGCCTATGTCCGGCCGGCCGTGCCGCTGGGGCCGGCCGCCTCGGCGCTCGCCATCGAGAACTTCCTCTACACGCTCTCGGTGGCGGTCATGATCGCGCTCGGCATGCTCGCCATGCTGCTCGCCTTCGACCTGACCGAGCCGCTGCGCACGATCAGCGCGGTGTCGCTCGCCGCCGTGCTCGGGCTGCTCGTCGCCGCGGTCTGGATGCTCGGCCGGCGGCTGGCGGTCGTGAGCCCGATCCTCGACCGCCTCCTCGGCGGCCGCGCGTCGCGCTCGATCGCGAAGGTCCGGCTGCTCGAGGCGCGCACCTTCGAGCTGTACGAGCGGCGGCGGGCGCGGCTCGTCCCGGTGCTCGCGCTCGAGGCGTCGTTCCACGCGGCGGGCGTGGCGGAGGTCTACCTGACGCTCTGGCTGCTCACCGGCGCCCCGCCGACGCTGCTGGTCGCGTTCCTGCTCGAGTCGGTGAACCGCGTGATCACGGTCGTCTTCAAGTTCGTGCCGCTGAGGGTCGGCGTGGACGAGGCGGGCACGGCGCTCGTTACCAGCGTGCTCGGCCTGGGCACGGCCACCGGCGTCACCCTCGCGCTCGTGCGCAAGGCGCGCGTCATCGCGTGGGTGCTCGCGGGGCTGACGCTGCTCGTGCGTCGGGGCCTGACGGTGCGGGGGATCCTGGCGGAGGCGGAGGCGGGCCGGCCGGGCTGAAGCCCGGCACTACGTACGCTCTTCAATCGGCAGTTGGCAATCGCCAATCGGCAGTGCGCTAGACCTCTCTCCTCCCCTCCATCGCCTTGTGCATCGTCACCTCGTCGGCGTACTCGAGGTCGCCGCCGACGGGCACGCCCATGGCGATGCGGGTCACCCGCACGCCGAGGGGCTTGAGGAGCTTGGCGAGGTAGATGGCCGTGGCCTCGCCCTCGACGTTGGGGTTGGTGGCGAGAATCACCTCGTCGGCGCCGTCGCCGACGCGCGCCAGCAGGCCCTTGATCTTCAGGTCGTCCGGCCCCACGCCGTGCAGCGGCGAGAGCGCCCCCATCAGCACGTGGTAGACGCCGCGGAAGTCGCGCGTGCGCTCGACGGCCACCACGTTCTCGGGCTGCTCGACCACGCAGATCTGGCGGCGGTCGCGGTCCGGGTTGGTGCAGTAGTAGCAGGGGTCCTGGTCGGTGATGTTGTTGCACACCGAGCAGTAGGTGACGCGGTCCTTCACCTCGCGCATCGCGTCGCACAGCCGGTCGACGTCCTCGCGCGGGGTCTTCAGCACGTGAAACGCGAGCCGCTGCGCGCTCTTGGCGCCGATGCCGGGCAGCCGCTGCAGTTGCTCGATCAGACGGGCGAGCGGGTCGGACCTGCCCATCAACCGAGGCCGGGGATCTTCATCCCGCCGAGCATGCCGCCCATCTGCGAGGCCATGGCCTCGTCGGCCTTGCGGTGCGCGTCGTTGATGGCCGCGATGATGAGGTCCTGCAGCATCTCCACGTCGTCCTTGGAGACGACCTCGGGGTCGATCGTGAGCTGCTGGACCTGCTTCGCGCCGTTGATGACGACCGTCACCATGCCGCCGCCGGCGGTCGCCTCGACGCGCATCTCGGCCATCTGCTTCTGCAGGCGCTCCTGCATCTGCTGCGCCTGCTTCATCATCTGGTTGATGTTCATGGGTGAATCCTGATCAGAGGCCAGGGACCGGGTGCCTGAGGCCGGAACTCGCCAGCCGGCGGCGGAGGATCGGGGTTTCCCCGGCCCCTGGCCTCCGGTCCCCGGCCTCCGGCCTCATATCTCTTCCACCTTCGTGATCTCGGCGGCGAACACGTCCAGCATGGCCTGCACGCCGGAGTCGGCGAGCGCCTGGGCCTTGAGCGGGTCGTCCGCGGCGGGCTCGGGCTTCGCGGGCTTCGCCGCGCCGCCCGGCGACGCCGGCGCCGCCTTCGCCTCGCCGCGGCCCTCGACGCCCACGACCGCCATCCGGCGGCCGGCGACCTTCGAGGCGGCCGTCTCGAGCCACGGCCGCATCTGATCGAACTGGGTCCGGAGCGCGCGGTGGTTCGGCGCGAACGTGAAGGTGACGGTGTCGCCGGCCACCTCGATCTTCTGCGCCTGCGCGACGACGGTGCCGTGGAAGAACTTCTTGCCCTTGCGCACCTCGGCCAGGAAGGCGCTCTTCAGGTCGCCCTCCGGCCCGGTCCCCTGCGCCTCGGCCTCCGGCTCGTCGTCGGGCGGCGCCGGCGGCGCGGGCCGTGCCGCGGGCCGCGCGGCCTTCGGCCGCGCGGCAGGCGCGGCCTCGCGCGGCGCGGCCGGCGCCGGACGTGGCGGGGCGGGGGCCGGCGCCGCCTTCGGCGCCGCGGCGGGCGGCGCCGCGCGGCGGGCGGGCGCGGCCGGCGTGGCGGCCGCGGCCGGCGCGCCGCCCATCCGCTCGATCAGCTCGGTGAGCGGGACCAGCTTGCGCAGGTGGATCCAGCGCAGCAGCGCCATCTCCAGGTGGTAGCGGGGCTGCGCCGACGCGCGCACCTCGAACTCGGCGCGGTTGAGCACGTCGAAGGCGCGCATCAGGTCCTCGCCCGAGAAGCGCGCGGCCAGGTCCTTGATGGTGTCGCGCTCGTCCTCGCTCGCGATCTCGGGGTCGGCGAGCCGTCCCGCGTCGATCCGCACGACCATCAGGTCGCGGACGATGCGCGCGAGCTCACGGCAGACGAGGCGCAGGTCGTAGCCCGCCTCGATGACGCGGCCCGCCAGGTCGAACACCGCGGCGGCGTCCTCGCGCGCGACGGTGTCCACGATCTCGATGAGCAGGTCGCGCCGCACCAGGCCGAGCACGGTGGCCACGTCCTCGGCCGATACGGCGCCGCCCGCGAACGCGATGACCTGGTCGAGCGCGCTCAGGCCGTCGCGCATGCTGCCGTCGGCGGCGCGGGCCACGAGCGCGAGCGCGCGCTCGTCGATCGCGATGCCCTCGTCGGCGGCGATCCCGCGCATCCGGTCGACAATCGCCTTGAAGCCAATCGTCCGGAGCTCGAAGACCAGGGCGCGCGACTGGATCGTCTGCGGCACCTTCTCGAGCTCGGTCGTCGCCATCATGAAGACGACGTGGGGCGGCGGCTCCTCGATCGACTTGAGCAGGGCGTCGAACGCCTGCGCCGACAGGCGGTGCACCTCGTCGATGATGAAGACCTTGTAGCGGTTGCGGACCGGCGCCATGCCGAGGCCGGCGATGATGATCTCGCGGACCTTGTCGACCTGCGTGTGCGTGGCGGCGTCGATCTCGAAGACGTCGATGTCGCGCCCCTCGGCGATCTCGACGCACGCGTCGCACTCGCCGCACGGGTCGGGCGTGGGCCCCTTGGCGCAGTTGAGCGCGCGGGCCAGGATGCGCGCGGTCGAGGTCTTGCCGACGCCGCGCGGGCCCGCGAAGACGAACGCCTGCGCCACGCGGCCGCTCGTGATGGCGTTGCGCAGCGTCTCGGTGACGCCGCGCTGGCCGATCACGTCCTCGAACCGCTGCGGGCGGTACTTGCGGGCCAGAACTTGGTACGACATAAGGGAGAAAACCGCTCATCGCCGATTGACGATTGCCGGTTGCCGATTGAAAGGCCCGCGATCACGCGGTCGGCACGGTGGCAGGTTCTTCAATCGTCAATTGGCAATCGGCAATCGGCAATGGGATTCGGTGGGCCCCACCGCGGCCCGGAAGGTCTGCGGCACATGTCAGTGGCTACTTAGCGCTGCTGCCTTCCGGCCCTGACGCGGTTCGTAGGCTGAGATTGCACAGGATCCGAGCCGCGGTGCGGCCCGCCGACGGCCGGTCGTCCAACCGGAAAAGCCCAGTGTAGCCTGCGCGGAGGGGGCAGGCAAGCACGGCGGCCCCGGCGCGCGGCCCGGCGGCGGCGGACGGGCCGGGGCGCCCGGAGGCGGCCCCGGCTTGACGGACGAATCGGGAGCGAATAGACTCCTGATCAGGAGAAGCCATGGCGCAGCCCCTGCGGTACCCCGCCACGCGGTACCGGACCGACGCGCCGCCGGACCTGGCGGCCCGCGCGGAGCGCGCGCGCCTCTCCGCCCCGGCCCTCAAGGCGTTCTTCAACATCATGGCGCGCTGGCAGGTGCGCGACGAGGACGCGCGCGCGCTGCTCGGCGGCGTCAGCAACGGGCCGTTCTACGAGATGAAGCGCCGCCCCGACCGCGTCCTCGACGCCGATCGCCTCACGCGCATCTCGTACCTGGTCGGCATCTTCAAGGCCCTCAACATCCTGCACCAGCGCGCGCTCGCCGACGAGTGGGTGCGCCTGCCGAACCGCAACCCCGTCTTCGCGGGCGAGACGCCGCTGGCCTACCTGGTGCGCGGCGGGCTGCCCGCCATGCAGACCGTGCGCCGCCTGCTCGACGCGCGCCGGGCCGGGTGATGGCGCTCCCCCCGATCCGCCTCGTCCGCCAGCTCGACACCCACCGCCTCGTGCCCGCGCGGCGGGGCGACAGCGTGCTCGCCGGCATCGCCGACGACGACGCGCACCTGCAGGCGATTTTCGACCTCGACGCGGCCACCAACGACCGGCTGCTCGCCGAGCACGGCCGCCTGCCCGGCATCGGCCCCGAGGAGCTCGTTTTCGGCGTCCCCCACGCCGGCGTCGTCAACGCGGCTTTCTGCCACGCCCACCCGCTCGGCGGACGGTTCAACGGACCGGACCGCGGCGCCTGGTACGCGGCGTTCGAGCTGGCCACGTCCCAGGCGGAGGTCGCCTTCCACAAGTCGGTCGCGCTCGCCGAGATCGGCCGGTTCGAGGACACGGTCACCTACGACGACTATCTGGCCGACGTGAGCGCGAGCCTCCACGACCTGCGCCGCGCGCGCGGCTTCCGCGCGTCGCTCGACCCGGCGAGCTACGTGGAGTCGCAGGCGCTCGCCGAGCGTCTGCTCGAGGCGGGCTCGCTCGGCGTGGTCTACCCGAGCGTCCGCCGCGCGGGCGGCACGTGCGTGGCCTGCTTCCGCCCGGCGCTCGTCGCCAACGTCCGCCGGACGAAGAGCTACCGGTTCACGTGGAGGGGCGCGCCGGACCCGGTGGTGACGCTGGAACGCCCGGCGTAGCACGAAATGGGGTCAGACCCCATTTCCTTGCCGCCTTGCGGCGGACGAGCCGACCGCCTAGAATCGAGCGCGATCATCCAGCCCGCGCCCCTGCCCCGGATCCGTCGAAGGAGAGACCGACATGGACGGCCTGATGATGAAAGGCTCGCTCACCATCCCGGCCATCCTGCGGCGGGCGGAAACGTTCTTCGCCCACAAGACGATCATCACGCGCCGGCCCGACCGCAGCCTGCACCGGTGCACCTACGCCGACCTCGGCCGGCGCGCGCGGCAGCTCGCCGTCGCGCTCGAGGGCCTCGGGGTCAAGCCGGGCGACCGCGTCGCGACGCTCGGGTGGAACCACCACCAGCACCTCGAGGCCTACTACGGCGTGCCGATGGCGGGCGCCGTGCTCCACACGCTCAACCTGCGCCTGCACACCGCCGATCTGATCTACATCATCAACCACGCCGGCGACCGCGTGCTGCTCGTCGACCAGGACCTGCTGCCGCTCTACGAGCAGATCCGCGCCGACGTGCACCCGGCGCACGTCGTGGTGGTCGAGGCCGACGGCCCAACGCCGGACGGCCTGCTGGAGTACGAGGCGCTCATCGGCTCGGCGGACCCTTCCGCCTGCACGCCGCGCGTGGACGACGAGCAGCAGGCCGCCGCGATGTGCTACACGACGGGCACGACGGGCCGACCCAAGGGCGTGCTCTACTCGCACCGCGCCGTCTTCCTGCACGCGATGGCGGGCCTGGCGGTCGACACGCTCGGGATCTCCGAGGGCGACGTCGCGCTGCCGGTCGTGCCCATGTTCCACGCGAACGCGTGGGGCATCCCCTACTCGGCGGCCATGGCGGGCGCCACGCAGGTGCTGCCGGGCCCGTATCTCGACCCGCGGAGCCTGCTCGAGCTCGTGCAGGGCGAGCGCGTCACGGTCGCGTTCGGCGTGCCCACGGTCTGGCTGGCGCTGCTGCAGATGCTCGACGCCCACGCCGACGAGTGGGACGTCTCGAGCGTGCGGATGCTGCTCGTGGGCGGCTCGGCCGCGCCGCCGTCGATGATCCAGGCGTTCCAGGAGCGGCACGGCCTGACGGTGGTGCACGCGTGGGGCATGACCGAGACGTCGCCCCTGGGCACCGTCGCGCAAGTGCCGTCGGAGCTGGCGATGGCGCCGACCGACGTCCAGCTGGCGGTGCGCGCGAAGCAGGGCCGCCCCGCGCCGGGCATCGAGATCCGCGCGCGCGGCGCCGGCGGCCTCGCGCCGTGGGACGGCAAGAGCCTGGGCGAGCTGGAGGTGTGCGGCCCGTGGGTGGCCGCCGACTACTTCAACCACGCCGGCGAGGGCCACGCGTTCACCGAGGACGGCTGGTTCCGCACCGGCGACATCGTCACGATCGACGAGCGCGGCTACATCGAGATCCACGACCGCGCGAAGGACCTGATCAAGTCGGGCGGCGAGTGGATCAGCTCGGTGGCGATCGAGAACGCGCTCATGGGGCACCCCGACATCGCCGAGGCGGCGGTGATTGCCGTGCCGCACCCGCGGTGGGTGGAGCGCCCGCTCGCCGTGATCGTGGCGCGCCCGGGCAGGCACCCGAGCGCCGAGGACCTGCGCGCGTACCTCGCCGCGAAGTACGAGCGGTGGATGATCCCCGACGCGTTCGAGTTCCTGCCCGAGCTGCCGCGCACGGGCACCGGCAAGTTCCTGAAGTCGGCGCTCCGCGCGCGGTTCAAGGACTACACGTTCCCCGAGCAGGAGGGGTGAGGCGCGCGCCTAGCGCGCCCGGTGGGGGGGGTGAACTTATACCCCCGCCGCCGGGCCCTGTCAGACATCGGCCGGGCGGCCGCGGCGATCCTCGAGAAGGCGGGCGCCAGGCAGTCCGCGCCCTTGGACGGGCTCGCCGGGGGCACGCTATACTGGTCCGTTCACTCGCGCGGCCAGCCCTGAGCGAGCGGAGCGAGTCGAAGGGGAGAGATGTCCGAGTGGTTTAAGGAGCACGCTTGGAAAGCGTGTGTAGGGGAAACTCTACCGTGGGTTCGAATCCCACTCTCTCCGCCAGCCTTCGCTCGGCTGCGCCGAGCTGCGGCTGGGTAAACCGGCGGAGCGCACGGAGCCGAGCGAAGGCTGTCCCGCCGCAGCCGCGCAGCGGCGGAGGCGGACCGCCAGCTCGCTGTAGAGCTTCGGCTGGGTAAACCAACACAGCACTGCCAATTTCAGATGGCCGATTGACGATTGAAGGGCACTGCGTCACGCCGAAGGCCGCGTGATCCGGAGGCCTTCAATCGGCAATTGGCAATCGTCAGTCGGCAATGCTCACCGTCCCACTGGGCCGACCGACACGCGCCCCAGCACGTTGATCACCCGCCACGCGCCCTTCTGCTTCGCCAGGTGTAGGTACAGCGGCATCATCGGCGTCGTCACCTTCGCCGACGCAATGTCGAAGTCCACGCCGAGCACCTCGATCCTCGCGTTCCCGGCAGCGAACGGGGTCTTCCCTCCCGCCTTCAGGGTGCCCTCGACCGACTCGGCGCCCTGGTCGAGGATGATCAAGGACCCGTCCGACCCCGGCGCGAGGTAGCGCCAGGCGAGCGCCGGGTGCAGCAGCGCCGACACGGCCCCGGCGTCGTTCGACGCCAGCCCGTCGACGAGGGCCTTCACCGCCTGCTCCACCGCCGCGCGGTCGGCGTCGGCGGGCCCCGGCGCGTCCTTCACGGGCGGGTGCCAGAGCACGCTCACCAGCCGCCACTCGCCGTCGCGCTTGACCAGGTGCAGGTAGTCGTTGAACCCGGTGGTGAACACCTGCGCCGAGGCGATGTCACCCTGGACGTCGAGCACCTTCACCGCGAGGTTCCGCTTCTCGGGCGCGAGCTTGCCGCGGCCGCTGCGCGTGAGGTCGATGAGCATCTCCGAGTTCATCTGGATCAGGATCGGGTCCACGCCCGGCCGGGCCACGAGGCCGCGCTTGGTGAGCATCGGCGAAACGGCGCGCGTCATGCGATCGGCCGCGCCTTCGTAGAACCCTTCGGCGTAGTCGAGCGCGGCCTGCGTGATGGCCGCCTGGTCCTGCTCGCGGCCGGCGGCCGCCGGCGCCGGCGCGCTCGGGACGGCGCTCGCCGCGAGCGCCATGAGGAGAAGAAGAGGGGACATCAGTACGCTCCTTGTGCCGGGCTCACTCCGGGCGGGAGATCCCGGCGCCGCCCGCGAAGCCGGCCCGTGCTTCGCAGCAAGAGACGGACCGGGGCGAGCCGCGGTTCTGGGCCGATTCCGGCCGCGCTCGCCGCGCCTGCCGCCGACAGCGTCCGGATCCGGAACGCCCTCCCCGCCCGCGGGCGGCCGGTACGATTCCGCACACCCCACGGAACGCCGAACGATTAGAATTCCCCGAACGACAAGATTCCCCAGAACGACGGGCGGTCCCCGAACGGACAGGGATGCCCACGAACGGACAAGGATGCAGCGTCGATGAACTATCTCTTCAAAGAAGAACCGGATCACTACGCCTACGACCAGCTCGTGAAGGACGGCCGGACGGCCTGGTCCGGCGTGCGCAACCCGGTGGCCCAGCGGCACCTGCGGTCGGTCAAGAAGGGCGACCGCGTCTTCTACTACCACACCGGCAAGCAGAAGGCGGTCGTGGCCATCGCGAAGGCGGCCGGCGCGGCGTATCCCGACCCCGCGGACAAGACGGGCAAGCTGTACGCGGTGGACATCGTGCCGGTGAAGAGGCTGAAGCGGCCGGTGACGCTGGCGGAGATCAAGGCCGACAAGGCGTTCGCCGGCTTCGAGCTGGTGAGGATCCCGCGGCTGTCGGTGATGCCCGTGCCGGACGCGCTGTGGGCGCGGATCGAGGCCATGGCGCGCACCACGTAGACGTCAGCGGTCTGTGGTCAGGCAGAAGGCGCGACGCCTGACCGCTATTCCCGCTCTTTCTTCAGCATCAGACACCCCAGCGGCGGGAGCGTGAGGCGGATGGCGTCGGGCCGCCCGTGCGTGACGACGGGCTCGCTCCAGACGCCGCCGCCGTTGCCGACGTTGCCGCCGCCGTAGATGTCGGCGTCGCTGTTGAGCAGCTCGCGGTAGCGGCCCGGCTCGGGCACGCCGATCAGGTAGCCCTCGCGCGGCACGGGCGTGAAGTTCATCACGATCACGACCGAGTCGCGCGGGTCGGACGCGCGCCGCAGGAACGCGATCACGCTGTTCTCGTTGTCGCTGCAGTCGATCCAGTCGAAGCCGGCCGGGTCGCCGTCCACCTCGTGGAGCGCCGGCTCGCGCTGGTACACCCAGTTGAGGTCCTCCACCCAGCGGCGCAGGCCCTCGTGCACCGGCTCGTCGAGCAGGTGCCAGTCGAGGCTCCGGTCGTGCGCCCACTCGCGCCACTGGCCGAACTCGCTCCCCATGAACATCAGCTTCTTGCCGGGGTGCCCGTACATGAAGCCGTAGAGCGCGCGCAGGTTGGCGGCCTTCTGCCACACGTCGCCCGGCATCTTGTCGAGCATCGAGCGCTTGCCGTGCACGACCTCGTCGTGCGAGAAGGGCAGCACGAAGTTCTCGGAGAAGGCGTAGAGCATCGAGAACGTGAGGTGGCGGTGCTCCCAGCGGCGGTAGACGGGGTCCTTGGCGGCGTAGAGCAGGATGTCGTGCATCCAGCCCATGTTCCACTTGAACGTGAACCCCAGGCCGCCCACGTAGGTCGGCCGGCTCACCGCGGGGAACGCCGTGGACTCCTCGGCGATCATCACCGAGCCCGGGTGCCGCTCGTGCGTCAGCGCGTTGAGGTGCCGCAGGAAGTCGATGGCCTCCAGGTTCTCGCGGCCGCCGAACCGGTTGGGCACCCACTCGCCCTCGCTCCGCGAGTAGTCCAGGTAGAGCATCGACGCGACCGCGTCCACGCGCAGGCCGTCCACGTGGTACTCGTCGAGCCAGAACAGCGCGTTGGCCGTCAGGAAGTTCCGCACCTCGTTGCGGCCGTAGTTGAAGACGAGCGTGCCCCAGTCCCTCTGCTCGCCCTGCCGGGGGTCCTCGTGCTCGTAGAGCGCCGTGCCGTCGAAGCGCGCCAGGCCGTGCGCGTCCTTCGGGAAGTGCCCGGGCACCCAGTCGAGGATCACGCCGAGGCCGTGGCGGTGGCACTCGTCCACGAAGTACTTGAAGTCTTCGGGCGCCCCGTGCCGGCTGGTCGGCGCGTAGTAGCCCACGACCTGGTAGCCCCACGACCCCGAGAACGGGTGCTCCATCACCGGCAGCAGCTCGAGGTGCGTGTAGCCCTGCTTCTTCGCGTAGGGCACCAGGCGCTCGGCGAGCTCCCGGTAGCTGAGGAACCGCTCGCCGTCGCCGGCCGCGCGCGCCCACGAGCCGAGGTGGACCTCGTATGCGGCCATCGGCGCGCGCAGCCAGCCGTTCGCCGCCGCGCGCCGGTCGAGCCAGTCGCGGTCGCGCCACTCGTAGCCGCCGAGCCGGGTCACCACCGAGGCCGACTTGGGCGGCAGCTCGAAGCCGAACCCGTACGGATCGGCCTTCTGCAGCAGCGCGCCGTTCTGGCGCGATCGGACCTCGAACTTGTAGCGCTCGCCCTCGCCGAGGCCCGGCACGAAGATCTCCCACACGCCGCTCGCGCCGAGCGCCCGCATCGAGTGGACGCGCCCGTCCCACCCGTTGAAGTCGCCGACGACGCTCACCCGCTCGGCGTTGGGAGCCCAGACGGCGAAGTGCACGCCGGACGCGTCGCCGATCGTCCGCACGTGCGCGCCGAAATGGTCGTACGCGCGCAGCAGCGAGCCCTCGCCGAACAGGTGCAGGTCGTAGTCGTCGATCACGCGGCCGTAGCGGTAGGGATCGTCGACCTCGACGTTGTGCCCGCCCGGATAGGTCACCCGCAGGCGGTAGTCGAACACCGCCGCCGCGTCGTCGAACGCCGCTTCGTAGAAACCGTAGGGGTGCCGCCGCGCCATGGGCACCACGGCGCCCGTGTCCCGGCGCAGGACCTCCACCTCCTGCGCCGCCGGGTGGCAGGCGCGGATGACCACGCCGCGGCCGCCGGCGCTCTCCTCGCCCAGCACGTGGGGTCCCAGCAGGGCGAACGGGTCGGGGTAGTTGCCGTTGACGTGCGCCTCGATCGCGCGATCGATCCGGCCGGGCCGCTTTGTCATGTCCTTTCAGACTATCGGCCGGTCGCAGGGGGGTCAAGCTGAGGGAGGTCCGGTTCCGGCCGGCATCGCGCCTAAACACCCGGGAGCCGGACCCTTACGGGACGCAGACTATCCGCCGGGCGGAGGAAGTGGAGGGCCCCGACGGGCCCTGGAGCAGCGGAGACCCGCTGAGGCGGTGCCGAAGGCGGGGTGAGCGTCCAGACCGCCGCTTGCGTCGCGGTGCGGGCCGGGAAAATACTCTCGCGGACGTCGTTCCGAGGATGTGGTGATGAGAGGCGCGAGGCTGGTCGTCGGGTTGGCGGCTGCGGGACTGCTCGCGTGCGGAGCGCTGGTCGTCGCGGCGAGCTGTCCGCTGGCCCTGGCGCGTTTGATGCCGAAGGGCGCGGTCGACGTCTCGGGCCAGTACCAGACCTCGGGCGCCGTCGGCATGGGCGGCGCGTCAGCGCACCTGCCCTTCCAGCATCCCTGCACGCGCGGCGATCCGTACCCCGGCCACATCATCCTGGACGTGCGCCATTACGGGGACCCCCGGGTGTTCGCCATGCAGGCCGACGCCGTAGCCGCCCAGACGATCGAGGACGACACCGCGGAGTACGCGCGCCGGCGCGACAAGGTGCAGAAGGAGACGAACTCGCTGGACCGGATCAGCGAGGTGAAGACCGAGAGCGCGTCCGACGGCCGGCTCGTCTACTTCGACTTCTACGTGGACTGCTCCGTCCGCGTGAAGCGCTCTCACCCGTACGCGTACCTCACGGCCGTGAAGCACACGGAATCGACGCTGCTGACGATCACCATCGAGGGATGGATCAGCGCGGAGGCAGCCCGGAACGCCGCGATCGAGGTCATGGGCAAGCTGCGCGACGCCGATTTCAGCTCCATGCGCTGACGGCGGGCTCGACCAGACGAGAGCAACCGTGCGTGCTCCAGGAAGGTCCCTCCGGTTCGACGCCTGCTACGTGGAGCACCTCTCGTACCAGCGCGACCCGTACCGTTCGGGGGTGCGCGAGGCGGAGCCCGGGCGGAACGTGTTCACCAGCGTGTCGTGGAAGTTCTAAGCCTGCGGGGCGCCGCGCGGGCCTTCCACGTGTCATGCCCGTGGAGGGCGCGTCCTGCGCTCGACCTGGCTGTCGAGTGGAGAGGCGCGGCGCCGTTGTCGTCAGACAAGGGGGCCGACGAGCCCCACGACGAGCCGCGCGGCCGCCCGCGCGTCGTCGGCGTCCGCCTGCCGGTAGAAGTCGGATGGGGTCAGGTCCTCGGCGCCGTAGAAGGCCAGCTCGCGATCGCGCCGCAGGTTGCGCGAGGCGTCCGCCAGACGATCCACCTCGCCCGCCAGCGCCGCCGGCAGGCGGCCGCGCTCGGCCAGCAGCACGTCGGCCACGTCGTGCACACGCGGCGGGTCGACGCCCGCCGCCCGCAGCAGGCCCTTGAGCGCGAGCTCCACCACCTCCTGCGACTCCCGGACGACGTCGGCCCAGCTGGCGGCGTCGTAGAGCACGTCGAGCGCGCGCAGCCGTGCCTCGGCGCGGCGGACGTGATCGGCGGCGAGCGTTTGGTTGCGCATCAGGCGACCTCCGTCCAGTACCGGCTGACCGTGTGCGAGCCGGCGGACGATCGCGCCTCCCGCGATGGCGCGCCGCACCCGCGCCAGGTGCCTCGAGACCTGCACGCCGCGCTCGAACAGGACCACGCCGTCGATGGCGATCTCGGCCCAGAGGCCGGTGCCGGCCCGCTCGTCTGGCGGGTGCGCGAAATGGGGATCGACCGCCCGGCCCTGCCACGTCACGGGCCGCTCGTCCCACGCGCGATAGAGCGCGCGCGTGAGCGCGACGCGCGGCTCGACGACCACCAGCACGTCCACGTCGGAGGTCGGCGCCGCCTCGCCGCGCGCCCACGAGCCGTAGACGATGACCGCGACGAGCCCGTCGCCGGCCAGCGCCGCCGCGCGGGTGACGAGCGACGCCGCCGCGTCGCCGCCCGCCAGCCCGGGGCCGGCGCTGGCCAGCCGGCGAACGCAGGTACTCATTGAGCGAGAGGCCGGCCGCGCGCGCCGCCGCCTGGAGGGCCCCGTGCAGGGCCGGCGGCAGGCGGAGGACGAAGCGACCGGACGGCTTCCGTCGGGATGTCATGACAACAAGCGAGATAGTATCACACTTAGATGACTATGATACCACTACGTGCCGGGGTGGGAACACGGGCTCTCCATCGCCAACGCGCGGGTCGTGATGGAGGCTTGGAGGCCCACTGTTGGAACGCTCGGGACCGCGGTGGTCACGGCGCGATGTGGTACGTGAGCTTGATCAGGAAGACCCCGGCCGACGGATCGTGGAGCAGGCGGCTGAGACCGTACCCAGGCCCGCCCGGCTCGAGGACGTCGCTCCGGCGGTTCCAGACGGCCGTCAGGAACGAGCCGGACCCGTACTCCCACCGGAGGACGACGCTGGCGTTGAGGACACGCTGCACCGCGTCCGGCGCGGGTACCGAGACGTCGCCCGGGAGCGGCGCGAAGCGCCGGCCGGGGTCCGCGGCGCGCGGATCCGCGAGCATCCGATACCGATCGTAGCGCCCGCGGGTGGCGAACGGCTGCGCGTACAGCTGCAGCGCGAGGCGCGGCGAGAACGTGTATTCGGCGCGAACGGTCGGCGTGACCGTGCTCTGGCGATCGCGGGCGACGATCCACGCCGCCGCGCCGTTCGCCTCGGTCGTCGCCACGTACTGCCAGCCGACCGAGTCGTGCTGGAACGCCACGCCCAGCGCGGCGTGCGCGTGCGCCGCAGATCGGAAGTCGATTTGCGGGTTCAGCATCCAGGAACGCGAGCCGCTGCCCGGCTCACGCGTGATCGAGCCGGCGATCTGCGCGAACGACGGGCGGCGCTGATCCGAAACGACCGAGACGCGCAGCGTGTCGCGGGAGGGCGCGAGCAGCGCCGGCCCGCCACGCAGCCAGCCGATCGACCACGCCTCGAAGTCGTGCGCCCAGTCGGCGGCCACCGTCCAGTAGCCGGTGGTGTCGGCCCGCAGGAACCCGCTGAGCGTGCGGGCGCGCGGCCGGCCCGCCCACGTCCAGCCGAGCCCGGTGCCGCCGCTTCCCTGCCCGTCGTCGCCCGTGCCGGCGATCCAGTGACGCACGAGCGGCCCCGACGTGAAACGCTCATAGCGAAACCAGCCCGTCAGGAGCAGCCAGTCGGCGCCGTGCTGGAAGCCGACCTCGTTGACGTCGTAGCCGGGAGAGATCGCTTCCGCCGCCAGACCCCAGCGCGCGCGCCCGCCCACGGCGGACAGGCGCAGCTGCCCGGCGGCGCCGTGGAGCGTGCGCGTTCCCGGCTCGAGACGGCCCGTCGCGTCCGGGCTCTGAAAGTCGTGCTGGGGCCCGGTCACGACCGCGCGAATGGCGCCCGGGTCTCCGTCGAGCCGCGACGCGAGCAGCCAGCCCCGCACCTCGTAGCGGCGGCCGCCGAAGCGGCGCCGGGCGTCAACGCCGGCCGTCCAGGCGCGCCCGACGAGCTCCGCGGCCAGACGCGGATTCGGGGCCGGGGTGAGTCGCGACGCTGACGAAGGTGCCGATCGACGCGTCGTTGCGGTCGAGCGCCTTCGTCGCGCGCAACACCGCGACGTTGGCCGCCGGCTCCACGGGAAGCCGCTCCGGCATCGACGCGGCTCCGTCCAGCCTCGCGGACGCTTCCTCCGCGGTTGCGCTCAGGACGCCGACCGTCCATCCGTTCGCCGTGCGCCCCGACAGCTTGGCCGCGGCGAGGATCGTCGCGGCGGCCGGCTCGAACGCCGCGCGCGCGCCGGACGGCAGGCTTCCCCGGGGCGTCCGTCCGATGCGCCTCGAGTAGAACGGCGAGTCCTCGCGGAAGGAGTCGTCGCGCGTGGCGAAGCCGAGCGCGCTGTCGAAGCGGAACGCGTCCATGTCCTGCACGAAGAGCGGCCGCCGCTCCTCCTGGAAGAGCTCCGACGACGTGAGATTGAGCTGCGACGGGTCGGCCTCCACCTGGCCGAAGTCGGGCAGCACGGACCCGGACAGGGTGAAGGACGGTCCAAGGCCGATCCGGAAGTCGAGGCCCTCGCGCGCCGCGAACCCGCGGGCCGGCGCCTGGTTCGCGTCCGCGTCCCGGGCGGCGGCCTGGGCGAGGACGAACGGCACGATCTCCGTGCGCCTCGACCGCGAGGGCACGCGCAGCGACAGCAGGTTGAGATGCGACATGAACCCGGCGAGCCACGGGAGGCGGGGCGACCAGTCGGACGACTCGCCGTGGCGAGGACTGTAGCGGGAGAAGTTGATCCCCCACTCCGACACGCCGCGCGCCCCGGCGTGGGGAAGCAGGCTGAAGGGGATCCGGAACTCCGCCGTCCATCCCGTGGCGTCGAGGGCGGCGGCGCCCTGCCACACCCCGTCCCACGAGGGCCGGTAGGTGTCGTCGTTCAACCACATCCCGTCGGTCTGCACGCCGCGCGGATTCAGGCCGAAGCTGAACCCCGAGCGCCGATCGTGGCGGCTGTCGATCTCGACGAACACCCAGTCGCACGTGATCTCGTCGTCTCGGCGGACGAAGGGCGCCACGATCGTGGTCGGGGCGGGGTCAATCATCCGCATGCCGACGTAGAGCGCGTCGTCGTCGTACGCCACCCGCGCCTCGGTGTGCAGCGTCGCCTCCGCCCCGGCCTCCGGCGACGACTGGACGAAGCGGGTGGCCGCTGGCGCCTCGGTCCAGATCGAGTCGTCGAGCCGGCCGTCGATGACGGGCGGGGCGCTCGTCACGCGGACGGCCGCCAGCGAGCGGGGTCCCAGCAGGGCCTCGGCGCACCGGTGCGTGGGGCACACGTCATCGGCATGTGCCCCGCCCGCGCCGGCAAGCATCAACACGCCGGCCAGCCCGCTGACTAACCTCTTAACTGATGTCATGAGGTTAGAATCGTATTTAACCCCATAGAGGCTGTCAAGGGGTTATATATTGAGGGGTGTCCAATTCAGGAGCGATATCCGTGCCGCACGTCCCGCAACCGCGATTTCAGTTCGTCGGCGGCAGTCTCGCGCTGGACTTCGTCAACACCGTGGGCGACCGCCTGGGCCGCCCGCGCGACACCCTCCGAAGCCTGGAAGACGTGGGGACGTGGGCGTCGCAGGCGAGGCTGCTGCGGCGCGTGCGTGGGCTGGAGGCGAGCCGGCTGCGGGACCTCGGCCGGGTGATCGCCGCGCGCGAGCGGCTCTACGGCCTCCTGCTGGCATCCGTGAAGGGACGAAGCGCGCCGTCAGACGGCCTGGCCTGGCTCAACGACGCGGTGGGCGCGTGCGAGCGCCGGCGCCGGCTCGTGTCGTCCGCGGGCGGCCTCGTGTGGAGCTGGGCGCCCGGCCTGACGCTGGCCGACCTGGTCGTGTGCGCGGCGGTGCGGGACGCGGTGGACCTGCTCACCCGCCGCGATCAGATCGTGCTCAGCGAGTGCGCCGACGAGCACTGCGGCTGGCTGTTCCTGGACGACTCGCCGGGCGGCCGGCGCAAGTGGTGCAGCATGGCCGACTGCGGGAATCGCGCCAAGGCCCGTCGCCACTACCGGCGGGCGCGGACGACGCCGGGAGCGTGAGCGAGACAAAGAGAGTGGAGACAACGGGTCCGTCACCACGGTGACCTTCGAGGAGGCAGATGGCAAGACGCGGCTGGTCATGCGCGAGCTGTATCCCTCGAAGGAAGCTCTCGACGCTGCCGGTACCGGCTCGGCGGATGCGACCCGTCGAGACATTCGCGCAACTGGACGAGCTCCTCGTCACCCTGGGAGCGAGATCGTGAACGCGTCGATCCCCAGCCGCCGCGGCGCGGCTACCTGCGCGAGGGCGGCCAGGCGCCGAGCAGCCGGCGCACGTCGACGATCTGCCCCGTGTGGTACGAGGCATGGACGACGGCGACGAGGACGGTCCGGAGGTAGGTCTGGCCCGTGCCGTGCGGGATGCGGCCGGCCAGGTTCCCGCGGAATCCGGTCGTGAAGCGCGCCAGCGCGCGGCGGTCGCGCCGGATCTGCGCCAGGCTCGCCTTCCACTGGCGCTCGCCCGGCTTCGCGCGCGTCTTCGGCCAGTAGTCGTCCGGCCACTGCAGGGCTTCGACGTAGCGTGGGTTCGCGAGGAAATCGAGCAGGTCGCGCTGGGCGAGGCGGATGTGCTCGACCAGGTCCCACACCGAGTGTTCGTACCCTTTCGGCCGTCGCGCACGCAGCGCCGCCGGCAATCCTCTGACGGCGTGGTCGAACGACACGTGCGCCTGCTCCCAGTCGAGCGACGAGGCGACGATGGCCTTCCAGTCGCGCGGAGGAGTGGTCTTCTTCGCCATGGTGGCCCCCTGTCGTGATGACTCGGATTGTACGGCCCCGTGGGCTCGGGTTCCAGGGCCAGCTGAAGCCGGCCCCGCGGTCGACGCCGGCCGCCGCGCCGTCAGCGCACGGCGCGGCCGCCGCGGGCCAGCACCATCGGGAAGACCACCGTCGCGGCCACCAGCGTGCAGCCCAGCCCGATGACGGCCAGCAGCCCCAGCGCCGACAGGCCCCGGTGGACCGACAGCAGCATGCTCCCGAAGCCGATCACGGTCGTGGCCGCCGAGATCGTCACGGCGCCGCCAATCTGCGACATCACCTCGTCGACGCGCGCGGAGGGCGACTCGAGGAAGCGGTGGTAGATGTGGATGCCCGAGTCCACGCCGATGCCGATGATGCTGGGAAAGACGACCATGTTGTAGAAGCTCAGCCTGATGCCTGACAGCCAGAGCACCGCGAGCATCCACCCGAGGCCCAGCACCAGCGGCACCACGACCACCAGAACCTGCCTCGCCGATCGGAAGTCGAGCCAGAGCACGACGAGCGCGGCGAGGAGCGAGAGCGGCACGGCGACCATCGTGTCCTCGAACATCACCCGCACCAGGTCGTCCGCCACGACGGCCTCGGACGCCGCGTGCCACGTCTTCCCGCCGGCCTCGACCGTTCGCGCCTTCTCCACCAGCGACCGCGCGGCGGCGATGTCCGAGAGCCGGACCGAGTGCAGCACGAACACGAAGCTGCCGGGCGTGCCCGGCCGCCCCAGGAACCGCCGCCGGAGCGACGCCGGCACGTCGTCGATCGTGACGGGCCGATCGACGAGCCGGCGCCGGAACTCGTCCAGGCGCTCCCGCTCGCGGCCGCCGACGAACGGCGCCATGTCGTCCACCAGGGCGCGGATGCGGCGCAGGCGCTCGAGCCGCGCCGGCTGGTCGGGCGGCACCAGGTCGAGGATCGAGACGACTGCCCGCACCTGGCTCCCATCCTGGCCCGGCTCCAGCGCCTGCCGCAGCCGGGCTTGAATCGCCGCGGCCTCGCCCGCGTCGCCCGCGAGGAACACAATCGGATCGCGCACGCCGCTGAACAGCGCGGCGATCCGCTGGCGAAGGGCGGCCGACTCGGGCGGGAGCTTCGTCCGCAGCTTCTCGAAGTCGGTACTCGAACCCGATGCGGCTCACGCCCGCCACGCCGAGGAGCAGCAGCACCGCGGCGGCGCCCATCCACACCGGCGCGTGGCGGGTCGGCGCCCGCAGGCCCAGGCGGGTCGCGCGGCGCGGCCGGAGCAGGCGCAGCTCGTCGGCGATGGCGATCAGGCTCGGCAGCACGAGCCAGGCGCTGGCGAAGGCGAAGCAGAGCCCGAAGCTGGCGATCAGGCCGAACTGCCGGAAGCCGAGGAAGCGGGTGAACGCCAGCACGCCGAACGCCGCCGCCGTCGTCGCGGCGGCCGACGCGCAGGCCCGGCTCGTGCGCGAGCTCACGGTGGCGAGCGCCTGGTGGAGCGTCCGCCCCGCGACCCGCTCCTCCTGGTAGCGCGTCAGAGAATGGATCGCGAAGTCGATGCCGAGGCCCGAGAGCACGTTCACCAGGAAGACGGTGATGAGGTTGAGCTCCGTCACGACGCCGCGCGCCATGGCGAACGTCCAGAAGAGCGGCATCGTGAAGGTGAGGAAGACCAGCACGATGGCGGCCGGCTGCCGGAAGAGGAACCAGAGCAGCCCGACGAACAGCAGCGCCATCACGGCCGCCGACACCTCGAGGTCGCGGACGATGAGGTCGTACTCCTCCACGCGGTCGCGGAACGTCCCGCCCACCTGGACATGCAGATCCCGGCCGAAGCGCTCGGGCGCGACCTCGGCGATCGCGGCCTCGAGCTCGGCCAGGTCGCGGCGCGAGTCCTTCACGTCGCCGGCGAGGCCCGCCGGGTAGATGGCGAGCACCAGCGTCCGTCCGTCGGCCGAGCCGTGAAACGGCCGGAGCAGGCCGCCGCGCCGGTAGCGCGCCTCGATGTCGTCGAACCGCACCTCCGGCGGCGCCTCGTCCAGCAGGTCCACGTAGGTCGGATCCCGGCGGCGCACCTCGTACTGGTACCGCTCGCGCAGCCGCCGCTCCACCAGATCGAGGTCCGACGGCGCGATCAGCAGCAGCCCGTTCCGGTCGAAGAAGGCGGCATCGAGCCGGTGCTCGGTGAAGTTGATCCACGGACGCCCCGCCAGCGCGGCGTCGAGCGCCTCGACGAACCGCCGGTTCGCGGCCGGGTCGGGGCCGTCCACGACCACCATCAGGTCGCCCGACCCGCCGGCCTTCTCGATCATCCGGTTCAGCGTCCGGACGCTCGGCGTGCCGGGCGGCAGCAGGCGGATGAAGCTCGTCTTGATGTGCAGGCGGACGAGGTCGATGGCGGGAAAGGCGCTGGCCACGGTCACGGCGAGCGCCGCGAGCACGACCAGATACCGCCGCCGGATCAGGGCGCCGGCCAGCCGCTCCGACGGGCTCACCCGCCGCCGCCCTTCTCGAGCTCGGCGGCCTTCTTGCGCAGGCGGCCGATCAGGTCGGCCACCGATTCCTTCTCGAGGATCTTGTCGAACTGCCGGCGGTAGCTCTGACCGTTGTCCACGCCGTTCAGCACGTAGTTGACGACGCGCCAGCGGCCGCCGGCGCGGACCATCTCGTAGTCGAGCGACACGGCCGGGCCCGTGCTCGAGGCTCGGCCCCGGAAGAACGCGCGCGTCCGCACCTCGGCCCGGTCGCCCTCGATCGTCTCGCCCAGGTACTCGAACCGCTCGGCGTGGTACTGCCCCATCTTGGCGATGGCGTTGGCCGTCACCAGGTGGACGAAGGCCGCGGTGAAATCGGCCCGCTCGGCCGCCGGCATCGCGTCCCACCGCGGCCCGAGCACCCGCGCCGACACGCGTTCGAAGTCGGTCACCTCGGTGAGGATCCGGGTCATTTCCTCCCGATCGGCTGGCGTGATCGTGTGCCCCCGCCGGAGGATGCGGGACACGCGGACGTTCGAGCCCCGGATCACGGCGGTCGGGCCCTTGGTGGACGGCGCGGACGCCTGGCCCGGGAGCACGAGCAGCAGGCACGACGCGAGGCACGCGAGGCCGGCCGTCATGACGCGGCCCCTTCGGCTGCGGGCTCGACCCGCATCAGGAAGATCGCGCCGGCCAGGAGCAGCAGCTCGATCAAGGACACCAGCCCATAGTACCCGGCGTTGGGCCGGAACCGGTTCAACGGGTCGAGCACCAGCGCGCCCGCCGCCGACGCGACGGCCTGCGACACGAGCGTCGTCGCCGAGGCGAGCGCCATGATGCGTCCGGCGCGCGCCGGGTCGCCGACCACCGCCAGCGTCAGCGAAAGGCCCGACGTCATGATCACGCCGAAGGCGCCGCCGTACAGCACCATGCACGTCATGGCCACCGCCGGGCGCTGCGGCGCCAGCACGAGGAACACCGGCGCCACCACCGCGATGACGAGCCCCGCCGCCATCAGCAGGGGCCGGTCGCCCACGCGCGCGGCCAGCCGCCCGGCCGGCAGGGCCGTGAGCATCGCGCCGCCGATGGCCCCGCCGAAGAGCATCGCGGTGACCCGTTCGACGTCGGCCGCCGCCAGCACGTCGCGCACCAGGAACACCAGGAACGTCGAGACGATCAGGATGCCGGCCATGAACAGCGTGCGGGCCGCGAGCAGGTCGCGCAGGCACGGCGAGAGCCACGGCGCGACGACGGGATCGCCGGGGCCCGCCGGGCCGGGCGTCGCGACCGGGCCTCGCCCGTCTGGCGACGCGCGGCCGTCGCGATACGAGCGCAGGAACCCGGCGGCCGCCGCGACGGCCAGCACGATCGCCACCGGCGCGGCCGCGACGCGCAGCGAGCCCGCCCCGACGTCGGGCAGCAGCGCGAACGCGGCCGCCCCGAGACCGGCGCCCACGAAGTGGTCGAACGCGATGTGCGCCGACAGCCGGGCGCGAAGGGGATGCCGCGGGCCGCCGGGCCGCCCGCGGAAGTCGTCCGCGATGATCGGCAGGTGCGCGGCGTCGCAGAGCGACCGCGTGACCACGAGCGCGAGGATCGCCCCGATCGCCGCCGCATAGCCCGCGCCGACGGCCAGCACCGCGAGCGGCGCCACCATCAGCGCCAGCCAGACGGCGGGGAGCCGCCGGCGTCCCGTGGACCGGCGCGTTCGATCCGAGAAGCGCCCCGACGCGTAGAGCGCCGCCAGGCTCGCCAGCGAGGCGGCCATCGTGATCAGGCCCAGGTGGACGCCCTTCCGCGCGTCGCCGACCGACGCGACCACCATCTGCGGCAGCGTGAGCGTGACGATCGCGGTGCCCGCGAAGGCGGTGGCCAGCCGCGGCAGCGCGAACAGGAGCGCGCTGACGGGTGGCGGGTTGGTGGAGTCTGCCGGGGGCATCTCGGATTCAGCCGACCGTGACGAGCACGAACAGATAGAAGACCCAGCCGGCGCCGAGCATGGAGTCCAGCCGGTCGAGCATCCCGCCCTGCGCGCCCAGGACGTCGCCGAAGTCCTTGGCCGCGTGCCGCCGTTTCACGGCCGACGCGAGGAGGTCTCCGAGCGAACCGCAAAGGGCGAGCAGCAGGCCGCCGCCGAGCAGCGTCACCTCGTCGAGCTCGGGCACGGCGAACGACAGGATGAAGGCGGCGAGCGTGCCGCACACCAGCCCCCCGGCGTAGCCGGTCACGGTCTTGCCGGGACTGAGCGTCGGAAACGGCCGTGGGCCGGGGACGAGCCGCCCGGTCGCGAACGCCATCACGTCGGTGAGCACGACGACGCTGAAGGCGACGAGGACCCAGCGGAAGCCGCCCGGCAGCCGCTGGAGGAGCACCCAGAACGAGAGCGCGGCGCCCAGCGACACGCCGAGGAGCGGCGCCGACCATCGCACCGACGTCTCTGCCGGCAGGAGGAAGAACACGATGACGGGCGCGAGCGTCGCGACCACCGCCAGCGCGACCGGGAAGCCGGGCGGCGCCAGCTCGGCCCAGACGATCCACGGCAGCGTGCAGGCCAGCGCGGAGGCGAACCGGGCCAGCGTCGCGCCGCGCCCGCCGGCGGCCGGCGCCCCGTCGGCAGCGCGGGAGCGCCCCAGCCTGGCCAGCTCCCAGCACGCCGCGACGCCGCACGCGATCAGCAGCGCGAAGAACGCCCCGTGCCCGAGGTAGGACGCGCCGAGCGCGACCGGGATGATGGCGAACCAGGGCAGGAGCCGCTCGAGGAACCCGTGGTGCCCGCGGCGCGCGGCCAGCAGGCAGACCGGCACCGCGACGGCCGGGAACAGCAGCCAGTAGAGCACCGCCTGCATCGCGACCGCCGACGGGCTCATCCCTGGACCTCTTCCGAGCGGGCGTGGCGGGGCTTCTCCTCGCGTGTCGGCTTCGCCGCCGCGAGCGCCATCCCGAGGCGCACCCGGTGCACGAGCCCCGCGACGGTACCCGCGCCGAGCAGCACGAAGAACGTGTCGGCCGCCGTGAGGCGCATCGCCCCCAGCGGCAGCGCGACGTCCGGGCGGATGGCGAGCAGCGCTGCGAACGCGATCAGCGCGATGAACTGCTCCGTCTTCCCCAGACCCGAGTACGCGCGGTGCCCGAACGTCGCCTCGATCTGCGTGCCGAGATAGCTGTTGAGGAGCGTGAGGATCACCACGGCCAGGCCGAAGACCGTCGTCGCGCCGGGCGACGCGGCGATGCCGGCGAGGATGCAGACCTCGACGAGCCGGTCGCCCGCGTGGTCGAGGAAATCACCCGTGGCGGAGATCCGGCCGTGCAGCCGGGCCACGAGGCCGTCGAGCGAGTCGGCCGACCCCGAGACCGCGACCAGGGCCCCGGCCGCCGCATAGTAGAGCTGGCTGCGGCCGGCCAGGGCAAAGGCGACGCCGGCGCCGACGCCCGTCACGACCGAGACGATCGTGAGGACGTTGGGATCGACGGCCGACATCCGCCGCGCCGCGGGGGTGTAGATCGCGCCGAGCAGGCCACGAACGCCAATCATCCGGCGGACATTCTATACCGGGGTCCGGGCCATCCCGTGCGGCGGCTCTCGTCGCAGCGGGAGCGGCCGGCTGAGGCGTGCGGCGCCCTGCCGACCTCCCGGATCGGGCCGCCCGCGCTGCCAATCAGCGGCGCCGGCGCAAGGGCGGCTTCGCGCGCCCGGCAGGCTTCCGCGCCCCCCTGCCGGCACGGGCTCGCTTCGTGGCTCCCTCCCCGAACACGATCGGCGAGGCCAGCTTGGTGAGCCACACGCGGAACAGCACTGAGTTGTGCCGGTTCGGCTGCTGGTCGAAGTCGACGTGCACGATCCAGTTGTGGTTGAAGCCGTCGCGCAGCAGGCCCAGCATGCCCTCGCGCGCCGGGCCGTTCGCGTCCTGTCGGAGCTGGAAGCCGAAGAAGGCGTTCGGCCGGTTCGTGAAGGCGATGACGACCTCCACGTCGATCTGATCGCTGGGCGGACCGAACTTGGTGCCCCGATCGTGCACGCGCAGCAAGCTCAGGCGGCCGCTCACGTTCACCACACCCATGGCTGTCTCCTCGGTGACGACTACTGCTGAATCACACGCACGAGGTGGCCGGTTCGGCAGCCGGTACGTGTGAACTCGAGCCGCACGACGCGGTTCGTGTTGAACGCGTCGCGCAGCAGGCCGAGCATCCCCTCGGCGGCGGGCCGGTCGGCGTCCTCGCGCAGCCGGAAGCCGAACGCTTTCTCGGGCTCTGAGTCGAGGAACACGACAACCTCGCCATCGAGCCGGTCGCCGGGGGGACCGAATCCGGTGCCGACGTCGTGGACGCGCAGGAGCGTGACGCGTCCGACGGCCGCCTGGAGCGAGCCGATCGGGAAGGCCCATTCGGGCGGCAGCGGCGCGAGCTTGAGCAGGCCGCGGTTGCTCGTCGAGACGTAGAGGGCGCGCGGACACGACACGTAGTCGTAGGCCGCGTTCACGGGCCGGCAGGCCGACGCCGAGGCGCGCAGCAGGCAGGTCCAGCCCGAGCCGTCCCGCGTCTGGAACACGCCGGCCGGCCCCACCGCATAGCGATGCCCGGGATCGTGCGGGTCGAACTGCATGTCTCGGAGCAGCGCCGGCGCGGGATTCCCGTCGTCGGGAATCACCATGGGGAACGCGCCGTCCTCGGTGAGCGCCGGTTCGAGGGCCTCGTCGACGCGCCACGTCGCGCCCCCGTCGGTCGACCGGTAGACGTGGTCGTCGGCCAGAACGTAGACGACGCTCGGCCGGAACGGGTCCACGAAGAACCGCTGGGCCAGGCGCGGCCGGCCGGAAACCGGCCCCTGCGGACCCGGGACGATCGGCTGCCAGTCGGCCATGCCCGGTGCCCAGCGCCAGACCCGCGGATCCCGGGGCCGATCGGGCGACGTGTCCTGCTCGCCGACATAGAACGTGGTCGACGCGTGGCCACCGGATGCCTGCACCACCTTGATGGCCCGGCTCGGCAGCGGCGGCCCGACCTTGAACACGCGGACGTTCGGCCCGTCGGCCGTCTCGTGCGTCTCCCAGAACTGCGCGTCGGTTATCTGGCTCAGCTTGGTCGTGCGCACGAGCTCGGGCAGGTCGTCGGTGAAGCGGACGGCGACGAAGTCGACGTCGGCCGACGCGGCTTCGCCTTCAACCGGGAGCACGAGCGGACGGTAGCCCGCGTTATAGAAGAAGCTCACGGCGCTCCACGCGGCGTCCACCTGGTCGAGCGCCGCAGCCGGATCATCCGGGTCGTTCAGCGCCTTGACGATCTCACTGGGCAACGGAGGCGCGCCGGGAATGCGCTGGACCTCGTTCGTGCCGAAGGACGTGTCCGGCGCGCGGTCGTCGCTCGTGGCGTACAGATACACCACGCCGCGTCCCACGCCCTGGTCGCCCTTGCCGTCGCGCGGCGCGAAGACCACGACCCGATGCGGCTCTTGCGGATCGACGAACGCGCAGTCGTTGTCTCCGCCCAGGTAGTGTTGCGTCTCCCAGGTCGCGCCGTCGTCGGGGCTCGAGTAGCCGAAGTTGTCGCCCATGCCCATGCAGACGGCTGCGCCCCGGCCCGACTGCGGGATGACGGCGGCGTTCACGATGCCAAGGGTGGAGGCGCCCAGGCCGTTCCGCCATGTCTGCGCGCCGTCGGCGCTGATGTTCGGCCCGCCGTCGTTGACGAGCAGCGCGCGGCCGGCGCCCCCGGCGCGGGAGAAGTCCGGCGCCGCGGCGAAGCCGTGCGGGTCGACGTGACAGTTCGCGTCCTCGATGCGCACCCAGCCGCCGGGATCGGTCGGCTCCCCGACGGCGATGTGCACGGTGCGGCGGTCGCTCGCCACCAGCAGGAGGCCGCCCGTCGCCGCGTCCAGGAGCGGCACGACGAACCCCGCGCCGCTCGCCGTCACCTGCGGATAGTTGAGCGGCAGCGGCGGCAGCCGCAGCCATTGGCTGGCGCCTGCGGCGTCGAAGGTGCCGCGCCACACGATGCCTTCCACATTCTTGATGGCCGGATTGGGTTCGAACGTGGTGACGAACACCGTGTTGGGGCTGGCTGGGTGCACCGCAAGGCTCCTCGCCCCCGGCGCGGCGGCGTCGCCCTGTCTGTCGGCCGACAGCGGCTGCAGATCGGCCTGCCAACTGTCGCCGCCGTCGGCCGAGTGCCACACCCGGGAGCCGAGCGCGTAGACGTGGCGCACGGCGCCGTCGGCTGGCGCCACCGCCACGTACCACACCTGCTGGAAGAAGGTCTGCGGCTGAATCGACGTCCAGGTCAGCCCGCCGTCGACGCTGCGCGCGAGCGAGATGCCACCGGCAGCGAAGACGAGGTCCGGAGAGTCGGGCGCCATCGCCAGGCAGTTGGCCTGGACGACGGCGGTGCCCTGGAGGAACTGGTGCACGCGCGTCCACGTTGCTCCGCCGTCGGCGGATCGCCAGATGCCGACCTCGGACGGTGCGCGAGCGTCCTTCCCCACGGCCACCAGGACCAGGTCGGGATCGGCGTGCGACACGAGCACGTCGTAGATGGTCGTGCCCAGGAGCGCACCCGGCACGAACACGCCGCTCTGAGGCTGCGGCCACTCCAGGTGCCGCCACGTCGCGCCGCCGTCGTCCGAGCGCCACACGCCGGAGTGCCCGCCCAGGTACGCCCGCCGGCCGTCGGGGTGCAGGGCGCAGCAGAGCGCCTTGCCCGAGACCGACTGGAGGTTGCGTCCCAGCTGTCTCGTGGTGTTGTCTTCGCGCGGGCTGATGTCGACGATCTCCATACCGTCCCCTGTGGTCTCCGACCACCCACGCGCCGGGACCACCACCGTGCCGTCGGCCGCGATCAGCGCTGCGTCACCGAGAGGGCTTCCTCGCGCCGGTCCGGCGCCCCTCGAGCGCATCTCGCACACCGCTCCCCCAAGGCCAAGCGGTGCCGGCTCGTCGCGCCTGACCGACCTCTTCCTCACACTGAGACGATGGACGAATGGTAGCCGCGGAGGGACGTGAACGCAAGCCCTGGTCCGCCAGGCGACGCACGCGGGCGCGCCTCGTTCTTCAAACCGGCGGTCAGGAATCGGCGATGGCGAGATGGTCTACCAGCCGAAGCTCACCGAAGGCGAGCGAAGGTTGGCGAATGGGATTCGGCCCGAGTCGCGCGGTGGTCCTCAAGAACCCGCCCGAGCCGTCAAGATCGACCGGAGCGAGGGGTTGGCGGAGAGGGTGGGATTCGAACCCACGTGCCGCTTTTGGCGACAAGACGCTTTCGAGGCGCCCCCGTTACGACCACTTCGGTACCTCTCCGTATTTCGAGCTGACGCTGCGAATCGCCGATTGCCAATTGCCGAATGCCGATTGAAGAACATCAGATCACGCTGTGGGCAGCGTGGCATCGAGCCTTTCAATCGCCAATCGGCCATCGCCAGTCGGCAATGATCATCGCCTTTCCCTGAAGAACTCCTGCATCACCGCCCGGCACTCGTCCTCGAGCACGCCGCCGACCGCCTCGACCCGGTGGTTCAGCGCCGGGTGCTCCTGCGCGCGCATCGTCGAATGCACCGCCCCGGCCTTGGGCTCGGGCGCGCCGTAGACCAGGGTGCCGATCCGCGCGTGGACCATCGCGCCCACGCACATCAGGCACGGTTCCACGGTCACATAGAGGACCGCGCCTGTCAACCGGTAGTTGCCGATCCGCCGCGCGGCGTCCCGGAGCGCGACGATCTCCGCGTGCGCGGTGGGGTCCGCCGCCCGGATGGGCTGGTTGAACCCGGTCCCGACCACCTGGCCGTCGAGGACGACCACGGCGCCGACCGGGACCTCGTCGTGCCGCCGGGCTTCGCGCGCCTGCTCCAGGGCAACGCGCATGAACGGTTCGTGCATCGACCCGCACGCCCCGCGACAGCGGGGCACCATGCCCGGGCTCCGCGGGCGCTCAGAAGCCATGCATTTTACCATGGCAGCGCCGCCGCCGGCCTTCAGAGCACCGTCACGCTGACCGTTCCGGTGGCGGTCGCCTGCCCGTCGCTCACCACGAACGTGAAGCTGTCGCTGCCAACGTAGTCGAGCGACGGCGTGTAGACGAACGTTCCGTCGCCGTTGACGACGACGGTGCCGTGGGTCGGCGCCTGGCCGAGCGAGAACGTCAACGGGTCGCCGTCCGCGTCGGTGGCCTGCAGCTGGCCGTTCAGCGGCGTGTTCCTGGTCGTGGACAGCGTCCCCCCGACGGTCACGGGCGGGCCGCTGGCGTCGGCCAGCGTGCCGGTCGCCGTGAACGAGTGCCCGAGCCCGCTGGCGTCCGCGCCCGCCGTCGCCGCGGCCTGCATCGGGTAGAACCCGTTCAGGTTCGCCGTCCGCGCCGGCGCGAACTGCTGCATCTCCTGCGCGACCTCCGCCGCCGACAGCGCCGCGTCGTACACCTTCACGTCCGCCGCGCTCCCGTCCAGCCACTCCCCGTGCGAGTCGTTGCCGATCGAGAGGCGGGCCGCCGGGATGTTCGGGTTCCCGTCCGACGTCAGCGCCAGTGTCCCGTTCACGTAGGTCTTCACCTGACCGGGCCCCGACCCCGACACCGTCACCGCCAGGTGATACCACTGGTCCTGCACCAGCGTCCCCACCCGCACGATGTTCGCCCCGTTCCACACCCACAGGGCCCGCCACCCGTTCCCGCAGCAGCGCAGCAGGTTGTAGGCGTTGCTGTTGGACGAATGGCCCAGCGCCATGAACGTCGAGTACGTCGTCGTGTCGCCCTGGAACCGGAACCAGCCCATCATCGTGAAGCTCGTCACCGGCGGCAGGCTCGTCGTCCGCACCAGCTCGTCACCCGGCCCGTCGAACCGCACGGCCGACGCCGTCCCGCCCCCCGACTGGACCACCGGCGGATGGTTCCCACCCGAGCCGGGAGTGATGTCCACGGTCACCGTCGCCACGTTCGAGCTCAGGCTGCCGTCGTCGATCTGGAACGTGAACGTGTCCGTGCCTCCCGCCCCCGGAGCCGCCGTGTACGTGTAGGCGCCCGTCGCCGCGTCGGTGATCGTCGCCGTCCCCTGCGTCCCGTTCGTCACCACGCGGAAGGTCAGCGCGCTCGAGTCCACGTCGCTGCCCGTGAGCACGCCGCTCACCGCCGCTCCCGCCGCCACCGTCGCCGTGCCGTCCGCGGCGACCGGCGCGTCGTTCACCGGCGAGATCGTCACCGCCATCGCCGCCACGTTCGAGTCCACCAGGCCGTCGTTCACCTTGAAGCTGAACGTGTCGGCGCCGCTCGCGTTCGCCAGCGGCGTGTAGGTGAAGGCGCCCGTCGCCGCGTTCGTAATCGTCACCGTCCCCAGCGTCCCGTTCGTCACCACGCTGTACGTGAGCGGGTTGCCGTCCGGGTCCGACGCCTGCAACTGGCCGCTGAGCGGCGTGTCTTCCGCCGTCGTCAGCGTGCCCACGGCCACGGGCGGGCCGCTGGCGTCGGCCAGCGTGCCGGTCGCCGTGAACGAGTGCCCGAGCCCGCTGGCGTCCGCGCCCGCCGTCGCCGCGGCCTGCATCGGGTAGAACCCGTTCAGGTTCGCCGTCCGCGCCGGCGCGAACTGCTGCATCTCCTGCGCGACCTCCGCCGCCGACAGCGCCGCGTCGTACACCTTCACGTCCGCCGCGCTCCCGTCCAGCCACTCCCCGTGCGAGTCGTTGCCGATCGAGAAACGCGCCGCCGGGATGTTCGGGTTCCCGTCCGACGTCAGCGCCAGTGTCCCGTTCACGTAGGTCTTCACCTGACCGGGCCCCGACCCCGACACCGTCACCGCCAGGTGATACCACTGGTCCTGCACCAGCGTCCCCACCTGCAGGAAGCTCGCCCCGTTCCACATCCACAGGCCCCGCCACCCGTTCCCGCAGCAGCGCATCAGGTCGTAGACGTTGTTGTTCGACGAATGCCCCAGCGCCATGAACGTCGAGTACGTCGTCGTGTCGCCCTGGAACCGGAACCAGCCCATCATCGTGAAGCTCGTCACCGGCGGCAGGCTCGTCGTCCGCACCAGCTCGTCACCCGGCCCGTCGAACCGCACGGCCGACGCCGTCCCGCCCCCCGACTGGGCCACCGGCGGATGGTTCCCACCCGAGCCGGGAGTGATGTCCACGGTCACCGTCGCCACGTTCGAGCTCAGGCTGCCGTCGTCGATCTGGAACGTGAACGTGTCCGTGCCTCCCGCCCCCGGAGCCGCCGTGTACGTGTAGGCGCCCGTCGCCGCGTCGGTGATCGTCGCCGTCCCCTGCGTCCCGTTCGTCACCACGCGGAAGGTCAGCGCGCTCGAGTCCACGTCGCTGCCCGTGAGCACGCCGTTCACCGCCGCTCCCGCCGCCACCGTCGCCGTGCCGTCCGCGGCGACCGGCGCGTCGTTCACCGGCGAGATCGTCACCGCCATCGCCGCCACGTTCGAGTCCACCAGGCCGTCGTTCACCTTGAAGCTGAACGTGTCGGCGCCGCTCGCGTTCGCCAGCGGCGTGTAGGTGAAGGCGCCCGTCGCCGCGTTCGTAATCGTCACCGTCCCCAGCGTCCCGTTCGTCACCACGCTGTACGTGAGCGGGTTGCCGTCCGGGTCCGACGCCTGCAACTGGCCGCTGAGCGGCGTGTCTTCCGCCGTCGTCAGCGTGCCCACGGTCACGGGCGGGCCGCTGGCGTCGGCCAGCGTGCCGGTCGCCGTGAACGAGTGCCCGAGCCCGCTGGCGTCCGCGCCCGCCGTCGCCGCGGCCTGCATCGGGTAGAACCCGTTCAGGTTCGCCGTCCGCGCCGGCGCGAACTGCTGCATCTCCTGCGCGACCTCCGCCGCCGACAGCGCCGCGTCGTACACCTTCACGTCCGCCGCGCTCCCGTCCAGCCACTCCCCGTGCGAGTCGTTGCCGATCGAGAAGCGGGCCGCCGGGATGTTCGGGTTCCCGTCCGACGTCAGCGCCAGTGTCCCGTTCACGTAGGTCTTCACCTGACCGGGCCCCGACCCCGACACCGTCACCGCCAGGTGATACCACTGGTCCTGCACCAGCGTCCCCACCTGCAGGAAGCTCGCCCCGTTCCACATCCACAGGCCCCGCCACCCGTTCCCGCAGCAGCGCATCAGGTCGTAGACGTTGTTGTTCGACGAATGCCCCAGCGCCATGAACGCTGAGTACGTCGTCGTGTCGCCCTGGAACCGGAACCAGCCCATCATCGTGAAGCTCGTCACCGGCGGCAGGCTCGTCGTCCGCACCAGCTCGTCGCCCGGCCCGTCGAACCGCACGGCCGACGCCGTCCCGCCCCCCGACTGGGCCACCGGCGGGTGGTTCCCACCCGAGCCGGGAGCGATGTCCACGGTCACCGTCGCCACGTTGGAGTAGAGCGCACCATTGAACGCGCGGAACGTGAACGTATCGGGGCCCACCGCATCGGGAGCCGGCGCGTACGTGAACGTACCCGCCGCCACGTCGGTCACCGCGGCGACGCCTTTCGACCCGTTCGCCACCACGCCGAACGACAACGGCAGTCCGAGCGGATCGGAGGCCTGCAGGGTCCCGCTGACGGGCGTGTTGATCGTGGTGCTCACGGTGCCGTCGGTCGCAAGCGGGGCCAGCGGCGGATTCGCGCGGTAGACGCCCGACCGGCCGTCGGCAAGCTCGGCCCAGAACGACACCTGGCCGTTGGCGTTGATCGAGTGCAGGGAAATGACGGCGCGCACGACCGTGGAGCCATCGAGCGAATCACCGGGGGCGATGACCTTGTCCGCCACCACGTCCGACCCGGTGAACAGCCCGGTCCCACCTCCTGGCATCGCCGCCTCGAACACCACCGTCCCGGTGCCGCTGATGCTCAGTTGCTGTGGAGCGCTGCTCAGCAAGCCTGAATGATCCGTGAAGGCGACCCCATCGGTCGTCGAGAGGACTCGACTCGTTCCGTCGGGCCACACCGCCACGAAGGCCACTTCGCCGGCGTCGGTGATGACGGGCCGCGCCAGGCCAAGCAGCGGCACGGCGGCGCTGCCTTCCTCGACGAGCGGCACGCCGCTGCCGCGATAGACTCCGGCCCGTGTGACGCCCTGCACCTGACGGACCGCGCGGAACGCCACCACGCCCTGGTCGTTCATCGTGCCAGCGAGAATCGAGGACAGGGGCGGATCCGACGAGCCGACGGTGAAGGCGGGCGCACCGACCGGCATGACATAGAGCATGCCGTCGCTGCCGGTCATCAGCGTTTGCCCCTGGCTGGTCAGGGAATGCACGCCCACGGAGCCGGGAACGACGAGGTACGGCGCGACATCTGAATAGGCCAGAGCCGTCGTGATGCCGCCCGTGTCGAGGACAAGGGCCGTGTAGCCGGCCGTGGACGAGAAGGGGTAGACGACGTCGCCCGAGCCGTTGATGTCCGGGCAGCTCGCGCTGAGTGGCTGGCCCCCGGTGCCTGGCTGCGAGACAGGCGTGAGCGAGAGCCCGTCCCCGCGCCAGACTGTTCCGTCACCCGACGAAAACAAGACCGTCCCGGCCGCGTTGACCGCCACGCAGCCGGCCCCGGCCATGCCGGCGGTCTGCGTGGAACCGGCCACGCGGGTGAAGCTGTATGGGCTTCCCTGGGCCGAGGCCAGCGACGGCGTCAGGACCAGTCCCATCAGCAGAACGGTCCAATGTACAGCTGGATAGCGTGACGGGCTGTTGCTCATCATTATTGGCTGGTGACCGGGGGGTCTGGCCGAATTCCGCGCGAACCGGTTCCTGATTGACCATCCTGCAGGCACGATGAATGCCATGTGGCCACAAGAAGAAAGCAGCCAAATTGCGTCCGGCACGTCCTCTAGTCCGTAGGATCGCGGACGTTAGTCTCCCTCGGGCGATTCCTGGGTGATTTCAAAGCGGCTGCGGCCAGAGTGCCCCGGACATGCAACTCGGTCTGAGCCGCACGCGGATTACAGTTCTGACGGGAAACGCGGGTGGGACCGAAGTGGAATGGCGCGCCCTGCAGGACTCGAACCTGCGACCTCCTGGTTCGTAGCCAGACGCTCTATCCAACTGAGCTAAGGGCGCGCACCGACCAACCGCAGGTCCAGCCACCTGGTCGGGACAAGGGCTGGCGTCCGAAACCGTGAGTATAACACGGGCCGGCTAAAGCCGGCCCCCACGTACCCACCGCGGGGACTGGGGGCTTGGGACCGGAGACCGGGGCCCTTTCCGTGGCGATTTCCGTGGCGATTTCCGTGGCTGTTTCCGTGGTCATTCCGTGGTCATTCCGTGGTCATTCCCGTCCCGGCCGCATCAGCCCTTCGCCCAGCGGAAACAGGCCCGGCAGCGCAATGGGCAGACGCCCCTCGATGGGCGCCTCTCCTGCGAGCGCGCGGACGGCCGAGCGCTCGGGCAGGTCGTAGTAGTCGTAGGTCAGCAGGATCGCCGGCAGCTCGGGCAAAAACGTCGCCACGTAGGGGTTCCCGAAGAGCACGGTCACGTACGGCGCGCCCGACGCCTCGGTCACGGGCACGAGGTCGCGCAGGAGCTGGGCGACCGGCGGCGCGAGGTCCATGCGGCCGCTGTAGGACGCCGTGCGCACGAACACCGACGCGACAATCGCGTCGTAGCGCGGCGCCATGGCGCGCACCAGATCCAGCTCGTCGCGCGACGTGCGGTCCGACAGCTCGACGGCCGTCACGTCCGGCCAGCGGTCCCGCAGCTCCTTCGTGAACGTCCGGCTCGGCGCCGCGATGCCCCAGCCCGAGGGGTAGTCGAGCACCGACAGATAGAGGACGTGCGCGCCGCTCCAGACGCGCAGCGGCACCTGGTTGCGATCGTCCTTGATGAGCGTGAGCGACCGCTGGCTGATCTCCTCGGCCACCTTGCGGTGCTCGCGGCCGCCGACGCCGGCGGCGACCGAGTCGAGGTTGACGGTCTTCGCGCGGTAGAGGCCGAGGCGCGCCTTGGCGCGCAGGATGCGCTCGACCGACGCCTCGATGCGCGCGACCGGGATCTCCCCCTTCTCGACCGCCGCCTTGATCGCCGCGAGCGCCGCGTCGTCGTCCGGCGAGTGCAGCACGATGTCGTTGCCGGCCTCGACGGCGCGCACGGCGGCCTCGCCCGGCGGGAGCATCTCGGTGATGGCGTCCATGCTCATCGAGTCGGTGTAGACGAGGCCGCCGAAGCCCAGCACGCCGCGCAGCAGGCCGGTGACGATCGGCCGGCTCAGCGTGGCCGGCGTCTCGGGCGCGGGGTCCAGCGCGGGCATCTCGATGTGCGCGATCATCACGGCGTCGGCGCCGGCGGCGATGCCGGCGCGGAACGGCACGAGCTCCACCTGGTCGAGCTCGGCGCGCGGCTCGCGGATGATCGGCAGGCCGAGGTGCGAGTCGACGTCGGTGTTGCCGTGCCCGGGAAAGTGCTTGAGCGTCGCGAGCATGCCGCCCGCCTGCAGCCCGCGCACGTACGCGGCGCCGAGCCGGGCGACCGCCGCCGGGTCCTCGCCGAACGAGCGCGTGTTGATCACGGGGTTGCGCGGGTTGTCGTTCACGTCCACGACCGGCGCGAAGTCCACCTGCACGCCGACGGCCCGTCCCTCGACGGCCGTGATGCGCCCGGCGTCGAACGCCAGCTGCTCGTCGCCGGCCGCGCCGAACGCCATGTTGCGCGGGAAGACCGTGGCGCCCGCGAGGCGGAAGCCGACGCCGGCCTCGAAGTCGGCGGTGTTCAGGAGCGGAACGGACGACATCGCCTGCAGGCGATTGAGGACCGACGCGGCCTCGAAGGGATCGCCCAGCGTGACCGAGCTGTAGCCGGCGTTCAGCAGGACGCCGGGCGTCGGCCGCGATCCGCCGAACACGTGAAAGCCGCCGACGTGGTCGTCGCGCACCAGGTGGACGAGGCGGTCGAAGGCGTCACTGTCGCTCGCGATGAAGGTGGCCTCGAACGACGGCACGAGCATCTGGCCGATCTTCTCGTCCAGGCTCATGCGCGCGAGCGTCTTCTTCACCCAGCGCCGGGCGTCGCGGTCGAGGCCGTCGTCCGACGTCCGCGCGGCGCCCGCCGCCACGATCGCCCCCGCCGTCACCACCGCCGCCACGGCCCACACGAGCCGCAGGCCCGCCCCCACGCGCCGATGTGCCATGGCGGGATGGTAGCATCACAGCGGGTCAGAGGTCAGCGGTCAGCCGGCAGCCGTCAGGAAGATTCTTGCTGACCGCTGCCCCCTGACTGCTGACCCCTGGCTATAATGCAGCCATGAGTCACGAAGAGCACCGGACGACGGCGCCGGCGTCGGTGCGCTGCGCCGTCCTGACGGTCAGCGACACACGCACGCTCGACACCGACACGAGCGGACGGGCGATTGCCGACCTGCTCATCGAAGCAGGCCACGCGGTGCACGAGCGGCGCGTGCTGCCCGACGACCCGCAGGTCGTCGGCGCGCAGGTCCAGGCCTGGCTCGACTTTCCGGGCATCGACGTCGTCCTGACCACCGGGGGCACGGGCCTGACGATGAGGGACCGGACGTTCGAGGCGCTCGAGGGGCTGCTCGAGAAGCGCCTCAACGGCTTCGGCGAGCTGTTCCGCATGCTGAGCTTCGCGGAGATCGGCGCCGCGGCCATGCTCAGCCGCGCGATCGCCGGCGCCGCGCGCGGCCGCATCGTCATCGCGATGCCCGGGTCGGAGCCGGCGGTCCGCCTCGCCATGACGAAGCTCGTGCTGCCCGAGCTGGGGCATCTCGTGAGGGAGGTGCGGAGATAGCGGTCAGAGGTCAGGGGTCAGGGGTCAGGGGTCTGGGGTCAGGCAGAGCCTGCAGGCGTGACAGCGTGCTCTTCCTGACGGCTGACGGCTGACCGCTGGTCCCTGCCGCTGCGGTCAGGAGTTGGGGCAACCATGCCACCGAAGATGCGTCCCATTCGCGACACGATCGCGCTCGACGCGGCGCGGCAGCTGATCCTGGACGCGGCGGCGCCCATCGATCGCGTGGAGGGCGTGCCGCTCCACGAGGCCGACGGCCGCGTCGTCGCCGCCGAGATCGTGTCGGCCGCCGACGTGCCGCCGTTCGACCGCGCGGCGATGGACGGCTACGCCGTGCGCGCCGAGGACACGTTCGGCGCCGGCCGCCACGCGCCGAAGACGCTCGCGTGGATCGAGAAGGTCCTGACGGGCGCGGTGCCCACGCGCGAGGTGCAGCCGGGCCAGTGCGCCGAGATCGCCACCGGCGCGCCGATGCCGGCGGGCGCCGACGCGGTCGTGATGGTCGAGGAGACCGGGCGCGCGGGCGACGACGCCGGCGTGCAGGTGTTCACGCCGGTCTACCCGAAGCAGAACGTGGGGCGGCGCGGCGCCGACATCGCCGCCGGCCAGACGATCGCGCGGCCGGGCGACGTGCTGAACCCGGCGCGCGTGGGCGCGGCGGCCGCCGCCGGCGTGGGCGAGATCGCGGTCTACGCGAAGCCGCGCGTCGCCATCCTCTCGACCGGCAACGAGATCGTCGAGCCGGGCCGGCCCCTCGGCCCCGGCCAGATCTACGACATCAACCGCTTCACGCTCGCCGCGGTCATCGCGCGGCACGGCGGCGTCGCCGTGCCGGCGCCCGTCGCGCAGGACGACCTCGACGCGCTCGGCGCGGCCGTGGACGCGTGCCTCGCCGAGGACATGGTGGTCTTCTCGGGCGGCAGCTCCGTCGGCGAGCGCGACCTCATCCTGGACGTGCTCCAGCGCAAGGGCACGGTGGCGTTCCACGGCGTGGCCGTGAAGCCGGGCAAGCCGACCGTGTTCGGCCAGATCGGCGGCACGCCCGTGCTCGGCATGCCGGGCTACCCGACCTCGTGCCTGTCGAACGCCTACATGCTGCTCATCCCGTTCCTGCGGAGGAAGGCGCGGCTGCCCGACTACCAGCCGCGCTCCGTCCGCCTCCCCGTCGCCCAGCGCATCGTCTCGACCACGGGCCGCCACCAGTTCTTCACGGTGCGGATCGCCGACGGCCAGGCCGTGCCGGCGTTCAAGCAGTCGGGCGACATCACCAGCATGTCCCTCGCCGACGGCTACATCGAGATCCCCGCGCAGACCGACATCGTGGAGAAGGACGAGGTGGTGGAGGTGAAGCTGTTCTAGAGAGGCGCCCATGTCCCACGTCTCAGCGCTGTCCGTCGCTCCGTCCTTCACCCTCCCCTCCGACCGGGGCGAGAGGGTCTCGCTCGAGGCGCTGCTCGCCAAGGGGCCGCTGCTGCTGGCGTTCCATCGCGGCACGTGGTGACCGAACTGCCGCCGCCGGTTCGGCGAGCTGGCCGGTCACGCTCCTGAATACGCCGCGCGCGGGGTGTCGGTCGCGGCCGTCGTGGCGCAGCGCGGGGACAGGGTGCGGCAGTACTTCGAGAAGACGGGAATCGAGCTGACGGTGCTCGTCGACGAGACGCGCGAGGTCGTCAAGGCGTACGGCGTGTGGCACCGGCTCGGCCTCGACGCGTGGAACGTCGCGCGGCCGGCGCTCTTCCTGATCGCGCCGGACCGGCGCGTTCACTTCAGCTTCGTGGGGGACTCGCAAGGAGAGTTCCCGGAGCACGGGGACGTGCTCCGGGAGATTCGATCGGCTCGGTGTGTGAGGGCCGGCTGAAGCCGGCCCCTACATCGGGCCATCCTCTACAGGCGCTTCGCGACGGCGTCCCAGTTGATCACGTTCCAGAAGGCGCCGATGTAGTCGGCGCGGCGGTTCTGGTACTTCAGGTAGTAGGCGTGCTCCCACACGTCGAGGCCGAAGATCGGGCGCTTGCCGTCCATGAACGGGCTGTCCTGGTTGGCCGTGCTCTCGATGGACAGCTTCCCGCCGGCCTCCACCAGCCAGGCCCAGCCGCTGCCGAAGCGGCCCGTGGCGGCCTTGCCGAACTGCTCCTTGAACGTGTCGAAGCTGCCGAAGGTGGACTTGATGGCGTCGCCGAGCGCGCCGGCCGGCGCGCCGCCCTTCCCCGGCCCCATGATCTCCCAGAACATGGTGTGATTCGCGTGGCCGCCGCCGTTGTTGCGCACGGCGGTGCGGATCGCCTCGGGCACCTTGGCGATGTCCTTCAGCAGGTCCTGCACGCTCTTGCCCTGCAGGTCGGCGTGCCCATCGAGGGCCTTGGTCAGGTTCGTCACGTAGCCGCCGTGATGCTTGTCGTGGTGGATGCGCATCGTCTGCTCGTCGATGTACGGCTCGAGCGCGTTGTAGTCGTACGGCAGCGGCGGAAGTTCGTGCGCCATGGGGAAGTACCTCCAAGAAGTCTTCAGTGGTCAGTCTTGAGTTCTCAGTTCAAAGGCGCCTGTTACCAGTTCCAAGTGTCTACTCACAACTGACAACTGCCAACTGAGAACTACGGTTGTGTCGTCTCTCACCCCATCTCCAGCATCCGGTCGAGCGCCGCGCGGGCCCAGCGCTTCCGGGTCTCGGGCACGACGATCCGGTTGTGCACCCGCCCGTCGACGAGCGACTCGAGCACCCACAGCAGGTGGTTGGGCGAGACGCGGAACATCGTCGAGCACAGGCAGCCGAGCGGGTCGAGCGTGACCACCGTCCGCTCCGGCGCCAGCTCGCGCGCCATCCGGCTCACCAGGTGCACCTCGGTGCCCACGGCCCACACCGACCCGGCGGGGCTCTGGGTGACGCGGTCGATGATGCGCTCGGTCGAGCCGCTCTCGTCGGCGGCCTGCACGACGTCGAAGGTGCACTCGGGGTGCACGATCACGCGGCCGGCCGGGTGCGCCGCGCGGAAGCGGTCGATCTGCGCCACGGTGAACCGCTCGTGCACCGAGCAGTGGCCCTTCCAGAGGATGAGCCGCGCGCGCGCCAGGTCGTCCGGCGTCGAGCCGCCCAGCGGCTCGTTCGGGTCCCACACGACCATCTCGTCGAGCGGGACGCCCATCGCATGGGCGGTGTTGCGGCCCAGGTGCTGGTCGGGCACCATCAGCAGCGCGCGGGCGCGCCGCCAGCCCCACGCCATCACCGCCGCCGCGTTCGACGACGTGCACGTCGCGCCGCCGCGCTCGCCGCAGAAGGCTTTGATGGCGGCGGCCGAGTTGATGTAGGTGACGGGCAGCACGCCGGTGACGCCCGCCGCCTCGAGCTCGTCCCAGCACGTCTCGAGCTGGTCGATCGCGGCCATGTCGGCCATCGAGCAGCCGGCCGCGAGGTCGGGCAGGATGACCTGCTGGCCGGGCGCCGCCAGCACGTCGGCGCTCTCGGCCATGAAGTGCACGCCGCAGAAGACGATGAAGCGGGCGCCGGCGCGCGTCGCGGCCTGGCGCGAGAGCTTCAGCGAGTCGCCGGTGAAGTCGGCGAACCGGATCACCTCGTCGCGCTGGTAGTGGTGCCCCAGGATCACGACGTCGTCGCCGAGCGCCGCGCGCGCGGCGACGAGCCGCGCCTCCATCTCCTCGTCGCCCAGGCCGAGGTACGCCTCGGGCAGCGCCTGACGCGTGGCGACCTGCGTCTTCTCGTAGTCGGTGAGGAGCTGGACGTTCATGCGGCTCCGCCGGCGGCCCCGTCGGCCTGCCCGGTTTCCTGCGGAAAGATCAAAGATTCATTGTCCCGCACGGGTACAGCGTGTCGCGCTCGACCGGCGTGCGGCCCGCGGCGCGGATGAGGCGCCCGAGCGCGGACTTCGTCAGCGCCTCCGGCGTGCGCGCGCCGGCCATGTGGTAGATGCGCTCCTCCTGGACGGTGCCGTCGAGATCGTCCACCCCGAACCAGAGCGAGGTCTGGGCGACGTCGACGCCGGTGGCGATCCAGAAGGCCTTCACGTGCGGAATGTTGTCGAGCATCAGCCGCGCCACGGCGTGCACGCGCAGCGTGTCGGCCGCGGTGGGCGCGGGCAGCTTCCGCATCTGGTTGTTGTCGGGGTGGAACGCGAGCGGGATGAACGCCTGGAAGCCGCCCGTCTCGTCCTGCAGCGCGCGGGCGCGCAGCATGTGGTCCACGCGCTCGGCGGCCGTCTCGATGTGGCCGTAGAGCATCGTGACGTTCGTGCGCAGGCCGAGGCCGTGCGCGGTGCGATGGATCGACAGGTAGCGGTCGGCGTCGCACTTGTCGTGGCAGATCTTCCGGCGCACGCGCTCGGCGAAGATCTCGGCGCCGCCGCCCGGCAGCGAGTCGAGGCCGGCCTCGCGCAGCGCGACGAGCACCTGCTCGTCGGTCATCGTGTAGAGATCCGCGAAGAAGGCGATCTCGACGGCCGTGAAGCACTTCAGGTGCACGTCGGGCCGGATGCGCTTGAAGCCGCGCAGCAGGTCCGTGTAGTAGCTGAACGGCAGGTCCGGGTGCAGGCCGTTGACGACGTGGACCTCGGTGATCTGCTCGTCCTGGCGCTGGCGCAGCTTGTCCCAGGCCTGCTCGAGCGACAGCGTGTACGAGCCCTCGTCGCCCGGCCGCAGCCGCGCGAACGAGCAGAACAGGCAGCTCGCCACGCAGACGTTGGTGGCCTCGAGCCGGATGTTGTTGTTGAAGAACGTGCGGTCGCCGTGCCGCCGCTCGCGCTCGCGGTTCGCGAGCCAGCCCACCGCCAGGAGGTCCGGCGACTCGAACAGCCGGACGCCGTCGTCCAGGCCGAGGCGCTCGCGCGCGTCGAGCCGGTCGGCGATGTCGGCGAGGCCGGCGGCGGCCAGACGCTCCCGCATGGCGCCTACGCCACCCCCATCAGCTGCAGGCGCAGCGAGCGGGCGCGCGGCCCGTCCATCTCGCCCAGCAGGATCCGCTGCCACTGCCCGAGCACCACCTCGCCGCCGCTCACCTGCAGCGTGAGGCCGTGGCCGAGCAGCAGCGTGCGCAGGTGCGCGTCGGCGTTCATACGGTCGCAGTCGGAGTAATCGGGGTTGTTGTGCAGCCACTCGGCGTCGCGCGCGACCGCCTGCTCGAGGAACCGCTTCATATCGGCGACGAGCGCCGCCTGCGCCTCGTTGATGAAGACCGCGCACGTCGTGTGGAGCGGGAACAGGCTGAGCAGCCCCTCGCTCACGCCGCGGCCGCGCACCAGCGCCATGACGCGGTCGGTCAGATCGACGACCTCGATGCGCTGGCCGGTCTCGATCAGGATCGTCTCGGCGTGCACGACGAGCCCGCCCACCGACGTGGACACGTCGCGGACGGGCAGCTCGCGCGCCGTCGCGACGGACTGCTTGCTCATGACCCAATTCTGCCATGCTATACTCGCGCCAGCAACCGACGCTCACCCGGCGACTTCGGGAAGTGGGTGCGAAGCCCACACGGTGCCGCCACTGTAAGCGGGGAGCGAACGGCCCGAAACCGCGCGCGCCCCCGGCCGCCACGGCTGCCGGGAATTCGTTTCGCGCGCCGCCACTGTGCCCTCGCGCGGGCATGGGAAGGCGTGGGCCGTCGCAGCGATCCGCGAGTCAGGATATCGAGTCACCGGGTCCGTCCTTCTCCCTCGTCTGCGGCCGCCAGGCCGCCGGCGGGGATCGGCGCGTCACACGCCGAGGAAAGGCGCCCGTGCTCCGACCCTTCCGCGTTTCCATTCTTCTCGCCATTCTCCTGATCGGCGGGCTGGCCGGCGGCGCCGCCGCGGCGACCATCCGCGGCGCGGTGACCGACCCGCACGACCGCCCCGTGGCCGGCGCGCGCGTGCTCGTGACCGCCGCCGGCGCGGTCGTGGCGTCGGCCGAGACCGGCGCGACAGGCCGCTACGAGGTGACGAACCTCCCGGCCGGCGCGTACGTGCTGCAGGTCGCGGCGCCCGGCTTCCGCGGCGAGCCCGTCGCCGTCCGGCTCGCGAGCGAGGCCGACGCGCGCACGGTCGCGATCCCGCTGGCGCTCGCCGCGGTCAACGAGTCGGTGGTCGTGTCGGCGTCGCACGTGGAGGTGCCGCTCTCCGAGGTGCCCGACAGCGTGACGGTGCTGACGCGCGCCGACCTCGAGGCGCACCAGATCGACACGGTCGTCGACGCGCTGCGCCTGGTGCCCGGCCTGACCGTGACGCAGTCGGGCGGCCCGGGCGGGATCACGTCGATCTTCCCGCGCGGCGGCGAGTCGGACTTCACGCTGGTGCTCGTCGACGGCGTGGAGGTGAACTCGTTCGGCGGCGGCTTCGACTTCTCCGAGCTCCCGCTCGCCGGCATCCAGCGCATCGAGGTCGTGCGCGGCCCCGAGAGCGCGATCTACGGCGCGGGCGCCATTGGCGCGGTCGTGCAGATCGTGACGCGCAAGGGCGGTCCGCCCGCCGCCGGCGCGTCGGTCGAGACGGGCGGCCTCGGCACGACGCGCGTCACCGCGTCCACCTCGGGGTCGGCCGGCCCGTGGCGGTGGGGGCTCGCCGGCGAACGGCTGGCGAGCGACGGCTTCCGCGGCGTCGCGCCGGCCAACGGCCAGCGGGTGTCGAACGACGACTACGACGGCCGGCACGCCAGCGCGAGCGGCGGCTGGCAGGGCGCCGACGGCGCCGCGATCGGCGGCACCGTGCGCATCGAGCGCACCGTCCGCGGGTACCCGGGGCCGTACGGATCGGATCCGGCGGGGCTCTTCCCGGGCGTGGACACGGTCTCGCGCGGCTGGAACGACCGGCGCGTGTACGGCCTGAACGGATCGTTCGCGCCGACGAGCCGCGTCCGGCCGAGCGCGGCGATCTGGTACACGACGCTCGACAGCCGGTTCCGGAGCCCGTACGACGTCTCGACGTCGGCCTCGCGCCGCCTGGCCGCGCGGGGGCAGGTGGACGTGCGCGCGACGCCGGCGGTTGGATTCTCCACGGGCGTCGAGCTCCTGCGCGAGCGCGCCGAGAGCACCTACATCACCGGCGCCGCCTTCGGGCCGATCCCCGTCGAGCGCAGCCTGCAGGGCGTCTTCGTGGAGGGCCGCGGCGACGCGGGCGCGCGCCTGTTCGTGACCGCGGGCGTGCGCGCCGAGCGCATCCACCGCGACGCGCTCGAGCCCGACCAGAACCCATGGGCGCCGCGCCCGGCCTTCCCCGCCGAGACGCGCCTCGCCGTCACGCCGAAGGTCTCGGCGGCGTTCTTCCTGCAGGCGCCGTCCGCGCGCACCCGCTCGTGGACGAAGCTCAAGGCGAGCGCGGGCACGGGCATCCGCCCGCCCGACGCCTTCGAGATCGCGTTCACCGACAACCCGGCGCTCAAGCCCGAGCGCAGCCGCAGCGTCGACGCGGGCGTCGAGCAGGCGCTCGCCGGCGGCGCCGTGCGGCTCGACGCCACGTTCTTCGCCAACCGCTACGACGACCTGATCGTCGCCGTGGGCCGCTCGCTGCAGGACGCGAGCAAGTTCCGCACCGACAACATCTCGAACGCGCGCGCGCGCGGCCTCGAGCTGACGGCCGCCGTGCGCCCGTCGGGCGGCATCGAGGCGACGTTCACCTACACGCTGCTCGACACGACGATCCTCTCGGCGGACGGGCTCGCCGGCGTGGCGCCCGCGCCCTTCTCGGTGGGCGACCCGCTCATCCGCCGGCCGCGGCACCAGGCGTCGCTCGACGTCGTGCTGCACCACGGGCGGCTCGACGCCTTCGCGCGCGTCGGCGGGCGCGGCCGCATGCTCGACGCCGAGCCGAACCTGGGCGTCTCGGGCGGCCTCTTCGAGTCGCACGGCTACGTCGTCGCCGACGCCGGCGCCTCGTTCGCCCTCGGCGGCGGCCTCGAGCTCGTCGGCCGCGTCACGAACGTCTTCGATCGGCCATACGAGGAGACGCTCGGGTACCCGGCGCCGCCCCGCGCGGTCTTCGTGGGAGTGCGGTTTGCTCACGGCCGATGACGTCCGCTTCGGCTACGGCGCGGCCCCGGTCCTGAACGGCGTCAGCCTGTCGGTGGGCCGGCAGGGCCTCGTGGGCATCCTCGGCCCCAACGGGTCGGGCAAGACGACGCTCCTCCGCCTGCTGGCCGGACAGCTGCGCCCGAGCGGCGGCGCGGTGCGGCTCGACGGCCGGGACGTCGCCGGCCTGCCGCGCGCCGCGCTCGCCCGCCGCATGGCCGTGGTGCCGCAGGAGACCCACCTCGCCTTCGACTACAGCGTGATGGAAATCGTGCTGATGGGCCGCTACCCGCACCTCGGCCCGTTCGAGCTCGAGGGCCCGCGCGATCTGGCGATCGCGCGCGACGCGCTGGCGGCCACGCGCACCGCCGCGCTCGAGGCGCGGCCGTTCAACACGCTCAGCGGCGGCGAGAAGCAGCGCGTGATCATCGCGAGCGCGCTCGCGCAGCTCGACCGCCGCACAGCGCCCGGCGGGGCCGAAGGGAGCCAAGACGAAGGCCTGCTGCTGCTCGACGAGCCGACGGCGTCGCTCGACATCGGCTACCAGCTCGACATCCTGGCGCTGCTCCGCCAGCTCTGGGCCGACCGCCACGTCTCCATCCTGGTCTCCACGCACGACCTGAACCTGGCCGCGGGACTCTGCCGCGAGATGGTCCTGCTCAAGGACGGCCGCGTGCTCGCGGCCGGGCCGACCGAGGCCGTGCTGACGCCGGCGAACATCCGCGCGCTCTACGGCGTGGAGGCGGAGGTGCGCGCCCACCCCGCCGCCGGCCACTTGACCGTGGTGCCCATCGGCCGCGCGGCGCCAGACCGAGCATGAGGCCCGCTGCCGGACGCCTGGCCGGCGCCCTCGGTGGCACAGGCCGCGTCTCCCCGGGCATCCGCCGGCGGCTGTGGCGCACGCTGCCGCTCTTCGCGGGCGCGGCGGTGGCGGCGTGCGCCCTGGCGCCGCTCGTGGGCTCCACGCACATCGACCTGGCGAGGGCGCTCGACCCGTCGATCCCGTTCGCGCACAACACCGACGCGCAGATCCTCTTCGTGGCGCGGCTGCCGCGCACGCTCGCGGCGGCGCTCGTCGGCAGCGCGCTCGCCACGGCGGGCGTGGTCTTCCAGGGCCTGCTCCGCAACCCGCTGGCCACGCCGTTCACGCTGGGCGTGTCGGCCGGCGCGTCGCTGGGCGCGATGCTGGCCATCACGTTCGGCTGGACCCTGGCCTTCGCGGGCTTCTCGCCGGTGCCGCTCGCGAGCTTCGTCGGCTCGCTCGGCGCCGTCGGCATCGTCTACGCGCTGGCGCAGGCGCGCCACCGCGGGCTCTCGACGAGCGTCCTCCTGCTCGCGGGCGTGACGATGAACGCGTTCTTCTCGGCGCTCATCCTCTTCGTCCAGTACTTCGCGAACTTCGCCGAGGGCTACCGGACCATCCGGTGGCTGATGGGCGACCTGGACGTGAGCGGCTACTCGCCGCTCCTGGCGGCGCTGCCGCTCCTCTTCGCCGCGTTCCTGATCTTCGCGTGGCTGCCGCGCCAGCTGAACGTGCTGAGCCTCGGGCCCGAGAACGCCGAGGCGCGCGGCATCGACGTCGAGCGGGCGCAGCGGCTGGCGTTCTTCAGCGCGTCGCTGGCGACGGGCGCGGCCGTCTCGGTGGCCGGCCCGATCGGCTTCATCGGCATCGTCGTGCCGCACATGGTGCGCCTGATGGTCGGCGCCGATCACCGCGTCGTCCTGCCCGCGTCGGCGTTCTTCGGCGCGGCGTTCCTCGTCGCCTGCGACGTCGTCGCGCGCACGGCGCTCGCGCCGATCGAGCTGCCCGTCGGCGTCGTCACGGCCGTGACCGGAGGGCCGTTCTTCCTATGGCTGCTCGTGAGGCGGCGGTGACCGCCCAGGTCAAAGACCTGGGCCACCCGAGGGTGGTCAAGGCCCTGGCCCGGAGCCGGGTGGCACAGGTTTTACACCTGTGCCTCATCGTCCTGCTCGCGGCGCCCGCCGCGGCGGCGCCCGTGCCGTCGCGCATCGTGTCGGTCGTGCCGGCGGTGACCGAGATGCTCTTCGCCATGGGCGCAGGGCCGCAGGTCGCCGGCGTGGGCAGCTTCGTGACCTACCCGCCCGAGGTGAAGGACCTGCCGCGGGTGGGCGGCCTGCTCGACCCGGACCTGGAGCGCATCCTGAGCCTCCGCCCCGACCTGGTCGTCGTCTACGACACGCAGACCGACCTCAAGCAGCAGCTCGCGCGCGCCGGGATCCCCACCTACGACTACACGCACCGCGGCCTCGCCGACATCTTCTCGACGCTGCGGGCGATCGGCGCGCGGGTGGGACGGGCGGCCGCGGCCGAACGGGTGGCGTCCGGCGTCGAGGCGCGGATCGACGCGATCCGCCGCCGGGTGGCGGGGCGGCCCCGGCCGCGCACGCTGGTGGTGTTCGCGCGCGACCGCCTCGCGCTGCGCAACATCTACGCGAGCGGCGGCGTGGGCTTCGTCAACGACATGCTCGAGGCGGCCGGCGGCGAGAACGTCTTCGCGGACGTGAAGCAGCAGGCCGTGCAGGCCTCGAGCGAGCTGGTGCTGGCGCGCGCGCCGGACGTGATCCTGGAGCTGCGCGGAGACTTCGAGACGATCCCGGTGCGGGACCGGGAGCGGGAGCGTCACGTCTGGGACGCGCTGTCGTCGGTGCCGGCCGTCCGGGACGGCCGGATCGACATCCTGGTGAGCTCGAGCCTCGTCGTGCCCGGGCCGCGCGTCGCGGACGGCATCGAGCTGATCGCGCGCGCGCTGCACCCGGGCGCGTTCACGTCACCGCGGAGGTAACGGAGACGTACCTGCCAGCCTTCGTGCTCTTCGTGCTCTTCGTGGTGAAAGCGTCGTGATTCCCCTCGGGAGGTTTCTGACACATGCAGCGGGTGCTCGTCTCGTGGAGCAGCGGCAAGGACAGCGCGTGGATGGTGCACGTGCTGCGGGCAACGGCCGGCGTCGAGATCGGCGGGCTGCTGACGTCGTTCAACGCCGAGGCCGATCGCGTGTCCATGCACGCCGTCCGGCGGGTCCTCGTCGAGGCCCAGGCGGCGGCGCTCGGGCTGCCGCTCACCGCGATCCCGCTTCCCTACCCCTGCTCCAACGAGATCTACGAGGCCCGCATGCGTGAGGCGGTGACCGGCGCGGTGGCGGCCGGCTACACGCACGTCGCGTTCGGCGATCTCTTCCTCGAGGACGTGCGGCGCTACCGAGAGGAGCGGCTGGCCGGCTCCGGCCTCGCGCCGCTCTTCCCGCTCTGGGGCCGGCCCACGCCCGGGCTCGCGCGCGAGATGATCGCCGGCGGCCTGCGGGCCACGCTCACCTGCGTGGACCCCCGACAGCTCGACGCCTCCTTCGCCGGCCGCCCGTTCGACGCGGCGCTCCTCGAGGCGCTGCCCCCCGCGGCGGACCCCTGCGGCGAGCGCGGCGAGTTCCACACCTTCGCGTGGGACGGCCCGATGTTCGCCCGCCCCGTCCCCGTCGCGCCCGGAGAGGTCGTCACGCGCGACGGCTTCGTGTTCCACGATCTCGCGCCGGCCGCGCTCTGACCGCCGCCGACCGATTCGGGTAGACTGTGGCCCGCCTTCGCGCCGCGGCATCCCCGGCGCCGCTACGGCGGGGCAAGCCGCGAGGGCGAAGGGCGCGGGTCGCAGCGAACGAGCGCGAGCGAGTGAGCCGCCGGAGCGGAGTGGGGCTCAAGGGGTCCCCACGAGCGACGGCGTAGGGGGGGCCGCGGGGGCGAAGCCCCCCCGGATTGAAGTTGGAGGAGTCAATGGCCGAGACCAGCACTGCCCGCCGCGGAGGTCTGTCGCTCACCCAGAAGATCATGCTCGGCCTCGTCATCGGCGTCCTGGCCGGGGCCTGGGTCAGCTGGATGTACCCCGAGGGCGCGACGGCGGTCGCCGGCACCCGGAACACCTGGATCACCGTGTTCAACACGGGCGGTCAGCTCTTCCTGCGGATGATCAAGATGATCATCGGCCCGCTGCTCTTCTCGACGCTCGTCGTCGGGGTGGCGGGCGGCGGGCACGCCAAGACCGTCGGCCGCATGGGCCTGCGCGCCATCATCTACTTCGAGGCGGTCACGACCGTCGCGCTCTTCCTCGGCCTGGCCGCGGTGAACATCGTCAAGCCCGGCGTCGGCGTCAACCTGCCGTCCACGACCGAGCAGATCACCGGGGCCCCCCAGACGTGGGATCAGATCATCCTCCACCTGATTCCCGAATCCGCCATGCACGCCCTGGCGCAGAACGACGTGCTCCAGATCGTCGTCTTCAGCCTGTTCTTCGCGCTCGCGCTCGGCATGATCGGCGAGAAGGGCAAGGTGATGGTCGAGTGGTGCGAGACGCTCGCCGAGGTGATGTTCAAGTTCACGAACATCGTGATGAAGTTCGCGCCGGTCGGCGTCGGCGCGGCCGTCGCGGCGACCATCGCGCGCAGCGGCGTCGGCGTCCTGGTGAACCTGATCTGGCTGATCGGCACCGTCTACGTCACGACGGCCATCTTCCTCGCGGGCGTCCTGCTGCCCATCGCCTTCTTCTTCAAGGTGCCCGTCCGCAAGTTCATCAAGATGGTCCGCGAGCCCGCGCTGATCGCGTTCTCGACGACGTCGAGCGAAGCCGCGCTGCCGCGCGCGCTCGAGGCCATGGAGCGGCTCGGGTGCCCGCGGCGTATCGTGTCGTTCGTCCTGCCGCTCGGCTACACGTTCAACCTCGACGGCACGACGCTCTTCCTCTCGCTCGCGGCCGTCTTCGTGGCGCAGGCGGGCGGCATGCACCTCACCGTCGGCCACCAGCTCACCATGATGCTCACGCTCCTGCTCACCAGCAAGGGCGTCGCCGGCGTGCCGCGCGCCGCCACCGTCATCCTCGCGGCCACCGCCGCGCAGTTCAATCTGCCGATGGAAGGGGTGATGCTGGTCTTCGGCGTGGACGCGCTGATGGACATGGTCCGCACGATGACCAACGTCATCGGCAACTGCCTGGCCACCGTCGTCATCGCGAAGTGGGAGAACGACTTCACCGAGGCGAGCGACGAGGAGCTCGATCAGGCGCTCGCGCGGGGAGAGGCGTAGGGGCGAAGTTGTGAGTTGTGAGTTGTGAGTCTGGAGTTGTGAGTCTTGAGTTGTGAGTTGTGAGTCTTGAGTTGTGAGTTGTGAGTCTTGAGTTCCTGAGCTTCGGGTCACTCCGCTGACGGGCCGCCGGCCTTCGGGCCCAGCCGCTGAATGAAGGCGTTCGCCATGCGGGAGATCTGGCTGCCTTCGTCGATCAGCGCCGCAACGGCTTCCGCCGGCAGGGACGGATAGAGTCGCTCGCAGAGCTCGAGGGCGGTGATGACCTCCTTCAGCGAGCGGTACGCGTAGCCGAGGAACCGCGCGAAGTCGCCCGCCGTGTTGCACCCCGCTCCTTCCGCGATATTCAACGGTACCGACGTCGCCGCCCTGCGCAGCTGTGCAGTCAGGTTGTACCGCTCGGACTCCGGCAGCTGCGCCGAGAACTGATAGATCTCGACGGTATAGCTCATCGCTCGCTGCCAGATATCGAGCTGGTGGTGATCCTGCACGGTGCGCTCGGGTTTGAGTTTTGAGTTTTGAGTCTTGAGTCTTGAGTCTTGAGTCTTGAGTTCTCAGTAACTCGTCCGCGGGACTCAGAACTCAGAACTCAGAACTCAAAACTCATAACTCAGAACTCAAAACTCACAACTGACAACTCATATCACAACTGACAGTTCACTCCACGAACTCGATCTTCACCTTCGCCGGAATCAGCTTCCGTTCGTACGCGTCGTCCATGAGGCGCGTCACGGCGGCGCGGCCGCGCTCGCCGTAGTCCAGCGTGAGCTGGTTCACGTACATCCCCACGAACCGGTCGGTGCGCGCCTTGTCGAGGCCGCGGCCGAACTGCTGCGCGTACTCGATGGCCTCGGCGCGGTGATCGAGGCCGTAGGCGATGCTGTCGTGCAGCAGGCGCGAGACGCGCCGCATCAGGTCCGGCCCGAGGTCGCGCCGGATGACGTTGCCGCCGAGCGGCAGCGGCAGCCCGCCCGTGCGGTCGGCCCACCACTCGCCGAGGTCCACGATCTTCTTCAGCCCCTCCTCGGCGTACGTCAGCTGGCCCTCGTGGATGAGCAGTCCCGCCTGGACCCGGCCCTCGAGCACGGCCTGCTGGATCTCGTCGAACGGCACGACCTCGTACGTGAAGTCCGGGTTGTAGAGCCGGAGCGCCAGGTACGCCGTCGTCAGCGTGCCCGGCACCGCGACCCGGAGGCCCGGGAGCGACGCGGGTCCGTCTTCCCGCGCCACGAGGATGGGACCGTAGCGATCGCCCATGCTCGCGCCGTGCGGCAGCAGCGCGTACTTCGCCGACAGGTGCGCGAAGGCGTGGAACGAGATGGCGGTCACCTCGTAACGGCCGTCGAACGCCGCGCGGTTGAGCGTCTCGATGTCGGCCAGGACCTGCGCGATCTCGATCTCGCCGGTCGGCACCTGGCCGGACGCGAGGCCGTAGAACATGAACGCATCGTCGGAATCGGGGCTGTGGGCAACGGTGATCTTCATGGGCGTGTCGACTCGAACGGTGGTGGTTGATGAACGGGACGAACGTCAGGACGGGAGGCTCGCGAGCCCCCGGAGCCAGGCCTCGACGGCCGGCGGGCCGGCCAGCCGCATGGGCGCGGACGACTCCCGGTCGCCGACGGCGATCGCGAGGCCGTCCTCCCGGACCGCGTCGAACGCGTCCTCGTCGGTCTCGTCGTCGCCGAGGTACACGGGCCAGGCGGGCCCGTGCCGGCGCTCGACGTCGGCCCGGATCCAGCGGACCGCGTGGCCCTTCGTCCACGCGATGTCGGGCAGGATCTCCAGGACGGCCGAGCCGGGCAGCATCCGGAAGGTGCGCCGCTCGAGGTGCGGGCCGACGACGCGCTCGACGACGTGGCGCGCGGCGGCGCGGCCGCCGGCCGACGCCAGCCGCGTGTGCACGGCGACCGACAGCTCCTTGTTCTCCAGGAGCACGCCGTCGATGGCCGAGAGATGGGCCGCCAGCGCGCGCGCCAGCACCTGCAGCAGCCCGCGTGCCGCGGCGATCTGCCCGTGGACGAACGACCGGCCGCCGCCCTCGATCTCCAGCCCGTGAAGGCCCGCGTAGTACACCGGCGCGTCCAGGCCGACGCGCGCGCGCAGGTCGTCGAGCCGCCGGCCGCTCACCAGCCCCAGCGTCACGTCGGGCCGGCGCACGAGGCGGTTCAGCAGATCGCGGCGCGCGGCGTCGAGGCGCACGGCCTCGGGCGTCGCGCAGAACTCGCACAGCGTGCCGTCGAAATCCGAGAGCAGCAGGAGCCGACGCCCGGCGGGCCGCCGCCGCACGGTCTCGACCGCGCGGGCCACGGCCGGATCGCCAATCCCCGGGCTCGTCGTGCGTCGTCGCTGCGTCGTCCGGCTCATCCTGGGTGGCGTCACCAATCCGGTCCGGCCGCGACGCGCTGCGCGACCCCGGGGTAAGAGACGGCGCCGTGCTCCTCGAGGTCCGCGAGGATCTCGGACGCCCACATGAACACGTCGCTGCCGGCGACGATCTTCTGCAGCGCCTGCATGCGCCGCCGGCGCTCGGACGACGGCATGTCCACCGCCCGCGACAGCGCGCGCGCGAAGCCGTCGACGTCGTAGGGGCTGATGATCAGGGCGTCGGTCAGCTCCTGCGCCGCGCCGGCCAGCTCGCTCAGCACCAGCACGCCGTCGAGGTCCTGCCGCGCCGCCACGAACTCCTTGGCCACCAGGTTCATGCCGTCGTGCAGCGAGCTGACGATGCAGAAGTCGGCCAGGCGGAAGAGCGCGACGAGCCGGCGGAGCTTCAGCGCCGACTTGCGGTAGCGGATGGGCTCGTGGCCCTCCGCGGTGCGGTGGCGCGCGTTGATGTCGGCGACGCGCCGGTCGATCTCCGCCTCGATGTTCCGGTAGCTGGCGATCCGCGAGCGCGACGGCACGCCGACCTGCACGAAGGTCAGCCGGCCCCGGAGGTCCGGCCGGTCCGCCAGCAGCTGGTCGATCGCGTCGAGCCGCTCGGGGATGCCCTTGGTGTAGTCGAGCCGGTCGACGCCCACGCCGACGATCGGCGTCGTGATCTGCAGCTCGCGCCGCAGCCGGTCCATCTCGCGCTCGAGGCCCTCGTCGGTGGCGAAGCCGAGGATCTTGTCGTAATCGACGCCGATGGGCACGGCCGTCACGCGCGTGAAGCGCCCGGCGAGCTCCACGAGCCCGCCCTGCACGTCGGCGCCGAGCTCCTCGCGCGCCGCCTGCACGAAGTTGCGCCGATCGCGCTCGACCTGGAACGCCAGGAGGTCGTTCGCGAGCAGCCCGCGCAGGATCTCTCGCCGCCAGGGGCAGATGCGCAGCCGGTCCGCGTGCGGCCAGGGGATGTGCCAGAAGAGCGCGGTGCGCACCTCGGGCCGCCGGCGCCGGAGATCGGCCGCCACGAGCGCCAGGTGATAGTCCTGGATGAAGACCGGCGACCGCAGGTTCGGCAGCTCCTCGTCAATCGTCTCGGCGAACCGGTCGTTGACGCGCTGGTAGAACGCCCAGTCCTTCGCCCGGAAGATCGGCCGCACGTGCACCAGGTGGCAGAGCGGCCACAGGCCCTCGTTCGCGAAGCCCCCGTAGTAGCGCCGCTCCTCCTCCTCGGTCAGCCACAGGCGGCGCAGCCGGTAGCGCGGGCCGTCGGGCGGAACCCGGAGACGGTCGTGCTTGTCCACGACGTCGCGGTCGGCCGCGCCCGCGCCGTGGGCGATCCAGGTGCCGCCCCGCTCGCGCATCAGCGCGTCGAGCGCCACCGACACCCCGCCCGGCGTCTTCGACCACCGCACGCGGCCCTCCGGGTCGTACGCGTGGAGGTACGGCTCGCGGTTCGACACCACGATCAGCGGCCGCGGTGAGCGCGCGGCGACGGTGGAGGCTCCGGCTCCCGAGGGCATGTTCCGGTTGATCTTATGTCACGGGCGCACCGATCCCAAGGAAAACGGGGCGCCTGCGGCGCGCGCGGCGCCCGTAAGTGCGGGCCGTGGCGCAACTTGCCGAACCCCGGCCCCTGCGCTACTCTCGGCCGATGAAACTGGCCGTCCCGCGCCCCGGCCGCGAGACCCGGCTCCTGCTGCTCACGCTCGCCGTGTCGGTCGTGATGCTGCTGGTGCTGGCGCGCTTCCGCTTCCCGGCGGAGCGCGGCGTGCCGTCGCTGCCCGAGCGGCCGCCGGCGGCGCCGCTCGAGCGCCTCGCGGCGCGCGCCACCTACGACGAGCTCGCGTCGATCGTCGCCGAGCTCGAGCGGCGGATCGCGCCGGCGCTCGTCGTGCTGCAGCTCAACCCGCGCGGCGAGCGGGGCGCGGCGCCGGCCGGCCAGCCCGGCACGGCGCCGGAGTTCGTGCCGGGCGTGCGCGTCCGCCCCGACGCCGTCGTCGCGATGATCGAGCCGGGCGCGTCGGTCGTCGGCATCGTCGGCAGCGACGCGGTGCCGATCGTCGAGGCGTACGACCCGCTGCGCGCGCTGGCCGTCGTGAAGGTGCCGCCGATCGCCGACGCCCCGCCGGGCATCTGGGAGCGCAGCCCGCGCGACCAGCTGAACGGCCGGTACGTGGCCGTGGTCGAGGGCACGCTGGGTGGGCCGACGCTGCGCCCGACGTTCCTGGGCCGCGCCGACCCCATCCGCGACCTGCGATGGAGCGGCCCCCTGCTGGTGCTGGGCGGCGCGCTGCAGACCCCGTCCGGCTCGCTCGTGTTCTCGCTCGACGCGCGGCTGGTCGGCATGAGCGTGTTCGAAGAGGGCTCGGCCGCGATCGTGCCCGCGTCGGCGCTGCTGAGCCTCGTCACCGCGATGTCGATCGCGCCGCCTCCCCCGCCGGGCGACATCGGCGTGACGGTGCAGGCGCTGACGCCGGCGCTGGCGGCCGCCACGGGCGCCTCGGCCGGCGTGGTCGTGGCCGGCGTCGAGGCCGGCGGACCGGCCGACGGCCTGGTGCGGTTCGGCGACGTCGTCGAATCGATCGGCGGCGAGCGCGTGACGACGCCGCGCGTGTTCTCCGTGCTCGTCCAGCGGGCCCCGCCCGGACGGACGCTCACGCTTCGGCTCGTGCGCGCCGGCGAGTACGCCGACGTCGACGTGACGGCGGCGGCCGGCGTCGCGGCGGCGCCCGGCGACGTCAGCGAGCTCGGGCTCGTGCTGCGGACCAGGGCCGGCGAGGGCGCCGAGGTCGTGGACGTCACGGCGGGATCGGCCGCCGCGCGCGCCGGCCTCGCGCCCGGGGACGTCATCACGCGGTTCGGCGACCAGGCGCGGCCGACGCCCGCCCAGGTCCGCCGGATCTACCAGAGGGCGGCGAGCGGCGCCTGGCTGCTCGCCGGGGTGACGCGCGACGGCCGGCACCTGGTCCTCGCGCTGGGCAGGCCGTGACCGACGCGCCCGCGCCCCGCCGCGCGCTCGGCCGTCCCTTCCAGCGGTTCCGCACGCGCGCCGCGCTCGGCCTGGACCCGGCCGCGGCGCCGCTCGCCTTCTTCGTCCCCGTCGGCGCGCTGCTCGGGCCTCAGCTGCTCGGCTGGCTGACGCTGGACGTCCTCGCCCACCTGGACGTGCTGGTCTCGGTCGCGCTCGCCACGCTCGGCGTCCTCGTCGGGATGGCGCTCGCGCGCCAGACCACACGCGTGCGGCCGGTGCTCGCCTGCGCCAGCATCGAAGCGACGGTGACGATGGCGGTGGTGACCGGCGCCGCGTTCGCGCTCATCCGCGCGTGGGGCCTCCCGCTCGACGCCTCGCCGCTCGCCGCCGCGCTGATGCTGGGCGTGTGCGCGTCGGTCTCCTCGGTCGCGGCCGGCCACGGCGCACAGCTTGCCGCCCGCCAGATCGCGTCGAACATCGCCGACCTCGACGACGTCGCGCCGATCCTGGTGGGCGCCGTGGCGGTGATGGTCTTCCGCGAGCCGGGCCTCGGGCACGTCGTGCGGTTCGGCCTGGCGGCGGGGCTGGCGGGGCTGGCCATCGCGGTGGCCGGGTGGCTGCTCTTCGAGGTGGCGCACGGGCCCGCCGAGCGCGGCGTGTACGTGATCGGCGTGCTCGTGATGCTCGGCGGGAGCGCGGCCTACCTCGAGGCGTCGCCGCTCTTCGTCGGGCTGGTCGCCGGCGTGTTCTGGGCGGCGGCGCCCGGCCGGGCGGACGCCATCGTGGAGCGCGACCTGCAGAAGGTGCAGCACCCGCTCATCGTGCTGCTGCTCATCGTCGCGGGCGCGAGCCTGCGCGTCACGCCGATCGCCGTGTGGCTGTTCGTGCCGTTCGTGCTGTTCCGGCTGGCGGGCAAGCTGGCCGGCGGCTGGCTGGCCTCGCGGCTCGCCACCGACCTCATGCCCGCCGATCTCGGCACGGTCCTCATCTGGCCGGGCGTCGTCGGCCTCGCCTTCGCCCTCAACTTCCAGCAGGTCGCGCCGGCCGCGACCGGCGGCGCCGTGCTGACCGCGGTCGCGCTCGGCGGCATCGCGAGCGAGCTCGTCGCGCTCGTCGTCGCCCCGCCGCCGGCCGAAACATAGTGCCTGGTGCTCGGGGCTTCGTGCTTAGTGCAGTGCCTGGTGCCTCGTGCTCGGTGCGAGGTCACGCTGAATGAAGATGCGCGCCATCGGAGCCCCCGCGCCACCTCGCACCAAGCACCAAGCACCAGGCACTAAGCACTAGTAGTACGCCGCAGGCGCCCCACGACCGTGGCGAGCCGCGCGACGACGGCGCCGACCTCCTCGGCGGTGTTGCCCCGGCCGAGGCCGAAGCGGATCGACGCGCGCGACCGCGGCTCGTCCACGCCGAGCGCCGCGAGCACGTGCGAGGGCTCGTCGCTCGCCGAGCTGCACGCCGCGCCGGTCGAGACGGCGAGGTCGCCGAGGGCCATGAGGAGCGCCTCGCCCTCGATGCCGTCGAAGCTGACGTGCAGGTTGTTGGGCAGCCGCCGCGCGAGCGAGCCGTTGACCGTCACGCCGCCGACCTTCTCCCGGAGCCCCTCGAGCAGGCGGTCGCGCAGCGCCCCCACGCGCGCGGCCTCCGCGGCGAGGCCGGCGGCCGCGATCGCGGCCGCCACGCCGAACCCCACGATCCCCGGCACGTTGAGCGTCCCCGAGCGCAGGCCGCGCTCGTGGCCGCCGCCGTCGAGGAGCGGCTCGATCGCGACGGGCGGCGTGCGCCGCCGGACGACGAGCGCGCCCACGCCCTTGGGCCCGTACATCTTGTGCGCGGAGAGCGACACGAGGTCGACCTCGAGGGCGCGCGCGTCGAACGGCACGGCGCCGGCGGCCTGCGCGGCGTCGGTGTGCACGAGCGCGCCGCGCGCGCGCGCCGCGGCGGCCACCTCGTCGAGCGGCTGCAGCACGCCGATCTCGTTGTTGGCCGCCATGACCGACACGAGCACCGTGCGGTCGGTCAGCGCCGCGCGCAGCGCGGCGGGATCGATCAGGCCGTCGGGCGCGACGGGCAGGAACGTGACGCGCCAGCCCTCGCGCGCGAGCCGCCGGCACGGGTCGAGCACGGCCCGGTGCTCGGTGGCGACCGTGACGAGGTGATCGCCGCGGCCACGGGCGGCGGCCGCCACGCCCTTGATGGCGAGGTTGTCCGCCTCGGTCGCGCCGCTCGTGAAGACAATCTCGCGGGACGAGACGCCGACGAGCGCCGCCACCTGCCGCCGCGCGCGCTCGACGGCCTCCGCCGCGGACCACCCGTAGGCGTGCGTGCGGCTGGCGGCGTTGCCGAACGCCTCGGTGAACCACGGCCGCATCGCCTCGACCACCCGCGGGTCGGCCGGGGTCGTCGCGTGGTGGTCCATGTAGATGGGGCGGGGCATATCAGCGGTCAGGGGTCAGGGGTCAGGGGTCAGCGGTCAGGGGTCAGGCGTCGAGTACTTCGGCTGCGAGGGGTCGACTCGGGCGATCCACTCGAGCATGCCGCCCTGCAGGTTGCGCGCGCGGGGGAAGCCGTTGGCGCGCAGGAACGCCGCGGCCTGCGCGCTGCGCGCGCCCACGCGGCACACGAGCACCAGATCGACGTCGCGCGGCACCTCGTGCAGCCGGTGCGGCAGGTCGCCGAGCGGGATCGCCAGGGCGCCCTCGATGCGGCAGATGGCGAGCTCGTACGGCTCGCGCACGTCCACGACGGCCACGTCGCCGCGCGCCAGGCGATCGGCCAGGTCCGCGGCCGTGATGTCCTCGCCGAGATCGGCCGTCCCGGCCCCGGCGGGCGGCGCGGCGGGGCCTCCGCACATCGCGTCGTAGTCCATCAGCTCGCGGATGGTGGGATGGTCGCCGCAGACCGGGCACTCGGGATCCCGGGCGAGCCGCAGCTCGCGGAAGCGCATGCGCAGCGCGTCGTAGATCAGGAAGCGGCCGACGAGCGGCTCGCCGACGCCGAGGACCAGCTTGATGGCCTCGGTCGCCTGGATGGTGCCGATGACGCCGGGCAGCACGCCCAGCACGCCGCCCTCCGCGCAGCTCGGGATCACGCCGGGCGGCGGCGGCTCCGGGTGCAGGCAGCGGTAGCAGGGCCCGCCGGGCGCGGCGAACACCGACGCCTGCCCCTCGAAGCGGAAGATGCTGCCGTACGCGTTCGGCGTCCGCGTCAGCACGCACGCGTCGTTCACCAGGTAGCGCGTGGCGAAGTTGTCGGTGCCGTCGACGACGACGTCGTACGCGGAGACGAGCGCGAGCGCGTCGGCCGACGTCAGCCGCGTGGGGTGCGGCTCGATCCGCACGTGCGGGTTGAGCGCGTGCAGGCGCGCGGCGGCCGACTCGATCTTCGGGCGGCCGACGTCGGGCGTGCCGTGCACGATCTGGCGCTGGAGGTTGCTCATCTCGACCGCATCGAAGTCCACCAGGCCGAGCGTGCCCACGCCGGCCGCGGCCAGGTAGAGCGCCGCCGGCGATCCGAGCCCGCCCGCGCCGACGACGAGCACGCGGGCCGCCTTGAGGCGGCGCTGCCCGTCGAGGCCCACCTCGGGCAGGATCAGGTGGCGCGCGTAGCGCGCGTGCTCCTCGCGCGTGAGCTCGGGCAGGCCGGCGAGCGCGGCGGCCCGGCGGTCGGGGTGCTGGTCCATGCGTTCACCTGATTATAGGGGGACGGCCGCCCCGTGCGAATCCGGGAGGCCGCCGGCCCCCGTGATATCCTGCCTGCCTGATCGCGCGACCCCGCCCATGGATCTGACCTCGCTCGCCGTCGGCTTCGCGCTCGGTCTCGCCGCCGGGCTCCTCTTCTGGCTCTTCGCGCGCGGCACCTACGCCGCCGAGCGTGCGCGGCTCACCGCCGAGCTCGACGCCGAGCGCAAGGGGGCCGCCGACAAGCTCGCCGCGATCGAGCGCGCGGGCGAGACGCTGCGCGACGCGTTCGAGGCGCTCTCGTCGGAGGCGCTCCGGCGCAACAACCAGTCGTTCCTCGAGCTGGCGCGCGAGAAGCTCGGCGAGTTCCAGAAGCAGGCTGCGACCGACCTCGACGGCCGCCAGAAGGCCATCGCCGACGTCCTGGCGCCGGTCAGGGAGACGCTGGGCCGCGTGGACCAGAAGCTCCAGGAGGTCGAGAAGGAGCGCGAGGGCGCCTACCGGGCCCTCACCGAGCAGATCAAGGGCCTCGTGACCGCGCAGCAGCACCTGCAGGGCGAGACCGGCCAGCTCGTGCGCGCGCTGCGCTCGCCGAACGTCCGCGGCCACTGGGGCGAGCTGCAGCTGCGCCGCGTGGTCGAGCTCGCCGGCATGGAGCCCTACTGCGACTTCGTCGAGAAGGCGTCGGCGCAGACCGACGAGGGCGAGCGGCGCACGCCCGACCTCATCGTGCGCATGCCGGGCGGGCGCCAGATCATCGTGGACTCGAAGACGCCCACCGACGCCTACATGAAGGCCGTCGAGGCCGACGGCGACGAGGCGCGCGAGTCGCTGATGAAGGACCACGCGCGGCAGGTGAAGAGCCACATCACCAGCCTGAGCGCCAAGGCGTACTGGGATCAGTTCCAGCCCACGCCCGAGTTCGTGTTCATGTTCCTGCCGGGCGAGATGCTGCTCGGCGCGGCGCTGCAGGCCGACCCGACGCTGCTCGAGTACGGCCTCACGCGCGGCGTGATCCCGGCGACGCCGCTCACCCTGATCGCCCTGCTGCGCGCGGTGGCGTTCGGCTGGCAGCAGGAGCGCGTCGCCGCCAACGCGCAGGAGATCAACGACCTGGGCCGGCAGCTCTACGACCGGCTGCGCGTGCTCGGCGAGCACTTCGAGGAGATGGGCCAGAGCCTCGGCAAGTCGGTCGAAGCCTACAACCGCGCGGTCGGCTCGCTCGAGAGCCGCGTGCTCGTGACGGCGCGCCGTCTGAAGGAGCTCGGCGTGCGCAGCGCCGAGGAGCTGCCCGTCGTCGAGACGCTGGAGATCTCGCCCCGCACGCCGGGCGCCCCGGAGCTGACCGGGCTCTTCGGCGACGAAGAGTAGCGCCCCGCCGTCCCGCGGCGATCACGCTTCACAGACTCACCACGAAGAGCGCTGGGCAAGCCGCGCTTCGCTGCGGCCGGCCGGGGGCTCGCGTTCGCGCACCGGGCGCGCCGCTCCTTCATGCGGCCGGCCGGGGGCCTGCGTTCGCGCACCGGCTGCCCTTGCGACGCCGGCGCGCCCAGGAGTCGGGCGCTCGCGGCGGCGGCCGTGAGCCGAGCCGAGCGCAACCCGAGCGGAGCCGAATCTTCCGCAGCGGGCTATCGCTTCGCGAGCTCCAGTCGTCGCGTTGCCCGAGGCGGTGGCCGGTCCGTCGGAGTTGTCGGTCGGCGTACAAGGCCCGCTGCGCACGCGTGAGGGTACCGAGCGCAGCGAGGGTTGCCGGCGAGCGCGCCCCGGCCGCCGCGGCGAGGGCCCGGCTCCTGGGCCAGCCCTCACGCGGGGCGCGCCGCGCACTCACTTCAGCAGCGCGGTGAGCGTGACGCGCGCGGTGATCTCGACGCTGCCCGCCGAAATCGGAGGCGGCTGCGCGCCGGTCGGGCTGCCGGCGCGCATCGCCAGCATGGGCTGCGGGCGGGGCGACGGCCCGGCGCCCGGCTCCTCGATGCGCAGCACGCGGTCCACCGTGCGGCCGACGCCGCTCGCGGCCGCCTGCGCGCGGGCCCAGGCGTCCGCGGCGGCCGCCTTCAGGGCCTCGCGCTCGACCGCGCGCCGGTCCTTCAGGTCGAAGCTCAGGCCGTCGACCGACGTGGCGCCCGCGCCGACGGCCGCGTCGATGACCGCCCCGACGCGCGCGATGGCGTCCACCCGCGCCTCGATCCGGTTCCGCGCGACGTAGCCGCGCAGCTCGCGCCGGTCCTTCACGAAGTCGTACTCCGGCTCGAGGCCGTAGGACAGGGTGCGCAGCGCGTCCTCGCCGAGGCCCGCCTGCCGCAGCGCGGCCTGCACGGCCACCATCGTCCCGGCGGCGCTCCCCTGCGCCGCCTTCGGGTCGGGGTCGCGCGCCTCGACCGCGAACACCACGTGCGCCACGTCGGGCGCGCGCGTGATCGTCGCCTCACCCGTGACCACGACGGCGCCCGCGTCGGACTGGGCGCGGGCCGGCGCGGCCGGGGCGAGCGTCACGCCGGCCGCCAACGCCGCGATCGTCCATGTGCGACGGATCATGAGGAACTTCCTTTCGGATGAGATGACCCCGGCCTCTGGCCTCTGGCCTCGGTCCTTGACGACCGGGCCAGCCTCAGTACGCCACCCGGAACCCAATGCCGTAGGAGTACGTATCGGGCGGCACCTTGTGGCGGTGCGAGCACTGCAGGTGGTGGGGATCGGCCGAGAGCCAGCCGCCGCCCCGCACGACGCGCAGCCGGCCGGTTGTCGGCCCCTCCGGGTTCTGTGCCGGCGAAGAGGTGTAGTACACGGGATCGTACCAGTCGGTCACCCACTCCCAGACGTTGCCGGCCATGCCGTAGAGCCCGTACGGGTTTGGCGGATACGCCCGCACGGACTGGCTGCCGTGCATGGCCTTGAGCGACGGATCGGGCAGGTAGTTGGCGCGGCTCGGGTCGATGTCGTCGCCCCAGGGATAGGGCCGGCCGTCGAGGCCGCCGCGCGCGGCCTTCTCCCACTGCGCCTCGGTCGGCAGGCGGAGGGGCTGGCCCGTCTGCGTCGCCAGCCAGGCGCAGTACGCCTGCGCATCCTCGAAGCGGACGAGCGTGACGGGGTGGTCCGCGCGCTCGGGCGGCGGCTCGGTGTCGGCCCACACGTAGGGCGCTGCGAGCTGGCGAAACGCGCGCTCGCGGTCCCGACCGCCCGCCGTGACGACGACGGGCAGCTCGTAGATGGCGGGCGCCCGGTGGCCGGTGGCGAGGACGAAACGCGCGTACTCCCGGTTCGTCACCGGGTGGACGGCGAGATGAAACTCGTCCACCGTGACGCGGTGCGCGGGACGTTCGTCCTCGTCGCCGTCGTCGACCCCCATCACGAACTCGCCGGCCGGAATGCGCACGGCTTCCGGCATGACATCCAGTCCCATCAGGCTCACCGAAGCTACAAGAGCATAGCGCAAACCGGCCGGCGGGCCACACGGGCCGGGTCCCCGGCGCGGGGGCGCCGCGGGGCGGAATTCGATTACACTCTTGCCATGAGAATCGAGCCTTTCGCGATGGAGCGCATGCAGTCGACCTACGAGAATCAGGTCGACTACGACCTGTCAGAGAGCGGCGTGCACCCGCTTCGCCTGGAGGAGCTCGCGGACGAGCCGGGGCTTCGGGCGGCGGTGCTGGGGCAGCGGCTCACCTACACGCAATCGAACGGCACGCCCGAGCTGCGGGACCGCGTGGCCGCCATGTACGAGGGTGCCACACGGGAGCACGTCGAGGTGACCAACGGCGGCTCCGAGGCCAACTTCGTGTGCCTCTGGAACCTCGTCGAGCCGGGCGACGAGATCGTCATGATGGTGCCCACCTACATGCAGAGCTGGGGTCTCGCGCGCGGCTTCGGCGGCGTCGTGAAGCCCTGGGCGCTCCGGGAGCGCGACGGGCGCTGGGCGCCGGACCTCGACGAGCTGGCGACGCTCGTCACGCCGAAGACCAAGCTCATCCTGCTGTGCAACCCGAACAACCCGACCGGCGCGCGGCTGACCGCGGACGAGCTCGACCGGGTGTGCGCCGTCGCGGCGAAGCACGGCGCCTGGGTGCTGGCCGACGAGATCTACCGCGGCGCCGAGCTCGACGGCCGCGAGACGGCGACCGTGTGGGGGCGCTACGAGCGCGCGATCGTCACGTGCGGGCTGTCGAAGGCCTACGGCCTGCCCGGCCTGCGCATCGGGTGGATCGTCGCCCCGCCGGATCTCGTCGCGCGGCTCTGGTCGTACCACGACTACACGACGATCGCGCCGGGCGCGCTGAGCGACCTGCTGGCGCGGGCGGCGCTCGAGCCGGCGCGGCGCCAGCGGCTCATCGCGCGGACGCGCCGGATCATCCAGGAGAACTTCCCCGTGCTGCGCGACTGGCTCGACGCGCACGGCGACCTGTTCGAGTACATCCCGCCCGAGGCCGGCGCCATTACCTACGTGCGCTACAAGCACGCCATCAACTCGATCGAGCTGGTGACCCGGCTGCGGGTCGAGAAGAGCGTGCTGATCGTGCCGGGCGACCATTTCCACATGGGCGGGTACCTGCGCATCGGCTTCGGGTCCGAGACGAAGTACCTGAAGGACGGGCTCGACCGCCTGCACGAGCTGCTGACCGCGCTGCTCGCCCATGCCTGATCGGGGCGCGGCGGGAGACCTCGTGCGGGTCGATCTGGCCCTGGTCGGCTTCGGCCACGTGGGCCGGCGCTTCGTCACGCTGCTCGACGAGCGGGGCGAGCGCCTGGCGCGCGACCACGGGCTGGCCACGCGGGTCGTGGGGATCGCGACGGGCCGGCACGGCGCGGCGTTCGACGCCCGCGGGATCGACACGGCCCGCGCGCTGGCGCTCGTCGAAGCGGGCGGCCGCCTCGACGCGCTGCACGACGCGTCGGCCGGCCCCGTGCCCGAGAGCGGCGTCGCGCTCATCGAGCGGCTCGCGGCGGCGGGCGGCGGCGCGCCGCGCGTCGTCGTCGAGACGACGGTGCTCGACGTCGAGCGCGGGCAGCCGGCCATCGACCACGTCCGGGCGGGGCTGCGCGCCGGCGCCCACGTCGTCACGGCCAACAAGGGACCGGTCGCGCTCGCCTACCGCTCGCTGCGGCGCGAGGCCGAGGCGGCCGGCCGCGCCTTCCTCTTCGAGGGCGCCGTCATGGACGGCATCCCCATCTTCAACCTGGTACGGCACACGATGCCGGCCGTCACCGTGCTGGGGTTCCGCGGCGTCGTCAACAGCACCGACCAACCACATCCTCACGGCCATGGAGGACGGACGCTCGTTCGACGAGGCGCTCGCGGAGATGCAGCGCGCGGGCGTGGCGGAAGCGGACCCGTGGCTCGACGTGGACGGGTGGGACGCGGCGGCGAAGACGGCCGCGCTCGTGAACGTGCTGATGGACGGGGACCTGACGCCGCAGGGCGTCGAGCGGACGGGCATCGGGCGCGGGCTGGAAGGCGAGGTCCGCGCGGCTGCCGCCGCCGGCGAGCGCCTGCGGCTCGTGGCGGCGGCCGGGCGCCGGGGCGACGCCATCGAGGCGCGCGTGGCGCCGGTGCGCCTGCCGGCGTCCGACCCGCTCGCGATGCTGCGGGGCCAGGCCAACGCGCTGGTGCTCAGGACCGATCTGCTGGGCGAGGTGGCGATCACCGAGCTCGACGGCGGGCTGACGCAGACCGCCTACGCGCTCCTCAGCGATCTGGTGGAGGTCCGCCGAGGCTTGTGAGCGCCTCGGCCAGGGCGGCGGAGTCGAATCCCTTGACGGCCCGGTCGCCCACCAGCGTCACCGGCACGGTGCGCCAGCCGCGTCCGATGAGTTCGCGATAGGCCCCCGGATCCTCCTCGACGTTCTTCTCCTCGAAGCGTGCGCCGGCGCGTGAAAGGAACTCCTTCACCTGCTCGCAGGACCGTCAATCGAGGCCGGTGTAGACGATAATGGTCGGCGTCATGATCAGCTCGTCCGTCCGATTCTACCAGCGGGGCGCCCATGTCCGCGAGCGCTGAGGCCCGCGGCGCGCTCGACGGGCTCACGGTGCTGGATCTCAGCCGCGTGCTGTCGGGGCCGTACTGCACGATGCTGCTCGCCGACATGGGCGCGCGCGTCGTCAAGATCGAGCACCCCGGCCGGGGCGACGACACGCGCCACTGGGGGCCGCCGTTCGTGGCCGGCGAGAGCGCCTACTTCCTGAGCGTGAACCGCAACAAGGAGAGCGTCGCGCTCGACTTCAAGCACCCCGAGGGCCGGAAGGTGCTCGACGCGCTCGTCGCGAAGGCCGATGTGCTCGTCGAGAACTTCCGCCCGGGCACGCTCGAGCGCCAGGGGCTCGGCTACGAGACGCTCGCCGCCCGGCACCCGCGCCTGGTCTACTGCTCGATCTCCGGCTTCGGCCAGACCGGGCCGCGGCGCGCGCAGCCGGGCTACGACGCGGTGATCCAGGGCGAGGGCGGGCTGATGAGCATCACCGGCCCCGGCGACGGCCCCGCGTACCGGCTGGGCGTCGCGATCGCCGACCTGGTCACGGGCATGTTCGCGGCCCAGGGCGTGCTCCTCGCGCTGCTCGCGCGGGGCGCGAGCGGCCGCGGCCAGCACGTGGACATCGCGATGCTCGACTCGGTGGCCGCGGTGCTCACCTACCAGGCGGGCATCTACTTCACCACCGGCCGCGCGCCCGGGCGCATGGGCAACCGCCACCCGACCATCGCGCCGTACGAGACGTTCGACACGGCCGACGGCCAGCTCGTGCTGTCGGTGGGCAACGACGAGATCTGGCGCCGCTTCTGCGCCGCCACCGGCCTCGACGCGCTCGCGGCCGACCCGCGCTTCGCCACCAACGACGCGCGCGTGACCAACTACGACGCGCTCAAGCCGATCATCGACAGGCTGATGCGCGGCGAGACGCGCGCCGGCTGGATCGCGCGCCTCGACGCGGCGGGCGTGCCCTGCGGCTCGGTCCGCGACCTGGCCGAGGTGTTCGCGGACCCGCAGCTCGCCGCGCGCGGCATGATCGCCGAGCTCGACCATCCCGCCGCCGGCCCGATCCGCATGCTGGGCGTGCCGGTGAAGCTGTCGGCCACGCCGGGCGGCGTGCGCACGCCGCCGCCCATGCTCGGCGAGCACACCGAGACCACGCTCGCGGACCTGCTCGGGATGGACGCCGGGGAGTTGAAGAGGCTGCGCGCCGCGGGGGCGTTCGGGGCTTGAGGCGTGAGGTGAGGCGCGTTCCCGCGTAGCGCACGACTTCAGTCGTGCGCCCGTGTCCGGCGCAGGGCTGAAGCCCTGCGCTACGTCTCAGCGTTCCGCGAACGGCACGATCGCGTCGAGCAGGAACGCCACCACGTCCTCCTCGGTCAGCTCCGCAATCGCGGTGTCCTCGCGGATCGGCCGCTCGGTCGAGACGACGCGGTGCCCGCGCTCGCGGCGCGTGCGGCCGGTCACCACCGGGACGTCGGTCGTGTCGAGCTCGAGCTCGATGATGTCCTCGCGGTTGCGCTCCGACTCCAGGCGCAGGCCGCCGGGCGGCGTCGCCAGGGTGAACGCGTAGCCCTCGGCCTTGACCGCGCCCGCGAACTGCCGGAACACCGGGCCGGCGACGATCTCCAGGAACCGTTCGTACTCCTGCGCCGCGCGGTCGAGACGGGCGCGGCGATCGGCCGCGTCCTGCTTCGCGCGGGCGAGGGTCTGCAGCAGGCGCTTGCGAATCTCGGAGACTTCCACGGGTCAGGCGAACCTTTCGACGAACGAGGTGTCGATGCCGGCGTGGCGGAGGTCGGCCAGGAAGCCGTCGCGATCGGCGGCCTTGCGATACGCCTCGGCGGCCGCCACGGCGCCGGACCGGACGAGCCCCACCAGGGCGTCGTTGAGCGGCGCGCAGCCGAACTTGCGGTCGGTGTCGAGCACGGCCGGGAGCTGCGCGGTGCGGCCCTCGAGGATGAGCGCGGCCACGCCGCGCGTGTTGATGAGCACCTCGCGCGCCGCCACGCGCCCGCCCGCCACTTTCCGCAGCAGCACCTGCGCGACCACGCCGCGCAGCACCGACGCCAGCGTCGTGCGCGCCTTCGCGCGGCGCTCCTGCGGGAACAGATCGATCAGCCGCTCGACCGCCGCCGCCGACGACGGGGCCGGCAGCGCGGCGAACACCAGACGGCCCGACTCGGCCGCCTCGAGCGCCACGGCGGCCACCTCGGGCGACCGCAGATCCTCGATCACCAGCACGTCGGGGTCCTCGCGCAGCGCGGCGCGCGCCGCCGCCACGAGCTCGTCCGCGTCGCCACGCAGCTCGCGCTGGCTCACGAACGACCGCCGGCTCTCGTGCACGAAATCGATCTGGCCCTCGAGCGTGATCACGTGGTCGGCGCGGCTGCGGTTGATCAGATCGACGAACGCCGAGACGAGCGTGGACTTGCCGCTCGAGCGCGGGCCGGCCACCAGCACGAGGCCCTCGGACTCGCGGCAGAGCGCCTGGATCTCGCGCGACAGGCCGAGCTGCTCCACCGACAGCGCGCGCGCCGGCAGCATCCGGAAGACCCCGCCGAGGCCGCGGTGGTCGTGGAAGCTCATGCCCCGCACGCGGCCCACCTCGGGGACGTCGCACATCCACTCGGCGACCGTGCCCGCCCGCAGCGCCTGCTGGGTCGTCTCGGGCGCGAGCTCCATCAGCATCCGCGTCACGTCTGACGCCTCGAGCGGCTCCTCGCCGTCGAGCATCTGGATCTCGCCGTCGACGCGCACCACGGGGTGCTGCCCGGTGACGACGTAGAGCACCGACGCGCCGCGCGCGGCCGCCACGCGCAGGAGGCGGTCGAGCGTCGAGCGTGAGACCGCCGCGCCGGGCGCGGGCTCGCCGCGGGCCTGCCCGCGCGCCAGCGTGAGCACGACGGCCGGCCGGCTCTCCTCCACCTCGGCCACCGGCGCTTCCTCGATCCCCTCGGGGGCTTCCGCGACGGGCTCCGGCTCGACTTCGGCCACCGGCTCGGGCACTGCCTCCGCGACGGGCTCCGGCTCGACTTCGGCCACCGGCTCGAGCGCCGCCTCCGCCACGGGCTCCGGCTCGACCTCGGCGACCGGCTCGGGCGCCGCCTCCGCGACGGGCTCCGGCTCGACTTCGGCCACCGGCTCGGGCACTGCCTCCGCCACGGGCTCCGGCTCGACCTCGGCCACCGGCTCGGGCGCCGCCTCCGCCACGGGCTCCGGCTCGACTTCGGCCACCAGCTCGGGCGCCGCCTCCGCCACGGGCTCCGGCTCGACCTCGGCCACCGGCTCGGGCGCCGCCTCCGCCACGGGCTCCGGCTCGACTTCGGCCACCGGCTCGGGCGCCGCCTCCGCCACGGGCTCCGGCTCGACCTCGGCCACCGGCTCGGGCGCCGCCTCCGCCACGACCAGCTCGATGCCCTGGTCGAGCCCGTCCACGGAGAGCTCGTAGACTTCCTCGGTCCCCTCGGCGGGAGCCGCCGGGGCCGGCGCCTCGTGCTCCGGCTCGAACGACAAGGTCGGCTCGCCCTCGAGCTCGAGCGCGATCTCGACCTCCTCGACCTCCTCGGCCGCCACCGGGACCTGCGGCTCCTCGGCCACGATCTCGATGACTGGCTCCGCGGGAGCGGGCTCCGCGAGGACGGGCTCTTCGGCGACAGGCTCCCCGGCGACCGGCTCGGCGGCCGCAGGCGCCTCCGCGGCCGGCGCCGGCTCGAGCTCGAATCTCGACTTCCTCTTCGGTCGCCTCGGCCGCCGCCTCGGACCGCGCCGGCGCCTCGGCGACGACCTCCGGGGCGGGCTCCTCGGCCTCGGGCGCCTCGGCGACGATCTCGACAGCCGGCTCCTCGACCGCGGGCGCCGCGGCGACGACCTCGACAGCCGGCTCCCCGGCCGCGGGCGCCTCGGCGGCGACCTCGACAGCCGGCTCCTCGGCCGCGGGCGGCTCGGCGACGATCTCGGCGGCCGGCTCCTCGGCCGCGGGCGGCTCGGCGACGATCTCGGCGGCCGGCTCCTCGGCCGCGGGCGCATCGGCGACCGGCGCGGGCTGGGGTTCCACGACGACCTCTGGAGCGGCCGGCTTCGGCTTCTTGTGGCGGATCTCCAGCCAGATGTCGTCGCCGCCCCGGGCGGCAATGACGACGAACGTGCCCTTCAGGGCAGGGTTGGGCGGAATCTGGTACTCGACCGCCCCGAAGTCGGCGAGCTGGGCACGCTGGTCGGGTGGCAGCAGCTCGTCCACCATGGCCAGGACGGCCTTGGTCGTGAGGCTCCGGCTCGACAGCTCGACCTGGCCCCACGAGAGGGGCCCACGGAAGGCATTCCCCAGCTCGGCCGTCGTCACGACGTACGGCTTCTCGCCGACGTGCATGACGACCGCGTCGCCCTGGAGGCGGACGATGGCGCCGAGCAGGGATTCTACGAGCGGCACGGGTGGCTCTCTTGGCGCATGGACAAGTCGAACGGGGATGCACCGACCCCGATCATGTGTCGGCCGGAGCCCATCGGGCCATTAGGCCCCATTTGAAGCCTCGTAGACACGGACCATCTCGACCAGCTTGTATCCCCGGGTCTGGTAGGGCGGGATGATGCGCTGGGTCCGCAGGTATTGCAGCATGCCCCCGTCGGTGTAGTCCGGCGGCCCGACGTCGGGCGCCGCCGCCAGCGCGGCCTCGACGCCGGCGAGCGTCTGCGCCTTGACGAGCACGGTGCGGGCGCCCGGCAGGAAGCCGAACCGCCGGATCGGCTCGCGCCGGGGGTCGCGCCGGAACCAGACGTAGATTTCATTGCTGATGAAATTGTAGCCGGACTCGGCGCGCGAGGCCGGCGCGTCCTCCACGCGGAGCCCCTCGACGCCGTCGACGCGCCCGAGCGCCTCCACCAGGGCCTGGGTGAAGTCGCCGTCCCCGGACCATCCGGACGCATCCACCTGCATGTGCCGCATCGTACTACGGCCGGCGGCGGCCCGGGCAACCGCCGCGCCGCGGTTGGACGGCCGCGGGACGGGGAGCGATAATGACCGCGCCTGCGCGGCGAGAGGCGGACGCCATGGGCCGAATCCTCATCCTGCTGCTCGCGGCATCGATCGCCGGCCCGGGCCAGCGCGACGAACCCGACCGAAAGCCGGCGCTGCTCCTGCAGCGAGTGGATGACAGACGTGCAGGCCCACCGACCGGGCAGGTCGATCAGCCGCTCCTCGAGGTCGCCGACATGGCGCCTGCCGACCTCGACACGGTCGCGGCGCCCCCTCGACGCTCGCGCTCAGGACCCTGCGCCGCCTGCAGCGAGGAACGCAACGATCTCCTCCGGCGCGGCGCGCTGGTGCACACCGACATCGCGCTGCTCCTGCCCGCGCAGCGCGGCGGGGTATCTCCAGATCGCCCGAGTTCCGCTCGTTCATACTTCGATCACCTCCGGGAGGCCGTCACGCGTCGGCGCAGGGAGCCGCCCAAGGGCCTTCCACACGCTCGACGGCGAGTTCCTGCAGCACCTCGGTCGGGACGGCGCACTGGTCGATGGCCCGCCTGCTGCTGGGCGCCTCCAGCCGCGGCCCAGGTCGGACGAGTTCGTGCGGCTCTGGTATCGCGCCGTCGCTGCCCACTTCGAGGAGAAGGGGCTGTTCGGCAACGCCAAGTACCAGCTCGACCACGGGCTGGACGTCCTGCCGCGCGACCCCGTGCTGCTCTTCTACGCGGGCGCGATGCACGAGTCGTTCGCGTCGAGCGCGTTCCAGAGCGTGCCGCGCACGCGTCCGGGCGTGGCGGCGCAGCTGCGCTTCCCGACGGCGCGTGAGCAGTGGCGCGACGCGGAGAAGCTGCTGGGCGCGTCGGTGAAGGCGGAAGGTCCGCTGGAGGCGCAGGTGCGGTACGCGCGCGTGCTGGGGCTGTCTCGGCCGGCACGAGGACGCGGCGGCGCAGACTGCGCGACGTGGCGCCGCAGCTCACGACCGCCGCCTGCAGTACCTCGCGGCGCTGTTCCTCGGATCGGAGGAAGGCGCGCTCGGCCACGTCGGGCCGGCGCGCGACGCGCTCGAGGGCGCCGCGGCGCTCTACCCGGCCGCGCAGGCTCCCCTGCTCGCGCTGGGCGATCTCTTCCGGCGGGCGGGCAACCGGAAGGCGGTGCTCGAGGCGCTGGAGCCGGCTCGAGGCCCTGCCGGCGGATCCCGCGGAGCGGGAGGATCCCTGGATCGACTACTACCGGTCGTTCGCGTTCGACGCCGACCAGCAGCTCGCCGCCGTGCGCGCCTGGGTGGACGGGGCGCCGCGATGAACACACGTCTGTGGCTCGTGCCGCTCGTGCTGGCGCCGTGCCTGGGCTTCGCGCCGCAGCAGACGCCGACGTTCAGGTCGCGCGTGGAGGCGGTGCGCGTCGACGTGCTCGTCACCCGCGGCGGCGTGCCCGTGACCGGGCTCACGGCCGCCGACTTCGAGGTCCTCGACAACGGCGTGCGGCAGGAGGTCGATCGCGCGGCTTTCGAGGAGATCCCGCTGAACGTGGTGTTCGCCCTCGACACCAGCATGAGCGTGGCCGGGCCGCGCATGCAGCACCTGCGTGCGGCCAGCCGCTCCGTGCTCGAGCGCCTGAAGCCGGACGACGAGGCCGCGCTCGTCACCTTCGGCGACGCGGTCGTGGTCCGATCCGGTCTCACCCATGACCGGGACGCCATCCAGACCGCCCTCGATCGGGTGGAGCCGGCCGGCGACACCTCGCTGGTGGACGCCAGCGAGACCGCGCTGCTCGTCGGCGAGTCCCAGCCCGGCCGGGCGCTGGTGATCGTCTTCAGCGACGGCGTCGAGGTGTCGAGCTACCTGGACGCCGACGCCGTGCTCGACACGGCGAAGCGGACCGACGCCGTCGTGTACGCCGTCGCGCGGCGCAACCTCGGCCCGTTCCTGCGCGACCTCACCGACGCGACCGGCGGCGACCTCTTCGAGATCGCGTCCACGCAGGAGCTCGACGCCGCCTTCGTGAAGGTGCTCGAGCAGTTCCGCCACCGCTATCTCCTCAGCTACACGCCGCGCGGCGTCGCCCGGGGCGGCTGGCACCGCCTGCAGGTGCGGGTCCACCAGGCCGGCGCCGCGGTGAGGGCCCGCCCGGGGTATCTGGGCGGCTAGCCCCGCGTATCCGGGCGTCCGCCGGTCGCCGAGCGGCCCGCGCCCTCGTGCCGCCTCGCCGTGGCGTGTATCATCTGGTGCGCAGAGGAGCTGAACCCATGAAACGCCGGTCGATTGCCCTGTTCACGATTGCCCTGTTCGTCGCGCTGGCAGCCGCCGGCACGCATGCCCGGGCGCAGACGCCCGTCAAGAAGGCCCTCACCATCGACGACTACACGCGCTGGCGCAGCATCAGCGACCAGGCGATCTCCGCCGACGGCGCCTGGGTGACCTACGTCCTCGAGACCACCAACGTCCCGCGCCCCGAGGCGAAGCCGGTGCTGCACCTGCTGAACCTCCAGACGAACGCGGACGTCGCCGTGCCGAACGCGAGGGGCGGGACGTTCTCGTCCGACTCGCGCTGGCTGGCCTATCAGGTGGATCCCGCGCCGGAGCGGCGCGGGCGCGGCGGGCGCGCGAGCGGCGCCGCGGCGCGGGACCGGGACGCGGAGCCGCCGCCGCCGCGGCGCGTGGAGCTGCGCAACCTCGCGACCGGCGCCGTCCGGTCGTGGGAGGAGATCGAGTCGTTCCTCTTCGCGCCCGACGCCTCGTACCTGGCGCTCAAGCGCCGCCGGCCCGAGGCCACGGGCGGCGGCAACGGGCGCGGCGGGGGCGGGGGCGCGGGCGGCGGCACGCCCGACAACGCGAGCGGCGCGCCGCGTCCTGAGCCGAAAGGCCCGCGCGGCACCGACGTCGTCCTGCTCGACCTCCGGACCGGGCGCGATCAGCTCCTGGCGAGCGTGGGCGACCTCGCCTTCACCAAGAGCGGCGCGCTGATGGCCTACACCGTGGACGCCGCGCCGGCGGACGGCAACGGGCTGTTCGTGTTCGACACGCGGCGCGGCCGCGTCACGCCGCTCGACAACGACGCGAAGACCTACAGCCGGCTGGCGTGGAGCGACGACGGCAAGGCGCTGGCGGCGCTGAAGGGCGTCGAGGTCGAGAAGATGCGCGAGCGCGACAACGTGCTGCTCGCGTTCACCGACGTCCCGTCGGCCGCGGCCGATGGAGGCGCGAAAGCGGCGCCGGTGACGTTCGATCCGAGGAAGGCGGATGGCTTCCCCGCGAGCTGGGTCGTCAGCGACCGCGCGCCGCTCACCTGGAGCGAGGACGACCAGCGCGTCTTCTTCGGCATGAAGCCGCAGATGCCGGCGCCGGCCGCCGAGCACAAGAGCCACGACGAGGCGGCGGACGTGGACGTCTGGAACACCTCCGACGAGCGGATCCAGTCGGTGCAGATGATCCAGGCCGAGCGCGATCGCGACTTCACCTACCAGCAGGCGCTCGTCGTGTCCGAGGACCGCTGGGTCAAGCTGGCCGACGAGACGATGAAGGACCTCGAGGTCGCGAAGGACGGCCGGTGGGCGGTCGGGCGCGACACGCGCGGCTACATCAGCGACTACAAGCGCCCCGCGGCCGACATCTACCGCGTCAACACGACCACCGGCGAGCGCACGCTGATGCTGAAGGGCCAGATCATCAACACCTCGACGGGCAGCCACGTCTTCGGCATCTCGCCCGACGGGCGGTACTTCCTCTACTGGAAGGATCTCGAGTTCCAGGCGTACGACCTCGACGCGGGCACCTCGAAGACGCTGGCCGCCGCGAGCAAGGTCAGCTTCGTCGACACCGAGTTCGACCATCCCGGCCCGAAGCCGGCGTTCGGCGTCGAGGGCTACGCGAGCGACGGCAAGGGCGTCATCGTGGACGCGCAGTACGACCTGTGGCTGCTGCCGCTCGACGGCTCGGCGCCGAGGGACCTGACCGGCGGCGCCGGCGCGAAGGGCGAGATCCGGTTCCGCTACGTCCGGACCGAGCCGGACGACCCGCCGACCACGCTCACGGCGCCGTCCACCGGACCCGGCTTCGGCGGGGGCTTCTTCCGGCGCCGCGCCGCGGCGCGCGAGAAGCCGATCGACCTCTCGAAGCCCGTGACGCTCTCGGCGTTCGGGCAGTGGACGAAGAAGTCGGGCTTCTCCGAGCTGGCGAACGGAGCGTTGAAGAGCCTCGTCTACGAGGACGCGCTCTTCTCCACCCCGGAGAAGGCCGCCAAGGCGGACGAGTACCTCTTCACGCGGCAGACCGAGGTGGAGTTCCCGGATCTGCGCGTGTCGGGCCCGGGCTTCGCGGACTCGCGGCAGATCACGGACGTCAACCCGCAGCAGGCGGAGTACCTCTGGGGCCATCGCGTGCTCTTCGACTTCAAGGACCACGACGGCCACCGGCTGCAGGGCGTCCTGACGATTCCCGACGACTACAAGCCGGGCGAGAAGCGGCCGATGCTCGTGACCTTCTACGAGAAGAACTCGCAGAACCTGCACCGCTACCCCGCGCCCACGTACCTGAGCAGCATGGGCTCGATCCCCGAGCAGGCGGTGAGCGACGGGTACATCACCATGGTGCCCGACGTGTACTTCCACACGGGCGCGTCGCACAGCGACATGCTCGAGGCCGTCGAGACCGCGACGAAGAAGGTGATCGCGATGGGCTACGTGGACCCGAAGCACATCGGGGTCAACGGCCACAGCTACGGCGGCGAGGGCGCCGCGTTCATCGGCACGCGCTCCCGGCTCTTCGCCGCGGTCGGCATGGGCGCGGGCGTGGTGGACCTCTATTACGACTTCAACCAGAACTGGGGCTGGTCGTACCAGGTGACCGGCGGGAGCGGCGCGAACGGCTCCGACTACTACCTGTACAGCCAGGGCCGCGAGGGCGCGTCACCGTGGGACAAGCCGGAGATGTACATGTTCGAGTCGGCGCTGACGCACGTCCCCGAGGTCACCGCGCCGTTCCTCATCATGCACGGCACGGCCGACCCGACGGTCGCCTTCACCAACGGCCTCGCCTTCTACAACGCGCTCCGCTACAACGGCAAGAAGGCCGTGCTGCTGGCGTATCCCGGCGAGGGCCACGGCCTGCGCGGAATGGCCGACCGCCGCGATCTGACGGTCCGGTACTTTCAGTTCTTCGACCACTTCCTGAAGGGCGCGCCGGCGCCCGGGTGGTGGACGAAGGGCGTGCCGTTCCTGGAGAAGGAGCGCGAGCAGGCCGGGGCGGGGCGGTGAAGCCATGAAGACCTTTTCGTTCAAGATCGATCCCCTGACCGGCGAGGAGTACCACATCACGGCGATGACCGGATCGCCTGCTCCAGCGCCACGCGCGTCGCCGTAAACTCGCGATCGAGGCTTTCGGCCCGCGCCGCTGTGTGCTCGAGCGATCCGGCGCCGGCCGCCTGCTCGATCGCGTCGCACAGCGGCGCCATTCTGAGCGCTCCAATCGCGAGCGCGCTGCCTTTCAAGTGGTGCGCGAGCTGCCTCACCGACTCGGCGCTGCCCGCCGCGATGGCCGCGCGCAGGGCCGAGAGATCGGTCGGGACATCTGTGAGAAACTGGCGGGCGACCTCGGTGAAGACGTCCGGCTCATCCGGAGCATTGAGCGACCGGAGGTCCGCCATCACGGACAGATCGAGGACTGGCAACTCCGGTGCGGGAACAGGGACCATCAGGCTGGCTCCGTGCAACAAGGCCGCCATGTGACATGCGTGCGATTGCGGTCCATTTCCGCTGGAGGACCGCTCGCCTGCACGCCTGTCCGCGCGGATCCGCACACTGCCGCACGCATCGCACGGCCTGGACTCAGCCGGCGCCGCCTGCGTCAGCCGGCCGGGGCACGCGGTCCGCATCCCATCGCGCAAGGACGACGTCCAGATCGGCCACTTTCACGGGCTTGCTGATGTAGTCGTCCATGCCGGCCTCGACGCACTTGGCCCGATCGCCGGCCAGGGCATGGGCGGTCATCGCGATGACCTTGATGCGCCCCGACCCTGACGTCGTCTCCCGCCGCCGGATCAGCCGAGTCGCCTCGTACCCGTCGACTTCCGGCATTTGACAGTCCATCAGCACCAGGTCGTACGGAGTGCGCGCCAGCGCCTCGAGCACTTCCGCGCCGTTCGCGACACCGTCGGCCGAGTACCCGAGCTGGCGCAACTGCAGCAGGACGACTTTCTGATTCACCGCGTTGTCTTCGGCGACCAGAACCCGTGCGAGACGTTTCGGCGGCGCGCCAGGCCGCGGAGCTGCGGCGACCCGCGACGCGGCGACCGCGCGCGGGATCGACGCCCCGAGGACGCGCGCGAGCGCCTCGCGCAAGAGCGCCTGCTTCACCGGCTTGGTCAGCCGCAACATCAGACCGGCCGCCCGAAGCTCTTCCGCGTCGTCGTACCCGAGCGACGTCATCATGACGAGCGGAATGCCGGCGATCACATCGTCGGCCTTGATCGCCCGCGCGAGCATGACGCCGTCCATGCCGGGCATCTGACAGTCGAGGATCGCGAGATGGAACGGAGGCCCGTGCGCAGCGGCCGCGCGGAGCGTCGCCAGGGCGTCCGCCCCGCCGGCGACGCCGACGTCGTCGACGCCCCAGGCCTCGAGCTGACAGTGCAGGATGTAGCGGTTCGTCTCGTTGTCGTCCACGACCAGCACGCGATGCCCGGCCAGCTCCGTCGCGGGGGCCGGCCGCGTTCGTGCCGGGCCGGTCTGCTTCTCGAACCGCGCGGTGAACCAGAACGTCGACCCCAGTCCGTCGAGACTGCGCACGCCGATTGCGCCGCCCATCAGCTCGACGAGCCGTTTCGAGATCGCCAGGCCTAACCCGGTGCCGCCGAACTTCCTCGTCGTCGACCCGTCGGCCTGCGTAAAGGCCTCGAACAGCCGCGCGTGCGCGTTCTCGGGGATGCCGATGCCCGAGTCCCGGACCTCCACACGCAGGAGCACGTCGGCGGGCGCTTCCTCCTCGAGCGACACACGCACCAGGACTTCCCCGCGTTCGGTGAACTTCACGGCGTTGCCGACGAGATTGACGACGATCTGCCGCAGCCGGCTGGCGTCGCCGCGGAGCGCGGTCGGGATGTCGCGCTCGACGAGGACGGCCAGCTCGATGTCCTTCGCGGCGGCGCGCGCGGCCAGGAGATCGACAGCGCCCTCGATGGTGGGCTCCAGGTCGAAGTCGAGCACCTCGAACGCCAACTGCCCCGCCTCGACCTTCGAGAAGTCGAGGATGTCGTTGATGATCGTCAGCAGGGCGTCGGCGCTCGTCGAGATCGTGTTCGCGAACTCGCGCTGCTCCGCCGTCAGATCGGTCTCGAGCAGGAGCCCGGCCATGCCGACGACGCCGTTCATGGGCGTCCGGATCTCGTGGCTCATGTTCGCGAGGAACTCGGCCTTCAGTCTGGCGGCATCGAGGGCCGCGTCCCGCGCTTCGACGAGCTCCGCCTGAATCAGCTGCCGCTCGGAGATCTCGCTGCGGAGCGTCTGGTTGGCCAGGGTCAGCGCGGACGTTCGCTCGTCGACCCGGCGGGTGAGCTCACTCTGGGTCCGTCGCAGGCTGCCAATCACGGCCAGCCAGGCCGCGATCGACAGGCCCAGCAACGCCGCCGACCCGACCATCGACAGGAGCAAGCGCTGGTCGGCCCGCCGAACGTCGCGGGCGACTCGCGCGCGTACGTCGTCCAGCACCGCGGTCATGCCAGCGGCGTAGAGGGCCTTCTGCTCTTCATAGGCCTGCCCGAACAGCACGGCGCGGGCGTCTTCGGCCCGCCCGTCACGGATGAGCGCAAATGCCCGGCCCTCCGTCGCCACGAGCTTCGTGTTCGCCTCGTCGGTCTGTGTGGAGCCCGCGATCGCGGCGGCGCCAGGCGCGAGCGCCATCGTCTCTTTGATCGCGGCGTCCAGGACGGGTTCGAACTGGCGGTACCGCGCTTCCCAGCGCAGATCGCCCGTCGCCGCCGCCATACGGGCCGACATCGTCAGCACTTCATCGAGATGCAGAATGACTCCGCGCAGTTCCTCGACGCGCAGGTCTCGCGAGGCATGGGTGTCGACCTCGCGATAGCTTGCGTACGCGTTCCAGCCGACCCAGCCAAGGGTTGCGAGCGTCAGGGCCAGCGTGATCGCGCTGAGCTGCGTGGGAAACCGCAGAGTCGACTCGTGTTCGTGACTCATGACGCCGTCTTCAGCTGTGGCCGTCCGACTGTTGGCCAACCTGGATGCGGCTGCCGCTGGCGCAGGAACGAGGCTCGTGTAGGGTAGACCCTGGCGTCCAGGGCGGATGTTCACAATTGCACAGCCGGCCCGCCTCGGCAGGACAGCCTCCCGTCACACCGTGAGGCGGGCGGACATACGATCCGACGCGTCGGCGCGCCTGAAGCCATGACGACGCCAGAGGGGCGGGACGCCGCCGGGACGTACTCGACCCGGCTTCGTCCCCTGACGTGCGATCATGGTAGGGCTCGCATGGCGGCGTTGAAGCGCATGGCGGCGTTGAAGTAAGGAAGAGGGACATGAAGACCTTTTCGTTCAAGATCGATCCCCTGACCGGCGAGGAGTACCACGAGGTCTACATTCGCGGGCGCCAGCTGCTCAACGACGCGTACCTGAACAAGGCGTCCTCCTTCACCCGCGAGGAGCGCCTGAGCCTGGGGCTCGTGGGCATCCTGCGCTCGGGCATCCAGACCATGGCGCACCAGGTCGACCGGAGCCTGGACGCCCTCACGCGGAAGCCCGACGCCCTCGAGCAGTACATCTTCCTCAGCGGGCTGCAGGACCGCAGCGAGCCGCTCTTCTACCGGCTCCTGGTCGACAACCTCCGCGCGCTGGTCCCCATCGTCTACACGCCGACGGTGGGCCAGGCCTGCCAGCAGATGAGCCACATCGCGCGCCGGTACCGCGGCGTCTACATCGACCCGGACAACATCGCCAGCATCGACCAGATCTTCCAGAACATCTCGCTGCCGCACGTGTACCTGGTCGTGGTCACGGACGGCGAGCGCATCCTGGGCCTGGGCGACCTGGGGTCGGACGGGATGGGCATCCCGGTGGGCAAGGTCAGCCTCTACGTCGCCGCCGGCGGCCTGCACCCCGCGGTGTGCCTGCCCGTCTGCCTCGACGTCGGGACCAACAACGAGCGCCTCCTCGACGACCCGCTGTATCTCGGATACCGCCACCCGCGGCTCACGGGAGTCGCCTACGAGGAAATCGTCGAGAAGTTCGTGCTGGGCATCCGGCGCAACTTCCCGGACGCCCTCCTGCAGTGGGAGGACTTCGCCAAGCACACGGCGTTCAGGAACCTCGCGCGCTACCGCGATCGCGTCCTCTCGTTCAACGACGACATCCAGGGAACGGGAGCCACGGCGCTCGCGGCGCTGATGACCGCCATGCGCATCAGGAAGAGCACGTTCGCGGACCAGCGCTTCGTCATCGTGGGCATGGGACAGGCGGGCACGGGCGTGGGCCTCCACGTCCTCGCCATGCTGAAGGAGGAAGGGCTCCCGGCGGAGGACGCGAGGCGCCGGGTCTTCGCCGTGGACCGGCAGGGCCTGCTGATGGAGGACGACCCCGAGCTGGAAGAGCCCCAACGGCCCTTCGCCCAGCCGCGCGCCGCCGTGTCCGGCTGGACGCTCGACTCGCCGGACCGCATCACCGTGGCCGACGTCGTCCGGAACGTCCGGGCCACCGTGCTCATCGGTGTCACGGCGAAGCGGGGGCTCTTCAGCGCCGAGATCCTCGCGGAGCTCGCCCGCCACGTCGACCGGCCCGTGGTGCTGGCGCTCTCCAATCCGACGGCCAACACCGAGTGCACGCCCGAGGAGATGGCCCGGGCCACCGACGGCCGGGGCCTCATGGCCACGGGCAGCCCCTTCGCGGACGTGGCGTGGAAGGGCCGCTCGATCAAGACGTCCCAGTGCAACAACCTCTACATGTTCCCGGGCGTCGGCCTGGGCGCCCTGGTCAGCCACGCGTCCAAGGTGACCGACGCGATGTTCCTGTCGGCCAGCAAGGCCTTGAGTCGGATGGTCACGCCGGCGCAGGAAGCCGAGGGCCTGCTCCTGCCGGAGATGGAGGACATCCGGAAGGTGTCCGCCACGGTGGCGAAGGCGGTGGCCGTGGAGGCGAGAGACTCGGGGCTGGGCCGGCTCCTGGACGACGCGACCCTGGAGCGGGTCGTCGCCAAGGCCCAGTGGGATCCCCAGTTCAGCCCGTACCGCCCCGGGCCCGTCGGCGGTCCGAGGTAGACCGCACGCGCCGGCCGCCGGGCATTCGCCCGACGGCCGCTGTTCGATGTACGATCGTCGGGTATCCCCCCACAGCACATCTCGCCGCCCTGCCGCCGCCGCGCTGGCGGCGCGCCTGGGCGCGCGCCGGGCCAGGGCGCGCCGCGGGAGTGCTTGTCGCCTGCATTCCGAAGCAGCCATCAAGGAGGCAATCGTGACGAGTCGCAGGGTCGTGGGGTTCTCAATTGTCGCTGGCATCTGTCTGGGCATGACGGCGCTGGCGGCGCAGTCCATCGCGCCGCAGGCGCCCTGGGCGCCGGACGTGGACGCCAAGGTCGCGCAGCTGAACAAGCTCACGCACGAGCACCACGACAAGGAGGCCTGGCTGGCGCAGACCTGCCAGTTCCCGTCCGCGGCGCAGGTGGGCGTCGAGGCCTACCCGGACAGCCTGTTGATCGACTGGCACCGCGGCGGCGGGAGCGCCTCGGACGGCGACGACGTGCCGAGGGTCTCGCTGGTGACGAAAGCGCCGCTCGAGGACGTGATCGCCTGGTACAAGAGCCACTATCCGAACTTGAAGGCCAAGCGGATGTTCGAGACGGCGGGGCCCGGCATCAGCTACACGACGAGCGACAGCGACGCGTACGCCGGCCACGACCCCTCCGCGGCGGTGGCCGGAAGCGGCAACGCGAGCTACTCCGGCTGCAACGGCATGCTGGCCGTGCCGGCTGCGTACCGGACCGAGATCGACATCTACTACTCGCCCGCCGGGAAGTAGTCGGCCGCGCCGGCTTCACGGCCGGCGGGCGGTGTTGATCGCCAGCAGCCCGCCGAGCAGGCCGTGCCGCCGCGCGTCGTCGAAGCCGGCCTCGCGCATCAGCCGGACGATGCCGGCCGCGCCGGGATAGCCGCGGATGGACTCGGGGATGTAGCGGTAGGTGTCGGGGTCGCGGTGCAGCAGCCAGCCGAGCGCGCCGCCGACGGCCGAGAGGTAGCCGAGGTACGCCGCGCGGAGGGCGCCCGGTCCGGGCCGATCGAAGTCGAGCGAGAGCACCCGGCCGCCCGGGCGCAGCACGCGCCCGATCTCGGCGAGCGCCGTCTCGACGATCGGGACGTTGCGCAGGCCGTAGCCGGCCGTGACGAGATCGAAGCTGGCGTCGGGAAACGGCAGCGCCATCATGTCGCCCACGAGAAACGCGGGGGCGACCGCCGCGCGCCGCGGCACGGGCTTGACGCGCGCGAGCTCGATCATGCGGGGCGTCAGGTCGAGCCCCACGACCCGCGCGCCGCGCGCGGCCAGCTCGAACGCGATGTCGCCGGTGCCGCACGCCAGATCGAGCGCGCGCGTGCCGGGCCGCACGCCGGCGAGATCCGCCAGCCGCCGCTTCCAGCGCCGGTCCTGCCCGTACGACAGGACCACCGTGATCAGGTCGTAGCGATCGGCGATGGTGGCGAACAGCCGCCTCACGTAAAGGCGCTTGCCCGCCGGCGTCGCGAGCGCCGTGCGCAGCTTCAGCATGTCTCCCGCAGCCAGGCCACGAATGCCAACCACGAAGCCCACGAGGCACGCGAAGGAAGGCACACGTCTTCGCGAGCTTCGTGTCCCTCGTGGTGAGTCCGTCTCGTGATCGTTCCGTGGGAGGGCTCGATTTGTCAAAGCGCGGCGGCGTGCGGCAAGATCGGCGCGAGGCGGCCCCCCGACATGGCATCCCAGACCGTCGAGAACTACCTCAAGGCCATCTTCCGGGCGGAGCGCGAGCTGGCGTCGCCCGGCGCGCTCGTGCCCATGGGCCGCCTCGCGGCGGCGATGGGCGTCGTGCCGGGCACGGCCACGACCATGGTGAAGGCGCTGGCCGAGTCGGAGCTCGCGCACTACGAGGCGTACGCCGGCGTGCGCCTGACGCCCGCCGGCGAGAGGCTGGCGGCGCTCGTGCTCAGGCGGCACCGCCTCGTCGAGCAGTTCCTGGTGCAGGTGATGGGCATGCCCTGGGACGAGGTGCACGACGAGGCCGAGCGGCTCGAGCACGCCGTCTCGGACCGGCTGATCGACCGCATCGACGAGATGCTCGGCCACCCCGCCGTGGACCCGCACGGCGACCCCATCCCGGGCCCCGAGGGCGCGATGGCCGCGCCGCACGGGGACACCCTGCGCTCCTGCCCGCCTGAGGTCCAGGTCCGCATCGTGCGCGTGACGGACCAGCGCCCGGAGTTCCTGCAGCGGGTGGACGGAGACGGCCTGCGGCCGGGAACCCTCGTCACGGTGACCGCGCGCGACGCCGTGACCGGCGCCGTGCGTCTCACGCCCGCCACCGGCGGCGCCGTCACGCTCGACGCCGAGACGGCGGCACGGCTTCGGGTGGAACAGACGTGATGAGAACGGACGAATCCTTGTCCGTTCCGAATGGATCCTTGTCCGTTCCGAACGAGTCCTGATCGTTCCGAACGGACCCTGATCGTTCCGAACGGACCCTGATCGTTCCGAACGGACAAGGATCGTTCCGAACGGACAAGGATCAGCGTTCCTAGTCTCCTGTACGTCGCGAATGAAGTCGGCGTCTCCCAGACCGTCACCTGCACGACGTCGAGGCCGAGCGAGCGCGCCTGGTCGAAGATGAGCTTCGCGATGCGCTCGACGGTGGGGTTGCTGTCGAGCAGGTAGATGGGCTCGCCGAGCCCCTGGAGCGGCTTCACCAGCGGGTCGTCGTGCCGCAGGATCATCTTGTGGTCGAGCTGCTCGTCGATCCAGCCCTTGACGAGCCGCTTGATGTCGCCGAAATCGGCCACCATGTTACGCTCGTCCAGCCGGTCGGTCCGCACCTCGACCTCGCACGCGGCGTTGTGCCCGTGGGGATGCTTGCAGACACCGTCGTAGTCGAGAAGACGATGACCGTAGCAGAAGTCGATGCGCTTGGTGACTCGATACATGGCAGATCGGCCGGAGTGCGTGTGGCGATGAGCCGATGGTAGACGAAGCTTCTCCGCGTGGTCAAGAAACGGCCGTGCTGCTGTCGGGCGGGCTCGACAGCGCGGTGCTCGTCGCCGACGAGGCCAGGCGAGCCGTCGTCCAGCCCCTCTACGTGGCGGCGGGGCTCGCCTGGGAGGCCGCCGAGCTGCGCGCGCTCGAGCGTCTGCTCGCCGCCGCGCCGTTCGACCGCGGCGTGCGCCCGCTGGCGCGCCTCGGCGTGGACATGCGCGATGTCTATCCCGCGTCGCACTGGGCCGTGCGCGGCACGCCGCCCGCCTACGACACGCCGGACGAGGACGTGTACATCGAGGGCCGCAACATCGTCCTGCTCTCGAAAGCGGCCGTGCTCTGCGCGCGCCGGGGCATCACGCGCCTCGCGCTCGGCCCGCTGGCCGGCAACCCCTTCCCCGACGCCACGCCCGAGTTCTTCGAGGAGATGTCGCGCGCGCTCTCGCGCGGCCTCGCGCACCCCATCGCGATCGCCGCGCCGCTCGCCGCGATGCACAAGGAGGACGTGATCGGGCTGGGCGTGCGCCTCGGCGTCCCGCTCGCGCTCACGCTGTCGTGCATGAACCCGGCGGGCGACGCGCACTGCGGGCGGTGCAGCAAGTGCCGCGAGCGGCAGCAGGCGTTCGCGGCCGCACGGGTGAAGGATGACACCCGCTACGCTGGACGGTGATCGTTGTCCGTTCCGGGTGTGGCTTGTCCGTTCGCAACCCGGTGCGTTCGTTCGGATCAGGCGTGTTCGTTCGGCATGTGCCGTGTTCGTTCGGCGTGCGGCGTGTTCCCTCGGTCTACTGAGCGCCCGTTCGTGTCATGCCGAACGGATCCGCGGTTGTTCCTGAACGGACCCGCGGTGGTTCCTGAACGGACCCGCGAAGGACTGTGAACGAACACGCGAAGGGCCACTCGAACGGACAAACGACAGAACCGTGAACGGACAGCGTGAGTCTCCGTGAACGGACCCGCGCATCCTGCGCGAGCGAGGGGCGGGGCGATGGGGCCCCCGCGAGCGACGAGCCAGGCGGGGTGCAGGGGTCCCCGCCGATCTGAACTACGACACTCTCAGCCTGATCGATCCGTCGCCCGTGCGGATCCTCAGCGTGTGCCCGCCCTCGCCCAGGCGGCCCTTCAGCGTCTTCTTGTCGATCCGTCCCGACACGGTCGTCGTCACGTCGAGGTCGCTCGTGACGCGGCCGTCGCTGGTGTGGGCGTCGAGGTCCGCGGCGAAGGCCGACGGCAGATAGAGCACCACGCTGCCGTCGCCCGTCCGGACGGACCAGTCGCCCGACATGCGGCTGCCCTGGTCGGCGCGGACGGTCACCGAGCCGTCGCCCGTGTGCACCTGCACGCCGCCGAGCGCGCCCGACAGGCTCACGCCGCCGTCGCCGGTCGTGAGGTCCACGGCGCCGGACACGTCCTGCAGCGTCACCGAGCCGTCGCCCGTGTTCACGACGACGTCGCCGGCGATGTCGCTCCCGCGCACCGAGCCGTCGCCCGTCCTCAGCTCGCACCGCCCCGACACGCCCTCGATGCGAATCGAGCCGTCGCCGCTCGACGCCACGACGCTCGCCTTCCGGGGCAGCGTCGCGATGATCTTCGCGCTGCGCGAGAAGTTGCCGATGCCGAAGAACGACTCGTGGCCCGCGGGTCGCCGCACCTCGACCTGGACGCGGTTGCCGGACTGGTCCGCGACCACCTCCAGCGACTTCAGCGCCTCGTCGGTCGGCGCCCGCTTCTCGATCTCCACCTGCACCTGGTCCTTGTCCCACGTCCGGATCTGGATGGAGCCGTCGAACGTCGTCAGGCGGACGTCGGGGTTCGCGGACACGTCGAACGTGCGTGTCTCGCGGTTGGTGTAGCCCTGGGAATCGAGGCTGACGACGCAGCCGCCGAGGGCCGTGGAGGCCACCAGGAGCGCCGCGACGGGAAGCCGGACCGTGGGGCGAAGCCCCACGTCAAGATTGGATGACATCGAAAAGGCCCTCCGGTCGTATCACGTGTCACTTGTCATAGACGGCCGCGCGGGAGGCGGGGTTCCGGCTGCCGGGGGCAGGCCGGCTCATAACCCCTTTGAATTCAAGCCGTTTCACGGATGTAGACGCGCCGGCCGCCCACGTACGTCTCGACCACGTTCAGGCGCCGGTCGAGGACGACGAGGTCGGCGACGGCGCCGGCCGCGATGACGCCGTGGCCCTGCAGCCCGAGGTCCCGCGCGGGGGTCGTCGCCACCAGCTGCGCGGCCTCCACGAGGCCCAGCCCCACCGGGCCGGTCAGGAACGCGAACGCCCGGTCCATCGTCAGGACGCTTCCCGCCAGCGTGCCATCGTCGAGCCAGGCGGCGTCGCGGGCGGTGATGGGCCGGCCGCCGAGGGAGGCGCGCGAGCCCGGCGCGAGGCCCGAGCCGGCCGTGCCGTCCGTGATGGCCATCGCGCGGGCGGGCCCCTTGGCCGCGACGGCCAGCGCGACGGCCGCCGGGTGCACGTGCACGCCGTCGCACACGATCTCGACGGCGAGCTCGTCGTGGTACAGGGCGGCGCCCACGAGGCCCGGCTCGCGGTGCCCGAACGGGCTCATGCGGTTGAAGAGGTGCGTGGCGCGGCTGGCGCCGGCGCGGACGGCGGCGGCCGCCTGGTCGAAGGTGGCCCCCGAATGCCCCAGCGACACGCGGTGGCCGGCGGCCACGAGGCGCGCGACGAGGTCGAGGGCGCCGGGCAGCTCGGGCGCCAGCGTGACGATGCCGACGTCGGCGGCCGCCCGGGCAATCTCGGCCAGGATGCCGTCGGCGCCGTCGTCCTCCTGCCCGGCGGCGGTCGCCGCGCCGGGCGGCAGCCGCAGGTGCGCGCGCGGCTGCGCGCCGGCCCAGTCGGGATGGATGAAGTTGCTCTCGAGGTGCGCGGGCAGCACGCGGGCGGCGCCGCCGGGCGGCGTGGCGCGCGCGCGGCCGACGGCGGCCAGCAGCCGGCGGAGCGAAGGCGGGTCGCACGCGACGCTCGTCGGGCAGAACGCGGTGACGCCGAAGCGCGGCATCGCGCGCGCGATGCGCTCCACGGCGTCGTCGCCGTCCAGGCTGTCGACGCCCAGGATTCCGTGCACGTGCGTGTCGATGAAGCCGGGCAGGACGAGGGCGTCGTGGAGGTCGCGGTACTCGGGCGCGGGCGGCGCGACCGGCACGGGCCGCGTGCCGCTCTCGATGCCGGCGATCCGGTCGCCGTCGATGACGAGGGTGCCCCGCGCGAGCACGCGGTCCGGCAGCACCAGATCGGCGCCGGCGAGCCGGATCATGACGCGGGCGCGGCGGCCAGGTGCGCGGCGCCGAGCGCCACGGCGCGGTCGCCGAGCGAGGTCACCTCGAGCCGGAAGTGCTCGCTCATGGCGGGCGACAGACGCTTGTGGCACTCCTGCCGGACCGGCTCGAGCAGCAGGTCCTGGGCGGTGGCGATGAAGCCGCCGGCCACGACCACGTCGGGGTCGAAGAGGGTGACGAGGTTCGCGATGGCCATGCCGACGTAGCGGGCGGTGTCGCGAACGACCGAGATGGCGACGCCGTCGCGCCCGCGCGCGCCGTCGAAGACGTGGGCGGCGGTCACGGCCTCGAGGCCGCCGGCCTGCTCGACGACGCGCGAGAGGTCGCCCGCCTCGACGCGCCAGGTGAGGCGGCGCGCGATGCCCCGGTCGCTGATCTCTGCGTCGAGGCAGCCGAACTGGCGGTAGTCCTGGCGCTCGACCGGGTTGAGGGCGAGCCAGGCGGCGGAGCCGGCGAGGCCGTGCGCGCCCAGCCAGGGCCGGCCGTCCACGATGGCGCCGGCCGACACGTGCTCGCCGACGAGCAGGCACGCCGCATAGCGCGAGTCCCGCGCGGCGCCGACCCAGGTCTCGGCGGCGGCGGCGGCCAGCCCGGCGCCCGTGACGGCGACGCGGCCCCTCCGCCCGCCGAGGCGGCGGGCGATCTCCTCCACCTCGGCGATCTTCGGCTCCCAGGCGGCGAGGCCTATGGGGGCGGTGTCGTCGAGACCGGCGTCCTTCGCCACCTGGAGGGTGACGTCGACGGCGGCGTCGAGCGAGAGCGGCGCGGTCGTCTCGGCCACCACCCGGCCGGCCGCGTCGACGGCCAGCACGAGAAGGAGGGGCCCCCGAAGGTCCACGCCGATGCTGACGCTCATGGTGTCAAGACCCCTTCGTGAGGATGCCACTGCACCTTGCGGCCCGCCAGCGGCATCGCGCTGTCGTCGCGCGCGCGGAAGAGCGCGCGGTCGACCCGTCGCATGAGCTTGTGCAGCCCGTGCTCGTCCGGCGCCTGGCAGATGATCACGCCCCCGCTCTCGTCCGGCGGGAACCGCCGGTCGTCGACGAAATCGCGGTCGAGCGTGACGAGGGTGCGGCGGAGCTGCCGCGCGAGCCGGTAGTGCCGCGCGTCGCTCGCCCGGCGGAGGTCCTCGTGCTCGATCACGTAGAGCACGTCCCACTTCAGGCGCGTCCGCATGAACGACACCACCCCGAAGGGGATGTTGGCGTCCGCGTAGATGCGCGGCGCGGGGGACGCCTCCCCGGCGAATCGGCCCAGTTCGGTCGCGAGCGTGCCCATCGATCGCTCCTCGTGCGAGGCCCGGCGCCGGCCGGGCGTCCCGGTCTGGTCGACGTGCGCCGGATGCGGCCTATGTCGTGACCTTGGCCCTTTCGGCGCTCGCGGCCTCCGCCTGCCGCTTCAAGTCGGCGACGAGCGCGTCGCGCTGGTGCACGAGCTCGCGCCGCGGGCGCCGGCCCCGCTCCGATCCCACCGCGTACTCGGCGAAGATCGGGAACGAGATGGTCGTGTCGCCGTAGGCCACCACCGTGTCGGGCAGCACGCCTGGGTTCACCTTGCCCCAGCTCACGGCCTCCGAGGGTGTCGCCCCCGACAGGCCGCCCCAGACCACCTGGTCGGTGGTGAACTGGATGAAGAAGTCGTTGCCTCCCTTTGGAATGCCGTAGACCTCCCACAGCGTGGGCTGGCCCTGCAGATAGAAGTTCTTCGGCGATCCGCCGCCGAGGATGACGCAGCCGTTCTTCTTCCCGGCCAGGATGATCGCGCACACCTCGTTCACGTCGCGGTTCGGATTGATCGTGAGCGAGCCGCCGCGCATGAGCTCGTGGAAGGCGACGTTCATGCCGATCGAGCTGTCGCCCGGCGACGACGTGTAGATGGGCACGCCGGCGCGGGCGGCCTGCGCCACGACCGAGTGCGCCTCGCAGCCCGGGAACCGCTCGAGCAGGTCCTGGCCGAGGGCGTAGTGGAAGGCCGCGCTCGACACCGGCCCGGCGAGCGGGGTCCGCTCGAGGAAGCCGCGGATGTAGGCGTCGGTCTCCAGCAGCACCGTCGCGGGGAACAGGATGTCGTAGATCCGGATCACGCCCTGCTCGTAGAGCTTCACGTCGTCGAGGAAGGGCGATCCCCGGTGGAGCGTGAAGTTCATCGCGTAGTGCAGGTCGTGGTAGAGGTTGGCGCCCGTGCTGATGACGAAATCGACCAGGCCACGCTCCATCATCTCGATGACGCAGCCGCCGAGGCCGGCCGGCGTGAGCGCCCCGGCGACCGTCAGGCCGATGGTCGTGTCGTTCGCCGGGTCGAGCATCTTGTCGGCGAAGACGTGGCAGGCCTCCGAGAGGCGGCCGGCGTTGAACGCCTGGAACCCGTGGTCGACGAGATGGCGGATGTCGGAGCCGCCGCGGGGCCGATAGTAGCGGATGGCCTGGCCGCCGAGGTACCTGGCCTGCCCGCCGCCGGGCGAGCCGGGGGCGCGATGGGGCACGACGCGTTCCTCCTGCAGGGTTGTGGGCCGGACGCCCGCGGGCAACGCGCGCGGCGCGGGTGGGGCCGGCCCCGGTGCTAGCTTAGCATTCTTTTCGGGGCCTCAGGACCCCGGCGCTTGACATGCCGTGCCGCGGCGGGCAATGTAGACAGCTTCGACACGATTGATCGGGTATGATTCAGGCGGGCCGCATCCTCCTTGCGGGCGCGGCCCAGGGAGCTCCGTGGACAAGACTCCGGCCGGCCAGCGCCGCTCCGATCCGAGCGAACTCGAGACCCGCTTCCAGTCCCTGGTGCAGTCGCCCCTGCGGGCGGGTCTGCTGCGCTTCCTGAACGCGCGGCCCGACGAGACGTTCGACATGGAAGGGCTCATGCAGACGTTCGGGCGCATGCGCCTGGACATCGAGAACTGCATGCGCGAGCTCGTGGCGTTCGGCGTCGCCCACCGCACCGACGACACCCCGCCGCGCTTCGGCTTCCGCCGTCCCGAGAGCGCCGTCATCCGCAACATGCTCGACGGGTTCCTCGAGCGCCGCGTCACGGTCAGCCACGAGGACCGCTCGCCCGCCGTCCAGCGCTTCCGCGAGATGATCGGCCGCGACGAGAAGATGCTGATCGTCTTCGAGTGGATCCGCACCGCGGCCAAGTCCGACATCGCCGTGCTCATCCTCGGGCCGACCGGATTGGGCAAGGAGGTCGTGGCCCGCATGATCCACGAGCTCAGCCGGCGCGGCTCGAACCGGTTCCAGGCCGTCAACTGCGCCGCCCTGCCCGACACCCTGTTCGAGTCGGAGGTCTTCGGCTACGAGCGCGGCGCGTTCACGGGCGCGGTCGACCGCAAGCCCGGCCGCCTCGAGCTGGCCAACAACGGCACCCTGTTCCTCGACGAGATCGGCGACATGTCGATCCTCGCCCAGGCCAAGATGCTGCGCGTGCTCGAGGAACGCCGCTTCGAGCGCCTCGGCGGCAACCAGTCGATCGAGGTGAACTTCCGCCTCATGTCGGCCACCAACCGCCCGCTCGAACAGTTCGTGCGCGACGGCCGCTTCCGCGAAGACCTCTACTACCGCGTCAACGCCTTCTCGATCCGCCTGCCCTCGCTCCGCGAGCGCGCGGTGGACGTCCCGGTCCTGGCCCAGCGCTTCCTCGCGCGGTACTGCGCCGGCAACGGCCTGCCGCTCGACGGCAAGATCTTCTCGAAGGAGGCCACCGACCTCCTGATGCAGTACCACTGGCCGGGCAACATCCGCGAGCTCGACAGCACCGTTTCGCGCGCCGCCCTGTCCTCGCCCGACCGCATCATCCGCGCCTCGGACATCGACTTCCTCCACGCCAGCGAGACGCCGCCCGAGGACACGCGCGAGCACCTCCCGTCGCTGCGGGAAGCCGAGCGCGCCCACATCATCCGCGTGCTCGAGAGCGTGAGCTGGAACAAGAAGCAGGCCGCCGGCGTGCTCGACATCAGCCGCGGCACGCTCTACCGCAAGATCGTCGAGTACGGGCTCGAGCCCGAAGCCAAGCCCGCCCGCGCCCGCCGCGCCGCCCGCGCCGAGTAGCACCCCCGCCAGCCACGTCCTCGTCGTTCGTACAGGATCGGTACACAGTGTGTAGCGATATGGAACACGCTTGACCGAAGATAGGTGCTCCACAGGCCCCTCCAGACCGCCTCATTCTAAGTTAAACTCAATCATCATAACTACTTACTAGAACGACCCCTGTGTCCTTCTCTGGGGCATGACGCTTGCACCGCAGCTACCGGACCTTTGTCTGCACCGCGGTTCAAGAACTGTTCATGAAGCCCCCCCGGCTCCACCGGTCCATCGCGTGTGCCTGGCTGCTCTGCGGCGCCGCCGTGATCGTGGCCGCGCGCGGGCTGCCCGCGCGGCCGGACCGGCCGGTGACCGCCACGATGGCGCGGACGACGGCCACGATCGGCGCCGCGTGGGTGCGCGACGCCCTCGGCTACGACGGCACGGGCGTGGCGGTCGCCATCGTGGACTCGGGCGTCACGAGCTGGCACGACGATCTGACCGGCACGCCGCGCGCCGGCGCCGCGGCCGGCGGCGGCCAGCGCATCTCCCGCTTCGTGGACTTCGTCAACGGCCTCACGAGCGCCTACGACGACTTCGGCCACGGCACGCACGTGGCGGGCATCGTCGCGGGCAACGGCTACGACTCGAACGGCCAGCGCGCCGGCGTGGCGCCCGGCGCCAGCCTCGTCGTGCTCAAGGTCCTCGACGCGGAGGGCCACGGCCGCGTGAGCGACGTCATCGCCGCCATCGACTACGCCATCGAGCACCGCGCGGCGCTCGGCATCCGCGTCCTCAACCTCTCGGTGGCCGCGGCCGTGCGCGAGTCGTACCGCACCGACCCGCTCACGCTGGCCGCGCGGCGCGCCGTCGAGGCCGGTCTCGTCGTGGTGACGTCGGCCGGCAACGAGGGAACCGGCCCCGGCGGCGACGCGCAGTACCGGCGGGATCACCGCGCCGGGCAACGCGCCGTGGGTCATCACGGTCGGCGCCTCGAGCCACCAGGGTACGCCCGACCGCGCCGACGACATCGTCGCGCGGTTCAGCTCGCGCGGACCGACCGCGATCGACTACCGCGCCAAGCCGGACCTGGTGGCGCCGGGCGTCGGCCTCGAGTCGCTGAGCGACCCCGGCTCGACGCTCTACCTGGCGCACCCGGGCTGGCGGCTGCCCGGCGCGATTCCGACGTGGTATTTGCCGTACCTGTCGCTCACCGGCAGCAGCATGGCGGCGCCGGTCGTCGCCGGCACGGTGGCGCTGATGCTCCAGGCCAACCCCGCGCTGACGCCGAACGCGGTGAAGGCGATCCTCGAGTACACCGCCGAGACCCGTCCGGGCGACGATGCGCTCACCGAGGGCGCCGGGTTCCTGAACGCGCGGGGCGCGGTCGAGCTGGCGGCGCGGCTGGCCGGCCGGGCCGTGGATTCGCCCGACCCGACCGAGTGGAGCCGGCGTATCATCTGGGGCAACCGGCGCCTCGACGGCGGCCGCATCCGGCCGGACGCGAGCGCCTGGGCGCTGACCGTGGACTGGGGCGCGGACGACGCGCGGCCGTGGAGCGCGGACGCCGGCCCGGCCCCGGCGCCGCCGAACGTCGTATGGGGCGCCGCGTGCGGCGGCGCCGACTGCGCCGGCGTCGTGTGGACCGGCTGGTGTGACGCGGCCGGGTGCGCCCGTCCGGTCTGGGAGAACAGCCGGCCCGAGGACCGGCGATCGGGCGACGCGGGCGACGGGGTGCGGAGCAGCCTGGCCCCGTCGGGATCCGTGATCTGGAGCCGTCGATGAAGAGCTTGCCCCTGGCGGCGAAGATCTACGTGAGCGCGGTCATCGCGCTCGGGGCGGCGCTCCTCGTGTACTTCTTCCCGCGCAACCTCCACCAGCCGACCTTCTTCGTCGTCCTGCTGCTGCTGTCGTCGGTCACCTCGGTGTTCAAGGTGAAGCTCCCGCTGGCGCGCAGCGGGTCCACGATGTCGGTTTCCTACGCCGTGGACTTCGCGTCGCTGCTGCTGCTCGGGCCCAACGAGACGATGCTGGTGGCGGCGGCGAGCGCGTGGAGCCAGTGCACCTTCCGCATCGCCGAGCGCAACGCCACGCACCGCACGCTCTTCAGCATGGCCTGCCTGGTCGTGACCGTGCAGGCCGCCGGCTGGGTGTACTACGCGCTGGGCGCGCCGGTCGGCTCGCTGCCGCCGTGGGCCGACCTGCCGCGGCCGCTGGTGGGCGCCGCGACCGTTTACTTCCTGGTCAACACGACGACGATCGCGACGGCGATTGCGCTGACGACGCACCAGTCGGTTCTCCGGATCTGGAACGAGAACTTCCTGTGGAGCGCGCCCAGCTACTTCGTGGGCGCGGCGGTGGCGAGCGGGGCGGCCCTCGTGGTCAACATGTCGGGGCACTGGTTCGCGCCCCTCGCGGCCGCGCCGCTCTACCTGACCTACCGCACCTACAAGGTCTACCTGGGCCGCATCGACGACGAGCAGCGGCACGTGCGCGAGGTCAGCGACCTGCACCTGGCGACGATCGAGGCGCTGGCGCTCGCCATCGACGCGAAGGACCAGACCTCCACGACGCACATCCGGCGCGTGCAGCTGTACGCGGCCGAGCTCGCCAAGTCGCTGGGCATGGCCGACACCGACATCCAGGGCGTGAAGACGGCGGCGCTGCTCCACGACATCGGCAAGCTGGCGGTGCCCGAGCACATCCTGTCGAAGCCGGGGCCGCTCACGCCCGAGGAGTTCCAGAAGATCCGCGCGCACCCCAAGGTCGGCGCCGAGATCATCGGCGCGGTGCCGTTCCCGTACCCCGTGGCGCCGCTCATCCTGTGCCACCACGAGCGCTGGGACGGCAAGGGCTACCCGGCGGGCCTGAAGGCCGAGGAGATTCCGCTCGGCGCGCGCATCCTCTCGGTCGTGGACTACTTCGACGCGCTGATGACCGAGCGGCCGTACCACAAGGCGATGAGCCAGGACGCGGCCGTGGCCCTGCTCCAGCAGGAGGCCGGCAAGGGCCTCGACCCGGTCGTGGTCTCGACGTTCGTCGAAATGCTGCCGCGCCTCAACGAGCAGGCCGCCTCGCTCGAGGAGCAGGCGGTGCGGCGGCTGTCGCTCGAGGAGAGCCAGCAGCCCGGCTCCGGCCAGCCGGCCACCGGGCTCACGCCCGAGCCCTCGAAGCAGAACGTGTTCGAGGACATCGCCCTCGCGCACCGCGAGATCTACGCGCTGTACGAGATCGCCCAGGCCATGGGCACGAGCCTCGGCGTGGCCGACACGATGGCGATCATCGCGGCCAAGCTGGCGAACCTCGTGCCCTTCTCCTGCTGCGCGCTCTTCCTCTACGACGAGGAGACCGAGATCCTGCGCTGCAAGTTCGCCACCGGCACCGAGGCCGATCTGATCGAGCAGGTGGCCGTGCGCAGCGGCGAGGGCCTCACGGGCTGGGTGGCGCGCAACCGCCGCCCGCTGGTGAACGCGCGGCCGAGCGCCGACCTCGAGGCGTCCGGCCTGGCCTCGCGCTCGACGTCGCTGCAGTCGGCGCTCGTCTGCCCGCTGGTCCTGAGCGACCGGTTCATCGGCGCGATCGCCGTCTACCACGTCGAGGCGGCGTTCTACCGCGACGACCACCGCCGCCTGCTCGACCGGGTCTCGGAGCAGGCCGGCGCCGTCATCAGCAACTCGATCGTGTACGAGCAGACCAAGGAGGACTCGCTCACCGACCCGCTCACGGGCCTGCCCAACACGCGGTTCCTCTTCATGCACCTCACGCGCGAACTGGCGCGCGCCGAGCGCCTGAAGGGCGAAGTGTCGCTGATGGTCATGGACCTCGACAACTTCAAGGACATCAACGACAACCACGGCCACCACGTCGGCGACCGCGCGCTCTGCGAGGTCGCCAAGCTGCTGCGCACCGCCATCCGCCCCTACGACATCTGCGTCCGGTACGCGGGCGACGAGTTCATCCTGGTGCTGTCGGGCTGCGGCGAGGACGAGGCCGAGCGCAAACGGCAGGAGCTGCAGGAGCAGATCGAGGCCGTCCACTTCGAGGCGCGCCCCGGCAAGCCGGTCCACCTCGGCATGAGCGTCGGCGCGGCCGTCTTCCCCCAGGACGGCGAGGTCTACGAGGCGCTGCTCGCCACCGCCGACAGCCGGATGTACCAGAACAAGGCCGCGCGGAAGCGGCGCAGCGGCGTCAGCCGCCGCACCGAGACCGCCGAACCCGACGTGTACCACCTCGCCGATCTCTCGGACCACGAGATCCAGCGCGCGGCCACGGGAATCATCTAGATCAGCGGTCAGGGGTCAGGGGTCAGGCCTCGACTCGTATGCGGCTCGACGCGACGCCGAGGCGCCGCAGCAGCGCCGCCACGCCCTTCACGAAGCCCGGCGGTCCGCAGACGAGACAGAGCGTGCGGGGGCTCGCGACGAGCGGACGCAGCCGCTCGAGATCGAGCCGGCCACGGCCGCCTCGCCAGCCCGGCGCGGCGTCCCGCGACGCCGTCAGATGGAGCCGCAGCCGCCCCGCGCGCGCCAGCCGCCGGAACTCGGCCAGAAACGCGAAATCACGATCGGTGCGGGCGCTGTAGGCGAGCGCCAGCTGGCCGTCGTAGCCCGAGGCCAGGGTGTGGCGGACCATCGAGCGAATCGGCGCGACGCCCGTGCCGCCCGCCACGAACAGGACCTGCCGCTCGGCCACGCGGCGCGGGAACCGGAACCGGCCGAACGGGCCCTCCACGTCGAGCACCGCGCCAGCGCGCGCTCCCCCGAAGGCGCCCCGCTTGACGAGCAGCTCCAGCGCGCCCGCGGCCGCGTCCTCGGGCGAGCTGGCGATGGCGTAGGGTTTTCGAACCGCTTCGCCCGGCCGGCCGACGAGCACCGCCTGGCCGGGCGAGAAGGGGAATGGGTGGCCGCCGAGGTCGAGCATCAGGAGGCTGGCGCGTCTCGAGGCCGCGCGCGCGCGGCCGACTCTCAGCGCGACGATGGGCACGCGGGCATTCTACCCTGACCCCTGCCCCCTGAAGGCTGCCCCCTTGGGTCCCTACATCCCCATGGCGTGGAAGCCGGCGTCGACGTAGAAGACGTCGCCGGTGACGGCGCGGGCGCCGTCGCTCAGCAGGAACGCGGCGGCCTCGGCCACCTCGTCGGCGTCCACGGTGCGCCGGAGCGGCGCGTGGTCGCGGTAGACGCCGAGGATGCTCGTGAAGCCCGAGATGCCCGAGGCGGCCAGCGTCTTGATCGGTCCGGCCGACACGGCGTTCACCCGGATCTTCTTCGGCCCGAGGTCGCTCGCCAGATACCGCATCGAGGCCTCGAGCGCGGCCTTCGCGACCCCCATGACGTTGTAGTTCGGGAAGACGCGCTGGCTGCCCAGGTAGGTCAGGGTGACGACGCTGCCGCCGCCGCGCGCCTCCATCAGCGGCGCCGCGCCGCGGCTCAGCGCCACCAGCGAGTACGCGCTCACGTCGAGCGCGATCCGGAAGCCCTCGCGCGTGGTCTGCACGAAGGTCCCCTCGAGCTCCTCGCGCGGCGCGAACGCGGCGCCGTGCAGGAGGAAGTCGAGGCCGCCGAACTCCCGCCCGATCGTCTCGTAGACCTCGGCGATCTGCTCGTCGCTGGTGACGTCGCAGGGCAGGATCAGCGGGTCGGTCAGCTCCTTCGCGAGCTCCCGCACGTTCTCCTCGAGCCGCTCACCCTGGAAGGTCAGCGCGAGGCGGGCGCCGCGGCTGGCGACGGCACGCGCGATCGCCCAGGAGATGGATCGCTTGTTGGCGACGCCGACGATGAGTCCGTGCTTGCCGGTGAAGTCCGTCATCTGGTGAGGAACAGCGTCGGTTCAGCGGGACCGCTTCTTGCCGCTGCGCCCCTGCGGCGCGGGCGGGTGGTGCCGCTGACCGGAATGGCGGTCCTGCCGGGGCCCGCCCTGGCCCTGCGCCGCGCCCTGGCGCCCGTGGCCGAAACCCGATCGGCCGCCTTGGCTCCGGGCCTGGCCCTGGAAACCGGACCGGCCGCCGTTGTTCGACGGGCGGCCCCCGCTGCGGCCGTTGCCGCGCGCGTCGCCGCGGAAGCCGCCGCGCGCGCCGGGCTGCCGGATCGTGAACTCCGGCACCGGCCGCACGGTCTGCTGCCCCTCGGGCCGCGGCAGCGTCGCGCGGATGAGCGGCCGGCGGACGGGACCGTCCTCGAGCGGCGCCTCCGGCTGTTCCCCGGCGTCCATCTCGGCCTCGGCCGCCACGGGCGCGTCGCCCCCGCCCGCCTCGGCGCCGTCGTCGTCGGGCGCCGCGGCGGCCAGGCGGCCGTCGGACGCACCGTCGGCGTCCGCGAGGGTCTCGCGCTCGCGCCCGGACAGGACCTGCTCGTACAGCGCGCCGGTCTCCGTCTTCTTGCGCTTGCGGGGCACCTTCGCGGCTTTGTAGGGATGCTCCGTGTCGCAGGTGGTGCAGCGCGTGAGCTGGATCTGGTCCTCGATCATTGCCACGACCGCATGGTTCGTGACCCGACGCTCGCGGGTGCAGTAGTCGTCAACAATGTCACCGAGCCGGACCCGGCGTTGCTCCATTGAGAATTCCCCCGAGAAATTGGCTTCAGGCTGGGACGGGAGACCCTGCGTAGGCTTCAAAAGTCTAGCAGAGCTTGCGCAATCCCCGCAAACAAATTCTCGTCTCTCGCTCAGCGGCGCGCGCGCGCGATCCAGGCCAGCGCGGCCTCCAGCGGGGCGTCGCGGCCGGCCAGCAGATCCCGACGGGTCAGCGCGACACGCTCGTCCGGGATGATGCCGCGCCCCTCGACGGGCGTGCCGGCGGCGGTCTCGAAGTCCCCGTAGGCGTGGATGAGCACGTCGCCGTCGGGAAGCCGGTCGAACAGCGCCGGCAGCGCCTGGCCCATGGAGCGCTCGCCGAAGATCCGGGCGCGGCCGATCGACTGCATGCCGGCGGCGAAGCACTCCGAGGCGCTGCCGGTCAGGCCGTCCACGAGGATGGCCACGGGGCCCGCGAACGGCGTCACGCGCTCGCCCGCCGCGTTCACGCGCCGCGGGTTCGCGACGAAGCGCAGCTCGCTCTCGCGCGTGCGCATCGTGCCCAGCGCGCGCGGCGTGTCGAGGAAGTAGCCCGAGATGCCCATCAGCATCGCGGCCATGCCGCCCGGGTTCCCGCGCAGGTCGATGACGATGCCGTCGGCGGCGCGGAACCGGTCGACGGCGGCGCCGAACGGCGCGTCGACGGGCGGCATCCACACGTTGAAGCGGATGAGGCCCGCGCGCGTCCCGGCGGGGCCGTCCACCCACCGGTCGGCGACGCGCACGACGACGGCGGGCAGGTTGCCGACCTTGACGGTGCGGCCCGGCTCGGGCGCGCGGCGGACCTCGCGCCTCACGACCGCGCCGCCGCCGTCGACGAGCTCGAGCCGCGCAATCGATCCCTGCGGCCCCCGGAGCCGCGTCGTGACCGCGCGCCACGCTTCGAGCCCCGCCGCGCGCGGGTCGGCGGCGGCGCGCATCCGCTCGACAATCGGCGCGGTCGGCGTCGCGTCCACCGCGCGCAGGATCCAGCCCGGCTCGACGCCGGCCTCGCCCGCGGGCCCGCCCGGCCTCACCGACGCGACTGTCACGCCCTCGTCGAGCACGCGCACGTCGAGGCCGACCTCGCCGCTCGTGTCCACGACGCCTTCGGGCGCGGCGCCGTCCGCGGCGTCGCCGGACAGCAGCGCGAAGTGGGACTCGTGGAGCCGGCCCAGCATGTCGCGGATGACGGCGCGCAGCTCGGCGTCCGACGCCGCGGCGGCGGCGCGCGGCCGCAGCTCCTCGCGCACCGCGCGCCAGTCCACCCCGTTGAACGTCGGGTCGAAGTGCGTCGTGTCGATGATCCGCCACGCGGCGTCGAACGTCGCGAGCCGCCGCGCGGCGGCGTCGTCCCCGGCCGACTGCGCGGCGAGCGGGGACGCCAGCGCGGCGGCCAGCAGGAGGGCCGGGGCCACCGCCAGCGCGCGCAAAGCGGAGCGGACACGCGGACGGGTCATTTCACGAGCGCTTTGATCGGCGGCGGCAGGGCGAACGCGGCGGCCTTCACGGTGTCGAACTCGACCGCGCCGATCGTCATGACCTGCTCGATGCCCATCATCCGCTGCCGGGAACGGGTCGGCAGGCGCAGCCCGCCGAAATCCTTGTAGTCGGACAGGACGTTCGTCACGTCGAAGGTGCCCATCGGCAGCGTCCGCCGGCCGGTCGAGCCGACGAGCAGGCCGCTCGCCACGTCGTAGAACTCGAAATCCTCGCCGCCCGAAGCGCGCTCGACGCGGACCTTGTAGGCGGGCGTGCCCTCGAAGACCGTGCGCTCGACCGTCTGCAGGCTCTTCACGCTCGCGTCCTCGTGCAGCGCGGCGAAGTAGTCGGCGTCGGCCTTCATCTCGGCGAGCGACGCGCCTTGGAGCAGCATCGGCCCCATCATCGGGTCCATCATCCAGCCGACCGTGCCGTCGAAGCCGTTCGCGATCTCGCCGACACCCGGCAGCGTGACGCGCAGCAGGAAGTGGTTCGGCGCCGCCGTCAGGATCTCCATCGTCCCGTTGAGCCCCTGGGACGGCACCGAGAAGGTGCCCGTCACCTTCGTCGACGTGTACTTCATCACGGCGGCCTTGCCGCCGATGGCCTCGACGTAGCGGTCGATCACCTCGCGGCCCGTGGGCAGCTTCGCGGCGTCCTGCGCGTGCGCACGCGGAACGGCCGCAATCGCCAGGATCGCGCAGGCGAGCGCGAGACGAACAGGACCGGCGTGGCGCGGCATGAACACTCCCGGGGGGGCGACTCGAAGTGTGCCCCAACGGCCCGCTGAATGCAACGCGGAGGGGACGGACGGTGTCACGCTGCGAACGGGCTCACGTTCTTCGTGGCCGTCGTGAGCTTCGTGGTGGTCTTCTCCGTCCCTCCGTGGTGTAGACTCGCTTCATGCTCAAGGGCACCCGCCCCGGCATCGTCCGCCGCGTCCAGCCGGTCAGCATCCACGGACAGGTGTCGCTCGACGTCTACTTCAGCGACCCGGACGACCCGGACGGGCAGGCCAGCGTCGCGCGCGTCGGCTCCGAGTCGGTGCCGCGCGACCTCGAGCCCGGCGACCGCATCGAGCTGCAGTACCTGCTCGGCGTGGTGACCGGCGTCACGAAGGCCGGCTAGCCGGCCGTTCCCCTACCGCCTCCGCGCTCTCAGGATCACGTCGATCGAGTCCGGCCGCGGGTTGACGAACTCGAGCCGCGTGCGGCCGTCGGCCTCTGGGCGCACCACGGCCGGAATCGAGCTGTCGGTCAGGTACCACCCGGCGGGGAGCACGACGTCGTTCGACGGCCGCCCGAAGCTGCGGTGCCAGACGAGCTGCCCGTCCACGAGGCCGTAGCGCGAGGCGTCGGTGTAGGTCTCGGAGATGCGCAGGCGGACGGACCGCCCGGCCTGGACCGGCGTGAACGGAATGAGGACGACCTCGGTGTCCGGCGTCACCGTGCCCACCTCGCGCGGATCGAGATTGGCCGCCTTGACCTCGTCGCCCTTGAGGATCTTCGTTTCGAGCTTCTCGCCCGTGTCGAGGATCACGGCCGACGGGTCGGACACGGCGCTGCCCGCGCGCACCACGTTCACGTACTCGTGCACGCCGGGCCGCGACTCCGTGTAGTCGTGGTAGAGGCTGAACGCGTGCGTCTCGGGCTGCTTCAGGAAGTAGACGATCTCGCGGTCCTGGAACGACCGCTCGGAGACGCGCAGGTGGTGCAGCTCGTCGGCCGGCGCGGGGCGCGCCGCCGGCGCGGGCGCGGGACGCGCGGCCGGCGCCGCCGCCGGCATGCCCGGAGACGGCGGGTCCGCGGGCCGGGCCGGGCGCTTGCGCGCCTTGATCAGGAGCGGCGCCGCCGAGGGCGTGTTGTTCAGGTGGCTGACCATGAGCCGGCCGTCCGGCTGCTCGATCACCTGCGACGGGAAGTTCACCGACACCAGCTCGTAGCCCGCCGGCAGGATGACCTGGTTGTGCTTGATGCCGAGCGAGCGGTCGAACACGATCAGGTCGCCCTGTGTGTAGTAGCTCTTGGCGTCCTTGTAGGTCTTGAGGATCCGGATGCGGGCCTCGCCGCCCTCGGGCACCGGCCGCGCGAGGTGGACGCGGATGTAGTCCATCTCGAGATCGGCGCGCCGCTCGCCGTCCTCGCGCGCCTGCGCGCCGCTGACGACCTCGAACTTCAGGGGCTCGCCGGTCATGCGGTCGAGCACCGACTCGTCGCTCGCCACGCTCCCCTTGCGGATCGGGTTGAAGTAGTACCGCGCGCCCGCGGTGGTGGCCGTGACGTCGTACAGGATCTTGAAGCTCGCGGTCTCGGGCGCCAGCAGCTCGTAGCGGGAGTACGAGTCCGCGCTGGCCGACTGCGCGCGGGCGGCGGAAGGAAGCACGAGAGCCAGCACGCTCGCGGCGAGGATCAGCTGTCGCATGTGATGCTCCAGGAGTGGGGGCGCGGGCGCGTCCGCGTCTCGGTTCGGGGCGCAGTATAGCAGGTCGCGGAGAGTGCGCTAAGATGGCCACGCCCATGGACACCGTGGCCGATGCGATCGTGCGCGCGCTGCTCGCCTCCGGCGTCCGGACGCTCTTCGGCATGCCCGGCGGCGGCAGCAACCTCGACGTGCTCGACGCGGCCGCGCGCGCCGGTCTGCCGTTCGTGCTCGCCCAGACCGAGACCGGCGGCGCCCTGATGGCGGCCGCGCAGGCCGAGGTCACGGGCGCGGCGGGCGCGTGCCTGGCCACGCTCGGACCGGGCGTCGCCTCCCTCGCCAACGGCGTGGCGCACGCCCGCCTCGACCGCGTTCCCCTCGTCGTCGTCACCGACGGCCTGCCCGCGCGCGCGCGCGCCACCTACGAGCACCAGCGCCTCGACCACGCCGCGCTCCTCGCGCCGCTCGTGAAGACGGGCGCGGTCGTGGACGCGGAGACGGCGCACCGGGTCGTCCCACGGGTCGTTCGCGCCGCGGGCGCCCCGCCGCCGGGGCCGGTGCACCTCGACCTGCCGAGCGACGTCAGCGGCCGGGAGGCGCGCGCCGGAGACGAGGCGCCGGCCGCGGCGGCGGCGCCGCCCGACCTGTCCGGCCTGCCGGACGCGCTGCTCGCGGGCGCGCGCCGCCCGGTCGTCATCGCCGGGCTCGGCGTGCGCACCGGACGGGAGGCGGCCCGGCTGCGCGCCCTCTGCGAGCGGCGCGGCCTGCCGGTGCTCGTCACCTACAAGGGCAAGGGCGCGGTGCCCGACGCGCACCCGTCGTTCGCCGGCGTGTTCACGCACGCCGCGCCCGACGAGCCCTTCGTCCGCTCGTCCGATCTCATCGTGGGCGTCGGCCTCGATCCCGTCGAGCTGCTGCCGCGGCCGTGGACCTGCCCGCAGCCGTTCGTCGCGTGCGGGCCGTGGCCGGTCACCGGCGCGCACGTGCCCGTCGCGGGACAGGCGTCGGGCGACCTCGCCGCGCTCGTCGACGCGCTCGACGCGCGCCTGCCGGCCGCGACGGACTGGCGCCCCGGCGAGATCCGCGCGCACGCCGAAGGACAGCGCGCGCGCGTGCGGGTGGAGACCGGAGGCTTCGCGCCGTACCAGGCCGCCGAGGCCGCGGCGCGCGCCGCGGGACCGGCCGCGCGCGTGACCGTGGACGCCGGCGCGCACATGTTCCCGCTGACCGTGCTGTGGCCGGTGAGCGCGCCGCGCCAGCTCCTGATCTCGAACGGCCTGTCCACGATGGGCTACGCGCTGCCGGCGGCCATCGGCGCGGCGCTCCTCGACCGCGCCCGCCGCGTCGTCGCGCTCACCGGCGACGGCGGTTTGTTCGTCTGCCTCGGCGAGCTGGCGACGCTCGCGCGCGAGCGCCTGCCGGTGACGGTGGTGGTGTTCGCGGACCGGTCGCTGAGCCTCATCCGGATCAAGCAGGAGCGGCGCGGGCTGGCGACCAACCGCGTCGCGCTCGGCGCGACCGACTGGCCGGCTCTCGCGCGGAGCCTCGGTCTCTTCGGCGCCCGCGCGGCCGGCCCCGACGAGCTGGCGCGGGCGATGGACGAGGCCGACGCCTCGGGCGGTCCGGCCCTCGTCGAGGCGGCCGTGGACGGCGCGGCGTACGGAGAGACACTGACGGCGGTGAGGGGCTGAGGACTCAGCGGTCAGCAGTCGGCGGTCAGCGAGATCTTCCTGACCCCTGACCACTGACCCATGAACCCCTGACAGGGAGGCAGCCGTGACCGACCCACACCTGCACGACGACTTGCGCGGCGCGGTGCGCGAGCTCTGCGCGCGCTTCCCCGACGCGTACTGGCGCGAGCTCGACGCGGCGCGCGCCTACCCCACCGATTTCGTGAGCGCGCTCACTTCGGCCGGCTACCTCGCCGCGCTCATCCCCGAGGAGTACGGCGGGTCGGGCCTCGGCGTCATGGAGGCGTCGATCATCCTCGAGGAGGTGAACCGCGCCGGCGGCAACGCCGCCGCGTGCCACGCGCAGATGTACATCATGGGCACGCTGCTCCGGCACGGCTCGCCGGAGCAGAAGCGCGAGTACCTGCCGAAGATCGCGAGCGGCGAGCTCCGGCTGCAGGCCTTCGGCGTCACCGAGCCGACGACCGGCAGCGACACGACGCAGCTCAAGACCGTCGCCGTGCGCCAGGGCGATCGCTACGTCGTCAACGGGCAGAAGGTGTGGACGTCGCGCGCGGAGCACTCGGACCTCCTGCTGCTCATCGCGCGGACCACGCCGATCGACCAGGTGAAGAAGCGGACCGACGGGCTGTCGGTCCTGCTCGTCGACCTGCGCGACGCCGTCGGCCACGGCCTCACGATCCGGCCGATCCGGACGATGATGAACCACGCGACGACGGAAGTGTTCTTCGACGACCTGGAGGTGCCGGCCGCGAACCTCGTCGGCGAGGAGGGCAAGGGCTTCCGGTACCTGATCGACGGCCTGAACGCCGAACGCATCCTGATCGCAGCCGAGTGCGTGGGCGACGGGCGCTGGTTCGTGGACCGCGCGCGGCGCTACGCCGGCGAGCGCGTCGTGTTCGGCCGGCCAATCGGGCAGAACCAGGGCGTCCAGTTCCCCATCGCCCGCGCGCACGTGAACGTGGAGGCGGCCGACCTCATGCGCGTCCGCGCCGCCGAGCTCTTCGACGCCGGCCGCCCGTGCGGCGCGGAGGCCAACATGGCCAAGCTCCTCGCGGCCGACGCATCGTGGGAGGCGGCCAACGTCGCCGTGCAGACCTACGGCGGGTTCGGCTTCGCGGAGGACTACGACATCGAGCGCAAGTTCCGCGAGACACGCCTCTACCAGGTCGCGCCGGTGTCGACGAACCTCATCCTCGCCTTCATCGGCGAGCACGTGCTGGGGATGCCACGGAGCTACTAGATCAGGGGGCAGGGGTCAGGAGTCAGAGGTCAGGGGTCAGGGGTCAGGCGGAGACCGCGACGCTGTCACGCTGCAGTCGTTGACGGGATGCTCTTCCCGGCCGCTGACGGCTGACCGCCCGGGTCCCCAGGGGAACCATGACGCTTCCATTGAGCGGGGTGACGGTGATCGCGCTGGAGCAGGCGGTGGCGGCGCCGCTCGCCTCGCGGCAGCTCGCCGACTGGGGCGCGCGCGTGATCAAGATCGAGCGGCCCGGCGCGGGCGACTTCGCCAGGGCGTACGACGCGCGCGTGAAGGGGCTCTCCAGCTACTTCGTGTGGCTGAACCGCTCGAAGGCGTCGGTGACGCTCGACCTGAAGCGGCCGGAGGCGCGAGAGGTCCTCGAGCGGCTGCTCGCGCGGGCCGACGTGTTCCTCCACAACCTCGCGCCGGGCGCGGTGGACCGCCTCGGCTTCGGCGCCGACGCCGTGCGCGCGCGCCATCCGCGCCTCGTCGCCTGCGCGATCTCCGGCTACGGCCCGGCCGGCCCGTACCGCGACCGCAAGGCCTACGACCTGCTGGTGCAGAGCGAGGCCGGCCTGCTCTCGGTCACCGGCACGCCCGACGCGCCGTCGAAAGCGGGCATCTCGGTGGCCGACATCGCCGCCGGCACCGCGGCGTGCTCGGCGGTGCTGATGGCGCTCTACGGCCGCGAGCGCACGGGACAGGGCGCGAGCCTCGACGTCTCGATGCTCGACGCGCTCGGCGAGTGGATGAGCCATCCTTTCTACTACACGACGTACGGCGGCACGCCGCTCCCGCGGAGCGGCGCGCACCACGCCGCCATCGCGCCGTACGGGCCCTACGAGGGACGCGACGGGCGCGCCGTGTTCCTCGGCGTCCAGAACGAGCGCGAGTGGACGGCGCTCTGCGCGCGCGTGCTCGAGCAGCCCGCGCTCGCCTCCGACGTCCGGTTCGACACCAACACGCGCCGCGTCGAGCACCGCGCGGCGCTCGACGCGATCCTCGCCGGCGCGCTGGGGCGGTGGACGGCGGACGAGATCGCCGCGCGCCTCGACGCGGCCGGCATCGCCCACGCGCGCCTGAACACGGTCGAGGCCTTCGCCGCGCACCCGCAGCTCGCCGCGCGCGGCCGCTGGCGCGAGATCGGCTCGCCCGCGGGCCCGCTGCGCGCGCTCGCGCCGGCCGCGACCCTCGCCGGCGCCGAGCCCGTCATGGGCCCCGTGCCCGCGCTCGGCGCCGACACCGACGCCGTCCTGGCCGAGCTCGGCTACGATGCGGAGACGATTGAGACGCTGGAGGAAGGATGGCGTGATCTAGGTAATGACCACGGAATGACCACGGAAATCGCCACGGAGATCGCCACGGACAGAGACAGGCCGAGCGAGGAAGCGGAGCGGGGCGAAGGGGTCCCCGCGAGCGACGAGCCAGGCGGGGTGCAGGGGTCCCCGCCGATCCAAGAATGACCAGGAGGTTCCGCTATGCCCGTGAAACCCGGCTGGACCGGACGCGTGTTCGAGGACTTCGAGATTGGCGACGTGTACCCGCACCCGCTGGGCCGGACGATCCTGGCAGCCGACAACAGCTGGTTCACGCTGCTCACGCAGAACACCAACCCCATCCACTTCGACCACGCCTACGCGGCGAAGACAGAGTTCGGCCGCCCGCTCGTCAACTCGACGCTGACGCTGGCGCTCGTCACCGGGCAGTCGGTCACCGACCTGTCGCAGAACGTGATGGCCAACCTGGGCTGGGACGCGGTGCGGATGCCGAGCCCGGTGTTCGAGGGCGACACGATCTACTCGCGGTCGGAGGTGCTCGACAAGCGCGAGTCGAAGTCGCGGCCGAACGTGGGCATCGTGCGCGTCAAGACCACCGGCTTCAAGCAGGACGGCACGGTCGTCATCGAGTTCGAGCGGACGTTCATGGTCTACAAGCGGGGCTGCGTGCCCGAGACGGCGCGCGCCACGCCGCCGGCGCCCGGCGTGAAATAATGGACTGATCGCACGGCATCCCATCCACGGAGAGCGACGCACCATGACAACGACGAAATCGGTCGAAGGCATGATCATCGACGGCGCGCAAGGCGGCCGCGTCCGACGGCGGCGCGATCGACGTCTACGATCCGTCCACCGGCGAGGTGCTGGCGCGCGTGGCCAGGGCCACCCGGGCCGACGTCGACCGCGCCGTGGCCGCCGCCCGGCGCGCCATGGACTCGAAGGACTGGGGCGGCCTCGAGCCGGCCGCCCGCGGCCGCATCCTGTTCCGCATCGCGCAGGCGATCCGCGAGCGCGCCGAGGAGCTCTCGGTGCTCGAGAGCCGCGACAACGGCAAGCCGCTCCGCCAGGCGCGCACCGACGTGCAGGTGGCCGCGCGCTACTTCGAGTTCTACGGCGGCGTGGCCGACAAGATCATGGGCACCACGATCCCGATGGGCCCGGGGTTGCTCGACTTCACCGTCCGCGAGCCGATCGGCGTGTCGGCCCAGATCGTGCCGTGGAACTACCCGATCCAGATCGGCAGCCGCGGCGTGGCGCCGGCGCTCGCCGCCGGCTGCGCCGTGGTGATGAAGCCCTCGAGCGAGGCGCCGATGACCGCGCTCCGCCTCGGCGAGATCGGCCTCGAGTGCGGCCTGCCGCCCGGCGCCCTCAACATCATCTCCGGCAGCGGGTCGGAGGCAGGCGTCGCGCTGGCCAGCCACCCCGGCGTCAACCAGATCACCTTCACCGGATCGGTCGAGGTCGGCGTGGCCGTGGCGAAGATGGCGGCCGAGAACGTCGTGCCGGTCGTGATGGAGCTCGGCGGCAAGTCGCCGAACGTGGTGTTCGCCGACGCCGACATGGACCTCGCCGTGCAGGGCGTGACGAAGGCCATCTTCCAGAACGCGGGCCAGACGTGCTCGGCCGGATCGCGGCTGCTCGTCGAGCGCAAGGCGCACGCGGCGTTCATCGATCGCCTGGTCGCGCACACGCGGACGATGAAGCTCGGCCCCGGCGTGAGCGACCCCGACATGGGCCCGATCATCTCGAAGCGGCAGCTCGAGACGATCGAGCAGTACGTGGCCGTCGGGCAGCAGGAGGGCGCCCGCGTCGCCGCGGGCGGCCGGCGGCCGGCCGATTCGGCGCTGCCGGGCGGCGGCTTCTACTACGAGCCCACGCTGCTCGACGGCGTGACGCCCGCGATGCGCGTCGCGCAGGAGGAGATCTTCGGGCCCGTGCTGGCCATCCTCGAGTTCGACGAGATCGAGGAGGCGGCGCGAGTCGCCAACGACAGCGTCTACGGCCTGGTGGCCGGCGTCTGGACCCGCGACATCAACAAGGCGCTGGCGCTCGCCGAGCGCATCAAGAGCGGCCAGGTGTTCGTGAACACGTACGGCGCCGGCGGCGGCGTCGAGATGCCGTTCGGCGGCTACAAGAAGAGCGGCTACGGGCGCGAGAAGAGCCTCGAGGCGCTCGCGAGCTACACGCAGACGAAGAACGTCTGCATACGGTACGTCTGAGACGGTACTGGGTACTGGGTACTGGTACTCGGGGCTCGGGGCTTGGGACTGACTCCTGACCGCTGACCCCTGACCCCTGGAGCCTGTCCCACATGCACATCCCTCCCTGGGCCCGCGAGGTCGCCGACGGGCTGGCCGAGTCGGGCGTCCGCGACATCGTCTACGTGCCCGACAACCCGCTGTCGCACCTGGTGCGCGCGCTCGAGACCGAGCACCAGGACGTGCGCGCGACGATCGCCACGCGCGAGGAGGAGGCGTTCGGCATCGCCGCGGGGCTGTACCTCGGCGGCCGCCGCACGGCGGTGCTCCTCCAGTCGAGCGGCCTGGGCAACTCGCTCAACGCGCTGTCGTCGCTCCTCACGGCCTACGAGATCCCGACGCTCCTCGTGATCTCGATGCGCGGCGAGGACGGCGAGTGGAACCGGGCGCAGGTGCCGATGGGCCGCGCGGTCCGGCCCATCCTGGCCGCGCTCGGCATCCAGCCGTTCGTCGTCGAGAGCGCCGAGGCGGCCGAGGCGATGGTGCGCCGGGCCGCCGCGCTCGCCTACGGCACGCGCACCGCCACGGCCTGCCTCCTGCCCCGCCGCCTGACGACGGCGGAGCCGGCGACGGGAGGTGCCGCATGACGCGCCTGGACGCGACGCGCGCGCTGGCCGGACGGCTCGGCCAGGCGGCCGCCGTCGCCAGCCTCGGCCACCCGGCGTACGACCTCTACGCCGCCGGCGACCGCCCCGAGAACTTCTACACGTGGGGCAGCATGGGCGTGGCCTCGTCGATCGGCCTCGGCCTCGCGATGGCGCGGCCCGAGCGGCAGGTCGTCGTGCTCGACGGCGACGGCTCGCTGCTCATGAACCTCGGCTCGCTCGCCACGATCGCCACCGTGGCGCCGCCCAACCTCACGGTCGTCGTGCTGGACAACGGTGAGTGCGGGACGACGGGCGGCCAGCCGACGGCGACCGCCCGCGGCGCCGACCTCGCCGGCGCCGCCGCGGCGCTCGGCGTCGCGCGCACGGCGGCCGCGCGGCACGCCCGACGAGGTCGGCGCGGCCATCGACGCCGCGCTGGCCGAGCCCGGCCCGTGGGTAATCGTCGCCAAGGTGAAGGAGTCGGCGCCGGTCGCGAAGCCGCCGCTCGACTGCGTGTTCCTCAAGCAGCGGTTCATGGCGGCCATCGGCTCGCCGGAGAGCGCGACGGCCGGCACGACGGTGACGCCGTGACGCCGTTCCCCCGCTCGCTCCTCTTCGTGCCCGCGCATCGCGACACGATGCTGCCGCACGCCTGGACGTCCGGCGCCGAGGCGGTCGTCCTCGACCTCGAGGACAGCGTGCCCGCCGCCGCGAAGGCGGCCGCGCGCGACGCGCTGGCCCGGCTCGCGCCGCCGGAATGGTGGACGGGCCGGGTGCTCGTCCGCACCAACGCCGTCACCGAGCCCGAGTTCGAGGCCGACGCACGCGCCGTCAAGGCCGCGCGCGTCGACGGCGTCGTCCTGCCGAAGACGGAGCGGCCGGACGAGGTGCGGCGCGCGGCGGACGCGCTCGGGCCGGACCGCGCGATCGTGCTCCTCGTCGAGACCGCGCGCGGCGTCGTCTCGGCGGCGGCGCTGGCGGCGTGCGGCGTGCCGCAGGTCACGGCGCTGGCGTTCGGCGCCGAGGACTACCGCGCGTCGATGGACGCGGGCGTCAGCCCCGACGCCGCGCTCTTCGATTTCGCGCGGCTCGCCATCGCCACGGCCTCCGCCGCGGCGGGCCTGCCGGCGGTCGACGCGCCGGACCTCGAGGTGGGCGATCTCGACGGCCTGCGCGCCTCGACGCGCCGCGCGCGCGGGCTCGGCTTCCGCGCGCGGTTCGCGATCCACCCGTCGCAGGTGCCGGTCATCCACGAGGCGCTCGGCGACCCCGACGCCGACCGCCGCTGGGCCGCGCGCGTCGTCGAGGCCTACGAGCGCGCCGCCGCCGAGGGGCGCGGCGCCGCGTCGCTCGACGGCCGCATGATCGACGCGGCCACCCTGCGCCGCGCGCGCGCGCTCACGCGGGAGGAACGATGAGCGGCGGAGGGCCGCCGGCCGCCCGGCGCTTCGCGCGGTTCCTGCGGGACGCGCGGCCGCCGGACGCCGCGCGCGCCCGCGCGCGCCAGGCGTTCGCCGACACGATTGGCGTCGCGCTCGCCGGCTCGGCCGAGCCCGTGGCGCGCGCCGTCCAGGCGGCCGCCGCCGAGGAAGGCGGGCGCGAGCGCTGCCGCATCCTGGGCACGCCGCGCACGGCGAACGCCGGCTGGGCCGCGCTCGCCAACGGCGCCGCCGCGCACGCGCTCGACTTCGACGACATGTGTTTCGTGTCGATGGCGCACCCGAGCGCGCCGCTCGTGCCCGCGGCGCTCGCGGCGGGCGAGATCGCCGGCGCGTCCGGCGCGGCGCTCCTCGACGCCTACGTGGCGGGGTTCGAGATCGAGGCCGTCCTCGGCCGCGCGCTGAACCCGCGCCACTACGCCCGCGGCTGGCACTGCACGTCGACGATCGGCACGGTGGGCGCCGCGGCCGCCGCCGCCCGGCTGCTGAACCTGGACGAGGACGCCGCCGCCGCGGCTCTCGCCGTCGCCGCCTCGCAGGCATCGGGGCTGAAGGAGAACTTCGGCACGATGACCAAGCCGTTCCACGCCGGCATGGCGGCGCGCGCCGGCGTCGAGTCGGCGCTGCTGGCGAGAGCCGGCCTCACCGCGTCCGCGCGGGCGTTCGAAGGCCCGCAGGGCTATCTCGTCGCGATGGCCGCCGAGCGCGAGACGTTCGGCGACACGCTCGACGATCTCGGGCGCCGCTGGGAGATCGTCGAGACGGGGATCTCGGTGAAGCTCTATCCGTCCTGCGCGGGCACGCACCCGGCGCTCGACGCGCTGCTCGATTTGCGGAAGCGCCACGGCCTGACGCCGGAGTCGATTGACGGCGTGGCGATCGACGTGGACGAGACGACGCCCACCGTGCTCATCTACGAGCGGCCGGCGTCCGGCCTGGAGGGCAAGTTCAGCCTGCACTTCTGCGCGGCGGCGGCGCTGGCCTTCGGCCGGGTGGACGTGGACACGTTCGACGAACGGTCCCTTCGGGATCCGGGGGTGCGGGCGCTCCTGCCGAAGATCGAGATGCGGGTGGACCCGGAGATCGCGCGCGGACGCCCCTCGCTCACGCAGGCGCGCGTGACCGTGCGCCTCGCCGGCGGCCGCGAGGTCAGCGCGCGCGCCGACGGCGCCCGCGGCTACCCCGACAAGCCGGCGGGCCGCGAGGAGCTGGACGCCAAGTTCCTGGCGTGCGCGCGGCGCGTGCTCGACGAGCGCGCCGCCGGGCGCGCGCTCGACGCGCTGCACGCCCTCGACGGCCTCGCGGACGCCCGGACGCTGACCGCGCTCCTGGCCGGCGCCGGGCCGGCCGCGTGAGGATCGACACGATGCCGACCGAGGAGCACCACCGCAAGCTCGAGCGGATGTACCTCCGCGCGCCGGTGAACGACCACTACAAGCCCACCATCCACATCCGCGACGGCGAGGCGGAGATCGTCATTCCCGTCCGGCCCGAGTTCTTCCACGCGGCGCACGCCGTGCACGGGTCCGTCTACTTCAAGGCCATGGACGACGCGGCGTTCTTCGCGGCGAACTCCGTCGTCGAGGACGTGTTCGTGCTGACCGCGTCGTTCACGGTGTACCTCTTGCGCCCCGTGACGTCCGGCGAGCTGCGGGCGACCGGCCGGCTCGTGCACGCCTCGCGGCGGCTGTACGTGGCCGAGGCCGAGGTCGTCGACGCCGACGGGCGCAAGGTCGCCTCCGGCAGCGGCACGTTCATGCGCAGCACGATCGCGCTGGGGCCCGAGGTGGGATACGAATAGGGCTCATTGCCGATTGCCGATTGCCGATTGCCGATTGAAGAGCATTCTGTCACGCCGCAGTACGTCGTGCCGGGCTTCAGCCCGGCCATCTGAAGCGAGGAGGCGTCATGGCACGCACGAGATTCGCCGCGCTGGTCACCACCGTCGTCTGTCTGCTGGTGTCGGGGTCACTCTCGGCGCAGACGGTCACGAAGTACGTCAGGTTCGCCGAAGGGAGCCGCGTGGCGTACGGCGTGCTCGAGGGCGACACGGTTGCGGAGATCGCCGGCAGCCTCTTCGACAACCCGACGCCGACCGGGCGCCGCGTGAAGCTGGCCGACGTGAAGCTGCTCGCGCCCGTCGCGCCGTCGAAGGTAATCGCCGTCGGCCTCAACTACCAGACGCACTTGGGCGAGCGGTCGTCGGCGAAGTACCCCGGGCTCTTCGCGAAGCTGCCGACGACCATCATCGGCCCCGGCGACGCCATCGTGCTCCCGCCCGACGCGACGAACGTGCACTACGAGGGCGAGATGGTCGTGGTGATCGGGAAGCGCGCCAGCCACGTGTCCGAGGCCGACGCGGCCGCCTACGTGTTCGGCGTCACGTGCGGCAACGACGTCAGCGAGCGCGACTGGCAGAAGAACGACCTGCAGTGGTTCCGCGCGAAGGCGACCGACACGTTCGGTCCGCTCGGCCCCGTCATCGCCCGCGGCCTGAACTACAACGACCTGCTCCTGCAGACGCGGCTCAACGGCGAGGTGAAGCAGAAGCAGCGCACGAGCGACCTCATCTTCAACGTGCCGGCGGTCGTGAGCTACGTCAGCCGCTACGTGACGCTGCTGCCCGGCGACGTCATCTACACGGGCACGCCGGGCGCCACGAGCGCCATGAAGCCGGGCGACGTCGTCGAGGTCGAGCTCGAAGGGGTGGGGGTGCTGCGGAATCCCGTCAGGAGGTGACGAGCCGCGGGTTTCTTTCCGTGGCTCATTCTGTGGCTCATTCCGTGGCTCATTACCTCCTGTTTCTGTAGACCTTCCCTCCCTTCATCACGAACACCACCCGCCTGAGCGCGGTGATGTCGTCGAGCGGGTTGCCCTCGACGGCGACGAGATCGGCCTGAAGCCCGGGCGAGACCGAGCCAATCGTGCCGCCCATCCGCAGCGACTCGGCCGCGTCGCCCGTCATGTCCACGATGGCGTCCATGGCCGGCTGGCCGTCCTGGACGCGCGCGATGGTCTCGTCGGCGTTGTGCCCGTCGGCGCCCGACACGGCGTCGGTGCCCATCACCAGCTTCAGGCCCGGGGTCGCCAGCGCCTGCTTGAACATGGCCATGTTCAACGGGATGGCCTTCTCCATGTACGCGAAGCCCTCCTCGGTGTAGTTGCCGATGCCGAGGAAGCGCGCCTTGTTGCGGAGGTAGTTCTGCAGCACCAGGCCGATGTTCGGGTCGAACCACACGCCGCGGTCGGCCATCAGCTTCAAGGTCGCGGCGTCGGCGAAGATGCCGTGCTCGATCTCGGTGCAGCCTGCCTCGACCGAGCGCCGGATCGACTCCGGGCTGTGCGCGTGCACCAGCGTGCGCAGGCCGTGCGCGTTGGCCTCGCCGCACGCGGCGTCGAGTTGCTCCTGCGAGAGGGTCGGCTCGCCGCCGTCCCGGATGCTCCCCGACGCGAAGATCTTGATCAGGTCGGCGCCGTCGGCCGCCTTCTGCCGGACGAACGCCCGGATCTGGTCCGGCGTCATCTTGTCGTCCTCGATCGCGCCGAGCGAGGTGAGCACCCGCGGACCGGGGAGCATCCCACGCGCGATCGCCTCGCGCAGAGCCTTGTCCGACGGCGATCCGACGCACTGCACCGTCGTGAAGCCCGCCATCAGCGTCTCGTAGGCGTTCTCCAAGGTGAACAGCATCTTCTCGACCGGCGTCTCGCCGCGGTTGTCGGCGCGGCCGTCCTTGCCGAAGTGCCAGTCGAGGTGGACGTGCACGTCGACGAACCCGGGCAGTAGCGTCAGGCCCGCGAGATCGTAGGTGGCCGGCCCGGTGGCCGACGCGTCCACGCGCTCGATCGTCGAACCGTCGATCACGACGGTCGCGTTGCGGACCACGCCGCCCTTGCCGTCGATGACGAGCGGCGCACGGACGGTCACCCGTGGCTCCTGCGCGCTCACGACGGCCGCCGCCAGCACGGCGCCCGCGCACAGGGCCAGCACGAAGAGGGATCGGCAGATCGGGCTGATGGGCATGGTCACGACTCCCGGAGCGGAGCGGATTGCAGCAGGAAGACGCACGCAAGGTGCACGCTGCGCAACGTGCACCACGGTGCACAAGGGCGCGAGGTGGCGCCGAGACTCACGCTGGGGCGCGTCTTCGTTTCAAGCAATGCTGCGCGTCATCGAAGCCATCGCGCCACCACGCACCTCCGTGCACCCCGGTGCACTTCGTGCACTCCGTGCACCCCGATCAGCTCAGCGCCTTGCCCTTGGTCTCGGGGATGAAGGCCCACATGACGGCGGCGAGGACGAAGGCGGCCGCCGACATCGACAGCGCCGTCTCGAAGCCGTGCGTCTCGGCGAGCGAGCCGACGGCGAACGGCGCGACCGCGCTCGCGACGCGGCCGATGTTGTAGGTGAAGCCCTGCGCGGTCGCGCGGATGTCGGTGGGATAGATCTCGGCCGTGACCGCGCCGAAGCCGCTGAAGTAGCCCGTCGCGAAGAACGCGACGATCGGCCCGAGGATCAGCAGCAGCCACGCGTGCGTCGTCGCGGTGTAGGCGAGGATGAGGACGGCGGCCGTGAGCAGGTACACCACGTAGGTGCGGCGGCGGCCGACGGCGTCGGAGATGTAGCCGAAGGTGACGTAGCCGAACCACATGCCGATCTGCATGACGAAGATCAGGACGGACATCGCGGTCACGCTGAGGCCGACGCCGCCCTCGGCGGTGGGCAGCGACAGGTAGCCGGGCAGCCACAGGTTGAAGCCCCACCACGCGAACATGGTGAAGGCGTTCATCAGCGTCACGGCGATGGTGAGGCGGAGGAGCGGGCCGCGGAAGATGTCGGCGAAACCGCCGCGGGAGGCGCGGGGAGTCTGCTGCGCCGTCCGCCAGATGGCCGGCTCCTCGACGCGCGACTGGATCCACAGCGTGAAGAACGCGGGCAGCACGCCGACGAAGAAGACGGCGCGCCAGCCCCAGCGCGGGAGCACCACCCAGTTGACGACGGCGGCGGCGGCGAAGCCGATCGCCCAGGCGCTCTGCATGAGCCCCAGCGCCTTGCCGCGGTGCTCGGTCGGCCAGGTCTCGGACACGAGGGCCGCGCCGCTCGCCCACTCGCCGCCCATGCCGATGCCGAGCAGCACGCGGTAGACGGCGAGCTGCGCCACGTTCTGCGCGAGGCCGCACGCGGCGGTGAAGATCGAGTAGATGAGGATGCTGGCCATCAGGGCGCGCGTGCGCCCGAACCGGTCGGCGAAGATGCCGAAGAAGATGCCGCCGACGGCCGAGGCCACGAGCGTGAGGGACGCCAGCTCGCCGGCCACCGTCTTGCTCAGGCCGAGGTCGGCCATGAGGCTCGACAGCACCATCGAGTAGAGCATCACGTCGAAGGCGTCGAGCATCCAGCCCATGCCGCCCGCGACCAGGGCGCGCCGCGCCGGTGGGGGCGCCACGCGCCACCAGCCGAACAGGCCCGTCGCCTCTTTGCCCGCCGTCGTCGTCTCGTTCATCGTGGGGCCCCGATCAGGGCGTGCGGCCGTATCCGCCGCCGCCCGGCGATTCGATGCGGAGGCGGTCGCCGGCCTCCAGGTGGAGGGACGCCTTGCCGCCGATCGTCTCGGTCCGGCCGTCCCTGGTCACGGTATTGCGGCCCAGCCCGCCGGGCGCGCCCCCCTGCAGGCCGTACGGCGGCCGGCGCCGGCGCTCGGACAGCACGGTCACAGCCGTGTCGGTGAGCATCTCGTACTCGCGCACGATCCCCTCCCCGCCCGGGTAGCGCCCGGCGCCGGCGCTGTCCGTGCGCAGGCGGTACTGGAGGATCCGCACCGGCAGGTAGTGCTCAATCGCCTCGACCGGCGTGTTACGCGTGTTGCTCATGTGGGTGTGCACGCCGCTGATACCCGCGCGGCCGTTGCGCCCACCCATCCCGCCGCCCACCGTCTCGTAGTAGGCGAAGCGCCGGCCCGTGCGCGGGTCGTGGCCGCCGAGCGTCACGTTGTTCATCGTGCCCTGGCTCGCCGCCGGGATGCGGCCGGGCAACGCCCCGGCCAGCGCGCCCAGCACCACGTCGGTAATCCGCTGCGACGTCTCCACGTTGCCGCCGGCGATGGCGGCCGGCCGCAAGGCGTTGACGATCGAGCCCTCCGGCGCCACGACGCGAATGACGCGTCCGATGCCCGCATTGTAGAGGATGTCCTCCTCCACCAGGCAGCGGAACACGTACAGCGTGGCCGAGCAGGTGATGGCGAAGTTGGCGTTCACGCAGCCGTCGGTCTGCGGATCGCTGCCGGTGAAATCGACCTCGGCGGTCTCGCCGGCGATCCGGACCGTGACGCGGATGGCGATCGGACGCCCGTGCACGCCGTCGTCGTCGAGCTCGTCCTCGTAGCGGTACTCGCCGTCCGGCACCTGGGCGATGGCGGCGCGCAGGACGCGCTCGGTGTAGTCCTGCAGGGCGGCGGCGTAGCCGTCGACGCTCCGGCGGCCGTACTTCGCGACCACCTGCCGCAGGCGGGCGTCCGCCACGCGATTGGCCGCGATCTGCGCGGTCAGGTCGCCCTCGCGCTCGTCCGGGGTGCGCACGTTGGCGAGCACGAGCGCCATCACGTCGGGCACGACCTCGCCCCGCCGCACGAGCTTCACGGGCGGGATGATCAGGCCCTCCTGGAACACCTCGCGCGAGAGCGGCATCGACCCCGGCGTCATGCCGCCGACGTCCGAGTGGTGCGCGCGGTTGGCCACGTAGAACGCCGGCCGGCCGCCGCGCCCGAGGAACACGGGCGAGACCAGCGTGATGTCGGGCAGGTGGGTCCCGCCGCGGAACGGGTCGTTCAGCGCGACGATGTCGCCCGGGTCCATCGGCCCGTTGTCGATCGCCGCGCGCACCGAGAGGGGCATGGCCCCGAGGTGCACGGGCATGTGGTCGCCCTGGGCGATCGTCTGGCCGGCTGCGTCGTACACCGCGCAGGAGAAGTCGAGCCGTTCCTTGATGTTCGGCGAGAAGCTGGTGCGGCAGAGCGTGACGCCCATCTCCTCGGCGATCGACACGAAGACGTTCTTGAAGACCTCGAACTCGATGGGGTCGATGCGCATACCTGATCTCACGCCGCTCACCTCGCCGCCGCCAGCGCCCGTCCGCGCGCCCGCCGGGCCGCGCCGGCCGCGCCGCGGACGATCACGAGGTTCCCGAGCTCGTCGATGTGGAAGCCGAAGCCGGGCGGGACGACCGCGGTCGCCTCCGCGCCCACGACCACCGCCGGGCCTTTCGCCCCGGCGCCCGGCGGCAGGTCCTCCCACCGGTACGCCGCCGTCTCGATCTCGCGGCCCCCGAACCAGGCCGGACGCCGAGCGTGCGGGGCGACCGCGCGCCGCCCGTTGCACGCCGTCCGCGGCAACGCCGGCTTGTCCGTGACGCCGATCGCGCGCACCCGCAGGGTGACGATCTCGGTGGCTCGGCGCGGGTTCGCGTAGCCGTACAGCCGCTCGTGCCGCGCGTCGAACTCGCGCCGGTAGTCGTCGGCGAACGGCACGGTGATCTCGAAGGACTGCCCGACGTAACGGACGTCGAGCGAACGCTCGATCACGGCGTGGTCGCCCCCGAACCCCTCGGACGCGAGGTCCGCCCGCGCCCCGGCGACGAGGGGCTCGAAGCGGCGCTCCAGGTCGGCGGCCGTGACGCGCTCGGACGGCTGCAGGATGCTCAGCGAGTAGTCCTTGGTCACGTCGGCGAGCAGCATCCCGAGCGCCGACAGCACGCCGGCGCGCTTCGGCACGATGACCGTGCCGATCTCCAGCTTGTCGGCGATCTCGCAGGCGTGCATGCCGCCCGCGCCGCCGAACGCCACGAGCGCGAACTCCCGCGGATCGAAGCCCCGTTCGACCGACACGACGCGGATGGCGCGCTCCATGTTCGCGTTCGCCACGCGTACGATGCCCTCGGCAAGCGCCGGCGGCGACAGCTGCAGCCGCGCCGCGAACGCGCGCGCCACCCGCTCGGTCCGTGCCAGGTCCAGCCCCATCCGCCCGCCGAGGAAGTAGCTGGCGTCGAGGCGCCCGAGCAGCAGGTTCGCGTCGGTGACCGTGAGCTCGTCGCCGCGCCCGTAGCAGACGGGCCCCGGGTCGGCGCCCGCGCTCCGCGGCCCGACGCGGAGCGCGCCGCCGGAGTCCACGTAGGCGATCGAGCCGCCGCCGGCCCCCACGGTGTGGATGTCGATGACCGGCAGGCGCACCGGAAAGTCGCCCACCGTGGACTCGGTCGTCACGCCGATCGCGCCGTCCACCAGGCTCACGTCGGTGGAGGTGCCGCCCATGTCGAAGGAGATGAGGCGCGGGAACCCGGCGGCCTGGCCCACGGCCCGCGCGCCGACGACGCCGGCGGCCGGGCCGGACAGGATGGTCTGCACGGCCGCCTCCTTCGCCGCCGACGCCGAGATCGACCCGCCGTTCGACTGCATGATGCGCAGCCGCGTCGCGCCCATGCGCGACTCGAGCCGCGTCAGGTAGCGCGCCATGAGCGGCGTCACGTACGCGTTGACGACCGTCGTGCTCCACCGCTCGAACTCGCGGTACTCCGGCAGCACGCGGTGTGACGCGGAGACCACGAAGCCGGCCGCCTCGAGCCGATCGGCGACCAGGCGTTCGTGCAAGGGGTTGCGGTACGAGTGGAGGAGGCACACGGCGACCGCGTCTATCCCGCCCGCGCCGAGACGCTCGGCCAGCCCCGACAGACCGTCGACGTCGAGCGGCACGAGCACCGTGCCGTCGGCGGCCAGACGCTCGGCGAGGGCGAACACGAGGCCTTCGGCGACGAGCGGCCGCCGCGCCTCGACCTGGAAGTCGTACAGCGCGCGCCGCGTCTGGCGGCCGATCTTCAGGACGTCCTCGAAGCCGGCGGTTGCAACGAGCGCGACGCGCGCACCTTTCCGCTCGAGCACGGCATTGGTCGCCACCGTCGAGCCGTGCACCACGTCGCCGCTCGCGGCCCGGGGTCCGGCCGCCTCGACCTCCTCGAGGCCCTGCAGGATGGCCCGGGACGGGTCGTCGGGCGTCGAGCGCACCTTGTGGACGGTCACGCCCTCCGGACGGAAGACGACCAGGTCGGTGAAGGTACCGCCGGTGTCGATCCCAATCCGCGCCGCCGGCGCCGCGACGGGCGGTACGCTCACACCCCCCTCCCGAACGGCTGGACGCGCACGCCGTCGCGCTCGAGCGCCTCGCGGAGGCGCCGCACCAGCACCTCGGCGCCGGGCGTGTCCCCGTGCGTGCAGATCGTGCTGACCGGCAGCGGGATGTCCGCGCCGTCGATCGCGCGCACGACGCGCTCGCGCGCCATGCGCAGGACGCGCGCCACGACGGCCTCGGCGTCGTGGATCACCGCGCCCGGCTTCCGCCGCGACACCAGCGAGCCGTCCGGCTCGTACGCCCGGTCGGCGAACCCCTCGGCCGCGACCTTCAGCCCGCAGCTCTCGCCGGCGCGGAGCAGGTCGGAGTCCGGCAGCCCGAGCAGGATCAGCGACGCGTCCACGGCCGCGACACCCCGGGCAATCGCGTCGGCCAGCGAGCGGTCCTTGGCGGCCATGTTGTAGAGCGCGCCGTGCGCCTTCACGTGCTGGAGCCGCACGGCCTCGCCGGCGGCAATCCCGGCGAGCGCCCCGACCTGGTAGGCGACGGCGTTCTCGAGCTCGCGTGCGCCGATGGCCATCTCGCGCCGGCCGAAGCCGACGAGGTCCGGCAGCCCCGGGTGCGCCCCCACCGCGACGCCGTGCGCCTTCGCGAGGCGCACCGTCTCGCGCATCACGGTCGGGTCGCCGGCGTGGAAGCCGCACGCGACGTTGGCCGACGTGATCGACGGCATGACCTCGGCGTCGCGGCCGATGGTGTAGGCGCCGAACGACTCGCCCATGTCGCAGTTGAGGTCGATGTCCACGGGTGATGCTCCTTCCGGAGGCCGGGGGCCAGAGGCCAGGCGCCGTTCAGCTCCCCCCGCCGCCTTGCGCCTCCTTCTCGTCCTCGGGCTTCTTGGGCGGGCGCGGACGGGTCTCGCTCAGGCTCACGCCGCCCCAGAACTCCGCGCCTTTCCGCTCGACCTTGTACTCGCTCTGGACGAGATAGTCCAGATTCGCCTCGTCCCAGGTGAGGCCGGCCTCGCACACGAGCTTCATCCAGTCGCCGTGCGCCGTCTCGTCGGGCGCTTCGGTCACGCCCTCGAAGAGCGTGATGTTGGGCTGGCGCGTCATGAAGCTCCGGCCCGTGGGGCTCCCCTTCGCGCCCTTGATGGCGCTGTAGATCAGGACGCCGTCGGTGAAGTTCAGCTTGAACAGGTCCTTGTCCCAGTCGAACGTGTAGCGCTTGTAGCGCGCGTACTCGCGGTCGTTGAGCGCCTTGACCTCGGGCGCCGCGTTGATGCGCTCGGCGATGAGCGCCCGCAGCGCGAGCTCGGCCTCCTTGTTGCGCGGGTACTTGGGATCGTCGATGTACTCGAAGCCGGGCATCCACCAGCCGCGCGGGCTCCAGTAGTCGCGCGACTCGCCGACGCGGGTGCGGATCCACGCCGCGTACTCCGAGAAGAGCTGCACCCACTCGTGCGAGGGATAGCCGTGCGGGTTCAGGAAGATGTCGGGCAGCCACGTGCGCCACAAATCCACGCGCACCCGCGATTCGGGGTAGATGGCGTTCGGGTCCCACTGCGCCGAGGTCATGTCGACGCCGAGCGACCCCAGGTAGCCGGCGTGCAGCATGAAGTGCGGCGTGATCTTCTGCAGGTCGTAGGCGAGCTGCGCGCCGTCCGCGTTGGTGATCGGGTGGAACACGACGTTCACGCGGTCCAGCTTCTTCTTCCACGCCGGGTCGGTCAGGAGCAGCTCGGCCAGCTTCAGCGTGTGGCTCGTCGACGACACCTCGTTGGCGTGCTGGCGCGCCGAGTAGATCACGGTCGGCTTGAGCGTGGTCGCCTTGGCCTGCGACCAGTGCGACGCCTCGATGGGGGGCATCACGTCCATCGCCCAGATGTCCTGGCCAAGGTAGCTGTGGCCCACCTTGTAGACGGTGGCCTCCTTGAAGGTGGACATCTTCGCGAGGACCGCGTACGCCTCGCGCGGCGGCATCGGCTCGTCCCACTGCACCATCGGCGTCCCGTCGTACCGCCAGCCCGCCGGCAGAAGCGCGCGGATGTCCGGGAAGGGCGCCGGCGCGCCGTTGGGCGGAGATCCGCCACCAGCTGGGCCTTCGCGTCCTCGTCGAACGTCCAGGCGGCCGCGATCCGGATCTCGCCCAGGTCGTGGTAGGCGAGCGCGTCCCGGTAGAGGCCCGCCGCGCGCAGCCGCGCCAGGTTCGCGACGACGGCCTTCACCTCGGCGGCCGACATCATCTGGCGGTCCACCGTTTCCGCCCGGGTCTCGGTGATGAGCGTCGGCCGCTCGTCCTGCTCGGTGTCCACCTTCACGCGCAGGTCCAGACGGGCGATGCCGTCCTGCCCGTCGCGCACGAGCGCGGCGAGCGCCACGGGGCGGTCGACGGCGGCCTTGGGCACGTCGCGCCGGGCCTTGCCCTCCTGGCCGTCACGCGTCTTGTAGGTCACCACCACCTCGGGGCGCGGCGAGTCGAACCCGGTGAACGTGATGTGCGCGTGGCCCGGCTTTCCGTCGTTCTTCGGGCGCATGACGGGAATGATGCGCCCGGGGTAGGTCAGCGGCGCGCCGCGCGTGTAGCGGCCCAGCACGTCGAAGAACTGCAGGGTGTTGAAGTAGATCTCCTCGTGCACCGACTCGAGCGGCGAGATCTGCTCCTGGTCGACGCCGATCTGGTAGTCCGGCTCGCTCAGCGAGAGGTCGACCTTCAGCTCGCCGAAGAACGGCGCGTCCTCGGGCCGCGGCTTGCCGTCGCCGAGCTTCATCATGTAGTCGTAGATGGCCGGCAGCGTCTTGCTCTGGTAGTGGTCCCAGAAGCGCTCGGGGTCGGTCTCGATCCGCTGGTCCACCGCCGTGCGGCCGCCCACCGACGCCGTGATCCACCCCGTCGTCACCCGCACCTTCTCGTAGTCGGGGAACTGGTCGTAGAACTGCCGGACGACGAACTTCGGCTCGAACGTGCCGTGATAGAGCGTCGCGCCGTCCGCGCCGGTTGCCGTCACCTCGTAGGGCACCGATCCAATCGGCGCCTCCTCGAAGCTGACGTCCGAGAGGGCGATCTTCAGGTCGCGCGCGAAGATCTCGTCGATCGGGTAGATCTCCATCAGCCAGCGCGTCGGCGCGTACATCGCCTGCTGCTTCCACTGGGGCGGCGGGCCGATCTTCGCGAACCGGATCGTGATGTGCCCGACGGGCTTCCCGGCGAGCTGCGCCTTCACGACGTCGTTCAGCCAGCTGTAGCCCTGCTTGTAGGCGCAGAGCACGGTCACCGCCGTGCCCGCGTCGGCGGCGCCGGCCTTCACCAGGGCCGCCCGCGCCTCTCGGGCGATCTGGTCGCGAATCTCGGGCGACTCGCTGAGCCGCGCCTCGAGCGCGACCGGCTTGCGCTTGTTCTTCTTCACGGCCGGCAGCACCTTGGTACGGAACGCCTGCCAGAAGTCGTCCACTTCCGACGGCACGTCGAACTGGTCGTCGATGATCGTCTTCGCCTTCTGCACGTCGAGGTTCTCGACGCTCACGCTCACGTCGGGCGCCTTGATGGCCACCGCGGCGGCCTGCTGGACGACCGCCGCGAGGCCGTCCGGCGCCTTCTCGACGGCGACCTTCACCTGCGCCGAGACGATGTCCTTGCCGGCGAGGTCCACCGCCGCAATCCGATCCAGCTTGTAGAGCGCGATCGCGGCCTGCCCGGCCGGCGACCGGCCGCCGATGAGGTCGTGCACGTCCTGCTCGACGTCGCCGAGCGTGGTGCGGTCCTTGCCCCGCGCCCAGACGTGCGGCAGCCGCTCGGCGACCTGCGTCAGCGCGCGCGACACGCCGCGCGCGTCGCCGCCCGTGATCACGACCGCGCTCTTCTCGCCGAACGCCTTCCGGACCACCTGGACGAGGCCCTCGCCGGGCGCGAGCGCCGGCCGATCGAACTTCTTCGCCTTGGCGAGCTGGTCGATGATCGGGTGCGAGACGCCGGCGACGACCAGCGTGGGCTCGGACGCCGGCTTGCCAATCGCGCCGGGCGGCACGACGAGCGGCTCGGAGATCCCGGTGGACTCGAGACCGAGCCGCGCGGCGAGGTCCACGATGCCCTCGGTGCCGGGCCCGGTGGCGCTGAGCAGCGCGTCGACGCGATCCGGGATCAGGTTGCTGTCCGAGTCGCCGAGCAGCCCCGCGTTCTCGTACAGGTTCGCCAGGTCGAGACTGCCCTTTGCTCCGTTTCCCGGGCGCTTCGGCAGCGGTCCGTCGGGCGGAGGCGGCGGCGTGACGCGCGGAAGGACGACCGAGGCGGCGGGCGAGCCGGCGGCCGCCAGACGCACCTCGACGGCCTCGGCGCCGGCGTAGGTGAGCTTCGGCTCCGACGGCGCGGCCGAAGCCCGCGCGCCCGGCCGGGCCGGCCGCGGGCGCAGGGCTTCGAGCGCCGCCTGCGCGGCCTTCACGTCGGCGGCGCCGCCGACGGTCACCGCGACAACGAGCCGCTCGAGCGCGTCGCCGCCGGCTTTGACGTAGACGGCCGGCACCTCGACCGCCTGCACGGGAACCTTCGCGTCGGCCAGCGCCGCGCGCACGTCGTCGGCGACCTTCTCGAGCGTGTCCCCCTTGGGCGCCCACACGTAGGGCAGCCGGCCGGCCAGCGCCTCGGCCGCCGCGCGCGTCCCCGCGCCGTCGCCGCCCGTCACCAGGATCCCGGGCGGCGCGCCGGGCACTACGGCGACCTCGCCCTCGCCCGCGGCAAGCGCGGCGGCGCCGAGGTCGCCCGCGGCGAGGCCCGCGGCCGCCAGGCCGCCCGCGCCGACGACAACCGGCAGCCCGGACCCGCCGGCGGCGGCCCGGACGGGCAGGTTCATGGCCGACGTCTCGAACCCGAGGCGCGCGGCGACGTCGCCCGCCGCCGCGATCTCGTCGTCGCCCGGCGACGCGCCGAGCACGAGCCTGGCGTTCACGAAATCGATGACGCCGTCGCCGTTGCGATCCTGGAGGACGCCGCCGGCCCGGAAGAAGGCCGGCAGCCCGCCGACCGCGTCGCCGCCGGCCTGTGTCGCGGGCCGGGCGCCCGACACGAGGAGCAGCACCAGGCTCACGGCGAACGTCACGGTAGCTCGAGACACGCGTGAAGACGACATCATCAGACTCCAGTGGTTCTCTTGGCGGCGCCGCCGTCCTCGCAGCAGGCGGTCAGCGCGGTGATGGTGACGGGCTTGATGAGCAGGGTCGCGCCGAGCGCGCGCAGCGCGGTGCTCTCGGCCGGGCTCACTTCGTACGCCGTCATGAGGACGAAACGAAGCCCGGGGTGGATGGCGGCGAGCTGTCGGCAGAGCGTGATGCCGTCGACCTCCGGCATGCGCACGTCGGAGACCACCACGTCGTACTCGCGCTCGGCCGCCAACGCCAGGGCGCGGGCCGCGTCGGGCGCCGTGTCGGCTTCGAACCCGACGACGAGCATGCCGATCGCGAGCGACTCCCTAGTGCTGCGGTGATCGTCCACGATGAGGACGCGCGGCACGACGTCACCTCCTACCGTCGCGGGCCGCCCGAGCCGGCCAGGCCCGTCACGCGGGCCCGCCGGGCCGGGAGGCCGGCGCCCTCCGGGGATGCGGAGGGCGCCGGGCCGTGCGTCAGAACTGGTAGCGGAACGCGAATTCCGCCTGCCGGGACGGTGCGTTGATGTTCGGCAGGAGCGACGTGCTCTCGCCGAAGGTGGACGCCGCGACGTTGGTGTTCGGGATGTTGTAGTTCGCCCGGTTGAAGATGTTGAAGAGCTGGGCGATGAACTCCACCCGGTGCGACCCGGCAATCGTGAAGAACTTCGAGAACCGCAGGTCGAGGTTCGCGTAGCCCGGGCAGTTCACCGACGTGATGGGCGACAGCCCCTTCGACCCGCGGTAGGTGTTCACGGCACCCAGATCGAGACCGCGGCAGCCCGACAGCGGTATGACCCCGGCCGGGAGGTCGCCCGTGTAGCCGTCTCCGTTCAGGTCGACCGACGAGGACGGCCCGAAGGGCAGGCCGGACCGGAAGTCCGCGATCGCGGACACCTGGATCTGACCGGGCAGCGCGACGATGCCGCTCACCACCAGGCGCTGCCGGCGATCGCCGGAGGCGGGCCGGGCAAACTTCGTGTAGCCGTAGGTGCCGGGCACGTTGCTCAAGTGGCTGTTGTCAGTGGCCTTCGCGAGCGTGTACCGAGAAGAGGTACTGGTAGTTGTGGTTCATCCGCTTCTCGAACTTCACGAGCAGCGCACGGTAGGTGTTGTCGGCGGTGGACTGCACGAAGGTGACGCGGCCGAACTGCGGGTAGAGCCGCTGACGCGTCGCCTGGTCGGGGATGTTCGGGTCGACGATGTCCCGGTCCGAGTAGCGCCACACGAACGTGCCGTCGGCCGTCACGGCGATGTCGCGGCCGATTTCGCGGCTGAAGCCGACGTTCGCCTGGTGCGCGTACGGGTTGACCATCGAGCTCGAGTTGACCGTGATGTTCGGCGGCGCACCCGACAGGAACTGGTCGCGCGACAGGCCCTGGTACGGGTCCGGGAACGCGGGATGGCTGATCACGATGTTCTGCGCCTGCGGCCACGTCAGCTCGCCGCCCTGGAGCAGGGTGCGGATATTGTCGTAGAACAGGCCGTAGGCGGCGTGCACGTTGGTCACGCCCTCACCAGTCGGGTCCCACGCGAAGCCGATGCGCGGGCCGAAGTTGTTGCGGTCGCCGCGCCCCTTGTAGCCGTTGGTGAGCGCGTCGGGAATCGGGATCGGGAAGCTGCCGTTACGCCCGAGCTTGTCCTGGATCTTCTGGAGCAGGCTCTGCGGATCCTCCAGGAACGCGCCGATCTCGCGATCGTAACGCAGCCCCATGTTGACGGTGAACCGGTTGGAGAGCTGCCAGTCGTCCTGGAGGTACACGGCGAACTGCTTGGTTGGCAGGTTGCCGTAGGTCGGCAGCGAGTTCGTGTACTGCGTCGGCCACGTGGATGGGTCGGCCGCGTTGTACGGCGTGTCCTTCGGGAACGTCCAGCTTCCGGGCGGCGTGCCCATATTGTCGTAATCGAACGGGATGTAGCTGAAGTCCACGCCGGTCTTGAACTGGTGCTGGCCACCCCAGCCGGGGACCAGGTACGAGAAGTCGTCCTTCACCTCCCACCGCGTCTCGGGGCCCATCTGGCTGTTGCCGCAGCCGCCGATCCGGATTGACGGGTAGGAGTAGACGGCGGTGCAGTAGTCCAGCCGGGCCTGGCTGAAGTCGCCGGGCGCCCAGTCGCCGTGGCTGTAGGGCGGCGCCACCTCGTACTTGGCGAACGCGTGCTGGAAGCGGAAGTCGTTGACGCTCCAATCGTTCAACACCCACGTGTGCCCGACCACGACGGAGCTGCGCGGCACCGCGAAGTCGAAGCTCGCCGACGGCGCCGTGGAGCCGCCTGCGGTGATGATCGGCCGGTACTCGTCCTCGGCCGCGACCCGCGCGAAGAGCTGCTGTGTGCTCGTGAGCTGGTGGTCGAGCCGGACCAGGTAGGTCCACCGGGTCTGCTTGCTCGGGAACGTGCCTTCGTACTGCGGCCACAGCCCCTTGGCGTTCACCGTGAAGAACTGCGTCTCCTTCGTGCCCTCGTAGGCGAAGAAGAAGTGCGTCTTGTCCTTGATGATCGGGCCGCCGAACGTGGCACCGTACTGGTAGCGCCGGTAGTCGGGCTTCGTCGTCTGGAACCGCTCGATGGCCGTGATGGACTTGTCGCGGAAGAAGAGCAGGCCCGACCCGTGGAACTGGTTCGTCCCGGACTTCGAGACGACCGACACCACGCCGCCCGTCGCCAGGCCGAACTCCGCCTTGTAGGTCGAGGTGGACACCTTGAACTCGCGGATCGCGTCCATCGCGAAGTTCTGCCTCGGCTCGCCCATCTCCGCCCACGTGTTGTTCACCCCGTCCACGAGGAAGCCGTTCGAGTACTCGCGGGTGCCGGCGCCCACGTTCACGTTGCCGCGGTAGAAGAAGCCTCGGATGTTGTCCTGCGACGTGCCGGGCGTCAGCATGGCCAGGTCGATCCACCGCCGCGACGCTACGGGCAGGGCCTGAATCTGGGTGTTCGAGATGGCCGTCGCCACCGACGACGCCGTCGTGTCCACGACCGGCGACTCGCCGGTGACCGTCACCGTCTCGCTGATGGCCGCCGGCTTGAGCGTGAAGTTGATGGTCGCCGTCTGGTCGATCACCAGGACGATGTCCGGCCGTGTCTCGGTGCTGAAGCTCTGGAGCTCGGCGGTCACGACGTAGCTCCCGGGCGGGAGCGCCGGAAGGCGAAAGTCGCCGTTGGCGTTCGTGACGTCCATCCGGATCAGCCCCAGGTCGGTGTTCCGCGCCGTCACCGTGACGCCCGGCAGGATGCCCCCGCTCGAATCCTTGATGTTCCCGACGATCTGTGCGTTCTGCGCGTAGGCGCTCGTCCCGCTGAGGGCGATCAGCCCGAGCAGCAGGACGGCCGGCATCCACCTGATCCTCATACGCTCCTCCTTGGCACCGGCTGTCGGCCGGCTTCCCGGGTCAAAGGACGTCGAACGCCGCGGGCAATGGCAGTAGCGACACGAGATCGCAAGAAGGGTGCCGACGGAGGCCGAGGGCGAACGTACGGATTCGCAGTGAGTTGCGTGCGGTGGCGACGCGACGCCGCACGGCCGCGCAACGGTGTGTTGCAACACTTCTTTTCGAGGAGAACAGGCTGTGCGGGAGGCCACCGCTGGCCGACGACCTCCCGCACACGGGAAGGGCTCAGCGCGGGGTGGGCGCCGGCGCGGTTGGCGGCCTCACCGGCCGCACGCGCAGCCTCGTCAGGGTGACGCTGTCCTGGGGCCCATCGTCCGCGATGCGATCGACCGCGTACCGGCCGTCGCGCAGGTACTTGATGTGCGCCATCAGGTACGAGAAGCCGGGCTTGGTGACGAGCGTGAGCCACTTGTCCTGCGCCGTCTCGTCGGGCGTCTCGGTGCCTCCCGATTCGAACGTGACCTGCGGCCAGCTCCGGATCGACTGGCGGCCGCCGCCGCTCGCCGCGAGGCTCGGGCCCCGCGGCTCGCCCGTCTCGGGGTCCGTGTAGTAGATCGCCGTGTCCTTGTAGATCTCCTGGTTGAACACGTACGGCGAGTAGCCGAACGCCCACTTGCGGTAGCGCGCCTGCGCGCGCAGGTTCATGGCCTTCACGTCGGGGTTGGTGTTGATCTCCCGCACGATCGCCTCGCGCATCGCCTCAATGGCGTCCGCCTGCTCCGGATGGCGCGGGTCCCGCAGCCGGCTCATGCTCGTGTACCAGCCCCGCGTGGACCAGTAGGTGCGGAAGCCGGGCGGCACGTAGCCAGCGAACTGCTGGACCCACTCGTGCGACGGGTAGCCGTGCGGGTTGAGGTAGATGTCCGGCAGCCACTCGGCCCACAGCCGGCCGCGCACGAGCGCCTCCGGCAGCAGGGGGTCGGGGCGGCCCACCTGGGACGCCACGTCCATGCCGAGCGCGCTGTAGCGGCCGGCGTGCAGCATGAAGTTCGGCGTCAGCTTCTGCAGCTCGTACGCCATCGCCGCGCCGTCGGGGTTCTCCACCGGGTGCAGGATGACGTTGACCTTCTTCAGGATCGCGGTGTACTGCGGGTCGGTCGCCAGCAGCTCCGCGAGCTTCAGGATGTGGCTGGTGGACGACACCTCGTTGGCGTGCTGGCGGCCGGTGATGAGGATGGTCGGCTTGTACGCCGTGAGCTTCGCTGTCGACACGATCTCGCTGGGCGTCGGCAACGTGATCTCCATCACCGAGATGTCCCGCCCGCGGTAGGAGTGGCCGGCGCGGTAGCTCTTCACCTCGGGGTACGCCGAGAGCGCCGCGACGATGCGTTCGGACTCCTCCGGGCTGACGATGTGGTCCCACGTCACGAGCGGCAGCGCCGGCCGGCCCGCGGCGTGGTGCACGTTGGCTGGCGGCGCCTCGCCCGTGTTCTTCAGCACGCGGCGCGCGCGCGCGTCCTTCAGGACGATGGAGAACGCGAGGTCTCCCACGTGGTCGTAGGACAGCGCCGTGCGGTACAGCCCGGCCGCGTGCAGCCGGGCCAGGCCGTCGAGCGCGTCGGCCGCTCGCGCGGCGGCCTTGTCGTCCTTCGCCTCGACCTGCAGCTCGATCTCGCGCAGGCCGTCGCCCCGGGCCACGACGCGCGTCGCCACCGGCGGGGTCACGTCGGCCGCCGCCAGATCGCGGCCGACCTTCACGGGCTTCTCCTCGCCCTTCACCGTGTAGGTGATCTGGAGCGCCGCCTTCGTGGACGCGTTGCCGGCGTACAGCACGCGGGCCTGGCCGGGCTCGCCGCGGCGCTCGGGGTGGATGATCGGGTAGATCTTCCCGGGCGCCGCCAGCCGCTCCTTCGTCGTCGTCCGGCCCAGGGCGTCGAAGAAGTCGAGCGTCACGAAGTACAGGTCCTCGTGCAGAGACTCGAGCGACGACACCTGCTCCTCGTCCACGCCGATGCGGAAGTCCGGCTCGCTCATCCACACCTCGATGTCGAGGTCGCGGTGAAACGGCTGTTTGTCCGGCATCGGCTTGTTGTCGGTGACCTTCATCACGTGGTCGTAGATCCGCGGCAGCACCTTCGCCTGGTAGTAGTCCCAGAAGCGCTCGGGGTCGGTCTCGATCCGGACGTCGACGACCGTTCGGCCGTCCACCGCGGCCTGGAGCCAGCCCGTCGTCACCTCCACGCGCGACCAGCCGGGGAACTTCTCGAGGTACTCGCGCTCGACCACCTTCGGGCTGAACGTCGCCGTGTAGACGACGCGGCCCCGCCCGTCCAGGGCGTCGACCACGTAGGTGTCCTTCGCGTCGTCGACCAGCTCGAGCGTGAAGCAATCCTTCGGGATGCCGAGGTCGCGCTGGAAGATCTCGTCGGCCGGGTAGAGCTCCTGGAGCCAGCGGCTCGGCACCATGTAGAACTTGTACTTCTTGGAGAAATCCGGGTGGTACTCCTTCACCTTGATCCGGATGCCGCGCGCGCCCTTGCCCTTCAGCGCGGGGATGACCTGCTCGGTCAGCCAGAGGTAGCCCTGCTTGTAGGCCGACAGCACCGTCACGCGCGGATCGCTCGCGCCGGCCTGGACGAGCTCGGCCCGCGCCTTGTCGGCGATCTCCTTCCGGTACTCCGGCGACTCGCTGAGGCGCGCCTCGAGCGCGACCGCCGACCCGGACTTGACCTTCGGCAGCACGTCGCTCCGGAACTTCGACCAGAACTCGTCCACCTCCCACGGGATGTCGATCTTGTCCTCGAAGACCGCGACCGGGTCGGTGATGCCCTGGCTCTCGACCGTCACCTTGGCGCCGGGCAGCGCGGCCGCGACGGTCTTCGACAGGTACGCGTCGAGCGCCGGGTTCGACCGCTCGAGGAACAGCTTCGCGTCGAACGACTCGACGGTCTTGCCCTTCGCGTCGGCCAGGACGCCATCGAGGGCGCGCACCGCCTGGCCGGCCTGGCCGGCGCCGCTCTTGCCCTGGAAGAGGCGGCGGGCCTGCGTCTTGAGGTCGTCGATGGTGAACGCGCCGCGCTCGACGTCCCAGAGATAGGGCGCGCGGCGGGCCAGATAGAGGCTCGCAGCCTCGGTGCCGGCCGGGTCGGCGCCGGCCACGACGGTCGCGGTGGCGTTGCCGAAGGCGCGCGGCACGATCTGCACGGCGCCCTCGCCCGGCTGCAGGTCGTCGAGCCGGGCCTTGCCGATCTTCACGAGGGCCTGCACGAGCGCGTTGTCGCGCCCGACGAGGATGGGGCTCGCCTCGCGCGCCGGGTCGCGGACGTCCGCGTCGCGCTGGACGATCGGCAGGCTGACGCCCGTCGTCTCCAGGCCGAGCCGGGCGGCAATCTGCGCCGCGCCGAAGCTGTCGGCCGCCCCGCCGAGGACGATCTTCGTGTCCGTGCGGTCGGGGATGAGATCGCGATAGGCGTCGCCGTACCAGCCGTCGATCGTGTAGGTGTCGGCCAGGTCGTAGGGCTTGGCCGGCACGCTGCGCACCTGGGTCGACGCCCCGCGTGACCCCGGCGAGTCGAGCGCCAGCTCGCCCGGCTCGATTGGCGGGGTCAGAGTGCGCGAGTTCAGGCCCGAGCGGTCGACCGACGCCTGGCCCGCGAGCCGGCCGCCCGACCAGAACTCCAGCGTCGTCACCGCGATGTTGGCGAAGTCGAGCGTCTGGGCCTGCTGGCCGAGCCGGTGCGCGCGCGCGAGCGCCTCGATGGCCGCGGCGGCCTTCGACGCCTGGCCGGCCGGCACCTCCACCCGCACCGTCGCCGTGGCGATGCCGCGCCGGTCGCGGTCCACGACGAGCGCCGTCACGCCCGCGCCCGACGCCCGCACGCCGCGGGAGCGCAGGTAGCCAAGCGCCTGCTCGCCGACCCCGCCGAGGGTGATCCCGCTCATGCCCCAGATCCGCGGCAACCGTCCGGCCAGCTCCATCCCCGCCGCGCGCGTGCCGTCGTCATCGGCCCCGACCACGACCACGCCGTCGCCGCCGCCAAGCGGCGAGCGCACGAGCGCGATGAGGCCCTGCCCCTTCTCGAGCGACGTCAGGTCGATCCGCCGCTCCGCGGCGAGCTTCTGGACGAACGTGTTCGTCTGGCCCACGAGGATCGGCAGCGGGATCGACGCCGGGTCGGCCACGTCGCTGTCGCGCACGACGAGCGGCAGCGTCAGCGCGGTGGTCTCGAAGCCGAGCCGCGCGGCGAGGTTGGTCGCCGCCTCGACCTCGCCCAGGCTCGCCTCGGCCGGCACGACGACGCGGGCGGCCACCGCGTCCGGGAGCGCATCGCCGTTGGTGTCGCGCACGAGGCCGCGGCCCGGGTCGTAGAGCGCCGCGAGATCGGGAAGCCCTGCCCGCTGAGCGGAGAGCCCGGTCGCCAGCCACCCGCCGGACGAGAGGCCGAGCGCCGCGAGAAGTCCGACGAGGATCCGTGTGCGTGTCATGCGTGAGTCTCCGGGGCGGCCCGCCGCGCGGCCCTGCCTGTCATCGAGGCGCGGGACTGGTGTCGTCGTGCTCAGGCCGGCTGCGGGGCAGGATAGCAAGCCACGTTCCGCGCGGTACCTGGCGCGCTGGGCGTGAATCGCCGCGCGCGGTGCGGGACAGCATGCCACTACGCAACACAGTGTTTCAACAGAGTGCTCAGCGGGCTGGGTGTTGAGGGCTGGGCCCTGCCTCACGCCTCTATGCGATGCTCCCGCAGCTTGCGCCAGAGGGTGGTGCGGCTCATGCCGAGGCTGACCGCCGCGCGGCTCTGGTTCCAGCGACAGCGCTCCAGCGCGAGGACCAGCCGGGCCCGCTCGTCGTCGGCGGCGGAGGCGCCGTGCGACGCGCCCGGACGCGACGGCACGGTGAGCGTGGCTGGCAGGTCGCCCTCGGTGATGAGCTCGCCCGAGGCCACGTTGACCGCGCGCTCGATGGCGTTCTCGAGCTCGCGCACGTTGCCGGGCCAGTGGTAGGCCTTCATGAGCGTGACGGCGCCCGGGGTGACGCCGTGCACGTTCCGGCGCAGCCGCGCGGCGATGCGCCGGACGAAGTGGTCGGCGAGCGTCGGCACGTCCTCGGGCCGCTCCCGGAGGGGCGGGATCCTGACGCCGACCACGTTGATGCGGTAGAAGAAATCCTCGCGGAAGCGGCCGGCCGCCACTTCGTCCTCGAGCGCGCGGTGGGTGGCCACGACGAGCCGGACATCCACGTGGCGCGTCTCGGTGTCGCCGACGCGGCGCATCTCGCCGCCCTGCAGGAAGCGGAGCAGGCGCACCTGCATCGAGGCCGGCATCTCGCCCACCTCGTCGAGAAACAGCACCCCGCCGTGGGCTTCCTCGAGGAGCCCCTTCTTGTCGGCCGTCGCGCCGGTGAACGCGCCCTTGCGGTGGCCGAAGAGCTCGCTCTCGAGGATCGTCTCCGGAATGGCGCCGCAATTGATCGGCACGAAGCGGCCGTGCCGCCGTGGGCTCTGCCGGTGCAGCGCGCGCGCCACCAGCTCCTTGCCCGTGCCGCTCTCGCCGGTGATGAGCACGGTCGAGTGGCTCTGGGCGAGCTGGGCGACGGCCCCCACGACCGCCTGCATCGCCGGGCTCGCCGCGAGGATCTCGTCAGCGTCGTGGACCTGCGCGCGCAGCTGCCGGACCTCGCGAGCGAGGGCCCGGCGCTCGACGGCGCGGCGCACCGTGATCAGGAGGCGCTCGGGGTCGACCGGCTTGGTCAGGTAGTCGTAGGCGCCGGACTTGATGGCGTCCACCGCGTCGGCGATGGTGCCGAACGCCGTCACGAGCACCACTTCGATCTCCGCGTCGCGCGCCTTGACGGCGCGCAGCACGGCCACGCCGTCCGATTCGCCGTCCATGCGCACGTCGGTCAGTACCGACGTCCACCGGGCCCGACCGCATCGCCGCGAGCGCCTCGTCCACGCCGGCCGCCTCGCGCACGGCGTGGCCGTCGTGCTCGAGCAGGAGCGCCATCGATCGCCGCATGTTGACCTGGTCATCGACGAGCAGGATCGTCGCCATGTGCGTGCACTCCCATCGGCACCGCCAGGGCCGCCGGCAGGCTCACGGTGAACCGCGCGCCGCGCGGCGGCGCGTTCTCGACCGTGATCGTGCCGCCGTGGTCGCGGACGATCCGGTCGACGACGGCGAGACCGAGGCCCGTGCCCTGGGCCTTGGTCGTGTAGAAAGGCAGAAACACCGCCACCGGGTCCGGGACGCCCGGCCCGTCGTCAATCACGCTGATCTCGACGGCGGCGCCGTCGGCGCGGACCGCCGCCTCGACGTCCACCGCCGGCGTCCGCGACCCGTCGCCCGCCCCTTCCACCGCGTTGGCCAGCAGGTTCCAGAGCACCTGCCGCATCTGGCTGGGGTCGGCGAGCACCGCCGGGAGCCCCGGCTCGAGGCGGACCCGGACGTCCACCTCCGCCGGCACCTTGGCGTCGCGCCGGAAGAGCACGACGGTGCTGTCGATGAGCTCCCCGACGTCGCACGCCACCGCCGCGCGCGCCGGCGGACGCGCGAAGAGGAGGAACTCGCGCAGGATGCCGTCGAGCCGATCCGCCTCCTCGGTCACGATGTCGAGCAGGCGCGGGTCGGCCGCGGCGCCCGGTCGCCGCAGCACCGTGATGGAATTGACGATGGCGCCGAGCGGGTTGCGGATCTCGTGCGCGATGTTCGCGGCGATGCGGCCGAGATCCGCGAGGCGCGCCGCCTCCTGCATCTCCTTGCGATCGGTGATGTCGTGCGCGATGCACTGCATCCCGGTCGGAGCCCCGGCCTCGTCGCGCAGCGGCACGTTGGTCTGCGAGAACCAGCGGAAGCGCACGCCGTCGGCGTGCAGCAGCCTGAACTCGAGCGCCCGCACCACCTCGCCGCCCAGCATGCGCGCGAGGGCGTACGCCACCGGCTCCCGGTCCGCGTCGTGCACGAGCGTCAGGACAGTCAGGCCCGAGCCGTTCAGGACGCGCGGCGGATAGCCCAGCAACCGCTCCAGGGCGGGGTTGGCGTACAGGATGCGCCCCTCGCCGTCGGTCAGGTAGATGAGGTCCTCGGCGTTCTCCACCAGGCCGCGGAACTTCCGCTCGGACGCCTGGAGGTCCAGGTACAGCTGCGCGTTGGCGACGGCGAGCCCGATCTGCGACGCCATCGAGGTCAGCAGCTGCACGTCCTCTTCCGAAAACTCCCGCTCGCTGCGCGTGTGGACGTTGAGCGTGCCGTAGATCTTCAGGTTCGACTTGAGCGGGATCGAGGCGAAGCCGCGCAGCCGCTCGGCGCGCGCGGCCATGCGTGTGAGCCGCGGGTCGTCCTTCAGGTTGCGCACCACGATCGGGACGCCTGCGAGCGCCACGCGCCCCGACAGGCCCTCGCCGAGCTGCAGGTGATCGAAGTCGAGCCACGCCGCTTCGGAGAGCCCGCGGTGGACGACGAGGCTCAGATCGCCGCGCGCCTCGTCCAGCAGGTAGACGCTGCCCGCCTCGGTCTCGACCGCCTCGAGCACCTTCGCGAGCGCGTAGTCGAGCATGTCGTGCAGGCTCGAGAAGCGCCCGATGGCCAGTGCGACCGAATTGATCGCGGCGAGGGGATTGGTGCGCATGTTGCCCCGGACACCCGCCGGCTCAGCCCGACAGAGCCTCCGGCTCCGAACCGACGGTTCTCGCTTGAGGGGAAAGCGCGCGGTCCGTCCGGGCCGGGCCACTTGCGCCGGATTATAGCGGATCGGCACCTCTTGTCCAGGAGCGACCCGATCCCGGCGCGGGCCGTGTGGCGCGCACGGTTTGAGCTCGAACCGGGATCGGCGCTACGGGCTGGTCGAGGCGGATCGGGCAAGAAAAACGGGGCACCATCCGAAGATGATGCCCCGTCGGCCGAACTTGGCGACCTGGCTCCCCAGCAACTCACGGCTCCCTGCCGTAAATATTCAGGCCGCCGGGCGGTGTTGTAGCAACCACTATGCCGCCCGAAAACTGGCCAAAATCCTGTGCCCCGGGTCCGTGGGAGCCGACGACTTCGTAACCGGAATTACACTCTTGCACGATTACACGGCCGCGCCTTCCGGGTACTGCAGCGCCAGCCGGAGCTCCTTGGTCAACTGATCCACGGTGGTGCCCTTCCACGCGCCGTCGCTCTCGAACCGGAGGTCGCCGATGCGGCGGCCCCACGGCGCGATGACGCGCCCGATCGCCCGGAAGTCGGTCCGGTCGGCGTGCTCCTGATCGAGCCGGCGGACGACGTCGGGCGTGACGCGGATGAAGGCGCGCAGCGCGGTGGCGGTCTTGATGCTGTACTTGCGCCCGTTCCAGGCGCCGCCGAAGACGAGCGCCACCTGCTTGAAGTAGTTCACGAAGAAGCGCTTGCGCCTCGTCGCGGAAGGCGTCGCCCTTCCGCCCGCCGCCGAAGGCCTCGCCTCGCGAACAGCTTCTTCAGCTCCTGGGCGAGCGGCGCCTGCGCCACCCGGCCCGCCCCCACGCCGAGCAGCTTGATCTCGCCGTAGAGGGGTGAGTCCTCGCGGTCGTTGAGCACGCGGACCACGTCGTGCGCCGCGGCCAGGTTCTCGTCCGCGTAGAGCTGGCGCCCCGAGAGCGACACGAGGTGCGACGCGTTCAGGCGCGTGTGCTTCGCGTTGATCGTGACGAACATCTGGACGACGTGGTCCTCGGGCAGCCGGTCGAAGATGACGGCCGGCACGGCGAAGTCCTCGCTGCCGAAGCGCTCGATGTCGGCGTGCATGCGCGAGCAGCCGGTGCTGCCCGTCGATCGCCCGCAGGATGCCCTCGCGCTCGGGCACCTTCAGCGTGCCGAGGGGCAGATCGCCGTCGACCGACTCGAAGCGCAGCGGCTCGTCGCAGGAGATGATGACGGCGCCGGGAATCGACGGCAGGTCGCGCGCCTGCCGGCACTGCTCGTAGTACTGCACCAGCTCATCTATTTTCCGGCGGATGATCTGCCGCTGGTAGGCCTTCTCGTTGGCGGCGATCCGCCGCTCGAGCAGGTCCCAGTTCACCTTCGACGCGCTGCGGCTCCGGCCGCCGCGGACCGGCGGCTGGCTCTGATCGCCATAGCTGAGCACCTCGAAACGGACCAGCTTGTCGATGTCCCTGGCTGTCAGGGAAGCCTGATAGAATTGCACGCCGAATTGCTTCATCCGAATCGCGGCAACGCTGATCATGATGGTGGGATCCCCTTGGCCTCGCGCACTGGTCTCTCTCGGTTGCGACGCAATCTTATATTCCCTGACGCCCGGAATCTCAAGGCATTTCAGCCCCTGGCCCGCCGCCGGCGCCGCCCGCCGGACTCGCGGAGGCACGTCAACCGGAACAACCTGATTCGCAAGGAGTTACGAGTAATGGACGTCTCTCGTCTCCGCCGCCGTCCCCTGTCGCGCGGCCTGTTGACCCTGGCCCTGGCGGTCCTCATCGGCACGACGCTCCCGGCGCAGGAGTCGGCGCTCGAGACGCGCGGCCCGGCCCAGGCCCAGGACGAGGAGTTCGCGCGCCTGGTCAAGGAGTGGACCACGAAGCCGGAGTTCCTCAGCCCGCTGGTGGATCACCTGCCCAAGGTGGCCGGCGTGCCGTCGCCCAAGGACGTCCTCGGGTACTACATCGGGGCGCCCAAGAAGCTCACCTACTACGCCGACATCCTCCGCTACTACCGGGCGCTCGAGGCGGCGACGCCGCGCGTGAAGGTCCTCCCGATCGGCAAGACGGACGAGGGGCGCGAGTCGGTGGTCGTCTTCGTCGGCTCGGCGGAGTCGATCCGGGACCTGGACCAGAACCGCCGGTACCTGGCGGAGCTGGCGGACCCGCGGCACGAGTCGGCGGCCGCCATCCAGGGCGCCATCGCGAAGGCGAAGCCCATGTACCACCTGATGGGCGGACTCCACAGCAGCGAGACCGGGCCGTCCGAGATGCTGATGGAGCTGGCCTACCGGCTGGCGACGGAGGACTCGCCGCTCGTGCAGCAGATCCGGGACAACGTGATCGTGTCCATCACGCCGGTGGCCGAGCCCGACGGCCGCGACCGCTACGTGGACTGGTACTACCGCTACCTGGTGGACATCGACAACGAGAAGGACCGGATGCCGGGCCCGCCCTACTGGGGCAAGTACGTCCTGCACGACAACAACCGCGACATCAACTTCTCCCAGGTGACGATGCGGAACCTGCTCGACTGGTACCTGCAGTGGCACCCGCCCATCATGCACGACCTGCACGAGTCGATTCCGTTCCTCTACGACTACAGCGCGCAGGCGCCGCAGAACCCCGACTTCGACCCGATCCTCTTCGGCGAGCTGCCCTGGTACTCGAACTTCGAGATGGCGCAGATGATCAAGTACGGCATGCCGGGGGTGTGGACGCACGGGTTCATGGACGGCTGGTCGCCGGGCTACCTCGGCGCCATGTCCTACAACCACAACGGCATGATGCGCATGTACGAGACGTTCGGGAACGGCGGCGCGACCACGATGGAACGCGACCTCTCGGGCGCCGGCCCGGGCGGCGGCGGCCGCGGCGGCCAGACCTCGCGCGAGTGGTACCGGCCCCTGCCGCCCTACAAGAAGGTCGTCTGGTCCATGCGCAACAACACGAACTACATGGAGACGGCCGTCCTGCTGGGCCTCGAGCTCACGTCGAGCTTCCCGAAGGTGATCCTGCAGAACTTCTACCTCAAGAGCCTCCACTCGATCGAAGGCGGCGAGAACGAGACGCCGCACGGCTGGGTGCTGCCCGCCGGCCAGCGCGACACGACGCGCGTCGCGCGCCTGGTCGACCTGATCCGCATCCAGGGCATCGAGGTGGGACGGGCCACCGCCGAGGTGAAGGTGAAGGACGGCACGTTCCCGGCCGGCTCCTTCGTCATCAAGCGCAACCAGCCGTACGGCCGGCTCGCGAAGATCCTGCTCGAGAAGCAGGACTTCCCGGACGAGAACCTGCGGACCTACGACGACAGCGGCTGGACGATGGGCCTGATGCTGCAGACCGAGGTGAAGCCGATCGACGACAAGGCCATCCTCGACGCCGCGGTGACGCCCGTCGGCGAGGACGTGCCGCTCGCCGGCACCGTGACCGGGCCCGCGTCGCCGGCGTTCTACGCCGTGGCGCACTTCGGGTCCACCAACATGATCACGCTGCGCTACCGGCTGAAGGACCTGGCGGTCAAGGCGGCCGAGAAGGCGTTCAAGGCCGGCGGCGTGGACATGCCGGCGGGGTCGTTCCTCGTCCCGGCGGCCGGCGCGGCCGACCGCATCCGGGCGGCGGTGAAGGCGCTCGGCCTGACGGCCGTGGGCCTCGCCGCGGCGCCCGAGGTGCCGACGCACGACCTGGACCTGCCGCGCATCGCGATGTTCAGCACGTGGAGCAGCACGCAGGACGTCGGCTGGGTGCGCTACGCGTTCGACCGGTTCGAGATCCCCTACGACCTGATCTACAAGGAGCGCGTGCGGCAGGGGAACCTGCGCGCGGCCTACGACGTGATCCTGATGCCCAGCCAGGGGCGCGACGGCAAGAGCATCGTGTTCGACGTGCCGCCGCAGGACAAGCCGATCGCCTACACGAAGACGGAGAAGTACAAGAACCTGGGCATGTACGGGTCGTCGGACGACATCACCGGCGGCATGGGCCTCGAGGGCGTCGTCGAGCTCCAGAAGTTCATCGACCAGGGCGGCCTGCTCATCACGCTGGGCAGCGCCACCTCGCTGCCCCCCGACTTCGGCCTGGTGCGCGACATCAACGCGGGGCGGACGTCGAGCCAGTTCTACGCGCCGCGCCCGATCGTCGAGGCCGAGATCGCGCGGCCCGAGCACCCGATCTTCTACGGCTACACGGACACGACCCTGCCCATCAAGTACACCAACGGCCCGATGCTGCAGGTGCCGCGCGACGACCAGGACAACGAGGTCCTCATGAAGTTCGTCGGCGGCGACAAGGCCGTGCTGAGCGGGCTGATGAAGGGCGCCAACGAGATCCGCAACCGTCCCGCGATCGTGGACGTGCCGGTCGGCAAGGGACGGGTGCTCCTCTACGCGACCAACCCGGTCTACCGGTGGCAGAACCACGGCGAGTTCAACATGCTCTTCAACGCGCTGATGAACTACGACGACCTGCAGGTGGCCCCGAAGAAGAAGGCGGAGAAGACGGAGGACGGGAAGTAAGCGGTCAGGGGTCAGAAAGACCTCCGCCGTGGCGTGATGCCCCACCCGGGGCGGATGGGCACGCCCGGCAACAGCCGAGACCGTGTAGGGGCGACCCGCCGGGTCGCCCCTACGAGATCAGGTGCTCCAGCCCGACTGCGAGCACGGTCAGGGTCGAGATCATCGCGCCGGCCGCCATCAGGAACAGCGTCAACAGGCTGACCAGCTCCAGCAGGTCCGCCTCAGGATGCCCCCGGTGGTGCGCCAGCAGGTGTCCCAGCTGCGACCGCTGATCCCACGGACCCTCCAATGGCGCAGGTTTCATGTTGAACTCCTGTGCCAATAGGAGGAGCAACAATCCTGCCAGGTCCAGCGGTCAGTAGTCAGGGGTCAGGAAGAGAGGTGTGGCACGGGTCCTGACCTGGCCACCGTCGTTTCTGATCTAGACCACCGTGGCCGTGACCCGGAACTCGATGTCCTGCCGCATCGACTGCCACACCGAGCAGTAGGTGTCGCGCGAGAGCGCGATCGCGCGCTCGACCTGATCGATCGGCACGGGCCCCTTCACCTCGAAGTGCAGGTCGACGGCGATGAACCGCCGCGGCGCCTCGTCGGCGCGGCGCCCGACCAGATGGGCCGTCAGGCCCTGCAGGTCGTGCCGGCCCTTCTTCAGGATGTGCACGACGTCCATCGCCATGCATCCGGCGATGCCGAAGGCCACCAGCTGCATGGGCGACGGGCCGGCCTTCGACGCGCTGTCCAGCGTGAGGCGCAGATCGTCGGCCGCGGCGGTGAACCGCAGCTCGGCGTCCCAGGTGAGGTCGATGACGACAGGAGGCTTCTGGTCTGACATAGGGGTGTCGGGTGCCGGGCGGCCCGGCCTACTTGGTCACGCGAACGAATGTGAAGTCGAACTGGGTCACCCATGAATGGCCGTTGTCGGTCGACGTCTCGGCCAGCTGGCGCAGGCGGCCGTCCTCGAGCGGCGAGAGCGTCAGGCGGTTGATCACCAGCGCCCCGTCGGGGCGGCGGGACTGTCCTGTGAACTGGACCTTGCCCTCGATCTCCTGGCCGGACTGCTGGACGATGCCGCCCGTGTCGCCAATCCAGACCTGGTTCCAGCGGTTGGCGCGCACGTCGAAGAAGTTCAGGCTGCGGCCCGTGTCGCCCAGCGTGCCGTTCCAGGTCTCGGCGATCGAGCAGCCGTCGGCCGACTTCTGCACGGTGTCCGTGCCGACGCGCACGCGGTCCGCGTCGTAGACGGCCCACTCGCCGAGCCAGAAGTCGAGCCCGCCGTACGCCGGCGCCCCGCACGCCCGGGCGTCGTTGGCGGTCGCGCGGGCGGCGAGCGCCTGGAAGCTCGGGTCGCTGCGCATGAAGTCGAACGCGGTGGTGCGGCTCAGGACCTCCGACCGCAGGCCTCCGTCCACGACACGGGAGAGCCAGTCGATCGTCTGCTCCTCGTTCTTCAGGCGCGCGTAGGCGAGCGCGGCCTCCCAGGCGACCTTGGGCGACTCGTCGAGGCCCAGCTTGCCGGCCTGCTCGAACGCCTCGACGGCGCGCTTGTCGTTGCCGACGTGGGCGAGCGCGATGCCGAAGCGGAACCACGCGCGGCCGTTGCGCGGCTCCAGCTGCACGACCTGCTGGTACGCGGCGGAGGCGCGCGCCCAGTCCATGGCCGCGAGCAGCTGGTCCGCCTTCACGGACGCCACCGAGGTCTGCGCGGGCGGCGTGGCCGGCGCCTGCGCCCGGGCGGCCGCGGCCGGCGCGAGCGCCAGCGCCGCGACGAGCCCCACGAAACCAAGAACGGATGTCCTCATGTCCCTCGTCTCCTCGACCGTGCCGGGGAAGATCGATTGAGTATTGCACACGAGCGGACGGCAGTCAGGGGTCAGGACTGGGGCAGGGGGCAGGGGGCAGCGGGCAGGGAGCAGCGGGCAGCGGTCAGGGAGCAGCCGTGACAGCGTGACAGGATGCTCTTCCTGACCCCTGACCCCTGACCCCTGACCCCTGAAGAAGAAAGGGCCGATCCATTCGACCGGCCCTTTCTCCCTGCGCTCAGAACTCGAAGCGGGCGCCGAAGCGGACCTCGATCGGCAGCTGATACGCGATGATCTTGCCGAAGTCCGGGTTGGAGACGCCGAACGAGCTCTGCGTGAAGTTGTCGTACGCCGTCACGGTCTGGCGGTTGAAGAGGTTGAACACGTCGGCCATGAGGACGAGCCGCCGGTCGGCCCCCATCTTCAGCGGGTAGCCGGCGTGGAAGTCGACCGTGCTGAGGACCGGGGTGCGCGTCTTGAACCCGTCGACCGTCGTGAAGCCCGCGCCGCGCGGCGTGGTCGGGATCTCGCCGGCGTTGTCGTACACCGGGTTCGCGGCCAACGCGGTGAGCGGCGTGCCCTGGCTGACGACGAGGCCGGCGCCGAGGTTGAGCCCCATGTCGAAGTCGTAGTTCCCGTACACCTTCACCTGGTTCGGGATGTCCTCGGGCAGCGGGCCGGCGCCGAGGGCGCCGAGGTAGCGGATGTCGCCCTGGAACCCGAACATCGGCCCGCCGATGGCGGTGTAGGTCGGGTCGTTGGTCGGGAAGTCGTCGAGCGAGGTGATCGCGGGGTCCGACTGGCCGTTGTCGTTGCGGTAGAAGCCCTCATAGGTGCCGTAGAGGCGCGACCAGCGGTACGAGGCCTGGAGCGCCCAGTTGTGGCTGAAGTGCTTGTTCGCGGTGACCTCGACGGCGTCGTAGTCGTGGATCGCGTTCTCGAACGAGATCGGGTAGCCCTGCGCGCCGACCACCGGCGTGCTGGGGCTCGGGTTGGTGAGGAAGTACTCGACGCTGTTCGCGCCGGGCACGTTGCCCAGGAAGTAGTCCACCATCGGCAGCGTGCCGACGTCCTCGAGGATGCGGCCGAACCGGCGGCGCGTGTAGCTCACGCCCAGGGCCCAGTCGTTCCCGAGCTCGTACTGGAAGCCGCCGACCCACTCGTCGAGGTAGCTCGACTTCGAGTTCGGATCGATGGTCGTCGCGCTGAGGGCGTTGGTGACGTAGTGGCTCGTCGCGCCGGCCGCCAGGACGCCGTTCGGCACCGGCCGGGTCAGCTGCGGGTCGAAGTAGTCGGCCAGCGACACGGACGGCTCGGCGGACATGGCGCGCGCCGCGAGGTCGTTCGGCACCTTGGCGTAGAAGCGGCCGAAGTTCCCGTAGATCTTCATGCGCCCGGTGCCCGTCGGGTCGTAGATCGCGCCGATGCGCGGCGCCCAGTTGTTCTTCCAGGCGAAGCTCTCCTGGTTGCCGATCAGGCGCTGCTGCTCGTAGCGGACGCCCGGCTTGATCGTCAGGTGGTTGCCGATCTGGTAGGTGTCCTCGACGAAGAAGTCGAGGTAGTGCTGCCGCGTGTTGGCCAGGTTGGTGATGCCGGCGCGCGTCACGCGGTAGATCTGCCCGTACACGGGGTCGGCCAGGATGTTGACCGTCGCGCCGGTGGCGGTCTGCGTGCCGTCGGGCAGCGTGAAGGTCGGGCCGCTGTAGTTGAACGTGTTGTCGTAGCTGATGTCCTCGAAACCGAGGCCGTACCGGATCTGGTGGTTGCCGGCCCAGTCGAAGATATTGGTCGACTTCACGTCGTACTGCCAGTTGACGCCCTGGTTGCCCACCTCGTAGTAGCCGACGCCCCCCGCGCGGATGTTGGGCGTCACGGTCGTGTCGGTGACCCGCCAGGCATCCACCGAGGGCGTCTCGGTGATGCTGTTGGCCGCGCGCGACACCGAGGCCTCGACCAGCCAGCTCGGCGACAGCACGCCCTCGTACTTCACGGTCTGGTTGTTGCCGCCGTAGTTGAGCGAGCTGAAGGCCGACGTCGTGGTGTTCAGCAGCGACGTGCGGCGCTGCGGGCCGGTGTCGCCGTGCGACGGGTCGCCGAAGAACGACGCGTCGATGCGGTTCGACGAGTTCAGCTGCCAGGTCGCCTTGGCCGCGTACGGGGTCACCCGCCGGTTGCGGTTGACGTTGCCCATCGACGCCAGCGGGAAGCCCGCGGGCGCCACGAGCGTCGTGCGCTGGTACTGCGGGTCCACCGCGCCGAAGAAGAACAGCTTGTTGTGGAGGACCGGCCCGCCGAGCTCGATGCCGCCGTCGCCGTCCGTCGTGCTCACGGTGTTGACCGCCTCGGGCCGCGTGGCGTTGATGGTCTTGATCGGCGTGAACGTGCCCTCGAGCGCCGACGGCCGTGTGTAGCCGAAGAGCGACCCGCGGAACAGGTTCGACCCGCTCTTGGTCACCACGTTCACCACGCCGCCCGTCGCCTCGCCGTACTCGGCGTCGAAGCCGCCGGTCTTGACCTGGATCTCCTTCAGGAAGTCGAACGGCACGCCGGTGCCGAGCGAGCCGAACACGATCGAGTAGGACCCGACCGCGCCGTAGCCCACGTTGGTCGTGTTGATGCCGTCCACGACGTACTCGTTCTCGAGGCCGCTGCCGCCCGCGATGGACGGGTTTGCGTGGCCGGCGCCGCCGCTCGTGCTGACGCCCGGCGCCAGGTAGAGCGCGCTGGTGAAGGTGCGCGCCACGGGCAGCCGGTTGAGCTCCGCGGTGTCGAGGTTGGTCCCGACCGTCGTCGACGACGTGTTGACGACCGGCGCGCCGCCCGTCACGGTCACGTTCTCCGAGACCTTGCCGACCTGCATCGTCGCCGGCACCTCGAGGCGCTGGCCGAGCCGCACCGCGATGTCGTTCTTGACGACCGTCGAGAAGCCCTGCAGCTCGAACGTCACCGTGTAGGTGCCGGGCGTGAGATAGGGCGCGAAGAACCGACCGGTGGAGTCGGTCACGAACGTCTTGGTGCCCTGCGACGACGTGATGGTCACCGTCACACCGGGAAGGACGAGCCCTTGCGCGTCCACGACCTTGCCGGTGATCGAGCCGGAGGTCGTCTCCTGGGCGAATGCCACGCCGACGGAGAGTGCGAGCACCAGGACGGCCAAGGACGTCACTTTCTGCATGGTCCGTGTCCTCCTGAGTGAATAAGACATGCGACGAGCCGCACGGGGAGAGGCACCACTCGAACGGGGTAGGCGTGCGCGGGTGCTGCGAGACTCTGGGACGGGTCAGTGCAAGATCGGTGTCAGGTCGGCGCGCGCGTTAAACGGCGGTCAACGCGCCCGTTCTTTCACGCGTCACAAGGACGCCACAGGGCAAAGTGCCCCATCCGATCCATCCCGCCCCGTGAAGAGGGAAACCGCGCGGCCGCGCGCGTCAGCCGCGCGAGGCGCGCCGCGCGCCGGCCGGACGCGGCGAGAGCCACGACGAGATCGCGAGCCACCCGAGCGGCAGCATCACGAGCAGGTAGGTGAGGAACTGGCCGTAGCGGCCGTCGGGGCCGTAGGGCTCGGTCGCCCAGTGGAGCGTGTGGCTGTAGGGCAGCACGTTGGCCTCCGTCAGCTCGTGGAAGCCGTAGATCATCAGCTGCAGCACGAAGACGAGCAGGAACACGGCCGTGACCTGGAAGAAGCGCGACAGGTTCACGCGGTGGCCGTAGCGGGACCAGAGCCACGCCACCACCGCCGCCAGCAGCGTGCCCGCCACCGCGCCGGTGAGGACGCTTGCCGAGCGCACCTGGAAGACGAGCGCGCTCATGAGGAGCGCCGTCTCCATGCCCTCGCGCGTGATCATCAGCAGGGTGAAGAAGAAGACCCCCAGGAACGCCGCCGCGCCCACCTTGAGGGACGCCCGCTCGAGCCGGTCCTCGATCTCGCGCTTCATGCGCTTGGCCACGCGCCACATGTGCACGGTCAGCGAGGCCACCAGCACGGCCGCCACCAGCGCCAGGATCCCTTCGTAGAGCGACTGGTTGGCCGCCCGCTCGAGGAGCACGCCGCCCGCCACGCTGATGAGGATCGAGACGGCGATGCCCCAGTGCACCGCCCGCGCGAGGTCCCCGCGGCCGGTCTTCCTCAGGTAGGCCAGGCTGATGGCGACGATCAGGAAGGCCTCCAGGCCCTCCCGGAGGGTGATCACGAACGCTTGCAGCATGACGATGATTCCCGGGGACCCGCGCTCCTCGGCTGTGCCCGGAGCGCCCTGAGCCTGTCGAAGGGCGCGGGCCCCGCGGGCGCCCGGACGGATACGCACGAAAATGAGATTGATCGCGTTATCAACCTCAAGCGTAGTGGCCTCAACCCGGACCTGTCAAGTCGGATTTCGTTGAACCGCCGTTCAAACCACCGGGTCTGTCCACCGCGGGCGCGAACACGAGATGTGGCGTCCCGTGGTGCGGCACCGGCGCGGGAGCCGGGCCCTCGCCGCCGCGGCCGTGAGCCGAGCCGAGCGCAACCCGAGCGGAGCCGAGGATTCCGCAGCGGGCTATTGCTTCGCGCGCTTCGACCCTCGCGTTGCCCGAGGCGGCGAACGGTCCGTCGGAGTTGTCGGCCGGCATGCCTTGCCCGCTGCGCCATCGGCAGAGTACCCGAGCGCAGCGAGGGTTGCCGGCGAGCGCGACCCGGCCGCGGCGGCGAGGGCCCGGCTCCCGGCGCACCGGTGCCGCGACCGTGGCCGGTCGGGGGCTCGCGCCGCGGGCCGAATCCGGCCGCCCGGGAACGCTCGCTCCGGCTCGATATCCTTCCGATCCGCGCGGCGGGCAGGGTTCGCCGGTCAACACCCCCACGTACCGACCACCGGCGGGGGTGCGCCGAGCATCGACGCCCGCGCAGCGGCAGCCCGCCGCGCAAGGCTCGCTCCGCTCGCGTTCCGGATCCGTGTCGCGGGCGGCCTCCACGGCCCGCCGCGCGATCCCCCGACCGGCCGCTGTCGCGGCACCGGCGTGACCGGGAGCCGAGCGCTCGCCGCGGCGGCGAGGGCCCGGCGCCCGCGCGCACCGGCGCCGCGAGTGGCATAATCCCCTCCTCGACCGCCCTGCCCTTCCAAGGAGGCCGCCGTGTCCCGGACACCACGCTCCGTCGCGCTCTTCGCGTTGACCCTCGCGCTGGCCGGCGGCGCCGCGTGGACCGCGGCCGTTTGGGCGCGCGCGCCCCAGGCGCCGGTCCTCGACGCGGCGCTGCTCGACGGGCTCGCGCTCCGCAGCATCGGCCCGGCCAACATGAGCGGCCGCGTCGTGGACCTCGCCGTGGTCGAGTCCAACCCGTCCACCTTCTACGTGGCCACGGCCACCGGCGGCCTGTGGAAGACCACCGACAACGGCGTCACGCTGGCGCCGGTCTTCTACCAGGAGCCCGTCCACTCGATCGGCTGCGTCACGGTGTCGCAGGCCGACCCCGCCATCGTGTGGGTCGGCACCGGCGAGCGCGCCAACCGCCAGAGCTCGTCGTGGGGCGACGGCGTCTACAAGTCCACCGACGCCGGCAGGACGTGGACGAACATGGGCCTTCGCGACACGCACCACATCGGCCGCATCGTCCTGCACCCGACCAACCCCGACATCGTCTACGTGGCCGCCATGGGCCACCTCTGGGGCCCCAACGAGCAGCGCGGCCTCTACAAGAGCGTGGACGGCGGGAAGACGTGGGCGAAGGCGCTCTCGATCGACCAGGACACCGGCGTCGTGGACGTGGCGATGGACCCGTCGGACCCGAACCGGCTCTACGCCGCCGCCTACCAGCGCCGCCGCACCGCCTTCGGCTTCGACGGCGGCGGCCCCGGCAGCGCGCTCTACGAGACCGCCGACGCCGGCCAGACGTGGACGAAGCTCGCCAGCGGCCTGCCCGCGGGCGAGTGGGGCCGCGTCGGCATCTCCATCTACCGGCGGGACCCGCGGATCGTCTACGTCTCGGTCGAGCGCGGCCTGCGCTACAACGCCTCGACGGCCTACGAGGAGCGCCAGGGCGGCGTCTACCGGTCGGAGGACAAGGGCGCGAGCTGGCAGCACATGAGCGACTGGAACCCGCGGCCGATGTACGCGAGCCAGATCCTCGTGGACCCCAACGACGACCAGCGGATCTACATGGTCAACCAGTACAGCTACTCGGACGACGGGGGGAAGACGTTCACCGCCCCGCGCCAGTCCCTGCACGGCGACGACCGCATCGTCTGGGTGGACCCGCGCGACTCGAGCCACGTCATGAAGGGCGACGACGGCGGCTTGGGCATCTCGTACGACCGCGGGCTGAAGTGGCTGTACGTGACGGACCTGCCGGTGAGCCAGCTGTACCGCCTCGCCGTGGACATGCGCGATCCGTACTGGATCTGCGCCGGGCTGCAGGACAACGGCGGGTGGTGCGGGCCGGGCGCCACGTACTCCTCGCAGGGCATCCTGAACGAGGATTGGTTCCGCGTGACGGGCGGCGACGGGTTCGGCCAGCGCATCGACCCGACCGACTGGCGCACGCTCTACACCTCGTCGCAGTACCTCGGGCTCTCGCGGCTGAACGTCGAGACGTTCGACCGCACCGACATCCGCCCCGGCGACCCGCACGGCCACATCGACGCCCGCCGCAACTGGAAGACGTGGGGCCGGCCCGGCGCGCCGGAGCCGCTCCTCGGCAACGCCATGGAGCCGGCCAACTGGGACGCGCCGTTCATCATCTCGCCGCACGATCCGAAGACGCTCTACGCCGGCACCCGCCACGTGTGGAAGAGCACGGACCGCGGCAGCACGTGGACGGACCTGGGCGACCCGACGACGGGCGTGGACCGCAGCACGCTCGCGATCATGGGCCGCACGCCGGGCCCGACGACGCCTTCGCTCGACGACGGCGTGCCGTACTACCCGACGGTGACCGCGCTCGCCGAGTCCCCGCGCGTGAAGGGCCTGCTCTACGCGGGCACCGACGACGGCAACCTGCAGGTGTCGCGCGACGACGGCCGGACGTGGACGAACGTGGCGCCGAACGTCCCGGGCCTGCCGAAGTCGTCGTGGGTGTCGGCCCTCGAGGCGTCGCGCTTCGCCGACGGCACGGTCTACGCGGCGTTCGACGATCACGCGAGCGACGACTATCACGACTACCTGTACCGATCGGCGGACTTCGGCCGGACGTGGACGTCGATCGTGAACGACCTGCCGGCGGACCGCGTGGTGAAGTCGGTGCACGAGGACCTGCAGAACCCCGACCTGCTGTTCGCCGGCACCGAGTTCGGCTTCTTCCTGTCGATCGACGCGGGCGCGCACTGGGTGCGGTTCGGCGCCAACCTGCCGACCGTGCCGGTGAACGACTTCCTGATCCATCCGCGCGACCGCGACCTGGTGCTGGCGACGCACGGCCGCGGCATCTGGATCCTCGACCACATCGCGGCGCTCGAGGAGCTGACGCCGGCCGTGCTGGCGTCGCCGGCGCACCTGTTCACCATCCGGCCCGCGCGGGAGATCCGCTACACGAACCCCAAGGCGCACCAGGGCGACATGGTCTTCCGCGGCGCGAACCCGCCGGCCGGCGCGATCATCGACTACTACCTGCGCGAGGGCGGCGGCGCGCCGGTGGTGACCGTGCTCGACGGCCGGGGCCGCACCGTGCGGAAGCTCGCGGCCACGTCCCGCCGGGGCGTGAACCGGGTCGTGTGGGACCTCAGGTCGCCGCCGTTCGACACGGGGCTGGAGCCCGGCCGGACGCTCGACGGCCCGTTCGTGGAGCCGGGCGACTACGTCGTGCGGCTCGAGGCCGCCGGCCAGGCGCTCGACCGGACGGTGCGGGTCGAGGACGACCCGCGGATCGACGTGGCGCCGGACGTCCGCCGGGCCTGGATCGCGTCGCTGATGTCGCTCGGCGCGCTGAACCAGTCGGCCGACGCCGTGGTCGTCCGGGCGCGGAAGGCCGCCGGCGCCGTCGTCAAGAGCGGCGTCGTCTCCTCGGAGGGGAAGGACGAAGCCCGGGCGACGCTCGCCGCGGCCCTGGAGCTCCGCACCCGCCTGGCGGAGCTGTACGACGCCCTCGAAGGCCACGTCGGCCCGCCCACGGCTGACCAGCGGCAGCAACTGGAGTACTATCCGAAGGTCCTGACCGACATCGACGCGCGTGTGAAGCGTATAGAAACCCCGTAGGGGCCGGCCACCGCCGGCCGTCCGTAGCCAGATGTGGGGGCCGGCTTCAGCCGGCCCGGGATACACCCATGACACGACTGACCCTGACGATCGCCCTCGCCGCCGCAGCCGCCGCCTGGCCGCTCGGCACCCGCGCCCAGTCCTCGGACCCGCTCGCGCACGCCAAGACCGTGCTCTCGGAGGTGCCGCTCATCGACGGCCACAACGACTACCCGTGGGCCGTCCGCGAGAACTCGCCCGATCGCGACCTGGCCAGGCTCGACATCCGCGGGCGGCAGCCGAAGACCATGACCGACATCCCGCGCCTGCGCGAGGGACACGTCGGCGCGCAGTTCTGGTCGGTGTACGTGCCGGTGGAGATGAAGGACGGCGCGGCGGTCACGGCCACGCTCGAGGAGATCGACACCGTCCACCGCATGATGGCGCGCTACCCCGAGACGTTCGAGCTGGCGCGCACGCCCGCCGACGTGGAGCGGATCTTCAAGGCCGGCAGGATCGCCTCGATGATCGGCGTCGAGGGCGGGCACTCCATCGACGACTCGCTGGCCGTGCTGCGCATGTACTTCGCGCTCGGCGCGCGCTACATGACCCTCACCCACTCGTCGAACACCGACTGGGCCGACTCGTCCACCGACGAGCCGGCGCACCACGGCCTCACGCCCTTCGGCGAGGCCGTGGTCGGCGAGATGAACCGGCTCGGCATGCTGGTGGACCTGAGCCACGTCTCGCCCGACACCATGCGCGCCGCGCTGCGCGTCACCAAGGCGCCCGTCATCTTCTCGCACTCCTCGGCGCGCGCGCTCTGCGACGTCCCGCGCAACGTGCCCGACGACGTGCTGCGGATGCTGCCGCAGAACGGCGGCGTCGTCATGGTCACCTTCGTGCCCGGCTTCATCTCGCCGGCCGTGGCCGAGTGGGAGAAGCAGTCCGAGGCCGAGGAGAAGCAGCTGCAGCAGGCGCACGCGAACGACGCGGCGGCCGCGAAGACCGCCATGGACGCGTGGCGGCAGGCGCACCCGGCGCCGCGCGCGACGATCGCCCAGATCGCCGACCACATCGACCACATCCGCCAGGTGGCCGGCATCGACCACATCGGCATCGGCAGCGATTTCGACGGCATCACGCGCGTGCCCGAGGGGATGGAGGACGTCTCGACGTACCCGAAGCTCTTTGCCGAGCTCGTCCGGCGCGGCTACTCCGACGAGGACCTGAAGAAGATCGCCGGCCTGAACGTGCTGCGCGTCTGGCGCCAGGCCGACGCGGTCGCCGCCAGGCTGCAGAAGACCGAAGGACCGTCGACGGCGATCCCGAAAATGCCCGCGGAATGACCACGGAAATCGCCACGGAAAAGGAAGGTTAACCGGACCTCCTCATGCGGATGATGCGCGCGTCCGTCCTCCTGCTTCTCGCGTTCACCACGTCGGCGGCGGCGCAGCCGGCCGCGCCGCCCGCCTACCTCCACCACGCGCTCCAGATCACGCTCGACCCGGCGACGCACGGCGTGACCGTCGTCGACCGGATGACGCTGCCGCCCGCGCGGCAGGGGACTCCGGCCGAGTTCCTGCTGAACGCGCGTTTCGCGGTCACGAAGGCGGAGCCGGCCGTGCGCGAGGTGCCGCTCGGCGACGTGTCGCCGTTCTTCGGCAACAACGGCGCCGCGCCCGAGGGCGTGCGGCTGAAGCGCTACCGCGCCGAGGCGCCCGCCGCGACGCTGGCCGTGTCCTACGCGGGCGCCGTCGACTACGGGCTGTCCGCGCAGAAGGAGGAGTACACGCGCGGCTTCCGTGAAACGGCCGGCATCGTCGGGCCCGAGGGCGTGTACCTGTCGGGCGGCGGGTTCTGGTACCCGCAGCTCGGCGCCGATCTGGTCGAGTTCACGATGGACGTCGCCGAGCCGGCCGGCTGGCAGGTGATCAGCCAGGGCGCCGGCACCTCGCGCGACGCCGCCGGCGCCGCGCGCTGGACGTCGGAAGGCCCGATGGACGAGATCTACCTCGTCGGCGGGCCGCTCCAGGTGACGAAGGACTCGGCCGGCAAGGTCGAGACGCTCGTGTACCTGCACCAGAAGGACGCCGCGCTCGCCGCGAAGTACCTGGCGGCGACCGCGCAGTACCTGGAGATGTACCGGTCGCTCATCGGGCCGTACCCCTACAGCAAGTTCGCGCTGGTCGAGAACTTCTGGGAGACGGGCTACGGCATGCCGTCGTTCACGCTGCTCGGGCCCGAGATCATCCGCTTCCCCTTCATCATCACCTCGTCGTACCCGCACGAGATCCTGCACAACTGGTGGGGCAACTCCGTCTTCGTCGACTACCAGACGGGCAACTGGTGCGAAGGGCTGACGGCGTACCTGGCCGACCATCTGATCCAGGAGCAGCGCGGAACGGGCGACCAGTACCGGCGCGCGACGCTGCAGAAGTACCGCGACTACGTGAAGGCCGGCCGCGACTTCCCGCTGACCGAGTTCCGGTCGCGCGAGAGCGCCGCCACCGAGGCGGTGGGCTACGGCAAGACGCTGATGGCCTTCCACATGCTGCGGCGGCGGATGGGCGACGCGAAGTTCCGCCAGTTCCTCGCGCGCTTCTACCGCGAGTTCAGGGGCCGCCGCGCCGCGTTCGTTGACGTCCGGCACGTGGCCGAGGCGGTCGCGGGCGAGGACCTGTCGGCGTTCTTCGACGAGTGGGTCGCGCGCACCGGCGCGCCGGCGCTGGCCGTGAAGACGGCGGAGGCCCGGCGCGCGGCCTCGGGCTGGGTCGTCGAGGGCGCGCTGGCGCAGACGCAGACGGAGGCCCCGTACGCGCTCGACGTGCCGATCCTCGTGCAGACGGGCGCGGGCGCCGTGCGGGCCGACGTGGCCTTCGACGGCGGGCGCCGGGAGGCGTCCTTCTCGGTCGAGGTGCCGGCCTCGCCCGCGGACCTGCGCGTCGATCCGTACTTCGACGTCTTCCGCCGCCTCGACCCGCGCGAGACGCCGCCCTCGATCGGGCAGATCTTCGGCGAGCCGCGGATCCTGGCCGTGACCGCCGCCGCGGAGGGCGCCGCCGCCGCGGCGCGCTACGGCACGCTGCTCGACGGCTGGCGCAGCGACAGCCACCAGATCGCCGTCGAGCCCGACGAGCGCGTCGACCACGTGCCCGACGCCCGGAGCGTCTGGCTGCTCGGCCGCGAGAACCGCCTGGCCCGGCAGCTGTTCGCGCGCCAGCCGGGCGTCACGATCGACGACGACGGCGTGACGATCGAGGGGCGCCGCGTGCCGTTCGCGAACCACACGATCGTGCTCGTCATGCGCCACCCGGCGAACCCCGAGAAGGCGATCGGCTGGATCGCGGCCGACCCGGACGCGGCGCTGCCCGGCCTCGGGCGGAAGCTGCCGCACTACGGCAAGTACTCCTACCTCGCCTTCGAGGGCGAGGAGCCGGTCAACACGCTGTCGGGCCAGTGGCAGGCCGCCGACTCGCCGCTCGTCGTGGACCTGCGCCCCGCCGGCGCGCGCGCCGCCGCGCTCCCCGCGCTCCCGCCGGATCCGGCGAAGCCGCTCGCGACGCTGCCGCCGGTCTTCTCGCGCAAGACGCTCGAGGGCGACGTCGCCCGGCTCGCCGCGCCCGCGCTCGACGGGCGCGGGCTGGGGACGCCCGGCCTCGCCGAGGCCGCCCGCTACATCGCCGGCCGCTTCGAGGCCTACGGCCTCCGGCCCGGCGGCGACGACGGCACCTGGTTCCAGCGCTTCACGGTCCCGAAAGGACCGGACGGCCGCCCCGTCGAGACGATGAACGTGATCGCGTACGTGCCCGGCGCCCGCGCCGACTGGGGCACGCAGTCCGCCATCGTCTCGGCGCACTACGACCACCTCGGCCGCGGCTGGCCCGACGCGCACGCCGGCGACGAGGGGAAGGTTCACCCGGGGGCCGACGACAACGCCAGCGGCGTGGCGGTGATGCTCGAGCTCGCGCGGGTGTTCGCGGCCGAGAAGCCGATGCGGAACCTGGTCTTCGTCGCGTTCTCGGCCGAGGAGGAAGGGCTGCTGGGGTCGCGCTGGTTCGTCGCGCACCCGACGCCGTTCCCGCTCGACGGCGTGATGGGCGTCATCAACCTGGACACCGTCGGACGCCTCGGCGACCGGAAGATCGAGGTGCTCGGCACCGGAACCGCCGCCGAGTGGCCGCACATCTTCCGCGGCGCCGGCTTCGTCACCGGCATCGAGGGCCGCTACGTCTCCCAGTCGCTGGAGTCCTCGGACCAGGTGCCCTTCGTCGAGCACGGCGTTCCGGCCGTGCAGGTCTTCAGCGGCGCCCACGCCGACTACCACCGGCCGACCGACACGCCCGACAAGATCGACGGCGCCGGCCTCGTGAAGGTCGCGACCTTCGTGAAGGAGGGCGCGGCGTACCTGGCCGAGCGGCCGGAGAAGCTGACCGTGACCATCGCCGGGAAGACGGCCGCGGCCCCGGCGCCGCCCTCCGGCGGCGGCGCGCGCCGCGTGAGCTTCGGCACGGTGCCGGACTTCGCGTTCGCCGGTCCCGGCGTGCGCGTGGACGGCGTCGTGGACGGCTCGCCCGCCGCGAAGGCCGGCGTGAAGGCCGGCGACGTCATCCTGGAGATCGACGGCAAACCCGTGGCCGACCTGCAGGCGTTCTCCGATCGGCTCAAGGCGCTCTCCCCCGGCCAGACGGTCGCCGTGCGTCTCGGGCGCGGATCGCAGACGGTCACCCTCGAGGTCACGGTGGAAGCCCGGTGACGACATGACCCATCGCGTCCAACGGATCGCCTGGCCGGCCGTTCTCGCGCTCGCGCTCGCGGCGCCGGCCCCGGCCGCGCGGCCCGCCGGGTCCGTCGCGCGTTGGGCGTTCACCACCGCCGTCCGCGACCGCGAGCCGGTCGATCACCTCGAGCGCGCGCCCGCCACCGAGCAGACCCTCTATTTCTTCACCGACCTCGCCGGCCTCGCCGGCCATCGCGTCGTCCACGTGTGGCTGCGCGACGGCGCCGAGGCGCTGCGCAGGGCGTTCGACGTCGGCGGCGCCCGCTGGCGCGTGTGGTCGTCGAAGCTGGTGGACCCGTCCGGCGCCTGGGCCGTCCGCGTCGAGGACGGGGACGGCACGGTGCTCGGCACCTACCGCCTCGGGGAGCCCGCGCGCACCGCGGCGCCGGTGGAGCCGCCGCGGCCCGCCGCGCCGCCCGCCGCACCACCGGCCACGCCGCCGTCGCCGCCCGCGCCGCGGGCCACGGCGCCCGAGCCGCCCGCCGCGCCGGCCGCGCCGCGCGCGCCGGCGCCGGGCGTCACCGACGTGGACGTGAACGTCTCGCGCGACTTCACCTACGTGGCCGAGGGCTGGCCGATGGGCATGTCGGCGGCCCAGACCGCCGGCGGCGGCCTGGCCCGCACGCCGTTCGAGGCGCTGACGCGCGAGCCGGCCTACGACGGCGGCGTGCTCTACGGCTACCTGCCGCTCGGCAACGGCGACGACCGCCGCGTCACCTTCGTGGTGACGCACCTCGACAGCCCGGCGTGGGAGCTCATCGTGGACCGCAACAACGACGAGGACCTCACCGACGACGGGCCGCCGGTGCGCAGCCAGGGCACCGGACGGTTCTCGGGGGCCGTCACCGCGGAGGTCGAGGTCAAGGGCGCGGACGGCGACGTGCACCTGCGGCCGTACCAGGTCTGGCTGTGGTTCGCCGAGTCGCCCGACCGCGACCCCGGCGGCGCGCGCCCGCGCTTCTACGCGCGCTGCTACTACAAGGGCACGGTCACGGTCGGCGGCCAGACCTTCGACGCCGTCGCGTTCGAGGAGCGCGCGCCGAACGGCGTGTTCTCCGACGGGGACCTGTGCGTGGACGCCAACCGCGACGGCCGGTGCCAGGACGCCGAACGCCTCGGCGACGGCGGCGTCCTCCAGGTGGGCGACCGGCGTTTCCGGCTGCACGTGCTGGAATGAGGGGTCAGCCGTCGGCGGTCAGGACGATCTTCCTGCCCCTGCCCCTGACCCCTGCCCGCTGAACGCTTGAACAATCCCGGCCTCGCTGCAAGAATGGCCCGCATGAAAACCCTGCTCCGCCGTGGATTCTGGGTCCTCGTCTCGGTGCTCGGGGCGCTGGCGCTGGCGGTCGTGGCGCTCGACCGCGCCGAGCCGGTCAACAGCATCTGGATTGTGGCGGCGGCGGTCTGCGTGTACGCGATCGGCTACCGCTTCTACGCGAAGTTCATCGCCGTGAAGGTCATGATGCTCGACGACCGGCGGGCGACGCCGGCCGAGCGGCTGCGCAACGGCCACGACTTCGAGCCGACCAACAAGTGGATCGTGTTCGGCCACCATTTCGCGGCGATTGCCGGGCCGGGCCCGCTGGTGGGCCCGACGCTGGCCGCGCAGTTCGGCTACCTTCCCGGCACGCTGTGGATCGTCTTCGGCGCGGTGCTCGGCGGGTGCGTGCAGGACTTCATGATCCTCTTCGCGTCGATGCGGCGCGACGGCAAGTCGCTCGGCGAGATGGCGCGGGAGGAGATCGGCCCGGTGGGCGGCTTCACGGCGCTGCTGACCGTGCTGCTCATCATGATCGTGCTCCTCGCGGTCGTCGCGCTCGTCGTCGTCAACGCGCTCAAGGGCAGCCCGTGGGGCACCTTCACCATCTTCGCGACGATGCCCATCGCGGTGTTCATGGGCCTCTACCTGCGCTACTGGCGCCCCGGGAAGGTCCTCGAGGTGTCGGTGATCGGCTTCGTGCTGGTGATGGCGGGCATCTTCGGCGGCCAGTGGATCTCGCTCAGCCCGACGCTGGCGCCGTGGTTCGACTACAGCGCCATGACGCTGGCCATCGCCATCATCGTCTACGGCTTCCTGGCGAGCACGCTGCCCGTGTGGCTGCTGCTGGCGCCGCGCGACTACCTCAGCACGTTCGTCAAGCTGGGCGTGCTCCTGCTGCTCGGCGGGGGCATCGTGCTGATCCACCCGCAGCTCTCGCTGCCCGCGGTGACGCGCTTCGTCGACGGCACCGGGCCGATCTTCGCCGGCAAGGTCTTTCCCTTCTGCTTCATCACGATCGCGTGCGGCGCCGTCTCGGGCTTCCACGCGCTCATCTCGTCGGGGACGACGCCGAAGCTGCTGACGCACGAGGGCCACGCCAGGCCGATCGGCTACGGCGGCATGGTGCTCGAGAGCTACGTGGGCATCATGGCGCTCGTCGCGGCCTGCGCGCTGCAGCCGGGCGTCTTCTTCGCGGTGAACTCGCCGGCGGGCGTGGTGGGCGCGACGCCGCAGGCCGCCGTCGAGACGATCTCCGGGTGGGGCTATCCGGTCACCGTCGCCGAGATGGACGCGCTGGCGAAGCAGGTCGGCGAGGAGACGCTGATGCACCGGACGGGCGGCGCGCCGTCGCTCGCGCTCGGCATGGCGCACATCTTCTCGCGCGTCGGCGGCGTCGACCGGTTCCTCGGCTTCTGGTACCACTTCGCGATCATGTTCGAGGCGCTCTTCATCCTGACGATCCTGGACGCCGGGACGCGCGTGGGGCGCTTCATGCTGCAGGACCTGGCCGGCAACCTGTACCCGCCGCTCGGGCGCACGAGCTGGATGCCGGGGGTCGTCGCGACCAGCACGGCCATCGTGCTGGCCTGGGGCTACTTCCTGATCCAGGGCGTGCGCGATCCGCTCGGCGGGATCAACTCGCTGTGGCCGCTCTTCGGGATCGCCAACCAGCTGCTGGCCGCGATCGCGTTGTCGGTCGCGACGACGATCCTGATCAAGATGTACCGGTGGAAATACGTGTGGATCACCGCCGCGCCGACGGCGTGGCTCGTCGTCGTCACCTACGTGGCGAGCTACCAGAAGATCTTCTCGCCGCTGCCGGCCCTGGGCTTCCTGGCGCAGGCCGACGCGCTGAAGGCGGCGCTCGCGGCGGGGACGGTCCCGGCGGCGCAGGTCGTGGCCACCGAGGCGCAGATCTTGAACAACCAGCTCGACGCCGCCGTGTGCGGCCTCTTCGTCGTGCTCGTGACGACGATCCTGATCGACTCGATCCGGACGTGGACGCGGATCCTGGTCCGCGGCCGGATGGAGCCGCTCCACGAGGCGCCGTTCGTGCTCACCCAGCTCGGCGAGGAGGGCGCATGAGAACCGTCCGCGCGGTCGGCCGCGTGCTGCTGGGCATCCTGCGCGAGCTCGCCGACCAGAACGCCTACGCGCGCCACCTCGAGCGCCACGGCGCGAAGCACTCGGGCGCCGAATGGCGCCGGTTCACCGAGGAGCGGTTCAAGGCCAAGTACTCCCGGCCGAAGTGCTGCTAGCCGTCACCCAGCCTCGGCGGCCTGGTCGTCTCTGCCGCCGACGCCGCCGCACCGGCGCCACGGCGACTGGCACAGGAGCCGCGCCCTCGCTGCCGCGGCCGAGTCGCGCGCGCCGATCCGGAACGCGAGCGGAGCGAGGCGTGCGCGGCGGGCTGCCTCTTCGCGGGCGGCGTTCTCCGGCACCCCCCCGCCGGTGGTCGGTTCCGTGGGGTGTTGATGGCGAACCCTGCCCGCCACGCCGGGCGGGAGGACAGCGAGTCGGAGCGAGCGTTCCCGGGCTGCCGGATTCGGCCCGCCGCGCGAGCCCCCGACCGGCCACGCCGTGACGCCAGGCGGTCGGGAGCCGGTCGCGCGTGGGGGGCGTCGTGGATGTGGGAGGGGACACGAGCGTCCGACGGGCGGGACGGTTTCACGGCCGAGCCGGCGCGATTCGGGCGCGGTTCGCATTTGCCCGCTGGAACGGCGCTTGCTAAGCTCGGATCCATGCGACGAGCTCACGCGGTGTTCGTGGTGTGCGCGGCGGCGGCCGTCCTGGGCGCGGGCGTCCTGGCGGCGGGCCCGGCCCCGGCCCGGCAGGACCAGCAGGACCAGCCGGTGTTCAAGGCCGCCACCCGGACCGTGGCGCTCTACGTCACCGTCACCGACGCCGACAAGCGGCTCGTGCCCGGTCTCACCCGGAACGACTTCGAGATCTACGACGACAAGAAGCCGGTCCCGATCACGCTCTTCGACAACGAGACGCGCCCGATCACGGTGACCGTGATGCTCGACACGAGCGGCAGCATGACGCTCACGCTCGACCTGCTGAAGGCGGCCGCCGAGCAGTTCCTCATGCGCCTGCTCCCGGATGACCGCGCGAAGGTCGGCGCCTTCAACGACAAGATCCAGCTGCTGCCCGACCCCGGACCGTTCATCGGCGACCGCGACGAGCTCATCTCGATCGTCCGCAACGACCTGCAGTACGGCAACCCGACGCGGCTCTGGGACGCCGTCAACACCTGCCTCGACTCCCTCGAGGGCATCGAGGGCCGCAAGGTCGTGCTCGTCTTCACCGACGGCGACGACACCTACAGCAAGGCCAGCCGCGGCGACGTGCTGAAGCGCGCGCAGCGGGACGACGTGATGATCTACGCCATCGGCCTGCAGAGCGTCTATTTCAACGGGCAGTACCGCGTGCGGACCAAGCCCGACCGCGGCCTGAAGGGCCTGGCCGAGGAGACGGGCGGCGGCTACTTCGAGCTGACGCGGGCGGCCGACCTCAGCTCCACCTTCACCCGGGTGGCGGAGGAGCTGCACAGCCAGTACCTGATGGGGTTCACGCCGCCCGTGCTCGACGGCAAGGAGCACAAGGTCGAGGTGCGCGTGAAGAAGCCCGGCGCGAACGCCCGCGCGCGCAAGAGCTACATCGCCTCGGCCGGGCAGTGATCAGCGGTCAGGGGGCAGCGGTCAGCGGTCAGGAAGAGCATTCCGTCACGGCCGCAGCGTGACCGCGTCGCAGGCTCTGCCTGACCCCTGACCGCTGACCCCTGACCCCTGACCCCTGACCCCTGACCCCTGACCCCTGACCCCTGCCCCCTGCCCCCTGACCACTTACTGCTTGTAGACCCGTCCGTCCTTCATCACGAAGCCCACGCGCTCGGTCACGGTGACGTCGGCGGTCGGATCGCCGGGCACGGCGATGAGGTCGGCCAGGTAGCCGGCCTTCACCTTCCCCAGTTTCTCGCCCCACCCCATCACGGTCGCGTTCACCGTCGTCGCGGCCATGAGGGCCTGCGCCGGCGTCATGCCGTCCTTCACCATCCACTCGAGCTCGAGGTAGTTCGTGCCGTGGGCGAAGACGCCCACGTCGCTGCCGAGGCCGATCGTGACGCCCTGGCGGAGCGCCGACTGGAAGGCCCGCTTGGCCTGCTCCATGGCCTCCGACGGCGGCCCGCCCTTCTTGTAGCCGTAGAAGTACAGCGAGTACGCCTCCTCGGCCTCCAGCGTCGGGAAGAAGGCCACCTGCTTCTCCGCCATCAGCTTGAAGATCTCGTCCGTGCCGCCGTAGCCGTGCTCGATGGTGTCGGCGCCGGCCATGATCGCGTTCCGCATGCCCGCGGGCGTCGTGGCGTGCACCGAGACGGGCCGTCCGGCGGCGTGCGCCTCCTCGACGGCCACGGCCATCTCGGCCTCGGTCAGCGTCGGCGCGGAGGCGCCGCCCGGCCCCCGGCGGTAGTCGGCGTAGAGCTTGACCCAGTCGGCGCCGTGGCCGATCTGGTCGCGGACCGCCGCGCGCATCTGGTCCGCGCCGGTCACCTCCTGCGCGCCCTTGGGCGGCACGAAGTTGGGCGCGAAGCCCGCCGGCCCGGGGCCGTAGCTCGCCGTCGCGACGATGGCCCTGGTCGCCACCTCGAGGCGCGGGCCGGGGATCCGGCCCTCGTCGATCGCCCGCTTCACCGACACGTCGGCGTAGCCGGCGCCCTCGGTGCCGAGATCGCGCAGCGACGTGAAGCCCGACATCAGCGTGGCGCGGCAGTGGAGGACGGCGGCAATCGTGCGGTAGGCCAGCGGCTCCTTGAGCACCTGGTCGTTCCACAGCGTCTCGTCGTACGGGTGCAGGAAGACGTGCGAGTGGGCGTCGATGAGGCCCGGCAGGAGCGTCATGCCGGCGAGGTCGATCACCTTGGTCCCGGCCGGCGCCTTGACGTCGGCCGCGGGCCCGGCGGCGGCAATCGTGTTGCCGGTCACGAGCACCACCCACCCCTCGTGCGGCTGGGCGGACACGGAGTCGAACACGCGCTGGGGCTTCAGCAGCACGCTCGGCCCCGCGCCGGCGGCCGGCGTCTGGGCCGCGAGCGGAAGCGCGCCGAGCAACAGGATGGCAGCGAGAGAACACACGCGCGGGAAGGTCGGTCGCATGGAAACACCCCTCAGTCTGGCCAAGAGGATAGTCCAAGCGACCGACCCGCGCTAGGCGAGGACCGCCGCCACCACCGCGATGGCGAGCAGCGCCGCGACGACCGCGTCAGCCGTGCCGGAGAAGTCGTAGCTCTTCATTGTCGTGCCCGTCCTTCCGGGAATGTCGTGCTCTTACAAGGATTGGACGAGTGGAAGGGGCCGGAGGTTTGCCGGAACCGGCAGGGCGGGACGGACGGGGGAGCGGACGGGACGAGCGGAGGAACGGGGGGGACGGGCGACGCCGGACGCGCGCCCGTCCCCGCGCCGGTCTACTTCGTCGTCGCGCGGTCGATGAACGCCGCCACGTTGTCGTGCAGCGCCTTCCGGGAGGCGTCGTGCAGGTACATCATGTGGCCCGACTCGTCGTACTTGAGGTCGAGGTTCTTCTGCAGCGCCGCGGGCAGCCCGAGGTGCTCCATGGTGAACTCGGTCGCGAAGAACGGCGTGGCCATGTCGTAGTAGCCGTTCTCCACCTCGACCTGCAGGTCGGGGTTCGTGATCATGGCCGCCGCCAGGTCGTCCTGCACGTTCGGCGCGCCCGGGAAGAAGCCGCCGAAGCCGCGGCGCTGCCGCTTCCAGTTCCACTGGCCGCCGCCGCCGCTCGTGTTGTGGTACTCGAGGTCCTTCCCGAACTTCAGCTCGTCGTGGTTGTACTGGTTGATGAGCGCGGTGAACGCGCCGCCCACGGCCGGCCCTTCCGGATCGCCTTCCATGCCTTCCGACAACAGGTCGAACGTGTAGCCCGTGAAGCGCGAGTCGATGCGGCCGGAGGTCAGCCCGCGCTTGCGCAGCAGCTCGACGTTGAACTGTCCGAGCGAGACGCGCAGATCCGCCTTCATCAGGTAGTCCTCGCTCAGGCCCGTGAAGTAGGACAGCTTCTTGGCCACGGCCGCCTTCTCCGCCGCCGGCAGCGTCGCGCCCTTGAACAGCGCCGTCGCGTACTCGCCCTTCGCGTAGTCGCGCGCCTCCTGGATGAACTTCGCCAGGTCCGGCGGCTTGTTCGCCAGCGCGTCGTGGTACCAGGCGGTCGCGGCGTAGCTCGGCAGGTAGTAGACGAACGGCCGGTCGTCGCCGTTCTCGAAGGTGATCGACGCCAGGTCCAGCACCGACGAGATCAGGCAGATCCCGTTCAGGTGCACCGAGTAGCGCTGCTGCAGCAGGTTGCCGAGCACCGCCGACCGGAACGTGCCGTAGCTCTCGCCGATCAGGAACTTCGGCGAGTTCCACCGGTCGTTCTTGCTCAGGTACTTGACGATGAACTGCGCGAACGACGCCGCGTCCTCGTCGATGCCGTAGAAATCGGTGGCCTTGCCCTTGCCGGTCAGGTGGCTGTAGCCGGTGCCCATCGCGTCGATGAAGACCAGGTCGGTCTTGTCGAGCAGCGTCTCGGGGTTGTCCACGAGACGGTACGGCGCCGGCGGCGTGAACTGGCCGTCCACCGTGTAGGCGCGCCGCGGACCGAACGCGCCCATGTGCAGCCACATCGTCGCCGACCCGGGCCCGCCGTTGTAGAGGAAGGCGACCGGCCGCTTGCTGAGATCCGTGACGTCCGAACGCGTATAGGCCACCGCGTACATGAGCCCGATGGGCTCGTCCTTGTCGTTCGTCAGCAGCGTCGTCCCGGCCGTCGCCTTGTACGGGATGACCTGGCCGTTGACGCGGATCGTGTGCTCGGTCACCGACGACTGTTCCTGGTCGGACGCCGCCGCCGGCTTCGCGCTCTCGTCCTGGCCGCGCTCGGCCTGCGCGTTCGGGCTCGTGGGCCGCTGGCCCTGCGCCGCCACCGGCGCCGCGAACGCGACGAAGGCAAGGAGCGCGATGACGCCAAGAGGCTTTCGCATCTGCATGTCTTTTTTACTCCAAGCTAACGTGGGGCTCTGCCCCACACCCCGGCTCGGTCGCTCGCGGGGTCCCCTTCGCCCCGCGCCGCTCCCTCGCGGGCCGCGCCGTGCGCGGCCGCCCGCGATGCCATTGCCAACACGCACGAGATCGCCTCGTGCGCCGCATCGCGGGCCACTAGCCAGGGCCGGGACTCTCGCCCCGAAAGACGATATCGTCCGTTGCGCGGCGGCGGGATGTCAACACGGGAGGCCAGGGGCCGGAGGCCGGAGGCCGGGGGCCGGGGGCGGCGCTAGCCGCCCGAGATGGTGGGAATCAGCTCGACCACGTCGCCGTCGGCGAGGGCGCGCTCGCGGACCTGGTGCAGCACCAGCTCGCCGTTCACCGCGAAGTTGAGCAGCGCATCGTCGAACTGGGCGCGGAAGCCTGGCACCCGCCGGCCGAGGATCTCGACCAGCTCCCCGACCGTGCGCACGGGCTCGGCGACCGCGATCGACGCGGCGCCGCGCTGGAGGCTGGCGGGGAGGAGGATCTCAATCATGTGCCCAGCACCGCCTCGAGCTCCCGCCGCCACTCGTCCTGCGGGACGCCCTCCTCGGTGAGGCCCGACAGGGCGTAGAAGCGCGAGAGCAGGGCGTCGAACTCGGCGCGGTCGATCCGCTCGCCCTTGTAGGGGCCGACCGCGATCGGCTCCTCGAACCAGCGCTCGGGCAGCGTGTCGTCCTTCCGGCCGACGCCGAGGCGCCGGTTGATCAGGCGCTCGACGCCCATGATGTTCAGGCCCACGCGGTCGAGCGCCGCGGGCTCGAAGGCCAGGCCGGTGACGTTGCCGATCTGCGCCGCGAACTGGTCGAGGCCCGGCAGCGACGGGCTGTTGAACAGCTGCGTCGTGAAGCGGCACATGCCGACGGCGTCGCCCACGCCGAAGACGTTCTCGCACGCGCGCACGGCGCGCTCCTTGCCCTCGTAGCTCGTGGGCGACGCGCTGACCGTCCCGCCGTACAGCTTCTCCTTGAACGCGGGATCGTCGTTGATGCGCGCGTTGATCTCGAGCGTGACGCGGTTGCGCAGGTGGTCCATGCCGCGGGTCGAGACGGCCAGGCCCAGCGCGAACGCCTTGAGGATCCGCGCGTCGTGCGGGTCGCTCTGCATGAGCCCCTTCACGGCCATCCGGTAGCGCAGCGCCTCGGCCGGGTAGTGCCCCTTCTCCACCGCGCGCGTGCTGTCGGCCAGCACGTCGCCGAAGCCCTCGCGCCGCGACAGCATGAAGAGCAGCCGCTCGACCAGCTCCGCGTCGCCCCACGCGAGCCGGAGCCCGCCGGTGTCGCGCTCGGTCACGATCCCGCGCTGGAAGAGCTCCATCGCCCACGCGATGGCCGACCCGGTCGACGCCGTGTCCAGGCCGAGGTCGTTGCAGATGTTGTTGAGGCGGATCACCGGCTCGATCCGGTCGATGCCGACGTTGGGCCCGAACTTGCCGAGCGTCACGTACTCGGGGCCGTCGCCGCGCGCGTACCGATCCGCCGCGTCGCCCTTCATGTCGTTCAGCGGCCGGCAGTTCACCGGGCACCGGAAGCAGCCGGCCATGCCCGGCCGGTACGGATCGATGTTCGACGCGTCGAGGGCGTCGGTCCAGGTGGTCTCCTGGTTGTTCTTCGTCCCCATCGCGCCGAGCAGCCGGCTCGGCTTGTAGAGGAACGGCGTGCCGGTCGTCTTCAGCGCGTGCTTGACGACGGAGGTGGCGAGCAGCTTCTGGGCGATCTCGCGGTTGTAGCCCTTGTAGGGCTGCGCCGTCTCGAAGTCGTGCGTCTGGCCCTGGACGAGGATCGCCTTGAGGCGGAGCGACCCCATCTTCGCGCCGGGCCCGCCGCGCGCGTAGCACGCCTTGGGCCCCGCCATGATCGCGCTGGTCAGCACCAGGTTCTCGCCGGCGCGCGTGATGCTCGCCATGGCGAGGTCGCGCGTCCACGCGCCGCCGAAGTCCGCCTCGACCCGCTCGCGCAGGTCGATGTTGTCGAGCCCCACGTACGGCGCCGCGTCGAGGAACGCGATGCGCCCGTCCTTCACGTGCAGCAGCGTCCACGCCGGCGCCCGCCCGTAGAGCACCAGGTGGTCGTACCCGTTCATCTTCGTGAACGACGGGAAGTAGTCGCCGGCGTTGCAGTCCATCAGCACGCCCGACTCCGGCGACCACGACGTGGCGTTGCCGCGCGCCGCGCTCGGCACGATGCCCGTCAGCACGCCGGAGCCGAAGACGAGCGGCACCTCGGGATGGAGCGGCTCGAGCGACTCGTCGAGCAGCCGGTGCAGGTAGAACATGTTCGAGCCGCGCCCGGCGAGCAGCGCCCGGACCACCGCCACGGGCGTGTACGCCCGCCGCACCTCGCGCCGCTCGAGGTCGATGAAGGCGGTCGCGCCCTGCGTCGGGTACCGCGGCGCGCCGGGCAGCTCGGCCAGCAGCCGTGCCACCCGATCCCTGATGGGCATGGAACTAAGGTACCACAGGGAGCACAATCAGTGCCTGGTGCCTGGTGCTGGGTGCTTGGTGCGTGCCTGGTGCTTGGTGCGTGGTGCGTGCCGGGTGCCTGGTGCTTAGGGCGTGCCACGACCCGCAACGACCCGCAGCGTGATCTCGCACGAAGCACCAGGCACCAACCCCGCACCAGGCACCCAGCACCAAGCACCAAGCACCAAGCACTAGGCTACGCCCTCGGTTCCGTTCGTCCCTTCCAGTCCTGGTAGACCAGCCAGGCGCCGCCGCCCACGACGACCATCGGCCACCACTGGCCGATCCAGTCGAGCGACATGCCGAACATGGTGTGGCCGAAGAGGACGAAGCCGGCCAGGATCATGGCGAGGCCGCCGGCGAGCGATCCGGCGTGGCGCCCCTTGCCGTCCTCGGGCAGGTCCATCGGCCGCAGGCCCGTGAGCGCCTGGTTGTAGAGGCTGGCCCGGCGCGCGGCGTCAATCACGTTGAAGAGCCAGAAGAACCCGAGCAGGAAGCCGACGACCCCGATGATGTCGCCGTCGATCATCTGGCCGGCGATGACCGCGATCAGGCCCCCGACGACCAGCGCGTTGATGAACCCCTGCTGGTAGTAGCCGACGTAGATCTGTCCCAGGCCGGGCATCGCGGAGAGAATCGCCGCGAGCCACGGCGATTTGCGCCGGGGATCGTCGAGGAACGCGCGGCGGTCGGCGTACATCTGCGGCGCGGGCGCCGGCTCGGGAGCGGGCATCGCGGCCCGGGCGTCGTCGTCGTGCGTCATGGTGGCTGCTCCGTTCGTCATGGTGTCTCTACCTCTCACTGACGGGAACGCGCGGCCGGCGCCGGCGGTTCGGTCGGTGAGCTGAACAAATCCACGCCCCACTCGCGGATGCGGCCCGCGAACGTCTCCACGCCGTCGATGAGGCGGCGCATCCACGCCCCGGCGACGCCGAACGCGTCGTCCCACGCCTGGCGCGCGCGGTCGAGCCAGCTCCGGGCGCCGGCGGTGACGGCGCGGTCTGTCGCCGGGCCGGGCGCGGCGTGGTCGCGCCAGGCGCCGACGCGGGCGTCGATGGCCTGGCCGATGGCGCCGATCCGCTCCGCCACGTGCGCCTGCGCGATCGGCCGCACCTGCGCGACGGTGCGCTCCCACGCCTTCAGCGGATTGCCCCCGGCGAGGATGAGCACGAGCGTCAGCGCGTAGGCGGCCTCGAACGCGAAGCGCGGACGGCCGACCAGCGCGGCCCACGCCGCGCGCCAGCGATCCGCGATCCGGCCGCCCGCGCGGCGCCGGCTCGTCGCCGCCAGCACGCGGGCGGTGAACGCCGGGCCCGGGTCGATCTCGGCCAGGCCGGGGAGCGCCGCCGCGGCCTCGTCCATCGCGGACGCCACCGCCCGGCAGCCGGCGCAGGTCTCGAGGTGCCCGGCGACGAGGGCGCCGTCGAGCGCGGCGAGCGGCTCGTCGAACGCCGCGCCGAGCAGCGCGCGCGCCCGCGCGCACGCCGTGCCGCCCGTGCGCGCGACCACGCCGGCAGGCAGATCGGTCAGCCGTCCGGCGTCCTCGACGCCGCGCGCGAACGCGTCGGCCCACGCCCGGCACGCCGCGCAGCCCTCGCGATGCGCCGCGAGGTCCGGCCGTGCCGCGAGCGCGGCCGCGAGGCCGCCCGCCTCGAAGACGGCCTGCTCGAACGCCTGACAATCGGGCGTGTTCATGGCTTGCTCCGTTCGGCGCCGAGCGCGAGCACCTCGTCGGCCAGCTCGGCGCGGGCGCGGCTGGACCGCGACTTCACCGTGCCCACCGGCACGTCGAGCGCGGCCGCGACCTCACGCACCGAGAGGCCCTGCACGTCGCGCAGCAGCAGGATCTCGCGGCTGATGGCCGACAGCCGCGCCAGCCCGGCCCGGAACCGCTCGCGCCGCGACCGCCGGACCGCCAGCGCCTCGGGGTCCTCCCCCGGGTCCGCCAGCATCGGCGCCGCCTCGTCGGCCGGCACCGAGACGGCCGGCCGCCGCACCTTCCATCGCCGGAGGAAATCCACGGCCCGGTTCCGGGCCACCTGGAACATCCACGGCACGAACTCGGCCTCGGCAGGCCAGCGGGCGCGCGTCTCGAACAGGCGGATGAAGATTTCCTGCGCCAGGTCGGCCGCCTCGTCGCGGTCGCGCACGTAGGTGCACGCCAGCCCGTAGATGCGGCCCTGGAACCGGCGGACGAACGCCTCCCAGGCCAGCGGGTCGCCGGCCTTGCACTGCGAGATGAGGGGCGCCAGGTCCGGGGTGTCCACGGTCACTCAGAGTAACGCGGGCGGAGCCCCCAGGGTTCCCTTCGGGGCCCGGCCCACGGGACGGGGGGCAGCGGGCAGGAAGGTCTCCCTGACCCCTGACCCCTGTACGTAGCGCACACCTTCAGGTGTGCGCCCATGAGGCGCAGGGCTGAAGCCCTGCGCTACGCGTCGCTGGCTTTTTCAATCGGCAATCGGCAATCGGCAATCGCCAATCGGCAATGATCTAGAATCCCCCATGCGACCCACCTTCCTCGCCGCAGGATTGGCCATTGCTATGCTGACACCAAACAGCGGACCTGGGCGCCGGAGCCTCGGCGAAGGCGGCCAGAAGCCCGGCGACCGGCCGGCGCCCAACCCGAACTCGACGCGCTCGGTCGTGATGGCCCGCCACGGCCTGGTGGCCACGAGCCAGCCGCTGGCCTCGGCCGCCGGCCTCCAGGTGCTCATGGAGGGCGGCAACGCCATCGACGCCGCCGTCACCGCCGCCGCCGTCCTCTCGGTCGTCGAGCCGACGATGAACGGGATTGGCGGGGACCTGTTCGCGATCGTGCGCGACGGGAAGACCGGAACGATTGCCGGCCTGAACGCGAGCGGCCGGTCGGGCTCCGCGGCCACGCCGGCCGAGTTCGCGCGCCGCGGGCTGACGCGCATCCCCTATCGCGGCCCGCTGTCGGTGTCGGTCCCCGGCGTCGTGAGCGGCTGGGCGCAGCTGCTCGAGCGCTACGGCACGATCTCGCTCGCGCGCGCGCTCCGCCCGGCCATCGGCTACGCGCGCGACGGCTACGCCGTGTCGGAGATCATCGCGCACCAGTGGCTCGAGGCCGAGTCCGTGCTGGCGAAGGACCCGGCGGCGGCCGAGACGTTCCTGCCCGGCGGCCACGCGCCCGCCACCGGCCAGGTGTTCGCGAACCCGCGCCTGGCGGCGTCGCTCGAGCAGATTGCGAGCGGCGGCCCCGACGTCTTCTACCGCGGCGCCATCGCGAAGGCCATCGTGGACGACCTGCAGAAGCGCGGCGGCCTGCTCACGATGCGCGACTTCGCCGAGCACCACGCCGACTGGGTGGAGCCGATCTCGACGACCTACCGCGGCTACCAGGTGCTGGAGCTGCCGCCGAACACGCAGGGCATCGCGGCGCTCGAGATGCTGAACATCCTCGAGGGCTACGACGTGAGGGCGCTCGGCCACAACACGGCGCCCTACCTGCACCTGCTCGTCGAGGCCAAGCGGATCGCCTTCGCCGACCGCGACGCCTACGTGGCCGATCCCGACTTCGTGCCGCCGGCGGCGTTGACGATGATGCTGTCGAAGGACTACGCGGCCGCGCGGCGCCGGGAGATCTCGATGGACCACGCGGCGCGCGAGTACGCGCCGGGCAGGCCCTCGGGCGCCGGAGCTCCGGCCTCCGGCCTCCGGCCCCCGGCCTCCGGCGCCTGGTCTCCGGCCTCCAGCAACTGGCCTCCCCCCATGGGCGACACGGTGTATCTCACCGCCGTCGACGGGCACGGCAACGCCGTCTCGCTCATCGAGTCGCTCTTCGAGACGTTCGGCTCGGGCATCGTGGCCGGCGACACGGGCATCGCGCTGCAGAACCGCGGCACGCTCTTCACGCTCGAGGACGGCCACCCGGACCAGATCGCGCCGCACAAGCGCCCGTTCCACACGCTCGTGCCCGCCATGGTGCTGAAGGACGGCAAGCCCTGGCTGTCGTTCGGCGTGATGGGCGGCGACATGCAGCCGCAGGGCCACGTGCAGGTGCTGCTCAACCTGATCGACTTCGGGATGAACATCCAGGAGGCCGGCGAGGCCGCGCGCTTCCGCGACCTCGCGTCGGGCGTCTCGCTCGAGTCGGCCATCTCGCCCGAGGCCCGCTTCGGCCTCGCCGAACGCGGCCACCGGCTCCTGGACGTCGTCGGCGGCTTCGGCGGCTTCCAGGGCATCCTCATCGACCCGCGCACCGGCGTGCTGATGGGCGGGTCGGACCCGAGGAAGGACGGGCTGGCGATCGGGTACTGACGCACGTCAGTGCCTGGTGCCTCGGGCCTGGTACCTCGTGCGTGCCTCGGGCACTGGTGCTTCGTGCGGGATCACGCAGATCTTGGCGCAGTGTGACCGCGCACGAGGCACTAGGCACCACGCACGCACCAAGCACCAGGCACCAAGCACCAAGCACTTTCATCTGTGCTTCAGAAACGTCCCCGCCCGGAACTCGTCGAAGGCCTGCTGCAGCTCGTCGGGCGTGTTCATGACGATCGGGCCGTACCAGGCGACCGGCTCCTCGATGGGCTTGCCCGAGACGAGCAGGAACCGGATGCCCTGGTCCCCGGCCTGCACGGTGATCTCGTCGCCCGTGTCGAACAGCACGAGCGAGCGGTTGTCGGCGTCGGGGTCCTGCGCCGCGGGCGCGCCCTCGCCGCCGACGCGGTCGGTCCGCACGGGGCGCGGGTCGGACGCGTGCGCGAAGCGGCCCGAGCCCGAGAAGACGTAGGCGAAGGCGTGGCGTGAGGTGTCCACGCCGAGCGTCCGCCGGCGGCCGGGCGGCACCGACACGTCGAGGTACTGCGGCTCGGCGGCCACGCCGTCCACGGGCCCGGTCGCGCCCCAGAAGCTCCCGCAGATCACCCGCACCGTCGTCCCGTCGTCCTCGGTGACGGCCGGGATGGCGCCGGACTCGATGTCCTGGTAGCGCGGCGTGGTCATCTTCAGCGCCGCGGGCAGGTTGGCCCAGAGCTGGAAGCCGTGCATGCGGCCGCCCGCGTCGCCCTTCGGCATCTCCTGGTGGATGATGCCGCTGCCGGCGGTCATCCATTGCACGTCTCCGGCCCCAATCGTGCCCGAGTTGCCCAGGGAGTCGCCGTGGTCGACCGTGCCGGTGAGCACGTAGGTAATCGTCTCGATGCCGCGGTGCGGGTGCCACGGGAACCCGGGCCGGTAGGCGTCGGGGTCGTCGTTGCGGAAGTCGTCGAGCAGCAGGAACGGGTCGAAGTCGGCGGTGGCGCCGAAGCCGAACGCGCGGCGCAGGTGCACGCCGGCGCCCTCGATCGCGGGCGACGCCTTCACCAGCCGCTTGACGGGCCGGATGGACATGGGTGGCTCCTCGGTGTGACGGGGATGTCCCAGTATCTCACGGCTCACGGCAAGTCCGTAGCGCAGGGCTTCAGCCCTGCGCCATCAGGCGCACGCCTGAAGGCGTGCGCTACGCGGATCTCCGGGCTCGCGTGAGCCGTGAGCCGCGAGCCGTCAGCCCTACAGGACGAACCCGTCACGCAGCGGATCGTCTTCGTCGACCAGGAACGTGTGCTCGCCGGTGATGAACGCGGCGGCCTCGATCTCCGGGATGATGGCCGGCGGGTCGCCTTCCGGGGCGCGGCCGGCGACCCGGCCGGTGAAGCGGGTGCCGATCAGGCTCTCGAGCGTGAGCGCCCGGTCCTCCGAGGCGAGCCCCATCGCGTCGAGCACGCTCAGCACCGCGCAGGTGGCGACGCCGCCCGGCGATCGGTCCACGGCGCCGTCGGCGTAGATTGTGACGGCCATGAGGTCCGCGTCTCCCGCCGGCGGCCCGGTGAACACGGCGCCCGCCACGCCGCCGCCGTCCGGCCCGGCGGGAAGCGCCGACCCGAGGTCGCCTTCGACGGCCTGCGCGATCGCGCGGCCGGCCCGCGCGAGCTCGGGCAGGTGGTCCGCGTCGAGCGGCACGCCGCAGGCCTCGGCGTCCACGATCGCGTAGGTCTCGGCGGCGTGCGCCACGTCGGCGGGCACCGTCCGCCGCTCGAGCCGGACGCCCACGCCCGCGCGCACGACGAACGCGGGCACGCCCGACCAGGCGACGCGCTCGACGCGGGACGATCCGGCCGCCCGCGCCGCGCGCGCGCGGACGGGCCCCGCGGCGGTGTCGAAACGCAGGTCGTCGCGCCCGTCGGCGGGCGCGACCAGGCCGCGCTCGAGCGCGATCGTCGCCACGGCCACGAGGCCGTGGCCGCACAGCGCGCTCCAGCCGCCGGCGTGCATGAAGAGCACGCCCGCGTCGGCGCCGTCCGACGCTGGGGGCGTGAGGATCGCGCCGGACATCGCGCCGTGACCGCGCGGCTCGCGCATCAGCGTGCGGCGCAGCGCGTCATGCCGCGTGCGCATCAGCTCGAGGCGCTCGGCCATCGGCCCGTCGCCCGCCGGCGGCGCGCCCTCCACGATCAGGCGCAGCGCCGCGCCGCCGACGTGGGCGTCGATGGTTCGGATTCTCGCGGGCATAATCAGCGGTCAGCGGTCAGCGGTCAGCGGTCAGATCCTGTCACGTCTTCACGCTGTACGTAGCGCACACCTTCAGGTGTGCGCCTCCTGGCGCAGGGCTGAAGCCCTGCGCTACGTACCGTGAGCCGTGAGCCAGTATAATGGCGCGCCATCCCCGCAGGAGACCGCCCATGGCCCTCGTGCTGACTGAATCCGACGTCCGGGCGCTCGTGTCGATGGACGATCTCATCGAGGCCATGGCGCGCGCGCTCGGCGCGTTCTCGGCCGGCGACGTGGCCCAGCCGCTGCGCAGCGTGCTCGCCGTCGGCGAAGGCTCCCGCTTCCTCGGCGTGATGCCGGCCTACGTCCCGGCGGCGTCGGCGCTCGGCGCCAAGCTGGTCACCGTCTTCCCCGACAACCTCGAGCGCCGGCTGCCGACCCACCGCGCCACGATCGTGCTGATCGACCCCGAGACCGGCGACCTGCGGGCGGTGATGGACGGCCGCTACGTGACCGAAGCGCGGACCGCGGCCGTCTCGGCGGTTTCGGCGAGGCTCCTCGCCGCGCCGGGCCCGCTGGCGCTCGCCATCCTCGGGTCAGGGGTGCAGGCGCGCAGCCACCTGGATGCGCTCGCGCGCGTCCGCGAGATCGCCGAGGCGCGCGTCTGGAGCCCGACCGCCGCGCACCGCGAGGCGTTCGCCGGCGAGATGTCGGAGCGCCTCGGCGCGCCGATCCGCGCCGCGGCGAGCGCCGACGACGCCGCGCGCGGCGCCGGGTTGATCGCGCTCACGACGGCATCGGTCGCGCCGGTGCTCTCGAGCGCCGCGGTGGCCGACGGCGCGCACGTCTGCGCGGTCGGCTCGTGCCGGCCCGACCAGCGCGAGATGGACGGCGCGCTCGTCGCGCGCGCCCGGGTGTTCGTGGACTCGCGCGAGGCCGCGCTCCACGAGGCCGGCGACCTCGTGATCCCCATCGGCGAGAGGCTCTTCGGCCCGGACCACATCGCCGCCGAGCTCGGCGACGTCGCGGCCGGCCGCGCGCCCGGGCGCACCTCGCCCGCGCAGGTGACGATCTTCAAGTCGCTCGGCCTGGCGGTCGAGGACGTCGCGGCCGCCGCGCTGATCTACCAGCGGGCGTGCGAACGGGGACTGGGAAGGGGCGTCACGATCTGACGGAGAGAATGACCACGGCATGACCACGGAATGACCACGGAAATAGCCACGGAAATCGCTGCGGAAAGAAGTCAAGCTGCCTTCCGTGGCGATTTCCGTGGTTCATTCCGTGGCGATTTCCGTGGCTATTTCTTCTTGCTCTTCCGCTCCGCCCACCGCTTCTTCATCATCTCGGAGATGCGCTTGCGCGCGGCGGCCGACATGCGGCGGCGGCGGCGCTTGGGGGCCACCACCGCGGCGGCGGCCTGGAGCCGCTCCTTCGCGGTGGCCGGCCGCGCGCCGACCTGGGCCCGCAGCTTGGCGGCCTGCTCGCTGAGGGCCGCCAGCCGCTCGCGCGTCTGCACGATCTCGCGCTCGATCCCGCCGAGCGCCCAACCCAGCATTTCCGCCGATTTGATGATGACTCCGTCGCCCTTCTTCCCGCGCGTGCGACGCCCTTTCGGCATTGATCCCCTCCTCCAGTGTGCGCCGGCTTTCTGGAGCGCCGCCGGCGTGCCTCCATCATAGTCCAGGCCCTGAGCGGCGCCCCTTGGAATCGCGTCCGCTTTCGGTCAGGATCAGCAGTGGTCATGGCTGACAAGCCCAAGGTGAAGACCTGGATCTGGGTCGCCGCCGCGCTGCTCGTCGTCGGCATCATCGGGTTCGTCGCCCTGGTGGGCGCCGGGTTCTTCTTCGTCGCGCGCCAGGTCAAGACCGAGCCGGCGAGCAGGGAGTCGGCCGCCCGCGCGTTCGCAACCGCCCGGGCCCGCTTCGAGGGCCGGGAGCCGATCATCCAGATCCGCAGGGAGGGCGGCGTCGTCAACACCCGCGTCACCCGCGAGCCGCCCGCCGACGCCTCCGGCTCCCCGCTCGAGTCGATGCACGTGATGGTGTGGGACCCGAAGGAGGGCCGCATCGTCCGCGTGACGCTGCCCTTCTGGCTCTTGCGGCTGAGCAACCGCGGGTCGATTCACTTCTCGTCCGACCGCGCGAACCTCAGCCTCGAGCATCTCAACCTGACCGCCGACGACCTCGAGAAGTACGGCCCCGCCCTGATCGTCGATCAGGAGATGCCGTCCGGCGAGCGCGTGCTCATCTGGACGCAGTAGGCCCGCAACGGTCGGCTGCGAGCGCGGTCCTCAACGAATTCTGAGGAAGCGGCGGATGCGGGCGGCGAGCGACACGGTCGTCTCGCCGGGCGCGGCGGGCACGTGGTGCTCGCGGGCGGCCTCGAGGCCCTTGCGGCGGGCCAGGGCGACCTCGCCGAGGCGCTCGACGAGGGCCGGCGCCGCCTCGGCGAGCGGACGCAGGTCGCGGTCCGCGATCTCGAGCACGGCGCAGTCGCCGAGCGCCGAGACCGTCGCGCTGCGGGCGTCGCCGGTGAGCAGGGACATCTCGCCGAAATAGGCGCCGCGCGCGAGGCGGGCGACCTCGTGGTGCCCCGGGTCGAGCGTCACGCGCACCTCGCCGTCGAGGATCACGAACATCGAGCGGCCCGGGTCGCCCTGGCGGACGATCACCTCGCGGTCCGCGTACACGCGCTCGCGGCCGGACGCCAGCGCGGCGCGCTGCGCCTCGTCGAGCGCCGCGAAGATGTCGAGCCCGGCGAGCGCCTCCTCGCGGGCGCGGCGGCGCTCGGCGTCGTCGTCGGGCCGATCCTGCCGCGAGTAGTTCACGCGGATCGGCCACGGAATCTCGATGCCGCGGCGGCGGAAGCTGTAGTAGATCGCCGAGCGCACCTCGCCGCGCGCCGGCTCGTCGCGCTCGAAGTCGGTAATCCAGAAGCGCGCGCGGTACACGATGGCCGAGTCGCCGAACTCGAGCAGCAAAACGTCCGGCGCCGGGCTCCGCAGCACGCTCGGCGCCCGATCCAGGGCCTCCTGGATCGCGGCCTTCGCCTCGTTCGGCGCCGCGAGGTAGGTCACGCCGACCTCGACCTCCAGCCGGGTCGGGATCGCGGGCTCGCTGAAGTTGGTGATCGCCTCCTTCGAGATCACGTTGTTCGGCAGGACCACCAGGTTGCCCGCCTTGGTCCGCAGCTTGGTCGCGCGCCACGTGATCTCGTGCACCCGCCCCTCGAACCCCGCGACCTGCAGCCAGTCGCCCACGTGGAACGGCTTCTCGATCTGGATCGCGAGCCCCGCGAAGGCGTTGCCGAGCGTGTCCTGCATCGCGAAGCCGATCACCACCGCGCCGACCGCCGACGTCGTCAGCAGCTTCTCCTCGAAGACGAACGTCATCACCACCAGGAACAGGCCGACGACGATGGTGTCCTGGAGGATCGAGGGGAAATGCTCGGGCACGCGGTCGGCCCGGAGCGGGTTGAAGGCCACGAACACCAGGCCGTTGATCACGGCCAGGGCGAGCGCCAGGTGCTCGATCGACCGCAGGCGCGGCTCGACCGCGGCTGTCGCGGGCCAGGCGAGCGCCACGTTGAGCAGGACGTAGCCGACGAGCAGCGCGATCGACAGCCACAGCCGGCGGCGGATCAGACGGTTGGTGGCGGCGGCCCGCAGGGCCACCGCCACCCCCGTCAGCAGGATGCCGAGAACGACGTGTCCGGGAAAGTGCTGCATCGACGTTGGCCGGCCGACGCGGCCGTCAGCCCGTGATGCCCTTCTCGAACTCCGCCAGGTCCGCCGGCGTCACCGTCACCGCCACGATCGCGGGGTTTCCGCCGCCCTTCGCGTCGCGGTCGGGATCGCCCACTCCGCGCGCGCCGCCCGAGGCGGTCACTTCGGCCGTCTTGGTCTGCTCGGCCGGCTTCATCAGGCTGGAGAGGCCGAAGCCCTTCTTCTTCTCCTTGGGCGGCTCGGCGGTCGAGCTGGAGCCCTCGGCGAGCCCCGCCGCGCCCGCCGTGACCATGGCGATGTCGGCCTGCGGCGTGGCCTCGTAGGAGATGAACTTCTTGTAGCGCGCGGCCACCAGCGCGGTCGACGTCAGGTGGTCGTCGGCGATCTCCTTCTTGATGCGCTTGATGCGCGCATCGATGTCCGGGTGCGACGCGAACAGCCCGTGCTTGGTGGTCGCGCCCTTGTTGCGGTCGGCCAGCCGCTGCAGGAAGTCGGCCAGGCCGATCGGCGCGTAGCCGACCTTGCTCGCCGCCGCGACGCCCACCTTGTCGGCGTCCATCTCGTCGCCGCGGTCGAACGCGTTCTCGATGATGCTGTCGTAGGTCTTGTCGGCCACCTGCTTGAGCAGCGCCTTGTTGCCCGACAGCGTCTCGTCGCTGGCGAGCTTCACCGCGTTGCTCTTCTGGATGGCCTTGATGGTGTGCTTCTCGGTGACGTGCCCGATCTCGTGGCCCAGCACGCCCGCCAGCTCGGCCTCGTTCTCGATGAGCCCGAGCGCGCCGCGCGTGATGTGGATGTAGCCGCCCGGCGCGGCGAACGCGTTCACCGCGGCGGTGTCGAGCACGATGAAGCGCCACGGCAGGTCGGGCCGGCTGCTCGCCTGGGCGATCACCGTGCCCACCAGCGCGACGTACTTCGTCACCGCCGGATCCTGCACCACGCCGTACCGCAGGCGCAGCCGCTGGCTCACGTCGGCGCCGATCGCCTGCTCCTCCTGCTCGGTGACCTTGAGCCCCTGCAGCTTCTTCGCCTGATCGAGGCCCTTCTGGAACCGGCCGAACTGCGCCCCGGCCGGCGCGGCCCAGCACACGATCGCGACGGCAATTACGAGTCTCTTCATGGCGTTCCTCACGCGTGTCCGGCGGCGTCCTGCCCGGGGCAGACGACCTCGAAGATGCTTACCGCCTGGGTCTTGCCCTTCACGACGACCTCCCCGAGAGGCCGCAGCTCGTAGCGTCCCGACAGCCGTGACTGGGTAGCGTCGCTAATGATAATCCGAGTCCCGTACTCCTTGTTGAGCGATTCCAGCCGGGCGCCCAGGTTCACGGCGTCCCCGATGACCGTGTAGCTCATGATCTGCTGGGACCCGATGTTGCCGGCAATCATCTCGCCCGTGTTGACCCCGATGCCGATGTCGAGCGGCGGCCGCCCCTCGGCCGCCCACTTACGGTTGAGCTCGCCGAGGGCCTGGACCATCCCGACGGCCGCCTCCACCGCGTGCTCCGCGTGGTCCGGGTCGTCGAGCGGCGCGCCGAAGAGCGCCATCACCATGTCGCCCACGAACTTGTCCACCGTCCCGCGCTGGGCGAAGATCACCTGCACCATCCGCGTGAAATGCTCGTTGAGCTGCGCCACCAGCGCCTCGGGCTGCGCCTGCTCGGTCTTCGTCGTGAAGCCCCGGATGTCGGAGAAGAGCACCGTCATCTCCCGGCGGCTCCCGCCGAGCTGCGCCAGCGCGGGGTCGTGCAGCAGCCGGCCGTAGACGTCGGGCGACACGTAGCGCCCGAAGATGGCCTTCACCCGGCGCTTCTCGCGGCCCTCGACGAAATACTGGTAGGCGACGCCCCCGAACAGCGCCAGCCCCAGCGCCAGCAGCGGCTCGGTCACGTTCAGCCAGAGCCCCTGACGGAAGAGCTGGATGGCCAGCAGCAGGTAGCCCCCGCTCACCGCCAGCGCGGCCACGACGGCCCACGGCACCGCCAGGTACGCGCCGGCGAGCCCCACCGCCAGCCCCACGGCGGCGACCGACGCGACGAGCGCCGCGCGGCCCGCCGGACGCATGAACCGGTTCGTCAGGATGTCGTCGGCGACCGACGCGTGGATCTGGATCCCCGGCATCGTCCCCGTGTCCCCGAACGGGGTCTGGAACGTGTCGGCCAGCCCGGACGCGGTGATGCCGATGAACACGATCTTCCCGCGGAAGCGGGCCGGGTCGAGGTCGGGCTTCTGCCCGGCCAGGATCTGCTCCTCCGAGTACAGCAGGTCGTAGAAGGAGTAGCTCTGGTACGGCCGGCTCTTGCCGTCGGGCAGGACGGCCGGTCCGCGGTAGTCGATGAGGGCGCGCAGCGCCTGGCGCGGCGCCCTCCCGGAGAAGCCCGGCACCTGGCGCTCCACCAGCGGCATGCGGGCAAGCCCGAGACGCAGCCAGTTCCCGTCGAGCGAGACCTCGCCCGGCGGCACGCCCTCGGCCGCGAGCGCGGCGGCCACGCCCAGCGAGGGCAGCGCCCGGTCGCCCGAGCGCGCGAACGGCACGACCCAGCGGATCGGCCCGTCGGCGTCGAGCACGAACAGGTTCTGGCCCAGCCCGCGGGCGGCCCGCGCCAGCGCCTCGAAGGGGGGCACGATGGACGGCCGCGGCTCGACGCGCGGGCCGAGCCGGTAGCCCTCGTCGGGGGGCGCCGCCGCGTCCGGCAGGCGCGCGCCGCCCTCGAGGCCGGCGAACGTCGCGTCGGCGAGCAGGATCACGCTGCCGGCCTTCTTCACCGAGCTCGCCAGGGCGGCGTCCGACTCCGCGCCGCTCCAGGTGTCGCCGCCGTAGGCGAACCCGGTGCGCGTGTCGGGCTCGGTGAAGAGCACGTCGTAGGCGATGACCTTCGCGCCGGCGTCCGCCAGGTAGTCGATGACGCTCGAGTGCACGGCGCGCGGCCACGGCCACCGCCCGGCCACCGGCTCGAGCGCGCGCAGGCTGAACTCGTTGATCTCGACGAGGACGATGTCGGGGTCGGCCGTGGCGGGGTCGGCGGTCATCTGCAGCCGCCGGTCGTAGGTCTTGAGCTCGACGGTGGCGACAAAGTCACCCACGCGGGGCAGCACCCCCACGAGGAGCGCCAGACCCGCCGCCCCGAGCCCGAGCCAGAGGCCGCTCAGCAGTTTGCGCACGATCACCAGACTTTAAGACGAGGAGGCGGTGCGGGGCAACGGGGTTGGCAGAGCGCGAGCGAAAGTTGGTACCGGTACGGGGATTCGAACCCCGGTCCCGTGGCTGAGAACCACGTGTCCTGACCCCTAGACGATACCGGCACGTCCCGATACGAACCACCAATTTTACCCGTCCCCGCCCGGTGCGTCAACGGGGCTGGAACCCGTGGGCCCCAATTTCGCCCTGAGCCTATATGATCGATCCACGATGAAGAAACTCCTCTGGCTGCTCGTCGTCGCCGTGCTCGCCGCCGGCGGCGCGTATGTCATGGCGGGGCGGGCCGATGGGCCCGCCATCGACATCCTCAGGCCGGTCTCGGTGGTGGGCACGACGGGCGATCTCGACGTGACGGTGGACTCGCCCGACGGCCGGCTCTCGAGCCTGGACGTCACGCTCGAGCAGAACGGCAAGACCACGCCGCTCTTCTCGCTCGGCGCGCCCTCGGGCGGCGCGCTGCAGCAGGAGACGCCCCGGCGCGTGCGCCTCACGCGCGGCCTGAACAAGCACGACGTGCCGGGCCTCGCCGCCGGCGCGGCGACGATCGTGGTGCGCACCGCCCGGCCCGTGTTCTTCGGCCTGCGCACGGCCACCTCCGAGGCCACGCGCCAGATCCAGGTCAGGCTGGAGCCGCCGCGGCTCGCCGTGCTCTCCACGCATCACTACATCAACCTCGGCGGCTCCGAGATGGTCGTCTACCGCGTGACGCCGCCCGACGTCGAGTCCGGCGTGCGCGTGGGCGACGTCACCTACCGCGGCTATCCGGCGACGGGCGTGCACCTCGACAACGTCTCGTTCACCGACCCGGCGATGAAGGTCGCCTTCTTCGCCCTGCGCTACGACCAGGACCTCGACACGCCGATCGCGGTCTACGCGCGGGACGAGGCGGGCAACGAGGCGAGCGAGGCGCTCGAGCACCAGGCGTTCTCCAAGCCGTTCAAGCGGAGCCGGATCGATCTGCCCGACACCTTCCTCGACCGCGTGGTGCCGGCGATCTACCAGCACGAGCCGGACCTCAGCGCCTCGGGCGACACGCTGGCGAAGTTCCTCGTGCTCAACGGCGAGGTGCGGCGGCAGAACACCGAGACCATCGCGGCGCTCGACCAGAAGACGGCGCCCGAGACGCTCTGGAGCGGCCCGTTCCAGCAGCTCGCCAACACGAAGGTCGAGGCCAGCTTCGCCGACCACCGCACCTACTTCTACAAGGGCAAGGAGGTCGACCAGCAGGTGCACCTCGGCTTCGACCTCGCCTCGGTGCGGCACGCGGCCGTGCGCGCCGGCAACGCCGGCACCATCGTCTACGCGGCCTACCTCGGCATCTACGGCAACGCCGTCGTGATCGACCACGGCATGGGCGTGCAGTCGCTCTACGGCCACCTCTCGGAGCTGGCCGTGAAGGTGGGCGACCGCGTGGCCAAGGGGCAGGAGATCGGGCGCAGCGGCGAGACCGGCCTCGCCGGCGGCGACCACCTGCACTTCACCATGCTCGTCGGCGGCCAGATGGTGTCGCCCGTGGAGTGGTGGGACCCGCACTGGATCCAGGACCGCGTCTACCGCAAGCTCCACGAGGCGGCGGGGAACTGAATCGAACGCGAGGCTGCGAACGGGCTCACGCCGCGGCGCGGCGGCCCGCGCGGCCTGGCCGGGACGGATCCGTCGGCCAGGCCGCCGGCCGGGATCGAGGCGGACGCGCGCAAGAACGCGTGGCAACAGGGGGATCGCGCTCTTGCGGGTGTCCGTCTCGATCCCGGCGCGCCCTGCTGGCGCGCGGGCCGCCGCGCGTCGCCGGGTTGGTCCGGCTTCGTGACCTTTGTGGGCCTGAGTCCCCCTTCGAGTCATCGTGGTTCCGTGGGCCACGGCGCCGCCCGGCGTTTGGCAAGCCCAGCCGCCGTGTGATATTCATGGACGGATCGGACAGGAGACGGATTCCATGCAGCTGAACCGAGTGTGCGTCGCGGTGTCGGCCGCCGTGTGCCTGGCCCTGGCGGCCTGCGGCGGCGGACAGCCCGCGGACAACACCGGCGGCGCGCCGGCCCCGACGGCGTCGCCCGTCGACGCGGCCACCGCGGCCACCATCACGGGCAAGGTCGTCCTCGAAGGCGAGCCGCCCAAGCCGGAGGTGATCCAGATGGACGCCGACCCGGCGTGCTCGTCGGACGGCCCCCAGATGACGGAGTACTACGTCGTCAGCGGCGACCACGGGCTCGACAACGTGTTCGTGTTCGTGAAGAGCGGCCTCGGCGACCTCAAGTTCCCCGTGCCGACGACGCCCGTGGTGCTGGACCAGCAGGGCTGCCGGTACCACCCGCACGTGGCGGGCGTCGAGGTCGGCCAGCCGCTCGAGGTGGTGAACGGCGACGACACGCTGCACAACGTGCACGCGGTGCCCACCGTGAACGCCGAGTTCAACGCGGGCCAGCCCATCAAGGGCATGAAGCTCACCCACACCTTCACGGCGCCCGAGGTCATGATCCCGTTCAAGTGCGACGTGCACGGCTGGATGAGCGCCTACGTGGGCGTGGTGGACAACCCCTACTACGCCGTGAGCGCCGACGGCGGCGGGTTCTCGCTGAAGTCGCTGCCGCCGGGCACCTACGAGATCGAAGCCTGGCACGAGAAGCTCGGCACCCAGACCCAGACCGTGACCGTCGGCCCGAAGGAGACCAAGGACATCACCTTCACGTTCAAGATGGGTGATTGAGCGCATGAAGACCGAGACGGTCACCCTCCCGGCCGCCCGGACCCGCGCGTCCGACTTCCTGACGCTGGCCAAGCCGCGCGTCAACCTGCTGGTCGTGGCCTCCACGATGGCGGGCTACTACATGGGCGCCGGTCCCGACAGCCAGCTCGGCACGCTGGCGAGCGTGGTCATCGGCACGGGCCTCGTGGCGGGCGGCGCGGCCGCGCTCAACCAGGTGGCCGAGCGCGAGACCGACGGGCTCATGCGGCGCACGCGGCTCCGGCCGCTGCCCGACGGCCGCCTGCAGCCCACCGAGGCGCTGTTCTTCGCGGTCGCGCTCGTCGCGCTCGGCCTCGCGGGCCTGGCCGTGGGCACCAACCTGCTGGCGGCGGGCGTCGCGCTCGTCACCGTGGTCTTCTACGCGTTCGTGTACACGCCGCTCAAGCGCCGCACGTCGTTCGCGACCGTGGTCGGCGCCGTGCCCGGCGCGCTGCCGCCGCTCATCGGCTGGGCCGCGGCGCGCGGCGCGCTCGATGCGGGCGCCTGGACGCTGTTCGCCATCGTGTTCCTGTGGCAGCTGCCGCACTTCCTCGCGATCGCGTGGATGTACCGCGAGGACTACGAGCGCGGCGGCTTCCCGATGCTGCCCGTCGTCGAGCCCGACGGCCGGAGCACCGGCCGGCAGGCGCTGCTCTACGCCGCGGCGCTCGTGCCGGCGAGCCTCGCGCCCACCGTGCTCGGCATGGCCGGCACGACGTACTTCGCCGGCGCGCTGGCGCTCGGCGTCGTGTTCCTCGCGCTGACCGCGCGGTTCGCCGTGCGCCGCTCGGCCCGCGCCGCCCGGGTGCTGTTTCTCGGCTCCGTGCTGTATCTGCCGATGATCTGGATACTGATGATCGCGAACCGCGCCTGAGGCGCGGCGACCCACTGACGGGAAGTCACATTTGTCCGCTGCCGCTCTCGACGTCACCAATCTCCGCCACGTCTACGGCGACCGCGAGGCCCTGCGCGGCGTCTCCTTCTCGGTCGGGGAAGGCGAAGTGTTCGGCCTCCTCGGCCCCAACGGCGGCGGCAAGACCACGCTCTTCCGCATCGTCTCCACGCTGATGCTGCCGACCTCGGGCGGCGTCCGGATCGCCGGCGACGAGGTGACCGCGCGCCCCGACCGGGTGCGGCGCCATCTCGGCGTCGTGTTCCAGGCGCCGGCGCTCGACGTGCGCCTCACCGTGGAGGAGAACCTGAAGCACCAGGGCCACCTCTACGGGCTGCGCGGGCGCGTGCTCGCCGAGCGGATCGCCGACGCGATGGCGCGCGTGGGCCTGAGCGACCGCGCGCGCGACCTGGTGCACACCCTGTCGGGCGGCCTGCAGCGCCGCGCCGAGCTGGCGAAGGCCCTGCTCCACCGGCCCGCCCTGCTCGTGCTCGACGAGCCGACGACCGGCCTCGACCCCGGCGCCCGCCGCGACGTCTGGCAGCACCTGCTGGCGCTCCGGGAGCGCGACCACACGACGATCGTGCTGACCACGCACCTGATGGACGAGGCGGCGAAGTGCGACCGCGTGGGCATCATGCACGAGGGCAGCCTGGTGGCGCTCGGCACCCCGGCGGACCTGACCGCCGCGATCGGCGGCGACGTGATCCTGATCTCGTCGGCCGACCCGGCCGCGCTCGCCGCCCGCATCACCGCGCGCTTCGGCGTGAAGGCCGAGACGATCGACGAGCAGGTGCGCATCGAGCGCGACAAGGCGCACGAGTTCGTCCCCTCGCTCGTCGAGGCGTTCCCCGGCGAGATCGACGCCGTCACCTTCGGCAAGCCGACGCTCGAGGACGTGTTCATGCACCACACGGGGAGGCGGCTGACGTGAGAGTTCTGACGGGGCTCGGTACTGGGTACTCGGGGCGCGCACTGAGCACCAGGCACGCACCAGGCACCAAGCACGCACCAGGCACCAAGCACGAGGCACGCACCAAGCACCAGGCACGAGGCACTAAGCACTGACTATGCTCCTGGCAACCTACACCCTGTGGCTGCGTGACATCGTGCGGTTCCTCCGGCAGCGGAGCCGCGTCATCGGCGCGCTCGGCTCGCCGGTGATCTTCTGGCTGCTGCTGGGCTCGGGCCTGAACCGCTCGTTCAACGGCGGCGCGGCGCGGCCGCCGGTCGGCGGCTACCTGGAGTACTTCTACCCGGGCACGCTCGCGCTCATCGTCCTCTTCACGGCCATCTTCTCGACGATCTCGGTGATCGAGGACCGGCAGGAGGGCTTCATGCAGGGCGTGCTGGTGGCGCCCGTGCCGCGCAGCGCGATCGTGATGGGCAAGGTGCTCGGCGGCACCACGCTCGCGCTGATGCAGGCGGCGGCGTTCCTGCTGCTCGCGCCGTTCGCGGGTCTGCCGGTCACGCTCGCGGGGCTGCCGCTGCTGCTGGGCGTGATCGTCGCGCTCGGCTTCGCCACCACCGGGCTGGGCCTGCTGATCGCCTGGTGGCTCAACTCGATGCAGGGGTTCCACGCGATCATGAACGTGCTGCTGATCCCGATGTGGATCCTGTCGGGCGCCGTGTTCCCGGCCGCGGGCGCCTCGGGCTGGCTCCGCCCGATCATGCAGGCGAACCCCATGACCTACGGCGTGACCGCGCTCCGGCTGGCGATCTTCCCGGCGGTGCCGGTGCCGGGCGAGCCCGGGCTGGCCGGGTCGCTCGCGGTGGTGCTGATCTTCGGCGCCGTCATCCTCGCCGTCGACACGTGGCTCGTGCGGAGGCGTTAGGAGAGCGGGCAGCAGTCAGGGGTCAGCGGTCAGGGGGCGGGGGTCAGGTAGAGCCTGCGACGCCGTCACCCTGCAGTCGTGACGGCATGCTCTTCCTGACCGCTGACCCCTGACTGCTGCCCGCTGACCGCTGACCCCTGACCACTGCCCCCTGATGACCTGGCTCCCCACGCTGAACGCGACGCTCAACGCCACGGCGGCGGTGCTGCTCTCCTGCGGGTACGTGATGATCCGGCGCGGGAGGATCGCCGCGCACCGCGGGTTCATGCTGGCGGCCTTCGCGACCTCGGCCGCCTTCCTCGTCTCCTACGTCGTCTACCACGCGACGGCCGGCTCGAAGCCGTTCGAGGGCCACGGCCCGGTGCGCGCCGTGTACTTCGCCATCCTCGTCTCGCACATCCTCCTCGCCGCGGCCATCCTCCCGATGGCCATCGTCACCCTCTCGCGCGGCCTCGGCGGCCGCTACGACCGTCACGTCGCCATCGCCCGATGGACGCTGCCGATCTGGCTCTACGTGTCGGTGACGGGCGTCGTCGTGTATCTGATGCTGTACCGGTGGTAGGACCAGGGGTCAGCGGTCAGCGGTCAGGGGTCAGCGGTCAGCGGTCAGGGGTCAGCGGTCAGGGGTCAGCGGTCAGGAAGAGCTTCTGTCACGCTGTCACGCTGTCACGCTGTCATGCGCCGTGGCACCGTCGCAGCATGATCTTCCTGCCCCCTGACCGCTGACCGCTGACCGCTGGGTTAGAATGTATCCGAGGCTCCCAACACGCCGCCCCGGCACGGTTTGCCTCGGACGGGTGCAGCGCGATGACCCGACGCTCGGCCCTGTTCGTCCTGGCGGTGGTCGGTGTGGCGCTCGCCGTGGGCGCCGTCGCGGCGTCGCCTGCGTCGCAGGCGGCGCCCGGGCAGTTGCCCGCCGCCGAGCTGGTCGGCTCGGCCCGCGCGAACGTCGACCTGCGCTGGCTGGGCGGCGTGGGCGCGCTGGTTCTCACCGGCCTCCTCCTCATCCTCTGGCTCTACCGCCGCCGCCTCTACATCCTGGAGTGGAGCGCCGGCTGGCTCTTCCTGGCGGCCGCGCTCTTCCTGGCGGCGCGCGACGTCCCCGCCACGCACCTGGGCGATCTCATCGTCGGCCTGTCGCAGTTCCTGACCGTGTGCAGCGGGCTGACGTTCGTGGTGAGCGCCGACAGCGTGCGGCAGCGCCCGCAGTTCCATCGCGGCTACCTGCTGGCGCTCCTGCCGCTGCTCATCTGGTTCACGCTGGCGCCGCTCGCGCTCGGGACCTGGCCCGTCCTGGTGCCGGGCTTCCTCATGGCCGCGGGCGCGATCGGCACGGCCGGCGTCGGCTACCTCGCGCTGGTGCGGCGGACGCGCCTGCTCGGCGCGGGCCTGGTGGGCCTCACCTTCCTGCTCGTGTCGGCGTCGAACGTCTGGCTCACGGCCTCGGCGTCCCGGCTGAGCGGGGGCTTCTCGGTCCAGATCTTCGCGGTGACGGCGCTGCTCTACATCTTCGCGGGCCTCGGCATGCACCTGATGGTGTTCGAGGACATGACCTACGAGCTGCGCCGGACCAACCGCCGCCTCGAGTCGGCGCAGGGCGAGCTCCGGCGGCTCGTGATCACCGACGCGCTCACGGGCTGCTACAACCGGCGGTACTTCGAGGAGATCATCGGGCGCGAGATCGATCGTCACGAGCGGTACCGCACGCCGCTCTCGCTCGTCTTCGTGGACATCGACCGCTTCAAGGCCGTGAACGACTCGCTCGGCCACGAGGCGGGCGACCACGTGCTGAAGTTCGTGGCGACGTTCCTGACGGGGCACGTCCGCGGGTTCGACTACGTGTTCCGGTGGGGCGGCGACGAGTTCCTGATCCTGATCACGTGCGACGAGGCGGAAGCCGAGCGCAAGGGCCTGGAGCTGCAGCAGCAGTTCGTGGCGGCGGCGCAGGCCGAGCGCCTGCCGCCGGCCGTGGGCCTGAGCGTGGGCTGCGTCGAGATGCCCGGCGACGGGCACGACGTGATGGAGCTGGTGAAGACGGCCGACGCGCGCATGTACCGCAACAAGGCCCGCACGCGGTCGCGCCGCACGCGCAGCTTCCCGATCGCCGTCCCCCGGCCCGCCGACGCCCCCCGCCGCCGCTCGCGGTCCTGACGATCACCACAAAGGCACGAAGCCGTGCCGTCTGACGACGGCATCTGCCCACAAAGGTCACAAAGGACCGCACGCTGCACCCTGTGACGGCGCGACGACGCCGGGCCTTCGGCCCGGGAGACGCGACGGGACGCCTGGAAGAGAAGCCCGGGTGAGACAGGCGGCCTCTCTTCCAGGCGTTCCGTCGCGTCTCCCGCGGGCCGGGCCTGACCGACCGCACGCAGGCCCGCCCCGCGTCGTCGCGCCTCGATTGCGGCGTGACAACCATCGTGGCCGTGAGTCGTCCTGCCTTTGAGCCTTTGTGGTCCCGTACGTGGGTCGGATCGCAGCGGGACGCTCAGGGGTACAGCAGGTACTTCGCGACGCGGCTCCGCCACCGCGCCTCGTCGGCGGCCCAGCCGGCCGCGATCGAGGCCGGGTCGTCGCCGGCGCGGATCCGCGCGATCGTCGCGCGGGAGCCGAGCTGCGGGAGCGCCTTGTCGAGCTGGTACCGCGACGGGTAGAGCCGCTCGAGCGCCGACGCGATCTCCAGCCCGACCCGCACCGGCCGCAGCGCGTCGCGGTCGGTCACCAGCACGAAGACGCCGTGGCACCGCTCGCCCGTGTAGGTGCTCGACGCGGGCGTGAAGGCCACCGGGTAGAAGCGCACGCCGGCCAGGTGGCGCGCGTTCAGCGCGCCGGCGAGCGCGGCGCCGTCGATCCACGGCGCGCCGACCTGCTCGAACGGCGTGTCGGTGCCCCGCCCCACCGAGAGGCCCGTCCATTCGATCGCGCCCAGCCCGGGATACAGCACGGCCTCGTTCATGGTCCGGATGTTCGGCGACGGGTTCTCCCACGCGAGACCGGTCTGGTCGTACCGACAGATCGCGGCGCCAGCCCCGCATCGGCACCACCGTGAGGTCGGCGCCGATCTCGTTCTCCGCGTCGAAGAGCCGCGCCATCTCGCCCATGGTCAGGCCGTGGCGGATGGGCATGGGGAAGTAGTTCACGAACGCGGGGGCCTGGTCCTCGTCGAGGAGGGGCCCCTCGACGCGGAAGCCGCCGAGCGGGTTCGGCCGGTCCAGCACCATGACCTTCACGCCCTGCTTCGCCGCCGCCTCCATCGCGTAGGCCAGCGTGGTCTTGTAGGTGTAGAACCGCACGCCGGCGTCGGGCAGGTCCACGACCAGCGTGTCGATGCCCTTCAGCATCTCGGGCGTCGGCCGCCGGGTCGGCCCGTACAGCGAGTAGACGGGCAGCCCGGTCTTCTCGTCGCGCCCCGACGCGACCGGCTCGTCGACCTGGTCGCGGATCCCGTGCTCGGGGCTGAAGAGCGCCACGAGGGTCACGTCCTTCGCAGCATTGATCAAGTCTATTGTCGACCGGCCGTCGCGCGCCAGGCCCGCGTGGTTCGTCAGCAGGCCGACGCGGCGGCCGCGGAGCGGCGCGAACCCCTCGGCGCGCAGCACGTCGATGCCCGCCAGCACGTCGGCCGCCGGCGGCGCCGGCGCCGGCCCCGCCGGGCCGAACGCCGACCCGGTGAGCCGCATCCCCCGGACCGACGCGGGCACGTCGGTGAGCGCCGAGGCGACAAGGGTGGCGATCCGCGCGCGCAGCGGCACCACGTCGCCCTTGCCGTCCGGGTGGACCCGGTTCGACAGGAACACGACGAACGTGTCGGTGGCCGGGTCGATCCAGATCGACGTCCCGGTGAAGCCGGTGTGGCCGAACGAGCCGAGCGGGAACAGCTCGCCGCGATTCGACGAGTAGACCGAGTCGAGGTCCCAGCCCAGCCCGCGCACGTTCTTCTCGCCCGGCGGCGTGGCGGGCGACGTCATCTTCCGCACGGTCAGCTCGGAGAGCACGCGCGCGCCCTCAAGGCTCCCCCGGCCGAGGAGCATCCGGCAGTAGCGCGCCAGATCGTCGGCCGTGCTGAACAGGCCGGCGTGCCCGGCGACGCCGCCCATCCGCCGCGCCGTCGGGTCGTGCACGACGCCGCGCAGGATCTCCGCGCCGGGGCCGTCGCACGGCCAGCCGAACGGCGTGCAGCGCTGGGTCGGCGCGATGCGCGGCCGGAGCGAGGCGGGCGGGAGGAACATCGTGTCGCGCATGCCGAGCGGCTCGAAGATCTCGCGCCGCGCGAACGCGTCCAGCCGCAGCCCGCCGACCCGCCGGACGATCTCGCCCAGCAGCTCGAAGTTGATGTCGCTGTAGATGAAGCGCTCGTCCGGCTCCGCGACCGGCACCTCGCCGGACGCCAGCCGGATCGCCGTGTCGGCCCCGGTCCACGGAGCGGCCAGGTCGAGGTCGGGCCGGAGCCCCGACTCGTGCGTGAGCAGGTGCCGGATCGTGATGTCGCCCTTGCCGTGCTTCGCGAACTCCGGGATGAAGGCCGCCACGCGATCGTTCAGCCGGATCTTCCCGTCCTCCACCAGCTTCATCACGCTCGGCGTCGTCGCCACCACCTTGGTGAGCGACGCCAGGTCGAAGATCGTGTCCTCGGTCATGGGCTCGACCGCCGGCTCGACGGCGCGGCGGCCGAAGGCCTTCCGGTAGACCACCTGGCCGTCGTGCCAGACCAGCACGACCGCGCCCGGGAGCTCCTTGCGGGCGATGGCCTCCTCGACGAGCGGACCGACGCCGGCGAGGCGCGCCTGGTCGACCCCCGCGGCCGCCGGCGCCGGCGCCCCGGCCCGCGCGCCCGGCGCGGCAATCGCCACGGCGGCCGCCAGCGCGCACGTCCCCACGGACAGCCCGATCCTCGTGCCCGTCCTCACAGTCGATCTCCTCTCCGAATGTCGAATGCGGAATGTCGAATGTCGAATACCGCACGCCGAAAGACGAATGTCGAATGGACGGGATTATAGCCCCGGGGTCCCTGATCGCTGGTGGGAGCGAGGCGGCGCCTGGTCGCGGGTAGGGACGAGGCGGCGCCTCATCGCCGGTAGGGGGCGAGGCGGCGCCAGATTGCGGTGTAGGGGCGAGGCGGCGCCTCGCCCCTACGGATATTAATGTCCGGAAAATCGGTCGAAGATGTCGACCAGCTCGGCCAGGCTCTTGGTCCGTTCGGTCTCGCTGACGTCGATGTCCTTCGGCACGCACGCCGAGACGTGGTACTTGAACACGGCGAGGCTGACCCGGTTGAGGGCCGACTCGGCCGCCGCGAGCTGCTGCAGGACTTCGACGCAGAGGCGGGGTTCCTGAATCATGCGGCGGATGCCGCCGATCTGGCCTTCGATGCGGTTCAGGCGAGCCACCAGGTTCTGCTGGTTCGCGGGATCGAGCGGCATGTGATGTCCCTTTCCACCCTGGACGCCAGTTCCGTCCGGGGCGCGCCAGCGCCCCGGGTCCCTACCGACCGACGCACGCCGCCGCCCGACCCGCCGGCTCCCAAAGAAAAAGCCCGCGGCGGCGCCGCAGGCTTTGCCCGAGGGCACGGTCCAACTCGACGATGGGTCTCAGGCAGAGAACCGGTCGAAGATATCGACCAGCTCGGCCAGGCTTCTCGAGGTCTCCCCGTTGCCGGCCGCGACGCTCTCCGGTACGCAATGCTCGACGTGGTACTTGAAGACCGCCAGGCTCACACGGTTCAACGCGGCCTCGGCGGCCGCGAGCTGCTGCAGAATCTCGATGCAAAGACGCGGTTCCTGGATCATCCGGCGGATCCCGCGGATCTGGCCTTCGACACGATTCAGACGACCGACCAGAGCTTGCTGTGTGGACTCCGAAAGAGGCATCTCGTTACCTCGGTGCAACTCCGGCTGGGCTGGCTCGACGACGGCTTCCGGTGGTGGCACCATGCGATCGACTCCCCCGGCCAGAACCACACGCGGTGGCTGGCTAACTTGAATACGGCAGCCGCGGGTGGCCTGTTTACCCTACCAATCCACCGGTTAGGCGCGTATGCCGCTGCCTTTGCGCGGCTTCCCGTGGCGGGGCGTCCCGGGAGGATCCCGGCCCCTGTAAACCTTAGACACCGAAAAGCGCGATTTTCACCTCAGCCGTGGGCGAACCTGACGAGAAAAGGGACGCTTGACTTGGGCGGCGGGCGCACGCAGAATATGAATGAACGTTCATTCAGGTGCCATTCATGCCCGTTGCTCCGTCCCGCCGCGCGTCGCGCCAGGCCGGCGCGTCCGACAAGCGCGAGATGATCCTCAAGGCGGCCGTCCGCACGTTCGCGAGCCGCGGCTTCTTCGGCGCCCAGGTCGCCGACGTCGCGCGCGCCGCCGGCGTGGCCGCCGGCACGGTCTACCTCTACTTCCGCGGCAAGGACGACCTGCTCGTCTCCATCTTCGAGCGCACCATGGCCGAGGCGATTGACGAGGGCCGGGCCGCGCTCGAGGGCGTCGGCGGCGCCGCCGACCGGCTCCGCCGCATCGCGCACGTGCACCTCGGCCGCCTCGGCCGCGACCGCGACATGGCCGTGGTCTTCCAGGTCGAGCTGCGCCAGTCCACCAAGTTCATGGAGCAGTTCTCCTCCACCGGCCTGCGCGACTACCTCGGCGTGATCCAGGACGTGATCGCGGAGGGGCAGGCCGCCGGGGAGTTCCGGGCCGACGTCAACCCGCGGCTGGCCGCCAAGGCCTTCTTCGGGGCGCTCGACGAGATGGCCACCAACTGGATTCTCAGCCGGCGCCGCTACTCGCTCGTCGCCGACGCCGACCCCATCGTCGACCTGTTCGTCAACGGAGTACGAGGTGCTTAGTGCTGGGTGCTTGGTGCTGAGTGCGTGCCTGGTGCCGGGTGCCTGGTGCGGGATCACACTGCGGCGTGGCGCCGCACCGGGCACCAGGCACGGTGCACGCACCCAGCACCCGGCACCCGGCACCAGGCCCTGACCGAGGTTCAGCGTATGTCCACCATCCGTTCCGTGGCCGTTCTGGGCGCCGGCACCATGGGCGCGCAGATTGCGGCGCACCTGGCCAACGCGGGCGTGCCGTCGCTCCTGCTCGATCTCACGCCCGAGGTCGCGCGCGAGGGCCTCGAGCGCGCGCGCAAGCTGAAGCCCGACCCGTTCTTCACGGCCGACGCCGCGCGGCTGGTGACGACGGGCGGCTTCGACGAGGACCTGCCGAAGATCGCCGCGTGCGACTGGATCGTCGAGGCGATCGTCGAGCGGCTCGACGTGAAGCGCGCGCTGCTCGAGAAGGTCGAGCGCCACCGGCGCCAGGGCTCGCTCGTCAGCTCGAACACCTCGGGCATCCCGATCGCCGCGATTGCCGAGGGGCGCGGCGAGGAGTTCCGGCGCCACTGGCTCGGCACGCACTTCTTCAACCCGCCGCGCTACCTGCGGCTCGTCGAGATCATCCCGACCGCCGACACCGACCCGGCCGTGGTGGCGCGCCTCTCCGCCTTCACGGACCACGCGCTCGGCAAGGGCATCGTCGTCGCGAAGGACACGCCCAACTTCATCGCGAACCACCTCGGGCTGTACGGCGTGATGCGCGTCTTCGACGCGCTGGCGTCCGGCCCGTTCTCGATCGAGGCCATCGACAAGATCACCGGCCCGGCGCTCGGCCGCCCGAAGAGCGCGACGTTCCGCACGATGGACATCGCGGGCGTGGACGTGCTGGCGCACGTCGCGCGCAACCTGGCCGAGCGGCTGCCGTCCGAGGACGACCGGCGCGCCTTCGCGCTGCCCGCCTTCGTCGACGCGATGGTCGAGCGGGGCTGGGTGGGCGAGAAGGCGGGCCAGGGCTTCTACAAGAAGACCAAGCAGGACGGCCGCACCGAGATCTACGCGCTCAACCCGGGCACGCTCGAGTACCGGCCGCCGCAGAAGGTGTCGCTCGCGCCGCTCGAGGCCGCGCGGTCCATCGAGGACCCGGCCGAGCGCATCCGGACGCTGTTCCTCGGCAGGCACGACGTCGGCGCGTTCCTGCGCGCGACGCTCGGCCCGACGCTCGTGTACGCCGCGCGCGTCACGCCCGACATCGCCTGCTCGATCGACGACGTGGACCGCGCGATGCGGTGGGGGTTCGGGTGGGAGCTGGGCCCGTTCGAGACGTGGGACGCCATCGGCGTCCAGGCGCTCGTCGAGGCGTGCAAGGTGACCGACCCGCCGCCGCTCGTCCGCGACCTCATCGCGTCCGGCCGCACGCGGTTCCGCGGCGGCGCCGGGGGCCGTTTGCTGGAGGTGCCGCCCGCCGCGCCGGACCTGCAGATCCTCCGCTCGGCGAAGGAGCGGTCGAAGGTCGTCAAGTCGAACCCGGGCGCGAGCCTGATCGACCTGGGCGACGGCGTGCTGGCCGTGGAGTTCCACTCGAAGATGAACGCGCTCGGCGCCGACGCGGTCTCGATGCTCGACGCCGGCGTGAAGGAGGCCGCGGCCAACCACCGGGCGCTCGTCGTCGGCAACGACGCGCCGAACTTCTCGGCCGGCGCCAACCTGATGCTGCTCCTGCTCGAGGCGCAGGAGGGCAACTGGGACGAGATCGACCTGATGATCCGCGGCTTCCAGCAGGCCGTCGTCGGCCTGCGCTACGCCGACGTGCCCGTGGTCGTGGCGCCCGCGGGGCTCACGCTGGGCGGCGGCTGCGAGATCACGCTGCGCGGCGACCGCGTGCAGGCGGCCGCCGAAAGCTACATCGGCCTCGTGGAGGTCGGCGTCGGCCTCATTCCGGCCGGCGGCGGCACGACCGAGATGCTGGCGCGCGCGACGGCGGCGGCGCCGAAGGGCGCCGACCTGCTGCCGTTCGTGCAGCGGGCGTTCGAGACGATCGCCTTCGGCAAGGTCGCGATGAGCGGCCCCGACGCGAAGCGCCTGGGCTACCTGCGCGACCGCGACGGCATCACGATGAACCGCGAGCGCCTGATGTTCGACGCGAAGGCGCGGGCGCTCGACCGCGCACGCGAGGGCTACCAGCGCCCGGCGCCGCCGCCCGGCATCCGCGTGGGCGGCGCGACGCTCCTGGCCGCGCTGAAGCTCGGCGTGCACCTGGCGCACCGCGCGGGCCACATCACGGATCACGACAAGGTGGTCGGCACGAAGCTGGCGTGGATCCTCGCCGGCGGCTCGCTGCCCCACGCCGCCGAGGTGAGCGAGCCGTACCTGCTCGACCTCGAGCGAGAGGCGTTCCTCAGCCTGTGCGGCGAGGCGAAGACGCTCGAGCGGATCGGCTATACGTTGAAGACGGGGAAGACGTTGAGGAACTGAGGCTCGAGTTGTGAGTTGTGAGTTTCTGAGTTGTGAGTTCTGGGTGTTGAACTCAAGACTCAAGACTCAAGACTCAAGACTCAGAACTTCTGATCTCTTCTTTATATGATCGATGTGGGCACCGGCCCTCCGGTGATTCTGGTCCCCGGCGTGCAGGGCCGCTGGGAGTGGATGCGGCCGACGGTGGACGCGCTGGCCGGGCGGTGCCGGGTGCTCTCGGTCTCGCTCGCCGGCGACCGCGGCAGCGGGACGCCGTTCGATCCGGCGCTCGGCTTCGACGCCTTCGCCGCGCAGATGGACGGGCTGCGCGAGGCGGCGGGCCTCGAGCGCGCGGCCGTCTGCGGGATTTCGCTGGGCGGCCTCGTGGCGCTGCGGTACGCGGCCGAGCGGCCCGAACGCGTGAGCGCGCTCGTGCTCGTCTCGACCCCCGGGCCGCGCTGGCGGACCAACCCGCGGCAGACCGGCTACGTGCGGCGTCCGTGGCTGTCGGCGCCGCTGTTCGCCGGCACCGCGGGGCGCCGGCTCGGCCCGGAGATCGTGGCGGCGCTCGACGGCTGGTGGCCGCGCGCGCGTTTCACCGCGCGGCATCTCGCGCGCATCGCCTGGTCGCCGCCCTCGCCGCGGCGCATGGCCGAGCGCGTCAAGCTCGCGGAGGCGGTCGATTTCGCCGGGACCGCGCGCCGCGTGCGGGCGCCCACGCTCGTCGTGACCGGCGAGCCGGACCTCGATCGCGTGGTGCCGGCGGACGGCACGCGCGAGTACGCGGCCCTGATTGACGGCGCCCGCGCCGTGACGTTCGAGCGCACGGGCCACATCGGCCTCGTCACGCGGCCGGAACGGTTCGCGGAGATCGTGGGCGGCTTCGTCGTCGGGGTGGACGGGGGCCAGGGGCTGGGGACTGGGGGCTAATCCCGGAGCTGGAGAAGAGACGGTTCGATGACCACGCTGTCAGGTCCTGTTGGTGAGCTCGAGGCGCTTGTCGATTCGCCCGCCGGCGCGCCGCGCGCGGCGATGGTGCTGGCGCATCCGCACCCGCAGTATGGCGGGACGATGCACACGAAGGTGGTGTTCCGGGCGGCCAAGGCGCTGGCGCGGATTGGCTTCGCCGTGCTGCGGTTCAACTTCCGCGGCGCCGGCGCGAGCGCCGGGGCGTTCGACGGCGGCGCCGGCGAGAAGGACGACTTCCGCGCCGCGCTGGACGCGATGCTCGAGCGCCATCCCGCCCTCCCGCTGTGGGCGGGCGGCATGTCGTTCGGGTCGTGGATCGCGCTCGAGGTCGGCGCCGAGGACCCGCGCGTCGGCGGCCTGCTCGGCATCGCGCCGCCGATCGACAGCTACGACTTCGCGAACCTGCGCCGCAGCACGAAGCCCAAGTTCTTCGTCCAGGGCGAGGCCGACGAGCTGTGCCCGCTGGCGTCGATGTGGAAGCTCTACGGCGAGCTGCCCGAGCCGAAGGAGCTCGCCGTCATCGACGCCGCGAACCACCTGTTCGACGGGCAGGTCATGGAAGTCGGCGGACGCGATTGAGGATTTGTTGGGGGATTACGAAGTGTAGCGACTGGGGGCTGAGGGCAGGGAGCGGACCGTCCGTAGTGCCGGGCTTCAGCCCGGCCTGTCAGGCTGGCCTGAAGGCCAGCACTACGTGAGCCCTGAGCCGTAAGCCATAGAGGAACACCATGCCTGAAGCCGTCATCGTTTCCGCCGTTCGCACCGCCGTGGGCCGGGCGCCGCGCGGCACGCTGCGCGCCACGCGCCCCGACGAGATGGCCGCCACGGTCATCGCCGAGGCGCTGCGCCGCGCGCCGGGGCTGGACCCGGCCGAGATCGACGACGTCATTCTCGGCTGCGCGATGCCCGAGGCCGAGCAGGGGCTGAACGTGGCGCGCATCGCCAGCCTCCGCGCGGGGCTGCCCGTCGAGGCGTCGGCGATCACCGTCAACCGCTTCTGCTCGTCGGGCCTCCAGTCGATCGCCTACGGCGCCGAGCGCATCATGGCCGGCTTCGCCGCCGCGATCGTCGCCGGCGGCACCGAGTCGATGAGCCTCATCCCGATGGGCGGCCACACCATCGCGCCCAACCCGGCGCTCGTGGAGAGCTACCCCGACGTCTACCTGAGCACCGGCCTCGTGGCCGAGAACCACGCGCGCGAGGCCGAAATCAGCCGCGGCGAGCAGGACGCGTTCGCGCTGCGCAGCCACCAGCGCGCCGTCGCCGCGATTGACGCCGGGCGGTTTCGCGACGAGATCGTGCCGCTGACGGTGCAGCAGATCTCGGGCAACGGGAACGGGCGCCCCACGGTCACCGAGATCGAGTTCGCGGTGGACGAAGGGCCGCGGCGCGAGACCTCGCTCGAGGCGCTCGGCAAGCTGAAGCCCGCCTTCCACGCGCGGGGCACCGTGACCGCCGGCAACTCCTCGCAGATGAGCGACGGCGCGGCCGCCGTGGTGGTCGTGTCGGCCGCCCGCGCGGCCGAGCTCAAACTCCAGCCGCTCGCGCGCTTCGTGGCGTTCGCCACGGCCGGCGTCGACCCCGAGCGCTTCGGCCTCGGGCCGATCCCGGCCGTCCGCAAGGCGCTCAAGCTCGCCGGCCTGAAGCTCGAGGACATCGGCCTCGTCGAGCTCAACGAGGCGTTCGCGTCGCAGGTGCTCGCCGACCTGAAGGAGCTGCGCGATCGACCCCGATCGCCTGAACGTGAACGGCGGCGCGATCGCGCTCGGCCACCCCCTCGGCTGCACCGGCGCCAAGCTGACGACGACGCTGCTCTACGAAATGCGCCGCCGCCAGGTCAGATACGGGATGGTCACGATGTGCGTCGGAGGAGGCATGGGCGCCGCGGGGATCTTCGAGCGCCTCTGAGGGAGCCGACGCACATCGTGACCTTGAACAATGCGGCCGCGCGCGGAACGGAGCGGGGCGAAGGGGCCCCGCGAGTGAAGCGCGCCAGGCGGGGTGCAGGGGTCCCCGCCGACCAGAAGATGTGCGTCGGAGGAGGTATGGGCGCCGCGGGGAATCTTCGAGCGCCTCTGAGGGAGCCGACGCACATCGTGACCTTGAACAATGCGGCCGCGCGCGGAACGGAGCGGGGCGAAGGGGCCCCGCGAGTGAAGCGCGCCAGGCGGGGTGCAGGGGTCCCCGCCGACCAGAAGATGTGCGTCGGAGGAGGTATGGGCGCCGCGGGGATCTTCGAGCGCCTCTGAGGGAGCCGACGCACATCGTGACCTTGAACAATGCGGCCGCGCGCGGAACGGAGCGGGGCGAAGGGGCCCCGCGAGTGAAGCGCGCCAGGCGGGGTGCAGGGGTCCCCGCCGACCAGAAGATGTGCGTCGGAGGTGGGATGGGGGCTGCCGGGATCTTCGAGCGAGTGTGATGGCAGGAGGCCGCGATTCCCGGAGCTCACTCGAGTGGCCATCGGCCCGCTCGCGTAGCGCAGGGCTTCAGCCCTGCGTCTGGCGGGCCGCGCAGGCCTGAAGGCCTGCGCTCTTCGAGCTTCGGCGAGTCCGCCGGAGCCTTGGCGCAGGCCTGAAGGCCTGCGCTACGTACGCGTCCGTAAGCCGTGAGCCGTAAGCCGTTAGGGAGCACATATGGCGACGAACACCGACATTCGCAAGGGCGGTTCCTGGCTGCTCGAGGAGACACCGGCCGCCGACGTGCTGACGCCGGCGGGGCTCACCGACGAGCACCGCATGATCGGCCAGACGGCCGCCGAGTTCATGGAGGGCGAGGTGCTGCCCGCGACCGAGCAGCTCGAGACGAAGGACTGGGACCTCGCCCGGCGGCTCGTGGGCAAGTGCGGCGAGGTGGGGCTGCTCGCCACCGACGTGCCCGAGCGGTTCGGCGGCGTCGAGCTCGACAAGACGAGCGCGGTCGTCGTCGCCGAGGCCATCGGGCGCTCGGCCGACTTCAGCGCCGCGTTCGGCGCCGAGACGGGCCTCGCCATCATGCCGCTGCTGCTCTTCGGCACCGAGGAGCAGAAGGCGCGCTACCTGCCGCGCCTCGCCTCGGGCGAGATCGTCGGCGCCTACGCGCTGAGCGAGTCGGGCTCGGGCTCGGACGCGCTCGCCGCCAAGGCGCGCGCCGTGCGCCAGGCCGACGGCAGCTTCGTCCTCAACGGCGAGAAGATGTGGATCACCAACGGCGGCTTCGCCGACGTGTTCATCGTCTTCGCGAAGGTCGACGGCGAGCACTTCACCGCCTTCATCGTCGAGCGCGGCTTCCCGGGCGTGTCGAGCGGCAAGGAGGAGCACAAGCTCGGCCTGCTGGGCTCCTCGACGACGCCGATCATCCTGCAGGACGCGAAGGTGCCGGCGGAGAACCTGCTCGGGGAGATCGGCAAGGGGCACAAGGTCGCGTTCAACGTGCTCAACTACGGCCGCTTCAAGCTGGCCGCCATGTGCAGCGGCGGCGCCAAGGCCGTGATCGCCGAGGCGTGCCGCTACGCGATCGAGCGGAAGCAGTTCGGCCACTCGATCGCGAGCTTCGGCGCCATCAGGCACAAGATCGGCGAGATGGTGGCGCAGGAGTACGCCGTCGAGAGCATGCTCTACCGCACCGTGGGCCTCATCGACGCCATGCGCGCGGGCGCGGCGCACGAGGGCCAGGCGCTGCTCGACGTGCTCGAGGAGTTCGCCGTCGAGTCGTCCATCCTGAAGGTGGCGGCGAGCGAGATGATCGACTTCGTCATCGACGAGAACGTGCAGATCCACGGCGGCAACGGGTTCGTGAAGGACTACCCGGCCGAGAGCCACTACCGCGACGCGCGCGTGAACCGCATCTTCGAGGGCACCAACGAGATCAACCGCCTGCTCATCCCCGGCATGCTGATCCGGCGCGCGCTCAAGGGCGAGCTGCCGCTCATCGCCGCGGCGAAGAAGCTGCAGGACGAGCTGCTCGCGCCGCCGGCGATGGCCGCGGTCGAGGACCAGGAGGCGCACGCCGTGGCGGCGCTGAAGAAGGTGGCGCTCATGGTGCTCGGCACCGCGCTCCAGACCTACGGCGAGAAGCTGGCCGACGAGCAGGAGGTGCTCTGCCTGGCCGCCGACATCCTGATGGACGCCTTCGGCGCCGAGAGCGCGCTCCTGCGCGCGCGGCAGACCGGCGACCCGCTCGCGTCCGCCGCCGCCCAGGTGGTGGTGAACGACGCGGTCGGCCGCGCCGAGCTGAACGCGCGGCGGGCGCTGGCGGCCATGACGCAGGGCGACACGCTCCGCACGCTCATGGCGGCGCTCCGCCGGCTGGTCAAGACGACGCCGGCCAACACCGTGGCGCTCCGGCGGACGCTCGCCGACGCGGCACTCGCCAGGAAGGGCTATCCGATCGACAATTAGGGGTGATGGGATATCCGGGCGTTGGCGCGGGTGTCGGGGCGGTCCTCGTGGCCTGTGCGGCGATGACCGCCTGCGCGAGCCCGGCGCCCGAGCAGACCTACGCCCAGGGCGTGCTCGCGGACCGCGCGGCCAAGGACGACGCCTTCCGCACCTCGTCGTCGTCGCCGATCCCCGCCGACCAGCGGGCCGCGTTCCAGCACCTGAGCTACTTCCCCATCGACGAGAGCTACCGCGTGCCGGCGTCGCTGCAGGTGTCGCCGGCCGACGCCGGGAAGATCGTCAAGATGCCGACCTCCACCGGGGAGGTCCGCGACATGGTGCGCCTCGGCGTCCTCGAGTTCGTGCTGAAGGGCAAGGCGCTGAAGCTCTCGGCGTTCGCCGAGGCCAGCGAGCCCAAACCCGCGCGCCTCTTCGTGCCCTTCACCGACCTGACGTCGGGCGCCGAGACCTACGCGGGCGGCCGCTACATCGACCTCGACCGCACCGCCACCGGCATCTACGACCTCGACTTCAACCGCGCGTACTTCCCGTATTGCTTCTACAATCACACGTACGACTGCCCCTATCCCCCGCCCGAGAACCGGCTGCCGGTGCCCATCCGCGCGGGTGAGAGGGTGCCGGAGGCGGGGAAATGACGGGAGTCGGTACTCGAGGCTCGGGTACTCGGGGAGCCGCCCACCCGTAGCGCAGGGCTTCAGCCCTGCGCCGGAGGCCGCACGCCTGAAGGCGTGCGCTACGTCGTGGGCGGGCGTAAGCCGCAAGCCGCAAGCCGTAAGCCGTAAGCCGTGAGCCGTGAGCCGTGAGCCGTCTATGATCTCCGCCCTCGTCCTCGACTTCGACGGCGTCGTGGCCGACACCGAGCCCCTGCACCTGGCGGCGTTTCAGGAGGTGTTCGCGGGCGCCGGCCTGGAGCTGAGCGAGGAGGACTACGCCGCGCGGTATCTGGGCTACGACGACCGGGGCGTGCTCCGCGCCTTCGCGGCCGACCGCGGGCTGCTGTGGGACGCCGAGCGGGTCGAGGAGCTGGTGGGCGAGAAGACCGTGCGGTTCGGCGAGAAGCTGCGGACGACCGGCGCGCTCTTCCCCGGCGTGGCCGACACGATCCGGCGCTTTGCCGCCGAGATGCCGGTGGCGATTGCGTCCGGGGCGCTGCGGGCCGAGATCGAGGCCGTGCTGGCCGCGGCCGGCCTGCGCGACGCGATCCGCGCGATCGTCGCCGCCGGCGAGACGCCGGCCGGCAAGCCCGCGCCCGACCCCTTTGCCCGGGCGGTCGCGCTCCTGGGCGTCGATCCCGCGCGCGCGGTGGCCGTCGAGGACTCGGTGTGGGGCGTCGAGTCGGCGAAGGCCGCCGGCCTGGCGGTCGTGGCCGTGACGACGTCGTATCCCGCCGAAGTGTTTTCCGGCGTCGCGCTCGTCGTGCCGACGCTCGCCGCCCTCACGCTGGACGCTTTGCGGGCCGTCGTCGGTGGCGATCGGCAATAGCCCGCGTGGGGGCCGCCTTCAGGCGGCCCAGGGCCGGCTAAAGCCGGCCCCTACATCTTCCACCCAATCTTCTCCGCCAGCCGTTCGAAGAGCGTCGGGTTGCCGCGCGCCGCGGCCGCGCGCTCGAGGACGTCGAGCGCGTCGCTGGCGCTCGCCACCACCGCGATGCCCAGTCTGCGCGCGTTGTCGGCCGTCCGCGGGTCGCCCGTGCGGTCGACGAGCAGCGCGCGCGCCTTCGAGTCGGACACGACGTCCACGCAGTTCTGGGCGGTGTCGTCCACCAGGTAGTCGAGGTGGAGCGCGCGGGCCAGCGTCCCGCGGCCGCCGCGCGTGACGATGACGCTCGGCAGGTCGAAGCCGTGGACGGCGAGCCACTGCTGCGTCTGGCGCTGGGCCGTCTGGCCGTCCGTCTCGGGGCGCTGCGTGACGAAGAAGACCTCCCAGCGGTGCCGCGCGGCCGCCCCGGCGATGCGGCGCACCACGTCCGGCTCGAGCGGCGCGAGCGTCGTCCAGAAGCCGTTGGTCGTCTCGATCGCGTGCCAGACGATGGAGCGGCGGCGGCTCTCCTCGCGCGGGCGCCGGCGCGGCATCTTCGGGTGGCCCGGGTCTTCGGCCTTCGGGTGGCCCGGGTCTTCCGCCTTCGGGTGGCCCGGGTCTTCCGCCTTCGGGTGGCCCGGGTCTTCGGCCTTCGGGTGGCCCAGGTCTTCGACCTGGGTCTCGAGGTCAGAGACCCGGGCCACCTGGTCCGGGTCCGGGCTCTCGGGCGCGTGCGCGCTCGCGTCGCCGAAGAGACGCCGCTCGACGTCGGTGTAGGCCGTGGCCAGGTCGGCGAGCACCCCGTCCATGTCGAAGGCGATGCGAAGCGTCATTCGTCGTCTCCTGTCTGCGTTAGTGCGCTCACAGCTCGAGCGTCTCCACTCGCAGGCCTGGCACCGTGCGGAAGTGCCGCTCGTCGTCCGGGCCGACGAGCACGGCGTATCCCAGGAACGACGCCGTGGCCGCCACGGCGAGATCGTTGGCCGGAATCAGCTGACCGGCGCGGCTCAGCGCGGCGAACAGGCGGGCCCATTCCTCGGCGATGGAGGCGCTGAAGTCCACCACCGGCAGGTGGGCGGTGAGCGCCTCGATCCGCGCCCGGCGGGCCGCCGCGCGCCGCGGCCCGTCGGCCAGCTGCACGCCGACGAGGAGCTCCGCGTACACGGCCGCCGGCAGCACGGCCTGCTCTCCGGCGAGCCGGCCGGCCAGTCGCTTCCAGGTTTCGGCCTGCGCGACGTCGTCGGCGCCGGCGCGCCGCTCGACGGCCACGAGCGCGCTCGTGTCGATCACGACGCCCATGGGTTGTCCGGGACGCGGTCCGCCGCCCCAATCCTCACCAGGTCGTCCGCGAACGTCGGATCCGGCGATGCCGCGCGGCACCACGCCGCGAGCGCGTCGGCCAGCGTGGCGCCGGCGCCGGCGGGCTCGATCGGCACGACCCGGGCGACCGGCGTGCCGTTACGTTCGACGAGGAAGGACTCGTGGCGGTAACGGATTCGGGCGAGCACGTCCCCGAGGGTGCGGGCAAGCTCGGTTGAGGAGATCACGTTCTCCATAATTGTGTAGTTTACGTAATTCTGGATTACGGTGCAACCTCCCTGAAGGAGCCGGGGTGGCCGTACACCAGACGGGCGGGGCTTGCGCCCCGCCCGCCGGTCCTCGTTCGTCGCCGCCCTCTATGCGCCTATTTCGTCCAGAAGCCCAATCCCGCCGGGTTCACGAACGTCGAGCGGTCCACGCCGTGGAAGCCGCCGTACCGGTCGTTGATCACGTCCTGGGTGCGCGATCACGCTGATTCCCGGTGCATCGTGACATCGCACGAGGCACCAGGCACCCCGCACGCACTGAGCACCAAGAACCAAGCACGAAGCACTGTCAGTGCTCAGGCCTTCACCACCTTCCCGTTCCGTCCCCGGAACACCCCGCGCGTGTCCACGACGAGCGGCGCGCTCTTCAGCACCAGGTCGTAGTCCACGTTCGAGTGGTCCGTCACGACGAGGACCGCGTCCTGCGCGGCGAGGGTCTCGGCGGTCAGCGGCTGGGACGTCATCGGGGGCAGGTCGGGCCACGAGCGCATGTGGGGCGCCGTGGGGATGTGCGGGTCGTGGTAGGACACCTCGGCGCCCAGGTGCAGCAGCCGTTCGATGAGCTCGAAGGCCGGGCTCTCGCGCGGGTCGTCGATGTCCTTCTTGTAGGCCAGGCCGAGCACCAGCACGCGGCTGCCCTTCATGGCGCGCCCGCGTTCGTTCAGCGCCTTCTGGAGCTTGCCGACGACGTAGTCGGGCATTTCGACGTTGACGTCGCCGGCGAGCTCGATGAAGCGCGGGGCGACGCCGAACTCGCGGGCCTTCCACGACAGGTAGAACGGGTCGAGCGGGATGCAGTGCCCGCCCCAGCCCGGACCCGGGTTGAAGCGCATGAAGCCGAACGGCTTCGTCGAGGCCGCGTCGAGGACCTCCCACACGTCGATGCCCATGCGGTCGTAGACCATCTTCAGCTCGTTGACGAGCGCGATGTTGACCGCGCGGAAGATGTTCTCGGTGAGCTTGGCGGCCTCGGCCGCGCGGGCCGACGACACCCGCACCGATCGGACGACGATCTGGTCGTAGAGCGCCTGGGCCAGGTCGCCGCTCGTCTCGTCCACGCCGCCCACGACCTTGGGGATCGTGGTCGTGCCGAAGTCTTTGTTCCCCGGGTCCTCGCGCTCGGGCGAGAAGGCCAGGAAGAAGTCCGTGCCGCACTTCAGGCCCGACTCTTCGAGGATGCCCTTCACCAGCTCGTCGGTCGTGCCCGGGTAGGTGGTGGACTCGAGGATGACGAGCTGGCCTGGCCGCAGCGTGTCGCGGATCAGGCGCACCGAGGCTTCGACGTAGCTCATGTCGGGCTGCCGCTGCGCCGTGAGCGGCGTCGGCACGCAGATCAGGATTACGTCCGTCTCGCCCAGCCGTCCGAAGTCCGTCGTCGCGGAGAGCCGTCCGGACTTCGTGCACGACGGCAGCCGGTCCTTCGAGATGTGCCTGATGTACGACTCGCCCGCGCAGAGCTTGCGGACCTTGGTCTCGTCCACGTCGAAGCCGATGACCTTGAACCCGCGCTCGACGAAGGCGAGCATGAGCGGCAGGCCGACGTAGCCCATGCCGATGACGCCGACGGTGGCGTTCTTGCTGCGGATGCGCTCGAGCAGCTCGTCTGCGCTCGCGGCCTGGGGTGACTGCTTCTGTGCGGTCAACGCTTCTTCTCCGTCTCTCCTGTGGGGGCCGGCCTTCCGCCTTCGCCAAGGCTACGGCGGACGAGCAGCCGGCCCACTCCCTTCACCAGCCACGGCAACAGCCGGAAGAGCTGGATGACGTGCCCGTATGCGATCCGCCGGCGCTTGTCCGTCTCGCGAAGCGCGACCGGCACGTCCTCGACCCGTGCGCCGAGCGAGATGGCTTCCAGCGTAAGGATGCCACAGATGCAGGTCCCGGGGATGGTCAACCGGCGCGCCAGCTCGGTCCGGATGGCTCTGAAGCCCGTGCCGCTGTCGCCGACCGGCGCAACACAGCCGGCCAACCCGGTGAGCACTCGTTCCGACGGGCGCGGGATGCGCGGCCGCCGTCCCTGGACCATGTCGGCCCGCCCCTGCCGGATTGGCTCGAGGAGGCGCGGGATGTCGTCGGGCTCGAACTCGCCGTCGGCGTCGATCACCACGACGACGTCGGACGTCGCACTGGCGAAGCCGGCCTTCAGAGCGGCGATATATCCCGAAGGCGGCTGCGACACCACGCGCGCGCCCGCTGCGCGGGCAACGGCCGCTGTGTCGTCCGCACTCCCATCGTCGACGACCAGCACCTCGTCCACGTGCGGCGCCGTGCGGCGGACCGTTTCCGCGACCCGGCTCGCCTCGTTACGCGCCGGCAGCACCGCGGTTGTGGTCACGAGCGTGTTCGTACGTAGTGCCGGGCTTGAGCCCGGCCCTGTCCGGCTTGTGAATGGCAATCGCCGCCAACACCGTGAACAGCGCGGCGTTCCCCGGCATCTGCAGGCTGAAGTCCATCGTCTCCTGCAGCGCGATGGCGACGATGCCCGTCACGGCGCCCACCCGCAGCCAGTAGGTGGTCACGTCGTCCTGGCCTTCGGCGAAGCGCCGCCGGATCTCGCGCACGAACAGGAACAGCGCGACGAGGACGGGGATGCCGACCAGCAGGCCGCCCTCGGCGGCGAGCTGCAGGTAGTCGTCGTGCGCCTGGGCGAAGTGCACCTTCAGGCCCCCGGTCTGGTAGTCGAACATCGCCTCTGCGTAGCCGTTCAGGCCGACGCCCACGAGCGGAAAGTCGCGCGCGATGCGGATCGTGTCTTCCCAGGCATTGACGCGCAGGTTCATCGCGTCCCAGGAAGCCGTCGGCAAATCGCCGCCCGACCGTGTCGACCCCCGCCCAGCCACGGCGACGACGAAGACCATCGCCACGTAGGCCACCGCGGCTCGGTGGCGCGAGGCGCCGACCTGTCGGCGCATGACCACCCAGCCGGCGAGCACTAGCGCAACCGCGAATGCCGTGATGCCGGACCGGGACAGGCTCATCACCAGCGCGAGGCCCATGACGAGCGTGCCGAACGCCGTGAGGACGATGGCGCTGGCCTCTGGCGACGAGAGCCACAGCACGCGGTGTCGCCAGTCCGGCTTCACGCCGCGCATGCCGCGCTCGATGCCCGCCAGCACGAGAGCGACCGCGAGCGGCAGGGCCATGACCATCCAGCCCGCGAAGTGGTTCTTGTTGACGAACGGGCCGAACGGGTCCGTGCCGCTCTTCCGGCTTCCAGAAACCGTAGATCAGCCCGGTCGTCACAGTGGCCTTCTGCACGATGGCGACGAGCGCCATGACCACGGCGAGCGCGGTCACGCCGACCGCGAGCTGCGACGCGCGCGGGGCGGTCAACGACACGGCGAGCCCCGCCAGGAACAGCGTGAACGCCGGCGAGCAGAACCAGGCTGTGGAGCGTGCCGGAGGGCAGCATCGAAAGCGGCGTGGCGGGCGGCGCCCGACTGCGCCAGCGCGGCGTAGGCGAAGTCGTGGCGAGCAGAAAGAGGTCAGTGGCCGGGCTGATCGCGCGAATCGCCGCGGCGGGCAGGGGGACGAGCTGGAAGGCGATGGCGAGGCCGACGATGCCAAGCGCGAGCGAGGAGGCCGGCGGGCACACGCCTGCGGCGGCCGGCGCAGACCCATCACGCCGGCGCCGGCGCACAGCGCGAGGAGCGGCCACCAGGCCCACTCGTAGACCGCGCCGA
>CAWEUE010000002.1:0-801383 GCA_963812185.1 uncultured Acidobacteriota bacterium
GGCGGTAGTAATGGGAGTAGTAGTACGCGTCCCGCTCGAGGTTGACGCGGTTCAGGACCGCCCCGAAGAAGCGCGCCTTCGCGCCGTCGAGCTGCTCGAGCGCCGCCTGCGCGCCGTGCCGGTTCACCATTTCGGCGCCGACCACGAAGAGGACGCCGGTCGTCGCGTGCGCGATGACCGAGACGTCGGTCACCGCCATCACCGGCGGCGAGTCGATGACCACCCACTCGAAGTGCTCGGCCAGGGAGGCGAGGAAGTCCTTGAAGCGCTTCGAGCCGAGGAGCTCCGCCGGGTTCGGCGGGATGCGCCCGGCCGGCAGGATCCACAGGCCGGACACCGTCGTCTTCTTCACCGAGTCGCTCGCCTTGGCGCTCCCCACCATCAGGTTCGAGAGCCCCGGCTCCTGCTTCAGCGCGAAGACCTCGTGCACGCGCGGCCGGCGCAGGTCGCCGTCGATGAGGAGCACGCGCTGGCCGGCCTGCGCCAGCGCCACGGCCAGGTTGCACGCCACGAGCGTCTTGCCCTCGCTCGGCCCGGTGCTCGTCACCGTCACCGAGCGCGAGCCCTCCTCCGCCGTCGAGAAGAGGACGTTGGTGCGGACGGCCCGGAAGGCCTCGGCGAAGTTCGCGGGCACGCCGTTGTTGATGAGCGGGGAAGGCGCGCCGGGCTTCGGGTCGGCCAGCTTCGGGATCATGCCCAGGAAGGGCAGGCCGAGGTGGGCCTTGATCTCGTCGGGCGTCTTGATGCGGTTGTCCAGGTACTCGAAGAAGAACGCCAGGCCGCCCGCGAACGCCAGGCCGCCCACGAGCGCCAGCAGCAGGTTGAGGCCCTTGCGCGGGCTCACTGGCGCGCGCGGCACCTCGGCCACGTCCACGATCCGGATGTTGCTGGTCTTGAGCTCGCCCGAAACGCCCGTCTCCTTCGCGCGCTGCAGCAGGCTCTCGTAGATCTGCCGGTTGCTCTCGACGTCGCGCTCGAGCACGCCGTACTCGATGCCCTTCCGGTTCATCGCCAGCGCGTCCTGCTTCTGCGCCTCGAGCGCCGCCGACAGGCTGTCCTCCTGCGCCTTCGCCGCCAGGTACTCGTTCCTGACCGACTGCACGACCTTCTGCACCTCGGCCGTGAGCTTCGCCTGCGCCTGCTGGATGGCCGTCCGGACCTTGATCATGTCGGGGTGGCGCGGCCCGAGCTTGTCGGCCATCTCGGCCTGCTGCTGCTGGAGCGCCGCGAGCTGCGCCTTCTGCTGCTGGATGAAGGTGTTGCCGAGAATGGCCGGGAACGTGTCGAGCGCGGCGCTGTTGGCCTGCAGCCCCTGGAGCTGCCGGTAGAGCGCCTCCTTCTCGAGGCGAACGGTCTTCGCGCGCGTGACCGCCGCGTTCAGGTCGCTCAGCTTCTGCACGACGATGTTCTGCCGGTCCTCGAGCGAGATGGCGTCGTTCTGCTCGCGGTAGCGCTGCAGCGCGGCCTCGCTCGCCTCCACCTTCTTCCGCTGCTCGGCGAGCTGCTGGCCCAGCCAGTCCGTCGCCTCCTTCGACGAGAGGAACTTGAACTCGAGGTTCTGCTGGATGAAGCCCTTGGCCTGCGCGTTGGCCACCTCGGCCGCCAGGCGGGGATCCGCCGAGCGGAAGCTCACCTCGACGAGGCGGCTGCTGCGCACGGGGTCCACGGAGAGGTCGCCGAGCAGGGTGTCGATGGCGCGGGACTGGGCGAAGGTCTCGTCGGCGGCGGCGGAGGCTGCTGGCGCACTTCTGAAGAAGTGCGCTACGGACGACACTGCTCCACCGATGGCGCCGGTGAGGCTGAAGCCCTTCTCTTCCTCGCTGCCGAAGGGGGGCTGGTTCCACAGCTTCAGCGTGTCGAGCGTGCGGCGCGCGAGCGCGCGGCTCTGCAGCAGGCTGTACTGGGTCTGGTAGTAGTCGGGCCGCGTCTGGTTCTCGTCCACCACCTGCTTGAAATCGACGACGTTCTGGTTCTCGGCGTCGATGAGCAGCGTCACCTTGCCCCGGTAGATTGGCGTGGCGGTGAAGGTGTAGACGACGACGCTCAGGAAGACGACCAGGAAGGCCGTCGTGGCCGTGAAGCGGCGCTTGTGGAGCACCTTCACGTAGTCGAGGAGGTGCGGCGCCTCCGGGCGCAGGTGGCCGCCGTGGCCATCGCCCCGCGGCGCTGTGCCGGGCGGCGCGGCGGCATTCGAGCTTCAGGCGGGCCGGGGTCGTCGAGGTTCTGGAGGTTGGGGTCTTCGGGCATTTCTGCAATCTCGGAGGCCAGAGGCCGGGGAACGGCGGTGTCACGCTGCGATCGGGCTGTCATGCTGCCCAGGTCGGAGACCTGGGCCACCGTGACCGGCCCGGGCTCAGAGACCTGGGCCACCCGTTAGAAGTAGCGCTGGGGGACGATGATCGTGTCCCCGGCTTCGACGAGGTCGGTGAGCTCGACCTTGATTTCCTTCTTCTCGCCCTTGACGATGCGGACGATCTGGACGCGGTTGAGCGCGGCGTACTGCGTGGCGCCGCCGGCGAGCGACAGGGCCTGCAGCACGGTCGTGCCCTGCCTGATCGGGTACGAGCCGGGGTGGTTCACCTCGCCGAACACGTACACGTTCTCGGCCGCGGGCACGAAGATGGTGTCGCCGTCGCGCAGCTGCACGTTCTCGCTGAGCTTGCCGCTCTGAAGCGCGCGGATGTCCACGGTCTTCGTCTCGACGCCGTCGGCGGCTGGTCGGCGCCCGGCAGCGATGGGGCCGGTCACGGCCCTGCGGGTCCTTGGCGTGGACGATGATGGCCTCGCCGCTGGCGCTCGGGAGCGTCGAGCCGGCCATGGCCAGCGCCTCGATCGAGCGTCATGTCGCCGGTCAGCGGAAACGTGCCGGGCTGGCGCACCTCGCCCACGACGAAGACGCGCTGGCTCCGGTACTGCTGGACGCCCACGGAGACCTGCGGGTCCTTCAGGAAGCCGTCGGCGAGCTCCTTCTTCAGATCGCTCTCGAACTGCCGCAGGGTGCGGCCGGCCGGCCTTCACGCGGCCGATGAGCGGGAACGTGAAGGTGCCGTCGGACTCGACCGTGAACTGGCCGCTGAGGTCGGGCTGGCCGAAGACGGTGATCTGGAGGACGTCTTGAGGGCCGATGACGTAATCTCCCGCCTGTTGCGCCCTGATTCTGGTGGCCCCTGCGATCACGAGGGCCACGGCCAGGATGGCGCAGAAAGCGGAAGCTGCGCATTGCCGAGTGCCGATTGCCGATTGCCGATTGAAAAGCGTTGCCAGCATTACCTTGTCCCGTATTCCACGAGGAGGCCCGCGCGGAGGCCGGTGTAGTTCCGGTCCACGAGCGTGTTCGAATTACGGTTCCAGTACGTGACGCCGAGGCCGATCCGGTTGTCGCGGCCGAAGCGGTAGCCGATCGAGCCGTTCCACGTCCACGTGACGTCCTGGCGGAGGACGGCGGGGGCCGCTGCCGCGCCGCCCGAGGTGAGCAGACCCTTGTAGTCGTACGTGTACCTGCCCACGCCGCCGGTCGCGTCGAGGCGCCAGCCGAGGAACTGGCGCACGTTGAAGCCGTAGCCGAAGCGGACGTAGTAGGGCTGCGTGCGCTCGTACGAGTAGGAGATGTCCCGGTCGGCGGTGAAGCCGAGGACGGTGAGCCCCGCGAGCCTGTAGGTGAGGCCGGCCTGCGCCACGGCGCCCGCTGTAGTCGGAGAGCGCGGGGTTCAGCGCCTTGAAACGGCGGTAGCCGACGTAGGCCGAACCCGAGAGCAGCGCCCGCGGTCGGAACTCCGCACCCACCGTTCCCCGAGTGCTGTTCGAGTCGCGCTCGGGCGAGAGCTCGAAGCGGTCCCTGATGGCCTCGCCCTTCACGACGAACGTCGTCAGGGCGCTGTAGCGCCACCGGACCGCGCCGGACGCCGACCGCTCGTCGCGGTTGAGGACGTCCCGGAGATTCGTGCCGTCGAAGAAGGCGGCGGCGTCGAAGCGCCTCCGCAGCTGGTGACCGGCCACCTCGAAGTACAGCTTGCGGAACACGCGGATCTCGGCGCCGGCCTCGGCCGTGTCCTCGCGGCGCCGCGCGCGTACGTCGATCTCGAAGTTGGGCCGCTGGCGGGTGTTCAGGTACGACGCGTCGGCGAACAACGTCAGGCGGTTGAAGTAGACCTCGAACCGCCCGCCGACCTCGGGGTCGAACGAGCGCTCGCTCGAGAAGGTCTGGTACCAGGTGACGCCGGGCGTGGCGTAGGCGCTCAGCATCGCGCGGCGCGCGAAGGGCAGCCACAGCGTCCACGTGCGGCTCGATGGTCAGCGTGAAGTCGGACTTGGGGTTGTCCACCTGGTTGAACACGTTGGTGTCCACGCCGAGATTGGTCAGGGCGATGGTGGGCGTGAGGTAGACGGGCCCGGCGTGCATGCTTGCGGTGGACCGCGGGTCGTCGCTCGCGCCCGGGGGGCCGGGCGGCGCCTGCGCGAAGACCAGGCGCGGCGCGCAGATCAGGGTGAAGATCAAGAAGAACAGGGAAGCGCTGCAAGGGAGCGCGTGGGCCCGGTCCGGGGAGTCTCATCGGCTTCTTCGGGGCGTTTCGGGCAGGCTACCGCCCCGTGAGTTACAGATCGAGCGCGCGAGTGCGCCCGAAAAAGGCGGGACCACGGGCCAGGCTGAAGCCTGGCACTACGTACGTCTTCTTATCGGCACCAGCCGCGGGACACCCGTCACAGGGACGGGTGCACTCGGAAAGAACATCGAGACACGTCGCCATGATGCCATGCGCCTGGAGTCTTGAGGAACACGACGCCGCGGGAGGCGATCCCGCCCTTAGCGCGAGGGACTCGCGTTGCCGTTGGTCGCGATAGTGGACCGCCACGGGGACGCCGACGGCCGTCGCGACAATCCCGGCGATAACGAGCGGCTGGTGCCGCTAGAACAGCCCAGCCAGCCCGCCGCCGTGCGCCTGCGGCCGCCGCCGCCAGCCGCCGCCGTAGCCGGCCACGTTCGCCGTGCGTGCTGCGCCGGCCGTCACCGTCGCCGTGGCCAGGTGCCGGCGAGCTGCCCGGTGCGAATCCAGGATGTCCACGGTGTAGGTCGCCCGGGCGCGAGCGACGAGAAGCTGAACTGTCCCGGCGACGTTGCTCCGGCCGGAAGCCGACGATCTGCCCGACGTCGAGGTCGCGCACGCGCACTGTCAGCGTTGCCCAGCGGGCCATGTCCTGGCTCGCCGCCTGGCCGCGATGCCGCCAGACCGCTACGGCCGCCGCCAGCGTGGCCGGCCAGGTCATACGCGACGAGCCTGACGGAGAGAGTGAGAGCAAGTGCTTTCTTCATGGCTTCTGCTCCAACAGGGGAGCCACGCTGGAGGAGGCCCCACGCCCGATCGGCTCGACTGGGAACTGTCGCCAGACTCGTAATATTGGCCTCATCGACGTCCCCGGTCAATGCTCAGTTACGTAACTTCCCGGAGATTGTGTATCCGATTATCAACATTGTGCTGCAACTGCGATAATGCCGCCCGGCCCCCGAAGCCACCCGATCGCATCGATGTCCGACGGCAGACCCCGCAGATACCCGCCGCACCGGGCGCACGTTGACACCAGTCCATGCCCTCTCTATCGGCACAGGCCCAATGTAGTAAAGCGCGACCTCATAAATCGCAAGCGACAAGTTGCGTCATCGGCAGCCTGACGCGAGGTGGCGTGTTTCAGGTATGCAATGGGGCCGCCTTCGCCAAGGCTCCGGCGGCCAAGGGGTGTGGAAATCGCCACGGGAGCGATGTCCGTGGCTCATTCCGTGGCGATTTCCGAGGTGGCTTCTGTGGTGGTTTCCGTGGTGGTTTCCGTGGCCGTTCCGTGGCTCGTCCGTCCCCCCTACTGCCACTTGATCCCGAGCTGCTTGATCTTCCGGTAGAGGTTCGTGCGCTCGATACCGAGCTCCTGCGCGGCCGCGCCCATGCGGCCGCGGTGGCGCTGCAGGACGCCGGCGATGAACTCGCGCTCGAAGCGCTCGCGCGCCGCGCGCAGGGTGCCGCCCGGCACGCCCCGCGGCGCGGTGCCCTCGAGCAGCACGTGCTCCAGCACGTCCTCCTGCAGGATCACGCCGCGCGTGACGAGCACCGCCAGCCGCTCGCAGAGGTGCTGCAGCTCGCGCGCGTTGCCGCGCCACGGCAGCGCCGTGAGCAGCGTCTGCGCCGAGGGCGAGAACACCTTCGGCGGCACGTCGTGCCGCCGGCAGGCGTCCTTCAGGAAGTGCATGGCCAGCAGCGGGATGTCCTGCGGCCGCCGCCGGAGCGGCGGCAGCTCGATCCGGACGACCGCCAGGCGCTCGAAGAGGTCGCGGCGGAACGTGCCGCGCTCGACGGCCTCCTGAATGGCGGGCCGCGCGGCGGCGATGATCCGCACCGGCAGCAGGCGGTCGGGCCCCACCTGGCTCTCGCTCTCGACCAGCAGGCGCTCGAGCGTGCCCTGCACGACGGGCGCCATGTGGTCGAGGCCGCGCAGGAACACCGTGGAGACGGCGTCGGGATCGGGACGGTCGAGGTCCAGCGAGGGGCGCGCCACGGCCTGGAAGAGCTCGCGCTCGAAGTCGGCCACGGCCTCGCGGTCGGCCTGCGGCGACTCGCCGCGATACGCGCAGTTGATCGTGACGAACGGCCGCGCGGCCACGCGCGAGTGCCGGTGGATCGCGCGCGCCACCATCTCCTTGCCGGTGCCGCGCTCGCCGACGAGCAGCACGCCGCACCGGCTGGGCGCCACCTGCCGCACGATGTCCTGCACGACCCGCATCGGCGCCGACGCGGCGAAGAACCCGTCGTCACCCTCGAAGTCGCCCAGGTCGGGGGCCCGGAACGCGACGTCCAGGAACTCGCGCGCGTTGGCGAGCGCCGCCTGCAGGTCGGCCGGCTTGATCGGCCGCCCGATCACGTCGAGCGCGCCGAGCTGCAGGACCTCGGCGCCCGCGTCGGGACGCTTCGGGTCGGCCACGGCCACGATCGGCAGGCGGGCCGCGCGGCCCCGCGCCGCGCGCGCCGCGCGCAGCGCGTCGGCGCCGGCCGCGAGATCCAGGACCAGCGCGTCGGCGGACTGCCCGTCGAGCGCGCGCGCGAGCGCCGCCGCCGACTCCACCGCCGTCACCTCCCGCCCGCCGGCCTCGAGCAGGCGGACGAGGGCCTTGCGGATCGACTGGTCGTGGGTCAGGAGGAAGGTGGACAAAGCACTATTGCTTCACAGTAACCGTCTTCGTGAAGTTCCCCTTGGCGTCGGGGTCGGTCTCGATCGACACGAGCTTCCCGCCGGGGCCGTAGGTCAGCCGCCGGTCGGGACGGCCGTCGTGGTTCTCGTCGAACGCGACCGTGACGATGGCGCCGTTGGCGTAGGTCTCCCACTTGTCGGCCTTGCCGTCGCCGTTGTTGTCCGCCTCGGACCGGACCAGGGCGCCGTGGTCGTACCACTCCCAGCGGTCGATCTTGCCGTCGTGGCGCGTGGAGATCTCGAGCGCGCGCGGCCTGGCCGTCGGGGCCGGGATACAGCCACGTGTCGGGCTTGCCGTCGTCGGCCTTGGAGATGGCCACCTTGACCACCGTCTTCCCGTCGTCGCCGTAGTACTCCCAGCGGTCGATCTTGCCGTCCTGGTTCTTGTCAATCTCGGCCCGGAGGGCCTGGCGCCGTCCATGTAGAGCCAGGTGTCGATGACGCCGTCCTTGTTGGCGTCGTAGGTGAGACGCTCGAGCCGGCCGGTCGCCTTGTCGTAGGTGGCCTTGGTGGTCGTCGCGAAGGCGCTGCTGCTCGGGGCTCGGGCCGCAGGCGGCGAGCGCCGCGAGCGCGACGAGGAGCGCGAGCACCACGGCGGTGCCTGGTGCTTGGTGCTTAGTGCTTTGTGCGTGCCTGGTGCCTGGTGCCTGGTGCGGGATCACGCTGCCTCCGACTGCCCTCGAATTCTCCGGGCGGTCGTTGCAGGAGTCAAGGGGTTTGTTGCGCTCCGGATACAGGCAGGGGTCGGGGGCAGGGGTCAGGGGGCAGGGGTCAGAGGGCAGGGGTCAGAGGGCAGGGGTCAGGGGTCGGGGCAGGGGTCAGGGAGCAGGGGTCAGGGGCAGGGGTCAGGACAGGGTCAGGGCAGGGGTCAGGGGTCAGGAAGAGCATTCTGTCACGCTGGCCCGCGTGACAGTGTGGCGGAAGCTCTTCCTGACCGCCTGACCCCTGACTGCTGACCGCTGTACGGCTAGCGCCGGACGCCGGCGATCTCCTGATACAGCACCGCCGAGGCGAGCACGCCGTTGTGGAAGTTCGCCAGGTCGAGCTGCTCGTTCGGCGCGTGGGCGTTCTCGTCGGGCAGGCCGACGCCGAAGAGCACCGACGGGAGGCCGAGGATCTCCTGGAACGTGGCGACGACGGGGATCGAGCCGCCCTCGCGGATGAAGACGCGGCTCCTGGCCGAAGCCTGTCTCGATGGCGCGGCCGGCGGCCTGGACGTACGGGTTGTCGAAGTCGGTCATCCAGGGCTTGCCGCCGTGCATGCGCGTGACCTTCAGCTCGACGGTCTTCGGCGCGACCTTCTTCACGTAGTCCTCGAAGAGCTGCGCCATCTTGTCGGGGTCCTGGTCGGGCACGAGCCGCATGCTGACCTTGGCCATCGCGACGGCCGGGATGACGGTCTTGGCGCCCTCGCCGGTGAACCCGGACAGCAGGCCGTTGACCTCGAAGGTCGGGCGCGCCCACGTGCGCTCGAGCGTCGTGTAGCCGGTCTCGCCGCACGAGCTTCGGCGCGCCGAGGTCCTTCCGGTACTTCTTCTCGTTGAACGGCAGCCGCTTCCACGCCGCGCGCTCCTCGTCGCGCAGCGCCCGCACGTCGTCGTAGAAGCCCGGGAATCTTGATGCGGCCGCCGCGGTCCTTCATCTGCGCGAGCATCTGCGAGAGCACGAACGCCGGGTTGGCCACCGCGCCGCCGAACGAGCCCGAGTGCAGGTCGCTCTTGGTGCCGCGCAGGTCGATCTGGCAGTAGACGAGGCCGCGCAGGCCGTAGGCAGATCGACGGCACGCCGCGCTCGAACATCGCCGGAGTCCGAGATGACGACGACGTCGGCGCCGAGCTCGGCCTTGTGGTCGCGGACGAACGCGTCGAGGTTGGCCGAGCCGACCTCCTCCTCGCCCTCGAGGATCAGCTTGATGTTCACGGGCAGGCGGCCGTTCTGCTTCATGTGGGCCTCGATGGCCTTGAAGTGCATGAAGACCTGCCCCTTGTCGTCGGCCGCGCCGCGCGCGTAGATCTCGCCGTCGCGCACGGTCGCCTCGAAGGGCGGCGACTCCCACAGCTCGAGCGGGTCCACGGGCTGCACGTCGTAGTGGCCGTAGAAGAGGATCGTCGGCGCGCCCGGGCGCGCCGAGCCAGTCGCCGTAGACGACGGGGTGGCCCGGCGTCTCGAACAGGCGGACGTTCCCGAGCCCGATGCGGCGCATCTCGTCGGCGCACCACTCGGCGCACGCCAGCACGTCGGCCTCGTGCTCGGGCAGCGCGCTGATGCTGGGGATGGCGAGCAGGGCCTTCAGCTCGTCGAGGTAGCGGTCGCGATGGGTGTTGATGAAATCGATCACTTGGTTCATTACTAATCTCCGAAGGTTCGGGGGGTTCGGGGGTTCTCGGGTTCAGCGCCTACGCTCGAGGTTCTCGGGTTCCCGGGATCACGCAGTGCCCATTCTAACGCGCGGCCCCCGCCCGCGCGCGCCGCCGCGCCTCCGACGGCCTTGCCTCAGGCCGTGGCCGGTCGCGCGGCAAACGCACCCTCCGGCGCTCGTCCTCTCGGACCGCGCGCCGGCTGGGGCAGGCCGATCGGCAGCCAGCAATCACTTCGGGGCCCGGGTCATCCAATCGCCATTGTCGAAACGGCGCCGGCGCGTCGGAACGCCTGCGGGCGCGTTTGCAGACTGACGCTCATCGCGCGAGGCCACATCGCCTGCGGCAAGCCCGTCGGAGGCGCGGCGCCGTCACTGCCCGCTGCCATGCGGCCGCACGTCGACGCCTCCGAGACATGGGCTGACGCTGAATTCTCGTCCGTTCGACTTGATCCTCGTCCGTACAAGGCGATCCGTGTCCGTTCCGAATGATCCTTTGACCTTCTGTCCGTTCCGAATGATCCTTGTCCGTTCCGGAGACCCTTGTCCGTTCCGGACGACCCTCTGTCCGTTCCGAATGATCCTTGTCCGTTCCGGACGACCCTCTGTCCGTTCCGAACGACCTTCTGTCCGTTCCGAACGACCCTTGTCCGTTCCGAACGACCTTTGTCCGTTCCGAACGACCCTCTGCCCGTTCCGAACGACCTTTGTCCGTTCCGAACGACCCCTGTCCGTTCCGAACGACCTTTGCCCGTTCCGAACGACCTTTGTCCGTTCCGAACGACCCCTGTCCGTTCCGAACGACCCGCTGCCCGTTCCGAACGACCTCTGTCCGTTCCGAACGACCCCTGTCCGTTCCGAACGACCTCTGTCCGTTCCGAACGACCTCTGTCCGTTCCGAACGACCCGCTGCCCGTTCCGAACGACCTTTGTCCGTTCCGAACGACCCGCTGCCCGTTCCGAACGACCTTTGTCCGTTCCGAACGACCTTTGTCCGTTCCGAACGACCCGCTGCCCGTTCCGAACGACCCTGCTGCTCCGTTCCGAACGACCTTTGTCCGTTCCGAACGACCTCTGTCCGTTCCGAACGACCCCTGTCCGTTCCGAACGACCTTTGTCCGTTCCGAACGACCCTTGCCCGTTCCGAACGACCCCTGTCCGTTCCGAACGACCTCTCTGTCCGTTCCGAACGACCCGCTGCCCGTTCCGAACGACCCCTGTCCGTTCCGAACGACGCGCTGCCCGTTCCGAACGACCCCTGTCCGTTCCGAACGACCCCTGTCCGTTCCGAACGACCTTTGTCCGTTCCGAACGACCCGCTGTCCGTTCCGAACGACCTTTGTCCGTTCCGAACGACCCGCTGTCCGTTCCGAACGACTCTTTGTCCGTTCCGAACGACCCGCTGTCCGTTCCGAACGACTCTTTGTCCGTTCCGAACGACCCGCTGTCCGTTCCGAACGACCTTTGTCCGTTCCGAACGACCTCTGTCCGTTCCGAACGACCCCTGTTCGTTCCGAACGACCCCTGTCCGTTCCGAACGACCCCTGTCCGTTCCGAACGACCTTCTGTCCGTTCCGAACGACCCCTGTTCGTTCCGAACGACCCGTTGTCCGTTCCGAACGACCCCTGTTCGTTCCGAACGGACTAGCGTCAGCACCCGTGAACGGACCAGCGTCAGTCCCGTGAACGGACTAGCGTCACCACCCGTGAACGGACTAGCGTCAGCACCCGTGAACGGACCAGCGTCAGTCCCCGTGAACGGACTAGCGTCACCACCCGTGAACGGACTAGCGTCAGCACCCGTGAACGGACCAGCGTCAGTCCCCGTGAACGGACTAGCGTCAGCACCCGTGAACGGACCAGCGTCAGCACCCGTGAACGGACTAGCGTCAGTCCCCGTGAACGGACTAGCGTCAGTCCCCGTGAACGGACAAGCGCCCTGCTATGCGAGCCAAATGTATCTGGCGAGGAACGCCAGGGCGAAGGCGTACACGAGCCAATGCGCCTCGCGGGCGCGGCCGCTGGCGAGCTTCAAGACGGCGTAGGCGATGAACCCGAACGCGATGCCGTCGGTGATGCTCACGGCGAGCGGCATGATGACGATCGTCAGGAACGCCGGCACGGCCTCGGTCACGTCGTCCCACGGGACGCGGCCGACGCCCTGCATCATCAGCGTGCCCACGATGACGAGCGCGGGCGCGATGACCGGGTAGAGCGTCACGCCGCCGCCGGCGTCGTAGCCGCCGCCGATCATCCGGACCAGGGGGAAGAAGAAGAGCGAGAGGAAGAAGAGCGCGGCGGTGACGACGTTGGCGAGGCCGGTGCGGCCGCCGGCCGAGACGCCGGTGGAGCTCTCGATGTAGGCGGTCACCGTGGACGTGCCGAGGCCGGCGCCCACGACGGTGCCGACCGCGTCGGCGAGCAGCGCGCCGCGCGCGCGCGGCAGCACGCCGTCCTTCATCAGCCCGGCCTGCTGCGCGACGCCCACCAGCGTGCCCACCGAGTCGAACAGCGCCAGAAAGAAGAACACGAAGATCACCGACACCATGCCGGGACGGAACGCGCCCAGGATGTCGAGGCGCAGGAAGGTCGGCGCGATCGACGGCGGCCGGCTCACGACGCCCTGGTAGGTCACGAGGCCCGACACGCAGGCCGACGACGGTCGTGGCGAGCATGCCGGCGAGCAGCGCGCCCTTCACGCGCATCGCCATCAGCACCGCCATCACCGCGAAGCCGAACGAGCGCGAGCAGCACCGGCCCGCGGTGCAGGCTGCCGAGCGCCACCAGCGTGCCCGGGCTGGCGACGACGACGCCCGCCCACTGCAGGCCGACGAACGCGATGAGCAGGCCGATGCCCACGGCAATCGCGTGCTTGAGCGAGTCGGGGATGGCGGTGATGAGCTTCTCGCGCAGGCCGACGCCCGCCGTGAGGATGAAGACGAGGCCCGCGACCGCCACCGCGCCGAGCGCGATCGGCCACGGCACCTTCATGGCCAGCACCACGCCGTAGACGAAGAAGAAGTTGTGGCCCATGGCCGGCGCGACCGCGATCGGGTAGTTCGCGAACCAGGCCATGAGCAGCGTCGCCACGCCGCTCGCCACGCAGGTGGCGACCAGCACGGCGCCGAAGTCCATGCCCGCGCTCTCGAGCAGCGCCGGCTGGACGAAGACGATGTAGGCCATCGCCAGGAAGGTGGTGGTGCCGGCGAGAACCTCGGTGCGGATGGACGTGCCGTTCTGGGTCAGGTGGAACAGGCGGTCGAGCATCGGGGGAGGATACACAAAAATGAGCCACGGAAGGAGCCACGGAAATGAGCCACGGAATGAGCCACGGAAAGGCGGCTTGACTTCGCGAACTTTGCCAGGCAAAGTTGTACGGGCCGGTGGACCGGCCTGGAGGCTTCTGAACGCCATGGAATTCGGCAGGGCCCTGAGCCAGATTTCGGAGATCCACCAGCATCTCGCGCGCACCGAGGTCTACCGAGGCTACCGCTCGGTGCCCGTCGCGCTGTCGGGCGTCGCGGGCCTGGCGGCCGCCGCGCTGCAGGCGCCGCGCCTCTCGGCCACCGACCCGGCCGGCTTCGTGTGGTTCTGGACGGCGGTCGCGATCTTCGCCGGGCTGGTGGGCAGCAGCGAGATCGCCTTCAACTACCTGTTCCGCGAAGGGGCGTACGAGCGGCGCCGCACGCGGACGGTCGTGCTCCAGTTCGCGCCGAGCGTCGTCGCGGGCGCCATCGCGACGCTGGCCTTCGCCACGACGAGCCCCGCGCTCGTGCCGCTGCTGCCGGGCCTCTGGGCGATGCTCTTCGGCGTCGCGCTCTTCGCCGCGCGCCCGCTCCTGCCGCGCGCCACGGGCTGGGTCGCGCTCTACTACCTGGCGGCCGGCGCGGCACTGCTGTGGTACGGCGGGCCGGCGCCGTCGGCGTGGACGGTCGGCGGCACGTTCGGGGCCGGACAGCTCATCGCCGCGCTGGTGCTGTATTGGAATTTGGAGAGAAGGTGTCAGTTGTGAGTTGTGAGTCTTGAGTTATGAGTTATGAGTTGTGAGTTATGAGTTGTGAGTTGTGAGTCTTGAGTTGTCAGTCATGAGTTGTGAGTTATGAGTTTTCTGAGAACTCAAGACTGAAAACTCAAAACTCAAGACTCATAACTCGAGAACTTCAGAATGGTACCCCGCCATGAGTGAACGCAGACGCGACGCCGCGCACGTGAAGGGCCGATTCGCCTACGAGGGGCTCGACCGGATCCTGCACGAGAAGGCCCGCCTGGGCATCATGACGTCGCTCGTGACGCGCCCGGAAGGCCTGCGCTTCGCGGAGCTGAAGCAGCTCTGCGCGCTCACCGACGGCAACCTGAGCCGCCACCTCGACGTGCTGCGCGAGGCCGGCCTGGTCGAGATCTGGAAGGGCTACGACAACCGCCGGCCGCAGACGCTCTGCCGCCTCACGCCCGAAGGCCGGTCGCGCTTCGCCGAGTACCTGCAGGAGCTGGAAAAGGTGATCCGCGACGCGATGCCCAAGGCCGCCCGCAAGCCCGACCCCGTGCCGGAGATGCCGGCGGGGTGGGTGCCGGCCTAAGAGCAGGTGCTTGGTGCTTGGTGCCTGGTGCTTGGTGCGCACCTGGTGCCTGGTGCTTGGTGCGTGCCTGGTGCCTGGTGCTTGGTGCGTGCCTGGTGCCTGGTGCGGGCCCTGGCACCAATCCCGCACTAAGCACGAAGCACCAATCCCGCACTAAGCACGAAGCACCAATCCCGCACCAGGCACCAAGCACCAATCCCGCACCAGGCACGAAGCACCAATCCCGCACTAAGCACCAGGCACCAAGCACCAGGCACTGTCTCCGGTCCTCCTCACCCTCCCGTCCCCTTCGAGCTTCACCAGGTGCGCCAAAACGCTCTCGCGGGCGAAGTCCACGAGCTCGGGCTTCAGGCCGACGTACACGCGCGCGACGATGTCGGCGGGGGTGAGGGGGCCGGGGGCGAGGGCGCGCAGGATCTGGGTGTCGCGCCGGCGGCGGTGCTCGACGTAGCGGTCGATGAGCGCGATGGGATCGTCGATCGCCGGGCCGTGCGCGGGGAGGACGCGCGCGGGAGCCAGCGCCCGGACGCGCGCCAGCGACGCCAGGTACTCGGCCAGGCTGCCGCCGTGCGACGCGGGAATCACCACCGTGTCGCGCGCGACGAGGAGATCGCCGCCGAAGAGGACCCGCGCGGCGGGCTCGAGCAGGCAGACGTGGTCGGGCGCGTGCCCGGGCGTCCACACGACCTCGAGCCGGACGCCGCCGGCCGGAATCACGTCGCCGTCGGCCAGCGGCGTCCAGACGACGCCGTCCCGGCCGTCGCGCTCGGGCCACGGCATCTTCAGCAGCGTCACGCCCGGCCAGCGCGCGGCGATGGCCGCGGCGCCCGACGCGTGGTCGGAGTGATGGTGCGTCACGACCACGCGCGCGAGCGGCGCCCCGCCGAGCGCCTCGGCCAGATGGTCGAGATGACGCGGGTCGCCCACGCCGGCGTCCACGAGCAGCGGCTCGGGGCCGGGCAGAAGGTAGGTGTTGTTGCCCGGACCGGTGAGGGGGCCGGGGTTGAGGGCGGGGAGGAGAGTCAAGTTCATTGCCGATTGCCGATTGCCGATTGCCGATTGAAGAGCTTCAGATCACGCTGCAAATGGCCCCGTATGACGGGCGGAAGCGGGTCCGTCCGGTTTTGCTTGACAGCTTGTGAAGAGTTTCACATAATGCGTTCGGGATTCCCGGTTATCTCTTTGTCCCTCCCGGTGGCAGGCCGGCCCAATCGGTCCGTCATCGGCAGTGTCAACGCAATACCGCAAGACCCACCTCGCTTCGTCGTCCTCTTTCATTACCCCTTGACCGGGAATCCCCTTTTAGACCGGGGGGCTTCGCCCCCGCGGCCCCCCCTACGCCGGCGCTCGTGGGGCCCCCTTGCGCCCCACTCCGCGCCGGCGGCTCACTCGCTCCCGCTCGTTCGCGACCGGGGGGCTTCGCCCCCGCAACGCGCCTGGCTCATTGCCGATTGGCGATTGCCGATTGCCGATTGCCGATTGAAAAGCATCGGATCACGCAGCGTGATCCAACGCTCTTCAATCGACAATCGGCAATCGGCAATCGGCAATGTTAGGATTTCCCCATGAACTACATCTTCGGCAAGGATACCTGACCCTACACCCTGGCCGCCCGTGAGGATTTCGAAAGGCGGCACGTGCAGTTCGAATACGTGAACGTGAAGAAGGACCCGAAGGGGCTCGAGGACATGCTCGGCTACTCGAAGGGCCGGCGCGACGTGCCCGTGATCGTCCAGGACGGCAAGGTGACGATCGGGTTCGGCGGCACCTGAGGGGTGTAGAGACGGCCGCCGTGGGCGGCTATAATCGCTCCGTGTTCACACCCGAAGCGTTCACGCCGGACGAGCGCGCCGCGCTCGAGCCGTACTTCACCAACCTCGACGGCCCGGTGTTCGCGCTGGTCAACCTGCCCGAGACGGTGAAGGGCGCGCTGTTCGCGCGCTACTCGCGGTCGGCCAAGTCGCTCCGCCGGCTCTTCCTCGACGAGTTCATCGATCAAGTCGCGGGGCCCCCTGCACCCCGCCAGGCGGACTCGCTCGTGGGGCCCCAACGCCCCACGCCGCTCGTCCGCGACGACATCACGCAGACCGGCAGCCCGCGGACGGACACGGTGGGCATCGCGCGCGCCGAGCGGCTCTACGCGCGCGTCTTCAGCGAGTACGGCGACGACTCGGTGGCGCAGCTGGGCGGGGTGCACCTGGCGTGCGAGCAGGTGTCGAACCTGCTGACGAAGGTGCTCGAGTGGGGCCGCCTCATGGCCTACCTCGAGCAGTCCACGCGCTACGTCCCCTACACGGCGCGGCCGGGCGGGCGCTGGAAGTACCTGGTGCCGCCCGAGCTCGAGCCCGGCGCGCTGCGCGACCGCTACGTGCTCACGCTCGACCGCGCCTTCGAGATCTACGCGCGCTGGATCGAGCCGATGCAGGAGCACTTCCGCCGCCGCTACCCGAACACGGCGGGCGACTCGGAGGGCGTCTACCGCGCGGCCATCCGCGCCAAGGCGCTCGACACGCTGCGCGGCCTGCTGCCGGCGGCCACGCAGTCGAACGTGGGCATCTACGGCACGGGCCAGGCCTACGAGGCGCTGCTCCTCCGCATGCGCGCCCACCCGCTCGGCGAGGCGCGGCACTACGCGAACCTGATGCTCGACGAGCTGCGCAAGGTCGTCCCGGCGTTCCTCACGCGGGTGGACCACCCGGAGCGCGGCGGACGGTGGACGGCGTACCTCGCCGAGTGCCGCGCCGCCACGGCCGAGGCCGCCGCCCGCGCGCTCGACGCCGCGGACGCGGAGGCGCGGCCCGAGGTGACGCTGACCGACTTCGACCCCGACGGCGAGGTCAAGGTCGTGGCGGCCGCGCTCTACGCGGCGTCCAACCTGCCCGACGACCAGCTGCTCGCCGCCGCGCGGCGGCTCACGGCCGACGAGCGGGCGCGGATCCTCGCCGCCTACGTCGGCGCGCGCGCCAACCGCCGGCACAAGCCGGGCCGCGCCTTCGAGCGCACGTCGTACCGCTTCGACGTGCTGACCGACTACGGCGCGTTCCGCGACCTGCAGCGCCACCGCATGCTCACCCTCGAGTGGCAGCCGCTCACGACGCGCCACGGCCACACCGAGCCGGACGCGATCCGCGAGACGGGCGCGCTCGACGACTGGCAGCGCGTGCTCGACGGATCGGCCGCGCTCCACGAGGCCCTGCGCGCGGCGGGCCTCGCCGACGCGGCGCCCTACGCGGTCGCCATGGCCTACCGGGTCCGCTTCTACGTGGAGATGAACGCGCGGGAGGCGATGCACCTGATCGAGCTGCGGACGGCGCCGCAGGGCCACCCGGCGTACCGGCGGGTCTGCCAGCGGATGCACCGGCTCATCGCGGAGCAGGCCGGCCACCGCGCGATCGCCGCCGCCATGCGCTTCGCGGATCACTCGGAGGTCGAGCTCGAACGCCTCACCGCGGAGAGACGGAGCGCGGAGAAGAGGAGGGGCTGAGCCCGGTCGACGCCTGACCGCTGACCGCTGACCGCTACTCCTCGGGCACCGAGTCCGTGCCCCAGAACTTCGCGTACTCGTCGAGGAAGGTCAGCGACTCGAACGACTGCATCCGGTCGAGGAACAGCACGCCGTCGAGGTGATCGTATTCGTGCTGGATCACGCGCGCGCCGAAGCCCGACGCGCGCAGCTCGACCCGGCGGCCGGTGCGGTCGAGCGCGCGCACCTGCACGCCGGGCGCGCGCGGCACGATCCCGCGCAGGTCGGGGATGCTGAGGCAGCCCTCCCACCCCTCGACCTCGGCCGCGCCCGAGAGGCGCAGCTCGGGGTTGATCAGGACGAGCGCCTCCGGCGCCGGCGCGCGCTCGTCGCCTTCTTCGTCGCCGCCGGCGCCGAGCGCCGCCACGAAGAAGCGGAGGCCCTCGTGCACCTGCGGCGCGGCGAGACCCACGCCCTGGTACTCCCGCATGGTCTCGATCATGTCGTCGACGAGCTTCTGGAAGCCGGGGCTGGCGATCTCGTCGGCCTCGACGGGGCGGGCGGGCGCGCGCAGCACGGGATGGCCCATCCGCGCGACTTTCAGAATGGACATGCCGGCATTATATTGTGATGCTGGCCCGTCAGGCGGCTCGAAGCGGGAATCCCGTGCCCTTGTGGGAGCCGCATGACGGGCCAGGCCGCGCACGGCGCGGCCCGCGAGGGAGCGGCGGCGGGGTCCCCGCGAGCGAGGCCGGCCAGCCTCCGCCAAGGCTACGGCGGCCCGCCGGAGCTTCAGCGAAGGCGGGGGTGTGGGGCGGAGCCCCACCTGGATACTCCATGCACGAGTTCACCTACCGCTTCTGTCCGGCGTGCGGCGCGCCGCTCGAGGCCCGGCTGCTCCGGCCGGGCGAGCCGGCGCGTCCGGTGTGCGCGGTCTGCGGGTTCGTCCATTACGCCAACCCGAAGGTGGCGGTCGGCACGATCATCGAGGCCGACGATTCGGCGGCCCGGTTCTGCGACCTGGGCGATGCCGGCACAGGGCAGAGACCTGTGCCACCCGTGGAAAGACCGGTGCCACCTCAGAGCGTGGGACAACTCCCCGCGTCGGGCGCGCCACGGGCGCGCCCCGCGCGAACGGAGTGGGGATTGGGGGGCCCCGCGAGTGAGCGCGCAGGGGGGTCCGCGGGGGCGGAGCCCCCCGGATTGATATTGGTCAGGCGGGCGATCGAGCCGGGCTACGGCCGCTGGGTCTTTCCCGGAGGGTTCGTGGATCGCGGCGAGCCGCTCGAGACCGCGGCCATCCGCGAGGCGCGCGAGGAGACCGGCCTCGACGTGCGCCTCGACGCGCTCGTCAACGTCTACTCCTACCCCGGCGCTCCGGTCGTCGTCGTCGTGTACGCCGCGGGGATCGTCGGCGGGCGCCTGGCGGTGGACGAGGAGAGCCTCGAGGCCGGGCGCTTCCCGCGGGCGCGGATCCCGTGGGGCGAGCTCGCGTTCGACAGCACGCGCGACGCGCTGCACGACTACCTGGCCGGCCTGCGGCATCCAATCCACAGCACGGCGCCGAAATCGTAATCCCGTTACGCGATCTGTATGTAGCGCTGGCGGTCCGCCTTCGCCAAGGCTGCGGCGGACCCGCCGAAGCCCGGAGAGCGGAGGCGGTCAGGCCCGGCCCGGCAAGCCGGGCACTGCGTGCGGCGGGCTGGCATCGAGTCTGCACTCCAGGACTCGAGGGTCACGCCCTCGAGCCTCGGGCCGTGAGCCGTTGGAGCATGTCATGAAGCAGTATCTACACGCTCTCGTCGCGGCCGCCGTCCTCGCGGCGGGCGCCAGCGCCTGCATCGGCGTCGAGCACACGACCACCGCCACCGGCCCCTCGGGCTCGTCGAGCCTGGGCGCGCTGCTGGGCAGCTGGACGTCCTCGTCGGTGATGCCGTCGGCGCAGTCGTGCTCCAACTTCCAGTGGAACGTGACCGATCAGCACGGCAGCACGGCGTCGGGCACGTTCAGCGCGACGTGCCCGGGCAACCTCACGCTGTCCGGCACGGCGCAGGGGACGCTGCTCGGGAACACGGTGACCTGGACGGCCACCGGCAACGCGACCGCGCCGAGCCTGCCGTCGTGCGCGTTCACGCTCGACGGCACGGCCGTGATCGACGGCAACCAGATCCACGTGCCCTACTCGGGCCGGACCTGCCTGGGCGCGGTGCAGGGGGAGGAAACGCTGAATCGACACTAGTGCCTGGCGCCTGGCGCTTCGTGCTTCGTGCGTGCCTGGCGCCTGGTGCTCAGTGCGACAGCACTAAGCACCTGCTCTCAAGTCGTCGGCGCTCTGGGCCCCGTAGAACGAGAACCAGGGGCTCGCCTTCTTCAGGCAGTCGTTCACGTTGTTGATGTTCGCGACGCCGTCCTTCTGCAGCCACGCGCGGAAGGCGTCGCCGCCGCTCTTGCCGTAGACCGGGATGCCCTCCTTCCACGTCGCGCGGCCGCACAGCACGCCCGCGAACCGCACGCCGGACTCGCCCGCCAGGATCAGCGACTCGGTGAACTCGGCGTTCGACACGCCGGCCGACAGGTAGATGAACGGCCGGGTGGCCACCTTCGCGGCGGCGTGGAACGCCTTGACGGCCTCGTCCTTCGTGTAGGCCTTCTGCCCCGCGTAGGCCTGGGCGCCCTCGACGAACTTCATGTTGACGGGGACCTCGACCTTGAGGACGTCGGCGCCGTAGCGGTCCTTGGTGAACTCCTCCATGCTGCGCGTGACGACCTCGGGCTTCCTCCTGGCGTACTCGAAGCCCTTCTCGTCGGCGCCCTCCTCGTAGCCGACCAGCTCGAGGAAGAACGGGATGTCGTTGGCGCGGCACTCGTCGCCGATGCGCTCGACCCACGCGTGCTTGGTCTCGTTGACCGGCTTCGGGTCGAACGGCGTGTAGTACAGCAGGATCTTCACGCAGTCGGCCCCCGCCTCCTTGAGCCGGCGCGCCGACCAGTGGTCGAGCAGGTCGGGCAGCCGCCCGGGCGTCGCCTTGTCGTAGCCGGTCTTCTCGTAGGCGAGCAGCAGGCCCGCGTTCTTCGCGCGGCGCTTCGACGCCGGCAGGCCCCACTCGGGGTCGAGCAGGATGGCGCTCGCGTGCGGCGTGAGCACCTCGGCGACCAGCGTCTTGAACTCCTCCATCATCCGGTCGGAGATGTCGCCGCCCTTCTCCTTGCCGAGGGCCTTCTTCAACGAGCCGCGCTGATCCATGGCCGCCGCGGCGATGACGCCGCGCGCATCGGAGACCGCCTTCATACCGGCCAGCTTGCCAGGTGTCAGTTTCACGGAGCCCCCTCGTTCAGAATTGCCGATTGCCGATTGGCGATTGCCTGCGATTGTACCACCGGAAACTGGAACGTCTCCACGGCCGCGGCGGACACGGCGGCCCCGACGATCGCGTCGATGTCGCCCAGCGCGCGCTCGGCCTCGACCACCTGGGCCGCGCGGGCGCGGGTCTCGGGGTGCTTCGGCGTGAACAGCGTGCAGCAGTCCTGGTCGGGGATGATCGAGATGGGATAGGTGCCGAGCCGCTGGGCCTCGGCCGTGATCTCGTCCTTGTCGAACCCGACGAGCGGCCGCAGCACGGGCATCGACACGACGTCGTTGATCACGGTCAGGTTCTCGAGCGTCTGCGACGCCACCTGGCCGACCACCTCCCCCGTCACGAGCGCCTGCGCGCGCACGGCGCGCGCGATCCGTTCGGCGATGCGCATCATCAGCCGGCGGTAGATCACCACGCGCAGCGGCGGCGGCACGGCCAGCACGACCTGCTGCTGCAGCTCGCCGAAGGGCACGAGCGAGACCCGCGACCGCAGCTGGTAGCGCGTCAGGAGCGCCGCCAGCTCGCGCACCTTCTCCTGCGACGCGCGCGAGAGGATGGGGTAGCTGTGGAAGTGCACGAAGTGCACGCGGCAGCCGCGGCGCATCATCCGGAAGGCCGCCACCGGCGAGTCGATCCCGCCCGACAGCAGGCAGGCGACGCGGCCGCTGACGCCGACGGGCAGGCCGCCCAGCCCCCGCTCCTTGCCGAAGAAGTAGAACGCCTCCTTCGACAGGAGCTCGACGTGGATCGTCAGCTCGGGGTGGCTCAGGTCGACCTTCCACCCGCGCGCCAGCTTGATCCGCCCGCCCACCTCCCGCTCGATCTCGGGCGAGGTCAGCGGAAACCGCTTGTCGGCGCGCCGCGCCGACACGCGGAAGCTGGCCGGGTCGCGCTCGCCGAGGTCGCCGAGGATCTCCGCGGCCAGCACGTCGAGGTCGAGCGCCGTCCGGCCGGCGCGCGCGAAGTTGCCCACGCCGAAGGTCCGCGTGAGCCGCTCCCGCACCGCCTCCCAGTCGGCCGCCGGGCCGAGCACGACCTCGAGCCGGCCCATCAGCGCGCGCACCTCGCGCACGTCGAGGTCGGCCATGCCCTCGCGCAGGTTCCGCACCAGCCGGTTGACGAAGAACGGCCGGTTGCGGCCCTTCAGGGCGATCTCCGAGTAGTGGACGACGACTGATTTCATTGCTGACGGGTACTCGGTACTGGGTCCTGGGTACTCGGGGTTGGCCTGGCTCGTCGCTCGCGGGGACCCCAACGCCCCGCGCCGCTCCTCGCTCGGCGTGTCAGTGTCCTGCTCACCGTAGCGCAGGGCTTCAGCCCTGCGCCATCCGGCGCACGCCTGAAGGCGTGCGCTACGCGGGATGTCCGCTCCCCAATGCGGCGGCGGCCGCGAGGTGTCCGCTCACCACGGCGCTCTCGATGGTACCCGGCAAACCGGTGTCGATCCAGTCGCCGGCCAGGTAGAGGCCGGCGATCGGCGTGCGGGTGCCGGGGCGCGCGGGCTGCCCGGGCGCGAGCGAGAAGGTCGCGCGCTTCTCGCGGATCACGGTGCCGCGCACGAGCCGCGCGGCGGCGGCGCCCGGCAGCATCCCGGCGATCTCGCCCGCCGCGCGCGACACGATCTCGTCGTTGGTCAGGCCGACCAGCCCGCGCGCGCCGCTCGCCACCGCCGACAGGTGCGAGGCCGACTCGCCGAACGCGGCGCGCTTGTCGAACACCCAGTGCATCGACGAGCCGTGCAGGCCGAGGAAGGGCTCGTCCATCACCACGCGGTCGTACCACAGGTTCACGGTCACGATGGGCAGCGACTCGAGCCGCGTCGCGCGGTCGAGCGTCGCGGCCAGCTCCGGCGGCAGCGCCGCGCCGCGCACGAAGAGCGGCGCGAGCGCGTACCAGGGCACGGCGGCGACGACCGTCCGGGCCAGGAAGCGGTCCTCGCCGACCTGCACGTTGCGCAGGCGGCCGCCCTCGACGAGCACCGACGCCTGCGCGCTGGTGCGCACCGCGCCGCCGCGCGCCTCGATGAACGCGCGCGCGGGCTCGGCGTACATGAGGTGGAGCGGCCGCGTGGGCAGGCCGATCGCCGCGTCGCGCGGGTCGTCGCCGAAGAGGCCGGCCAGCACGCGCACGAACGGCCGCGCCGCCGCCTCGTCCGGCGACTGGTTGAGCGCGGCCAGCGCGAGCGGCTCCCACAGCCGCTCGCAGATCGCCGGGCTCTGGCCGTTGAGCCGCAGCCACGTGGCCACGGTCTCGCCGGGCGAAGCCACCTCGCTCCGGCCGGCGCGCGCCCGCCGCAGCGGCCCCGCGAGGCGGAGCGCCGACAGGCGGTCGCGGAGGCCGAGCGCGTCCCAGTCGAGCACGGCGGCCAGCAGGTGCAGGGGCGCGGGCAGCGGCGGGCAGCGCAGCTCGGTCCGCCCGCCGGCGGCGTCGACGAACGGCACGCGCAGCTCGGGCTGCAGGCGCACGCCCGCGGCGGCGCCGACGCGGTCGAGGAAGCGGAAGGTCTCGTGGTAGCAGCCGAAGAGGACGTGCTGGCCGTTGTCCACCAGCTCGCCCGTCGCCGGGTCGGCGAACGCGGTGGCGCGGCCGCCGAGCCGGGGGCGCGCCTCCAGCACGAGCACGCGCGCGCCCGCCTCGGCGAGGCGCGTCGCGGCGGCGAGGCCGGCGAAGCCGCCGCCGATCACGACGGCGTCGCAGGCGGCCGAGCCCGGCGTCACCGCCACCCCGCCAGGGTCTTCGCCCAGGTGGACGCCGCGATCCACGCGCGCGCCGGCCGCGGCACGCGCACGACCGACGAGAAGACGTCGTAGCGCGCGCGCTCGATGCGCCGCAGGATGCCGAAGTAGATCGCCCGCATGATCTCGGCGGCCACGAGCCGCCGCGCCTCGCCCGGCGGGAGCGCCGCGCGGGCCTTCCGGTAGTAGTCGCGCGCGCGGGCGCCCTGGTGCGCGAGCAGCGCGCGCACGCGCTCGTCCCCGATGCCGCGCCCGGCGCGGGCCTGCTCGGCCAGCAGATCCGCCTCGGTGCAGCCGAAGCGCGCGAGGTCCTCCTGCGGCAGGTACACGCGGCCGCACGCGAGGTCGGTCGAGACGTCGCGCAGGATGTTGGTGAGCTGCAGCGCGACGCCGAGGTCGACGGCGTAGCCGCGCACGCGCGGGTCGTCGTAGCCGAAGATCTCCACCGAGATCAGGCCGACGGCCGACGCCACGCTCAGGCAGGTACCTGATACAGGTCGTCGAAGGTCGCGTAGCGCCGCGCGCCGAGGTCCATCTCGACGCCGTCGATCAGGTCGTCGAACGATCGGCGCGGCAGCGGGAACCGCGTCACGAACGGCTGCAGCCGGGCGCCCTGCGGCGTCGACGGCTGCCGTCCCTCGAAGCACGCCGCGAGCTCGGCCCGCCACCGCGCGAGCTCCGCCGCCGCCCGCGCCCCGTCCGGCTCCCGGTCCACCGCATCGTCCACCGCGCGGCAGAAGTCCCAGACCGCCACGATGGCGCGCCGCTTCTCGGCCGGCAGGACGAGGAACGAGTAGTAGAAAGAGGTGTCGCGGGCCACTATCCCCCGCTTCCCTTCCACCTGACCAATCGCCACATGAGCCCCGGCCCGTCCGCCCAGCCGAGGGCGGGGCGGTGGTGGAAGACGTCGAAGCCGCGGCGCTCGAGCCGGTCCAGGATCCGGGTGGCGCCGAGCCAGGTCAGGCGGAGCTCCCAGCGCAGGCGGCCGCGGACGCCGTCGCAGACGGCGCGGCCGTCGGCGAAGAGCGCGCGCGTGGTGTCCGCGGCGCGGCCGAGCGCGTCGCGCCACGCCGGCGTGAGCCGGCGGGCGTCCAGGTCCTCGTCGCGCGCGCCGCACGCGTCGCGCACCGACGCCGGCACGTACAGGCGGCCGCGCCGCCAGTCGATCTCCAGGTCCTGCCAGAAGTTGGTGAGCTGGAGCGCGGTGCAGAGCGCGTCGGACGACCGGTCGAGCGCCGGGTCGTCGTAGCCGGCGATGCGCAGCACGAGCCGCCCGACGGGGTTGGCCGACCGGCGGCAGTAGTCGAGCACCTCGGCCCAGTCCGCGTAGCGGCGCGTGGTGACGTCCTGCCGGAAGGCGCTCACCAGGTCCTCGAAGAGCGGGACGGGCAGCCGAAGGGTCCGGATCGAGTGGCCGACCGCCGCGAACACGAGCGCGGCGTCCCCGCCGCCGGCCGCCTCCGCGGGCGCGGCCGGCGCGGCGGCCGCCTCGCGCAGGCGCGCGACCCACGCGTCGAGGAGCCGCAGCCGCTCGGCCTCGGAACGATCGCCCTCGTCGGCGAAGTCGTCGGCCGTGCGCGCGTAGGCGTACACGGCCGCGACGTGCGGGCGCATCGCGGCGGGCAGCAGCCGCGAGGCGACCGGGAAGTTCTCGTAGTGCGCGCGCGCCATGCGCTCGCACGCCGCGTAGGCGCGCTCGAGATCACGCTGCATTCGAGTGCACGGAATGGCCACGAAGGCCACGAGGCCCACGAAGAACGGCGGAACATGGCCGGGTCAGGCTGGTCTTCGTGGTCTTCGTGAGCTTCGTGGTATCCATCGTCTCGTGGACAGGGAACCCCGTCTCTACCACTCGACTTCCGTCACGCCCGCCCGCGCGTTGGCGGCGCGGGCCATCACGAACAGGAGATCGGACAGCCGGTTCACGTAGGCGAGCAGCTCGGGCTCGACCGCGCCGGGGCCGAGCGCGACGATGCGGCGCTCGGCGCGGCGGCAGACGGTGCGCGCGAAATGCAGGCGGGCGCCGGCCGGCGTGCCGCCGGCCAGGATGAACCGCTTGAGCGGCGGCAGGCCGGCGTCGAGCTCGTCGATCCACCCTTCGAGCCGCGCCACGTCGGCGGCCGAGACGGCCGTCTTGGCCGCGCGCTCGCCGATGCGGCGGGCGGGGTCGGCCAGACGGGCGCCGAGCGCGAAGAGATCGCGCTGGACGCGCTCGAGCATGGCGGCGAGCGGGCCGTCGACGCCTTCGGCGCGCACCAGGCCGAGCCACGCGCCGAGCTCGTCCACCTCGCCGTAGGCCGCGACGCGGGCGTCGGCCTTCGGGACGCGCGAGCCGTCGAGCAGGCCGGTTTCGCCGGCGTCGCCCGTCTTGGTGTAGATTTTCACGGCACGATTATAAAGGCATTGCCGATTGCCGATTGCAGATTGCCGATTGAAGGGCGTTCTGTCACGGCGTCACGCTGTCACACTGTCCGAATCGCCGAATGACGAAGACGCGACGGCCGCCCGGACGGTCATCGAAGGGGAGGAGGAGCGCGCCGGCGCGGCCGGCGGCCCCCGCTCTTCCCGGCCCCGCCGCGCGGCAGGGGTTCCGGCGGCGGCTGCTCGCCTGGTACCGGCGCAACGGGCGCGCGCTGCCGTGGCGCGAGACGCGCGACCCGTACCGGATCCTCGTCTCGGAGATCATGCTGCAGCAGACGCAGGTGGACCGCGTGCTGCCGAAGTACCTGGAGTGGCTGGAGCGGTACCCGAGCTTCCACGCCCTGGCGGCGGCGCCCGTGGACGAGGTGACGCGCGCGTGGTACCCGCTCGGCTACAACATCCGGCCGCGGCGGCTGCACGCGATCGCGCGCGAGGCGGTCGCGCGCTACGGCGGCGAGCTGCCCGGCGACGAGGCGACGCTGCGCTCGTTCAAGGGCATCGGCGCCTACACGGCGGGCGCGGTGCTGAGCTTCGCGTTCGGCCAGCGCGCGCCAATCCTCGACACCAACGTGGCGCGCGTGCTCTTCCGCGTGTTCGTCGGCCGCGGCGCGCCCAAGAGCCACGCCATGCGCCGCCACCTCTGGGACGTGTCCCGCACGGTGCTGCCGCACCGCCACGTCTTCGACTTCAACCAGGGGCTGATGGACCTCGGAGCGACGGTGTGCACGCCGCGCAAACCCCGGTGCGGGGAGTGTCCCCTGAGGAACGGGTGCGAGTCGGTGGATGGTCAGAGGCCGGAGGCCGCGGAGGCCGGAGGCCGGAGGCCGGGGGCCAGAGCCGTGAGCCGTGAGCCATGAGCCGTGTTCTGGTCGTCACCGCCGCCGTCGTCGAGCGTGACGGGCGCTTCCTGGTGACGCGCCGGCAGAGCGGCGTGCACCTCGAGGGCTACTGGGAGTTCCCGGGCGGCAAGTGCGAGCCCGGCGAGTCCCACGCCGAGGCCCTGCGGCGCGAGATGCGCGAGGAGCTCGACGTGGACGTGCGCGTGGGCGACGAGCTGCTTTCCGTGTCGCACACGTACCCGGACCGGGTCGTCGAGCTGCACTTCTTCCGGTGCGACCTCGAGGGCGCGCCGGCGCCGCAGCAGGGCCAGGAGATGCGCTGGGTGGCCAGGGCAGAGCTCCGACTGCTGCGGTTTCCGCCCGCGGATGAGGAGCTCATCGGACGGCTCACGGCTGACGGCTGACGGCTGACGGGCCGGCGTGACGTACGTCCGTGAGCCGTGAGGCGTGAGCCGTCAGGGCTCAGGGGTCGGAACGAACGGCGTGCTGGTCACCGCCGCGCCGAGCGTCTCGCCCTCGTGGACGACGGAGAGGCGGGTGGTGGGCTCGGCGAAGTCGCGGTGCACGTAGCCGAGCGCGATGACGTGGTTCAGCGCGGGCGAACGGACGACGCTCGTCAGGCGTCCGACGTCGCGGCCCTCGGCGCGCAGCGTCGCGCCCGGAGCGGGCACGGTCGACGCGGCGGGCGCGACGTCGCCGATCGTCAGGCCCACCAGGCGTTTCGCGACACGGCCCTGCCCGCGGTGCAGCACGCGCACGATCACCTCCTGCCCGACGTAGCAGCCCTTCGTGAAGCTGATCGCGCGCGCCTCGATGCCGGCCTCGAGGGGAATCGTCTCCTCGTCCATGTCCACGCCGAACTCCGGCACGCCGCCCTCCACGCGCAGGATCTCGGCGAGGGCGGCGTCGCCGGCGACGGCGCCCGCGGCGCCGAGGGCGTCGCGCAACGCCCCCGCGCTCGCCGTCTCGGCGAAGAGATCCAGCCCGCCGCCCAGCTCGTCGGTCGACGCCACGACGACGGGCGCGCCGGCGAACGGCAGGGGGACGTGGCCGAAGCCCGCGAGCGGGGCCACGGCGCCGGGCGCGCCGAGCGCGCGCTCCACCGCCGCCGCGGCGCCCGGGCCGTGCACGCCGAGCTGCGCCAGCTCCGACGAACGGTCCTCGATGCGGACGTCCTCGCTGAAGATCACGCTGTCGAGCCGGTCGCGTATGACCGCGGCCACCGACGCCGGCAGCGTCATCAGCAGCCCGTCGGCCGTGCCGTAGAGGCGCATGTCGGTGATCATGCGCCCCTGGGGGGTCAGGTAGGCCGCATAGCAGCCCCGCCCCGGCCCGAGCTGGCGCGTGTCGTTCGTCAGCAGCCCCTGGAGGAACGACAGGCGGTCGGCCCCGGTCATCCACAGCCGGCCCCGGGCGGGCCGCTCGAACCAGACCGCGCCGCTGCGCGCCGAGTCGTAGGTGGGAGGGTGGGGCATGGTTCGACGGCGCAGGGCTGAAGCCCTGCGCTACACAAGCTCACGTGTAGCGCACGCCTTCAGGCGTGCGCCTGTTATATCCTCAATCCTATGAAAGCGCTCTGGCATTGTACCGTCGCTCTTCTCGCCGCGACAATCGCGGTCCCGGCCGGCGCCGCGGCCCAGGAGCTTCCCGAGCCGGGCTCGGCGACCTTCCTGGTCTTCGTGCAGAACCGGCAGGTCGGCACGGAGCGCGTCACGCTGGTGCGCACCTCCACCGGCTGGACGCTGCGCGGCAGCGGGCGCCTGGCGCCGCCGTTCGACCTGATCACCGAGAGCTTCTCGGTGCAGTACGCCACGGACTGGCAGCCGGTCGAGATGCACATCGAGGGCTCGCTTCGCGGGCAGCCGGTGACGATCGAGACGTCGTTCGGCCTGACGACGGCCATCACCGAGATCACGCAGAACGGCAACAAGTCGCAGAAGACCGACGAGATGCCGGCGCGGTCGGTCGTCCTGCCGAACAGCTTCTTCGGCTCCTACGAGGCGCTCGCGGCGCGCCTCCCGGGCCTGGCCGAAGGCGACGAGGTGCCGGGCTACATCGCGCCGCAGGGCACGGTGGCCATCCGGGTCCGCGCCACGAGCAGCCAGATGATGCAGCGGCCCGAGGGCAACCTCGCGCTGACGCGCTACGAGGTCACGCTGCAGAACCCCAGCGCGCCGGTGGAGGCGGAGGTCTGGGTTGACGCGCGCCACCGGCTGGCCCGCCTCGTGGTGCCGTCGGCCTCGCTCGTCGTCGCCCGGGAGGACGTGTCGTCGGTGATGGCGCGCGTCGAGAGCGTGAGAAACCCCGGCGACGTGGACGTCAACGTGCCGGCGAACGGCTTCGAGCTGGCGGCCACCCTCACGCGGCCGGCCGACGCGAAGGGCAAGCTCCCGGTCGTCATCCTCGTCAGCGGCATCGGATCGCAGACGCGCGACGAGGTGGTCGGCGACGTGCCGGTCTTCGGCCAGCTCGCCGGCGTCCTCGCCGACGAGGGGCTGGCCGTCGTCCGCTACGACCACCGCGGCACGGGCCAGAGCGGCGGCCGGGCCGAGGCGGCGACCGTCCAGGACTACGCCGACGACGTGCGGGCGGTGGTCCGCTACCTGCGCAAGCGGAAGGACGTGGACGACCGCCGCATTGCCGTGCTCGGCTACGGGGAGGGCTCGGCGGTGGCGCTCGAGGCGGCCGCGCGCGAGAAGCGGATCTCGGCCATCGTGCTGGTCGCGGCCATGGGCACGACGGGCGCGGCGCGCGTGCTCGAGCAGCAGCAGGACGCGCTCGCCGGCCTGAAGCTCACCGACGCGGAGCGCGCCAGCCGGATCGACCTGCAGAAGCGCATCCTCGCGGCGGTCGAGACCGGCAAGGGGTGGGAAGGGATCCCGCCCGACATGCGGCGCCAGGCCGACTCGCCGTGGTTCCGGTCGTTCCTCCTCTTCAGCCCGGCCCGGGCGTTCGACGACGCGCGGCAGCCGGTGCTGATCGTGCGGCCCGCGAAAGACGACGAGATGCCCGCCCATCACGCGGACGATCTGCTGACGCTCGCCAAGGTTCGCCGCAAGGCCGGGCCGGCGCAGCGGGTCGAGGCGCCGGACCTGACACACCGCCTGGTGCCGGCCGGCGCGGCCGGCGCGGCCCGCAAGGTGCCCGCCTCGCTCGGCGAGACGATTGCCGCGTGGCTGACGACGACGGGCTGGGCGCCCAAGTAGTGCCTGGTGCTTGGTGCCTGGTGCCTGGTGCGGGGTTGGTGCTTGGTGCCTGGTGCGGGGTTGGTGCCTGGTGCCTGGTGCGGGGTTGGTGCTTGGTGCTTGGTGCGGGGTTGGTGCCTGGTGCTTGGTGCGGGGTTGGTGCCTGGTGCCTGGTGCGGGATCAGGCGGTTTCCAGCGCGGCGTGACGCCGCACGAAGCACCCCGCACCACGCACGCACCAGGCACCCGGCACCAGGCACGAAGCACTAGAGTTGGGCTAGACTGGTAGGGTTGTACAGCCAGCCAACTGGTGGCACCCGCACCGCGTTCCTGAACGGGGGCACAGGATCATGAGAATCGGCATACCCAAGGAGACCTTCCCCGGCGAGCATCGCGTCGCGCTGATTCCCGCGGCCGCCGCGCCGCTGGTGAAGGCGGGACACGAGGTCGTGGTCGAGGCCGGCGCGGGCACGGCGGCCGGGTTCCCGGACAAGGAGTACGGCGGCAAGGGCGTGACGATCGTCCCGTCGCGGGCCGAGGTGTTCGGCGGCTCGGACGTGGTGCTCCAGGTGCGGGCCGGCGGCTCGAACCCGGAGGCGGGCCAGGCCGATCTCGCCCTGATGAAGCCGGGCCAGGCAATCATCGCGTTCCTCGAGCCGCTGACGGCGAAGGCGGCCACCGAGTCGCTGGCGGCCCGCGGCGTCAACGCGTTCTCGATGGAGCTGATGCCGCGCATCACGCGCGCGCAGAGCATGGACGCGCTGTCGTCGATGGCCACCATCGCGGGCTACAAGGCCGTGCTGATCGCGGCCATGGAGCTGCCGCGCATGTTCCCGATGATGATGACGGCGGCGGGCACGGTCGCGCCGGCGCACGTCTTCGTCGTGGGCGCGGGCGTGGCGGGCCTGCAGGCCATCGCGTCGGCGCGCAAGCTCGGCGCGAAAGTGGAGGCCTACGACGTCCGGCCCGCGGTGAAGGAGCAGATCCAGAGCCTCGGCGCGAAGTTCGTGGAGCTGCCGCTCGAGACGGTGGACGCCGAGGACAAGGGCGGCTACGCGAAGGAAGCCGACGAGAGCTTCTACCGCCGGCAGCGCGAGATGATGGCGAAGGTCGTCGCGGGCAGCGACGTCGTGATCACGACGGCCGCGATCCCGGGCAAGAAGTCGCCGGTGCTCGTCACCGCCGACATGGTGCGCGCGATGGCGCCGGGCTCGGTGATCGTGGACCTGGCCGCCGAGCGCGGCGGCAACTGCGAGCTGACGCGGGCCGACGAGCGCGTGGAGGATCACGGCGTGACGATCCTCGGCCCGACCAACCTCGCGACCACCGTGCCGTACCACGCGAGCCAGATGTACTCGAAGAACATCACGACCTTCCTCGCGCACCTGATCAAGGACGGCGCGATCCAGACCGGCGCCGACGACGAGATCGTCCGCGAGACGCTCGTCACCTCCGGCGGGAAGATCGTCAACGCACGCGTCCGGCAGGCGCTTGGGATCGCGGAATGACCACGGAATGACCACGGAAATCGCCACGGAAATCGGCACGGAAATCGGCACGGAATAGGGAGCGCACGCGATGGAATCCTTTGTCGTCGTCCTGACCGTCTTCGTGCTCGCGATGTTCGTCGGGTGGATGGTCATCACGAAGGTGCCGCCCCTGCTGCACACGCCGCTGATGTCGGGGTCGAACGCGGTGTCGGGCATCACGATCGTCGGCGCCATGCTCTCGGTCGCGACGCCGAGCCACTTCTCCACCATCCTGGGCTTCGTCGCCATCGTCTTCGCCACCGTCAACGTGGTCGGCGGCTTCGTGGTGACCAACCGCATGCTGGCGATGTTCAAGAAGAAGGGCTGAGCCGATGGACCCCGCATACATCAATCTCGCGTACCTGGTCGCCTCGGTCCTGTTCATCGTCTGCTTCATCGAGCTGGCGCACCCGCGCACGGCGGTGCGCGGCAACATCATGGGCGCGCTCGGCATGCTGCTGGCGGTGGTGGCGACGCTCGTCGACCAGCACATCATCGGCAGCGGCCAGCAGGCCTACCTCATCATCGCCGGCGGCATCGTCGTGGGCGGCGTGCTCGGCGCCATGCTGGCCCTGATGGTGCAGATGACGGCCATGCCGCAGATGGTGGCGCTGCTCAACGGCTTCGGCGGCGGCGCGTCGGTGCTCGTCGCCGGCGCGGCGCTCCACGACGCGGTCCGGCCCGGCATGCTCGCGCCGACCATGCAGCTCACCGTGGCGACGGTGCTCTCGGGCCTCATCGGCGGCGTGACGTTCTGGGGCAGCCTCGTGGCGTTCGACAAGCTCCAGGAGTTCCTGCTGCCCGGACGTCCGATCCTCTTCAAGGGCCAGCAGCTGCTCAACGTCGTGCTCGGGCTCGTGGTCATCGGGCTGGGCGTGCTCATCGTGAGGGAGCCGGCCGACCAGTGGGCCTACTGGGCGCTGGTGGGCGTCGCGTCGGTGCTGGGCGTGCTGCTCACGATCCCGATCGGCGGCGCGGACATGCCCGTGGTCATCGCGCTGCTCAACTCGTACTCGGGCCTGGCGGGCGCGGCCACCGGCTTCGTGCTGAACAACAACGTGCTGATCATCGCCGGCTCGCTCGTCGGCGCGTCGGGCATCATCCTCAGCATGATCATGTGCAAGGCCATGAACCGGTCGCTGGCCAACGTGCTGCTCGGCGGGATCGAGGCGGGCGCGGCCGGCGCGCCGAAGGCCGACGACGTCTACGCGGGCAAGGTGAAGTCGGCGACGCGCCGAGGAGATCGCGATGCTCTTCGACGACGCCAGCCGCGTCGTCATCGTGCCGGGCTACGGCATGGCCGTGTCGCAGGCGCAGCACGCGGTGCGCGACCTGACGAACCTGCTGGAGAGCAAGGGCGTCGACGTCGAGTTCGCCATCCACCCGGTCGCCGGCCGCATGCCGGGCCACATGAACGTGCTGCTGGCCGAGGCGGACATCCCCTACGACAAGCTGAAGGAGATGGACGAGATCAACCCGACCTTCCAGCAGACCGACGTGGCGATCGTGATCGGCGCCAACGACGTCGTGAACCCGCTGGCGCGCACCGACCCGACCAGCCCCATCGCGGGCATGCCGATCCTCGACGTGGACAAGGCGCGCACGGTGGTGGTGATCAAGCGCAGCCTGAGCCCGGGGTTCGCCGGCATCCCGAACCCGCTGTTCGCGATGGACAACACGCTGATGTTCTTCTCGGACGGGAAGAAGGCGGTCACGGACCTGATCGCCGCCGTGAAGGAAAACGGCTAGATGTGGCTCCTGCGGGCGCCCGAGTCCTCAGAGGCGGGCGCCCTCGCGTTCCGCATCCTGCCGGATGCGGTCAAGACCATCGGACGGGCGCGCGGCGTCGATTTCGTCGTCGACGCCGCGCTCGTCTCCCGCGTGCACTGCCGCCTGACGACGGACGCCGGCGGCCACCTCGACGTCGAGGACCTCCAGAGCACCAACGGCACCTTCGTCAACGAGCAGCGCGTGACCGCCCGCACCCGCCTCGCGGCCGGCGACCGGCTGCGCGTGGGACGGGTGGAGCTGACGGTGGAGAGAGACTGAACAGGGGTCAGCGGTCAGGGGTCAGCGGTCAGGGCAGCCAGAGGTCAGGGGTCAGGGGTCAGAGCAGCCAGAGGTCAGGGGTCAGGGGTCAGAGCAGCCAGTGTGACAGCGTGACAGAATGCTCTTCCTGACCGCTGACCGCTGACCGCTGACCGCTTTTCCTGACCGCTGACCGCTGACCGCTGACCGCTTTTCCTGACCGCTGTCCCCGTCACATTTCCCCCGTCAGAAACGGGTTCGTCCTCCGCTCCTGGCCGATCGTCGTCGCGGGCCCGTGGCCCGAGTGGACGACAGAGTCGTCGGGAAACGCCAGCAGGACCTCGCGAATCGACCGCATGAGCGTGTCGTAATCGCCGCCCGGCAGGTCGGTGCGCCCGATCGAGCCGGCGAAGAGCGTGTCGCCGACGAAGAGCTCGACGCCCGCTTCCCCCTTCCGCCCCACCGCCAGACAGACGCCGCCCGGGCAATGGCCGGGCGTGTGGTGCGCCCGCACCTCGTAGTCGCCGAACGCGATCGCCTGGGCCGGGTCGTAGAAGCGGTCGGGCGCGGGCTGGGCGTCGACGGTGAAGCCGAACATCCGCCCCTGCTGGACGACGTTGTCGTAGAGCGGGAGGTCGGCGGCGTGGAGCCAGACCGGCGCCCCGAGCGCCGCGCGCGCGCGCTTCACGCCGGTGACGTGGTCGAGATGCGCGTGGGTGAGCAGGATGTGCCGGATCGCCAGCCGGTGCCCGGCCGCCGCCTCGATGAGCTCGTCGACCTCGTCGCCGGGATCGATGATGACGCCCTCGCGCGTGCGCTCGCAGCCGATGACGTAGCCGTTCTTCTGGAAGGGTGGGACCGCGCGCTCCTCGAGAATCATGCCGATCATTGTCGCATGACGTCCAACACAAGACCCGCAGGGCCAGCCGTGTGCGCGTGAGGGCGTGCGCGGCGCTTCGAGGCGGCCGGTCGGGGGCTCGCGCCGCGGTCCGGCATCCGGCCGCCCGGGAACGCTCGCTCCGGCTCGATGGCCTTCCGATCAGCGCGGCGGGCAGGGTTGGCCGATCAACACCCCCACGTACCGACCACCGGCGGGGGTACGCCGAAGAACGACGCCCGCGCAGCGGCAGCCCGCCGCGCACGGCTCGCTCCGCTCGCGTTCCGGATCTCGACGCGGGCGGCCTCCACGGCCCGCCGCGCGAGCCCCCGACCGGCCAACATCGCGACGTCGGGGTCGCCGGGAGCCGGGCGCTCGCGGCGGCGGCCGTGAGCCGAGCCGAGCGCAACCCGAGCGGAGCCGAATCTTCCGCAGCGGGCTATCGCTTCGCGGGCTTCGGTCGTCGCGTTGCCCGAGGCGGTGAACGGTCCGTCGGAGTTGTCGGCCGGCATGCCTTGCCCGCTGCGGCAGCGTCAGGGTACCGAGCGCAGCGAGGGTTGCCGGCGAGCGCGCCCCGGCCGCGGCGGAGAGGGTCCGGCTCCCGCTCACGGGAGGCCGTTCCGTGCTGGGGCCGGTCGGGGGCTCGCGCCGCGGGCCGGCATGCGGCCGCCCGGGAACGCTCGCTCCGGCTCGATGCTCTGCCGATCCGCGCGGCGGGCAGGGTTGGCCGATCAACACCCCGACGTACCGACCACCGGCGGGGTGTGCCGAAGAACGACGCCCGCGCAGCGGCAGCCCGCCGCGCACGGCTCGCTCCGCTCGCGTTCCGGATCTCGACGCGGGCGGCCTCCACGGCCCGCCGCGCGAGCCCCCGACCGGCCAACATCGCGACGTCGGGGTCGCCGGGAGCCGGGCGCTCGCGGCGGCGGCCGTGAGCCGAGCCGAGCGCAACCCGAGCGGAGCCGAATCTTCCGCAGCGGGCTATCGCTTCGCGAGCTTCGATCCTCGCGTTGCCCGAGGCGGTGGCCGGTCCGTCGGAGTTGTCGGTCGGCACACGAGGCCCGCTGCGCATGCGTGAGGGTACCGAGCGACGCGACGGGTTGCCGGCGAGCGCGACTCGGGCGCCGCGGCGAGGGCCCGGCTCCTGGCAGTCCGCAGTGGATCGCCGCCGACGCTTCCTCGGGGTCCCGTCGTATGATGGACGCACCATGATCCTGATCGCCGTGGACGACCTGCTGTTCTCGTCCAAGATCCGCTCGACCGCGAAGCTGGTCGGGGCCGAGATCCTGTTCACGCGGACGCCCGACGAGATCCTGCGCGAGGCGCGGGCGCGCAAGCCGGCGCTCGTCATCTTCGACCTGAACTCGGAGAAGGCCGACCCCGTGCCCACCATCCAGGCGCTCAAGGCGGACCCCGAGCTGGCCTCGATACCCGCGCTGGGGTTCGTGTCGCACGTGCGCGCCAATCTCATCGGCGCAGCGCGGGACGCGGGCGCCGAGGTGCTGCCCCGCTCGGCGTTCGCCGCGAACCTCGCGGACATCCTGAAAGACGCGGGCGCGCCGGGCGGCGCGCCTTGAACAGGGGTCAGCGGTCAGGGGTCAGGGGTCCCGCCTCCGCCAAGGCTACGGCGGGCAAGCAGGGGTCAGGGACTGACGGTCACATGCACATCGACATGTTGTCGCTCGTCGCCGCCAGGCGCCGGCTGGCGCCGCACCTGAGGCCCACGCCGCTCCGGCGGTCGGACTGGCTGTCGCGCGAGACCGGCGGCGACGTCCACCTGAAGCTGGAGTCGCTGCAGCCCACCGGCTCGTTCAAGATCCGCGGCGCGCTGAACTTCGCGATCCAGCACGCCGCGCGGGCGCCGCGGGAGCCAATCGTCACCTGCTCGGCGGGCAACCACGGCCGCGCGCTCGCGTACGCGGCCTCCACGCTCGGCCTCCGGGCGATCATCCACGCGCCGGAGACGGCGCCGGCCGCCAAGCTCGACGCGATCCGGCGGCTCGGCGCCGAGCTGCGCCTGGCGCCCGACTACGACGAGGCCGAGCACGCGGCCAAGCGTCAGGCGGCCGACGCGGGCCTGCCCTTCCTCTCCCCCTTCAGCCACCCGGACATCGTCGCCGGCGCCGGCACGACCGCCCTCGAGATCCTCGACGAGCGGCCGGAGACCGACCTCGTGGTCGTGCCGGTGGGCGGCGGCGGGCTCGTCTGCGGCGTCGGCATCGCCGCGAAGGCCGCCGGCGGCATCGAGGTCACCGGCGTCGAGGTCGAGGCGTCGCACCCCTTCACGACCGGCCGTGCCGCGGGCCGGATCGTGCCGATCGAGGTCGGCCCGAGCCTGGCCGACGGGCTCGTCGGCAACCTCGACCCGGACACGATCACGTTCGACCTCGCGCGCGAGGTGGTGGACGGCTTCGTGCTCGCGTCCGAGGCGGACCTGGCCCGCGGGATCCGCGGGCTGCTCGCCGAGGAGCACCTGGTGGCGGAGGGCGCGGGCAGCGCCGGCGTCGCCGCCCTGCTCGGGCAGAGGCTCGACGTCCGCGGCCGCTCGGTGGTCGTGATCGTCTCCGGCGCGAACATCGACCTCGCGCGGCTCCTGGAGTGCCTGACGTAGTGCCTCGTGCTGAGCGCCTGGTGCTGGGTGCAGTGCTTAGGGCTCAGTGCTTGGTGCTTCGTGCGGGATCACGCTGATCGTGGCGCGACGTGACGCCGCCCGAGGCACCAGGCACCAGGAACGCACCAGGCACTCAGCACCAAGCCCCAAGCACCGCGTTCACTGGACGCCCGCGAGGGCGTCGATCGCGATGGCGCGGAGGCGCTCGCGGGCGGCGGCGATCGCCTTCGAGGCGGCCTGGACGCGAAAGTCGGCCGAGACCTTCGTCCACGGATACCAGTCGTGCCTGAACGACCGGTCCGACAGGACGAAAGCGCGGACGGCCGCCTCGTCGGCGGCGATCCGCTGGAGGGCGCCGGCGGCGCGGCCGGCGTCGCCGATGGCGGCGGCGGCCTCTGCGGCGCAGGCGAGCGCGGCGGGCGGCGCGCCGGGACGCTCGGCGGCCTCGTCGATGGGCGCCAGGACGTCGGCCGCCGCCCGCCGCTCGCCGAGGTCGGCGGCGAGCGCGGCCTTCAGCACGGCCACGTCGCACGACTGCGGGTCCTGGTCCGCCTTGGCGCGCGCGAGGTCGAACGCGTCGCGCGCGCGGCCGAGCGCCTGCAGCGCCGTCACGCTCACCGCCGCCGCCTCGGCGGACACGGCGCCCCCCGCCGGGTCGCCCGCCCTCGCGGCGGCCTTCAGGGCCTCGTCAGGACGCTTCTGCAGCAGCCGGAGCACGGCCTCCTCGATCGGCAGCGCGACGCCGGCGCCGCGCGCCGTCGCGAGGTCGTTCTCGGCCTCCGACAGGCGGCCGCCCCGGAGGTCGGCGTCCACGAGGCCCGCGCGCGGGCCCGGCAGGCCGGGGTCGATCTCGAGCGCCCGGCCGTAGAGCGCCGAGGCGCGCGAGGGGGCGACGCCGACGACGGCGTCGCCCATGGCGGCGTCGGCGACGGCGAACGTCGGATCGATCTCGAGCGCGCGCTTCAGCTCGTCGAGCGCGGGCCGCAGGCCGTCGGACGCGAGGCCCAGCGCCACGTGCGCCTCGGGCAGGTCGGGGTCCACGCCGGCGGCCTCGGCGGCGGCCGCGCGCGCTTCGGTCAGCAGGGCGTCGCGGTCGAGGCGCAGGCCTTCGCCGGCGCGCGCGCAGAGCGCCAGGGCGAGGCCCGCCTGCGCCTCGGCCAGCGCGGGGTCGAGACGCACGGCCTCGCGGAAGAACGCGGACGCGCGCGCGGCGTCGCCGCGCTCCGCGGCCTCGCGGCCGCGCAGGTACACGTCATACGCCCCCGGATCCACGAGGCGCGAGAGCGTGCGCGCGCGGGTCGCGCTCGGCCCCAGCCTGATGCCGAGCTCGGCGGCGACCGCCTCGGCCACCTCGGTCTCGACGGCGAACGCCTCGCGCGCCGGACGCTCGAAGGTGCCGCGCCACAGCTCGAGCCCTCGCGCGACGCCGGTCAGCGTCGCCTCCACCTCCAGCCGCCCGCTCGTCTGACGCGCCGACACGGTCACGACCGCCCGGGCCCCGAGCGCGGCCGCCGCGGCGGCCGCGTCCGCCGGCCGGGCGCCGTGAAGGCCGGAGCGGCCGAGGACCTGCACGCCCGGCATCCGCCCGAGGCGGATGGCGAGATCGCCGGCGAAGCCGGCCGTCAGATAGCCGGCCCGGTCCGCCGGTCCCGCCGGCACCACGGCCAGCACCGGCGCGGGCGGCGGCGCGGTGTAGCGGCTCCACGTCGCGGCGAGGCGGCCCCCCCACAGCCAGGCCGCCACCGCGAGGGCGGCCACGAGCGCGGACGCCACGAGCCACCGGCGCCCGCCGCCCGGCCGCCGCACGGGCGGCAGGAGGCTCGCCGCCTCGGCGTCCCCAATCCGCACGTCGAGGATCGCCGCCACGCTCCGCAGCTCGGCCGCCAGCGTCGCGGCCGTCTGGTAGCCCTCGGCGGGGTCGGCGGCCAGCGCCCGGGCGAGGATGGGGTCGAGCTCCTCGGGAACCGAAGGGTTGGTGCGGGACGGGCGCGTGAACGCGCCGGCGTCCGCGGGAGGCCGGCCGGTGAGCATCTCGAAGACGATGGCGCCGAGGGCGCGGATGTCGCTGTGCTCGTCGGCGGCCTCGTCCATCGCGCCGCGGCGCGTCCAGTCGGCGAAGCCGAAGTCGAGGATCTTGGCGCGGCCCTTGGACGTGACGACGACGGTGTCGGGCCGAAGGCCGCGGTTGAGGACGCCGACGGCATGGGCCGCCGCCAGCGCGTCGGCCAGCTGGATCGCCAGGTCGATCGCGCCGCGGGCCGGCATGGGCTTGCCGCCGAGCTCCTCGCGGAGCGAGCGCCCGCGCACGTACTCGAAGACGAGGAACAGGCTGTCGTTCTCCTCGCCGATCTCGAAGAGCGTGGCGATGCTCGGGTGGGACAGCGCGCTCGCCGCGCGCGCGTCCTCGACGAGCCGCGCGCGGCGGCCCTCGTCGCGCATGATCTCGTCGGGCACGAGCTTGATGGCGACGGTCCGGCCGAACTGCGTGTCCCGCGCGCGATAGACCTCGCCGAGCACGCCGGCGCCGATGATCTCGAGGATGTTGTACTTGCCGAGCCGGTCGATCACGGGGTCGATTATAGACGGTGCTTGGTGCCTGGTGCTTGGTGCCTGGTGCGTGCGAGGTGCTCCGTGCCTGGTGCGTGCACGGTGCTTGGTGCGTGGTGCGTGCGGGGTGCTTGGTGCCTGGTGCGTGCACGGTGCTTGGTGCGTGGTGCGTGCGGGGGGCTTGGTGCGGTGCGTGCGAGGTGCTTGGTGCCTGGTGCGTGCGAGGTGCTTGGTGCGCTGGCATGCAGCGTGCAGGACGGCACGTGTCATGGGTGTCTCCCGCTTCGAGGATCTCCGGGTGTGGCAGGAGGCCAAGCTGCTCAGCGACGAGGTGGGCCGCCTGATTCGGCGGCCGGCCATCCATCAGGATCTTGCGCTGCGGGACCAGCTGAATGCTGCCGCGCTCTCGGTCATGGCAAATATTGCCGAGGGCTTCCTCCGAGGACGGCACAAAGAGTTCGCGCAGTTCATCAGGATCGCGTCGGGGTCGAACGGCGAGGTCCGCTCCCTGTTGTACGCCGCCCACGGCCGGGGCTATCTATCGGACGAGGAGCGAGCCCGCCTGCTGGGCTACACCGACCGCATCGGCGGCATGCTGCGGCGACTGGCGCAAAGCCTGGAACCTGTCACGAGCACCAGGCACTGATCACGAAACACGCCCCCAGCACGACGCGCCAGGCACGCACTCAGCACCACGCACCAAGCACGCACTCAGCACGACGCACCAGGCACGCACTCAGCACCACGCACCAGGCACGCACTCAGCACGACGCACCAAGCACGCACTCAGCACGAAGCACCAAGCACGAAGCACTTGCGTAGTCAGCCCTTCTTCGGGGGCTGCGAGGGGCGGATCTCGATCCGGCTGGCGAGCGTGCGCGCCGGGTGCTGGAGCATGTCGCAGATCACCTGGGCGATGTCCTCGGGGGCGATCTTCCAGTCGGCGCGCCGGCCGGAAGGCCCGCCGAACTCGGTGTCGACCGACCCCGGCATGAGGTAGCTCACGCGGATGCCGTCGTGGCGGACCTCCTGCATGAGCACCTCGCTGAAGGCGTTCAGGCCCGCCTTGGACGCGCAGTAGGCGCCGCCGCCCACGAGCGCGTTCTTGCCGGCCAGGCTGCTCACGTTGAAGATCCAGCCGCCGCCGCGCGCGCGCAGGTGCGGGATCGCGGCGTGGCAGCAGTAGAAGACCCCGGTCAGGTTGGTGTCGATGACGCGGCGCCAGTCGGCGGGCGTGAGGTCCGCGACGTTCGCGAAGAGGCCGACGCCGGCGTTGTTCACGAGGACGTCGAGGCCGCCGAACCGCGCGACCGCGCGCTCGACGAGCTCGCGCGCGCCGGCTTCGTCGGCGACGTCGGCGGCCACGGCCTCGAGGCGCGCGCCAGCGGCCGCGCCGAGCGTCTTGCGCGCCGCGTCCAGATTGGCGCCGGTCCGCCCGCTGATCGCCACCCTGGCGCCGCGCGCGAGCAGCGCGCGGGCCACCGCCAGACCGATGCCGCGCGTGCCGCCGGTCACGACGGCGACCTTCCCCTCGAGCGATGTGCTGGAAGACATGCGATCAGGATATCGCGTTCATGGCCGATTGGCGATTGCCGATGACCCCTATCTCCCCGCCTCCGCGTGCAGCGTCAGCCCGTCGGCGAAGTCGGCCAGCCGCTGGCGGAGGATGAGCCGCCCGCGGTGCAGGCGCGACTTGAGCGTCTGCGCCTTCACGCGCAGCACGGCGCTCGCTTCCTCGGTCGACAGCCCCTGGATGTCACGGAGCAGGACCGGAATGCGGTAGACGGTCGGCAGGTCGACCAGCGAGTCGACCAGCCGCTTCCGCATCTCGCTCTTCAGCAGCTCGTCGTCGGCGAGCGACGACCAGTCGGCCGGCTCCAGGGCGCGCACGGGGCCGTCGCCGCGCCGGGCGTCGGGCTGCACGTCGGCCGCGGCGACCTCGGCGGGCCGGCTGTAGCGCGCGCTGCGCAGGCGCGACATCGCCGTGTTGAACGTGATGCGGTAGATCCACGAAGAGAGCGCGGCGTCGCCGCGGAAGGCGTCGATCTTGCGCACCACCTTCAGCAGCACGTCCTGCGCGACCTCTTCGGCGTCTTCCCAGTTCTTCATGTACCGGAACGCGAGCTGGTGGATGCGCGGGCCGTAGGTCGAGGCCAGCTCGGTCACCGCCGCCTCCTGTCCCTCCCGCACGCGCGCGATCAGACTGCTGTCGCTCCCCGTGTTCCGCATGGTCTGGCCTCCGATGTCCAGAAGAACACCAGAACGCGGGCCCTTATTCCGCCCGCGGCATCGCGGCGTAACGTCTGTTCAGACAGCAACTTATGGGCTTCCAGCGGGGCCATCCGGGCGGCCGGCGGCGCCGGGAGCGTTCGTCACAGACATCTGCCGCGAATGTGGCCACGGTAACGCAGGTTTCCGGGGCCGTCTCGCAAGACGTGACGAATGACGCCCGGGTGGGACGAACGGCCGGGTGAACGGGGTGAACAGGGGTCAGGGGTCAGGGTCAGGGGTCAGGACCACGGCGCCGAACACGTCGCAGAAGGCGCGCACGGCGGCGGCCTCGACCTCTTCCATGGGCACCCGGCGGCCGAGCAGCCGCTCCAGCGAGGTGACGCCTTTGTCGGTGATGCCGCACGGGACGATGAGGTCGAAGTGGCTCAGGTTGGTCGTGACGTTGAAGGCGAAGCCGTGGCTCGTGATCCAGCGGGAGATCCGCACGCCGATGGCGGCGAGCTTCTCGTGGCCGACCCACGCGCCGGTCAGCCCGTCCACCCGGCCGGCCTCGACGCCGAACGCGGCGGCCACGCGGATGAGCGTTTCCTCGAGATCGCGCACGTAGCGGTGCACGTCGCACCGGTCCGGCTTGAGGTCCAGGATGGGGTACCCGACGAGCTGCCCGGGCCCGTGGTAGGTGACGTCGCCGCCCCGCCCGGTCTCGAAGAGGCCGACGCCCTGCGCCTCGAGCGCCTCGGGCGTGGCGATCACGTGCTCGCGGCTGTTCCGCGTCTTCGCGCCCAGCGTGATGACCGGCGGGTGCTGCAGCAGCAGGAGGTGATCCGGCGCGCGCCCGTGGCGCCGCTCCTCGACGAGCGCCTGCTGCCGCGCCAGCGCCTCGTCGTAGGGCACGACGCCGAGACGCTCGACGATGAGCTGACGCGTGTCCGTGGTTGTTTCCGTGGCCATTCCGTCCTAATCCTGGAGCTCACTCGAGTTGCCATCGGCCCGCTCCCGTAGCGCAGGGCTTTAGCCCTGCGTTGTGCGGGCCGCGCAGGCCTGACCGCCGCCGCTCTTCGAGCTTCGGCGAGTCCGCCGGAGCCTTGGCGAAGGCGGAAGGCCTGCGCTACGTCACTCAACGCAAGTGAGCTCCGGTCTAGAGCCAGCTCTCGGGGAACTCCTCGATCGCGTGCTTCACGTGCGCCAGGAACCGCCCGGCGTCCGCGCCGTCCACGATCCGGTGGTCGTGGCCGAGCGACAGGTACGCCACCGGCCGGATTCCGATCGCGTCGCCGACGACGACCGGGCGCTTCTCGATGGCGCCGACGCCGAGGATGCCGACCTGCGGCTGGTTGATGATCGGCAGCCCGGCGAACGCGCCGAAGACGCCCGGGTTGGTGATGGTGAACGTGCCGTCCTGCACCTCCTCGGGCTTGAGCTGCTTGGCGCGCGCGCGCGTGGCCAGGTCGTCGATGGCGCGGCTCAGGCCGAGCAGGCTCTTCTCGTCCGCGTTCCTGATCACGGGAACGATGAGCCCCTTGTCGAGCGCGACCGCGATGCCCAGGTTGATGTCCTGCTTGTAGACGATGTTGTCGCCGTCGACCGAGGCGTTGACGATCGGCCAGGCGCGCAGCGCGTCGACCACCGCCTTGGCGATGAACGCCGTGTAGGTGAGCCTCGCGCCCTTCTGCTCGTACTCCGCCTTCTTCGCCGCGCGCAGCTCGGCGACGCGCCCGAAGTTCACCTCGAAGAGCGCGTACACGTGAGCCGAGGTGTGCGCGCTGAGCACCATGTGCTCGGCGATCTTCCGGCGCATCACGCACATCGGCTCGACACGCACCTTCTCACCGGGCTTGAAGGCCACGGGCGGCTTGGCTTGGCCCGCCGGAGCCTTGGCGGAGGCGGCCTGGCCCGCCGACGCGGCCCCGCCGCTCTCGATGAACGCCAGGATGTCCTGCTTGGTCACGCGGCCGCTGTCGCCGCTGCCCTGGACCGGCAGGCTGGCGACGTCGAGGCCGTGCTCGCGCGCGATCCGGCGCACGAGCGGCGACGACTTCCGGCGGCGCAGCTCGTCGCGCGTCGGCGCCTGCGCCTGGTCCGCCGGAGCTTCAGCGGAGGCGGCGCGCCGCCGAAGCCGGGGCGGAGGCGGCCTGCGTGGCGGCCGGCGCCGGAGCGGCTGACGCCGCCTCAGCGCCTTGGCCCGCCGAAGCCTTGGCGGAGGCGGCCCCGATGACCGCCACGACGGTGTTGACCGCGACGGTCTCGCCCTCCTTCGCCCGGATCTCGAGCAGCACGCCGGCGGCCGGCGACTGAATCTCGGCGTCGACCTTGTCGGTCGAGATCTCGAACAAGCGGCTCGTCGCGCTCGACCGGATCGCCCACCTTCTTGATCCAGCGGACGATCGTGCCCTCGGCGATCGACTCGCCCATCTGGGGCATCAGGACGTCGGTCATGGGTGCGCTCACTCAGGGGTCAGGGGTCAGGGTCAGGGGTCAGGGGTCAGCAGTCAGGGGGCAGCAGTCAGGGGCCAGGGGGCAGGAAGAGCATTCTGTCACGGCTGCGACGTGACGGCGTCGCAAGCTCTACCTGACCGCTGACTGCTGACCGCTGACCACTCTACCTGACCGCTGACTGCCGACCGCCGAACGCTCACATGTGGATCGCGGCGCCGTGCAGCGCGTGCGCGGCCTCGCCCACGGCCTCCGACATCGTCGGGTGCGCGTGGATCGTGCGGACCAGCTCCTCGACGGTCGTCTCGAGCTGGAGCGCCACGGTCGCCTCGGCCACCAGCTCGGTCGCCCGCGGCCCGATCATGTGGACGCCGAGCACTTCGTCGTACTTCTTTTCGGCGACGATCTTCACGAAGCCGTCGGTCTCCCCGAGGATCTTGGCCCGGCCGAGCACGCCGAACGGGAACGTGCCGACGGCGACGTCGTAGCCCCGGGCGGCGGCCTGCCGCTCGGTCAGGCCCACGCTGCCGATTTCGGGCTCGCAGTAGGTGCACGCCGGCACGTGGTCGTAGTTGATCGGGCCGCACCTCGCGGCCGGCCATCGCGCTCGGCGACGAGGATGCCCTCGGCCGACGAGACGTGCGCGAGCTGCGGGTGCGGGGTCTCCCCCATCGTGATGACGTCGCCGATGGCCGAGATGCCGGGCACGCTCGTCCGGTAGCCGGCGTCCACGCGGATGTAGCCCCGCTCGAGCGCCAGGCCCGCGTCGGCCGCGCCGAGGCCGTCGGTCACCGGACCGCGGCCGGTCGCGACGAGCAGGTAGTCGGCGCGCAGCTTCTCGACCTGGCCGTCGGCGCGCTTCGCCTCGACGTCCACGCCGCCGGCGCCGGGCCGCGGCCGAGGCCACCGTCGTGCCGGTCATGACCTTGATGCCCTGCTTGCGGAACGACTTCTCCAGCTCCGCCGACACGGCCTCGTCCTCGTTGGGGACGAGGCGCGGCAGCAGCTCGACGAGGGTCACCTCGCTGCCGAAGCGCCGGTAGATGGACGCGAACTCGACGCCCACCGCCCCGCTTCCGAGCACGACGAGCGAGCGCGGCACCTCGCGGAGCGACAACGCCTCGTCGCTCGTGATGATGCGCGTGCGGTCGATCGCGATGCCCGGCACGCTGCGCGGCGCCGGAGCCGGTGGCGACGATGATCTCCTTGCGGGCCGCGAGGGTCTGCTGTCTCGCCGTCGCACGACCTCGACCGTGCCCTTGCCGGCGAGGCGGGCCGTGCCCTTGATCCAGTCGATCTCGTTCTTCTTGAAGAGGAACTCGACCCCCTTGGTCAGCCCCTTCGACGATCTTGTCCTTGCGCGCGTGGACCTGCCTTCAGGTCGATCGCGACGTCGGCTTGGGCCGCCGCAGCTTGGCGGAGGCGCCCGGCGCCTCCCCGCCGATCGTGATGCCCCAGTCCTTCGCGTGGCGCACGACGTCGAGCGCGTGCGCGTGCTCGAGCAGCGCCTTGGTGGGGATGCAGCCCCAGTTGAGGCAGGTGCCGCCGAGCGCCGTCTGCTTCTCGACGACGGCGACCTTGAGGCCGAGCTGGGCGGCCCGGATGGCGGCGACGTAGCCGCCCGTGCCGGCGCCGATCACGACGACGTCATGGTCCGAGTTGGCCACTGTCGCTTCCTCGAGTAGTAGCCGGGGGGCTTCGCCCCGCCGGGCCCCGCCTGCATGCTCGCTCGCGCGCTTCGACGTCCGCGGGTCAGCGCGCCCTGAGCCTGCCGAAGCCGGTCGGGGGTCCCAACGCCCCGCGCCGCTCGCGTGGCTCGCTCGACTCCCGCTCGTTCGCGCGGTTGAATGCGCTGTTAACAGCGGTCGCACGACCCAGCGCGACCGTCTCGGAGGGTGTCAAGCAACCGGACACCGGCGCCGCGGGCCGCGAACGCGGGGTCCGTCCGGCTTGAACTGGGCGTCACCCGGGCGCCTACAATGCGCCTCGCCAACACGGCGGTCACCTCTCATGACGCCCCAAGTCCAAAACCGTCCTCATCGTCGACGACGACGAGGGGATGCGCGACACGCTGACCGCCATCCTCAAGCGGGACTACCGCGTCCTGACGGTCGTCCAGCGGCGAGGCGGCGCTGCCGGTCCTGAAGCAGGAGGACGTCGACCTGATGCTGCTCGACGTCCGGCTGCCGGGCATCAGCGGCTTCGAGGTCCTGCGGATCGCCAAGGAGAACTACAGCCTGATCGAGGTCATCATGATCTCGGCGATCAACGAGGTCGAGACGGCCGTGCAGGCGATGAAGCACGGCGCCTACCACTACATCACCAAGGACTTCGACTACGACGCGCTGCGCTCGCTCGTGCACAACGCCGCCGAGCGGCAGGACCTGAACCGCCAGGTGCATGACCCTCAGCGCCCAGGTGGCCGAGCAGACCGAGCGCGAGTTCCTGGTCGGGCCGAGCCGGGTCATGCGCGAGATCGTGGACCTGGTGCAGAAGGTGGCGAAGCTCTCGGCCACGGTGCTGATCCTCGGCGAGAGCGGCACGGGCAAGGAGCTGCTGGCGCGCTGATCCACCGCGAGGTCGGGGCGCGGCGACGCGCCGTTCATCGCGGTGAACCTGGCGGCGATCCCGCACGAGCTCGTGGAGAGCACGCTGTTCGGGCACGAACGGGGCGCGTTCACCGGCGCCCACCGCCAGCAGCTGGGCAAGTTCGAGCTGGCCTCGGACGGCACGCTGTTCCTCGACGAGATCGGCGATCTCCGGCTCGACCTGCAGGCCAAGCTGCTGCGCGCGATCCAGGAGGGCGAGATCGAGCGGGTCGGCGGCATCGAAGCCGATCCGGACCGACTTCCGCCTGGTGGTGGCGACCAACATCGACCTCGAGAAGGCGGTGAAGGACGGCACGGTTCCGCGAGGACCTCTACTACCGCGTCAACGTGATCCCGATCCGGATGCCGCCGCTGCGCGACCGGACCTGGAGGACCTGCCGGAGCTGGCCCGGTTCTTCGTGCGCCGCTACAACGCGCGGTTCCGCAAGCAGCATCCAGCGGCGTCTCGGACGCCGACGCTGAAGATGCTGAGCACGTACTGGTGGCCGGGCAACATCCGCGAGCTCGAGAACCTCATCGAGCGGCTGGTCGCGGTGAGCGACCGCGACAAGGAGTGGCTCACGGACGAGGATCTGCCGTTCGACTACCACTTCGCCAAGCTGGATCGGGCCCACGTCGCCACCGAGTCGCTGTACCAGGAAGCGCTGGACACCTTTGAGCGCAACCTCCTCCTCAAGGCGCTCGAGCGGTCCGACTGGAACGTGTCGGCCACGGCGCGCTACCTCGGCATTCCTCTCTCGACCCTCAAGCACAAGATGGGCAAGCTCGACATCCGCGAGCTGGCCCGCAAGCTGCGCGGAGCCTGACAGCAGTCAGTGGTCAGGGGTCAGCGGTCAGGGGTGCGCCACCACGGCGCACGGCTGAAGCCGTGCGCTACGCTGTCCCCTGACGAGCCCCTGACCGCTGACCGCCGACCGCTGATCGGTCAACCTGTTGGCCTGCCGGGTCAACACGTTGGCCAATGGGTCCTCCGGCACGCTCCTCCACGCCGTGCGCCCCCGGGCGCCGCGCACGGCGCATGTCTTTCCATACCGGCAAGTTACCAGCGGCATTCGACTCCAGCGCGAAGCAGTGAAATCGAGCGCGGCGCACGGAACGTGCGTTGCACTGATGAGTTGTGTGGCGACGGCGTCCGGAGGCCTTCACGTCCAGCACTCCGCCGCGTCAACCCAGTTGAAGAAGACCATGCGACCTTCCATGTTCAACGTGCGCGTGCCGCTTCCGGAGCGGGACGATCTCTTCCTGATGAACACGTTCACCGACACGCAGCTCCTGGTGTCGAGCGACGTGGGGGCGCTGCTCGAGCGGCTAGAGGCGCGGCCCGACACGATGACGGAGCTCACGGCGGAAGAGAGGGAGGCGGCGGACGCCCTGGCGGCGCACGGCTTCCTGGTGCCCGACCGCGAGGCCGAGCGGCGCGCGCTCGAGGCCTACTTCGCCGACGTGCGCGAGGACACGAGCGAGCTGCGGGTCACCGTGCTCACGACGCTGCAGTGCAACTTCGCCTGCGACTACTGCTACCAGGGCGACCACGGCGACTACAACCAGCACGCGGCGAAGATGTCGATGGAGACGGCGGCCGACGTGGCGGCGTGGACCGAGGCGAAGCTGGACGAGATCCGCCCGGCGTCCTTCGCGCTGACCTTCTTCGGCGGCGAGCCGCTGCTGAACCTGCCGGTCACCTACTTCCTGGCCGAGCGGCTGTGGGCCGCCTGCGAGGCCCGCGGCGTGGCCATGCACCACAGCCTGATCACGAACGGCCTGCTGCTGACGCCCGCGGTCGTGGACCGGCTGCTGCCCTTCGGCCTGGCGGGCGTGAAGGTCACGCTCGACGGCGACCGCGAGACGCACGACCGGATGCGGCCGCTGCGCGGCGGCCAGGGCACGTTCGACCGGATCGTCCGCAACGTGCGCGCGGTGGCGGATCGCTGCCGCGTGTCGATCGGCGGCAACTTCGACGCCTCCTCGGCCGACAGCTACCCGGCGCTGCTCGACTTCCTGCGGGATCAGGACTTCGCCGGGTCCATTGCCAAGGTGGCGTTCAAGCCGGTCGTGCGGGCGCCGGAGCCCGCGCGGGCGAGCGGCCTGATTCCGCTGACGGCGGTCGACCGCGACGGCCGCCCGATTGGCGCGACCTGCATGACGTCGGCCGGCGCGGGGGCGTCGGCCGGCGCGTGCGACACCTGCCACTTCGCCGACGAGAAGCTGGCGTTCCTGCGCGACGAGACGCGCAAGCGGGGGTTCTCGACGCCCGACGGCGTCCACATGGGGCCGTGCGAGATCCACCGGCGGCACGCGCACACGATCGGCCCGGACGGGTCGCTCTACGCGTGTCCCGGGTTCACCGGCGAGGCGGCGCTCTCGACGGGCCACATCAGCGGCGAGACCGACGCCCTGCGGCGGCGGGCGGCCGAGCGCTTCGAGCGGCTGGCGGCGTGGAAGGACTGCCAGGACTGCGCGTTCATCCCGGTCTGCGCGGGAGGCTGCTCGACGGCCGCCCACGCCGAGCTGGGCGATCTCCACAAGCCGAGCTGTCACAAGCTGAGCTTCGAGGCGGGCGTCGCGTCGCTCGCGCACGAGGCCGCCGCGGCGGCCGGCTCGCACCTCGTTCACTCATAGTCGTCATCGTCGTCAACCCATCACTCGCAAGGAGACCAACATGAAGATCCAGATCGTCAAGCAGGGTTCCGTGGCCAAGCCGAGCACCTGCCCGTGGATGGTGGACGTTCCCGAGGTGAAGGCATCCGTCGCGAAGCCGAGCACCTGCCCGTGGATGGTGGACGTGCCCGAGGCCTCGACGCGTTAGAATGGCGCCGCAAGCGTCCTCCGTCCAACAGGGGACGTGCTAGAGCGTGGGAGCGGGAGTGTGGGCTGCAATCTGATCGTCGCGGGGCCCCGGACACCGGAGCGGAGCCGCGGATTGCAGCCCTGGGCGAGCCTCGGGTTTGCCGCCCTCGTGACGTGTGCGGCATGCGGAGGCAGCCCCCCGGCGCCCGCGTCCGCCGAGCGCCCGACGCTGCGGATCGGCGTGGCGCTGCCTGTCTGGTGCGTCCCAGGCTCGATCGGCATGGGCTCCATCCTGGCCTCGCTCAGCGGCGACCGCCTGTTCACGCCCGGACAGGACGGCCGGCCCGAGTCCAAGATCTTCGAGCGGTGGGAGCGATCGGCCGACGGCCTCGAGTGGCGGCTCTCGCTTCGCGACGGCATCCGGTTCCACGACGGCGCCGTCATGACAGCCGACACGATCAAGAGCTTTCTCGAAACGCAACTGGCGCAGACCCCACGGCCGCCGGGCCTGCTCGACGTTTCAGCCTTGCGCACGCCGGACGCGCACACCCTGGTCATCGACCTGAAGCGCCCGTCGAGCTTCCTGATGGACGACCTGTCGGGCAACTCGCTGGAACGCCGGGCCGGCGACCGCACGGTGGGCATCGGCCCGTTCGTCACCGACTCGGTGTCCGCCGATCGGGCGACCCTGCACGCCTTCGACGACTACTTCCAGGGCCGGCCCTCGATCGGCCGGCTCGAGCTGATCTCCTATCCCACGGTCCGCACCGCCTGGGCGGCCATGATGCGGGGCGAGATCGACTCGCTCTACGAGGTCGGGCGCGACGCCGCGGACTTCGTCGAGGCCGAGTCCACCGTGCGTGTGTACTCGTTCGCGCGGCCGTACGTGCACGTGCTGGGCTTCAACGTGCGGCGGCCCGTCTTCAGGCGGCCGGAGGTGAGACGAGCCATCAGCCAGGCCATCGACCGCAACGCCATCCTGCACGCCGTGCTGCGCGACCGGGGCCGGGTGGCGGACGGGTACGTGTGGCCTTCGCATTGGGCCTACGACCGGTCGGCCCCGACATTGCGGTTTCGATCCCGCCGCCGCCCGAACGGCGCTAGACGTCGCCGGGCTGCGCGTCAAGGACACCCGGGGCTCGATGCCCGAGCGGTTCTCCTTTTCCTGCATCATCCTCGAGGGGGTTCCTCTTTTCGAGCAGATGAGCCTGCTCATCCAGAAGCAGCTGTACGACGTCGGCGTGAACATGCGGACAGAGCCGCTGCCGTTTGGTGAACTCGTGAAGCGGCTTGCGACCGGCGACTTCGATGCGTTCCTGTTCGAGTTGGCCAACGCGCGCAGCCTCACGTGGGCCTACCGGTTCTTCCATTCCCCGACCGAGGGGTTCCAGCCGTACCTCGGCTGGGGCTACACGGCCGCGGACACGGCGCTGGACCAGATCCGCTACGCGGTGACCGACGACCAGATCCGGGCGGGCGTCGCCCGCCTCCAGCGCGCGCTGTACGACGACCCGCCGGCGGCGTTCATCACGTGGGACGAGCGGGCGCGCGCCGTGAGCCGGCGCTTCATCGTGCCCGCGGAGCCCGGCGTCGACATCTTCCCGTCGATCTGGCGCTGGAAGGCGGCGCCGCCCTCGCGCAACTGAATTTCAGGCCCACCATGCGGTCACGCCTGACCCGGCGCTTCGTGCTGTTCGTCGCCCTGGCGGCCGTGCTGCCGCTGCTGATCTACGGCGTCGTGTCGGTCAGCTCGCTGTGGGAGGGCACGCGCGCGTCGGTGCGCGCCGGCAACTACAACGTCGCCACGCGCGCCGCGCAGCAGATCGCGCTCTACATCTCCGACAGCGTGAACGTGCTCCGCGCGGTCGGGTCCGATCTGCGCGACACGCACCTCGAGCCCTGGCAGCAGGACCGCATCGTCAAGAACTACGTCCTGACGTTCCCGGAATTCCGCGAGATCACGCTCTTCAACGCCGACGGCACCGTGGTGACGAGCCGCCTCGGCCGCCCGACCGTGTCGGTTCCGGCGCCCGACCGCGTGCGCGCCGACGGCACGTCGATCGCGCCGCTGAAGCTCGACAACGACCTGCTGCCCACGACCACGGTCGCCATCCGCCTCAGCGGCCCGGACGAGCCGGCCGCCTGGCTGGTCGGCGCGCTGAGCCTCGAAGAGCTGTGGCGGATGGTGGACTCGATCCGCATCGGCCAGCAGGGCTACGCGATGCTGGTGAGCGACGAGAACCAGCTGATCGCGCACGGCGACCCGGACGAGAAGCGCCTGATCGCGCGCGGCGAGGGCGTGCCCGACGCGCCGCTGCTGGACCTGCTGCGGAACGGGCGCGAGCGGTTCCTCGAGTACACGGATCACCGGGACCGCCAGGTGCTCGCCGCCGCCGCGCCGGTGCCGGGGCTCGGCTGGACGGTGATCGTCGAACAGCCCACGGCGGAGGCCTACGCGGTCGCCTACCGCCTCGAGTGGCAGCTCCTGGTCGTCATCGGCGTGGCGCTGCTCGCGACGATCGTCGCGGGCTACCTGTGGGGCCGCAGCGTGCTCCTCCGCATCTTCGCGCTCATGCGCGGCACGCAGGCGCTGGCCGAAGGCCGCCTGGACGAGCGCGTGTCGATCGGCGGCAAGGACGAGATCCAGCAGCTCGGGCAGGCGTTCAACACGATGGCCGAGCGTCTCGAGGCGCTGCAGGCCGACGTCCGGCGGCAGGAACGGCAGGCGATGTTCGGCCGGGTCGCGTCCGGCCTCGCGCACGACCTCTCGACGCCGATCATGAACGTCGGCAACAGCTGCAAGCTCATCGTGCGCATGTGGAACGACGAGGAGTACCGCGAGACGTTCAGGCGCACGGTGGACCGCGAGCTGCTGCTCATCAAGCAGATGCTCGACGACCTGCGCAACGTGGCCAAGCCGGCGGTGCTCGCGCGGCAGCCGGTCGACCTCAACCGGTCGGCCGCCGACGTGATCGAGAGCATGCGCACGTCGGCCGACGACGCGAAGGTCGAGCTCGTCGCCGCGCTGTCGAACGGGCCGCTCGTCGTGGACGGCGACGTGACCGCGCTCAGCCGCGTGTACCGGAACCTCATCGCGAACGCCGTCCAGGCGACCCAGCCCGGCGGACACGTCACGGTCGAGACCCAGGCGTCCGACGGCCGCGCGATCCTGCGGATCAGCGACACGGGCTGCGGGATCGACCGGGCGCGCCTCGACTCGATCTTCGACGACTTCGTCACGACGAAGCACCGCGGCCTCGGGCTCGGCCTCGCGGTGACCAAGCGGATCGTCGAGCAGCTCGACGGCGTGATCGGCGTCGACAGCGAGGTCGGCCGGGGCACGACCTTCACGCTGGACTTCCCGGCGCTGGGCGCGCACGGCGCGCCCCCGGCACCGGGGCAGACCGGATCTTCACAGGCATGACGGGGAGGGCCGCCGCCCAGCCGGCGCGGCCAATCGGGAGGGTGACATGTTTCGGAAGCTCGTCAAGACCGCGGAAATCGAGATCGACGATCGGACCTATCGCGTCGTGTTCTTCGAGCTCAAGACGGTGCGCGGCATACGGAGGTTCAGCTCGGAGGTGATGCTCGGCCCCAACGACCGGATCATCATCGACGACGATTCACTGGCGGGCCTGGAGGCGAGAGTCGGGCGGCTGGTGCCGGCGACGCTCTACAGCCGCCAGCTGGCGAGCCGCCTCCTCGAGGGCCGGTCGCCGGTGGCGGCGTAGAACGAAGAAGGGGTCAGCAGTCAGAGGTCAGCAGTCAGAGGTCAGCAGTCAGTTTCCTGACCGCCGCCGGCTGACCGCTGACCCTTCTTTCGACGCGCGACTTACTTGCGCGGCAGGACCGCGTCTTTCAGCTGCTTCGCGATCCGGGCCTTGACGACCGTCTTGGCGGGGATCTTGATGGGTTCGCCCGTGGCGGGGTTCCGGCCCGTGCGCGCCTTGCGCTTCTGCACGACCAGCTTCACCATCCCCGGCAGCACGAACTCACCGGAACGCTTGAGCTCCTTCTCCGACAGAGCCAGCAGCTCGTCGAAAAACTCGCGCGCCTGCGTCCGCTTCATCTCGAAGCGCTCGGCGAAGTGCGAGAAGAGCTCGGACTTGCCCATCCTGCGGGCTTCGGCCATCGGCTACTCCCCCTGCTTGGAGCGCGCTTCTTCCTGGCCGCGTTGCCGCGCGCGCGGACGGCAACCGCGGAATCTCGTGAAATCCGCCGTATCCTAGCGCGCTCCGTTCGGCGGTGTCAATCGCCCGAGGCCACGGAGAGGCCGAATTTCCGGGGTTTCGCACGGTGTACAATGCCGCCAATGGCAGGCGCAGACATCGAGACCTTCCCCAACCCGAAGCCCGCACGGGACTACGAGATCGCGATTGAGTGCCCCGAGTTCACCTCGGTGTGTCCGAAAACAGGACTGCCCGATTTCGGCACCATCACGATCCGCTACGTCCCGGACGAGCTGTGTCTGGAGCTCAAGGCCCTGAAGTACTACCTCATCGACTTCCGCAACCGGGGCATCTTCTACGAGGCCGTCACCAACCAGATCCTCGACGACCTGGTGGCCACGTGCCGCCCCCGCCGGATGAGCGTGACCGGCGACTTCACGGCGCGGGGGGGCCTTACGACGACGGTGAGGGCGGAGTACGCAATGCCCACGGAATGAGCCACGGAAATCGCCACGGAATGAGCCACGGAAACGACGACCTTCCTCCCGTCGTGGTGCTGCAATAGCCCGAGATCCGGTGGCACAGGTCTCTGACCTGTGCCAGAGCGACCCAGGCCGCAGAGCTGGGCCACCAGCCCTCGGCGCCCGCCGAACGCCCGAGATTCGTAACGGCCGGTCGAGAATCGTCGGCCCGGCGGGCCTGTAGAGGTGGCCGGATCGCGCGGATCAGGCCCAATAGCGGGGCCTTCCGGCTTGCCGGACCCGGGCATGTCGCTTGCTACCTCGCCAGGTGGCCCCTGCGTCCCGGAGGCCCGTCATTATGCCAATGATCCTCGCCCTCGAGCCGGACGAACGACAGGCCGCCATTCTTTCCGGCGTCATCATGAATCAGCTTCGGGCCGACCTCGTGCTGGTCGAGTCGAAGGGCGCGGCGGTCTCGGCGATGGCGCGCGAGACGCCCGACCTCGTCCTGCTGAGCGCGCAGCTGACGCGCTCGGAGGAGAAGGAGATCATCGCGCGCCTGCGCATGCGCGACGCGCGCGTGCAGACGCTCTCGATCCCTCCGCTCGGCGCCGCGCCCAACGAGGAGAGCGAGTCCGGGGGACTGCTGCGCGCGTTCCGCCGCAAGCGCCCGACAGACCCCCGGCCGGCGATATGCAATCCGAGGGCGTTCGCGCGGGAGATCCGCACGCGGCTCCGCCGCATCGAGCTGGCGCGGGCCCGGCCGGTCGGGATGCCCGCCCCGCCGGCGCCGGCCGAGATCCGGCCGGCCGAAGCGCCTCAGGTCGATCCGTGGTCGTGGGCGGCGCGCGCGCCGATCCCGCCGGCGCGGACGGCGCCGGCCGAAGTCGCCTCCACGGCGGCCGCGACCCGGCCACCGACCGGCGCGACCGGCACGCCGTCGCGCCCCCGGCCGTCGCTTCTCGACCAGCCGGACGAGCCCGCCGCGACACCGCCGTTCTTCACACGCCTCCTGGACGCCTACAGCCACCGGCACGCCGCCGAAAGCGGACCGGCGCCGAGCGAGCTCACCGGCATCTTCCGCGGGCTGCTCGTGCCCGAGGCGGTCGCGCTCTTCGCCTACCCCCGCGCCTGCCGGATCGAGCAGGTCCTCATCGCCCGCCAGGCCACCACCCGGCACGTGCCCTCGTTCGCGATGCAGCCGTCCACCGCCCACGCGGCGCACGCCGCGGCCATCGCTTAAGAGCAAGTGCCTGGTGCTGGGTGCTTAGTGCTTGGTGCGGAGTTGGTGCCTGGTGCCTGGTGCGCGGTCACGCTGCGCCGAGGCCGCGTGATCCTGCGCGAAAACCAGCGTGATCCCGCACGAAGCACCAAGCACGACGCACGCACCAAGCACTAAGCACCCAGCACCAAGCACCGATCTGGCACCCCCCTTGCCCCTGTCGATCGTCGCCCGGGCGTGATCCGCCGAATGGCGGGCCTCGCGCGCCACCGGCGCGCGGAAACTGCCACGTCCGGCCTCGAAGACCCATGCAGAACGTGCACACGGATCTCGCCGCGGGCGAGCTGGTCCGGGTACGCGGCCGCGTCTGGCGCGTCACGCGCGTGCAGCGTCACGAAGACTGCGAGGAGCTGCATCTGTCGGCGCTCTCCCGCGCGCCCGCGCCGCGCGCGTGCGCCCTGCTGCACCCGTTCGACCGGCCGCGCCGGCTGAAGCGCCCCGCGCGGCTCCGCGCCACGCCGGCGCGAGCGGCGGCGGGGGCGCTGGCGCGGGCGGCGTGGGCGGCGCACCCCGCCGACGGGCTGCACGCCGCGGCGGCCGCGCGCATGGACCTGCACGCGTACCAGCTCGAGCCGGCGCTCGCCGTCGCCGGCGGCCTCGCCACGCGCGTGCTGCTGGCCGATGACGTGGGCCTGGGGAAGACGGTCCAGGCGGGACTGGTGCTCGCGGAGCTGGCGGCGCGCGGCCTCGCCCGCCGCGCGCTCGTGCTGACGCCGCCCGGCCTGCGCGATCAATGGGCCGGCGAGCTCGCGCGCCGCTTCGGGCTGGACGCCGCGGTGATCGACGCCGCCGCGCTGGCGCGCGAGGTCGCGCAGCTGCCGCGCGGCACGAACCCCTGGGCGCTCGACGGCATCCGCATCGTCTCGTTCGACTTCATCAAGCGGCCGGAAGCCGCGCGCGCCGTCGAGGGCGTGGTGTGGGACGCCCTGGTGATCGACGAGGCGCACGCCGTCTCGGGGCGAAGCGACCGGCGGATCGCCGCCGCCGGCCTGGCGCGGCGGTCGCGCGTCGTCGTGCTCCTCACGGCCACGCCGCACGCGGGGTCCGACGCGGGCTACGCGACGCTTCGCGGCCTGGGCCGGCTGCCGGACGCCGGCGATGACCGCGTGCTCGTCTTCCGGCGTACGCGCGAGCACGCGGGCGCGTCCGGCGCGCGTCGCGTGAAGCTGCTGGCCGTCACGCCGAGCGACGCCGAACGCCGGATGCACCGGCTGCTGGAGCGCTACACGCGGGCCGTGTGGCGCGAGGCGGCCGGAACGCCCGGGGCCCGGCTCGCGATGATCGTCCTCCGCAAGCGGGCCCTGTCGAGCGCCGGGTCGCTCGCGGCCTCGGTGGGCCGCCGCCAACGGCTGCTCGACCGCGATGACGGGGACGCCGGGCGGCAGCTCGAGTTGCCGCTCGACGCCGACGGCGAGACCGACGACGCCGACGAGGCGCCGGACGCGCTCCTCGCCGCCCCGGGCCTGGCCGACCGCGGGCGCGAGTTGCGCTGGCTGGCCGCGCTGGCCGAGACCGCGGCGGAGGCCGCGCGGGGCGAGCGCAAGCTCGCCGCGCTCGCCCGCCTCGTCCGGCGCTCGCGCGAGCCGGTCATCGTGTTCACCGAATACCGCGACACGCTCGAGCGGGTGGCGGCCGCGATTGCGCCCCACGCGCCCGTGGCACGGCTGCACGGCGGCCTCACGCGGCCGGAGCGCGCCGGCGCGCTCGCCCGATTCGACTCGGGACGCGCGCGCGTGCTGGCGGCCACCGACGCCGCCGGCGAAGGGCTGAACCTCCAGCGACGGTGCCGCTGGGTGATCGATTTCGAGCTGCCCTGGACGCCGGCCCGGCTCGAGCAGCGCGTCGGCCGCGTCGACCGCATCGGCCAGACGCGGCGCGTCCACGCCCTCCATCTCCTCGCGCGCGACACCGCCGAGGCGCTGGTCGTCTCGCGTCTCGTGATCCGCGCCGGACGGGCGCGCCGCGCGCTGGGGCCCGGGGCGCGCGTCCCGGCCCTGCCCGAGGCGCAGGTGGCGGCGCTCGTGATGGGAGAGCCCAGGTCAAAAGACCTGGGCCACCCGAAGGAAGACTGGGGCCGCCAGGACTGGGACCAGCCCGGGTCCACAGACCTGGGCCACCACCCGCCCCCCGTGGATCCCGCGCTCGAGGCCGCCGCCCGCGCCGAGGCCGCGCGCGCGTCCACGATCCGCGCCCTGGCCCATGTGGCGTGGCGCGGGGTGGAAACGACGACGGAATGTCCACGGAAATCGCCACGGAAGGTGCGAGGAGCTGAGCGGGGCGATGGGGCCCCCGCCGATCCAAGAAATGACGACGCGCCCCTCGTCTGCGCCTGCCGCGGCGGGCGGCCGCGACGAGCGCGGGGCGATGGGGTCCCCGCAAGCGAGGAGCCAGACGGGGCGCAGGGGGCCCCGCCAATCAAGCAACGAGCGGCGCGGGGCGATGGGGTCCCCGCGAGCGAGGAGCCAGGCGGGGCGCAGGGGGCCCCGCCGATCAAGCAACGAGCGGCGCGGGGCGATGGGGCCCCCGCGAGCGAGGAGCCAGGCGGGGCGCAGGGGGCCCCGCCAATCAAGCAACGAGCGGCGCGGGGCGATGGGGTCCCCGCGAGCGAGGAGCCAGGCGGGGTGCAGGGGGCCCCGCCGATCAAGCAACGAGCGGCGCGGGGCGATGGGGTCCCCGCGAGCGAGGAGCCAGGCGGGGTGCAGGGGGCCCCGCCGATCAAGATAAAGAAACCATCAATCGTGCTCGTCTACCGCGTCACCCTCGTCGACGGCGACGGGCGCCGCGTGGACACGCGGCTCGTGCCGCTGGCGCTCGCGGCCGACCCGGACGCGCGGTGGGACGCGCCGTCCGATCTGCGGGCCGGCGTCGAGCGGCTGCTGCGCGCGCGCGCCGCGGAGATCGAACGCCGGCTGGCCGCGGATCGGCACGCGCGGCTCCAGTCGCTCGGCGCGGGACGAGCGGGCGCGCTCGCCCGGCCGCTCGCGCGGGAACGTGCGCTGGCCGCCCGATCGCGCACCGCGCTCGCGCGGGCCCTCGTCCAGCCCGGCCTGTTCGATGGAAGGGCGCTCGCGCGCGCGGCGCGGGCGCGCGCCGACGAGACCAGCCGGCTGGCCGAATCCGACGCGCGCGTGGCGGACCTGGAAGCCGGTCTGCGCCTCGGCGCGGGACCCGCCGATCTCGTCGCCGCGTTCGTGTTCCCGGCCGCGGCGCGCGGCGCGAGGGGGACGGCGTGACGCCCGGCTTGCACGGCACGCTGCTGTCCCGTCACTTCGCCGGGCACCGCCTCGCCGAGACGTTCGCGGGCCGGCTGGGCGAGGCGGAGAGCGGCGCCGCCCGCCGCCGGCTGCGGCGCTGGTGGCGGGAGAGCGGCGCGGCGCTCGGCCCCGCGGCCAGCGTACGGGCGCTGTTCGACCGCGGCGCGGCGCCCCTCGCGGCCATCCTCGGCTACGCGGCCGACGGCCTGTCGGTCGCCGGGCCGCTCGGGCCGGGCGTGGCGCGGCTGCGCTCGGACGAGGGCGCCGCCACCGGGCTGATCGTCGCGCCGTGGGGCGCCGATCTCGACGGCTCGTGGCGCGACGCGGTGCGCGAGGGCATCCGTCGGGACTCGCGATGGTGCTACGCGTTCAACGGCGTGCGCCTGCGCCTCGTCGACGCGGAGCGCACCTACGCGCGGCGTCACGTCGAGATCGACCTCGAGACGGCGGCCGACGACCCCGCCGCGTTCGCGGTGTTGTGGGGACTGTTCCACGCGCGGGCGCTCGCGGCCGGGGACGCGGCGCCGGCGCTCCTCGACCAGGCGGTCGCCGCCTCGGACGCGCACGGCGCCGGCGTCCGCGCGTCGCTCGGCGCCGGCGTCCACGCGGCGCTGCTGCGCCTGCTCTCGATGCCGGCCGGCGGCCGCCGCGCCGCCGACCCCGGCCGCCTCTTCGAGCCGGCGCTCGTCGTGATCTACCGCATCCTGTTCCTGCTCTTCGCCGAGGCGCGCGGCCTGGTCCCGGTCTGGCACCCGATGTACCGCGACAGCTACAGCCTCGATCGCCTGAGCCGGACGGCCGAACGCGGGTCCGGCGCGCGCGGGCTCTGGGAAGCGCTCGAAGCCGTCACGCGGCTGGCCGGCCGCGGCTGCCGGGCGGGCGACCTGCGCGTCACGCCCTTCAACGGCCGCCTGTTCTCGCCGGCGGCCACCGCCCCCCTCGACCGGCGCCGGCCGCGGGCGCTCGATCCGCGCGACGCGCCGCTGGCCGACGTGCTGGTCGCCCTCACGACCGCGCCGGGCGGCCGTGCCGGCCGCGAGCGGATCGCGTACGCGGATCTCGGCGTCGAGCAGCTCGGCGCCGTGTACGAGCGCGTGCTCGACTACACGCCGGTCGCGGCGCCCGGGCCGCGCGGCGCCCGGCGCGCGGCCGCCGTCACGCTGCGCCCCGCGGGCCGGCGCAAGGCGACGGGCTCGTTCTACACGCCGCGCGCCCTCACCGACTTCCTGGTGCGGCGCACGCTCCATCCGCTCGTGGACGGGGCGGCGCCGGAAGCCATCCTGTCGCTGCGCGTGCTCGACGCCGCCATGGGCAGCGGCGCGTTCCTCGTGTCCGCGTGCCGGTACCTCGCCGCGGCCTACGAGTCGGCGCTCGTCCGCTCCGGCGCGCGCGCCGCGGGCGACGTGACCGACGCGGATCGCGCGGGGTTCCGCCGCACGATCGCGCAGCGGTGCCTGTACGGCGTGGACCGCAACCCGATGGCGGTGCAGCTGGGGCGCCTGTCGATCTGGCTGGCGACGCTCGCCGCGGACCGCCCGCTCACCTTCCTCGACCACAACCTGCGGGCGGGCGACAGCCTGGCGGGCGCGTCGATGGCCGACATCGCGCGCCAGCCGCCGCCGGGCGGCGGCGCCGCGGCGCGCGGCGCCCTGCCGCTGTTCGACACGGCGCCGCTCGCCGCCGCGATCGAGAGCACGGTGTCGCCGCGCGCGCGCATCGCGATCGAGCCGGGCGACGACCTCGACGCGGTGCGCGCCAAGGAGCGGCTGCACTCGGCGCTCGTCGCCGACGACGCCCCGCTCGCGCGCTGGCGCGCGGTGGCGGACCTCTGGTGCGCCGCAGCGTTCTGGCCCGAGCCGTCGCGGGCGCCGCGCGCCGGCGAGTTCTGGGCGCTCGCCGACCGGCTGCTGCGCGGCCAATCGCCGCTCGCGCCGCGCGTGGCGGCGCCGCGCCTCGTCACGGCCCGCCGCGTGGCGGCCGAGCGGGCGTTCTTCCACTGGACGCTCGAGTTCCCCGAGATCTTCTCCGACGCGCGCGGGCGCGCCCGCCCCGACCCCGGCTTCGACGCCGTCGTCGGCAACCCGCCATGGGAGATGCTGCGCGCCGACCAGGGCGCGCCCGACGAACGGCGCGCGGCGCGCGAGAGCGCGGCGCGGCTCGCGCGCTTCGCCCGCGCCTCCGGCGCCTACCGCCTGCAGGGAGACGGCCACACCAACCTGTACCAGCTCTTCCTCGAGCGCGCGCTCGGGCTCGCGCGCCGCGGCGGCCGCATCGGCCTCGTGCTGCCCTCGGGCCTCACCACCGACCGCGGGTCGGCGGCGCTCCGCCAGGCGCTCGTGACGGGCTGCCGGACCGACACGCTGATCTCGTTCGAGAACCGCGAGGCCGTCTTCCCCATCCATCGCAGCTACCGCTTCCTGCTGCTGACGACGACGGTGGGCGGCGAGACCGACCGGCTGCGGTGCCGCTTCGGCGAGCGGTCGGCCGCCGCGCTCGACCTCCTGCCCGACGCGGGGGGCGGCGCGCGCGAGTTTCCCATCGTGCTGTCGTCGGCCGCCCTCCGCCGCCTCGGCGGGCCGCGCCTGACGATCCCCGAGCTGCGCTCGCCGCTCGACCTGGCGATCACGGAGAAGGCGGCGGCCGGAGCGCCTCCGCTCGGGCATCCCGACGGCTGGGGCGCGCGGTTCGGCCGGGAGCTGAACGCGACGGAGGATCGCCGGCACTTCGGCCCGCCGGGCGCCGGCCTGCCCGTGGTCGAGGGCAAGCTGATCCGGCCGTTCGGCGTGGACGCCGCCCGCTCGCGGCACGCGGTGGCCGAGGCGGTGGCGGCGCGGCTGCTCGACCGCGAGGCCACGTTCGGCCGCCCGCGGCTGGCGTTTCGCGACGTCGCGTCGGCGACCAACCAGCGCAGCCTGATCGCCGCCATCCTGCCCGCGGGGGTCGTCAGCACGCACACGCTGCTCTGCCTCAAGACGCCGATCGACGAGGGCGACGCGCGCGTACTGTGCGCCCTGCTCAACAGCCTGGTCGTGAACTACCTCGTGCGCCAGCGCATGGGGACGCACGTGACGGCGACCATCGCCGGAGAGCTCCCCGTGCCGCGGCCGCCGCGGGGCAGCCGCGCCCACGCCGAGCTGGCCGCGTGCGCGGCAGGGCTCGCGCGGGGAGACGACGGGGATCTGGCGGCGCGGCTGGAGGCGCGGGTCGCGGAGCTGTACGCGCTGACCGACGGGGAGCTCGCGCACGTGCTGGGCACCTTCCCGCTCGTCGAGCCGGAGGTCAGACGCCGCGCGCTCGACCGCTTCCGGGCGGAGGCGCGCGCCCGCGCGGCCGTGCTATAGTCACGACATTCACGTCAGATGACCCGGCGTTCTTCGTGCTTTGTGCTGGGTGCCGGGTGCTGAGTGCGTGCGCGGCGCTCAGTGCCGGGCTCGTGTCTCGCGCCCGGTTGGATGTTCGAGACTCTGAGTCAGTCGTCGCAGCATGCCGCCGATGCGGTCGGTGCGGTCCACGAGTTGGTCGTGCTCCAGGTTGGACACATAGCCTCGACCGTGAGCGGCGTGGAGCAGGGCGCGGACCTCGCCGTTGCGAGCCGAATTGCGCGAACTCTTTGTGACGTCCGCGGAGGAGGCCCTCGGCAATATTCGCCATGACCGAAAGCGTGGCAGCGTTCAATTGCCCCCTCAGCGCGAAGTCCTGACGAAGCGCCGGCCGCCGGATAAGGTGGCCAATTTCGTCGCTGAGGAGCTTGGCTTCCTGCCACGCGCGAAGATCCTCGAAACGCGAGACGCCCATATGGGAAGGGATGGCGCATCTTCCGTGCCGTGACGAGACCTGCACCAGGCACGAGGCACGCACCGAGCACGAAGCACCAGGCACGCACCAAGCACCAGGCACAAAGCACAAGGAACCAGTCACGGCGCATGCCCCACTACGGCTTCGCAATCGACCTGCGGAAGTGTATCGGGTGCCACGCGTGCACGATCGCGTGCAAGGCCGAGCACGACATCCCCATCGGCGTGAACCGGTGCTGGGTGAAGACCGTCGAGAAGGGCACGTTCCCCGACACGCGGCGGCTCTTCTTCCCCGTGCTGTGCAACCAGTGCGACGACGCGCCGTGCGCGCGCATCTGCCCGACGGGCGCGCTCTTCCGGCGCCGCGACGGCATCGTCGACCTGAACGGCGCGGCGTGCATCGGGTGCCGGGCGTGCATGGAGGCGTGCCCGTACGACCAGCTCTTCATCGACCCCAACACGCGCACCGCGGAGAAGTGCACCTTCTGCGCGAACCGGATCGAGAACGACCTGCTGCCGTCGTGCGTCAGCGTGTGCCCGACCCAGTGCCGCGTCTTCGGCGACCTGGACGACCCGGCGAGCGAGGTCGCGCAGATCGTGCAGCGCGAGGCGATCTCGGTGCGCAAGCCCGAGAAGGGCACGGGGCCGAAGGTCTTCTACATCGCGGCCGACGAGAGCGTGATCCAGCCCGAGGCGGCGGCGCGGCCGCTGCTCTTCAAGGAAGGCCAGGTCGTGCTGCGGCCGCTCGGCGCGCCGGCCGAGGCGCCGGACCGGCCCGGCGACCCGCGCGTGGACTACGACGTGCCGCACGCGCAGCCGTGGGGCGCCGACATGGTGATCTACCTGGTGACGAAGGCCATCGCCACGGGCTCGCTGTTCCTGTCGGCGCTCTTCTGGTGGCTGGGCTACCGCGGCCCGCTGACGATGGTGGTGGGACCGGCCGTGGCGCTCGGGTTCGTGTCGCTCACCGCCGTCGTGCTCATCGTGGATCTCGAGCGGCCCGAGCGCTTCTACTACATCCTGACGCGCGGCAACCGGCGATCGTGGATGGTGTGGGGGGCGTACTTCCTCACGGCGCACGGGCTCGTCTCGGCGGCCTGGCTCGGCGCGGGCGTCCTGGGCGCCGGCGGGGCGCTGTCGTGGCTCGTGGGGGCGGCGCTGGTGGTGCCGGTGCTCGCCACCGGGTACACCGGCCTGCTGTTCGCGCAGGGGCTCGCCCGCGATCTCTGGCAGGGGCCGTTCGCCACGGTGGACATCCTGGTGCGCGCGGCGGCCGCCGGCTCGGCGGTGCTCGCGCTGTGCGCGTCCTTCATGGGTCCGTACGCCGGCGGGCTCCGCGTGCCGCTGCTGCTCGTGCTCGGCGCGGCCATGCTGGCCCACGTCGTGCTGCTCGTCATCGAGACGCTGGTCGCGCCGTCGCCGACGCGGCACCATTCGCTGGCGGTCGAGACGATCCGGCGGGGTCCGTTCGCGCGCCTCTTCTGGAGCGTCGCGGTGGGGGCGGGAGGCGTGCTCCCGGTGGCGCTCGTCGCGACGGGCGCGGCCGCCGCGGCGCCGCTCGTGGGCGTCCTCGCGGCGGTGCTGGCCCTCGCCGGCGGCCTGGCGTGGGAGCACATCTGGGTCGAGGCGGGCCAGAGCGTGCCGCTGTCGTGACAGGCGGGCAGGAGTCATGAGCGCGTCCAAGTCCGAACCGGACCGTCCGCGGGTCTTTCGCAGCCATCCGGATCCGTCCGAGTGGGACGGGTTCGTCGACTTCGAGTCGACGGCGTGGCCGCGGAAGGAGCGGCGGAAGTACTGGATCATCCCGAGCATCTGCTTCAACTGCGAGTCGGCGTGCGGGGTGATCGCGTACGTCGATCAGGAGACGCTCGAGGTCCGGAAGATCGAGGGCAACCCGGTGCACCCGGGCAGCCGCGGGCGGACGTGCGCCAAGGGCGTGGTCACGCCGAACCAGCTCGAGGATCCGGACCGCGTGCTGCACCCGCTCAAGCGCGCGGGCGCGCGCGGCGAGGGCAAGTGGGAACCGGTGAGCTGGGACGCGGCGCTGGACGACATCGCCGGGCGCCTCCGGCGCGCGATCCTCGAGGGGCGGCGCCACGAGATCATGTACCACGTGGGCCGGCCGGGCGAGGACGGCTACACGAACCGCGTCCTCCAGGCCTGGGGGATCGACGGCCACAACAGCCACACGAACATCTGCTCCTCGTCGGCGCGGCTCGGGCACTTCCTGTGGACGGGCGACGACCGGCCGTCGCCCGACTACGCCAACGCGCAGACGATCCTGCTCCTGTCGTCGCACCTCGAGACGGGCCACTACTTCAACCCGCACGCGCAGCGCATCATGGACGCGAAGGCGCACGGCGCGACGCTCATCACGATCGACCCGCGGCTGTCGAACAGCTCGGCGAAGGCCGACCTGTGGCTGCCGGCGCGGCCCGGCACGGAGGGCGCGCTGCTCCTGGCCATCGCGCGCTGGCTGCTCGAGCACGAGCGGTACGACCGCGAGTTCGTCCGCCGCTGGGTCAACTGGCGGGAGTACCTGACGGTTGCGCGCCCGGACGCGGAGCCGACTTTCGACGCGTTCATCGAGGCGCTGAAGCAGGAGTACGCGGCGTTCACGCCGGAGCACGCGGAGGCCGAGACCGGCGTCGCCGCGGCCTCCATCGTCGCCGCGGCCGAGGCCGTCGCCCGGGCCGGCAGCCGCTTCGCGACGCACAGCTGGCGCTCCGCCGCGTCGGGCCACCTGTGGGGCTGGCAGATCACGCGCTGCCTGTACCTGCTCGTCGCGCTCACCGGATCGATCGGCGCGGTGGGCGGCGTGAACCTGCACCACACGAACAAGTTCGTGCCCAAGCCGCCGAACCCGCCGCCCCCGCAGGACGCGTGGAACGAGCTCCTGTTCCCTCGCGAGTTCCCGCTCGCCTTCCACGAGCTCAGCTTCCTGCTGCCGCACTTCCTCAAGGAGCGGCGGGGCCGGCTCGACGTCTACTTCACGCGGGTCTACAACCCGGTCTGGACCAACCCCGACGGCTTCTCGTGGATCGAGATGCTGCAGGACCCGGACACGGTCGGCCTGCACGTGGCGCTCACGCCCACCTGGAGCGAGACGGCGTGGTTCGCCGACTACGTGCTGCCCATGGGGCTCAGCGACCGAGCGCCACGACACGATGAGCCAGGAGACGCACGCGGGCCGCTGGCTCGGCTTCCGCCAGCCCGTCCTGCGCGTCGCGCGCGAGAAGCGCGGCGAGCGGATCGAGGCGACCCACCAGGCCAACCCGGGCGAGGTGTGGGAAGAGAACGAGTTCTGGATCGCGCTCAGCTGGCGCATCGACCCGGACGGCGCCCTCGGGATCCGGCGCTACTTCGAGTCGCCGGCGCGGCCCGGCGAGCCGATCACGATCGACGAGTACTACGCCTGGATGTTCGAGCGCTCGGTGCCCGGTCTGCCCGAGGCCGCCGCGCGCGAGGGCCTCACGCCGCTGCAGTACATGCGGAAGTACGGCGTCTTCAAGGTGAGCGACGAGGCCTACAGCCGCGAGCACGAACGGCCGCTCGCCGCCGGCGAGCTCGACGGCGCCGCGGTCGACGACGCGGCGGGCCGGGTCACGCGCGACGGCGCGGGCGTCGGCGTCGTGGTGGACGGCGTGGCGCGCGCCGGCTTCAAGACGCCGTCGGGACGGCTCGAGCTCTACTCGGCGACGCTCGCGGCGTGGGGCTGGCCCGAGCATGCCCTTCCGCGCTACGTGCCGGGCCACGTCCACTGGCGCGGGCTGGCGCCCGAGGCGGGCGAGTTCGACCTGCTGCCGAACTTCCGCCTGCCGACGCTCGTGCACACGCGCTCGGCCGTCAAGTGGCTGCACGAGATCTCGCACGAGAACCCGCTCTGGGTGGCCACCGGGGACGCGCGGCGCCTCGGCGTGGCCACGGGCGACCTGGTCAAGGTCCACACGGCGATCGGCTACTTCGTGACCCGCGCCTGGGTGACCGAGGGCATCCGGCCGGGCGTGCTGGGGATGTCCCACCACCTCGGGCGGTGGCGGCTGCACGAAGAGCGGGGCGGCTCGCGCGCGGGCTCCGCGCTGGTGACGATCCAGCGGGAGGGCGCCGGCCGGTACCGGATGAGGCAGGTCCACGGCGCGGCGCCGTTCGAGAGCGCCGACCCGGACTCGTCGCGGATCTGGTGGCGCGAGGTGGGCGTCCACCAGAACGCCACGTTCCCCGTGCAGCCCGACCCGGTGAGCGGCATGCACTGCTGGCACCAGCGCGTCCGCCTCGAAAAAGCCGGGCCGGACGACCGATACGGGGATATCATGGTCGACACGGAACGGTCGCACGGTGTGTTTCGCGAGTGGATGGAGCGCACCAGACCAGCACCAGGGCCCGAGGGACTTCGCCGGCCGCTGTGGTTCGACCGGCCCGTGCGCCCTTCACTGAGCAGCTACAAGCTCGAAAGACCCTAGCGCTCGATGTCGCGAACCCCTGCGTGGACGCCCCAGCGAAGGATCTGGGGCCTGGTGGTGGCTGCCGCCGTGCTGCAGTTCGCCATGATGGGCTCGGTCCGGTGGGCGGGCGAGGCCTACCACGCGATCGGGGTCTGGGCCCAGATCCTCCTCGTCTGGATCGTCATCGTCATCCTGGCCAGCCTGGCGTCGAACCGCATCGGCTGGCTGACGCGGATGATCACGCGGCACGAGACCGCGCACCTCGCCACGCTCGATCTGGTCGGCCAGCTCGAGATCCAGAACACGCTGCTCAAGACGCTCGCTCGGTCGAACGACATCGGCCTCGCCTTCCAGTCGCTCGCGCGGCAGATCGCCCGGGTCGTGGCGTGCGACCGCCTCGGCCTGGCGCTGGTGAAGGAGAACGGCCAGGACCTGCAGACGTTCACCGCGCGCGTGACCGAGGAGGAGCGGCGCAACCGCCCCCGCCCCGAGCTGGAGTTCACGATCGGCCGCACGATCATCGGCAACGTCGTGACCTCGCGCAAGCCGCTCCTGTCGAACGACCTGGGCAAGCTCGCGCCGGACTTCCTCGACGCGAACGTGCTCTACGGCGCCGGGTTCCGGTCGGCGCTCATCGTCCCGCTCATCGCCAAGAACCGCGCGCTCGGCACGCTGAACCTCGTCTCGCGCACGCCCGACGCGTTCGTCTCGGACCAGCTCGAGGCGATGGCCCCCATCGCCGAGATCCTCGCCGTGGGCATCCTCGCGCAGCAGCTGCAGGTCTCGCTCGGCAAGTACCGCACGATGGAGACCATGGCGGAGCTGACCCTCTCGATCTCCAACGAGATCAACGGCGCCGTGCAGACCATCGTCGGGCAGTGCGATCTGCTGGAGCGCGCCACCAAGGACGAGGGGCTGTTGCGGGACCTGGCCGTGGTGATCCGCCAGGCGCAGCGCATCTCCGACCTGCTCGAGAAGATGCGGCGCACCACGCAGGAGCGGCTCCGCGAGGTCGCCGCCACGGTGAGCGAGGCCGGCGTGACCTCGAGCCCCGAGGACATGGTCGACGATTCCCAGATGATGTAGGCGGCGGAACTAGGCCGGCGGCGGGACGGGCGGCCCCTCCGCGTACGGCCTGAGCAGCGCGTAGAGCGTGCTCATGATCGGCGTCGGCACGCCGCGGGCGCGGCCGCGCCGCACGACCGAGCCCTGCAGCGCCTCCACCTCGATGCGCTTCCCCTGCGAGAGATCGATCAGCAGCGACGCCCGCATCGTGCCGGGCACGGCGTCCATGTAGGCGACGACACGGTCGGCGAGGTCTCCGCCGAGGGGCACGCCCTCGGCGCGGGCGACGCGCACGACCTCCTGCACGGCGGTCAGGAAGCGCTCGCGGGTGAACGGGTCGGCCCAGATCGGCCCGGCGGGCAGGCGCGAGGCGCCGCTGAAGCCGGCGAACGGCGCGAGGTAGGCGAACTTGTCCCAGAGCGGCACGCGGGCGTCGGCCGCCGGCTCGGCCTGGATGTCGGCGCCCAGCAGCGCCTCGGCGAGGCGCTCCACGCGCGGCGTCATCCGCGGCGGGTCGCCGAACACCTCGCCGAACACGATCCGCCGGTGCGTGCCCGTCTGCACGATCAGGCCGGGCCGCGCGACGGCCGTGGCGATGTAGGTGGCGCCGCCCACGACGGCCGCCCGTCCCACCACGCCCGCCACCTCGTCCGCGCTGTCCACCCCGTTCTGCAGCGTGAGCACCGTCGTCCCCTCGCCGACGAGGGGCCGCAGCATGGGGAGCGCCGTGTCGTTGTCGTACGTCTTCACGGCGAGCACGGCGACGTCCACGGCGCCGACCGACGCCGGGTCGTCGGTCGCCTCGACCTCGAGGGTGAAATCACCGTGCGGGCTCTCGACGCGCAGGCCGTGCTCGCGCATGGCCGCGAGATGCGCGCCGCGCGCGAGGAACGCGACCGCGTGCCCCGCCCGCGCCAGCGTCGCGCCGTAGTACCCGCCGACCCCGCCGGAACCAATGATGGCGAAGCGCATCCGGAGATTCTAGACCAGAGGCAGGGGGCAGAGGGCAGCCGTCAGGGGTCAGGGGTCAGGGGGCAGGGGTCAGGAAGAGCTTCTGTCACGTTGTCGCGCTGTCACGCCGTGGCGGCGTCGCAGAGTGGTCTGCCTGACCGCTGACCGCTGACCGCTGAGCCCTGACGGCCGACCCCTGACGGCTGCCCACTGACCCCCTGGCCGCTACGCGGCCTCGGTCCGCGTCCAGTACCAGTAGGCCGGCAGCCCGAGGGCGACCAGACCGAGGCCGGCGAGCGACTCGACGGGGCGCTCGACGAGCGTGTTCAGCACGAACGCCAGCGATCCGAGGATGAAGATGATCGGGACAACGGGGTAGCCCCACGCTTTGTAGGGCCGCGGGTGGTCGGGCATGGTCCGGCGCAAGCGGAAGATGGCGAGACCGCCGGCGAGGTTGAAGAGGATCGACGCGAACATCACGTAGGTGAACAGCTGCTCGTAGCTGCCCGAGAGCGCGAGCACGCAGGACCACACCGTCAGCGCGACGATGGCCACGTGGGGCGTGCGGTAGACGGGGTGGACCACGCCGGTGGAGCGGAAGAACACGCCGTCGCCGGCCATGGCGAACAGCAGGCGCGAGCCGCCGAGGATGGCCGGCGCGTTGCAGCCGAAGGTGGACACGATCACCGTGAGCGCGACGAAGGTGGCGCCGCGGGGCCCGACCAGCGCCGCCGCGGCCTGCTCGGCGATGCGCACGACGCCCCGCATCGAGTCGATGGGCAGCGCGTAGAGGTACGCCACGTTCACCGACACGTAGATCACGATCAGCGCCAGGATCCCGAACACCAGGGCGAGCGGCAGGTTCCGGTGCGGGTTCTCGATCTCGCCGGCGGCGTAGGTGACGAAGTACCAGGCCTCGTAGGTCCACAGCACGGCGATCATCGCCACGCCGAACTGCGTCGCCGGGTGCGCCAGCCCGGCCGGCACGACGGGCGTGAAGGCGGGCTCGACGCGCTGGACGAGCAGCGCCATGATCGGGAGCGCCGCGAGCCCGGCCACCTTCGCCACGGTCAGCGCGGCGTTGACGAAGTTGCCGCTGCGCACGCCCACGTAGTTGATCGCGCCCAGCACGGCAATCGACGCCACCGCCACCACCTGCCCGGCCGAGAGCGACCACGCGGCGCCGAACGGCAGCGGCACGGTGAAGAGGATGCGCGCGGGCGAGAGCGCCGGCACGAAGTAGCTGAGGTACTCGGCGAAGCCGACGGCCACCGCCGCGATGCCGCCGCTCAGCACGACGAGCATCGCCGCCCAGCCGTACAGGAAGCCGGTGAGCGGTCCGTAGGCCTCGCGCAGGAACACGTAGACGCCGCCCGAGTGCGGGAACATGGCGCCCATCTCCGCGTAGGTCAGCCCCCCCGTCATGGCCAGCACGCCGCCGAGCGTCCACGCCAGCAGCAGCAACGACGCCGACGGGATGCTCTCGGCCATGATCCCCGTCGTCATGAAGATGCCGGAGCCGACGACGCTCCCGATGACGAAGAGCGTCGCCGAGCCGAGCCCGATGGCGCGGATGAGATTGGCGTCGTGATCGACGGCGGGCCCGGGCCTGGACATGGGATCTCCTGACGGAGTTTCGGGGGACTGTACCACACGGTCAGGGTGCACAGGGGCGCACGGTGCAGGAGGGTGCACGGAGGTGCCAGGAGGCGCCCCCCTTCCGCCCGGGCGCATCTTCTTGTTGAATCGACGGGAACACACGCTGACCCGCGTGCACCCGCGGCGTCTCCCTACCGTCCGTGATCGGCCACGATCGCGTCCGCAATCGCGTCCGCCAGCAGCTCGTACCCGCGCTGGTTCACGTGGCAGCAGTCGTCGACGTAGAGCGGCTCGTGGATCCGCGCGAAGACCGTCGTGAGGTCGTGGAACGAGACGCCTGCGGACGCGAGCGCGCGGCCCTTCGCCTGCAGGAGCGGATAGCCGCGCTCGACGCCCGCGCGGTAGGGCTGCGCGGGGTTCACGGCGACGCGGCGCTCGGCGGGACCCATCGGCTTGGAGCCCTCGACGTACTGGTTGGGCTGCAGGAAGTGGACGTAGCGGATGCCGTTGGCGCGGCACAGCCGATCGAGCTGCAGCGACCCCCGCTCCCACACCGACGCCAGCTCCTCGTAGGCGGCGGCCTCGGTCGCGGGCCGCGCGGGGCCGGTGGCCTGGTACCGGCGGTCGGCGGGACGGAACGCGTCGAGCGCGCGCCGGGCCTCGGCCACCCGCGCGGCGGACAGCCGATCGAGCAGCGTCCACACGAGGCCGGCGGTCACCGAGTACCGCCACGGCCGCGCGGCGAAGCCGGCCGCGAGCCCGGCCCGCCGCCCGCGCACGTACGCCAGCAGGCCGACCTGCTCGACCAGGGCGGGATCGTGGAAGCGCTCGACGCGCATCGCCCAGCCGCGCGGATACGCGGGAAACACGCCCTGCGGCGCGTTCTCCGACGCGTCCAGCGCCACGTCGTTGAAGCCGTCCAGGTTCACGACGATGTCGAACTGGGCGCCGAGGGCGAGCGCGTAGTTGAGGGCCATCAGCTGCTGCGGCTGCTTGTAGCCCCCGTAGGCGGTGTTGAGCAGCACGACCTCGCGTCCCGCCCACCGGCCCGACTCCCGCAGCCTGGCCTTCAGGCGGGCGCCGCCGGTACTCGTAGAGATCGGCGGCGAGCGATCCCCCGAAGATCCCGACCAGGAGGCGGTCGGGACCGCGCGCGGGCGGGTGGGGCCCGAGCGTGCCCCAGAACCCCCAGTCGGTGAACCCCGGGTCCAGGGCGGGGTCGCCCACGAAGCCCAGGTACGGGTGCAGGACGTCCTCGCGCAGGAATTCCTGGGGACGCGCGACCGTGGTGTCCGGCACGCCGGCCGGCCGCGGGCGGCTCAGACGGACTTCGCCGGCGTGCACCGCGCGATACGAGAACCAGCGCCCCTCCACGAGGCGGTAGGCGACGAACGACAGCAGCTCCAGCGCCGCCAGGACCAGCAGCGCCGTGACCGGATAGAGCCACCACCGCCGCGCCGCGCCCGCGCCGCCCGTCGTCACCGCCTCACCTCCCTGGCGCCCGCGAGGACGACGCGCCGGCCGCCCGCGAGCGTGCGCATCCTACACCCCGGCCGGGCCCGGGCGAAACCCGCCCGCGACGCGCTATCCTTGACCCGTGCCACGGCCCGTTCACATCCTCGGCCTCTCCGCCTTCTACCACGACTCCGCGGCGTGTCTGATCCGCGACGGCGCGATCGTGGCGGCGGCGCAGGAGGAGCGGTTCAGCCGCCGGAAGCACGACGAGCGGTTCCCGCGGAGCGCCATCGCCTGGTGCCTGCGCGAGGGCGGGATCGCCGCGTCGGATCTCGAGGCCGTCGCGTTCTACGACAAGCCCTGGCTGAAGTTCGAGCGGCTGCTGGAGACCTACGTGGCGTTCGCGCCGGCGGGGCTGACCTCGTTCCTGACGGCGATGCCCGTCTGGCTGCGCGAGAAGCTGTGGATCGGCGACCTGATCGCGCGCGAGCTGGGCTTCGACGGGCGCGTGCTGTATCCGGAGCACCATCAGTCGCACGCCGCGTCGGCGTTCTACCCGTCGCCGTTCGAGCGCGCCGCCATCCTGACGATCGACGGCGTGGGCGAGTGGGCCACCGCCTCGTGGGGCGCCGGCGCGGGCAGCCGGATCGACCTGCGCGCGGAGCTGCGCTTTCCGCACAGCCTCGGGCTGCTCTACAGCGCGTTCACCTCCTACACGGGCTTCCGGGTCAACTCGGGCGAGCACAAGCTGATGGGGCTGGCGCCGTACGGCGAGCCCCGCTACGTGTCGACGATTCTCGACGAGCTCGTCGACCTGCGCGAGGACGGGTCGTTCGCGCTGAACATGAAGTACTTCAACTACTGCCAGGGCCTGACGATGACGTCGGCGGCGTTCCACCGGCTCTTCGGGGCCCCGCCGCGGCCGCCGGACTCCACGCCGACCTCGCGCGAGGCCGACCTGGCCCGATCGGTCCAGGAGGTCACCGGGGAGATCGTGCTGCGCATGGCGCGGCACGTCAGAAAGGAGACCGGCGAGCGCCACCTGTGCCTCGCGGGCGGCGTGGCCCTCAACTGCGTGGCCAACGGAGAGCTGCTCCGCGCGGGCGTCTTCGACGACATCTGGATTCAGCCGGCCGCGGGCGACGCGGGGGGATCGCTCGGCGCGGCGCTCTTCGCGTGGCACCAGGCGCTCGATCGGCCGCGCGCGGACGGCGGCGGGCGGGACCGACAGGCCGGGTCGCGGCTCGGCCCGGCCTTCGGCGCCGACGAGATCGCGGCGTGGCTCGGCCGCCACGGGCGGCCGTTCCGCCGGCAGCCGGGCGACGGCGCGATCGAGACCGCGGCCGACCTGCTGGCGCGCGGGCAGGTGGTCGGCTGGTTCAGCGGCCGCATGGAGTTCGGCCCGCGCGCGCTCGGCGGCCGCTCGATCCTGGGCGACGCGCGCGACCCGTCGATGCAGTCCGTCCTGAACCTGAAGATCAAGTTCCGGGAGTCGTTCAGGCCCTTCGCGCCGGCATGCCTGGAGGAGGACGCCGGCCACTGGTTCGAGCTCGACCGGCCGTCGCCCTACATGCTGCTCGTGGCGCCGGTGCGCCCGGAGCATCGCCGGCCGCCCGTCCGGACGGGGCGGCCGTCGCCCGCGGCGCCGCCGGAGGGGCCGAGCGACATCCCGGCGGTGACGCACGTGGACCACTCCTCGCGGGTGCAGACGGTCGGCCGCGAGGCGGACCCGCGGTTCCGCCGCCTCGTCGAGGCGTTCAAGCGCGGGACGGGCTGCGGCGTGATCGCCAACACGTCGTTCAACGTGCGGGGCGAGCCGATCGTGCGCACGCCGGCCGACGCGTACCGGTGCTTCATGCGCACGGGCATGGACGTGCTGGTGCTCGAGGACCTGGTGCTCCTCAAGCACGAGCAGCCGGCGCTCGAGGAGGGGACGGGCGACGACCCGTGGGCCGTGGCTGCGCCGGCCCTCCCGCGCGGCGCCGCGCGGCGGTTCGGCCTCTCGCTGGCCGGCGTGCTCGTCGCCGCCGCGGGCGTCGCGTGGTGGCGGGGCGGCGCCGCCGCGCCGTATCTGGCCGGCGCGGGCGCGCTGGTCCTGACCGCCGCCCTGCTCGCGCCCGGCGTCCTCGGTCCCGTCGAGCGGGCCGGGGCCGCCGCCGCCGGTGTCGTCACGACGGCCGTCGCCCGCGTGCTGCTGACGCTGCTCTATCTGCTGGCCGTCGCGCCGACCGGCCTCGTCCGGCGTATGCTGGGCCACGACCCGCTGGGGCTCGGCGCCGGCCGGGACCGGTCGAGCCGCTGGATCCCGGTCGAGCCGGACGGGCCCGGCAGCCGGACGGACAAGCCGGTACTGACTAGTGCTTGGTGCTGGGTGCCTAGTGCCTGGTGCGTGCTTGGTGCTCGGTGCTTGGTGCGTGCCTGGTGCTTGGTGCTTGGTGCGTGCCTGGTGCTTGGTGCTTGGTGCGTGCCTGGTGCTCGGTGCTTGGTGCGGGATCACGCGGTCTTGGCGCGGCGTGACGCCGCACTGAGCACGAGGCACGAGGCACGCACCAAGCACCAGGCACGAAGAACCAGGAACTGACGTCGTCAAAGGGGACGGCCAATGTCGTTCACGTCCAACGCGGCGATGCTGTGGGACTTCCTGAAGGTGCGCAAGAAGTGGTGGCTGGCGCCGATCCTCCTCTTCCTGCTGCTGCTCGGCGTGCTCATCGCGCTCGCGCAGACGAGCGCCCTCGCGCCGTTCATCTACACGATCTTCTGATCGGGCCGGCTGAAGCCGGCCCCTACGTACTGCTGACGGACTGCGCGGGCCGCGCCGTGCGCGGCCTGGCCGTCACTCCATGACGGTGCGGCTCTGCTCGCGCATGAACTGCGCGACGTAGTAGGGGCCGCACCCGCCCTTGCCGGTCGAGCCGGATCCCTTCCACCCGCAGAACGGCTGCACGCCGGGCCACGCCCCCGTGGTCGCGCCGGTCGGGCGGTTCGCGTAGCACACGCCGCACTCGACCTCGTCGAAGAACTTCTCGATCTCCTGCGGGTCGGCCGAGTAGATCCCGGCCGTCAGGCCGTACTCGGCCTTGTTGCTCTCGGCGATCGCCTCGTCGAGGCCCGAGACGCGGCCGACCGCCAGCAGGGGCACGAACAGCTCCCGGCGGAACAGCTCGTGATCGAGCGGCAGCTCGGCGATGGTGGGCTCCACGTAGTGGCCGTGCGCCAACGGCCCCTCCTCGAGCCGGCCGCCGCCGCACAGGATCGTCCCGCCGCGCCGGGCCGACTCCACGGCCTCGACGAAGGTCTTGACCGCCCGGGCGCTGATCACCGGCCCGAGGTACACGTCCTTCTCGGTCGGGTCGCCGATGGCGATGGCGGCCGTCTTCGCGAGCAGCTTCTCGAGGAACGCGTCCGCCATCGCGCGGTCGACGTACACGCGCGAGCAGGCGGAGCACTTCTGGCCCTGGAGGCCGAAGGCCGATTTCATGACGCCCTCGGCGGCCATGTCGAGGTCGGCGGACCGCGTGACGATCGCCGGGTTCTTGCCGCCGAGCTCCATGAGCGTGGGCTTCGGCCAGTCGCGGCCGAACTCCCGCATCATGTGCATGCCCACGTCCTTGGAGCCCGTGAACACGATCCCGTCCACGCCCGGGTGCCGCCAGAGCGCGTCGCCGATCTCGATGCCGCGGCCGGTCACGTAGTTGAAGACACCGGGCGGCAACCCCGCCGCCTCGTAGCACTCGTAGAGCATGAGGCCGGTCCACGGCGTGTCCTGCGCGGGCTTGTAGACGACGGCGTTGCCCGCGATCAGGGCGGCCGACGACATGCCGGTCGACAGGGCCATCGGGAAGTTGAACGGCGCGATGCAGACGAAGACGCCGAACGGGCGCAGCACGGACGCGGTGCGCTCGTTGGGCAGCAGGCGGCCCATCGGCTTCACGTAGCCGCCGGCGTCCTCCATCTGCTGGCAGTAGTAGTCGACGAGGTCCGCCGACTCCTCCACGTCCCCCATCGACTCCATGCGGCTCTTCCCCACCTCGAGGCTCATCACGGCGCCGATCTCGAACTTGCGCTCGCGGATGGCGGCCGAGGCGCGGCGCAGGACGGCGAGGCGGTCGGCCCACGGCGTGCGCGCCCAGCCCCGCTGGGCGGCCCTGGCGGCGCCGACGGCCTGGTCCACGTGCGCGGGCGTCGCCGCGGCGAATCGGCCGAGCACGACGCGCGTGTCGATGGGCGACACGTCGACGAGCGGCGGCGAGCCCGACGTCACCGCCTGGCCGGCGATGCGCAGCGGGTGCTCCTGTCCGGCCCTGGACTTCACGAGGGCCAGCGCCTCGTCGAAGCGGCGGTGGAACTCGCCCATGTCCGCGTTGGCCGAGGTGTAGGTGATCTTGAAGGGGGTCTGGCCGGCGCCGGTCGTGGTCATGATGCCTTCTCCTCGCTGGCGTTCGTGTACCGCACACGGGCCGGCGCGTCAAGCGGATCCCGTCCGCCGGCTTGACACGCAGGAACCGACGCGGTATCTGGACGCATGAAATTCTCCTACCTGATTCTCGGAAGCGGGCGGCAGGGCACGGCGGCCGCCTACGATCTCGTCAAGTTCGGCGACGCCAGGCGGGTGGTGATGGCGGACCTCGACAAGGGTGTCGCGTCGGCCGCCGCCGATCGGGTGAACCGCCTGACCGCGACGCGCACGGTCGAGGCCGCTTCGCTCGACGTCGCGGACGCGGCCGCGGTCCGGGCCGCGCTGGCGGGCCACGACGTGGCGATCAGCGCCGTGCCCTACTTCCTCAACCTGCCGCTCACCCACGCCGCAATCGAGAGCGGCGTGTCGCTCTGCGACCTGGGCGGCAACACCGACATCGTCCGGCAGCAGCACGCGCTCGACGCCGAAGCGAAGCGCGCGGGCGTGTCGATCGTGCCCGACTGCGGCATGGGCCCGGGCATGGGCAACACGCTGGCGGTGCACGCGATGGAGCTCCTCGACGAGACCGAGGGCGTGCGCATCTACGACGGCGGCCTGCCGCTCGTGCCGCAGCCGCCGTGGAACTACGTCGCGTCGTTCAGCATCGAGGGCCTGACCAACGAGTACTACGGCGAGATGACGATCCTCCGCGACGGCGAGCTGGTGGGCGCGCCCGCCTTCGCCGAGCCCGAGGAGGTGGACTTCCCGCCGCTCGGGCGCCTCGAGGCGTTCGCCGCCTCGGGCGGCGTCTCGACCGCGCCGTGGACGTTCAAGGACCGGCTGCGCCACTACGACCTGAAGATCCTGCGGTACCCCGGCTCGTACGCGCAGCTCAAGGCCTTCGCCGACCTCGGCCTGTTCGAGCTCGAGCCGGTCGAGGTGGACGGGCGGCCGGTCGTGCCCCGGCACCTGTTCCACGCGCTGTTCGAGCCGCAGGTGCGGCGCGAGGTGGTCGAGGACATCTGCCTGATCCGGGTGTACGCGGTCGGGCGGAAGGCCGGGCAGCCGGCGGCGGCCGTCGTGCAGCTCGTGGATCGGTACGACGCCGAAACCGGGTTCTCGTCGATGGAGCGCACCACCGGGTGGCACGCCTCGATCATGGCCGCCCTGGTGGCCCGGGGCGACGTGCCGCGGGGCGCCGTGCCCGTCGAGGTGGGCCTGGCCGGGCACGTTTTCGTCGAGGAAGCCCGGCGGCGGGGCTTCGAGGTGACGGCCGAGGTCGTCACGGGCACCGGCGCCGTGCCTGCGTTCTGGTCCCGCGGCGGCCGGTCCACTCCCGCCTGAGCGCCAGCTCGACCGTGGCCCGGCCGCCGGCGCGGAGTCTCCCCTCCCGGGCGACCGGGCCTGTGGTTAGCGCTTGCGCTCCCACCGCAAGACGGCGATAATCCGCAGGTTCCACTCAGCTCGAACGCCCTCAGCAAGGCCCGCCGGGCCGCCGCGGGGGTTTCCCGGCTGTCCGAGGCCCGCGTGGCCTCGCGGCGAGCCGCCGATTGCCCGTGCGGTCCGATCGCCGCCCTGGTCACTGCGCATGAAGACGGAGGCCTCATGTCACGTCGACCGTTCTCCCACGCCCGCGTCCGCATCTTCGTCGGCTCTCTGGTCGCCATCGGCCTGGCCTTCCCGGCCGCGGTCGCGACCCCCAGGGCCGACGGCTCGCGCATCGGCCAGCAGCGCGGCGCCCCGGTCTGGTACCGGAGCCAGCGCGACAAGCGCCAGCAGCCGCCGACCACGGGCCCGCTCAGCCCGGTAGCCGGCCGCAACGTGAACATGGTGTCGGGCCGGACGTGGCCCGACGGCGATCCGTTCCTGCAGCGGCAGAACGAGCCGTCGATGGCGGCGTCGACGCGCAACCCGCTGCACCTGATGGCGGGGGCGAACGACTACCGCACGGTGGACCTGCCGGGCCTGACCGACGGCAAGGTCACGGGCGACGCGTGGGTGGGGCTCTTCAAGTCGTTCGACGGCGGCCAGACCTGGCGCAGCACGCTCGTGCCCGGGTACCCGCAGGACGCCGCGTGCGATCCCGCGCGCACCGAGCATCCGGATCCAGCGAGGTGCGGCCTGTTCGGCTACCAGGCGGCGGCCGACCCGGTGGTGCGGGCCGGCACCAACGGCCTGCTCTACTACGCCGGTCTCGCGTTCGACCGGGGCGACGGCGGACGGAGCGGGGTCTTCGTCGGGCGGTTCATCGACAACAACAACAAGGAAAGCGGCGACTCGATCGTCCACCTCGGCACGACGGTCGTGGCGAGCGATCCGGGCACGACGTTCCTCGACAAGCCGTGGCTGGCGGTGGACGTGCCGCGCACGTCGGCGACCTGCCAGATTGTGACGCCGGGCCCGAACGGCACGACGATCACCGAGACGGTGCCGGCCGGACCCGTCTACGTCGCCTACACGGAGTTCAGCGGCTCGGGCGACACGACGTCGTCCCGCATCCTGTTCACCTCGTCGGCCGACTGCGGCGCGCACTGGAGCACGCCGGTGCAGCTGAGCCCGGCGACGGACCTGCTGAACCAGGGCGCGTCGATCGCGATCGACCCGCTCAGCGGCGACGTCTACGTCGCGTGGCGGCGGTTCGCGACGGCCGACGGCGATTCGGACGCCATCATGGTGGCGCGCTCGGCGAACCTCGGGCATTCCTTCAATCCGCCCGCGTGCGTGCGGAAGTTCCAGCCGGGCCCGGCGCGGGCGCGCGACGCCATTGCCGAGCACCGGGCTGGCGGGCTCGTGAAGGAAGTGGACCAGGTGAACGGATTCGACCAGGGCACGAGCGCCGAGGCGCTGAGCTTCCGGACCAACTCGTACCCGACGATGACGTTCGACGACCAGGGCCGGCTCTACATGGCCTGGTCCGAGCGCGGGTTCGCCACGCTCCGGCCCGATCCGGTCAGCGGCGACGCGCGGGTCGTCCTGGTCACCTCGCGCAACGGCTCGAGCTTCACCGCGCCGCGTCCAGTGGCCGACGAGAGCCTGCCCGGGCACCAGCTGATGCCCACGCTCACGTTCGGCGGCGGCCACCTGCTGCTCGTCTACTACGACCTGCGCGAGGACGTCTCGCGCACGTTCTCGCAGTACGTCGACGACAAGACCGCGGTCGCGTCGTCGTCGCCGTCCCGGCGGCACACGATCGACATCCGCGCCTCGATGGGTCTGCCGGGCGACGCGCCGGTGTTCCAGCCGTCCGTGCAGGTGTCGGACTACCTGATGGGCAGCCGCGCGGGCGGCGTCGGGGTCGACCAGCTGCAGTTCAACCCGCCCGACCTGCCGATGTTCCAGCTCGGCACGGTGCCGTTCATGGGCGACTACATCGACGTGACCCAGGCGCCGGCCTTCGTGACCGCGCCCAACGGGCAGTGGATCTACAACACGCAGGCCACCCCCGTCTTCCACGCGGTGTGGACGGACAACCGCGACGTGCGGCAGCCGGCCGACCTGAACGGCGACGGCAACCCGTGGGACGACTACACGCCGCCGGTGCTGCCCGGGACGAGCATCTTCGACCCGACGCAGTACCTGCCGCCGTGCCAGCCGAGCGCGAGCGGGTCGCGCAACCAGAACATCTACACGGCGCGCGTCACGGGCGGCCTGCTCGTCGGCTCGCCCGGCAACACGAAGCCGCTCGACGCCGACCTGCAGCGCGCCTTCGTGGTGTTCGCGCAGAACCAGACCAACGAGACGAAGAGCTTCCGCCTGACGGTCCAGAACCAGCCGGTGGGCGGGTCGGCGTCGTTCGACCAGTTCGACCCGGCCGTGACGTCGATCGACGTCACGACGCCGCCGCTGTCGCTGGCGGCGCGCACGGTCTACGTCACCTCGTCCGACCCGCACGCGACGATCGACGTGAGCGTGGTCGAGATCGAGCAGGCCGGGGCGACGGGGCCGCTCGCCGGCGGCCTCACCGGGTCGGTGCGGCTCAACCCCGACATCTCGAACCCGGACATCTCCAACCCCGACATCTCGAACCCGGACATCTCCAATCCCGACATCTCGAACGCCGAGGTCTACAACCCGGACATCTCGAACCCGGACATCTCGAATCCGGACATCTCGAACCCGGACATCTCCAACCCGGACATCTCCAACCCGGACATCTCGAATCTCACGGTCGCGAACCCGGACATCTCGAACCCGGACATCTCCAACCCTGACATTTCGAATCCGGACATCTCCAACCCGGACATCTCCAACCCGGACATCTCCAACCCGGACATCTCGAACGGGGCGATCTCGGACATCACGTGGACGGTGACCAACGACGGCAACACCACGTCGTCGTTCAACGTGAACCTGTTCCTGGCCCAGCAGACGTCGAAGCTGTGCCCTCCGGGCACGGACGGAACGACGGCCGGGTGCATCAACGTCCAGCTGGTCCTCTACAAGACGTACCAGACGCCGGCGACGACCGGCTGCACGCTGCAGTACGAGACGCACAACGTGCTGGTGTCGAACATCGCGAACCCGGACTTCATCGATCCCAACTCGCCCGGGGATCCCCGACCCGAACGACCCGTCGGCCACCAACGCCACGCTGTGGCTGGGCCCCGGCGAGAGCGGGCAAGATCACGCTCCGGCTCATCGACCCGGACCGGTCCGACAACGTCACGGTGATCAACTCGGAGGGCCAGGCGGTCAGCGTCGATCCGGCGTTCGCGCCCACGGAATCGGGCGGCACGGGCGGCGTCGTCACGCCGGTGCTGCAGTCGCAGGGCGTGAACACCGAGGACAAGGACAACGGCGCCACCGAGCCGCCGATCGTGACGCCGGGCAACTCGACGCTCTTCTTCGTGCAGCAGCCGACGACGGTCCAGCGCGGCGCGAACATCGCGCCGCCGGTCAAGGTGCAGGTGCGTGACGGGTACGGCGCGGTGGTGCCGGGCGCGACGGTGACCGTGGCCCTCGCGTCGAACCCGGCCGGCGCGACGCTGTCCGGGACGACCTCGGCCCTGACCGACACCGAGGGCTTCGCGACCTTCGCCGACCTGTCGCTCGACCGCACGGGCACCTACACGCTCTCGGCGGCGGTCACCGGCCTCTCGCCGGTCACGAGCTCGCCGTTCACGGTCGTGGGCACCGTCTGCAGCTTCCCGACGTGCGGCGCGCCGGCGATCTACACGACGCCGGCCGACACGCAGCCCTACACGCTGGCGGTCGCGGATCTCGACGGCGACGGCCACCCCGATCTGGTGGCGACCGACGTCCAGGCGAGCCAGCTGTTCGAGTTCGCCAACCTGGGCAACGGCACCTTCGCCCCCGTGCAGACCTTCGGCGCGGGCGTGCTGTCGTCGCCCACCTTCGTCAGCGCCGTTGACGTGAACGGCGACAGCAAGCCGGATCTGGTCGTCGCCAACGGCGACACGGGCGCCGGCGTGACGGTGTTCTACAACGACGGGCTCGGCGGCTTCACGACCTCGTCGACCACGCCGCTGCCGGGCGTCGACGCGTTCGCCCTCGAGGTCGCGGACGTGAACGGCGACGGGCATCCCGACCTGCTCGTCGGCGGCTACAACAGCGCGAACCTGTTCGTGATCCTCAACGACGGGAGCGGCCAGTTCCCGGCGGGGAACGTGCAGACCTACGCCGCCGCCGGCGGGATGAACCGCATCGTCGTCGGCGACTTCAACGGGGACACGCACCTCGACGTGGCGGGCACCGACGCGCTGAGCGGCGGCGCCGCCTCGCACGTGATGTCGATCATGCTGGGCGACGGCGCGGGGCACTTCGCCCTGAGCTCGACGATCCCCGTCGGGGACGCCGCGCGGGTCCGGCCGGTCGGCGACCTGAACGGCGACGGGCACGTGGATCTCGGCCTCACCGAGACGCCCACGGCGGCGCCCGCCGCGCACTTCGCCGTGCTGTACGGCGACGGCGCCGGAGGCTTCGCCGCCCCGGTCGAGATCGTGCCCGCGTCGCAGCAGCCCTCCTGGGCGACGGCGGCGGACTTCAACGGCGACGGCAAGCCGGATCTCGCCGTGGGCGAGGCGGTCGGCGGCGTCGTCGCGATCCTGCTGGGCGACGGCGCCGGCCACTTCGGCGCGCCGACGACGTTCGCGCTCGGCGTCGTGCCCAACTTCTTCGTCCCGGCCGACCTCGACGGCAACGGCACGATCGACCTGGCGGTGACGCCGAACGGCGGGGAGTACGTCGAGGTGCTGCTGAACACCTGCGGCAGCGGCACGTCGGCGGACCTCTCCACCTCATCGTCGGCGACCGCCTCGGTCAACGAGGGCGGCAACCTGACGTACACGGTCTCGGTCGCCAACGCGGGACCGGACGCGGCCACGGGCGTGGTCCTGAGCGACACGCTCCCGTCGTTCGGCGGGATCCTGCTGCCGGTCGTGTCGATCGTGCCCTCGCAGGGCTCGTGCGCGGTCATCCAGACCACCAACGTGCAGTGCGCGCTCGGCTCGATCCCGTCGGGCGGCGGCGCCAGCGTCGTGGTGACGGTGACGTCGGTCGCGGCCGGCGCCATGACCAACTACGCCACGGCGCTGGCGAACGAGTCGGATCCCGCGCCCGGGAACAACACGTCGTCGGCCTCGACGGCGGTGCTCGACACGGGCCAGACGCTGGTGGTGACCAACACCAACGACAGCGGCGCCGGCTCGCTGCGGCAGGCGATCGCCGTGGCGAACCTCGACGCGGGGCCGGACGCGATCGCGTTCAACATCCCGGGCCCGATCCCGCACGTGATCGCGCCGACCACCCCGCTGCCGGCCGTCACGGCGCCCGTGAGCCTCGACGCCACGGGCCAGCCGGACTACGACGGCCGGCCGACGGTGGAATTGAGCGGCGCGTCGGTCGCGGTCGGCTACGGCCTGCAGATCAAGGCCAGCAACACGACGGTGCGCGGCCTCGCGATCACGAGCTTCCCGGCGGACGGCCTGTTCGCCTGGAGCGGCGTCACCGGCGTCGTCATCGACCACGACACGATCGGGACCGACCGTGACGGGGCGGCGGGCAAGGGCAACCTGCAAGCCGGCATCCGCCTGCGCAGCTCCGCCAGCCAGGTGACGTCCAACGTGATCTCCGGGAACCAGCAGAACGGCATCCTGGTGGAGGGCTCGGCGGGCAACACGATCGTCGGGAACACGATCGGCGTGGCGCCCGACGGGATCACCGCGCGACCGAACGCGTGGAGCGGGATCACGATGTACGCCGGCTCGGCCAACACGGTGATCCAGAACAACACGATCTCCGGGAACGGCCAGTGGGGCGTCGACGTGCAGCACTCCGGCGCGCTGGCGCCGGTGACGGGCACCCAGATCATCGGCAACACGATCGGGCTCGACGGCGCGGGCAACGCGGCCGGCAACGGATCCGGCGGCGTCCGCCTCGACGAGGCGCCGAACACGGCGATCGGGACGGCCGGCGCGGGGAACGTGATCTCGGGCAACGTCGGCGGCCACGGGATCGACATCAACGGATCCGGCAGCACGGGCGTGACGGTGCAGGCGAACACGATCGGCACCGACCCGACCGGCACCAGCGCCCGGCCCAACGGTCCGCCGGCGTCGGACGTGGCCGCCATCATGATCGAGGGCGGCGTGTCCGGCGTGACGATCGGCGGCGACCGGTCGCTCGGCGAGGGCAACCTCGTCTCGGGCAACAACGCGGCCGGCGTCAAGATCTGGGGCCACGACAACCTCGTCTACGGCAACCGCATCGGGACGAACGCGGCGGGAACGGCCGCCGTGCCCAACCACCTGGCGGGCATCAACGTGGAGGTCGGTCCGAACAACGTGATTGGCGGCGCCGGCAACCTGGGCAACCTCGTGTCCGGCAACGTCGGCTCCGGCATCTTCCTCTCCGGGCAGGGCGCCTACGCCGGCGCGGTCGGCACCGTCATCACGAACAACATCGTCGGCCTCGACGCGGCCGGCTCGACGCCCGTCCCCAACACGGCGTACGGCGTGGACATCCGGGAGGGCGCCGCGGGCGCGGTCACCGACAACACCATCGCCGGCAACGGCGGCGCCGGCGTCGCGGTCTGGCAGGGGGCGACCGGCAACGCGATCCAGGGCAACCGGATCGGCCCCAACGGCGGGCTGGGCATCGACCTGGAGGTGGACGGCGTCACCGCGAACGACCCGGGCGACGGCGACACCGGATCGAACAACCGGCAGAACTACCCCGTGCTCGGCGCGGCGACGACGAGCGACGTCCAGGTGTCGTTCAACAGCACGCCGAACACCACCTTCACGCTCGAGTTCTTCTCGAGCGCGGCGGCCGACCCGAGCGGCTACGGCGAGGGCGAGGTCCCGATCGGGACGACGACCGTCGCGACCGACGGCAGCGGCAACATCACGGCGTTCGCCTACGCGTTCCCGTCGTCGGTGGCGGCCGGACGCGCGATCACGGCGACGGCCACCGACCCGGCCGGCAACACGTCGGAGTTCTCCAACGCGAGCACGGCGTCGTCGGGCGCGACCATCACGTCGGTGTCGCCGACGCCGACGGCGACGGGGTCCGGCCAGCTGCTGACCATCCGGGGCGTGAACCTCCCGGCCACCGGCGCGGCCGACGTGCTGTTCTCGCAGGGCGGTCCGGAAGTGGCCGCCACCTACACCTGGGCCGCCGGCTCCACGCAGGTGATCGCCCGGCTGCCGGTGTCGCTGACGCCGGGGCCGGCCACGGTCCGGCTGAAGAACCCGGGCGACACGGTCTCGACGTCGTACCCGATCACGATCTCGACCATCCCCGCGCCGCCGGTCGTCACGCTGTTCGAGGCGGGAGGCTGCGCGGGCGGCGGCGGCGTGACGGGCGCGGCGCTGACCTCGGTGACCTCCGGCCAGGGCGTGTCGATCGAGGCGGACGGGATCGACAGCAACGGCGAGACGATCTGGTTCACGCCGTCCGTCGGATCGCCGGTGTCGGCGCCGGTGGGCTGCACTACTGGAGGCGCTTCGGGCGGCGTGGCGGCAAGCTTCGTGATGCCGGCGCTCGCGCCGGGCACGTGGACGATCCAGATCACCACCACGACGAGCGGCGGCACGAGCGCGCTGAGCAACGGGACGGTGGTGACGATCTACTAGTGCTTCGTGCTGGGTGCCGGGTGCTGAGTGCGTGCGTGGTGCCTGGTGCTGAGTGCGTGCGTGGTGCCTGGTGCTGAGTGCGTGCGTGGTGCCGGGCGGGTCAGGCTGACAGCGTGATCCCGCACGAGGCACCAGGCACCCGGCACTCAGCGCCAGGAACCGACGTCAGTGTGACAGCGCGGCGAGACGGCGGCGGGCATCGGCGACCAGCCCTTGCTCGTCGCCGTTCGCTTTGATGGCGAGGAACGCTTCGTAGGCCTTCGCGGCGCCCGGGCTCTTCAACCCTTCCTGCACGCGGGCGCGGTAGTAGAGCACGGCCGCGTACAGGTGGTAGCTGGGGATGTCGTCGAGGAAGACCGCCGTGGCCTCGCCCTGCCGCTCCGCGGCGCGGTCCAGTTCTGACGAGGCCTCGGTGAAGGCGCCGGCCGCGAGATAGGCGCGGGCCATGTCGACGCGGCCCAGCCAGGTGTCGGCGAGGCCCTGCGCCGCCTGGAACGCGGCCAGCGCGTCGCGGGCGCGCCCCGCCTCGAGCGCGATCTCCCCTTCGATCAACTTGCCGAAGATGCGCGGCTCGGCGCCGAGCTGGGCGTCGAGCGCCGCGGACATCTCCCGCGCACGCGCCTCGCGGCCCGCCGCGAGGTACACGCGTCCGGCAAGGAAGCGCACGCTCGAGCGCGGTGCGGCGGCCAGCGCCGCGTCGGCCTCACGGATCGCGTCGGCCGTCCGGCCCTGGCCGAGGCGCACCGCGGCGAGCACGACCGTCAGCCTGGCGGTGGCGGTCGGCGAGAGTCCCGGCGCCTTCAGCGCCGCCTCGATCGTGGACGCCGCGTCGGCCAGGCGCCCCTGGTACATCGCCACGTCGGCCAGCCCGTAGGCGGCGAGCGTCTTGCCCGTCGCCAGCTCGCCGAGCTTGCGGTACGTCGCCACGGCCTGGTCCGGGTTCCCCTGCGCGAGCTGTGAGAGCGCGGTGGCGACGAACGCCTTCGCGAACTCCGGGTTCAGCTTCAACACCTCCGCCGCCTCGCGCTCCGCCTTGGCGAAATCGCCGGCGTACATGGCGAAGAGGGCGACGTTGTCGCGCCGGATGACGTTCTTCGGGTAGATCTGCGACGCGCGCTCGCCCTCGGCCAGCGCGCGCTTCGTGTCGCGCTTGTACAGGTACGCGACGGCGAGGTTCGCCAGGCCGGCGGAGTCGGCGGGGTACTGCTTCACCAGGGCCGACAGCTCGTCGATGGCGCGGTCCCAGTTGCGCGTGAGCAGGTAGTAGCCGCCGCGCGTGCGGTACTTCTCGCGCTCGGTCATCCGGTCGAGCTTCGACATCGCGATCTTGTACTCGTCCTCGGCCTCCTGCGTCCGGCCGAGGTTGGCGTACATCGCCGCCAGGCCCGCGTAGGCCCGTCCCATGTCGGGGTCGAGCGCCACGGCCTTCTGGTAGTGCTGGATCGCCTGGTCGAACTGGCCCTGCCACTGCAGCTCCTGCGCCTGGACGTACTCGTGCGCCGCCTCGAGCGAGCCGGCCGTGAACGTCTCGGCGTTGAGCGCGCGCGTCCCCACGGTGGTGTCGCCCAGGGCGCTGCGCAGCTTCGCGGCGCCCTTGCCGACGGACGACAGCACCTGGTCCTTGCCGGCCGCCTCGGTGTCCCACGTCAGGATGGACTTGCCGTTGGAGGGATCGACCGCCTGGATCGCCAGCTTGTAGCGGTCGCCGCTCCGGGCGATCGAGCCGCCGACGGTCACGTCGATGCCCTCGCGGATCGACACGAGGCGCGCGGCGTTCTCGTCGAGCGTCTTGTCGGGCGTGAGCTGCTCGGCCAGCTTGATGGCGTCGCTGCGCGGGAACGCGGTCACGAACGACGCGCCTTCGACGCCCACGGTGAGCGCCTGCTCGATCAGGCCGTCGAAGACCGGATCGTGCGTCTCGTTCTTGAAGTTCGCGATGAGGATCGACACTGGGCTCGGCTGGGCCGGAGGCGGCGCCGGGCCGGAAGGCCGCACGGCGAGCCACACGGCCACGGCGGCGACGACGGCGAGCGCGCCGCCCAGCGCCAGGATCGGCGTCCGCGAGCCGCGGGCGCCCACGGCCCGCGGCGCCCGCACCGCGTGCCCGTCGGCGTCGAGCGCGCCCAGCGCCGCCACCAGCTCCGCCGTCGCCTGGTAGCGCGCGGCGGGATCCGGCTGGAGACAGCGAGAGACGACCGCGTCGAGGCCCTCGGGAACGGCGGCCTCGACCGAGCGCAGCGGCGGCGGCGCCTGCTGCATGCGCCCCATCATCTCGGTCATCGGGTTGTCGCGCCCCGCCAGGCGCCGGCGGCCGGCGACCATGTCGTAGAGCATCAACCCGAAGGCGTAGATGTCGGCGCGGTGGTCGACGGCGACGCCCTGCGCCTGTTCAGGCGCCATGTACTCCAGCGTGCCCATGACCGCGCCGAGCGCGGTCGCCGTGCCGGTGCCCGAGACCGATCGGGCGATGCCGAAGTCCATGATGAGCGCCTGCCCGTCGGCGCCGATCATCACGTTCTCCGGCTTGAGGTCGCGGTGCACGACGCCGACCTCGTGGGCCGCCGCCAGGCCCGACGCCACCTGCCGCGCGATGGCGAGCGTGCGGCCAATCGGCAGCTGCCCCTCGCGCTTGAGGAGGTGCGCGAGGTCCTCGCCCTCGACGAACGGCATCGTGATGTACTTCACGCCGTCGATCTCGCCGAGGTCGTGGATGCGCACGACGTGCTTGTGCGTGACCTGGCGCGCGAGCAGCAGCTCGCGCTTGAAGCGGCGCTCGACCTCGCGGGCGCCCTCGGGGTCGGCGGTCACCTCGGGCCGGACCACCTTCAGCGCCACCGCGACGCCGAGCTCCTCGTCCCAGGCCTGGTACACGACGCCCATGCCGCCCTCACCGAGCACCTTCAGAATCCGGTAACGGGCGCCGAACGCTTCGCCGAGCGCGAGCGGGCCGGCGGCGGGCGGCCGGGGCGGAGCGGGCGGGGGCGTGGTCGGGGCGGAGGTCGAGCCCGGCGGCGTCACGGGCCTGGTCTGGCTCGATCCCGAAATCGGACACGGGGGCGCCACAGTCGGGACATCGGCCACCGGATGGCAAGGCGGCGCTACCGCAGGACGGACAGGTCATGCTCCTCGACGGTCTTTCGGCCCGAGACGATGCGGGCATTATCCCCTGGACCGATCCGCCCGGCAACGCCGCTGAACGGCCGTGCTGGCGTGCTAGAATGACCGCCGCGGCCGAGGGCGCCCGCGCCCGAGCCGCTCCCAACTTCAGCGAGAAGCCACACGCGGCGAGGCGACGAGCCCGCCTGGAGGTCACGCATGCAGTACTACGGAGCGAAGGAGCTGGCCGACAGCTTCCGGACCGTCAGGAAGAACACGATCGTCGTCGCCGAGGACATTCCGGCCGATCAGTACACGTTTCGCGCCACGCCGGTCACCCGCACGGTGGCGGAGGTCCTCAGCCACGTCGTCAACAGCACGCGCTGGCCGCACGAGCTGCACGCCGAGCAGCGCCTCACGACGTTCGTGGGCTTCGACTTCTTCGGCCTGATGCGGCGCTGGAGCGCCGAGGAGCAGAAGCTCAGGGCGAAGGTCGACATCATCGAGGCGCTGCGGACCTACGGCGAGCAGTGGGCCGGCTTCCTCGAGTCGCTGAGCGAGGCGGCGCTCGCCGAGCGGATTGTCTACCCGGAGGGCTTCCAGCCGCCGAGCAAGAGCCGGTTCGAGCTGCTGCTCGGCGTCAAGGAGCACGAGATGCACCACCGCGGCCAGCTGATGGTGCTGCAGCGGCTGATCGGCCAGGTGCCGCACCTCACGCGCCAGCGCGAGGAGCGCGCCGCGCAGGCGGCCGCGCGTCGCGTCTGACGTCAGCCGGCGGGCTTCTCCGGCCGCGCGTCCCTTTGGCCCCCGCCCAGGCCGAGCGCCCGGAGCCTGTCGGCGATCGCCCGCGCCGCGGCCGCGTGGCCGCGCGCGTTCCAGTGCATGTCGAGCCTGAAGTAGAGGCGCCGGCCTTCGTCCGCCGCGCGCGCGAACACGGGCCGCAGGTTCAGGAAGTCGATGCCCTCCTGCCGCAGGAAGGGCTCGATGACCCGATCGAGCGCGCCGTGGTTGGCGAGGAACCGCGGGAAGTACGGCCCGGGCGCGCCCGCCGCGCCGGCGACGAACCGGTCGAACGCCGCCGGCGAGATCGACGCCGCGGCGCGCGGGACGTACAGGCTCTCCTTGGTCGGGACGAGGACCACGAGCAGCCTGGCGCCGCCGGCGCGGCAGAGATCCTGCAGGCCATCGAGCGCGGCGCGCGTGAGCGCCCAGCCCCTGTCGGCGCGCCACTCGCCGGCTGACTGCGTCTCGCGATAGAGGAACCCGGCGCCGAACCGCAGGCAGCCGGCGCCGCCCGGGTCCTCCCGGCACCGGCGATCGAACGGGTTCGCGGGCGCCGTCACCGCCGGCGGCGTCACGAGCAGCCGCTGCAGGCCCGACCTGATGGCCGCGAGCGCGTCCAGCGTCCGCAGCGGGTGGTGCGGCCGGAAGGCCGCCGACCCGCCCCGCGACCGCAGCACGTCCAGCACATAGTCGTTCCAGGGAACCGACGACCGCCGCCACTGGTCGAAGAACTCGGCGTCGCCGAGGTCGTTGCCTTCGAAGAGCGCGACCACCACCCACGCGGGCCGCGCGGGAAGGCCGAAGCGCCGCGCCGCGATCTCGTACTGCTGCGGCCCGTATCCGCTCAGCCCGAGGTTCCGCACGACGACGCCGGTGTCCCCGGCCAGCCGCGCACGCACGGTCGCGGGCTCGTCCACGAGGTCGCCCTCGACGAAGGAGTCGCCGAGCAGGACGACGCGCGGAGAGGCCAGGCCCGGAGGATTTCGGAAGCCGTCGCCGTCGGTCGTGAAGCGCACCTCCGATTGCGGCGCGTCGCCCTCGCGCCACGGGTACGTCCTCGAGAGCTCCGGGCGATACCGGTAGCCGAGCTGCGGGTCCTCGACGGTCGCGTCCATCCACGCGGCCGACGCCTCGCCGGCCACGGCCAGCCGGCGCGGACCGGTCGCGCCCTCCCAGCCCGCCAGGCGAAGCGTCGCCTCGAGGAGCACGCCCGCGACCACGAGCGTGTACGCGACCCAGACCACGGGGTTGCGGGCCACGCCGAGCGACAGCCTCCGCCGCCGCGCGGCCACGACGCACGCGACCATCAGCGCCAGGCCGAAGAGGAACGGCGCCGCGCGAGGCGGATCGGTCACCGCCTCGAGGGCCGGCGCTTCCCAGTAGCCGTCGACGCCAGAGCCGTCCGTCCCGTCCGCCGCGCTGGCGGCCAGGACCAGACGAGCCGGCCCGGGCCCGGTCTCGAGATCCACCGTGATGGGACGCCACGAGCGGCTCGTCCCCGCCGGATCGACCGTGACCGAGGCCAGCGGACGCTCGCCGTCGCGGCTGGAAACCAGCACCTGGAACACGATTGGCGCCTGACGCGCGCCGTCGCGCCGGACGACGGCGACGGCCGTGCGGACGCGGTACCGCCCGGGGCGCGCCGGGATGGTCCAGGCGATCCTCGCGGGCGGCCTCACGCGCATCGCCACCCTGGGCTCGTCGCCGATCGACACGACCGACTGATCGGTCTCGCGGCCGGCGCCGGCGGCCTCTCCGGCGTCGCGCCGCGAGAGCAGCACCTCGGGCGCCGTCAGGTACCGCGCGGCGGTGCGCGCCGGCCCGGTGGCGGCCAGGAGCAGGCCGCCCCAGAAGCCGGCCACGACGAGCCAGGCCGCCGCCCTTCGGGCCGTCATCGAGTGCTCCCGCACCACGCACCAGGCACGAAGCACGCACCAGGCACCAAGAACGAAGCACCAGGCACTAGTTTCTCCAGGCAACCGTCGGCTGGATGACCCGCACGACGCGGTAGCGGCCCTCGACGCCGGTCGGCCGGAGCAGCACGATGCCGGCCGGCTCGCCCACCTTCAGCAGGTTCGGGCTGCGGCGCTCGCCGGTCCAGACCGGCGGCGCGACCTCCTGCCCTTCCTCCAGCACGCCCCCGCCGAAGAGCGGCGCGGCCACCAGCCCCGTGGCGTCGATCGTCTCCAGCGCGCCGTCGGTTCCGAGGTCGCCCATGTCGTCGATCCGCAGCGACAGCTCCACCGTGTGCGGGTCGGCCACGCGGCGCGTGGCGTTGATGCCCAGGTCGGCCGTGAACGGCGGGACGCCGGCGCCGTTGACGACGGTGGCGTTGGTGACGAGCTGGTAGAAGAGCCGCGACTCGTTCATCGGCAGCTCGTCGTAGCGGCGCGGGTCGGCGTCGTGGACCCGGCCGGTCGCGAGCGCGTCGAGCGCGGTCAGGATCGCCACGAAGTTCAGGCGCACGAGCGCCGGGTCGGGGTTGTCGACCGACCACGGACCGGTCTCGATGAGCACGACCGGCGTGCCCCACTTCGTGACGTTGTCGCCGAAGGCGCGCACCTCGAACTCGTCGTCGTAGCGGCCGATGCGGCCGGGCGCGAGCGGCTCGAGCGCGTCGCGGATGATCGCGCACGTCTGCCGGGTCAGCAGCCGCCCCGGGCTCATCGACCGCGCCTCGTCGAAGGCGACCGACAGCAGGGAGATCGACGCGGGGCGCGGCGGGCGGCCCACCGACGTGCGCCAGTTCTGGTTGTGCAGGTTGAACCCGATCTGCGGGCGCAGCCGGTCCCGCAGCGCCTTGAGCACCAGGCCCTCGGGCGTCTGCAGCCGCCGCGCGTCGCGGTTGATGTCGATGCTCTGCGCGTTGCGCCGCGTGAAGGCCTGGGCGCCGTCCGGGTTGAGCATCGGGACGACGTGGACGGTCAGCGCGTCGAGGATCCGCCGCGCCATCGGGTCGTCGCGGTGGCGCCGGACATACTCGAACACGTCGAACAGCGCCGAGGTGGCCGACGGCTCGTCGCCGTGCATCTGCGACCAGAGGAGCACGACGAACGGCCCGTGGCCGAACGTCACGTGGTTGATCGAGCGGCCCTCGACCGACTGGCCGGCCTCCTCGACGGCGAAGAGGCCGGGGGCCTGCTGCTCGAGCACGGCGAGCCGCCGCGCCACCTCGGCGTGGTCCACGAGCGGCGAGAGCGGCGGCGACACGTGCTCGGCGTCCCAGAGCTCGGCGAGCGCCCGGGGCGGAGGCCCGGACGGGGCGGCAGGGCGGGTGGCGGGCCGCACGCCGCCGCACGCGGCGAGCGACCCCACGATCCACGTCACGGCCACGAACGGGGCAAGGCGATTCATGCAGGGATTATCGCCGAACCCGCGCGCGTGTCAGGTACTTCAGCCTGAGAACGATGGGCGCCTCTCCCTTCCTCGGCACCACCACGAACAGGTTGTCGTACTCGTCCTCCTTGATGGTGACCGGGTCCGGATCGCCGAGCCCCTTCAGGATGTCGGGCACCGTGTTGGAGTGCCCCGCCACCACGACGACGTCCGACGGCTTACTGCTGTGGATGCGCGCGATGAGGGCCTCGGTGTCCTTCGCGGGCACCTGGCGCACCTCGAGCCCGAGCCGCCGCGCGAGCGGCTCGACGGTCTGGATCGTGCGGTGGTACTCGGTCGAGTAGATGGCCGTCACGCCGGCCTCGAGGAGGACCTCCGCGAGGCGCTCGGCGCGGGCGTGGCCGGCGGCCGAGAGCAGCGGGTCCGGGGTGGCGCTCATGCCGGCGTCCGCGCGCTCGGCATGCCGCACGACGAAGATCGCGCGCTGGGCCCGCGCGGGCGCCGCGAGGGCGCCGAGCAGGACGAGCGCGAGGGCAACGGTCAGGGTCTTCTTCATGGCTCTGGGCTCCCGCCTTCGCGCTTCGCGCTTCGGCGGGGCAAGCAAGGCGTACGGCTTACGTGTGGCAGTAGACCTATGTTACCGCGTGAGCCGCCTTCGCGCTCAGCGGTGACGCGGCGCGGCAACCGCGAACAGCGCGGCGCCCGCGGCGAGCGCGCCCAGCCCCACGACGAGCTGCTCGGCCGTGGCGCCGGCGATGAGCGAGAGGGACAGGATCGCGCCCAGCACGGGCACGACCGCGCCGCCGGGCACGACGAAGGAGGCGGGGCGGACGCGACCGGAGAGGGCGGGCCGGCGCAGGGCGACCACCGACGCGCACGTCCCGGCGTAGACGACGAGACGCGCGATGGCGCTGCCGGCGGCCAGCAGCGCGAACGAGCCGGTCAGCGCGAGCGCCAGCGACACGGCCGACGTGAAGACGATCGCGATCCACGGCGTGCGGTATCGCGGGTGGATCCGGCCGAACAGGGCGGGCAGGTCGCCCTGTTCGGCGAGCGCGAAGAGGTTGCGCGACCCCGCCAGCGCCTGGCCCACGTTGTTGCCCGTCATCGACACCGCGGCGCCGGCCGTCAGGAGGAACCCGCCGGCCGCGCCCATGAGGAGCGTCGAGGCGTCCGCCAGGGGCGTTCGCGACGCGGCGAGCGAGGGCAGCGTGCCGAGCGCCACGACCTGCACGAGCGTCATCACCGCCGCCACCACGACGATCGTCGTCACCAGGGCGAAGGGCACCGCGCGCATCGGGTCGGTCGCCTCGCCGGCCGGCACGGTCGTCACCTCGAACCCGCCGTAGGCGAAGACGACGTAGAGGCCGGTCGCGCCGGCGGCCGTCCAGGTGATGCCGCCGGCGGGCACCAGCGCCGCCGGACTCAGGAAGAACGCCCCCACGACCACGAACAGGGCGAGAGGCACGAGCTTGCCCACCGTGAGCACGTTGACGACGAGCGCGCTCTGACGGATCCCGAGCACGTTCACCCAGCCGATCAGCCCGACGGCCGCCGTGATGAACAGCGCGCGCGGCGGGCCGGCCGCGAGCGCGGGCCAGTAGAACCCCAGCGCGTCGGCGAGGCCGTTGATGATGGATGCCCAGCTCGCGGCGCGCACGTACCACAGCATCCACCCCATCTCGAACGAGGCGAAGCGTCCGAACGCGGCGCGCGCGAACAGGTAGGGGCCGCCCGTCGCGTCGAAGCGGCTCGCGGCCTCGGCGAAGCAGACGGCGATCAGCAGCGATTGCAGGCCGACGACGACGAAGAACCACGGCGACCAGGCGCCGACCTCGGCGGCCACCAGCGCCGGCATCAGGAACACGCTCCCGCCGATCACCTGGTTGACGCCGATCGCCGTCAGGTCCCAGCGACCCAACGCACGGACGAGCGACGGGCGGGCGGCAGGTGCGGGCTCGTTCATGGACAGACCACGGGCCACTGCGGGTTCCGGCGTCGAGTTGTATCATGACCCGCGAGACCGTAACCAGAGGAGAACCGATCATGCAGGAGAAGCCCCGCGAGGCCCTGCCGCCGTCCGCGCTCACGCTGCCCGCGCGCTACTACACCGACCCCGACGTGTTCCGGCAGGATCTGGAACGGTTCTTCTTCGGCGGCTGGGTGGCGGTCGGGCGCGACGAGGAGATCGCCGGCGCCGGCCGCTTCGTGGTCCGCGAGATCGCGGGCGAGAGCCTGATCGTCGTGCGCGACCGCGACGGGCGCCCGCGCGCGTTCTACAACCTCTGCCGGCACCGCGGCACGCGCCTCTGCACCGCCGCCGAGGGCACGTTCGCCGACCGCATCCAGTGCCCCTACCACGCCTGGACGTACGGCCTCGACGGGCAGCTCGTCGGCGCGCCGCACATGGACGACGTGGAGCACTTCGACCGGAAGGACTGGCCGCTGCACGCCGTCGCGGCCGAGTCGTGGGACGGCCACCTGTTCGTCAACCTCGCGCCCGAGCCGTCACCGCTCGTCGATCAGCTCGGCGCGGTCGCGGCGGGCGTGTTCCAGCCGTGGCGCATGCGCGAGCTGCGGCGGTGGCGGCAGGTGGAGTACGACGTGGCCGCCAACTGGAAGCTGGTGCTGCAGAACTACAGCGAGTGCCTCCACTGCCCGAACCTGCACCCGGCGCTCAACCGCCTGTCGCACTACCTGAGCGGCGAGAACGAGCCGATCGCGCCCGGCTACATGGGCGGCCGCATGGACCTGCGGGCCGGCGTGGAGACCATGTCGACCGACGGCACGCGGCCGCGGGCCTGCCTGCCCGGCCTCGGCGAGGACGACCGGCGGCGCGTCTACTACTACGCGATCTTCCCCAACCTGCTGCTGAGCCTGCACCCGGACTACATGATGACGCACACGATCTGGCCGCTCGCTCCCGGCCGCACCCGGATCGTCTGCGGGTGGCACTTCCAGCCCGACGAGCTCGCGCGCCCGGACTTCGACGCCACCGACGTCACGGAGTTCTGGGACCTGACGAACCGGCAGGACTGGCACGTGTGCGAGCTGGCCCAGGCCGGCATCTCGTCGCGCGCCTACACGCCCGGCCCCTACTCGAACCGTGAGGACCTGCTGTACGCGTTCGATTGCAAGGTGAAGGGAGACCGACGCTGAGGGAGTGTCCGTTCACGGTGAACTCTTGTCCGTTCGGGAAGATGCTTGTCCGTTCGGGACGAGACGCTCATCCGTTCGGGAAGAGACCTGTCCGTTCGGGCCAAGACGCTTGTCCGTTCGGGAAGATGCCTGTCCGTTCGGGACAAGACGCTCATCCGTTCGGGAAGAGACCTGTCCGTTCGGGCCAAGACGCTTGTCCGTTCGGGAAGAGGCTCGTCCGTTCGGGACGAGACGCTCATCCGTTCGGGAAGAGACCTGTCCGTTCGGGCCAAGACGCTTGTCCGTTCGGGAAGATGCTTGTCCGTTCGGGTCAAGACGCTTGTCCGTTCGGGAAGATGCTTGTCCGTTCGGGACGAGACGCTCATCCGTTCGGGAAGAGACCTGTCCGTTCGGGCCAAGACGCTTGTCCGTTCGGGAAGAGGCTCGTCCGTTCGGGACGAGACGCTCATCCGTTCGGGAAGAGACCTGTCCGTTCGGGCCAAGACGCTTGTCCGTTCGGGAAGAGGCTCGTCCGTTCGGGTCAAGACGCTTGTCCGTTCGGGAAGATGCCTGTCCGTTCGGGACGAGACGCTCATCCGTTCGGGAAGAGACCTGTCCGTTCGGGTCAAGACGCTTGTCCGTTCGGGAAGAGACCTGTCCGTTCGGGCCAAGACGCTTGTCCGTTCGGGAAGAGGCTTGTCCGTTCCGGACGAGACGCTCATCCGTTCGGGAAGAGACCTGTCCGTTCGGGCCAAGACGCTTGTCCGTTCGGGAAGAGGCTCGTCCGTTCGGGTCAAGACGCTTGTCCGTTCGGGAAGATGCCTGTCCGTTCGGGACGAGACGCTCATCCGTTCGGGAAGAGACCTGTCCGTTCGGGCCAAGACGCTTGTCCGTTCGGGAAGATGCTCGTCCGTTCGGGTGAGGTCTGCCCGTTCACGCGAGGGCGTGTCCGTTCGGAACGAGTCACGCTGAACGGAGGGCATAGACTCCGAACGACCCGCGTCAGTTCCACGAACGGAGTGCGAAGTCCCCGTGCACGGACGAGCGTCAGCTCCGTGAACGGACAAGCGCCAGTGCCGTGAACGGACCCGCGTCAGCTCCGTGAACGGACCCGCGTCAGCTCCGTGAACGGACCCGCGTCAGTCCCGTGAACGGACAAGCGTCAGTCCCGTGAACGGACCCGCGTCAGTTCCCGTGAACGGACAATCGTCAGTTCCGTGAACGGACCCGCGTCAGTTCCCGTGAAGGACAAGATTTCAGGGGTTGTATATCAGCCCGCCCGTGCGCGCGTACTCGCGCAGGACCCGGGCCGCGTCGTCGCGGCAGACGTCGCGCACGATGGCGATGCCGCGGCGCTCGAGGTGGGCGAACGATTCGGGGTAGACGGGGCCCTCGTCGAACCCGATCGCCCGCACGTCCTCCGTGCGGGCGCCGCAGACGAGGCGGCGCACGCCGCTCCACAGCACGGCCCCCAGGCACATCGCGCACGGCGTGCTCGACGTCACCAGCTCCAGCGGCGGGAGGCCGGCCGCCGAGAGCGAGTAGGACTCGAAGCGCCGCTCGGCGAGCATCAGCGCCACGACCTCGGCGTGCAGCACCGAATTGCGCGCCTGCTCGACCAGGTTGACGCCGGCCGCCACGAGCCGTCCCGTCGCCGTTTCGAAGACCGCCGCCGCGAAGGGGCCGCCCGTTCCCCGCACGACCTGCTCGCGCGACAGATCGATCACCAGCCGCATGCGCCCCTCGTCGCCGTCGAGCGGGCGGGCTGCCTCGGCGCGCGCGCGCACCCAGTCGGGCAGGACGAAATCGATCCGATCGGCGTCCACGACGTCCATCATATGCGGATCGGCCGCACGCCCACGGGCGCGAGAACCGCGGAGACCTGAACGCCCGGCGTACGCGTCCTTCGTGTCACAATGAGGTCTTTCGTGCTACAAGGACGGTCATACTTGTGTAAGTTCAAATTTCAGATTTCGGTAGTTGCTCTCCCGGTTTTGTAATCCATTGGGCCCTCGAGGGCCGGCCGGCCCGCCGGCCGGCTCTCTTCAAACCATTCCAGATAGGCCAGTTTAGGTCTTGTCGCCGACCGGGCTCGAATGGGCCAGCTCCTTGCTGTGAGTGAGCCAGCGACCACGGAGGACGAGATGCTGAAGCTGAAGAAGCTGCTCGTGTCGGCAACGGCGGCGCTGCTCGCCGGAGGGACGTTCGTGGCGACGGCGCAGCCGGTGAAGGGAAGCGCGGGGAAGGCCTCGGTCATCCGGAACGTCCAGGTCGATCCCTCGACCGGAACGTTCACGATCACCGGGGAGAACCTGGGGAACGACCCCATCGTGACGCTCGACGGACACCCGGCGCCGGTGCTCGCCACCGGCGCGACCGCGATCGTCGCCGAGCTCAGCCAGAACCTGCTGCCGGGCACCTACATGGTGACCGTGGCGCCCCGGCGCTGGAAGGTGCCGGCGGCGTGGTTCCTGGTGTCGATCGGCGCGGTTGGACCGGCCGGTCCCGAGGGTCCCGCCGGACCGCCCGGACCGCCCGGCGCCGTCGGCTCAGCCGGACCGGCAGGCCCGGCTGGACCCGCCGGACCGGCAGGAGCCAAGGGACCCGCGGGGCCCGCTGGCCCTCCCGGAGCTGACGGGACTCCCGGCCCGCAGGGCCTGATCGGCCCGATGGGCCTGCCCGGACCGCAGGGTCCGAGCGGCGTCGTCGCGGCGGACTTCCAGTCCGGCGCGACGCAGACCGGCACCGGCGTGCCGCTGCCGGCGCCGACATACACCAACCAGTTCCTCGCGCCGGTGGCGCGGGTGGCCGTCGCTGCGGGCCAGCGCATCTACGTGAACTCCATGCGTGTGCTCGGGTCCACGACCGGGGGCGACTCGCTGTCACTGTGGATCTGCTACCAGGACGGTGGCGCGGTCACGAAGGTGGGCGAGGCGGTCGCGTCGTTCAGGATCGTGTCCGGGCAGCGGCTCCCCTTCGCGGCGACGGCCGTCATCTCGGGGCTCCCCGCGGGCACCTACTCGGTCGGTCTCTGCGGAACGGCCACGAACGGGTACTCGCACTGGAACGACAACGGCTCGGGCTCGACGACGGCGCTGGTCCTTCGCTGACGGCGACGCGCGGCGCGTGAGGAAATCCGGCCGCGGGCGTCGGGCATCGCCGCCCGACGCCCGCCGCCCGGCCGGCGGGACATCGAGTACACTGCCCTCCCGTGCGCGTCACCGATCTTCCCACCCCCCAGATGCTCGTGGAGCGCCGCCGGCTCGAGGCCAACCTCGATCGGATGCAGCGCGCGGCCTCGGCGCGCGGCGTCCGGCTCCGCCCGCACGCCAAGACGCACAAGAGCCCGGCGGTGGCGCGGATGCAGATCGCGCGCGGCGCGGCGGGCATCTGCTGCGCGAAGGTCGGCGAGGCCGAGGTGTTCGCGGCCGCCGGCATCGACGACATCCGTCTGCCCTACCCGATCAACCCGTCGAACGCGGATCGCGTGATCGCGCTCATGGACCGCGCCGCGATCTCGATCGCGGTCGATCATCCGGCCGTCGCCCGTGGATGGTCCGAGGCGATGGCGCGGGCGGGCCGCACCCTCGACGTGCTGGTGAAGGTGGACGTCGGCTACCACCGCTGCGGCATCGACCCGGCGGCGCCAGGGGCCGCCGCCTTCCTGCGGGACGTCGCGAGGCGGCCCGGCCTGCGGCTGCGCGGCGTGCTCAGCCACGCGGGCCAGGCCTACGCCGCGGCGTCGGTCGAGGAGCTGGCGGACATCGCGCGGACCGAGACGGCCACCCTGCTGGGGCTCGCCGCGGAGGCGCGGGCGCTGGGCGTGGAGGTCGAGGAGGTGAGCGTCGGCGCCACGCCCACGGCGCGCTTCAGCGTGAACGAGGCGGGCGTCACCGAGCTCAGGCCCGGCAACTACGCCTACTTCGACCTCACGCAGGTCTCGCTCGGCGCGGCGCGCCTCGAGGACTGCGCGCTCACGGTGATGGCCACGATCGTGAGCAAGCCGGCGCCGGACCGGCTCGTGCTCGACAGCGGCAGCAAGACGCTCAGCTCGGATCCGGCGCGCGGCTTCGGCCGGCCCTCCGGCCACGGCGTCGTGCTCGCCGGCCTCGACTCGAGCGAGCCGGACCCGCGCCTGCGCGTGGCGCGCCTGTCGGAGGAGCACGCCGTGGTGCTCGTCGACGGCGGCGCGACGCCGCTCGAGCCGGGCGACCGCGTGCGGATCGTGCCGAACCACGCGTGCGTCGTGTCGAACCTCGTCGACTGCGTGCGGCTGGTCGACGGGCTCGAGGTGGTGGAGACGCTGGACGTCGCGGCGCGCGGGAAGATCTGGTAGATTGACGGCAGGTCATGGGTCCGACCCCGTTGTTCGCGCGCCAGTGACTGCTATGTCCAAGGAAGCCCTCGGTCTCGTCGAAACGCGCGGCCTCGTCGGCATGATCGAGGCGGCCGACGCGATGTGCAAGACGGCCGACGTCGTCTTCGTCGGCTGGCAGCGGGTGGGCGACGCGCTGGTCACGGCCATCGTGCGCGGCGACGTCGGGTCGGTGAAGGCCGCCACCGACGCCGGTGCCGCCGCCGCCCGCCGCGTCGGCGATCTCGTCGGCGTGCACGTCATCCCCAATCCGGACCCGGGCGTGGAAGGCGTGTTCCCGATCAAGTGAACGCGTTCGTTCGGGGGTTCGGGGGTTCTCGGGTTCTCGGGTTCTCGGGTTCGGGTTCGGGTTCGGGTTCGGGTTCGGGTTCGCAGGTTCCTGGTTCGCAGGTTCCTGGTTCGTAGGTGCTCCGGTTCCAGATTCGGGGTTCAGGCGGGGGCGCTCGCAGGAGAACCTGAGAACTTTGGGAACCTGAGCACTCCTGAACCCCCAAACCGACACCGAAGTCTCCCTCGACGATCGAAGTCTCCTTCAGCGAGCCATCCACCACGTCAGCTTCACGGCGAGCGAGCGGCCGCGCACGCGCAGGCTGTGCGGGCCCGGCGCGTCGGTCTCCCATCCCGTGTCGTAGACGACGTAGAGGTCGCTGCCGGGACGGTAGATGTACCAGAGGAGGAGGTTGAGGCTGGCGAGACGGCTCACGTCGTTGTACTGCACGAAGCTCTTCACGAACAGGTCGGGCGAGAACGAGTAGCTCACGCGCGTGCTGAGCACGTTGGTGGTGTAGGCCGGCCGGGCGGGCAGCGTGATGCGGTTGCGCGTGTAGCTCGTCTCGACGAGCAGCGTCTCGCGCGGCAGGAAGTTCAGGCTGGCGGTCACGCTCTGCTTGTCGCCGCCGTAGTAGCCGCCGAGGTCGGTCTCGGCCGAGCCGTACACGCGCCGGCTCTGGTTGCCGGCGTAGACCGCCTTGAACGTGGTCCAGCCGTAGCCGCCCGCCGGAATCACGCCGCGGCCGAACGCCCAGTCGAACGGCAGCTCGTCGAAGTCGCGGTCGAGGGCAACCCGGATCGCGGAGCTGTCCTGCAGGCTCGCGGCGACCGCGACCTCCTGGTTGCGCGACGCCACGCGGCCGGCGTGGCTCTCGAAGTAGGTCGCGCTGCCCCCGATGGTCAGCTGCCGGACGCCCCGCCAGCGCGGGCGCGGCGTCCACGCCGCGCGCGCCTGCGGGTTGCGGATGTCCGTGCGCGGGATGAACCCCATTTCGGCGTCGAACCGCTCGCCGATGTCCACGTAGGTGACGCCGGTGTCGAACCGGTCGTTCGTCCACCCGGCGTCGAAGACGCCCGCCCACCCCCGCCCCGACGCCCCCGGCGTGGCGGTGTGCGCCAGCAGGCCCGTCAGGTTGAAGTGGCTGCCGAGCGAGAAGACCGCGTCCACGCCGGCCGTCCGGTTGAAGTCCGGGCCGGCGCCGCCCTGACGGTTCAGGAAGATGGCGCCGATCGACGACTTGGCGAGCACGTCCCTCTTCACGCGCAGCACGGTGTAGTTGGCGCGCGCGAGCGGCAGGTCTGCGCCGCCCTGCGGAACGGTGGTCGCGCCCGTCTCGATGTTCATCATCCCGATCGTGTACGCGCCCGCGCGTCCGGTCACCCGGCCGCCGCCGACGATCGGCACCTCGTGGCCGTCGTGCAGGCCGATGCGGCGGCTGTAGAAGAGCGGCAGCAGCCCGGGGTTGCTGGCGTCGCTCCCGCCGTTGCCGCCGTAGTCGAAGATGCCGGCGCTCTCGGTGAAGAACTGGCGCTTCTCGGGGAAGTACAGGGAGAAGCGCGAGAGGTTGACCACCTCCTGGTCGGCCTCGACCTGCGCGAAGTCGGTCTTGTAGGTGACGTCGGCGTTGAGGCTCGACGTCAGGCCCACCTTCAGGTCGAAGCCGTAGCCGGCGTCGGCCGTGGCCGGCGTGCCCGCGTCGTAGTCGCGGCGGACCTTGGGCGCCACGAACGGCAGGAACTCCAGCTTGCGCCGCGGCGACAGGTCGCGCAGGCCCAGGAGAAGGCCGGCGTGCGACATGCGGGCGAAGCCAATCGCCTGCCACTCCCGCGGGAAGGGCACCCAGTACGTCTCCTCGTTCTTGCGGACGATGATCCGGCAGAGGTTGAGGCCCCAGACGGTCTCGCCGGGCCCGCCCTTGAACCGCAGCTGGCTGAGGGGGATCGCGATCTCGGCGTACCAGCCGCGCGCGTCGATGCTCGTCCGCACCTGCCAGACGGCGTTCCAGTCGTAGTTGATCGTCCGGCCCTCCTCGACGGTGTTCGCGTCCTTGCGCGCGCCGAGCGGGTTGGTGCTGAAGTAGAACGCGTTGCGGTGGTCGTGGAAGGTGTCGATCGTGATCTTGATCGCGTCGCCCTTCCTGAGCCCCGAGTCGCGCTTCATCTCGCTCGCCTGGATCTTCTCCGGCTCGTCGTCGAAGGCCCAGACGCCGAAGTAGAGGGTCTTCGCATCGTAGAGGATGCGGAACTCGGTGCGCTCGGTGGACGCCCAGCCGAACCGGGGCTCCCGCTGGATGAAGCGCCCCTGGACCGGCGCGAGCCGCCACACGTCGTCATCGAGGCGCCCGTCGATCTTCGGCGCGCGGCCCTCGGGCAGGCGGACGGCGATGGCGCGGAAGGTCTCGGGGTCGATCGTCTGGATGTCGGTGACGACCGGGCCGGCGGCCTCGGCGGGCGGGGCCCCGCCGGGGGGCTGCCGCCCGGGCGCCTGGGCCTGGAGGGCGGCGCCGCAGGTGAGCAGCAACGCGAGCGTGGCCGCCGGGGGGGTGATCGAGGGCATCCGGGCTTCTCAGCGCGGCGCGACGCGCGCCTGGCAGCCGGCTATGGTAGCAGATTGGACAACGCTGTTAGAATTGTGAACGCTGTTCACCGCGTCCCGGCCCGGCCGGGGCGCACCGCAGTCTGGAACCCCTGGAGTCCCACCGTCCCCCCCCGATGGGCCTGAAGGAACGGCACGCGCGCGAACGGCAGGCGGTGGCTCGCGCCATCCTCGACGCGGCCCGTGAGCTGTTCGTGTCGGAAGGCTACGCCCGCGTGTCGATGCGGCGGATCGCCGGGCGGATCGAGTACAGCCCGGCCGCCATCTACCGCTACTTCTCCAGCAAGGACGACATCTTCTTCGCGCTCGCCGAGGACGGCTTCCGCCTGCTCGACGAGGGCGCCTCGCCGTGCGTGGACGCGGCCGACCCGCTCGAGGCGGTGCGCGGGACCTTCCTGGCCTTCTACCGCTTCAGCCGGGAGCACCCCGAGCACTTCGCCCTGATGTTCCTCGACCGGTCGGTGCCGCGGATCGGCGAGTACTGGGAGCGCTTCGCGTTCATCCGCGAGACGCGGGGCCGGGTGGTCGAGCGGCTGCGCGAGTGCGCGGCGAAGGGCCTGCTGCCGGCCGGCCTCAACGCCGAGGCGGCGTTCAGCGCGCTGACGGCGTCGATTCACGGCGTGGCGGTCATGCAGGTGTGCGACCGCCCGGCGCTCGGCGGCGGGGCCGACGCGCTCGCGCGCGACGTCATCGAGACGACGATCGCGGGCTTGCGCGCCGGCACGGCGCTGACCTACGAGGGGCACCACCCGGGCGGCCACCCGTCCCTTTCGTCTTCGTCATCGGTCCGGACACCGCACTCTTCCCGAGGATCTTCATGAGTCGGCACACCCCTCTGTTTCCCCCGCTCGCGCTCGTCCTGCTGGCGCTGGCCGTCGCGCCGCCGGCCCGCGCGCAGACCACGCTCACGCTCGTCGACGCGCAGGCGCTGGCGGCCCGGAACTTCGAGACGGTCCAGCTGGCGCAGCAGGACGTCGAGCAGGCGAAGCTCCTGAAGCGGCAGGCCCTGAGCGCGGTGCTGCCGAACGTCAGCGTGAACGGCACCTACACGCGCAACATGGTGTCGGCCGCCTTCGACTTCGGCGGGCGGACGATCCAGATCCTGCCGGCGAACGACTACAACTTCGGCTTCACCTTCTCGCAGCCGATCTACGCGGGCTTCCGCGAGCAGCGGGCGCTCGACCAGGCGAAGGTGAACATCCAGGCGGCGGGCGTGGCGGTGGCCGTGAGCGTGGAGGACAGCGTGCTCAACGTCACGCGCGCCTACTACCAGGTGCTGGGCGCGCAGGAGTACGTGGCCATCTCGCGGCGCGCGCTGGAGGTCGCCCAGGCGACCCAGCGTACGGCCGAGTCGCTCTTCCGCGCGGGGGAGGCGGTCGAGACGGCCGTGCTGCGCGCGCAGGTGGCCGTGGGCAGCGCCGAGCGGCAGGTGCTCGAGGCCGAGAACGCGCAGCTCGTCGCGCGCGATCAGCTGCGCATCTTCCTGGGCGTCGACGACCCCTTCCAGGTGACGCGGCCCGAGCCGCCGGCGCGGCCGGCCGAGGCGATCGACGCGCTGGTGGCCGAGGGCCTGCAGGCGCGGCCCGAGCTGCGGGCGCTGGAGCTGCAGCGCCAGATCGCGCAGCTGGAGATCCGCAAGAAGAAGGGCGCCTACCTGCCCGTCGTCAAGGCCGACGGCAGCGTGACGCAGCGGCGGGCCTCGTTCCCGTCGAGCCGGGTCGGCTCGGTGGCGATCAACGCCACCTGGAACGTCTTCAACGGCGGCCGGACGGGCACCGAGCTGGCGGCGGCCGAAGTCGCGCTGCGGCAGGCCGACCTGCGCCGCGACCTGCTGCGCAAGCAGACCGAGAACCAGATCCGCGCGGCGTTCCTGGGCATGCAGACGCTCGGCGCCAGCGTGGACGTGCTCAACCGGCAGGTCGAGGTCGCGCGCCGCAACGCCGACGAGACGAGCCGGGCGTACAAGGTCGGCGAGGCGACCGACCTCGACACGCTCACGGCGAACGACCAGCTCGCCCGGTCGGAGCGGGACCTGCTGGACGCCACCTATTCATACGAAGTCGCGCTCTACGCGCTGCAGCGGGCCGTCGGCACGCTCGCCCCGGACCTGGTGGCGGCGTCGGCGCCGGGAGGACAGCACTAATGGAGATCAGACCTTCGCTCGCCACCGCCGCCGTGCTGGCGCTCGCCGCCCTCGTCGCGTGCGGGCGCGCCGGCGAGCCCGCCACACCCGCCGCCGGGTCCCGCGCCGCCGCGGCCGCGCCGGTGCCCGAGGTCACCGTCGCGCGGCCCACGCACGACGCGGTCCGCACCGAGGCCGAGGCGCCCGGCACGTTCATGCCCTACGACGAGACGACGCTCAGCGCGGAGGGCGTCGGCCCGATCGAGCGCATCACGGTCGAGGAGGGCGTCCGGGTCAAGACCGGCCAGGTGCTCGTGGTGCAGGACACGACCAAGGCGACGCTGGCCGTTCAGCAGGCCGAGGCCATGCTGGCCCAGGCCCGCGCCAACTTCGCGCGCGCCAAGGCCGACCTCGAGCGCAAGCAGCTGCTCCTGAACGACAAGACGATCCCGCAGAACCAGTTCGACTCGTTCAAGGCCCAGTACGACGGGGCGGCGGCGGCGGTCGACGGCGCGGACACGGCGCTCTCGCTGTCCCGGCGGCAGCTCGAGGACCTGACGACGCGCGCGCCCTACGACGGCGTGATCAAGGAGAAGCGGGTCAGCCTGGGGACCTACGTGCGCGGCGGCGACGCCATGCTCGTGATCATGCGGGTCGACCCGCTCAAGCTGCAGTTCGAGCTGCCCGAGAAGTACGCCTCGCGGGTGCGCGAGGGGCTCGCGGTGCGGGCGTCGGTGACGGCGCTGCCGGGCGAGACGATCGCGGGCACGGTCCGCACCGTGTTCCCGTCGGTGTCGGTCCAGAGCCGCGCGGTGCGCGTGGAGGCGACGGTCGCCAACCCGGGCTACCGGCTCAAGCCGGGGTTCTTCGCGTCGGTGAAGGTGCCGCTCGCGAGCCTGGGCGGCTCGGTGACCATCCCGCGCAGCGCGCTGGTGCGGCGCGAGGGCACCGAGAACGTGTTCGTCGTGCGCGGCGACCGGGCCGAGCTGGTGCCCATCCAGACGGGCGCCGAGACGGCCGACCTCGTCGAGGTCGTCGTCGGCCTGACCGAAACGGATCCGATCGTCGTCGACGGCGCGCAGACGCTGCAGCCGGGCGATCGGGTGAAGGTGCGGAGCTAGCGCCATGTGGATCTCGAACACGTCGATCCGGCAGCCGGTCTTCGCGACCATGGTCATCTCGGCCCTGATCGTCTTCGGCCTCGTGGCCTATCGCTCGCTGGGGATCGACCTCTTTCCGAAGGTCGACTTCCCCATCGTCACGATCACGTCGGTCCTGCCGGGCGCCGACCCGGAGACGGTCGAGACCGACGTCACCGAGCACATCGAGGAGGCGGTCAACACGATCAGCGGCGTGAAGACCCTCCGCTCGACGAGCAGCGAGGGGGTCAGCATCGTCGTCATCGAGTTCGAGCTCGAGCGCGACGTGGATCAGGCGGCGCAGGACGTGCGCGACAAGGTGTCGTCGATCCGGCGCATCCTGCCCGACGACCTGGAGGAGCCGGTCATCGAGAAGCTCGACCCGGACGCGTCGCCCATCATGGCGCTCGCGCTGGCGGGCAACAAGCCGGTCAAGGAGATCACGACGTTCGCCAAGGACGTGGTCAAGGACCGCCTCGAGCGGGTGAACGGCGTCGGCTCGATCGAGATCGTGGGCGGGCGCGAGCGCGAGATCCGCGTCTGGCTCAGCGCGGACCGGCTGGCGGCCTACGGGCTGGCGGTCGACGACGTGTCGCGCGCGCTGCAGGTGGAGAACATGGAGATCCCGGGCGGCCGCATCGAGCTGCCCGACACCGAGCTCGTCGTCCGCACGCGCGGCCGCATCCGCACGCCCGCCGACTTCGGCGACATCGTGGTGGCGCAGCGCCCGTCCGGCCCGGTCTACGTGCGTGACGTGGGCTCGGTGGAAGACGGCGCCGAGGACGAGCGCAGCCTGTCGCGACTGAACGGCACGCGCGCGGTGTCGCTGCTCGTCCGCCGCCAGTCGGGCACCAACGCCGTGGAGGTGGCGGCGGCGCTCAAGGCCGCCATCGCGGAGGTGCGGGCCGATCTGCCGGCGGGCTACACGATGACCATCGCGACCGACAGCTCGGAGTACATCGAGCACTCGGTGGACGAGGTGCGGTTCCACCTGATCGTGGGCGGCCTCTTCGCGGTGCTGGTCATCTTCTTCTTCCTGCGGAACGTGACCAGCACGGTCATCTCGGCCGTCGCGATCCCCACGTCGATCATCGGCACGTTCATGCTGATCGACGCGTTCGGCTTCACGCTGAACATGATGACGCTGCTGGCGCTCTCGCTCTCGGTCGGCATGCTGATCGACGACGCGATCGTGGTGCTGGAGAACGTGTTCCGGCACATGGAGGAGGGGATGCCCCGCATGGAGGCGGCCGAGTTCGGCACCTCCGAGATCGGCCTCGCCGTCATGGCGACGACCTTCTCGATCGCGGCCGTCTTCGTGCCCGTCGCGTTCATGCAGGGCATCGTCGGGCGCTTCTTCTACGCGTTCGGCGTGACGGTCACCGCGGCCGTGCTCATCTCGCTGTTCGTGTCGTTCACGCTCACGCCGATGCTGTCGTCGCGCTTCCTCACGATCCCCGAGGGCCACGGCTTCCTGTACCGGGCGATCGAGCGCCTGCTCGGCGGCGTCGAGGCGACCTACCGCGGCCTGCTCGGCTGGTCGCTGCGGCACCGGCTCGTGGTGGTGGCCGTCGGCGTCGCGACCTTCGCCGTCAGCCTGTACATGGTGCGGTTCGTCGGCGTCGAGTTCATGCCGCAGGCCGACGAGGGGCAGTTCAACGTCGCCATCAAGACGGCGCCCGGCGCCTCGCTCCAGGCGACCGACCGGGTGGCCGGGGCGGTGGAGGCCGTCATCCGGCGCCACCCGGCCGTCGCGGACGTGTTCACGACGGTCGGCGGCGGCACGCAGGGCAAGGTCAACGCCGCGTCGGTGATGGTGAAGCTGGTCGAGCGGTCCGAGCGGGCCCAGTCGCAGCAGGCCATCATGAACCAGCTGCGCGAGGAGCTCGCCGGGCTCCGCGGCGGCCTCGTCGCCCTCGAGCCGCTGCAGCGCGTGAGCGCGGCGGGCTTCCGCGCCGCCACCCTGCAGGTGAACGTGCGCGGCCCGAAGACGGCCTCGCTCGACCAGCTCTCGTCGGTGGCCGAGCGCCTGCTGGAGGAGATGCGGCGCACGCCCGGCATCGTGGACCTCGACACGACCTACGAGGGCGGCAAGCCGCAGGTGTCGGTGCAGATCGACCGGCAGCGCGCCGCCGAGCTCGGCGTGAGCGCCGCGGCCGTGGGCTCCGCCGTGCGGCTGCTCGTCGGCGGCGACGACGTCACGAAGTTCCAGGAGGGGGGCGACCAGTACGACGTGCGCGTGCGCCTGGCCGCGACCGACCGCGACGACCCGCGCCAGGTCGAGGCGCTGTCGCTGCGCGGCCGCGGCGGCATCGTCCAGCTCGCCAACGTCGCCCACGTGATCCGGGACACGGGCCCCACCCAGATCGACCACCAGGCCCGGCAGCGCCAGATCACCATCCTGGCCAACCTGCAGGGCATGGTGCTCGGCGACGCGATCACCGACGTGAACGCCATGGCGGCGCGCATCGGCATGCCGCCGGGCTTCTCGATCGACTTCACCGGCCAGGCCCAGATGATGGGCGAGTCGTTCCAGAACCTGTCGTTCGCCCTCTTCCTGGCCGTCGTCCTGATCTACATGGTGCTGGCGTCGCAGTTCGGGAGCTTCCTCCACCCGTTCACGATCATGCTGTCGCTGCCCATGGCGGTCATCGGCGCCATCGGCGGGCTGCTCGTGACGGGCTACACGATGAGCATCTTCTCGATGATCGGCATCATCCTGCTGATGGGCCTGGTCACCAAGAACGCGATCCTGCTCATCGACTACACCAACACGCTGCGGACGCGCGACCGGCTCGAGCGCAACGCCGCGCTGCTCAAGGCCGGCCCGATCCGGCTGCGTCCGATCCTCATGACGACCGCCGCCATGATCTTCGGCATGCTGCCGATCGCGCTCGGCATCGGCGGGTCGGGGGGCGAGCAGCGCGCGCCCATGGCCGTCGCCGTCATCGGCGGCCTCATCACCTCGACGCTGCTGACGCTGATCCTGGTGCCGGTCGTCTACACGCTGCTCGACGACCTCGGCGGGCTGAAGGTGCGGGATTTCGTGCCGTGGCGGCGGGCGGAGCGCCCCACGCTGGAGGCGCCGGCGGAACGGTAGCCGCGGGACCGGAGCGGCCGGAGCGATCGAGGGGAACCGGCGGGGCCGCTCAGGTCCGCGCGCGGCGCGGCTTGCGCTTGCCGCCGCGGGCCTTCGCGCCGAGCTCCTTCATCTGGCCCTCGCCGCCGATGACGAGGAGCGGCTGATCGGGGTCCTCGATCAGGTTGTAGAACTCGCCCGATGCGGTGCGCGCGTACACTTCCTTCCCGTCGGTGAGCAGCGTGACGGAGCCGTCGCTGCCGATGGCCTCGTAGAGCCTCACGCCGAAGCGGGTCTTGAGCGCCGACAGCAGCCGGCGCAGCCGCGCCACCGACATGCCGTGCCGGCGGAGGTCGGCCAGGACCATCAGCTCGAGCAGGTCCACGGGCGTATAGCGGCGCTCCGTGAAGCCGCCGGCGTCGGTCGGCCGCGAGGGCACGGAGGCCTGGAACAGCCGGTGCGCGTCCCACCACTGCAGCTGACGCGCGGTCAGCCCGGTGAGCCCCGCCACCTCACGCGCGCTGTAGTACTTCTTCAGTCGCATAGCGGCTCCCGCCTTCGCGCTCCGCGCTACGGCGCGGCAAGCACGGCTCAGGGCTCACGGCTCACGACTCACGGCTCACGACGATTTCACCCACGCGATCCGATCCACCGTCTGCGCGCCGTCGAAGTCCTTCTGGGTCAGGCCGCCCTCGCTGTGCGTCCGGTAGCGCAGCGTGACGTGCTTGTAGCTGATGGAGATGTCGGGATGGTGGTCGGCCTCCTCCGCGTGGAAAGCGAGCCGCACGACGAAGGAGATGGCCTCGCGGAACGAGCCGAACGTCAGGCGCTTCTCGATGGCCGGTCCGTCCACGAGCGTCCAGCCGGGAACCTCCGGCATCCGCTCTTCGATCTGTCGAGGTGTCAGAATTGGCACCGGGTCTCTCCCTTCCGTCCCGCGGGCGGGCCGACGGGTCGCCACGGCCCCCACAGTGTATGTGCTCTCGCGCGTGAGGGCCAGCCGCGGAGTGCGATTCCTCACCGGACGGGTCCCGGACGGCGCCGAACTGGTCAATCCGTTGGCCGAACTGGCTCACGCGTTACCCAACCCCCACTACAAAGGACGAGCTTCGGGTCCGATCGCGCGATAATTTCTTGAACTTTCGAGATTCTCCCCTCCTGCACCCGGTATAGACTACTTCTTCAAATCACAACCGTAGTGAGCGTCGGTCGGGCCCGTCGGCCCGACATCGGAGGAGAGAACCACATGAAGAGAGCAGGGCTGAGTTTCAGCCTCGCGGCGGCGGTCGTACTGTGCATGGCGCTTCCCGTCTTCGCCCAGGTGCAGACGGGCAGCGTTCTCGTCAAGGCCACGGACGCGCAGGGCGCCGTGCTGCCCGGCGTCACGGTGACGCTCACCAGCCCGGTGCTGGTGGCCCCTCAGGTCGGCGTGACCGACAGCACCGGCGTGTTCCGGTTCCTGTCGCTGCCTCCCGGCACCTACTCGGCGAAGCTCGAGCTGTCGAGCTTCCAGACGATCGTGCGCGAGAACATCGTGGTCAGCGTCGGCCAGACCACCCCCATCGATCTCGCGATGAAGCTCGCGAGCGTCCAGGAGACGGTGACGGTCACGGGCGAGTCGCCGGTCGTCGACACGACCAGCGCCAACGTCAACGTGACCCTGAGCGACAAGCTGCTGCAGTCGACGCCCGGCGGGCGCGACATCTGGTCGCTCGTCGAGTACAAGGTGCCGGGGCTCATCTCGAGCCGGCCCGACGTGGGCGGCACCTCGGGCGGCCTGCAGGGCGCGATGGTCGCGCGCGGCACGCCCAACAGCCAGAACGCGCAGTTCCTGAACGGCGTCAACGTCGGCGACCCGGCCGCGGTCGGGTATGCCGGCTTCTACTACGACTACGGCTCGTTCGACGAGGTGCAGGTCTCGACGGGCGCGCAGGACATCACGGTGCCGTCCTCGGGCGTGTTCGTGAACATGGTCACCAAGAGCGGCACCAACCAGTACAAGGGCCGGGCGGCGCTGTACTGGGAAGGGAACTCCACGCAGGGCCAGAACGTGAACAGCACCCTGCTCGGCCAGGGGTTCAAGCCGGACACGAACAAGGTGGACTTCGTCTCGGACGTGAACATCAACCTCGGCGGCCCGATCATCAAGGACAAGCTGCGGTTCTTCGCCAGCTTCCGTGACTGGCGCGTGCACGTGAACGTGCCGGCGGCGTTCTCGGAGAGCGTGCTCGACCAGACGAACATCACGTCGGGCCTGGGCAACTTCACCTACCAGCTCAGCGACAACAACCGCCTGACCGCGTTCTACGCGCGACAGTACTACAAGAAGCCGGACCGCTTCCTGGGCTCGTCGGCCTTCTTCACGAGCGAGTCGAACTCGAACGAAGACGACGTGTTCGACATCGTGCAGGGCCTGTGGAACTCGGTCATCACGAACAAGTTCTTCATGGACGCCCGGGTCAGCTACAACAAGATCTTCTTCCCGCTGTACTTCAACGGGAGCGACCAGACGCTGCGCGACCTGTCGACGGGCATCCGCTCGCGCAACGCGGCGCAGGAGTACGTCTTCATCCGCAAGCGCCTGCAGGCCAGCGCGACGTTCAACTACTACATCGACCACGCGCTCGGCGGCCGCCACGAGCTGCGCTTCGGCGTGGACAACTCGCACATGCCGACGAGCACCGAGGTGCACCGGTTCGACAACGTCGACCTCTCCTACTACAGCGCGACCGGGGCGTCGCAGTCGGTCACCTTCTACAACACGCCGGTCCAGTCGAAGGCCAACCTGAACGTGCTGGCGCTGTTCTTCCAGGACAGCTACACGATCAAGCGCCTGTCGCTCGTCGGCGGCGTCCGGTGGGAGCGCGTCGAGTCGTACCTGCCGGCGCAGAGCAGCCCGGCCAGCCCGTGGTTCCCGGACATCCAGCGGAGCTTCGAGCCCGTGCGGAACTCGCCGCTCTGGCACACGGCCGGCCCGCGCGTCAGCGCCATCTACGACGTCGACAACGGCAAGACGGCGCTCAAGTTCTCGGCCGGGCGTTACTACTACATGATCAGCACCGGCACGGCGAACGCGATCAACCCGAACTTCAACTCGGGCGCGCAGTACGCGTGGAACGACGCGAACCACGACCTGCACTTCCAGGACGGGGAGCAGACGGGCGTCGGCGTCCCGTTCGGCGGCCTCACGACCTCGTTCGACCCGAACTTCAAGCGGCCGTACACGAACGAGGTCACGGCCGGCGTGGACCGCGAGCTGATGCCCAGCCTGAAGGTGAGCGCCGTGTTCACCTACCGCGTCGAGCGCTACCCGCAGGCCAACCTGAACACGGCCGCGCCGCTCGACTCGTGGGTGCTCACGACCGCCGCCGACCCGGGCCCCGATGGCATCACGGGCACGGCCGACGACGGCACGTTCAGCTACTACGACCGGACGCTCACGGGCAGCCAGACGCTCATCACCAACGACCCGACGAGCAAGCAGACCTACAAGGGCCTCGAGATCACCGCCACCAAGCGCTTCTCGAACAAGTGGCAGATGCTCGCCGGCTACACCTACGCCCACACGACGTTGAGGGACCTCTCGGTCGGCACGAGCCCGAACGACTTCCTGAACACCACGGGCCCGACCAACAACGACCGGCCGCAGCAGTTCAAGCTAACGGGCAGCTACGTGCTCCCGTACGACATCTACCTGGGCGCGAACCTGCGCGTCCAGAGCGGCCCGCCGATCAACCGGCAGATCAGCGCGCCGCTGGCGTTCGGCGGGAGCGCCACCATCAACGTCGAGCCGCAGGGCGCGCACCGCCTGCCCACGATGAAGACGGTCGACCTGCGCGTGGCGAAGACGTTCTCGATGGGCAGCCGCTCGTTCGAGGCCGACCTGGACATCTTCAACCTGACCAACACGGCCACGGTCTGGGAGCAGCAGGCGCTCACCGGCCGCCTGAACGTGCGCCAGGGCGGCGACCCGACCGGCGCGGTGAACAACATCCAGGAGTTCATGGCCCCGACGCAGATCCTGGCCCCCAGGATCATCCGCTTCGGGCTGACCTACAACTTCTAGGCTCGAGGCTCGAGGCCTGGGGCTCGAGGCCCCGGGCGGCGGGCTGACACAAGACGAGGGCGGGCGTTCCGGCGGTCGGAGCGCCCGCCCTCTCGCGTTTCAATCACCGGCTTCCCTCCTGCGCCGGCTTCCCCGCGTCCAGGTCGTTCCAGTTCAGCAGGGTGTTGAACCCCAGGAAGAACGTGCCCTGGGTCTGCCAGCGCCAGAACGGCCGGATGGCGAACATCACGACGTGGCCCTGGTCCAGTGCCGCGTCGACGACCTGCGCGCGCCCCGACAGGTACTGCCCGTTGAGGAGCGTGCCCGACAGCAGCATGTCGTTCGGGTTCTGCGGGAAGCGCAGCACCACGCGCGGCCGCGTCTCGTCGAGGTTCACGCCGAACTGGCGCGCCATCTGGCGGAACGCGGCGGCCTCGTCGGCCTGCGGGCGATCCGGGCGGCGCGACTGCGGCGCCTCGCCCCACGGCGAGAGGCGCAGCCGCTCGGCCATCGGCGTCGTGTTCTGCCCGACGCCCGGGATGTCGGGGCCGCCGCGGCCGAAGCCGCCGAACCCGCGCCCGCCGCCCACGCTGATGACCGGCCCCTGGCTGAAGTAGACCGGCACCTGCGCGTCGTACCCGTACGCGATCGGGCTCTTCCGGTCGGCCACGACGCCGCGCATCACCGAGCCGCGGACGAAGAGCTGATCCGGCGCCTCAATCGTGATCCCCGTCGTCGCCCCGTAGGCCGGCAGGATCGTCGTCGTCGAGCCCTCGACGATCAGCGTGCCGCCCTCCTTGACGAACTTGACCAGCTCGAGCAGGCCCTCGAGGCCCATGCCGCCGCGGATGTCGGGCGCGTGGTCCTGCACGCCGAGGTTGGGCGTGAGGTCGCTCTTCTCGTACGGGACGGGGTCGGGGCCCGAGATCCCGTTCACCATGGACTGCGGCGTGCCGCCCACCGACGGGAAGACGATCACGTCGAACTTCGCGCGCAGGCCGCCCTTGCGCAGCTCGATGTCGCCGAAGTAGGTGTAGGGCACGCCGAAGTGGTCGAACGCCCCGCGCACCCAGCCCTCGTCCTGCGTGCGCTGCCAGCTGTGCACGTAGCCGATGCGGGGCACGTCGAGGTCGTGCGTCTTGACGGAAGGCACCGCGTCGACGGCCACCGCCCTCAGCTCGAGCGCCTGAAGCGACGGCTCCAGCGCGGCGCGGTCGGCGTCCGGGATGATGAAAGCGCCTGCGCGGAACCGGTGCCCGCCCGCCTCGAAGTCCTCCTCGGCCGCCAGCATCTTCACGCCTCCGTGCTTGAAGCGGAAGGTCACCAGCGTGTTGTCCGTGTTGTTGTCGACGATGAGCACGCGGCCGGCGCCGTCGATGCCGCCCGGCACCTTGGCCTCGCCGGCCAGCGACGTCATCGGCTGGTCGAGGATGCTCTTGTCGGTGATCGTCTCGAGCGTCACGTTCCGCTGGTACTGCATCGTCCAGCCCGTGTCGTCGTACGGCCGCGGGTTGGCCGGCGCGTAGTTCTGGACGGAGGTGTACATGTCGACGAGGGTGCGGTACGGCTGGTCGGCGCGGATGATCCAGTCACCGGCCTTCACGTCGATGCTGCCGGCCTTGAAGGCGGCGGTGGCCGTGTGGATCTCGACGCCCTGGCGCTGCAGCTCGTTCACCAGGTCCGCCGCGTTGAACCGCGCGCGCTGGCCGGCGGGCACCACCCAGGCGTAGGTCGGGCCGTTCCTCCCCTTGTCGACCGACCGCTTGTTCTTCAGCCAGTAGTTCTCCAGGTAGAGGCTCCGGTTCTTCGCGACGTGCTGGAGCGCGAAGAGGATCGCCGACTCCTGGATGTTGGTGTTGTTGCGCGCGCTCCACTTGATGGACGGCAGCGGCGGGTTCGGCCGGTACCACTCGCGGCTCGTCACCGTCGCGCCCGCCCGCAGCTCGCGCGAGTCGGGGCCGTAGCTGGCCACCTCGTAGAAGCGGCCGATGGCGTTGTGCGAGTGCGCGATGAAGAACATGTAGTTCGGCACCCACCCGTCGTAGAACCCGTAGGTCCAGACGCCCGGCACGCCCCGCTTGGCCATCTCCAGGACTTCGGCGTTGGCCAGCGTCCACCACTCGTCGATCGTGATCGGGTCGAGCTGCTCGTTGTAGGGGCCCGTGCCCGTCGAGGCGTAGAGGTAGGTCTGCGCCTCGTGCAGGTCGTGCATGATCGTGGGCTTCCACTCGAGCTGGACCTTCGTCACGTTCTGCGTCAGCTTCAGCATCTGGCCCATGCCGTCGCGGTTGTCGTCGTGCGCGACGTACTGGCCCCAGTAGACGAGCGGCGGGCGCTGCTTGCCCGTCTTCTTGCCGTAGTAGTAGGTGTCGACGTGCTTCTCGCGGCCGTCGGTCTCGATGACCGGCGTGATGAAGGTGATGACGTTGTCGCGGATCGACTGGACGAACGGCGTGTCCTCCACGATCAGCCGGTAGGCCAGCTCCTGCAGCATCTCCGGCCCGCCGGTCTCGCCCGAGTGCATGCCGCTCGTGATCCAGTAGATCGGCTTCGCCGTCTGGATGATCTGCTGCGCCTGCGCCTCGGTCGTCCTGCGCGGATCGGTCAGCGACGCCAGCATGCCCTTGTACTTGTCGAGCTGCCTGATCGTCGCCTCGTCGGCAATCGCCAGGACGATCATGTCCCGGCCTTCCTCGCTCTTGCCGATGGACCACATCAGCGCGCGGTCCGACGCCTCGTCGAGCGCCGCGTAGTAGCGCTGCATGTCCTTGTAGTAGGTGAGCTCGCCGGGGGTGCCGATGATTCGCCCGAAGAACTTCAGCGGCGTCGGCACGGTGTCGGACGCCGGCAGGTGGTCCACCAGCTCGGTCATGATGCGCGGGTCGGCCGTGTACCTGCTGATCCTGGCCGTGTACTCCTGGTCGATCTTCTGGGGCGTCGCCGCCTTTCGCGCCTGGCCGGCCGGCTGCGCCACGCCGGCGCCGACGAGAAACAGCAGCGCGAGCGCCACGCGCGAAACGGGGCGCCGCAGGGTGCGGGGGGTCATGAACTTCCTCCTGGAAGACGTCACGATGAAGGCACGTGCCCGAGGCGAGTGCCTTATAGCACACAACCAGTGGTCCCGCCTTCGCGCTTCGCGCCTCGGCGGGCCAAGCAGGGGTCAGAGCTTGCCCACCACGTGAGCGGGCACCCGGGCCCCGGCGGTCAGCAGGCCCGAGAGCGCCCAGCCCGTCAGGCGGTGCAGGCCGTCCACGCAGTAGAGCCCGCGGCCGGGCGGGAGATCGCGGTACTCGGGGTGCTCGAGCGGCGCCACCGCCAGGACGATGCGCGTGAACGGCTCGCGGCGCGCCCGGTCGATGCGCCCCCAGCACGAGACGTTCGCACGGGCGTACTCCTGCTGGAGCTCCCGCAGGCGCGCGGCCGCCTCGAGGGCCGTCAGGCCCCAATCGCCGACGAGCGTCATGGTGTCGCCGTGGCAGGGCTCGCCCGCATGCCGCGGCAGACAGACGGCGGCGGCTTCCTCGCCGGTGAGCGTCGCGTCCCACCATTCGGGTCCAAGCTGGGCGTCGGCCAGCTCCAGGAGCTTCACGGTCCAGGGCCCCGAGCCGGCGGCGAGGTCGCGCCCTTGCCGGAGAGCGTCCAGGACGGTGTGAACATCGGCGGGACCCGACACGCGCATGGGCGCATTGTAAGCCCCCTGACCGCCGACCCCTTTGCCGTTCACTGGATGAGGACACGACTGTCCCCGACGGGCACCGGGGGGCCTCCGCGGGGCGCCCCAGAGTGGGCCGCCGCACCAATTCCGCCCCGGAAATGGACGAGCCGGCGGCATGCCCCTTGCTCGTTCCGGAGGCAGGGAGTTTCGCCATGGTGTCCAAACCCGTGACCCTCGCCTTGGTGGCAGTTGGCTGCATGGCCGCGGCGGGCGTCGGCGCCTACGTCGCGGTCCGGGAGAGCCGGCAGGTCGTGGCCGCAGGCTCGGTGGCGGCCGTGGCAGCCGCGCCTGCGGTGTCGCCGGCGGCCGCCCCCGTCGCGGTGGCGGAAACCGAAGCGGCCGTCGAATCCGGCCCCCGGGCCGGCCGCGGCGCCCGCCCCCGAGGAGAATGACGCCCCCGTCGCCGCCTCGAGCCGCAAGGCCGCCGAGCGGCCGAAGGCGGCGCCCGCCGACCCGGCGCCCGACCCGGCGCCGAAGCCACGGCCGAAGGCGGCGCCCGTGCCGCCCGCCCAGGCGCCCGCGCCGGTCCCGGCGCCGCCGGAGCTGTCGGTCGCGCCCGGCGCCCCGGTCGACCTCGGCCGGCCGGTGAGCGTGCCGGCCTACGAGCCGCCGGCGCCGGTTCCGGTGTACGAGGATCTGATCGTCGCGGCGAACTCGGTGCTCGGCCTGCAGCTCGAGACGTCGCTGAGCAGCGAGACCGCCGAGATCGAGGACCCCGTCGAGGCGCGCGTCACGCGTGACGTCACCGTGGACGGCATGGCCGCCATCCCGGCGGGCAGCCGGGCGATGGGCACCGTCGTGCTCGTCGACCGCGGCGGCAAGGTGAAGTCGGTGGCGCGGCTCGGCGTGCGGTTCCACACGCTGGTGCTGCCCGACCACACCGAGGTGCCAATCGCGACCGACGCGATCTACCGCGAGGGCGAATCGCCCACCGGCGGGAGCGTGGCCAAGATCGGCGGCGCGGCGGTGGGCGGCGCGGTCCTCGGGGCGATCTTCGGCGGCGCCCGTGGCGCCGTCATGGGCGGCGCCACGGGCGCGGCCGGCGGCACGGCCATCGTGATGGCCGGCGATCGCGACCCGGCCACGCTGCCCGCCGGATCGACCGTGACCGTGCGGCTGATCAGCCCGGTCACGATCACCGTCGAGCGGTAAATCTCCCCCTCCCCGCCGGGTTACAGGTGCTTGGTGCTGGGTGCCTGGTGCCTGGTGCGTGCGGGGTGCCTGGTGCTTGGTGCGTGCGGGGTGCCTGGTGCAGGGTGCCCAGCACGCGGATGAGGACACCGCCACGCACCCGGCACCACGTACCAAGCACGCACCCGGCACTCCGCACTCAGGCACGCACCCAGCACCCCGCACGAGGCACGCACCCAGCACTCAGCACCAAGCACGCACCCAGCACTCAGCACTCAGCACGAAGCACTATAATCGCGGATCATGACGACCCGTCTCACGCGAACCGTTGCTGCATCGCTCTCGGCGCTCGTCCTCGCGGCCGTCGCGGCCGCCGCGGGCGCGCCGCCGTTCCAGCTCGAGAAGAAGGACGTCCCGGGCATCCGCAACTTCACGCAGGTCGAGCCCACCGTCGCGTGCGGCGGCGCGACGACGGTGGCGGCCATCGCGGAGTTGAAGAAGGCCGGCTTCAAGGCGATCATCAACCTGCGGCTCGCGAGCGAGAAGGGCGCCGACGTCGAGGCGTCCGCCGAGGCCGCGACGGCCGCCGGCATCAACTACATCCACATCCCCTTCAACCACAAGGCGCCGGACCCGGCCGCGGTGGACGCGTTCCTGGCCGTCGTCTCGCGGCCCGAGAACCAGCCGGTGTTCATCCACTGCGGCTCGGGCGAGCGCGCTGCGACCCTGTGGATGATCAAGCGGGTGGTGCAGGACGGCTGGTCGGTGGACGACGCCATGAAGGAGGCCGAGGGGATCGGTCTGGATATGCAGTCGCTCAAGGATTTCGCCCTCCAGTACATCAAGGACCACCGGAAATGACCCCGCCCGAGGAGAAGCCGGCGGCGTTCGGCGACATGGACCCGGAGGCGTTCCGGCGCCACGCCACGCGCGTGGTGGACTGGATCGCGCGCTACATGGAGGACGGCGAGCGCTACCCCGTGCTGTCGCGCGCCCGCCCGGCGAGATCCGCGACGCGCTGCCCGCCTCGGCGCCCGAGCAGGGCGAGCCGTTCGACGCCGTGCTCGACGACTTCGAGCGCGTCATCGTCCCCGGCCTCACCCACTGGAACCACCCCGGGTTCTTCGCCTACTTCGCGATCACGGGCAGCGCGCCGGGCGTGCTCGCCGAGTTCCTCTCGGCCGCGCTGAACGTGCAGGCCATGCTGTGGCGGACGTCGCCGGCGGCGACCGAGCTGGAGGAGGTGGCTCTCGGCTGGCTGCGCCGCCTGATGGGCCTGCCCGACGCGTTCGAGGGCGTCATCTACGACACCGCGTCGGTCTCCACGCTGCACGGCCTCGCGGCGGCGCGCGAGGCGAAGGTGCCCGGCGTGCGCGAGGCCGGCATGGCGGGCCGCGCCGAGCTGAAGCCGCTGCGCGTGTACTGCTCCGAGCAGGCGCACTCGTCGATCGACAAGGCGGTCATCCTGCTCGGCCTGGGCCACCGGGCGCTCCGCAAGATCCCGGCGGACGAGCGATTACCGCATGCGGCCCGACCTCCTGCGCGCGGCCGTCGCCGAGGATCGCGCCGCCGGCCTGGAGCCGATCGCGGTCGTCGCCACGGTGGGCACGACGTCCACGACGAGCGTGGACCCGGTGCCGGCGATCGCGGAGGTGTGCGAGGCGGAAGGGCTGTGGCTCCACGTGGACGCGGCCTACGCCGGGCTCACCGCGATGGTGCCCGGCTACGAGTGGGTGCTGGAGGGCTGCGCGCGCGCCGACTCGCTCGTCATCAACCCGCACAAGTGGCTGTTCACGCCGTTCGACCTGAGCGCGTTCTACTCGCGGCGCATGGACGTGGTGCGCGCGGCCTTCTCGCTCACGCCCGAGTACCTGCGGACGCGCGAGGTCGGCGAGGTGCGCAACCTGATGGACACGGGCGTGCAGCTCGGGCGGCGGTTCCGCGCGCTGAAGCTGTGGGTGGTGCTGCGCCACTTCGGCGCCGAGGGCATCCGCGCGCGGCTGGTCGAGCACATGCGGCTGGCGCGGCTGTTCGCCGGGTGGGTGGACGCCGATCCGGACTTCGAGCGGCTCGCGCCGGTGCCCTTCAGCGTCGTCTGCTTCCGCGCGAAGCCCGCGGGAATGGAGGACGAGGCCGCGCTGGAGCGGCTGAACGCGGCCGTGCTCGACGCGGTGAACGCGTCGGGCGAGATCTTCCTGTCACATACGAAGCTCGACGGGCGCTACACGCTGCGCCTCGCCGTCGGCCACCTGCGCACCGCCGAGCGCCACGTGGCGCGCGCGTGGGAGCTGGTTCGCGAGGCGGCGGCGCGGCTGGCGTAGGGGCGACCCGGCGGGTCGCCCCACCGGGTGGCACAGGTCTTCGATCTGTGTAGGGGCGACCTGCCAGGCCGCCCCTACACGCGGCCGTTCGCCGCGACCCACGCCTTCACGTCTTCGAGCTTCGCCTTCACCGCGGCGGGCGCCGTGGACTGCGGCGTGCGCTTGGCCTCGACCGAGGCGCGCGCGGTCAGCCGCCCGGCCACGCCGGCGTCGATGAGGTCGCTCGCCGCGCGCCACTCGTCGGCCGAGAGCGACGCGAAGTCGCGTCCCTCGCGCGCCAGGCGCCGCACGAGGCCGCCGACGATCTCGTGGGCGCGGCGGAACGAGACGCCGCGCGCGACCAGGTGGTCCGCCACGTCGGTGGCGAGCAGGAGCCCCGTGGACGCGGCCGCCGCGGCGGCTGCGTTCAGCGCGAGCGTCGCCACGACCGTCGTCGTGGCGGCGGCGGCCCCGGCCAGCGTGTCCTCCGCGTCGAACAGCGCCTCCTTGTCCTCCTGCAGATCCTTGCTGTAGCCGATCGGCAGGCCCTTCATGGCGGCCAGGAAGCCGGCGAGGTGCCCGATGGCGCGGCCCGCCTTCCCGCGCACGAGCTCGAGCGGGTCGGGGTTCTTCTTCTGTGGCATCAGGCTGCTGCCGGTGGCCACCGCGTCGGCCAGCTCGAAGTAGCCGAACTCCTCGCCGGTGTAGAGGATCAGGTCCTCGGCCAGGCGGCTGAGGTGCACCCCGGCCAGCGCGCACGCGTGCAGGAACGACGACACGAAGTCGCGGTCGCCCGCCGCGTCCATGCTGTTCTCGACGACGGCCGGGAAGCCGAGGCGGCGGGCCAGCCACGCCGTGTCGACGGCGTAGCTCGCGCCCGCGACGGCGCCCGAGCCGAGCGGCATCCGGCCGGCCTCGTCGAGGACCGCGGCGAGCCGCGCGTGGTCCCGCCTGAACGCGGCGGCGTGGGCGAGGAAGAAGTGCGCGACGAGCACGGGCTGCGCCCGCCGCATGTGCGTGTAGGCCGGCATGACGGCGTCGCCGGCCGACTCGGCCTGCCCGGCCAGCGCGGCGACGAGGCGGACGATCGCGGCCTGGAGCGCCGGGACGCGCCGCTTGAGGTAGAGCCGCAGGTCGAGCGACACCTGCTCGTTGCGCGATCGGCCGGTGTGCAGCCGGCGGCCCGCGTCGCCCACCCGCTCGACGAGCTTGCGCTCGACCAGCGCGTGCACGTCCTCGTCGTCGGCGCCGTCGAAGAAGCCCGGCTCCCAGAGGCCCTGCTCCCGGATCTCCTCCAGCGCGCTGACGATGTCGGCCGCGTCGGCCAGCGACAACACCCCGGCGCGCCCGAGCGCCTCGGCCCACGCGAGGCTCCCCGTCACGTCGTCCTCGAACAGACGCCGGTCGAAGCCGAGCGACTTGCCGAAGGCGAAGACGTCCTTGTCGGGATCGACGTCGAACCGGCCGGACCAGAGGGAGGGCATGATCGTGCTCATTGCCGCTTGCCAATTGCCGATTGACGATTGAAGGGCGTCAGATCACGCCCCGCCGGCCGTGAGCCGGCGAGGCCAGCGTGACAGGATGCCTTTCAATCGGCAACTGGCAATCGGCTTTCGGCAATAGTCTACGACGTCACCGCCTCTGCCCTTGCCTTCCTCGTCATCGTCTCGATCGGGAGGCCCCAGATCTTGATGAAGCCGACGGCGGCGCGGTGGTCGAACAGGTCGCCGGCGTCGTAGGTGGCCAGGCCGTGGTCGTAGAGGGCGAAGGGCGAGGTGCGGCCGACGACCTGGCAGGCGCCCTTGAACAGCTTCAGGCGGACGGTGCCGGTGACGCGCTCCTGCACCTTGGCGACGAAGGCGCCGATGGCCTCGCGGGTCGGCGAGAACCACAGGCCGTTGTAAACGAGATCGGCGTAGGTGCGGCCGAGGTCGCGCTTGACGCGCTCGAGGTCGCGCGCGATGACGAAGCCCTCCAGCTCGCGGTGCGCCATGTGGAGGACGACGGCGGCGGGCGCCTCGTAGATCTCGCGGGACTTGATGCCCACCAGGCGGTTCTCGACCATGTCGATCCGGCCGACGCCGTGGCTGCCGGCGATCGTCTCGAGCGAGCCGATGAGCTCGACGAGCGGCATCGCGACGCCGTTGACGGCGACCGGCACGCCGGCCTGGAAGTCGATCTCGACGTAGGCCGCGAGGTCCGGGCAGGCAGCGGGCGATTTGGTCAGCGTGTAGATGTCGTCGGGCGGCTCGGTCCAGGGGTCCTCGAGCACGCCGCACTCGATGGACCGGCCCCACAGGTTGGCGTCGGTGCTGTAGGGGCTGTCGACGGTGGCCGGCACGGGGATGCCGCGCTCGCGGGCGTACTCGATCTCCTCGGGCCGGGTCATGCCCCACTCGCGGGCCGGGGCGATCACCTCGATGTCGGGCTGCATGGCGCGGGAGGACACGTCGAGGCGCACCTGGTCGTTGCCCTTGCCGGTGCAGCCGTGGGCGATGGCGGTGGCCCCCTCGATGGCGGCGATCTCCACGAGCTTGCGGGCGATGAGCGGCCGGCCGAGCGCGGTGGCGAGCGGGTAGCGCTCCTCGTAGACGGCGCCGGCCTGGAGGGCCGGCAGGATGAAGTCGCGGGCGAACTCCTCGCGCACGTCGACGACGTGGGCGCGGACGGCGCCGACGGCCAGCGCGCGCTCGCGCACGTCGCTGAGCTCCTTGCCCTGCCCGAGGTCCATGGTCACGGCCACGATCTCGGCGCCGTACTGCTCCGCCAGCCAGGGGATGGCCACCGAGGTGTCCAGCCCGCCCGAGTACGCCAGCACGATCCGCTTCATCTCGTCCGTCCTCCCTTTCCCCGAAATCAGCCGCGCGCCTTGGCCCAGGTCTCGAGCCGCCGGGCCAGGGTGCGGGCCCGGCGCCCGTCGGGCGTGACGAGCAGCACGGTGTCGTCACCGCCGATCGTGCCGACGACCTCGGGGAGCAGCGCCCGGTCGATGGCCAGCGCGAGCGGCTGGGCCTGGCCGGTGTCGGTGCGCAGCACGAGCAGCTGCTGCACGCGGGTGATGCGCCGGAGGTACTCGGCGACGGCGCGCCGCAGCTGCGTGTCGCGGACGGCGCCGGCGACGGCACCGGGGCCGGGCCTCGAGTAGGCCCCGTCGGCGGCGCGCTTGACCAGGCCGAGCTCCTTGATGTCGCGGGAGAGCGTGGCCTGGGTGACGGCGACGCCGCGGGCGTGCAGGCGGCGCCGCAACTGCTCCTGGCTCGTGATGCCTTCGCGATCCACGAGGTCCAGCACGATCGACTGCCGAAAAGCTTTCATAATCATGCACCATCTTGAATATTCATACAACCACAAATCCGACCCCTGGCGCCGCGGCCAGGCCGGCCTCCCGCCCGCTTGACTTCAGCCGCCGCCCGTGCATAAATACACCAAGTAATGCATAGTTATCCACCGTTCCGGATCGGCGTGGCCGGCGCCACCGGCTACGCCGGGCAGGAGCTGCTGCGCCGCCTCGCGCGCCACCCGGGCGCCGACGTCCGCCTCGCCATGGGCTCGGCCACGACCGGCGCCGTCCGCCCGTCGCCCGCCGTCGCCCGCGTGTGGCCCGGCGACCTCGCGCCCCTGGACCCCGACCGCCTCGCCGCCGAGACCGACGCCGTCTTCCTGGCCGTCCCCGAGAGCGCCGCGGCCGTCCTGGCGCCAGCGCTCGTCGCCGCCGGCCGCCGGGTCTTCGACCTGTCGGGGGCCTTCCGCCTGCGCGGCACCGCCGCGCGCCAGCGATGGTACCCCCACTCGCCCGTGCCGCCCAGCGGCGCCGTCTACGCCCTGCCCGAGCTCGACCGCGCGGCCCTCCGGGCCGCCCGGCTCGTGGCCTGTCCGGGATGCTACCCCACGGCGGCCCTCCTGGCGCTGCGCCCGCTCGCCGAGGCCCGCCTGCTCCGGCCCGACGCCGACGTGATCATCGACGCCAAGTCGGGCGTGTCGGGCGCCGGCCACACGCCCAGCGAGCGCACGCACTTCTCGGAGTGCCACGGCAACGTCGGCGCCTACGGCGTGTTCGCCCACCGCCACGGCGCCGAGATCGCCGAGCGCCTCGGGTTCGGCGTCACCTTCGTGCCGCACCTCGTGCCGCTCGACCGCGGCATCCTCGAGACGATCTACGCGCGGCTCCGGCCCGGCGCGGGCGAACGGGAGGTGGCCGCGGCGTACGAGGCGGCCTACGCCGCCGCCCCGTTCGTCCGGCTGACGGGCGCCGCCCTGCCCGAGATCAAGCACGTCGCCCACACCAACTACTGCGACATCGGGTGGAAGACGGACGAGACGTCGGGCCGGCTGGTCATCGTCGCCTGTCTGGACAACCTCGTCAAAGGCGCCGCCGGCCAGGCGGTGCAGAACTTCAACGTCGCGTTCGGCCTCGACGAGCGCGCGGGCCTCGAGTGATGACCTCGCCGACGGTGCTCAAGATCGGGGGCGAGCTGCTCGAGGAGCCGGCCGGCCTCCGCCGCACGGCCGGCCAGATCCTCGCGCTCGCCGCCGAGGGGTCGCTCGTCGTGGTGCACGGCGGCGGCCGCGCGATCGACCGGGCGCTCGCCGCGCGCGGCGTCGCGAAGCAGGCGGTCGACGGGCTGCGCGTGACCGACGCGTCCACGCTCGAGGTCGTCGTCTCCGTCCTCGCCGGTCTCGTGAACACGCGCCTGGTCGCGGCGGTGGCTGCCGCGGGCGGCCGCGCCGTCGGGCTGACGGGCGCCGACGCCTCCATCGGTCTGGCCGCGCGCGCGCGGATGCACCGCAGCGCCTCGGGCGCGGTCGTCGACCTCGGCCTGGTCGGCGAGCCGATCCCGGCCGGACCGCCATCGCTGGTCGTCGACCTCTACACGCGCGGCTACGTGCCCGTCATCGCGAGCATCGGCGCGTCGGTCGACGGCGGCCTGCTCAACGTGAACGCCGACACGTGGGCCGCGCACCTCGCCGCCGCGCTCGGCGCGCGGCGGCTGATCGTCGCCGGCGGCACGCCGGGCGTGCTCGACGAAGCCGGACGGACGCTCGACCGCGTCGACCCCGGCGCCATCGACCAGCTCGTCGCGAACGGCCAGGCGAGCGCGGGCATGATCGCCAAGCTCGAGGCGTGCCGCCGCGCGGCCGCCGCCGGCGTCGGCGACGTGCGCATCGTGGACGGCCGCGGCGCCGGGCTCGCGGCCGCCGCCGGCACGCGCGTCTGCGCGTGACGTACGTAGGGGGCGCAGGCCTGACCGCCTCCGCCAAGGCTACGGCGAGTCCGCCGGAGCTTCAGCGAAGGCGGAAGGCCTGCGCTACGCGAGCGGTACGTAGCGCAGGGCTTCAGCCCTGCGCCATCACGCGAGACGCCATGATCGACCTGACGAACGACATCCCGGCGGCCGACGCCGCCCACGTCCTCCAGACCTACCGCCGCGCCGCCGTCGTCTTCGAGCGGGGCGAGGGCGCATGGCTGTACGACGCGAGCGGCCGCGGCTATCTCGACCTGCTCTCGGGCATCGGCGTCGCCTCGCTCGGCCACGCGCACCCCGGGCTGGCGAAAGCCGTCGCCGAGCAGGCGTCGACGCTGCTGCACACGTCGAACCTCTATCACCACCCGCTCCAGGCGCCGCTGGCCGCTCGGCTCGCGGCGATCTCCGGCCTCGAGCGCGCCTTCTTCTGCAACAGCGGCACCGAGGCGAACGAGGCGTGCCTCAAGTTCGCGCGGCGCTACTGGCACGCGCGCGGCGAGCCGCGGCCGGGCTTCGTCGCGCTCGAGCACGCGTTCCACGGCCGCACGTTCGGCGCGCTGTCGGTGACCTGGGACGCGCACTACCGCGAGCCGTTCGCGCCGCTCGTGCCCGGCGTGACCTGGGTCTCGCCGGACCGTCCCGACGACCTCGCCGCCGCCGTGACGTCCGAAACCGCGGCCGTCGTCCTCGAGCCGATCCAGGGCGAGGGCGGCGTGCGCCCGATCTCCCCGGCGTTCGCGGCGGCGGTCGGCGCGGCCTGCGCGCGCACGGGCGCGCTGCTGGTGGCCGACGAGGTGCAGTGCGGCCTGGGCCGCACCGGCGCGTACTTCCATTCGGCGACGCTCGGCCTGAAGCCGGACCTCATGGCGCTCGGCAAGGCGCTCGGCGGCGGCGTGCCGGTCGGCGCGGCGCTCGTCGGCGCGAAGGTCGCGGCCGCGATCGCGCCCGGCGACCACGGCACCACCTACGGCGGCAACCCGCTCGCGTGCCGCGCGGCGCTCGTGTTCCTCGAGGCGCTCGTGGATCGCGGCCTGCTCGAGCACGTGCGCGGGGCCGGCGCCCGCCTCGAGGCGGGGCTCCGGCGCCTCGCCTCCGCGCACGCGGCCATCGTCGAGGTGCGGGGCGCGGGGCTCATGCGCGGCGTCGTGCTCGACCGCGACGCGGGCCCGGTCGTCGAGGCCGCGCTCGCGCGCGGCGTCCTCGTCAACCGCACCGCGGGCGCCGTCGTCCGCCTGCTGCCGCCGCTCACCATCACGCCCGCCGAGATCGACCAGGGCCTCGAGCGCCTCGACCAGGCGCTCGGCGACGCCTGTGCAAGGAGCGCGTCATGACCGTCACCGCAACCGTCGCCGTCGCGGCGACGCCCGCCGCCTCCCTCCCCGTGGATCCGTCCGGGGTCGCCATCCGGGCGGCCACCCCCGACGACGCCCCGGCCGTCTACGCGCTGGTGATGTCAAACCTCGAGCAGGGACACCTGCTGCCGCGGCCGCTGGACGACCTCGTCGCGCACGCGGGCCGCTTCCTCGTGCTCGTCTCCGGCGCGGAGGTGATCGGGTGCGGCGAGGTGGCGCCGCTCAGCCGGACGGTGGCGGAGATCCGCTCGCTCGTGGTGGACGCGTCCTGCCGCGGACGCGGCCTCGGCACGCGGCTGGTGGACGCGCTCAAGCGCCGCGCGCGCGCCCGGGGCCACCGGACGCTCTGCGCGTTCACGCACCAGCCGGCGAGCTTCGTGCGCCAGGGCTTCTCGATCGTCCCGCACGTCTGGCTGCCGGAGAAGATCGCCACCGACTGCCACGCGTGCCCGCTGTTCCGCCGGTGCGGCCAGTACGCCGTGTCGTTCTCGCTCGACCACGTCGCGCCGCGCGCGGCGGAGGCGCGCGCGTGATCCGGCCGGCGCCGGGCGGCGTCACCGCGCCCGCGGGCTTCCGCGCCGCGGGCGTGCACTGCGGCATCAAGCCGAAGAGCCCCGACCTCGCCGTGGTCGCGCCGGATCGTCCGGCGGCCGCGGCCGGTGTGTTCACCACCAACAAGGTGCAGGCCGCGCCGGTGCTCGTCTCGAAGGACCACCTGGTCCGCGCCGGCCGGACCGCGTCCGCGGTGGTCATCAACAGCGGCTGCGCGAACGCGTGCACGGGGCCCGCCGGCCTCGAGGTCGCGCGCGCCATGGCGGCGCACGCGGCGTCGGCGCTCGGCTGCCCGCCGGAGCAGGTGCTCGTGGCCTCGACGGGCGTGATTGGCGTGCTGCTCGACATCGGCAAGGTTCGCCGGGGCGTGGACGACGCGGTGGGCCGGATGAGCCGGGAGGGGGACGCGGACGCGGCGCGCGCGATCATGACGACCGATCCGTTCCCCAAGGCCTCGGCCGTGACGGTGGACACGCCGCGCGGGCGCTTCACGGTCGGCGGCATGGCCAAGGGCTCGGGCATGATCGAGCCCAACATGGCCACCATGCTCGCCGTCCTCACGACAGACGCCGGCGCCGACCCGCTCGTCCTGCAGCGCGCGCTCGGCGAGGCGGTGGCCGACACGTTCAACGCCATCACCGTGGACGGCGAGTGCTCGACCAACGACACCGTGTTCGGGCTCGCGAGCGGCGCGAGCGGCGTCGAGATCGACGACGGCCTGTACCCGGCGCTCGTCGAGGGGCTGCGCGCGGTGGGCCGCGAGCTGGCGATCGCGATCGTGCGCGGGGGCGAGGGCGCGACCAAGCTCGTGACCGTGCGCGTGACCGGCGCGGCGTCCACCGCCGAGGCGCGTCAGGCCGCGAAGACGATCGCCAACTCTCCCCTCGTCAAGACGGCCGTGCACGGCGGCGACCCGAACTGGGGCCGGCTGGTGGCCGCGGCTGGCCGCGCCGGGGTGGCGTTCTCGCTGGAGCGCGCGGCGGTGCGCGTGGGCGGGGTCGAGCTGTTCCGGGACGGAACGCCCCACGACGATCGCGCGCCGCTCGCGGCCGCGCACCTCGGGCAGGCCGAGATCGACATCGAGGTGGGCCTCGGCACGGACGGCGACGGCGCGGCGACCGTCTGGACGTGTGACCTGAGCGCGGAGTACGTGCGGATCAACGCGGATTACAGGACCTGACGAAGACGCGGCCGGGGCACGACCGTACGTAGTGCTGGCCTTCAGGCCAGCCTGAGGCCGGGCTCAAGCCCGGCACTACGCACGATCGTCCGGCCGTAATCGCTACATCCCTTTTTCGATCTTCATCGACGACACGTCGATCGTCTTCTTCCCGTTGGCGTCCATCACGGTGCCGCTCGCCTGCACGTCCTTGGCGAGGTAGGCGATCAGCTTGGCGTTGTTGTCCTTCGCGTAGTCGCCGGTGATCGTGTAGATCGACCCGTCGGCCGTCATGATGCCGACCGGCAGGCCGCGCTTCGCGCACGAGGTCGCGCACGCCAGGTGCCCCTCGCCGGCGTTGGCCTTGTCCTTCATCGTGCACGTGACGTCCACGACCTTGCCGCTCAAGGTCGTCTCGGACGCCACCAACGGCGTCGCCAGCGCGACGACGAACGCCGCCGCCGACATCGAGATCAACAGCTTCTTCATAGCGTTCTCCCCCTTCGACGGAAAATGGGGTCAGGCCCCATCTTCGCGAGATCAGAGCCCGGACCCGAACACGGGGCCCGGCCCCATTCCACGGACGGCGCGAAAGCTCAACCGTCTCTGCTGTTCCTGGCTGAAGTCTCTATACTAGACGAGGTTCGTGGGCACCGGAAGCCCTTTCCCCAGCTCCCCCGGCCCGGGGCCCCCTGGAAGGACGGCCATGCGCACATCCTGGACACGAGCGCTCCTCGCCGCCGCCGCCGTCGCCCTCGCCGCCGGCACGGCCTCGGCCCAGCACGTTCCCACCGTCGACGAGCTGCTCTCGCTGAAGCGGGTCGGCTCGCCGGCCATCTCCCCCGACGGGCGGCAGGTCGCCTACACGGTGCGGGAGACCGACTGGGACGACAACGCCTACGAGACGCAGATCTCGGATCGTGCCGGCGGCGGGCGGCGAGCCCCGGCAGATCACGCGCGGCGACAAGGCGAGCAGCGCGCCGGCGTGGTCGCCCGACGGCCGCTGGCTCGCGTTCGTCACCGACCGCGGCGCGAAGCGGCAGGTCTACCGCATCGACCCGACGGGCGGCGAGGCCGAGGCCATCACCGCCGCCGAGGACGGCGTCTCCGGCTTCGCGTGGTCGCCCGACGGCGCCGCGATCGCCTACACCGCGATCGACCCGGAGCCGGACGCGATCAAGGAGCGCAACAAGAAGTACGGCGAGTTCGAGATCGAGGACCAGGACCACCGCATGACGCGCCTGTGGGTGCTCGACGTGGCCACGAAGCAGGCGCGGCGGCTGACCGAGGGCGGGTTCACGGTCGGCCGCTTCGACTGGTCGCCCGACGGCGCGGCGATCGCGTTCGACCACCGCGTGAACGACGACCCGGCGAACGGCGGCACGGCCGACATCTCGATCGTCACCGTGGCGACTGGCGCGGTCCGCCCGCTCGTGACCCAGGACGGCCCCGACTCGAACCCGGTGTGGTCGCCCGACGGCGCGCGCATCGCCTTCGACACGGCGATGGCCAACCCGTCCTTCTACTACACCAACGGCCTCATCGCCACGGTGCCGGCCGCCGGCGGCGCGATCGACGTCCTGACGACGGCCTTCGACGAGGACCCGTCGCTCGTCGCGTGGGGCCGGCCCGGGATCTTCTTCGCCGCCGCGCAGCGCACCGCGTCGGCGCTGTTCCGCCTCGACCCGGCCACGAAGCAGGTCACGCGGCTCGGTCCCGACGGCGCCGTCATGGGCGGCTTCAGCTTCACGCGCGACTTCGGAACGGTCGCCTACGTCTACGGCGACGCGCGCACCTACCCGGAGCTGGCCGTGGCGCCGGCCGCCTCGATGAACGGGCGGCTGCTCACGCGCCTCGGCGCCCAGCTCGACGGCTGGACGCTCGGGACCTCCGAGGTGATCTCCTGGGAGAGCAAGGACGGGACGACCATCGAGGGCGTGCTGCACAAGCCGGCCGGTTTTCAGGCGGGCCGGCGCTACCCGCTGCTCGTCGTCATCCACGGCGGCCCGACCGGCATCTCGCGCCCCGGCCGCATCTCGACCAACTCGGTCTACCCGATCCCGCTGTGGCTCGCGCGGGGCGTGCTCGTGCTCGAGCCCAACTACCGCGGCAGCGCGGGCTACGGCGCGAAGTTCCGCGCGCTCAACGTGCGCAACCTCGGCATCGGCGACGCGTGGGACGTCACCTCGGGCATCGACGCGCTCGTCGGCCAGGGCCTCGTGGACAAGGACAAGGTCGGCGCGATGGGCTGGAGCCAGGGCGGCTACATCTCGGCCTTCCTCACCACGCACGACAGCGCGCGCTTCAAGGCGATCTCGGTGGGCGCGGGCATCTCCGACTGGATGACCTACTACGTCAACACGGACATCCACCCGTTCACGCGCCAGTACCTGAAGGCGACGCCGTGGGACGACCCGAAGATCTACGCCGACACGTCGCCCATCACCTACATCAAGAACGCCAGGACGCCGACGCAGATCCAGCACGGGCAGAACGACCCGCGCGTGCCGATCCCCAACGCCTACGAGCTGTACCAGGGCCTGCGGGACCAGGGCGTGCCGGTGCGCCTCATCGTCTACAAGGGCTTCGGCCACGGCCTGACGAAGCCGAAGGCGAACCGCGCGGCGATGGAGCACAACCTCGAGTGGTTCGACACGTACCTGTTCAACTCAGGCCCCGGCTCGGAGTGACCACCATGCGTTTCGTCGTCCCCGTCCTGCTCGTCTCCCTGGCGGCGCCGGCCGCCGGCCAGCCGCGCGCGGCCGACCCGCAGCGCGCCGCGCTCGCGGAGCTGGTCCAGCTGCTGTCGATCCCCAACGTCGCCACCGACCAGGCCGACATCGCGCGCGACGCCGGCGCGCTGGTGAAGATGTTCGAGCGGCGCGGCTTCACCGCCGGCCTGGTGAAGACGGCGCACTCGCCGATCCTCATCGGCGAGCTGAAGGGGCCGGCGGGCGCGCCGCGCACGCTCACCTTCTATTTCCACTACGACGGCCAGCCGGTGAAGGACTCGGAATGGGCGGACTCCGGGCCGTTCCAGCCGATCTTCCGCGACGCGCCGCTCGAGGCCGGCGGGCACGTCGTCACGCTGCCGGCGGCGGGCCCGATCGATCCGGACTGGCGGATCTACGCGCGCTCGGCCTCCGACGACAAGGGGCCGATCGTCGCGTTCCTCGCCGCCCTGGACGCCGCGCGCGCCGCGGGGCGCCCGATCACCTCCACGATCCGCGTCATTCTCGAGGGCGACGAGGAGGCGGGGTCGCCCGAGCTCGGCGGCGTGTTCCGCGACGAGGGCGCGCGCATCCGCGGCGACCTCGCCGTCATCATGGACGGCCCGCAGCACGCGAGCGGACGGCCCACCTTCTACTTCGGCGCACGCGGGATCATGAGCGCGGAGCTCACCGTGTTCGGCGCGCGCCAGGACCTCCACAGCGGCAACTACGGCAACTGGGCGCCCAACCCCGCGCTCGAGCTCGCGCAGCTGCTCGCGTCGATGAAGGACGACCACGGCCACGTCCTCATCAAGGGCTTCTACGACGACGTCGTGCCGCTCACCGCGGAGGAGCGCGCGGCCATCGCCGAGATTCCCGACATGGACGCCGACTACATGCGCCGCTTCGGCTTCGCCCGGCCCGAGCGGCCCGGCGAACGGCTGGAGGCGCTGCACAACCTGCCGACGTTCAACATCTCCGGCCTGGCGTCGGGCACGGTGGGCGGCCAGGGCCGCACGATCATCCCGGCGAGCGCCACCGCGCGCATGGACCTCCGCTTCGTGAAGGACATCGACCCGGCGACGCAGTTCGCGCGCCTCGAGGCGCACGTCCGCGCACAGGGCTTCCACCTGATCGCCGGCGACACGCCGACCGATCGGGAGCGCGCCGGGTTCCCGAAGCTCGCGCGCCTCGTGCGCATGGGCGGCTACCCGGCCGGGCGCACGCCGCTCTCGGACCCCACGGCGCGCGACGCCGTCGCGGCCGTGGCCGCCGCGTCGGGCACGACGCCGGTGCGGCTCCCCACGCTCGGCGGCAGCGTCCCGATGTACCTGTTCACCGACGTGCTGAAGGTGCCGACCATCGGCATGCCGGTCGTCAACTACGACAACAACCAGCACGGACCGAACGAGAACCTTCGGCTCGGGCAGTTCTTCGACGCGATCCGCGACCTGCGGGCGATTCTGACGATGCCGGCGCTCCGGGCCGGTGGCAGGGGTCTCTGACCTGTGCCCGGCAGCCCGGGCGCAGACCCGGGCCACCACTGTAGGCGGTCCATGCGGCTGACGGTTGGTCGTACGAACCGACCAACGGCAGGCGCGACGGCACGTGGCGTACAATCACCATCGAGATGACCGACCCGGGCCTCCGCGTGCGGGCGCGCGAGGGCTGCCGCGCGAAGTCGGATCATCAGTGAGAGGGGATCCCCCCATGGCACGACGCCCGGCCCGCCCGCTCCGTCTCGCCCTCGCCCTGCTGGTCCAGGCCGCCGTCCTGGCCGCCGGACCCACGCCGCAGACGCCGCCGCCGCCCGGCTCGCCGCAGCTGCCGCGGCCGACCTTCACGACCGGGGTGTCGCTCGTCACGGCCGACGTGACGGTCGTCGACAAGGACGGCCGCCCGGTGACGGGGCTGAGCGCCGCCGATTTCAGCGTGAAGGTCGACGGTTCGCCCCGCGACATCGTGACCGCGCAGTTCGTCGACCTGCAGCGGCTCGAGCCGCCGGCCGGGGCGAAGCACGAGGCGCCGCTCGTCTCGAACAACCGGTCGATGGGCGCCGGCCGCATGATCGCGTTCGTGATCGATCAGGGGAACATCCAGGTCGGAAGCGGCAAGATGGTGCTGCGCGTCGCCGAGCAGCTGCTCGACCGGCTCACGCCCGCCGACCGCGTGTCCGTGGTCGCGGTTCCGGGCCCGGGCATCCACGTCTCGTTCACCAACGACTTCGCGCTGGTGCGCGAGGCGCTCGGGCGCATCTCGGGGTGGGCATCGCGCATCGAGGGCAGCCGCTTCGACATCGGCCTGCGGGAGGCGTTCGAGATCGACCGCGGCAGCACGGACGTGCTCCGGAACGTCGCGGGGCGCGAGTGCGGCGCCGGACAGGTGTGCCGGGACATGGTCCGGTCCGAGGCCAGCGCCATCGTGGCCGAGGCGCGCAACCGCACGGGCCAGTCGATCGCCGGCATCCGGGCGGTGCTCTCCGATCTGGTGCCGATCCCGGGGCCCAAGACGGTCCTGGTGGTGTCCGAGGGCCTGCCGACCGACCGTCCCGTCGACGACCTGTTCAACATGGGCAGCCTGACCGCGCGGGCGCGCGCCAGCATCTACGTGCTGCGGCTGAACGGCACGGTGTTCGAGGCGTCGGCGCAGCGGATCGGCCAGGCGCACCTCGACGACGCCCAGATACAGGCCTCGGGCCTGGAGACGCTCGCCGGCCTGGCGAGCGGCACGGTGTTCAACGTGATCGGCTCGGGCGCCGGCGTGTTCGAGCGGGTCTCGCGGGAGATCTCCGGCTACTACCTGATCGCGTTCGAGCCGACCGAGACCGACCGCGACGGCAAGGCCCACCAAATCAAGATCGAGGTGAACTGGTCCGGCGTGACGGTGCGGTCGCGCCGCGAGTTCACCGCCGGGCCGGCCGCCGCCCGGGGCACGAAGGTGTCGGACCAGACGCTGCTCGGCGCCGCGCTGAGCTCGCCCGTCCTGCTGACCGACGTGCCCCTGCGCCTGACCACCTACAACTTCGGCGACCCCGCGTCGGACAAGGTGCGGGTGCTCATGGCCGCCGAGATCGGCGAGCCGCGGACCGGCGCCGCCGGACGCGGCCTGGCCTTCGCGCTGCTCGACCTGCACGGCCGCGCCGTGGAGTCCGGCTTCCTGCGCGAGACGCTCCAGCCGCGCGACCCCGGCGCGCCCGGCCCGCTCGTCTACCACGGGAGCGTGGCGGTCGAGCCCGGTGACTACGTGCTGAAGTTCGCGGTGGCGGACGACGAGGGCGACGTGGGGACGGTCGAGCGCTCCGTGCACGCGCGGCTCGCCGAGGTTGGCGGCCTGCGCCTGAGCGACGTGGTCGTGGGGCCGCGCAGCGGGTCAGGCGTCTTCAGCCCGCCCACCGAGGCCCGGGTCGACGGGGGCGCGTTTTCGCTGGTCGAGCTGTACGCGGACCGGGACGCGCTGATCGACGGGGCCCGCGTGACCATCGAGGTCGCCGCGACGGCGGACGGCCCCGCGCTCCTGTCGTCGCCGGCGCCCTTGATGCGGAGCCGCACGCCGCGCCGGCGGCAGGCGCTCGCGGACCTCGACCTGAGCGCGCTGCCGCCGGGCCGGTACGTGGCGCGCGCGCGCGTCGACGCCGGCGCCGGATCGATCGCGACCGCGACGCGCCCGTTCGTCGTGGGAGGGGGCCCATGACACCACGGCCATCCAACGCGCGGCGGCAAGTCCCGCTGAATGTGCTACGCTGCCAGCCGGGCCTGCTCGCTTGAAGTCTATGGACCGTCACCCCGCAGGCACGGCTAGGCCGCGCACGGCGCGGCACGCGAGGAAGCGGCGCGGGGCGATGGGGCCCCCGCAAGCGACCGAGCCGGGGTGTGGGGCGAAGCCCCACGTTGAAGAAGCATGAATCTCGTCGTCATCGCGCTCGGCGGCGCGGTCGGGGCGCTCGCGCGCTACGGCCTGTCCGGCGCCGTGCATCGCTTCGCGTCCCCGTACTTTCCCTGGGGCACCTTCGTCGTCAACGTCGCCGGGTGCCTCGTCTTCGGGTTCATCGCCGGCCTGACCGACGAGCGCCTCACCATCGACCAGACCACGCGCGCCTTCCTGCTGGTGGGCGTGCTCGGCGCCTTCACGACGTTCTCGACCTTCAGCTTCGAGACCGTGGAGCTGCTGCGGAACGGCGAAACCGCGGCGGCGCTGATGAACGCCGGCGGACAGCTGCTGCTGGGGATGGGGGCCATGTGGGCGGGGTTCCTGGGAGGAAGGGCCCTGTGACCTGGGGCTTGGGCCTTGAGGCTTGAGCCGTAAGCCGTAAGCCGTAAGCCGTGAGCCGTGAGCCGTGAGCCGTAACATGAAGCTCCCAACCGAAGGCAAGCTCCTCCGCGTGTTCGTGGGTGAGGCCGACAAGTGGCACGGCCGCCCGCTCTACGAGGCCGTCGTCGAGGAGGCGCGCGTGCGCGGGCTGGCGGGCGCGACGGTCTGGAAGGGCTTCATGGGCTTCGGCGCGCACAGCCGGCTCCACACCGCGAAGGTGCTGCGGCTCTCGCAGGACCTGCCGATCGTGATCGAGATCGTGGACACCGCCGACAAGATCGAGGGGTTCATGCCGGCGCTCGAGGAGATGGTGCAGGAAGGGCTCATCACGCTCGAGCGGGCCGAGGTGCTGGTCTACCGCGCGCCCGAACCGTCGTAGGTCCGCGCCCCCGCCCGCCCGTCGGTCCCCGTTTGCCCCACCCCGCCGAACCAGGTACAGTGCGGCCACTGGTCCCGCCTTCGCGCTTCGCGCTACGGCGGGCAGGCCTGACCGCTGACCGCTGACCGCTGACACTTGACCATGCCCCCTCCGCCAAGGCTACGGCGGGGCAAGCTGATCCCTGAGGAGGAAGACCGTGACCCGCCGATTCCTGTCACACCTCACCGTGGGACTCGTGACGCTCGGGCTCATGGCGGCGCTCCCGCTGTGGGCGCCGCGGGCCGAGGGCCAGGCGGCCCGGCCCGCCGCGACCTTCGCGATCCGCGGGGCGACCGTCCTCACCGTGACGCACGGCGCCATCCCGAACGGCACGGTGCTCGTCCGCGACGGCAAGATCGCGGCCGTGGGCGCCGACGTCCAGGTGCCGGCGGACGTGCCGGTCGTGGACGCTGCGGGCAAGTTCGTCTCGCCGGGCATCATCGACGAGCACTCGCACATCGCCACCGACGACATCAACGAGGGCGGCACGACCGTGAGCTCGATGACCGGCACGGGCGACACGATCAACCCGACCGACATCGACATCTACCGCGACCTGGCCGGCGGCGTGACGATCGCCAACGTGCTGCACGGCAGCGCGAACCCCATCGGCGGCAAGAACACCGTGATCAAGATGCGCTGGGGCAAGACGAAGGCGTCCGACCTGGTCTTCGACGGCGCCGTGCCGGGCATCAAGTTCGCGCTCGGCGAGAACCCGAAGCGCCCGGGCGCCGGCCTGCGGCCCGGGCCTCGCCGCTACCCGGCCACGCGCGAGGGCGTCGAGTTCGTGATCCGCGACGCCTTCACGCGCGCGAAGGCCTACCGGAAGGCCTGGCAGGACTACCGCGCGAAGAAGGCCGCCGGCGAGAACGTGCTGCCGCCGCGGCGCGATCTGCAGCTCGAGCCGCTCGTCGAGGTGCTCGAGGGCACGCGCCTCGTGCACGCGCACGCCTACCGCGCCGACGAGATGCTGATGCTGCTGAAGCTGGGCGACGAGATGGGCTTCAAGGTCACCAGCTTCGAGCACGGTCTCGAGGGCTACAAGGTCGCCAAGGAGCTCGCCGCGCACGGCACCGCGGTCGGCAGCTTCGCCGACTGGTGGGGCTACAAGGAGGAGGTCGTCGACGCGATCCCCTACAGCCCCGCGATTATGGTGCGCAAGGGCGTGCTGGTGGCCATCAACTCCGACAGCGCCGAGCACGCGCGGCGGCTCAACACCGAGGCCGCCAAGACCATGAAATGGGGCGGGCTCAGCGAGGACGAGGCGCTGGCGCTCGTCACGATCAACCCGGCGAAGATCCTGCACATCGACAAGCGGGTCGGGTCGATCGACGTCGGCAAGGACGCCGACCTCGTGATCTGGACCCACCATCCGCTGAGCACGATGGCGGTCGTCGATCGGACCTACATCGACGGCATCGCCTACTACGACCGCGTGTCGGACACCGCGCGGGTCACGGCGGACGAGAAGGAGAAGGCCGGGCTCGTGGCCGCCGAGCAGAAGGCGGCCGGGGCCAAGGAGCCGGCCAAGACGTCGGCCAGCGGCGCCGCGCCGCCGCCGGCCGCCGGGGCCGTGCTGCCGCCGGCGCGCCCCGGCTCGCTCCCGGCGCCGCCACAGGACGCGCCCGTGCTGGCCGTCGTCAACGCCCGCATCCACCCGGTCACGCGCCCGACGATCGAGCGCGGCGCCATCGTGATGCGCGGCGGGCGCATCGAGGCCGTCGGCGCCGACGTGCAGGCGCCCGCCGGCGCGACCGTGATCGACGCGAAGGGCCAGGACGTCTACCCCGGGTGGATCAACGCCGCCACGACGCTGGGCCTGGCCGAGGCCGGCCCCGGCGGCTGGTACGACGACACGACCGAGCTGCACGACTACAACCCGGAGCTCCGGACGCGCGTGGCCTACAAGGCCGACAGCGACGCCATCCCCATCGCGCGCGCCAACGGCGTCACGGCCGTCGCGCCGGTGCCCGACGGCGGCATCCTCGCCGGCGAGGTGCCGGTGATGAAGCTCGACGGCTGGACGTGGGAGGAGGCGACCGTGAAGCCGTCGGCCGGCATCGCCTTCGACTTTCCGGCGATCGGCGGCCGCCGAGGCTTCGGCGGCGGGGCCGGCGGCGACCGCCCGTACGCGGAGCTGAAGAAGGAGCGCGACCGGAAGCTGGACGGTCTGGCGCGCCTGCTGGACCAGGCGCGCGCCTACGCGAAGGCCGGCCCCGGCCGGGCGCGCGACTGGACGCTCGAGGCGCTCGTGCCCGTCGTCGAGGGCCGCACGCCGCTCATCGCCAGCACGCGCAGCGAGGCGGACATCCGCGACGCCGTCGCGTTCGCCGGCCGCGCCGGCGTGAAGATCGTCATTGCCGCCGGACCCGAGGCCGCGCTCGTGGCGCCGCTCCTCGCCGAGCAGCACGTGCCGGTCATCCTCGGGTCGGTGCTGACGCTGCCCGCGCACGAGGACATGTTCCACGCCGCCTCCTACCAGGCCGCGGGCCAGCTGGCCGCGGCCGGCGTGACGTTCGCCTTCGCGACGCGCGACACGACCAACGTGCGCCTGGTGCCGTACGAGGCCGCCATGTCGGTCGCGTGGGGCCTGCCGCGCGACCGCGCCCTGCGCGCCCTGACGATCGACGCCGCCCGCATCCTCGGCGTCGACGATGTGATGGGCAGCCTGGAGCCGGGCAAGATGGGCAATCTCCTCATCGCCGACGGCGACCCGCTGGACATCCGCACCGCGATCACGCGCGTCGTGATCGGCGGGCGCGACGTCGGCCTCGAGAACCGCCAGAAGGACCTGTACGAGAAGTACCTGGCCCGAAAGTGATCGGGGTGAGTTGTGAGTTCTGAGTTGTGAGTTATGAATGCTGAATATCGAATCGAGGAATACAGCACCATGCTGACAAGACTTCGCACCCCTCTGATTGTCGCCGCGCTGGCGGCGTGCGCGACGCTCGCGGCGCGCGCCGACGCGCCGGACGCGTACGCCATCCGCGGCGCCCGCATCGTGACCTCGGCCGGAGCGCCCATCGCGTCGGGCACGGTCGTGATCCGCGACGGCCGCATCGAGGCCGTGGGCGCGGACGTCGCCGTGCCGGCCGACGCCTGGGTCATCGACGGCGCCGGCCTCACCGTCTACCCCGGCCTCATCGACCTGGGCACCGCGGCCGGGCTCGACGTGCCGAAGATCGCGCCGCCCCAGGACCCGCAGACCACCGAGGAGGTGGAACGCTGGAAGCGCACGGTCATCCTGCGTTCCAACCTGAAGGCCGCCGACTACGTGAAGACCGACGCGGCCGCCCTCCACGCCTTCGCGGCCGCCGGCGTCACCACGGTGCTGGCGCGGCCCGAGGGCGCCGGCATCACGGGCCAGAGCGCGCTTCTGAACGTCGTGCCGCCGCCGGACCGGCCGCAGATCGGCGGGGTCGAGGACGTGCGCAGCGGCCTGCTCGTCGTGAGAGACCGCGTGGCGCTGCACGTGGCCCTCGAGCGGGCGAGCGGCGGCGGCTACCCGGTCTCGCTGCTGGGCATGATCGCGTTCGTGCGCCAGACGTTCCTGGACGCGCAGCACTACCAGCTCGCACGCGCCGCGGACGCCGCCGCGCTCACCGGGCCGCGGCCGGAGTACGACGCCGCGCTCGAGGCGCTCGCGCCGGCGCTCGGCCGCCGGGAGCCGGTGGTGTTCGAGGCCGGCCTGAACCGGGAGATCGTGCGGGCGCTCGACATGGCGGCGGCCCTCGATCTCGACCCCGTGATCGCGGGCGGCCTCGAGGCCGACCAGCTCGCGCCGGAGATCAAGGCGCGCGGCGCGCGCGTCATCTACTCGCTGGACTACCCCACCCGCCCGGCGTCGCTCGCGCCGGACGCCGACGAGCCGCTGCGCGTGCTGCGCGAGCGCGCGCACGCGCAGGCGGCGCCGGCGGCGCTCGCGAAGGCGGGCGTGACGTTCGGGTTCGAGTCGGCCGGCCTGAAGGAGCCCGCCGCGTTCCTGAAGAACGCCCGCCGGGCCGTCGCCGCGGGCCTGCCGGCCGGCGCGGCCCTCCAGGCGCTCACGATCGACGCGGCGCGTATTGCCGGCGCCGCCGACCGGCTGGGGTCGATCGAGCCGGGCAAGATCGCGAACCTCGTCGTGACCGACGGCGACCTGTTCGCCGATGCCACCACCATCACGCACGTGTTCGTGGAAGGGCGGCCGGTCGCGCTCGACGCGCTCGCCGCCCCGGCCGCCGGAACGCGCCGCGGCCGGTGATGGCTGGCGCCGCAGGCGCTTCCGTAGCGCAGGGCTTCCGTTCCGTAGCGCAGGGCTTCAGCCCTGCGCGGACAGGCGCACACCTGAAGGTGTGCGCGACGTACGACGGACCCGGCCACTGGAGGGATACATGAAACGCCTCTGCCTGTTCGCGCCGCTCGTCGCGTTACTGCTCGTCCTGCCCGCCGCCGCGTCGGCCCAGAGCGGGCCCGCCCGCGGCTCGCTCGTCATCGTCGGCGGCAACATGCACGACCAGGCGATCGTCGAGCGGTTCCTCGATCTGGCCGGCGGCAAGGACGCGCCCGTCGTCGTCATTCCGACCGCGGAGGGCGCGCCGAGCTACGACCAGTACTGGTCGGGCCTCAGGCCGTTCAAGCAGGCCGGCGCCACGAACCTCACCGTGCTGCACACGACCGACCGGCAGGTGGCCGACTCCGAGGCGTTCGTGAAGCCGCTGACCACGGCGCGGGCGGTGTGGTTCGGCGGCGGCCGGCAGTGGCGGCTCGCCGACGCTTACCTGAACACGCGGACCGAGCGCGAGATCGAGGGCGTGCTCGCGCGCGGCGGCGTCGTGGGCGGCTCGTCGGCCGGCGCGACAATCATCGGGTCCTTCATGGTGCGCGGCGACACGAAGACCAACACCATCATGATGGGCGACCACCAGGTCGCCTTCGGCCTGCTGAAGGGCGTGGCGATCGACCAGCACCTGCTGCGGCGCAACCGCCAGTTCGACCTGATCCCGGTCATCGAGGCGCACCCCGACCTGCTCGGCATCGGCCTCGACGAGGACACGGCCATCGTCGTCCAGGGCAACCGCTTCGAGGTGATGGGGCGGGGCTACGTGGCCATCTACGACCACCAGAAGATGCTCGACTCGGGCGGCCGGTTCTACTTCCTCGCGCCGGGCGACCGGTACGATCTCGAGAAGCGCGAGGCCACCCGCCCGGCGGCCAGCCAGCAGCCGATCGAGCGGGTGGTCAGGAAGGCGTGGAAGAAGCAGTGAACGTGCTCGTGGCCGGTGGCCCGGCGGCGATTGCCGATTGAAGGGCCTCCGATCGCGTCAGAATGCGAGCACGGCTGCGACGCCGAAGGTGGCCGCCGGAGGGTCGAGCAGCTTCCGGATCTCTCCGTCCGCGATGCGGCTGAACGTGACATGCGGGCGGACGGAGAGGTGCGGCGCGAGCCGCCGCGTGTAGGCGACGTTGACGCTCACCGGGCCAATCGTGCTGTCCGGCACTCCAGTGTGCTTCTCGATGAACGCCGACCAGAACGCGACGCTCGCGTCCGCGGCCAGCGTGGACCTCGCATCGAGCTCACGCTCGATGGCATAACCCACCTCCAGGTAGTAGGAGCCGCGGTACAGGTCTACGTCGACCGCGTGGGTCGTAAAGAGCTCGCCGCGACCCACGGCGTAGGCCGCGCGGCCGACGAGCTCCGTCGTGGCGAACGAGAGAGCGCCCTCGAAGTACGCGTAACGGATGTACGTGCCCGTCAACGTCAACCTTCCAATCGTCCGCTCGTAGGCGACCGTGAGGTCGTACTCGTTGAGCTTCGGGTGGTAGTTGGGGTCGACGTTCGCGAACAGCGAAACGGTGATGCCGCGGCCAGACACCCAGGCCGACGGCCAGACGACCTTCCCCTGGCTGGACGGAATTCCGCGCCAGAGATACCTCGACACGACGTCCACGCCGCCGCCCCAAGTGACCGCAGGCTCGGACCGGGATGGTGGCGTGGCGGCGGACGGCTGGGTCGCGTCCTGCGCGCCGACGACTCCGACGAGCGCCGACCAGGTCACCGCGACCGCAATCGCTCGGATGACCCGCCTCCCCGCCGGCAGCCCGCGGTCGGCCCTTGCGTCACCCGACTTGCGGCCAGGCGACGGCGCCAGGCGCGTGAGGCCGAACCGGCACATGCGCGACAGTGTGAGCGAAGCCCGACGCGAAGGTCAAATCCCTCTCGGGGAAAGAATCGCCGCTGACGGCGCCCGTGGGTGTAGCATGCGGCTGGTCGTCGTCGGCCGGACCGGAGCTCCCGGCTGATCACGTTCGCGGTTTCCTTGAAGGCACGCCATGAAATTCAGCACCAAAGTCTCCCTTGGCCTGGTCGCCCTGGCGTTGCTGACCAACGGCGTGCTGCTGATGCTGATGTACTACGAGGCCCGCGAAAGCCTGATGCAACAGATGCGGAGCACGGCCTTGTCGGTCGCCAGCACCACGGCCGCCCTGCTCGACGTCGACCGCTATCTGGAGATCAAAGGGCGGGCCGACGAGGACTCTCCCGCGTACCACGACGTGGAGATGTACCTGCGACGCGCCCGTGACGCCAACCGCCGTCAGGATGTGCGTTTCAAGTACATCTACATCATTGCGCGAGACGCGAAGTACCCGAAGGCGGCTCATTTCGTCGTGGACGCCGAAGAGGAGGGGGAGAACAAGTCACATTTCGGGGAGGCCTACAAGTCGATAGACGTGTCGAACCTCGATTTCCAGGTCCCGTACGTGCCGCCGGACTTCATCGAGGACCAGTGGGGCACCTGGCTCAGCGCGCTGACGCCCATTCGCGACCGGAACGGGAAGGCTGTCGGAATGCTGGGAGCGGATATCAACGCCGCGGACGTGCAGGGACAGTTGAGGTGGCTTCTGCTGAGCGGCGTCGTGGCCATGATGTTCTCGGTCGGCCTGGCCGTCGGTGTGGCGATCGTGGGATCGCGGCGGCTGACCCGACCTCTGACGGTGGTGAGCGACGCGGTGCGGGCGGTGGGCCAGGGGAAACTCGACACTCAGGTCGAATGGCGGAGCAACGACGAGTTCTCCCAGTTGGCGACGGCGATCAACGAAATGGTGGCCGGCCTCCGGCAGCGGGAGAATCTGAAGAGCACCCTGGTGCGCTATGTGTCGCGCGAGGTGGCGGATGAGATTCTAGCCTCCGGCAAGATGGCGGAGCTCCAGAGCGAACGCAGGAAGATCACGGTCTTGTTCGCGGACGTGCGTGGGTTCACTTCGTTGTCCGAGAACATGAGCCCGGAAGAAGTCGTCAGCCTGTTGAACGAGTATTTCGACAAGATGATCGACGCCATCTTCCGGTACAAGGGCACGCTGAACAAGTTCCTCGGCGACGGCTTCATGGCGATGTTCGGCGCGCCGGTGGACGACCCCCACCAGGAGGAGCACGCGATTCGCGCGGCCCTGGAGATGCAGAGGAGCGTGGCGGGCCTGCGGGAGAAGTTCCAACGGTACCGGATCAAGGACTTCCGCATCGGCATCGGCATCAACACGGGCATGGCCGTCGTGGGGAACATCGGGTGTGACCAGCGGATGGAGTACACGGCCGTCGGGGATACGGTCAACACGGCGGCGCGCCTGGAGACAAAGACCAAGGAGCTCAAGGTGGACGTGCTGGTCAGCGATTACACCTACGTTGCCGTGCGGAGTCTGTTCCGATTCAAGAAAGGCGACCTGCTCCAGGTCAAGGGAAAGGCCGAATCGATTCAAGTGTATTCGGTCGACGGGCCGGTCGAATCCGCTCCGGGCAGTTGAATCGCCGGCGATGCCCTCGACGCCCGTCACTTCTTCTCCTTCAGCTCCTCCTGCATCTTCAGGTAGGGCACGCCGTCGAACCACGCCGGGGCCGGGGCGCCCTTCAGGTAGTGGTCGAAGAACGCCTTCATGCGCGTCGTGTAGTCCTGCTGGTTGGCGGGCTTGCGCAGGCCGTGGTTCTCGCCGACGTACTCCAGCAGCACGACCGGCTTCTTCAGGCGGCGCAGCGTGTTGAAGTATTCCACGCCCTGCGTGAAGTCCACCGCGCCGTCCTTGTCGTCGTGCAGGATCATCAGCGGCGTCGTCACGTTCTTCGCGAACGCGATCGGCGAGTTGCGGACGTAGGCCTCCCAGTTGTCCCAGTAGCCGCCCTTGAAGCGCCCCTGGCTGCTCTCGAAGATCGCCTGGTTGGTGCCGCCGCTGTTCTTGTAGATCAGGCTGTACATGCTGATCATGTCGGTGAGCGGCGCGCCGGCGACGGCGGCGGCGAACATGTTCGTCCGGGTGACGAGGAACGCCGTCTGGTAGCCGCCCCACGAATGACCCTGCAGGCCCACGTGCTTCGGGTCCACGATGCCCGTGGCGATGGCGGCCTTGAGCGCCGGCAGCACGCACCACACGGCTGACATGCCGGGGTCGTTCACGCGGTAGGTGATGTCGGGCATGAGCACGGCGTAGCCGTTGCTCGTGTACACCGATTTGTCGAAGCCGTTGGCGCTCGGCCGGTCGTACGCGTTCAGCCGGCTCGACAGCTTCTCGTAGATGTACACGATCGTCGGGTACGACCTGCCCGGCTCGTAGTCGGCCGGCAGATACAGCGCCGCCTGCAGCCGGTCGCCCTTGTCGCTCTTGTAGTCCACCAGCCGCGACCCGCTCGACCAGAGGAAGTCCTTCTGCTGCGGGTTGATGTCGGTGAGCTGCGTGTCGGGCTTGAACGTCGCGTCCGTCACGTGGACGTCCGGAGAGCGCTCGAAGGTCTCGCGCGTGTAGGCGAACACGTCCGCCTTCTTGGCCTTCAGCAGGCGGGAATAGAGCGCGTCGCCCCACGTGAGGCGATCGGGCGCCGCCTCGCCGGGCGCCAGGCGCACCAGGCCGTCCTGCTTCGTCCACTCGCCGTACGCGTCGAAGTACTGCGGCCGTGACAGGTCGATGCCCTTCTCGTCGGGGTCGAGCTGGAACCGGCGCCGGTAGCGGATTGAGTCCTTCCGCCCGTTCACGGTCAGGTTGACGGCCGTGCCCTCACCCGCCGGCACCTTCCAGACGTCGTAGTTGTCCGAGAGCAGGACCCACTGGCTGTCGGCCGCCCATCCGACGGGCCGGACCGGCGGCTTCACCACGTTGTGGTCGTTCTCGGTGTCGACGAACGACGCCGGCACGCCGGCCGTCAGGTTGCGCGTGGCGCCCGTCGCCATCGCGCACGCGTGGAACTGCCCGTCCTCGTAGTAGAGGACCGACTCGCCGTCGGGCGAGACGCCGTAGTGCCAGCGCGACTTCTTCAGCAGGAGGCGCCGGGCGCCGTTGCGCATGTCGACGGCGTAGACGTCCGTGTACTCGCGCCCGTCGAGATTGCCCTCGAGCTCGTAGGCACGGTTGTCCTGGCCGAGCGCCCAGCGATCGTGCGGCGCCGGCGTCACGTCGCGCAGCTCGTCGTCTGCCAGCCGCAGGAACGCGCGGCCGGCGACGCGGTACTCGGACAGGTAGCTGTACTCGCGGTCGCGCTTCGCCTGCACCTGCTGCTCGGACTGCAGCCGCGGGTCGCGCCAGCTCCAGAGCACGAGATCGGGCACCTCGTCCGATTTCTCGTCCGCCGCCGGCTCCTGCCCGTCAGCCTTGCCGCCGTCGGCCTTCTCGCCGGCCGGCTTCTTCTTCGCCTCGTGGATGCCGAAGAGCAGCGCGGAGAGGTCCTCGGTCCAGCGCGGGTCGCGGTTCGGGCTGACCGTCATGCCCTCGGGGAAGCCGTCGGCCTTCGCCGGGTCGAACACGGTCTCGGCCGGCGCGCCGGGGAAGCCGGTGAACCCCAGGACGGCGTACAGCTCGTCGGCGTAGCCTTTCGTCTCGACGCCCTTCAGCGCGGCGAGGCCGTCGCCCTTCTCGGTCCAGGTCGGCCGCTCGTACGAGGCCTTGTCGCTGTCGAGCACCGTGGTGATGCCGGCGCCGAGGTCGCGCAGGACGAGGCCGTTGCCCACGCCGTCCTTGGCGTCGACCGCCCACGCCAGGTACTTCCCGGCGCGGTCGAACGCGAACGCCGAGACGTTGCCGACGTTCTCCACGCGGCCGTCCGAGAGGTTGCGCAGCAGCAGGTCCGAGCCCTTGGGCTTGTCCTTGCCGGCGCCGGCCTCGGGATACCGGTGCAGCGCGACCCAGCCGGCCGACTCGCCCGAGAACGCGACGCGCGTCACCTTGTCGTACTCCGTCTTCGCGCCGGTCGCGAGAATCGACGAGCACCACGCGGTTCTCGAGCGGCTTCTTCTGCTTCTTGAGCGCGGCCGCTTCCTTCTTCGTGGGCGCCACCGTCACGGCGGCCCACTTCGAGTCCTCCGAGAACTCGACCGCGTGCCCGCCGCCGAACCCCGCAATCTCGCCCACCGGCACGCGGTACTCGCGCGCGCCCTTCGCCTCGCGGATCACCACCTCGCTGTCGCCCTCGACGGGCGACACGCGGTAGCCGAGCCAGGCGCCGTCGGGCGACAGGTCCGCCGCGGCGAGGCTCTTCCACGACAGGATGTCGGCCAGCTCGATGGGACGCTTGTCGGCCGCCACGGCGGGCCGCCCCGCGATGCCGGCCAGGAGGAAGGACAGGACGATCAGGAACGCGAGACGAGGATGCTTGCTGAGCATGCGCGGGAGTATACACCGCGGCCTCACGTCACCCTGCGAGCCCGCCCGCGATTGGATCTCCGCGAAGGCCACGAGGGTTGACGCGTGATGGTCGTCGGCTCTCCACGTCAGGCGCCGGGGCGGCCGTTGCCGGCGACGCGGCCGGCCTCGAGGCGAATGGCGACGTCGGCGAGCGCCTGGACCTCGGCCGCGTCGTGCGACACGTACATCATCGGCACGCCGAGCTCGTCGCGCACCCGTCGCAGGTAGGGGATGATGCGCTGGCGCAGCTCCATGTCCACGGCGGCGAACGGCTCGTCCAGCAGAAGGATGTCGGGCCCCGAGAGCAGCGCGCGCGCCACGGCCACCCGCTGGCGCTCGCCGCCCGACAGCCCGCCGACCGTCCGGTCCACGAGCGGCTCGATCTCGAGCAGGGCCATGACGCGCGCGAGCGGCAGCGTGCCGCCGCGGTTCGCGGCGTACAGGATGTTGCGCCGCACGTCGAGGTGCGGGAAGAGCGCCACGTCCTGCGGCACGTAGCCGACGTGGCGCTGCCGTGGCGGCAGATCCACGCCCTCGGCCGAGGAGTACAGCAGGCGCCGTCCGACCCGGATCTCGCCCCGGTCCGGACGCCTCAGCCCGGCGATGGTGTCCAGCACGGTGGTCTTCCCCGCCCCGGACGGCCCCACCAGCGCGACGACGTTCCCCTCGGCCTGCGCGCGCACCTCCAGCGTGAAGCCGCCCTGCGTCAGCGAGAAGTCGAGGGTCAGCGGAATCACGCGGCCCGCCTCCCGATCCGGTTCGACGCCCAGAGCGCGACGAACGCGATGACCACCGACACGCAGAGCAGCAGCGCGGCCTCGCGGTCCTGCCCGGTCTCGGTGAAGGTGTAGATCGCGACCGCGAGCGTCCGCGTGCTCCCGGGCAGCGCGCCGGCCACCATCACCGTGGCGCCGAACTCGCCGACGGCGCGCGAGAAGCCGAGCACCGCGCCCGCCAGCACGCCTGGCAGCGCCAGCGGCAGGCTGATCGTCAGGAAGATGCGCGCCGGTCCGGCGCCGAGCGTCGCCGCGATGTCCTCGTAGCGCGTGCTCACCTGCTCGAAGCCCGCCCGCGCCGTGCGCACGACGAGCGGCAGGCTCATCACCGCCATCGCCATGACCACGGCCTTCCACGTGAACAGGATCTCGATGCCGGCCTCGGCCAGCATCCGCCCCACCGCGCTCCGCCGGCCGACCAGGTAGAGGAGGAGCACGCCGGTCGCGACCGGCGGCATCACCAGCGGCAGCGACACGACGGTCTCGACGATGGTCTTGCCCGGGAACTCGCGGCGCGCGAGCACCCAGGCGAGGAGCACCGCCGGCGGCAGCACGATCGCCGTGGCCAGCAGCGCCAGCGAGACGGTGAGCGAGGTGATCTGCCAGATGAGCGGCATGGACCTGGACCCGGGGCGCGCCGGCTCACGACGGCGGGGCGCCGGCGCCGTGCGCGATGAACCCCGCCCGCTCGAACAGGCCGCGGGCCTCGGGTCCCTGCAGGTAGTCGAGGAACCGCCGCGCCGCGGCCACCTGCTTCGACGCCGCCACCAGGGCCGCCGGGTACTCGATGATCGGCCCCTTGTCGAGCGGCACCTCGAAGGCCACCGTCACGTGCGGCGACAGGCGCGCGTCGGTGCGGTAGACGACCCCGGCGTCGGCGCCGCCGTTCTCCACGGCGCCCACCACGGCGCGCACGTTCGTCATCGGCACGACGCGCGGGGCGAGCGTGCCCCAGACGCCCGCCCACTCCAGGTACCGCTTCGCGTACACGCCGACCGGCACCGCCGCGGGGTCGCCCATCGCGATCCGCTCGAAGCCGGGCCCGGTGAGGTCCTTCACCGACGCCAGCGGCCGCGGGCGGTCGGACGGCACGATCACCACCAGCTGGTTCGACAGCAGATCGACGCGCGAGTTGGGCACGATCGCGCCCGACTGCTCGGCCAGCCGCATCTGCGCCTCGTCGGCGCTGACGAACACGTCGACCGGCGCCCCCTCGATGATCTGCCGGGCCAGCGTGTTCGACCCGGCGAAGTTGAACGCCACGTGCGCGCCGCCGCCGCGCTCGTAGGCCTGCCCGATCGCCACCATCACCTGCCGCAGGCTCATCGCCGCCGACACCACCAGCGGTGCCGGCTTCGCCGCCGCGGGCTTCGCCGGCTCCTCCTTCGAGCACGCCGTCAGGGCCGCGAGGCACACGGCCACCGTGATCCACCGGATGCGCATTGGTGCAGTTTAGGTTGGATTTATGCTATTTTGCAAACGATTCGACCCGATTCTCTGCCGCGGCCGCGACCGGCGGCGGCGCGACGCCCGGAGGGTCCAGATGCGGTTCACGGTGCGCGAGGCGGCCGACCGGCTCGGCGTCAGCTACACGACGCTCAAGCAGTGGATCTACCACGGCGCCGTGCGCACCTCGCGCACGGCCGGCGGCCACCACCGCGTCGCCGAGGCCGAGGTCGACCGCCTGCTCGTCCAGCAGGCGCCCCCGCCCCGTCGCGGCGGGCCGAAGCCCGAGCCCGCGCCGCGCGGCGCCATCGTCGCCCTGAGCGGGCGGAACCAGCTCCGCGGCGTCGTCGAGGAGGTGCGCATCGAGGGCCTGCTCGGCCAGGTCCGGATCCGAATCGGCGACCAGCGCCTCACCGCCATCGTCACCCGGGACGCGCTCGAGGAGCTGCGCCTGCGCCGCGGCGACCGCGCCACGGCCATCGTCAAGGCCACCTCGGTGATGATCGCCCGCGAGGCGAGCGACGTCCGGCCAATCCCCCGGCGCCGCCCCACCCCCCGTTCGACCCCGGCCGCCCGGCGGAAGTAGACTGTCCGAATCGTTTCGAGGAGCCTGCCATGTTCCTTCGACCGCTCGGCCGGATCGCGCTCGCCTGCCTCCTCGTCTCCGCCGCGCCCGGCGCCGCCCGCGCCCAGGACGCCGGCGTGCCGTCCACCACCGGCCTCGTCGTCTCCACGTCCGCGCCCGCGTCCGACGTCGGCGCCGCCGTCCTGCGCCGCGGCGGAAACGCCGTGGACGCCGCCGTGGCCACGGCCTTCGCGCTCGCCGTCACGCACCCGAGCGCCGGCAACCTCGGCGGCGGCGGCTTCATGGTGGTGCGCACGCCATCGGGAGAGGCCACGACCTTCGACTACCGCGAGCGCGCGCCGCGCGCCGCGACCCCGACGATGTACCTGGACGGGAAGGGGGCGATCGACCGGAGCCTGACCGCGGCCGGCTACCTCGCGCCGGGCGTCCCGGGCACGGTGCGCGGCCTCGCGCTGGCGCACGCGCGGTTCGGGCGGCTGGCGTGGGCGGACGTCGTGACGCCGGCGGCCGACCTCGCCGCGCGCGGCTTCCGTGTGTCGGCGAGCCTCGCGCGCGGCCTGAACGGGCTCGTCGGCTTCGCGAAGCACCGCTTTCCCGCCACGGTCGCGGCCTACGGCAAGCCGGGCGGGGGCGAGTGGGCCGAGGGCGACACGCTCGTGCTGGGCGATCTGGCGAAGACCTTGCGCGCCATCGCGGCGGACGGCCCCGACGTCTTCTACACGGGCTGGATTGCCGAGCGCATCGCGGCCGACATGAAGGCGCACGGCGGCCTGATCACCAGGCAGGATCTGGCCGAGTACCGCGCCCGGGAGCGCGCCCCGGTCCGCGGCACCTTCCTGGGCCACGAGATCATCGCGATGCCGCCGCCGAGCTCGGGCGGCGTCGTGCTCGTCGAGATGCTCAACGTGCTCGAGCAGTTCGACCTGAAGGCGCACCCGCGCTTCTCGCCGTGGACGCTCCACCTGCTCATCGAGACCATGCGCCGCGCCTACCTCGACCGCGCGCGCTACCTGGGCGACCCCGACTTCGTCCGGATGCCGCTCACCTGGCTGACGTCCAAGAGCTACGCGAAGACGCTCGCGCGGGGCATCGACCTGACGAAGGCGTCGAGCAGCGTCGAGCTCGGCCGCGATCTCGTGACGCCGCCCGCCGGCGACGAGCCCGACGAGACGACGCAGTTCTCGGTGGTCGACCGGGACGGCATGGCGGTGAGCAACACCTACACCCTCGAGGGCGGATACGGCTCGAAGGTGGTGGTGGCGGGCGCCGGATTCCTGCTCAACAACGAGATGGGCGACTTCAACAAGAAGCCGGGCGAGACCAACCGGCGGGGCGACATCGGCACGGCCGCGAACCTCATCGCCCCGGGCAAGCGCATGCTGAGCTCGATGTCGCCGACCATCGTGACGAAGGACGGCCGCCTGGTGCTCGTCACCGGCTCGCCCGGCGGCCGCACGATCATCAACACCGTGCTGAACGTGGTCCTCAACGTGACGGCCTACGGCATGAGCGGCCGGCAGGCGGTGGACGCGCCGCGCCTGCACCACCAGTGGCTGCCCGACACGGCCGTCTTCGAGGACGGCGCGATCCCGGCGCCGGTCGCCGCCGCGCTGCGCGCCATGGGCCACGAGGTCGTGATGCGCGGCCGCCAGGGCGACGCCGAGTCCATTCTGTTCGACGCGGCCACCGGCACGGCGTACGGGATCAACGACCGGCGCAGCGCCGACTCGAAGGCATCGAGATAGCCATGGCCCGACGCTTCACGGCAGTGCTCCAGGCGGACGCGCGGACGGCGGGCACGTTCGTCCGCGTGCCGGTCGAGATCGTCGAGGGCTTCCACGTGCACGGCCGCGTGCCGGTCAAGGGCACGCTGAACGGCTTTCCGTTCCTCGGCACGCTGATGCCGGCCGACGGCGGCCACGTCCTGGCCGTGAACCGGCAGGTGCGGACGGGCGCCGCGGCGCATCCGGGCGAGCCGGTGTCGGTCGTGCTGCGGCTCGACCCCGAGCCGCGGCACGTCGGCGCGCCGCCCGACCTGGCGGCGGCCCTCAAGAAGAGCGCGGCCGCGCAGCGCGCGTGGGATCGCCTGGCCGTGTCCGAGCGCCGCGCGCGGCTGAAGGCCATCGAGGAGGCGAAGCGGCCAGAGACGCGCGCGCGCCGCATCGCGGCCGCCGTCCGGGCCCTCGCCGCGATGCGCGCGCCCCGCCGCGCCGCGCGCGGGACGGGGCCGGCCGCGGCAGGCCCGCGCAAGCCCAGTTGACACCCCGGCCGTTCCTCCACTAGCCTGGAGGGCACGATGACGTTCCGGCTGCACCACGCGACTCGCCATCACCACCGCCGGCTGGCGGAGGCACGCGTGTGAGCTAGAGCGACATCCGGACCTGACTCACCGAGCCCCGCCAGCACCGCTGGCGGGGCTTTTTGTTTGTACGCGGGCGGGGCGCGAGGGGCCCCGATTCGAGAGAAGAGCCGAGCGATGGACTACAGCAAGCTGAACGGCCTCGTGCCGGCCGTCGTCCAGGACGACGAGTCGAACGAGGTGCTGATGGTGGGCTTCATGAACGACGCGGCGCTCGAGCGGACGCTCGCCTCGGGCTTCGTCACCTTCTTCAGCCGCACGCGCGGCGCGCTCTGGACGAAGGGCGAGACGAGCGGCAACCGGCTCGAGGTGCGGCGGGTGCTGGTGGACTGCGACGAGGACACGGTGCTCGTCCGCGCGGCGCGCCTCGGCGACGGCCTCGTGTGCCACACCGGCGAGCGCAGCTGCTTCTTCCGGGAGCTGGCGAGGAACAACGCGTAGCGCACGGCTTCAGCCGTGCGCCGTGGGGGCGCACACCTGAAGGTGTGCGCTACGGGAGATGAAGCACAACGCGACGGGAAGGAATGGACCATGACGCTGAAGCTGGGCATACCGAAGGGGTCGCTGCAGGAGGCGACGATCCAGCTGTTCGCGCGCGCGGGATTCAATATCTACGCGAGCGCGCGCTCGTACTACCCGTCGATCGACGACCCCGAGATCGAGTGCATGCTCATCCGGGCGCAGGAGATGCCGCGCTACGTCGCCGACGGCGTGCTCGACGCCGGCCTGACCGGCCAGGACTGGATCGCCGAGCAGTCGGCCAACGGCCACGGCCCGGTCGTGCCGATCGCCGACCTCGTCTACGCCAAGCAGAGCCTGGGCAAGGTGCGCTGGGTGCTGGCCGTGCCCGAGGACTCCCCCTTCAGGACGCCGGCCGACCTGGCGGGCCGCACGATCGCCACCGAGCTCGTCCGCGCCACCGAGGCGTACTTCCGGCGCCTGGACGTGCCCGTCGAGGTCGAGTTCTCGTGGGGCGCGACCGAGGTCAAGCCGCCTCGGCTCGCCGACGCCATCGTCGAGGTCACCGAGACCGGCTCGTCGCTCCGCGCCAACCGCCTCCGGATCGTCGACACCGTGCTCGAGTCGAACACGCAGCTCATCGCCAACCCCGCCGCGCTCGAGGACGAGTGGCGCCGCACGAAGATCGAGAACCTGGCCCTGCTGCTGCGCGCGGCCATCGAGGCGCAGGGCCGGGTGGGGCTGATGCTGAACGTCAGGCGCGGCGACCTCGGCGACGTGCTCGGCCTGCTGCCCGCGCTGCAGCGCCCCACGATCTCGCCGCTCAGCGACGAGGCGTGGGTGGCCGTCAACACGATCATCGAGGAGCGCACGGTCCGCGAGCTCATCCCGAAGCTCAAGACCGCGCGCGCGGAAGGCATCGTGGAGTATCCGTTGAACAAGATCGTTCTGTAGGGGCGAACATGCTGAAGATCCTCTCCTCCACCGACCGTCCCGCCGTCGAGCGGCTGCTCGGCCGGCGTCCCGGACGCGACCGGGCGCTGGTCCGGCGCGTCTCGCGCATCGTGGACGACGTGCGGCGGCGCGGCGAGCGCGCGCTGGTCGCGTACGCCCGCCGCTTCGACGGGCTCGACGGCCCGATCGAGATCGACGCCGACGCCATCCGCGCGGGCGCCGCGGCCGCGCCGCGCGAGGTGCGCCAGGCCATCGCCGCCGCCGCGCGCAACATCCGCCGCGTCGCCCGGGCCCAGGTGCCGCGCGGCCGCCGGGTCCGGGTGGCGCCCGGCGTCGAGATCGAGACGCGCGTCGTCCCGCTCGATCGCGTCGGCTGCTACGTGCCCGGCGGCCGGTACCCGCTGCCCTCCTCGCTGCTGATGACGGCCATCCCGGCGCGCGTCGCGGGCGTCGGCGAGGTCGTCGCCGTGTGCCCGCGGCCGGTGCCGGCCGTGCTCGCGGCGGCGCGCGAGGCGGGCGTGACGCGGCTCTTCCGCCTCGGGGGCGCGCACGCCGTGGCCGCGCTCGCCTACGGCACCGGCACGGTGCCGCGGGTGGACAAGATCGTCGGGCCGGGGAACGCGTACGTCGCCGCGGCGAAGGCGCTGGTCGCCGCCGACTGCGGCATCGACTTCTTCGCCGGCCCGAGCGAGATCGCCGTCGTCAGCCGCACCGGGAACCCGGACTGGATCGCGGCCGATCTCGTCGCGCAGGCCGAGCACGATCCGGACGCGCGCGCGATCCTCGTCACGCCGAGCCGGCGGCTCGCGTCGAAGGTGGCCGCGCGCGTCGAGGCGCGCGCGCCGCGGACGGGCCCGGCGCGGACGGCGCTCCGCCGCAACGGCGGTATCATCGTCACACGCACGATGAACGAGGCCCTGGCGCTCGCCGCGCGGCTGGCGCCCGAGCACCTCGTCTGCGACGATGACGAGGCTGTGGCGAAGGTCGGCACGGCGGGCACGGTGTTCGTCGGGCGGCTACAGCGCCCAGGCGGCCGGCGACTACGCCACCGGCTCGAACCACGTGCTGCCGACCGCCGGCGCCGCGCGGTTCCGCGGCGGGTTGAGCGCGGCCGATTTCGTGCGCGTCTCGTCCGTCCAGCGGCTGACGCGCGCCGGCCTGACACGGCTCGCGCCCGCCGCGCTCGCGCTGGCGCGGGCCGAAGGCCTCGAGGCGCACGCCGCGTCGATCGAGGCGAGGATGACGTCATGAACGAGTACCTGCGCGTGCCGGATCCGGGCGAGGGCCTCCGCCTGCACCTCAACGAGAACACGGCGGGCTGCTCGCCGCGCGTGCTCGAGGCGATCCGGGCGCTCGGCGCCACCGACGCCTCCTTCTACCCGGACTACGCGAGCGTCCAGAACGAGACGGCGGCGGCGCTGGGCGTGCCGCCGTCGAGGCTGGTGCTGCTGAACGGCCTCGACGAGGGGCTGCACCTCGCGTCGTTCGCCGTGCTGAAGCCGGTCGACGGCGCGCCCGCCGAGGCGATCGTGGTCGAGCCCGCGTTCGACATGTACGCGGCCTGCGCCGCCGGCGCCGGCGGCCGGGTGGTCACGGTGCCGCCGCGGCCGGAGTTCGACTTCCCGACCGAGGAGACGATCGCGGCGATCACCGCGCGCACGCGGCTCGTCTTCCTCACGAACCCGAACAACCCGACCGGCCAGCGCATCCCGCGCGCGGCCATCGAGGCCGTCGCCGCGGCCGCGCCGCGCGCGCTCGTGCTCGTCGACGAGGCCTACGTCGACTTCTCCGGCGAGACGATGATCGACGACGGCGGGCTCGACCGCTGCCCGAACGTCGTCGTCGGGCGCACGTTCGCGAAGGCATACGGCCTGGCCGCGCTGCGCGTCGGCGCGCTGGCGGGACGCGAGGACACGCTGGCCCCGATCGTGCGGCTGACGCCGCCCTACAACCTGAACGTGTGCGCCGCGGTGGCGCTCCGCGCGGCGCTGGCCGACGCGGACCACCTGCGCTGGTACCAGGCGCAGGTCGAGCGGTCGAAGGCGCTGGTCTACGCGGCGTGCGACCGCCTGGGCCTCCACTACTGGCAAAGCGCCGCGAACTTCGTGCTGATCCGCGTCGGGCCTGGCGCCGGCGCGCTGGTCGCGGAGCTGGGCCGCCGGCGCATCTTCATCCGCGACCGGTCCGGCGAGCCGGGCTGCGCGGGCTGCGTCCGCATCACGACGGGCGTCGTCGAGCACACCGAGGCGTGCCTTCGGGAAATGGAGGCGGTGCTGTGCGGCGCGGCGTAGTGGACCGCCGGACGGCGGAGACGCGGGTGAAGGCGCGGCTGGCGCTCGACGGACGCGGGCGGTACCGGGTGCGCACCGGCATGCGGTTCCTCGACCACATGCTGGAGCTCGTGGCGCGCCACGGCGGGTTCGACCTGGACCTGGAGGCCGACGGCGACCTCGACGTGGACCAGCACCACACCGTCGAGGACGCGGGCATCGCGCTCGGGGAGGCCGTGGCGGCCGCCCTCGGCGCACGCCGCGGCATCAACCGCGCCGGCTACTTCGTGATGCCGATGGACGAGTCGCTGGGCGTCGCCGCGATCGATCTCGGAGGCCGGGCGCACGCCGTCGTGGACCTCCGGCTGCGGGTCCGGCGCGTGGGCGACCTGCAATCGGAGCTCGTCACCGACTTCTTCGAGGGCTTCGCGCGCGGCGCCCGCGCCAACGTGCACCTGAAGGTGCTCTACGGCCGCTCGAGCCACCACCAGGTGGAAGCGCTCTTCAAGGCCTTCGGCCGGGCGCTGCGCATGGCCTGCGCGCGCGACCGGCGACTCGCGCGAACGATGCCGAGCACGAAGGGGCTGCTGTGATCGTCGCGCTCGTCGACTACGGCGCCGGCAACCTCGCGTCGGTGCGCAAGGCGCTCGCGCACCTGGGCGCCGCGGTGCGCGACGCGCGCGCGCCCGCCGATCTCGGCGGCGCCGACGCCGTCCTGGTGCCCGGCGTCGGCCACTTCGGCGCGACGGCGGCGCTCGACCAGCCGTGGCGCGGCGAAATCCGCGCCCTCGCCGCGCGCGGCGTCCCTGTCGTCGGCATCTGCCTCGGCATGCAGTGGCTGCTCGACGGCAGCGACGAGGCTCCCGACCTCGACGGCCTCGGCCTCCTGCCGGGACGCGCCGCGCGTCTCGCGGGCGGCGTGAAGGTGCCGCACGTCGGGTGGAACGCGCTCGCGATCGCGCGCCCCTCGTGGCTGCTCGCGGGCGTGCCCGACGGCGCGCAGGCGTACTTCACCCACTCGTACGCCGCGCCGGTCACCGCCGACTGCGCGGCGGAGACGACACACGGCCGCACGTTCGCGAGCGCGGTCGAGCGCGACGGCGTGGCCGGCGTGCAGTTCCACCCCGAGAAGTCCGGCGACGTCGGCCTGCGCGTCCTGCGCAACGTGCTCGACCGCGCGGCAGCCGCAGGGGCGATCCGCGTGGGCGACGCAGGGGCGACCTGTGTGGGCGACGTAGGGGCGACCTGGCAGGTCGCCCCAGCGTCCAAGCGCCTCATCGCCTGCCTCGACGTCCGCGACGGGCGGGTCGTCAAGGGCGTGAACTTCGAGGGCCTGCGCGAGGCGGGCGACCCGGCCGCGCTCGCCCGCCGCTACAACGACGAGGGCATCGACGAGGTGGTGATCCTCGACGTGACGGCCACCGCGGAGACGCGGCAGGCGCGCGCCGACACGATCCGCGCGGTGGCGGCCGAGCTCTTCATCCCGCTGGCCGTCGGCGGCGGCATCCGGACGGAGGCCGACGCCGAGGCCGTCATCGACGCCGGGGCCGACAAGGTGAGCCTCAACACCGCCGCGCTGGAGCGCCCCGGCCTCATCGAGACGCTCGCCGGCCGGTACGGCAGCCAGGCCGTCGTCGTCGCGATGGACGCGAAGCGCGAGGACGGGCGCTTCGCCGTGTACGCGCGCAGCGGACGCGCGGCCACCGGACGCGACGCCGTGGAGTGGGCGCGCGAGGCCGCCGCCCGCGGCGCGGGCGAGATCCTGCTGACGTCGATCGACCGCGACGGCACGCGGAGCGGCTTCGACTGCGGCCTGACCGCGGCCGTGTCGGCGGCGGTGGACATCCCGGTGATCGCCTCGGGCGGCGCCGGCTCGTTCGACCACTTCGTGGACGTGTTCACGTCGGGCCGCGCGGACGCGGCCCTGGCCGCGTCGGTGTTCCACTTCGCCGAGCACGGCGTCGCCGCGCTCAAGGCGCACCTCGCGGCGCGCGGCATTCCGGTGAGGGTGTAGGCGCCACTCAGCACGACGAACGGCCGAGTACCCGAGTACCCGGTACCAGTACCGTCAGGATTGATTCGTGCTCATTCCATCGATCGACCTTCAGAACGGCCAGGTCGTGCAGCTCGTGCAGGGCGAGCGGCTCGCCCTCCAGACCCGCGACCTCGACGCGTGGATCGCGAAGTTCGCGCGCTTTCCGCTCGTCCAGGTCATCGACCTCGACGCGGCGAAGGGCCGCGGCGACAACGCGGCGCTCGTCGCGCGGGTCGCGCGGGCGCTTCCCTGCCGCGTCGGGGGCGGCGTGCGGTCCGCGGCGCGCGCCCGCGAGGTGCTCGCCTCGGGCGCGCGGCAGGTGATCGCCGGGTCCGCGCTCTTCCGGGACGGCGGGATCGACCTGGCCTTCGCCGCGTCGCTCGCCGAGGCCGTGGGGCGCGAGCGCGTGGTGGCCGCCGTGGACGGCCGCGGCGGCCGCGTCGTCATCCACGGCTGGCGCACCGCCCTCGAGGTCACGCCCGCCGAGGCCGCGCGCGCGCTCGAGCCGTTCTGCGGCGGCTTCCTCTACACGCACGTCGACACGGAAGGGCTCATGCGGGGCACGGACCTCGCGGCCGTCGACGCCGTGCGCCGGGCCACGACGCGGCCCCTGGCGGCCGCCGGCGGCATCACCACGCGCGAGGAGATCGCGCGCCTCGACGCCATGGGCGTCGACGCCGTCGTCGGCATGGCCATCTACACCGGCCTGCTGGACCTGTCGGGCCTCTAGTTTTCGTCCCCCGGCAACCTTCCCCCTCCCCTTTCCGTCTACTCCATCACGGATTTCCGGGAGGATTACCGACATGCCCGTTTCAGCCTTCACCTCCGCCCGCCGTCTGGCGGCCGTCGTCGCCGCGGCGCTGCTCGTGGCCGCCGCGCCGGCCCTGGCGCAGACCGAGACCGAGCACGTGGACCGCACGATCCCGTTCGGCCCCGGCGGCGCCATCACGCTCAAGAACTTCTCGGGCTACGTGCACATCACGGGCACCGACGCCAGCCAGGTCGTCATCAAGGCGGTCCGGCGGGCCCGACGCGATCGGCTCGACCGGATCAAGCTCGACATCCAGACGAGCGGGTCGCGCATCACCATCGACGCCAACAAGCGTCAGGACGAGAGCTGGTTCGAGGGCCGCGACCACGACAACGTGGTCGAGACCGACTTCGACATCCAGGTGCCCGCGTCGAGCGCGCTCGACGTCAGCGTGTTCTCGAGCGACGTGCGGGTGGCCGGCGTGACCGGCAGCCAGAAGGTGCACGGCTTCTCGGGCCGGCTGACGCTCGACGGCGTCTCGGGCCCCGTGAACGCCAAGACCTTCAGCGGCGACATCGAGGTGGCGGCGACGGGCACGACGGCGCCGGACCTCGAGCTCGAGACCTTCAGCGGCGACATCGCGGCGCGGCTGGCCGCCGACTCGCACGGCCACGTGCGCTTCAGCTCGTTCAGCGGCGACATCGACAGCGACTACCCGCTCACGCTCCGGCGGAAGACGCGCCGCGTGCTCGAGGCCGACCTCGGATCCGGCGGCGGCCACGACCTGCGCTTCAAGACGTTCTCGGGCGACGTCACGCTCAAGCGCTAGGCACCGGACGCCGTACAAGACAAAGGGCCGGTCCGCCTCTCAGGCGAACCGGCCCTTTGCAATTCCCCGTGGTCCGACGCTCAGCTGACCTTCGTGACGTTCTCGGCCGCCGGGCCCTTCTGGCCCTGGACGATCTCGAACTCGACGCGCTCACCCTCGGTCAGCGACCGAAAGCCCTGCGTCTGGATGGCCGAGTGATGCACGAAGAGGTCCTTCCCCCCGCCCTCGGGCGTGATGAAGCCGAAACCCTTCGCGTCGTTGAACCACTTGACGGTGCCAGTCGTGCGCATTGCCTGCTCCTACCAATGAACTGAAGTAGAGATGTAATCGGAGTCAGGTCAATGCCGTGCCAGCCGACTACAGCTTCGTGATCACCGCCCTCACGACGGGCCCGGCTCCCCGGCACGGCAGGCGTTGCCGCGCGGAAGCCGACCGTCCATATTAGCGTTTCGTGGGCCGGACGACAAATCCGATCTGACGCTGCCGCCCCTCCCCCGCCTTTCCGTGGCGATTTCCGTGGCCATTTCCGTGGCGATTTCCGTGGTCGTTCCCAGCCCAACGGTCCGCCTAACTCACGCCTGTGCTAGGCTTTGCCCATGTCTCGTCTGTTCGGCTCGACCGTCGCGGCCGCCCTGCTGGCCGCCGCCTGCGCCCCCGCCGGCACCTCCTTCTCCGCGGCCAACGCCCGTGCGCACCTCGACATGCTGGGGCACACGATCGGCAGCCGCTGGATCGGCACGCCCGCCAACGCCCGCGCGCGCGACTACGTCGCCGGCGAGCTTCGCCGGTTCGGCTACGACGTCCGGCTCGAGCCGGCCATCGCGCGGCGGCCCGATCTCGGGCTGTCCGCCCGCGTGACGAACGTCGTGGCGACGCGCGCCGGCCGCCAGCCCGAGGCGATCGCCCTCGTGTCGCACTACGACTCGGTGTCAGACGGCCCGGGCGGCGCCGACGACGGGTTCGGGGTGGCGGTGAGCCTGGAGGCGGCGCGCGCGCTGGCGGCGGCGCCGCTGCGGCACACGCTCATGATCCTCGTCACCGACGGCGAGGAAGCCGGCCTGCTGGGCGCCGCCGCGGCGGCCGACGACCCGGCGGTCGGCGGGCGCATCGCGGCGTACCTGAACCTGGAGGCGGTCGGGTCGGCCGGGCCGCCGCTGCTCTTCCAGACGGGACCGGGCAACGCCTGGCTGACCCGGGTCTGGGCGGACGACGCGCCGCGCCCGCGCGGGTCGTCGCTCGGCTTCGAGGTCTACCGGCGCCTGCCGAACGACACCGACTTCACGATGTTCGCGGCCCGCGGCGTGCCCGGCCTCAACTTCGCGCTGACCGGCGACGGCTACTCGTACCACACCTCACGGGACGTCCCCGAGCGCGTGCCGGACGCCGCGCTGGCCGGCCTGGGGGCGAACGTCGTGGCGGTCGTCCACGCCCTCGACGCGCGCGACCTGTCGCGGCGCACGGCCGGCGCGGCCACCTACTTCGACCTCGCCGGCCTGACCGCCATGAGCTACGGTCCGTACCCCACGCTCGTCGCCGGCATCCTCGCGATCCTGCTCGCGGCCGCGGGCTGGTGGCGGGTCGCGCGGCAGGCCGTGCGCGACGCGGGCCTCGGGCGGCTCCTGCTCACCCTCGCGTGGACGCTCGCGGGCCTGGCCGCCATCGCCGCCGCCCTGGCCGGCGCCGTGTGGGCGCTGCGCGAGGTCCGCACCGTCTATCACCCGTGGTACGCGCGCCCCGATTGGCTGCTCGCGCTGCTCCTCTCGGCCGGCGTGACGGCCGGGTGGGGCGTCTTCCGGGTGGCGACGCTCCTGCCGGCCGCCGTGCGCGGGGTCCGCCGGCCGGCCGTCGTGTGGACGTTCGCGCTGCCCGTCTGGGCGGCGCTCGCCGCCGCGACGCTGTGGCTCGCGCCGGCCGCGTCGTTCCTGTACGTCGTGCCGCTGGCGGCCGCCGGCCTGGCGAGCCTCGTCGCGCCGCCCGCGCGGGGCGGCGCGCTGGCCGCCGCCTCGCTGGCCGTGCTCGCCGTGGCCGCGCTCTTCTGGGCGCGCGACACGCTGCTGCTGTTCCACTTCGCCGTCACGCTCTTCGGGCGCCTCCCGGTGGTCACGCCGGTGTTCGTGTACCCCGTGCTCGTCGGCGCGGCGGCGCTCATGCTGGCGCCGCCGGCCCTCGCGGCGCTCGCCGCCGTGGCGTTCACGCGCCGGCCCCCGATCGTGACCGCGTCGTGCCTACTGGCCGTGACCATCTCGGGCGGCCTGGCGTACGCGGCGCCGGCCTACACCGCCGACCGGCCGCTCCGGCGCCAGGTGCGCTTCGTGCAGGACGGCGTGACCGGCTTCGCCCTGTGGGAGGTCGGCGCCGACGAGCCGGGGATCGACCTCGGCCCGGGCTCGGGCGTGGACTGGCTGCCCGCCCGCGGCGCGCCGCGCGCGGCGGTGCGGCTCCGCGCGCTGCCCCAGCCGTTCGTGTTCCGCGGCGAGACGGCGGCGGCGTGGCCGCCGCCGGCCGTGGTGACGGCCGCGCGCGTCGCGCGATCGCAGGACGTCGAGCTGACGGTCACGGTGACGCCGCGGGAGCCGGGCCTCACGGTGGCCTTCGTGCTGCCGGCCGGCGTGACGCCGCTCGGGGCGAACCTGCCCGGCCGGACCGGGCCGGACGGCCGCTGGACGGCCGCGTTCGTCTCGCCGCCCGACGAGGGGCTCGAGCTGCACGCCTTCTTCGACCCGTCGGCGGCCGCGGCGCTCGCGGGGACCACGGTGGTGCTCACGTCGATCACGCTGCCGGGGCAGCCGCTGGGCGCGCGGCTCCCCGACTGGCTGACCACCGACCGCACGGCCTGGCACTCGCGCGCCGTCTACGTGGTCCGCCCGGCCGAGGCCGCGGGCGGGGACACCCGCGCGCCGTTATGGTAGACTGCGTAACCGTTACGTCGTATAACGTAACGGAGCGGAGGCCTGCATGAACCCCTTCGTCTACGGCGAGGTCACCCCCGTCGCGGCGTTCGTGGACCGCGAGCAGGAGCTCGACCGTCTCGTGGGGGACCTGGCGAACGGCCAGAAGGTCTTCCTCATCTCGCCGCGCCGCTACGGCAAGTCGTCGCTCGTCGGCCAGGCCATGCGCGCGCTGAAGCGCCGCGGCCTGCTCACCGTCGAGGTCACGGTCAGCAGCTACAGCTCCTACGTGGCGTTCCTCGAGGGCTACGCCCGCGCGCTGGTCGCCTCCGAGACCCGCTTCGACCGCCTGACCGCCTGGTTGAAGGAGCTCTTCACCGCCGTGCGGCCCGAGGTGCGGCTCGAGGGCGACACGGCCGGCCGCGGCGGGCTCGCGCTCAGCTTCCCGGCCGTGCGCACCGCGCGCGACGAGGCGCGGCTGGCCGCCGAAGTCTTCACGCTGCCGGCCCGCGTCGCCGCGACCCGCGGCCGGCGCGTCGCCGTGGCGCTCGACGAGTTCCAGGCCGTGGCCGGCTTCGACGGCGGCCAGGTCGAGCACGCGCTGCGCGCCGCCGTGCAGACCCAGCGCGAGGTCGGCTACGTGTTCGCGGGCTCGGAGCCCACGCTGATGGAGCGCATGCTCGGCCGCCGGCGGCCGTTCTACAAGGCCGGCCCGGTTATGCGCCTCGGCCGCGTCCCGGCCGACCGCTTCACCGACTTCATCGACGCCCGCTTCCGCCGGACGGGCTTCAAGCCGGAGCCGGGCCTCGGCGCCGCCGTCGTGGACCTGGCCGGCAACCTGCCCTACGACGTCCAGCGCCTCGCGCACGAGACCTGGGACGACGTGAAGGTGGCCGGACGCCGGACCGTGGGGCTCGACGACCTGCACGCGACCCTGCGCCGGCTGCTGCTCGAGTACGACACGCTCTTCGAGCAGACGTGGCAGGGCCTGACGCTCGCCCAGCGCGCCGCGCTGCGGGCCGTGGTCCTCGAGGACGGCCGCGGCCTGCTCGCCGCCGACGTCCGGTCGCGCCACCGCCTCGGCGGCCCGTCGACGATGCAGGCCAGCCTCGCGGCGCTGGTCCGGCACGAGCTCGTCATGCGCGAGGGCGATCGATACGTCGTCGTGGACTCGCTCCTGCGCGAGTGGGTCGCGCGGACGACGTACTGACGGCGGGCCGTTCCGGGTGCCTCCATGACCGACCGCACACCGCTGCTCGAACGGCTCGGCCTCCACCGCCCGGAGCTGCGCGCCTGGGCGATGTACGACTGGGCCAACTCGGCGTTCGTGACCACCGTGGTCGGCGCCGTGTTTCCGATCTACTTCCAGGCCGTGGCGGTCGGGGCGGGGCTCACGCGGCCGCAGGCCACCGCCCGCTTCGCCTGGATCACCACGCTCGCGCTCGCCGTGGTGGCCGTGACGGCGCCGGTGCTCGGCGCGATCGCCGACTTCGCGGCGGTGAAGAAGCGGCTGCTGGCCATCTTCGTGGGGATCGGCGTCGCGGCGACCGCCGGCATGTTCTTCATCACCGGCGGCCGGCTGACGCTCGCGTCGGTGCTCTTCATCGTGGCGAACATCGGCGTGTCGAGCAGCTTCGTGTTCTACGACTCGCTGCTGCCGCACGTCGCGCGCGAGGACGAGATCGACCGCGTCTCGACCGCCGGCTACGCCCTCGGCTACGTCGGCGGCGGCCTGCTGCTGGCGCTCAACCTGGCCTGGATCCAGAAGCCCGGGTGGTTCGGCTTCGCGCCGGGCGACATGGCCGTGCGCGCCTCGTTCCTGAGCGTCGCGGTGTGGTGGCTGGTCTTCTCGATCCCGCTCTTCCGCACGGTCACCGAGCCGCGCCGCCGCCTCGAGACCGGCGAGCGGCCCGGGGAGAACCCGGTCGCCGCCGCGTTCGGCCGGCTGGCCGAGACCTACCGCGAGCTGCGCACCTACAAGCACGCCTTCCTGATGCTGCTCGCGTTCCTCATCTACAACGACGGCGTGCAGACGATCATCCGGATGGCCACGACCTACGGCACCGAGATCGGCCTGGCCGCCGGGCCGCTCATCGCCGCCTTCGTGATCACCCAATTCGTCGGCATCCCCTTCTCGTTCCTCTTCGGCATGCTCGCCGCCCGCATCGGCGCCAAGCGGTCGGTGTTCCTCGCGCTGGCCGTCTACGTGGGGATCGCCGTGCTCGGGTACTTCATGACGAGCGCGGCGCAGTTCCTGGCGCTGGCCGTGCTCGTCGGGATGGTGCAGGGCGGCGCGCAGGCGCTCAGTCGGTCGCTGTTCGCCAGCATGATCCCGTCCTACAAATCGTCGGAGTACTTCGGCTTCTTCGGCGTGTTCGAGAAGTTCGCGGGCATCTTCGGCCCCGCGATCTTCGGCGTGATCGTGGGCGTGTCGGGCTCGAGCCGCGGCGCCATCCTGTCGGTCATCGCCTTCTTCGTGATCGGCGGCGCGATCCTGGCGTTCGTGGACGTGGACGCGGGGCGCGCCGCGGCGCGGAAGACGCGGACGCCGGTGCGGTCAGAGCCCTGAGCCGTCCGCCAGGTAGGCCCGCGCGCGCGGGCGCGAGAACGCGGCGTTGATGCTGTGCGCGTTCGACGCCATCACCATCGCGTAGTACTTGCGCGCGTTGGCGCGGTCGCCGAGCTTCGCGTAGGCCTCGGCCACGAGCCCCGCCACGAACGGATCGCCGAGGTCGCCCTTCAGCAGGTCGTCGATCGCCGGGCGGTAGCGGCCCGCGTAGAGCGCGATGTAGCCGGTCAGGTAGGGAACGAACGGCCGCTGATCGTCGTTGCCGCCGCGGTCCAGGATGGCCTGCGCCTTCCGCGCGTGCGCGCGCGCCTCGTCGAAGCGCCCGCGCCGCGCGGCGAGCCGGCCCTGGGCGTTCTCCCATCGGAAGTCCCACAGGCTGCGGCCGGCCGGCGTGAGGTCCGGCGTCTTCAGGCCCGTGTCGTAGCCCTTCTTGTACCACTCCGCGGCGGCGGCGAGGTCGCCCGCCTCGAGGTCGATCCGCGCCAGCGCGTTGGCGGTCTCGGCCGCCACGGCCATCCTGCCGCGCGCGATCTGGGCGTCGAACTGCTCCCGGTACCAGGGCGCGGCGTCCCGGGCGTTCCCCTGGAAGGCGTACGACACGCCGATGGCCGACTGCACCATCCCGCGCGCGCCCTCCTCCGCGAGCCCGAGCGCCCGCTTCAGGTGATCCCGCGCCTCGTCGTAGCGTCCGGCGAGGTCGAGCGCCCGTCCGAGCGCGAACTGCGCGTCGAACAAGTTCGGGTCCGCCGCCGCGGCCTTCTCGTAGAGCGCCAGCGACTCGTCGAACCTCGACGCACGCTCGAGCTTGCGCCCTTCCCGCACGAGCGTCAGCGCGTCCTGCGCCCGCGCGGCGGCCGGCGCCGCCAGCACCGCCACCGCCAGCAGCGACACGATCGACCGGGCACGACACGTGATCATGGACCGCTCCCTGCCCCCTGCCCCCTGACCCCTGACCGCTGACCCCTGATCTCCCGTCTACTCGATCAGGTACTTCTGCATGAAGTACGCCCAGGCGTCGACCAGGTAGGTGACGTTCGGCCGCCGGCCGAAGCCGTGGCCCTCGTTGGTCGCCTCGATGTACCAGACCGCGCCGCCGTTCTTCTTGATGGCGGCCACCATCTGCTCCGACTCGGTCACGGGCACGCGCGGGTCGTTCCGGCCATGGGCGATGAAGATCGGCTTGGTGATCGCGCTCGCGTGGTTGAGGGGCGCGATGCGCTCGAGGAAGGCGCGCACCTCGGGCTCGCGCTCGTCGCCGTACTCGCGGCGCCGCTCGTCACGGCTCGCGGGGTTGGTGCGCTCCAGGTCGGTCACGAGATCCGAGATCGGGAAGCCCGCGAACGAGCAGCGAATCCGGTCGTTGTACTCGGTGGCCACGGCGAGCGTGAGGTAGCCGCCGAAGCTCGCGCCGGTGACCATCACGCGGTCCTTGTCGAGCTCGGGCTGCGCGGCAATCCAGTCGAGCAGGGCGCCGATGTCCTTCGTCGCGTCGGCGCGCTTCAGCCCGTCATCGAGCCCCATGAACGTCTTGCCGAAGCCCGTGGAGCCGCGGACGTTGGGGTAGATGATCGCGACGCCGAGCTCGTTCAGGAAGTAGTTGCTGAAGCCCTGCCACCCCGGGCGCGCCTCGTCCTCGGGGCCGCCGTGGATGTTGATCATCACGGGGCGCCGGCCGGCGAAGCGCGCCGGCGGCCGGTACATGTAGCCGCTGAGCGTGAGGCCGTCGAAGCTCTTCCAGTGGATGAGCTCCGGCTGCGCCAGCGCCTCGGCGTTGAGGCCGCCCGTCTCGCTGGCCGTCCACCGATCGAGCTGGCCGGTCCGGACGTCCACCGAGTAGACGTCCCAGTCCGAGCGCACCGTGCGCAGCTCGAAGGCGAGCTCCTCGCCGTTCGGCCGCCACGCGAGGTGCGCGACGCGGCCGGGCGGCAGCTTCGGCACCGGCAGCTCCCGTCCGGTGGCGACGTCGAGCAGGTGCAGCGTGCCCGCGCCCTGCTCGTTGACGATCACCGCGCCGGTCCGGCCGTCGGGCGAGATGGCGAAGTCCTCCACGTCGCCGGCGATGGCGTCGGTGAGGTGCGTCATCTTCCCCGTCGCGAGATCGAGGCGCGCGAGGCGCAGGTACTCGGAGCCGGCGTCGGTCGTGACGTAGACCGACGTGCCGTCGGGCGAGAGCTTCGCGTCGCCGAACGACACCTGCTCGGCGCCGGGCGGCACGATGCGCGTCTTCTCGCCCGTCGCGACGTCCACGCGCCACAGCCGGCTCTCGGCCGCCGAGCGGTACTCGATCGCCAGCACGGCGCGGTCATCGGCCGACCAGTCGACGGCGTCCCACGTGCCCTCGTTCTCGGACACGAGGCGCGCGCCGGCGGGCGCGGCGGGGTCCATCACGTAGAGGTCGAAGTCGCGGCCGTCGCGGCGCGTCGACGTGTAGGCGATCCGGTCGCCGGCGTGCGACCATGGGCCCATCTCGTTGATCGACTGGCCGTCGGTCAGCAGCGTGATGACGCCCGTCGCCACGTCGTCTCGGTAGAGCTGGTAGCGCTCGCGGCCGTCGGCGTCCTTCTGGAAGACGAAGTACGCGCCGGTCTTCGGCTCGTAGGACGCCTCGATCGGGATCGCGCGCTGGCCGCCGCCAATCCCGTCCTCGAAGAAGGTGAGCTGCGTCCGGGCGCCGCCGGGCATCGCCACGCGGTGGATCTGCTGGACGTCGCCGAAGGTCGTCCCGATCAGGATCTCGCGCCGCATGGGGTGCCAGGCGACGAAGATCGCCTTGCGGTAGCGGAAATAGGGCGCCATCGCCTCGTCCACCGACACGGGAATCGGCGGCACGCCGTCGACGACCAGGCTGTCGGGCACCGCGAGCGCGGGCGGGGTCTGGGGGGCCGCGACGCTCCCGGGCCAGGCCACGAGGGCGAGCAGGGCGAGCACGCGGATTGTCCACCGCATAGGCCGTATCCCTCCGGTTCCACGCAGTTTAGCAGATGGGGAAGACGGGCCCCACGGGGATCCGGAGGATCCGGGAGCCGAAGACGTCCAAACTTTGGCGGCGCCCGGCTCGTCAAACGGCCTGTGGGGGGACGCGCCCGTCCGCCCGGAACGCGCGAGACCAGCATGAAGATAGTCGTGGCCGGCGGCGGGTTCCTGGGCCGCCCGCTCTGCGAGACCTGCGCGGAGGACGGGCACGAGGTCGTGGTGCTGACGCGCGCCCTGCCGCCGGGCGAGACGGCGCACGAGGCCGGGACGGGCGTGCCCGGCGTCACGCGCCTGGGCTGGACGCCCGACGGCCAGGTGGGCCCGTGGGCCGGCGCGCTCGAGGGCGCCGACGCGGTGGTCAACCTGGCCGGCGAGTCCATCGGCGGCCGCCGGTGGACCGCCGCGCGCAAGCGCGCGCTCCGCGACAGCCGGGTGCTCGCGACCCGCAGCCTCGTCTCGGCCATCCTGGCGCTGCCCCACCCGCCGGCCGTGCTGGTGAGCGCGTCGGGCGTCAACTACTACGGCTGCGCCGACCAGTCTCCGAAAGCGGAGGGCGCAGCGCCCGCCGGCGATTTCCTCGCGGCGCTGTGCGTCGAGTGGGAGGAGGAGGCGGCGCGCGCGCGCCGGCCCGGCACGCGCGTGGTGCTCCTGCGCACCGGCCTCGCGCTCGAGCGTTCGGGAGGCGTGCTGCCGCAGCTCGCGCTGCCGTTCCGGTTCTTCGTGGGCGCCACGATCGCCTCGACCCGGCAGACGGTGTCGTGGATCCACCGGCGGGACTGGGTCGAGCTGGTGCGGTGGGCGATCAAGACGCGCGACCTCGACGGCCCGCTCAACGCCACGGCGCCCGTGCCCGTGACCAACCGCGCGTTCAGCCGCGCGCTGGCGCACGCCCTCCACCGGCCGTGCTGGCTGTGGGCGCCCGCGCTGCCCCTGCGCCTCGCGCTCGGCGAGATGGCCGACACCCTCGTCATCGGCGGCCAGCACGCCGTCCCCACCCGCGCGCTCGAGCTGGGCTTCTACTTCCGCTACCCCGAGATCGACCAGGCCTTCCGGGCCATCTATCAGACGTAGCGGTCAGGGGTCAGCGGTCAGAGGTCAGGAAGAGCGTTCTGACACGCTGCGGCGGCGCGACGGCGAAACAGGCCCTGCCTGACCGCGCCCGCTGACTCCTGACTGCTGGTCATCCCAGGCGCGAGAAGGCGAACAGCTCGTCGCCCTTCTCGGCCTCGCCGAAGTGGGCGCGCACGAGGAGGCGCGCGGCGAGGAACGCCAGGCCGGCGGCGTGGTGGCCGTGGCCCAACGCGAAGAGATGGCGCGGGTAGTTGCGGTGCGGCCCGAAGAAGGGCAGGCCGTCGCGGGTGGCGGCGACCGCCGCGTCCCAGGCCCAGGCCGGCATGAGGCCCGAGATGTCCGGGTAGTGGGTGGACAGCTCGTACATGAGCTGACCGGCGCGCTGGACGACCGCCTTGGCGCGCGACCGGTCCGGCACGGCCGGCTGGTCGGCGCCGGCGTACAGGATGCGGTCCTCGCGCATCCAGCGGAGGAGGTGCGGCGGCGCCGCCGTGTCGCGCAGCGCCGCGGCGCGCCGCCCCGTTTCGCGCCGCATCGCCGCCGGCATGGGCTCGGTCAGCACGACGTAGGTGTGCGTCGGGGCGAAGTGGCGGTGGAGCGCGCGGAAGTCCGCCGTGGGATACCCGGTCGCGAGGACCACGCGGCCGGCGCGCACCGTGCCGCCGGCGGTCCGGATCTCGACCGCCTTCCGGCCGGCGCGCACGCGGAGCGCGGGCGAGCGCTCGAAGAGCGCGGCGCCCTTCGCGCCGGCGGCGCGCGCGAGGCCGACGGCCGCGCGGTACGGGTCGAGCGCGCCGACGCCGCGGGTCTTCAGGCCGCCGAGGCCCGCCAGCGCGGTCTCGCGCCTCAACGCCGCGGCGTTCAGCCAGCTCGCGCCGTCCTGCGTCACGCCCGCGTCGCGCCGCGCCTTCAGCTCCTTCTGCACGCGCTTCAGGTGATCGGGCGTCCGCGTGAACCAGATGGCGTCCGACGAGTCGAGGTCGCAGGCGATGCCGAGCCGGCGCAGCACGGCGGCGAAGTCGAGCGACGCACGGCGCGTCTCGCGCCAGACGTGCCGCGCGGCCCGGCGTCCGTAGGCCGCCTCGACCCGCTGGAAGTCGGCGTCGGGCTCCTGGGCGAGCAGCCCGAGGCCGCGCACCGCGCCGAGGCCCCGCCCCACGCGGCCGGCCTCGAAGAGCGCGACCGGCACGCCCGCCGAGGCGAACGCCCACGCGGCGGTGCAGCCGGTGAGGCCGCCGCCCACGATGGCGACGTCGGTGTCGAGATGGCCGCGGTGCCGGGGAAGGTCCGGGCGCCGCGCCGCCGGGAACCGGTCGAACCAGGAGGGCACGCCGTAGCGGGGCTTGGGCATGCCCCATTCTACGACAGCGGTTTGACGCCTTCCCACGCGGAGCGGGCCGGAAGGCGCGTCCCCTCCGGCCCGCCGGGCGGGCTCACGCGACCAGCTCGAAGCACAGGTCGAGCGCCGTGTGCGTGGCGTCGGCGCCGGTCCTGAACCTCGCGCGCACGCGGTCGCCGATCGTGATCGGCGTGCGGTCGAGCAGGTAGCTCTTCACGATGGTGCATACGCCGGCGATCTTCACGTCGATCTGGTAGTAGGGGCACTCGATCTCGAGCCCGGTGCCCCCGCGCTCGACGTAGGTGTACGCGTAGATGTACCCGGACGGGCTCGCCACCTCGCCCCAGGCCATCGGCTGGTGGCAGTCGGGGCAGTCCGCGCGCGGCGGCAGCCAGAGCTCACCGCGCCCCGCCGAGACCGGGCACGCCGTGTTCGTGCACCGCGTGCCGAGCAGCTTCCCCTCGGCGAGCCCCTTGAAGTACGGCGTCAGCAGGCCGTAGGTGTGGAAATGGGTGCCCTCGGGCCCGAACCGCGGCAGCTCGACCACCCAGGCATCCCCCATCTCGTGCGTCTTCGCCGGCTGTCCGACAAGCGTCACTCGGTCGGCCATTGTCGTCTTCGCTCCCAGCAGTCAGTGGTCAGTGGTCAGCAATCGCCAATCGGCAATCGGCAATCGGCAATTCGCAATGCTCTCTACCACGCCTTCTCCAGCACCGCGCACGTGACGTGGCTGCCGACGCCGGCGTGGGAGATGGCGAGGCCGCGGCGCGGCGAGTCCACCTGCAGGCTGGTCCAGTCGGCGGGCTTCTTCTTGCCGTAGCGCTCCCACATCTTCGGGTCGCCGTGGAACTGGTCGTACTTGCCCTGCAGCTGCCAGAACACCTCGTTGCACTGGAAGATGCCAGTGGCGCCCACGGCGTGCATCGTGCCGAGCAGGCCGCCCGAGAGATTGCTCGGACACCTCCCCGGCTTCCCGGTGTGCGGGTTCACGTGGTAGCACTCGCCCGACTTCACGTAGTCCTGCTCGCGGCCGTAGAGCGTCAGCCCCACGTCGCCGTAGGTCTGCAGGTCCGAGATGGTGAACGCGTCGTGCGTCTCGACCAGGTCGAGGTCTTCGATCGGCTCCTGCACGCCCGCCATGCGGTAGGCCATGTAGGCCGCGAAGCGCGTGGCGCCGAAGCTCTCGAACCCGGGCCAGCGCCCGTCGTGCTTCTCCATGTCGGCGTAGAGCGCGCGGTAGCCCTCCTCGGTCTCGTTGGGCAGCAGCGGGATCCGCATCGGCCGGCGGTCGCCGGTGCGCAACGTGTGGGAGCCGCCGGCGATGAAGAGCCGCACGGGATGGTCGGTCAGGCGGTAGGCGAGCTCCTCCGAGCACAGCAGCGCGCCGGCCGACCCCACGCTCATCGCGCAGCACTCGAGGAACCGCAGCGGATCGGAGACGATGTCGCCGGCGAGCACCTCCTCGATCGTGTGCCGCCCGGCCTGCTGCGCGAACGGCGAGTGGCACGCGTAGCCGCGGTTCTTGACGGCGATGGCGGCGCGCACGCGCTCGTCGACGCCGTACATCTCCTGGAAGCGCCGCGCCATCGGCGCGTAGTAGCTGGCGTAATTGCGGGCGAGCCGAGTCTCGAAGTCCTTGCACGCCGCCGACGCGATGTAATAGTTGCCCGTCCAGGTCTTGACCTCGTCCATCCGCTCCCAGCCGAGCGCGAGCGTGCAGTCGCTCATGCCGCTCGCGACGGTCGTCGCCGCCATCAGCATCGTCGATCCGCCGGTCGCCCCGCCGGTCTTGATTCCCACGTTCGGCAGCAGGTCCAGGCCCAGGTAGTCGTGCACCTTGGCCTCGCAGAGCAGCTGGTCCTGGAAGTGATCGGCGAACTCGCCGTAGCAGGCGAAGTTGATGTGCCCCTTCACCTCGAGCGGATCCAGCTTGAGGTCGTTCTCCTCGAGGAGCATGCGGAAGGCCATCATGCACAGCTCCTCGAGCTTCTTCTCCGGGTACCGCTTGCGGTAGTCGGTGGTACCCGCGGCGACGAAGTACACCGGGCGCGTCCATTTCGGGACGCGCAGGTTGCCGCTGGCGAACGTGATCATCGAATCACCTCCAACGCGCGTGGTGCGCCGCCCGGCCGCCGGGAATCCGGCAGCCGCCGGGCCGCCGCGCGCGGCGGACGCACCCGGACGCCCGGCTTCAGGCCGGCCGCGCGCCGGTGGCACCGCCCTCGCATGCCGGTCCGGCATCGCGCCGGCGCTGACGCGGGAGGCGGCCATGTCCGACGACGTCGTGGTGCTCTGGCGGCGCTGTTGTGAGGCACACGATCTCTGCTGCGAGATCGTGCAGATGGCAGAGGGCTACTTCGAGATGGTCGTGCTCGACGCCGGCAGGGTGTCGCTCCGCGAGGCATCGGACGAGGTGTCGGCCCTGCTCGAACGGGCCGAGGAGCTGCTCCGAACCCCCGAGATCATAGTGCAAAATCCCCGGCCGGCGGCGCAAAGTTGGGAGCGCCGGCGCCTGCGCGCGCGCTGATCGCCGGGGCTCCGCCCCGGACCCGCGGCCTAGCTCCCCATCCGGGCCGCCTCGTCCTCCGCGGACGGCCACGGCGGCAGCACCTTGACGAGCACCGCGAGGATGATGAACGGCAGGACCATCAGGAAGATGGCCGGCAGCAGACCCTCGCGCGACAGCAGGTCCATCTTGTAGGTCGTGTAGCCGAGGAAGCTCTTGGAGAAGAGCTGGCCGCCGATCACGACGTTCCAGCGCATCGCGAAGATGCCCACGAGCGTCAGCAGGCCTGCGGCCGCGTAGAGGCCCTGCCGGGCCTTGTCGGTCAGCCGCATGAGCTGCGTCATGGCGAGCATCCCGATCGGCAGGAGCGTGCCGAGGATGATCTGCAGGACGATCTGCGAGAAGTAGAGCCGCGTGTGCACCATGAAGTCGAGCGACTTGAACGACTCGTCGGCCTCGTAGATGCGGTGCAGCAGGTCGAGCATCTCCAGCGAGAAGTCGATGATGAACGCGTAGAACAGGTAGCGCGCGATCGTGTCGAGGCAGTCCATGTCTGACGGGCAGCGTCTTGCACCACGAGGTGAACATGGTAGATCGACCAGCACCAGCGCGATGCCCGACACGATCGCCGAGAACAGGAACACGACCGGCATCAGCGGCGAGGACCACCACGGGTTGGCCTTCACCGACCCGAAGATGAAGCCGACGTAGCCGTGCAGCAGGAACGCCGACGGGATGCCGACGATGGTGATGAACAGCCCGACCTTGTCGTCGATCGCGCAGCGCCTCGCTCGCTGATGTCGTCGGAGCCCAGGGCCATGACCCGGTAGAGCTGGCGCTTCAGGCCCGTGCTCGACGTGCCACAGCAGCACGATGTCCTTGCGGTAGTCGAGCCAGATCTCGAGCACCAGCACCGCCATCAGGTACCAGAGGTAGACGAACCCGAACATCGCCATCGCCGACGACGTGTGCGGCGTGAGGTACATCTCGAGCGACCGCTCGGGATGGCCGAGGTGCAGCTGCAGGGGCAGCGGCGCGACGAGCAGGAACGCCAGCGCCGTGAGCAGCGCCAGCCGGTAGGTGGGCTTCACCGCCTCGACCTTGAAGACGCGCTCGAGCGACGCCAGGATGAAGGCGCCCGCCACGAGCCCGGTGATGTAGGGGTAGAGGACGATGAGCACGCTCCACTGCAGCTCGATCTCGTTCGGGGTAGATGTAAGCCCTGGACGCCCTGCATCAGCCCATGCATGTGCTCACCCCTAGCGAACCGAGCCGTCGAGCCCGTTGTAGTAGACCTTCGCGCCGGTGGCCATCTGCGGCTTCAGAACGTGCACCGTGTGGTCGCGCAGGAACGCGTGGATCGGGATCGTTCGGGTCCTTCAGGTCGCCCAGCTGCCGCGCGCCCGTCGGGCACACCTCGCAGCACGCCGTCGTCAGGCCCTTGGTGATCCGGTGGTAGCAGAGCGTGCACTTGTCCACCGTGTTCGTGCGCGGGTCGATGAAGCGGCAGCCGTACGGGCAGGCCTGCACGCAGTAGCGGCAGCCGAGGCAGTAGGTCTTGTCCACGAGCACCACGCCGTCCGGGCGACTCGAACGTCGCGCCCACCGGGCACACCTGCACGCACGGCGAGTCGGCGCAGTGGTTGCACATCTTCGGCACGAAGAAGTTCTTGCCGTCCTGGCCCGGCGTGCGTCTCCGGGAAGCCGTCGTAGCCGCCGTCGGGCGAGTCCACGTCGGGGTGCTCCATGTCCTCGGGCTCGACGTGGTAGCGCTCGACCCAGGTGCGCGAAGAACTGCGGCTCGAGCGGCACGTCGTTCTCCTGCCTTGCACGCGTGCACGCAGTTGCCGCACCCGATGCACTTCTCGATGTCGATCGTCATACGCCCACCAGTGGTCCAGCATCCGGTAGGCCTCGGGCGCCCGATCGGGCTGCCCGTGGAGCACCGCCTCCCACGCGCCTGCCGCCGCGGCGGACAAGACGATGAACTTGCCCGTCTTCAGCAGGAAATCGCGTCGCGTCTCGCCCATCACCGCCTCCTGGAACCGGAACTGTCCGCAGCCGTCATCCGCGCACTACGACAGGCTCGGTGAGTGCGCCTGGTGGCAGGCCGTGCACGGCCCTTCTTCGCTGTGCTCGGCGGGCACGATCTGGGGGAAGGTCTTCGGCTTGGTGACGTTGTGCGTGTGGCACCGCAGGCAGGTCGCCCGCGGATCGGGCTTGGTGGGAACCTCGTCCGACTTGCCCTCGGCGTGCGCGGCGAGCGGCCCGTGACAGGCCTCGCAGCCCACGTGCGCGTGCTTGCCCTGGGCGCGCTGCTCGGCGATGTCCGTGTGGCACTGCACGCAGGTCGTCTGCCCCGCGTACTTCACCTGGTGCGCCCGGATGTCGTCGAGCGCGCCCGCGCGGTAGTGGCCGTACTCGCCGAACCCCGCGGGCACCATGATTTCCCGGAGAACCACGAACGCCAGGATGCCGACGACGAAGAGCACGGCCATCCGGACCAGGTGCTCCCTGTGCTCGAAGAAGTGCCGCATCCGCCGCTCCTTTTCCACCGCCGCCGGCCCGCTCCCACGGCCCGACAGAAGCCCCCTCACCGGAACGCCGCCGACACCGCCCGCGAAAACCCGGCATTACCCGAACGTGCGCCGCCTGATCGAGCAATCGTGTTGCCAGATTCAACGGGATGACCGTAACTGAATGATAGATTTTGAGTTGCGCGCCGCCAAAAGGAGCTGCGCGGAACGGACGAATCTGGCGACCGACGGATTCCCGGCGACTGACCGATCGTGAGGGGCCGTTTGGCGGAATTCCGACACGAACGGGCGCCTGCGGCTGGCGGGTTCCCGGCAGCGCGCAACCGGCCGCCCGAAGCGGCTCCGGACGCATAATGCAATCGTGGGATCGTCAACGACGCCACGAGGGAGGACTCCGGTGGGCACGCGGCCAGAGGTGATGCGCGCGATCGAGATCTCGGAGCCGGGCGGACCCGACGTGCTGCGCCTGGTCGAGCGGCCGGTTCCGGCGGCAGGACCGGGCGAGGTGCTGATCCGCGTCGCCGCGGCCGGCGTGAACCGGCCGGACGTCCTGCAGCGGATGGGCGAGTACCCGCCGCCGCCCGGCGCGTCCGACCTGCCGGGGCTCGAGGTCGCGGGCACGATCGTGGAGACCGCGCCGGACGCTGCGCGCGCCGACGGCCGGCCGCTCCGCGAGGGCAACGAGGTCTGCGCCCTCGTGTCCGGCGGGGGCTACGCGGAGCAGGTGGCCGTGCCGGGGCCGCAGTGCCTGCCCGTCCCGCGCGGGCTCGACCTCACCGCGGCCGCGGCCATGCCCGAGACCTTCTTCACCGTCTGGACGAACCTCGTGGACGGCGGCCGCCTGGCCGCCGGCGAGACGCTGCTCGTGCACGGCGGCACGAGCGGCATCGGGACGACCGCGATCCAGATCGCGCGCGCGCTCGGCGCGCGCGTGGTCGCCACGGCGGGCTCGCGCGAGAAGGCCGAGGCCTGCGTGCGGCTCGGCGCCGCGCGGGCCGTCGACTACCGCCGCGAGGACTTCGTCGCCGCCGTCCGCGAGGCGACCGGCGGACTCGGCGCCGACGTCATCCTCGACATCGTCGGCGGCGAGTACGCGGCGCGGAACCTGGACGCGCTCGCGCGCGGCGGCCGGCTGGTCGTCATCGGCCTGCTCGGCGGCGCGAAGGCGACCATCAACCTCGGGAAGCTGATGCAGAAGCGCGCCATCCTGACCGGGTCGACCCTCCGGCCGCGGTCGGTCGAGGACAAGGGCCGCATCGCGGCGGCGCTGCTCGAGCGGGTCTGGCCGATCGTCGAGCGCGGAGACATCCGGCCGATCGTGCACGCGACGTTTCCGCTCGCGCGCGCCGCCGACGCGCACCGCCTGATGGAGTCGAGCGCGCACGTCGGCAAAATCGTCCTGACGATGTGACGCGCGCCCGCGCGGGGGCTAGTCGAACAGGCGCCGCACGCGGCGCGACAGCCGCAGGTACGCCAGCCAGGCGCCGTAGTAGATCGCGACGGCGACGGCCGCGGGCGCAGTCAGGTCGGGCGGGAGATTGGTCGGCAGGACCGGCGTGAGGAGAGAGACGAGCGCCGACGAGCCGAGCAGGACCAGCGCCGCGGCGGCGAGACGCACGGCGTGGGGACGCCGTCCGAAGATCGCCAGGCCCGCGGCCACGCCGAGGCCCGTCACCATCACGCGCGCGACGAGCAGCAGCGTGACGCCCGCGCCGCGGAACCCGAGCGTCGGCACGAGCCCCGCGGCGGACCAGGCCAGGCCCAGCGGCTCGGCGACCGTCAGCAGCAGCGCGAGCAGCCGCAGCCAGATCGGCAGCGTCCCACTCGGCGCTCCTGTCGAATCCGCAGGTCCCAGACTCACGTGCTCCACCACAGCGGGGGCCCTCCATCGCAACTGACGGGCTGGGCACGAGATTGTACGGAAATCCCGTTTGCGCCCTGGCCGACTCCCAGATTAGTATCCCCGCTGCTCCCCGGGTCGGTGGCCCAACCCACTCTCTGGAGGAAGACACGTTGAAGACTGCGCGATTGGCCTGGCTTCTGATCGGCTGCGCCTCGCTCGGCGTCACCCTCCCCGCGGCAGTGCCCGATGCCTGGGCCCAGAGCCGCTCTTCTCAGAACCGACCTGACCGTGATGATCGGGACGGCCGTGGCACCCAGACAGCTCAGTACCAGGTGGGCGACGTCATCTACGCGTGCGTCCAGCGGGAATCGGACCGCATCCGGATCGTGCCGGCCTCGGAGGCCTGCCGCCCGAACGAGTTCCGCGTCAGCTGGAACGTCGTCGGGCCACCCGGACCCCAGGGTCCGCAGGGCCCGGCCGGACCGCAGGGCGCCGTCGGCCCGCAGGGACCCCAGGGCCCGCAGGGCGACACCGGCGCGACTGGCGCGCAAGGACCGGCTGGGCCGCCGGGACCGCCCGGCCCGGCCGGCGCGAGCGTGGTTTCCGCCGACGCGCTGCTGCCCTCGCCGAACGTATGGGTCACGGTCGACGGCAGCGACGGGTTCGCGCCGCTCGAGATCTCCGAAGTGAGCTTCGACCTTCCCGTGGTTCAGACCTCGACGCCCTCGGGCCCGGGCTACCTGCCCGGAAATCCGCACTTCAACGACGTGCGCCTGATGCTCCCGGCCGACGGCACGGGCGGCCCGCCGCCGATTGTCCACCTGGTGGAGCAGTGGTGGAACGCGGTGCTCGGCGGACAGATGGTGCGGAAGACGCTCAAGATCCAGATCGTGGATCCGGTCACCGCCGGCGTCGGTCTGGACGTGGACCTCGTGGACTGCGTGCCGACGAGCTACGACGTGCTGTCGCGCGTCCTCGTCGTCAGCGTGAGCCACATGACGTTGAACGTGTTCGGCGTGAACCTCGGTCACGGCGGCGGCCTCGATCTGGACGCGCCGGCTCTCTACCATCTGATGGTCGAGTCCGACGGGCCCTTCCCCGCGGCCGCGGCGTCGGGCGGCACGCCGAGCCTGGTGTTCGTGTCGGGCGCCGGCGGGTTCCAGAACCCCACGGGGCAGGTGATCTACTCGCCGTTCGACGCGACGCTGAAGTCGCCCGGAACGGTCGCAGGGGGCGCGCTGCTCTCGTGGTTCACCGACGTGCTGCAGGGGAATCCTCCGATGCGCACCGTCGCACTTCAGACCACGCTCGGCCAGGCGATCCTCACGCTGCAAAACGCCTTTCCGACCCGCGTCGTCTTCATCAGCCCGCTGCTGACGAGAGCCGACGGCCTGGTGCCGATCGCGATGCGGCTGCGGCTCCAGCCGAACAGCGTCCAGTAGATACGCGCCTCTCCCGCGATCGCGGCCGCCGGCCTCGCGCCGGCGGCCGCGTCGCGCGCCCGTCGCCTTCCATGGGCATTCCGCGGGCCTTCCGCGGTAATTCCGTCGTATGACCCTTGTCATACCCCGCTCCGCCGGGGCCGGATAGCCTGGATGGAGCGAGGCCGTGGATGCAGCATCGCCCAGGCGATCGGACCCAGCTCGTGCGCCGGACCGTTCAGGTGGCGTTCCTCGCCCTGAACCTCTGGATCGGCGTGCGGTTCTACTTGTGGGTGCGGTACTACGAGACGGGCGGCGCGACGGCCTTCGTGCCGCGCCCGCCGGGCGTCGAGGGCTGGCTGCCCATCGCGGCGCTCATGAACCTGAAGTACGTGCTCGTGACGGGCGCGCCGCCGGCGGTGCACGGCGCGGGCCTCGTCCTGCTCCTCGCCTTCCTGTCCATCTCGTTCCTCTTCCGCAAGGCCTTCTGCAGCTGGCTCTGCCCGATTGGCACCATCTCCGAGTGGCTCTGGCAGGGCGGCCGCGAGGCCTTCGGCCGCACGCTCGCCCTCCCGCGGTGGGCGGACGTGCCGCTGCGCGGCCTCAAGTACGGACTGATGGGGCTGTTCGTGGCCGCGGTGGCGAGCCTGACGGCGGCCGATCTGCGGGCGTTCCTCGGCAGCCCGTACGGGCTCGTCGCGGACGTGAAGATGCTCGACTTCTTCCGGCACCTCGGACGGACCGGCGCGCTGGTGATTGGAGGGCTGCTGCTGGCGTCGGTGTCGGTCAAGAACGTCTGGTGCCGCTATCTCTGCCCCTACGGCGCGCTGCTCGGGCTCGTGTCGCTCCTGAGCCCGGCACGGATCCGCCGGGCGCCCCACGCGTGCATCGACTGCGCGCGCTGCGCGAAGGCCTGCCCGGCGGGCCTGCCGGTCGATCGGCTCCTCTCGGTACGGTCGGCCGAGTGCACGGCGTGCCTGACGTGCGTCACCGCGTGCCCGGTCGCGGGCGCGCTCGACCTCACCGTCGGCCGGCGACGCCGCGTGCCGGGCTGGGCCGTCGGCCTGGCCGTGACCGCGGTCTTCCTGGCGGCGGTCGGCCTCGCCCACTGGGCCGGCATCTGGCACAGCCGCATCCCGGCGGCCGTGTACTCCGCGCTGATCCCGGGCGCGGGCGCGCTCACGCACCCGTGACGGCTCCGCCTTCGCGCTTCGCGCCACGGCGGGACAACTGCTCCGCCTGACCGCTGACCGCTGCCCCCTGACCCCTGCCCCCTGACCGCTGCCCCCTGCCCCCTGACCCCTGACCGCTGCCCCCTGACCGCTCTATCTTTTGTAGAGCACCTTCCCGCCGACGATCGTGTAGGTCACCTGCGTGGTGAGGATGTCGGCGTCGGGGATCGTCATGATGTCCTTCGAGAGCACGGTGACGTCGGCCAGCTTGCCCGGCACGAGCGAGCCCTTCTCGTTCTCCTGGAAGGCGGCGTAGGCGCCGTTGATCGTGTACGACTCGAGCGCCTCCATGCGGGTCATCTTCTGGTCGGGGAAGAAGGGCGGGCCGCTCTTGGGCTGCCGCGTCACCGACGCGTAGAAGTTCGGGATGGGGTCCTCGTCCTCGACGGGCGCGTCGGTGCCGTTGGCGATCATCGCGCCGCTCTTCATGAGCTTCTGCCAGACGTACGCGCCCTCCTCCGCCCGCTTCTCTCCCAGCCGCGCGATCACGTAGGGCGCGTCCGACGTGCAGTGGATGCCCTGCATGGAGGCGATCACGCCGAGCTGGCCGAAGCGCGGGATGTCCTGCGGGCTCAGGTGCTGCGTGTGCTCGTCGCGCCAGCGCAGGCCGGTCTTGTCGGGGTGCGCCTTGAAGGTCTCCTCGTAGATGTTCAGCACCTCGCGGTTGGCGCGGTCGCCGATCGCGTGGATGCACAGCTGGTAGTCGTGGTCGATCGCGAGCTTCGCCGTCTCGCGCACCACGTCGAGCGGCACGTCGTCCACGCCGGTGCTCGACGGCAGGTCGCTGTAGGGCTCGAGCATCCAGGCGCTGCGCGAGCCGAGCGCGCCGTCCAGCACGACCTTGATCGCGCGCACGGTCAGGTGGTCGTCGCCGTAGCCGATCATCCGGTACTGGTCGAGGTGCTTCGCGAGCTCCTCGTTGCTCGTGCGCGCCATCACGTAGAGACGCACGCCGATCTTCCCCTCGTCGACCATCGTCTTGAAGAGGTCGATCGTCGCGAAGTCCGACCCCGCGTCGTCCACCGACGTGAGGCCCTTGGAGAGCACGTCCCGGTCGGCGAGCTCGACGACCTTGCGCGCCTCGGCGGCCCGCTCCTCGTCGGTCATCTTCGCCCGGTCGGCCGCGTACGCCCGCCGGATGAGGCCCGCGGCGTTCTCGGTGAAGACGCCAATCGGGTTGCCGCGCTTGTCGCGGATGATCTGGCCGCCCTCCGGGTCCGGCGTCCGCCGCGTCACGCCGGCGAGCGCCATCGCCTTCGCGTTCGCGAAGGTGGCGTGGCCGCTCGCGTGCGTCAGGAGCACCGGGTTGTCCGGCGACACCTTGCTGAGGGCGTCGTGGACCGGGAACCCGTCCACGTTGGGCTCGGGCACCGCATCCCACTTCTCCTGGTGCCAGCCGCGGCCCACGATCCAGGCCCCCGGCTTCGCCTTGGCCGCCGCGTCGGCCACCATCTTCACGATGTCGTCCCACGTGCGCGCCGTCGTCAGGTCGAGGCCGAGCTTCGCCTGCCCGATGCCGGTGAAGTGGAGGTGGCTGTCGATGAGGCCCGGCACGGCGAGCTGGCCGTGCAGGTCGATGACCTCCGTGGCGTCGCCGATGTAGGGGGCGATCTCCTGCTCGGTGCCGACGGCCACGATGCGGTCGTCGCGGATGGCCAGCGCCTGCGCCTCGGGCTTCGCGGCGTCGACCGTGACGATCTTGCCGTTCCTGAGCACCATCGTAGCGGGCTCGACGCGGGGGGCGCACGCGGCGAGCGCCACCAGACACGCGGCGCCAGCCGCCAGCACGAGACGGTTCAACCGATGGAACATGGCCGGAACTCCTTGAATGACGGGGCGTGGACGCAAGCGCCATCATGCTCGCAGATGCGAGGCGGAGGCGCAAGGGCGTAGAACTCATTGCCGATTGGCGATTGCCGATTGCCAATTGAAAAGCCTCATGTCACGCTGCCTCGTACCCGAGCGGTCGAAGACGGCGTGAAGCGTGATCCAATGCCCTTCAATCGGCAATCGGCAATCGCCAATCGGCAATGAGCATGGACGCCCCGCCCCGATGTCCCCTGTGCGCCGAACGCGAGCCGGTCCTGTACCACGAGGGGCGCGCGCGGACGTTCTGGCGGTGCGCGCGGTGCGCGCTGGTGTTCGTGCCGCCAGAGGCCTGGCCGGACGCGGCGGCGGAGAAGGCCCGGTACGACCAGCACCGGAACGACCCGAACGACGCGGGGTACCGGCGGTTCCTGGAGCGGATCGCCGGGCCGATCGCGGCGCGCGTGGCGCCGGGCGCCGAGGGCCTCGACTTCGGCTGCGGCCCGGGGCCCGCGCTCGCCGCGATGCTGGAGGCCCGCGGCCTGCGGGTCGCGCTCTACGATCCCTTCTACGCGCCGGACCCCTCGGCGCTCGCGCGGACCTACGACTTCGTCACGGCGACCGAGGTGCTCGAGCACCTCCACCGGCCCGCGGAAACGCTGGACCGGCTGTTCGCGCTCGTGAGGCCGGACGGCTGGCTGGGGGTGATGACGCAGCCCGTGCAGCCGCCCGAGGCGTTCGCCTCGTGGCGCTACGCCCGGGACGCGACGCACGTCTGCTTCTACAGCCGGACGACGTTCGAGCACATCGGACAGCGGTGGCGGGCGGAGGCGGAGTTCGCGGCCGACGACGTGGTGCTGTTCAGACGTCGATCTCGTCGGCCTGCTCGGCGCGCTCCATGATGAACTTGAACCGCGCGGACGCGTCCTTGCCCATCAGCTCGTTGATCACGCGGTCGGTCACGATCTGGTCCACGATCTCCACGCGCTGCAGCCGCCGCGTCCGCGGGTTGAGCGTGGTCTCCCACAGCACCTTCGGCATCATCTCGCCGAGGCCCTTGAAGCGCGTGATCTCGGGCGTGGACCGGCCGTCGCGCTTCTCCAGGATGCGCGCCTTGTCGCGCTCGTCGAGCGCCCAGTAGGTCTCCTTGCCGATGTCGATGCGGTAGAGCGGCGGCTGGGCGAGGAACACGCGGCCGTTCGCGATGAGCTGCGGCATGTGGCGGTAGATGAAGGTGAGCAGCAGCGTCGCGATGTGGTGGCCGTCCGAGTCGGCGTCGGCCAGGATGATCACCTTGCCGTAGCGCAGGCGCCCGAGGTCGAGCGACTTCCCGATCCCGCAGCCCAGCGCCGTGACGACGTCGGCGAGCTCCTTGTTCTCGAGCACCTTGGCCACGGTCATGCCCTCGGTGTTCATCACCTTGCCCCGCAGCGGCAGGATCGCCTGCCGCGCGCGGTCGCGGCCCTGCTTGGCCGACCCGCCGGCCGAGTCGCCCTCCACGATGAACAGCTCCGAGCCCTCGGCGCCGGGCATCGTGCAGTCGCTCAGCTTGCCGGGCAGCGTCGCGCGCCCCGTGGTGGCGGTCCGGCGCACGACCTCGGCCTGCGCCGCGCGGCTCGCCTCGCGCGCGCGCGCCGCGAGAATGATCCGCGCCACGATGGCCTCGGCCACCGACCGGTTGTGGTTCAGCCAGTGCTCGAGCGCGGGCCGCACCATCGAGTCGAGGCCCGAGTAGACCTCGGGGTTGTTCAGCCGGTCCTTGGTCTGGCCCTGGAACTGCGGCTCCTGCAGGAACACGCTCAGGATGCCGACGAGCCCCTCGCGGATGTCCTCGGTGGCGATCGTCACGCCCTTGGGCGAGAGGTTGTGCGTCTCGATGTAGTTGCGCACGGCCTTGCCGAGGCCCGCGCGCAGCCCGTTCTCGTGCGTGCCGCCCGACCCGGTCGGGATGCCGTTCACGTAGCTCCGCACGTGCTCGTCGGTCGCCTGCGTCCACTGCAGCACCAGGTCGAGCCGCATCCCGGTCTCGTCCTCGCGGCGGGTCAGGAACGGCGCGTCGTGGACGACCGCGCTCCCCCGCTCCTTCACGACCCTGGCGAGGTAGTCGGCCAGCCCTTCGTCGTGCTGGAAGACCTCCTTCGACTTCGCCGCCTCGTTCTCGAAGACGAACTTCACGCCCTTGTGCAGGTAGCTCGCCACCTCGAGGCGGTCGCGGATCACGGCCGGGTCGAACTCGGTCTTGGGGAAGATCGTCGAGTCGGGACGGAAGAACACGGTCGTGCCGCTGCCGCGCGCCGCGCCCAGCCGCTTCACGGCGCCGGCCGGGCGGCCCTGCCGGTAGGTCTGCTCCCACTGCGCGCCGTCGCGCTTCACCGTCGCGACCAGCTCCTTCGACAGCGCGTTGACGACCGACGCGCCGACGCCGTGCAGCCCGCCGGCGGTCTTGTAGTTCTGGTGCTCGAACTTGCCGCCGGCGTGGAGCGTGGTGAAGATGACCTCGAGCGCGCTCTTCTTCGTCTTCGGGTGCTTGTCCACCGGGATGCCGCGCCCGTCGTCCTCGATCGTGATGGACGAGGCGTCGGCGTGGAGCGTCACCTTGACGTTGGAGGCGTAGCCGTTCATCGCCTCGTCGATCGCGTTGTCGAGCACCTCCCAGACCAGGTGGTGGAGGCCCGTCGAGCCGACGCCGCCGATGTACATGCCCGGCCGCTTGCGGACGGGCTCGAGCCCCTCGAGGACGGTGATGTCTTTCGCTGTATAGGTGGACGGCATATCAGAGAAGGTTCGGGGGTTCGGGGGTTCTCAGGTTCTCGGGTGCTCGGGTTCTCTGACCGCTGACCGCTGACCGCTGACCGCTGACCACTGACCGCTGACCACTGACCGCTGACCGCTGACCGCTGACCACTGACCGCTGACCGCTGACCACTGACCGCTGACCACTGACCACTGACCGCTGACCGCTGACCACTGACCGCTGACCGCTGACCACTGACCACTGACCACTGACCGCTGGTCCGACGGCTCAGCGTCCGCGCGAGCCGTGAATCAACGCGACCACGGCCGTCAGCCCCTCGACGTCGGCGGGCGAGAACGCGTCCGGCTTGTCGCTGTCCACGTCGAGCACGCCGACGATCGCGCCCGCGGCGTCGCGCACCGGGACGACGACCTCGCTCTGGGAGCGGGAGTCGCAGGCGATGTGGCCCGGGAACGCGTGGACGTCGGAGACCAGCACCGGCTCGCCGCGATCGACGCTCGCCCAGCACACGCCCGTGTGGCGCTCGAGCACCATGCAGGCGATCGGGCCCTGGTAGGGACCGACGATCAGGTCGCCGCCCTCGAGCCGGTAGAAGCCGGTCCAGAAGAAGTGCGGCATCTTGTGGTGCAGGAGCGCCGCGGCCGACGCCATGCGCGCCTGCGGGTCGCGCACCTTGGCGTAGAGCGGCTCGAGCTGCGCCACGATGCGGGCGTACCGCTCGCTCAGCCGCTCGTGCGGGCCCGGGGTCGTCTGGGACATGCGTCGATCCTACTCTCGCCGGAGGGTCGCGCGCGAGAGGGGAATGGAAGAGGCGCAGGGCTGAAGCGAGACGGCGCCGCGCCGGGCGCAGGGCTGAAGCCCTGCGCTACACTGAGGTGGACTACTGAGCGCCGGAAGGAGGCCCCCCATGGCCCGGCTCGATGAATCGGTCCGTCAGTTCCTGTCCAACGAGCGCATCGCCGTCGCGGGCGTCTCCCGGGGCGGCACGCTGCCCGCCAACGCGATCTACAAGAAGCTGCGCGGCGCGGGCCATCGCGTCTTCGCGGTCAACCCGAAGACGGCCGAGGTCGAGGGCGACGCCTGTTACCCGACGCTCGGCGCGATTCCCGGCGGCGTCGGCGCCGTCGTCATCGCCACGCCGCCAGGGGCCGCCGACGCGCTCGTGCGCGAGTGCGCCGATCTCGGCATCGGCCACGTCTGGATGCACCGGTCGTTCGGCGAGGGCAGCGTGTCCGGGGCCGCGGCCGCCTTCTGCCGCGAGCGCGGCATCCAGGTGATCGACGGCGCCTGCCCGATGATGTTCGTGAAGCCGGACGTGGCCCACCGCTGCATCAAGTGGTTCCTGGGCGTCACGGGGAAGCTGCCAAGGTGCGACGACAGGTAATGCCCACGGAATGTCCGCGGAAATCGCCACGGAAATCATTACGGAAATCACCACGGAAGACTGGAGCGATGTCTGTGGCTCATTCCGTGGAGGTTTCCGTGGTCATTCCGTGGTAGTTCACACCTCGATCAGCAAAGCGGCGGGGTCCTCCACCAGCTCCTTGACGCGCCCGAGGAACTGCACCGACTCGCGGCCGTCCACGATGCGGTGGTCGTAGCTCATGGCCACGTACATCATGGGACGGATCTCCACCTGTCCCTTCACGGCGACCGGCCGCTCCTCGATCTTGTGCAGGCCGAGAATGGCCACCTGCGGCGGGTTGAGGATGGGCGTGCTCATGAGCGAGCCGAACACGCCGCCGTTGGTGATGGTGAACGTGCCGCCCTTGAGGTCCTCGAGCGTCAGCGTGCCCTCGCGCGCGCGCGTGGCGAACTCGCGGATGCCGAGCTCGATCTCCGGGAACGACAGGCGGTCGGCGTCGCGCAGCACGGGCACGACCAGGCCGCCCTCGGCGCCGACGGCGATCCCGATGTCGTAGTAGCGCTTGAGGATCACCGCGTCGCCGTCGATCTCCCCGTTGATCTCCGGGAACTCCCGGAGCGCGCCGACCGCGGCCTTCACGAAGAACGACGCGATGCCGAGGCCGACGCCGTAGCGCTCCTTGAACGCCCCCTTGCGCCGCTCGCGCAGCGCCATCACGGCGCTCATGTCCACCTCGTTGAACGTGGTGAGCATGGCGGCCGCGTGCTGCGCCTCGACGAGCCGGCGGGCGATCGTCAGGCGGCGGCGCGACAGGCGCACGCGCTCCTCGGGACGGTCGCCGGGCGCGCGCGGCAGAGGCGTCGGGCGAGGCGCGGCCGGCGCCTTCGCCGCCTGGGGGGACGCCGGGGCCGGGGCCTGCGGCGGCGCCGGGGCGGCCGCGGGCGGCGCGGCGGGCGCGGCCCCGGCCGCGACGCGCGCCTCCACGTCCTGGCGCGTCACGCGGCCGCCGTCGCCGGTGCCGCGCACGCTCGTCGAGATCGACCTGGTGCTGCCGCGCCAGCTTCCGTGCCGACGGCGTCGCCTTGAGGTCCCCGTCGCCAGGGCCCGCCGCCTCCCTTGGCGCGGCCTGCGGCGCGGCCGGCGCGGCGGGCGCGGCGCCCGGCGCGGGCGTCTCCTTCGCGGCCGCCGGTTCGGAGCGAGCCGCGCCAGTCGAGGCGTCCTGGACGACGCCCAGCACCTCGCCGATCTTCACGTCGTCGCCGTCGCGGCGATCGATGCGGCCGAGGACGCCCGCCTGCGGCGCGGCGACCTCGACGTCGATCTTGTCCGTCTCGAGCTCGACGAGCGGGTCGCCGACGGCGACGGCGTCCCCTTCCTGCTTCAGCCAGCGCGCCACGCGCGCGTCCACGATCGACTCGCCCAGCTCGGGCACGATGATGTTCGCCGGCATGATTACGTCCGTCTCTCCACGGTGACCGAGAAGTGCCTCGTGCCTCGTGCTTGGCACCTGGTGCGTGCGTAGTGCTTCGTGCCTGGTACGAGATCACGCCGGTCCCGGCGCCGCGTGACGCCGCACCAAGCACTCGGCACCAGTCCCGCACCAGACACCAGGCACCAAGCACCAGGCACTGGCGTTATCCCGCCAACGCCGCGTCGATGAGCGCGGCCTGCTCGACCGCGTGGCGCGCGGCCGATCCTTCGGCCGGGCTCGCGCTGCGGGGCCGCGCGACGACGCGCAGCCGGGCGCCGGCCGGCAGCAGCTCCGCGAGCCGCGGCTCGACCGAGTCCCAGGCGCCCATGTTCACCGGCTCCTCCTGCAGCCACACGACCTCCTGCAGGTTCGGGTACCCCGAGAGGGCGGCCGCGACGTCCGGCGCGGGGAACGGATAGACCTGCTCGAGCCGCGCGAGGGACAGGAACCCGGCGTCCGCGCGGCGGGGCGAGGTCGCCAGGTCCACCGCCACCTTGCCGCTGCAGAGCACGAGCCGGGTGACGTCCTTCACGCGCTGACGCGCCGCCTGGTCCTCGATCACGCGCTGCCAGTGGCCGTGGGCGAGCTCGCGCGGCGTCGAGAGCGTGAACGCGTGGCGCAGCAGGCTCTTCGGCGTGAGGACGATGAGCGGCAGCGGGTCGCTGTGCAGGAGCAGCGCCTGGCGGCGCAGCACGTGGAAGAACTGCGCGGCGGTCGTGCAGTTGACCAGCCGCAGGTTGACCTCGGCGGCGAGCTGCAGGAAGCGCTCGGGCCGGGCGCTCGCGTGGTCGGGCCCCTGCCCCTCGAGCCCGTGCGGCAGCAGCAGCACGAGCGAGGGCTTCACGCCCCACTTCGACCGCGCCGAGACGATGAACTCGTCGATGACGACCTGGGCGCCGTTGACGAAGTCGCCGTACTGCGCCTCCCAGAGGACGAGCCGGTCGGGCGCCTGGATGTTGTAGCCGTACTCGAAGCCGAGCGCGGCGTTCTCCGAGAGCGGGCTGTTGTGGATCTCGAAGGCGGCGCGCGCCTGCGGCAGCGCCTGCAGCGGCGTGAACCGGCGGCCCGTCCGCGTGTCGTGGAACACCGCGTGCCGGTGGCTGAAGGTGCCGCGCTGGACGTCCTCGCCCGTCAGCCGGATGGCCACGCCGTCCTCGAGCACCGAGGCCATCGCCAGCTCCTCGGCCAGCGCCCAGTCCACCGTGCGCGCGTCGGAGTCGTCGAGCGCGTGGCGCCGGCGCTCGCGCGCCTTCACCAGCTTGCGGTGCGGCGTGAAGCCGTCGGGCAGGCGCAGCAGCGACTCGTTCAGCCGCCGCAGGCGCTCGACGGGCACCTCGGTCACCGGGCTGCGCGCGGCGCCGGTCGGCGGCGGCTCGAGCTCGGGCTCGACGTAGTGCGCGTCGGGATCGAGGCCGTCGAGCGTCGCCTGCAGCCGGTCCAGGCGCTCGCGGTACATCGCCTCGGGCTCGTCCGCGCCCACGACTCCCCGCTCGACGAGCGTCCCGGCCCAGCGCTCGCGCACCGTCGTCTGCTTCGCGATCCGCTCGTAGAGCAGCGGCTGCGTGAACGCCGGCTCGTCGCCCTCGTTGTGGCCGTGCCGGCGGTAGCCCACCAGGTCGATGATGAAGTCGTGCTGGAACTTCTGCCGGTAGGCGAAGGCCAGCCGCGCCGCCGCCACGCACGCCTCGGGATCGTCCGCGTTCACGTGGACGATCGGCATCTTGAAGCCGCGCGCGAGGCCGCTCGCGTAGAGCGTGCTGTAGGAGTCCTCGGGCCGGGCCGTGAAGCCCAGGCGGTTGTTGGCGATGATGTGCACCGCGCCGCCCGTGGTGTAGCCCGGCAGGCGGCAGAAGTTCAGCGTCTCGGCCACCACGCCCTGGCCCTGGAACGCCGCGTCGCCGTGGATGAGGATCGGCAGCATCCGGCACGGGTCGAACTTCGGCGCGCCCGGCTCGTTGACCGACGTGCCGGCCGCCCGCGCCATGCCGACCACGACCGGGTCGATCGCCTCCAGGTGGCTCGGGTTCGGCGGCATCGACACGACCAGATCCACCGACCGCCCCTCGCGAATCGCGCGGCGCGCGCCGGCGTGGTACTTCACGTCGCCGGTCCACTCCATGTCCTCGCGGAACGTGCGCGAGCGCATGGGGTCCTTGAACTCGGTGAGGATCTCGGCGTACGGCTTGTGCAGCACGTGCGCCATCACGTTGAGGCGCCCGCGGTGCGCCATGCCGATCACCGCCTGCTTGATGCCCGCCTCGACCGCCTCGCCGATGACCTCGTCGAGCAGCGGCACGAGCATGTCGAGCCCCTCGATCGAGAAGCGCGTCTTGCCCGGGAACGTGCGGTGCAGGAACCGCTCGAACGCCTCCACCTCGGTCAGCCGCGCCAGCAGCGCCCGCGGATCGATCGGGTCGTTCGGCGCCGCGAAGCGCGCGCACTCGGCCGCCTGCCGCAGCCACTCGCGCTCCTCGGGCACGAAGATGTGCGCGTAGTCGTAGCCGGTCGTCGAACTGTACACCTTCCGGAGCTGCTCGATCGCGTCGTACGCCGTCTCGCCCGGATCGACGAGCGCGCCCGCCACCAGGCTCGACGGCAGCCGCCGCAGGTCCGCCTCGGTCACGCCGTGCGTCTCGGGCACGAGCGCGGGGTCGCCGGGCGGCGGCGTCCCCAGCGCGTCCACGCGCGCCGCCAGGTGCCCGTACCGCCGGATGGACTCCGCCAGGCTCACCACGCCGACGATCACGTGCGCGTCGATGGCCAGATCGGCGGCGAGCGCCGCGCCGTCGTCCGCCGGCGGGGGCGGCCACCCCGCCAGCACCGCGCGCGTCTCGGGATCCAGGGTCTCCGGCCGGCGGCGGAACCGCTCGTACAGCTCCTCCGCGTAGGCGCGGTTGATCTCGGTGAATTCCGACCAGGCTGGCATCCCCTAATCCTACCCAAAAAGGGAGATCAGGGATCGGTACTGGGTACTGGGTACTCGATTGGGCCGGGCTGAAGCCCGGCACTACGTACCGAAGCCGTACTACGTACCGAAGCCGTACGTAGTGCTGGCCTTCAGGCCAGCCTACAGGTAGACGAGCTCCACCTGAGCCGTGCCGCGGTCGATGGCGAGGCGGGCGACGGAGGGCCGGACCTTGAAGCGCGCGGGCCCGGCCGCGCCGGGGTTCACGACCAGACGGCCGTCCAGGCGCTGGATCAGGGCCTCGTGCGTGTGGCCGTACACGACGACCTTGGCGCTGTAGCGCGCGACGAGGGTCTCGGGGCAGGGCCGGCCCAGCTCGTGGCCGTGGCTGACGTGGATGGTCACGCCCTCCAACGCCAAATCGATGGCCGGCACGAGCCGCGGGTCGTCGAAGTCGGTGTTCCCCGACACCGCCATGGCCGGCGCGAGCGCCCCCAGGGCGCCAAGCACGCCCTCCCCCACGTCGCCGGCGTGGAGGATGCGGTCCACCCCCGCGAACGCGTCCACCAGCTCCGGGCGAAACAGCCCGTGCGTATCCGAAATCAGGCCGATGCGGACCATGAGGAGTCCCTCATCCTACCACCGGAGGCCGGCCGGAATTTCATGGTCCTTTCCCCCCTCCCAACCGTCCAATACACTGGGGTCTCCACCATGCCCGTCAGCCCATCCGACGCCGAGGTCGTTCGCGCCTTCCGGCGGCAGGCCGCCGACGTCCGCCGCGCCGTGAGCGCGCCGGGCCCGGCGACGGCGCCGCTCGAGGTCGTGGGCGGCTACATCCAGGCCGAGGGCTGGCTGCAGCAGACGCGGCGCCTGTCGGTGCCCATCCGGCGCATCCATCTCCCCCACGACAAGGCGAGCTTCCTCCGGTCCTGCCAGATCCTCGAGCGGCACGACGACCCGGCCGTCGCGGCCGGCGCGCGGGCGGCCGGCGAGGCCTACCGCGCCCTCCTGGCTGAGCTGGAGATCCAGACGACGCTGGGCGGGCGGAAGGTGGCGCGCGGGGAGATGCTGCGGGCCTGGCTGGACGCGTCGGTCTTCTACGACAGCCACGACAAGAGCCAGCCCTACGAGGAGATGATCGAGGAGATGGGCAAGGCCGTCGAGGGCATCGCGCTGCACCTCACCGAGCAAATGGCGGCGGCCGTCCTGCAGCTCGACGAAGCGGCCGCGAGCGCGCTGGGCGAGCCCGTGATCCTGCCGCCCCCCGCCCGCACCCCCCCACCGCCGCCCGAACCACGGGGCTGGCGCCACTTCCTGCAGTCCTTGTTCGGGCACCGGCCGGAGGCCGCCCGAAAGAGCGCCCCCTAACGCCCCGCGCCGCTCCCTTGCAACCTCAGCTGGGGCAATGTGGTCGCTCGGTGCCGAGACGCCACACTTCGCCCCGCCGGTCCGCGTGGAACAGGCCCGTTTTCAGGGGGCCGGCATGGCACACACCTTGAAGTGGGGGGAGTGCGCCGGGTGAGCGCTGTCTCCCCCGCGCGGCCCGGCCGTCCGCCGTCAGGCGGGCACTCGAGGGCCGCGGCCAGCAAAGGCGGCGAGCCATGTTGGGCAGTATCGGGATGCCCGAGCTCCTGGTGATCTTCATGGTGGCCCTGATCGTTTTCGGGCCCCGGAGGCTTCCGGAGCTGGGGAAGGCGTTGGGACAGACCCTTCAAGAATTCCGCCGGGCCTCGAGCAACCTCCAGCGATCGCTGGAGGAAGAGATCGAAGCCGAGAAGATCCCGGCGACCAAGCCGGTGCCGGTCGCGGCGCCGCCGGGCACCGAATCACGGTGACGGTGTCCGAATCGGCCGGCGGCTCGGGGGGACCGTCTGGCCGACGGCGGACCGCGGCCGGCCCCCTTTTCGCCCGCCCTTCGGGGCGGGCGGAATCGGGGCTGGCCAGGACTGCCGGCCCTTCACTATAATCAGAGCCTTCATGTCAGCTCGCGAGGACCTGGGCCTTCGGCGCGGGGCCGCGCTGTCGGTCGCGGTGCTCTACGCGCTGCTGATGATGGGGGCGACGTTCGTCGATCAGCACGAGCCCCTGTCGCAGCACGACGCGACGCACTGCGCCGTCTGCGCGTCGACGCACTCGCCGCAGGCCACGGCCCAGCCCGACGTCCCGGTTCACCTCGACGCCGCCGCCGCGGGCGAGCCGCTGCCGCTCCGCCACCTCTCGTACCAGGCGCTGGTGCCCGCCCGCATCACGGGCCGTTCTCCGCCGCACTCCATCCTCCGCACGTTCTCACGCCGCGCAGCGTAGGCCGCGTCCTCGCGCCTGCGCTCTCGGCGGGACCCACCGCTCGCGTGCCTCCGCACGCCGGCGTGTGTTTCCGTCGCGCGACGTGCCTTCCACCAGACAACCCGCGTTCGCGGCCCGTCGATCGCCCGCGTTCGCGGTCGCAGTGAATACAGGAGTCGTTCGATGCGTGCATGGCGTGACACCTTCACCTGGCGGTCACGGTCCGTCCTCGCGCTCGCCGTGCTGGTGCTCGCGCTGCCGGCGCGCGCGCAGCCGCCCGGCGCGCCCGCGCGCGTCATCACCGCGGACGAGGCGGTGCAGATGGCGCTCGCGCACAACCAGTCGCTGGCCGCGCACCGGCTGGACATCGACCAGGCCAAGGCCGACGAGACGACGGCGTTCCTGAAGCCGAATCTCACGTTCTACTCGGCCAACACGGACTTCCCGGTGTTCCACCCCAGCCACTTCACCTGGAACAACTTCAAGAACAACCAGTCGTTCGCCGAGGGGGTGAGCTACACCTTCGAGCGGGGCGGCAAGCGCAAGCACCGGCTGCTGGTCGCGCAGGACGCGACGGACGTGACGGCGCGGACGGTCTCCGACGCCGAGCGCCAGCTGCGGTACGACGTGATGCAGGCGTTCATCGGCGTGCTGCTGGCCAGGTCGAATCTCGATCTGGCGAAGGCGAACCTCCAGGACTTCTCCGACGTGGTGTCGGTCAACAAGCAGCGGCTGGCGTCGGGCGACATCGCCGAGTCGGACTTCCTGAAGATCGCGCTGCAGAAGCTGCAGTTCGAGCAGGACGTGTCGGCGGCGCAGGTGGCGCTCGTGCAGGGCAAGGCGTCGCTCCGGCAGCTGGTCGGCTACGACAACCTGCCCGGCGACTTCGACGTCGCGGGCGATCTGGTCCACGTCAAGCACGACGTCACGCTCGACGAGCTGACGCAGGCGGCGATCGCGGCGCGGCCCGACCTCCAGGCGGCGCAGAGCGGCATCAAGCTGGCCAACGACTCGCTGGCGCTGGCCGTGAGCAACCGGGCGAAGGACGTCACGGGCAACGTCGAGTACCGAGCGCGACGGCGACCTGAGCGCGCTCGGCTTCGGCGTCTCGATCGACCTCCCGATCCACGACCGCAACCAGGGCGAGATCGCCCGGACGACGGTCGCGGCGCGGCAGGCGCGGGTGGCGGCGGCGGCGGCCCGGATCGGGGTGGTCACCGACGTGGAGACCGCGTGGGCGGCGTTCCAGACCGCCGACCAGGTGGCCTCGCTCTACGAGTCGGGCTACCTGACGCAGGCGACCGAGTCGCGCGACATCAGCCGGTACGCCTACCAGCGCGGCGCGACGAACCTGCTCGATCTGCTCGACGCCGAGCGCACCTATCGGGACACGCAGTTCGCCTTCCGCGCGGCCCTGGCCCAGTACATGGACAGCGTCGCCCAAATCAACTTCGTGGTCGGAAAGCAGGTGCTCCAATGATCGCGTCCAGACATGCGCCCGCACGGGGCGCACGACGTCCCGCCCTGGCGCTGGCGGCGTTCCTGGCCGCGGCCGCCGTCGGCTGCGGCACGACCGGCGCGCCGCCCGACGCCCCCGCGGCCGCGCCGGCGGCGAGCCTCTTCACGGTGCCGGCGAACCAGCTGCCGAACCTGCAGGTCACGACGGTGGCGCACGCGTCGTGGCCCGTCATCGTGCACACCACGGCCACGGTGGACTGGGACGCCGACCACACCACGCAGACGATCACGCAGGTGAGCGGCCCCGTGACGCGCATCCTCGTCGACACCGGATCGGCGGTGAAGGCCGGCGACGCGCTGCTCTACGTGTCGAGCCCGGACTACGCGAACGCGGTCTCGGCCTACCGGATGGCGAGCAATCGCCTGGACCTCGCCAAACGGACCCTCGACCGCAACCGCGACCTGCTCGAGCACAAGGCGATCGCCCAGAAGGACCTCGAGCAGTCGGAGGCGGACTACCACGACGCGGCCACCGAGGTGCAGAACACGCTCGACGCGCTCCGCATCTACGGCGTGGACCCGGCGGAGATCAAGGCCGCCGACGAGCAGGACGCGCCCGTGCGGCCGGAGATCGCGGTGCGCGCGCCGATCGGCGGCACCGTGGTCGAGAAGGACGTGCTGCCGGGCCAGGTCATCCAGGCCGGGTCGACGGTGTGCTTCGTCATCAGCAACATCTCGACGGTGTGGGTGCAGGGCCACGTGTACGACAGCGACCTGGCCGACGTCCGCAAGGGCAACCAGGTCGAGGTGACGAGCGCGGTGCTCCCGCACGACTACGCCGGCGTCGTCGGCTACGTGGGCGCGGCGCTGGACCCGGCCACCCGCACCACGCCGGTCCGCATCGTCACGCGCAACGCCGACGGCCTGCTGAAGAAGGACCTGTTCGTGGACGTGGCGATCCACACCGCCGACGAGAGGGACGTGACGGTGGTGCCGACGTCCGCGGTGCTCTACAACGAGGACAACTTCCCGTTCGTGTACCTGGAGGCCAAGCCCGGCCAGTTCGCCCAGCGGCTGGTGAAGACGGGCGCGCGGCACGACGACCTGATCCAGATCGTGGACGGCCTCGCGCCCGGCGACCGGATCGTGTCGAAGGGCAGCGTGTTCCTGCAGTTCGCCCAGTCCTTCCAGCAGTGATGAGGCGAGGTACCCGATGATCGACCGTATTGTCTCGTTCGCCCTGTCGCAGCGGTTCCTCGTGATCGTCATCATGATGGCGCTGGGCGCCTGGGGCGTCCTGTCGTTCCAGAACCTGCCGATCGACGCCTACCCCGACCTGTCGCCGCCGCACGTCGAGATCGTGACGCAGTGGCCCGGCCACGCGGCCGAGGAGGTGGAGCGGCTCATCACGATCCCGATCGAGCTCGAGATGAACGGGATCCCGAAGCTCGAGGCGCTCCGGTCGATCTCGCTCTACGGCCTGTCGTCGGTGGAGATGAACTTCGAGTACGACGCCGACCCGTACTTCGTGCGGGAGCAGGCGTTCGAGCGGGTGCCGAGCGCCGAGGTGCCCGACGGCGTCAGCCCGGACGTCTCGCCGCTCTACAGCCCGAGCGGCCTGATCTACCGGTACGTGCTGCAGAGCCCCGACCGCTCGCCGCAGGAGCTGAAGACGATCGAGGACTGGGTGGTCGAGCGCCGCTACCGCGCGATCCAGGGCGTGGCGGACGACTCGGGCTTCGGCGGCACCACGATGCAGTACCAGGTGCTGCTCGACCCGCGGCGCATGCTGTCGCACGGCATCTCCATCCCGCAGGTGGTCGACCAGCTGGCCGCGAACAACTCGAACGCGGGCGGCGGCTTCTACTCGCAGGGCGGCCAGTTCTACTACGTCCGCGGGCTGGGCCTCGTGCGCAACCTGGACGACATCGGCAACGTCGTGCTGTCCGCGCACGACGGCATCCCGGTGCACGTGCACGACGTGGCCAAGGTGCAGGTCGGCCACGCGGTGCGCCTCGGCCAGTTCGGCTTCATGAAGCAGGACGAGGCCGTCGAGGGCGTGATCCTGATGCGCGTGGGCGAGCAGGCGCAGGTGGTGCTCAAGCGCGTGCAGCAGGTCACGAAGAACCTGAACGAGCACGTGCTGCCGCCCGACGTGAAGGTGGTGCCCTTCTACGACCGGTCCGATCTCATCGCCGAGACCACGAAGACCGTCGAGCGCAACCTGCTCCGGGGCATGCTGCTCGTGCTGGTCGTGCTGGGCCTGCTGCTCTTCAGCGTCCGCACGGCCCTGATCGTGGCCGTCACGATCCCCTTCTCGCTGCTCTTCGCGTTCATCTGCCTCGACCGCGCGAACATCCCGGCCAACCTGCTGTCGATCGGCGCCATCGACTTTGGCATCATCGTCGACGGGTCGGTCGTGATGGTGGAGAACATCTTCCGCGAGCTGGCCGCGCGGCACGGGCAGGAGTACGACCTCATCGACGTCATCCGCGGCGCGGCGCACGACGTCGAGCGCCCGATCTTCTACGCGGTGGCGGTCATCATCGCCGGCTACCTGCCGATCTACGCGCTGTCGGGCCCGTCGGGCCGTCTGTTCCACCCGATGGCCGACACCATGGCGTTCGCGCTCATCGGCGCGCTGCTGTGCGCGCTCACGCTCCTGCCCGTCCTCTGCGCGTGGTTCCTGCGCCACGGCGTGAAGGAGCCCAGCGTCGCGCTCTACGAGAGCGTGCGCCGGGCCTACGGCCGCGTGCTGAACGTGGCGCTCGCCTACCGCAAGGCCACGGTGGCCTTCTGCCTGAGCGTGTTCGCCGCGTCGCTGCTGCTGGTGCCGTTCATCGGCGCCGAGTTCATGCCGCACCTCGACGAAGGCGCGCTGTGGGTGCGCGCGACGACGCCCTACACGATCTCGTTCGACGAGGCCTCGGCGCTCGCCCCGAAGATCCGGGCCGTGCTCATGAGCTTCCCGCAGGTCACCATCGTCGGGAACGAGCTGGGCCGGCCCGACGACGGGACGGATCCCACCGGGTTCTTCAACGACGAGTTCTTCGTGGGGCTCAAGCCGTACGACGACCCCGCGTGGCACGGAGACATCCGGTCCAAGCCGCAGCTCATCGAGGCCGTGCAGAAGAAGCTGTCGGTGTTCCCGGGCGTGATCTTCAACTACACGCAGCCGGCCGAGGACGCGGTGGACGAGGCCGAAACGGGCCTCAAGAGCGCGCTGGCCGTGAAGATCTTCGGATCGGACCTCCCGACGCTCGAGCGGAAGGCCGACGCGGTGAAGCGGATCATCGAGAAGGTGCCCGGCATCACCAACATCACCATCGTCCGCGAGCTGGGGCAGCCGAGCCTGACCGTCGAGCCGGACCGCGCGAAGCTGGCGCGCTACGGCCTGAACGTGTCGGACATCGACGCCGTGCTCGAGACGGGCGTCGGCGGCACCGCCGCGACCCGGGTCATCCAGGGCGAGCGGCAGTTCGACCTCGTCGTCCGGATGCAGGAGCCGTTCCGCAAGGACATGGACGCGATCAAGCACCTGCTCGTGTCGACGCCGGACGGCCAGCAGCTGCCGCTCAGCGAGTTCGCCGACATCAAGGTGAGCAAGGGCGCGTCGTTCATCTACCGCGAGTCGAACGCGCGCTACATCGGCATCCAGTACAGCGTGCAGGGCCGCGACCTGGCGAGCGCCGTCGACCAGGCGCGCGAGGCCGTGGCGAAGGCGGTGCCGCTGCCGACCGGTTACTCGTACGACTGGGGCGGGGAGTACAAGGAGTACCTGGCCGCGCGGTCGCAGCTGAACGTGATCCTGCCGCTCACCGTCGTGCTGATCCTCGGGATCCTGTTCGCGCTCTACGGCAACCTGAAGTTCCCGCTGATCATCATGTTCTGCACGCTGGTCACCGAGCCGGTGGGCGGCCTGCTGGCGCTCAAGCTGACGGGCACCAACTTCAGCGTGTCGTCCGTGCTCGGCTTCCTCGCCCTGATGGGCGTGGCCGTGCAGACCGACGTGATCCTCTACTCGTTCATCAACAAGCTGCGGCTCGAGGGGAAGGACATCCTGACGGCCACGCACGAGGCCGCGCTGCTGCGGCTGCGGCCGATCATGATGACCGCGCTCGTCGCGTGCCTGGGCCTGCTGCCGGCGGCGATGTCCACCGGCATCGGCTCCGACTCGCAGAAGCCGTTCGCCATCGTGATCGTCGGCGGCCTCCTGTCGCGGCTGCTGCTGTCGATCTTCATGGCGCCGGCGCTCTACGCGCTCTTCGCGCGCAAGGGGGACATCCTGAAGGTGTAGGGGTGACACAGCGGTCAGGGGTCAGCGGTCAGGAAGAGCATCCTGTCAGGGCTGCGGCCTCACAGCGTCGCAGGCTCTACCTGACCCCTGACCTCTGATCCCTGACCGCTGCTCACGCCCCGTTGAGCGGCGCCGGCGGCTCGACGGGCGACGGGACGACGCGCAGGAACTGCCCGCGCTGGAGGAGCTCCCGGCCCTTGCCGCCGCGGCCGGTGACCTCGTACTTGGCGGTGCTGATCGTCTGCTCGGCGCCGCGGCTGGTCTCGACGGTGAGCAGATCGCGGTCGCCCGTCGAGGCGACGAAGCCGAGCACGCGGTCCTCGCCCTTCTGCAGCTTGATGAGGATGACGCCCTTGCCGGGGCCGGAGAGGAAGTTGATCTCCTCGGCCGGGCACAGCATGGCGCGCGCCTGCCGCGTGGCGGCAATCACGGTCTCGTCGCCGGTGACGCGCGCGACGCCCACCACCTCGGCGGCGCTGGTGGGCCGCGCGTAGCGCCGGCCGCTCCGCGTCGAGGGCTCGACGAACGCGTCGAGGCCGAAGCGCAGGCTGTAGCCGTCGCTCGTCACGGCGAGGGCGTGCACGGGCGGGACGGCGCCCTCCTTCTTCGCGGCGATGACGCCGGCCACGCGCGGGTCGAGGCTGAGCGCGGCGATCACCTTCTCGCCGTCCTTGAACTTGAACAAGCGCTGGATGGGCTCTCCGTAGCCGGTCGACGCGGGCACGTCGATCACGCGGCACGTGTAGGCGACGCCGAAGTTGGTGAAGAAGACGGCCGTGGCGCGCGTGCTGCCGGCGAAGGCGGCCAGCACCCCGTCGCCCTCGCGCAGGCGCGTGGACGCGAGGTCCTTCACCTCCTTCTGCCGCTTCACCCACCCGTCGCGCGACACGATGACGACGTTGTCCTCCTCGACGATGAAGTCCTCGGCGGAGTACTCGACCTCGTCCTCGACGGCCTCGATCGCGGTGCGGCGCCGGTCGACCTTCGCGTCGCCGTAGGCCTTCTGCACCTCCCCGATCTCGTCGCGCACGATCTTCCAGCGGCCGGCCTCGCTCTTGAGCAGCGCGCCGATCTGCTTCGCGCGCTTCCGCTTCTCCTCGAGCTCCTGCCGCACGACGAGGATCTCGAGGCGGGCCAGGCGGTAGATCTTCAGCTCGAGGATCGCGTCGGTCTGCTCGGCGTCGAGGCCGAAGCGCTTCACGATCTTCTCGGCCGCGTCCTTCTTGCCGTCCGACTTCCGGACGATCTTCAGGATCTCGTCGAGCGCGTCGAAGACCTGCTCGAAGCCCTCGAGGATGTGGATCCGGCGCTCGAGGGCGCCCAGCTCGTGGCCGAGCCGGTTGGTGACGACGTCGAGGCGGAAGTGCAGGAAGTGCCAGAGGATCGACTTCAGGTCGAGGCGCTCGGGCCGGCCCACCTCGGCGTTCTCGGTCGGGATGAGGCAGGTCAGGTTGACCGCGACGTTGGTCTGGAGCGGCGTGTGCTTGAAGAGGTACGCCATCACCATCTTCTCGTCGGCGTCCTTCTTCAGATCGAGCGCGATCCGCACGTCGTCGGTGGACAGGTCCTTGACGTCCACGAGCTGCGGCAGCTTGCGGCCCAGGACGATCTCGCCGATGCGCTCGACGAGCGCCGCCTTGTTCACCATGTACGGCACGCTCTCGATGTAGATCGTCTTGGCGGCGCGCGACTCCGGGCCGATGTCCCAGGTGCCGCGCAGCCGGATCGAGCCGCTGCCGGTCTTGTAGATGTCCCGGATCTCCTCGGGCGTGTTGAGGATGTGGCCGCCGGTCGGGAAGTCCGGTCCCTTGATGTAGCGGCACAGCTGCGCGACGCTCAGGTCCTCGTTGTCGAGCAGCTTGACGAGCGCCGTGCACACCTCGCCGAGGTTGTGCGGCGGGATGTTGGTGGCCATGCCGACGGCGATGCCGGCGGCGCCGTTCACGAGCAGGTTCGGCACGCGGGCCGGCAGCACGACGGGCTCGGTCTTCGTGCCGTCGTAGTTGGGCCGGAAGGGCACCGTGTCCCGGTCGATCTCGGCGAGCAGCTCGTCCGAGATCCGGGCGAGGCGGCACTCGGTGTAGCGCATGGCCGCCGCGGCGTCGCCGTCGAGCGAGCCGAAGTTGCCCGAGCCGTCCACGAGCGGGTAGCGCAGCGAGAAGGGCTGCGCCATGCGCACGAGCGTCTCGTAGAGCGCGGCGTCGCCGTGCGGGTGGTAGCTCCCCATGACGTCGCCGACCACCTTGGCGCACTTGCGGTGCTTGGCGTCGGCCGTCAGGTTCTGCTGCCACATCGTGAAGAGGATGCGGCGCTGGACGGGCTTGAGGCCGTCGCGCACGTCCGGCAGGGCGCGCGCCGTGATGACCGAGAGGGCGTAATTGAGGTAGCGGACCTGCGCCGCCTCGTGCAGCGCCACCCCCTCGGTGCCGCTCCCGCGGGGCCCGCCGCCCACGGCGACGCCGCCGTCGGACTGATCGAAGAGAGAGGGGCTGTTCCTGGATCCGCGCCGCTTCGCCAACGAGCTGTGCCTCCCGGGACATGGTAACCCAGGAACCAGTGCTTGGTGCTTCGTGCTGGGTGCCTGGTGCGGGGTTGGTGCTGGGTGCCTGGTGCGGGGTTGGTGCTGGGTGCCTGGTGCGGGGTTGGTGCTGGGTGCCTGGTGCGGGGTTGGTGCTGGGTGCTTGGTGCCGGGTGCTGGGTGCTGGGTGCTTGGTGCGGGGTTGGTGCTGGGTGCCTGGTGCGGGGTTGGTGCTGGGTGCCTGGTGCGGGGTTGGTGCTGGGTGCTTGGTGCGGGGTTGGTGCTGGGTGCTTGGTGCGGGGTTGGTGCTGGGTGCCTGGTGCGGGTTGGTGCTGGGTGCTTGGTGCCGGCTGGACGCGGGGTGCGAGCACCAGGCACCGAGGACGCACCAGGCACCCGGCACGCACCAGGCACCCGGCACCCGGCACGCACCAGGCACCAGGCACCCGGCACGCACCAAGCACCAAGCACAAAGCACCAGGAACTTGGTCTACTCCCGCAGCGTGCGGATCGGGTCGATCGCGATCGCGCGGCGGGCGGGGACGTAGCTCGCCAGGAGCGCGACGGTGAGCAGCACGACGGTGACGGTGCCGAAGGTCACCGGGTCGTTCGGCCCGACGCCGAGCAGGATGCCCGCCACGACCTGCGCCAGCGCGCGGCCGGCCAGCAGGCCGAGCACGAGGCCGATCGCCATCAGCTTCGCCCCTTGCCTCAGCACCAGGCGCACGACGTCGCCGCCCCGCGCGCCGAGCGCGAGCCTCACGCCGAACTCCTGCGACCGCTGCGCCACCGAGTACGACATCACGCCGTAGAGCCCGGCCGACGCCAGCAGCAGCGCGACGAACGCGAAGGCCGTGAACATGCCGAACAGCAGCCGGTCGCTCGCCAGCTGCTCGTGGAACCGCTGGGCCATCGTCCGCGCGTCGTAGACCGCCTGGTCCGGGTCCACCTCGTGAATCGCGCCCCGCACCGGCGCCAGCAGGCCGCCGGCGTCCGTCGTGGTCCGCACCGCGATGGCCATCGCGCGTGACGGGCGCTGCGCCGCGGGCACGTAGAGCTGCGGCCGCTCGGGGCCGTTCAGGTCCGGGTTGTTGAGCACGTCGCCCACGACGCCGACGATCGTCAGCCACGGCGCGTCCTTGTCCGGGTCGCCCAGCTTGATGCGCTGGCCAATCGGGTCGCCGTCCGCCCAGTAGCGCCGGGCCGCCTCACGGCTCACCAGCGCCACGCCCGCCGCCTCGGGCCCGTCCTCGCGCGTGAAGGCCCGCCCGCGCACGACGGGAATGTCGAACGTCTTGAAGTAGTCCGGGCTCGCCACGGTCCGGAGCGCCCACGGACGGTCGGACACCGTCGGGATCGGACGCCCCTGGATCATGAAGTCGGTCGAGGGCGGGCTGCTGAACGCGGGCAGGCCGTCGGTCACCGCCACCGTCGCGACGCCCGGGAGCCGGCCGAGCCGGTCCATCACCGTGTCGTAGAAGAGCCGCGCGCGCGCGTCGTCCGGGTACCGCGGCCCGGTGAGATCCACCTGCGCGGTCAGCACGTTGGTGGGGTCGAAGCCGATGGCGAGATGCGCCTCCGCGATGGCGGTCCGGATGATCAGCCCGGAGAGCACCAGCAGCGTCATCGCCAGGCCGAGCTGCGCGACGACGAGCGCGGCGCGGCTGCGGCCGCCGCGCGCGCCGACGCTCGTGCGCCCGCCTTCCTTGAGCGCCTCGCTCAGGTCGAGCCGCGAGGCCTGCAGCGCGGGCAGGAACGAGAAGAGGAGCGGCGTCAGGAACGAGAGCGACGCCGCGAAGAGCAGCACGCGGTAGTCCAGCACGATCTGCTGGAAGAACGGCTCGTAGGCGACGGCCTGCATGATCAGCAGGCCGCCCTTGGCGATCGCCAGCCCGACGACGCCGCCGAGCAGGCCGAGCAGCAGGCTCTCGGCGAGGATCTGCCGGACGATGCGCAGGCGGCCCGCGCCGAGCGCGGCGCGCAGCGCGATCTCCTTCCGCCGCGAGATGGAGCGCGCCAGCATCAGGTTCGCCACGTTCGCGCACGCGATGAGGAGCACGAGCGCGACGAACACGCCCAGCATGCCCAGCACCAGCCAGCTGTTGGCCCCCGTCATGGCCACCAGCGCGGGCACGACACGGGCGTTCCACCCGGTGTTGGTGAGCGGGTGCTCCTGCTGCAGCTGCCGCGCGACGGTCTCGACCTCGGCCGAGGCCTGCGCGACCGTCGCGCCGGGCTTGAGGCGGCCGTAGAGCCGCAGGTCGCGCGTGTCCCGCGCCGAGTCGCGCGACCGCGCCAGCGGCGTCCACACGTCGATCAGGCTCAGGTTGCCGATCTCCGAGTCTGGATCGAGCACGCCGACGACGGTGTACGGCTCGCCGTTGAGCGTGATCGCCTTGCCGATGATGTCGGGCTCGGCGGCGAACTGCCGGCGCCAGAAGCCGTCCGACAGGATGGCGACGTGGCCGGCGCCGGGCGCGTCCTCCTCGGCGCGGAAGTTGCGGCCGAGCTCGAGCTTGAACCCCCAGACGTCGAGCAGGTTCCACGTCACGCGCTGCGCCTGGAGACGCGTGGGCTCGCCGTGCCCCGACAGGGTGTAGGTGCCGGAGGTCAGGGCCCCGATGTCCGAGAACGACTGGACCTTCTCGCGCCAGTCCTGGTAGTCCGCGTACGACGAGTGCGCGCGGTCGTCGCCGCGCTGCGGGTCCACGCCGAAGACCGCCGTCAGGTGGTCGATATCCCGCATCGGCAGGGGCCGCAGCAGCATGAAGCTGACGATGCTGAAGATGAGGGTGTTGGCGCCGATCGCCAGGGCCAGGGTGATGCCCACGACCGTGGTGAACCCGGGCTGCTTCACCAGCAGCCGGGCGCCGTGCCTCAAGTCCCGAAGTAGATCCCGCATCGTCGGCAGCCTCCCCGTGGGATCTTACGGACCGGCTGGCGGGGCGGTTCCAGGGGGAGGCACAGGTCGACGTGGTGGCACAGGTCTCTGACCTGTGCCGTGAGCCGGATGTATACTTTCCCTTCCAGAGGAGTCAGTCAGGAGGCGCAATGCGAGTGTCGGTCCGGCGTGCTTTGTGGATGACGGCGTTCGGCGGCGCAGTGGCGATGCTCGCCGGGACGGCCGCGATGCAGGAACCGGGGATGCGCGGCTTCACGCGCGATCAGGTGGCGGCCGAGCGGCAGCAGGAGGACGCGTTCCGCGCGCTGCCCAAGGCCGACAACATCCGGGAGTACAACAAGACCATCAGCGCCGACCCGCACGACGCGGGGTCGCCCGGCTCGATGAAGGTCGCATCCTACATCCTCACGCAGTTCAAGAGCTGGGGCCTCGACGCGCACATCGAGCAGTACCAGGCGCTCATGCCCAGGCCGATCAACCGCGTCGTGGAGCTCGTGGCGCCCGTCGAGTACACCGCCGTGCTCAAGGAGCCGGCCATTCCCGAGGACCCGGACTCGGCCGACGCGAACCAGCTGCCCACCTTCAACGCGTACTCGGCCGACGGCGACGTGACGGCCGAGGTCGTCTACGTGAACTACGGCGTGCCGGCCGACTACGACGTGCTGGCCAAGAACGGCATCGACGTCAAGGGCAAGATCGTCATCGCGCGCTACGGCGGGAGCTGGCGCGGCATCAAGCCGAAGGTCGCCGCCGAGCACGGCGCGATCGGCTGCCTGATCTACTCCGACCCGCGCGACGACGGCTACTTCCGGGGCGACGTGTACCCGAAGGGGCCGTTCCGCCCCGAGCAGGGCGTGCAGCGCGGCAGCGTGATGGACATGCCGCTCTACCCGGGCGACCCGCTCACGCCGGGCTGGGCCAACGAGAAGGGCGGGCGGGAGCTCACGCGCGCCGAAGCGAAGACGCTGGTGAAGATCCCCGTGCTGCCGATCTCGTACGGCGACGCGCTGCCCATCATGAGCCACCTGGGCGGGCCCGTCGCGCCCGAGGACTGGCGCGGCGCGCTGCCGACGACCTACCACCTGGGCGCGGGGCCGGCGAAGGTGCACCTGAAGCTGTCGTTCGACTGGAAGGTGCGGCCGCTCTACGACGTCGTCGCGACCATCCCCGGCTCCGAGTTCCCCGACCAGTGGGTGATCTACGGCAACCACCACGACGCGTGGGTGAACGGCTCCGAGGACCCGGTGAGCGGCCAGGCGGCGCTCATGGAGACCGCGCGCAGCTTCAGCGAGCTGCTGAAGACCGGCTGGCGCCCGAAGCGGACCATCATCCTGGCGGCGTGGGACGGCGAGGAATGGGGGCTGCTCGGCTCCACCGAGTGGGCCGAGAAGCACGCCGACGAGCTGAAGCAGAAGGCGGTGGTCTACATCGGCAGCGACAGCAACGGCAAGGGCTGGCTCAACGCGGGCGGTTCGCACTCGCTGCAGACGCTCATGACCGAGGTGGCGCGCGACGTCCGCGACCCGAAGACCGGCAAGAGCGTGCTCGAGGCGCGGCGCGAGCACCAGCTGGAGGAGGCCAAGACCGACGAGGCGAAGAAGCGGATCGAGGACCGGAAGGGGCTCGCGCTCGGCGCGCTGGGGTCCGGGTCCGACTACACCGTCTTCATCGATCACCTGGCGGTCGCGTCGCTCAGCCTCGGCTACGGCGGTGACGACCCGGGCGGCATCTACCACTCGATCTACGACTCGTTCGCGTGGTTCTCGCGGTTCGGCGACCCCGACTTCAGCTACGGCGTGGCGCTGTCGCAGACGAGCGGCACGACGATCATGCGGCTGGCCGACTCGGCGGTGGTGCCGTTCGAGTTCACCCACTACGCGACGACGCTCCAGACCTACGCCGACCAGATCGCGAAGCTGAAGAAGGACACGGCCGGCGCGTCGGGCGTGGACCTGAAGCCGCTGACCGACGCGATCGGGAAGCTGAAGACGGCGGCGGCGGCGTACGAGAAGGCCTACGCGGGCCTGGCGGCCGTGCCGTCGGCGACGCTCCTGGCGAAGAAGGACCAGCTCGCCGCGCTCAACACGTTGGTCTACACGACCGAGCGCAAGCTCGGCTACGCGCAGGGCCTGCCGCGCCGCGACTGGTTCCAGCACCTGATCTACGCGCCGGGCTTCTACACCGGCTACGGCGTGAAGACGCTGCCGGGCATCCGCGAGGGGCTGGAGGAGAAGTCCTTCAACGAGGCCGAGCAGTACGTGCCGATCACGGCCGACGCGATTGCGGCCATGGCCGACCAGGTGCAGCAGGCCGCGACGGCGCTCGGGGCGATCACGAAATAGCGGTCAGCAGTCAGGGGTCAGAAGTCAGGGTTCAGCGGTCAGGTAGAGCATGCGACGCTGTCACGCCGCAGCCGTGACAGATGCTCTTGCTGACCCCTGCCGGCTGACCCCTGCCCCCTGACCCCTGACCCCTGACCACTGAAAGGGCCGGCTTCAGCCAGGCTTCGGCCGGCCCTTCAGGCTCAATAGCGCCAGCTCTCGAGATCCGCGCCCTTCGGCGCGGTCTTGTCGATGCGCGCCGCCAGCGCGGTGAACCAGTACGCCGTGTCGTGGCCGCTCCAGCAGTGCGGCTGCCGGTCGCCGTACTCGACCGTTGCATCCGCCGGCGGGTCGGTCGCCTGATCGAGGAAGTCCTGCATCAGGTACACGGCGTTGTTCAGGTGCCACGTGTCCATGTCGCCGACGTAGATGTGCAGCTTGCCCCGCAGCTTCGGTCCGAGCGTGGCCCAATCGCGCTCGAGGATGTACCGGAGATCGTAGTGGTCGCGCCAGTAGCGCGCGACGTCGTGGTCGATGACGCCCGTCATCGGGTCCCAGATCGGCTTCGGGTACCCGTCGTCGCCCACCGGGCTGTACACCGCCTGCCAGATGTTCCACTGCTCGCCCGAACGCCCTTTCGTCCCCAGCACGAGCTCCCAGTGAACGTCCTCTTCGGTCACCGAGACGAGATGACCGCGGTAGTCGCGGCCGTCGGGGTGAGGGGTCTTCTTCCAGTCGGCGTTGATGAAGAAGGCGTTCTGCTCGTCGTAGATGTTGATGACCTCGTACTCCCGGAAGTCGATTGAGTCGGGGCACGCGGCCCACGTGCCGTTGTAGTCGTCGGGGTAGAAGATCTGGGTGGCGAGCGCCTCCCAGCCGCCGGTCGACCCGCCGAACGTGCCGCGCGCCCAGCCCTGGCCGATCCCGCGGAACCGCTGCTCCAAGTAGGGAATGAGCTCGTGGTTGATGGCGTCGCCGTACGGTCCGACGTTCTCCGAGTTCACCGCGTAGGAATCGTCGTAGAACGGGTTCGCGTGCTGGATGACGACCATGATCATGCGTGGGAAGTGCGGGCCGGTCCACGTCTTGTAGAAGTCGTACGCGCGCTGGGCGGCCTCCAGCTGGCGTCCTTCGAGCCCCGCCTCTGGAGGCGTATCGCTGAACCCGCGCAGCTCGCGCGTGAAGTGCCCGTGGTCGATCATCAGCGGATACCGCGCGTTCGGGTGCTCGTCGAAGCCCTCGGGCAGCAGGACGATGGCGCCGAGACGCATCGGCCGGCCCCAGAACTTCGTGAGGAGATCGCTCTGGATACTCACGTGCTTGATGTACTTGGTGTCCTGCGGGGCCTGAAACGGCGGGATGATCTGGTCGAGCGAGAGGTGAACGACGTCGCTCGTGCGGGGGTCGAGGTGCACCTTGACCGGCGCGTTGTACAGGTTGCCTGGCGCCCGGTTCCAGTGCTGCCCTTCCCCACGGTCCATCGGCAGCTTGACGACGTGACCGTCTGACCGGTGGAACGTCTCGTAGCGATGGAGGACGGCCTGCACCCAGTAGTCGCCCGGCGGCAGCTCACCCAGGCTCTTTAGCGGGTACCCGAAGGTGCTCGCGTCGATGGTGGCCTCCTGACCCGGTGCGAGGCCCTCGACGTCGATGCCGAACGCCGGCTGCGTGTCGGGCTGGTAGACGTTGTTCTCGAAGCGCGGCTCCTGCCGGTCGTTGTTCGACACGACGAGGATGATGCGGCCGTCGATCGGCTGGTCCGACTGCGCCGCCGGAAACGAGATCGCGAAGCGGAGGCGGGAGGGGTGCGGCGTGGCCCACCAGCGGCCGATCGCCACGCCCGCCGCCAGCGCCACCGCCACCAGGACTGCCACCGCCAGCCGGCCGCTCGATTCTCTGCGCATCGATCCACTCCTCTCGGCTCGGCATGATACATCGGGGCTTGGGGCTCGAGGCTCCCCGCCAGCTGAGAGCGGCGGCCCGGGCCGGCCGCGGCAGGGTGTAAGCTGGGACTCGCGCGACCCATGGCAGACTCTGCAACGCCGTCGCACACGCTCCGCGGACGCCCCGTCGTCGGGCTGCCGCCGTCGGCGGGCGAACGCGTCCTGACGGTGCTCGCGGCGGCGACCCTGATTGCGGCCTTCTCCGTAGTCGGGTGGTACTGGGACCGCCTCCCCGCCCGCGTGCCCATGCACTTCGACGCCGCCGGGCGCATCGACAGCTACGGCGGCAGGGTCTGGCTGCTGGCGCTCCTGGCGATCTTCACGGCCTTCTTCATCGTGCTGACCGCGCTCGAGCGCGTGCCCCGCATCTACAACTACCCGTGGCACATCACGGCGGAGAACGCCGCGCGGCAGTACCGCCTCGCGCGCAGGCTCATCGTCATCCTCAAGCTCCTGTTGTCCGTCCTGTGTCTCCTCCTGGTGGTGGCCATCACGGCCGGCGCGATGTACGGCCGGGCGGTCGGGACGCCGCTCTTTCCGGTGGTGCTCGCGGCGTTCGGCGTCATGGTCGTCGGCTACTTCGTCGCCGCGTATCGCGCGCGGTAGCCAGGTTGGAAGCGGCTCCAACAACCCTCGCGGGTGGCGCCGGACGGGCGACCGCCGGCGTGGTGTTCCAGGGTCAGGTCGTGCTCTGACCGCCGCGAATCGTGGTAGCCTGAGCGCCTCCCCCCAGAGGATCGGCCGTCATGCGCTACGCGATTCGTCGGCTCTGGCGCGCGCGCGCCTTCACGCTCACGGCGGTCGTCACGCTCGCGCTCGGCATCGCCGCCACCACGGCGGTCTTCGCCGTCGTCGACGCGGTGGTGCTTCGCCCCCTGCCCTACCCGCATTCCGATCGGCTCGTCGACCTGTCGCACACGCTCGAGGTGTCGGGCGTGACGCACGTGGACCAGTCGGACGCGTCGTTCCTCTTCTACCGGCAGGCCAACCGGACGCTGAGCGGCGTCGGCGCCTACGCCGTCACGGCCGTCAACCTGGGCGGGCCGGGCGCATCCGGCGCCGAGGGGAGCGGGCCGCTGGAGCGCGTGCGGGCCGCGCGCATCAGCGCGGGCACGTTCGCCGTGCTTCAGGCCGCCCCGCTCGCCGGCCGCGTGTTCCGCGAGCGCGAGGACCGGCCGGACGCGCCGCCGGTCGCGCTCGTCGGCGAGCGGCTCTGGCGCCGCGCCTTCGGCGCGGACCCGGCGCTCGTCGGGCGCCGCGTCCAGATCGACGGCCGCGCGCGCGAGGTCGTCGGCGTCATGCCCGCGAGCTTCCAGTTCCCCGGGCCCGGGACGGAGGTCTGGCTGCCGATCGGCATCGACCCGGCGAAGACCGACTCGGCGTCGTTCGACTACCGCGCGGTCGCCCGGCTGAAGGCCGGCGTTTCGGTGGCGGCGGCGCAGGCCGACCTCCAGCAGCTGCTGCTCCGGCTCCCCGAGGCGTACCCCGGACGGCTGACCGCCGGCGCGATCGAGATCACGAAGATGCGCACCGTCGTGCGGCCGCTGGTCGACGTCGTGGTGGGCGACACCGGCCGCGTGCTCTGGATCGTGCTCGGCGCGGTGGCGTGCCTGCTGCTCGTCGGCTGCGCGAACGTCGCCAACCTGTTCCTGGTGCGCGCCGAGGCGCGGCAGCCGGAGATCGTCGTGCGGCGCGCGCTGGGCGCCGGGCGCGGGGCGCTGGCGTGGGAACACCTGTCGGAGGCGATCGTGCTCGCGTCGGCCGGCGGCGCGGTGGGATTCGCGATGGCCATGGCCGGCGTGGAGCTGCTCCAGACGGCCGACGTCGGCTTCACCATCCCCAGGCTCGCCGAGTCCGGGCTGAACGGCACGGTGCTGGCCGCCGCGGCCGGCGTCAGCCTGGTGGCGGCGCTCTTCATGGCGGTCGTGCCGGCCTGGCGCGCCGCGGCCACCGGTCCGGCGACGCCGGACGCGGGGCTGCGCGCCACGGCCGGCCGCGATCGCCAGCACGTCCGCCGCGCGCTGGTCGTCGTGCAGCTCGCCCTGGCGCTGGTGCTCGTCGCCGGCGCGGGGCTCCTGGCGCGGAGCTTCGCCGAGCTGCGCCAGGTCGCGCCCGGCTTCGAGCCGGCGCCGGCGTTCACCTTTCGGCTGGCGCTGCCCCACGCCGAGTACCCGGCCGCGGCCGACCGCGTCCGGCTGGTGGCGGAGGCCCTCGACCGGCTCGACGGCCTCGCCGGCGTGCAGGCGGCCGGCGCCGTCACGAAGCTCCCGCTCGCGGGCGAGGAGCGCTTCGACTCGGCGATCTTCATCCAGGATCGCCCGCTGCGGCCGGGGGGCTTTCCGCGCGTGCACCAGCTCGCGTTCGCCAGCCCCGGCTACTTCCGCGCGCTCGGCATCCCGCTCCTCGACGGCCGGACGTTCGAGCGTCCCGAGCCGGGCCACGACAGCGGCGAGGTGATCCTCAGCGCGTCGGTCGCCGAGCGGTACTGGCCCGGCGGCCGGGCGGTCGGCCGGCACGTGCGGCTGTCGCCTGCGGGCCCGTGGCGCACGGTGGTCGGCGTGGCGGGCAACGTGCGCGGGACGACGCTGGAGCAGCCGCCGGACGAGACCATCTACGTGCCCCTCACGTTCGACGATCCGCGCTGGACGCCGGCGTCCTTCGCCTTCGTCGTCCGCGGCTCCGCCTCGCCCGCGGCGCTGGCGCCGCCGGTGACGCGCGCGCTGCGGGCGCTCGCGCCGACCATCCCGCTGTACGCGGCCCGGCCCGTGGCCGACGTCGTCGCGCAGGCCCGCGCCCGCACGTCGTTCCTGCTCCTCCTGATGGGCATCACGTCGGGTGTGGCGCTGGCGCTCGGCGCCGTCGGTCTCTTCGGCCTGATCGCCTACGTCGTCAGCCTGCGCGGGCGGGAGATCGCGATCCGCCTGGCGCTCGGCGCGCGGCCGGCCGACGTGAGCCGGATGGTGGAGCGTCAGGCCGTGCTGGTGGCGGGCGTCGGGATCCTGGCGGGGCTGGCCGGCGCGATCGTCACGACGCGCGCGCTCGCGTCGCTCCTCTTCGGGGTGGCGCCAGGCGATCCGCGCACGCTCGCGGCGGCGGCGCTGACGCTGGCGGTGGTGGCCGCGGCGGCGAGCCGGCTGGCCGCCCGGCGCGCCGCGCGCGTCGACCCGGTGCGGGCGCTGCGCGAGTAGAGCAAGTGCCTGGTGCTTGGTGCTTTGTGCTTGGTGCGTTCGAGGTGCCTGGTGCCTCGTGCGTGCCTGGTGCCTCGTGCGCCGTCACGCACCTCGAACCCAGCGTGATCCCGCACCAGGCACCCCGCACGAAGAACGCACCAGGCACCAGGCACTACGCGAGGGCGGTCTTGACGTGCGCGGGCGTCAGCGGCAGCTGCCGCATGCGCACGCCGGTCGCGTCGAACACGGCGTTGGCGATCACGCCGCCCATGGGGACGATGGCGGGCTCGCCGCCGCCGTGGGAGGCCTGGTCCTGCGGCGTCACGAGCACGGTCTCGATCTTCGGCACCCAGGAGAAGCGCGGCAGCTCGTAGGTGTCGAAGTTCTTGTCGAGCACCTCGCCGTTCTTGAACCGCACCTCCTCCGACAGCACGTAGCCGAGGCCCATCGTGATGCAGCCTTCCATCTGCTGCCTCGCGCCCTCGGGGTTGACCACCACGCCCATGTCCTGCGCCGAGACGACGCGCACGACCTGGATGGCGCCCGTGGCCCGGTCCACCTTCACCTCGGCCATGTTGCAGACGTAGGTATCGGCGTCGATGCCGCATGCGACGCCCACGCCGCGGCGGCTCGGCGCCGGCTTCGGCGTCCAGCCGAAGGCCTTGGCCGCCGCCTGGATCACGCGCTTCATCTTCTCGTCGGCCAGGTTGCGCAGGCGGAACTCCACCGGGTCCATGCCGGCCTTGGCGGCCATCACGTCGATGTGCGACTCGCGCGCGAACGTGTTGGCGTTCGCGCCCGGCGCGCGCCACGGTCCCACGCCGAACGGGTGCATGTCGGGCGGGTTGCCGCCCCAGCCGCCGCGGATGAGCGTGCGGTGGTTGGGCACGTCGTAGAACTGGACGGCGCTGCGCTCGCCGGCGCCGACCACGGTGCAGTCCCAGAACACGATCTTCTTCTGCGCGTCGAGGCCGGAGCGGATGGTGATCACCGCCGCCGGGTCGAACGTGTCGAAGAAGAGCTCCTCCTCGCGGCTCCAGACCACCCGGACGGGCCGCCCGGCGGCCTTCGCCAGGCGCGCCGCCTCAATCGCCTGCTGCGAGGCGCTCTTGCCGCCGAAGCCGCCGCCCACGTACGGCGTGATGACGCGCACCTGCGTCTCGGGCACGTTCAGCGCGCGCGCCACCTGCGACTTCAGCGGGAACGGCGTCTGGGTGCCGGCCCACACGGTCACCTTCCCGTTCTCGACGGCGGCGACGGCCGAGTGCGTCTCCATGGGCGCGTGGGCGACGTAGCCCTTCAGGTACTTCTCGTCGACGACGTCGGCGGCCAGCTTCTCGCCCGCGGCGAGGTCGCCGCCCTCGGCGGCCGCGCGGCCCTCGGGCGCGGTCTTCACGAGGTGCTCGAACAGCGTCGCGTTGCTCTCGGTGCTGGGCGACTTCGTGAAGGTCGCCTTCACCAGGCTGAGCGCGCGGTCCGCCTCGTCGCGGTGCGCGTGCAGCACGGCCACCAGGTCGCCGTCGCGAATCACCCGCACGCCCGGCACGGCGGCGGCGGCCGACGTGTCGGCCTGCTGGATCGCCGCGCCGTGCGCCGGCGCGCGCAGGATGCGCGCGTGCAGGGCGTCCTTCGGCACGACGTCCCCGGCGTACTTCGCCTTGCCGGTCACCTTGTCGTGGCCGTCGCGGCGCGGCGCGGACTTTCCGACGACGGTGTAGGCCGAGACCGGCTCGACGGCGGCCTTGCTCTCGAGCCGGTGCTCGATGCGCTTGCCGGCCGTCAGCTCGCCGTAGGTCACGTGCTTCGACGCGTCCGCGGTCGAGCGCACGACGCCGTCGGCCACCTCGAGGCTGGCGGCCGCGACCTGCAACCGGCCGGCCGCCATCGCCACGAGCATGGCGCGCGCCTCGGCGGCCGCGGCGCGCAGCACGGGCCCGAACTGGCGGATGCTGAGCGAGCCGAACGTGCCCATGTCCCACGGGCAGACGTCCGTGTCGCCCATGACGATGTCGACCTTCGTGAGCGGGACGTTCAGCTCCTCGGCGACGAGCTGCGGGAGCGAGGTCATCGCGCCCTGCCCCATCTCAATCTTGCCCACGAAGCAGGTGACGCGGCCGTCCGCGCCGATGTGCACGTAGGCGTTGGGGTCGGAGGGGTACCCGCCGCGGCGGCCGCCCTGGGGCGGCGCTTCGGCCCGGCGCCCGAATACCGGCTCGATCGTGAGCATCACGAGCAGGCCCGTGCTCGTCAGCTTGAGGAAGTCGCGGCGGTCGACGGTGCTGACGAAGCCCCAGCCGTCGGGGACCTCGAGCTCGTAGTCCTGGTCGCGGCGGTTCATCGGGCACCTCCCGCCTTGGCGGCCGACGCCGACTCGATGGCGTCGAAGATCCGGACGTGCGCGCCGCAGCGGCACAGGTGCGTCTCCATGTGCTGGACGATCTGGGCGCGGGTCGGCTTCGGGTTCTTGAGCAGCAGCGCGTGCGCGCCCATGATCATGCCGGGCGTGCAGTAGCCGCACTGGTAGCCGAGGTGCTGGACGAAGGCCTCCTGCAGCGGGTGCAGGCGGTCGTCGTGGGCCAGGCCCTCGATCGTGACGACCTTCTTGCCGTCCACCTCGCCCACCGGGGTCACGCACGAACGCACGGCCTCGTCGTCGACGAGCACCGTGCAGGCGCCGCAGAATCGATTCGCCGCAGCCGAACTTGGTGCCTGTCAGGCCGAGGTCGTCGCGCAGCACCCAGAGCAGCATGCGGGTCTCGTCCACCGTCAGGCGGCGCGGAGATCCATTGAGCATGAAGGATATTGGCTTCATATGGGCTGTACTCCAGGCGGGGCGCGGAGACTTGAGGGATGGCCGCCCCCGCCGGGCCATTGTAGCGCCCGAAGGTGGAGGATGCCAGCGGACAGCGCGGCGAGCGCCGAGGCGCACACCTGAACGTGTGCGCTACGGGAACTGCCTGCGGGTGGCGCAGGTCTCTGACCTGTGCCGGTGTCAGCCCGGGTCAGAGACCTGGGCCACCCGCTTGTCCGTTCGGCGGCGGCAGGCCCGGCACGCCGGGCGCGATAGGCGGGGTCGGCGCCGGCTCCCGTTCCTTCACGTACGCGCGCAGGCCAGGCGTGGCGGCCGCCACCCACGTCGTCGCCACGAGGCAGCCGATCCCGCCGGTGATGACCGAGAGCGGCGCGCCAATCCAGTTGGCCACCAGCCCCGCCTCCAGCTCGCCGAGCTGCGGCCCGCCCATGAAGAACACCATGTTGACGCCCGTCATCCGCCCGCGCAGCTCGTCCGGCGTCTCCAGCTGGCGAATGACGTTCCGGTAGATCGTGCTCACGCTGTCGGCGGCGCCCGAGAGCGCCAGCATCGAGAAGGTCAGCCAGAAGCTCGTCGAGAATCCGAACACGACCGTCGCGCACCCGTAGACGATGACGGCGACGAGCAGCGCGACGCCGCGGCGCTCGATTACCTGCATCGCCGGCACCATGAGCCCGCTCGCGACGAGCGCCCCGGCGGCCGGCGCCGCGTACAGCCAGCCGTAGCCGTGCGCGCCGACGTGCAGGATGTCCTGCGCGAAGATCGGCAGCAGCGCCGTCGCCGACGAGAAGAACGTCGCGAAGAAATCGAGCAGCATCGTCGAGCGGATGAGCGGCGCGCGGAAGACGAAGCGGAGGCCCTCGAACGCCGCCTTCGTCGTGAAGCCCTCGCCCGCGCGCTCGGGACGCCCCTTCACGCCGCGCATCATCAGCAGGGCGACGACCACCGCGGCGTAGGAAACGGCGTTGAACGTGTACACCCAGCCGAGGCCGAGCGACGCGATCGCGATGCCGCCGAGCGAGGGGCCGGCCACGAGCGCCGTCTGCAGCATGATGCTGCTCAGGCTGATGGCGCCCGGCAGGTCCTCGCGCGGCACGAGCATGGGAATGAGCGCCTGGCGCGCCGGCAGGTCGAACGCGGCGCCGGCCGCGCTACAGCCCGTGATCAGGTAGATGGGCCAGACCACCGACAGCCCCGAGAAGGTGAGAACCGCCAGCACGGTGGCGAGCGCCGCGAGCACGAGCTGCGTGCCGATGAGCAGCTTGCGCCGGTCGAGACTGTCGGCCGCCACGCCGCTCACCATCGAGAAGACCACGATCGGCCCGACCCGGGAGAGCCCCACGAGGCCGAGCGCGAGCGCCTTGCGGTCGTCGGGCACGAGCAGCGACACGTGCCACAGGATGGCCGCGTTCTGCATGAAGGTGCCCGTGTAGGACACGAGCAGCCCCACCCAGATCAAGCGGAAGTTGCGGTGCCGGAGGGCAACCAGCGACTGGAAGCGGGGAGCAGGCGACACGCTAGTGTGCCATTCGGAGACAGCGATTTCAGACCTGCAACAACCAAAGTGTCACAAAAAGGCCCAATCCATGGAATCAGGCCCATTGCCGCGCGTCGCGCCGTGGCACAGGAGGTGCACCTGTACCAGGCGTGAGCCCCTCGAACGGGGCTCGGGTCCCAAACGGCCTCGTCCGGGAGGCACCATTCCCGGAACGGCAAAGGAGGTCGACGTGGTCATCTGGGGATCGGTCTGTCCACCGGACTAGACCGTATTCGGTCGCGCGCGTACCGGAGGTCGCGACCGGAGGAGCGGCGGGGGCGCGTCGGACGTGCGCCCTCGCCGTTCTCGTTTTCGCCCGCCCCGCTCATCCCCGCGCCGTCTCGATATCCACCTCGATCGCGCGCCACTTCCCCTGCCTGAAGCGCAGCACGCTCAGGACGCCGCGCATGAAGTGGCCGAGCACGATGGCAATCCAGATGTGTGCGGCGGTCAGCCCGGTCGTCGCCTGGAGGACGGCGCACATCCCCAGCGGCACGACAATCTGCGACACGATCGAGATGTAGAGCGGGCTGCGCGTGTCGCCGGTGCCCTGGAGGCCGCCCGTGTAGGTGAGCGCCACGGTCAGGAACAGCCCCGACACGGCGAGCAGCCGGAGGAGGCTCGAGCCGAGCGCCAGCACCGTCGGGTCGTCCATGCCGAAGAAGCCGAGGAGCAGCCGCGGCGCGAGCAGGAACACCGCGCCCACCCCTGCGGCGGCGATCAGGCCGATCCGCGACGCGGCCTCCACGGCCTGCACGGTCCGGTCCGGCCGCCCGGCGCCGAGGTTCTGCCCCGCGACGGCCGCCGTGGCGCCGAGCAGCCCGGACGAGGTCCACGCGACCAGCGCGAAGAGCTCGGTATAGCCGACGGCGTAGGCCGCCTGCGCCTCGGCGCTGTGCGGGAGCGAGCCGATGAAGCGCAGCAGCAGCACGCCGGCCACGTTCATCGCCACGCCCTGGAACCCGCTCGGCAGGCCGAACCGGAAGAGCGAGCGGATGATGCCCCAGTCGGGCCGCCAGCTCATCGCGCGCGAGAAGCGCACGACCAGCTGCCCGCTGAACAGCAGGCCGATGCCGATGGCCCCGACGATGCCCGAGGCCAGCACCGTGCCCATGGCGGCGCCTTTGGTGCCGAAGGCGGGGATCGGCCCCAGGCCCTTGATCAGGATGACGTTGAAGAAGACGTTCATCGCCGTCAGCAGCACGCCGAGGCGCAGCGGCGTGCGCGCGTCACCCGCCGACCTCAGCGCGCCGCCCAGCATGAAGAACATCAGCATGCCGATGCTGAAGACGAACATGATGCGCAGGTAGGGCAGCGCCTGCGCCTCGACCTCCGGCGTCGCGTTCACGAACCGGAGCAGCCCCGGCGCGAGGAAGTAGCCCAGCGGCGCCAGCACCGCGATCGACAGGACGACCGACACGAGGAACGCCTGGTAGACCGTGCGGTTGGTCTTGTCGGACTCGTTGCGGCCCGCGAACCGCGCGACCAGCACCGCCGTGCCTGTGTAGAGCGACGCGATGAAGACGATGACGACGAGGAAGATCTGCCACGAGACGCCGATCGCGGCGTTGCCCACGTAGCCGACGTAGTGCCCCACCATCACGTGGTCCACGATGCCCTGCAGGCCGCCAATCACGTTCTGGAGCATCGTCGGCCAGGCGAGCTTCCACACGGCGGGCCCGATGGGGCCTTCGACGATGGAGCGGTCGAAGTGGTGCGACTTCGGCGTCGGACTCATCTGTAGGGAGCGAGGGGAAAGAGGAGATTGTACACGAGGAGGCTTGGGACTTGGGGCTCGGGCTTGGGGCTTGGGACTACTCGACGCGGAGGGCGGTGATGGGATCCACACGAACCGCGCGGCGGGCCGGCAGCCAGACGGACACGAGCGCGACGGCGACCAGCGCGAGCGGGGCCACGGTGAAGGCGAGCGGGTCGCGCACGCTCACGCCGTAGATCAGGCTCTGGAGGAGGCGCGTCAGGCCGAACGCGCCGGCCAGGCCGAGCGCCACGCCAGCGGCAACGGTCGCGAGCCCCTGCCGCAGCACCAGCACCAGCACGCGGCCCGACGTCGCGCCGAGCGCCAGGCGCACGCCGATCTCGCGCGTGCGCTGCTCGACGAGGTACGACAGCACCCCGTAGATGCCGACCGCGGCGAGGACGAGCGCCACGAACGCCAGGGCGCCGACGAGCAGCATGTTGAACTCGCGCGATCCGAGCGAGCGCGACACGACCTCGTCCATGCCGAGCACGTTCGTGATCGGCTGGTCGGGGTCGACCGCCCAGATCGCGCGCTCGACGGCGCCCGTCAGGCCGGCCGGCGCCACGTTGGCGCTCAGGACGACGTTGGCCGGCAGCAGCCGGACGATCATGCGCCCGATCGGCGGCGCCATCTGCGCGAGCGGGACGTAGACGATCGCGGGCGGCGCCGCGTCGAGGCCCTGCTCGCGGACGTCGCGGACCACGCCGACGATCTCCCGCGGCGACGGGTCGGCCAGCTCGGGCGCGATCGGCTGTCCGAGCCAGATGCGCTGGCCGACGGGGTCGGCGTCCTTCCAGTACTTGCGCGCCGCGGTTTCGTTGATGACGGCCACGAGCGGCGCGCCCGCGCGGTCCGACTCGGCGAAGCCCCGGCCGCGGACGAGCGGGATGCCCAGGACGTCGAAGAACTGCCGCGTGACCGGGCGATACTGCGCGCCGCCCGCGCCCTCCCCGTTCCCGCCCGGCGTGTAGCGCCCCTCGATCGTGAAGGGGAGGTCCGGGCCGCCCTGCATGGGCAGCGACACCGCGAGCGCCGCGGCGCGCACCCCGGGCACCTGCGTCACGCGCTCGACGACGTCCGTCGCGAACCGTCCCAGCGCCGGCATGTCGCCGTACTTCGCCTCGGGCAGCGACAGCTTCATCGTCAGCACGTCGGCCGTGTGGAAGCCCGGCTCGATGCCGCGCAGGCCGACGAAGCTGCGGATGAGCAGCGACGCGCCGACGAGCAGGACGATGGCGAGCGCCACCTCGCTCACCACGAGCAGGTGGCGCGTGCGCGCGCCGCCGGCGCCGGCCGTCGACCGCGTCGAGCCTTCGTTGATCGCGCCCGACAAGTCGGGCCGAGCCGCCTGGATCGCCGGCACCAGGCCGAAGAGGATGCCGGTGAGGAGCGAGAGCGCCGCGGTGAAGGCGAGGACCGCGGCGTCGATCGGAACGTCCATGCCCCGGATCGCGCCGGGCCCGAGCGAGACGAGCGCCGGGATGGTCCAGTACGCCACGAGCAGGCCGGCGCCGCCGCCCGCCACGCCGAGAAGCAGGCTTTCGGTGAGCAGCTGACGGACAATCCGCCCGCGCCGGGCCCCCAGGATCGCGCGCAGCGCGATCTCCCGGCGCCGCGCGGCCGACCGCGCGAGCTGCAGGTTGGCGAGATTCACGCACGCGATGAGCAGCACGAAGCCGACGGCGCCGAGCAGCACCATCAGGGCCGGGCGCAGGCTGCCATACAGCACGTCCTGCACGCGGTAGACGCCGAACGACTCGCCCGGCTCGACCTCGTCCGGGTACGCCTTGGCGTAGCGTTCGCCGAACGCCTCCATCTCGGCGCTCGCGTCCGCGACGGTCATGCCCGCCTTCAGGCGGCCGATCACCTCGAGGTAGTTGGCGATCTCGTGGCCCGCCTCGTTGGCCTGGAGCGGCGTCCACAGCGACACCCCGCGCGGGAACTCGAATCCGCGCGGCATCACGCCGACGATCGTGTACATCTCGTCGTTCAGCCTGATCTCGCGGCCGAGCGCGCCGGGGTCGGCGCCGAACCGGCGCGTCCACAGCCCGTGGCTCAGGACGACCACGCGCGGGCCGCCGGGACGGTCCTCGTCGGCCCGGAAGCCGCGGCCCATGGCCGGCTGCACGCGCAGCACGTCGAAGAAGCCGCGCGTCACCCTCGAACCGATGACGCGCTCGGGCGCGCCCTCCCCCGTCAGGTTGAAGCCCGAGCCGAGGTCGTCGTACGCCGCCATGGACTCGAACGTGCGGGTTTGGTCGCGCCACATCACGAACTTCGGCACCGACTGCGACCCGTTCGAGCCGTCCTGGAAGAGCCGGACGATCTGGTAGAGCCGATCGGGCTCGGGAAACGGCAGCGGGCGCAGCAGCGCGCCGTTCACCACGCTGAAGATCGCCGTGTTGGCGCCGATGGCCAGGCCGAGCGTCGCCACGGCAACGAGGGTGGAGGCCGGGTGCTTGAGGAGCATCCGCAGCGCGAAGCGAAGGTCCTGACGAAGGGTGGTCATGGGCGCTACCTCGAGCCGCAACCTCAAACATAGACGAGGCGGCCCGCGTGCCGGTTCGATCGCGCGCGCCCGGCTGATACAATGGACTCTTCGACAGGAGATCGCGGATGTTCATCGGACACTTCGGCGCCGGCTTCGCCGGGCGCGCCGTCGAGCCCAAGCCGTCGCTCGGCACCTGGATTCTGGCCATCCAGTGGCTGGATCTGATCTGGCCGTTCCTGCTGCTGGCGGGGCTGGAACACGTGCGGATCGCGCCGGGCATCACGGCCGTCACGCCACTCGACTTCACCGACTACCCAATTACGCACAGTCTCGCCGCCGCGGTGGGCTGGTCGATCCTCTTCGGCGGCGTGTACTTCGCCCGGCGCCGCAACCTGGCCGCGTCGGCGCTCCTCGGCCTCGGCGTCTTCAGCCACTGGGTGCTCGACTTCATCGCGCACCGGCCGGACCTGCCGCTCTGGCCGGGCGGCCCGAAGGTGGGCCTCGACCTCTGGGCCTCGGTGCCCGCCACGGCCATCGTCGAGACGCTGATCTTCGCCGGCGGCGTGTGGCTCTACGCGCGCGCCACGACGCCGCGCGACCGCACGGGGCGCTGGGCGTTCTGGGCGATGGTGGCGTTCCTCTACGCGATCTACGTGGCGAACCTCACCGGCCCGCCGCCGCCGAGCGTGCCGGTGCTGGCCTACAGCGCGCTCGCCGTCTGGTTGTTCGTGCCGTGGGGATACTGGATCGACCGGCACCGGACGGCGGCCCGGCCCTGAGCGGGCCCGGCTATCCCGGCTATAATGATCGGAACGTCACACGAATGAGCGACTTTCCCCGTCCGGCCCGGTCTTCGACCGGCGGCCGGCGGCCTCGAGGAGACCTGCGTGTATCCAGAGTTCCTGATTGCCCCGATGCGCGAGGAGCTGACGCGGCTCGGCGCGCGCGAGCTGCGGACGGCGGACGACGTGGACCGGACGCTGACCGGCACCGACGGCACCGTGATGGTGGTCGTCAACTCGGTCTGCGGCTGCGCGGCCGGCAAGGCCCGCCCGGGCGTCGCGCTCGCGCTCGAGCACCCGGTGAAGCCGGATCTCGTCGCGACGGTGTTCGCCGGCGCCGACAACGACGCGACGGCGCGCGCGCGCGGCTACTTCACCGGCTACCCGCCGTCATCGCCGTCGGTCGCGATCCTGCGCGGCGGCAAGCTGCTCTACATGATGGAGCGGCGCCAGATCGAGAACCAGACGGCGCTCGACGTCGCCAACCAGCTCGCGGCCGCGTTCGACAAGTACTGCGCGAAGGAGACGCCGGCGTGATTGGGGCTTGAGGCCCGGGGCGTGTGGCCTGAGGCCGGAGTTCAATCGAGGTCGCGCAGCTCGTCGTCGAGGCGCTCGTCGTAGCTGTCGGCCGGGGCGGCGGACGCGCCGGCGAGTCCGGCCGGGGCGAGCGTGCGGGCGCGGGCCATCCGCTTGACGAGCACGCCCAGCAACAGGCCGGTTCCCACGAGCAGCACGACGGGCAGGACGAACAGGGTCAGCTTGTAGCCGCGCGCGCGCGGCACGGCGAGGATGCGCTCGCCGTACTGGCCGATGAAGGCGTCGAGAATCTGGTCCTCGGACTTCCCGTCCTGGAGCCACGCGCGGATCTGGGCGCGCATCTGGTCGGCCGCGGGCGACTGGTGGACCGACACCTGCTGCGACCAGCAGCAGGGGGCGATGACCAGCTCTTCGATGTGGCGCGCCTCCTGCTCGAGCGCCGGCGGAAGTCCGGCCTGTACGGCGGGCTGCGCGGCGAGTCCGGCGGCGAGGGCAAGGGCGGCAATCACGGTCATGGGCGGACCCTCCCCGGGTCCGGTCCTCCCTAGTGTACATGGACCCGCGCGGGCGCGGTAGGTGACACGCCGGCGGCCGGCGGGCGAACAAATTCGAACGCCGATCGGGCCGGGACGGCGATAATCTCCAGCTATGGACGAACCCCCGCGGCGTGCCCAGGACGCCGGCTGGCGCGTGCCACGAGGCACGGCGAGCCTGCCCGAGGTGCACGGCACGATCCCGGTGCCGATCACCTCGTCGTTCTGGCGCAAGCTCTGGGCGTTCACCGGGCCCGGCTACCTGGTGGCCGTCGGCTACATGGACCCGGGCAACTGGGCGACCGACCTGGCGGGCGGCGCGCGGTACGGCTACACGCTGCTGAGCGTCATCATGATCTCGAACCTGATGGCGATCCTGCTGCAGGCGATGGCCGCGCGTCTGGGGATTGCCACGGGGCGGGATCTCGCGCAGGCGTGCCGCGACACCTACTCGCGCCCGGCGACCCTCGTGCTGTGGCTGCTGGCCGAGGTGGCCATCGCGGCGACGGACCTCGCCGAGGTCATCGGCGCCGCGATCGCGCTGCAGCTCCTCTTCGGGCTGCCGCTCATCTGGGGCGTGTCGCTCACCTCGCTCGACGTCCTCGTCGTCCTCTACCTCCAGAAGCACGGGTTCCGCTGGGTCGAGGCGCTGGTCGTCCTGCTCATCCTGGGGATCGCGGGCTCGTTCGCGGTGGAGCTGTACCTGGCGCGGCCCGACACGGGCCAGATGCTGTGGGGCTTCCTGCCGAGGACCGAGGTCTTGACCGACCCGGGCATGCTCTACATCGCGATTGGCATCCTCGGCGCCACGGTGATGCCGCACAACCTGTACCTGCACTCGTCGATCGTGCAGACGCGGAAGTACGCCGACGACGTGGCGAGCCGGAAGGACGCGACGAAGTTCGCGTCGATCGATTCGTTCGTGGCGCTGACCTCGGCGCTCTTCATCAACGGCGCCATCCTGGTCATGGCGGCGGCGGTGTTCCACGGCTCGGGCCACGAGGGCGTGGCGGACATCTCGGACGCCTACCTGCTGCTGGCGCCGCTGCTCGGCACGACGGCCGCCAGCGTGCTCTTCGCCGTGGCGCTGCTCCTGTCGGGCCAGAACGCCACGCTGACCGGCACGCTGGCCGGGCAGATCGTGATGGAGGGCTTCCTCAGCATCCGGCTGCGCCCGTGGCTGCGGCGGCTGATCACGCGGCTGGTCGCGATCGCGCCGGCCATCGCGGTGATCGCCGTGGCGGGCGAGCGCGGCGCGGGCTCGCTCCTGATCCTCAGCCAGGTGGTGCTGAGCCTGCAGCTGCCCTTCGCCGTGTTCCCGCTGCTGCTCTTCACGAGCGACCGCCGCCGCATGCGCGAGCTGGTGAACCCGTGGTGGATGACGGCGCTCGGCTGGCCGGTCGCGGTGCTGATTGCCGTGCTGAACGTCTGGCTGATCGTGCAGGTGTTCGCCGGAGCCTGAGGCGTGAAGGAGACCGCCATGTACTCGCGCATTCTCGTCCCCCTCGAGAACTCGGCGGCGGATCGCACGATCCTCGCGCACGTGGAGAAGCTCGCGCGGTTCTCGGGCGCGCGGCTCCTGCTCGTGCACGTGGCCGACGGATGGGTGGCGCGCCACTTCGACGAGCTGCAGCTCCGGGAGTCGGAGGAGATGCAGCAGGACCGCTCCTACCTCGAGCGGGTCGCGCGCGAGCTGACCGCGAAGGGCTTCAGCGTGGAGGCCCGCCTCGCGATGGGCGACCCGGCCGACGAAATCATCCGCATCGTCGACGAGGAGCAGGTCGACCTGATCGCGATGGCCACGCACGGCCACCGCTTCGTGAAGGATCTCCTGCTCGGCAGCACCGTCGGCAAGGTCCGGCACATGGTCACGGTGCCGGTGCTGCTGGTGAAAGCGGCGAAAGCCTGACGAGGCGCGCGATCCGCACGACTTCGCGCACGGACACCGCGCTGGCGCCCGCGGCCAGCGCGTCCCGCACGCGCGCCGTCGCGGCCGCGTCGATGAACGCGTCCTGCCACGTGTCCGAGAGGTTCTCCAGCAGCTCCTCCATCGTGTCGGCGTAGCGCGCGAACTGGAAGATGTCGTGGCGCTCGACGCCGAAGCGGCCCCGGTGGATCAGGCCGGCCAGCGCCTCGTCGGCCAGGCGGTACTCGACGCCGCCGTCGGGCTCACGGATGACGCCGACGGCGCGCGCGGCGCCGCCCTCGACGACCTCCACGGTGGCGGGCGTCGTCGACGGATGGATGTCGACCAGGAGGCCGCCCGGGACGAGCAGCCGGTGGACCGTCTCCAGGGCATGGACCATGCCCTCAGGCTCGATTCATCACAAGGACCAGGACATGATCACGGCGTCGAAGCTGGCGTCGCGCGCGTCGAGCTCCTCCACGCCGGTGGCGCGCAGCTCGACCCGGCCGGCGAGCGCCGGCGGCAGGTCCTCGCGGGCCAGCGCAATCCAGTCCCGGTCGGGGTCGATGGCCAGCACCCGCCCGGCCCGCGCCGCGTAGCGCCAGGTCAGGCGGCCGTCGCCGCACCCCACCTCCAGCACGCGTCGACCCGCCAGGTCAGGCGCCATCGCCGCGAGCGCCGCCGTCTCCCGCTCTTCCGGATCCATCCTGACCGCCATGATCCACCTCAATCGGTCATAATCATACCGTTCAGCCCACGGGAAACCTGCTCTTCAGCGATCCACGGAGGAAACGCCGTCAAATGGCAGCCATCGAGCGACCCAACCCGACCGAGTATGCGGAGTACTACCGCCGCTACGTCGACCTCGTGCCCGACGGCGATTTGATCGACACCCTGACGGACCAGTTCGACGAGGCCGCCCTGATGCTCGGCCCGCTCACCGACGAGGAGGCGAGCCGGCCCTACGCGCCGGGCAAGTGGAGCATCAAGGAGGTCGTCGGCCACGTGGTCGACTCCGAGCGGATCTTCACCTACCGCGCGCTGCGGATCGCGCGCGGCGACCAGACGCCGCTGGCCGGCTACGACCAGGACGCGTTCGTGAAGGCCGCCGGCTTCAACCGGCGCACGCTGGCCGGCCTGCTGGGCGAGCTGCACCTCGCACGGCGCTCGACGACGGGGCTGTTCGGGGGGCTCTCGGCGGAGGAGCTGGCGCGCACGGGCGTGGCGAACGACAACCCGGTGAGCGCGCGGGCCATCGCCTGGATCGTCGCCGGGCACGAGCGGCACCACGTGAAGATCATCCGGGAGCGGTACCTCCCGCGCTAGCGCGGGGCGGCGCGGATCATCGCTTCAGGAACCTGGAGACCTGGTCGATGGCCTCCAGGTACTGGGCGTCGATCTCGCCGGCCCACTCCAGGACGCGCGCGCTCGGGCCTTCCGCCTGAGGCAGCTGTCTGGCGAACTCCATCAGGCTCTCCTGGAACTCGGAGGGCGGAACGGCGGCGCCGAACCCCGCGTCGAATGCCGCCGCCACCGACGGCGGCAGATCGGCCGGCCCGTCCGGGCGCGTGACCGCCGCCGGCGCGTGGGCGCGCGCCGGCGCGGCCAGCAGGTGCGTGAACGTCCGGGCCCGCCGGTCCCGCTCGGTCAGGAAGTCCTTCAGCCCGAAGATCTCCTTCACGGTCGCCAGCAGAGACGCGTGGTCGTAGGGCGTGCCGTCGACGATCCCCTTCTCGAGACGCGGCGACACCAGCACGGCCGGCACGCGCAGGCCGAACTGCGTGAAGTCGCAGGGCGGATCGGGACAGATCTGGCCGTCCGGGTTGACCGCCGCGGGCGGCAGCACGTGGTCGTAGATGCCGCCGTGCTCGTCGTACACGATGACGAACAGCGTCTTCTCCCACGCGGACGATTGCCGGAGCGCCTCGTAGATGTCGGCGATGAGGTGCTCGCCGAGCTGCACGTCGTGCGGCGGGTGCTGGTCGTTCGCCTTGCCGAGGCGCGTGTTGAAGTAGCGCGGCTCCAGGAACACGTAGTTGGGCAGGCGACCGGCGGCCGCGTCGCGCGCGAACTCCTCGAACAGCTTGTACCGCGTCCGCCGCGGCGGCGCCTGCAGCGACTGCAACGCCAGCGACTGCGGGATGTCGTGGAAGTAGATCCCCCACTCGAGGTGCGCGGCCTCGAGGTTCTCGTAGATCGTGCGCATCGGGTACAGCCGCACCTTGTTGTCGGCGAAGCCGCCCGAGGTCGCGCAGTGGAGGAAGAACCGGTTGGGCCAGGTCTGCCCGGGCACCGAGGAGTACCACTGGTCGCACACGACGAACTCGCGCGCGAGCCCGACCAGCACGGGCAGCCTCGCCGGGTCGAAGCACTTCATGATGTTCGGCCCCTGCGGCGTGCCCGGCTGCCGGCCGTAGTTGAGGACGAACCCGACGTTGTGTGCCTTGTCGGGGCGCGGCACGCCGGCCGCGCCGTACAGCTGCTCCCGGACCTGCGTCACCTCGTGCGAGGGATCGACGTCGAGATCGCCGACGTACGCCGCCGTGTTCGACACGTTCACGCGCGTCGACGACGGGTCCTCGGGGTCCGTCAGGTTGAACTCGTCTCCCGTGAGGCGGCGCGGCGTGTCGAGGAACCCCAGCATGTGGTCGAACGATCGGTTCTCCAGGCACAGCACGACGACGTGCTCGATCCCAACTGGAAACTTCGCCATCCTCAGCCCCCTGCTTGGCCCGCCGCCGACAGAAACACCTTCGTCACGGTCCGCCCGCCGACTTTCGACTTCAGCGTGAGCGACGAGGCGCGCCGCGCGCCGGCGGCCGCCGCCAGGGCGTCGAACACGGCGAAGGTCGCGTCCACCGAGCGGGCGGCGTTGTCGAGGACGTCGAGCCCGTTGCCGATCCGGTCGAGCGCGCGCTCGAAGTCGCGCGGAGGGATGGGCGGGCCGCCAGCGCGCGCCGCGCGCACGAGCTCGTCGAGCCTGCGCATGCCGGCCGTCAGGTCGTCCTCGATCTCGTAGAGCCTGCCGAGCACCTGCTGCTGCAGCGGCGACAGCACGACGCGCGCCGGCTCCACCACGGTCGCGAGCGGCGAGGGCGCCGTGGCGAACTCCCGCGAAGACGACGCGGCGAACGCGGGGTACGTGGCCTTCCACTGGTCGTAGATCGCCGGCGTCCAGTAGGCCCAGCCGAGGTCCGCCGTCGGACCGCGGTGCTGGACGTAGCTGGTGAGGACGACGGTCCGTATCGCCCGCCGGACGAGCGCCTCGTCGAACGGCCGGTCGAAGAGATGCAGGAGGCCGGCCTCCTCGTAGCGCACGTCGTAGCTGGCCGTGACGGGGCCGTAATCGTCCTGCGCCACCGGCGGCAGCAGCGCGTCGATCGCGCCGGGCGCAAGCGCGGCGTCCGCGATGCCGAAATCCCTGGCGAAGCCGAGGTAGTACGCCAGCTCGCCGGCCGTCGTGCGGTCGTCCTCGAAGCCGAGCTGGTAGCGCGCGCGCAGGCGCGCGATCGTGTCGATCAGGTAGGCCTCGTTGTCGGCGTCGCGGGCGATGACGCCGTGGGACTCGCCCAGGAAGCGCAGCAGGAAGTTCGTGCTGACGCGCTCGCGGCTCTTGCGGAGCGTCGTCTCGCGGTCGTGCTGCTGGGTGAGGTCCACGATCGAGTACACGGTGAGGCCGCCGGGCTCCGGCAGGATCTGCTGGTCGGCGTGCACGATGACCCGGTCGAGCGCCTTGAAGCGCCACTTGTCGTGCCAGCCGATCACGTTGACGGCCAGCGTGCTCCGGGTCACGAGGTTGCGCGTCAGCCGCCCCTGGAAGATCCGGACCCGGCCGGGCCGGTAGTCGGCGAGCGCCGCCTGGAAGTCGCCGACCGCGGCGGCGCGCAGGAGCGCCAGGCCCTCCGGCGTGGCGGCGTCGATCGCCAGGTCGACGAGCGCCTCGTCGTCGGTCGCGCGCCCGTACTCGGCGTGCAGATCGAAGGTTGCCTTCTGCTTCGCGACGTCGAGAAGCTTCGCGTACACGCGCGTCTCGAAATCGTCCGCGCTCTTCAGCACGCGGTCGACCCGCGCGAGCGCCTGGCCGAGCTCGCTCTCCTGCAGCTTCCGCAGGTCGTCGCCGAGCAGCCGCTCGACAAACGCGCCGAGCGTCTTGCCGGCCTGCGCCTGCAGCTTGGGCACGGTGTCGATCGCCTTCAGCCCCTCGAGCAGCGGGTTCAGGCCGAACTTCTCCTTCGCCAGGCGGATCGCCGCGCCCAGATCGGTCGTCGCGATCGACCGGCCCAGCGCGATCAGGTCCGACGCGCGCTTCTGCAGCGCGCCGACGCCCTTCTCGAGAATCCAGCCGAGCGGGTCGCCGTCGGTCAGGTCCCCGACGAGCGTCCAGACGACGGGGTTGACGTCGCCCTGGAGGGCGTCCCACGAGGGCAGGTGCGCCAGCTTCTCGAGCGCGGCGGCCACTTCGCCGCCGAGCGCGGGGTTCGTGACGTGGTCGAAGTAGCGGTCGAGGGCCGCGACGACGGTCGTGTCGAGCTCGCCGGCCTGATCGGCCACCCGCTGCACGCGCGCCAGCGCGTCGGCGAAGTCGGCGCCGGTGAGCGCGCGGAACTCCTTGCCCAGCCACGCGCTCAGGTAGTCGACGGCGAGCGCGTCGAGTCCCGACGCCACGTCGCCCGACCCGGTCATCGTGCGGACGTGGTCGAGCAGGTTCAGCCAGTTGCGCACGTTGACGCCGACGATCGCGCCCAGCAGCTCGTTGGGCGACTCCGGCAGGCCCTTCAGCGTGGAGGTGGCCTTCACGGACGCGTCGGCCGCGCAGGTGAACTCCCGCGCGCGCGTCTTGCGCACGGTCACGCGCGCCCAGCCGGGCGTCTCGTCCGCCTTGATCTCGACCGAGAAGAAGCCGCCGACCTGGGCCTGCAGCCCGAGCTTGCCGATGGCGCTCAGCCCGTACCGCTCCGACAGCCGCAGCCCGCCGAGGTCGATCGACGGCGTGCCTTTCACCTGGTAGCCGACGCCGAGGCTGCCGCCGAGCTGCAGGTAGCCGCCGTACTGGAAGCGCAGCATCTCGCCGGGCACCGGCGGCCCGTCGAGCGCGGCGGGCAGCCGCACGTGGCCGAAGAAGCCCGTCACCAGATCCTTCAGCGGCGGCGCGGCGTCGCAGCCGCGCATGTAGGTGAGGCTCAGGTCCGACCCGGCCTCGAGCGTGGCCGACGCAGTCAGCGCGGCGTAGCGCATCTTCCCCGCGAACCGGCCGTCGGCGCTGGCGCCCGCGGTGAACACGAGCACCACGTCGTCTGGATGCGCGGCGAAGTAGGCCTCGAGGCCGTACTGCCGCGCGAGCGCCGCGCTCGTGCGCCAGATCGCCGTGAGCGTGGCCGCCCCGCCGGCCGTCAGGCCGACGCTCCACGACCCCGGCGCGCCGATGGTCAGGGGCTGGCTGCCGGCTCCCTTGGCCTGCACGTCGAACACGGTCTCGGTGCCCGGCGGCAGCGGCCGGCCGACGGCCCGCGAGCCGGCGGCGAGGGTGAGCGTGCCCGCGCCGCCCAGCACGAAGGGCAGCTGGGGTCCCTGCAGGACGAGGTCGGCCATGGTTCGCTCCTGGTACGAACGAAGACAGCTCGGCCGGACGCACGGGCGCCGGGAGTTGGTGGAGTGAAAGCGCTACTACAGACCAGGGCTCCCGCCGAAGTCAAGCGGATTCGCGGCACGCCCCGCGCTGGCGCACCGTCCACGCTCGTCGACCACGAGGCTGAAGGGCCGTAGCGCAGGCGCGAGATCGATATCGCCAGGAGCCGGACCCTCGCCGCGGCGGCCGGGGCGCGCTCGCCGGCAACCCTCGCTGCGCTCGGTACCCTGACGCTGCCGCAGCGGGCAGGGCATGCCGACCGACAACTCCAACAGACCGGCCATCGCCTCGGGCAACGCGACGGTCGACGCGCGCGAAGCGATAGCCCGCTGCGGAAGCCTCGGCTCCGCTCGGGTTGCGCTCGGCTCGGCTCACGGCCGCCGCCGCGAGCGCCCGGCTCCTGGCGCCCCCAACGTCGTGATGGTGGCCGGTCGGGGGCTCGCGCGGCGGGCCGTGGAGGCCGCCCGCCACACGAATCCGGAACGCGAGCGGAGCGAGCCCTGCGCGGCGGGCTGCCGCTGCCGGGCGGCGATCTTCGGCGCACCCCCGCCGGTGGTCGGTACGTGGGGGTGTTGATCGGCAAGCCCTCCCGCCGCGCGGATCGGCAGGGCATCGAGTCGGAGCGAGCGTTCCCGGGCGGCCGAATGCCGGCCCGCCGCGCGAGCCCCCGACCGGCCGCATCGAGAAGCGGCGCGCCGCGTGCGCGAACGCTGGTCCAGGAGCCGTCGCCCCGGTCCCTCTTCTACTGCTTCTCGACGCGCACGGTCTTCAGATCGACGCGCTCGACGGGGGCCTCGCCGTTGCGGGCGACCTTCTCGATCGCGTCCACGACGTCCATGCCGGCCACGACGCGGCCGAACGCCGTGTAGACGCCGTCGAGCCCCGGGTTGTCGCCGGCGACGATGAAGAAGGAGGTGGAGGCGCTGTCGGGGTCGTCGCCCCGCGCCATCGACACCACGCCCTTGACGTGGCGGGTGTCGTTGAACTCGGGCGGGATCGTGTGCACGAACCGCTTCTGGCGGTCGGTGAGCGGCGCGCTGCGGCTGAGCATGGCGCCGGTCTGGATCACGAACCCGGGCACCACGCGGTGGAACGCCATGCCGTCGTAGACGCCGGCCTGCGCCAGGCGCAGGAACTGGCGCACGGTGTTCGGCGCCTTGTCGGGCATGAAGCCGATCGTGATCTCGCCGAGGCTCGTCTCGAGCACGGCGCGATACCGCGCCAGCTCCTCGACCGGCGTGTCGGCGAACGGCTCGGGCTCGGGCGGCGGCGTGTCGCGGATGGTGACCGTGCGGATCTCGACCCGCCCGGTCGCGCGCCCGTTCGCGTCCACCGGCTCGGCCGAGATCTTCTCGACGACGTCCATGCCGTCGACGACGCGGGCGAACACGGGGTACTGGCCGTCGAGCGCCGGCTGATCGACGACGCAGATGAAGAACTGCGCGCCGCCGCTGTTCGGGTTGCCCGGCTGCAGCACCGCCGACACCGCGCCGCGCGTGTGCTTCTCGGGGTTCGGCTCGTCCTCGAGCGCGCCGAAGCCGCCGCGGCCGTACAGCTCTGGCTTCGCCGCGTCCTTCGACAGCGGGTCGCCGCCCTGGACGATCCCGTACTTGACCAGGCGGTGGAACGTGGTGCCGTCGTAGGCGCCCTTGCGCGCGAGCTCGATGAAGTAGCCGACGTGGTTGGGCGCGGCGTTGGGCAGCAGGTCGAGGACGAACGTGCCGAGGCTCGTCTCGACCACCGCCTGCTTGCCCCGCATCTCGTCGGGCGCGAGCGGCGTCTTGAAGAAGCCCTGCGGGGCGGCGGGCGCCTGGGCGGCGAGCAGGATCGACAGCACGAGCGCGGCGGGCACGGCAACCTCCTCGAACGGCCGGATTATAGCGTGCCCGCGCCGGGCGTCTCGGGCATAATCAGGGCGATTCGGGCGACGCGCCGTGGACACCCTGACGATCACCACCGACCGGCTCGAGCTCATCGCCGGCACGCGGGCGATGGCGCGCGCCGAGGTCGACGACCCCGCGGTCGTCTTCCGCCTGCTCCAGGCGGAGCGGCCCGCCGACTGGCCGCCGCCGCTCAACGACGAGCGGTCGGCGCGTTACTTCGCCGACCGGCTGGAGGAGGCGCCGGATCAGGTCGGCTGGCTCCTCTGGTACGTCGCCCTCCGCCAGCGCCGCCACCGCCGCCGCGTCGTCATCGGGAACATCGGTTTCAAGGGCGGCCCCGACGCCGACGGCACGGTGGAGATCGGCTACTCGATGCGGCCCGCGTTCCAGGGGCGCGGCTACGCCACCGAGGCCGCGCGCGGCCTGATCGCGTGGGCCTTCACCCACCCCGAGATCCGGCGCGTCGTCGCCGACACCTTCCCCCACCTGGCGCCGTCCATCCGGGTCCTCGAGAAGAACGGCTTCAGCCGCGCCGGCCCCGGCGCCGAGCCGGGCGCCATCCGGTTCCAGCTGGACCGGTCGTATCCGCCTGCGCGGTCCCTCGATGTCTGATAGGGTACGGCCCGGCCGCGCGCGGCGCGGCCCTCGAGGGCTGGCAGCCCAGGTCTGCGACCTCGGCTGCCGGGCACGGGTCCGAGACCCTGTGCCACCCGGCCTCGGCCGAAAGAAGTTTGGGGGAGACACATGGATGTGGACAACGTCATCGACATCGGCCGCGTGAAGATGCCGCCGGGTCTGCCGCGGCTCGTGCGCGTCGGGCTGCTGGCGATCGTCGTGCTGATCGTCGTCTCGAGCACGGTGTACCAGGTGCAGGCCGAGCAGGTGGGGGTGGTGTTGCGCTTCGGGCGCTACGTGCGCACGACCGAACCGGGGCTCCACTTCAAGATGCCCTTCGTCGAGGAGGTCCAGAAGGTCTCCGTGCAGCGGCAGCTCAAGGAGGAGTTCGGCTTCCGGACCGAGCGGCCGGCCGTCCGCACGACCTTCTCGACGCAGGGCTTCGACCAGGAGTCGGTCATGCTCACCGGCGATCTGAACGTGGCCGTGGTCGAGTGGATCGTGCAGTACCGCGTGACCGACCCCTACAGGTACCTCTTCAAGGTGCGCAACCTGACCGACACGTTCCGCGCGATGAACGAGGCGGTGATGCGGGAGGTCGTCGGCGACCGCACGGTTACCGAGGTGCTCACGGTCGGCCGCCAGGAGATCGCCACCACGGCCGAGGAGCACCTGCAGGACCTGGTGAACCAGTACGAGATGGGAATCACGATCGACCAGATCGTGCTGCAGGACGTGAACCCGCCCGACCCGGTGAAGCCGTCGTGGGACGAGGTCAACCAGGCGCAGCAGCAGCGCGACCGGCTGATCAACGAGGCGCGCGCCGAGTACAACAAGGTGATCCCGCGCGCCAAGGGCGAGGCCGAGCAGACGATCCTGCAGGCGCAGGGCTACGCGCTCGACCGCGTGAACCGCGCGCAGGGCGACGCCACGCGCTTCAAGGCGCTGTACGAGGCCTACCGCCGCGCGCCGGACGTGACGCGCCGCCGGCTCCATCTCGAGACGATGCAGCGCGTGCTGACGAAGCTCGGCGGAAAAGTCTTCGTCGACAAGGGGACGGCCACGGTGGTGCCGCTCGTGCCGGCCGATCTGCTGAAGAGCCTCGGCGGGGACGCCGCGGGCAAGACGGGAGGTGACCGGTGAAGCGCCACGCCCTGGCGGTCCAGATCGTCGTCCTCCTGGTCATCCTGATCGTCGCCTCGGCGTCCGCCTACCAGGTGGGCGAAGCCGAGCAGGTCGTCATCACGCAGTTCGGCGACCCGATCGGCGGTCCGATCGAGACGCCGGGCCTGCACTTCAAGGTGCCGTTCATCCAGACCGCGAACTTCTTCGACAAGCGCTTTCTCGAGTGGGACGGGAGCGCGAACCAGATGCCCACGAAGGACAAGCGGTTCATCTGGGTGGACACCTACGCCCGCTGGCGCATCGTCGACCCGCTGAAGTTCCTGCAGCGGCTGCGCGACGAGCGCGCCGCGCAGTCCCGGCTCGACGACATCCTCGACGGCGAGACGCGCAACGCGATCGCCCGCTACGACCTGATCGAGCTGGTCCGGAGCACCAACCGCCCGGCCGATCAGACGGTCGTCGAATCGGGCGAGGAGGCGGCGGTGCTGGAGCCGATCGAGAAGGGACGGCCGGCCATCACCGAGGAGATCCTGCAGGCCGCACAGGCCGGGACCAGCGACCTCGGGATCGAGATCCTGGACATCCGCCTCAAGCGCCTCAACTACGTGGACGAGGTGCAGAAGGACGTGTTCGCGCGCATGATCGCCGAGCGCCAGCGCGTCGCCGAGCAGTACCGGTCGGAGGGCCAGGGCGAAGCCGCGCGGATCAGCGGCGAGCAGGAACGCGAGCTCAAGCGGATCCAGTCGGAGGCCTACCGCTCGGCGCAGGAGCTGAGCGGCAAGGCCGACGCCCAGGCCACGACGATCTACGCCGAGGCGTACAACCGTGACCCGGACTTCTACGGGTTCGTGAAGTCGCTCGAGACCTACGAGCAGACGATCGACCAGCGGACGTTCTTCGTGCTCGGCACGGACAGCGAGCTGCTGAAGTACCTGCGGGGGCCGCGGTAGGCCGGGGGCCGGGGGCCCGCGATCGAGATCAGTGCTGGCGGCTGTGCGGCGAGCTGGCCAGCCGTTCGTAGAACGTCTCGATGGCGCCCGGTTCGGCGCCGTGGAACTCCATGCCGACGCGGTAGCGGGGCGGCGCCCCGGGCGGCAGCTCGAACGCGGCCCACGCGACGCCCGCGAGCGTCCGCACGGTCCGTCCCCGGTCGTCCGCGAGCTGCACGCGCACCGACTCGTTCGGCTTGAGCGCGCGCGGCGAGATCACCTGCGCGCCGAGCGTGGAGAGATCCACGATCGACGCGACAACCCCGTTCACCTGCACCTCCACGCCCTCGCGCATCGGGGTGCGCACCGCGCGCCGCACCGGGCCGGTGATCGGCTGCGCCAGCGACACCACGGCCGCCGGCGAGCTCACGAGCGGCGAATGGCTGGTGGTGAGCGCCACGGCGTGCTCGGTCGGCAGCACGCGGATCTCCACGCGCGGCAGGTCCTCGTCGTGCCGCAGCCGGTGCACGAGCGCCGCGCCCTTCGACGTCATCAGGAAGCGCCGCTCGAGCACGACGGTCTTCGGCCGTCGCTTCGCCACGACATCGATGATGCCCTGCGCGTCGGACTCGTCGAGCGCGACCACGTCGGTCGACACGCTCGACCGCTCCGACCAGGCCGCGAGGACCGAGCTCGACGCGACCAACACCGTGCTCAGCGATCCGGAAGCATCGTGACTCATCGCTCTCCCGACAGTATCGGTCCTGGCGCGAATCCGCGCCAGCCACCCGGCACCTGCCGCGGACAGAAGTGCAAGTTCGCGGCCGACCGGCCCCGCCCTGGGCGAGCCTTCAAGTTATTGAAAAAATGAGCCTTGCGGGTCCTGGATGGCCCGGGGGCGGAGCGAACACCGGGCCGGGTGACCCGAACCGTCATCCCGGCCCGGCACTTCTTACACCTTTGAATCGTCGGTGGTCGCGGCCTTCTTCGCCCGCGGCTTGCGCGCCGGCGTCTTCCGGGCGCCGGTGGTCTTCCGCGGCGCCGCGGCCGCCTTGCGGCGGCGCTTCGGCTTGACGGGAGCCTCTTCCACGGCCTCGGGCTCGGCCTGCGGCTCGGCGGCGGCCGCCGGCGGGGCCGGCTCCTCGACACGGACCGCGTCGGCCTCGACGACCTCGACCTCGTCGATCTCGACGGACCGCGGCGGCGCCGGCACGGCGACGGGCGCGGCGCGCATCGACCCGCCGGCGAAGACGCGCAGCACGCCCTGGCGGCCGCGCTCGAGCCGCAGCAGGCCGTCCTTCTGGCACGCCCGCAGCAGCTCCACCAGACCGCTGAAGCCGTAGCGGCGCTCGTCGAACGACGGGTCCACGGCGCGCAGGAACTGCTTCACGTTGCGCAGGTACATCGGAAAGCGCGGCGGCGTGGGCGCCGACTCGAACAGCCGGCGCACCTCGCGCACGCCCTCGACGAACCGCTCGGGCTCGCCCGCCCGCGGCGCCTCGTCGCGCTCGGCGGCCTCGACCGGCGCGTGCTCCGGCTCGCTCTCCTCGGCCGGCGCCTCGTTCCCGTCGGCGAGCAGGTTCACGAGCAGGTTGTGGCCCGCGCGGTGGATCGAGACGATGCCGGCGGCGGCGAGCTTCTCGGCGAAGTCCAGGAAGGTCGACACGCCGTAGCTCTTCTCCGAGAACGTGGAGTCGAGCTGCAGCAGCGTGCTCTTGAGCAGGCCGAGCTGCGGCGACACCTCGCGCTCGGAGAGCAGGCCCAGCGCGCGCCGCACGAGCGGCACGACCTGCGAGATGGGCGCCGGGCCGCCGGCGGCCGGCGCGGGCGCGCCGGGCCGTCCCCGGTGGACGCCGCCCTTGCGTCCGCCGCCCACGAGGTTCTCGTAGGCGATGAACTCGTGGCAGTTCTTCTGCATGATCTGGCTGGTGAACTGCCGGCCGCCGACCACGAACACCTTGCGGTCGTACTGCTTCAGCTTCTCCACCAGGCTCATGAAGTCGCTGTCGCCGCCGACGATGACGAAGGTGTTGATGTGGGCGTGGGTGAACGCCATCTCGAGCGCGTCGAGCGCCAGGTTGATGTCGGCGCCGTTCTTGTCGCCGCCCGGCGTGAGGTTGCGCTGCACCATCTTGATGGCGTGCTGGCTGAGGAGCCGGCTGTAGTCGCCGGCGCGCTTCCAGTCGCTGTAGGCGGTCTTGGAGACCACCTCGCCGCGCTCCTTCAGCGCGTCGAGCACGACGCCGACGTCGAACGAGAGGTTCATCGTCGATCGGACGCCGATCTCGATGTTGTCGAAATCGATGAAGACCGCGATCTTGTTGAGTGTGTCTGACAAACGGAGTTCCTTGGTTACGGGTTTCGGAGGCCTGAGGCCAGGGGCCAGAGGCCGGGTTTCCTGCGGTCGCCTCAGTCGTCAGCGCGTCCGAGATCCACGCGCGCCGAGCCCGCGTCGAGGAACACCTGCACGGCCATCGGCCGGCAGCAGACCCAGCAGTCCTCGACGTATTGCTGCCGGCGGCCGCCGTCCTCGTCGATCACGAGGCCGATCGGCTCCCCGCAGTAGGGACAGCGCGCTTCGACTTCCATGCGGAGTGTGGCGGCGTCTACGGCTCTGCGCAGGTCTGAGTCGGGCGCCGGTCGCGTGGAACGACGGCGGCGGAGGCGAACTGCTTGCAGCTATTGTAGGCGGAAAGGCGGCAAAAGTCCACGCGGAGACGAGCTTAGCAGGCTCCCGGCCCGCCACCGATCCCTCAACCGCCGGAGAAGACGGGGCCGCCGCCGGAACCCGACCCGCCCGCGCCGCCGATGCGCCCGAGGCGGGATACGAGCTTCTCGAGCTTCTCGCTCTGGCAGGACGGGCAGACAGGGGTGCGGCTCGAGGTGACGAAGGCCTCGAACTCGTGGCGGCAGGCGGTGCAGACGTACTCGAAGAGAGGCATAAACAGATGAGCCGGCTCGGCCGGCAGGACCGTCTTCCACAATGATTCCGCCGGTCCCCATAAGGTTACACCCGCCTTCGCGCTTCGCGCTACGGCGGGCAAGCCCCCTTTCGCGCTTCGCGCTACGGCGGGCAAGCCCCCTTTCGCACCTCGCGCTACGGCGCGGCAGGCCTACTTGAGGTACTCTTGTCGAACCAGGCCAGGTCGCGCGCGAGCCGGTCGCGCTGGTAGCTCGGGACCGTGATCCCGTGGTACTGCCCGGGGTAGATCACGAGCTCGGTCGCGACCCCCAGGCTCTTGAGCGCCTGGTACATCTGCTCGCCGCCGACGAGCGGGACGTTGAAGTCCTTGTCGCCCCCCATGAAGAGCGTCGGCGTCCTGATGCGGTCGGCGTGGAGGAACGCGGCCGAGACCTTCAGCCACGTGTCGAGCCCCTTCCACGGCAGGCCCATCTCGTTCTGGTACTGGACGATGTATTGATCGACGCCGTACATGGTGAGCTCCAGGGAGCTGCCCGCGCCGCTGACCGCCGCCTTGAAGCGCGGGTCGGCCGCGATCGTCGCGTCGGTCAGGATGCCGCCGTAGCTCCAGCCGCCGAGCCCGAGCCGATCGGGGTCGGCCACGCCGTCCGACACGACGTGGTCCACCGCGCCCAGGAGGTCCATCACCTCGAGGTGGCCCCAGTCCGCAAAGATCGCCTTCGAGTACGCCGTGCCGCGGCCCGAGCTCCCGCGGTAGTTCACCGAGATCACGACGTAGCCGTGGGCCGCGAAGTACTGCCGGTCGAAGCTGAAGCTGTGGTCGTCCTGCCCGTTCGGACCGCCGTGGATCAACAGGATCGTCGGGTACCGGCGGCCGGCCACGAACGACGCGGGCTTCACCATCAGCCCGTGCACCTCGGTGCCGTCCTGGCTCTTCGACGTGAAGTCCTCGGTGGGCCCGAGCGCGAGCTCGGCCATGAGCGCGTCGTTCTGGTGGGTCAGCCGGCGCAGCGCGCCGCCCTCGAGGGCGTACACCTCGCCGGGCTCGTCCGACGTGCCGGACACGAGCGCCATCTCCCCGTCGGCCCGCCGCGAGAGGCTCGACACGACGCGCGGGCCGGTCGTGACCTTCTCGATCGGGCCGCCCGCGGCCGCGACCTTCGCGACGCACGTGACGCGGTCGTCGTCGGCCGTGAAGTAGAGGCCGCGGCTGTCGCCGGTCCACACGAGGTTGCCGGACACCGGGCGATCGAAGGACGCGGTCAGGATCGTCGGCTCGCCGCCGGCGGACGGCACGACGGCGAGCGCGTCCTGCGCGTAGGGCGCGTACTTGGTCTCTTCGCCGCGCACGTACGCGATCCACTTCCCGTCCGGGCTCCACGACGGCCGCCCGCCGTCGGTGCCGCCGTACGTCGTCAACTGGCGCGGCTCGGCGCCGGCCTTGGCCTCGACGACGAAGATGTCGGTGTTCTCGTTGCGGTCGGGATCGGCGGTGCGGTTGCTGACGAAGGCGAGCAGTCGGCCGTCGGGCGACCAGGCGGGCGCCGCCTCGTCGAAGCGGCCCGGCGTGACGACGGCCTCCTTGCGCGACGCCATGTCGAACACCGCGAGGTGCTGGTGCAGCGCGCGCAGGTAGCCCACGCGGTCCTGCTTGAAGTGGTAGCGGTCGATCACGATGGGCGGCGGGGTCTTGCGCTCCCAGCCCTCCAGCGTCTCGGGCTCCTCGTTCGGATCCGGGTCGTCGACGACGAGCGCGAGGCGCGACGCGTCGGGCGACCACGCGAACTCGGACACGCCGCCCTTGATCGACGTGAGGCGCTCGGCCTCGCCGCCGCGCCGGTCGAGGAGCCAGACCTGCCCGCCCAGCTTCTTGTCGTCCTCGCCGCCGCGCGTGGCGAGGAACGCGAGGTAGCGGTTGTCGGGGCTCCAGCGCGGGGAGCTCTCGCGGCTGTCGGCGGTGGCCGTCAGCCGGACGCTCTGGGCGCCGTCCCAGCTCACCATCCAGAGGTCCGTGTCGCGCGTGTCCTTCTCCGCGTCGACGGTGCCGACCGTGTAGGCCACCCACCGGCCGTCGGGCGAGACCTGCGGGTCGGAGACCGACCGGAGCTTCGCGAGATCGTCGAGCGCGATCGCGCGCTTGGAGCTCTGGGCCGCCGCAGGCCCGGCGAGGAGCGTGGCGGCGGCGAGGCACGCCGCGGCGAGACGGATGATGCGCATCGAGTGGCCCTCCCGACGCGCAATCTATCAGATCCTCACCGGCTCTGCGCCGCGTTGTCGTCCACCACCCAGCGCCGGACCAGGTCCGCCTTGGCCGCGCGATCGCCGCTGAACTGCCCGTACATCAGCCCGCCCGGCCGCGTGACCTGCACCAGGATCGAGTTGGCGTCGCCCGGCCTCACGAGCGCCATCACGCCCGTGTAGGTGGCCATGTTGTAGCCGGCCGACGGACGGGACCCGCCGTGGCACCGCACGCAGTCCATGTCGAACACGGGCTTCAGATCCTGGTCGTAGGACAGCGCCGCGCTCGGCGTGGGCGTGGGCGTGGGCGACGGGGCCGGGGCCGGGGCGGGCGCCGGTGTCGGGGTCGGCGTCGGCGTCGGAGTGGGCGTCGGCGAAGGCTGGATGGGGTTGCTCACGACGCTGCCTTCCGCGCCGTCCTCGCCGTCGAACCCCTCGCCCCTGTCGCACGCCGTGATCGCAAGGACGGCGGCGAACACCGCGGCTGTACAGATCGTGGCTCTCGTGACTCCCTTGGCGCGCATGCGGCTCCCCCCGGAGACAACGGCAGGCTGTCGCGAACGGGAGTAGCAACCCGCGTTCCGTACGCGCCGGCGCCGCGATGCGCGCACAGATGCGTCGCGCCGGACATTCGGCAGCGTCGTTGTCGCGCGCAGGGGACGCTCGGGCCGAACGGATGACCTGACGGGGGGACGGAGGGCATTGCCGATTGGCGATCGGCAATGCTCTATTTCACCGCCTCCCCGATCTCCCGCTCCAGCACGGCGAGCCGGTACTGGATGCGGAGGTCGCCGAGCGTGTAGTTGGTCGAGGCGTAGTCTTTCCCCCGCATGTCCACGAGGGCGGCTTTGAGCTGGGCTTGGTACTCGTCGATCGCCTGGCCCGGCGCCCGCGGGCCCGCGGCGTGGGCGAAAGCGTCCACCTTCTTCAGCTGCGCGGTCCGGAACTCGTCCACGAGCTGGTCGAACTTCTTGCCCTCCTCGACGCTCCGCGCGCCGCGCGCGGCGGCGAACGTCTGGTTCTGCGCGAAGATCTTCCCGAGGTCGGCGGTGATGCCGGCGGTGATGTCCGCCCACTGGCGGCCGAGGTCGCCCGCCGACGCCGTCCGGACGGCCGGCGCCTCGCCGCCGCCCGTGTAGAGCGCGTTGAAGAGCAGCTTGTACATCCCGTGCGTCTGGCCGCGCCACTGCGGCCGGAAGCCGGTGATGACGATCCGCCCCTGGCCCAGCTTCGCCTCGAGCGACGCGATCTTCCCCTCGATCTTCTCGGGGTGCAGGATGTAGCCGGACAGCAGCGGACTCTCGTCCTTCGGGTACGTGAGCAGCACCGAGCCGTCGAAGCCGCGCTCGGTCTCGAAGGCGCCGCTCCGCGCGAAGAACGCGGCGGGCTGGTCCGGCAGGCCGAACACCAGCGGGTTCTCCGCCGATCGGACCTCGGTCCTCAGGATGGACCCGCCGCAGAAGAACTCCAGGTCCTTCAGCCCGGCGACGACGTTCTTCACCGGCAGGTCGAACCCGTCGATCGCGAACGCCGAGGCGTTCCCCAGCGCGACGACGGTGCCGCCGTCCCTGACGAACTGCTTCAGGTTGTCGAGGCCGTCCTGCTCGATGCCGCCGGCGTACTCGCCGGGAACGATGCCCTCCGCGTAGCCGTGCAGGATCGTCTTCGTGCTCATCTCGGCGATGACGATCGTGTCGAACCGGTCCTTCAGGTGGCCGGCGCGAACCGCGTCGTTGTGGATCTCGGTGACGGGGAACCCGTACTGCTCGAGCAGCCAGAGCGTCCAGCCGGCGTCGATGTTCGCCTGCCACGACTGGTAGACGCCGACGCGGCCGGCGCCGAGCTTCGCCGTCGCCTCGGCGACGCGCGCGGTGGCGCGCACCGGCAGCGCGAGGTCCGCGGCGATCGCCTGCATGCGGTCGCGCGGGAAGCCGGTCACCACGAAGGCGCCCGGCGCGTAGCGCTCGCCGTCCACGGTGATGGCCTGGCCCGCGGCGCTCACGGTGCCGCCGGCCTTCAGCACGCGGTTGACCGCCTTCACGGCCGCGTTCGGCCGCCGGTCGATCACGAACGTCGTCCCCGTGCCGCGCACGCCGCCCGCCGGGGGCGCGATCGTCCCGGCCGGCTTCATCGACGCCCGGACCTCGGCGCTCAGCGGCTCGATGACGGCAACGGTTTCCACCCCCATCTGGAGCGGCAGCGTCCAGCCGGCGATGTCGTAGGGCAGGTCGGGCGACCCGCCGGGCGTCTCGCGCAGGTCCGGGTAGTCCTGGATGCTGAACAGCTCCTTCACCAGGCGCGCGTAGGGCTGGTCCATGAGGATCACCCACGTGCCCGCCGGGTAGTCGCGGCCGCCGGCGCTGAACGCGGCCGAGGCCTGGCTCACCTGGAGGCCGTTCTCCTGCATCTTCTGCGCGAGCAGCGCCGCCTCCTGCGGGTCGCGCTGCTGCTGCGGGATCACGTAGGCGTAGGGCGGCGACGTCGTGAACGTCCGGATGGCGTCGCGGCCGGCCTGGTAGCGGTTGTAGATGATCTGCTCGCGGTACCTGGCCGCCGTGTCGAGCACCGCCATCGACGCGCCTTCCATGTAGCGCACCGCGTCGCCGAGGCGCCACCAGCCGCCCTCCCACGGGCTCGCGTAGAAGACCTCCTTGCGCAGGCCCTGGAACTCCTTCGGGAAGTCGTCCACGGTGTAGAAGTGCGGCGTCGCGTAGCGGTAGAGCGCCGTTTCGGTCAGGAACGAGACGGTGTTGCGGTAGTTGTTCACGTTGTCGATGAAGCCGGGGTACCAGTCGTCGAAGCGGCCGCGGTGGATCGATCCGGGCATCGCGTGGTCGTCGAGCCAGGCGGCCATCGCCGTGCCGAACACGTTGGTCCAGCGCCACATGAGCGGGCTGACGTTGGTCGAGACCGGCTCGGCGAACGGCGGGATCCAGATGCGCGCCGGGAAGGGCGCCGTCTGGTGGTGGTTGTAGAACACCATCGGGTACCACTCGTCCACCGCCTCGCGCGTCACGATCTGCGACTCGGGCACGTTGTTCATGTAGCCGTCGCGGTTGTTGTCGTGGCCGACGTACTTGAGGTACAGCCACGGCAGCGGCGCCACCTCGAACGGCGTGCCCAGGTTGCGCCGGTACCAGCTCGCCACCATGTTCTGGCCGTCGGGGTTCATCGAGAACCAGAGCACCAGCACGACGTTGTCGAGGATGAACTTGACGTGCGGGTCCTGGCTGCTGACCAGGTCGTAGGCGAGCTGGATCGTGTGCTGCGCGCCGGCCACCTCGGTGGCGTGCAGGCCGCCGTCGATGTGCACGATGGCCTTGCCGTCGCGCGCGAGCGCCCGCGCCTGCTGGTCGTCGAGCCCCTTGGCCAGGGCAATGCGCTTCGCGACGTCCTTGTAGCGATCGAGGTTCTCGAGGTTCTCCGCGGACGAGATGATGGCGATGTACCAGTCCTGGCCGCCGGACGTCTTGCCGACGTGCTCGAGCTGCAGCTCGTCGCTCGCCGCGTCGAGCTGCTTGAAGTAGGCCAGCGCGTCGTCGTAGCTGGCGAGATGAAAATCGGCGCCGGGCTTGTAGCCGAGCACCGACTCTGGCGTCGGAACAGTCTGGGCCTCGAGCCGCGGGGCCAGCGTCAACGCCGCCAGCGCAAGGCCGACGGCCGGAATGTAGAGGCGCGGCTTCATCGAATCGTCCCTCCTCATGGGCGCGCCGCCCCACCCGCGGGGGCGGCCGGGCGGGAACATGGTAGCTCACGAGAATGGCGAATGCGGAATGGCGATTGCAGAATGGCGACTCCCATCCTGCTTCAGAATCTCGTCGCGGCCAGCGTGACGTCGGCGCGGGCCCACGCCTTCTGGAACCGCGCCTCGGCGTCGGCGGCAGCCGGTGATCGCTCCAGCTTCAGCGCCTGCGCGAGGCCGTAGAGCGCCCAGCCGTTCTCCGGGAAACGGCCCAGGTCCGCCTCGTAGACCCGCGCGGCCTCCCGGGCGCGGCCGGCCTCGAGGAGCGCCGCACCGAGCGACAGCCGGGCCGACTGCCACCACGCGGGCGGCTCGTCGTAGCTCAACCGGTCCTCGGCCGCGACCGCGGCCCGCAGGCGACGAATCGCTTCGTCGGTCCGGCCGCGCGCGAGCGCGATCTCGCCCTCGAGGAGCGCCGAGGCGACCCCGAACACCGCGCTCGCCCGGTTGAGCGGCCCCACCATCTCGTCGTCTTTCAGGGAGGAGACGAACGCGACCAGAGCCTGACGCTCGCGGTCCGCCTCGTCCGGCTTCCCCGTGCGCGCCAGCGCCAGACCGCGGCCGAAGCGCCACAGCGCCGTGAGGTAGCGGAACTCGGCGGGCGGTTGCGGCATGTCGAGCAGCGCCCGCCAGCGGCCGAAGCGCACCATCGTGAAGATCGGCGGCGCCAGGAAGTAGTCGACGCCCGGCAACGACGCCTCCATCTCCTTCACCATGCCGGCGGGCATGCGGCGCACCATCTCCTCGGCCGCCTGCAGGGCGACGGTGCTCCGGCCCTCCATCGCCGCGGTGAACGCGAGGAACTGGAAGTTGTGCGCGACGTACATCATCGGGTAGACGCCTTCCGGCTTCGCTTTCGCCAGGTACGCCCGGTCCGCCTCGATGCCGCGCTCGCTGGCCGTGGACGCGTCGGCCCAGCGGCCCGTGTGGATGTAGATGTGGCACGGCATGTGGACCACGTGGCCGGCGCCGGGGGCGAGCGACGGCAGCCGGTCGGCGGCTTCGAGGGCGCGCTCGGGATGGGGCGAGCCCTCCATCGTGTGGATGTAGTAGTGGTTCGCGCCCAGATGATCGGGGTGCGCCCGGAGTACGGCCTCGAGCGTCGTGACGATCTCTTCGGTGTCGGGCGCGGGCCGTCCGTCAGACGTCCACAGCCGCCACGGGCGGAGATCCATCAGCGACTCGGCGAAGAGCGTGGCCGCGTCCGGGTCGTCCGGGTGCGCCCGCGAGACCTCGCGCATCGCGTCGGCGTAGTCGGCGGCGGCCCGCGCGCGGTCGGCGCCCGCCCGCTCGGGATAGCGGCGGGCGAGCGCCTCGATGTAGTCGCGCTCGGCGGGCGACACCTTCGCCTCCAACGCGCGCGCCCTGGCCACCATCTCGCCCGCCAGATGCTCGCGGTCGGGGTCGGTCGGCAGGTTGATGTTGGGACCGAGCGCGAGCGCGACGCCCCAGTAGGCCATGGCGCAGGACGGGTCGAGCCGCGCCGCCTCCCGGAACGACCGGACCGCCTCGTCGTGGTTGAACGCGTACACGAGCCGCAGCCCCTGGTCGAAGTAGCGCTGCGCCTGCTCGGAATTCGTGGTCACCGCGTGGTGCAGGTCGCCCAGATTGTCGAAGAGCGGCGCCGGCGACGGACCGCCCGCGACCGAGGCCGCGGGCGGCGGCCCACCACAGCCGAGAAGCGCCGGCAGGAAGATCGCGAGGAAACAGAGAACTCCGTGCGGGGGGCGCATGGGTCGCTCCTTTCCGGTGCGCTGAACGGGAAGGAGGGATTATAGATCATTGCCGATTGCCGATTGCCGATTGCCGATTGGAGAGCATCGGATCACGCTGGGCCGGCCGTGACGGCGAGGCCAGCGTGATCGGCAGCCTTTCAATCGGCAATCTTCAATCGGCAATCGGCAATGAGCAGTGATACAGGCCTATTCCTGTCGCCGTCGCGAGGTTCAGCGAATCCACGCCCGGCGCCATGGGGATGCGGACCTTCGCGTCGGCCAGCGCGAGCGTGGCGGGGCTGAGGCCCGGTCCTTCGGCGCCGGCGAGCAGGGCCACGCGTGAGGGACGCGCGGGGTCGCGCGCGAACGCCGCGAGATCGCGCGCCTCGGCGGACGGCGTGAGCGCCACGAGAGCGAACCCCGCGCGGCGCAGCAGGTCGAGGCCGCCCGGCCACGGCTCGACGCGCGCGAACGGCACGCGCAGCGACGCGGCCATCGACGTCCGGATCGCCTTCCGGTAGAGCGGGTCGCAGCAGCCCGGACTGACGAGCACCGCGCCGGCGCCGAACGCCAGGGCGTTCCGGAACACGCCGCCGACGTTGTCGGCGTCGCCCACCTCCTCCAGCACGACGACCAGCCGCGCGGCGCCGAGCCGCGACACGAGCGCCGCGGCCGGCTCGGGCGCCGGCCGCTCGGCCAGCGCCAGGCAGCCGCGGTGCAGGTCGAAGCCGGTGAGGCCGCGCAGCGCGTCGAGCGACGCGACGAACGCGTCGAGCGCCGGCCGCGCGTCGAGCAGATCCGCCAGGTCTCCGCGCGCGGCGGCCGACACGAGCACCGACCGCACCGGGAACCGGCCGTCCTCCAGCAGCCGCCGGACGACGAGACGCCCCTCCCCCACGAACAGCCCGTGCTCCCGCAGGAGCGCCGGGTCGCGCACGCCCCGGTACAGCGCCACGCGGGGGTCGTCGAAATCCTTCAGCGTGATGGCCGCCATGTTTCCTCTGGACAAACTATTCACGTTTCGGTAATACTGGCACCGTTTCGTGAATATGGCGCCGGTGTGGGGCCGAGCCCCACCCAAGTCTGAGGCAGTGAACCTCATGCCGACATCCCACGCAAGCCGCCAGGCCCCGTTGAAGCCCCTGCATTTCCTCATGCTCGTCAGCCTCTCGGACGGCGAGCGCCACCCGTACGGCCTGAAGAAGGACCTCGAGGCGCGCGAGGCGGGCCTCCGGCTCGGCGCCGGCACGCTGTACCGCGCGATCCAGCAGCTCATCGACGCCGGCCTGATCGCGGAGTCCGAGCGCCGGCCGGTGCGCGAGCTGGACGACGAGCGGCGCACCTACTACCGGCTGACCACGCTCGGCCGGCAGACGGCGGCGGCCGAGGCGCGGCGGCTGACGGCGCTCGTCGGCAGCTCGCGCGTGAGGAAGCTCGCCGAGCGGGGAGAGACGGCGTGAGCGCGCGCGGATCCCGGGCGGCGGCGGAGCGGCTCGTCCGCCTGGCGCTCCACGCCTACCCGGCGACGTACCGCGATCGGGCCGGCGCCGGCCTCGTCGAGCTGTTCCGCGACACGGCGCGGGACGAGCTCGCGCGGGGCGGCCGCGCCGGCCTGGCCCGCGTCACGGTCCGGACGGTGGCCGATATCCTGCGCGACGCGGCCGTCGAGCGGCGCCGGGTGCGCGCCGACGTCCGCGCGCATCGCGATCCGGAAGCGCGGCGCTGGCGGCTGGACACCTGGCGGCAGGACACGGCCTACGCGCTGCGCATGCTCCGCCGCGCGCCCGGCTTCACCTTCGTCGCGATCGTGACGGTGGCGCTCGGCGTCGGCGCGAACGCGGCCATCTTCGCGGTCGTGGACGCGGCGCTCCTCGCGCCGCTCCCCTACCCGCGGGCCGATCGCCTCGTGGTCACCGACGATCTGGCTCCGGCGCCGTTCCTGCGGTGGCGCGAGTCGAGCCGTGCGTTCGAAGCAATGGCGCCGTTCCACTTCACGCCGATCACCCTGACGGGCACCGGGCGGCCCGAACAGCTCGACGGGCTCGTCACCGACGCGAGCTTCCTGTCGGTGCTGCGGGTGTCGCCGGCCCTCGGCCGCGGCTTCCTGCCCGGGGACGTGCAGCCTGGCTCGGCACGGGTCGCGGTCCTCGGCGACGGCGTCTGGGCGCGCGACTTCGGCCGCGACCCGGCCGTCGTCGGCCGGCCGGTGACGCTCAACGGCGAGCACGTCACCATCGTCGGGGTGATGCCGCCCGGCTTCGCGTATCCCCACTGGGCGCAGATCTACCTGTCCGCGCGGCACGTCGTCCCCGCGTACCCCTTGCGTCCCAACGACGACCCGACGGGGTTGTACAACCACTACCTGCCGATGATCGGCCGGCTCGCCGACGGCGTGACGCTGGCCGACGCGCGGGCCGAGCAGCGGGTGATCTACGGCCGCCTGCACCAGGAGCATCCGGATCTCGTGGACGAGGACGACGCCATCGTGCGGATGGTGCCGCTCCGCGACTCGCTCGTGGCCGACGTGCGTCCGGCGCTGCTGCTGCTCACGGCCGCGGTGGCGCTCGTGCTGCTCATCGCCTGCGCGAACGTCGCCAACCTCCTGCTGGCGCGCTCGACCACGCGGCAGCAGGAGATCGCGATGCGCGCCGCGCTCGGCGCCAGCCGGTGGCGGCTGGCGCGGCAGCTGCTCACCGAGAGCCTCGTGCTCTCGCTCGTCGGCGGGGCGGCGGGCGTGGCGGCCGCCTGGTGGTACCTCCCGTTGCTCGTGGCGCTGGCGCCCGGCGACGTCCAGCGCGTCCACCCGGCGATCGGGTGGCCGGTGCTGGCGGCGGCGCTGGGCCTCTCGATCGCCACCGGGCTCGTCTTCGGCCTGGCGCCCACGGCGCGAACGGCCGCCGACGCCAGCGCGCTCGGGTCGCAGGGGCGCGCCACGACGGGGCGGCGCGGCCGCCTGACGCGCGACGCGCTCGTCGTGGGCGAGGTCGCCGTGTCGCTCGCGCTGCTCGTGTCGGCCGCGCTCATGATCCAGAGCTTCGCCAATCTCCGGCGCGTCGATCCGGGCTTCCGGACGGACCACCGGTTCGCGATGCGGATCGACCTGCCCGCCGAGCGCTATCCCGACGGCGCGCGGCAGGCGCGGTTCTTCGACGCGCTGCTCGGCGGGCTGGCGGGCATGCCCGGCGTCGAGGGCGTGGCGGCGGCGGGCCGCCTGCCCTTCGCGGGCGGCAACAGCACCCGCGGCCTGACGCTCGACCACGCCTCGCCCGTCCCGGAGCCCGGCGCCGGCATTCGCGTCATCAGCCCGGACTTCTTCCGCGTGCTCGACATCCCGATCCTCCACGGCCGCGCGTTCACCGGCGCCGACCGCGACGGCGCCGCGCCGGTCGCCATCGTGGACGAGACGATGGCGCGTCAGTACTGGCCCGGCGAGGACGCGCTCGGGCGGCGGTTCCGGATCGGGAGCTCGGGCCCGTGGATGGAGATCGTGGGCATCGCGGGCGACGTCATCCACGACGACCTGCGGGACGCTCCGGATCCGGAGTTCTACGTCCCGTACCGCCAGGTGCCGTGGACCTTCATGAGCGTCGTCGTCGAGTCGTCTGCGCGCTCGGACGCCGTGGCCGCGGAGGTCCGCCGGGCCCTCGCCGGCGTCGACCCGGACCTGCCGGTGCCGACGCCGCGGCCGATGGCCGAGCTCGTGCGGTCGTCGGTCTCGCTCGACCAGTTCGAGATGCTGCTGCTCGCGATCTTCGCGGGCCTGGCGCTGGTGCTGGCGACCGTGGGCCTCTACGGCGTGCTGTCGTTCGTCGTGAGCCGGCGGACGCACGAGATGGCGCTCAGGCTGGCGCTCGGCGCCACGCCGGGCAACGTCTGGCGCCTCGTCGTCGGCGACGGCCTGAAGCTCGCCGCCACGGGCATCGCGGCCGGTGTGGGGCTGGCGCTCGTGCTGACCCGCGCGTTGACGACGTGGCTGTTCGGCGTCGCGCCGACCGACCCCGTGACGTTCGCCGGCGTGGCGCTGGCGCTGGCGCTGGTGGCGATCGTGGCGAGCGCGGTGCCCGCGCGGCGCGCGACGCGGGTGGATCCGATGGTGTCGTTCCGCGTGGAGTGAGGACCCGATGGGTGAGACCGGAAGAGGCGTGCGGACGAGCAGGCTGACGGCGCGGGCCGAGCGCGCCGTCCGGCTCGCGCTCCGCGCCCATCCGGCGGCGTACCGCGCGCGCTTCGGCCACGATCTCGTCGAGCTCTTCCGCGACGCCGCGCGCGAGGAGCTGGCGCGCGGCGGCCGCGGCGGCCTCGTCCGGCTGACCGGCCGCACCGTCGCCGACGTGCTGCGCGACGCCGCCGCGGAGCGGCGGGACGCCCGGCGCACGGCCCGCGCGCAGGGGACGCCCCCCCGGCGCGGCTGGAGTTCCGGCGTGCCGCTGCAGGATCTCCGGTACGCGCTGCGCGGCATGCGCCGCGAGCCGCGTTTCACGCTGCTCGTCGTGCTCACGCTCGGTCTCGGCATCGGCGCGAACGCGGCGATGTTCAGCATCGTCAACGGCGTGCTGCTGCGGCCGCTGCCGTTCGAGCGCCCGGACGAGCTGGTGCGGCTGTACGGGTCGTTCTCGAAGAACGACTCCGCGTCCATCTCGCCGCCGGACTTCCTGGACTACCGGGCGCGCAACACGGTCTTCGCGTCGTTCGCGGCCCACGTCATCTCGTCGACCGTGTCGCTCGCCGGCGACGGCGACGCGGAGCAGGTGCCGTCGGGCACGGTGACCGCGAACTTCTTCGACACGTTCGGCGTGGCGCCCGCGCTCGGCCGCGGCTTCCGCGCGGACGAGGAGACCGCGGCGGGCGCGGACGTCGTGGTGCTGTCCGACGGCCTGTGGCGCCGGCGCTACGGCGGCGACCCCTCGATCCTCGGCCGCGCCATCCAGGTGGACGGCACGCCGACGGTGGTCGTGGGCGTGATGCCGCCGACGTTCGACTTCCCCGCGGGCGTCCAGCTCTGGACGCCGATCCGGTTCGGCACGCCCGACACCTCGGTCCGCCGCTTCCACTTCCTGCGCGGCGTGGCGCGGCTCGCGCCGGGGGTGACGGTCGCCGCCGCCCAGGCGCAGATCGACGGCATCGCCAGGGACCTCGAGCGGACCTACAAGGAGAACGAGAGCTGGACGCTGCGGATCGTCCCGCTCCAGGAGGACCTGGTCGGGAACCTCCGGCCGGCGCTGACGCTGCTGCTCGCGGCCGTCGGCGTCGTCCTGCTGATCGCGTGCGGCAACGTGGCCAGCCTGCTGCTGGCGCGGGCGCTCGCGCGGCGCGGCGAGGTGGCGGTCCGCCGCGCGCTCGGCGCGTCGCGCGCCCGCGTCGCGCGGCAGCTCCTGACCGAGAGCACGCTGCTCGCGTCCGCCGGCGCCGCCGCGGGCCTGCTGCTGGCGTGGCTGCTCGTCGGCGGGCTGCGCGCGCTCGTGCCGCCCGGCGTCCTGCCCCTGGAAGGCGTGACGATCGACGGGACGGTGCTGGGCTTCACGATCGCGGTGGCGGCGGCGACCGGGATGCTGGCCGGTCTCGCACCGGCGCTCCAGGGCCCTGGTGGCCGCCTCGCGGACGCGCTGCGGTCCGGCCGCCGCACGTCGGACGGCCGCGGGGGCGCCCGGCTGCGCGCGGCGCTGGTCGCGGCGCAGATCACGCTGTCGCTCGTGCTGCTCGTCGGCGCGTCGCTCCTGGTCCAGAGCCTGTGGCGCCTGCAGCACGTCGACATCGGCTTCGACCCGGCGCCGATCCTCACCGCGGCGATCGCGCTGCCGGACGGGACGTACGGCGGACCGAACGCCGACCGCGCGCAGGCCTTCTACGACGAGCTGCTCGCGCGGACGCGCGCGCTCCGCGGCGTGCGCGCCGCCGCGCTCGTCAACCTGCCGCCCCTCTACGGCGGCAACGACACGCTGGTGCACCCGGAGGGCCGGCCGCCGGCGACCGACGCGGACAAGGTGTACGCGCAGATCCGCGCCGCCTCGACCGGCTATTTCGAGGCCACCGGCATCCCGATCGTCGCCGGCCGCGCGTTCGCGGACCGCGACGCACCAGGCTCGCCGAACGTGGTGATCATCAACCGGACCCTGTCGCGCGTGCTCTTCGGGGACGAGTCGCCGATCGGCCGCCAGCTGGTCCTCGACTTCCGCGAGCCGTACGTCGCCGAGGTCGTGGGCGTGTGCGGCGACATCCGGGACTTCGGACCGGCCAACCGGCCGCCGGCGATGATGCTGGTGGCCGACGCGCAGATGGTCGGCCCGTTCGCCGGGATCGCGAAGACCATCGTCGTCAACGCGCCGGGCGATCCCGCGGCGCTCACGCCGTCCATCCGCGCGATCGTCAGGTCCCTCGACCCGACGGTGCCGCTCGCGCGCGTGGCGACGATGGCGCAGCTCGTCGGACGGTTCACCGCGGCGCCGGAGTTCCGGACGCAGCTGCTCGGCGGCTTCGCCGCGACCGCCCTGCTGCTGTCGCTCGTGGGCCTCTACGGCGCGCTGAGCTACACCGTCAGCCAGCGCGCGCGCGAGATGGGCATCCGCGTGGCGCTCGGCGCGGCGCGCCGCGACGTCGTGCGGCTGGTGGTCGGTCAGGGCATGCGCGTGGTCGCGGTGGGGCTGGCGCTCGGCCTCGCCGCGGCGTTCGCGTCCAGCCGGCTCATCGCTGGGCTGCTCTTCGAGGTCACGCCGACCGAGCCGCGCGTCTACCTGGCGGTAACGGCCGTCCTTGCGCTGGCCGGTCTGGCGGCGTGCCTCGTGCCCGCGCGCCGCGCGAGCCGCGTCGATCCGGCCGTGACGCTCAGGATGGAGTGAGCCCCGCCTCCTGCATCCCGCCGGCCTGGATCCAGGCGAGGCCGGTCAGGATCTGCGACTTCAGCTCGGGGATCTTGTCGGTGAAGCGGTGGTTGGCCGCGTCGATGAGGACGAGCTTCTTCGGAGCCTTCGCCGCGGCCTCGAAGCGCCGGTAGTCGGACTCCGTCACGTACTCGTCCTTCGTGGACTGGATCATGAAGAGCGGCGTCGGCGCCACGCGGGCGATGATGGCCTCGGGGTCGAACGACGGCTCGTTCATCGGCTTCTTCGTGATCCACGACGTGAAGTCGGTCCACCGGAACGCCAGCTCGTCGTCGGGCGGCAGCCCCATCGTGAGCACGCCGTGGACCCACGCGTGCGTCTCCGGCGCGGCGGCCGCCGCGACCGCGAGCGCCGCGCCCTCCGACACGCCCGCGAGCACGACGGGCGGCGGCAGCAGGCCGCGCTTCGCCAGCGCGTCGGCGAACGACCGGAAGTCCTGCGGCACCTGCGGCACCGTGACGTGGTCCTTCCCCGAGGTGAACGCGGACAGATAGTGCCGCACGTTCACGCCGGCGACGACATAGCCCTGGTCGGAGAGGTAGTCGGCCAGCGTGGTCGCCAGGCCGACCCAGCCCACGTCGCCGCTGCCCATGAAGATCGTGCCCTTGGGCGAGATGCCCGCGGGCGGCTGGTAGACGTACAGCGTGATGGTCTTGCCGCGCACGTCGACATCGACCTTCTGGCTCTCGGTCGCGCCGGCGGGCGCCGCGGCCAGCACGGCCGCGAGCGCCACGGCGGCGAGCGGGATCGATCGGATCACGAAATTCCTCCTGCGGTCGCCGCGGCGGCGGGGCGGGCCAGCCACGCGAGCGAGGCCTGCATCTCACGGAACAGCTCGCCCCGCCTGTCGCTGAAACTGTGGTCCCTCGACTCGATCGCGTGGAACTGCCGGACGGCGTCGTCGGGACCGAAGAGCACGCGCGCGTCGGCCGCGCGCACGTAGCCGTCGTTGCTGGACTGGATGAGCGCCACCGGCGCGGCGATCCGGCGCAGGGCGCGGTACGGCTCGACCATCACCAGATCATCATCATCGTCTCCCGCCGCCGCGGGCGCCGCCGCCGCGCGGCGCCGGAAGCGGAAGAGGCGGCGCGGGCGCCGCACGTACTCCTCCTCGCGCGTGAGAGCGACGGCCAGGACGCCGGACACCTGGCGGCGCAGCGCGCGCTGCGCCGCGGCGATGACGACCAGGTCGGCGCCGCGCGACACGCCGACGAGCAGCACGCGCGTCGCGGGCCGGACACCCAGGTCGTCGCGCGCCGCGTCGATGATCGTCTGGAAGTCGCGCGCGAGCTGGTCCGGCCGGAGCGACGCCGCGCCGCCGGCGAGGCGATCGAGGTAGTCGGGCGCGCTGAACCCCGCGACCGGATAGCCCCACCGGATCAGGTGCTTGTAGGTGTCGAGATCCTTCCGGTGCCAGCCGCCGTCGCCCGTCACGAACACCACGAGCGGCCGGCCGGCGTCGTCGCCCGCCGGACGGGAGGTGTGCAGCTCGAGCCAGCGCTGCTCGACGAAGACGACGCGGCGCGAGGTGGTGGGCCGGGGCGCCTGCCGCGGCTGGCCCACGCAGGCGGCCAGCGACAGCGCGGCCACGGTCCCGAAGGCGAGAGTGGAACGGACGAGCTTCATCGACGGGGAACTTCCGTATCCCCATCGTAACCCGGAAACCCTGCAGGCGGCGGCGCCGGCTACCTCGGCGTCACGACATACTGCCCTCCCCTGCTGGTCTCGAACTCCAGGACGTCCGGCGCGGGCCGCGAGACGGCGACCGGCGCGCCGCCAGACGTCACGGCGAGCGGCGCGGCCGAGCGGATCCGGCAGCGGGCGCCCGCCGTCGAGGCGATCTCGGCGCGCGCCAGCCGGCCGTCCCGCCAGCCGAGCGTCGACCTCGAACCCGCCCCGCGCGCGCAGGCCGCGCACCGTGCCCGACGGCCACGCCGCGGGCAGCGCCGGCAGCAGCTCGAGGGCGCCTTCGTCCGACCGGAGCAGCATCTCCGCGATCGCCGCGGTGAGCCCGAAGGCGCCGTCCACCTGCAGGCGCTTGGAGCAGATGGAGAAGAGGCTCCCGGTCGTGTAGTGCCGGACGGCGTACACGATGTTGGCGAGCGCGCCCGCCGCGTCGCCGAGCCGCGCCCACGACGCCGTCTTCCACGCCGACGACCAGCCGTTGCCCTCGAGGCCGCGCTGCTCGAGCACCTTGCGCGCGCCCTCGGCGAGGGCCGGCGTCCGGCCGACCGTGATCTGGTGGCCGGGATAGAGGCCGTACAGGTTCGAGATGTGGCGGTGGCTCTTCTCGCGCTGGCCCCAGTCCCCAATCCACTCCTGCAGGTCGCCGTGCCGGCCGATCCGCATCGGCGCGAGCCGCGCGCGCGCGTCGAGCACCCGCCGGCGGAGGTCCGCGTCGATCCCGAGCGCCGACGCCGCGTCGGCGACGTCGCCGAAGAGGTCGCCCAGGATCTGCATGTCGATCGTGGAGCCGTAGGTCAGGGTCGTGCCCGGGCTGACCCACGACGTCACCTCGTCGAAGAACGGGTCGTTGCCGGGCGCGAGCGGAAAGTTCTCGGGGGAGGTGGACGGGTTGGTGACGAGCCAGCCGTGCACGGGATCGGGCACGAGGAAGTCGAGGAAGAACTGCGCCGATCCTTTCATCACCGGGTAGTACCTTCTCGAGGAATGTCCGGTCGCGTGTGAACAGGTAGTGCTCCCAGAGGCTCGTCGTCAGCCACGCGCCGCCGGTGGTGAAGGCGCCCCAGTCCGGCCCGTCCATCGGCGCGGCCACGCGCCAGAGGTCGGTGTTCTGGTGCTCCACCCAGCCGCGCGCGCCGTAGTGCTCGCGCGCGACGCCGGCGCCCTGGTCGGTGAGCTCCTCGATCATCTGGAACAGCGGCTCGGCGCACTCGGAGAGGTTGGCGACCTCCGCCGGCCAGTAGTTCATCTCGGTGTTGATGTTGGTCGTGTACTTGCTGTCCCACGCCGGGTTCATGTCCTGGTTCCAGATCCCCTGCAGGTTGGCCGGCTGCGTCCCGGGCCGCGACGAAGAGATGAGGAGGTACCGACCGAACTGGAACAGCAGGCCCGGCAGCGCGGGGTCGTTCTCGCCGTCGTACTTCTTCAGGCGCTCGTCGGTCGGCAGGCGCGAGTCGGCGGTGGCGCCGAGGTCGATCGCCACCCGACGGAACAGGCGCCGGTGCTCGTCGAGGTGCGCCGCGCGGATCGCGTCGAACGGCTTGCCGGCAACGGCGTTCATGACGGCGTCCACGCGCGCGTGGGGATCGGCGCTCACGTCCTTGTAGTTGACGAAGCTCGTCGCGGCCGCCACGAGCAGGGTCAGCGCATCGGCACCGCGCACGGTCATGGTGTCGTCGTCCACCGAGACGGCGCCGCCGGCGGCGACGGCCTTCAGGCGCGACTCGTAGCGGAGCCGCCCTTCGATCCCCAGGTAGTCGGCCGACTTGCCGCGGACGATCAGGCCGTCGGCCCCGTAGCCGTCCATGCGGAAGTAGTCGGTCGCGTAGTTGGAGTGCGCCTCGTTCCGCTGCCCGCGCAGCTGGGCCGTGAGCGAGATCGCGCCGGGCCGGTCGGCCGTGAGCCGCACCACGATCACCTGATCGACCGGCGAGACGAACACCTCGCGCGTGAAGCCGACACCGGCCTGCCGGTAGGTCGTCGTGTCGACGGCCGTGTCCAGGTCGAGCTCGTGGCGGTAGTCGGTGACGTCGCCGCGCGCGCCGAGGGCCAGCACGATCCGGCCGAGCGACTGGTACTTCTGCTGCTCGACGGGGTAGCCCATGAGCGTGCGCCCGAACAGGCGGTGCGCGCGGATCCACTGGCCGTCGAAGATGAGCCGACGGATCTCGGGCAGCGCCTTGTAGGCGCCCTTCACCGTCGTCGAGTACGGCCCGCCCGTCCAGTACGTGTCCTCGTTGATCTGGATCTCTTCCTGGTCGGTCCGCCCGAACACCATCGCGCCGAGCCGGCCGTTGCCGACGGGCAGGGCGTCGTCCCAGGTCGCGGCCGGATGCGTGTACCAGAGGCGCGTCGTCGGGTCGAACGCCTCCGGCGCGGGCGCCTGGCCGGGGAACGCCGCGGGTGCGTTCGATCCGGAAGGCCCCGCGGCCGCCAAGGCCAGGACGAGCATCAGCAATCTCGCGGTTCGCATGGCATCTCCCAGGTTGGGTGGTGCGCGCCGACCCCGCGGGGGCGGGGTCGAGGCCCTGGCCGACGTTCTCCTCGATGGCCGAGGCTACTCGATCTGCGTCACCATGCGCTTCAGGCGGTGGGCGTCGACGATGTCGCGGTCGAGCCGCTTGCTGAGGTACACCTTCGACTCGGCGTTGTCGGCGGGGTGCCGCTCGAACTTGACGACCTCGAACCGCAGGCTGTCGAGCGTGCTGCGCATCTCGTAGAAGCGGTTCTTCGTCTTCACGACGATTTCGTCGAAGCCGGCCGCGTGCGCCCATGCCTCCTGCTCCTCGGTGAGCGCGCGGAAGTGGCCCTGTCCGCGCCAGTCGCTGCGCGTGCCGCCAATCCACTGATAGAGAATCCGGCGCCCCGCGAACTGCACGCGGTCGCGCAGGCGCTCCACGAGGTCCGCCAGCTTCGGCTCGTCCTCCTGCGGGCGCAGCTCGTGCGCCACCTTGAACGACACCGGCATGAGCGCTCCCGAGGAGTCGTCGGGCAGCGGCGCTTCCGCCATCAGGATCTGGTGCAGGCGCCCGGTCAGCCGGGCCACCACCTCGTCCGCGGTCTTCCGGCGCGGAAACTCGTTGAAGAACTCCTCGATGTACTCGATCTCGAGGGCGCCCTGCTGCAGCGAGGTACCTGCTTGATGAGGTAGTCCACTCGGTCCCCCGGACCGCCGCGGCGACGGCCCAAAGCCTCACATCATACCGCGCACAGGGGGGGGTGAATCCTGTCTGTGCGGGGGTTCGTGGGTTCGCGCCCCCGAACCCCTCCCAGTGACACCTCGTGTGTGATTCAATTGGCCGAATAGAGGTGTTCACATGATTCGACGATATGCATTCGTGCTCCTCCTGGGCCTGTGCCTGGCGTGGCCGGCCTACGCCCAGAAACGTGCGTTCGGCCTTGAAGACATCTACCGCGTGGCGTCGATTGGCGGCCTGCAGGTCTCGCCCGGCGGCGCGCGCGTCGCCTACACGGTCACCACCAGCGATCTGCCGCACGCGAAGCGCGCCACGCACATCTGGCTGATGGACCTCTCGACCGGCCGGGCCCGGCAGGTCACGCGGGGCGACTCGAGCGAGAGCTCGCCCCGGTTCTCGCCCGACGGCCGGTCGCTGCTCTTCATCGCGAGCCGGGACGGCAGCGCGAACCTGTACGTCATGCCGCTCGACGGCGGCGAGGCGCACCAGCTCACGCACGTCTCCACGGGCGTCTCCGACCCGATCTGGTCGCCCGACGGCAAGTGGATCGCCTTCGCCAGCGACGTCTACCCGGAGTGCGGCGCCGACGACGCGTGCAACAGCCGGGTCGCGGAGCGGTGGCACGACGGCCGGCTGCAGGCGCACATGGCCGACGCGCTGCTCTACCGCCACTGGACCGGGTGGAGGGACGGCACGCGCACGCACATCTTCCTGGCCGGCGCCCGGACCGGCGAGGTGCGGGACCTGACGCCGGGCGACGTCGACTCGCCGCCGTTCCAGCTCGGCGGGCCCGTGGCCTACGCCTTCTCGCCCGACTCGTCGGAGCTGTGCTTCATGTCGAACCCCGACAAGGTACCGGCCCTCTCGACCAACTCCGACCTGTGGCTGCTCTCGCTGACCGATTCGTCCGCGAAGCCGCGCGACATCACGGCCGCGAACCCCGCGTGGGACGGCAGCCCGCAGTACTCGCCCGACGGGCGCTACATCGCCTACCGCATGCAGAAGCAGCCCGGCTACGAGTCGGACCTCTTCCGCGTGGCGGTCTACGACCGATCGAGCGGGACGTCGCGCGTGCTGACCGAGTCGTTCGGCAACTGGGTGGACGACTTCCAGTGGGCGGCCGACTCGAAGTCGATTGACTTCCAGGCCGAGTATCAGGGCCAGACGCCGATCTACCGCGTCGATCTGGCGACGGAGGACGTCACGCCGGTCCTCGCCGACAAGACCATCGACGACTGGGCGCTCGTGCCGGGCAAGCCGGAGATCGTGTACGCGCGCCGCGGCGTCAGCCAGCCCGCCGAGATCTACGCCGTCACCGTCGGCGCGTCGGGCGCGTCGGCGTCGCGCCAGCTCACGCACGTGAACGACGCGTTCGTGAACGAGGTCGACCTGCGCCCGGTCGAGACGATGTGGGTGGACGGCGCCCTCGGCGCCAGGATCGAGGTCTTCATCGTCAAGCCGCACGGCTTCGACCCGGCGAAGAAGTACCCGCTCATCCTGAACGTGCACGGCGGGCCGCAGCAGCAGTGGACCGACGCCTTCCGCGCCGACTTCCAGCTCTACCCCGGCGCCGGCTACGTGGTGGCGTTCGCCAACCCGCACGGCTCGACGGGCTACGGCCAGGACTTCACCGCCGAGATCTCGGGCGACTACGGCGGCGCGCCGTTCGAGGACCTGATGAAGGTCACCGACGCGCTCGAGAAGCTGCCCTACGTGGACAAGGACCGCATGGGCGCCATGGGCTGGTCGTTCGGCGGCTACATGATGGACTGGTTCGAGGGGCACACCGACCGCTTCAAGGCCATCGCGTCGATGATGGGCCTCTACGACCTGCCGTCGTTCTACGGCGCGACCGAGGAGCTGTGGTTCCCGACGTGGGATCTGAAGGGCCAGCCGTGGACGAGCCCGCTCTACGCGAAGTTCACGCCGTCGGGCGCCGTGAAGAACTTCAAGACGCCCGCGCTCGTGCTCACCGGCGAGCACGACTTCCGGGTGCCCTACACGCAGTCGCTGCAGTTCTTCACGGCGCTGCAGATGATGAACGTGCCCTCGCGCCTGATCGTGTTCTCGAAGTCGGGGCACTGGCCCGACTGGTACGAGATGGGCCTCTACTACACGGCGCACCTCGAGTGGTTCCACAAGTACCTGGGCGGCGCGGCGCCGCCGTGGACGACCGAGCAGTACCTGCGGAACGACGTGTTCGACGCGAGCGGCAGGCGGGTCACGGCCGACGCCGGGAAGTAGGCGGCGGCACAGGTCGAAGACCTGTGCCACCCTGGACCACCGGTGGCCCAGGTCTTTGACCTGGGCGACAAGGGCACAGGTCCGAAACCTGTGCCACCCGCCGTCCGCGCAATGGTCGCCCAGGGCTCCGACCTGGGCGACGGCTCAGACACGCAGGAAGGTCACCAGGTCCGTGCCGATCGCCTGCGCGCCGAGCTGACGCAGCATCGTCGTCACCTGCCCACGGTGGTAGGTCGAGTGGTTGATCTGGTGCTGGATCAGCCGCCCGAGCGGGTTCGAGAAGCGCTCGCCCTTCGTGTTGGCGTAGTCGAGGGTCCGCTCGAGATCGGCGTCGGTCAGGCCGGCGACGAAGCCGGCCTGATCCCGCTCCAGCTCCGACCAGCGCGCGCGGAGCGCGGCGAGGCCGGACAGCCCGCTCCGGTCGAGGCCCGCGGGCGAGGTGCCCTTCCAGCGCAGCAACCAGGCCCACTCGGCAGCGTACATGTGCACGAGCGTGTCGTGGACCGACCCGAAGCTGTTGCCCATGTCGCGCGTGTACGCGTCGGGGGCGAGCGCAGCCACGGCGTCGAGCGTGCGCGCGTTGGCCCAGCGGTTGTAGGCGAAGAGGAACTCGACGTCTTTCAGGGTCATCCCGCTACTTCCTCGGCTGCGCGCTCGGCGGGAGCAGGCCGTTGAGGCGCAGGTATATCGCGGCCGCCGAGTAGTGATCGGCCCAGTCGTCGGAGAGCCCGACCAGCGCCGCCGCCCGCGTCATCTTGCGCCCGCCGAAGACCGCGATCTCGTCGCCCAGCATCGAGTCGGTCACCTTGGCCAGCGCGCTGTCGCAGTAGTCGAACGACGCCTTCACCGCCGCGGCCAGGGTGGCCTTGGGGTCGGTGTCGGCGAGCTTGGCCCGGGCCGGGGCCGGCGTGCCCGAGATCTTCGAGCACAGGAAGTCGTTCGACTCCGCGACGTGCATCATCAGGTGCCCGAAGGTCATCTGCGGCTCGGTCGGCCGGAACCCGTACTTCTCGGCCGGCATCTCCGCGGCGGCGCCCGCCAGGTTCCGCGACTCGCGCGGGATCTGCTGGCGGACGGCGTCGGTCACCGGGTTGGCGTGCATCTGGGCGCCGGCGGCGGCCGGGCACAGCAGGGCGGCGGCGAGAACGGACAGCAGTGGCTTCATGCATCCTCACAATCCGCCCCAGCGGGGCGGGAAACGCGCGCCGCGGGCGGCGCGCTCCTGCGCGCGCCACGCCGGCGGCGGGCCTTGGCCTGCAACAGTTCGGGATCGGGAGATTATAGCGCCGTCACGGCCGTGACGGCTCGTAGAGGCCGACGAGCGACAGATCGCCCATACGGGCGAAGTCGCCGTCGAGCGACCAGACCAGGGCGCCGACCTCGCTGGCCAGGGCGGCGATGAGCAGGTCGCCGAGGCCGAACCGCTCGCCGGCCCGTCCGGCCCGCTCGACCCACCCGCCGATGAGCGCCCAGGTGTCGTCGGTGGGGTACAGCAGCGGCAGCGCGGACAGGCCGCGCCGGAGCGCGGGCCGATCGCGCGTCGACGCGCCGGCCATCAGCTCGACCCGCACCGGGACCGGCAGCGCCACCTCGTCGGCGTCCATCAGCTGACCGAGCACCTGCGCCTCGCGGCTGTCCGCCGAACGGAGGGCCGCCACCCACACGGATGTGTCCACCGCGATCACGGGCGGCGCCCCTCGGGACGCCGCCGGCCGCGCGCGGTGTCCACCTCGAGCTCGACGCGCCCCATCAGCGCCTTCAGCTCGTCGAACCGGCGGCGGCGCACCAGCTCCCTGAGCGCCAGGATGATGGTGTCGGTCTTCGACTTGAAGCCCAGCGCGTGGCGGGCCTCCTCGAGCAGATCGACCGGCAGATCCAGCGTCGTACGCATATTGAATAGGCTAATCTGTATGCTTCAAGATGTCAATCTTTACACATTTGATATGCCAAACAAACCGAAGGCAGAGCTTCTTTGTGATTCGCGCCGGATCCAGTATTGTGCTGTGCTGGATTCGGGTTCCTTCGCGCTCCGGCCATCATCACCAACACCCTGAGACCCCCTATGAAGACTTCTGCTCTCGCGCTCGGCCTCGCGCTCGCGCTCGGCCTCGCCACCGCGTCGGCCCAGACCGCGCCCCGTTGGCTTCGGTATCCGGCCATCTCGCCCGACGGCACGACCATCGTGTTCGCCTACAAGGGCGACCTCTATCGCGTGCCCGCGGCCGGCGGCGCGGCGGTGCCGCTCACCGTGCACGAAGCGCACGACTTCATGCCCGTGTGGAGCCACGACGGCCGGCAGATCGCGTTCGCCAGCGACCGGCACGGCAACTTCGACGTCTACGTGATGCCGGCCGCGGGCGGCGAAGCGCGGCGGCTCACGTTCCATTCGGCGGACGAGTACCCGTACGCGTTCGACCGCGACGACAAGACGGTGATCTTCGGCGCCGCCCGGCAGGACACGGCCGCCAACCGCGGCTTCCCCACCGCCGCGCAGCCCGAGCTGTACCGGGTGCCGGTCGCCGGCGGGCGGGTGCTGCAGGTGCTCACCACGCCGGCCGAGGCCGTGAGCGTCAGCCGCGACGGCAAGCGCTTCCTGTTACCAGGACCAGAAGGGCTTCGAGAACGCGTGGCGCAAGCACCACACGTCTTCGATCACGCGCGACATCTGGCTCTACGACGCGGACGCCGGCACGCACCGCAAGATCACGACCTTCGCCGGCGAGGACCGCAACCCGGTCTTCGCCGACAACGACGCGGCCTTCTACTACCTCAGCGAGGACGGCGGCTCGTTCAACGTGCGCAAGATGAGCCTCGCCGGCGGGCCGTCCACGAAGGTCACGTCGTTCACCAAGGTCCCGGTCCGGTTCCTGAGCATCGCCGACGACGGCACGCTGTGCTTCGGCTACGACGGCGAGGTGTACACGAAGAAGGGCGACGCCGATCCGCGCAAGGTGGCGGTGGCGATCGCGGCCGACGCGAAGAGCAACAACACGCAGGTGCTGCCGGTCACCGGCGGCGCGCGCGAGATGGCGGTGTCGCCGAGCGGCAAGGAGGTGGCCTTCATCCACCGCGGCGAGGTCTTCGTCACGAGCGTCGAGGACGGCGTGACCAAGCAGATCACGCGCACGCCCGAGCAGGAAGCCGACGTGACGTGGTCGCCCGACGGCAACGCGATCGTCTACGCGTCGGAGCGCGGCCGGCGGTGGGCGATCTTCGAGACGCGGCGCACGCGCGACGAGGAGCCGTACTTCTACGCGTCCACGGTCCTCAAGGAGACCCCGCTCGTCCAGAACGAGCACGAGAACTACCAGCCGCTCTTCTCGCCGGACGGCAAGCAGCTCGCCTACGTCGAGGACCGGATGCACGCTGAAGATCCTCGACCTGGCGACGAAGCAGGCGCGCACGCTGCTCACGAGCGCCGAGCTCTTCTCCAACTCGGACAACGACCAGTACTTCCAGTGGAGCCCCGACAGCCAGTGGCTCGTCTTCGACTACGCCGTGCCGGGCATCGCGCCGGGCGAGGTCGGCCTCGTCCGCGCCGACGGCACGGGCCAGGTGCTCAACCTCACCCAGAGCGGGTTCAGCGACCGGAGCGCGAAGTGGATCCTGGGCGGCCAGGCCATGATGTGGTTCAGCAACCGGGACGGCCTCAAGGCCGTGGCGCAGAGCGGCGGCGCGCAGTACGACGCCTACGCGATGTTCTTCACGCAGAAGGCGTGGGACCGCTACCGCCTGAGCAAGGCGGAGTACGACCTGATCAAGGAGGCCGAGGACAAGGCGGCCAAGGCCAAGACCGACGCCGCCAAGAAGGAGGGCGCGGCGGAGAAGGCCGCGGCGCCCGAGGTGCTGGCGCTCGACCTCGACGGCGTGGAGCTGCGCAAGGCCCGGCTCACCATCCACTCCTCGTCGCTCGGCGACGCGCTCGTCAGCAAGGACGGCGAGACGCTCTACTACCTCGCCCGCTTCGAGAAGGGCATGAACCTGTGGACCACCAACCTCCGCACCAAGGAGACGAAGATGCTGGTGGCCCTCGGCGCCAGCCGCGGCAGCCTCGAGTGGGACAAGGACCAGAAGACCCTGTTCCTGCTGGCCGACGGCGGCATCTCGAAAATCGACCCGGCGAACGGCAAGAAGGAATCGGTCCGGATCAAGGGCGAGATGGTGCTCGACGCGGCGGCCGAGCGCGCCTACGAGTTCGAGCACGTCTGGCGCCGCACCAAGGAGACCTTCTACACGGCCGGCTACCACGGCATCGACTGGGACGCGATCAAGCCGGTCTACGCGAAGTACCTCCCCTCGATCGGCGACGGCTACGACTTCGCCGAGATGCTGAGCGAGATGCTCGGCGAGCTGAACGTCAGCCATAGCGGCGCGCGGTACAACGAGTCCGGCGAGGGCAACGACGAGACGGCCTCGCTCGGCGTCTTCTACGACCCGGCCTACACGGGCCCGGGCGTCAAGGTGGACGAGGTCGTGAAGAACGGCCCGCTCGACAAGGCCGGCATGGACGTGAAGCCCGGCGCCATCATCGTGGCGATCGACGGCCAGACCATCGCGCCCGACGCCGGCCTGCCGCAGTTCCTCAACCGGAAGGCCGGCAAGAAGACGCTCCTCTCGATCTCCGACGGCACGACGACCCGCGACATCGTGGTGACGCCGATCGCGCCGCGCGACGAGAACCGCCTGCTGTACGACCGGTGGGTGCGCCGCAACGAGGAGGAGGTCGACCGCCTGAGCCACGGCCAGCTCGGCTACGTCCACGTGCCGGGCATGAACGACGGCGCCTACCGCTCGACCTACGAGGAGGTCATGGGCCGCTTCGCCGACCGCAAGGGCCTCGTCGTCGACACCCGGTTCAACGGCGGCGGCGACCTGGTCGCCGACCTCGCGATGTTCCTGAGCGGCAAGCAGTGGTTCAACTACTCGACGGACAAGCGCAGCGTCGGCTTCGAGCCGAACTTCCGGTGGACGAAGCCGAGCATCTCGCTCGCCAACGAGGCCAACTACAGCGACGGCCACTGCTACGCGTACACCGTCAAGGCGCTCGGCCTCGGCAAGCTCGTCGGCATGCCGACGCCCGGCACCTGCACCTTCGCCGGCTGGGAGATGCTGCAGGACGGCCACACGCGCTGGGGCGTGCCCCCGGTGGGCGTCAAGGACGTCGACGGCCACTTCCTGGAGAACCACCAGACCGACCCGGACATCCAGGTGATGGACGACTACGCCGTGGTCAGCAAGGGCCGTGACCAGCAGCTCGAGGCCGCGGTCAACGAGCTGATGAAAGAGATCAAATAGCGGTACTCGGGACGGGACTCTACTGGGTACTGGGTACCGGGTACTCGGGGTACGTGGGGGCCGGCTTCAGCCGGCCCTCAGGTACGTACGGCCTTCAGTACGGCTCCGCCGTGTAGCTCTGGCCCCGAACCAGGCCGTTCGGGTGTGGCCTGGTGTTGAGAAACGTCACGGCGACCGTCATCCCGCTGGCCAGGTACACCTGGAAGTGCAGATGGGCGATTGGGGAGCCTGACGCGCCGCTCCTCGCAATGAGCTGGCCCTGCCGGACGTCGTCGCCGACCTCGACGAAGACCCCGTCCTGGTCGAGGTGTGAATAGTGGCTCCACAGGCCGCCACCGTGCGAGATCATGACGTAGTTCTCCAACGCGGGGTCGAGAGTCGTGTTGGGAAACGACTCCACCACCTTGACGACGCGCCCGGCGGCGGCGGCCACGACGGGATCGCCGATCTCCATCCGGAAATCGTACGCGTACTTGTTACTCCGTGGACGCGAAGTGGCTGATGTTGTCGCAGTTGCCCTGGAAGACGATGTGGGTGTCGCCGACCGGGTAGGGCAGGACGTAGGGCGAGGTGGCCTGATCCGGATACGGGCCGCACGTCGCGACCGTGCTCGGTCGCGGCGGGCTGATGCCCGAGCTGCAGGTGACCGCGAGCCAGGCAGAGGCCCCGAACAGCAGCAGCCGCACGCCGCGCCGGACCGGCGCACCCATGACGGCCCTCATGGTCCCGCCCGGAGGGCGGGCCGTCAAGCGCGTACGTCGGTCGCCACGCCGTGCTCACGGCAGTAGCCGCCGATGACCTCGAGCACCGTGGGGCCGAGCGCCTCGGCCTTGCGCGCGCCGATGCCGTGGATGTCGACGAGCGCCGCCGGCGTCGAGGGCCGCCACCGCGCCAGCTCGCGCAGCGTCTTGTCGTGAAAGACGACGTACGGCGGGACGCCGCGCGCGCGGGCGATCTCCATCCGGCAGAGGCGCAGCGCCTCGAACAGGCCCGCGTCCACGCCGTCCCACTCGCCGCCCTCGGCGTGCGCCCGCGCCCCGGCCCCCGGCCTCCGGCCTCTGGCCTCCGGCTTGGGCTGCCGGTACAGCTCGACCTCGCCGTCACCCTTGAGCGCGCGCACGCCGGCCGCCGTCAGCTGCAGCACCGGGTACTGGCCGTCGGTGCGCGCGAGCAGCCCCTGCTCGGTGAGCTGGTCCACGTAGCCGCGCACCTCCGCCTCGGACAGGTCCGCGAGCAGGCCGAAGGTGCTCAGCCCGTCGTGCCCGCGCGCGGTGACCGCCTCGGTCGCGCGGCCCCGCAGCACGGCCACGACGTGCCCGACGCCGAAGCCCTGCTGCAGCCGCGCCACGGCCGAGAGCGCCTTGCGCGCCACGGTCAGCGCGTCCTGCACGCGCTCGAGCTCGTGCAGGCACCAGTCGCACGCCTCGCAGCCCGCCGCCGGATAGGCCTGGCCGAAGTATTCCGAGATGACCCGGTGGCGGCACCGCGTGCCTGCGGCGTAGCGCTCCATCTCGCGCAGCAGCGACCGCGAGCTCTCGGAGAGCTCGCCGCTCCGCTCCATGATCTGGCGCCACTTGAGGAAGTCGGCCCCCGAGTAGATCAGCACGCACTCGGCCTCGAGCCCGTCGCGACCGGCCCGGCCGGACTCCTGCTGGTAGTGCTCGAGCGAGCGCGGCGCGCCGGCGTGGATCACGAAGCGGATGTTGGACCGATCGATCCCCATCCCGAAGGCGACGGTGGCCACCATGATGTCCACGCGCTCCTCGAGAAAGGCCTCCTGGTTCCGGCGGCGCGTCGCGTCGTCGAGCCCCGCGTGGTACGGCAGCGCGGAGTGGCCGAGGCCGTCGAGCCAGGCCGCCATCGCCTCGACCTCGCGGCGCGAGATGCAGTAGACGATGCCCGCCTCGCCCGGGTGCCGGTCGAGCACCTTCAGCACCTGGTCCTTGAGCCCCGCGCGCGGCAGCACGCGGTAGACGAGATTCGGCCGGTCGAAGCACCCGACGAGCATCGCCGGCTCGCGCAGGCCGAGCTGCCGGACGATGTCGTCGCGCACGCGGACGGTGGCGGTGGCGGTGAAGGCGTGGAGCGACACGCCGGGAAACTCGTCGCGCAGCAGGCCCAGCTGCCGGTACTCGGGCCGGAAGTCGTGGCCCCACTGGCTGATGCAGTGCGCCTCGTCCACGGCGACGAACGCGACGCCGTACGCGCGCAGCCGCGCGCGGAACCGCTCGCCGCCCTCGCCCACGAGCCGCTCGGGCGACACGTAGAGCAGCCGGCAGGCGCCCGCGTCGAGGTCGGCGTAGACGCGGTCGCGCTCGGCCGCGGTCAGCGAGCTGTTGAGCGCCGCCGCCGGCACGCCGCTCGCGACCAGGCCGTCCACCTGGTCCTTCATCAGCGAGAGCAGCGGCGACACGACGAGGCCGAGGCCGGAGGCCGGCCGGTCGACGAGCGCGGGAAGCTGGAAGCAGAGCGACTTGCCGCCGCCGGTGGGCAGCACGACGACGCTGTCGCGGCTCTGCAGGACCGCGTCGATGGCGTCACGCTGCAGCGGGCGGAACTCGTGGTAGCCCCAGTAGCGCGCGAGAATCTCCCGCAGCGGCGAATCGGACATGGGAGAGACGATTATAGCGGACGGCTCACGGCTCACGGCTCACGGAAACGTAGCGCACACCTTCAGGTGTGCGCCCGCCAGGCGCAGGGCTGAAGCCCTGCGCTACGCTGTTCTTCTTCCGTGGCTCATTCCGTGGCGATTTCCGTGGTCATTCCGTGGTCATTCCGTGGTCATTCCCCTAATGACCTCGCCCCGACAGCCCCAGCCGCTGCGCGCCGCCGCGCCCGGGCACGGCGACGTCGTGCGAGGGCTGGTAGTGCGGTTTGTCGTTGTTGCAGCCGCCCCCGAGCATGCAGGCCGCGTATCGCCAGGCGTTGCTCACAATCTCGGTGTGCTTCGCGATCCACTTGCCCTTGTCGGTGAGGTTGGCGCCGGTCGCCGCCTTCAGGCCGTCCTGGTAGTGCTTGAGATCGGTGAGGCGCCCCACGTCGGCCTGCGTGCGCGGGCCGTGCGCGATGCGCAGGCGGTCGCGCAGGTCGGTCGCGTCGTCGTAGTAGCCCTTGGCCGTGTTGTACCGGTTCCTCCAGCCGTCGAACCGGCTGCCGTCGCCGTCGGGCGACGGCGCGGGCCGCGGCGCGGCGCCGGTCCAGCGCGCGAGCAGCAGCCGGGGCATGGCCGGCCGCGGCGCGGCCGGGCCGGCGGAAGCGCGCACGAAGGTCCAGCCGACGTCGTCCCACGCGGCGACGCGCGGCGCGCCGCCGGCGGAGGCCGGCTCGCGGTAGCGGATGCTCTTGAACGCGTAGCCCTTCAACGAGGGGTCGCCCGGCACCTCGAGCGGCGCGACCGTGTCGTCGTAGCTGGTTTCGATGACGCCGCCGTCAGGGTCGGTGAGGCGAACGATGCGCCCCAGCGCGTCCTGCGTGATCGCGACGTGCTCGGGCACGTAGACCTGGATTCGCGTCTCGGTGTAGCCGTTGGGGAGGTAGCGCACGAAGAACCCGCCCGGGTGCAGCGACCAGCGGCCCTCCGGGATCTCACGGTCGCCCGGCTGCGGGTCGGGGTCCTCGTCGGGCGCGGCGACGTCCGCGATCTCGTCGTAAGCGGTCTCGCCGTCGGTGAGCTTGTCGCGCAGCTCGGCTTCGGCCTCGAGCACGCGCTGGACCGGCGGCGGCGCGTCGGCGAACGCGCGGTCGCGCAACTCCTCGGGCACCAGCGCGAGCGCGCCGGCGTTGGCGTGCTCAATCTGGTCCGGCGACAACAGCGCGGCCGCGGCCGCCTGGACGTCGGGGTCCATCTCGTCGATCCGGGCGCGTGCCAGCAGGCCCCAGATGAGCAGCTGGATATCGGGCTCCGCGATCTCGGGGTGCGCGAGGGAGTGGTCGAGCACGCTCGCGATGAGCGTCGCGTCCGGGCCCGCGAGCGGCGCGAACAGGTACCCGTCCCCGCCGCGCGGCCGGCTCGTGCCCGCGTGCAGGCAGTAGCTCTGCGCGTCGAGCTCGAACGCGCCCGGGTGCAGCACGAACCCGCCGGCCGCGTCCTTCGGAAGCGCCGCGAGCGGAGCGAAGCTGTCGGGCGTGAAACCGTCCAGCATCGGCACGCCCCGGGTGGCGTCGTCGAGGCCGGTGCTGATGGCCGGCGGCGTCTCGAGGATCTTCGAGAGTCCGGGGACGCGCTCGGCCAGCTTCGACGCGAGGTCGGACAGGGACGGGAACTGGCCGAAGGCGGCGGCGGGAACGGACAGGATCGCGAACGTGAGGACGGCTCGTCGCACGGGTGCCTCCCAGGTGCCACGGCCGGGGAGGGACCGCCACGCGGCTCTTTCAATTACACACCTTCAGGCGTGCGCCCGCCAAGCGCAGGGCTGAAGCCCTGCGCTACGCTGCTCTTCTTCGTGGCTCGTTCCGTGGCGGTTTCCGTGGACATTCGTGGCTCGTTCCGTGGCTCGTTCCCTCGATCTTCCCTAGAACCCCCGTCCCGACAGGCCCAGCCGCTGCGCGCCGGACGAGCCCGGCGTCGCGACGTCCCGCGAGGGCCGGTAGGTGGACCCGCCGCCGGACCCGCCGCCGAGCTCCGAGATCGCGTACTGCCACGCGAAGATCGTGCGCTCGGAGTGCTCCTGGATCCACTTGCCCTTCTCGCTCAGGTCGCCGCCGAGCGCGGCCTTCAGGCCGTCCTCGTAGTGCTTCGTGTCGGTGATCTTGCGGATGTCGTCCCACGTGCGCTTGCCGCTCCGGATGCGCTGCCACTTCTCGCGCATCGCCTTCGCGTCGTCGTAGTAGCCCTTCCCCTTCTCGTAGCGCTCCACCCACTCCTTGTACGGGTTGTCGGGCGGTCGTCCTCTCCACGCGGCGGGCCGCAGCCGGAACGTGCGCGCGGGCGGCGAGAGGTCGAAGTCCGGGACCGAGACGAAGGTCCATCCCTGGTTGCGCCACTCGGCGACGAGAGGCTCGCCGCCGCCGGGATCCGGCTCGACGAAGCGGATCGTGCGGAAGGCGTAGCCCTTGAGGCGCGGGTCGTCCGGCACCTCGAGCGGCGCGATCCCGTCGTCGTACTCCGTCTCGGTGACGCGCCCCGCGGTGTCGGTCATGCGGACGATGCGGCCGAGCGCGTCGCGCACGATCGCAATCGGCTCGGGCACGTAGACCTCGATGCGCGTCTCGGTGTAGCCGTCGGGGAGGTACCGCACGAAGAAGCCGCCGGGGTGGAGCGACCAGCGGCCCGCGGGCACTTCGCGGTCGTTCTCGGCCCACTCGGGATCGCCGTCGAGCACCGCGACCGCCTCGAGCTCCTCGTAGGTGGACTGCCCGTCGGTGAGCCGGTCGCGCAGCTCGGCCTCGACCTCGAGCGTGCGGCGGACGGCGTCCGGCACGCTCGCGAAGGCCTGCTCGCGCAACTCGGCGGGGATGCGCGCGAACGCGCCGCCGTTCAGCCGGTCGATCTCGGCGTCCGACAGCAGGCGGCCGGCGACGGCCTGCAGCTCCTCCCCCATCTCGTCCACCTTGGTGCGGGAGAGGATGGCCCACAGGAGCATCTGCACGTCCGGCTGCTCGATGTCGGGGTTGGCGGCGACGCGGTCGAGCACGCTCTGAATGACCTCGGCGCGTGGGCCGGCGAGCTCCGCGAACACGTAGCCGTCGCCGCGCGTCGGGCCGTAGGTGCCGGCGTGCAGGCAGTAGCTCTGGGCGTCGAGGGCGAAGGCGCCGGGCCGCAGGACGAACGCGCCCGCTTCGTCGCGCGGGAGGTCCGCAAGCGGCTCGAAGGCCGGCGGGTCGAACCCGTCCAACATCGGGACCTCGCCGTACGCGTCCGCCACGCTCGTGGTGAGGGCCGGCTCCGCTTCGAGCACGGCGTCGAGGCCGGGGATGCGCGTCGCGAGCTTCTTCGCGAGGTCCGACAGCGTGGGGATCTGGCCGAAGGCCAGGGCGGGAAGGCCGAGGGACAACGCCGCGATCGCGAGCCGTCGCATGGGTGCCTCCGAGGGGCCGCGGCCTGGGGCCGCACGCGGCCGGCCCATTACACTCCCGAACGGCCGCCGCGTAAACCTCGGCCGTCGCGGCCGTTCCACTCGAACTTCTAGGGCTCTCGCGTCGTATTTTCCAGATGGTCGCCTGAATCGAAACCTCTCCGCTCTATCAGACGTCCTAGTGGTGTACCATGCGCGGCATGCCCAGACGACGCGCGCGACCGGCGACGCAACCCGATCTGCTCCAGGGCACGCTGGACATGCTCGTGCTCCAGACGCTCCAGCTCGGCCCGGCCCACGGCTACACGATCGCGCAGTCGATCGCGCGGCGCTCGGACGAGGTGCTGCAGGTCGAGCAGGGCTCCCTCTACCCCGCGCTGCACCGCCTCGAGGACCAGCGGCTCATCGCGTCCTTCTGGGGCACGTCGGAGAACAACCGCCGGGCGCGGTACTACCGGCTGACGCCGGCGGGCAAGCGCCGGCTCGGTGAGGAGACCACCCGCTGGGCTCAGATCGTGCGCGCCATCGGGCAGGTGCTCCGCCCGATCGAGGACTGAGACGAATGGGCTGGCGCCGCTACTTCCGCCGGGCCGCCTGGGACGCCGAGCGCGCCGCCGAGATCGACGCGCACCTGGCGCACCACGTGGACGACCTGGTGGCGCGCGGTCTCTCGGCCGACGAGGCGCGGCGCGTCGCGCTCCGCACCTTCGGCCGCCCGGACGCGGTGCGCGAGGAGATCTACGAGATGAACAGCCTGCCGATCCTCGAGACCCTGTGGCGAGACCTCCGCTTCGCCGTGCGCCTGATGCGGAAGACGCCCGGCTTCACGGCGGCGACCGTGCTGACGCTCGCGGTCGGCATCGGCGCCAACACGGCCATCTTCAGCGTCGTGGACGCGCTGCTGCTCCGGCCGCTGCCCTACCCGCAGCCGGACCGCCTGGCGCTCGTCTCGACGACCTACCGATCGCCGCGGGGCGAGGAGTCGGGCACGTCGCAGGACGGCCGCACGTGGGAGCTGGTCCGGGACCACGCGACGACGTTCGACGCGGCGGTGTATTCGGGGTGGATCACGGGCGTGAACGCGGTGGCCCACGACCGCGCCGCCTACGTGCAGCAGCAGCGGGTGGGCGCCGGGTTCTTTCACGTGCTGGGCGTGACGCCGCTCATCGGCCGCGAGTTCCGGCCCGAGGAGGACGTGCCCGACGGCCCGCCCGTGGCCGTGCTCAGCTACGCCTTCTGGACCCATGCCTTCGACGCCGACCCGTCGGTCGTCGGCCGCAGCCTGCTGCTGCGCGGCGAGCCCTACACGGTGGTGGGCGTCATGCCGCGGGGCTTCCTGAGCACGGCGAAGGCCGACGTGTGGACGCCGCTGCGGCCGTCAACGAAGGGCGAGGGCGGCGGCACGAACTACGGCATCGCCGTGCGCCTGAAGCCGGGCGTCGCGTGGCCGCAGGCGAACGCGGAGTTGGAAGCCATCGGGCGGGCGCGGGCGGCCGAGTACCACAACTCGTCGAACGTGACGGTGACCTTCGGCCTCGAGCCGATGCAGGCGGGGCTGTCGAGCGACGTGCGCGCGCCGCTCCTGCTGCTCTGGGGCGCCGTCGGCCTCGTGCTGCTCATCGTCTGCGCCAACGTGGCCGGGCTGATGCTCGCGCGCGCCGGCCGGCGCACGCGCGAGATCGCCACGCGCATGGCGCTCGGGAGCGGCCGCACGGCGGTCGTGCGCCAGCTGCTCGTGGAGAGCGCGGCGCTGGCGCTGGCCGGCGCGGCGGTCGGCGTGGGCCTCGGCTACGCGGCGCTCGGCGGCCTGCTGTGGTTCGCCGCCGACTACGGGATCTGGCAGCCGGTCGCCATCGACGGGCGCGTGCTCCTCGTGACGCTGGGCGTCGCGCTCGCGGCCAGCGTGCTCTTCGGCCTCGCGCCGGCGCTCGCGGCGAGCCGTCTCGACGTCACCGCCGCGCTCACGCAGACGACGACCCGGGGCGCGACGGGCCGGGCGGCGCACTGGCCGCGCCGGCTGCTGGTTGCGGGCGAGGTGGCCGTCGGCGTGCTCCTCGTCGTCTCGTCGGCGCTGCTCGTGCGGACGTTCGTCAATCTCCGGGACCTGGACCCCGGCATCGACCCGCGGGGCGTCGTCACGGCCACCTTCTCGATGCAGGACCAGCGCTACGCCACGAGCGCGGCCATGAACCAGTTCTACGACGCCACGCTCGAGCGGATCCGGCAGCGGCCGGGCGTCGAGGCCGCCGGCGTCGTGCTGGGCCTGCCCTACACGCGCCTCCTGAACCTCGGCTTCAAGTACGTCTCCCAGCCCGACGACGGGCAGTACAAGATCACGAACCTCTGCTACGTGACGCCCGGCTACTTCGACGCGCTGAAGCAGCCGATCCTCCGCGGTCGCGGGATCACGTCAGCCGACCGGGCGGGCTCGCTGCCGGTGGCCGTCGTGAGCGAGGCGTTCGCGCGGATGTACTTCAAGGACGGCGACCCGCTCGGCCAGCGGATTGCCGTCGCGGGCGGCGACGCGGGCCGCGAGATCGTGGGCGTCGCGGGCGACACGCAGCAGCGCTTCTCGGGCATCGGCCAGTTCGCGCCGCTCAAGCCCACGGCCACCGTCTACATCCCCGCGCGGCAGACGGACGACCAGTTCCTGGCGCTGGTGCACACGTGGTTCGAGCCGAGCTTCGTGGTGCGGTCGGCGACGCCGGCCGCCGAGGCCGTGGCGGACGTCCGTCAGGCGGTGCGGGAGACCGACCCGCTGCTGCCCATCGCCGCGGTGAACGACCTCGCCGAGCTGCAGGACGCGGCGCTCGCGCCGCAGCGGTTCCTGATGACGCTCATCACCGCGCTCGGCGCCATCGCGGCGTTCCTCGCCATCGTCGGAATCCACGGGCTGGTCGCCGGCTCGGTCGTCGAGCGCACGCGGGAGCTGGGCATCCGGCTGGCGCTCGGGGCGACGGCGGCGCAGGGCGTCGGCGCGGTCGCCGTGCCGGGCCTCGTCCTGGCGCTCGCGGGCATCGCGGCGGGCAGCGCGCTGGCGGTGTGGGCGGGCCGCGTGCTGCGGTCGTTCCTGTGGGGCGTCAGCGCCACGGACCCGGAGACGTTCGTGGCCGTGGGCGCCGGCGTGCTGCTCGTGGCGGCCGCCGCGAGCCTCGCGCCGGCCCTACGCGTGCTCCGCCTGGATCCGGCGCAGACGCTGCGGCATGAGTAGGACAGGAGTGAAAATGAGCCACGGAAGGACCACGGAAACCATTACGGAAATCGCCACGGAAAGGCGCGTGTCGGGTTTCCGCGACTCTTTCCGTGTTGATTTCCGTGGCGATTTCCGTGGTCCTTCCGTCTAGGTCTGATTCGACAGGTAGCTCTCGATCCCCATCTGGTCGACCTGGGCGCGCTGGGTCTCGGCCCAGTCGACGTGGCCCTCTTCCATCTTGAGGATCTTCTGGAGCAGCTCGACCGTGCCCTCGTCGGCCACCTTGCGCGCGAGGTCGATCCCCCTGGCGTACGCGGCGATCGCGTCGCCCTCGGCCTTCTGGTCGTTGGTCACCATCTCCAGCACGGTCCGGCCGATCTTGATCGGGTTGAGCTTCGAGACGATCGGCATGCCCTCGAGGAACAGGATGCGCTCGATCAGCCATTCGGCGTGGTGCATCTCGTCGATGGCCTGCTTCTCGATGGCGTCGTGCAGCTTCGTGTAGCCCCAGTTGCCGCACATCTCGGAATGAACCATGTACTGATTGATGGCGGTGAGCTCGTCGGCCAGCAGCTCGTTCAGCACGCCGACCAACCTCTTGTCGCCCTTCATCGTTGACCTCCTAGGCCCCTCACTCCCGCAACGATATCGTCCTTGCGCGCGGCGCGCAACGCGTCCGGCTCAGCGGGCCTCGGGGCGCAGGACCAGCGTGGACGAGAGCCGGTCGCGGATCCGGGCGCGGGTGAGCGGCACCTTCCAGTAGGTGCCCGTGCGCCAGACGGGCCAGAAGTCGAAAAAATGCGGGCTGATGGGGTTCCCGGACTCGCCCGCCGTGAGCGCCATCAGGGCGCCGTCCACGTCGGTGAAGTCCACGATCTGGCGGAACGCGGGGCCGACGCGCTGCACGAAGCCGCCCGCCGGGTCGCGCGCGTAGATCGACGCGTTGATCGTGCCCGGCGACCCGCCCCACTCGTACGGCCCGCGCCGGAGGCGGAGCAGCCAGCCGACGACCGGCACCCGCGCCATGGGGTGCGCGAGCGTGACGTGCGCGAGCTTGCCCCACTGGCGGCCGCCGACCTCGGCGTAGGCCTCCTTCATCGCCCGGACGAGCATGTCCTCCCGCGTCTCGACCTGGGGCGTGCGGACGTCGTCGTACCAGGGCGACTCGGGGCGCGCGAGCACGGCCTCGAAGAACACGCGCCGGACCGGCCCGCCCAGCTCGTCGCCGAAGATGTCGCGGTTGAGGTCCGCGAGCCACACGTTGAAGACGGCGGCCTCGGTCGAGTCCGGCGTCATCGACCCGTCCCACGACTTCAGCTGGCTCGCCGTCCGGCTGTTCAGCGGCATCAGCACGCGCACCGCGTCGTCGCGGAACCGCAGCGCGGCGGCGTCAACGCGGTCGAGCTGCATCGCGATCATGTCGTTGATGTCGAGCCGGTCCTTGTTCTTGGGGTGCATGAGCTGGCGGATGCGCAGCATCCGGTCGCCATCGAAGCCGAGGCCGCCCAGCGTGTAGCCGAGCCCCGAGGTGTCCGGCGCGTTGTTCGCGTTCGCCACCCAGCCCTCGGGCGGATCGACGACGTGCGGCTTGCGGTCGGGCGGGTAGTAGCCCTGCCACTCGTGCGCGTCGGTCGAGCCGTCGACCGGGAGCACCGTGTCGGACCAGGTCCGGATCGGCACGGGCGAGCCCATGCCGTAGCCGATCTGCCCCTTCGCGCTCGCGAAGACCCAGTTGAAGGCCCCCGCGCTGGTGCCGCCGACCGCCCGCCAGAACCCGTCCCAGTCGGTGGCGTGCGGCAGGGCCAGCAGGCTGGCCGCGGCCGCGGCCGGCGAGAAGTCGAAGCCCGCCCAGCGCCACGCGATGACTTCGTGCTTCGTGGGCTCCTCGTAGACGACCGGGCCGTGGCGCGTCGCGCGCACGTCGAGCGCCACCGGCTCGGCGCGGCCGCGCACCGCGATCGTCTCGTGCCGCACGTCGAACGGCTTCCACCCGTCCGGCGTGAGGTACCGGCCCGGGTCGGACGGGTCGACCTTCTCCACGTAGTGGTCGTGCAGGTCCACGCCCGAGGCGGTCATGCCCCACGCGGCGGCCCGGCTGTGGCCCATCACGATGCCGGGCACGCCCGGCGCCGTCGCGCCGACCGCGTCCAGGTGGGTGTCGGCCGCGTGGAGCCCGGCGATGTACCAGAGCCCCGGCAGGTCCGGCCCCTGCGTGTGCGGGTCGTCGGCGAGCACGGCGTGGCTCGTCCCGCTCTTCGACGGCGCGATCGCCCACGCGTTCGAGGCGCGCGCGAGCGTCAGCGAGCCGAGGAGGTCGTCGACCGCCGCCCGGTCGGGCAGCATCCAGCGCGCCACCGCCTCGCCGACCGACGCGGCCGGCGCCTGCGCGGGGGCGGGCGCCGCCGGCGCGGGCGTCTCGGGCCCGGGCAGCAGCGACTTCGCTCGCTCGGCGCTCATGCCGCCGGCGATCTGCTTCACCACCCAGTCGTCGGCGTTGGTCAGGTCGTCGCTGTACCAGGCCTGGAAGCTGGCCACGGCGAGCGTGTCCTCGACCGTCCACGGCGCGAAGCGCGCGCCGAGCAGCCGGAACTCGAACGGCAGCGTCGCCTGCGCGACGTACGCGTTGACGCCCGACGCATAGGCGTCGAGCCGCGCCCGGTCGTCCGGCGCGAGCTGGCCGAGCGACGCGTGCGCCATGCGCCGGTGGCCGATGCGCCGCGCCGCGATGTCGGCCGGCAGCGTGACCTCGCCGAAGAGCTCCGACAGCCGCCCGTCGGCCGACCGCCGCAGCAGCTCCATCTGGAACAGGCGGTCGGCGGCGTGCAGCCACCCGAGCGCGAAGCAGGCGTCGGTCTCGGTCTGCGCCCAGACCTGCGGAATGCCCAGCGTGTCGAAGTCGATCTCGATCGGGGCCGTCGGGCCCGCGACCGTCACCGTCCCGCTCGTCGGCGGGAGCGTCGAGCGCAGGTAGGCGTAGGCGAACACGAACGCGCCGAGGAGGATGACGAAGAGGGCGAGCCCGGTCCGCCGCAAGATGCGCATTTCAGTGGATCTTGTCACAAAACTGGGGTTCGGGGGTTCGGGGGTTCTCGGGTCCTCGGGTGCACGGGTTCGGGCTCTCGAGCCCCCGAACCCCACGCCGAACCACCGAACCTCCGAACCTGGAACCTCCGAACCCGCGAACCCGGAACCTCGCGAACGAGAATCTGAGAACCGGAGAACCCCGAACCCGAGAACCCGCGAACCCCCGAACTTGCCAGCCCCCTTAATACATATTATGATACGTATCGTCATGACCCGGACCACCATCGACTTCCTGCAGGGCACGCTGCCCGCGCTCGTGCTGAAGGCGCTCAGCTTCGGCCCGCTCCACGGCTACGCCATCGCGCGCTGGGTCGAGCACGTCACCGACGACGCGCTGCCGATCGAGGACGGGGCGCTCTACCCCGCGCTCCACCGCCTCGAGGCGCAGGGCCTCGTCGAGGCCGCGTGGGCGGTGTCCGACGAGACCGGCCGCCGCGTGAAGCGGTACGCGCTCACCGCCGCCGGCCACCGCCGGCTGAAGGCCGAGCGGTCCGAGTGGCAGAAGTTCTCCGGCGCCGTGACGCGCGTCCTCGGGGCGCGCAGCGGGAGGCGCTCGTGACGACACCGCCCGATCGTCCGGACCGGCCTCTGTGGGGCCCCGACGTCCCGCGCGACGTGGACGACGAGCTGGCCGCGCACCTGGCCGAGCGGGAAGCGGAATACCGACGGGAGGGGATGAGCGCGGACGAGGCGCGCCGGCGAGCGCTCGAGCGCTTCGGCGATCTCGGCGCGGTGCACGCGACGCTCGTCCGCATTGACGAGGCGCACGCCCACCGCCGGCGCCTGGCGGAGCGGGTCGGTGACCTCTGGCGCGACGTCCGCCTGGCGGCGCGCTCGCTCCGGCGCAGCCCCGGGTTCGCCGCCGCCGCCGTCGTCACCCTCGCCCTCGGCATCGGCGCCACCACCGCCATCTTCTCCGTCGTCGACGCCGTGCTGCTGCGGCCGCTGCCGTATCGGGATCCCGGCCGCCTCGTCGTCGCCGTCGGGGCGCGGCCCGGACCCAGGGGCAACGCCCGCAACGACGTCGCGTGGCCGGACTACCTCCAGTGGCGCGACGGCGTGGACGGCCTGGTGTCGGCCGCGGCCGTGCAGACGCGCGGCTTCCTGGCCGACGGCCCTTCCGGTCCCGAGATCGTGATCGGCGCCCGCGTGTCGGCCTCGTTCTTCGGCACGCTGGGCGTGGTCCCGGCGCTCGGACGCGGTTTCACGGACGAGGACGACCGCTACGGCGCCGAACCGGTGGTGATCCTCAGCCACCGCCTGTGGACCGACTGGTTCGGCGGCGCGCCCGACGTCCTCGGCCGGACGCTGGCGCTCAACGCCGGCCTCGGCGGAGGCGCCCGGCGGATCGTCGGGGTACTGCCCGCCTCGTTCGAGTCCGCGTTCCACCTGCCCGGGCGGGCCGACGTCTGGATCCCCATGGCGGTCGGTCCGGGCGACCCCGCGACGCGCGACGTCCGGTGGCTGACGTTCGTGGCGCGCCTCGGTCCGGACGTGACCTACGCGCAGGCGCGCGCGCGGGTGGAAACGCTGTCGAAGGCCGCCTACGCGGACCGGTCGAGCGAGATGCTGCGCGCAGGCTACACGCTGATCCCCCTCGACGACTACGTGGTCGGCACCGTGCGCCCGGCGCTGCTTCTGCTGCTCGGCGCGGTGGCCGTGCTCCTGCTCATCGCGTGCGGCAACGTGTCGGGCCTCGTCCTGGCGCGCGCGCTCGGGCGCCGGCGCGATCTCGCGATCCGGTCCTCCCTCGGGGCCGGCCGCGGGCGGCTCGTCCGCCAGCTGTTCGTGGAGAGCCTCGTGCTGGCCGCGGCGGGCGGCGGGCTGGGCCTGCTACTCGCGGCGTGGAGCCGCGGCGCGCTGCTGCGCCTCGCGCCGGCCGACATCCCGCGCCTCGCCGAGACGGCGACCGACTGGCGGGTGTTGACCTTCGCCGCGGGCGCCTCGATCGCCGCCGCCGTGCTCTTCGGCACGTTTCCGGCGGCGCGCGCGTCGCGCCTCGATCTGGTCGGGACGCTGAAGTCGGGTGGCGCCGCGGCGGGCGCGGCCCACGCCCGCGCGCGACGCCTACTGATGGCGGCGGAGGTCGCGCTCACCGTCGTCCTGCTCGCGGCGGCCGGCCTGCTGCTCGTCAGCTTCGACAACCTGCTGCGGGTCGACCCCGGCTTCGATCCGGCGCGGGTGCTCGCGATCGACACCCTGCTGCCGCCCACGGCGGGAGTCGACGAAGCGAGACTCCAGAGGTTCTTCGCCGGCATCGTCACACGCGCAGCGGCCCTGCCGGGCGCGACGGGCGCGGCCGCCGTGGACTACGTGCCGCTCGGCCCCGGCTACTCCAACCTGGACTTCACCGTCTCGGAGTGGGTCGAAGGGCCGCACCAGGCACCCGACGACGAGCAGGTGCGCGTCGAGAGCCGTCACGTCAGCCCGGGCTACTTCCAGGTGATGCGGATCCCGGTCGAGCGCGGGCGCGCCTTCCGCGGGTCGGACACGGCGGACGCGCCGCCGGTCGTCATCGTGAACGCCCACCTCGCACGCCATCTCTGGGGCGACGCGGACCCGATCGGCCGGCGGCTCCGGCTCGGCCCCGACGAACGGCCGTGGGTGCGCGTCGTCGGCGTGGCCGGAGACGTCCACCATTTCGGTCTCGACCGCGCTCCCGGCTTCATGATGTACCGCCCGATGACCCAGCAGATCGAGACGCACTTCTGCACCCTGCTCGTGCGCGCCGCGGGCGACCCGCTCGGCCTGGCGCCCGTCGCGCGGGCGGCGATCCGCTCGGTCGAGCCGCGGGCTATCGTCCGCGACGTCCGCACGCTGAACGCGGTGCGCCTCACGCACGTCGCGCGGCCGCGCTTCTACGCGTTCCTCGTGGGGAGCTTCGCGGCGCTGGCCGCGCTGCTGGCGGCGGTCGGCCTGTTCGGCCTCATGGCGTACACCGTCGGGCAGCGCACCTCGGAACTGGGCGTCCGCATGGCGCTCGGCGCGCCGCCTGACCGGCTGCTCCGCGACGTCGTTCGCGACGGCCTGAGGATCGTGACGGTCGGCCTCGTCCTCGGCGTCGCGGGCGCGCTGGCGGTGACGCGCGTGCTGGCGTCGCTGCTGTTCGACCTGAGCGCCACCGACCCGCGCGTGTTCGCCGGCGCCGCCGTCCTCCTGCTGGCCGTCGGCGCCCTCGCCTGCTACCTCCCCGCCCGCCGCGTCCTGCGCGTCGATCCCCTGGCCACGCTGCGTGCGGAATAGTGAGCTGAGTCGGTTCGGGACGTTCGCCGGCGCTCGGGTTCGGGCTCTCCCCGGCCCGCGAACCTCACGCCGCCCCCCCGAACCACCCGAACCTGGAACCTCCGAACCCGAGAACCCGGAACTCCCGAACCTCGAACCCGAGAACCCCCGAACCCGAGAACCTCCGAACCTCCCGAACCAACCCCAGCGGTACGATTCCGCACACTGCTGAATCCGGCGGCAGGTTCCTGTCGTCCTAAGCCGAGTTCACCCGAGTGGAAACCGTAGCGCAGGCCTTCAGGCCTGCGCCGGCGCACGGCTGAATCCGTGCGCTACGAGCGGACCGTGCAGCGAGGATCAAGGCCCATGACGCATACGCGACTCGCCCCGGCGGCGGCCGCCGCCGTTCTCGTGCTCGCCGTCGCCATCGCCCCGGCGCCCCGCGCCGCGGCGCAGGCTCCCGCCACCGGCCTCGCGCAGGCCGTCGCCGACATCCAGCAGCAGAAGTGGGACGCCGCGCTCGCCGTTCTGGAGCCGCTCTCGAAGTCCCAGCCCGACAACCCGCGCGTGTGGATGCTGCTCGGCCTCGCCTACCACGGGAAGAAGGACCTCGACCGCGCCCTCGCGGCGGACACGAAGGCGGCGGCGTTTCCCGAGACGCGCCCAGCCGCGCTCTACAACATCGCGATGATTCACGCGCTGCGGGGCAAGAAGGACCTCGCCTTCGAGTGGTTGGAGAAGGCGAAGGCCACGCGCCGCGTGGACCTCACGCGGCTCGAGAGCGACCCGGACGCGGCGGGCCTGCGCGGCGATGCGCGCCTGAAGACTTTCCTGCCGACGGCGGCGGATTTCGCCGACCCGTTCGTCGAGCCCGCGCAGATCGTCCACGAATGGGACGGCGAGGCGGCCAACGACCAGTTCGGCTGGATCGCGCGCGACATCGGCGACGTGGACGGCGACGGCGCCGACGACGTCGTCACGTCGGCGCCAACCCGGTCGCCGGACGGCGCGGCGAACGCCGGCGAGGTCTACGTGTACTCCGGGAAGTCGGGCCGGAGGCTGTGGACGGCCGCCGGGCGCACCGGTGAGCAGCTCGGCCTGGGCGTCGAGGCCGCGGGCGACGTGGACGGCGACGGCGTGCCCGACGTCGTGGCGGGCGCGCCGGGTGGCGACCGCGCGTATCTCTACTCGGGCCGTGACGGGCGCGTGATCCGCGAGCTCGACGCGCCGCAGAAGGGCAGCGGGTTCGGCCACCACGTGGCCGATGCAGGCGACGTGAACGGCGACGGCCGCGCCGACGTCATCGTCGGCGCGCCGCTCGACGACGCCGGCGGCACGGACGCCGGCCGGGCGTTGGTCTACTCGGGCAAGGACGGCTCGGTCCTGCTGACGCTCACCGGCGAGCGCGCCGGCGACCAGTTCGGCAGCACGAGCGCCGGATACCACGACCGCACGCACACGCTCATCGTCATCGGGGCGCCGGGCGCCGGACCGCGGCACACCGGGCGCGTCTACGTCTACAAGGACCTCTCTGGCAAGCCGGCCTTCGTCATCGACTCGGACGATACGGGCGCCGCGCTCGGCGCGATGTTCGTGTCGGTCGTCGGCGACGTGGACGGCGACGGCACGCCCGATGTCTACGCGTCGGACTGGTCGAACACGGCGAAGGGCCGATCGACCGGCCGCGTCTACGTGCACTCCGGCGCCACCGGCGCGCGCCTGCTCACGCTCACCGGCGAGGCCGCCGGCGACGGCTTCGGCATCGGCGTGGCCGACGCGGGCGACGTGAACCGCGACGGCCACGCCGACCTGGTGATCGGCGCGTGGCAGCAGGCCGACGCCGCGGCGTCCGGCGGCAAGATCTATCTCTACTCGGGGAAGGACGGGTCGCTCCTGCGCGCGTGGACGGGACAGGTGATGGGCGACACGCTCGGCTTCGACGCGACGGGCGTCGGCGACGTGGACGGCGACGGCACGATCGACCTGCTCGTCACGTCGGCCTGGAGCGCTGTGCACGGGTACCGGTCGGGCCGGATGTTTGTTATTTCGTCGGGAATCAGATAGTCGGGGGTTCGGGGGTTCGGGGGTGCTCGGGTTCGGGGAGTTCTCGGGTTCGAGGTTCGCGGGTTCCACGTTTGAGAGTTCCACGTTCGAAAGTCCCCGGTTCGCTGGTGCTCGGGTTCGGGCTCCCGTCAGCCCGCGAACCTTACACCGAACCTCCGAACCTCCCGAACCTGGAACCTCCGAACCCGTGAACCCGGAACCTCCGAACCCCTAGACCCGGAACCCCCGAACCCCGAACCCGAGAACCTCCGAACCCGGGCACCCGCGAACCTCCCGAACCCACCGTAGAGCCAGATATACTGGCCAGATGACCGAGTCTCTCCGCCGGACGGCCCTGGTGACCGGCGCGTCCGCGGGTATCGGCGCGTCGTTCGCCCGCGTGCTCGCCGCCCACGACTTCGATCTCGTGCTCACCGCGCGGCGGGAGGACCGGCTGCGGGCGCTCGCCGGCGAGATCACGGACCGGCACGGTGTCGCCGTGCGCGTCGTCGCCGCGGACCTCGCCGAGCCCGGCGCTCCGGCGCGGCTGCAGGCGGAGATCGATCAGGCGGGCCTCGCCGTCGATCTCCTCGTGAACAACGCCGGCTTCGGCCTGCCGGGCAAGTACGCCGAGACGACGTGGGCCGATCAGGCGGCCTTCATCCAGCTGATGGTGACCTCCTACGCCGAGCTGGTGCACCGGTTCCTGCCCGGCATGGTCGCGCGCCGCTACGGCCGCATCGTCAACGTCGCGTCGGTCGCCGGCCTGGTGCCCGGCACGCCCGGCCACACGCTCTACGCGGCGTCGAAGGCGTTCCTCATCAAGTTCTCGCAGGCGCTCGCCCTCGAGAACCGCTCGAAGAACGTCCACGTCACGGCGCTGTGCCCGGGCTTCACGCGAACCGAGTTTCACGACGCGAACCACACGCGCGAGGTGATGGACCGGATGCCGAAGTGGGTGTGGCTCGACGCCGACCGCGTGGCGCGAGAAGGCTACGACGGCGTGATGGCCGGCCGGCCCGTCGTCGTGAACGGGGCGCTGTACAAGAGCCTCGTGTTCCTCGCGCGCCACCTGCCGCAGGGCCTGGTGTTCCGCGCGAACCTCAGGCAGAGCCGCCGGTACCGGAAGCCATGACGGACGCGCTGCCCTCCTCGACGCGGTGGATCATCGTCGGCGCCGGGTTCGCGGGCGGGTCGACGGCGTGGGCGCTCGCCCGCGCGGGGCTCGGCCCCGGCCTGATCCTCGAGCGCGAGCCCACCTTCGGCGTGCACGCCTCGGGGCGCAACGCCGCGCTCGCCAAGGTGACCGAGTCCGACCGGGTGGTGCGGACGCTCGCCGTGCGGTCGCTGCGCGGCTTCAGGCAGATCGACGGCGGCGCGGGCGAGCTGCTGCGCCCGACCGGCGGCCTCACGCTCGCGGGCGGCACGACCTACCACGACTTCGAGCGCATCCGCGGCGCGCTCGCCGCCGAAGGGCTCGACGCCGCCGTGCTGTCGGCGGCCAAGGCGCGCGCGAAGCACCCGATCGTTGCCGGCCTCGACTTCGCCGTCGCGCTCTGGTGCCGCGACGAGGGCGTCGTGGACATCCACGCGCTGATCACGCACTACCTCCAGGAAGCGCGCGCGGGAGGGTTCCAGCTGCGGACGGGGTGCGAGGTTCGGGAGTTGCTGGTCGAGGCCGGACGCGTGACCGGCGTCGCGACCGAGCACGGCGAGGTCCGGGCCGATCTCGTGATCGACGCGTCGGGCGCGTGGGCGGGCCGGCTGGGGCGTGACACGCCGCTGCCGCTGCAGCCGCTTCGACGCCACCTGTTCGTGTCGGCGCCGCCGCCCGACGCGGTGGCGGGCCTGCCGTTCACCTGGATGGAGGACGCCGGCTTCTACTTCCGGCCGGAGGGCGACGGGCTGCTGCTCTCGCCCTGTGACGAGACGCCGTCGGCGCCGTGCCTGCCGTCGACCGACCCGGCGGCGGCGGAGCTGCTGGCCGAGAAGCTGACGGCGCACGCGCCGGCGCTCGCCGACCTGACGATCCGGCGCGGCTGGGCCTGCCTGCGCACGTTCTCGCCGGACCATCGGCCCCTCATCGGCGCAGACCCCGACCGTCCGGGGCTGTTCCACGTCTCGGGGCTGGGGGGTTTCGGGATGATGACGAGCGCCGCGGTGGGGGAGCTCGCGGCGACCCGGCTGGCGGGACGCACGCCCGACTGGATCGACGAGCGGAAGGTGGACCCCGCCCGCCTCCGCGCCTAGCCGGGCCCGCGGCCTACCGCTCCGCTACGGCCGGCGCCTGCGTGCCCGCCGCCTTCCGGTCGTATTCCTGCTGCGTCCGGAAGATGCTGCACCATTCCTTGTGCTCGGCCACGGGCATCCCGCACTCGACACAGAATCCGCACCCGCTTCCGCGGCTCGGCCTTCTTCGAAAAGAGCTTTCCAAACAGGGTCATGGCAACCTCCGACGCTAGATCCGGACCCCGGCCCGCCGGCCGGGTCCCTCTTTCGAGTCCGAACATTAGATGCTACGAAAGGGCCATTCGGTTGGTTCACTTGGGTGGGAAATCGCACACTGAGGCAGGTTTTTTTCGGGTAGCAGGCCGGCTGAAGCCGGCTTCAGCCCGGTACGCAGCGCAGGGCTTCAGCCCTGCGCCTGGTCTGGCGCACACCTGAAGGTGTGCGCTACGTACAGCCTGGTACGTAGTGCAGGGCTTCAGCCCTGCGCCCGGTCCGGCGCACACCTGAAGGTGTGCGCTACGTACCCCCGCTCTCGAGCTCGTAGTCCCGGATCTTGCGATACAGGTTCCGCTCGCTGATGCCGAGCAGCTTCGCGGCCTGGCCGCGGTGGCCGTCCACGGCGCGGAGGGCGCGCTGGATGTGGGTGCGCTCGAGCTCGGCCAGGGTGAGCATGGCGGCGCCATCCGCCGGGGCGGGCTCCGGGCCGGCGGCCGCGCCGACGGCGGCCGGCAGGTGCTCCGGCCGGATCTCGTCGCCCTCGCAGACCACCATCGCGCGCTCGAGGACGTGCAGCAGCTCGCGGACGTTGCCCGGCCAGTCGTGGCGGCGCAGGCGCTCGAGCGCGCCGGCGCCCAGGCGCGTGCGCGACCCGAAGCGGCCGTTCAGCACGCCGACGAAATGCGCGGCCAGCAGGTCGATGTCCGTCCGGCGGTCGCGGAGCGCGGGCAGCGCAACCCGGATGGTGCTCAGCCGGTAGAACAGGTCCTCCCGGAAGAGGCCCTGGCGGACCATGACCTCGAGGTCCCGGTTGGTGGCGGCGAGCACGCGGACGTCCACGCGGATCTCGGTCGTGCCGCCGACGTGGCGGAAGGTCGAAGCGTCGAGCACGCGCAGCAGCTTGACCTGCGTGGCCTGGCTCACCTCGCCGATCTCGTCGAGGAAGATGGTGCCGCCGTGCGCCACCTCGAACAGGCCGGGCTTGGCGCGGTCGGCGCCGGTGAACGCGCCGCGCTCGTGGCCGAACAGCTCGCTCTGGAGCAGCTCCTCCTGCAGCGCGGCGCACTCGACGACGACGAAGGGCCGCTCGGCGCGGGTGCTGCGTGCGTGGATCAGGCGGGCGACCATCTCCTTGCCGGTGCCCGTCTCGCCCGTGACGAGCACGGTGGCGTCGCTCGGCGCGACGCGCTCGACCAGGCGGAGCAGGTCCTTGAACTCGGGGCTCTCGCCGACGAACCAGCCGCGCGGGTCGGGCGGCGTCAGGCCGCGCTCGAGGAGGGTGGCCCGCCGCTGCAGCATCTGGCGCTCGAGCGCGCGCTGGATGCGGATCTCGAGCTCGTCGAGCGGGCACGGCTTGGACACGTAGTCGAAGGCCCCCTTGCGGATCGACTCGATGGCCGTGTCGATCGACCCGTGCCCGGTGAGCATGATCACCTCGCTCGCCGGGCTGCGCTCGCGGATCTGCTCGAGCACGTCGAGGCCGTTCATGTCGGGCAGGCGCAGGTCGAGCAGCACGATCTCCGGCGGGCGCTCGGCGACGCGCGCGAGCGCCTCCCCGCCGGACGCGGCGGTGTCGACCTCGAGGCGCATGCGGCGCAGCTCGCCGGCCATCACGCCGCGGAACGCCGCGTCGTCGTCGACGAGGAGCACGGACGCGACGGGCGCGGTCGTCATGCGGAGGCCTCCGTTCGCCGATCTTCGGCGAGCACGGGCAGCACCACCTCGAACGCGGACCCCGTGCCCGGCGCGCTGTCCACCTCGATGTCGCCGCCCCAGCGGCGGACGAAGTTGAGCGACAGGAAGAGCCCGAGGCCCGTGCCGCCGCCGCGCAGGCTGAAGAACGGCTCGAAGATTCGCTTGAGGTTCTCGGGCGCGATGCCGCACCCGTCGTCGCGCACGCGGACGCGCACGTCGGCGCCGGCGGCGGCGGTCACGGTGACGGCGCCGCCCGCCGCGCACGCCTGGATGGCGTTGAGCAGCAGGTTCACGAGCGCGTGCTGCAGCTCGGCGTCGTCGGCCCGCACCCGCAGGCCGGGGTCGATCGGCTCGACGACGATGCCGACGGCGTGCGCGCGCGCGGTGGGCTCGACCAGCCGCGCCACGGCGGCCACGACCGGCGCGAGCGCGACGATGTCGCCCGCCGAGGGCTGGCCCCGCGAGAGCCGCAGGAAATGCTGCGTGATGCCGCGGCAGCGCAGGATCTGCTCGCGCGCGATGGCGGCGCTCTCGCCGATCCGCGCCCAGTCCTCCTCCCCGCCGCCGTCCTGCCTGACGTCGCGCAGGATCCCCTCGACGCACGTGAGCACGGTGCCGAGCGGCGTGTTCATCTCGTGCGAGAAGCCCGAGGCCAGCACGCCCAGCGACGCCAGGCGGTGCGACTCGGCCAGCCGGGCCTCGGCGGCGCGGCGCTCCGAGATGTCGCGCCACACCTCGACCACCTGCTCGATCGCGCCGCCGGCGTCGCGGACCGGCGACGCGTGCACCTCCTCCCACGACACGCTGCCGTCGGGGTTCGTGCGCTCGCAGATACGCACCTGCCGGTCGCCCGACTGGAGGCAGACGAGCGTCGGGCAGTCGCGCGCGGTGCACAGGCCCGGCGCGGCGTCGCGGCAGCCGCAGCCCACCACCTCGTCGCGCACCCGCCCGGTGCGCTGCAGGAACGCCGCGTTCGCCGCGACGATGCGGCGCTCGGGGTCGAGCACGACGATCCCGTCGTCGATGCTGTTGATGACCGTCTCGAGGCGCTCGCGCTGGTGGCGCACCTCGCCCACCAGGCCCGCCATCGAGTCGGCCATGGTGTTGAACTCGCGGGCCAGCCAGGCGATGGTGTCGGACCCGCCCGCGGCGGGGACGCGCCGCTCCAGGTCGCCGTCGGCGATCAGCCGCGCCGTCGTCTCGAAACGCTGCAGCCGCTTGAGCACGACGACGCGCACGATGCCCGCGATGCCCGCCACCAGCAGGAGCGTGAGCGCGCCGCTGCCGGCGACCATCCAGCGCAGGTCGCGGTTCATCGCCTCGCGCAGCGGGGCGACGTTGCGGTCGAGGATCAGGATCCCGTTGATGCCGTGGGCGGGGTCGTGGCACCGGTGGCACGCCTCCCGGTTGCGGAACGGCACGACCGTGCGCAGCAGCGTGCCGTTCCGCACGTCGATCACCCGGCTCGACGTGCGCTCGGCGGGCGGGTACTGGTGGCAGGCCTGGCAGGTCGGCGACTGAATCGAGAGGTCGGTGCCGGGCGCGAGCGGCCCGCTCGAGTAGCGCACCTCCCCGTGGCGATCGAGCAGCATCACGCTCTCGACGCTCGTGTGCCGCCCGAAGCTCTGCACCATCTCCGCGATCAGGCTCCGGTCGTTCTCGATCATCTGGTGCTCGAGCGCCTCGCGGATGAGGTCGCCCTGCGCCATCGACGAGGCCCGCGCCGACTCGAGCAGAGTCTCGAAGTGGTGCTGCGAATAGAAGTAGGCGCCCGTGGCGAAGGCCGTCGCCACCGCGGCCGTGATGCCCACGGCCAGGCCGACCGCCGTACGAGTCAGGCGCAATCGCATTGGCGAGCCCTGGACCAGAGGATGGGCGCATACTGCCAGACCCCTGGCCGCCCGGTCAACGCCTGACGTTCCGTCAGGTCCGGCCTGACAGCCTGTCAGGTCCGGGGACCGCCGCCGGCCAGGATCGAGCATTTCAGGCCATTTCCGACGCCTTCAGCCCTGGCACCCACCCTGCACTGCACGGGGCGGACCGTTTGTTGAGAGGGGCGACCAACATGGAAATGTTTCTCATGGGATTGTGCCTGAGCCTGCTCGGCGTGTCGGTGTGCGCGGCGGCGTTCTCGGCGGCTGCGCGCGAGGAGCCGGGCCGGCGGCAGGCCGACGCGGCGCAGAAGATCCCGCTGCCGGTGGCGCAGTTCTTCCTCGACGACGCCGCGCGGCCGGCGGCGGCGCCGCGGGTGCCGATCGAGGTGCTGCTGCTGCAGCTCGAGCGCCACGTGCGGCTCGAACAGGCCGCGGCCGAGTCGTTCCTGGACGTGCCCACGCGCGAGTCGCTGCACAGCCGCACGAGCTCGCCGCTGGTGCACTGAGCGAGGGAGCTGCGCGGGGCGTTGGGGCCCCGCAAGCGACCGAGCCAGGCGGGGTGCAGGGGACCCCGCCGATCCAAGAGAAGAGGCACACCATGACCGAGCGACAACCGGATCTGCTGCAGGGGCTCGCGTCCGCCGACGCGGCCGCGATCCTCGCTCTCGGCTCGCGCGTGCCGCTCGCCGAGGGCACGACGCTCTTCCGCCTGGGGTCGGAGGCGTCCAGCCTCTACCTGGTCGAGCGGGGGCGGGTGACGCTGACGCTCCCGATGCAGGTCGCCGGGCGTGAGCAGGACGTGCTCGTCGAGGAGCGGCTGCCGGGACAGATGCTGGGCTGGTCGGCGCTCATCCCGCCGCACCGGTTCACGCTCCACGCCACCGCGCCGCTCACCACCGAGGTGCTGGCGCTGCCGCGGCAGGCGCTCCTCGATCACTTCGCTCAGCACCCGCAGACGGGCTACACGGTGCTGACGAACCTCGCGGCCATCATCGGCCACCGCCTGCAGGTGCTGCAGGCGATGTGGCTCCGGGAGATGCAGCGCGTCGTCGAGATGCGATGCGCCTGACGGGACCAGACTCATGAGATCCGTCGTGTGGGGAGCGTGCGCGTGCGCGGTCGTCGTCGCAACGGCGGCCTTCGGCTCTCTCCGCGTGGCCCAGGTCTCCGACCTGGGCGGCGAGGGCCCAGGTCGGAGACCTGGGCCACCTCCCGTTGGAGCCGCCCTGAGCCAGGCCGAAGAGCAAGCGGCGCAAGCCCCCCAGGGGTCCCCGCCGATGAGCGACGAAGCGGCGCCGGGCGCAGGGGTCCCCGCGAGCGAGGAGCCCGGCGGGGTGCAGGGGTCGCCGCCGATGAGCGACGAAGCGGCGCGGGGCGTAGGGGTCCCCGCGAGCGAGGAGCCAGGCGGGGTGCAGGGGTCCCCGCCGATGAGCGACGAAGCGGCGCGGGGCGTAGGGGTCCCCGCGAGCGAGGAGCCAGGCGGGGTGCAGGGGTCCCCGCCGATCCAAGAGATGGAAAAGGTGGAGGTCCCTCCGCCGCCGTTCTCCGAGGGCATCTTCCCCTGCTCGATGTGCCACAACGCGGACATGCCGGCGAACCGGACGCGGCGCCAGCTCACCGAGATGCACACCGACATCGTGCTGAAGCACGACGCGGAGCACCGGTGGTGCCTCGACTGCCACGACGCCGACGACCGCGACTTCCTGCACCTGGCGAGCGGCGAGCGGGTGCCGTTCGACGAGTCGTACCGGCTGTGCGGCCAGTGCCACGGCGAGAAGTACCGCGACTGGCGGGCGGGCGTGCACGGGCGGCGGAGCGGCTCGTGGAACGGCCACAAGACGTACCTGCTGTGCGCGCACTGCCACAACCCGCACCAGCCGCACTTCAAGCCCCTCGCGCCGAAGCCGGCGCCCATTCCGCCTTCGCGCACGGTGCCGCGATGACCCCACCTCCCGACGAGCGACCGAACCTCACGCGCCGGCAGTTCACGTCGATGGCCGCGGCCGCGGCCGCCGGTTTCGTGCTGACGGCGTGCGGGCCGAAGCGGCTGTACGAGATGCCGGCGGATCGGCTGAAGGCGCGGATCCGCGAGATGGAGCGGAAGTACGCGGAGGAGTTCGGCGCCGCGGTGACGGTGGCCGACACGCCGCCGATCCCGGGCGTGCAGTTCGCCTACGCGCTCGACATCTCGCGGTGCATCGGGTGCCGGCGGTGCGTCTACGCGTGCGTCGCCGAGAACAACCAGTCGCGCGACCCGCAGATCCAGTGGATCCGCGTCCTGCAGATGGACAAGGACAAGGGCGTGGACTTCTCGGACGCCGACCCGTACTACCAGCCCGATCAGGTGCCGCAGGAAGGGCACTTCTACGTGCCCGTGCAGTGCCAGCAGTGCCGCAACCCGCCGTGCACGAAGGTGTGCCCGACCGGAGCCACGTGGACGGAGAAGGACGGCATCGTCGTCATCGACTACGACTGGTGCATCGGGTGCCGCTACTGCATGGCGGCGTGTCCCTACGGCGCGCGGCACTTCAACTGGGCGAAACCGTCGATTCCGAAGGACGAGCTCAATCCGAAGACGCACTACCTCGGCAACCGCCCGCGGCCCAAGGGCGTCGTCGAGAAGTGCACGTTCTGCATCCAGCGCACGCGCGACGGGCGCTACCCGGCCTGCGTCGAGGTGTGCCCCGTCGGCGCGCGCAAGTTCGGCAACCTCCTGGATCCGGCGAGCGAGATCCGCTACGTCATCGAGAACAAGCGGGTGCTCGTGCTGAAGGAGGAGCTGAACACGCTGCCGAAGTTCTTCTACTTCTACGGAACGTGAGGCCCACGTGGACACCCTTCGGCTCTTCTCCGGGTTCGTCAAGGGCAGCGCCCGGCTGGTCGTGCACGGCAACCGGGCCTACTGGGCGTGGCTGGCGTTCCTCGCCGCGCTGATCGCGTCGGGGGCGGTGGCCTACGCGCACCAGGTCTCGACGGGCCTCGTCATGACGGCCATGCGCGACCAGGTGAGCTGGGGCTTCTACATCGGGAACTTCACGTTCCTGGTGGGCGTCGCGGCCGCGGCCGTCGTCCTGGTGATCCCCGCCTACATCTACGACTGGAAGCCGATCCGCGAGATCGTCATCTACGGCGAGCTGCTGGCGGTGAGCGCGATCGTGATGTGCCTGCTGTTCGTGATGGTGGACATCGGACGGCCCGATCGCTTCTGGCACCTCATTCCGCCCATGGGCCACCTGAACTTCCCGCGGTCGATCCTGGCGTGGGACGTGCTGGTGCTGAACGTGTACTTCCTCATCAATTTCGTCGTGGTCACGCACATCCTCTACCGCGCGTTCCACGGGCGGCACTACGACAAGCGCGTGGTCGTGCCGCTGGTGCTCCTGTCGATCCCGATGGCCGTGGGGATCCACACCGTCACGGCGTTCCTCTTCAACGGCCTCGCGGCGCGCCCCTACTGGAACTCGTCGATCCTGGCGCCGCAGTTCCTCGCGTCCGCGTTCTGCTCGGGGCCGGCGATCCTGCTGGTCGTGCTGCAGGTGCTCCGCCGCTTCACGCGGTTCGAGATTCAGAACGAGGCCATCTGGAAGATCGCCGAGCTGATGGCCTACGCCGCGTTCCTCAACCTGTTCCTGCACGGCGCCGAGGCGTTCAAGGAGTACTACTCGAACACCCAGCACCTGCGGTACACGGAGTACTGGTTCTCGGGGCTCGGCACGCACCGCACCCTCGTCCCGTACGCGTGGACGGCGGTCACCCTCAACTCGCTCGCCTTCGTGCTGTTCATCGTGCCCCGCTGGCGGCGCAACCCGGTCATGCTCAACCTCGGGTGCCTCGCCATCTACGCGGGCTGCTACATCGACAAGGGCATGGGCCTCATCATCCCGGGCCTCACGCCCGACGCGCTCGGCGAGATCTACCAGTACTTCCCGACGATGACCGAGCTGCGCGTGGCGGCGGGCGTCTTCGCCCTCGGGTTCCTCGTCTTCACGCTCATGCTCAAGGTCGCCGTGCCGATCACGCTCGGCGAGTTCCAGCAGCAAGAATGAAGACGGCTACGCCCGCTTCAGCAGATCCCGGATCTCGGTGAGCAGTACCTCGCCCCGGACGACGAAGAAGAGCACCCCGGAGCGTCACTCCCCGCTCGATCCCTTGAACTGATCCTCGGCGTCGGCGAACAGCACGTTGAAGGTCGTGAGCGATCCGTAGCAGCCCGTGATGTAGCTCTGCAGCCGCACCTTCGCGTCGGGCGGAAGGTCGAGGCCGTTGATCTGCTGCTCGAGGGTGCGCAGGCGGTTGCGCAGCATCACGACCTTGTGGAAGAAGGTCTCGATCGGCCAGCTCTTCTCCTGCAGCGCGGGGTTGCCGGGCTGGAGCACCAGGCGGCCGCCGCGCCACTTCTCGGCCGGCGCGGCCGGCGTAAGGCCGGTCTCCTCGCGGATGACCCGCCGCAGCATCCGCTCGAGATCGCCGTGCGCGGCGTCTGGCGGCACCTCCCGCTCGCCCACCGCCGGCAGCGGCGCGCGCGGCGGCGCCTCGCCGCGGGGCGGCGCGGCGTTCCGCGGCGGGGGCTCGCCCGGCGCGGCGATGCGGGCGCCGCCGCGGTAGTTGTGCTCACTGTGGCAGTAGCCGCAGACGACGCGCAGCGGGCGCCCGTCGGCGTCGGCCGCCATGACCGTGTGGATGCGGTCGGTCTTGCAGGCGCGGCAGTAGTCCTCGAGCGACTCGCCGGCGCGGTACCGTCGTGGTTCTGGCATGGCGCCATTCCATCACGGGCGCCCCCGGCCGGCAACCGCGGCGGCGAGCGGGGAGCCCCTGCGGTTCGGGACGCGCGGGCCAATCTGATATCCTCGGCGAGTACCCAGTCAGGGCCAGCAGCACCGGGCCTCATCCTCAGGGACACCAGGGGCTTCCGACCGGCGGGCGGGTCCGGGCCACGTGCGGCTCGAGCCCGGGCCCCGAGCCCGTTCCTTGGCCGGGCGCCGGACCGAGGCTGGCTCCATTGGCCATAGGACTGACAGAACAATGCCCATAACACGATTCCGCCTGTCCGCCGTGCTCGCTGCGCTGTCGCTCGTCCTCCTCCTGCGGGGAGACGCGCCGCTCGCGGCCCAGCACCGGCTCGTCTCGCTCGTTTCCCAGCACGACGGCCACGTCGCCCTCGGTCTCGCCATCCGGCGCCTGGGCGTCAGCGGCACGTTCCTCCAGACCGCCGCGCACCCCGACGACGAACACAACCAGCTCTACGCGATGTTCACCCTCGGCCAGGGCCTCCGCTCGATCGACGTCCAGACCACCCGGGGCGGCGGCGGCCAGAACGAGATCGGCCCGGAGCTGTTCCAGGACATCGCCGTCCTGCGCACGTCGGAGCTCCTCGCCGCGCACCAGCTCGATGGCGCCCAGCAGTGGTTCACGCGCGCCATCGATTTCGGGTACAGCTTCAGCCCGCCGGAGATCTACGAGAGGTGGGGCCGCAAGGCCGTCATCGGCGACTTCGTGCGGTTCCTCCGGACGTTCAGGCCGGACGTCGTCCTGACCATGAACATCCAGGGCAGGGGCGGCGATCGCGCCCATGAGGCCACGGCGGTCCTCACCCGCGAGGCGTTCCGCGCCGCGGCCGACCCGGCGCAGTACCCGGAGCAGGTCCAGGAAGGGCTGCGGCCGTGGCAGGCCAAGAAGCTGTACTTCACGGCGGGCTTCGGCGGGTTCGGCGGGCCCGCGCCGGCCCCGGGCACGCCGCTCTGCACCGTGAACGCCGACGTCTTCGACCCGCTGCTCGGCCGCACCTACGCGGCCATCGGCACCGACGCCCGCGCCAACCACAAGTGCCAGGGCATGGGCGGGCTCGCCCTGCTGCCCGGCGTGAGCGGCGGACGCGGCGGCGGCCCCAGCCGCTACGTGCTGGTCGACACCACCATCCCCGGCCAGAAGGGCAAGAACGAAACGTCGCTCTTCGACGGCATCGACACGCGCCTGGTCGCGCTCGCGCAGTACGCCGGCGCCAACCCGCCGGCCGCGCTCACCAACGGCCTCGCCGAGGTCGCCGCGGAGGCCGCGAAGGCCCAGCGGGCCTTCGACACGGTCGGCGACGCGGCCACGGCCGCGCCGATCGTCGCGGGGCTCCAGGCGCTGCGCCGGCTGCGCGGGAACCTGGGCTCGATGGGCCTCGGCGACGACGCCCGGTACGAGATCGACTCGCGCCTGAAGGTGAAGGAGGCCGACTGGGTGCACGCCGCGTTCCAGGCGTACGGCGTCACGTTCGAGGCGCTCGGCGACGACGGCCTGGTCATCGGCGGCCAGCCGGAGAAGCTGTCGCTCGTGGTGGCCAACCGCGGCGCGGCGCCCGTCACGGTGGCCGGCGTCGAGGTGGCGGGGTTCAGCGGCCCGGCGTCCTGCTCGACCGGCGCCGTAGCGGCCGGCGGCGTCTACACCTGCACGCCGACGCTGGAGGTGCCCGACGACGCCCGCCTGACCACGCGGGTACTGGACCGACGACTACTGGGGCGTCACGCCGCCCGGGCCGGCGCTCCAGATCTACCCCAAGGACGTGCCCTTCGGCGCGCCGTTCCGCCCGACGCCGTTCCGCGTCACGTTCCACCTGAAGGCGGGCGGGGCCGACCTCAGCGAGAACCTGCCGATCAAGTACCGCTACGTGGAGGATCCGTTCACCGGCGAGAAGCGCATGGAGCTCAACGTCGTCCCGGCGTTCTCCGTGCGGATGACGTCGCCCCTGGCGGTGATCCCCGAGTCGGCCTCACCGGTCGAGCGGGAGATCCACGTGTCGGTGACCAACGGCACCAAGGGCGCGGCCAGGGCGATGGTGGGGCTCGAGGCGCCGGCGGGCTGGACCGTCACGCCCGCCACCGCCCCCGTCGGCTTCGGGCGCGAGGACGAGTCGCTGACGGTGCGGTTCATGCTGACCGTGCCCGCCAACGCGCGGCCCGGCGACTACCACCTGAAGGCCTCCGTCACGTCGCCGGCCACCGGCAGCGAGCGGTTCAGCAGCGGCTACCAGGTGATCGAGTACCCGCACATCGAGCGCCGGCAGGTGATCAAGCCGGCCGACACCGACGTCAAGGTGATGAACGTCAAGACCGCCCCGGGCATCCGCGTCGGCTACATCGTGGGCGCCGGAGACCAGGTGCCGGCGGCGCTCGAGCAGCTCGGCGCGAAGGTGTCGTTCATCGGCGCCGACGAGCTGGCCTGGGGCGACCTGTCGTCGAAGTACAACGTGATCATGACGGGCGTGCGCGCCTACGAGCGGCGCGACGACCTGCGCGCCTACAACCGGCGCGTGCTGGACTTCGCGGAGCGCGGCGGGACGGTGATCATCCAGTACAACAAGATGGAGTTCAACCGCGCGCAGTACGGGCCGTACCGGGCCGAGGTCGGCCGCGGCCGCGTGACCGACGAGAATGCGCCGGTCAAGGTGCTCCAGCCCGACAACCCGGTCTTCAACGCGCCGAACAAGATCGACGCGGCGTCGTGGGCCGGCTGGGTGCAGGAGCGCGGGCTGTACTTCCTCGGCCAGAAGGACCCGCGCTACGTCGACCTGGTGTCGATGGAGGATCCGTTCCCCGACAACGCGGGCGTGAAGCTCGGCTCGCTCGTCGAGGCGAAGGTGGGCAAGGGCCGGTGGCTCTACGTCGGGCTCGGCCTGTGGCGCCAGGCGCCGGCCGGCGTCGAGGGCGCCTACCAGCTGCTCGCCAACCTGATCAGCCTGCCGAAGACCGCGAAGTAGGCGGTCGCCTCTCAGGGACGGGGATCGGCGCCAGCCGGTCCCCGCCCCTGCTTCGTCCGCGCGTAGTGGCGCCGGACCTTCGCGCGGTTGCCGCACACGGACATGTCGCACCACCGGCGCGAACGGTTGCGGCTGCGGTCGATGAACAGCCAGCCGCAGTTGTCGGCCTCGCACTCGCGCACGCGCGCGAGGTCGGACGAGGTCAGCAGCTCCGCGGCCGAGTCCACGATCGGCGCCAGCAGCCCGTCGAGCGCCCCGTCCTCGAGCGACCACCGCCACCCGAACGCGCCCCCGGCCCGGGCGTCGAGCCGCAGGCGCGCGAGCGACGGCGCCAGCGCCGCGTTCAGCGTCGCCAGGGCGCCGGCCGGCGCCGTGCGCCCCCCCGCGCGCGCCGAGAAGACGCCGTAGATCGCCTCCCGCAGCGCGCGAGCCCCCGCGAGCGCCGACTCGGCCGCGCCCGGCCTTTGCTCGGCCTCGGCCCGAAGCTCCGACGCCGTGGCGGCGTCGACGGCACCGGACTGCTCCGCCCAGGCTACGAGGTCGAGATACGACCCCAGCAGCTCAAGCTCGGTCGTGGGTCTGTTGTCGACGGTATTGGCAAAGTCGAGGCAGAGGGCACCGCCGCTGAGCTCGAATGTGGACTCTGACATAACCATCATAAGTAATTTGACTAGTTAGTCTAATTAACTCTAATGTTAACCCTCAACTTCGCGCCAGGCAAGTTAGCTTCGAAGGGTGAACCACGCGTACCTGCTCGCGCTCGATCCGGCCGTCGTCCACTACGAGGTCCTCGGCTGAGCGGTGCGCGAATCAGGCGACGGCAGCGGCCTGACCCGCGTCGAGCACGCGGGCGCCGGCGAGGCGGCCTGCCGACTCCGGGTCGTGCGTCGGCAAGTAGACGGTCGGCTCGCGGCGGGCGAGTTCGGCGATCATCCCTAAGGTGTTCACCGCCACCGACGCGCGCGGCGACACGCCGTCCGGCTTGCGCTCGATCAGCAGCCGCTCCGTGTAACTCGTATCGCCCGCCAGGAACCAGTTCACGCCCCCCGCGCGCACGATGACCGAGACGTGCGCGGGCGTGTGTCCCGGCGTCGGGACGACCAGCACGTCGCCCGCCGCGGTCACCTTGAAGCTCCGCGCGAACGGGCCCACGGGATCGGATGCGAAGGGGATGGGCGTCGGATCGAACCACGACGGCCAGTGCTGGGGCAGGTAGCCCTGAAGCCGGCCGGCGAAACCGCGCGCCGCGGCGAAATCGTCTCCCGACACCAGCAGCCGGCTCTCGGGAAAGTGGCGCAGGCCGCCCGCGTGGTCGGTGTGGAAGTGCGTGAGGACGACGGCCCGCACGTCCTTCGGGCGGATCCCCAGGGCGGCGAGCTGCGGGCCGATTTCGTCCTCGGGCTTGACGTCCATGACGACGCCGCGCCGGTAGTACGGGTGCCAGCGTGGGAAGTAGCCGGGCTCCGCGGTGCGTGCCGTCTCGCCGGTGTCCACGACGATGATTCCGTCGGGATGATCCACGACCCAGGCGTGGATCGGCAGCCACTCGGTCCAGGTTGAATCGGCCAGGACACGGATCAGGCCGCCGGGACGGCGCTCGCGCTGCGCCGTCCTGACCCGCACCAGGCCCGTGCGAAGAGCGTGGATGCGAACGGGCATGGCTCCTCACTCTCAGAATCGAGGGGTCCGGGCGACCGGCGCAGGGCGCCGGGTCGCGACGATGTAGGTGATTTCTCACCCTACCAAGCCGCGAACGGGTCGAGCAAGCTCGTGTGTATAATCGGGCCTCGCGCTTCCATCTTCCGACGAGGTCCCGACCATGACGCCCATCCGTGCGTTCCGCCGTGCGCTCGCTCCGCTCGTCGTCGCCCTGCTCGTGTCCGGCGCCGGTCTGGCCGCCCGCCAGGACGCGGCGAAGAAGGATGAGAAGGCCGCCGACCCGGCGGCCCACATCAACACGCCGCGGCCCGACGCGCGGCACGTCGCCTTCGACGCCGACAGCGGCACGTGGATGTCGCTCGACGTCTCGCCCGACGGGCGCACGGTCGTCTTCGATCTCCTCGGCGACATCTACAGCGTGCCGATCGCGGGCGGCGCGGCCACGGCGCTCAGCCGCGGCCCGGCGTTCGACGCGCAGCCCCGCGTCTCGCCCGACGGCAAGACCATCGCCTTCACGAGCGACGAGAACGGGATGACCAACCTGTGGCTGATGGACGCCGACGGCACCCACCGCCGCGCGCTCACCACGGGCAAGGACTTCTACGTCAGCGAGCCGTCCTGGACGCCGGACGGCCAGTACGTGATCGCGCGCAAGGAGGACGGCTCGAAGGGCGGCCTCCCGCCCGTCGAGCTGTGGATGTACCACCGGGACGGCGGCGACGGCATCCAGCTGACCAAGTCGGGCGATCTCAACGCCGCGGCCGGCGCGTCGGCGTCGGCCGACGGCCGCTACGTCTACTTCGCGGCGCGAAAGGCGCGCTTCGACTACGTGCCCGACATGGACCAGGGCCTGTGGCAGATCGTGCGCTACGACCGCCGGACCGCCGAAACCGAGCCGCTCACGATCGGCTGGGGCGGCGCGGCGCGGCCGGCCGTCTCGCCCGACGGGAAGACGCTCGTCTTCGTCGGCCGCCGCGACGCCGACACGGTGCTCGTGGCGCGCGACCTCGCCAGCGGGCGCGAGCGCGTCGTGGCCCGCGGCCTCACGAAGGACGAGCAGGAGGGCTTCGCGCGCCTCGACGTGTGGCCCGGCTACGCCTTCACGCCCGACGGCGGGTCGCTCGTCTTCTCGAACCACGGGAAGATCGAGCGGCTCGACCTCGCCACGCTCGCCACGGCCGACATCCCGTTCACCGCGCACGTCGAGCAGGCGCTCGCGCCGCTCGTGACCGCGCCCGCGCGCATCGACGACGGGCCGGTCACCGCGCGCATCCTGCGCTGGCCGCGGCAGTCGCCCGACGGCCGCTGGTTCGTGTTCGACGCGTTCGGCCGCATCTGGCTGCAGGCGATCGCCGACGGGCGGCCCGACGGCGCGCCGCGGCGGCTCACCGCCGACGACCCGGACCTGCCCTCGCGCGAGTACTCGCCGGCGTTCTCGCCCGACGGCAGGTGGATCGCCTACGTCACGTGGTCCGACGCCGACGGCGGGCACGTCTGGAAGGCGCCCGCGCCGGGCCAGCCGGCCGCCGCGCCGGTCCGCCTGACGACGGCACCCGGGCACTACGCGAACCCCTCGTGGTCGCCGGAGGGCGACCGGATCGCGATCGTCCGCGGCTCGGGCCTGGAGTTCCGCGGCCAGCAGCCCGAGGAGGAGGACTTCTTCGACATCGGCTGGCTCGACGCCGCGGGCGGCGAGTACCACCACGTCACCACCGTGAGCGCCAGCGCGCCGGCGCTGCGGTTCCACCCGCAGGCGTTCTGGAACGCCGACGGCACGCGGCTCTACTTCCGCCGGCCCGTGCCCCCCAAGGAGCCGGGCGGCGCGCCGAAGAACGACCTGGTGTCGATCCGCCTCGACGGCACCGACGCGAAGGCGCGCCTGCGCGTGCCGCCGGTCGACGACCTGCTGCCCTCGCCCGACGAGAAGTGGGTGGTGTTCAGCTCGCGCGACGAGGTCTACGTCGCCGCGCTCCCGCCGATCCAGACGGCCGAACCGCCGGAGATCGGCAGCAAGTCGGGCGCGGTGCCGGTGTGGCGCCTGTCCGACGCGGCCGGCGGCTACGTCTCCTGGGCCGACGGCGGCCGCACGATCACGTGGTCGCTCGGCAACACGATCCACCGGCTGTCGCTGGCCGACGCGATCGCGTTTGCCGTCGCCGAGCGGGAGCGGACCTCGGCCGGGGCCGGCTTGCCCGCCGGAGCCTCGGCGGAGGCGGGGGCGAAGCCGCCCGCGAAGCCGAAGGTGCCGCCGTCCGAACAGTTCCAGATCGCGCTGCAGGTGCCGCAGCCGAAGCCGGAGGGCTCGTTCGTCATCCGCGGCGCGCGCGTGATCACGATGAAGGGCGACGAGGTGCTCCCCCGCGCCGACATCGTCGTCACCGGCAACCGCATCGCGGCGGTCGGCCCGTCGGGGAAGGTCGCCGTGCCGGCCGGCGCGAAGGTCTTCGACGGGCGCGGCAAGACCGTGATCCCCGGCCTCGTGGACACGCACGCGCACCTGCACTACTCGGGGTTCGAGATCTTCCCCGAGCAGAAATGGGAGTACATCGCGAATCTCGCCTACGGCGTGACGACGGTGTACGACCCGTCGGCGCCCTCGCTCGACGTGTTCGCGCAGGCCGAGCTCGTCGAGGCCGGGCGCATGATCGGGCCGCGCGTCTACTCGTCCGGCGACGTCCTCTACGGCGGCAAGAACGCGCCGGTCTTCGCCGAGGTGAACAATCTGGACGACGCCAGGCGGCAGGTGAAGCGGATGCAGGCCTACGGCGCGCGCATGATCAAGGTCTACCAGCAGCCGCGCCGCGAGCAGCGCATCTGGTTCGCCGAGGCGTGCCGCGAGCTGGGCATGCTGGCCACCACCGAGGGCGCCGGCGAGTACGACACCGACATGTCGATGGTGCTCGACGGCTACACGGCCTTCGAGCACTCGCTGCCGCCCGAGCTCGCCGGCGACGTGCCGCAGCTGCTCGCGAAGTCCGGCACCTACTACACGCCGACGCTCATCGTGTCCTACGGCGGGCCGACGGCCGAGCAGTACTTCTGGAACGAGCACAGCCCGATCGACGACCCGAAGCTGAACCGCTTCGTGCCGCACCGGACGATGGGCCACTGGCGGCGGCGCGTGTGGGTCTCGCCCGACGAGTACCGGTTCCCGCAGGTGGCCGAGGGCGCGGCGAAGGTGGTGGCGGCCGGCGGCCGCGTGACGCTCGGCGCGCACGGCCAGCTCCAGGGCCTCGGCGCGCACTGGGAGCTGTGGGCCATGGCCGGCGAGGACCAGCCCGCGGGCCACCACGCGCTCACGCCCATGCAGGCGCTCCAGGCCTCGACCATCGTCGCGGCGGAGAAGCTCGGGTTCGGGCGCGACCTCGGGTCGATCGAGGCCGGCAAGCTGGCCGACCTCGTGGTGCTCGACGCCGACCCGCTCGCCGACATCCACAACACGGTGAAGATCCGGCTGGTCGTGAAGAACGGCGACGTCTACCAGGCGGACTCGATGAACGAGGTGTGGCCCGAGACGAAGCCGCTGGCGCCCTTCTTCTGGGCGAACGACCAGAAGTAGGCCGGCCCGTCTGGTACACTGGGCGGCCATGTCGATCCACCTGAACCCGGCCGCCGAGCTGATGGACGAGTCGGTCATCCGCGAGATGACGCGGGTGGCCGAGGACACCGGCGCGGTGAACCTGGCGCAGGGCTTCCCCGAGATGCCCGTGCCGGCGTCCGTGCTCGAGGCCGCGCACCGCGCGCTCGACGAGGGCCACAACCGCTACACGCGCACGTGGGGCGCGGCCGCGCTCCGCGAGGCGCTGGCGCGCTTCCTCGGCGCGCGCTTCGGCCTCGGCTTCGACCCCGAGGCGGAGATCGTGATCACCTGCGGCGCCTCCGAGGCGATCATGGCGTCGCTGCTCGCGCTGCTCGCGCCCGGCGACCGCGCGGTGATCCCCGAGCCCATCTACGAGAACTACCTGCCGGCGATCCGCCTGGCGGGCGCCGAGGCCGCCATCCTGCCGATCGATCCGTTCACGGGCGCGTGGGACCCGGCCGCGCTCGCGCGGGCGCTCGACGGCGCGCGGGTGCTCGTCCTGAACACGCCGGCCAACCCGATCGGCAAGGTGTGGACGCGCGACGAGCTGGAGGTGGTGGCGGCGCTCGTCGAGCGCGCGGACGCGACGCTCGTCACCGACGAGACCTACGCGTTCATCACCGCGCCGGGCCACGAGCACGTGGCGCCGGCCTCGGTCGGGCGGCTCGCGTCGCGGACGGTGACGATCGCGTCCTTCTCGAAGACCTACGCGGTGACGGGCTGGCGCGTCGGGTTCGCGGCGGCGCCGGCGCCGATCATGGCGGCCATCCGCAAGGTGCACGACTTCCTGACCGTGTGCGCGCCGGCGCCCTTCCAGGCGGCGCTCGTCGAGGCGCTGCGGCTGCCCGACGCCTACTACGACGGCATCCGCGCGGCGTACCGCCGCCGCCACGACCTGCTGGCCGGCGGCCTCGCCCGGGCCGGCTGGGCGACGAACCGGCCCGACGGCACCTACTTCCTGCTCGTCGACCTGCGCGACCTGCCGATCGACGACGACCGCGCGTGGGCGATCGAGCTGGCGCGGGTGCGGGGCGTGGCCGGCGTGCCCGGCTCGGCGTTCCTGTGGGCGGGCCTGCCGCAGCCGGACGGGCGCGCGTCGGACCGCCGGGGCACGTTTCTGCGGCTGAGCTTCGGGAAGGACGACGCCGTGATTGCGGAGGGCGTCCGGCGGCTCGCCGACGGCCCGCTATGAGCGCGCGCGGCATTCAGCGTACAATTTCTCCATTCGCCCGAGTATCGATCGACCGTTTCGACGGCCCCGGCCTCGCCGCGGCAAGGTGCGCATGGATATTCTCGACAACATCCTCGACACGATCGGCAACACCCCGCTGGTGCGCCTGCGGCGCTTCTCGCCGACCGGCGCGCCCGTGGCGGCGAAGATCGAGACGTTCAACCCCGGCTCGAGCGTGAAGGACCGCATCGGCCTCGCCCTCATCGAGGCGGGCGAGCGATCCGGGCAGCTCGGGCCCGGCGGCACGATCGTCGAGCCCACCTCCGGCAACACCGGCCTCGGCCTCGCGATGGCCGCGATCCTCAAGGGCTACAAGCTGATCTGCACGGCCGCCGACAAGATCCCCAAGGAGAAGGTGGCGCTGCTCAAGGCCTTTGGCGTGGAGGTGGTGGTCTGCCCGACCAACGTGTCCGCCGACGACCCGCGCTCGTACTACAAGGTCGCCGAGCGGATCCGGGACGAGCAGGGCGCGTACCTGCCGTACCAGTACTACAACCAGGCCAACCCCGAGGCGCACTACCGCAGCACGGGCCCGGAGATCTGGCGGCAGACCGACGGCACCGTGACGCACTGGGTCGCCGGCATCGGCACGGGCGGCACGATCAGCGGCACGGCGAAGTACCTGAAGGAGCGCAACCCGTCGATCCGGGTGGTCGCGGTGGACACGGTGGGCAGCGTCTACGCCTACTACAAGGCCCACGGCGAGCTGCCGCCCGCCGACCAGATCCACCAGTACCTCATCGACGGCATCGGCGAGGATTTCCTGCCCGCGACGGTGTGGTGGGACTACATCGACGAGGTCGTCACGGTGGACGACAAGTCGGCGTACCGCGCGACGCAGCAGGTCGCGCGGAAGGAAGGCATCTTCTGCGGCTCGTCGGCCGGCGCCGCGGCCGAGGCCGCGCGGCGCATCGCGCAGGGCCTGCCCGCCGACGCGCTCGTCGTCACGCTGTTCCCCGACTCGGGCGAGCGCTACCTGTCGAAGCTGAACGAGGACTGGCTCGAGCGGCACGACCTGCTCGACGAGGAGACCGGCAAGCAGATCCCGCGCGGACGTTGATTCGCCGCGCCGCCGCTGGGACCGCAACGCGTCGCGGTCCCCCCACCCCTGACCGCTGTCCCCTGACCCCCTCTTGCCCGCCGTAGCCTCGGCGGAGGCGACCGCTCTATACTAACCAGCCATGACGACCCTCCAGACCCGCCCGACGCTCCTTCGCGCGGTCCTGACCGCGCTGGCCGCCGCCGCCCTCGTCACGATGGCCGCCCGCCAGCCGGTCGGCGCGCGCGCGGCCCTGGACGGCGCCAACACGACCGTGAACCCCGCGCTCTACCAGGCCCTGCACTGGCGGAGCATCGGCCCCTCGCGCGGCGGCCGCGTCACCGCGGTCACCGGCGTGCGCACCGAGCCGTGCACCTTCTACCTGGGCGCGACGGGCGGCGGCGTCTGGAAGACCGAGGACTGCGGGATCGGCTGGACGCCGGTGACCGACGGCCAGATGCGCACGCCGTCGATCGGCGCGATCGAGGTCGCCGACTCCGACCCGAACGTCGTCTACGTCGGCACGGGGAGCTCGGCGATCCGCAGCAACGTGATCCTCGGGCTGGGCATGTACAAGTCCACCGACGCCGGCAAGACGTGGCGGTTCGCCGGCCTCGAGGGCGCCGGGCAGATCGGCACCGTGCGCGTGCACCCGACCAACCCGGACGTGGCCTACGCGGCGGCGCTCGGCGACCCGTTCCTCCCCGGCCCCGAGCGCGGCGTCTTCCGCACGAGGGACGGCGGGAAGACCTGGCAGAAGGTGCTCTTCATCGACGACGAGACGGGCGTCGTGTCGCTGGCCATGGACCGGTCGCACCCCGACGTGCTCTACGCCGGCGCGTGGCGCGGGCTGCGCAAGCCGTGGACGATCATCAGCGGCGGCCCGGCGGCCACCGGCGGCATCTACAAGACGACCGACGGCGGCGATCACTGGACGCACCTCACCAACGGCCTGCCGCGGGATCTCGTCGGGAAGGTGTGGCTCGACGTCGCGCAGTCCAACCCGAGCGTCGTCTACGCGATGGTCGAGGCGCCGGGCGCCGAGGGCGGGCTCTACCGCTCGTCGGACGCGGGCGCGACGTGGACGCTCGTCAACAACAGCGCGCGGCTGCGCGCGCGGCCGTTCTACTTCGACTACGTGTACGCCAACCCGAAGGACGAGAACGAAGTCTGGGTGAACGAGCTGTCCCTGCACAAGTCGACCGACGGCGGCCGGACGTTCGAGCAGGTGCCGACACCGCACGGCGACAACCAGGGCATGTGGTTCAACCCGGACAACCCGCGGATCTTCATCGAGTCCAACGACGGCGGCGCCAACGTCACGCAGAACGGCGGCAAGAGCTGGTCGTCGATCCTCAACCAGCCCACCGGCGAGTTCTACATGGTGGACACCGACCAGCAGTTCCCCTACCGCGTCTACGGCCCGCAGCAGGACAATTCGACCGTCGTCATCGACAGCCTGCCGCCGGTGTCGTGGCGGCTCGACGACCCGACGCAGGTGTGGGGCCAGGCGTCGGGCTGCGAGAGCGGACAGATCCGGCCGATCCCGTCGGGGAAGATCGTCTACGGCGACTGCAAGGGCGAGTTCGGCCGGTACGACGTGGATACCGGGCAGGAGCAGTCGTACTGGATCAACCCGCAGCAGCGCTACGGCCTGGAGCCGAAGGACCAGATGTTCCGCTTCGTCCGGCAGGCCCCGATCGAGGTGGATCCCAACGACCCGAACGTCGTCTACCACGGCGCGCAGTACCTGATGAAGACGACCGACGGCGGAATCCACTGGGAGAAGATCAGCCCGGACCTCACGGCGAACGACCCGCGGTACCAGATGCACGCGGGCGAGCCGATCACGCGCGACGTGACCGGCGAGGAGGTGTACTCGGCGCTCTACGCGATCCGCGCCTCGCGCCTCGAGCCCGGCGTGATCTGGACCGGCTCGAACGACGGCCCGGTGTGGGTGACGCGCGACGGCGGCAAGACGTGGAAGAACGTCACGCCGAAGGACCTGCCGCCCGGCGGCCGCGTGCACACGATCGAGGACTCGCCACACCGCAAGGGCTCGGCCTACGTCTCCGTCTACCGGATCTACCTCGGCGACTTCGAGCCGTACCTCTACATGACGAACGACTACGGCGAGCACTGGACGCGGCTCACCAACGGCAAGAACGGCATCCCGGACGACGAACCGATGCACGTCGTGCGCGAGGACCCGCAGGTCGAGGGCCTGCTCTACGCGGGCACGTGGTACGGCGCCTACGTCTCGTTCGACGACGGCAAGCACTGGCAGTCGCTGCAGCTCGACCTGCCGCAGACCACCGTGACCGACATCAAGGTGAAGGACAACGACCTCGTCATCTCGACAATGGGCCGCGGCTTCTGGATCCTGGACGACGTGGCGCCGCTGCGCGAGATCGCGACGTGGATGCGGGGAGTGGCGGCGCCGAACGGCGTGTTCGATCCGCACACGACGCACCTCTTCAAGCCCGCCGTGGCCTACCGGATGGAGTACGCGCCGATGCGCGGCAACCCCGCCGCGCCAGAGTACCCGCCGGTCGGCGCGCGCATCGACTACTCGTTCGCCGCGCCGCCCATGGGCGAGGTGACGCTCGACATCCTCGGGCCGGACGGCCAGCTCGTGCGCCACTACTCGAGCGTGGGCCGGCGCGGGCCCGCGGCCGGCGGCTTCTTCCGCCGCTTCGCGCTGCCGACGACGCTGCCGACCGCCGCCGGGTTGAACCGGTTCGTGTGGGACCTCCGCTACCCGGGCGTGGGCGGCGGCTTCGGCGGGCCGCTCGCCGTGCCGGGCGCCTACACCGCGCGGCTGACGGCCGGCGGCCAGACCGAGACGGCGACCTTCGAGGTGAAGATCGACCCGCGCGTGGCGAAGGCCGGCGTGACCCAGGACGATCTCGCCGGGCAGCTGCAGTTCGCGCTGAAGGTGCGCGACGCGCAGGCCGAGGCGCAGCAGCTCGCCATGAGGCTGGACGCGGCCATGCGCGCGCGGCCGGCCGACCAGGGGCCTCTGAAGGCGATCTTCGACAAGCTCGTGAACCAGCCCGGGCCCTACCCGGCCAACATGCTGATCGCGCAGATCGCGAACGTGTACCGGATGGCCACCGGCGCCGACCAGAAGGTGGGCGCGAGCGCGTTCGAGCGGTTCGACCAGGTGATCCGGGAGCTCGAGGCGGTCAAGACCGAGGCCGCCGCGGCCGGCGTCCAATAGGGGCGACCTGACGTGTAGGGGCGACCTGCCAGGTCGCCCCTAGCGGTCAGCGGTCAGGGGTCAGCGGTCAGGAAGAGCATCCTGTCACACGGCAGCGTGAGAGCGTCGCAGGCCCTGCCTGACCCCTGCCCACTGACCGCTGCCCCCTGCCCCCCGACCCCTGACCGCTAGAATCCCGTGTCGCGGTACGTGTCCCGCCCGCCCATCACCGTGAGCAGCACCTTCGTGGTGGGAATCTCCCGCGGCGGGATCGTCAGGATGTCCCTGGACAGCACGACGAGGTCGGCGAGCATGCCGGGCGCGAGCGTGCCGCGGATGCCTTCGTCGAAGGTGGCGTACGCACCGTCGCGCGTGTAGTGCCGAAGCGCGGCCTCGACGCTGATGCGGCCGGCCGGGTACCAGCCGCCGGGCGGTGTGCCCGCGGGCGTCTCGCGCGTGACGGCGGCGTAGATGCCTTTGAGCGGCGCGAAGTCGAAGACGCTCCAGTCGCTCCCGAACGCCTGCACCGCGCCCGCGTCGTCGAAGATCTTGAACGAGTCGGCGTGCGAGGCGCGCGCGGGGCCGAGCAGCACGGCGAAGTTCTTCAGGGCCGTCTCGTCGGGGTTGGCGAAGATCGGCTGCGTCGAGGCGATGACGCCGAGCGCCTTGAAGCGCGGCAGATCCGAGAGGAGCGGCACCTCGACGTGCTCGACGCGGTGCCGCCGGCCGGACGTGCCGTTCGTCTTCTCCGCGTACTCGAAGGCGTCGAGCGCCATGTGGATGGCCTTGTCGCCGATCGCGTGCAGCAGGACCTGGAAGCCCTCCTTGTCGTAGAGCGCCACCGTGCGGTCCAGGTCGTCCTGCTCCCAGAACGGAATGCCCGTCCCGCCGCCGACGTAGGGCTCGAACATGGCGGCCGTGCGCGCGTCCACGGTGCCGTCGAGGAGGCCCTTGACGGACCGGAACGTGACGAGCGGGCCGCGGAACTCGTCGCGCAGCTCGCGGTACGGCTCGAGGTCGGCGTCGGTGAGCGGCCGCGTCATGCGGTGGTTGCGCGGCGAGCCGCCCTCGTCGAGCAGCATCATCGGCGCGAAGTGGAAGCGCAGCTTGAGGGCGCCCGCCGCGAGCGCGCGCAGGTACGCCGGCTGGTTGCCCGGGGACCACGACGCGTTCTGCACCGACGTGAGGCCGTCGGCCGCGGCCTCGTCCATGTGCTGCAGCAGGCTCTCGTAGACGTCCTGCTCGCTCCGCGGCGGAACGTGCCGCGAGACGAGGCGCTGCGCGGCCTCCTGCAGCTCGCCCGTCGGCTCGCCGTGGTCGTCCTTCACGATGCGCCCGTTCGGCGGGTCGGGCGTATCCCGCGTGACGCCGGCAATCGCCAGCGCCTTCGAGTTGGCGAGCCCCATGTGCCCGTCCCGCTCCCGCACGTAGACGGGCCGGTCGGGGATCACCGCGTCGAGAAACCGCTTGTCGGGCACCCGGTCGGGGAACGCCGAGTAGCCCCATCCGCCGCCGGTGATCCACGGCAGGTCGGGGTGCGCCTTCGCGAAGGCGGCGAGCGCGTGCTGGAACGCCTCGAGCGTGTCGAGGCCGTCGAGGCGCACGGCGTTGACCGACGGCCCCGGGAAGTGCAGGTGCGAGTCCTGGAAGCCGGGCACCATCAGCCGCCCTTGCAGATCGACGACGGCGGTGTCGGGCCCGGCGAGGGCGCGGACGTCCGCCGTCGATCCCACGGCGACGATTCGATCGCCGCGGATGGCGAGCGCCTCGGCGGTCGGGCGGGCGGGGTCGGCCGTCCAGATCTTCCCGTTGATGAAGATGCGATCGGCGTGCTGGGCCGATGCCGGCGCCGCGGCGCATACGATCAGCGCCGCGGCGAGGGCGAAGGCCGTCCTCGACTGTGTCATCGTCGTCGTCCTCTTCTTCACACGGGGTGGCGCAGGTTCACACCGGGTGGCACAGGGTCACACCGGGTGGCGCCTACTGGAGTCCCCGCCGCGTGACCAGATACACCGCGAAGGTCCCCAGCCAGTGCCCGCCCTCGTAGTGCGCGCCCGTCACGTTCTTCAGGCCCGCCGCGGCGTGCGCGGCGGCCGCGGCCTCGAGCGCCGGGCGCCGCGGGTCGTTCTCCGGCAGCCGGGACAGGATGCCCTCGAGCATCCACGCGCGCGAGAGGTTGAGGCCGTCGAGGTGCGCGAGCTTCGGGTCGGTCGGGTCGGTCACGACCCCGGGCTTCAGCCAGTCGGCGGTGCGCGTGGTCGGCAGCTCGGGCAGGAAGCCCGTGAGCCAGTTGGCGTACTCGAGCGACGGCATGATCCGCCGCATCAGGTCCGCCTCGGCGAGGCACGGCGAGAGGAAGTCCTCGCCCGAGGGCTCGTACTCGATCGGGCAGCGCCGGTCGCCGCCGTAGAAGTCGCGCGAGCGCGACGTGATGAGCTGCATCATCTTCACGTCGCGGGTCTCGCGTGCCCAGTCGAGGATCAGGCCGAAGGCGAAGGCCGTCTGCGAGTGCTCGCCGATGCGGATGGGCGCGGTGAGCTTGGGCAGCCACTCCTCGATGCGCGCGGCGGCGGCCTGCTCGAGCGGCGCCAGCGCGCGCGACCACTTCTGCGCCTGCGGGTCGTGCCACTCGTGCAGCTCGGCCGCGAGCTGCAGCAGCCAGGCCAGGCCGTAGGGCCGCTCGAACGACGTGCGGCCGGGGCCTTCGAGGTAGCGTCACCTCGCCGGCGATGTGCGCCGGCGTCAGGCTCTCGTCGAGCGCCGCGCGCGCCGGCCGCGCGAACGGCGCGTCGGGATAGAGACGGGCCAGCCGCGCGAGCAGCCAGTGCCCGTGCACCGAGGAGTGCCAGTCGAAGCAGCCGTAGAAGGCCGGGGTCAGCTCGCGCGGCGGTTTCACGTCCGCGTCGCTGTTGAGCACGTGCGCGATCTTGTTCGGGTATTCCTGGTGCACGCAGGCGAGCGCCAGATCGGCGAACCGGGCCACCGAGGCCGCGTCGAGCTGTGGCTGGGGCTGTCCGGTCATGAGCGTCCCCGCGAGCAGCATGGATGTCAGCAGTGGAGACATGGGCATGGCTGGTACCAGTCCACATGCTACACCCGGTAGCCCAGGTCAAAGACCTGGGCCACCCGCCCCCTGACCCCTGACCCCTGACCCCTGCCCCCTGACCTCTGGCCTCTGGCCTCTGGCCTCTGGCCTCTGGCATATACTCGCCGGCAGCCCATGCGCCGCGATCTCGCGCTGTGCCTCCGCCTGCTGCCGTCCTCCATCCGGTGGCGGTGGTTCGCGCTGGTGCCGGTGGCCGTCGCGGCCGCCCTCACCGAAGCCTTCGGCGCGGCGGCCGTGTTCGGCCTCCTCACCATCGTGATGGATCCGGCCCGGGCGGCGACGCTGCCCGTCGCCTCGTCCATCACCCGCTGGCTGGGCGCGCCCGGGTCGCGCGAGCTGCTCCTGTCGCTCACGCTCCTGCTGATGGCGTTCTACCTGGTGCGCAACGCCCTGCTCGTCTACGCCAGCTGGGCGCAGGAGCGGGTCACCGAAGCGTCGGTCGTCGAGGTGTCGAGCCGCCTGCTGCTCGACTACTTCACGGCGCCGTGGGAGTTCCACTTCCGGCGCAACTCCGCGGGCCTCATCCAGCGGGTGTCGGCCTCGGTCGAGATCTCCTACAGCCTGGTCCTCTCGTCGTTCGTCCACGTCGCGACCGAGGCGCTGATTGCCGCGGCGCTCGTGGCGGTGCTGGCGCTCACCTCGCCGCTCGCCACGCTCGTCGCCGCCGCCGCCACCGGCCTGCTCATCCTGGCGCCGTCGCGCCTGGCGGGCCCGGTCCTCGACCGGCTCGGCCGCGAGGACCAGCAGGCCGAGGAAGAGCGGCTGCAGACGCTGCAGCAGAGCCTGGGGGCGATGAAGGAGCTGAAGATCGCCGCGCGCGAGCGTTTCTTCCACGCCCGGTTCGCCGCGGTCGCGGGCCGGCTCGCGGCCGCGCGGCGGCGCCGGGGGACGCTGCTCGACGTCATCCGGCTGGCGATCGAGACGGTGTTCGTGCTGGCGCTGCTGCTCGTGGTGCTGATCCTGACGTCGACCGGCCGCTCGGGGACCGAGATCGTGTCGCTGCTCGGCCTGTACGGCTACGCCGGCTTCCGGCTGGTGCCGGCCGCGAACCGCATCAGCCGCCACGTGGGTCTGATCAGGGTCGGCCGCTCGTACCTCCACGACGTCGCCGCCGACTTCGACGCGCTCGCGGCGCGCCGCGCCGCCGCGCCCGCCGAGCTCGCCACAGAGGACACGCCGCCCTTCGCGGATCGCATCGCGCTCGAGGGCGTGTCGTACGCGTACGACGGCACGGCCGCCGACGTCCTGCGCGACGTCTCGCTCACGATCCGCCGCGGCGAGTCGCTCGGCATCGTCGGCCACACGGGCGCCGGCAAGAGCACGCTCGTGGACCTCCTGCTCGGCCTCCTCCGGCCGACCGCGGGACGGATCGCGGTGGACGGACGCGACCTGGCCGGGCACGCGCGCTGGTGGCAGCGCCAGGTCGGCTACGTGCCGCAGAGCTTCGCGCTCTTCGACGACACGCTGCGCCGCAACATCGCCTTCGGCGTGGAGGACGGCGCGGTCGACGAGGCGCGGCTCGCGCGCGCCGTCGCCGCCGCCCGGCTCGACGACGTGGTGGCGGGGCTGCCCGACGGGCTCGGCACGCTCGTGGGCGAGCGCGGCATCCGCCTCTCGGGCGGCCAGCGGCAGCGCGTCGTCATCGCCCGCGCGCTCTACCGAGAACCCCAGGTGCTGGTGTTCGACGAGGCCACCTCGTCGCTCGACAACCAGACCGAGCGGGAGATCACCCGCGCGATCGACGCGCTGCACGGTTCGGTGACGGTCGTCGTCATCGCGCACCGGCTGAGCACGGTGCGGGGCTGCGACCGGCTGATCTTCCTGCACGAGGGCCGGGTCGCCGCGGCCGGGACCTACGACGAGCTGATGGCCGCGAGCGACGCGTTCCGGGCCATGGCGGTGACGGAGTAGGGAGGCTGACGCTGGCGGTGCTCGGGTACCTGGGTACTCGCGGCTGGGGGCTGGAGCTTAGCCAGGGTTCCGCTCTAGCTCTCGATGCCGGCGACGATCTCGCGGACGCGCGCCATGAAGCGCTCCGCGGTAAAGAGCCCGCGGCGCGCCGCACGTAGGCGCCGCACCTCCCACGGCGCCTGCGGTCCCCCGCCCCTTTTTTTTTCGGCACGGCCCGCCCCGGACGGACCCCGGCGCGCCCTGCGTGCGTATAGAAGGTGAACACGGACCTCAGTCGAACGGGGACGTTCCCTGCGGAGGAGACCGCGTGGAAAACCTGCTGAAGGACGTTCGCTACACGCTGCGGCTGCTGTGGAAGAGCCCCGTGTTCACGCTGGCGGCGGTCGTGTCGCTCGCGCTGGGCATCGGCGTCAACACGACGATCTTCAGCCTGGTGAACGCGGTGCTGCTGCGGCCCCTGCCCGTGACCCGCCCTGGCGAGCTCGTCGAGGTCTACACCTCGTCGGAGGACCAGGATGTCCTCTACGCCACGTCCTCGTATCCCGACTATCTCGATCTCGCGCGGCAGAACGCGGTCCTGACCGGTCTCGCCGGTCACAGCCTGATGTTCGCGCCGGTGACGCGCGACGGACGCTCCGAGATTCTGATGGGCGAGATCGTCACCGCGAACTACTTCGACCTGCTGGGCGTCGGCGCCGTGGCGGGCCGCACGTTCGCGCCGGACGAGGGCGGGCCGGGCGCGAAGCCGGCGGCCGTGATCGGCTACGGGCTCTGGCAGCGCGAGTACGGCGGCGACCCGTCGGCCGTCGGGCGGTCGATCCGCCTGCGCGGCACCGACTACACCATCGTCGGCGTCGCGCCGAAGGCGTTCGAGGGCATGACGCCCGGCTTCTCTCCGCTCGTCTGGGTGACCGCGGCCATGATGGACGAGGTGTCGCCGGTGGGGATGATCGACGCCGTCCCGTCGCCGGGCCGGACGAAGCTCGAGCAGCGCGGCTGGCGCTGGATGTTCCTCACCGGGCGGCTGAAGCCGGGCGTGAGCGCGAGCGAGGCGCAGGCGGACCTGAACGTGATCGCGGCGCGGCTCGCGCGCGAGTACCCGGGCTCGAACCGCGACCGGAAGATGACGGTCGTCGCGCGCGGCGACGTGCGCGTCAACCCGCTGGTCGACGGCAGCCTCTCGGCCGGGGCGACGCTGCTGATGGGCGTCGTGGCCCTCGTGCTCCTCATCGCCTGCGCCAACGTCGCGAACCTGCTGCTGGCGCGCGCGACGGCGCGGCGGCGCGAGATCGCCGTGCGGCTGGCGGTTGGCGCGGGGCGCGGGCGGCTCGTCCGCCAGCTGCTCACCGAGAGCCTCGTGCTGTCGGCGCTCGGCGGCCTCGGCGGCCTGCTGCTCGCGTCGATCAGCACGGACCTGCTGCTGGCCCTGCAGCCGCCGCTGCCCTTCACGCTGACGCTCGACCTGGGCCTCGACCAGCGCGTGTTCCTCTTCGCGCTCCTCGCCGCCGCCGTGTCAGGCGTGGCCTTCGGCCTGGCGCCCGCTCTCCGGGCCTCGTCCGCGAACCTCGTCACGAACCTCAAGGACGACGGCGCCGTCGTGGAGCGGACGGGGCGCTTCCCGCTGCGCCAGGCCCTGGTGGTCGGCCAGGTGACCGTCTCGATGGTGCTGCTCGTCGCCGCCGGCCTGTTCGTGCGCAGCCTGGCCGCGGCGCGCACGATCGACCTCGGCTTCGACCCGCAGCGGATCGCGCTCGTCTCCACCGACCTCAAGATGGTGCGCTACGACGAGGCGAAGAGCCGCCGGTTCTTCCACGACGCGCTCGAGCGCGTGCGCGCGCTGCCCGGCGTCGAGGCGGCGTCGCTCACCCAGCGGGAGCCGCTCGGCCTGAACATCAACAACTCGGCGGTCCTCATCGACGGCCAGCAGGCGAGCCCCGAGCACCCGGCGTTCACCATCGACTCGACCGTCGTGAGCCCAGGCTACTTCGCGACGCTGGGCGTGCCGATCCTCCAGGGGCGCGCCATCGCGGAAACCGACACGGCCGACGCCCCCGGCGTGGCCGTGATCAACGAAGCCATGGCGCGGCGGTTCTGGCCGGACCGCAGCCCGATCGGGCAGCGCGTGCGCACGATCGAGGGCGGGACGTACGAGATCGTGGGCGTGTGCGCCGACTACAAGGTGCGCACGGTGGGCGAGGCGCCGCGGCCGTACATCCACTTCGCGCACGCGCAGGACTTCAACCGGTACGCCGTGGTGATGGTCCGCACGAGGGGGTCGGCCGCCGCCATGGCCGCGACGCTCCGGCAGACGCTGCTCGGGATGGAGCCCAACCTCGTGCTGCTCGCGAGCCAGCCGCTCGAGGCGTCGCTCGCCGCGTCGCTCTTCCCCGCGCGCGCCGCGGCGGTGCTCGTCGGCGTGTTCGGCCTGCTCGCGCTGGCGCTCGCCGCCGTCGGCCTCTACGGCGTCGTCGCCTACTCGGTCGCGCGGCGCACGCGCGAGATCGGCATCCGCATGGCGGTGGGCGCCGAGCCGGCGGCGGTGTTGCGGCTGGTGCTCGGGCAGGGCCTGAAGATGGCGGCGATTGGCGTGGCGGCCGGCGGGACGATCGCGCTCTGGGCGACGAAGGTGGTGGCGGGCACGCTCTACGGCGTCGGCACGACCGACCCGGTCACCTACCTCGGCGCGGCCGCTCTGCTGCTGGCCGTGTCGGCCGCCGCCAACGCCGCGCCGGCGCTGCGCGCGGCGCGGGTGGACCCGATGATCGCGCTCAGGCAGCCGTAGGACACGGCGTCACGTCAGTAACTCCTTGTGGAATAGTCGTGCGGGAGGACTGGGCGCGGTAGGTGGCCAGCCTCGCCCCCGGCCGCCGCCTCCTCGTGAACGTCGTATGCTTGACGGCGTTCCAACAGGAGGTGGTGATGGTATCCAGGCGCGACGTCTTGTCGGGAAGCGTGGTCGGCGGGCTGCTGGGGACGCTCGTGGCGCCGGCGCCGGCCGAGGGCGCCCAGTCCACCACGGAGGTCGAGGCGCTCGACCGGATCGCCACGGCGCTCGGAGGCCTCCGGCAGGAGATCCGGCAGCAGCACGATGCCTCGCAGATGTTCGCGAGCGACGCGCTCTCGGCGCTGCGCGGGCAGATGCGGCCCTACCTCCGCGCGCGCCGGCGCTTCCCGCCGTTCTTCGACGTGGGCTACGACATCTGGGTGGGCGTCTACGACTGGCTCGTCGCCACGCACCAGCCGATCGTCGTCACGACGCTCAAGGACGGGCGCTACACGCTGAAGGTGATGCTGACGACGATCATCCTGCGCTCGGACGTGGACGGGAACTACATCAGCGCCCCGTACGAGGAACTGGAAAGCGGTACGTAGCGCAGACCTGAAGGTCTGCGCTACGTACGACCTACTCCGAGCGCAGCACGGTCATCGGATCGACGCGCGTGGCGCGGTGCGCCGGGACGATGCAGGCGACGAGCGCGACGACCGCCATCAGCCCCGCAACCGCGGCAATCGTGGCCGGGTCGGCCGGCCGCACGCCGAAGAGCAGCGACCCCATCAGCCGCGTGAGGTAGACCGCGCCGGCGACGCCGAGCACGAGGCCGGCGCCCACCAGCTTCGCGCCGCGCCCGAGCACCATGCCGAGCACCTGCCCCCGGCTCGCGCCGAGCGTCAGGCGGATCCCGATCTCCTGCCGGCGCTCGCTCACCAGGTACGACAGGATCCCGTAGGTCCCGAGCGCGGCCAGCACCAGCGCGAGCCCGCCGAACAGCCCCAGCAGCAGCGTCAGGAAGCGCGGCTGCGCCGTCGAGTCCGCGAACACCTCGTCCATCGTCCGCAGGTCGACGACGGGCAGGGACGGGTCCAGGTCGCGGACGATGCCGCGCAGCGCCGGGCCGACGCTCCCGAGCGGCAGCGCGGTCCGCGCGACGACGTGCATGTTGCCGAACGGGAAGCTGAAGATGCGCGCCAGCACCTCGAAGGGCAGGTACAGCTCCGTGCCGGTCTTCGAGCCGAGGCCGCCCTGCTTCACGTCGCGCACGACGCCGATGATCGTGAACCACGGCGTGTCGTCGCCCCAGGGCAGGCGGATGCGACGGCCGATCGGGCTCTCGCCCGGGTAGAACGTCTTCGCCAGCGTCTGGTTCACGAGCACCACCGGCGGACCGTCCACGTCGTTCAGGGTGTACCGACCGCCCGTCCACCACGGGAATCCCCATCGTCTCGAGGTAGCCGGCCGTGATGAACTGGTAGTAGTCCACGTTCTGCGGCGGCCGGTCCGGCGTCTTCGGGATGCCCTCGAACTCGGTGTCGTTGGCGTTCACGCGCCGGTACGGCGGCAGGCCCGACATCACGGCCGCGGCCGAGACGCCCGGCACGGCGCGGATCCGATCGGTGAGCTCACGGAAGAAGGTCGCGTCCTTCTGCGCGTCGGGATAGGTGGCGCTCGGCAGCACGACGCCGAAGGTGACCAGGTGGCTCCGGTCGAAGCCCGGGTCCACCCGCATCAGGTTCGAGAAGCTGCGCAGGAGGAGCCCCGCGCCCACGACGAGCACCACGGCGAGCGCGACCTCGCCGACGACCAGCGCGTTGCGCGTGCGCGTCTTCGCGGCGCCGGCCGTCGTGCGCGCGCCCGACTCCTTCAGCGAGTCGTTCATGCCGCGCGCGGTCAGGTGCAGGAGGGGCGCGAGGCCGAAGACGAGGCCGGTGAGGACGGCGACGGCGAGCGTGAAGAGGAGCACGGGCCCGTTGATCGCGATTTCGGCCGTGCGCGGGATGGCGTCGGGGTTCGTGGCGACGAGCAGGCGGAGCCCCGCCTCGGCCAGCCCGACGCCGGCCGCCGCGCCGGCGAGCGAGAGCAGCGTCCCCTCGGTCACGAACTGGGCGAGCAGGCGGCCGCGGCCCGCGCCGAGCGCGGTGCGGATCGCGAACTCCTTCTGCCGCGACTCCGAGCGCGCGAGCAGCAGGTTGGCGAGGTTGGCGCACGCGATGAGCAGCACGAACCCGACGGCGCCCTGCAGGATCCAGAGCGCGGTCGCCACGTGGCGGATGATGTCGTCCTTGAGCGGGTCGTAGCGCAGCCGGTGCGTCGTGGGGTTCGGCACGTGCGTGTTCGGCGCGATCGTCTTCCACTCGCGCAGCATGCGGTCGAGGTCGTCGCGGGCCTGCGCCAGCGTGACGCCATCCTTCAGCCGGCCGATCAGGTAGAGCGAGTGGCTGCCGCGGCCGCCGGGATGGGCGGGGTCGATGGTGATCGGCTGCCACAATTCCACGCGCTGGTCGTGCACGTCGAACCCGCGGGGCATGACGCCCACGATGCGCGTCGAGACGCCGTCGACCTGCACCGTGCGGCCGACGGCCGACGGGCTGCCGTCGAACGCCTTCCGCCAGAGATCGTACGAGAGCAGCGCGACGGGCTCGGCGCCGGGCAGCGTGTCGGCGCGCGTGAACAACCGGCCGGCGAGCGGTTCGACGCCGAGCGTGGCCAGCAGGTCGTCGCTGACTTCTGCGGCCACCGGACGCGTCGGACGGTCGGTCCCCAGGTTGGCCGCGCCCACCCGGTAGGCGCCGACGCTTTCGAAGGACCGGTTCATCTGCCGGAAGTCGAGGAACTCGGGCGGCGAGATCCAGAACTGGTCGAAGCCGAGCGTCGGGAACTGGCTCGTGATGAACACGAGCCGGCCCGGCTCGGGGTAGCCGAGCGGCCGCAGCACCACCCCGTTCACCACGCTGAAGATGGCCGTGTTGGCGCCAATCCCGAGCGCCAGCGTCAGGACGGTGACGACGGCAAACCCCGGGCGCTGCCGCAAACTCCGCACCGCGTGGACGACGTCTCGCATCAGCGTGGACATGGGGTCTCCCTGTTCTTCCGTCGTTAGACGTCGCCGGACCCGGAAAAGGTTTGGCCGGCCGGCAACCTCCCGCCCCAGGCCGACGTCAAATTTAGGTTGGAGCCCTCCATGCACAAACTGGACGCCTGGTGGCAGGACGTGCGCCGCGGTGCGCGCGGCCTGGCGCGCACCCCCGCTTTCACCCTGGCCGCGGCGCTCACCCTGGCCCTCGGCATCGGCGCCAACGCGGCCATCTTCTCGGTCGTCAATGCCGTCCTGCTGAAGCCCCTCCCCTACAGCCATCCCGAGCGCCGGGTGACGATCTGGAGCCGCTGGGTCTCGTTCGACAAGACCTGGCTGGCCGACGGCGAGGTGCTCGACTACCGCCGACGGTGCAGGACCCTCGCCAGCGTGGCGGCGTGGGGCACGGGCCGGGCCAACCTGACCGGGGCGGGCGCCCCGCTCCGCGTGGGCTTCGGCGCGGTCACCGCCAACACCTTCTCGACGCTCGGCGCCGAGCCGCTCCTCGGGCGCGGCTTCACCGGCGACGAAGACCGGCCGGGAGGCGAGCCGGTCGTCGTGCTCGGGTACGGCCTGTGGCAGCAGCACTTCGGCGGCGACCCGGCCATCCTGGGCCGCGCGATCGAGGTCAACGGCGTGTCACGCCGCGTCGTCGGCGTCATGCGGAGGGGCTTCCGGCTGCCGACGGACTACGGCATCGACCGCGCGGAGCCCACCGCGCTCTGGATTCCGCTGCAGATCGACCCGGCGACGGCGAGCCACGGCAACCACGGCCTGTACGGCGCGGCCGAGCTCGCGCCGGGCGCGACGGCGGCCGACGCGACGGCCGAGCTGAAGGCGGTGACGGCCGACATGACGCGCGAGGGCCTGTACCACGCGGCCATGCGGTTCTCGGCGTTCGCGGTGCCGGTCGAGGACGAGGTCGTCGGGTCCGTGCGCCCGGCGCTGCTGCTGCTCGCCGGCGCGGTCGGCTTCCTGCTGCTCATCGCGTGCGTCAACGTGGCAAACCTGCTGCTCGCCCGGGCCGAGGGTCGGCAGCGCGAGATGGCGATTCGGACCGCGCTCGGCGCCGGGCGCGGGCGCCTCGTGGGCCAGCTCCTCGCCGAGGGGCTGGTGCTCGCGGTCCTCGGCGGCGCGGCCGGCCTCGGCCTCGCGTGGGCCGGCGTGCGGGCGCTCGCCGCCGCCGACCCCGCCGGCATCCCGCGGGTCGCGGCCGTCGCCGTCGACGGCCGCGTGCTGCTGTTCGCGGCGCTCGTCTCGCTCGCCACCACCGCGCTCTTCAGCCTCGTCCCCGCCCTGCGTGCCGCGCGCGTCGATGTGAACGCCTCGCTCAAGGATCGCGGGCCGCAGGGCGCCGCCGGCGGGCGCCGCCAGAGCCTGCGCCGCCTGCTGGTCGTGACCGAGATGGCCCTGGCCGTCGTGCTGCTCGTCGGGGCCGGCCTCATGATCCGCAGCCTCGCCGCGCTCCAGCGCATCGACGTGGGCTTCGACCCCGGCCGCGTGCTCACGCTGAGCGTGTCGCTCCCGAGAGCGGCCTACGACTCACCCGAGAAGATGATCGGGTTCTACGGCCGCCTGCTCGCGCGCGTGCGGGCGCTCCCGGGCGTCGATCGGGCCGGCCTCGTCCGCTCGCTGCCGCTCTCGGACTCCATCGGCGACTGGGGCCTCGACGTCGACGGCTTCGTCGAGACGCCCGGCCACAACGCCAAGGGCGACTGGCAGGTCGTGTCGGACGGCGCGATCGAGACGCTCGGCGAGCGCATCGTGCGCGGCCGCGCGTTCACCGCGGCCGACACGCCGGACTCGCAACTGGTCGCGATGATCAACGAGACGATGGCGGCCCGCTACTGGGGGGGCCGCGACCCGATCGGCGGGCGCATCAGGATGGGCGGAGGCGGCACTCGGCCGTGGCTCGCCGTCGTCGGCATCGTGAAGGACGTGCGGCACAACGGCATGACGGCTCGGGTGAAGGAGAAGTTCTACGTGCCGTACGCGCAGTTCAGGCGGGCCTCCGGCAACTCCGTGGCGACGATGTACGTGGTGGCGAAGACGGCGGGCGATCCGCTCGCGGCGGCGGCGCCGATCGAGGCGGAGGTGCACCGGCTCGACCCGAACCTGCCCGTGGCCAACGTCCGTCCGATGGCCGAGGTGGTGGCCGAGTCGATCTCGACGCCGCGGCTCACCGGGTTCCTGCTGGGGCTCTTCGCGCTCGTGGCGCTGGCGCTCGCCGCGGTCGGCATCTACGGCGTGCTGGCCTACCTCGTCAGCCGGCGGACGCACGAGATCGGGATTCGCATGGCCGTCGGCGCGAGCGCGGGGTCGGTCGTGGGCCTGGTGCTGCGGAGCGGTCTCGCGCTGTCGCTGGCGGGCATCGCCGTGGGGCTGGGGGCGGCGGCCGGGCTGACGCGCCTGATGGGCATGCTGCTCTACGGCGTCACGCCGCTGGACCCGGCGACGTTCCTCGCGGTGGCGGTGGTGCTCGGCGCCGTGGCGCTCGCGGCGAGCGGCGTGCCGGCGTGGCGCGCCGCGCGGGTGGATCCGCTGCGGGCGCTCAGGGCGGAGTAGGGGCGACCTGGCTTGCCGCGCCGTAGCGCACAGCGCGAAGGCGGGCCAGGTCGCCGGTTAATTGCCAATGGAGATGACTTTGTGATACAAAGCTAGTCTGGCAAGGAGGTCCCCCTGAACGCCAGACGGCTGTTTCCGAGACGGGTCAAGCTCATCCTCCCCGCGCTGACCGAAGCGACCAGCCCCTACTGGCGCCCGATCAAGTACTCGCTCTTCCCGCCGCTCGGCCTGGCGACGCTCGCCGCCTACCTCGACCCCGACACGGAGGTCACGCTCGAGGACGAGCACGTCCAGCGGCTGCGCCTCGGCGACACCCCCGACCTGGTCGTCATCCAGGTCTACATCACCAACGCCTCCCGCGCCTACCGCCTCGCGGATCACTACCGCGCGAGGGGCGCGTACGTCGCGCTCGGCGGCCTTCACGTCACCTCGCTGCCCGAGGAGGCGGCGGCGCACGCCGACTCGATCTTCCTCGGCCCCGGCGAGCACACGTTCCCCAAGTTCCTCCGCGACCTCGCGGCGGGCCGCCCGCTCCGGCGGTACGAGTCCTCCACGCGCACGCTCCAGGACCTGCCCCCCATCCGCCGAGATCTGATCGACCGGCGCTTGTACCTCGTGCCCAACTCGATCGTCGTCTCGCGCGGGTGCCCGCACCACTGCGCGTTCTGCTACAAGGACGCGTTCTTCGCCGGCGGGCGGTCCTTCTACACGCAGCGGGTCGACGCCGCGCTCGCCGAGATCGCCCGGCTGCCCGGCCGCCATCTCTACTTCCTGGACGATCACCTGCTGGCGGACGCGCGCTTCGCGCGGGATCTCTTCCGCGGCATGCGCGGCATGGGACGGGTCTTCCAGGCCGCCGCGACCGTCGACTCGATCCTCCGCGGCGATCTCGTCGAGGACGCGGCGGCCGCGGGGCTGCGGAGCCTGTTCGTCGGCTTCGAGACGCTCTCGCCGGACGCGCTCGCCGGCGCCGGCAAGCGCCAGAACCTCGGCCGGAGCTACCGCGACGTCGTCCGGCGGCTCGACGACCTCGGCATCATGATCAACGGGAGCTTCGTCTTCGGCCTGGACCGCGACGACGGGGACGTCTTCGCGCGCACGGTGGACTGGGCCGTTCGCAGCGGCATCACCACCGCCACGTTCCACGTCCTGACGCCGTACCCGGGCACCGCGACCTTCGCGGACATGGCCGCGCAGGGCCGCATCCTGACCCGCGACTGGGACCTGTACGACACGCGCCACGTCGTCTATCGGCCGGGCCGGCTGTCGGCGGCGGAGCTGGAGCGCGGGTACTGGTGGGCCTACCGGACGTTCTACCGCTGGGATCGCATCGTGCAGGCGGCCGCGGCGCACGCCTCGCCGAAGCACGCGCTGAAGCACCTCGCCTACAGCGCGGGATGGAAGAAGTTCGAGCGGGCGTGGAACTTCGTGATCCGCGTCAGGCAGCTCGCCCAGATGCGGCCGCTGCTCGAGGGCGTGCTCTCGCCGGTCGGCGGCGGCCGTCACGCCGAGCGCAGCACGTCGGCCAGATCGACTCTCGACGCGCGCCGCGCGGGCACGTAGGCGGCCAGGACGGCGACGACGGTCAGCAGCGCCGCGACGCCGGCGAAGGTCTCCGGGTCGGTCGGCTGGACGCCGTAGAGCAGTGACGCGACGGCCCTCCCCAGCGCCAGCGCGCCGGCCGCGCCGATCGCGACGCCGGCCAGCGCCAGCGCGAGCGTCCGGCCGAGGACGCTGGCCAGCACGCGCGGCCCCGACGCGCCGAGCGCCATGCGGATCCCGAACTCCTGCTGGCGTTGGCGGACCGAGTAGGCCACCACGCCGTAGATGCCGAGCGCGGCGAGCGCCAGCGCCGCCAGGGCGAACGCGCCGAACACCTGCAGCAGGAAGCGGCGGGGCGAGACGGCCTGGTCCACCAGGCCCTGCAGCGTCGTGAACCCCCCGAGGGGCACGGCGGGATCGAGCTCGTGGAGCGCCGCGCGCACGCCGGGCGCGAGCGAGGCCGGCGGCACCGTCGCGCGGACGACCAGCTCCAGCGAGCCGAAGTCGGTCTGCTGCGCGATCGGCATGTACATCTCCAGCCCGGACTGCTGCTCGAGCGAGCCGTGGTGGACGTCGGTCACGACGCCCACGACGTGCCATTCGCTGCGCCCGACGAGCGCGACCTGCCCGACGGCGTCGCGCCCCGGCCAGAGCTGACGCGCCAGGGTCTGGTTGACGATCATCACGGGCTCGGTGTCGCTCGTGTCGAACGGCGTGAAGCCCCGTCCGGCGACGAGCGCGATGCGCATCGCGCCAAGGTAGCCGGGATCGACCAGCCGCGGAAAGGCGGTGGGCACCTGGCCCGGGCCGTACGTCTCGCCGCGCGCCTCGATGCTCCAGCTGCGGTTGCGCCCGAGCGGCAGCGCGTCGGTCAGCCCGGCCGCCGTCACGCCGGGCAGGCTCTCGACCCGCTCCACGAGCCGCTGGTAGAACACGCGCCGCTCCTCCACCTTCGCGTAGCGCTGGCCGGGATCGATCCGCCACTTGGCGGCCTGACCCGCGTCGAACCCGAGATCCACGTCGAGCAGCGTGACGAAGCTGCGGAGCAGGAGCCCCGCGCCGACGATGAGCATGCAGGCCATGGCCATCTCGGCGACCATCAGCGCGCTGCGGATGGACGCGCGCGCGCGGCCCTCGCTCGTGCCGCGCCCCGCGTCGTTGAGCGCCTCGAGGTCGCCGCGGCGGGACACCTGCAGCGCCGGCACGAGGCCGAAGAGCAGGCCGGTCGCGGCGGCGGCCGCCGCGGTGAACGCGAGCGCCCGCCAGTCGAGCGAGACCGTCGCGAGCAGGGGGATGCTGATGGCGGTCGTGCCCGCCACGGCCCGCACGAGCGCCCACGCGACGAGCGTGCCCAGCGCGGCGCCCGCCAGCGCGAGCACGAAGCTCTCGGTCAGCATCTGGCGGACCAGGCGCCCGCGGCTCGCGCCGAGCGCGCTGCGCATCGCCATCTCCTTGCGCCGGGAAACCGAGCGGGCCAGCAGCAGGTTCGAGAGGTTCGCGCACGCGATCAGGAGCACGGCGCCCACGCCGCACATCAGCAGGACGAGCGCCCGGCGGAAGCGGCCCGACACCTGCGCGCGCAGCGGCGTCACGGCGGCGCCGAGGCCCCAGCGCCCGGGGTCCTCGCGCTTGAGCTGCGCGTTGATGCGGTCCAGGTCTTCCTGCGCCTGCGCCACCGACACGCCGGGCTTCAGCCGGCCCACGGTGGCGAGCGTGTTGCCCTGGCGGTCGGTCTCGTCGCTCACCGGAAACGGCCTCAGGAGGTCGATCCGCGAGCCGGGCGAGAAGATCGACGCGAAGTCGAACGACGCCGGCAGCACGCCGACCACGACGGAGGCCACGCCGTTCAGCGTCAGGGATCGGCCGACGACGGCGGCGTCGCCGCCGAAGCGGCGCTGCCAGAAGGGGTAGGTGAGGATGACCGCCGGCCGCCCGTTCCACACGCACTCCTCGTCCACGAAGTTCCGGCCGGGCGCCGGCTGCGCGCCGAGCACGTCGAGGAAGGTCCGCGTCACCCCGACGCCCACGAGCCGCTCGGGCTCGCCCAGGCCGGTCAGGGTGTAACCGCGGTAGTCGAAGAACGCGAAGTAGGCGCCGAGATCCGTGAACGAATGGTTGAGCCGGCGCCAGTCCCGCAGGTTCGAGGTGCGCGAGGTGACCGCCGACAGCCCGCCGCCCTTGCCGGTGTTGGCGACCCACACGAGGCGGCCGGGGTCGCGGAACGGGAGGGGCTTCACCAGGACCGTGTCGGCGATGCTGAACACGGCCGTGTTGGCCCCGATGCCGATGGCGAGCATGAGGACGGCGAACGCGGCAAAGCCGGCCTCGCGCCGGAACGTCCGCAGCGTATGCCGCACGTCTCTCACGAATCCGCTGCCCGCCGGGGCGCGTCCCTCTCGAGCCATGTCCACCTCCACCTCCCCCGTTGGACGGCAACGGCCGGCCCGGCGTTGGCCCCGAGGGAACCCCTCCGCCGGCGGGTGCGTAGAATCAACAGACACATGTCAATTGCCACCGACCTCCGCCACGGCGCCCGGGCGCTGCTGAGGCAGCCGGGCCTGACCGCCATCGCCGTCCTCGCCCTCACGCTCGGCATCGGGCTGACGACGACGATGTTCAGCATCATCGAGGGGGCGTTCCTGCGGGGGCTGCCGTTCCCCGACGCCGACCGGATCGCCGCGGTCGCCATGCTCGACACGACCCAGCCGGACAACGACAACGGCCGGGACGTCTTCCAGCAGGACTTCGCCGAGTGGCGCGACGCGCAGCAGTCCTTCGAGGTCTTCTCCGCCTTCTACAACGGCACCATCAACGTCAGCGGCAGCGAGGGCCGGCCCGAGCGCTACGACGGCGCCTTCGTCACGGCCAACGCGTTCGACGTCCCCCGCGTGAAACCGCTGCTGGGCCGGACCTTCGTGAAGGGCGACGACGCGCCCGGCGCGCCGCGCGTGACGATCCTCAGCTACGAGGTCTGGCAGAACCGCTTCAAGGGCGACCCGGACATCATCGGCCGCACGCTGCGCGTCAACGCGCAGCCCACCACCGTCGTCGGCGTGATGCCCGCGGGCTTCAAGTTCCCGATGAACGAGCAGATCTGGGTGCCCCTCCAGCTCGACGTGCTGCGCACCAAGCGCGGCGAGGGCGTGGGCGTCACGCCCTTCGGGCGCCTCAAGCCGGGCGTCTCGTTCGAGGCGGCGCAGGCCGAGTTCGCGTCGCTTGCCGCGCGCGACGCCAAGGCGTACCCCGACACCAACAAGAACCTGTCGGCGAGCGTGAAGCCGTACATCGAGCGGTTCTTCGGCCGCGAGGTGTTCAGCATGCTCTACACGATGCTGGGCGCCGTGTTCGGCGTGATGCTCATCGCGTGCGCGAACGTGGCCAACCTGCTCATCGCGCGCACGGCCGTGCGCACGAAGGAGATCGCCATCCGGACCGCGCTCGGCGCGAGCCGCCGGCGCCTCATCGCGCGCCTGCTCGCCGAGTCGTTCGTGCTCGCCACGGCGGGCACGCTCTTCGGCCTCGCGCTGGCGCAGGTCGGGATCTCCCTGTTCAACCGGTCGATCGTGGACACGCAGCCGCCGTTCTGGATCGACATCCGGCTCGACCCGACGGTGCTGCTCTTCACGGCCGGCCTCACGCTCGTGGCGACGGTCGCCTCGGGGCTGCTGCCCGCGCTCCAGGCGTCGCGCCAGGACGTGAACGAGGTGCTGAAGGACGAGTCGCGCGGCTCGTCGGGGCTGCGCGTCGGCCGGCTGAGCCGCGCGCTGGTCGTCGCCGAGATCGCGGTGTCGTGCGGCCTGCTCGTGGCCTCCGGCCTCTCGATCAAGACGATCGTCAACCTGAAGCACGTCAAGTACGGCTTCGCCACCGACGACGTCTTCACCTCCCGCGTCGGCCTCTTCCAGGCGGCGTACCCCGACGACGCGGCGCTCGCACGGTTCTACCAGAACCTCCATCGCCGCCTGGCCACGATCCCCGGCGCGCAGGCCGCGGCGATCACCGACGCCGTCCCGACGACGAGCTCCGGGCGGCCGCAGTTCGCCGTCGAGGGCCGCACCTACGCGGCCAACGAGGATTACCCGTCGGCCATGCGCGCCGCCATTACGCCGGGCTTCTTCGACACCTTCGACGTCCGCCTGGTGCGGGGCCGCGACTTCTCCGATGCGGACGACGCCGCCGCGCCGCGCGTGGCGATCGTCAACGAGAGCTTCGCCGCGAAGTTCTTCCCGAAGGAGGATCCGGTCGGCCGGCACTTCCGGGTCGGCCTCGCCGACAGCCAGGAGCCGTGGATCACGATCGTCGGCGTCGCGCCCGACCTCTACATGTCGGGCATCCAGAACGAGCGGCCCTGGGGGTTCTACGTGCCGATCGCCCAGAACCCGCCGCGCTTCGCGAGCCTCGCCGTCCGCGCCGCCTCTGCGCCCATGGCGCTCACCTCGGCGGTCCGCGACCAGGTCGCCGCGCTCGACCCGGACCTGCCGCTCTACTGGGTGCGCACGCTCGCGCAGGGCATCGCCGAGAACAACTGGCACTACAGCGTGTTCGGATCGCTCTTCATGGCGTTCGGCGCCGCCGCGCTCTTCCTCGCCACCGTCGGCCTCTACGGCGTGATGGCGTTCGCGGTGAGCCGGCGCACGCAGGAGATCGGCCTGCGCATGGCGCTCGGCGCGAGCGGCCGGCGCGTGCTGTCGATGGTGATGCGGCAGGGCGCGTGGCAGATCGGCATCGGCCTGACGCTCGGCGTCCTGCTGGCGGGCGGCCTCTCACGCATGCTCACCATCCTCCTCTACGGCGTCCAGCCGTGGGACCCGCAGGTGTTCGCCATCGTCATCGTGGCGCTGGCCGCCGCCGCCGCGCTCGCCTGCCTCATCCCGGCCCGGCGCGCCATGCGCGTGGACCCGATGGTGGCGCTCAGATACGAGTAGTCAGGGGTCAGGGGTCAGGGGTCAGGAAGAGCATTCTGCGACGCCCGACGATTTCGCATCCGAGGAAGGAGGGGAAGCCCCCCATGACCTCGAACGCCGAGCACCGGCGTGAGTACCACAGCCCGCTGGCAGCGCCCGAGAAGCGGCTGCTCATCTGGATTGCCGGGCGCCTGCCGCGCGGCGTCACGTCCGACCACCTGACCCTCCTGGCCGCCCTGTCGATGCTAGCCGCGGGCCTGGCGTTCTGGGCGGCGCGCTGGCACCCGTGGACGCTCTTCCTGGTCGTCGCGGCGCTCGCGGCGAACTGGTTCGGCGACAGCCTCGACGGGACGCTCGCCCGCGTGCGGAACCAGCAGCGGCCGCGCTACGGCTACTACGTCGATCACGTCGTCGATCTGATCGGCGTGCTCTTTCTCCTCGGCGGGCTCGCGCTGTCGGGCTTCATGAGCCCGCTCGTCGCGCTGGGTCTCCTGGTTGCGTACGACATGGTGGCGGCCGAGGTATTCCTCGCCACGCACGCGGGCGGCGTGTTCCGGATGGCCTTCCTGGGATTCGGCCCGACCGAGCTGCGGCTCGTACTGGCCGTGGGCACGCTCTGGCTGCTGAGAAGCCCGCGGGTCGACCTCGGCGCGCTGGGCGCCTGGCCGTTGTTCGACATCGGCGGCGTGGTGGCCGTCGCGGGGCTGGCCGCCGCGTTCACCGTCTCGGCCGTGCGGAACGGACGGGCGCTCTTCCGCGCGGAGCCGCTCCGCGGTAGCATCCGCTGAGGGGGCCTCATGTTCCACCTGCCCGCAGCCCGTTGCGCGGCGGCTGCCGCGCTCGCGGCGGCGCTGCTCCTCCCGCCGCCGGCTGCCGCGGCCGAGCTCAAGCCCGAGACCGTCGCCGCCTGGAACGCCTACGTGCAGGCGACCGAGCGGCGGATCGGCCGCGAGATCGGCTCCTCCCCGGATGCGTTCCTCGTGCTCGACTTCCAGCCCGCGAAGGAGGCCGCGTCGGACCGCCGCCGGCTCGACGCCGGCGAGGTCGTCCTGACGTCGATGGAGACGCGCGACGCCGGCGGGCGCGGGATCGACGTGCCGTCGGGCACGATCGAGCACTGGCGCGGCGCCGTGCTGGTGCGGGGCGTGTCGCTCGACCGGGTCATGGACGCGCTCCGCTCGGGCGCCACGCTCGAGGGCCAGCCGGACGTGCTCGCGGCGCGCGTCCTCGAACGGAGCGGGGACTCGATGCGCACCTGGCTGAAGCTGCGCCGCGAGTCCATCGTCACGGTGACCTACGAGACCGAGCATGCCGTCACGCTGCGGCGTCTCGCGCCGGAGCGTGCGACGAGCCGCAGCGTCTCCACCCGGATCGTCGAGCTCGAGGACCCCGGGACCCCCGCGGAGCGCGCGAAGCCCGAGGGGCGGGACAGCGGCTACCTGTGGCGCCTCAACTCCTACTGGCGCTACGAGGCGCGGCCGGACGGGGTCGCGCTCGAGGTCGAGTCGCTGACGCTGAGCCGCCACGTGCCCGTGCTGCTCTCGCCAATCGTCTCGCCCGTCGTGAACCGGATCGCGCGCGAGTCGCTCCGGCGCACGCTCACCGGTCTGCGCGACCGGCTGCAGGCGCTCCGGCACCAGTAGGGGGGACCTGCCGGGTCGCCCCTACGGGCGCCAGAGGGCACAGGTCGGAGACCTGTGCCACCCGTGACGAGTCGCCCCGGCCTCCGGCCTCTGACACCCGGCCTCTGGTTGTGGTAAGGATCCCTGACTCGTCGTCTTTCTTCTTTCGAACGCGAGGAGATCCCCCCATGACCCCAGCGTTGCGATCGCGCCTGTCCGCCGTCGTCCTGACGGCCGTGCTCGCCGGCATGGCCGTGCCGCTCGGCGCCGACGGCCCGCGCCCCATCGCCGAAACGGACCTCACGAAGTTCGTGTGGATCGCCGACCCGCAGATCTCGCCCGACGGCGCCGCGGTCGTCTACACGCGCGTGACCGTGAACGGGAAGGAGGACGGCTACGACACGGACCTGTGGCTCGTGCCGGCCGACGCGAGCCAGCCGGCCCGCCGGCTGACGGCGGGGCCGCGCGACACGTCCCCGCGATGGTCGCCCGACGGGCGCGCGATTGCGTTCGTGCGGTCGCCGGCGGGCGGTGATGGTCCGTCCGCGCCTCAGATCCACCTGCTCTCGCTCGACGGCGGCGAGGCGCGGCCGCTCACCTCGCTCGCCCGCGGCGCGTCGGCGCCGGCGTGGTCGCCCGACGGGCGCGCCATCGCCTTCACGAGCACGACCGAGGCGGGCAAGGACGAAGAGAAGGCCGGGGAGAAGAAGAGCGACGTGCGCGTGATCACGCGCGCGGTCTACCGGGCGAACGGCGGCGGTTACCTGGATCCGACCCGCCACTCGCACGTCTGGACGGTCGCGGTGCCTGGGCCGGCCGAGCCACCGGTCGACGCGAAGCAGATCACGAGCGGCGAGTTCTCCGAGGGCAACGTGCAGTGGTCGCCCGACGGCGCGAGACTCTACTTCACGTCGAGCCACGTGAAGGAGCCGTACTACGAGCAGGGCCGCACCGATCTGTACACGGTGCCGGCGGCGGGCGGCGAGCCGTCGAAGCTCCTGACCTTCGACGGCGGCATGCGCCGCTACGCCTTCAGCCCCGACGGCCGGTCGATCGCCTTCACCGGCGCGGCGAACCACGCGCCGGAGCGATCCTACGACCAGACGGACCTGTGGGTGGTCGAGAACCGCGCCGGCGCGACGCCGCACAACCTGACGGCCGGCTACGACTTCCCCGTCGGCGGCGGCATCGGCAGCGACCAGCACGCGCCGCGCGGCGGCCAGCCCGGCGAGCCGGTCTGGTCGGCCGACGGCCGGACGGTCTTCGCGGTCACGGCCGAGCACGGCCGCTCGAACCTCGTGCGCGTGGACGCCGCGTCCGGCGCCGTCACGGCGGTGACCGCCGGCGACCACGATCTCATCTCCTACACGGCGGCGTCGAACGCGTCGCGGTTCGTGACGCTCGTGTCCACCACGACCGAGATCGGGGATCTCTTCGCGTTCGACGCGGCGGCGCCCGCCCGCCAGACGCGGCTCACCCGCGTGAACGAGGCGCTGTTCGGCGGCCTCACGCTGACGCCGCCCGAGACGTTCTGGTACACGAGCTTCGATGGCGCGCGCATCCAGGGCTGGATCCAGAAGCCGCCGGACTTCGACCCGTCGCGCAAGTACCCGATGATCCTCGAGATCCACGGCGGCCCGCACTCGGCGTACGGGTTCTCCTTCTTCCACGAGATCCAGTGGATGGCGGCCAAGGGCTACGTCGTGCTGTACGTGAACCCGCGCGGCAGCACGTCGTACGGGCAGGACTTCGGCAACGTCATCCAGTACCACTACCCTGGAGACGACTACAAGGACCTGATGGCGGGCGTCGACGAACTGGTGAAGCGCGGCTACGTGGACCCGCGGCGCCTGGGCGTAACCGGCGGCAGCGGCGGCGGCCTCCTCACCAACTGGGTGGTGACGCAGACGACGCGCTTCGCCGCGGCCGCGTCGCAGCGCTCGATCGCCGACTGGGCCGGCTTCTGGTACACGGCCGACTTCACGCTGTTCACGCCGAGCTGGTTCCGGGGCGCGCCGTGGGAGGACCCGCAGGACTTCGCCGCGCGCTCGCCCATCACGCACATCGCGAACGTGAAGACGCCGCTCATGCTGATCGTCGGCGACGTCGACTACCGCACGCCAGAGGGCGACGGCGGCGAGCAGATGTTCCGCGCGCTGAAGTACATGAAGGTGCCGACCGTGATGGTGCAGTTTCCAGGCGAGTCGCACGAGTTGTCGCGCTCGGGCCGCCCCGCGCACCGCGTCGAGCGGCTGCGGCACATCGTGGCGTGGTTCGACAAGTACCTGCAGGGGAAAACGATCGACGCGTACGACGTGAAGAACTAGGCGAGTCGGGCCGGCTGAAGCCGGCCCCTACGTACGTGGGGGCCGCCTTCAGGCGGCCCAAGGGGCGGCGGCCGAGCGTCACGCGCGCGTGGGGGCCGCTCTCGTAGCGCAGGGCTTCAGCCCTGCGCCGCGCCGCGGCGCAGCAGGTAGAGCACGGCGGGCGTCGCCACGAGGGACAGCAGGACCGAGATGCACAACGCGCCGATGACGGCCACCGCCAGCGGCTTGAGCATGTCGGCGCCGGAGCCGACGCCGTAGGCGAGCGGCAGCATGCCGAGGGCGGCGGCCAGCGACGTCATGAGGACCGGCCGCAGACGCCGGCGGCCCGACCGGACCAGCGCCTCGTCGAGCGGCAGGCCCTCGGCGAGCAGGTGCTCCACGAAGTCGAGCATCAGGATGCCGTTCTTCGCGACGATGCCGACGCCGATGATCGCGCCGAGGAACGACACGACGTTCAGCGACGTGCCGGTGATCCAGAGCGCGAACACCGTGCCGAACATCGCCAGGACGGCGCCGAACACGATCGAGAACGCCTCGAGGAACGAGCGGAACTCCAGCAGCAGCACCGTGAACACCAGCACGATCGCCATGCCCAGCACGGCCAGCAGGTTGCGGAACGACTCCTGCTGCTGCTGATACAGCCCGCCGTACTCGATGGTGCCCGGCGGGAGCGACAGGTCCCGGCTCAGCCGGTCCTGGATCTCGGCCATCGCGCTCCCGAGGTCCCGTCCTTCCAGCCGCGCCGTCACGGCCACGTCCTGCCGCAGGTCCTCCCGGCGCAGCTCGAGCTGCCCCGGCTCCTCGGTGATGTCTACCACCTGCGAGAGCCGCAGGACGCGCCCGTCCGGCGCCCGGATCGGCAGGTCGCGCAGCGTCGCGACCCGGGCGCTCGCCGACGGGTCGGCCATGACGCGGACGTCGACGACGCGGTCCCCTTCCAGCACGGTGGACGCGGTCTCCCCGAGCAGCGCGGCGTTCACCGTCGTGGCGATGTCCTCCGCGGTCAGGCCGAAGCGCGCGGCGTCCACCGGATGGACCTTCAGGCTCAGCGTCGAGCCCGCGTACACGAGGCCGTCGAAGGTGTCGACGACGCCCGGCACCTTCTGGAGCTCCGCCTCGACCTGCGGCGCCTGTGCCTTGAGGAACGCGGTGTCGGTCGAGAACAGCTTGATCTCGATCGGCTGGGGCGCCCACATCAGGTCGCCGATCAGGTCGCTCAGAATGCCCGGGAACTCCCAGTTCACGCCCGGCAGCGCGGCGTTGAACCGCCGCCGGAGCTCCGAGATGACCTCGTCGGTCGGCCGCGCGCGGTTGGCCTTGAGCTTGACCAGGAAGTCGCCGGTGTTCGGCTCCGCGATGGCCAGCGCCAGCCGCGCGCCGGTGCGCCGGGAGTAGCTCTCGACCTCGGGCACGCTGCGCAGGATCGTCTCCGCCTGCAGGAGCTGCCGGTTCGTCTCCGACAGGCTCGTGCCCGGCGGCGTGAAGTAGTCGATGACGAAGCCGCCCTCGTCCATCGGCGGCAGGAACTCGGTGTTGAGCCGCTGGTAGAGGCCGAATCCCGCGGCGAGGACGACCAGGCACATGCCCACCGTGAGCCACCGGAACCTGAGCGCCGCGCGCACCGCCACCTCGTAGACACGGATCACGCGCTGCAGCACGAAGCCGCCCTCTTCGGGGTGCGCCTGGTCGCGGGGCCGATGCACGAACCGGATCAGCCACGTCGCCAGCGACGGCGTCAGCGTTACGGCGAGCACGAGGGAGGTGATGAGCGACACGACCATCGTCATGGCCAGCGCCCGGAAGAAGACGCCGGTGATCCCGTCGAGGAACGCCAGCGGCACGAACACGACGACCGGCGTGAGGGTCGAGCCCACCAGCGGCCGCACGATCTCGCCGATGCCCGCCTGCACCGCCCCCTCGGAGTCGAGCCCCGTCATCGTCTTGGCGTAGATGGCCTCCACGACGACGATGGCGTCGTCGATGACGAGACCGATCGCGGCGGCGATGCCGCCGAGCGTCATCAGGTTGAAGCTCAGGCCGGTCAGCCGCATCGAGACGAGGGTGATGAGCACCGTCACCGGGATCACGAGCGTCGCGACGAGCGTGGTGCCCCAGCTCTTGAGGAAGGAATAGATGATGAGGATCGAGAGCACGAGGCCGAAGAGGATCGCCTCCCAGACGCTCCGGACCGAGTCGCGCACGATCACGGACTGGTCGTAGAAGAGCGCCAGCTTCATGTCGGGCGGCAGCTCCCGCCGCAGGTCCGCGAGGTCCTTCTGCAGCGCGGCCGCGATGTCCAGCGTGCTGCCGTCCGGCTGGCTCCGGATGTTCAGCAGGACGGCGTTCACGCCGTCGGCCGTCACGATGTTGAACACCGGCTCCGGCCCGCGCCGCACCCTCGCGATGTCCCCGATGCGGATGGGATGGCCGTCGACGGCCCGCACGACGAGATCCTCGATCTCGGGGATGGTGTAGACGCGGCCGTCCACCACGGTGAGGTAGAGCGTGTGGTTCTCCTCGTGCATCCCGGCGGACGACACCAGGTTGTTCCGATCGAGCGCCTCGGTGACGTCGCTCAGGCCGAGGCCGGACGCTTGCAGCTTCGCCGGGTCGACGATGACGTGGAACTCGGGCCGTCGGCCGCCCACCAGGTCCACGCGCGCGACGCCGGGAATCTGGAGGAAGCGCACCTTCAGGTCGTAGCGCGCCGTCTCCCAGAGATCCGTGATGTCGCGGGTGTGGCTCGTCAGGCTCACGCCGATGATCGGGAACGCGGAGAACGTGATGCGGTAGACGGTCGTCGCCGCCGTCGCCGGCAGCGTGCTGCGGATCTGGGACAGCCGGCTCAGGACGTAGAGCTCGGACTGGATCATGTCCACCGACCACGTGAAGAAGACGTTGATCTCGGCCGAGCCCCGGCCCGTCGCGGAGCGCACGCTCAGCGAGCCGGGAATGTCCTTCATCGACTCCTCGATGGGACGGGTGATCGTCGCCATCATCTCGTCGGCCGGCATGACGCCGTTGTCCACGAGGATGACGACGCGCGGGAAGTCGGTCTGCGGGAAGACGGACGAGGGAATGTGGAACGCCGCGTACGCGCCGCCGAGGCACAGCGCCACCGACATGAACGCAATCGCGACCTTGTAGCGCGCGGCGAACCGCCCCAGCTCCGACTCGTGGACGCGCACCGCCGGCCGCGCGCCGTCCGGCGTCGGGCTCATCGGCCGATCACCCGGATCCGGCTCTGCTCCGGCAGGCCGTAGGCGCCCTCGGTCACGACGGTCATGCCTTCCGCCAACCCGTCGCCCTCGACCTCAACCAGGTTGCCGTCCCGAAGGCCGACGGTGACCGGCCGCTTCGCGGCCTGCTCCCCCGTCACAATCGCGATCTCGCTCACGCCCTCGTGCGTCACGATGCTCGCCACCGGCACGGCCAGGCGGTCCTCGTGCACCTCCGCCACGATCCGGAGGTTCACGAACTGCCCCGGACGGAGCGGCGAGCCGCGCGGCACCGAGAGGCGCACGCGCACGGTGTCGGTGCCGGGATCCACCTGCTGCCCGATGAAGACCACCGCGCCGGCGTAGGTCGGCGCGCCGGCCGACGGCGCCCCGACGGCTTCCCGCTCGGTCCACATCTCCGCCGGCTGGCCGGACTTCAGGCGCGGGACGTCCGCGCTGCGCACCTCCGCACCGACCACCAGCCGGTCGAGATCCACGACCTCCGCGAGCACCGTCGTCAGATCGACCGTGTCCCCCGGTTTCGCGCTCACGCTCACGACCGTGCCCGCGAGCGGCGTGGTGATGGTCAGCAGCGCGCGCTGCGCCTCGGCGCTCCTCAACTGGTCCCGTGCCATGGCCAGGTTCTGCTCGGCTTCCTGGTAGAGCCGCTGGGACGTCGCCTCGCCGGGGCCGAGCTTCTTCTGGCGCTCGAAGACCTGCTCGGCGTACGCGACGGCCTGGCGACCCTGCTGGACGGCGACGTCCGCCACGCGCGGGTCCAGCTGGAACAGCACGGCGCCCTTCGCGACCCGCTGCCCCTCGGCGCACGCGACCTCGGCGACGAGGCCCGGCACCAGCGCCGCGATGCGCGCGCTCGCGGGCGGCCGGGTGCGCGTCGCGGGCTCCGGCTCCACCCGGCCCCACGCCGTCACGTAGCCGCGAAGCGTCGCGCGCACCACGGGCGCGACGTGGACGGCCACGACGGTGGGCGCCTCGGTCTGGCCGGCGTCGGACCCGTCGCCCGGCGCCGCGCGGCGCCAGAAGAGCCCCGCCACCACCAGGGCCACGCCGATTCCGAGGACGATGGTCGTCCGATACCTCATGGTCGCTTCCTCATCTCGCCGTTCACCGCGCCGCCGTGCCGGGGACCCGCCCCGGGTCTTGCGGCGGCCCGGCCGCGAGCCAGTCGGTGAGGCCCGCGGGGCCCTGGATGGCGTCCTCGAGCTGGCCGAGCGCCTGCTCGGCCGACACGTGCGCGTCCAGGCGCGCCAGCTGGGTGCCGACGAGCTGCAGCTGGATGCCGTCCAGCTCCAGCCTGGAGATCTCGCCGGCGTCGTATTGCGCGCGCGCCGATTGCTCCTGCTTCTGCAGGTCGCCGAGCATGGCGTCGGTGGCGGCCGCCTTGGCCACCGCGCCCCGATAGGCGGCCAGGGCGAGGTCGATCTCGCCGAGCGCGTTGGCCTGCACCGCCGTGAAGCGCGCGGCGACCTCGGCGCGCCGCGCCTCGGCTTCCGCGATCGGCCCGCGGTTGCGCGTGAAGATGGGCAGGATGGACGAGAGGCCGAGGGTCCACTTGCTGTCGGTCTGGTCCATCTGGTACCCGGGCCCCAGGTGGATGTCCGGGTACTGTTTGGCGATCTCGAGCTGCAGGGCCGCCTGGCTGGCCGCGTACTCCGCGAGCGCGCCGAGGATGTCGGGGCGGTTCACCAGCGCGCGCCGGCGCGCGGCGTCGGGCGGCACGTCGGGCGGCGGCCGATCGAACGCCGACGCGTCCAGCCGCACGCCGTCGAGCGCGCGCGCGGCCACCCCGAGCGCGCTCGCCAGCCGCACGCGCGCCTCGGCCTGCTGCCGCGTGACGTCGTGCAGCGCCAGACGGAGGCGGTCCAGCTCGAGGCGCGCCTGCGTGGGCTCGAACGCCGAGACCGCGCCCGCGTCGAGCTGACGCGCCAGCAGCGCGACGACCGATTCCTGGACCGCCAGCTGCGACCGCAGCAGCGCCTCGGTCCGGCCCGCCGCGTACAGATCGAGCAGGGCCTGGCGGACCCGGCTCCGCACCTGCCACGCGACCGTGGCGATCTCCAGGCGCGCCGCCTCGGAGAGCGCCCTGGCCTCGGCGATCCGGTGCCCGCGCTTGCCGGCGGTCTCGATCGTGAAGTCGAGGTCCAGCGTCAGGATCCAGGGCGTGATCTCGCTGGCGGGCGTGGTGGTGTTGTACCCGGGCGCGAAGCTGCCGCCCGGATTGGGCCGCTCACCGGCCGTGATCTCGGCCGCGCGCGCCGACGCCCAGGCGCGGCGCGCGACCTCCAGGTCCGGGTGGTAGTAGAAGGCGGCCAGCGTGAGGGTCTTCAGGTCCCAGGCCGCGGGCGGCCACCCGGCCACCTCGTGGTTCGCCTCGAGAAAGCGGCCGAGCGCGGGGGAATCCAGCGTGCGGGACTCGAGCGCGGTCAGGCTGGCGGGCGCCGAAACGGGTCTGGGCTGGTAGTGCACGCACGCAGCCAGGACGGCCGCCGCAACCGCGACGCCGGACGCCGCCCGTCTGCCGTGACCACTCATCACTGGTGAGGGAACCCTGAGCCGGGCCGCCGCGCCCCTTTGTGCGTCAGGACGACGCCGGAGGCCGATCCGTTGACAAGTCCGGCTGATGATATCTCAGGATCGCAGGGTCTCGACGGGATCAATGGCGCTCGCGCGGCGCGCCGGCACCAGCGCGGCGGCCAGCGACACGGCGACGAGCAGGGCCGCCACCGCCGCGTAGGTGCCGCCGTCGGTCGCCGACGTGTCGAAGAGCATCGTCGTCATCAGGCGCGTCGCCGCGAGCGCGCCGGCGGTCCCGACGGCCACGCCCGCCAGCGCCGTCACGAGCCCCTCGCGCAGGACCATCTTCAGCACGTCGGCGCGGCCGGCGCCGAGCGCCATGCGGATCCCAATCTCGTGCGCGCGCTGGTCCACCGTGTACCGAGATCACCCCGTAGAGCCCCACGACGGCCAGCACGAGCGCCAGCGCCGCGAACGACATCATCAGGCCCGTCGACAGCCGCCCGCGCGCGAGCGTGCGGTCCAGCATGGCCGTCATCGTTTGGACCCGCGACACCGCCTGCTCCGGGTCGATCCGGGCGGCGACGCGCGTGAGGATCGGCGCGACGGCCGACGGGTCGAGCGCCGTCCGGATCACGACGGCCGCGCGGTCCGGCGGGCCGGACGAGAGGGGCCAGAAGATCTCGGGCTGCGGCGGGCGCGTGAGCGACCAATGGTGCACGTCGCCGACGACGCCGACGACGGTGAGCCAGCGGACGGGCTGGGCGGAGCCCGGCCGCGCCGGGACGCGAAGGCGCTGGCCAATCGGATCCTCGCCGGGCCAGAAGCGCGCCGCGAGCGTCTCGTTCACAATCGACACGCCGTCCGTCCGCTCGTCCTCGGGCCGGAACAGGCGGCCGCGCACGAGCGGGATCCGCATCGTGCGGAAGTAGTCGTCCGACGCGCGCCGGAACCACACGACCGGCGCCCCGTCGGGCTCCAGGATCGCGCCGCGCTCGCCGACGAGGAGGATGCCCGTGTTGGTCCCCGAGAACGGCAGCGTGCTGACGACGCCGGCGGAGGTCACGCCGGGCGCGGCCTCGAGCGCGCCGAGGAAGCGCTGGAAGAAGGCGGCGCGCGCGGCCTCGTCCTGGTAGCGCTCGGCGCGCAGCGAGACGCTGGCGGTCAGCATCCCGCCGGCGTCGAAACCGGGCTTCACCTGCTGCGTGCGGTACAGGCTCTGGATCAGCAGGCCCGCGCCGACGAGCAGGACGAGCGACAGCGCCACCTCGCCGACGACGAGCCCCGACCGCAGCCGGCGGCGCCCGCCGCCGCCCGCGCGCCGGCCGTCCTCGCGCAGCGTCGCGTCGAGCGTGGCCGCGCCGGCGAAACGCGACTGCGCCAGCGCCGGCGTCGTGCCGAACAGCAGGCCCGTGAGGCCCGACGCGGCGATCGCCGCGAGCAGCGCGCGGCCGTCGAGCGCCGCGCGATCGATGTCGGGAAGGCCGGCCGGCGACAGCCAGTGGATCGCGCCGATCGCCCACCAGGCCAGCAGCAGGCCGGCGGCGCCGCCCACGAACCCGAGCAGCAGGTTCTCGGTCAGCAGTTGCGAGACGAGCCGGCCGCGGCCGGCGCCGAGCGCGGCGCGCACGGCCATCTCCCGGCGGCGCAGCCCCGCGCGCGACAGCAGCAGGTTGGCGACGTTCACGCACGCGATCAGCAGCACCGCGGCGACCGCGGCGGCGAGCACCAGCAGCGACGCGCGCACGTCGCGGGTGCGGAACTCGCGCAGGCCCCACACGCGCACGCTGCGCCCGCCGCGCTGCGGGAACTCGGCGTCGAGCCGCGCGGAGATGGCGTCGATCTCCGCCTGCGCCGTCCGGACGGTGGCGCCGGGCGCGAGGCGCCCGAACACCTGCACCGAGTCGTAGGGCTGGCCCTCGACGCCGCTCTGGGCGAGCGGCGTGAACACGTCGCACGGGCCGAACGGCGCCTCGAAGCCGGCGGGCAGCACGCCGATCACGGTGTACGCCTCGCCGTCCAGCCGGATCTGGCGACCCACCTCGGCCGGGTCGGCGCCGAACCGGCGGCGCCACAGGTCGTGGTCGAGGACGGCGGCGTGCGGGCCGCCGGGCGCGTCCTCCGCGTCGAGGAAGGCGCGGCCGATCGCCATGCGCGTGCCGAACACCGGGAAGAACGAGGCGGTCACGCGCGACACGCTGACCGACTCGGGCTCGCCCGCGGACGTCGCCAGGCTGGCCGACGACACGGCCTGGGCGCCCAGCGCGTCGAACGACCGCGCGTCCGTCCGCCAGACCGCGACGTCCGGGTAGGGCGTCGAGTAGAAGCTGATGCCGCGCTCGAGGTTCTGGCTCCAGATCTGGACCAGACGGTCGGGCTGGGCGTACGGCATCGGCCGCACGAGCACCGCGTCCACCACGCTGAAGATCGTCGTGGCGGCGCCGATGCCGAGGGCCAGGGCCGTGACGGCAATCGCCGTGAACCCGGGGCTCCGCCGAAGGGTCCGCAGCGCGTAGCGAAGGTCGTGTGCGATCGCGAACATGCTCGTAGCCCCCCACGGGCGCGACGGGCGCGCCCTTTCAGCGGTATTGACACCGCCGCGCGGCCGCTGTTCCTGCTAGGATACCTGCCTAACCGGACTGACACTCGACCAGGATGCGCGGCGGCGCGCCGCCCGCAGCCATCCGATGCCGACGCAGGAGGGACGGACCATCATGCACGACCGAAAGCACGACGAACGCGACCGCGGCGGCATCAACCGCCGGGATTTCCTGCGCTACACCGCCGTCGGCGGCGCCCTCGCGGCCAGCGGACCGCTGGCCTGCGGCACGCCGGCGCCGCCGCCGCCCAGCCAGGGCGCCGCCGCCGCGCCGACGGCCTTCGAGCTCGAGGAGTGGACCGTCGCCCGGCTCCAGGACGCCATGAAGACCGGGCGCCTGACGGCGCGGGCCATCACCGAGCGCTACCTGACGCGGATCGAGGCGCTGGACCGGCAGGGGCCCGGCCTGCGGTCGGTCATCGAGACCAACCCCGACGCCCTGTCCGTCGCCGACACCTGCGACGAGGAGCGGAAGGCCGGAAAGGTCCGCGGCCCGCTGCACGGCGTGCCGGTGCTCGTGAAGGACAACATCGACACCAAGGACCGGATGACGACGACCGCGGGCTCGCTCGCGCTGGCCGGATCGGTCGCCGCGCAGGACTCGGGCGTGGCGGCGCGGCTGCGCGCGGCCGGCGCCGTGATTCTCGGCAAGGCCAACCTGAGCGAGTGGGCGAACTTCCGCTCGACGCACTCGTCGAGCGGCTGGAGCGGGCGCGGCGGGCAGTGCCGCAACCCGTACGCGCTCGATCGCAACCCGTGCGGGTCGAGCTCGGGCTCGGGCGCCGCGGTGAGCGGCAACCTGTGCGCCCTGGCGATCGGCACCGAGACCGACGGCTCGATCGTCTGCCCCTCCTCGTCGAACGGCGTCGTCGGCATCAAGCCGACGGTGGGCCTTGTGAGCCGGGCGGGCATCGTCCCGATCTCGCACAGCCAGGACACCGCGGGGCCGATGGCGCGGACGGTCACCGACGCGGCCGTGCTGCTGGGCGCGCTGACCGGCATGGACCCGCGCGACGAAGCGACCGCCGCCAGCCAGGGCCGCGCGCACGCCGACTACACGCCGTTCCTCGACGCGACGGGCCTCAAGGGCGCGCGCGTGGGCATCGCCCGGCACTACTTCGGCTTCAACCCGAAGGTGGACGCGCTCATGGAGGCCGCCATCGCGGAGATGAAGCGGCAGGGTGCCGAGGTGATCGACCCGATCGACGTCCAGCCCGGACGCGAGCTCGGCGCCGCCGAGAACCTGGTGCTGCTCTACGAGTTCAAGGCGGACCTGAACAAGTACCTCGACGGGCTCGCGGCCTCCGTCGCGCCGCGGTCGCTCGAGCTGCTGATCGCGTACAACGCGGCGCACGCGCGCGAGGAGATGCCCTACTTCGGCCAGGAGCTCTTCATCCAGGCCCAGGAGAAGGGCCCGCTCACGAGCCGCGAATACCGCGACGCCCTCGTGAAGAGCAGGCGGCTGGCGCGCCAGGAGGGGATCGACAAGGTGATGGACGCGCACCACCTCGACGCGATCGTCGCGCCGACGGGCGGGCCGGCGTGGGTCACCGACCTGGTCGACGGCGACCACTTCGGCGGCGGCGCCTCGACGCTCGCCGCCGTCGCCGGCTACCCGCACATCACCCTGCCGTGCGGGTACGTGTTCGGCCTGCCGGTCGGCATCTCGTTCTTCGGCCGCGCGTGGAGCGAGCCGACGCTCATCAAGATCGCGTTCGGCTTCGAGCAGGCCACGAAGCACCGCACGGCGCCCAAGTTCCTGCCGACGGCGGATTCTGACGGTGTAGGGAGCCATCGAGTACCCGAGTACCGGCCGGAGACGGCACTCGGTACTGGGTACTCGGGAAGACCCAATGCGTCTCAAGTCGTCGGTCGTCGATCGCTTCCTTCGCTACGTCACGTTCGACACGCGGTCGGACGAGTCGTCTTCGGCGTCTCCGAGCACGCCCGGGCAGATGGTGCTGCTCGAGCACCTGGCCGGCGAGCTGCGGGCGATGGGGCTCGAGGACGTCGATCTGGATCGCCGGGGCGTGCTGATGGCGACCGTGCCCGCGGCGGGCGCGCCGGACGCGCCCGTCATCGGCCTCATCGCGCACGTGGACACGTCGCCCGAGATGAGCGGCGCCGGCGTGAAGCCGATCGTCCACCGCGCGTACGACGGGCGCGACCTCGTGCTGCCGGACGATCCGACCGCGGTGCTGCGCGCGGCCGACGTCCCGGCGCTCGGCCAGGCGATCGGCCACGACCTCATCACGGCCTCGGGCGCCACGCTCCTCGGCGCCGACGACAAGGCCGGCGTCGCGGCCGTCGTCGCGGCGGCCGAGCTGTTGATGGCCCGCCCGGAGATCCCCCACGGCCGCGTGCGGCTGGCGTTCACGACCGACGAGGAGATCGGGCGGGGCACGGCGCACTTCGACGTCGCGCGGTTCGGCGCCGCGTGCGCCTACACGCTGGACGGCGGCGGGCGCGGCGAAATCGAGAGCGAGAGCTTCTCGGCGGACCAGATGACGGTCGCGTTCCGCGGGTTCAACACGCACCCGGGCTACGCGAAGGGCCGCATGGTGAACGCCATCAAGATGGCGGCGGACTTCATCGCCCGGCTGCCGAAGGACGGCCTCTCGCCCGAGACCACCGACCGCGACGAGGGCTTCGTCCATCCCTACGTGATGGACGCCGGCGTGGACCGCACGACGGTGAAGCTGATCGTGCGCGACTTCCGCACGGACGAGCTGGCGCGGAAGGAGGCACGGCTCGAGGCGCTCGCCCGCGCCACGGCGGACGCGTTCCCCGGCGGCGCGGTCGAGACCGCCGTCGTCGAGCAGTACCGCAACATGAAGGAGGTGCTCGACCGCCACCCGGAGGTGGTCGAGCGCGCCCGCGAGGCCATCCGCCAGGCGGGCCTCGAGCCCGTGTCGCACCCGATCCGCGGCGGCACCGACGGCTCGAAGCTGTCGTTCATGGGGCTGCCGACGCCCAACCTCTTCGCCGGCCAGCACAACTTCCACTCGCGGCTCGAATGGGTGTCGGCCCAGGACCTCGAGAAGGCGGTCGAGGTGATCGTCAACCTCTGCCGGTTGTGGGCCGGGCACGAATAGCAGCAGGCACCGTCGTCAGCCCTGAGGTACAATCCGCTCGACTGTTCTCGTTGGCCTCATTCGTCTCTTTTTCGACGGAGATCCCCCCATGAAACGTGCCTTCCTCGCAGTCGCGCTCGGCGCCCTGGTCGCGTCCGGGTGCGGGCCGGCGCAGCCGGTCGAACCGCAGTTTCCGACCATCGACGGCCAGGCGATCCTGGGCCACATCAAGATGCTCGCCTCCGACGAGTTCGAGGGCCGCGCGCCCGGCACCAAGGGCGAGGACCTGACGGTCGCGTACGTGGCCGAGCAGTTCCAGAAGCTCGGCCTGCAGCCGGGCAACACCGACGGGACCTACATCCAGAAGGTGCCGCTCGTCGGCATCACGGCCGCGCCGGCGACGCTCGACTTCGCGAAGGGCTCCCGCCACCTCAAGCTGGCGTGGAAGGACGACGTGGTGGCGTGGACGAAGCACGTCGCCGACACGGCGTCCATCGACCAGTCGGACGTCGTGTTCGTCGGCTACGGCGTCGTGGCGCCCGAGTACAACTGGGACGACTACAAGGGTCTCGACGTGAAGGGCAAGACGCTCATCATGCTCGTCAACGACCCGCCGGTGCCCGACCCGGCGGTCCCGGAGGTGCTCGACAAGACCGTGTTCGGCGGCCCGGCGATGACCTACTACGGGCGCTGGACCTACAAGTACGAGATCGGCGCCGAGAAGGGAGCGGCGGGCGTGATCCTCGTGCACGAGACCGGGCCGGCCGGCTACCCGTTCTCGGTGGTGCAGGGGAAGACGGCCGAGAACTTCGACCTCGTGACGCCGGACAAGAACATGGGCCGCTGCGCCGTCGAGGGCTGGATCACCCTGGACAAGGCGAAGGCGCTCTTCAAGATGGCCGGCCAGGACTTCGACACGCTGAAGGCGGCGGCCGTGAGCCGTGACTTCAAGCCGGTGCCGCTCGGCGTCAAGGCCTCGATGACGATCAAGAACACGCTGCGCACGATCGACTCGAGAAACGTCGTCGCCAAGCTCGAAGGGTCGGATCCGGCGCTCAAGAACGAGTACATCACGATGACGAGCCACTGGGATCACTTCGGCATCGGCGATCCCGACGAGACGGGCGACAAGATCTACAACGGCGCCTATGACAACGCGAGCGGCGTGGCCGCGCTGCTCGAGATCGCGCACGCCTTCACGCAGGTGCAGCCGCCGCCCAAGCGGACGATCGTGTTCCTGGCCGTGACGGCCGAGGAGCAGGGCCTGCTCGGGTCCGGCTACTACGCCGCGATGCCGATCTACCCGCTCGACAAGACGCTGGCCGACATCAACATGGACGGCATGAACATGTACGGGCCGACCAAGGACGTGATCGTCGTCGGCCTGGGCGCGTCGGACCTGGACGACTACGCGCAGGAGGTGGCGGCGGCGCAGGGCCGCGTGATCGTGCCCGACCAGGAGCCCGAGAAGGGGTTCTACTACCGCTCCGACCACTTCCCGTTCGCCAAGGCCGGCGTGCCGGCGCTCGACGCCTCGTCGGGCGAGGAGTACGTCGACAAGCCGGAGGGCTGGGGCAAGGCGCTGCGCGCGGAGTACACCGCGAAGCACTACCATCAGCCGTCCGACGAGGTCCAGCCCGACTGGGTCACGACCGGCGTCGTCCAGGACTCGAACTTCTACCTGAAGGTCGCCTACAAGGTCGCGCAGGCGGACAAGTACCCGGAGTGGAAGGCCGGGAACGAGTTCAAGGCCAAGCGCGACGCGATGCTGAAGAAATAGTGCTGGGTGCTTGGTGCTGAGTGCCGGGTGCGGGCCCGGTGCTGAGTGCCGCGTGCGGGCCTGGTGCTGAGTGCCGGGCGCGGGCCTGGTGCTGAGTGCCGGGTGCGGGCCTGGTTCTGAGTGCCGCGTGCGGGCCTGGTGCTGAGTGCCGGGTGCGGGCCTGGTGCTGAGTGCCGGGCGCGGGCCTGGTGCTGAGTGCCGGGTGCGGGCTTGGTGCTGAGTGCCGGGTGCGGGCTTGGTGCTGAGTGCCGGGTGCGGGCTTGGTGCTGGGTGCCGGGCGCGTGACTCCGCACCAGGCACCAGAGGCGCACGAGGTGCCAGGGCACCAGGCACGCACCAAGCACCAGGCACCGGGCACGCACCAAGCACCAGGCACCAGGGACGCACCAAGCACCAGGCACCGGGGACGCACCAAGCACCAAGCACCAGGCACGAAGCACTTGATCACGCGAAGCGCACCACGACCGGCGCGTGGTCGCTCGTGCCGACCTCGCGCTGGCTGACGGCGCTCGCCGCCCGCGCGGCGAGCGCCGTCGTCGCCAGCGCGTAGTCGATCCGCCACCCGATGTTGCGCTGGCGCAGGTTGCGCCACGGCGCCCACCACGTGAACAGCTGGTCGTCGTCGGGGTGCAGCGCCCGGACGACGTCCACGAGATCGTGCGAGAGGACGCCCTCGAGGAGCGCGCGCTCCTCGGGGAGCTGGCCGATGGCCTTCGGCTTGCGCTCCTTCGGGTGCACGTCGATGTCCGCGCGCGCGACGTTGAGGTCGCCGCACACGACGAGCGGCGCGCCGCGCCGCTCGTGATCCGCCGCCCAGCCGTCGAGCGCCTCCAGGAACCGGACCTTCGCGCCGAAGTCCTTCCCCCCGTTCGGCACGTACACCGACGCCACCGTCACGCCGCCGACCACCGCCGAGACGATCCGCTGCTCGAAGTCGAACGGCGGGTGCTCGAACGCGGGGCGCTCGGGCGCCAGCTCGCGCCTGACGAGCAGCGCGACACCCGAGTAGGCCTTCGCGCCGTGCCAGAAGCCCCAGTAGCCCTCGGCCTCCCAGAGCGCCGACTGGATCTGCTCGGGCGCGGCCTTCAGCTCCTGCAGGCAGACGACGTCGGGCCGCTCGCGCGCGAGCCACTCCAGGCCCTGCGCCTGACGGGCGCGGATGCCGTTCACGTTCCAGGTGGCGATAGACGAGAGCTGGCTCATGTCGTGCTTGCTGCAGCGGTCAGCCGTCAGGGGTCAGGGGTCAGCGGTGAAGAGCATCCTGTCACGACTGCAGCGTCGCAGGCTCTGGCTGACCCCCGACCGCTGACGGCTGACTGCTGACCGCCGACCGCTGACCCCTGACCGCTGGCAGGGATGTTACCGTATCCGCGTGGCGACATTCCTGACGGCGGCGCTCGCGGCGCTCGCCGTCCTCGTCCTGGCGGGCCTCGCCTACCAGGCGGCGGGCTCGGCGCGCGACCGGCGCCGCTTCCCGCCGCCGGGCGTGCTCGTCGACGTGGGCGGTCGGCGGCTGCACGCCCGCGTCGCGGGCGAGGGCTCGCCCGTCGTCGTGTTCGAGTCCGGCATCGCCGCGTCGTCCATCAACTGGAGTCGCGTGCAGGCCGACGTCGCCGCCTTCACGCGGACCGTCGCGTACGACCGAGCCGGCTACGCGTGGAGCGACCCCGCGCCGGGACCGCGCACGGCCGGCCGCGCCGCCGCCGACCTGCACGCGCTGCTCCGCGCCGCCGGCATCGCGCCCCCGTACGTGCTCGTGGGCCACTCGTTCGGCGGGCTCGTGCTGCGGATGTTCGCCGACCGGCACGCGGACGCGGTCGCCGGGCTCGTGTTCGTGGACTCGACGTTCCCCGAGGAGTGGCTGGACATGCCGGCCGAGCGCCGGCGCCTGCTGGCCGGCGGCGCGCGGTTCGCGCGCGTGGGCGGCGCGCTCGCGCGGCTCGGCGTCGTGCGCGCGTCGGTGGGCCTGCTCGCCTCGGGCCGGACCGCCGCGCCGCGCGCCGTGGCGCGCGGCTTCGGCCGCACGGCGCTCACCGTGCTGTCGCGCATCGTGGGGGAGGTGCGGAAGATGCCGGAGGAGGCGCGGCCGGCCATCGCGGCGCACTGGAGCCAGCCGAAGTGCTTCGCGAGCATGGCGAGCCACATGGCGAACCTGCCCGCGAGCGCCGCCGAGGTTGCAGGCACCGGCGCGCTCGGCGATCTGCCGGTGGTCGTGCTGGCGGCCGCCGGTCTCAGGCCCGAGCTCCTCGCGCGCCACGAGGCGCTGGCGCGCCGATCGACGCGCGGGCGCCTGGTGACGGCCACGGTCGGCGGCCACTGGATTCAACTGGACGAGCCCGGGCTCGTCGTGCGGGCCATCGCCGGCTGCGTCGAGGAGTACCGGCGGTCGGCCGCCCAACGGGCGTGAGGTGTCTGTAGTCGGGATCCAGGTTCGGGGGTTCGGGGGTGCTCGGGTTCACGGGTTCGCCGGTCTTCCCGTCCCGCCGTCCGAGAAGCTCACGGCCGGCGCCCGGCGCCCGCGCCGGCGATCGCCTTCAGTCCCTCCGTGAGGCGGCCCACGCCGGCGGCGACGGTCTCGGCGTCGAGCGCGCCGTAGGACACGCGCAGGTGGCAGCCGTCGGCGAGGCCGAACGCCGTGCCGGGAATGGCCGCCACGCGGTGCTCGCGAATCAGGCGCTCGGCGAGCGTGTTCGCGTCGAGCGTGGTCGCGACGCGCAGCAGGCAGTAGAAGGCCCCGTCGGGACGAGGCACCGTGCAGACGTCCCCGATGCCGGCGAACGCGTCGAGCAGGTGCGCGCGGACCCGCGCGAGCCCCCGCAGTCGCGCGCGGCAGTACCCCGCGCCCACGCCGAGCGCCGCGATCGCGGCGTGCTGCGACGCCGCGGTCGGGCAGATCAGGATCGTGTCCTGGATCTTGAGCATCGTCTCGAAGAGCTCCGACGGGATCACCATGTAGCCGATCCGCCAGCTGGCGAAGCCGTACGCCTTCGACAGCGAGTAGAGCGAGATCGTGTGGGCCGCCGCGCCGTCGATCGATCCGGGCGAGAAGTGGCGCGCCCCGTCGTAGGTGAAGTATTCGTACGCCTCGTCGTGCACGTGGTACACGCCCCGCTCGCGGCAGAGCGCGTTGACCTCGCGGAGCGCCGCCTCGGGGTACACGGCGCCGCTCGGGTTGTTGGGCGAGATCGTGACGACGGCGCGGGTGCGCGGCGTGATCGCCGCGCGGATCCGGTCGATCTGCAGCTGGTGGGTGGCGTCGGTCGGGACGGCGACCGGCCGGCAGCCCGCCATCACGATCGCCATCTCGTGGTTGAAGTAGAACGGCGCCTGCAGGATCACCTCGTCGCCGGGATCCGCCACGGCCAGCACGGCGTTCATGAAGCCCATGTTCGCGCCGGCCGTCACGACGACGCGGCTCGCCGGCCGCGCGCGGATGCCGTTCTCGGCGTCCAGCTTCGCCTCGATCGCGTCCACGAGCGCGGGCAGCCCCTCGACGGGGCCGTACCAGTGATCCTCGAGGTCGCCGCCGAACGCGGCGAGGCTGGCCAGCGCCTCCGGCGGCGGCCCGTAGGCGACGATGCCCTGTCCGAGGGAGATGGTGCCGGGCGTCTCGGCGATCAGGCGGCCGATGACGGGGATGATCGGCGCCTGCACCGACCGCATCCGATCCGATTCGCGCATACGGCCATTATCGTCCAGTCCGCGGCGGTTGCGTGCGCACGCATTCCGCCGCCGCCAGCACTTCCCTCACCTTCGCGAGCAGCGAGCTGGCGGTGAACGGCTTGCGGACCAGCGCGGCGGTGCCGGCCTCCACGCCCGCGCGCACGATCTGGTCGTCGGTGTAGCCGCTCATGAACATCACCGGCGTCGCGGCGTGGAGCCCGGTGAACTGCGCGGCGAGCTCCCCGCCGCTCAAGCCCGGCATGACGACGTCGGTCAGCAGGAGGTCGAACCGCGCGCCCGGCTGGCGGGCCAGCGCCAGCGCCTCCTCGGCCGTGCCGTCCGACACCGAGAAGCCGGCGTCGACGAGAATCCGCCGGGCCAGCCCGCGCACCGCTTCCTCGTCCTCGACGAGGAGCACGTGACCGGTTCGGGCGGCCCCGCCACCGAGCCCATGGACGGCGGCGCCGGCCGTCGCCACGGCGGCGGGCAGGTAGATCTCGAATGTCGTGCCCTGGCCGGGCGCGCTCTGCACGTCGATCTGGCCGCCCGCCTGGCTCACGATGCCGTAGACGGTGGCGAGGCCCAGGCCCGTGCCCTTCCCCTTCGCCTTCGTGGTGAAGAACGGCTCGAACAAGTGGGCCAGGACGGACGCATCCATGCCCGTGCCCGAGTCCTGGACGGTCAGCCGGGCGTGGGCGCCGGGCTGCAGACCGAGGACGCGCTGCGTCAGGCTCTCGTCGACGTCCAGGGCCGCCGTGCGGATCGAGAGCCGGCCGCCCTCGGGCATGGCGTCGCGCGCGTTCACGGCCAGGTTCATGATGACCTGCTCGATCTGGCCCCGGTCGGCCTCGACGGGCGGGACGTGGCGGCCCGGATCGACGATGAGGGTCACGTCCTCGCCGATGACCCGGCTCAGCATCCCCTCCAGGTTCTGGGCGACGACGTTGAGATCGAGGGTTTGCGGCTCGACGACCTGACGGCGGCTGAACGAGAGCAGCTGACCCACCAGCCGCGTGGCGCTCTCGCCGGCCTTGCGGACCTCTGCGAGGTCGGCCGCCACGGGGTGCTCCGGGCCGAGGGCGTCGGCGCCGAGCTCCGCGTAGCCGAGGATGGCGGTGAGCAGGTTGTTGAAGTCGTGCGCGATCCCGCCGGCGAGCCGCCCGACCGCCTCCATCTTCTGCGCCTGGCGGAGCTGCTCCTCGAGGCGCTTGCGTTCGGTGACGTCGTAGACGGCGTCGAGCCAGCCCCGCACGGCCCCGCTCCCGTCGCGCAGGGCGGAGGGCATGACGAGCACGTCGATGCGCTCACCGTCCTTGCGCCGGTACGTGAGCTCCATGCTGGCGTTTGCCGTATGGCCGCCCAGCGTCTCGTCGAGCAGCGCCTTGAGTCTGGCTTGCTCGTCGGCCGGCCAGTAGGCATAGGGCGGCATCGCGCCGATCAGCTCGTGCGCCTCCCACCCCAGCATCTGGCAGAACGCGGGATTCACGTAGATCAGGCGGCCCTCCAGATCGACGACGCGAACGCCGGCCAGCAGCGAGTTCTCGATGGCCTGGCGGAACGCCCGCTCCGCCCGGACGGCGTCCTCCGCCTCGCGCCGCTCGGTGACGTCGCGCGCGTTGACGACGAGACCGACGATCGCGTTGCCGTCCTTCAGCGGCGTGCCGGCGCCGTCGAAGTATCGCCAGCGGCCGGCGGGATCGCGGACGCGCAGCTCGGCGCGCTGCGACGTCCCCGTCTCGAACGCCCGCGCCACGGTGCCTTGGGCCAGCTCCCGGTCGTCCGGGTGCAGGTAGTCGATGAGCGAGGCGCCGATCACGCCCTCGGGCCGATCCAGCAGGCGGAGCGCCGCCGGCGCGGCGTACGTGATGTTGCCGTCGCGCGAGATCACGACGATGGCGTCGGAGGCGTTCTCGATGAGCGACCGGAAGTACTCCTCGGACCGGCGCAGCGCGCGCGCGGCCGTGCGCTGCTCGATCGAGGCCCGCAGCATGTCCGCGATCGACTCGAGCACCTGCTGCTCCTCGGCGAGGAACAGCGACGTGCCCGGCGGGACGGCCGCGTCGGGATAGGCGACCTGCAGCAGGCCCGGTCCCTCCCGGGTGTCGAACGCGACCTGCTGAACGGCGGCCGTCTCGGCCCAGTTCACGGTGCGATACTCGCAGGACCCGACCGCGGCGCGCGCGGCCGCCAGGTGTGAGTGCTGCCAGCCGTGCGGCAGGAGCGCAACCAGGCGCTCGAGGATCGCCGGCAGGTCCAGCTCCGGGTTCTGGCACAGCCGCGCCGCGCGGTGGAGCAAGGTGAGCTCTTTCACGCGCTCGCCCAGGTCCCGGACGAGGTGCTGCCGGTCCTCCTCGGCGACGAACGCCTTCTCGACGTCGCGCACGATGCTCATGACCGCGGGCCCGTCCCCGTACTCGACCAGCGCGCCATTCGCGACGACGTGGAAGCGCTGGCCGTTCTTGCGGAGGTGAACGCTCTCGTAGCTGCCGACCCGCCCGGTCTCCTTCAGGCGGGCCAGCTCCGCCTCGCCGCGCGCCACGTTCTCGGTCAACGACTTCAGGCTCCGGCCCACCAGCTCGTCCTGCGCGTAGCCGTACATCTCGCAGGCCGTCGCGTTCGCGTCGAGGATGACCTCGCTGTCGGGGTGGAAGATCAGGATCGCGTCGCTCGCGTAATCGAAGAGCGCCTGGTAGTCCCGGGCGGACTCCCGGGCGGAGCGCTCGCTGTCGATGAGCGCCCGCTCGGCGCGGCGCGTCTCTTTGCGCTGCTGCGCCTCCAGGATCGCCTGGTCGATCGCCGCGCCAAGGTGCCCGAGGCGGTCCTTCATCAGGCAGTGCGCCGCGCCGGCGTGGATGCACGCGGCCGCCGCCTCCTCGCCGATCGATCCGGTCACCACGATGAACGGCACGTCGTCGCCGCGGTCGTGGAGGATCTGCAGCGCGGCCGGCGCGCCGAAACCTGGCAGGCTGTAGTCGGCGAGAATCAGGTCCACGCTGGCGTCGAGCCCGGCGCGATAGCCAGCCTCGTCGTCCGCGCGCAGAACGTCGCACGCGCAGCCGACCCTCGTGAGCTCGTGGACGATCTGCTCGGCGTCGGCCTCCGAGTCTTCCAGCACGAGCACGCGCAGCGCCCGGTCGGCCGGCGCGGGCCAGGCACGCGGGTCGCGACTCATGGCCTCATCCTGTCCTTCTACTCCTTCTATCGCGGCGCCCTGTTCGACAACAGTCTGCACATGTCAGGCTGCGGCAAGAGGACGGAGGTGCAAGACCATTGCCAGCTGGGCCTTTGTGCCGCCGCGTCGAATTCCGGCGGCTCCGGCCTGATCGGGCGGGCAGGCGCGCCGAGCGCCCGATCCGGCCGGCGCGGGTGTGCGGCTTCTTCCACAGGCGCACGCCGTACACGCCCGCGCGGCGGGCCGGCGTGCTATCCTGCCCCCTTGGATCGCCGCCCCTCTCGGGCGGCCCTCAATCATGCGCCCGGGTCTCGCTCTCCTGATCGCCTTCCTGGCGGCGCCCCTGGCCGCCGCCGGGGCGACCTACGACGGCCTGCAGAGCCAGATCGACGTCGCCATTCCCCGTGTCGAGGCGTCCGTCACGATCGACGGCCGGCTCGACGAGCCGGCGTGGAGCGAGGCGGCGCGGCTCACCGGCTTCTCGCAGTACGCGCCGTCGGACGGCCGTCCCGCCGAGGACGCGACGACGGTGCTGGTCTGGTACTCCCCCTCGGCCATCTACTTCGGCATCCGCGCCCAGGCGGCGCCCGGCACGGTGCGCGCGACGCTCGCCGACCGCGACCGCATCGACGCCGACGACAACGTGCAGATCTACCTCGGCACGTTCGGCGACGGGCGGCAGGCGTTCATGTTCGCGGTCAACCCGCTGGGGGTGCAGGCAGACGGCGCGCTCGTCGAGACGGGCGCGACGGGCGGGCACGGCTTCAGCGGCCTCACCAGCGGGCGCGAGGCCCCCGACCTCAGCCAGGACTTCGTGTTCGAGTCCAAGGGCCGGCTGACCGACACCGGTTACGAGGTCGAGATCCGGATTCCCTTCAAGAGCCTGCGCTATCAGTCGCGCGACCCGCAGGACTGGAACCTGCACGTCATCCGCGTGGTGCAGAGCACGGGGCACGAGGACAGCTGGGTGCCGGCGCAGCGCAGCGCGGCGTCGTTCCTGGCGCAGGCGGGAAAGCTCACGGGCCTCACGGATCTGCGGCCGGGGCTCGTGCTCGACCTGAGCCCGGTCGTCACCGCGCGCGTCGACGGCGCGCCGGCCGCGGCGGGCGGGTGGCAGTACGACGCCGGCCGGCCGGAGGTCGGCGGCAACGTCCGCTGGGGTGTCACGAGCAACCTGACGCTCAACGGCACCGTGAACCCCGACTTCTCGCAGGTCGAGTCCGACGCCGGACAGTTCCAGTTCGACCCGCGCCAGGCGCTGTACTTCCCGGAGAAGCGCCCGTTCTTCCTCGACGGCCTCGAGCAGTTCACGACGCCCAACAACCTGATCTACACCCGCCGCATCGTCGCGCCGGTCGCGGCGGCGAAGCTCACGGGCAAGATCTCGGGCACGAGCATCGCGTACCTCGCGGCCGTGGACGACGCCACGACGTCGGCGTCCGGGCGCGACCATCCCGTCTTCAACGTTCTGCGCGTGCAGGGCGACGTGGGCGGCGGGTCGAAGGCGGCCTTCGTCTACACCGACCGCGTGGACGGCGCGAACTCGAACCGCGTGGCCGCCACGGACGCCCGCCTCACCTTCGGCAGGATCTACGCGCTGAACCTCCAGGCCGGCGTGAGCCGCACGGTCCGGCCGGACCGCACGACGACGGCGCCCATCTGGCAGGCGACGCTCGGCCGGACCGGGCACCACTACGGGTTCCGGTACTCGCTGCGCGGCGTGGCCGACGCCTTCCGCGCCGACGCCGGCTTCATCAGCCGCCCGGGCGTCGCCGGCCTGAACCTCACGAACCAGGTGACCGCCTACGGCGCGCCGGGCGCCTTCATGGAGCGCTGGACGGGCGACGTCGTGGTCGACGGCACGTGGCAGTACCAGGACTTCGTGCACCGCCGGCCGTCGCAGGACAACAAGCTGCACTTCAACAGCAACTTCACGTTCCGCGGCGGGTGGCAGGCGGGACAGTCGGTCCTCATCGAGACGTTCGGCTACGACCGCGCGCTCTACGCCGACTACGCGCTGCTGAAGTCGGGCCCGGACGGCGACACGATCCTGCCCTTCGTCGGCGTGTCGCGGCTGCAGAACCTCGACTACGTGCTGTCGCTCAACACGCCGCGGCTGCGCGGCTTCTCGGGCAGCGTCTTCGCGATCTGGGGGAAGGACGAGAACTTCTACGAGTGGTCGTCGTCCGACATCCTGTTCCTGCAGCTCGAGGCCGCGTGGCGGCCGACCGCGCGCCTCCGCGTGGACGGCAGCTACCAGGTGCAGAGCTACGACCGGCGCACGGACGGAACGACCGTGGGGCGCCGCGTCATCCCGCGCGTGAAGGTCGAGTACCAGATGACGCGGGCGATCTTCTTCCGCGTCGTCAGCCAGTACGACGCGGAGCAGCAGGCCGACCTGCGCGACGACTCCCGCACGGACCTGCCGATCGTGATCCTGGACCCCGCGACGGGCGCCTACGAGCGCGCGCTGGGCTTCTCGCGCAACAGCCTGCGCACCGACTGGCTCTTCTCCTACCAGCCGACGCCCGGCACGGTGATCTTCGCCGGCTACGGCAACACGCTCGCCGACCCCAACGCCCGCGACGCCGCGGGCCGCCGGCGTACGGTGGACGGGTTCTTCTTCAAGATCAGCTATCTGTTCCGGATGTGAGCAGGGTGCACGAGGTGCACCCCGGTGCACCTGGTGCACGATGCACCTTCGTGCACCTTCTCCTAGTGCGCCGCGACCGCCTTCTTCCTCGCCGGGCGCTTCATGAGGAGGACGAGCGGCACGAGCGCCACGAAGAGGATGCCGAGCAGCTGGAAGACGTGCACGAACGAGAGCATCGCGCTCTGCCGCGCGACCAGGCCGAAGATGGCGGCCTGCGCGCGTTCGGTGGCGAGCACGGGGCCGGCGCCCTCGGCGAGGAAGCGGGCCCGCGCGCCCTCGAACGCCGCCCGCGCCGCCGGGTTGTACATCGTGACGTGCGCGCCGAGGCGGTTCAGCCCGGTCTGCTGGTAGCGGACGAGCCACGTCGTGGCCACCGCGATCCCGGTGCTGCCGCCCAGGTTGCGCATCAGGTTGAAGAGCGCCGTGGCGTTGCCCATGCCCTCGCGCCGGATGGGGTCCATCGTGACCGTCGTGAGCGGCACGAAGAGCATGGCGAGCGCGATGCCCTGGTAGAACTGCGGCCAGAAGACGTCCCAGAAGCCCGCGTTCAGGTCCAGGACGCCCAGCCAGAAGAGCGTGATGCCGCCCAGCACGAGCCCGGCCGCGACGATCTTGCGCGCGTCGAGGCGCCCGGTCAGGTACCCGATGATGGGCATGGCGATGAACGAGCCGATGCCCCGCGGCGCCATCGCGATGCCGGCCTGGAGCGCCGGGTAGCCGAAGAGCGTCTGCAGCATGATCGGCACGAGCACGAGGCTGCCGTACAGCATGAAGCCGAGCGACGTCATGAGGAAGACGCCGGTGCTGTAGGTCCGCAGCCGGAAGATGCGCAGGTCGATCACCGGGTGCTCCGCCCGCAGCTCGCGGATGACGAGGGCGACGAGCGCGACGGCGGCAATGACCGCCAGCCACCGGATCTCGACCGACCCCATCCAGTCCTTCTCCTGCCCGGTGTCGAGCATGTACTGCAGCGCGCCCACGCCGACCGCGAGCAACCCGATGCCCCAGGTGTCGATCCGGCCCGCGCCGCGCTTGATGTAGGCGGGGTCGTGCACGAACAGGCTGATCATCAGGAGCGAGACCATGCCCACCGGCAGGTTGATGTAGAAGACCCACCGCCAGCTGTAGCTGTCGGTCAGCCACCCGCCGAGCACCGGCCCCAGGATCGGCGCCACGACGATGCCCAGGCCCCAGAAGCCCATGGCCTGCCCGCGCTCCTCGGGCGGGAACGACTCGAGCAGCACGGCCTGGGACAGCGGCTGCAGCGAACCGCCCATCATGCCCTGCACGATACGGGAGAGCACGAGCACCGTCAGGTTGGGCGTCAGGCCGCAGAAGAGCGACGACAGCGTGAAGCCGATGACCGCCGTCATCAGCAGGCGCTTGCGGCCCACGTAGTTGGCCAGCCAGCCCGAGAGCGGCAGGACGATGGCGTTGGCCACCAGGTAGGAGGTCAGCACCCACGTGGCCTCGTCCACGGTGGCCGACAGGCTGCCGGCGATGTGCGGCAGCGACACGTTGACCACGGTGGTGTCGAGCACCTCCATGAACGTCGCGGTCATCACCGAGACGGCGATGACCCAGCGCTCGAGGCCGGATGGGTAGGCGTGGCCGTCGGACATGAGAGGCGTCGGGTGCCGGGGCTCAGCGAACGTAGACGGTGGGCACGACCGACATGCCCGGCCTGAGCAGCTGGTCCGGGTCCTGCCCCGCGTCCAGCACGATCTTCACCGGCACGCGTTGCACGACCTTCACGTAGTTGCCCGTGGCGTTCTCCGGGGGCAGGAGGCTGAACCGGGCGCCGGTGGCCGGCGAGATGCTGTCCACGTGGCCCTGGAACGTGCGGCCGCCGTACGCGTCGACGCTCACCACGGCCCGCTGCCCGGGCTCCATGCCGTCGAGCTGCGTCTCCTTGAAGTTCGCGGTGATCCACACGTCGCCGATCTGGACGAGCGCGACGAGCGCCTGCCCGGCCTGCACGACCTGGCCGACCTCGATCGACCGGCGGCTCACGATGCCGTCGGCGGGCGCGACCACGGTGGCGTGCTCGAGGTCGAGCTCGGCCTGCTTGAGCATGGCTTTGGCGCGCTCGACGCGCGCGGCGGCGGCCTCGGCCTGCGCGCGCGTGACCTTCATCTGGTCGGGCGCCGTGCCCGCCGCCGCCACGTCGGCCTGCGCGCGCGTCCGCGAGCCCTTGGCCTGCGCCAGGTGGCTCTCGGCGACCTTGACGGCGGCCGCGGCGGCCCGGGCTTCGGCGGCCCCGGCGGCGGCCGACGCCTCGGCGGCCTCGGCGGCCGTTCGGGCGGCGTCGTACTGCTGCTGCGAGACCTCTTCCTTCTTCACGAGCTCGCCGAGGCGGTCGAAGTCGCGCCGCGCGCGCACGGCTTCGGCCTGCTGGGCCCGCTGGCGCGCCTCGGCGGCGGCGAAACGCGCGTGGGCGGCGTCCACCTCGGTCTCGGCGGCGGTCACGGTGGCGCGCGCCACCTCCATGCCGGCCTCGGCCGTCGACACGCCGCTCGTCGTCGTCGTCGAGGCGATGGGGACGCCCGTCCGGGCGGCGAGCGACGCGGCCTCGGCGTCGGCGAGCTCGGCCTTGGCGCGCTCGACCGACGCCTGGTAGCCGCGCGGGTCGAGCCGGATGAGGACGTCGCCGGCCTTCACGCGCTGGTTGTCGTGCACGGCGACCGTCGTCACGGTGCCGGGGACCTGCGCGGCGATCTGGGTGATGTGCGCGTCGACCTGCGCGTCGTCGGTCGACTCGTGGCCCGACTCCATCCACATCCAGATGAGGGCCACGGCCACGATCCCGACGAAGACGCCGCCCAGCGTGATCAGGCGCGACCGCGCGGCGCGCATGGCGTTCGAGAACTTTTCGTCAGCCGTCATTTGCTCGTCTCTCCCAGTAGCGTCTGCGCCCGCTCCGCGGCCACGCCGAGGGCCCGCGCGAGGGTGGCCTTGGCGACGTTGAATCCGTAGAGGGTGGCGATGTAGCCCTCGGTGGCGCCGGCGACCGCTTCCTGCGCCTGCACGACCTCGAGGTTGTCGGCCACGCCCGCCTTGAACCGGTCCGTCGCCTGCGCGAGCTGCGCGTCGGCGAGCGTCTTCTGCGTGCGCGCCGCCTGCAGCTGCTGGTCGACGGCGCGGAGGTCGAGGAGCGCGCTGCGCACCTGGTACTCGATGCGGCCCTTGAGGTCGGCCAGCTGGGCCTGCTGCTGGCGGAGCCCGGCGTCGGCCTCGATCGCGCGGCCCTTCGCCGCGCCGCCCTCGAACAGCGGCACGTGCACGCTCGCCGCGACGCTGAAGGTGCCGTGCGAGTCGTTGAGCGCGTGGCCCGTGGTGCCGTAGTCGGCGTCGAAGGAGACCGACGGCAGCCGCTCGCCGAGGACGGACTGGCGCCGGGCCTCGGCCGCCTGCACCAGCGACGCCTGCTGCTTGTAGTCGGCGCGCGACTGGTAGGCGAGCGCGAGCGCGGCGTCGAGCGGCATCGGCTCGAGCGGCGTGTAGGGCACCTGGTCGGTCAGGGTGAAGACCTGCGCGAGCGGCAGGCCGATCGCGCGCGCGAGCTGCAGCTTCGACTTCTCGCGGTCGTTCTCGGCCGCGATGAGCTGCTGGCGACGCGTCTCGACCTGCACCCGGGCGCGGAGCACCTCGATGCCGGCCACGAGCCCCGCCTGCTTGCGGTCGGCGGCGAGCCCCTGCAGCGCCTCGGCCGTCGCGAGCTCGGCCCGCACGGCCTCGACCCGGCTCTCGCTGGCGACCGTGCGCAGGTAGAGGTTGGCGCAGACGAGGACGACGAGGTCGCGGGCGTCCTCGACGCCGTAGCGCGCCGCGTCGAGCTTCGCGCGGTCCTCGCGCGCGCCGCCGAGCGCCTGCAGGTCGAAGATCGGCTGCGAGAGGTAGACGCGCGCGTCGAACACGTTGAACGGCCCCACGATCGGCGCGATGCCCGGCAGGCCCGGGAAGCCGAACGACGCCAGGTTGATCTGCTCGTTCGACTGGGCGATCCGGCCGGATACCTGCGGCAGCAGCTTCGCGAGCGACTGCAGGCGCGCCCCGTGCGCCTCGTCGACCGCGTCGCGCGCGCTTACGGCGCCCAGGTTGTGCGCGAGCCCCCGCTGGATCGCGTCACCGAGCGACAGCGGCAGGCTCTCGGGCAGGACCGTCGCGTCGGGCACGCTGCCGAGCAGCGGGCTGTTGGCGGGCAGGGCGCTGGCGACGCCCTGCGCCGCGGCCGGACCGCACCACGCCAGCGCCGCGATCGCCAGCGCGGCCGCCCGCGCCGCGCCCGCCCACGCCTGCGCGGCCCCCGCCGCGTTCCTGGTCTTCCTCGTCCTCGCCGTCTTCCTCCTCATGGCGCACGCAGTCCTTTCGACAGCAGATCGACGACGAACGCCGCGTCGGCGGCCGCCGAGGCCGCCGGCCGGGTCACCAGACGCTGGATGATCAGCCCGCGGATCACCTCGAAGATCGCGGCCGCCGCCTGGGCCGCCGGCACCCGCCGGATCTCCTTGCGCCGGATGGCCGCCCGGACGGCCGACGTCAGCAGCGCCACCTGATCCTGGTAGATGGCCGAGAACTCCTTGTCGGCCGCCGCCGGACGGGTCAGGGCGTTGCCGAGCTCGGCGTGGTAGATGCGGAAGAAGTCGCGGTGGTCGTCGAAGTAGCGGATCTTCGTCTCGGCAAAGGCCCGCAGCTTCGCCTCGAACGAGGTCTCCTCGTGCATCCTCGCGGCCACGCCGGCCAGGAGCTCCCGCAGCCCGCTGCGCAGCGCCGCCCAGTACACGGCCTCCTTGGAGGGGTAGTACAGGTAGATCGTGCCCTTGGCGATGCCCGCCTGCCGGGCGATCTCGCCGATCCCCGCCCGGGCGAAGCCCTTCTCGCCGAACACCCGCCGCGCCGCGCGCAGGATCTCTTCGCAGCGGAACGCGGACAGCACGTCGCGTCTCGTTCGTGGCGACATCTGAACCGTCGGTCAGAAAACTGACCAAAGGGTCAGTCTACACCAGGACGCGCTTCGGACGCCATCCTCCCGCCGGGCCGCGTCCGTGACCAGGGGTCAGCCGTCAGCAAGATCTTCCTGACCGCTGCCCCCTGCCCCCTGACCGCTGTCCGACCTCAGTCGTGGTGCTCGGCCGGGGAGAGCCGCTCGGCGCCCGGCAGCCGGCCGACGAGCTGCGCCGGGTCGTGGATCAGGACCGGCAGGTGCTGGGGGCAGATGTAGAACGTGCCGTCACGGTACTCGAGCCGGATGAGCGGCGTCTCGGCGGCGTCCCTGCCGCACGCGACGCACTGCCGGCCGTCTGGCGCTGTCATGAGCCCTCCTGCAAAATGGGGTCAGGCCCCCTTCTTCGCGGAAATGGGGTCTGACCCCGTCTTTCGTGCGCGGCGGGCGAAGCGAAGGCCCGACCACGTCGCGTCAATCGCGCAGATCTTGTAGTCCACCAGCCCCGCCGCCAGGCCGAGACGCCGCACCTCGGCCTGCGACAGGTCGCCCGCCCGGCCCGAGCTCTTCTTCGGCCACGCGATCCACAAGCCGCCACGGCCGGCGCGCGCGCCCATCGCACGAGCGCCCCGCGCGACCACCGCGCGCGAGCGCACGAACCACACGACGAGATCGCCCCGGCCGAGGCCCTTGCGCACCGTGGCGCCCTCGGGCAGGGGCGCGAGCGCCCGGGCGAAGCCGGGCGGCGGGTCCACCAGCCGCACGACGCAGCCCGGCCCGATCCCCAGCTTCCGCGCGAGCGGCACGCCGGCGTACGCCGCGAACGACGCCGGCGTCACCGGCCGCGCCGGCGGCGAGGCCATCGCGCGGCGGAGCGCCGCCGGCGCCTTCGCCCACGTCGTGTACACCGCGTCGGGCAGCAGGGCGCGGATGCGCGCCACCTTGTCGGGGTCGCCCTCGAAGAATACGATCGGCACGCCGCGCGTCGCCTTCGCCCGGCGGAGCGCCACCGCGATCTCGCGGCCGGAGGACGGCATGCGCGAGAGGTCGATCGCGAGCGCGTCGGGCGGCGCCTGCCGGATCCGGCGCAGGTCCGGCCCGCCGCGCACGGGCGACGCGTCGACGCGGAACCCGGCGGCCGCGAGCGCCGCCGCGCGGGCCCGGGCCTCGAGCGGGTGCCAGTGAACGAGGCGGACGGAGGGGCGCACGGGTCTCACCTCTTCGCGGCGCCGGCCGCCGCGGGGCGGCGCGGGCCACGGTTGAGCCTGCCGGACATATCGACTATACCTGAGAGGGTTCGAATGAGATCGCCCGGTGTCCCCCCCACCCGGGTTTCGTCAGTCCCTTCTGATCCATCGGAGGAAAGCGACATGATGCGAGTGAGCAATCGCGGCCGCTGGAACCTGTTCGCGGGCCTGGTGGTCGCGCTGGCCCTGTCCGCCGTGCCCGCGGCGCAGCGGTTCGGCGTACGGCCGCCGCCGACGCCGCCGTTGACGTTCCAGTTCATGGGCCCCGCGGTCGGCAACCGCATCTCGGCGGTCGCCGGCGTGCCGGGCGATCCCAAAGTCTACTACGCGGGCGCGGCCTCGGGCGGCGTCTGGAAGTCGACCGACGGCGGCGACACGTTCGCGCCGATCTTCGACAAGGAGCCGGTGGCCGCCATCGGCACGCTGGCCGTCGCGCCGTCGAACCCGAGCATCGTGTGGGCGGGCACGGGCGAGGCCTGGGCGATCCGCGACGTCGACATGATGGGCGACGGCGTCTACGTCTCGACCGACGCGGGCAAGACGTGGGCGCACAAGGGCCTCGACCAGACGGGCCGCATCGGCCGCATCGTCGTCAACCCGACGGACCCGAACGTCGTGTACGTGTGCGCGCTCGGCCGGACCACCGGCCCGCAGCAGGAGCGCGGCGTGTTCAAGACGACCGACGGCGGCGCGACGTGGACGCGCGTGTTGTTCGTCAACCCCGACACGGGCTGCTCCGGCCTCGCCATGTCCCCGAAGGACCCCAACGTGCTCTTCGCCGGCACCTGGCAGGTCGTGATGCACACGTGGGGCATGTTCGGCGGCGGACCGGGCAGCGCCCTCTACAAGTCCACCGACGCGGGGGCGACCTGGACGAAGGTCGAGGATCCGGGCCTGCCGAAGCCGCCGCTGGGCAAGATCGACGTGGCCTTCGCGCCCTCCGATGCCAGCCGCGTCTACGCGCTCATCCAGACCGCCGACCAGGGCTCGCTCTGGCGGTCGAACGACGGCGGCTCGACGTGGAAGGTCGCGAGCTGGGACCGCACGCTCACCGGCCGCGCCGGCTACTACATCCGCCTGGGGGTCAACCCCGCCAACCCCGACGAGGTCCTGGTCGCGAGCAGCAGCCTGCACCGCTCCACCGACGGCGGGCTCACCTTCGCGCACACCGACCGGGGCTGCGGCGACTGCCACGACATCTGGATGGACCCGAAGGACCCGAACCGGTGGGTGACCACCGGTGACGGCGGCATGGGCATCACCACCAACCACGCGAAGTCGTTCCAGAGCGTCACGCTGCCCATCGGCCAGATGTACCACGTGGCGGTGGACGACCAGGTGCCGTACTGGATCTACGCCAACATGCAGGACGACGGCACGATGCGCGGGCGGAGCGACACGCCCGAGCGGGCGCCCGGCGCGCGCGGCGGCTTCCGCTTCGGCGGCGGCGGCCCGGAATGGCAGCACGGCCTCGGCGGCTGCGAGTCGGGCTTCACCATCCCCGACTGGAAGGACCCCGACATCGTCTGGTCGTCGTGCTACGGGAACAAGCTCACGCGCTACGACGCGCGGCGCGGCATCGCGCGGTCGGTGAGCCCGTGGATGATCTCGCTCGACTCGCCGCCGAACGACGCGAAGTACCGCTGCCACTGGACCTCGCCGGTCGCCGTCGACCCGTTCGACCACGACACGGTCTACTACGGCTGCCAGGTGATCTTCGCCACGTCGAACGCCGGGCAGACCTGGAAGGTCATCAGCCCCGACCTGTCCACGCAGGACCCGAGCCGCATCGTCTCGTCGGGCGGCATCGTGGGCGACAACCTCGGCCAGTTCTACGGCGAGGTGGTGTTCTCCATCGCGCCGTCGCCGGTCCAGGAAGGGCTGATCTGGGCCGGCACCAACGACGGCAAGGTCTGGTACACGAAGGACGGCGGCGCGGCGTGGACCGACGTGACGAAGAACATCGCGGGCATGCCGGCGTGGGGCACGGTCAGCAAGATCGCGCCGTCGCACTTCGACCCGGCCACCGCCTACATCGCGGTGGACCTCCACCTGATGGACGACCGGCACCCGTACGTCTTCAAGACGACGGACTTCGGGAAGACCTGGACCAACATCACGTCGGACCTGCCGGCGACGCACCCGCTCGACTACGTGCGCGTGGTGGCCGAGAACCCGAACCGCAAGGGCATGCTCTTCGCCGGCACCGGCCACGCGCTCTTCTACACGATGGACGACGGCGGCCACTGGACGCGGCTCGAGGGCGGGCTGCCGCCGTCGCCGGTGTCGTGGATCGTGGTGCAGAAGCGGTACCACGATCTGGTGGTGTCGACCTACGGGCGCGGCCTCTACATCATGCACGACATCACGCCGCTCGAGCAGAAGGGCTCGGCGCCGGCGTCCGGCCTGCAGCTGTACGTGCCGCGGCCGGGCTTCCGTCTGGCGCGCACGGGCGAGGCGCTGTTCAACTACCAGCTCGGCGCCGCCGCGAAGGACGCGACGATCCAGATCCTGGACGGGTCGGGCGCGGTCGTCCGCACGATGACCGGCCCGGCCAAGGCGGGCCTCAACCGCGCGGCGTGGGACATGCGCTACGACAACGCGCACTACGTCGAGCTGCGCGCGTTCCCGGCCCAGAACCCGCACATCTGGGACGAGCCGCGGTTCAAGGGCAAGGAGACGCGGCCGGTGACTCACTGGGGCATGGCGCCGGCGCAGGTCGGCCCGCTGGCGGCGCCCGGGAACTACTCGGTGCGCCTCACCGTGGACGGCCAGTCGGCCACCCAGCCGTTCGTCGTCGAGAAGGACCCGTCGATTCCCGCCCCGGACGCGGACCTGCGCGCGTCCACCGCCACACAGGTGCGCATCCGCGACGACATCGACCGGACGACCGCGATGATCAACCACGTCGAGGCGATGCGGAGGGACCTGCAGGATCAGCTGAAGGCCAGCGCCGGCAAGGACGAGGTCGAGGCGTCGATCCGGAAGATGCTCAGGCGGATGGAGAGCGTGGAGTTCAAGCTGATCCAGGAGCCGCTGACGCTCAGCGACGACAAGTACTTCGTCGAGGCCTACAAGGTCTACGCGAACCTGATCTGGCTGAACGGGGCGGTGGGCACCGGCGCGAGCGACGAGGCGGGCGGCGCCGACTTCCGGCCGACCGACGCGCAGCTCCAGGTGCTCGACAACCTCGAGAAGGACCTGGCCGCCGCGACGGCCGACTACCAGACGCTGATGTCGAAGGACGTGCCCGCGTTCAACACGACGAAGGGGGTCCAGCCCATCAAGTGAGCGACGGGGACGGGAGCCCCGTGCCGTCCAAGCCCGGAACTCGCTCGAGTCGACTGTAGGGGCCGGCTTCAGCCGGCCCTGGGCCGCCTGAAGGCGGCCCCCACGTCTGGTCGACTCGAGTGAGTTCCGGGCCTAGGGGCTCTGGTCCTCGTCCAGGATCCGCGCGTAGCAGAGCACGTCGAGCGGCTCGCCCGGCTGCAGGTTCGGGAACTCGCAGTACCGGCGCAGGACGCCCTCGCGGGCGAACCCCGCCTTCTCGAGCACGCGCCACGACGGCCGGTGCCCGGTGTGGCACAGGGCGTAGAGCCGCCGGACGCCCACGGCCCGCGCCGTGTCCACCATGGCGCCGAGCGCCTCGGTGGCGTAGCCCTTCCCCCACGCGTCCTTCGCGAACACGTAGCCGGTCATCGCCCGCCAGCACGCCTCGAAGGCGAGCCCCGTCCCGCCGAGCAGCGCGCCGCCGGCGCGCGCGTGCACGAGGTACGGCCCGGCGGGCCAGCACGCCCACTGCGTGTCGCTCCACTGGAGGAAGGCGCGCGTGTCGTCCGCCGTGCGGTGCGCCGGCCACCCCACGAACCGCGTGACGTCGCGGTCGGCGGCGTAGCGCGCGAAGACCGCCTCCGCGTCGGCGGCCGTCGGCCGCCGGAGCACGAGCCGCGCCGTCTCGATCCGTCCGGGGGCTTTCATACCGTCCCTTCGGGCGCCGTCGTAGGGGCGACCTGCCAGGTCGCCCCTACACGTGAGGCCAGAGCCAGCCGAACACGCCCGCCGTCAGCAGACCGTACACGAGGCCGTCCACCGTCGACTTGAGCGTGGTGACCCAGTTGCGGCTGTACCAGATCGTGTTCTGCCAGAGCGCGAGCGAGTAGCCGATGAACGCCGTGCAGCCGGCGAACCGGAACACCTGCAGGTAGTGCGCCCCCGGCTGGAGCGCGCGGCCGGAGATGTAGGCCGCGAAGATCCCGACGACGAGGCAGTAGACGAACCACCCGATGAAGTTCGACGTCATCGAGGGCATGCCGTTCGGCCGGACGGTCATGAAGAGGACCGGCCCCTTCTTCATCTTCTCCTTGAAGGCCGCCGTGCCCATCTCCTTCGGGTTCGTCGCGAGCGGCACGAAGGTACTCGGCCGGGGGGATCGCGAACCCGCGCAGGGCCGCCATCACCTCGTCCTCCTTCGGCAGCCGCGCGTAGTCACTCTTGTGGAACGGCAGGACCATGTGGACGATCGAGCTGGCCACGAACACGATCACGGCCGCCAGCAGAATCGGCAGCCAGAGCGATAGCACCGGGACCATGGACACCTCCTGGTGATGTGGACGGAAGCCAGGGGGCATCCTACGGGAGGCGCGGTCGTTTTCGCAACGGCCACGCTGGACGGGGGCGGCGGGGGTAGAATGGCCTGTTCGACGCGACCATCCCCCCGGGAGATCATCATGAACCGACGACTGGCATCCGTACTGACGATGGCCGGCGTCGGCTGCGCGTCGGCCCTCGTGGCCGTGGCGTGCAGCCGCAAGCCGGCGTTCGAGTACCCGCAGGCCCGCAAGGGCGACGTCGTGGACGACTACTTCGGCACGAAGGTGCCCGACCCGTACCGCTGGATGGAGGACCTCAACGCGCCCGCGGTCAAGCAATGGGTCGACGCCGAGAACGCGCTCTCCTCCAAGTACCTCGAGGCGCTGCCGCTCCGCCAGACCTTCCTCGACCGGATCAACGAGCTCTGGAACTACCCGAAGGTGTCGACGCCGAGCTACGAGGGCGGGCGCTGGTTCTACTCGCGCAACACGGGGCTCCAGCGGCAGTCGGTCGTCTTCGAGCGGGCGACGCTCGACGGCGCCGAGTCGCCGGTGCTCGACCCGAACTCGTGGACGCCGGACGGCTCGATCGCGCTCTCCGGCTTCGTGCCGTCGCCCGGCGGCAAGTACTTCGCGTACGCGCAGTCGCAGGGCGGGTCGGACTGGTCCACCTATCACATCCGCTCGTTCGCCGACGGCAAGGACCTGCCCGACACGATCGAGTGGGTCAAGTTCAGCAGCCTGTCGTGGACGCACGACGGCAAGGGCTTCTTCTACGGGCGCTATCCCGTGCCGCCCGCCGGCAAGGCGCTCGAGGCCGCGGTCGAGAACAAGCGGATCTACTACCACGTGCTCGGCACGCCGCAGGCGGACGACAAGCTCGTCTACGCGCGGCCCAACGAGCCCACGCTCTTCATCGACGCCGGCACCGACGAGACGGGCCGCTACCTCTTCATCGTCACCAACAAGGGCACGAGCAACAGGAACGAGCTGTTCGTGAAGGACCTCGGCAACCCGGTCCGCCCGGAGCTCGGCGCGGACGTCCTGCCGCTCTACCCCGGCCACACCGCCGCCTACCAGCCGCTCGGCGTGGTCAAGGGCACGCTCTACCTGATGACCGACCTCGACGCGCCCAACCGGAAGATCGTGTCGGTGCCGCTCGACAAGCCCGACCCCGCGAACTGGAAGACGATCGTGCCCGAGACGAAGGACGCCATCGAGTCGGCCAGCCTCATCGCCGGCGGGATCGCGGTGAACCGCCTCGAGGACGTGGTGAGCACGGTGCGGCTCTACGACCTCGCCGGCAAGGAGATGGGCGCGATCGAGCCGCCCGGCCTCGGCACGATCTCGGGGCCCTTCGGCCGCTTCGACCGGCCCGAGGTCTTCTACAGCTTCACCTCCCCGCTCCACCCGACGACGGTCTACCGCTACGACCGGGCCGCGAAGACGAGCACGCCGTTCGACGAGCCGAAGCTCACCTTCGACCCGTCGCAGTACGTGACCGAGCGTGTGTTCGCGACCTCGAAGGACGGCACGAAGATCCCGGTGTTCATCACCCACAAGAAGGACCTCGTGAAGGACGGCACGCACCCGACGATGCTCTACGGTTACGGCGGGTTCGACATCTCGATGCTGCCGACCTTCCGGCCCGACGTGCCCGCGTGGCTCGAGCGCGGCGGGGTGTGGGCCACGGCCAACATGCGCGGCGGCGGCGAGTACGGCGAGGCCTGGCACGAGGCGGGCATGCTCGACAAGAAGCAGAACGTGTTCGACGACTTCATCGCCGCGGCCGAGTACCTGATCGACCAGAAGTACGCCTCGCCCGCGACGCTCGGCATCATGGGCGGCTCGAACGGCGGGCTGCTCGTGGGCGCCGTGATGGAGCAGCGGCCGGACCTGTTCGCGGTTGCGCTGCCGGCCGTGGGCGTCATGGACATGCTCCGCTACGACCAGTTCACCGGCGGCCGGGCCTGGGCGACGGAGTACGGCTCGTCGAGCGACGCGACGGCGTTCAAGTACCTCTACAAGTACTCGCCGCTCCAGAACATCAAAGCCGGCGCCTGCTACCCCGCCACGCTGGCGACGACGGCCGACCACGACGACCGGGTGGTGCCGAGCCACTCGTTCAAGTTCATCGCGACGCTCCAGGCCGCGCAGGGCTGCGACAAGCCCGTGATGATCTTCGTCGAGACCCAGGGCTCGCACGGGTACCGGCCGACCGACAAGCGGATCGCCGAGCTCGCCGACGAGTGGGCGTTCGCGGCCGCGAACATGAAGGGTGGACAGCAATGATCGATAGATTCCGACTCCGCGTCGTCCGGGGCCTCGCGCTCGGCGCCGCCGTGCTCTTCGTCGCCGGGACGACCGATTCCGTGCGGGCGCAGCAGGCCGCGCCGACGGGCATCGCCGTCTCCTCGCTCGACAGGACCTGCAAGGCGTGCGACGACTTCTTCGGCTTCGCCGACGGCGGCTGGGTGAAGGCGAACCCGATCCCGCCGCAGTTCCCCAGCTGGGGCGAGCTGAACGTGATGGCCGCGCGCAACCAGGAGGTGCTGCGGACCATCCTGGAGCAGGCGTCGCTCGACACGAAGGCCGCGGCGGGCTCCGAGGAGCAGCAGCTCGGCGACTTCTACGGCAGCTGCATGGACGAGCCGCGGATCGAGGCGGCGGGCATCGGGCCGATCAAGCCCGACCTCGACCGCATCGGCCGGCTGGCGCTGCCGGACCTGGAGGCCGAGGTCGCGAGGCTTCAGAGCTTCGGCGCCGGGCCGATCTTCCGCTTCGGGTCGCAGCCCGACCTGAAGAACAGCGAGAGCATCATCGCCGGCGTGTCGCAGGGCGGCCTGGGCCTGCCCGACCGCGACTACTACACGAAGACCGACGCGCGATCGCAGAAGATCCGCGACGAGTACGTGCAGCACATGGCGCGGATGTTCGCGCTGCTCGGCGAGAGCGAGACGGCCGCCGCGGCCGACGCCAAGGCGGTCATGGGGCTCGAGACGCGGCTGGCCGAGGCGTCGATGACGCGGGTCGAGCGGCGCGACCCCGACGCGTCCTACCACCCGATGACGCCCGCGGCGCTGCAGAAGCTCACGCCGCACTTCGCGTGGGACCGCTTCATCGCCGCGACGAAGGCGCCGAGCTTCACGACGATCAACGTGGGGCAGCCGAAGTTCCTCGAGGCCGTGGACCAGGCGCTCGCCGACGTCCCGATCGCGACCTGGCGCACCTACCTGCGCTGGCGCCTCGTCGACGACGCCGCGCCGGCGCTGCCGGCCGCGTTCGCCAAGGAGGACTTCGACTTCAACCAGGGCGTGCTGCAGGGCACCAAGGAGATGCAGCCGCGCTGGCGCCGCTGCGTCTCGGCCACCGACCGCGCGCTCGGCTTCGCCCTCGGCAAGCGTTTCGTCGAAGAGAAGTTCCCGCCCGAGGCGAAGGCCCGCGCCGACCGCATGGTGCACAACCTCATCGCGGCGCTGCGCGACGACCTCGAGACCCTGCCGTGGATGAGCCCGGCGACGCGCACGGCGGCGATCGCCAAGCTCGACGCGTTCACGCCCAAGATCGGCTACCCCGACAAGTGGCGGGACTACTCGGCCTACCACGTGGACCGCGCGTCCTACGTGGTCAACGTGCTCCAGGGCCGCGCGTTCGCCGCCCGGCAGAACCTCGACAAGATCGGCAAGCCGGTCGACCGCACCGAGTGGGGCATGACGCCGCAGACGGTCAACGCCTACTACAACCCGACGCGGAACGAGATCGTCTTCCCGGCCGGCATCCTGCAGCCGCCGCTCTTCGACGCGCACGCCGACGACGCGGTCAACTACGGCGGGATGGGCGCCGTCATCGGCCACGAGATGACGCACGGCTTCGACGACGAGGGGCGCAAGTTCGACGGGAAGGGCGACCGGCGCGACTGGTGGACGCCCGAGGACGCGAAGAACTTCCTCGCGCGCGCGGCCTGCGTCGAGAAGCAGTTCGACGGCTACGTCGTCGAGGGCGACCTGCACGAGAACGGCAAGCTCGTGCTCGGCGAGAGCATCGCCGACCTGGGTGGGCTCACGATCGCCTACCGCGCCTACCACATGGCCCTGGCCGGCCGGACCGCGCCGGTGATCGACGGCTTCACCGGCGACCAGCGCTTCTTCCTGGCGTGGGCGCAGGCGTGGGCGTCGCAGGCCCGGCCCCAGTTCGAGCGGATGCAGGTCGCGGTCAACCCGCATCCGCTCGGCCGCTTCCGCGCCGTCGGCCCCGTGTCGAACATGCCCGAGTTCGCCAAGGCGTTCGACTGCCAGGCGGGCAACCCGATGGTCCGGGCCGGGGAGGCGCGCTGCAAGATCTGGTAAGGGGGTGTCTCGTGACGCGTGCGCGCTGGACGCCGCCGGCCGTCGTGGCCGCGGCGGTCGCGGCGGCGGGCCTCGTGTGGTCCGGCTGCTCCCGGATCGCCGGCCCGTCGCCGGTCGCCGACCCGTCGGCCTACGTCAACCCGCTCATCGGCACCGCCGGCGGCGGCAACACGTTCCCGGGCGCGGTCGTGCCGTTCGGGATGGTGCAGTGGAGCCCCGAGACGACCCGCGGTGACCACACGCGCGCGGCCGCGCCCGGCGGCTACGCCTACGACGCCCCGCGCATCCGCGGCTTCAGCCTGACCCACCTGTCGGGCACGGGCTGCCGCGGGGCGTCGGGCGACGTGCCCTTCATGCCGCTCGCGGGCGCGGTGACCACCTCGCCCGCGGCCGACGCGTCCGACCGCGTGTACGCCGGCCGCTTCGGCCACGCCAACGAGACCGCGCTCGCCGGCTACTACCAGGTGCGCCTCTCGTCGGGCGTGAACGTCGAGCTCACGGCCACCGCGCGCACGGGCTACGGCCGGTTCACCTTCCCCACGGGCCGCCCGGCGACGGTCCTCATCCGCGTGTCCGACTCCGAGGTCGGGTCGAGCGACGCCGAGATCACGGTGCACCCCGACACGCACACGGTGACCGGCTCGGTGACGAGCGGCAACTTCTGCGGCTACATCGACCCGGTGGACCGCCGCAGCTACTACACGCTCTACTTCGTCGCGGCGTTCGACCGTCCCTTCACGTCCGTGGGCGCCTGGCAGGACGGCGCGACGACGCCCGACGCGACCGCCGCGCGCGGCGGGACGACCTACGGCGGCGACGGCTACCCGGCCGCCGGCCGCGGCTCGGGCGCCTGGGTGGGCTTCGACACGAGCGGCGACCCGGCGGTGACGGTGCGCGTCGGCATCTCGTACGTCAGCCTCGCGAACGCCGACGCCAACCTGCGCGCCGAGAACCCGCCCGGCACGGCCTTCGACACGGTCCGCACGCGCGCGCACGACGCATGGAACGCGGCGCTCGGCCGCGTCCGGGTCGCCGGCGGCACGCCGGACCGCCTCACGACGTTCTACACCGCGCTCTACCACGCGCTCCTCCACCCGAACCTGTTCAGCGACGTCAACGGCGAGTACCGCGGCTTCGACGGCGCGACCCACGCCGTCCGCGCGCCGCAGCGCGCGCAGTACGCCAACTTCTCGGGCTGGGACGTGTACCGCTCGCAGCTGCAGCTCGTCACGCTGCTCGACCCGGCCGCGGGGAGCGACATCGCGCAGTCGCTGCTGAACCAGGCCGACCAGAACGGCGGCGAGTGGGATCGATGGACGCACAACTCGGGCGCCACGCACGTCATGGAGGGCGACCCGTCGCCGCCCGCCGTCGCCGGCATCTACGCGTTCGGCGGCACCGGCTTCGACGCGAAGGCCGCCTACGCCTCGCTGGCGCGCGCGGCGACCGCCCCCACGGCGCACGACCTGTCGAACGAGGGCTGCCCCGTCGAGTGCGTGGGCCAGCGGCCTTCGCTCGACCAGTGGCTGTCGCTGCACTACATCGCCGCCGCGTCGAACGCCTGGGGCGGCGCCGGCGAGACGCTCGAGGACGCCACCGCCGACTTCGCGCTGTCCCAGCTCGCCAGCCGGCTCGGCGACGACGACGGGGCCCGGACGTTCCTGGCGCGCGCGGGCGCCTGGCGCAACCTCTACAACCCGGCGGCGACGCCGCAGGCGGGCTACGTCCAGGACCGCAACGCCGACGGCTCGTGGCCGCCGTTCGACCCGGCGTCGAGCGAGGGCTTCGCCGAGGGCTCGAGCGCGCAGTACACGTGGATGGTGCCGTTCGACGCGCGCGGGCTGTTCGACCTGATGGGCGGCAACGAGGCCGCCGGCCGCCGGCTCGACGACTTCTTCCACAACGCCGACGGCAGCTGGGCGCTGACGCGGCTCGGCAGCCTGAAGGCCGAGATGGACAACGAGCCGTCGACCGGCGCGCCGTGGCTCTACCTGTTCGCCGGCCGGCCGTTCCGCACGCAGGCCGCCGTGCGCCAGGCCGTGAACACCCTGTGGGCCAACGGGCCCTACGGCATCCCGGGCAACGACGACCTGGGGGCGATGTCGGCGTGGTACGTCTGGTCCGCCATGGGCCTCTACCCGTTCTACCCGGGCCGCGCCGAGCTGCTGGTCGCGAGCCCGCTCTTCCCGCGGCTCGAGGTGCGCCGCGCCAACGGGACCACGATCATCGTCACGGCGCCGGACGCGACGCCGGCCGCGCCCTACGTGCAGAGCCTGCGCGTGGACGGCCGCGAGACGACCAGGCCGTGGCTGCCGGAGGTGTTCGTGTCCGACGGCGGCACGCTGGAGTTCCATCTGACCGCGACGCCCAACCCGACCTGGGGCAGCCAACCCGGCGACGCGCCGCCGTCGTTCGGGAAAGGACCCGGTTCCTAGCCAACGGAGATCCTCACCATGCGATCGATCGCCGCTCTTCTCTTTGCCGCGTTCGTGGCCGCTGCGCCGGCGGCCGCGCAGGCGCCGCAGGCCTACGCGCCCGCGCGCGTCACCGCCGACGACTACGCGCGCGCCGAGCAGCTCCTCTCCTACAACACGGATTCGCTCGTCGCGGGCGCCACGGTGCGTCCGACGTGGCTCGCGGACGGCCGGTTCTGGTACCGCAACGAGGTCGCGGGCGGCCATGAGTTCGTGCTGGTCGATCCCGCGGCCCGCACCCGCGCGCGCGCCTTCGACCACGAGCGCGTGGCGGCCGCGCTGTCGAAGGCGGCCGACGCGAAGTACTCGGCGCTCGACCTGCCATTCGCCACGTTCGAGTACTCCGCCGACGGGCAGTCGATCTCGTTCGGCTTCGGCGACCGCCGCTGGACGTGCGACACCGGCGGCGCCGCGTGCCGGCCGGCGGACGCGCCCGAGGACCGCACGCCGCCCGACTCGGTGACGTCGCCCGACGGCACGCACGCGGCGTTCATCAAGGACGACAACCTCTGGGTGCGCGATCTGGCCACGGGCCGCGACACCGCGCTCACGGCCGACGGCGTGAAGGAGTTCGGCTACGCCACCAACAACGCCGGCTGGACCAAGAGCCCGCGGCCGGTGCTGCGCTGGTCGCCCGACTCGCGCCGGATCGCCACGTTCCAGCACGACTCGCGCGGCACCGGCGAGATGTACCTGGTGCGGACGAAGGTGGGCCACCCGGAGCTGGAGCAGTGGAAGTACCCGCTGCCCGGCGACGAGAAGATCTTCACCATCCAGCGCGTCGTCATCGATCTCGACGGCCCGAAGGTGGTCCGGCTCGACATGCCGGCCGACCCGCACCGGTCGAGCGTCTGCGACCACGTGGTACTGCGGCGGCACCTTCGCCGACGTCGAGTGGAGCCCCGACGCGTCGAAGCTGTACTTCCTCTCCACGTCGCGCGACCACCAGCACGAGACGCTGCGCGTCGCCGACGCGGCGGCGGGCACGGTGCGCGACATCCTGCAGGAGAGCAGCCCGACGTTCCTCGAGACGGGCTACAACATGTCGGACTGGCGGGCGCTGCCCGCGTCGAACGAGCTCATCTGGTGGTCCGAGCGCGACAACTGGGGCCACCTGTACCTGTACGACCTCGCGACCGGCCGGCTGAAGAACCCGATCACCACGGGCGACTGGATCGTGCTCCAGGTGCTGAAGGTGGACGAGAAGACGCGGACGATCTACTTCACGGGCGCCGGGCGCGAAACGGGCGACCCGTACTACCGCCGCTTCTACAGCATCAAGTTCGACGGCTCGGGCCTCACGCTGCTCACGCCCGAGAACGCCGACCACGACATCACGATGTCGCCGTCCGGCGACATGTTCCTCGACCGTTACTCGACGCCGCAGGACCCGCCCGTCACCGTCCTGCGCGACCTGACGGGGAAGACGATCATGCCGGTCGAGAAGGCGGACATCTCGCGGCTCGTCGCCGCGGGCTGGAAGCCGCCGATGTCGTTCACCGTGAAGGCGCGCGACGGCAAGACCGATCTCTACGGGCTGCTGTTCCGGCCGACGCGCTTCGACCCGATGAAGCGGTACCCGATCGTCAACCGCATCTACCCCGGCCCGCAGACCGGCAGCGTCGGCAGCCGCAGCTTCTCGACCGCGCGCGGCGACTGCCAGGCGCTCGCCGAGCTCGGCTTCGTCGTGGTCGAGATCGACGCCATGGGCACGCCGATGCGCTCCAAGTCGTTCCACGCCGCCTACTACGGCGACATGGGCGACAACGGCCTCGCCGACCAGGTCGCGGGCATGAAGGAGCTCGCCGACAAGCACCCCTGGATCGACATCGACCGCGCCGGCATCTACGGGCACTCGGGCGGCGGCTACGCCACCGCCGACGCGATGTTCCGCTACCCCGACTTCTTCAAGGTGGGGATCTCGGAGGCCGGCAACCACGACAACCGCGAGTACGAGGACGACTGGGGCGAGAAGTGGCAGGGGCTGCTCGTGACGCGGCGGGACGGGACGACCAGCTACGACAACCAGGCCAACCAGCTCGTCGCGAAGGACCTGAAGGGCAAGCTCCTGCTGGCCCACGGCACGACCGACAACAACGTGCCGCCGTACAACACGCTGCTCGTGGTGAACGCGCTCATCGCGGCGAACAAGGACTTCGACCTGATCATGCTGCCGAACCGCACCCACGGCTTCGGCAACGAGGCGTACATGGTGCGGCGCCGCTGGGACTACTTCGTGAAGAACCTCCTCGGCTCGACGCCGCCCCACGAGTACCAGCTGCACCCGACCGGGAGCCGTCGCCGCCGCTGACCGTCCGGTCCCGCGCCAGGCCGTGTGCGGATGCGAACACCGGGACGATACTTGCCGGGTCCGATCCGGCGGATCGCCCCGGTTTTCCGGACCGGCCGCGGCGTTCCGGCCCGGCACACAGGTTGCTGACATCACGGCATCATGAAGGATCTGCGCTTCGCGCTCCGCCTCCTGGCCAGGCACCCGGGGTTCACGGCCACGGCCGTGCTCTCGCTCGCCCTGGGCATCGCCGCCACGACCACGGTGTTCAGCTGGATGCGGAGCGTGCTGCTCGATCCGCTGCCCGGCGTCGCCGACGCGGGCCGCGTCGTCGCCGTCGAGTCGGTCACGCCGAGCGGGACCTACATCGACTCGTCGTGGCCCGACTACCGTGACATCCGCGACCGCGCGAAGAGCTTCTCGGGCACGGTGGCGTTCCGCGACCGCCCGCTGCGCATGGGCCCGGACGACGCGACCGGGCGGGTATGGGCGCTGTTCGTGTCGGGCAACTACTTCGACGTGCTCGGCGTGAGGCCGGCGGCCGGCCGCTTCTTCGACGCGGCGGAGCAGCAGGAGCGGCAGGGGGCGGCGCCCGTCGCGGTGATCGGCTACGGGCTCTGGCAGCGCCGCTTCCAGGGCGATCGGTCCGTCGTCGGCCGCGTGATCCGGCTGAACCGGCAGGAGATCACCGTCATCGGCGTCGCGCCGCGCGCGTTCCACGGCACGATCGACGGCCTGAGCTACGACGTGTTCGTGCCGGTGACGATGGAGCGGACGCTCTCGGGCGGCTGGAACTGGATGGCCGACCGCGGCTCGCGGCCGATGAAGATCCTCGGGCGGCTGCGCGACGGCGTGTCGATCGAGCAGGCGAACGCCGAGGTGGCCACGATCGCGAAGGACCTGTCGGCGGCGTACCCGGAGAACAACCGGGACGTGGGTGGGGCGGCGCTGTCGTTCTCGCGCGCGCCCTACGGCGCGCAGACGCTGCTCCGCACGCCGCTCTTCGCGCTGCTCGGGCTCGGCGCGCTCGTGCTCCTCATCGTCAGCGCCAACGTCTCGAGCCTGATGCTGGCGCGCGCCGTGGGCCGGCAGCGCGAGATGGCCGTGCGGCTCGCCGTCGGCGCGAAGCCGAGCCGGCTGCTGCGCCAGGTGCTCACCGAGAGCGTCCTGCTCTCGTTCATCGGAGGCTGGGTGGGCATCCTGGGCGCGGCGTGGATGGCCGGCGGCCTGCGGTACCTGCTCCCCGCGACGGAGCTGCCCGTGGACGTGTCGAGCAGCCTCAGCCCCGCGGTGCTGCTCTTCGCGCTCGCCGCGGCCGTCGTGGCCGGCCTCCTCTTCGGCGCCGCGCCCGCGCTGCACGCGACGCGGATCGACGTGCTCGAGTCCCTCAAGTCGGAGCGGACGGCCACGGCCGGACGCCGCTCGAGCTGGCTGCGCGGCCTGCTCGTCGTCTCGGAGCTGACCTTCGCGGTGGTGGCGCTCGCCTGCGCCGGCCTGCTGCTGCGGACCTTCCAGAACGCGCGCGCCGTGGACCCCGGGTTCGACGTGCACCACGTCCTGCTCGTGGGCCTGGACCTCGGCTCGACCGGCTACGACCGCGACAAGGGCCTCGACTTCCAGCGGCGGCTGCAGGCGCGCCTGACGGCGCTGCCCGGCGTGCAGGCGGTGAGCTACGCCGAGGACGTGCCGCTCGGGTTCGACGGCGGGTCGTGGGAGACGCTGTCGATCGACGGCTACGTGCCGGCCGCCGGCGAGAGCATGAAGATCTACCGGAACCTGGTCTCGCCCGGCTACTTCGGGCTGATGCGGATCCCGCTCGAGGCCGGCCGCGACTTCACCGTGCGGGACGACCGCAACGCGTCGCCCGTCGCCATCGTCAACGAGACGTTCGCCCGGCACTACTTCGGCGGCGACGACGAGAGCGCCGTCGGGAGGCAGTTCGAGACGGGAGGCGTCCACTTCACGATCGCGGGCGTGGTGGGCGACACCAAGGTCCGCTCGCTGTCGGAGCCGGCCGCGCCCTACTTCTACGTCCCGCTGGCGCAGGCCTACGGGGCCGACACCGGCTTCGCGGTGCACGTCCGCACGGCGAGCGATCCGCTGGCGGTCCTGCCGGCCGTGCGGCGCGTGATCCGTGAGATCGATCCGGCCGTCCCGACCGACGTCGCGATCCCGCTCGCACAGTACACCGACGCGGCACTGTTCCCGCGGCGGATCGCGGCAGCGTTCGGGACGACGCTCGGCGCGGTGTCCCTGCTGCTGGCGGTGTTCGGGCTCTACGGCGTGCTGTCGTACTCGGTGAGCCAGCGCACGCGCGAGATCGGCGTGCGCATGGCGCTCGGCGCCGCCCGGCGCGACGTCGTCGGCCTCGTGCTGCGCCACGCGCTGGGGCTGACGCTGACCGGCCTCGCCATCGGCCTGGCGGCGGCGCTGGCGGTGGGGCGCCTGCTCGGCGGCCTGCTGCTCGGCGTCAGCCCGGCCGACCCGGCCACGTTCGTGCTGGTCGCGGCGGCCCTGACGCTGCTGTCGCTCGTCGCGGCGTATCTGCCCGCCCGGCGGGCCGTCCGCGTGAACCCCATCCAGGCGTTACGGGCGGAGTGACGGGGAAAGCCCAGGTCGAAGACCTGGGCCACCGGTCCTGGGTGGCCCAGGTCTTCGACCTGGGCCTCACATCCGGCTGGCACATGTCCCTGACCTGTGCCCCTGTCACAGCGCCAAGCTGTAGAAATCCATGTGCGTGAGCCGGACGTGCGCCGGCTTCGCGAAGCCGGCGCGGGCGGCGAGGTCGAGCACCGTCTCGACGCGCAGCCGGTGCTCGAGCGGCGGGCCGTGCTCCGGCTGGCGCCCCTCGTGCGGCCATTCGAGCACGGCGACGCGCGCGCGGGCGGCGCGCCGCGCCTCCTCGAGCGCCCGGAGCGGCTCGTCGGTCTCGTGCAGCACGTGGCCGAGGAACACGAGGTCGAACGAGCGATCGGGGAACGGCAGCGTCTCGGCGGTGCCCGTCTCGAACCGGGCGGCGGGCGCGTGCTGGCGCGCGAGGGCGAGCAGCGTCTCGTTCGGATCGACGCCGACCACCTCGAGGCCCGCCGCCGCGAACGCCTCGGCGAAGACGCCGCTGCCGGCGCCGACGTCGAGCACGCGCGGCCGCGTCAGCCCTTCGAGACAGAGCTCAACGACGCGGGGCACCTCGAGACGGGCGAGGCGCTCGTCGAGCCGGAGACGCGCGGGATCGCCGTGGAACCGGCGTTCGTGATCGTGGGAATCGTCCATCTCCGCGATCATATCGCGGCGCCGCGGCGCGCTCGCGCGGGCTTTTTCGCTTGCGTCGCACGGTCCCGACGGGTCAGGATAGGCGGATTATGTCAGCTCGAAATCTCGGTACGTACGCTCTGATTGCGCTCTTCATTGGATCCTTCACGGCTTTCGCGCCGGCGTCGGCGTCTGCGCAGGGAGCCACCGCCGCCGCGCGGTCGCAGGCTCCGCCCGCGCCGCCCGACGTGGCCGCGCCGCCGGCCGACGCGACCAAGACCGCTTCCGGCCTGTATACCAAGGTGATCGAGCCGGGCACCGGCACCGAGCACCCCGGCCCCACCGACACCGTCGTCGTGCTCTATACCGGCTGGACGAAGGAAGGCCGCGCGTTCGACTCGTCGGCGCTGCGCAACAACCGCCCGTCCACCTTCGCGCTGAACACCGTGCTCCCCGGCTGGAGCGAGGGCGTGCAGATGATGGTGAAGGGCGAGACGCGCCGGCTGTGGGTGCCCGAGGAGCTGGCGTTCAAGGGCGCCGCCGGCAAGCCCAAGGGCATGCTGGTGTTCGACATCAAGCTGGTGGACTTCAAGGCGGCGCCGCCCTCGCCGACCGCGGCGCCGCCCGACGTCGCCGCCGCGCCGAAGGACGCCGAGTGCACCAGGTCGGGCCTCTGCTACAAGGTCCTGCGCGAGGGCACCGGCGACCGCCACCCGAACCGGTTCAACCGGGTGACGGTGAACTACACCGGCTGGCAGACCAACGGCCACATGTTCGACAGCTCGATCGTGCGCGGCGAGCCGATCACCTTCCCGCTCGACAAGGTGATCAAGGGCTGGACCGAGGGGCTGCAGCTCATGGTCGAGGGCGAGAAGGTGCGGTTCTGGATCCCCGAGAAGCTCGCGTACCAGGGGCGCCAGGAGCCGAGAGGGCTGCTGGTCTTCGACGTGGAGCTGTTGAAGATCCAGTGACGGCGCACGACTGAAGTCGTGCGCTACGGGAAACGACGTCTTCGGACGTCGCGTCGCGCACGGCGTCCGCGTAGCGCACAGCTTCAGCTGTGCGCCCGTTCAGGGGCGACGCGCCGCGTCGCCCCTACTTCTTGTCCTTCAGCCAGACCTCCATCTCGCTCTTCCCGCGGTTCGCCCACGCGTAATACGGAATCGCCGTGAACGACGCGGCCTTCGCGCCGCGCGCGGCGGTGCCCGTCACGATCTCGACCCCGCCGAGCATCTCCGGCTTGAACTCGTGGCCGAGCGCGGCGCCCGCGGCGAGCGTCAGGTCCGACACCTTCCCGCCGTTGTCCACGCCCTCGAGCGCGTAGACGATCGGGCCGCGCTCGATGGCCAGGCGACCCTCGTCCGCGGCCACGCCCGGGTTGGCGACGACGCGCCGGACGGGCATGGGCAGGTCGAGACGCACCGTGTCGCCGGGGGCCCACGTGCGGCGGATGCTCGCGAACCCGTGCGCCACGTCGAGCGCGACCGGCTGGCCGTTGACCGACAGCGTGGGCTGGCTGCCGGCGACCGCGGGGGCCACGTCCGCGAAGCGGTAGAGGTCGCTCGCCACCGGCTCGTTGCGCGCCCAGCCCGGGATCCGCACGTGCAGCGTGAACGCCGTCGGCTGGTCGGAAGCGAGCCGGATCGTCACGACGCCGTCCCAGGGATAGCCGGTCTGCTGCGCCACCATGACGGACCGCCCGCCGAGATCCAAGGTGGCGTGGCTCGCCACGAACTGGTTCACGTACAGCTCGTCGTCCTTCCGGGCGTAGATGAGGGACGGCAGCTGGCCCATCAGCCGCGCGAGGTTCGACGGGCAGCATGCCACCTCGAAGTAGGCCGTGCGCGCGACGGTCCCGTCGGACGCGAGCGGGTTCTGGTAGAAGAACGTGTCGCCGGCGAGCGAGACGCCGGACAGGAAGCCGTTGTAGAGCGTGCGCTCGACGACGTCCAGGTACTTCGCGTCGCCCTCGCGGAGGAACATGCGCTGGTTCCAGAGCACGCCGCCGACCGACGCGCAGGTCTCCGTGTAGGCCGTGCGGTTCGGCAGCTCGTAGTCGTCGCCGAAGGCCTCCACCGTGTCGCGCGCGCCGAGGCCGCCCGTGAGGTAGAGCCGCTTCGACACGACGTCGTTCCAGATGCGGTCGAGCGCGGTCGCGTAGGCGGCGTCGCCGGCGAGCGCCGCCACGTCGCTCATGCCCGAGTAGAGGTACATCGCCCGCACGGCGTGGCCCTCCGCCTTGCTCTGGTCGGTGACGGGCACGTCGTCCTGCATGTAGGGCCGGCCGTTGTAGATGGCGAACGGCGAGTCGGACGGGTACGGCTGCGTGTCGTGCGGGTGCCCGCGCTGGTCGAGGAAGAACTTCGCGAGCGCGACGTAGCGCTCGTCGTGCGTGACGCGGTACAGCTTCACCAGGCCGATCTCGATCTCCTCGTGGCCGGGCACCGCCTTGCGGCCCTGCGGCCCGAACGTGGCCGCCACGAGGTTGGCGTTCTTGATCGCCACGTCGAGCAGCGTGCGCTTGCCGGTCGCCTCGTAGTAGGCGACCGCCGCCTCGTACAGGTGGCCGACGTTGTAGAGCTCGTGGCTGCCGTTGAGGTTCACCCAGCGCTCGGCGCCGGCGCCCGCCACCGGGTGGGCCGGGTCGATGGTGCGCGCCGGGTACAGGTAGCCGTCGGGCTGCTGCGCCGCCGCGATCAGCTTGATGATGCGGCCGATCTTCGCGTCGAGCTCCGGGTCGGGACGCTTCGCGAGCGCGTAGGACGCCGCCTCGATGGTCTTGTAGACGTCGCTGTCGTTGAACCGGCGGCCCTCGTACGGACCGGACGCCTCGTGGGCCGCCCGGGCGAAGTTCTCGATGCGACCGGTCCGCTCGTTCTCCGCCATGATGTGCGGGATGGTCACGGTGCGGTTGAGGTCCATCCGCTTCGACCAGAAGCCCTGGTCGATCTGCACCGCGTCGAGCGGCACCTCCCCGATCGTGTAGTCACGCGGAGCCGCGGGCGCCTCCGCGCGGGCGCAGGCGCCCACGATGGCCAGGGCCACGAGCGCCGTGCCAGCCGTCAGGAAGATCGCGGGACAGCGTGACGCCAGGAGAAGCGTGCCTTCGCGTCCCTCGTGTCCTTCGTGGTGAAGACTCTCCGTCTCTCCGTGGCGCATCTTCGTTGTCTCCTCGGGGGTTCATCCGCATGCTAGCATGAACGGATGCGCTCATCCTCGAAGCTGCCGTGGATCCTGCTCGTGCTCGCCGCGATGGGCGCGGCGTTCGCCGTCGGCGCGTACATCCGTTCGCGCGCGCCGGAGCCGCAGGTCGCGGTGAAGAAGGCCCCGGAGGCCCCGCGCGCCGCCGCGCCGGCGCCCGCGCCGAAGCCGGAGCCGAAGCCCGAGCGGCCGGCGCCGCGGCGCCGCGCGGCGCCGAAGCCCGCGCCGGCCCCCGCGCCCGCGCCCGCGGCGCCCACGACCGGGACGCTGCACATCGACAGCGACGTGCCGGGCGCGGAGGTCTTCATCGACCGCGCCTACGTGGGCACGACGCCGGTGACCGCCGAGGGCGTGAAGCCCGGAGACCACCGGCTGAACGTGTCGGCGCAGGGCTTCGAGGGCATCGCCGAGAACGTGGCCGTGACGCCGGGCGACCGCGACCTGATGATCCGGTTCAAGGTCGTGCGCCTCGACGCGTCGATCGCCGTCGTCCACAAGCACACCTTCGGCTCCTGCGCGGGGAAGCTGGTCGCCACGCCCAAGGCCATCAGCTACGTCACCGACGACAAGAAGGACGCGTTCTCGGTGCCGCCGACCTCGCTCGAGGAGTTCACGGTCGACTACCTGAAGAAGAACCTGCGGATCAAGCTGAAGGGCGGCCGGACCTACAACTTCACCGACCCCAACGGCAACGCCGACAACCTGTTCGTGTTCCACCGCGACGTGGAGAAGGCGATCGGCCTGCTGAAGAAGGGGTACCCGCCGGCGAAGTAGGCTTGGGGCCTGAGGCCTGCGGCCTGTGGCCTGTGGCCTGTGGATTGAGGCCGTGGCCCAGGTCTTTGACCTGGGCTTCGCTCACCGCTCGAACGACTCCCTCCGTCCCGCATCCGACAAGCGGATCACGTAGCGCTCCGGGTGCGCCTCGAAGAGGCGGCGGAGCTCGGAGAGGCTGCCGGCGCCGCCGTAGCTCACGGCCGACGCGAGGTGCTTGAACATCTCGTGCAGGACGCTGCGCGCCGAGCCCTGCAGCGGCACGCTCACCTCGCGCCCCTCGGCGCCGAGCGCCTGCAGGTCGGCCGTGTCCACGTCCTCGACGTCGAGGCGGTCCTTGATGGCGCCAATCGAGGCCATGCCCCGCAGCACCTTGAAGGGCACCTCCACCGGCTTCCGCGATTCGGGCAGGAACACCGGCTTGTGCACGACCTCGCCCGGCGCCTCGGCGGTGCCCGCGAAGGCGCTGCCCAGCATGACCGTGTCGCCGCCGAAGAGGAGCGCCGCGACCAGCGCGCCGTCGCGGCGCACGCCGCCGTCGGCGATGACGGGCACGTCGTCGCCCGCCGCGCGCCGGCACTCCACGAGCGCCTGCACCTGCGGCACGCCGAAGCCCGTGTTGAGGCGCGTCGTGCAGCCGCCGCCGGGGCCGATGCCGACCTTCACGGCGTCGGCGCCCCGTTCGATCAGGAAGCGCGTGCCCTCGGGCGTCGCCACGTTGCCGGCGATCATCTCGACGTCGCCGAAGCGCGCGCGGAACTCGCGCATGGCGCGCTCCATGACCATCGAGTGGCCGTGCGCGATGTCGATCACGATCACGTCCACGCCCGCCCGCACGAGCTCGGCCGCGCGCTCCAGGTAGTCGCCGCGCGCGCCGATGGCCGCGCCCACCCGCAGGCGGCCCTGCGCGTCGCGCGTGGCGAACGGCATCCGCTTCTGCTTGACGATGTCCTTGGCCGTGATCAGGCCGACGAGCGCGCCCGCCTCGTCCACGAGCGGCAGCTTCTTCACCTTCCGCTCGACCATCACCCGCTCGGCCTCGCCGGCCGCGAGCGGGCCGCGGCGGACCACCAGGCGCTCGACGGGCGTCATGCGGTCCGCCACCCGCGCGGCGCCGTCCACGAAGCGCACGTCGCGCTCCGAGAGCACGCCGAGCAGCCGCCGGTCCGGCGCGGTCACCATCAGCGTGCCCGCGCGGACGCGGGCCATCAGGCTGACCGCGTCGGCCAGCCGCGCCTCGGGCGCGATCGTATAGGGATCGGGGATGACGCCGTGCTGCGTGCGCTTGACGATCTCGACCTCGCGCACCTGCGGCTCGATGTCGCCCTCGCGGAAGCCGCGGTCGATGACGCCGATGCCGCCCTCCTCGGCCAGCACCACCGCCATCTCGGCGCGCGTCACCGTGTCCATGTTCGCCGACGCGATCGGCCGCGCGAGCGTCAGGCGCCGCGAGAGCCGGCAGGACAGATCGACGACCGCCGGGTCACGCCGCTCCACGACCGAGAGCTGCGGCGCGAACAGGAAGTCGTCGAACGTGCAGCCGGAGGTGAGGGCTACGAGATTCATAGGGGGACAATGTCCACGGAAATCACCACGGAAATCACCACGGAAGCCGCTACGGAAACCGCTACGGAAGGGCGCACACCTGAAGGTGTGCGCTACGGGATGAAGGCCAGCAACGCGTAGCGCATGGCTTCAGCCATGCGACGTCTCCTTCCGTGGTTCGTTTCCGTGGCGATTTCCGTGGCCCTTCCGTGGCTCATTCTCTCATTTCAGGAGATTCCCGTCAGCATCCCTCAGCTCCTCCCGTCCGAGGTTGAGCCTGCGGAGCTGGGGCTCGATCTTCGCGCGGTCGCCGACGGCGACGACCAGCATCCTGCCGGGCACGAGGTACTTCTTCGCCGCGGCCTCGGCCATCTCGGCGGTGACCGCCGACATGCGCTCCGGGTAGCGGCTGAAGTAGTCGAGCCCGAGGTCGTAGACGTAGATGTTCGACAGGTTGGCGACGACGCCGCGGCTCGTCTCGAAGGCGCCGGGCATCGAGCGCACCAGCGAGTCCTTCGCGCGCGCGAGCTCCTCGGCCGAGAGCGGCGTCTCGGTGGTGCGCGCGATCTCCTTGAAGATCTCGGACACGGCCGGGCCGGTCACGTCCGTGCGCACGCCGGTGGCCACGTAGAACGGCCCCGCGGCGCGGCGGTAGACGAACGCGGAGCCGGCGCCGTAGGTGTAGCCGTGCTCCTCGCGCAGGTTCATGTTGATGCGGCTCGAGAAGAGGCCGCCGAGCGCCATGTTCATGACCTGCAGCGAGGGGTAGTCGGGGGTCGAGCGCGGCGCGCCGATGGTCGCCACGCGCAGCTGCGTCTGCGGCGCGCCCGGCTTGTCCACGAGCACGAGCCGCGCCGAGGTCGTCGCGGGCGCGCCGAGCGCCGGCGTGGCCGGCTCGCCCCGCTGCCACGCGCCGAAGGTCGACTCCGCGAGCGGCCGCAGCTCGTCGGCCGTGATGTCGCCGGCCACGACGAGCGCGGCGTTGTTGGGCACGAAGTTCTGCGTCCAGAACGCGACCATTTCGTCCCGCGTCATGGCCTTGTTCGACGCCTCGGTGCCGAGCTCCGTGAAGCCGTACGGGTTCTTCGGGCCGTAGAGCGCCGCGAACATGGCCGCGTTGGCCGCCGCGCCCGGGTTCTCGCGCTGCTGCACCAGGCGCGCGAGCCGCTCGCTGCGCTGCCGCGCGATCTCGGCCTCGGGGAACGCCGGGTCGAGCGTGACGTCGGCCATCAGGGCGAGCGCCGCCGCGAAGTTCTTCTTGAGCGACCGCACCGCCACCTGCGTCGAGTCCATGCTCGAGCCCGTGTTCAGCGACGCGCCGACCTGCGCCACGTCGTCGGCGAGCTGGAGCGCGTCGCGCGTCTTCGTGCCCTCGTCCAGCATCGCCGCGGTGAAGTTGGCGAGGCCCGGCTCGTCGAGCGGGTTCGCGTCGCTGCCCGTCCGGAACACCAGGTTGGCCGACACGACCGGCAGGCCGGGCCGCGGGCTCAGGAGCACCGTCAGGCCGTTGGCGAGCGTGAAGCGCTGCGGCTCGGCGATCGCGAGGGCGTGCGCCGGGCCCGGCGTCGGCTGCGTGTTGCGCCACGGCTCGTCGGCGTTGACGGCCTCGGCGCCCGTGCCCGCCGCCACCTTCGGCGCGGGCGGCGTCGGCACCTGCGGCCCGAGGTCGGGCTGGCCCGGCTCGCCGTAGACCACCACGCGCGCGCCGGTCCTCAGCGTGCCGTCGGCGAAGCCCTTCACCGACGCCGCGGTCGCGTCGCGGTAGCGCGCCAGGTCCTTCGCCAGGTAGTCGGGCGTGCCCAGGTAGTGGTTGTACTCGTTGAGCAGGTCGGCCACGCCGCCGAAGCCGCCGAGCGTCTCGAGCCGCTGGATCTTCTGCGTCTCGATGATGTTCTGCGCCCGCTCGATCTCCTTCGCCGTCGGGCCGTCGCGGCGGAACGCCTCGAGCTCGTCGTCGATCGCCTTCTCGATCTCCTCCGCCGTGTGGCCGGGCCGCGCCGTCGCCTCGATGTCGAACACCGACCCGAGCACCAGCGAGGTACTGCCGCACGGTCACGTCCTGCGCGATCTGCAGCTCGTAGACGAGCTTCTTGTAGAGCCGGCTCGACTTCCCGCCGCCGAGGATCTCGGCCGCCAGGTCGGCGTCGGCGTCACCCGGCTGGAAGATGGCCGGCGAGAGCCACGCCATGTAGATCCGCGGCAGCTCCACGCGGTCGTGCACGACCACGCGCCGCTCGCTCGTGATCGGCGGCGTCGTCACGTCGAGCTTCGGCACGTCGGGCCCGCGCTTGAGCGTGCCGAAGTACTTCTCGACGAGCGCCTTCGCGCCCGCCTTGTCGATGTCGCCCACGATGGCGAGGCTCGCGTTGTTCGGCGTGTAGTACTGCTCGAAGAAGTCGCGCACGTCGGCGAGCTTCGCCGCCTGGATGTCGGCGTGCGACCCGATCACGTCGGCGTAGTACGGGTGGCCCTTCGGGAACAGCGCGTGGAACATCGCCTCTTCCACGAGGCCGTACGGCTGGTTCTCGATCGCCTGCCGGCGCTCGTTGCGCACGACGTCCTGCTGGTTCGCGAGGCTGACCTCGTCGAGGACGTCGGGCAGGTAGCCCATGCGGTCGGACTCGAGCCAGAGCGCCAGCTCGAGCTCGTTCGACGGCAGCGTCTCGAAGTAGTTGGTGCGGTCGAAGTCGGTCGTGCCGTTGATGTCGCTGGCGCCGGCCGCCTCGAGCAGCTGGAAGTACTGGTCGGGCGGCACGTGCTTCGAGCCCTGGAACATCATGTGCTCGAACAGGTGCGCGAAGCCGGTGCGGCCGGCCGCCTCGTTGGCCGGGCCCACGTGGTACCACAGGTTGACCGCGACCATCGGCAGCCGGTGATCCTCGACCATGATGACGTCGAGGCCGTTCGGCAGCGTGTACTTCTCGAACGCGATGGTCGGGACGTCCGAGGCCGGCTTGGCGGGCTCAGGCGACGAGCAGGCCGCCAGCACCGTGGCCGCCGCGAGCGCGAGGCCGAGTGTCATCGTGTATCGCATGGCGTCAATCCTGGAGAGCAACGAAGAGAGGTGAGAATCTTCACAGCGCGCACCCGCGCGTTCCGGGGGCATTGTAGACCATGCGCGGCGACCTGGGCGCGCGGGCCGCCGTGAGCGCGCCTGTCATCGTGGGCGTCGTGTGCTTCGTGGTCGTCAACCGTTGGGTGCGAAGTGCCGCGTGCGTCTACCGGAAGTGCCGCTTGACCTCCGACGCGTAGCGGAGCCCCAGCTCCGCGCCGTGCGCCGCGATCCACTCCGTCACGCGGCCCGTGCCGCGCGGCGGCTCGCCCGACACGAGGCGCTCCTCCATCAGGCCGTCCAGCTCTTGCCGCGACAGCACCGCCTCGCCGACGAACGGGCTGATGCCCTTCAGCAGCCCCAGCGCGACCGCGGGCGGCACGTGCGCGATCGGACGGCGCCGTCCGACGGCCGCGCCGATGGCCGTCACCAGCGCCTCGAAGGTCAGCGTCTCCGGTCCGGCGGCGTCGAGGGTCGCGTTCCCGCGCGCCTCCGCCGCGTCGGCCACGATCTCGCCCAGGTCGTCGAGGAGAATGGGCTGCACGCGGTACGCGCCCGTGCCCGGCATCGCGAAGAAGGGGAACCGGCGCAGGCACCAGGCGAGGTTGTTGATCAGGATGTCGCCGAGCCCCACGACGAGCGTCGGGCGCACGATCGCGTGCGGGATCCCCATGCCGCCGACCATGGCCTCCACCTGCGCCTTGCCGCGGTAGTAGTCCAGCCGGTCGTCGGCCGACGGGTTGGCGACGCTCAGGTGCACGACGCGCTGCACGCCGGCCGTGGCGGCCGACGCCAGCAGCACGGCGCTGTTCCCCACCGCGTCGTCGAAGCGCAGGCCGCCGTGCGGGTACCTGATCCAGTACGTGTTGACGAGGACGTCGGCGCCGCCGAGCGAGGCCACGAGCGCGTCGGGATCGCCGAACTGGAGGGGGGCGCGCGCGATGGCGTCCGCGCCGTCGAAGGGCCGGGTCGGCGTCGCGCGCCCGGTCAGGGTGCGCACCCGCCAGCCCCGGGCGAGGAGGCTCCGGGCGGCGGCCCGGCCCGTGTAGCTCAAGGCTCCCGTGACGACGGCCACCCCGCCCATGGCGGGAGGGTATCAGAATGAGGCCGCGGAAGTGAGACAATGGGGGGACACAACGTCTGCCAGCCGAGCGGAGGGCCCGATGACCGCCCAGAACGACTACTCCTTGAACACCGGACCGCAGCAGCAGGCGCCGCCCCCGCACGAGACCCCGATCTGGGTGTGGGCCGCGGTGGGAGCCGGCGTCGTGCTGATCGCGGCCATCGCCTACTGGTTCTTCCGGCCGGCGCCGGCGGCGCCGCCGGCGGCGACACCGACCGAGACCGCCGCGCCCGCGACCGAGGACGTCGTGCCGCCACCGTCTCCCGCCATCACCCTGCCGCCGCTCGCCGAGAGCGACAGCTTCGTGAGCGATCTGGTGCGCGGCCTCTCCTCGCGCCCGCAGCTGGCCACGTGGCTGGCGACGAAGGACCTCGTCCGCAATTTCGCGGTGGTCGTGGACAACGTCGCCGAGGGCGTCTCGCCGGCCAAGCACGTGCCGGAGTTCGCGCCGAAGCAGGCCTTCCATGGCGTCCCCGGCCCGGGCGGCGCGCTCGTGCCGGACCCGCGCAGCTTCGCGCGCTACGACGGCCTGGCCGACGCCGTCAACTCGCTCGACACCGCCGGCGCCGTGAAGGCCTACCACACGCTGCGGCCGCTCTTCGACGACGCGTATCGGGAGCTGGGGCACCCGGACGGCAACTTCGACGTGGCGCTGCAGCGGGCCATCTCGAACCTGCTGGCGACGCCCGACCTGCCGGCCGACGCCCGGCTCGAGTCGCGCGTGAAGTCGTACCACTACGCCGATCCGTCGCTCGAGGAGCTGGAGCCCGCCCAGAAGCTGCTCTTGCGGATGGGGCCGCGCAACGAGCGCATCATCAAGAGCAAGCTGCGCGACATCCTGCACGAGCTGGGCTTCGAGGAACGGCGGTAGTGGGGCGGCCGCCTTCGCGCGCCGCGCTTCGGCGGGCCAAGCCGCGTGAGCGATGCGCGTGGGGCACCTCGGATCCGCTGTACCTCGAGTACCACGACCGCGAGTGGGGCGTGCCGGCGCACGACGACCGGCGTCTCTTCGAGATGCTCCTGCTCGAGGGCGCGCAGGCGGGCCTGAGCTGGCTGACCATCCTCCGGAAGCGGCCGAACTACCGCCGCGCCTTCGACCGCTTCGACCCGCGGAAGATCGCCCGCTACGACGCGCGCAAGGTGCGCGCGCTGCTCGCCGACGCGGGCATCGTGCGCAACCGCCTGAAGGTGCGCGCCTTCATCACGAACGCGCGCGCGTTCCTCGAGGTCGTGGACGAGTTCGGCTCGTTCGACGAGTACATCTGGCGGTTCGTGGGCGGCACGCCGAGGGTCAACCGCCGGCGGACCTCGAGGCAGGTGCCCGCGCGGACCGCCGAGTCCGACGCGATGAGCAAGGACCTCCGCCGCCGGGGCTTCACCTTCGTCGGCTCCACGATCTGCTACGCCTACATGCAGGCCACGGGCATGGTCAACGACCACCTGGTCTCGTGCTTCCGCCACCGCGAGGTCGGCCGCAAGGCGTAGCTTCGGCGTGACGCCCCGCTCGGGCTATACTCCCCGGGCCGCCTTCGCGCCGGAGCGCTTCGGCGGGCCAAGGCCCTGAGCCGTCCGTCAATTCGCCAATCGGCAATCGGCAATCGGCAATCGGCAATCGCCAATCGACAATCGGAACGATATGTCCCAGACCATCGCCCAGTGGAACTCCTGGCTGAACGGCTACGTGTGGGGCACGCCCATGATGGTGCTGCTCATCGGCACGGGCCTCCTGCTGACCATCCTCACCGGGGCCATCCAGTTCCGGCGTCTCGGCTTCGCGCTGAAGGAGGTGCTCGGCAAGGTGTTCGAGCACGGCGGCGGCAAGGGCGACGTCAGCCCGTTCCAGGCCGTGTCGACCGCGCTCGCCTCCACGGTCGGCGTGGGCAACATCGCCGGCGTCGCCACGGCCATCTACCTGGGCGGGCCGGGCGCGCTCTTCTGGCTCTGGGTGTCGGGCCTGCTCGGCATGTGCACGAAGTTCGCCGAGATCGTGATCGCGCTCTACTACCGCGAGCCCGACGCCTCGGGCGCCATGCGCGGCGGCGCGATGTACACGCTGAAGAAGGGGCTGAAGCTGCCGTGGCTCGGCTGGATCTTCGCGCTGCTCACGTCGCTGGCGGCGTTCGGCATCGGCAACATGGTGCAGGCCAACTCGGTGGCCGACTCGCTGCACGCGAGCTTCGGCATCTCGACGATGGTGACCGGCATCGTGGTGGCGGCCATCACCGCCATCGTGATCCTGGGCGGCATCCAGCGGATCGGCGAGGTGACGTCGATCCTCGTGCCGTTCATGGCGATCTTCTACCTGGGCGGCGGCCTGCTGATCCTCATCCTCTTCGGCGGGCAGCTGCCGCACGCGTTCGACCTGGTCTTCGAGGGCGCCTTCACCGGCAGCGCGGCCACCGGCGGCTTCGCGGGCGCGACCATCATGATGGCGATGCGCTACGGCATCGCCCGCGGCCTGTTCTCGAACGAGGCGGGCCTCGGCAGCGCGCCCATGGTGCACTCGGCCGCCGACACCGACCACCCCGTGCGCCAGGGCATGTACGGCATCTTCGAGGTCTTCGTGGACACCATCCTGGTGTGCACGACGACCGGCCTCGTGATTCTCGTCACGGGCGTCTGGAACAGCGGCCTCACCGGCGCCGCGCTCTCGGCCAAGGCCTTCGAGGTCGGCCTGCCCGGCACCTGGGGCGACATCGTCGTCACGGGCGGCATCCTGCTCTTCTCGTTCTCGACGCTGATCGGCTGGAGCTACTACGGCGAGACCGCGATCGTGTACCTGTTCGGCACGAAGGCCACGCTGCCCTACCGCCTGCTCTGGATCGTGTTCATCTACCTCGGCGCAACCGGCTCGCTGCACCTCGTGTGGGACATCGCCGACACGCTGAACGGGTTGATGGCCGTCCCCAACCTGATATCAGTGCTCTTCTCGATTCCACTTCTGCTGAAGCTGCAGAAGGAGTTCTTCCGGAAGAACGGGTGAGGCGCGCGCTTGCGGGCGCCCCTCACCGTCGCTTCCAGGGAATGACGGCGGGCACGCGCTTCCGATACTCCGCGTAGGGCGCCCCGAAGCGCGCCGCCAGCTCCCGCTCCTCGAACGGGATGAGCGCGCCGATCGACGCCAGGGTCAGCGCCGCCGCCGCGTAGATCCCGGCGTAGTTGGAGAGGAAGGCCCAGCCGAGCGCGCCGAGGCCGAACTCGGCGTAGCGCGGGTGGCGGACCGTGGCGTAGATCCCCTCGGTCAGCAGCGTGGGCGGGAACCGCGAGGGCGCGATCTCCGGCAGCCCGAACAGGATCCGCATCGTCAGCTGCCGGCGCCAGCGGTGGCGGACGACCGCCGAGACCACGATCAGGACGATGCCGAGCGCCGCGGCGGCGACGTTGGGCCCGAGGTCGGCGCCCATCAGGGGCCGCCGCCAGACCACGGCCACGGCCCCCGCCGCGGCCATCACCGAGAAGCCGGCGGCGTACGCGGCCACCGCCCCGGCCCGCCGCCAGAACGCGGCGAACGGGTGGATGGCGAACCAGAACAGCACGGCGCCCGGCACCGACGCGAGGTACACCACCCCGAGCCAGTAGCGGGCGCCGTCGAAGAACGCGCTGGTCATCCGAGCCGCCTGGCGGCTATCCGACCTGCTTGCCGACGCCGGGCCCCCACACCTTGCCGTGGGACCCGTGGCAGCTGGCGCAGTCGCCGACAATCTCACCGTAGATGGCCGTCCGGGCGCCGGTGTCGCTCGCGTTGAGCGCGCGGTCGGCGAGCGCGTGGACCCGCGTCTCCATCTCGGCGACGTTCTTGGGCACCTCCGGCAGGTCCGCCCCCGCGAGCGGTGCGGCCGTCAGCGCCTTGGCGCCCTGCTTCCAGAGATCGTCGGACGGGCCCTCGAGCCCCTCGGACATGAGGTCCACCGCGTACTGGTGCTCGCGCATGTGGCCGGCCGTGCCCTCGGCCGCCGGCGGCGGCATCACCTCCGGCATCTTCGGCGTGGCGCCGGTGGCCGCGTGGCACTTGCCGCACGTCGCCAGCATCGTAGCCGTGGCCACCGCCGCGTTGCCCACGGCGTCGGTCGAGGCCACCGCCGACGCGGCGTTGCGCATCTCGCTGATGAACGGCTCGCTCCCCGCGGGCAGGCCCTCCATCGTCACGTGGCTCTGCAGCCACTTCGCGGGCTCGGCGGCGGCCTCGAGGTCGCCGCGGATCACCGCCTCCTCGATGTCGTGCACCCGGGTGAAGTGATCGGTCATGTGCGACGTCACCGCCGAGGCAGGCGCGGCCGCGGGCGTCTGCTCCTCCGGGGCCTGGGCGCCGCCGCACGCGATCGTGAGGGTGAGGAAGAGGAAGGAAACCGGAAGGACGACGCGCGACATTGGGTCACCTCCGCGCTATGAACGTCCCGCCATTGTGGTGCCGCGTCGGACCTCCGTCAACCTCGTCTCGCCCGCGCGACAACCGCTGAGCTTGGTCCCGTCGCTAATGCGACTCGTCCCAGCCGAGCGGCGGTTCGTCCCTCCCACGCTGTGCCGCGCGCGCGGTCCGATCAATACTGGCGCATCCTCCGACCTCTCGAACCGTTGGCTCGCGCGGCGATTCCGCGCACGGGGTGCACCATGCTGTTACCGCTCCTTGTCTGCGCCGCGCTGGCGGCGCCATCGCGCCAGCTGGCGCCGGCGCCTCCGGACAACCGGGCGCACGCGCTGGTACGCGCCGCGCTCGACGGCATGGGCGGAGAAGCGGCGATGCGCGCGATCGCGACGCTGCGCCTCGAGGGCTACGGATCGCGGAACCTGCTCGAGCAGTCCGAGCGGCCGGATGGACCGTGGATTCCGCAGCGCATGACCGTCACCGAAGCGTGGGACCTGCGCGGCGGCCGCTGGCGCGCCACCAACGAGAATCAGGTGGCGGACGCCACGTACACGGAGAAGGACGTCCTCGCCGGCGGCGTGGCGGCGCGCGCCTTCGGCGAGCGATGGCTGCCGGCGCCCGACCTCGCGCGGGAAGGAGAAGAGCGGACCGCGCTGCTGCCGCACGTGGCCCTGCTCGACGCGCTCGACGCGCCGGATCTCCACGCGCTCGACGACGTGCCGCTCCAGGGTCTGTCCCAGCACGTGGTGGCGTACACGTGGCGTGGCCGGCAGGTTCGCGTGCTCCTCAACCCGTACACCGGTCTGCCGACCGCGGCCGAGATCGATTCCGCGTATCCCGACGACGTCTTCTGGGGCGTCTGGGGCGACGTGACGACCCGGCTCAGCTACTCGTTCTGGGACCTGCTGCCGGGCGGCATCCACTATCCGCTGCAGTGGGACCTCGAGCGCCGCGGGCTGCCCGACCGCACGCTGTTGATCACCCGGCTCGCGCTGAACCCGGCGCTCCCCGACGGCACGTTCGCGCTGCCCGAGGACGTCAGGCGCCGCTACGCGGACGCCGTGGCCCACGGCCTCGACGATCCGGCGCTCGGCAGCCCGTCGCGACCGGCCGTCACGCTGGCCGAGGGGGTCGTCTACGTTCCCGGCCGCTGGGGCGTCACGCTGGTCCGCCAGGACGACGGCGTGGTCGTGCTCGACGCGCCCATCTCCGGCGGCTACTCCCGCAAGGTGATGGCCGAGGCCGCGCGACGGTTCCCGGGCCTGCCGATCAAGGCGGTGGTCACGACCTCCGACGCGTGGCCGCACTTCGGCGGCGTCCGCGAGTACGTGTCGGCCGGCGTGCCCGTGTACCTGCTCGACCTCAACGTGCCGCAGATCCAGCGGGCCCTCGACCGCCGCCACACCCGACATCCCGACACGCTCGAGCGCCGGCCCCGCGCGCCGGTCCTCCATGTGGTCGCCGGCAGGACGATCGTCGGCGCCGGATCGAACCGCATCGAGCTGTACCCGATCCGCAGCGAAACCGGCGAGCGCATGATGATGGCGTATCTGCCGGAGCGCCGCCTCCTCTATGCGAGCGACCTGGTGCAGCTCGCCCGGAACGGCCCGCCGCAGGTACGTCTCGGAGCTGGTGTGGGCCGCCGAGCGGGAAGGGCTGAAGGTGGACCGCCTGTTCGCCATGCACACGGACCCGACGGACTGGAGCCGCATTCTCGACATCGCGCACGGGCATCTCTAGGATCGGCGGGGACCCCTACGCCCCGCGCCGCTCGTCGCTCATTCCGGGCTTTCCGCGGGCATTCCGCGGGCCTTCCGTGGGCATTCCGCAGGCATTCCGCTAGAATCGCCCCATGGTCGGCAAGACCCTGAGCCATTACCAGATCCTGCGCGAGATCGGCCGCGGCGGCATGGGCGAGGTGTACGAGGCGGAGGACACGAAGCTCCACCGCCGCGTGGCGCTCAAGGTGCTGCCCGAGCGCGTCGCGAGCGACCCTGAGAGCCGCGAGCGCTTCGAGCGCGAGGCGCGCGCCGCCGCCGCGCTGAACCACCCGAACATCGTCACGATCCACTCGGTCGAGGAGGCCGACGGCCGGCTGTTCCTGACGATGGAGCTGGTCGAGGGCCGGACGCTGGCGGACCTCATCCCGGCCGACGGCCTGCCGCTGGATCGGATCCTCACGGTCGGCGCGGCGATTGCCGAGGCGATCGCCGCCGCGCAGCAGCGCGGCATCACCCACCGCGATCTCAAGCCGGCCAACGTGATGGTGACCGAGTCGGGGCAGGTGAAGGTGCTGGACTTCGGTCTCGCCAAGCTGCGCGAGATGGACGCCGCGGCGTCCGGAGGCGAGACGACCCTCGCGGCCACCGGCCTCACGGGCCAGGGACGCATCGTCGGCACCGTCGCGTACATGTCGCCCGAGCAGGCCGAGGGGAAGCCCGTCGACTCGCGGTCCGACATCTTCTCGCTGGGCGTGATGCTGCACCAGATGGCGACCGGCGAGCAGCCGTTCCGCGGCGACACGCCGGTGTCGGTGATCTCGGCCATCCTGAAGGACACGCCGAGCGCGGTCACCGACCTGAAGCCGTCGCTGCCGGCCGGGCTCGGGCGCATCGTGAAGCGGTGCCTCGGCAAGGAGCCCGACCGGCGCTATCAGACGGCAATCGATCTCCGGAACGACCTGGAGGAGCTGCGGACGGACGTGCAGTCGGGACAGCTGGCCGCGAGCGCGGTGCGCCGCGCGCCGGCCGGCGCGGCGAGTCCGGGCGCGCCCGCGCGCTCCGCCTGGCCGCGGTGGGTCTTCTCGTGGTGCTCGTCGGCGCCTACGCGTGGCACCTCGCGCGCGGCCTGCGCACCGCGGCCCCCGCGACGCCGGCCATCTCGCTCGAGGACATGCGCATGACCCGCCTGACGGCGACCGGCAAGGCGTCGCTGGCCGCCATCTCGCCCGACGGCAAGCTGGTCGTGCACGTCGTGAACGACGAAGGCCGGCAGAGCCTGTGGATCCGCCAGACGGCCACGTCGAGCAACGTGCTGATCGTGCCGCCCGCCCAGGTGCGCTACAGCGGCGTCGCCATCTCCCCGGACGCCAACTACGTCTACTACTCCGCCTACGCGGGCGCGAACAGCATCGGCGCGCTCTACCAGGTGCCCGTGCTCGGCGGGACGGCGCGCAAGATCCTGGACGACGTCGACAGCCCGGTGAGCTTCTCGCCGGACGGCAAGCAACTCGTGTTCGAGCGCGGCATCCAGAGCCCGCACGGCGCCGCGATCATCGTCGCGAACCTCGACGGAAGCGGCGCCCGCGTGGTGGCGACGTCACAGGCGCCGCGACATCTTCGCGCTGCATCGCCCGTCGTGGTCGCCCGACGGCGCGCGGGTGGCGGTCGCCCGGCAGTCGCTGCGCGGCGGCGTCGTGTTCGGCGTCGTGACCGTGGACGTCGCCTCCGGTGCGATCACCCCGCTCGGGAACCAGAGCTGGTCGGCCCTCGGTGACGTGGCGTGGCTGGCCGACGGGCGCGGCCTCGTGACCACCGCGACCGAGAAGGGCGCCACCAACCGGCAGATCTGGCGCGTGGCGTATCCCGGCGGCGAGGTGAGGCGTCTCACCAACGACCTCACGACCTACACGGGCGTCAGCCTGTCGGCCGATTCGCGGGCGCTCGTCACGATCGCGTCCGGCGTGCTGTCTTCGCTGTGGGTGGCGCGGCCGGGCGGCGGCCAGACCGACAGGTCGTTGACGTCCGGCCTGGGCCGGAGCGACGGCCTCGGCGGCATCGCCTGGACGCCCGACGGCCGCATCGTCTACGCGTCGGGCGCGAGCGGCAACCTCGACCTGTGGATCATGGCGACGGACGGCTCCGCAGCCGCGGCAGCTCACGGTCGACCCCGCCACCGACGCGCAGCCCGCGGTCTGCGGCCACGGGCGCTACCTGTTCTTCACGTCCCTCCGTTCCGGCACGCCAGAGATCTGGCGCGGCGGCCTCGACGGCGCGGCGCCCGTGCAGATGACTCGCGGCGCGATCGCGCTGAGGCCCGCGTGCGCGCCCGACGCGGACTCGTTCGTCTACACGACGGTCTCGCTCGAGGGCCAGATCACGATCTGGCGAATGCCGGTGGCCGGGGGCGATCCCGTGAAGCTCCGCGAGAGCCCGGTGCAGAGCGAGGCGCTCTCGCCGGACGGACGGTTCGTGGCCGGTTCGTACTCCGACCTGTCCACGCAGCGCCAGAGCATCGCCGTCGTGCCGCTCGACACGGACGGTCCGCCGAAGGTCTTCCCCGTCTACCTGAGGTCGCAGGGCGTGCTGGCGTTCTCGCCGGACGGCAAGGCGCTCACCTACGCGGAGGTGCGGGACGGCGTCGGGAACGTCTGGAGCCAGCCGCTCGGCGGCGGCGCGCCCGCGCAGATCACGCGGTTCCCGTCCGACGGCATCTTCGCGTTCGCCTGGTCCCCCGACGGCACGCGCCTCGCGCTCGCCCGCGGCACGATCTCGACCGACGTCGTGCTCCTCGCCGCCAAGTAGCGCAGGCCTTCCGCCTTCGCCAGGGCTCCGGCGGACTCGCCGAAGCTCGAAGAGCGGAGGCGGTCAGGCCTGCGCCCGCACGGCGCACGACTGAAGTCGTGCGCTACGGGGCGCCGGGTTTCATGTCCGTTCTTTCCCTGAAAGCCCCTTTGGGAGAGATGCCATGAAGCCCACCCGATCTGCGGTCGGGCGGCGGGCGGCCGCCGCGTGCGCCGTAGCCGCCGCGGCCCTGCTGGCGGCCGGACCCCTGGCCGCGCCGGCCACCGCGCGCCAGAAGCCGACACCGGACCTCGGAGTGGGCGCCATTGGGGCGCCCCGCACCTACGATCCGAACTACGAGCCGCGAACCGACCCGAACAGCCCCGAGTTCGACCCGAACTACGACCCGCGTACGGACATGAACCACCCGCTCAAGAACCGCGGCCGCGATCCCGGCCACGCCTGGGACAGGCCGCGGCGCGGGGATGGCACGCCCCCGGTCAGGCAGGCCTCGGGCGAGTGGTCGTGGGGCGAGCTGTTCTACGGCAAGACCTACCACACGAAGATTGTCGTCAAGAACGGCTGCAGCACGCCGCGGACGGCCACGATCTTCGTCCACTCGCTTCCCTACCTGACGCTGCCGTCCTCGGTCACGGTGCCGGCGAAGAGCCAGAAGGAGGTGCCGGGCACGATCGTCACGCCGCCGCCGCCGCATATCTTCCTCACGGGCCACGAGACGCTGCCGCCCCACGGCATCTTCGTGGATCTCGAGCAGCGGCACGGCGAGGTCGTGATCTGGCACCCCTGGGGCAAGAACTGCGCGCCCAGCCGCGAGGCGTATTCGGTCACGGGGCACATCCACTACGACACGCGGAAGCCCCCGGACCCGGGTCCGCAGCGGATCGCGACGGCCAGCCCCTGCCAGGTGTGGTGGAACATCGGCGAGCGGCCGGCGCAGCTCGACTATCAGCCGAAGGACTGCACCGACGAGATACGCGAACTGGCGCGGGGCTACGTGACGCGCGTGCTGGGCCCGAGCGTCTCGCGCGACCCGGCCGCGTGGAGCTGGCTGCCCGACGAGGGGCGGATCCAGCAGATGTCGATCGACGAGCTGCTGGCGATGAAGGCGCGGGCCGATCTTCAGATGGCGGGGAAGGAGCAGGATCGATGACCACCTTCACGCGCGGGCTGGCCGCGGCCGGCGTCCTCGCGCTGGCGGGCCTGGTGCCGGCCGCCGGAGCGCAGGACCCGAACAACGCGCACGTCGTCGTCGTGCCCGGTAAGGGCCCGGTCGGCTCGGTGTCGCTCAGCCAGCCGTTCAAGGTCGCCCTGTCGGTCCCGGACGACTGGGGGCCGGAGGACACGGTGACCGTGAGGCTCACCTCGCCGCAGGGCCAGTCGCAGGACGTGACGCTCACGCGCAAGACCGACCAGAACGGCGTCAGCATCTTCGTGAGCGACGACGTCAGCTTCGCCGGCAAACGCGGCGGGCTGCCCTACGAGGGCACGCTCGACGAGTTCGACGACCTGCACAACGGCAACAGCGTCAGCGTGAACCTGACCGGGTTCCGTGGGCACGCGAGCACCAGCGTCTACGTCTTCGACAACGACATCCAGCAGAGCCTCAGCCTCAACAACGACTCGCTGCGCAAGGTCGCCGACGACCTCGTCCGCCAGAAGACGGCCATCAACCGGCTGCTCAAGGACCCGAACCTCCCGGCCGGCGCCCGCGCCGAGGTGGACAGCTGGAAGGCGACCGTGGACCGGAAGCTGAACCTCCTGACCGAGGCGCGTGGTGTCATCGAGAAGGCCAACACGCCGCGGCGAAAGCTGATCGCCGGCAACACCTATCTGGGCATCCTCCAGATGCGCGAGATCGACAACGGCGAAGTCATGGACCGGATCACGTCCATGAGCCAGGCCATGCGCGACGCGACGAGAGACGTCTACGTCGAGACGGCGACCGCCGTGGCGATGGCCACCTACCAGATCATCACGACCTACACGCTGACCGGCGATCTGTACACCGCCGGGCAGCTCATCACCGACCCGCTCTTCCGGGCCGCCGGGCGCGAAACCGGTCCGGCCACCGACCAGTTCGGCCACCAGGTGACGACGAAGCAGCAGCTCGCCGCCGCCGCCGAGCTGGGCCTGGCCGTCGTGATGATGAAGGCCCTGCCCAAGGTCGTGGACTACCTGGCCGAGAGCAGCCTGCGCGCGAACCTGCGGGGCGCGCGGACCCCGAGCACGATCCCCGGCCTGGAGGCGCCAGCCGGCGCGCGCGGCGGCGTGCCGGAGGTGGGCGGCGTGCCGGAGGTGGGGGGCGTGCCGGAGGTGGGGGGCGGCCGTCCGGCCACCGGCGTGGGGTCCGAGGCGCCCACCAACGTGGGCGGCGAGGGCGGAGGCGGCGGCACGCCGCCGAAGGCGCCGCCGACGGGCGAGTCCGGCGGCTCGTCGTCGACCACGTTCACCGCCAAGGAGCGCGCGAACGGGCTCGACGACGCCGTCTCGCGCTGGCGGGCGAAGGGCGTGCCCGAGGACGCCATCCAGGCCGGCATCGAGCGGGTGCGTGCCAACCCGGACACCAAGACCGCGGTCGAGGAGTTCGACACCGACATGGCGGTCACCGCCGCCAACGAGACGGGCAGCACGGTCCTCGTCAATCCCGCCGACGCGCCCGACTGGATGCGGTTCGTCGGCGACGTCCGGCCGGACCACCTGGTCCGCATGGACACCAACGTGCTGGCGTCGATCCGGACCAAGCTCGCGCTCGAGGCCGGCGGGCGCCCGCAGTCGTGGACGGCCGAGGAGCTGCGGATGCTGCGCGAGGACGTCGCGCCGCAGGGCGACCAGGTCCTGAAGTGGGTCGAGTTCGAGCCGGACGAGGGCGGGTTCGTGCGGGTCTTCACCGGCGAGGACCTGGCCAACGCGCGCACGTTCCTCAACACCAACCCCCAGCCGGCGCCGCCGTCGACCGGGCCGGCGTCGTTCCCGCCGGCGCCGTCCCCGTCCGGCAGCCTGCCGGGCAGCGGATCGGTGACCGAGCCCGGCGCGCTGCGCGCGCCGCGCCTGCCCGAGGGCGGCAACCGCCCGGCGACCGGCGGGGCCAAGACGCGGCCGCTGCCAGAGGGCGGCACGTCCGGCACGGACACGTTGGTCGAGCCCGGGGCCGGGGGCCGCATACCGACCGACGACGATCTGTTCGCCCTCCTCCGCGAGGCAAAGGAGGCGGGCGTCATCGGCCCGCGGCTCCGCGAGGTGTGGGAGGCGAACGACACCCGGACCGGCCTCGCCGACGCGCTCCGCGACGAGATCTCCGCGGCCCATCGCCAGAACGAGGTGTACCAACACGTGCTCACCGGCCAGGACGCCGAAGTGCTCGCCGACGCCGAGCGCATGGCGCGCGAAGCGGGCCTGACCGACGAGGACATCGCGGGCCTGCGCGGGCCCACTGACCGCCGGACGGCCGACAACCTGGTCGCCGAGGCGCTCGAGCGCCGGGGCTTCCGGCTCGACGCCACCCACGAGGAGATCACGCGCGCCAACGCGATCTCGGTGCGCGCCCGCAACGGGACGCTCACGCAGGACGACATCCAGTGGCTCGAGCAGCGCCTCGAGGAGGATCCGACGTATCTCGAGACGCTGTCGACGCGGGGCTACATCGGCGAGGACGGGTTCGAGCCAATCCTCGACGAAGACTCCGCACGCCAGCTCGAGGACGCTTTCGACGCGGCCACGGGCCACCAGCCGACGACGGGCACCTGGCCGTTCGGCCCGCCGCCGGCGCCCGCGGGCGAGGGCTTCGACCCTACCGGCGGGCTCGACAGCATCGGTCCGCCCAAGGGCGCGGCGGCGCCGCCGCCGGCGTCGCGGCCCGGCACGGGCTCGGCCGGCGCCGGCCCGAGGCCGCGCACGGGTCCCGGCGGCACGCAGCGGATCACGTCGCCGGTCGAGGCCGGCGGCGACACGGTCAAGCTGCCGGCGCCCGAGCTGCCGCCGCCCGGGCCGGCGACGACCTCGGCGAGGCCCACGACGGGCGGCGCCCCGGGCGCGAGCGGCGACGCGGTCGCGCTCGGCCCGAATTTCACCGAGACCACCGTCGTCCCGGAAATCGACTTCCCCATCTCACCAATGGACGACGCGGGTGATCCGCGGCCCCACACGGACACCTTCGTGGAAGGTCCGTCGGTCATCGAGATCGATCCGAACAGCGGCGGCTTGATCTCGCTGAACCCCGACTCGGCCAACCACGGGTCCGTCAATCCGGCGTTGCAGCTGATGTTCGCGTCGCTCGACTCCTGCCTGACCACCGACCTGACCTCGTGCGGCGCCACGGCGGGCGGCGGCCCGCGTGAGGCGCCCGAGGCGGCCGGCGGCGGCGCGCTGCGGGCGGCCTGGAACGCGCTCGCGCGCCTGCTGCGCCCGGCCGCCCTCGTCGAGGGCGGGCGCGCCTCCCGCCGGTTCGGCGCGTGGCCGCGCGTGGCGCAGCCCGGCGCGGGCCGCACGGGATCCGGCGCGGCCGGCCAGGGCGGCGCCGCCGGCGCGAAGATCTTCTTCACCAGTCTCGGGCGCTCGACCGGCGAGGCCATGGAGATGCAGATCGCCTTTCAGGGCGCGCGGCCCGGGCAGTTGACGCCGTCGAGCTTCGTGCTGGAGCCGTTGCAGCGCGGCGCCGAGCGGGCGGTGCAGAAGGAGATGCAGCAGCTCGGCGTGCCGCCGGCCGCGGTGAACCTCAGCGCCTACTGTCTCGAGTTCACGCGCCAGCCGCCCTCGCCCGGCACGGTCTTCCGCCTCGCGGGCCGGGAGCTGCAGCAGCGCTTCGCGTCGGTCCGAAGCCTGATGGACGCGTCGGCGAAGCTGCGCGACCTGGGCCTGCTCCATCCCGACAGCGACCCGGTCGGCTACTTCCACGCCATCCGGCAGTGGGCGATCTGGTCGGAGCAGGAGCACCTCGACCTGAAGGGCTTCGGCCGCGCGTTCATCGAGCGGACGAAGAAGAACCTCGCCGACCTGGGGCAGGGCTGGTCGCGTCAGATCGAGGACGCGGTGTGGGCGCGGGTGCCCGGGCGGTGGCGCGACATCGAGGCGGTCGTCCGCGAGTCGAAGGGGCTGGCGCACGACTGAAGTCGTGCGCTACGGGAAACGCAGGTAGTACGTAGCGCAGGGCTTCAGCCCTGCGCCTGAGCGGTACGTAGCGCAGGGCTTCAGCCCTGCGTCACGGCATCGTGCGGACCGCGGGCTCGTAGGCGAGATTCGGCGCGAGCCAGCGCTCGGCCTCCTCGACCGTCATGCCCTTGCGCGCGGCGTAATCCTCCACCTGGTCGCGCCCGACGCGGCCGACCGCGAAGTAGCGCCCCTGCGGGTGCGAGAAGTACAGGCCGCTCACCGACGCCGCGGGCGTCATCGCGAAGCTCTCGGTCAGCTCGATCCCGGCCGCCTTCGCGTTCAGCAGCTCGAACAGCCGGCCCTTCTCGGAGTGGTCCGGGCACGCCGGGTAGCCGAACGCCGGACGGATGCCGCGGTACTTCCCGGCGATGAGATCCGGCTTCGACGCCTGCTCGCCCTTCGCGTAGCCCCAGTCCTCGCGCGCCTGCTCGTGCAGCCGCTCGGCGAACGCCTCGGCCAGCCGGTCGGCCAGCGCCTTGACGATGATCGCGCCGTAGTCGTCGCTGTCGCGCTCGTGCTTCGCCACGAGCTCCGCCACGCCGAGGCCCGCCGTCACGGCGAACGCGCCCAGGTAGTCGGGCACGAGGCTCGCGCGCGGCGCCACGAGGTCGGCGAGCGAGAGGTTCGGCATGCCCGTGCCGGCGACCTCCTGCTGGCGCAGCATGGGGAACCGCGCGCGCTCGGTGCGCCGCGAGTCGTCCGTGTAGAGGACGACGTCGTCGCCCTCGGCGTTGGCGGCCCAGAAGCCGTAGACGCCCTTGGGCTCGATCAGCCGGCCCTTCAGGATCTCGTCGAGCAGCGCGCGCGCGTGCCCGTACAGCTCGCGCGCCGCGGCGCCGTACTTGGGATGGTCCAGGATCTCCGGGAACCGCCCCTTCAGCTCCCACGCGGTGAAGAAGAACGTCCAGTCGATGTAGGGCACCAGGCTCTCGAGCGTGATGTCGGCGGCGAACCGCGTGCCGGTGAACCACGGCGCGGGCACCTCGAGGTTCTCCCAGTCGGTGGCGAGGCCGTTCGCCCGCGCCTCGCCGACCGCCACGAGCGGGCGCAGCACCCGCGCGGCGTGCTTCGCGCGCAGCGCCTCGTGACGCTCGGCGTTGGCCCGCTCGAACGCGGGCCGCTGCTTCGGGTTGAGCAGGCTCGACACGACGTCCACGACGCGCGACGCGTCCAGCACGTGCACCGTCGTGCCGCCGTACTCCGGCGACACCTTCACGGCCGTGTGCTGCGCGCTGGTCGTCGCGCCGCCGATGAGCAGCGGCACCGTGAGGCCCCGCCGCGCCATCTCGCGCGCGACGAACACCATCTCGTCGAGCGACGGGGTGATGAGGCCGCTCAGGCCCACGAAGTCGGCCTGCTCGGCGGCGGCGGTGTCCAGGATCGTCGCGGCCGGCACCATCACGCCCAGGTCCACCACCCGGTAGTTGTTGCACCCCAGCACGACGCCCACGATGTTCTTGCCGATGTCGTGGACGTCGCCCTTCACCGTCGCGAGGACGACGGTGCCCTGGGCCTGGCCCACCTGGCCCGTGCGGACCCTCTCCTCCTCCATGAACGGCTCGAGCCAGGCGACGGCCCTCTTCATCGCGCGGGCGCTCTTGACCACCTGCGGCAGGAACATCTTGCCGGCGCCGAAGAGCTCGCCGACCACCTTCATGCCGTCCATGAGCGGGCCTTCGATCACGTCGAGCGGCCGCGCGAGCCCGCGGCGCGCTTCCTCGGTGTCGGCCTCGATGTAGTCCACGATGCCGTGCACGAGCGCGTGCTCGAGCCGCTTCGCGACCGGCGCCTCGCGCCACGCGAGGTCTTGCGCCTTCTTCGACCCGCCACCCTGCACCGTCCCCGCGAACGCCACGAGGCGCTCGGTCGCGTCCGGCCGGCGGTTGAAGATGACGTCCTCGACGTGCTCGAGCAGCGCCGGCTCGATGTCCTCGTACACGATCAGCTGCCCGGCGTTCACGATCCCCATGTCCATGCCCGCCTCGATGGCGTGGTAGAGGAACGCCGCGTGCATGGCCTCGCGCACGTGGTCGTTGCCGCGGAACGAGAACGACAGGTTGCTGACCCCGCCGCTCACCTTGACGCCGGGGCAGGTCTGCTTGATGACCCGCGTCGCCTCGATGTAGGCGACGGCGTAGCCGTCGTGCTCCTCGAGGCCGGTGGCGATCGCCAGGATGTTCGGGTCGAAGATGATGTCCTCGGGCGGGAAGCCCGCCTGCGCGGTCAGCAGCCGGTACGCCCGCTGGCAGATCGCCGCCTTGCGCTCGACGGTCGTCGCCTGCCCCTCCTCGTCGAACGCCATCACCACCACGCCGGCGCCGTAGCGCCGGACGAGCCGCGCCTTGCGGAGGAAGTCCTCCTCGCCCTCCTTCAGGCTGATCGAGTTGACGACGCCCTTGCCCTGCAGGCACTTCAGGCCGGCCTCGAGCACCGACCACTTGGAGCTGTCGACCATGACCGGCAGGCGCGCGATCTCGGGCTCGGTGGCGATGTAGTCGAGGAAGCGCGTCATCGCCTGCTCGGACTCGAGCATGCCCTCGTCCATGTTCACGTCGATCATGTTGGCGCCGCCGCGCACCTGATCGAGCGCGACCTCGGCCGCCTCCGCGTAGTTCCCCTCGCGGATGAGCCGCGCGAAGCGCCGCGAGCCCGCCACGTTGGTGCGCTCGCCGATCATCTGGAAGTTGCTGTCGGGGCGGATGGTCAGCGTCTCGAGGCCCGAGAACTGCGTGAACGGCTCCGGCGACGGGGCCCGGCGCGGCGCGAGGCCCGCCACCGCCTTCGCCACGGCCCGGATGTGGTCGGGCGTCGTCCCGCAGCAGCCCCCGACGATGTTCACGAAGCCGTCGTCGACGAACGCCTTGACGAGCCCGCACGTCTCGGCCGGCGCCTCGTCGTACTCGCCGAAGGCGTTCGGCAGGCCCGCGTTCGGGTAGGCGCTCACCCAGCACGGCGCGACCCGCGACAGCTCGGAGACGTAGGGCCGCATCTCGCGCGCGCCCAGCGCGCAGTTGATCCCCACGCTGAACGGCCGGGCGTGGGCGACCGACACCCAGAAGGCGTCCACCGTCTGCCCCGACAGCGTGCGGCCGCTCCGGTCGGTGATGGTCACCGACAGCATGACCGGCAGCTCCACGCCCTGCTCGTCGAACACCTCGTCGATGGCCACGATCGCGGCCTTGGCGTTGAGCGTGTCGAAGATGGTCTCGACGAGGAGCACGTCCACGCCGCCGTCCACCAGGCCGCGCACCTGCTCGCGGTAGGCGTCGCGCAGGGCGTCGAACGTGATCGCGCGGAACGCCGGGTCGTTCACGTCCGGCGAGATCGACAGCGTCCGGTTCGTCGGGCCCACCGCGCCCGCCACGAACCGCGGCCGCTCCGGCGTCTTCGCCGTCCACTCGGCCGCCGCCTGCTTCGCCAGCCGCGCCGACGCCACGTTGAGCTCGTGGACGTGCGCCTCCATCCCGTAGTCGGCCTGCGCGACAGCCGTGCTGTTGAACGTGTTGGTCTCGATGATGTCGGCGCCCGCCTCGAGGTACTGCCGGTGGATGCCCAGGATGACGTCGGGACGCGTGAGCGAGAGCAGGTCGTTGTCGCCCTTGAGATCGCGGGGGTGTGCCGCGAACCGGTCGCCGCGGAAGTCCGCCTCGCCCAGCGCGTGGCGCTGGATCATCGTGCCCATGGCGCCGTCGAGGACGAGGATGCGGCGGGCCAGAAGGGCATCGAGTTGCGCCCGGATGGGACTGGGGACTGGGGACTGGGGGCTCCGATTGGACATGTGGTGTTCTCTCCGGGCGACGCCGCGCGCCGCCCCTACGCCTTCGTCGGCTTCGCCGCCGGCTTCCGGCCGGACGCCACGAGCACGGTGAACGGATCGCCGGTCTTGCGCGCGCCGACGCCCACCTGCACGTCGCGGAGCCCGGCGCCCTTCATGAGGCGCTCGAGCTCGCCGTCCTGGAAGCCGAGCCACTGGTCGCCCAGCCGGTCGCGCACCCAGGCCTGGTCGTGCACGCGCAGGTCGAGCACGACCACCTTGCCGCCGGGCGCCACGACGCGCGCCGCCTCGACGAGCGCGCGCGAGGGGTCGGCCGCGTGGTGCAGCGCCTGCGAGAGCAGCGCCACGTCCACGCTCGCGTCGGACATGGGGAGCTTCTCGATCTCGCCGCGCTTCCAGATGACGTTGCGCACGCGGCGCCGGCGGGCCAGGGCGCGCGCCTGGCGCAGCACGGCCTCGGAGCGGTCCACCGCCACGACGCGCTTCGCCCAGCGCGCGGCCTCCACCGTGAGGTAGCCCTCGCCGCAGCCGAGGTCGGCGACGACGAGCGGCGGCAGCAGGTGGCCGAGGGCGCGCGACCACGCCGCCCAGCTCTTGCCGGGCACCAGCTGCCCCTTGCGTCCCTCCGCCGCGTGCGCCTCGAAGTTCTCCTTGCGCAGCCGCAGCACCTCCTGCAACCGCGCGTCGTCCGCCTTCACGGCGCGGTCGGACGCGGCGGCGAACTGCGACTCGAGCAGCGGCCAGACGCCGGCGTGCCGGCCGCCCGTCCGGGCGTCGCGCGCGATCTCGTAGTACGCGTAGCCGCCGTCGCGCGTCTCGGCGACGAGGCCCGCGTCCTTGAGCAGCCCGAGGTGGCGCGACACGCCGGACTGGGCCAGGCCGAGGACGGCGGTCAGCTCGCTGACGTTCAGCCGCTCGCGCGCCAGCAGGCGCAGCAGGCGCAGGCGGGCGTCGTCTCCGAGCAGCCGGTAGAGCGCCGAGGCCGACTTCATATCTATAAATCTACATTGAGTGATACCAATGATGCAACCCGGCCCGGTTCCGGGCCGGACCGGCCGGGCGCCGGGCAGAAGGCGCGCTCGCAGGGGCGACCTGGCCGATCGCGGCAACCCGTAGGGGCGACCTGGCCGGTCGCCCCTACATGAGCCAGGCGTAGCCGATCTTCAGGAAGAACGTGCGGTCGGTCTGGGTCAGGGCGATGCCCTGCTGGCCGAGGCGGTTGTCCGAGTACCCGAGGAAGAGCACGGTCTGCGGGTTCAGCTTGTACGAGTAGAGGAGCTGCGAGAAGAGCGTCCGCGTCCGCGGCTCGACGGGCGAGGCGTAGGCCGCGCCGTTGCTGGCGATGGTCTGGTACTGCAGGATGGCGCGCACGAAGCTGCGCACGCTGAACTGCTGCACGACCCGAAGCTGGGCGAGATCCGCGCGGAAGACGCGCATGTCGGCGGCGTCGAGGACGCGCATCGTGTAGCTCAGCTGCGCGTTCAGGTGGCGCCCCGGCTTCAGCTCGAGGGACGGCGAGAGCTGGAAGACGGTGGCCGGCCGGCCGTTCGCGTAGTCCACGCTGTCCCCGGCGCGCACCGTGACGCCGTACTTGAGCAGGCCGGTCGGCTGCTGCTGGAACGCGGCGGCGATCGTGTCCAACCCGCGATAGCGCGTGTCCCCGAAGTACACCTGGCCGCGCTTGTAGACGACCATCAAGGTGGACTGCCGCGCCCACGAGAGCGCGCCGTTGGCGGTGATGCCCTCGTCGGTCAGATGGCCCTCGTGGTCGTAGCTCCGCGTGAACGCGCCGCCGACGTTGGCCGTGGTGTACCAGTCGTCCTGCGCGCCCCAGAACTGGTAGCCGCTGTCGGCCGTGACCGTGCGCACGTCCACCTGCGGCAGGAAGCCGCTGTCGGCGCGGAACCCGGTGTCGTAGTCCTGGTACTGGCCCAGCCAGTACCACGATCGGCCGAGGTGGTCGTACTCCGCCGACAGCGCGTTGCCCGAGAACGCGCCCGCGCGCTGGTCGAACTCCTGGACGATCGCGCCGGGATACTGCGTGTCGGACCTCAGGTACTGGAACTTGACGCTGTCGGTGTCCGAGAGGCGGAAGAAGCCGTCGGCGCCGCCGACGCGGTTGTGGTAGTCACCCGACTCGCGGCCCGCGTACAGCAGGCCGAGCGTGGATCCCTGGCCGACGTCACGCCGGTAGCGCAGGACGCTCCCGGTGACGTCCTCGTCGAGCGACGCCGCGCTCGAGCTCTGGTTCGACGGCAGGACGAGGCTGTTCGCCGTGTCCCGCGTGACGAACACGCCGGCCAGGTTGCGCCCGCTCTTCGCCGTCGCCTTGGCGCCCCACGACGGGTTGACCACGGTGCGCGTGAAGACCGCCTCGATGGGCGTCGAGAAGACGTCGATCCCCTCCAGGAAGAACGGCCGCTTCTCGGGGTAGAACAGCGCGAAGCGCTCGTTGACGGCCAACTGGGCGACGTCGGCCTCGACCTGCGAGAAGTCGGGGTTGGCCGTGGCGTTCACGGTGACGTTCGGCGTCACGCCCCAGCGGACCGAGGCGCCGAAATCCGCCTTCTGGCTGTCCTTGCCGATCGGGCCCGACGGGAAGTCGGACCTGACGTCGGTGCGGTGGGCCGTCACCGTCGGGTCGACCTCCACGTTGCGCCCGGGCTTCAGGTCGGCGAAGCCCGAGACTTTGGTGATCTGGCAGAGGATGCACGCGCGGTCGCGGTCGCGCCGGTTGCCCGAGATGCGGTGCCGCACGTTCCTCGGGTACGAACGGTTGAGATCGAACCCCCAGGTCATCGGCGTGGAGCTCGAGGGGAACCGGATTCTGGTTGAGCGGGATCGCCATCTCGACGATGTAGCCGTCGGAGGTGATGCGCCCGGCCGACGCCCAGATGGCGTCCCACGAAAAGTCCTCGATGCCGTCCGTCTCGCTGAAGATCGCGTCGGCCTGCACGCCGAGCGGGTTCACGCGAAACTGGTAGGCGCGCCGCTCGTCGTTGAAGGTGTCGATGAGCACCGACACGTGGTCGTCCTGGACGAAGGTGTTGATGGAGTCGTGGTCCATCAGGTGCGCGCGAATCTTCGACGGGTCCGGATTGTACGCGTGAAACGCGATGTAGAGATTGGCGTCGTCGTAGGTGATGAACGCGTCGGTCCTCACGGGCGCCGGCACGTTGTCGCCGGGGAGCCACTCGTTGTCGACCGGAATGCGCACGGCGTGCGCCCAGGCGGGCTCGTCGAGGACCGCGTCGACCTTGATGGCCGACGTGGCCCGCGTCACGTGAAAGACGGGCGCGGCCGGCGGCGGCGCCTGGGCGGGCTGGGCAAGCGCGGGGCTCGCGGCGGCCGCGAGCAGGCAGATGACGACCAGACTGTGCGAATCCACACGAAACTCCGGATGAGTGCGAGCCACATGACCTGAGCCGGCGCGCTAGAATGACGGAGCGGGCGCCTCGACGCTCTATTTGACGATTATCGGCGGAGTCCGGTCGGCCCCGCACGGTGTTTTGCTCATGACCGCATCCGACTCGCTCGCGCGTCCGGCCGTCATGGCGATCCTCGCGTGCGCCTCGGCCGCGGTCCTGGCGGCCGGCCAGCAGCGTCCGCGGTTCACCGAGCGGGTGGACGTGGGCCGCGTGCTGGTCGACGCCCGCGTGGTGGACGGCCGCGGCGCGCCGATCCGCGGCCTCGCGCCAGACGACTTTCTGGTGAAGATCGACGGCGAGCCGGCGCGCGTCGAGTCGGCCCAGTGGATCGAGGGCGGCGCGGTGGATCGCGAGGGCGCGCCCCTCGCCTCGACCCCGCGGACCGGCGTCAACGAGCTGCCGCCACCAGGCCGGCTGGTCGTCTTCCTCTTCCAGAAGGACTTCGAGCCGTCGCGCATGATCGGCCTCATGCGCATGCTCATCGAGACGCGCCGGTTCCTCGACACGTTCACGCCGGCCGACCGCGTGGCCGTCGTGTCGTTCGACTACCACCTGAAGGTGTGGGTCGACTTCACGAACGACCTGGACCGCGTGCGGGCGATCTTCCGGCACGGCATCCTCTTCGAGCGGCCCGGACCGGTGGCCGCGTCGGAGGGGCCCTCGCTCGTCGCGCGCCTCGACCCGGCGCACGCGAAGAAGGCGTACAGCATGGAGCAGGCGCTGCTCCAGATCGCCGACGCGCTCGAGCCGCTGCCCGGCGCGAAGTCGCTCGTGCTCGTCGGCCACGGCTGGGGCCGATGGGTGGGCAGCTACGTGTTCTTCGACAAGGAGTACGGGCCGGCGGTGGAGGCGTTCCAGGCCGGCCGCGTCACCGTGTTCTCGCTCGACACGACCCAGGCCGACTCCCACACGCTCGAGGTGGGCCTGGAGTCGGTGGCGGCGCAGACGGGCGGGTTCTTCGCGCGGACCAACCTCTTCTCCCAGCGCGCGCTCACCGAGCTCGCCGGCGCGCTCGCGGGCCACTACGTGCTCTTCGTCGAGAAGCCCACCGCGCCGCCCGGCTATCACCGCATCGAGGTGAGGCTCAACGGCCGCAAGGGCAACGTGATGGCCAAGAGCGGGTTCGTCGGGTGACAGCTGTTGTGGCATCCTCTTCACAGGGACCTTCCGACGATGACGACGTTCGAGATCGAGCTGACGGGCGGGCGTGTGAGCGCGAGGCTGTACGAGGCCGCGGACGCGGCGCGCCTCGGCGCGACGTTCGTGCTCGCGCACGGCGCCGGCGCGCCGCACACGAGCGGCTTCATGGTCGCGTTCGCTGAGGGCCTCGCCGCGCGCGGCCTCGACGTCGTCACGTTCAACTTCCCCTACATGGAGGCGCAGCGGCGCCTGCCCGACCGGGGCCCGGCGCTCGAAGCGTGCTACGGCGCCGTGGTGCGGCGCGTGGCGGCCAGCCCGGCGCTCGGCGGCCGCCCGCTCGTCATCGGCGGCAAGTCGATGGGCGGCCGCATCGCGTCGCAGCTCGTGGCGCACGACGCGGAGGCGTCGGCGCGGGTGGCGGCGCTCGTGTTCCTGGGCTACCCGCTGCACCCGCCCGGCCGCCCGGAGAAGCCGCGCACGGCGCACCTGCCGCTCGTCCGCCAGCCCATGCTCTGCGTGCAGGGCGAGCGGGACGCGCTCGGCACGCCGGCCGAGCTGGCGCCGGTGCTGGCGGCGTTACCGGCCGAGTCGGATCTGTTCGTGGTCGACGGCGGCGATCACTCCTTCAAGGTGCTGCGCAAGCTGGGCATCAGCCAGGCCGACGTCCACACGCGCGTGCAGGACGGCATCGCGCGCTGGATCGCCGAGCGGCTCGAGGACGCGCGCTGACGCGCGCGCCCGGTTGCGCGAAGCGCCGCGCTCGCGTAGGCTCGATCGCGGTGCGTCCTTTCCTCTCCCATCGCCGCGGCCCCGGCCCGTGGCTTGCCTGCGTGCTGGCCGCGGCGGCCGCGTGGGCCGCGCCGGCCCGCGCCGGCGCGCCGGCGGACACCGCACGGCTGCCCGGACCGTCGTACCCCGCCGCGGTGAAGCTCGCCGGCGCCGGGCGCCCGGCGGACGCGCTCACCGAGCTGAACCGCGCGGCCGGCAGCGGCGCCGACGCGCCGCTCGAGGCGGAGCTCCTGCGCGCGGCGCTGCTCGACGAGGCCGGACGCCACACCGAGAGCGCGGCGGTGTGGGACGAGGTGGCCGCGCGCGAGAGCTCGCTCGCGGCGCTCGCCAGGCGCCGCGCGGGGGCGACGTTCATCGCGGCGGGCGACCCCGACGCCGCGGTCGCGCGCCTGGGCCGCCCCGCGCGGTCCGGACCCGGGCGCGCCAACCACGACCTGCTGCTCGACGCGGCGGCGGCGTACCGGAAGGCCGACCGGCCCGACCGCGCCGAGAGTCTCGCCCGCCGCATCGCCGACATCGAGCGCCGCGGCCCGCTCGCCGATCGCGCGCGGCTGGAGCTGGCGGCGGCCCTCGAGGCGTCGAACCAGCCGGTGGGCGCCGTGAAGGTGCTGCGGGAGGCGCAGCGCGAGTTCCGCACGGCGGCGGCCTACGAGGCCGCGCGCGACGCGGAGCGGCGGCTGACGAAGACCCTGGGCGTCGCGCCCGCCGCGTTCTCCGAGAGCGACTACCACGCCATCGCCAACCGGCTGTCGGCCATCGCCCGCTTCGCCGACGCCATCGAGGTCCTGCGCGCGTGGCGCGCGGCGTACCCGCGCTCGCCGCGCGCCGACCACATCGACGCCGACCTCGTGGACGACCTCTACCGGATGCGCGCCGACGAGGAGGCGCGCGCGGCGGCGGCCGCGTTCCTGAAGCGCCATCCCACGGGCGCGCTCGCGGCCCAGGTGCGCGTCATCCAGTTCCGCCTCGACGTGCGCGAGGGACGGACGGCCGACGTCAAGTCGCGCGGCCTCGCGCTCTGGCGCGGCGGCGTGACCGGCCTGGCGTCCGGCGACCGCCAGAGCATCGGGTCGCTGCTGGCGGCGTATCTGGTGAGCGTGGACCAGGTGCGGGAAGGCCTCGGGGTCTATCGCGAGCTGTTCCAGCGGACGAGGAGCCGCGGCGCGCAGACCGAGGTGTTGTGGCGCGCGGGCCTCGCCGCCTTCCGGGCCGGTCAGTACCGACCGCGCGGCGGCGAACCTGCGCGGGGCGCTCGCGCGCCGGCCAGGCTCGGACACCGCGGACCTCGCGTCCTACTGGCTGGCCGCGACCGACGCCGCCCTCGGCCGGCGCAAGGACGCCGTGGCGGGGTGGTCGGCCCTGGTGCGCGCCGGCCCGTGGAGCTACTACGGCCTGCGCGCCGCCGAGCGCCTGCGGGCGCTGCACGAGCCGGCGCCGCCGCCCGAGCCGCTGGCGTTCCCGGACCTCACGCTCGACCCGGCCACGCTCCGGCGGCCCGAGTACCGGGCGGCCACGCTGCTCGCGCGCGCCGGGCTCGCGCCCGAGGCGGCCGACGCCGCGCGCGACCTCGCGCGCGCGGCGCGCCGGGACCGCGCGGCAACGCTCCTGGCCGTGCGCGCCAGCGAGGCCGCGGGCGACTACCGCGACGCGCTGTCGCTCGTCGGCGCCTACTTCGGCCGCTATCTCGACGGGCCGTCGACCGGCATGCCGGACGACTTCCTCACGCTCGTCTACCCGCGGGCGTTCCTGGACGAGGTCACGGCGGCCGCGTCGGCGCGCCGCGTGGACCCGCTGCTCATGCTCGCCCTCATGCGGCGCGAGTCGCGCTTCGACCCCGAGGCGCGCTCGGCGGCCGGCGCCACGGGCCTCTTCCAGATCATGTCCTACACGGCCGACGCGCTCGCGCCCCAGGCGGGCATCGCCGACCCCGACGAAGACCTGCTGACCGACCCGCCGGCCAACGCCACCATCGCGGCGGCGCTCGTGCGCAAGCTGCTCGACCTGTTCGGCGGCCACGCCGCGCCCGTCATGGCCGCCTTCAACGCCGGCGAGGATCGCACCGGCGCCTGGTGGCGGGCCGGACGCGACCTGCCCGAGGACCTCTTCGTCGACACGATGCCCTACAGTGAGACCCGGACCTACGTGCGCGAGGTCTGGGTCAATTACGAGATGTACAGGCGGATCTACGAGTAGGGCGTGGATCAGTCGGCGCGCAGGGCCGCGATCGGATCGACCGCCGTCGCGCGCCAGGCCGGGATCGCGCACGCCACCGCCGCCGCGGCGAGCACGGCCGCGCCGACCGCCGCGTAGGTGGCCGGGTCGCCCGCCGTCACGCCGAACAGCAGGCTCGACACGTACCGGGCGCCGACGGCGGCGCCGGCGAGGCCGCCGGCCAGGCCCGCCGCGACCAGCGCCAGGCCGCGTCCGAGCACGAGCCGGAAGACCCGCCCGCGCGGCGCTCCGAGCGCGAGGCGCACGCCCATCTCCTTCGTCCGTCGCGACACGGCGTACGCCAGCACGGCGTACACGCCCATCACCGCGATGACCAGCGCGAGGGCCGCGAACAGCCCGACGAGCGCCGCCGCGAAGCGCGGTCCGGCGACCTCTTCCTCGAGGATGTCCCCCATCGTCCTGACGGGATCCACCGGCAGATCGGGATCGATCGCCCACGCGGCCGCCCGCACGCTCGAGACGAGCGTCCGCGGATCGACGTCGGTTTCGACGACGAGGGTCGTGCGGTCCCACCACGCCACGGGGTTGATCGCGTAGGGCAGGTAGATCTCCGGCTGCAGGTCGTCGGTCAGCCGCCACTGGCGCGTGTCGTGGTACACGCCGGCGACGGTGAGCCACGGGCGGTCCGACGGTTCGCTTCCCAGCCGGAGCCGGCGGCCGACGGGATCGCGGCCCGCCAGGTACCGCCGCGCGAACGTCTCGTTCACCAGGACCACGTCGCGATCGGCGCGCGTGAAGCTCCGCCCGCGCGCCAGACGGATGCCCATCGTCTCGAGGTAGCCCGGCGTCGCCACCCGGAGCGCCGCCGCCGGCCCGTGCCCGCGCGCGGCCGCCGGCGCGCCGTCGATCGTCAGGCCCCATCGCCAGATGTCCCCGCCGATCGGCAGCAGATCCACGAGCGCGGCCCGCCGCACGCCGGGCAGCGCCTCGACGCGCGTCAACAGATCCTGGAACAACGCGGGCTGCCGCGCGGGGTCGGCGAACGGCGTGCCGGCGAAGCCGATGTCCGCCGTCAGCCGGTGGTCGGACGCGAAGCCGGGGTCGAGCGTGAGCAGCGACACGAAGCTGCGCGCCAGCAGGCCCGCGCCGACGGCGAGCGTCGCGGCCAGCGCCACCTGCACGACGACCAGCGCGTCGCGACGCCTGGGCGCGCCGCCCTCGCTCCCGCCGCGGGCGCCGTCTTCCAGCGCGCCGCGCAGGTCGGCGCGCGCCGCGCGCCACGCGGGGACCAGCCCGAAGACCAGACCGGCCGCGAGCGACACCAGGAGCGCCGCGCCGAACACGCGCGGGTCCGGAACGATTTCGTCCAGCCGCGGCAGGCCGGCGGGCGCCGCCGCGACCAGGGCGCGCACACCCCAGAGCGCGAGGAGCACGCCGGCGGCGCCGCCCGCTCCACCGAGCAGCGCGCTCTCGGTCAGCAGCTGCCGCACCAGGCGTCCCCGCCCGGCGCCGAGCGCCGCGCGCAGCGCCAGCTCGCGCCGGCGCGCCGACGCGCGCGACAGCAGCAGGTTGGACACGTTCACGAGGACGACGAGCAGCGCGAGGGCGGCGGCGGCCGCGAAGGTGAGGATGACCGGCCTGCCCCCGCTCACCACCGGCTCGTACAGCGCCTCCACGTTCACGCCGGTCCCCGCGTCATGGTCGGGATGCTCGGCCGCGAGCGCCGATCCGATGGCGCTCATCTCGGCGCGGGCGGCCGCGCGGTCGGCCCCCGGGTGCAGACGTCCGAACACGCGGAGGAACCGGGAGTCGCGGTCGGCGGCCTGCTCGGAGGTGAGCGCGAGGGGCGCCCAGAACTCCGCGTCGGTCGCCCAGAACGGCGGGAAGCTGAAGCCCGCCGGCATGACGCCCAGGACGGTGTACCGCTCGCCGTCGAGCGTGATGCGGCGTCCGACCACGCCGGCGTCGCCGCCGAACGTCCGCCGCCACAGCGCGTGGCCGAGCACGACGACGTGCGGGTCACGCCGGTCGTCGTCCTCGCGGAAGCCGCGGCCGAGCGCGGGCGCGACGCCGAGCAGATCGAACAGGCTCCCCGACGCCTTGAGGCCGTGGACCCGCTCGGGACGTCCGCTGCCCGTGAGCGTCGGCTGCCAGGGATACGCCGCCGTCATGTCGTCGACGGTCCGGCTGCGCGCCTTCCAGTCCAGGTAGTTCGCCGGCGAGGTCGGGTTGCGCGTCTCGTTCCTGGCGGTCTCGGTCAGGAAGATCGCCACGAGGCGGTCGCTGTGCGGATAGGCCAGCGGCCGCAGCAGGACCGCGTCCACGACGGTGAAGACCGCCGTGTTGGCGCCGACGCCGAGGGCCAGCGTGAGGACGGCGGCGGCCGTGAAGACCGGCGACCGGCGCGCGAGGCGCCAGGCATGGCCGGCGTCCTGGATGAACGTGCCGGCGTGGCGGACGATCCGGCGCGAGAGGCGTCCCGGCTGGCGTGGCGGTCTGGTCATGAGCGGAGGCCTCGGGGGTTCTCAGGCTCAGACGGCGCCGGCGTGGAACCGGTTGGCCCGCTTTTCGTCTAGAGATGGCTGGACACAGGTTCGTCCCGATGCTGGCGCCGCTCCTCGCCTTCTCGCTCACCCTGGCCCGGGCCGGTCCCGCGGCGGCCGCGCCCGCGGCGCCGCTGCTCGTCGTGCTCGCCGAGACCGGGCAGGAGCGCGACGGCTTGCCGGTCTACACCCGCCACCCGGACGCCGCGCGGTACGAGGCCGTCCTGACGCGCGGGCTGGCGGGACGGATGCTGCGGATCTACCGCTGGGAGCAGACGTTCCTGGCGGCGCGCGACGGCCTGGCCGTCGGGCCGGCCTACCTGCTGATGTCCGGCAACCAGGGTGGGTTTCCGCGGTTCGGCTTCTGGCTGGACGGCGAGCGGAAGGCGCGGGCGGGCTACGTCGATCTGTACCGCGACTCGAACCTCACGGGACGCTACGGCGCGGTCGACCAGATCTTTCCGCACGAGCTCGCGCACGTCATCGTCCGGCAGCTCGCCGGGCCGGCGCCGGACGGCCCCGCCAACCAGGTGCACGCGATTGCCGTGCGCACCGACCGCCTGACGGCGTTCAACGAGGGCTTCGCCGAGTCCTTCCAGATCCTCGCGATCGATGACCCGGGCGCGGCGCCCGAGACGCGGGCGCTCGCCGGCGACACCACGGTGCTGGCGACCTTCGGGACACGGCTGGCGGCGTACCGCCGCGCGCTGGAGGCCCGCTGGTCGATCGCGCCGCGCGCGCTCATGGTCTTCCCGTTCTGGTACAGCCAGGGCGAGCAGTCCTCGCGCTACCACGACGTGAAGGCGAACCGGTACGCGCGCCGGCCGGAGATTCCCGAGCGCCTGCTCGCGCGATCCGATCGCCACGCCGCGTACCTGCTCGAGAACGTCCTGCCCGGCGCGCCCGACGACCCGCCGAAGCCTCCCGCGCGGCTGCTCGCGAGCGAGGGCGCGGTGGCGTCGCTCTTCTGGCGGTGGGCCGCCGACGACGAGATCGAACGCCGGTATCGCGAGCCGGCGTTCTACGCGCGCTTCGGCGTCACGCCGGGCGAGGTGCCGCCGCTCGAGAACGCCGAGCTCAAGATCTTCGCGGCGGTGGCGGCGGGCGCGGCGCACGACACGGCGTCGCTCGTGCGGGCCTACGTCGCGGCGTTTCCGGACGAGGCGCCGCTCGTCGCGCGCGTGCTCCGCGACCGCGGCTTCGGCTGGCCGCTCGAGCCGCCGCCGGAGATCTGGCTGGCGAACAACGGCTTCCGGACGGGCACGTCGCTGTTCGATCAGTTCCGCGCGATGCCGCGGCGGCACACGTTCGACCTGAACGCCGCGTCACTCGTGGATCTGCTGACCGTGGAGGGCATGACGCGCGCCGCCGCCGAGGCGATCCTCGATCACGCGCCGTACGCGTCGCTCGACGGCCTGGGCGGCGTGCCGGAGGTGTCGCCCGCGCTCCGGGCCCGCTTCACCGCGATGGCCTCGGCGATGCGGTCGACCGACACGGACGCGATGGAGCACTCGCTCAGCCTGATGGCCGTGATGAAGCCCTACCTCTACCGCGCGATCGCCTGGCTGATCGTGTGCGCGCTGCTGGGCGCGACGCTCTACCGGGCCGCGCGGAGGATCTGGTGGCCCCGGCTCGCGCTGAACGGCCTGGGTGTGGCGCTGGTCGGCCTGGCGGCCGCCTGGCTGCTCATGCCGCAGGCTTGGGTAGCCTGGGCGCCGTGGGCGCCGCTCGCCCTGTTCGGGCTGCCCGGGGCGGTGTGGCGCCTCGCGCGCACGCGCTCGGGACAGGAGGCCGGTCGCGTGCTGGCGGCCTGGGCCCTCGCCTGCCTCCCGGTCTGGCTCGTCGTCACACCGCTCTTTTGACCGCTGCCCCCTGACCGCTGACCGCTGTATAGTGTCCCAGGCATCGGGAGGTCACGCATATGAAGACGCTGGCGCTCGTCATCCTCGGTGTGGTCGCGCTCGTGCCGGCGTCCGCCGGCGCGCGGGCCGTGAACGTCACCGGCGACTGGGCCATCACCGCGAACACCGATCAGGGGCCGATTTCCGGCACGCTGACGCTCGAGGTGGACGGCGAGAAGCTCACCGGCACCCTCGTGGTCGACATGGGCACGCTCCCGATCGAGGGCACGGTCAAGGACGGCGAGGTGTCGTTCTCGCTCTCCTACCCCACCGACAGCGGCGACATCCCGGTGACGATGACGGGGAAGGTGGACGGCGACACGATCAAGGGCACCTACGACGCCGGCCCCCAGGGCGGCGGGGACTGGTCGGGATCGCGGGTCAAGAAGTAGTCCTCCGGGCCCCGGCCTCCGGCCTCTGGTTTCTACACCTTCACGAACGCCGCGTTCCACTGCGCGGTGTTCTCGTCGGACCGCCACAGCTTGTCCAGGTCCACCACGACGCTGCCGCCGTTGCGGCTGATGGCGAACCGATCCATGTTGCGCGTGGCGCGGCCCTCCATGAACACGCCTTCCGGGGTGTACTTGGAGTTGTGCCGCGGGCACTGGAAGCGGTGGTCGTCGGCCCGCCACTTGAGCGCCGTGTTCTCATGCGGGCAGGCCAGGTTGAACGCGAGCACGTCGCCCTGCCACCGCACCAGGATCACCTGGTTGCTGTAGTCGATCGAAGCGCCGTCGGCGGCGGGGATCGGATAAGTGAGCGTGTCGCCCTTCGAGGCGGAGGGCGCCGTTTCCGTCAACGTCCACGCGCGCGCCTCCCGCGCGCTCAACCCCATCGCGGCGGCGAACGCCGCCACGATCGCCGCCGACTCGCCGAGAAACTGGCGGCGGCTCCGGCAGCCGCCGCACCCGGACGTTTCCGCGGAAGCACTCGAGACTTCGAATCTATTGCGCATGGCCGAGCTCCGACCGCCTGACCCCTGACCGCTGACCGCTGACCCCTGACCGCTGTTCATGCGGCCTTGGTGAGCAGCACGCCGATGAACGCGGTCGCCAGCCAGAGGAAGCTGCTGGCAATCGCCGACGCGCGGAGGCGCTGCCAGCCCCGCGCGACGTCGCCGTGACGCGCGCCCCGCTCGCCGCCCAGCAGCACGAAGCCGTTGAGGATGAGCAGCAGGAAGAACGCGCCCTTGAGATAGAAGACGCCCGACGCGAGGAACGCCTGAAGGTCCGAGAAGGTCATCAACGCGCCGCTCACCACCACCAGCGCGAGCCCGAACGCCACCATCCGGTGGACGCCGGGCAGGCGCGACAGGCACACCGCCCGCAGCGTCTCGTCGCCGCGCGCCGCGTCGAGGATGAAGCGGTCGGCGGCGATGGCGGCGCCCCCCGCGAGGAGCATGCCCGCGATGTGGCCGAACAGCACGGCCACCGAGACGACCGTGTGGTCGTCGTAGTAGTCCGACCAGGACTGCGCGAGGCTCAGGATCTCCGCTGGAATCGCCATCTCACTTCACCAGCATGACCACGTAGCCGGCGAGCGCGGTGACCATCGACGAGATGGCCACGTCGCGGTGCAGCCGGCGCGACGACTGCCACTGCGCCACGTCGCGGAACTCGTGGCCGGGCGCCGTCATGCCGGACGCCATGAAACCGGCGTCGGAGGCGAGCATCAGGATGCTGTGGATCAGGAGCCGCTTGTGGCCGTTCGGGTCCTTCCGCGCCTCCATCAGGTTCCACACGCCCGTGACCGTGTTGACGCCGAAGAGCCCGGCGAGACCGCCGGCCACCCAGCCGTGCGCGGTCTTCACGCCCTGCCCGCCCGTGAAGTTGTAGAGCTTCTGGCCGAGGATCCACTCCGTCGCGAAGAGCGGAATCGTCGCGTAGCTGGCCCAGCGGTGGATCTTGAGCCGCGTGTAGTAGCCGTCGCTGTACACGAACGCCCGCGCGCGCGGGCGCTGCGCGGGCTCGGTGGCGGCGACCGCCGCGTCGAGGTCCGCGGGAATCTCGATCGACGGCGCCGGGGCGCCCGCGAAGTCGACGCGCCACGCCCGCGGCACCGGCGCCGGCGCGTCCGCGTCGGCCGGCAGCCACGTGATCGCCGAGGGAGGCTGGGCCGTTGAAACGAAGCTCCCGGCCGGCCGCTCGCCCGCCAGGGCCTGTGGCGAAAATGCCGCCACGAGGAACGAAACCGCCACGAAACAGACACCGCCACGCACGGCCATGGTCGGACCTCCTGCCGCAAACGCTGAAATGATGTGAGCGTGCCCGCGTGACCGAAAGCACGATTGGTGCCGGGCGCCTCCGCGCATCGCGACAGGTGGCCCCGGTCTGCGACCTGGGCCGCTCTGGCACAGGTCAGAGACCTGTGCCACCGCACCAGAAACACAGGTCGGAGACCTGTGCCCCCGGCTGAGAGTGACCTATGGGAGGGACAGGGGATGGCGCGGCGAGGCGACACCCGACGGGATCCGACGAGGGACGCAAGGAATCAGACGAAGCGCGTCAGGACGAACTCGAGCTGTCGCGTCCGGCGGGGCGCGTGGCCCCACTGCACGAGGATCGGGCTCTGGTAGGTGCCTTCGACGATGCCGCCGCGGCCCGGCGTCTGGCGGTCGGACACGAGCAGGTTGACCGACCGCTTCATGCGGAAGAAGCGCTCGGCCGGCACCGCCATCGCGCGGGCCATGAGGCGCTCGAGCCACGACTCCTTCATGCCGAGCGCGTCCATCAGCTGGTTGAGCGCCCGCACCAGGTCGTACGTGGCGTAGCCCAGCGTCTTGCTGGGAATCGCGCGCGGGTCCCTGAACGCGTGGCGGCCCTTCTCGGCCATGAAGCGCAGCGGGTCGTGCAGCACCTCGCGCAGGTCGTGGCGCATCAGGAGCGTCTCGTACTCGTTGACGGTCAGGGCCGCCTGCCGCTCGCCGGGCGCGAGGTCGATGCGCAGCCGTCCCTTCGTCACGCCGTACCGGTCCACGAGCTCGGCGACCTGCTGGTACAGCCCGAGACCGGGCTCGCGCAGGTTGACCGAGTCGATCGGGTGGCCCGACACCGGCACCGGCACGCGCAGGCGCGCGACCACAATCTCGCTCGTATACCCGACGACGCCGGCCTGGCGGCGGCGCGGTTGCCCGGCGTTCACGCCGTCGAGGTCCACGAAGAGCACGGGCAGGCCCGGCCGGTTGGTGTAGGTCACGCAGGAGCGCAGGCCGGCCGCCATGAACGCCAGGTGCGAGTCGGCGTTCCGGGGCTCGACGAGGCGCTGCGCCTCGGAGAGCTCGGTGCGCTGCGCGAGGTCGTCGTGCCGGTACTGCGCGCCTTCCGGGAACACCGTCCGGAAGGGCTCCATGTAGCCGCTGACGCCGGCCTTCCGCTGGTTGAGCCGCCACGCGAGCCCCTGGTCGAGGAACCCCGCCGTGGTGTGGAAGGAGCAATAGAGGCAGCGCGGGTAGTCGTCGAGCACGTCGCCGTGCAGCGCGGCGAGGCGATCGCGGACGTCAATGGCGTCGAAACGCGACCGCGGCTTGATTTCGAGCGTCAACTCGAGCGGTGCGGAAGACATCGTCTCCGGGGGACCGACCGGCCAGACTACGCGGATCGGCCGACCCTCAAGCCTACGATTTGCAGACTACCACGTCAACTTTGCAGTGTAAAGCAAAGTGCCAGCTCTGCCGTCGTGGCGCCGGCCGGCCTGCCGCGCGAGGGAGCGGCGCGGGGCGGAGGGGTCGCCCCGAGCGACCGCGCCAGGCGGGGTGCACCCCTCGACTTCGCTCGGGGTGCCCTGAGCGACGTCGAAGGGCAGAGGCCCCCGCCGGCCCAGAGAATGGTACGCTTGAGGGTCGCCGGGCGGCCAGGAGCGCCGTCCACCCAGTCCCGCCGCCCCCGAGGAGTGCCTCATGTCCCTGGACAAGCTGAACGCCGCCCTCGTCAAGGAAGTCGCCGCGCTGGAGCAGGAAGGCCGGGCCAAGGCGCCCGAGCGCGTGATCGCCGGCTACGTCCCCGCCAGCGGGGCCCGCGGCCCCCGCTATCGCCTGCGAGGCAGCGACGGCGAGTTCATCCGCATGAACGCGAACAGCTACCTCTCGCTCTCGCACCATCCCGCCGTGCTCGAGGCGGCCGACCAGGCGAGCCGCGAGTTCGGGGCCGGACCGGGGGCGGTGCGCTTCATCGACGGCACCTCGGCGCACCACGTGGCGCTCGAGGAGCGGATCGCGCGGTTCGTCGGGCGGCCGGCGGCGCGCGGGTTCAACTCGGCCTACACGACGACGCTCGGCCTGGCGATCGCGCTCACGGGGCCCGACACCTACTGGATCGGCGACGCGCTCAACCACAACTGCATCATCCGCGCGATGCGCATCGCGAACGTGCCGAAGGAGCAGCGCGCGGTCTTCGCGCACAACGACACGGACGACCTGGCCAGGCAGCTCGACGCCGTCCCGGCCGGCACCGCCCGCGTCGTCGTCATCTTCGACGGCATCTTCAGCATGCGAGGCGACCACGCGCCGCTCGACCGGTTCGCGGCGGTCGTGGCGAAGCACGACGGCCGGTTCCGCGACGGCGTGGTGATGGTGATGGACGACTCGCACGGCATCGGCGCCTACGGGAAGACCGGGCGCGGCACCGAGGAGCACACCGGCGCGCGCACGGACGTCCTGGTCGGCACTTTCGGCAAGGCGTTCGGCGTGAACGGCGGGTTCGTGGCGGGCAGCCGCGAGCTGGTCGAGGCCGTGCGGCAGAAGGCGGACACCTACATCTACACGAACCCGCTCGGCGCGGCCGACGCGGCGGCCGCCATGGCCGCGATCGAGGTCGCCGACGGCGCCGAGGGGCGCGAGCGCCTGGCCAACCTGAAGGCCCGCACCGACCAGTTCCGCCAGGGCCTGGCCGACCTGGGCCTCGAGTCGATCCCCGGGCCGCACCCTGTCGTGCCGCTGCTCGTGCGCGACACCGCGCGCACCCGGGCGATGGTGAAGGGCCTCTACGACCGCGGGATCCTGGCCGTCGGCCTCACCTACCCCGTCGTCCCCAAGGGCGACGAGACGATCCGCTTCCAGATCAACGCCGCGCACACCAAGGCCGACATCGAGGAGGTGCTGCAAGCGCTCAAAGACTAGTGCTTCGTGCTTCGTGCCTGGTGCTTGGTGCGTACTTTGTGCCTGGTGCGTGGTGCGTACTTCGTGCCTCGTGCGTGGTGCGTACTTCGTGCCTCGTGCGTGGTGCGTGCTTCGTGCCTCGTGCGTGGTGCCTGCTTCGTGCCTCGTGCGTGGTGCCTGCTTCGTGCCTCGTGCGTGGTGCCTGCTTCGTGCCTCGTGCGTGGTGCCTGCTTCGTGCCTCGTGCGGGTGCGGGATCATGCTGCAGTGTGACAGCGCACCAGGCACCAAGCACCAATCCCGCACCAAGCACCAAGCACCAGGCACCAGGCACCTGCTCTACGTGATCCAGTTGATGAACCCGGTGATGATGATGGCGTTGGTGAAGTCGATGAAGAAGGCGCCCACCATCGGCAGCACCAGGAACGCGCGGGGGGCGGGGCCGAACTTCTCGGTCAGGGCTTCCATGTTGGCGACGGCGTTGGGCGTGGCGCCCATGCCGAAGCCGCAGTGGCCGCCCGCCATCACCGCCGCGTCGTAGTCGCGGCCCATGACGCGGAAGGTGATGAAGTAGGCGAAGGTGCCCATCAGCACCACCTGCGCCAGCAGGATCGCGAGCATCGGCAGCGCGAGGTCCTTCAGCTCCACGAGGTTCAGCGTCATCAGCGCCATCGCCAGGAACAGGTTCAGGGCGATCGTGCCGACATCGTCCACCACCCGCTGCTCGATCTTCACGAACTTCAGCAGGTCGGCGCCGTTGCGCAAGACGGCGGCCACGATCATGGCGCCGATGTAGGCCGGCAGCGTCATGAACCGGCCGAGCCACGCGCTCAGGACCGACCCCGCCCACATCGCGACGAGGACGACCGTCAGGATCTTGAGGAGGTTGTAGGCCGTCGCGCCCTCGCCCGGCGGTTCCGTGTCGATCTCCTCGTCGAGCGACTCGTGTCTGGCGATCTCGGCGGCCGCGTCGTGGCTCGAGACCGGCGTCGCGTGGCGGGGCTTGAACCGCTTGATGAGGTGTGTGCCGATGGGGCCGCCGATGATGCCGCCGCTCACCAGGCCGAAGGTGGCCGCCGCCATCGCCAGGGTCACGCCGCCCGTCACGCCGTACTGCTGGTCGAGCAGCTTGCCGAACGCCGCCCCCGTGCCGTGGCCGCCGGTCATCGTGATCGACCCGGCGATGAGCCCCAGGAACGGGTTCACGCCGAGCCCCTTCGCCACGGCGACGCCCAGCGCGTCCTGCACGAACGCGAGCACGCTCGCCAGACCCCAGAAGAACAGCACCTGCGGCCCGCCGATCTTGAGCAGCGACAGGCTGGCGCCCAGGCCGATCGACGTGAAGAACGCGATCATCAGCGGCGTCTGCAGCGTGGCGTCGAACCGGAAGGCCACGAGGCCCGTCACGCGCAGGACCAGCGCGAGGATCGCGAACAGGAAGCCGCCGATGACCGGCGCGGGGATGTTGTAGCGGTCGAGGACGCCGACGCGCCGCCGGATGCCGTAGCCGGCGAACAGCACGACCGCGGCCAGGGCCAGCGTCTGCACCATGTCGAGCGGGATCGTGACGCGCATCTCCTCCACGGCTCCTCCAGGGGTCCTACCATACCGCAGGTGGGACACGGTCTGTAGGGACTGGGGGCTGGGGTACGTCGCGCAGGGCTTCAGCCCTGCGCCAGGACGGCGCACGCCTCAAGCCTCAAGCCCGTGAGATATCATGTCCGGATGCTCTCCTTCGATTCGACCGACGCGGCCGGTGGCCCCGCCTCCGGCGCGCGGCCGCGCGCCGACGTGCCGGCGCGCTACAAGTGGAACCTCACCGACATCTTCCCCGGCTGGGACGCCTGGCAGGCGGGCTTCGCCGCCCTCGACGCGCGCATCGGTGAGTTCGCGGCGCTCCAGGGCTCGCTCGGCGGCGGCGCCGAGGCGCTGCTGCGGGCTTTCCGGCTGAACGACGACCTGGGCCAGCTCGCCTACAAGGTGTGGTACTTCGCCGCGCTGCAGTACGACGAGGACCAGCGCGACAACGGCGCGAACGCGAAGCGCCAGCAGGTGCAGATCCAGCTGGCGCGCCTCGGCCAGGCGTCGTCGTGGTTCAACCCGGAGCTGTTGCAGATTCCGCTCGAGACGGTGCGCGGCTGGCTGGACGCGAGCGCCGATCTCCGCGTCTACCGCTTCGCCATCGAGGACCTCTACCGGCAGCAGGAGCACGTGCTCGACGGGGCCGGCGAGCAGCTCATGTCGCTGTCGAGCCGGCTGGGCGGCGCGCCGAACGACGCCTACTCGGCCTTGTCCACCGCCGACGCCAGGTTCCCCACGATCTCGCTCTCGACGGGCGAGTCGCTCGCCGTCTCGTACGCGCAGTACCGCCGCGTGCTGGCGACCTGCCGCGACCAGGGCGACCGCCGGAAGGCGTTCGAGGCGCTCTACGCGACCTACCGCGGGAGCCTCAACACCTACGCGTCGCTCTACAACGGCGTCTGCCAGCGCGACTGGTTCCACGCCCGGGCGCGCGACTACCCGACGACGCTCGACGCGGCGCTGCACGGCGACAACATCCCGGCCACGGTCGTCGAGAACCTGATCGCCGCCACGCGCGCCGGCGTCGAGCCGCTGCGCCGCTACCACCGGCTGCGCAAGCGCGCGCTCGGCCTCGGCACGTATCACGTCTACGACTTCTCGATCCCGCTCGTGGAGTTCGAGCGCAAGTACCCGTACGACGACGTCCTCGACGTGATCGTCCACGCCGTGGCGCCCCTCGGCGAGGACTACCAGGCGCGCATGCGCCGCGGCTTCGACGGCGGGTGGATCGACGTCTACGAGAACGAGGGCAAGCGCTCGGGCGCGTACTCGGCGCCGGTGTACGGCAGCCACCCGTACATGCTGCTCAACTACAGCGACACGCTCGACGACGTGTTCACGCTGGCGCACGAGATGGGCCACTCGATGCACACGCTGCTCGCCCAAGAGGCGCAGCCCTTCGTCTACTCGAGCTACACGATCTTCGTCGCCGAGGTGCCGTCGACGCTCAACGAGGCGCTCCTGCTCGACGAGCTCCTCGCGCGGTCGGCCGACCCGGTCGAGCGCGTGGTGCTCCTGCAGCACGCCATCGACAACATCACGAGCACCTTCTACACGCAGGTGCTCTTCGCCGACTACGAGCTCGAGGCGCACCGGCTCGTCGAGCGCGACCAGCCGATCACGTCAGACATCCTGAACGAGCTGTACCTGCGGCTGCTGAAGGACTACTACGGCGACGCGCTCGACGGCCTCGACGACGACCCGCTGACGCGGATCACGTGGGCGCGCATTCCGCACTTCTACGCCTCGCCGTACTACGTCTACCAGTACGCCACCTGCTTCGCGTCGGCCGCCCGGCTCGCGGTCGAGCTCCGCGACGGCGACGAGGCCGTGCGCGCCGGCGCGCGCCGGCGCTACCTCGACCTGCTGCGCGCCGGCAGCAGCGACCACCCGATGGCGCTGCTCCAGCGCGCCGGCGTGGACCTCTCCCGGCCGGAAACGGTGCGCGCGATCGTGGACGCGCTCGGGGGCCTCGTCACGAGACTCGAAGGAGAACTCGCGCTCGTCCGTTCACGCTGACTTTCTGTCCGTTCACGTAGAATACGTGTCCGTGCACGGTGCATCCGTGTCCGTTCACGGTGGATCCGTGTCCGTTCGGGGGAACCTCGACGTTCAGGCGGTTCCCTGTCCGTTCGGTCGACCTCAGCCGTTCGGCGTTCTGGACTGTCACGCCCAACGGACACGCGGCAGCTTCTGAACGGACGTGCGTCAGCCCCGTGAACGGACCGCGTCAGTTCATTGAACGGACAAGCGTCAGACTCCGTGAACGGACCGCGTCAGTTCCTGAACGGACAAGCGTCAGACTCCGTGAACCCCGTGAGCCGCGAGGCTCCTGGCAAGGAGACACTCCCATGAAGCGAGCGGCATCAATCGTCCTGGCGGTCGTCCTGTGCGTGGCGGGGACCGGCGCCCAGGAACGCGTGGACGAGGCGGCCATCGCCCGCATGAAGATCGAGGGGTTCCAGCACTCGCAGGTGATGGACACGCTGAGCTGGATCAGCGACGTGTACGGCCCGCGCCTCACCGGCTCGACCAACTACCGCAAGGCCGCCGAGTGGGCGCGCGACCAGCTCACGAAGTGGGGCCTCGCCAACGCGCACCTCGAGCCGTGGGGCACGTTCGGGCCCGCGTGGTCCGTCGAGCGGTTCTCGGTCGAGATGGTCGAGCCGACCTACACGCGCATCGTCGCCTACCCCAACGCCTGGACGCCCAGCACGCCGGGCGTCGTCCGCGGGACGCCGGTGCCGGTCGTCATCGAGTCGAAGGACGACTTCCCCAAGTACCACGGCAAGCTCGAGGGCGCCATCGTGATGCTCGGGAAGCAGTCGAAGGCCGCGTCGATCTTCGACCCGCCGGGCCGGCGGCTCACCGACGCGCAGCTCGCGGCGCGGGGCGGCGCGATGGACCCGGGCAGCCCGGCGAGCTACAAGGCCGAAGAGGACGAGTTCAAGGAGTTCCTCGGCAAGCCGCGCGCGATCATGCAGTTCCTGAAGGACGAAGGCATCGCCGCCCTGCTCGAGCCGAGCGGCCGCGACGACAACGTGATCGAGGCCGCCGGCATCGGCTACTACCTCGGCACCGACCCGCTCTTCCCGGCGTTCGTGATCTCGAAGGAGCAGTACGGCCGCATCCTGCGCATGCTCGACAAGAAGGTGCCCGTCACGCTCGAGCTGAGCCTGACGACGAAGTTCGACAGCTCGGACACCAAGGGCTACAACGTCATCGCCGAGATCCCCGGCACCGACCCGGCGCTGGCCGGCCAGGTCGTGATGCTCGGCGGGCACTTCGACTCGTGGCACGCCGGCACGGGCGCCGTGGACAACGGCGCGGGCTCGGCCGCGGCGATGGAGGCCGTCCGCATCCTGAAGGCGATCGGCGCGAAGCCGCGGCGGACGATCCGCGTGGCGCTCTGGGGCGGCGAGGAGGAGGACTACTTCGGCTCGCTGGGCTACGTGAAGGCCCACTTCGGCGACCCGGAGACCGGCGCGATGAAGCCCGAACAGGCCACGGTCACGGCGTACTTCAACCTGGACAACGGATCGGGCCGCATCCGCGGCGTCAACCTGCAGGGCAACGAGCTCGTGCGGCCGATCTTCGAGCAGTGGCTCGCGCCGTTCCAGTACCTGGACGCGTCCACGCTGACCGTGCGGAACACGGGCGGCACCGACCACATGCCGTTCAACGCCGTCGGCATCCCGGGCTTCCAGTTCATCCAGGACCCGCTCGACTACGGCAGCCGCCGGCACCACACGAGCATCGACGTCTACGAGGCCGCCTCGGAGCCCGACCTCGAGCAGGCGTCGGTGATCCTCGCGAGCTTCGTCTACGACGCGGCGATGCGGGACGAGATGCTGCCCAGACGGGAACTGACGCAGGTCCGTTCGCGGAACTGACGCGGGTTCGTTCACGGGATCTACGCGGGTCCGTTCGGGGAGCTGACGCGGGTCCGTTCAAGGAACTGACGCGGGTCCGTTCGAGGGCTGACGCGGGTCCGTTCGAGGAAGCGACGCCTGTCCGTTCAGCGTGACACGTTCCGAACGGGCAGGCGCGCCCTGAACGGATACGAATCGCCACGAACGGCAAGAGCTCACCGAACGGACGGGGATCGCTCCGAACGGACCAGGATCCATCCGGAACGGACACCGTTCAGGGCGTCTCAGCGCTGCTCAGGGCCTCAGGACCCCGTCACTCCGTAGTAGACCTCAACAGGAACAGTGAGGCGGCCCCGCAGCGTCTCCGCCAGCATGTCGAGTTCCGCGTCGGCGATCGGCGCGACGAAGCGCTCGGCGGGCTGGCGGGCGATCGTGTAGACCTGCACGGCCTTCAGGCGTCCGCCCGCGGCGAGGATCGCCTTCAGGCGATCGGTGTAGGCCTCGAGCTCCGCGGCGGGCGGCGGCGCGCCGTCGACGCGCATGAAGAGCGTCTGGATGACGACCGGCCGCACCCGCGCCGCGTCGAGGATCCCGTCGAGCACGGTCTGGAGCGGCACGTTCGGCCGGTCCACCATCCGGAAGTACTCCTCGGTGCCCGCGTCGAGCTTGGCCCAGATCTCGCCGTTGTTGGCGTCGAGGACGGCGAGGGCCGCGCGCACCTTCGGCTTCGCCAGGTAGGCCGCGTCGGTGATGAGCACGAGCTTCGTCCGCTCGAGGCCGAAGCGCCGCCGCGCCCCGGCCGCCAGCGCCACCGCCTCCCCGAACCGCGGGAACGTCGTCGGCTCGCCGTCGCCCGAGAAGGCGATGTCGCGCACGCCGCGCTGGTCCGGCGCGAGCGCGTCGAAGGGCGGCGCCGCGTACAGCGAGCCGTCGCGCTCGGCCGACAGCACCACGTCCAGCTCGGCGTCGAGCCGCTCCAGGTCCACCTTGCGCACCGCGGGCGGCACGGTGCGGTCCACCTGGCAGTAGATGCAGTCGAAGTTGCAGCCCTTGTCGGGGTTGAGGTTCACCCCGACCGACACCCCGCGGCTGCGGCGCGAGACGACCGCGTAGACGTACCGGTTGTCCGCCCACCGCCGCTCGTGGCGGCGGTAGGCCGACGAGAGGGGGGAGTTCACACCACCCACCGCGCACTATTTCTTTCTGACAATGGCCTTGATGAGCACCGTCGTCTCCGGCACGTCGCCGGGCTTGGTCGGCACCGCCGCGATCTTGTCGACGACGTCCATGCCGTCGATGACCTTGCCGAACACGGCGTAGCCGAAGTCGTTCGGCGTCATGCCGCGGTGGTCGAGGCCCTTGTTGTCCACCGTGTTGATGAAGAACTGCGACGTCGCGCTGTTGACCTCGCTCGTGCGGGCCATGGCGATCGTGCCGCGCATGTTGCTGAGGCCGTTGGTCGCCTCGTTGCGGATCGGCGCCTTGGTCTCCTTGCGCTGCATGTCGGCGGTCAGGCCGCCGCCCTGGATCATGAAGTTCTTGATGACGCGGTGGAAGATCGTCCCGCTGTAGTACCCGTCGTCCACGTAGCCCAGGAAGCTCTTCACCGAGATCGGCGCCTTGGCCGCATCCAGCTCCACCGTGATGTTCCCCATGTTCGTCTGGATGACGACCACCGGGTTCTTTGCCTGCGCGTGCACGCCGACGCCGGCGGCCAGCGCGATGACGCACACCAGGGTCCAGACCGATTTCATGACGATTGCTCCTCTTCTCTTGATTGGCGGGGGCCCCTGCACCCCGCCAAGCTCCTCGCTCGCGGGGGCCCAGCGCCCCGCTCCGCTCGTCGCGCCTCCCGTGGAGGCCCTTCTTTCGTACGCGGCCGTCGAGGCTCCAGCCATCTTACCGTTCTCCGGGCGGATTGCCGCAACCGGCAGCCGGCCGGCCCCGGGGCGCCGTGCGGAGGTTCGTCGCGATGGTGCGATCCGCCTCACCGGAATTCAAACCAATGGATCGTCCGGAGACCTGGCGCTCGCGCCGCCGGCTCGACCGTCCGCATCTTCTCGATTCGCGTGCTTGCGCTCCGCATTACACTTACAATAGTAGACTCGTTTCGTCGCCACCGGGCGCTTGGGGGAGGGTTCCCATGGTGAAGATGACGAAGACCGACCAGGGCGAGCTCGCCGACGCGATTCGCGCCGGTGCTCGCCGCGGACCGCAGTGTTTCGGCGCCTACTTCGACGATCACGGTGGATCGTGCGCGCTGGGCGCGGCGTACGACGGGATGTACCTGATTCCGCGCGAGCACGGGGTCGTCATCCCGAAACATCTCGAGCGGCTGTTTCGCTGCCTGGACGAAGTCCTGAAGACGTGTCCGGTCGGCTGCCAGAAGCGACTGCCGCTTGCGTCGATGATCGTGCACTTGAACGACGATCATCAATGGAGTCGCGAGCAGATCGCGGACTGGCTGGCCAACGGCGCCAACGGTCCGGCGTCCTGACCGGCTCGCGCCAACACGGAGGCTGGCCGACCGGCCTCCAGCACACGCGGCCGCCGCGGCGGTCGCGGGACGAGCAAGGAACCTCGTATGAGTCTGCTGGATCGACTCAAGCCCCAGCCCAAGTGGAAGCACCCTGACCCGGACGTTCGCGCCGCCGCCGTCGCCGAGCTCGATGATGCCGACGAGCTGCGCGCGGTCGTACGGGAGGACACCGACCCCTCGGTCCGCCGCGTCGCCGTGAAGCGGCTCGGCGACGCCGAGTTCCTCGGTCAGGTCGCCCGCGGCGACGCCGACGAGCGCGTGAGGGCCGAGGCCCTCGCGAGCCTCGTCGAGATTGCCTCGGCCGAGGACGAGACGGCCGCCGGCGCGGCCGTTGCCCACCTGGAGGATCAGAAGTCTCTCGGCGCCGTCGCCAAGGCCTCGCCGCACGCGTCCGCGCGGCAGGCCGCCATGGCCCGCCTGACCGAGCCGCGCGCGCTCGGCGCGGTGGCGCGGCAGGCCGCCGACGCCGCGACGGCGCTGCTCGCGCTCGAGTCGCTCGCCGACCTGGACGAGCTCTCCGACGCCGCCATCAACAGCGAACACAAGGACGTCGCGCTCGGCGCGATCGAGCGCGTGGCCGGGCTCGACCCCGGCGCGCGCGAGCGATTCCAGACGATCGGCACCCGCACGAAACACAAGGCCGTCGGGCGCCGCGCCGCGGCGCTCGTGCAGGCTCTCGAAGAGGCGGAGGCCGCGCGGCTGGCCGCCGCCGAGGCGTTCCACCAGAAGCAGGTGACGCTCTGCGAGGCGGCCGAGGCCGCCGCGCACCAGACCGACGCGGCCACCGTCGCGACGGCGCTCGCCGCCGCCGAGAGCGGCTGGAGCGCGCTCGGCCCCGAGGTCGCCGCGGACCTGGCGGCCCGTTTCACCTCCGCCGCCGACACCGCCCGCCAGGCGCTCGCCCGCCTGCAGCAGGCCGCCGCCGAAGCCGAGCGGCAGGCCGCGGCCCTCGCCGCCGAGCGCGACGCGCGCACGGCGCTGTGCGAGAAGGCCGAGGCGATCGACGCCGCGGCGCCCGACGCGCCCGCCGCGCTCGAATCCGTTCGCGCCGAGTGGCAGGCGCTCGACGCGCCCGCGGCGCTGCCCGCCGCCGAGGCCGCGGCGCTGGCCGCGCGGCTCGATCGCGCCGGAGCGGCGCTCGACGAGCGGCGCCGCCAGATGGAGACCGTCGAGGGCAGCCGCGCGCGGGCCGAGGCGCTCAGCCTCGAGGCCGAGACGGTCGCCGCGAGCGACGATCTCGCCGCCGTGGCCGCGCGCTGGCCGGAGCTGGCCGCCGAGTGGCAGGCGCTGGAGGCCGGCGCGGGCGGCCGGCTGGACGAGACCTCCGCCGCACGGTTCCAGGCCGCGCGCGACCGGCTCGCCGCGCGCGACGCGGACCTGCAGCGGCAGCAGGAGCAGAGCCGGAAGGACAACCTGGCGCGGCTCACGCAGCTCTGCGAGCATCTCGAGTCGCGCGTCGGCGCCGAGGACCTCAAGCTGCGCGAGGCCGAGCGCGGCCTGCGCAACGTCCGCACCGCGCTCGAGACGCCGCCGCCGCAGTCGGCCGAGACCGACGCCGTGGTGGAGCGGCTGAAAGCGCTCCAGACGGCGCTCACGCCGCGGATCCACGACCTGCGCGAGCTCGACGACTGGAAGCGCTTCGCCAACGCCTCCGCGCAGGAGGAGCTCATCGCCCAGGTCGAGGCGCTCAAGGCCGAGGCCGACCTCGAGAAGGCCGCCGCGGCGCTGCGCGATCTGCACACGAAGTGGCGGGAGGTGGCCGAGGCGCCGCGCGATCAGGCCGAGGCGCTGTGGCACCGGTTCAAGTCCGCCAGCGACGAGATCCGCGCCAACTGCGGCGACTTCTTCGCCAAGCAGGCCGAGGAGCGCTCGCGCAACCTGCAGATCAAGGAGACGCTCTGCGAAAAGGCCGAGGCGCTCGCCGACTCGACCGACTGGATCAAGACTGCCGAGGAGCTGAAGCGGCTGCAGGCCGAATGGAAGGCGACCGGCCCGGTGTCGCGCAAGCACGCGAAGGCCGTCTGGAAGCGGTTCCGCGCGGCGTGCGACACGTTCTTCACGCGGCGCCACTCCGACCTCGCCGAGCGCAAGCAGATGTGGTCGGCGAACCTCGAGCGCAAGCAGGCGCTGTGCATCCAGGCCGAGGCGCTCACCGAGTCCACCGAGTGGGAAACAGCCGCCGCGGAGATGCGGCGCCTGCAGGCCGAGTGGAAGACCGTCGGGCCGGTCCGCAAGAACAAGTCCGAGGCCATCTGGCAGCGATTCCGCGGCGCGTGCGATCACTTCTTCGATCGCTACAAGCACCGCCACCAGATCGAGATGGGCTCGAAGCTCTCCGAGCGCGAGACGCTCGTGACGGACATCGAGGCGCTCGCCGCCGCCGACCCGGCCGCGGGTCCGCCCGAGGGCCTGGCCGAGCGCGCCGGCACGAGCTGGACGCAGTGGTCGCGCCTGCCGGCGCTGCCCCGCGAGGTGCTCGAGCCGCTGGCCGCGCGCTACCTGGCCGCGATCACCCGTCTCGTCGAGACGTACCCGACGGACTTCGCCGGCACGCCGCTCGACCCGGAGGACAACCGGAAGAAGATGGACGCGCTCTGCACGCGCGTCGAGAACTGCCTGGCGGGCGAACCCGAGCACGCCGCCGCGGCCGCCTCGCCGACCGCCATCCTCGCCGCCCGCCTGCGCGAGGCGCTCGCCGCCAACACGATCGGCGGCCGCCCGAACAACCGCCACGCCGAGGACGCGAAGTGGCGCGCGGCGGTCGATGACGTCAAGGACGCGCAAACCTCGTGGCGGCGCCTGGCCCCCGTGCCGGACGACGCCGGCCGCGAGCTGGCCGACCGCTTCCAGAAGGCGTGCAGCCGGTTCTTCGACCAGCACCGGCGCCGCCAGACCGCCACGACCCCGAGGCCCGCACGGCCTCCACGCGGAGCGTAGTCACCGCGGAGCGTCTCACCACGGAGGGCACCAAGTGCCCTCCAGCCCTCCTCACCGGCCGCGAGGAAACATCCTCTCGAAGTTGCCCCCGAAGATCTCCGCCTGCTCCTCGACGTCCAGTCCGATCTGCTCGACGATCCTCGTCTGCGTCTGGTGAATGACGCGCTGCCAGCCGCGCGGGAAGAACGACGAGTCGGTGCCGAAGAGCAGCCGTGAGGGGCCGACGACGTCGAGCGCGCGGCGGAACACGTCCTCCAGCGTCAGCGCGTGGTGGAACTTGATCCAGGCGTTCGTGCTCGACGTGTCGAAGTGGATCGACGGGCACGCGTGGGCCGCCATGAGCGCCTCGCGGAAGAACCCGGCGCCGAAGTGCGGCACGATGACCGGCACCTGCGGAAAGCGCGACGCGGTCTTGGCGAGGGCGAGCGGATCGCCCAGCCGCAGATCGAAGGCGCTCGGCAGCCCCAGCTTCTGGCGGACGCCGATTGACAGCAGGCCGCAGTGGGCGAACACGCAGCCGCGGTGCTCGGCCGCGATCTCGAACACGCGCACCGCCACGTCGTCGTCGAAGCGGTAGTGGTGCGCGGCCGGGAAGAGGCAGATCGTCTTCAGACCCCGCTCGGTCAGCGAGCGCCGCGCGCGGTCCGGCGCGTCGGGCGCCCTGGGGTCCAGGAAGAAGAAGCCGACGAAGCGGTCGGGGCGGTGCGCGACGGCGGCGGCGACCGACGTCTCGTCGCCCGGCGTGCTGGCGATGAGGGCCGCGCGCGCCACACGGTGGCGGTCGAGCTCGGTGGCCCAGCGCTCGGCCAGGTCCGTGGGGCTGCCCGGGCGCTCCCAGGCGAGCGCCCGCGGGAGTGTCGAGCCGGCCTGGCCGGCCGGCCGCAGGCCGGTGCGGACCAGCTCCTCCATGAGCGCGTCGAAGAAGCCGGCCGAGAAGAAGTGACAGTGCGCGTCGTTCACGGTCATGAGGGCTCTCGCCTTCCCCGGATGCGCGTTACCGCCCCGGAGCATCGGCACCGGCGTGCCGTCGACTTACAATGGGTATTCTACGCAGTCGAGCCGTTGCGCGCCGTCACCAGGATTCGCACATGCTGTCCGTCCTGCTGCTGTCTCTCGCCGCGATGTCCCAGTCACCCGCACCGCCGCGGCCCCACGCGACGCCGCCGCCGCGCCAGGCCGCCGCCGAGCGTTCGTGGACCGAGCGCCCGCTGCGCCTGCCGATCGTCCGCGCGGGCGTGGCCTACGTCCCCAAGCGCCCGACGACGCGCGTCGCGCTCTTCCTGAGCGGCGACGGGGGCTGGAACCTCGGCGTCGTGGACATGGCGCGCCGGCTCGCGAACGGGGGCGCCCTCGTGATCGGCGTCTCGTATCCGGCCCTGCGCAAGGCCACGGCGACCGCCCCGGGCTGCTGGTATCCGGCGGGCGACCTGGAGGTGATCGCGCAGGCCGCCGAGAAGCAGCTGGGCCTGCCCGAGTACCGCGCGCCGCTGCTCGTCGGCTATTCGTCCGGCGCGACGCTCGTCTACGGCGCGCTGGTGGCGGCGCCGCGCACGACGTTCGCGGGCGGCATGAGCCTGGGCTTCTGCCCGGACCTGCCGGTGGATCGGCCCGTGTGCAGCGCGCGCGACTGGCGGCCGCCGTTCGACGCGAAGAAGCGCGAGGCCTGGCTGCCCGTGAGCGCCGCCCTCACGCGGCCGTGGTACATCCTGCAGGGCGTCCAGGACCAGGTGTGCCCGTTCGACGCGACGAAGGCGTTCCTCGCGAAGGTGCCGGACGCGCACCTGATCGAGATCGACGGCACGGGCCACGGCTTCGGCCGTCCGGAGAAGTGGGCGAAGGACTTCGACGAGTCGGCCGAGGCCGTGTGGCGCAGGGCCGAACAGCCGCCGCCCCCGGCGCCACCGCCGCCCCCGGCCGCGCGCGAGCTGGAGGCGGCCTACGCGGGTCTCGACCTGCCGCTGGTGTTCCGCTGGGTGGACCACCCGAAGGGGTACCTGCTGTTCGTGTCGGGCGACGGCGGCTGGGCGGCGCTCGATCAGGGCATCGCGCAGGCGGTCAGCGACGCGGGCGTGGCGGTGATCGGCCTGAACTCGCTGCGCTACTTCTGGCGGGAGAAGTCGCCCGCCCGGGTTTCGGAGGACCTGCGGCGCCTCGTCGCGCCGCTCGCCGGCCACGGCCTGCCGGTCTTCGCCGGCGGCTACTCGTTCGGCGCGAGCGTGCTGCCGGCGGCCGTGGCCGCGTGGCCGGCGGCCGAGCGGGCGGCGCTCGCCGGGCTCGTGCTCGTGTCGCCGGACTCGACCGCCACCTACGAGATCGACCCGCTCGACTGGGTCCGCGCCTCGCGCGACGGCGGCGGGGCGCGCGTGGCGCCGGCCCTGCGCGCGATGGGCCTGCCGACCCTGTGCATCGCCGGCGCGGACGAGGACTCGGGCGCGTGCCTCGACGCGGGCGCGGCGGCGCTCGCGCGCGTCGTGCGCCTGCCGGGGTCGCACCACTACCGCGGCGACTACGCGCGGCTGGGCCGGACGGTGCGGGACTTCATGGCCGAGGCGCGGCCGGCGCGATCGGCCGACGGATTCGCCGGTCCGCCACGATGAAATACGGCAGCGCGAACGCGGAGACGATCGCCGCGATGCCGAACGCCCGCGGGTAGCCGAGCGTCTCGATGAACCAGCCGAGCATGGTCGATCCGGTCGCGATGCCGGTGTCGAACGCCGCCAGCATCGCACCGAACGCGGCGCCCCGCCGCTCGGACGTCACCAGCTGCAGGATGTAGGCGGAGAAGACCGGGTACGCCGTGCCGAACCCGGCCCCGAAGACGAGCGCCGACACGACCATCGAGGTGAGCGTCGAGCCCAGCGCGAGCATGGCCATGCCGGCCGTGATGAGCACCAGGCACGGCACGAAGACGCGGCGGTAGCCGAGACGGTCGGCCACGCGGCCCGAGAGCGGCCGGCTCGCGAGGATCGCGACCGCCAGCATCGTGAGGTAGATCCCCTTCGGCGCCACGCCCACCGAGTCGGCGTAGAGCGCGGCGAAGCTGGTGATGCCACCGTAGCCGAACGAGACCAGGAAGAGCGTGGCCGACACGCCCAGGATCCGCCACTCGAGCAGGGGGCCCGGCGGCCGCGACTCGTCGCGCGGCGCGGCCGGCGGGTCGGGCGGAAGCCGCCACGCGATCAGCGCCATGGCCACGTTGAGCACGAACGCCGACACGCACACCCACGTCCACCCGTAGCGGTACATCCAGAAGCCGAGCGGCGGCGCCACGGCAATCGCCACCACGCTCGACAGCCCCCAGTACCCGATGCCCTCGGCCCGCCGGTGCTCGGGCAGGAACGACGTCATGTAGGCGCCCGACGCGGACAACAGCCCCGACCAGAACAGGCCGTGCACGACCACCAGCGCCAGCATGATCCGGTAGCCCGGCACCAGGCCGTAAGCGACCGAGAAGCCGGCGATGACAACGCTCGTCACCAGCAGGACGCGGCGGTGGCCGACGCGGTCGCCGATCGCGCCGGTGAGCGGCGCCGAGAACGCCGACGCGTAGGTGAGCAGCCCCAGGAACAGCCCCGACGCGAACGTCGTCCCGCCGAGGTCCAGGATGTGGAAGGGCGCGATCGGGAGCAGCTGGAAGACCGACAGGAACACCGAGAAGGTGAACCCGCACATCACGAAGAAGCGGGGGGTGAACAGCCGGTCGGACATGGGGTGGGTCACTATAGCAGGGGTCAGCGGTCAGGAGGTCAGGGGTCAGGCAGCGGTCAGGGGTCAGGGGTCAGGAAGAGCATTCCGTCACCGCTGCCGAGTGACGGCGTCGCTGGATCTGCCTGACCGCTGACGGCTGCCCCCTGACTCCTGCCCCCGGTGTACACTCACCCCATGGACGTCTCGTCGTTGAAGCCGTCGAAGCTCTGGAAGCAGATTGCCGCCGAGGACCGGCTCGAGACCGCGCGGGCCTTCTGGGCGGACAACGAGGACGTGGCCGCGCAGGCCGAGGCCGTCGACGCGCTGGCGCGCCACCTCAAGTTCCGCGCGCGGAGCGTCATCGCGCTGCCGATCGAGAGGCGCGCCCGGTATCTGTCGTCGCTGCCGGCCGTGTCGGATTCGCTCGCGTCGCGGCTGCTCGTCAGCTACCATCTCACGCGCCAGCGCCCGATGATGGCGGCGTTCCTCGATGCGCTCGGCATCCCGCACGAGGACGGCCTCATCACGGCCGAGGAGGTCGCGCCGCCCGACGCGGACACGTGCGGCAAGGCCGCGCGCGAGATGATGGGGCGCTTCCCGCCCGAGCAGGTGTCCACCTACTTCGCCACGCTCCTGCTGCAGGACCCGGACGCGTGGGCGCCGCTGCGCGATGTCCTGAACGACGACGGCGGGAGGGCCGGCTAAAGCCGGCCCCAACGTACGTGCTCTGGCGAGAGGGCCGGCTGAAGCTGGCCCCTGCGTACCTGCTCTGATGTGGGGGCCGGCTTCAGCCGGCCCGACGAGCCTCATGGTCACCACCACCACGCACGACATCGAGACGGCCGGACAGGGCGACGTCAAGGACATCACCGAGATCGTCGCCGAGGACGTGCTCCGCTCGCGCACCATCGACGGCACGGCCACGGTGTTCGTCCAGGGCTCGACCGCCGGCGTCACCACGATCGAGTTCGAGCCCGGCGCGGTGGCGGACTTCGGCGCCGCGCTCGAGGCCATCGCCCCGCGCGATGCCAGATACCGCCACCACGAGAAGTGGGGCGACGACAACGGCTCCAGCCACGTGCGCGCGGCCCTGCTCGGCCCCTCCCTCACGGTGCCCTTCCGCGACGGCACGCTGCTCCTGGGCACGTGGCAGCAGATCGTGCTCGTCGAGTTCGACACGCGGCCCCGGACGCGCCGCTTCGTCGTGCAGGTCCTCGGCGACAAGGGGTAAGATCGAGGTACCGAGGCTGGCTCGAAGCTTGCTCCGTCCCTGTTCAGGGCCGTGGCGCCCGACCCCACCCGGCCGGGGCGCCGCGCGCCACGTCTGACTACAAGGGACTGATGTCCAGGATCTTAGCGGCCTTCGTCGTGCTGCTCCTGCTGGCCGGGCCGGCCCACGCGGCCCGCTCAGGACAGGACAGCCGTGTCCCTCCCGCCACGGCCCCGGCGGGGCAGACGGCGACGCCGCCGGCCGTCCAGCCGGCCGCCGCCCCGGACCCGGCCGCCGGCCTTCCCGTCTCGCTGAGCCGGATCCGGAAGGAGCTGGCCACCAAGCCGGTGCTGAAGCTCGACCTTCCCGACGCCGACATCCCGCGCTTCTACGTGAACGTGAACGCGACGCCGGACATCCAGACGTTCCTGAAGGGGGCGGACCTGGTGAACGGGCCGGTCCCCGGCGCGCCGCCGACCTTCAACGACATGATGGGGCTCTGGACGCCCAAGGAGCTCTACAGCTCGGCCGGCTTCGACGGCCTCAGCCTGCTGACGGCCGGCGCCTTCAACGCGGCGCTGTACTACGCGCACAAGGCGTTCACCGCCCTCGCCAACGCGAAGAGCGAGCACGAGCGCCAGGCGATTCGGGAAGAGATCAAGCGGGAGCTGGCCGAGCTCGAGAAGATGAACGCGCAACAGAAGAAGCCCGGCGGCGAGCCTACCTCGGACGCGCCAGCACCAGTAACGCATCGCTGACCGCGCGCGGCCCTTCCTTGTCCGACGGGTGGTTCGCCACCTCTCCCTCGATCACCATCGTCGTCGAGCCGCCGCCGTCGAGGTTGAGCGCGTCCTGGAGGCGCAGCCGGGACGCCAGCCGCTGCAGCTCCGCGAAGGTCATCCCCAGGCTGCGGTCGGGCTGCCGCCCGTCGACGACGACGAGCCAGATGTAGCCGCCGTCGTCCACGCCGATCATCGTGCGCGGGTGGCGCTCGGTGGAGAACCCGTCCCGCAGCCGCTCGTCAGACCAGTCGCGGATCGCCCGGCCGCCGCGCACCAGCAGCCCCGCGCCGCCGATGATGTCCCGCGCCGAGGCCCAGTCGGCCGGCGCGGTGCCGAGAAGGGTCCGGAAGCGCGACTCGACGGCGACCGTCCGCCCGACGTCGAGCGCGTCGAGCGGCGGAGGCGGGTCGGTCCCGCCGAACGACAGGACGACGCCGTCGCGCGGGATGGGCGACTGGCCGCTGCCGTGGCGGATCGACTCGACGGTGAGGGGCGACCCACGGAGCGTCCACTCCGTGCCGTGGCCGGCGGTGTCCGTGTCGGCGTGGTAGCGCGGCGTGAAGAGCATGAGCTCGCCGCGCCGGCGCGTCGTGTCCACCCCGCCCAGCTCCACTCGCGCGGGGCCCGCGGCCGTGTCGAAGCGGACCGTCTGATCGACCGTCACCCGGTCGAAGAGGAGCGAGACGCGCGGCGGAGACCCGCGCTCGAGGACGGCCACCGCGCCGCGCGCACGCGACGCCTCGCTCACCAGCTCGCCGCCCACCTTCAGCAGACCCGCCGGATCGCCGTTCGGCAGGAAGTAGCCGGCGTTGACGGCGGCAATGGCCTCGTGGCGGCGGGCCGTGTCGAGCACGGCCTCGGTCCCCATGACCTCGTCGCGCGCGAGCGCGCTCACGAGATCCACGCGCCTGGGGTCGAGGCGGAGCAGGTCGATCGAGATGGGCCCGGGAACGTCGAGCAGGCTCGTGTCGGCGAGGTGGTAGTGGCGGACGCCCGGGGCGACGTCCTGCGGCGCGCCGAGCCCGCGACCGTTGCAGGCCGCGAGCGCGGCGAGCAGCACGAACCAGCCGATCCGGCGGCGCCAGACGCCCATGGCGCATGGTAGCGCGGGTCGCGGCGTTCCGTGTAGGGGCGAGGCGGCGCCTCGCCCCTACTCGATGCGCAGAGCGGTGACCGGATCGGCCGTGGTCGCGCGGCGCGCCGGCAGGTACGCCGCCACCGCCGCGACGGCGAGGAGCAGCGCCGAGACGCCGGCCAGCGTCGGCGGGTCGATGGGCGCGACGCCGTACAGCAGGCTGCGCACCAGCGGCGCGAGACCGAGCGTGGCCAGCCAGCCGAGGGTCAGGCCGGCCAGGACCAGCCGCAGGCCGGAGCCCATGAACAGGCGCAGCACGTGCCCGCGGCGCGCGCCGAGCGCCATGCGAAGACCCATTTCACGCGTCCGCCGCGAGACCGCGTACGCCACGACCCCGTAGAGCCCGACGGCGCCGAGCGCCAGGGCGATCAGCGAGAAGGCGCCCATCAGCTCGGCGAGGAGCGTCGGCGTCTGCAGCGCTTCCGCCCGCAGATCGTCGAGGGTCCGCACGTTGAAGAGCGGCAGGCCGGGATCGAGCGCCTTGACGGCCGACCGCGCCGCCTCGACGAGCCGTGCGGGGGGCACGTCGCCGCGCAGGACCACGACGCCGCGCGGAAACGGCAGCTGGCGCGCCGGCACGTAGATCCCCGCGTCGGGCTCGCCGTCGAGGCCCGTGTGCTGCACGTCGCCCACGACGCCCACGATGGTGCGCCACCCTTCCTCCCAGGGAACGCGGATGCGGTGGCCCACCGCGCCGCCGGGCCAGTGGCGGCGCGCGACCTGCTCGCTGACGATCGCGACCGCCGGCGCGCGGGCGTCGTCTTCGGCGGTGAAGGCGCGCCCGGCGCGCACGGGGATGCGCATGGCTCCGAAGTAGCCGGCGTTCACCTGATAGAAGAGCGCCTGCACGGGCGTCTCGGGCGCGTCGGGCACCTGGTACCGGATGGATCCCCACGACTGGCTGAGGGGGAGCGTGTTCACGAGGCCGACGGCCCGCACGCCCGGCACCGCCTGGAGCCGCGCCTCGAGCGCGTCGAAGAAGCGCCGGTCGTCGTCGGCGCTCGCGTACCGGCTGCGCGGCAGCGACACCTCGACCGCGAGGGCGCCGCCGGTCTCGAAGCCGGGGTCGACCCGCTGCCGCGCCACGAGGCTGCGGCTCATCAGACCGGCGCCCACCAGAAGGACGAGCGCCAGCGCCACCTGCCCGACGACGAATACCGAGAGGGCGTGTTGGGGCGCGCCGCCGCCGCCCGGGCTTCCGCGCCGCAGCGCGTCGTCGAGGTCGGTGCGCCAGACCCGGATCGCCGGCACCAGGCCGAAGACGAGGCCGGTGAGAGCCGCGAGGCCGAGCGACGACCAGAGCACGGCGGCGTCGAGGCCGATTCCGGCCACGCGCGGCGCGTCGGGCGGCAGGCTCGCGAGAATGAAACCGACACCCCAGCGCGCGACGAGCAGGCCCGGCAGCGCGCCGGCGAGCGACAGCACCAGGCTCTCGGTGAGGAGCTGGCGCGCGAGCCGGCGGCGGCCGGCGCCGAGCGCCGCGCGGATGGCCATCTCGGTCTGCCGCGCCGAGGCGCGGGCGAGCAGCACGGCGCCGAGATTGGCGCACATGATCAGCAGCACCAGCAGCGCCGCCGCCTGGAACATGACGAGCGGCGTCGTCGCGCCGCGCACGACGTCGTCTTTCAGGGAGGTGACGAGGACGTTCGGCAGGACGAAGCTGTCCTTCGGCAGGCCCGCGCCCACGCGCGCCTGCACCGCCTCGAGGTCCGCGCGCGCCTGCGCGGGGCTGACGCCGGGCGCGAGCCGCGCCACGACGCGCAGGCCGCCGCTGGCGTGGTCGCCGGGGTCGAGCGCGAGCGGGATCCAAAGGTCGGCGCCGCGCCACGAGAGGTCCTCGAGGCCGGCCGGCATCACGCCGACGACCGCGCAACGCCGGCCGTTGAGATCGATGGTCCGATTGGCCAGGCCGGAACCGCCGCCCGCGAGATGCCGCCGCCAGAAGCCGTGGCTGACGATCACGACCGGCGCGGCGCCCGGCGCCCCGTCGGCGGGCACGAAGTCCCGCCCCACGGCCGGATGCACGCCCAGCGTCGCGAAGAAGCCGGTCGAGACCATCGCCACGGGAATGCGGGAGGGCTCGCCCTCGCCGGTCAGGTTGGCGGTGGTGTAGGCGTAGGCCGCGAGACCGTCGAGCGCGCGGCTCCCGGCCTGCCAGTCGAGAACGAGGCCGCCGGGTACCGGGTTCGGCCGGCGGCTGCGCGAGAGGTCGGCCTGCCAGAGCTCGACGAGGCGATCGGGCTGCGGAAAGCCCAGCGGGCGCAGCAGGACGCCGTGGACCGCGCTGAACATGGCCGTGTTGGCGCCGATGCCGATCGCGAGCGTGAGCAGGGCCACCACCGTGAAGCCCGGCTCGTGCAGCAAACGGCGGACGGCGAAGCGCGCGTCCTGCGCGAGGGAGCCGACGATCGAGCCGCCCGCGCGCCGCGGCGCCGCCGCCCGCGCGCGCTGCCGTTCGGCCCTGCGTTCCGCCGCCGCGTTGCGCGTCACGTCGGACAGCGTCTCGAGCCAGAAGCCCGCCCTGCGGCCGCGCGGCGCGTGTCGTCGCACGTCGTCACGCTTGGCCAGGAAGAGCTCCCGCATCGCCGCGCCGTGGCGCGCCCGGAAGGCGCGGGGATACGCGCGCAGCAGCAGACCGTAGACGAGGCCGGCCACCCCGCCGCGGCGCGCGGGCCGGGCGCTCACGAGGCGTCCCCCCGCCCGAGCAGGTTCTTCATGCGCGCGGCGCTCACCTGGCTGGCCAGCCGCGCCGCTTCCTCACGCGCGGCGTCGCGGCCCTGGTCGGTCAGGCGGTAGTAGCGGCGCCGGCTGTCGTGCGGCTCGTCGGGAGACGCCGCGGGCGGCCCGGCCACCTCGTCGATGAGCCGCTCGCCGAGAAGCCGGTTGAGGGCGCGGTAGAGCGTGCCCGGGTGGAGGCTGAGCCGCCCGTCACTGCGGCGTTCGACCTCCTGCATGATGAAGTAGCCGTGGCGCTCGCCGTCGGCCAGGGCCAGGAGGATCTCGAAGGCGACCGGCGTAAGAGGGGTATGCACGCCCAAGGAGTATACGCCTTGGGAGAATATGCGTCAACACATGGAGGGGCAAGGCGCCGCCTTAGGGGCGAGGCGTCGCCTCGCCCCTACATCAGCGCTTCGCGTTCTCGCGTGTCACGGCGAACCACAGCGACACGACGAACCCGCCCCAGTTGAGGCCGAGCATGAGGATCATCATGACCCAGGTGCGGGCGCTCATTCCGACACCTCCGTCAGCTCGCGCGTGCTCGCCCTGGCGATGCCTCGGTTGAAGGCCCAGAGCAGGGCGAGGGCGAGGCCCCACTGGACGATGCAGGTGCCCACGCTGTTGATGTGGGCGGGGTTCCACCAGCCCGCCGGATCGATCGAGGTGGCCGCCTGGTACATCCACCACCCGAACATCAGCACGAACTCGATCGGCACCAGGTACTTGATGGCCACCTCGTAGGCCCAGCCGGCCGGCAGGCCGCCGCTGTTGTTGATCAGCTTGTCGCGGAACGCCGTGGCGCCGTATTTCGTGACGGCGATCGAGATGAAGAGCCCGCTGATCATCAGCGCCAGGCCCCATACCCAGTCCTGGTTGTTGAACACCTTCAGGCTCATGGCCGACGGGAGGCCGAACACGATCACGCCCGCGGTGACGAGGCGCACGGCCTTGTGCCGCGACATGCCGGCGTCCATCAGGATGCGCGTCGCCAGCTCGATCATCGCGATGAGCGAGGAGAGCGCGGCGAAGAACAGCGCCAGGAAGAACAGCGGCAGGAACAAGTGGCCCGCCGGCACCTTCTCGAAGAGCTGCGGGATCCAGATGAACATCAGCCCCTCGTTGCCCGACGACATCGCCTTGAGCGCCTGGTCCGTCGGCAGGATCGCGAACGCCACCGGCAGCACGGCCAGGCCGGCGAGCAGCGACGCCGAGTTGTCGCCGAACCCGATCGTCGTCGAGCTCAGCACGATGTCGTCGTCCTGGCGCAGGTAGATGCCGTAGGTCATGATGAGCCCCCAGCCGGCGCCGGTGGACCAGGCGGACTGGGTCAGCCCCTCGAGCCAGGTGCGGTAGTGCGTGAGCGCCGAGAGGTCGGGGTTGAAGAGGAACTCCAGCCCGCGCTCCGATCCGGGCAGCGTCATCGATCGCGCCGCGGCGACGATGAGCAGCAGGAAGAGCGCCGGGATCAGCACCTTGTTCGCCCGCTCGATGCCCTTCACCACGCCGCGCTGGATGATCAGCATGCCGGTCAGCGCCGCCAGGATGTGAAAGAACGCCGGCTGCCAGGACGAGGTGAACGAGGTCCAGTAGTCGCCGGGCGCCGCCCCGTACAGCCCGCCCGTGACCGACGCGAGGAAGTACTTCAGCGTCCAGCCGGTGACGACCGAGTAGTAGAACAGGATCATCACCGTCGTCACGGCGACCCACCCGCCCATCCACGCGAAGCGCTTGCCGATGAGCGTGGCGAAGGCGCCGACGACGCCGCGGCGGGTGCCGCGGCCGATGGCGAACTCGGCGATGAGCAGCGGAAACGACCAGATGAACAGGAAGATGAACCAGGGGATCAGGAACGCGGCGCCGCCGTTCTGGGCGGCGATCCGCGGAAACCGCCACATGTTGCCCGTCCCCACCGCCATACCCAGGCCGGCGAGGATGAGCCCCCAGCGCGACGAGAACGTCTCGGTCTTGGCCATCGATGACTGGTCTCCACGAGCAAGGTTCGGGCGAAGCGCCTCAGGGTATCACGACCGGAAACAGGCCCTCAAACACCGGCCCGTCGCTCGCGCGCGTCCGATCGTGTAGCATCTCGGAAACTCGTGGAGGGCCATCAATCATGCGGGACCGACGATGGGTTGCGCCGCTCGCGGCGGCGCTGGCGGCGGCTGCCATGACGGCGTGCAACGGGACGGGCTGGCGGACCTTCTCCGTGGACGAGGCGAGCGTGGCCTCGATCCACGCCGCGCTCCAGGACGGACGGGTCACCTGCCGGCAGCTCGTGCAGCAGTACCTCGACCGGATCGCGGCCTACGACAAGCGCGGCCCCGGCATCAACGCCATCATCGAGGTCAACCCGGCGGCGCTCGCCCGCGCCGACGAGCTCGACGCGGCGCTCGCGAAGGGCGGGTTCGTCGGCCCGCTGCACTGCATTCCGGCGATCGTGAAGGACAACTACGCCACGAAGGACCTGCCGACGACGGCGGGATCGCTGTCGCTCGCCGGGTTCATGCCGGGCAAGGACGCGTTCCTCGTGAAGCGGCTGCGCGAGGCCGGCGCGATCGTGCTGGCCAAGTCGAACATGGACGAGTTCGCCTTCAGTCCGTACGAGACGGTGAGCTCGATCCTGCCGGGCTACACGCGCAACCCGTACTCGCTCTACCGGGTCACCGCCGGGTCGAGCGGCGGCACGGCGGCCGCCGTCGCCGCCAGCTTCGGCGCGGTCGGCCTCGGCTCGGACACCGGCAACTCGATCCGCGGCCCCTCGTCGCACCAGGCGCTCGTGGGCATCCGGTCCACCATGGGCCTGACGAGCCGCGGCGGCATCGTCCCGCTCAGCCTGGCCGCGGACGTGGGCGGCCCGATGACGCGCACCGTGGCCGACGCGGCCGCCGTGCTGCAGGTGGTCGAGGGCTACGACCCCGACGACCCGGTCACCGCGGCGAGCCGGGAGCACACGCACCCGCCGTACGCGCAGGCGCTCGACCCCGCGGGCCTGAAGGGCGCGCGCATCGGCGTGCTGCGCGTCATCACGCGCTCGGAGACGGCCGACCCGCGCGTGCTGGCGCTCTTCGAGCAGGCCCTGGCGGACATGAAGGCGCAGGGCGCCGAGATCGTGGACCCGGTGGAGATCCCGGGCCTCGACGAGCTGCGGCAGTCGATGCGCGGGAGCGGCGGCTGCAGCCGGTTCAAGTTCGACCTGAACGGCTTCCTGGCGGCCTACGGCGACAAGGCGCCCGTGCACTCGCTCGACGAGATCATCAAGTCGCGCAAGTTCCACCCGTCGATCGAGCTCAGGCTGCGGCAGGCCGACGAGGCGACGCTGCCGCCCGACCAGAGCCCGGGCTGCCAGGCGCGCGAGAAGTTCAGCGAGGGGCTGCGGGAGGCCGTGCTGAAGGCCATGGCCGACGCGAACGTGGAGGCGCTGGTCTACCCGACGTGGAACAACCCGCCGCGGCTCATCGGCGACCTGAACACACCGCACGGCGACAACAACCAGCTGTTCGCGCCGAGCACGGGCTTCCCGGCGATGACCGTGCCCATGGGCTACGTGGACGGCGACCTGCCGGCGGGCCTGCAGCTCTACGGGCGGCCGTGGAGCGAGTTCACGCTGATCAAGCTGGCCTATGCGTACGAGCAGGCCACCGACCACCGCAAGCCGCCGGCCAGCACGCCGACGCTGGCGATTGTGCGCTGAACGACGTCGCGCAGGGCTTCAGCCCTGCGCCGGCAGGGCGCACACCTGAAGGTGTGCGCTACGCAGTCTAGAGTCCCCCGCTCTCGCCCAACTCGCGTCGCACCTTGAGGCCGGCGGCAAACGCTTCTTCGGTCTCGAACGTGTCCCGGAGCGCGCCGGCCGTACCGATGTGTGTGTAGAGCTCGTTGAACGTGGCCTGCGAGCGCGCGCCCGGGGCGCGCGCCACCTCCGCGGCGTGGTGCAGCTCGTGCGCGAGGACCCAGATCATCTGGGACATCGGCTGCGTCCGCCGCAGCGCCACCTTCAGGTACCGCCAGGACGTGGACGCGCCCACGAAGCTCAGCCCTCCGCTGATCTTCGGCGACAGGTACGGCGAGGCGTAGACGAACACGATCACGTCGGAGCGCTCGATCTCCTCGACGAGCGCCCGGAAGGTCGCCGACCGCCGCAGCCCGGCGGCCAGCACCTCGCCGGCGCAGCGGTCGAGCGCGCGGATGTGCGGCGGCTCGGCGGCGGGCTTCGCCGCCATCGCGCCGGACGCCAGAAGGAGCGCGCAGACGCACAACACGCCGCGAGTGATCGCCATGGGGCCTCCTGCCGGAGGCACGTTGCCGTCTCATCCCCATCCCGGAGTGCCGACGCCGCGTATGTAGCAAGCGCGCTGCCACGCGGTGGCGATCGCGGCACCCGGAATCTCGCCGTTCACGTCGTCATGGCGTGCCTTCATCACAGTTGGACGGGAGGCGCGCGCGAGTGTTGACCGGATCGGAACGGCCGGCGTCCCAAAGTGAACGGGGCGTGGCGCAGATCGCTCGAGTGATGCGGGGTATCGAACGGAGTGGTGAGTGCGGAGTCCTGAGTTGTGAGTTGTGAGTCCTGAGTTGTGAGTTGTGAGTTGTGAGTTCTGAGTTGTGAGTTCTGAGTCGCGAGTTGTGAGGTACTTGCCGCGCCGTGGCGCGAAGGCGGGAGCCGCGTGAGACACGAAGGGGCTCGAGGCGCGAGGCTGCGTCAAGCCTCGAGCCCCGAGCCCCAAGCCTCGAGCCCGTGTGCGGGCGCTCAGCAGACGGCGGCGAGGGCGACCGGGTCCTGCACGAAGATGCGCCGGCGCTCGGCCTCGACGAGGCCGCGCTGACGGAAGTCCTGGAGCACCAGGTTGACCGTCTCACGGCGCACGCCGACCAGGTTGGCCAGGTCCCGCTGGCTGAGACGCAGCGGGATCACGATCCCGTGCCCCACCTCGGCGCCGAACTGGTGGCCGAGCGTCAGCAGGGTGTGCGCGATGCGCGCCTGCGCGCTGCGGTGCAGCAGCTGCTCCACCCGCGTCTTGAACATGCGCAGCCGGATCGCCATCAGCTTGGTGAGCTGGTAGCCGAAGTCCGGCGTCTGGTGCATGACCTCGAGCAGGGGCCCTCGCGGCACCGAGCAGATGACCGAGTCCTCGTGCACCTCGGCCACGTGATCCCTGGGGCCCTCGTCGATGACGGCCGACTCGCCGAACAAATCGCCCGTGTAGAGGAAGGTCAGGATGAGCAGTCCGCCGTCGGGCATTGGCGTCCCGAGCTTGACGACCCCAAACCGAAGCAGGTAGATGTGCTCGGCCGAGTCGCCTGGCATGTAGATCCGGCTGCCACGTTTCAGTTCGGAAATCGTGACCACGCGCCGGAGCGTCTCCCGTTGGTCTTCGGTGAGCGCTTCGAGCAGGCGGAAGCGCTGCAGGAACCAGAGATCTGCCTCGACCTTCACAGCCTCACTCCGTTTCTTCCCGGGGGTTCGCCCCGAACTCCGCGGCCGCGTCGTGCGGCACCAGGCGCTGGCTTGAGCGTCGGCGGACTTGCCGTCCGCTCGCGTCTGTGGAACGAGCGTGGCGCGAAGAGCAGCGGCCTCGTGCCGGCGCACCCGCGCGTCAACTCCCCGTAATGCAATAATTAGACGCAATTACAGGGGGCCAGGTTTGCCGAAAGCCTGCCTCTCGGCTCGTCCCAGGCCCCCCGTCGTTCGTCCCCGCAATTGAGCGACTTACACCACAGAACGCACGCGGCCGGACGCACGCCGGCTCGAGCACCACGGTCCGCGCGCCCGATGACGTGTCCGTTACCGGGCGAGGCTTGTCCGTTCCCGGGCGATGGTTCACACGGGAGAGCCTTGTCCGTTCGGAGGGAGAGAGGTGTCCGTTCCGCTGGGTCGCGTGTTCGTTCAGACGCTAGGTGTCCGTTCGTGGGAAGGATGTCCGTTCGTGGGAACGGACGGGAGATCCTTGTCCGTTCGGGGAATCCCTGGTCCGTTCGGGGAGATTCTCAGTCCGTTCCCGGGATCGTTGTCCGTTCAGCGTGAGCGGGGCACGTTCAGTCGTTCGCGGAACATCCTTGTCCGTTCGGAACGATCACGCTGAACGGCCGGAACGAGCGTCAGTTCCCGTGAACGGACCAGCGTCAGCATCCGTTCGGACCCGCGTCAGTCCCCGTGAACGGAGCATCCCTGTCCGTTCGGGGAGATCCTCAGTCCGTTCCCGGGATCGTTGTCCGTTCAGCGTGAGCGGGGCACGTTCAGTCGTTCGCGGAGCATCTTTGTCCGTTCGGAACGATCACGCTGAACGGCCCCGAACGAGCGCCGGCTCCCCGAACGGACGAGCGTCAGTCGTCTGAACGGACAAGCGTCAGTCCCCGTGAACGGACCCGCGTCAGTCGCGTGAACGGACCCGCGCCAGCCCCCTGAACGGACCAGCGTCAGTATCCGTTCGGACCCGCGCCAGCCCCCTGAACGGCCAAGCGTCAGTCCCCGTGAACGGACCAGCGTCAGCATCCGTTCGGACCCGCGTCAGTCCCCGTGAACGGAGCATCCCTGTCCGTTCGGGGAGATCCTCAGTCCGTTCCCGGGATCGTTGTCCGTTCAGCGTGAGCGGGGTACGTTCAGTCGTTCGCGGAGCATCCTTGTCCGTTCGGAACGATCACGCTGAACGGCCCCGAACGAGCGCCGGCTCCCCGAACGGACGGGCGTCAGTCGTCTGAACGGACAAGCGTCAGTTCCCGTGAACGGACCAGCGTCAGTATCCGTTCGGACCCGCGTCAGTCCCGTGAACGGAGCATCCCTGTCCGTTCGGGGAGATCCTCAGTCCGTTCCCGGGATCGTTGTCCGTTCAGCGTGAGCGGGGTACGTTCAGTCGTTCGCGGAGCATCCTTGTCCGTTCGGAACGATCACGCTGAACGGCCCCGAACGAGCGCCGGCTCCCCGAACGGACAAGCGTCAGTTCCCGTGAACGGACCAGCGTCAGTATCCGTTCGGACCCGCGCCAGCCCCCTGAACGGACAAGCGTCAGTCCCCGTGAACGGAGCATCCCTGTCCGTTCGGGGAGATCCTCAGTCCGTTCCCGGGATCGTTGTCCGTTCAGCGTGAGCGGGGCACGTTCAGTCGTTCGCGGAGCATCTTTGTCCGTTCGGAACGATCACGCTGAACGGCCCCGAACGAGCGCCGGCTCCCCGAACGGACGGGCGTCAGTCGTCTGAACGGACAAGCGTCAGTTCCCGTGAACGGACCAGCGTCAGTATCCGTTCGGACCCGCGTCAGTCCCGTGAACGGAGCATCCCTGTCCGTTCGGGGAGATCCTCAGTCCGTTCCCGGGATCGTTGTCCGTTCAGCGTGAGCGGGGCACGTTCAGTCGTTCGCGGAGCATCCTTGTCCGTTCGGAACGATCACGCTGAACGGCCCCGAACGAGCGCCGGCTCCCCGAACGGACAAGCGTCAGTTCCCGTGAACGGACCCGCGTCAGTATCCGTTCGGACCCGCGCCAGCCCCCTGAACGGACAAGCGTCAGTTCCCGTGAACGGACCAGCGTCAGCATCCGTTCGGACCCGCGTCAGTCCCCGTGAACGGAGCATCCCTGTCCGTTCGGGGAGATCCTCAGTCCGTTCCCGGGATCGTTGTCCGTTCAGCGTGAGCGGGGCACGTTCAGTCGTTCGCGGAGCATCTTTGTCCGTTCGGAACGATCACGCTGAACGGCCCCGAACGAGCGCCGGCTCCCCGAACGGACGAGCGTCAGTCGTCTGAACGGACAAGCGTCAGTTCCCGTGAACGGACCAGCGTCAGTATCCGTTCGGACCCGCGTCAGTCCCCGTGAACGGAGCATCCCTGTCCGTTCGGGGAGATCCTCAGTCCGTTCCCGGGATCGTTGTCCGTTCAGCGTGAGCGGGGCACGTTCAGTCGTTCGCGGAGCATCCTTGTCCGTTCGGAACGATCACGCTGAACGGCCCCGAACGAGCGCCGGCTCCCCGAACGGACGAGCGTCAGTCGTCTGAACGGACAAGCGTCAGTTCCCGTGAACGGACCAGCGTCAGTATCCGTTCGGACCCGCGTCAGTCCCCGTGAACGGAGCATCCCTGTCCGTTCGGGAGATCCTCAGTCCGTTCCCGGGATCGTTGTCCGTTCAGCGTGAGCGGGGCACGTTCAGTCGTTCGCGGAGCATCTTTGTCCGTTCGGAACGATCACGCTGAACGGCCCCGAACGAGCGCCGGCTCCCCGAACGGACGGGCGTCAGTCGTCTGAACGGACAAGCGTCAGTTCCCGTGAACGGACCAGCGTCAGTATCCGTTCGGACCCGCGTCAGTCCCTGAACGGACCGCGTCAGCCCCCTGAACGGACAAGCGTCAGTTCCCGTGAACGGACCAGCGTCAGTATCCGTTCGGACCCGCGTCAGTCCCCGTGAACGGAGCATCCCTGTCCGTTCGGGGAGATCCTCAGTCCGTTCCCGGGATCGTTGTCCGTTCAGCGTGAGCGGGGCACGTTCAGTCGTTCGCGGAGCATCTTTGTCCGTTCGGAACGATCACGCTGAACGGCCCCGAACGAGCGCCGGCTCCCCGAACGGACAAGCGTCAGTCGTCTGAACGGACAAGCGTCAGTTCCCGTGAACGGACCAGCGTCAGTATCCGTTCGGACCCGCGCCAGCCCCCTGAACGGACAAGCGTCAGTTCCCGTGAACGGACCAGCGTCAGTATCCGTTCGGACCCGCGCCAGCCCCCTGAACGGACAAGCGTCAGTTCCCGTGAACGGACCAGCGTCAGTATCCGTTCGGACAAGCGTCAGTTCCCTGAACGGACCTGATTGAACGCGGCGAGGATCGCGTCAGCCGAGCGGCGCACGTCCGCGTCCGTGGTGGACCAGTTGGAGACGGACACGCGCATGGCGGCGACGCCGTGCCACACGGTTCCGCCCAGCCAGCACGTGCCTTCCTGCTGCACGCGCTCGACGACGGTGCGCGTGAGATCGTCGGCCTCGGCCGGGCCGGCGGCGCGCGGCGGCGGGTCGGGGTGGAAGCGCACCAGGACCTGGTTGAGCACGACGTCGTTCAGGACCTCGACGGCGGGATCGGCGGCGACGAGCTCGGCCATGAGCGCCGCCAGACGGCAGCAGCGATCGACGAGGTCGGCAACGCCCGCGCGGCCGAGCGATCGAAGCGCGGCGTAGAGCGGGAACCCGCGCGCGCGGCGAGATGACTCCGGCACCCAATCGAGCGGGTCGCGATCGTCGGCGTCGCGCCGCTCGAGATACGCCGCCGACGAGGTCATGGCCGCCCGCTGCGCCTCGGCGTCGCGCACGATCGCCAGGCCGCAGTCGTACGGCACGTTGAGCCACTTGTGCGCGTCGGTGGCCCACGAGTCCGCGCGCGCGATGCCGTCGACCAGGTGCCGCCGCGCCGGCGCGGCGGCCGCCCACAGGCCGAACGCGCCGTCCACGTGCAGCCACGCACCGCGCGCCGCGGCCAGATCGGCAATCGCGCCGAACGGATCGAACGCGCCCGTGTTCACGTTCCCCGCCTGCGCGCACACGATGGCGGGCCCTTCCCCGCCCTCCATCGCCTTCGCCAGCGCGTCGGCGCGCATGCGCCCCTGCCCGTCCGCCTCCACCGTCGTCAGCTCGCGGGCGCCGAATCCCAGCATGCGCAGCGCCGCGACGAGCGTCGTGTGCGCCTCGGCGCCGACGTAGAGCGCCACGGGCGGCGCGCCGCGCAGGCCCTGCTCGGTCACGTTCCATCCCGCGCGCGCGAGCACGGCGTGGCGCGCGGCGGCGAGTCCCGTGAAGTTCGCCATCTGGCAGCCGGTCACGAGGCCGACGCCCGCCGTGGCGGGCAGCCCCAGCAGCTCCAGCACCCAGCCGGCGGCGATCTCCTCGACGACGGCCGCCGCGGGCGACGCGGCGAAGAGGACGGCGTTCTGGTCCCACGCCGCGGTGAGCCAGTCGGCCGCCAGCGCGGCCGGCAGCGCGCCGCCGGTGACGAACCCGAAGTAGCGCGGCCCCGCGGTCGCGGCGAGCGCATCCTCCACGCCCGACGCCAGCGCCTCGACGACACCCGCCGCGCCGTGGCCCGTCTCGGGCAGCGGGCCGCCCAGCTCGCGGCGCAGGGCCGCCGCCGAACGGCGCGGGCCCACGCGGCGCTCGGGCAGCGACTGCAGGAACCGCCGCGCGCGCGCGGCGGCGCACGCCAGGGGGTCGGACTGGTCCGTCATGGCACGATCTCGACGCGCTGGATCGTCGCGCCCTCGAGCAGATTGTCCACGGTGTCCATGCCGCGCACGACGTCGGCGAACACGGTGTACTCGGTGATCGAGCCGGGGGTTGTCCACGAGGTCGATGTAGATCTGCCCGTCGCCGGTGTCGCGGCCGCGCGTCGACACGCCCACCGCGCCGCGCACGTTCGAGCGCAGGCCCAGCTCGTCGCGGGTGAACGACGCGTCGCCCGAGTACTCGTTCGCGTGGGGGCTGCCGCCCTGCACGACGAAGTTGGGGACGATGCGGTGGAACGTCAGGCCGTCGTAGTAGCCGGCGCGCGCGAGACGCACGAAGCGGAGCACGTTGGCCGGCGCCACGGACGGGTGGAGCGCGATCTCGAACGCGCCGCCGCCGGCCATGATGAACCGCGCCCGCGCTCCCGCGAGCGCCGCCGCGTCCTTCCACGACGGCGCCGGCCCGGTGTCGATCCTCGTCGTCAGCGGCGAGTGGACGATGCCGATCCAGGCCGTGAGGATCGAGGCGGCCCGCGAGGAGACGCTCGGGTCGAAGTCGGCGAGGTACGTCCAGAGCGCCGGCGCGTCCTCCGCCGTCCCGATCGCCCGGACGGTGTCGAGGATGGCCGTGCGCGCGTCGCGCGACGTGTCGTGCCTCTCGCGCGTGAGCCGCGCGAGGGCCTCGAGGAGCATGGGCATCGCCCGGTCCGGCGCGGGCGTGCCGTCGAGCGCGCGCGCCGCGCCGCGCACGAGCTGGATGTCGTCGCTTTCGAGCGCCGCGAGGTAGGCGTCGTCCGCGGCGTGGCCCACCGTCCGGCTCAAGCCCTCCACGGCCGCGTCGCGCACGTTGGGGTTCGCGTCGCCGGCCAGCGCGCGCAGCGCCGCCTCGTCGCCGAGCGCGGCGGCGGCCCGCGCCGCGTACATCCGCACCTGCCAGACGCGGCTCGTCACGAACCTGTCGAGCCGCGTCCCCGCCGCGTCCGGCGCGAGCCGCGCGAGCGACACGATGGCGTGCGCCGGCGCGTGCCAGAACCGCGTGCCGGCCTCGCCAATCGCGTCGGCCTGCGCCTCGAGCGCCGCGATCGCGCGGGCCGGGTCGGCGCAGCCGCCCCCGAGCTGGTCGATCGCCTCGAGCTTCACGTGCGGGTTCACGTCCGAGACGGCCGAGACCAGGACGCCGCACCCGCGCGCCGACCGCAGCAGGCGGCCGTACGCGCGCAGCGCCTCGAGCCGCACCATGGGCTCGTCGTCGCCCAGTCCGCGCGAGAGGTAGCCCGCCAGCGCGTCGCCCGACACCGAGGACGCGGCCGCCAGAACGGCGAGCCGCCGCACCTGCGGATCCTCGTCCCGCAGCGCGGTCTCGACCACGTCGTCGCCGGCGCCCTTGGCGTTGGCGAGCGCCTGGAGCGCGCGGCGCCGGATGTACACGCCGGTGTCCTTGTCGTCCTTGACCGGGTTGAGAGCGAGCTCGCGCAGGCGCTTGATGGCGGCGTCGGAGGGTTTGTAGATCTTGGCGCTGCGCCGAATGAGCGCCCGGAGGCCATCGGCCACGCCGGCGAGCACCTCCGGCGGCGCGTCCGCCTTCCTGCCGCCGAGGCCGATCGTCACGCCGATGACCGGCGTGCCGAACGCCGTCCGCTGGTTCGCCGCCGACGCGGAGACCTCCTTGCCCGCCCACGACGCGGCGATGAGATCCGACTCCGCGCGGCGGGCGTCGGCGCCGCTGGCGTACGGCAGCCGCCCGAGCGTGGCCGCGACCACGCCGAGGACGCGCGCGTGCTCCTCGGACTTCAGCCGGGCCTCGAGCGCGTGCCGGGCCTCGTCCACCGGGCGCCCCGTCGCCGTGGACACGGCCTGGCCGACCGCGTTGGCCGCCTGGGCGCGCACCTCGGCCTGCGCCGCGCCGAGGAGGGGGACGAGATCGGGAAGGAGGTCCGGACGCTCGAGCCGCCCGATCGCCCTGACGGCGATGGCCTGCAGGTACGGGTCGCCGGCGTCGCGGGCCGACTCGAGCAGGGTCTGGAGCGCGGCCTGGGTCGGCGCGCGAGCGTCCTCGGCGGCCAGCACCGCCTGGTGCCGCGCGGCGTCGTCGGCCTGCCGCGCCGACACGCCAAGGCCGAGCGCGGCCGCGAGGCCGGCGGCGAGCAGAGCCTTCGTGGCCTTCGTGTCCATCGTGGTGAACCTCGTGGACGCAGGGCTGAAGCCCTGCGCTACGAACGCAGGGTCTACCGCGGCAGCCGGCGCCCCGAGTACTCCAGCATTTGCGCGGCGAGGTCCGCCGGGTACGAGATCTTCACGTCGGTGATCCGGCCGTCCGGGCCGGTGACCGGATCGAGGCGCGGCATGACGAAGCCGGTGTAGGACGGCATGTGCAGCCGGTCCACGCGCGCGACGACCTCGTCGCGCAGCGCCGGGTCGAAGTGGACGCCGTAGGTCTCGAAGAGCGCGGTGGCCGCGGCGTGGTCGCCTTCCGCCTTGATGCGCTGCACTTCGGCGAGCAGCCGGCCGACCCCTTCCCGGAAGGCGTTCGCGTCGGTCATCACGTAGCAGGTCTTGCCGTCGCGCGTCCGGACGTCGATCGCCTGCGTGTTGGCCATGAGCCACCGCACGATCATCTGGCGGTTGCGCATGTGGTCTTCTTCGATCTGCGCCCCCTCGCGGACGCGCCGGAGCTGCACGAGCGCGTTGCGGGTGTAGCCCTCGTACTCGGTCCGCACAATCTCGGCCTGGTCGGCGGCGGGCACCAGCCCGAGCTCGGCCAGCTTCGGGTCGGGCAGGAAGTAGAGGGCCACGAGGTCGGCGCGGGCCTCCTCGAGCGCCGAGAACTGCTCCTTGAGCGCGGCCTGCGGCGAGACCGTGAGCGTCTCGGACACCTTGCCCGACGCGTGGCCGATGACCTCGTGCATGTTGGTCGTCAGCTCGCCGGCCATCGCGCTCCATTTCTCGGAGCGATCGGCCTCCTCGGGCGTCCACGCGAACTCCTTGCGGAACTCGGGCGACGTGGACTTGTCGTACGCCTCGTTGACGTTCGAGAGCGACACCGACTTGCTGCCGTAGGTCTCGCGGATGCGCTGGTCGTTCGGCAGGTTGATGCCGACCGGCGTGACCGGCCCGGAGTCGCCCGCCTCCACGACCACGTCGATGGCGTTGGCCGTGACGCCCCGCACGCCGGCCTTGCGGTACTTCGGGTCCCACGGCATGCGGTCCTCGAACCACTGCGCCGACTCGGCCAGCTTGCGGATGCCCTCGGTCTTCTCCACGTTGACGTAGTAGACGAGCGCCTCCCACGAGCCCTTCTGCCCGCGCGCGTCCATGTAGACCTCGACGAAGCCGTTGATGGTGTCGACCGGCGAGCTCTTGTCCTGGACCCACGCGATGTCGTACGCCTCGCGGTCCTTGGTCTCTCCCGTCCGGTAGAACCGCACGAGCGCCTGCAGCGCCATCGCCATCGGCTCGGTCGCGTAGGGCATCGCGGCCTCGAGGTGCTCGACGATCGTCGCGATCTGCTCGCCGTACAGCCCGCCGACCCGGTAGACCTCCTCCTCGAGCCGGCCGTCGCGCTTCGCGAGCCGCGAGTTGAGCGGATGCCCCTCGTCGAAGCCCGCGACGTCGTGCATCGTGACGCCGGCGTAGAGGTTGTTGGCGCTGGCCGCCAGGATGTCCCGGCCCGCGCCGGGCGTCTTGTTGGTGACGCTCGGATCGACGGTCAGGTCGAAGAAGAGCGGCTGCATGCGCGCCAGCATCGCGTCGAGCGTCTCGCCGTCGCGAAGCGGGAGCCGCGCGCCGGCCGACGCGGCGGCCTTCGCCGCGGCGGCGAACGCCCCGGGCTCGCACTTGAGCACGAACTTGCGCGCCGTGAGGTTGTTGTACGGCCCCGTGTTGATCCAGAACAGCTTGGTGTAGCGCTCGATCTCCGCCAGCGTCTCCGGCGCCACGCCCGCCGGGTGCGTGAGGATCTCCTCGAGCACGTCGCGCATCTCGAGGCTGTGCGCGTAGCGCTGGTCGTAATAGATGTCGCGCCCCGCCAGCGCGGCCCGATAGAGGTGCCAGATCAGCAGCTTCTCCTCGAGGGGCAGCCGCTCGAAGCCGTCCGCGTAGATCTGCACCACCGCCGCGTCGTCCACTCGCTCGATCAGGTACGTGCGCTCGGCCGCCGGCGCACCGGCCGACAGCGGCTCACCGCACGAAAGGCTCATCGTTGCCATCAAGGACTACTCCCACCACTCCCGTCCAGACGCGGGGGCTCGCCACAGGACACCTGTTTGGATGAGTGCGTAGGCGATAGGTACATCTTATCCCGGCGGCCGGCGGCGGGTCGCCGCCGGTTCACCGGGCGGAGCGGCGTCAGGAGAGAAACTCAGCCAAATCAACGGTTTGCTTGTGCTCGGGCTTCATGGTCCGCCAGCCCAGCCGTTGGTGGATGGTCACCTCCAGCGCGTCCATCGCCTCGAGCTCGCCGTGGACGAGGAAGGTCATGGCGGGCGGCCGCTCGAAGCCGCCGAGCCAGCGCAGGATCTCGGACGAGTCGGCGTGCGCCGACATCGAGTCGATGCGCTCGATCCGCGCGCGCACGGGCACGATCTCGCCGTGGATCTTGATCTCGCGAGCGCCCTCGAGCAGGCGGCGGCCGCGCGTGCCGGCGGCCTGGTAGCCCACGAAGAGGACCGTGTGCCGCTCGTCGGGGAGCGCCGCCTGCAGGTGGTGCAGCACGCGCCCGCCCGACGCCATGCCGCTCGACGAGACGATGATCGCCGGCGCCTTCGAGGCGACCAGCTGGCGCGACTCCTTCGGCGACGCCACCACCTGGAACCGCGCCGTGCAGAACGCGCACACGCGGTGCTCGGCGTGCAGCCGCGCGCGCAGGTGTTCGGACGCCTCGCGGATCTCCGGGTCGAGCTCGTCGAGCCGCGCCGCGTACTGCTCGCGCGCGCGCGCGGCCATCGGGCTGTCGAGGAAGACCGGCATCTGCGGGATGCGCTTCTCCTCCTCCAGCCGGCGCAGCCAGTACAGCACCTCCTCCGCGCGGCCGATCGCGAACGACGGGATGATCAGCTTGCCGCCCCGCTTGATCGTCTCGTTGACGACGGCGGCGAGCTTCTCCTCCTCCTCGGACGGCGGGTGCAGCCGGTTGCCGTAGGTGGACTCGACCAGCAGCACGTCGGCGCCGGTGGCCGGCGTGGGGTCGGGCAGCACCGGACGGTCGTAGCGCCCGAGATCGCCGCCGAAGAGCAGCGTCTTCGGCCGGCCGCCGCCGTTGGCGAACGTGAGCTTCACGTACGACGAGCCGAGCAGGTGCCCGGCGTTGGTGAACGTCGCCTCGACGCCGTCGGCCACGGGCACCGGACGGTCGTAGCCGATGAGCTGCAGCTGCACGAGCGCGCGGTTGGCGTCCTCCTCGGTGAAGAGCGGCAGCGCGGGCGTGTGCTTCGAGTAGCCGCGCTTGTTGGCCAGCTCCGCGTCCTCTTCCTGCAGCCGTCCGGCGTCGGGCAGCACGATCCGGCACAAGCTGCCCGTGCCCTGCGTGCAGAAGATGCGCCCGGTGAAGCCCTCGGCCACCAGCCGGGGCAGGTAGCCGCAGTGATCGAGGTGGGCGTGCGTCAGGATGACCGCGTCGATGCTCGCCGCGTCCACGGGCAGCGGCTGCCAGTTGCGCTCGCGCAGCTCCTTCAGGCCCTGGAACAGCCCGCAGTCCACGAGCAGGCGGGTGCCGTCGAGCTCGAGCAGGTACTTCGATCCGGTGACGGTGCGTGCGGCGCCGAGGAAGGTGATGGAGGGCATCGTGGTTTTGAGTCTTGAGTTTTGAGTTGTGAGTGGTGAGTCTTCACTCTTCTACGCGAACAGCCCCACCTGGCCGCCGGTGTGCCAGAAGAGCACCGTCCGGGCGCTCGCGAACCGACCGTCCCGCGCGTAGGCGATGAGGGCGGCGAGCGCCTTCGCGGTGTAGGTGTGGTCGACGAACAGCGCCTCGGCGCGCGCCGCGAGGCCGGCCGCCTCGCGCGACGCGTCGGTCGGGACGCCGTACCCGCCGCCGACGAAGCCGTCGTCCACCTCGGGCGCCGGCCCGGACAGCGCGTCCGGCGCCAGGCCGATCTCGCCCGCGACGCCGGCGACGAGACGAGCCACGAGCGCCGACAGCGCGCCGGCCTCCTCGTCGGCGCTGACGCCGATGACGCGCGTCGGCAGGCCGAACAGGCGGCAGCCGGCCACGAGGCCCGCCTGCGTGCCGCCCGAAGAGCTCGCGTGCACGATGACGTCGGGCGGCGGCGCGCCCGCGAGCTGATCGACCAGCTCGCCGACGCCCTGCGCGAAGCCGACCGCGCCGCGCGGCGTCGACGCGCCGAGCGGCACGATGAACGGCCGCCGGCCCGCGCGCTCGAGCTCCCGCGCCGCCGCCTCCATCGCGGGCTCGCGATCCTCGCGCGTCGCGACGTAGCGGACCTCGGCGCCGAGCAGCGCGTCGAGCAACGCGTTCGCCGTCGGCTTCGGCGGCGGCGCGCCGTTGGCGACGAGCACCGCGCGCATCCCGGCCACCGCCGCGGCCGCGGCCGTCACCCGCGCGTGGTTCGACTGCACGCCCCCGCAGGTGACGAGCGTGTCGGCGCCCGCCTCGATCGCCTGCGCGAGCACGAGCCGCAGCTTGCGCACCTTGTTGCCGCCGAACGCGAACGGCAGCGCGTCGTCCCGCTTGACGAACAGGCGGCCGCGCCAGCCGATCGCCGCCGCCAGCCGCGGCATCTCCTCGACCGGGCTGGGCGAGGCCCCGAGCGGCCGGGTGGGCACGCGGGCGAGCCGGGCGCGGGCGTCGGCGGCGTCCATCGGTGGATAGTATACGTGCGCGGTGAGGGGTGGCCCAGGTCTCCGACCTGGGTGTCAGGGCACAGGTCAGAGACCTGTGCCACCCAAGCTGCCGGGTCAAAGACCTGTGCCACCAGTCCGCCAAGTGCGATAATCGAACCACGCACGGTGCCAGCCGCCCGCTCCGGGGGTGTTCCATGCCTCGACCGCAATGGGGAGCGGCGTGCGTCGCGCTCGCCGTCATCGTCCTCCTGCCCGCGCCGCCCGCAGCGGCCGACGTCACCGTCACCCTGGCCAGCACGTCGAGCGGCGGCGGCCTCTCGCCCGGCCTGCGTCACGACGAGATCACCTATCTCAAGGGCGGACGCCAGCGGATCGACCACGGGACGACGTCCACCATCCTCGACCTGGACGGCGGCCGCCTGGTGATCCTCGACCACACGGCCCGGACGGCCACGATCTACCGCCTCGCCGATCTCCAGCCGAAGCAGCAGGATCTGGCCCAGGTGCACGTCGACGTCGAGCCCACGGGCAAGCGGCGCGACGTCAGCGGCCTCTCGTGCCAGGAGGCCAAGGTCAGCGTCGTGACGCTGGACCCGCGGCGCACGATGATGGTGATGCCGCCCGGCCACGGCCTCGGGACCGGCCGCGACGTGACGACCGGGTCCGTGTGGATCGCGATGAACGAGCCGGGCGCCGCGGAGTACCGCGCCTTCTACCGCCGGCTCGACGAGATCGGCCCCGTCGTCACCGACTTCGCGCTGGCGCGGCGGGCGCCGGCGCAGGCCATCGCCCGGGCGCGGCTGGCCGTCGCCGTGGCCTCGAGGGGCATCCCCTGCGAGGCGCGGCTCTCGAGCCGCAGCTACTACGGACCGGGGGACCTCACGCTCATCACGCCGAACCTGTCGAGCGGATGGAAGCTGAAGCAGATCTCCACCGAGACGCTCGCCGACGGGCTCTTCGAGGTGCCGCCCGACTACGCCACGCACGAGGTGGGCTAGACGCATTGGCACGGAACGACCACGGAAAGAGCCACGGAGCGGCCGCGAAAATGGGATAATCGGGGTTTCGAGACAGCGAGGCGAACCGAGATGAGACCGACCTACGGGCTGACCGCGTGCCTGGCTCTTGCCGTTCTGGCGCTGCCGCGCCCGGCCGCGGCCGACGTCACCGTCAAGGCGACGACCACCACCGAGGCGATGGGACGGACGATGACGGCCGAGACGACGACGTACATCCACGGCGGGTCCATGCGCGTGGACACCAGGATGGAGGGCCACGTCCAGATCACCATCCTGGACGTGGACGCGCGCAGGTTCACGATCCTGAACCCCGAGACGCAGGAGGCCATCGTGACCGACGCCGCCACGCGCGAGGGCGCGGGCGGCTCGCCGGAGGGCGCGACCGTGGAGCTGACGCCCACCGGTGAATCGCGCGAGATGGCGGGCCTCGCGTGCGAGGGCTACACGCTGAAGGTGACGATGCCCATGGCGGCGGGCCAGGAAACCGTCATGCTGGCGATGAGCGGCCCCGTGTGGGCGTCGAAGGACGCGCCCGGCGCGCAGGAGTACGCCGCGTTCCTCGAGAAGGCGGCGGCGGCCGGCCTCATCCTCGGCGACCCGCGCGCGGCGCGCGCGCAGCCGGCGCAGGCGGTCGGCACCTCCGACGTGCTCGAGAAGATGGGGCGCGCCGGTGTGCCGTGCGGAAGCGACTTCCGGATGTCGGTGTCGGGCACCGGCCCGATGGCCGCCACGATGGCGCGCATGGGCGGTTCCGAGATGAAGGTGGAGACGACTTCGGTCAGCACGGCGCCCGTCGATCCGGGCCTGTTCGCGATCCCGAAGGGCTACTCCGTCCGGAAGCAGTGACGGGCCCCACGCGCATGCCGACCGGCCGCCCCTCCGCCGACCGCGCCTCCGACCTGCTGGCCGCGCTCCGCCACGGCGACCCCGTCGTCGCGGCGGAGCTGCGCCCGCCTCGCGCCGAGCTCGACGATCAGCGCGGCATGGACGCGTGGATCGACACCTACCACGCGGTGCGCGGGCTGAGCCGCGCCGGCACGTTCGTGTTCGTGACCGACAGCGCGGTCGGCGCGCGCGAGGAGGACCCGCTCCGCCACCTCGTGACCAACCTCGGCCCCGACGCGCCGCGCGCGCGCGTGGTGCCGTTCCTGACCTGCAAGCACGCGATGCCGTACTGCCAGGGCTACGCGCTGCGCGCCGAGCAGCACGGCTTCCCCGCGCTCGTCGTGCTCGGCGGCGACCAGCACGTCGGGCCGCCGCGCTGCGTCGAGCACGCGTGGCAGCTCCGGCGCGAGATCCGCGGGCAGCAGCCGGACCTGGTGCTGGGCGGCTGGGCGAACCCGCACGCCGACCCGATCCGGCAGGCCGACTATCTCGTGGACGCCGACTTCACCGGGGAGTTCTTCCTCACGCAGATCGTGTCGCACCACGACCGCGCGGCGGTGGAGCGCTTCACCACGGAGCTGGCGCGACGGCCCGGCGCGCCGCCCGGCCTGTTCGGCGTCTTCTATTACCGCAGCGCGAACCCGCGCACGCTCGAGACGCTCCGGCGGTTCCTGCCGGTGCCGGTCGAGCCGCTCGCCGCCGAGTTCGCCGCGGGCGCGACGCCCGAGGAGATCTGCGCGCGCACGATCCGGACGCTGCGCGAGGCCGGCGCGCGCCACTTCTACGTGAGCAACCTGCCGGTGACGCGCGCGCGCGCCACGCTGCAGACGATCATGGCTCGCGCCGGCGCGTAGGCCGCGCCGGCCTGCGCTATAATCGTCCCGTTTCACATGCCACACTTCCTGGAAGACGTCCCGTTCTCGGGGATCATCCGGATCCGCGACATGATGTACTCGGTCGAGGATCCCTTCCGCCTGGACCAGGGCGACGTCAGCTTCGACGCGCCCGACACGGTCAAGGACGCGCTCGTCCGCGCGGTGCGCGACAACCGCACGCACTACGTGCAGACCACCGGCATCCCGCGCCTGGTCGAGCTGCTGGCCGAGAAGCTCCGCGCGAAGAACGGCATCCCCGTCGCCGGGCCCGGCGAGGTGATGGTCACCAACGGCGGCATCCACGCCATCTACGTCGCCTGCCAGGCGCTGCTCGAGCCCGGCGACGAGGTGGTCATGCCCGACCCGGCCTGGCCGCCGGCCACAGGCAACGTTCTCTGCGCGCGAGGGCAGGTCGTCCGCTGCCCGCTGCACGAGTCGCTCGGGTGGCGCTGGGACCTCGACGAGCTCGAGGCGGTCATCACGCCGAGGACGAAGGCCATCTACGTCAACACGCCCGGCAACCCGGCCGGCGGCGTCTTCCCGCGCGCGGACCTCGAGCGCATCGCCGCCATCGCGCGCGAGCGCGGCCTGTGGGTGATCTCGGACGAGGCGTACGAGGACGTGACCTTCAACGGCGACGCCCACGTGAGCATCGGCTCACTCCCCGGCATGCACGAGCGGACCATCACCGTGTTCACCATGAGCAAGACCTACGCGATCACGGGCCTGCGGCTGGGCTACGTGGCGGCGAGCGACCCGGCGCTGCTCGGGCGGATGCGAAAGGTGCTGCTCTACACGACGAGCAACGTGAGCTCGCTCGTGCAGTACGGGGCGGTGGGCGCGCTCGAGGGGTCGCAGGCCTGCGTCGAGGAGTTCCGCCGCGAGCTGCAGGCGCGCCGCGATCTGCTCTACGCCGGACTGCCCGAGGCGACGGGCGGCGTGCTGAGCGGCGAGCCGCCGAAGGGCGCCTTCTACGCCTTCGTCCGCATCGGCCCCGCGTGGCGCGCCCCCGAGGGCAGCCACGAGTCGCGCTCGTGGGCGATGACCGAGCACCTCATCGAGCACGCGCGCGTGGGCTCGGTGCCCGGCGTCGACTTCGGCCCCCACGGCGAGAACCACATCCGGCTCTGCTTCGCCCGCGGCCGCCAGGAGATCCAGGGCGCGCTCGACTCCATGCGGGCGGTCTTCGCGGGCGCGGCACGTTCGTGAAGTGCTGATCTCCCGTGTCAGCGCACGTGCCGTCCGCCGTCCACGCGGACGGTCTCGCCCGTGATGAAATCCGACTCGACGAGCGCGGCCACGGCGTGCGCGATGGCGCCCTCGCCGCCCCACCGCCCGAGCGGCGTGTCCTTCACGATCTTCCGTGATTCTTCGTCGCTCAGCCCCGGAGGCGGCAGGATCGGCCCGGGCGCGACGGCGTTTACGAGGATGCCGTCGCCCGCCAGCTCCAGCGCCAGCGCCTCGGTCAGGCCGATGACGGCCGTCTTGGCCACGTAGTACGGCAGGTAGCCCGTGTAGCGCGGGCGGCCGCTGCGCGCCAGCCAGTCCGACACGTTCACGATCCGCCCGCCGCCGGCCGCGCGCATGTGCGGCACCGCCGCGCGCGCGCAGAGGAACGCCGCGCGGACGTCCACGGCCAGGCTCAGGTCCCAGTCCTCCACGGTGAGCTCGTCGAACGGCCGCGACCGGTAGAGCGACGCCATGTTGACCAGGACGTCCAGCCGCCCGAGCGCGTCGGCCGTCGTCGCCACGGCCGCCCGGCACGCCTCGGGGCTCGCCAGGTCGGCGGGCACGACCGCCGCGCGCCGGCCGAGATCCCGGACGGCCGATGCCGTGCGCTCGGCCTCGTCGCGCGACCGGTTGAAGGTGAGCGCCACCGAGGCGCCGCGGCGCGCCAGCTCCAGGGCGACCGCCGCCCCGATGCGCCGCCCGCCCGTCACGAGCGCGGCCGTGTGCTGGAGGTCCATGAGCGGAGAGTAACACGGCTCACGCCGGTACGTAGCGCAGGGCTGCAGCCCTGCGCCGTCAAGGCGCACGCCCGGCCCGAGGACCCGAGTCCCGAGTACCCGGGGTTATACAATCAACGGATGCTCCGAGACGCTCTTCCGAACCTCCGCGCGGGGCGGGCGGCCGCCGCGCTGATCGCGTTGACGCTGCTCGCGCCCGCGGCGGCGCCGGCCCAGACCCTGACCGGCGCGCCCCTGGCCGAGGCGCCACCCGACACGCTCGCCGCACCCGTGCGCGCGGCGCTGGCCGCATCCGGCACGCGCGTGACGAGCGGCGACGTGTCGCTGGATTTCTGGTGGGTGAAGCAGCTGCCCGTTGCGGCCGCCGACGACGTCACCTGGATGCAGGTGGCGGAAGGAGCGCTCGTGGGCGCGGTGCGGCTCTCGGCCGCCTACCGCGACATCCGCGGCCGGACGATCAAGCCCGGCGTCTACACGCTGCGCTACGGCATCCAGCCGGCCGACGGCGATCACCTGGGCGTGTCGCCGTACCGGGACTTCCTCCTGCTCAGCCCGGCCGCCGAGGACACGGGCGTCGCGCCGACCGGCCACGACGGCACCATCAAGATGTCGAGGGACACGGTCGGCGCCTCGCACCCGGCGCCCTGGAGCCTGGACCCGCCGGTCACCTCGGCGCCGCTGCTCTCGACGGGGACCGACATGGACCTGACCTACATCGTCTTCGAGGTGCCGACGACGGGCGCGAAGCCGCTCAGGTTCGGCCTGGTCCTCATCGGCCGCATTGACGCGTAGCTAGTACGTGAACGTCCCGTAGAAGGCCGACTTGCGATCTTCCTGCTGCCAGCGCGTGCCGAGCGCGCGGCCCAGGTAGCCGACCTTGAGCGTCACGCCCATTGCCGAGCGGCTCATCGCCGCCAGCGGCGTGTACCACTGCATCGCGCCGCAGTAGGGGTCGTGGTCCATGTGCGTGGCCACGTCGAGCTGGGCCGCGCCGGCCGAGACGCTCACGTGCGTCGCGTCGCGCGTGAAGACGATCGGCACGGGCCTCACCTCGACGACGTCGGAGACCAGGCCGCGCGAGAGCGAGCGGACAAGCGAGACGAGCGCCGTCCGCTGCGCCGGCGTGGCGCGCTCGTCCACCATGACGGCCGCCTTCACGCGCGACGGCCTGCGCCCGCCGAGCTCGTGATAGCCCAGGTTCGTGTCGGCCGAGACGGCGGCCACGACGGTCAGGCCGTCGAGCGGCACCCCGGCGTAGCGGCCCTGATCGACGCGCCACGCCATGACCGCCTGCCGGCCCCCCGCCTCGCCCTCGTTGCCCAGCTGGCAGCCGCCCACGAACACCTCCGCCGACCGCGCCTCGACGTAGTCGCCGACGACCGAGCCCTTCGACCCGGCCGCGAGCGGGCCGGCGACGAGCGCGACGAGCCCCATCGACACCAGTGCGTGCTTGATCATGACGACACTCCCGCCCCGCGCGAACGCCCGCGCGAGGCCGCAAACCGTCTGGATGGAATGGACTAGAGGGTGATTATAGCAGGGAGAAGGGTTCGGGGGGTTCGGGAGTGCTCGGGTTCACAGGTTCACGGGTTCGGGTTCGCGGGTTCCGGGTTCGGGGGTTCGCGGGTTCGGCGAACCTGAGAACTTGTCGGAACCCGGGAACTCCCGAACCCCCGAACCTTCTCTATTCGCACTCTATTCGCAACACCCCCGTCCGGCGCGGCAGCGCTCGGCACTGACCGGAAGGCCGTCCGGGCCGACGGCGCGCTGGGTGTGCACGCACCAGTAGGCCGTGGCGTCGTACGCGTCGAAGTACTTCGACTCTTTCGGGTCCGGCTCCGCCATCACGTACATGCCCTTGTGCCGGAGGCACGAGCAGGTCGTGGCGGTGACCAGGCGCGAGGTCGGTGTGGGATGGTCCATGGCTCCAAACTCCATCTTCGGTGGCACAGGTCTCAGACCTGTGCCAGAGCAGCCCAGGTCGCAGACCCGGGCCACCCGGGCTAGACGGTCGGCAGGCCCGCCGCCTTCAGGATCGCGCGCTTCACGGCGGTCCGCGCAATCTGCACCTTGTAGGCGTTGCCGGACATCGGCTTCGCGTCGCGGACGGCGGCGTCGCCGGCCGCGGCGGCCGACGCCTCCGACACGGTCTTGCCGCTGATCGCGGCCTCGGCGGCCTCGGCGCGCCACGGCACGGGCGCGACGGCGCCCATCACGATCCGCGCCCCTTTCACCGTGTCGCCGCTCATCGTCAGGACGGCCGTCGCGAGCGCGAGCGGCCAGTCGTGCGACTGCTTGAAGCGTATCTCGACGGTGGCGCTCTTCACGGCGCCGGGCGGCGGCAGCGTGACGTGGGTGACGAGCTCGTCGGGGCGCAGCACGTTCTCGCCCATCAGGTTCTCGTCCGGCATCTGGAAGAAGTCCGCCGCGGCGACGTCGCGCTCGCCCGACGGGCCGGCCACGCGGAACGTGCCGCCGTAGGCGAGGATCGGCACCGCCAGGCTGGACGCGTGCACGATGTGGCACGGGCCGTCGCCGAAGATGGCGTGGAGCTGGTTCTCGCCCTCCACCGCGAAGCAGCGCGGCCCGCCCTTCTTCAGGCACTGGAACTCCTCGTTGCGGAAGTACCAGCAGCGCGGGCGCTGGGCGACGTTGCCGCCGACCGTGCCGGCGTGGCGGATCTGCGGCGTGCCGACCTCGGCCGCCGCCTGGACGAGCGCCGGGTACTTGCGGTCCGCCTCGGCGTGCTCGACGAGCTCGATGAGCGTGGCCGCGGCGCCGATGCGCAGGCCGCCGTCGGGCGTGGCCGCGATCGTGCGGTCGAGCCGCTTGACGTTCACGAGCCGCTCGGGCTGCAGCACGTAGTCCTTCATCAGGGCGAGGATGTCCATGCCGCCGGCGATGGGCAGGATCCGGCCCCGCCGCGTGCCGAGCGCGCCGAGGGCCTCCTTCTCGTTCGCGGCGTCCACGTAGGCAAAGGCTTTCATGACTTCTGCTCCAGCGCGCCGAGCACGTTGGCGGGCGTGACCGGCAGGTTCCGGATGCGCGCCCCGATCGCGTTCGACACGGCGTTGGCGATGGCGGCGGCCGTCGAGATCGTGGGCGGCTCGCCCAGCCCGACGACGCCCCGCGCGGGCTGGTCGACCAGCGTAACGTCAATCTCCGGGATGTCCGAGGGCCCCGGCAGCAGGTAGAACTCCATGTTCGGGTTCACCATCTGCCCGGTGTTCCGGTCGAGGATGCGGTCCTCGAAGAGGGCGTAGCCGATGCCCATCGTGATGCCGCCGTAGCACTGGCTCTCGGCCGTCATCTTGTCGATGATCAGCCCGCAGTCCTGCACGCAGACGATCTTCTTCACGCGCGTGATGCCCGTCTCGACGTCCACCTCGACGTCGGCGAACTGCACGCCGCTCGTGCCCACCGACGACAGCCCCGGCTCCCACTGGCCGTCCACGGTGACGGGCGCCGTGCCGAGCCGCTTGCACGCGTCGGCCCACGACATCCCCTTCGACGGGTCGCCCTTGACGTGCACCCGGCCGCCCGACGCCGTGATCGCGGCCGGCTCCACGCCCAGCTCGGGCGCCACCTTCCCGGCGAGCGCCGCCAGCGCCTTCTCGCAGGTGACCCTCGTCGTGGGCGTGACCGAGCCGACCGTGATGCTGCCGCCGCTGCCCGGCGCGAACGGGTACTTCGTGTCGCCGATCTCGACGTTCACCTTGTCGAGCGGCAGGCCGAACGTCTCGGCCGTCACCATCTTCACGAGCGTCCGCGTGCCCGTCCCGATGTCCTGCGTGCCGATGCGCATCGTCACGCTGCCGTCGGGGAAGATCTCGCACTGTCCCTGCGTCCGGCGGCTGCCGGCGCCGGCCCACCGGTTGGCGGCGCAGCCGAGGCCCCGCTTGATCGGGCCCGGCGCCGGGTCGCCGTTCGCGTGGCGCCGGCTCCAGCCGATCTTCTCGGCGCCCATCGGGAAGTAGCGGCGCCACATCTCGTCGGGCGACTCGGCCGGCAGGTTGCGCAGCCGGAGCTCCAGCGGGTCGATGCCCGCCTTCGCGGCCAGCTCGTCGAGCACCATCTCGGTGATGAACGCGCCCTGCGGGTGGCCCGGCGCGCGCATCGCGCGCTGCGGACCGGCGTTGATGTAGACGTCCTTGTGCCGCCGGCGCCGCGCCGGGATCTGGTAGATGTTGTACGGCAGCGGGAAGCCGGCGCCGCGGCCGGCGCCGCCGGTGCCCCACGTCTCGGAGTCGAAGGCCGTGAGCGTGCCGTTGGCGTCCACGCCCGCCTTGACGCGCGCGTAGGCCGACGGCCGGTTGCCGGTCGCGAGCTGCTCCTCCTTGCGGTCCAGCATCAGCTTGACCGCGCGGCCGGCGCCCTTCGCGAGCTGCGCGCAGACGACGTCCTGCGGGTCGGTCCCGAGCTTGCTGCCGAACCCGCCGCCCATGTACTGCGTCACCACGCGGACGTTCGTCTGCGGGATCCCCAGGCCGCGCGCGATGCCCTCGCGCATCCCGTGCACGGCCTGGGTGGACGACCACGCCGTCAGCTGATCGCCTTCCCACTCGCAGATGAGGCCGTGCGTCTCGAGGCACATGTGCGTGACGACCTGCGTCCAGTACAGGCCCTCGACGACGTGCGCCGAGGCCGCGAGGGCGGCCTCGACGTCGCCCGTCTCGTCCGCGTTCGCCTCGCGGACGTTGCCGTCGGGAAACACCTTCGGCGCCTCGGGCCGCATCGCCTGCTCGACGGTCGAGACGTGCGGCAGCACCTCGTAGTCCACCTCGATCAGGCGGAGCGCGTCGGCGGCCTGGTCCTCGGTCTCGGCCGCGAGCGCCGCCACCTCCTGCCCCTGGTACATCACCTTGTGGGTGAGCGGCTCGGGGTTGGCGAGATCGATGACCGGCATGGCGAACTTCACGCCCGGCGCCCGCTCGGCCGCCGAGAGGTCGATCGCGCGCACGCGCGCGCAGGGGTGCGGCGACCGCAGGATCCGGCCGTAGAGCATGCCGGGCCGCTTCATGTCGTACGTGTACTTCGCCCGGCCCGACGACTTGATGGGGCCGTCGATGCGGCGGGTCTCCGTGCCGATGATGACCGGATGGTCGGGCCAGCTAGCCACGGCGCCCTCCCTTCGTCGCGAGCGCGGCCTCGAGCACCTTCACGTAGGTGCCGCAGCGGCAGATGTTGCCGTCGAGCGCCTGGCGGATCTGCTCGGCCGTCGGGTTCGGCGTGCCCTCGAGCAGCGCGGTCGTCGACATGACCAGCCCCGGCGTGCAGAAGCCGCACATCAGGCCGTCGTGCTCGCACAAGGCCTGCTCGACCGGGTGGAGCGCCGGCTCGGCGGCCAGCGACTCGATGGTCCGGATGTCGCGGCCCTGCGCCTCGATGGCCAGGATCGAGCACGCGTAGACCGTGCGCCCGTCGAGGAGCATCGTGCAGGCGCCGCACGTCCCGCGGTCGCAGACGCGCTTGACGCCGGTGATGTCGAGCCGGTCGCGCAGCGCGTCGAGCAGCGTCACGCGCGGCTCGACCGTGAGGCTGTGGCGCCGGCCGTTGACCGTCAGCTGGATCGGGACGGCGCCCGGGCCGACCTCGGCCACGCCGGACTGCGCGCCGAGCTCGGCCGGGCCGATGAGGCCGGCGGCCAGGCCGCCGACGCCGGCCGTCTTGAAGAAGTCGCGGCGGCTGACCGTGAATTCGTCCTTCGGAGCCATGCGGGGCCCTCCGAGTCTGGTTGATGATGTGAGACGCCTAGAGTAGCGGACCCCGGCCCCCCACGGCAAGCCGGGCACTGGTGACCCACCGGCCCGGGGCCGGGAAGCGAGGGAGCGGCGCGGGGCGATGGGGTCCCCGCGAGCGACCGAGCCAGGCGGGGTGCAGGGGCCCCCGCCGATCTATGCGATGATGGCCGACGCGATGCAGCGGCGTCCGTTGTCTCCTCCGCAGGTCCTGGCCGTCAGCTTCGGCGCCCTGATCCTCATAGGCGCGGCCCTGCTGTCGCTGCCCGTGGCCACGGCCACCGGCGCCGCCCTCTCGTTCGTCGACGCCCTCTTCACCTCGACCTCGGCCGTGTGCGTCACCGGCCTCATCGTCGTGGACACGCCGCACGCCCTCTCGACCTTCGGCCAGGTCGTCGTGCTGGTGCTCATCCAGGCGGGCGGCCTCGGCTACATGACCCTGTCCACGATCGTCGCCGTCGCGCTCGGCAAGCGCATGACGATCCAGGAGCGGCTCGTGCTGCGCGAGGCGCTCAACCTCGAGTCGATGGAGGGCCTGGTCCGCTTCGTGATGACGGTGGTGAAGGTGACCGTCGCCTTCGAGCTGGCGGGCGCGGTGATCCTGACCTGGCGGTGGTCCAGCCAGTTCCCGCTGGAACACGCCGCCTACCTCGGGGTCTTCCACGCGGTGTCGGCGTTCAACAACGCCGGCTTCAGCCTGTTCTCGACGAGCCTCGTGAACTACGCGGGCGACCCGGTCGTGAACGCCACGGTGGCGGGGCTCATCATCTGCGGCGGGATCGGCTTCCTCGTGCTCTCGGAGATGGGGCGCTTCCGGCGCTGGGCGACGCTGTCGCTGCACACGCGCGTGGCGCTCGTCACGACGGGCCTCCTGCTCGTGGTGAGCACGCTCGGCGTCTTCCTGCTCGAGCGGCACAACCCGGCCACGCTGGGCGGGCTCAGCCGCCACGACGCGTGGATGGCGGCGTTCTTCCAGGCGGTCACCGCGCGCACCGCCGGGTTCAACACGGTGGACATCGGGCGGCTCACGCACCCCACGCTCTTCCTGCTCATGGCGCTCATGTTCATCGGCGCCGCGCCGGGCGGCACGGCCGGCGGCATCAAGGTGACGACGCTCGCCGTGACGGTCGTGGCGCTGTGGGCGACGATGCGCGGCCGGCTCGAGGCGGTGCTGTTCAAGCGGCGGCTGCCGCCCGAGCTCGTGGCGCGCGCGTTCTTCATCAGCCTGACGGCGTTCATGGCGCTCAACGTCATCGCCGCGCTCATCCTGATCGTCGAGCACCAGAAGCTCGTGCCGGCGCTCTTCGAGACGACCTCGGCGTTCGGCACCGTGGGCCTCTCGATGAGCCAGCCCGGGAGCACCGTCAGCCTGTCGGGCGCGTTCTCGTACGCCGGCAAGCTCCTCGTCACGGCCATGATGTTCATGGGCCGCGTCGGCCCCCTCACCCTCGCCGTCGCCGTCGTGGGCCGCCGGACGAGGGAGCGGCTGAGGTATCCTGAGGGGAAGGTGTTGATTGGGTAGCAGGTGATCTTCCTATGGCCAGGCGCTCATTTGCCGTCATCGGGCTCGGACGCTTCGGATCGGCCACCGCCAGCACCCTGGTGACCATGGGCGAGGACGTCATCGGCATCGACACCGACGAGGAGCGGGTCCGGACGCTCAGCGAGACGATCCTGCAGGCCGTGCAGCTCGACGCGACCGACGAGCGGGCGCTGCGGGCGGCGGGCATCCAGAACGTGGACGTCGCGGTCATCTCCATCGGGGAGAACGTCGAGTCGAGCGTGCTCATCGTGATGCTCGTCAAGGAGCTGGGCATCCCGACGATCATCGCCAAGGCGACGACGCCGCTGCACGGGCGGATCCTGCAGAAGCTGGGCGTGACGCGCGTCATCTTCCCCGAGCGCGAGATGGCCGAACGGCTCGCGCACAGCCTGGTCGTGCCGAACGTCATCGACTACATCGAGCTCTCGCGCGAGTTCAGCATCGTGGAGATTCCCGCGCCCGAGGAGTTCGTGGGGAAGACGCTGAAGCAGCTCGAGCTGCGCCCGCGCTACGGCCTCACGCTGGTCGCGCTCAAGCGGCCGGGCGAGGGCGGCAAGGGCCTCGTCACCAACATCGCGCCGTCGGCCGACGACGTGATCCGCGCGGGCGACATCCTGGCGCTGCTGGGGAACAACAACCGGCTCGTGCAGCTGGAGAAGCTGCACCCCGCGAAGCCGGCCTAGCGGTCACCGCGGAGGAGCGGAGACGCCCACGCTTCATTGTCCGTGGCGATTTCCGTGATGCTTTCCGTGGCCCATTCCGTGCCCCATTCCGTGGCTCGTTCCGTCAGACCTTGCCCGCCCTGATCCTCGCCAGCCCCGCCTCCGCCGCCTCCCGTGCGCGGCGGCGGTAGCGGTCCACCGAGAACGCCCCGGGGCCGGTGATCGTCAGGCAGACGAGCGCCGCCACCAGCACCAGCTGGTACTCGAAGCCGTGCCCCGCGCCGGGGGGCGCGTCCAGGTTGAGGAAGAAGCCGTTGAACAGGTAGGCCTTCCAGGCCACGGTGAGGAGGTCGAGGACGAGCAGCGGGGCCGTCCAGCGGGTGTAGGCGCCGGCGAGCAGCAGGAGGCCGCCCGCGAGCTCGATCACCCCCAGCGCCAGAGCCAGGGGCGCGGCCGGCTGGAGGCCGATCGACGCCAGAAAGGCGGCCGCCGCGGCCAGGCCGCCGCCGCCCCACAGGTCGAACAGCTTGTGCGCGCCGTGCCCGATGAACACGGCCGCCAGCGCCAGCCTCAGGATCGCCGATCCCACCGTCAGAGTCCCCCTCCCCGCTCGGGGGCGGGCGCCGGCAGGCTGCGGCGCCAGCCCCGGTCCGGCCTCATTGTGCCATCGTTCGGGCTATACTTCGCCCTGGTTTTTCGATTTCCGCCAACTTTTCCGATCGCGAGGTTCACCATGCTGACTCGCCGGGCCTTCATCCGCGGCGCGGGAACGGCGGGCGTCGTCTCGCTCGCCAGCCTCAAGGTGGACGCGTTCGAGCGGGTGGCGTCGGCCGTGGCCGGCGTCGCCGACCTCACGCCCGAGGACACTGCGAAGGACGAGCTGTTCTGGCGGTCCATCCAGGAGGCCTTCACGCTCGACCGCACGATCAGCAACCTGAACAACGGCGGTGTCTGTCCCAGCCCGCGCGTCGTCCAGGAGGCGCTCAAGCGGTACCTCGACATCTCCAACCAGGCGCCCGTGTACTTCATGTGGCAGATCCTCGAGCCGAACATCGAGAGCGTGCGCCGCCGCCTGGCCGCCGAGCTCGGCTGCGACCCGGAGGAGCTCGCCATCACGCGCAACGCGAGCGAGGCGCTCCAGATCGCGCAGCTCGGCCTCGACCTGAAGCCCGGCGACGAGGTCCTCACGACCAACCAGGACTACGGCCGCATGCTCAACACGTGGCAGCAGCGCGTGCGCCGCGACGGGATCAAGCTCACCGAGATCTCGTTCCCCGTGCCGCCGCCGAGCATGGCGGACCTCACGCAGCGCTTCGAGCGCGCCATCACGCCGCGCACGAAGGTGATCCACTTCTGCCACATCACGAACCTCACCGGCCAGATCTTCCCCGTGAAGGAGATCTGCGACATGGCGCGCGCGCGTGGCATCAAGACGATCGTCGACGGCGCGCACGCGTTCGCCCACTTCCCCTTCAAGGCCAGGGACCTCGGGAGCGACTACTACGGCACGAGCCTGCACAAGTGGCTGCTCGCGCCGATCGGCACGGGGTTCCTCTACGTGCGCCGCGAGCTCGTCAAGGACCTGTGGCCGATGCAGCCGGCCAACGCGAGCCAGGACGACAACATCCGCAAGTTCGAGGAGATCGGCACGCACCCGGCCGCGAACCACAACGCCATCGCCGAGGCGCTCACCTTCCACCAGGGCATCGGCATCGAGCGCAAGATCGCGCGGCTGCGCTACCTGCGCCTGCGGTGGGCCGACCGGCTGCGCGCGAAGCCCAACGTGAAGATCTTCACGAGCTTCGACCCGGCGCAGGCCGGCGCGATCGGCACGGTGGGCATCGACGGCATCCCGCCGGGCAAGATCACGTCGCACCTCTGGGCCACGAAGCGGATCATCACCACGCCCATCGTGCACCCCGAGTTCCAGGGCATCCGCGTGACGCCCAACGTCTACACGACGCTCGACGAGGTGGACACCTTCGCCGCGGCGATGGAGGAGATCGCCGACAAGGGGCTGCCGGCCTGACGATCGCGAAACGATGGCGGACACCACACCGGAACCGGTCCCGCTCCCCGGGCACGACCGGCTGAACGGCTGGAAGGAGATCGCGGCGTTCCTCGGCAAGGGCGTGCGCACCGCCCAGCGCTGGGAGCGCCAGTACGGGCTCCCCGTCCATCGGCTCGGCCATGAAGGCGGCGAGATCGTCTTCGCCTTCAAGAGCGAGGTCGACCAGTGGAGCCTCGCGCAGGACGGCCGCGGCGCCGCCGCCGAGATCGATCCCGACGACGGCCCCAACCACGTCCCGGCAGACCCGCCGCCGGCCGCGCGCGCGTCGCGCTGGCGGTGGCCGGCGGTCGCCGCGCTCGTCGTCGCGGCGGCCGTCGGGGGTTGGCTGATCGCTCGCGCGCTCCCCGCGCGCCCTGGTCAGCCCGCGTCCTGGAAGGTCAAGGGCGACACGCTCGGCGTCTTCGACGACCGCGGGGCCCTGCTGTGGTCACACCGCTTCGAGACGCTGCTGGGCGAGCCGGCCTACGCCGCGCAGCGCCGTGCGCCTGGATTCCCTCCGGTCGCCATCCAGGACCTGGACGGCGACGGACGCGCCGAAGTGCTGATCGCCCTCAAGCCGCTGAATCAGTACAGCGAGCGGGGACAGGGCCTCGTCTGCTTCGACGCCGACGGCACGGTGCGCTTCGCGGTCGAGCCGGCGGGCCAGGTGCGTTTCGGTACGACCACGTACAGCGGGCCGTGGCTTTCCTATCAGTTCTTCCTGTCCCGCGCGGCGGACGGCACCACGACCATCTGGGCGGTGTTCATCCACGGCATGGAGTTTCCGTCGAAGCTCGTCGAGCTCGACGCGCACGGCGCCGAGATTTCCTCGGTACTGGAGCGATGGCTACGTGGATTTCGTGAGCCCCGCCCGGTGGCGCGGCCGCGACGTCGTCCTCGTCGGCGCGACGAACAACGAGACGCGCGGCGCGAGCCTCGCGATCTTCGAGGGCGCGCATGTCCGTGGGTCTGCGCCGTCGATGAAGCCGGAATACCGCTGCGCGTCGTGCGCGGCGGGCGGACCCGATCAGTTTCTGGTCTTTCCCAGACGCGACCTCGCCCGTGAGGCAGACGGCCAGGCGGAGCTCAGCCAGGCCTGGGTGGACGCCGACGATCGCGTGCATGCCGCCGTCCGCGAGATCGCGGATCACCTGCCGGGAGCACCCGTTGGCGAGGTGTGGTACTGGTTCGCGCCGGACCTCACGCTCGAGCGCGTCGAGGTGCTGCCCGAGCTCCTGCGCACGCATCTGTTGATGGAAGAAGCCGGACTCCTCGATCACCCGTTCGGCGCCCGGGACCAGCAGGACTTCTTCCCGGTCCTCCGCTGGAACGGCAAGAGCTACGACGCGCTGCCGCGCGCGCCCGTCACCCGGTGAACGGCCACCGGCACGCCCCCCCGGGCTCCGATAGAATGTGGGGACGGTGTCGCTCCCCAACGGTGGGTCACCCCAGGACCACGACCGGCTGAACGGCTGGAAGGAGATCGCGGCGTTTCTCGGCAAGGGCGTGCGCACCGCCCAGCGCTGGGAGCGCCAGTACGGGCTCCCCATCCATCGGCTCGGCCACGAAGGCGGCGAGATCGTCTTCGCCTTGAAGAGCGAGATCGACCGCTGGAGCCTCGCGCAGGACGGCCGCGGCGCCGCCGCCGAGATCGAGCCCGACGACGGCCCCAACCACGTTCCGGCAGACCCGCCGCCGGCCGCGCGCGCATCGCGCTGGCGGTGGCCGGCGGTCGCCGCGCTCGTCGTCGCGGCGGCCGTCGGGGGTTGGCTGATCGCTCGCGCGCTCCCCGCGCGCCCAGGTCAGCCCGCGTCCTGGAAGGTGGAGGGCGACACGCTGCACGTCTTCGACGACCGCGGCGCCGAGCTCTGGTCCCACCATTTCGAGGGCCTGCTGAACCCGGCCGGCTACACGCAGAAGGTCCGCCTGCACGGCGAGCGCGTCAGCATCCAGGACCTCGACGGCGACGGCCGGTCCGAAGTCCTGTTCGGTCTCTTCCCGCTGGACCTGCGGAGCCGGACGACGCAGGGGCTCGTGTGCTTCGAGAGCGACGGGACGGTGCGCTTCACCATCGAACCCGACACGACCGTCCGGTTCGGCACCACCACGTACAGCGGCCCGTGGGTCTTCGATCGGCTCTTCCTGAGCCGCGCGCCGGACGGCGCCGTGCGCGTCTGGGCCGTGTTCATCCACGGCATGGAGTTTCCGAGCGCGGTGCTCGAGCTCGACGACCGGGGCGCGGTGAGGTCCTCATACTGGAGCGACGGTTTCGTCGGGTTCGTGAGCCCCACCCGCTGGCGCGGCCGCGACATCGTCCTCGTCGGCGCCATCAACAACGAGACGCGCGGCGGGAGCCTCGCGATTTTCGAGGGCGCCCACGTCCACGGGTCGGCGCCGTCCGCGCAGGTCGAGTACCGGTGCACGTCCTGCGAGGCTGGCGGTCCGGACGACTTCCTGGTGTTTCCCCGCCGCGACATCGCGCGTGAAGCCGGCGACGTGGCGGAAGTCCGCGACGCCTGGACCGACGAGGAGAGCCGCCTGCACGTGCTGGTCTCCGAGGACGCGCTGAACCTTCCCGGCGCGCCCCCGGCGGGCGTCTGGTACTGGTTCACCCCAAGCCTCACGCTCGACAGGGTCGAAGTGCTGCCCGAACTGCTGCGCGCGCACCTGCAGATGGAGGAGGCGGGCCTGCTGAACCATCCCTTCGGCGCACAGGACGAGAACCACCTCTTCCCCGTCCTCCGGTGGAACGGCAAGAGCTACGACGCGCTGCCGCGCGCGCCCGTCACGCGCTGAGCGTGCGGGCGCGTGCTGCACAAGCCGCCGTTCAGGTTGATGTCAGGAGAGACGGCACAGGTCGAAGACCTGTGCCACACGGCGGGCCGGCGGGGCGAAGCCCCCCGGATCTCTAGAGTCCGGTGGCCGCCGACGCGCGCTGGGGATCGGCCACGCCCACCACGACCGCGGCCAGGTCGTGCCCTTCGACCGCCGTGCCGTAGAAGTACTCCACGTTCACGCCGGCGTCGGCCAGCATCCGCGCCACCGCCGCGCTCGCGCCCGGGCCGTTCGGCAGCGACACGTAGAGCACCTCGCGCTCCTCCACCCGGTACTGCCGCTCGCGCAGCAGGCCGCCGGCGTGCACGGGGTTGTCCGCGACGAGCCGCAGCACGCCGCCCGCTTCGAGCGTGATCGCGAGGATGTTCACGCGGTCGGCGTCCAGCAGGCGGCAGACCTGCGCGAACGCGCCGGGTGAGTTCTGCAGCCGGAAGGACAGCTCGGTTCGAATGGCCATATGAGGACCATTCTACATCCAGGTCATTCCTTCGGAATGGGACACGGAATGGAGCACGGAGTGGAGCACGAATTGCCCGGACCTCACTTGGAGGGAACCCGAGCGAGGGAGCGGCGCGGGGCGAAGGGGTCCCCGCAAGCGACCGAGCCAGGCGGGGTGCAGGGGGCCCCGCCGATCTAGAAATAGAACGTCACCCCGCCCGTCCACATCGACCCCTTGTGCGACAGCCGGAGGCGATCCTGGAGGGCGCCGAGGCCCGGGATGGGCAGCGCGCCCGGCGTGGATGAGCCGGCGGCGCCGGTCTGATCGGACCCGAAGTGGATGAACGTGTACCGGTAGTCGAGGTGCACCGCCGCGTGCGCGCCCAGGCGCAGCTCCCCCCCGACGCCGGCGTGGTAGCCCATCGTGCGCGTGGTCTGGGGCGCGGGCGGCGCGTCGGTGTTCACCATGGTCACCGTCTGCGCGTACCAGCCGACGCCGCCCAGGAGGTACGGAGAGATCGCGGCCCGGATCGGGTACAGCAGCATCGAGGCCTGGATCGGCATGTCCTTGATCCGCTCGGTGAGGTCCTGGTTCAGGTACGAGCGGTAGTCGAGCGCCACCTCGATGGCCGTCCGCGGCGAGAGCCGCAGGCGGAGGAGGCCGCCGGAAAAGCGGTCGGCCGAGCTTCCGGGCACGGCGGCGTCTCCGCGCACCAGGCTGAACCGCGCGCCGACGCCGAACGCCCCGTCGCCCGCGCGCGCCACGGCGGGCGCCGCGAGGACGGTCAGACAGACGAGCCCCGAGACGAACAGCCTCGAACCCGACCGGCGATTGTGCATGGGATGGTCCTCTGCTGATCTTGTCGGACGAGGGCGGGCGAGACTTTATTCGGTGGGGAGGGTTCGGGGGTTCTCGGGTTCTCGGGTGCTCGGGTTCCCTGGTTCTACTGGCTGGAACCCGGGAGCTGCCGAACTCGAGAACCTGAGAACCCGAGAACCGCCGAACCCGAACCCGAACCCGAACCCGAGAACCCGAGAACCCGAGAACCCCCGAACCCCCGAACCCCTCGTACAAACGACGAGCCGCGGATCGAGATTCTCCGGGCGAACCTCAATCCGCGGCCCGACGCCGCGAACGGTCGAACGATCTAGCCGAGCACCTTGATCACGACGCGGCGGTTCTGCGCACGGCCGGCCGCGGTCGTGTTCGGCGCCACCGGGTCCTTCTCGCCGTAGGAGACCACGCTCATCTTCTGGAGCGGGATCATGTGCTTCTCGTGCAGGTAGTCGCGCACGGCCTCGGCGCGATGCATCCCGAGCCGCAGGTTGCCGGCCGCCGGTCCGACCGAGTCGGTGTAGCCGGCGATCTCGATGTAGCTGCCCTGCGGGTCCGAGGTGATCCTGGACACGAACTGGTCGATCGCGGCCTTCATCGCGTCGGACAGGGCCGCCTTGCCGAACGCGAAGTCACCCTGCGTGTCGTCCAGCACCACCGAGTAGATCAGCTTCTTGGTGGCCTTGTCCGCCTCGTCCGCCTTCGTCATGGCCGAGTCGGCGGCCTGCTGCGCGTTCGAGGCCGACTGGCCGGCCGAGGTGGCCTTCTGGTCGGCGGTGGTGGCCTTCTGGTCCACCTGGTTGATCTTCGCCTCGTTGTCCCGCGTCTTCTGCTGCGTCTCCTCGACGGACTTGGAGACGGCGTCCACGCGGCTGTTGATCTTCTGGCTGGCGTCCTCGACGCTGGTGTTGACGTACTTCTTCGTCGCGCAGGCGCCGGATCCTACGAACGCGATCACGGCAATCGGGATGATGAACCACTCTTTCCGCATCACAGCCTCCTCGGTCAGGGCTCCGGCCGCAGCGCTCCGGAACCTCCTCTCGGTTACTCGTTCACCGCGCCGCGGCCGACTCAGCGCGGCCGGCGACGTAAGCGCTGCGGGCACGAACGGTCAAGCCGGATCGGAGCGTGTGAATCCTCAGGGCACGCCATCCGGGTCTTTCAGCCGGTTCAAACGCAATCAAATACTGGTGTCGAACCTCCGAGACGATGCGCTGGGCCGCCATGTCGATGGCCAGGGAACCCGACGCCGCGAACCCGTCGCCGCCGGTCCAACGCGCCAGCTGCTGCAGCGGCCCGAGCGTCGCGGCCGACAGCGCCGGTCCCGCCGATGCCGTCCAGCGCGTGAGCACCACGTAGACGGGCACGTCGATGGCGCTCGCGACGGCCGACGCCTGTTCGAGCGTCAGCTGGCTGCGCGTGTCGAGCCCGTCGGAAATCACCACGAGCGCCCGCCGGCCGCCGAGCGGGCCCAGGCGCCGCGCCGTCTCGGCGATCGCGTCGTGCGCCGCCGTCGCGCCGAACGGGTCCACGCCGTCGAGCGCCCGCCGCACGGCCCCGGTGTCCGCCGTGAAGCCCTGCAGTTCGTGCACCGACGAGTCGAACCCGAGCAGGGCCACGCGGTCGCCCGCGACCCGGCTGGCGCCGAGCGCGGCCAGCAGGGCGTTCACGGTCGTCCGGGTGAGGGCGCCGTTCTCCCGCATGCTCCCGCTCTCGTCGACCAGGATCGCCAGGCTCACGGGAGCCGAATCGTCCTCGCTGAAGCCCTTTATCGGCCTCCAGACCCCGTCATCCTCTACCCAAAAGTCCTTCTTGTGCAAGCCCGTCACAAGCTGCCCCGTCTCGTCCCGTACAGTCGCCACCACCGGCACGAGGTCCACCGATGTCCGGAAAATCACCGCCGGCGCGGGTTGCGCCTGGAGTATTCCGGCGAGCGGGGGCGAAATGGCGAGCAGCCCCACGATGATGAGGCGGATCACACGAGGCACGTTGGAGATGCTATCAAGAGTACTGCCACCCTGCCAAACGTAAGATTATAGGACTTTTAGTCTGATAGCTCCAGCCCCGGCCGCTCCCGGCGCACGGTCCGGGACGGTAAAACTTACATGGCCGGGCCGGCCGGCCGGTCGCCGCCGGCTCAAGGAGTTCTGCAAGCCTCGCGCCCGCCGGGGGCCGGGCGGCCAGGATCCGGATGCGCGGCACGCGCCCTCCTGCTAACATGCACGCTGATGACGATCGTAGCCCCCGCTACCAGCATCCCCGTCGCCCGCCGGACCGGCGGGTTCGTCTACGCCATCCGCAATATCGTCGCCGAGGCGCGCAAGGTCGAGGCCGCGGGCCGAAAGGTCCGCTACCTGAACATCGGCGACCCGGTGGCCTTCGGCTTCCAGCCGCCGCCGCATCTGGTCGAGGCGGTGGTCCGCGCGATGCGCGACGGACAGAACATGTACACCCCGTCGCCGGGCATCCCCTCGGCGCGCGAGGCGGTGGCCGCCGACTTCAGCGGCCGCGGCGTGCCGATAACGCCCGACCGGACGGTCATCACGGCCGGCACCTCGGAAGGCATCGAGCTGGCGCTCGGCGCGCTCGTGGACGAGGGCGACGAGGTGCTGGTGCCGGTGCCGACCTACCCGCTGTACACGGCGGTGCTCGCGAAGCTGGGCGCGAAGGCGGCCTTCTACCGCACGGACCCCGACCGGGGCTGGGCGCCGGATCTCGACCACCTGCGCAGCCTGATCTCGGCGCGCACGCGCGCGCTCGTGATGATCGATCCGAACAACCCCACCGGCGCCGTCTACGACGACACGGTGCACCGGACGCTCGTCGAGCTCGCCGACCGGCACAACTTCGTGCTGCTCGCCGACGAGGTGTACGGCGATCTGGCCTACGACGGCTCGCGGCCGCCCGTCGCGGCGCTCGCCCCCGACGCGCCGATCATCTCCTTCTCCTCGCTGTCGAAGGCGTACCTGGCGCCGGGCTGGCGGGCGGGCTGGATGGCCGTGGGGCGCTCGCCGCGCCTCGACGCCGCGCTGGCGGCGATCCTCAAGCTCGCCGACGGGCGCCTGTGCGCGAACGGCCCGATGCAGTACGCCGTGACGGCCGCGCTCACCGGCGACCGGTCGCACCTGGTCCCGCTGCGGCAGGCGCTCGCGGAGCGCGCGCGCGTGACGGTCGAGCGGCTGAACGCGATCGACGGCATGACCTGCGTGGCGCCCACGGCGGCGTTCTACGCCATGCCGCGCGTCGCGCTCCCGCCGGGCCGGACCGACGAGGACTACGTCCTGGCGCTGCTGCGCGAGACGGGCGTGCTCTGCGTCTACGGCTCGGGCTTCGGGCTGCCCAAGGACGGCGGCTTCATGCGCGTCGTGTTCCTGGCGTCGCCGGCCGAGCTGGGCGCCATCTACGACGACATCGCCACCTTCACCCGGGACTACCTGGCCCGGGGCTAGACCGGCGCCGGCGGGGGCTGGCGCCCATGGGGCCGCCTTCAGGCGGCCCATTCCCTCCGACCTCTTCGGGGCGCCGCTCCGTATAATCACTTATGGCCCGAAAGCTGAGGCGGGGCCGCGCGGCGCGCTTCTTCGAGACCTACACCCGGGATCTCAAGGGCGAGGACGTCCAGCGGCTGTTCACGCGCGACACGCGCGAGGCCTACCGCTTCTTCGCGCGCGACATCGACCGCGACGCGCTGGCGAAGGTGCCCTGGTTCCGCCGGCAGTGGGCGCACGCGGGCCTGTTCGCCCGCGCCGTGCTGATGCGGCTGTCCCCGGCCCGGCGCGCCCTCTACGGCGTCGCGCTCGGCTGCGCCATCGTCGGGCTGCTCCAGCTGTTCGACGGCTTCACCACGATACGTCTGCCCTTCGGCCCCATGATCGGCGTGGGGCTGCTGATGCCCCGGTGGGTCAACGGCACGATGTGGCTGTTCTGGAGCCTGATCGCGACGAACCTGCTCGTCCTGCTCGAGGTGGCCGACCGGCTGTCGCTCAAGGACGACCTCGAGGTGGCGCGCGAGATCCAGCAGGCGATGCTGCCGGACGGCACCTACAGCGCGCCGGGCGTCGTCGCGTGCGGCGTCACCCGCCCGGCGAACACCGTCGGCGGCGACTTCTACGACATCCTCCCCGTCGACGGCGGCCCGGTCGTCGTCACGCTCGGCGACGTGGCGGGCAAGGGCAGCCCGGCGGCGCTGCTCATGGCGCTGCTGCTCGCGATCATGCGCACGCTCGTCGACGAGGGGCTCGACGGCGCCGAGCTGCTCGCGCGGCTGAACACGCAGGTGTGCCGCCACAGCCCGCCGTCGCGGTTCATCACGCTCTTCTACTCGCGCTACGACCCGGCGACCGGCCGGCTCGCCTACGTGAACGCCGGCCACACGCCCGCGCTGGTCGCGCGGCTCGACGGCTCGTTCGAACGCCTGCTCGGCGGCGGCGTCGCGCTCGGGATGTTCGAGGGATCCACGTACGAGGCGCACGAGATCCTGCTCGCCCCCGGCGAGCAGGTCGTGATCTACAGCGACGGGATCACCGAGGCCGAGTCGCCGGGCGGACAGCCGTTCGAGGAGCCGGGCCTCGAAGCGGTGCTGCGCGCGTCGGGCGACGAGGCGCCCGACGCCCTGGGCCGCACGGTCATCCACGCCGTGGAGCGCCACGCCCAGGACTTCAAGCTCGCCGACGACCTCACCGTCCTCGTCCTGCGTCGCCCGACGGACCCCCGTTGATATCCTTGGCTCCAACCCCGGCATTCCGGGGTCTAAGATGTTGATCGCGAACGGTATCGCCCCATCCGGGGTGTGAGAAAGCGCACTGACGATCATGAGAGCTCCGGCGCTCGTGCTGGCGGCGGCCGTCGTGGGGCTCTGCGTGCTGGCCGGGCCGGCGCGCGCCCAGAACGAGGACGAGACCGGCGTCGACCTGTCGGGCTTCCTGGCTGAGCTGCAGTCGGCGCTGATGGCCGACGGCCCCGCCGCTTACGAGGCGCTCGTCGGCTCGTCGACCACCCGTGGGGCGTCCGCCGCCGACCTGGCCGAGGAGATCCGGCTGCCGGGCGCGACGCGCGTGACGGTGCGCGAGCGCGACCGGCGCGCGCTGGCCGGCGCGCTGCCCGACGAGGGTTTCCGGCTGATGGTGGAGATCCTCGCCGAGCGGGACCGGCGGGCCCGCCTCGCCACCTGGCGTCTGGACGTGCGGCTCGCGCGGCGCGACGGCGCCCGCGTCTGGCGCGTCGTCGATCAGGAGCGGCTGTCGCACCTCGACGGGCTGTACGCGCTCGCGCTCGAATCCACCGAGTACTCCGTCAAGAACCTCCGCCTCGAGTCCACCGACCTGCGGCTGTCGATGACGTCGGGCGAGGCGTTCGTCGCCAGGACCGACGAGGGCGTGACGGCGCTCGTGCTGCGCGGGCGCGGCGAGATGATCTTCACGCCGCAGCCGCTCGCCGAGAAGACGCAGCTCAAGATCTTCGCGAAGTCCGAGGCGCTCGTGGCGGCGTTCGACACCGCGTTCATCCGGATCAACCCCGCGACGTTCCGGGCGCACGTCGAGGACGGCGCCCTCACCGAACGATCGCTCGACGAGCGCGACCTGCGCCGGGCGCGCGAGGTCTTCGACGAGGACGTCGCCAAGTCGTTCACGCTCGACCTGTCCGACCTGAGCAGCCGGACCTGGTCGCTCGCACCGGGGGGCGACGACCTGATCGCCGAGATCCACACGAAGCACTACGACACGCTCACCTACGCCCGCTCGGAGAACGACGCCGAGGACGTCTCGCTGTTCAACCGCACGAAGCGCCGCTACATCTCGAGCTACGCGTCGCCCGAGAAGCTGGCGGCGCGCGGCCGGTTCTACGACGAGGACGACCTGGTGGACTACGACGTCCTCGATTACCGGCTCAACGTGCGGTTCGACCCGGAGCGCGAGTGGATCGACGGCGTCGCGACGATCAGCCTCCGCGTCAAGTCGCCGCTCGTGTCGACGATCACCCTCCGGCTCGACGAGCGGCTCACCGTGCGCTCGGTGTCGTCGCCCGACTTCGGCCGGCTGATGCACCTGCGCGTCGTCGGGCAGAACAACCTGATCGTCAACCTGCCGGCGGGCGTCCTCGAGGGCACCGAGCTCGAGTTCACGGTCGCCTACGGCGGCCACCTGCCGCCGCAGTCGCTCGTGCGCGAGGCCATCGACGTCGAGCAGGACCCGCAGATGCCGCAGATCGTCGAGCTCGCGATCCCGCCCGAGCGGCACTGGGTCTACAGCAACGGGGTGTACTGGTATCCGCAGGGCACCGTGAGCGACTACGCCACGGCGACGCTCCGCATCACGCTGCCCGACGGCTTCGAGTGCGTGGCGAGCGGCCTGCAGGCCATCGGCTCGCCCATCCGCGTCGAGGCGAACGACGGCGGCCGCGCCTCGAAGATCTACGTGTTCATCGCGGGACAGCCCGTGCGGTACCTGGGCTGTGCCATCAGCCGGTTCGTGGACGTGTCCTCCGGGCCGGTCGATCCCGCCGGCGCCGACGGGACCGACAGCGTGGAGCGCTCGCCGACGGCCGGCCTGACCCTCTCCGTCGTGGCCAACCCACGTCAGGAAGGACGGGGCCGGAACCTGCGCGAGGTCGCCGCCGACATGCTCCGCTACTACGCGAGCCTGATGGGCGCCGTGCCGTACCCGGCCTTCACGCTCGCGGTCACCGAGGCCCAGCTGCCGGGCGGCCACAGCCCCCCCTACTTCGCGGTGCTGAGCCAGCCGCTGCCGACCTCACCGTTCACCTGGCGCAACGATCCGGTGAACTTCAACGGCTACCCGCCGTTCTTCCTCGCGCACGAGATCGCGCACCAGTGGTGGGGGCAGGCCGTCGGCTGGAAGAACTACCACGAGCAGTGGCTGAGCGAGGGGATCGCGCAGTACTTCGCGCTGCTCTACGCGGCGCACGACCGCGGGCCCGGGGTCGAGAGCGACATCCTGCGCCAGATGCGCACCTGGAGCCTGCGCTACGCCGACCAGGGGCCGATCTACCTCGGCTACCGGCTCGGCCACGTGCAGGGCCGCCACCAGATCTTCCGCGCGCTCGTCTACAACAAGTCGGCCGAGGTGCTGCACATGCTGCGGCGCCTCATCGGCGACGACGCGTTCTTCGATGGGCTGCGCCGGTTCTACAAGGCGTACACCTACCGGAAGGCGGGGTCGGACGACCTGCGCCGCGCCATGGAGGCCGCGAGCGGCGTGCCGCTCGAGCGGTTCTTCGAGCGCTGGATCTACGGCGTGGACATCCCGCGGCTGCGCTTCTCGAGCCGCCGGCAGACGACGGCTGACGGGGCCCGCGTGACGCTGCGCTTCGAGCAGCAGGGCGAGGTCTTCGACGTGCCGGTGACCGTCACCCTGGTCGGCGCGTCCGGCGAGCGGCAGGACGTCATCGTGAAGGTCACCGAGGCGGTCACCGAGGTCACCGTGCCGATCGGCTTCAAGCTGCGGCAGATCGAGGTGAACGACGACAACGCCGCGCTGGCGGAAATCGAGCGGTAGGAACTCCTATCGTTCCCGCAGGTAGATGGCCGTGACGACCGGCTCGGGCCCCGTCCCGCCGGCGGCGAACACCAGCGCGAACCGCACGCCGCCCCGCTCGTAGAAGACCGTCACCCGGCTGCCGTGGGGGCCCCGGTCCACCGTCCGCCGGCCGGTTTCCGCGCTCCGGCCGAGCAGCGCCGCCACCTCCTCCCGGGTCGCGCCGACCCGCACCTCAACCCCCCCGTCCAGGGGCAGGACCGGGACCGAGACCGCCCCCGGCGGGATGGCCGCCGGCGGTCGGGCGTCCGCTCCGGAGGCGGCGCTGGCCGCGGCGGCCGGCGCCCGGGGGCGCGGCGCGCGCTCGAGGCGCGAAATGACCGCGACGGTGACGGCCAGCAGCGCCGCCGCCACGACCCATTCGAGCACCGACCCGACGCGCTGATGGACGGGCACGCTCCCTCCCTGACCTCCGCCCCGGCCTCTCCCGCCTCCGGCCCCGGCCTCCGGCCCCCGGCCTCCGATCGCGCCCACTCTAGCACCAGGGGTGGGCGCCAGGGGCGCCCGGGTCGTTGTATGATCGATGGGTTATGGAAACCGTCACGCTGACCATCGACGGCAAGACGATCACGGTCGAGAAGGGCAAGAGCGTCCTCCAGGCTGCGCTGCAGAACGGCATCCACGTGCCGTTCTATTGCTACCACCCCGGCATGGGGGTCGACGGGTCCTGCAGGGTCTGCATCGTGAAGGTCGAGAAGATGCCGAAGCTGCAGACCGCCTGCTCGACCGCGTGCGCCGAGGGCATGGTGGTGCACACGCAGACGCCGGACGTCGTCGAGGCGCGCTCGAGCGTGTTCGAGTTCCTGCTGATCAACCACCCGCTCGACTGCCCGGTGTGCGACAAGGGCGGCGAGTGCCCGCTGCAGGACTACTCGGTACTCGTTCGGCCCGCAGGGCAGCCGGATGGACTTCCCGCGCCGCACGTTCGACGGCGAGGGCGTGCGCGCCGACGTGGACTTCGGCCCGACGCTGATGCTGAACCGGAACCGCTGCATCCTCTGCACGCGCTGCGTCCGGTTCATGCGCGAGATCGACGGCGACGCCCAGATCAGCATCGTGGACCGCGGCAACGGCAGCGAGATCGCGACGTTCCAGGAAGAGGGCGTGCACTCGCTCATCTCGGGCAACCTGCAGGACGTCTGCCCCGTCGGCGCGATCACCTCGCGCGCCTACCGCTTCAAGTCGCGGCCGTGGGACAACCCGATGGCCGTCGACACGATCTGCACGTCCTGCTCGAAGGGCTGCAGCACCACCGCCTGGATCCGCGGCAAGCAGGAGTGGGCGAAGGCCGCTCGGCTCGTCCGGATCACGCCGCGGTTCAACCCCGACGTGAACGGCTACTGGATGTGCGACATCGGGCGGTACGAGTACCCACTGGATCGAGGGCGAGGACCGGCTGCGCCGGCCGCTGCTGAAGGACGCCTCGGGCGGGCTCGCGCCGGCGTCGTGGCACGACGCGATGGTCGCGCTGGCCGGGCGCCTGCCCGCCAAGGACACCTCGGGCGTCCGCTTCCTCGTCTCGGCGCACGCGTCGCTCGAGGAGCTGTTCGCCGTCCGGCGCGTCGCGGGTGACCTCGGGCTCGGCCCCGGCGGCGTGAGCGTGAGCTGGCGCCGTCGCGAGAAGAGCCAGCCGGCGGCGACGACGTTCCGCGTGCCGGCCGTCGACGCGCCCAACGTCCGCGGCGCCCGCGACCTCGGGCTGGTAACCGGCGACGCCGAGCTACCCGACCTCTCGGCGCTGCGCGAGGCGGTCGATCGCGGCCACGTGACCGCGCTCTACGTGGTCGACCCCGGGCCGGAGGGCTCGCTGGGCGACGTGGCCTGGATTGCCGACGCGCGCGCCCGCGGCACGCTCTCGCTGCTCGTCGTCCAGGGCGTCGTGATGACCGACCTCGCCCGCGCCGCCGACGTCGTGCTGCCCGGCGCAACCTCCTTCGAGAAGGAAGCGTCCTACACGAATGACCAGGGCCGCGTACAGCACGCCGCACGGGTGCTGACCGCGCCGGCCGACGCGATGGAGGACTGGCAGATCCTCGCCAACCTCGCCGTCGCCTTCGGGCTGGAGCTGCCCTACACGTCGGCCGACGGCATTCGCGCCGACATCGAGGCGGCGCTGGCCGGCCAGCCGGCCTACGCCGGGCTCGGCGGCGCCACCTTCGCGGAGGCCGTGCCGGCGAGCACCTGGTTGCAGGCGTCGAACCCGTCGGAGCGCTGGAAGTGGGACTTCATGTTCCAGGATCTGCCTCCGGTGAAGTTCGCCGCCGCGCCCGAGCCGCTGCCGCGCCTCGACGTGGCCCCGAGGGACGGTACCAAGTCGTGAGTCGTGAGTTGTGAGTTCATGACTCCGCGCTCGAGACTCAGGACTCAGAACTCAAAACTCAGAACTTCACGAGCGGTCTATGCACAGCGTGTCCTACGCCGCCGCGTTCGTAGCGGGGCTGCTCTCGTTCGTCTCTCCCTGCGTCCTGCCCCTCATCCCGGGCTACCTGTCGTTCGTGTCGGGGCTCTCGCTCGAGGAGATGCGCGGCACGAGCGCCACCGTCTCGGCCCCCGCGGCCCGGCGCCAGGTCCTCGTCTCTTCGATCGCCTTCATCCTCGGCTTCTCGCTGGTGTTCATCTCGCTCGGTGCGTCGGCCAGCGCCCTCGGCGCGTTCGTCGGCAGGCGGCTGCCGCTGCTCGGCAAGGTGGCGGGCGTCGTGCTCGTCGTCTTCGGGCTGCACATGATGGGCCTCTTCCGGCTTCGCTGGCTCGAATCCGAGAAGCGCGTGCAGACGCGCCGCCGGCCGGCGGGCCTGGTCGGATCGGTGCTGGTCGGGATCGCGTTCGCGTTCGGCTGGACGCCGTGCATCGGCCCGATTCTCGCGGGCATCCTCACGATTGCCGGCGCGCAGGCCACCGTGGGCCAGGGTGTGAAGCTGCTCGCGGTCTACTCGGCCGGCCTCGGCCTGCCGTTCCTCCTCACGGCGCTGGCCGTCAACCAGTTCTTCGCCGCCTCCGCGCGCATCCGCCGCTACTACCACGCGATCGAGGTCGCGTCGGGCGCCCTGCTCGTCGCGATCGGTGTGCTGATCTTCACCAACCAGTTCAGCGTGATCGCGCGGTACCTGCAGACGATTCTGCCCACGTACTGACCGAGGCTGACCGGACTCGGGGCTCGGGACTCCGGGCCGGGCTCGAGCCCGGCACCACGTACCGTACGTAGTGCTGGCCTTCAGGCCAGCCTTGTCCTTCCCGGCCTCGGCCTCCGGCCCCCGGCCTCTCGTCGCTCACATCCTCAGCGTCAGCGCCCCCGCGTGCACCTTCACCTCGACGCGCTTGCCGGCGGTGAACGACTCGCCGTCGACCTGGCACCGCAGCCGCGACGTGCCTTCGATCGTTGCCTCGCGGAACGGGCGGTAGACGAGGCCGGGCGCGCGACGGACGTCGGTGAGGGCATAGCGCGCGCGCCAGATCTGGCCCAGCATCGAGCGGTGATCCACCAGCACCGCGTCCAGCCACCCGTCGTCCGGGCGCGCGCCGGGCGCGATGCGCACGCGGCTGCCGAACTGGGGCGAGTTGGCGAAGACGGCCAGGAAGTAGCGGCCGTCGTGGGGCACGCCGTCGAGGAGGACGCGGTAGTCGTCCGGCACGTACCCCCGCAGCGCGCCGAGGGTCAGCGAGACGTAAGGCCAGATCCCGCGGCGGCCCGGCGGGCGCTCGTTGTAGCGGCGGGCGACCTCGGCGTCGAAGCTGACGCCGCCGATGTTGAGGAAGTACCGGCCGGCCAGCTCGCCGACGTCGAACGGCCCGGGCCGCCCCGTGAGCGCGGCGCGGAGCGCCTCCGCCGGACGGGGCGACAGGCCCAGCTCGCGCGACAGGCCGTTGCCCGAGCCGTTGGGCACGATGCCGAGCGTGGCCGCCGTCCCCACGAGCGCCGACCCCACCTCGTTGATCGTGCCGTCGCCGCCCCAGGCGACGACCGCGTCGAAGCCTTGCCGCGCCAGCGCGGCGGCGAGCACGCGGCCGTGGCCGGGCCGCTCGGTGACGACGGCCTCGCCCTCGAGGCCCGCGTCGGCGAGCGCGCGCCGCGCGAGATCGACGCGCGCGCCGGCGGCGTCGTGTCCCGCGCCGGCGATTGGATTGATGATGATGGCGGCTTTCATCGGGGTGCTATAGTAACCCTGGCAAGAGACAGTTGGAGGCGTTGAGATGAAGCGACGGGGTGTGCGGCTGACCCTCCTGGCGGGGTTTCTCGTCGTGGTCGCCGGATCGGGGTACGCGCTCTGGACGCTCGGGACGCGCGCGGCCTCGACGCGCGAGGCGCGCGCGGCGTTCGACGCCCAGGCCGATCGGGCCGCCGCGTCCCTCATCGACGTGCGCACGGGCCTCGAGGGCTACGTCGCCGCCGGCCAGCGCGTCGAATTCTGGACGCCGCGGGTGACCGCCGCGATCGAGTCGTTCGGAAGCGCGGCCGACGGGATGCAGCGCCTGGCGCCCGGCGCCGAGCCGTCCGCCGCGATGGAGAGCGCGACCGACCTCACGCAGCTCGACGCGCGGGTCCGCGACCTCATCGGAAGCGACCAGACGCTGGTGGCCTCCGACCTCGTCTTCTCCGACGGCCTCGAGATGCTGCGCGCCGCCGGCGCGCACGTGATCGCCGCGCGGACCGCCCGGGACGCGGCCGCCGCGGCCGAGATCGGCGATTTGACGCGCCGGCAGGCCTTCATCGCCGCCGCCGCGGCCGGCGTGGCCCTGCTCGTCGCGCTGCTGCTCCTGCCGGCCGGCGCCGCGGCCGAGGCGCAGGCCCCGGCCGTCGGGCTCCAGCTGTCGGCCCCGCCCGCGCCGGCGGAGAGCGACGACGAGCTGACCGCCGCGCTCGACGCGGGACTGGCGGGCTCGCCGCCGGGGCCCGCCACGCGCGAGCCGGCGGCCGCGCCCGCGGTGGACCTGGCCGCGACGGCCGACCTGTGCGCCGAACTGAGCCGGCTCGCGGACCCGGCGGCGCTCACCGGACTGCTCGCGCGCGCGGCGGACCTGCTGGGCGCGAAGGGGCTCACGATCTGGGTGGCGGACCCGACGGGCTCCGTCCTCTATCCGACCGCGGCGCACGGTTACTCGCCGCAGGTGCTGGCCCGCATCGGCAGCTTGCGCAAAGACGACGACAACGCCACGTCGCTGGCGTTCCGGACCGCGTCGGTGCAGACGGTGAAGGGAGGCGGCGCGGGGGCGGGCGCGATCGTGGTGCCGCTCCTGGCCGTCAGCGGCTGTGTGGGGGCGATGGCCGCGGAGCTCGCGGGAGACCGGGCCGGGAACGCGGCCGTCGCGGCGGTGGCGCGGATCGTCGCGGCGCAGATCGCGACGCTCGTGCCGGCGGCGCCCGGTGCGGCGTCCGCCGAGCCGCCCGCCGCGCAGGCGTCGAACGGCTAGGCGACGGAACGGGAGCCTCCCGCGCGGAGAGGCCCCGCTCCCCGGCAGGCCTTACAGGATCACCCGGCGCCGCGTGCGCACGCGGCCGGCGTCCTCGATCGTCCCGTTGAGCGTCAACGCCTTCCTGTCGCGCACGATCCCCAGCGAGAACTGATCGCCGTCCTCGAGGCGCGAGATCCGCCGCCTGAGGTCCGACGTGTCGGAGACCCGCGCGTCGCCGGCGCCGGTGATGACGTCGCCCGCCTTCAGCCCGGCCTTCGCCGCGGCCGACCCGTCGTCCACGCTCGTGACGAGGACGCCCGCGTCGACGCCGAAGTACGTCGCGAGCTGCGGCGTGAGGTCCTGGACCGTGGCGCCGAGGCGCGGCCCGACGCGGATGGCGTCGAAGTCCAGCGGCGGCACGCGCAGATCGCGCAGCCGGTCGAGGTTGCGCTCGATCGCCAGGGGCAGCTCGCGGTCGAGCCGGCCGAGCACGCGGTCGGTGTCGCCGAGGGCGGCAAAGGGCGCCGGCGCGCGCGGCGTCACGTCCACCTCGAGGCGCTGGCCGTCACGGACGACCGCGGCCTTCACCGCGCGACCCTCGGGCGTCTCCCTGACGAGCCGCGTCAGCTCGCGGGCGCCGCGCACGCGCTCGCCGTCGAACTCGACGATGACGTCGCCGGCGCGGAGGCCGGCGCGCTCGGCGGGCGATCCCGCGCGCACCTCCTCCACGACCGCGCCCCACTGGCCGGGGAGCTTCTCGCGCGCCACGTCGGACCGGTCCACGTCGCGCACCGACGCGCCGATCTGGCTGCCGTCCAGGCTGAGGACCTGGACGAACGGCTCCCGGACGCTCGTCGCGGACTGCCCGAACGCCGTGGGCGCGTAGACCACCGCGGCGGCCGCGAGGCCCACCGCCACCACACCGAGACCGACGACCTTCATCAGGCGCATGGCACTCCTCCGTCCTTGGGTGGGGCTTCGCCCCACACCCCGGCTCGGTCGCTTGCGGGGACCCCGGTGCCCCGCGCCGCTCCCTCGCGGGCCGCGCCGTGCGCGGCCTGCCGTGCTCGCGATCTGGATGCACGGCCTGTTGCCAAGGTGAGACGAAGGCCGTTCTGGAAAGGTTTGGCCGGATCCATCTCGTGCATAATCTGCACGAGCAGACCTGCACTTTGCACAACAGATGGGCGAAAACAAGACGAAAATAGCATTTTCGATGCAAATTATGTTCAAAACAGGCGACACTTCTCTTGACAGCACGTGTGGCCGGCCCTACACTAGCTCAACCGACCACCCTCGGCATGACCACCCCAACCCGACACGACGGCGCGCGACCCGGCGGCACGGCTGCGCCCGACCGCCGCGAAGAGATTCTTGAGACCGCCGAGCGCGCCGGCGTGAAGTTCATCCGCCTGCAGTTCACCGACATCCTCGGGGTGATCAAGAACGTCGAGGTGCCGGACCGGCAGTTCGGGGACGCGTTGGCCGGCCGGATCATGTTCGACGGCTCGTCGATCGAGGGCTTCGTCCGGATCGAGGAGTCGGACATGTTCCTCGAGCCGGACCTCGACACCTTCCGGGTGTTCCCGTGGCAGACGCACCCGTCGGGCGGCAAGGTCGGGCGGCTCATCTGCGACATCCGCAACCCCGACGGCACGCCGTTCGCGGGCTGCCCGCGGACGATTCTGAAGCAGGTGATCGCGCAGGCGGCCGCCGCGGGCGTTTCGCTGCGGGCGGGCCCCGAGGCCGAGTTCTTCCTCTTCCAGGTGCGCGACGGCGTCCCGACCACGCAGACGCACGACGGCGGCGGCTACTTCGACCTCACGCCGGTCGATCGCGGCGAGGACGTGCGCCGCGAGATCGTGCTGGCGCTCGAGGGCATGGGCTTCAAGGTCGAGGCGGCGCACCACGAGGTGGCGGCGGGCCAGCACGAGATCGACTTCCGGCACGACGACGTGCTGACGACGGCCGACAACATCTCGACGTTCCGTCTGGTGGTGAAGCACGTCGCGCTGCGCAACGGCCTGCACGCCACGTTCATGCCCAAGCCGATCTACGGCATCAACGGCTCGGGCCTTCACGTGCACCAGTCGCTGTTCGCGGACGGCCGCAACATCTTCTTCGACGAGCGCGCCGAGTGGCAGCTCGCCGACACGTGCCTGCACTACATCGGCGGGCTGCTGCGCCACGCGCGCGGCTTCTGCGCGATCACCAACCCGCTCGTCAACTCGTACAAGCGGCTGGTCCCCGGCTACGAGGCGCCGACGAGCGTGGCCTGGTCCGAGCGCAACCGCAGCCCGCTCCTGCGCGTGCCCGCGCAGCGCGGCGCCGAGACGCGCGTCGAGCTGCGCATGCCCGACCCGTCGTGCAACCCGTACCTGGCGCTGGCCGTGATCCTGCGGGCGGGCCTCGACGGCCTCGAGCACCGCGTCGACCCGGGCCCGCCGATCAACAAGGACATCTTCCGGATGAGCCACCGCGAGCGGCGTCATCTCCGGATCGACGACCTGCCGCGGAACCTGTCCGAGGCGCTCGACGCGCTCGAGAAGGACGACCTGGTCCGCGAGTGCCTGGGCGAGCACATCTTCGGCAACTTCCTCGAGGCCAAGCGCGCCGAGTGGTTCGACTACATCCGGCACGTCAGCCCGTGGGAGACGGACCGGTATCTGAAGACGTACTGACTCCGGCGGTCCCGGCCGCCGGTTGAAGCAACGCGAGGAGGATCGACCGATGGGTTCAGCAGCACTGCGGGACGCAATCAGGGACGTGACCCGGTGGCCGATGACGGCCGTGGCGCAGCCGCTCGCGCCGTCACAGGCGACGAAGGAGTTCGGCTGCCTCACCTTCAACGACGAGGTGCAGCGGTCGCGTCTGCCCAAGGACGTCTACCGCGCGCTGCGGCGGACGGTCACGCAGGGCGAGCCGCTCGACCCGTCGGTCGCCGACACCATCGCCACGGCCATGAAGGACTGGGCGGTCGAGAAGGGCGCCACGCACTTCACGCACTGGTTCCTGCCCATGACCGGCGTCACGGCCGAGAAGCACGACTCGTTCCTGCAGCCGTCGGGCGACGGGCGGGCGGTCGCCGAGTTCAGCGGAGGTGAGCTCACGATGGGCGAGCCCGACGCGTCGAGCTTCCCGTCGGGCGGCATGCGCTCCACCTTCGAGGCGCGGGGCTACACGGCGTGGGACCCGACCAGCCCGCCGTGGCTGCTCACCAACCACAACGGCGCCACCCTGGTCATCCCCACCGCGTTCGTCAGCTGGACGGGCGAGGCGCTCGACAAGAAGACGCCGCTCCTGCGCTCGATGGAGGCGCTCTCCAGGCAGGCCGTCCGCGTGTTGAAGCTGTTCGGCTCGAAGGCCAGCCGCGTCTACACCACGTGCGGCCCCGAGCAGGAGTACTTCCTGATCGATCGCAACTTCTACTTCGCGCGGCCCGACCTCATCAACGCGGGCCGCACCCTCTTCGGCGCCCGGCCGCCGAAGGGCCAGGAGCTCGAGGACCAGTACTTCGGCTCGATCCCCGACCGCGTCCTCGCCTGCATGATGGAGGTCGAGGCCGAGCTGTACAAGTGCGGCGTGCCCGTCAAGACGCGCCACAACGAGGTCGCCCCGAGCCAGGACCGAGGTCGCGCCGATCTTCGAGAACGCCAACGTCGCCACCGACCACCAGATGATGACGATGGAGGCGCTCAAGCGCGTCGCGCCGAAGTACGGCCTCGCCTGCCTGATGCACGAGAAGCCGTTCGCCGGCGTCAACGGCTCCGGCAAGCACCTGAACTGGAGCATGTCCGACGACCTGGGCCACAACCTGCTCGAGCCGGGCGAGACGCCGCACCAGAACGTCCAGTTCCTGGTCTTCTGCGCCGCGATGCTGCGCGCCGTGAACAGGTTCCAGGGCCTGCTGCGCGCCTCGGTCGCCCGCGCCGGCAACGACCACCGGCTCGGCGCCAACGAGGCGCCGCCGGCCATCATGTCGGTCTTCCTCGGCGACCAGCTCACCGATCTCTTCGCCCAGATCGAGCGCGGCGCCGTGAAGGCGACCAAGCAGGGCGGCATCCTCGACACCGGCGTGTCGGTCCTGCCGAAGCTGATCCGCCACGCCGGCGACCGCAACCGCACGAGCCCGTTCGCGTTCACCGGCAACAAGTTCGAGTTCCGCGCCGTGTCGGCGAACCAGAGCATCGCGTTCCCCAACATCGCCCTGAACGTCGCCGCCACCGAGGCGTTCGACTACGTGGCCACCGAGCTCGAGCGCGCGAAGAAGAAGGGCCAGCGGCTCGAGCTCGCCGTGCGCGCGCTGCTGAAGAAGCTCGTCAAGGACAACAAGCGGATCGTCTTCAACGGCAACGGCTACTCCGACGAGTGGGTGAAGGACGCCGGGCGCCGCGGCCTGCTCAACCTCAAGGACACCGTCGAGGCGCTGCCCGAGCTGCTCAAGCCCGAGGTCGTCAAGGCGTTCGAGAGGTACCGGGTCCTCAACGGCCGCGAGCTGCACGCGCGCTACGAGGTGAAGCTCGAGACCTACAACAAGACCATCAACATGGAGGCCCAGATGATGGTCCTCATGGCGAACCGCTACATCCTCCCGGCCGCCTTCGAGTACCAGACGCAGGTGGCCCAGAGCGTGGCGGCCGTCAAGGCGGCCGGCGCCGTGTCGAAGGAGAGCCGCAAGGCGCTCGACGAGCTCGCCGGGCTCATCGACACCTTCCGCGGCCGCACCCAGAAGCTCGTCAAGGCGCTCGACCACCACGACGACTCGCCGGAACGGCACGCGCGCCACTTCCGGTCGGTCGTCGTCCCGGCCATGGAGGCGCTGCGCGAGACCGGCGACCGCCTCGAGACGGTCCTGCCGCACGGCAGGTGGCCGCTGCCGACCTATCGCGAGATGCTGTTCATCAAATAGCAGATGGGGCTTCGCCCCATACCCCCGCTCCGTCGCGACGTGGGGCCCGAGAGCCCCACGCCGCGACTGCGCGGCTTCGGGCGGGCTTTGCTACAATGCCCGCGCCATGCCCCCCGCTGGCCCCACGCCCCCGGACCCGGCGCCGCCCCTCGACACGGAGCGCGTCCTGCGCGATGCCCGCGCGAAGTTCGTCGCGGGCTTTCCCCACCAGATCCAGCGCGTGCGTCGCCTGCTCGACACCGACCCGGCCGGGCGCGAGCTGCGCCAGCTCGTGCACCGCGTGGCCGGCTTCGCGGGCACGGTCGGCCTGCCGGAGGTCAGCGCGGCGGCCGCGGCCCTCGAGACCACCCTCGCGAGCGACGAGGCCGCCGATCCGGTCCGCGCCGCGGCGCTCGCCGCCGGGCTCGACGCCGCCTTCGCCCGGGACCTCGCCGTGCCGCCCACCTGGATGCACGCGCCGGACGGCGCGGCCGGCCGGCCGCTCACCATCCTGGTCGTCGAGGACGACGCCGACCAGCGCGACGTCGTGACCGGCCACCTGGCCGGCGCCGGCCATCGCGTCGTGTTGGTCCCGACCGGCGACCGCGCGGTGCCCGCGGCGCGCGAGACGGCGCCCGACGTCATTCTGCTCGACGTGGAGCTCCCCGGCCTCGACGGCTACTCGGTCTGCCGCCTGCTGAAGGCGGACCCCGCGCTGGCCTCCGTGCCCGTGATCTTCATGACGACGCGCGCGCGCCTCGACGACCGGCTGGCCGGGCTGGCGCTCGGAGCCGACGAGTACCTGACCAAGCCGGTGGACGCCCTGGAACTGCTCCTGCGGGTGCGGCTCGCCGCCGCGCGCCGCTGAACACGACGAGGTGCCGTCGACATGAGCCTGCACATCCTGATGGCCGAGGACGATCCGGATATCCAGCTCGTCGCGGGCCTCGCGCTGCGCAAGGCGGGCTTCACCGTCACCATCGTCAACACGGGCCTGGAGCTGCTCCGCGCGCTCGAGACGGAGACGCCGGACGCCGTCATCCTGGACTGGATGATGCCGGACATGGACGGCCCGGACACGCTCGAGCGGCTGCGCCAGGACGAGCGGACGAAGGACCTGCCGGTCATCTTCATGACCGCCAAGTCGCAGGGCTTCGAGGTCGAGCGCGGCCGGGCGCTGGGAGCGGCCGGCTACATCATCAAGCCCTTCGACGTGTTCAAGCTCGGCGATCAGGTGAACGAGATCCTGGGGCGATGACGGGCCTCGCTGCTCACGACCGCGCAGGCGTTCGGGTGGCGGCCCTCGTGCTGGCGGCCGCGGCGCTGATGGCCGCGCCGGCGCGCGAGGGGCGCGCGCAGATTCCCGACGGCACGCGGGCGCCGGGCGGGGTGACCGTCCGGCCCCAGGCCACCCTGCCGGCGCGCCTCGTGTACGGCGGCGACCGGGCGCTGCCGCCTTTCGAGTACCTCGACGCCGAGGAGCGGCCGCAGGGGTTCAACGTCGAGCTCGTGCGCGCGCTGGCCTCCCGGCTCGGCGTCCAGGTCGACATCCGCCTGGCGCCGTGGCCCGAGACCCTGGCGCGGCTCGACCGCGGCGAGGTCGATCTGGTGTCGATGGGCTACTCGGACGCGCGCGCCCGCGAGTACGCGTTCCTGCCGCGCACGTGGACGCTCAACCAGGTCGTCGTCTTCGGGCAGGGCCGCGCCGCGTATCCCGACCGGCTGGACCTGCTGCACACCGAGACGCTGGCCGTCGAGAAGGACTCGGTCATCGAGGTGCTCCTGAACGAGCTGCCCGAGGTGAGGCGGCCCGCCATCCTGCTCGCGCCCGACCAGCGGGGCGCCCTCGACCTGCTCAGGCGCGGCCAGGCCACGGCGGCGGCCGGCAACCGGCTCACGCTGGCCTACGTGGCGCGGCAGGAGGGCCTCTCCGGCCTGGAGACGGTTCCCGTGAAGTCGGTCGCCTACCACTTCGTCACGCGGAAGGACCGCGCCGGCCTGCTGGCGCCCCTGGCCGCCGCGCTCGAGGCGTTCCGCCAGACCGACGACCTCGACCGGCTCGTGGAGCGCCGCCTCCTGCTGCCCGACGAGCGGCCGCCGTTCTGGCGCTGGTACGGCCCCTACCTGGCCGTGGCCGTCGCGCTCGCCGCCCTCCTGCTGGTGGGCGCCGTCTTCTGGAACCGCTCGCTGGCGCAGCAGGTGGACCGGCGGACGGCGGAGCTGCGCGAGAGCGAGAACCGCTCGCGGTCGCTCATCGGCAACATGCTCGGCGGCCTCGTCACCATCGACCAGGGCGGGCGCATCGAGTCGGTGAACCCGTCGGCCGAGGAGATCTTCGGCTACGCCGAGGGCGAGCTCGTCGGCCTGCACGTGACCCAGCTGATCCCCATGCACGTGCAGCAGCGCTCGCCGGACTTCCTGCGGCAGGCGTTCAAGGAGTCGATCGGGCGCGTCACCGAGTGGGAGGGCGTGCGGAAGGACGGCACGGTGTTCCCGCTGGAGCTCTCGTTCTTCGAGTTCGACGACCCGGCGGGCCGGCACTTCGCGGGCAATGTCCACGACATCTCGGAACGCCGCGAGGTGGACCGGCTCAAGAACGAGTTCGTGGCCGTCGTGAGCCACGAGCTGCGCACGCCGCTCACCTCGATCAAGGGCTCGCTGCAGCTGCTGCACCGTGACGATGAGCTCGAGCGGATGCCCGAGCAGACGCAGCTCGTCGGCGTGGCGCTCAACAACACCGAGCGCCTGATCCGCATCGTGAACGACATGCTGGACGTGGCGAAGATCGAGGCGGGGCGCCTCGACCTGCGGATGCGCCGCGCGGAGGCCGCCGACCTGGTGCGCACGGCCGTCCAGAACGTCGACCAGCTCGCGCGCGGCCTCGCCGTCACGCTGGCGCCGGCCGTCGACGCGGGCGTGCCGCCGGTGCGCGTGGACGCCGACCGCATGGTGCAGGCGCTCGTCAACCTGCTGTCGAACGCCGTGAAGTTCGCGCCGCCCGACACGGAGGTGACCATCGCCGCGCGCCGGGGCGCCGACGGCGACGTCGAGATCGCGGTGCGGGACCGCGGCAGGGGCATCCCGCTCGACAAGATCCCGATGCTGTTCCAGAAGTTCCAGCAGCTCGACGGCTCGGAGCGGAAGGTGCAGGGCACCGGCCTCGGCCTGACCATCACCAAGGCCCTGGTGGAGCAGCACGGCGGGCACATCGCCGTCGCGAGCGCGCCGGGCGAGGGGACGACGTTCACGATCTCGCTGCCGGCCGACCGCGGCTAGCTGGTGGCACGGGTCGGAGACCTGTGCCACCCGCCTTCGCTAGCGCCCGCCGGCGCCGGGCCGGCCCTTCCCGGCCCGCGCCCGCTCGTAGAACCAGCGCCAGATCCCCGCGACGCAACCGATCCCGCCGATCGCGGTGAGCCACAGGATGGGCGCGCCGCTCGTCTGCCAGTTCATCAGGGTGAGGACGACCGTCACGGTGAAGAGAAACGTGAGCAGGAACCACGCGGCCGCCACACGGCGGTTGCGGAACGGGCGTTCGCGCGGGGGGCCGGCCGCCATCAAAACAGCTCCGGCTCGGCCAGCGCGCCTTCGAGCGTCAGCAGCCAGCGTTTGTTGTCGAGGCCCCCGCCGTAGCCGGTCAGCTTCCCGTTCGCGCCGATGACCCGGTGACAGGGGATCACGATGGGCAGGGGGTTGCGGCCGTTGGCGAGGCCGACGGCGCGCGACGCGTTGGGGCTGCCGATCCGCCGCGCGAGCTCGCCGTACGAGGTGGTCCGGCCGTAGGGGATCTTCAGGAGCGCCTTCCACACGCGCTGCTCGAACGCCGTCCCCTCCGGCGCCAGCGGCAGGTCGAAGTCGCGCAGGCGGCCCTTGAAGTAGGCGGCCAACTGGCGGAGCGGCTCCCGGAAGGGGGCGTTGCGCCGGACCCAGTCTGGCCGCCGCGGGACGCGCCGCCCCCGCTCGAAGCTGATGACGGCGAGGGTGTCGGCCGTTCCGGCCAGCATCAGCGGGCCCACCGGGCTATCGGTCTCGGTATAGAACGTGGTCATGACCCCTCCCGAGGTCACGGCGTCATCCGGCCAGGACGACGGAACGACCGTTTTCGCGCCATCTTCCGGCATTTCGAGTGGTACGCGTTTTGAAGTATGGGTTGTCGGTCGCGCTGGATCAACGGGATGCGTTAACCACAGGCAGGCGCTGGCATCGCCGCATTCCGTCGTCGGGCGTTGGCGGTTCAGCGCGGCCGCTTTCCCAGATCTCCTCTCTCCTGTGAAGAAGGGGACGGGAGGTGCTTCCGCGGCGGTGGTCGGGGATCCGCCACGGAAGCACCCTCCGTCCCCTTCTTCACTTTTCAGGCGGTGATCTTCACGGCCACGATCGTCATGTCGTCGTTCGGCGGCATGCCGTGGCGGAAGTGCTCGACGGCCGCGGCCACCCGGTCGACGATTCCCCGCGCGCTCAGGTCGCCGGCGGCGCCGGCCTGCTCGATGAGGCGCGCGGCGCCGAACTCCCGCCCCTCGCGGTCCATCGCCTCGAACACCCCGTCGGTGCAGAACACGAACACGTCGCCCTTGCGCAGCGGCAGCGTGATTTCGTCGTAGGTCGATCCGAAGAACGACCCGAGCGGCACGCCGGGCAGCTCGATCTGGCCGCATCCCTCCGACGAGCAGCGCACCGGGTAGGGCAGCCCCGAATTCGAGAGGGTGACCTGGCGGCGCTTGAGGTCGAACACCGCGTAGCAGAGCGTGGCGTAGTACTCCTCGAGCTGGCGCTGGTGGAGGATCGTGTTGATCGAGAGCAGGATGCCGGCCGGCGACGACTTCTCGGGCAGGTAGCGGCGCCGGAAGGTGCGGCTCCTGACCAGCTCGCCGGCGAACACGCTGTAGAGCGCGGCGGGCGTCCCCTTGCCCGACACGTCGCCGACGGCCACGACGAGCGTGTTCGACTCGGGCGTGAGCAGGTCGTGGAAGTCGCCGCCGAGCTCGCGCGCGGCCGAGAACGACGCCGCCACGTCGACGCCCTTCAGCCGCGTCGGCAGCTCGGTCGGCAGGAGCGCGGCCTGCACGCGCTGCGCGAAGCGCAGCTCCTTCTCGAGCCGCTCCTCGTTGTCGCGGACCTTCTCGTACAGCGTGGCGTTCTCGATCGCGACGGCGGCCTGGCCGGCGAGCAGCGTGAGGATCTCGACGTCGCGCTTGCTGAACGCGTCGAGGACCGGGCTCTCGAGGTCGAACACGCCGATGCAGCGGTCCTTCAGCATCAGCGGGATGACGAGCTCCGACCGCACGTCGTCGAGCACCTTGATGTAGCGCGGGTCGCTCGAGACGTCGGGCACGAGCACCGGCTTCCGGCTGAGCGCGGCGTGGCCGACGATCCCCTCGCCGAGCCGGACGCGCGGCACGCTCACCTTCTCGCCGTACTGGACGGCGAGCTTCATCTCGAGCTCGCCCTTCTCCTCGTTCAGCAGCAGGATGCCGAAGGTGCGGTAGTCGATGACGCGGTTGACCTGCTGCGCAATCCGCTCGAAGAGCGCGTCCAGGTCGAGCACCGCCGCCACGGCCTGGCCGATCTCGGCCAGCGTCTCGAAGGCGTCCGCGTCGGCGCGCACGCGCTCGAACAGCCGCGCGTTGGCGAGCGCGACCGCCACGTGCGCCCCGAACTGCCGGACGATGGCGAGCTCGGCCTCCGAGAACTGCGCGGGCCGCGCGCCGAGCACGTTCAGCGCGCCGACCGGCTGCGACTTGTGCACCAGCGGGACCACGAGCTGCGACCGCATGCCCGGCACGATGGGCACGTACCGCGGCTCCTGATCCACGTCCGGCACCAGCGTGGGCCGCATCTCCGCCACGGCGAGGCCGACCACCCCGGCGCCCAGCTTCAGGCGCCGATCGCGCGTGTGCTCCGGGTAGCCGACGCTGTGGCTGAGCCTGAGCTCGCCCCGCTTCTCGTCGAGCAGGTACACCCCGAACGCCTGGAACTCCATCAGCCGCGCGATCATGTGCGGGATCTGTTCCAGCAGCTCGCTGATGTCGAGCACGGCCGTGACCTGCCGGCCCAGCTCGAACAGCGTGCCCAGGACGTCGTGCGCGACGTCGGCGGGCGAGCCGGGGCGCCGCCCGGTATCGGTGGGATGCTCCGTCACTGCGGGTCCTGTTTCGTCGGCTCGCCCAGGGTGTAGCGGGTGATCCACTCGAACTGCCGTGTCAGCCGGTCGCGCACGTGGTAGTACTCCCGGAGCCCGTGGCCTTCACGCGGGTAGAAGACCAGGTCCACCGTCTTCCCGCGATCCTTCAGGGCGCGGTAGAACTCCATCGACTGCCCCGTCGGCACGCGCTCGTCGCTCCCGCCCTGCAGGATGAGCAGCGGCGTCGTGACCGCGTCCACGCCGGCGAGCCCCGACCGCTCGCGGTAGAGCGGGAGCGTGCCGGCCGACGGGATTCCCTTGAAGAACGTGCCAAGGTAGTCGGGGATGTCGGTCGTGCCGTACATGCTCACGAGGTCGGACAGCCCCGCGCCCATCATGGCCGCCTTGAAGCGGCTCGTCTGCGACACGATCCAGCACGTCAGGTAGCCGCCGTAGCTCCAGCCCGTCACGGCCAGCTTCGACGGGTCGGCCACCCCGCGGTCGATGGCCGCGTCGACTCCGGTCATGATGTCACGATAGTCGCCGCCGCCCCAGTCGCCGATGTTCGCGCGCATGAAGCGCTCGCCGTAGTTGGTGCTGCCCCGCGGGTTCGGGTAGAGCACCGCCCAGCCGGCCCCCGCCCACACCTGCCCGCCGTCGGCCAGCTTGAAGCCGTCGGTGTGCGCGCCGGTCGGGCCGCCGTGCGCCACGACGAGCAGCGGGTAGCGGGTCCCGGGCTGGTAGCCGACCGGCTTCAGCAGGACGCCCTCCACGTCGGTCCCCTCGTCGTTCCACGTGATCACCTCGGCGGCGCCGAGCGCGACGCCGGCGAGCTGCGGGTTCGCCGTCGTCAGCCGGCGCGGCGCGGCGAACGCCGGGCCCGACACGTAGACGTCGGCCGGCTCGGACGCCGACTCGCCGACGAACGCCGCGCGCGACCCGTCGCGGCTGAACGACGGCGTCCCGACGAGCGCGCCGTCGGTGAGCGCCACGTACTGGCGCGCCGCCGCGTCGTAGGCGAACATCTCGCGGAACGCGCGGCGGCCCACCGTGAAGTACACGCGCCGGCCGCCGGGGGCCCACACCGGCTCGCCGGGCGAGAGATCGAACGACGGGCTCGCCGCGTCGGCCGCGCGGCCCGCCGCCACGTCGTACAGCATCAGGTGCGCGTTGCCCACGTGCTGCAGCGGGATGCCGTCGCCCTTGGGCGCCTGATCGTTCGGCTCCGAGAGGTAGGCGATCGTCGCGCCGTCGGGCGACCACGCCGGCGCGCTGTCGGGCCCCGGGTTCGTCGTGATCCGGTCCACCCGGCGCGTCGACACCGTGACCACGTAGACGTCGGCGCGCGTGTCGCGCGTCAGCGGCGTGGGCGCCGCCGTGAAGGCGAGGCGCGTGCCGTCCGGCGCCCAGCTCGGGTCGCCGCTCACCGTGTAGTCGGTGCCCTCGGTCAGCCGCGCCGCCTCACGGCTCGCGACGTCGATCACCCACAGGTGCGCGTACCGGAAGTCGCCCTCGAACGTCTTCGGATCGTCGCGCCGCTTCCGCCGCTCGTCGTCGGCCTTGGCGAGCGGGTCCTGCGACACGTACGCGACGCGGCGCCCGTCGGGGGACCACGCGTACGCCTGCACGCCCTCGGGCGCGCTGGTCAGCGCCCAGGCCTCGCCGCCGTCGGCCGGCATGATCCACACCTGCGTCTTCGGTCCGCCGTCGTCGCCGGCGGCGGCCCGGCCGCGCGCCGCCAGGAACCCGATGAACCGCCCGTCGGGAGACCACGTTGGGGACGCGGCCGAGCCGGGGCCGAAGGTGAGCTGGCGGGCGTCGGGCGCGCCGTCGGTCCCGACCCGCCAGATCTCGGTGCGGGCTTCCTTGCGCCCGGACGCGTCGGGCCGCCCGTCGCGCTCGGCGTCCCGCCACTCGCGGATCGTGTAGAGGACGGTCCGGCCGTCGGGCGCGATGGCCGGCGACCCGACCGACCTGAGGGCCATCGCGTCGTCGATGGTCGCGGGGCGCGCCCCGCGGTCCGCCTGCGCCGCGCCGAGCGCGAGGCTGGCGCAGACGACGAACGCGGAAGCGAGAGCGGCTCGTGATCGCATGGGCCCTCCGGATGGACGAAGACTGGCAGTTGGGGCGCCGCGGTTTGGCGCGCGCCAGATCCGGATTATACTGGCAAACTCGGCGTCGGGCAGCCGTCCCCATCCGCCCGATTCACGAGGCTTGACGCATGGTGACCGAAGACGTGGACCCGCTGAAGCTGCCGTTCGACCATGCCGCCATCGAGCGGATCCTGCCCCACCGCTATCCATTCCTGCTCGTGGACCGGATCACAGAGTTCGAGGTCGACCGGCGCATCGTCGGCATCAAGAACGTGTCGCTCAGCGAGCGCTACCTGTCGCACAGCGCCGGCGGGCCGCCCGTGCTGCCGTTCACAATCCTCACCGAGGCCGTCGCCCAGGTCGGCGCGATCCTCATCCTGGCGAAGCCGGAGAACCGCGACAAGCTGCCGTTCTTCATGGGGATCGAGAGGGTGCGCTACCGGCGCCCGGTGCACCCGGGCGACGTCGTGACGATCGAGGCCACCGTCCGCCGCCTGCGGTCGCGGATGGGGCTCCTCCACGGCGTGGCCACGGTGGACGGCGAGGTGTCGGTCGAGGGCACGATGACCTTCGCGCTGGGCCCGCGGGCGAACGGCCCGGGCGCGGCGGCCGGCGACGCGTAGACCGACCCGGCGGGTCGCCCCTACTTCAGGACCAGCAGCATCAGCCCCGCCTTCATGCCGCGGGACGTCCAGACCGCCCAGCGCGCGTCCGGGCGGAAGTAGCGCACGGTGTCGAGCAGCGCCGGCGCCAGGATCAGCGCGCCCACCCACCGCTCGTCGAGGCCGAGCGCCGCCGCCATCGCCCGCGTGTCGCGCTCGGGCGGTCCGCCCTTCGCGAACGCGGCGCCGCTGTAGGCCACCGAGGTCAGCACGTCGAACGCCAGCACCCCCTTCAGGAACGGCGCGCGCGTCCCGCGCAGACCGGGGCGGCGCGTGAGGATCCACTCGCTCGTCGCGTGCTGCACCCAGAAGCCCGCCGACGCGATCGTGTACTCGCGCCGCGGCGACAGACCGGCGTCGTGGGTGATGGCGAAGAAGGGAATGCCCGAGAAGGAGACCTTCTTGAGGCCGGGCTTCGCGTCGAAGGCGACGTCGAACACCAGATGCCCGAGCTCGTGCGCGCCGAACGCGACCGCGGCGCCGCCGAAGAACTTCCCCACGCGCGCCGCGGTGGAATCGGGGGCGCCCTGGCCGGCCCGAGCCTGGGGCGCGGCCACGATCACGGCGGTCACGAGGGCGGGGACGAGGCGGAAGACGAGGCGCCGCACCGACCCATTATGACGCAGCGCGCGTGCCGATCAGGACGGCGGCGCCGCCGCCGGCGTCGCCACCAGCGCGAGCCTGGCGGGGGACGGTTCGCCCGTCTCGTCGGCCTCGTTCCCGCGCACGCAGTTCCGCCCGTCCTCCTTCGCGCGATAGAGCGCGGAGTCGGCCCGCGCGACCAGCGTCCGCGGCTCCCGCTCGCCGGCCCGGATGGTCGCCACGCCGAAGCTCGCCGACACCGGGATCTGCTGTCCGTCCCAGCGCACGACGAGATCCACGAACGCCTGCCGCAGCGACTCGGCGACGCGGGTCGCGCCCGCGTGCGGCGTGTCCGGCAGGAGGAGCAGGAACTCCTCGCCGCCGTACCGGCACTTCAGATCGGAGCCGCGCAGCACCTCGCGCAGCTCGCGACCGACCGCCGCCAGGACCGCGTCGCCGGCCAGGTGCCCGAGACGGTCGTTCACCTGCTTGAAGTGGTCGAGGTCGAACATGACCGCGCTCAGCGGCAGCCCCGACCGGATGGCGCGGCGGTACTCGGCGTCGAGCAGCTCCTGCGTGTAGGCGCGCGTCAGGCAGCCGGTGAGCGAGTCGTGCACGCTGCTTTCACGGATCTCGCGGAAGAGCTGTGCGTTGCGCACCGCAATGCCCAGCAGCGCGGCCGTCGCCGCCAGCACGCGGAGATGGCCGTCGGACAACTGGTCGAAGTCGTCTGACACGCCCATCACGCCGACCGGCGCGCCCGCGGCCATCATGGGGAAGCAGGTGTGGCGGCCGGCGTTCACCGCGCGCTGGGCGGGGTCACGCTCGGCCTGGGCGATCACGGAGGTCGCCGTCGTGATCAGGTCGCGCGGAATGCCCGCTTCCCCGGCGACATGCGAGGTGCTGCCCATGATGCTGGACCAGCCCGAGGCCTCCCGCACGAGGACCCACACGTCGCGTGTGCGCATCAGCCGCGGGATGTGGCACCACGCGGCTTCCTTCACCGCGTCGATGTCGAGTGTCTCGGAGAGCTGGCGCCCGAACGCGACGAGGGCCTCGAGCTCGGCGGCGCGCTCGCGGGCCTGCTCGGCCGACGCCGCCGCGGCCGCCGCGCGCTGCGCCACTTCCTGCCGCTTCGCCTGCTGCTGGAAGATGAACACCACCGAGAGGATGAGGAGGGCCGGGATCAGCGACAGCCCGTGGGCGTCCTCGAACGTCCGCGCCGCGTCCAGCATGACGCGCATCGGCCGGGCGAAGATCACCAGCACGGCCACGAACAGAGTGGCCAGCAGCAAGACGTCCCAACGCGACGAGCGCTTCAGCATCGTGGTCTCCGGTCCCGCCCGCGAGCGGGCGGCCAGCCAGGCTGTGTGCAAGATGACGTCCGGGAGAGGCGGGGCGGCACAGGTCTTTGTAAGCAGTTCAAATACAATTACTTACGTGACGTATCCGCGGCTCGTGGCGCGCGTGGATCGGGTTCCGTATGGGCGGGGAGGGATCGCGAGCGCACGGGGTGGGCGCATACGGAATGCCCGCTGAAGGCCCACGGAGCGGCCCTGATCTACTATTGCTGCCGATGAGCCCTCGTCCAGGTTCCAGGAAGCCCACGCGCGCGGGGGGCCGCGCCGGCGCCGAGGCGTTCGCCAGGCTGTTCGAGGCGGCGCAGGAAGGCGTGTATCTCGGAGCGCTCGCCGGCGACGACACGGTCACGCGGGCGGCCAATCCCCACCTGCGGCTGATGCTGGGCTACGCCGCCGAGACGCCGCCGGCCGACGTGCGGCCGTTCGACGCCGAGCGGTTCGTCGACACGCAGGCGCGGACGGCCTTCTTCGAGCGGCTCGCGCGCGACGGCGCCGTGTCGGACTACCTGCTGCGCCTCCGGCGCGCCGACGGCACGGCGATCTGGGTCGAGGTGACGGCGCACGTGGATCCCGGCGCGGCCGACGGCGCGATCGGCATCGCGGCCCTGATGCGCGACGTGACGGAGCGCAAGCGGCTCGAGCACCAGGCGCGCGACCTCCAGCACCAGCTGGTGCAGGCCGAGAAGCTCGCCGCGCTCGGCCAGACCATCTCGGGCGTCGCGCACGAGCTCAACAACCCGCTCGCCACGATCCTCACCTGGGCGGAGCGCCTCTCGCAGAAGACGGCCGACGAGGCGATCGCGAGCGGCCTCCAGATCATCCTCGGCGAGGCCGAGCGCTCGGCGCGCATCGTGCGCAACCTGCTCACCTTCGCGCGCAAGCGCCACACGACGCGCGGCATGGTCGACGTCAACCAGGTCGTGCGCGAAACGCTCGCGCTGCGCGCCTACGAGCAGCAGGTGAACAACATCTCGACGCTCGACGCGCTCGCCGCCGGCCTGCCGCAGGTCTTCGCCGATCCGCACCAGCTGAAGCAGGTGCTGCTCAACCTCGTCATCAACGGCGAGCAGGCGATGCTCGCGACGAACGGCCGCGGCAGCCTCATCGTGCGCACGTGGTACGACCTCGAGCGCGACTCGGTCGTGATCGAGGTGAGCGACGACGGGCCGGGCGTTCCGGAGGACGCGCAGACGAAGATCTTCGACCCGTTCTTCACCACGAAGGACGTCGGCAAGGGCACCGGCCTCGGCCTCACGGTCGCCTACGCCATCGTCGAGGAGCACGGCGGCCGGCTCAGTGTCGCGCCGGGCGAGGGGCGCGGCGCCACCTTCCGCATCGACCTGCCGGTCGGCAGCCCCGGGCTGCGGCCGACGCCCGTGCCGGCCGTCGAGACGCCGGGCGAGGTGGGGCACGGCTCGACCGCCCTGGTGGTGGAGGACGAGGCCGCCCTGGGCACCGCCGTCGCCGAGGCGCTCGCCGACGTCGGCTTCAAGGTGGACCGCGCGGGCGACGGCGAGGAGGCGCTCGAGCGCGTGAAGGAGCGCCCTTACGACCTCATCATCTGCGACCTGAAGATGCCCCGCCTCGACGGCACGGCGTTCTACCGCACGCTGGCCGTCACCTACCCCGCGCTGGCCAGGCGGATCGTGTTCGTCACGGGCGACGTCGCCGGCACCGAGGCCGGACGCTTCCTCGAGGAGAGCGGCTGCCGGTGGCTGGCCAAGCCGTTCCGCCTGCGCGACCTGCTGCGCATCGCGCGCGACGTCGTGGAGTGAGCGGGGGCGCGGGAAAGAGGCGCCGGGCTCCGCGGGCCCGGCGCCATCATGAGGAGGAGTTGAGGCGCGAACGCCGTCAGCGCGCCAGCGCGAGCCGGCGTGGCGGCGTCCGCTTGATCGAGGTCCCCCGGCGCGAGGACGGCGCCGGCGCGGACCCGGCAGGCGGCACCTGCCGGGCATAGGACAGCAGGACGCCCCGCCGATCCGTCTCGGCGTCCCCTGCGTGGTGGCTCCCGCCGCGATCCGATCCGTTGGCCAGCACGGCCTTGGCCATCTTCATGCGCCGCACCATCTGCTCGAAGGCGATGACCGCGGGGCGGCTGGCGCCCGCCTGGGGCTCCGCGTCCTCGCACAGCACCTTGCGCAGGCGCTGGATCGCCCGTGCGTGCAGCTGCGACACCCGGGACTCGTTCACGCCGATCTCGTGGCCGATCTCCTTCATCGTCACGTCGCCGAAGTAGTACATCCCGACCACGCGCCGCTCGCGCGGCGGCAGCGAGGCGATGGCGGCGCGGATCCGGTTGCGGACCTCGCGCGCCTCGAACGCCTTGTCGGGCGCCGGCGGCTCGCTCGGCGAGAGCACCGGCGGCAGCGACGCGCCGTCGACCGACTCGCCGTTCGCCAGCGGCGACGTCGACTCGATCGTGTTGATGCGGACGATGGTCTTGCCGAGGCGCGCCTCGTCCGAGCCCACGCGCGCGGCCAGGTCCGCGAGGGACGGCTCGGCGCCGAGCTCGCGGCGCAGCGATTCGCGCGCCGCCTCGAGCTCGCGGCGGATCCGCCGCACGCCGCGCGGCCAGGCGTCGCGCCTGAGCGCGTCGATCATGGCGCCCCGCACGCGCCGCTCCGCGAAGGTCTCGAACTTGATGCCCCGGCGCTCGTCGAAGCGATGGGCGGCGTCGATGAGGCCCAGCATGCCGTCCTGCACGAGGTCGCCGATGTCGATCGAATGCGGCATCGTCGCCGCCACCCGCCGCGCGAGCGACTCGACGAACGGCAGGCCCGATTCGATCCGCTTCTGCTCGTGACTTGCCAGTGGCGTCCGCTGCATCTCCGTTGTCCTTCCTGGCCCCACGATGTGGCCGCGCCACGGTGGATGTGCCGCCCAGGGCACCCGTGGGCAGAGACGAGAAGGGCAACTGCGGTACCAGCCCGCGGCGCGCGCGGCCACGCCTGGGGCCAGGCCTGGTGATATGGCTACAAGACACTCATTCAACGGGAGTTACATTGCCTTGCGGAGGTGTGAAGTGGCGGGCAGACGTGAGCGAGGACGTGCGCGGAATGTGACGGTTTGATGACGATCGGCCAGATTGTGTCGAATCCTTGACTCGCAGTGGCTGGGCGATGCGCAATTCCGGGGAACGCCGGGCAGGCGGGAGGGCTACGACCGGGTGCGGGTGCGGATCTCCTTTGCGGTGCTCATCGCGTCGAGCACGCTCGCCACGATCTGCGACGCCCGCGCCCGCATCTTGTCGTCGGGCGCCTTGGCCTCGAGCAGCTCGGCGTTGGCGAGGATGATCCCCAGCTGGTTGTTGAGGCGGTGAAACAGAAGGCCGACATCTGGCGGCTCGTCCACGGCGGCTCTCTCCTGGAGCGGCTGGCCCCCCGAACGCGCGGGCATCGCCATGGCGGGCCTAGGAGGACGCTTCCTTGGTCCAGGAATGGCCGGACGTCCGGGGCTCGCGCCAGAGGGTGTCGACGAAGATGCGGACCGAGCCGCCCGCCGTGCGGACGTACTCGACCTTGCCGCTCGCGATCCAGTTGTAGATCGTCCGCCGGCTGACCCCCACCAGCTCACAGGCCTTCATGATCGAAATGGTCTTGCGGTCGACAATCATGTCTGGCTCGCCGTTCGAGACGGGTTGCGCCAATCGGGCCGGCCGCCGCGCCCGACGCGCGGCCCCGCCCGTGCTTCGTTCACGTCTATCGGATCTCCCGCGATTGACCTGTAGTGCCCACCACTGCCCAGGGTGGCTCTAGGGGGTCGATCGGGTGGCACAGGTCTCTGACCTGTGCCTTGTCGCCCAGGTCGGAGACCTGGGTCACCGACAGCGGGCCACCGGGGCTCAAGAGATTGACAGCCGCTACCCGCAGTGTCAAAATGCCGTCAGGCCTCACTAAATGACTGACCCGCAAAAACATCTCCTCCTCGTAGACGACGAGCTCGCGCTGCGGGAGGCGATTGCCGAGCGCCTCGGCGACCACGGGTTTCAGGTGGTTCAGGCCGACAGCGGCGAGGCCGCGCTCGAGCGTCTCGCCGAGTTCGCCTTCGACATCGTGGTGACCGACCTGCGGCTGCCCGGCCTGGACGGCCGCCAGGTGCTCGAGGCGGCGGTCGAGCGCTACCCGGACATCATCGCCATCGTCATCACGGGCTACGGCACGGTGAAGGACGCGGTCGAGGCGATCAAGCAGGGGGCGTCCGACTTCATCACGAAGCCGTTCCAGTTCGACGCCCTGCTGCACGTGCTGCGGTCGGCGCTCGAGCAGCGGCGCCTGCGCTCCGAGAACGACTACCTGCGCTCGCAGCTCGAGGAGCGCTACCGCATCGACGGCATCGTGGGCCACAGCCGGCCGATGCGCGATCTCTTCCAGATGCTCGAGACGGTGGCGGCGACGTCGAGCACCGTGCTCATCCGCGGGGAGACCGGCACGGGCAAGGAGCTGGCCGCGCGCGCCATCCACCACGCCAGCCCGCGGCGCGCGCAGCGCTTCGTGGCGATCAACTGCAGCGCCATCCCCGAGACGCTGCTCGAGGCGGAGCTCTTCGGGCACGTGCGCGGCGCGTTCACCGGCGCCGTCGGCACGCGGCAGGGCCGCCTCGAGCAGGCGAACAAGGGCACGCTCTTCCTCGACGAGATTGCGACGATGAGCCCGGCGCTGCAGGCGAAGCTGCTGCGCGTGCTGCAGGAGCGGGAGTTCGAGCGCGTGGGCGACTCGCACTCGATCCGCATCGACGTGCGGGTGATCGCGGCGACGCACTCCGACCTGAAGCAGCTGGTGGCCGACGGCGCCTTCCGCGAGGACCTCTACTACCGGCTGAACGTGATCCCCATCACGCTGCCGCCGCTGCGCGATCGCCGCGAGGACGTGCCGCTGCTCGTGCGGCACTTCGTCGAGAAGATGTCGCGCGACCTCCCGCCGGGACGCCTGCCCGTGACCGTGTCGCAGGAGGCGATGCGGTGCCTTATGGGCTGCGCCTGGCCGGGCAACGTGCGGCAGCTCGAGAACGTGGTGGAGCGGGCGATCGCGCTGAGCCCGGGCCGATCGCAGATCGAGGTCTCGGACCTGCCCGTCGAGGTGCAGCAGGCGTCGGACGAGCCCGGTGAGGCCGAGGACCTGTTCCCCGAGGATGGCGTGGACTTCGAGGCCCACGTCCGGCGCGTCGAGCTGGGTCTGATCTCGCGCGCGCTCGAGCAGACCCGCGGCAACAAGCGGCAGGCGGCGCGGCTGCTCCATCTGAAGCGCACGACGCTCATCGAGAAGCTGAAGCGGCTGGACCGGACGCGTGGCACAGCTCTTTGACTTGTGCCATTCGAAGCCCAAGTCGAAGACCTGGGCCACCGGCCCCGCAGGACACCCACCCATGCCTCAACACGCCTACTGGACCATCGTCCTGCCCGACGGCCCGACCTCGTTCCGCGCCCGCGACCGTGAGACGCTGGAGCCCACGCTCAAGCAGCTGCAGTCGCGGACTCCGGACGCCGCGCTGAAGTGGTTCGCGAACGGGCGCCTCTGGGACTCGCCGGAGGCCGCGCTCGAGTTCGCGCGCCTCGCGCGCCTCACCTGGCGGAAGACGCGCGGGCCCGAGTGGCGGCCCGGCGGCGAGCACCGCGACCCGCGCGCGCGGTTCAAGAAGCCCAAGCCGCCGCGGCGCCGGCCGGAGACGCCCGGCGGCCCGGCGACCGCGGGCGGCGAGGCGAGGCCCCCTGCGGGGCCCCGGCCCGAACGGCCGCGGCGGCCCGAGCGGCGGTGGTCGGGCGATCGCCCGGCGCCGCCGGCCGGCGGGCAGAGCCGCGGGCCGTCGACGCGGCCCGGCAAACCCGGCGGGTCGTCGGGATGGAAAGGCAAGCCCGGCGGACCCTCGGGACGCCCGAGCAGACCCGGCGGGTCGTCGGCATGGAAAGGCAAGCCCGGCGGGTCCTCGACATGGTCCAGCAAACCCGGCGGGCCCTCGTCGCGGCCCGACAAGCCCGGCGGGCCCTCGTCGCGTCCCAACAAGCCCGGCGGACCGTCGGCCCGGCCAAGCAGGCCCGGCGGGCCCAAGAGCCATACGCCCGGCGACTGGAAGGGGAAGCCCGTCGGCCGTGACGGGCGCGAGCGGCGGCCATATCGGCCGACCGGCGGCACGCAGCGGCGAGGCGGGGGCGGCCGGGGGCGGAAGTGATCGCGCACGTCGTGCTGTTCCGCCCGTGCCCCGACGTGACCGATGCCGAGCGCGCCGCCTTCGAGCGCGCGCTCGCCGACGCGCGGCGGGTGATTCCCTCGGTCCGCCGCCTCGAGGTCGGCCGGCGCGTGCGGTTCGGCGCCGGCTACGAGCAGGCCATGACGGAGGACTTCCCGTTTGCCGCCATCGCCGAGTTCGACGACCTCGACGGCCTGCAGGCCTACCTCGCGCACCCCGCGCACGCCGAGCTCGGCCGCCTGTTCCGCGAGACGGGCGAGGCGACGCTCGTCTACGACTACGAGATCACGGGCTGAACAGCAGTCAGGCGGCAGGCGCCAGGCTGCAGGCCTGTCGCACCGCGGCCGCACCGGGGGGATCGACTTGGTCCGGAATCTCCGCCGTGCCACACTGTCGGGCTACGCGGCGGACCCGGCAGGTCCAGCCGGTGTAGTGGGAGGAGAGTGCGATGAGGACGAAAAGAGCGTCACGGTGGGTCCGGGGGGGCGCCGCCGTGGCGGTGCTGGTGGCGCTGGCGGCGGCGCCGGTGGCGCGCCTGCGGGCGCAGAACGATGACCGCGTGGTGCGGCTGCTGCGCGAGCTGACCGATGCCGTGGCGCCGTCCGGCTTCGAAGGTCCGGTGCGCGACATCCTGCGGCGCGAGTGGCAGGGGCTGCTGACCGGCGTGCACACCGACGGTATCGGCAACCTGTACGGGACGCTGCCTGGGCCGGCGGACTCGCCGCGCGTGCTCGTCATGGCGCACATGGACGAGGTCGGCTTCCTGGTGCGCTACATCGATCCCGACGGTTACATCTTCCTCAACAACGTCGGCGGCTATATCGATCAGAGCGTGCTGACGCAGCGGATGACGATCCTCACGCCGAAGGGGCCGGTGACCGGCTACACGGGCTTCAAGTCGGGGCACATCGTCTCGGCTGAGGAGCGCAGCCAGCTGGTCCACCTGAAGGACATGTTCATCGACATCGGTGTGAAGAGCCGCGCGGAAGCCGAGGCGCTCGGCATCCGTCCGGGCCTGCCGATCACGTATGGGACGCGCTTCACCGTGCTGAACGGCACGAACCGGTACCTGGCGAAGGCGTTCGACGATCGGGTGGGCCTGGTGGTCGCCACCGAAGCGCTGCGGGCCCTGAAGGCGCTGCCGCACCCGAACACGGTGGAGATGGCGGCGACGGTGCAGGAGGAGAACGGGTTGCGCGGGGCGGCGGTGGTGAACGCCACGGCGCATCCCGACATCGTCATCAACCTGGAGATCGGGATCGCGGGCGACTTCCCGCTGCTGACCTCACCGAAGCTGTCGCAGGAGGCGCTCGGCAGGGGGCCCGGGCTGTTCGTCTTCGACGCGAGCATGCTGCCGAACAACAACTACGTGAACTGGATCGTGCAGCTGGCCCAGGCCCACGGCATCCCGTTCCAGTTCGAGTCGGTCGGCGGCTACGGTGAGGACGGGGCGCAGCTCCAGAAGTCGGGGACCGGCATTCCGGCCGTGAACATCGGCATCCCGACCCGCTACGGTCACAGCCAGTCGGGCGTCATCGACCGGAGCGACGTCGACAACGCCATCAAGCTCGTCGTCCAGATGATCCAGGGACTGTCGGCGGATCAGATCAAGGCGATGACGACGTTCTGAACGCAGGAGGAACGAGGAACGACGATAGGAAGCCTCGATGAGCGCGATCAGCGCAGGCGGCCGCCACACCGGGGACAGGCCAGCGCTTCACTCACATTGCCCAAGCGCTCGGCTTCGCCCAACACGCGCAGTCCTGCAGGGCAGGGGATCCTACGTGGCGCCGGTGCCAGGCAAGCCGTCCTTCGCCCTGGCAATGCGCCGCAGGTTTGATTCGTACGACAGCGGCTCGGTCGGTGGCGGATACACCGGCTGGCGATAGATCGGGTAGGCTTCGGTTCTGAGATGCGCGGGCATGTGGTGGCCGGAGCGCGTTTCGCGCTCGTGGCGCAGCGCGCCGACGTCCACCGGACCGACGACGACGCGCTCGCCCGGGCCGGGCGAGGCCTCGACGATCAGGCGGCCGTCGAAGTCCACGATCTGGCTGCCGCCGGGCCACGAGTAGGGCGGATAGTGCCGCAGAGACGCCCCCTGGTTGGCGGCGACGACGTAGGCGACGTTCTCGAGCGCGCGGCAGCGATTGACGAGGGTCCACCAGTTCATCGGCTCGGTGGCGCCCCACGGATCCATGTAGGCCGAGACGCGAATCAGCACTTCCGCCCCGTTCATCGCCAACTGCCGGATGGCCTCGGGGAAGATCCAGTCGTAGCAGATCGCACAGCCCAGGCGGCCGATCGGCGTCTCCGCGACAGGGAACAGCGGCTCGTCGTACCCTTCAATGTCGTGCGGGCTGCTGTGCACCTCGTAGGGGATCCAGGGGTTGACCTTGCGGTATTTGAAGACGAGGCCTTCCGGCCCGATGAGGCAGGTGGTGTTGAAGATCGCGTCGGGGTACTTCGGGTCGGCCTCGATCATCGAGCCGCTCTGGATGTAGACGCCGTGCTCGCGCGCCTTGTCGGCGAGCCGCTCGGTGTGCTCGTTGGGAATCGGGACGGCCAGCTTGTCGCGCAGTTCGCCGACGGTCGGGAAGACCGGTGCGGCGTGCGCGAACTCGGGAAAGACGATCAGGCGGACGGGCAGGAACGGCGCGCTGCCCGCCACCGCTGAGTCCGCCATCGACAGCATCCGGTCCGTGTTGGCCCGCATGGCGGCGCGATCGAGCGGATTGACGAGGTCGGTCTGGCAGGCGGCGGCGGAATAGCGAAGCTGAGCCACGCGCCATCATACAACGCGAGAGCGACAGCGGCGCCTGCGTCGCCTTCCTCACCGAGGACGAGAACGCCGGCCGTGTCCGGGTGGCGCTCGGCCCGGGAATCGAGCGGCCCGCCGCGATCAAGGCGGCGTGGGATCGCCTCAGAACCGGATGACCTGCTCCAGGCAGGCGAACGTCAGGGCATCGCCGGCGAACGTGCCCGTGACCACCCGGCCCCCGCGGATGTGGCCCACGTACGCGTTCACCGACCAGCGCGGCGCGATCTGCCAGTCCACCGACGTCTCGACGACGGTGCCGAGGGAGGTGGAGCCGTTCGACCGGCGGCCGGCGAACCCGAAGATCGTGCCCGACTGCTGGGTCGCCCCGCTGCCGAAATACCAGAGGTCGGCGGCCTCGGCGAGCCCGATGCGGTGAACGTCGATCCGCACGCCGACCGCCGGCCGCGGCCTCAGCAACACCTGGGCGAACAGATCCGTGAGGTTCATCTGGGCGTAGGTGGCCGACAGCGAGAACTTGCGCCCGGTCGGCAGCATCGGGAAGAACGTGCCGTGGCGGCCGTCGGCCGGGTCGCGGTCGCCCGACGCGCGCGTGTAGCCGCCCCGGACCCAGGGCCGGCCCGGCGCCGCCCACTGATACCCGGCCTCCGCCGCTACCAACGCGCCGCGGTGCGGTTCGCCGTACCACTCGCCGTTCTGCGCCGCGAGCGAGAGCAGCGCGTCAATCTCGCCGCCGGCCGCCGCCCAGCTGCCGACCAGGGTCGCGCCGAACGTGTTCACGTGCACGTCCACCGCGCTCGCCGGCCGACCCGTGTTGTCGGGCCGGGCGCCGACGGGCCGCGTGTCGTCATAGCGCCACGCGAACGCCTGCACCTCGGTCCCGGGCACGGGCCGCCCGGGCCGCGCGGTCGCGGTCGCCCCCAGAACGCGCACGCCGGTCATCTCGACGCCGGCGCGCTCCTCGAAGCCGCCCTGCGTGGGCCGCATCGCGGCGAGCGAGACGTGCCACGCGGGCCGGTCCAGATCCGCCCGCACGCCGTCGAAGGCGCGCTGGTAGAGCGACCACCCGAACTCGCCCACCAGCCTCGCGCCGACCCGCAGCCCCTTGACGCGCTCGACCTTCGCTCGTCCCGATGCCGACTCCATGCCCGAGGAGTAGCCCATCCGCCCGAGCCGCACGGTCAGGCCGGGCTTCTGCGCCTTCAGCGCGAGATTGAGATACCGCACGTAGACGCCATGGCTGTCGGTCCGGCCGCTGTGGCCGTAGTAGACCGCGCCGGTGCCGAGCGGCCCGGGTCCCGAGGCGTCGGTGGGCAGTCCGCCGAACTGCACGTACTGGCCGGCGGCCTGGATCTCGTAGACGGGGCGCTTGAGCTCGAGCCCGAACAGCAGGCGATTGGCGACGAACTCGTAGTCGGGTCGGCCGCCGCCGGGCGGAGGCTCGAAGTAGCGCCAGACCTCCACCCGCGTCGTGTTGGTGACCACCCAGGTCACCGGGGGCGGATCGGGAGCCGGCACCGGGGCCTGGGCCGGCGGAGCCTGTCCCGCCGCGTTCGCCGTCGGCCGGGCGAGCCAGAGGACGAGGAGGCACAGGATCAGCCGGGACGGGACGCGCTGCGGGATGTGAGCCATGCGGCCCATTGTATGGGGAGGGCCGCCAGCCGCCAATAACGGCCGTCAGCGAGCGCCGGCGTCACGGCTGAGCTTGGAGGCAAGAGTCCGCACGCGCCGATGATGGCTCCGGCCGACGGTGTGTCAAAGTGGGTTCGAACCGTCACGGCCAGCTGCCGGCCGCCAGGCGCCAGGCGGACAGTGGCGCCGTAGCTCATCGCCGGTGCCGCGAGCGCCGACACTTGCCCGTGACGGGCCACCGGCTCCGGAGCAGGGTCGTTCTCGTCCTCCGCCCTCGTCGCCCCCCTTGCGGATTCGGACAGGTCCGGACCGGTCCGCGAGGGGGGCGTGCGTTTCGACGCCCGCCGCAACGTCTGCCGCCGATGACCGTGAGTCGTGCTAAGGTCAGTTTGGCTGGATGGGCTGACATGGGCGAAGCGGTCCGGGCGACCATCACACGAGTCCTGCTCGAAACCCGCGATACCGGGAACGACGAGGCCACCTCGGGGCTCGCCGCCGCGTTGTATCCGGAGCTCCGACGCATTGCGCGCCGGCTCATGGCACGCGAGCGTGCGGACCACACGCTCCGGCCGACGGCGCTCGTCAACGAGGCGTTCGTCAAGCTGGTCGACCAGAGCCAGGTCGAGTGGCAGGATCGCGCCCACTTCCTGGGCGTGGCGGCGCGCGTGATGCGCCAGATTCTCGTCGACCACGCCAGACGCCGATCCGCCGCGAAGCGCGGAGCGGACGTCCAGCGGGTCACGTTCGACGAGCAGCTCGGGCACGGCGGCGGGGACGGTATCGCCGTGCTCGAGCTGCACGACGCGCTCGACCGCCTCGCGGCGCTCGATCCGCGGACGGCCCGCGTCGTGGAGCTGAGGGTCTTCGGCGGCCTCTCCGTGGACGAAGCCGCGGGCGTTCTCGGCGTGTCCAAGCGGACGATCGACTCCGAGTGGGCCGTGGCGCGTATGTGGCTGGCGCGCGAGCTGCGATGAACCCGCTGCGCCGGCCGTCGTCAGCCCCCGCCCGGGCGTCGGCGGGCGCGATGGCCTGTTCAGCCGTCGTCCCGCCGTGCGAACCTCTCGCGCTTCACTGGGCCGAGATCTGGTACTTGGCCTGGATCCGGCAGTTCCCGCTGCCGAGCGTGAGCGTGTTGGCGCCCAGACTGCCGAACGTGCCGCTGGCGTAGCTGTGCGTGCGCGTGGTGGATCGATCGTTCATGCTGCCGTCGCGGACCCAGCGTGTCGAAGGCGGAATCAGCACGATCTGCGTGTCCCACTCGGTGGCCCGGAACTGGACCTTGACGTACTGCCCTGACTGCCCCGGTAGCGAGTAGCTCTTGCTGGTGTTGATCGTGTTGACCGCGCCGGCGGCCTTCTTCGGAAGCACGTACAGCTTGCTGGGATTGCCCGGATACCCCGTCGTCGCGTACAGCGTCGACACGTTCCCGCCGGGGTCGGTGGTCGTGAACTTCACGGCGTACTCGCCTTCGGTGAGTCCCTGCGTGAAGTCATCGCACGTGCTGACGATGACGAAACTGTCCAGTGTGACCCGCAGCGAGAACTGCTTTGCCTTGACCGATACCGGGGTCGAGCCGGACTTGCCCGAGTAGCTTGCCGTCACGGTCACGCTTCCGGTCTTGATCGTCGACAGCACGCCCGTTGACGAGACGGAGGCGATGCTCGTGTCCGACGACTGCCAGGTCGCCTGGCTCGTCACGTCCTGCTGGGTCCCGTCCGACTTGTTGGCCACGGCCTTCAGCTGCTCGGTCTGTCCCAGCGTCACGCTCGAGGCGCCGGTGACGGTGACCGAGGTCAGCGTGGCGATCGTGCTCCCGCCGCCGGCAGAGGGTCCGGTGGGGTTGTTGCCGCACGCCACCACCGCGAACAGCATGGCCGCGGTCGCTCCAACGAAGAGGCTCCGGCGCCGAATGGTGTTCTGCATCGTCCCCGTCCTTCTGAAATGGACCGCCGTTCTGGATCCGTCGGTCGGCGGCCCCCTGGCCGCGCCAGCCCGGCACTCCTCGTGCGGCTCGGTTTTGCCCTGTACTGGTAAATGCGAAGAGCGGAGGGGAATCGCGCAACCGCGGCTGAGCTTGCGCCGGCGGCAGAAGACGGCCCGCAGGCGGGTTTGCCCTAGTGCTCGGACGCGTAGCGGTCGGCGAGGGCCGGCTTGCCCCAGGCCCGGTAGAGCCCGGCCAACGCCCGGCGGGCCCGCGTGGTCTCGCCGTGTCCGTCGCCGAGGCTCGCGCGCAGCTGCCGGTAACTCTCGGTGAGGGCCACCTCGGCGTCCCGGTAGCGCCCCTCGGCCGTGAGGCATTCGCCGAGCAGGCGCTCCGCGCTGGCCACGCGGAAGTGCCCCGGCGGCATCGAGGTGCGGCGAATGGCAAGGGCCTGCCGGATGAGCGGCTCGGCCTCGTGCGGCTTGCCGGTCTTCAGGTACAGCTCGCCGAGGCCGACGAGCGGCCGCGCGATGTTCACGTGGTTGGGCGGCAGGAGCTTGCGGTAGATCGCCAGCGCCCGGCGGAACAGCGGCTCGGCCGCCGCGTAGTCGCCCTTCGCCAGGAGCAGCGCTGCCAGGTTGCTGGTGGCGTTGGCAACCTCCGGGTGTTCGGGCCCGTAGATCTTCAGCCTGGCCGCCAGCAGCCGCTGGTACAGCCGCTCGGCTTCGTCGTACTTGGCCTCCCGGTGAAGGAGCACGGCGAGGTTGTTCACGCTGAACGTGGTGTCCGGGTGATCAGGCCCGAGGAGCCGCTCCCGCATGGCCAGCGATTCGCGCAGCAGCCGCTCCGACTCGTCGAGTCGTCCCTCGTACAGGTCGAGCGTCCCGAGGTCGCTGATTGTGGTTGCCAGCTGGGCGCTGCCCCGCGGAAATGCCCGGCGGTTGATCGCCAGCGCTTCCTCGTACAAGGGGGCGGCGGCCTTGAAATCACCGTCTCCCTGCTCGGCCTCCGCCAGGGCGTTGAGCACCAGCGACAAAGAGGGCGCGTCGGGCGCGTCCAGGCGCCGGCGGATGCCGACCGCCTGCTCGAGGAGCGGGATCGCCGATTCGTTGAGCCCGAGACTGACGTAGACCGACCCAAGCTCGTACAGCAGCCGGGCCTGGACGTCGGGCTGGCCGGTCAGGCTGGTCCGGATTCTCTCGGCGCCGCGGTCCAGCACTTCACGGGCGCTGACGTCGGCGCCGCGTCCCTGGATGGGATCGGACACCTTGAACAGGGAACCGAGGAAGTCGGAGATCTGCCTCACGGTGGCGGCTTCGGTGAGCGCGCGCTGCTCTGCGGCGACCGCGCGGTCACGCTCGGCCGCGATGCGCGCCGACTCCAGCGCCAGGCCGACGCCGGCGGCCACGACCGTGAGCGCGAGCGCGGCTCCCAGTGCGACCCCGAGCCGATGCCGCCCCGCGAACTTGCGGAGGCGGTAGCGCCGTGTGGCCGGCCGGGCCTCGACCGGCCGTCCGGCCAGGTAGCGCTCGATGTCGTCCCCGAGGTGCTCCACCGAGCTGTAGCGCTCGTCGAGATCCTTGGCGAGCGCCTTGAGGACGATGTTGTCGAGGTCGCCGGCCAACTGGCGGCGCAGCCGCGCCGCGGTGCTCCGCCGGGCGGCGAGACGTTCGAATGGCGTCAGGGACACGGCGTGGGGTCCCGACACCGGTCGCGTGAAGGCGGTGCTCGGCTTGAGCGGCTCGGCGTCGCGGAGGACGCGTTCGATCTCGATCGGGGTGTAGGAATCGAACTCGTAGGGCCGGAAGCCGGCCAGCAGCTCGTAGAGCATCACGCCGAGCGAGTAGACGTCGGTGCGCGTGTCGACGCCGCCGGGCCGCACGCCCGCCTGCTCGGGGCTCGTGTATTCCGGGGTCCCCACGAAGTGCCCGGCGACAGTCAGGAGCGTGGCCACGGCGTCGGGCGTCGTCACCTTCGCGATGCCGAAGTCGATGACCTTCGGCACCGGGTGGCCATCCCTCTCGAACACGAGGACGTTCGACGGCTTCAGGTCGCGATGGATGATGCCCCGCTGGTGCGCGTGCTGGACCGCCCGACAGACGAATACGAACAGGCGCAGGCGCTCGTGCGTGGACAGGCGGCCCGCGTCACAGAACGTGGTGAGCGGCCGTCCGCGAACGAGCTCCATCACGAAGTACGGCCGTCCGTCCGGGGCCACGCCCGCGTCGAGCACCTTCGCGATGTGCGGGTGATCCATCAGGGCGAGCGCCTGTCGTTCGGCGTCGAAGCGGGCAAGTATGGCGTCGGTGTCCAGTCCCCGCCGGACGACCTTGAGCGCCACCTCGCGCCGGATGGGCTCGGACTGCTCGGCCCGGTAGACCACGCCCATGCCGCCCTTGCCCAGCACCTCGACCAGACGGTACAGCCCGATTTCGGCCGGCCGGTCGAGACCGAGCTCAGGACCTCCGGCCGAGCCCACATCGCGGGCGAGCCCTCCCGTCGCGATGACCGCGGGCGTGTCGGCCTCGAAGGCGAGCAGCGCCTCGACCTCGGATTCGAGGTCGGCGTCGTCGTCGCAGGCATCGTCGAGGTAGGCGGACCTGGACGCGCCGTGGAGGTCACGTGCGGCGACGAGGATGGCCTTCACGCGGGCGAACGACTTGGATTCCATGGGGATGGGCCCTTCTAACCGACCAGGGAGCTGGGAGCGCGGTTGTCCGATCTCGGAGGCCTTTCCGCTGTACACGGTTCTGACTCAGAACCATACGGGCTGCCCGCTCGAACGCTTGCCGCGCAAGGCTCGAGAAGCACGCCCGTCACCACCAAGACGACGACACCGGTGATCATTCCAGAATGATTCTCTGAGACTTGTTCAAAGGATTCCTCACTCTCACGAATCTTCGAGCCGTTCTACTTGTGGGCGAAGGAACCGGGCTCGGGCTGTCGGTCAGCCTGGGCCGTCGCGCGCGCGAAGAAGAAGCCGCGGATGACGTCGCGGAGGGCGGGAACGGACTCGGCGGAGTTGAGCGCCACGCGCAGGTGTGACCCGCCGTCGAGCCCCTTGGTGTACCACGACCCGAGCGCGCGCAGCTTGTTGATGACCCAGCGCTCGCGGCCGCGCGCGACGGGCGGCCGGGCGCCGTCCGGGCTCTCGGACGGAGCGGCCGTCCCCGCCTTGTGGCGGAAGCCCTCGGCCTCGCCCTCGCCTTCGCGGAGCAGCATGTCGATGTACTCGAGCAGGAAGCGGCCGCGGTCCTCGAGCGTGACCTCGGGCATCGGCCGGCCCGCCGCGAGCGCCGCCGCCTGCTGGAAGATCCACGGGTTCCGCAGCGCGCCGCGCCCGACGAGGATGCCGCCCACGCCCATCCGCAGCCGGTCGACCAGCTCGCGGGCCTCCACGCAGTCGCCGCTGCCGAGCACTGGAATGCCCACGCCCGACGCGACCTTCGCGATCAGATCCCAGTCCGACTCGCCCCGGTAGGACTGCGCCGCCGTGCGCCCGTGCACGGCCACCGCCGCGGCGCCGGCGTCCTCCATCATGCGCGCCAGCTCGGGCGCGTTCACCGAGCGCTCGTCCCATCCCGCGCGCATCTTCACCGTGACGGGGATCTTCACCGCCCGGGCCATCGCGCGCACGATCTCGGCCGCGTGCGCCGGCTCCTTCATCAGGCTGCAGCCGGCGCTGTGCTTCGCGATCTTCGGCACCGGGCAGCCCATGTTCACGTCCACGATGTCGGCGCCCATGCCCTCGACGATGGCCGCCGCCGACGCCATCTTCGCCGGGTCGCCGCCGAAGATCTGGATCGAGACGGGCCGCTCCTCCTCGGTGTACTCCGCGTACTCGAGCGTGCGGTCGATCCCGCGCACCAGCCCCTCGGAGCTCACCATCTCGGAGACGACGAGCCCGCACCCGCCCTTCCGCTTCACCAGCCGGCGAAAGGCGGTATCCGTCATCCCGGCCATCGGGGCCAGGGCGAAGGGGGAGGGGAGGGGGACGTTGCCGATCTTCATGTAGTTGCCACGGAATGCCCACGGACGTCGCGACGGAGAGACCTCATCGTCAGCGGTCAGGGGTCAGCGGTCAAGGGTCAGGGGTCAGGGGTCAGGGGTCAGGAAGAGCATCCCGTCACGTCGCACCGTGACACCGTCGCAGGCTCTGCCTGACCGCTGACCGCTGACCGCTAGTACGCCCGCACGTCCGCGGCGTCGACCTCGACGCTCACGGCCTGGCCGATGAGGTCCACCGAGAGCACGAGGCGCGCGTGGGCGCCCTTGCGCACGAGCCGGCCGATCACGCCCTTGAGCGGCCCGTGCGTGACCTCGACCATCATGCCCTCACGAATGAGCGGGCAGGGATCGTACTGCAGCTCGCTCTCGACCAGTTGGCGGATCCCGTTGATCTCGCGGTCGGGAATCGGCGCGGGGTCGCCGTCGAACGACACGATCGTGACGACGCCCGCGCACTTGAGAATGGGCAGCCGGGTGCGCGCGTCGAAACGCGCGAAGCAGTAGCCCGGGAACAGGGGCCACTCGACCTGCTTCTTGCGGTCCTTCCACCGGCTCCAGCGCAGGATCGTCGGCAGGAACGCCTCGACGCCCTTGCGCTCGAGCTGCTCGCGCACTACCTGCTCGTGCCGCGATCGCGTCCAGATCGCGTACCACGACGCCGCTTGCGCGGCCTCGGTCACGTCGAGCGCGTCGGCGGCGATCACCTCCGGCTCGCGCGGCTGCTTCGGCATCGGCTCCTCGCCGGTGGAATGGAGACGGGCGGCCGCCGTCATCCCCGCTTCGCTGGCACGTCCTCCGGGGCGATCTTGTGGCTCGCGAGGTAGTCGTCGTACATCTTCTTCAGGTCCTCGTTCTTCCACTCGATGATCGCCTGGTCGCGCAGCTTCTCGAGGTACTTGGCCATCTCGGTGCGCTGCTTCTCCCCGTACACCTTGTCGGCGATGAGGTCGCGCACCTTGCCGAACGGCTGTAGCTCGCCCTTCGTCTCCGACTCGAGCTTCAGGATCTGGTAGCCGCGCGGCGTGCGGATCGGCTGCGTGATGTCCCCGACCTTGAGCTCGTCGAGGATCTTCATGAAGTTCGGGTCGATATCGGCCGTCTTGATCGGCCCGATCAGCCCGCCGTTCGCCTTCGACGACGCGTCGGACACCTCGGCGGCCACCTTCGCGAAGTCCTCACCCTTCATCAGGCGGGCGCGGACGGCCTCGGCCTTCAGCTGGCCAGCCTCGTCGGTCGCCACGTTGAACTGCCCCGCCTTGTCGGCGTCCACGCCGATCAGGATCTCGCGCAGCGTCACCGTGGACTCGGTCATGAAGTCGCTGTGGTGCGTGTCGTAGTACCGCTTCGCCTCATCCTCCGAGATCGACAGCTTCGGCGCCACCTCGACCTGCTGCACGCGGCTGATGATGAGCTGCTGCTCGATCTGGTGGCGGAACTGCTCCATCGTCAGGCCTTCCTGGTCGAGGGCCTGCTGGAACTGCGCGTCGGTCTCGATCTTGTTCTCTTTCTTGATGTTCTCGAGAATCTGCTTGAACTGCTCGTCCGAGAGCTTGTAGCCGAGCTCGCGGCCGCGCTGCAGCAGCAGCAGCTGATCGATCGTGTTCACGAGGATCTCGGGGGTCACCTCGAGCAGCGCCTTCTTCAGCGTCGCGTCGTTCTTCTGGAGGTCGCTCTCGTCGTAGGACAGATTGCGCTGCCGGAGCGCCTGCACCTGCCGCGCCTCGAGCTCGGTCTTCGTCAGGATGTCGCCGTTCACCTTGACCAGGATCTGCTCGAGGATGTCGGCCCGCAGCGGCAGCGCGGCCACGCCGATCAGAAGAACCGCCGTCAGAATCCGCTTCATGTCCAGACGCCTCGTGGGAGCCGCGGCTCCCCCTCAAAACGGCGCCCTCGGAGCGCGTGCGGAGACGGGGTCGGGCCGCCTGCAGCGCGCTGGGAACCGTGCAAAGTTAACCAGATCAATATCTTAGTCGATTCGAGCGGCCCGACTCAACTCGTCCAGGACCCCCAGCAGCCGCGAGAACAGGCCGCCGCCCGCCCGGGGGTCGTCCTTCGGCTTCCGCAGGATCTGGTCCCGGGTGAACCCGGGCCTGACCTCACCGGTCTGCGCCCGTGCCGTCCACCAGGACATGCGGTCGGGCCTCCCGTGACGCCCCGGGGCCGGCGCCGGGGCCGGCCGCGCCGGCCGGCCCGCCCGCCCGGCGTCGGCGCCGTCGCCCCGCCCGAGGTCCAGGCGCAGGTTGCCGGGAGGGACGAGCGTCAGATCCGGATGCGCCCGGACGATGCGGAGCAGGGCTCCGGGGTCGAGGGGCGCGTCGGCTCTGAACTTAAGGACGACGAGCGGCCCTTCCCGGTCGAGGGACTCGACGCCCAGACGGTTGGCCAGGACCCGAATCCGGGCGTACTCGGCCAGGTTCCGCACCGAGGGCGGCGGGGGGCCGTAGCGGTCGCGGAGCTCGTCGGCCAGCCGCGCCAGCTCCTCATCCGACCGGACGGCGGCGAACCGCCGGTAGACGGCGAGCCGCTGGTTCATGTCGGGCACGTAGCCGTCCTCGATCCGCAGGTCCACCTGGAGGTTGACGGTGGCGGTGCGCTCGTCCTCGACGGGCTCCCCCTTCAGCTCCCGCACGGCCTCCTCGAGCAGCTTCATGTAGGTGTCGAAGCCGACGGCGTCGATGTGGCCGCTCTGCTCGCCGCCGAGCAGGTTGCCCGCGCCGCGGATCTCGAGGTCGAGCGCGGCCACGCGGAAGCCGCTGCCGAGGTCGCTGAACTCGCGGATGGCGGCGAGCCGCTTGCGCGCCACCGGCGACAGCGAGTCCTCGGGCGGGATGAGCAGGTACGCGTACGCCCGCCGGTCGGAGCGGCCGACGCGGCCCCGCAGCTGGTAGAGCTGCGCGAGCCCGTAGCGATCCGACCGGTTCACGATCAGGGTGTTGGCGTTCGGGATGTCGAGGCCGTTCTCGATGATGGTCGTCGCGAGCAGGACGTCGTACTTGTGCGCGACGAAGTCCACCATCGCGCGCTCGAGCTCGGTCTCGCCCATCTGGCCGTGCGCGACGGCCACGCGCGCCTCGGGCACGATCCGCTTCAGCAGGTCGCCGAGCGAGAAGATCGACTCCACGCGGTTGTGGACGAAGTACACCTGGCCCTGCCGCTCCAGCTCGGTGCGGATGGCGCGGGCGATCACGTGCTGGTCGAACTTCACGACGTTGGTCTGGATCGCCAGGCGGTCGCGCGGCGGCGTCTCGATCACCGACATGTCGCGGATGCCGGCGAGCGACATGTTCAGCGTGCGCGGGATGGGAGTCGCCGTCATCGTCAGCACGTCCACGCGCTTGCGGAGCTGCTTGATGCGCTCCTTGTGCGCCACGCCGAAGCGCTGCTCCTCGTCCACGACGAGCAGGCCGAGGTCGCGGAACTTCACGTCCTTCGACAGCAGCCGGTGCGTGCCGACGACGATGTCGACCTTGCCGAGGGTGAGGTCCGTGATCACCTGCTTCTGCTCGGCGCGCGACCGGAAGCGGCTGATCATCTCGATCAGCACCGGGAAGCCCGCGAAGCGGTCGCGCAGCGTCTTCAGGTGCTGGAACGCGAGGACGGTCGTCGGGGCGAGGAAGGCGACCTGCTTGCCCTCGAGCACGGCCTTGAAGGCCGCGCGCATGGCCACCTCGGTCTTGCCGTAGCCCACGTCGCCGCAGAGCAGGCGGTCCATGGGCACCGGCGTCTCCATGTCGCGCTTGATGTCGGCGATGGCGGCGGACTGGTCCAGCGTGAGCTCGTACTCGAACGCGCTCTCGAACTCCTCCTGCCAGTGCGTGTCGGGGCCGAAGGCGTGGCCGCCGACCGCCTTCCGCGCGGCGTAGAGCTTGAGGAGCTCCTCCGCCATGTCGCGCATCGCCTTGCGGACGCGCGTCTTGGCGCGCTCCCACGTCGTGCCGCCCAGCCGGTCGAGCGAGGGGCGCGCGCCGCCCGTGTACTTCTGCACGAGGTCGAGGCGCTCGACGGGAACGAACAGCTTGTCGTCGGCGGCGTAGCGCAGCTCCATGAACTCGTGCGCCTCCTGGCCGACGTCGATCCGCTTGAGCCCGACGAACACGCCGATGCCGTGGTCCACATGCACGACGTGGTCGCCCACCTTGAGGTCGCGGAAGTCCGTCAGGAAGCTCGTGCGCGCCGCCTGCTGGCGCCGCCGCTCGCCCGCGCGCCGCTCCTCGTCGAAGACGTCGGCCTCGGCGTAGACCTGCAGGCCCGCCTCGAGCAGGCGGAAGCCCCGCGACAGCCGGCCCGTCGTCACCAGCACCGAGGCGCCGAGCGTCTCGTCGCCGTGGTCCAGCGAGACGCCCCGCAGCTCGTAGTCGGCGAGGACCTCCGTCGTGCGCTCGGCGCGGCCGGGCGTCGCGGCCACGAACACGACCGTGACGCCGGCCTCGCGCGCGCGCCGGATCTCGGCCGCCCAGTCGCCCACCCGCCCGCGGAACTCGATGGCGGGCTGGCAGGGAATGTGGAGGGGATCGGGTACTGGGTCCTGGGTACTCGGCTTGCCCCGCCGCAGCCGTGGCGGAGGCGGGGGGTTCGACGCCGAGGAGCTCGAGGCGGGTGGCGTGGGCGAGCCAGCCCTGGGCCTCGGACCAGTCCACGACGAGCGCCTCGGGGAGCGGCACGACCTCGCCGCGGGCCGTGGCGTCCTCGTAGCCGCCCTGGAGCTGTTCGGCCAGCTTCACCGCCTGGGCCGCCACGTCGTCGGGCTCGGAGACGAAGAAGCGCGGCGCGCTCGCCGCGAGCAGGTAGTCGAGGAAGGTGGCCGACCGGTCGACTGCGTCGCCGTCGCCCGACTCGAACAGCTCGCGCACGGGCACGATCCTCGCGCGTTCGGCGGACTCGACCGAACGCTGCGTGGCGGGGTCGTAGCGGCGGATGGACTCGATCGTGTCGCCGACGAACTCGAGCCGCATCGGGTGCGTCTCGCCCGGCGGGAAGAAGTCCACGACGCCGCCGCGCACGCAGAACTCGCCGTGCGCGTCCACCGGGTCCTGGCGCGAGAAGCCGGCGTCGCCCAGCAGGTCGCCGAGCGCGGTCGGCGACAGCTCGTCGCCGGCGCCGAGCGTGGCCGCGGTGGCGAGCAGGCGGGACGGCGGGCTCATGCGCGGCAGCAGGCCCGCGACGGGCACCACGACGAGGCGCGCCGCGCCGGTCGCCAGCGCGTGCAGGGCGCGCGCGCGCGTGGAGGCCACCTCGAAGTGGGGCGCGAGGCCGCGGTAGGGGTCGATCTCGAGCGAGGGGCAGGCGAGAACGGCGCGCTCGGCGTCGGATTCCGAGAGGCCCTCGAGCGCCGCGAGGAAGAAGCGCGCGTCGCCGACGGCCCGCTCGACGTCTGCGCTGGTGGCGACGACGAGCACGGCGGGCGCCTCGGCGACCGCCGAGGCGACCAGCAGGGCCTGCGCCGCGGGCGTCAGGCCCGACACCCCTCCCGCCGCCGGCGCGAGGCCGGCCCTGGTCGCCGCCGTCTTGAAGAGCGACCGTAGCGTGAGTGAGCTCGAAGGGTGCGCGGTCAAGAGCGCTCGTCCGTGAGCTGCCGGGAACTTGTGATTGTACCACGTGTGGCGCACACCTGAAGGTGTGCGCTACGAGAAGGTGTGCGCTACGAGATGACGGGGTCGGTACGTGGGGCGCGGTACGTAGCGCACACCTTCAGATGTGCGCCACACGGGTGGCACAGGTCTTCGACCTGTGCCCTGGCCACCCAGGTCAGAGACCTGGGCCACCCTTGATCTTGTCGACGAGCGCGCTCGTGGAGTGCCCTTCCTCGACGGGGATCCGCACGACTTCTCCGCCGCGGGCCTCGACCGTGTCGCGCCCGACGATTCTGGTCTTCCGGCCAGTCGGCGCCCTTCACGACGACGTCGGGCTGCAGGAGGCGGATGATCTCGGCCGGCGTGTCCTCGTCGAAGATCACCGCGGCGTCCACCCAGCCGAGGGCCGCGAGGATCTCGGCGCGCTCGGCCTCCGGGGTCAGCGGCCGGCCGTCGCCCTTGTTGGCGCGGGCGGAGCGGTCCGAGTTCACGCCGACCAGCAGCGCCTCGCCCTGCTTGCGCGCGGCCTCGATGTAGCGCACGTGGCCGGGGTGCAGCAGGTCGAAAACGCCGTTCGTGAAGACGATGCGGCGGCGGCCCTCGGCGCGCAGGCGGGCGACGAGCGCGGCGGCGGCCTCGGGGGCGAGCACGCGCTCGGCGGCGCGCCGCGCCCCGCGGCGCATGAACTGCACGGTCGGCGAGAACGACCAGCGGTGGCGCGGCCGGAAGATGCCGCTGTCCTTCACGCGCGACTTCACGCGGAAGGTGTGCATCTGGCGGTGGTAGTCGTACGGGCGGCCGTTCGACCGGTGCACGGCCACGTCCAGCTTGTAGGTGCCCTCGACGAGGTCGATCCGCTCCAGGTGGAACTCGATGACGCCCTCGCCCGACAGCCGGTCCGGCTCCATTTCCTCGACGTGGGTGTTCGTGCCGAAGCACAGCACGCCCTCGGCGTTGAAGATCCCGATGCCGAACGCGAAGTCGGTCACCGGCTGCGCGGCGCGCACGGTCAGCCGGATGGTCATCGGCGAGCCCAGCTGGAACATGTGGCCGGTCCGGCCGTCGGCGCCGACGAGCTCGACGCCGGCGATCTCGACCTCGCGCGATCCCCACCGGCCCGTGGTCGCCCAGAACATGCTCGGCGGCAGGTCGCCCTCGTTCATCGCGAGGTCGGCGGGCGCGCGGAGCGGGTCGCCGGCGGCCGCGCGCGCGCGCCGGTCGGCGCCGGCCATGGCCTGCTCCTCCGAGTCGGCGACGTCGGACAGGTAGGTGTCCACCACCCGCTTCGGGTCGCCGACGAGCCGCACCTTGCCGGCGTCCAGCCACAGGGCCTCGTCGCAGAACTTCTCCACCACGCCGAGCGAGTGGGTGACGATCAGGATCGTCTTCCCGCGCCGCTTGAACTCGGCGAACTTGTCGAGGCACTTGTGCGTGAAGCCCTCGTCGCCCACGGCGAGGACCTCGTCGACGAGCAGCACGTTGGGGTCGACGTGGATGGCCACGGCGAAGCCGAGTCGCATGTACATGCCGGACGAGTAGGTCTTCACCGGCGCGTCGATGAAGTTCTCGAGCTCGGCGAACTCCACGATTTCGTCGAAGCGCTTCGCCACCTCGCGCTTCGACAGCCCCAGCATGATGCCGTTGATGAAGACGTTCTCGCGCCCGGAGATCTCGGGGTGGAAGCCCGCGCCGAGCTCGATGAGCGCCGAGACGCGGCCCGCGACGTCCACCCGGCCGCTCGTGGGCTTGGTGATGCCCGCCACGAGCTTGAGCGCGGTGCTCTTGCCCGACCCGTTGCGCCCGATGATGCCGTAGGTGCGTCCGGCGGCCACGGAGAACGACACGTGGTCGAGCGCCGCGAACGTTTCGTCGGGGCGGAGGTCGTGGATGAGACTCCGCGAGAGCAGCGCGCTCTTGAGCGTGGCGAACTGGTGCCGGGCGCTGTAGCGCCGGTAAATCTTCGTCACGTCCACGACGTCGATCGCGTTCATGCCCCGTCAGACCTCTTCGGCGAACGAGTCGCGCAGCCGGTCGAAGATCCAGAAGCCGGCCAGGAACAGCCCCGCCGACAGGACGCCCAGCGCGAGCAGCCACTTCCAGTGCCCGAACGCGCCCGGGTAGAACAGAATCTCCTGGTAGGAGATCGCCAGGTGCGTGAACGGGTTCAGGTTCAGGAGCCGGCGCCCCAGCGACGGCGCCATCTCCATCGGGTAGATGATCGGCGTGGCGAAGAACCAGAACGTCAGGAGGTTCGTCAGGATATCGCGGATGTCGCGGAAGTGCACCGACAGCGCGGCCAGCGCGAGCCCCAGCCCCGAGGTGAAGAGCAGCTGCACGAACACCACGACGGGGAACCACAGCAGGCCGATCGCGTCGGGCGGGTGGCGGTAGATGATCAGGAACGCCACCAGGATCGGCAGCCCGAGGAAGAAGTGCACCATGTTCGCGAGCACGCTCACCAGCGGCAGGATCTCGGCCGGGAACAGCACCTTCTTGATCAGGTTGCCGCCCGCGATGAGCGAGTTCGCGGCCTCGGTCAGCGCCGCGGCGAACCACGTCCAGGGCAGGAGCCCGCAGAAGAGGAAGACCGCGTAGGGCTGCACCCCCTCCGAGCGGTTCTGCAGGACGTAGGTGAAGACGAAGCTGTAGATGAGGAGCAGGAGCAGCGGGTTGATGAACGACCAGAAGAAGCCGAGCACCGACCCGCGGTAGCGCGCCTTCAGCTCGCGGGCCACCAGGCTCTGGATGAGGCCGCGGTAGCGGACCAGCTGCCGGAGATTACTGAGCATCGACCTGGAGCACCAGGGCCGTGATGTTGTCGGGTCCGCCGCCGCGGTTGGCCTCCTCGATCAGCCGCTCGCAGAGCCCCTCGAGCGGCCCCCCGCCCTCGAGGATCTCCCGGATGCGCCCGTCGGCCACGACGGCGGTCAACCCGTCCGAACAGAGCAGCCAGCGGTCGCCGGCCTCAATCGTCAGGTCCGCCACGTCCACCTCGGGGTCGTCGCCGCCCGAGAGCGCGCGGGTGACGACGTTGCGCCAGGGGTGGTGCCGGGCGTCGCTCGGCGTGAGCGCGCCCGCGCGCACCTGCTCCTCCACCCAGGAGTGGTCGCGCGAGATTCTGGTCGAGCGCGCCGCCGCGCAGCCGGTAGACGCGGCTGTCCCCGACGTGGGCGAGCGCCGCGCGCGCCGGCCCGTCCGCCGCCAGCAGCAGGGCCGACGCCGTGGTCGCCATGCCGCGCAGCGACTCGACCGACGCCATCTCGTCGGCGAGGCGGCGGTTGGCCAGGCGGAACGCGGTCCTGAGGCGGTTGGCCTCAACGCTGAGCCGGGGATCGAAGGGAAACGGCCACGTGCGGTGCGGGTCGGCGCCCACCGTGTCGAGCACGAACGCCGCGATGGCGTCCACGGCCAGCCGCGAGGCGACCTCGCCGGCGACGTGCCCGCCCATGCCGTCGGCCACCACGAAGAGGCCGAGGTCCGCGCGGGCCGAGTAGCTGTCTTCGTTGGACGGGCGGCGAAGGCCCGGATGCGAGGCGACGGCCCAGGTCGCGCTCATGCGGCGGTCACCGTCACATGGGGCTCCGCCCCACACCCCGGCTCGGTCGCTTGCGGGGACCCCAACGCCCCGCGCCGCTCCCTCGCGGGCCGCGCCGTGCGCGGCCTGACGTCAGGCACGCGTTCTCGCCTTCGCGGACACCTGGAGGCGGATGAGGGACTTTATGAGCGACAGCCGCGCGCGATCCACGTCGGTACTCGACGGGCGGCTTGCTCAGCCGCGACTCGGCGCGCCGCTTGGCCGCGTCGGCCCGCGCGATGTCGATGTCCTCGGCGCGCTCGGCCACCTGCGCCAGCACGACCACGCGGTCGGGCTGGACCTCGGCGAAGCCGTACGCGACCGCCAGGTAGAACCGCTCGCCGCCCCTCCGGTACCACATCTCGCCGACCTGCAGGCTCGTCAGGAGCGGGGTGTGGCCCGGCAGCACGCCGATGTAGCCGTCGGCGGCCGGGATCTCGACCTCGTCCACCTCGGCGTGCGTCAGCGCGTGGTCCGGGGTCACGATCTCGAGCGTGAGCTGCGACGGAATCGGGGGAATCGTCATGGCTGAACCGTTCCCGCCCTACGCCTGTCCGGCCTTGAGCTTCTCGGCCTTCTCGACGGCCTCCTCGATGGAGCCGACGAGGTAGAAGGCCTGCTCGGGCAGCGCGTCGTACTTGCCTTCGGTGATCTCCTTGAAGCTCCGCACGGTCTCGGCGACCGGCACGTACTTTCCGGGGAGCCCCGTGAACTGCTCGGCCACGAAGAAGGGCTGCGAGAGGAACCGCTGGATCTTCCGCGCGCGGGCCACCGTCAGCTTCTGCTCCTCGGACAGCTCGTCGATGCCCAGGATCGCGATGATGTCCTGCAGGTCCTTGTACTGCTGCAGGATCTGCTTCACCGTCCGCGCCACCTGGTAGTGTTCCTCCCCGATGATACGCGGATCCAGGATGCGGGAGGTAGAGGCCAGCGGGTCGACGGCCGGGTAGATGCCCAGCTCGACGATCGCGCGCGACAGGTTCGTGGTGGCGTCGAGGTGCGCGAACGCGGTGGCCGGCGCCGGGTCGGTGTAGTCGTCGGCCGGCACGTAGATGGCCTGCACCGACGTGATCGACCCCTTCTTGGTCGACGTGATCCGCTCCTGCAGCTCGCCCATCTCCGTGGCCAGCGTCGGCTGGTAGCCGACGGCCGACGGCATGCGGCCGAGCAGCGTCGAGACCTCCGAGCCCGCCTGCGTGAAGCGGAAAATGTTGTCGATGAACAGGAGGACGTCCTTGTTCTCGGCGTCGCGGAAGTACTCGGCCACGGTCAGCGCCGAGAGCGCCACGCGCAGGCGGGCGCCCGGCGGCTCCGTCATCTGGCCGTAGACCAGGGCCGCGCGCGACTTCGACGGGTCCTCGATGTTGACGACCCCGCTCTCCTGCATCTCGAGCCAGAGGTCGTTGCCCTCACGGGTGCGCTCGCCCACGCCGCCGAACACGGACACGCCGCCGTGCTTCAGCGCGATGTTGTGGATGAGCTCCATGATGATGACGGTCTTGCCCACGCCGGCGCCGCCGAACAGCCCGATCTTGCCGCCGCGCAGGTAGGGCTCCAGCAGGTCGATGACCTTGATGCCGGTCTCGAACATCTGGAGCTCGGTCGACTGGTCCTCGAGCGACGGCGCCGGGCGGTGGATCGACCAGCGCTCGGTGCACGGGACCGGCCGGTCCGGGAAGTCCACCGGCTCGCCGAGCACGTTGAGCACCCGGCCCAGCGTGCCGGGCCCGACCGGCATCGAGATGGGCTGGCCGGTGTCGGTCACCGTCATGCCGCGCTGCATGCCGTCGGTCGGCTTCATGGCGACCGCCCGGACGCGGTTCTCGCCGAGGTGCTGCTCCACTTCCGCGATGACGTCGATCGACTTGCCGCCGACCTCGCCCTTCACCCGGAGCGCGCTGTAGATCGCCGGCAGGTGTCCGCTCTCGAACTCCACGTCGAGCACCGGTCCGATGACCTGGACGATGCGGCCCGTGTGCTGATCCGTCGCTGTGGCTGTCGTCATCTCGTTTGCCTCGAAATTCAGCGTGGGGCTTCGCCCCACACCCCGGCTCGGTCGCTTGCGGGGGCCCCAACGCCCCGCGCCGCTCCCTCGCGGGCCGCGCCGTGCGCGGCCTGGCTATTGTTCCTGCGCGCCCGAAACCACCTCGATGATCTCGCGCGTGATCGCGGCCTGGCGCACCTTGTTCATGTAGAGCGTCAGGGTGTCGATCATCTCGGCCGCGTTCTTGGTCGCCGTGTCCATGGCCGCCATCTGCGCGGCGAAGAACGCCGCGTTCGACTCGAGCAGCGCGCGGTAGATCTGCACCTCCACGTGCCGCGGCAGCAGCGTGTCGAAGATCTGCTGCGGGTCGGGCTCGTACAGGTAGTCGATCTCCGCTTCCCCGCCGTCGTCCTCGTCCTCGTCCTCCACGAGCTTCGCGATCGGGAGCACGCGCTCGATCACGACGCGCTGCTGCATCACCGACTTGAACTCGTTGTAGACGAGGTAGATGGCGTCCACCTGGCCGCCGACGAAGGTGTCGATGGCGGTCTCGGCCACGTCCTGCGCGTCCTCGTAGCGCAGCTTCCCGAACAGGTTCACGTGCTGGTAGAGCACCTCGAAGCCGCGGCGCGCGAAGAAGTCGCGGCCGCGGCGGCCCACCAGCCCGAGCGCCACCTCGCGGTCGGGGTCGGCGACGACGAAGCCGCCGGCCTGCTTGATGACGTTGCTGTTGAAGCTGCCGCACAGCCCGCGGTCGCCGGTGATGACGATCAGCATCACCTTGCCGCCGGCCCGCTTCGTCTCGCGGGTGTCGAGCAGCGGGTGGGTCTGCTGCTCCACGCGCGTCGCGAGGCTGTTGAGCACGCGCAGCATCTCGTTCGCGAACGGCCGCGCGCCGATCACGCGCTCCTGCGACCTCCGCAGCTTCGACGCCGAGACCATCTTCATGGCCTTGGTGATCTGCTGGATCGACTTGACCGCCCGGATGCGCCGACGAATATCAATGAGAGAAGGCATACGCCCATCCGTCCCGTGCTACGCGCCCACCGCGGCCGGCTGCGCCGCGAACTGTTCCCCGAACTCCTTGATGGCCGCGTTCAGCTCGGCCTTCAGCGCATCGTCGAGCTGCTTCTTCTCGGCGACCGCGCTCAGCACGCCGGGCTTGCGCGTGTCGAGGAACCGGTAGAGCTCCTGCTCGTAGCGCGCGATCTGGTCGACCTCCACGCCGTCGAGGAAGCCGTTGGTGGCGGCGTAGATGACGATGACCTGCTTGGCGGCCGTGAGCGGCTGGTACTGCGGCTGCTTGAGCACCTCGGTGAGCCGCCGGCCGCGGTTGAGCTGCGCCTGCGTGGCCTTGTCGAGGTCGCTGCCGAACTGCGCGAACGCGGCCAGCTCGCGGTACTGCGCGAGGTCGAGGCGGAGCGTGCCGGCCACCTGCCGCATGGCCTTGATCTGCGCCGACCCGCCCACGCGCGACACCGAGTTGCCGACGTTGATCGCCGGCCGGATGCCCTGGTGGAAGAGGTCCGTCTCCAGGAAGATCTGGCCGTCGGTGATCGAGATGACGTTGGTCGGGATGTACGCCGACAGGTCGCCCGCCTGCGTCTCGATGATCGGCAGCGCCGTCAGCGAGCCCGCGCCGAGCTCCTTGCGCAGCTTGGCCGCGCGCTCGAGCAGCCGGGAGTGCAGGTAGAAGACGTCGCCCGGGTACGCCTCGCGGCCCGGCGGCCGCCGCAGCAGCAGCGAGATCTCGCGGTAGGCCTGCGCGTGCTTGGTGAGGTCGTCGTAGACGCACAGCGCGTGGCGCTCGGCGTCGCGGAAGAACTCGCCGATGGCGCACGCCGCGTAGGGCGCGATGTAGAGCATGGGCGCCGGCTCGGACGCCGACGCCGCGACGACGATGGTGTAGCGCATCGCGTCGGCGTCCTCGAGCGTCTTGACCACCTGCGCGACGGTGGACTGCTTCTGGCCGATCGCGCAGTAGATGCAGATGACGCCGGTGTCCTTCTGGTTGAGGATCGCGTCGATCGCGATGGCGGTCTTGCCCGTCTGGCGGTCGCCGATGATCAGCTCGCGCTGACCCCGACCGATCGGGATCATCGCGTCGATCGCCTTGAGGCCGGTCTGCAGCGGCTCCCGGACCGGCAGCCGATCCACGACGCCGGGCGCGATGCGCTCGACCGGGTTGAACTGCTTCGCGGCGATCGGCCCCTTGCCGTCGATGGGCTGGCCCAGCGCGTTGACCACGCGCCCGAGCAGCTCCTCGCCCACCGGCACCGAGATGATGCGGCCGGTGCGCTTCACGGGGTCGCCTTCCTTGAGCTCCGTGTAGTCGCCCAGCAGCACGACGCCCACGCTCTCCTCCTCGAGGTTGAGCGCGAGGCCGAACACCCCGTGCGGGAACTCGAGCATCTCGGTGGCCATCGCGTTCTCGACGCCGTGCACGCGCGCGATGCCGTCACCGATCGAGATGATCGTGCCGACCTCGGCCACGTCCACGTCGACGGCGTAGCTGCCGATCTGCTCGCGGATGATTTTGGAGATTTCTTCGGCCTTGATGCTCACGCTGTCCTCTCAGGCAACTCTGAAGAAAGCCGCTATGACGCCATGAACCCGACGACCCCGTGCCCGCCGAACGCTCACTCCGCCGCCAGCTCGCCCTCGAGGCGCGCGAGCTGCCGCGTCACGCTGCCGTCGAAGACCAGGCTCCCGACGCGCGTCACCACCCCGCCCACGATCGCGGGGTCGACCGCCGTCTCGATCTGCACGTCCCGCCCCGTCACCGCGGCCAGGCTGCGCCGCAGCGACTCGACCCGGTCGGCGGGCAACGGCACCGCGCTCGTCACCGTCGCCCGCACCACGCGCTGGTGATCCAGCAGCCGCTCGCGGTAGGCCTCGCCGATCTCGGCCAGCAGCGCCAGCCGGTCGCGATCGGCCAGCAGCGCCAGCAGCTTCGCGACGGGCGCCGCCAGCGGCTCGCGCGCGACGAGCGCGTCGACGATCCCGCGCTTGCGCGCCGCGGGCACCGCCGGGTTGGCGAACGTCCTCGCCAGCTCGGCGTGCTCCCGCACCAGCGCCGCGAAGGCGTCGAGCTCCGCGCCCACCCGCGCCGGGTCGGACTCCTTCAGGCTCACGTCGAAGAGCGCCCGCGCATACCGGCGGGCGGCGACGCGATTGGTCATGACTCTGTCTCCCGCCCGGTCACGGCCGCACCTGGCCGGCCTGGCGCTCCACCTGCTCCGCGTAGCGATCCACCAGCCGCAGGTGCCCCTCGGGCGTCAGCGTCTGGCGGATCCGGTCGGTCGCCACCTCGATCGCGAGACGCGCGGCCTCGCGCGTCAGCGTCTGGCTCGCCACGCGCACCTGCACGTCAATCTCGCGGCGCATCTGCTCGAGCAGCCGCTCGCGCTCGCGCTCGGCCACCGCGCGGATGCGCGCTTCCTCGGCCGCCACTTCCTCGGCGCCCCGCGCCCGGAGCGCGTCGAGCTCGCCGGGCAGCGCCGCCAGCTTCGTCTCGAGCGCGGCCAGCTGACGGCCGGCCTCCTCCCGCGTCCGCTCCGCCTCGACCAGGTCGCGGCGGATCTCCTCGCCGCGCCGCGCCAGGTAGGAGGCGAACGGGCCCCGCAGCAGGTAGCCCAGGCCGCCGACGAGAATGAGGAAGTTCACCAGGCGGGCGATGGGCGGCAGCAGCCCCTCGGACTCGTGCTCCGCGGCCCCACCTTCCCCATGCGCCGGCTGCGCGTGGCCGCCCTCGGCCTGCGCCTGAAGCGCCGCGGCCGCCGCGGGCGCGGCGCCCGGCGCCGGCGCAGCCGCGCCGACGAGGCCCGCCGCGAGCCACACGCACACCGCGACCAGCAGTACCCGATCCGTGTCGTTGGAGGGATGATTTCACTGGAAGCACCGTGGATTCGGCCCGCCGAATCAGGAAGCGTTCTGTCCCAGTATCCGGTCCGCGGCCGCCCGCCCCAGCTGGTCGGCGTCGCGCGCGAGCTGAGCCCGCGCCACCTCCGCCTCCGCCTGCACCCGCGCTGACGCCTCGGCCACCGCCGCCGAGGCCTCCTCGCGCGTCTGGGCGATCAGCGTCGCACGCTGGTCGAGCGCCGCGCGCCGCATCTCGTCCATCTGCCGGTACACCTCGGTCCGCGCCGCGGCGATCTTCTCGTCGACCTGCGCGTTGGCTGCCGCCGCGCGCGCCGCGGCCTCCTCGGCCATCTGCCGGGCGGAGGCCACACGGCGCTCGCGCTCGGACATGACCTTCGAGAGCGGACGGAACAGCAGACGATCGAGGACGACCGTCAGGATGAGAACGAACGCGATGACCCAGAGCAGGGAGAGATTCGGGAGCACACCGCCTCCGAACGTGCCGGGGGGATTGAATCGGCGCCCGTCAGGTCGTCACCGTGAAGGACCGGGTGGCGACGGCGCCGATCTCGGCCGGTCAAAACGACAATTTATACCATTGCGCCACAGATCCGGGCAAGTCGGGACGGCTGACCCCTCCCCCCGGTCTCCCCCGGTCTAGGCCCCAACGACCAGGAGGGCGTCGTCGCGCGGCGCGACCCGGCCGATCCGGACCGCCCGCGGCAGGGCCCGCGCGACGGCCCCGGCGGCCCCGGGCGCGACCGCCGCCAGCAGGCCGCCGGACGTCTGCGGGTCGTAAAGGACCCGGACGAGCGGCGCGGCCAGCTCAGCCGTGAACCGTAGCCCCGCCTTGAAATGCTCCTCGTTGCTCCAGCCGCCGCCAGGCGTGTTCTCGAGAGCCAGCTCGAGGGCGCCCTCGAAGACCGGCACCCGGCCCGCCTCCAGGCGGAGGCTCACGCCGCTCGCCCGCGCCAGCTCGGTGGCGTGCCCCAGCAGGCCGAACCCCGTGACGTCGGTGACGGCGTGCACCGACTCCCCCGCCGCCTCGCGGAACGCCTCGGCCGCCGGGCCGTTCAGCGCGACCATCGATGCGACGACGGCGTCGGCCGCCGCCCGCGGCGCCCGCTGGTTCTTGATGGCCGTCGTCACGATGCCGGTCCCCACCGGCTTGGTCAGCCACACCTCGTCGCCGGGGCGCGCGCCGGCGTTGGACCAGACGCGCGCGGGATCCACCTCGCCGGTGACGGCGTAGCCGAACTTGATCTCGCGGTCCTGCACGGTGTGGCCGCCGAGCAGCGCCACGCCCGCCTCGCGCAGCTTGTCGAACCCGCCCTGGAAGATCGCGCGCACGGTCTCGTGCGGAAGGTCGGCGGGAAAGGCCGCGATGGCCAGCGCCGTGAGCGGCCGTCCGCCCATCGCGTACACGTCGCTCAGCGCGTTCGCCGCCGCCACCTGGCCGTAGACGTACGGGTCGTCCACGATCGGCGTGAAGAAGTCGACGGTCTGCACCAGCGCCGGCCCCGCCGCCCACCGGTACACACCCGCATCGTCCGCGGTCCGGAAGTCCACGAGGACGCGGTCGTCGTTCGGCGCCGGCATGTCGCCCAGGACCTGGGCGAGCTCCCCCGCGGCGAGCTTGCTCGCTCAACCCGCGCAGGCGGAGTAGTCGGTCAGTCTCTTCATCACAGTCAGAGGTCAGCGGTCAGGGGTCGGCGGTCAGGAAGAGCGCTTCGTTCCGCTGTCACACTACCACGCTGCGGTCGTGACAACATGCCCGTCCTGAGCCCTGCCCCCTGCCGGCTGACCGCTATTCCCCCGTCAACTTCTCGTAGAGCCGCTGCAGCTCGTCCTCGCTCGCGAAATCCACCTCGATGCGCCCGCCCTTGCCCTTGCGGACGATGCGGACGCGGGTGCCGAGCGAGAAGCGGAGGCGCTCCTCGGCGGCGCGGGTGTGGACGTCGGCGGCGGGCTTCGTCTTGGGCGCGGGCGGCGCGGCGAGCTTCTTCACGAGCGACTCGGTCTCGCGCACCGAGAGGCCGCGCGCGATCACCTCGCGCGCCGCGCGGCGCTGGGCCTGCGCGTCGCCGGCGGCGACGAGCGCGCGGGCGTGTCCCATCGAGAGGCGGCCCGACGCGATCTCGGCGCGCACCTCCTCGGGCAGCCGGAGCAGGCGCAGGTAGTTGGCGACCGACGCGCGGTCCTTGCCGACGGCCTGGGCGATCTGCTCCTGCGTGAGGTGGAGGTCGTCGGCGAGGCGGCGGTAGGCCGCGGCCTCCTCGATCGGGTTGAGGTCCTCGCGCTGGATGTTCTCGATGAGCGCGATCTCGAGGCGCTTGTCGTCGGGCACGTTCCGCACGACGACGGGCACGCGCAGGACGCCGGCGCGCGTGGCGGCGCGCCAGCGGCGCTCGCCCGCGACGATCTCGTAGCGGTCGCCCGCGCGGCGCACGACAATCGGCTGGATGATGCCGTTGGCGCGGATCGACTGCGCGAGCTCCTCGAGCCGCGTCTCGTCAACGTGCGCGCGGGGCTGCTGCGGGTTGGGCTGCAGCCGGTCGGTATCGACCTCGAACGGGGTGTCGGACGGCGCGCGTACCGGCGCGTCGGGAATGAGGGCGCTCAGGCCTCGACCGAGCGCGGGACGTTTCTCTGCCATCGCTGTCGCCTCTAATCTCAGGTGGGGCTCTGCCCCACGCCTCGGCTCGGTCGCTTGCGGGGACCCCGATGCCCCGCGCCGCGTCCTCGCGGGCCGCGCCGTGCGCGGCCTGCCGTGCGTGCCTTCAGAATGTGACCGTTTCGAACACATTCTTGGCGTGCACGCTCGGCTAGTGCGCCGGCGCCGCCGCGCGGCGGCGGTCGACCAGCTCGCGCGCGAGCGCGAGGTAGGCCTCGGCGCCGCGCGATCGGACGTCGTAGAGAATCGCCGGCACGCCGTGGCTCGGCGCCTCGCCGAGCCGGACGTTGCGCGGCACGACCGTGTCGAACACCTTCGCGCCGAAGAACTCGCGGATGTCTCGCGCGACCTGCTGCCCGAGGTTGGTCCGCTCGTCGTACATCGTCATCAGCACGCCCTCGATGTCGAGCGACGGGTTGAGCGACGCGCGCACGCGGCGGAGCGTCGAGACGAGATCGGCCAGGCCCTCGAGCGCGAAGTACTCGCAGTGGAGCGGGATGAGCACGCTGTCGGCGGCCACGAGCGCGTTGAGCGTGAGCAGCCCGAGCGAGGGCGGCGTATCGATGAAGATGAAGTCGAAGCGGTCGCGCGCGGCGTGGAGCAGGCGCGCGGCGCGGTGCTCGCGGTTGGCGAGCGTGACGAGCTCGATCTCGGCGCCGGTCAGGTTGCGGTCGGACGGCACGAGCGCGAGGCCCTTGACGGCCGTGTCGATCATGAAGCGATCGAGGGGCGGCTCGTCGCCGGCGGTGAGGGCGTCGTAGGCGGTGCCGCCCCCGGCGGCGCGGCCCTTCATGCCGAGGCCCGACGTCAGGTTGGCCTGCGGGTCGAGATCGACGACGAGGACGCGCTGGTCGGCGAGGGCGAGGGACGCGGCGAGGTTGATGGCGGTGGTGGTCTTGCCGACGCCGCCCTTCTGGTTCGCGACCGCGATGATCTTGCCCATTTTCAAGCAGTTACGGGCAGCGGCCCCGTTGGAGCCACGGATTTTGGTCGTTTGACATAATTACTTGACTCTGGCCTGAGCAGGATAGTGCGGAAGCGGCCGGGGCGTCAACGGGGAAGATGGTTCCACGTGGAACATCACGGAAGAGCCTATCCGACGGCGCGTTTTTCGAGGATGACCAGGTTGCTGCGAAGGCTCTCGACGAGAGGATGCGTGGCCACCCAGGCGAGCGGCGGCGGCACCAGCGCCGACGGGTCCGGCCTGGCCGTGGACTGGAACAGCAGAAACCACCCGCCGGGCTTCAGAAACGCCTGCAGGCCCATCAGGATCCGGGCCTCGACGCGCACGGCGCGCAACGAGACGACGTCCGCGGCCTCGTGCAGCTCGGGGCGTGCCAGCAGCTCTTCGTAGCGCGCGTTTTCCACGGACGTCCCGGTCAGGCCCAGCTGGCGGATGGCCTCGCGCAGGAACGCCGACTTCCGAGCCTTCGATTCGACCATCGTGAGGCCCAGATCGGGCCGCGCGAGCTTCATGGGAATCGCGGGAGAGCCGCCGCCCGACCCGATGTCCACCAGCGTCCGCGCGGCGGCGCCCAGATGCCGTACCGCCAGGAGCGGCTCGAGCAGCAGCCGGTCCACCGCCTCATCGGCCTGCGTGATCGACGTGAGGTTGATCTTGCGGTTCCAGCGGGAGAGGAGCTCGTAGTAGGCCGTCAGGGCATCGGCCAGCGGCGCGCCGATGGTGAGGCCCGCCCGCCGGCCCCTGCGAAGCAGCCGGCTCCGAAACTCCCGGGACGCGAAGGCCGTTGTCACCACGGTTCCTGGTCTCCGGGCCTCGAGGCCCCGGGTCGAACTCTATCACGCCAGGAGTCGCGCGGACGGGCCGGAAATCAGGTGGAAATGCTCGATTCGCCGTGGGGTCTGGCGACGTGCGCGGCCAGGACGGCCACCGCCGCCGGCGTGACGCCGGGGATCCTCGAGGCCTGGCCCAGCGTTTCGGGGCGCACCTCGATCAGGCGCTGGATCACCTCGCGCCGCAGGCCCGGCACGCGCTCGAAGGGGAAGTCCTCGGGGATGCGGCGGCGCTCGTCCCGGCGCGTCCGCTCGACCTCGCGCTGCTGGCGAAGCAGGTAGCCCTCGTACTTCACCTCGGTCTCGACGCTCGCCACGTCCACCGCCCGCTGGTCGGGGTCGAGATCCAGGACCAGGGCCCCCTCGTCCAGCAGCGGCTCCAGCCGCACGGGCGGCTGTTTGAGCAGCGCCGCCGCCGGCACGCGGTCACCGCCGGGCGCCCGGACGAACGTGGACCGCACGGCCGCCAGGTTTCGCTCGAAACGCGCGCGGCGCGCCTCGAAACGGGCCCAGCGCCCGTCGCCGACCAGCCCGACTTCGCGCCCGCGCGGCGTCAGGCGCAGATCGGCGTTGTCAATCCGCAGGAGCAGGCGGTGCTCGGCCCTCGAGGTGAACATGCGGTACGGCTCGAGGCAGCCCTTCGTCGTCAGGTCGTCGACGAGGATGCCGATGTAGGCCTCGTCGCGCCCCAGCGTCAGCGGCGGCCGCCCCGCCACACCGCGCGCCGCGTTGGCCCCCGCCAGCAGCCCCTGCGCCGCCGCCTCCTCGTAGCCGGACGTCCCGTTGATCTGGCCCGCCAGGAACAGGCCCGCCACGCGGCGCGTCTCCAGGCTCCGCCGGAGCTCGGTGGGCTGGATGAAGTCGTACTCCACCGCGTAGCCGGGCCGCAGCATCACCGCGTCCTCGAGCCCGGGCAGCGCCGCGACGAGCGCACGCTGCGTCTCGCGGGGCAGGCTCATCGAGAAGCCGTTCACGTAGATCTCGTCCACGTCGAGGCCCTCGGGCTCCAGGAAGATCTGGTGCCGCTCGCGGTCGGGGAACCGCATCACCTTGTCCTCGAGCGACGGACAGTAGCGCGGGCCGATTCCCTGAATTTGGCCGTTGTAGAGAGGGGAGTCCGCGATGTGCCGCCGCACGAGGTCGTGCACGCGCTCGCTGGTGTGGAGCAGCCAGCACGCGATCTGCTCGCGCTCGATGCCCGGCGTGGAGAACGAGAAGGGGACGATGGGATCGTCGCCGCGCGCGGCGGCGAACCGCGAGAAATCGATGGTGCGCCGGTCGAGACGGGGCGGAGTGCCCGTCTTCAGGCGCCCCCAGCGGAACCCGAGGCTCTTCAGCGACTCGCCGAGCGTTACGCTCGACGGCTCGCCCGCGCGGCCCGACGCGTGCCGCTCGGGGCCGATGTGGATGACGCCGTTCAGGAACGTGCCGGTGGTGACGACGAGGGCGCGGCAGCCGTGCCGGCCGCCGTCTTCCAGCTCCACGCCCGCCACGCATTCACCCTCGACGAGGATACGCCCGGCGCGGCCGAATATCCAGGTGATGCCCGGCTCGCGCTCGAGCCGCGCCTTCATCCAGGCGGAGTAACGCCGCTTGTCGGCCTGCGCGCGCGGCGACCACACGGCGGGCCCCCGGCTGCGGTTGAGCAGCTTGAACTGCAGCCCCGTCGCGTCGATGGCCTCGCCCATCAGGCCGCCGAGCGCGTCGATCTCGCGGACGAGATGGCCTTTCGCCGTGCCGCCGATGGCCGGGTTGCACGGCATCTGCGCGACGGCGCTCCCGGGCAGCGTGCACAGCCCCACGCGCGCGCCCAGCCGCGCGGCGGCGAACGCCGCCTCGCAGCCGGCATGCCCCGCGCCGATCACGATGACGTCGAAGTCCATGTCCGCACAACCTGACGTTTCCGTGGCGATTTCCGTGGCGATTTCCGTCGTCCTTCCGCGGCACTTCCCAGGGTTACTTCCCGATGCAGAAGCGCTCGAAGATCAGCGCCAGCACGTCGTCCGGCGTGCGCCGCCCCGTGATCTCCTCGAGCGCCTGCTGCGCGCGCTGGAGATCCGCGAGCACGAACTCCTCGGGCGTCGATTCCGCCGCGCGCGCCGCGGCCTCCGCCAGCGCGGCCCTCGCCGCGCGCAGCCGCTCGATGTGCCGCGCGTTGCTGAGGGCGCTGGGCTCGCCCAGCGGCTCGCCCGCGGTCAGCGCGCGGTAGACCGCCGGCCGGATCCCGTCCGTCCCGCCGCCGTCCAGCAGCGAGACCTCCAGCGCGCCGGGCGCGTCGATCGCCTCGCGCGGCCAGGCGGCGGGGAGGTCGCGCTTGTTCACGATGACGACGCGCGGCGCCGCCGCCGTCTTCGCGAGCAGCTCGCGATCGACCTCGCCGAGCGGCACGGATCGATCGAGCACGACAATCGCCACGTCGGCCACGGCGCCCGCGCGCCGCGCGCGCGCGACACCTTCGCGCTCCACCTCGTCGGCGGCCGCCCCGAGGCCGGCCGTGTCCACGAGCGTGACGGGCACGCCGAGGACGTCCGTGCGCTCGGTGAGCAAGTCGCGGGTCGTGCCGGCCGTTGGCGTCACGATTGCACGCTCAGATCCAAGTAAATAATTGAAAATACTAGACTTACCTGCGTTGGTCCGCCCCAGGATGACGCCGTGCGCGCCTTCCCGGATCAGGCGTCCGGCGTTGGCCTGCTCGAGCAGCGAGTCCGCCTGCCGCGCGAGGCCCGCGATGGCGTCGGCCGCCTCGTGCGGTTCCATGAAGTGGTAGCTCTCGTCGGGAAAGTCCACCGACGCCTCGAGGCGCGCCGTGAGGTCGAGCAGCGCGTCCGCGATCGTGCCGATCGCGCGCGTGAGCGTGCCTTCGAGCTGATCGAACGCCTGCCGCGCCTGCGCCGGCGTCACCGCGTCGACGAGGTCGGCCACCGCCTCGGCCTGCACCAGGTCCACGCGCCCGTTGAGGAACGCGCGCAGCGTGAACTCGCCGGGCCTCGCGCGCCGCGCGCCCGCCGCCACGGCGGCCTCGACGATCTCGCCGAGCAGCACCGGGCTGCCGTGAGCGCCGATCTCCACGACGTCCTCGCCCGTGTAGGAGGCCGGCGCGGGAAACCACGTGACGATCACCCGATCGATCGCGCGCGTCTCCCTGCTGCCGCGCATCACGCGGGCGAGCGACGCGCGCCGCGCCTCGAGCGGGCGCGCGCGATCCAGGATCGCCGCGGCGACGCGCGGCGCGTCCGCGCCGCTCAGCCGCACCACGCCGATCGCGCCGCGCCCCGGCGGCGTCGCGATTGCGACGATGGTGTCGTCGGTGGCGAACATGGAAGGACGCGAAGGCCGGCTTCCGTGCCGCTCGTCAGGATTGTCTTCGCGAGATGATGACGGTTTTCAGGAATGCGTCGCCGATGCTCTCCGAACTCATGTCGGCGTGCTCGGCGACCGTCAAGTGCACGATGCGCCGCGCGTACGGGTTGAGGGGACCCATCTCCTGCGCCGTGCCGGTCGTCCTGGCCTTCTCGAGCAGGAACGTCGCCATCTGGCGCAGCTCCTCGTCGCGGCTCTTGCGGAAGTCCAGACAGTCCACGACGAAGTGGCTGTTCCCCCGCAGCTCGCGCCGGAACGCCGTGTTGACCACGTGCTGGAGCGCGTCGAGGCCCTCGCCCTTCCGCCGGAGCAGCAGCTCGCCGCTCTCGCCCTTCAGCTGGATCCACACGTTGTCGCCGTCCTCCTCGACGAAAGCCTTGACGGTCATGCCCATCGCCGCGCACACGTCGCCGACGAACGCCACCACGCGCGTGTTGAGACCCTCTTCCATCGCTCTATCCCTTCGCGGCCTGCTCGGTCTTGCCCGAGCCCGCGCGTTTGACCTTCCGCTCCGCCGCCGGCCGCACCTGGTGCACCTTCGGCGGACCGATGATGGTGTTGGTCACCTGCTGCTGGCCGATCGCGCACAGGTTGCTGGTGAACCAGTACAGCACCAGGCCGCTCGGCGCCCACAGGAACATGACGGTGAACATGATCGGCATGAACATCATCATCTTCTGCTGCATCGGGTCGGCCGACGACGGCGTCATCTTCTGCTGCACCAGCTGCGTGATGCCCATCAGGACCGGCGTGATGTAGAACGGGTCCGGCGCCGACAGGTCGTGGATCCACGCGAAGAACGGCGCGCCGCGGAGCTCGATCGCCACCGACAGCAGCGAGTAGAAGGCGAACAGGATCGGGATCGTCAGGAGCATCGGAATGCAGCCGCTCGCCGGGTTCACGCCCCGCTCGCGGTACAGGTTCATCAGCTCCGTGTTCATCTTCTGCTTCGCCGGATCGGTCGACTTGAGCTTCGAGTAGCGCTCCTGGATCGCCTTCACCTCCGGCTGGATCTCCTGCATCTTCCGCATCGACACCACGCTCTTGTGGCGCAGCGGGCCGATGATGATGTTGATGAGGATCGTCAGGATGACGATGGACCAGCCGAAGTTGTGGACGAACCCGTCGATCCATTTCAGCGCGCGCAGGAGCGGCACCGCCAGCCACGCGAAGAAGCCGTAGTTGATCGCCTTGACGAGCGACGGCTCGACCGCGTGCAGGATGTCGAAGTCCTTCGGCCCGAAGAAGAACGTCCCGGCCGCCGGCGCCTCGGCGAACTTCATCGAGAAGACGATCAGCTGCCGCTTCGTCTTGCCGCCTTCCGGCGTGTCGAGCTCCAGCAGCTTGAAGTCCGCCTGCTTCTCCCGCGCGGCCTGCGGCGGCGCCTGGCCGCTCGCGTCCACCTCGACGGCGAGGAAGTAGTGGTCCTCGATCCCGACGAACGGATACGCGCCCGTGTAGCTCGGCGTCGTCGCCAGGTTCTTCGTCTTGACGCGCGTCACCTTCCCGTCGAGGGAGTAGAGCGGCTCGGGCGGCGTGTAGTAGCTGCGGCCGCTCGTGTTCAGGCCGCTGCCGACGCCAGGGCCCCACACGATCGTCGGGTCGAGCACCTGGCCGGCGTTCTCCACCGAGGACGAGAAGTCGATGACGAACGGCGCGGCCGCCGTGTCGAAGTGGAAGGTCTTGCGCACCTTCAGCCCGGCCGCGTCGCTGTACTCGAACGTCAGCGTGCCGGCCTTGCCGCCAGTCAGGTTCAGCCCGGTCACGCTCGGCTCGAAGAGCGCCTGCGACAGCCGCTCGGTCAGCGCCGCGTTGTCGAGCCTCAGGTCGAACGGATGCCCCAGGCCGGGCGGGACGTCGGTCGGCACGAGCTCGAGCGGCTCGCCCTTCCGATCCAGGTAGTGCTTGAGCCGCCAGCTGCGCAAGTCGCCGCCGCGGTTGCTGAACACCGCCCGGACCTGATCGGTCTCGACGACGATGTCGCGCGGCTCCGTGTCGGCGGTGAGCGTGGCCGGCGCGGGCTCGGCGGGCGTCTCGGCCGCCGCCGGCGCCGCCGGGGTCGCGGCCGGCTGAGGCGCGGGCGTCGCGGCGGGCGGCGGCGCCGCCGGGCCGGTCGACGTGGCCGCGGCGGGCGTCTGATTCGCGCCCGCCGGCTTCGGCGGCGGCGGCGCGAAGACGCTCTGGTAGACGAACAGCACCAGGAACGACAGGAAGACGGCCAGTAAAACCCTTTTTTCCATGTATTTACGCGATCCTGTCGGCGGTGCGTCTGGCCGGGCTGGCCTCGGGGACCGGGTCGTAGCCTGCCTCGCAGAACGGATGACAGCGGGCGAGGCGCCTGGCGGCCAGCCAGGTCCCCCGGGCGAGCCCGTGGCGACGGATCGCTTCCGCGGCGTAGTCCGAGCAGGAGGGGACGAACCGGCACGAGCCGGCAAACAGCGGCGAAAGAAGGATTTTGTACGCCCGGAGCAGGACCAGCGCCCCGCGGGCGCCCGGTCCCGGCCGACGGACCCCGTCGGCGGCGCTAGCGCCGGCGCCGGAAGTGGCGGCGGAGGACCGACGCGTAGTCCGCATCGACGTTGACAAAGGCGGCATCCAGGAGCTCCGGTCTCGGAATGACGACGACGTCCTGTCCGTCCGGGCCCAGGTCGGGCTTGTGCCTCCGGAAGAGGTCTCGGATGAGGCGCTTGGCCCGATTGCGCTGCACCGCGCCGCCCAGCTTCCTCGACGCCACCACGCCGAGGCGGGCCGCGGGGAGCCGGTTCGGCCGAACGAGGACGGTCATGAATCGGCCGCTCGACCGCCGGCCTTCGTCGAAGACGGCCTGGAAGTCGGATTTGCGTCTGAGCCGCTCGCGCGGGCCCAGGGACGCCGGCTTGGCGGTCACGGGGTCCTCCCTCCGGGGCCCGGCCCCGCGCAGGGGGATTAGGAGACCGTCAGGCGCTTCCGGCCCTTGGCGCGCCGGCGCTTCAGCACCAGGCGCCCGTTCTTGGTGCTCATCCGTACCAGGAAGCCGTGCGTCCGCCGGCGGCGGCGACGGTTCGGCTGGAAGGTCCGTTTCATGGCTGTTCTCTATCCTTGGACTGCCCGCACACAGGCAAAAAGAAACTTCAATCGTAATGGACGAGTGGAGAGGGTGTCAACGTCGAACGCCAGCCCGTCCAGCCGTTTCGGGGCAGATTGTCACGCCCTTCCGCCGTGTGCTACAGTCGCCCTCCTGCGGCAGGAGCGGGTGTTGTAGGGTCTCCCCCCGAAGTTTTCCACAACTGTGGAAAAAAATGTGGAAATTCCAGGTGTTTCGCCCGCCTTTGCTCGAAAGCCCCTGGAAAACAGCCCTCGGACAACCGGCGAAGCCTCGAACACCCATATTTCGCGGGCTTCCTCACATGGTGGGTCCTGCGAGCCCGGGCCTGTGCGGCGCTCTTGGGGGCGAAAGTCCCCGGCCTGGCGCAGAATCGTCGTAAGAGCTGAAGCTAACTGACGTTTGCGGCCGTCGTCGGCCGCGGTGGGCGACCCCCCATGACGGGCACGAACATCTGGGACCAGATCCTGGCCCGCATCGAGACCAAGATCAACCGGCACAGCTTCTACACCTGGTTCAAGCCCACGGCCTACGTCCAGGACGAGGGCGCCGTGATCCGGGTGCGGGTGCCGAGCACGCTCTTTCGCGACTGGCTCGCGAAGCACTACACGGGCGTGATCAACGAGGCGATGGCCGAGGCGGGCCGCGCCGACGCGCGCGTGGTCTTCCTCACCGACGACGAGAGCACGCCGGCGCCCGAGCCGTCGAGCGAGATCGCGCCCCCGCCCGAGCCGGGCGATCTGCCGGCCAGCGAGGCCGTCGGTCTCAACCCCCGCTACTCCTTCGAGACCTTCATCGTCGGGCCGTCGAACCAGTTCGCGCACGCGGCGTGCCGCGCCGTGGCCGAGGCGCCGTCGCGGTCCTACAACCCGCTGTTCATCTACGGCGGCGTGGGCCTGGGCAAGACGCACCTGATGCACGCGATCGGCCAGTACGTGCTCCATCACCAGCGGTCGCTGGCGCTGACCTACATCTCGTCCGAGCGGTTCATGAACGAGATGATCAACGCGGTCCGCTACGATCGGATCCTGGACTTCCGCGATCGGTACCGCAGCGTGGACGTGCTGCTCGTCGACGACATCCAGTTCCTGGCGGGGAAGGAAGGCACGCAGACCGAGTTCTTCCACACGTTCAACGCGCTCTACGACGCGCAGAAGCAGATCGTCATCAGCTCGGACTGCCCGCCGCACGAGATCCCGTCGCTCGAGGAACGCTTGAGATCCCGCTTCGAATGGGGCTTGATCGCCGACATCCAGTCGCCGGATCTCGAAACGAAGGTCGCGATTCTCAAGCGCAAGGCCGAAGCCGAGGCGGTGCCGCTCGCCGACAACGTGGCGATCTACATCGCCGGGAAGATCAAGTCGAACATCCGCGAGCTCGAGGGATCGCTCATCCGGCTCATCGCCTACGCCTCGCTCACGGGACGGGAGATCTCGCTGCCGCTCGCGCAGGACGTGCTGCGGAACATCCTCGACCACGATCAGCGCGCGGTCACGATCGAGATCATCCAGAAGTTCGTGTCGGACTACTACCAGCTCAAGATGGCCGAGCTCAAGTCGCGCAACAACTCGAAGTCGGTGGCCATGCCGCGGCAGATCGCGATGTACCTGTGCAAGGCGCTCACGAACGCCTCGCTGCCCGAGATCGGCAGGAGCTTCGGCGGCAAGCACCATTCGACGGTCATCCACTCGATCAGGAAGATCGAGGACATGCGGCAGCGCGACGGCGATTTCAACAACTTGATCAACAACTTCCTGGAGTCGTTCCGCTGAGGTCCGCGGAACCCGGCCAGCGGAATTTCCACGCGTTTCACGCGCTTCCGCGAGGGCTGTCCCCTGCGCCGGCAGACTTTTCCACAGGTCCGCGGCGACCCCTCTGTGGATCCCCGGGGCCGGCGCCCGAGTGGCGGCCGCGACGGTTGGAAACCCACACCGGGAAGGGCCCTGAATCCACCGCGGGATGCACACCCTAAGTTATTCATTTAAAAGCACTAATTGCAGTATTTTGTCTTTTCAACAGCCCCTTCTTTCTGTTATACTTTTGTGTTCTCTTAGATCTCTCCTTTCAAGACAAAAAGGGATCGCAGAAACGGCACCCGTCCACTACACCGAGGCATCGCGACATGGAACTTGTGGTCCGTAAGACCGAGCTCCTGCGGGAACTTCAGCTCTTTCAGGGCATCGTCGAGCGCAAGAACACGATCCCGATTCTCGCCAACGTGCTCGTCGAGGCTGACGGAGAGGAGGTTCGGCTGCTCGCGACCGACCTCGAGGTCGGCCTGAGAAGCCGCTGCCAGGCCTCGGTGGCGAAGCCCGGGTCGGTGACGGTGCCGGCCAAGAAGCTCTACGAGATTGTGAAGGCGCTCCCCGAGACCGACGTGCGGATCGAGGAGGAGAAGGGCGGCGTGAAGGTGGCCGCGGATCGGTTCGACTCCCGGCTGCAGACCCTTCCGCGCGAGGACTTCCCGACGCTGCCCGACGCGGACATGGAAGGCGCGGTCGTTCTGCCCGGCGCGACGCTGCGGCAGATGGTTGCCAAGACGCAGTTCGCCATTACGGGCGAGGACACGCGCTACTTCCTGAACGGCGCGCTCTTCGTGCTGAAGAGCGACGAGATGAGCCTGGTGGCGACCGACGGGCACCGGCTCGCGCTCGTGAGCGTGCCGCGCGAGGGGGGCAAGAAAGGCAAGGCGGAAGAGGAGACGCGCGTGATTCTCCCGCGCAAGACGCTGATGGAGCTCGGCCGCCTGCTGGGCGAGGAGGACAGCGAGGTGTCGTTCTCGCGCGGCGAGAACCATTTGTTCTTCCGCATCGGCGATCGCGTGCTCATCTCGCGCATGATCGACGGACAGTTTCCTGCGTTCGAGCGCGTCATCCCCAAGGGGAACGACAAGCGCGTGGACTTCGAGCGAGATCGCCTGACGAGCGCGGTGAAGCGCGTGGCGCTGCTCTCGAACGAGCGCTCCCGCGCCGTGCGCTTCCACGCAGACAAGGGCAAGGTCGAGATCGTGTCGAGCAGCCCCGAGTTCGGCGAGGCCCGCGAGGAGCTGATCGTCGACTACGCGGCCGCCCCGACGCAGATCTGCTTCAACGCCCAGTACGTCCTCGACTTCCTGGCCGTCGTGGAGACCGAGGGCGTGACGCTCGAGTTCAAGGACGAGATGAGCCAGGCGGTCATGAAGCCGACGACCCCGGAGGGATACGACTACACGTACGTGATCATGCCGATGCGGATTTAGGAGGGGCGACCCGGCGGGTCGCCCCTACGCTTCGCGGGTCTTCCCTCCATTGCCGCCGTATCCGGCAAGTCCGCGCCCGGGATCGGACGTGGAGTCCGTGTCGCCGGCGCCGGCGTACTGGCGCGAATCGGGAACTACCGACAGCAACCATGTCAGACCTCGAACAGCGGAACCACGCGCCGGATGAGTCTCCCGCCGCACCGGAGACACCCGCGTCGCCACCACCGGCCGCCGAGGCGGCCGCGGCGGGCGGCAACGGGGCCGGTGCGTCGACGGAGGCCTACGGCGCGGACAAGATCAAGGTCCTCGAGGGCCTCGAGGCCGTGCGCAAGCGCCCGGCCATGTACGTCGGCTCCACCGGCCCGCTGGGCCTGCACCACCTGGTCTACGAGGTCGTCGACAACTCGATCGACGAGGCGCTGGGCGGCTACTGCCGGCAGATCGAACGTCTCGGTGCACATCGACAACTCCGTCACCGTCGTGGACGACGGGCGGGGCATCCCGGTGGACCGTCACACCAGCGGCAAGTCGGCCGCCGAGGTCGTGATGACGGTGCTGCACGCCGGCGGCAAGTTCGACAACGACAGCTACAAGGTCTCGGGCGGCCTGCACGGCGTCGGCGTCTCGGTGGTCAACGCGCTCTCGGAGACGCTCGAGCTCCAGATCTGGCGCAACGGGCAGGTCTACCAGCAGAGCTACGAGCGCGGGAAGCCGACGGGCGCGCTCGAGGTGGCCGGCACGACGAAGAAGCGCGGCACCAAGGTCACCTTCAAGCCCGACGACCAGATCTTCGAGACGACCGAGTTCAGCTTCGACACGCTGGCGCAGCGGCTCCGCGAGCTGGCGTTCCTCAACGCGGGCGTCACCATCACGCTCGACGACGAGCGCGACGGCAAGAGCCACTCGTTCCTCTACGAGGGCGGCATCGTCTCGTTCGTGACGTTCCTCAACAAGAACAAGGTCGTCGTCAACGACAAGGCCATCTACATGCGGGGCGACCGCGACGGCATCGACGTCGAGATCGCGCTGCAGTGGAACGACGGCTACTCGGAGACGATCTACACCTTCGCCAACAACATCAACACCCACGAGGGCGGCACGCACCTCTCCGGCTTCCGCGCGGCGCTCACGCGCACCATCAACGCCTACGCCAGCAAGCACAACCTGGCGAAGGACCTGAAGGAGAGCGTCGGCGGCGACGACATCCGCGAGGGTCTGACGGCCGTCGTCAGCGTCAAGATCCCGCGGCCGCAGTTCGAGGGCCAGACCAAGACGAAGCTCGGCAACACCGAGGTGAAGGGCATCGTCGAGGCGATCCTGAACGACCGGCTGGGGGCGTTCCTCGAAGAGAACCCCGCGATCGCGAAGCGGGTGATCAACAAGGCGGTCGACGCGGCGCGGGCGCGCGAAGCCGCCCGCCGCGCGCGCGACCTCGTCCGGCGGAAGGGCGCGCTCGACAACAGCTCGCTGCCGGGCAAGCTCGCCGACTGCCAGGAGCGCGACCCCGCCCAGAGCGAGCTCTACATCGTCGAGGGCGAGTCGGCCGGCGGGTCGGCCAAGCAGGGCCGCGACCGGCGCTTCCAGGCCATCCTGCCGATCAAGGGCAAGATCCTGAACGTCGAGAAGGCCCGGTTCGACAAGATGCTCGGGAGCGACGAGATCAAGACCATGATCGCGGCGCTCGGCTGCGGGATCGGGCAGGAGGACTTCGACGCGGCGAAGGTCCGCTACCACCGCATCATCATCATGACCGACGCGGACGTGGACGGCTCCCACATCCGCACGCTGCTCCTCACGTTCTTCTACCGGCAGATGCGCGCGCTCATCGACAACGGCTACGTCTACATCGCGCAGCCGCCGCTCTTCCGCGTCAAGCGGGGGCGGTCGGAGAGCTTCATCAAGGACGAGCGCGAGCTCGAGGCGTGGCTGATCCGCCGCGCGGTCGGCTCCCGCGTCGTGCGCCTGCTCGACACGGGCGTCGAGATCTCGGGCCACGAGCTCGAGATCAAGCTCGAGAAGATGATCGCCTTCCGCAAGTTCCTGCAGATCGTCGAGCGCCGCGGCCCGGCGCGCGACGTCGTCATGGCGGTCGTCGACCGCGACCCGCGCGACAAGGCCTTCTTCTCCGACCGGCCCGCGCTCGAGGCGCTCGCCGCCGAGCTCTCGGGCCCGCTCCGCACGGTGACCGTGCAGGCCGACGACGAGCACCAGGCGTTCGCGCTGGCAATCGAGGACCGCTCCGGCGGCTACCCGCGGTACCACCGCATCGACCTCGACTTCGTGCAGACCGGCGAGTTCCGGACCCTGCTCGCCAGCTACAAGGACGTGCGCGGCATCAAGGGGCCGATGGAGATCCTGAGCGTCGGCGCGTCCGAGCCCGAGGAGGAGGAGACCGAGGAGCCCGGCGCCGCGGCCAACGGCACGACGATTGGGGGGGCGCCGACCGACGAGGCCACGCGGCTCGCCGCCGAGCCCAAGCCCGCCGTCCGCAAGCCGGGGCCCCGCGAGGGCGCCGCCGTGCGGGTCGAGACGCTCGACGACCTCGTCGAGCTGTTCATCACCGCCGGCAAGAAGGGCATCGCGGTCAACCGCTACAAGGGCCTCGGCGAGATGAACCCCGACACGCTCTGGGCGACGACCATGAACCCCGAGTCGCGCACGCTGCTCCAGGTGCGCGCCGAGGACCACGCGGAGGCCGACCTGATGTTCACGACCCTCATGGGCGACCAGGTCGAGCCCCGCCGGAAGTTCATCGAGGACAACGCGCTCGACGTGAAGAACCTGGACGTCTGACCCCTGACTCCTGACCGCTGACCCCTGTCACGTCAGAACCCGATATGGACAGCTCCATCCGCATTCCGGTCAACATCGAAGACGAGATGAAGCGCTCGTACATGGATTACGCCATGAGCGTAATCATCGGGCGAGCGCTGCCCGACGTGCGCGACGGGCTGAAGCCCGCGCACCGCCGGGTGCTGTACGCGATGCGGCAGATGGGCCTGGCCGCGAACCGGCCCTATCGCAAGTGCGCGAAGATCGTCGGCGAGGTGATCGGCAACTACCATCCCCACGGCGACGCGCCGGCCTACGACACGCTGGTGCGCCTGGCCCAGAGCTTCAACATGCGCTACCCCCTGGTGGACGGCCAGGGGAACTTCGGATCGATCGACGGCGACCCGCCCGCCGCGTACCGCTACACCGAAGCCCGCCTCAAGGCGCTGGCCGAGGAGATGATGGCGGACCTCGACAAGGAGACCGTCGACCTCGCCCCGAACTTCGACGAGACGACCGAGGAGCCGACGGTGCTCCCCACGCCGTTCCCGAACCTGCTGGCGAACGGCTCGGCGGGCATCGCGGTGGGCATGGCGACGAACATCCCGCCGCACAACCTGACCGAGCTCATCGACGGCGTGGTGGCGGTGATCGAGCAGCAGGACAAGCCGCGCGAGGAGCGGCTGCGGACGCTGCTGCGCACGGTGCAGGGACCCGACTTCCCGTCGGGCGGCCTCATCGTCGGGCGCCAGGGGATCATCCAGGCCTACAAGACGGGCCGCGGCGCCATCACCCTGCGCGGCCGCGCGCAGATCGAGGAGAGCAAGAAGGGCGACCGCGTCTCGATCGTCGTCACCGAGATTCCGTACCAGGTGAACAAGGCGCGGCTCGTCGAGAAGATCGCCGAGCTGCACCGCGAGAAGACGGTCGAGGGCATCTCGGACCTCCGGGACGAGTCGGACCGGGACGGCACGCGCATCGTCGTGGACCTGAAGCGCGGCGAGGTGCCCGAGGTCGTCCTGAACAACCTGTACAAGCACACGCCGCTCCAGACGACCTTCGGCATCATCATGCTGGCCATCGTCGGCGGGCGGCCGCGGACGCTCGACCTGCTGCAGCTGGTCGAGCAGTTCGTGAACTTCCGCCGCGAGGTGGTGCGCCGGCGCACCGAGTACGAGCTGCGCAAGGCCGAGGCCCGGGCGCACATCCTCGAGGGCCTGAAGATCGCGCTCGACCGCCTCGACGAGGTGATCAAGCTCATTCGCGGGTCCAAGTCGCCCGCCGAGGCGCGGGAAGGCCTGATGCGCGAGTTCGCGCTCAGCCAGGTCCAGGCCCAGGCCATCCTGGACATGCAGCTGCAGCGGCTGACCGGCCTCGAGCGCCAGAAGATCGTGGACGAGCTCGTCGAGCTGCTCAAGACGATCGAGCGGCTGCGGGCGATCCTGTCGAGCGAGCGGCTCGTGACCGAGATCGTGGTCGAGGAGCTGCGCGAAATCCAGCGCCAGTACGGGGACGCGCGGCGGACCGAGATCATCGACGAGAGCGGGGAGTTCCGGATCGAGGACCTGATCGCCGACGAGGACATGGCGATCACGGCGACCAACACCGGCTACGTGAAGCGGACCGCGATCACCGCCTACCGGAACCAGCGGCGGGGCGGCAAGGGCCGGATCGGGATGCGGACGCGCGAAGAGGACTTCGTGACGCACCTCTTCATTGCGTCCACCCACGCATATATTATGATTTTCTCCGACCGCGGCCGGGCGTACTGGCTGAGGGTTCACGAGATCCCGGACGTCGGGCCGGACGGCCGGGGCAAGGCCATCGCCAACCTCGTGACGATGGAGGAAGGCGAGCGGATTGCGGCCCTGCTGGCGGTCCGCGAGTGGCCGGCTGAGCCGGGCCGCCAGTTCATCGTCATGGGCACCCGCCGGGGCGTCATCAAGAAGACCGACCTCTCGGCGTTCAGCAACCCCCGCGCGGGCGGCATCATCGCCATGGGGGTCCAGGAGGGCGACGCGGTGATCGCGGTCTCGACGACCGAGGGCGCCGACCAGGTGTTCATCGGCTCGCGCGACGGCATGGCCATCCGGTTCCAGGAGTCCGACGTCCGGCCGATGGGGCGGACGGCCTACGGGGTCCGGGGCATCGCCCTGCGCGGCGACGACGAGGTCGTGGCCATGGAGGTGGTCCGGCCCGGCGGGACCCTCCTGACCGTCACCGAGAACGGCTACGGCAAACGGACCGAGCTCGACGAGTACCGGGTGCAGTCTCGCGGCGGTCTTGGTATTATCAACATCCAAACGAGCGACCGGAACGGCCGGGTGGTCGGGGTCGCCTACGTCAACGACGACGATGAGCTCATGCTCATCAGCCAGCAGGGCAAGGTCCTGCGCATGGTGACACGGGACATCCGCACCATCGGGCGGGCCACGCAGGGTGTCCGCCTCATCGAGATCGAGACGGAGGATCGGGTCGTCTCGGTCGCGCGGCTGGCCGAACGCGAGGAGGCCGAGCGAGAGGGAGAGGACAGCCCCGAGTCACCGGACACGGAGAGCTGAGAGTTGAAGCCGAGCACGCACACACGCGCCAATCTCCGGAAGGAGGCTTGATCATGCACCGGCGAACGCTTCTGTCGTGGTTGCCAGGAATCGCCGCGGTGACGCTGGTCGTCATCGTCGCGGGTTGCTCCGGCGCCGCCGACGAGCAGGAAGTCATCAAGAAGTACTTCGACGCCTCCCGGCTGCGGGACCAGAGCACCCTCACCAACATCGCCACCGTCGCCTTCCGTCCGTCCGAGGACGGCACCGTCCAGAGCTTCAGCATCGCGAGCGTCGCCGACGAGCCGCCGCACACGCTCCGCATCAAGGAGCTCAGCGCCGCCTACGACGAGGCCAAGAAGGCCGACGACGAGTTCTCGAAGCGCAAGAACGCGTACCAGGAAGAGAACATCGAGGCCATCGCCCGCGTGCTGAAGGCGGAGGCCAGCGGCACCAAGCTGCGCGGCAAGGACCTCCAGGTCCAGCAGGAGTGGAGCAAGTGGCGCGAGGATCAGGCCACCCACTCCAAGGCGGTGTCCGAGGCCCAGCAGGCGCTGGGCACCGAGCGCGGTATCGCCGAGCTGAGCGTGTTCAACGCCGCCCATCCCGTCAACGTGACCGACTACGACGGACAGCTGATCACGAAGGACGTCACGATCAACGCGAACGTCAAGACGCCCGACGGGAAGAACGTCGACCGCAAGCTCCTGATCAAGATCTCGCGCGCGGACCTGACGAACGGCCCGAACGGTGATACGCGCTCCGGGCGCTGGATCATCACCGAGATCAAGGACGTCGGCGCCTAGCCCGGAAGTCAGCGAGTGTGCGTTTCGGCGGAAGAGGGGACGGGCCGTCCGTCCCCTTTTCTCTTGCCGTCAGGCGAGCTCGAGCTTCGCGAACCGCGCCAGCAGCCGCTTCTGTCCCACCGTCTGGAACCGCACCGTGATCTTCAGGTCGTCGTTGTGCGGTTCCACCGAGAGCACCGTTCCCACGCCGAACTGCGCGTGCCGCACGCGCAGGCCCGGCCGGATCGTCGTCGTCGACTGGTCCTCGTTCTCGTACGCGTAGCTCGCCGCCGGGGCCGTCTCGCGCGCGCGCCCCGCGGCGCCGCGGCCGCGCCGGCGCCAGCCGCCGGCGGCGCCCTCGCGCCCGAGCGCGCCCTGGTAGGGCATCGTGAACGCCGGCTCGATGCGCTCGACGAGCTCGGCCGGGATCTCGTCGAGGAACCGTGAAGGCTCGGTGGCCTGGTACTCGCCGAAGACCCGCCGCCGCGCCGCGCCGCTCAGCACCAGCCGGTCCTGGGCGCGCGTCATGCCCACGTAGCAGAGCCGCCGCTCCTCCTCGAGCTGCTCCTCGTCCTCGCTCGACCGGACGTGCGGGAAGATCCCCTCCTCGAGCCCCGCCAGGACGACGACCGGGAACTCGAGCCCCTTGGCGGCGTGCATGGTCATCAGCCAGACGCGGGCCTCGGGCGCCCCCGACTCCTCGTCGGTCTCCGAGAGCAGGGACAGCCGGTCCACGAACCCGCCCAGCGAGGCGTCGGGCTCGCGCGTCTCGTACTCGCGCGCGGCCGACACGAGCTCGGTGAGGTTCTCGATGCGGCCCTCGGCCTCTTCGCTCTTCTCGTCGCGCAGGTCCTGCAGGTAGCCGGACTGGTCGAGCATCTTGGCGACCAGCACCGACACGGGCTCCCGCCGCGCCAGGTCGGCCAGGTTGGCGAGAAGGTCGCGGAAGACCTTCAGCGAGGCCGTGGCGCGGGGCGCCAGGACCGCGTGCTCGACGGCGTAGACGAGCCGCGCCCAGAGCGAGCGGTTCGAGTAGACCTCGCCGAGCCCGGCGGCGAGCAGCGGCGTCTGCTCGAGGGCCCCGGCGACCGGGTCCACGGCCTGGAGCGAGTCCATCATGCCCTTGCCGATGCCGCGCGTCGGCACGTTCACCACGCGGCGGAAGCTCACGTCGTCGTGGGGGTTGATGATGAGCTTCAGGTAGGCGAGCGCGTCCTTGATCTCGCGGCGCTCGTAGAAGCGGACGCCGCCGATCACCTTGTAGGCGATGGCCTCCCGCATCAGCGCGTCCTCGAGCGTGCGCGACTGGGCGTTGGTGCGGTAGAGCACGGCGACGAGCGCGTCCACGTCGTCGGCGCGCGCCTCGCGCGCCACGCGCGTGACGAAGTCCGCCTCCTCCAGGTCGTCGCCCGCGCGGAAATAGAGGATCTGGCGCCCGCCCTCGCGGTCGGTCCACAGATGCTTTTCCTTGCGGTTCCGGTTGTGCTGGATGACGGCCGACGCCGCGTCGAGGATCACCTGCGTGGAGCGGTAGTTCTGCTCCAGCCGGACGATGGTCGCCTCGGGGAAGTCCTGCTCGAAGTCGAGGATGTTGTTCAGGTCGGCGCCGCGCCACTTGTAGATCGACTGGTCCGGGTCGCCCACGACGCAGAGGTTGCGGTGCACCTCGGCGAGCCGGCGGATCAGCAGGTACTGCGGGCGGTTGGTGTCCTGGTACTCGTCCACCATCAGGTAGCGGAACCGCTGCGCGTAGCGCGCGCGCACCGCCTCGGACGCCTCGAAGAGCTCGACCGTCTTGAGCAGCAGGTCGTCGAAGTCGAGCGCGGCGGTCTGCGTGAGCACCTGCTGGTAGCGGGCGTAGACGCGCGCCACCTGCTCGTCGCGGAAGCTGAAGCCCCCCTCGCGCACCGCCGCCGGGTCCTCCATGCGGTTCTTGGCCGCGCTGATGCGCGCCAGCACCGCGCGCGGCGGCAGCAGCCGCTCGTCCACCTCGAGCTCGCGCATCACCTGCCGCACGGCCGACACCTGGTCGGACGTGTCGTAGATGACGAAGTCGCGGGAGAGCCCGATGGCCGGCGCCTCGCGCCGGAGCAGCCGCGCGCAGAGCGAGTGGAAGGTCGAGAGCCAGACCCCGCTGCAGTCGGACCCGAGCAGCGCCTGCACGCGCTGCCGCATCTCCTCGGACGCCTTGTTGGTGAACGTGACCGCCAGCACTTCGTCCGCGCGCGCGTGCCCGTCGCCGATGAGGTACGCGATGCGGTACGTGATGACCCGCGTCTTGCCCGACCCCGCCCCCGCGAGAATGAGCAGCGCCCCGTTGCGATGGAGCACGGCCTTGCGCTGCTCGGGGTTCAGGTTGGTCAGGAAGTCCATGGAAGTGCGAGGTCCGTTCAGAGTCGGGACGACCATGCTGGGCGGAACAGGTTCCAGTATATCAGCGGGGATCGGTACTGGGTACTGGGTACTCGGGCGAGCGACGCGACATCGCGCGATGGAGCGCGCTCAACAGCTGACCGGTTCGGACCAGAAGCGCCTCCAGGGCGTCGGCGTCCCGGGCGCTGAACAACGACAGGCGGCGTCCCAGGGCAACCTGCGCCTCGAGCTCGGCGTGCGACCCCAGCGCGACCGACACGTGGTAGAGATACGCAGGCCGGGATCGTCGGCTGTGCCCTTCGGCGATGTTCGAAGGGATCGACACGGCGGACCGCCGGATCTGACTGGCCAACCCGTACCACTCACGTGCCGGGAAGGCGGCCGTTGCCAGATAGCAGGGTTCCGCGAGCTCCATTGCGGCCTGCCAGACCTCCAATCGACGGAAGGACGCTTCGTGGCACTTCATGACATGCCTGCTTCGGTCTCGGGTGTGAGAAACTGCCCGCGCGGAACCGCCCCCTTCGCGTAGGTCCCGGGAATGCCCGCTGTCGGAGCGTGCGGGGATCCACGCCTGCAAGGAGTGATCCCGCAGCGTGACGGCCCCGAGTACCCGGTACCCGTTTCCCGTTGTGGTAGATTCGTACCCCCATGCCAGCGACTCTGTTCTCGAAGATCTGGAACGCGCACGCGGTGCGCACGCTGCCCAACGGGCAGACGCAGCTGTACGTCGGCCTGCATCTCGTGCACGAGGTGACCAGCCCGCAGGCGTTCGACATGCTGCGCGCGCGGGGCTGGAGGGTTCGCGCGCCGGAGCGCACCTTCGCCACCGTCGACCACATCGTCCCGACCGCCGACCAGCGCCGGCCGTTCGCCGATCTGATGGCCGAGGACATGATCTCGGCGCTCGAGCGCAACTGCCGCGAGCACGGCATCCCGCTCTTCGGCCTCGGCAGCGGCCTCCAGGGCATCGTGCACGTCATCGGGCCGGAACAGGGGCTCACGCAGCCGGGCATGACCATCGCGTGCGGCGACAGCCACACGTCCACGCACGGCGCGTTCGGCGCGATCGCGTTCGGCATCGGCACCTCGCAGGTGCGCGACGTGCTGGCGTCGCAGACGCTCGCGCTCGACCCGCTGAAGGTCCGCCGCATCCGCGTGGAAGGACGGCTCGCGCCGGGCGTCTACGCGAAGGACGTCATCCTCGAGATCATCCGGCGCCTGGGCGTGAAGGGCGGCGTGGGCTACGCCTACGAGTACGCCGGGAGCGCCGTGGACGCGATGTCGATGGACGAGCGCATGACGATCTGCAACATGTCCATCGAGGGCGGGGCGCGCGCCGGCTACGTGAACCCCGACGAGACGACGTTCGCCTACCTGGAGGGGCGGCCGCACGCGCCGACGGGCGACGCCTTCGCGCGGGCGCGCACCTGGTGGGCGTCGGTGGCGTCCGACCCGGGCGCCGCCTACGACGACGAGGTGGTCGTCGACGCGGGCGCCCTCCAGCCGACCGTCACCTGGGGCCTCAACCCCGGGCAGTCCCTCGGCGTGGACGGGCGCGTGCCCGCGCCCGAGGACGTCCCCGAGGGCGAGCGCGACGGCGTGCGCGAGGCGCTCGACTTCATGGGCTTCCGCGGCGGCGCGCCGATCGCGGGGACGAAGATCGACGTGGCGTTCGTCGGCTCGTGCACGAACGGGCGGCTGTCGGATCTGCGCGAGGCCGCGCGCATCGTGCGCGGCGGGCGCGTCGCGCCGCACGTGAAGGCGCTCGCCGTGCCGGGCTCCGAGAGCGTGCGCCGCGCGGCCGAGGCCGAGGGGCTGGATCAGGTCTTCCGCGCCGCGGGCTTCGAGTGGCGGGCCGCCGGCTGCTCGATGTGCCTGGCCATGAACCCGGACCGCCTGGAGGGCCGCCAGATCTGCGCCTCGTCGTCGAACCGGAACTTCAAGGGGCGTCAGGGAAGCCCGACCGGGCGGACGCTCCTGATGAGCCCGGCGATGGTCGCGGCCGCCGCCGTGGCGGGCGAGGTGACCGACGTGCGGCCCATCGTCCGCGCGAAGGAGGGCCGATGAGCTCGAGCCGTATCAGTCGCGTGGCCGGGCGCGGCATCCCGATGCGCGGCGACAACATCGACACCGACCGCATCATCCCCGCGCGCTACCTGCGCGCCATCACCTTCGAGGGCCTCGAGGCGCACCTCTTCGAGGACGACCGCCAGCAGGCGCCGGACCACCCGTTCGCCAACCCCGCGTATGAGGGCGCGGCCGTGCTCCTCGCCAACGCGAACTTCGGCTGCGGATCGTCGCGCGAGCACGCGCCGCAGGCGATCCGCCGCTGGGGCATCCGTGCGGTGGTGGGGCAGTCGTTCTCGGAGATCTTCTTCGGGAACTCCGTCGCCCTCGGCCTGCCGTGCGTGACGGCGTCGTCCGAGACGGTCGGAGCGCTGATGGATCTCGTGGAGCGCGACCCGGCCACGGAGATCAGCGTCGACCTCGACGCGCTCACCGTCACCGCCGCCGGCCAGGCCCACCCGATCACGCTCGTCCCCGGCGCGCGCGACGCGTTCCTCTCCGGCCAGTGGGACGCCACGGGCCTCCTGCTCGACCGCTACGAGGAGGTCGAAGCGGTGGGCAGGCGCCTGCCGTACGTCACGGGCTTCTGACGACTCACTGGGTGGCACAGGTCTCAGACCTGTGCCACGCAGCGCACACCCTTCGTAGCGCACACCTTTAGGTGTGCGCCGTCTGGCGCAGGGCTGAATGAAGCCCTGCGCGACGACAATGGAGGCGGCATGCTCCTCGACGACCTCCGCCACGCCGTTCGCCGCCTGCGGGCCCAGCCCGGCACCGCCGCCATTGCCGCCGCCATGCTGGCGCTCGCCATCGGCGTCACGTCGGCGATGTTCACCGTCGTCGATCACCTGCTCGTGCGCCCCGTCCCGTTCCGAGATCCCTCGCGCCTGGTGTCGCCACGAATCGGAAGGGAAGGCCAGGGCTTCCTGCCCTACGTGAAGAACGACCTCGTCCGCGCGTGGCGTGGCAGCCCGGCCTTCGAGGCCGTGAGCGCGATCGTGCAGCAGAGCGCGGTGATCGAAGGCTCAAGCGGGCCGGTTCAGATGAGCGCGGTCTGGATCACGCCCGGCGCGTTCGAGATGCTCGGCGTGTCACCGCTGCGGGGTCGGACGTTCGAGATGGGCGAGGGGCGGCCGGGCACCGAAGACCGCGTGATCATCTCGGCGGACGTGTGGCGCAGCGACTACGCGGGTGACCCGGACATCATCGGGCGCCGGATCATGCTCTCCGGCGCGCCTGCGACCGTGGTCGGCGTGATGCCGCCCGGGTTCCGGTTTCCCTTCTGGACGACCCAGATCTGGCGGCCGTACGACGTGGACGCGCCGCCCCCGAACGCCGGGCGGCGGCCCGGGATGCTGTGGGCCTACGCCCGGCTGGCCCCGGGCGTGCCGCCCGCCGACGCCGCGCGGCTCGCCACCGCCGCGGCGAACGGCGTCGAGCCCCTTCAGGACGGCCAGCGCGTCGTCCTGCGCGGCCTGGCGGCCGGCTTCCTGGACCACTATTCGCGGACGGCCATCCTGGCGTTCGCCGTGGGTGTCGGTCTCGTGTTCCTCGTGCTCTGCGCGAACGTCACGAACCTGATCCTCGCGCGCATGAACGGCCGGCGGCGGGAGTTCGGCGTGTGCTCGGCGCTCGGCGCGTCACGCGCCAGGCTGCTGCGCCAGGCCTTTCTCGAGACGGTGCTCCTGGTCGTCCTGGCGACCGCCGGCGGTCTCGCGGCGGCGTGGGGGCTCGTCTCGCTGGCGCGGAGCTTCCTGCCCGAGGATTTCCTGGCGCGCACGCTCAATGTGGTGGCCCTCGACTGGCGCGCCGTCGCGGCCACGTCGCTGCTGGGCCTGGTCGCCGTCGTCGCCGCCGGCCTGCCGCCGGCCTGGCTCGGCACCGCCCTGGACCCCGCCGATTCGATGCGGGCGGCCGGCCGCGGCGGAACCGAGACGCGCGCGGCGCGTGCGTGGACGCGAGGCCTGCTCATGAGCGAGGTGGCGCTCGCCGTCGCCCTGCTCGTGGGCGCCGGCCTGCTGGTCAGCTCGTTCGCGAGGCTGATGGCGGCCGACCCCGGGATGGACATCCGAGGCGTGATGACCGCGTGGATCTCGCTCCCGGACTTCTCGTTCAAGGACGAGCCGTCCCGGGCGGCGTTTGCCGACGATCTGCAGCGTCAGATCGAGAATCTGCCAGGCGTGCAGAGCGTGACGCTGTCCTTCGGGATCCCGCCCGACTACGGCGCGAACACGAACGACCTGGTCCAGACCGATGTCGCCGGCGCACCCGAACGCCAGATGGACGTGCTCTTCTACGACGTCGAGCCGTCGTTCTTCCGCGTCTATGGCATCCCGCTGCTCAAGGGCCGCAACTTCGGGCCCGGCGACGCACCCGGCGCGGCGATCGTGAGCGAGAAGCTGGCGAAGACGCTCTGGCCCGGGATGTCTCCGCTCGGGCACACGTTCACGTTCAAGGGCTGGAAGGAGTCGTACCACGTCATCGGCGTGAGCCGCGAGGTGTACAGCAGCACGCAGCTGGATCCGCTCGACGATCTCCCGGAGTTCTACGAACCACTGGCGCGGCGCGGCGGCAGGCAGATCATGATTGGCCTGCGGTGCGGCGCGAGGTGTCCCAGCGAGGCGGCGATCCGCGAACGCGTCCGCGCGGCGAGCCCCAAGGCCATCGTCTACCGGCTGCAACCGCTCGCTGCCGCCTATCGCGAGCAGTTCGCGCGGCCGCGCGCGGCCGCCGGCCTGGCGTTCGCCTTCGCGCTCGTGTCGCTCCTTGCCGCGGCCGGTGGGCTGTTCAGCGTGCTGAGCTACGCGGTCGGCCGGAGGCGCCGCGAGTTCGGCATCCGGGCCGCCATGGGCGCGCGGCCGCGCCAGCTTGGCGTCATCGTCCTGCGCGAGAGCCTCGGGGTCACCGCGGCGGGGCTCGTGATCGGCGGCGTGGTCGCGTGGCTGCTGTCACGGGCGCTGGCGACGCTGGCGTACGGGGTCACGGGCGCCAACCCGCTCGTATGGGGCGCGGTCGGCGGCGTCATCGCCGTCTCGGCGCTGCTCGCCGCCTGGCGCCCCGCCCTCGGCGCCATGCGCGCCGACCCGCTGGTGCTGCTCAGAGACGAGTAGCGGAGAACGGCTCAGGGCTTCCGGCTCAGGGCTCACGGCGGCCGCGGGCGGCCTCGGGGCGGAGCCCAGTTGCGACCTCGCGCGCGCGGGCGTCAGTCGGCAAACGTGCCCGCAGGCGCTCCAAGCGCGTCGGCGCTGCTTTCGACAATGGTCGAGGCGTTGCCCCGTCGCCGCACGTGATTGCTGGCTGTGCTCCCGCCGAACCCCAGCCGACGGGCGCATCGTGAGCACAAACGCCGGAGGGTGCGTTTGCCGCGCGAGCCGTCGCAGGGCGCCGTCCCGACGCCGCCCGTGGCCGACGGTGGCGGGCCGGCTAAAGCCGGCCGCCACGAAATGCGTGCTGTCAGGCCGGCCTGAAGGCCGGCACTACCTACTGCCAACGCCCGGCGCCTACTTCGGTCCCGTTCCCCCGATAATCCCTCCCGGTCCCTTCTTGATCGGATAGGGCGGGTGCGACGGCAGCGTTCCGGGCTGCTTCTTCAGCAGATCCAGGATCACTTCGATGGCCTTGTCGAGCTGCTGGTCCTCGCCGGCGTACTCCTTCGCCGGGTCGTTCTCCACGACGATGTCGGGGTCGACGCCGTGGCCCTCGATCGCCCAGGTCTTCCCCTGGACGTCGTAGCGCGAGAACTCGGGCTTGTTCAGGAAGCCGCCGTCGACGAGCGGCAGGGTGCCGCGGATGCCGACGACGCCGCCCCAGGTGCGCTTGCCGATGACCGGGCCGATCTTGTCGAACTTGAACCGCCAGGTCATCAGGTCGCCGTCCGACGCCGAGAACTCGTCGGCGAGGAGCACCTTCGGCCCGACGACCATGGAGCTGGGGTTGGTCTGCGGCGTGCCGTTACGGGCCTCGTCTATCAGCACCAGCTCGCGCCGCAGCCGCGCGATGAGCATCGGCGACACGTTGCCGCCGCCGTTGCTCCGCACGTCCACGATGAGGGCTTCCTTGTTGGTCTGCGGGTAGAAGTACTTCGTGAACTCGTTCAGACCTTCCGGCCCCATGTCGGGCACGTGCACGTAGCCGACGCGCCCGCCGGTGGCCTTGGTCACCTTCTCGATGTTGCCCTGCACCCAGTTGAAGTAGTCGAGGCCGTGCTCGCTGTCGGTGGGCACCACGACCGTGTCGTGCGCGCCGTCGGCCGTCGGCGTGGCGTTCAGCGTCAGCGTCACCTGCTTGTCGGCCTTGCCGACGAGCGCCTCGCCGATGTCCGAGAGCCCGGCGGTCGACCGGCCGTCGATCGCGACGATGTAGTCGCCTTCCGAGACGTTCACGCCGATCTCGGTGAGCGGCGAGCGCACGGAGGGATCCCAGTTCTCGCCCTTCATGATCTTCACGATCTTGAAGAACTTCGTCTTCGGGTCGCGCTCGAGCTTCGCGCCGAGCAGGCCCATCGGGATGCGCGTGATCGCGGGCTCGTCGCCTCCGCCCACGTAGGTGTGCCCCGAGTTCAGCTCGCCGATCATCTCGCCGATGACGTAGGTCAGGTCGGCGCGGGTGTTGACGTAGGGCACGAGCGGCACGTAGCGGGCCTTCATCGCCGGCCAGTCGATGCCGTTCATGTTCGGCGTCCAGAAGAAGTCGCGCATCTGCCGCCACGACTCGTCGAAGATCTGCTTCCACTCGGCGTGCCGGTCGAGGTGCACCTTCAGGTCGGACAGATCGAGGTGCTCGCTCGGCGTGACGGTCGAGGCCGGCGCGTCCACGATGGAGGTACTGGTCGTGCGAGGCGACAATCATCTTCTTGCCGTCGGCCGAGATCTCATAGGCCGCGCCGCCGGCGAAGACCTCCGCTTCCTTCCGCTTGTCGAGGTCGAACACGTAGATGGCCGGCCGCTGGCGCGTGCTGCCGCGGCCGTAGTAGAGGCGGCTGCCAATCGACGTGAGGTGCCCGTAGTTCGCGGCGGACACGGGCAGCACGCCGATGCGCTGCACGAGGCCGTCGGCGTCCACGCGGACCTCCGGCGCGCCTTCCTTCTTCGCCTCCTCCTTCTTCGGCTCGGCCTTGGCGCCCTCCGGCTCGGCGATCTTCACCTCGTCGCTCTGCGGGCCGAGCGGGTTCGGCGTGTCCTTCGCCAGCGTGACGAAGTAGATCTTCGACATGTCGGTGTAGACCGTCTCGAACTCGTTCTCCCCGTAGGTCGGCCGGAACGAGCGGGCCGACACGAAGTAGAGCAGCGTGCCGTCCTGGCTGAACGTGGGGTCGGAGACGCCGAACCAGCCGTCGGTGGCCGGGATCTGCTGCTTCGAGGCGAGCGAGTAGAGGAAGATCCGGCCGGCGCCCTGCTCCTCCGGCTTGGCGTAGGCGATCCACTGGCTGTCGGGCGACCACGCGTAGTCGGTGATCTCCCAGTACTTCGCCGCGTCCACCTCGGTCACGACCTTCGTGCCGACGTCCACGTAGCGCAGGCGCTGCATGCGGTCCGACCAGAGCAGCTTCTTGCTGTCGGGCGACCAGACGGGCTGGTACTTGTAGTTGTCGCTGTTCTTCGTCACCTGGACCGCCGCGCCCTGGCCGTCCTGCGGCTCGATCCAGATCTCGTCCTCGCCGGTCCGGTCCGAGACGTAGGAGATCCAGCGGCCGTCGGGCGACCACTTCGAGTCGCGCTCGTGCACGCCGGAGGTCTGCGTCAGGTTCCGCGTCGGGCCGTTCTTGGCGGGCACGGTGAACACGTCGCCGCGCGCGCCGAAGAGCGCCCGGCTGCCGTCGGGCGCGATCTCGAAGTCCGTCACCATCTTGCTCACGTCGACCAGGGCCGGCCGCCCGCTGTCGAGATCCTCGGCGATGGTGACCGGCACCTTCGCCGCCTTCTGGGTCGCGAGGTCGAACCGGTAGATGTAGCCGCCGTTCTCGAACACGATGGCGTCGTCGCCGAGCGAGGGGAACTTGATGTCGAAGTCGGTGAAGTCGGTGAGCTTCTTCGTCTGCTTCGTGCCGAGGTCGTAGCTGTACAGGTTCATGTGGTAGGGCGCGTCGCGATCCGAGGCGAAGTAGATCGTGTTGCCCTTCCACATCGGGATGATGTCCTGCGCCGGGTTGTTCGTCAGGTCCGTCGTCTTTTTCGAGGCGAAGTCGTACAGCCAGAGGTCGTCGGCCATGCCGCCCCGGTAGCGCTTCCACGTGCGGAACTCGCGGAAGACGTGGTTGTAGACGATCTGCGACCCGTCGGCCGAGAAGGACCCGAAGCCGCCGTACGGGAAGGGCAGCTCCTCGAGCGGGCCGCCGTTGACGTCGGCGAGGTAGAGCTTGCCGAGGAAATCGTTCCAGTTGATCCGCCGCGAGCGGAAGAGGACGTGCGTCGCGTCCTTCCAGCCCATGACCAGGTTGTTCGGGCCCATGCGGTCTGAGACGTCGTCGCGGCCGAGGGTGGCCGTCCAGGTGAGGCGCTTCGGCATGCCGCCCTCGGACGGCATCACGTAGACCTCGGTGTTGCCGTCGTACTGGCCGGTGAAGGCGATCTGCCTTCCGTCGGGCGAGAAGCGGGCGAACATCTCGAACCCGACGTCGCTCGTCAGCCGGCGCGCCAGGCCGCCGGTGGCCGGCACGGTGTACAGGTCGCCGGCGTAGGTGAACACGATCTGGTTGCCGTGAATCGCGGGGAACCTGAGCAGGCGCGCCTCGGGGGCCTGCGCGCGCGGGTTGGCCCCGCCGGCCGCGAGAAGGATCGTCAGGATCGCAAGAAGGAACAGTCTCTTCATGATGGGATGGCTCCGTACACAAGCGGATGCTGGGCGCGGCCTCGCGCCCGGCCAGGGCCGGACCGTCCGGGCCCGGGACGGAGAGACTATACATCCCCGGCCCCGCGGGCGAATGCCGCGGGGGGTGGAAAGTGCGATATCGCACAGGACGGCGGTCAGCCCGGCGAACCGCCAAATGAGGGACAATACCGGCGGCGAGGGGGGTGGGCGATAGGAAGGAGCCAGCGATGGCGAAGGTCGCAATCCTCTACTGCCGGAAGGTGAAGGACTATTCCTGCATCGCTTGCGCGAAGTGCTACAAGGCCATGCGGGAGCGCAACGCCGAGTTCCAGGCCTACGACGACATCGAGCTCGTGGCCATGACCGACTGCGGCGACTGCCCCGGCGTGCTCGTGCCCAGGGTCAAGCTGCTCAACGAGGTCCTCGGGCGTCTGGACGAGAAGATCGAAGTCCTGCACTTCGGCACGTGCGCGAAGCTGGCCATGGAGTGCGGCGCGTGCCCGATCGACTACGACGCGACGAAGGCCATGCTCGAGAGCAAGTTCGGTGTGAAGGTCGTCCTGGGCACGCACGCCTACTGATCGGGCGCGTCGAGACCGTCGACGAACGAGTGGATCGCAGCCAGGAACTGGTCCCGGTGGACCTGCGGCGAGACGTGACCGTAGCCGCTCGGTAGCATCAGCAGCTCCGCGCGGGGCAGCGACGTCTTCAGCAGCTCGGCGTCCGCGTGGCTCGGCTCGTCGGCGCTGCTGACGAGGAGCACGCGCCCCGCCCAGGCGCGGAGCTCCTCCTCGCGATAGGTACCCGCCTCGTTGAAGCGCCAGGCGAGCTGCATGAGGCCCACCAGGCGCGCGCGGGTGAGCCCGCGCCGCAGCGACTCGGCCAGGAGCGCCCCGGCGAATCCCCGCCGTTCGACGACCTCTGGCGGCATCGGCCGGTCGATGCGCGCCAGCCGTCCGAGCTTCCGGATCATGAGGGCGCGCAGCAGCGGGAACGGTATCGCCCGCAGGAGCACCATCGCCCAGGACTTGCACCGTTCAACCCTGGGCGCCAGCGTGTGCGCCAGCACCAGACCGTCCACGCGATCGGGGCGCCGGCGGAAGTAGAGCTGGCCGAGGATGCCCGACAGCGACTGTCCCAGGAGCACCACCCGGCCGACCCCCGCCGCATCGAGCGCCGCGTCGATGCCGCGGCTCATCGCGTCGGGCTCGTCGAAGGCCGAGATGTCGACGACGGCCACGCGATGGCGGGTCTCGAGGCCGGCGATGAGGTCGTAGATGAGATCGACCCCGCCGAAGCCGCCGGCCAGGGTCAGGATCGTGCGCGGGCCGTCGCCGCACACGCAGAAGGGCACGGCCGCGCCGCCCGAGGCGATCGTCCGTTCCGTGTGGGCCACGAGGAACTCGCGGTAGCGCGCGTACTCGGTTGGAAACCGCGCGCGCACGGCTTCTGGAAGATCGGAGCGCTGGATTATCTGCCGCCTCCTGACGCCCCCGCCTTGCCGCCCTCCGCCCGCCACGCCTGGGCCACGGCCAGGAAGGCCTCGGCGGCGTGCGAGCGCTCGCCGCCGCGCCGGTAGATCAGGCGCAGCCGGCGCGCGCGGCGCGCCTCGGGCACCCGCACCGCCGCGAGCTGGCCGCGCGCGATCTCGGTGAGCGCGCAGCGCCGCGGCAGCAGCGCCACGCCGAGCTGCATCTCGACCGCGCGCTTGATGCCGTCGAGGCTCGGCAGCGCGATGCGGATCTCGAGCGGCGCGTGCCGCTCCTCGAACAGCCGCAGCACCCGCTCGCGCGCCGGCGACGGGTCGTTGTGCGCGATGACCGGCAGCCGCCCGAGGTCCTGCAGCGTCACCGTGCGCCGCCCGGCCAGCGGGTGCGACGGGTGCGTGAGCAGGACGAGCTCGTCGCTGCCGAGCGCGACCGACGCGAGACCCCGCTCGGCCGGATCGAAGGTCAGCACGCCGAAGTCCAGGCTGCGCTGCAGGACCTCGAGGCCGATCTGCCGCGACGGCACCCGGCGCACCTCCACCAGCGACTGCGGGTGCTCCTCGCGGTGCCGGGCGAGGATCGGCAGCAGCGAGTGCACGCCGGCCTCGTTCGCCCCGATGAGCACCCGGCCCCGCCGGAGGTCCCGGAACTCCCGCACCGCGCCCTCGGCCTCCTCGGACAGCCGCAGCAGCCGCTCCGCGTAGGCCTGCAGGACGCGCCCGGCGTCGGTCAGGGCCCCGTCCTTGAAGGAGCGGTCGAACAGCCGCTCGCCCAGCTCGTCCTCCAGCCGGCGGACCGCCTGGCTCACGGCCGGCTGCGTGCGGTGCAGCTTGCGCGCGGCGCCCGAGAAGCTCCGCTCGGCCGCCACGGTCAGAAAGACTCTCAGCTCGCCCAGGTCCATGGGCACATCATATAAACGAATGTTATCGAAATCAAATAACTATAAATTTGACGAATCCGGGCCGTTGGCGCAGTCTGAAGGGACGCGCCGGTGGGGGATCGGGCCCTGGGGGCCCGGGCCGTCGTGACCGGCCGGCGCAACAAAGGGAGGCTCCGATGACCAACCGGCTGACGGTGTTCGACACGACGCTGCGCGATGGCGAGCAGGCGCCCGGATTCTCGATGTCGATCGACGAGAAGCTCCGGCTGGCCGCGCAGCTCGACCGCCTCGGCGTGGACGTCATCGAGGCCGGCTTCCCGATCGCCTCCGACGACGACGCCGAGGCCGTCCGGCGCGTGGCGGCCGCCGTGCGCCGCCCCGTCATCGCGGCGCTCGCGCGCTGCGCCAAGGGCGACATCGAGCGCGCCGGCCAGGCGCTCCGGCCGGCGGCGCGCAGCCGCATCCACACGTTCATCGCCACGTCCGACCTGCACCTCGAGCGCAAGCTGCGCATCACGCGCGACGCCTGCCTGACCGCGGCGGAGGACGCCGTCCGCCTCGCCCGGCGCTACACCGACGACGTGCAGTTCTCGGCCGAGGACGCGACGCGGAGCGACCTCGACTTCCTCTGCCGGGTGATCGAGACCGTGATCCGCGCCGGCGCGACGACCATCAACCTGCCCGACACGGTCGGCTACTCCACGCCCGACGAGATCCTCGACTTCTTCACCACCATCCGCGCGCGCGTCGGCGCGCCCGACACCGTGATCTTCTCCGCGCACTGCCACGACGACCTCGGTCTGGCCGTGGCCAACTCGCTCACGGCCATCCAGGCCGGCGCCCGCCAGGTCGAGTGCACCATCAACGGCATCGGCGAGCGCGCCGGCAACGCGTCGCTCGAAGAGGTCGTGATGGCCACCCACGTGCGCCGGGACCGGCTGCCGGTCGAGACCGGCATCGCGACGCGGGAGATCTACGCCGCCAGCCAGCTGCTCACCGCGGTCACCGGCGAGGCCGTCCAGGCCAACAAGGCCATCGTCGGGCGCAACGCGTTCGCGCACGAGGCCGGCATCCACCAGGACGGCATGCTGAAGGACCGCCGGACCTACGAGATCATGCGGCCCGAGGACGTCGGCGTGAAGACGACGATGGTGCTCGGGAAGCACTCCGGGCGGCACGCCGTGCAGAAGCGGGCCGAGGAGCTCGGCTTCGACCTCTCGCGCTTCGAGCTCGACCGCGTGTACCGCCAGATGATCGCGATGGCCGACCGGCAGAAGAACGTCTCGGACGCCGAGCTGCGGACGATCATCGAGACCCTCCAGGCCGAGGAGCGCGCCGCCCGCGAGATCGAGACCAAGGCCGCCATGGCCGTCGTCGAGATGGGCACGAGCGAGTTCGGCTACGGACACGGGGTGTAGCGGAACAGCGGAACAGCGGTCAGCGGTCAGCGGTCAGGAAGATCTTGCTGACCCCTGACCCCTGACCGCTAACCTCCGGCCGCCGGCCCCCGGCCTCCGGCCTCCAGAGTAAGATCACCCCATGCATGCCCGTATCGCGTTGCTCCCAGGGGACGGCGTCGGTCCCGAGGTCACCCGCGCGGCCGTCGGCGCGCTTCGTGCCGTGGCCGCGGTCTTCCATCACGATTTCACCTTCGACGAGCACCCGATTGGCGGCGCCGCGCTGAAGGCGGGCGGGCCGCCGCTGCCGCCGCCCACGCTCGACGCGTGCCTGAAGGCCGACGCGGTGCTGCTCGGCGCGGTGGGCGACCCGGCCTTCGAGCGCGAGGAGCCGCTCAGGCGGCCCGAACGCGGCCTGCTCGATCTGCGGCGCGCGCTTCGCGTCTACGCCAACCTGCGGCCCGCGCGTGTCTGGCCCGGCCTCGAGGACGCGGGGCCGGTGAAGGCGTCGGCGCTGGCCGGCACCGACATGCTGATCGTGCGGGAGCTGACCGGCGGCCTCTATTACGGGGAGCCGCGCGGGTACTCGGACGACGGGCAGGCGGCGTTCAACACGATGCGCTACTCGCGCCCGGAGATCGAGCGCATCGCCCGGGTGGCGTTCGAGGCGGCGCGGCGGCGCCGCGGCCGCGTCGTGTCGGTGGACAAGGCCAACGTGCTCGAGACCTCCAGGTTCTGGCGGTCGGTGGTGATCGAGATCGCGGCGCACTACCCCGACGTGGAGCTGCAGCACATGTACGTGGACGCGTGCGCGATGAAGATCGCGCTCGCGCCCGCCTCCTTCGACGTCATCCTCACGGCGAACCTCTTCGGCGACATCCTGTCGGACGAGGCGGGGGCGGTGTGCGGGTCGCTGGGGCTGCTGCCGTCGGCCAGCGTGGGCGACGGCATCGGGCTCTTCGAGCCCGTACACGGCTCGGCCCCGGACATCGCCGGGGCCGACAAGGCCAATCCAATCGGGGCGCTGGGCTCGGCCGCGATGCTGCTCTTCCACGGCCTGAAGCTCGAGGCCGAGGCCGCCGCGCTCGAGCGCGCGATTGCCGAGACGCTGGACGCCGGCGGCCGCACCGCCGACCTGGCCGGGCCCGGCGAGGCCGCGCTCTCGTGCTCCGCGATGACGAAGGCCATCGTGGGCCGCATCCGCGCCTGAACGCCGGCGTCACCGGCGAGGGTCACTTCACGGCGCGTCGAGACAGGATGCCCCTCGCCGTCTCACGAACGAGCGCCACCTCGGACGGAACCAGGATCCCAAGAGCCCGGATCGCATCGTCGTCGGTGGCGAGTGCCTCGATGTGCGTGTCGAACTCGTCCAGGTCGGCCTCCTCCGCGAGCAGCAGCGCCTCCCTGGCGAATTCCACCGTCGTCTCTCGCGCCCGCACGACGCCCAGGGCGGCCCCGGCGACCTGGGCAAGATCCTCCAGGCCCAGCCTCTCCTCGTGGGCGATGCGGCGGAGCATCTCGAACACCTTCAGCTTGTAGTCGTCCGAATAGCCCGCAGGCGCCGGCTTGGCGAGAATGCCGAGGATGTGGGGGATTGCCGCGCGGCCGAACGCCAGCAGGCTGTAGACTGCCGGCGCGTCGGCGAACGCCAGCAGCGGCAGCGCGCGCGCGTCGCGCGCCACCGCCTCGAACCGCGACAGCGCCTCGAGGTACTCGCGCGCGGGCGACGCGGCGCGAAGCCAGCCGGCCGGGGCCGCCGCGGCCTCCGCCCGGTCCGTCTCGATCGCGAGGACCAGCTCGCGCCGCAGCGTGGCGCGCAGCGCGGGCTGCGCGAGCATCTCCGGGCTCTCCGTGGCGGCGCGCACGGCCGCCGCGCGATCGCGGAGCGACGCCGAGCGCAGCCGCCGCCAGATCCAGACCGCGGACCGTGCGGCCGCTCGGTCCGGGCGCGGGCGGCGGAGGGATCCGGGCCTCTGGTGCGCCACGGTGCCGCGTGCTGGCGGGGGCGCGTCGAAACAGGGGGCGGTCTCCATCTGGTCGGTACCTCCTGCCGCGGCTGGGCTGCAACGGGCGCGCCACCGAAGGAGGTGTGTTTTCAGCGGGTTACGGCTGAGGGACCGGAGGAGGGCGGGCACCGTGTAAGTTCGACCCAGCCCTACTCGACCGTGACGCTCTTGGCGAGATTGCGCGGCTGGTCGACGTCGCAGCCCAGCCGGACCGCGATGTGGTAGGCGAGGAGCTGGAGGGGGATGGTCAGCACGGCCGGCGTGAGCAGCGGGTGCGCCTCGGGCACCTCGATGCGCACGTCGAGCGCTGGGTCGAGCAGCTCCAGGATGCGGTCGTCGCCCGCGGTCGTCACGGCGATGACCGTGCCGCCCCGCGCCTTCACCTCCTGGACGTTGCCGGCCATCTTCTCGAAGACCTGGTCGCGGGGCGCGAGCGCCACCACCGGCATGCGCTCGTCGATGAGCGCGATCGGCCCGTGCTTCATCTCGCCGGCCGGATAGCCCTCGGCGTGGATGTACGAGATCTCCTTCAGCTTCAGCGCGCCCTCGAGCGCGATCGGGTAGTTGATCCCGCGGCCCAGATACAGGAAGTCGCGCCGCTGGTAGAACCGTCCGGCCACGGCCTCCACGGCGCCGCCGCACTCGAGCGCCTGTTCGAGCAGGATGGGCAGCGCCGTGAGGGCCTCGAGGTGCGGCCGCGCCTGGTCGGCCGAGAGCGCGCCGCGCGCGCGGCCGAGGAACGCCGCGATGAGGTGCAGGGCGACCAGCTGCGACGTGAACGCCTTGGTCGACGCCACGCCAATCTCGGGCCCGGCGTGCGTGTAGACGGTGCCGTCGCTCTCGCGCGTGGCCATGCTGCCGACGACGTTGCACACCGCGAGGCTCAACGCGCCGCGCCGCCGCGCCTCGCGCAGCGCCGCCAGCGTGTCGGCGGTCTCGCCCGACTGCGTGATGACCACGGCCAGCGTGCGCGGCGTCACGATTGGCCGCCGGTAGCGGAACTCCGACCCGTAGTCCACCTCGACGGGCAGGCCCGCGAGTTCTTCGATCATGAACTTCGCGACGAGCCCCGCGTGCCACGACGTGCCGCACGCGAGGATCACCACGCGGTCCACGTCGCGGAGCCGCGCCTCGGGAAGCGTCACCTCGCCGAGGAACACCTCGCCCGTCTCGACCGACGCCCGGCCCAGCGTCGTCTCGCGCACGGCCCAGGGCTGCTCGAAGATCTCCTTGAGCATGAAGTGCTTGTAGCCCGCCTTCTCGGCCTGGACCGGGTCCCACGTGACGCGCTGCGCGGCCTTCTCGCGCGGCTGGCCGTCGGCGTCCGTGAAGGTCGCGCCCTCGCGCGTGACGACGGCCACCTCGCCGTCGTCCAGGAAGACGACGTCGCGCGTGTGCGCGAGCAGGGCGGACACGTCGGACGCGACGAAGAACTCGCCCTCGCCGAGCCCGACGACGAGCGGCGGCCCGTTGCGGACGGCGACGATCTTCCCCGGATCGTCCGCGGCGATGAGGACGAGCGCGAAGAGGCCGCGCAGCGATCCGAGCGCGCGGCGGACCGCGCGCTCGAGCCCGTCGCCGCGCATCTCGCGCTCGACGAGGTGCGCCACGACCTCGGTGTCCGTCTCGGTGACGAACCGGTGGCCCTCGGCGGACAGCTCACGCTTCAGCTCGAGGTAGTTCTCGATGATGCCGTTGTGGATGACGACGATGCGGCCCGTGCAGTCGCGGTGGGGGTGGGCGTTCTCCTCGGTCGGCCGGCCGTGCGTCGCCCAGCGCGTGTGGCCGATGCCGTACTCGCCGTCGAGCGGGTCGGCGGCGAGGACCGCCTCGAGCCGCGCGAGCTTGCCCGCCGCCCGCCGCAGCTCCACGGCGCCCGCCCGGACCACGGCCAGCCCGGCCGAGTCGTAGCCGCGGTACTCCAGCCGGCGCAGGCCGTCGACGAGCAGTGGCACGACGGCCTTGGGTCCGACGTAGCCAACGATCCCGCACATGCCTATTCCTTCTTCAGCTTGTCGGCGTAGCCTTCTTTGTTCTCCTGGCGGGCGCGCGCGATCGCCAGGGCGCCGGGCGGGACGTCCTTCGTGATCGACGAGCCGGCGGCGACGTAGGCGCCGGCGCCGACGCGCACGGGCGCGACCAGCTGGCTGTCGCTGCCGATGAACGCGCCGTCCTCGATCACCGTCTGGTTCTTGCGGACGCCGTCGTAGTTGCACGTGATCGTGCCGGCGCCCACGTTCACGTGGTCGCCGATCGTCGCGTCGCCCAGGTAGGCCAGGTGATTGGCCTTCGACCCCTCGCCGAGCACGGTCTTCTTCAGCTCGACGAAGTTGCCGACGCGCGCGTCGTGGCCGACCTCGCTGCCGGGGCGGATGTGCGCGAACGGCCCCACCCGCGCGGCCGTGGCGACCGTCGACTCGGTGATGACGCAGTAGTTGTTCACGACCACGCGGTCGCCGATCGTGGAGTCCACGATGCGCACGCCCGCGTGGATTTCGCAGGCCGCGCCGACGCGCGTGCGGCCCTCGAGATGCACGCCGGGGTGGATGACCGTGTCGGCGCCGACCTCCACGTCCTGCTCGATGTAGGTGGTCGCCGGATCCACGATCGTCACGCCCCGTCCCATCAGCTCTTCGTTCTTGCCTTGCCTCACGAGCGCAGCCACCTCCGCAAGCTCGATGCGACTGTTGATGCCCCGAATTTCCGTGGTGTCCTCGAGGACGACCGTCTCGACGGCGAGATGGCGCCTCCGGTAGAGCCCGACGAGATCGGTCAGGTAGTACTCGCCCTGCGCGTTGCTCGCCGCGATCTTCCGCATCGCGGGAAAGAGCGGCGCGAGCTCGAACACGTAGATGCCGGCGTTGATCTCCTTGATCTTGCGCTCGGCCGCCGACGCGTCCCGTTCCTCGACGATCCGCGCGATGCGCCCGCCGCTCCGGACGATGCGCCCGTAACCGTAGGGACGCGTGGCCATGGCGGTCAGCACCGTCGCGGCCGCGCCCTCCGCCCGGTGGACCTCGAGCAGGCGGCGGAGCGTCTCGGGCCGGAGCAGCGGCACGTCGCCGGAGAGCAGCAGCAGCCGTCCCGTGGCACCGTCGAAGAGCGGCGCCGTCTGCAGCAGCGCGTGCGCGGTGCCGAGCTGCTCCGCCTGCAGCGCGAAGCGCACGCCGGGCTCTCCCTCGAGCGCCGCCGTCACCTGCTCCGCCAGGTGCCCGACCACGACCGTCAGCGAGGTGGCCTCGAGCGCGCGGGCGGCGCCGAGCGCGTGGCCGACGAGCGTGCGGCCGCCGACGCGGTGCAGGACCTTCGCCACGCGCGAGTGCATGCGCCGGCCCTTGCCTGCCGCGAGAATGACGACGTGCAGATCGCTCATGGGGTGGGTACGCATCGGACGGGCCGCGGGCGGGTCGCGGCGCCGGGCATCAGCGCGACGCCCGCGGTCTGGGCCGCCGCCGGCCGCCCGACGGGAGCGGCGCCGTGACCTCGAGGAAGTCCTCGTCGTCGTGCAGCGGCTCGAAGTCCATGTCGCGCCTGGCGAGCACGCGGTTCTCCGGGCCCTGCTCGACGGCGCGCTTCAGCTCGGCGAGGGCGTCGTCGCGCGCCCCGCGGCGCGCGTGGACGGCGGCCAGCATATACGCAACCCGCCCGGTCTCGTCGGCCGGCGCCGCCTTCAGGGTTCTCAGGGCCTTCTCGTCGTCGCCCGCGTTGAGCGCGATGGTCGCGGCGTAGATCATCTCCTCGAGCGAGCGGGGCGCGGCGGTCTTGGGCTGCAGCTCGCGCTCGCACACCTTGAGGTAGAGCCGCACGCGTTCGTGGAGGGCGTGCTCGCGCGGATAATCGGCGAGGACCTCGTTGAGCAGAGCGGCCGCGGCGGTGAAGTCGTGGCGCCGCAACGCCGCGAGGCCGCGCTCGTAGACCGCGACGGCCTCGGCGTCGGCGCCGGACCTCTCGGTGGGTTCGGGAACGGGCGGCGGGCTCGGGCGAGATGGCCGGGCCGCGCGGGCGGCGGGCTTGGCGCGCCGGCCTTTCGCTGGAGGCCGGGCGGGAACCCGGCGCTGTTTCGCCACTCGAGGTCTCCTGAGCCGCCGGTGGGCCGACCTGGTTTGCGCGGGAGAGGGCGCGGTCCCCCAAACGGCGCTAAAGGTACCAAATCGTCCCCGAGGCGGTCAAGGCAGCGCGGGCTTCTTGGCCCGCTCGAGCGCCTGGTAGACTTCCCGCTGCTTCATCTTGTGCGTCTGGGCCAGTCTCCTGATCGCCTCTCGACGGCCGATCTCGCCATTGTCTGTTATACGACCAAATTCATCGGCCAGCGCCGTGTCGCTCGGCGGGCTATCGGGGAGTTGTTCCGGCCGATTTATTGGTCCAACGACCAATGTGTATTCGCCTCGAGGCTCGCCGAGGCGCCTGGAGACATCTGAGATTGGTCCAATGACCAATTCTTCGTGCAGCTTGGTGAGTTCTCGACAGACGCAAATATGTCGAGTGCCCAATATTATGGTCATCTCGCGGAGCGTTGCCAGAATGCGGTGAGGCGCTTCGAAGAAGACGGCCGTCCTCGGCTCTGCGACCAGGCTCGCGAACCACTGTTTTCTGTCTTTTGACCGAGTTGGTGGGAAGCCCAGAAAGACGAACGGCACCGCCGTCTGCCCGCTCGAGACCAGCGCCGCCAGCACGGCGCTGGGCCCTGGAACGGCCTCCACCCGGATCCCGCGTTCCAACGCGGCCTGGACGAGCCGGGCGCCGGGGTCCGACACGATCGGGGTCCCGGCGTCGCTGACGAGCGCCACTCGGCCCCCGGCCTCCAGCCGCTCCAGGAGCGCCGGGACTTTCTGCCGCTCGTTGTGCTCGTGAAGGCTCGTCGTCCGGGTCGAGATCGAGTAGTGTTGAAGGAGCTTGGCCGTGCGGCGAGTGTCCTCCGCCGCGATGAGATCGACTTCGCGCAGGATCCTGAGGGCGCGAAGCGTCACGTCTTCCAGGTTGCCGATCGGCGTCGCGACGACGTGAAGGCAGCCTGCCATCGGATGAGGCCGTCAGAGGGCGAGAGCCGAGGGATTCCGGCCGATATTCTATCTCGGACCGGGCGCCGGCATGCGACCGCCCCGTACACCCGCTGAGGAGCGCCCGTCGAATCGCATGTACTCTGCCGAGCCACTTGCCCATTTCGTCGACGAATACCTCGGGTTCCTGCACGAGACGCACCCCACCAGCGCCACGTTCGACGGCGTCCACGTGCACGACGACCTGCTCGATGACTACTCGCGCGAGGCGATGGATGCCCGGGTGCGCGAGCTCGGCGCCCTCGGCCGCCGTCTCGCCGCCATCGATCCGTCGGGCCTGACCGCGACCGAGCAGATCGAGCGCCCGCTGCTCGAGAACGACATCCGCGCGCGCCTCTTCGAGCTCGAGGAGGTCCGCACCTGGGAGCGCAGCCCGCAGCACTACGCCGAGCTGCTCTCGACCAGCCTCGCGAGCCAGGTGCTGTTCCATTACGCGCCGATCGCCGAGCGCGCGCGGCGCGTGCTGTCGAAGCTGCGCCAGGCGCCGCGCCTGCTCCAGGCCGCGCGCGACAACATCAAGGAGCCGCCGGGCCTGTTCGTGAAGATCGGGCTCGAGACGCTGCGCGGCACGCTCCGCTTCGTCGAGGAGGACCTGCCGCGCGGCCTCGCCGACCTCGACGATCTGCGCCTGCTCTCGGACCTCGCCGACGCGACCGGCGAGGCGGCCGACGCCCTGCGCGGCTACATCGACCACCTCGAGCGCGAGGTCGGGCCCCGGGCGCGCGGCGCGTTCCGCCTCGGCCGCGAGCGGTTCGAGCGGAAGCTGCGCCTCGAGGAGGGGCTCGCGATGTCGAGCGAGCGCCTGCTCGCGATCGCCCTGCGCGAGCTGCACGCGACGCAGGACGCCTTCCGCCGCGAGGCCAGCCGGCTGAACGGCGGCGACCCGCGCGAGGCGTGGCAGAAGCTGAAATCCGACCACCCGGCGGTCGGCGCCCTCGTCCCGACCGCCCGCGAGCAGGTGGCCGAGCTGCTCGACTTCATCCGGCGCCGCGACCTCGTGTCGGTCCCCGAGGGCGAGGACGTCGTCGTGGCGGCGTCGCCGCGGTTCTACCGCTGGACGTTCGCCAGCATGTGGACGCCCGGGCCGTTCGAGTCGCGCGCCATGCGGGCGTACTACTATCTGACCGACGTCGAGCCGTCGTGGACCGCCGAGCGCAAGGAAGAGCACCTGCGCGACTTCAACTACGGCGCGCTCTGGGCGATCTCGATGCACGAGGTCTATCCCGGGCACTTCCTGCACTACCAGCACCTGCGCCGGGTGACGTCGAAGCTCCGCAAGTCGGTCCTCTTCGCGTCGGCCTCGTTCGTGGAGGGGTGGGCGCACTACTGCGAGCAGATGGTCGTGGACGCCGGGTTCCGCAAGGGCGACCCCACCGTGCGCCTGGGCCAGCTCGCCGAGGCGCTGATCCGGCTCTGCCGCTTCGTGGTGGGCATCCGGCTGCACACCGGCGACCTGTCGGTCGAGCAGGGCATGCGGTTCTTCCGCGACGAGGCGTTCATGGAGGAGCCGAGCGCCCGCCGCGAGGCCGAGCGCGGCGCCTTCGACCCGTCCTACGTGGTCTACTCGGCCGGCAAGCTCATGCTCCTGAAGCTCCGCGAGGACCTCAAGGCCAGCCAGGAGGGCAAGTTCTCGCTGCGGGCCTTCCACGACAGCCTGCTCGGGAACGGGCACCTGCCGTTCTCCCTGCACCGCCGCCTGCTGCTCGGCGAGCACGACCGCGGGGAGCTCATCGAATAGAGCGGTTGACAGAAGTCTTTGGAGCAGAGTAATTTAGAGGATGGCGTCCACCGCACAACCCGACGCTGGAGAGTCGTAGGGACCATGCCGCTGTACGAGTACGAGTGTGAGGCCTGCGGCAAGCACTTCGAGCTGATTCGCAAGTTCTCCGACCCGCCCGTCGAGACCTGCTTCACCTGTGGCGGGCCCGTCCGCAAGCTGCTGTCCTCGCCCGCCATCCAGTTCAAGGGGACCGGCTGGTACGTCACCGACTACGCGCGGAAGAGCTCCACCCCGTCCGGCCCGTCCGAGTCTGGCAACGGCAACAAGCCCGAAGCGTCCGCCTCGACCGCCGAGGCCGCGAAGGACAGCAAGCCGGCGGACTCCTCCTCCACGACGAAGTAAGGTCCACCTTCCGGCGCCCCTACCGCAGCTTCAGCTTGTTCTCGAGATCGATCGAGTTCAGGGTACTCCCGGAAGGGCCCGGCCAGGTCCGGCCGCCGGAGCGCGAAGTAGACGACCGCGCGCAGGAAGCCGAGCTTGTTGCCGGTGTCGTGGCGGACGCCGTCGATCTCGACCGCGTAGAGCGGCCGCTTCTTCAAGAGGCTCCGCAGCCCGTCGGTGAGCTGGATCTCGCCCGTGCGGTCGCTCTTGGTCGCCTCGAGCTCGGGGAAGATGTCGGGCGTCAGCACGTAGCGGCCGATGATCGCCAGGTCGGACGGCGCCTCGGCGACCGGCGGCTTCTCGACCATATCGACGATGCGGTGGACGCGCGGGCGGATGGGCTCGGTCTGGATGATGCCGTAGGCGCTGACCTCCTCCTTCGGCACGCGCTCGACGGCGATGACCGGTCCCTGCAGCTCCTCGTAGACGGCAATCATCTGCTGCAGCGCCGGCGGGTTCGCGTCGATCACGTCGTCGCCGAGGATGACGGCGAACGGCTCGTGGCCGACCAGGCCCTGGGTGACCAGCACGGCGTGGCCCAGGCCGAGCGGCTCGCCCTGCCGGACGTACGAGAAGTTGATCAGGTTGGAGATCTTGCGGATCTCCGCGAGCTGCTCCATCTTGCCGCGGGCTTCGAGGAACGTCTCGAGCTCGATGTTGACGTCGAAGTGATCCTCGATGGCGTTCTTGCCGCGGCCGGTGACCAGGATGATGTTGTCCACGCCGGAGGCCAAGGCCTCCTCTACGCCGTACTGGATGATGGGCTTGTCGACGAGCGGCAGCATCTCCTTCGGCTGGGCCTTGGTGGCCGGCAGGAAGCGCGTGCCCAGGCCGGCCACGGGAAAGACGGCCTTGCGGATGGTGGCGTGTCGTGTCAACGATCCCCCTTGCCTCTCCGGTGAATGGGCCATCGTATCTCATTGCGGCCACATCAGTTAAGATCAAGCCTTGGCCCGCTGTAGCGCGAAGCGCGAAGCGCGGAGGCGGCTTGGCGTGAGCCGTCAGCCCTGAGCCGTCAGCCGTCAGGAGACTTCCCGTGATCGATCCCGCTTTCGTCCGCGAGCATCTCGACGAGGTGCGAACCGGCCTGCGCAACCGCGGCCTCGACGTCGACAAGGACCTCGAGCACCTGCTGGCGTTCGAGACGCGGCGCCGCCAGATGATCCCCGAGGTGGAGGCCCTCAAGCGCCAGCAGAACACGTCGGGCGACGAGATCGCGCGCGCCAAGCGGCAGGGCAAGGACGCCGCGCCGATCCTCGCGGCCAACAAGCAGCGCACGGCGCAGATCAAGCAGCTCGAGATCGTGCTCGAGTCGGTGGAGCACCAGCGCCTGGTGGCGCTGATGGCGCTGCCCAACCTCCCGCACGCGAGCGTGCCGGTGGGCGCGAGCGCGGCCGACAACCAGGAGGTGCGCCGGCACGGTGACCCGCCGTCGTTCGACTTCGAGCCCAAGGCGCACTGGGACCTGGGGCCCGCGCTGGGCATCCTGGACTTCGAGCGCGCGACGAAGATGTCGGGCGCGCGCTTCGCGGTGCTCTTCGGCGCCGGCGCGCGGCTCTCGCGCGCCCTCATCAACTTCATGCTCGACCTGCACGCGCGCGAGCACGGCTACACCGAGGTCGAGCCGCCGTTCCTCGTGAACGCCGCGGCGCTGACCGGCACGGGCAACCTGCCGAAGTTCGAGTCGGACCTCTTCAAGGTGGCGGGCGACTGGGACCTCTATCTCATCCCCACCGCCGAGGTGCCCGTCACGAACCTCTATCGCAACGAGATCCTGGACGGCCGCCTGCTGCCGCTGCGCTACGTCGCCTACACGCCGTGCTTCCGCAGCGAGGCCGGCTCCTACGGCGCCGACGTGCGCGGCCTGATCCGCCAGCACCAGTTCGACAAGGTGGAGCTCGTGAAGTTCGCGCGGCCCGAGCAGTCGTACGACGAGCTCGAGTCGCTGACCGCCCATGCCGAAGAGGTGCTGAAGCGCCTCGGCCTGCCGTACCGCACGATCGTGCTGTGCACGGGCGACATGGGCTTCGCCGCGGCGAAGACCTACGACATCGAGGTGTGGCTGCCGAGCCAGAAGACCTACCGCGAGATCTCGTCGTGCAGCAACACGGAGTCCTTCCAGGCGCGCCGCGCGAACATCAAGTTCCGCGGCGACGGGACCGGACGCGCCGGGTTCGTGCACACGCTGAACGGCTCGGGCCTCGCCGTCGGCCGCACGATCATCGCGATCCTGGAGAACTACCAGCGCAAGGACGGCTCGGTGGTGATTCCAGAGGTCCTGCGGCCGTACATGAACGGCCTCGAGGTGATCGAGCCCACGGCGTGACCGGGCCGGCTGAAGCCGGCCCCCACATCCCGACTCGCCCTTCCTTGACAGCGCGACCGCCGGCCGTTATTCTCCTAGTTAAACTAGGAGAGACGCCCCGTGGGCAAGACCGCCGACCTGCTGCCCGGCACGCTGGACATGCTGATCCTCAAGGCCGTGACGCTGAAGCCGCTGCACGGCTACGGCGTGCTGCTGCGCATCCGCCAGATCTCCGGCGACGCGCTCGACATTCCGCAGGGCTCCCTGTACCCCGCGCTCTACCGGCTCGAGCACCAGGGGCTCATCACGTCGACGTGGGGACAGAGCGAGAACGGGCGCAAGGCCAAGTACTACACGGTGACCACCGGCGGGCGCCGGCGCCTCCGCGAGGAGACGGCCGGCTGGAACCGTCTGTCCGCCGCCATTGCCGCCGCGCTGAACACGAAGCCAGACGAGGTGTGACGTGCTCCAGCGACTGCGCTCGGTCGTCGCCGCGCTCGTCGGACGCCGCCGCTTCGAGGCCGGCATGGCGGACGAGCTGCGGTTTCACATCCAGGCGTACACGGAGGATCTCGAGCGCGCGGGCGTGCCGCCGGAAGAAGCCGCGCGCCGGGCGCGCCTGGAGTTCGGCAGCCTCGACAACGTGAAGGACGACTGCCGCGAGTCGAGAGGCCTGCGCGTGTTCGACGATCTCGGCCGCGACCTGCGCCACGCCGTCCGGCTGCTCGTCCGGACGCCGGCCTTCACCGTGAGCGCCGCCGCCACGATCGCGCTCTGCCTCGGCGCCAACCTCGCCATCTTCGCGTTCGTCGACGCGATTCTCCTGCGCCCCCTGCCGTTCCCGCACGCCGACCGCCTCGTCCGCGTCTACAACAGCTACCCGAGGGCCGGCGTCATGGACGACGGCGCGTCGGTGACGAACTACTACGAGCGGCGGGGACGGATCCCGGCGCTGTCGTCGCTGGCCATCTACCGGCCGGCCAGCGCCAGCGTCGGCGAGCCGGGCGCCACCGAGCGCGTGGGCGTGCTGCGCGTGTCCACGGGCTTCTTCGCGACGCTCGGCGTGGGGCCGGCCATGGGCCGCGCGTTCACGGACGCGGAGATGACGCCCGGCGCGGACCGCGTGGCGGTCGTGACCGACGCGTACTGGCGCCGGCGCCTGGACGCCGACCCGGACGCGATCGGCCGCACGATTCGCGTGAACGGCGTGCCCATGACGGTCGTCGGCGTGCTGCCGCCCTCGTTCAGGTTCCTCTCCTCCGACGCGCGCCTGTACGTGCCGCTGTCGTCGCAGCCCGGGCAGCGCCTGCCGGCCGAGCGCCACTCGGGCAGCTCCACCAACATGGTCGCGCGGCTCGCGCCCGGCGCGGCGATCGCGGACGCCGAAACGGAGCTCGCCGCCCAGAACGACGCGCTCGCCGGCACCTACCCCGGCGCGAAGGTCATCGCCGAGTCCGGCTTCCACACCGTGGTCGTGTCGCTGCACGGCGATCACGTCGCGGCCGTGCGGCCGGCGCTGGTCCTGCTGCAGGCGGGCGCGCTCGTCCTGCTCCTGATCGGCGCCGTCAACCTCGTGAACCTGCTCCTGATCCGCGCGAGCGCGCGGCAGAAGGAGCTGGCCGTGCGCCGGGCGCTCGGGGCCGGCCGCCGCCACGTCGTGAGCGCCACGCTCGTGGAGACGGTCGCGCTGGCGCTGGCCGGCGGCCTGCTCGGGATCGGCGCCGGCGCGTTGGGCGTGCGCGCGCTGGCGGCGCTCGGCGCCGATCGGCTCCCGCTCGGCGCGTCGGTGGTCTTCGACGTCCGGCTTGGCCTGGCGGGGCTGGCCGCCGCCGTGGTGCTGGGCCTCACCCTCGGTCTGCCGACGGCCTGGCTGGGCCTGCGTCGCCGGCCGGAGGAAACGCTGCGCGGCGAGTCGCGCGGCGGCACGAGCGGACGGGCGGCCCAGCGTCTGCGCCACGCGTTCCTCGTCGCCCAGCTCGCGCTGGCGTTCACGCTGCTGGCCGCGACGGGCCTCCTGGGCCTGAGCTTCGAGAAGGCGATGGCCGTGTCGCCCGGCTTCCGGCCGGACCACGTCCTCGTCGGCCACGTGTCGCTGCCGGGCGGGACCTATCCGACCGGCGCCGCCGTGCTGAGCTTCAGCCGGCGCGTGACCGACGCGCTCGGCCGCCAGCCGGGCGTGACCGCCGCCGGCCTCGTCACCAACGTGCCGCTGAGCGGCCAGACGATCAAGAGCGCCGTGAGCGTGGAGGGCTACCAGCCTCGACCCGGAGAGTCGGCGCGCGGGCACTACGGCTACGGCGTGGGCGGCGACTACTTCGCCGCGATGGGCCTGTCGCTCGTCGCGGGACGGTTCCCCACGGCGGACGAGCTCGGCGGCGCGGCGCGCGTCGCGGTCGTGGACGAGGACTTCGCGCGGCACTACTTCGGCAGCGGCGACGCCGTCGGCCGCCGCGTCTTCCAGGGGCCCAACCTCCAGCCCGAGGCGAACGCGTTCACGATCGTCGGCGTCGTGGCGCCGATGAAGCAGGCCGCGCTGACCGAGGCGGCGGGGCAGGGCGCCGCGTTCTTCCCGTTCAGCCGTCGCATGGACAACCAGTTCTACGTGGTCGTGCGCACGGGCGTGGCGCCGGACTCGTTCGCCGGCACGCTGCGGCGCGTGGTGCGGTCGCTCGACCCGGATCTGCCGGTGAGCGGCGTGCGGTCGATGGACGCGATGATCGGCGACAGCCTGCTCACGCGCCGATCGCCCGCCGTGCTGGCAAGTCTCTTCTCGTGCCTGGCGGTGCTGCTCACCGCCGTCGGCATCTACGGCGTCGTCGGCTACGCGGTGGCCGAGCGGCGCCGCGAGATCGCGGTGCGCGTGGCGCTGGGCGCCACGCCGCGGCAGATCCGCGCCGCCTTCCTGTCGCTCGCGGCGCGTCTCGTGGCCGGGGGCACGGCGCTCGGCCTGGCCGGCGCCTGGGCGGCCGGACAGGGGATGCGGGCTCTGCTGTTCCAGGTGCCGGCGACCGACCCCGGGGTCCTCGCCGCCGCGGTGGTCGTCACGGGAGGCGTGGCGCTCGTCGCGTGCCTCGTCCCGTCGCGGCGGGCCGCGCGCGTGGCGCCGGTCGAGGCGCTGAGCGCGGAGTAGGCGCGCACTCCCCTTGCATCCAAAGGGGAACCGTGAGACCCTTCCCTTTGAACCAAAGGGGAGGCAGATGGACCGAACCCCGCTCGAGCTCGTGCGCGGCACGTTGGACGTCCTGATCCTCAAGGCGCTCGTGTGGGGCCCCCTGCACGGGTACGGAATCACGAACCTCATCCGGCGCCAGACCGGCGACGCGCTGCTCGTCGAGGAGGGGACGCTGTACCCGGCGCTGTGGCGCCTGGAGCACAAAGGCCTCGTGGCGGGCGAATGGGGCCTGTCGGAGAACAACCGGCGCGCCAGGTTCTACGGGCTCACGCCCAAGGGCCGTCGCCACCTGCGCCGCGAGACCAGGACGTGGGAGGCGTATACCGCCGCGGTCGACAAGCTGCTCAACGCCGCCAAGCCTCCCCTTCCGGAGGAGAAGTAATGGCCCGGACCCCGTGGTGGCACCGCTCCGCACGGCGCGCCGGCCTGGACCCGAAGCCCGACGTGGACGAGGAGCTGCGGTTCCATCTGGAGTCCAGAGTGGACGAGCTCATCGGGCAGGGATGGGACCCGGACGAGGCCCGACACGAGGCGCAGCGCAGGTTCGGCGACGTTCTGGCGGTGCGACGGGCGGGAGAGCGACTACGCCCGGCCCCGCACGTCCCGACGCACGGCCGCACCTCCACGAGCTCGCGCTGGAAAGTGATGGCAACGGGACTCGGCGCGGAGCTCGGGCAGGCCGTTCGACACCTGGCCCGCCGGCCGGCCCGCACGGCGCTCGTCGTCGTCACGCTCGCGGCCGGCATTGCCGCCGTGTCGACAATCTACACCGTGGTAGACGCGATCGAGCTGCGTCCCCTGCCCTATCCCGACGCCGCGCGCATGGTGACCGTCGGGCGCATCTTCCCCGACCGGCCGTGGCGTGAAGACGCCCCGTCGCTGCAACGCCTGGCGGGCACGTCCATCGCGACGTTTCTGGACTGGAAGGCGCGCGCCCGTACGCTCGATCACTTCGTCGCCGCCGAGCAGCAATCCGCGCTGCTACCCGACACCGGTCGGGGACCGGAGCTGGCGGGCCTGGTCGCGGTCACCGAAGGTTTCCTGGAGCTCTTCGGCGTCGAGCCCGTGCTGGGCCGCGGGTTCCGGCCGGACGACTTCGCGCCGGACGCGCCGCCGGTGGTCGTGCTCAGCCACAAGTCGTGGCTGGCCAGGTACGGCGGCGATCCCGGCGTTGTCGGCCGGACCGTGAATCAGACAACGGTGGTCGGCATCCTGCCGCCGCGCTTCGATGGGCCGTCGGCGTATTTCACGGGCCGGGCGGAGTTCTGGACGCCGCTCAAGGTTGGTGACGCCCGTTACCGCGAGCGCGGACGACGGTCCGTTGTCGTCTTCGCCCGGCTCGCGCCGGGCGCCACGCTGGAGATGGCGCGCGCGGAGATTGCGTCGATTCAGCGGCGGCTCGCCGACGAGTACCCCGCCGACAACATCCTGCCCGACGGCGCGCTGTTCGGCGCGGGCGCGAACCTCCTGCACGCAGAGACCGTCGGAAGCACGGCGCGGCCGCTCGCGCTGTTTCTCGGCGCGGCCGGCCTCCTGCTGCTCATCGCCGGCCTGAACAGCACGAACCTGATGTACCTGCGGGCGCTCGAGCGCGAGCACGAGATTGCGCTGCGGCGAGCCCTTGGCGCGAGCCAGTCCCGCGTGGTTGCCGGCCTGCTCCTCGAGAGCCTGGTGCTGGCGGCGATTGCCGGCGCGGTCGGTCTGCTCCTGACCTTCGGCGGCGTTGCGGCGTTCACGGCCCTCGGTCCGGGCCGCTTGCTGCGGATGGGAGAGGTGGCCGTGAACGCGCGCGTCCTGTCCCTGTCCGCGGCGGTGTCGCTGGGCACGGGCCTGCTGGCTGGTCTGGTCCCGGCGCTGGCGCTGGCGCGCCGGGCGCGTCTCGGAACCGGCCTCCGCCAGGCCGGCGCGCCGACCATCGCGGGCGGCGGCCAACGTCTGCGCGACGCGCTCGTGGTCGCCCAAATCGCGGCCGCGCTGGTCCTGGTCGTCGGCGCCAGCCTGCTGTTCCACTCGCTGCTGCGCGTGCGGTCCAGCAATCTCGGCTTCGAGCCCGAGAACCTGTATGCCGTGAGCGTGCCGCTCAAGGTGCCCGGCACGGACGGCGTGCCCTCCCGCGCCCTGTGGGATCGGCTGATCGGCGAGCTCGCGAAGGTGCCCGGCGTCGAGGCCATTGCCGCGGGATCGGATGCGCCGTTCTCCGACCCGAGCTGGGCTCCCCTCATCACGCTGCCCGGAGACGCCGCCGGAACCCGCCGCGCCGGCGTCTCGGCCTTCGTCGTCTCGCCGCGCTTCTTCGACACGATCGGCGCGAGAATCACGCGCGGCACGGGCTTCGCGGCCTCGCCGCCGGCCGGAGGCGAGCACGTGGCGGTCGTCAACGAGGCGTTCGTCGCCGCGTACCTGCGCGACCGCGAGCCCGTGGGCGCGGTCGTCGTTCGCGGCCCCGACGAGGGCGAGGAATCGCCGGTACGGCTTCGCGTCGTGGGGGTCGTCCAGACCATCGTGCAGCGCCGTGTCGAGGACGGACCTCGCGCGGCCGTCTACGTGCCGCACACGCAGCAGGCGTGGCCGTACGGCGTCACGGTCATGGTTCGCAGCGCGCGCCGGGGCGAGGGGTTCGGCGACGAGCTGCGGCAGGCCGCGGCCCGGTTCAGCGCGGGGGTGCCCGTGACGCGCCTGGCCTACATGCCGGATTTCATCGACGGCACGCTGGTCGAGCCGCGGTTCCGCGCCGTCCTCTTCGCCACCTTCGCCGCGGTCTCGGGCCTCCTGGCCCTCGTGGGTCTGTACGGCGTGCTGTCGCACACGGTCGGACGCCGCACCAGGGAGCTCGGCGTCAGGATGGCGCTCGGCGCGACGCGCCGGACGATCTTCGCCAGCGTCCTCCGGCAGGGCCTCCTGACGGTTGCCGCTGGCCTCCTCGTCGGTCTCGTCGGCGCCGCCGGTCTCAGCCAGTCTCTCCGCACCCTGCTCTACGGCGTGGACGCGCTGGACCCGGCGACCTTCGCCGCGGCCGGACTCGCGCTTGCCTCGGTCGCCCTGGTGGCCGTCGCCGCTCCGGCGCGGAGGGCCACGCACGTCGATATCGCGACGACGCTCAGAGAGTAGGGAGAGGCGCCCGGGGAACGCAGCACGGAGGCTCTACGCGCTCCGCAGCTCGACCACCGGGTCGATCCGGACCGCGCGCCACGCCGGGCCGGCGATGGCCACGACCGCCGTCACCGCGAGCACGATCGCCACCAGCGCGAAGGTGAGCGGATCGAGCGGCGTCACGCCGAAGAGCATCGTGGCGACCACACGTCCCAGGATCGCCGCGAGGGCCAGGCCCACCGCGACACCCGCGACCACCACTCCCAGCGCGCTCCGGACGACGAGCCGCAGCACGTCCTTCGTCGTCGCGCCGAGCGCGCGGCGCACCGCGAGGTCCTTCGCGCGCTGCTGGACGGAGTACGCCAGGATCCCGAAGACGCCGACCATGGCGAGCAGCAGCGCCAGCCCCGCGAACGTCGTCACCATCACCGCCCGGAACCGGTGCCGTCCCGTCGCGTCCCACGCGATGTCCTCGAGCGTCATCACGTCCCGGACGCTCACCAGTTGCTGCGTGTCCACGCGCCCGATCGCCGCGCGGACGGGGCCCGCCAGCGCCTGGGCGCGGCCGGACACCGGCCGGACCAGCAGGTAGATATCGTCCACCGGGGCCTGGGCCAGAGGCACGTACACCTGGAGAGACGCCTCCCGCTCGTCTGGCCGCCGCCTCACCTCGCGCGCGACCCCGACGACCTGGCGGACGATCGGCTTCGCCTGCGGCGCGTCCGACGACCGGAACTCCATCGTGGCGCCGATCGGCGACCGGCCGCCGAAGTACCGACGCACGAGCGATTCGCTCACGACGCACACCTTGGTGTTGTCGAGCGTGTCGTGGCTGTCGAAGCCGCGGCCGGCGACGAGCGGCAGCTCCAGCGTCTGGAAGTAGGACGGGCTCACGACCGCGTAGTCGGTGGTCGGCTGGTGGCCGTCGGCCGGCGGCGGACTTCCCACGACGTGGAACGAGACGTCGCCGAGGACCGAGTCGCCCATCGGCAGCGTGCTCGCCCACGCGTGGTCGCGCACGCCGGGGATGCCGGCAATCTCGCGGTCGATGGCGTCGAAGAACTGGAGCAACGACTCGGGCGTCGGGTACTGGCTCCCCAGCGGGTCGACCATCATCGTCAGCACGCCGCGGGCCCGGTAGCCGCGGTCGACGGTGTCCACCGCGACGAGCGTGCGCAGCAGCAGCCCGGCGCCGAAGAGCAGCAGGACGGCGGTGGCGACCTCTCCGCCGACGAGCAGGGTCCGCAGCCGGCCCCCACGGGTCGTGGCCGTCCGGGTGTCGGAGGCGATCGCCCGGGCCGCCTCGAGGCCCGTCGCCTGCCACGCCGGCGCCAGCCCGAACAGCAGGCCGACCAGGAGCGCCGCCGCCGCACAGAATCCCAGCACGCGCGGGTTGAAGGAGAGGGTGACGGCCGCCGGCAGCAGGCCCTGGGGGATCACCGACGGCGCCACGTCGAGGATCGCCATCCCCACGGCAATGCCCAGGGCGCCGCCGATGACCGAGAGCACCAGGCTTTCGGTCAGCAGCTGCCGCCCGATGCGCCGGCGTCCCGCGCCGAGCGCGGCGCGGACGGCCAGCTCGCGCGCCCGCACGCTGGCCCGCGCCATGAGCAGGTTGGCGACGTTCGCGCAGCAGATGAGCAGCACGAAGCCCACCACGCCGAGGAAGAGCAGCGAGGTGAGCCGGAGGTCGCGCCCGATGAGCGCGTCGTGCAGCGGCTCGACCGAGGCGCCACGGCCCTTGTTCGTCGCGGGGAACTCCCGCGCAAGACCGTCGGCGACGGCCGACATGTCCGACTGCGCGGCGGCCAGCGTGACGCCGGGTTTCAGATGTCCGACGACCTCCAGGAAGTGCGCGCCGCGCAGCTGCGGCCGGGGGTCGAAGGTCACGAGCGCCCAGATGCTGCTCCGCCCCACCAGCTGGAACGACGGCGGCACGACGCCGACGATGGTGTAGAGGTCGCCGTCCAGACGCACGTCGCGCCCGACGACCGACGGGTCCGCGCCGAAGCGCGCCCGCCAGAATGCCCCGCTCAGCACGACGACCTTGGCGTGCCGGCGATCGTCCTCGGGCCCGAACGTGCGGCCCGCCACGGCCTTCACGCCGAGCGCGCCGAAGATGCCGGAGGTCACCCATTGGCGGGGCACCGTTTCCGCCGTGCCGTCCGCGCCGGCCATGACCATGCCGCCGACGTTCGGGATGAACCCGGCCATACGCTCGATTGTGCGGCTCCGCTCGTTCCAGTCGGCCACGTCGAGCGGCGAGACGCCGCCGCGCGGGGAGTCGTCGCTCCGTTCCCAGACCATGACGAGGCGGTCCGGCTGGGGGAACGGCAGGGGCCGCAGGAGCGTCGCGTCCACGAGCGCGAAGATCGCGCTGTTCGCGCCGATGCCGAGCGCGAGCGTCGCCACGGCGACCACCGCGAACGCCGGCGCGTGGGCGAGCTGCCGCAGACCGGACTTCACGTCGTCTCGGAGCTCGTCGGTCCATTGCGCGAGGCGCATCGTTCGATCTCTCCTTCTGCCTTCGTCGAGACAGGTTCGTCTGACGTCGGCGAGGTTTCCGAGTCGCTCCCTGGCCAGGCGCCGAGCGTCGGCCGGCGCCACACCCTGCGCGATCAACTCGCGCGTCCGCATCTCGAGGTGGAACGCGAGCTCTTCGTCGACTTCCTCGTCGAGCGGCACGCGCCACAGCCACGAGCGCAGGGAGCGTCTGATCACGGGAGCAGCACCTTCGAGACGCCGGACGAGAACCGCCGCCAGTTGGCGGTCTCCTCGGTCAGGCGGACGCGGCCCGCGTCGGTGAGGCGATACAGCTTGGCGCGCCGGCCGAGCTCGGACATGCCCCACTCGGCCTCGATCCAGCCGCGCCGTTCCATGCGGTAGAGCGCGGGGTAGAGCGAGCCCTCCTCCACGAGCACCGCGTCGCCCGTCGTCTCTTCGATGAAACGGGCGATGGCGTACCCGTGGCGCGGGCCCGTGGCCAGCGTCTTGAGAATCAGCGCGTCGAGCGCCCCGTGGAGCAGACCTTTGGTTCCTGGCGGCATGGCGGAAGTAATACCACGATAGTCTAGGTAAGTTCTTAGACGCGCACTCCGGCCTGGAGGTTTACACAGATTGTTAAGCGGTTGTCTTACAGGTGTTTATGGGCTCTACGTGGGACGTGGCGCCCGTGGAGGTGCTGAACGCGGAGCAGCGGGGCTCACTCGCCGCGCAGGGCGACGAGCGGGTCCACGCGCGCGGCGCGGCGGGCCGGCAGGGCCCCTGCGACGAGCGCGACGAGCACGAGCAGCAGGACGACGCCGGCGAACGTCGCCGGGTCGGTCGGCCTGATCTCGAACAGGAGCGACGCCATCCACCGCGTGGCCGCCAGCGCCGCGAGCACGCCGGCGCCAACCCCCGCCAGCGTCAGCCGCAACACCCTGGCGATCACGCCGCGCAGCACCTGCCCGGGCGTCGCGCCCAGCGCGACGCGGGTGCCGATCTCGCGCGCCTGCTGCGTGACCGAATAGGAGATGACGCCGTAGATCCCGATGGACGCCAGAACGAGGCCGAGCGCCGCGAACGCGGCCACCAGCAGCACGAAGAAGCGCCTGGGCGAGACGGCGCGGTCGACAATCCACTCCAGCGGCTGGAGCGTGGTCGCGGGTTGGGCCGGATTGAGCGAGCGCAGCACGGCCATGACCTCCGCCGCCAGGCGATCGGGCGGCACCGCCGTCCGGATGACCAGCTCGGCGCCCTCCGGATCGGCCTGCGTCGCTGGCAGGAAGATCTCGGGGGCCGCCGCCGTTTCCAGGCCGTAGGCGCGAACGTCCGAGACAACGCCGATGACGCGGGTCTCGTCACCGTTCACCAGGGCGACACGCGACACCGGATCCTCCCCGGGCCAGAAGCGCCGGGCGGCGGCCTGGTTGATCAGGACGACGCGCTCGGTGTCCGGCGCGTCGTGCCAGGTGAAGTCCCGGCCCTCCCGCAGGTGCATGCCCATCGCCGCGAGATAGCCCGGGGTCACGACGCGGACCAGGGCCGCCGTCAACTCGTCCTTCCGCGCCGGCTCCCCCCGTGCCGAGAACATCCAGCTCCGGTTACGGCCGAAGGGCAGCATGTCGGCCACGCCGGCCACCTCGACGCCGGGGATCGTCCCGACACGCCGCAGCATCTCGTGCAGCACGACACCGCGTCGCGCCGCCTCCCCGCCGTCGTCGTAGGCGATCTTGATGACGGCGGCCCGGGCCGGCTCGAACCCGAGGTCCACGTCCAGGACCTGGAGGAAGCTCCGCAACAGCAGGCCGGCCGCGATCAGGAGCACGCACGAGAGCGCCACCTCGGAGACCACCAGGCTCGCGCGCAGCCGCTCGTGCATCCGGCCCGTGCTGGCCGCGCGGCCGCTGTCCTTGAGGGCGTCGGCCAGATGAGCCGAGGAGATCCGGAGCGCCGGCACGAGGCCGAAGAGAACGGTCGCCGCGACGGCGACGACGAGCGTCCAGGCGAGTGCGGCGCCGTCGAGGCTCACGCGGTCGAGCAGGGGCAGCGCGAAGGATCCCTGGTGGGCCAGCCAGCGCGTGAACGCGAACGCCAGACCCAGGCCGAGCGACGCGCCCACGCCCGACAGGACGAGGCTCTCGGTCAGGGCCTGACGCACCAGGCGGCCGCGTCCTCCCCCCACGGCGGCCCGGATCGCGAACTCGCGGCCGCGCGCGGCGCCGCGCGCGAGCAGCAGGTTCGACAGGTTGACGCAGACGATCAGGAGGATGAACCCGACCGCGCACCAGAGGACCAGGAGCGACCGGCGCAGCGTGCCGGTCACGTGGTCCTTGAGGTCGGTGAGCGTCGACAGGTAGGTCATGCCCCAGTCGGGGTTGGCCGCTCTGAGCTGCGGGAACAGGACGTCGGCCTCACCCTGCGCCTGCGACACGGAGACGCCGGGCTTCAGGCGGCCCACCAGCGCCAGCGTGTTTCCCCAGCCGCGCATTTCGTCGAGGTGCGCCGGCACGTACACGTCGATCCCCAGGCCCGGCGCGAACACGGAGCCGAAGTCGAACGTCCGGGGGAGGACGCCGACGACCGTCACCGCCTGCCCGCCGAGGCTGACGGCCTGGCCGACGATCGTCGGGTCGGCGCCGAACTGGCGGCGCCAGAAGGGGTCGCTGAGAATGACGGTCCGCCGGCCGCCCTGGCGGCATTCCCCGGCGGCGAACAGCCGCCCGAGCTCCGGTCGCACCGCCAGCGTCTGAAAGAAGTTGCACGCGACCATGACGCCCGCCACGGCCTGCGGCTCGCCGCGCGACGTCAGCGTGTACTCGCTGTTGCCGAAGAACGGGTTGTACGCCGTCACGCCGTCGAAGGAGCGGTTGCGGCGCGCGAACTCCTCGTAGGCCGACACGGTGTAGGTGGCCCCCGACAGGCCCGCGGCCTCGCGCACTCCGGGCGCGAGCTCGCGTCCCGACGAGAGCCACACGAGCCGGTTGGCGTCCGGGAAGGGCAGCGGCCTGAGCAGGACCGCGTCGACGACGCTGAAGATGGCGGTGTTGGCGGCGACGCCGAGCGCCAGGATCGACACGGCGACCAGCGCGAAGGCGCGCTCGCGCGCGAACGTGCGCACCGCGAAGCGCAGGTCCTGGACGAAGGCGCCCCAGAAGTCCCGCCGCTCGTCCTCCACGTCGGTCCGCGGGTCCTTCTTCACTCGCCCTCTAGCGTCCCGCGCACGAACTCGAGCTGGGTCCGTTCCACTGTGTCGTCCCTTGCATTTCCAGAGGAGTGTCTCATGGGATCCCCTTGGAACGGAAGAGGGGCCGCGGGTATGACTGGCGCGGCCCGACGGCGTAGACTAGCTCCCGATGTCGAAGCGTCTCACCGCAGCCGTTGCCGCCCTGGGTTTCCTGCTCGTTTCCGTCCCGGCCTCCGCGCAGGTCATCACCACGGTGCCGGCGGCCGCCCCCGTGCCGGCGATGCCCCCCTGGGCGTTGTTGATTCTCGGGCTCGGCCTGATGGCCGTCGCTTTCCGGGCGCTGCGCGGGCGCGGCGGCCGCCACGCCACGGCATCCCTGCTGGCGCTGGCGCTGGCCGCCGCCCTGCTCTCGTACGGGCCCGCCGTCTGGGCGGCGATTGCGTCGACGTTCACCAACCCGGCCGGTGAGACGCTGGCCATCCCCGTGACCCAGATTCCTTCCGGCCCCGATCTCGCGGGCTGGGAGCTGGCCGACTTCACGAACTCGTCGGGCGCCGCGCTCAAGGTCGACGCGATCGCGCTGCCGGCCTACGCGGACTGCCTGCCCGAGCGGGCTGAGCGGCGCGCTGCTGCCGGCCGGCGCGCCGCCGCCCTCGCCGCCCCAGACGTGCGCCGTGGGCCTGATCCTGAACGACGGCGACACGTGCCGCGTGGACGTGGACACGACGTGCCGGGCGCTGGTGACGCCTCATCTCGCCGCGCTCACCTCCATCGCGGCGTCATCCGGCACGGCGTCGGGCGGTGTGGGCGTCACGCTGACCGGCACGAACCTGACGGGGACGACGGGCGTGACGCTCGGCGGCGTGGCGGCCACGAGCGTCAACGTCGTGAGCTCCACCTCCGTGACCGCCGTGACCCCGGCCCATGCGGTCGGGGCCGTCGACGTGGTCATCAGCACGCCGCAGGGAAGCGCGACGCTGACCAACGGCTTCACCTACCTCACCACGGCCGTGGGACAGCCCTCGGGTGGCGGGGTCATCGCGGCGCTCGGCGGCGGCCTGAACAACCTCATTGCCGCCACGGCCGACAACAGTACCGAGCATCGAGTGGGGTGGAATCGGCACGGCGACGGGGCGGCGCTGAGCAATACGGACGGTGCCGCCAACACCACGGCGATCGTCGCCGCCCTCGGCGCGAACGGCGGCACTCCGTATGGCGCACAGCTCTGCTCCGCCTACGAGGTGGACTCGCAGGGCAATACGCCCTGTCAGGCCGGCAACGCCTGCTACAACGACTGGTTCCTGCCCTCGAAGGATCAGCTGACCTGCTCTTTGGCAACAGGAGCGGCCATCGGCGGCTTCACCGACGCGCTTCTACTGGAGCTCCACCGAGTTTTCGGACAATCCCACGGTCGACGCCTTCAGCAGATAACTTCAACAGCGGCTGTGCAGGGCGGCCGACAACAAGAGCGTCGGCCGCTTCGTCCGCTGCGTCCGCGCGTTCACGCCCTGACGGATGACGACGCCAATGGGCGCGGCACCAGAGCCTTCGTCCCAATCGCGGCGCGCGTGGACAGGCGCCCTCCTGGCGGCCGGGATCGGTCTCGTCGTCACGATCGTCATGGCGGCGCCGGTGCTCCGCTCGCCGTCGACGCGCGTCTTCGGCGCCGATCTGGTCGGCCGCCACTACGATCCCTTCGCCGCGATGGCGCGGTTTGCCGCGCCGCTCCACCTCGACGCGTTCACGCAGCCGCTCACCGATCTGCCCGGACACCTCCTTGCGATGGCCGGCGGCCCCGTGACCGCCTACAACTACGTCGTCCTGCTCAGCTTTCCGCTGTCGGCCCTGACGGCGTTCCTCTTCGCCTGGTATCTCACCCGCTCGCGCATCGCGTCGATCGTGGCCGGGCTGGCGTTCGCCTTCTCGCCGTTCCATCTCGCGCACGCCGCGTATCATCCGCAGATCGCGCAGACGCAGTGGGTGCCGCTGTACTTCCTGGCGCTCCTGTGGGCGCTCGATCGCCCGCGGCCGGCGCGGCTCGCGGGGCTCGTGGCCGCCGCGCTGGCGCTGGCCTTTTCGAACTTCTATGGCGGCTTCATCGGCGCGGTGCTCACGCCGGTCGTGATGCTCGCCTGGTGGCTGCTGCCGGGCCGCGGCCCGCGTCCGTCGGTTCGGGGCCCGTTGATCGTCGCCGTCTCCCTGCTGGCGGCCGTCGGCGCCACCGTCCTGGCCGTGTACCTGACCGCGCCCCACGTGCTCGCGGGCTGGGGGCGCGTCGCGTTTCCGCGCAACGATCTCTTCCGCTACAGCGCGAAGTGGTGGGCGTACCTGATGCCGCCTGCCGAGAACCACTGGCTCGGCGCGTGGGCCGGGCGGCGGTGGACGGCGTTCGGAATTGGCCCGGGGTTGCTGGAAGAGCAGGTGTCGCTCGGGTGGGCGGCCGTGCTGCTCGCCGCCGTGCCGGTGTGGCGGTGGGTCCGGGGCGAGCGCGACGAGCCCCTGTCGCGCGCCGTTCCGTTTCTCGTCGTCCTGGCCGCGGCCGCGCTCGTCTGCTCGCTGTCGCCCGAGCGGCGGATCGGGCCGGTGATGACGATCCGCCCGTCGTACTTCCTCTACGAGATCGCGCCGATGTTCCGCTCGTACGCGCGCTTCGGCGTCGTCGTCCAGTTGGCGGTTGCCGTGCTGGCCGGCGCCGGCGTCGCGTGGCTGTTCGAGCGGCGCACGGCGCCGCGGACGGCGGTGGCCGCGCTGCTCGTGTGCGGCCTGGCGCTGGAGTACGCGCCGTTGCCGCCCCGCTGGCGGCCGGCCCTGCCCGGCGACGCGCTGCCGTGGATTGCCGCGCAGCCCGGGCCGATTCATCTGCTGGAGTGCCGTCCGCCGGATCCCGACGAGACGACGCTCCTGCCGTCGCTGCTGGGGCATCCCGTCAGGTTCCTCGGTGGTGTGGTGGACGATTGCGGCGAGCCAGGGCTGGCCGGCAAGCTCGCGGCCGCGGGCGTCACCGAGGTGCTCGTGCCGCCGGACGGCGGGCTGGGCGCGTGGTTCGCGCGGCGGCCCGTGCCCGACGGCTTCGCGCGCGTGCGCGCGTTCGAGGACGGCACGCTGCTGCGGGTCACCGTGGCCGTTCCGGCGGTGTACACCGCGCGGCTCGCCGGCTACGACAATCGCGAGTATCTCGGCGATCGCAGCTGGCGCTGGATGTCCGGGCAGGGAAGCTGGACCATCGTCAACACGACGTCCAGTCCGGTCGAGGCCACGCTGGCCGTCGAGCTGACGCCGTTCCCGGCCGCGCGCGTGCTCGGCGTCGAGCTGAACGGCGCGCCGCTGTCCGACCTCGCGCTCGGTGAAGGACGCCGGACCTACGAGGTCGGCCCGCTCACCCTGTCGCCCGGCGCGAGCACCCTCGTCTTCCGCGCGCTGGCGCCTCCGGTCGTGGCCGACACCGTCGAGCACAACGGCGACCAGCGCGCGCTCAGCGTGGCGCTTGGCGACTGGCGGTGGCAGGTGTCCGCCGCGCGCGTTCCTTCACGCGAGGTGATGCGATGATGGACTTCCGGCGCCTGTCCTTCCCGTCTGCCCCTTCCATCAAGACGCCGCCGCCGGGGCCGCGTTCGCAGGAGCACCTGGCGTTCCAGGCGGCGCACGAGGCGGCGGCCGTGTCCTATCCGCGCGGGCTGCCGTGCGCGCTGGCGCGCGGCCGGGGCGCCACCGTCGAGGACGTGGACGGCAACGTCTACATCGACTTCTTCGGCGGCGCGGGCGTCATGGCTGTGGGGCACGGCAATCCGGAGGTCGTGGCCGCGGCCGAGGGCCAGATCGCCGATCTGACCCACGCCCTCGACCTGCCGACGCCGGCCCGCCGCGACCTCGTCGAGCAGCTGCGCGAGGTGCTGCCGCCCGCGCTCACCCGCGTGTTCTTCGGCGGCCCCACCGGATCCGACGCCGTGGAAGCGGCGGTGAAGCTGGCGCGGCTCAACACGGGGCGCGCGCCGCTGATCGCGTTCGAGGGCGGGTACCACGGCATGACGAGCGGCGCGCTCTCGCTGTCGAGCGGACGCGCGTTCAAGGACCGCCTCCTTCCGCTGGTGGCCGAGGTGCATTTCGTCCCGTACGCCTACTGCTACCGCTGCGCGTTCGGCAAGACGCCCGACACGTGCGGCCTGCAGTGCGCGGAGCACCTCGACCACGTGCTGGAGGACCCGCATTCCGGCGTGGGCACGCCGGCCGCCGTCATCGTCGAGCCGATCCAGGGCGAGGGCGGCTCCATCGTGCCGCCGCCCGGGTTCCTGCCGAAGGTGCGGGAGATCTGCGACCGGCACGAGGTGCTGCTGATCGCCGACGAGATCCAGGCGGGGTTCTGCCGGACCGGGAAGATGTTCGCCTTCGAGCACACCGGCGCCGTGCCCGACATCGTGACGATGAGCAAGGCGCTCGGCGGGCTGGGCTTCCCCATTTCGGCCCTGGCCTACAAGGAAGCGTTGAACACGTGGGGACCGGGCACCCACATCGGCACGTTCCGCGGCAACGTCGTCGCCTATGCCGCCGGCGCCGCCGCCATCCGCTTCATGCGCCAGCACGATCTGGCCGGCCACGCGGCGCGCCTCGGCCTCGAGCTGCTGGAGCTCCTGCGGGAAGTCGAGCGCCAGTCTCCGTTCGTCGGCGAGGTGCGCGGCCAGGGCCTCATGCTCGGCGTCGAGTTCGTGAAGGACAAGGCGACGAAGGAGCCGGCGCCGGACCTGGCGTCGCGCGTGCGGAGCCTGTGCTTCACGCGCGGGCTGCTCATCGAGATCGGGGGGCACTACTCGAACGTGGCGCGGTTCCTGCCGCCGCTGGTGCTCACCGAGGAGCTGATGCGACGCGGGGCCGGGATCTTCGCCGACTCGGTGCGGGATCTGGAGGCCTGATCGCGATAGCCGCGGAATGCGCCTTCGAAACCATGAAAGGGGCTCGATGACACGCGTCAAGGTCCGAACGATGGGAGTCCTCGTCGCGATCGGGTTGCTGGTACGGGTGCAGGCGACGCCGGCTCAGGAGCGAAGCCTCGCCGTCACTCACGCCACTCTCATCGATGGAACGGGGGCGCCACCGCGGGAGAACGTGACCATTCTCGTCCGGGACGGCCTCATCGACAGCGTCGTCGATTCCGCCAAGGCAGTGATTCCCGACGACGCCCGCGTCGTCGACGCCACCGGCAAGTTCATCATTCCCGGCCTGGCCGACATGCACGTGCACTTCGGCACCGGCGGGCTTCTTCCGTTCGATTCGGTCACGGTGGACCGCGCGCTGCGGCAGTTCCTCTTCTACGGCGTGACCACGATCTTCAACGTCGGTGCGTCCGGCGGCGGCCTCGAGGACGTGCAGCGCCTGCGGTCGCGTCAGAAAGAGGGTCACCTGCTCGGTCCGCACGTCTATGCGACCGGCGGTTTGCTCACGGTGCCGGGCAGCCATCCCATCGCGACGATCATGGAACTGCCGAAGGGTGCGGATGCCGCGACGTACGATTGGTCACAACGTGGCGTGTGGGTGGTCAAGACGCCGGACGAGGTGCGCCACGTCGTCGATCGGCTGGCAGCGGCCGGCGTGGACGGGATCAAGATCGTCATCGAGTCCGGGCCGACGGCCTTCGGCGACACTCATCCGCAGATGCCGCCGGAGCTGGTCGCGGCCGCGGTGGAGGAAGCGGAGCGGCACGGGCTGTCCGTCTTCGCGCACGCCACTTCGCTCGACGAGCTGGAGGTGGCGGTCGCGCACCACGTTCACGCGGTCATGCACCTCGTCGCCGATCCGCGGCCTCCTGGCGGCGAGCTGCTCGCACGCATGGCCGAACAGCACACCTACTATGTCCCGACGCTGTCTCTCTTCATCTGGACCGGCGTCTGGGGCGATCCCTCGCAGGCCCTGACGGACCCGTTTCTGAAGAGCGGCGTCGAGACGCGCGTCATCACGAGTCTCCTGGAATCACCGCTGGCGCCGAAGGGACCTCCGTCCGACGCGGACCGGGCGTGGCGGAGGGGCCTGCTCCACGCGCTCAAGCTCGCCTACGACGCCGGCGTGCCCATCGTGGGCGGTACGGACACGGGCAACCCGTTCGTGTTCCCCGGCTACAGCATGCATGAAGAGCTCGCCCTGATGGTGGAGGCGGGACTCACCCCGATGGAGGCCCTGGTCGCGGCAACGCGTCGTGCCGCCGAGATGCTCGGCGATGAAGACGACTTCGGCACCCTCACCGCGGGCAAGCGAGCGGACTTGCTGGTCCTCGCCGGGAATCCGCTGGCGGACATCCACAACACGCGGCGCCTCGACGTCGTCATTCGGGGCGGCGAGATCATCGACCGGTCGTCGTTGCTGGCGCGGAAATAGGCGCGTCGACCGGATCCGCAAGTGCTTGGCCAGCGTATACTTGCAGACGAGCGGAGGGGTGGCCGAGTGGTTTAAGGCGGTGGTCTTGAAAACCGCTGTACCCGGAAGGGTACCGGGGGTTCGAATCCCTCCCCCTCCGCCAACCTCCTCATGACTCACGCGGAGGTTGCCCCGCCGTAGCGCGACGCGCGAAGGCGGGCTCCCTCTGGCTCGCCGCCGAGCTTCGGCTGGGTAAACCAACGAAGCGCACGGAGCCGAGCGAATGCTGCCGCCCTACTTCCGCGCGGTCGCCGTGACCATGCGTACCGGCACCTTGAAGGTGCGATCCGTCACGAACTCCTGACACTTCTCGGCGACGTCCCGTTCCAGCAACGCGAGACGCTCGTCTCCCACCTGCGCCACGACGCCGGCCAGTGGGGTGCTCAGCACGTACTGCCAGAGAAACTCCTCGGGCACCGGCAGGTCGAGCGGAACGGTCTCGGCCTGAACGGAAACGCCGCCGAAGCCGGCGCCGTCGATGAGGCTCTGAAGCGCCGTCGCGTCGTGCAGCGAGAACACCTGATTCACGAACCCCGCGGCCTCGGCGCCGACGTGGCGCGCGAGCGCCTCGGCCATGATGACGAGCGGTGGCGGCGTGGGCCCAGGCACGCTGAGGATCAGGCGGCCGCCCGGCGCCAGGACACGCCGCATCTCGCTCAGTGCCGCGTGCTTGTCGGGCACGAACTGGAGGCCCATCTGGCACAGGACAACGTCGAACGACGCATCCGGGAACGGCATGACCTCAGCGCTCGCCCCGTGCCAGTCGATGGCCATGCCCGGCGGCGTGGCGCCGCGCGCGGCCGCCAGCATCGCGGGATTGGCGTCCAACCCGGCGACGGTCCCGGAGGCGCCGACCTTCTGTGACGCAAGCCGCGCCACGACACCGGTCCCACAGGCAACGTCCAGGACCCGCTCACCCGGACGAAGCGCCGCGTCGGCGATGAGGTCGGTCGCCAGGGGCGCGCCAATCGCTGGAACGAAGTACCGCTCGTAGTTCTCCGGCGGGCTTCCTCCATAGGCCTTGCCATGGTGTTCCGGGGACACTTCTCCTCCCTCCAGATCGTGCGATTCGATCTCTGGCGGACCCGGGCCTCGAGCCCCACGCCCCAGGCCTCGAGCCCCCGTCACCTCGCGAACGTGAACGCCACCTCCGCCTCGCCGCTCCGGCCTCCGTCGGTGGCGATCACCTTCACGCGCGCCGCGCGCGGCCGGCCCTCGACGGGCACGTCGAAGCCGGTCCCGGTCTGCTCGAACGACACCACCCGCCACGTCGCGCCGGCGTCGGGCGAGTAGAGCACCATGAAGGTCAGCGCGTCGCCGTCGGCGTCGGCGGCGCGCCACTCGACGTGCAGCCGTCCGTCGGCGGCCGTGACGGCGGCGCCCGAGGTCGGCGCGGTGATCTCCACGGTCGGCGCATTGGCGCTGCGACGCCGCGCGTCGAGCGTCTCGCCACCGGGACCGACCAGCGCGATCTCCGCGGCGCTCGGGTCGTCCGGCACGCTCCAGCTGAAGCCGACGACCGGCTGGTCGACCTCGAGGTCGGGTATGCGCCAGCCCGGCGAGAAGGGATAACGCGCGATCTCCGCGCCCGACGCGTCGCGCAGCACCACCGCCACCTGGCCGGCGCCCAGGGTCCCGGCGGCCAGGTCGGGCTCGCCGTTCACGGAGTACAGCGGGCCGAGCCGGCCGAGGACGCGGTCGCCCTGCCGCCCGAGGTAGCCGCGCACGACGACGAGCGGCGGGTCGGGCGCGCCCTGGAACTGCTGCAGCAGGTGCCAGTAGGTGCCCTGCGTGATCCAGTCGCTGCCGACCGGTCCCATCATCGACCTGACGTTCGCGAACGGCTTCCGGTTCGGCGCGATGCGCGGGCCGCTCGCGTAGTGCTTGTCCTCTTCGTTGTGATAGCTGAAGCCGAACAGGCCCTTCATCTGGTCGTCGGACCAGACGAACGGCGACGCGTGCGTGAGCTCGTGGCCGATCGTCATCACCCTCGCGTCGGTTTTCGCGACGATGAGCTTCTGCGACGTGGTGAACGCCCCCACGTCGTCCTTGGGCCAGAGCGACTTGAACTCGTCACTCTGAAGCAGCGCGACGACCTTCCCGCCGCCGGTCAGCGCGGCCTGGGTCGCCAGCCACGTGGTCAGCCTGGCGGTGAGCGACACGCGCCGCTGCGTGTCGGGATCCGGCAACACGTGCAGCTGGTTCAGCAGCTCGCCGAGCACGCCCGGCTGCACGTCCGGCAGCTCCTGCAGGGGCTGCACGGTGACCGGCAGGCTGTTGGGCGGGAGCGGCAGGATCTGCGGTAGCTCGTTCGCGACCTCGAGGGAGAGCTTCCGCGCGAAGCGGCCCAGCACCGGCGCGGCCGACGGACCGCCGCTCGACAGCAGCACCGGCACGAAGTGCAGCGTCGGCGCCCTCGTCGAGACGGCCTGCCCCGAGACGACGACCTTCAGCCCGGTCGGCTGGTTCGTGTCGTTGCGGACGAGCTCCGCCTCGACCGAGTAGGGGCCGGGCTTGAGCGTGAACGCCTTGAACTCGGGTCTGCCGTACGACGCGTCTATCGAGGTCTGCCACGGGTGCATCGGGCCGGCGGGGCCGTCGAGCGTGACGTTCTGAGCCAGCCAGGTGGGTTCCGCCACGACGGTGCGCGCGCCGCCCTGGACGACGGTGAACCGGAAGTGCACGCTGACGTACTTCGTGCCGTTCGTCGTGCCCTCGATGTGGATGCGGTGGTACTTCGGGGCGCCCGGGTCGTCGCGGATGCCGAAGAGCGCCGTCGCGCGCCCCGCCACCATCGGCAGCTCGGCGGTCCACAGCGCGGGCCCGGCCTTTGTGAGCCGCTTGCCCGGCTTGTCGTCGAACTTCACATCGTCCTGCCACACGCCCTGCGACGGCTCGAACCATCCGTCGGTGACGGTCGTCACCACGGGCTCCTCCGGACGCTCGGGCGTGGACGGCGGCGGCGTCGTGTCGGTAATCGGAATCTCGGGCGGCGGCGTCTCGAGCGCGACGCGCGCCTGGCTCTGGTACTCGGACAGGAACCGCTCGAAGGTCCTCTGCGTCTCGGGCCCGATGTCGCCCGAGTCCACGCCCTTCTTCAGCGTCCGCCGCGCGCCGCTCAGCTCCTCGAGCGCCGCCTTGGCCAGTTCGCGCGCGTGGTCCGGGTCGTCCTGCGCGGCGTTGGCGGCGTCGTTGGCGAGCTTCCGCCCGCGCCGGAACCGCGCCAGGGTGTCGTCGTACCAGCTCTCGCCGTCCGGCTCGGCCGGCGTCGTGTCGGCCAGCGCCTCGCCGCACGGACAGCCGCCGGCGGCGAGCTCGTAGGTCAGGTGAAAGTCGCCCGGCGAGAGACCGCGCAGGCTGCCGTCGTACACGTTCTCGTCACCGCCCGACGTGTGGATGATCTGGTCCTCGCCGCCCTGGATCGTGATGATGGCAGGCGTGTGGTTGACGAGGTGGATCGCCAGCGCGTCGCGCGTGCCGGTGATGCGGATGTGGATGGGCGTGGATTGCCCGCTCATCAGCTGGTCGCGGTCGATCTCGCCGCCGAGCTGCAGCACCTCGATGTGCGCGCTGCCCGGCGCGCCCGGCAGCGCGATCGTGTGCGGCCCCGGCGCGACCTCCTGCGGCAGCCGGAAGTACAGGATCCGCGACGATCCCGTGAGCGGCTCGCCGAGCGGCGTGCCGTCGATCGTCAGCCGGCTGCGTGGCGCCTCTTCGGGGAACCAGCCGCACACGCAGATGATGCGGCCCTGGAAGCTCTTCTCCGTGCAGCCGTCCACGCGCGTGCCCTTCGCCGGCGGCTCCTCGACGACGGTCATCGTCGGCGGCTCGACGTCGTGCGTGAGATCGCCGTACCCGTCCCAGTAGCGCAGGTGCAGATCCAGACCGTGCAGCACCGAGCGGTCGTAGCCCACCTTCAAGCGAAGGCCGTCGTACTTGTCGAACGAATAGCCGTACGTCGTCGGCGGGGGCGGGTTCTGCTGCACGGCGCCGCCGCCGAGGGAGTCGATCAGCCACTTCCCCCCGAGCCCGTCGATGCCCGGCTTCAAGGGCGTCAGCGTCACCATGTCACCCACGGTGACGGCCGGCGGAAGGACCAGCTCGTCGTCGATCGGCGCGTGGAGATCGACCGGCGGGCGGCGCTCGACCGGCACGTCCTGGCGGGACAGGCGATGGCCGTCCGAGTAGAGCTCGAGCCGCGCCTTCTGCACGCCGCGCATCACGGCCTCGGTGACGTTCGGAAACCGAAGGCGGGCGACAATCGGCAAGTCCCCGGCGAGCGCCGGACCGGACAGCCGCAGCTGGTCGCCGTCGGCCTCCGCGCGCCAGCCGTCGGGCAGCAGCCCCGGCTGCACGTCCCGGGCGATGTCCTTGCCGACACGCAGGCGGACTTCGTCGACCGGGCGGCCGCCCGCCCTGGGCGGGAGCTTCAGCAGGATGGTCTCGTGCTGCTCGCCGTCGGTGCGGCTGGCGACGACCACGCCGCTCAACGCGCCGCTGGAGGACGTCTGGCCGCTGCCCGCGGGCGGCGGCGCGGGCGGCGCTGGGGCCGGGGAAGGCGTCGGCGCGGTCCGCTCGCCCGACGGCGCCGGCGTCGAGACGGCCGTCCCGATCTTCCCCGCGCGCGGCGGGTTCGCGCCGACGGCGCCGGCCACCGGGAGGGGCGCGCGCGACGGGTCGGCCGCGCGGCACATCTGGCCGGTGCTCTCCTGGGCGACCGGCCGCGGGTCAATCTTGATGCTGCCGTCGAAGGCGCGATAGCGCATGTAGTGCACGCGGTACCACATGCCGTCGAGGCACTCGAGGAAGACGAACTGGCCCTCGGGCTTCGGCTGGTCGGCGGGCCCCACCTGCGCGACCAGGCTCGCGCCGCGCGCGGCCTTCGCCGCCGGCACGGCGCCCTTGCCCGCGCATCGCTGGGCCGTGGGCGTGTCGTTCACGCGCCGGCCCTCGATCGAGCCGCTGCCGCACTGGAAGTACTCGAGGGTCAGGACGTGCCAGAAACCGTCCTTCTCGCAGGAAGAGTAGGCGTGGAAGACGTGCGTGGACTGCGCGCCCTGGCACGGCGGCGGCGGCGACGGGCTGGGCGGCGGGGTCTGGGCGTTGACCGCCGCGGCCAGACCGATCACGCACGCGACGCCGACGCCGGTCCACGGACGTTTGCCCATCTCCCTGCCTCCTCTCATCGGGGACGACGGGGCTGGCACCGTGCATTCGCCGCCCCGGGGACGGCGAATGCGGCGCGAGGGTGCCGGCCCCCCCGGCGCGCTGCGATGACGTCGATGGATGGGCCGATTATGGCGTGTCTGAGCGAGGTGTCAAGCAAGCCGCCGGAACGGCCGCCGCCGCGCGCCACCCGAGGACGGCGCGCACGGCGACGGCCACGCCGACGGCGCCGTCCACGACGAGGAGCGACTCGATCAGCCCGGGCTTGTTGAACATCAGGTAGAGCAGCGAGAAATCGCTCGCCAGCAGGACGTCCATCCCGAACGTCCACGCGCGCGACCGGCGGAGCGCGTCCACCTCCGGGGTCACGGCGCCGCCCTGCGTCCGCGCGGCGGCCGCGGCGGTCGCGGCGGCCGCGCGCTTCACGACGAGCGTGGCCACGAGCGCGTTGGCGAGCCACGTGGCGCCCGCGACGAAGAACCACGGCTGGCTCCACCAGCCGGCCGACCCGAGATAGAATCCCGGTCGCCAGCACGGCGAGCGAGACCGCGGGATTGGCCCGCGCCGCGCGGCGGCCGAAGTCGAGCCACAGCCGCACGCCGTCCATGGACGGGGCGGCGATGAGCGCGCGGCGGACGAGCGGCGCGAACAGGCCGCTGCTGACGAGCGCGATGGCGGCGCTCACGTGCGCCAGGAGCACGACCGAGTAGACGTCGATGTCGAACATGTTTTCCCCCTGGCCCAACACGATACCGGCCGGCCGCCGGCCGCGCCTTGACCGCGCGCGACAGCCTCTTGACTGAACACGACACGTTGCGGTTTGCTGGAGGGCCAAACGCGTGAATCCCTCCTTTGTCGGCACCATCGGCACCCGCGCCATGCTGGGCGCGTTCCGGGCGCTCGGGCTTGACGCCCGGCGCATCCAGGCCGAGGCGGGCTTCGAGGACGAGGAGCTGGTCGATCCCGACCGGCTGCTGCCCGTCGACCGCTTCTACCGCATCTGGGAGCTGGCGGACCGCGCCTGGGGCCGCCCCGGGCTGGGTCTGCACGCCGGCCGGGTGGTGCCGTTCGGGGCGCTCGAGGTGCTGGACTACCTGCTGCTCACGAGCCCGACCGTGGAGGAGGGCATGACGCAGGTCGCGCGCAGCTTTCCGCTGACGACGAGGACCGTGCGGTACGAGATCTCGCTGGAAGGCGACCACGCGGTGTGCGCCATGGTCTGGCGGATGTCGCCGCGCGGCATCATGTTCCACCTGCGCGACTTCAGCCTCGCCGTGTTCACCGGCCGCATCTTCCACGCCTCCGGCCGCCGGCCCGAGCGCGTCGAGCTGCACGGACCGCCGCTCGCGGGCGAGGACGAGTACGCGCGCGTGTTCGGCGCCCCGACCGCGCTGCGGGCCGCGCGCAACGCCATGGTGTTCGCGATGGACGCGTGGCGGCAGCCGCACGCGCGCCGGGACGATGACCTCAACCGCACGCTGCGGCGCCACGCGGACCTGCTGATCGAGCGGCAGACGGACGGCGGCGCCGAGCGCGTGGCGGACCGCGTGCGCACCGAGCTGCTGCGCACGGCCCAGGTGGGCCTGATCCCCGTGGAGCAGGTGGCCGCGCGCCTGGCGATGAGCGCGCGCACGCTCCAGCGCCGCCTGCGCGCGGAGGGCACGACTTTCGACGAGGTGGGAACGGACGTGCGGGCCAGCCTCGCGCGCGAGTACCTCGGCGACCGCGGCCTCAACATCAGCGAGGTGGCGTACCTGGTCGGCTTCTCCGAGTCGAGCGCCTTCTCTCGCGCGTTCCGGCGGTGGACGGGCCAGACGCCGCAGGCGTTCCGTGCCGGGTTGGCCGGGCTGACCGGCACGGCGCAGGGCTGAAGCCCTGCGCTACGTACCGTCGTGAGGCCCTGCGCTACGTACCGTCGTGCGCCGCTAGCGGTCCACCATCGCCTTCAGCTTGTCGAAGGGGAAGCCCCGCTCGATGCTCTCCTTGAAGAACCGCGACCGGCGTGTTCCGGCGAGTAGTGCCACCACACGGTGATGACCTGCGCGGCCTGGGGCGGCAGCGACTGGTCGGCCGCGCGGGACATCTGGCCGGTGCTCTCCCGGGCGACCGGCCGCGGGTCGATCTTGATGCTGCCGTCGAAGGCGCGATAGCGCATGTAGTGCACGCGGTACCACATGCCGTCGAGGCACTCTTTGAGCGAGGTGTCAAGCGGGCCGCTGGCGCGTCCGCGCGCGCATCGCCAGGCGCACGGCCACCTGCTCCTCCGGGATCAGGCCCACCTGGGCGGCGCGCAGCCGTTCCGTGCGTACGTGGGCGCCGCAGCGTGCGGTTGAGGTCAGGCCGGCACGACTTCTATGAGGGAGCACTTACATCATTGTTGTCGCGCCGGTCGCCGCCGGTGGCGCTGATTTCGACAAAAAGCAAGTGATGACGGCCCTTCTGCCGTTCAGGACCTTTCGGCACGCATCCTGCAGCGTCGTGATGAGCTGTTGGTGACGGGTCATTTGTTCCTGGCTCCTCGACGCGCCCGCGCCGCTCGGTATCATCGCTCCCTTAATTGCGACCGGAGATGTCCTGATGGCCCTGATGCGATTCGTCCGCCCGCGCGCGGTGTGTCTCGTCCCACTGCTTCTCCTCGCCGCCGGCGTCTCGGCCTGGGCCCAGACCGTCGATCCGCATACCGCCGAGTTCGATCCGTCGGCTGATCATTACAACACCACGCCGACCGGGCAGCCCATGGTCACCCGGTACGACCTCGAGTTCTACAACGTCGGGGCGACGTCCCCGTTCATGACGGCGGATCTCGGCAAGCCCGACCCGCAGGGCGACGGCAAGATCCGCGTCGACCTGGCGACGGCCATGGTGGCGCTCCCGCCGCCCGGCGTCGTGTATGAAGCGCGCGTCTCCGCCGTCGGGCCCGGCGGATCGGCGGCGAGCGCTCTCTCCAACCAGTTCATGTTCAGCGTGCCTTGCGCGTACGCGATCTCGCCGACGAGCAAGTCGTTGGCCGCAGCGGGTGGCTCGAACAGCGTGAGCGTGAGCGTGACGTCAGGTTCCGGCTGCGCGTGGACGGCCGTGAGCAACGTCTCGTGGCTGACGATCACGTCCGGCGCCAGCGGCACCGGCAACGGAACCGTCTCGTACACGGCCGCTGCGAACAGCTCGACGAGCCCGCGCACGGGCACGATGACCATTGCCGGCCAGACCTTCACCGTCACGCAGGCCGGCATCACCTGCTCCTACAGCCTCTCGCCGACCAGCGCGTCGGCCGGCGACACGGGCGGCGCCAACTCGGTCGCCGTGACGGCGCCTGCCGGCTGCAGCTGGACGGCCTCGAGCAACGACGCCTGGCTGACCGTCACCGCCGGCGCCTCCGGCTCCGGCGCCGGGACCGTCTCCTACAGTGTCGCGGCCAACTCGTCGATCAGCTCACGCTCGGGCACCCTGACCATCGGCGGGCAGACCTTCACCGTCACGCAGGCCGGCATCACCTGCTCCTACAGCCTCTCGCCGACCAGCGCGTCGGCCGGCGACACGGGCGGCGCCAACTCGGTCGCCGTGACGGCGCCTGCCGGCTGCAGCTGGACGGCCTCGAGCAACGACGCCTGGCTGACCGTCACCGCCGGCGCTTCCGGCTCCGGCGCCGGGACCGTCTCCTACGGTGTCGCGGCCAACTCGTCGATCAGCTCACGCTCGGGCACCCTGACCATCGGCGGGCAGACCTTCACCGTCACGCAGGCCGGCATCACCTGTTCCTACAGCCTCTCGCCGACCAGCGCGTCGGCCGGCGACACGGGCGGCGCCAACTCGGTCGCCGTGACGGCGCCTGCCGGCTGCAGCTGGACGGCCTCGAGCAACGACGCCTGGCTGACCGTCACCGCCGGCGCCTCCGGCTCCGGCGACGGGACCGTCTCCTACGGTGTCGCGGCCAACTCGTCGATCAGCTCACGCTCGGGCACGATGACCATCGGCGGGCAGACCTTCACCGTCACGCAGGCCGGCATCACCTGCTCCTACAGCCTCTCGCCGACCAGCGCGTCGGCCGGCGACACGGGCGGCGCCAACTCGGTCGCCGTGACGGCGCCTGCCGGCTGCAGCTGGACGGCCTCGAGCAACGACGCCTGGCTGACCGTCACCGCCGGCGCCTCCGGCTCCGGCGCCGGGACCGTCTCCTACAGTGTCGCGGCCAACTCGTCGATCAGCTCACGCTCGGGCACGATGACCATCGGCGGGCAGACCTTCACCGTCACGCAGGCCGGCATCACCTGCTCCTACAGCCTCTCGCCGACCAGCGCATCGTTGACGGCCGCCGGGGGACCGGGCACCGTCGCGGTGACGGCGCCGGTGGGCTGCTCGTGGACGGCTGCGAGCCAGGTCAGCTGGATCTCGGTGACCGATGCCAGCGGCTCCGGCCCAGGGTCGTTCTCGTACAGTGCCGAGGGCCAGGGCGCGACCACGTCCCGAACCGGAACGATCACGCTGGGTGGACAAACGTTCACGCTGATCGAGTCGGGCATCACCGGCCCGGCCCCGCCGGGCGGGCTTCACATCGTGAGATAGCGCCGCCTTCATTGCCCCCCTTGCGGATCCGGACAGGCCCGGCCTGGTCCGCGAGGGGGGTGTCTCGTTTCGACGCCTGCCTGAACGTCTGCCGCTTGCCGCCGACGGCCGTGAGTCGTGTCAGCGTGGCTGGGATGGGCGGATCGTGTCGCGCATGTGGACGATCGGGATGGATGTCTTGCTGGCAGGCGACCTCGCGCGGCTGTACCTGATGTTCAACAAACCGGTCTTCAGTGGTCCACCATCGCCTTCAGCTTGTCGAAGGGGAAGCCCTTCTCGATGCTCTGCTTGAAGAACCGCGCTCCGGCGTGTTCCGGCGAGTAGTACCACCACACGGTGATGACCTGCGCGGCCTGGGGCGGCAGCGCCTTGTCGAGGTAGCTCTCGTCGAGCACGACGATCTTGTTGCCGCCGTCCTTCTCCGTAATGAACCCGCGGTGATCGCCCGGCGCTTTCGGGATGGCGGGCCCCTCGAGCACGGGCGCCGTCGCCGTCGCCAGGTACCGGTCGATGGGCGTGATCTCCTGCTCGCGCGTCTTCTGGATCATCGCGGCCCGCTTCTCGCGCATCGGCGCCATGGCGGCCAGCTGCTGGTTCAGGCCCTTGAGCACCGCGGCGAGCGTGTCGCCGGTGAGCTCCTTCCTGACCTCCTGGATCTGCTGTTTGATCTCCTTCTCCTGCTCGTCGGCCACGCCCGACTCCCTGGCGAGCTCCTTCTCCCAATGGGCCTTCACGGCGTGCAGGTACTCACGCTCGGTCAACACGCGATAGGGAAGGCGTCCGCCGTGCGTCACGACCACCGCGAACGCATCGTCGTGCCCGTACGCCTGGTACAGCGTGAGGCCCGCCAGCGTCCCCATGGTGTGCGCGAGCGTGAAGAGCGCGACCGGGTGGCCATTCAGCTCGTAGCCGTCGCCGGAGATCGTCTCGATGACGTACCGAAGATCGTTCGCCGTCACCTCGGCGGGGTTGATGTTGAGGTAGGCCTGATCGCTGATGAGCGTGTTGCCGCGCTGCGGGTTGCACCAGAAAGGCCAGAACGACGCCTCGAACTTGTACGGGATGAGGCCGGGCAGGGTGAAGTCGCTCGTGTCGAGGACGGTCTCGTCACCCTTGATCAACCCGCCCCGGCCCTCGGGGTAGGCCGAGACGAACATCTGCTGCCAGACGCCCGTCGTGCGGAAGATGGCCCGCTCGGCGGCCTGGGGCACCCCGTCCGCCACGTGGCCCTTGTGCCCCCGGAACTCCCACTTCGTGACCTTGCCCATGACCGTGGCGTCGGTGCACTGGGCGCGCGCGACGGCGGCCGTGAGGCCGAAAACCCCCGAAAAGACGACGAGACAGGCGACGACCGAGCGGCGAGAATGTCCAGCCACGGCTCCCTCCTTCATCGCCATCCGCCGGGAGCGCGCTAACGGGGACGGGGTGTTTCCGGGGCGGGCCGATTATGCCACGGCTCGTGGCCGGGCTGAAGCCCGGCACGACGTGGGGTACGTAGTGCCTTTAGGCCAGCCCCGCGCGGGCGGGGTACAATTGAGGCTTGTTCGAACGGTCCGTTCCAGCCATGACCTGGCGCAATCAGCCCCCTCCGACAGGCACCCAACACACGGAGGTCCCTACCGTGCTACATCGTCTTCGCGTTCCGCTGACGTCCGGCCGGGCCAAAGCCCGGCACTACGTGCTCGTCCTTGTTGCCGCCGCGGCGGCGACCCTGTCCGCCCAAACCAAGCCGGCCGCGCCGGCCGCAGAGAAGCCCGCCTCGACGTGGTCGGCCGCCACGTGGTCGGGCCTGAAGTTCCGGAGCATCGGCCCGGCGCTCACCTCGGGCCGCATCGCCGACATCGCGGTCGATCCCACGAAGCCCTCGCGGTGGTTCGTGGCGTCCGCTTCGGGCGGCGTCTGGAAGACCGAGAACGCCGGCACGTCGTGGACGCCGGTCTTCGACCACGAGGGCTCGTATTCGATCGGCTGCGTGACGATCGATCCGAACAACCCGTTCACCGTCTGGGTCGGCACGGGCGAGAACAACAACCAGCGCGCGCTCGGCTACGGCGACGGCGTCTATAAATCGCTCGACGGCGGCCGGTCGTGGACGCGCATGGGCCTCGAGAACTCCCAGCACATCGCCAAGATCATCGTGGACCCGAAGGACTCGAACACGGTCTACGTGGCGGCAATCGGTCCGGTGTGGTCCGGCGGCGGCGACCGCGGCGTCTACAAGACGACCGACGGCGGCAAGACCTGGAAGGCCGTATTGACGATCAGCGAGAACACGGGCGTCACCGACCTGGTGATGGACCCGCGCGACCCGAACGTCCTCATCGCCGCGGCGTTCCAGCGCCGGCGCCACGTGTGGACCTACATCGGCGGCGGCCCCGAGTCGGCGGTCTACAAGACGACCGACGGCGGCGCTTCCTGGCGCAAGGTCATGACCGGGCTCCCGTCGGGCGACCTCGGCCGCATCGGCCTCGCCATCTCACCGAAGGACCCCGACGTGGTCTACGCGATGGTCGAGACCGCAGACGACTCGGGCGGCGTGTTCCGCTCGACCGACCGCGGCGAGACGTGGCAGAAGCGCGGCGGCTACTTCAGCAGCGGCAACTACTACGTCGAGATCTACGCGGACCCGGCGAACGTGGACCGCGTCTACTCGATGGACACGTTCCTCCAGGTGTCGAACGACGGCGGCAAGACGTGGCACAACCTGGGCGAGGACTGGAAGCACGTGGACAACCACGTGATCTGGGTGGACCCCGCCAACACCGACCACATGCTGACGGGCTGCGACGGCGGCGTGTACGAGACGTTCGACGCAGCCAAGTCGTGGAACTTCAAGGCCAACCTGCCGGTGTCGCAGTTCTACCGCGTGGCGGTGGACGACGCGTCGCCGGTCTACCACGTCTACGGCGGCATGCAGGACAACTCGAGCGTGGGCGGGCCGTCGCGCACGCTCGGCGAGAACGGCATCACCAACCAGGACTGGTTCTTCACCTTTGGCGGCGACGGCTTCACCAGCCGGGTCGAGCCCGGCAACCCGGACATCGTCTACGCGCTGCTGCAGTACGGGACGATCGCCCGCTTCGACCGGAAGACGGGGCAGGACCTCGGCATCCAGCCGCAGGCGGGCCCCGGCCAGCCGCCGCTGCGCTGGAACTGGGACGCGCCGCTCATCATCAGCCCGTTCTCGCCGACGCGGCTCTACTTCGCCGCGAACATCCTGTTCCGCAGCGACGATCGCGGCAGCACGTGGAAGGCGGTCAGCCCGGATCTCACGCGGCAGCTCGACCGCAACACGCTGAAGGTGATGGGCAAGGTCTGGCCGCCCGACTCGGTGGCCAAGGACCAGTCCACGTCGATCTTCGGCAACATCGTCTCGCTCGACGAGTCGCCGCTCGCCGAGGGCCTGCTCTACGTCGGCACCGACGACGGCCTCGTGCAGGTGAGCGAGGACGGCGGCACGACCTGGCGGAAGGACGAGAAGTTCCCCGGCGTGCCAGACATGACCTACGTCAGCGACCTCACCGCCTCGCCGCACGACGCGAACACGGTCTACGCGGCGTTCAACAACCACAAGATGGGCGACTTCAAGCCCTACCTGCTGAAGAGCACGGACCGGGGCCGCACCTGGACGTCGATCGCCGGCAACCTCCCCGAGCGCGGGTCGGTGTGGACCGTGGCCGAGGATCCGGACGACGCCGGCCTGCTGTTCGCCGGGACGGAGTTCGGGCTGTTCTTCACGAAGGACGGCGGCAAGGACTGGATCCAGCTCAAAGGCGGCCTGCCGACGATTGCCGTGCACGACATGGCGTTCCAGCGCCGCGAGCACGACCTCGTGCTCGCCACCTTCGGCCGCGGCATCTACATCCTCGACGACTACACGCCGCTCGAGGCGGCGAAGCCGGCCGACCTCGATCGGGCCTTCACCGACTTCGCCGTGCGGCGGACGCTCGGCTACATCCCGTCGATCCCGCTCGGCATGAAGGGCAAGGCGTTCTTCGGCGAGTCGTTCTTCATGGCGCCCAACCCGCCGTACGGCGCGGTGTTCACCTACTACCTGAAGGACGGCCTGAAGACGAAGAAGGAGATCCGCCACGAGGCCGAGGAGGCCGCGGTCAAGAAGGGCGGGACGATCCCGTACCCGACCGACGCCGAGTTCGAGGCCGAGGCGCGCGAGCCGGCGCCCGAGGTGCTGATCACGGTGAAGGACGCCGCGGGGAACGTGGTGCGGAAGATGACCGGCCCGGTCGGCAAGGGCTTCCACCGCGTCGCGTGGAACCTGCGCTTCGCGGCGTCCGCGCCGGCCTCGCTGCGGCCCGAGCCGACCGACGACCCGTTCTACGACCCGCCGACCGGCCCGATGGTCGTGCCGGGCAAGTACACCGTCTCGTTCGAGACCCAGGTCGACGGCAAGACGGCCGCCGTGGGCGCGCCCGAGACGTTCGAGGTGGTGAACGCGCTCCAGGGCGCGCTGGGCCCGACCGATCGCGCGGCGCTCCTCGCCTTCCAGGAGAAGACGGCGAGCCTCCAGCGCGCCGTGATGGGCGCGAGCTCGGTGGCGCACGAGGCGCTCGACCATCTCGAGTACATCAAGAAGGCGCTCATGAACACGCCCAAGGCGGACCCGAAGCTGGCCGACCAGGCGCTCATCCTGGAGAACCGGCTGAAGGACCTGCTCAAGGCGATCGACGGCGATCGGGTGAAGGCGCGGCGGAGCGAGCCGACGCCGGCGTCGATCTCGGGGCGCGTCTACCAGATCGTGGGCGACCAGTGGATGTCCACGTCACCGGCGACCGACACCAGCCAGCGCGACTACGACGCCGCCGCGGACCAGTTCGGCCCCGTGCTCGAGACGCTTCGTCAGATCATCGACGTCGACATGAAGCAGCTCGACTCGCAGCTGGACCAGGCCGGCGCCCCGTGGACGCCCGGCCGCGTGCCGGTGTGGAAGAAATGACGGCTGTGGAAGAGACGACGTAGCGCAGGGCTTCAGCCCTGCGCCCGGCGGCGGTCAGGGGTCAGGGGGCGGGAAGCTCCCGCTGCCTCCTGACCGCTGCCCCCTGACCAGGAGGTGCCAGTGCGAACGACCATTCGAACGGCTGCGCTCGTCGCCGTCGCCACGCTCGTCTTCGCGGTCGCGCCGCTCCGCGCGCAGGAGCCGGCCGTCACGGTCATCAAGGCCGGCACGCTCATCGACACCGTAACCGGACGGGCGCTCAGCGGCCAGACGATCCTGATCAAGGGCGACACCATCGAGGCGGTCGGCGCCAACCTGGCCGTGCCGGCCGGGGCGAAGGTCATCGATCTGTCCCGCGCCGTCGTCCTGCCCGGCCTGATCGACTGTCACGTGCACATCACCGGCCAGGCGAGCGACGTGCCGTACGCCGACCAGTTCCGGCGCTCGTTCGTCGACTCGGCCATCCTCTCGCCGAAGTACGCCCTCAACACGCTGCGCGCCGGCTTCACGTCGGCCCGCGTGCTGGGCGCGGTCGGGTTCGTGGACGTCGCACTGCGCAACGCCATCGACCGCGGCGACATCCCGGGGCCGCGCCTGCAGGTGGCCACCTACTTCATCGGGTCCACCGGCAGCCACGGCGACATCTCGGGCTTCTCGCCCTGGCTCTCCGACCGGATGCCGCCCGAGATGTCCGGCATCGCCAACGGCGTGGACGGCGTGCGCGAGAAGGTCCGCTACCTGGTCAAGTACGGCGCGGACGTCATCAAGTTCGGCGCGAGCGCCGGCGTGCTGACCGAGGAGGAGAGCGTCGGCGCGCCGCAGGTACTCGCAGGCGGAGATGGACGCCATCGTGGACGAGGCCCACATGTGGGGCAAGCGCGTCGCCGCGCACGCCCACGGGACCGAGGCCATCAAGATGGCGGTCAAGGCCGGCGTGACCTCGATCGAGCACGGCAGCCTCATCGACGACGAGGGGATCGCGATGATGAAGGCGCGCGGCACCTATCTGGTGGCCGACGTGTACAACGACGACTACATCCGCGCCGAGTTCGCGAAGCTGGGCTTCCCCGACAAGATCATCGAGAAGGAGAAGCTCATCGGGCTCACGCAGCGCCAGAACTTCAAGAAGGCGGTCGCCGCCGGCGTGAAGACCGCGTTCGGCACCGACGCGGGCATCTTCCCGCACGGCTGGAACGCGAAGCAGTTCGCCTACATGGTGAAGTGGGGGATGACGCCCATCCAGGCCATCCAGGCGGCCACGGTGAGCGCGGCCGACCTGCTCGGCTGGTCCGACCACGTGGGATCGATCGCGCCGGGCAAGTACGCCGACATCGTCGCCGTCTCCACCAATCCGCTCGCCGACGTGTCGGCGCTCGAGCACGTGGGCTTCGTCATGAAGGGCGGCGTCGTCGTCCGCAACGACCTCGCGAAGTAGGGGCGCCCCGCCGGGTCGCCCTGCACGGTGTCCGTCGCCCCTGCGGGGCATTCGTAGCGCACACCTTCAGGTGTGCGCCATCGTCAGGCGCGCGTCATCGAGGAGACCGACATGCAATCGAACCGTCTTCTGGCCGCAAGTCTCATCCTGCTCGTCACGTCGTGCGGCGGTGCGCCAACCGGCCAGCCGGCGGCGCGCCCGGCCAACGCCGAGCTGGCGAGCTTCCCGTCGGAGTGGACCTACAAGCCGGGCGCCGCGGCGCCTACCGCCGAGCACGGCATGGTGGCGTCGAACTGCCCGCTGGCGACCGAGGCCGGCGTGGAGATCCTGAAGGCGGGCGGCAACGCCGTGGACGCGGCCGTCGCGGTCGGGTTCGCGCTCGCCGTCGCGTACCCCGAGGCGGGCAACCTGGGCGGCGGCGGCTACGCCGTCGTCCGCACCGCCGACGGGAAGAGCGCGGCGCTCGACTACCGCGAGATGGCGCCGGCGTCGGCGTCGCGCGACATGTACCTGGGGCCGGACGGCAACCCGACCGACGCGTCGCTCGTCGGCTACCGCGCGTCGGGCGTGCCCGGGAGCGTCGCGGGGATGCTCGCGCTGCTCGACAAGTACGGCACGCTCGACCGGCGGACGGTGATGGCGCCGGCCATCCGCCTCGCGCACGACGGCTTCGACGTGGACCAGGCGTTCCGCCGGTCGCTCGAGCGCAACCAGAAGCTGATCGCGCGGTTCGACGGCGCGTCACTGTTCCTGCCCGGCGGCGCGCCGCCGGCCGTGGGGACCCACTTCGTGCAGCCCGACCTGGCCGCCACGCTCCAGCGGATCGCCGAACAGGGCGCCGAAGGCTTCTACAAGGGCCCCGTGGCGGAGGCGGTGGACCGCGAGATGAAGCGCCACGAAGGCACGATCACCGCGGCGGACCTGGCGGCCTACAAGGCCGAGTGGCGCGCGCCCATCGAGTCGTCTTATCGCGGCCACGGCCTCGTCGCCATGCCGCCCTCGTCGTCGGGCGGCGTGACGGTGGCCGAGAGCCTGAACGTTCTCGAGACCTGGCGCGACCCGGCGGCGTGGGGGAGCGCCGAGGCGCTGCACCGGATGGCGAGCGCGTTCCAGGTCGCGTTCATCGACCGCAATCGCGATCTCGGCGACCCGGCGTTCGTCACCGACCCGGTCGAGCGGCTGACGAGCAAGGAGTACGCGCAGACGCTGCGCGCGCGCATCGCCGACGACCGCGCGACGCCGACCTCCACGCTGTCCGACACGCTGCCCGAGGGAAACCAGACGACCAACTTCGTGGTCGTCGACGGGCACGGGAACGCCGTGGCGATCACGACGACGATCAACAGCCTGTACGGCTCGGGCGTGTGGGTGCCGGGAGCAGGCTTCTTCCTCAACAACGAGATGGACGACTTCGCCGCCAAGCCCGGCACGCCCAACCAGTTCGGCCTCGTCCAGGGCGAGGCGAACGCGATCGCGCCGGGCAAGCGCCCGCTGTCCGCCATGGCGCCGACGATCGTGCTCGACACCGACGGCTCGGTGCTCATGCTCGTCGGCGGCCGCGGCGGCCCGCGCATCATCACCGCCGTCACCCAGGCGATCGTGAACGTGATCGATCACCACATGTCGCTGGCCGACGCGCTGGGCGCGCCGCGCATCCACGACCAGGCGCTGCCCGACCGGATCGAGTACGAGAAGGGCGGCGTCGGCGCGGACGTCGTGGCGGCGCTGGAGCAGATGGGCTACAAGACGCAGCCCGGCGGCACGGGCACGCTCACCGCGATCCGGCGCGTCGCCGCCGGGTGGGAGGGGATGGTGGACCCGCGCGCGACGGGGCTCGCCGCGGGGTATTGAGCGGCGGCTCACGGCTCACGTGCGGTACGTAGTGCCGGCCTTCAGGCCGGCGTCATGATCGGGCTGAAGACCTGATAGCCGGGCTGAAGCCCGGCACTACGTACTGCCCTCGTAGGGGCGACCCGGCGGGTCGCCCCTACTCGATCGCCCCGTAAATCTCCCGCGTGATGTCCGCCATCAGCGCGCTGCTGACCTTCTGGTCCTCGATCCCGCGCACGAGAATCACCAGCACGAACGGCCGCGGCGCGTAGACGATGGCGGCGTCGTGGTGGATCTTGGTGATCGAGCCCGTCTTGTGCGCCACCGGCGTGCCGGGCGGGAGGCCCGCCGGGATCGCGCCGTTGAACTGCTGCCGCTTCAGGATCTCGACCATCCGCCGTGACGCGTCCGCGTCGACGGCCTTCCCGTCGGCAACCGCCGTGAGCAGCACCATCAGCGCCCGGGCCGTCGTCGTGTTGTTCAGCCCCTTCTCGTAGGCCTTGTCGTCCTCCACGCCGCGCAGCACGTGCATGCCGTCGGCGCCGAGCGCGTGCACCGTGGCGCGGATGTTCTCGACGCCGAGCTTCTCGATGAGGAGGTTGGCCGCGAAGTTGCTGCTGACGGTGATCATCCGCTCGCAGAGCTCGCCCAGCGTGCGCGTCCCGCCCGCCGCGGCGTAGAGGTCGGCCTCCGAGTCGTCTCCCGCGCTCAGGTGATACACCGACCCGTCCACGATGCTGTGGAACTCGTTCCGGATCGGGAGCGGGTCGTCCAGCGCGATCTTGCCTTCCCGGATCTGGTGGAAGAGCTCGATCATCACCGGGATCTTCATCGTGCTCGCGGCGTGGAAGACCTCGTCCGGGTGGAGGAGCCACTCGTCCTTGCCGTCGAGCGTGCGGAGCGCGACGGCGACGTCGGCGCCGCTCGCGGCGATGCGTTTCTCGACGGCGGCCTTGGCGGCGTCGAGCCGTGCTTGCTCGCCAGGAATGAGCACGGTTTCCGGAAGCACGCACGGCAGGCCGCGCACAGCGCGGCCCGCGAGGGAGCGGCGCGGGGCGTTGGGGTCCCCGCAAGCGACCGAGCCGGGGTGTGGGGCGAAGCCCCACGTGAGGCTGTGGGGGGTGGCCTGGGCCGGCGCGGCGGGCGCCGCCAGCGAGAGGAGGAGGAGTGCCAGGTACATGGCCGGCATTCTGCCGTAGCGCCCGGCGCAATGCAACGGCCTTGCGGGCGCCGCCGAGTGTAAGATGTGCGGGACATCACGGAGCCGGCATCAACCATCTGGGGACCGCGCCATGCCTATCACTTCCATTCGCCGCCTCTTCGCCGCCGCCGTCGCCGCGCTGCTCGTGGCCGCCACCGGAACCGTTCTCGCCCAGCGCGGCGCGCTCACGCCGCAGCAGGAGCAGGAGCGCTGGCGGGTGGAGAAGGAGCTCGAGTCGATTGCCATCGTCGATCGGAAGGTGATGATGCCGATGCGCGACGGCGCGCGCCTCGCGACCGACATCTACCGGCCGAAGGACCTGTCGAAGAAGGTGCCGACGATCTTCGTGCGCACGCCGTACAACTTCAACTACTGGGACACGCGCAACGGCGTGCCCGGCAACATGGCCGCGGCGCTCACCGCCGTGCAGCACGGCTACGCGTACGTCGTGCAGAACGAGCGCGGGCACTTCTTCTCCGAGGGCAACTACGACATCCTCGGGCCGCCCCTCACCGACGGCTACGACGCCATCGGGTGGATCGCCGGGCAGCAGTGGTCGAACGGCAAGGTCGGGACGACCGGCTGCTCGTCGACCGCCGAGTACCAGATGGGCGTGGCGGCGCAGGGCAACCCGGCGTTCGCCGCCATGAACGTGCAGGGCTTCGGCGCCGGCGTGGGCCGCGTGAAGCCGTACTGGGAACAGGGCAACTGGTACCGCGGCGGCGCGGTGCAGATGCTCTTCATCACGTGGATCTACGGCGAGCAGAACCAGGTGCGGCCCATGTTCCCCCGCGACACGTCGCAGGAGGACCTGATCGAGGCGTCGCGGCTCTTCGACCTGGCGCCGCGGATGCCGCCCGTGGACTGGTCGAAGGCGCTGTGGCACCTGCCGGAGCGCGACATCCTGCGCGCGGTGAACGGCCCGCGCGGCATCTTCGCCGACAAGATGCCCGTGGGCACCGGCGGCGCCATGATCGAGCGCACGCCCAACGACCCGGCCTGGTACAAGGGCGGCCTGTTCCACGACGACATGACCATCAACGTGCCGGGCCTGTGGTTCATGTCCTGGTACGACGTGTCGGTGGGTCCGAACCTCGCCACGTTCAACTACGTGCGGAGGACGGCGACGCCCGAGGTGGGCGACCAGCAGTGGGCCATCATCGCGCCCACGCTGCACTGCTCCTACACCCGCGCGACCGAGGACACCATCGTCGGCGAGCGGAGCATGGGCGACGCGCGCTACGACTACCAGGACCTCGTCTACGGCTTCTTCGACCGCTTCCTGAAGGGCGAGCCCGGTGGGCGGATGGCCACGCAGCCGAAGGTGACCTACTACGTGATGGGCGCGAACAAGTGGGAGACGTCCGACACCTGGCCGCCCGAGGGCGCGCAGCCCATGACGTTCTACCTGTCGAGCGCCGGCAAGGCGAATTCGATCTTCGGCGACGGCGCGCTGACCGTGGAGCCGGCCGCCGCGGACAAGCCCGACGCCTTCACCTACGACCCGACCAACCCGGTGCTTTCCTACGGCGGCAACGTGTGCTGCACGGGCAACGCGGTGCAGGGCGGCGCGTTCGACCAGCGCAAGATGGAGGCGCGGGCCGACATCCTGGTCTACACGTCCGAGCCGTTCAAGGAGGGGGTCGAGGTCAGCGGCCCGATCACGCCCACGCTGTACGTGTCGTCCGACGCGAAGGACACCGACTTCACCGTGAAGGTGATCGACGTCTACCCGGACGGCCGGGCCTACAACCTGGACGAGTCGATCCAGCGCATGCGCTACCGCGACGGCTACGACAAGCCCGAGGTGTGGATGCAGCCGGGCCAGGTGTACAAGGTCACGCTGCAGCCGCTCACGACGAGCAACTACTTCGCCGCCGGCCACCGGCTGCGCATCGAGGTGTCGAGCAGCAACTTCCCGCGCTTCGACCGCAACCTGAACACCGGCGGGCGCAACTACGACGAGGACAAGCCCGTGGTGGCGCACAACGTCGTCCACCACTCGAAGCAGTACCCGTCGGCGATTACGATCACGATCGTCAAACGCTGAGCAACGTAGCGCAGGGCTTCAGCCCTGCGCCCGGAGACGTGGCATGACACATCGCCTGCTCGGCCGCACCGGCGTCCGCGTGTCCCCCCTCTGTCTCGGCGCCCTCAACTTCGGGGACGCGACGACGGAGGCCGATTCGAATCCGGATCGTCCACGCGGCGCTCGACGCCGGCGTGAACATCGTCGACACGGCCAACGTGTACAACGAGGGCCGGAGCGAGATCGTCGTCGGCAAGGCGCTGAAGGGCCGGCGCGACGGCGTGATCCTCGCGACGAAGGTGCACGGCAAGACGGGTGCCGGGCCGAACGACGGCGGCACGTCGCGGCTGCACATCCTCCGCGCGTGCGAGGACTCGCTGCGGCGCCTCGGCACCGACTACATCGACTTGTACCAGATCCACCGGCCCCGGCCGGAGATTCCGGTGGACGAGACGCTGGGCGCCCTGACCGACCTCGTGCGCGCGGGAAAGGTGCGGTACGTCGGCTGCTCGACGCACCCGGCGTGGATGGTGATGGAGGCGCTCGCGACGAGCGAGCGCTGCGGGTACGCCCGCTACGTGAGCGAGCAGCCGCCCTACAACCTGCTGGACCGGCGGATCGAGAACGAGCTGGTGCCGCTGGCGCAGCGGTACGACCTGGCGATCCTGCCGTGGGCGCCGCTCGCGCAGGGCGTGCTCGCGGGGCGGTACGCGAGCGCCGACGCGCTGCCCGGCGACTCGCGCGCGGCGCGGATGCCGAAGACGATCTACTCGGAGCGGGTGACGGTGCGCGGCGTCGAGGCCGGGCGCCGCTTCGTGGAGCTGGCGGGGAAGAGCGGCAAGACGCCCGCGCAGCTCGCGCTCCTCTGGTGCAAGGACCAGCCCGCGGTCACGGCGCCCATCGTCGGGCCGCGGACGCTGGAGCAGCTGACGGACCTCCTGCCGGTGATGGAGATGGCGCTCTCGGACGAGGAGCGCGCCGCCTGCGACGCCATCAACCCGCCGGGCGGCGTCGTGACCAACTTCTTCAACAGCGCCCCCTGGATGAAGACGCCGATCGCCTAGGCCCGGGAAATGGGGTCAGACGCGATCCTCTTGACATGGCCGGCCCGCGCGCGTATCTTAAGTGAGTGATGACTAACTTACTTGACGGTCGCGCCCGGTCGGCCGCCCGCCGGATGCGCTCCCCGGAGCGGCAGGAGGACATCCTCGACCGCGCCCTGGAGCTCGCCTCCTCGACCGGCCTCGCCGAGCTGACGATGAAGAAGATCGCGGCGCGGGTGGGGTTTTCCGAGGCCGCCATCTACCGGCACTTCCCGACCAAGCAGGCCCTGCTCCTCGCCCTCATGGCCCGCCTCGAGACCCGCCTCGTCCGGCGGGTCGAGGCGATCGCGGCAGAGGACGGCCCCGCGCCGGCCGAGCGGATCGGGCGCATCCTCGACCACCACCTGGGCCTGGTGCTCGAGAAGAACAGCCTCCCGATCCTGCTCCTCGCCGAGGCCTCCGCCTCGGGCGACCCCGTGCTGCTCCGCCGCATGCGCGGCATCATGCAGCGCTACGTCGGCATTCTCCAGAGCCTCGTGCAGGAGGGCATGGACCGCGGCGAGCTGCCCGGCGGTGTGCGGCCCGAGACCGTGGCCATGCTCCTGCTCGGCGTGCCGGCCGGCATGGCCATCGAGCACCGCCTGATCACGAACCGCCGGCTCGAGCGCGGCGTGGCGGCCGAGATCGTGCCGTTCACGCTGGGGCTGCTCGGCGCCGGGAGGACACGCCGATGAACACCGTGCTCCTGCTGTCGCTCACGCTGACCGTCCCGCCGTCGGCCGCGGCCGCGCCGCCCGACCCCGCGCCGGTCCACCTCACTCTCCAGCAGGCCGTCGACGAGGCGCTGCAGAACACGCCGGCGCTCGCCGCCGCGGCGGCACAGGCCCGCGCGGCGCAGTCGAAGGCGAGGTCGGCCGCCCGCGCCCGCTGGGGCGAAGTCGACGCCGTCGCGCTCTACTCGCGCTACCAGGACGACCAGCCCGTCCGGCCGTTCGCGCTGCAGCTCTTCGGGCCGAGCGGCTTCGCGGGCCTTCCCTGGGACCGCGATCAGCTGCACTACGGCCTCACGTTCCAGCTGCCGCTCTACCTCGGCGGGCGCCTCGCGGCCGCCGCCGAGGTCTCGCGTCTCCAGGCGGATCAGGCGGCGCTGCTCCTCGAGGGCGGCCGGTGGGACGTCCGCGCGAACGCGACCTCGCTCTACGCGGGCGCGCAGTCGCTCGACGCGGTGACGCGGGCCGTCGACCGGACGCTCGAGGCGCTCGACGCCACCCGCCGCAAGGTCTCGCTCATGGTCGACCAGGGCAAGCGCCCGGGCCTCGACCTGCTGAAGCTCGACGAGGAGATTGCGGACGCGCACGCCCGCCGCGCGGCGGTCGGCGCCGAGCAGGCCCGCGTGCGCGCCCTGCTGCTCGCGCTCGTCGGCCGCGACCCGTCGCTGCCGCTCGAGGTCGATCCGCTGCCCGACGCCGAGCCGGGCCTCACGGCGGCGCCGGCATCGCTCGCCGGCCTGGCGCGCGCGAGCTCTCCCGTACGGCGCAGCGATCTCGCCGCCACGCAGGCGGAGGCCGGCGTGCGCGCGGCGCGCGGCGCGCGGCTGCCGTCGGTCGCCCTGCGCGGCAACGTGATGGGGAACGACGGCCTCTCGCTCGGCGAGCAGTTCCGCACCTGGGACGTGACGGTCGCCGTGTCGGTGCCGCTCTTCGACGGCGGCGTGCGGCAGGCGAACGTCGCGGCCGCGCGCGCGGCCGCCCGCGCGGCGGATCAGGCCGCGGTCAAGGCGCGCCTCGATCGGCAGGCGCAGCTCGTCGAGGCCGTTGCCCGCCTGGAAGCCTCCCATCAGAGCGTCGCCGCCGCCCACGCGCGCGTCGCCGCGGCGGCCGAGGCGGCGCGGATCGAGCAGATTCGGTACGACACCGGCGCCGGCGCCGTCGACGACCTGCTGCGGGCCCGCGCCCGCGAGCTCTCGGCGGCGAGCACGCTGGCGCAGGCAAGAGGGGACGCGATTGCGGCCGCCGGCCGCGTCAACGCCATCGTGGAGAAGGAGGTCGTGCAATGAAGGTCAGGCGTCTTGGTGCCGTCGTCGTCCTCGCGCTCATGGCCGTCGGGCTCGGCGTGGTCCGCGCCCGTCGCGTGAGCGAGAAGGACGGCGCCCCGACCATCCAGCCGGCGCCGGTCGTCGTCGCGACCGCGGCCGTGCGCAGCGGGCAGGTGCAGGACGGCCGCCGCTTCCTCGGCGACGTGGTTGCCGGCGAGGAGGCCCCGCTCGCCGCGCGCATCCTCTCGCAGGTGCTCGCGGTCGACGTCCGCGAGGGCGACGCGGTCCGGAAGGGCCAGCGCCTGATCCAGCTCGACGCGCGCGAGCTCGACGACGCCGTGGCGTCGACCGAGGGCGCGGTCGCGGCGGCCGCCGAGGGCGTGGCCGCGGCCGAGTCCGCGTACGCGGCGCAGCGCGCCGCCACGAGCCGCGACCAGGTGCTGGTCGACGCGAAGGCGATCTCGCGCGAGGCGTGGGAGCGCTCGACCGCCAGCCAGGCCGGCGTGAAGGCGCGGCTCGAAGCCGCCCGCGCGCAGCTCACCGCGGCCCGCCGCGCCGCCGACTCCGCCGCGGTCCGCCGCGGCTACGCCGTCATCCAGGCGCCGTTCGCCGGCGTCGTGTCCGCGCGCCACGTCGACCCGGGCGACCTCGCCGCGCCGGGCAAGCCGCTGCTCACGCTGGTCCGCACCGACGGGCTGCGCGTGCGGGTGAAGGTCACGGCCGAGATGCTCGCGACGGTCACGGTCGGCCGTCCCGTACGGCTCCAGACGCCGGCCGGCGTCGAGCCCGTCGCGGTCGCGCGCGTGTTCCCGGCGATGGACCAGTCGCACCTGGGCACGTTCGAGGTCGATCTGCCGGCGTCCGGCTTCGGCCTGATGGCGGGATCGACGGCGCCGGTCGAGGTGCCGCTCCCCGCCGCCGAGGGGCTGATCGTCCCGGTCCGGGCGCTGCTCGAGGGCGGCGGCCGGGCCGTGGTCTTCACGGTTTCGGACGGCGTCGCGCACGCCGTCTCCGTGCGCGTCACGGACCGCTCGGCCGCCGACGCCGTCGTGACGGGCCCCCTCCACGCCGGAGACCGCGTCGTCGTCGGTCTTCCCTCGCGGCTGATGCAGCTCGCCGACGGGACGCCGGTGCAGGTGGCGGACACGATCGCGTCGCGGTGAATCGGAATTCCTGCGGCCCGGGTCTGTGACCTGGGCAGGGCTGGTGGCCCGGGTCTGAGACCTGGGCAGCGCGGGCACAGGTCAGAGACCTGTGCCACCCCAGGGAGAAGATCATGTCATTCGTCGATCGCTACCTCCGCCGTCCGCACCTCGTCACGTCCTTCGTGCTCCTCGCCGCGGTCGTGGGGCTCGTCGGCTACGAGCGGATGCAGGTGAACCTGTTCCCGGACACCGAGCCGCCGCAGATCGCGGTGGTCACCGTCGTGCCGGGCGCGCCGTCCGAGGACGTCGAGGCCGACGTCAGCCGGCCCATCGAGAAGGAGCTGGCGGGGATCGAGCGCGTGGTCCGCGTCACGTCGGTCACCAAGGACGAGGTGTCGACGGTGATGGTCGAGTTCGAGTACGCGAAGGGCCTCGACTCGGCCGCGACCGACGTCGCCAACCACCTCCAGAAGATCCGGGCGCTGCTGCCCGAGACGGCGCGGCCGCCGATGCTCTTCAAGATCTCCTCGGCGACGCCGCCCGTCGTGACGCTCGCCCTCCGGCCGAAGCCGGGCTCGACGCTGGACCTGGCGATGGTCCGCGAGCTGGCCGACAACGCCATCAAGGAGCGCCTGCTCCAGCTGCCGGAGGTCGCCAACGCCGAGGTGTTCGGCGCGCACCAGCCGGTCGTGCGGATCGAGCTCGACCGCGACCGGCTCCAGCGCTACCACCTGACGCCGCTCGACGTCCGCCAGGCGCTCATGGCGTTCAACGCGAACCAGCCCATCGGGCTGCTGGTGTCCGCCGACAGCCAGTTCCTCATCAAGCGGACCGGCGAGTTCAAGGACACCGCCGACGTCGGGCTGATCCCGGTGGCCCAGCGGCCGGGCGGGGCGGTGTACCTGCGCGACGTGGCGGACGTGCGCCTGGGCGTGCAGGAGCCGCAGAGCGCCTACCACGGGGACGGCGAGGCGGCCATCGCGATCAACCTGCAGCGCGCGCCGTCGGGCAACGCCCTGCGCACGATCGCGGACGTCGCGGGCGTGCTGCCCGAGCTCGAGCGCACCTACCCCGGCGTCGCGTTCTCGGTCCCGGACTCGCAGCAGGAGCTGATCCAGCGGTCGGTCGGCAACATGCTCGACGCGCTGCGCGACGCCATCATCATGACGGTGCTGGTGATCTTCCTGTTCCTCGCCGACTGGCGCGGCATGGCCCTCGCCGCGGTCTCGATCCCGTTCACCTACCTCCTGACCTTCGCCGCCATGTGGCTCGCCGGCCTCGAGTTCGACATGGTCACGCTGACCGCCGTCATCGTGGCGGTCGGCATGCTGCTCGACGACGCGATCGTGGTGCTGGAGAACATCGAGCGGCACTACCACGAGGAGGGGCGGGACGTCCGGACGGCGGTGGTCGGCGGCACCGACGAGGTGATGCTGGCGATCTTCTCGGGCACCTACGCCACGGTCATGGTGCTGCTGCCGATCATCTTCATCGGCGGCTACGTGCAGACCGTGATGCGTCCCCTGGCCGTGAGCCTGTCGATCGCGCTGCTGGCGTCCTACGTCGTGTCCGTGACGGTCATTCCGCTCCTGGCGCCGTTCCTGCTCCGCCGCGCCGCCGGGACCGGGCGCAACCGGTTCGAGCGCGTCGTGCTCCTGTTCGACGACAAGCTGATCGCGCCCATCCGCGACTTCTACGTCCGGCTGACCGCCGTCGCCCTGCGCCACCGCGCGCTCGTCGTGTTTGCGGGCCTCGCGCTGCTGGCCGTGTCCGCGCGGCAGATGCCGCTCGTCGGCCGCGACCTGATGCCGCCCATGGACGCCGGCATCATCAAGATCGTGTTCGAAGCCGACGCCAACTCGTCGCTCGGCGCGACCGAGGCCGTGCTGTCACGGCTCGAGACGATCGTGCGGGCGCGCCCGGACGTGACGTCGGTGTCCTCGGTGATTGGATCCGAGCCCGGCGTGATCTCGTTCGGCGGCGGGCGCCTGCCGCAGCAGGGCCTGATGACCGTGCACCTGGTGGACCGCTTCCACCGGAGCGCGTCGATCTGGGACGTCGAGGCCAATTTGCGGGAGTCCTTCCGCGCCGTGCCGGGCCTGAAGTCGGTGAACGTCTTCGATTTCGGCGCCACGCCCCTCTCGACGATCCGCGCGCCGGTGGACGTGATGATCTCGGGCCCCGACCTGGCGGTCCTGGACCGGCTCGGCGCCGAGGTCGAGCGCCGGCTGCGCGGCGGCGTGCGCGGCCTGACCTCCATCAGCCGCTCGTGGCGGCTCGACAACCTCGAGACCGCGTTCACGGCGGACCCGGCGACGTTCGCGCTCTACGGGATCTCGCCGGCGTCGCTCGCGATGCAGCTCCAGAGCGCGGTGCGGGGCCTGCCGAGCTCCACCTTCCGCGTCGCCAACGAGGACGGGCTGCCGTTGTGGGTGCAGCTGCCGCCCGACGGGCGGCGCACGGCCGGCGACCTGCGGGACTATCCGGTGATGACGCCGCGCGGCGTCGTGCCGCTGAGCGCGCTGGGCCGGCTCGAGCGTCGGCCGGCGCCGTCGCTGATCACCCGGCAGGGTCTCGAGCGCACCGTGGACGTGCAGGCGTATCGGGCGAAGCAGCCGATCTCCCACCTCCAGGAGGACGTGGACGCCGCGCTCGCCGGCCTCGAGCTGCCGCGGGGCTACACCATCAGCCAGGAGGGCGAGATCAAGCAGATGAACGACTCGTTCGCGCGGCTCGCCATGGCGCTCGCGCTCGGCCTCGTGCTCCTCTACTTCTCGCTCGTCCCGGCCTTCAAGTCGTGGCTGCACCCGCTGACGATCATGTCGGCGATTCCGCTGGCGCTCATCGGCGCCGCGTGGGGCATGCTCCTCGCCGGCAAGCACAGCTGCATGCCCGCCTTCATGGGCCTCATCCTCCTCGCCGGCATCGTCGTCAAGAACTCGATCCTCCTCATCGACTTCATCGAGTCCGCGCGCGGGCGCGGCGAGTCGACGCGCGACGCCCTCGTGGCCGCGGTCCGCGTCCGGACGCGGCCGATCCTGATGACCGCCGTCGGCACGTCGGTCGGCATGATCCCGATCGCCGCCGAGTGGGCGATCGGGCTCGAGCGCCTCTCGCCGCTGGCCATCGTGGCCATCGGCGGCCTGATGGTCTCGACGTTCCTGACGATGGTCTACGTGCCGGTGCTGTACTCGCTGTTCGAGGACGCGGAGCGGCTCGTGCGCCGGGTTCTGGGGCAGGCGCCGGAGCCCGGACGGCAGCCCGCGTGAGGCGCGGCCGGCCCCCACGACGACGGTACGTAGGGGCCGGCTTCCGCCTCCGCTGAAGCTGCGGCGGACCACCGTAGCCTTGGCGGAGGTGGTCGGCCGGCCCGTTGGTCAGGCCGACGGGCCCTTGCGGCTGAACTCGCGGATCTTCCGGATCTCGTCGGCGGGGATGCGCAGGAACTCCAGGAACTCCTGGTGCTCGACCGGGGCCGCGCGCTCGAACTCGGCGTGCCACCGGTGCATGTCGTCCTCCGAGAAGCCCGCCTTGCGCATCACGTCGACCCACTTGTCCTTGGTAATCACGTCTCGCCTCCCGAGCGCGCCGGCCCCTGGGAGCAGGCGCGCGATGGCCCGTTGATGCCCGCGGAGGCGGTCGATCTCGGCGTCGATCTCCACCAGCCGGCGCCGCAGCACGGCGGCGGCCTGGGTGCCCGAGCGATCGAGGAGCACCTTGATGTCGGCGAGCGACAGGCCGGAGTCGCGGTACACCCGGATGAGGCGCAGGCGCTCCAGCTCGCGATCGCCGTACACGCGGTAGTTCGACGCCGTGCGGCGCGCGGCCTTCAGCAGGCCCGCCGACTCGTAGTAGAGCACCGCGGTGCGGCTCACACCGCAGCGCCGCGCCAGCGCGGACACGGTCAACATACGACCTGATCCCAGTGTCGACCCTACAGCGATAGACAGGTCAAGCGGCGCACGGCGCACGGCTGAAGCCGTGCGCTACTTGGGTACGTAGCGCCGGGCCGTCGGTACGTAGCGCAGGGCTTCAGCCCTGTACGTAGCGCAGGGCTTCAGCCCTGCGCCGGCGCCGCGTCGTCGGGGCCGAGGCCCTGCTGCCGGCGCGACGCGGCCTCGGCGGCCTCGACGCCCGCGCGCAGCCAGGCGCCCGCGTCCTCGGCGGTGAAGCCGCGCAGCATGAAGTCGAGGGCGCGCGTGGGGTCCGGCACGCCGCCCGCCAGCCAGCGCCGCGCCTCGTCCGGCTCGTAGCCCACGCCGTACCAGCGGCCCGCCTCCTCGGGCGGAAAGCCCCGGCTGGCCCAGGCCTCGGCGTGCGCCTCGGGGATGTCCGCCGCCTCGTAGGTCAGACCCGCGCCGACCTCCGCGAACATGCCGTTGATGTCCATCACCCTCTGGGCGAGGACGGCCGGCAGCGCCAGCGTCTCGTCGAGCAACTGCGCGGCCGCGGCCGGGTCGGGCTGGCCGCCCATCTGCTCGGCCAGCGCGAGGAGCCGGTGCGACGTGGCGACCTCGGCCTGGCACGGCAGCAGGTGCTGGCGCCAGCGGTCGGCCACCATCGCCTCGCCGACCGCGTCGCCGTAGCGGATGAGGCCGCGCACGAAGTGCTCGCGCCCGTACGCCACCTCGCAGGCCGCCGCGGCGCGCAGGTGCACCGAGCCGATGTCGGCGGCCAGGCGATCGATGTGGCTTGCCGCGGCGAGCGCGCTCACCAGCGAGCGCATGTGGTTCTTGCTGACCTCCAGCCAGCTCCAGGCCAGCAGGAACGGATCCGGCGGCTCGTCCAGCGCGTCGTGGGTGACCAGCGGGCGGAGCGCCTCGAAGTCGTCCCACCACGCGTGGATCTGGTCGAGCGCCGGCGCGAGCTGCTCGAGCCCGTCGGTCCCGAACGTGTCGGGCGCGAGCTTGTGGCGCGCGTTGAGGTAGACGTACATGCCTTCGTAACCCGCCGACAGCAGGTTCAGGAACCCGTGCGACAGCCGCAGATCGGCCTTGAGCGTCTCGTCCACGGCCACGACGATACCCGATCTGGGGTGCGGCGGCTACCAGGGGTCAGGGGTCAGCGGTCAGGCGCCGGCGCCGAGGGAGGCCACGAGGCGGGCGACGCGCGCCTGGATCTCGTCGCGGATCTCGCGCACGCGCTCGAGAGGCTGGCCCTTCGGGTCGTCGAGCGGCCAGTCGTCGCGCGCGAGGCCCGGGACGTGCGGGCACGCTTCGCCGCAGCCCATCGTCACGAGCAGGGCGGCGCCGCGCGCGAGATCGTCGGTCAGGAGGCGCGGCCGCGCCGCCGACAAATCCACGTCCAGCTCCCGCATGACGGCCACCACCTCGGGGTGCACGTGCGCGCCCGGCTGCGTGCCCGCCGAGACCGCGCGCGCCCGGCCCGGGTCGGCCAGCCGGTTGAACAGGGCGGCCGCCATCTGCGACCGCCCCGCGTTGTGCACGCAGGCGAAGAGGATGGTCTTCATAATGGGGCTGGGGGCTGGGGGCTACACCGCCTTCTTCGCCCGGATGAACGCGCTGGCGAACTTGCCGTCGGCCACGCTCGCCTCGACCGGGTCGATGCCCGCTTCCACGAGCAGGTCGCGCGCGTCCTCGACCTTGTAGACGCGCCACGGCTCCACCTCGACCTCCGCGAAGCCGGCCGCGGCCAGCTTGTCCCGGTAGTCGTTCTCCTCGAGCGCGCCCGCCACGCACCCGATCCACATCTCGACGCTGCGGCGGATCGCCGCCGGCACTTCGCCGCGGACCACGACGTCGGAGACGGCGAGGCGGCCGCCGGGCTTGAGCACGCGGAAGGCCTCGCGGAGCACGCGGTCCTTGTCGGCCGACAGGTTGATCACGCAGTTCGAGATGATGACGTCCACCGACCGGTCGGGCAGCGGAATCGCCTCGATCTCGCCCTTGAGGAACTCCACGTTCGTCACGCCGGCCTTGCGCTGGTTCTCGCGCGCCAGCGCCAGCATCTGGTCGGTCATGTCGAGGCCGTAGACCTTGCCCGCCGGGCCGACGCGCCGCGCCGAGAGCAGCACGTCGATGCCGCCGCCCGACCCGAGGTCGAGCACCGTCTCACCCGGCTGGAGCGAGGCGAGCGCGGTCGGGTTGCCGCAGCCGAGCGAGACCGCGACGGCCTCGGCGGGGAGCACGTCCTTCTCCTGCGCCGAGTAGAGGTTGGCCGTGATCGGGTCGGTGCCGCCCTCGCCGCACCCGCACCCGCATCCGCCGCCCACCTCGGCCGCGACCTTGCCGTACCGCGCCTTGATGGCGTCCTTCAGCGTGTCCTGAGCCATGACTGCTGCGTCCTTCCCCGGCGTCTCGCGCCGCGCTCGCCGGTCCGCAAAACATACGCACAGGCGAATATAGTAGAAGTGTAGGCCGCCGTGATATATTTGTCAAGGCGAATTTATTGCCCGCAAGGAGGGTCTTCGTGGTCACCGACATCGGGGCGCTCGAGAGCCTGTTCGGCGCGCTCGCCGACCGCACCCGGCTCCGGATCCTCGGCCTGCTGGCCGGCGGCGAGGTCTGCGTCTGCGACATCCACGAGACGCTCAAGATCCCGCAGCCCAAGGCGTCGCGCCACCTGGCCTACCTGCGCCGCGCCGGCCTCGTCGAGGGGCGCCGGCAGGGGCTGTGGGTCCACTACCGCCTCGCGCCGGCCGCCGACCGCGTGGCCGAGGCCATGGTCGAGGCCGTCGAGCACGCGCTGGGGCACCTGCCGACCATCGCCCGCGACCGCGCCCGGCTCGAGAAGAAGACCGGGTGCTGCGCGCCGCGCGCCAACGCGGAGCCCGGACGCTTCGCCTGCTGCGGCACCCCCCTGACCCCTAACGCCTGACCGCTGACCCCTGACCCATGCCCTACCAACCCATCGAGAACTACGGTCTCATCGGCAACATGCGGACGGCGGCGCTCGTCGGCCTCGACGGCTCGATCGACTGGTACTGCGTCCCGCACTTCGACTCGCCCAGCGTCTTCGCCGCCATCCTGGACGACGAGAAGGGCGGGCGCTTCCGGATCAGGCCCGTCGCCGGCACGGTCACGACGAAGCAGTTCTACTGGCCCGAGACCAACGTCCTCGTCACGCGCTTTCTCTCGCCCGACGGCGTCGGCCAGATCATCGACTACATGCCGGTCGGCGACGGGCTTCCCGGCGGCGCGCACCCGCTCATCCGGCGTGTGCAGGTCGTGCGCGGCGCGATGAAGTTCCAGCTCGAGTGCCGGCCCGCCTTCGACTACGCGCGCGCGCCGCACGACACGGCCGTCAGCGCCGACGGCGTCGCGTTCCACGCCGCGTCGCTCAGCCTCGGCCTCTCGACGCGCGTGCCGCTCCGCGCCGACGGTCCCGGGGTGACGGCGGAGTTCACGCTGCAGGAGGACGAGACCGCGACGTTCGTGCTGCAGCGCCTCGAGCCTGGCACGGCCTGCCGCCCGCTGCCCTCGGAGGGCGAGCTGCGCGACCTGCAGCAGCGCACGATCGCCTACTGGCACGCCTGGCTGTCGAAATCCAGCTACCATGGCCGGTGGCGCGAGATGGTCTATCGCTCGGCGCTCGTCCTCAAGCTCATGACCTTCGAGCCGACCGGCGCCATCGTGGCGGCGCCCACCTGCGGCCTGCCCGAGGGCATCGGCGGCCACCGCAACTGGGACTACCGCTACACGTGGATCCGCGACGCGGCGTTCACGCTCTACGCGCTCCTGCGCATCGGCTTCACCGAGGAGGCGTCGAGCTTCGTCGGCTTCCTCGAGGCGCGGACGCACGAGCTCGGCGAGGACGGCAGCCTGCAGATCATGTACGGCATCGACGGCCGCCACGAGCTGACCGAGACGACGCTCGACCACCTCGACGGCTACAAGGGGTCGCGGCCCGTCCGCATCGGTAACGGCGCCTACAACCAGCTGCAGCTCGACATCTACGGCGAGCTGATGGACTCGATCTACCTCTACAACAAGTACGGCACCCAGATCTCGTACCACCTCTGGGCGGAGCTCCGCCGCATGATGGACTGGCTCTGCGACAACTGGCAGCGCCGGGACGAGGGCATCTGGGAGTCGCGCGGCGGCCCGCACCACTTCGTCTACTCGCGGGTCATGAGCTGGGTGGCGTTCGACCGGGCGCTCCGCCTGGCCGAGAAGCGGTCGTTCCCCGCCGACTGGAGCCGCTGGCTGCAGACGCGCGACCGGATCTACGAGGAGATCATGGAGAAGGGCTGGAGCGCGAAGCGCCAGGCCATCGTCCAGCACTACGGCAGCGACACGCTCGACGCCTCGACCCTCATCATGCCCCTCGTCTTCTTCCTGGCGCCGAACGACCCGATCATGCTGAAGACGCTCCACGCCATCCGCCAGCCGCCCGACAAGGGCGGCCTGGTGTCCGACAACCTCGTGTACCGTTACAATGTGGCCGCGACGGACGACGGCCTGAGCGGGACGGAAGGCACCTTCAACATCTGCTCGTTCTGGCTGGTCGAGGCGCTCACGCGCGCCGGGCGCGTGGACCAGGCGCGGCTCACCGACGCGCGGCTCATCTTCGAGCAGACGGTCGGCTACGCCAACCACCTCGGCCTGTTCGCCGAACAGACGGGCCCCTGCGGCGAGGCGCTCGGCAACTTCCCGCAGGCGTTCACGCACCTGTCGCTCATCAGCGCGGCGTTCAACCTCGACCGCGCCCTCGGCCGCCACTGAGACCCATGCCCTCCGAGCTCGAGATCGAGTCCGACCGCCTCGCCGAGTTCCTCGACCGCAACCGTCTCGACGGCGTCCTCCTCGAGGAGCGGCGCAACTTCGCGTGGAACCCGACGGTGACGGGAACCCGCAGTGAGGATACGATCCCGAGTACCGAGTCCCGGGTCCTGGGTACTCGTTGTGGTGCCGGGCTTCCTTGGCCGCCGTAGCCTTGGCGGCGGCGGCAGCCCGGCCTTGAGAGGTTTCCATGGACGACAGCCGTGACCCCTCGGTGAACCGTCGCGATCTCCTGAAGCTTGGCGCCGCCGTGGTGGGCGCGGGGCTGGTGGGCGGCACCGGCGTGCGCGCGGAGCAGGACGAGCGACCGTTCCTCGGCCCGGCCCCCGAGCAGCCCTTTGCCGCGCCGCCGATCCCGACCGTGCGGATCGGGTTCGTGGGCGTCGGGCTCCAAGGCTCGTCGCACGTGCGCAACCTGCTGCGCATCCCGGGCGTGCAGTTGAAGGCGGTGTGCGACATCGTGCCCGAGAAGGTCGAGCGCATCCAGCAGCGGACCGTCGAGGCCGGGCAGCCGAAGCCGACCGGCTACACGCGCGGCGAGACCGACTTCGTGCGGCTGTGCGAGCAGGAGGACCTCGACCTGGTCTACACCGCGACGCCGTGGGAATGGCACGTGCCGGTGCTCGTCGCGGCCATGAAGAACGGCAAGCACGGCGCGACCGAGGTGCCCGCGGCGCTCGCCGTCGACGACTGCTGGCAGATGGTCGAGGGCGCCGAGAAGTACGGCAAGCACTGCATCATGATGGAGAACTGCACCTACGACCGTCCCGAGATGATGGTCTTCAACATGGTGCGCCAGGGGATCTTCGGCGACGTGCTCCACGGCGAGTGCGGCTACCTGCACGACCTGCGCGAGATCAAGTTCGAGAACAGGAACGAGGGGCTGTGGCGGCGCGCGCACGCGACGAAGACCAACGGCAACCTCTATCCCACGCACGGCCTGGGCCCGATCGCCAACTGCATGGACAACAACCGCGGCGACCGCTTCGACTACATCGTGTCGATGAGCGGCCCGTCCCGGGGCCTGCAGCTCTGGGCGCAGGAGCACTTCCCGGAGGGCGCCGAGCAGCGGCGCGAGACATTCGTGCTGGGCGACGTGAACGTGAGCCTGATCAAGACCGCGAACGGCCGCACGATCTACCTCGCCCACAACACCAACTCGCCGCGCCCCTACAGCCGCATCCACATGCTGCAGGGCACGCGCGGACTGTTCCACGGCTATCCCAACCGCATCTACATCGAGGGCCGCAGCCCCGAGGACCAGTGGGAGGACCCGGAGAAGTACTTCGAGGAGTTCGGGCACCCGCTGTGGAAGCAGATCGGCGGCTCGGCGAAGAACGCCGGCCACGGCGGCATGGACTACCTGGAGGACTACCGCCTGATCAAGTGCCTGCGCGAGGGGCTGCCGACCGACATGAACGTCTACGACGCGGCGTCCATCAGCGCCGTGTGCGAGCTGAGCTGCCGCTCGGTCGCCAGCCGCAGCGTGCCCATGTCGTTCCCCGACTTCACGCGCGGCCGCTGGAAGACGTGGCCGAAGCTGGGCATCGTGACGGCGTAGCGGGACTGACGCCGGCGGTGCTCGGGTACCTGGGTACTCGGGACACTCCGCCTACTTCCCGTCGAGCGGAATGAACTCGCCAGCCTCGATGGTCTTGCCGCGCACCGTATAGACCGTCACGCCCGACCGCATCGGGATGGGATCGCTCGGGAACGGCGGCACGATCGACGCGGCCTGCTCGAAGCGCGTGGGCTGGCGTGCGGTCACGAGCGTCAGCGTCTCGCGCGCGTGCGTGTGGCCGCCGAGGGCGAGCGGCCAGTCGACGAGCGACAGGCGCGTGAGGATGTCCGGCGTGTCGTCCACGACGTGCCGGAACTCGGTCTTGCCGTTCACCACCACCAGCGTATCGCCCTGTCCCATGCCTTCGCGGTAACCCCACGCCGAGAGCGCGCCGGTCAGCAGCGGGATGTGGCCGAAGGTCACGACCGGCGCCCCCGCCGGCATCGCCGCCAGGTCGCGCTGCAGCCACGCGAGCTGGCCCGCGCCCACGTGGCCGTAGTACCGACCGGCCGGCGATGCCGACCGTGTCGAGCGCCACGAAGTGCAGCTCCCCGTAGTCGAACGAGTAGAAGTCCGGCCCCAGGAAGCGCCGGTACATCCCCTTCCCGTACAGGGGATCGTCCGGGCTCGCGCCCGACACGTCGCGGTCGAGGCCGAACAGATCGTGGTTGCCGAGCGCGCTCCACACGGGCACGGGGAAGCCGGCGATCGTCTTCAGGTACAGCTGGAACTGGGCGATCGCGTCGGCCTCGGTCGCGCCCATCGCGTCGTGCACGAGATCGCCGCTGATGATGACGAACGCCGCCTTGTGCGCCTTCGCGATCTCGCCGACGCGCGCGAGGCGGTCCACGACGTTCGGCGCGAGGTGGGGATCGGACGCGTGGACGAACGTGAAGGTGTCGGCGGCGCGGGCGCGGGTCAGCGCGAAATCGACCGGGGCGCTGCCGTCGCCGGCCGGCTTCCACCACCGGCCCACGGCCCGCCGGCCGGCCGGCACGCTGACCGACACGAGGCCGTAGCCGCCCGCCACGTCCAGCACGTAGCCGCCGTCGGCGTCGGTGCGCACCACCTCGTCCTGATCCGACACGACGACGTCCGCGAGGCCCCGCTCGCCGGGGTCGCGCACGCCGTTGGCGTTCCGGTCGTCGAAGACGATGCCGTGCACCCCGGGCGGGGGCCCGGCGAAGAGCAGGGCGGTGGCGGCGGCGAGGACGAGGGCGGATGCGAGGAGCCTGGCACGCATGGATCCATGCTACATCGGGCTCGGGGCTCCGGGCTCGGGGCTCGAGGCGCAGGGCGGGCCGGCTGGCGCCGGCCCGCCCCTTTCAACCGCTAGTGCACGGACTGCCGGGCCTGGTTCCAGGCCTGCTTGTACGCCTCGATGGCGTCGTCGTAGCCGTGGCGCACCAACGCCGGACCGACACGTTTCGCTTCATGAGCTCTCCTCCGTTCGAGCACGATCTCGCCGGACCGCCTGGGGAGGCGCAGTGCGCAGCTTGTGTGAGTGAAGACACACAGCTCATTGCGTGATCCAGGGGTGAGGCAGGGCCAGAACACCAAGGCCCGCAAGGAGTTCCAGAAACGTACGGGATGAGAGAGATGGGGGCGACGGGCGCCGGAGGGGGGGCGCCAGCGCATTGCCGATTTCAGATTGCCGATTGCCGATTGAAGATCACTGGATCACGCAGTGCCGGCCTCGAGGCCGGCTGCAGCGAAGCCAGCGTGATCTGAACGCTCTTCAATCGCCAATCGGCAATCGGCAATCGCCAATCGGCAATCGCCAATCGGCAATCGCCAATCGGCAATCGGCAATGATCTACCAGGCTATCCCGTAGTCCTCCCCGTGGTTGCTCGACCCGCCCCACATCGTGCCGTGCTGCTGGTCGAAGAGGATGGCGTTGATCGGGCCCGAGGTCAGGCGCGTGAAGTTCTCGCGGTAGCCCATCTTCTGCAGCTCGGCGCGGACCCACGGCGGCGTCTCGTCGTTGAGCAGGATGCGCCCCGGCTCGATCTCGTGCAGCCCGAACGAGCTGTGCATCTGGTAGCTGTTGAAGTTGGCCGCCTCGCACGCCTGCTGCACGTTCATCCCGAACTCGACGACGTTCAGGAAGAACTGGAGGAGGTTCTGGTCCTGCGTGTCGCCGCCCTGGACGGCGAAGGCGAGGTAGGGTTTGCCGTCCTTCATGGCGAGGCTGGGCGTCAGCGTCACGCGCGGGCGCTTGCCCGGCTCGAGCACGTTGAACGGCCCCTCCGACGCGTCGAGCACGAAGCTCTGCATGCGCTGGCTGAGGCCGATGCCGCTCTTGCCGGCGATGAACGCCGGGTTCCACCCGCCGCTCGGCGTGACCGACACGACCCAGCCTTCCTGGTCGGCCGCCTCGATCGACGTCGTCCCCGCCAGGAAGCTCTCGTCGAACGCCTGCTGGCGCGCGGTGTTCCACTCGGCCGGGTCGGTCTTCGGCTTGCCCCACTGCTCGAGCAGGTCGCGGTACGGGTTCGTCCCGCCCTGGTACGGGTACGGATCGCCCGGCTGCACGTGCGGGTCGTTCTTCTTCCAGTCGATCGTCTGGTAGCGCGCCTTCGCGTACTCCTTCGAGAGCAGACCCTTCATCGGCTCGTCGGGCGGGAAGTACGGGTCGCCGTAGTAGAAGTCGCGGTCGGCGAACGCCAGGCTCATCGCCTGGTACAGCGTGTGGATGTAGCGCGCGCTGTTGTAGCCCATCGGCTGCAGGTCGGCGTTCTCCAGGATGTTCAGCGTCTGGAGCAGGGCCGGCCCCTGCGTCCACTGCTGCAGCTTGTAGACCTCGATGCCCTTGTAGGTGGTCATCATCGGCTCTTCGATGTGCACCTTCCAGCTGGCGAGGTCCTGCGCGGTGATGAGGCCGCCCTGCTCCTGCGTGCCGCGCGCGATCTCCTGCGCGATGTCGCCCTTGTAGAAGCGGTCGTAGGCGGCGTAGATGGCCTCCTTGCGGCTCTTGCCCGCGGCGAGCGCCTGCTGCTCGGCGTCGACGAGCTTGCGGAGCGTGGCCGCCAGGTCGGGCTGCCGGAACATCTCGCCCGGCTCGGGCGCCTCGCGCGACTGGCCGAGGTGCGGCAGGAACACGTTCTTCGAGTACGGCCACTCCTTGATCCGGCGCTTCTGGGCCTCGATGCCGTTGGCGAGCTGCGCCTCGATCGGGTAGCCGTCGGCCATCTGGATCGCCGGCGCCAGCACGTCCTTCAGGCTCATCGTCCCGTACTCGGCGAGCATCGTGATGAGGCCGCCGGGCGTGCCGGGCGTGACGGCGGCGAGCGGGCCGTACTCGGGCGGGTACGCCATGCCCTTGGCCTTGTAGTACGCGGGCGTGGCGCCGGTGGGGGCGACGCCGAGCGCGTCGATGGCGATGACCTTCTTCGTGTGCGGGTTGTAGATGAGCGCCTGCGTCTCGCCGCCCCAGCCGAGCGTGTCCCACATCGTCGTCACGGCGCCGAGCATGGCGCACGCGGCGTCGACGGCGTTGCCGCCCTTCTGGAAGATCATGGCCCCGGCCGTCGCGCCGAGCGGCTTGCCGGTGATGGCCACCCAGTGCGCGCCGTGCAGCACCGGCTTCATCGTCCGCTGCGCGCTCGTCACGACCGTCAGCGCGAGGGCCACCGCCACGATCGCGGCGCCCCGCTTGGAGAATCCCGTCCAGCCCTTCGCCCGCATGGCCCGCCTCCTGTCAAACGACCCCGACAACGGCCTAAGTAGTATCACAGGTCACGCCGCTCCGCTGGCCGGGAAGCCCACGGGATTGACCACGAAGCGCGTGAAGCTCACGAAGGGACCCGTAGCGCACACCTTCAGGTGTGCGCCGGCCGCGCAACTCGCCCCGGCCCCTCGTGGTCCTCGTGTTCCTCGTGGTTCATGAACGTGGGCCGGCTGGCCTGAAGGCCAGCACTACGTACGACCTGTACGTAGTGCCGGGCTTCAGCCCGGCCGATCCGGCCTTGACACCTGCCGCCGTGAGCAGTGGAATGTCGGCTCGTGGACGCCGTCATCAACGTGGGGCTTCGCCCCACACCCCGGCTCGGTCGCTCGCGGGGGCCCGACGCCCCGCGCCGCTCCCTCGCAGGCCGCGCCGTGCGCGGCCTGCCCGTCGTGCGGACAGAACGGGCACGGGATACTCATTCCTACCGCATGACGGGCTAAGTCCCGGGAGGGCCTCATGATTCGACGTGGACTTGCGGCGCTGGCGCTCGTGGCGCTCGTCGTCGCGCCGGCGGCGGCGCAGACGGCCGCCATGCAGACGCCCGAGCAGTTCTTCGGCTTCAAGATCGGAACCGACGGCGAGCTCGCGCGCTATCCGAAGGTCGTGGAGTACATGCAGTACCTGGCGCGGACGTCGGACCGCGTCAAGTTCGAGGAGCTGGGCAAGGCCACGATGGGCGCGCCCTACGTCCTCGTGACCATCAGCTCGGCGGCCAATCTCGCCCGGCTCGACCGCCTCGTCGCGATCACGAAGCGGCTGTCGGACCCGCGCGGCCTGAGCGAGGCCGACGCGCAGAAGCTGGTCCACGAGGGCGTGCCGTTCTACCTGCTCTTCGCCACGATCCACTCGACCGAGCTCGGGAACGGCCAGGCCATCATCGAGGTCGCGCACCGCCTGGCCACCGGGAACAGCCCCGAGATCCGGGAGATCCTCGACAACACGGTGCTGCTGCTCGTGCCGTCGCAGAACCCGGACGGGCAGAACCTCGTGATCGACTACTGGTACAAGGAAAAGGGCACGGGCTACTCGCGCGCCTACCCCGACCTGTACCACAAGTACGTCGGCCACGACGACAACCGCGACTGGTTCATGTTCACGCAGAAGGAGACCCGGTTCGCGGTCGAGAAGGTGCAGAACGTCTACCACCCGCAGCTCACGCACGACATGCACCAGCAGGGCGCCGGCGGCTCGCGCATCTTCGTGCCGCCGTTCCAGGATCCGTACGACCCGAACATCTCGCCCATCATCGCGCAGGAGCACATCCAGATCGGCGAGGCGATGGCGTCGGCCCTCGTGGACAACGGGCAGGCGGGCGTGGAGTTCTACAGCCGCTACGACATGTGGACGCCGGCGCGGCAGTACCAGTGCTACCACGGCCAGCCGCGCATCCTCACCGAGATCGCGAGCGTGAACATCGCCGACCCGTACGTGAACCCGGCCGGGAAGGACACGCCGCTCGGGCCACAGGACGCGCTGTGGAACTACCCGCTGCCGTACCGCGGCGGCGACTGGCACCTGCGCCAGATCGTGGACTACGCCGAGACGGTCGCGTTCGCCGGCCTCACCCACATGGCGAAGTACCACGACATGTGGCTGTCGAACTTCTACAAGATCCAGAAGAGCTGGGTGGACCGCACCGCGCCGCCCTATGCGTTCGTGATCCCGGCCGCGCAGCGCGACCCGTTCGAGACCTACGAGCTGCTCGACGTCCTCCACACCGGCGAGGTGGAGATCCACCAGGCGACGGCGGCCTTCACGGCCGGCGGCCGCGGCTATCCGGCCGGGTCGTGGGTGGTGAAAGTGGCGCAGCCCTTCGGCGCCTTCGCGAAGACGATGCTCGAGAAGCAGCACTACCCGGACCTGCGCGAGTTCCCGGGCGGACCGCCCAAGCCGCCGTACGACGTGACGGGCCAGACGCTCGGCATGCTGATGGGCGTGGACGTCCAGCAGGTCGACCAGCCGTTCGAGGCCGACCTGACGCTGCTGCCGGCCGTCGAGCCGGTGGCCGCGCCCATGCCGCCGAAGCCGAAGTGGGGCTACCTCGTGGGGCCCGAGTCGAACGCGGGGTTCATGGCGCTGGCGAAGCTGCAGCAGGCGAACGTGCCGGTCTACCGCGCGGCCGCCGGCTTCGAGTCGGGCGGCCACGCGTTCGCGCCCGGCACCTGGATGGTGCCGCCGACGGCCGAGGCGGCCCGGATCCTCGGCGACGTCGCGAAGACGACCGGTCTCGTCGTCTCGGGCGCGGACCGCGCGCCGGCGGTGGACGCGTTCCGCATCAAGCCCGGCACCCGCATCGGCCTGTGGAAGGGCGTGGGCAACATGCCCGGCGGGTGGCTGAAGTGGATCTTCGAGCAGTACGGCTTCAACCACCAGGTCGTCTCGTCCACCGACTTCGCCGGCGACCTCTCGGCCAAGTACGACGTCATCGTCCTCCCCTCGGGCACGAGCCGCGCGCGCATCGTCGACGGCCTCGATCCGAAGCAGTACCCGAAGGAGTGGGCGTGGGCGTACGGCGTGGGCGAGGCCGGGTGGAACAAGCTGGCCGACTGGGTGCGGAACGGCGGCACGCTGGTGGCCGACGGCAGCGCCGTCGAGACCGCCATCGAGCTGCTGGACCTGCCGATCGAGAAGGTGCTGCCCGAGAGCCGGCGCCGGTTCGGCCCCGGCCGGCAACCAGCCAACGAGCGCATGGTGCCCGAGAGCGCCGTGAACCGCACGCTGCGGAGCGCCTTCCAGAGCCCGGCCGACCTCATCGCGGCGCTGCAGGCGCGCGTCGTCGATCCGAGCAGCCAGTTCTACTGCCCGGGCTCGCTGCTCGCGAACCAGTTCGACCCGTCGAACCCGGTCGCGTTCGGCATGCCCACGGCCTGGCCGATCTTCTTCGACAACGACCAGGCGTACCGCCTGCGCCCCGGCTTCGCCGCCGGCGCGCAGGTGGCCGCGCGGTACCCGGACCAGGACCCGATCCTCGAGAGCGGGTGGCTCCTCGGCGGGCCGCTGCTCCGCGACCAGGCCAACGTCGTCGCGTTCCGCGTGGGGAAGGGCTACGTCGTGACGCTCGGCGCCCAGTCCACCTTCCGCGCCCAGGCGCGCGCGACCTACAAGCTGATGTTCAACGCCATGTTCCAGGGCCCCGCGGTGAAGGTGAGCGCGGGGGAGATGGCGAAGCTGAAGTAGAGCGAATTGCCGATTGCCGATTGGAGACCCCTCAATTGCGTAGCGCACGCCTTCAGGCGTGCGCCTGCCGGCGCAGGGCTGAAGCCCTGCGCTACGTGTGATGCCGATGATCGTGAATTGGCAATCGGCAATTGGCAATCGGCAATGAACAGGGATTTCGATGCAGATTGAGTCTGTCCCCTTCACCACCACCGACTGGGCGTCGCTCCCGGAGACGACGCACGCGGGCGAGACGGGCGTCGCCACCTGGCGCACCGTCGAGATGGGGAACATCCGCGTCCGCATGGTCCGGTACTCGCCGGGCTACCGCGCGGACCACTGGTGCTCGCGCGGGCACGTGCTGCTGGTGCTGGAGGGTGAGCTGACGACCGAGCTCCAGGACGGCTCCACGCACGTGCTGCGCGCGGGCATGAGCTACGAGGTCGCTTCCGACGTCGCGCCGCACCGGTCACACACGGAGCAGGGCGCGACGCTGTTCATTGTGGACTGACTGTCGGTTGTCGGTTCGGGGGTTCGGGGGTTCTCGGGTTCGCAGGTTCTCGGGTTCGGGTTCGCGGGTTCCGGGTTCGCGGGTTCCGGGTTCGGGGGTGCTCGGGTTCCAGAGGGGGAGCGGCGCGCGAACCCGTGAGCCTCTTGACCCGAGTGAGCGTCCGATCCGAGCCTCCCGAACCTCTCTCGCCAGTCGGCACTGTCCTGATCATCCTTCCCATCAGCTCCACGATCGCCCCGTCCTTCAGGCCGTCGTCGGCCAGCGCCTGCCACGTCTGGAAGCGAAGGGCAAGGCCGAGCGCCGCGGCGAGCGTCCGGCGTCGCGCGGGCGGGGGCGCCCACGCGGCCACGAGGTCGGCGCGGACGGCGTCCAGGTAGGCGCCGTATCCCCCCGCCACGACCGCGCGGAGCGCAGGGATGTCCTCGGCGTCGTGCAGCACGCGCGCGAACATGGGCCGCACACGGCGGTAGGTACCGGTAGATCGCGCGCAGCGCCGCCCCGGTGCGGGCCGCCGGGTCCGCGAGCGCCTGCCAGCCAGCGGGATCCGGCGCGGGATGCGCCGCCCCGTAGTGCCCCGAGCAGGCCGCGAACAGCGCCGGCTCGTCGGGAAAGTGGCGGTAGACGGTCAACCGCTCGACGCCCGCCCGCTCCGCGATGGCGCTGATCGTGGTCCGCCCCGGCCCGAGGGCCTCGTGCAGGGCCACGGTGGCCTCGACGATCCGCGCCCGGGTTTCCTCCTGCCGTTCCGCCCGCCGTTTCAGCGTGTAGCCGCGCCGCTTCATTTCACTAATCATAACTGTTCATTTAAATATTGACAAGCCGCCGCGGAACTTTCTAGAATCTCATTTCGTTATACAACGATGTTCACTCAAGAGGCCGGCGCCGCGAGCGGCCGCTGGCAGGAGGAGGTTCCCATGGAAGGTCCCGTCATGCTCGAACCGCGCGAGGTCGCGCCCGACACCGTGTCGCTCGGGTCCTGGCTGCCGGTGCCCGGCTTCGGTGTGCTGGCCGTCAACGCGTTCGTGATTCGCGGCGCGCAGCCGCTGCTCGTGGACACCGGCGTGGCCAGCCTGCGCGGCCCGTTCCTCGACGCCCTGCGCGAGGTGGTGGACCCGGAGGACCTGCGGTGGATCTGGATGACGCACACCGATCCCGACCACCTCGGCAACTTCACCCAGGTGCTCGAGGCGGCGCCCCGCGCCCGCGTGATCACCACGTTCCTGGGCATGGCGAAGATGGGTCTGCTGGGCGTCGCGCCCGCGCCGGAGCGCGTCTTCCTGCTCAACCCGGGCCAGGGCCTCGACCTGGGCGACCGGCGGATCACGGCGGTGAAGCCGCCGTCCTACGACGCCCCGGAGACGACGGGCTTCTTCGACGCGACGTCGGGCGCGCTGTTCAGCGCCGACTCGTTCGGCGCGCTGATGCGGGAGCCCGCCGAGGACGTGGCGGCCCTCGCGCCCGCGCGGCTCCGCGACGGTATGCTGACGTGGGGCGCCGTGGACGCCCCGTGGCTGCACCTGACCGACGCCGGCCGGTTCGCCGCGACGCTCGATCGGCTGCGCGCGATCGATCCCGACGTCATCCTGAGCGGCCACCTGCCGCCCGCCTCGCGCCGCGACCGCGACACGCTCTTCACGCTGCTCGACGAGGTGCGCGAGGCCCCGACCTTCGAAGGGCCCGACCAGGCGGCGATGGAGCAGATGATGGCTCGGACTCAGTAGGGCCGGCAGGTTCGAGGGTGCCCGGGTTCGCGGGTTCTCCGGTTCTTGAAGTTCCTCGACGCGCGGATCGAGAGAACCCGGGAACCTAGCGAACCCCCGAGCCTGAGGCGTCGGCAATTGAGACCGCGCACTCCCTGACGCCGTGTCCCTGTACCGCGGTCACTTCGAGGCGCAGGCCGTCGTACTCGACGACGTCGCCGACCTTGGGCGGGCGGTCGAGGAGCATGAGCACCAGGCCGCTCACGCTCTCCACCTCCGCGTGCCCCAGCTCGCGGTCGAAGAGCTGGCCGAGCTCGTCGAGGCGCAGCGTGCCCTTCACGCGGCGGCGCCCGCGGGCGTCGAGGCTCGCCGGCGGCGGCGCCTGGCTCTCGTCGATCTCGCCCACCACTTCCTCGAAGAGATCCTCGAGCGTCACGATGCCGGCGGTGCCGCCGTGCTCGTCGATCACGACGGCCATCTGCGACCGGCCGCGGCGCATCGCGGCCAGCACGGCGTCGAGCTCGGCGGTCTCGGGCACGACGGGCAGCGGCCGCACGAGCGACGGCGCGATCGGCTCGCCGGCCCGCAGCCGCGGCAGCAGGTCCTTCACGTGCACCATGCCCAGGATGTGGTCGAGGTCGCGCTCGTAGATCGGATAGCGCGTGTGCGCGCTGCGCCTGAGCGTCTCCTGCACCTCCGCCGCCGTGGCGCCGGCCGGCAGGCCCAGCACGCGCACCCGCGGCACCATCACCTGCCCCGCCGTCAGGTCGCCGAACTCGAGCAGCTCCCCCAGCATCCTCCCCGCGTCGGCGTGCAGCAGCCCGCCCTCCTCGCTCTCCTCGACGATGAGCTGCAGCTCCTCGGGCGTGTAGAACCGGTCGGAGGTCGGCTGGCGGCGCACGCCGAAGAGCCGGAGCACCAGGCTCGTGAGGCCGTGCAGCAGCACGACGGCCGGGAAGAGCGCCACCCGGACGGCCGTCATGATGGGCGTGATCCACAGCACCAGCCGGCCGGCGAACTGCAGCGCCAGCGACTTGGGCAGCACCTCGCCGATGACGACGTGGAAGTAGGTGAGCACGGTGACGGCCAGCACGCTCGCCGCCGCGTGCGCGGCGACCCAGCGCGACGCGCCGAGCCCCTCGAGGCCCGCGGCGAACCACGACGCCAGCACGCGCTCGCCGTACATGCCCAGGCCGAGGCTCGCCAGGGTCACCCCCAGCTGCGAGGTGGCGAAGAAGCGGTCCTGGCTCTTCGGGCTGCTGAGGATCTTGACGACCAGCCGCGCCCGGCGCTGGCCGAGCGCGGCGCGCCGCTCGAGGGTCTGCCGCGGCGCGGCGACCAGCGCGAACTCGGCGGCGACGAAGAAGCCGTTGAGCGCGACGAGCGCGAGGAGGATGACGATCGGCGCGAGGCTAGCCACGCGGCGCCTCCCGATCCGACCGGCCGCCGAGGCCCAGCAGCGCCGTGAGCACGTCGCCGAGCGTGACGAGGCCCACCACGCGCTTCTTCCGATCCACGACGAGCGCCAGGTGCGTGCGCCGCTCGCGCAGGAACGCCAGCAGGCGATCGGCGGGCATGTCGGGCGGCACCTGCACGATCGGGCGCAGCAGCCTGCCGAGCGGCGGGCGCCGTCCCTCGGCCGTGTACGCGATCGCCAGGTCCTTCGTGTGCAGCAGGCCGACCGGCTCGTCGAGCGTCCCGGCGTACACCGGCAGCCGCGTGTAGGGGCTCTCCGCCAGGCGCACGAGCAGCGCGTCGAGCGGCGAGTCGATCGCCACCGCCGACACCCGCGCGCGCGGCACCATCAGCTCGCCCGCCGTCTGCAGGCCCAGGTACAGCGCCCGGTTCAGCCGCGCCTGCTCCTCGGGCTCGAGCAGGCCGCCGTCGCGGCTCTCGAGCAGCAGCAGCTCGATCTCCTCGGGCGAGTGGACGTGCTGGTGCCCCGTGTAGGACAGCCCGAGCAGCTTCAGGATGAGCAAACCGCTGCCGTTCAGCACGGCGATGGACCAGGCGAACGCCTTCACCGAGATCAGCAGCGGCACGACCGTGGCGAGCGCCGTGCGCGTGGGGAACTGCAGCGCGAGCGCCTTCGGCACGAGCTCGCCGAGCACGACCTGCACGGTGGAGAGCACGATCAGCACGACGACGATGGACGCCGACTCGGCGCCGACGGCCGCGGCCGCGGGCCAGCGCGCGAAGTACGGCTCGAAGGCCGGCGCGAGCTGCGCCTGCGCGACGGCGCCCAGCGCCAGGCTCGACAGCGTGATGCCGATCTGGCTGGCCGCGATGTAGCGGTCGAGCGCGGGCGGGTCCTCGAGCACGGGCAGCAGGCGCGCGGCCAGCCGGTTGCCGGCCGCCGCCAGCCGCCCGATGCGGCTCCGCCGCGCGCCAACCGCGCCGAACTCGCCCGCGACGTACAGCGCGTTGACGAGGATGAGCAGGAAGACGACCGCCAGGACGGTCAGGGGCATCGGCAGGACGATGGTAGCAGTAATGGCCACGGAATGCCCACGGGAGCAGCCACGGAAATCGCCACGGAGGGTATGATTCTCCGCTGAGGAGGTCCTTCATGCCGCGCTTCGACCGCCGCGCCGTACGGCTCCAGCTCACCGTCCTGGCCCTGCTCGCGCTCTGGGCCGTGCAACCCGCCGCCCAGGCCCCGCCGCCTGCGTCACAGGCCGCCGTCTACTATCCGCCTCGCGGCCAGTGGGATCGCCGCACGCCGGCACAGGAAGGGATGGACGCGGCGCGGCTCGAGGACGCGGTGGACTTCTCGATCGCGAACGAGAACCCCGCGACGAAGGACATGGCGCTCGACCTGCACCTCACCTTCGGCCTGCGCGAGCCGATGTTCAAGATCCTCGGCCCGACCAAGCCGCGCGGCGGCATGACCGGCCTCGTCATCCGTCACGGCTACGTCGTCGCCGCGTGGGGCGACCCCGACCGCGTGGACATGACGCACAGCGTGACCAAGTCGTTCCTGTCGACCGTGGTCGGGCTCGCGTGGGAGCGCGGGATGATCCGCGACCTGAACGACAAGGCGAAGGACTACATGCCGACGCCCGAGCTCTTCGAGGGCGAGCACAACGGGAAGATCACCTGGGAGCACCTGCTGCGCCAGACGAGCGACTGGTCCGGCACGCTGTGGGACGTCCACGACTGGGCGGACCGCCCGGTCGGCGAGAAGCCCGGCGACTACCCCGACCGGCCGATGCACGAGCCGGGCACGTTCTACAAGTACAACGACGTGCGCGTGAACCTGCTCGCGCTCGTCACGCTGAACGTGTGGCGGCGGCCGCTGCCGCAGGTGCTGCGCGAGTACGTCATGGACCCGATCGGCGCGTCGAACCGGTGGCGCTGGTACGGCTACGACAACTCGTGGGTGAACATCGACGGCGAACAGATGCAGTCGGTGAGCGGCGGCGGGCACTTCGGCGGCGGCATGTTCATCAACGCCTGGGACATGGCGCGGTTCGGCTACCTGTTCCTGCACCAGGGGAAGTGGGGCGACCGGCGGATCGTGTCCGAGAAGTGGATCGCGATGGCGCGCACGCCGGGGCCCGCGAACGAGAACTACGGCTACATGAACTGGTTCCTGAACACGAACCGCAAGCCGATCCCGAACGCGCCGGCGACCGCCGTCACCTTCCAGGGCAACGGCGCCAACATCGTCTACATCGACTGGGACCACGACCTGGTCGTCGTGGTGCGGTGGATCCGCGGCGGCGGCGCGCTCAACGAGTTCATCGGCAAAGTGCTCGGCGCGATTCAGGAATGAGCCGCGGGGGCGACCCCCCGGGTCGCCCCTACTCAGCCCTCAGCGCAATGACCGGATCGACGCGCGTGGCGCGGCGCGCGGGGATGAGCGTCGCCGCGAGCGCGATGGCGGCCAGTAGCAGGGTGACGGCGCCAATCGCGAGCGGATCGGTGGGCGACACCTCGAAGAGGAACCCGGAGAGCAGGCGCGTGACGGCGAGTGACGCGACGAGGCCCGCGCCGACGCCCCACGCGGCCAGCCGCAGGCCCTCGGCCGCGACCAGCGCGAGCACCTCGCGCGGCTGCGCGCCGAGCGCCATGCGCAGGCCGATGTCGCGCGTGCGGAGCGCCACGGAGTACGACACCACGCCGTAGATGCCGAGCGCGGCGAGCAGCACGGCCAGCAGCGCGAACCCTCCCACGAGCAGCATGCGGAAGCGGGGCGACGCCACCGACGCGCTGACGATCTGGTCCAGCGTCCGCACGGTGTCGAGCGCCATGTCGCGATCGACCGACCAGATCGCCTCCTTCACCGCGGGAATCACCGCGCGCGCGGCGCCGCCGGTCCTGGCGAGCAGCACGACGCTCTCGACCGGCGACTGCGCGTAGGGTACGTACACCTGCGGTTCGACGGCCTGGTCCAGCCCGTGGTGATGGACGTCGCCGGCCACGCCGACAATCGTCAGCCACGGGCCGGGGCCGCCGCGCAGCGCCAGCCGCAGGCGGCGCCCGACGGCGCCGTCGGGCCACAGCCGGCGGGCCGCGGTCTCGTTGACGATCGCGACCCGCGCCGCGCCGGCCGCGCGGTCCTCGATCCCGAAGTCCCGCCCCGCGGCGATCGGGACGCCCATCGCGGGGAAGTACCCGGTCGTGGCGACGAGACGGTCGACCGGGATGGGCGCCGAGGCCGTCTCCGGCCGCCCTTCGATCTCCACGCCGACGAAGACGAACGAGCCGCCGAGCGGGATCCGGTTGACCGCCGCCGCGCGCGAGACGCCCGGCGTCGCGTCGAGGCGCGCGAGCAGCCGGTCCACCATCGTGAGACGGGCCGCGCCGTCGGGCAGCTGCCGTCCGGTCAGATCGACGGGCGCGGCCACGAGGCCGGCGGAGTGGAACCCGGGGTCGACGCGCGTCAGCTGCCAGAAGCTCTTCGCGAGCAGCGCGCCGCCCGCCAGCAGGACGAGCGACAGCGCGATCTCGGCGGCGGCGAGCCCGTCGCGCAGGCGGTTGCGGCCGGTGACGGCGCGGCCGCCGTCGCGCAGGAGCGCCGCCGGCGCGGGACGCGACGCCTGCAGCGCCGGCGCGAGGCCGAACGCCACCGCCACGACGCCGGCGAGCGCGGCGGCGAACACCGCCACGCGGAGGTCCACGCGCACAATCGCCGACGCCGGCAGGCCCTCGAGCCCGAGCGCCGGCACCGCCGACAGGGCCCACCACGCCACGAGCAGGCCCGCGGCGCCGCCCGCCAGCGCCAGCACGAGGCTCTCGACGAGCAGCTGCCGGACGAGGCGCCGGCGGGTGGCGCCGAGCGAGGCCCGCAGCGCCAGCTCGTGCCGCCGCGCGGACGCGCGCGCCAGCGTCAGGTTCGCGATGTTGGCGCACGCGACCAGCAGCAGGAACGCCGCCGCGCCGAACAGCAGCAGCACGACGCGGCTCAATCCCGCCGTGACCACGTCGTACAGGGAGTCGGCGCGCAGGGTGGTCCACCGGCCCGTGGCCGGGTAGTCGCGGGCGAGCGCGCGGCCGACCGTCGCGAGCTCCGCGTTGGCCGCGTCGGGCGACGCGGACGGCGCGAGGCGGCCGACGACGTTCATCACCGGGATCTGGCGGAGCGTCGCGTACGGGTTGAGCGCGAAGGGCAGCCACAGCTCGGCCGCGTCCGCCCGGTCGTTCACGAGCGAGGTCGTGATGGGCAGCCGGAAGCCGCCCGGCAGGATGCCCACGATTGCGTACGCCTGCCCTTCGAGATTGATCCGCTGATCGGACAGACGGACGCCGGGGCCGAACCAGCGGTTCCAGAACGTCCGGCTCACCATGACAACGCGCGGGCCGCCCGGCGCGTACTCCTCGGGCCGGAACGCGCGGCCCTCGACAGGCGCGGCGCCCAAGAGATCGAACACGCCGTCCGAGACGAAGGCGCCCGCCACGACCGCGGGGTCGCCCAACCCGCGCAGCGTCATCATCCAGGTCGGCGAGAAGCCGGCGAGGCGCGAGAAGGCGTGGAGCCGCGCGCGCAGGTCCTCCAGATAGGGCGGCCCGAACGGCTGCGGCCCGAACTTCGGGTCGACCTGCCGCACGGCCATCAGCCCGGCGGGCCGCGGGTACGGCAGCGGGCGCAGGACGGCGGCGTCCACGATGCTGAAGAACGCCACCGTCGCGCCGGTGCCGAGCGCGAGCGTCAGGATCACGCTGGCCGTGAAGCCGGGCTGGCGGACGAAGCCGCGCATCGCGAGCTTGAGGTCCTGGACGATCGAGTGCATGTGCTCCCCCTGTGAGTGGAACGGCCGATCACGCCGGGCCGCGCGCGTCTCGGCCCGCCGCTCGCGCCGCACGGCCAGCGCCTGCACGAGCGCGTCGCGCGCGAGGCCGGCCCAGAGCGCCGGCCGGCGCCGCCGCGGCGCGGCCGCGAGCATCGCGGCGGCGTCGGCCGCCATCTCGGCGCCGTACCGCTCGCGGAACGCCCGCGGGTAGAGCCGCAGCAGCCACCGGTACCGGCGATCTGTCACCACTGCGCGCCCGTCCCTTTCCGTAGCGGCTTCCGTGGCTCGTTGTGGGCGACCCATCGGGTCGCCGCTACTCCGCTCTCAACGCCACGACCGGGTCCACCCGCGTCGCGCGGCGCGCCGGCACGAGCGTGGCCAGCGCGGCCACGGCGAGGAGCAGGAGAATCACCAGCCCGAAGGTCGCCGTGTCGTCCGGCCGCACGCCGAAGAGCACGCTCGACATCACGCGGCCCGCCGCCAGCGCGGCCACGAGGCCGCCCAGCGTGCCGAGGCCGGCCAGCCCCAGACCGCGGCGGAGCAGCAGCCGGACGACCGCCCGCGGGTCGGCGCCGAGCGCGACACGAATGCCGATCTCGCGCGTGCGCTCGGTCACGTCGAACGCCATCACGCCGTAGATCCCGACGGCCGCCAGCAGGAGGCCGACGGCACCGAAGATCGCGAGCACGATCGCCGTGAACTTCGGCCGGCGCACGGCGTCGGCTACCTGCGCATCGAGCGTGTGCACGCCCTCGGCGGGCAGGTTCGGGTCGACGGCCCAGATCGCCTGCTTCGCGCTGGCCACCATCGCCGTCGGATCGCCGGACGTCCGCAAGAAGAACCAGAGCCCCCGGTTGGGGAACTGCGCCACCGACAGGTAGGCCATGGGGCGGTCCTCGACCTCGAGCCCCTCGCGCCGGACGTCGTGTGCGACGCCGACGATGGTGATCCAGTCCTCGGTCTTCGGGTCGTCGCCGAACCCGAACCGCTGGCCGATCGGGTCCTGGCCGGCCCAGTGCCGGCGGACGAACGCCTCGTTGACCACCGCGACCTTCTGCGACGCGAAACCGTCGGCGTCGGTGAACGTCCGCCCGCGGACCAGGTGGATGCCGAGCGTCTCGAAATAGCCCGGCGTCACGCGCAGGCGGTCCACGATCAGCGGCGCCTTGCCGTCGGTGGGCTGCCCAGCCACCTCGTAGCTCGTGCCGTCGCGGTCGGCCGAGAGCGGCAGGTACTGGCCTCCGGCCGCGCGCTCGACGCCGGGCAGGGCGCGCAGCCGATCGAGCACCTGCTCGTAGAACACCGCGTAGCGCGCCGGCTCGGGGTAGCGCGAGGCCGGCAACTCCACGTTGAGCGCGATCGTCCGATCCGGGTCGAAGCCGGGGTCCACCCCGCTGAGGGCCTCGAAGCTCCGGATCGTGAGGCCGGCGCCCACGAGCAACACCAGCGCCAGCGCCATCTCCGCCACGATGAGTCCGCCGCGCAGCCGCGAGGATCCGCTGCCCGTCGTGGTCCGGCCCTCCTTGAGCGTGGTCTGCAGGTCGGTCCGCGCCGACTGGAGCGCCGGGAGCACGCCGAAGACGACGGCCGTCGCCGCCGTGAGGATCAGCGTGAACAGCAGCACCGACGGATCGAGCCGCGGCGCGTACATGGCGGGGAGCTCGATTGGCGGGAAGCGGTCGAGCAGGGCCAGCGCCCACGCGCCGAGCATCGTTCCCACCACCCCGGCGGCCGCGGCGAGCAGCAGGCTCTCGGTCAGCATCTGCCGGACGAGCCGCCCGCGGCCCGCGCCGACCGCGAGGCGGATGCCGATCTCGCGCTGCCGGGCCGTCGCGCGCGCCAGCAGCAGGTTGGCGACGTTCACGCACGCGACGAGCAGGACGAAGCCGACCGCCGCCATGAGCAGCAGCAGCGTCGGCCGCAGCATCGCCACCGACTGTCCGCGCACCGAGATGACGTGCGCGCCGGTCAGGCCCTGGTGCTCGGTGGGGTCCTTCTCGGTGATCCGCTGCTCGATTGCGTCCACCTCCGAGGTGGCCTGCGCGACGGTCGCGCCCGGCGCGAGGGCGGCCAGGGCGAAGTGCGAGTGCGCGCCACGGTCGAGGTGCGCGCGATCGATGGTGAACGGCACCCACAGGTCCGGCGGCCGGGAGACGATCATCTGCGTGCCGAAGGTGACGGGCGGCGGGAACTGGAAGTCGCGCGGGAGGATTCCAATCACCTCGTACGCCTGGTCGTTCAGGGTGAGGGTCTGCCCCACGAGGCCGGGCTTCCCGCCGAACTGACGGCGCCAGAAGGCGTCGCTCAACACCACGACGTGGCCCTTGCCGGGCTCCTCCTCGTCGGGGCGGAACAGGCGGCCCGCCTCCGCGCGCGCCCCCAGCATCGGAAACAGCGAGGGTGAGACGGCGAGCGTGCGCGGCAGGATGGGCTCCCCCGACCCCGTGAGCCCAAGGCCTTCCTGGTTCCGCATCAGCGCCACGGACCCGAGCGTCTTCGCCTCCGTGCGGTAGTCGACGTAGTCCGCCACCGACAGCGGCACCGTCGTGAGGCCCGCAGGCGGGAAGATCTCCCAGAGCATGACCAGACGGTCCGGATGGGGGTAGGGCAGCGGCCGCAGCAGCGCGCCGTCGACGACGCTGAAGATCGTCACGTTGGCGCCGATGCCGAGCGCGATCGTGAGCACGGCGGCCACGGTGAAGCCGGGCTGGCGCGCGAAGCTGCGCGCGGCGAACTTGAGGTCCTGGGCGATCGAGTGCATGAGCTCCCCCAGCGATCGAGATGAACCGTCACGGGCGGCGCGCCGCGCGGCGGCGGCGTCCGCGCGCCGCTCCGCTAGGCTCTGGACGACGGCGTCGCGCGCCACGCCGAGCCACAGCGCCGGCCGGCGGTGCCACGGCGACGCCGCGAGCATGGCTGCGGCGTCGGCCGCCATCTCCGCGCCGTACCGCTCGCGGAACGCGCGGGGGTACAGCCACAGCAGCAGCCCCATTCCGTGCCCCATTTCGTGCCCCATTCCGTGCTGCATTCCGTGCTGCATTCCGCGGGCCCTATTCCGCCCTCAGCGCAATGACCGGATCGACGCCCAGCGCCCGCCTGGCCGGGACGAACGCGGCAAGTGCCGCGGCCACCGCGACGACACACGCGACCGCAAGGTACAGCCACGGCGCCGTCGGCGAAACCTCGAACAGCATGTGACGGATGAGGCCGGCCGCGGCCCACGCGGCCGCGAGGCCGGCCGCGGCGCCAGCCACGACGGCCCGAGCCGTGCCGCCGATGACGAGCCGCACCACCTGCGACCGCGGCGCGCCCAGGGCGAGACGCACGCCGATCTCCCGCGTGCGCCGGCCGACGAGCTCGGCGAGCAGGCCGTAGACGCCCACGCCGCACAGCACGAGCGCGGTCACGGCGAAGCTTCCGAGCAGCAGCAGATCGAAGCGACGGGCCGCCAGCGTCGCCGCGATCACGTCGCTGACCGTGCGCACGTTGGCCACCGGCAGCGTGGAGTCGACCTCGTGGACCGCGGCGCGCACCGCCGCGGCCAGCGTCGCCGGCGGCACGAGCGCGCGCAGGACCAGGTGGCTCGGCGGAAACACCCCGAGGTCCGGCGGCAGCCACACCTGCCGCGGCGAGTCGCCTTCGAGCGTCACCGAGTGGATGTCACGCGCCACGCCGACGACGGTCAGCAGATCGCCGGTCGGGAGGCCGACGTGCATGCGCTTCCCAATCGGATCCTCGCCTGGCCACATCGCCCGCGCCATCGTCTCGCTGACGACGGCGGCCGGCGCGGGCTCGTCGGGGCCGAAGCGCCGCCCGCGCGTCAGCGGGACCCCGAGCGTGGCGAAGCAGCCCGGCGTCGCCGAGAGCGGCAGCGCAGCGACCGGCCGCGTCTCGTGCTCGGGCACGTAGGTCAGGCCGCCCGGCGTGCCGGAAAGCGGTACGCGGCTGATGGCGCACGCGCGCGCGACGCCCGGCACCGCCTCGAGGCGCGCGATTGCCGCGTCGAAGAACCGGGCGCGGCGATCGGCGTCCGGGTAGCTCGACATCGGCAGCGACACGTCGGCCACGAGACCCTGGCGAAGATCGAAGCCCGGATCGACGTCGAGCACGTTGACGAGGCTCGTGACGAGCAGCGCGGCGCCGACGAGCAGCACCACCGCCAGGGCCACCTCGACGGCCACCATCAGCGTGCGTAGCCGCGTCGTCGAGCGGTCTCCGGTCCCGCCGCGCACGCGGAGCGCGGAGGCGGTGTCCGTCCGCGCCGCGCGCCACGCGGGCAGCGCGCCGAACGCCAGGCCGCTCGCCAGCGACAACGCCGCGACGGCCGCGAGCACGACGGCGTCGGGCGCGGCCGAGACGTGGCGGACGACCAGCGCGGGCGCCAGGCTTGCGATCGCCCCGAGCGCCCAGGCGCCGGCAACGAGCCCGCCGGCGCCGCCGAGCGCCGCGAGCACGAGCCCCTCGGCCATGAGCTGGCGCGCCAGCCGCACGCGGCTCGCCCCGAGCGCCGCCCGAACCGCCAGCTCGCGGCGGCGGCCGAGATGGCGCGCGAGCAGCAGGCCCGTGAGGTTCGCACCGGCAATGAGGAGCAGCAGGCCGGCTCCGCCGGCCAGAACGAGGAGCGTCGGCCGTGCGCGCGCGGTCATGCTGTCGCGCAGGCCGATCGCCCGCGCGCCGAGTCCGCGGTTCGCGTCCGGCCGTTCGGCGTCCGCCCGGCGCGCCACGTCCGCCAGATCCGCGTTCGCCTGCGCGAGCGTCACGCCCGGCGCGAGGCGTCCGACGACGCCGAGGAAGTGCGCGGCGCGGCCGGTGTGGCCGGGCCCGGGCAGCGGCATGGGCAGCCACGCGTCGGCCGGGCGCGATCCGAGCGTCGCCTCGGCCGGCATCACGCCGACGACCTCGTAGGGCGCGTCGTCCAGATGAATCGTGCGGCCGACGACCGAGGGGTCGGCTCCGAACGCCGAGCGCCACAAGGGCTCACCCAGCACGATCACGCCGCCGGCACGCTCGTCGGCCGACTGGATCGCGCGGCCTGCGACTGGCGCGAGACCGAGCGTCTGGAAGAAGTTGCCCGTGACCCACCCGGCCTCGATCCGAATGGGCTCGCCCGCGCCGGTCAGGTTCATGCCGCCGGAGAAGCGGTTGTAGGCCGCGAGCGACGCGAAGCTGCGCGTCGCGGCCCTCCAGTCCTCGAAGTTGGCCGGCGAGACCGGGTTCACGCCGTCGACGCCGCGCCACGTCTCCCAGACCGTGACGAGGCGACTCTCCTGGGCGAAGGGCAGCGGCTCGAGCAGCACCTGCCAGGCGACCGAGAAGATGGCGGCGTTCGCGCCGATGCCGAGCGCCAGGGTGAGCGCGGCAACCGCGGTGAAGCCGGGCCGCCGGGCGAGCGCCCGCACGGCGAACACCCCGTCGCGCCACGCCGAGCGCAGCGCGTCGGCCGGACGGCCGGGAGCGCCGCTGTGCGCGCTCGCGCGACGCGCCGCGCGCCGCTCGCGCGTGCCGTGCGCGGCCGCGTCGACGGCGGCCTGCAACCAGAACCCGGCGGCGGCGCCGCGTCCCCTCGCGCGCGCCGCGGCGGCCAGCGCACGAAGGTCGCGCGCCATCTCCGCGCCGTACCGCTCGCGGAACGCGCGGGGGTACAGCCACAGCAGCCAGGGGTACCGGTGTCTCTTCACCTTGCGCCCTCTCCGCGGCTCATTTCGTCGCCATCCGTGCCCTGGCCGCCTCGACGTACGCGGCGAGGCGTTCGGTTTCCGCCGCGAGCGCCCGCTTGCCGGCGGGCGTGATGCGGTAGAAGCGCCGCTCCATGGCGTCGGCGGGCGCGTCGGCCGGCGCCGCGGTCTCCTTGATCAGGCCCACGTCCGCCAGCCGCTTCAGCGACCCGTACAGCATGCCGGGCCACAGGCGCATGCGGCCGCCCGTGCGCTCGAGGACGTCCGTCATGATCCCGTAGCCGTGCAGATCGCGGTGGGCCAGCGCCAGGAGGATCTGGAACCACTGGGGCTTGAGCTCGTCGGTCATGGCATCGCCTCCGGGGCGGCCGGCGGGCCGCGCCTCGGAGTGAATATATACTCTCTAGGATATATACGCCAAGAGAACGTTGAAGTTCTGAGTCGTGAGTTCTGAGTTCGGAGGAAGTTCTTCCTGACCGCTGACCCCGGACCGCTGACCCCTGTTCACTCGGCCCGCAGCGCCGTCACCGGGTCGACCCGCGACGCGCGCCAGGCGGGGACGAGGCTCGCGGCGAGGCCGACGAACGCCATGAGCGCGACGACCGCGGCGAAGGTCGCCGGATCGGACGGCCGCACCTCGAAGAGCAGCGACCCCATCAGCCGGGTGAGCGCCAGCGCGCCCGCGGCGCCAATCGCGACGCCGGCGGCCACGAGCACCATGGCCTGGCCGACCACCTGCCGGACGACGTCGGCCGGCCGCGCGCCGATGGCCAGCCGCACGCCAATCTCGCGCGTGCGCCCGGCGACGACATACGAGATGACGCCGTAGAGGCCGAGCGCGGCCAGCGCGGCCGCCGCGGCGGCGAAGATGGCGAGCAGCAGCATCACCAGGCGCCGCGCCGCCACCGACTGCGACACGACGTCGTCCATCGTGCGGACGTCCGAGACGGGCTGCAGCGGGTCCATCTCGCGCACCTGCCCGACCACGGCCGACGTGAGGCTCGCGGGATCCCCGGCGGCGCGGACGGCGAACGTGAGGCTGGAGTAGCCGACGTCCTGCCGGGCGTGCGGCCAGTACGCGGTCGCGCGCGGCTCGTCGTCGAGCGCCGTCAGCTTGACGTCGCCCACCACGCCGACGACCTCGTCGGTCACGTTGTCGCTCCAGTGGATGTTCACGCGCTTGCCGATGGGGTCCTCGTTCGGCCAGCACTCGCGCGCCATGGTCTCGTTGACGACGATGACGTTGGCGCCGTCGCCCGTGTCGTGGTCGGTGAACGTGCGGCCCTCGAGGAGCGGGATGCCCATCGCGCGGAAGTAGTCGCCCGAGACCGCGCGCACGTCGGCCACCGGCTGCTGGCCCGCCGGCAGGTCGGGCCGGCCGGGAAGGCCGTAGGACGTCGCGGCGCCGGGGCCGGCGAGCGGCAGGAAGCTGATGCCGCCGGCGGCGGTGACGCCGGGCAGGCGCTCGACGCGCGCGGAGAGCTCCTGGAAGAAGCGGACGCGCGCCCCCTGGTCGGGGTACTTCGCCGACGGCAGCGACACCTTCATCGTCAGGACGTGCTCGGGGCGGAAGCCGGGCGAGACGCTCAGCAGCCGCTCGAAGCTGCGGAAGAGGAGGCCGGCGCCGGCGAGGAGCGCCAGCGACAGCGCGACCTCGGCCACCACGAGCGCGCCGCGCAGCCGGCCGCTGCGCGCGTCGCTGCCGCGCGCGCCTTCCTTCAGGCTGTCGGCCAGGCCGAAGCGCGAGGCGGTCAACGCCGGCGCGAGGCCGAAGACGAGCCCGGCGGCGAGGGAGGCGGCGAGCGTGAAGAGCAGGACGGGCGCGTTGACGCTCGCGCCGGCGAGCCGCGGGATCGCGAGCTGGTCGGCCGCCGAGGCGACGAGCACGCGCAGCCCGGCGTACGCGAGAGCGAGGCCGGCGGCGCCGCCCAGGGCGGCGAGCGCCAGGCTCTCGCCGAGCAGCAGCCGGACGAGGTGTCCGCGGCCCGCGCCGATCGCCGCGCGGACGGCCAGCTCGCGGCGGCGTCCCGTCGCGCGCGCGAGCAGCAGGTTGGCGACGTTGGCGCAGGCGATCAGCAGGACGAAGCCGACGGCGCCGGCCAGGACCAGCAGCGCGGGGCGGATCGCGCCGACGATCTGCTGGTGCAGCGGCACGACGGTCGACGCCCACCCGGCGTCGCGATCGGGGAAGTCGCGCGCGAGCCGCGCGGTGATCGTGTCCATGCCGGCCTGTGCCCCGGCCACGTCCACGCCGGGCTTCAGCCGCCCGAGCACGAGCAGGTAGCGCCCGCCGGCGGTCCGGGCGGCGGCGGGGAACGCCATGGGCAGCCAGACGTCGATCGTCTCGTCGAGCACGTGGAAGCCCGCCGGCATGACGCCGACCACGGTGCGCGCGCGCCCGCTCAGCGTGATCGCGCGGCCGACGAGGGACGGGTCCGAGCCGAAGCGGCGCGTCCAGAGCCGGTGGCTCACGAGCACGGCGGGCTCGCCGCCGGGCGCGTCCTCGTCGGGCAGGAAGGTGCGCCCCACGGCGGCCGTCACGCCGAGCAGCGGGAAGAGCGAGGCCGTCGTCAGCTCGGCGCGCAGCTCCTCGGGCTCGCCCGCGCCGGTCAGGTTCACGGTCACCGGCACCTGCGTCACGGCGGAGAGGTCGGTGAACGTCCGCTGCTGGTCGCGCCAGGCCAGGAAGTTCGCCGGCGACGCCACGTTCGTCCGATGGTCCCGTGGGACGTTGCGCTCCCAGACCACCACGAGCCGGCCGGGATCGCGGAACGGCAGCGGCCGGATCAGCACCGCGTCGAGGACGGAGAAGATGGCCGTGTTCGCGCCGATGCCGAGCGCCAGCACCGCGACCGCCACGAGCGTGAACGCCGGCTGTTTGGCGAGGCTTCTCAGTGACGTCGACACAGCGTGCAGCATCTGCAACTCCTGGGGCCGGAGGCCAGGGTGAGCGTGAGCCGATCCTACTCGGAGCGGAGCGCCTTCACGGGATCGACGCGCGAGGCCCGCCAGGCGGGCACGGCCGTCGACGCCATCGCCACCACGAGCAGCACGACGGCGACCGCCGCGAAGGTCGCCGGGTCGGTCGAGGTCACGCCGAAGAGCAGGCTCGACAGCAGGCGCGTGAGCGCGAGCGCGCCGGCCACGCCGGCCGCCAGCCCGATGGCGGCGAGCCGCAGCCCCTCGCTGGCGACCGCGCGCACCATGCCGGCGGGCCGCGCGCCCAGTGCCAGGCGGATGCCAATCTCGCGCCGCCGCTCGGCCACGCCGCCGCTGAGCACGCCGTAGGTGCCGACGGCCGCGAGCAGCAGGGCGAGGCCGGCGAACAGGCCGAGCAGCAGCATCGTGAGCCGACGCTCGGAGACCGAGCGCGACACGGTGGCGGCGAGCGGCTCGAGGCCGAACACGGCCAGCGAGGGGTCCTGCTCGTGGATGGCGCGGCGCACCGCGGACGCCAGCGTCAGGGGATCGCCCGCGGTCCGCACGAGCAGCACGCCCGCGCCGTTGGCCGACGGCGCCTGCGCCAGCGGCACGTACACGGCGATCGGCGGCGCCGCGGACACGCCGTGAAACCGCTCGTTCGCGACGATGCCGACGATCGTGCGCGCGGCGCCCCAGAACTGGATGCGCGCGCCGATCGGATCCTGGTTCGGGAAGAAGCGCACCACCGCCGCCTCGTTCAGGAGCGCCACCGGCGCGGCCGTCGTGGCGTCGGCGTCACGCAGGAGCCGGCCGCGGACGAGCGCGAGACCGACGGTGCGGAAATAGCCGGGCGTGACGCGGCGCACCGAGATCTCGGGCCACGTGCGCGCTTCGGCCTCCCGGCCCGCGATCGAGAACGAGTTGGTGAAGCCGGGGTCGAGCGGGTGGTTACCGGCAATCGCGGCCGACTCGACGCCGGGAAGCGACCGGGCGCGCGCCAGGAGCGCGCGCGTGAAGGCGTGCTGCTCCTTGAGATCGGGCCACGACCGGAAGTCGACGGGGTAGCGCGTGGCCGGCAGCTGGTATTCCGCCTTCAGCACGCCCGCGGTTCGGAAGCCCGGGTCCACCGCCTCGAGGGTCTCGAAGCTCCGGATGAGCAGAACGGCGCCGGCCGCGAGCACCGTGGCGAACGCCAGCTCGGCGACAACGAGACCGCGCCGCAACCTCGCACGGCCGCGTCCGGCCGTTCCGCGCGTCGTGCCGTCGTCGCGCAGCGAGGACTGCACGTCGAGGCGCGCGGCCTGCAGCGCCGGCACCAGGCCGAACGCGAACCCGGCGACGACCGACACGGCGAGCGTGGCCGCGAGCACGCGCAGATCGAGACCGACCGCGGCCAGGCGGGGGACATCGGCGGGCGCGAGCGCGACGAGCACGCGCAGCCCCCCGTACGCGAGACCGACGCCGGCGGCCCCGGCCGCGAGCGAGAGCCAGGTGCACTCGGCGACGAACTGGCGGAGCAGCCGTCCGCCGCTCGCGCCGAGCGCGCGGCGCACCGCGATCTCGTGCGCGCGCGAGGCGCCGCGCGCGAGCAGCAGGTTGGCGACGTTGACGCACGCCACGAGCAGCACCAGCGCCACGGCGCCCACGAGGACGAGCAGCGCCGGCCGCACCGGGCCGAAGACGACGTCCGACAGCGCCTCGACGTGCACCCCGCGGCCGTCGTTCGACCGGTACGCGCGCTCCAGGTCGGCGGCGACCGACGTCATCTCGGTCTGCGCGTCCGCCGTCGTGACGCCCGGCGCCAGCCGCCCGACGACGATCGCCGGGTGCGTGTCGCGCGGCAGCGAGTCGGGATCGGGGCGGAGCGGACGCCAGACCTCCACCCGCGCGCGCTCGCCCCGATCGGCGAACGCGCGGGCGTAGGCCGCCGCCGACAGGATCTGCAGCACGCCGAAGTCCGTGGCGTCGGGCACGACGCCGACGACCGTGCAGGGACGGTCGTCGAGACGCAGCGTGCGGCCGATCGCGTTCGGGTCGCGCCCGAACACGCGCTGCCAGAGCGACGCGCTGATGATCGCGATCTCGGGTCCGCCCTGGTGCTCGTCGTCCGCCGTGAAGGTGCGGCCGACGATCGGCTCGATGCCGAGCATGGGCAGGAGATCGCTGGAGACGTCCAGCGCCGCGAGGCGCACCGGATCGCCCGAGGGCGGCGTGAGGTTCACCTCGCCCGCGATCAGCGCCCCCAGCCGGTCGAGCGTCCGGCTGCGCGCCTCGAAGTCCTGGAAGTCCGGCACCGCCGACGGCTCGCGCGTCGTCCCGCTGTGGCGGTCCGTCTCCCACACCACCACGAGCCGGTCGAAGTGGGCCACCGGCGCCGGCCGCAGCAGGACACCGTCGAGGACGGCGAAGATCGCCGTGTTCGCGCCAATGCCGAGGGCGAGCACGGCGACGGCGACGAGGGTGAAGGCGGGCTGTTTGGCGAGGGACCGCAGGGTGTGCTGAGTCATGACCATGACCACGGAAGGACCACGGAAATCGCCACGGAAATCATCACGGAAATTGGTGCGGGCCGTGCTTGCAAGACAGCAGCACGGCGTGTGCACGCACATGTCCCATGTCGCATCGTGACATCGACGAGCGGACGTTCCGCTTTGCCCTCGAGACCATGAAGATCTGCCATTTCCTCATGGCGCGCGGCCCGATCGTGCGCCGGGCAGCCTATCAGCTTCTCGACGCGGGCATGTCGGTCGGCTCGAACACCGAAGAGGCCCTGGGTGCACAAAGTCACGCGGACTTCGCCGCCAGGTGCGGCATCGTCCGGAAGGAGGCGCGTGAAAGCCGCTTCTGGCTACGCCTGGTTGCTGCCTACGATCCGGCTGTCGCAACGCACGTTGGGCCTCATGCAACGGAAGCCGGGTCTCTCTCCGTATCGATTTCCGTCGCGATTTCCGTGACGTTTCCGTGATGATTTCCGTGGCTCATTCCGTGGCTTACTTCCCGATAACCCCAATCGCCCACGCGGCCTGGCGGCGCACCTTCGCGTTGTCGTCCTTGAGCGCCGCGGCGAGGGCGCCGAGGGCACGGCGGTCGCCAATCGCGCCGAGGGCCCACGCGGCCTGGCTGCGCACACCGCTCGTCGTGTCCTGGAGCGCGGACGTGAGGCCGCCGACCGCGTCGCGGTCGCCAATCGCGCCGAGGGCCCAGGCGGCCTGCTCGCGCACGTCGGCGTCGGCGTCGTGCAGCGCGGCGACGAGGCGGAGGGTCGCGCGGCGGTCGCCGACGGCGCCGAGCGCCCACGCCGCCTGACGGCGCACCCTGGCGCTCGAATCGCCGAGCGCGGCGTCCAGTCCGTCGACGGCGGCCGCGTCACCAATGGCACCGAGCGCCCACGCGGCGTGACGGCGCACGTCTTCCGACGGGTCGCCCAGGGCCTTGACGAGCGCCGGCCCGGCGGCGCCGGCGTCGAGGGCGCCAAGTGCCCAGGCGGCCTGGCTGCGGACGGGCCCCTCGGGATCGTGTTCGAGCAGCCGCGTCAGCGGCGGGACCGCGCGCGCGTCGTCGAGCGCGCCCAGCGCGAACGCCGCGTTCCCCCGCGCGACCCATCGGGCGTCGTCGAGCGCACCGAGCAGGGGCTGGAACGCCTGACCGCCAATCGACGCCAGCGCCCGCGCGGCCTCTTCGCCCGGCGAGGTCTGGCGGGAGCCGTCATGCCAGCGGCCGTGCTCCGCGCAGACCGACTGATCCACGGGCGCGGCGTCGCCGAGCAGCCGCACCAGCGCGGGAATGGCGGGCGCGGCGGTCGAGCCGAGCTCGCGCAGATCGCAGGCGGCGCGCGCGCGCGCGGACGGGTCCGGCGCGACGAGGTCGCGCGTCAAGGCGTCGACGCGCGCGGCCTGCGCGCGCACGGGGCGCGCCGGGACCGCGATCAGAACCAGCAAGGCGAGCGCGACGCCGGCCGTCGCGCGGGTCACCGGATCGTCTCCTCGCGGCGGACCGTGACGGTGCTCTTCTTCGCGACGCGCATGTCGACGGTGGTCCGGGCGGCGCCGCCGGCGTCCGCCTCGGGTGACGCGCCGGACTCGCGCCACGTGGGGTCGCTGCTCACGATCCGGTCGGCCGTGCGGTCGCGCACGACGGGCTTCCAGTCGCCCTTCTTCCAGACGCGCGACGAGTACGTGTCGGCGGACGCCCGAATCTCCACCTCGTACGCGTGTCCGACCTCGGGTGTGAAGGTCACCGTCGCGATGCCAGGGTCGGCGTTGGCGATGCCGGTGCGGGGCTCGTTGCGCATCGTGAAGGTGAGCGAGTGCGCCTCGAGCGTGAGCCGCCAGGCCCTCGCGCCGTCCTTGATTGGCTTGCCGTCGAGCGAGAGCGGCACGAGGTACTTCTGTGTGACCTTGACGTCGGCGAGCGGCCGCCGACCGTCGGCGCGCATGCCGACGGCGATGCCGCCTTCGGTCCAGCCGGCCACGCCGCCGACCACGCCTTCCGCGACTGCGCTGGCAACGCTCTCGACGATCCCGTTCGCCACGGCGTAGCCGAAGCCGTCGCCGAAGCCGGTACCCGCCACACTCTTGGGGATGCGAGGACTCGGCCTCGGCCGGGGGTACGGCCCGTCGTCGTCGACCACCTGGGCGAGCGCCATGACGGCCGCGCGGCGGACGCTGGCGTCGGCGTCCTTCATGGCCGCCGACAGCGCGTCCGCCGCCGCCGGGTCGCCGATCTGGCCGAGCGCCATCGCCGCATAGCGCCGGACGTCGACGTTCGAGTCCTTCAAGGCCGCGACGAGGCCAGGCACCGCGCTCGGGTCGCCGATCTGGCCCAGCGCCATCGCCACGTAGCGCCGCACGTCGGGGCTCTCGTCGTCGAGCGCGGCGGCGAGCGGCGCGCTGGCGCTCGAGTCGCCGATCTGGCCGAGCGCCAGCGCCGCGTAGCGCCGGACGTCGACGTTGGAGTCTTTCAAGGCCGCGACGAGGCCCGGCACGGCGCGCGCGTCCCCAATCTGGCCGAGCGCGAGCGCCGCCGAACGGCGCACCTCGGCGTTCGAGTCCCCGAGGGCGGTGACGAGGCCCGGTTCGGCGCTCGCGTCCCCGATCTGCCCGAGGGCGAGGGTGGCGTAGCGGCGGACTTCCGCGTCTTCGTCACCGAGCGCGGTCTGGAGAGCCGCCGCCGCCCGCGCGTCGCCGATCTGGCCGAGCGCCATCGCCGCATGACCCCGCACGTCCGGCGACGCGTCCTCGAGCGCCGAGATCAGCGCCGGGGCGGCACGGGGGTCCGAGAACCGGGCGAGCGCGACGAGGGCCGCGCGGCGCACGCCGGCATCCGGGTCCTTGAGCGCGGCCATGAGCGCCGTAATGGCCGTGTCGCGCGCCTTCGGCGACGCCGCGGGCGGCTTCTCCTGAGCGGTCCCGGTGGCGACCTTGGGCTCGGTCGCCTGCCGGGCGGCCGGCTGGGCGGCCGGCGGCATGACGGGCAACACGAGGTCCGCGCGATCGGCGAGCGTGACGGCCGCGCCGGGCCGGTCCGGCACGACGGCCGCGACGGCGACCGGGCGGACGGCGGCGAGCGGCACGAGCAGCACGACCAGCGCCGTGATCGCCGCGACCGACAGCGGCCGCGTCACGCCGGAGCGGTTCTGCGACGGATCGAGGATCGAGAGCAGGCGGCCCTCGAGCTGCGACCGCCGGGCCATCGCGACCGAGGCGAGCGCGCCGCCGCGCACGTCGCGCAGGGCGCGCGCGAGCTCGACGAGCTCGGAGGCGTAGGCGGGGCCGTTGGCGCCCGCGCGCAGGACGAGGTCGTCGCACGCCAGCTCGCGCTCGGCGCGCAGCCGGCGCGCGGCCATCCACACGAGCGGGTTGCACCAGTAGAGCGCGCACGCGACCTGCGCGACGGTCTGGGTGAGGCAGTCGCGGCGGCGGATGTGCGCCAGCTCGTGGAGCAGCACCACCTCGCGCCGCTCGTCGGGCCAGGCGTCCGACTCGCCGGGCAGCAGCACCGCCGGGCGGACGACGCCCCAGGCCATCGGCATGAGGGCGCCGGGCGCGCGCAGGAGCGAGGGCTCGCCGGCCAGGCCGAGCGCGGCCGCGAGGCGGCGCGCCAGCGCGCGCCAGGGCGCGGCCGTGATCGGCTCGGCCCGCCGCGCCGCGCGTGCGACCAGCGCGTAGCCAGCCGCGAGCCGGATCCCGACGAGGAGCGCGCCCGCGATCCAGACGAGCAGCCACGGCGAGAGATCGGCGAGCGGCCCCGGCGCGGCCGGCGCAGGCCCGGCGGAGGCCGCGGCCGGGGTGGACACGTCGGCGGGGAGGGGTGCCGCGGGTTCGGCGAGGTCGATCGGGGCCAGGCGTCCCGGGGCGCCGGCGGCCGCGCGCGGCGCCGCCGCCGCAGGCAGGATCGCGATCGGCCGCGCGGGCACGACCAGCGCGAGCGCGGGCAGCGCGACCACCGCGCCGAGCGCGGCGAGCCACATCAGATGCCGCGCCGCGGCCGACGCCCGCCGCATGACCCGCGTCGCCAGCCAGGCGCCGCCGATGACGAGCGAGGATTTCCAGAGGAGCGCGAGACCGAACGCGAGGGTAGCCGTCATGTCACGCGTCTGCCTTTCTGGCCTTGTCGATCAACGCGGCGAGCCGGTCCAGATCGGCGTCCGACAGGTCGGCCGCCGACTGGTCGAGCAGGGCCGCGACGGCCTGTTCGGGCGAGTCGTCGAAGAAGGTGTGGACCAGGTGACGCATGGCCGATCGCCGGGCGCTGTCGCGCGCCATGGTGGGGCGATAGGCGTAGCGCGGGCCGTCCTGCTCGTGGCGCACGGCGCCCTTGTCCTCGAGCACGCGGAGGAGGGCGCGCACGGCGGAGTAGCCGGGCGGGTCGGGCAGGCCGGCCTGGATCTCGGCGGCCGTGGCGCGGCCGCGCTTGAAGAGCACGTCCATGATCTGGCGCTCGCGGCGGCTGAACTGCGCCGGTGGCGGTTTGGGCATCGGATTCGACCTCGGCGGAGATGCTAAGAATTTAGCACTATGCTGCTAAATTAGCACCTCCGGAACCGCGCGTCAAGCGTCCAGCCTCGAGCGTCACGACCCGGCACGGAGATTAGACGGCGGGGCCGGGCCCGGGGATGCTAAGAAATCAGCATCACGGAAAACGGGCCGGGATCCGGGCCCTAAACGTCAGCCGGTGCCCAGTCGTAGTACACTCCACGCAGTCGGCGGCGTGCGCGCGTCTCGGTCCGGCCTCATCGACTGCACGGTTGGGACCTCGCTCGACTCGAAACGCCTCTCATTACATACGCGGGATGCTCATGAAGTGGCTCTGCACCCTCCTGGTGCTCCTCCTGCCGGCCGTCGCCCTCGCCGACGAGAATGCCCTTCAGGGGCGCCCCACGATCGAGATCTCGCGCGTCAGCCATCCGCCCACGCTCGACGGCCGCCTCGACGATGCCGCCTGGAAGACCGCGGCGAAGATCACGAAGTTCACGCAGCGGAACCCCCGCGAGGGCGCGCCGGCCACCGAGCCGACCGAGGTCTGGCTCGCCTACGACAGCCGCAACCTCTACGTCGCCATCTACGCGCACTACACCGACGTCAGCATCATGCGCGCCAACCGCGTGGACCGCGACCAGACGTGGCGCGACGACCGCGTGGCGATCTACCTCGACACCTTCCTCGACCAGCAGCGCGCCTACCGCTTCTCGGTGAACGGCTACGCCGTGCAGGGCGACGCCGTGCTGAACGCGTCGGGGCACGGCCACGGCCCCGGCGGGCGCAACGAAGACGACTCCTGGGACGCGCTGTTCCGGACGGCGGGCGGTCCGGTGGCCGACGGCTGGATCGTCGAGATGGCGATCCCCTTCAAGAGCCTGCGCTACCCCTCGCGCCAGCACGGCGAGATGCACCGCTGGGGCCTCCAGATCGTCCGGACCGTCGAGGCCAAGGACGAGGAGGACGACTGGTCGCCCCTCAGCCGCGACGTCGACGGCTTCCTCACCCAGGAAGGCGTGCTCTACGGCATGACCGACCTCTCGATGAGCCGCAACCTGGAGCTGCTGCCGACGATGACGGCTGTGCGGCTCGGCTCGCGGGACACCGACACCGGCGTCTACTCGCACGCGGGCGGGCGGCCGGACTTCGGGTTCAACTTCAAGTACGGCGTCACGTCCAACCTGACCGCCGACTTCACCGCCAACCCCGACTTCTCGCAGATCGAGTCGGACCGGCCGCAGATCGCCGTCAACCAGCGCTACCCGCTCTTCTACCCGGAGCAGCGGCCCTTCTTCCTCGAGGGCCAGGAGATCTTCAACACCGAGATCAACCTCGTTCACACGCGCACGATCGTGGACCCGCGCATCGGCGCGAAGATCACCGGCAAGGTGAACGACACAACGCTCGGCGTGCTCGTGGCCGACGACAACGCCGCCGGCCTCGTGGACGATCTGCCCGTGCGCGCGCAGAACCAGATCGCGCACTTCCTGATCGCCCGCGTCCGACAGGACCTCTACACCGAGTCGTTCATCGGCGCGATCCTGACCGACCGCGAGTTCGTCGACAGCCACAGCCGAACCGTCGGCGTGGACGGCCGCTTCCGCATCGGGCAGACCTACCGCTTCAGCTTCATGGCCGCGGGCGCCGACTACCAGGAGCTCGACGGTCCGCGCTACCGCGCGCCGGCCTTCCAGGCGAACTTCAACCGCTCGGGGCGCGGCTTCAACTACTCGCTCCGGCACACCGACTTCTCGCCGGACTTCTACACGGACACGGGCTTCATCCGCCGCAACGACATCAAGGAATCCCAGCTGAACGCGTCCTACACGTTCTATCCCGAGGGGACGGTGGTCAACTGGGGGCCGCGCGCGCAGGTGATGCGGAACTACGACCACGAGGGCCACCTGCAGGACACGCAGTACGAGGCCGGGCTCAACGTGCGTTTCGCGCGCAACATCGGCGTCCGCGCCCAGGCGTCCAACGAGATGGAGCGCTACAACAGCATCGACTTCCCGAAGCACCGCTACTCGCTGAACGGCGACGCCAGCTTCAACAGCCGGGTCTCCTTCGGAGGCGGGCTCCGCTGGGGCGACGGCATCCGCTACCTGGAGGACCCGGAGATCCCGTTCCTCGGCCGGGCGCTGAGCGGCAACCTGAGCGTCACCGCGCGTCCCAGCGCGCGCCTGGCGACGAACCTGTCGCTCAGCTTCAGCCGCTTCCGCGACCCGCTGCTGCATCGCGACGAGTTCGACGTGCGCATCTACCGGGCGCGGACGACCTACCAGTTCACCGACCGCCTGCAGTTCCGCAACATCCTGGAATACAACGACTACGACGGCACGGTCGGCGTCAACCTGCTCGGCACCTACCGCATCAACGCCGGCACGGCGTTCTTCCTCGGCTACGACGACCGTCGCCAGCAAGCCATCAACATCAACCCCGAGATCTACGACACGACCCGGATGCTGCAGACCAGCCGGTCGTTCTTCATGAAGATCGCGTACCTGTTCAGGGTACTGACGCTGACGGGGCTCGGGGCTCGGTACCTCGGCCAGCCGAACGCATGACTGGCGCAGGGCTTCCCGAGTACCCAGTACCCAGTACCGTCTGCCTATTCCCCGTACCTGATCCGATAGATCGCCCCCGCCAGGTCGTCGGAGACGAGCAGCGCGCCGTCGGGCATCACCTGCACGTCCACCGGGCGGCCCCAGGCCTTCTCGCCCTGCAGCCAGCCCGTGGCGAACGGCTCGGTGCCCGTGACGTGGCCCTGCCCGTCGAGCGTCGCCACGATCACCTGGTAGCCGATCTTGCGGGTGCGGTTCCACGAGCCGTGCTCGGCGATGAAGATCTGATGGCGGTACTTCGCCGGGAACATCCTCCCGGTGTAGAAGCGCAGGCCGAGCGACGCGACGTGCGGGCCGAGCTTCGCGGCCGGCGGCGTGAAGTCCGAGCAGGGGTGCTTGTCGCCGTAGTCGGGGTCCTTGATGTCGCCGGCGTGGCAGTAGGGATACCCGAAGTCCTGCCCCTGGCGCGTCGCGTGGTTCAGCTCGTCGGGCGGCAGATCGTCGCCGAGCATGTCGCGGCCGTTGTCGGTGAACCACAGCTCCTTCGTGACCGGGTGCCAGTCGAAGCCCACCGTGTTCCGCACGCCTTTCGCGTACATCTCGAGGCCCGAGCCGTCCGGCTTCATGCGGAAGATCGCCGCGTGGCGCGCGTCGGGCTCGCAGATGTTGCAGGGCGCGCCGACCGGCACGTACAGCAGGCCGTCGGGGCCGAACCGGATGAACTTCCAGCCGTGGTGGCGCTCGGTCGGGAAGTCGCCCCGGACGAGCGCCGGCGTCGGCGGGTCCGCCAGACGCCGGTCGATGTCGTCGTAGCGCCAGACCTTGCCGACCTCGGCCACGTAGAGCGCGCCGTCCCGCGCCGCCACGCCGTTCGGCATGTTGAGGCCGCTCGCAATCGTGTAGACCTTGTCGGCCACGCCGTCCTTGTCGGCGTCCACGACCGCGTACACCTTCCCCGCGTTCATGGTCCCCACGTAGAGCACGCCGGACGGGCTGAGCGCCATCGACCGCGCGTTGGGGACGTCCGCCGAGTAGACCGCGAGGTGGAACCCGGCCGGCAGCGTGATCTCGCCGAGCGGCAGGGCTTCACGGGCGCCGGCCGCGAGGGTCGCCGCGGCCGCCGCGGCGACGACGGCCGAGCCCCAGACGGCTTTCCGGGACGGGTGCATGCGCAAGCTCCTTACACGTGCCGGACCGCGGGGACGGGCGTGGAAGGGTGGAGTGTAGAGGATCGCCCGGGGCAAGTCCAGCGGGGCTCCTGCCTCCTGACCGCGGCCCCCAGTCCCGATATAATCCAGTCAGACGCCATGTCAGACACCCGCGAACCCTCCGACTTCATCCGCCAGATCGTCGCCGACGACCGGGCCGCCGGGAAGAACGGCGGCCGCGTGCACACGCGGTTTCCGCCCGAGCCGAACGGCTACCTGCACATCGGCCACGCCAAGTCGATCTGCCTGAACTTCGGCGTCGCCGCCGAGTTCGGCGGCCTGTGCAACCTGCGCTTCGACGACACGAACCCGGTCACCGAGGACATGGAGTACGTCGAGTCGATCAAGCGCGACGTGACGCTGGCTGGGCTTCGGCTGGGACGACCGCGAGTTCTACGCGTCGGACTACTTCGAGCCGCTCTACGAGTTCGCCGAGCACCTGATCCGGACGGGCCACGCCTACGTGGACAGCCAGACGCCCGACGAGATCCGCGAGCACCGCGGCACGCTCACCGAGGCGGGGCGCGAGAGCCCGTACCGCGGCCGGACGCCCGAGGAGAACCTCGACCTCTTCCGCCGCATGCGCGCGGGCGAGTTCCCGGACGGCGCGCACGTGCTCCGGGCGAAGATCGACATGGCGTCGCCCAACATCTACCTGCGCGACCCGACGCTCTACCGGATCCGCAAGGCCTCGCACTACCGGCGCGGCGACGCGTGGTGCATCTACCCGATGTACGACTACGCGCACCCGCTCTCGGACGCCATCGAGGGCATCACGCACTCGCTCTGCACGCTCGAGTTCGAGGACCACCGGCCGCTCTACGACTGGCTGGTCGCGCACGCGCCGGTGCCGTCGACGCCCCGCCAGATCGAGTTCGCGCGCCTGAACCTCAGCTACACGGTGATGAGCAAGCGCAAGCTGCTCGAGCTGGTGAACGGCGGCCTCGTGAAGGGGTGGGACGACCCGCGCATGCCCACGCTGAGCGGCATGCGGCGGCGCGGCTACACGCCCGAGGCCATCCGCGACTTCGCCGACCGGATCGGCGTCGCCAAGCGCGAGAACCTGGTGGACGTGGCGCTGCTCGAGCACGCCGTGCGCGAGGACCTCAACAAGGTGGCGCCGCGCGTGATGGCCGTGCTCAAGCCGATCAAGGTGGTCCTCGAGAACTACCCGGAGGATCAGGTCGAGCACATGGACGTCGTCAACAACCCGGAGGACCCGTCGGCCGGGACGCGGAAGGTGCCCTTCTCGCGCGAGCTGTACATCGAGGCCGACGACTTCATGGAGGACCCGCCGAAGAAGTTCTTCCGCCTCGCGCCCGGCCGCGAGGTGCGCCTCAGGAACGCCTACCTCGTGACGTGCACGGGCGTCGTGAAGGACCCGGCGACGGGCGCCGTGACGGAGCTGCGGTGCGCCTACGACCCGGGGACGCGCGGCGGGAACGCGCCGGACGGCCGCAAGGTGAAGGCCACGCTGCACTGGGTGTCGGCCGCGCACGCCCTCGAGGCGGAGGTGCGGCTCTACGACCGGCTCTTCACGACCGAGAACCCGGGCGCGGGCGACCGCGACTACGCGAACGACATCAACCCTGCCTCGCTCGAGGTGCGGTCCGGCTGCAAGGTGGAGCCGAGCCTGGCCGGCGCGGCCGCCGGCAGCCGCTACCAGTTCGAGCGCCTCGGCTACTTCTCGGTGGATCCGGACTCATCCGCCGGCCGCCTGGTCTTCAACAGGACGGTCGGCCTGCGCGACACGTGGGCGAAGATCAAGGACAAACAGGGATAACGAGCCACGGAACGGCCACGGAAAGACCGACGCGGCTCCGACGAGGTTCCCGCCGGCGATGTGGCCTCGCGCGATCAGCGTCAGTGTGCAAACACGTCCGCAGGCGGTCCGACGCGCCGGCGCCGTTTCGCCAATGGTGCTCAAGGACCCCGGACCTCCAAGTGATGGCTGGCTGCCGACCGGCCTGCCCCAGCCGGCGCGCGGTCCGAAAGGACGGGCGCCGGAGGACGCGTTTGCCGCGCGACCGGCCACGGCCGGCGGGAGCCTCGTCGGAGCCGCGGCGGATGTCAGCTATCCCGCCGGAAACAGGAAGTCGTAGTCCGCGCCGGCGGGCTTCTTGTAGTACTTCTCCAGGAACAGCCGCACGCCCTCGTCGTAGCTCAGGTTCGGCTCTGGTCCCCGGCGCCATGTGATCTCGACCGTGCGCGCGTCGGGCGGCAGCGCGATCGCGCCGTTGGCGATCGCGGCCGGCTTGCCGTCGACCGTCGCCGACTCCGCCGTCACGAACCACGGGATATGGAACACGACGGCCGTCGGCCCGGCGTGCTCCTTCCAGTGCGGGGTCAGCGACAGCGTCGCCCCGCTCTCGCGGCTGTCGAGCGTGTAGCCGATCGAGCCGAAGAACGTGGGCGCGTCGGTGACCTTCACCTGGCGGCCCGGCCGCACCCAGAGCGGCGCCAGCGCCGACGCGAGGTGCACCTCGGTCCCTTCCTCGCGCACGAGCAGGTTGCGGATCTGCTCCATGTAGCGCGCGGCGAACCAGCCGTGCGGCGTGAAGTTGCTCCTGGGGTCGCGCGTGCTCCAGGCCGGAATCCCGAACTCGAAGCCCGCGTTCGTGCTGCTCGTGTGCACGAGGATCGAATAGAGATCCTCGATGACCTTCCGCTGCTCGCCGAGGACCGTGTTGCCCTCGGTGACGTAGAACGTCTCGTAGTGGTGCAGCGTGCCGTGGGGCTCGGCGCTGCCCGCCTGCTTCTGCTGCTTCGCGACCCAGGCGTTGCCGCCGTAGGTCATGATGCCTTCCTGGTAGTTGTTGTCGCGGACGAGCTCGAGCGTGCTGCGCGCCAGCGGGTCGTCCTTCGCCAGCGCCTCGAACGGGTACAGGCCGCCGCTGGCGTTGGCCCAGTCGTTCCCGTCGGTCACGCTCTCCATGCCCGGCGGGATGTAGCCGTCGGCCTTGGCGGCCAGCGCGCGCAACTGCTTCAGGAAGTTGGCCTTGTAGTCATCGTGGATCTTCTGCCAGCGCGCCGCATCATCCTCGCGGCCCATCGCCTTCGCCATGGACACGGCGTACTTCAGGCCCAGGAGCGCCCAGAAGCTGTGCCCGGTGTAGTGGCCGGAGATCTCCTCGTTGTCGTACGGCCCCGCCACGGGCCAGAGGCCGCGCGGATCGGCTGCGCACTTCCTGACGAACTCGTCGATGTGGGGACCGAGCAGCGGGTAGATCTGCTCGAGCAGCGCGCGATCGTCCGTCGTGCGGATGTGCGCGCCGAACGCCCAGAGCACCTGGCCCCAGTAGTCGTCCTGGACCGACAGCCGGGCGCCCTTCGGCTGGGGCGCCCCGGGCTTGAAGAAGCCGGTCGGCTTGCCGTCCTGCCAGACGAGGAACGCGTTCAGCGTCTCGCGGGCGAGATCGTGCAGGCCGAGCATGTCGTACATCCGGACGAAGTACGACCCGTCACGCACCCAGAAGTAGTTGTAGTGGATCCGGTTGACCCGCTGGTAGACACGCCCGTCCTCCGCGCCCTCGCGCGCGACCAGGTCGTTGACCAGGCTCGTCCGGAAGGTGTTCACCACCTTGGGGTCCGGAACCGAGAAGCGGTCGCCCGCGGCCACCGCCGTCTTCCAGAACGCGATCGTCTTCGCGCGGTAGTCGTCGTACCGCGCGCCGGCCACCTGCGCAACGATCGCGGCCTTGTCGCGCTCGGTGGGGATGGCCGGCATCTCGAAGTGGAAGGTCCGCGTCTCTCCGCCGCCGAGCGTGAACTCGTACTCGACCGCCGCCTCCTTGAGATCGCTCGCGAAGCTCGGCATGCCGGCGCGGGCGCCCTCGGCCGGCCCGGCGAACACGAGATGGCCGCCCTGGAACATCCGCCCGCCCTCGAACGAGACGATCCGCCGGCCGGCCTCGAACCGGTTCTCGTCCATGAACAGCTGGCTGAACCAGTCCGAGCGCTGCGTCCGGAGCGCGTGCTTCAGCGCCTGCCGCTGTCCCATGAACCAGTCGTAGGCGGGGTCGACGTTGATCGCCGAGGCGATGTCCCCGTAGTTGGCGCCCAGCACGCCGTCGCGCGCCGCCGTGCCGGGGTTGTGGACCGTGATCGCGATGAACGCGACGAGGTTGCGGCGCGGGTTCATGTCGAGCGGCGCCGCGAACGCCTCGACGTCGTAGCGCAGGCCGCCGCGGTCGAAGCCGAACCGGATGACCGGCAGGTAGTCGTCGACGAGCGTCTTCACCCGCTGGCGCACGGGCCGCACCGACCCGCGCGCGCCGGCGTAGAAGGACAGCTGGCCGTACGCGCTCACGAACGCGCCGTCGTAGGTGACGACGAACGCCCGGGGCGAGTTTTCGAAGCCCAGCTGGTCGGTGACCGCCCTGAAGTAGCTGAACGGCTCGGACAGCTCCTGCTCGATCTTGGCCTCCGGCGTGTCCTGCGCCGCCCGTGTCGTGGCGCCGTATTGGAACGCCAGGGCGAGGACCGCCGCGAGACCAGCCGCCGTACGACCACCATATGTCATCGATCCAGCTCCTTGTCCGATCAGTTCCCCGAGGGAACCCGATTATACGCGGTGCAGAAGTGATGGGCGTATGATCGGGCTTCGCGGAGGCCGTCCTCCAGGGAGAAGGCGCATCAATGAGAACACTGGACACCTCGAGGTTCGTGACCGTCGGTGAGGGGCTCGGCGCGGGCATGGCCAACTTCAGCCTGATCGAGGACGACCAGCGGGAGAGCTTTCCGGCCCAACTGGCGCGGCAGCTGGGCGAGCGGTTCATCCAGCCGCTGATCCAGCCGCCGGGCCTCGGCGACGCGCCGGGATTCCCGCGGCTCCCGGTGCGGGTGCCCTGGGACATGCAGACCACGGTGCTCAGCGCGTTTCCGCCGATCGCCCCCTACGCCAACCTGTCGCTGCCGGGCCTGACCGTGGCCGGCGTCCTCGCGCGCCGGCCGGAGCCCCCCGTCGTCCGTCCTGACGACGCGCTGCAGACGGCCGTCAACCTGGTGCTCGGCCTCGAGGCCTGTGCCGCCGGAAACGCGTCCGACCGGCCGAACACCCTCGAGTACGCGCTGCGGCTCAACCCCACGCTGGCGCTCCTCGAGCTGGGGTTCGTCGAGGTGCTCGAGGCGGCGGTGGCCGGAGACGTCAACGCGTTTCCGGACCAGGCCGCCTTCCTCGCCGACTACGCGACGATCGTCCAGGCGCTCAGGGCAGCCGGCTGTGAGGTGATCGTGCTCACGGTGCCCGATCCGATGGACACCGCGCACTTCTCGACGCCCGAGTCGGCCGGCCGCGTGCTGAAGATGACGGCGTCGGCCGTCCGGGCGGCGCACGGGTTGCAGCCGCAGGACCGGATCGCCGTCAAGGGGCTCATGGAGATGGGCTACCAGACGCTCACCGGACGCACCGCGCCGCTCCCCGAGGGCTCGGTCGTGGCCGCGGCGGTGGCCTCCGACCTCAGCGCGCGCGTGCGGCAGCTCAACGCGGGCCTGACGGCGCTCGCCGGCGAGCACGGCGCGCACGCGTACGACCTCTGCGGCTTCTTCCGGCGCGTCCGGGAACAGGGCGCGCCGGCCGGCGAGCGGACCCTCACCGCCGACTTCCTCGGCGGGTTCTACTCGCTCAACGGCTACTACCCGGGGCGGACGGGCCACGCGCTCATCGCCAACGACCTGGTCGACTTCGTCAACGCGACGTTCGGCACGCGCTTCCAGCACACCGACCTGCCGCTGCCGATGTTCGACGCGGTCGTGTCCTACCAGGCGCCCGGCGGTCCGGTGCGCGGGACGCTGGCCGGCGGACTGGCGGCCGCGGGCGCCGGGCTGGAGCGGCTCGCGACGATGGCGGGCTTCGGGATGGCGATGGTGCGGGCCCGGCGGCGGCGCAAGAGCCCCCCGCCGCCCCCGCCGGAGAGCGGGTCGCACCCGGAGCGCTGGACGGTCAAGCTGCCGCCGGGCCTCGAGCAGACGCTGCCGCTCAACAAGGAGTCGAGCTACTACGGCGACGCGCTGCGCGCCGTGCATACCATCGACGCGCAGCAGAAGGCCTTCGGTGTGTCCGGCCACCTGCTCTTCGGCGGCCTGTGCCTGATGGACAGCCACCTGACGGGATCGATCCGCATCAGGTTCTCGCCGCCGCAGAACGACGTGTCGCATTTCGAGGTGTCGATCGGCCGCGGCCTGGTCGGCGAGGACGGACGGCTGTCGGCTCCGCAGTTCTTCTGCCTGCCCGGGCTGCAGCACCGGATCTTCGAGCCGCCGGACTTCGTGTCGTCGGGCGACCTCGACCTCGTCACCGGCTCGGTGTCGAACCTGAAGTGCCGGTTCTACTTCCTCAACACGGCGATCTTCGCGCTGGCCGCGGTCAACCCCACGCTGCCCAAGGCGCCGCTCGACTTCCCCGGCTTCTACGGATCGACCTGGGCGCGCTTCGACCCGCGGCCCGACGGCCTGCTCGACTTCACGCTGTACGCCACGACGTTCATTCCGCTGAGCGTGCTCGGGCCGCCGGTCCGCTTCCCGCTCCCGTTCGCCGGGCCCTCGGGCAGCGTCGCCAGCATCCCGGGCGACGGCACGGCGCTGCACCCGCACATCCACCTGAGCACGAAGGCGCCCGAGGGGCCGGCGCCGGATGCCGCGGTGCCGGAGATCCCCACCAATACCGTGTGGGAGCTCATGGCGTCGATCCGCAACAACTCCTTCGGCGACGACTTCAATCTGAACGCGCCGGAGCTGGCCGGGCACGGCGTCGGCCGATCCCATCTGCACGCGCGCTACCAGGTGCAGTTCGGCGAGCGGTCCGGCGACACCGTGTCGATCGTCGTGACGAGCCTGCCGCCCGGGGGGCTGCTGGTCGAGATCCCGCAGTCGCCGCTCGTCGCCCCGTTCGGCAGCCGCATCCCGCGCGGCGTCTTCGGCCACAACGAGACGCTCAGGGTCGGCAAGCTGGCCTACACGATCAAGGATGTCTCGATGCTGGACGACCCGCTGGACGTCGCCGTGGGCGTCGTCAACGTGAAGACCGGCAAGGTGGTGGGCCAGCTGCTGCGCCGGGGCCTCATCGCCACCTCGGTCTTCATGGCGCTGGTCGACCTCGAGCCGCGGACGCCGAAGGTGACGTTCACCTGGCGGGGCCCGGCGTCGTTTGAACAGGATCCGAGCGGCGCGATCGTCTTCCGGTACGCGGGGACGCAGTACCTGCCGTATCCCGAGGGCTTCAAGTTCCCCGGGCCGGACCTCGACCGGACCCGTCCGATCGTCGTCGGCGCCAACTCGGTGCTGTGGCCGTTCCTGAGGAACCAGGCGATGCGGGTGACCGGCCACCCGTGGATCCAGAAATCCGGCGAGGCCCGCCTGGTCTCCTCCCACGACGAGGAGTTCTCCTACCGGTACGCGATTCCCGCCGACCGCGGACCGGTCGCGTTCGAGTACACGAACGTCGCGACGGGCGGCACGTTCCGGCTCGAGTGCCTGACCTGGCTGGCCTACCTGAACTCGCGGACGTCGAAGGCGGTGCCGGGCGACTACGACACGGTGACGATCTGCGGGCTGGGACGCTGGAGCGGGGACCCGGCGAACGGCGTGCACGCCCTGTCCGCGCAGATCTGCACGTCGGCCGAGCGGCCGTACGTGAGCATCCTGATCGACGGGGGCCTGACGTCCAACGTGAACACCAAGCCCCCGAAGATCGAGGACACGATGCCGTAGGTCAGGGCGACGGCCGCGCCGGTCGTCGCGGCCGGGCTACGGCCGCAGTCCCTTCGCGGGCCCGCTCTTGTCCACGACGCCCTTGCCCTCCTCGATGACGAGGAACTGGTTGGCCGGGACGCTGGTCACGCGGTCCTTCTGGCCGCTCGGCCAGTCAACCTCGATCGCCGTGACGGTCGTGTCGGACCCCAGGCCGAAGGTCAGCGCCAGGTCGCTCTGCGAGCAGTAGCTCGAGCCGCTGCGGACGGTGTTCCACTGCTTGCCGCCGGCGCTCTCGACCCGAACCACCGCGCCGATGCCGTCGCGGTTCGACGTCACACCCCTGGTGCGGACGGTGATGAAGTTGTTCTGGTTGCCGCCGTCGTTGCGGTAGAGCCGCGCCGGACCGTCGTTCTGGTTGATGAGAACGTCGAGGTCGCCGTCGCGGTCGTAGTCGCCGTAGACGGCGCCGCGCGCGAGCAGCGGCTGCATGAAGTCGCTGCCGAGCTTCGGGGCGACGTCCTCGAACCCCTTCGGCCCGAGATTGCGGAACAGGTGCGGCGCCTCCCGGTACTTCACCTTCGGCTGCACCCGCTCGATCTCCTCCTCGATGTGGCCGTTGCCGACGAAGATGTCGAGGTAGCCGTCGAGGTCGTAGTCGAAGAAGAACACGCCGAAGGCCAGCGTCAGGAGGCTCTTCCGCCCCACGGCCGACCGCGCCGCGTCGTCCACGAACAGCCTCCCGCCCTCGTTGTGGTAGAGCCCGAGCATCTGGTTGGAGAAGTTGCCGATGACGAGGTGCGGGTGGCCCGAGCGGTCGTAGTCGGCGGCGTCGACGCCCATCGCGCCGCGCGCCACGCCGTCCTCGCTGTAGGCCACGCCCGCCGTCATGCCCACCTCGGCGAACGTGCCGTTCTTCTGGTTGTGATAGAGCTTGTTCGGCTGCGTGTCATTGGCGACGAAGAGGTCGGGCCAGCTGTCGCCGTCGTAGTCGAACACGGCGATGCCGAGCGACTTGCTGTTCGGGTCGTCCACGCCCGCCTTGGCGCTGGCGTCCTCGAACTTCCCGCCGCCGAGGTTGTGATAGAGCTTCGAGGCGGTGCCCTTGTAGGACTCCGGCGTGCAGTACCGACTTCGACGAGCCGTCGAGCGAGCACCAGATGTCGTTCTTGGGGCTCCACTGGACGTAGTTGGCGACGAACAGGTCGAGGCGGCCGTCCTTGTCGTAGTCCAGCCACGCGGCGCTCGTGCCGAAGTTGGCGTTGTCGATGCCGGCGGCCTTGGTGACGTCCTTGAACTTCCCGCCGCCGAGGTTGTGGAAGAGGTGATCGCCCCCGAGCGCGGTGACGTAGATGTCGGGCCGGCCGTCGTTGTCGTAGTCGCCGACGGCCACGCCCATCCCGTACATCTCGACGTCGAGGCCGCTGCCGGCGGTGACGTCCGTGAATCCGCCCTTGCCGTTGTTGCGGTAGAGCGCGCTGAGCGACTTCCGGCCGGCGCGCGGCGTCCAGTCGCGGCTGTTGACCAGGAAGATGTCGAGCCACCCGTCGCCGTCGAAATCGAGGAAGGCGGCGCCGGAGCCGAGCGTCTCGGGCAGCCACTTCTTTCCGGTGCGGCCGCTGTTGTGCGCGAACGTGATGCCCGCCGCGCGGGTGACGTCGGTGAACGTGATGGCGCCCTGCCCGGCCGACACCGTGCCGGCCGACAGGACGAACGCCGTGATCATCGCCAGACTTCGCATGGGGTGCTTCACCTGGTTCAATCCTTCCCACCGATCCGGCTGCCGGTCGCCGGCGTGCGCTCGGGCCGCACGGGCAGCGGGATGCTCTCGTGCTCGTGGATCATCTGCCGTTCGTTGTTCTCCTCGGGCTCGGCGCGGCGCCGGTCGCCGGTGATCGCCTGCGCCGACTCCTCCGCCTTGAAGCGCCGGAAGAGCTTCTCCTCGCGCGCCGCGGCGTCGGCGTCGCCCAGGCCGCGGTCCGCCAGCATCGCGGTGTAGTGCGCCTGGAGATCCTCCGGGTCGACCCCGCAGACCTCCGCGGTCATCTGCAGCGCCTCGGCGTACTTGCGCTCGAGGAAGAGGATGCGGGCGAGCTGGTTGAGCGCGACGCGGTCGCGCGGGTACTGCTGCACCACGCGACGCAATGACGCGATCGCCGCCGGATAGTCGCCGTCCGTCTTCTCGATCATCGCCTTGAAGAAGTAGATGCGGCCGAGCGACGAGTCGACCTCCAGCGCCTTCTGGATGTACGGCTTCGCCGCCTCGGTCTCGCCTTCCTGGATCAGGCCGCGCGCGACGTTCAGCCAGCCGTCGGCGTACCCGGGCTCGGCCTTCGTCACCGCCGTGAAGGCGTACTCCGCCCCCTTCAGGTCGCCCTGGAGGAGCATGCCGATGCCCCAGTCGTTCCAGCGCTCGCGATCGGCCTTCTGGATCACCGGCTCCCACTTCGTCGGCGTCCGTCCGTCGCCGATCGGGAGCTGCACCGTGGACTCGGCGAGCACGATGATCGGGAGGTTGGGGATCTCACCCTTGATCTTCCCGGACACGTTCTTCGGGATGTTCGCCGGATCGAACGAGTACTCGAGGCTGTTGTACGCCTTGCCGACGAGCGACGGATCCTGCCCGGGCTTCGGTTGCCCCGCGTAGGCGAACTGCGTGTAGGAGTACTCGAACTTGCGGTAATTGAGCTTCGCCGTGAAGGTGTACGGGCCGCGCGCGTCCTTCGGGATGTGCACCCGGTAGTGCGCCACGTCGGCGGCGCCTGGCGGAATGAGGCGGACGTACTCGACGCTGCGCGTCTGCCACGCGTTGCGCTTGTCGATCGGGTTCCCCCGGCCGTCGAGCTGCAGCGCGCGGTAGAAGTGGGCGCCCCGCTCCACCGGCCCGCGCCCTCCGTCCTCGACGGCGCCGCTCCAGTAGATCACGCGACCGTCGGCGTCCTTCCCCTGCAGCTCCAGCCAGACGTTGAGCGCGTCCACGGTGCCGGCCGGGAAGAAGTGCCCGATCCGGACGGTGCGGACGACCACGTCCAGCCGGACGGTCGACCCGGGCGTGAGCACGGGCTGCGCCTTGTCGAGCGGCGCCGCGACCTGCCCGACCTCGCGGAGCACGATCGGCCCCTGCTGCTGCGCCTCCTCGCCGACCGCGAACGTCGTCATGAGCTGCGGCTCCTCCTGCGCGCGCCGGATCATGGGCGCCGGTTCCGACTTCTCGTCGATCGGCGAGGCCGCGAAGATGTCCACGCGGATGAAGCCGGACTGGAGGAACGCCTTCGTCATCCGCATCTGATCTTCGTCCTGGTTCACGTAGGCGAGCGCGGTGTTGGCGGCGATGAACCGGTGGTTGTGCACCGTGCCGTCGGCGTTCCGGCCGGGGTCGTTCGTCTTCACCGGCGGCATGTGGCAGTCGACGCAGGTGAGCGGCGCCGGCGGGTAATAGAACGACCGCGCCCCCTGCCCCGACACCCCGCTCGCCTGCCAGTTGTCGTAATCGTTGAAGCCGCGGATCCAGCGGTAGTCGTTCACCGGCACGTCGAGGTGCACCTTGTGGCACAACGAGCAGAACTCCGCCTGGTCCTGCTTCATGAACGGCTTCATGAAGGTGCGCCGGTGCGGCTCCGGATTGAGGTAGGTCAGGAACCGGTCCATGGTCTTAATGAACGGGTTCTTGCTGGTCGCCAGCTGGTGCAGCGCCGGGTAGGCGACGGTGAACCCGGCGTTGCCCATCGTGCTCTGCACGTGGGTGATCGCGTGGCACGAGGTGCAGGCCAGCCCGGCGTGCGCCTCCGGCGTGTCGATCTGCTCCTTGATGGGCCGCTCGAACCGGCCGTTGAAGAACACGGCGTGATCGTGGCAGCCGGCGCACCACTTGCTCGGCTGCGTGCCGGTGACGTCCTGCATGTACTCGATGGCCTTGCGGTAGAACTGGTTGTTGAACGACGAGAAGTGGTGCGCCGAGGAGTTCCACTGCTCGTAGATGTCCTTGTGGCACTCGCCGCAGACCTTCGAGTCCATGAAGAAGTTCGCCGGGATGATCCCGCCCACATTCGTCTTTGCGGACGACGGGAAGAACGGCGAGCTCGGACCCCCGCCCTCCCCCTCCATCGACAGCGGCGGCTCGGTCGGGTTGACGATGCGAGCGTTCGGGTCCGGGTAGGCGCGGACGTAGATCGCCGTGGCCAGCGGCAGGACCGCGGCGAGGACGACGGCGTTCCCGATGCCCAGGCCGAGCGCGCGCGGCCGGCCGGCGCTTCGCAGCAGCCGGAACACGAACGGGAACATGGCCACGACGCCGAGCGACGCGGTCACGATGTGCGCGTCGAGCAGCCACCGGTACTCGAGCAGGTTCCCGACGATCACCAGCCAGATCGCCAGGACGATCGACACGGCGAACAGCCCCGCGGCGATGCCCAGCGGACGCCGCAGCGCCGGCGTCCGTTTGAGCAGCACGGCGAACGCCCCCGCCAGGACCAGCCCACCGGCGAAGTGGGCGAAGACGTTCATCATGTAGGGGATCGTCGGCGAGGCGAACGCCGCGATGTAGGCGGTATTGACGAGCAGCAGGACGAAGCCTGCACCAACGGTCGTCTCGAGGGACGGGCGTTCCATGCGCACTGCCTCCTGTCCGCGTCGGCCGAAAGGGGCTCCGCTCAGGGCTGCCGCGGAGCAGGGCTGCCGCCGTGTGCCACACCAGACGAGTCGGGCAAGCGATGGGAGACGGCGAGCGGCCGGAGCAGCCGCAGCGCCGGACGAGTATTGTAGGTCTCTCGGTACCGGCGTAGCAAGGGTGTATTCGGGTATGACTCCGAGGCCGGGTACGGGTACGAGCTCATCCCGTGGAAGGGCAGGGGCCCCACCGTCTGTGAGAACGCGGTATTGGCGTCCGCGTCCTTGGCCCAGCCGTCCACCAGCAGCAGGAAATCGCGCCGCCACCCGGCCTTCAGCGACGGCAGCCCGCCCGCCGGGAACCGCAGCCGCAGCTCGTCACCCGATCCCATGATGATCAGCCGGTCGTCGACGTCCGCCGCAAGCGGCCGGACGTCCCCGTACCGGGTGTAGAGCCCGGGGGTCGGGTTCCACGTCGAGACCGGCATGGGCCGCTGGTAGTCGAACGACTCCGGCTGCTTCCGCTCGGGATCAATGGTCGGCGTCGAGAAGCCGCGGAACCGCAGGTCGGCGTGCTCGGCGCCGATCGGCGTCAGGACCACGTCGGGCGCGCCCGGGTCCTCCCCCAGGAAGATCTCGTCCCAGTACAGGCAGAGATTGGTGACGATGCGGACCTCGCGCGAGGCGGACAGGAACTTGCCCGTGAGATCGACGACCATGGTCTTCGGCTTGCCCGACGGCATCCCCATGTCCTCGACGACGGTCGTCCATCGCCCCGACGCGTCCTTGACCTGAATCGACGGGAAGATCAGGCCGCGCGGATCCTCCTGCGACGCGCCGAGGAACGTGCTGCCGTCGGCCCAGTCCACCCAGCCGCTCAGCACGAGCACCGCCCGGTTGTCCGGGGCCGCGCCGCCGAAGTCCAGGTCGAGCGTGTGCAGCGCCGCGACGCCGGCGTAGTTGCGCTCGAAACCGTCCGGGTACGTGCGGTCCTTCGCGAGGAGCGCCGGCCGGACGTCCCGCCCGTCGCCGTCGCGCGCCGTCACCGGGTAGACGCGGTTCCGGACGCCGAACAGGCGGAACGCCGGGAAGGGCGGCGCCTTGAACTTGTCGTTCGTGAAGATGTCGACCGCCGACGGGTGATCGACCGCAATCAGCTTGACCTGATCGAGGTACGTGACCTCGTGGAGCTCTTCCGTGATCCGGATCTCGTAGGACGACCCTCCGGAGGTCGGCATCAACGCCTCGCCCGGAATCTGGATGTACTCGTCGTGATCGACCGGGAAGTAGGTGCCGTCGCCGGCGCTCGCGCCGAGCGGCGCGACGCCGAGCACGTCGGTGATGAACTGGAACTCGCGCCCGTTCCAGGTGAAGATCATCGGGCACGAGCCCGACAGCCGCTGCGCTTCCTTGAAGGCCAGCGCCTGACCGGTCTGCTGCTTCACCTCGTTCTGGATCAGCCCGTTCGGCCAGGTGATGCGCACGGTGTCGATCCGGGCGGCGTCGCGCAGCCCGAAATGCAGCGGCGAGCCGTCGTACATCTGCTTCTGGTAGCGGACGCCCGCCTTGACCTCGACGATCGCGCCGGGCGCGAGCCGGAGGTTCTTCACGCCCTCGAGCGCCACGCGCGCCCACGCGTTCGAGACCGGGGTGCGGTTCCTCAGGAGCCGCAGCGAGCCGTCCTCGACGATCCCGGCGAGGTCGATCTTCCCGTCGCCGTCGAAGTCGGCCGCCGCGGTCGCGACGGCACCCGGCAAGACGGGCCGTCCCGGCGCGGCCAGACGGCCCAGCGCCTGGTTGCGGAGGACCGCGCCGCCCACGACGAGGTCGGCGAACGCGCGGTTCTCGAAATCGCCGGTCGTGATCGCCGGCGCGGACGGCGCCTCCACCGGCGCGCGCTCCCACTGCGGCGCCCGGTTCAGCAGCAGCACCAGCCCCGGCGCGCCGCCGGCCGCCAGATCGATGCGCCCGTCGTTGTCCACGTCGCGCGCGACGAGCGGCGCGGCGCCGGCCGGCAGCGCCTCGATCGGCTCCGCTCGGTATTTCCCGCCCAGCAGGTCGCGGTACAGCACGGCGGGGCGCCCCGCATACGACACGACGAGATCGCGGCCGCCCGTGTCGGCCACGAAGTTGAGGGTGACCCCGGCGATCGCGCGTCCCTCGACGAAGGGAAACTCCGCGGTCTGATCGCTGAATCCCGCCCGACCGTTGTTGCGCAGCAGCACCGGCGCGTCGCCGAGCAGGAACAGGTCGAGGTCGTAGTCGTGGTCGTAGTCGAGCCAGACGGCGGCGCGGAAGTCGCCGGACGGAAGGGCGGTGGACGACCGCGTGAAGGCGCCGTTGGCGTTCGTGTAGAGCACGGCCCCGGACGCGGTGACGACCGCGAGATCCGGGAAGCCGTCGTTGTCGAGGTCGCCCGCGGCCACCGCGCGCACGCCCTTCAGGCCGGCGAGGCCGGCGTCCTCGACCGGCGTCTCGCCGTGGCGGTACAGCCGCACCCTGTCCGCCGACCACGCCAGCAAGTCGAGCCGGCCGTCGCCGTCGGCGTCGAAGGCCAGCAGGCCCGGAGCCTTCACGTCGAACGAGCCCGGCAGGCGGGTCTCGCCGAATTCGAGCGGCACGGGCGTCCCCGGATTCGCGGCGTCGGCGGGGTCGACCGGGTCGAGGATCTCGGCGTAGAAGCTCCAGTCGAGATCCTCCGGCACGGCGGCGCCCGTCTGCTGTTTTCGGATCTGCTGGAACCGCGCCTGCTCGCGCGCGGCGTCCTCGGTGCGCCCCGCCTCGCGATAGAAGTTGTAGAGCTGGTAGTGCGGACCGGCCAGGTTCGGGTCCAGCGCTTCGGCGCGCTCGAACTCCCGGAGCGCGTCGGCCGGCCGATCGGTGAGCTTGTACAGGTACCCCAGGTTGTAGTGGGAGACCGGCTCGCCGGGGACGAGCTTCACCATCTGCTCGAACTGCACGATGGCCTTCTCGTACTGCGAGTCCTTCTTGAATGCGATCCCGAGATTGAACCAGGTGTGGGGGATCGAGGGATCCTGCGCCTGCGCGCGCTCGAGCTCGGCGATCCCCTCCTGGGTCTTGCCGGCGCGCAGCAGCGCGAGCCCGTAGTTGATCCGGTCGCGCGGCGAGTCCGGTGCGAGCGCCAGCGCCTGTCGGAACTCCTCCACCGCCAGCGGCCCCGTCGTCGGATTCTCGTAGAACGCCTTCCCGAGATTGCGATGGGTCCAGATCGCGTCGGCCGCCTGGCCCTCGGCGGGCCGGTTCCAGAGACCGGCGAGCGCGAGGCCGATGACGACGACGAGCGCGAGGTGGCTGCCGAACCGTCTCATTGGCCCTCGCTCGGGGAGGTCTCGCGGACGGTGGTGATCCGGCCGGCCTGGGCCTCGACACGCTGGTGGATGCCGCTCGGCCAGCGGATCTCGATTGACGCGATCGTGTCGGATCCGAGCCCGAAGTGGAGACGGTGGGAGCTCTGGCCGGCGTAGCCGTTGCCGCCGTCCACCTCCCGGGTGAGCGTCCGCCCGGAGCTGGTCTTGAGCGTCACGCGCGCGCCGATGGCGTCGCGGTTGGACTTGGTGCCGACCAGATCGAGCTCGATCCAGGCGCCCGCCGCCTCGGTGACGTTGCGGTAGAGGATCGGCTCCTGGTTGGCGTTCGTCTGGAAGAACTCCAGGCGGCCGTCCCTGTCGAAGTCCGCCACCGCCAGGCCGCGGCCGTCGCGCTCGTTGTCCACGCCGGCGGCCGCCGAGATCTCCTTGAACGAGTTGCCGTCGAGGTTGCGGAAGAACTTCTTCTTCTGGTACCCGCTCCAGGTCATGTCGCCGATCGCCGGCCAGTTGCGCACGTCGCTGAAGTCGATTCCGGGCGCGATGATCATGTTGACGAGCACGGGGATGTAGTTCTTCGGTCCGGCGGAACGCAGGCCGTTGACGGCGAAGATGTCGAGCAGGCCGTCGTTGTCGAAGTCCCCGAACTTGGCGGCCCAGCCCCAGAGCGTGTTACACGTGGCCGTCTCGCGCGACACGTCGGTGAACGTCCGGTCACCGTTGTTGTGCCACAGCATGTTGCACTCTTTCATGTACTCGTCGGTGATGTTGGTGACGTAGACGTCGAGCCAGCCGTCGTTGTCGTAGTCGCCAACGTCCGCGTTCATCCCCTTGCGCGTGTCGAAGCCGATGGCCGTCGCGGTCGCGTCGGTGAAGGTGCCGTCGCCGTTGTTGAAGTACACGCGGTCGGTGCCGTAGTCGCCGGCGACGTAGACATCGGGGCGGCCGTCGTTGTCGAAGTCGCCCTCGCCGAGGTCGAGCGTCCATCCCATCGCGTCGGCGAGGCCCGCGGATTTCGTCGTGTTCTCGAAGCGGCCTCCGCCGAGGTTGCGCCAGAGCGTCACGCCGCCGCCGTTGACCGCGTTGTCGAGGTCGTTGGGCAGCACGTTCGGGCTCTTCAGCAGGATCAGGTTCTCCGGCTTGAAGTAGTTGCCGAGCATCAGGTCGAGGCGGCCGTCGTTGTCGTAGTCGAAGGCGATCGCCGCGATGGTGTTGCCGAACTGGTCGAGGCCGCTCGCCGCCGAGACGTCCTTGAACGTGCCGTCGCCCTGGTTCCGGTAGAGCAGCGGCGTGCCGAAGCGGGCGACGAGCAGGTCGCGCCAGCCGTCGTTGTCGAAGTCGAACCAGAGCGCGTCGGCGACGATCGACAGCGGGTCGTTGCCGCCGCCCACCCCGGCTTCCGCGGTGACGTCCGTGAAGGTGAAGTTGCCGTCGTTGCGATAGAGGGTGCTCCGCTTCCCCTCGTCCGAGTCGGTGACGAAGAGATCGTCGTCGCCGTCGTTGTCGTAGTCGCCGGCCGCGGCGGCGGCGCCGCCGGAGGTGAACATCCCGAGCACGTCCGCGCTCTGGCCCTTGAACACGCGCGTGTGGTGCTGGCGGTTGACGCCGGCCTTCTGGGTGACGTCCTCGAAGCGAATCGCCCCCCCTTGCGCCAGGACGTAGGTGCCGGCGAGGAGCGAGGCGAGCGCGACCGTTACTTGTCTGACCATAGATCGTCCAGGCTGGTGTCCACCCGCTTGGCGGGGTCGTAGACCGTCGTCAGGAGCGCCGTGATGCCGCCGCGATCGAGCGCCAGCCGCTGCTGCAGGGCCGCGTCGTCGGGAAACCGTTCGAGCCCTTCCTTCCAGATGGCGGCGGCCTTGTCGAACTCGTCCATCTTGAAGTAGCCGTCGCCGAGCGCCACGTAGACGCGCGCGTGATAGCTCCGCTTCGGCCCGGCCTTCTGGATCTTCAGCGCCGCCTCGAGGTCGGCGATGCCGAGCGGCGTGCGCCCGAAGATCCGCGGCCAGAACAGGTAGCTGTTGCCGCGCGTGTAGTAGCCGATCCACGAGGGCTGCAGCTCGAGCGCCTTGCTGAACTCGGTCAGTGCGTTGTTGGCGAGGATCACCTGCGTGATCGCGCCGGCCGCCGGGATCTTGTCCACGTACTGGAACCCGTAGTTCAGGTGCGCGTTGGCGGCCTTTGGATGCGCGGCGACCAGCTCCTTGAAGAACGCGAGCCCTCGGTCGTACTGTTCCGCCCGGATGATCGCCATCCGGTAGTCGTTGCCGGCGCGCAGGTCGTCCGGCTTCGCCGCGAGCGCCTGCTCGAGCGCGGCGAGCGGATCGTCGGCGGCCGGCGACTGCGCGAGGCCCGCGGCGGGCAGGAGCGTGAGCGAGACGAGCAGCGACAGATGAGTGATCGTTGGCACGTTACTTCTGCACCTTTGCTTCGAAGGATCCGAGGGTCTTGTCCCCTTCGGTGATACGCGCGATCCGGTCGATCGGCACGTTGGTGAAGGTCTGGCGCAGCCCCGAGGGCCAGCGCACCTCGACGGCGTCGACGGCCGTTGCGGCGCCCAGTCCCACGTAGACCCGCCGCGTGCTCTGGGCGGCGAAGCTGTTGCCGCCGTCCACCATGCGGAGCTGCGTCCGCCCGCCCGCCGTGACCCGCACGACGGCGCCGACGCCGGCGCGGTTGGACACCGTCCCGGTCAGCACGAACGCCACCCAGTGCGGTCCGCGCGGCGTAATGTTGTGGTAGAGGTACGGCGCGGCGTTGGCGTTGGCCACGAACATGTCGAGGCGGCCGTCGTTGTCGAAGTCGGCGACGGCGACGCCGCGGCCGTCGCGGGTCGAGTCCACCCCATGGCGCGCGGCCTGATCGACGAAGATCTGCCCCTTCTCGTTGTGGAACAGCCTGTTCTTCTCATAGCCGCTCAGCGACTTGTTCCCCATCGGCGGCCACGAGCGCGCGTCCGCGAGATCGACGTCCGGCTTGATGATCATCTGGAAGATGTCGGTGACGTAGTCCTCCGGACCGGCCGACACCCAGCCGTTGGTCACGTAGAGGTCGAGCCAGCCGTCGTTGTCGTAGTCGAAGAACTTGCCGCCCCAGCCCCACCCGGTGTCGTAGGTGCCGGTCTCGCGCGACACGTCGGTGAAGGTCAGGTCGCCGTTGTTCTTCCACAGGAAGTTGCCTTCCCGCATGTAGTCGTCGGTGATGTTGGTGACGAAGATGTCGAGCAGGCCGTCGCCGTCGAAATCCCCCCACTCCGCGTTCATGCCCTTCTTGGTGTCGATGCCGATCGCCTTCTCGGTGGCGTCACGGAACGTGCCGTCGCCGTTGTTGACGAAGAAGCGGTCGGTGCCGAAGTCGCACGCGACGTAGAGGTCGTCCCAGCCGTCGCCGTTGGCGTCGCCGTGCCCGAGGTCGAGCGTCCAGCCGCTCAGCTTCAGCCCGACCTTCTCGGTGACGTCGGTGAACGTGCGATCGCCGTTGTTCCGGTAGACCCGGACGCCGCCGCCGTTGTTCGCCGTCTCGAAGCTCTCGGGGAAGAACCGCGGCGTGTCCGGCTCGAAGAGGTCGGTCGGCTGGAAGTAGCCGCCGACGAACAGGTCGAGATCGCCGTCATGGTCGTAGTCGAACGCCACGGACGTGATCGCGTTCTGGTAGCGGCCGAGACCGGCCTCGCGCGTGATGTCCTTGAACCGGCCGGACCCGAGGTTGAGGAACAACTGGCTGTGCCCGAACCGGACGACGAACAGGTCCGGACGGCCGTCGTTGTCCACGTCGAACCACAGCGAGTCGGCCGAGGCGTTGGCGGTGTCGTTGCCGGTGCCCAGCCCGGACTCCGCCGCCACGTCGGTGAACGTGAGGTCGCCGTTGTTGCGGTAGAGCCGGTTGTGGCCGTCGGCCGCCGAGTCGGTCACGAACAAATCGTCGAAGCCGTCGCCGTTGAAGTCCGCGACCGAGGCGGAGGCGCCGAGCGCCGTGTAGCCGGCCATGATCGTCGCGTACTGGTTGTCGAACTTCCGGTTCCGGTGCGGCACGGCCACGCCGGCGCTCTCGGTGATGTCCTCGAACCAGCGGTCGCCGTTGGCGGCGACGAGCGGCGCCAGCAGGACGACCGCGACCGACGCCGCCAGGCACGCGCGCCTCATCGGGCGACCTCCGCCGGCGCGCCGTAGTGTTTCTCGACCAGCGCGTCGCGCCCCTCGGTGACCTCGACGATGCGATCCGCGGCCACGTGGCGGAAGGTCTGCGTCCGGCCGGTCTTGGGCCACTTCACGACGAGCTCGTCCACGCTCGTGTGGTCCCCGAGCCCGAAGTACTGGCGCAGCGAGTTCTGCGAGCCGTAGCCGTCGCCGAGCGCCACCTCGCGCATCTGCCGCCCGCCGCCCGTGGTCGCGTAGACGCGCGCCCCCACGGCGTCGCGGTTGCTCTCGGTGCCGACGAGCTCCACCGCCAGCCAGTGCCGCGCGCCCGCGAGACGGTTCTTGAGCAGCGCATGGCGGTCCGTGGAGGCCGCGACGGCGATGTCGATCACACCGCGGTTCCAGAAGTCGGCGAGCGCGATGCCGCGGCTGTTCATCAGGAGATCGGTCCCGGCGGCGCGCCCCATCTCGAGGAACGTGCCGTCGCCGTTGTTCCGCAGGTAGCGGTTGCGCTCGTAGCCGTGCCAGGAGCGCGTGCCGAACCAGGCGGGATCGAAGAACTTGCCGGTCTTGTACTCGGCCTGCTCGCCGACGACGCTGTTGAGGAACTCGAGCTCGATCTCGGTGCCGGGCTGGTTGTAGACCCAGCCGTCGGCCGCGTAGATGTCGAGCCAGCCGTCGTTGTCGAAGTCGGCGAACCCCGAGCCCCAGAACCAGCCCGGCGGGTTCGCGCCCGCGGCCGACGTGACGTCGTCGAACGTGCCGTCGCCGCGGTTGCGGAGCAGCGCGTTGCCCGAGGCCATCTGCCGGAACACCTTCGGGAACTCCAGCCCGGACTGCCAGAGGATCTGGAGGTAGAGCGGCATGTCGGTGTACCACACGCCCTGCCGCCACACGTTCAGCATGTAGCGCCAGACCGTCGGCGGATCGGCGAACCAGGCGTGCTCCGAGCGGATGTTGGCCACGTAGAGGTCCAGCAGGCCGTCGTTGTCGTAGTCGCCCATCGACGCGCTCATGCCGGCGCCGTAGTCGAGCGTGCCGCTCTTCACCGTGATGTCGGTGAACGTGCCGTCGCGGTTGTTGCGGTAGAGCGTCTTCCGGCCGAAGTCGTTGACGACGTACAGATCGGGGTAGCCGTCCTCGTTGATGTCGCCGAACACGCTGCCGAGGCAGAGCCCCACGTCGCCGACGCCGGCCTGCTCCGTCACGTTGGTGAAGTGGCCGCCTCCATCGTTGCGATAGAGCTGGTTCGGCAGGCCGTTGCGCGCGTAGAACGTCGTCGGGATCGCCGCGCGCGGATCGAGATAGCGGCCGACGTACAGGTCGAGATCGCCGTCGTTGTCGTAGTCTGCCCACGACGCGACCGTCGTGCAGCAGTCCGCGCCGATGCCCGAGCCCGCCGTGACGTCGGTGAACGTGCCATCGCCGTTGTTCCGGAAGAGCTGGTTCGGCTTGAAGGTGCGGCTGACGAACAGGTCCTTGTCGCCGTCGTTGTCGTAGTCGGCGAAGACGCCGACGCCCACGCCGTCGAGCCCGGACAGCCCCGACCTGGCGGTGATGTCCTCGAAGGTGCCGTCGCCGCGGTTGCGGAACAGCCGCGACTCGACGCCGTCGGGGATGAACAGGTCGTAGAAGCCGTCGTTGTCCACGTCGACGGCCGAGATCCCGCCCGGCCCGTAGCGGATCATCCCGAACTTCATGCCGCTCATGAAGCCGGGATAGAACGCGTTCTTGAAATCGACGCCGGCCGCCGCGGCCACGTTCTCGAAGAGCGGTGCCGCCGCGATGACCCGCTCGCCCTCGACGAGCGACGCCCGCGCGATCCGGAGACCGGCCGGCGACCGCTCGAAGGTCATGCGGAAGAGGGCGCGGTCGATCCCCGAGCGGGGCTCGCCCGCCGGCGTGCCGATGGCCTCGAAGCGAATCGTCGCGACGATCGGCGAGCCGCCCCATTGCTCCAGGCGGTTCACGTGCAGCGCGGTCTCGTCCATCGACGCGAACCCCTCGCGATAGGCGCGCCACTCCGCGATCGCCGCACCGCGGTCGGCGGCGGCGCCGTCGGACTGCTGCCGGTAGCGCCGCACGCCGTCCTTCTCGCTCGCGAGCGCGTAGCTCGCCAGGCCCAGCCGCGTGCCCGCGAACTCGGGCGAGTACAGCCGTCCGATCGCCTCCGCGTCGCCCGCCTTGACGGCGGAGGCGAGCGACTGCAGCGCCGCCGAGACGTCGCGGCCGGATTCGTAGAACGCCACACCGCGGTGGTTGATCCAGGCCGCCGCCGCGACGAGGACGACGAGCACCACCACGAACGTGACCAGGAGCCGTCGCCAGCGGGACCGGCGTGCCGGGCGCGAGCGGTTGACGAGCGTTTCATGCGGCATGTAAGAGACCCAGTGTATTCTATGACGGCACGCGCTTCATGACGAGACGCAACGGAGGCCCCTCGATGGCGCCTCGACGGACTGCCTGCCCCGCACTCCACCAATTCCGTGGTGCCTTGTGTGGCGGAATTGCACGAGCCGGCGGCGACCAGCCGGCCCGATCTGAGCTATAGTCGGCCGACACGAGGAGGGTCTGGTGGGTCTGTTCTTCGAGGACTTCGCGTCGAGCGGCGAGGCGACGTCGCGCGGCCGGACGCTGACCGAGGCGGACGTGGTGGCGTTCGCCGGGCTGACCGGTGACTACACGGAACTTCACACCAACGAGGAATACGCGAAGACGACGCCGTTCGGGCGGCGGATCGTCACACGGCGCGCTGGTCTTCGGCGTGTCGATCGGCCTCGGCACCCGCACGAACCTCCTCGACGACACGCTGCTGGCCTTCGCGGGCGTCGACAAGCTGCGTTTCGTCGCGCCCGTGTTCATCGGCGACACCATCCACGTCGTCAAGCGCGTCGTAGAGCGGAAGGCCCTGGGGCCGGCGCAAGGCACCGTGACCTTCGAGACCCGCGTGCTGAACCAGCGCGGTGAGCTGGTGCTCGTCTACCGCGATCGGATGCTCCTCAAGCGACGGCAGGAGTAACGGCCGAGGTTCGGCGTTCGACATGGGCCCCCCTCAGCGGCGCACGAACATCGAGTGGAACAGCAGCGGCACGGGTTGGTCGAGGCGCACCACCGCGACGGGGCCGGCCCCGAGCCGGAAGGCGTCGAACACCGCGAAAGACGACGCGACGTTCCGGGCGTCGAAGACCTGGCAGATCACCGCCCCGCGTCCTGCGCTCGACGGATCGGGCACGAACATCGGCTCGCCGCCGAGGTACTGCCCCGCCGGCGCCTGATAGATCTCCACCGCCCGCGTGCCCCAGTCCACCCGCACGAGCTGATCGAAGAACTTGCGCCCGGGCTGTCCCGCACGGCTGATCCCGAGCATCCAGAAGTGCTCGTACGACCGTGCCGTCGAATCGGGATCGTGCGCCGGGAAGTCGGGCGAGCACCGGTACGCGATCTCCTGCCGCTCGACGACGGTCCCCAGGGCGGGGTCGAGGACCAGCCGGACCGGGCCGCCGCGGAACGTGTCGGTGAACAGGTGCGGGATCACCTGGTATTCCGGGTAGAGCGGCTTCTCGAACTCGACGACATCGAGCACGAGCTCGCGCCCGCGGTCGAACGCGTTGACGAGGTGCAGGCAGTGACGGCGTCCGGCCTCGATCGTGGCGACGAGGTCGCCGGTGTCCCGCGCCATGATCAGGATGAAGGACCCGCGCTCGGGCTCCCACGTCATCGCGTCCATCAGCGTCCGGCCCGGCTGGAGCAGCACGTCCATCCGCACCACGAGCGGGCTGACCCACACCGCGACGTACCGCCCGCTGATCGCGAAGTCGTGGATCGAGCTGGGGTACGGGAGCGCGTGGCGCCGGCGGTACGTCAGGCCGCCGTCGGCGGCGAAGCGGAACAGGTTGATGATCGGCTGGCGCGCCGAGAAGGACACGCCGAAGTTGAACATCTCGCCGGTGCCGTAGTCGATCTTCGGGTGCGCGCTGAACGGCGTGATCTCGTTCAGCTGGCCGTCGAAGGTGTGCACGCCGCGGGTCTCGAGCGTGTCCGGATCCACCTCCCACGGCAGCCCCTGCTCGCCGAAGGCGAGCAGCCGGCCGGCGACCGGATAGACACTGACGTTGACGGGCGACACCAGCCCGATCCCGCGCTTCAGCTCGTCGCCGTCGAACGCGGTGCCGAAGGTCCGGAACACCGGGCGGCCCTCGGCTTCTTCGCGGACGAACTTCTCGCTGCGCACGAAGCGGCTCGAAAAACGCGGCCCGCCGCCGTCGAAGCGAAGCGCGGCCAGCAGTCCGTCGCCGTCGAGCCAGTGCCGGTACTGCAGCCCGGCGCGCGAGAAGCGGCCGGGGCCGTTGAGCAGGGCCGTGCCCCGGACGTAGGGGGGGACGTGTCCCTCGACGGCCGTCGGCGCGTCGCGGGTCTCGACGACGTCGAGGGTGAACGCCCGTTCGATGAGCGGTGCGTGGTCGTTCACGAGACTCCCGTCGCCGCGGCGGCCGCCGAGGAGGCGGGCGCGGCGGCGCGACGCGGCGTCTTGAACCGGAACGCCGCCTCCGGGTTCCACCCCGCCGGCCAGGGGTACGGCTCGTCCGACGCCGCGTGCGCCGCGTAGTCGGCGCGCATCCGCTCCGGATCGAACGCCAGACGCTCGAGGTCCAGGCTGTCGAGGAACGCCCGGTTGCGGACGAGCGACGGCTCGTCGAGGACCATCGCGTAGATGTGCGCCGCCGAATAGCGCGCGAGCAGCATCGCGTTGGCGAGCTGCTCCTCGAGCACCTCGCGCGCCTCCTCGACCGACACGCCGACCTTGTAGAACGTCTTCTCCGCGACGCCCAGGCCGCCGCTCTCGTAGAAGTCGTAGAAGATCGGCTCGGTGTGCGGCTCGCGGTTCGCCTTCTTCCAGTGGTAGTAGGCGTTGAGGAAGGACTGCAGTGCCAGGTTCACGCGTCCGAGCTTCCCGAAGTTGGCGAGGAACGAGACGAGGAACCGCCGATCGGTGAACAGATCGTTGATGAAGGGAAACACGTAGTAGGCGAAGTAGATCGTCAGCTCCCACGTGTACTTCAGCGAGTACGCCTCCTGATCCCCCAGGCAGTCGTAGCTGATCGCGTAGCTCGGGACGTAGGCGCCGTACACCGCGCGCTCGAGCTGCTCGTAGAGCCCGACCTTCGCGTCGAGCTCCGCCTGATCCCCGGTCAGGATCGCGTCGACGACCTGCGTGTTGTAGATCGCGATCAGATCGCCGCCCGGGCTGTAGAGCGGGTCGGTCCACCGCCCCGCCTCGCCGATGAGGGCCCAGTGGTTCCGATCGATCGTCTGCGCGCAGTCGAACGAGTAGTCGCGATAGCACGCCCAGTGCAGGATCTTCCGCTTGGGCAGGTCCCGCCCGAACAGCGGGAAGTGCTCGCAGATCCAGGCCACCAGCCGCTTCGGATCGTTGACGTCCTCCGGTCGGATCAGCCGGTTGTCGTAGCAGAGGCCGAGGCTGGTGACGCCCTGGAGCGGGATCGTCCAGAGCCACAGCCCTTCCTCGCAGAAGTGGTTCGTGGCGAGCCAGAACGGCAGGTGCCCGGTGTGCCGGCGCTGCGGATTCAGCCGGACCTCGGCCCGCGTCGAGTCGGTGAGGTCCTCGACGTTGAGCAGCCCCTCCACCCACAGGAACGACGCCCCGTGCCGGATCGCGTTCTTGCGCTCGAGACCCTGGCTCTTCTGGAGCAGGTGCGCGCGCCCGGCGGCGTCGATCACCCAGCGCGCCGTCACCGTCCGGCGCCGGCCGTCCATCGTGTACCAGACCCGGTGCGGCCCGCCGGCCTGGTCGAGCGCCACGTCGGCGTGCAGCGCGTGCGCCTGGAGCGTGTACCTGATCCCGCGCGGCGCTGTTGCGGCGGAGCAGCTCCCGCTCGAGCTCGTTGCGGTTGAGCTGATACGTCGGCACGTTCGAGATGCCGCGGATGTACGACTGGCTGATGCTCTCCCAGCGACTGTTGTCAATGCCCGCGGTCTTCCAGTAGAACCGCAGGTTGTACTTCAGGTAGTGCTCGCGGAGCAGGTACTCCTCGAGGTCGAGCACCTTCGAGTAGTAGTAGCCGCTGACCTGCACGGTCGCCTCGCCCACCTTCTGGCTGGCCTGCGGGACGGTGAGCCGCTTCTCCAGGTGCAGGATCCGAATCGTCCCGGACGACAGCAGGAGCTGCCGCGCCAGCGAGAGGCCGGCCAGGCCGGCGCCGATGATGACGACGTCGTAGTGTTCGTCCGGGCTCACAGGCTCGCCGCCCCCTCGCCCTCGTCGGCCGCGGGCGCCGGGTCGAAGATCGTCCCGTAGAAGATCGAGCGCCGGCGCAGCAGCATGTCGTCGATCGCCGCCTGCATCCGCTGGCGCACCTCGAGGCTGATCCGGTGCACGAGCGCCTGGTCCTCGGCCGCCTCCGGCCCGTACTGCTCCTCGACGTGCATCGCCGGCAGGAACCGGGTGTGCCACTTCGACGGGAGCGGGAACGGCGCCGGGGTGATCGGCAGGAACGGCCACTCGGTGTAGCGCTTGAACCACTTCCAGTCCACGCGACGCAGGATGGGGTAGATCTCGGCGCTCCCGACCGTCACGAACGGGAAGATCGGCGCGCGGTTTCTGAGCGCCATGCGCACGAACTCATCGCGCCCGAACTTCCCGAGCGTGTACGCCTTCTTGTACATCGTGAACGCGCCGCGGATGCCCTCGGGGAAGACGCCGAGCAGCTCGTCGCGCTGCAGCACGTAGTCGCCGTGCTCCTGGCACGCCATGATGCCCCCGAGCTTCGCCATGAAATCGGCGAGGAACGGGAACTTCGTCAGGCTCGGATGGATGAGGAAGCGCGGAATGCGGCCGCGCTTCGTCACCAGCGCGAACAGCGCCATGACGCCGTCGAAGGGCATGAAGCCCCGGTGCATCCCCACCAGCACGCCCCGCCCCTGCCGCGGCACCTCCGAGATGCCCTCGATCTCGACACGCCAGTAGGCGTCGTGGAGGAACTTGAACAGGTGCCCGCAGTAGCGACGGATGTAGCCCGGGTCCATGCCGAAGTCGTCGAACGCCTGGCCGGCGTCGGCGGCCGCGCGGCGCCCGGTGGCCTCGGCGATCGCCTGCACGCTCGAGCGCGTGGGCGTGAAGCCGACCTCGCGCCGGAGCTTCTCGCCCGAGACCGTCCAGGAATACTGGATGTACTTCAACTGGTCCGCCGTGGCGGCGAGGCCGGCGTGCGACGTGATCGCGCGGACCACGGTCTGCGCCACGCGCCCGACCGGCAGCCGCCTCACGCCGGCGACGCGGAGCGCCGCCCTCAGCGGCACGCCCGAGGTCGGCACGACGTTGAACGTGCCGGACGGAGCCGCCGCGACCACGGCCGCCACCGCGTCGGCCAGATCGAGCGGGCTGAGGAGCTGGATGGTCGGGTCATGACCGGGGTAGGTGACCGCCACGCGCCCGCTCAGCATGCGGCTGAAATAGTCGCGGCCGTCGAGGACCGCCGCCGGCCGGAGCGTCGTACGGACGGGCTGCGGCGCGCCGGAGCGCTCGCCGATGAGCGCCGTGAGCTGTTCGACCTCGCGCCACCCCTCGGCAATGGCCCCGGCGCGCGCCCGGAAGAACGCGCCCTCGTTGAGCAGTCCCGCGTTCTGGTGGTCCGGCCCGTAGACCGCCGCGCTCGACACGACCACGACGTGCCGCAGGGGCAACGACGCGAGCCGCTGGCAGACGGCGCGCGCCGCCTCGACGTCCGGCCCGGTCGTCGGGCCGTCGGGCGGCAGCGCGGAGTACACGATGGTGTCGTACCGGCTGAACGACGCCGCGTCGACGGCGCCCGGATCGTGGGGGGCGCGCTCGCACACCTCCACGCCGACGGCTCGCCGGAGCGCCTCGACGATTGGCGCAGCGACGCCGTCACGGCCCGCCAGGACGGCCACTCGTGCCTGCACGGCGTTGTGTCCCCGGTTACGCTGGTGTCGCCGCCGGACCCGCCGCGAGGTGCTCCTGCACGACCTGGATCGTGTCCTGCACCGTCGCGATCGTCTGAATCTGGCTCTCAGGGACCTTGATTCTGAAGGCGTACTCCAGGTCGATCACGACCTCGAGCGAGGACAGCGAGTCCAGACCGAGATCCTCGCGGTAGCGCGAGGTGTCGTGAATCTCGGCGGGAGGGATCCCTGTGATGCGGGCAACGCTTTCCCGGATCGTCTGTCGAATCTGATTGACGTCACTCATGCGATCGGTGCTCCGTCCTGACCCGGGAGTTACCAAGAGGCGTGGATCTTCACATAGCCGGCTGGAAAACGCCAGTGGTGAAATTCTCAACGAACCCTCAGAATCGGGTGCCCAGCTGAACGGACGATCCGAGGATCGCCGAGGCCACGTTCATGGCCGACACGATGACGGGCGTAATCCCTCCCCCTGGCCGGGTCCAGTGGCCGGTAAAGAAGAGCTGGCGGACGGGTCCTTCCACGGACGGGCGGTTCTCCCCAAGCTGGTCAGGCGACATTTCCCACCCCAGCATCGCTCCCTGGTGGTTGAGCGTGAAGCGCCAGCAGGTCAGCGCCGAGGCGCTCGACCGCAGCACGATCTGCCCGGAGATCCCGGGGAGGGCCGCCTCCAGGCGCGCCATGAGGTCTTCCTCGATGTGCGCCTTGTGCGCCGCCCAGTCGGGGACCTCGTCGTAGCGCAACTCCAGGACGCGCTGGAGGATGATGATCTGGGCGCCCGGCGGCGCCATGGCCGGCTCGTACAAGGTCGGCACGAACACCTTGAACGCCTCCCGCACCACGTCGTCGGGTTCCCACGACCGCCAGTGGTAGCCGCACGCCGCCTGGACGGCCTCGGGCGGCACGTCCCGCACGCCGAGATGGACGAGGTAGCAGGGGCTCGTCGGCCGCAGCGCCCGCGCGGCGCGGATCGGCTCGTGGCCGATGATCTCCGGCCCGAGGAGGCGTTCGAGGGTCAGGAGCAGGTCCGCGTTGGAGACGACGCGGCCGGCGCGAACGCGCACGGTGTGGCGGGCGTCACCGAGCCCGGTCGCGATGTCCACGCCGACGGCGGTCCCGCGCTCCACGACGATCCGCTCCACCTCCGACCGCATCAGGATGTCGCCGCCGTGCTCCTGCACGATGCGCGCGAGATCGTCGGCGAACACCTGTGAGCCGCCCACCGGGTAGTAGTTCCCGAGGAAGTACGACAGGCGGAGCATCGAGTCGAACACGAACGACGTCCGCGAGGGTGGCGATCCCCAGTGTGCGCAGTCGGCGGCGAGCAGCAGCCGCAGCTTGACGTCCTGGAATTCGCGGTTGAGCACGTCGCGCAGGGTCAGCCCCTGGAGCCGCGTGATGCGATCGTGGTCACGCCCCTTGAAGTAGTAGAGGAGGCCCGAGAGGTAGGCGTCGCGCACCAGCGCGAAGTAGCGGTCGAGCGCCTCGGTCTCGTGCGGGAACGTGGCCCGCAGCGCGTCGACGTACTCGTCGAAGTCGGCCGACACGGAGAACCGGCTGCCGTCGGGGAAATGGAAATGGTCGACCGGGTCCATCTTGACCCATCGCGTGCGGGAGCCGAGGCGCTCGAGCAGCGAGCCCGTGATCGTCATCGGGTTGCCGAGCAGCGGGTAGAAGTGCGTCGCGGCGTCGAAGATGAACCGGCCGCGCCGGAAGGTGCTGCAGTAGCCGCCCACCATGTAGTGCTGCTCGACGAGGAGGACGCGCAGCCCCCCCTGCGCGAGCATGGCGGCGCAGATCAGCCCGCCGATGCCGGCCCCGATGACGACGACGTCGTACTCGGGCTGCGGATCGCCGCGAAGCGCCGTGAAGGCTCTCATGGGCGGCCGGGGTCAGGAGGCGCCGCCGGGCGGCGGGCGATTACGGCCGTAGGTCTCGTGCGCCGACACGAACTCGCCGGATCCGATCGCGGCGGCCATCGAGAGCTCGCCGCCGAGGAGCGCCGCCGCCACGATCTCGGCGAGCTTCGGCGCCCGGCCCGCCCCGGCGCACCCGAGCAGGCGCAGGCACTCGCCGCTCGTGCCGAGCGCGGTGCCGCCGCCGACGGTGGCGACGGTGAGCGACGGGAGCGTCACGCTCGCGTACAGATCGCCCTCGGGCGTGAGGTCGTAGTCGGTGACGCCAACCGCCGCGTTCGCGACGTTCGCGACGTCCTGGCCGCACGCGACGAACATCGCGGTCAGCCCGTTGGCATACTGACCGTTGTAGCCGATCGCGCCGGCCTGGAGGTGGCCGACGACGGTGTCGTGCCACACCGCGACCATCTCGCGCGGCGTGATGCGCATGTAGGCCCGGAGAACGGAGGCCGGGATGCGCGCGCCGGCGACGACCGCCTTGCCCTTGCCGCCGCCGAGCAGGAACCCGCTCGCCCGCTTCTCGCTGCTCATGCCGCTGAACACGCGGAAGCGTGGCGCGAGGCCCCGGGCGACGAGCCAGTTGGCGGCGCGCTCGGTCGCCTTCACGATCATGTTCATGCCCTGCGCGTCGGCGGTGTGGTAGTGGAAGCTGACGATGACGGCGCGGCCGGACGGTCGCGGCTCGACCCGGACGAGCCGCCCGTGACGCGTCGTCGCCGCCGCCTCGGCCGCGAGCGCCTCGACGTAGTCGGGCAGCGCGCGCGCGAACCGGTGCGCGTCGGCGACCGAGTCGAACGTGAAGATCGGCGAGACGACGTTGCCGTCGGCGAACACCCGGGCGTCCACGCCGCCGGCGCGCGTGAGCATCGCCATGCCCCGCTCGTAGGAGCGGACGAGCGCCCCCTCGGTCGTCGCCATCGGCACGTAGAACGTGCCCGTCGCGTGCTCGCCGCGGACGAGCAGCGGCCCGGCGACGCCGACCGGCATCTGCACCGCGCCGATCGGGTTCTCGATGTTGCCGCGCATCGCCTCGGTGGGAATGGCGCACGCGGCGATGAGCGGCAGCTCGACCCCGGCCTGCTGCTCGAGCCACTCGCGGCGCCGGCGGACCTGCTCCTGGCTGTAGCCCTGTTCCGTGAAGCGCGGCACGAGCGGAAGGCCGGCGGCGGAAGCGGCGGCCGGCGGCGGCCCCGAATCCTTCGGCGGGTGGTCCATCAGACGGCCACCACGAGGGCCGCGCAGTTGCCCTCCGGCGTCAGCGCGGTGACGAGCGCGCGCGTCGCGTCGAGCGGGCGCGTCGCCGCGCTGATGTCGATCCGGATGGACGAATCGGGCGCGGCGAGGCCGGCAATCCCGGGCAGCCGGCCGCTGCGCATCGCCTCGAGGGCGGCGATCGTCTGGAGCGCGCCCGACGCGCCGAGCGTTTCGCCCGTCATGGCCTTGATCGCGGTCACCGGCACGGCCGTGCCGATCGCCGCCTCGATCGCGGCCGCCTCGCGGCGGTCGAGGTCGGGGTTGCCGTGAGCCGAGGCGGACACGGCGCCGATGCCGCCCGCCGGGATGCCCGCGTCACGGAGCGCGCGGGCGATGGTGGCGGCGAGCGCCTCGCCGCTGCCGGTCCCGGTGAGCGCACCGGGGTCGAAGCCGTTGGCGGCGCCCGGCACGCGGCCAATCGTGCGCGCGCCGCGGGCCGCCGCGGTCTCTTCCGCCTCGAGCACGAGGAAGGCGGCGCCCTCGCCGAGCAGCGCGCCCGTCCGCGTCGCGTCGAAGGGCACGCCGCCGCGCAGGCCGCCGTCGCCCGGCGCGGCCAGCCGGTGGGCGCGCGCGAAGCCCAGGACCGACTCGAACGAGACGTCTTCGACGCCGCCCGCGACCAGGACGTCCGCCCGTCCGGTCCGCACGAGCTGCAGCGCGTAGCCGAGCGCCTGCAGGCCGGAGGCGGCGCCGGCCGCGATCGTCGAGTTGATGCCGCGCAGGCGCTGCCAGAATCGCGACCTGGCCGGCGGGCGCATTCAGCACGCTGTTCGAGAAATCCAGCGCGCTCGCGTACTCGGGGCCGGCCCGCAGGGCGCGGCGGTCGAACTCGCCGATCGTGTGCACGCCGGAGAGCATCGTGCCGACGACCAGCCCGACGGCCTCGCTCTCGCGGCGCTCGAGCGTCCAGCCGGCGTCGGCCAGCGCCAGCTCGACGCCGACCACCGCCAGCCGGCCGGTCCGGTCGAGCGGCCGGATGTTGCCGGGACGGAGGTACCGCTCCGGTGCGAACTCGCGCACCTCCGCGACGACCTGTCCGGGGACGGTGTCGGCGGGAATCGTCGTGGGCGGGCCAAAGGGCCGCACGCCGTCGCAGAGCGCGGCGAAGATCCGATCGCCGCGGTCCCCGAGCGCGCAGATCGCGCCCATCCCGGTGATGACGACGGACCTGGACGTGCTCATGGGCGGCTCGCCTTGAAGATGACCGAGGCGTTGTTCCCGCCGAAGGCGTACGCGTTGTTCATGGCGACGGGGACTGGCTGGCGCCGCGCCTCGTTCGGGACGTAGTCGAGATCGCACCGCGGATCGGGCGTCTCGTAGTTGATCGTCGGCGGCATCGCGCCGTCGTGGACCGCGAGTGCGCAGACCGCCGCCTCGATCGCGGACGCGGCGCCCATGGTGTGGCCCAGCATGGACTTGATCGAGCTGACCGCCACGTTCGGCGCGGCGGCGCCGAACGCCTGCTTGACCGCGGCGGTCTCGACGCTGTCGTTCACCGCGGTCCCGGTGCCGTGCGCGCTGATGTACGCGACCTGCTCGGGCGTGATCCCGGCGTCCTGCATGGCGAGCCGCATGGCGCGCACCGCGCCGTCCCCCTGCGGCGCCGTCATGTGGTTCGCGTCGCACGTGAGGCCGTAGCCGGCCATCTCGGCGTACACGCGCGCGCCGCGCGCGGCGGCACGGTCGGCGCGCTCGAGCACGAGGACGGCGGCTCCCTCGCCCGGCACCATGCCCCTGCGGTTCTTGTCGAACGGCTGGCAGCGCTCCGGCGCGATCGCGCCGAGCCGCGCGAAGCCCGTATAGGTGATCCGCGAGAAGCAGTCGGACCCGCCCGCGAGCATCACGTCGGCGCCGCCGGCGCACAGCGCGTCCGCAGCCCAGGCGATCGCGTAGTTGCCCGCCGCGCACGCGGTCGGAATCACGAAGTTCGGCCCCGCGAAGCCCAGCTCGGCCGCGACGTGCGCGGCAATCGTGTGGCACGGATACCGCTCGATGAATTCCGCGCCGATGGCGTCGCGGGCGCCGCCGATCTCCTGGTCGTCGAACCGCTCGATGAGCGCCGGCTCGCCCGACGTGGTCCCGAACGACACGCCGACGGCCGCCGGTTCGACCGAGGCCGGCGCGACCCCGGCGTCCTCGAGCGCGAGGCGGGACGCGGCAATCGCCAGCTGCCCGGCGCGCCCCATCGACTCCGGCCGCAGACGCCGCAGGAACGGCGCGGGGTCGAAGCCCTTCACCTCGCCGCCGATGTGCTGCGCGTACCGCGAGGTGTCGAAGGATTCAACGGGGCTGATGCCGCAGGTGCCGGCCAACAGCGCCTGCCAGAACGGGCCGACGCCGATGCCGATCGACGTGACGACGCCAATGCCGGTCACGACGACGCGTGGACGCGGTTCCATTGGGCGGGTAGTATAGAACACTCTCCAACGTCTCGCCAGCCACGCCGGCCGCATCACGCGCGGTCCACTGTCCTCCATCAGCGCCTGGTGCGCGCCACGCCCGACCTCATCAGTAGTCCGGGAACAGGATGGCCTGGCGCTCCCGGAGGTCGCCCGACAGGTACTGCGCCCGGAGCGCCACGTGGCGGGTCTTGCCGTTGGGCGTGATCGGGATCGCGCGCGGCCGGAGCAGGTAGACGCGGCCGGGGCGGAGCCCCAGCTGCGCGTGCACCGCCTGCACGATGTCGATGGCCAGGTCGCGCAGCCCGGCTTCGCCGCTGCCGCCCGGCCGGGCGAGCTCCGCGAACACGTAGAGCTGCTCGCCCTCGGGTCCGCCCGAGTCGATGCCGACCGCGGCGCTGCGGCGGACGGGCGCGAGGCCGTCCACGATCTGCTCGGCCTCCTGCGGAAAGATCGTCTCCCCCGCGTGCTTGATGATGTTCTTCAGGCGGCCGGTGACGAACAGGCGCCCGGCCTCGTCGACATAGCCCAGGTCGCCGGTCCTGATGTACCGGTCGCGCCAGAAGAGGCGCGCCGTCTCTTCCGGATCGCTGAAGTAGCCCCGCGTGTTCGCCGGGCTCGCCACGGCGATCTCGCCGGTCCGGCCCGCCGGGAGCGGCCGGTCGTTCTCGATGATCTGGATGTCGATGCCCGGAAACGGGCGGCCCACGCTCACCACGCCCCGGTCGTCCACGAGCGGCGCCGTGCCCGCCGGCCACGTGCACACCCCGACGGTGGCTTCCGCGAGACCGTAGCCCGCCACGACCACGCGATCGAGACCGAACGCGCGCTCGAACGCCTCGATCGTGCCCGGCCGCACGGGCTCGGCGGCGTCGAGCGCCAGGCGCAGCGAGCCGAGGTCGTACGCGGACGGATTCTTCACGTGCCGCAGCGTGAGCCGGTAGGCGAAGTCCGGCGCCGCCGTGACGGTGCCGCCGTGGCGCGCGATGGCGACGAGCCAGGGCCGCGCGTTGGCGACCGCCGTCGGCAGCAGCACGAGCGTGGCCCCGAGAGCGAACGGGACCATCGTCATGAGGATGAGGCCCATGTCGTGGAACACGGGCAGCCAGCTCACGAACCAATCCGCCGGAGTGAGCCCCATCCCCGCGACGAGCTGCCCGATGTTGGCGACGAGACCCGCATGGGTCAGCATCACCCCCTTGGGGCTGCCGGTGCTGCCGGACGTGTACTGCAGGAACGCCACGTCGTCCGGACCGACGACGGGCAGCGACGCGGGTTCGGCGCCGCGGAGGCCGTCGGCCACCGACAGGGCGCGCAGGCCCGGAGGGTCGCGGCCGTCGCCGGGGCCCACCACGATCGTGGCGCCGCACGACCTGGCCAGGGTCGCGAGACGTTCGGCGCCGGAGGCGGGAAACACCGGGACGGCGATCGCGCCCGCGGCCATCGAGCCGTAGAAGGCCGTGAAGAAGTCGGGGCCGTTGGGAAGCCGGACGATGACGCGATCGCCGCGCGCGACGCCGAGGTCGAGGAGCCGGCCCGCGAACCGCCGCGCGTGGCGCCAGACGGTCTCGTAGGAGACGGGCCCGTCGTCCCAGACGAACGCGGCCGCGCCCGGCGTCAGCGCCTGGCGCTGGTCAAGCAGGTCGACCAGGGTTCGCGGGTGGATGGGCGGCATGTGGACTCTCCGACACGACGCCGTGCAGGTCGCGGACGGTGGACACGGCCGCGACCGCCGTCTCGTCGATCAAGACGCCGTGCTTCTGCTCGAGCGTGACGACGATATTGAGGACGTCGCTCGACTCGCACCCGAGATCCTCCATCAGACGGTCGTCGGGTTTCGTCTCGCGGCGTCCCATCACCAGGCCGACCGTCCGGCACACGTCCTCGAGCTCGATCAGCATGTGGCCTCTTCCACGATCGCCCGCATGTCGTCCGCGATCGCCCTCGCCCCGGCCTCGTCCATGTCGGAATCCAGGTACAGGATGTCCCAGTGCAGCTCGCCGCGGAACAGCCGGGCGACCGCGCTGTACTCGGGGCCGAGCGTGAAGTTGGTCGGGAACGCGTGCAGCTCGGTCAGCTCCAGGGCCCCGTAGCGCGTCGGCAGGCCGGGTGCGCCGTTGTAGCTGAGCGCCGTCGCCGACATGCGGAACCTCCTCAGGCCCAGGATCACCTTCATCATGCGGGGCGCCATCAGGAAGGCCAGGTACCGCTCGCCGCCGTGCGCGGAGCGGCGCGTGGCGTCCTGCACGTCCCGCGCGAGCGCCCAGAAGCCGCGCTCGCGCTCCACCACGATGGTGAAGCGGAACATCGTGAGGAAGCATCCGAGCATGCTCTCCGGCACGGCCGCGCGCAGGCGCGGCCGGAGGTCCGCGAAGACGATGTGCCGCAGCGGGGTGCGCGGCGACCGGTACAGGCGGCGCTCCACGGCGGCCAGCATGCCCGCGCTGAGGATCGCGTTCAGCGTGACGCGCTCCCGACGGCTGGCGCGCACGATCGCCTCGGCGAGCGGCGCCGGCCAGCGGAGGGGGAGAATGTGACAGCCGCCCGTGCCGGCAATCGGCGCCGCGCGCACGCCGCGCGACCGCCAGCGGAACCGCATCTCGTCGGCCATCTGCCGGCCCACGAACCCGGCCACGGCGGGCGCGAGGCGCACCCCGTGAAAGGCCTCCGGGAAGAGCGCGGGCGGCGGCAGCCGGCCCTCCTCCGCCGTCAGTCCGGGGTCGGGCGGCGCCTCGCCGGCCGCGAGCGCGAGCAGCTCGGCGAAGAGCCGCGGTCCCGCGGTCGCGTCGATGATGACGTGAGGGCAGGTGACGATCAGGTCGCCGCCCGACGGGCCGGCGAGGTAGCGGCAGCGCGCCGGCGGGCCGACCGTGTGATCGAACGGACGGTGCAGCTCCTCTTCGGCGGCGGCGACCCATCCGTCGGTCCCGGCCGGCCGTTCCCCCACCTCGAGGGGGATGGGCGTCGTCCCGTCGAAGTGGAAGAGGAACGTCCTGCCGGCCGGGACGATGCGCGCCCGGAGAAACGGGTGGCGGCGCTGCAGCTCGTCGAGCGCCGCGCGCAGCGAGGCCGGCGACAGCGCGCCCTCGAGACGGAGCACCGAGACGACGTTGAACGGCGTCACCTCGTCGGTGAGGCGCATCGCGTGCTCGAGCCCGACCAGTGCCCGGCTGGCGCGAGCGTGCGTCCGCGACTGGGATGTGGGGCTGTGCGACCGGACGGCCAGGGTCGGGCGACGAGGCAGGCCTGGCGATTCGGTCATGTGGGCGGTCGCGTGTCCTCGACCTTGCGGACCCGGACCGGGATGTTCTTGTGGTACGGCGTTCTGGTCAACGGGTCGCAGTGGTCGGACGCCGACAGCACGTTGATGAGCGGGCCGTGCGGCGTCCGGGTGCCGTCCGGCGAAGTGTACTTCAGCCCGAACCCGTGCGGCAGGCTGAGCGCGCCCGGCTGCACCGTGTCGTCGACGTTCGCGGTGGCCACGACCGCGCCCCGGGGGGACTCGACCCGCACGAGATCGCCGTCGGCGACGGCCAGCCGCGCGGCGTCAGCCGGGTGGATGCGCAGCGCGCCGGCCGGATCGGCGCTCCGCCACCGCGGGTCCCGGTACGACGTCGTCGCGTTCGACGACCGCCGCTCGCCGGCGCACAGGACGAAGGGGAACTCCGGGTCGCGGGCCGGGCCGCCCGCGGCCGCCTCCGCGCCCAGCGCGGCGAGGTCCGCGAACATCGGCTCGACCGCCAGGTGGATCCGGCGATCCGCGTGCCGGATGAACCCGAAGGTGTCCTCGTACTCGTGGACGCTGATCACCGCGCCCGACGGGCTCGACACGATGCGCCTGAAGAGCGCCGCCGCCAGGCCGTCGCCCTCGTCCACGACCCCGGCGCGGCGGACCGCCGCCTCGTGCTGCTCGACGAACATCATCGACGCCATGAGGAGGGGCGCCGTCGCCAGCCGCATCGGCTCGGGCATCTGCTGGAACGGCGGCGTCGCCAGGATCTGCGAGATCGGGCCGAGGAGCGTGTTCGCCGAGACGTCCTCCCCCATCGCGTCCACCAGGCGCCGGTAGATCTCCGGTTCGATCAGCGTGCCCTCGGCCGGCGGCAGCACCGGATGCCGCACGTGCAGGTGGTTCTCGGGGAACCCCCAGTTGAAGAAGGTGCACTCGAACTTCTCGAACTGCGTGGACGCGGGCAGGACGTAGTGCGCCAGCTCGGCCGTCTCGGTCATGTCCTTGTCGATGACCACGAGCAGCTCGAGTTTCGAGAACGCGCGGCGGTAGGCCTGCGCGTCGGCGGCCGTCACCGCCGGGTTGGCGCTGTCCACGACGAGGCCGCGCAGCCGATCCGGGTGATCGCTGTCGATCTCGCCGGGAAGGATGTTGGGCGGATAGAAGCCGGCGATCGGGATCATGCCGCTCACGCGCGCCTTCAGCGACGCGAACTGCGGGTCGGCCGGGTCGGAGTCCCAAAGGAGCGGGATCGTCTGCGCGTGGAACGTGACGCCGCCCTTCTTCCCGAACTGTCCGGTGACCAGGTACAGCAGCTTCTCGAGATACAGGTTCAGCGTGCTGTGCAGGCTCTGCTGCAGCCCGAGGTCCGACCGCAGGCAGGCGCTCGGCGCGGCGGCGAAGCCCCTGGCGACGCGCCGCACCGCCTCGGGGTCCACGCCGGCGATACGGGCGTAGCGATCGACGTCGACGCCGGCGAGGGCGGCGCGCACCGCGTCGAAACCGGTCGTGCGGGCGTCGAGAAACGCGCGGTTCTCGAGGCCCTCGCCGACGACGGTCGCGAGCATCGCCGCGAACAGGAACGCGTCGGTGCCCGGCCGCACCTGGAGGTGGATGTCGGCGAGCTCGGCCGTCTCGGTCCGCCGCGGGTCGATCACGACCAGCGTGCGCGCCGGGTCCTTGGAGAGCTGATGCAGCACCTGGCGCGCGCGCGGGAACCCGTGCGCGTGCCACGGATTGGTGCCCGAGAAGATCACGAAGTCGCTGTGCTCGATGTCGCGGCTCGTGTGGCACGTCTGGCTGCCGAACAGGTGGCCGTCGAGCCAGAACTCGCCGGTCTTCTCCTGCCCCAGCGCGTGGTACATGTACGGGCTGCGCATCGCCAGGCGGAAGCCCACGGCCCAAGGCAGAGCCAGCTGGTTGCCCTGGCCGGCGCCGCCGTAGAACGCCAGCGCGTGCCCGCCGTACGTGTCGCGGAGATGCACCACCCTGGCCGCGATCTCGCGGATCGCGGTGTCCCAGTCCACGGGCTCGAAGCCGCCGCCGGCCGTCCGCCGGAGGGGCGTCGTGAGCCGGTCGGCATGGTTCTGGTAGTAGTCCAGGTGGGACGCCTTCTCGCACAGGTACCCGCGAGAGGACGGGTGCCGCCGGTCGCCTTTGACGCGGGCGATCCGCCGGCCGTCGACCTGAACCTCGATGCCGCAGTTCTCGCTGCAGAGGATGCACGCCGTGGCGTGCCAGTCCGACGACATGACGAGGCTCCTTTGGGTCCGGGGGGAAACGGGCCCATTTTATCATTGGCGCCCCACGGACCGAGCCAGGAGTTATAATGCGGCCATCGTCACAATTCACCGCACGGAGGTGTGCGCATGCTCGAGACCGCCGATGCCATCCTGAAATGGCAGATCGCCGTGTCCTGCTTCGCGGCCCAGCGGATGGTGGGGGTGCTGCCCCTGTCGGATCGTGAGCCCCTTCGCTCCATCCAGCAGCGGCTGTACGAGACGGGCGAGTCCGCCAAGAAGGACTTCCGGACCAACACCTGGCTGTTCGGGTCGTTCCAGGTCGGCGACAAGGCCCAGCAGGCGATGGCCGACATGATGTCCGACGCCATGCGCTTGAAGGTGCTCAACCCCACCTACATGATGGACATGGCCTCCGATCTCTTCCGGGGATCCACCGACGCCCTGACGACGATGGCGTCGACCGAGGGGATCGGGGCCGTGGCCATGCAGCTCCAGAACGTCGCCGACGTCCTCGGGTTCGTCAACTCCGTGGACGCGCCCGAGGATCTCGCCGAGGACGGCACCTACCCCCTCGAGGCGAAGGTCGAGGAGTTCTACGCGCGCGGGGACTACCCCGCGCTCTGGCTGATCGAGGGGCTGGGCGAGCGCTACGCCCGCGCGCACCAGAAGAAGAACCGCGACGTGCGCGACCTCCTGACCAGCGGCCCGGGCGCCGCGCTGCCGGCGAAGGCCCAGCTCATGATGCACGCGGGCATGGGGATCGCTTTCGCCAAGGACGCCATCGACGGTCTGACCCCGTGGAGCGAGGACGCGCAGGTGCGGGACGCGCTGACGGGGTTCCTCCAGCGGGTTCGCCAGAACTCGATCCCCGGCTACGAAGGAGCGGCGTTCGAGTCGCTCGGCCTCGTGACCCACACCTGGTACCCGTCGCTCGTGAAGGCGGTCGCCGACCAGCTCCTGGCGCTCGACGTCGACGCCGCGGAGTTCTTCTGGCACGGCGCCGGCCGGTCGATGTACTTCTCACCGATGTACATGCTGCCCGGCCTCTCGCCGTGGGAGATCGCGGACCACGAACCCCCCGACGAGACGGCGAAGCGCAACGCCCGCGCCGGCATCGCATGGGCCTTCGCGATCGTCAACGTGAGGCACCCGAAGGTCACGGAGAGCTTCCTCCGGGACAAGATCGGGGCCCTCTCGGGCAAGGAGGCCTACACCAACGGCGTGTACTCCACGCTCGTCATGGCGGGCGACATGTTCCCGGGCCACAAGCCCGTGTCGGAGTTCTGCGCGCACAAGCCGGACCCGAAGGACACGGCGCTGGTGAACGCCTGGGCCAAGTACGTGGGAACCGACGTCGGCGAGACGGTCGACCGGTACCGCCTGGCGCTGACGACGCATCGTCAGCTCGGGGAGCTCTTCCGGTATCACGACCTGTCGCAGTACGTCGCGGACCTGGACCTCTGACCCGGGGCCGGCCGGCCGTCGCGTTCGCCCGTCCGCCGCTCCATCGACACGAGGGTATTGCCGTGCCCCCGAGCCGTACCGTTTCGCCGCCGCCCGCCGACCGCGACCGCTCCCTGATCGACAAGTGCGAGGCCGCCATCGGCGACGGCCTCGCGCTGGAGCGCTGGTGCCGGGCGGAGGACTCCGCTCGGCGGGTGTTCCGGCTGGACCTCGGCCGCCACTTCCGCCTCCCCAACCGCGCCGACGGCTACTTCGGCACCATCACCCTGAACGGCGAGGAACGCTCGGTCATGGGGTGCCGCCAGCACATCGAGTTCGCGCAAGTGGACCGGCGGCACGACGCCGCCGCGTGCCTCACCGACTTCGTGCTGGGCGAGTTCCTGAGCCGGGCGCACTGGGTCCATCCCGACGGCGCGCCTGGCGGCTTCGGCGTCGAGCGCAGCCTGTTCCGGGCGGCCGACGGCGAGTACGGCGCGTTTCCCGAAGCCGACCGCGCCGGCGCGATGGACTGGCGCGAGGTCGGGCCCCGGTTCCGGTGGGTCCTGCTCACGATCAGGCTCCACGACTTCATGGTGAACATGGGGCCCGTCAGCCGCCGGATGGCGGAGGCCGTCTGCGTGGTGGCGATCCCCGAGTTCGTGCACGTCGTCGAGCACCCGTCGCCGGACTGCGCGCTCGAGATCGCGATCGGCTACCCGTTCATCGATCACGCGCCCATCCCGAACTTCTTCGGGTTCGGCCCGGGCAAGTTCGGCATCGCAGTGAAGCTCTTCTCGTTCCGCCTCACCCACGACCGCCGGATCCGCGCCACCATCGAGTTCGCGGCCGCGCCGCGGGCCAGACGGGTCTTCGATTTCTACGGCTTCGATCCGGTCTACGGCGGAGCCGACCTGCTCAGCCGGCTCAGCCTGGGGCTCTTCGACCCGGCCGGCCTCCACGACGCGATGGACACCACCATGCTCGTCGAGCACTGCCACGTTCACCAGAAGCTGATGGATGGCACGGCCGGGATCTGGGAGAACTGGCTGGCAGGATCGGCAGCCTGAGACGACCCGACGCTCGTCAGACTTCGTGGATCAGTTTCGTGATCATCTCGGGCGACGGCGGATTGGCCGCCATCTCCGGATGCGCCATCTTCGCGTGAATCTGCACGTGCTGCATCAGTTCCTCGCGGGTCGGCGACACGACTTCGAACGGGCACTTCGCGCCGGTCTCGGCACAAACGAGCTTGAACGCCATGATCATCCTCCTGTGTCCATCCACGTGAGAAGCGGAAGTTCAAACCGACGAGGATCGCACCCCGGCCATTTCAGCGCGCCTGCATTCGGCGCAGCACGAACATGAACGTCCCGAAACAGTAGGGGTTGCTGTTCTTCGCGGTCGGGTCGCAGGTCTGAGGCAGCGGCGCCAGGGGATCCGGCGTCGGGTACGGCGTGCCGGGCTGCAGGTTCACGGTGCCCCAGCCATCGGTGATGGTGAACAGGTACGGCTGGATGTACCCCTTCACGACATCAGGATTGTCCGGGTCGAGGAGCAGCACGAACCGCGGGTGCGCCATCCCCTGGAATTTCGACCAGGGGTAGGCGGGGTTCACCTCCTGCGGCGGGCGGGGCTGGAACCACTGAAAGCTCGCCTCGACCTTGTAGTACAGCTTGCCCTCGACGATCGTCTGGCCCGCCGCCTTCCAGCGTCCCTGACCGGTCGGATGACCGTCGAGGAGGGTCGCATGGTCGGTCGCGACCACGTTCCCGTCCGCGAACAGCTCCGGCATCATCGTCACTTCGTCGGTCGGGAACGTCGTCTGGGGACAACTGACGCCGCCGCAGGCGACCCGGCACACCGCCTGGTCAACGGTGCCGGCTGGCGGCGGGAATCGGCCCGCCGGGTGGCAGGACCGCGCGATGCCAAACCAGACCCCGACCGGGTTGGGTGAAGTCGTTTGCGCCCGGACGTCCTCCGACATCACGGCGGCGGCGACCACCGCGAGCGTGATACCCGCTCCCACGATCGTCCTGGTCCACATGGCTGCCCTGCTCCTCTCCGCCGAGTGCGTGTTCGAGGCCACCCGCTTGGGCCCAGGGCCGGCCTCTTCATCTGGTCTACGCGAGGCGACGGACAACGCCTCTAGAACTTGAAGTTCAGCCCGATGAGCGCGGACTTCAGCGTGTTGGACTCGTCAATCGTGCCGATCACTTCGTTGTCCAGGTTCGGAAACGGCCCCGACACGTGCTGCCGCGGCACGAAGTAGACGGCGGCCTCGGCGCTCAGGAACGGGAAGATCTTCATGCCGACTCCGCCCGTGAAGTGGTGCTGGAACGTGGCCGGCGCGCCCGTCGCGGAGATGACGACCTCGCCCCGCAGCGGCATCTGGCTGTAGTTGTAGCCGGCGCGCACCGTCAGCGCGTCGCTCGCCTGATACTGCACGCCGGTCTTGAACGTCCAGACGCTGCGCCAGCCGAACGGCTCGACGACTCCGTTGACAATCCCGCCCTTACTGCCAAAGCCGGCGACGCCCAGGTACTTCGTGAACATCCCGTCGATCGCGACCTGGGTCTTCTTGTTGAGCTTCAGGCCGGTGCCGAACGTGACGACCATCGGCCCGTCGAGATCGTAGCTCAGCGTGCGGGCGAGACCATAGTCGGGCGACGAGGGGTCGGCGATCGACGAGTTGTACGTGTACTCCGGGTAGTTCTGCGGCGTCGTGATCGACGCCCCGACGCTCACCATCGGTGTGGCCTGGTAGTAGACCCCGAGCTGAAGCGCGGCCGCGAACTTCTGGCTCGGCTTGCCCGCTTCCGGGTACCAGATATCGCCGTTCGCGGCCCTGTCGAACGTGCCGTCCGGCAGCGGGGCCACGGAGAACTGGCCCACGTAGATGTTCAACGATGCGCCAACCGCGAGCTTCGGGGTCGCCTGATACCCGAACGCGATGGGGATCTTCGTGACCTGGTACCCCGTCCAGATGCGGCCGAATCCGTCCGGTGGCTGCGCGAACAGGATGCTGTCGTTGTCCTGTGGATAGTCCGTTCCGAAGCCCGCGACGGCGATCAGCCCGAAGCCGAGCGCCATCTTCTTGCTCGGGTCGCGCATCATCCACCCGAACGACGGGGCGACCGTGAGGTGGCTGGTCGGATGCGCATCGCCGCTCAGAAAGCCGTAGGTCGTGTGGATCTGAATGTCGTCCTTGAAGAACTCGGTGGTGAACGAGACCTGATTGCCCTCGACCTGGGTCACGAGGGCCGGGTTGAACCCGAGGGCGTTCAACGAATCTTCGGGAAGCGCCGCGCCTGCGCCGCCCAGCGAGCTGTTGATCGGGCCGAAGCCGTGCAGGGACGCGCCCTGGGCCATCGCTGAGGCCGGCACGAGCACCAAGCAGCCCAGTAGGACCGTCAGTCGCACGCGTGTCATCGTCACCTCGCCTTGGCGTTGAAGCAGTACGCCTCAGAACTTGAAGTTGAGACCGATCAGCGCCGCGACTTTCGAGTTCGACTCGTCGAGCGTGCCGAGCTGCTGGTTGTTGAGGTCGGGCAACGGCCCGACGGCGTGCTGGCGCGGCGCGAAGTACGCCGACGCTTCCGCGCTGAGGAACGGGAAAATCATGATCCCGGCACCCCCGGAGATGTAGTGCTGGAACGTCTGCGGCGCGCCGGTCGCCGAGATCACCACCTCGGATCGAATCGGCATCCGGCTGAAGGCGTACCCGACGCGGACGATGGCCTTCTCGCCGACCTGCCGCTGTACGCCGGCCTTGAACGTCCACACGTTGCGCCAGCCGAACGGCTGGATGATGCCGTTCACCACGCCGCCCGCGCTGCCGAACCCGCTGACGCCGCTGTACTTCGTGAACATCCCGTCGATCGCGATCTGGGTCTTCTCGTTCAGCTTCAGGCCGGTGCCGAAGCTGACGACCATCGGTCCGTCGAGGTCGTACGTCAGCGTACGGGCGAGACCATAGCCGCGCGACGAGGGGTCCGCGTTCGACGAGTTGTAGGTATACGCCGGGTAGTTCTGCGGCAGCGTCAGCGACGCGCCAATCGCCATCTTCGGGCTGTGCTGGTAGTAGAACCCGAACTGCGGGGCAAACGCGAACTTCTGGCTCGGCTTGCCCGCCTCCGGATACCAGCGGGCGCCGTCTGCCGCCGTATCGAACGTGCCGTCCGGCAGAGGCGCGACGGCGAACTGACCGAGGTACACGTTGGCCGACACGCCGATCGAGAGCTTCGGGGTCACCTGGAAGGCGAAGGCGATGGGTATCTTCGTGACCGAGTAGGTCGTGTAGATCCGGCCAAACCCGTTCGGCGGCTGCGCGAACAGGATGCTCCCACTGTCCTGCGGGTAGTCGGTGCTGAACGCCGCCATCGAGATCAGGCCGAAGCCGAGCGCCAGCTTCTTGTGCGGATCACGCACCATCCAGCCAAACGACGGCGCGATCGAGAGCTGGTTCGTCGAGGACGCGTCGCCGCTGAAGCTGCCAAGCGTCGTGTGGATCCGGATGTTGTCCTTGGAGAACTCGTTCGTGAAGGAGAGCTGGTTGCCCTCGGCCGCGGCTACCAGTGCCGGGTTGAACCCGAGCGCGTTGAGCGAGTCCTCCGGCAAGGCGACACCAGCACCGCCCATCGAGCTGTTGATCGGTCCGAACCCGTGCAGGGTCGCTCCTTGTGCCAGGGCCCACGACGGCAGCAGCACCACGCAGGCGAACGAGAGCATCGATCTCAGAGCACTGCGCATTGATGCCTCTTCGAATGGACGTGGCCGCGTGAACGGCAGCCCGTCAACATGAAAAATTCTCGGACCTGCACTTGCCCTCTGCGATGGCGCATCATAGCACACGGGTGGAAGGCCCGAGCGACTCGGCGAAAACTGTAATTGCCTCGACGCGGGTCGTGACGCGTCGGCGGCTCAGCTGCGCGGGTCGGCCAGCCTGAAGGCGAGCGGGAAGCCCCGTTCGAGCGATTGCTCGGCCTCGCGCCGCGCGTGGTCGACGAGCTCTGCTTCGAGTCCGGGCTGCGGCCGCCGGCCGGCCAAGACCCCCGGGACGAACCACTCGTCGAACACGAGCGCGTAGACGAGCCCGTTCTGGAACGCGGCGCGCACCGCCGGCCGATATGGCACCGCGCTCCGCCGCAGGATCCCGCCCAGGTCCCCGCGGCTCATCATCGCGACCGCGAAGCCGACGCCGTGCACCGCCGGCTCGACGCGTTCGGCCGGCAGCGTCGTGGCCTCCTCGATCGCGCGGTAGACGTCCAGGTTCGAGAACGCGATGATGCGGCCGTATCCGTGCGCGATGAGCCGCTGGAGATGGGGCGGGAACTGCCGCAGGTAGTCGGCGAAGAACCCGGAACGGTCCGGGCCCTCGGGCGCGCCGAGATCGATGAAGGCCAGCGCGCCGCTCATGAGCTTGAAGAAGCCCCGCTCGTAGAAGCGCAGCGTCGCGCCGACGCCCTCGTAGGAGAACTCCACGTAGTCGCGCGCGCAGCGGTCGGCGAACCGCGCGGCGATCCCCGCGGCGTCGAAGGCGAGGGCTTCGGCCGACCCGGCTCCGAACCCGACGTGCGCCACCGGCATGATCGGCCGCGCGAGCGACGGGTCGTCGAGGGTGTTCCCGTCGATCAGGTGCCGGCCCACCGAGCCCGCCAGCCCCTCCGACTTCCAGAGGTGCTCCACGCATCGGGCGAGCGCCGGCCCCCCGGCCGACGCCTCCGCGTGGTAGCGCGACAGCCGCTCGACGAACTCGGCCTGCGGCACCGGCCGGTCGCGGGCGCCCTCGGCCACGGTGCGCATGCCCGCGACGCGCTCGGCGACGGCCGAGGCGAGTGACGTCGACAGGGCGGCCGTCGCGCCCGTGGGCTTCTCCCTGCGCGGGCCCAGGCCGCTCCAGCTGAGCGCGGCGTCGATGATCCCGGACTGCACGTTGGTGCCGACCGCCAGGGCCGTCTTGATGGCGCCCGTCAGCTGGCGCTCCGCGACCGTCGAGAGCTCGTCGAGCGAGGCGGCCGTCTCCGCGCTCGGCGCCGACACGAGCCTGGCCGCCTGCCGCGCGGTGAACAGCCCCATCGCCATCGAGAAGCGCCCCATCGACTCGACGAGGTCGCCGGCCGCGCGCGCCAGATCCCGCGTCGAGTCCCTGCTGCCGCCGGCGCGTGTCATGGGGTCCTCCCTCCGGCCCGCCCCGACCATCCTATCACCGGGCCGCGACCCGGTCGGACCACGGAAACTGCCGGTGGCGCCTGATGCCGTCGATCTGCCGCTGATGGCGCCGCTCGTGCTCGGCCACGAAGGCGAGGAGCCGCGGCACGGGGCTCACGCCGGTCACGGGATGCTCGAGCACCAGGGTCCCGAAGTCGAGATCGGCGTTCGCGTCGACGAGCGCGCGCAGCCCGGCCAGCGACGTCAGCAGGTCGCGGCGCAGCTCCGGGCCCGGCCGGCGCGCGCGGGGCGCGCCGCGATCGGGTCTCCGGCTCGGCACGATCGGGAGCCTCGTCAGCACGTCCCGGATCGCGTCGGGCGTCACGCGATTGAGCAGCGACAGGGGCAGGTCGAGCCACGGCAGCAGCGCGTCGGGCAGGAACAGCGGCGCGATGTTGATGTCGCGGAACGTGCGGCGCAGATAGGGCCGGCGGCCCGCGCGCGCGAGCGCGACGAGCGCCGCGATCTCCTCGCGGTAGAGCCGGTCGACCGCGAGCAGATGGTCGAGCACCTCGCCGATCGACCAGCGCCCGGGCCCGGGCGCGAAGTCCAGCTGGCGCTGCGAGAGCGGCGCGACCATCTCGAGCGTCCGCGCGCGCGCGCCGTCCGTCCCGTCGAGCAGGTGCCCCGGCATCAGAGCCTCGCGGCCGCCACGAGCAGCCATCCGCCGACGGCGAGCAGGAGCACGGCGCCGATCCGCTCGACGTCCGGACCGAGGGCGGGCGCGAGGTGCCTGACCAGAAACGCGATGCCGGCCGTCGCCACCAGGCTCGCGACGAGCGAGACGGTGCGGTTCCTGGCCTTGCGCGCCTCCTCCGCGTCGGAGATGTGCAGCTTCACGCGCAGCCGCCCCTCGGCCGCCATCGTCAGCAGCTCGTCGAGCTTCTTCGGCAGGCGCACCAGGTCCTGCACGAGCCCGTCGGGCGCGATCGTCCGTGGATCGACCAGCCGCCGCACGTCCGCCAGCCCGGTCCGCAGCCGCTCGTCCTGGAGCGCCGTCAGCAGCGCGTCCTCGTCGGGCGCGAGGGCCGAGGTGGCGGCCGAGACGGCTCGCACGGCCCGGAACAGGCGGAGGTCATGCCGCGTGAACGCCCAGCCCGCCTCGCGCACGGCCCGCCAATGCACCAGGATCCGCTCGGCGAGCCGGTCGTCTCCACTCGATTCGCCGTCGCGAAACGGCACGGCCTGGCGGAGGCGGCTCCTGAGCCGGACCCTCGACTCGGCGCCGGGGCCCGGCACGGCCGTCTCGGCAATCCAGTCCCATGCCGCGTCCGGATCGTCGGCGGCCGCGGCCGCGAGGTAGCGGAGGAAGCCGGCCCGGTCGTCCGCCGTCTGCGGCTCGAGCAGGCCGCCGGCCAGCACCAGCCGTCCGTCCACGAGCCGGACGTCGTGCAGATCGAAGTCGAACGGCAGTACCTGGCCCGACACCGCCTGGCGGATCCAGGCCGACGCCAGGCGTCGCGCGAGGCTCCGGCGGTCGATGACGTCGCCGATGCCGACGCCGCCGACGCGTCCGGTCGTCAGCGCGCCCGGGCCGCTGTGGTCGACGTACACCACCGGCGCGTCGAGCGTTCCGCCGGCGCGGGCGTCTTCCGCGAGCGTGACGAGCGTGGCGGCCTGCCGCGCCTGGTCGAGTCGCAGCTCGACCGTGACGACAAAGTCCTCGATGGCCGCGGCGAGCGCCTGCGGGCCGAGCGCGAGCCACGGGCCGACGAGCGACAGGAGCGGCCGATCGGTTCGGAACATCCGCTCGGCGTCCGGGCGCGCGACGCGGACGGCAACCGGCACCGCGGGCGCGAGCCACGCGTCGTGCTGGCGCGTCCAGCGGCTGACGCTGCTGGGGGTCGGGTCGAGATCGCGCAGGTCGCGAACCAGGGCGCCGACCCGGTCGAGCGCGGCCGCGGCGTCCTCGCGGTGCGCCTCGAGCTCGCCGTGATCGCGCCGGGGGTCAGCCGCCACGGCGTGCGCGAGTTCGAGGCAGTCGCGGCGGGGGAGGAGGTCGATCCGGGTGGACAGGTAGCGGCCGAAGTCGGTGAACACCGGTCCGAGCGACGCGAGCACCGCGCCCAGGCCGCCGGCCGGCCGCTCGTCGGCGCTCAGGCGCCCTTCCGGGGGCGGGACGCGGTCGGCCGACCGGGGCCGGCCGAGCGCGCGGAGCCCGGCCTCGACGACACGGCGGCGATCGCCCATCTCGGCGGGCAAGACCGGCGCGGTCGAGGCCCTCACGCCGGGCACACCTCGAGCCGGCCCGCCTCGAGCGGGGGCGGCACCAGGAACGTCCGGTGTGCGCCGCGCCTCATCGTTCACCCTCAGGAGCTGCGTGCGAGCCGTCGAACGGCATCGGCCAGCATGACGAGCGCCAGGCCGGTCAGCGTGCCGGCGGCCGTCACGATATTAACCCCAAACCGCATCTCGCCGGCCGTCAGGTCGATGAGGGCGACGAGCGCGACGACCACGCCCGCGAGGCGGATCGCGCGGCGGCGCCGGCGCGTGTCGCGATCGGCGGCGGTGGTGATGTCGACGAGCGCCGTCACCTCGCCGTCGGCGAGGCGGTGGAGGACCGTCGCCGCGCGGGTGGCGCCGGTTTCGGCGAGGCTCACGCTCGACTCCAGCACGGAGTTGAGGGTGTCCCACGACAGCGCGGCCCGCCACGACGCCTGCGCCACGAGCTGGCGGCAGTGCTCCGCCACGAACTGGCCGACGTTGAAGCCGGGCGCCAGCCGCGAGATGAGGCCGTCGGCGGCGACCGACGACCGGATGTACTTGATCACGTCGTGCTCGGGCAGGACGCCGGTCTCGCGGCACATGATCAGCATGTCGAGGAACACGAGCGTGAAGCCCTTCGTCAGCACGCGCACGGCGCCCTCGCCCGCGTACCAGGTCGGCGCCACCTCCGCGAGCCGGGCGCGGAACAGAGGCAGGTTCGAGTCCTCGTCCGACCGCGCGAGCTTGAGGAAGATGTCCGCGATTGCGTCCGTGTCGCCGCGGGTGACCGCCAGCGTGAGCGCCACCAGGTGCCGGCGGGAGTACCCGCTCAGCACGCCCGTGATGCCGAAGTCCACGTAGCCCACCGCTTCGCCCGGCAGGACGAGCAGGTTCGCCGGGTGCAGGTCGGCGTGGAAGACGCCGTACTGGAAGGCGTCGCCCACGAAGTTGGCGATGATGTGGCGCGCGAAGCGGTTCCGGTCGAAGTCCTTCCCTCGGACGCGGTCGGCCGCGGCCGCGTCGGTGGTCGCCATCGCGCGCAGGTAATCGAGCGCGGTCAGGCCCGGGAGGAACTCCATGACGAGCACCCGGCGCGTCGTCAGATCCCAGAAGATCTCCGGCACCCGCTCGAACCGGTTGCCGGCGGCGTTGCGCCGCAGCCGCTCCGCGTACCTCGCCTCGCGCCGGTAGTCGAGCTCCTCGCGCGTCGACGCGGTGAAGTCGCCCATGGGCTCGAGCACCCAGAAGAACTTCTTCAACCGGAGGCGCCGGATGAGGGCCATGGCGAGCAGGACCAGGCGGACGTCCCCGGCGAACTCGACGTCGGCCGACGGGCGCTGGACCTTGACGGCGACTCGCCGGCCGGCCAGCTCCGCGACGTGCACCTGCCCGATCGAGGCGGCGGACAACGGCTCGACCTCGAAGCGGTCGAAGATCTCCGCCGGCGTCCGCCCGAGCTCGCTGCGGACGACCCGCTCGACGTCTGCGAAGGGAAACGGCGCGAGGCGGTCGAGCAGGTTGAAGAGCTCGTTGCAGTACTCGAGCGGCAAGAGGTCCGACTGCAGCGCCAGGATCTGGCCGAACTTGACGAAGCCGCCGCCGGCGTCCTCGAACAGCCGGCGGAGCCGCACGGGGCCGGAGAGCCGCGCGAGCTTCGCGCGGCGAAGGAGCCGCGGCCAGCGGGCGAGGTGGCGGGCGGCGAGGTGCGCGGCGAGGTGCGCGATGAGCACACGCAGGATGTGCAGCAGGCGCCGGACGTTCAACGCGAGAGTCTTCACGTCAGCCATTCCCTCGTCATCGGCTATAATAGCCCCGCTCTCGTCCTCAATGCCCGCGGGGCTCGACACTATCACGGCCGTCGGGACCGGGACCTCGGGATGCGACAGATCGCCATCGCCAACATGAAGGGCGGGGTCGGCAAGACCACGACCGCCATCCACCTGGCGGCCGGTTTGTCCCGGCAGGGCGCCCGCGTGCTGCTCGTCGACGCCGATCCGCAGGGCAACGTGGCCCATGCGCTGGCGGTCCGGCGCGAGCGCACGATCCGCGATTCTCATGCTCGGCCAGGCTTCGTTCGACGACGTGGTGGCGCGGGGCGTGCGCGAGCGGCTCGATGTCATCACGGCGACGCCGGCCGCCTTCACCCTCGAGGCGCAGCTGGCCGGTGAACCGCAGCGGGAGACGATCCTGGCGCGCCGGCTGAAGGGGCTCAACGGGTACGACGCCGTCGTCCTCGACAGCTCGCCGGCGATGAACCTGCTCGCCTACAACGCGCTCCTGTACGCCTCGCACGTCATCGTGCCCGTCACCATGGACGGCATGGCGATCCTCGGCGCGCGGCAGACGCTCGCGGGCGTGCGCCAGATTCGCGACCTGTGGCCCGACCGCCGGCTCGACCTGCTGGCCGTGCTGCCGACCTCGGTCAACGTCACGACCAACGCGACGCGCGCGGCGTTCGAGGCCCTGGCCGACGATGAGGAGATGCGGGAGCGGCTGTACCGTCGCGGCATCCGCCAATGCATCGATGTGACCTATGCCCTCGCGCAACGACAGACGATCTGGGAGTACGCGCCACGGAGCCGGGCGGCGGAAGACTACGAGGCGTTCGTCCGGTTCGTCAGGACCGGCGGCGCCGACGTCGAAGCCGACCGCGACGAGCGAGACGCGAAGGCCGGTGAAGGCCAGACCGTCGTTTGACGTGGCGCGTGATCCGCTCCGCGGACACGACACGTGGGTGTACCGCTCCGGCCCGCCCGCGCCTCAGGCGGATCGGGACGCGCCCCGCGTCGAGCCGTCCCCCACCAGCGCCGCGCCGCCCGCCCGGACGCCGTCCCGGTCGTCCGTCGGCTGGATCGGGACCGGTCTCCTGGTCATGTCCATGCCCGTGACCCTCACGGTGATGGCCCTGATCGTGCCGGCGATCTGGATCGCCGGATCCCGCCGTCACTGAGCCGGCGGGGTTCGCGCGCGGGCCGGTTCGTGCCATAATTCCGCCCTGCGTGAGGATTGTCGCCATCTCGGACCTGCACGGGCACCTTCCAGCCATCCCGTCGTGTGACCTGCTGATCATCGCCGGGGACGTGTGCCCCGACCGCGTGGACGGCTCGAGCCCGGCCCGCCTCGACCCCGACGTCCAGGGACCGTGGCTGCGCGGGCCGTTCAGCGAATGGGCCGAGGCTGTCCCCCTGCCGCGCGAACGCAAGCTGATGACCTGGGGCAATCACGATTTCGTCGCCGAGAGCGGGCGCGACCGCGACCGGCTCGCCGCAGAGCTGCCGGTCAGGGTCTCGTTCGACGAGCTCGTCGAGGCCGCCGGCCTGAGCGTCTGGCTCACGCCCTGGTCGAACACCTTCATGGACTGGGCGCTGATGAAGGACCCGGCGGACCTGGCGCCGACCTACGCGGCGATCCCCGAGGGCATCGACATCCTGGTGAGCCACCAGCCGCCCTTCGGCTGCGGCGACCTCGAGCAGACCGGTCCCGGGACGCTCGAGCACGTCGGATCCCGCGAGCTGCTCGCGACGATCGACCGCGTCAAGCCGCGCGTGGTGGTCTGCGGCCACATCCACCGGGCGTTCGGGCGCTACGAGCACCACGGCGTCCCGATCTACAACGTCGCCTGCACCGACGAGCGCTACCGCCCGACGCACCCGTTGACCGAGATCGAGCTGCACGTCGGGCCGGATGGCGGTCCGGGCGTCGGACGCCCCTGACGGCCGCGGGATCGATTTACCCGGCTGCCCGTGGCCAGGGGCGTTAGGATAGGGGCGCGCCACCGTAACCGGATGAAGGCTCCACGCCAGGATCACGCGCATGGTCGATCTCGACTTCCTCGCGACGCTTCAGATCTTCCGGTTCTTCACCCGGGCCGAGCTCGAAGCGGCCATCCCCCTGTTCAAGGAAGTGTCGTTCGCGAAAGACGACGTCCTCATGCACATCGGCGACGAGGGCGACGTCTTCTACGTGGTCATCGACGGCGAGCTGGAGGTCTGGGACGCGAGCCTTCCGCCCCGCCAGACCGGCACGCTGAAGCGCGGCGACTACTTCGGCGAGATGGCGCTCCTGCTGGGCGGCAAGCGCACGGCGACGATCACCGCCGCGCGGCGCGCCGACCTCATCGCGATTGACAAGCCGGCGTTCGACCAGCTGTTCCTGAAGAACCCGAAGGCCATCGAGCACTTCGCGCGGGTGCTCTCGCAGCGGCTCGCGGGCGTGACGCGCGCCGAGCGCATCCAGCGGGCGACGACCACCGTCAGCGTGGCCAGCAGCCGGGGGCTGCAGGGAGAGACGCTGGTCGCGCTGTCGGTCGCCCGGATCCTCCGGCAGCTCACCGCGACCGAGGTGGTGTGCGTCGAGGTGCGGACGGGGGAGGTGCCGGATCCCGAGGCGTTCGACCTGCAGCACGAGAGCCTCGACGAGGTGTCGCGGAAGTTCCTGTCGGTGCCGTTCGGCGACCAACCGGGGCCGGTCGTCGTCCGCATCGCGCTCCAAGTGGGGCTCGACGGCGAGGTCTACGGCTTCCTGCTCTCGAACCTGGTCTCGAAGCTGAGCGAGACGTTCAGCTTCATCGTGCTGGACCTCGGGTCCGAGCACGACGGCCTGATCTCGTCCGCGACCGCGTACTCGGACGCCTTCGTGGCCTTGGTCGACCAGCCGGGCGAGGACCCGGGCATGGGCGACCCCCGGTCGATGAAGGTGCTGCGGCTCATCAACCTGCACAACCGCTCGTCGCGGCCCATTCCGATCAGCGCCAGCGATCCGTTCGTGCTGCCGCGCAGCCGGGCGCTCGCCCGGCCGCCCCTCGAGGCCAGCGAGTACGTCCTGGCCAATCCGCGGTCCGGACCCGGCCTGCCGCTCCACCGGCTGGCGCACAAGCTGCTCGGCACGTCCATCGGCCTGGCGCTCGGCGGCGGCGCGGCGTTCGGCCTGGCGCACATCGGCGTCCTCCAGGTGCTGGACGAGGCCGGGGTGCCCGTGGACCTGCTGGCCGGCTGCAGCCAGGGGTCGATCATCTCGGTCGGCTACGCGCTGGGCCTGCCGGCGTCGGAGCTGGCCGACATCGCGCGCGAGCTCGGCGCCAAGCGCAACGCCCTGGCCGTGTCCGACCCGACCTTCTTCACGCAACCGGGCCTCATCGCCGGCCACCGGTTCCTCTCGCTCCTGCGGCCGTACCTGAAGGGCAAGGAGAACTTCGAGCAGCTCCTGCTGCCGTGCCGCACGGTCGCCACCGACATCGAGACGGGCGAGCGCATCGAGATCGGCAGCGGCCGGCTGGAAGCCGCCTTTCGCGCGAGCTCGTCGGTGCCGATGGTGATGACGCCGGTGAAGTCCGGCGAGCGGGTGCTCGTGGACGGCGGCGTGGCCGACCCGGTGCCGGCCGAGGTCGTGATTGACATGGGCGCCGACATCACGGTGGCCATCAACGTCGTGCCGCGCATGAAACGCGGCGTCGAGACGGTGCTGTCGGCCTGGTACCGCCGGTTGAACGCCTTCAATCCGCTCAACTACGTGGTCGACACCCAGGACATGCCGAACCTGTTCGACATCGTCATGAACTCGATGCAGATCCTGCAGGACCAGTTGGGCAACTTCAAGGCGATCACGGCCGACGTCCTCATCAATCCCGACCTGTCGGACTTCACCTGGATCGAGTACGACAGGGCGAACGAGCTCATCGAGCGCGGCGCCGAGGCCGCCCGCAAGGCGCTGCCGGCGATCGAGAAGGCGGTCCAGGCCAAGATCGTGCCTATCCAGCGCGCCGCGCCGCGCCGCGCGTCACCAACGGGGGCCTAACACCGTGTCCACGCTCGCCATCACGATGTCGCTGACCGCCGCGGTCTGGGTGGTCGTGTTCGGCGCCTTCGTCTTCGCGCTGCGCAAGCGGTGGTTCGCGCGGTTCCGCCGCGGCTACTTCATCTCCACGCTGGTCGCGCTCGTCGGGATGGCGCTGATGTCGGCGTCCGTGGTCGGCGCGTGGGGCTACGAGGCCGGGAAGCGGCTGATCAGCCAGGAGCTCGTCGTCGAGCTCGAGGACGTCGGCGGCATCGTCGAGCGCGGGATTGGCCACGAGCTGACCGGCGTGCAGACGAGGCTGGAGGGGTTCGGCTCGCTGGCCGTCCCGTTGGTCGAGCGCGGGGCGCCGGCCGCCGAGTTGGAGGAGCGGCTCAGCGAGTTCCGTGTCGTCGACGCCCGGTTCGTCCAGGTCGCGCTCTACGACCGCGAGGGGCGCCTGCTGGCCGCCAGCTCGGCCGCCCCGACGTCGGACGAGGCGAGCCGCGTCGCCCTCGCGTTCAGCCTCGACGGCAAGCCGTACGTCTCCGACGCGTTCCTCTCGAAGTCGCACCAGCGCCAGCTGGTCTACGTCGGCCTCCCGCTGCGGTCGGGCGCCGGGCCGGTCGTCGGCGTCGTGGGCGCGTGGTTCGACCTCCAGGGGGCGCTGACCGACCTGGTCAGCTCGGCGAGGTTCAACCAGAGCGGCTACGCGGTGCTGGTCGACGGCGATGGCCAGATCATCGCGCACCCCGACCCGTCGCGGCTGAACGAGGACGTATCCTCCTATCCGGCGGTCCGGCTGGCGCGCGAGTCCGACCGTGTCGGCTCGGTCACCGCGCTCAACGCGAAGCAGCAGGAGCGGATGTTCGTCTATCGCCGGCTCAGGAACCCCGGCACGCTGGCCGCGCAGCCCTGGGTCCTGCTGACGGAGATCGACGCGAGCGAGCTGCTGGCCCCGCTCCGCCGGCTGCGCGCCGAGCTCCTGTTCGGCATCCTGCTCGTCGTCTTCGGCGGGCTGGTCGTCGCCGACCAGGTGTCGCGGTCCATCCAGCGGCCGCTCGTGGCGCTCGGCGACTTCGCCCACCGGATTGGGAGCGGCGACCTCACCGCGCGCGTGTCGCTCGGCGGGCACGACCTGGCCGGCGTCCTGGCGGGCACGCTGAACGAGATGGCCGGAGGCCTCGAGGAGCGCGACCGCGTCAAGCAGGTCTTCGGCCGCTACGTCGCCACGCAGGTGTCCGAGCAGATCCTGAGCGGGCAGGTGAGCCTCGGCGGCGAGTCCCGCTACGTCACCATCCTCTTCTCGGACATCCGCAACTTCACGGGCGCGGCCGAGCAGATGACCCCGCAGCAGGTCGTGACCTTCCTCAACGAATACTTCTCGGAGATGGTCGAAGCGGTCTTCGAGCAGAACGGCATGCTCGACAAGTTCATCGGCGACGGGCTGATGGCGGTGTTCGGCGTGTTCGGCGACGCGGAGGACCACGAGCGCCGCGCCGTGATGGCGGCCCTGCGCATGAAGGCGCTCCTCGCGAAGATCAACGGCGAGCGCTCGGTGGCCGGCAGACCGCCGATCGCGATTGGGATCGGCATCCACTCCGACGAGGTGATCGCCGGCAACATCGGCTCGCGCCGGCGCCTCGAGTTCACCGTCGTGGGCGACGGGGTCAACGTCTCCTCGCGGCTGCAGACGCTCAACAAGGAGTACGGCACCACGATCCTCGTCAGCGAAACCACGATGAAGGGCCTGAAGGACGAGTTCGTGTGCCGCGAGATGCCGGAGGCGACGCTTCGCGGCCGGACGAAGGAGCTCAAGTTCTACGAGGTCGTCAGCGGCCGGACCGACGGCCCGGCCTGATCCCGCCGCGCCCGTCCCTCAGGACCAGCTCACCCCGACGTGCGCGTGAGCGACCGACGCGGCGGGGGTATCATGGGCCGCATGAAGCCAACTCTGACCGCCGTGCTCCTTGCCGCGCTGGGCGCAATCGCGGCCGCCCAGGCCCCCGCGCTGTCGCCCGCGGCGCGCGCGTTCGTGAGCGTCGACGCGCCGGCCTTCGCGCTGACCCACGTGCGCGTTGTCGACGGCACGGGCGCCCCCGCCAGGGACGACCAGACCATCGTCGTGTCGGGCGGGCGGATCCAGGCGATCGGCGCCGCCGCCACCACGGCGGTGCCTTCCGGCGCGACGGTGATCGACAAGCGCGGCTACACGGTGATCCCCGGCCTGGTCGGGATGCACGACCACATGTTCTATCCCGAGGGCATGGGTGCGTACGTCGATTTGGGGCGCGCCGCCGCGGCGCTCTACCTGGCCGGCGGCGTGACGACCATCCGCACGGCAGGCACCATCGAGGGCTACACCGACCTCGAGGTGAAGCGCGCCATCGACGCCGGCCGCATCGTCGGCCCGAAGATGCACGTGACCGCGCCCTATCTCGAGGGCAAAGGCGCCTTCACGCTGCAGATGCACCAGCTCACCGGCCCGGACGACGCGCGGCGGCTGGTGAGCTACTGGGCGGACGAGGGCGCGGACAACTTCAAGGTGTACATGGACATCACGCGCGCCGAGCTGGCCGCGGCGGTCGAGGAGGCGCACAAGCGCGGGCTGAAGGTCACCGGCCACCTGTGCTCGATCGGTTTCCGCGAGGCCGCCGAGATGGGCATCGACGACCTCGAGCACGGGCTGCTCGCGGACACCGAGTTCGTGCCGGACAAGAAGCCGGACGTGTGCCCGCCGGGCGCGGCGGGCACGAAGTCGCTGATGGCGCTCGACGTCAACGGTCCCGAGCTGAAGCAGACCATCGAGACGCTCGTCGCGAAGCACGTGGCGGTCACCTCGACTTTGCCGGTCTTCGAGATCTCGGTCCCGGGGCGGCCGCCGTTCCGCCAGGCCGTGCTCGACGCGATGTCCACCGACTCGCGCCTGCGCTATCTCGCCGTGCACGCGCGCATCGCCACGCTGAAGGACCCGCCCATGGCGACGACGTTCCGCAAGGAGATGCAGTTCGAGTACCTGTTCGCCAAGGCGGGCGGGCTGCTGCTCGCCGGCCTCGACCCGACCGGGTACGGCGGCGTCGTGCCGGGCTACGGCGACCAGCGCGAGGTGGAGCTGCTCGTCGAGGCGGGCTTCACGCCGATCGAGGCGATCAAGATTCGCGACGTGGAACGGCGCGCAGTATCTCGGCGAGCTCGACCGCATCGGCTCGCTCGCCGCCGGCAAGCAGGCCGACATGGTGCTCATCAAGGGCGACCCGGCGAAGGACATCGCCGACATCGAGCAGGCCGAGACGGTGTTCAAGGACGGCGTCGGCTACGACGCGGCGAAGCTCGCCGAGTCGGCGAAGGGAAGAGTCTAGGCCCGCAACACGCAGGGCTGAAGCCCTGCGCGACGAGAGCGGGCTGGGTTGGCTCGAGAGAACTCTGGCTTCCAGGGAGGGCGAACCATGTTCCGTCCCGGTCATCGCGCGCGCGTGCTGGCGGGCGGCCTCGTCGTGTCGCTCGCGCTGGTCCTGATCGCGTCGGCCCGCCAGGCGGACCGGCCGGCGTTCGACGTCATCATCTCGGGCGGCCGCATCGTCGACGGGACGGGCGCGCCGTGGCACCGCGGCGACGTCGGGATCGTCGGCGACCGCATCGCGGCGATGGGCGATCTCGCGGGCGCGACCGCGGCGGCGCGGATCGACGCGACGGACCTGGTCGTGGCGCCGGGGTTCATCGACCTGCTCGGGCAGTCCGAGTTCAACGTGCTCGTCGACAACCGCGCCGCGAGCAAGATCATGATGGGCGTCACCACCGAAGTGACCGGCGAGGGGACGTCGATCGCGCCGCTCGACGACCGGCTGCTCGCCGACGCGGAGCCGTTCCTGAAGCACTACGGCGTCACGGCCGACTGGCGGACGCTCGGCCAGTACTTCGAGCGCCTCGACGAGCGGACGCACCCGGCGATCAACGTCGCGACGTTCGTGGGCGCCGGCGGCCTCCGCACCTACGTGATCGGCAAGGACGATCGGCCCGCGACGCCGGCCGAGCTGGGCGAGATGAAGCAGCTCGTGTCCGAGGCGATGAAGGACGGCGCGCTCGGCCTGAGCTCCTCGCTGCAGTACATGCCGGACCGCTTCGCGTCGACCGACGAGCTCGTGGCGCTGGCCCAGGTGGCGGCGAAGGCGGGCGGCGTGTACTTCACGCACCAGCGGTCGGAGGGCAACCAGATCCAGTCGTCGATGGACGAGGTGTTCGAGATCGCCCGGCGCGCGGCGATCCCGACCGAGATCTGGCACTTCAAGGCGGCCTACAAGGCGAACTGGGGCACGATGCCGAAGCTGCTCGGGCGGATCCACGACGCCCGCGCGCGCGGCCTCGACGTGACCGCCAACGTCTATCCCTACGCCCGCGCGGCCAACGGCCTCGACGCGTGCCTGCCGCTGTGGGTGCGGGAGGGCGGCACCGACAAGATGCTGGCGCGGCTGAAGGACCCCGCCCAGCGCGAGCGGATCAAGAAGGACATGGACGACCCGCGCGCGACCACCTGGGAAAACCAGTGGTACGGGTCGGGCGGCGGCGACGGCATCATGCTGTCGTCGGTCCTGGATCCAGCGCTGCGGAAGTACGAGGGGAAGACCCTCACCGAGATCGGGCGCGAGATGGGCGAGGACCCGCGCGACGCGGTCATGGACCTGGTCATCGCCGACAAGGGCCAGTCGAGCGTCATCACGGCGATCATGGACGAGGCCGACGTGCGCGCGGCGCTGGCCGACCCGCTCGTGAGCATCTGCACGGACTCGGGCGCGCAGGCCGAGGACGGGCCGCTCTCCGAGTCGAAGTCGCATCCCCGCGCGTGGGGCACCTTCGCGCGGATTCTCGGGCACTACGTGCGCGACGAGCGCCTGATCACGCTCGAGGAGGCCGTGCGCAAGATGACGTCGCAGCCCGCCACGCGCGTCCACCTGCTCGACCGCGGCATCCTCAGGCCCGGCATGGCCGCCGACATCACGGTGTTCAACCCCGCGACGATTCACGACGTCTCGACGTTCGCCGACCCGCGGCACTACTCGGTCGGCGTCATCGCCGTCTTCGTGAACGGCCGCGCCGTCGTCCGCGACGGCCGCATCACCGAGGCGCGCCCCGGCCGCGCGCTGCGCGGTCCCGGCTATCAGGCCGGCACAGCGCGCTGACTCACGCTCCGCGTAGCGCAGGGCTTCAGCCCTGCGCCCGCCTGCGTTCGCGACCCCCAAGGAATACCCGCGCCCGGCCGCGTGTTCTCTCACTGTATCGGGGAGAAACGCGCGATCGTGCGAACAAGAGTCATCGTCGGGCTCGCGGCGCTGGTGTGCGCCCTCGCCGGGCTGGTGTGGGCCGGCTCACGGGTCACGCTGAGCGCCACCGCGCCTCCGGGCCGTCTGGAGACGTGGGCGGCCACCCGCGCCAAGGCGTGGCTGATTGCCCGCGCGGCACGGGACGTGCCGCCCTTCCAGCGGCCGACCGGCCTGGGCATCGCCGCCGGAGGCATGCGGTTTGGCGGCGAGTGCGGGACGTGCCACGGCACCGACGGGCGCTCGCCGACCGACATCGGCCGCGGAATGTACCCGCCGGCCGTGAACCTGGGCTCGCCGGCCGTGCAGGCCTGGTCCGATCGGGAGCTCTTCTGGATCATCAAGCACGGCATCCGGCTGACCGGCATGCCGGGCTTCGGCCGCGAGCTCGGCGACGACGAGATCCGGCAGCTCGTGGCCTACGTTCGCACGCTCGCGGAGAAGAACGGCACGTAGGCGCGCCACGAGCGCGTAGAGGGGACCGCGGGGGCGAAGCCCCCCGGATCTAAAGAGGAGGAACACACATGAAGCGTCTGGTGACGATGGTGATGTCGGGCCTGCTGCTGACGGCGGGGGCGGCCTACGCGGCGCCCGTGACGGTCCAGGGCACGCTCGTCGGCTCGAAGTGCTATCTCCAGCACGGCTACACGACGAACGACCACGGCGGCATGAAGGACTGCGGCACGATGTGCCTCAGGAGCGGCATCCCCGGCGCCGTGCTGACCAAGGACAAGGCGCTCCACGTGATCATCGCGCCGGCCGAAGCGCTGGCGGACTACGTGGGCCTGCCGGTGCGCGTGACCGGCGAGGAGCACGGCACCTCGATCGTGGCCTCGAAGGTCGAGGTCGAGAAGGACGGCACGTGGACGGCCGTCAAGCTGAGCCCCGGAATGTAGGGCACGCTCAGTTCCGCGGCGCCGGGTCGACCCTCACTGCTGCCTGGTCGCGCCCGGCGCCCGCGGACACCTCGATCGAATAACGCCCCGCCGACGCGTCGCGCAGCGGCGCGCCGGCGCCTTCGACCTGCAGGTCCCACACGCCGCTGTTGACGCCCGCCTGCCCGTCCGCCTTCACCGTCCGCACGACGGTCCCCGCAGCGTCCCGCACGGTGATCGTGACCGGCTGCGCGGTCTTCAACCAGTACCGAGAAGTCCACCTTCGCGCGGCGCCGCCGGTCGCCGGGCTCGCCAATCCACGGGTCGTACTTCAGCGTGACCGGACGGACGGCGAACACGTGCACGGCGTCGGCGCGGATGGCGTCGGTGAGCGCCTCGATCGGCGCGATGTCGAGCGTCCAGACGCTACGCCCGTGCGTGCCGGCGACCAGCACGCGGTCGCGCGCCTGCACGGCCAGATCGTGCACGGGCGTCGTGGGCAGCGTCGCGCACAGCGACTGCCAGTTGCCGCCCCTGTCGAGCGACACATACACGCCGCCGTCGGTGCCGACGTACAGGACGTCGGCGCTCGACGGGTCCTCCTTGATGACGTTGATCGACTCGGCCGGGAGGTTCGCGACGATCGACCGCCACGTGCGCCCGAAGTCGGTGGACACGTACAGGTAGGACGAGAAGTCGTCCTGCCGGAACCCGGTGAACGCGGCGTAGACCGTGCCCGGTTCGTGTTCGGACGCGATCACGCGGCTCACCCACTTCCGCGGCAGCCCCTCGCTCACCTTCGTCCAGTTCGCCCCGTCGTCGCGCGTCAGCCAGATCGTCCCGCCCTCGGTGCCCACGTAGATGACGCCCTGGTGGAAGCGCGACTCGCTGATCATCGTGATCGTGCCGTAGGGCACGACGCCGCGCTCGCCCTCGGCGGGGTCCGACAGGTCCGGGCTGACCGCGAACCAGTGGCCGCCGCGGTCGAGCGATTTCAGCAGCTTGTTGCCGCCGGCGTACAGCACGTGCGGATCGAACTGCGAGATGACGAACGGCGTGTACCAGCCGAAGCGCCACCGCTTGTCGCCCTTGGGCGCCTCCGGCGCGATGCCCACCGACGACGGCCCGCCCGAGATGACCGAGGGGCCGGTGATGTCCATCCGGCGCATCTCGCCGTTCTGGTGCTCGTAATAGATGATGCGGTCGTCGGTCGGGTCCGGCAGCGTGACGAACGAGTCGCCGCCGGTCCAGGGGTCGAGGTAGACGTGATGCCACGGGTCGTCGGTGGCGTCCTGCGCCTCGGCGTCGCCGGGACCGTAGAGCGCGGCGTTGTCCTGCGTGCCGCCGTAGATCCGGAACGGCGTGCGGTCGTCGGTCGCGACGAAGTAGAACTCGGCCGCGGGGATGTCGTTCAGGTGCAGCCACGTGCGCGCCCGGTCGTACGACATGAACAGCCCGCCGTCGTTGCCGAGCAGCACCCGGGCCGGGTTCGTCGGGTCGATCCGAGATCTCGTGCTGGTCGAGGTGCAGCACCTGGCCGCGCGTGTCGTGCACGCGCAGGATCTCGTGCCCGAACTCCCGGTAGGTGCGCCCGCCGTCCTCCGAGCGCAGGCCGCGGTTGCCCAGGATGTAGATCTCGTCGGGGTTGGCGGGCGACACGTGCACGTCACAGAACTTCCAGCCGTAGATGCTGAAGACCGAATACAGATCCGGTTCGTTGACCTTGCGCCAGCTCTCGCCGCGGTCGTCCGAGCGGTAGACCTCGCCGCCCACGATCGCGCGGCCGTTCGGCCCCGGCGCCTCGTTGTCCACGAACGCGTAGACGATCTTCGGATCGCTCGGCGCCACGTCCAGGCCCGCGCGGCCCATCGGGCCCGGCGGCAGCCCGCGCGTGACCTTCTTCCACGTCCGCCCCGCGTCCGTCGTCTTGTAGAGGCCGCTGCCCGGCCCGCTCACGAGCTGCCACGCCCAGGCGTAGAGCGTCTGCGGGTCCGACGGGTCCATCGCCATGTCGACCACGCCCGTGTGGTCGTCGATGGCGAGCACGTGCTGCCACGTCCGGCCGCCGTCGGTCGTCTTGAACACCCCGCGCTCGGCGTTGGGCGACCAGAAGTGCCCGATGGCGCCCACGTAGACCACTTCGGGGTTCTTCGGGTCGATGATGACCTTCCCGATGTGCTGCGTGTCGTGCAGGCCCATGTTGCGCCACGTCCGGCCCGCGTCGGTGGACTTGAACACGCCCGTGCCGGCGTACGAGTAGCCGCTGTGGCGCGGCTGCGTCTCGCCCGTGCCCACCCAGACGATGTCGGGGTTGGAGGAGGAGACGGCGATGTCGCCAATCGTGAAGGTGGATTCGTGCTCGAAGATGGGCGTCCAGGTGAGGCCGTTGTTCACCGTCTTCCAGACGTTGCCCGAGCCGACGCCGACGTAGATCGTCCCCGTGTTGCCGGGCGGCGCCGCGATTGCCTCCACGCGGGCGCCGGCCTTCACCGGCCCGACCGGCCGCCAGCGCATGCCCCGGTAGGGCGACGTCTCGTCCATCCGGACGTGCGCGTCCCACGCCTGCAGGCGGGCCTCGGCGGTCGTCGCCTGCGGACCGTCGGCGCCGCGCGCGGCGGCGGGTGACTGGGTGGACGCGACCACGAGCGCGCCCAGGACGAGCGTCAGCGGCAGCCCTCTCCTCACGTTCCGCTCCTTTCCGACGCGTGCGATTGTATGACGGATCGGGGGGAGGGCCGCGGCCGGCCGCCTATCGCCGCAACGAGACCTGAAGGCTGTTCTTCACCTTCACCAGCGTGATCTGCCCTTCGCGCGCGAGCCAGCCCAGGGCCATCAGCGCGAGCGGCTCGGCCAGCTTGGTCTCCTGTTTGATCTTGCTCACCGTCAGCGTGCCGCGCTTGTCGAGCAGGTGCCACACCGTTCCCGCCGCCGTTCCGATGTCTTCGTGCATTGAGAGCCTTTCCGCTTCTCCGCCCCGAGGACGGATGATTCCCGTGAACGAGACTCGATGTCGATACGCTCGATCTTGCCATGGGCACGTGCCGGCCGTGCAAACCGCCCAAGCCCGACGGTACGTCGGTTGTCCCCTGCAAGGGACAACCGGGGGCGCCGAATGGCCAGGATCGACGAAAACAGGCCTGAAAAACGCCCCATCAGCCCTGGCATCGTCGTTGCGACCGTAGAGGGCGTCGGCCTGCTCCCGGCGGTGCCGGAACCGACAGTCGGCGCCCGACGGATCGCAGAGCAGGCCTGGCGGACTGGAGTCAGCCATGATGACCAACAAGCTCCTCATTCCGGCCGTGCTCCTCGTGACGCTCGGCCTCACGGCGCCCGTCAGCGCCGGCCAGGCCCGCCCGCGCGAGAACGGCAACCACACGAAGGTCACCCGGCAGGCGCGCCCGCAGCGCACCGCGCCGAAGGCCTCGGTGCGCACGCCGCCGAAGGCGTCGGCGCGACAGAACCAGCCGCGACAGAACCAGCCGCGTCAGGTGCAGCCGCGACAGGTGCAGCCGCGCGCGACCGCACCGCGCCAGGTGGTGCGGCCTCAGGTCCAGCCGCGGCGGGCTGCCGCGCCGCAGCGCGTCGCGCCGCGCCGTAACGACCAGCGCAGCTACGCCGCGCCGCGCACCGAGCGCTACGATCGCAACAACCGCTACGACCGCGACCGCCGCTACGACAGCCGGAACTACTCCTACCGGCCGTCCTACCGGGTCGTGCGGCCGTACCGGCCGTTCTACTTCCCGCGGTCGTACTTCGTCTTCCGGCCGCGCGTGAGCATCGGCTTCGGCTTCTGGCTCGGCTACCCGGTGGCGTACCCGTACGCCTACCTCGGGAGCTACGCGCCGCCGGTGTACGGGCGGGTCATGCCGGGCGTGTCGATCTACGGCGGTCTGAGCTTCGAGATCTCGCCCTACGACGCGGCGGTGTTCGTCGACGGCGAGTACGCGGGGACGGTCGGACAGTATCCGCCCAACGCGCCGCCGCTCACGCTGACGCCCGGACCGCACCGCGTCGAGATCCAGGCGCAGGGGTTCCGCCCGATGATGTGGGACGTGAACATCGTCCCCGGGCAGGTCATTCCGTGGCAGGGCGCGATGCAGCCCTTCTAGTGCCACGTGAGCCGAGGAGGTAGCGCAGGCCTGAAGCCCTGCGCTACGGGCCGGAAGCCACAGCCTCAGGCGACGGGTCCTCACGGGCCCGTCGCCTTTCGTCCGTACGGGTACCCGCGCGCGGCGTCACTTCCCCGGCGAGGTGAGACGATTCAGCTCCTCGAACCAGTTCAGCACGACGTCAATCTCGGTGACCGGCGGCAGCTCCGGCCCGGGCGCGACCATCAGGAGCTGCCGGCCGTCCGCCGAGACGTCGTAGTTGGCGCGCACGTAGCCGATGTTGACCGGGAGGTAGTCGCCGGAAAAGAGGACGTGCGGGCCGCCCTCGGCGAACCCGGCGCGCGTGTCGATCTCCACGGCGACCATGTCCCGGCCGTGACGGTAGAAGAGCTCCATCAGCGGCGAGCTGCGGGCGGGATTCCACAGAGGCTCGTTGCCGCCGTCGGTCGAGATCTGGTGCACGCCCCCGGGGCCGGGGTAGGCCTGCACGTAGATCTGCTGATGACCCGACGCGTCGGGGCCGGCGTAGGTCAGCCAGTGGCCGTCCGGTGAGAACTGCGGCCCGCCGTCCGAGGCGGTCGGGATTTGCGTGAAGCGGCGCGGCCGCGGCACCGAGCCGGTTCTCGCCTTGCGCGTGTCGAGCGTCCAGAACTCGGTGCCCGCCGTGGACACCAGCCTGGCGAACGAGAGCCGCCCGTCTGGCGCGAGGGAGTACGGGACGTCGAGTCCGGTGCCGGTGTTCTCGGTCAGGGACACCGGCCGGCCGCTGCCGTCGGCCGCCTGCCAGACGATGTGCCAGGCGCCCGTCGCACCCTCGTCGGCCATGAAGATCAGCCGCGTGCCGTCGCGGGTCCACAGCGCGTGCTTGTTCGTGCCGTGGGTCGTGAACGGCGCCAGCGTGCCTCGCGTCAGATCGAGCAGATAGACCTGTCCCTTCAGATCCACGACGATCCGATCGCCGGCCGGCGAGAGGCGCGGCTGGTAGTAGTCGTCGGGAGCGGCGCTCTCGATGACGTGCGGCGTCCCGTCGCGGTCGACCAGCGCCAGGCGATGCCGGGGGCCCATCGGGCTGCCCGGAACGTAGGCCAGGGATCCGGACGCCGAGACGGCATACTGCTGCACGTTCGCCAATGCCTGGACCGCTTCGCCGATCACCCGGCGGCGGCGGAGATCGAACCGCGCCGCCATCAGGTTGCCGGTCTGCCAGTACACCAGGTGTCCGGACGGCAGGTAGGCCGGCCAGACCTCGCCCTGTCCCTGGCTCACGACCGTGTGTTCGCCGGGCGTCGTCGCCTGCACGGCGGTCCCGTGGGAGCCCGCGCTCGAGTCCGCGGCAAAGAGGAAGGCCTGGCCGCCCGGCAGGAAGGACGGCCACGTGTGGCCGTTCTCGCCGGGCTCGAGGCGGCTGAGCGGCCGCGGCGCGTCGCCGCTCCCGTCGGGCACCTCCTGGATGGCCGACGAGTAGGGGGCGAACACAATCGTGTGGTTCGCGGACCAGTCCGCGCCCCAGGGGCTGGCCACGTCGGCCAGCGCCTGGGGCGGACCTCCCCTCACGGGGACGGTCAGCAGCCTGCCGTCGGCGAAGAATCCCAGCGACCGCCCGTCGGGCGAGAAGAAGGGGATGCTCGCGCCCTCGGTGCCGGCAATCGGCCGGGTCGCGCCAGTGTCCATCCGACGGACGTAGATCCGGGGGGCGCCTTCGCCGCCGACGGTCGCGACGTAGGCAATCTCGCGGCCGTCGGCTGAGAAGGCGAGCGCCCGCCGATCCAGTCCGGCCAGCTTCTGCCCGGGCGGCAACGCGATCGTGAATCGCGTCACCGGTTGCGGTGGGAGCGTCGGCGTCCGGCTCCACAAGACGAAGCTGGCGGCGACGGCGGCGACGGCGATGCCCGCGAGGGCCGGCGCGAGCCACGGCATCCGCCCGCGCGCCCGCCCCGGCGCGTCATCGGATCGCGCGCCGCCGGCGATGGTTTCCTCGAGCGCGATGCGCGCGTCGCCGATGGCCTGCAGGCGCTGGCGCGGCTCCTTCTGCAGCGCGCGGCGCAGCAGGGCGCGAACCTCCGGCGGCGTCGTCTGCGGCAGGCGCGTCCAGTCGGGCTCCGCGCGCATCACCGCCGCCAGCGTGTCCGTGGTCGTCTCGCCGCGGAAGACCCGCTCGCCGGTCAGCATCTCGTAGAGCAGGCAGCCGAACGTCCACACGTCGGTCCGCCGATCGACTGGCTTGCCGGACGCCTGCTCCGGCGACATGTAGGCCGCCGTCCCGACCACGGTTCCCGCCTCGGAGATCCCGGCGGTCGCCGTCTGCGTGGCGGCCTCCTCCGCCGCGGCTGCCTCCGTCTCGAGCGCCCGTGCCAGACCGAAGTCGAGCACCTTGACGGAGCCGTCGCCGGTCACCTTCACGTTGGCGGGCTTGAGGTCGCGATGGACGACGCCGTGCTCGTGCGCGTACTCGAGGGCGTCGGCCGTCTGCCGCGCGATCGAGAGCGCTTCGTCGAGCGGCAGCCGACCCTGGCCGATGCGCTCGGCCAGGGTCGGGCCCTCGATGAGCTCCATCACGAGGGCGGGGGTGGAGCCGGAATCCTCGAGGCCGTAGATGGCGGCGATGTGCCGGTGATTGAGCGAGGCCAGGATCCGGGCCTCGCGCCGGAACCGCGCGAGCCGATCCGGCTCACCGGTGAAGATCGGGCGCACGACCTTGATGGCGACCTCGCGCGCGAGCCTGGCGTCCCGCGCGCGGTAGACGTCGCCCATGCCGCCCGAACCGAGGCGGCCCAGGATCGTGTAGGGGCCCACCGTCGAGCCACGTTCGAGCGGGCTGCCGCTGGGGGCAGGGTGCTCCATGGACCTGGCCCTTCCTGCTTCCGGCTGCTTGGATGCCTCTTCTTATACACTGAAGGCCGCCGGGACGCCAGACAGTCGAATGGAGCGGCCCGCGACGGTTCCGCCGGCGCGAGGTTCAGTGCGTCAGCCGGTCCACCGCCAGGCCCGCCATCTGCCGGAGCGCGGCGAACTTCGGCGACCCCGGACGAATCTCGACCCGCGGCGTCGAGAGGTCGACGTCGTAGCCGTCGGCCTGCACCACGAGCGAGGCCACGCCGGCCGTCAGCCCCTTGGACGGATCGGCCTCCTGCACGGCGGCGGCCGCCCGATCCCCGATTCCCTTCACGTCCACGATCTTGTAGCCGGCCGGTCCGAGGCTCGTCTTCAGCTCGTCGCCGGGCCCGGCCGGGTCGGCCGGCGTCACCTGGAGCAGCACCACCGGAATGCCGCGCTCGTTCGGCCACTCGCAGATCTTGTTCGTCCCCGCCACCGTGTCGAGCTTCTGATGGTGGACGTCGGGCGCGATCGCGGAGACGTCCTCGTCGGTGAGCAGCGAGCACGGGTCGCCGAGAGCGGGATTGGAGAGCTTCGCGGCCGTCGGCTTCGGGGCCGGGGTGGGGGCGCTGGAGGCGCCGCCGCCGCAGCCCGACAGGAAAAGAACCACACCGCACGCCGCGAGCGCGGCCGCGGGTTTCTGAGCTGTCATGGAATTCCCCCTCCCTTCCGAATAACACCCCGGACGGCGGAACGCAAGGGCTCGCGCGCGCCTGAGACGGGGGAAACCGCGCCCCCCGCGGCGTTCTTCGACAAGCACCTCGGAAGGTGACGGGCGGCGCGGCCGGCTGCCGGCGGCGTTCAGTGGACGCCGTAGCGGGCGAGCAGCAATCTGACCTGCTCGGTCTGGCGGATCGAGCTGAACGACAGCGAGGTGGCGACCGTTCCGACGCAGGAAGGGTCGAGGTCGAAGGCGCGCTTGATGTGCGTCATCGCCCGGGGCAGGTCGCCGCCCGATCCGTACGCCTCGGCGACGATCAGCTCCGCGCGCGCGCTGGCGTCGGTGGTGCGGCCTCAGGTCCAGCCGCGGCGGGCGGCGGCGCCGCCGCGCGTGGCGCCGCGCCGCGACGCGCAGCGCAGCTACGCCGCGCCGCGCACCGGGCGCTACGAGGGGAACTATCGCTACGACCGCGACCGGCGCGACGACAACCGCCGATACGACAGGCGGAGCTACAACAGCCGCAGCTACTACTACCGGCCGTCGTACCGGGTCGTGCGGCCCGTACCGGCCGTTCTACTTCCCGCGGTCGTACTTCGTCTTCCGGCCGCGCGTGAGCATCGGCTTCGGCTTCTGGCTCGGCTACCCGGTGGCGTACCCGTACGCCTACCTCGGGAGCTACGCGCCGCCGGTGTACGGGCGGGTCATGCCGGGCGTGTCGGTCTACGGCGGTCTGAGCTTCGAGATCTCGCCCTACGACGCGGCGGTGTTCGTCGACGGCGAGTACGCGGGGACGGTCGGACAGTATCCGCCCAACGCGCCGCCGCTCACGCTGACGCCCGGACCGCACCGCGTCGAGATCCAGGCGCAGGGGTTCCGCCCGATGATGTGGGACGTGAACATCGTCCCCGGGCAGGTCATTCCGTGGCAGGGCGCGATGCAGCCCTTCTAGCTCTGGAATCGGGGGCTTCGCCCCCGCGAACCCCCTACGCACTCACTCGCGGGGGCCCCATCATCCCCCGCTCCGTTCGCGCGGGGCGCGCCTGTGGCGCGCCTCGCCCGTCCTTACAAGGCCCAGGCTTCCAGCACCCAACGCCCCGGCGCCTACCGCCTCCCGAACCACGGCCGGCGCCGTCCGCGGCTCTGACGCAGCAGGTACTGATGCCAGAGGTCGCGGTCGCCGGTCACATGCAGCGGACGGAGCGCGATCAGGCCCGTGGGGCCGATGGCCTTCTGCAGGTAGTCGCGCTCGGCGAGGCGCGCCTCCATCTCCGGGTCATCCGGCAGGTCGACTCCCGCCTGGTGCGCCATGAGCAGGCCCTTCGCGCGAATCGACAGCTCGAGGTCGAGCTGCAGCAGGCAGAACATGTCGGCCACGACCGGGCCGGGGAGCCGGGCCTTCAGGTCGTTCAGATAGCGCCCCAGCCGCGTCGTCGCGAACGCCTTCGACCGCACGAGCGACAGCAGCTCGACGTCGAGGTCGAGGCCGTCGCCCACCCACTCGTGCGTCATCTTCTCGCTGCGCTCGAACACGGCCAGGACGACCAGCGGCAGGACCAGCACCAGCACGGCGGCCGCCAGCAGGGGCGACACCAGCGCGCGGTTGAAGGCCGAGTGCAGGAAGACGGCCGCGGCCCAGCCGGGCAGGAGGACGAGCGCGCCGCGGGCCGGGTGCCGGTCGGCCAGCGCCTTCGCCGTGATGGCCACGATCGCTGTCGTGGTGGCGTGCAGGACGGCGGTGCCGAAGCCGCGGGCGATCCAGACCCAGATCCGCGGGTCCGGAAGGTCGTGCAGGTACTCGACGTTCTCGACTAGCGCGAAGCCCGCGCCGATGGCGAAGCCGAGAATCGCGGCGTCCACCAGGAAGCCCATCCGCCGGCGGCGCAGCAGGTAGAGGACGCAGAGCGCCTTGAGCGTCTCCTCGGTGACCGGCGCCACGTAGCGCGTGAACGCCAGCGTGCCGAGGCCCGTGACCCGGAACAGCCATTCGTGCAGCACGAGCGCCGCCGCCGCCGCCAGGACGCCCGACGCGAGCGCCCACGCGAGCGTCCCCTTCGGCACGAGCTTGAAGCTGTCGAAGAGGACGAGCGCCGCGAGGAACGCGGTGACGGGCAGAAGCGCGATCAGGACGGCGAGCACCCGGTCATCCTCTACTTGAGCAGCGCGAGCGACACCATTCCCTCCCGTCTCGCCGGCACGCCGGGCTCCATCCGCAGGCCGCCGCCCACCGACAGCGTCAGGTCGAGCGCGGAGAGGAAGGTAAACCGGAGATCGACCTGGCCGCCGACCGTCGCTGCCTTCGTTCGAACGGCCGCCGCGTCGAGGTTGGTCACCAGAGCGCCGGCGAAGAGCGCCGGGCGAAGGAAGCTCAGGTAGAAGCCGGGTGTGCCCGCGTGGCTGAAGCGCAGCGGCGGCAGCTCCCACTCGACCAGCGAGCGCACGAAGTTGCGCCCGCCGATCTCGTTCAGCGCGGCGCCCGGGAACGCGTAGTAGTCGCGGTAGCGCTTGATGTCGCCGTGGTCCACCCAGTTGTTGCCGAAGCCGCCGAAGTAGAAGTTGGCGAACGGTTGAGCCGTCGACTGCGGCGAGAAACCCGCCGCGCTCCGCACCCACACCGACGAGTGCCCCGCCGGCAGCGCGAACCCGACGTCGTAGGTGCCGTAGAGCCGCGTGAAGACCTTGTGGTTCACGTAGTCCGCGTGCGCGACGGCCGAAATGACACGGCCCTTCTCGTCGTCCACGTGCCCGAGCGACGAGCGCACGTCGGAGAAGTTCAGCTTCGCGTCGAGCGAGTAGAGCCGGTCGACCTTCACGGCCACGTTCTGGTACTGCGGCAGCTGGTCGAGGTTGCCGGCCGCGGTGCCCTCCACGTCGAGCGTCAACAGGCGGGGCTGGTCGTAGAGCAGCGTGTTCGTGTGCCCGACGGTCACGTTGTAGCCCTTGCGGCTGACCTTGGTTGGGCCGAACAGGTCGTAGAAGTCTCCGTCGTTGTACGCCGCGTGCGCGTTCCAGTCGTACCGCTGGTACTCCGCGCGCAGGTGGACGCGCTCGCGGCCGGCGATCGTGCCGGCCGGCGAGTACGACGCGGAGACGCTCGCGTGGTTGAGCTGCAGCGGATCCGAGAGGTTCACGCGATACCCCACCGCCTGCGTGTCCTTGTAGCCCTGCACGATGGGGTAGGCCGACTCGAGGCGGAGCCCGCCGCCCAGCCGGTAGACGCCGGTCGTCTTCGGCATCGTGTCGTACGGGACGGCCGCCGGCGAGCCGAGCGCCCACGTCTTCAGCTCGGGGTGCTTCTCGACGAGCTGTTCGCCGAGGAACGTGATGGGGCTCACGTCGGTGAGCGGCGTGCCCGTGATCCGCGCAGGCACGAACCCCAGGCCCGTGTAGCGGAACACGATCAGCTGATCGCGGCCGAGCGGGATCGGCCGGAAGAACCCCGTCTCGGCGTTCGTCACGCACTCGAGCTGCCTGGTCGCGATCTCGTAGCGGAAGATGTTGGACGCGCCCGTGTAGTAGGAGCTGCCGTACAGGTACCGGCCGTCGGGCGAGAACACGAAGTTGTTCGGCACGCCCTGGCCGAAGTCGAACGTGGCGACGGGCGTCGCGTCGGCCGTCATCAGCTTGATCGTGGACAGGACGCGCACGTTCTGCTTGCCGCTGATCTCGCCGAAGGACGCCGCGAGCTGGGTGCCGTCGGGCGAGACGTCCAGGTCGTAGAGCGTCGTGCCATAGGGGAACGTCTTGATCTGCGTCCACTCGCGGTACGGCGGGTCGATCTTCACGAGCGTGTCGAGGCCGTTCAGCGTGCGCACGCCCCAGAGCGACCGGTCCAGCCGGTCGAACGCCAGGTCCCCGATACGCGCGTCCTTCTGGAGCAAGGTCGCCTTCCCCGTCGCCGGGTCGAGCGCGACGAGGTCGCGGTGCGCCAGGTTGTCGGTCGTGTAGTAGATCGTGGGGCCCGACGGGTCGTAGGCGATCGACGTGACCTGGTAGATGTTCGGGCCCTTGATGTCGCGGAGATGCCGCGTCGAGCCGTCCTCGAGCGAGATCGACCCGATGTGCGCGACCGAGCCCGGGTAGTTGAAGCCCGCGTAGAGCCGCGTGCCGGCCGGGTCCACGAACGCGCGCGACACCGACCCGAGCGCGCGCGGCGACAGATCCGTGTAGGGCGTGACCGGATACGTGCGGATGGCCGCCAGGTTCGCCGTCTGGAACCGCTGCTCGAACGCGACCCACTCGCTCCACGCCTTCCCGAGCGGCGTACCGAAGACATGCTGGAACTGACTCGAGTAGTAGGCCCGGCTGCCCGGCCGCCGGGAGATCCAGTCGATGACCTTCTCGGGCGAGTAGTGGTAGCCGAGCCACGTGAGGAAGCGCGTGCCGTAGAGATACGAGTTGACGTCCACCTGGAAGTCGATCTTCGTGCCCTCGGCCACCAGGCCCAGCGGGTCGAAGACGTGCGCGTGGTCCTTCACCATCGCGCGCCACACCATCTCGTCGTAGCCGCCCTGCGCGCGGCCGATGCCGCCGTTCTCCCACGTGTCGATGAAGACCGCGCCGCCCTCGTGGTACCACCGCGGCGCCGCCACCCGCGGCGTCGTCAGGTAGAAGTACAGGACCGACTCGGGCTGCGCGTCGATCGGCATCACCTTGCCGCCGAAGAACCGCCGGAACAGGCGATCGCGGCCCGCCGCCTGGTCCATCATCGAGATGTGCACCAGCTCGTGGCTCATGATCGCGCTCATCCGCTCGCTCGCGAGGATCGTCTCGAACGAGAAGCTGAGCGGCGCAATCTGGATGCGCAGCGAGTCGAACGGGATCGTGCTCGCCCCGGCGTTGCCGTAGTCCGAAAAGTCGACGAGCAGCACCGTGATCTTCCCGTCCGGCTGGTACTCGAAGAGCGAGTCAAGGAAGCGCTCCGCGTTCAGGAACGAGCGCGCGGCGTGCGGGATGAGGTAGTCCTCCGAAGGCTGGACGTACACGAGGCGCAGGCGGTCGGTCTCCACCTTGGCCAGCTGGGCCGCGGCCGGCGAGGCGACGCCCGCCAGCAGCGCCAGGGCCGCCGCGCCTGCGAGCCACGATCGGCCGGCGTGAAGGCGATCCAGTGGACGCACGGCCAGTCCTCCTGTGAGCGGCGGACATGTTATCCCGTGGGCGGAAAAAACACACGGCCCGGCACCCGCGGGGTACGGGCACCGGGCCGTGGGGTCGGCTGGGGTGGACGGTCGTCGCCCGCCTACTGGGCGACGTTCAGAGCCTTCTCGAAGGCCGGATCCGCCAGCGCCGCCTGGAACGCGGGGGCGGCCAGCGCCTTCTGGAAGGCGGGTTCGGCCAGCGCGGCCTGGAACGCCGGCTCGGCCAGCGCGGCCTGGAACGCCGGCTCCGCCATCGCCTTCATGAACGCCGGCTCGGCGAGCGCGGCCGCGAAGGCCGGCGCGGCCATCGCCTTCTGGAACGCGGGCTCGGCCAGCGCGGCCTGGAACGCCGGCTCGGCCATCGCCTTCACGAACGCCGGCTGGGCGAGCGCGGCCTGGAATGCCGGCTCCGCCAGCGCCTTCATGAACGCGGCGTCGGCCAGCGCCTGCCTGAAGATGCCGCTGCCGAGCGCACTCCCCCACGCAGGATCCGCCAGGGCCTTTCGCATCGCGGCATCGGCCAGCGCGGCCTGGAACGCCGGAACCGCGAGGGCCTTCTGAAACGCCGGAACCCTCAGCGCCGCCTGGAACGCCGGGATGGCCATCGCCTTCTGGAACGCGGGGTCGGCCAGGGCCTGCCTGAAGATGCCGCTGCCGGCCGCGGCACCCCACGCGGGATCCGCCAGGGCCCTCTGCAGCGCCGGTTCGGCGAGCGCCTTCTGGAGCGCGGGGTCGGCCAGCGCCTTCTGCATCGCCGGCTCGGCGAGCGCCTTCTGGAACGCCGCATCCGCCATGGCCTTCTGCAGGTTTGCGTCGGCCAGCGCCTTCTGCATGGCTGGCACGGCCAGCGCCTTCTGGAACGCCGGGTTGGCGAGCGCGGCCGCGAAGGCCGGCTCGGCCAGCGCCTTCTGGAACGCCGGCTCGGCGAACGCCTTCTGGAACGCCGGCTCGGCCAGGGCCGCCTGGAGCGCCGGCATGGCCAGCGCCGCCCGCATGGCCGGCACGGCGAGCGCCTTCTGGAACGCCGCGTCAGTCATCGCGGCCCGCACGGCCGGCTCGGCGAGCGCCTTCTGGAACGCGGGGTCGGCCAGCGCCGCCCGCACGGCCGGCTCGGCCAGGGCCTTCTGGAACGCGGCGTCGGTCAGCGCCTTCCTGAGGATGCCGCCACCGATCGCGCCTCCCCATGCCGGATCCGCCAGGGCCTTCTGCATGGCGGGCTGGGCCAGCGCCGCCCGCATGGCCGGCTCGGCCAGCGCGGCCTGGAGCGCCGGGTCGGCCAGCGCCTTCATGAACGCGGGGTCGGCCAGCGCGGCCCGAAAGGCCGGCTGCGCCAGCGCGGCCAGGAACGCCGGCTGCGCGAACGCCGCCCGGAACGACTGGTCCGTCGCCACCTTGTGCAGAATCTCCCGCGTGGAGCTGTTCTTGATCAGGCGATCGAACGTGTCGCTCTGGAGGAACTGCTGCACGTCCATGCCGGCCAGCACGACGTCCGAATCGCCCATGGGCGAAGCCTGGTACCGCTTCGCCGCGCCGATGCTGCCCTCGGTCCCGCGGCCGACCGGAGGGAATCCCATCCACAGCCCCACGACGATGGCCGCGGCCGCAAGGCCCACCGCACTCCAGACCGCCTTCTTCATCGTCACGATGACCCCCTTTGGCGCGATGCCGCGCCGCCCGCTTGTGGACTGAACGTTCGAACCTACACGGCCGACAGGCGAAAAGTTGGCGGCCCGCGCCGCCCGCCGCCACCGGCGCCAGCGCGGCAGGCGGGCCTCGGTCTCGCCGACCCGCCGCATGATCGTGGCTGCAAAGCCCGGCGGTGGCCCGGGCTCGCGCGCGCGGGCCTCCTCGAGGCTCCGCTCGACCGCGTCGTGGTCACCCTCGTTCACGCCTCCTGCCTTTCTCGTCCTCGTCGCCGAGCAGCCCGGCCAGCCGTTGCCTGGCCGAGAACAGCCGCGATTTCACGGTCTTCTCGGGCACGCCGAGCGTCTCGCTGATTCCGTGGTACGACAGCTCGGCGAAGTACCTCAGGACGACGACCTCGCGGTACTCGTGGCTGAGTCCGGCGAGCGCGGCCTGCACCCGGTCGTGTCGTTCCGACGCCTCCACCGGGTCCGGCGCGCGGTCGGCCGCGCTCAGGGCCAGGCCCAGCGGCTCGCTCGGTCTCCGGGCGCGTTTGAGGTTCAGGCACTCGTTGATCGCGATCCGGTAGAGCCAGCTGAAGAACCGCCGCGTCGGGTCGTAGGTGTCGAGCCGCGTGTAGGCCCGGACGAACGCGTTCTGCGTCGCGTCGCGCGCGTCCTCGTAGTCGCCGACCATCCGCAGGGCGACGCTGAAGAGGACCCGGTGGTAGCGCGCGACGATCGGCTCGAACGCGGAGGCATCGCCTCTGAGACACCGCCCGATCCAGTCGGCGTCGTCGTTCGATTCAGTCATGAACTACACGGTTCGTGCCGGGGAGGTTGGTGCGGTCGCGGTCGCTCTTATAGCACAACCCGGGCGCGGTGGTATGATTCGCCCGAAATTTCGCCGTGAGTCGGATCCCGGCCCGCTCCGGCGCCCGCGCCGGACCCGGGCCGGCAGGGGGCGACGATGCGCGCGCGCGAGACGGTCGTCGTGCCCGGCACCCCCGACGGGCTCGAACGGGTGGCCGAGGCGTTCGAGCGCTTCTCGGCGGCATGCGCCCTGCCGTCGCAGGCCCGCTGGCGCTTCCTGGTCGCCCTCGACGAGGTCGTGTCCAACGTCGTCCGCCACGGCCTCGAGCCGCGCGCGGGCCCCATCGTCCTGACCTTCTCCTTCGAGTCGGGCGTGCTCTCCGCCGAGGTCGTGGACGCGGCCGGGCCGTTCGACCCTCTGGCCGCGCCGTCGCCGGATACGGCGTCGTCGCTCGCCCGCCGGCGCCCGGGCGGCATCGGGATCGCGCTCACGCGCGGCCTGATGGACGACGTGCGCTACGAGCGGCGAGAGGATCGCAACCACCTGACCATGACGTGGCGTCTCCGGCCGGATCCGTCCGGCCCGGCACCCGAGGGGAGCTCCGATGCAGGTTGATCAGCTGCGGCTCGACGGGACGCTGGTGGTCGCGCCGGCGGGCCGCCTCGACAGCACCACGTCCGGCGCGTTCGAGAGCCTCGTGCTCGGCCTGGTCTCGGCCGGCGAGCGGCGGCTCGTCGTCGACTTCGCGGCGGTGGAGTACATCAGCAGCGCGGGGCTGCGCGTGATGCTGATGCTCGCCAAGCGGCTGCGCGACGCGAAGGGCGCGCTGGCGATCTGCGGCCTGGGCGATCCGGTCCGGCAGGTCTTCGAGCTGGCGGGCTTCCTCCCGCTGTTCACCGTCGTCGAGTCACGCGAGGCCGCGGTCAGCGAGGTGACCGCTCCATGACGGTGCGGCTGCGCGTCGATGCGGCCGGCGCGTCCCCGGTCGACCGGGACTTCGCGGGGCTCGAGGTCGTGATCGGCCGCGCGCAGACCGCCGACCTGATCCTCGCCGACGTGAGCGTGTCGCGCCGGCACGCGCGTCTCGTCTACCGCGACGATGCGTGGTGGGTCGAGGACCTGGGCTCGCACAACCCGACCACGGTCAACGGAGAGCGGCTGGCCGCGCCGCGCGTCCTGCGGGCCGGCGACCGCCTGCAGATCGGCAATACGCGGCTGCGGTTCGTGGGCGATCCGACGGCCCTGCGCGAGCCGCTGCCGCCCGACCTGACGGGCGGGATCGCGGCCGCGGCGACCGTCGCCGGGCCGCCGGCGTTCACCCCCGCGGGCGGCGACGACCGGCAGGCCGCGCGGATGCACACCCTCAACGAGATCCACCGCGCGCTGGCTGCGCCCATCTCGCTGCCCGCGCTGCTCGACCTGATCCTCGATCGCTGTTTCGACGTGCTGCGGCCGCAGGACGGCGTCATCCTGCTGCGCACGGCCGACGGCCGGCTCGAGCGCGCGGCCAGCCGGAGCGATGCCGGGTCGGCCGACGAGGCGGTCGTGCCGCGCCGGGTAGTGGACGAGGTCGCCGGAAAGGCGAGACCCGCGCTCGTGCTCGACGCGGCGAGCGACGAGCGGTTCGCCGGGTCCGACTCGATCATGATCGCGGGGATCCGCAGCATCGTTGCTGCGCCGCTCGCCGACGCCGAGGGGACGATGGGCCTCATCACGCTCTCCTCGCGTGTGAGCGTGAAACAGTTCTCCCAGCAGGACCTCGACATGCTCGTGTCGATTGCCTCGGCGGCCACGCTGCGCGTGCGCAACGTCGAGCTGGCCGAGGCGGCGGCCGCGCGCCGCGTGCTGGAGCACGAGCTGGCGCTCGCCCACGACATGCAGATGGCCATGCTGCCGCGGCGCGTGCCGGAGCGCCCGGAGGTGGAGCTCGCGGCCACGCTGAAGCCGGCGCGATCGGTCGGCGGCGACCTCTACGACTTCGACCTCGACGGCGACCGCCTGTGGTTCGTCGTCGCCGACGTTTCGGGGAAGAGCGTGGCGGCCGCGCTCTACATGGCCGTCGCCAAGACCCTCTTCCGAGCCACCGCGCGCGGCGGCGCAGACCCCGCCGAGACCGTCGCGCGCATGAACGCCGAGCTCGCGCGAGACAACGAGCGCCAGATGTTCGTGACGGCGATCGTCGGCTGCCTCGATCTGGCGAGCGGCGAGCTGGCGCTGGTCGATGCCGGCCACAACCCCGCGGTGATCCTCGGTCCGGACGGCCGCCTGTCCATGCCGCCGGTCGCCAAGTCCGTGGCGCTCGGCGTCGTCGAGGACGCGCCGTTCACGGCCACCCGGCTGCGCCTCGACCGCGGCGCGACGCTCGTCCTCTATACCGACGGCCTGACCGACGCGCGCAGCACGACTGGCGCGATGTTTGGGGCCGAAGGGCTGGAGCGCGCGATGCGCGCGGCCGCGACCGAGCCGCCGAGCGCGTTCGTGGCGAAGGTGATGGGCGACGTCGAGGCGTTCGCCACCGGTGCGCCGCCTGAAGACGACCTGACGCTGCTGGCGCTGCGATACGTGGGACGTTGAGGGCGCGCCCGCCGCACGATCGCCTGCGCGGCCGGCCGCCGTCAGTGCGTCAGCCGGTCCACCGCCAGGCCCGCCATCTGCCGGAGCGCGGCGAACTTCGGCGATCCCGGACGAATCTCGACCCGCGGCGTCGAGAGGTCGACGTCGTAGCCGCCGGCCTGCACCACGAGCGAGGCCACGCCGGCCGTCAGCCCCTTGGACGGATCGGCCTCCTGCACGGCGGCGGCCGCCCGATCCCCGATTCCCTTCACGTCCACGATCTTGTAGCCGGCCGGTCCGAGGCTCGTCTTCAGCTCGGCGCCGGGCCCGGCCGGGTCGGCCGGCGTCACCTGGAGCAGCACGACCGGAATGCCGCGCTCGTTCGGCCACTCGCAGATCTTGTTCGTCCCCGCCACCGTGTCGAGCTTCTGATGGTGGACGTCGGGCGCGATCGCGGAGACGTCCTCGTCGGTGAGCAGCGAGCACGGGTCGCCGAGAGCGGGATTGGAGAGCTTCGCGGCCGTTGGCTTCGGGGCCGGGGTGGGGGCGCTGGAGGCGCCGCCGCCGCAGCCCGACAGGAAAAGAACCACACCGCACGCCGCGAGCGCGGCCGCGGATTTCTGAGCTGTCATGGAATTCCCCCTCCCTTCCGAATAACACCCCGGACGGCGGAACGCAAGGGCTCGCGCGCGCCTGAGACGGGGGAAACCGCGCCCCCCGCGGCGTTCTTCGACAAGCACCTCGGAAGGTGACGGGCGGCGCGGCCGGCTGCCGGCGGCGTTCAGTGGACGCCGTAGCGGGCGAGCAGCGATCTGACCTGCTCGGTCTGGCGGATCGAGCTGAACGACAGCGAGGTGGCGACCGTTCCGACGCAGGAAGGGTCGAGGTCGAAGGCGCGCTTGATGTGCGTCATCGCCCGGGGCAGGTCGCCGCCCGATCCGTACGCCTCGGCGACGATCAGCTCCGCGCGCGCGCTGGCGTCGAGCGGGATGACGCTCTCGAGATCGCGAATCCCGTCCTCGGTGCGGCCGGTCTTCAGCTCGAACAGCCCGAGGTACACGAGCGCGCCCGCCGGCGCGATCTTGGGGTTGCCGCGCAGAGTCGCCATGTCGACGGCCGCGCCCGCGACGTCACCGGCCAGCAGTCGGCACGTGCCGCGCTCGGCCACGAGCGGCGTCTCGTCCGGGAACGCCCGGATCGTCTTGTTCATCAGATCGATGCACTCGCGGTACCGTCCCATCCGCCGCAGGTTGTGGGCGCGGTTGCTGGCCGCCGTGACCAGGTTCGGCTTGAGCTCCATGGCCCGGCGGTAGTAGGACTCGGCCAGCTCCGGGTTCTGGTCCCGATCGCAGGCATACACGTACGAGCTGTACCGAGTCGCCCAGGAGCGCGAGCGCTTCCGCGGCTCGCGGGTCGAGCTCGACGGCCCGGCGCGCCTCCGCGCGCCAGCGCGCCACGTCGCTCCGGGCGCGGGCGGCCAGCGAGAGCGCCACATGGGTCTCGGCCAGGCCCGGCGCGAGGGCGACCGCGCGCGCCGCGGCGTCCTCGGCCCGGTCGCGGGCGGCCGCGCCCCCCGCCCACATCGGCTGTGACAGACGCCCGTAGGTCTTGCTGAGGAAGGCCCACGCCAGCCCGTACGACGGATCGCGCGAGACGGCGCGCTCCAGCCACACCGCCGCGTCGCGGTACTGCCGCGACCAGTAGAGCGCGCTGCCTTCGGCGAACGCCGCGTACGCCTGAGGGTCGCGGGTGTCACGGTTCTCAACCCCGGGCCTGAGCGCCCGGATGCCCAGCGCGGCCGCGACGGCCAGCACCGCCAGGACCAGGATCGCGCCCGCGAGCCGCCAGCGCCTCGACTGGACCCGCGGGGCGGTGAGCTCGGGGGGCAGATCGCCGTCGTGGGCGGTGCGCGCGGCCAGCCAGGCGTCGAGCTCCGCGGTGAACGCGTACGCGGACGCCCGGTGCTTGTGCTCCAGCCTGCGGATGGGAAGCTGCTCGCTCAGCTCCCAGCGCTGGACCGTCCGGATGTCGCGGCCGAGGTAGCTCGCGATCGCCTTCCAGCCGTCCAGACGCTCGCCGGGATGGCCGTCTGAACGATCGGGCGTCGCTCCGGCCTGTGGGTTGGTGGCCTCGGATTTCATGGGCCTCAACGGCATTCTACCCCCAAAACCAGCCTCCCGTCGGCGGGCCGGCGATCGCGACATCACGCGGCGGGCGCCCGCGCCGTGTGATGTCGCTTGACGATTTCGCACCCCGGGTCCACCGTTCGGACAGTACGGGAAGGGCCGTTCCAGACGCCCCGCCGGGGAGTGTGTTTCCTCACAGGCGGGGCGGCGTTGTTTCCCCCGACACCACAGCCAGGACAGCCAGGTTTTTGACAGAGGGAGGACCGGACATGCGAAAGCGCGCTTGGATCATCTGGGCCGCCGCGCTCGTGGCGATGCTGGCGGCACCATGGGCTCTCCAGGCCCAGACCACGGACCGGTCGGGCATCGAGGGCCGGGTCGTCGATCAGGGCGGAGGGGTCCTCCCCGGGGTGACCGTCTCCCTCACGAGCCCGGCGATGCTGGGCGGGGCCCGCTCCACGGTTTCCGACGCCGAGGGCCGGTACCGTTTCACCGCGCTGCCCGCCGGCACCTACGAGGTCTCCTTCGAGCTCTCCGGGTTCACGACCGTCAAGCGCAGCGTGCGTCTCGACACCGGCTTCGTGGCCACGATCAACGAGACGCTGGGCGTCGGGAACATCGAGGAGTCCCTGACCGTCACGGCCGAGTCGCCGGTCGTCGACGTCAGGACGACGAGCGTCAGCACCAACCTCGGCAAGGAGGCGCTCGAGCAGCTGCCGACCACCCGGAGCATGTGGCAGGTCATGACCATGGCGCCCGGGCTGCGCGTGACCGGCGCGGACATCGGCGGCACCGCGGTCGGCACGCAGCAGGGCTACTCGAACTACGGCACATCGACGGGAGGCAACAAGCCGAGCATCGATGGCGTCGACACGCGGGAGGACGCCGGCGGGGCCGGCTTCTACTACGACTACGGCGCGTTCCAGGAGGTGCAGATCAAGGCGATGGGGAACGACGCCGAGATGGCCACGCCGGGCACGCAGTTCATGGGCATCCTGAAATCGGGCGGCGACCAGTTCCACGGCTCCGGCTACTTTGGCTGGGAGACCCCGAGCCTGCAGAGCAACAACGTCACGGACGAACTGAAGGCTCGCGGCGTGAAGGAAGGGAATCCCCTGAAGTCGTACTACGACGGGAACGTCGATCTGGGAGGGCCCGTCCTCAAGCAGCGGCTGTGGTTCTATACGTCGTACCGCAACCAGAAGATCAAGACCGGCGTGCTGGGCTACTTCGCGTCGCCGGGCGAGCCCGGAGACTACCAGGTGACCCTCACGAACTACACGGGCAAGATGACCGGGCAGCTGAACCCGAAGCACCGGTTCAGCGGGTTCATCCAGGCGCAGACGAAGGACTATCCGCAGCGCAACGCCGACGCGTACCGGTACAAGGAGTCCACCTGGCACCAGATCTTCAAGCCGAAGGCCGGCAAGGCCGAGTGGTCCTGGGTGGTGTCGGACCGCACGTTCGTGAACGCGTTCCTCGGCCAGTGGCACTACTACACGCGGGGGGAGAACTGGACGGACGCCCCCCCGGCGTACGACACCGTCACGCTGCGGGTACTGGGGGCGCTACAACACGACGCCGTACGGCGGCGGGCGCAGCCGCTGGCAGTACAACGCCACGGCGGCGCACTTCGTGCCCGACGCCTGGGGCGGCAGCCACGACCTGAAGGCCGGCCTGGAGATCACCGACGAGGGACGCGTCTATGACTCCCCGACCGAATCGCAGGGCGGCGACTACCAGCTCCGGTTCCAGAACGGCACGCCGTACCAGATCGTGGCCTACAACTACCCGTACAACACGCTCGACAAGATGCGGACGGCCTCGGCGTTCGCGCGTGACGCCTGGCGGTTCGGCGAGCGGGCCACGCTCAACGTCGGCGTGCGGTACGAGAGCTACCACATCTACCTGCCGGCGCAGTCCAAGCAGGCGGGCCGGTTCTATCCGGCGGGCGACTTCCCGAAGACCGACGTCCTCACCTGGCGGAACTGGGCGCCGCGGGTGGGCGTGTCCTTGCCGCTCGACAAGGAGAACCGGACGGTGCTGAAGGCGACCTACGGCTGGTACAACTTCGCCATGCAGGCGACCTACGGCGACACCTACAACGGCAACTCCCGCAACACGACGACCTACCGGTGGAACGATCTCAACGGCAACCTGGACTACAACGACGGCGAGCTCGGCACGTTCGTGACGTCGACCGGCTCGTCGTCTTCTGCGGCCAACCCGGACCTCAAGCAGCCCAAGACCCACGAGGTCACGGCTTCCGTCGAGCACCAGATCGCCGCCAGCTTCTCGACGCGCGCCAGCTACGTCTATCGGCGGGAGGTGGATCTCTACCAGAACGTCAACGTGCTGCGGCCCTACGACGCGTACGGCGTCCCGATCGCGAGCGTCGATCCGGGACCCGACGGCGTGGCCGGAACGGCTGACGACGGGTCGGCCATCACCTACTACGAGTACGGCGCCGCCTATGCGGGAGCGGCCTTCATTCGCAACGTGGACATCAACACGCCGGGCTACGAGAACAGCTTCCACAACTTCGAGGTGGCCGCGCAGAAGCGGCTGTCGAGCGGCTGGCAGTTGATGACCTCGGTGCTGGCGACGCACCACGACGAATGGGTCGCCGGCATCCCGCAGACGCCGAACGACGCGAACTTCTATCCGAAGAGCAAGTACTGGGAGTGGGGTTTCAAGCTGTCGGGGAGCTACAACCTCCCGTACGGCATCCAGGCCGCCGCCCTGTTCACGAGCCAGAGCGGCAGCGTGTGGGGGCGCGACGCGCGCTTCACCACCGGACTCGTCCGATCCGGGAGCCTCATCCTCTTGATGGAGGATCCCGCCGCCAATCGCCTGCCAGCCCAGAACATCCTGAACATCCGGTTCGAGAAGCGGCAGAAGATTGGCTTCGGAACGGCCGCGTTCCAGCTCGACTTGTTCAACGTGACCAACACCAACGTCGAAACGGGCGTCACCACGCGCTCCGGCTCGAGCTTCGGCCGGCTCACGGGGATCGTGCCGCCCAGGATCGCGAAGCTGGGCGTCACCTATACCTTCTAGTCAGGAGGGACGGACGGGCGGATCGCCGGGACGCGCATCGCCGATGCGCGTCCCGGTCCGCCCGCGCCGACGCGCCACGGCCGGTACCACCCCTGGAGACCATCCATGACACATCGACGCTGGTTGCAGGTGTCCCTCGCGGTCGCGGTGTGCGCGTGCGCCGGGTTCGCGCTCCGCGCGGCGCCGGCCGACGACGGGCTTCTGACGGACTTCGTGTGGCGCAGCATCGGCCCGGGCAGTGCCGGCGGGCGCATCGTCGACGTCGAGAGCCTGGACGCGGACCCGCGCTTCCTCCTGGTGGCGTCGGCGTCGGGCGGCGTGTGGAAGAGCGAGAACGCGGGCACGACCTTCACGCCCATCTTCGACCGCTACGCGACCGGGTCGATCGGCGACGTGGCGGTCTTCCAGAAGAACCCCGAGATTCTCTGGGTCGGCACGGGCGAGGCCAACAACCGGAACGACGTCGGCTGGGGCGACGGCGTCTACAAGTCGACCGACGGCGGGCGCACGTTCGCCAACGTCGGCCTGAAGGACACGTTCCAGATCGGGCGCATCGTGCTCCACCCGACGGACCCGCGAACGGCATACGTCGCCGCCGTGGGCGATCTCTGGGGCGACACGGGCGACCGGGGCCTCTTCAAGACCGTCGACGGCGGGGCGACGTGGCAGAAGCTCCAGCAGGGGCTTCCGGCGGACCGCCTGGCCGGCGCCACCGACCTCGTGATGGACCCGTCGAACCCCGACGTGCTCTACGTCGCCTTCTACCAGCGTCTGCGCCGCGCCTACCGGTTCGACTCCGGCGGGCCCGGGAGCGGCCTCTTCAAGTCCACCAACGGGGGAAAGACCTGGCGCCGTCTCAGCCGGGGGCTGCCTCCCGGCGACCTCGGCCGGATCGGCCTGGCCGTGTACCGGAAGAACCCCCGAATCCTGATGGCGATCGTGGAGCACGGCTTCCACCCCGGCCCGAAGGACCCGGCGTACGCGGACATGAGCCAACTCGGGAGCGGCGTGTACCGATCGACCGACGGCGGCGAGACCTGGGCCTACCTCAACCGGCACGACGTCCGCCCGTTCTACTTCAGCCAGATCCGGATCAACCCGTCGAACGACCAGCACGTCTACCTGATGGACGTGAATTTCTGGGTCTCGGCCGACGGCGGGAAGACGTTCGAGACCGGGGCCCGCGGGTTCGGCTACGATTTCCACGCCATGTGGATCGATCCGAACCAGCACGATCGGTACTACCTGGGCCAGGACAAGGGGCTGTTCCTCACGCACGACCACGGCCGGACCTTCCACTTCTACGGCAACCTCCCCGTCGCGCAGTACTACGCCATCGGCGTGGACATGCGCGATCCCTACTTCATCTACGGCGGCCTGCAGGACAACGGCTCGTGGGGCGTGCCCAGCTTCACGCGTGACGCGTTCGGCATCCGGAACGACCACACGTGGAAGATGCACTGGGGCGACGGCATGCACGCCGCCGCCGACCCGGACGACTGGCGGCATGTGTATTCGGAGGCCGAGAACGGCAGCTTCCGCCGCTATGACGCCCTGACGTACGCCGAGGCGTACGGGCGTCCCGGGGCCTTCAACGTCCTGAACTTCGAGGAGGCCACCGGCAAGGCGCGCCCCTCTCGCGAGGCGCCGGCCACGGACCTCGCGGCCTTCTACGATCAGATGCGCGCCGACCGAAGCTTCCGCTTCAACTGGCAGACTCCGTTCATCGTCTCGCCGCACAACGGGCGCACGCTCTACCTCGGCGGCAACCACGTCTTCAAGTCCGTGAACGGCGGCGCCGCCTGGACGAGCATCAGCCCCGACCTGTCGAACAACGACCCCGAGACCACGCGGACCGACTCGGGCGGGCTCACGCTCGACTCGACGGGTGCCGAGACCTACGCCACGGTGGTCTCGCTGTCGGAGTCGCCGCTCGTGCCGGGCCTGCTCTGGGCCGGCACCGACGACGGCAATGTCTGGGTGACGAGGAACGGCGGCGCGGCGTGGACCAAGGTGAGCGGGACGATCCCCGGCGTGCCGGCGAAGCTCTGGGTCAGCGACGTCGAGGCTTCGCCGCACGCGCCGGGAACGGCATACGTGTGCTTCGATGGCCATCGCAGCGACGACTACGGGACGTGGGTGTTCGAGACCAAGGACTACGGGGCCACGTGGGTCGATCTCGGCCGGACGCTGCCGCCCGATCACCCGGTGCACGTCCTGACGGCCGACCCGCGGAACCCGCGGCTGCTCTTCGTGGGCACGGAGTTCGGCGTGTTCGTGACGCTCGACGGCGGGGCCTCGTGGCGGCCGCTGATGAACGGCATGCCGACCGTGGCCGTGCACGACCTGGTCATCCACCCGCGCGACCGCGACCTCGTCGCCGGCACGCACGGGCGCGGCCTGTACGTGCTCGACGACATCACCGCGCTGGAGCAGCTCACGCCCGAGGTGCTGTCGGCCGGCGCGCACCTGTTCGAGCAGCGCACCGCGACCCTGTGGGTGGATCAGAGCCGCGGCGGGCAGTTCGGCGACGACACGTACGCCGGCGGCAACCCGCCCTCGGTCCGGCCGCCGGGCGCGGCCATGGACCGCGCGAAGATCGTGAACACGCCCGTCGTCACGTGGTATCTCGCGCAGTCGTCCGGCACGCCCGTCTCGCTGACGATTCGCAGCGTGGACGGACGGCTGTCGCGCACGCTCACCGTGCCCGCCAGGGCGGGCATCACGCGGTTCGCCTGGGACGGGCGCTTCGACCCGCCGGCCGGGCAGGCCGCGCGGGCCCGGCCCGCGCCCGAAACCTCCGCGTTTCTCGCGTCCTTCAGGCCGCCCCCCGGCGTTCCGGCGGTGCCGGGCTACTATCGGCTCGAGCTGAGCGCCGGCGGGGCCACGGCCCAGGGCGTGCTGCGGATTCGTGAAGACCCGCTCGTGACCGGCTGGTCCCGTTGATCCCAGGTGAGGTCCAGTTGGAGCCCACGGGAGGCGGTCTGCGAGCGTGGCGCACCGCAGACCGCCAGGCCGCGCACGGCGCGGCCCGCGAGGAAGCGGCGCGGGGCGCCGGGGTCCCCGCAAGCGACCGAGCCGGGGTCCGGGGCGAAGCCCCGGTCTGAAAAAGGAGACGCCGTGAGGAGCAGACTCGGAACTCGACTGTCGGTGATGGTCCTGCTGCTGGCGGGACTCGTGCTCCACCTCTCCGCCGGGACCGGCTCGGAGGAGTGCACCACGCTCGTGGCCGCGGGCGCGGCGACCCGCGCCGGCGGCCCGCTCCTGTGGAAGAACCGGGACACCGGCACGCTCTCGAACAAGGTCATCCTCGTCTCGGAGCACCCGTACAGCTTCCTGGCCCTGATCGACGCCGACGACACGGCCGGCCGGATGGCCTGGGCCGGGCTGAACACGGAGGGCTTCGCCATCGCCAACTCGGCCTCCTACAACCTGCCCCAGCCCGCCGGCGAGACGCAGGGGCAGGAAGGCGTCGTCATGGCCGAGGCGCTGCGCACGTGCCGCACGGTCGACGACTTCGAGCAGCTGATCGCGCGCCGGATGGGCCGGCGCCTCGGCGTCCGCGCGAACTTCTTCGCGATCGACGCCCACGGCGGCGCGGTGATCGTCGAGACCTCCAATCGCGGATACACGCGATACGACGCGGCGTCGTTCCCCGAGTCCCGCCTGGCCAACACCAACTTCTCGCGCAGCGGGGACGAGAACCAGGGCATGGGCTACTTCAGGTTCGACCGGGAGAGCCAGCTGCTGTCGAGCGTGGCGGCGGAGGGGCTCGACGCCGGAACCGTCTTCCAGCGGCTGGCGCGCGACTTGAGCCATCCGCTGCTGCACTATCCGCCGCGCGACGAGTGGAAGACCCTGCCCGCCGACACGCCGTACTGGATCCACACGAACTACACCATCGATCGGCCCAGCACGGCCGCGACGGTGGTCATCCAGGGCGTGCGGCCCGGCGAGGATCCCGCGCGAACGACGATGTGGGTCGCGCTGGGCGAGCCGGTGACCACCATCGCCATCCCGTTGTGGGTGGCGGCGGGCGTGCCGCCGGAGGAGGTCTGGCAGGGCAAGGACGCGCCGATCACGGCCGAGGCGTTCCGCCTGAAGGCCCTGCTGCGTCCGCTCGCGACCCGCGAGCGCTACGAGTACCTGGACCTCACGCGGCTCGACAACGCCGCCGGCACGGGCTGGCTGCCCGGGCTGCTCGAGGTCGAGCGCGCGATCCTGACGGAGACCGACTCGTTTCTCGCCGGGAAGCCCGCGCCCGCCGAGCTCGCGGCGTTCCAGAAGAAGATGGCGGTCCGGGCGCACGAGACGCTGCAGGGCGTGCACGCGCAGGCGCGCCCGGCGTCGCCGCGGGACCCGGTGCCGGCCTCGCTGGCCGCGCCGGCGCTCGCCGAGGGCGTCACGCTCCAGCGGAAGGCGGAGCACGAGAAGGCGCTCGCCGCCTTCGACCGCGCGATTGCAGTCGACGCGCGCAACGCGGACGCGTACCTGTTGAAGTGCCGGTCGCTGGCCGGCCTGCGCCGTCACCAGGACGCGATTGTCGCGTGCTCCGAGTCCCTGCGATTGAAGCCGGACCAGGCCGAGGCTCTCCGCGACCGCGGCCACTATCACCTGAATCTGGGCGAGGTCGGCCCCGGCTTGGCCGACCTGCAGAAGGCCGAGTCGCTGACGCACCGGGACCGCGGCGTGGACCACCACCTGGGGCTGGCCTACTACCTTGAGGGCGACTTCGCGAACGCGGCGAAGGCCTACGAGGGCTGCGTCGCCGATTCCACCGACGAGGCGTCCACGGTGGAGTGCCAGGCGTGGCTGCTCCCGAGCCTGCTTCGCGCCGGACGCCGGGACGAGGCGAAGAAGCTGCTCGCCGGGCTCTCGACCGACGCGCTGGCCGGCCACCCGGGCAACTACCAGGACCGCCTGCTGCTCTTCAAGGGCACGAAGACCGAGGCGCAGGTGGCGGCGACCATGGCGGCCGAGGGGCCGATTCTCGGAAGCCACCGTCGGGTACTCGGTCGGGTTGTGGCATCTGCTCAACGGCCGCGAGGCGAAGGCCCGCGAGTACTTCCAGCGGGCCATCGCGTCGAACTACACCCCGGCCTGGGGCTATCGGGCGTCGGAAGCCGAGCTGGCGCGCCTGGGCGCGCGCTGAGAGAATCAGGACACGACGCCTCGCGTGCTAGCATTCTGGAGGACGGCTCATCTGGGAGCCGTCGTTCCAGGTGGCACCTCGATGGCACGCGAAGTCGACGTCGTCGTGATGGGCTGCGGCCCCGCGGGAGAGCGGGCCGCCATTCAGGCCGCGCGGGCCGGCAAGCGCGCGGTTGTCGTCGAGCGGTTCCCGGTGGTCGGCGGCAACCGCGTCAACTGGGGGACGATCCCCTCGAAGACCCTGCGCGAGAGCGCGCTGTTCTTCCACTCCCTCTCGCACATGCGTCTGCACGGCATCCGGTACGAGATCGCGCCGGAGGTGACCGTCGCGGACTTCATGCACCGCGAGCGCCTCGTCAAGCAGCGCGAGCTCGACCTGCTCAATCAGTCGCTGGGCCGGTACCGTGTCGAGGTCGTCGAAGGGCACGCGCGATTCCGCGCGCCTCACGAGATTGAGGTGCTCGGCCAGGCCGGCGTGGTGCGGGACGTGCTCTCGGCCGGCGTCGTCGTGATTGCGACCGGGTCCCGGCCGCACCATCCGGCTGACGTGCCGTTCAACGCCGAGACGGTGTTCGACTCGGAGACCATCCTGGCGCTGCCGCGCATGCCGCGGTCGATGATCGTGATGGGCGCGGGCGTGATCGGGATCGAGTACGCGTCGATCTTCGCCGCGCTCGGCCTCGACGTGACGCTGGTGGACACGCGGGAGCGCCTGCTGCCGTACCTCGACCGCGAGATTGTGGGCATCCTCGAGGAGGAGCTGCGGCGGCTGGGGATCACGATCCTCTCCGCCGACCGTCATGTCGCAATCGCGCCGGTCGCCGGCGACGAGCCTCGCGTCTCGTGCCGCACCGAGCACGGGCGCGCGCTCGAGGCCGACGTCCTCCTCTGGTGCGTCGGCCGGGACGGCAACACGCGCGACATCGGCCTCGACCGGATCGGCATCACGCCCAACGCCTACGGCCTGCTCGAGGTCAACGAGCACTATCAGACCCTCCATCCGCACGTCTACGCCGTGGGCGACGTGATCGGCTACCCGGCGCTGGCCTCGACGGCCATGGAGCAGGGCCGGCGGGCCATCCGGCACGCGTTCGCCGTGCCGGGATATGCCGCCCGCACCGAGGTCCTGCCGTTCGCCGTCTATGCGATCCCGGAGGTGAGCTACGTCGGCGAGACCGAGGAGAAGCTGCAGGAGCGCGGGGTGGCGTACGTGGCCGGACGCGGCAACTACGACAAGAACCCGCGCGGGCAGATCAGCGGGGCGACGGGCGGCCTGCTGAAGCTGTTGTTCGAGGCCGACTCCATGCGTCTCGTGGGCGTCCACATCGTGGGGCCGAGCGCGAGCGAGCTCGTCCACATCGGCCAGGCGTTCATCCGCGCCGGCGCCACGGCCAGCCAGATTGCCGAGACGCTCTACAACTATCCGACCCTGTCCGACATGTACCGGCACGCCGCGCTGAAGGCGCTGGCCGGCACGCCTTAACGAGCGCGGAAGTGACGCAGAGGGCCGTTCCATGTGTCGGGCGGCCCCTCGTCGATCGGACCGCGTCCGGGTACGCGCCCGGGCAGGGATTCGACGACAATGTGTGCTCATAAGGCACACATTGTGATAGACTGAACATGGGAGCCGGCTGCGCGTGAAGTACTTCGACTGGGACAACGCGAAGAACGCCAAGCTCCGGGCGGAGCGCCGCATCGGGTTCGAGGACGTGGTGTTCCACATCGAGCGCGGGGATCTGCTCGACATTCTGGAGCACCCGAATCCCGAGCGCTACGCCGGTCAGCGCATCTTCGTCGTGCGGCGCGAGAACTATGTGTACCTGGTGCCGTTCATCGAGGACGAGCACACGGTCTTCCTGAAGACGATCATTCCGAGCCGGAAGGCCACGAGGCAATATCTCGGCGGGGAGCAAGACGATGGCGAAGAGTGACGGAGACGAGAAGGCCTTGCTCGAGTCGGTCGACCGCGGCGAATGGACGTCCGCAGGGGGCGGCAAGCGCGAGCGGAGCCGTTACGTCCGCTACGCCAAGGCCACGTTCCGGAAGGACCGCCGTCTGAACATCCGCCTGTCGAGCAAGGATCTGGAGGCCATCCAGAAACGCGCGCTCGCGGAGGGGCTGCCGTACCAGACCCTGATTGCGAGCCTGTTGCACAAGTACGCGACGGGGCGGCTCGTCGAGGTGTCGCGCGACACCGACTGACGTCCCGTTCGCCGGTGACGGCCGCCCGGACGGAGGCCCGCCCCGGCTACGTGTGGCGCTGCGCCTTCGGTTGCTCTGGATGTTCCTGGAACGGATGCCCGGCGACGGTGTCGAACTTGGCGGGAGCGGCGGTCACGACTCCCTTCGGCCGGTTCGCACCCGATGATCCGTCTGAGCCTCGAAGGCAGTGAAAGGAGGCGTTCGGATGGCGGTCGTTCTGGCGGCCCTTCTCGCGTCGATCCCCGCATTCAGCGTCACCGCCCACGCCCTGCCAGCCACGCGAGCCTTCACCGGGACGTGGGTTCTAGATCCGGCGCGCAGTGTCCTGTACCGCGGGGCTGGCGCCGGAGGACGCGAATTGGTGGTCGTTGACGAACCCTCAACTCTGCACGTGACAGTGCTCACACCGGACAGCAAACACCAGTACACGGTCGTCGCAGACAAGTACGCCGTGGCCACTGACGGCAAGCCCCACGAAGAGAGGATTCCAGGCGAGGGAGTCTATGTGCGGACCCTGCGACGTGAAGGCGGCGAGCTCGTCTTCCAGATCACGTTCACCAGATCCGCGGACAAGGCGAGCATCAGCTACACGGAGCGCTGGTCGTTGTCCGAGGAAGGCCGCACGCTGACCGTGTATACGGCCTATCCTGGCGGTCGGGATGTCATGAAGGTGTTCGCGAGGAAGGACTAGTCAGCCGATGCGCCTGCGCACCCGATCCACGCACGTCGCCGTCAGCATCGCCCTCGTCGTTGCCTTGGGGATCGCGGCGAGCGTGGTGGTCGTCAGTGTTCTGCGCCAGGCCATCCTCGGGTCGTCCCCGTATGCGGACCCCGCCGGCCTCGTCGTGCTGGAGAATCGGGGCGCGTACCGATCTCGGCCTGCGAAAGGTCGAGATGCCGGAGCTCTCGTGGCCGGATTTCCAGGATCTGGCCACGCAGCAGCAGGTCTTCTCCGCCATCGGAGGCGTGACACGCGCCGACCGGACGGTCTGGGACCCGGGCACGCGACAGCGATCGGTCGAGCGGGTCTACGTGACCGCGCACCTCTTCCAGGCGCTGGCGCCAGTGCCGCGCGTCGGCCGCTTGCTCAACGAGACGGACTTTCAGACCGGGGCGCCGGCTGTGGCGCTGATGACCGCGAGCCTCTGGCGCGCGCAGCTCGGGTCGGATTCCCGGGCTGTCGGGCGTGTCGTCTATGTGGATGGGCAGCCGTTCACCATCGTGGGCGCCGTGGACGACGACGTGATGAGTTCGCTGCGCCCGCGAACGACGCTGTTCGACAGCCGCCACGACAATCAGGCACTGGTCCTGCCCTTCGTCCCGGGGAGCGGTGGCCCCATGGAGCGGCTCCGTGCCCTGCGACGGCAGAATCGCAGTCTGCCCACGCTGACCGTCGTCGCCCGGCTGAAGCCGGGACGCTCCGTCCCGGAGGCCGAACAGGAGGTCCACACGATCGCCCGACGGCTGGCGGGCGAATATCCCAGCACCAACGGGGGACGAACGACCGAGGCGATCTCCCTGACGGAGTGGCGCACGCGGGCGGTGGCGTATCTTGAGCCGGTGTTGCTTGCGGTCGCGGCGCTGGCGTGGCTGGCGGCGTGTGCCAGCGCCGCCGGTCTCGTCCTGGCGGACGCCATTCGCCGTGAGCCCGAGATGGCCGTTCGGCACGCGCTGGGCGCGAGCCGCCGGAGGTTGGTGCGGCTGATTCTCTGGCGGTCGATCAGGTGGACCGTGCCTGGAGGGTTCCTGGGGATGGTGCTCGCGTGGGCGGCCGTGATGTGGGTCGCGCCCGGGCCGGGCGCCGGACCGATCCCGATTCACCTCTTCGAGCCATCGGGTACTCGCCCAGGCCGCGGGGCTCACCGCGCTCGCCGGATTGGCCTTCGGGGGCATCGCGTCCTGGCTGCTGTTCCGGCAGGATCTCGCCCTCGGGGTGAAGGAGGCCGCACACAGCGCACTCCCAGGCCGACGGCGCCGCTTCTTGCTCCAGGCAGTCATCACGTTTCAGATGGCGGCGGCGACCGCCCTGGGCCTCGTGTGCGCGCTCCTCATCCGCAGCATGGTCAACATCGTCGGTGTCGACCTGGGGTTCGACCCCGGGCAGACCTTCATCGTTCGCGTGTTTCTCCCCGACGAGGGTTTCCAGACGGCTGCCGATCAATCGGCCTTTCTTGACAGAGCGTTGACGCAGGTCCGCTCGCTCCCGGGCGTCGCATCAGCCGCCATCTCCAACACGCCTCCGCTCAGCGGGGTCGTCGTGACGACGGGCGGCAGCTACAGGCTCGAGGAACCTGGACATGCGAGCAAGGCGCTGGGTCCGTTGATCACGCAGGTACCATCTCTCCCGGGTACTTCGAGTCGATTGGGATGCGCCTGAGCCGCGGGCGTGGGTTCTCGGCCGCCGACGCCCGTGCGGGCTCGCGGGTGCTCGTCGTCGATCAGGCCTTTTGCCGGCAGCACCTGGGTTCGGCCGACCCCTTGACCGCCGGCATTCGCATCGACGGGGTTCGGTATCAAATCGTTGGGGTGGCGCACGACGTGCGACCCGACGGACCGCTTGGCGACGTCAGAGCCACGATGTACCTTTTGCCCGACAAGACACAGCCGCCGCAGGCCTTGGCCCACTTCGTGGTCCGGCCGGACAGACGAGCGACCCCCCAGTTGATGGGTCGGGTGGTCGACAGCCTCGTGGGCTTCGATCGTCAGCTTGTCGTGGACGACCCGCAGAGGCTCGAGACGCTGCTCGCCGACACCCTCGCCGCGCGTCGCCGGACGCTGCGCATCCTGGTGCTCGCCTCCGCGATCGTCTTCATGCTCACGGCCTTCAGCATCAGCGGCGCGCTGACCGAGTTCGTGGCGAACAAGGCGAAGGAGCTGGCGCTCAGAACGGCGCTTGGGGCTTCCTGGCGGGACACCGCCGTCCTGCTGGCCGCCTACGTGGCTCGTCCGTGCGTCGCCGGCCTGATCGTGGGAGCGGTCGGGGGATGGCTTCTGGCGCGAACGCTCTCGAACGAGTTGTTCGGAGTCGCCGCCGACGATCCGGTGACCATGGCCCTGACCGTCGGGGGCGTGCTTCTCGTGGGGCTGGTGGCTGTCGTCAGGCCGCTCGCCCGCGCGGGGGCCATCGACCCCGCAGACGCGCTGCGGACGCTCTGACCCGGACACGCGCGGCTACGCGGCGCGGTGGCGCCGCCCGGGCCTCAGCACGACCCTGACCTCGATGCCCACGCGGGCGAGCATGTCGATCAGCGTGTCCGTGCTGAACAGGTCGATGCGCCCGCGAAGAAGGTCGCTGACGCGAGGCTGCGTCACTTCGAGAAGCTTCGCGGCGCCCGCCTGCTTGAGACCGCGTGCCTTGAGCGCCTTCTGCAATTGAATCAGAAGGTCCGCCCGGACCAGGAGATGCTCGGCTTCCTCGTGGCGAAACCCCAGGTCTCGGAAGACGTTGCCGCTCGATTCCGTGACTCTAACGCTGCGTTTGCGAGCCATCCTTCTTGCGCCTCATGATCATCAGGGTTCGGAAGCGTTCCCGGCCGAGCTCGAGGTCTCGTGGCGCCGTCTTCCGCGTCTCCTTCATACAACTATTTGTATGAGCCGTCAAAGTGAGCGTGTGACGATGGCCGTTTTATTGCCAGATCTCTATGCTGTGCCCGAAAGTGTGCCCATGCGAAGGTCGGGACCGGAACCGCGTGAATCCGTGAACCTCTTGCGCCTCAGCGCATTACCGGACATATGACGGTCTTTCAAGGCGCCGCCTTTGAGAATTCGCCTTCGCCAGGAAAATTCGCAAGATCGGCAAGTGCTTATGGATCGTATACTTGCAGGCGCGCGGTGAGGTGGCCGAGAGGCTGAAGGCGGCGGTTTGCTAAACCGTTGTAGGGCCTAAAAGCTCTACCCAGGGTTCGAATCCCTGCCTCACCGCCAATTTCGCTCGCTCCGCTCGCCAGGTACGGGCCCCGAACCGCTGCCTTTCGCTCGCGTTCCCGAACAGGCCGATTGGCATCATTCGCACATGAATACCCTCGAAATCTCACGCACGCACTCTCTCAAGGACTGGCCCAAGGACGTCCTGGTCAACGAGCTCCTGCACGTGCAGGAGGTGGCCTCTCTCGCCCTGCCCAGGAAGGACCGCTTTCCGACGCTCTCGAACATCGACTACTTCGCGGAAATCGACCCATACATGGGATGCGTGGGAGGCGACCTCCTGACCATCGTCAACTTCGACGAATACCATCTGGATGAACGCGTAGAGCTGGCTGAGAAGGCGGGCGACCACGCCGTCGCGGCAAGGCTCAGGAAGAACAAGAACAGGTTCGGGATCATGGTCGCCGACGCCGCCGGCCATTCCATCGGCGACAGCGTCACGGTCAACTATCTGCACGGCGCCTTCAAGACGGGTGTGGCGTACGAGCTCAAGCACAACGGTGAAGTCACGGCCGACCTCTTCGAGCTGCTGAACACGCAGTTCTACAACCGCATGAGCCCGGAGTATCTCGCCCGCAAGCCCTACCTGACGCTCCTGTACGGCGAAGTGTCCAACGACGGGGTGTTCAGGTTCCTCTCGGCCGGCCACCCGCCGCCCATCGTCTTCTCGAATGAATACGACCGGATCGTGAAGCTCGACACGAAGGACGTCATGAACTCGACTCCGTTGGGGATCTTCCCGTCGGAGTATCACGTCGACATCGAGCACTTCGACCCTTCGGGCTTCGAGAAGGGGAAGTACCCCTGAACGAGATCGCGCTCCTGGGCAAGGGAGACATCCTGCTGCTGTACACCGACGGGCTGATCGACCAGGAGCACTCGCCGGTGAGCTTCTCCGACGAGCGGCTCGAACAGGTTCTGAGGGAGACGAAGCACGAATCCGCTCGAGACGTGCACGCCGCGATCAAGGCCGCCCTGCATTCCCACGGCAAGGTCACCGACGACGTCACGCTGGCGGTGATCAAGAAGCGGTGAGGGCCCGCAGGAGACGCCGGTGGACAGCGGAGGATTGCCGCCGCGCCGACAAGTCGCACGAGCCTCGAGCCCCAAGCCTCACGCCCCGGGCCTCCTGACCCCCTCCGCCTGATCCACCTTGGTCCAGAGCGTCCCGTCCTTCGACGTCTCAATCGTCACCTTCACGTGATCGGGCGGCGCCCACTCGTAGATGATGCGCTCGCCGGTCTGCTTGCCGGGAATGACCTCGCGCCCGTGCTCAATCCAGGTGTTGCCCGTGACGTCCATGCGCGACACGAACGGGTCCTTGCCGGACTCCCCCGTCGAGAAGAACTCGTAGTGCCAGTAGCCGTGGTCGGTCGTGTTGTAGGTGTCGACCACGAGCGACTCGACCTTGTGGCCGTTGCCCCAGTCGTTGCTGAAGGTGCACTCGAGATAGACGTGATTCGGCGACCAGTCGCACTGCTCGTCCCAGGTGAACGGCCGCGCGGGCCGCTTCGCGGTCGCCGCGGACGTGCCGTGGAACACCCAGTGGCCGATCGAGACGTCGAGCTTCTGCAGCTCCGGCGACGGCGCCTGCGCCAGCACGGGCGTCGCCACGAGCACCGCGCCGCACACGAGTGAAAGCACGAGAGTGCGTGTCATGACCGTTCCTTTCCGGCGCCGCGCCGCCGTGGCGCGCGCCTACATCTGAAGGATCCTGAACTCCACGCGCCGGTTGAGCGCCCGGCCCTTCTCCGTCTCGTTCGACGCGATCGGCTGCCCCTCGCCGTAGCCGTGCGATTGCAGCCGCGCCGCGCCGATGCCCGCGCGCTCCAGATACGCCCGCACGGACGCCGCCCGGCGCTCCGACAGGCCGAGGTTGTACTCGTCGGAGCTGCGCGAGTCGGTGTGCCCGGCGATCTCGATCTTCATCGTCGGATAGCGCCCGAGCGTGAGGACGAGGCGGCCGAGCTCGGCGCGCGACTTGGGCAGCAGCTCCGCGCTGTCGGTGTCGAAGAAGACGTTGTTCAGCCGGATCACCGCGCCCGGTTCCAGCCTGGCGACGGCGAGGTCCTGCTCGACCCTCTGATCCTGCGTCGCGTGCGTGAGGTCGATCACCTGGCCGATGCCGGCGAAGCCCGGCGCCGACACGTACGCGGCGTACTGGTCGCCGAGGGGCAGCCGCATCTCGAAGTGACCGGTGGGGCCGTCGAAGCCGAGGCTCGCCTGGCCCGCCACCGAGCCGTCCGACAGCCGCACGAACACGACGGTCTCGGCGTCGCGCGAGGACCCCGCGCCGCCGCCCGCGCTTCCCTGGGCCTGGCCGCCGCCGCCCCCGCCGGCGCCGCGCGGCCGGAACGGCTCTCCCGCCATCGGCTGCCCGGGCTCGCCCGGCGGCTCGCCGGCGAGCGGGCCGCCCAGCAGGATCCGTCCCCCGACGATGGCCGTGGGCGCGGGGCTGAGGTCGGGCGGCAGGTTGAACTCGTAGATGTCGAGCTGCGCGCCCTTGCCCGAGGCCATGAACGCGTAGCGCCCCGTGGCGTCCATCGAGATCGACAGGTCGTTCTCCGGGCTGTTCACCGAAGGTCCGAGATTGCGCGGCGCCGACCACGCGAGCCAGCTCTCGTCCTGCCGGCGCGTCATGTAGAGGTCGAGGGCGCCCCGGCCGCCCGGGCGGTCGCTGGCGAAGTAGAGCGTGCGGCCGTCGGGGCCGATGAAGGGCGTCACCGTCTCGAACGCGCCGGCGAGCGGCGCGATCTCGCGCGGCGCCGACCAGAGGCGCGTCGTTTCGTTCCACCGCGTGACGAACAGGCGGTGGTGGTTGTCGGTGCGCGTGTTCGCGTCGCGCGCCGAGAGGACCACCGTGCGGCCGTCGGGCGCGAGCGCGGCGCCCGAAACGGACAGCCGCTCCTTGAAGGGCTCGGTGCGCAGCCGGTCCTCCCGCACCCACCCCGCGCCGGTGTTCCTCGCGATGGCCACGGGCAGGCACTGCACCTGGTTCACGCCGAGCAGGGTGCCGAGGTCCACGCAGTTGTCCACCCGCTGGCGCCCGAACAGGAACTCGCCCGTCAGGAGCAGCGTCCGCCGGTCGGGCGACGCGGAGGTGATCGACACGCCGCCGACGTTGGTGAACGTCTCGTCGTTGAGAGGCGCCGGCAGGCGCTCCGCCTCGCTCCACGTCCCGTCGGCCTGGCGGTGGCTCACGTACACCTGGTTCGGATGCGGCGAGAAGTCGAAGTTGTGCAGGTCGCGGTCGCGCTTCCCGGCGATCGCGTCGCAGCTCGCCGACAGGCTCGCCAGGGTCTGCCGGTCCGCCTCGGACAGCTGGGCGCCCGCCTTCTTCGCCGCCTCCTCGACGACGCCGGAGTTCACGCTCCGGCACCTCGCGAGCTGGTCGTTCATGGTCTTCTCGATGAACGCCCGCATCGTGGGGTCGGGGTAGTTGGCGCGCGTGAAGTAGAGCGTGTCGCCGGACGCGTCGGCGACGGGCAGCAGCTCGGCGTACGGCGTGTTCACGCCGGGCCCGAGGCGGCGCTTCGTGATCGGCGCGCCGGCATCCGGCGCGGCGTCCGGCGCCGCGCGATCGGCGGCGCCGCCGGCCTTCGCCGCGGCCGGACGGACGGGGGCGTCGGACGGTGGCGCTGCCAATCCGCCGCAACCGTGGACGAGCAGCGCGAGCGCGACCGTCAGGCCGAGACGGGTCCGTGGAGAAGTCGCCACGAGGTCTCCCGATTTCCGAGCTGCGGGGGGTGACAAGGACTATAGGAGCGGACCGGCGGCGCGGTCAACCCGCGGCCGGGCCCGCCCGCGCTCGATTCAGACCAACTTGACCAATAGTCGGCGACGATGGTAGCGTCGTCGCATGCTGAACCTGTACGAGGCCAAGACGCACCTCTCGAGGCTCGTCGAGGAGGCCGCGGCGGGCGCCGAGATCGTCATCGCCAAGCACGGAAAGCCCCGCGCGAAACTGGTGGCCGTGCGCGAGCCGCGGCGCCGCCGTCCCGGGTCGGCGAAGGGCAGGATCCGGATGTCCGCCGACTTCGACGCGCCGCTGCCGAAGCGCGTGCTGGCGGGGTTCACCGGCGAGACCGGCGACTGACCCGTGAAGCTCCTGCTCGACACCCACGTCGTGCTCTGGTGGCAGCGTGACGACCGCCGGCTCAACGCGGCGGCCCGCCGCGCCATCGCCGGCGCGGACATCGTGTGGGTGAGCGCGGTGTCGGCGTGGGAGGTGACGATCAAGGTGGCGCTCGGCCGCCTGCGGCTGGACGAGCCGTTCGGGGTGCTGCTGGCGGCCGACGACTTCACGGAGCTGCCGCTGACGCTCGCGCACGCGGACGCGCTGGCGGCGCTCCCGCCGCACCACGCCGACCCGTTCGACCGGGCTCTCTTGGCCCAGGCGCGCGTCGAGGGCGCGACCCTCGTCAGCCACGACCGCGCGCTGGCGCCTTACGGCCTGCCGGTGATCTGGACCTGACCGTCGGCCCCCCCCACGACCCCACGCCAGACGTGGGCCGGCCCCGCCTTTCGCCCCGGCCCGACTGCGTCCGAGGCGGAATCTCTGACATAAGGTCAAATCCACGAGGACTTTACAGGCCTTCGCTTGCCACGGATGGCCCCGCCCGGGTAGCCTGGATCCAGGCCGTTGGTCCCCGTCCCCGGACGCCGCCCCAGGCCCCAGATTCACCCGGCATCCCGAGGTTCGTCATGTCTCCCGTACTGACCCGTCTGCCCGAATCGTCTTCTCCTTCGCCCTCCGCCTCCACCTCCGCCTCCGCGCTGCGCGCCAGGGCGGGACAAGCCGCGTCATCCATCAAGGAGGCCACGGTCACCGCGCTGTACCTCTTCGACGTCGCCGACGCCATCGACCTTTCGGCGCTGCGCGAGCAGCTCGGCGGCGGCGCCGAGGTCTCGCGCTTCGTGTCGAAGCAGGCGTCGCCGGAGTACGTGCAGTATCACGAGCCGCCCATCGTGGTGGACGGCGACGCGATCGACGCGCCGCGGATCGACGGCTTCCGCCTGCGCTTCAAGTTCTTCGACTACGGCATCGTGTCGGTCTCGCTCAGCCGGCGGTTCGAGGGCTGGTGGACCGAGCTCGTGGCGCTCGGCCAGGAGCTGATGGAGAACGCCGACCTCGAGCGGACGGTCGAGCGGGTCTGCGCCACGCTCGTCGAGCGCTACCGCGGGGCGATCCAGGGCGCGCGCCGGACGTTCCTGTCCGAGGACTACCTCGTCTTCGCGGTCAACCGCCTGGAGCGGCCGCTGACGGCCGCCGAGCTCGCCGACACGCACGGCGAGGAGATCGCGCTGCTGCTGCGCGGCGAGCACCAGGCCCTCAGCCCGCAGGAGCAGGACGAGGTGCTGCGCCACCGCCTGTCGTACCTGGCCGACGACCTCGTCGTCCCGACGTGGAACGCCGCGTTCGTGTACGACACCGAGGCGGGCGCGCGCGCCGCGCTCGAGATCCTCGAGTTCGCCAACTCGCAGCTGCTGCAGTACCGCTACTACGACGAGCTGCTCGACCAGGGGATGGAGCGCATCTACGCGGACCTGAAGCGCCCGCGCTGGTACGACGCGCTCAGCAGCCGGCGCCGCACGCGCGCCGCGCGCGAGCTCCACTCGCTCTTCATCGACGTGAACGAGATCACCGACCGGACGGGGAACGCGCTGAAGATCGTGGGCGACGTCTACACGGCGCGCCTCTTCAACCTGGTGGCCGCGCGGCTGGGCCTGGACGGGTGGAAGCAGAGCCTGGAGCGCAAGCTGGAGACGCTCGACGACATCTACCGCTTCGCGGTCGAGCAGACGGGCATGTCGCGCGGCGAGCTCCTCGAGCTGACGATCATCGTCATCCTCCTCGTCGAGCTCGTGCTGTTCTTCATGGGGATCATGACGTAGGCCAGGGGCTGGGGACTGGGGGCTGGGGTTTACCGCGCCGTAGCGCGGAGCGCGAAGGCGGGGGCTGGCGATCAGCGGTCAGGATGTAAGTACGTGGGGGCCGTCTTCAGCCGGCCCTGTCGCCGGAGGCTATAATCCGGCCCATGATCAGCAGACGCGACTTCGTGAAATCGGCGGCGACCACGCTGGCGGCGGCCGCGCCGCTGGCCGCGCGCGCGGCCCGGGCCCAGGGCCCAGAGGTCCTGACCCCGCGCTCGGTCCGCCCCGTCGTGATCTCCGACCTGTCGGGCTGGGAGTTCAAGAACGGCGGCGCCGAGAACGCCGTCGAGCGCGCCTTCCGGCTCATCACCGAAGGCCAGGACGTGCTCGACGCGCTGCTCGCCGGCGTCAACATCCCGGAGCTCGACCCGCTCGAGACCGGCATCGGCTACGGCGCGCTGCCGAACGCCGACGGCGTCGTCCAGCTCGACGCCTCCTGCATGCACGGCCCGAAGAAGCGCGCCGGCGCCGTGGCGGCCATCGAGGGCGTGCGCACGCCGTCGCTCGTGGCGAAGGCCGTGATGGACTACACGGACCACCACCTGCTCGCGGGCGCCGGGGCGCAGCAGTTCGCCCGCATGATGGGCTTCACCATCGAGGACGACCTCAACACGCCCGAGTCGCGGAAGCTGTGGCTCGAGTGGAAGCGGCGGGTCGACCCCGAGCACTGGCTCGACCCGAACGGCGAAGGGCGCAAGCCGAAGCCGAAGCACGAGCGCGACCCCGGCGACGGCGTCGAGGCGCACCTCCTCCGCGGCCCGGCGTGGGAGTCGCGCGCGCTCGCGGCCGGCCGGTCGATGGTGCGCGACGGCCTCATCCGCGAGGGCAGCTTCTGGGGCACCATCAACTGCGACGCGATCGGCCCGACCGGCGACATCTGCGGCGTGACCACCACGAGCGGGCTGGCCTGGAAGATCCCGGGCCGGGTGGGCGACTCGCCCATCCTGGGCGCCGGGCTCTACGTGGACAACGCGGTGGGCGCGGCCGGCTCCACCGGCCGGGGCGAGGCCAACCTGTACAACCTCTGCTCGTTCTTCATCGTCGAGAGCATGCGGCGCGGGCTGTCGCCGAAGGACGCGGGCATGGAGGCCCTCAAGCGGGTGCGCGCGAACACGATCGAGGCGCGCCTGCTCAACTCGAAGGGCAACCCTAACTTCAACCTGCGGTTCTTCGCGCTGAACACGCGCGGCGAGTACGCCGGCGTCGCGATGTACCACGCCGGCGAGACGCAGTTCGCGGTGTGCACGGAGAACGGCGCCGAACGGCTCGACCTGGAGCCGCTCTTGCCCGGCGCGCCGGAGGGCTAGTGGCCGACTGGCTGCGTCGCGCGCGCACGGCCGTTCGCCGGCGCCGGGAGCTGACCGCCGCCTGGCGGCGGCTGCCCGGGCCGGAGCGGCGCGCCTTCCTGGATTTCGTCTGGCTCATTCCGGCGATGCGTGTCGGCCTCCGCCTCGCCGGCTTCAAGCGCTACTATCGGTCGCTGGACCGGCGGATCGGCCACGGCGCCGTCCCGCCCGACACCGCGGAGCGGATCGCGAGCGCTCTTCGCGCGCTGCGGCGTGCGCGCCGCTACGCGCCGTATCGCGGCAACTGCCTCTCGCAGTCGCTCGCGCTGTGGTGGCGGCTCGGCCGTGCCGGCGTGCCCACGGAGCTCTGCTTCGGCACGCGGGTCGTCGGCGGGGTGTTCCTGGCGCACGCCTGGCTCGAGCACGAGGGGAGGGTCTTGAACGACATGCCGGACGTCCGCACGCGTTTCGCGCCGCTCTCGTCGCTTTCCGGGGTGACGTGGTCGTGACGTCGCGGCAAGCCGAGCCCCAAGTCCCAAGCCCCAAGCCCCGAGTACCCGGTACCCGAGTCCCGTTTAGAATGTAGCCATGGCCCCACGCGTCCGCTTCGCCCCGTCGCCCACCGGCTACCTCCACGTCGGAGGCGCCCGCACGGCGCTCTTCAACTGGCTCTTCGCCCGCCGCCACGGCGGCGTCCTGGTGCTCCGCATCGAGGACACCGACGTCGAGCGCTCGTCCGACGAGATGGTGACCGGCATCCTCGACGGCCTCCGCTGGCTCGGCATCGACTGGGACGAGGGGCCCGAGGTCGGCGGCGGCCACGGCCCGTACTTCCAGTCCGCGCGGCTCGACCGCTATCGCGCGACCGCCGAACGGCTCGTCGCCGAGGGGCACGCGTACTACTGCTATTGCACGCCCGAGCAGCTGGCCGGGAAGCGCGAGCAGGCGCAGGCGCGCGGCGAGGGCTGGACGTACGACCGCGCGTGCCGGGACCTGCCGGCCGAGGAGATCGCCCGGCGCGAAGGCGAGCGCCAGCCGCGCGCGATCCGCTTCAAGGTGCCGGACGGGCAGACTGAGTTCACCGACCTGGTCCGCGGCCGCATCGTCTTCGACCACGCCAACCTCGAGGACTTCGTCGTCCTGCGCTCGGACAGCCATCCGACCTACCACCTCTCGGTCGTCGTGGACGACGTGGACATGGCGATTACGCACGTGGTGCGGGGCGAGGACCACATCTCGAACACGCCGAAGCAGGTGCTGCTCTACGGCGCGCTGGACCGGCCCGCGCCCGCGTTCGCGCACGTGCCGCTCATCCTCGGCCCCGACAAGAAGCGCCTGAGCAAGCGCCACGGCGCGACGTCGGTCATGGAGTACGAGCGGATCGGCTACCTGCCGGAGGCGATGTTCAACTTCCTCGCGCTCCTGGGATGGTCGCCGGGCGACGACCGCGAGCTGATGACGCGCGACGAGCTCGTCGCGGCGTTCTCGCTCGAGGGCATCAGCGGCGGCAACGCCGTCTTCAACCCGGAGAAGCTGGACTGGTTCAACCACCAGCACCTGCTGCGCCTCACCGACGACGAGCTGCTCGACCGGCTCCAGCCGCTGCTCGCGGCCGCCGGGCTGTGGCAGGACGCCTTCCGCGGCGGCGAGCGCGCCTGGTTCTTCAAGGTGATCGACCAGCTCCGGCCGCGCTGCAAGAAGCTGCCCGAGTTCGTGGAGCAGGGCCGCCCGTTCTTCGGCGAGCCGGACGCGTACGATCCCGACGCCGTCCAGAAGCGGCTCGGCGAGCCGGGCCTCGCCGGCCATCTGCGCGCGCTGGCGGATGCCTACGCGGCCTGCGGCTTCGACGAGGCGACGCTCGAGCAGGTGCTGCGGCAGACGGCCGAATCGCGCGGCGTGAAGGCGGGCGTGCTCATCCACGCGACGCGCATCGCCATGACGGGGCGGATGGTGAGCCCCGGCCTGTTCGAGATGCTCGCGCTGCTGGGGAAGGACCGCGTGGAGCGCCGAATCGCACGCCTGGTGCAGTACCTCGAAGATCGCTAGCTAGAACGCTACCAGCGAAGCACCCGCACGCCCCGCCACTCGGGGCCTTCCTCGACGTACTTCCACTCCGGGTTCTGCTCGACGTCGCGCAGGTTGCGGCACACCGCGTCGAAGGTGGCGAGGTGCTCGTCGGCGCACTCGAAGTAGGAGACGAAGTCGAACTGGCCGTCGACCGCGGGGCCGTCGGGGTGGTGGTAGACCTGGCGGTAGATCGTCGTGATGCCGGCCGCGGCCGAGCGCGCGTGGCCCTGCCCGCCGCGCGACGGGTAGAAGTAGGAGTGGCGGTCGAGCGCGCTCATCGCCCACCAGTCGGCGTTCTTGCGCACCGGGACGATGATGGCGTTGCGGGCCGTGCGGCCCGTGGCGCGCGGCTTGGCCGGCTTGTACGCGTAGGCGTACATCTCGGCACTGGTGTACTGCGGCACGCGGATGGCGCCGTCGAGCGCGGAAACCTCGTCGCCAGAGCCCAGCCGCCGCCGCAGCTCGGCCTCGACGTCGTCGAGCCGGGGCCGGTACTTCGAGCAGACCTGCGCCGCGTAGCGGGCGGCGGCGATCCCGCGGCCGTCGCGGGCGCCGCCGGGACACGCGGAGACGAAGAACTGGATGGTCTCGTGGGGCGGCGCGTCGTGATGGCTCTCGGCGTCGAAGTCGTTCGAGAAGCCGCGGGCGATGCACGCGCCCGCCTGCCGCAGCCGCGCCGGCGCGCCGTCGTCGTCTTCCCGCGGCGACACGAACAGGAACTTCGTGAACGCGAGGTTCACGCCCAGGTGGTTCGTGCCGACGCCGAAGCCGTTGGTCGGTGGCATGGGTCCAGGGCTCGCGCCGCCCGACCGTCACGGCCGGGCGGTACGATACTCCCTATCGGACCCTGGCGAGCCCGGCTGTAACCGGGCGTGCAGTTGTGTGAAGCGGCGTGAAATCGGGCCGGCTGAAGCCGGCCCCCACGAGGTGACGCCCTCCGGCCCCGGCCTCCGGTCCCCGGCCCCGGCCTCCGGCCTCCGATCAGAAATACCCCGCGTACACCAGCTTGATCGGCGTCCCATCCTTGCTGAACGTTCCCGTCGGCTGGCTGTAGTACCGCAGGATGTACTCGACCTGCCACGGCAGCAGGCTCGGGATCCTCGAGAGCAGGAGCGCCGCCGTGCCCGCGACGTGCGGCGTGGCCATCGACGTGCCCGAGTAGCTGATCACGCCGCCGCCCAGCAGGTTCGACGGGACGTTCACGCCCGGCGCCCAGAGGTCCACGCACTGGCCGTAGTTGCTGAACGACGCCTCCTGGTCGCTCTGGTCGGTCGCCGCGGCCGTGAGCGCGCCCAGGTAGTAGCCCGCCCGCGCCGGCGAGCTCAGGCACGCGTTGCGCCCGTCGTTGCCCGCCGCGATCGCGTAGGTGATGCCCGACGCCACCGACTGCAGCACCGCGGAGTCGAGCGAGCGGCTGATGGTCCCGCCCACGCTCATGTTGGCCACGGCCGGCTTGACGGCGTTGGCCGTCACCCAGTCGACGCCCGCGATCACGGTGGAGGTCGTGCCGGCGCCGCCGCAATTGAGCACCTTCACCGCGTGGAGCGGCGCGCCGGGCACCACGCCGACCGCGTCGATGGTGTTGTCGCGCGCCGCGATCGTGCCCGACACGTGCGTGCCGTGGCCGCTGCAGTCGTTGTTCGTGGCGTCGATGAAGTTGACGAAGCTCACCACGTTCAGGTCGGCGTTCGAGACGTCGATGCCGGTGTCGATGACGTACACGTCGACGCCCGTCACCGTGCCCGTGCCGTCGCCCGAGCGCGCCGAGCTGAGGTCGGCGTCGATCCGGTCGATGCCCCACGGCAGGATCTGCGGCACCGTCGCCGTCGCCTGGTCCTGCACGATGTGCATCTCGCCGTCCGGCTCGATGTACGACACGCGCGGGTCCCGCGCCAGCGCCTGCTGCTGCGCGGCGGTCAGGTCGGCCGCGAACCCGTGCAGCGCCGCGCTGAACATGCGGCGGGCGCGGAAGTGCTGCACGGCCTCGAGGGTTTCGACCGCGCCCACCAGCCCGCGATCGAGGTAGGCCCAGCGCAGCGGGTGCGCCGTCATGCGCGAGTCGGACCGGTATGCCTGGCGGTAGGCCGCGAAGGAGACGTCCTTGTGGAAGACCACGATGACGGGAGACGTGGAAGCCGGCTGGGCGAACGCGGCCGGCGCGGCGAGCGCGATCACCGCCAGCGAGAGCAGGGCGGCCTGCAGACGACGAGCGTACATAGATGCCTCCAAGAATCGCCGCACGCGGAACACCACGGGAGGCCGGCAGGTACGGCGCCCGGGTCCCGACACCGGCGGCGGGATCGTAACCAGGTGGGGTTCGATCAATCTAGCACGAGTGGTTGGTGATGCGATCGCCAGATCGGGCGATGCGGTGAAGTCTGCCGTGCGGATGACTTCCGAGGTCGCTCCGAAAGGCCGGGCTGAAGCCCGGCACGACGCAGGGTACGCAGCCAGCGCGTGGGGCCGGCGTCGAACCCGGCCCCACACGCGGCTCTTCTAGTACTTCCCGGCGTACACCAGGTGAATGGCGCGGCCGTCCTTGCTGGACGTGCCGGGGTAGAGCGCGTCGGTCTTCAACTGTCCCTCGACCGAGGCGGGTCCGGCCGCCGTGTGGCTCGACAGGTAGAGCGCCGCGGTGCCGGCGACGTGCGGCGTCGCCATCGACGTGCCCGACATCGTCGTCGTGCCGCCGCCGGCCTTCGTCGAGACGATGTTCACGCCGGGCGCCCAGATGTCGACGCAGCTGCCGTAGTTGCTCCAGGACGGCTCCACGTCGGACGAGTCGGTGGCGGCGACGGTGATGACGCCGTCGGCCGTCCCGGCGCGCGCGGGCGAATAGCCGCACGCGTCGGCGCCGTCGTTCCCGGCCGCGATGGCGTACACGACGCCGCTCGCCGCCGAGGCGGTCACCGCGTCGTCGAGCGCCTGGCTGGCGCCGCCGCTCAGGCTCATGTTGGCCACGGCCGGCCTGATGGCGTTGGCCGTCACCCAGTCGATGCCGGCGATCACGCCGGAGGTCGAGCCGCTGCCGCTGCAGCCGAGCACCTTCACCGCGTGGAGCGGCGCGCCGGGCGCGACGCCCACGACATCGATCGCGTTGTCCACGGCGGCGATCGTGCCCGCCACGTGCGTGCCGTGCCCGTTGCAGTCCTTGCTCGGGCCGCCGGCGAAGTTCACGAAACTCAGGACGTTCAGGTCGGGCTGCCCGGTGTCGATGCCGGTGTCGATGATGTAGGCGTGCACGTTCGACACGGCGCCCGAGCCGTTGCCCGCCAGCGTCGAGCTGATGTCGGCGTCGATGCGGTCGATCCCCACGGCAGCACCTGCGCCGGCTCGCCGCCCCCGCCGCCGTGGCCGCCGCCTCCGCCGGGCCGCTTCTGCGCGCTCTGCACGATCGCCATGACGCCGTCGGGCTCGATGGCCGCGACCATCGGGTCGTTGCGGAGCGCGGCGATCTGCGCGCCGGTCAGCCGCGCGGAGAAGCCGCGCAGCGCCGCGCTGTACACGTGGTCCGCACGGAAGCCGTGCTGGGTCTCGAGCGTCTGCACGGCGCCGACCACGTCGTGATTCAGATAGCCCCAGGCGGCGGGGTTCGCGGCAGCCCGGTCGTCCGCGTGATACGCCGCGCGGAAGTTCTGGAACGGCGCGTCGCGGTAGAACGTCACGATGACCGGCGAGGTTGCGGCCGGCGGGCTCGCGGTGACGACGAGCCCCGACGCCAGGACCACGGCGGTCACGACGGCGGCGAGGACAGCACGACGATGACGCATGGGTGCCTCCTTGAGGCGGAGCGATGCCCTGTGGAACAAGGACCCGGTCGGAGCCAGCCAACCTGGATGCTGCAGGGAGTGTGGGTAACTTAACATGTTCCCACCCGGCCTCCAAGATCGGGCAGAATCAGGGGGCCCATGACCCCCGACGACTACGCGCGCGCCCGACGCCGCCTGATGCGCCGGGACCCGGTGCTGGGCGCGATCATCAAGCGCTGCGGCCCGTGCGGCCTCGCCGACGCCCAGCGCCCCGACCCGTTCGCCTCGCTGGTCGAGGCGATCGTCTGGCAGCAGCTGTCCACGAAGGCGGCGGCGTCCATCTACCGCAAGTTCCTCACCGTGTTCGGCGGCTCCTCGTGCCCGCCGCCGGCGGCGCTCCTCGCCGCGCCCGTCGAGGCGCTGCGCGGGGCCGGCCTGAGCCGGCCGAAGATCGCCTACCTGCGAGATCTGGCCACGAAGGTGCTCGACGGCACGGTGCGCCTGGACGCCCTCGACGCCCTGGACGACGAGGGCGTGATCGAGGCGCTGACCACGGTCAAGGGCATCGGCCGCTGGTCGGCCGAGATGTTCCTCATCTTCAAGCTGCAGCGTCCCGATGTGCTCCCGGTCGGCGACCTGGGCATCGTCCGCGCCATCGAGCGCGCGTACGGCCTGCGCAAGCCGCCGCCGCCGAAGCGGATGCTGAAGATCGGCGAGGCGTGGCGCCCGTACCGGTCCGTCGCGTCGTGGTATCTCTGGGCGAGCCTGGAGGCGACCCCGCTCTGAGCCCCTGCTGAGCCGATGATCTGCTGCCCCAGCTGTCGCGCGCCGGTGCCCGAGGGAGGCCGTTTCTGCCCGGGCTGCGGCGCGGCGATCGTCGACGAGCCGGGCCTGACACGCACCTCGACCGCGTCTGGCGCGCGCGCCGGGAGTGGGTCGGGCTGGCTCTCCTCGTCGGACGCGGTCAGCCACGGGCGCTTCGCGCCGGGCGCGATGCTGACCGCGCGCTACCGGATCGTCGGCCGGCTGGGCCACGGCGGCATGGGCGAGGTGTACCGGGCCGACGACCTCACGCTCGGCCAGCCCGTCGCGCTCAAGTTCCTCCCGCCCGCCTTCGAGCGCGACGCGTCGAGGCTCGCGCAGCTCCACGCCGAGGTCCGCATGGCCCGGCAGGTGTCCCACGCGAACGTGTGCCGCGTGTACGACATCGGCGAGGCCGACGGCACGCACTTCATCTCGATGGAGTACGTGGACGGCGAGGATCTCGGCTCGCTGCTCAGGCGCATCGGACGGCTGCCCGAGGACAAGGCCGTCGAGATCGCGCGGCAGATCTGCGCCGGCGTCGCGGCGGCGCACGATCGCGGCGTGCTGCACCGGGATCTCAAGCCGGCCAACGTGATGCTGGACGGGCGCGGCGCGGTGCGGATCACCGACTTCGGGCTGGCGAGCGCCGTCGGTTCGGCCGAGAACCTCCGCGCGGGCACGCCGGCCTACATGGCGCCCGAGCAGCTCGCCGGGCGCGAGGCGACCGAGCGCAGCGATCTCTACGCCCTGGGCCTGGTGCTCTACGAGCTCTTCACCGGCCGCCGCGTGTTCGAGGCGGCCGACGTCGCCGACCTCCTGCGCCGCCAGGAGGAGGACGTCGCGGAGCCGCCGTCGGCGCTGGTCTCGTCGCTCGACCCCGCCATCGACCGCGCGGTGATGCGCTGCCTGGCCCGCGACCCCGCGGCGCGGCCGGCGTCGGCGCGCGCCGTCGCGGCATCGCTCCCCGGCGGCGATCCGCTCGCCGCGGCGCTCGCCGCCGGCGAGACGCCCTCGCCCGAGATGGTGGCGGCCGCGAGCGGCACCGGCGCGCTGTCGCCCGCGCGAGGTCTCGCCTGGCTCGCCGCGGTGGCCGCCGGTCTCATCCTGCTCGCCGCGCTCTTCGACCGCGTGATCCTCTTCACCGAGATCCCGCCGGCGAAGCCGCCGGCCGTGCTGCTCGACCGCGCGCAGGAGATTGCCGGCGCGCTGGGGTACGCCGCCGAGCCCGCCGACACCGCGTTCGGCGCCGCCCTCGATCCCGATGTGCTGCGGTGGGCCGACCGCGCCGGCGCCGCGCGGCGCCGCGCGCTGCTGCGGGGCGGGCGGCCGCCCGCGCTCCTCTTCTGGTACCGCGCCAGCCCGCGGCCGCTCGTCCCGTTGGGGGCCGGCGATATCGTCGACCTCGGCGATCCGCCCGGTACCATCTCCGGCATGCGGACGGTGCTCATCGACGGGCAGGGGCGGCTGCTGGAGTTCCATGCCGTGCCGCCGCAGGTGCCCGGGGACCCCGGGGCGGACGCCCCGCGGGACGGGCCCGACTGGGCGCCGCTCTTCGCGGCCGCGGACCTGCCCATGGGCCGGTTCACGCCCGTCGCGCCGGAATGGACGCCGAGAGCCTACGCGGACCGCCGCGCGGCGTGGGAGGGCCCGCTGCCCGGCCAGCCCGACGTGCGGGTGCGCGTGGAGGCCGCCGCCTTCGACGGGCGCGTCGTGTCCTTCCAGACGATCGGCCCCTGGACCCGCGCGAGCCGCATGCAGTCGTTCCAGCCCGGCCGGACGACGGCGATCATCAGCGCCGTCGCGGCCGTGCTCGTCCCGCTGGTCGTTCTCGGCTCGGCGATCCTGGCGCGGCGCAACGTGCGCGCCGGCCGCGGCGACCGTGGCGGCGCGCTGCGCGTGGCCGGGTTCATCGCCGCGGCGTCGCTGGCGGGCTGGGCGGTCACGGCGCACCACGTGCCCGGGTTCGCCGTCGAGATCGCGGCGCTGCTGCGGGCGTGCGGCGCGGCGCTGCTCGCGGGCGGCATGGTCTGGCTGCTGTACCTGGCGCTCGAGCCGGCCGTGCGCCGCACGTGGCCCGACATGCTGATCGGCTGGACGCGGCTGCTGGCGGGCGGCCTGCGCGACCCGCGCGTCGGCCGCGACGTCCTGATTGGCGTGAGCGCGGGCGTGCTGGTCACGCTGCTGGCCGGCCTCCATCCGCTGGTGCCGCCGTGGCTCGGCCTGCCCGCGCCGCCGCCGCACCTGGGGTCGCCGGACCTCCTGCTCGGGGCCGGCGCGTGGACGGCGGTCCTCGCGGACGTGCTGCAGCGCGCCGCGCGCTACGGCATGCTGGCGGCGTTCGTGCTGGTCGTCCTGCGCCGCGGCGTCCGCCACGAGTGGGCGGCGCTCGCGATCGCCGCCGCGGCGTTCGCGCCGCTCGCCGCGAGCGGCTTGTTCGAGTCGGGGGTGGCCTGGCTCGACCTGGGCTTCGGCGCGCTGCTGTCGGCGATCGGGTTCGCGGTGGCGCTCCGCTACGGCCTGCTCGCGATCGTCGTGACCTTCCTCGTGCACCTCACGCTGCTCGACGCGCCGCTCACGCTGCACCCGGGCCGCTGGTACGCGTCGCCGGCCGCCGCGGCCCTGGTCCTCGTGGGCGCGCTCGCCGCCTACGGGTTCTACGCGTCGCGCGCGGGCCAGCCGCTCCTCGGCAACCCGGAACCGTGAACCGTTCGTGACGCAGGAGGGACACCTCATGCTGCGCCGGCCGTTCTTCTGGATCGTCTTCGCGCTCGTCTCGGTCGGGATGGCCGGCTTCGCGTACTGGTTCTTCCCGCGCGCCTTCCCGATCGTCTCGCTCGACATCACGATGAGCCGCGACCAGGCGCTGGCCGCGGCGAGCGGCCTGGCGGCGAAGGACCACGTCGGCCCGGAGCGCTACCGCGCGGCCGCGTCCTTCACGCTGGACGAGGAGGCGCAGACCTTCGTCGAGCTCGAGGGCGGCGGCAAGGCGGCGTTCGCGCGGCTGATGACGAGCGGCCTCTACGCGCCCTACACGTGGGAGGTGCGGCACTTCCAGGAGGGCGAGAAGCACGAGGCCACCATCCGCTTCACGCCGGACGGGCGCCCGTACGGCTTCGTGGAGCGGCTGCGTCAGGACGCGCCGGGCGCCGCGCTCGACGCCGACGCCGCGCGGACGATTGGCGAGGCCGCGGCGCGCGCCGACTGGGACGTCCCGCTGGACGCGTTCGCGCTCGTCGAGCGCTCGGACGAGAAGCAGCCCGGCGGCCGCGTCGACCACACGTTCGTGTACGAGCGGCCGGGCCAGCGCCTCGGCGAGGGCCGCTACCGCCTCCGTCTCACCGTGTCGGGCGACCGGCTCACCGAGGTCACCTACTTCATCCAGATCCCCGAGGCCTTCACGCGGCGCTACGAGCACATGCGCTCGGCCAACAACGCCATCGGCGCGGGCTCGACGATCGGCATGCTGGTGCTCTACGTGCTCGGCGGGATCGGCGTGGGCCTGTTCGTCCTGCTGCGCCAGCGCTGGGTGATCTGGCGGCAGCCGGTGCTGTGGGGCGCCTTCATCGCGCTGCTGCAGCTGGCGGCCAGCCTGAACGAGTGGCCGCTCGCCTGGATGGGCTACGACACGGCGCTGTCGGTCCAGACCTACGCGCTGCAGACGATCGGTACGATGGTGGCCGCCGCGCTCGGCCTCGGCGTGCTGCTGTCGCTCTCGTTCATGGCGGCCGAGAGCCTCGACCGCCGCGCGTTCCCGTCGCACCCGCAGCTCTGGAAGATGTGGTCGCGCGAGGCCGACGGCTCGCGCGAGATCCTCGGCCGCACGGCGGCCGGCTACCTGCTCGTCGCCGCGTTCTTCGCCTACGAGGTCGCGCTCTACTTCATGACGACGCGCGTGCTCGGGTGGTGGACGCCGTCCGAGGCGCTCGTGCACCCGGACGTGCTGGCCACCTACCAGCCCTGGCTCGCCGCGATCGCGCCGTCCGCCCAGGCCGGCTTCTGGGAGGAATCGCTGTTCCGCGCCGTGCCGCTCGCCGGCGCCGCGCTCATCGGCGACCGCCTCGGCGGCCGGCGCTGGTGGATCGTCGCCGCCATGATCGTGCAGGCCGTCGTGTTCGGCGCGGGCCACGCGCCGTACCCGACCGAGCCCGCCTACGCGCGCGCCGCCGAGCTGCTGCTGCCGGCCACGGCCTTCGGCCTGCTCTACCTGCGGTTCGGCCTGCTGCCGTCGATCGTGCTGCACTACACGTTCGACGTGACGTGGTTCGCGCTGCCGGTGTTCGTCTCGACCGGCGCCTCCGCGCGCGTCAGCCAGGCGCTGATCGTCGCCTTCACGCTGGTGCCGCTGTGGATGGTGCTGCGCGGCCGACTGCGCGCGGGGCGCTGGCAGCCGCTGCCCGACGCGCTGCGCAACGGCGGGTGGGCGCCGCCGGCGCCCGCCGCGGCGGCGGAGACGCCCGTGGCCACGGCGCCGGCGCCCGTCATGCGTCCGGCGACCGTCCGCGTGGTGGCGGCCGCCGGCCTGGTCGCCCTGGTGGTGTGGGCGTTCGCCCGCCCGTTCCAGGCGGAGCTGCCGCCGCTCACCGTGGGCCGCGCGGCGGCCGCTCAGGCGGCGCGCGATGCCCTGGCCGCGCGCGGCGTGACGCTCGGCGACGGCTGGCGGGTGCTGCCGGCCGTGCGGGAGGGCAGCGCGAGCGGCGGCTTCGTGTGGCGGACGGCCGGGCGCGCGCGCTATTTCTCGCTGCTCGGCACCTACGTGGCGCCGCCGCACTGGCGCGTGCGCGTGGCGCGGTTCGAGGGCGACCTCGAGGCGCGGGCCGAGGAGTGGCGCGTCGACGTCGGCCCCGACGGGCGCGTCGGGCGCGTGTCGCACACGCTGCCCGAGGCGCGGCCCGGCGCCAGCCTCTCCGAGCCGGACGCGCGGGCGCTGGCGCGCAACGCCGTGCGCGAGCGCTTCGGCCTCGAGGGCGCGAGCCTCGAGGACGTGTCGGCCGACGCGTCGAAGCGGCCCGCCCGCATGGACTGGGACATCACGTTCAAGGACCTGAGCGTCGCGCCGCTCCCGGAAGGCGAGCCGCGCGTCTCGGTGACGATCCTCGGCGGCGAGGTGGCCGACGTGCGGCGGTTCGTCTTCGTGCCCGAGGAGTGGCAGCGCCGCCAGCGCGCCGACGAGACGCGGTCGACGATCGTGCGGAGCGTCGGGTCGGTGCTCGTCGCCGGCCTCGTGTTCGCCGGCGCGATCGGCGCCGTCGTCTCGTGGAGCCGCCGCCGGTTCGCCCTGCGCTTCTTCCTGCTGGCGCTCGGCGTGTTCCTGGGCGTGTCGGTCGCGCTGCAGATCAACGCGCTGCCGGGCCTCCTCGCGAACCTGTCCACCGCGCAGCCGTGGCGGCTGCAGGTGCTGATGTTCGTCGCCCTGGGCCTGGTCGGCGTGTCGCTCCTGTCCGTGATGTTCGCGCTGGTGTCGGGGGCGGCGCCGCGCTGGCCCTCGTCGCCGCCGGCGCTCTCGCGCGCGCAGGCGCTCGTGGTCGGCGCGGCGTTCGGCGCGATAGCCGCCGGCGCGATGGCCGCGGCGGCGGCCATCCGGCCCGCCGACGGCCCGATCGCCGGCAACTACGGCGCGGCCGCGGGCTTCGTGCCCGTGCTCGGCGCGATGCTGGCGCCGCTCGGCGGCGTCGTCTCGCGCACCGCGATCCTCCTCCTGGTCGCCGGCGGCGTCGGTCGCCTCACGCGCGGCTGGACCAGCCGGCGCGGCCTCGCCCTGGCGGGCCTGGTCGTGCTCGGCCTCTTCACCGGCGGCGGCTCGGCGCGCGACCTCTGGGCGTTCGCCGGGACAGGCCTCGTCACCGGCGTCCTGCTCGCCGTCGTCTACGTGCTCGCCCTCCGCGTGGACGTCTCGATCGTCCCGCCGGCGGTCGGCACCATGCTGGCCTTGTCGATCGTGCGGGAGGGGCTCTACCGCGCGTACCCGGGCGCGCTGGCGGGCGCGGCCCTGGGCGTGCCGCTGGTGCTGCTGATGGCGTGGTGGTGGACGCTGGAGGTGCGACGCGCCTGTGAGATTTCGCGCTCTTCGCGGTGAAGGCGCAACTGGGATCGCGACTCTGGCGTCTAAACGCCCATGCCACAGGACTTCCGCTTCGCGCTCCGCGGCCTCGGCCGCAGCCCCGCCTTCGCCGTCGTCGTCGTCCTGACGCTCGCGCTGGGCATTGGCGCGACGACGGCCGTGTTCTCCGTGGTGAACACCGTGTTCCTGCGGGCGCTGCCGTTTCCCGAGGCGGACCGCCTCGTGCGCATCCGGAACGACTCGGTGGCGCCCGACGGCGCGCGCAACCGCTACGGCGTCACGCCGCGCAACTACGCGCGGCTGCGGGACGCGAGCCGGACGCTGTCGGGCACGGTGGCGCTGCTGGCGTCGAACGCGACGCTCGGCGGCGGGGAGACGCCCGAGCGGGTGGCGGTGGTCGGCGTCACCGGCGGCTGGACGCCTGTGCTGGGCGTGCGCCCGATCGCCGGCCGCGCGTTCTCGGCCGACGAGGAGCGCCAGGGCCGCGCGAGCCGCGTCGCGATCATCGGGGCCTCGCTGTGGAACCGCCGCTTCGGCGGGGATCCCGCCGCGCTCGGGCGCGAGCTGCTGCTCGACCAGACGCGCTACACGATCGTCGGCGTGATGCCCGACCGGTTCGCGTTTCCGTACGACGCGGAGGTCTGGGTGCCCATGGCGATCGATCCCAACCAGGGGACGGGCGGCTCGCTCGCCGTGTTCGGCCGCTTCGCGGACGGCGCGACGCTCGGCTCCGTGCAGGCCGAGCTCGACACGATCGCACGGCAGACCGAGGCGGACTTTCCGCGGACCAACCGGGGCGTCGGCCTCGACGCCATGCCGATCCGCGACAGCTTCATGAACGGCCAGGACCGCATCGTCCTCGCGCTGCTCGCGTCGGTCGGGTTCCTGCTGCTGATGGCGTGCGCGAACGTGGCCAACCTGCTGCTGGTGCGCGGCATGGCGCGCGAGCGGGAGATGGCCGTGCGGGCCGCGCTCGGCGCGACCCGCTGGCGCCGGTTCCGCTACGCGCTCGCCGAGAGCGTCGTGCTGGCCGCCGCCGGCGGTCTCGCCGGCCTGCTGCTGTCGGCCTGGCTCAGCGGATCGCTCGGCGCGCTCGTGCCGTCCGTGCTCGCGAGCCAAATCGACCTGGCCGGCGCGCCGATCGACGCCCGCGTGCTGGCGTTCGCCGTGGCCGCGGCGATGGCGACCGCCGTCGTCTTCGGATGCGCGCCCGCGTGGAGCGCGTCGGGCCGGCACGCCGTCGAGGCGCTGCGCGACGGCGGCCGGTCGGCCGGGTCGGCGCGCGGCCGCCGGCTCCTCCGCCTCTTCGTGGTGGGCGAGGTGGCGCTCGCGGTCGTCCTGCTCGCCGGCGCCGCGGCGATGGTCCTGAACTTCGAGCGCCTCGTGCGCGCCGACCTCGGGTTCGACCCCGATCACGTCGCGACGCTGCACGTGTCGCTGGAAGGGGCGCGCTATCGGGACGGGGCCAGGCGCGCGGCGTTCGTGTCGGGCGCGCTCGATGCGTTGCGGGCGACGCCCGGCGTCACGGCCGCGGGCCTCACCACGGTCAACCCGCTCTGCTGCGGCGACTGGGGCGCGCGCATCTCCGTGCGGGGCGTGGCCCCGCCCGAGGGCGCGCCGTTCATCGTGGCCCACCAGTACGTCGCGCCGGGCTACTTCGGCGCGATGGAGATCCCGATCCTGGCGGGCCGCGACTTCACGGACGCCGACCGCGAGACGAGCCAGCCGGTGGCGATCGTCGACGAGCGGTTCGCGCACCGCTTCTGGCCGGGCGAGGATCCGATTGGCAAGCAGGTCAAGCGCGGCGGCGTCGGGGATCCCACCCCGTGGCTCACCGTCGTCGGCGTCGTCGGCCCGATTGCCGACTCGAGCGACTACACCGCGGCGTGGTACCTGCCGTACCTGCAGGCCCCGCTCGGGCCCTCCGCCGAGGAGGCCCACTTCATGGTGCGCGCCGGCACGATCACGGACCCGCTCGTGCGGTCCGCCGGGCAGGCGATCCGTTCGGCCGACCCCGGGATGGCGGTCTTCGACGTGAGGACCATGAACGCGCTGCTGTCCACGCGCCGGTCGCCCGACCGGCTCGGCGCGCTCGTGGGCGCGCTCGTCGGCGGGTTCGGCTTCCTGCTGGCGGCGCTCGGCGTCTACGGCGTGGTGAGCTTCGGCGTGAGCCGGCGCCGCCGCGAGATTGGCCTGCGGCTCGCGCTCGGCGCCCAGCGCGCGGGCATCGCGAGGATGGTCCTGGCGCAGGGGCTGCGGCTGTCGTTCGCGGGGGTGGCGGCCGGCCTGGCGGGCGCCGTTGTCCTCTCCCGGCTCTTCGGCTCGGTGGTCTTCGGGGTGCAGGCGCCGACGGCCGGCGTCCTGGCCGGCGTCGCCGCGGCGCTGGCCGCCGCCGCGATTGCCGCGAGCCTCATCCCCGCGCGCCGCGCGGCCGCCGCCGAGCCAATGGCCGCGTTGCGCCAGGACTGAGCCCGGAATTCACTCGAGTTGACCCGCCTTCGCGCGTCGCGCTACGGCGGGCAAGCTACCGGCGGCCGATGTGGCGCGAGGCCGCCCGCGCCAGCACCCGCATCCGCTCTCCAAACGGAAGCCTCCACAGGTTCGTCGAGACGACGCCCTTCGTGAAGAACGTCTTGCGCGAGTAGTCGATTGCGACCTCGACCATCACCACCCGGCCCCGGTGCGCGTGGTCGAAGGCGGCGCGCACGATCCGGTCGATCTCCGCGTCGGTCGACAGCCGCAGGTAGGTGGCGCCCGTGGCCCCCGCCAGGTGCTCCACGCTGTAGGGCGGCAGCACGCTGCACGTCTCCCGGTTGAACTCGGTGCGCTGGAACTGCGCGATCTGCGCCAGTTCGCCGTCGCGCAGCACGCAGACGACGGGCGCCGCGCCGTAATGGGCGGCGGTCATCGTCTCGAGGCCGGTCATGAGGAGCGCGCCGTCGCCGGCGAGCGCGACGACGTCGCGGCCGGGGTTCGCGAGCGCGGCGCCGACCGCGGCCGGCACCGAGTAGCCCATGCAGGAGAAGTCCACCGGCGCGAGGAACCGGCCCGGCTCGTCGAGCCGCAGGTGCTCCATGGCCAGGAACGTGCCGTTGCCGCTGTCGGCCGTGTAGATCGCGTGCGGCGCGTGCCGCGCGAGCGCGGCGAAGAGCGCCGCCGGCGTCACGCGGTCGCGGCTCGTGTCGGCGGCCCAGTGATCGAGGAGGTCGCGGTGCCCGCTGGCGACGTGCTCGAGCCACGTCGACGGCCGCCGTTCCGGCGGCAGCCGCGCGAGCAGCGCCTCGACGAACGCCGCGGCGTCGGCGGCGATGGCCACCTTCGCGGGGAAGTTGCGGTTGAGGGCGCCGGGGTCGATGTCGGCGTGGACGAGCGCGGCGGGCGGCGTGAAGCCGTAGCTGGCGGTCCCGACCTCGGAGAACCGGCAGCCGATGGCGAGCATCGCGTCGCACTCGGCCGCGGCCTCCCGCACGAAGCGCGGCGTCGATTGGCCGAGGCCGCACCAGAGCCAGTGGGCGTGCGTCTCGGGGAACACGCCCTTGCCCTGGATGGTCGTGGCGACCGGCGCGCCGAGCCGGTCGGCCAGCTCGACGAGCAGCGGCGCGGCGCCGCGCGCGCCGTTGCCGACGTAGAGCAGCGGCCGCTTCGCTTCCTGGAGGAGCAGCACGGCGGCGTCGACGTCGGCCGGCGAGGCCGCGGGCGTGTCGGCCGGCTCGGGGTCGTAGGCGAGCCGCTCGACCTCCTGCGTCAGCATGTAGAGCTCGGCCGGCACCTCCACCGCCACCGGTCCCGGCGCCCCGCGCCGCGCCAGGTCGAACGCGCGGCGGACGGCCGGATACAGCTCGGCCGCGGTCCGCGGCCGCAGCACCGCCTTGGTGACCGGCGCGAGCAGCGCCGCCTGGTCGATGTCGTGCAGCTGGAACGCCCGCTCCGTGTCGCGCCGGATGCCGCACGCGAGCACGACGAGCGGCACCTGGTCGAGCAGGGCCTCGGCCACGCCCGACAGGCAGTGCGCGACGCCCGCGCCCGGAACGACGTTCACCACGCCGACCGTGTCCGACGACCGCGACACGCCGTCGGCCATGAACGACGCGCCCTGCTCGTCGGTGACCAGGATCGGCGTCACGGCCGACTCCTCGAGCGCGTCGTAGAGCTCGATGTTGTGCGTGCCCGGGATGCCGAACGCGAATTTCGCGCCCGCGTCCTCGAGCGCCGCGACGACGATGTGGGAGCCCCGGATCCTCATGGTGAGCGGCCGTCGGGGATCATACCGCGACCCGGCGGCCGCCGCGTAAGGAGGCCACGAATTCACCACGGAGGTCCCCATCGGCGCCCTTCGTGGTGAGCGTTCGTGGTTCCGTGGCGACCGTTGTCGAGCCTACTGGTCCAGTCTCAGGGCCTCCACCGGGTTGATCTGCGTGGCGCGCTTCGCCGGCAGGTAGCTCGCGGTCGCGGTCGCGACCAGGACGAGCGCCGCGACGCTCGCCAGCGTGGCGGGATCGGTCGCGCTGATCTCGTAGAGCTGGCTGGCGAGGACGCGCGACGCGGCAAACGACAGGCCCAGGCCCGCCGCGCAGCCGGCGGCCGCCATCAGCAGGCCGCGGCGGAGCACGCCCCGCACGACGTCGGCCCCGCCGGCGCCGAGCGCGAGGCGCACGCCGATCTCGTGGGTGCGCATCGATACGCTGTAGGACAGCACGCCGTAGATGCCGACGAAGGCCAGCAGTGCAGCGAGGCCCGCCAGGCAGCCGATGAGCGCGATGGCGAATCGCTGCGAGACCGCGGTGTTCGAGTCGGCGACGAGCGCGGCGAGCGCGTCGACCCTGACCGGCGCATCGGGATCGATCTTCGAGAGCAGCTCCCGAATCCGCGGGATGACCGCGGCCGGCGCGGCGGCCGTCTTGGCCACGAAATACAGGTAGCTGTCGGGAAAGTGCGCGTAGGGCACGTACACCGCCGAAGGCGAACGCATGCCCAGACGGTAGACGACGTCGCCCACGACGCCGACGACCGTCATCCACGTCCGGTCGCCGAAGTCGAGCCTCACGCGCCGCCCGATCGGGTCCTCACCCGGCCAGTACCGCTCGGCCATCATCTGGTTGACGACGGCGACGGACGTGGTGCCGGGGCCGTCGCGGTCGTCGAGCCACCGCCCGGCCGCGAGCGGCACCCCCAGTGTCTGGAAGTAGCCCGGCGTGACCGCGGTCGCGAACGTGGTCGTCTGTGTGACGCCTTTGGTCGTCTCGATCGACGTCGGTGGGGACGACATGCCGCCCACGAACGGGCTTTGATCCGCGGCGCCGACCGATACGATGCCCGGAATCGCGCGCAGGCGCTCGGCCGTGTCGTCGAAGAACGCCATGTACGCCTTCGCGCCGCCGTCCCGCAGGCGCGTCGGGACGTTCACCCGCATGGTGACGAGGTGTCCGGCCTCGAAGCCCAGATTCGAAGCGGCGAGCGCGGCGTAGCTGCGGACGAACAGGCCCACGCCGGCGAGGAGCACGAACGCCAGCGCGATCTCCGACACGATCAGCAGCGTCTGCGTGCGGTTGCGGAAGCGCGAGCCCGAGACGCCGCGGCCGTCCTCGCGCAGGACGTCCGCGATCGCCGCGCGGGACGCCCGGAGCGCAGGCAGAGCGCTCGTGACGAGCGCGGTCGTGCACGTCAGCGCTGCCGCGATGCCGACCAGGCGGGCGTCCACCACGACCTCGGCTGCCCGCGACAGCCCTCCGGGGAACGCCTTCGCCAGCGGCTCGAGCGAGAGAGCGGCGATCGTCAGCCCCAGGGCGCCGCCACCGCCCGCGAGCACCATCGTCTCGGTCAGGTGCTGGAAGAGGATCCGGCCGCGGCTCGCGCCGAGCGCCCGGCGCATCCCGAACTCGCGCCGCCGCTCGGTCGTCCGCATCAGCAGCAGGTTCGCGATGTTCGCGCAGGCGATCAGCAGGACCAGGCCGACCGCGCCCATCAGCATGATCAGGCCCGGCCGCGCGTTCGCCACCACGAGGGCCTTTCTCGGCACGAGCAGGATCCGGTGCTCGCGCTCCTCGGGATGATCCTGTCCGATCTGCCGCGAGACGACGTCGAGCTCGCGTTGTGCCTGGGTGACGGAGACATCGGGCTTCAGGCGCGCGATCACCTGGAGGTAGCCGGCGTTTCGAACGGGCGACTGCTTGCGCGCGTCGCTGAGCGTCGCCCAGACGTCCTCCGAGTCGTTGCCGGAGACGTTGAAACCCGGCGGCATGACACCGACGACGGTGTACGGCGTGCCGTTGAGCATGATCGGCCGGCCGAGGACATCGGGGTCCGCGCCGAACCGCCGCTGCCACAGGCCGTGGCTGAGCACGGCGACCGCGGCTGCGCCCACCTGATCGTCGGCGGGCACGAGGGTCCGGCCCAGCGCGGCGCGCGTGCCGAGCGTCGAGAAGACGCCCGACGTCGACAAGAGCCCCCTGAGCGCCACGGGGCTCTCGCCGCCGGTGAGCGTGAATCGCGAGCCAGCGTAGGCGCCGGTGCCCTGGAACACGTGGCTTCGCGCGGTCCAGTCCAGGAACACCGCGTACGGCACGGCAAACAGACCGGCGATGTTGCCCGGGGATGGGTGCCGTCCGGTGACTTCCGGATCCTCGCGGAAGACGCTGACGATCTGCTCCGGGTTCGGGTACGGCAGCGGGCTCAACAGCACCGCGTTCACCAGGCTGAAGATGGTCGTGTTGGCGCCGATGCCGAGCCCGAGCGTGAGCACGGCGGCGGCCGCGAAGCCGGGCCGGCGGCGGAGCAGGCGCAGCGCGAGCTTGACGTCCACGAGCAGGTTGTTCATGCGGACCCCCGGGCTGGCAGGCGGCGCCGGCACCCGTCGCGGCCGGCGTCCGGCGAAGCGCGAGACGATGGACAGGACGAGCGTCCAGTACCAGAGCCTCGCGGCGAGAAGCGAAGAAGAACGCCGGCGCTCGAGGTACTCCTCGCGCGCATCGCCGACGATGCTGAGGCCGGCGACGCCGGGAGGGCCGAGCCGGCGCAGGAGCCGTTCAGCCAGGCGCGGCGGCAGCTCGTCCGTCATGGCCGCTTCCTTCCGACCTCGTCGTCCAGGCCAGCCCACAGGCGCTGGAGCGTGTCGCGGGCGAGCCTCAGCGCCGCGACGCCGTACGCGGTCACCCGGAACCGCCGGCGCGGGTGGCCGCCGCGCTCCGGTGGGCCGTCCTCGACCGTCCACTCGACGAGGCCCTTGTCCGCGAGGCGCTCGATGGTCTTGTAGAGCGCGCCGCGGGAGACGCGCCGGCCCGCCTGCGTGTCGATCTCGCGGATTACCGCGAGCGCCAGCGCCTCGTCACCGAGGCGCAGGATGGCCAGGAGGACGACCTGCTCGAGCGAGCCGAGAATGGGTGTCGCCATCGATGTCGACAATGTAGACGTTGGGGCCGGCGCCCGGGTTTACTGAGATGGTCCTCCGTGGTGAATCAGTGGGGGCCGGCTTCCGCCTTCGCCAAGGCTACGGCGGACAAGTCAGCCGGCCCGCAGCGTGCCGATGCGCTCGCGCACCCGCTCGGCCACGCGGTCGGCGAGCGCCATGATCGTCACGTAGGGGTTGATCTCCGCGCAGCGCGGGAACAGGCTGCCGTCGGCGACGAACAGCCACGGCACGCCGTGCACCTCGCCCCGGGCGTCGGTCACCGAGTCGGCCGGTCCCGGCGCCCATGCGGCAGCCGCCCATCAGGTGCGCCGACGAGATCGACACCTTGCCCGGCTTCAGGCCCGCGTAGGGGATCAGCTCGTCGATCCGATCGCGCTCGGCGGCCTCGATGAGGAACTTCGTCCCGGCGGGCGCGTGCACGCGCTCCGCGCCGGAAGCAAAGAAGATGCGCGCCGAGGCGCGCATCGAGTCCACCAGCGCGCGTCTCGTCTCGGCGGCCAGCGTGTAGTCCACCACCGGCTGGCCGGCGCGGTCGATCGTCACGCGGTTGCCGGCCCGTGCCGGGTCGATCGCCAGCACCAGGATCATCTGCAGCCGGTCCATGTGCGCCATCAGCCGCTGGTGCGCGTCGCCGAAGCCGGCCAGGTTCTTGGCCGTGACGAACGGGAAGTACATGCACGTCTCGAGCAGGAAGCCGTGCGAGTCCGCGAAGTGGTCGCAGTAGTAGCTCTTCGGGTGGCCGTGGTAGTTCGTGATCGGCCGCGCGTGCTGGCCGACGAGGATGAGCGCCGGATGGCACGTGAAGTAGCGGCCGAGCGCCGGCAGGCGCGGGCCGAGGCCCGAGCGCAGCAGCAGCGCCGGCGAGTTGACCGCGCCGGCCGCGACGACCACGGCCTTCGCGCGGACCCGGTAGCGGCCGGGCGCCCACGCCGACGGCTGCCCGAAGCCCGGGTCGCGCACCTCGACGTCGAGCGTCCGATCGCCGGGGTCCACACGGTCCACGCGGCAGTTGGTGACGAAGGTCACGCCCTCGCGCTCGGCCGCCGGCAGCTGCACGCGGTGCGTGCCCATCTTCGCGGCGTTGGGGCAGCCCAGGTTGCACAGCCCCGAGCCCTGGCAGCCGTGCACGTTGATGGGGAACTGCTCGACGCGGTAGCCGAGCGCGCGGCACGCGTCGCGGAACAGCCGGTTGTTGTCGTTGACGTCCGCCTCGTCCAGCAGGTGGACGTGGTTCTGGTCCAGGTACTTGCGCGACCGGCGCGCGAGGTCGTCGTAGGTCAGGCCGGCGACGCCCCACTTGCCGACGACGGCCTCGGGAATCGTCAGCGACGTCCCGGTGTACACGACCGTCGAGCCGCCATACGCCCGCCCGAACGCCAGCGTCATCGTCCGGTCGCGCGTGAGAAAGCCGCCCGCGTCGAAGTACAGGCGGGTGGCCATCTCGACCTCGCGGCCCGTGTACTCCTCCTCCTTCAGCCGCGCGCCCCACTCGAGCACCGCCACGCGCACGCCGTCCTTGACGAGCGGCGCCAGCGCCTGGGCGACCGTGCCGCCGCCCGCGCCCGACCCGACAATGATGATGTCGAAGTCGAATTTCACATGGGGCTCCGCCCCATACCCCGGCTCGGTCGCTCGCGGGGACCCCGTCGCCCCGCGCCGCTCCGTCCCACCCCAACGCGCACAGTCCGCGCGTTGGGGGCCCCGGCTCGCGGGCCGCGCCGTGCGCGGCCTGCCGTGGTCATGGCGATCAGTGAGCAATCGGTCGGGCATTCAATGAACATTCCGCAGGACAGCGTTGCCGTCCTTCGACGGGCGATAGCCGATGGTCTCGCCCGCCTCGGGGCGTCCGTAATAAGAAAGGAAGGCGAGCGTTTTCAGGCCCCACAGGCCGCTGCGCAGCTTGGCGAGCGGCGCGTCCTGGAGCCACGCGATCACGGCGTCCTGCCGCGCGGGCGGGAGGCGGTCGAACGGGTGCAGGAAGAGGAGCGCCGGCGTCCAGCGCACGAGGAAGAGGAAGAGCGCCAGCTCGCGCCGCGTGCCCGCCGGGCGGTCGGCGAGAAGTGTTTCGACGAGCGCCAGCCCCTGCGCCCGCGCCTCGTCGTCGAGCGCGCCGGCGGCCGGCGTCACGCGCGCCGCGAAGGCGAGAAAGAGCGCCCGCCGCCCGCCGGTCATGAAGGGAGTAGGCACGTTCAGCGGTCAGCGGTCAGCGGCAGGGGTCAGGGGTCAGGAAAACCACTCTGCGACGCTGCCACCGCGCGACGGCGCGACAGCGTGACAGAGGCTCTTTCCTGACCGCTGACCCCTGACCGCTGACCCCTTGAGTCGTCAGATGGCCCTGATGTACCCGCCGTCCACCCGGATCATCGACCCCGTGATGTAGCTCGCGCACTCGCTGACGAGGAACGTCACGACGTTGGCGAACTCGTCCGGGCGGCCGTAGCGGCTGGCCGGGATCGACGAAACCGACGCCTTGACGATCTCCTCGACCGGCTTGCCCTGCCGCTCGGCGGCGGCCTGGTCGAGCTCGTCGGTGCGCTTGGTGTGGATGCGCCCCGGCACGATCACGTTCACCGTGACGTTGTCGGCGGCCACCTCGGTCGAGAGCGTCTTCGACCAGCCCACGAGCGCCGAGCGCAGCGAGTTGGAGATCCCCAGGTTCGGGATGGGCTGCTGGACGCCGGACGAGGTGCTGGTGAGGATGCGGCCCCACTTGTTCTTGCGCATGCCGGGCAGCAGGCGGTTCGTCAGGTTGAAGAGGCTGAGCACCATCCCCTCGAACTGCTTCCGCCAGGTGTCATCGCCCACGGCGAGCAGCGAGCCCGAGGGCGGGCCGCCCGTGATGTTGACCAGGATGTCGATGCCGCCGAGCCGCTCGACGGCGGCGTCGGCCAGGCTCGCGACCTCGTCGGAGTTCGAGAGGTTGCAGAGGTGCGACTCGACGCGGCCCGACGCCAGCGCCGCCAGGTCGTCGCGGATCTGCTCGAGCGTCGTCTTGTACCAGTCGGTGAGGAAGAGGTCCGCGCCTTCGGCCGCGAGCGCCGTCGCGACGGCCGAGCCGAGACCGCCGCCGGCGCCGAGGATCAGCGCGCGCTTGCCCTGGATGCCGAGATCCATGTCGTGTCGTCCTCCTGAATTCAGCCGGCCACTGCCGCGGCGGCGATGGCGGGGATGCGCCACACCGACGGGCGCGCCTCGTACCCGGCGAGGCGCTCGGCCACGCAGTGCGCCTTCCGGTGCCCCACGAACCACGGCGGCTTCGGCGTCACGACGAACGGGCCGCGCAGCACGCTCTTCTGCGTCCGCGAGAACATCAGCGTGTTGTGCACCACGCCGATGCCGCTGCCGATCGCCTCGAGCGTGTGCCCCGGAAACGCGCCCCACGGCGCGGCCGACAGCACGTAGCTGAGCGCCGCCCAGTGGTTCACGCCGATCGTGCCGTAGCGCAGGCCGGCGATCGCACGCTCGAACCGGTCGCCGAGCCGCGCCTCCGTGTCGGGGTGCACGATGACCGCGCAGCTCAACGTGCCCCACAGATGCTCGTTGGAGAACCGGACCGCCTGGTCGAGAAAGTCTACCTCGTCTTCGGCCCCGAGTGGGGATTCCGCGATGATCGGGCACCAGGCCTCGCGCGTGAAGACCGGGTCGCCCGTGGCCGCCGGGTCCACGTCGAACACGGTGGTCCACGGCAGCGCGCCCGGCCCGGCCGGGCCGAGCTTCACGGCCTCGGGGTGGGCGCCCAGGAACAGGTCGAACCGCGCCCCGCTGCCCGGGTAGTAGGCCTTGCGTGCAGGGAGGGCGGCCAGCGCCGCCGACACGGCGTCGAGGAACGCGCGCCGCTGGGGCCACCCGGCCCACGTCAGGATCGTCTTCGCCGCGTTGCAGTTGCACGACGCGTTCAGGGCGACCATCGTCGCCACGTTCTGCGCCTGGAAGGCGACCTCGCGCGGCGACCACCGCCCGGGCACGACGATGACCGGCGTGACGCAGCCGAGCTCGCTGGTGATGCGCTTGCTGAGGACCGGCGTGCGATCGCGGCGGTTGCCCGCCTGCTCGTCGCGCGTCGCGCCCCAGACGATCGCGTCGTGGACCGTGTCGGAGCCCGTCAGGTGGACCTCGTCGACCAGTGCGTGGTGCGCGAGCTGGTGCCCCTCGCCCGCGCCGCCGTACGCCACGCGCAGGAAGCCCTCGGCGACGAGCGACGCGAACGCGCGCTCGACGAACGGCCCGAGGTACTCGTTCACCGGGTTCATCTTCAGGACGACGACCCGGTTCTCGACGAAGAGCTTGTAGAGCAGGTCCATCGGGCCGATGCTGGCGACGTTGCCCGCGCCGAGCACCAGCGCCACGCCGCCCTCGCGGTCGGCGCCGGGCTGGTAGGCCTCGGCCATCGTGCCCGGCAGCGTCTCGGCCGTCACGCCCGGCTGCATCCAGACCGCCTCGCGGAAGCCCGCGTAGAAGATCCGGTCGTCGAGCGCGCCGGGGAAGATGTCGACGATCAGCTGGCCGTCGGGGCGATGGTGGATGCGGTCGGGGCGGAGGCGCGGGCGGCCGCCGGTCTCGATGTCGCGGAGCGAGGCCGCGAGCAGGCGGATGTTGCGGAGGACGGCGACCGGGCCGCCGAGCCACTCCTCGGCGGAGTCGGGGCCGCCGAACGTCAGGCCCTTGGCCTCGCAGCCCGCGCGGACCGAGCCGGCGGCGGTCTCGAGGACGCCGGCGGCACAGGCCCGGAGGAGCTCGACCCGGCGGCCGGCCGGAAGCGTGGCCCAGCGGCGGCGGTTGTCCGCCAGCGTCTGGACGGCGCGGTCGAGCTCCGGCGCCGGGGTGGGTTTCATAACAGATGTAGCTGCCGGCTCCGGCGGTGCTTGCGCGCCGCCAGTCGCCAGGGGGATGCTAGCACGGTGGGGGCCGGAGGGGGTCCCAGGAGCGAGGAACCGTCATCATGAAGAAGCGTCTCGCGTTCGCCGTCCTTGCGGCCGCCGTGCTCGCCGTCACCGCGACCTTCGCCGACGAAGGGATGTGGCGGATCGACCAGCTGCCGCTCGCCCGGATCCAGAAGGAGTACGGCGTCACCCTGACGCCGGCCGACCTTGCGCGCGTCCAGGGCGCCGTCGTCCGCATCTCGAGCGGCGGCACGGGCACGTTCGCGTCGGCGAACGGCCTGATCCTGACCAACCATCACGTCGCGCTCGACTGCATCCGCACGGCCACGCTGGCCGAGCAGGGCAAGGGCAAGGCCGAGGACCTAATCGACCAGGGCTTCACCGCGGCGTCGCCGGCCGGCGAGCTGTCCTGCAAGCGGTTCCGCGCGGAGGTCGAGACGAGCGCGACCGACGTCACGGCCGAGCTGAACGCGGCGGTCGAGCCGGGCATGGGCGCGGGCGAGATCCAGCAGGTCCGCTCCGAGAAGCGGTCGGACCTCGAGCGCGCGTGCCAGCAGAAGAGGGGCGACGACTACAACTGCGCGGTCGTCGACTTCAACAGCGGCGCCCGCTCGCTGCTGATCGTGTACGACGTGTACCGGGACATCCGTCTCGTCTACGCGCCCGAGAAGCAGCTCGGCTACTTCGGCGGCGACGAGATGAACTTCCGCTTCCCGCGCTACGTGTCCGACATCTCGATCCTGCGCGCCTACGAGAGCCCGGACGGCCATCACACCGAGTACGCGCCCGGGAACGTGCCGGTGAAGACGGCCGACTACCTGCCGGTGTCCTTCGCCGGCGTGAAGGACGGCGACTTCGCGCTCGTCGTCGGCAACCCGGGCAGCACGAACCGTTATCGCATGAGCTTCTCGGCCGCCTACAACGTGGCGACGGGGATTCCCAACCAGATCCGCGACCTCGAGACGCTGTTGGGGCTGCTGCGCAAGTACTCGAGCGAGAAGCCCGAGTACCGGGTGATTCTTCAGGACCGCGTGTTCGGCCTGGCGAACAGCCTCAAGTACAACACCGACCTGCTCGCCGCGCTGAAGGCGTCCGACGTCGTGGCCGAGCGGCGGGCGCGCGAGGCCGAGTTCACGGCCTGGGTGAACGCGAATCCGCAGAAGGGCGCGCCGTACGCGCACGTGATCGACGATCAGCGCGCCGTGTACGCGAAGGACGTCGAGGTGAACGAGGCGCACGACAGCGCGCTCAGCTGGCTCCAGCAGCCGGACGCCGTCGCGTACGCGACGACGCTCTACGAGTTCGCGCTCGAGCGGGCCAAGCCGTCGGACCGCGAGCGCGAGCCCCAATTCCAGGAGCGCAACTGGCCCAACCTGCGGCAGGCGCTGCTGAGCGACGACCCCGAGATCCCGGCCCTCGACGCCGATCTCCTGGCGATCGGGCTGGAGCGCGCGCTGGCGCTCCCCGACAATCAGCGGCCGAAGGCGGTGGACGAGTTGAAGGCGCGCATGGGCGCCGGCGCCACGCCGGCGTCGATGGCGAAGGCCGTCATCGACGGCACGAAGGTGCTGACCCTCGCGGGGAGGAAGGCGCTCATCGACGCCGCGCCCGCCGTCTTCGAGGCCTCGACCGATCCCGCGGTCGTCTTCGCGCGGGACCTGCTGCCGGCGATACAGGACCTCCGCGCGCGGGTGAACGTGCTGAACGAGAAGCTGTTCCTGAACCGCGCGGCGTTTGCCAAGGGGCTCGCCGCGTGGAAGGGGCAGGCGCTCTATCCCGACGCGAACTTCACGCTGCGGGCCACCTACGGCAAGGTGGCCGGCTACACGAACGCGGAGGGGAAGGCCGTGCCCTTCACGACCTACTTCGGCGACATGTTCAAGCTGGCGGCCGCGCGCGGCGACACGGGCGACTTCGCGCTGCCGGCGAAGCTCGAGGCGTGGCGGAAGCAGGTGGGCGACGCCGAGTTCGCCGCGAAGTACGCGCGGCTGCCCATGGACTTCGTGACCACGAACGACATCACCGGCGGCAACTCCGGGAGCGCCCTGCTCAACGCGAAGCTCGAGATCATGGGCCTCGTCTTCGACGGCAACGCGGAGGGGATGGCGGGCGACTGGGTGTACTCGGGGAAGGCGGGGCGGGCGCTCAGCACCGACATTCGCCTCGCGCTGACCATCGCGCGCGACGTGCACGGCGCCGGGTGGATCGTGGACGAGCTGCGGCACCCGTCGGCGATGCTGAAGGTGGCCGACGCCCGGCCGGCCTCGGCCGGCGCCGCGGGCGCCCGGGGCCGCTGAGCCTGCGGGGCGGGACGGCCACGTCCGCCGCGTGGCGGGCGTGGCCGGTTGCCCCGTCCCGAACGCCCCCGGTATAATGGGGGTTCGTCGCTCGCGCGGCCCTCCTTGCTGGGAGGTCGTTCAACGGTAGGACACGTGGCTCTGGACCACGTTATCGGGGTTCGAATCCCTGCCTCCCAGCCAATC
>CAWEUE010000003.1:0-2102392 GCA_963812185.1 uncultured Acidobacteriota bacterium
ACGGCGAGCGCCAGACCATCGTCGGCGCGTCGGCGGCGTACCCCGTGAGCCTGCGCGCCCTCCGTGCGCTGCGGCTGGCCGTGATCGGCGGCGTGGCCGGGCGGTTCGTGGACATCCGCTCGGCGACCTCGGATCAGGCGCCGCCGATCGGGCAGCTCTACGACGAGAGCACCGCGCCCGGGCTCAGCCGGCAGAAGGCGTACGTGCAGCTTCGCGAGGGCCTTCGCCTCACCCCGTCCCTGCCGGGCGGCTGGCTCCGATTCGACTACCTGGTGTCGGCGGACCAGTTCAGGACGAGCCGCGACACCCAGACGTCCTTCAACCGCTGGACGATCGATCTGCAGCACGAGATTCCGCTCTACCGGGGCGTCTCGTCGAGCGGGCCGAAAGCGTTCAACGGTCCCAACGAGTGCGCGCAGGCCCTGGGCTCGACGGGATGCCCGCCGGTGCAGTGGTCGCGCAACCGGCAGGGGGCGGTCGGCTTCCGCCTGCTCGTTGTCACCTCGACCACGGGCGGCGGCAATCGGGTGCCGTTCTACTTCCAGCCGACACTCGGCGGCTCGGACATCAACGGGGAACGGCGCCTGGCCGGCTATCAGGATTACCGGTTTCGCGGGCCGAACCTGCTGATGCTGCAGGAGAGCATCGAGCACTCGATCTGGGGGCCCCTCGGCGCGTTCGTCCTCCTGGAACAGGGGAAGGTCGCCCTGAGCCGCGGCAATCTGAACCTCAAAGGTCTGGCCACCAGTGCGACCGTCGGCGTGACGCTCAGGGCCGGAGGGTTTCCGATGGTCAGTCTCTCCTTCTCGTGGAGCGGGGAGGGGCACCACTTCATCGGAGCGATGAACTCGACGCTGCTCGGCGGGTCTTCGCGGCCGGCCCTGTGATTGACGGGCACTGCTCCGGGAAGGGCGCGGCCCCCCTCCAAGATGAGCCCACGCTGGCGGCGCCCCATCCTGACGGCACATCTCCGCACACCCCTACGCGCGCGCGCGTAAGAACGGGCACCGACGTAACGCGGCGCAGGGCGAACCATCAGGACGTCCGCCCCAGGCGAGTGCAGGCGAGGTCGTCCTAGGAGTTGCGTGCAGCCCGGTCGAAATGAGCTGCCGCATCGCAGCCCGCCACCGCTCCATTTCCCTAGTTATGTGGTCCGTGCAAGCAATAGTCACCCCGTTGCTGGGCCCCAGGTCATGTCCGGCGCTGCCATCGCCACAGCAGAATGTAGCTGTGAAGTAAGCGCGGTGTGGCGATGCGAAGTCGGAGCATCGGTCCTGCCACCACTCGTGCCACGCACAGCCGTGAACTCTCTTGGCCGGAGCACCGCTCCCTTCCCCGCGAGCATGGACTCAGACAGGTTCGGCCGCTCTGCATAGTTACCGAGAGCCTGCTCGAGGGGCGACGTCGCCGATTGAGACCGGCCTTGACGACCAGCGGCTGAACCACCCCCGAAACTCCTCGCGGAACAGGAGCTTTCTTCGGTCGCCGTCGGTGACCTCCGGATGCCACCCAGGGTGGAGTCGAACAGAGGCCACGTGCATGTCCCAGCCGGCGCGGGAGTCGGTGAAGACCTTCCCGCAGCCCGAGATGGGACAGAGGATCCCGCCGGCTCCTTAAGCGCGAGCCGGCATCCCCGAACGCCCCCTTGTACCTCGCCTCCGATCATGCGCTCTTCCGCTGCCGGGTGTGATTGAGGCAAGGCCCAGAATGTCACCCTCGACAGGGTCCGGATCGCTGCGTTCGAGGGCCCGCCCCTCGACGATGCACCTCAGGATCGCAGCCGCTGACATCATTGCGTCGAAGTCGTCCTCGTTGGACTCCGCGTCCTCGAGGCCGTCGAACGCGAAGCGCGATGAGCCTCACCCAACTCGAGGTGACAAGCGCCTGGACCGCCGCGGTGCGCGATTCTCCTTGTGTCTTTGCAATGCGAAGCAGCGGCGCCGGCAGGTTTCCGGAGAGAACCAGCAACGTGACGCGCGGGTAGATCGCCGCAAGACCACGTCGTACCGGTCAAGCAGCGCAGGAAGCGAACCCTCAAACGGCCAGACACCAAAGATACGTCTCTGCGGAAGCAGTGGTGCAAGGGTGCGCCACAGGTCTCGCGTGCCAGCTCCGACTGTTCCACTGAACCCCGAGACAACGAAAACGGGCTTCGCACTCGTGAACTTGTCGACGCTACGAAGGAGATCGCTGCCCGCGCGTGCCCGGAATGCAGTGAGAGTGCCCGCACCCGGTGGGACCGCGATGAAAGGACGGTTCCAAGACCATGCCTCGGGGTCGGTCACTTCCTCAAAAACCCGAGGTTCTCGAACTGCCAGACTGAGCCAGGAAGGGAAGTCCTCTGCGTCTTGCCACGCGTGCACCGCGGTGCAGGCTTTGGTGGAGTACGGACGGGGAACCCCCAGCACGGCGTCGATGCCGATGAGGCCGCGGCCGCCAGGAGCGGCCTTCAGGAGCTCGCCCAGCGTCAAGTCGGCGCACGCAAGCGGTCCCACCGAACGCGCGGCGACATCGGCTACCCACGCACGGCGCCTTTCAAGGCTTTTGGCCCAGTCGACGCAGATAACCCAGTCGATAGCGGGTTTGTCTTCTTCCACGGGCGCTACGCCTTTCGATTTCGCCCCACGGGACCGGAGCCGTAAACTTCTGGGCGCGCATCGGTGACTGGCCCGCCTTGCATCCGCTGTCTCGCTCAGTGCCCAGGTCAAGCCAACAGTGTCGGTTCCTTCTGGCGGCCGAAGAAGGAAGAGTGGATAGTCCACCAATCGCGGGGTCGTCCGGAAACAAGGTCGCTGCAAACCTGGTGGCCAAAACGCGGTTGGCGGCGTTCGCAATCGGCAGTCCGCGCTGCTGTTCCATCGCGCTAAGCGAGACATCATCAGGGAGCAAATGCCGAAGATAACCAAACGCTCGGCAGGTGTTGCTGTCCAACGGAATTTGCAGATCCCTTGGGAGCAAGGTCGGGAAGAGTCGCAGATCGGGTTCAGGCCTGACCATCCAGCGCATGACATCCACGCCTTCTTCCGCGCTCCGACGGGTCGCGGCCGAAGTAGAAGATGTTTCCGGACATGTCGTCAACGAGGTCACCGGGCGTGTTCATCCCCTCGGCGTGCTTGGGGAGGTCGTGACCGACCCTTCCCAGGTAACGGGAAACAGACTGCAGGATCGCGGCATCATCGATTCAAAGCTGGTTCGTGATAGCCCGACCTCGCCCTTGCCGGCGGCGATCAGTTCTCTCACTTGATCAGGGGAGATCTTCCCCAGATGCATCAACGTAGGGCCCAGTCGGGCCCACAACCAGGAGATGAACTCTCCAACTCGCTCAGCTCTCCCCCCCGGTTCACCGAGGCGACGCACAACAGATACGAGGCCGTATCGCGGGCATCAAGGTCCGAGGGCAAGTAAGAGACTGGAGGTCTCGCGTTGTTGAGTTGCGAAGCACGAAGTCGACAATTCTTGCCCTGTGGCCGTGCGTCTGTACCCACTGTCATCGCCTTTCATGATCACAGACCAACTTTGGGGTCAGCCCGCTGGACAAGAGCCAGCAGATTAGTCGAAGGTTGAATTCTCTTGACGTCAATTGTGGCGCCGAGCCGATCGAGATCAATAGCGCCTCGATAGTCCTCAGACAGGTAGTGATCGATCGCGGTGACTTCCCTCGAGTTGATCTGTACGTTCGAAACCAGCTCAATAACTGCTGTGCCCACCATTCCCATACGGGCACACCGTTCCGCAACCGCTGCGCCATCCAGCAGTCGGACCGTCGGATCCGTTCTGCGGGAAGGAGAATTCCGTAGAGGCCGGAGACGATGAGGACAGTGGTCGACAGCAAGGCTTTGGCTGACTGTGGCCACCGTCGGATTGCGGCCTGCGCGTCGACAGACGGCCGGTGTACCGATAGACCGCCGGTCGTAGCGGAGGCGCCTGCGCTGACGGGATGCCGAGATTGGACCGGAAGCCTCGCCCGTTAGCTCAGCCAGTTGGCGGCGAGCAGACATCAGCGCGTTGCCGCTGGCCCCAATCCAATGTGCGACTCATGCCTCAGGCTCCCAGCGGAGGTCACCGCCCGGTGCCTTGGTCTTGGAGCAGGGGAGAACAATCAGGCGCTTGGCCACGGACAAACAACTCCAGCGAGTGCCCTGGAGGACAAGGGGCGTGTCGTTCGGCGTACGCGCGAGACTTGGAGGCCTTGCCCTTTGCCCGACTGACCTTAAGTGTACCGGAGGACCCTCATTTGTACGCGTGGCGGCATACGGGGGGCAGGTCGCGGTGACCACTGTAGGCCACTTCCCATTGTCAGCGGATTGTCAGCTGAGCCCCTCGCCCAGCTGCAATCCCGCTTCCAGTTAGATCTGATAAGTCCTTTGTTCTCAATCGTGCCGGAGGAGGGGATTCGAAACACTGGAAGGGTGTTTTCTAACGCGGTGATGGCGCGCGACTTCTGGTCGGAACCTTCTCATCCCGCAGCACTTGCGACGAGTGAAATAGTCGTCGTGCGTCGTCCGCAGTCGACACGATTCAACCGGAGTCGTGGAGACATCTTGGAGACGGGCGCTCAGGGAAATCGCACCGATCCAGCGCGACGTCGTTGGATAATATTATCAATTATGATATCTTTATCTCAGGCCGTACATGGGGAGGCGCGGTTGGCCTTCGGGCCAGGATCTATTTCGGCCGGGACGGCCAGTCCGTCGTCCTGCTTCTGGCGGGCGGCACGAAGGCCTCCCAGGCGCGCGACATCCGTCGGGCTCGCGACCGTTGGCACGACTACGTGGAGGCGAAGCGGCATGGCTAGACGCAGCAAGGACTGGAACGCCGGACTGGCACGCGATCTCAGGGATCGCGCGTTCGCTCGCGAGTTCCTCCTGGCGGCGATTGACGACGGGATCCCCGTGCAGGTCGCCCTCGGCAAGGTCATCCGGGGCATGGGCGTGAAGGAGTTCGCCGCGAAGGTGCGCATGGCGAGCCCGAATGTGCTCCGGGCGATCAACCCGCGGCACAACCCGACTCAGCAGACCCTGAATCGCCTGCTGAAGCCGTTCGGACTCAAGCTCAGCCTGGCGCGGCTCGAGGAGCCCAAGGGCTGCCACGCCGCGTGACACGGTCGTTCGACTCGCCCCGGCAGAGGACGGGGGCCTGCCATGGGCGAGCCCGTCGACGGATGGAGTAGTCCGCCTTCGCGGCTTTGCCGCTTCCGCCTTCGCGCTTCGCGCTACGGCGTGACAAGTCGGCGGGACAGCCTTCGCTAGTGAAGATTGGGCTTGCCCGGCCGAAGCTCGCCCGAGGAGTGAGGCAAGCCGAGGGCGAGCGAAGGCTGGTGCCGGAGGAGGGAATCGAACCCTCACGGGGGGTAAACCCCACGGGATTTTGAGTCCCGCGCGTCTGCCAGTTCCGCCACTCCGGCCAGGGTGTAGCAGGGGCCGACGGCAGATCATAGTGCGAAAACCGTCGGCCTCGCTCTGGAATGCCCACAGCATATCCGTGGGCCTTCCGTGGGCCTTAGCCCTCTTCCCGGATCTTCTCGATCTTCCGGTCGCGCTCCTCGTTGAGCCGCTGCCGCTCGGCGTGGTACTGCGTGACGAGATCGGCCACGCCCTCCGGGTCCACGGCGGCCGCGTTGGCGACCGGCTGGTGCCGGATCTCCAGGTCCGCCAGCTTGGCCTCGTACTGGTTCCGCACCTCGGCAATCGCCGCCTTCTGCGCGCCGGTGAGCGGCTTGTGCTCGACGCCCTCCTCGGCATCCTTCTTCCGGAGCCGCTCCATCGCCAGCTCGTACGCCGATTTGGGTTCGTCTTCCGCCATCGGATCTCTGCTCCTCGCTTCGGCTCCCGTCGTTGCGCCGCGTGGGTGACGGATCGATTGTAGTGCACGTCGCACCAGCCGTCAGCGGCCCTCGCATGGCGGTAGCGGGCGGCGTCGGGGCAAGCGCCCAGTTGCGACCTCGCGCGCTCGGGCGCCAGTCGGCAAACGTGCCCGCAGGCGTTCCCGGCGCGGCGGCGCCGCTTTCGACAAGGCTCGAGGTGTTGCCCGGAGGGTCCACATGATTGCTGGCTGTCCCCCCGACGCGCCCCAGCCGCCGCGCGCATCGTCAGGACACGCGCCGGAGGGAACGTTTGCCGCGCGAGCCGTCGCAGGGCGCGGCCCCGACGCCGCCCGGGACCGCCGGTCCGGGCTGAAGCCCGGCACTACGTACAGAAGGGGGCGTCCCCCCGGGGGCATTTTCCCCGCCCTGCGGCATTCTCCCCAGGCGGGCCGGGGGGAATTTCGCGTCGAGAATCCGTCAGATTCACCGCCTCACTCGCATCTACGGCTGAAAACACAGGGTTTTGGGCGGGGAAAGGGCTGGCACCATGATTGCTGTTTCGCGGGTGACCGCTGGCTCAGATTCCGCTTCGGGTCCGGTGCACGGGACGTCCGCGCGCGGCAAGAAGCGAGGCGGTAGACAGACTTCGGCCCACTCCGACGCGGGGCAGACGGCATCATGAGCGAACGACACGACTTGACGATTGGCATGGCAGGCTCGGGCGGCGACGGCGTCGTCTCGGCCGGCGACTCGCTCATCACGGCCGCTGGCGCTCGAAGGCTACTACGCCATCATGGCCAAGAGCTTCGGATCGCAGATCCGCGGCGGGGAGTCCTCCTTCCGGCTGCGCGTCTCCACCGAGGAGGCGATGAACCTCGGCGGCACGCTCGACATCGCGGTCGCGCTGAACTGGGAGGACTTCCTCCGCTTCGGCAGCGAGCTGCCGGTCGACGGCACCTCCACCGTCATCTACGACGCGAAGACGGGCATCGCCCCCGACAAGGTCCCGCTGGCCGTGCAGCCGGCCGAGGCCCTGCCGGTCCCGATCGAGGCGATGGCCAAGGAGCACGCCGGCACCGACAAGGCGAAGAACACGATCGTCCTCGGCCTGATGGCCGGCTGGTGCGGCCTGGCGCACGAGAGCATCGTGTCGGGGCTGCGGAAGCGCTTCGCCAAGAAGGGCCCGGAGCTGGTCGCCGCCAACGAGCGCGCGTTCGAGGCCGGCATCGCAGTTCGCGCAGGCGCACCCGCTGCACCGGTCGCTGGTCATGGCGCCGCCGGCCAGGAAGGGCGCCAAGCTGCTCACCGACGGCAACGAGATCGTGCGGCGCCGCGGCCATCTTCGCGGGCGTCGAGTTCTTCGCGGGCTACCCGATCACCCCCTCGACCGAGGTCATGCAGTTCATGACCCGCGAGATCTGGAAGTACGGCGGCTCGGTCGTGCAGTTCGAGGACGAGATCGCCGGCATCGGCGCGTGCGTGGGCGCGTCGTTCGCCGGCAAGAAGGTCATGACGGCCAGCTCGGGCCCGGGCATGTCGCTCAAGTCCGAGATCCTCGGCCTGGCCACGATCGCCGAGCTGCCGCTGGTGGCCGTCAACGTCCAGCGCGGCGGCCCGTCCACGGGCCTCCCGACCAAGGGCGAGCAGTCAGACCTCTTCCAGGCGATCTTCTCGGCGCACGGCGACGTGCTGCGGCCGGTGCTCGCCGCCCGCAGCGTGCGGGACATCTTCGGCGTGACGGTCGAGGCGTTCAACATCGCCGAGCAGTACCAGACGCCGGTCATCCTGCTCTCGGACGGCGAGATCGGCCAGCGCAAGGAGACCTTCGACGCGATCGACACGTCGCAGTTCCGCCTGGTCGATCGGCGCCGGCCGTCGGAGAAGGAGCTCGACGGCTACGTGCGCTTCCGCCTGACCGAGTCCGGCATCAGCCCGATCAGCCACCCCGGCATGAAGGGCGGCAACTACCTGGCGTCGGGCATCGAGCACAACGAGGCGGGCGCGCCCACGGCGAAGGGCGAGGTCCACGCCCAGATGAACGAGAAGCGGTTCAAGAAGCTGCAGCCGCTCAAGGCGCGGCGCGACCTGTTCCACGTCGAGGGCGACCCCGACGCGCCGATCGGCATCGTCAGCTGGGGCTCGGTGGCCGGCGTGGCGCTCGAGGCGCTGCGCATGGCCCGCAAGGGCGGCGTGCGCGCCAAGCTCCTGATTCCGACGCTCCTGTATCCGGTGCCCGAGGACGTCTACCAGGACTTCTTCGCGTCGGTCGAGCGCGGGTTCGTGCTCGAGCAGTCGCACCAGGGGCAGCTCTACCGCGTCCTCCGGATGTTCGTCGACGTGCCCCGGGGCGTGACCTCGATGGCGCGCAGCGGGTCGAACCCCTTCCTGCCGAGGGAAGTCGCCCTGAGGCTCGGCCAGCTCGCGCGCGAGGTCCAGCAGGCGCTGGCGCCCGAGCTGCAGCACCAGGAGTAAGGTTGGCACGCGCCGGTTGGCCTTTCGGCCGGGCGCGACGGAGTGAAGAATGGCGAGCGTGAACGGACTGACCGAGCAGGACTTCCAGGCCAAGGACTACAAGAGCGATCTGAAGCCCATCTGGTGCCCGGGCTGCGGCGACTTCGGCGTCGTGCAGCTCCATCTACCGGGCGCTGGCCGCCATCGGCCGCCCGCCGCACGAGATTGCCTTCGTGTCGGGCATCGGGTGCTCGAGCCGCATCCCGGGCTACACGACGGCCTACGGCTTCAACAGCGTCCACGGCCGCGCGCTGCCGATCGCGCAGGGCATCAAGGTCTCGAGGCCCGATCTGCTGGTGCTCGCGGCCGGCGGCGACGGCGACGGCTTCTCCATCGGCGGCGGCCACGTGTCGCACGCCATCCGCCGCAACGTGGACCTCACCTACATCATCATGGACAACCAGATCTACGGGTTGACCAAGGGCCAGCTCTCGCCGACGTCCCACCGCGGGCGCAAGAGCGTGACCTCGATGTACGGAAGCCTCGAGGAGCCGATCAACCCGCTGATGTACGTGCTGGCCTACGGCGCCGGCTTCGTCGCCCAGGGCACCCCGGCCGACATGGCCGGCCTGGCCGTCCTGATCGAGGAGGCCATCCGGTTCCCGGGCTTCGCGTTCGTCAACGTGCAGTCGCCCTGCATCACCTACGGCGAGCCGGACGAGCAGCTCAAGCAGCAGAAGGCCAAGATCGAGAGCCTGGCCGCGCTCGGCCACGACCCGGCCGACTGGCTGCACGGCATGGACCTCGCCCGCGAGTACGGCACGAAGCTCTACACCGGCGTGTTCTACCGGAACCCGTCGCCCGGGCCGACCTTCGCCGACGCGGTGAACGGCCTGCAGGCGGAGCTCAAGGACAAGGCGCTGCCGAAGCGCGACATCCTGGACATGTTCATCCCGCGCCAGATGTAGGCGGGACAGAGACGGCTCGAAGGTGAGTGCGCGATTGAGCGATCGAATGATTGGAAATCGAGAGACGGACGACCCGAGGCGACTAGCCCAGTCTCACGCTCGACGTGAAATCCTTCATATACTCGCACCGCAATAATAGCCCTTCCTTTCGTAAGTAGTTCTGCTAGTGACGGCGGGCCGCTTCGGCGGCCCGCCTCCTGCCACACACCGTCCTACTCCTCGACCCGAATGCTGCCGTCGCGATGGACCTCCGCCCGCTGGCCGGTCGCGAGGCGCGCGAAATCGGCGGGCTCGGCCTGGACGATGGGGATGGGGCGCTGGTAGAGCTCGTCGGCCACGATCGACGCGAGCGCGATGAACGAGTCCGCCTGCGCCACGACGATGGCGGCCGGCGCCGTGCCGGCGCGGACGGCCTCGAGCAGCACCTGGGCGGTGGTGCTCGAGCCGCGCGTGAAGGGCACCGCCAGCACGCGCCCGGCGGCGCGCGCGCCGCTCAGCGGGTGCCGGCGGTCGATGATCTCGCCGGTGGCCGCGTCGTAGCCGCCCCAGAAGCTGATCGGCTCGTGGCTGGCGAGCACCGACCCCGCCGCCTCGCCGGCCACCAGCACGCGCCCCTGGAAGGTCATCGGACGGCCTCCCCGGCGACGCGCACGAACCGCAGGTTGCGCACGCGCCCGGCGCCGAGCAGGAACGACCCGACGCGGCGCCGGCCCACGCGCTCGAACCGCACGGTGAGGCCGTCCACCGCGAAGGTGTCGGCCAGCGTCGGCCGCAGGGCGTCCTTCGGCGCGGCCTTGAACGGGTCCTCGTAGCGCAGGAACAGGCGGTCGCCGTCACGGACGACGAGCATGCGCACCGCCAGCTCGTCGCTGGCGTAGGTGCCGACGTAGTCCTCCGGCCGGACCGACCCGGGGTCGACGAGCTGCACTCGCGTGAAGGGCACCGGCGGGTCGGCGCGAATGTGGCCCCGTTCCCTGGGCTGGGCGCCGGGGGCCGGGTCGAACACGAGGGCCGGGCCGGAACCGCTCGCCGGCCGCAGCTCGTCGGCCGAGACGGCCACGAGCGGCGTGGGCTCGCCCGAGAGGCGGTCGAGCGCGAGACTGCCGTTCTCGAGCACGACCTTCCACACGGCGCCTTCCTCGGTCTGGTAGGCGCCGGCGATGCGCGCCACCGCCCGACCCGTCAGCGGGACGGTCCGGGTCGGCGCGGCGTCGTCCGGCACCGGCTCGGTGAAGCGGTCGCCCAGCACGACGTCGGCCACGCGCCGGCTCAGGCGCTCGGGATCGGCCTCGCTCGTGTTGCAGAGCACCGCGATCGACACGTCCTCGGCGGGGAAGCGCAGGATGTGCGTCCGGAAGCCGACGAAGGACCCGCCGTGCTCGACGATCTTCAGGCCGCGGTACGCGCCCAGCTCGAGGCCGAGCGCGTAGGAGATCGTCTTTCCGCTCGTCAGCACGCCGGGCGTCAGCAGCGTCTTCACGAAGTCCGGCCCGCCCAGCGCGTGCGCGCGGAAGACGCCCTCCCACCTGACGAGGTCCTCGATCGACGTGAACACGCCCCCGTCGCCGATCATGTCCAGCGTCGTCTGATCGATCCGCCACGTCCCGTCGCCGCGCGGGCTGTAGCCGGTGGCGCGCTCGGGCACGATCCGGGTGTGGTCGTCCTGGTAGCGGGTGTGCGTCATCTCGAGCGGGGCGAAGATCGTCCGCCGCGCGTACGCGCTCAGCGGCTCGCCCGTTACGCGCTCGACGAGGACCGACAGCAGGAAATAGCCCGAGTTGCTGTAGAGGAACTCGCTGCCCGGCACGAAGTTGAGCGCCTTCTGCCGCCCGAGCATCGCGACCACCTCGTCGTCGGTGTAGAAGTCGTCGTCTCGATAGCCGGCGAGCGTGAAGAGCGTGAGGTAGTCGCGCACGCCGCTCGTGTGGTGCAGCAGCTCGCGGATGGTCACCGGGATGCCCACGTCGGGCATCTCGGGCAGGTACTTGCGGATGTCGTCGTCGAGCGAGATCCGGCCCTCCTCGGCGAGCAGCGCCACGGCGGCGGCCGTGAACTGCTTCGAGACCGACGCCATGCGGAACACCGACTGCGTGGTGATCGGCTCGTGGTACTCGAGGTTGGCCATGCCGTAGCCGCGGCCGTAGGCCAGGAGGCCGCGCTGGACGACGCCCAGGGCGCAGCCGGGCGAGTCGGGATGGGCGTACTGGGCGAAGACGGCGTCGATCTGCGCGTGGCTCGGCGGGGCGGCCGGCGCGCAGGCCGAGACGGTCACGATCGCGAGGACGGCCGGCAGCCAGCGTCGTTTCATCGGTCCTCCCAGAGCGGGTCGTCGGTCCTGACCACGCGCCCGGCGACGGCCGAGCTGACGCAGTCGGCGAGGCCGCCGAAGACGACCTCGGTGCCGAGCAGGCCCGGCGAATAGTAGGCGTACTTCGCCGAGTTGGTCATCAGGCGCTTGACCGTCTTCGGCAGCATGGGCGTCGCCAGGATGCACGTGTCCACCGTCATGCGCCCGCCGAAGCGCTCGAGCGGGGCCAGCAGGCCCGCGTCGCGGGCCAGGTCGCGCATGGTCCGGCTCGACGTCACCAGGAACTCGACCGACCGGTGCCGCTCGCGGCCCTCGAGGAGCGGCGCGAGCGTCTTGAACTCGTTGAAGGAGAAGTGCGGGCTGCCGAGCACGACCAGGTCGATGCCGGCGCCTTCGGCCGTCGTCAGCTCGCGGCGGGCGGCGCGCAGCCGCGCCAGGCCGACCTCGACGTCGAGCTCGGGCTTCCGGCCCTGGAAGGCGGCGTCGGCGGTCGGGGCCTCCGGCGTGACGCCCACCAGGTGGAACAGGGCGACGGTGCCCGACGAGGCGCAGGCGGCCGAGAGCGCCTTCATCTGGTCGTCGGTCGGGCGGCGGGTGAAGCCCGTCACCACCGGAATGCGGTCCTGGGCGATCTGGCCCATCAGGTGGCCCAGCACGGGGTAAAAGGCGTCGTGCGCCTGCAGGGCCTCGGGCACGCCGGCGAGCCGCATCAGCACCTGCCCGGCACGGTTCTCGGTCAGGTGGAGGCCGACGGCGGGCACCCGATGCGTGATGGCGGCGCAGACGTCCAGCAGGTCGGGGTAGCGGTTGGTCCGGGCGCCGATGACCGAGTTCGCGTAGGCGATGGCGTTCGACTCGCCCCAGGCAATCTGCTGGCCGAACGCGGGGGCCATGTCGGTCTGGTAGGGCGCGCACGTCCAGGTGGGCCGGCAGCCCATCCCCTGGTAGGCGACCATCTGGCGGTGCGCCTTCGCCGCCCAGTCGGGCGGCACGGCCCACTCGCGCCAGTGGTGCTCGTCGACGCCGCTGACGTTGAGGCTGGTGGGGACCGAGACCTTGGCGCCCAGGCCGGCGAGCCGCTCGGCGTACTCCAGGCCGGCCTCCCCGATGTAGATGGTGCTGTCGATGTGGGCCTGGGTGATGTCCATCATCGCCGGCGCGCCGTAGACCCCGGCCATCCGGACGAGGATGGACATGGCCATCCGGGCGGCCGGGCCGTGGGCGCCGGCGGACAGGGCGCGGTCGTAGTCGGTGAGCTCCAGAGTCATGGGCAGAGGCGAGTATATCGTCATGGCTTGCCCGCCGGAGCCTTGGCGGAGGCGGGAGGCCGGGGGGCAGAGGCCGGGGACCAGAGGCCAGGGGCCAGAGGCCAGATGTTCAGATTTGGGTCAGCTGACAGAACAGGCCGTTCCACGGGGTGTCCTGAAAATGCCCCTCCGAGGGAGAAGGTGCGCGAAACTGGCCATTTTTCAGCCTTTTTCGTTGCCTGGCGGCCTGGGGCTGAGGTATACTGTGAAGACGGGCCCGTCAGCGTCACTCCTAACCTACCGCGGCGTTCCACACGGGGGATACCGAATTGACATTCGAGGTTGGCGACAAGGTCATTTACCCGAATCATGGACTTGGCGTAGTGGAGGGCATCGAGACCAAGACGATTCTCGGCACGACGTGCGGGTTTTACCACCTTCGGATGATTGCCAACGAGACGACCGTCCTCGTCCCGCTGGACAATGTCGAGGGGGTCGGGCTGCGCCGGGCCATTGCCGACGGCGAGGTGGACAAGCTCTTCTCGCTCCTCGGGGACGGGAAGATCGACAACCACCAGAACTGGAAGGGCCGCTTCAAGGACAACTCGGACAAGATGCGCAGCGGGTCGATCTACGACGTCGTGGACGTCCTGAAGAACCTGACGCATCTCGCCCGCTCGAAGAACCTCTCGTTTCGTGAGAAGCGGATGCTCGACCGGGCGAAGTTCCTGGTCGTGACCGAGATCGCCGAGGTCATGCAGGAAGGCGTTCCCGAGGTCGAGCAGAAGGTGGACCGCGCGCTCGAGCGCTGCCTCGCCAACAAGTCGCGGGCCATGGCCCGCGCGAAGGTGGCCAAGGCGTCGACTCGCGTGACGGCCCGCCGCACGGCGAAGGCCTCCTAGCCTCGCCCCGTCCGGTGATAGCATGGCCCGGCGCCTCGCACGCGCCGGGCCGTTTCGTGTACGGCCCCAACCGGAGCCGGATCCCGACGTGCGTCCTCTGATCGCCGCCCTGCGCACCGTGGCCACCTATGTCGGCGTGTCGCTCTACACGCTCGTCGTGGGCCCGCCGTGCATCATCCTGGCCCTCGTCTTCCGCTGGCCTGCGGTGCTGTTCGACGTCGGCATCCCGGGTATCCAGCTCGGCCTCTTCCTGGCCGGGATCCGCTTTCGCGTGGAGGGCGACGCCCACATCCTGCGCGGCCGCCCGGCCGTCTACTGCGTCAACCACAGCAGCAACGTCGAGCCGCCCATCATCTTCGCCGCGCTGCGCTCGCTCTGCCCGAACCTGCGCATCCTCTACAAGGCCGAGCTCCGCAAGCTGCCGGTGCTCGGCCGGGCGTTCGAGGTGGTGGGGTTCGTGCCGCTGGAGCGCGGCAACCGCGGCCAGAGCCTGCCGGCCATCGACCGGGCGGCCGAGGCCCTCGAGGCCGGGGCGTCGTTCCTCATCTTCCCCGAGGGCACGCGCAGCCGCACCGGGGAGCTGCTGCCGTTCAAGAAGGGGGGCTTCGTGATGGCTCTCAAAGCGCACGCGCCCGTCGTGCCGATCGCGATCATCGGCGCGCGCGCGGCGATGCGGAGGGGGAGCCCGATCATCTGGCCCGTCACCGTGTCCGTGCGGATTGGGGAGCCCATCGAGACGGCGGGCCTGGGCTTCGACCGCCGCGACTCGGTCATCGGCGAGGCGCGGGCGCGCGTGGCGGCGCTGCTGGCCGCGGGGCCGGTGCCCCCCCGCCCACGCTGAACGTCAGGCTCCAGGGCGCCATCACGGCGCCGTCGAGCGCCTCGATGCCCTCGAGCAGATCGACGCGAACCGTCGCGTAGCGCTCCAGCGGCTGCGCGAACGTGATCTCCAGCTCGCGCGCATCGTCGTGATAGGTGTCGGCGAAGGCCAGCGTCGCGGGCCTCGGGCCGCTCACGTAGCCGACGCGCACGCGGCCCTTGAAGGTGGCCGCCTTCATGTCGCGCGAGAACTGGACGCGCACCTTCGCCGCCGGCGCCACGTCCACGTCGTCGGCGATGGGCGCGCTGAAGACGACCTCGGGCCGCGGCCCCCGGGGCGGGACGACGGTGGCCGGCCGCGCGCGCTCGTCGGGCGCCGCGGCCGGCGCGATCCGCTGGCCCTCGAGCCACACGAGCCCCCCGCCGTGCTTCACGACCCCCGTCACTTCCACCCAGCGGCCGGTGTCCATGCGGGCGTTCGGGTCGAGGTCGAGCCCCTTGGCGCGCGGCCGGAGCCCCGTGACCCAGACGGCGGCGTCCGCCGACTGCAGCACGAAGTCCCACTTGCTCCGGCCCGGGCCCCGCGGCAGGTCGCCGTACAGGTTGGCGCCGCGGAAGCGCCCGACGAGCCTGACGCGCTGGTCCGCGTACGGCCCGGGGTCGAGCGCCAGGGCGCGAATCGAGGGCGCGCCGGGGGCCGGCGCCGGCCGGGCCTGATCGACCATGACGAGCAGGATGTTGCCGCTGGCGGGCCAGCGGCCGTCGCTCTCGGCCAGGAGGATCGAGGCGAGGTCCGCCCCGGCCAGCCTGGGGTCGTTCTCGGTGAGCTTGTCGACATCGAACATCGTGCCCCGGATCTCGACCGGCCCGCCCCCGGGCGCGGCGCCCTTGAAGACCAGATAGACGCCCTTGTCCGCGTCGGGCCCGAGGAGGACGACCACGCGATCCTCGTGCTGGAGCGTGCCGCGCACGACGACCGTGCGGCCGTTGAAGAAGACGGGGAAGCGGACGAGGGCGGACACGGTGGTCGCCAGGCGGGCCGTCGGCTGCGCGGCGGCGGCGGCGGCCGGCGCGAGCGCGGCGGCCAGGGCCAGCGCCGCCCCGAACGGCCGGCGGAGGGGCGTCATGGGGCCAGAATACCACCCCTGCGGCGGGCGCCCGGGCGGGCCGAGAAGACGGCTCAAATCGGCGGCAATCGGTGCTAATATTCGCTCCCTATGGCGACCACTCCATCTTCCTCTCCTCAAGGTGAACCGGGTCGAGCGTTTCGCCCCATCGTGTCCGCCAGCTCCAACATGACGGAGTTCACCATCCGGGCGCTCCTGCTGGGGCTCGTGATGGCCGTCGTGCTGGGCGCCGCCAACGCCTATCTGGGGTTGCGCGCGGGCATGACCATTGCCGCGACCTATCCGGCCGCGGTGATCAGCATGGCCGTCCTCAGGATATTCGGCGGGAGCCTGCTGGAAGAGAACTTCGCGCGGACCGTGGGTTCGATCGGCGAGTCGGTCGCGGCTGGGGCGATCTTCACCCTGCCGGCCTTCGTCATTCTGCACCTGTGGACCTTCGACACGCTGCACGACTACCTGATGGCATCGGCGCTGATGATCGTGGGCGGGATCCTGGGCATCCTGTTCGTCACGGTCCTGCGGCGGATCATGGTCGAGGACCCGGATCTGCCGTTCCCGGAGTCGGTGGCCGCCTCCGAGATTCACAAGGCCGGCCAGACCGGGGCGGATGCCGCCAAGCAGCTGTTCCAGGCGATGGGCGTCGGGGCCTTCATCCAGCTGCTGGGCGCGCTGCACATCTTCCTGTCATCGAACGACTTCGTGCTGAAGGTCGGGGAGATCGGCCGCAGCTTCGTGCGCCTCGGGTTCCGCAGCACCGACTACACGGTGCCGGCGGGCGGCGTCTCGCTGATGTCGGCGCCGGCGGTCAGCCCGGCCTACATCGGCGTGGGCTACATCATCGGCCCCGAGCTCGGCGCCCTGAACTTCGCGGGCGGCCTGCTCTCGTGGGGCCTGTTCGTGCCCCTGCTGGTGTTCTTCCTGGGCCCGAGCGTGATGGACTCCTTCGCCGCCAACACGGGCATGGCGCCCGGGGCGCAGGAGACCTGGATCGCGCTCTCGACAAACCTCTGGCTCTACATCGTGCGGCCCATCGCCGTGGGCGGCATGCTGGTGGGCGCGACCTACACGCTGTGGAAGATGCGCAAGAACCTGTTGCTCGGCATCAAGCGCGGCGTGGGCGACCTGAAGAAGTCGGCCGCCGCGGCCGAGGCCACCGAGCGGACCGAGCGCGACCTCAGCTTCAAGACCGTGATCCTCGGCATCGGGGCGGTGTTCATCCTGATGGTCGCCCTCTACTACTACTTCACGGGCGGCATCGGGTCGGCGGCGCTTGCGGCCGTCGTCATGCTGATCGCGGGCTTCTTCTTCGCGGCCGTGTCGGGCAACCTGGTCGGCCTGATCGGCTCGTCGAACAACCCGGTCTCCGGCCTGACGCTCGCCACGCTCATCGTGGCGGCGCTCGTCATGGTGATCGTGGGCGCGGAGGGCACCAAGGGCGTGGCCGCCGTGCTGGGCGTGGCCGCCGTGGTCTGCGTGTCGTCGGCCGTGGCCGGCGAGATGCTGCAGGACCTGAAGGTCGGGCACATCCTGGGCGGCACCCCGTGGAAGATGCAGATCGGCGACCTCATCGGCATCGTGGCCGCCGGCGCGCTGCTGTTCTTCCCGCTCTACGTGCTGCACTTCTCGAACATCGCGCAGGGCGGCACGGGCTTCGGCGACCGCCAGCTGCCGGCGCCGCAGGCCGGCCTCATGGCCACCCTCGCGCAGGGCATCGTGGGCGGCGAGATGGCCTGGCCGCTCGTCATCGTCGGCATCGCGCTCGGCATCTCGCTGATCCTGATCCGCGTCAAGAGCCCGATGCTCTTCGCCGTCGGCATGTATCTGCCGCTCGAGACGACGTTCGCGATTTTCGTGGGCGGTCTGATCCGCGGGTGGGTGGACAGCCGGACGGCCAAGCGGGGCCACAACGCGGCGCAGAAGGCGCGCGTCGAGAACACGGGCGTGCTGGTCGCCTCGGGCCTGATAGCCGGTGAGGCGCTGGCAGGCCTGGGCGTGGCCACGGTGGTCTTCTTCCGGGGCAGCTTCTGGGAGACGACGTGGTTCGGCACGCCGTGGCTGTCGATCGTGATGGCGGCCATCCTGGCCGCGTACCTGATCTTCCGGCCGCTCTCGAAGGCCGGCTCGCCCGACGAGCCCGCGCCACCCGTTGCGGTGATGTAAATCGAGACAGGTTCGGGAGGTTCGCAGGTGCTCAAGTTCACCGGTGCTCAGGTTCTCCAGTCTGGAACCTGAGCACCCGCGAACCTGGCACCCGCGAACCCCGAACCCGCGAACCCCGAACCCGAGAACCCCCGAACCCGAGAACCCCCGAACCCCCGAACCTACTGCACGTTCTTGAGGATCCCCATCAGGAAGTCGAAGAACTTCGGCACGGTGTCGATGTAGATCTTCTCGTCGGGCGAGTGCACGCCCTCGAGCGTCGGCCCGAACGACACCATGTCCATGCCGGGGTACTTCTCGCCGATGATGCCGCACTCGAGGCCGGCGTGGACCGCCTTCACCTCGGGCGTCTTGCCGGAGAGCGCCTTGTAGGTGTCCTTGGCCAGCTTCAGGACCGGCGACGCCATGTCGGGCTTCCAGCCCGGGTAGCCCGAGCCCTGGTCGACGTCGGCGCCGCCCATCTCGAAGATCGTCCGGACGGTCTGCGCGATCTCCTCGATCTCGGACGCGACGGAGCTGCGCTGGCTGGTGGCGAGCGTGACCTTCTTCCCCTGGGTCGCCACGACCGCCACGTTGGTCGACGTCTCGACGAGGCCCGGGATGTCGGCGCTCATCTTGGTGACGCCGTGGGGCAGGGCGGCGATGACCTGGGTGATCTGGCGCTGGTACTTCTTCTTGAGGACCGACGCGCGCTTCTTGACGGGCGCGGCCGTCACGGTCAGGTCGGGCTCCACGGTCGCCAGCTCGGCCTTGAGGACGCCCTCCCACTCGGCGACGAGCGCCCGGGCGGCCTCGACCTTCGCCTTGGGCACGAACACGAGGGCGCGGCCCTCGCGCGGGATGGCGTTGCGCTTGTTGCCGCCGTTGATCGACGCGAGCCGGCCGCCGAGGCCGTCGAGCGCGATGACGACGCGGTTGAGGATCTTGAGGGCGTTGCCGCGGCCCTTGTCGATCTCGAGGCCCGAGTGGCCGCCCTTGAGGCCGGAGACCGTCAGCTCGAGCCCGGTCAGCGTCGCCGGCGCCGGGTCGGCCTCGACCTTCCACGTGCCGACCGTGTCCTGGCCGCCGGCGCAGCCCACGTAGAGGGCGCCTTCCTCCTCGGAGTCCAGGTTGAGCAGCGTCCGGCTCTCCACGAAGCCCGGCTGCAGGTTCTGCGCGCCGGTCAGGCCGGTCTCCTCGTCGATGGTGAAGAGGAACTCGAGCGGACCGTGCTCGAGCGACGTGTCCGCCATGATGGCGAGGTGGGTGGCCACGGCGACGCCGTTGTCGGCGCCGAGCGTGGTGCCGTTGGCCATCATCACGTCGCCGTGGCGGACGAGCTCGATGGGGTCCTTGGCGAAGTCGTGCTTCGTCCCGGCGTTCTTCTCGCAGACCATGTCCAGGTGGCCCTGGAGGCACACGCTCTTCTGGTGCGCGCGCCCGGCCGAGGCCGGCTTCTTCACGACCACGTTGCCGACCTTGTCCTGCTTGGCCGCGAGGCCGAGGCGCTTGGCGGTGTCGACCACGTACTTGGCCGCGGCGGCCTCGTGTTTGGAGCAGCGCGGGATTCGCGCCAGCTCGGCGAAGTACTTCCAGACGAGGGGCGGCGTCAGGCCGTCGATGGGTGATGACATGTGCGGTATCCCTCCAGAAGAGACCCAGGGGTCCGAATGATCGTCTAACTCTATCACTTGACCTCGGGTGGCACCCGGCTTGACGGGGCTCGCGGCGCCCTCCTAGAATCGCAATAACCTTGTGAACGAGCAGAACAAGTTGCGGCCGCTGGCCGAGCAGGTCTCGGAGCTGACGACCAACCGGCTGTCGGTTTACCTCCGCTGTCTCCGCGAGCTGGACCAGGCGGGCGTCCGCACCATCTCCTCGAAGGCGCTGGCCGACCAGTTCCACCTCAACGCGGCCCAGATTCGCAAGGATCTGGCGTATTTCGGCGAGTTCGGCGTCCGCGGGGTGGGCTACTACGTCCGGGAGCTCCAGCGCCACCTGCTGCAGATCCTCGGCCTCGACCGCGAGGTCCGCGTGGCGATCATCGGCGCCGGCAACCTTGGCCTGGCGCTGGCCGACTACCCGGGCTTCCGGGGGGAAGGCTTCGCCATCACGGCGCTCTTCGACAGCCAGTCCGGGAAGATCGGGCTGCAGTCGCGGGGCGGCGTCCCCATCCACGACATCCAGGAGTTCAAGACCCTCGCCCGCCGCGAGCAGATCAGCATCGTCGTGGTGGCCGTGCCCGCCGCCTCGGCCCAGGCGGTCGTGAACCTGGTGGTGGCCGCCGGCGTGAAGGCCATCCTCAACTTCTCGCCCGGGGCCATCCGCGTGCCCGACGACGTGAAGCTGAACCACGTCGATCTGACCGTGTCGATGGAGAGCCTGTCGTTCTATCTGGCCCGTTCCTCGGGCCGGGGGCCTGAGGCCGGAGGCCGGGAGGGATGAAGACCAGCCATCGCCTCACCCACGTGGACGAGTCCGGCCGTGTCCGGATGGTGGACGTGGGTGCGAAGCCGGTGACCGCGCGCGAGGCCGTGGCGCGCGGGACGATCCGCATGGCGGCGGCGACGCGCCGGGCCATCCAGCGCGGCGCCGTCAAGAAGGGCGATGCGCTCCAGGCGGCGCGCCTGGCCGGCATCATGGCGGCCAAGCGCACCGCGGATCTGGTGCCCCTCTGCCACCCTCTGCCGCTCACGCACGTGAGCGTCGACCTGCGCCCCTGCAAGGGCGGCCTCGCGATCGAGGCCCGCGTCCGGACCTCCGCCCAGACCGGCGTCGAGATGGAGGCGCTGACCGCCGTCGCCGTCGCCGCGCTCACGGTCTACGACATGGTGAAGGCCGTCGACCGGGAAATGGTCATCGGCGACATCCGCCTGATGGAGAAGCGCGGGGGGAAGAGCGGGCACTACAAGAGGCGGGAGTAATTGCCGATTGCCGATTGCCGATTGCCAATTGAAAAGCGTTGGATCACACTGTGGCGCGGCAGTGGTTTTCAATCGTCAATCGGCAATCTACAATCGGCAATACCGTGAAGGTTCTCGTCGCCATCTTCAGCGAAACGGACGTCTGGAAGATTCCGCGCGCGCACGTGGATCGGCTGCGCGAGCGGTTTCCGCACCACGGGTTTGCCATGGCCGAGGATCGGGCGGTCATGGCGCGCGAGGCGGCGGACGCCGACGTGGCGTTCTCGTCGCGGCTGCGCGGCGACGTCGTGAAGCTGGCCCCTCGGCTGCGGTGGATCCACAGCTCGGCGGCCGGCGTCGGGAGCCTGCTGTCGCCGGATCTGGTGGCGCGCGGCATCATCCTCACCAATTCGCGCGGCGTGCACGGGGACGTGATCGCGGAGCACGCGGTCGGCGTCGCGATCATGGCGCTGCACAAGCTGCACACCGCCGTGCGGCGGCAGGCCGAGGGCGTGTGGGCGCAGCAGGAGATCAGCGCCGACCCGCCGATCCGCCTGCTGCGCGGCGCGACGGCCGGCGTCGTCGGCCTGGGCGCGGTGGGGACGGCCGTGGCGCGCGCGTTCGCGGCGATGGGCGCCGAGGTCGTGGCCATCCGCCGGCGCCCCGAGCTCGGGGCGCCCGACGGCGTGGCGTGGCTGGGCGGGCCGGCCGACCTGGACCGCCTGCTGGCGCGCGCGGACGTCGTGGTGCTGGCCGCGCCCCTGACCGGCGCAACGCGCGCCCTGATCGGCGCGCGCGAGCTGGCGATCATGAAGCCCGGCGCGGTCCTGATCAACGTGGGCCGCGGCAAGCTGGTGGCGGAGGCCGACCTGGTGGACGCCCTGCACCGCGGCGCCATCGCCGGCGCGGCGCTCGACGTCGTCGAGCACGAGCCGCTCGCCCCGGAGAGCCCGCTCTGGCGCCTGCCGAACGTCATCCTCACGCCGCACACCGCCGGGTTCCGCGGCGACTACTGGGACGTCGTGACCGATCTGTTCTCGGAGAACCTCCGCCGCTTCGACCGCGGCGAGCCGCTGCTCAACGTCGTGGACCCGGAGGCGGGGTATTGACGGGGCACAGGGGGCAGCGGTCAGGGGGCAGCGGTCAGCGATCAGGGGGCAGGTAGGGCCCGCGACGATGTCACGCCGCGGCCGTGACAGGATGCTCTTCCTGACCCCTGACCCCTGACCCCTGACCCCTGATATAGAATCGCTACGTGGCCGGCGGCTTCAACCTCGACATCGCTCACGACGACGCGCTGCGGACGCTGGCCGACCTGCCGTTCTTCATCTCCGGACGCTATCCCCACGCGCACGCGGTGGGCCGATGCCGCGGCGAGACGGTCGAGTGGCTGTCGAGCCGCGAGCTCTTCGAGCGCATCCGCGACGTGGCGCTCGGCCTCGCGGCCCTCGGCCTCGCGGCGGGCGAGCGCCTCGCGCTGGCCTCCGAGAGCCGCCCCGAGTGGCTCGTCGTCGATCTGGCGGCGCTCACGATCGGGGCGGTCGTGGTGCCGGTCTACCCGACGTTGACCGCGGGGCAGGCAGCCGGGGTGATGGCCGACGCGGGCGTGCGGATGGCCGTCGGCTCGGACGCGGCGCAGGTCGCCAAGCTGGCCGAGGCGCGGGCCGCGGTGCCGTCGCTCGAGACGCTGGTCGGCATGACGGCCGCCGCGGCGGCGGCCGCGCCCGGCGCGCTCGACCTCGACGCGGTCGCCGCCAGCGGCCACGACCGGATCCGGGGCGGCTGGGGCGTCGCGCGGGAGTACCGCGAGCGCGCGGCGGCCATCGGCGCCGGGGATCTCGCCACGCTCATCTACACGTCGGGCACGACGGGCGAGCCCAAGGGCGTGATGCTCACGCACGCCAACATCGTCTCCAACGTGAAGGGATGCCTGCAGGTCCTGCCCGTCACGACCGAGGACGTCGCGCTGTCGTTCCTGCCGCTCAGCCACGCTTTCGAGCGGACCGTGGTCTACACCTACCTGGCGGCGGGCGTCTCGGTGGTGTTCGCCGAGGGCATGGACACGCTGCCCCGCGACCTCGTCACCGTGCGGCCGACGATCATGACGGGCGTCCCGCGCGTGTTCGAGAAGGTCCGCGCGCGCGTGCTCGACACGGCGGCGCGCGGGTCCGCCGTCCAGCGCGCGGTGTTCGCCTGGGCCGTTCGGGTGGGGGAGGCCTGGACGGCGGCGCGGCTCGAGGGGCGGGGGCCCGGCGCCTGGACCCGCCTCACGCACGCCCTCGCCGACCGCTTCGTGTTCGCCCGCGTCCGCGCGGGCGTCGGCGGGCGCGTGCGCGCCCTGGTGTCGGGCAGCGCGGCGCTCTCGCCGGCCATCGGCCGGTTCTTCTTCGGCGCGGGGCTGACGATCGTGGAGGGGTACGGGCTCACCGAGACGGCGCCCGTGCTCACGGTGAACCCCTTCACGGCGCCGCGCTTCGGCACGGTGGGGCCGCCGCTGCCCGAGATCGAGCTGCGCATCGCCGACGACGGCGAGATTCTCACGCGCGGCCCGAACGTGATGAAGGGCTACTACGGCCGGCCCGAGGCCACGGCCGCGGTCCTCGTCGACGGCTGGTTCCACACCGGCGACGTGGGGCGGATCGACCCCGACGGGTTCCTGGTCATCACCGACCGCAAGAAGGACATGCTCGTCACCTCGGGCGGCAAGAAGATCGCGCCGCAGCCGATCGAGAACGTCGTGCGGCTCCACCCGCTCGTGAGCGAGGCGGTGCTGCTCGGCGAGCGCCGCCGGTTTCCCGCGCTCCTGATCGTGCCGGACTTCACCGCGCTCGAGCACCGCCTGCGCGAGCTCGGCCGGCGCTCCGGCGCGCCCGACGAGCTGGTGCGGCGCCCCGACGTCATCGCCCTCTACCAGGCGATCGTGGACGAGGTGAACTTGGGCCTGGCGCAGTTCGAGCGCGTCAAGAAGATCGCCCTGCTGCCCGAGGAGTTCAGCATCGCGCGCGGTGAGCTGACGCCGACCATGAAGGTCCGGCGCCGCGCCGTCGAGCAGCGCTGGAGCGACATCATCGAGGGGCTCTACGCGGAGCCGGCGCCGGGCGCCGGCCCGGGCGGCGAAGGGCCGCACGGCACACAGGGGTCAGCCGGCAGCGGTCAGCCGTCAGCAAGATCGTCCTGACCGCTGACAACCGACCGCTGACCGCTCTCCCGTCAGCGGACCGGCTCGGTCGGGAGCGAGGTCTGCATCGACAGCGCGATCACGTCGTCGTAGCCCTGGATGCGGCCCTGGTGGTAGGCGTTGAGCAGGCGGGCGATGGGGTTGAGGAGCGTGACGGACCGCGGGCCCGGCGGCGTGCCGGGATCGCGGAACCGGTAGTTGAAGTAGGCGCGGATGAACGTGCTGGACTGATCGACGGGCAGGGTCGAGACGTTCGCGAAGAAGCGCCGCCATTCGCCGCCGCGAAACAGGTACTGCTCGACGTTCGACGTGTAGAACGCCGTGACCCGCTCGCCGCGCCGGCGCAGGTAGTCTCCGAGGGACCGGAGCGCGCGGTCGCCCGCGAAGTCGCCGACGACCGGCACGATGCGGTTGGCCTCCTGGAGGGACTTGAGCGCCTGGAACCGCGCCTCGGTCGACAAGTAGCTCCGGTCCTGCCCGTCGTCGTCGGTCCCGGTCATCAGCGTGGCGTAGCTCGGGAAGCGCCCCGGCCAGCCGAAGGAGCCGCGGAAGCCGCCGTAGCCGCGCGGCCGCCGCGGGGAGGCGTAGGTGATGTCGGGCCCGCCGGTATAGAAGGCGTCGAAGACGACCTCGATGACGTGGAGGTCCTCGGCCGAGAGCGCGAAGCCGTGCGCGCGCACGAGCCGATCGCGCACCTGCCGGAGGTTCTCCAGGAACAGCGGGCGGCTGGGCGTCTCGCTCTCGTAGGCGTCGAAGATCGCCCCGGCCGTCGACGCGGCGTCGAGCGCCGGCGGGCGCGGCCGCGAGAAGAGCCGGGACACGAAGTCGGCCCGGTCCTTCGACAGCTCCATCAGCGCCTTGTAGAGGAGATGGAGCAGCAGGTTCTGCCGCCGGATGTCGACGATGAACGCCAGGCGCGGCCGGAGCGCGACGATGTAGGTGAAGTTCTGCTCCGGGCCGACGCCGACGTAGATGCCGCCCGGCGTCGTCCGGCGCTCGAGCTCGGGGATGACCGCCTGGAACGTGGTCTCGTTCGAGACCAGGTTGTCGGAGCGGAAGTAGCCCTCCGGCTCCGAGAGGTCGGACACCAGGGCCCAGAACGTCGGGTCGTCCAGGCGCTCGGCTCCCGGCGGGACGGCCGTCGGGCGCGTCCTGACGCAGAGCGCGCCGAGCAGCAGGCAGACCGCCGCACCCGCACCGACGAGCGTTCGACGTCGAGTCATGGGCGGATCTGGCGCGGCCACAGGCCCGGCGAGGGCACGGGCTCGCGCGAATGGTGACGGAACGGCCCCATGGTACCACGGACGGGCCGTGACGCCAGGCCGCGCACGGCGCGGCCCGCGAGGGAGTGGAGCGGGCGTTGGGGCCCCGCGTAACGAACGAGCCGAGGTGTGGGCGAAGCCCCACGCTGAAACGGACCGGAGGCGGGATGACCAGGGTGTGCGTCTATTGCGGCTCGAACGTCGGCGCCCGGCCGGCCTACGCCCGGGCGGCGGTCTCGCTCGGCGAGGCGCTCGCCGCGCGCGGCCTCGAGCTGGTGTTCGGGGGCGGGCGGGTCGGCCTGATGGGCGTCCTGGCGGACGCCGTGCTCGCGGCGGGCGGACGGGCCGTGGGCGTGATCCCCGAGGCGCTGGTGGCGCGGGACGTGGCCCACCGCGGCCTGAGCGAGCTGAAGGTCGTCGCTTCGATGCACGAGCGGAAGGCGATCATGGCGGAGCTGTCCGACGCCTTCGTGGCGCTGCCCGGTGGCCTCGGGACGCTCGAGGAGCTCGCCGAGGCGGCCACCTGGACGCAGCTGGATCTGCACCGCAAGGCCTGCGGCCTGCTGAACGTCGAGGGCTACTACGACGCGCTCCTGGCCCAGCTCGATCGCGCCGTGGCGGATCGCTTCGTGCGCCCCGCGCACCGGGCGATCATCGTGGCCGATGCCGACCCGGTGGCGCTGCTCGACCGGCTGGCGGCGGTCGAGCTGCCGCACGTCTCCAAGCTGATCGACCGGGATCGCGCCTGAGAGGGCGGCCAGGCCTCGCCGGCTGGCCTGCTCCGTGATCCGTCCGGCGGGCGCGTGGCTCCCGCCGGCCCTCTTCGACTACAGTTGCCTCATTATGCGCACCCTCGGCCTCATCGGCGGCATGAGCTGGGAGTCCTCCCAGCACTACTACCGGATCGTGAACCAGGAGGTCCGCGCGCGGCTCGGCGGACTGCACTCGGCCCGGTGCCTGATGTACTCGTTCGACTTCCACGACATCGAGGCGCTGCAGGCGGCCGACCGGTGGGACGAGGCGGGCGAGGCGCTCGCCGACGTCGCCGCCCGGCTCGAGCGCGCCGGCGCCGACGGCCTCGTGCTCTGCACGAACACGATGCACAAGCTGGCCGGCGCCATCGAGGCGCGCGTCGCGGTGCCGCTGCTGCACATCGCCGACGCCACCGCCGCCGCGGTGGTGGCCGCCGGCATCTCGCGCGTGGCGCTGCTCGGCACCCGGTTCACGATGGAGGAGGACTTCTACCGCGGGCGGCTCGAGGAGCGGTTCGGCCTCGACGTCCGCGTGCCGGACGCCGCCGGACGCGCGCACGTCGACCGCGTCATCTTCGACGAGCTCGTCGTCGGGATCGTCCGCGACGAGTCCCGCGCGCGCTATCGCGAGATCATCAGGGGCCTGGTCCGGGACGGCGCGGGCGCGGTGATCCTGGGCTGCACGGAGATCGGCCTGCTGGTGGGCCAGGACGACAGCGCGGTGCCCGTCTTCGACACGACGGACCTCCACGCCCGCGCCGCCGTCACCTGGATGCTTGAGGACTAGCCAGGCCGCGCAGGGCGCGGCCCGCGAGGAGCGGAGCGCGGGTGGCCCAGGTCTGCGACCTGGGCCGCTCCAGCACAGGTCAGAGACCTATGCCCCCACGTGAAGCTAGTGGAACCACCGCGCGGTCGCGACCGGCCACCAGCGAAGCTGGACCTTGCCGATGATGTACTTCTTCGGCACGAACCGCCAGACGCGGCTGTCGGAGCTGTTGTTCCGGTGGTCGCCCATCACGAAGTAGTAGCCCTGCGGGATCACCTCCGGGCCCCAGTCGTCGTGGCTGCGGTACTCGGGCCGCACGTAGCTGTCGTCCATCAGCACGTCGTTGCGGTACACGTGCCCGTCCACGATGCGCAGCGTGTCGCCTTCCTCCGCGATGACCCGCTTGACGAACGATTTGTCGGGGTCGAGGGGGTAGTAGAGCATCACGATGTCGCCGATCTGCGGGGCGTGCAGCCGGTACACCAGCTTGTTCACGATCAGACGGTCCTGATCGTCCAGCGTCGGCGCCATGCTCTGGCCCTCGACGCGGGCGACCTGGAAGCCGAACGTGACGATCAGCGTCGCGTAGACGGCCGCCGACGCGAACGTCTTGAACCACATGACGAGCGTCTCGCCGATCTGCGCGAGGTGCCGCGATCGGCGATCGAGCGCGAGGTGCTGCGAATCGGACGCCGGCAGCACGGCGGCGGCCGCGCTGACGGGCTCGCCGCTCACAGACGCAGGTATTCCCGGAGCCGCCGGGTCTGCGACCGGCTCACCGGGATCTCGGTCGCCTTCGCGTCTCTCATCTTCAGGATGTAGTTGCGGCTGAACCAGGGGACTATCTCCTTGATCTTGTTGATGTTCACGAGATGCGAGCGGTGGACGCGCCAGAAGACGGCGGGATCCAGCCGCGCCTGCAGCTCGTCGAGCGTTCTGAAGTTGGACGTGCCCGTCACACTATTAGTTACCACCGTTATCACGTCATCGACAAGCGAGGCGTGGACGATCTCGTCCACCTGCACGAGGATGAAGCGCTCGTCGGATTTGACGGCCACCTGCTGGAGATGGTTCGCGCGCTTCGCCACCATCTCGACGAGCCGCTCGAGGGTGGGCCCGTCGATCGCGCCGGGCAGGGCCTGATTCGACGAGATGCGGCGCTGGACGCGCTCGACGGCCTGCTCGAGGCGCGCGGGCTCGACCGGCTTGAGGACGTAGTCCACGGCGTTCACGTTGAACGCCTCGATGGCGTACTGGTCGAATGCCGTGACGAAGACGACGTGAGGGAGGGCGCTCTCGCGCGCCAGCAGCCGCCGGGCCACCTCGAAGCCCGTGAGCCCCGGCATCTGCACGTCGAGCAGCACGAGCTCGGGCGAGAGCGCGTCCACCGCGGTCGAGGGCCTCCGGCCCGTTCGACGGCCTGGCCGACGATCTCCACGCCGGGCAGGCTCGCGAGCAGGAAGCACAGCTCCTCCCGCGCGAGGTCCTCATCGTCGACGACGAGCGTGCGGATTGCCATGGCTCAGGCCGTGATGCGGTCCGCGACCACCAGCTCCGGAATCTCGAGGCTGGCGCGCGTGCCCTGCCCAGGGACGCTGTCGAGGCGCACGCCGTAGTTGGCGCCGTAGATGACGCGCAGCCGCTCGTTCACGTTCCTCAGGCCGATGCCGCCGAGCATGGCCCGGTCGAGCCGCTCCTCGGACACGCCCAGGCCGTCGTCCTCGACCTCGATGAGCGCCGAACCGCGCTCGCGCCGCGCGCGGATGATGAGGCGTCCCTCGCCGACCTTGCGCGCCAGGCCGTGCTTGATCGAGTTCTCGACGAGCGGCTGCAGGATCATCGCACGGCACGACCAGCTCGAGGCTGTCGGGGCTGATGGCCTTCTCGATCTTCAGCTTCGGCCCGAAGCGCACGCTCTCGATGTCCAGGTACTCGTCGATCGCCTCCAGCTCCTCGCGCAGCGTGACGAAGTGCTCGTGGCTGCGCAGCAGCCGGCGGAGCAGGCCCGAGAGCTTGATGATGAGCGTGCGGGCGGTCTCGGGGTGCGACCGGGTCAGCGACGCGATCGAGGCCAGCGTGTTGAACAGGAAGTGCGGGTTGATCTGGCTCGCGAGCGCCTCGACCTTCGCCGCGAGCAGCAGCTTTTCCTGCTCCTGCAGCCGGTGCTCGATCCGCGCGGTGTTCCAGATCTTGATCGGGATGGCCACCGACAGCACGGTGGCGAGCACGACCAGCACGTACATCCACGGGCCGGTCGCGGGCAGGAAGAACAGCCGGCCCTGGCCGAAGCGGTGACCGAGCGCCTGGCGGAGCAGCTCGAGGCGACACGGGCGCGGTCAGCAGGATGACCTGCCAGTCGACCTGCAGCCGCCGCAGCATCCGCCACGCCTGCCGCGGGAGCCCCGTGAAGAAGAGCGGCGAGAAACGCCAGATCGTCTCCTTCGGGCAGGCCTCGCGCAGGCCGCCGCCGGCGAAGCCGCAGCCGACCGCGAAGGGCAGCGCGATGAACTCGCCGGCCACCAGGGCCGGGCCGCCCACGAGGGCGCCCGACGATCGCGCCCGCGTAGGGCCCCGCGATGAGGCCCGCCAGGAAGGGGCCCGCCAGCGTCGAGGTCGGCCGCATCGTAGTGGAGCAGCAGCCGCATGATGACGCCGGCCATCAGCGGCACGCCCAGGCCGGCGGCGAAGACCAGCCGCTCGGGCCAGTCGCGCTTCTCGAAGAGCAGGATGTGCCGGAACCGCCGGAACCGGACCAGCATCGTGGAGAGCGTCGCCACGACGGCCAGCTTGACGACCAGCGTCGTCAGGAGGACCTGCTGGACCGAGAGGAACTTGACTTCCTGAGGCACGGTGTGAGCCTTGACTGTAGCCCCTAACTATATCATTGCCGGGCACTTTGGGGTGCGGCGGGTCGCGCGGGCGGGCCCGTCGGTGATATGATCGCCGTTCAGGGTCTTGCCCGGGCGCCGCTCGGAGACTGATGCTGGTGTGGGGTGAAGCCCCACGCAGGAGAGAAGATGATCCGTCCGCTCATCATCGGGTTCGCGACGACTTTCCGGCACATCTTCAAGAAGCCGATCACGGTGAACTACCCGGACCAGAAGGTGCCGGTGTTCCCGAAGTACCGCGGCAAACAGGTGTTGATGCGCGACGAGAACGGGCTGGAGAAGTGCGTGGCGTGCGGCCTGTGCGCCGTCGCGTGCCCGGCGGACGCGATCTACCTGGAGGCGGCCGAGAACGACGGCACCGTGAAGGCCGGGCCGCGCTACGCCCAGGTCTACCAGATTCACAAGACCCGCTGCATCTTCTGCGGCTACTGCGAGGAGGCCTGCCCGGTCTCGGCGATCTTCATGGGCAAGGACTACGAGCTGGCCGTCTATTCGCAAGGACGACTTCATCTGGGACAAGCGCGACCTGCTCGTGTCCGGACCCGAGGCCGCGACGCCCGCCCAGTGACGCGACGGGCGCGCCCATGGCCTTGCCACCCTTTCTCGAAGAGCTCGACCGCCGCGTCCTCGTCTGTGACGGGGCCATGGGGACGATGCTCTATGGAAAGGGGATCTTCCTCAACCGCTCCTTCGACGAGCTGAACCTGTCGCAGCCCGACCTCGTCGCCGAGGTGCACCAGGAGTACGTGCGCGCCGGCGCCGACGTCATCGAGACGAACACGTTCGGCGCCAACCGCGTGAAGCTCGCGGCGTTCGGGCTGGCCGACAAGCTGCGCGCGATCAACGTCGCAGGGCGCGCGGCTCGCGCGCCACGCGGCGCGCGATCAGGCCTACGTGGCCGGCGCCATCGGGCCGCTCGGCATCCGCATCGAGCCGTGGGGCAAGATGGGCGTCGACGAGGCGCGAGGCGATCTTCCGCGACCAGGTGGCGGCGCTCGCCGACGGCGGCGTCGACCTCTTCATCCTCGAGACGTTCCGCGACCTGAACGAGCTGGGCGCGGCGCTCGACGGCGGTGCGCGCGCTGTGCGACATGCCGGTCGTCGCGCAGATGACGACCGAGGAGGACGGCAACAGCCTGGACGGCACGCCGCCCGAGACGTTCGCGCCCGAGCTCGAGCGGCGCGGAGCCGACGTGATCGGCGTGAACTGCAGCGTGGGGCCCGCGGCCGATGCTCGAGACCGTGGAGCGCATGGCCCAGGTCACCGGCCGCCGCATGTCGGCGCAGCCCAACGCCGGCCGGCCGCGCGAGATCGAGGGGCGCAACCTCTACCTGTCGTCGCCCGACTACATCGCGTCCTACGCCCGCCGTTTCATCCTCACCGGCGTGAAGCTGGTGGGCGGCTGCTGCGGCACGACGCCCGAGCACATCCGGCAGATCAAGCTCGCCGTGCGGGCGCTGGCGCCCGCCGGGGTCCGCCGCGCGCCGGCGCCGGCCGCGGCGCCGTCGCCGGTGGCGGCCGAGCCGGTCGAGCTGGGCCTCAAGTCGCGCCTGGCCAACGCGCTGGCGCGCGGCGCGTTCGTCGTCGCGGTCGAGATCGCGCCGCCCAAGGGCTTCCAGGCCGACGGCATCGTCGAGCAGGCGCGGCAGCTGCAGATCCGCGGCGTGGACGTGGTGAACGTGCCCGACTACCCGCGCGCCACCGCGCGCATGTCGGCGCTGTCGGCGGCCGTGCTGATCGCGCAGCACGCCGGGATCGAGCCGCTGCTGCACTACTCCTGCCGCGACCGCAACCTGCTCGGCATGCAGTCCGACCTGCTGGGCGCGCACGCCATGGGCGTGCGCAACCTGCTGCTCGTCACCGGCGAGCCCGTGCCCCGCGGCACCTACCCCGACGCCACGACCGTGTTCGACATCGACTCGATCGGGTTGACCAACGTCGTGGCGCGGCTCAACCGCGGCCTGGACATCGGCGGGAAGCCCATCGGCGAGCCGACCGCGTTCGTGATCGGCGTCGCCGCGAACCCGTCGGCGCGCAGCCTGGACGAGGAGGTGCGGCGCTTCGAGTACAAGGTCGAGGCCGGCGCCGAGTTCGCCGTCACCGCGCCCATCTACGACGTGGCGGCGCTCGAGCGCTTCCTCGCGCGGGTGTCGCACGTGCCGATCCCGATCATCGCCGGCCTCCAGCCCTTCGACAGCCTGCGGGCGGCGGAGTACATGGCCAACGAGGTCCCGGGCGTGCAGGTGCCCGACGCGCTGGTCGAGCGGATGCGCGCCGCCGACGCGGCCGGCGCCGCGGCGGCCGAGGGCCTGGCCATCGCGCAAGAGACCGCGGCCAGGCTCAAGGACCTCGTGCGGGGGATCCAGGTGGAGGTCACCCGGCGGAATTTCGAGACCGCGCTCGCCGTCCTCGATGGGGTGAGATGAGCGAGCGGAGGGCCGCGGGCGCCCGGTGGCACGACCACCTGATGTTCCTGGGCCGGTTCATCCGGAGCCCGCGGACGATCGGCGCGGTCGCGCCCAGCTCGCGGCGGCTCGCCGAGCGCATGGTCGACGGCCTGGACTGGGCGTCGGCCCGGTGCGTGGCCGAGCTGGGGCCCGGCACCGGCATCGTCACCGGCGCGATTGCCCGGCGGCTGGCGCCGGGCGCGAAGTGCCTGGCGGTGGATCGCGACCCGGCGTTCGTGGCCCGGCTCGCGGCGCGGTGGCCGCAGGTGGAGTGCGTGGGCGACGGGGCCGAGGCGCTCGGCGCGCTCGGCACGGCGCGCGGCCTGCTGCCGTTCGACCATATCGTCTCGGGTCTGCCGTTCGCGAGCCTGCCGGTCGAGACGACCGGCCGCATCCTGGACGCGGTGCGCGACACGCTGCGCGCGGGCGGCACGTTCACGACGTTCCAGTACGTGCACGCGCTGCGCTTCCGGTCCGCGAGGGCGTTCCGCGAGACGATGACCGATCGCCTGGGCGAGGCGCCGTCGCGGAGTCTGGTGGTCGCCAACCTGCCGCCCGCCGTGGTGCTGCGCTGGCGGCGCGTGCGCTGACGCGGCCGGGCGGTCGCGGGGGAGACAAGGAAGGCATGATCACGCTGTTCGGGCACGAGCGAGGGCGGGAGGACGGGATCGTCGGCGCGGGCGCGGGCACCGCGCAGCTGTCCGCGGCGGCCGTCGAGAACGACTTCGTCGAGCGCGTGTACGAGAAGCTGGCGTCGATCTACGACCTCGCGTTCGGGCCGGCCCTGCACGACGGCCGCGTGCGCGCGATCGCGCGCATGCGCCTCGGCCCCGGCGACCGCGTGCTCGAGGTGGGCGTCGGCACGGGGATCACGCTCGGCCTCTATCCGCCGGCGTCGACCGTCGTGGGCATCGACCTCTCGGAGCCGATGCTCGAGAAGGCGCGCGCCCGGGTGCTCCGCAAGGGCCTCGCCAACGCGAGCCTGCTCGCGATGGACGCGGCGGCGCTCCAGTTCGCCGACGCGACGTTCGATGTCGTGTACGCCCCGTACCTGATCAGCGTCGTGCCCGAGCCCGCGCGCGTGGCGCGCGAGATGCGGCGCGTGTGCCGGCCGGGCGGGCGGATCATCTTCCTCAACCACTTCCGCAGCCCGAACCCGTTCGTCTCGCGCGTCGAGCAGCTCATCTCGCCGCTCACCGTCCACGTCGGCTTCAAGACCGACCTCGACCTCGAGACCCTCCTCGGCCACGCCGGCCTGACGGCCGCCTCGATCGAGAAGGTCAACTTCCCGCGGATCTGGTCGCTGGTGACGTGCGTCAGGCGCTGACGCAGCGTATTGCCGATTGCCGATTGCCGATTGAAAGGCATCGGATCACGCCGACGTCGCCGGCGCACGGCCGGCTCCGTGTGATCTGACGCTCTTCAATCGGCAATCGGCAATCGGCAATGTTCAGAAGGGCTCCTCCAACGACTCCGACTGCGGCGTCATCAGCTCGGCGCCGTTCTCGGTGATGACCATGTCGTCCTCGAGGCGGATGCCGAACTCGCCGCGGATGTAGATGCCGGGCTCGTCGCTGAAGGTCATGTTCGGCTGGAGCGGCAGGGTGTTCCCGCGCACGAGGTAGGGCCACTCGTGGCCGTCCATGCCGATCCCGTGGCCGACGCGGTGGCTGAAGTACGTGTAGTCGGGGCCGAAGCCGGCGTCGGTGATCACCTTGCGCGCGGCGGCGTCCACGGCCTCGCAGGGGAGGCCGGGGCGCGCGGTCTTCACCGCCGCCGTCTGGGCGCGGTGCTCGATCTCGAAGACCCGCTTCATCTTGTCGGTGGCCTTGCCGAGCACGAACGTGCGGCTGAGGTCGGACTTGTAGCCCTCGACCGAGCAGCCGCCGTCGATCAGGAGGATGCTCCCCTCGACGATCTTCTGCGGCGTGATCGAGCCGTGGGGGAGCGCCGAGTACTCGCCGACCTGCACGCCGGCGCCGCCCTGGAAGCCGAGGCGCGCGTGCGCGGCGGCGACCAGCCCCGCGAAGTCGTGCTGCGTCATGCCGGGCTGGAGGGCGTGGTAGGCGGCGGCGTAGGCCTTGTGGGTGACCTCGCAGGCCAGCCGCATCAGCGCGAGCTCGTGCGCGTCCTTCACCATGCGGCAGCCGGCGGTGACCGGCGTCGCGCTCACCAGCGAGAGCGAGGGCGCCGCCTGTGACACCCCGTCGCTGAACACCCAGCGCACCGTCTCCTCGATGCCCAGCCGGCCCGACGACACGCCGCGCGCCTTGAGGCCGTCGGCGACGAGGCGGTAGGGGCTCTGGTCCTCCTCCCACGTGCGCACGTCGGCGTCGCCCGCGAACGGGCTGAGGGCGATCTGCTCCTTCGCGCGGCCCTCTTCGAACTTGGGGGTCACCACGAACGGACGGCCCTTCAGCGGCAGGACCACCGCGAACATCCGCTCGCTCAGGCCCCACTGGATGCCCGTGAAGTAGAGCATCGACGTGCCGCCGGTCAGCAGGAGCGCGTCGAGCTTCTGCTCGCCCATCAGCCGCCGGGCCTTCTCGATGCGCCCGCGGCGCTCCTCGGCCGTGATGGGCGTCGCCCGGTCGGCCATCGAGGTCAGCGTCGCGATCGAGGGCGGCACGGGCCGGTCGGCCTGGGGCGCCGCCGCCGCGCGGAACGGCCGAAGCGCCGCGAGCGCCGCGCCGGCCGACGAGAAGCGAAGGAAGCTGCGTCGCGAGAACATCGGAGTGGCTCCTTGTCTAGCTCTTGAACGCCTCTTTCAGCACGTCGTCCAGCGTCTCCGCCGGGACGAAGGTCATCTCCCGGCGCACCTCCGGGGGAAGCTCCTCGAGGTCGGCGACGTTCGCCTTCGGGAGGACGAACGTCTTGATGCCGTGGCGGCGGGCGGCGAGCGACTTCTCGCGGATGCCGCCGACGGGCAGCACGAGGCCCGACAGCGTGATCTCGCCGGTCATGGCCACGTCGCTCCGCACCGGCACCTTGCGCGCCGCCGAGACGATGGCGGTGGCGATGGTGACGCCGGCCGACGGGCCGTCCTTGGGGATCGCGCCGGCCGGCACGTGCACGTGCAGGTCGTGCAGGTTGAAGACGTTCGGGTCGAGCCCGAGCGCCTCGGCGTGCTCGCGGACGTGGCTGAGCGCGGTGCGCGCCGACTCCTGCATCACGGTGCCCAGGTGGCCCGTGAGGATGACGCCGCCCTTGCCGCCGGGCAGGAGCGCCGCCTCGATGAACAGCACGTCGCCGCCCGCCTCGGTCCAGGCCACGCCCGTGGCGACGCCGGGCCGTGACGTGCGGAACTCGGTGTCGGACTTGAAGCGCGCGGGGCCGAGGTAGCCGGCCAGGTCGTCGGGCCCGACCGCCGTCGGCTCGGCCGCGGTCGGCGCCTGGTCCGTCTGGGCGACCTTCGCCGCCACCTTGCGGGCGATCGTGCCCATCCGCCGCTCGAGGTTGCGCACGCCGGCCTCGCGCGTGTACTCCGAGATCACCCGCGCGAGCGCCGCGTCGGCGATCGCGACGGCGCCCTCGGCGAGGCCGTTCTCGGAGAGCTGCCGCGGGATCAGGTAGCGCCGGGCGATGTGGACCTTCTCCTCCTCGGTGTAGCCCGCGAGCTCGATGATCTCCATGCGGTCGAGCAGCGCCGGGTGGACCGTGCCGAGCTGGTTGGCGGTGGTGATGAAGAGCACCCGCGAGAGGTCCATGGCGACCTCGAGGTAGTGGTCGCGGAACGTCGAGTTCTGCGCCGGGTCCAGCACCTCGAGCAGCGCCGCCGCCGGGTCGCCCTGGAAGCCGACCGCCAGCTTGTCGATCTCGTCGAGCATGAAGACGGGGTTGATGGAGCCGGCCTGCTTGAGCGCCTGCACGACCCGCCCGGGCATGGCGCCGATGTAGGTGCGCCGGTGCCCCCGGATCTCGGCCTCGTCGCGCACGCCGCCGAGCGAGATGCGCACGAACTTGCGCGTCATCGCGCGGGCGATCGACTGGCCGAGCGAGGTCTTGCCGACGCCGGGCGGGCCGACGAAGCAGAGGATGGGGCCCTTCATGTCCCCCTTCAGCTTCCGCACCGCCAGGTACTCGACGATCCGGTCCTTCACCTTGTCGAGGTCGTAGTGGTCCTCGTCGAGCACGCGCCGCGCCTCGGCCAGGTCCAGCCGGTCCTCGGTCACGACGCTCCACGGCACGTCGAAGACCCAGTCGAGGTACGTCCGGATCATCTGGTACTCGGGCGAGGCCGACGTCATGCGGTCGAGCCGGTCGATCTCCGGTCTCGACCGCCTTGGCCACCGCCTCGGGGAGCTTGGCCGCCTCGAGCCGCCGGCGCAGCTCGACGACCTCCGACTCGCCCTCGCCGAGCTCGTCCTGGATGGCCTTGAGCTGCTGGCGCAGCACGTACTTGCGCTGCGCGTCGGTCATCTCCTGCTGGGCCTCGGACTCGATCTTGCCCTTGAGCTCCAGCACCTCGATCTCGCGCGCGAGCGCCTGCGCCACCGCCGTCAGCTTCACCTCGATGTCGTTCTCCTCGAGGAGCCGCTGCTTGTCCTCGGACTTCATGTCGAGGAGGCTCGCGATGAGGTAGCAGACGCGCAGCGGGTCCTCGATCTGCGCGAGCTGCATGCGGATCTCGGGCGAGAGGCCCGTGGCCAGCGAGAGGGCCTTGTCGGCCAGCTCGCGCAGGCGCCGGAGGTGCGCCTCGACCGAGACGTTCTTCTCCGCCGTCTCGGGCAGCGCCTTGACCAGCGCCTTGAGGATCGTCTCCTCCTCCTGGATGAACTCGGCGCGGGCGCGCGCCACGCCCTCGACGATGATGCGCACGCCCTCGGGCGCGCGGACGAGCTGGCGGATGAGCGCCACCGTGCCGACCTTCTTCAGGTCGCTGGGCGACGCGTCCTCGGCCTCGCCGGTCTGGAGGAGCAGGAGGAGCATCCGGTTGCCGGCGAGCGCCTGGTGCACGGCCTCGACCGACTTGGGGCGCGTGACCGCGAGCGGCGCCGCCGTCAGCGGCAGCACCACCGCGTCGCGCACCGGCAGGATCGGCAGCTCGGGCGGCAGCGCGGGAACGTCTGTGACAGGAGAATCGGGCATGGGTATGAGTGGCGGCGACAAGGGGGCGGCCGCAATGCGTTGCAGTGTACCCCAATCAGCGGTCAGTGGTCCCGCCCTTGCTCGCCGAGCTGCGGCGGGGCAAGCTCGAGTGCCAAGTCCCGAGTACCCAGTACCGAGCCCCGTCAGTAGACCCCCGGAATCATCCTCCACCGCACCTTCGCGCGGTACGCGGCGTAGGCGGCGCCGAACTCGGCGCCGAGCGACCGCTCCTCGAGCGGAATGGCCACGACGAGGTAGACCAGCGCCAGCGTCGCGAAGAGCAGGCGGTCCACCGTCATGGCGGGCTCGGCGAAGAGCAGGAGGTTCCAGCCGAGGTAGACCGGGTGACGGACGAGCCGGTAGGCGCCGCCCGCCTCCAGGCGCTCGCCGGGCGTGTCGGCCGCCGCGCGGCCGGGGTCCGGGCGCCGCGCCGCCCGCACCTGCCGGATGCCGGCCAGGTCGAAGACGTGCAGCGCCCGCGCCGCGCCGGCCACGGCCGCCAGTCCCGCGAGCTGCACGAGGCGGAACGCCCAGGCCCAGGCGCCGCCGGCCCGGTAGAGCTCGCCCGGCAGGTCGCGCCACGCGGCGCAGACGAGGACGAGCAGCAGGCTGGCGACCCAGACGAACGTTGCCCGCTCGAGCGGCGCGGGCAGGCGCCGGATCAGCCAGTGCTTGGCGCCCGAGCGGGCCATGACGCTGTGGTGCGCCGCGAACAGCGTCACGAGCGCCGTGTCGACGGCCACGGCCGGCCAGACGGGGCCCCCGGCGCCGGTCGCCCGGCCGAGCCTGACGAAGTAGAAGTACAGGAAGTACCCGAGCGAGGCCACGAACACGGTTCCCGCGCCCCACGCGTAGGCGGAGGCCAGGGCGGACAGCGGCGGACGGGACGCGTCGTCGTGGCGCATGCGGTAATGGGGCGTGCGGACCTATTATAGAGGCGATGTCCCCACAGCTCCCGCGCGTCGTCATCACGGGCATTGGCGTCGTGTCGCCGTTCGGCGTCGGGCGCGAGGCGTTCTGGGCCTGCGCGCGCGCGGGCACGAGCGGCGTCCGGGCGATCACCGAGTTCGACGTGTCGCGGTTCGCCTGCCGGGTGGCCGCGCCGGTGCCGCCGGTCACCGACGACGACCTGCCGGCGTTCGTGCGCGAGGCGCACGGCGGACGGAGCGGGAGCGGCGTGCGCGCGGACCCGCGCCATTACTCGAGGGCGGCGCGCATCGGCGTGATGGCGGCCGTCGAGGCGTGGGAGGACGCCGGCCTGGCGATCGGCGAGCCGTCGGCCGGCGTGATCATCGGCAGCGGGGCCGGCGGCATCGACGTCGGCGAGCGGCAGTACGAGGCGTTCTTCGGGGCCGCGTGGACGCAGGTGACGCCCTACGCGATTCCCGTGTCGATCGTGGGCATGCTGTCGAGCGAGATCTCGATCGCGCTCGGCCTCCACGGGATCAGCCACGTGCTGTCGACCGGGTGCACGAGCTCGACCGACGCGCTCGGCTACGGCCTGGCGCTGCTGCGGTCGGGCGAGGCGGACGTGCTGCTGTCGGGCGGCGCGGACGCGTGCGTGACGCCCGGCATGATCTACGGCTTCTCGCGGATGCGCGTCGTCTCGACCGGCTTCAACGACACGCCGGCGCTGGCCTCGCGGCCCTTCGACGCGCGGCGCGACGGCTTCGTGCTCGGCGAGGGCGCGTGGATGTACGCCATCGAGCGCGAGGACCGGGCGCGGGCCCGTGGCGCCAAGGTCTACGCCGCCGTGGAGGGCTACGGCTCGACCTGCGACGCGTACCACCGCGTGCAGATGGATCCCGACGGCGAGCAGATCCAGCGGGCGATGCGCCTGGCCATCGAGCGCTCGGGCCGCGCGATCGAGGAGATCGGCTACGTGAACTTCCACGGCACGTCCACGCCGCTCAACGACGCGGTGGAGGCGCGGTGCGTGCGCCGCGTGTTCGGCGCGCGCGCCGACACGGTCGCCGGGTCGTCGATCAAGTCGATGATCGGCCACCCGCAGGGCGCGAGCGGCGCGGCGGGCATCGTCACGGCGGCGCTGGCGCTCCAGCGCGGCTTCCTGCCGCCCACCATCAACCAGGTCGAGGCCGACCCGGCGTGCGACCTCGACGTGATTCCCAACCAGGGGCGCGCGGCCGCGCCGGCGGCGGCGCTCTGCAACTGCCTCGGCTTCGGCTCCAAGAACAGCGCGATCGTGCTGGGCGCCGTGCCATAATCGCGCCGTGATCGAGGTGATCATCGCGGGCGCCGGGCCGGCCGGGTCTGTGGCGGCGCTGACCCTGGCGCGCGCCGGCGCGCGGGTGCTCCTCGTCGATCGCGCCCGGTTTCCCCGCGACAAGCTGTGCGGCGACACGCTCAACCCCGGCGCCATGGCCATCCTGCGCCGGCTCGGCCTCGACGCGCGCGTGGAGCGCCGGGGGCTGCCGCTCGACGGGATGATCGTCACCGGGCGGAGCGGCGTGCGCGTCGTGGGCGACTACGGTCCCGGCGTCGTCGGGCGCGCGCTCCTGCGCCGGGAGCTCGACCAGTGGCTGCTCGAGGCCGCCGCCGAAGCCGGCGCGCACGTGGAGGAGGGCGTCGTGGTGCAGGAGGCGCTGCTGCACGAGGGCGCCGCGGGGCCCGAGGTGCGCGGCGTGGTGGTGAAGGGGCGCGACGGCCGGCCGCTGCGCGTGCCGGCCCTCGTGACCATCGCCGCCGATGGGCGGCGATCGACGCTCGCGTTCTCGCTGGGGCTGGCCGCGCATCCCGCGCGCCCGCGGCGATGGGCGTCGGGCGCGTACTTCCAGGACGTGGACGGGCTGTCCGCCCATGGCGAGATGCACGTGCGGCGGGGGCACTACATCGGCGTGGCGCCGCTGCCCGACGGGCTGGTGAACGCGTGCCTCGTGACCGCGGACCGGCGGGGCTTCGACGACCCGACGGCCCTGCTGCGGCGGGCGATCTCGGCGGACCCGCTGCTCGGCCCGCGCTTCGCCCGGGCGCGGCTCGTGCAGCCGGCGGTCTCGCTGGGGCCGCTCGCGGTGGACGCGCGGGCGTCGGGCATGACCGGCCTGCTGCTCGCCGGCGACGCCGCCGGGTTCATCGACCCGATGACAGGCGACGGCCTGCGGTATGCGATGCGCGGCGCCGAGCTCGCCGCCACGGTCGCGCTCGAGAGCCTCGAGAAGGGGACGGCGTTGGCCGACGTGCGGCTCGCCGACGCGCGGCGCGCCGAGTTCGAGCGCAAGCAGCGGTTCGACCGCGCGCTGCGCGCCATCGTGGCGCGGCCCGCCGCCGTGTCGGCGGCCGCCGTGGCGGCGCGGCTGGCGCCGGCCCTGCTGAAGCGCGTCATCGCCGTCGCCGGCGACGTGGTGCCCGCGTGACCGCGACGCTCGCGCTCCTCGCGGCGGTGCTGATCGCCATGGCCGCCGAAGCGCTGTACTCGCGGCGGAACGAGCGGGCGCTCCGCGCGCGGGGCGCGACCGAGCCCGAAGGCGACGTCTACGCCGTCATGCAGGTCGCCTATCCCACCGCGTTCGTCCTCATGGCGGGGGAGGGGCTCGCGCGTGGAGCGCCCGATCCGCTCTGGCTCGGCGCGGGGATAGCCATCCTCGTCGCGGCCAAGGCTCTGAAGCTCTGGGTGCTGTCCGCCCTCGGTCCGCTCTGGAGCTTCCGCGTGCTCGTCCTCCCTGGCCATCCCCTGGTGCGCACCGGGCCCTACCGCTTCCTGCGGCACCCCAACTACATCGCCGTCGCCGGCGAGATCGCCGGCTGCGCCGTCGCCATGGGCGCGCTCGTCACGGGCGCGATCTCGCTCGCGATCTTCGCGTTCCTCATCACGACGCGCATCCGCGTGGAGGAGGCGGCGATCAAGGTGTCTCAGGCCCCCGACCGCTGCGGCACGTAGCGCACACCTTCAGGTGTGCGCCTTCCGTGGTGATTTCCGTGGTGATTTCCGTGGTTCATTCCGCGGCTCATTCCGCGGCTCATTCCGTGGTTCATTCCGTGGTTCATTCCGTGGTTCATTCCGTGGTAGTTCCGTGGTAATTTCCTCCCCGTCCAGGAGGAGCCATGACTCTGTCCCGTCGCGCGTTCGTGCACACGCTCGGTGTCGGCGGCGCCTTCGTGCTGTCCGGAGGTCTCGTGGCTGCGCGCGGGCGCGAGGCGTTCGTGGGCCTGGGCGGGCCGGGGCTCGAGCCCGGCTGGTCCGACTGGGTGCCCGGCCTCGATGAGCCGTCCGCGATTCGCCTGAGCAGCAACGAGAACCCCAACGGCCCCGGCGACCGGGCGCTCGACGCGATTCGCGCCGCGCTCGGCGAGTCGAACCGCTACCCGTTCGTGTTCGCGCAGTCGGTCACCGCGGCCATCGCGAAGCGGCAGGGCGTCAAGGAGGAGAACGTCCTGGTGGGTTGCGGCTCGGGCGAGATCCTGCGGATGTCGGTGATGGCGTTCACGTCGCCCTCGAAGCCGCTCGTCGTCGCCTCGCCGACCTACGAGGATCCCGAGCGCACCGCCGAGGCGATAGGCACGCCCGTGCGCCGCGTGCCGGTCGACCGGTCGCTCGCGCTCGATCTCGCGGGGATGGCCGCGCAGTCGGCGGATGCGGGCCTCATCTTCCTGTGCAACCCGAACAACCCGACCGCCACGGTGCACGCGGCCGGCGCGGTTGCCGACTTCATCGGCGAGGTCCACAAGGCGTCGCCGGACGCGATCGTCCTGGCCGACGAGGCGTACCGCGAGTACGTGGACGACCCCGGCTACAAGACCGCCATTCCGCTGGCGCTCGAGGACCCGCACGTCGTCGTGTCGCGGACCTTCTCGAAGGTGTACGGCATGGCGGGCCTGCGGCTCGGCTACGCCATCGCGCGCAAGGAGACGATCGACCGCCTGCGGAAGCACCGGCTGCCGAACAACGTGAACGTGCTGGGGGCCGCGGCCGGCATGGCGACGATTGCCGACGACGCGCGGATCGCGCGCGAGCAGCGGCTGAACCGCGAGGCGCGCGAATACACGCGGAAGGCGCTGGCCGACCTGGGCTTCCCGTCGGGCCCGTCGAACACCAATTTCATCATGGTGCCCATCCACCGTCCGGCGAAGGACTTCCAGGACGCGTGCCGCAAGCAGGGGATCCTGGTGGGCCGGGTGTTCCCGCCGCTCGTGAACCACGCGCGCATCTCGATTGGGACGATGGACGAGATGCGGCAGGCGGTGGAGGTGTTCAACAAGGTGCTGGCGTAGGCGGTGAGATTCAGCTTCCGGGCGCTGCTCGTCCTGCTCGTCTTCGTCGCGGTCTTCCTTCGGTAATCGGAGGCCGGTGACGGCGGTCACACGGAAGGCCATCGGGAGCGCAGTCTTTCACGTGGTGATGCGTCAGGTGCGTCTCGGCGGCACACTCTCGCGAAGCTCCGCTCAAACGAAGAACCACGGACGCAGCGCGTCCTCGGGAACGAACCGTGCCGCCTGGCGGTAGATGGCGCGTGCCGTTCCGGGCGCCAGTTCGTGATGGAGCGGCACCGTGATCGTGTCTGTCCCTGCCGCGCGCGTCCGCCGGAGCTTCGCGTGGCTCCCGCGCGTGGCGACGACCTCGAACCCGAACGTGCCGAGCGCGCGGACGACGTCTCGACCCGACAAGATGCGGAGTCGAGGGCTCATCGCGGGAGGCGCGTCTCGTAGGTCAGCACCAGTCGGGGCGCCGGCGAGACGCCCAGGCGATCGGCCTCTTCGCCTTCGAGGTGCAGCGACACCGCTTCGCCCAGGTGGCCGAGCAGCTCGTCGAGCGTGCGTCCCTGGGTCACCACGGCCACCTCGGCGCATTCCGCGAAGTACCAGCCGGCGTCGAATCCCACGAAAGCGTGAACCGTGTCGCGAACGGGCGTCGCGCCGTAGACGGCGGCCCGAGGCTCGGCGACGCGGCGGGCGCCGCCGCCCTTCGCCTTTCGCCATTGGGGCGTGATCTCGTACACCCCCCGCCGCACGCGCCGGAAGTAGGGCCATCGGTGTGCGTGGTGGGCGGGCGCGTTGACGCAGCAGCGGCTCGTGACGTGGGTACGAACCGAACTTGCGACAAGGTGGGGAAGAGCCCGGACGATCTCGTCTGGTGTGAACGTCCAGTTCCCGCGTTCGCGGCACAACCGGCGCGCAGCCTCGAGCACCTGCTGCTGGATGGTCATCTGCCTCTAATAACACTTGAAAACATATATTGTCAAGTGTTGGAAGGCGGCGCCACGCCCGTGCTCTCCCTCGCATGGGACGTGTGTCCGGGGGGATAGATTCACAGCCGTGAGTGGTCTGCGTTCCCATGCCCCGCCGTCGCCGCAGCCACGAATCGTCCGCGAGCACGTCGCGGCCGTGGTCAAGAGCGCGCCGTTTGCCCGATCGCAGAAGCTGCAGCGGTTCCTGGAGTATGTCGTGGACTGCGAGCTCACGGGCCGGCGCGACGACATTCAGGAATATGCGATCGGGCTGGAGGTATTCGACCGCGGCGAGTCGTTCGATCCGCGCGCGGACTCGATCGTCCGCGTCGAGGCGCGGCGTCTGCGGGAACGGTTGGCGGACTACTATGCCGGCGAGGGCCGCGCACAGCCGATGCGGATCGTGCTGCCGAAGCGGGGCTACGTGCCGTCCTTCGAGCATCGGCGGCGACCGCGTAACCTGGCCGCTGTCCTCGTCCAGGCCGGCGAGATGCTCGCGACGCTTCCTCTCGCGTCGGCGGAGGACGCCGCGGACGGTAGCGAAGGCATCAGCTTCCACGGCACCTGGTGGCTGAGCGCCGGCCCGCCCGCACCTCGGCCCCTCATTCTCACGCTGAACCCGTCGGGCACCTTTGTCCTGGAGGATTCGATCGACGGCGGCGGCCACACCTTTTCCAGCGCGTCGTTTTCCGTGGCCCAGGGCACCTGGACCCGCGGCCCGCGACGGACGGCGGTCGCCCTGGGGCTGCGGTTCGTCTACGACGCGTCCGGCAAGACCATGGCTGTCGAGCGGGTACGGCTGACCCTGCAGATGGTCGACGGCTTCGATCGGCTCACGGGCACCTATACCTTCGAGGAGATGGACTGCACGGAGCAGACAACTCCCTTGCCGTTCACCGTGCCGGTCTGCCCCGACCCGAGCGTCGCGCCCACCGAGATCGCGCGCGGGCCGGCGCCGTTCACCGCGGTCAGAGTAGGAGTGGGCTCGCCACGCGGCTGACACGCAAGGACACCGCCGACGAGGCGAAGCATCGACGATCTCGGTGCCCGGCAGGCTTCGAGCCGGGGAGGTGTTCGCCGTCGGCAGGGAGCTGTGGTAGAATCCCGCCCCTAAAAGCCACCCCTATCCCTCTCTGCCCCGCCGGTTCCGGCTGCTCGGCGGACTATCGACCTGCGCGAGCACGCCGGCACACGGCCGGGTCATCTATTGATGGTGAGACACCAGCACGACTGGGACGTCGTCATCGTCGGCTCGGGCATCGGGGGGATGGCGGTGGCGAGCCTGCTCTCGCAGATTGGGGGGCGACGGGTGCTGGTGCTCGAGCGGCACTTCCAGCTCGGGGGGCTCACGCATTCGTTCAGGAGAAAGAAGTTTCATTGGGATGTGGGGCTTCACTATCTCGGGCGACTGAGACCGGGGTCGCTGACCAGCCGGCTGTTCGACCTCGTCGTCGGTGGCGCGGTGAAGTGGGAGGCGATGCCGTCGCCGTTCGACGTCTTCGACTATCCCGGGATGCGGTTCGAGGTGCCGAGCGCCCGCGAAGAGTACCTCGAGGCGCTGATCCGCGCGTTCCCGCGGGAAGAAGAGGGACTGCACGCCTATTTCCGGGAGGTCGACGCCGTCAATCGTTGGTTCTTCCGCGAGTGCGCACGCAAGGTCGCACCAGGGCCGATCGCGTGGTGGCTCGGAAGGAGCAATTCCCGGTGGCGCGCGGCCGCCCTCTCGAAGACCGGTGAACGGCTCGAGGCCCTGATCCGGGAGCCGCGCCTGCGCGCGCTCCTCGCCTCCCAGTGGGGCACCTACGGCCTGCCACCGGCGGCCTCGGCCTTCGCCATCCACGCCGTTGTCGTCTGGCACTATCTGCGTGGCGGCTGGTACCCGCACGGGGGCGGAGCGGCGATCGCCGAAGCGGTCGGGCGGATCGTCCAGGCGGGCGGCGGCGAGATGCGTCAAGAACCACCGGGTGATCGAGATCCTGGTCGAGGACGGCCGCGCGGTCGGCGTGCGGGTCGAGGCCGGGCCGGGCAGACGCCGCGAGGAGGTCGAGATCCGGGCACCGGTCATCGTCTCCGACGTCGGGGCGCGGGCGACCCTGGTCGATTTGCTCGCCCAGCCGCCGGACGATCCGCTTGTGCGCGCTCTCGCGGCGCTGCCGCCCGGGCCGAGCTGCGTGACCCTCTACCTCGGCCTCAAGGAGAGCGCTGAGCAGCTCGGCTTCCGCGGCGAGAATCACTGGATCTACGAGGGGTGGGATCACGACGCGCTGGTCGATCGCGCCGACGCGCTCGTCGACGGCCGCGCCACCATGGCGTACCTCTCTTTCCCTTCGCTCAAGGACCCGCTGGCGCGGAAGCCGACCGCCGAGATCATCGCCTTCCTCGACCACGAGCTCTTCGCCGACTGGAGCGGTACCGAGTGGAAGCGGCGCGGCGACGAGTACGAGGCGCTCAAGGAGCGTATCGCCCAGGCGCTCCTCGATCTCGTCGAGCGCCGCTGGCCCGGCTTCCGCAACCTGGTCGAGTATCACGAGCTTTCGACGCCGCTGACCGTCGAGAGCATGACCGGCCACCGGGGCGGGCAGGTCTATGCCCTGCCCTGGACGCCCGAGCGGTTCCGCAGCGCCTGGCCCGGCCCGCGCACCCCGATCCGGAATCTGTACCTGACGGGCGCCGACATCGCCGCTCACGGCATCGTCGGAGCCCTCTCCGGGGGGCTCCTCACGGCCGCCCATCTGCTCGGTCCACTCGGCATCTTCCGCATCCTGCACGCGGCGCGGTCGAGGCGCCGCCGGTGGAGGGGAGGGGAGCGGAGGCCCGCGTGAAATCAGGGCCAGGGAATTCCCCTGGCGGGAGGCCCCTCATCGGGAAGGCGGCTCCGGGGCATCTCGCCAGGCAAGACCTTCGCGGGACCATTGCGATTGACAGGACTACGGCGCGAGTCATGATCGGACCGTGGTGGGCGGCCAATCTGCGCCGTGATGGCGGCTAGTCGACGCTGCGGCCGGGGCAGGCGAGCGGCGTATCGGCTGGCGGAATCTTGGGTCCACGCGGCACACCCCGCTGATGCGTCCTATCGTCAGCCGGGTCGCCGGGAATGGACCGGCAGCAACGAAGGTCGTGTACAACGGCAGCCGGGAGAACCCATGACGAGAACGGCCATTGCGATCCTGGCGGTCATCCCCCTGGCGTCCGTGTCCCTCGGCCAGGACCACGACGCCGTGATGCGCGACGTCCCAGCTCTGCAACGACGGCTCGCGGCGCGGCGTTCGCCCCTTCGTCGGGGGGTGAGCGCGGCCGTGTGCCTGCTGGTGGCGGGGCTCGCGCCGGCGGCGTCCGGACAGACGCCGGCGCCGACCTTCTTCCGGACCGCCGCGGGGCTCGTCGCGCACGGACAGCGCGAGCAGGCGGCGCGCCTCGCGCGCGCGCGGCCGGCCGGCGATCCCGACGCCGCTGCGATCCTCGGACGACTGGCCGCGGATTGGGGCGACTACGACCAGGCGCTGGCCGCGTTGCGCCCGGCGGCCACGGCTCATCCGACGAGCGAAGCGGCGCTCGAGCTGGGTCTGCTGCAGCTCGAGCTCGGGCGCGCGGCGGAGGGCCGCGGCACGCTCGCGCGGATCGTGGGCGCGTCGGCCACCTTCGGCACGGTCGGCGAAGTCGTGCGCCTGGCGCGCGCCGAGCGCGCCCTCGGCGAGTTCCGCACGGCCAACTCGCTCCTCCGCGAGGCCGACGGCCTCTCGCCGGACGACCCCGCCGTGAACACGGCCTGGGGCGACCTCTTTCTCGAGAAGCACAACCGCGCCGACGCCGGGCAGTCGTATCGCGCGGCGCTGGCGAGCGACCCGCGGTGGGCGCCGGCGCACGCGGGCCTCGCGCGCGCGCTGGCCGACGACGACCCGCCGGCCGGGGCCGCCGAGGCCGCCAAGGCGCTCGAGATCGACGCCGCGCTGGTCGATCCGCACCTGCTGCGGGCGGAGCTGGCGCTCGACAACGACCACGACGCCGACGCCAGGAAGGCGGTGGAGGCGGCGCTCGCGGCGAACCCGAAGAGCCAGGACGCCCACGCGCTGCTCGCGGCCATGGCCTACGTGGACGGCCGCACGGCCGACTTCGACGCCGAGGTGGCGCGCGTGCTCGCCGTGAACCCGGCCGGGAGCGTCGCCTATCGCGTGCCGGGCGAGCTGGCGGCGCGCCGCTACCGGTTCGACGAGGCGGCGGCGCTCGCGCGCCAGGCCATCGCGCTCGATCCCGGCGACACGCGCGCGCAGGCGGACCTGGGCATGCACCTCCTGCGCACCGGCGACGAGGCCGAGGCGCGCCGTGTGCTCGGGCGCGCGTTCAAGGCCGACCCGTACGACGTCGTCACCTTCAACCTGCTCGGCCTGCTGGATTCCCTCGGCGGGTTCGAGACGTTCCACGACGGCGAGGCCCTCGTGCGCCTCGACGCCAAGGAAGCCGACGTCCTGAAGCCGTACGCGCTGCCCATCGTCACGCGCGCGCTGAAGACCTTGTCCGAGGAGTACCAGTTCACGCCGGCCGGACCGATCCTGGTCGAGATCTTCCCGAAGCACGACGACTTCGCCGTGCGCACGTTGGGTCTGCCCGGCATGCTCGGCGCCCTCGGCGCGTGCTTCGGGCGCGTGGTCACGCTGGACTCGCCGCGCGCCCGCCCGCCGGGCGCGTTCAACTGGCAGTCGACGCTCTGGCACGAGCTGGCGCACGTCTACACGCTGCAGCTGTCGAAACAGCGCGTGCCGCGGTGGCTCACCGAGGGCGCGTCGGTCTACGAGGAGGGCCGCGTGCACGCGGAGTGGGCGCGCGACACGGAGGTGCCCTTCGCGCAGTGGTACCAGAGCGGCAAGGTGCCGAAGATTGCCGACCTCAACGCCGGTTTCACGAAGCCGGACACGATCGCGCTGGCGTACTTCGAGGCCTCGCTCGTCGTCGGCGAGATCGTGGACGCGCACGGCTACGCGGGTCTGCGCGCGCTGCTCCAGGCCTACGGCGACGGCCTCGACACGGAACAGGCGCTCGCGCGCGCGCTCCACACCAGCCTGGACGCGCTTCAGACGGCGTTCGACCGGCGCCTCGCCGAGCGGTTCGGGCCGCTCGCGCGGGCGCTCGCGCTGCCGGACGGCGTCGATCTGGCTGCGGTCAAGGACGCCGGCGCCGCCCGGGCGCTGGCGGCGAAGTACCCGGGCAGCTACCAGGTGCAGCTGGTGGCGGGCCGTACGCTCGCCGCGTCGGGCGACCGCGACGCCGCGTTCGACGCGCTCGCGCGCGCCGCCACGCTCGTGCCGATGGCCACCGGCGGCGACAGCCCGCACGGCCTCATGGCGGCGCTCGCGCTGAAGGAAGGGGATCGGGCGCGCGCGATGCGGGAGCTGCGCGCGCTCCTCGAGAACGATCACACCAACGTGCACGCCGCGCGCGAGCTGGCGAGGCTGGCGGGCGAGGCCGGCGACCCGGCGCTCCAGTGGTTCGCCGTGGATCGCCTCGTGACCGTCGATCCGTACGACCCCGGGCCGCACGCCACGTTCGGCCGGCTCGCGCTCGCGCGGCACGACCTCGTGATCGCCACGCGCGAGTTCGAGGCGGCGCTCGCGGCCGGCCCCGTGGACCGCGCCGCCGCGCACTGCGACCTGGGCGAGACCTATCTGGCCGCGGGGCGTCCCGCCGACGCGAAGCGCCAGGCGATGGCCGCGCTCGAGATCGCGCCGACCTTCGAGCGCGCTCAGACGCTGCTGTTGAAGATCGTCGACGGCCAGTAGCCCGCGCGCAGCTTCCGGGGGCCGATCGCCGCGACGAGCGCCGCGCCGGCCATGAACCCCGTCGCGCTCGACACCGCCATGGCGTCGCCGATGCCCGGCGCCTGCAGCATCACCGCCAGCTGCACCACGGCCCACGCCACGACCAGATAGGACGCCGGCATCTCCGCCACGTCGAACACGAAGGGCAGCGGCACCAGCACGAGCACCTGCGAGCGCGGGAACAGGACGAGGTAGGCGCCGATGACGCCGGCGATCGCGCCGCCGGCGCCCGGGGCGATGCCGGGCACCACGAGCGCGCGCGCGCCGAAGCCCGCGGCGGCCGCGAGCGCGTAGAGCCCGGCGAAGCGCGCGCGCCCGAGCCGGTCCTCCACGTTCTCGCCGAAGAGCCACAGCATCAGCAGGCCGATCAGGAGGTGGGGCCAGCCCGGGTGTCCCGCCAGCGCGCCGACCGCCGCGGCCGGGCCGGTTCCGGTCGCCAGGCCGTGTGCCGGCCGCGCGAAGAACACCGCGACGTTCGCGCCGAGGAGGGCGAGGGTGACGACCGGCGGACGGCGCGACGGGATGACGTCCCGGACGGGAATCATGCGCGAGCAGTATATCCAACGCGCCGCTGGCGGCGACTCGGCTGTTTGACCCTCCCCGTGGGCGTTCCTATAATCGCCGGAGGATGTCAGTGCACCCCCCGGCCTGGCGTCGCCCCTCCCGCCACACGTTTGCCGTGCTGGCGGCGTGCCTCTACGCCGGCGTGCTGGTCGCGAGTGCGGCCCACCATCACGCGCTGGCCTCTCCGGGCAAGTCCTCGTCCCACTGCACGATCTGCCAGGTCGTCTCGATCGTTCGGCCCCAGGCGCTGCCGCTCGTGATCCCGGCGCCGCTGGCGCCGGCGGGCTCGGTCAGCCTCGAGCGCGAGACGCGCGGCATGGCCGTGTCCCGCCTCGTGCTCGCCGGCCGCTCGCCGCCCGCCGTCGGCTGATCGTCGCGGTCGGTTTCCATCACTTCAGGCGTCCATCGTGTCCCGCACGGCGCGTCGCGGCCGGGCGGGGATTGAGTCCATTCGGGAGGTCCACGTGTCAGCCTGCTCGCTTCGTCGGTCGATCGCACGAGGTCTGGCGGCCGTCGCCTTCACGGCGGCCTGCGGCGCCGCCGCGCCGGCGGCCGCGCAGGCGCCGGACCAGGCGGCAGCCGAGGCGCTCCGGGCCGAGCTCACGCGGCTCCGCCAGGAGCTGCAGACGATCCAGCAGACGTACGACGAACGGCTCGCCTCGATCGAGTCGCGGCTCGCCGCGCTCGAGGGGCCGGCGCCGGCCGCCGCGCCTGCGCCCGCCGCGGCGCCCGCGCCGCCCGCGGAGGTCGCCGTTCCGGCCGGCGCCGCCGGCGCCGGCGGTCCCGCCGGAGCGCTGCCGGTCTACGGCAACGTGATGGCGTCGAAGGTGTTCAACCCCGACATTGCGGTCATCGGCAACATGGGCGGCGTGGCCGGACGCAACGACGTCTCCCCGTCGCCGGCGCTGGCCTTCCAGGAGGCGGAGGCGACCTTCCAGGCCGTCGTGGATCCGTACGCCCGCGCCGACTTCTTCTTCGGCTTCAGCCCCGAAGGCGTGGAGATCGAGGAGGGCTTCGTCACGTTCCCGACCCTGCCGGGCGGGCTCCTCCTCAAGGCCGGGAAGATGTACGCGCAGTTCGGCAAGGTCAACACGATGCACACCCACGTGCTGTCCTGGGCGGACCGCCCGCTCGTCGCGACGGAGTACTTCGGCGGGGAAGGGCAGTTCTCGGACGCCGGCCTCTCGGTGTCGAAGCTGATCCTGAACCCGTGGGTCTTCCTCGAAGCGACCGGCGAGGTGTACGGCGCCGGCGGAGGGACGTTCACCGGCGCCACACGCAGCGACCTGCTCTACGTGGGCCGCCTGCGCGGCTACCGCGACGTGACGGACGCCGCCAACCTCGACATTGGCGCGTCGCTCGCCTACGGGCCCAACGACCTGCGGCCAGGCGCGCGCACCCGGCTCGCCGGCCTCGACGCGACCGTGCGCTATCGTCCCCTGCGCCGCGCGATCTACCGGCGCTTCGTCGGCCGCACCGAGCTCGTGTGGAACCGGCGCGACCTCCTTTCAGGCGAGGCGTCGGCCTTCGGCATGTACGCGAGCGCCGACTACCAGTTCGCGCGCCGCTGGTTCGCGGGCGTGCGGTACGACTACGCCCAGCAGCCGTTCGACGCGGCGCTCGTCGACACCGGCCAGTCGCTCGTCCTGACCTACTGGCCGAGCGAGTTCAGCCAGGTCCGCGGCCAGTACCGCCGCACGCGCTACGCGGACCCGCGGACGACGGCCCATGAGTTCCTGTTCCAGTTCCAGTTCTCCATCGGTGCCCACGGGGCACACGTGTTCTGAGGCAAGGGGGAATCGTGCGAAAGCTCCATCGGATCGCAACCGTCGTGATCGCCGCGGCCGCGGCCCTCGCGTGGGCGGCGCCCGCGGCCCGCGCCGAGCTGAAGGTCGTGACCACGACCGAGGACCTCGCCGCCCTCACGCGCGAGGTCGGCGGCGACAAGGTGGCGGTGGAGGCGCTGGCGCGGGGCTACCAGGACCCGCACTTCGTCGAGGCGAAGCCGAGCTTCATCCTCAAGCTCCACGCCGCGGACCTGCTGGTGGTCGTCGGGCGCGAGCTCGAGATCGCGTGGCTGCCGCCGCTCATCACCCAGAGCCGCAACGCGAAGGTGCAGGTGGGCGCCGACGGCTACCTGGACGCGTCGCTCACGGCGCGCATCCTCGAGGTCCCGACCGGCCAGATCACGCGCGCCATGGGCGACGTGCACCCCCAGGGCAACCCGCACTACTGGCTCAGCCCCGCGAACGGGCGGCGGATCGCGAAGGCGGTGCAGGAGAAGCTCGCGGCGCTCGACCGCGCCAACGCGGAGTACTTCGCCGGCCGCTACGCCGACTTCGACCGCCGGCTGGCCGAGGCGGAGCGCCGCTGGCAGGCGATGATGGCGCCCTACGCCGGCCTGAAGGTGGTGACCTACCACCGCTCGTGGCCCAATTTCGCCGACGAGTTCAAGCTCGACGTCATTGGCTACGTCGAGCCGAAGCCGGGCATCCCGCCGTCGCCGGCGCACACGCTGGACCTCATGCAGGAGATGAAGCGGCAGCAGGTGCGCGCCATCCTCGTCGAGCCGTACTTCGACTTGAAGACGCCGAACGCCATCGCGCGCGAGACCGGCGCCCGGGTGATCGTCATGCTGCCCTCGGTGGGCGGCGAGAAGAAGGTGACGACGTACCTCGACCTCTTCGACTACGATCTCAACCTTCTGGTGTCCGCGGTCGGCAAGTAGGACGACATGGACCCGATCCTGATCCTCCAGTTCCTCGCCGCGCCGTTCGCGGCGAGCCTGATCCTCACCGGCATCCATGCCTACCTGGGCGTGCACGTCGTGGAGCGGGGCGTCATCTTCGTCGATCTGTCGCTCGCGCAGATCGCGGCGCTCGGGGCGACGATCGCGCTCCTGCTGCCCGTTTCGGGCGGCGACCCGCACCACCCGTCGGTGTACTGGATCAGCCTCGGGTTCACCTTCGTCGGCGCGGCGATCTTCTCGACGATCCGGAGCCGCCGCGCCCGCATCCCGCAGGAGGCGATCATCGGCATCGCCTACGCGGTCGCCTCGGCCGCCGCGATCCTGGCGATGAGCAAGTCGACCTCGCAGGCCGAGCACCTCAAGGACATGCTGGTCGGCAACATCCTGGCCGTGTCGTGGGGCGACGTGGGCAGGACGGCCGTGCTCTACGGCCTCGTCGGGCTGTTCCACTACGTGTTCCGGGCGAAGTTCCTCGCCATCTCGATGAGCCACGAGCAGGCGGAGGCCTCCGGCCTGTCGGTGCCGTTCTGGGACTTCCTCTTCTACGCCTCGTTCGGCTTCGTCGTCACCTCGTCGGTGTCGATTGCCGGCGTGCTGCTCGTCTTCTGCTACCTCATCGTCCCCTCGGTCGCGGCGATGCTCTACGCCGACCGGATCGGCCCGCGGCTGGCCATCGGGTGGGCGATGGGCACGCTGGTCTCCGCGCTCGGGGTCTACCTCTCGCTGGTCCTCGACCTGCCGACCGGCGCCACCATCGTCTGCACCTTCGGCCTGGTGCTGATCCTGATGGCCGTGGTCAGGCTGGTCGTGCCGCGAGCGAGTGAGCTGAGATAATAGCCACAGAATTGGCCACGGAAATCGCCACGGAAATGACGGAAAGGGGAGCGTGTGATCTGCCGGCAGTGCGGGACTGAAATCGCCGACAAGGCCATCGTCTGCTACCGGTGCGGCACGGCGACCGCCGAGCCGGCGCGCCGGCCGGCGCGGGCGGTCCGGGGCGGGCGGCTGCGGCCGGCCCTCGTCGTGGCGGCCCTCATGCTGGCCGTCATCGCCGCGGCCGTGGCGCTCGTGCCCCTCACGGCCGAGGGCTGGCCGCGGGACGCGGGGTACGCGGCGGTGGCGACCGTGACGTTCGGCGTCGTGCTGCTGGCCCGCCGCTGGCTCCGGCGGTGACGCGAGCGGTCAGCCGTCAGCCGACAGGGGTCAGCAGGAGCATCCTGCCACGGCTGCGGAGTGACAGCGTCGCAGGCTCTACCTGACCCCTGACTCCTGACCCCTGCCCCCTTGGCCCCGGCCCGTGGTTGCCTGCCTCGTTGCCGTTCAGCTACACTGCTCGCGTATCCCGGACCCAATCTGATGCCCGACGCGCGCCTCGAAGTCACCGACGCCACCGGCCGCCGCCTCGTGCCGGTGGACCAGCTGCCCTTCACCATCGGCCGCCGGGACGGCAACGCGCTGCGCCTGATGGGCACCGAGGTCTCGCGCGACCACGCCGAGATCGTCCGGGCGGACGACGGCTTCCAGATCCGCGACCGCGGCTCGCGCTACGGCACCTTCGTCAACGACGATCAGGTGAGCGAGCGCGCGCTCGCCCACGGCGACCGGATCCGTCTCGGGCGGAGCGGCGGGGCCGATCTGGTGTTCGTGCTGGCCGAGAGCGGCGCGGTCGCCGACCGGGCCACGACGAGCGCGATTGGCGACCTGCGGCAGGTGGCGGCCCTGCTCGAGGGCCTGCGCGCCCTCGGCTCGGGCCGCGTGCTGGACGACGTGCTGGCGCTGGTGCTGGACTCGGCCATCGAGGTGACCAACGCCGAGCGCGGCTTCATCATGCTCGGTTCGTCGGAAGGGGCGCTCGAGTTCAAGATGGGCCGCGGCCGCGGGCGCGCGACCCTGCCGGGCGACAGCTTCGCGACCAGCCGCAAGATCCCCGAGGAGGTCTACCGGACGGGCGAGGCGAAGATGGTCGCCGACCTGCTCGACGGCGACCTGGCCAACGCGCACGTCGGCACCGTGGCGCTCGGCATCCGCAACGTCCAGTGCGTGCCGCTCCGCCTGGTGCGCTACCTCGATCGCGGCGAGGCGCCGGGCGAGGAGAAGCGCATCGGCGTGCTGTACCTCGACAGCCGCGAGAAGGGCACCTTCTTCGCCAGCTCGACGCGCAGCGCGCTCGAGACGCTCGCCACCGAGGCGGCCGTCGCCATCGAGAACGCGCGGCTCTACCGCGAGACGGTGGAGAAGGCGCGGCTCGAGCAGGAGATGCGCATCGCGGCCGAGATCCAGAAGGCGCTGCTGCCCGACGGCAGCCACACGGGCGGCTTCTACCACGCGGCGGCGGCGACCATCGCCTGCCGCTCGATCGGCGGCGACTTCTTCGACTACCTCGACCTGCCCGGCGGCCACTTCGGCTTCGCGCTCGGCGACGTGGCGGGCAAGGGGCCGCCGGCGGCGCTGCTGAGCGCCATGATGCAGGGCATCTTCGCCGCCCAGGCCACGCAGACCGAGGGCCCGGCCGTCTCCGTGGCACGGGTCAACCTCGCCCTCTTCCGCCGCGGCATCGAGTCGCGCTTCGTCACGCTCTTCTACGCCGTGCTCGACGACGACGGGCGGCTGACCTTCTGCAACGGCGGCCACAATCCGCCGATGCTGGTGTCGCGCAAGGGCGTCAGCCGGCTCGAGACCGGCGGGCCCATCGTCGGCCTCTTCGAGCACGCGGCGTTCGATCAGGAGACGGTCGCGCTCGAGCCGGGCGACTGCCTGGTGACGTTCACCGACGGCGTCTCCGAGGCGCTCAGCAAGGACGGCGAGGAGTTCGGCGACGCCCGCATCCTCGAGTGCCTCGCCGCCCACCCCGGGGCGGACCCCGAGACGCTGCTGCGGCACCTCTTCGACCGCGTGCACGAGTTCACCGCGGGCGCCCCCCAGAGCGACGACGTCACGGCGCTCGTGGTGAGGTATGAGGGAAGGAAGAGCATTGCCAATCGGCAATAGGTGAGGGTCCGCCCCGTGTCCCATCCGCTCATCTACGACTGGAACCGCACGAACGAGGCGACCGCGCGGTCCGTCATGCTCGACGACGAGACGCTGCGGGACGGGCTTCAGTCGCCGTCGGTCAGGAGCCCCGCGATCGAGCAGAAGCTCGAGCTCCTGCACCTGATGGACCAGCTCGGCATCGACACGGCCGACATCGGGCTGCCGGGCGCGGGGCCGCACGTGGTGGCCGACGTCGAGCGGTTGGCGCGCGAGATCGTGGACCAGCGCCTGCGGATCCGGCCCAACTGCGCGGCGCGGACGCTCGAGGCCGACATCAAGCCGATCGTCGAGATCTCGCACCGCGTGGGCATCCCCATCGAGTGCTGCGCCTTCATCGGGTCCAGCCCCATCCGGCGCTACGCGGAGGACTGGACGATCGATCAGCTGCTGAAGCGCACCGAGGACGCCGTGGGCTTCGCCGTGCGCGAGGGCGTGCCGGTCATGTACGTCACCGAGGACACGACGCGCGCCGACCCCGAGACGCTGCGGCTGCTCTACTCGACGGCGATCCGGGCCGGCGCAAAGCGGGTCTGCGTGGCCGACACGGTGGGGCACGCCACGCCGGTGGGCGCGGCCGCCGTGGTGCGCTTCGTGAAGGAAATCGTCGAGGAGTGCGGCGGGGACGCCGGGATCGACTGGCACGGCCACCGCGACCGCGGCCTCGACGTGATGAACGCCATTGCGGCCATGGAGGCCGGCGCGACCCGGCTGCACGGGACGGCCCTCGGCATCGGCGAGCGGGTCGGGAACACGCCGATCGACCTGATCCTCGTGAACCTGGTGCTGATGGGCTACATCGACCGCGACCTCACCAGGCTCGGCGAGTACTGCACGCTGGCGTCCGAGGCGTGCGGCGTGCCGGTGCCCGCGAACTACCCGGTGCTGGGCCGCGACGCGTTCCGCACGGCGACGGGCGTGCACGCCGCGGCCGTCATCAAGGCGATCCGCAAGCGCGACGAGTCGCTCACCGACTCCGTGTACTCGAGCGTCCCCGCGCACATGGTGGGCCGCGAGCAGGAGATCGAGGTCGGCCCCATGTCGGGCAAGTCGAACGTGGTCTACTGGCTCGAGAAGCGGGGCATCACGGCGTCCGCGGGCCTCGTGGACCGCATCTTCGCCCGCGCCAAGTCGTCGCCCACCGTGCTCACCGAGGCCGAGATCCGCGAGGAGATCGGCCGCACGCCGTCCTGACCGTCACGCTGCCGTCCTGCCACGAACGACGATTCACCACGAAGGGCACGAAGGACACGAAGCCTGTCACGCTGGGGCGGCGGCCTGCCCGCCCTGCGGGCGGCGGAACGGCGACGGGCGCGTGCAAGAGCGCGCCCACTGCCGCCCTCGCGTTCTTGCGCGCGCCCGTCGCCGTTCCGGCCAGCGGCCTGGCCGGTCGGCCCGGACCCCGGCCAGGCCGCGCAGGCCGCCGCCGGGCCAGCCTGCGTCACACTGTCAGCGGACTCCGTGTCCTCCGCGCGCTCCGTAGTGAGCGTGGCACACGGATGCAGCGTGACGCGCCTTCGTGCGCTTCGTGCCCTTCGTGGCGAAACGTACGTGGGTGCGATCGCCGCGTGACGCCTACTTCCTGCCTTCGAGGTGCGCCTCGATGTGCGGCAGGGCGTCGAGCAGCACGTCGCCCACCACCTGCAGGCTGTCGGCCGAGACCTTGTCGAGCGTGTCGGCGCTCGTGTGCCACGGCGGGTACTCGAGGTCGATGAGGTCCACCGACGGCACGCCGGCCTGGAGGAACTCCAGGTGGTCGTCCTCGATGAAGGTCGTGCTGTCGAGGAAGTGGCGCTGCTGGCCGAGACGCCGGGACGCGGCCCAGACGAGGTCGGTCAGCCAGGGCGTCGAGTTGCCCTCGCGGTGCATCGTGAGGTCGCGGTCGCCGATCATGTCGACGAGGACGAGCGCCTTCAGGCCGGCGAGCGAGCCGTCGGCCCGGGCCGCCTCGACGTAGTGCCGGCTGCCGTAGGTGTGGTCCTTGCCCGACCACTCGCGCACGGCCTCCTCGCCGTCGAGGAACAGCAGCTCGATCGTGTAGGGGTTCTTGCGCGCCTTCAGCGCGCGCGCCATCTCGAGCACGAACGCCGCGCTGGACCCGCCGTCGTCGGCGCCGACGAAGCTGAAGGCGGCGAAGCGCTTGGTGTCGTAGTGGCCCGCGATCGCGACGCGGTCCTTGCGCTCGCCCGGGATCGTCGCCACGACGTTGGCCATCGGGATGGTCCCGTCGGGCGTCTGCGCGTCGAACGCCTGCTCGCGGTACGCGACGCCGGCGACCTTCAGCTCGCGCTCCAGGTAGGCCCGCGTCTGGGCGGCCTGCGGCGAGCCGGAGGGCCGCGGGCCGATCAGCACCATCTGCCGCAGGTCCTCGAAGGCGCGCGCGCCGTCGAAGCGGAGCGCCGGCTGGGCGCAGAGCGCCGCGATCGGCAGGCCGAGGAGAAGGAGCGCCAGGTGCCTGGAGGTCATGCGTCCTGCTTTCGCTTGTCGCGCGGCACGTACTCGCGCCGCGCCTGGCCGGCGTAGATCTGCCGCGGGCGCGCGATGCGCTGCTCGGGGTCGGCCACGAGCTCCCGCCACTGCGCCAGCCAGCCCACCGTGCGCGGCACGGCGAACAGCACGGGGAACATGGCCGGCGGGAAGCCCATGGCCTGGTAGATCAGGCCGGAGTAGAAGTCCACGTTGGGGTAGAGGTGGCGCGTGACGAACCACTCGTCCTCGCGGGCGATGCGCTCGAGCTCCAGCGCGACCTCGAGCAGCGGGTTGCTGCCGGTGACAGCGAAGACCAGATCGGCCATGCGCTTGATGATCGCCGCCCGCGGGTCGCAGACCGTGTAGATGCGGTGCCCGAAGCCGGCCAGCCGCGCCTCGCCCGCCTTGACGCGCTTGAGGAACGCCGGCACGCGCGACGGCGAGCCGATGCCGGCGAGCATGAGCAGGGCCGCTTCGTTGGCGCCCCCGTGCAGCGGACCGGAGAGCGCGCCGGCCGCGCCGGCGACGGCCGTGTACGGGTCGGCCCAGGCGCTGCCGATCCCGCGCATCGTGCTCGTGCTGCAGTTCTGCTCGTGGTCGGCGTGCAGGATGAAGAGCACGTCGAGCGCGCGCTCGAGCACCGTGTTCGGCTGGTACTTCACTTCGGTCATCCGGAACAGCATGTTCAGGAAGTTGCCCGTGTAGCTGAGCGTGTTGTCCGGGTCGACGTAGGCCTGCCCGCGCAGGTGACGGTAGGCGTAGGCCGCGATGGTCGGCGCCTTGGCCACGATGCGCACGGTCTGCCGCTCCCGCGAGACCTCGTCCAGCACGTCGCGCGCGTCGGGGTAGAAGGTCGAGAGCGCGCCCATCGTCGCCACGAAGATCCCCATCGGATGCGCGTCGTCGTGGAAGCCGCCGAGGAGCGTCTTCACCTTGACGTGCAGCATCTCGTGGCGGGTGACCTCCTGCGTCCACGCCTTGAGGTCGGCCGCCGTGGGCAGCTCGCCGAACAGGAGCAGGTAGGCCGTCTCGAGGAAGCTGCTCTCCTCGGCCAGCTGCTGGATCGGATAGCCCCGGTAGAGCAGCTCGCCGCGCGCGCCGTCCACGTGGGTGATCCGGCTGAGACACGCCGCGGTGTTCTGGAAGCCCGGGTCGTAGGACATCAGGCCCGGGTCGTCCTCGCCGGCGCGGATCCGGCGGAGGTCGAGGGCGCGGATGGCGCCGCCCGTCACGGCCACCTCGTAGCTGCGGCCCGTGCGGTTGTCGGTGATGGTCAGGGTGTCGGCCATTAGTCGGTCGGGGAAGGGGACTCGTCGGCGTCGGGCTCGGAGGGCACGTCCTCGCCGGGGACGCGGTACTCGCCGCCCAGCCACCGGCCGAGATCGGCCATCTTGCAGCGCTCGGAGCAGAACGGCAGCCAGGGCGCGGCGGCCGGCCGGCGCCGGCAGTAGACGCACACGCTGCTGGCCTTCATGGGGCCATTCTAGCAGTGCCGCCCTGAGGAGGGAACGGGGGCTCACGCGCAGGGCCCGGAGGGCGCTCGCCTGCCTGTCTCCTCGCCGCGCACACCGTCAGGTGTGCGCCCTCGACCCCCACGCCCCACGCCCGAAGACCCCGTCGGTCCCGTGGGACTCGATAGCCCCGGCCAGTGTGAGCCGGGACTATCGGACGACCGACCGCGAGATCCACGTCTCTGTTACTGTCCCGAGCTCTCACCCAGGGCGACGAGAAGCTCGTCGAGCTGATCGAACGTCTCGCCCATTGCATCGGCTGCTCCGGTGCCGGCAGCGTCGAGCGCTTCCTTCGACGGATAGTTCTCGTGCACGACCACGAGCGTCTTGCCGCCCTTTTCCTCGAAGGTCACCGTGGTGACGGGCCCGCCCTCGCCACCCTCCTCATTCGTCCACGCGAGGCGCGAATACGGCTTCACTTCGACATACGTGCCGTAGAACGCGACAGGCTCGGGGCTGTGGTCGAATACCAATCGGTACTTGCCTCCGACACGAGCATCCACCTCGCAGGACAGCAGGGTCATTCCCATCGACTTGGGCACCCACCAACGCTCGAGCAGCTCGGCCTTGGTGAATGCCTCGAACACGATGCGCGCCGGGCCGTTGATGGTCCGCGTGACAACCACCTCGCGGTCCGACTTCCGTTCCACCGTGGTGCGGTTCTTCACGGGGCCGGCCTCACTTTCGAGTCCTGCGTTCATCGCTCTTCTCCTTGCGTGTGAGTTCCTCGACAACCTTGTCCAACTCGTCGAAGCGTTCGTCCCAGCGCCGGCGGTACCTCTCGAGCCAGGCCGTCTCCTGCTCCAATCGGCGCGGGCCCAGCTGGCACGTCCGCACGCGTCCGATCTTCTTCGTGGCGACGAGCCCCGCCTGCTCCAGAACGCCGACGTGCTTCTTCATGCCCGTGAGCGTCATGTGGAACTTCCCGGCAAGGTCCGTGATCGAAGCGTCGGCTCGTCCGAGCTGCTCCAGAACGCCCCGCCGCGTGGCGTCCGAGAGCGCGGCGAACGAGGTATTGAGGCGGGTCGTCCTATGCTGAACCATATGGTTCAGTATTGTAGCGCAAGGGTTCGCGGCAGGCAAACCTGGAGGGCTCGACGGATCGCGGTGGATTCTGGAGGGTGTCCGGACAGACCCACGCCCCGCGGCTCAAGCCCCTAGCGCCCAATCAGCAGCAGCAGCGCCATCGTGCCGCCCACGATCACCACCTGCGCCTTCCAGGGCTGACCTTTCATCAGCCAGAACGGCATCGACAGCGTGAGCGCGGCGGGGAAGGCGAGGCCGGTCAGATAGTGCGCCGCCGCCGGCGCATCGGCGCGCGTGGCCGCGACCGCGAGCAGCCTCAGCGTCACCGAGACCAGCAGCATGACGCCGGCGCCAATCAACCCGTCGCGGACCGTGACGCCGGTCTGTCTGCGAGCACACGCCAGAGTCTTCACGGACATCGGACCTCCTTCGGTTGGGGCGACGCGCGACGCCATCGTCGTGCGCCGCACGTCGGACGAGAGCCACGCGTCGATGGCCCCCGAGACAATGTCGATCACCTGCTGCGGGCCGAGCGGGCGGCTCTCGAACGTCGCGAGGAACTCCTCGCCGTAGCGCGCGCGCCAGGCCGGGGGGTAGAGGAGCAGCAGGCGGTTTCGTCGCATCCTAGCCCTCCGCCAGCCTCGTGCGGCCCACCCGCGCGAGCGCCGAGAGGCTCTCCAGACGATGACGAAGCACGCGCTGGCCGGCCGCCGTCAGCCGGTAGGGACGCCGGCGCTCCTCGGCGGGGAGGGGCTCGATCCACCGGCGAGCCTCGAGGCGCGCGATGGCGCCGTAGAGGGTGCCGGGCCCCAGCTTCTGGCCCGTGACCCCCTCGATGTCCTGCGTCATCGCGTAGCCGTGCTTGGGGCCGTCGGCCAGGGAAATCAGGATGTACAGGGCCGGCTCGGAGAACCGGCCCAGGTCGCCCAGAACGTCGCCCTCGTGCTTCATGACGTCGCCCTCGTTCGTCTCACGTATTACGCGGGACAGAATACTACGCAGAACGTAGCACGTCAAGCGCACGAATCGCGCGAAGGGAGCGGGCCGCCGGCGGCCCCGATCCGGCGCTATTCCGCGGGCTCCTCGCCCTGGTGGTGGCGCACGTCGCGCGCGGAGACCATGAAGATGACCTCCTCGGCGACGTTCGTGGCGTGGTCGCCGATGCGCTCGAGGTGGCGCGAGACGAGGATCAGGTCGAGTGAGGGCTCGATCGTCCGCTGGTCCTGGAGCATGAAGGTGAGCAGCTCGCGGAAGACCTGCGTCTTCAGCGAATCGAGGGTGTCGTCGCGGTCGAGAACGCTCTGGGCGAGCTCCGTATCGCGGCGCACGAACGCGTCGAGCGCGTCGCGCAGCATCGACTGCGCCAGGTCGCCCATGCGCGGGATGTCGATGAGCTCCTTCACCGGCGGATGGCGCAGGTAGCGGCGCGCCGCCTCGGCGATGTTCACGGCCAGGTCGCCGACGCGCTCGAGGTCGCTGTTGATCTTGAGCGCCGAGACAATCGCGCGCAGGTCCACGGCCATCGGCTGGTGGAGCGCCAGGAGCTTGAACGCGCGCCGGTCGATGTCGATGTGCAGCAGGTTGAGCGGCCCGTCGCCGTCCATGACGCGCTCGACCAGCTCGGCGTCCCGCTCGACCAGCGAGCGGACGGCCGCCGCCACGCGCTCCTCGGCCAGGCCCCCCATCTCGAGCAGGCGCGCCTTGAACTGCTCGAGCTCCTCCTGGAAGTGCGGTACGACTCGTTCGGTCATTGGCGTTCCTCGGTCCCAGGCCTCGGGCCACGGGTCTCGGGGCCTGGTGCTGGCACAGGTCTGAGACCTGCGCCACCCGGCTCGAATCCGCTGACCCCTGCCCGGCTCCTGACCCGCTGTCTACCCGAACCGTCCGGTCACGTAGTCTTCCGTCAGCTTCTCCTTCGGCGCGGTGAAGATCCGGTCCGTCGGCCCGAACTCGACGAGCGTGCCCAGCCAGAAGAACGCCGTGACGTCGGACACGCGCGCGGCCTGCTGCATGTTGTGCGTCACGATCACGATCGTGTAGGTGGTCTTCAGCTGGTAGATCAGCTCCTCGATGCGCTGCGTGGCGATCGGGTCCAGCGCCGACGCCGGCTCGTCCATCAGCAGGATCTCGGGGCGGATGGCCAGCGCGCGCGCGATGCAGAGCCGCTGCTGCTGCCCGCCCGAGAGCGCCAGCGCCGAGTCGTGCAGCCGGTCCTTCACCTCGTCCCAGAGCGCCGCCGACCGCAGGCTCTCCTCGACGCGGCCCGCCATCTCGGCGCGGGTGCGCGTCAGGCCGTTGATCCGCAGGCCGTAGGCGACGTTCTCGAAGATCGACTTCGGAAAGGGGTTCGACTTCTGGAACACCATGCCGACCCGGCGCCGCAGCGCGACCACGTCGACGCCGGGACCGTAGACGTCCTGGCCCGCCACGCGCACCCGGCCCTCGACGCGCGTGCCGGGGATGATGTCGTTCATCCGGTTCAACGTCCGCAGGAACGTGCTCTTGCCGCACCCGGACGGGCCGATGAACGCGGTGACGACGTTCTGGCGTATGCCGAGCGAGATGTCCTCGAGCGCGCGCTTCTGGCCGTAGTAGAAGTTCAGGCGCTCGACCTCGATCTGCACCGCGGCATCGGTCTGCGGCGCCCCCTCCCGCCGGGGCGAGGAAACCGTGGACAGCGGCGGCATCGAGGTCGTCGAGTGGCTCATGGGATCCGGAAAATGATACCGTTCGCCGGCATTCTATCGTGCAAGAATTTCGCGGCCGTTGCGCGCGTGTAAACAGGGTGTAACTGGTACGGAGGCCAGAGGCCAGAGGCCAGAGGCCAGGGGCCGGAAGCCGGAAGCCGGAGGCCAGCGGTCACCCGCCGAGCGGCCCCATCGACGGCGTGTCGGACGCGGCCAGGAACTCGCCGACCTGGCGCCGCAGGTCGTCCTGGATGACCGACACGGACTTGCGCGCGTCGAGGATCCGGAAGCCGAACTCGTCGGCGAGCGACTGGTACTCCTTCAGCAGCTGCCGCTGGTAGGCGCGGAAGCTGTCGTAGATGTCGTCGCCGAGCTTCATGTCCATGCCCGACTCCCAGTAGTTCATGCCCCGGGACTCGAGCACGCGGCGGATGAGCGTGCCCACGTCGATCTTCAGGTAGAAGACCAGGTGCGGCGCGATGGCGAACCCGTACAGGCTGCGGATCCACGCGCGGTCCACGCCCCGGATCCCGGCGCGCGCCATGGCCGTGAAGATGTAGCGGTCCGAGAGCACGATGAAGCCCGCCTTGAGGGCCGGGATGATCTCCTTCTCGAGGCGGTCGGCGAAGTCGGTCGCGTAGAGCAGCTGGAACGTCAGCTTGTTCAGCGTGTTGCTCGACTTGGCCAGGTCGATCGTCGGCTGCATGAGCGACGAGCGCGTCCATCCGGTCTCGACGACGCCGTAGCCCTGGACCTCGAGCCACTCGCGCAGCAGCACGATCTGGGTCGAGCGGCCGACGCCGTCGGTGCCCTCGATGGCGATGATCCGGCCCGGGTAGCCGTCGATCGACAGGTAGGGCAGGGGATAGCCGTAGTAGCCGCCGGGCTCCACCACGGACGACGGGCCGGCGTCACTCGTCGGTTTCTGGCTGTCGGTCACTGGCACCCTCCAGGTAGTCGGCGACCAGCCGGCGCAGGTCGCGCTGCTGGCTGGTGATGCTGCCCGACGCGTCGACGACCTTCAGGCCGAACTCGTCGACGATCTTCTCGTACTCGTCCAGCACGCGGCTCTGGAACAGCCGGAAGCTGTCCACGACGCTGGCGCTCAGGCCGAGGTCCATGCCGGCCTCGTAGTACTTCAGCTTCACGCGGCGCGCGAGCAGCCGGTCGAGCGACACGTCGATCGGGACGCGGAAGTAGACCGCGAGGTCCGGCCGCACGGTGAAGCTGTAGAGCTCGCGCACCCAGCGCGGATCCACGCCGCGCGCGGCGTCGCGCGCGAACGCGGTGTAGGCGTAGCGATCCGCCAGGACGATCATGCCGGCCTTGAGCGGCGGCACGATGTTGTAGAGGAGCCGGTCCGCGAAGTCGGTCGCGTGCAGCAGGCTGAAGGTCATCGGCGTCAGGCTCGCCTTCTTCTTGCCCGCCTTGGTCGCCGCCTTCACGAGCGCCGACGAGTTCCACTCGGTGACGAACACGCGGTGCCCGCCGGCGCTCAGCCACTTGGCCAGCAGGCCGAGCTGCGTGGTCTTACCGGACCCGTCGATGCCCTCGACGACGAACAGCTTTCCGGGGTGCGTGTGGGGAGACGTCAGGTTGCTGAGCATGGCGCGAGTCCGATCCTTCGGTCGGGCCGGTGAGCTCGAACCGGACGGGCCGGCCGAGCAGGTCCTCGAGCGGGCCGACGTGGCGGCCGGCGGCCCACACCTCGAGCTCGGGGTCGCCCGTCGGGTGGAGCTGCACGAGGTAGTCGTCGCCGCGGTCGTGCAGCACCAGGGTGCCGATCGGCTGGGCGTGGCTGCGGTCGAGCCCCTCGGCCAGCCGCAGCATCGACGCGAGCCGCTTCACGGTGCGCCGCGCGGCGGGCGCCAGCTGCCCGTAGCCGTCGTGCGCCTTCTTGGGCGTCGCCCGCCGGTGGTAGCGCGCGATGAGCGCGATGATCTCGACCTCGTCCGGCTCGAAGCCGCGCAGGTCGCCGTTCTTGATCAGGTAGTACGAGTGCCGGTGGTGGCGCTCGTAGCTGATGTGCACGCCCACGTCGTGCAGGATCGCAGCGTACTCGAGCCACTCGCGCTCGCGGTCCGTCATGCCGTGCGTGCCGCGCGTCTGGTCGAAGACCGCGAGGGCGAGGCGCGCCACCTGGTGGGCGTGGTCCGCCGCGTACTGGCACCGCTCGGCCAGCTCCACGACGCTCCGCCGGCGGACGTCGGGGTAGTGCTCGGCCTGCCGGATGTGCGCCGCGTTGCGGTGGATGTAGTCGAGCACGAGGCCCTCGCGCAGCGCGAGGTCGCAGAGCGTGAACTCGTCCGCGCCGAGCCGCTTCAGGATCGTGTCGAAGAGGATGCCGCCGGCCACCGCGATGTCCGCGCGGCGCGGGTCGAGGCCGGGCACGTGCAGCCGCGCGTCGAGATCCATCTCCACGAGCTGCTTGCGGAGGCGGTGGAACGCCTTCGCCGGCACCCGGCGGTTCCGCCGGTCGGCGGACGGCCCCCGCCCGTCGCCGGCCGCGAGCGCGCCGAGCGAGAGGATCGTGCCCGACGTGCCGATCACGCGGTTGAAGCCGCGGCGGGCCAGCGTGTCGAGAAACTCGGCGGTCTCCCGGCGGACGTGGTGCACCAGGCGCCGCTCGTCGCGGGGGGCGAGGGGATCGGTCCGCACGAACCGCTCGGTGAGGCGGATGGCGCCCAGCTTGAAGCTGCGCGCGAGCTGCGGCCGGCCGGACGGCCCCAGGGTGATCTCGACGCTGCCGCCGCCGATGTCCACCACCACGGCCGTGCCCGTGCCGATGTCCACGCCGTAGCTGGCGGCCTGGTGGATGAGGCGCGCCTCCTCGGTGCCCGAGACGACCCGGACCCGCACCCCCAGCACGCGCTGCACCGAGGCGACGAAATCGCCGCCGTTGGCGGCCTCCCGCGCCGCGCTCGTCGCGGCGGCCACGATCTCGTCGACCTGGTGCGACTCGGCCAGGCGCTTGAACTTGGCGAGGGTCTGCTGCGCGGCGTCCATGGCCTGGTCGGTCAGACGGCGGCCGTCGAGGCCGCCGGCGCCGAGGCGGACCATGTCCTTCTCCCGGTCGATGACCTCGAACGACAGATCGGGCCGCACCTGCGCCACGATCATGTGGATGGAGTTGGTCCCGATGTCGATCGCCGCGAGCCTCATCGCCGTAACATGCTCATTACATTGTGCTTACACGCAGGTTGCGGGCTGCCAGACCCCCCCCATATACTTGAAGGTCGATCCTACCATGCCCCTCCGAACCGCGCTGACACGCCTCGTCGACCGCCGCCTGAGACTCCTGGAACGGCACCTGCCGGCGGCCCTGGCGGGCGACGCGACGGGGGTGCACCAGGCGCGCGTGGCGTCGCGGCGGCTCCGCGAGGCCGTGCCCGTCCTGGCCGCCGACCTGCCGGGCGTCCGCCGCCGCAAGGTCACGCGGCGGCTGCGCGGGATCACGCGCGCGCTGGGCGGGGTCCGCGAGATGGACGTGTCGCTCAAGGCGCTCGACGGGATCGCGCGGCGGATCGGCGGGGCCGACGCGGCGGCGCTCGACGGGGTGCGCGCGCGGCTCGAGCGGGTGCGTCAGGAGCGGCGCGCGGGCATGCACGAGGCGCTCTCGGCGATTGGCATGCCCGAGCTCGCCGGGCGCGTGCGCCGCATCGCGGATCTCGCGTCGAGCCCCGAGCACGAGGCCGCGTGGCGCACGCGGCTCGCCGCGCGGCTCGCGGGCCGGGCGGACGCGCTCGCCGCGGCGATCGACGCCGCGGGCGCGCTCTACGTGCCCGAGCCGCTGCACCGCGTGCGCATCGCCGCCAAGAAGCTGCGCTACGCGCTCGAGCTCGCCGGAGAGTCCGGCGCCGCCGAGACGAAGCGCATGGTGCGGGCGCTCAAGCGCGTCCAGGACACGCTCGGACGGCTGCACGATCTGCAGGTGCTGGGCCGCCACGTCGCCGCGCTCGAGGCCGAGCCCGGGCCGGCGCGGCTGCCCGCCGAGGCGCTCGCGCCGCTCGTCCACACGCTCGACCGGGACTGTCGCGCGCTGCACGCCCGCTACGTCGCGGCGGGATCCGATCTCCTCGCGATCTGCGGGGCGGTCCGTGGCGCGGTGGCGCCCGCGGTGGCGCCCGCCCCGGGCGGACGGCCCACGCCGCTCAAGATGACGTTGGTCGCCGCGCCGCGGCGCGTCCCGTCCCGCGGAACCGCACGCAAGCGGTAGGGCGCCGGCCGGACGCCGGCCGGCCTCCCGGATTTGTCCTTATGAATACCGACATCCAGCTGTACCTCGTTCGTCACGGCCTCTCGGCCGAGCGCGGCGCCCAGTTTCCCGACGACGCCAAGCGTCCCCTGACGTCGCAGGGCGTGGCGCGCCTGCGTCGCGAGGCGGCCGGCCTCGAAGCGCTCGGCGTGCGCTTCGACGTCGTGCTCACCAGCCCGTCGATGCGGGCGCACCAGACGGCCGAGGTCCTGGCGCACCGGCTCGCGCCGCGCTCGGCCGTCACCGAACTGGCCGCGCTCGCGCCGGGCGGCACCGCGGCGGCCATCGCGTCGGCGCTCGCGGAGTACTCGCGCCACGGCGCCATCGCGCTGGTCGGCCACGAGCCGGACATGGGGCTGCTCGCCGCGCGCCTCATCGGCACGCGCGCGGCCATCCCGTTCAAGAAGGGATCGGTCTGCCGGATCGACATGGAGGCCCTGCCGCCGTCGCGCCCGGGCCGGCTCGCCTGGTTCGCCACGCCGAAGATGCTCAGGAAGCTGGCGAAGGGATAGACAGAGGGCGAGTGAGATCCTGTCGGTTCGGGGGTTCGGGGGTGCTCGGGTTCGGGGGTTCTCCGGTTCGGGTTCGGGTTCGGGTTCTCGGTTCGCCGGGGCTCGAACAACCGCACGCGCCAAGCGGTCGGGACGTGAGAACCCGGGAACCTGAGAACCCGAGCACCGCCGAACCTCCGAACCGACGGCCCGTGCGAACAGGTCAGAACGTCACGCGGACGACGGCGTGGAGGCGCTTGAGCAGCGGGTTCGGCGCCGCCGGGGCGACCGTCAGCCAGCGGCTGAAGAACCCCTCGAACTCGAGCGCAATCCGCGGGGCGGGCACGTAAGAGACGAGGGTGTAGCTGCCCCGGACGTTCGTGCCGTACATCTCGCTGAAGTTGTAGGCCGAGAGCACGGCCTCCCGCTCGATCCGGACGAACCGGTAGGCCGCCCGCCAGGTGCGCGGCTTCGCCGCGCGGCCGTAGCCGGCCTCCAGCCACAGGCCGTGGTTGCGGTCCGAGGGGCCGTCCGTGTTGACCACCCAGTCGGCCAGCAGCGTCACGGGATAGTCCGCCCGTGGCGTGGCGACCGTGGCCTGCACGATCGCGTCGATCAAGGTGAAGCCCGACTCGTACCCGACGACGGCGCCGGCCGCGCCGGTGCGGAGCGCGTTGGTGTTGTGCGTCTTCAGGTCGCCGGCGGCGAGCGCGAGCGCGATCCCGTCGACCTGCCGGAACGCGTAGCTCGTGAGGGCCGCCTGCAGCTCGTGGCGACCCAGCTTCACGACGACGAGCCCCTGCTCGCCGAACATGTTCGTGTCGGGGCCCGCCGCGACCTCGGAGAACACCGACTGCACGGCCGCGAGCCGCAGCGTCGCGCGGCCGGACGCCAGGGCCAGCTGCTCGTACGCGCCCTCCCAGTTCAGATCGTTGTCCCACGTCAGCTCGGTCCGGAGGACGGGTACCCGAACTTGCCCGCGCCGAGCGTGAGCGCCCGCGCGGCGCGCGGCCGATAGACGAGCACGTACTGATCCAGGTAGAAAGGCTTCCGCGTGAGCACGCCGCCGAGCGGCTGGTTCGGGACGGTGGGCACCTTCGGGTCGCCGGTGGTGAGCCGGATCGAGAAGGCGAGATCGTCGTTGACCGGGACGCGCGCGCCGAAGCGCACGCGGATCTGCGCCCGGTGACGCGAAGGCATGTCCCGCTGGGAGAAGGCCTCGTCGCGCAGGCGCAGGTCGCCCGTGAACGTGACCCGCTGCCACCAGGGCGCGGGCGCCGGGGCGGCGGAGGGCTGGGCGAGACTCGGCAGAGGCAGCAGCGCCGAGAGGAAGGCACACGCGACGGTCAGACACCGGCGACGCCGACGCGATTCGGCCACGGGGGAATCTTATACGCCCCGGGCGGGACGGGCGCAACACGGAGGAGTCTTGACCGGCCGGACAGCCGGGTACAATGGCGGGTGGTCCTACCGAGGACGACCGGTGCATCGATCAAGACAGGAGGCAGACCGACATGTCGCTACGGATTCTCGGGACCGCCGCGCTGGCGCTGATGCTCCCGGCCGGGGCGCTGGCGCAGCAGGGCCTTGGCGCGCCGGCGCCGCGCGGAGGCGGCCAGCCGCAGGACTCCCCGACGCCACCGCCATCTTCCACGCACCTGCTCGGCCGCGCGACGCTGAGTCTCGGCGCCGCCACGGCCATCACGCTCGGCGGTGTGCGGGATCGGTTCTCCAACGGGGCGGAGCTGCAGTTCGGCGTCTCGTATCCGGTGCGGGATCGCTTCTCGGTGCAGTTCGACTACTCGTTGAGCTTCCACAACATCAAGACGAACTTCTTCGCCGACGTCACGACGCTCCGGGGCTCCAGCCGGATGCACCAGTTCAGCTTCGACGGCCGCTGGACGGTGTCGAAGCCGGATGCCCGGGTGCGCTTCTACGCGCTCGGCGGGCCCGGCATCTACAAGCGCAGCGTCCGGATCAGCGCGTTCGAGAACGACACGGCCGCCTGCGACCCGTACCTGCTCAACTGCGACGTGGACACCGTCGCGGGTGAGGTGGGCACGCGTGACACGTGGGGCGCGGGGTTCAACGTGGGCGGGGGGTTCATCCTGCCGATGAGCCGCGACATCGATGTGGCGTTCGAGATGCGCTACATCCACGTCTGGGGGCCGACGGTCAGCGCGGCGGTCGGCGGCGGGGCGACCGAGACGATCAGCGGGAACTTCCTGCCGCTGGCGGTCAGCTTCAGGTTCTAGTCTCGACCCGGGGGGCTTCGCCCCCGCGGACCCCCTTACGCGCTCACTCGCGGGGGCCCCTGGAGCCCCGCTCCGTTCGCGCGGGGCGCGCCCGTGGCGCGCCCACGCCTCAGACGACCGTGCCCGGCGGGATCACGGCGTCCTTGTAGACCACGATGACACCGTCGCGGATGGCCCAGCCTGGGCCGTCCGCCTCGGTCACGCCCCGCTCGTTCACCAGGCGCGAGCCGTCGCCGATCCTCGCGTTCTTGTCCACGATGACGCGGTCCAGCACGACATCGCGCCCGACGCCCAGGGCCGGCTGCGCCGCGGCCGCGCCCACGCCGTTCTCGTCGTAGACGTCGGCGCCGATCAGCACCGAGCGTGTCACCTGCGAGCCCCGCGCGATCTTGGTCCGGATCCCGACGACCGACTCGCGCACCGTGCAGTGCTCGAGAAAGCCGCCCTCGGCCACCATGGACTCCTCGATCCGGCAGTCGTAGAACTTCGACGCCGGCAGGAAGCGCGGGTGCGTGTAGATCGGGCGGCGCGGGTGGAAGAAGCTGAACGGCGCGCCGCGCCTCGTGAGCTGGATGTTCGCTTCGTAGTACGACTTGACGGTCCCGACGTCGGCCCAGTAGCCGCGGTAGAAGTACGCGTGCACGCGGTGCCGGCCGAGCGCCGCGGGGATGATCTCGCGCCCGAAGTCCACGCCGGGCTGCGTCGCGATGAGGTCGAGCAGGATCTCGCGCGAGAAGACGTAGATGCCCATCGACGCGACGAACGGGCAGTCCTCGGTCTGTGAGCCGAACGCGGAGCCGGGCGGAATGCTGCCGCCCATCTGCGCGAGCCGCGCGGCGTCGGGCTTCTCCTCGAAGCCCACGATCTGGCCCTGGCGGTCGAAGAGGAAGATGCCCATCGACGAGGCGTCCTCGGGGGTCACCGGCTTCGCCGCGATCGTGATGTCGGCGTTGCCGTCGATGTGCGCGTCCACCAGCTCGTCGAAGTCCATGCGGTACAGGTGGTCCCCGGCCAGGATCAGGTAGTAGTCCGCGTCGTAGCCCACGAAGTGCCGGGCGGCCTGCCGCACCGCGTCGGCCGTGCCCTGGAACCAGTTCGAGCTGTCGGCCGTCTGCTCGGCGGCGAGGATGTCCACGAACCCCTTCGAGAAGAGATCCAGCCGGTAGGTCTGCGCGATGTGCCGGTTGAGCGACGCCGAGTTGAACTGCGTCAACACGAAGATCCGCTGCAGCGCGGCGTGCAGGCAGTTGCTGATCGGCACGTCGATCAGCCGGTACTTGGCGCCGATCGGGACCGCCGGCTTCGACCGCGTGTGGGTGAGCGGGTAGAGCCGCGTGCCGCGGCCGCCGCCGAGGATGAGCGTCAGGACGTCAGTCATGAGGTCAGCAGTCAGCAGTCAGGGGTCAGGGGGCAGGCCTGCGCCGACGCGCGCCGCGCGAAGGCGGGGACCATGAACCGCTGACCGGTATTGTAACGGAGCCCCGCGGCCGCCACGGCGGAAGAGCCTGTCAGCCAGCCGTGCGTTCCGTCGGGCGCCGCCGATGGGCATTTCACCTAACTCGCGCGAGGGCAACATGTTGCCGGGCTTGCTTTGTTTACAGAGTGTTTACAGTCGGGCTCCGTCGTTTGGAGGCAAGATTGAAGTCGGAATCCATCATGTACGCCAAGACGCTCACACACGACGGTCATGTTCGCGAGTACACCATTCGTAGCCTGGGGCTCGAGGGGTGGGAGGTCCAGGAAGCCCGCGACCAGCAGGTCGTTCGGAAGGCCTGCTACACCGACTGGCATCGCGTCGAGCGCGCGATGGCCATCTTCTCGATCGAGGCGGCCACGCTCGAGGCGCGAGGCTGGCTGCTCTCGTAGCGCCCACCTTGCTCTCGTAGCGCCCACCTTCTCTCGCAGCGCACACCTTCTTTCGTAGCGCACACCTTCAGGTGTGCGCCACAGCGACTACTCACTCCACGAAGCGATACCCCAGCCCCACCAGGGTTTCGATTTGCTGTCCGGCGGCGCCGAGCTTGGCGCGCAGGCGGCCGACGTGCACGTCAACCGAGCGCGTCTCGACCGACCGGTCGTAGCCCCACACGCGCTCGAGCAGGCGGTCGCGGGACAGCACCCGGTTCCGGTTCTCGAGGAGACACCTGAGCAGATCGAACTCGCGCCGGGTCAGGCGGACCGGGTCGCCGTCCACCTGGATGGCCACGCCCTCGAAATCGGCCATGAGGTGCGCGCCCCGATAGACGGCGTCCTTCCGGTCGCCCTCAGGCGACGGCGCGCGGCGGCGGAGCAGCGCCCGCACGCGGGCGGCCAGCTCCCGGAGGCTGAACGGCTTGGTCACGTAGTCGTCGGCGCCGAGGTCGAGGCCCGCCACCCGGTCCGACTCCGAGGTCCGCGCCGTCAGCATGATGATCGGCAGCTGGGCCGTGGCCGGACGGCCGCGCAGGATCCGGCAGACCTCGACGCCGCTCAGCACGGGCACGTTGAGGTCCAGGATGACGAGGTCGGGCGGGGCGTCGGTGATCGTGCGCAGGGCGACGTCGCCCGCGCTGACGGTGTCCACCCGCACCTCGCCCGGGCGCTCGAGCGTGTGCTTGATCAGGCCGGCGATGTCCTGCTCGTCCTCGACGACCAGGATGCGCGTGGGTGTGCCCATATCCTGCCCTCGACGGGTACTGCAGCCGCGTTTCCGCGGCTTCTCGGGCCTGTTAATTGTCGGTAACGGACACCGGGCCAGCACTAGTTCTGAATGGTCATCCGCTCCATCCGGGCCGTGGCGATCCGGGAGAGCAGGGAGCACAGGAACACGAGGCTCACGAGCACCAGCGCGCCCGCCCAGGCCTGGCGGTGCCAGTCCTCGTAGGGCGAGATCGCGTAGGTGTACACCTGCACGGTCAGCGTCGAGACCGGCTGGGCGAGGCTCGTGGAGAAGAAGAGGTTGTTGAACGAGGTGAACAGCAGCGGGGCGGTTTCGCCGGCGATGCGGGCCAGGGCCAGCAGGATGCCGGTGATGATGCCGGGGAGCGCCGCCGGCACCACCACGGAGAACACGGCCTGGCGGCGCGAGGCCCCGAGCGCGAGCGCGCCCTCGCGCAGCGAGTTGGGCACCAGCCTCAGGAGCTCCTCGGTCGTACGGGCGATGATCGGGATCATCATCAGCCCCAGCGCGACGCCGCCCGCGAACGCGCTGAAGTGCCTCACCGGCAGGACGACGATGCCGTAGACGAAGACGCCGATGACGATCGACGGCACGCCGTTGAGCGTGTCGGCGGCGAAGCGCGCCATCGACGCCAGCTTGGTGCTGCCGTACTCGCTGATGTAGACGCCGGTGACGAGCCCGACCGGCACGGCGATGAGGGCCCCGATCCCGGTCACCATCAGGGTGCCGACGATGGCGTTGAACATGCCGCCGCCCTTCTCGCCGACGGGCTTGGGCATCTGGGTCAGGAAGTTCCAGTCGAGCGCGCTGATGCCCTGCGAGATCACGAAGAACAGCACGAAGGCGAGCGGCACGAGCGCCACGAGCACCGAGAGCGCGCAGAGGCCGGTGAACACCTGCGAGACGAGGCGCCGGCGCCGGTCGCGCGTGGAGATCACGCGGCCTCCGTGGGCGCGATCACCGGGGCGGGCGCGCGGCGGGCCCGGGGCTGCCGGTCCATGCTCCAGATCAGCAGGCGCGACAGCACGTTGATGACGAGCGTGATGGCGAACAGCACGAGGCCGATCTCGATGAGAGCGTGGAGGTACAGCTCGTCGGTCGCTTCGGTGAACTCGTTGGCGAGCACGGCCGCCATCGTGTACTGCGGCGCGTAGAGCGACCAGGTGACCTGCGGGTTGTTCCCGATCACCATCGTCACGGCCATGGTCTCGCCGAGCGCGCGGCCGAAGCCGAGCAGCACGGCGCCGACGATGCCGGTGCGCCCGTAGAAGAGCGCCATGCGGATGGCCTCCCAGCGCGTCGCGCCGAGCGCGTAGGCCCCCTCGCGCTGGTTGACCGGAACGGCCTTCATGACCTCGCGCGCCACCGACGAGCTGAACGGCACGATCATGACGGCCAGGATGAGCGCGGCCGCCAGCATGCCGACGCCGAGCGGCGGGCCGCTGAACAGCGGGATGGCCTTCATCCAGCCGGGCGTCAGCACCTCGAGCGATCGCACCCAGGGCACGAGCACGAAGATGCCCCAGAGGCCGTAGACGATCGACGGGACGGCCGCGAGGAGTTCGGTGAGGAACACGAGCGGGCGGCGGAGCCAGTGGGGCGAGAGCTCGGCGATGTAGATGGCGATGCCGAGGGCCACCGGCGTCGAGATGATGAGGGCGAGGAACGACGAATAGAGCGTGCCCCAGATGAAGGGGAGGGCGCCGAACTCGCCCGAGACGGGGTTCCAGGTATCGGTGGTCCAGAACGACCAGCCGAACTCGCGGATGGACAGGCGCGACTGCCACATGAGCAGCGCGCCGATGCCTGTGACCGCGACGATGAGCAGGACGGCGAACAGGCCCGTGCCGAGGCGGAATCCGGTGTCCTCTCTGCGCCGGCCGCCCGTCGGCCGTCCGTTGATCGCCATCGCGTCAACTATAGCTTGATCTTCTGCAGCGCTGCCATGTCCATCCGCACGACGTTGGAGGGCGGCGGCGCGCAGCCGATGCACCGGGTCACGGTGCGCATCACCTAGAAATTGACCAGCGCGTGCACCGCGATCTTCTTCTGATCCGGCTGCGCGAGGTTCACGTACTGGGCGTGGTCGTAGTCGAACAGGATCGCGGCCTCGGGCCCGCCCGTGTGCGGGAACCAGTAGGAGACGCCCACGATCGTCCGCGTGTGCAGCTGCGAGCTCATCGTGGTGTCGGGCTCGAAGTGGTCGTAGCGGATCAGGCCCTCCCAGCCGACCGTCGTGCGCGGCGTGACCCACATCGACCAGCCCTTGCCGTGCGTGACGGGCAGCGAGGGCAGCTTCTGGTCGTGCGTGTCGAGGTAGTCGAACGCCGTGCGCAGGTACGTGTGCTCGTAGCTCACCTCGAAGAGGGCGCGCCGCTTGTCGGCGTTCTTCAGGTAGTGGTCGGCGTCGTAGAAGCCGGTGAGGCGCAGGCCGCGCGCGTTCGCCGCGCCCTGCGCGAACGGCCGGATGGTGCCGCGGATCTGGAACGACGGCTGGTTGTTCGCCTCCGGCGCGTGGTAGCCCTCGCCGTTGTAGAGGCCCGCCTGCACGTCGCCGTAGTCGTGCGGAAGCACGCCGTGGAACGAAACGCCCAGGTCGGACGAGGTCGTGAAGCCCTCGCGCTCGCTGAACGTCGTGCCCTGGAACCGGTAGCGGTAGATGCCTTCCTGGTAGTCGAGCAGCGGCGTCTGGTTCTGGCCGAAGCGGATCCAGGAGCCCTTCGGCATCCAGTCGCCCAGGTCGAACTGCGCGAACGCGTACTTCACGCGGAACTCGTAGTCGCCGTTGCTCACGCGGTTGATGTCGGGCGTGATGCGGAACGACACGATGTGCGAGACCTTGCCGTTGATGTTGATGTAGCCGCGGGTCGCGTTGAACGCGCTCGGGTGGTACAGGTTTCCCGCGGCGTCGGTCGACTGCGGCGCGGCCGTGTAGGTGTAGTCCACGTACATCGTCGCGCCGACCTTGATGCTGGGCGTGTCGTCGGGCGGCGTGTGGTTCGCGGCCGGCGTGACCTGCGGGGCCGGGGCGTCGCCGGTGGAGGCCGCCTGGGCCAGGACGGGCGCCGCGCCGAGGCACAGGATCGCCGCGGTGAGGGGAACGTAACGCCGGAGCGCAGTGTGAAGCGAGGCCAAGCCAGCCCTCCTTGGAGACATTCGTCGCATCGGGCCGCGCGCCCTCTCGGCGCGCGGCCGTCGTGCGGCTCCCAATAAAGGTAGCTCCGCCGTGTGATCGGCGTGATACGTCGCTGTTTCGGCGGGGTTAAATCGCGGCGGGCGGCGCCGCGGCCACCGCGCCGGCGTGGTCCCTCGGCACGCGAGGCAGATAGACGCGGAACGTGGTGCCGTCGCCCTCGACGCTGTCCACCTCGACGTGCCCGCCGCTCTGCTTGACGATGCCGTACACGGTGGAGAGGCCGAGGCCGGTCCCCCGGCCGAGCGCCTTGGTGGTGAAGAACGGCTCGAAGACGCGGGCACGCACCTCCGCCGACATGCCCTTGCCGGTGTCGCTCAGGCTCAGGCACACGTAGGCGCCCGGCGGGACGCCCGGGTGCGCGGGCTCGTCGTCGGCGGTGATGTCGACGTTGCCGGTCTCGATCGTGAGACGGCCGCCGCCCGGCATCGCGTCGCGCGCGTTCGCCGCGAGGTTCATGAGGATCTGGTCGAGACACCCCGGGTCGGCGACGACGAGGCCGAGCTCGCCCGCCTGGTGCGTGACGAGGTCGATGCCCGGGCCGAGCAGCGTCCCCAGCAGGCGCGCGGCGCCGGCCACCGCCACGTTCACGTCCACCAGGCGCGGCGCCAGGATCTGCTGCCGGCCGAAGGCCAGCAGCTGCTCGGTCAGGTGCGCGGCGCGCTCGCCGGCCCGGAGGATCTCTTCGAGATCGTCCCGCTCGGGATCGCCGGGCAAGTGGCGCTCGAGGAGGAAGCCCGTGTAGCCGAGCACGGTGGTGAGCAGGTTGTTGTAGTCGTGGGCGATGCCCCCCGCGAGACGGCCCACCGTTTCCAGCTTCTGCGCCTGCGCCAGCTCGCGGCGCGCGGCGTCGAGCTGGGCTTCGGCGCGCTGGCGCTCGGCCAGGTCTTCCTTGACCGCCACGTAATGGGTGATGCGGTTGGCGTTGTCCCGGATGGGCGCGATCGTCACCTTCTCCCAGTAGAGCGCGCCGTTCTTCTTGCGGTTCTGCAGGAACCCCTGCCACGTGCGCCCGGCCTTGATCGTGCGCCAGAGCGCCGCGTACTCCTCGGGCGCGACGAGCCCCGACTTGAGAAAACGCGGGTTCCTGCCCACGGATTCCTCCCGCGTGTAGCCCGAGACCTCCGTGAACATGGGGTTCACGTACTCGATGCGCCCCTCGGTGTCCGTGACGATGATCGACGCCGGGCTCTGCTCGACGGCGCGCGAGAGCTGGCGGAGCTGCCGCTCGTTCCGGTTGCGATCGGTGACGTCCTGCACCACCGCCATGAAGCCGATCAAGGCGCCGCGCGGGTCGCGCAGCGGGGTGTGGTGCCACTCGCACTCGATGACGCGGCCGTCCTTCGTGAGGTTCTCGTTGACGGCCACCTCGATGGTGCGGTCGGCCTTCGCGACCTCGGTCAGGAAGGGCTCGAGCAGGGGCCGCAGCGACTCGCGGACGATCAGGCCGTACGGCGCCCGGCCGACCGCCTCGTCCCGCGTGAAGCCGAACACCCGCTCGGCGGCGGGGTTCCACTCGCGAATCGTGAAATCCGGCCCCGTGACGAGGCACGGGATGGGCAGGCGCTCGAACTGAAGGTTGAGGCGCTCGAGCAGGGCGTCGCGATCGGCTTCGGGTCCGCCCGGGACGCCACCGGCGGGCGGTCGCCGGGCCCCGTCGTCGCCGCCCGTCGGTTCCGCGCCGGACACACGCGTGCCGCTGGGGTCCGCGGCCACGTGACGGACGGCCGCCAGCAGGGCGAGCGCACCGTAGGCCATCAGCGGCAGGCCGGACAGGTCGAGGACCATGATGTTCAAGACCCAGGGTGGGATCGGCAGGACCGTGCCTTCCGCACACCTGTGCGGTCCGGCGTGTCGCGCGCGCACAGCTGCGCGCGGCCGGCTGCCGTCTTTCCAAGTCGCCGGGTCATCTTGCATCAAGAGTGCCAGTCCGGTCCGGTTCCCGCCGGGTCGCTCCCGGCCCCGCGTTTCGGGTACAGTGAACGCGATGCGTGGAGGTTGCTCGTGAAGCTGGTGTGCGCGTGGTGCCGTCAGGAGATGGGGGAGATCGACGACGGCGACGCGGAGCACCCCATCACGTCCCATGGCCTGTGCGAGCCGTGCGCGTTCCGGCTGTCGGCCCAGCTGGGCGTGCCGCTCCAGCAGTACCTCGACAGCCTCGGCGTGCCCGTGACGGTCGTCGGCGCCGACGCGGCGGTGCTGATGGCCAGCGCATCGGCCGACAAGGTGCTCGCCCGCGGGCGGCCGCTCCCTGGCCTGCGCATGGGCGATGTCTTCGAGTGCGCGAACGCCCAGCTGCCGGGCGGCTGCGGCCGCACGATCCACTGCAGCGGCTGCACCCTGCGCCGGACGGTGACCGACACCTTCGCGACCGGCCGAAGCCACCTGCGGGTGCCGGCCTCCCTCCGCCGGGGCCGCAACGGGGAGGGCGACGCCGTGGACCTGCGGATCACCACCGAAAAGGCCGGCGGGGTGGTGCTCCTGCGCGTCGACCACGTCGGTCCCGCGCCCACGCCGGACGCCTGACGCGCGTCACACGGCCCTCGAGAGTGTCGCGTTCCCGCAACATCTGCTAGAATCGCCGCGGTTTCTGTAAGGAGATACGGTGGGATTCCGCCTCATACCCAAAGAAGAGCGGTTCTACGACGATTTCGAGGCCCTGGCCAGCGAGATCTGCGGGGGCGCCCGCCTGCTGCAGGCGATGATGGAGCCCGAGCGGCCGATCTGGGACAAGGCGGAGGAAATCAAGGAAGTCGAGCACAAGTGCGACTTCCTGACCCACGAGATCATCCGCCGGCTGCACCGCACGTTCGTCACGCCGCTCGACCGCGAGGACATCTACGAGCTCGCCAAGACGCTCGACGACGTCATGGACGCGATCGACGCGTCGGCGACGATGATCAACCTCTACCGCATCCAGAACGTGCGGCCGCGCGCCCGCGAGCTGGTCCGCACCATCGTCGAGTCGACCGACCAGATCGTGCACGGCGTCCGCGCGCTCGACAAGCGCGACGGGGTCGCGGTGGCGGCGGTCGAGATCAACCGGCTCGAGAACGAGGCGGACCGCATCCACAAGGAGGCGGTCCGCACGCTGTTCGAGGACGTGCAGGATCCGATCGTCATCATGAAGTGGAAGGAGATCCTCGACATCCTCGAAGAGGCGACCGACCGCTGCGAGGACGTCGCCAACGTGCTCGAGGGCGTCGTCGTCAAGCACGGATAACGCGATGGATCCAGCCCTGGCCGGTCTGCTCACCATCAGTCCTCGTCGCGTTCATCTTCGACTTTCTCAACGGCTTCCACGACGCCGCCAACTCCATCGCCACCGTCGTCTCGACGCGCGTGCTGACGCCGGGGAAGGCGGTCATCTGGGCGGCCTTCTTCAATTTCGCGGCGGCGATCGGCTTCGGCACGGCCGTCGCCAAGACCGTCGGGTCGGGCATGATCGACCTGGGGGTCGTCACCTACGCGGTCATCCTCGCGGGGCTGCTCGGCGCCATCGCCTGGGACATCATCACGTGGGTCTACGGCCTGCCCACGAGCTCGTCGCACGCGCTGTTCGGCGGCTACGCCGGCGCGGCCGTCGCCAAGGCTGGCTTCGGCGCCGTGATCCTCTCGGGCTGGACGAAGACGCTCGTCTTCATCGTCGTGGCGCCCGTCATCGGCCTGATCGTCGGGCTCGTGACGACGGTGATCACGATGTGGGTGTTCCGCGGCTTCACGCCCTCGCGCGTGGACGGGTGGTTCCGCAAGCTGCAGCTCTTCTCCGCCGCCAGCTTCAGCCTGATGCACGGCGCCAACGACGCCCAGAAGACGATGGGCATCGTGGCCGGCGCGCTGTTCGCCGGCGGGTTCATTTCCGACCTTCTACATTCCGTGGTGGGTGGAGCTGGCGGCCTACACGGCCATCAGCCTCGGCACGCTGTCGGGCGGCTGGCGCATCATCAAGACGATGGGGCAGCGGATCACGAAGCTGCAGCCGGTGGGCGGGTTCGCCGCCGAGACGGGCGCGGCCGTGGCCATCGGCGTCGCCACGGCGTTCGGCGTCGGCATCAGCACCACCCACACGATCACCGGCGCCATCGTCGGCGTGGGCGCCACGCGCCGCGTGTCGGCGGTCCGCTGGGGCGTGGCCGGCCAGATCGTCTGGGCCTGGGTCCTCACCATCCCGGCGTCGGCCCTCATCGGCGCCGCGGCCTACTATCTCGTCTTCTGGATCGAGAAGCACTGACCCCTGACCGCTGACCCCTGGATCAGTCCGGCAGCCACACGGTGAACGCCGCGCCGCCCTCGGGGCGGTTGGCGGCGGTGACGCGGCCGCCGTGCAGGCCGACGAGGTGCTTGACGATGGAGAGGCCGAGGCCGGTGCCGCCGGGGTCGCGCGTGCGCGCGCGGTCCACCCGGTAGAAGCGCTCGAAGATGCGCGGCAGCTCGCTCTCCGGGATGCCGGGGCCCTGGTCGAGCACGGCGATCGCCGTGCCGCCGTCCACGCGGCGCGAGCGGACGTCGATCACGCTCCCGTCGGGCGCGTAGTTGACGGCGTTCTCGAGGAGGTTGCGCAGCACGTCGTGCAGCTTGGCCGGATCCGCCCGCACCGTGGCGGCGTCGGCCTCGACGGCGACGCGAATCGTCTGGCCGCGCGCCTGGCTGGCCGGCTCGAGCTCGGTGCGCACGCCGGCCACGACGGCCTCCACGGCACAGACGGCCTTCTCGATCACCTCCTGGCCCGCGTCCAGCCGCGCCAGGCGCAGCAGGTCCATCACCAGCCGCTCCATCCGGTGCGTGTGGCGCGCGATGATGTCCAGGAACCGGCGCGGGTCGTCGGGCGGCGAGTCGGTGAGCGCCTCCACGTAGCCGCGGATCGCCGTGAGCGGCGTGCGCAGCTCGTGCGACACGTTGGCCACGAAGTCCCGCCGGATCCGATCGGCGCGGCGCAGGTCGGTGATGTCGTGCAGGACCAGCACGGCGCCGCGTCCGCTCGGCCCCTCGACCGGCGCCACGCGGGCGACGAAGGTGCGCGCGGCGTCGCGGCGGAACGTCAGCTCGAGCGCGTCGACCGTCTGGCCCTCGAGCACGCGGCCGATGGCCCCCGCGATGTCCGGGTGCCGGATGCACTCGACGTAGTGCCGCCCCTCGGTCGGCTCTCCGAGCGCCAGCATGGCGCGCGCGGCGTCGTTGGCGAGCCCGACGCGGCCCTGCACGTTCACCACGAGCACGCCCTCGACCATGCCGCCCAGGATGGCCGCCATGCGCGCGCGGTCCCGCGACAGCTCGTCGAGCTTCCGCCCCAGCTCCTGCACCGAGCCGTCCAGCACCCGCGCGACCGTCCCGATCTCGTCCTCGCCGTAGTCGTACGACGGGCTGGACACGTCGCCCGATGCGTAGCGCTTGGCCACGTCGGCGATGTCCCGGACGCGCCGGCTGAGCAGGGTCGAGGCCGACCACGCGAGCGCCAGCGCCAGCACGATGCCCGCGCCGAGCGCCACGAACGACAGGCGCCAGATCTCGCCCAGCTGGCGCTGGATGTCGGTCAGCGGCAGGGCCAGGCGCACGGTCGCGATCGACGGGTTGCGCGTCGGCACGGCGACGTAGAGCAGATCGACGCCGAGCGTGTGGCTGTAGCGCCGCGAGACCCCGAGGCCGCCCTGCCGCGAGTCCAGGACCTCCGGGCGCGTCCCGTGGTTCTCCATGGCGGCGAGCGCCGCGCCGTCCTCGGCCGAGTCGCCCAGCACCGTGCCGTCCGGCGCGATGAGCGTGACCCGCGCCCCGATCTTGGCGCCCAGCGCGTCGGCCTCGTCGTCGAGCTTCGCCGGCGTCATCGGCGGCTGCCGCGAGATCAGCTCGGCCGCCAGCCGCGTGCTGGCCTCGAGGTCGCGCTCGATGCGCCCGACCATCTGCGCGCGCAGCGACCAGGTGAAGAGCAGCGTGGCGATGAGCCCGGTGATGCCCGTCGTCACGAACGCCGCGAGGAAGATCTGGGTGCGGAACTTCATGCGTCCACGAGCTTGTAGCCGAACTGCTTGACGGTCTGCAGCGCGCCGGTGAGCCAGGGGATCTTCTCGCGCAGACGGCTGACGTGCACGTCCACGGTGCGCGTGCCGCCGGTGTACTGGTAGCCCCAGACGTCGGTCAGCAGCAGGTCGCGCGAGAGCACCCGGCCCTGGTGCCGCAGCAGGTACTCGAGGAGCAGGAACTCCTTCGCGGTCAGCTTCAGCTCGCGGCCCGCGTCGGTGACGACATGGCGCTCGGTGTCGATCGCGATCGGCCCGAAGCTCAGCTGCGCCTGCGGCGTCTTCGACCGCTCCACGCGGCGGAGGAGCGCGCCCACGCGCGCCACGAGCTCCTTCGGGCTGAACGGCTTGGTCACGTAGTCGTCGGCCCCGAGCTCGAGGCCCGTGATCTTGTCCGACTCCTCGGCGCGCGCCGTCAGCATGATGATCGGGACCGCCGCCACCGCCGGGTCCGCGCGCATGGCCTCGCACACCACCAGGCCGCTCAACCCCGGCAGCATCAGGTCGAGGAGCACGAGGTCCGGCGGCTCGGCGCGCACCCGCGCCAGCCCGTCCGAACCGGACGCCACCCGCTCGGTGGCGTGGCCGGCCTTCTGCAGGTAGAGCCCGACCAGTTCGGCGATGTCCGGGTCGTCCTCGACGACGAGGATGCGTGCCATGGGGGAAGCCTAGCCCTCCGCGACGCCTTCGAGCGTCACCGCCGGCGCCGCGGCCAGCGCGTCGCGGAGCTCGGCGTCCGATGCGTACCGGCGGGCCGGAATCCGGCGGGCCGCCACGGCCAGCGGGACCCGCTTGCCGCCGAAGGGATCCGGCGTCACGCGGATGCCGGCCGGCGTCAGTATAATGCGGTACCCTTCGGCCTCGAACGGCTGCGTCCAGCCGTTGCAGAAGACCAGCGACACCAGATCCCCGAGGAACAGGAAGCGGTAGTCGGCCGGCCAGCCCGCCCGCTCCGCGGCGGAGGCGCGCGCCAGCGCGTCGGCCTCGGCCCGCTCCATCGTCCGGAAGAAGTCGCACCAGTCCGCGTGGTCGCGGTAGCGCCGGAGGACGTTCATCGCGTGGCGCGCCACGAGCGCCGCCGCGTACGGGCGGGTCTCGACGAGGCGCGTGACGCCGCACGGCCAGACCGCCCGGCGCACCTCGGCCGGCGCCTCGATGAAGTCGAACGGCGCGCCCGAGACCGGGTCGGCCAGGGGCGCCGCGTCCGGCTCGATCCAGCCGCCGTCGTGCTCGTGCGTCGCGAGCAGGATCGTGCCGCGGTGCGGATGAGCCGGCAGCCCGTCGGCGCGCCAGGCCTCCATGATCCGGCCGGCGAGCGCCGCGTGATCGGGCTGGGTGACGAGAAGCAGATGATGGATGTCGGGACGGACGATCATGAGGACGTGCTCATTGCCGATTGATGATTGCCGATTGCCGATTGAAGAGCCTCAGATCACGCTGCGATTGTACGGATCGGCGCTCCGGCGCACAACCGCGGGGCCTCTCTCGTGGGAACCTTTCGGGCGCGGCCGGCATCTTAGGGGGCGTGACGATCAGAATGCCGCTCGCGCTGCTGCTCGGCTCCGCCGTCCTGGCCATGGCGTCCGCGCGGTCGGGGCCGGACGACGTCGATCCGGCGCGTCTCGGGCCGCAGGTGGGGGAGAGCGTGCCGGGCTTCACGCTCCCGGACCAGCGCGGGCGGACACACACCCTCGAGTCCTTGATGGGCCCGAAGGGGCTGATGCTCGTCTTCGCCCGTGCGACGGGCTGGTGACCGGTACTGCCGCACGCAGCTCGTGGAGCTGCAAGGCCGGGTCGCCGCCATTCGGGCGCAGGGGCTGGGGCTGGCGGTCGTGCTCTACGAGCCGCCCGCCGTGCTGGCCGCGTTCGCCGACGCGCACGGCATCACCTTTCCGCTGCTCGCCGACACCGGGTCGGCCGTGATCCGGCGCTACGGCCTCCTCAACACCTCGGCGACGGGGAAGGCGGCGGGCATCCCGTATCCCGGCACCTTCATCCTCGACACGAAGGGGCGCGTCACGGCCCGGTTCTTCGAGAAGGCCTACCAGGAGCGCTTCACCGCGTCGGACATCCTGGCGCGCCTCGGCGGCCCGGGCCCCGAGGGCCGCACGGTCCGCACGGTCACGCTGCCGCACCTCACCGTGCGGACCTGGCCGAGCGACGAAATCGTCGCGCCCGGCGAGCGCGTCTCCGTCGTGCTCGACCTGACCCCGACCGGCGGCGCCCACGTGTACGCGCCGGGGCAGGAGGGCTACCTGCCGGTGGCGATCGGCCTGGACGACGATCCGGCGTACACCGCCCACCCGCCCGACTATCCGCCGGCCGAGCGCTTCTACTTCGCGCCGCTCGACGAGCACGTGCGCGTGTACTCGAAGCCGTTCCGTCTGGTGCAGGAGCTCACCGTCGCGCTCTCGCGCGAGATGAAGGCGCGCGCCGCGGAAGCCGGCGCCACGCTGACCATCAAGGGCACGCTGCGGTATCAGGCGTGCGACGACAAGGTGTGCTTCCTGCCCGTGAAGCAGCCGCTCGAGTGGACCGTGAAGCTGAGGCCGCTGCTGGTCCCCACACGCCGTGATCCCTGACGCCTGACCTCTGCCCCCTGACCCCTGACCCCTGACCCCTAGACCTCTGACCCCTAGACCTCTGACCCCTAGACCTCGCCCAGCCTTGCCCGCTGGAACACCAGGAAGTAGCTCCCGACGCCGGCGAGCAGCAGGCCGTTGACGCCGAGCGCCAGCGGCGCGGAGGTCAGGCTGGCGGCGTACCCGGCCACGAGGCTGCCGAGCGGCATGCCGCCGCGGAACGCCATCATGTAGATGCTCAGCACGCGGCCGCGCATGTGATCGGGCGCGAGCAGCTGCACGAGCGACGAGATGAGCGAGAACATGACGATGAGCGCGGCGCCGCTCAGGAAGAGCAGCACGTGGCTCACCCACAGCACCTCCGACATCGCGAAGCCGGCGATGAGCAGGCCGAAGACCACCTGCACCGCGAGCAGCGTGTGGCCCATGCGCCGGAACTTGCCGAGCCACGCCACGACCAGCGCGCCGGCGACCGCGCCCGCCCCCGAGAAGGCCAGCATCACGGCGTACTCGCCGGCCGCCCCGTGGAAGACGTTCTGCACGAAGACGGGCAGCAGCGTGAGCAGCGGCAGGCCGAGGAACGTGCTCACGAAGGCGAGGGCGGTGAGCGAGACGAGCGCGCGCTCGCCGCGCATGTACGCGAGGCCGCCGCGCAGCTCCGTCAGGAGCGGGCTGCGCGTGGCCGGCGGCGTGTGGCGCACGCTCAACGACAGGATGGCCACGATCACCACGAGGAACGACGCGCCGTTCAGGCCGAAGCAGGCGGCCGTGCCCCACGCCGCGAGCGCCGCGCCGGCCAGCAGCGGACCGACGACGCGCGCCAGGTTGAACTGGATCGAGTTGAGCGCGATGGCGTTCGGCAGGTCCTCGCGCGGCACGAGCGACGGCAGCAGCGACTGGTAGGCCGGGCCGCCGAACGCCATGCCGAAGCCGGTCATGAACGACAGCGCCAGGATGTGCCGGATCCGGACGACGCCGGTGAGGACCAGCGTCATGAGGATGAAGGCCGACGTCATCTGCACGCACTGCGAGCCGATGAGCAGCCGCCGGCGGTCGTGCCGATCCGCGATGACGCCGCCGATCATCGTGAAGAGCAGGATCGGCAGCTGCGCCAGGAAGTCGTCGAGCCCGAGGAAGAAGGCCGAGCCCGTCAGGCTGAAGACCAGCCAGCGCTGGGCCACGTTCTGCATCCACGTGCCGATCGTGGACGTGAAGGCCCCGAACCAGAGGATGCGGAAGTCCCGGTAGGTGAAGGCTTTCGCCACCCGGAGCAGGATGGCGGGCGCGACGCGCGGCGCGTCAGCGCCCAGGGCCGTGTCGGCTTTGATGGGATCGGACAAACGTGACACCGGCCTTTTACGTGAAGGCGTCGCCCGCGACGTGGATCAGAATTCAGACATTGTACACGGCTCAGGGCTCAGGGGATTCGTAGGGGCGCCGCGGTGCGTCGCCCTGGGCGGCCTGGCAGGCCGCCCCTACCGCGTGGCGGCGGGGCAGGCCGTCAGCCGTGAGCCGCCAGCCGTAAGCCATTAAAAATCATCACTTTCCATCCCCTTGATCCCCCTCCACGACTTCGTCTATACTCCCGGAAGCGAATAAAAAGCGAAAATTCAAACGGGAGCATTTTCACCATGGCCTCACTCGCGCGCGCCGACCTCGAGTCGCTGCTTCGGGCCCGCAAGCTGGACGGCACGCTCACGACCGCCCGGCCCTGGCTGGCCGCGCCGGAGGCGCCGCCGGTCGCGACCGGTCTCGCGGCGCTCGACGCCGAGCTCGGCGGCGGCGTGCCGCGCGGCCACGTGTCCGCGTTCGCGGGGCCGCCCTCGTCCGGGCGCCGCAGCCTGCTCGTGCGCCTGCTGGCCGGCGTCACGGCCGACGGCGAGCTGGCGGCGCTCATCGACGCGCGCGACACGTTCGACCCCGAGTCGGCCGCGGCGCTGGGGCTCGACCTCTCGCGGCTGCTCTGGATCCGGGGCGGTCCGGTGACCGGGCCCGACGGCCGGCCGGCGAGCCTGCCCTTGGAGCGGCAGGTCGATCGCGCGCTGAAGGCCGCCGCCCTGGTGCTGCAGGCCGGCGGCTTCGGCGTCGTGGCGCTGGATTTCGCCGACGTGCCGGATCGGCTCCTGCGCGGGTATCCCTTCACCACCTGGCTGCGCCTGGCCCGCCTGGTGGAAGGCGGCCGGACGGCGTGCGTGCTGGTCGCCGAGCGGCCGCTCGCGCCGAGCGCCGGCGGCGTCACGCTCGCGCTCGCGCCGGGCGGGGCGCGATGGTCGGGGGACGCCGGGCGCGCCCGTCTGTTCCGCGGCCTCGAGATCGGGCCCCGCGTCGTGCGGGCGCGGCGGGCGGGCTGACGCCGTGGCGCCGCTCTACGCCTGCCTGCTCGTGTCACGGCCGGCGCCGCTCGACGCGCTCGTCGAGGTGGCCCGCGGCTTCTCGGCGCGCATCGAGGCGCGCGGCGCGCGCGTGGTGCTCCTCGACGCGAGCGGGCTGACGCGGCTCTTCGGCGACGCGCGGGCGATCGGCCTCGCGCTGGGGCGCTCGGCGCTCGAGCACGGGCTCGCGCCGCGCGTGGTGCTGGCCTCGACGCGCGTCGCGGCGTGGCTCGTCGCGGGCGCGAGGCCGGGGATGACGGTGATTCCGCCCGGCGAGGAGGCGCGTGTCCTCGCGCCCCTGCCGCTCGACGCGCTCCTGGCGCTGGCCGAGCCCGCGCCGCGCGGCGGGCGCGGCCGGCGCGCCCGCCGGCGCGGCGCGCCGAGCCGGCATTACCGCCTCGCGCCGGGACCAGCCCCCCTGCCCCCTGACCCTCTGACCCCTGCCCCCTTGTCAGCAGGGGCCGGCGTTAGCCGGCCCAACATCAGCCGGCCCGAACCTCCCATCCTGCCCGCTTCGTTGCAGGACGCGCTGCCCGCGCTCCTCGACACGCTGCGGCGCTGGGGCCTGCGGACGCTCGGCGATCTGGCGGCGCTCTCGCCCTCGTCGCTGGCGGCGCGCGCGGGCGCCGCCGGCCCGGCGCTCTGGCGGATCGCGCGCGGCGGCGATCCGTACCCGCTCGTGCCCGATCCGGAACCCGAGCGGTTCGAGGCGTCGTGCGATCTCGACTGGCCCGTCGACGCGCTCGAGCCGTTGTCGTTCGTGCTCGCGCGCGTGCTCGAGCCGGTCTGCGAGCGCCTCGTGCGCGCCGACCGCGGGGCGGCGGCGCTCGCGCTCGAGCTGCGGCTCGTGACGCGCGAGACCCACGCGCGCGCGCTGGCCCTGCCCGCGCCGATCGCCGATCCGCGCGTGCTGCGCACGCTGCTCCTGCTCGACCTCGAGTCGCACCCGCCCGGCGCGGGCGTCGATCGCGTGACCGTGCGCGCCGAGCCGTCGCCGGGGCCCGTCGTGCAGTACTCGCTCATCGAGCACCCGCGGCCGTCGCCCGAGACGCTCGCCACGCTGCTCGCGCGGCTCGACGCGCTCATGGGCGCCGGCCGTTCCGGCGCGCCGGCGCTGGTCGACTCGCACGAGCCCGGCGCGTTCGCCATGGAACGGTTCGATCCGGATTCACCCGGCACCCAGCGCCCAGCGCCCAACGCCCTGGGCGCCGAAGCGCGGGAGCGCGGCCTGCCGCGCCGGAGCGCGGAGCGCGAAGGCGGGCAGGCGGCCCTCCGCCGTTTCCGCCACCCCGTCGCCGCCTCGGTGGCGGTGGAGCAGGGGAGCCCGGTGCGCGTGACGACCGGCCGCCGCGGACTGGCCGGCGGCCGGGTCGACGGGCGCGCCGGCCCGTGGCGCACGTCGGGCGGGTGGTGGTCGCCGTCCGCCTGGGACCGCGACGAGTGGGACGTCCAGCTGGCCGACGGCGCCGTCTACCGCCTGTCGCGCGACCGCGCGAGCGGGCGGTGGATGGTGGAGGGAGTCGTTGATTGAAATTGCCGATTGCCGAATGCCGATTGCCGAATGTCGAATTACATCGAGCTCCACGCCGCTTCGGCCTTTTCTTTTCTCGACGGCGCGTCGACGCCCGAGGCGCTCGTCGACCGCGCGGCCGATCTCGGGTATTCCACGCTCGCGCTCCTCGACCGCGACGGCGTCTACGGCGCGCCGCGCTTCCACCAGGCCGCCAGGGCCGCCGGCCTCAAGGCCATCGTCGGCGCCGAGCTCACGATGGCGCCTTTCAATCCGCAATCCAATCGGCCATCGGCCATCGGCAATCGGCAATGTGCCGGCCTCTGGCTTCTACCCGTTTTGGTCGAGTCCCGTGAGGGCTACCGGAACCTGTGCCGGCTCGTCACGCGCATGAAGCTCCGCGCGCCGACCAGCCTCCGCCAAGGCTACGGCGGTCCGCCGGAGCTTCAGCGAAGGCGGAAGGGGGAGGGCGCGCTCACGCTCGAGGATCTGGAGGGGCGCACGGCCGGCCTGGTGGCGCTCGCCGGCCGCGCGGCGCTCGCGGGGCGGCGCTACGGCGTCGGCGGCCTGGTGGACCGGCTCGTCGGCCTCTTCGGCCGCGCCGGCGTCTTCGTCGAGATCGCAGCGGCACCTGCGGCGCGACGAGGCGGCGGACACCCAGGCGCTCCTCGATCTGGCGTCGGCCTTTCACGTGCCGGTCGTCGCGACCAACGGCGTCCGCTTCGCGGCGCCCGACGCGCGGCCGCTCTACGACGTCCTCACCTGCATCCGCCACAAGACGACGCTGGCGCGGGCCGGCCGGCGGCTGAGCGTGAACGCCGAGCGGTACCTGAAGCCGCCCGAGGCCATGGCGCGGCTGTTCGCCGACCTGCCGCGCGCGGTGGCGGAGACGCGCGAGCTGGCCGAACGCCTCGCGTTCACGCTGGCCGACCTCGGCTACCGCTTTCCCGACTACCCCGTGCCCGACGGGCGAGACGCAGGCGTCGTTCCTGCGGAAGATCGCCGAGGTGGGCGCGCGCGAGCGCTACCGGCCGTACCACGAGCGGGCGCGCCGGCAGATCGCGCGCGAGCTGGATCTCATCGAGAAGCTCGACCTCGCCGGCTACTTCCTCATCGTCTGGGACATCGTCAATTTCTGCCGGCAGCAGGGCATTCTCGTGCAGGGGCGCGGGTCGGCGGCCAACAGCGCCGTGTGCTACAGCCTCGGCATCACCGCCGTGGATCCGGTGGGCATGGACCTGCTCTTCGAGCGGTTCCTCTCGGAGGAGCGGGGCGAGTGGCCCGACATCGACCTCGACCTGCCGAGCGGCGACCGCCGCGAGCAGGTCATCCAGCACGTGTACGAGAAGTACGGCCGGCACGGCGCCGCGATGACCGCCAACGTGATCACCTACCGCGGCCGGAGCGCCGCGCGCGAGGTGGGGAAGGCGCTCGACCTCGAGCCCGAGCCGATCGACCGGCTGGCGAAGGTGATGAACCACTTCGAGTGGATCGACCCCGCCGATTCGATCGACCGGCACCTGCGCGAGGCCGGCTTCGCGCCCGACGACCCCACGATCCGCCGCTTCGCCGAACTCTGGCGGCGCATCCAGGACCTGCCGCGGCACCTCGGCCAGCACTCCGGCGGCATGGTGATCTGCCAGGGCCGCCTGGACGAGGTCGTGCCGCTCGAGAACGCCAGCATGCCCGGACGCGTGGTGGTGCAGTGGGACAAGGACGACTGCGCCGACCTCGGCATCGTGAAGGTCGATCTGCTCGGACTCGGGATGATGGCCGTGCTGCAGGATGCCCTCGAGACCATCAACGCAGGGGCCAGAGGCCAGGGGCCAGAGGCCGGGGACGGAGCCGAGGGAGCCGAGGGAGCCGGTCGGGTACTGGGTACTCGAGGAGCGCGGAGCGGAGCGGGGCGTTGGGGTCCCCGCGAGCGACACGCTTGGCGGGGTGCAGGGGGCCCCGCCATCGAAATTAGACCTTGCGCACTTGCCCCCCGACGACCCCGACGTCTACCGGATGCTGCAGGAGGCCGACACGATTGGCGTCTTCCAGGTCGAGTCGCGCGCGCAGATGGCCACGCTGCCGCGTCTCCGTCCGGCGTGCTTCTACGACATCGTCGTCGAGGTGGCGCTCATCCGGCCCGGGCCGATCGTGGGGCAGATGGTGCACCCGTATCTCAGGCGGCGGCAGGGGCTCGAGCCCGTGACCTATCCGCACCCCGCGCTCGAGCCGATCCTGAAGCGCACGCTGGGCGTGCCGCTCTTCCAGGAGCAGCTGCTGCGGATGGCGATGGTGGCGGCGGGCTTCTCGGGCGGCGAGGCCGAGGAGCTCCGGCGCGCGTTCGGGTTCAAGCGCTCGGTCGCGCGGATGAAGACGATCGAGGAGAAGCTGCGCGCCGGCATGGCGCGGCAGGGCCTCACGGGCGAGGCGGCCGAGTCGATCGTGCGGTCGATCGCCTCGTTCGCGCTCTACGGCTTTCCCGAGTCGCACGCGGCGAGCTTCGCGCTGCTCGTCTACGCCAGCGCCTACCTGAAGGCGCACTACCCGGCGGCGTTCTACGCCGCGATGCTCGACAACTATCCGATGGGGTTCTATCACCCCGCGACGCTCGTGAAGGACGCGCAGCGGCGCGGCGTGCGCTTCGCGCCGATCGACGTGCAGCGCTCGCGCTGGCGCTCGACGATCGAGGCCGACGGCGCCGTCCGCCTCGGCCTGCGCTACGTCGCCGGGCTGAGGGAAGAGGTGGGCATGGCGATTGAAAGCGGAGGCCGGAGGCCGGGGCCAAGCCTCGAGCCGACGTTCTGCCCCAAGTGCGGCTGCGACGATCCCTCCATGCTGGAGGACGTGCGTGTGGCCGGGGCGACGAGGCGGTTCTGCAACGTCTGCGCGCACGAGTGGACGGATCGGAGGCCGGGGACCGGAGGCCAGGGGCCAGGGGCCGGGGACCGAGGGCAGACATCTGTGGGGGCCGGCTTCCGCCTTCGCCAAGGCCCCGGCGGACGCGCCGAAGCTCGAAGAGCGGAGGCGGTCAGCCGGCTCGATCAGCCCGAGTACCCGAGTACCCAGTACCGTCTCCCGTCGTTTCTCCTCCATCGAGGACCTCATCGCGCGCACGGGCGTCCGCCGCGACGAGCTGGCCACGCTGGCCGACATCGGCGCGCTCGAGTCGTTCGGCCGCGACCGCCGGTCGGCGCTCTGGCAGGTCGAGCGCGCCGTCCGTCCGTCCGGCGCGCTCTTCGAGCAATCGGAGGCCGGGGAAGAGCCGGACTCGAATCAGCCCGGTGTGGGGGCCGGCTTCAGCCGGCCCGATCAACCCGAGGACCCGGTACCCGAGTCCCGATCCCCCTCAGCGTCAGTCTCCGCTCCGTCCCATGTCCCCGCTCGAGCGCGTCGCGGCCGACTACGCCGGGACGGGCCTGACGATCGGCCCGCATCCCATGAGCTTCCGCCGGCGCGAGCTGGCGCTGCGCGGCATCCTGCGCGCGAGCGACCTGCCGCAGGGCCGGCACGGCCGCCGCGTGCGCGTGGCCGGCGCCGTCATCACGCGCCAGCGCCCCGGCACGGCCAAGGGCTTCGTGTTCCTCACGCTCGAGGACGAGACCGGCATCGCGAACGTCATCGTGCGGCCCGATCTGTTCGCCGGCGAGCGCCTGGCGATCGTGAGCGCGCCGTATCTGATCGTGGAGGGGACGCTGCAGATCCAGGAGGGCGTGACGTCGGTGAAGGCCGAGCGGGTGCAAGCGCTCAACCACGGCGAGGCGCCCGACGTGGATTCGCACGACTTCTACTAGGAGACTTCGCCGTCCGTTCGAATTGATCCCCGTCCGTTCATCGGACTGACGCAGGTCCGTTCACGCCGCTGACGGGATCTTCGTTCAAGCTGACGCTCGCCCGTTCAGGCTCATCGTTGATCCGTTCGGCAAGACACGTTCCGAACGGACAGGGACCGCCCCGAACGGACAGGGATCGGGTCGTGGCCCATCCGACAAGGATCCCCCTACCGCACCAGGCCTTCGATCGCGTCGACCACGAGCATGGTCCCGGCGGCGAGCTTGACCAGATCCCCATCGAGCATTCCGTATCGATAACCGGCAGGAGCGGGTCCTATCCTCACCGACAGCTCCACCGGGAGATCCTCGACCACGAGCCCGTGCGGCAGCCGGTGGCCGACGACGTACCGCTTCTTCGCCTGTCCCGGAGGCAGGCAGCCGTTCTGCTTCTTGGCCAGGCCCGGCGGGCAGTTGCCCCGGCCGTATGCCTTGACGAAGTAGAGGTGAGCGGCCTCCCGTTGCGCGTCGTTGAAGACGACGGTCACCTGGCTCTCCTGCGGCTTCCTCTTCTGCTTCTTCGGCTTCTGTGCGAAGAGCGTGATTGGACCCGCGAGGGACAGCGCCAAGGCAAGTGCGATGAGCCGTCTCATTTCAAGCTCCTTCCCGACCGGCGGCACGACCTCGTAAGCTCGCCGACATTCAGTGGGGACGCCGGTCCGTTCACCGTGACACGTTCCGAACGGACAAAGCATCACTCCGAACGGACAAGTATCAGATGGAACGGACAAGCCTCACGCCGAACGGATCGGAATTCACCGTGAACGGACAAGAATCGACGTGAACGGACAAGGATCAGCGTGAACGGACGCGCCGCGCCCCGTCAGTTCCTGGCGGTTTCGGGCGACCCCTCCGTGGCGGGCGCGGCTTCCTTCTGCGGTTTTCGCCAGAAGTCCATGAACGACACCCGGTGCACGCAGCCGATCGTGCAGTACGGCGCGCACCACTTGGGCGCCATGAACTCGCGGCGGATGTCCTCGAGCGTGTAGCGCTCGAGCGGGATGGCGGGGAAGCCGCGCTGCTGCGAGCACCAGTGCACGAGGCCGTCCTCGCACACGTAGAGGTAGCGCGCGCCGGCGCGGCAGTACCAGTCGTTCGGCTTGCCGTCGGCCAGGTTCTGCTGGAAGTGCCGGATGCCCGAGTAGAGGTTCTGGCCGATCTGCTCCCAGGCGTTCACGCGCTTCGTGACGCTCTCGAACACGGCGCGCTCGGCCGGTGCGAGCGGCTTCAAGGCGCCCTCGTGGTCGTGGATGATGCCGATCGACGTCGAGAACCCGAGCTCCCGCGCGCGCGTGTTGATCGTGCGCGCGTCCTCGGGCTGCTTGATGCCGCCGCCGAGCACCGAGTTGATGTTGACGTCGAACTCGGCGTACTCGCTCAGCCACTGCAGCTTCTTCTCGAGCAGCCGCAGGCTCTTCTTCGACACCTCGTCGGGCTCGACGTTGTCGATGCTGATCTGCAGGAAGTCCAGCCCCGCCTCGTTCAGCGCCTGGATCCGCTTGGGGGAGAGGAGATAGCCGTTCGTGATGAGCCCCGGCAGCATGCCGTGCGCCCGGATGTGCCGGATGAGGTCGTCGAGCTGGGGGTGCAGCATCGGCTCGCCGCCGCTGAACGCGACGACGGAGGTGCCGAGCGAGGCCAGCTTGTCGATGCGGGCCTTCAGCGCGTCGACCGGCACCGGCGCCGATACCTTGTCGTACTCGTTGCAGTAGGCGCAGTCGATGTTGCACCTGCGAATCGGCACCAGGTGCACGAGGAGCGGGTGGTCGGTCGAGGCCAGACCGCGAACGAACTGACGCGCCGCACGAACGCTGCGGCTCGCCCTCCGCAACAATTTCATAGGTCCCGCCATTATAGCCGCAAGTGACGCGGCGGCCGCCGTTTCGGCGGCCGGCGGGCGTCACGTGCGCCGGACGGGCAATCCGGGGGGGCGAACGGGCGCGGGCCCTTCGGCCGCCGGCGGAGGCGCGCCGCGGCGCGCGCGCGGGCGCCCCGCGCGCCTTGCCAAGGCCGAAAACCGAGGTTACTATCGTTCGGCGGCCGATCCGGCAGCCGCCATGTTCATACCTCCGGACGCTCGTCTCCGTCTCTTTCGGGATTCCGCCGTCGTCGTCTCGCGGCGCGGCTGTCATCCAGGATCAACCGATGAAGAAGGTTCCGCTCTCCGAGTCGCTTCGCATCATCGCCAGGGGGTCCATGAACTGGCGCGCCGAGCGGCCGATTGTCGTTTCGTTCGAGGTCACCGACTCCTGCACGGCCTTCTGCAAGCACTGCGATCACGGCGGCCCGCGCGACATGTCGCACGACATGAAGCCGGCCGACTACCGTCACTACATGGACGTGCTGCGCCCGGTGGTCGTCCAGGTGTCGGGCGGCGAGCCGCTGATGCGCGACGACCTCACCGAGGTCGTCCGGAACATCAAGGAGCCGTCGGGGCTGCCGTTCATCATCCTCGTCTCGAACTGGTCGCTGATGACCGAGGAGCGCTACCTCGCCCTGCGCGAGGCGGGCGTCGACGAGTTCTGCGTGAGCCTGGACTTCCCGGACGATCGGATGGACGAGTTCCGCGGCTTCGCCGGGCTGTTCGACCATCTCAAGACGATCGTGCCGCGGATGGCCGCGCTGGGCCACGACGACATCGTCCTCAACAACTGCATCCACGCCGAGAACGTGGGCGACGTCAACGCCTGCGCCGACACGGCGAAGGCCTGGGGCGTCAACATCAACTACAGCGCCTACACGCCGCGCCGCACGGGCAACCGGGATCTGTTCCTGACGCGGCCCGATCAGCTCGACACGCTGCGCCGCGAGCTCGCGCGGCTGAAGACGCGGATCGACGGCCGCTGGATCGCCGTGACCGACACGACGCTCGACGCGACGCAGCGCTACTTCGAGACGGGCGGCGCGCCGGGGTGCAAGGCGGGGCTTCGCTGGCTGGTCGTGACGAGCGACGGGCAGCTGCAGCCGTGCTCGATGCAGTTCACGCGCTTCCCGCTCGACGAGCAGGCGCGCATGGTGCGGGAGTTCACCCGGAAGAACACGTGCGACGAGTGCTACGTCGCCATCCGGTCGAGCCTCGACAAGACCTACCCGCAGCTGCTGTGGGAGAACGTGTCGGGCTTCCTCTCGTTCAAGCCGCGCGTCGAGCGCGCCGCGGCCAACGTGTAGGGCACCAGCTAGCGGCGGCGCAGGCCTGAAGGCCTGCGCTACGACCCCTCTTTCGAACCTACGGGCCGGTCTCCTCGACCGACCGGCCCGCGATCGGCCGGGGCTCCGCGTCCTGCGGGGCCCCGGCGCGCATCCGCCGCACCACTGCCCCCACTTTGAGCGACGCCTGGAACAGCGTCTCCACCCGCACGCCCAGCGGGAGGCGGTGGCGGCCGAGGGCCGCGAGCCCGGCCGACGCCATGCACCCGCACTCGGAGCAGTCCGGATGGCCGCCGAGCTGGCACGGCGTGACCGGCGTCGTGAAGTCGGCCGACACGCACGCCGTCGTCCGCGCGAAGATGCACTCGGCGGGCGAGGCGGGCGGCGCCGCGTACACCTCGAGCAGGCCGCGCGGCACGCGCAGCCGCGGGTAGCGCTCGCGCAGGACCATCAGCTCCCCGACGGCTCGCTGCCGGTCCTCCGCGGTCAGGCGCTCGTCCGAGATCTCGCCAACCTGCGGCGTGTACAGGCTCGTCCAGATCTGCGAAACGACCGGCTGCTCCGACCAGAACCTCACGAACGTCTCGAGGTAGTCCGGCTGCCGGAGCTGTTGCCGCGTGATCGTCCAGTGCACGGTCACGCGGTGGCCGGCGATGTGCTTCAGGATCCGGTCGTAGGTGGCCGGCGTGCGCCGCGCGTCGTGCTCGGGCTGGAGCCCGTCGATCGACACCACGAGCTGCAGGCGTTTCAGCGCGGCCCACTCGGCCGGGATGGGACGCACCGCGCTCGTCACGACCTGCGTGTAGATGCCCTTGGCGGCCAGGCGCGGCAGGATGACGTTCAGCTCGCGGAAGCGGACGAGCGGCTCGCCGCCGACGATCGACACGTGCAGCGGGCGGTGCCGCGCGACGAGGGCCATCACGCCCTCCACCAGGTCGGGCCCCTTGAGGTCGCGCAGCTGGCGCAGGGTGATCGCGCCGCCCAGGTGCTCGTCGCCGTACGCGTAGCAGCCGGGGCAGCGGAGCGGGCATTCGCGGGTGAGCTCGATCGACAAGGCCGGCGACCGGCCGGCGAGGATCCGTCCCCAGGAGGCGAAGACGGTCGAGAAGAGCCCTTCCATGCAGACTCCGATTCGGATAACGGCGCCAGACGGGCGCACAGGCTTGACCGGGCGGCAGGCTGCGAAGGGGCCGCCAGGGAGGGGGGCCGCGTCCGCTTGGTCGTTGTTTCTTCGACTATAGCAGGTTGGGGCGAGGAATTCGACTCGGGAAGGGCCCGTTAGCGCAGAGCTGAAGCCCTGCGCTACGAAGAGTAGAGACTGACGTAGCGCACGGCTTCAGCCGTGCGCCGGTCGGCGCACACCTGAAGGTGTGCGCGACGTACGAAGGTGTGCGCGACACACCTGAAGGTGTGCGCGACGTACGAAGGTGTGCGCGACGACTACCGTTTGCGCAGCTGGATGCTGCCGTTGACGGTCTCGAGCTCGAGCCGCCGGCCGCCGCTGCCGATCGTCCCCGACAGGCGGCGGTTGCTGAACCGGCCGCTGATCGTCAGGGGGAAGTCGGTCGTGATCGAGCCGTTCACGGTCCGGGCGCTGACCTCGGCGTTCACGCTCTCGGGCAGGTCGAGCGTGATGCCGCCGTTCACGGTCTCGAACGACACGTCGTCGGGCCAGTCGGCGCGGCCCATCGATGCGCGGATCGAGCCGTTCACCGTCGAGGCCACCGCGCGGCCGGTCGTGCTGACGTCGATCGAGCCGTTGACCGTGTGGGCCGTCACGTCGCCGCCCAGGTCGCGGGCCTCCACGCGCCCGTTGACCGTCCGGCCCGTGAAGGCCACGCCCGACGGCACGCGCACGGTGAAGGACACCTTCACGTCGTTGTTGCGGGTCCGCATGCGGCCCCCCTCGCCCGGCACGCACTCGTTGGGCGGGCCGTCGGGGTTGGGGTAGACCGCGCAGATCGTGACGCCGCCCGCGTGCGGGACCACCTCGATCTTCACTTCGTTCGGGTCGCTGCGGCGCCCGCTCCGCTCGGCCGCCACCTCCACCTGGCCGCTGGTGGACGGGCTGGCGTCGATCGAGCCGTTGACCCCCTTGATCTCGATCGTCTGGCCGGCCGCCACGGCGCCCTGCCAGTGGAAGTCGGCCGCTGCCTGGGGCTCGGCGAACGCGCTCGTGACCGAGAGGCCGCCGGAACTGTCGGCCTGGACCGTGCAGCCGGCGACAATCGCGGCCGCCCCGGCGAGACCGATTATCGTTTTCCACGCGCGCATTCTTGGACCTCCTCTGATACGGAACGTCAGCTGGATTAGACGGAGGAGGGCGGCGGAACGTTGCCGCGCGGGGCGGACGCGGCCGCCGGCTGTTGTATCTTATGGAGCATGATCGAACGACGGCGTTCCCGAATTCACGGGTGGGGCGTCTACGCCACCCAGGCCATTTCGAAGAACAAGCGCATCATCGACTACGCGGGCGAGAGGATCTCCAACAAGGAGAGCCTGAAGCGCGAGCGGAAGTACCTGAAGCGCGGCCACATCTGGTGCTTCAAGCTGAACAGCCGCTCCGTGCGCGACGCCGCCGTCGGCGGCAACGTCGCGCGGTTCATCAACCACTCGTGCAAACCGAACTGCTACACGCAGATCGTCGGCGACACCATCTGGATCCGCGCCTCGCGCAACATCCGTAAGGGCGAGGAGCTCACCTACGACTACATGACGGACGGCGAGGGCCACATCGCGTGCAAGTGCAGCCCGAACTGCCGCACGATGCTTTGACGATGCACCTGTTCTACCTGCACGGGTTCGCTTCGTCGCCGGCGTCCAGCAAGGGGGCGGCGCTCTCGGCCCGCTTCGCGCCGCGAGGCATCGCGCTCCACAGCCCGGACTTCAACCAGCCGGACTTCTCGACGCTCACCGTCACGCGCATGATCGGCCAGGTCGAGCGCGAGATGGCGGCGCTGCCGCCGGGCCCGGTCGTGCTCGTCGGCTCCAGCCTGGGCGCGTTCGTGGCGGTGCTCGTGGCCGAGCGGCGCCCGCAGGCGATCTCGCGCCTCGCCCTGCTCGCGCCCGCGCTCGACTTCGGCGGCAACCGCATGCGCGAGCTGGGCCCCGAGGGCCTCGCGCGCTGGCGCGAGACCGGCGAGCTGGAGATCTTCCACTACGCCTACGGCCAGCGCCGCATGGTCGGCTACGCGCTCTACGAGGACGCCGGGCAGTACGACGCGCTGGCGGCGCGAGTCGAGCAGCCGGTCCTGATCGTGCAGGGCACGCGCGACACGGTCGTCGACCCGGCCATGGTCGAGCGCTACGCCCGTGGCCGCGCCAACGTCACGCTGCGTCTCGTCGACGACGAGCACCAGCTGGCCGACAGCCTGCCGGGCATCCTGCAGGACATCGACACGTTCCTGGGCTTCGGCGCATGACCCCCGCGGCCGCCGGCCGCCGGCGCCGCGCGATCGGCGCGGGCGTGTTGTGCGCGGCGGCCCTGGCAGGCTGCGGCCGCGGGCCGGAGCCCGCGCCGGCGCGAACGGCCGCCGCCCGGCCGGCCGCCGTGCCCGTCGCGGCCGCCGCGCCCGCCGGCGCCGTGCCGCCCGAGGCGGCCTACCTCGTCGTCGAGCGCCCGTCGGGCCGCGTCGTGGCCTCCGCGCGCGAGGCCGAGATGGATCGGCCGGTGCTGCCCGGGTCGGTGGCGAAGATCGCGCTCCTCGCCGCGGCCCTCGAGAGCGGCGTCGTGGATGCCGACACCGCCCTCGTCTGCCGCCGCGACGTCGTCGTGGACGGCCACACCCTGACCTGCTCGCACCCCGATCTCGGCCGGCCGCTCACGGCCGCCGAGGCGCTCGCGCACTCCTGCAACTCGTTCTTCGTGACGATCGCGAGCCGCGTGCCGCGCGAGGTGCTCAACGCCGCGCGCGTCGGCCTGGGGCTTGGACCGGTGGGCGCGGGCGATCCGCTCGTGCTCGCCGCGATCGGTCTGGCCGGTCCGCCCGTGACGCCGCGCGCGCTGGCGGCGGCCATCGAGCGGGCGGCGGACCCGCACGGCCCGCTGCGGCTGAGCGGCCGCGCCCGGAAGATCCTCGACGACGGGCTGAGCGGGGCCGCCACGTACGGCACGGCCTCGGCGCTCGCCGCGCTCGGCGGGGCCGTGTTTGCGAAGACGGGGACGGCGCCGATGCCGGGAGGCGGCTACGAGGGGCTGCTGGTCGCGTGGCAGCCGGCGCCGGCCGTTCCATCCGGCCGGGGGCGGTCGATCGTGGTCGTCGCGCCGGGGGCCTCCGGCCGCGACGCCGCGGAGATCGCGCGCCGCGTGATCGAGGGGCTCTTCCGCCCGGGCGGCCCTGCGCTGGCGCTGCCGGCCCGGCTGCGGATCGGCGAGGCGCGCGGCGACGGCTACCGCGTGACGACGATGGACGTCGAGGACTACGTGGCGCGGGCGGTGGCGGGCGAGGCCGCGGTCGACGCGCCGCGCCCGGCCCTCGAGGCGCTGGCGGTCACGGCGCGCACCTTCGCGGCCGCCAACGTCGGCCGGCACCGGTCGGAGGGATTCGATCTCTGCGACCTCACGCACTGTCAGGCGCTGCGGCCGGCCACGCCGGCGTCGCGGGCCGCCGCGGCGGCGACCGCGGGGCGCATCCTCGTCTACGGCGGCCGGCCGGCGGAGGTCTACTACAGCGCGTCGTGCGGCGGGCGAAGCGCCAGGCCCGCGGAGATCTGGCGCCGCGCGGAGCCGGACCCGCCGTACCTCGTGTCGCGCGACGAGCCGGAATGCCGCGAGGCGAGCCGCTGGTCGGCGGAGATTCGCGCGCGCGACCTCGAACGCGCGCTGCGGGCGGCGGGCCTTCGCGGCGAGGTGCTGCGCGACCTGCGGGTGGCCGCGCGGACGGCGTCGGGCCGCGTGGCGCGCGTGCGCGTCGACGGCTTCGAGCCGGGCGAGATTTCGGGCGAGGCGTTCCGCCTGGCGGTCGGGCGCGCGCTCGGCTGGAATCTCGTGCGCAGCCACCTGTTCGACGTCCGTCGCACGGCGGCGGGCTACCGCTTCACCGGAACCGGCTTCGGGCACGGCGTGGGCCTGTGCGTGATGGGCGCGTCGCGGCTCGGGCGCGCGGGCCGCAGCGCCGGGGAGATCCTGGGGACGTACTTCCCGGGCGCGGCGATCGCCGCGCCCGCGCCCGCCATCCGGCTCGAGCTCGCCGCCGCCGACGAGCCGCAGCGTTCCGCGGTCTTCGCCCTGGTGGAGCAGGCGTTGAAGGACCTGGAGGTGAGGACCGGCGAGCCGGCGCCGGCGCGCGTCGAGCTGCGCTTCCATCCCACCGTCGAGAGCTTCCGCCGCGCGACCGGCCGCCCGTGGTGGGTCGGCGGCGCCGCGCGCGGCGACCGCATCGATCTGCTCCCCGTCTCCGCGCTCGCCGCCCGCGGCATCCTGCGCCGCACGGTGCGGCACGAGCTGGCGCACCTGTTCATCGACCCGGCGCTCTCCGACCGCCCGCTCTGGGCGCGCGAGGGTCTTGCGCAGGTGTTTGCGGGAGAGGCCACGCCGCGCGCGGCGGTGTCTGCCGACTGTCCGGACGACGCCGCGATGCTCGGCGCGGCCAGCGCCGACCAGATGCGCGACGCCTACGCCCGCGCCGCCGCCTGCGCCGCCCGCGCGCTGGCGGCCGGGCAGTCGTGGCGCGACGTCGGGAAGTAACGTCGCAACGTGCGTCTCCGCCGCTCCGCGGTGCGCGTTGGAGCGTATACTGGCGCCGACGCGCCGCACGCGCTCACGCGCGAATCGGCGCGCAAGGAGGCGCTCGTGGCACTCATCGTCAAGAAGGTCGAGTTGTGGCATCGGGAGGTCGAGAGCCGTCCCGGCGTGCTGGCCGACGTGCTCGGCATCCTGGCCGCCGCGGGCGTGAACCTCGAGGTCGCGATGGCGTATCGCTATCCGGGCAGCGGCGGGCGCGGGGCGATCGAGGTCTACCCGGTGTCGGGCAGGCGGCGCGTGGCCGCCGCGCAGGCCGCGGGGCTGCAGCCCCTGTCGCTGGCGGCGCTGCGCGTCGAGGGGCCGGACCGCCGCGGTACGGGCCAGGCGATCGCCCGCGCGCTCGCGGACGCGGGCCTCGACATCGCGTTCCTCGTGACCCAGGTCGTCGGGCGCAGGTTCACCGCGATCTTCGGCTTCGCGTCCGAGGCCGACGCGACGACGGCGTCCCGGATCATCCGGAAGGCGAAGGTGTAGGCGCGACCCGGCGGGTCGCCCCTACGAGGCGGTCTCGCGGGCGCCCGCCCACAGCACGAGCGCCCACCCGATCTGCGCGAGCAGGTAGATCGTGCCGAGCTTGACGGCCACGAACAGGAGTTCGACCGCGTTGGCCGGAATCGTCGGCGGGTGCCAGTAGACGGCGCCCAGCGGCAGGAACACGAAGAGGATCATCGCGGCGGCGACCAGGCCCAGCTGTCGCCGGGAGAGGCCGGCGCGGACCCACCGGAGCCGGCCGACGGCCCGCCAGCCGGCGCGCGCGCCGGCGCTCAGCAGCGCCACGGCCAGCGACACTCCGACCACGTAGCGCACCACGAACAGGATCGCGTCGAGCGCGCGGTGGACCCACGCGGTCCTCGAGCTCTCGAAGGTGGCGAGGATCCACGCGTCGATCTCGCCGCTGTGCAGATCGAGCCACACGCCGGCGTGCGCGGTGAGCATCCAGACCGCCGCGAACACCACGGCCGCCGCGACGACGATCGGCGCCGCGCGCAGGCCGCGCCGCGCGGCCTGGCCCATCGTCAGGTCCGCCCGCCAGCCGAGCGACGCCGACGCCTCGGTCCAGCCCACGGTGACGATCAGGAGCAGCGCGAGCAGGGCCGAGAGGGCCAGCATCGCGACGTTGGACTCGGGCACGTTCACGAGCCCCCAGAAGAAGCCGGCGGCGGCGGCGTGGCCCACGGCCAGGCAGGTGACGATGGCGAGCGCGCGCTTCATCTCGAGCCTCCGGGCGAGCCTCCGGTCGGGCTGCCGGCCGCTTCCACCGTCAGGCGCTCGGCGCGGCTCGAGGCGGTGACGCCGGGCACGTACATCGGCGCGATGCGCGCCGGCATGGCGCGGAAGACGCCCGGCGTGACGACCTTCAGCAGGTAGGTGTACTCGTAGCGCCCCTGGTCGAAGTCCTGCTGGAAGATCGTGACGCGGTCGTCGTGGTACTCGCGGCGGCTGGCGCTCCAGCGCGCGGGCGTCCGCTCGAGCTCGTAGAGGCCCGTTTCACGCACCACCTCGGCGCCCGCGGGCAGCGGGTCCTCGAGCATCAGGAACCGCCAGTCCTTCGCGCCGGCCGCCGTGAGGCGCACGAGCAGCAGGTCGCCGGGGCGGGCGGCGCCGGTGAACGGGGTCTCGCGGTAGACGATCCGGCCGTCCTTCTCGACCGGCGCGAGCGAGAAGTACTCGCGGACGAGCGCCAGGTGGCGCGTGCCCGCCGGCTCGATCGTCTCGCGGTTGTCGTACGAGACGCCGGTCACCGTCCAGTAGATCGCCGTGTCGCCGTGGCGGACGAGGCGGACCTCGTTGGCGCCGGCCCGCGCGGGCGCCGTGACGACGATCGGGTCGGGCGCCGTCCACGATTCCGGCGTGAAGGTGTGGCTGCCGGCCTTCGCGCCGTTCACGAACACGTCCACGCTGACCGTCGCCGGGTGCTCCTGGCGGGCGCGCATGTAGTCGAGCAGGCCGTAGAGCACCATGGCGGTCTGCTTGGTGTTCCACCAGTACATGCCCTGGCGGTTGGCGAGCAGCCACCGGACGGCGCGCTCGATGGCGGGGTCGTTCGGCCGCCGCGCCACGAGGGCGCGGACCACCATGGCCGTCGCCTCGACGCTGGCGTCGTCCCAGTCGTCGAGCAGCGGGTCGTGATCGACCTGCCACCACGTGAGGTCGCCGCGCGTCTCGGCCTCGCGCATCAGCTCGGCGGCGAGCTGGTCGCCGCGCGCGTCCTTTCGCATGTCGAGCAGCGAGAGCAGGATCGCGCGGCCGTACGCGGTCATGCGGCCGCGCGCGTCCCACGCCGCGTTCGCGGCCGCGGCCATGTCGAACGCCGGCTGGTCGGGTCCGGCCGGCGAGACACCGGCGGCCTCGGCGCGCGCGAGCACCCAGGCCATGTACACCTTGAGATCGGGCACGGCCCGCGGGTAGGCCGCGTAGAGCGAGACGAGCGCCGCCGCGCCGCGGCCCGCCCGGTACTCGTCGATCTGCCGGCCGGCGGTCTTCGCCTCCACCAGGCCGTAGAGCGCGTAGGCCGTCATGAAGGGATGGTTCGGGTCGGTCGGCCACCATCCCCAGCCGCCGTCGTCGTGCTGGTAGTCGTAGAGACGCTTGAGGCCGGCGTCCACCTGGCGGTCGAGGACGACGAGGCGCTCGGGCCGCGTGAGGCCGAGCGCGTCGAAGGCGCGGCCCACGAGCAGGTTGGGCAGGAAGCTCGAGAGCGTCTGCTCCGTGCAGCCGTACGGGTACGACGTGAGGAAGTCGAGCGCGCCGAGGAGCGAGCCGCCGAGCGAGGGCGCGAGCGCCACGCGAATCGAGCGCGCGGCCGGGTTCGAGGCCTCGGGCACGGTCACGTCGACGGTGTGCTCGGCCTCGGCGAGCGAGCCGGCGGTGCCCGTCTCGCGCTTCAGGCCGTAGGGCAGCACCGGCACGCTGAGCTCGACGGCGTCGGACTCGGCGGGTGCGAGGGCGGTGCCCGTGAAGGTGGCGGTGCCCGGCGCGTCGGCGCGATAGCGCCAGTCGCTGCGGTCCTCGCCTCCCGACGGCACGTCGGCCTGGTGCGGCGGCGCCGCGGCGCCGGCGGGCGTCACGCCGGCGGCCGTCATCGTCACCGTGACCGGCTGCGCCTCGGGCAGATAGTTGTGCACGAGCGCCGGCACGGCGACCTCGTCGCCCTCGGTGAGGAAGCGCGGCGGCACGATGCGCAGGATGAGGTCCTTAGTGGTCCGCGTCGTGGCGCGCGCGGCGCCGACGTGGGTGTCGCGGGTGACGGCGCGCGCGGTGACGCGCCACGTGGTGAGCGCGTCGGGGTAGGCGACCTTCACGGTGGCGGTGCCGTCGGGGCCCGTGTCGAGGTCCGCGATCCAGTAGATCGCGTCGGGGAACTCCTTGCGCACGGTGGGCCGGGCTTGCTCGCCGCTGCTCTTGAAGTCGGCGAGCGTGAGCGGACGCCGGCGCTGGGCGAGCTGCAGGCGCTCGTTGCCCGAGTAGCCGACGAACGAGGTACTCGCGCGAGAACGACGTGCCGACGCGGCTGTACTCGAGGCGGTAGAAGAAGCGCAGCGGGTCGGGCGTCGAGTCGGGCTTGACGCCGTACACGGCTTCGTCGATCACCGACAGGCTGACCTCGGCGCGGACGGGCCGGCCGTCGGCGTCGGTCGTGCGGATCGTGAAGACGCCGGGCTCGCGCGGGCGCGATACGGCCTGCGCCGCCTCGATGGCCACGTGCACCGCGCGCGACGTGGCGGGGACGCGCAGGCGCTTCTCGGCCTGGAACAGCCGGTCGTCCTTCACGTACACGAGGTTCACGTACGTGTCGCCGATGTCCGCCTCGTCGATGGGCACCTCGATGACCCCGCTCGCGTCGAGCCGCGAGACGCGGTGCCAGGTGATCTGCGCGCCCTCCTTCGTCACGAGCGCCGAGGCGTCGGCGGCCTCGCCGCGGAGCACGAGCTTCGCCACGTCGCCGGGCTGGTACTCCTTGCGATCCGGCAGCAGCTCCAGGGTACTGGTCGCCGGCCGACGCGTCGGACGTGCGGCCGGGCACCCAGACGTAGGCGGTGTCCTCCACCGAGCGGGCGCCCGCCTGGGCCGCCGCGTGGAAGCGGTAGCTGCCGGCCTCGTTCGGGATGGTGGTCGTCCACCGGGCCCGGCCGTCGGCGCCGGTCTCGACCGTGCCCTCGGCGATCGTCGAGGTCTCGGGCTGGCCGTAGCCGCGCGTGTAGCGCAGGCGCTCCAGCCAGACCTTCATCGGGACGTGCGGCCGCGGCGTGCCGACGTAGTCGATCGCGCGCACGTCGAGCGCGGCCGTCGCGCCCGGCTGGTAGAGGTACTGGCTCGCGCTCGCGATCACCATGAACGTGCCGTAGGTGCCGTAGACGGTCGCGGCGCCCGACACCTCGCGGTCGCTGGCGTCGGTGACGTGGGCGGTGATGCGCAGCGAGTAGTCCTCGCCGCGCTGCTGCGGGCCGTCGAGGACGGGCACCGGCACGGTCACCGTGACGCGTCCCTGCGGGTCGAGCTCGGCGGTCTGCTCGGCGACGTCGTGGCCGCCGTACCAGCCGCCGCCGTCGTCGGGCTCGTCGGTCCAGCGCAGGGGCGAGGTGTAGTAGCCGCGCGACAACACGTACTTCACGCGCCCGCCGGCCACCGGCTGTCCGAAGTAGTACTTGGCCTCGATCGTGGCGGTCGTCCGGCCGCCCTGCACCACGAACCGGTCGGACGAGGTCACCTTCACCTCGAACTCGGGCCGGCGGTACTCCTGCACCTCGAAGTGCCCGAACGCCTCGTCGTCCTCGGAGTGGACGCGGATGGTGTAGTAGCCGAGCGCCGCCGTGACGGGCACCGTCCAGGACGTGTTCACGGAGCCGAACTCGTCCACCTGGCGCATCTCGCGCAGGACGACCTTGCTGGTCGTGTCCATTACCGCCACCTCGACCCGCGGGCGGTCGAAGGGCAGGAGCGCGCCGCGCGTCCGCCAGCGCAGCACGGCCTTGAGCCGCACGGTGTGCCCGGGGCGGTAGACGGGCTTGTCGGTGTAGACGTAGCCGAGGAGCTCGCGCGGCTTCTCGCGGAGGTACCACGCGCCGGGATCCGACACCGCGACCTGCTTGCCGCACGCCGCCACGACCACCACGTTGTCGGGCTGCCGGTCCAGGGCCGCCGCGTAGGTGCCGTCGGCCGCCGTCTCGCCGCGGGCGGCGACGCTCTGGTCGGCCAGCATCGTGAGCGCGCACCCGGGCACCGGCGCGCCCGAGAAGCGGTCCACGGCGTAGACGAGCAGCTGTCCGGGCGCCGACTTGGTCACCAGCCCGACGTCCGAGATCACCACGATCGTGTAGGCGCGCAGCAGGTCGTGCACGGCCTCGACGACGTAGACGCCCGGCTGGTCGAGCTCGAGCGGGATGCGGCGGCCGTCCGCCTCGGCGAGCGGCGGCAGGATCTCGCGCCACGAGGTCACGACCTGCGCGGCGTTGAGCAGCGGCACCTGCGCGAACGTGGCGGCGCGGACGACGCGCCGCTCGGCGACGACGGCGCGGTCGGCTGCGGCGCGGCGCGCCGCGCGGTACTGCGGGCTGAACTGCCGGCGGAAGAAGCTCCGGACGTCCGCGCGCCAGCGCGCCTTCCAGTCGGCGATCCGCTCGAGGAGCGTCGGCTCCTGGGCGACTTCCGGCTCGGGGCCGCCGAGCACGTGCGGCTCCTTCAGCTTCGCGAAGAAGGCGGCCGCGTCGTTCACGCGGTAGACGCGGAAGTCGAGGGCTCCGACCTGGCGGAAGCTGACGTAGATGGACGGCTGCTCGCGGGTCGTGAAGAGATGGCTGCTCGCCAGCGAGAAGGCGGGCGTGGGGGCCGCCGCCTGGGCGGCCGCGGCGCGCGGCATGGCCGCGACGGCCGCCAGGGCCAGCAGCAGGAGCGACACGGGCCGCGCCGGGCGCCGAAAGGCGTTCGTCACAGGATGGCCAGCCTGAACACGCCGACGAAGTCCGGGTTCGCGGCAAGGGGACGCCAGCGCGGCGCCGGATGGTGCAGCAGGTCGGCCAGCCGCACCTTGCGGACCTCGCCCGGGTCGGTCGCGCGCTCGTCGGCCGCGGCCCCGTCGGCGGCGCGCGCCGATGGCCCCGTATGGTACACGACCCAGTCGTCGCCGTCGGCCTCGAACTGCGATCGGCCCACGAAGACCATGACGTGGTCGGGGCTGTGCTGTTGAGGTTGGTGGAAGTACAGCAGATTGCCGGGCCGCGCGGCGCGGACGTCGCGGCCGATCAGCCGGGCGTTGTCGTGGACGATCGTGTAGGCGTCGGCGAACTCGGCGTAGCGGGGCGGCGGGCCGTCCGACACGCGGAAGAGCGGCCAGCCGTTCGGCTGGCCCTCGGGCCGGCGCCGCACGTCGGGAAACGCGACGTCGAGCGGCAGCCGCGCCCGCCGGCGCCACTCGGGCGTGTGCGCGCGCAGCGCCTCGCGGAACGCGTGCCGCACCAGGGCCGCGCAGTCGGTCACGTCGGGCGTCGGGCGGTAGAACTCGGCGTCGGCGAGGAGCACGAACCAGTCGCGGAACGCGGCCTGGTCCGAGGCGTCGGCGAGCCGCAGCTGCGCGGCCGGCGCCGCGAGCGCCGCCGCCACCAGGCACGCTGCCAGGGCGACGCGCACGCGCGGCCCGCCACCGCGCCGCGTCATGACGTCGGCCCCGCCAGCGGCAGCTGGACCACGGCGATTCTCGCGGCCGGGAGGCGTGCCGGCCACGGCGGCGAGGTCGCCGCCGTGGGCCTCGATCACGGCGCGGGCGAGGACCAGGCTGAGGCCGTGCCCGCCGCGCAGGTGGTCGAACGCGGCCACGGCGTCCGGACCGGGCACGCCCGTGCGGGCGACCTCGCCGCGCGCGCCCACCGCCAGCCACAGCATGCCGCCCCGGACGTCGGCCGCGACGGCCGCGCCGCCGTCGGCCGGCAGCCGGGCCAGCGCCGCGAGCGCCTGTTTGAGGCGCGCCGCGTCGGCGCGCGGCCGGACCGGCGGCAGGGCTCCGATCGTCTCGACCGGTTCGAGGAGCCCCGCCAGGTCCGTCTCCTGGAGCGCGAGCGGCGTGGCGCCGCTCTCCAGGCGCGCCAGCTCGCTCATCTGGGCGAGCAGATCCACCACCCGGGTGCTGGACCGGTCGGCGGCCTCGAGGAGCGTGCGCTGGGCCGGGGTGAGCGCGTCGGCTCGGCCCTGGAGCAGCATGCGGCCGTAGCCCGACACGACGCCGGCGGGCGTCCGCAGCTCGTGGGACGCGAGCGCCAGCACCTGCGGCCAGGAGATGTGGGGATCCCGCACGGACCTGATTCTACCCAACTCGTGGGCTTAGAATGGAGGCACGGTCACAGCAGGCGGGGAAGAATCGGGCGCGTCGCGGTGTTATTTGGAGTATCGCCACATCCCAGGGGCCGCCCTCGCGCGCCGCGCTTCGGCGGGCCAGGGCCGGGGTCATCCGCCGGCGCCAGTTGAGGAAAGGGCAGGAATGCTGATCAAGCGGCCGTCCGACATCACGTCCTCGGAGATCACGCCCGAAGCGGTGTACCTGAACCGCCGGGAGTTCATCCGCGCTTCCTCGGGCGCCGCCGTCGGCGTGGCGCTGGCCGGGCTGGGGGCGGCGTCGCTGGCCTCGCCCGCGCCGGCCTTCGCGCAGCAGCCGCTCGGCGGGCTGGAGAAGAGCCCGTTCAGCACCGACGAGAAGCTCACGCCCTACGACGACGTGACGACCTACAACAACTTCTACGAGTTCGGCACCGACAAGAGCGACCCGGCCCGCAACGCCGGGCAGCTCGTGACGAAGCCGTGGACCGTGAAGGTCGACGGGCTCTGCGACAAGCCGGCGGACTACCACCTGGAGGACCTGCTCGCGGGCCAGGCGCTCGAGGAGCGCGTCTATCGGCTCCGCTGCGTGGAGGCCTGGTCGATGGTGATCCCCTGGGTGGGCTTTCCGCTGGCCAACGTGATCAAGCGCGCCCAGCCGACCTCGAAGGCGACGTTCGTCGCGTTCACCACGCTCTTCCGGCCGACGCAGATGCCAGGGCAGCGCTCCCGCGTGCTGGAGTGGCCCTACGTCGAGGGGCTGCGCATGGACGAGGCGATGCACCCGCTGACGATCCTGGCGGTGGGCCTCTACGGGAAGACGCTGCCCAACCAGGACGGCGCGCCCATCCGGCTGGTGGTGCCCTGGAAGTACGGCTTCAAGAGCATCAAGTCCATCGTCCGGATCTCGTTCGTGGACAGGGAGCCGCCGACGTCGTGGAACCGGCAGAACGCGCACGAGTACGGCTTCTACTCGAACGTGAACCCGAACGTGGATCACCCGCGCTGGAGCCAGGCGCGCGAGCGCCGCATCGGCGAGTTCTTCCGGCGCAAGACGCTCATGTTCAACGGCTACGGCGACCAGGTGGCGAAGCTGTACGAGGGCATGGACCTGAGGAAGCACTTCTAGGAATGCTGAATGTCGACTGTCGAATGTCGAATGTCGAATGCTCTTCTGACCCCTGCCCCCTGACTCCTGACCACTGATGACCGAGAGGCAGCTCGTCCGCCGCGTCCTCAAGCCCGCCGTCTTCTTCGCGGCGCTGCTGCCGTTCCTGTACCTGCTCTGGCGGGCGGCGATGGGGGAGTTGAGCGCCAACCCGATCGAGGACATCACGCTGACGACGGGGCGGTGGACGCTGCGCTTCCTGCTGATCACGCTGGCCGTCACGCCGCTCCGGCGCTTCACGGGCTGGCAGGCGGCCGTCCGCTTCCGCCGCATGCTCGGCCTGTTCGCCTTCTTCTACGGCACGCTGCACCTGCTGACCTACGTGGTGCTCGACCAGTTCTTCGCGTGGCACTACATCCTGCAGGACATCGCCAAGCGGCCCTACATCACCGTCGGGTTCGCGGCGTTCGTCCTGATGGTGCCGCTGGCGCTCACCTCCACGTCGGGCATGATCCGGCGGCTGGGCGGCCGGCAGTGGGCGCTGCTGCACCGGCTGATCTACGTGAGCGCGCTCGGCGGCGTCGTGCACTTCTGGTGGAAGGTGAAGGCCGACACGCGGGACCCGCTCGTCTACGCGGTGATCCTGGCCGTGCTGCTCGCGGCGCGCGTGTGGTTCGTGGCGCGCAAGGCGGCGGCCCGGCGGGCGGCCCCGGGGGCCGTGGCTGCCCGGGCGGCCAACGGGTGAGCGCGCCGCGGGCCGGGCGCGGGCGCCGTGGCGGCCTCCGGCGCACGGGATCGTCGCCAGCTCAGCCGTTCGGGATTGCCCGCAGGGACCCGTATTTGCCCGCTCGCCCCCCGAAATCGCCCCTTCCGTGAAATACCGGGACCGGACCCCGTCTGTCGCGGTATCCTCTTGCGCCAGCGAGGGTTTTGAGTTCGTTCGACGACGCCTTCAACACTAGAATGACGCGTCTGTCGGCACCGGAAACGAGCGCCGGCGCGAGCGTGCCCGGCCGCGACCCGGTGTGGGAGAACATATGCATAAGCCGATCAAGTACGCAGAGAAGGGGCTGACCTACGCCGCCAAGGCCGTGTGGACGGTCTATGACGTGGTGAACCGGATCAAGCCGAACGCGTCGTTCACGCCGGCCTGGTCGGAGCAGCCGCTGCTCAAGTCGCACGAGAAGGTCAAGCCGCCGCTCGGCTGGCCGCGCGAGACCGACTCGCTGTGCCCGATCTGCGTGCCGCGAGGCGCGGCAGGAGATCCTGGACGGCAAGCGTGACTACTCCGTGCTCCTGCACGAGAAGATCGGCGAGATCAAGGCGCAGATCATCGAGCGCGACGGCAAGATCCTGATGGTGAAGGACTGCCCGCAGCACGGCCACTTCGAGGACGTGATGGCGATGGACACCGCGTTCTTCCGCCACCTCGAGGAGGTCTTCCCGGGCAGCGACATCCGCGCGCACAACGACGCGAAGCTGCACAACCACGGCAGCAGCACGATCAAGTACGGCCGCGGCGCGGTGCTGACGGTCGACCTGACGAACCGCTGCAACATGATGTGCGATCCCTGCTTCATGGACGCGAACCAGGTCGGGTTCGTCCACGAGCTGAGCTGGGAGGACATCAAGACGCTGCTCGACAACGCCATCACGATCAAGCCGAAGCGGCAGATGTCGGTGCAGTTCTCCGGCGGCGAGCCGACGCTCTCGCCCTACTTCCTCGACGCGGTGCGCTACGCGGTGAAGGTCGGCTACAGCAGCACGCAGGCGGCGACCAACGGCATCGAGTTCGCCAAGAGCCCGGACTTCGCGAAGGCGGCGGCCGACGCCGGCCTGCGCTACGCCTACCTGCAGTTCGACGGCATCGGCAACGCCGCCAACTCGCACCGCATGGTGGGCAACCTGTTCGACGTGAAGCTGCGCGCGATCGAGAACATGCACAACGCCGGCATCGACATCGTGCCGGTCATCACGATCGTCAACGGCGTCAACAACGAGCAGGTGGGCCGGATCGTCCAGTTCGCGCTCGACAACCCGAAGAAGATCAACTTCCTGTCGTTCCAGCCGGTGTCCTTCACCGGGCGCGACGAGGAGGTGTCGGACGAGCGCCGCGCCGCGCAGCGCTACACGCTGTCGCACCTGGCGCACGACGTGAAGAACCAGACCGGGATCGGCGAGCCGGCCCGCGACTGGTACCCGATCTCGTTCCTGGGCACGTTCACCGACTGGGCGGACCTGGTGCACGGGCCGAGCGCCGAGTGGGGCAATCTGACGTGCGGCTGCCACCCGAACTGCGGCGTCGGCATGGCCGTGATGATCGACAAGGAAACCAAGGAGGCCGTGCCGTTCACGCGGTTCGTGAAGGCCGACCAGGTGGCGCGGGACCTCACCCGGGTCAACGACGCGGCCCGCGGGCGGTTCCTGTCGGCGCTGGGCATGGCCCTGTCGCTGATGCGCAACTACGACCCGTTCCAGGCGCCGACGCACTTCAAGCTGACGGACCTCTTGAAGAAGTTCGACAAGACGTTCGGCGCGACGGGCCACGACTACGGCAAGGTCGGCCAGGACCGCACGACGGACGACATCGAGCGGCGCCGCGCCGATCGCTGGAACTTCCTGTTCATCGCGGGCATGTGGTTCCAGGACCTGTTCAACTACGACTTCCGCCGTACCGAGCGCTGCATCATCCCGTACGCGACGCAGGAAGGGGAGATCTCCTTCTGCGCCTACAACACGGGCATCGGCTGGCGGAACATCATCGAGAAGATGCACATGACGGCCACGCTCACCAAGTGGTACGAGGAGCACGGCCGCCACGAGATCTTCGCCGGCAACAAGGCCGTGCCGCTCGAGTCGGCGGAGCACAAGCTGGTGCTCGACGCCGAGGCGGTCGCGGCCGGCAAGCAGACGGACCTCGACGAGAAGGGCATCGCCAAGACCGCCCGCGAGGAGAAGGTCCGCCAGCGCGACGAGGCGCTCAAGAAGCGCGCCGAGCACGAGCGCATGGCGCAGCTCTACCGCCAGCACGTGCTGAAGGAGACGCCGGCGCCGCCCACGGTCCAGATCCAGGGCCTCGGCGGGAAGAAGAAGGAAGAGGAGCCGGCGGAGGTCAGCTAGCCGCCTTCGCCCTTTGGGCTTCGGCGGGCCAAGGGCTGACGGCTGATGGAAGACAGGAAGGCCGCGCGGGAGACATCCCGCGCGGCCTTCTTCTTTGTACGGCTGCCGGCTCAGGCGAGTGCCGTCATGCCATCCGGCCCGCTCCAGTCGTAGGCGCGCTCGGCGCCCTCGAGGCGCCAGCGGGCCGGCCAGGTCGTCTCCAGCCAGTCGAGCGGCTCGCCGAGGGGCTGCGGGCGCGCGGCGCGCGCGAAGGCGGCACGCAGGTCGCGCCGCTCGGCATCGCCGAGCGCGTCGTGCGCCAGCGACGCGAAGAGCGGCGTGCCGCTGCGGGAGATCAGATTCCAGCCACTGGCGGTTCCGCGCCCAGGGAATGTCGGTCGTGACGCCCACGCAGTCGGGGTCGGCCGCGTAGAACGCCCCGTGCTGCGCGGCGCGGAAGGCGAGCGAGTTGACGCCCATCCGGCGCGTGCGGTCCCAGTCGGTGCCGCTCGTGTCGTCGCCAATGCGGCAGATCTCGAAGCGGCCCGCCGAGAGATGGCTCACCGTGTTGCAGCCGATGACCAGCGCGTTCCCGGCGGCCGCGCGGATCGTCCGGTACAGGCCGTCGAGGACCTCCGCCGTCGTCCGGCCGGCGCCGGTCGCGAAAGTCCAGTCCCCGTCGGTGAGCGCCGCGCCCATGCGGAAGCCCCAGCGCCCGAGCACGTCGAACGTGGTGTAGTCGTGCTTGACCAGCTCGAATCCCCACTCGCGCAGGCGGGCGACGTCGGCCGCGACCTTGTCGAGCACCTCGGGCACCGTCGGGTCGAGCACGCTCGTCCGGCGCGGCAGGCGCCACGTGGCGGGCGCCCCGGCGGGCGCCAGCAGCGGCCGGTTCCAGATGCCCGGCCGCGCGCCGATCCGGCCGACCGCCGCGGCGAGGCCGGGCATGTCGGGGAAGCGCTCGTTGCCGCGGTCCCAGACGCCCACGCCCTCCTTCCTCGCGCCCCGCTCGGGCTGCCAGCCGTCGTCGATGACCGCGAACGGCCGGTTGGCGCCGGGCGGCGAGAGGTCCACGACGTGCCGCGCGTCCGCCCGGACGCTCTCCGCGCTGTTGCGGCCGTAGGCCCAGTACCAGTCGTTGGTGCCGTAGACCGGCTGCGGCGGCATGAGCGGGGCGGCGCACATCTGGCGGCAGAAGGCGCGGGCGGCGGCAAACGCAGTCTCGCCGTCCTGACCCTGGCGGCAGACGACCTCGCACACCGCGAGGGCTCGTCCGCCGAGCGACACGCCCGCGCCGCCGCTCCGCACGTCGGCCCAGAGGCTGATTCCCTCGGGGTCCACCCGCCAGCAGCAGAACGCCGCGGTGCCGGTGCGCACGCCGTACGCGTCGGCGCGCCCGCCGTCCCAGACCACGACGTACCACGGCATGACGCGGTCGGGCACCACGCCGCGCCATTCCAGGTCGCCATAGCCGCGCTCCCAGGCGTCGCCCAGGAGGCGCAGGCGGCCGTCGAGACGCCCGCGCCAGCGGAGGTGGAGGCGCTTGACGGCGGCCGAGGGCGCCGCGAGCGTCACGCGCAGCGCGTCCGGCGACTCGTTCACGGACACGGTGACGCCGGCGCCGTCCCAGCGCCCGTCACGACCGGCCAGGACCGAATAGCCGTCCGCCGTCTCGACCGTGACGCCGTCCGGCGGGCGGCGCAGGTCGAGGAAGCCGTGGACCGAGCGCGGCGGAACGGCCCGGGCCGCGGACGGCGACTGCGCGGCTGCCGCGGTGGGCCGTAAGGACAGCCCGGCGGCGGCGAGCGCGCCCTGCTGAAGGAAGTCCCGGCGTGAGGTCATGAGGCGACTCCCGGTGCCCGCCGTCCCCCAATCGCCAATCGCCAATCGCCAATCGGCAATCGGCAATCGGCAATGCCCTTCACCCTCCCCGCGTGTGCATCTCGAGGTGGGCGTCGCGCTTGAGCGAGGCGAGGGGAATGAACGCCGCGCGGCGGTCGGAGCCGAGCCGCTCGACGGCGCCGCGGTTGGTGCGCGCCTGCCAGGCCCGCTCGACGAGCGCGCGCACCTCGTCGGCCGGCGTGCCCTGGCGGAGCAGCTTGCGGAGATCGATCCCGCCGGTGGCGTAGAGGCACAGCAGCCAGACGCCGTCGGCGGTCAGCCGGCTGCGGTCGCACGTGTCGCAGAAGGGCTGGGTCGTCGAGGAGATCACGCCGAACACCGTGCCGTCGCCGAGGCGGTAGCGGTCGGCGGGGGCCCAGCTGGACTCGGCCACGGGCTCGGCCGGGCCGGCGTGCCGCTCGACCGCCTCGAGGATCTCCCGGCGGGTGACGACCGCGTCGGGCGTCCAGTGCGTCGCGCCGCCCACGTCCATGTACTCGATGAACCGGATCTCGGCCCGGCGCGCCCGCGCGAAGTCGAGCAGGCCGCCGATCTCGTCGTCGTTCACGCCGCGCAGGACGACCGTGTCGATCTTGGGGGGCGCAAAGCCCGCGGCGGCGGCGGCCTCGATGCCCGCGAGCACGTCGGCGAGCGCGTCGAAGCGCGTGAGCTGGCGGAAGCGCTCGGGCCGCAGCGTGTCGAGGCTGACCGTCAGGCGGTGCAGCCCGGCCTCCCTGAGCGTGCGCGCCTGGCGCGGCAGGAGCACCGCGTTGGTCGTCAGGGCCAGGTCCTCGATGCGCGGCTTGGCGGCGAGGAGCCGGATCAGGCGGTCGACGTCCTTCCTGAGCAGCGGCTCGCCGCCGGTCACGCGCACCTGCGTGACGCCCAGGTCCAGGAACATGTCCACCAGCGCGTCGATCTCCTCGAAGGTGAGGATGTCCTCGCGCGGCAGCCAGAGGTACTCGTCCTCCGGCATGCAGTAGTCGCACCGCAGGTTGCAGCGGTCGGTGACCGACACGCGGAGGCTCCGGAGCGGGCGGTGGTGGCGGTCGACGAGCGTCATGTGTTCCGTCGATTATGACATGGCGGAGGCCGGAGGCCAGAGGCCGGGGATCAGGAGGCCGGCCGCCAGCCGTGAGCCGTGAGCCGTATAATACCCGCCAGTTTGGAGGAGGGTCTCATGTCACTGATTCGTACCGCCTGTACCTTGGCAATCGCGTCCGGGCTCGTCGTGGCGGCTGGCGCGCAGCAGGCGCCGGCGCCCGCGGCGATCCCGCCGGACACGCCGCGCGTCGAGAAGATGAAGCAGGACGCTCTGGCCAGCGTCGACGACATGGCCACGTTCACCCAGCAGATGGTGGACTCGATCTACAGCTTCGGCGAGCTGGGCTTCCAGGAGTTCGAGACGAGCCGCTACCTGGTCGACATCCTGGAGAAGAACGGCTTCACGGTGGAGAAGGGCATTTCGGGCGTGCCGACGGCGTTCATGGCGACCTGGGGCTCGGGCAAGCCCGTGATCGCGCTGGGCTCGGACATCGACGACATCCCGCAGGCGTCGCAGACGCCGGGGGTGGCCTACCACAAGCCGCTCGTCGAGGGCGCGCCGGGCCACGGCGAGGGCCACAACTCGGGCCAGGCCCTGAACATCACCGCCGCGATCGCGGTGAAGAAGATCATGGAGCGCGAGCACCTGTCCGGCACGATCAAGATCTGGCCGGGCGTCGCCGAGGAGCTGGTCGGCACGAAGGCCTATTTCGTGCGCGACGGCTACTTCAAGGACGTGGACGTCTGCCTGTTCACGCACGTCTCGAGCAACATGGCCGTGTCCTACGGTCCGGGCGGCGGCAACGGCCTCGTCTCGGTGGAGTACCTGTTCAAGGGCGAGAGCGCGCACGCGGCCGGCGCGCCGTGGCGCGGGCGGAGCGCGCTCGACGCGGTCGAGCTGATGGACGTCGGCTGGAACTTCCGGCGCGAGCACCTGCGCCTCCAGCAGCGCTCGCACTACGTGATCAAGGACGGCGGCGACCAGCCCAACGTCGTGCCGCCGAGCGCGGCGGTCTGGTACTACTTCCGCGAGATCGACTACCCGCACATCATGGAGATGTGGAAGATCGGCGACACGATGGCCAAGGCGGCCGCCATGATGACCGGCACCGAGCTCGCCGGCGAGCGGGTGCTCGGCGCGGCGTGGCCGCAGCACTTCAGCAAGCCCATCGCCGAGGTGACCTACGCCAACATCAAGAAGGTCGGGCTCCCGCACTGGAGCGAGGCCGACCAGACGCTGGCCAAGGCGCTGCAGGCCGACATCGGCGTCGAGCCCAAGGGCCTCGCCACCGAGCTCGGCCCGCTCGGCACGGGCGTGCCGCCCGAGCGCAACATGGGCGGCGGCTCGGACGACATCGGCGACGTGTCCTGGGCCGTGCCGACCGTCACGCTGCGCTTCCCGGCGAACATCCCGAACCTGCCCGGCCACAACTGGGCGAACGGCGTCGCCATGGCGACCCCCATCGCGCACAAGGGCGTGACCGCCGGCGCCATGGTCCAGGCCCTGACGCTGCTCGACATTCTCACCAAGCCGGAGATCGTCCGGCAGGCGTGGGACTACTACCACAACGTCCAGACGAAGGACATGAAGTACACGCCGATCATCCGGCCCGAGGACAAGCCGGCCATCGACCTCAACGCCGACATCATGGAGAAGTACCGCCCCGAGATGCGGAAGTTCTACTACGACCAGACGAAGTACAGGACGTACCTCGAGCAGCTCGGGATCACGTATCCGACGGTGAAGAAGGAGCCGTAGGGGACCGGGGCCCATCAGGTGCTCTGACGGTGCTCGGTACTGGGTACTCGGGAGCGGAGAGCCCCCAAGGTTCGGGCAAGGGCCCCCGAACCGCCCGAGTACCCAGTACCCAGGACCCGAAACGGTATAATCGTCCCTCATGCTCCGCGCCTACCGCGGCACCCTTCCGCAGGTGCACCCGTCGGCCTACGTCGACCCGAGCGCCCAGGTCATCGGCGACGTCACGGTTGGCGAGGAGAGCAGCCTCTGGATGAACGTCGTCGTGCGCGGTGACGTGCACTGGGTGCGCATCGGGCGGCGGACCAACCTCCAGGACGGCACGATCGTGCACGTCATGCGCGGGACCCACCCGACGACGATCGGCGACGAGGTGACCGTGGGGCACGCCGCCGTGCTGCACGGGTGCACCATCCAGCCGAGGTGCCTGATCGGCATGGGCGCCATGCTGCTCAACGGCGTCACGGTGGGCGCCGAGTCCATCGTCGCGGCCGGGTCGCTCCTCGTCGAGGGCTTCACCGTGCCGCCGCGCTCGCTCGTGATGGGACGGCCCGGCGTCGTGCGGCGCTCGCTGACCGACGAGGAAGTGGCGTCGATTCGCGACTACGCGGAGCGCTACGTGGGCTACCGGCTCGACTACATGGCGGACGGAGACTAGCGGAGACATGGACAGGCCGAGGGCCGCGCGCGGCATGCGCGACTTCCTGCCGGAGGACGTCCGGCGGCGCCAGTACGTGATCGGCGTCATCGCGGACGTGTACGAGCGCTACGGGTTCGAGCCGCTCGAGACGCCCGCGGTCGAGAACCTCGAGACGCTCCTCGGGAAGTACGGCGAGGAGGGCAACAAGCTCATCTTCAAGATCCTGAAGCGGGGCGAGGGCGAGTCGTCTGGCGACGCCGATCTGGCGCTGCGCTACGACCTGACGGTGCCGCTCGCGCGCGTGGTGGCCGAGCACCGCGGGAAGCTGCCGAAGTTTCTTCAAGCGCTACCAGGTGCAGCCCGTGTGGCGCGCCGACCGGCCCGCGCGCGGGCGCTTCCGAGAGTTCTACCAGTGCGACGTGGACGCCATCGGGTCGCGCTCGATGACGGTGGAGGCGGAGCTGCTCGCGGCGGCGAGCGACGTGCTCGCGCGGCTGGGCTTCGCCGACTTCACCATCAAGCTGAACCACCGGCAGGCGCTCGCCGGGATGCTCGAGGCGTCGGGCGTCGCCGGCGATCGCCAGGCCGACGCCCTCGTCGCGCTCGACAAGCTCGACAAGATCGGGCGCGACGGCGTGGCCGGCGAGCTCGAGGCCCGCGGCGTTCCGGCCGCCGCCGCCAGCCGGCTGCTCGACGTGTTCGCGGGCGGGCCCGAGTCGGAGGACGAGGCGGCGAAGCTCGAGCGGCTCCGCGCGGTCGTTGGCGCCCACGAGGGCGGGCGGCGGGCGGTGGACGAGCTGGAGGAGATCCTCTCGCTCACGGCGTCGACGACGGCGGCGGGCCGCGTGCGGCTCGACCCGAGCCTCGCGCGCGGGCTCTCGTACTACACCGGCGCCATCATGGAGATCGTCGTGCCCGACCTGGCCGGGAGCCTGGCGGGCGGGGGCCGTTACGACAGCCTGATCGGCATGTTCCTCGGCGAGGAGGTGCCGGCCTGCGGCATCTCGCTCGGCCTCGAGCGCATCCTCGTGGTGATGGGGGAGCGCGGCATGTTCCCGGCCGAGGCGTCGAAGCCGGCCGGCCGACGTCCTGGTGGCCGTCTTCGACGCCGCGAGCCGCGGCGCGACGCTGCGCGCTCGCGGCCGAGTTGCGCGCGGGCGGCGGCGGGCGCCTGCGGGTCGAGGTCTACCCCGAGCCCGACAAGCTCGGCAAGCAGTTCAAGTACGCCGCCGCGCGCGGCATCCCCTTCGTGGCGATCGCGGGCGAGTCGGAGCTGGCCGCCGGACAGGTGGCCGTGAAGAACCTGACGACGGGGCAGCAGGACGTTTTCGGTCGGGACGCGGCCGCGGCGGCCGTGCTCGACGCGCTGAGGCAGATCCGTGGTTGAACGACTGGGCACGCTCGCTCGCACGCACACCTGCGGGGCGCTCACCGCGGCCGACGTCGGCGCCGACGTCGTGCTGCTCGGCTGGGTGCACCGCGTCCGCGACCTCGGGGCGCTCGTCTTCGTCGACCTGCGCGACCGCCACGGGCTGACCCAGCTGACGGCCCGCGACGACGAGGCGCTCGTCGAGGCGGCCAAGCGCGTGCGGCCCGAGTTCGTCGTGGCCGCGCTCGGGCGCGTCGAGCGCCGCGCGCCCGAGACCGTGAACGCGAAGATGCCCACCGGCGAGGTGGAGGTCGTGCTGCGCGAGCTGCGCGTGCTGATCGAGGCCAAGACGCCGCCCTTCCAGATTGCCGAGGACGCGTCAGCGTCCGACGAGACGCGCGGCTGCGCTACCGCTACCTGGACCTTCGCCGGCCGCGGATGCAGGCAGAACCTGCAGCTGCGCCACCGCGTGCTGCTGGCCGTGCGCCGCTACTTCGACGAGCGGGGCTTCCTCGGAGATCGAGACGCCCGTCCTCACCAAGTCCACGCCCGAGGGCGCGCGCGACTACCTCGTGCCGAGCCGCGTGCACCCGGGCGAGTTCTACGCGCTGCCGCAGTCGCCGCAGATCTTCAAGCAGATCCTGATGATCGCGGGCATGGACCGCTACTTCCAGATCGTGCAAGTGCTTCCGCGACGAGGACCTGCGGGCCGACCGCCAGCCCGAGTTCACGCAGGTCGACGTCGAGATGTCGTTCGCGACCGAGGACGTCGTCTTCGAGCATCGATCGAGGCGCTGATCCGCGTGATGTTCGAGACGGCGGGCCGCGACGATGCCGGCGCCGTTCCGCCGGATGTCCTACGCCGAGGCGATGGCGCGCTACGGCTCGGACAAGCCGGACCTGCGCTTCGGCATGCGCCATCGAGGACCTGTCGGCCGTCTTCGCCGATTCGACCTTCGGCGTCTTCCGCGACGCGGTCGCGTCGGGCGGCGCCGTGCGCGGCATCGTCGTGCCGGGCGGCGCGTCGTCGTCGCGCAAGGAGATCGACGGGCTCGTCGAGCAGGCCAAGCAGCTCGGCGCGGCGGGCCTGGCCTGGGCGCGCGCTTCCGAGAGCGCCGTGCAGGCGTCGATCCTCAAGGCGGCCGGCGAGGCCACGCTGCGCGCGGCGCTGGGCGCGGCCGGCGCGGCCCCGCCCGACCTGCTGCTGATGGCGTCGGGGGAGCCGGCGAGCCGCGTCGAAGGTGCTCGGCCAGCTCCGCCTGGCGGTCGCGCAGGAAGGCCGGCTGGCTGAAGCCCGACGACCTCGCGTTCCTGTGGGTCGTGGACTTCCCGCTGCTTCGAGTGGGACGAGACGGAGAAGCGCTGGGCGTCGATGCACCACCCGTTCACGTCGCCGCGCGACGAGGACCTCGCGCGGCTGGCGGCGGCGCCGGGCGCGGCGCGCGCCAAGGCCTACGACCTGGTGCTGAACGGCAGCGAGATCGGCGGCGGCAGCATCCGGATCCACGACGCCGAGCTGCAGCGGACGATCTTCCGCCTGCTCAACATCAGCGACGAGGAGGCGAAGCTGCGCTTCGGCTTCTTCCTGGACGCCCTCGAGTACGGCACGCCGCCCCACGGCGGCATCGCCCTGGGCCTGGACCGGATCGTGCGATCCTGGCCGGCGAGGTGCCGATCCGCGACGTCATCGCCTTCCCGAAGACGACGGCCGCGATGGACCTGATGGCGGGCGCGCCGTCGCCCGGTGGACGCGCGGCAGCTCGACGAGCTGCACATCCGCACGGCGTTGAAGCCCCCGGCGGGGGAGCGTTGACGGTCACCGGGGCGTGTGTAGTACAATGCGCGTGTTAAGACGCTGGAAATAAAGGAGATACCGGCAATCTCATCACCTTCCACTCGCACGATTGAGCTTCCCCGAAGAGGGGCTCGAGACCCTGTTCGGCTCCTACGACGAGAACCTCAAGAGCCTCGAGTCCGCCTTCCACGTGCTCATCCGCACCCAGGGCCACGACCTCGTCGTCGAGGGCGACGACGGCGGACGTGACGCGCGCGGAGCGCGTGCTCGTGCAGCTCGGCGGCGCTGCTCCGCGAGGGCTATCGCCTGTCGAAGGCCGACGTGAAGACGGCGGCGCAGCTCGTCGCCGACGACGCCGGCGTCGAGCTGCGCGATCACTTCCTCAAGGGCGCCGCACGGCCGTCCGGGCAAGCGGCAGGTGGCGCCCAAGAGCGTCAACCAGCGCCGCTACCTGGAGGCCATCGAGCGGTACGACATCGTGTTCGGCATCGGGCCGGCCGGCACGGGCAAGACCTACCTCGCGATGGCGCAGGCCGTGTCGTTCCTGCTGTCCAAGAAGCGTGAGCCGGATCATCCTGGCGCGGCCGGCCGTCGAGGCCGGCGAGAAGCTCGGGTTCCTGCCCGGGCGACCTCCAGGAGAAGGTGAACCCGTACCTGCGGCCGCTCTACGACGCGCTCTACGACATGCTGGACGATCGACCGCGCCGAGCGGCTGGTCGAGCGCGGCACGATCGAGATCGCGCCCATCGCGTTCATGCGCGGGCGGACGCTGAACGACTCGTTCGTCATCCTCGACGAGGCGCAGAACACGACCTCCGAGCAGATGAAGATGTTCCTCACGCGCCTCGGGCTTCGGCTCGAAGGCGGTCATCACCGGCGACATCACGCAGATCGACCTGCCCGCGGGCCGCACCTCGGGCTGGTCGAGGCCATGAAGGTCGTCGGCCAGATCGAGGGCATCGACTTCGTCCACTTCGACGAGCGCGACGTGGTGCGCCACGCGCTCGTGCAGCAGATCGTCAAGGCCTACGAGGCGTTCTCGAACGGCGGCAAGGACAGCGCCAAGGCCCGCTAGGCCGGCAGGGCGTGGCATCCACGATGGCAGGGGAGTCCGACCGGCCCGACGGCAGGTTCCACCGCGCGCGGCGTGACGCCGCGCGCCCCGGCCGGCTTGCGGTCGAGGTGGCGGCGGCCGGCGCCTCGGCCGGTCCCGCGCGGGGGCTGTCGCGCTGGCTGGTCGCAGCCGCCCCGCCGCGCGCCGCGGGCTCGGTCTCGATCGCCGTCGTGAGCGACGCGCGCATGCGCGCGCTCAACCGGCGGTACCGCGGCGAAGGACCGCGTCGACCGACGTGATCGTCGCTTCTCCGAGACGTCCGGCCGCGCTGGCCTCCGGCATCTGGTCCCAGGCCTCTGGGCGACATCGTCATCGCCGCGGGCGTGGCGCGGCGGCAGGCCGCCGACGCCGGGCACTCCGCTCGCCACCGAGCTGCGGGTGCTCGCGCTGCACGGGCTGCTGCACCTGCTCGGCTACGACCACGAGCGCGACGACGGCCGGATGGCGCGCGTCGAGCGGGCGCTGCGCCGGCGGGGCGGCCTCCGGGAGGGGCTCATCGAGCGCGCGGGCGCGCCGGCGCGCCGCCAGGAGCGACGGCGATGATCCCGCTCGCGCTCTTCCTGCTCGGCTGCGTGGCGGTCTACGTCGGGACGGTGGAGGCGGCGTTCAGCGCGCTGATGCGCCTGTCGCTTCGCCTGCTGGCCGAGCGCAACGACCAGCACCCGAAGCTCGAGCGGCTATCTCGACGATCCGCTGCTGCTGTTCGTGCCCGCGCGGCTCCTGCTCGGGCTCGCGTTCTCGATCTCGGCGGTGCTCTTCGCCGTGCTGGTCGGCACGGCGTCGGCCCGCCACGACGCGCTGCTGCTGGTCGTCGTCGCGGTGTTCATCCTGGTGTGCGGAGCACGTCCTGCCGCTCCTCCTGGTCCGGCGCGAACCGGAGCGCGTGCTCGAGCTGCTGCTGCCGTCGTTCGAGGTCCTGGCCGGCTTCCTGCAGCCGATCGCGCGCGCGCTCGTGCACCTGCTCGACGTCGCGGCCGGGCGCGCCGGCGGCGGAGGACGCGGCGAGGCGCGCCGGCCGCCGCGCCCGAGGCGGCCGAGGACCGGCAGCCCATCGAGGGCGAGGAGCGCCGCCTGCTCCGCTCGATCGTGGAGTTCGGCGGCACGCTGGTGCGCGAGGTCATGACGCCGCGTCCCGACATCGTCGGCGATCGGCGACGGCGCGACGGTCGGCGAGCTCCGCGCGGTCTTCGCCGAGCAGGAGTACTCGCGCTTCCCGGTCTACCGCGAGAACCTCGACAACATCGTCGGGCTTCATCGTCGTGAAGGACCTCGTGCAGGTGCGAGGCCGGGACCGCGGCGCAGCCGATCGCGCGGCTTCGTGCGGCCGGCCTACTTCGTGCCCGAGACCAAGCGCGTGGCGGAACTGCTGAAGGAGTTCCAGCGCGCAGCAGGTGCAGATGGCGATCGTCGTGGACGAGTACGGCGGCACGGCGGGCCTCGTGACGATCGAGGACCTGCTCGAGGAGATCGTCGGGGAGATTCGCGACGAGTACGACGTCGAGGCCGAGCCGATCGTGGACGAGGGGGACGGCGCGTTCGTCTTCAGCGGCAAGGTGAACATCGACCGAGTGCAGCGAGCGGCTCGGACGTGCACATCGAGCCCGAGGGCTTCGAGACCGTCGGCGGGTTCCTGCTGTCGCACCTCGGGCGCGTGCCCGCGGTGGGCGAGAAGTTCGACATCGACGGTCTGGACGTCGAGGTGCTCGAGGCCGAGCGCCGGCGGATCGACAAGGTCCGCGTTCGGCGCCGGACGCCAGCCGACTCGTCCGAGGCGGAGGCCTGACGGTGAAGGCCGGCTTCGTCTCCCTCGTCGGCCGGCCCAACGCCGGCAAGTCCACGCTGCTGAACCGGCTCGTCGGCGCGAAGCTGGCCATCGTCTCCGACAAGCCCCAGACGACGCGCACGCGCATCCTGCGGGGTGCAGAACTATCCCGGCGAGGGCAGGTCGATCTTCGTGGACACGCCCGGCATCCACCGCCCGCTGCACCGGATGAACGTCCGGATGGTGGACGCCGCGCTCGACACCCTGCGCGAGGTGGACGTGCTCGTGCCTCGTCGTGGACGTCGCCGAGCGGCCGGGCAAGGGCGACCGCTACGTGCTCGACCTCCTCTCGGGGGTGCCCGTGCCGGTCGTCCTCGTCGCTCGAACAAGATCGACCTGGTCAAGAAGCCGCGGCTGCTCCCGCTGATCGAGCGCTACAGCCGCGAGCACGAGTTCGCCGAGATCGTTCCGCTGTCGGCCGCGACGGGCGACGGGGTCGACCGCCTCGAGCGCGCGCTGCTCGCCCGCCTGCCGGAGGGGGAGCCGCTCTACCCGGACGACTACCTGACGGACCAGCCCGAGCGCTTCTTCGCGGCCGAGATCGTGCGCGAGAAGCTGCTGCAGCACACCCGCGACGAGCTGCCGTTCACGAGCGCGGTCGTCGTGGACCAGTTCGAGGAGGCGGGCGAGGGCGGCCTGCTGCGCCTGTACTGCACGATCCTCGTCGAGCGCGAATCGCAGAAGCCCATCGTCATCGGCCGGCGCGGCGACATGATCAAGCGCATCGGCACCGAGGCCCGCGCCGACCTCGAGCGCTTCTTCCGGACGCGCGTGTTCCTGGACCTGCACGTGAAGGTGCGGGCGCGACTGGCGCGACGACGACCGGCTGCTCGAGGACCTGGGGATCCGCGGGCCGCGCTGACCCGCGCCAGCTCCGCCGCGGACCCCGCCCGGGGGCCGTTTCCCGCTGGATCGAGCCAAATTCCCGTGGTAAATTGAGCAGTTCACCGATCTTGGTGGACGAGGAGCAGGCCACCCCCAATGCCGCCGCATCGCCGAATCGACGTCGTGCTCGATTCCGTCCGCCGACTGCTGCGGATCGGCGCGACCGCGAACCTGCTCAACCTGCTCCAGAAGCAGCATCCCGCCGACCTCGCGCAGGTGCTCCAGGAGCTCGTCGAGAACGAGCGCAAGGCCACGTTCTCCCTGCTGCTCGAGCGCAACGTCCGCCTCGCGATGGAGGCGTTGAGCGAGCTCGAGGCCGACGTCAGCGCCGGCCTGCTCGCCGACCGCTCGGCCGAGGACATCGTCCGCTTCCTGCACGAGATCCCCTCCGACGACGCGGCGGCGATCATCGAGCACCTGCCCGAGGAGCTGTCGACGGCCGTCCGGGCCCTGATCGCAGCAGAAGCCGGGCGGCGGCGTCGAGCGACCTGCTCGAGTACGCCGAGCAGACGGCCGGCCGCATCATGAACCCGAACGTCTTCGCGCTGAGCGAGGACATGACGGCCGGCGAGGCCATCACCGCGCTCCAGGGCGCGCGCGACGTCGAGATGGTGTTCTACCTCTACGTCGTGGACGGGCGGCGGCACCTGGTCGGCGTCGTCTCGCTGCGGCGGCTGCTGCTCGTCGCGCCCGAGACGCCGCTCAAGCGGATCATGACGACCGACCTCATCAGCGCGCGCGTCGACACCGACCAGGAGGAGGTCGCGCGCCAGGTCGCGTCGTACAACATCCTGGCCATTCCGGTCGTCGACGAAGAGGCCAAGCTCGTCGGCGTCATCACGGTGGACGACGTCATCGACGTCATCAAGGACGAGGCCACCGAGGACATCTACCGCCTGGCCGGCGTCTCGAGCGACGAGCGCGTCGTGCACGCCGGCGGGCGAGTCGCTCCGCAAGCGGTTGCCCTGGCTGGTCGTCAACCTCGCCACGGCGTTTCTCGCCGCCGCCGTCGTCGGCATGTTCCAGGGCACCATCGGGCAGTGGGTGGCCCTCGCGGTCTTCATGCCGATCGTCGCCGGCATGGGCGGCAACGCCGCCACGCAGACCCTGACGGTCATCGTCCGCGGCCTCGCGCTGGGCGAGCTCACCTGGAGCAACGCCCGCCAGGCGCTGGTCAAGGAGATCGTCGTCGGCATCGCCAATGGCGTCGGCACCGGGCTGATCGCCGCGGGGGTGGCCTGGGCCACGATTGGCGACCCGAGCATCGGCGTGCTGCTCGGCGCTGGCCATGATCATCAACATCTTCGTGGCCGGGACGGCCGGCACGCTCATCCCGCTCGCGCTGCGCGCCATGAAGGTCGACCCGGCGCTCGCCTCGACCGTCTTCATCACGACCCTGACCGACGTGTGCGGCTTCTTCTCCTTCCTGGGGCTGGGCGCGTTGTTCCTGCGCGTCCTGCACAAGGGAGGGTAGAATAAGAAGTTCTGGCGAGGCGCCCGGACGATGCCGCTCCACACCGCCGATGCGCTGGTCCTTCGCACCTACAAGCTCGGAGAAGCCGACCGTATCGTCGTGTTCCTGACGCGGGACCGCGGCAAGAAGCGCGGGGTGGCGAAGGGCGCCCGGCGGGTGCGGTCGCGCTTCCTGGGATCGCTCGAGTCGCCTCACGCTGGGGCGCGTCACCTACTTCGAGCACGAGCAGCGGGACCTCGTGCGGATCGACGAGGTCGAGGTGACGCGGTCGCCGCTCGCGGGGGCGGCCGGGGACGGGCTGTCGCACGTGGGCTACTTCGCCGAGCTGCTCGACGAGTGGGCCCCCGAAGCGGCGCCCAACGAGAAGCTCTACCGGCTGGGCGCCGCGGTGGCCGAGGCGCTCGGCGGCGGCGCCCCGGTCGACCGGCTGGCGCGGTACTTCGAGTACCTGGCTGCTGCGGCTCGAAGGGCTCTACCCGTCGGTCGTGTCGTGCCCGGGCTGCGCGGCCGATCTGACGGCGCAGGGCGCGGTCGTGGCGACGCGGGACCGCGTGTTCCTGTGCCGGCAGTGCGCGCGCGCCGCCGGACCGACCGCCGGGAGCCTGTCGCCCGAGGCCCTGGCGTTCCTGCGCGGCGCCGGGCGCCGGCGGCCGGCCGGGCTCGAGGCGCTGCCGCTCTCGGCCCGCGCCGCGCGCGAGCTGGAGCTGGCGCACCAGGCGCTCATCGCCGCGCACCTGGAGAAGGAGCTGCGCTCGTCGCGCGTGCTCAGGGAGCTGAAGTAGAACCTCGTGACCCTACAGGACCTGATCTTCACGCTCTCGACCTTCTGGGCCTCGCGCGGCTGTCTGCTGCAGCAGCCCCTCGACACGAGGTGGGCGCCGGCACCATGCACCCCGAGACGTTCCTCCGGGTGCTCGGGCCCGCGCCGTGGAAGGTCGCCTACGTGCAGCCGTCGCGCCGGCCGGCCGACGGCCGCTTCGGCGAGAACCCGAACCGGCTGTTCAAGCACCACCAGTTCCAGGTGATCCTCAAGCCGGCGCCCGACGACGTCCAGCGCCTGTACCTCGACAGCCTCGTCGCGTGCGGCATCGACCCCCGCGCGCACGACGTCCGCTTCGAGGAGGACAACTGGGAGTCGCCCACGCTGGGCGCCTGGGGGATCGGCTGGCAGGTGCTCTACGACGGCCTGGAGATCACGCAGTTCACCTACTTCCAGCAGGCCGGCGGCCTCGACCTCGCCCCGATCTCGGTGGAGCTCACCTACGGGCTCGAGCGCATGGCCATGGTCGCTGCAGGGCGTGGACAACGTGTACGACCTCGAGTGGGCCCCGGGCGTGCGCTACGGCGACGTGCGGCTGCGCGAGGAGGTGGAGCAGTCGAAGTACGCGTTCGGCCAGGTGGAGGCGGGCGGGGCCGAGTTCGCGGCCTTCCACCGCGACCTGTTCGACAAGTACTACGGGTTCTGCCGCAGATGCTCGTGCGGTCGGGCCTCGTGCTGCCGGCGCTCGAGCTACTGCCTGAAGTGCTCGCACGTCTTCAACGTGCTCGACGCCAGCGGCAGCATCGGCGTGACCGAGCGCACGGCCTACATCCTGCGCGTGCGCGGGCTGGCCGTCGTCGATCGCGAAGGCGTACGTGGACGGCGCGGCGACGCCGGCGGTGGAGGCGGAACAGTGAGGACGTGCGAGCTCTTGTTCGAGATCGGATGCGAGGAGCTGCCGGCCGGGTGGCTGCCGGGCCTCACGCGCCAGCTCGCCGAGCGCCTGGCGGCCCGCCTGGCGGAGGCCCGTCTCGAGGCGGGCGCGCCCGAGTCCTTCAGCACGCCGCGGCGCCTCGGCGCCGTGGTCGCCCGCGTGGCCGAGCGTCAGGCCGACCTCGAGGAGACGATTACCGGGCCGCCCGTGTCGGCCGCCGTGGGCAAGGACGGGCAGCCGACGCCCGCCGGCCTCGGCTTCGCCCGCAAGCAGGGCGTGGACTTCGAGGCCCTGGACCGCGTCGAGACGCCCAAGGGCGTGTACCTGTCGTGCCGCCGGCGCGAGCCCGGCCGCGCCGCCCTCGACGTGCTGCCCGGCGTGGTCGCGGCGACGCTGCGCGACCTGTCGTTCCCCAAGCAGATGAAGTGGGACGCGCGGCTCGACGACGGGCGCGGTGACCTGCTGTTCGGCCGGCCCATCCGCTGGCTGCTCGTGCTGCTCGGCGGCAGGGTCGTGCCGCTGGTCATCGCCCGGACCGGCGCGCCGGACGCCGGCGTGCGCGACGTGGTGTCGGGCGCCGCGACCTACGGGCACCGCTTCCTCGCGGCCGCGGGCCAGCCCGGGAAGGCGCTGAAGGTCAGGAACGCCGAGGACTACCGGAAGAAGCTCGCCGCGCACTTCGTCGTGCTGGACCGCGCCGTGCGGAAGGCGACGATCCGCGGCGCGCTCGACGAGGCCGCGTCGCGGCTCGGCGGCCGCGTGCTCGTGCCCGCGGACTCGACGCTGCTCGACGAGGTGCCGGATCTGGTCGAGTACCCGGCCGTGGTCGCGGGCTCGTTCGACCGGGCGTTCCTCGCGCTCCCGCCCGAGGTGCTGACGACGACGATGATTCACCACCAGCACTACTTTCCGGTGGTGAACGGCGGCGGCGGGCTCGAGCCCGCGTTCCTCGCGGTGACCAACATCGCGCCGGCCGACGCGCGGCCGATCGCGGTGAACGCCGAGCGGGTGCTGACGGCGCGGCTGCGCGACGCCGGCTTCTTCTGGGAGAGCGACCGCAAGAGCGGGCTGGCCACGCGGCTCGATCGCCTCGACACGCTCCTCTTCCACAAGCGGCTCGGCAGCTACCGGGCGAAGGCGGACCGGATGGCCGCGCTGGCCGCGTGGGTGGCGGCCGAGGCGTTCGGCGAGCCGGGCCAGGCGCCGTTCGCGGAGCGCGCGGCGCGCCTGGCGAAGGCCGACCTCACGACGGGCATGGTGGGCGAGTTCCCCGAGCTCCAGGGCGTGATGGGCGGCATCTACGCGCGCGAGGAGGGCGAGCCCGAGCCGGTGTGGAAGGCGATCTACCACCACTACCTGCCGATGGGCGTCGAGGCCGACGCGCCGCCCGCCCGCGAGGCGCTCGGCGGGGCGGCGGTCGCGTGGGCGGCGGTGTCGCTCGCCGACAAGCTGGACACCATCGTCGGGCTGTTCTCGGCCGGCGAGCGGCCGACCGGCTCGCGCGACCCGTTCGGCCTGCGGCGCCAGGCGCACGGCGCGTTGAAGGTGCTGGCGGATCTCGAGCGGCTGGCCGGCCTCGGCGCGAGCCCCGATCTCGCGCGGCTGGTCGCGCGGGCGGCCGGGCCGTTCGGCGGGCTGGCGGCGATGGGGGAGGCGGCGGGCACCGTCGGCGGCTTCCTGGCCGAGCGCCTGGAGTACCTGCTGCAGCAGCGCGGCTACGACGTCCGCAACGTCCGGGCGGTCGTGCGGGGCCGCGGCCTGGCCGCGCTCCGGCCGGCCGAGGCGCTCCGCAAGCTGGAGGTGCTGCCGGAGTTCATCGGGTCGCCCGATTTCGCGAAGCTGGCCGTGGCGTTCAAGCGGGTGCGCAACATCGCGCGCGAGCTCGCCGACGACGAGTTCGAGCGCGCCGAGGCGGAGGCGCCCGCGCTCGAGGCGCTGCTCGTCGAGGCGGCGGAGCGCGACCTGGCGGCCGAGCTCGAGCGCCGGCGGCCGGTCATCGAGGCGGCCGTCGCGGCGGGCCGGGATTTCCGGCAGGCGTTCGGCGAGGCGGCAAAGTTCGGTCCGGCCGTGGACCGGTTCTTCACCGAGGTGTTCGTCATGGTCGACGACGCGGCGCTCAAGCGCGCGCGTCTGCGGCTGATGAAGCGCCTCGAGCAGCTCATTCTCACGCTGGCCGATATTTCGGAGGTCGTCCCTCAAACGGAGTCATAGCTCATGGCGAAGAAGAAGACCGTGAAGAAGATCGTGAAGAAGACCGTGAAGAAGGCCCAGACGCGCACCTCGAAGGCGAAGGCCAAGACGAGAGCGAGGAAGTACGTCTATTTCTTCGGCGACGGCAAGGCCGACGGCAACCGGCACATGAAGGACCTGCTCGGCGGCAAGGGCTCCGGACTGGCCGAGATGACCAACGCCGGCCTGCCGGTGCCGCCCGGGCTTACGATTTCGACCGAGGCCTGCACGCTCTACTACGAGGGCGGGCGGAAGACGCCTCCGGCGGTCGACGCGCAGATGGTCGACGCCCTGAAGAAGCTCGAGAAGGTGGCGGGCGCCACCCTCGGCGCGTCGGACAACCCGCTGCTCGTCTCGGTCCGCTCGGGCGCGAAGTTCTCGATGCCGGGCATGATGGACACCATCCTGAACCTCGGCCTGAACGACGTCTCGGTCGAGGGCGCTGAAGGCCCGGACCCGGAACGGGCGCTTCGCCTACGACAGCTACCGCCGCTTCATCCAGATGTTCGGGAACGTCGTGCTGGAGATCCCGAAGGAGGCCTTCGAGCACGAGTTCGACGAGGTGAAGCGCGCGCGCGGCGCGCGGCTCGACACCGAGCTCGACGAGCCGGCGCTCCGCGAGGTGGTCGAGCGCTACAAGCAGGTGGTGCAGCGCAAGTCGGGCCGCCGGCTTCCCGCAGGACCCGATGGAGCAGCTGCGCATGGCGCGGGACGCGGTGTTCCGCTCGTGGCAGAACCCGCGCGCCCGTGAGTACCGCCGGATCTACGAGATCCCGGACCACATCGGCACCGCGGTCAACGTGCAGATGATGGTGTTCGGCAACACCGGCGACCGGTCGGCCACCGGCGTCGGCTTCACGCGCAACCCCGCCAACGGGGCCAAGGAGTTCTACGGCGAGTTCCTGGTCAACGCGCAGGGCGAGGACGTGGTGGCCGGCATCCGGACGCCGCAGCCGATCCGGGAGCTCGAGAAGGTGATGCCGAAGGCCTACCGGCAGCTGCGCGACATCACGACGCGGCTCGAGCGGCACTACAAGGACGTCCAGGACTTCGAGTTCACGATCCAGGACGAGCGCCTGTTCATGCTGCAGACGCGCAACGGCAAGCGCACCGGCTACGCCGCGGTCGTGATCGCCACGGACCTGGTCGCCGAGAAGCTGATCAAGCCGCGGGACGCCGTGCTGCTGGTGGAGCCCGAGTCGCTGTCGCAGCTGCTCGCGCCGATCTTCGACCCGGCCGACTGGCGGAAGCTGCCCGTCGAGACCAAGGGCCTGCCCGCTTCGCCGGGCGCCGCGTCCGGCCAGGCCGTGTTCACCGCCGACCACGCCGTCGCCGCCGCGAACGAGGGCCGCAAGGTCGTGCTCGTCCGCAAGGAGACGGTGCCCGGACGACATCCACGGCATGTTCGTGTCGCAGGGCGTGCTCACCGCCACCGGCGGCATGACCTCGCACGCCGCGGTCGTCGGCCGCCAGATGGGCAAGCCGTCGGTCGTGGGCGCGGGCTCGCTCGAGATCGACGAGAAGACCCACACCTTCCACATCGGCAGCAAGACGATCAAGGAAGGGGACTGGGTGTCGTTCGACGGCCTGAGCGGCGAGGTGAAGCTCGGGCAGGTGGCCACGCAGCCGAGCGAGATCCTGCAGGTCATCGCCGGGCAGATGAAGCCCGAGGCGTCGGACATCTACCAGCGCTTCGACAAGCTGCTCGGCTGGGCGGACAAGGTGCGGCGCCTGGGCATCCGGGCCAACGCCGACCAGCCCGACCAGGCGGAGACCGCCTACGCGTTCGGCGCGCGCGGCATCGGGCTGTGCCGCACCGAGCACATGTTCTTCGGCGAGGGCCGGATCCCGATCGTGCAGCGCATGATCCTGGCCGACAACGAGGCCGACCGCCGCAAGGCGCTCGACGAGCTGCTGCCGCTCCAGCGCGGCGACTTCTACGGCGTCTTCAAGGCCATGCACGGCACCCCGGTCACCATCCGCACGATCGACCCGCCGCTCCACGAGTTCCTGCCCAAGCGCGAGGACCTCATGGTGGAGGTGGCGAGGCTCGAGGCGACCGGCGGCAGCGAGCAGACGCTCAAGGAGAAGCGCGACGCTGCTCCGGCGCGTCGAGCAGCTGCACGAGTTCAACCCCATGCTCGGCCACCGCGGCGTGCGGCTCGGGATCACCTACCCGGAGATCACCGAGATGCAGACGCGCGCCATCATGGAGGCCGCCTGCCAGCTCGCCAAGGAGGGCATCAAGGTCGCAGCCCGAGATCATGATCCCGCTCGTCGGGCTCGTGAAGGAGCTGAAGCGACCAGGAGGCCATCGTCGATCGCGTCGCCGCGGAGACCTTCAAGGCGCAGGGGGTGAAGGTCGAAGTACCTCGTCGGGCACCATGATCGAGGTGCCGCGCGGCGCCCTGACCGCCGACGAGATCGGCGAGGTCGCCCAGTTCTTCTCGTTCGGCACCAACGACCTGACCCAGCTGACCTTCGGCTTCTCGCGCGACGACATCGGGAAGTTCCTGGGGGTCTACCAGGAGAAGAAGATCCTCGAGCGCGACCCGTTCGCCTCGCTCGACACCGTCGGCGTCGGCCAGCTCGTGCGCATGGGCTGTCGAGAAGGGCCGGAAGGTGCGGCCGGACCTCAAGCTCGGCGTCTGCGGCGAGCACGGCGGCGACCCGTCGTCGATCCACTTCTTCGAGAGCGTGGGGCTCAACTACGTGAGCTGCTCGCCCTACCGCGTGCCGGTGGCCCGGCTGGCGGCCGCGCAGGCGGCGCTGAAGGTGAAGGTGGGGGACTGACCCCTGACGCCCGACCGCTGATATGGTGACCATCTTCGTCTACGCCGACGGCGAGACGCGACAGGCCGACCGGGTCGATCCGGCCTGGCTCCGGGACGACAGCGGGAGCGTCCTGTGGGTGGATCTGCACGACCCGTCACCCGACGAGATGCGCCTGCTGATCGACGTCTTCCACTTCCACCAGCTGGCGGTGGAAGACGTCGACAGACACGGTGCACCACCCGAAGGTCGAGCCGTACGACGGCTACCTGTACCTGATCCTCCACGGCATCGACTTCCAGGAAGCGGCGCACGGCTTCGCCACGCACGACGATCGATTTCTTCATCGGGGCGCGACTACCTGGTCACGGTGCACGACGGGACGTCCCGATCGGTGCAGCGCCTGCGCGATCTGCGCCGCGCGCAGCCGGCAGCTGCTGGCGGAAGGGCCCGGCGGCCTGCTGCACCGCATCATCGACGCGATGGTCGACAACTACCGCCCGGAGGTCGACAAGCTCGAGGAGAGGCTCGACGAGCTGGAGGAGGAGGTCTTCGAGAACCCGCGATCGGAGCTGCTGCGCGACGATTCTCGAGCTGAAGCGGGACGTGACGTCCCTCCGGCGCGTCACCGTGCCGCAGCGCGACGTCGTGGGCCGCCTGGCGCGCCGCGAGTTCGCCTTCGTGGACGAGGCGCTGGCCTACCGCTTCCGCGACGTCTACGACCACCTGGTCCGCCTCACCGACGAAGCCGCTGGTCTTCCACGACCGGATCACGTCGCATGCTCGACGCGCACCTGGCCAACCAGTCGCAACCAGCTCAGCCAGGTGATGAAGGTGCTGACGGTGATCGCCACGCATCTTCATGCCGCTGACGCTCTTGACCGGTCTGTTCGGCATGAACGTGGACATTCCGCGCATCTGGCCGGGCGGCGACGTCCGCCGTTCTGGTGAGATCACCGTCGCGATGTTCGCGGTCTCTGGCCTCATGCTCTGGGTGTTCAAGAAGCGCCACTGGATGTAGGGCCTGGTCTCGATGTCCAGAATTCACCTCCTGCCCCCCGACCTCGCCAACCAGATCGCCGCCGGCGAGGTGGTGGAGCGCCCGGCCTCGGTCGTGAAGGAGCTCGTCGAGAACGCCATCGACGCCGGCGCGCGCCGGGTGACGGTCGCGATCGAGTTCGGCGGCAAGAAGCTGATCCGCGTCGAGGACGACGGCGAGGGCATGACGGCCGAGGACGCGCGGCTGGCCATCGAGCGCCACGCGACCAGCAAGATCGCCCGGGCCGAGGACCTCGGCGGCATCGCGCACGCTCGGGTTCCGCGGCGAGGCGCTGCCGAGCATCGCCTCGGTGTCGCACTTCCGCCTGCGCACGCGCGCGCGCGGCGAGGAGACGGGCACCGAGGTGAAGGTGCAACGGCGGCGCCGTCGCGTCGGTCGCGCGAAGCGGGCGCGCCCGAGGGCACGCTCGTCGAGGTCGCGGACCTCTTCTACAACCTCCCGGCCCGGCGGAAGTTCCTCAAGTCGGACGCGCGCCGAGACGACGCAGGTCTCGCGCCTCGTGACGCAGCTGGCCCTCGGCTACCCGGAGGTCGGGTTCACGCTCACGAGCGGCGGGCGGCGGCTGGTGCAGTGCCCGCCGGCGGCGGCGCTGCGCGACCGGTTCTTCCAGCTCTACGGCGAGCGCGCGGACCTGATCGAGGTGCGCAAGGAGGCTGGCGGCCTGCGCGTCGACGGGTTCGTCGCGGCGCTCGGCGATCAGGGGCCGGCCCGCGGGCCGCAGAACGTCTTCGTGAACCGCCGCATCGTCAAGGATCGGACCATCGCGCACGCCATCTCGCAGGCCTACGCGAACGCGACGATCAAGGAGCGCAGCCCCGAGGTGCACCTGTTCCTCGCAGGTGCCCGCCGCGCGCGTGGACGTCAACGTCCACCCGACCAAGGCGGAGGTGCGCTTCCTCGAGCAGTCGCTCGTGCACGAGGTCGTGCGGCGGGCGTTGGGCGACGCGCTGGGGGAGGGCCGCGCGCCGGAGCTGCAGTTCCGGGCGGTGTCGCCGGGGGCGCCCGAGCCGGCGCCGCGCGCGCTGCCCAACGTGCTGGCCGGCGGCACCTACACCAGCCGCTGGACGGCGGCGACCCAGGCCTTCGCGCGGCCCGAGCGCCTCGCGGGAGCGGCCGCGCCCGGGCCGCCGCCCGTCGTCGAGGGCACGGCCGCCGCGCCGGCCTCGCCCGGTGGGGCCGCCGCCGAGATCCGGCCGATGATCCCGCTCGGGCAGTTCCGCGACACGTTCATCATCGCGATCGACGACGAGGGCGTGTCGATCATCGACCAGCACGTGGCGCACGAGCGCGTGCTGTTCGAGCGGGTGATGGAGCGGCTGACCGCCGGCCGGCTGGAGAGCCAGCGGATGCTCGAGCCGATGATCCTCCAGCTGTCGGCCCCCGAGCGCCAGGCGCTGGTCGCGCACGCGGACGTGCTCGAACGGTTCGGTTTCGAGGTCGAGCGAGTTCGGCGGCGACGCGCTGCGGCTGGCCGCCATGCCCGCCATCCTTGACCGCGCGGCGGCCGAGGCCGCCGTGCGCGCGCTGGCGGCCGATCTCGAGGGCCTCGACGCGGGGGCGCCGGTGGAGGAGGGGCTGCGGCGCATCGCGGCCACCACGGCGTGCCACGCGGCGGTGAAGGCGAACTACCCGCTCACGCTGGAGAAGATGACCTACATCCTGGAAGAGCTGCGCCGCGACGGCGTACTCCTCCGTGTGTCCGCACGGCCGGCCCGTGGTGCTGCGGCTCACGCGGCGGGAGATCGAGAAGAACTTCCAGAGGATTTGAGGTCACGCGGTCAGACTGATTCCAAGATGCTCAGCGGCTTCGAGTTCGTCCTCGTGGGTCTGAGCGCCGTCGCGGGCGGGGCGGCGAACGCGCTGGCGGGCGGCGGGACGCTCATCACGTTTCCGACGCTGCTCGCCGTCGGCGTGCCGGCCGTGTCGGCCAACGTCACCAACACCGTGGCGCTCTGCCAGGGCTACCTGGGCGCCACGCTCGCGCAGGCCGGCGACATCCGCACGCAGACGCGGCGGCTGTGGCTGACGGTTCCGGTCGCCGTCGTCGGCGGCATCATCGGGGGCGTGCTGCTCCTGCACACCGGGGACAAGGTCTTCCGCACGCTGGTGCCGTTCCTGATCCTGCTGGCGTCCGGTCTGCTGGCGATGCAGGACCGGCTGAAGGCGCTCGTCTTCGGCCGGGGGCCGCACAGGGCGGCGGCCGCCGAGACGTGGGCGGTCCTGCCGATCGCCTTGGCCGCGGTATACGGCGGCTACTTCGGCGCGGGGTTGAGCGTGATCGTGCTGGCCGTGCTGGGTCTGCTGATGGACGACACGCTGACGCGGCTGAACGCCCTGAAGCAGGCGATCGCGCTCGCCACCAACGTGGCCGCGGCGGTGTTCTTCGTCTTTTCGGGCCGCGTGAACTGGCCGGTGGCGGCGGTGATGGCGGTCGGCGCGCTCGTCGGCGGCGTCGCCGGCGGCCGGCTGGCCGGGCGCGTGCGCCCGGCCACGCTGCGGTTCGTGGTCGTGACGATCGGCCTCGCGGCCGGCGTCACGTACCTGCTACGGTCGTAGGGGCCTGCCGACGGACCCGGTCCGGCGCAGGTGATCCAGGATCCCGCGCTGAATGCGGCTGAGTTGTGCGTGCCCCGCCAATCTGCCGCAGTCACCGACGCCGCCGACGGGCCGGCAGAGCGCGAAGCAGAGCTGGGTGCGGTTTCCCGTCAGCGGGCAGGGAAAGTAGCGCGAGCCGCCGGCCAGGTGGGCCGGAACCTTCCGTACCGCTCTCAGCGTGTGATTGCTAGGACTTACGGTCATCGTTCCCCCCAGGTTCTGGTCGCGTTGGTGCGTAGCTGCTCGTCGTGACGCGACCGCAAGCAGCCCGACCCGACGACCGAGGTACACCCGACGGTAAGCTTTCAAGCACAATCCGTGCCGGGGCGTGGCGTCCTCCGTCCCTCCGCGTCGCCTCCACCGCTCAGCGGTGCTCCCGCATTCTCTTCTTCAGGGCCTCCCAGGCGTCGAGTCTCCGCTTGATCTCCTTCTCGAATCCGCGGTCTCTCGGCTCGTAGTACTTCCGTCCCTGCAGGCTCTCGGGCAGGCAATCCATGCCGGTGACCGCGTCGGCCTCGTCGTGGGCGTACTCGTAGCCCTGCCCGAAGCCGAGGTCCTTCATCAGGCGCGTGGGGGCGTTGCGCAGGTTGAGCGGCACCGGCTCGGCGACGTCGGCCGTGGCGTCGCCGGCGGCGCGCTGGTAGGCGACGTAGACCGCGTTGCTCTTGGGCGCCGTCGCCAGGTAGATCGCCGCCTGCGCCAGCGCCGTGTTGCCCTCGGGCATGCCGATGAAGTGCACGGCCTCCTTGGCCGCCACGGCGACCTGCAGGGCCACCGGGTCCGCGTTGCCCACGTCCTCCGAGGCGAACCGCACGAGCCGCCGCGCGATGTAGAGCGGGTCCTCGCCGGCCTCGACCATGCGCGCCAGCCAGTACACGGCCGCGTCGGCGTCGCTGTTCCGCATGGACTTGTGCAGCGCCGAGATCAGGTTGTAGTGCTCCTCGCCCGACTTGTCGTAGAGGAGCGACCGGCGCTGGAGCACGTCGGAGACGAGCGGCAGATCGAGCGTGGCGCGGCCGCCGTCGGGCGCGCGCGCCGCGATGGCGGCGGCGAGCTCCAGCAGGTTCAGGGCCACGCGCGCGTCGCCGTTCGCGTGGCGCGCGATGGCCGCGAGCGCCGCGTCCTCGGCGTCCAGGCCGTCGCCGCCGAGGCCGCGCTCGGTGTCCGCGAGGGCGCGGCGGAGGATCCCGGCGACGGCGTCCTCGGGGAGCGGCTGCAGGACGAAGACCTTGGAGCGGGAGAGCAGCGCGGAGTTCACCTCGAAGGAGGGATTCTCGGTCGTCGCGCCGATCAGCACGAGGTCGCCCGCCTCCACGCGCGGGAGGAACGCGTCCTGCTGCGCCTTGTTGAAGCGGTGGATCTCGTCGACGAAGAGGATCGTGCGGCGGCCGAGCTGACGCCGCGCCGTTTCCGCCTCCGCCATGACGGCCTTGATCTCCTTGATGCCGGACAGGACCGCGCTGAACGCGATGAAGTGCGCGCGCGTCACGCCGGCGATCGCGCGGGCGAGCGTGGTCTTGCCGGTGCCGGGCGGGCCCCAGAGGATGATCGACTGGAGCGCGTCGTGCTCGATGGCCTCGCGCAGCGGGCGGCCGGGCGCGAGCAGCGCCTCCTGCCCGACGATCTCGTCGAGCGCGCGGGGGCGCATGCGCTCGGCGAGGGGCGCCGCGGTCGCCTGGGGCGCCGGATGGTCGGACGAGAAGAGGTCGCCGGTCATTTCAGAGGTCAGGGGTCAGAGGTCAGGGGTCAGCAACCCGGGGCGCCGCCGCTGGCGGCTGCGCTTCGTAGAGCAGCAGGGCGGCCGACACCGCCACGTTGAGCGATTCGACGGGCGGCCGCATCGGGATGGAGACCCGCTCGTCGGCCATCCGCTCGGCTTCGGGCGCGAGACCGCCGCCCTCGCCGCCCAGCAGCACGGCGAGCGGCCCCCGGAGATCGACGTCGTAGATCGATCGGCCGTCGCGCGGCGTCGCGGCCACGACGCGCAGGCCGCGGGCGCGGGCGGCCGCGATCGCGGCCGCCTCGGTCTCGCGGGCGACCACGGGCAGACGGAACGTGCTGCCCATCGCGCCGCGCAGCGCCTTCCAGCCGAACGGGTCCGCCGTCTCGGCGCACGAGATCACGCCCGTCGCGCCCGCCGCGTCCGCCGTCCGGATCGATCGCCCCGACGTTGCCCGGGTCCTGCAGGCGCGCGAGGATCAGGACGAGCTGCGGCGGCGACCCGAACGCGGCGTCGATCGGCGCCGGCCGGTGGTCCGCCAGCGCGACGACGCCCGACGGCGTGCGCACGGGGCTGATGGCCGCCATGACCGTCTTCGACACCGCGATGACGCGCGCGCCCGCCGCCTGGAGCGCCGCCACCAGCGCCTCGGACCCGTCGGCGTGCCCGCCGCGCGCGACGGTCACCGCGGCGGTCGAGACCGGCACGCCCGACTGCAGGGCTTCCTCGACCAGGCGCGCGCCCTCGAGCAGCAGGCGTCCGGCGCTGCGCCCCTGGGCCGCGGCGCGGAACGCCTTGACGATCGGGTTGTGACGGCTCGAGATGGACTCCATGCGGCCGCGGTCCAGCATAGCAGATGTGCTAAGATCCGACTCGAACCCTATGAAGGCACGCATTCTCAAGAAGTTCGAAGACGAGATCCAGCAGCTCGACCACGAGCTGAAGAGCGAGCTGCCGAAGGAGATCAAGCGCGCGCGCGAGCTCGGCGACCTGAGCGAGAACGCCGAGTACCAGGCCGCCAAGGAGCGCCAGCGGCTGGTCCAGGCGCGGCTCGGGATGCTGCGCAAGCGCGTGGGCGAGATCTCGCTGATGAACATGGACCGTATTCCCCATGGCAAGGTGGGGTTCGGGTCCACGGTGCACCTGCAGGATCCGTCGAGCGGCCAGGCGTTCGTCTATCAGCTCGTGATGCCCGAGGACGCCGACGGCGAGAAGGGCTGGATCTCCACGGCGTCGCCCATCGGCCGCGCGCTCCTCAACCACGAGGAAGGCGACGAGGTGGAGATCGCCGCGCCGAACGGTACGCGCACGCTCGAGATTACCAAGCTCGTCACGATTCACGACGAGTGAGCCGAAGGGCTCGCTGGTCCCCCCGTGACCGATTCCCTCTACTCGCCCCGCCGCCGCACGGCGCTGGTGCTCTCGGGCACCGGCACGGCGGGGGCGTACCATGCCGGCGTCCTGTTCGCGCTCCACGAGGCCGGGGTGAAGATCGACCTGGTCGCCGGCCGGGGCATGGGCGCCGTCGGCGCGCTGTTCGACGCCGTGGACGGCGGCAGCCGGCTGTGGGGCGCCGACGGGCCGTGGCGCGGCGCCGGCGCCCGGCGCCTCTACCGCTTCCGCGCCCCGATCCGCGTCGCGGGCTGGGCGGTCGCCGCGGGCCTCGTCGCGCTCCTGTCTCCCCTCATCCTGCTCGCGGGCGCGGTCATCGTGTACCTGGCCGGCCTCGTCGCGACGCTCGTGGGGCTCGGCGGCGCGGGCGCCGCGATGACGGCGTGGTTCGACGCCGTGCTGGCCCGGCTGTTCGAGCCGTGGGCGGTGCCGACGATCATGCCGCGCGCGGTCGCCTTCGCGCTCGTCGTGGCGCTCGCCGCGCTGGCCGCCGGCGCGGTGGCGGCGCGCTGGCGGCGCGGCGTGGCGCGCCGGACGCGCGGCCTGGCCTGGTGGCGCCTGGTCGGCGCGCCGCTCTCGGCCGCGGGCGCGATCGGGCGCTTCCGCGGCGGGCTCTGGCACCTGATCCGCGGCGCCGCCGTGATCGCCGAGCCGCCGGCCCCCGAGGTGGGGCGCCGGTACGCCGAGCTGCTCGTCGAGAACCTGAAGCAGCCCGGGTTCAAGGAGGTGCTCGTGGCGGCGCACGACCTCGACGTCCGCCAGGACGTCGTTTTCGCGGCGCTCGCCGAGCCCTACCGGCAGGCGTTCTTCGCCGGCGCGCGGCGCGTGGCGTCGGAGACGCGCGCCGCCGAGGCTTTCGACCTCGCCGGCACCGGGCGCGACCACGTCGTCGACGCGCTCTCCGGCGCCTTGAGCCTGCCGGTGGTCACCGAGGCGCATCTCGCGGCGTTCGCGCCCGAGAGCTACTGGCGCGGTGAGGCGCACCGGCTCTGCGACCGGCCCGACCTGCTCGCCCGGCTGCTCGAGGAGACCGCCGCGGCGGGCGCCGAGCAGATCGTCGTCGTCACCGACGCGCCGGCGCCGGGCGGGCCGCACGCGCTGGCGTCGCGGCGCGGCGAGCTGAAGGGGCGCGCGGGCGAGTACGTCCGCGCCGCCGAGACCGCCGCGCTCGACGACGCGCTGCGCCTGGCCGGCGGGCGCTTCCGCGGCGTGTTCGTCGTCCGGCCCGGGCACAACCCGGTCGGGCCCTACGATTTCGGCGGCGCCTACGACGAGCGGTCGGATCGCTGGCAGAGCCTCGAGGAGCTCGTCAACCGCGGGTACGAGGACGCCTATCGGCAGTTCATCGAGCCGGTGGTGGGCGCCAGCGGCGACGGCCTCTCCGTCGAGGCCGCCCCGCCCGACGCGCCGTCCGGCGCGCCGGACCGGATGCGGTGAGGAGGGCAGGATGAAGGGGCCGTCCACGGAGGTCATCCACGAGGCCGGCGGCGGGGCGCGGCGCGCCGAGCCGCTGACGCTGCCGATCTACGAGACCACCACGTTCCTGTTCGAGTCGGCCGATGAGGTGCGGGCCTACAACGAGGGCCGCTCGGACAAGTTCCTCTACTCGCGCTACGGCAACCCGACCGTGACGGCGGTCGAGGCCAAGGTGGCGGCGCTCGAGCACGCCGAGGCCGCGATCCTGTTCGGCTCCGGGATGGCCGCGACGGCCACGGCGCTCCTGGCGCTCGTCAAGGCGGGCGACGAGGTGGTGTGCAGCTCGGCCATCTACGGCGGGACGCTGCACCTCATCGCGGACCTGCTGCCGCGCTTCGGCGTCGTGTCGCGGTTCGTGCGGCCCGACGAGCTGACGCGGCCGCAGACGCTCATCGGCCCGCGCACGCGGCTGGTCTGGTTCGAGTCGCCGATCAACCCCACGCTGCGCTGCGTCGACGTGGCGGCGGTCGCGTCGGTCTGCCGCGAGGCGGGCGTCGTCTCGGTGCTCGACAACACCTTCGCCACCCCCATCAACCAGCAGCCGATCGCGCTCGGCGTCGATCTGGTGATGCACAGCGCGACCAAGTATCTGAACGGCCACAGCGACGTGACGGCGGGCGCGATCGCCGGGTCGGCGGCGCTGGTCTCGCAGGTGTCCGGCGCGCGCCGGCTGCTCGGCGGCATCATGGACCCGCAGGCGGCCTACGCGCTCGGCCGCGGCCTGAAGACGCTGGCCGTCCGCGTCGCGCGGCACAACGAGAACGCGGCGGCCGTCGCGCGGTGGCTCGAGAGCGATTCGCGCGTCGCGCGCGTCCTCTACCCCGGCCTCGAGTCGCACCCCGACCGGGCGATCGCGCGGTCGCAGATGAGCGGCTTCGGCGGCATGGTGTGCGTCGAGCTCGCCGGCGGCCTGCCGCGCGCCTCGCGCTTCTTCGACCGCCTGCAGCTCGTCCGCCGCGCCGCGAGCCTCGGCGGCGTCGAGAGCCTGTGCAGCCTGCCCGTGCTGACGTCGCAGTGGGGCCACTCGGAGGAGCAGCTCCGCCTGGCCGGCGTCACGGCCGGCATGGCGCGGCTCTCGATCGGGCTGGAGGACGTGGACGACCTGATCGCGGACCTGGATCAGGCGCTGGAGCCGTAGGAGGGACCCGGCGGACGGCCCCGGCTAGCGCGCGACGGGTTCCTTCTTCTTGTCGTTCCCGGACTCGTGGAGGAACTGCGCGACCATCTCGCGCAGCAGCGCCGTCACGGCGGCGTCGTCGAGGTCGCCGAACTTCTCGCGGAACCCCTCCATCGGCACGACCGCCTTGGCCATCGCCCGGTGGCCGCCGGCGCTGCCCATGTCGTTGAAGGCGCGCTTCACGAACTCGCCCGCGTTGCGCGAGTAGCCGAGGTTGCGGACGCTCACGATGAGCGTGTCGTTCACCACGCCGGCGAGGATCGTCCACTTGACGTCCTCGAGCTGCAGGAAGAAGTCCGCGGCGTAGGTGATGAAGTCCTCGCGCGCCACCTCCCCGAGGAAGGCGCAGAACACCTGCTCCTCGACGCGGCCCGCCGTCGACGCGCGCACCACGTACTCCAGGCGCTCCATCGTGATCTCGAAGCCCTCCATCTTGCGGATGAGCGCGGCGTCGGCGAGCGGGTAGAGGTACGTGAAGGCTTCCAGATCGACGCGGTTGGTGTGGCGCGCGAAGAAGAGCGTGTCGGACTTGATGGCGTAGAGCATCGCCGTGGCGGTCCGCTCCGAGATGTTCTGGTCCACGGCGCGCAGGTGCTCGGTGAGGATCGTGCAGGTCGAGCCGTAGTCGGGGCGGATGTCCTTGAACACCGCGCTGTAGCCCGCCTGCTCCGGGTGGTGGTCGACGACGAGGTCGACGCGGTTCAGCAGGCTGGCGAAGTAGTGCGGCTGCACGTCCACCGTCGCAATCCGCTCGAACCCGGCCAGCGACTCGGCCGAGACGGGCTCGGTCTGGATGTCGAGCAGGTCCGCCATGCGGATGTTCTCGGGCCGCGTCATGCCCTCCATGGCGCCGATGATGGCCGTCGTCTTGGTGCGGCGGAGCAGGCTGCGCAGCGCCAGGCCGCTCGCCAGCGCGTCGGGGTCCGGGTCGTTGTGGAGCAGGATCAGGATCCGGTCCGCGTCGGCGAAGTAGCGCTGGTACTGCTGCACCTTGGCGCGGGTCAGCGACCGGCTCAACTCGGTGTCCAGGGCGGGGCCGACGAGCTCGGCGAGGTCCAGCACGGTCACGTCGGGGAACCGGTCGGTCACCTCGCTCGGCGCGCGCGTCGTCTTGTGGCTGGCCGCGCGCAGCACGTAGATGAGCGTCGCGCCGGCGTCGCTCACCGCCGTCAGGATGCGCTTGAGGCCCCGCCGCCCGTTGTCCTCGACGATGACCGGCGTGAGGGGGGAGAGGTCGGCCTTGAGATAGGTGTCGACCCGGCGCGGGTCGCCGAGCGTGACGTGCGTCAGGTCGCCGAGCCGCCGCGCGAGCGGGCGGCTCTCGACCAGGAACTCGACGTCGTCGAAGCTGCCGGCAGCAGGACGGAGGCCAAGCGTCCGGATGACCAGCTCGTCCTGACAGACCGCGAGCGCCCTCATGGAACGGGCACCCCTAATGAGCGGGCTGAATTCATGGCGTCCAAAACCACTATTATACGACTATACGACCGAACGGGGCCCTCGGGCGAGTGAGTTCGCCCACAGGGGCCGGCGCCCCGGTTGGCGGGCCCGGCGGCATCCCGTATCATGCGGGGGCGGAGGTGCGGATGAGGCGTGCGGCGCTGGCGGCGGTCTGCGCGATCCTGCTGGTCTCGGTCGGCCGCGCCCAGAAGGTCTTCCGGAGCGGGATCGATCTGGTCCACTTCGGCGTGACCGTGCTCGACCGCAAGGGCCAGCTCGTGACGGGTCTCACGCGCGCCGATTTCGAGGTGCGCGAGGACGCGACGCCGCAGGACATCCGCTTCTTCGCCAGCGCCGACGACCACCAGGCGGCCGCGCCCCTGCACCTCGGCCTGCTGTTCGACACGAGCGGCAGCATGGACGAGGACATCGGCTTCTCCCGCACCGCGGCGATCAAGTTCCTCAACGAGACCTCGCAGGCGGTCGACATCACGCTGGTCGACTTCGACACCGAGGTCCGGGTGGCGCGCTACAGCGCGGACGACTTCCCCCGGATCATCGAGCGCATCCGGAACCAGCGCCCGGAGGGCTACACGGCGCTCTACGACGCGCTGGGCGTGTACCTGCACGGCGCGCAGGACCTCGACGGCCAGAAGGTGCTCGTCGTCTACACGGACGGCGGCGACACGCGCAGCTCGATGACCTTCGGCGACTGCATGAGCCTGCTGCGGATGTCCGACGCCACGGTGTACTCGGTCGGCTTCCTCGCGCACCAGCCGATGGGGGTGCGCCTGATGCAGCAGATGTACCTGCGGCAGATCGCGGCGACGACCGGCGGCGAGGCGTACTTCCCGTTCTCGAAGGACGATCTCGAGAAGTTCTACGACAAGATCCACGAGGAGATCTCGTCCCGCTACGACCTCGGCTACCTGTCCACGAACACGAAGGCCGACGGCGCCTGGCGCGCCGTGGAGATCCGGGTCGTGAAGCCGGGGCTCCGCGGCGTGAAGGTGCGCGCCCGGCCCGGGTACTGACGGGCCGTACCAGCCGGACGGGGGGCGCTAGGGGCCCGCCGGTCTGTGGTACGATGGCCGGTCGATGCGGCGGCGGATGCCGTCGCCGCGCTCCACACCATGTCATCGCGCCACGACCGCTTCACGCTGGTGTCCGACTTCGAGCTGCGCGGCGACCAGGCCCGCGCCATCGACGAGCTCGCGGACGGCCTGGATCGGCGCGAGCGCGCGCAGGTGCTCCTCGGCGTGACCGGGTCGGGCAAGACGTTCACCATGGCGCAGGTCATCGCCCGCGTGAACCGGCCGACCCTCGTCATGGTGCACAACAAGACGCTGGCGGCGCAGCTCTGCCAGGAGTTCCGCCGCTTCTTCCCCCACAACGCCGTCGAGTACTTCGTCAGCTACTACGACTACTACCAGCCCGAGGCCTACGTCCCGGCGACCGACTCCTACATCGAGAAGGAGGCGACGATCAACGACGAGATCGACCGCATGCGCCTCTCGGCGACGCGGTCGCTCTTCGAGCGGCGCGACGTCGTCATCGTCGCGTCGGTGTCGTGCATCTACGGCCTGGGCTCGCCCGAGGCGTACTACGGCATGCTGCTGCCGCTCGAGCGCGGCCAGCGCCTCGGCCGCGAGGCGATCCTGCGCAAGCTGGTGGAGATCCAGTACGAGCGGAACGACCACGAGTTCGGGCGCGGCACGTTCCGCGTGCGCGGCGACATCGTGGAGGTCTACCCGTCGTACGAGGAGACGGCGGTGCGCATCGAGCTGTTCGGCGACGAGATCGACGAGCTGGCGAGCTTCGATCCCGCTCACCGGCCAGACGCTCCGGCGGCACGACAAGGTGGCGATCTACCCGAAGTCGCACTTCGTGACGCCGCGCGAGCGCACGAAGCCGGCCGTGGAGTCGATCAAGGCGGAGCTGGTGGAGCGGCGCTCGGCGCTCGAGGCCGAGGGCAAGCTCCTGGAGGCGCAGCGGCTGCACCAGCGCACGATGTTCGACCTCGAGATGATCAAGGAGATCGGGTACTGCCACGGGATCGAGAACTACGCGCGCCACCTCTCGGGACGCGCCCCGGGGCAGCCGCCGCCGACCCTGCTGGACTACCTGCCCGAGGACGCGCTGACGATCGTGGACGAGAGCCACCAGACGGTGCCGCAGGTGCGCGGCATGTACCACGGGGACCGGTCGCGCAAGAGCGTGCTGGTCGACTACGGGTTCCGCCTGCCGTCGGCGCTCGACAACCGGCCGCTCAACTTCGACGAGTGGGAGGGCCGCGTCGGCCAGGTGATCTTCGTGTCGGCCACGCCCGGTCCCTACGAGCTGCAGCAGACCGGGGGCGCGGTCGTCGAGCAGATCATCCGGCCCACCGGCCTGGTCGACCCGGCGATCGAGGTGCGGCCCGTGCGCGGCCAGGTGGACGACCTGCTGCAGGAGATCCGCCTGCGCGCCGAGCGCCGCGAGCGCGTGCTCGTGACGACGCTCACCAAGCGGATGGCCGAGGACCTGACGGCCTACTACCACGAGCTGGGCGTGCGCGTGCGCTACCTGCACTCGGACATCGAGACGCTCGAGCGCATCGAGATCCTGCGCGACCTGCGCCGCGGCGCGTTCGACGTGCTGGTGGGCATCAACCTGCTGCGCGAGGGCCTCGACCTGCCCGAGGTGTCGCTCGTCGCGATCCTCGACGCGGACAAGGAGGGGTTCCTGCGCTCGGCGGGGTCGCTCATCCAGACGGTCGGCCGGGCGGCGCGCCACGTGAACGGGCGCGCGATCATGTACGCCGACGTCATGACCGACTCCATGCGGCGGGCCATCGGCGAGACCGAGCGCCGACGCCAGATCCAGGAGGTCTACAACGCCGAGCACGGCATCACGCCGCAGTCGATCGTGAAGGCCATCGACGAGGTGATGTCGAGCGTCTACGAGCGCGACTACGTGACCGTCCCGATGGTGCGCGAGACGGTCGAGACCTTCCGCACGCGCGCCGAGCGGGACGCGCGGATCGCCGAGGTCCAGGCCGCCATGAAGGCGGCCGCGAAGGACCTCGAGTTCGAGAAGGCGGCCGAGCTGCGCGACACGCTGAAGCGGCTGCGCGCGCAGGACCTCGGTTTCGCCGGGAGCCGGAGCTGACGTGGACGGCTGGCTGACCACGCGGGTCAAGGCGGGGCTGCTCGACGTGCAGAACTACGTGCGCCTGCTGCGCGCCGTCGGCGTCGCGCTCGTCACGCCGCCCTTCTACTTCCGCGACGTCGTGGAGCAGCTCGAGTCGATCGGCGTCGGCTCGCTCGCCGTCGTGCTGCTGACCGGCGCGTTCACCGGCGCGGTCCTGGCGCTGCAGATCGGGCTTCACGCTGGACCAGTTCGGGGCGCGCGCGGTGGTCGGCCGCCTGGTGAGCGCGTCGATGGTGAAGGAGCTCGGGCCGGTCCTGACCGGCGCTGATGGTCACGGGGCGGGTCGGGTCCGGCATCGCCGCCGAGCTCGGCTCGATGGTCGTCACCGACCAGATCGACGCGCTGCGCGCGCTTCGGCACCGACCCGGTGCGCAAGCTGGCCGTGCCGCGCATCCTGGCGGGCGTCGCGATGGTGCCCGTGCTGACCGTGATTGCCGACGCGGTGGGCATCGTCGGCGGCTGGCTCGTCGCCACCTCGCAGCTGCACGTGGCGTCGAGCGTGTACTGGAACTCCGTCGTGGATGGGCTGGTCGTCCAGGACGTGTGGATGGGGATCATCAAGCCCTTCGTGCTCGGGTTCGTGATCGTCACCGTCGCCTGCCACGTCGGCCTGCGCGCCGGCGGCGGCACGGAGGGCGTCGGGCGCGCCACCACGCGCGCCGTCGTGGTGGCCTCGGTGGCCGTCCTGGCCGTGGATTTCTTCGTGAGCAAGGTGATCATCGCGCTGCTGTACTGAGTCGAGGCTCACATGGACCTGGACCTGCGGAACCCGCGTTCGCCGGAGCTCGAGGAAGCGCTCGGGCCGGGCGCCCCGATCGTCGTGTTCGACCGGGTCTCGCTGGCGTTCGACGAGCAGGTCGTCCTCGACGAGGTGAGCTTCACCCTCATCGTCGGCCACACGAAGATCATCCTGGGCGCGAGCGGGGCGGGGAAGTCCACGATCCTCAGGCTCGTCCTCGGCCTCCTGTGCCCCGACAGCGGCGTCGTCTGGGTGAACGGCGAGCGCGTGGACCAGCTGCGGGAGGCCAAGCTGCTGGAGGTGCGCAACGACCTGGGCATGGTCTTCCAGGAGGGCGCGCTCTTCGACTCGCTCACCGTCCGCGAGAACGTCGGCTACAAGCTGTACGAGGAGACGGACCTCCCGGTCCCCGACGTCGATCGGCGCGTCGAGGAGGTGCTCGGCTTCGTCGGCCTCGGCGAGTTCATCGACCGCATGCCGTCCGAGCTGTCGGGCGGCCAGCGCCGGCGCGTGGCCATCGCGCGCGCCATGTGCGTCAAGCCGCGCATCCTGCTCTACGACGAGCCGACGACGGGGCTGGACCCCATCACGGGGATGACGATCGACAACGAGATCGTGAAGCTGCGCGACCTCGAGGACGTCAGCTCCATTCTGGTGACGCACCAGCTGCGCGACGCGTTCTACGTCGCCACGCACGAGGCCGTGCGCCGCGACGGGCGCGTCGAGATTCGGCCGGCGTCGCTCCAGAAGGCCGACGAGGCCGAGTTCATCATGCTGCGCGACGGCCGGATCGTCTTCGAGGGGAACGCCTCGGAGCTGCGCGCGTCCGGCGACGAGTACCTGCGCACGTTCCTGTCGTGATCGACCGCGGCCGCCGGCCGCTGACGAGGACATTGCCATGCCACGCACCCGCTCGCTCGCCTGGTCGGAGCTGAAGATCGGCCTGCTCGCCGTCATCGCGGTCGTGCTGGCCGCCATGCTGACCTTCCTGGTCGGGGGAGAGGGGGGCTTCTTCTGGCAGCGCTACCACCTGAAGACCCGCTTCGCCAACGTGCAGGGCCTCAAGGACGGCGCCGTCGTCCGGGTGGCCGGCGTCGACGTCGGCAAGGTGACGGACGTGGCCTTCGCGGGCGCCCAGGTCGAGGTGATCATGGAGGTGAGCGACACGATGCGGAGCCGCATCACCGACCATTCCCGCGCCTCGATTGGCTCGCTCAGCCTGCTCGGGGAGCCCATCGTGGACATCAGCCCCTCGAGCGACGGCACGCCGATTGGCGACTGGGGCTACGTCGCGGCGTCGCACAGCCCGCGGCAGCTCGCCGACGTGGCCGAGAACGCCAGCCGGGGCCTGCAGGAGGCGACCCGGCTGCTCCACGGCCTGCGCGAGGGCCAGGGGACCGTCGGCCGGCTGTTCACCGACGATCGGCTCTACCGCGACATCGACGGCCTCGTCGCCGCGGCCGAGCGCGTGGCCAGCCAGCTCGCGCAGGGCAAGGGCACGGCGGGGAAGCTCCTCACCGACCCGGAGGCCTACCAGAACCTGCTGACGGCGCTCAGGAACCTCGACGAGATGACCGCCCGGATCAACGCGGGGGAGGGCTCGATCGGCGCGCTCCTGAAGGACGACACGCTCGCCAAGTCGTTCGCCTCGACGGGCCGCAACCTCGACGCCCTCACCCGGAAGATGAACGAGGGCGACGGGACCATGGGACGGCTGGTGAACGACCGCCAGCTCTACGATCGCCTGAACGCGCTGGCGGGCCGCCTCGACGAGGTGTCGACGAAGCTCGATGCGGGCGAGGGCACGATGGGACAGTTGCTGCGCGACAAGCAGTTATATGAGAACATGAATGGGGCCGCGACCGAGCTGCGCGCCCTTGTGGGAGATATCCGGAAAGACCCGAAGAAATACCTGAACGTGAAGGTGAGCATCTTCTAGGCACGCAAAGAGATAGGCTGGGTGGTACCGGCGTCTGGCTGTTCGAAGGTTAGGGGGATTTCGATGGCAAGAGACCAGGGCGGATCGGCCGGGGCTGTCTTCGTGGCGTTCCTGCTGGGCACCGTGACCGGGGCGGCCGTGGCGCTGCTGGCGGCGCCCTTGTCGGGCGAGGAGACCCGGCGGCGCCTGAGCGACAAGGCGCGCGAGGGCAAGGCCCGCGCGGGCGACGTGGCCCGCCAGGGCCGCGAGTTCATCGGGCGCCAGCGCGAGACGATCACGACCGCCATCGAGCGCGGGCGCGAGGCCTATCGCGACGCGAGCCAGAAGGAGAACGGGTAGCGATGGAGTCGGTGTTCCTCGGTGCGATCGCGGCGGCGACGGTCCTGATGGCCGTCCTGCAGGTGGGCGCGGTGGTGCTCCTGGCGCGGCTGGCCCGGCGGCTCGAGCAGAGCGTCGGCCAGCTCCAGCGGGACGTCCAGCCCCTCATCGCGCAGGCCACCACGGTCAGCGAGGAAGCGGCGCGCGTCGCGACGCTCGTGTCGGCGCAGGTGGAGCGCGCCGACGGGCTGCTGAGCGACCTCGCCCGCCGCGTGGACGACACCGTGACCCTCGTGCAGAGCGCCGTCGTCGCGCCGGCGCGCGAGGGGCTGGCGATTGCGGCCGCGGTGCGGGCCGTCCTGGGCGCGTTGCGCGGGGTCCGCCGCTCGAGCGGCTCCGGGGCGCGGCACGAGGAGGAAGACGCGTTGTTCATCGGGTAGCGCCCTTCCGGGCGGGCGCTCCGCCGTCGGCCGTTTGACGGGATGTCGTGGGGGGTGGTAGAAACAGGCAGCTTTTTCGGAACCGTTCGTCATCCACGAGGGCGCCGATGATCACTCATTCCCGTCGTCCGTGGCTCGTCACCGCGGCAGGTCTGGCGGTGTTAGCCTTCTCCGCCGGCCTCGCCCACGCCCAGGATTCCAAGTCCGCGCCGCTCGCCAAGGAGCTCACGCAGCTGCTCGACCAGGGCAAGCTGACCACGGTTGCCGCGAAGGACACCCAGGGGGAAGGCCAGTACGTCGCGGCCATGTATTTCCCGGGCAGCCAGCTGCTGGTCGTGGGCGCGCGGTACTCCGTGCCGGTGCTGCTCGACGCCAAGCTGACCGAGCAGAAGTACATGGACGTGTACATCGACCTGAACAGCGCGTCGGTGGCCGGCACCAAGGTGTTCGTGTCCGATCTGGCGGCGGACGGCCTGAAGGCCCGTCCGGCCAACGAGGAGCCGTTCGACACGTACGAGTCGGGCGGGCAGACCACGGCCTTCAACCACGACCTGAAGGCGCTGACCCTCACCGAGGCCGAGTACGAGAAGCGGTTCACGGACGCCGACACGCGCTACGCGCACATGCTGACGGTCCTGATGAATCAGCTCAAGAAGAAGTAGGCGGCGGGCGGCGGCGGGGGAGGCACGGAAACGCCCTCGTCGCCGTGGCGAGGCGGCCCCGTCGAGTCGCTCGGCGGGGCGCTGACGCGGCACTGGTGGCGGGAAGCCTGGCCAACCGCGACCTGCCCGGCAGCGAGGGCGCTTCGGACGCCAGGTGCAATCCACCGCCGGCAACCCGGCTCGCCGCGAGCCGGACTCGCTCGAGCGGCGGCAGGAATTCAGAAGGTCGCCGCGGGTTGCGCCGCGTCACCAGGGAATATAGGAGCCGCCCGCCGGTCTGTCAAACGCCCGATCGCGCGGCGCCAACCGCGCGAAATCTGGCGGCTTTCCACGAGATAATGTAGACTATTCGGATTCAGGTTGGGCGCTTGGCTCAGCGGTAGAGCATCGCCTTCACACGGCGGGGGTCAGTGGTTCGAATCCACTAGCGCCCACCAACCTTCGCTCGCCCGCTCCCGGGCGAGCTTTTTTGTTCTTGCGCGCTCTTCGAGCCCCCAGCCCCTAGCTGCCAGCCCCCAGCCCCTAGAACGTTCCGTACAGCCGGTCGCCGAAATCTCCCAGGCCGGGCACGATGTACTTCTGTGCGTTGAGACGCTCGTCGACGACGGGCGTGTAGATGTCGACGTCGGGGTAGGCCCGCTCGACGGCCGCCACGCCCTCGGGCGCGGCCACGATGCAGACGAGACGGATCCGGCGGGCGCCGGCCTCGGTGAGCAGATTGAGCGCCGCCACGGCGCTGCCTCCGGTGGCCAGCATCGGGTCGATGATGACCACCCACGCCTTGGCCAGGTTCGCCGGCAGCTTGGCGTAGTACCTGCGACGCCACGGCGGTCGTCTCGTCGCGCTGCAGGCCGATGTGCCCGACGCGGGCCTCGGGCGCGAGCTCGAGCGCGGCGTCGAGCATGCCCAGGCCGGCGCGCAGCACCGGCACCACCACCACGTCCTTCGTCACGCGGCGCGCGGGCGAGGGGCCGATCGGCGTCTCGACGGTGACCGTCTCGACCGGGAGATCGCGCAGCGCTTCGGCGGTGAGGAGGCGGCTGATCCGGACGGCCTCCCGGCGGAAGGCGTCTGGGCTGGTGGTGCGGTCCCTCAGAATGCGCAAGGCGTCGTGGACGAGGGGGTGCTCGACGAGGTGAACCGGCACGTCTCACTATACCCCACGGCGCCGCGGCACGTCCCCTCTCGCGCAAACCGCCCTCGTTGGCCTAAGATCGAGTCGTGCTCAAGCGTTTTTCGCTCTCGATGCTGCTGGTCACGCTGGCCGTGGCGGCCGCGCTGGCCCACGGCGCGCCCGCCCAGTCCCGCCAGCCCGTTGCCCTGATCGTCAGCGGCGCCCACGTCATCACGGAGGACGCGGCGCGCCATGTCTACTCGCCGGGCGCCGTGGCCGTCGACGGCGACCACATCGTGGCCGTCGGTCCGGCCGACGAGATCCTCGCCCGGTACGCCGCCGCCGAGACGATCGACGCGGCCGGCCAGGTGGTGATGCCCGGCCTGGTGAACACGCACGGCCACGCCCCCATGGTCCTCTTCCGCGGCCTGGCCGACGACCTGGCCCTGCAGGACTGGCTGCAGCACTACATCTTCCCGGCCGAGGCGAAGACCGTGTCGCCCGAGTTCGTGCGGGTGGGCACGCGGCTGGCGGCGCTCGAGATGATCGAGTCGGGCACGACGACCTTCACGGACATGTACTACTTCGAGGAGGAGATCGCGAAGGTCGCCAAGGCGGCGGGCCTGCGCGGCGTGCTGGGCGAGACGATCATCGGCTTCCCGGTGCCGGACGCGAAGACGCCGGCCGACAGCCTGGCCCGGGCCGAGCGCTTCCTGAAGGCGTGGGCGGGCGACGACCTCATCGTGCCGGCGGTGGCGCCGCACTCCATGTACACGCTGGACGCCGCGTCGCTCCAGGCCGCGCGCGCGCTCGCGAACAAGTACGAGGCGCCGATCGTCACGCACGTCGCCGAAACCGAGAAAGAGGTGACCGACAGCGAGCAGGCGCACCACCTGACGCCGGTCGCCTACCTCGATTCCCTGGGCTTCTTCGCCGGCCGGACGGTGGCGGCGCACTGCGTGTGGGTTTCGCCCGCCGACATCGCCATCCTTGCGAAGGACCACGTGGGCGTCTCGCACAACCCCGAGAGCAACATGAAGCTGGCGAGCGGCGCGGCGCCGGTGACGGCCATGCGCGCGGCGGGCGTGGTGGTCGGGATCGGCACCGACGGCGCGGCCAGCAACAACGACCTCGACATGTTCGAGGCCATGCGGCAGGCCTCGTTCCTGGCCAAGCTCTCGACGCGCGACCCGCGCGCGATCAGCGCCGCCGAGGCCGTCGAGATGGCCACCATCGACGGCGCGAAGGTGCTCGGGCTGGACACGATCATCGGCTCCCTCGAGCCCGGGAAGCGCGCCGACCTCATCACGGTGTCGATGAGCGCCGCCCGGCAGACGCCGATGTACCATCCCCTGTCGCACCTGGTCTACGTCACCCGGGGCGACGACGTGCGGAACGTGGTGGTGAACGGACGGGTGCTGATGCGCGACCGGCGCGTGTTGACGCTCGACGCGGCGGCGGTCAAGGCCGAGGCGAACGCGTTCGCGGCGCGCGTGCGCGCGGCCGTGGGCGAGAGTGGGCCCCAGCGCTAGACGACGATGGCGGAGCCAACGATGCAGGTCTTGCTGACCCAGGAGCAGATTCAGCGGCGCGTGTCGGAGATGGGCGGGGAGATCATCCGGGACTACCCGGAGGACGCGCAGATCCACCTCGTCTGCGTGCTCAAGGGCGGCTTCATGTTCCTGTCCGACCTGGTCCGCGCGCTGCCGCCGCGGATCACGCTCGACTTCATCGCGCTGTCGAGCTACGGCAAGGGCACCAAGTCCTCGGGGGAGGTCCGGCTGATCAAGGACGTCGACTATGCCCTGGAGGGGCGTCACGTCGTGATCGTCGAGGACATCGTGGACACGGGCCTCACCTTGCACTACCTGCAGGACATCCTCAGCGCGCGGTCGCCGAAGACGCTGCGGACGGCGTGCCTGCTCAGCAAGCCCAGCCGGCGTCAGATCGAGGTGCCGGTCGAGTACATCGGCTTCACGATCGAGGACCAGTTCATCGTCGGCTACGGGCTCGACTACGGCGAGCGCTACCGGGAGCTGCCGTACCTGGCGATCCTGGAGAACGGGGCGTAGGGACGAGCCCGCCTTCGCGCCTCCGGCGCTCCGGCGGGACGAGCAAGGGAACCATGCAGCGATTCGACATCATCACCGAGGCCGACGCGCGGATGCTGCCCGTCGGCGCGACCGTCGAGCTGGCGCCCGGCGGCCACGTCACGCCGCTCGCGCGCGACACGCTCCGCGAGCGCCGGGTGACGGTCGCGCGCGCGGGCGCCGACCCGGACCTCGCGTCGCTCGCTCCGGCGAGCCCCGTGAAGCGGGTCGCCCTCGCCAGCGACCACACCGGCGTGGCGCTGAAGGCGGAACTGGCGCGCGCGCTGCGGGCGCGGGGGCTCGCGGTGGACGACCTTGGCGTCGAGCGCGCCGACCAGAAGGCCGACTACCCCGACGTGGCCGCGGGCGTCGCGCGCGCGGTGGCGCGCGGCGAGGCCGACGCGGGCATCGTCATCGACGGGTCCGGGATCGGGTCGGCGATGGCGGCCAACAAGGTCCGGGGCGTGCGGGCGGCCATGTGCGACGACGAGACGACCGCGCGCTACGCCCGGGCGCACAACGGCGCGAACGTGCTGGCGCTGGGCGCGACGCTGCTGCCCGACCCCGCCGACGCGACGCGCGTCGTGGAGGCGTGGCTGGAGACCCCCATGCGCGAGCCGCGCTACATCCGGCGGCTCGTGAAGATCCGCGAGATCGAGGACGAGGAGGCGCGACGGTGACGCGGCCGGACATCCCGGACATCCAGCGTCTGATCGAGATCGTCACCGAGGAGGTGCTGGCCGCGACCGGACCGGCCCGCGGCGAGCAGTGCGGCTGCCACGCCGTGCTCCTGGAGTGCTGCCCGGACCGCCTGCGCGGCGTGCTGGACGCCGGGGCGACCCGCCTCGGCCTGCACGCGACCGGCGGCGCGCCGGACCCGGTGGCCGCCATGATCGACCACACGCTGCTCAAGCCCGACGCGACCCGCCAGGCGATCGAGGCGCTGGCCGCCGAGGCCGCCGAGTGCCACTTCGCCACCGTCTGCGTGAACCCGACCTGGGTGGCGCTCGCGGCCGCGCGGCTGCGGGGCACCGGCGTCGGCGTGTGCTCGGTGGTCGGCTTTCCCCTGGGCGCGACCACGCCCGACGTGAAGCACTACGAGACCCGCCGCGCGATCTTCGACGGGGCCACCGAGATCGACATGGTGATCAACGTGGGCGCCCTCAAGTCCGGCGACCTGCGCCTCGTGGAGCGCGACATGGAGGCGGTGATCGGCCCCTGCCGCGACGCCGGCGTCGTCAGCAAGGTGATCATCGAGGCGGCCTACCTCACCGACGACGAGAAGGTGTCGGCGTGCACGCTGGCGAAGGCGGCGGGCGCCGACTTCGTGAAGACCTCCACCGGCTTCGGGCCCGGCGGCGCCACGGTGGCCGACGTCGCGCTGATGCGGCGGGTCGTGGGGGCCGAGATGGGCGTCAAGGCCGCGGGCGGCGTGCGCGACTACGAGGGCCTCAAGGCGATGGTGGCGGCCGGCGCGTCGCGCGTGGGCGCCAGCGCGGGCGTGAAGATCGTGCGGCAGGCCCGCGGCGACGTCGCCGAGCCGGCGCCGGCCGGCTACTGACCCTCGGCGTCCGGCGTCCTCGGCTCGGCGTCGGTCGATCTCGGCTCGGCGTCGGTCGCGTTCGCCTCGGGGCCCGACGCCTTCTGCGCGGCGCCCGGGGCGTTCGGCGCCGCCCCGGCGTCACGCGCGGGCCGCGGCCCCGTCCCGGCGTCCCGGAACAGCCAGGGCTTGCTCGCTTCCCCGAAGTAGACCGACATGTGCGGGAACGGAATCTCGATGCCGCGCGCGTCGAAGGCCTTCTTCACCCGCCGCCGGTACTCGCGCCCCACCGACCACTGCTGGATGGGCACCGTCTTGATCCGGACCTTCACGGTGACCGCCGAGTCGCCGAAGGCGTCGACGCCCAGCACCTCGAGCGGGCCGAGGATCTTCGCGGCGTAGGCCTGGTCCTGCCGCAACTCCTCGGCGACGGCCTTGAGCACCTCCACGACCTGATCGGTGTCCTCCTTGTACGCCACGCCCATGTCGAGCACGTAGAAGGAGAAGTCCTTCGTCAGATTCGACATCTGCTGGACGGCGCCGTTCGGAAACACATGCACCGTGCCCGACAGGTCGCGCAGCACGATGGTCCGCAGGTTGATGGCCTCGACGAGGCCGCCCGTGCCGTTGATGCTGGCCACGTCGCCGACGCGCACCTGATCCTCGAGGATCAGGAAGAAGCCGCTGATGACGTCGCGCACGAGCGTCTGGGCGCCGAAGCCGACGGCGAGACCCGCGATGCCGGCGCCGGTCAGCACCGGCATGATGTTGATGTCGAGCTCCTGCAGCACCATCAGTGTGGCGACGGCGACCATGGCCGTGTTCACCACGTTGCGGATGAGGTTGCCCAGCGTCCGCGCGCGCTTGGCGCGCTCCAGTCCGTCCGGTCCGGCCTGCTGGCCCAGCTCGTCCTCGAAGCGGCGGGCGAGGGTGCCCACGATGCGGATCACGGCGTAGGTGAGGAGCGCGATGAGGGCGATGTGCAGGCCCGAGCGCATCAGCCATCGGGTCAGCGTCTCGACCTGCAGGCCGCTGCGGATGTCGACGCCCGCGATACCGAGCGCCGGCGGCAGCAGCGTGGCGACGAGCAGCAGGAAGACGACCGTCCAGATGATCCGGATCGGCGTGCGCACGATGGGCGCCTTGAACGAGGCGCGGTCGGTCGTGTCGGCGCCGGTGAGGCTCACGAACGCCACTCGCGCCACCCTGGCGGCCAGGTAGGCGCCGAGCCACGCCACGAACACGACGACGCCGAGGGCGAGCGCCACCGAGGTCAGCTGGACGTCGTTTCCGAACAAACGGTTGAACATCGCGAATTCTCCTGCGGCGCCGCGTTCAGGTGAGCGGCTCGAAGCGCGCCGTGAAGTGGCGCAGTGCCGGCGGGGCCGACACGATGCGGTAGCCGTGGAGCTCGTCGCGCCGCCGCGCCACATCCAGCACGGCTTCGGCGACGTAGTCCACGTGGGACTGCGTGTACACGCGCCTCGGGATGGCGAGGCGCACCAGGTCCATGGCCGCCGGCGTCTCGGTGCCGTCCGGATGGAGGCCGAACATCACGGTGCCGATCTCGACCGACCGGACGCCCGCCTCGAGATAGAGCGCGTTCACGAAGGCGACGCCCGGGTACTGCAGCGGCGGCACGTGGGGGAGCAGGGCGCGCGCGTCCACGTAGATCGCGTGGCCGCCCGCCGGCTGGATGATCGGCACGCCGCCCTCGATCAGCTTCTCGCCGAGGTACTCGGTGGACCGGATCCGGTAGCGCAGGTACGCCTCGTCGACGACCTCCTCCAGGCCCTGCGCGATGGCCTCGAGGTCGTAGCCCGCGAGCCCGCCGTAGGTGGGGAAGCCCTCGGTCAGGATCAGCAGGTTGCGCGCCGCGGCCGCCCACGCGTCGTCGTTCATGGCGAGGAAGCCGCCGATGTTGGCCAGGCCGTCCTTCTTGGCCGACATGGTGCAGCCGTCGGCGAGCGAGAACATCTCCTGCGCGATGGCCTTCGGCGTGCGGCCGCCCTGGCCGTCCTCCCGGAGCTTGATGAAATAGGCGTTCTCGGCGAACCGGCACGCGTCGAGGAACAGCGGCTTGCCGAAGCGGTCGCAGAGGGCGCGCACGCCGCGCACGTTCTCCAGCGACACGGGCTGTCCGCCGCCCGAGTTGTTCGTGATGGTGACCATGACGAGCGGCACGCGGTCGCCGTGCTCGGCGAGCAGCCGCTCGAGCCGGCCCAGATCGACGTTGCCCTTGAACGGGTGGATGACCGACGGCTGGCGGCCCTCGGCGATGACCAGGTCGCGCGCGTCGGCGCCCTCGACCTCGATGTTCGCACGGGTCGTGTCGAAGTGGTTGTTGTTCGGCACGATGTCGCCGGCCTTGAGCGTCGTGTGGAACAGGATGCGCTCGGCCGCCCGGCCCTGGTGCGTCGGGATGATGTGGCGGAAGCCCGTCAGGTCGCGCACGACGTGCTCGAACCGGAAGAAGGATCGGCTGCCGGCGTACGACTCGTCGCCCTGCATGAGCGCCGCCCACTGCGCCGACGACATGGCGCCCGTGCCCGAGTCGGTGAGCAGATCGATCAGCACGTCGTCGGCGTGGAGGAGGAACACGTTGTGCCCGGCCTCGGAGAGGGCCGTGTCCCGATCCTCGCGGTTGGTGAACTTGATGGCCTCGACGGACTTGATGCGGAACGGCTCGATGATCGTTCGGAAGTTCATGGGACCCCCAGTAACTCTATCGCAACGGGAGCCTCAGCGTCGCGAGGCAGCCCCGGCCCGCGGCCCGGTTCGCGAGCGTCAGCGAGCCGCCGTGCGCCTCGGCGATCTGCCGCGACAGCACGAGGCCGATGCCGGAACCGCCGGGTTTGGTGGTGAAGAAGGGCACGAAGAGGTTGCTCGTGTTCGGCAGGCCGGGGCCCTCGTCCTGGACCCACAGCTCGAGCTGGTCGGGCAGACCGTCGAGCCGACGCCAGCCGACGCGGACGCGGCCGGCCGTCTCGGCGGACGCCTCGATGGCGTTGCGCAGCAGGTTGATGAGCAGCTGCTCGAGCTGGTCGCCGTCGGCCCGGATGACGAGGGGCGGCCCCTCGGTCACGTCCACGATGGGCGCGGTCTGCAGGCCGACGATGCGGGCCACGAAGCTGACGACGTCGAGCGGCGCCAGCGTGGGCGCCGGCAGGCGCGCCAGCCGCGCGTACGCGCTCATGAACCGGTTGAGCGAGTCCGTGCGCCCGGCGATCACGTCGAGGCCCCGCCGCACGTCGTCGCGCCAGTCGTCGGGCAGCGCGCGGCGCGAGACGAGCAGCCCCAGGCTGCCCGCGATCGACTTGATGGGCGCGAGCGAGTTGTTCAGCTCGTGCCCCAGCACGCGAATCAGCCGCTTCCACGCCTGCCGCTCCTCCTCGCGCAGGGGCTGGCTCACGTCGGAGAGGACCAGCAGCTCGTGCGGCCGCCCGCCCTGCCGGAAGGCGCTGCGGCGGACGGCCCACCGGCCGGCGCCGCCGGGAAAGGTGGCCGCGATGATGCGCGCCGTGTCGGCGGTCAGGGCCTCGGCGAGCCCGATCTCGTCGGCGCGGCGGTCGAGCAGCCGCTCCATCGGCTGGCGCAGCAGGTGGCTGCCGGCCCGGTTCACGAACTGCAGGCGTTGCTCGTCGTCGAAGGTGAAGACGGCGACGTCGATCTCCTCCATGACCTTGCGCAGCAGCGTCGTGGCTTCGAGCGCGCCCAGCCGCTGGCTGCGCAGCGTGTCGACCAGGGCGTTGACCTCGGTCATCACCTCGCCGAGCGGATCGCCGTCGCGGGCGCCGCGGGCGCGGATCGAGAAGTCCCCCTCGCCGAGCGCGGCGAGCAGGTTCGAGAGCGTCTGGAGCGGCACGACCACGCGCTCGCGCAGCGCGAACGCGAAGCCGAAGCAGAAGGTGAGGATGAGGACGGTCAGGGTCCACTGGACCTTGGCGGTGTAGTCGCCGGTCCAGAGGAAGACGAGCGAGATGAGCGCGCCGGGCAGCGCCGAGGCCAGGGCCATGAACAGCACGCGCTGGTCGTGGCTCAGCCGCGGGGCGCGCAGCCGGCGTCGGGACGTCATGGCTGGCGGGGGCCGCTCACCGCTGTCCCCGTCCTAGAGGCCGTACCGCTGCAGACGGCGGTAGAGGGCGCTGCGGCTGAGGCCGAGCGCCTTGGCCGCCTGGCTCACGTTGCCGTCGAAGCGGGTCATGGCTTTCTTGATGAGGAAGCACTCCACGTCTTCCAGGCTCATGTCCTCGAGGCGCCCCACGGCTTCGCGGGTCTGCCGCAGGCCCAGGTCGGACGCCTTCACCAGGCCCCCCAGCGCCATCAGCACGGCGCGCTCGATCGCGTGGTCGAGCTCGCGGACGTTGCCGGGCCACGAATGCTCGAGCAGCAGCTGCATGGCCGCGCTCTCGAACCCGCTGAGGCCCTTGCGGTAGCGCTGCGCGTGCTGGCGGAGGAAGTGCTGCGCCAGCAGCGCCACGTCCTCGCGGCGCTCGCGCAGCGGCGGGATGCGGATCTCGATCGTGTTCAGGCGGAACAGGAGGTCCTGCCGGAAGTGCCCGGCCGACACCTCCTCGGCGACGTCGGCGTTGGTGGCCGAGAGGATCCGCACGTCGACCTTGCGGGTCTTCGAGGAGCCCAGGCGCTCGAACTCGCCGGTTTCGATGACGCGCAGCAGCTTGGCCTGCTGGCTGAGCGGGACGTTGGCGATCTCGTCGAGGAACAGCGTGCCCTCGTGCGCCAGCTCGAAGCGGCCCACGCGGTCGGCCTTCGCGTCGGTGAAGGCGCCCCGCACGTGGCCGAAGAGCTCGCTCTCGAAGACGCCCTCCGACACGCCGCCCGCGTTGACGGTCACCATGGGCCGCTGCGCCCGCGGCGACACGGCGTGGAGCGCCTGCGCCACCAGGCTCTTGCCCGTGCCGTTCTCGCCCGTGATGAGCACGTTGGCGTCCGACGGGCCGACCCGCGACACGACCTGCAGGACGGCCTGCATCGCCGGCGACTCGGCGATCAGGTTGGGCCGTCCCTCGCCCCGCAGCAGCCAGTTCTCGGCCTCGAGGCGCTGCCCTCGCCGCAGGGCCTGGCTGAGCTCGGCCTGCGTGGCGATGATCGCCAGCAGCCGCGGGTTGTCCCACGGCTTCTGGATGAAGTCCCGGGCGCCGCGCCGCATGGCCTCGACGGCCACCTCGACGCTCCCCCAGGCCGTCATGACCACGACGGGCAGGGTCTGGTCGAGGGCCTGGATGCGGGTCAGCAGGTCGAGCCCTTCCTGGCCCGACGTCGTGTCCCGCGCGTAGTTCAGGTCCATCAGGACCACGTCGAACTCCCGCGCTTCGAGCGCCGCCAGGATGCCGGCCGGCGACGACGCGGACTCGAGGTGGTAGCCCTCGCTCTTGAGGAGCAGGCGCAGCGCCTCCAGCACGTCGGCCTGGTCGTCGGCGATCAGGACCCGCGGAGGGGCGCTGCGGGCGTGTGGGCTGCGAACGTCCGGCATGGTGGTATCGGCGTCGAGCATGGCAGGAAGCCTCTGATCCCACCCGCCTGGCGCGCGGGCGTCGTCGGAGGACACGCCAAAGCCCTGCCAACGAGTCGACGTCGCTGCTAATGATGTGACAGAACGGGGTTTGTGGCAATGGCCCGGCACCGGGCCAGGCGTGGGGCTGTTCGCTGGCGGTCCCTGGCGTCCCAGATCCGCACAGTCAGGGCTTCGGAGCCCGGGGACCCGGCGGCGCCCCCGCAGGCGCCGCCGGGCCGTGTCTGGAGAGAGACGACCGACGCCGTCGTCAGTTGTCCTTCTTGTGGACCTCGAAGCCGCTCTCCTCGAGCTCGGCCTCGACCTGCCGGCTGCCGTCCTCCTCGACGACGCGGCCGTCGAAGAGGTGGATGGAGCGGTCGGCGTGCCGGGCGTAGCGCGGGTCGTGGGTGACCATGCAGATGGTCGCGCCCTCGCGGTGCAGCTCGCGGAGCAGCTCCATGACGGCCTCGCCGTTCTTCGAGTCGAGGTTGCCGGTGGGCTCGTCGGCCAGCAGGATCGACGGGCGGCCGGCCACGGCGCGGGCGACGGCGACGCGCTGCTGCTGACCGCCCGAGAGCTGGCTGGGCAGGTGCTTGGCGCGGTGCGACATGCCGACCTTCTCGAGCGCGGCGAACACCCGCTCCTTGCGCTCGGCGGCCTTCATGCCGCGGTAGGTGAGCGGCAGCTCGACGTTCTCGTAGACCGTCAGGTCGCCGATGAGGTTGAAGCTCTGGAAGATGAACCCGATCTCGCGGTTCCGCACCCGCGCCCGCTCCGACAGCGGCAGGTCCGCCACCTCGCGGCCGTTGAGCACGTACTTGCCTTCGGTGGGCGAGTCGAGCAGGCCGAGGATCGACAGCAGCGTCGACTTGCCGCAGCCCGACGGCCCCGCGATCGCGACGTACTCGCCCTTGCGGATCTCGAGGTGGATGCCGGCGAGGGCGTGCGTCTCGACCTCGTCGGTGTAGAAGACCTTGGTCACGCCATCGAGGTGGATCAGGGTTTCGGGACTCGTGCTCATCGTCTCTCCTTAGGTTGGCTATCGGGCGTTCGTCCCCGGGCTGATGCGTCAGTTGAGCCGGACGCGGTCGAACGCGTCCCAGGCCGACATGTCGGACAGGATGACCTGATCGCCCGGTTTCAGACCCTCGAGCACCTGGATGGTCTGCACCGAGCTCTTGCCGAGCTTCACGTTCACGCGGACGGCCTCGCCGTCGCTGGTCAGCTTGAAGAGGCCGACCGTGCTGTTCTCCTGGCCGAAGGCCGGCCGCCCCACGTAGACCACGTTCTCGAGCCGCTCGAGCTCGATCGTGCCGTCCACGTTGAGATCGGGCCGCGTGCCCCGCGGGTAGTTGTGGTAGTCCGCGTCGAACTTCACGTCCACGCCGACCGTGCCCTGCTGCGCGGCCGGGTCCACGCGGGCGACGTGGCCCTCGATGAGGCCGTTGCGCGTGTCCACGCTGGCCTTCTGCCCGATCTGGATGTCGCGGGCCTGCGTCTCGGCGATCCGGATCTCGGCCTTGAGCACCGTCGGGTCGGCCACGCGGGCCAGGTTCATGCCGACGGTGACCTGCTGGCCCACCTCGACCGGCACCTGCTGGAGCACGCCGCTGATCCCCGCGCGCACCTTGAGGTCGTCGAGCAGCCGACGCTGCAGATCGTACATCGTCTGGCGGCGATCGATCTCGGCCTTCTGCGGAGCGAGCTGGGACTCGACGCCGTCACGCTGGATCTTCAGGCGCTGGGTCTCGATGCTCACGCGGTTCTTCAGCTCCTCGGCCTGTGACTGCGACCGCTTGAGCTGCAGGGCCGACACGAGATCCTGCTTGGCGAGCTCGGCGTCGGCCTCGTACTGGAGCTGCGCCTGCTTGTAGGCCGCTTCGGTCTGCGCCACGACGGACTGCTGGGCGAGCACCTGGCTCTCGAGCGTGGCCTTCTGGTTGGCGTAGCTCGCCCGGGCGCCCTGCAGCTCGAGGCGCGCCGAGAGCACGGCCTGCTCGAGCGTCGGGTTCGTCAGCACGAGGATGACGCTGTCCGGCTTCACCTGCGCGCCCGGCCGCAGCACGATCTCCTCGACCTGACCCTGCGAGGACGCCGGGATCCACCGCGTCACCTCGGGCACGAGCGTCCCGGACCCGCGGACCTGCCGCACCATCGAGCCGCGTTTGACCGTGTCGACCCAGACCGTGGCGCGGTCGACGGTGGGAGCGGCCGGCTTGAGCCGCGAGACCGCGACCGTGATGAGCACGATCGCCACGAGCGCGGCGGCGCCATAGATCGCTCGTTTGATCTTCTTTTTGCGCGCCACGGAGGGGCTTCGCTGAATGTCAACCATCGTGATTGGACCTCGTTCGCTGGGTGCCGGGGCTGGCAGAGAATGGCCCGGCCATCTACTAGGCTAAGCCAAACGACGTGCCAAAGGGCTGAGGTTCGGCTAACGTCCTCTTTCGCTACGACTTGTCTACGTCTGCCGCCTCTCTTCCCGCCCCCGAATGCCCGGAATCGGGACCGCGCCGTCCCGGATCCGGGCAAGCCGTCCCGGTGGATTCGGGCGCCTCGCGCCCCCGCCACCGTCGACCACCCGTACTCCGTGGTTCGCAGGGATTTGACGATGGGAAGGCCCGTTCGGTTTAGGGAAACAGCGAGAAAGGTCTCCAGGCGCCTCTGGCGGGCACCCGAGGCCCGAAGCGGGATACCATGCTGGCGGGCCATGCAGAGCACCCCCGCACCTCCGGACCTGGTCGCCCTCGGCTGGAGCGACGCCGAGACGTCGGCGTTCGCCCTGCACGGCGCCCGCGGCCTGGCGCCCGGCCGCGTGACGCTCGAGCACACCCACATCTACCGGGTGTGGACGGACGCCGGCGAGTGGCTCGCGCGTGTGGCGGGCCGCCTGCGTCACGAGGCCGCCGCGCGGCGGGACTTCCCGGCGGTCGGCGACTTCGTCGCCCTCGCGCCGCCGGGGCCCGACGGCCGCGCGACCATCCGCGTCGTGCTGCCGCGGCGCAGCGCCTTCCGGCGGAAGGTGGCGGGGAGCCGGACCGACGAGCAGGTGGTCGCCGCCAACATCGACACGGTGTTCCTCGTCTCGGGTCTCGACGCGGACTTCAACCTGCGGCGCCTCGAGCGCTACGTCCTGCTGGCCCGCGACAGCGGCGCCTCGGCCGTCGTCGTCCTCAACAAGGCGGACGCGTGCGACGACGTGGAGGCGCGCGTGGCGGAGGTCGCCACGGTGGCCCCGGCGGTGCCCGTGCTGACCGTGAGCGCGCGGGCCGGGACGGGCCTCGACGCCCTGGCCGCCCGCGTGGAGCCGCGGCGCACGGTGGCGTTCCTCGGGTCGTCGGGCGTCGGCAAGTCCACGCTCATCAACCGCCTCGTCGGCGCCGATCTGCTGCCCACGCGGGAGGTCCGGGAGTCGGACGGGCGCGGCCGGCACGCGAGCACGAGCCGGCAGCTCGTCGTGCTGCCCAACGGCGGCCTCGTCATCGACACCCCGGGGATGCGCGAGCTCCAGCTCTGGGACGTGGGCGGCAGCTTCGCGGGGAGCTTCGACGACATCGAGGCGCTCGGCGCCGGGTGCCGCTTCCGTGACTGCCGGCACCGCGGCGAGCCCGGGTGCGCCGTGCAGGCGGCGGCGGAGCAGGGGCGCCTGTCGGCGGGCCGTCTCGAGAACTACCGGAAGCTGGACGAGGAGCGGCGCCAGATCGTCACGAAGCAGGACGAGCAGACCCGGCTCGCGCGCCAGCGCCGCGACACGCTCATCTCGCGCGCCCGCCGATACAAGCCGCGCGGGTGACCCCCCCGGCCTCCGGCCCCGGCCTCCGGCCTCAGGCCTCCGGCCCCAGGCCTCCGGCCTCCGGCCCCAGGTCTCCGGCCTCCGGCCTCACGCCCCCCACCCGCGGTTCGCCGCGGTCCGCGCGCCACCGGCTGGAGAGCCACACCTCGGGCCGGAGGATCGCGAGCACGGTCAGCACCTCGAGCCGGCCTATCCACATCGCGGCCGTCAGCGTGATCTTGCTCACCGGGTGCAGGTGGGCGTAGTGGGTCATCGGGCCGACCAGGTTGAAGCCCGGGCCGATGTTGCCGAGCGTGGCGATGCTGGCCGTGATGCCGGTGACGATGTCCACGTCCGCGTCGAAGCTCACGACGACGGTCGTGCAGACGGCGAACACGAGCAGGTAGAACAGGAAGAACACCAGCACGCCCCGCATCACGTCATCGGGCACCGCGCGGCCGCCGAGCTTGACGGGCAGCACCGCGCGCGGGTGGAGGATCCGCTTGAGCTCGCCCAGCGTGTAGCGCGCGACGAGCAGGTGGCGCACGACCTTCGGCCCGCCGGCGGCCGATCCCGCGCACCCGCCGACGAACATGAGCGCGAGCAGCACCATCTTGGCCTGGTGGCTCCAGAGCTGGAAGTCCGTGTTCGCGTAGCCGGTCGTCGTGACGATCGACACGACCTGGAAGAGGCTCAGGCGCACGGCGTCGAGGACGACGGCGCCCTCCCGCCAGAGGAAGAAGGCGCAGGCGGCCGCGCCGGCGAGGACGACGAACGCGTAGGCGCGGAACTCCTCGTCGCGGAACAGGGTGAGCGGGCGGCCGCGTACCGCGCGCACCTGCAGCGCGAAGTTGGCGCCGGCCAGGAACATGAAGCCGATGATGATCCACTCGGCGGGCTGGTTCTGGTAGCCCATGATCGAGAGCGGGTGCGGGGAGAACCCGCCCGCCGCCAGCGTGGTGAACGCATGGCAGACCGAGTCGAACCACGGGATCCCCACGGCGCGCAGCGCGACGGTCTCGGTGGCGGTCAGGCCGGCGTAGAGCAGCCAGAGCGCCGCCGCCGTCTTGCGGATCTGCGGCGTCAGCTTCTCGTCGGTCGGCCCGGGCGCCTCGGCGAAGAAGAGCTGCCGGCCGCCGATCGCGAGGCGCGGGAGGATCGCGACGAACAAGGCGATCACGCCGAGGCCGCCCAGCCACTGCGTGAGCGACCGCCAGAAGAAGATGCCCCGGCCGAACAGGCTGAAGTCGGCGAAGGTGGTCGCGCCGGTCGTCGTGAGGCCCGACATCGACTCGAACAGCGCGTCGACCGGCGAGACGCCGGCCCAGACGTACGGGATCGCGCCGGCCACCGCGACGAGGAGCCACGTGCCGGCCACGACCGCCATGGCCTCCACCCGCCGCACCTCGCGGGGCTCCTCGGCGACGCGGCGCATGAGGTGGCCAACCGCGAAGGCGACGCCGGCGGCGAACAGGAACCCCCACGCGTCGTGGCGCTCGCCGTAGAGGAGCGCCACGCCCAGCGGGGCGAGCAGCGCCACGCTGAAGAGCCGCAGCAGAGCGCCGGTCAGATGGACGACGATGGCGAGGCGCATGGAGGCCCCGGTCAGCGGCCCGCGACCGCGAAGTAGTCCCGCACCTGCTCGACCGACGCCGTGGCGGCGAAGACGATCAGGCGGTCCCCGGGCTGGATGAGGTCGTCGCCGCGCGGCACGTGCGCGGTGTCGCCTCTCAGGATGGCGCCGACGATCGACTGGGGCGGCGACTGGAGGTGCCGGAGCGCGGTCGGAACGAAGTCGGCGGGCACGGCGATCTCGAGCACGCGGGCCTGGCCCTCCTCCAGGACCGCGAGCAGGTTGGCCGCGCCGCCGTCGACCTGGTGGACGACCGCCGCCACGGCCGCGCTCCGCGCCGAGATGGCCACGTCGATGCCGACCCGCTCGAACAGGCGCAGGTTGGCGGGGCGGCTCACGCGCGTGATGATCGTGCGCACGCCCAGCTGCCGGCCGATGAGCGAGGCGAGCAGGTTGCGCTCGTCGTTGTCGATCACCGACACCAGCACGTGGCTGCGGCCAATCTGCTCCGACTCGAGGAGCTCGAGGTCGGTGCCGTCGCCGTTGAGCACCAGGGCGCGCGAGAGCTGCGAGGCGATGAGCGCGCCGCGGTCGGCGTCGCGCTCGATGACGCGCAGCTCGATGCCGCGCTGGTCGTCGAGGTGCCGGGCGAGCCGGAAGCCCACGTCGCCGCCGCCCACGATGGTCACCAGGCGCCGGGCCGGCGCGGCGCCGCCGCCCACCATGCGGCCCTGGACCTGCTGCATCGCCTCCCGTGTGCCCATCACGACGATCTTGTCGCCCGGCTGGAGCCGCGTGTCGCCGCGCGGAATGGTGAACCGATCACCCGACTTCACGGCGACGATGAGCGCGCCGGGGGGCAGCCCGAGCTCGGCGATGCGGCCGGCCGTGAGCGGCGAGCCCGCCTCGAGGCGGTACTCGAGCAGCCGCACCGCGCCGCCCGCGAACGCCTCGGCGTCGATGGCGCCGGGCGCGGCGATGATCCGCTCGATGTCGTCGGCGAGCTGCGCCTCGGGCCAGATCACCCGATTGATGCCGAAGTGCTCCCTGAGGCCGTTGCCGTCGCCGAGCGGCCGGAGGAAATCGTCCTTCGACACGAAGCAGATGGTCTCGGGGTGGCCGAGCCCGTTCGCGATCGAGCACGCGACGACGTTCACCTCGTCGAGGCCGGTGCAGGCCACGAGGAGGTCGGCCTGCTCGATGCCGGCGCGGCGCAGCACGCTCTCGCTCGTCGCGCTGCCCGTCACCAGCTCGACGTCGAGCGTGCCGAACAGCTCGCCGACGCCCGGGTCGTGGTCCACCACGAACACATCGTGGCGGGGCGCCAGCGCCTTGGCGAGCGCGAAGCCGACGTCGCCGCCGCCGATGATGAGGGCTCGCATGATGTGGTCCAGGACCCCCCGGGGCCATTGTGGCATCCCCCCGCCAGCGCGGCAACCGGGCGCTCAGGGGCGGGAGTCGGACTGGACCCGGGCGAGGAACTCGGGGTCGAGCTCCGCCAGCTGGGCCGGATCGACGCGACGGGTCTCGACGAGCGACTGATAGGCGAGATCGATGGGCGCGAGGCCGGCCAGCCGTTCGGTCTGCTCGAACCACTCGAGGCTCGCGCGCGCCCGCGCCTGGTCGGCCGCCGCCGCCGGCCGCCGCGCCGCCTCGTAGGCGTCGAGCGCGGGGTCGAGCGCCGGACCGGACCTCAGGGCGCCGGCGAGCGCGACGGCGTCCTCGAGGGCGAGGCGCGTGCCCGCGCCGGTGGAGAAGTGGACCGTGTGCAGGGCATCGCCGAGCAGCACCACGCGGCCCGCGTGCCAGTGCGCGTTCTCGACGAGCAGGAAGTGCTTCCAGTTCATCCGGTCGTTGGATTGGAGCAGGTGCCCGCGGAGCTCGTCGGCGAAGACGTCGGACAGATAGCTGCACGCGTCCGGGTCGGTGCGGCGGTCGAGGCCGGACCGGAGCCACGTCGCCTCGTCGCACTCGATCACGACGCTGCTCTGGTCGGCGGCGAACGGGTAGCCGTGCGCGATGAAGACGCCGGCCGCCGTGCGGCGCACGCCGAGCAGCAGCGCATCGAGGCGATGCCGGATGCCCAGCCAGACGTACTTGTTCGCGCCCGCGCGGAGGGTCGGCCCGAAGCCGTCGGCGAACGAGCGGCGCACGAGGCTGTTGGCGCCGTCGGCGCCCACGACCAGGTCCGCGTCGGGCAGCGTCCGCACGTCCCTGACGTTGGCGGAGAAGCGGATCTCGATGCCGAGGTCCAGCGCGCGGCGGCGCAGGAGCCCCACGAGCGTCTGGCGGGCGATGCCGGCGAACGGCGTGCTGCGGACCCGCACCCGCTCGCCGCGGTGCCGGACGTCGATCCCGTCCCAGGTGACCGCGTGGCGGAGGATCGTGTCGAACGTGGGTGAATCGGACTCGCGCAGCATGGCGAGCGCGCTCTCGGCGAAGGCCACGCCCCAGCCGAAGGTCTCGTCCGCCGGGTCGCGCTCGAAGATCGTGATGCGGTGGCCGGCCGATTGCCGCGCAAGGAGGATGGAGAGGTAGAGCCCGCCCGGGCCACCGCCGACGATCACAATCTGCATGGACGCATTTCCAACGGCATCGTGCACTCGGCGGCGCCTTCCGCCGGGGCAGCCCTCCAGCCGGGAGTCCCGGGCGGCGCGCGGTCCGGACGCGCACCGGACGCAGGATTGCGGCCAACCCGCCGGTCTGCGCTTAGAAGGGCGGCGACATTCTAATCCCACCGCGGTCTGCCGCCAAGTCAGCGGGGCGCGGATTGGGGGTTGACGGCCGCCGGCAGGAGCGATACAGTTATGACTGACTGGTCGGTCATAATGCATATGACTGAGAATAATCATATCTAACAGCTATTTGCATCGTGCATTGATTACTCTTTGACCAGTCAGTCGAATACAAGAGCCATGGCGCCCAAACGCGTCGACCGCGAAGAGAAACAGCAGGCCATCGTCGGGGCGGCCCTCGAGGTGTTCGCCCGGCGCGGGTTCACCGCCGCCACCATCGAAGAGATCGCCCGGACCGCCGGCCTCGGCAAGGGGACGGTCTACCAGTACTTCGGGAGCAAGGACGACTTGTTCTTCGCGGTATTCCAGGCCTTCGTGGGCCAGATGGGGCAGCAGGCGCGCGGGCTCGCTGCGGGCCCCGAGCGCTCGGCCGCCGAGCGGCTGCGGACGCTCATCGTCGGCCTGATGGGCATCGACGACGAGGCGCGCCGTCTCTTCTCGCTCACCTTCGAGTTCTGGGCGGCGTCCGCGTCGGGCGCGCCCGCGCTGCGAGCACGCGTGGCCAGCCTCTTCCGCGACAGCTACGCGGAGCTGGGCGTCATGGTGGCCGAGACGATCCGCGACGGCGTGGCGCGCGGCGAGTTCGACCCGGCGGTGGACGTGGGCGCCGTCGCCGCCGTGCTGATCGGATCGATGGACGGGCTGTACCTGCAGGCGTGGTTCGACCCGACGATCAACCCGGCGCGGATGGCGCAGCGCTTCGTGGACGTGGTGCTGCGCGGCCTCGCGCGGCCGGACGCGAAGGGGGACCGATGAAGGCGATCGAGGCGCGGATCGGGATGGCGGCGGCACTCGTCCTGGCGCTGGGCCTGCGCGCGGCGGGCGCGCCGCCCGACGCCCTGGTGATCGCGCGGCGGTCGGATCAGGCGCTGCGCGGGAAGACGCAGCACGGGCGCGTGTCGATGACCGTGCGGACGCCCGACTGGACGCGCACCGTCGACATGGAGAGCTGGTTCGCGAACCCCGACCGCACGTTCATCCGCATCACCGGTCCCGCGAAGGAGGCCGGAACGGCGACGCTCCGCCTCGGCCAGAACATGTGGAACTACCTGCCCCAGGTCGAGCGCGTCATCAAGATCCCGCCCTCGCTCATGCTGCAGCCGTGGATGGGCAGCGACTTCAGCAACGACGATCTGGTGAAGGAGAGCAGCCTCGTCACCGACTACACGCACGAGATCACGGGCGAGGAGACGTTCGACGGCGACCGCTGCTACCGCCTCGTCGCGACGCCCAAGCCCGACGCGCCCGTGGTCTGGGGCCGGCTCGTGCTGCTGATCCGGGTCGCCGACGATCTGCCGCGCAAGGAGGAGTACTACGGCGAGAACGGCGACCTCCGCAAGGTGCTGACCTTCGACGACATCCAGCGCGCCGGCGACCGCCCGTACCCGATGCGCTGGACGATGAGGTCGATCGTCAAGCCGGGGCACGAGACGGTGCTGGTGTTCCACTCGATCGAGTTCGACCGGCCGATCCCGGACCGGATCTTCACGCAGCAGAACCTGAAGCGGGCATTCTGAGGACGCAATGCTGTTTCTGACGATGGCCTGGCGGAACGTCTGGCGCAACCGGCGGCGGTCGGCGCTCACGGTGAGCGTCATCGCGCTCAGCCTGACGTTCAACATCCTGATGCGCGGCATCGGCGACGGGTTCCACGAGCAGATGGTGGACAACTCGGTCCGCGCCAACATCGGCCACCTGCAGGTGCACCGGAAGGGCTATCACGACGACCCGGGGCTGAACCGGACGCTGCCGGACCCCGCGGGCGTGGTCAAGGCGATCCAGGCCCTGCCCAGCCTCCGCGGCTACTCGCTGCGCGTGCTCGGCGACGGCCTGGCGAGCACCGACGAGAACTCCGCGGGCATCGAGGTCGTCGGCATCGACCCGGCCCGGGAGCGGACGGTGACGACGATCGGCCGGGCCGTGGTCGAGGGCACGTACCTGGAGAGCGGCGGCCAGCGGCCGGTGCTCATCGGCGCGCGCCTGGCGGCCACGCTCAAGGCCCGGCTCGGCGACAAGATCGTGCTGCTGGTGCAGGCCGCGGACGGCTCGATGGGCGCGCAGCTCTTCCGCGTGGCGGGCATCTTCCGGTCGGGCGCGCCGGATCTCGACCGCGGCGTGGCGTACATCCGCCTGCGGCGACGCGCAGGACCTCTTCGCGCTGGGCGACCGCGTGACCGAGGCGGTGGTGCTGCTCGACTCGTCGGCCGCGGTGCCGGCCGCGCAGGCGGCGCTCGAGCGGGCGCTGCCGGCCGAGGGGGGCGGCGCCGACGAGGTGCTCTCGTGGGCCCAGGTCGAGCCCTTCCTCGAGCAGTTCATCGTGCTGGACGACGCCTTCTTCTACATCATCGTGGCGATCCTGTTCATCGTCATCTCGGTCGGCATCCTGAACACGATCCTGATGTCGGTCTTCGAGCGCGTGCGCGAGTTCGGCGTGATGATGGCGCTCGGGACGCGGCCGCGGCAGGTCGTGCAGCTGGTGGTGGCCGAGGCGGCGATGCTGGCGATGGTGGGCATCGCGGTGGGCGGCACGCTGGGCAGCCTGCTCACGCTGTACTTCGCGGAGAACGGCATCGACCTCTCGTCGTTCTCCGCCGGCGCCGCCTCGATCGGCATCACCACGACGATGGTCTTCAGCCGGCTGACCGCCGCGAACGTCGTCCTGTCGAACCTGGCGGTGTTCGTGCTCGTGGTCCTGGTCGCGCTGTACCCGGCGGTGCACGCGGCGCGGCTGCGACCGGTGGACGCCATCCGTCACGTGTGAGGGAGCCATGCCGCTCGTCACGATCCAGCAGCTCACCAAGACCTACAGGAACCACGTTGCCGTGCGCGCGGTCGACGACGTGTCGCTGACGCTCGAGCGCGGCGCGTTCGCGGCGCTGGCCGGCCCGTCGGGCTCGGGCAAGACGACGCTGCTCAACCTGATCGGCGGCCTCGACCGCCCGGACACCGGCCGGATCCTGATCGGCGACGCGGAGATCACGGCCATGCCGGCCGGCGCGCTGGCCGATTTCCGCCTCGCGCACATCGGCTTCATCTTCCAGGCGTTCAACCTGTTTCCCGTCCTGACCGTGCTCGAGAACCTCGAGTTCGTGCCGGCGCTGCAGGGCATGGCGGGCGCCGAGCGCCGGCGGCGCGCGCGCGACCTGCTCGCGGCCGTCGGCCTCGCGGAGGTGGGCGGCAAGCGGCCGAACGAGCTGAGCGGCGGCCAGCAGCAGCGCGTGGCGGTCGTGCGCGCCATCCTGACCGAGCCCGAGGTCGTGCTGGCCGACGAGCCCACGGCGAACCTCGACACGGCCAACGGCGAGCGCCTGCTGGACCTGATGGAGAGCCTCAACCGCGAGCGCCAGATCACGTTCCTCTTCTCGACGCACGACCCGCAGGTGATGGCGCGCGCGCGGCGCCTGATCCGCCTGCGCGACGGCCGCGTCGAGGCGGACGAGGCGCGCCCGGCCGCGGCGCCGGCCGGACGATGAACGCGACGGCCGTGCTGCTCGCCGGGCTGCTCGCCGCGCGGGCCGCCCCCGCCCGGGCGCCCGCGGCGACGCCTCCACCGGCGCCCTGGACGGCGAACGTGTCGGGCTCGTTCCGCAGCCTCTTCGCGCGCTCGCGGTCGTTCGTGACGGGCGAGCCGTACGGCGACCTGCTCGAGCGGCTGCGGCTGGCGGTGGCCGGCGACCGCGGCTACGGCTTCTCGTACCATCTGGAGATCGACAGCGAGACGCACCTGGGCACGCGCGTCGGGCAGCCGGACTTCGCGCTCGTGCGCGGCCGTCAGGGCGCGGCGTGGCTCGATCTCGATGGCGTGGTCGTGGACGAGAGCCACGTCTACTCGGACCTGTCCGTCTACCGCGCGACGGCCAGCTTCCGCTCGTCCACCGCCACCCTGACCCTGGGGCGCCAGCGCATCGCCTGGGGCACGGCGCGCTTCTGGAGCCCCGCCGACCTCTTCAATCCCATCGATCCGCTGCAGGTGGAGGGCGACGTCCGCCAGGGCGTCGACGCCGCGCAGCTCGAATGGGCGCCCGGCGGCGCGTGGCGCACGGCCCTGGTCTACGCGCCGCAGAGCCACGCCCGGCAGTCGACCGCGGCCGGGCGCGTGGCGGCCACCGTCGGCGGGTGGGACGTCGCGGCGTTCGGGGGGCGGTTCCGCCGCGACTGGGTGGGCGGCGGCGACGTGGCCGGCGAGTGGGGCGGGGCAGGGCTTCGCGCCGAGTTCACCTACACGAGGCGCGGCGCGCCGGGCCTCGCCAATGCCTGGCGCGCGACGGCGGGGGCCGACTACGCGTTTCCGAAGCTGTACCTGGTGGGCGAGTACTTCTACAACCAGGGGCAGCCGCCGTGCGACTCGACGGCGGCGTGCGCGTTGACGTTCGCGCTCGCGCCGACGACGGAGCTCTTCACGCGTCACCGCCACTTCGCGTCGGGCGGGGCGACCTACGACATCACGCCGCTCCTGAAGATCGACGCCTACGCGGTCGTCGACCTCGCGGGACACAGCCTCTTCCTCAATCCGCAGGTGCGCTACAACGCGTTCACCAACGTCGACGTGAGCGCCGGCGCGCAACTCAGCGGCGGCGCGCGCGGCGGCGAGTTCGACGGCGTGCCGCGACTCTTCTTCGCCCAGCTCGATGTGCACTTCTGAGGGTGGGGCGAAGAACCTAACCTTCCGCTCGTTGTCTCACCGTAGAACACGCGCGGCGATCTGACGCGCGCGACGACATTCGGTCTTGACAAGCGCGGTCGGCGGCCCCACCATAATTTCCATCCTGCTTCTTCCTCCTTCTTCCTCGCGCGTCGGTTTGCGTTCTACTCGAGGGTGAGCCGATGACGTTCAAAACTCTGATGACGCTGGGCGCGGTGGTGCTGCTCGCGATCGGATTCGCGCTCTGCGCGACGCCGATCGGGTTCAGCCTGTTCTACGACGGCGTGCCGCTGGCGAAGGCGTCCGAAGCGGCCGACGCGATCGCGGTGGGCGTCGCCTTCATGCGCCTGTTCGGCGTGGCGCTCGTCGTGATGGGGCTCGTGGCGTGGTGCGCGCGCGTGATCAGCAACCCGGAGGCGCAGGGCGCCGTCGCGCGCGGCGTGCAGTACCGGGGGCGTGGTGGGTTTCTTCATCGCGCTCGCGCAGGAGGTCGCCGCGCTGCACAGCGTCGCGGGCGCGCTGGTCGTGAGCGTGTTCCTCGGGCTGGTCGTGGGCGTGGTCTACTGGCGGGTCCAGCACGCGAAGGCGGACCCCTACGGGGCGATTTCCGTCCGCGTCTGAGCCTCCCTGACCGCTGACGGCCGGCCCCTGACCGCCGGTCTAGACCCCGAGCACGGCCGACGCCTGGTCGAACTCGTGCTCCTTGACGTACATCAGGTAGCCGAACCCGCCTTTGCCGTCGGTCACGCCACTCGACGACATCACGTTCACGCCCGCGTCGCTCAACCGCCGGTGCAGGTCCACCAGCGCCCCGAGCTCGTCGTCGCCCTGGATGAGGAACGCGCGGTGCGGGCCGCGCAGCGAGAGGCCCAGCTTCTCGGCCGCCCGCGCGAGGCGGCCCGCGTCGTCCGGGAACAGCACGACCTCGGTCTTGTCCATGCCGAGCGGGATGGCGTTGAAGGCGAGCAGGTTGACCTCGGCCGACGCCATGTCCTTCAGGAACCGGTAGGCCTCGCCGGGACGGTCCTCCACGATGGCGTAGAAGTACTCGACGGGACGGACGCTCGCTGCCATGGGTCGCCTCCTCGCTGCGGTACTCTCACAACCTAGACCGGGCCGGGCTTTCGCGCAAGCGTCGAGTGGCCGCGGGGCGCGGGGCGGGCGATAATCCGAGTGCTGTGTGATATCGTCTTGCGCTCGTGCGCGCCTTCGCTCGTCACGGGCTCCTGCTCTCACTCCTGCTGTTCGCAGCCGCCGCGCCCGCGGCGGGGCAGATTACCGTTGCGGGCGGCGGCGACCAGAAGATCACTCTGAGCGGCATCGTCCAGCCGCAGTATCTCGTGCTCAAGTCGCCCGGCGTGCAGGCGCGCGACGACCTGCTGTTCCGCCGGCTGTTCACGCAGGTCGCCGTCGAGGTGAACCCCCGCTGGGCGGGGGCGATCCAGCTGGACTTCGGGAAGTCCGAGGTCTCGGTCAAGAACGCGTACGTTCAGTACAGGGGCTGGCGCGGCCGCGGGCTGCTGCTGACCGCGGGCAACCAGAAGCCGCCGTTCTCCCGAAGCTTCACGACTTCGGGCATCAAGCGGACGCTGGCCGAGCGCCCCTTCACGGGCGACGTGCACTACGGCACCCTCAACCGGTTCCTCGGCGTGAGGCTCGACGGCTGGACGCACGACCATCACGTGCAGTGGGCGGCGGCGCTGGGCGCGGCGATCCACCCGGCGAGCGAGACCGGGCTCGCGTTCGACTCACCGGCGAACGGCGACGGGACCGGCAACGAGGGCGCCACGATCGTGGGGCGGCTCGAATGGCATCCGTTCGGGGCGACGCCGTCCGAGCAGGGCGACTTCCACACGCCCTCGTGGCGCGCGGTCGTCGGCGTCGCCGCCTACCGCTGGTGGAACGACGGCGATCGCCCGGCGGGGGCCGCCGCGGATCTCGGCTCGTCGGACGGCCTGGAGCTCAGCGGCGGGTTGCGCGGACACGGGGTCTCGATGGACGCCGAGTTCGAGCCCGTGCACGCGCTGGCGCGGGCCGACGCCGGCGCCGGCGGGGTGTTCGACGGCCGGCAGGCGCGGCTGCGCAAGGGCTCGGTCGAGGGGAGCTACATGGTGGTGAGCCACCGGCTCGCGCTCGCGGCCGGCGTCGACGTGCTCGGCGCCGGCGCCTGGGCGCGAGCGTGGCGGCGCACCTCGATTGGCGCGAACTGGTTCCTGCACCAGCGCGCCGTCGAGCTGCAGATGACCTACCGGCGCGGCGTGAACGCGCACGGCCAGCCCGGCGCGTCCCTGCAGGAGACCTTCGTCCAGATGCTGCTGGCGTTCTGACCCCTGCTTCGAGCGGGTGAGCCGGGCTGTGCTATAGTCGGCGTCACCGACCGGCATCAAGTCCCCCGATGACCTACCTGAAGATGGCGGTGAGCGCGCCCCGGGCGTTGCCGCGATACCTGGCGACAGCTGCACAGGTGTCGTTCGCCGACGGCTTCCACGACGAGGAACCGGACGGGATCGACACCTTCCGGTGGATGGCGGAGTCGGGGCGGCTGTTCTTCGACCCGTCGCCCATCGAGCGGTATCTGGAGCTGCCGGTGCTCTCGGAGTTCCAGGACCTCTCGCAGGAGCTGGCCGTGGAGGCCGGCGGGGCGACCGAGATGTTCGCGCTCGCCGGCGGGTGGCAGCGGCTGTCCGTGGCCGTCGCGCCGGGCGCGGCCGGCCTCGAGATCCGGGCGAACAAGATCTTCCCCCGCCGCTACTACCCGGCTGACCGCCGCGCGCTCTCGGTGCGGGTGCGGCCGCCGGTGCTCCACGAGGACCCGGCGCGCCACGCGGAGATCGCCAGACAGCACGCCAACGCCGTGGGGAACCTGCGGGAGATGCTCGAGGGGCGGACCGAGCTGTCGTCCACGCCGGTCAGCCTCGGCATCGACCTGCACGGGGCCTGCAACGTGAAGCCGCCGTGCGTCTACTGCGAGTGGGACTTCAACAAGGAGCTCGAGGGCGATCACGCCGACGCGCCGTTCACGCTCGACACGCTGAAGGACTTCGGCCCGTTCTTCGACAACGCCGAGAGCCTCGTGAACTGCTCGATCGGCGAGCCGTTCATGATGAAGCCGATCGACGACCTGCTGGACGCCTTCGACCGCGGCGGCAAGGTCCTGGAGATGACGACGAACGGCCAGATCCTGACCGATCGGAACATCCAGAAGCTGGTCGGGCGGACGGTGGACCTCTACATCTCGCTGGACGCGGGCACGCGCGAGACCTACGCGAAGCTGCGCAACGACCGGTTCGACCTGATCCTGCAACAACCTCCGGCGGCTGATCGAGGCCAAGGGCGGGCCGGGCCGCCTGCCGCGCGTGCACCTCGTGTTCATGCCGATGCGCGTGAACGTGCGCGAGCTCGACGACTTCGTCCGCATCTGCGCCGACCTCCAGGTCGATCGCCTGGTGCTGCGCCCGCTGAACTACTCCGACTCGATCGCCCTCGACTGGGAGCGCGGCGGGTACCGCTACCGCTACCAGGACGAGCTGCTGCCGTTCGAGGAGCTCGTGCGGGTGAGCGGGCGCGCCGCCGAGCTGTGCCGCCAGCTCGGCGTGCCGCTGGCCGACCAGATGGACTTCGGCGGGGCGATGGGCGAGCAGTTCCGCGAGCAGTTCGAAGCGGGCCGGCAGTCGGTCAGCATGGCCCCGGCGACGACCGTGCCGCACGAGGCGCCCGCGGTGCTGGAGCCGCCGGCCGCGCCCGCGGCGCCGGCGCCGGCCGAGCACGACGTGGCCGCGACGATGCTCGACGAGCCGCTGCCGTCGCTGGGGACCGAGGGCCGCCCGTTGTGCCTCGAGCCCTGGAAGAGCCTGTACATCCTGCGGCGCGGCATCTTCCCGTGCTGCTACGGCGGGGCGCCCGTCGCGCCCATGGGCGCGCACCGCGAGGCCTGGAACTCGCCGCTCCTGCAGGCCATCCGCGGCAAGCTGGCGGCCGGCCGGTTCCACGACTACTGCCTTCGGTCGCCGGCGTGCCCGATCGTCCGCAAGCAGGAGAACGCGAGCGGCCTGCCGGCGTGGCAGGTCTTCCGGCTGCGCGCCCGCAAGGTCTGGAACCGGCTCGATCGCGTCACGATGGGCGCCTGGGGCGCGTGCCTACCACGGCGTCAAGTGGCTGGCGCATTCGCGTGGTCCGGGCGCTGACGAGCCCGAGCTACGTGGCGCACCAGATCAAGCGCCTCTTCGGCCGCGTGTCTGGCCCCGCCCCGCGCCGCTAGGCTCTCGGCCCGCAAGACGGTTGTGCTTGGCTGCCGACCCGGTTTCCGGGTAGAATCCGGGCGCTCACCCAACTCAGCGTTCGCAGGCACGGAGGGTCTTCGATGACGCGCATCCGCCCGTGGTGCGCGCGAGCCGCTCTCGTTGCGCTCGCGCTGCTCGTTCCCGTCACGCTCGCTGCCCAGACAGCGAATCCGTTCACGGCTGCCGAGATCCAACAGATGCTCGACGCCCACAACACCGTGCGTTCGGCGGTCAACCCGCCGGCCCAGACGATGCCGAATCTCACGTGGGATCCCCTTCTGGCGCAGGTGGCCCAGAACTACACCGACCAGTGCACCTTCGCGCACAACGCGAACCGGAGCATCGACTACGCGAACCTGGGCGGGTCCGGGTACGTCGGCGAGAACATCTACGCGACGAGCACCTCGCCGGTCGGGCCGCAGGCGCCCGTCGACTCCTGGGCGAGCGAGGTGGCCGACTGGACGTACGCGCCGTTCGGCTCGGACTGCGCGTCCGGGGCCATATGTGGGCACTACACGCAGATCATCTGGGCCAACACGCTCCGCGTCGGGTGCGGCCGTACGACGTGCTCCTCGGGGATCACGAATCTCCCGTTCTCCGGTGACGTCGTGGTCTGCGACTACGCGCCGGGCGGCAACTTTCCGGGCCGAGTATCCGTACGTGGCGCAGACCGGCGGCGGCAACCAGCCGCCGGTCGCCGATGCCGGCCCCGACCGCGTCGTGCTCGACGGCGCGAGCGTCACGCTCGACGGATCGGGCAGCGGCGATCCCGAGGGCTCGACGTTGACGTACCTCTGGACCCAGACCGCGGGCCCGAGCGTCACTTTGAACCTCTCGGACCCCGTGCACCCGACCTTCACGGCCCCCGGCGTGGGCTCGTCGGTCCAGGTCCTGACCTTCTCGCTCGTCGTCAACGACGGCTCGCTGTCGAGCCCGCCCGACACCGTCGACGTGACCGTGTACCCGGCCTACGCCGTGCCCGGACCGCCCGGGCCGCAGGGACCGCCCGGACCTCCCGGGCCGCAGGGCGAGCCAGGCCCGGCCGGACCGGCGGGGCCGCAGGGCCTGACCGGCGCGCCGGGCCCTGCTGGGCCGCAGGGGCCGGCAGGTCCGCAGGGGCTCATCGGACCGCAGGGCCCGGCCGGCCCGGCGGGTCCGGCCGGGCAGCGGGCTGCAGTTCAGCACGATGTCGCTGACGGCGGGCGACCCGCTCGCGCTGCCGCCGGGCGACGGGAGCGTGATCGTGTTCGTGACCGGGAACTCGTCGCCTCGCCGCGCCGACGACGTGGTGACGCTGCCGCCGGCGGCGCAGGGCGTTTCCCGCATGCTCGTGATCCGTCGCATGGACGGGCGCCGGCGTCTCGTCGTGCGGGCCCAGCCGGGCGAGCAGATCGCGGGCGGCCGCCGCGGCCCGCTCACGCTCGATCGTCCGTTCGATCAGGTGCTGCTCGTGAGCGACGGCACGTCGTGGGTGATCTTCGACGGCGGGCCGTTGCGCTGACGCCGCCCGAACGCGAGCAATACATGGGGCCGCGCCGGAGACGGGGCGGCCCCGTCGTTTGTACGCCCGTCGCGACTACCTGTCAGTGTGAGGAAGCAGAGGGGAAGTGTATCCCCAGATGTCCACCACCCTCACCGCCGCCACCCTGAAATCGTTGGTGGCGAGAGAGTCAGAATCCTCGCGCGCTGCGGGCACTGGTGCGAAGACACAGGGGCGACTCCTCCACCGCCGCATTGACCGGGGATAGGGAGGGCACCGACGTGAGAACAGAGTGCTACGCGGCCAGCCGGCGACAGGACGGGCGCAGCACGAACGAGGACGCGTTCCTCATAGGTCGCGGCCCAGTGGAGTTCGCGGCCCTGTGCGACGGCGCCGGGAACGCCAATCAGGCGGCAAAGCGTGTGCTGACCTTGTTCGAGAAGTTGTTCCGCGAAGCCGAGCCGTCACAGGTGCTGGATGCCAAGGTCTGGGGGCGGTGGATGAGATTGCTGGACTCCTCGCTGATGGGGAGCGCGCAAAGCACGTTTGTCGGTGTGGGGGTGATGGACGGTGTGGCGGTCGGCACCTGCGTGGGCGACTCGCGCGCGTATCTCATCAACAGTGAGGGCGAATGCCGCATCCTGACAGAGGGTGCCGGCAAGCACCGTCTGGGCAGCGGGGAGGCCACTGGTTTCCCCATCCAATGCCCCTTGAAGACCGGAGATATCCTGCTGCTTCTCAGCGATGGGGCGTGGACGCCGCTGGGAATCTACCTCTTGAAGAAGGTCGTGCTCGGTCGCTTGGGCAAGCACTTCTCCGAACTGCCGCCCGCCATCCTTGAGGCGGCGGGACGTGCCGGATGCGCCGACGACATGACGGCCGTTGCCGTTCGGCTCGTGCGCTGACGGGAGACCGCCGGCGTCGGCTCACTGGCTTCCTTCGGCCCGGCTCCCTGGCGGCAGCGTGTGGGGGCGGCAGCAGCACTCCCAAGTTCGATGTCATCAACAGCGACGGGACCCACCTGTGGAGCCTTCATCTCGAACACCACCACTGGCAACTTGGTTGTCCCGGCCACGGGGACGGAGCGGGTCATCCACGGGATGGAGAAGGGGCCCGATTATCTTGGCGCCTACAACACCGGGATGGGCAAGGCCCTCCGCGAGAGACATGCGATCGTCCGACAAGTTCCAGTTGCCTTGAAACAGACTCGGTGATGCTCATCCGCTACGCGGTGCCTTTCGCCAAGTAGCGCCCCCCTGCCATCCTGCCACCCTAAAGGGTGTTGGCAGGAGTGGCAGTTCGCAGGCAGAGCTGCGAGCAAGTCCTTACTTGGCACCACGCCAATACAGACTTCCGCTGCAGGTCGCCACAACCTGATTCGATGCGGACACGATTGCCAGGCCGAAAGCGCCGGTCTCTCGACACCCGCTTGACGAGGAAGCGCATGGAGATGAGTGCTTCTGGATGGTGACAGAAACATGACCCGTGGTTGTCGCAGGGCCCGAAGAAGGGCTCATCGACTGAACGCTCGTTCCCACGCCGTCGTAGAGGAATAGGTCAGCCCAGGTGTAGCCCGCCGAAGGGTCGGCTATCGTGAACTCCACCGACACAGGGTCAGACCAGAAGGCTGGGCAGTCTTCCAGCCCCGCTGTCATGACGATGATGGCATGGATGCTTGGTGCTCCGCTCACGGTGGGGCCGGGGCAACTGAGCGCCACTGCTCGTTGAAAGCACCTCGGTTGCGCCGGTGAACTCGAACCACATGAGAGCGTCCCCAGGAGGGCCACCCAGAGGACAACCGCGTGCGCAAATGACCGAATCCAGCCGCGCGATGGTCCACTCTGCTTGAGAACCATGTGAGACTCCCCAGCGCATAGGGTAAGTGCCCAGCGTTCAATGCCACCACTCGTCGATATCAGCCGTCGGGCGAGGCGGGCCTGGCTCTCTGCGCATTCAGAGGAAGAAAGCGGTGAAGTCCGCTTCGACCCCGACGCCGGTGAACAGCCATCCCGCCAACCCCAGGAGCGCGACCAGCAGCGAGCAGGCGACTCCGAACCGGTCGTCGTTTCGCCTGGCCCTTGGCAGGAGGAACCCCAGGGCCCAGAGGGCGCCGCCCCCGCATCACCACGGACAGCACGACTTGAGCGTTCGTCGTCATCGGGTGTCCTCATTGGCTTGGACACCGGTTGTTCGGAGGGGTTCGCTCGCGCCGGGAGGGAAAAGGTGAAAGGGTGAGAGAGATGAGACCCCTCTGACCCTTTCATGGGGGAGAAATTGACTCAGAGAATATTGAATTACCCGGGGAGAAGTGTTGGCAGGGGGCCTCTCTCTCTCTCCCCATTCACCATGCTGGCCAGTTCGAGGGCCATGTAGGGAGCCTCAAGGAGACCTGTCATTGAGAGGTCGGCATGAGGCGGCGGACCACGCGGGCCGCTCCGGTCGCCAGCACGCCCGCCGCCAGGACACCGGAGGCGGAGCCAAGCACGCCGCCGGCAATCAGGCCGACGTCCTCGCCGAGCACGCCTCCAGAACCTAGGGCCGCTCTCACCCCTGCGTCAGCGCCCAGGAGCACTGCGGCGTAGGTCAGAGGCCATCCCAGGCCAACGACCACCAGGATGCCGACCGTGTTGGAGACGAGAGTCGTCACTCTCTTGCGTGCGAACACTCTGCTCTCCGCGCTTTGGTCACCAATAGACGGAAGGCGCCTACTTCTTCGCCGCCCCCTTGGCCCGCTTCGCAGCCCAGTATTTCTTCATGCGGTCGCCGACCGCCTTCTTCTCAGCCGCGGTCATCTTGCGGCGCTTCCTACGCGCCGGGGCCTTGGTCGCCGCTGGCGATGACCCCAGGTCCGGGAACGCCTTGAGAATTGCCACCCGCTCTGCTTCGAGTTCGACCAGCCGTGCTTGCCGCCCGGCATGCGCCAGGCGCTTGAGTTCATTGAGTCGTCAGTGCCATCCGAGCGTGACCCTCCTCCGGTCGGGAGAAGGGTAGTCGAAGGACGGCTCGAAGGTAAAGCCACGGTGGGGCTGAGCGCCGTTGCGGCAGGCTTGGCACTCGACCGTGGTCACGTCCATGAGGGCCCCCAAGGGCATCTCGAACGGCCTCCCGCACCGCCCGCAGTTCACCGAGATGAGGATTCGTTCCGATGTCGGGCGGTGTGCGCGCGGTGCTTCAGGTGTGAACGGTTGCTGCTCCAGCGTTAAGGAGACGAAGTCCTGTTGGTTTTTAAGTTCGTGGTGCCCAGTGTCTTGCTGGATAGGTGTAGGCATGGACTGATTGTGCTTCAGCCGAGGTAAAGCGTGGATTGCGAGAGAAGCCACGTCAGGTCAATGTCCGAGCAAATTACGTGAGCAAGCGAAGCAAGAGGGCGTGGACGTTTAGCCACCAATCGACAAGGACTGATAGCCACCAGCTGGTGAAGTGCATCAACCCGATTGACGCAAGGCCTCCAATCACCACCTTGCTGAGCCAGTCGGGACGCGCGGGATGTTCCACGCGGGGAGTGGAGTTGCTCATTGGTTGCACCTTCTGTCTAGCAGCAACCAACATAGCAGAGTCCATTAGTGTGCTAAAGCCACAGGGTGTGTCCAAGCAAGCGCACTAGCAAGTTAGCGTGTGGATGATCCTATAGAATGAACCCATGAACAGGGCTTCTCTTCCGCAGTTTCATACCCGTGTGCATTAACATGGTCTATGTGCTTGACAAGCCAGTGACCCAACGGCTTCGGCAAGCGACGGCCGACCGTTTTCAACATACCTTCCTACCAGGGCGCCGGTGGAAACCTGTCCGTGAGTATATTTTGGGGGAGGCCCGGCTGCGCCATTCTGCAGGCAGCACCGGTGCGAATGAAGGCAGAAAGTGAGTGGAAAGGGGGGCAGTAGAGATGACTGAGCGCCGAGCGGTGGTGGGGCGCATCCGAGCCCTGGACTTTCCCTACGACGGCGACACGGCCGCCCTGCGCGAACTCGAACGGCGCCTGGCCGCGACCGCCCGAACGCAATCCATCGTCACCTACTCGGACCTCGTGAAGGGCATCATCTTCCACATCCCTGGCGTCCTCGCCGGCAAGTCGATTGAACTCGGCGGGCCTGACTGGACGGACCTGCATCGAGCCATCCTCGGCAACTACTTGGGCCGCATTTCGTGCGACTCCTACGGGCGGGCCGGGTTATTGGCGAGCGCCGGGGCCGTGAGCAAGTCGAGCAGCGAGCCCAGCGAAGGGTTTCGGACGCTGGTTGAGGACCTGGGCCTCCTGCCGACCGGCAACCCAAACGAGCACCTCGCGTTCTGGCTGGCGCAACTGCAGAAGGCCTACGATTGGTATGGCGCGCATGGGGAGCCGTCGAAGACCTCGCCGCCGGCCACTATAGACGAGCTGATTCACGCGGCCCGAGCCGTCGTGTCGCCCTCGACGTTCTCGGAGTTCGTCAGCGAGGTGCGGAAGGCCCTGCCCGGACCGCTGATCCGCATGTAGGCTGCTGTCCGGCATGAGGGTGCAGGCCTTTCAGAACTGGCTCCTCGACAACAACCCGAAGTGGCATCTGACGGACGCCCAACTGCTGGCGGTCATGCGAGTGGAGTTTCCGCAGGCCGACGGCCAGATTTTCGTCGGGAACCTCGACACCGGGTTGAGCATCGTTGAGGGCATCCGCGCGCACTACAACCGCGACGGACACGACGGGCCCTCTCCGCAGGAGAGGGGGATGCCGCCATCCAGGTCGTATGCACGGATGTGAACGGGCGGACGAGCCTCAGCTGCGCGGGGGAGGCATGAGGGTAAGACAACACGGTCTCGCCGCTCGCCTACGTGCGCTTGGAGGTCGAAAGGTTGCTTCCCCGCTCATTCCCTTCCATCCGGGTTTGTTCGAAATGCCTCTGAAAGACGCTGCGTGGCCACACTGGTCACAAGTGGCGCTGAATGTGTCGAACAGAGACTAATCGGAACGGGGTGGGTCAGGCCGATAGTGTCCTCGCCCGCACAAGAGGCAAAGCACACCGCTGGGCGAGCCGAGTTGCTGTCCTCGCCTTTCAATTATCAAGATGGCGTCGTCGATTTCATTGAGAAGGCTTGCGGTATCCTCAAGACACTGGGGTTCGTTCTCGACCACCGTGCCATCAAGCAACTTCTGAACATATGGCACATCTGGGTTGTCTGGGAACATCCGCGCCAAACTGAAGTCATCCCTTCTGTGATACCAGAGTAGGAGGCGTGGCCGTCCAGACACCATGAGCCATAGCAGTTTCCCAAAGCAGAAGATGTCAAAGCTCGGCTTCACCTCGTCGAGTCGCATTCATATCGCACACGCAGGCATCCAGTCGCGTGAACCAGCATCTCGTAGGTCCTCGTTAGACGTTCCTCAGTGTCGAGTTTGATGGCAAGGCCGCAATCACCGAGAACCAACTGGTCATCGTCCGCGATGAAAATGTTCGCGGGCTTGATGTCCCTGTGAACGATTCCTGCTTCGTGCAAAACCCGGACAGCATCCACAAGTGGCAGAAGAGCAAGGAGGGATTCAGGACGCGACCCTTGAATCGTTCGGGCTCGCGTTCTAGACTGCCTCGCTCAAAATACTCGGTGACGAAGAAGTGAGAAGCGAGGTCCTCGGCAAGCGCTCGAATGAGGGACGGATGGTGAGTCGATTTGAGCGTGTCAAGCTTCGGCCTTCATTCGCTCGGTAGCCTTGGCGCCATTGACGGCTTCTTCGAGCGGGAGTAGCACTTTGACGGCGCCTCGGCGGGCCGATGATTCAGTGGCCACCTCGCGGATGAGGGTGATGAGGGTCTCGGAGTGCTTCCTGTGGGTCTCCTCAGTTCCGGCGGCTACCATGCCGCCGATGCTGTGCCGCAGCGTGTTAAGCAGAGTCGCGGCGTCGGGAGAACTAGACCTGTCAACCGCGAGGTAGACGCGACCCTGTCCACCGCGCCCGAGCTCCCTCACGACCTCCCAGTTGCCGTATCGCTTTGGCTCGTCCATCGTCCAGCGCCTCCTCTGCTACTGGACCGGTAGTATACAGTTGGAGCCTCATGGACAAGGGTGGCGTGCCCTAGTCCTGTCCTAGGTGACCCAGGACATCCTACAGGGTTCAACTTTATCTTAAACTCCGGACGGAGGAGAAGACCTGGGTAACCTGAGGCACCTAGGGCAGGGGATTTCGATTGGCCAGCTCAACCATGCACCTGCTCTCTGGGGTTGGCTCGGCCGGACCCCATACAGGTTGCTCCCCTCGCACCGAAATCCACCTGGTTGGCCAGGGGCTACCAAGCTCAGCCGCAAATGCCTCTCAAGGGAGGGCTGGCCGCGGTGGCCAACATCGGCAAGAAGGCCAAATATGGGTCTATTTTGCATGAAGCATGAAAACAAGGCCGGAAACATTGTCCCGAGAGGGTGGTTCAAAACCCTGTAATTTCAGTGAGCCGAACCAAAATCCTTGTAAGTGGTTGATTCTAGGTAAGTCATCGAATCGTGGACCAGCAATGGCTCAGCATATTTAAAGACATATGCCTGAACCACCTGATTTGGGTCCACTGTGGTGAAAGGGGAATATAGAGAAGATGGTCTCCTGGGCCTCCTGCGATAGCCCCTAGAAACCCTCAGCAATCCTCAGCCGTGACATCGGGGCCCTGCTTGGCTCTCCCCATTACCCTGAGGTAATCGTCGCTCCTACGCCGCTGATCGCCTCCTAGTGACCTGCTGAGTTACCTGCGGGGTTGCCGCTGGGCATGAGGCAGCCCATCCATAGCGTGGCCCCAGGGCCACCACCTAGCTCAACCATGGGGTTCACCAATGGGCCGTCGACCTGGAGCCCCACCGCGGCTGGGGGGATGCTTGAATGGGCAGGGGACCCGGCCAACGCCAGGGCCCGCTCTTGCTAAGACCACTGCGATTGGTGACCTCATCGTCGCGACGGAGGAATGCCCATCGAGCTGCGTGGAGACGTTGACCTTTCTCTGCCGGCAACCCAGCGTCAAACGACGCCATTCTATGAATGACGCCCCTTGTCGCTTGCCAGCACCTTGTTGGTTCCATAGGTAACACGCCTTCTCGAACACAACACCTCAATCCTCGTCCCCCGGAGGTTCCATGCGACATCGACTGCGTCAATCAGTCGTCCCTATTCCGGCTGTATCGCGCGCCCTACTGGCGGCCTGACGCTCTGCTCTTGGCTGGCCAGGCTTATGCCAGCCAACGATCACCTGGAATCCCAAGAAGGTCGAGCACGTCATCGGCTTGGCCAGAGCGCAAACGACAATGTTGAGGTGACCTTCGTAAGCACGACCGCTCTATCAAGCGTCTCCCTCTCGGTCGTTCCTACTCTTGCACCGTTCGTGCGCGTCGAGCCGACAGTGCTACCTTCCGTTCAGGCCGGCACGCCTTACACAGTTACACTGCGCTTCGTGATTCCACCAGGCAGTCTTCAAGGTATCTACTCTGGGACTCTGCACATCCGACTCAACAACAGGTCGCTCGCCCACTCCCAGTGACTCTCACCGTGGACTATGGCGACAATGTCGTGCCTCCAACCACGAAGGTCCTAGACGACCGAGAAACCAATCATCTCAGGAACGTGTCACCAAATAGGTACTCGCTGCTGTTCGACGTGCTTCGCATCGCTAGTTTCGCTAACAGAAGATGACGTAATCCTTCTCGGCGGCGTCGAGGAGGCGCTATTGGCGATGCCGTCCTAAAAAAAAAACTCCTGGCGGAAGCGACGAGTCCACCGCCGCCGTCAGAGGCTCTTGACAAGTTCTATGTTCAGAATCAGTTAATGGTAGGAAGCCAGATCATCGAGAAGATGAGAATTACCGACCGCCCGATCAACATCTACATTTCGGGGATGCCGGAGACGGCTATCACGCCGCGCAAAGGCTCGGGGACTTCGTTGTCTACACTCGGTCGGCTGCGGCATTTGACGATGTGCCGTATGGTTCATACGATGGCTACTATGAACGAGGGGACCAGTTCCCTGCGTCCGGTCTCGATCTGATGTTCGCCTGGAAGGCAGACGGAACAGCGTATGTGGGCACCGTGGGGACGGATGGCCAGGCGCTCGCAACACTTGTGGACGGAGCCTATCGCATGACGGCCACCGACGATGTGGTCGGCTTCCTCGAAGGTAGCGTCTTCAGGAACGCTTAGGGCGTTCATTAATGCCGGATTCGTTACGGGAAGAGGAACCGCAGATTTCAACGCAGATGACAACTATTACCCGTTCATGGGGGACTTTGAGGCAGATGCTTCCATCGATTCGAAAAGCCCGTCTACAGGATCGCGTCTGCGGTGTTTCTGCAGGGGATCCCAGCGTCCTATATCCCACCGGTCATGCCGCTCTGGAATCCACTGCCCTCATGGGGCACGGGTTCGGCGACACGAGGGTTCAACGTGAGTATCACAGGCAGGTGTAGGTCGTATGCACTGGGAGTGGCGAACAATGACAATGGCAACTCCAGCTCTGTGAGCATCAACGGTCAAGTGGTGGTCAGCAATAACCACTGTTGCGAGAATTTTTGGAGGCGGTTCGACGTGATGATATCGTCGGTCTCGCTGGCGACGAGCACGGTGTGGTCGCAGGGGGCACCGCACTTCAACTGGCCGTTGTTGCGGACGACGTGTCGGTTAGCGGGTTCACACAGACACCCGCTGGCGGCATGTCGAACAACCATCCGCCGATATTCTCGAGGTTGGATCCGCGGGTATGGACAAGGGTCCACTAGGTAGCGACAGAAGGTAAGCCGGGCGGTGCGTCAGATGGCGAGGGCCAGGCGCACCGCCGCCCCTCTTCACTACCGCTTCTGGCGTGTCAATGGACGACTGGCAATAATACTCCACCACCGGTCGCTCAGCGCATGGCCTGCTCTTCGCAACGGACGCCTTGGGTCAGTGATTGTCGAAATCTTAAACGGTGTCTTGAGCACCGATGCGATGTAGATCTGAGCAGCTCCTGGCGCATGATCTTCCTCTCCTCGACCAAGCGGATGTCCATCACGTTGACACGCTTCTTGGCTGTCTCAAACGCCGGTCCAAAGAGGGGGTCCTCGACGAGTTGGCTTCGTGAGCCCGTCGGCGCGTAGGATGCTCTGGTGATGCCAGTGGTGTGTCGCGCGATCCGAAAAGCGAACGTCGCAGTGAAGTGAGTGCCGCTGAGTCGACAGTGATGCTGCAGGCGCTAGCGGAGGCCATTCGTTCGACCCACGTAAAGATGGGCAGGTCCCTCAGAAAACAGGGGGGTGCCACGCTCAGGCATTCGTTTGGGCAGCGATACGAAGCGCAAGGCGCCACCGCCATGAGTGCCCGATACTGGGGTTCTAACGACTCGACGAGTTCGCGGAATGCCTGATTCACGATCCTGACATCTCCACCGATCAGGGTTTCCGTCTTGTCGTCATTCACGCGCTGGCAGGCGCTGGTCCTTGTGCCAGGTTCAGCCCAGACTTCAAGAAAAGAACTTCCGAATGGTCCGCATGCCGCTCGGGTCGAGCCTCTCGAACACGTCCGGCCTTGGCTTCTTCCGGCCCCCGAGGGCCTCTTCATATACAGGTGACGCCAGAAACAATTCCTGGCGTAATGCAATGAGTGCCCTGGGTTGAGTGTCGCGACAGCTCACAATGCCGCTCAAGAGGACCTCGGCCCGTTGGCGAAGTTGTGCTCCCGTAGCTCGAACACCAGAGTCGTTCGTGCGGTCGGCAGACTGGAGCAGAAGCAGAAGGCCTGCATTGGCCTGTGCGAGCGCGACAAGGACGGCAACCATCTTTCCGCGAACCGGTTCCACAGCGGTCAACACAGCTAGAGTAGCAGCCGTTCGGGCAGGGATGTCATTGAAGACCAAATAGCTGACAGCCGCTGCGATGAAGTAGTCATACAGACTGTCGGCAGCACGGTTTAGCCACACCAAGACCAGGACGACTACTCCGGCTGACGCTCCGAGAATCAAGACCGTCGTCATGACTCGAACCAAAGACAAGGCCCGACAGTAGCGGTCAGTGTGGGCAGGTCGCGGAACGCACTAGTCCGGAACGACGAGTGTCCGTATGCGAAGGCTCAACCCCGGTGGGTCACACTGCAAATCCTAGCACGAACCACATAGACCGATCCCAAGAGCGGGATTCCTTGCGAATCTATCGGGCTCAAGTAGAAAGGGCGCCCAGGTAGCCTCGAAAAGGGTAGTGTCCCGTCAAGTGGTGGAAATTCGACGCGCTCTTTCCGCAGTTCCACGTTGAGCTCCAGGAGCCGTTCCGCGGCTTACGCGATGGCCGTCAGCAGCTCCTGATCACTCGCCCCCATCAACGGCTCCCTCAACCGCGCCATCGATTCCGCACTGAAGTAGCGCCGGTCGGCCACGGCCACTCGTCGTCCTGCTCGAGCAGCACGGCGTTCACGAGCCGCACGAGCGCCCTCGGAACTCCTCAGTGTCACCTTGCAGGTTCCGCACTAGCACCTGACCCAGAACTGGCCCGAGCGCGTCACTATTGCCGCGAACACCTTCTTGCTGTCCTCCAGCTGGAAGTAATTCTCGTGGGAGACAACTCGATCAGCTCGATGATTGCTGGCACCTGAGGAACCCACAGGGCGTATTTCTTCGAATCCCACCAGCCCCGGGAGCGCGACCAGCAACGATCGGGCGACCCCGAGCCGGTCGTCCTCGCGTCTGGCCCTCGGCAGGAGGAGCCCCAGGGCCCAGAGGGCGCCGCCCCCGCATCACCGCGGACAGCACGACTTGAGCGTTCGTCGTCATCGGGTGTCCTCATTGGCTTGGACACCGGTTGTTCGGAGGGGTTCGCTCGCGCCGGGAGGGAAGAGGTAAAGGGTGAGAGAGATGAGACCCCTCTGACCCATTCATGGAGGGAGAATTTCAAAATCTGACTTTGAATTATCCACCGGAGAAGTGTTGCCAAGGGTCTTTCACCCTTCACTCTCTCACCATGCTGGCCAGGTCGAGGGCCATGTAAGGAGCCTCAATGAGACCTGTCATTGAGAGTTCGGCATGAGGCGGCGGACCACGCGGGCCGCTCCGGTCGCCAGCACGCCCGCCGCCAGGACACCGGAGGCGGAGCCAAGCACGCCGCCGGCAATCAGGCCGACGTCCTCGCCGAGCACGCCTCCAGAACCTAGGGCCGCTCTCACCCCCGCGTCAGCGCCCAGGAGCACTGCGGCGTAGGTCAGAGGCCATCCCAGGCCAACGACCACCAGGATGCCGACCGTGTTGGAGACGAGAGTCGTCACTCTCTTGCGTGAGAACACTCTGCTCTCCGCGCTTTGGTCACCAAATAGACAGAAGGCGCCTACTTCTTCGCCGCCCCCTTGGCCCGCTTGGCAGCCCAGTATTTCTTCATGCGGTCGCCGACCGCCTTCTTCTCAGCCGCGGTCATCTTGCGGCGCTTCCTACGCGCCGGGGCCTTGGTCGCCGCTGGCGATGACCCCAGGTCCGGGAACGCCTTGAGAATTGCCACCCGCTCTGCTTCGAGTTCGACAAGTCGAGCCGCCGCACCCGTGCGCGCCAGGCGCTTGAGTTCTTGATTGGTGAGTGCCATCCAGCGTGACCCTCCTCCGGTCGGGAGAAGGGTAGTTCAACGAGGAGGAGAGGGTAAAGAACTAGTTAGCTCCGGGAGCAAAGTCCACAACGCAGAAGATGCAGCTTCTCGGCGGCGTCGAGCCGCCACTAATGGCGATGCCGTCCAGGACGCGGACGACGGTCGCCAAGAGGTTGGCCTGGCCGACCAGCTCGAGCGCCTCGCGGCCATCCACCGCTCGGGCGACCTCTCCGACGAGGAGTGAGGAGTTCGGTCGGGCGAAGCGCCAGCTTTCGTAGTCAAGGTCCGCGCACGGTATCCCGTCCGACCGTTACCACCGGGATACCACGGCGCCGCCTGTGCGCTCGCCGCCGTCGCTGTAAGTAGTTGGAAAGAAGTGGTGCCGAGGGGCAGAGTTGAACTGCCGACACCGTGATATTCAGTCGCGCCAAGGCGCCAGGAACGGAGGAGAAGCTTGCCTGCGACAATTCCGCGTAAGTGGGTATTCTGCGCCGAGCGCCGCGTTCGCCGATCATATCGGGGGCGCGGCCCCCGGCTACGGCCCTATTCCGATGCCGACCTGTGACAGGAATTCAACAAACGTGCAACACTGGGGCCAAGCATGGCGGATCGGTAGTCTAGCGCCTGGATTCGGACGAGAGGTACAAACCAACACGCTTCAGAAGCAGATTGGCAAAGCCGCGCACACGTCTGTCGTTTCACCCCCTCGATAGAGAGCGTTCTTGAGGTGCGGTAGATACTGAGGAGCCCAATGAAGAAGAGCCTTCGGGTGCTGATTGGATTTGCCGTGGCCGGCGCGTGGCTCTTCGCACCAGCATCGACGAGTGCGGTGCCGGTCCCGGCACTGGACCTTCTTGATCTGTCTGTCAAGGCCGATCTCGTCGTTGTTGGCAGACTCTCGGTTCCTGTTGACACTGGCACCGTGATGCTGAACGCGGGAATGACGACAGAGACGCCGGGACGGCTAATGAGAGCGACGCTAATAGTCGAACGCATGCTAAAAGGAACCGTGAGTCAGCCCATTGATGTCCGCTTTGTCGTCCCGCAGGAGTTCATTGGGTATGGAAGGGTCGTGCCGGACTCGCTCCGAGTGTATTTTCTCAAGGTCCAGGCGAATCAGTACGAGTTTGTCAGTCCGTACTATCCATCGGTCGTTGGGGGTGTGAGCGATCAGATTCAGGGTGCGACGCCGTACGAGCGCGTTCTGGAGGCAATCGCGGCGGCAATTGGGTCATCTGAGACTAGTCTTGGCAGCAAACGTGAAGCGATTCAGATTCTGATTGGCGTGAAGACGCCGCCTGTGATGGCCGGGCTGAGACTTGCGCTACGGTCAGGTGACACGTCGTTACGTCTCTCCGCAGTGGCAGGCTTACTGGCGGCGGGTGATGTGTCCGTTCTGCCCAGGGCAGCGGAGGCGTTGCTTGAGCCCGATGCGCACGACTCGGTGGATATTCACAATCTGAGGGTGGCCATCCGGGATGGCGTGAGAGGTGCCACGGCGGTCCCCACGCTTGGCCGGCTGTTCCAGCGGGCCGCTGAACCCGAGACGAGGCGGGCCGTCGCCTCTGCACTCGCGAACACGCGATCGTCCGCTGCCGTCCAGTATCTGGGCGAAGGCCTCGACGATCCGGATTTCGAAGTCCGGCTGGAGTCCGCACAGGGACTGGCGGAGATCGCTGGCGAGGCCGCCTGGAAGCCGACGCGGCCCTCATTCGAGAAGGACGAGGGGCGGTACCTGCAACACTGGAAGGCGTGGCTCGCCAGACGCCGAGGATAGTTGTCTCAGCGCGTGCAACACTACTTGCCTTCGTGCCCGGATGCGTTGGACGGGGAATCCGACTGACACTCTCGGCTCGAACAGCCTAGGAGGGTGCAGTTCGACAATCGGTTCCTGTTGCGACTGGCAGAAGGGCCGATTAAAGGAGCTTCCGGGCAGGGTGGCGGGCCGGTCACGGGGCGCGCTGTACAAGTCCGCGCAAGGAGTGCTCTGCGGTTAGCGTTTCGCATCAGGTAGCTTCGCAGCGATCCAAGCCGCGATAGGGGCAAGAGTCTTCCATCGCGATCGTACGGAATCAGCATCGCGGCAAGTTCCTGGATACCTACGTCAAGGAACACATGGAGGCGAGGAAGCTCGCGTCGTATGGGTCGTCCGAGAAATGGAAGATCGCCAGGATTCGGAGGCGCTGGGGAAAGCGGCGCATTCGCGACATTCGTCAGATCGACGTGCAGCGTCTTCTGAACGACATTGGGAAGGGGGGCGCGAAACCCGCGACGGTGCGACGGTACTTCGCGCGCATCCGGCACATGCTGAACTGGGCCGAGCGCTACGAGTTCATTGAGAAGAACCCCATCCGGAAGGGCGCGATTGAGTTGGAGCCGGAGCACAACGAGCGCTCGCGGCGGCCGACGCCCGACGAACTGAACGGCATCTTCAAGGCGGCGGACCAGTTCCTGAAGGACTATCTGGAGGTGAAGCTCGACACGGGGCTGCGGCGAGGTTCGATGCTGCGGCTGCAGTTCAAGTACATCGACGAGAGCCAGGGAAGGCACGGAGTGCTGGTCATCCCGCCGCGTTTGCTGAAGCAGCGGAAGGGGCAAATCCTCCCGCTAACGTTGCGGGCGAAGACGGTGCTGGCGCGGCGGTGGGCTCCGCTCAGCAATAGCCGCCTCGGACGAGAGGCGTTCGTCTTCGGTGACGAGTCCGGGAACGCCTTCAAGTCGGTCACCCCATTCACGAAGCGGTGGTATGCGGCCTTGCGAGTGGCAGGCATCAAGGACTCGAAGAAGGGCATCGACCTGGACCTCCACGAGCACGACCTGCGAGGGGAGTGCGCCTCCCGCCTCAACGAGCTGGGAATGCCCCTCTCGACGATTCAGCAGTGGCTGGGGCACTCGTCGCTCGCGATGACGCAGCGATACTTGCGGGCGCGCGTGGGCGAACTCAATGACGCAGCGGCAGCGCTGGATACGCTGGAAGGACTCCGCGAAGGGCCTACACTAGGGCCTACAGTCGAGGGTGACGACTCGAACGCTCCCGAGCCGGAATCTGCGATTTAGGCCCTATTTACGGGGAGGAGAAGTGGTGCCGAGGGGCAGAATTGAACTGCCGACACCGTGATTTTCAGTCACGTGCTCTACCAACTGAGCTACCTCGGCACGGCATGATCGCCCGTTGGCAAGACGGAAATTCTACCACAGCGCCTCACGGCGCGGCTACAGGGTGCACCAGGGTGCACCGGGTGCACCTTCGTGCACGAGGTGCGAGGTGGCGCGGGGGCTTCGATGGTGCGCATTCTTCCTTAAGCCCAAAGCCCGGAGCCTCACGCCCCGACGCCTGAGTGAAGCCGCGCCCCATCGTCAGTCCCGGCGCCACCGCGCACCCCAGTGCACCCGGTGCACCCCGTGCACTTCGTGCACCACGTGCCGCTCCGTCTACGCCGGCCGGATGTTCTGGTTCACCCGGAAGAAGTTCTCCGGGTCGTACTGCTTCTTCACCTTGGCCAGCCGGGCGTAGTTGTCCTTGAAGGCGGCCCGCACGCGCTCCTGGCCCTCCTCCATCATGAAGTTCACGTACGCGCCGCCCGCCGAGTAGGGGTGCACCGCGTCGAAGTAGTCCTTGCACCACGTCGTGATCGCCCCGGCGTTCTTCGGGTCGGGGTCCACGCCCACGATGACCAGCGAGAACGTGGCGTCGCGGTAGGCGAACGCGGTGTCGCCGTTGCCCGGGCGCTGCGCCGCGCCGTTGATGGGGTAGATGTGCACCTGCGACAGCCCGGCCGGCGCCTTCCCGGCGTGCTCCACGTGCTTCGGGATCGCCTCGTCGGTCAGGTCGTTCAGGAAGTCCGCCCGCCAGTACCACTGCAGGCCCGGCGGCAGGAGCGGGTCGAAGAGGGTCTGCAGGGCCGGGAACGGCATGGGCCCGACGTGGTCGAGCAGCGGCTGGCCGACCGACCGGAGCGCCTTGGTCGCCGCCTCGAACTCGGCGAGCGATCCCGTCGAGCACCAGATGATCGCGCAGACCTTCCGGTTGTGGATCGCGGCGGGGAAGAGCGGCACCGGCGGCACGGTCAGGAACGCCATGAACCCGGTCACGTTGTCGGGCGCCTTCCGGATGAACTCGCGGTAGGCCTTCATCACCTGCGGCGCCTGCTCGAGGGGCCAGAAGGTGGGCCCGGCCTGCACGGTCTTCACCGGGTGCAGCCGGAACAGGAACGACGTCACGATTCCGAAGTTGCCGCCGCCGCCGCGCACGGCCCAGTAGAGGTCCGGGTGCTCCTTCGCGCTCGCGGTCACGAAGCGGCCGTCGGCCAGCACCATGTCGACGGCGAGCAGGTTGTCGATCGTCAGGCCGTGCGCGCGCGTCAGGTGCCCGATGCCGCCGCCGAGCGTCAGGCCGGCCACGCCCGTCGAGGACACCGTGCCGGCGGGTGTCGCCATCCCGAACGCGTGCGTGGCGTGATCGACGTCCGCCCAGACGCACCCGCCCTCGACGCGGGCCTCGCGCGCGGCGGGGTCGACGCGCACGCCGCGCATCCGGGAGAGATCGATGACCAGGCCGTCGTCGCACACCCCGAGCCCGCCGCCGTTGTGGCCGCCGCCGCGCACCGCCGTGAGCATCTTGTTCTCGCGTCCGAACTCCACCGCCGCCATGACGTCCGCGACGTCCGTGCAGTACGCAATGAGCGCGGGGCGCTTGTCGATCATCGCGTTGTAGACCTTCCGCGCGGCCTCGTAGGCGGCGTCGCCCGGCTGGACGAGGTCGCCGCGGAAGCGCGAGCGCAACGAGTCGAGATTCGCCAGAGCCATCGGTCCTCCAGTGTTGGCACACGGGGAGCCCGTGTGCGCCTGCTCACAGTGATGCCACCCGGGTGAGGCGTGCGCCGGGGAGATCCGCTCCGCCCACACGTCGGTGGGCCAACCGAACCGGGTTCTATTGAGGAACGCGCCATCCTAAGCGAAAGGCCGGCACAGTTCAAGAGGGGGGCGCAAACTTCCGGCCGCCGCGCACCGTCAAAGGGTACTCAGGGAGGATCCTCATCATGCCCGGCTTGATCCAGGACGTCCGGCACGCCCTTCGGGCGCTCCTCAAGCAGCGCGGCTACACGAGCGTCGCCGCGCTGACGCTCGCGCTGGGCCTGGGCGCCAGCACCGCCATCTTCACGGTCGTCGACGCCGTCCTGCTGCGCCCCTTGCCCTTCGACGATCCGGGCCGGCTGGTGTATCTGCGCGAGAGCAAGCTGCCAGAGCTGCCGCAGTTCTCCGTCTCGCCCGGCAATTTCCTGGCGTGGCAGGCGCAGAACAGCAGCTTCGAGGCCATGGCGGCCTACGGCGGCGGGTCCTTCAACCTGACCGGCGCCGGCGAGCCGGAGCGGCTCCTGGGCGACCGGGCGACGGCGAACCTGTTCACGCTGCTCGGCGTCCGTCCCGTCCTCGGCCGCACGTTCACGGCCGACGAGGACCGCGCCGGCGGGCCCGACGTGGTCCTGCTGTCGTACGGCCTCTGGCAGCGCCGCTTCGGCGGCGATCCGGCCATCGTGGGACGCACGATCTCGCTGAACGGCCAGCCGTACACGGTCGTGGGGGTCCTACCCGCGTCGATGGGGGCCCTGCGCGCGACGACGGCAGTCTGGGTGCCGATGGCGTTCACCGAGCAGGAGCGCCAGCGGTACGGGTCGCACTACCTCAGGGCCGTCGGCCGGCTGAAGCCGGACACGACGCTGGCGGCGGCGCGCGCCGATCTCGACACGATCGCGCGGCGCCTGGAGGCCGAGCATCCCAACGACGACAAGGGCTGGCGGGTGCTGGCGTTCTCGCTGCCGGCCTTCGCGACCGAGGACGTGCGGCCGGCGCTCCTGATCCTGCTCGGCGCCGTCGGCCTGGTGCTGCTCGTCGCCTGCGCGAACGTCGCGAACCTGCAGCTCGCGCGCGGCCTGGGCCGCCAGAAGGAGCTCGCCGTGCGCGCGGCGCTCGGCGCCGGGCGGGGGAGGCTGGTCCGGCAGCTCCTGGTCGAAAGCGCGCTCATCGCGCTGGCCGCCGGCGCGCTGGGGCTGGTGCTGGCCCGGTGGCTGCTCGGCGCGCTGCTGGCGCTGGCGCCGACCGTGCGGCCGCGGTCGGGTGACATCGGTCTGGACCTCGGGGCGGTGATGTTCGCCCTGGGGCTGGCGGCGCTGACGCCGCTCGTGTTCGGCCTGCTGCCGGCGCTCCAGGTGTCCCGGACGGACCTGCGGGACACGCTGAACACGGGCGGGCGCGGCCCCCAGGCCGGCCTGCGCCGGGGCACGCGCCGTGCGCTCGTGGTGACCGAGATCGCGCTGGCCGCGCTCCTCGTGGCCGGCGCGGGCCTGCTGGCGCGCAGCTTCCAGCGCCTGCAGCAGGTGGACCCGGGGTTCGTCGCGTCCGATGCCGTCGTGGCGAGCCTCGCGCTGCCGGACGGGAAGTACCCCGAGCGCGCCGACGCGTACCGCTTCTACCGGAGCCTCGTCGAGCGCCTCGAGGCGATTCCCGGCGTCCGCGCGGCCGGCGTCACCGCGAGCCTGCCGCTGGGGAGCGACTACGTCGGGGGCGTCACGATCGACGGCCGCCCGCCCGTGGCGCCAACGGAGCGTCAGCCCTCGAACTACTACTCGGTGAGCCCGGGCTACTTCGCCGCGATGGGCATGCGGCTGGTGCGCGGCCGGTTGTTCACCGAGCAGGACGGGCCGGACGCGCCGCGCGTGTGCGTCATCAGCGAGACGTTCGCGAAGCGCTTCTTCCCGAACGAGGATCCGCTCGGCAAGCGCGCCCAGATCAGCATGGGCCGCGAGGCGTGGCGGGAGGTGGTCGGCATCGTCGCCGACACGAAGCAGTACGGCCTGGAGCGGGACGCCACCGCGCAGTTCTACGAGCCCTACGGACAGCTCTCGTTCTCCTCGATGACGGTCGTGGTGCGGACCGCGGGCGACCCGGCGAGTCTGACGCCGGCGGTGCGGGAGGCCGTGCACGCCATCGACCCGGAGCTGCCGATCGGCCAGGTGCGCACGCTCGAGGACCTCGTGGCGGAGTCCCTCGGGCCCCAGCGGTTCTCGACGCTCCTCCTGCTGGCCTTCGCCATCTCGGCGATGTTCCTGGCCGTCATCGGGCTCTACGGCGTCCTGGCGTATGCCGTGGGCCAGCGGACGCTCGAGATCGGCGTGCGCATGGCGCACGGCGCGCGCAGCGGCCACGTGCTCGCGCTGTTCCTGCGCGAGGGCCTGGTCCTGGGGCTCGCCGGCGCCGGCGTGGGGCTCGCCGCCGCGCTGGCCGTCACGGGGCTCCTCTCGAGCCTGCTCTTCGGCGTCGAGGCCCGCGACCCGGCGACGCTGGCGCTGGCGACGGTGTCGGTGGTGGCCGTCTCGGTGCTGGCGAGCCTCGTGCCGGCCTGGCGGGCGACGCGCGTCGACCCGGTCGTCGCGCTTCGGGGAGAGTAGGGGCTGGAGGCCGGAGGCCAGGGACCGGAGGCCCGGGGGAAGGCTCCCGATTCGTGTCGTCGTCACCCCGGTTCTGCGCTATCGTAGCGTGCGGACCATGACGCGCGCGCAGAAGGGGAGAGATCGGAACGATTCGACCGGACGAGCGCCGCTTCCGCGGCGTGGCGAGCGGCCGGCCCGCCGCCGGCTGCGGCTGGCGATCCTCTTCGTGTCGGCCGTGATCCTGGCAGAGGCCATCGCGGGACAGCGCGGCCTGATCGAGTCCTACCGTTCGCGCCAGCAGTACCCGGGCGCTCGAGGCGCAGGTGGTGCAGCTCGAAGCCGACAACGCGCGCCTGAGAGAAGAGGCGCGCCGGCTGCGAGAGGATCCCTCAGCGGTCGAGCGCATCGCCCGCCGCGAGCTGGGCATGGCCCGTCCGGGCGAGGTGCTGGTGGTCGTCAAGACGGTCCCGCCCGCGAAGTAGAGGCCGGGCTGAAGCCCGGCGCTACGGTAGTGGCGACGGCGGCCTCGGCGTTGGGGATGAGGCCCAGCTCCTTCCGAACCTGCTCTTCGAGCGTCTGGCAGATCTCCGGGTTCTCCTTGAGGAACGTCTTCGCGTTCTCGCGGCCCTGCCCGAGGCGGTCGCCGCTGTAGGAGAACCAGGTCCCGCTCTTCTCGACGATCTTGCGCTCGACCGCCAGGTCGAGCAGGTCGCCTTCCTTGGAGATGCCCTCGCCGTACATCACGTCGAACTCGGCCTGCCGGAACGGCGGCGCGACCTTGTTCTTGACGACCTTGACGCGCGTCCGGCCGCCCACGACCACGTCGCCGTCCTTGATCGCGCCGATGCGGCGGATGTCGATGCGCACCGACGAGTAGAACTTGAGGGCGCGGCCGCCGGTGGTCGTCTCGGGGTTGCCGAACATCACGCCAATCTTCTCGCGCAGCTGGTTGATGAAGATGAGGCAGGTCTTCGACTTCGAGACGACGCCCGTCAGCTTGCGCAGCGCCTGCGACATGAGCCGGGCCTGCAGGCCCACCTGGGCGTCGCCCATCTCGCCCTCGATCTCGGCCCGCGGCACGAGCGCGGCCACCGAGTCGACGACGACCACGTCCACGCCCGCCGAGCGCACCAGGACCTCGACGATCTCGAGCGCCTGCTCGCCGTTGTCGGGCTGCGACACCAGCAGGTTGTCGAGCTCGACGCCCAGCTTCCGCGCGTACTGCGCGTCGAGCGCATGCTCGGCGTCCACGAACGCCGCCATCCCGCCCGCCTTCTGCGCCTGCGCGATCACCTGCAGCGCCAGGGTCGTCTTGCCCGACGACTCCGGGCCGAAGATCTCGACGACGCGGCCGCGGGGCACGCCGCCGACGCCGAGCGCGTAGTCGAGGCTGATCGCGCCGGTCGAGATGGCCGGAATCGGCTGGATGGCGCCCTGCTGGCCCAGGCGCATGATCGAGCCCTTGCCAAACTGCTTCTCGATCTGGCCCACGGCCATTTCGATTGCCTTCAGACGGTCGCGGTCGCTGCGCTCTTCAGCCATGTCGGGCCTCGCGGACGGTTGCGTGTTGCGGCTCACGGGATCGCTCTCTTGGTCAGGGGTTGGGGTCGGCACGCGTTGTCGTGCAATAGCGTGCATTCTAAGTTCGTGCCGGGCGAATGTCAAGCGAAGATAGTTGCGGCTGCTCGAATATCACGCTATGTTGCAGCCACTTACGGATGTGCGGACTTTCGCCCCTGGGGAGGCGGATGGCAGGAGCTGCCACGAGCGGGCGCGAGCGGAGTGGAAGAAAGCGAGCGAGCACGGCGCGGGCCCGGCGCGCGCCGTCGAGCGGCGCCGGACCGGCGGCGGGTCCCGTGACGCGTGCATGCGGGCGTGGGCGGCCGCGCCGAGCGCCCGGGCGTCGAGCTCCGCGGCCTGCAGCGCGCGCGCGGGCGCGGCGGCGAGCCGGCGGAGATCGTGGAGGACACGGCCCGTCCGGCGTGGCCATCCCGGCGCGAGCCGCGCGGCCCGGGCCCGCGCCTGCGCGGGGGGGACCGACGCGACGCCGGCGGCGGCCGGAATCGGGTCCGCAGAGATCGAGGCGATGGCGGTCGTGTCCAGCTGCGGCGACGCGTGATACCGCGCCGGGCCGAGATCCCAGCCGCGGCTTCGCCCGCCGCAGTGCTGGCATTCGAGGAACACGCGGCCCGGGGCGCTGCGAATCGTGCGGTCGTGTGTGGCCAGCAGATGGCAGCGGACCCAGGCGAGCGCCGGGTGCACGTCGTTCGGCGAGATGCGCGGCCCGCAGGACTCCGCGGCGCTCTGGAAGAGCGCCAGACGCACGAGCGTTCGCCACAGCCGGAAGAACGGGCCTGGCGCGACGCCGCGAGCTGGGGAGGCTCCTGGGGCGTGCATGGTGAGACCCGCGCATTCTAACAAACGGTGCTCGGCGCGGAATCCCCGTTTGCGCGTCGCGATCCGGAAATCGTGCAGAAGCGTGCACGAACCCGCCGGGCGCGTCGGGACGCGGCGGCGGTTGCCTTCGGCGCGCGGGCGCTGCTAACGTCGTGCGCGATGCCGAGCCCCATCGGTCACGCGCTGGGCGGCGCGCTGTTCGGCGGCCTCGCCGCGCCCGGCCCCGCCGCCGCGGCCGATCGCCGCGGCTGGCTGAGAGCCGGCGCGCCCTGGTGGCGTCCGGCGCTCGTGCTGGGCGTGGTCGGCACGCTGCCGGATCTGGATCTGCTGCTCGGCGTGCACAGCCGCTACACGCACAGCCTCGGCGCCGCGCTGCTGGCCGGCCTCGTCGGGTGGTGGCTCTCGGGGCGCCGCCTCCGGTGGGGGCTGTCGTTCGCGGCGGCCTACGGCTCGCACGTCCTCTTCGACTGGCTCGGAGCCGACACGACCCCTCCGATCGGCGTGATGGCGCTGTGGCCCTTTTCGCAGGGGTTCTATCAGTCGTCCCTGTCCCTGTTCCCGGCCATCACCCGGCGCTACTGGCTGGCCGGGTTCTGGGCGCACAACCTCCGCGCGGTGGCCTGGGAGCTGCTGCTCCTGGGGCCGCCGGCCGTCGTGGTGTGGTGGTGGCGGCGGCGTCAGTACTCGTAGAACCCGCGCTTCGTCTTCCGGCCGAGGTGGCCGGCGGCGACCATGCGGCGGAGCAGCGGGCACGGGCGGTACTTCGGGTCGCCCAGGCCCTGGTGCAGCACCTCCAGGATGGCCAGGCACACGTCGAGGCCGATGAAGTCGGCCAGCGTGAGCGGCCCCATCGGGTGGTTCATCCCGAGCTTCATCACCGTGTCGATCGCCTCCGGCGATCCCACGCCCTCCATCAGCGCGTAGATCGCCTCGTTGATCATCGGCATCAGGATGCGGTTCGAGATGAAGCCGGGGTAGTCGGCCGCCTCGACGGCCGTCTTGCCCAGGCGCCGGCAGAGCTCGGTGGCCGCCTGCATCGACTCGGCCGACGTTGCCTGGCCTCGCACCAGCTCGACGAGCGTCATGAGCGGCACGGGGTTCATGAAGTGCATGCCGAGCACGCGGTCGGGCCGCTTCGTCGCGGCGCCGAGCGCGGTGATGGAGATCGACGAGGTGTTCGACGACAGGATGACGCCGGCCCGGGCGATCCGGTCGAGCTCGCCGAACAGCGCGCGCTTCTTCTCCTCGTCCTCGACGATGGCCTCGACCACGAAGTCGGCTTCGGCGAGCGCGTCCAGGGATCCGCCGAACGAGAGGCGGGCGAGGCGGCGTCCCGGTCGGCCGCCGTCAGCTTGCCCTTCTCGACGAACTTCGCGAGGCTCTTGCCGACGGCCTGCTTCGCCCGCTCGAGGGCGGCCGGCAGCGCATCGACGACCTGCACGCTGCAGCCCGCCTGCGCGAACACCTGCGCGATGCCGTTGCCCATCGTTCCCGCGCCGACGACGCCGACGGTGTTGATGTCTGTCATGATGCCTGCCGTTGATGATGAAGATGAATGGGACCGGCGGTCAGGGGGCAGGAAGAACTTCCTGACTCCTGACTCCTGACCGCTCTCGCGGTCGAACGCCACGCGCCTACAGGCGTTCGACGGCGAGCGCCACGCCGTTGCCGCCGCCGAGGCACAGCGTGGCGATGCCGCGCTTCAGGCTGCGGTGCCGGAGCGCGTAGAGGAGCGTCGTCAGCACGCGCGCGCCCGAGGCGCCGATGGGATGGCCGAGCGCCACGGCGCCGCCGTGCACGTTGACGCGCGCCGGGTCGATGCCGAGCTCCTTCATGACGGCCACGGCCTGGACCGCGAACGCCTCGTTCAGCTCGAACAGGTCCACATCGGCCAGGTTCCAGCCGACCTTCTTCGCCACCTTCCGGACCGCCTCGACGGGCGTCATCATCACCATCTTCGGCGCGAGGCCGCTGACGGCCTGGCCCACGACGCGCGCCATGGGCGTCAGGCCGAGTGCCGCGGCGCGCTCGGCCGCCATGACCACGAGGGCGGCGGCGCCGTCGTTGACGCCGGGCGCGTTGCCCGCGGTGACGGTGCCGTCCTTCTTGAAGGCCGGCCTCAGCTTCGCGAGGCTCTCGACGGTCGTGTCCTCGCGGATGCCCTCGTCGCGGTCGAACACGATCGGATCGCCCTTGCGCTGCGGGATCGACACGGGCAGGATCTCGTCCTTGAACCAGCCCTCGCGCGTCGCGCGGGCGGCGCGCCGGTGGCTCTCGGCCGCGTAGGCGTCCTGGGCGTCGCGCGGCACGCGGTACTGCTCGGCCACCACCTCGCCCGACAGCCCCATGTGGACGTTCTCGAAGGCGCACCACAGGCCGTCGAGGATCATCGAGTCCACGATCTGCCCGTCGCCCATGCGCAGCCCCTCGCGCACGCGCGGCAGCAGGTAGGGGCAGCTGCTCATCGACTCCATGCCGCCCGCCACCGCGATGTCGATGTCGCCGGTGGCGATGCCCTGGGCGGCGAGCATCACCGCCTTGAGCCCCGAGCCGCAGACCTTGTTGATGGTGAGCGCGCCCACGTGGTCGGGCAGGCCGCCGTTGAGCGCGGCCTGGCGGGCCGGGTTCTGACCGAGCCCCGCCGAGACCACGTTGCCCATGATGCACTCGTCGACGGCGGCGGGATCGACGCCCGCGCGGCGCACGGCCTCGCCGACCGCCATCGCCCCGAGCTGGGGCGCCGTGAAGCCCTTGAGCGCGCCGAGGAACTTGCCGGTGGGCAGGCGGACGGCGCTGATGATGACTGACTCGCGCATGAATACGGCCCTCCTACGCTTCACGGACCTCGAGCGCCGTGACGACCTCGGCCCCGAGCAGGGCCCGCAGCCGTTCGAGCAGCAGCGCCCGCGACCGCTTCACTTCCCGCGCCCAGGCGGCGCTGGACGTCCGCACGTGCAGCCTGCCGGCGGCGTCCAGTTCCGCCGTCGTCGCGCGCGCCAGGGCCCGGCCGGCCGCGGCTTCCCACGCGAATCGTACTTTGGCGGGGGAGAGCGGCTGGCGCCGGAGCAGCTCGATGAGAACGGCGGGCGTGACGTGCTGGACGGGAATCATTTGCGACGCGCCGCGAGAGCAAGGACGGGTGAGTGTACTGACATTGGTTCTGCGCTGGCGGGGCTCGGGTACCGGGTCCTCGGGACGCGGGACGTGGGACGCGGCTTTCGGTCCCCCCGGGCGTCAGCCGTGAGCCGTGAGCCGTAAGCCGTAAGCCGTGAGCCGATACAATGTCCCCATGCTCATTCTCGCGTCGGCGTCGCCGCGGCGGGCCGAGCTGCTCGCGGCGGCGGGTTTTGTGTTCGAGGTGTCACCTCAAGAGGTCGACGAGACCCTCCGGCCGGGAGAGGCGCCCGAAGCCTACGTTGTCCGGGTGGCCTGGGAAAAAGTTCACAGCGCCTGTCGGAAATCCGGCAGTATTGTGATTGGGGCCGACACGGTGGTGGTTGTCGACGGAGAGATTCTCGGCAAACCCAGGGACGAGCAGGACGCCGCCGGCATGCTGAAACGGCTCTCGGGACGTACGCACGACGTGCTGACCGGGGTGGTCCTTGGCGGGGACCAGCTGGTCAGTGACGTGGCGCGGACCGCGGTACGGTTCTTGCCCCTTACGGACGCGGAGATAGCGTGGTACGTGGCTTCGGGCGAGCCGCAGGACAAGGCGGGCGCCTACGCCATCCAGGGGCTGGCCTCTCGATTCGTGGAGTGGATCGAGGGGTCGTACTCGAACGTGGTCGGCCTGCCCATCGCTCTCGTCTGCCGCCTGCTGCGGCGTCTGGGCGTTGAGCCGGATTGACCCCCCGGGATGCACGCGGTATTCTGAAGAGCAGACGTTTCCTCGCAAATCCTTATGTCACAGCGAGCTATCAAGATCGGGCTCACGAGCGTGGTGCTCGTGGCAGCCTTTGCGGGCCTTCTCTACTCGACCCTGAGCGAAGGGACCGAGTACTACAAGCACGTCGACGAGGTCATGAAGGACCCGGCGGCGTGGTACGGCAAGAGGCTCCAGCTGCACGGCTTCGTGGTGGACGACTCGATCCTGCGGAAGCGGGACTCGCTCGACTACAAGTTCAAGGTCCAGAACAACGGGGCCGTGGTGCCGGTGCGCTATACGGGTGTCGTGCCGGACACGTTCAAGAACGGCTCGGAGGTCGTCCTCAAGGGACGGCTCGGGCCGGACGGCTTCACGGTCGAACCAAACGGCGTGATGGCGAAGTGTCCGTCGAAGTACAACCCGAAGTAGCTGGCCCGCCGGGGAGTCGGGTGGCCCCGGCGTCGGTCCTTCAACGTTCTCTCCGGTTCCGCGTCTCCTCGCAGGCCGGCGGCTGTTCCGGGCGGCCGCGCGACTGACGGCCTGCGCGAGGGTGTGACCCGATGGCATCACTTGGGACGTTCGTCCTGCTGGCGAGCTTCGTCGTCTCCGCGTACGCGGTGGCCGCGTCGGTCGCCGGCGCGCGGCGGCGCTCGCGGCGGTTGATCGAGAGCGGCGTGGGCGCGCTCTACCTGACGGCGGCGCTGCTGACCGTCGCGTCGGGCATCATCGTCCACGCGTTCGTGATGGGCGACTACTCGATCCGCTACGTCCAGCACTACTCGGACGCGGCGATGCCGCTCTTCTACAAGCTGACGTCGTACTGGGGCGGGCTCGACGGCTCGATCATGTTCTGGGTCGTTCCTGCTGTCGATCTTCGCGACGGTCGCCGTCTACGTGAACCGGGAGCGGTACCGCGAGCTGATTCCGTGGGTCGTGGCCGTGATCTCGGTCGTGCAGATGTTCTTCCTGTTCTTGATGGTGGTGCACAACAACCCCTTCGAGACCTTCCTGACACGGCTGCCGACCGAAGGCCAGGGCCTGAACCCGCTGCTCCAGAACTACTACATGGTCATCCACCCGCCGTCGCTCTATACGGGCTTCGTGGCGATGACCATCCCGTTCGCGTTCGGCATCGCGGCGCTCATCACGGGCAACCTCGACGACGCCTGGCTGCGCGCCGTGCGGCGCTGGACGATGATCGGGTGGCTGTTCCTGTCGTTCGGCCTCATCCTCGGCATGCTGTGGGCGTACGAGGAGCTCGGCTGGGGCGGCTACTGGGGCTGGGACCCGGTCGAGAACGCGGGCCTGCTGCCGTGGTTCACGGCCACCGCGTTCCTGCACTCGGTGATGGTGCAGGAGCGCCGCGGGATGCTCAAGGTGTGGAACGTCACGCTCGTCATCGTGACGTTCTTCCTGACCATCTTCGGCACGTTCATGACGCGCTCGGGCGTCGTGCAGTCGGTGCACGCCTTCGGCGAGGACCGCGCGCTGGCGTGGATGTTCACCATCTTCATGGTGTTCATCCTCGTGGGCAGCTTCTCGCTGGTCATCTACCGGCTGCCGCTGCTGCAGGCGCGGCACGAGCTCGACTCCTGGGTGTCGCGCGAGGCGGCGTTCCTCGCCAACAACTGGATCCTGCTGTTCTCGGCGTTCTTCGTGCTGTTCGCCACGATGTTCCCGACGCTGAGCGAGGCGGTGATGGGCGAGCGCCTCACCGTCGGCCCGCCGTTCTTCGACAAGTGGATGCTGCCCATCGGGCTGGCGCTGCTGTTCCTGACCGGCATCGGGCCGCTGCTCGCCTGGCGCAAGTCGACCATCTCGAACCTCCGGTACCAGTTCCAGTGGCCCGTTCTCGTGAGCGTCGCCACGGCCGGCGGGCTCTACGCGCTCGGCGTCCGGGTGTGGAGCGCCGGGCTCTGCTTCGCGCTGTGCGCCTTCGTCGTCGTGACGATCCTGCAGGAGTTCTGGCGCGGCGCGCGCGTGCGCAAGGGCGCGACGGGGACCGACGTGATCACGGCCATGATCGGCCTGGTCGCCCGCTCGCGGCGCCGCTACGGCGGCTACATCGTCCATCTGGGCATCGTGCTCATCTTCCTGGGCTTCGCGGGCAACGCGTTCAAGCAGAGCCAGGAGCAGCTGCTCAAGCCCGGCGAGTCGCTGAAGGTCGGCGCCTTCACGGTGCGCTACGACTCGCTCGCGGTCACCGACGACGGCCAGAAGCAGATGATCACCGCCAAGGTGACGGCCTTCAAGAACGGCGAGCTGGTCGCCCACATGGAGCCGGCGCGCTGGTTCTTCCGGAAGCACGAGGACCAGCCGACCACCGAGGTGGCCATCCACCGCAACCTCGCCGAGGACGTCTACATCGTCCTGGCGGGCTACGACATGCAGACCCAGGCGGCGACGTTCCAGGTGCACGTCAACCCGCTCGTGGACTGGATCTGGCTCGGGTTCGGCATCATGGCGTTCGGCACGGGGATCGCGCTCCTGCCCGAGAGCGCGTTCGCGTTCGCGGCGGCCAAGGTGCCCTCCGGCGCGGCGACGGCCGGCCTGCTGCTGTTCTTCCTGCTCGCGCCGGCGGCGCCCGCGCGCGCGGCGCAGCACACCGACGGCGTGGCCGGCCCCGTGCCGGCGCAGACCGCGCTCGAGAAGAAGATGCGCGGCGAGCTGGTGTGCGTGTGCGGCGACTGCCCGCACTACAGCCTGACCGACTGCCTGTGCCCGGTGGCCGACAAGGAACGGGCGCAGCTGGCCGCGCTGATCACGCAGGGCAAGGACGAGGCGCAGATCAAGGCCTGGTTCGTGGCCCAGTACGGCAGCGAGGAGCCGCTCGGCGCCCCGATCGACCGCGGCTTCAACCGGCTGGCGTGGCTGTTCCCCTACATGCTGGGAGGCGCGGGCGCGCTCCTGGTCCTCGGCGCCGCGGTGCGGTGGTCCCGCCTCGAGCGGCGGGCGCCGGCCGCAGGGACCCCGGCGGCGGACATGGACCCCGCCCTGCAGGAACAACTCGACGATGAGCTCCGTGACCTCGACTAAGCACCGCGCCGCCGGGACCGCCGCCGCGACGGCGACGGCCCCGCCGGCCGACTCCGGTTTCCGTGCCTGGCACTTCTTCGTGCTGGCCTCGCTGCTCGCGGCCACGGCGGCCGTGATGATCGCGGCGCACCCCTCGCCGGCCAACCTGATGCTGACCAGCGTCACGATCGGCGCGGCGGGCTTCGCCGGCTACGCCTTCTACCGGATGCTGGCGCCGCTGGCCCTCGACGAGGAGCGGCCGGCCGCCGAGTCGCTCGGCGGCCGCGCACGCGCGGGCATCGAGCGCGAGAAGATGCTGGCGCTCCGCTCGATCAAGGAGCTCGAGTTCGACCGGGCGATGGGGAAGGTGTCCGACCAGGACTTCCAGGAGATGTCCGGGCGGCTGCGCGCACGCGCCATCACCCTCATGAAGCAGCTCGACGACAGCGGCGCCGGCTACCGCCAGCTGATCGAGCAGGAGCTCCGCACGCGGGTCGGCCGCGGCGCGGCGGCCAGGGCCGCCGGTCCGCCGTCCGCGCCGGCTGCCGACGGCACGCCGGGCCCGGACGCCGGGGAGGCGCCGGCGGCCGCGCCGGCCGCGCCCACGAGCGCCGCGGCCATCGCGGAGGCGCCGGAGGCCGTCGCCTTCTGTCCGGGCTGCGGCGCGAAGGTCGACGACGAGGACGCGCGGTTCTGCAAGCGTTGCGGCCGCCGCCTGACCGATTCCTGAGAGGCGACCGACACCCTCATGTCAGCACGAGCCTTCGTCCAGCGGTTCCTCACCGCGGCCGCCGTCGCCACCGCGGCGCTGGCCGTCGCGGCGCCCGTCCGCGCCCAGGTCATGGGCCAGCCCGGCGGGATGGCCATGCCCGACCCCTCGCAGATGTCGGGCGTGCCGCTGCCGTCGGGCGATCTGCCGGTCGGCACGGTGACGGTGCTCGTCGTGCGCGGGTCGATGACCAACCCGGTGAGCGGCCAGTCCGTGCAGCTGCACGCCGGCGGCAAGGTGCTCGACCAGAAGACGGACGCCTCGGGTCACGCCACCTTCTCCGGCCTGACGCCGGGCACGCCCGTGCAGGCCGTGACCACGGTCGACGGCCATCCCGTCGAGTCGCGGACCTTCCCGGTGCCGGACTCGGGCGGCGTGCGCCTCGCGCTCGTCGCGACCGACGCGGCCACGGCGGCGCGCGAGGCCGAGAACCGCACGCTCGCGGCCGGGCCGGCCCAGCCGGGCATGGTCGTGCTGAGCGCCGGCTCGCAGTTCGTCGCCGACCTCGACGACGACCGGCTGACGGTCTACTACCTGCTGCAGGTCGCCAACAGCGCGCGGGTGCCGGTGGAGCCCAAGGATCCGCTGGTCTTCGAGCTGCCGCCCGACGCCTCCGGCGCCGCGGTCCTCGACGGGTCGAGCCCGCTCGCCGCGGTGACGGGACACCAGCTGACCATCCGCGGCCCGTTCCCGCCCGGGATGACCGGGGTGCAGGCGGCCTACACGCTGCCGTACGACGGCGAGACGGTGACGATCACGCAGCGGCTGCCCGTGGCGCTCGAGCAGCTGTCGCTCGTCGTGCAGAAGGCGACGCCGGCCATGCACATGTCCTCGGCGCAGGTGACGAGCCACGGGGAGATGCCCGCCGACGGCAAGACCTACCTGGTCGGGTCCGGGCCGGGCATCGCCGCGGGCAACGACCTGACGTTCACGATCACCGGCCTCCCGCACCGGGCGACGTGGCCGCGCTGGACCGCGCTGTCGCTCGCGACTATCATCCTCGTGGCCGGCCTCTGGTTCGCCGCGTCGCGGGGCGGCGACGCCTCGACCGCCGACGCCCGGCGGAAGACGCTGCAGGGGCGCCGCGACCGGCTGTTCGCCGACCTGGTCAGGCTGGAAGAGCAGCAGCGCGGCGGCCAGGTCGACGAGCGCCGCTACGCCGCACGCCGACAGGAACTGGTGAGCCAGCTCGAACGCGTCTACTCCGAGCTCGATCAGGACATGGCGGCATAGGACGCTGCGTGGACTTCACCCGGCTCACGCTGAAAGACGTCTCACGAAACTTCGGCCGCCGGCGCGCGCTCGCGCGCGTGTCGTTCGCCTGCGAGGCCGGCGAGATCGTCGGCCTGCTCGGGCCGAACGGCGCCGGCAAGTCCACCCTGCTCGGCATCCTCGCCACGCTCGTCGCCCCGTCGTCGGGCGAGGTCCGCTACGGCGAGCAGACCGCGCACGAGGCGGGCGCCGCGCTGCGCCGCTGTATCGGCCTGCTCGCCCACGACCTGCACCTCTACCCGGAGCTCACGGCGGGGGAGAACCTCGAGTTCTTCGGGCGCCTCTACGGCGTTCGCGACGCGCGTGCGCGCGTGGCGGGGTGGCTGGAACGCGCCGGCCTGGGCGAGCGCCGCGACGATGCCGTGTCGGGCTTCTCGCGCGGCATGCGGCAGCGCCTGGCGCTCGAGCGCGCGCTCCTGCACGACCCGCGGCTGGTGCTGCTCGACGAGCCGTTCACCGGTCTCGACGACGCGGCGACCTTCGCGCTGATCGAGCGGCTGCGCGGGCTGAAGGCCCAGGGGGGCATCGTGCTGCTCGCGACGCACGACCTGGAGACCGTCGAAGGGCTGCTGGACCGCGTGGCGGTCCTCCGCGATGGGCGCCTGGTGGAGATGTCGAGCGCCGGCGGGTCGTTGCGCGAACGCTTCCGGGCGGTGACACGGTGACCGAGTTCTTTCGAGTGGCCTGGCTCGTGATGCGCAAGGACCTGACGATCGAGGTCCGGAGCCGCGAGATTCTCTACACGACGGTGTTCTTCGCCATGTCGTGCGTGCTGGTCTTCGCCTTCAGCTTCGTGAAGGAGGGGCAGCCCCTCCAGGACGCGGCGGCGGGGATCCTCTGGATCGCGATCGCGTTCTCGGGGACCCTGGCGCTCGGCCGCACGTTCGAGCGCGAGCGGCACGCCGAGACGCTGCGCGCGCTGATGATGGCGCCGGCCGACCGGCCCGCGATCTACCTCGGCAAGCTCATGGGGGTGCTCGCGCTGATGGCGGCCGTCGAGGTCATCGTGGTGCCGATCGCGGGCGTGATGTTCCAGGCGCCGCTGCTGGCCCATCCGTTCCAGCTGATCGTGCTGCTGGCGGCCGGCACCGTGGGGTTCGCGGCGGTCGGGACGCTGTTCGCGGCCATGCTCGGCCGGGCCCGCAGCCGCGACGTGCTGCTGCCGGTTTTGCTGTACCCTATAACCGTCCCGGTCATCATCGCCGGCGTGCGCGGCACCGCCGCGCTCTTTCAGACCGACGTGGACGAGGCGGTCGTGCGGGCCTGGGTGGCGCTGCTCGTGTTCTTCGACGTGGTGTTCGTGACGCTCGCGCTGTGGACGTTCGAGCCGGTCATGACCGAGTAAGTAGATTGCCGATTGGCGATTGCCGATTGGCGATTGCAGATTGGGGACGCGATGTCGAAGCGCTACTTCCTGCCGGTGTTGATCCTGTCCGTCGTGCTCTTCGCGCTGGCGCCGGTCTTCGTGGCCTGGGCTCCGTACGAGGCGACGATGGGGCTCATCCAGAAGATCTTCTACTTCCACGTGCCGTCCGCGATGGTGATGTTCGTGTCCGCGTTCGTGTGCGGCATCGCGAGCGCGCTGTTCCTCTTCAAGGGGAACGTGCGCGCGGACCGGATCGCGCTGGCCGCGGGCGAGCTCGTGGCCGTGTTCGGCGTGGTGGTGCTCATCAGCGGGCCGCTGTGGGCGCGCAAGGCCTGGGGCGTCTGGTGGCAGTGGGACGCGCGGCTGACCTCCACGCTGGTGCTCTGGATGATCTTCCTCGCCTACCTGCTGCTCCGGCGCTACGGCGGTCCCGGGTCGGAGAAGCTCTCGGCGGGCGTCGCGCTGTTCGGCATGGCCAACGTGCCGTTCGTCTACGTCTCGGTGAACTTCTGGCGGACCCTGCATCCGACGACCAACGTGGTGAAGACGCTGGGACCGGGCATGGCCGGGCCGTTCTGGTGGTGTGTGGCGGCGTTCACGGGGCTCTACCTGCTGGTGCTGGCCATTCGCGCGCGGCTGGAGGAGCAGCGCGCCGCGCTCGAGGAGCTGTATCTGAAGCTGGAGGACTGAGGGCTCACGGCTCACGACTCAGAACTCACAACTCACAACTCACAACTCACAACTCACGACTCAAGACTCAAGACTCAAGACTCAGGACTCACGACTCATGACGACACGCAAGACGGTCTGGGGACGGACGGCGAGGGTGGTCGTGCTCGTGACGGCGCTCGGCATCGCGGCGCCGCTGGTCGCCGCGGCCGCGCAGGGGACGCCATCGCCGCAGACGCCGGCCGCGCAGCAGCAGAACGAGTTCGTGCCGATCAGCCAGCTGCCGCCCGCCGAGCAGCTGCCGGCGGCGCCGCTGCTCATCGCCGCGTACGCGGTGGCCTGGGTGGCGCTGCTCGGCTACGTCTGGTCGATCTGGCGCCGGCTGGGCAAGGTCGAGCGGGAGCTGGCCGAGGTCGCGCGGCGGATCGACGCGGCCCAGCGGAGGGCGTGATGGGCGAGATCACCGCGGCCCACTTCATCTACATTCCCGCGGTGCTCGTCGTGGGCGTCGTCATCGGCTGGATCCTCGGCTCGCGCGCGGCGGCCGACGCCTACGCCGCCGAGCTCCGCCGCCGCGAAGAGCGCGAGCAGCGGAAGGCCGAGAAGAAAGCCGGCTGAGCGGCAATCGGCAATCGGCAATCGGCAATCGGCAATCGGCAATTCCTACCGTCCCACCGCCAGCCGGTGCGCGAGCGCCGGCGGCAGGCCCGCCGCGAGGATCGCGCGGCTGGCCCCCTCGATCGCGTAGGGCACCCGCCGCAGCTCCACCTCGCCCGCCTCGTCGTCCACGAAGGCAAAGGCCGCGCGGGCGTCACCGTCTCGGGGCTGGCCGACCGACCCCGGATTGATCAGGTACAGCGCGTCCGGCTCGATGGCGACGGACACGGCCTCGTCGGGGTCCGGCGCGGCCGCGAACTGCCGGCGCCTCGCGCGGGTGAAGACCATCGGCAGGTGCGTGTGGCCGAAGAGGCACACGGGGCGTTCCACGTGCTCGAACGCGCCCGCCGCGTCCGTCGCGTCGAACAGGTACTCGTCCTCGCCCAGGGGCGAGCCGTGGCAGACCTCGAGGCGCGTGCCGACCGGCTGCGGGCCGACCGGCAGCGCCCGCAGGTACTCCCGGTTGGCAGGCGTCAGCGTGCGGAGGGTCCAGGCCGCGGCCTGGCGCGCCATCGCGTTGAACTGGAGCGGGTCGTCGAGGCCCGAGGCGACGCGGTCGTGGTTGCCGCGGATGACCAGCAGCGGGTCGAGCGCGCGGATCCGGTCCACGACCGCGTTGGGGTCCGCACCGTAGCCGACCAGGTCCCCGAGCACCAGCACGCGGTCGAACCGGTCCGCCGGCGCGGCGGCCAGCACGGCGTCGAGCGCCTGGATGTTCGCGTGCACGTCGGAGAGGACGAGGTAGCGCATTGCCGATTGTCGATTGCCGATTGCCGATTGAAGATCTCGATTGCCGCCTGCCGGACCGCCGGGCTCGCCTGCTGCGTGACGGCGAGCCTCTCACTCGGCACTCGGCACTCGTCAATGATCTTCAATCAGGTCCACGATTCTGTCCACCAGCTCACCGACCGGCGCGCGGCGGGCGTCGAGGCGCAACTGGGCCTGCGCGTAGCCGATCTGGCGGATCGCGAACAGGCGTTCGAGCTGCGCGCGGTCGCTCGCGAGCGGCCGGCGGCCGTCGGCGGGCAGCCGCGCGACAATTTCGTCGAACGGGACGTCCACCCACACCGACAGCCCGTCGCGGTTGATGGCCCCGCGGTTCTCGGGGTCGGCGAAGGTGCCGCCGCCCGTGGCCACGATCGTGTGGCGCAGGGGCAGCAGCAGCCGCACGATCTCGCGCTCGACGGCGCGGAAGTAGGCCTCGCCGTGCCGCGCGAAGATGTCGGCGACGGTCTGCCGCTCGCGCGCCTCGATCAGCTCGTCCACGTCCTCGATCCGCCACGAGAGGCGGGCGCCCAGCGCCCGCGCCAGGCTGGTCTTGCCCGCCGCCATGAAGCCCACGAGGTAGATCTTATCCGTCTTCACGCGCACAGGCTCCGCAGCGTCCCGAAGAACCCGGGGTACGAGACGTCCACCGCGCCGGCGCCGCTGATGGCGCACTCGGCCTCGGCGCCAAGGGCGGCCAGGGCGAACGCCATGGCGAGACGATGGTCGCCCGCCGCGTCGGCCCGGCCGCCGCGCAGGCGGCCGCGGCCGCTGACGACGAAGCCGTCGGGGCGCTCCTCGGCGTCGGCGCCCAGGCTTCGCAGCCCGGCGACGAGCGCCGTGATCCGGTCGCTCTCCTTGACGCGCAGCTCCGCGGCGCCCGACACCGAGACGGCGCCGCCGAAGGTCCCGAGGGCGGCCAGCACGGGCAGCTCGTCGATGAGCCCCGGCACCTCGTCGGGCCCGATGGTCACCGGGAGCGAGGCCGCCGTGGGCCACGCGGATCCGTCCGATCGGCTCGCCGGCCTCGAACGCGTCCACGTCGGTCCCGACCCGGGCGCCGGCGCGCGCCAGGACGTCGAGGAAGGCCAGGCGGGTGGGGTTCAGGCCCACGCCGGCGATCTCGACCTCGGAACCCGGCAGCGCGGCGGCCGCGACCGCCCAGCAGGCGGCCGCCGACGGGTCGCCGGGCACCCGGGCCGTGAGGGCGCGCAGGGCGCGCGCCGGCTCCACGGAGGCCCAGCCCGGCCCGTATTTGACCTCCGCCCCGAACGCGCCCAAGGCGCGTTCCGTATGATCTCGTGTCGGGGCGGCCTCGAGGACGAGCGTCCGGCCCGAGGCGTGCAGGCCCGCGAGGAGCACGGCGCTCTTGACCTGCGCGCTCGGCACGGGCGTCTGGTAGTCGATGCCGCGGAGCGGGCCGCCGGTCACGGTCAGCGGCGGCCGGCCGCCGGGCGCGTCGAGCCGCGCGCCCATGCGCGCGAGCGGCTCGATGACGCGGCCCATGGGCCGCCGGCGAAGCGAGGCGTCGCCGGTCAGCGTCGCCGTGAACGGGTGGGCCGCCAGCACGCCGGCCAGCAGCCGCATGGTGGTGCCGGAGTTGCCGGCGTCGAGCGCGCCCGCCGGCGGCGCGAGCCCGAGCCGGCCGCGCCCGTCGATCTCGATCGTGCGCGCGCCGTCCTCGTCCGTCTCGCGGACGGTCACGCCCAGGCCGCGGAGGCAGGCCAGGGTGGAGGCGGGGTCGGCGCCGCGCGAGAAGCCGTGGAAGCGGGACGTGCCCGTGGCGAGCGCCGCCAGGATCGCGTACCGATGCGACACGGACTTGTCGCCGGGGACCTCGAGATGGCCCTGGACGCGGCCGGCCGGCGCGACGATTTCTGACGATTCGGCGGGCATCCGTGGCACTATAGCACCTCGTTCGTTCGGCTCCGCGGCAGGCTCAGGGGCCGGGATGATCGGGGGAGAGCGCCCTCGCCGCGCTTGAAGGTCCGCGGCCGAGTGTGTTATTTGAGAGCGCAGTCCGCATGACCATCAACGGCCACGTCGTTCGTCTCGAGATCCACAGCAGTTTCGAGATGCTGGATTTCGTCCAGGTCGTCAGCGATCGCATCGGCCAGATGGCCGGCCTCGACGAGGACGGCATCCACTGGGTCGGCGTGGCCGTCCGCGAATCGGTCATCAACGCCATCAAGCACGGCAACCACGAGAACTACGACAAGGTGGTCCGCGTCGAGTTCGTCTTCACGCCGCGCACGTCCCCGACCGAGCTCACCATCAGCGTCTGCGACGAAGGCGAGGGCTTCGAGCCCGGCACGGTGGCCAACCCGCTGGCGCCCGAGAACCTGCTGAAGTCGAGCGGCCGCGGGATCTTCTTCATGCGCAGCTTCATGGACGACCTGTCGCTCCGGCGCAGGCCCGAGGGCGGCATGGAGGTCCGGATGGTCAAGAAGCTCGCGCCCGCCAGCTAGCGCGTCAGGACGGGCGGCGCCCCGCGCCCGGCGTCTCCACCATGGCTCCAGATCCCCGCTTCCTCGCCACCGCCGTCGAGGTCGTCCTGCGCGCCGGCGAGATTCAGCTCGACCGCTTCGGCACCGCGCTGGAGATCGGCAAGAAGGGCGTCATCGACCTCGTCACCGAGGTCGACGTGGCGGTCGAGACGATGTTCCGCGACCTGGTGGCGGTGCGGTTCCCCGACCACGAGGTGCTGGCCGAGGAGCTGCGGGACGTGCGGTCGGGGCCGACGGACGCGGCGCACTGCTGGGTGTTCGACCCCATCGACGGCACGGTCAATTACGCGCACGGCATGCCGATCTTCTGCGCGTCGCTCGCGCTCGAGGTGAACGGCCGGGCCGAGGTCGGCGCCGTCTACGACCCCACGCGGCGCGAGCTCTTCACCGCCGAGCGGGGCGTCGGCGCGTGGCTCAACGGCCGGCCGCTCCACGTGTCGCGCGCGCCGGCGCTCATCGACGCGATGCTGTGCACGGGGTTCCCCTACACGGTGCACCAGTCGGTCGATTCGGTCGTGGGCCTCTTCGGGCGGTTCGTGGGGCAGGCGCAGGCCGTGCGGAGGCTGGGCTCGGCCGCCATCGACCTCTGCTACGTCGCGGCCGGGCGCCTCGACGGCTTCTGGGAGCAGGAGCTGAACCCCTGGGACACCGCCGCGGCCGCCCTGGTCGTGGAGGAGGCCGGCGGCCGCGTCACGACCTTCGACGGGCGGCCGTTCCAGTCGCGGGAGCGGACCATCGTGGGCTCCAACGGGCTGATCCACGACGACTTGCTGGCCACGATCCGGTCGTTCGAGGCCGGTCCCCCGCGCTAGCCGAGCTGGGGTGTGGGGCGAAGCCCCACGCGAGTCGAAACGTTCACGAAACCGGACGCCGGTGATATCCCCTTCGGACAGGCCGAGGCGCGTTCCGCCCGTTCGTTGGTGAAATTCGCGCCCGGAAGCTGGCACCGTTCCTGCTCTCCACCGGACAAGAGCCGGACGCCCCGTGCGGCGGCCGGACGCGGCCCTCATCTGCAAGGGAGTGAAGATCATGCTGCGCAAGACCGTTGCCAGCCTCGTGGCCGTCCTGGTCGTCGGCGCCGCGGCCTCGGCCCGGGCGCAAGTGAGCCAGTCGGTCAGCCTCAACGTCGGCTATTTCGCGCTGCGCGCCGTGGACGCGCGCCCGGCCGACGACGTGCTGGTGCAGAACCTGAACTACTACGCGTTCTACCTCAAGGACTTCAACGGGCCCTGGATCGAGGGCAACTACCTCGTCGGCATCGGGGACTTCATCGATGCGGGCGTGGGGGTCGGCTACCACCGCCGCAACGTGCCGAGCGTGTACCTCGACTACGTGAACGCGGACGGCAGCGAGATCACGCAGGACTTCAAGCTGAGCGTGGCGCCGGTGAGCTTCACGGTCCGCATCCTGCCGCTCGGGCGGCACGCGCCCATCCAGCCGTACGTCGGCGTGGGCATCGCGGCCTACAAGTGGCGCTACAGCGAGTCGGGGCAGTTCATCGACTTCAACGACAACAACAACGTCTTCCGCGACTCGTACGTGGACAGCGGCACGAAGACGGGCCCCGTGTTCCTGGGCGGCGCGCGGATTCCCGTGGGCGACGTGTTCGCCATCGGCGGCGAGTTCCAGTACCAGAAGGCCGAGGCGTCGCTCAACTCCGACCTCGGCTACACCGGGACGAAGATCGATCTCGGCGGCTACGTGTCGCAGTTCACCTTCCAGCTCAGGTTCTGAAGTTAGCGGTCAGCGGTCAGCGGTCAGGGGGCAGGGAGAGCGTTCTGTGACGCTGTCACACCGCCCTGACCGCTGACCGCTGAGCCCTGAGCCCTGACGGCTGACCGCCGGACTCGGCTATAATCCAAGGCTCCATGAGCCGCTTCGTGGCCTGGCTGCGCGTCTTTGCGATGAGCATCGGCGGCCCGGGCCTTTTCGTCATCGCCTTCCTCGACTCGTCCTTCCTGTCGCTTCCGCAGATCAACGATCTGCTGGTGATCTGGATGGTCGTCCAGCATCCCGCGCGCATGCCCTACTACGCCACGATGGCGACGCTGGGATCGATCGCCGGATGCCTGGTCATGTACGGCCTGGGCCGGAAGGGCGGAGAGGTCTTCCTTCGCCGGCGGTTCAAAGGCAAGACCCTGGACCGCGCGCGGCGCCTCTTCGAGCGCTACGGGTTCCTCGCCGTGCTCGTGCCGGCGCTGCTGCCGCCGCCCGCGCCGTTCAAGCTGTTCGTGATTCTGGCGGGCGTCGTGGCCATGCCGGCGACCACCTTCGTCGTCGCGGTGGCCGTCGGGCGCGGCCTGCGCTACTTCGCCGAAGGGATCCTGGCCGTCTGGTACGGCGAGACGGCCATCAACTACATGGGCCAGCACCCGGTGCAGGTCTCGGTGGCGCTCTTCGCGGCGGTGGGCGTCGGCGCGGGCGCGTATTACCTCTGGAGGCGGTGGCACGAGTCCGAGAGCGTCTCGTAACCCCAATGATTGCAGCGGCTTAATGTTTGACCCACGCGGTCGCGGCTGCCTATAATTGCCGGGTTTGCTGCTCGCAAGGGAGAGTCCGTGCCTGAGCTGTCGGTCGTCATCCCGGTCTACAACGAGGCGCCCAACCTCCCGCAACTGCACGGCGAGCTGACCGAGACGTTGTCGGCCTGGGGGCGGTCCTACGAGCTCCTCTTCGTCGACGACGGGAGCTCCGACGAGAGCTTCGAGACGCTGGCGGGGATCCAGGCCGGCGACGCGCACGTCCGGATCATCCGGTTCCGGCGCAACTTCGGCCAGACGGCCGCCTTCGCGGCGGGGTTCGCCCACGCCCGGGGCGCGTACATCGTCACCTCGGACGGCGACCTGCAGAACGACCCGCGGGACATTCCCTCGATGGTGGCGAAGCTCGAGGAGGGCTACGACATCGTCGTGGGCTGGCGGAAGCGGCGCAAGGATCCGTTCCTGAACCGGCGCCTGCCGTCCATCCTCGCCAACCAGCTGATCTCGGTGGCCACCGGCGTCTGGCTGCACGACTACGGCTGCTCGCTGAAGGTCTTCCGCGCCGAGGTGGTGAAGCCGATGCGCCTCTACGGCGAGATGCACCGGTTCCTGCCCGCCATCGCGAGCGAGTTCGGGGTGCGGATTGCCGAGGTCGTGGTGAACCACCGCGCCCGGAAGCACGGCCGGTCGAAGTACGGCATCTCGCGCACCGTGCGCGTCGTCCTCGACCTGCTGACGGTGAAGTTCCTGATCAGCTACTCGACGCGCCCGCTGCAGGTCTTCGGCCTGGTCGGCCTGGTCATGGGCGGGGCGGGGCTGGCGATCACGACCTACCTCTCGTACCTGCGCCTGTTCGGCCACCAGTCGATCGGGAACCGGCCGGTCCTGCTGCTCGGCGTGCTGTTCATCTTCACCGGCATCCAGCTCATCACGCTGGGGCTGCTGGCCGAGATGCAGGCCCGCACGTACCACGAGTCGCAGGACAAGCCCATCTACACGATTCGCGAAGTCCTGGAGCCCGTGCCCGAGGCGTCGGCCGAACGCGCCACCGGGGGCACACCCTGAGTACCTCCGACCTGCGCGTCGTGGTGTTCTCAGGCGGACGGGGATCGACCGTGCTGGTCCGCCGGCTGGCGGGCCACCCCGCCGTCGCGCTCACCGTCGCCATCAACGGCTACGACGATGGGGCCTCGACGGGAGAGGTCCGTCGCTTTCTGGGGGACGCGCTCGGCCCGTCCGACTTCCGCAAGAACGCGTCGCGTCTGGCGCAGCAGTTCGGGACGGCGCCGCCCGCGCTCGTCGAGCTGCTCGATGTCCGGCTGCCCGACGGCGCGACGGCCGCGGACGTGGCGGCGCTGCTGGCCGCCCTGGGCGGGCAGGGGGCGCCGCCGCCGGGACTGGCGGGCTGCGCCGCGCTCGCGGCGCGTGTCGAGGCGGGCGCGCTGGGCCCGGTCGTCGACCGCCTGCGGGCCTTCGAATCCGAGCGGGTGCGCACGGGGCGTGCGTTCCGCTACGGCGACTGCGCGGTCGGCAACCTCGTGTTCGGCGGCTCGTTCCTGCTGCGGGGCCGCGTCTTCAACGCGGCGGTCGACGACTACGCGGCGCTCGTCGGGCTGCCGCCCGGCCTGATCGAGAACGTCACCAACGGCGTCAACGCGTACCTGGTGGCGCTCGACGTGGACGGCGCGGTGCTCGGCAGCGAGGAGACGATCGTCGACGCCAAGCGGCGCAACCGGATCCGAGACATCTTTCTCATCAGCCGTGAGCTCACCGAGGAGGACCTGGACGCGCTGGGTCGCACCGACGATGCCGGGCGCGTGGGGTTCTTCGAGCGGCTGTCGGTCGACGTGCCGCTGAACGCCCGGCTGGCGCAGCGGATCGCCGCGGCCGATCTGATCGTGTACGCGCCCGGCACGCAGCACTCGAGCCTGTTCCCGTCGTACCTGACCGCGGGGCTGAGCGACGCGCTGGCGGCCAACCTGACGGCGACCAAGCTGCTCATCACCAACATCCAGTCCGACGCCGAGATCGCGGGGGCGAGCGCCGTCGAGATCATCGAGCGGGCCGTGTACTACCTGGAAGGAAAGGGCCGGCGCTCGATCCCGCCGCCGTGCCTGATCACGCACTACCTGCTGAACGACCCGAAGGCGTCGGGCGCCGACGCGCCGTACGTGCCGCTCGGACCGCTGGAGAACCTCGAGGATCCCCGGCTGGTGCGCATCGGCTCGTACGAGGACGGGGTCTCGGGACGCCACAGCGCCGAGGCCGTCCTGCAGCCGTTCCTCGATTCGCTGGTGCCGCGGCGGCGGCGCCTGAAGATCGCGGTGCTGCTCTACGGCGCGGGGTCGTCGAACAAGATCGCGCAGTCAATCCTCGAGATGGTGCGCGCGGGCCTGCCGGACCTGCTGCTCGACGTCACCGTGTTCTACGAGCTCGACCGGCCGCTCGACGACGCGTTCGTGTCGTCGCTGCCGTTCGCCGCGCGCCACCTGTCGGACGCGGGGGCGGGCGACGAGCGGCTGAAGGCGGCGCTCCGCGAGGAGGCCTTCGACTACCTGGTGCTCTTCGAGTCGTCCGGCATGTACCGTGGCGAGGACGTGCTCGGGCTGCTCGCGCACGTGCGGCACGCGCGGCTCGACGCCGTATGGGGCAGCCGGCGCCTGTCGGTCCGCGACATCGAAGCGTCGATCCGGCTGCGCTACCAGCACAACCTCCTGCTGCGCGCGCTGAGCGTGACGGGGAGCCACCTGCTGAGCGCCGCCTACCTGGTGGCCTACGGGCGCTACGTGTCCGACACGCTGTCCGGCGTGCGCGTCGTGCGCGCCGGCGACGCGTGGGGGCTCACGGTGCCGTTCACGCACCGGCAGGCCAACCAGCACCTGCTCACGGGGCTGTTCCGCCGCAAGGCCGAACTCATCGAGCTGCCCGTGCGGTTCTTCTCGCTGTCCCCCGAGCGCGTGCGCCGGACGACGGTGGGCGAGGGGCTGCAGGCGCTGGGCTTCATCCTCTGGCGTCGGCTCGGCGGCGGGCGCCGGACGGCCCCGCGCGCCTCCGACGCGCGGGCCACCGGCCGCCGTCCGGACGGGTCGGCCCGGGGAGACTGACGGCCGATGGATGCGCGCGACCGCCTCCTCATCGTGCCCGCGGCGGGGCGGGGCTCGCGCCTCGGCGGAGACGTCCCGAAGGTGCTCGCGCACGTGGGCGGGCGCCCCATGCTGGATTGGCTGGTCCGCCTCTACCGGCCGTGGGTCGGGCGCTTCGTCGTGATCGTCGCGCCCGACGCGCGCGCGGCGGTGGCGGCGCGCCTCGCGCAGCTCGACGTGCCGGCCGATCTCGCCGAGCAGGCACGGCCGACGGGCATGCTCGATGCCATCCTCGCGCCGTTCGATCTCGTCTCCGGCACCGCCGCCACGCGCGTGTGGATTACCTGGTGCGACCAGGTCGCGGTGAGCGCCGGCACCGTGGCCCGCCTTGCGGCGATCGCCGATGCGAGCGACGCGCCGCTCGTCGTGCCGACCGTGGCCCGCGCCGACCCGTACGTGCACCTCGACCGGGACGCCGCCGGACGAATCGTGCGCGTGCGGCACCGCAGGGAGGGTGACACGCTGCCCGACCCGGGTGAGAGCGAGATGGGGCTCTTCAGCCTGACCCGCGAAGGCTACCTCGACCGGCTGCCGGCGTTCGCCGGCGCCGTGCCGGAGGGCGGGCGGACGGGCGAGCGCAACTTCCTGCCGTTCATTCCCTGGCTCGCGGCGCGGGCGCCGGTCGAGACGTTTCCGGTCGAGGATCCGATCGAGTCGGTGGGAGTCAACACGCCCGAGGAGCGGGCGATCGTGGAGCGCGCGCTGGCGGCGCGCGAGGGCCGATGAGCCGCCCGGCGCCGGCCCGCGGCGTCCTGTCGATCGTGATCCCCGCCTACAACGAGGAGCCGTTCATCGGGACGCTCCTCGACCGGATCGCCCGCGTCGATCTCGCCTCGCTCGGCGTCGGCCGCGAGATCCTCGTCGTCGACGACTGCTCGACCGACCGCACGGCCGAGATCGTCGGCGCGCGGCCGGACATCGTCCTGCACCGGCTGGCGCGCAACAGCGGCAAGGGCGCGGCGGTGCGGGCCGGGCTGGCGCGAGCCACCGGGGACTACCTGATCATCCAGGACGCGGATCTGGAGGTACGACCCCGAGGACTACCTCCCCATGCTCGAGGCGCTGCTCTCGGGCCGCGCCGACATCGTCTACGGGAGCCGGTACCTGCGGCAGGGAGGGCTCTGGCGGCGGCTGGTCGGCGCGCGACATCCGAACCAATCGTGGACGGCGTATCTGGGCGGGCGCAGCCTCAGCCTGGTGGCGCTGGCGTGCACGGGCCGGTACCTGACCGACACGGTGACGGCGCTCAAGCTGTTCCCACGCGCCGCGCTGACCGCGCTTCCGCTCGAAACGAGCGGCTTCGAGCTCGACCACGAGATCACCGCCAGGATGCTGGCGCGCGGGCTGCGGATCGTCGAGGTGCCGATCGCGTACTTCCCGCGCAGCCGCCAGGAGGGGAAGAAGATCGGCTTGCGCGACTGGTTCAGGGGCGCGCGGACCTTCTTCCGCTATCGGCGGGGGTGAGCCTCAGCGGACGCGGAAGACCGCCGCTTCGAGGTTGTGAAAGACGGGCGCGAAGTACTCGGGGGCGTAGGCGAACTTGTCGATCGACGCGGCCGGGTAGGCCTCGCGCTCGGTGCGGTCCAGGTAGATGTAGTCGATGTGCAGCCGGCGCGCCAGCGACCAGGCCTGGCGCGCGTCGGTCGTCGCGTAGAGCTCCTGCACCAGCGCGACGCGAGCCTCGGCCTCGGGGGTGTTCACCAGGGCAATCGGGCTGCCCGCCGGCATGCGCCGCTCGGCGAAGCTGGGGATGAGGCTCCACGTCTCGCGTCCCCGGGCGGTCGGGTCCATGGCCACGACCGCGTCGGGCGGCGTCTCGCGGCGAATCCACGCGAGCGCCGCCTGCTCGTCCGGCGTGATGGCGATCGTCCAGTGGAAGCCCGGACCCATCGCCCGGTTCGAGAGGTCCTGGGCGTTGTAGGCGTCGATGAGCGTCGTCGGCAGCCCGGCGAGGAGCAGCAGGACCGCCGCGGCCGCGACCAGCCGCCGGGCGGCCGGCGGGCGATGTCCCGCGGCCAGGAACCGCGCGATGAGCGCGGGGACGACCGCCAGCGCGACTTGCGTTCCGCGGAAGCCGACCCAGAAGAGATCGACGGTCAGCACGAGGGTGTAGGCGAAGAACAGGCCCAGCGCCGCGGTGAAGGCCGCCGGCGCCACCCGGCCGACGGGCAGCCCCCGGCGCGGCCACAGACCGAGGACCGCGGGGACGAGCACGAGGCCGAGCGAGAGCGCCAGCGAGACCACGGGCGCCTGGGTGGCGGGCCCGGTGTACCCGAAGTGCAGCTGGCCGACGGCGGTGCCCAGCATCCCGTTCACGCGGATCCAGCCGAGGGCGAGCGCGACGGGCACCGCGGCGAGCGCGGGCCTCCACAGCCGCAGCGGCGACTGGCGCCGCACGGCGACGTCGAGCGCCATGGCCAGCCCGTAGCCCATCGAGAAGACGCCGCCGACGAACGGATTGAACGCCGTCGCGGCGCCGAGCGCGACGCCCGCGAGCGCAATCGCCCCGCGCCCCGCGCCCACGCCCGTGACGGACGCGACCGCCAAAGCCAGCAGGCCCAGCGCGCCGGCCATCGAGTGCTGCGGCACGTACCACAGCGCCCGCTGCAGCCCGTCGACGCGCAAGCCGTGGAAGATCCAGGTCGACATCGCGTCGACGTTGACCTGCTTGAGCCAGTCCGGAGGGAGGCCGCGCGACCAGGCGTACCAGAATCGCATAGGCGCCCTCGGCGCTGGAGCCGAGAGCCGTGAGGACCGTGGCGCCCGCCACCGCGACGGCGCGCGGAACGGCCACCCACGCGGCGAGGAAGATGGCGCCGAAGAAGAGAAGCCCCGACGCCAGCGCGTTGATTTTGAGATCGAGCTGCACGTCGCGGATCGGCGCCGGACCAAGCGCGGCGCCCGCGGCCGGCACGAGCATGTAGGTCCAGTAGTAGTGAACGGGCTGGTCCGCGAGGTACGGGTTCCTGGGCGGCCACTCGAGGCGCGCGAGCTCGGCGGTGAGCGCCGTGTGCCAGACGAAATCCGCCGTGAAGTACGCGCGGTAGTGCTGCGTGCCCCTCGCGTCCCTGCGCCCGACGTTGTGGAACGGCACCGCGACGAGCGCGGGCACGAGCAGCAGCACCAGCGCCAGGCAGACGGACTCGCGACGGCCCCACGCGGGCAGGGTGACCAGGGGGGCCTTCCACCGGCGTGCGCCGACATGGGTGACCGCGGCCAGCGCGAGCCACGCCAGCACGAAGCTCGTGCGCGACGGGACGCGAAGGACCACGGGCACCCAGAGCGCCAGCGTCGTCAGCGCGTAGCCGAGGAGCGAGCCGAAGACCCATCCCGCCGGATGACGCCGGCCAAAGAGCGCACGGCCGAGCGGCCAGCCGGGCAGCGTGACGAGCGCGTAGTAGGCGAGATAGAGCAGGGCCCCGACGCCGCCGAGCCACCAGGCCGTGCCGACCACGGCCGCCGCGAGCGCGAGCCAGACCACCGGCCGGGCGGAGCCAGTCCCCATGCCGCCTCCCTATGGCTCCGGCCGCGCGGGGTTGGCCGGGGCCGCGGCCGGGACGCCGGCGCGGCGGCCGAGCGCGTAGAGCACGCCCCCGGGGAGGTTGCCGACGATGCCGAGCGCGACGAAGAGCACCGAGAGGGCGAACGCGTCGGGGGCGGCCACGCCCACCTGGCCGAAGAACCACACGAACGCCACCTGGCTGGTGCCGAGGCCGTTGACCGTGACCGGCACGAGCATGATGAGGAGGATGAGCGGAATGAACACGAAGTAGACCGCGGGACCGGCCGTGACGTGGATGGCCGAGCCCAGACAGAATGCCTGCACGACGCGGAGCACCTGGACGACGACCGATGCGGCCAGCGCCTCGGCCAGGTTGGCGTGGTGCGTGGCGTAGCGCCGGACGGCGTCGATGAGCCGCGCGCCGATCTGGCGCACCCGCGCGCCCGGCACGACGCGCGTCAGCGCGAGCAGCGACTGCGCGGCACGCTCGCTGAAGATGACGGCGGCCGAGGCCGCCGAAACGAGCGCCGCGACGCCCAGGGGCAGCAGCACGCTGCCGTTGGCGAACGTCCGGCCGGCGAGCACGAGGCTGACGAGGCCGAGCAGCAGGATCGAGATGACGCCGAGCAGACGGTCCATGAAGACCGACGCGGCCGACTGCGCGGCGTTGACCTCGAGCCGGGCGAGGTTCCAGGCGCGGACGACGTCGCCGCCGACGCTGGGCAGGAACGTTCCCACGAACGTGCTGACGAAGAAGATCCGGATGACGGGCCAGAGCGGGGGGCGCGTGCCGGGCTCGAGCGCGCGCAGCAGGATCACCCAGCGAGAGGCCATCAGGCTGCGGTCGACGACGACCAGCAGGATGGCCAGCGCCAGCCAGCCGAGATCCGCCCCGTGCGCGGCCTGCAGCACGCGGGACGGCTCCGAGCGCCAGAGGACCAGGAGCGTGAGGCCCGCGGCCACGGCGAAACGCGCCAGGCGGGCGAGGGAGGGAGGCCTCATGGGCGCGGCGCGGCGACGACCGCCGCCGGGTCAGGGCAGCGTCGGCATCGTCGAGATGTGTTTGGACGGATCGCGCTTGACGGTGTACGCACGCTTCAGGAACCTGGCGTAGGGCACGACCTGCTTCATGGCGCCGACGTTCACCTGGCACGGGCTCAGGCAGGTCCCGCAGACCTTCTCCTTGATCGCCTCCCGGTGCGCCAGGTTCGCCGTCTCGAAGTAGATCTTCTCGGCCTCGTCGTCGCGCACGTTGCCGATGCGGTTGGAGTTCTCGCAGTAGAACAGGTCGCCGTTCGGGTTGAGCAGCAGCCCCTGGTTCTGGAACGGGCACGGCATCGTGCGGTGGTAGCCGTTGGCGATCATGTCCGCGTAGTGCAGGTACATGAAGGACTGGCCGCTCAGCACCGATTCCTCGTGGACGCGGTCGAGGAAGAACTTCCGCATGTACTGCTCTTCCCGGTTGCCGAAGCCGATCGTCGATTCGAGCTCTTTGTTGTTCAACATGTTGTCGGTGAAGCGCAGCATGTTGAACACGATGTCGAGGTCCCGGGCTCGCGCCCAGGCCAGCAGGTTCTCGGCGTCCTCGAGGTTGGTCGCGAAGATGGTCGCGGCCAGACCGAACTGGAAGCTCGGCGTCCGCGCGGCCAGCGCCTGCATCGCCTCGACCGTCTTCAGCGCCTTGTCGAAACCGCTCTTGACGTGCCGCACCTGGTCGTGGATGTCGCCGACGCCGTCGAGCGAGACGCGGATGCTCACCAGGACGCCGCGCGCGGCCAGGAACTCCACGATACGCGTCAGCATCGGGATGGCGCGGTGGGGCGTGAGGCCCGTCGTGTTGATGCCCAGCTTGCGGAGGCGCGGCAGCCGCTTGGAGAAGAGCTCCACCATCTCCGGGAGGTCGTTGCGCGTGGTCGGCTCGCCGCCCGAGATGTTGAGATTCTCCACGGCCCCCCAGAACGGGTGGGCCATGGCCTGGTCCAGCTCCTCCAGGCTCATGTCCGACTTCCGGTCGCCGTGCTTCCAGTTGTGGCACATCTCGCAGCGGGCGTCGCACACGAAGGTGCAGTTGTAGATGAGCACCGTCGGGCGGATGGCCTTCATCCGCGAGAGCACGAAACTGTTCACCAGGTCGCGGGGCACGCCAGCGGCGGCCTTCGCGATGTAGTGAAGCCGGAAAGTATTGGCAGTCATGAGGTTCCGGAAATCACCCCATCGTAGCGTGTAAAGCCCGACGGGTCAAGGCGATCCGGGCACGGGCAGGGAGGAACGCCGGCGCCGGAGCCCCGCCCGAAGGCGGGGCCCCGGCGCCGGATGACGCGCTACTGCGGGAACGTCGGCCGCGGCCTGGCCGACACCCACACGTTCTTGTAGGTGGCACCCGGGATGCTCGCGGCCGGTGCGCCGCTACGGCCGACCGGCGCGCCGAGATGGATCACGTGCGGAACGGGCCGATAGGGGTGGCCGTTCGTGCGGACGGTCTGCCCCCAGATGATGGCGCCCGTGGGGCCGTCCTCCCGCACCTCGACCCGCGCCCAGCCGATATCCCACGTCGCCTTCCAGAAGTACCACCGCTCGTCCGACATGTTCTTCGACGGCTGCGACCGCTGCGCGTCCGCGATGGCGCCTTCGTTGCTGGCGTCGCCAGTGATGATACGGAAGACGATCATGCCCGGGCTCGGATAGTCGCGCCCACGCAGCTCGACCGTGAAGCGATAGTCGTTGGTGATAATGTCGCCGCTGTCCTCCTGCATGCTCATGACCTTGCTCTTGTCCCCGGGGGAGCCCTCGTCGATGCCGGTGATCATCACGGAGAACTCGCCCGCGGTGAGCGTTTCCGGCAGCCTGTAGTCGACGTGGCTCAGCTGGGAACCCAGTCGAAGGCCTACGCCTGGCACGAAGTTGGCGGGGCCCACGATCGTCCCGACGGTCTCGCCGTCCGTCAACGGGTCGTAGAGCTCGGCGCCGCGGATGTAGGCCCTCAGCTCCGGCGTCAGGAACGACGCGGAGCTGGACCACGGGCCGTAGTGCCCCTGGTACACCGCGCGCGCGCGCCACGTGTACGTCTTGTCGCCCTCGAGCTCCGTCGTGAGCGTGTACGACGTCTTGCTGGAGCCCGACGTGACGGCGCCCGAGTCCGCCACGATCTTGCCGGCAGCGTCCATCACCTGGAACTGGTGCTGGAGCTTCACCGACGCGAAGGCCGCGGTCGCGTTGGTGACCGTCAGGGCCGGCGTCAGTGTTTCGAGCCGCACCTTGCCGATCGGCGACGTCGGCGTCGGGGCCGACGCCTTCAGGGTGACCGAATCGCTGGTCGCGCCGACCGTGCCGGACGCCGCCACGCTCGGCGAGGTCGGGGTCTTCGACGAGCCGCCACAAGCTGCGGCGAACGCGAGTGCCAGTCCGAGAACCATGGACTTCTTGATCATCAATCCGCTCCACTTGCTGCGATGGAAATGTCGGGTACGCATGATTGCTAGAACCGGATGCGCGCGCCGAGCCCGGCTTCGAGGCCGCCTACGTTGACCGAAACCGTCTGGCCGCCCCCGGCCGCGAGGTCGGCCTTCCCGTGCGAGTACCCGGACGAGGATGCCCGCGCCGACCCTGCGGCTGAACATGTAGGTCGCGTCGAGGCCGAGGTTGAAGCCCGGCGCCGTCTTGCTCGCCCGCGTCGTCGTGCCGCCCGTGATCGAGACGGTGCTGTAGGGCGCCCCGTCCTCCTGGATGGCGACGGCCGTCACGAAATCCTGTTTCACATTGAAGAACGACGGGCCGCCGAACAGGCGGACGTCGAGGTGGTCCGCCACCGCCACGCGCCAGCTCAGGCTGATGTGGAAGTCGGCCTCGGTGTTCTGCAGGCCAGGGACCGTCGAGGCGGCTTCGCGCGGCGAGTCGTAGAACAGCGGGTGCGGGACCGAGGCCGTCACCGCCGAGTCGTGCGTGGTCTTGAACCGCTGCGAGTAGGCGACCCCCACGAACAGGTTGTGCCACACCCGCATGCCGCCCTCGATGTTCATCAGCACGCCGCTCTTGGTCTTGACCTGGGACGTGAACGTGGCCGTCTCGTCGTAGATCGGGAAGTCGCCCGTCGTCGAGAAGGTCTGCGACTTGACCTGGGCGCCGACGTCCACGTTGATGTAGCTGTGGTCCGTCGGGGGCGCCGCCGCCTGCGCGTGCGCCAGGGCGGGCAGCGCCAGCAGGGCCGCGCTCGAGAGGATGACTGCACGCACTTTGATCATCACGGTCCTTTCCTTCGATCGATGGAGAAAATGGCTCGATTGGGGCTCGCGCAGGGCGTAGAGCACGGCTCCGGGGGGCGCTGGCACGCCCCGATCCCTCCGAGACAGATTCTTAACGCCTGTGTGCGCGATTCGACCAGACCAATGCGGGAGCTGGGCAGTCCCGGCAAAAAACAACCCGCCTAGGTTAGCACGACTGGCCGGGGGCTCAAAACTGTAAGTGCTGGCGCCGGGCCCGGTATCACCTGATTTCGCAGGTCCGCACGACAATGGACGAGCCGGTCATTGGGGCTCCCCAGACCGGAACCTGGGCGTTGTCCGAGTCAAGCAGCACGTCCCGCTGCACCTGGCTCGATCCGTTCCCCATGCAGAGGATGTCGCACGAGTAGCCGCCGCAGTTCGACCCGCCCGTCTTGACCAGCACGCCCCACGGGCCGCCCGCCGTCCCGGCTTTGTTGATGTCCGACGCGGAGCCCTTGAGGAAGGCCACCACCTCGCCGTCCGACATGTGCGAGCCGGTACTGGGCGCGACGGCACTGGAGGATAGAGAGGGGGTCGTTCGCCAGGCAGGGCGCCCCCGGCGTCGGCGGCGGGGGCGCGGGTGGCTCGGTGACGAACGACTCGGTCGCCGACCAGGCGCTGGTCGTATCCGGATCGCTCGCCCGGACGCGCCAATAGTAGCGCGCGTTGTAGGAGAACCCGCCGAGGTGCGCCTCGGTCCGCGACGCGCCCTCGGGCACCGTCGCGGTCTTCACGAGCGGCGAGAACGAGGGGCTCGCGGCCACCTCGAAGCGGTAGTAGATGTTCCCGGCCGGACCCGTCCGGTGCGAGTTGCTCGCGCGAAACACGAGCGACGTCGTGGTCACCGTTTTGCCGCCGACAGGGTCGATGGGCGTCGGCGGGGCGATGGTCACCGGCGCCAGGAGCTGGAACTTGCTCGTGCCCGCATACGGCCCGGTGTTGGCGCCGTCCTCGGCGCGTGCCCGCCAGTAGTACGCCTTGTCGGGTGACAGGCCCCGCGGCAGCGCCACCGACGTCCGTCCGTTCGCGCCCGGGGTCTGCTTGGCCTGCGCAAACAGGATCTTCGTGAACCCGTGGTCGGCCGCCACCTCGATCCGGTAGTAGAGCGGACGCACGCCGGTCGACGACGCGTTCTCGATCAGGAGCGTGCTCGGCGGGTCCGTCGCCTTGAACTGCTGGCCGTTGGCCGGCTCGAGCAGCTTCGGCGAGGTGATCTCCACGCCGGGAATCGGCCCGGCGATATTCGGGCTCAGCGGATTCGCGCTCTTGGTCACCTCGCACGCGGCCGCGGCAAGGGCGAGCGGGACGATCAGGGCGGTCAGCAGGGAACGGTCGGGTTTCATGGCGAAGTCCTGGCGAACCTGGCGGCCTGCGAAAATGTACGCAGGTCCTTGCAGTTTTGTTATCGGCCGGACCCGCTGGCGGATTAGGGGAGGGAGCAGTCGAGGGGTGTGCGTTACCTACGCGTAATTACACAATCGGTCCCCGCGACTCGGTTGTCAAAGACAGGGCTCCCTCGGGCGCCGGCTCGGGTTGGGGGCGTCGTACGGCGTAAATGACGGCCCCGGCCAGCGACACCAGCAGAGCCAGCGCCGCGCCTACGAAGGAGAGTAGCAAGCCCCATTCCAGGGGCAAGCCCAGCTGGCGGAAGCAGAAGACGAAGGTGGCCTCCCGCACGCCCAGCCCGTTGAGCGACACCGGGAGCATCTGCACGACGAGCGAAACGGGCACGATCACGGCCAGATCCGACACCGCGACCGTCACCTGCATGCTCCGCGCGATGGCCCAGTAGACCGCCACCAGCGCCAGCTGCACCGCCACGGCCCCCGTCAAGCCCGACAGCAGGGCGAGCGGGTACGACCGGAATCGGTGCAGCGCGTCCACGATGCGCTCCACGCGGGCTTCGATCCACTCGGGGTGCAGAAACCGGAACGGCCGGAACACGAGCGCCACCTGGTTCGGGGCGACGAAGGGGAGCGCGGCGCCCACCGCGATGACGCCGAGCGCCAGCCACAGCGCCGACGGTCCCACGATGCCCTGCAGCCCGCCCGTCCGCCAGTACTCGGTGCTGTCGGCGACCGCCGCCACGAGCGTCAGGCCGACCAGCCCGAGCCCGCGGTCCACGAGAACCACCGTGGTGGCCAGTGTGCCCGACCCCGCCGGCCGCGTCGTATCCGCGATCCGCGCGACGTCGCCTCCGATGTTGCTCGGCAGGAAGTTGTTGAAGAAGAGCGCGACCAGCCACGACGCCGTCAGCGACCGCGTCCGCATCGTGACGCCCTGCGCGCGCAGGAGCTGGTTCCAGCGCCAGGCGCCGATCACGATGACCCCGAGATAGAAGACGAGGCTGAGCGCGAGCCAGGGCAGCGAGGCCCGGCGCGCCGAGGCCCACAGTCTTCCGGCGTCCACGTGCCACAGGACGACGCCGAGCAGGACCGCGCTGACGAGCCCCTTGAGCAGCAGGGACACGCCCCGCCGCCCCCGATCAGTGATGGTCGTCATGCCTCGCTTGGGCCGACGCGATCGCGCCGCCAGGGTCGGTCTCGAACAACTTCACGATGGCCTTGAAATACGTCTGCGCGATGAGGGCGTACCCGTCCTGCGACGGGTGAAGACCGTCGGGACTGATGTAGAGGTCCGGGTCCCGGTTCAGGACCTTGTAGATGTCCACGATCTGCGCGCCCTTGCCGGAGGTCAGCATCACGACCTCCTGGTTGTACGGCACCACGCACTCCGGACACCAGGCCCGGTGTCCCCCCGGGCGTTGCGGTGGGATCGTGCCCACGATCGCAACGGCACCTGACTGGACGATCGCCCGCGTCATGTCCTCCATGGCGAACGCCGCAGGCTGAATCCCGCTCATCCCGCCATTGATGTCGTTGCTGCCCTCGGAGAGGATCACGACTTGGGGACGGTCGGCCGACAGCACGCTCAGCAGTCGGGGGGGGGCGTTGACGGCAAGTTCGCCCCCCCGGCCTTCGTTGATCACGGTGATCTTCTGGGCCGTGTACCGCGCCGACAGCATCTGGCCCAGGAGCGTCGGATAGGAGTGAGCCGAGTCGACGATCCGGGGGCCGAACAGCAGCGAGGTCCCGGTTTCTCCTTCGGTGATGCTGTCGCCGAAAGCCACGAACCTCGTGTACTTGATCCTCGGCGGTTTGAGGATCCGGACCGAGAACTGGCAGCTTGCCGTCCGGCCGACGGCGTCCCGCGCCTCGCAGCTGACCGTCGTCGCTCCAATCCCGAACGCCGACTCTGAGGCCGGGTCGCACGTGACGGTCACGGGTGCCTGGCCGCCCGACGTCTCGGGCGCGAAGGTCACCGGGAACGACTTGCCGTTGGGCGAGGTCACGGTTTCGTCGGCCGGGCAGGTCAGCACGAGCTCGGCTGGCTGTGTCGGAGGCGGCGTCGGCCGGGTCGGCGAGCCGCCGCAGCCCGCCGCGAGCGCGACACCGGCCACGATGACTGCGGAGAGGAAAGGGCGTCGGTCCGGGGGGCCCGGCGGAACGGAGCGAGATCCGGAGGTCGTTTCGCGCATACTGGGAGCGGCCAACGCGACCGGTCAGTGTAACATGGCGGGGTTGATTGGAGCTAGTGGCATTCGCCGCATGTCCAAGAAAGCACGGGAGTTAGGTTGACCTCCCGTTTGCCGGGGCCGTATAATGCCGGACGGCGAATGCACATCCTCATGATTGCGCCGGAGCCGTTCTTCGAGCCCCGGGGCACGCCGTTCAGCGAGTACCACAGAATTCGCGCGCTGCTGGATCTCGGTCACACGGTCGATCTCGTCACGTATCCCTTCGGACGGAACGTGGATCTGCCGGGGCTCCGCATCTTCCGCTCCGCGCGTCCGCCCTTCGTGCGCCGCGTGCGCATCGGCCCGTCGTGGGCCAAGCTGCCGCTCGACGCGCTGCTGACCCTGACGACCGTCCGGCGCGCGTGGCGCGGCCGCTACGACGCGGTGCACTCGCACGAGGAGGGCGCGCTCATCGGCGTGCTCGTCGCGCGCCTGCTGGGCGTGCCGCACCTCTACGACATGCATTCGAGTCTACCTCAACAGTTGGACAATTTCGCCTTCACGCGGTCGCGCCTCCTGCGGCGCCTGTTCGCGTGGGGCGAGCGCTTCGTGGTCCGGCGGTCGTCGGTCGTCATCGTGATCTGCCCGCAGCTCGTGGACGTCGTGCGGCGCGTGGACGGGAAGGTGCCGACGGTGCTCATCGAGAACGCGCCCGGGTCGGGCGACGCGCCCACGGCGGGGACGGGCGCGGCCGTCAGGGCGGAGCTGGGGCTCGCGCCCGAGACGCCGGTCGTGCTCTACACGGGCACCTTCGAGGCCTATCAGGGGCTGGACCTGCTCTTCGCGGCGGTCCGGGCGGCCGTCGACGAGCGGCCCGACCTGCGTGCGGTGCTCGTGGGCGGCGAGCCGGCCCAGGTCGAGCGGGAGCGGGCGCGGGCGGCGGCGCTCGGCATCGAGCGCGCCGTCGTGTTCGTGGGGCAGCGGCCGGCCGAGGAGATCCCGGCCTACCTCGACGCGGCCACCGTCCTGGTCTCGCCGCGCTCGGCCGGCACGAACACGCCGCTGAAGATCTACCAGTACCTGCGGGCGGGGAAGCCCATCGTCGCGACGCGGCTGCTCACCCACACCCAGGTGCTCGACGACGAGGTGGCGGTGCTCACCGGCGCGACGCCGGACGAACTGGCGGCGGGCATGCTCTCGGTGGTGGCGGATCCGGCGCGCGGCGCGCGGCTCGGCGCGAACGCGCGGGCGCTGGCCGAGGCGAAGTACACCTACGAGGCCTATCTCGGGCGCACCCGCGAGGCCTGCGCGCACCTGTCCGGCCGGGCGACCCCTCAGGTCGCCGGAGGCGTGGCGTGAGCGACGTCGAGCCGCAGCCCGACCATTACAGCTATACGGTCTACGCCGATCCGCAGAAGGCGGCGTCGTTCGACGCCGAGCGGTTCGGCGGGCCGATTGGCCGCCTGATTGCCGACGCGCAGGAGGCGGTCGTCGCCGCGTTCCTCGACCCGCTGGCGGGCCGCACGATCCTCGACGTGGGCACCGGCACAGGGCGCGCGGCGCTGGCGCTCGCGCGGCGCGGCGCGCGCGTGACCGGCGTGGACGCGTCGGCGGAGATGCTCGCGGTCGCGCGGGAGCGGGCCGCGGCCGACGGCCTGGCCGTGACGTTCCAGACGGGCGACGTCCACGGGCTGGACGTTCCGGACCGCGCGTTCGACGCGGCGGTCTGCCTGCGCGTGCTCATGCACGCGCCCGACTGGCGCCGGGCGCTCGGCGAGCTGTGCCGGGTGTCGCGGTCGCAGGTGCTCTTCGACTATCCGGCGCTCGTGAGCGCCGCGGCCCTCCAGGCCGCCGGGCGGCGGATCGCCGCGCGCGGCGGGCGGCGGGTCGAGGCGTATCGCGTGTTCACCGGGCGCGCGCTCGGGCGGGAGCTGGCGCGGCACGGCTTCCGGATCGCGCGCGTCCACCGGCAGTTCGTGCTGCCCATCGCCCTGCACAAGCTCGTCGGCTCGACGGGCTTCACGCGCGCGGCCGAGGGCGCGCTGGCCGTCGTCGGCCTGCGCTGGCTCGTCGGCTCGCCGGTCACGATCCTGGCGGAGCGGTGCAAGTCCTAGTCACCGGCGCGACCGGCTTCACCGGAGGGCGCCTGGCGCGGATGCTCGCCGCGCGCGGCGAGACCGTGCGCGCGATGGTGCGCCAGCCCGCCCGCGCGGCGGAGCTGTCCGACCTGGGCGTCGAGGTGGTGCCCGGCGACCTGCGCGAGCGGTCGGCCGTCGAGTCGGCCATGCGCGGCGTCGAGGTCGTCTATCACATCGCGGCGCTCTACCGGGAAGCGGGGCTGCCCGAGCGCGAGTATTTCGCGGTCAACGCGCAGTCGGCGGGCGACCTCATCGAGACGGCCGCGGCCGCCGGCGCCCGGCGGCTCGTCCACTGCAGCACGGTCGGCGTGCACGGCGACGTCGAGCGGCCGCCGGCCGGCGAGGACGCGCCGCTCCGGCCCGGCGACGTCTACCAGCGCAGCAAGGTGGAGGGCGAGCGGGTGGCGCGCGAGGCGTCGGCGCGGACCGGCCTCGAGGTCGTCATCGCCCGGCCGACCGGGATCTACGGGCCGGGCGACCGCCGGCTGCTCAAGCTGTTTCGCGGCGTCGCGCGGCGGCAATTCCTCTTCCTGGGATCCGGCGACATCTTCTACCATCTGACGTACATCGACGACCTCGTCGAGGGCTTCCGGCTGTGCGCGGAGACCCCGGGCGCCGCCGGGCGCACCTACATCCTGGCGGGCGGGGAGGTCACGACGCTGGTCGAGCTGGTGGGGCTCATCGCCGAGGAGGCGGGCGTGCCGTCGCCGCGGCTGCACCTGCCGGTCTGGCCCTTCTGGGCGGCGGGCGCGGCGTGCGAGGCGGTCTGCGCGCCGCTGCGGATCGAGCCGCCGATCTACCGCCGGCGCGTGGACTTCTTCACGAAGAGCCGCGCGTTCGAGATCGGCCGGGCGCGGCGGGAGCTGGGCTACGCGCCGCAGGTCGGCGCTGCGCGAGGGCATCCGCCGCACGCTCGCGTGGTACCGGCAGCAAGGGTGGATCTAGGGAGGAAATGCTGAATGCTGAAGTGAACACTCAAGACTGAAGACTCAAGACTCAAAACTCAAAACTCAAGACTCAAGACTCAAGACTCAAGACTCAAGCCCCATGCCCGAGATCCCCAAGGCGCAGGAGCAGCTCTTTGACCGGCGGCGGTCGGCGCGGGCGAAGTACGCCGACCTCGTCGTCGGACGGCCGGGCCTCGGCGCGCTGGTCGGCTACGAGCTCGTCATGCTCGTCTCGCAGTGGGTGCCGGGCGCGCTCGGGCTCGTGCTGCGCAAGACGCTCTACCGGCGCCTGCTGGGCGCCTGCGGCCGCAACGTCGTCTTCGGGCAGAACGTCGTGCTGCGGCACCCGCACAAGATCCGGATCGGCGACGACGTGGTGATCGACGACCAGTGCCTGCTGGACGCCAAGGGCACGACCAACACGGGCATCACGATCGGCGACGGCGTGTTCGTCGGGCGCAACACGATCCTGTCGTGCAAGAACGGCGACATCGAGCTGAAGGACGGCGCCAACATCGGCTTCAACTGCGAGCTGTTCTCGGCGAGCCGCGTCGTCGTCGGGTCGCGGACGCTGATGGCCGCCTACGCCTACGCGATCGGCGGCGACCACGACCGCAGCGACAGCGCGCGCCCCATCCTCGAGCAGGGCCGCGTGTCGGCGGGCGTCACGATCGGCGACGGCGCGTGGATTGGCGCCGGCGCGAAGCTGCTCGACGGCGTGACGATCGGCGACGGCGCGGTCGTCGGGGCGGGCTCGGTCGTGCGCGAGGCGGTGCCCGATCGGGCGATCGCCGCCGGCGTGCCCGCGCGCATCATCGGCACGCGCGCGCCGGAGGGGGCCGGGGACGCCGCCGGGGACGGCCAACGATGACGCGGCGATTGAACGTGCTGCAGATCTGCGACCACCTCGGGTGGGAAGGGTCGCGGATGCACGGGGTGAAGCGGCTGTTCGCGTGGATGATCCCGCGGTTCGACCCCGAGCGGTTCAACGTGTCGCTCGTGAGCCTGCGCAAGAAGGACCTGTCGGAGGAGACGCTCGACGCGCTCGGCATCGACATCACCTACCTGCACCGCTCGAAGTTCGACCCGGCGACGTGGCCCGCGCTGCTGAAGGTGATCGACGCCAAGCGGATCGACATCCTGCACATGCACGGCTACGGCGCCACGACCTTCGGGCGTCTGGCGGCCGCGCAGCGCCGGCTGCCGGCCATCGTGCACGAGCACGCGAACCTGACCGACACGCCCTGGTTCCAGAAGGTGGCCGACCGGATGCTCGCGCCCGTCACCGACATCGGCATCGCGGTGTCCGCCAGCACGGCGGAGTTTCTGATCCGCGCGCGGCAGATGCCGGCCGAGCGCGTGAAGGTCGTCTATCTGGGCGTGCCGCTCGAGGAGTTCAGCCGGCCCCGGTCGGCCGGGGAGGTCGCCGCGGCGCGCGACGAGATCGGCGTCCGGCCGGGCGACTTCGCGGTCGGCACCGTCACGCGGCTGCACGACTCGAAGGGCAACGCGTACCTGGTGGACGCGGCGCGTCTGGTGCTCGACGAGCGGCCGAACGCCCGTTTCTTCGTCGTCGGCGAAGGCCCGCTGCGCGAGCCGCTCGAGGCGCAGGCGCGGGCGCTCGGCCTCGGCGACCGGTTCGTCTTCCACGGCTTCGCGCGCGACGTCGCGCGGGTCGTCTCGGCGTTCGACCTGTCGGTCTTTCCCTCCCTCTGGGAGGGCACGCCGCTGACGCTGTTCGAGGCGCTGGCCATGGGGAAGCCGATCGTGGCGACCGACGCCGACGGCCTGCTCGACGTGCTGACCGACGGCCGCGACGCGCGGATCGTGCCCAAGCGCGACGCGGCGGCGCTCGCGGGCGCCATCGTCGGGTTGATCGACGCGCCGGACGAGCGCGAGCGGCTCGGCGCGGCGGCGCGCGCCAAGAGCCGCGAGTACGACATCGCGGCCTTCGTGCGCAAGATGGAGCGGCTCTACGTGCTGCTGCACGAGACGTCGCGCGCCACGCGCCGGCGCGGGATCCTCTCGGCGGACCTGTCGTTCCTGACCGCGCGGGTGGACGCGTGAGCCGCGTCGCGGTCGTCACGTCGAGCCCGCCGTTCACCGCGGGCGGGCACCTCGTCATCGCGCGCGCCCTGGTCGGCGCGCTCGCCGCCGAGGGCCACGAGGCCAGCCTCGTGACGACGCCGCAGAACCGGTTCGGCCGCCAGGCCTCGGCCTACCTGGCCACGTGGATGACCGACGTCGGCCAGGACGCCGAGGGCCGGCCGATCGACCAGGTGATCAGCCTGCGGTTCCCCAGCTACGCGGTGCGCCACCCCCGACACGTGTGCTGGCTGAACCACACGATGCGCGAGGTACTACGACCTCTGGCCGCGCTTTCGCGGCGGCCTGAGCCGGAAGGGCCGGGTCAAGGAGGGCGCGCGGCGCTGGCTGATCCACCGCGCCGACCGCTACCTCCTGTCGCGCAACGTCACGAAGCTCTTCGTCCAGTCGCGGACGATCCAGGATCGGCTGCGCGGGCTCGCCGGCGTGGAGCCGACGGTGCTGCATCCGCCGGCGCCGCCCCGCCCGTACCGGTGCGACGGCTACGGCGACTACCTGTTCGCCGTCTCGCGGCTGGCGCCGCTCAAGCGGCTCGACCTGCTCCTGCGCGCGCTGGCCGAGCCGGCGGCGCGCGGTCTCCGGTGCGTCATCGCGGGGGAGGGGGAGGAGGCCGGCCGCCTGCACGCGCTCAGGGCCGAGCTCGGGCTCGAGGGCCGTGTCGAGCTCGCCGGGCGCGTCGATGACGCCGCCCTGCTGGAGCACCTCGCGCGCTGCCGCGCCGTGTGCTTCGTGCCGTACGACGAAGACTACGGCCTCGTGACGGTCGAGGCGTTCGCGGCGGGCAAGCCCGTCGTCACGTGCACGGACAGCGGCGGGCCGACCGAGCTCGTGACCGACGGCGTCTCGGGCCTGGTCACCGCGCCCGATCCGCCCGCCCTGGCCGCCGCGCTCGCGCGGCTGATGGCCGACGCGTCACTGGCCGAGCGCCTGGGCGCCGCGGGGCTCGCCGTCGCCTCCGCGCTCGCATGGCCCGAGACCGTCAGACGGCTGCTGCTGGCGTGAGGATGGCCATGTCCACGCCGAACCCGTCCCGTGCCCCGATGGCGGCCGGCCTGTTCGTCACCCTGGCGACGGGGCTCGTCCTGCTGGCCTTCGCCGTGTCGGTGGACTTTCCGCGCGCGAGCCACGGGTTCAAGGGCGACGAAGCGACGTACTACATGCTCGCCAAGAGCCTCGCGCGGGACGGCGACTTCGCCTACACGCGCCGGGATCTCATCCGCGTGTGGGAGGAGTACTCCGCGCCGGAGGGCGTGTTCCTCAAGCGGGGGCACACGCTCGTACCTCGCCTGGGCGGCGGGTTCCCGTACGTGCACTGGATGCACGGTGAGGATCCGGACACCACGCGTCTCTACTACGGCAAGGCGTTCATCTACCCGCTGGCCGCCGCGCCGTTCGTGTGGCTGTTCGGCACCAACGGCTTCCTGGTGCTGCACGCGCTGCTCCTGATGCTCGACGTGTGGCTCGCCTACCTGTGGCTGTCCGCCCGGGGCTCGACGCCGCGCGCCGCGGCGGCGTACGCGGGCGTCTTCCTGGCGGCGTCGGTCGTGCCGGTGTACTTCGTCTGGCTGACGCCGGAGATCTTCAACCTGTCGCTGGTCTTCGCGGCGGTCTTCTGCTGGGCCTACAAGGAGACGGGCGCGGCCCGGCCGGGCGGCTTCCTGGCCGGACGGAGATCGGACTGGCTGGCGGCGGCGCTGGCGGGCGTCGTGACCTTCTCGAAGGTGTTCCACGCCGTGCTGATCGTGCCCATGGTGCTGCTCGCGGCCTGGCGCCGCCAGTGGGGGCGCGCCTTCGTCACGGCCGCCCTCTTCGTCGCCGTCACGGCCGGGCTGTTCGGGGTGAACGCGGCCATCACCGGGGACTTCAACTACCAGGGGGGCGAGCGGAAGACCTTTTACAGCTACGCCGGGTTCCCCTTCGCGAACGAGCACGAGACCTTCGGCGCGATCGGCCAGATTCACGGGCGGAGCGAGGCCCTCTGGAGCACGCTCGTGAACCGGAACACGCTGACCGTGCTCCGCGACAACATCGGCTACTTCTTCGTCGGCCGCTACAGCGGCCTGGTGCCGTACTTCTTTCCCGGCGTCCTGGCGCTCGTCGCCTTCCTCGTGCGCCGCCGGGCGCAGCGGCTCTGGCAGTGGCTGCTCGTCGCGACGCTCGCGCTCGCCATGCTCGCGATGCTCTTCGTGACGCCCTACACGTGGGCGGGCGGCGGGGGCCCGGTCGGCAACCGCTACTTCCTGAGCTTCTACCCGCTGTTCCTGCTCCTGCTGCCGCCCGTCGAGACGCTGCGCCCGGCGCTGGGCGGGCTGGCCGTCGGCGCGCTCTTCACGGCCGGCATCGTCCTCAACCCGTTCTGGTCCTCCTTCAACCCGGGCGAGGCCGCGAAGTCGGGGCCGCTCCGCATGCTGCCGATCGAGCTGACGATGCTCAATGACCTGCCGATGATCGCGCATCCGGATCGGTCGAGGCGCATCCTGGCCGGCGGCATGGTCGCGTACTTCCCGGACGACAACGCCTACACGACGGAGGGCGACTGGTTCTGGCTGCGCGGCCGGCGGCGCGCGGACGTGATCCTGCGCGGGCCGCTCGCCCCGCAGCCCGACGGCGCGCTGCGCGGACAGCGCATCGCGCGGCTGACTGCGCGCGTGCGGAACGGCATCAAGCCGAACCGCGTCACGATCGACACCGGCCGTTCCGAGGTGTCGCTGTCGCTCGCGCCGAACGAGGTCCGCGACGTGACGCTCGACATGCCGGGCGGCGTGCCGTACCGGCCCTACGAGACGCCGACGAGCTACGTGTACGCCGTCCGGTTCTGGACGACCGACGGCTTCGTGCCCGTCCTGGAGACGCCGCCCTCGGGCGACGCGCGCTTCCTCGGCGCGCGCATCATGCTCACGCCGGAGTTTCGATGAGCTGGAGCTGGCCGCACCGCGTTCGTCCGCTCGGCCGCGCCGCCGTCATGCGCGGCCGCAGGGGATCCGCCCGCTTCGAGTACCGGGTGGGACGGCCCGACGAGTACGTGTTCACGGCCGACGTCTACGCGTACCGCGACCGCCAGCACCCGGAGCGCCATCTCGGGTGGTGGCGGTTCGCGCTGCCCGAGGGGCGCGGCGTGGCCGAGCTGCGGATCGACTTCGCGCCGATCCGCCGCGAGTCGGTGAGCCTCTCGGCCGGAGGGCGCGCGGCCGAGTGCGTCGACGCGTGGTGGAACCCCGACTTCACCTTCGATCCGCTGGGCGACGTGGAGCTGGTGTTCCGCGATCCGCAGGGCGGGATCCGCAGCATGCGCCCGATCCTGCTGAAGTACGTCGACCGCGACATCCTGCGGGAGTTCTACGCGCGGCACTACGCGTCGCACGGCTACGTGCCGCCCGACGACCGGCCGTTCCTGCACGAGCTGCACGCGTACAAGCTGCGGGTGCTCAGGCGCCTCTTCGAGCGCTACATCCCGGCCGGCGGCCTCACCGCCGACGTGGGATGCGGGCGCTCGCTCTTCGCCGACATCGGCGCGCCGTTCCCCTTCACCGTGGTCGCGGGCGACCTCGACTACCAGGCGGTCCGCGACCGCGCCGCGGAGGTGCCGCACCAGCGGTGGGGCGTCTTCGACGCCTCGGCGCTGCCGTTCGCCGACGGGACCTTCGACGCGCTCTTCGCCGGGGAGGTGATCGAGCACGTGCCCGACGCGCGGGCCGCCCTGCGCGAGTGGGGCCGGGTGCTGAAGCCGGGCGGCGTGGCCATCATCACCACGCCGAACCGCGAGCGGCTCGTCGCTCGCGCCAACCGCATGGAGGTGCCCTGCAGCCTCGATCACCTGAGCGAGCTGTCGTACCCCGAGCTGTCGCGGTCGCTGCTCGGCGAGACGGGCTTCGGCTTCGTCGACCAGGCGTGCCTGTACCTCGAGGTCTGGCTGCACGGCCTGTTCAGGCGCCTGGGCCGCGTCAGCGACTACCTGGCGACCGAGGGCAACCGCCGGAGGAACGTCTGGCTGATGCGCGCGCTGATGCCGATGGGGCGCTGGCTGCCCTCGTTCTCGCTCGACATGATCGTCGTCGCGAGAAAGCGCGAAACATCGGATAATTGATCGCTCATGGCGTACGCGACCGAGCTCGAGGCGCGGCTGGCCAAGAAGGTCACCCAGGCCATCACCACGTACGGCCTGGTGGAGGACGGCGACCGGGTCATGGTGGGCCTCTCGGGCGGCAAGGACAGCTGGGCGCTGCTCCAGATCCTCGACGTGCTGCGCCGCCGCGCGCCCATCCGCTTCAGCCTCGTGGCCGTCACGGTGGACTCGGGCTACGACGGCTACCGCCACGACCTCATCGCCCGCACGTGCGCCGAACGGGGCTGGGAATGGCGCGTCGAGCACACGCACATCGGCAGCACGATGGACGACCTGCTCGACGACGGCGCGACGCCGTGCTCGCTCTGCGCGCGGTTCCGACGGGGCGTGCTCTACCGCGTGGCGCGCGAGGTCGGCGCCACCAAGATCGCGCTCGGGCACCACGCCGACGACTTCATCGAGACGCTGCTCCTGAATCTGTTCTTCGCCGGCAGCCTGAAGGCCATGCCGGCGCGGCTCGTCTCCGACGACGGCGCGCACGTCGTCGTCCGGCCGCTCGCGTACGTGTCGGAGGCCGAGGCGCGGCAGTACACGAAGGCCGAGGGCCTGCCGATCGTCGGGTGCTGCTGCCCGGCGTGCGGCGACCTGGCCCTGGAGCGCCAGCGCGTGAAGCGGTTGCTGGCCGAGCTCGAGGTCGAGCACCCGGGCGTCAAGGCGTCGATGCTGAAGGCGATCGGCAACGTCGCGCCGCGCCACCTGCTCGACACGCGGCTGAACCCGCCCGCCGCGCTCGTGCCGCTCGCCGCCCGGCGCGTGCGGGCGGCGGGGGAGTGACGCGCGTGCGGGCCGTCGTGCAGCGCGTGAGCCGGGCGCGGGTGACGGTGGACGGCGCCGAGGTCGGCGCCATCGGCCCGGGCCTGCTCGTCTACCTCGGCGTCGCCAACGAGGACGGTCCGGACGACGTCCAATACATCGCGTCGAAGGTGCGCGAGCTGCGCATCTTCGAGGACGACCGCGGCCGCATGAACCGGTCGCTCGGCGAGGCGGGCGGGGCGATCCTGCTCGTGTCGCAGTTCACCCTCTGCGGCGACTGCCGCAGGGGCCGCCGGCCGTCGTTCGACGGCGCGGCGCCGCCGGAGCTGGCCCGCGCGCTCTACGAGGCCGTCGCCCGCGCCATGCGCGAGGCGGGGGCCACGGTCGCGACCGGCAGCTTCCAGGCGCACATGGCCGTCGAGTCGACCAACGACGGCCCCGTGACGCTGCTCGTGGACAGCGCAAAGCGCTTCTAGGCCGCGCACAGCGCGGCCCGCGCGGTCGCGGAGCGGGGCTCTCGGGGTCCCCGCGCAGCGACGGCGCGGGGGTTTGGGGCGAAGCCCCATCTAGACAGGAGGCACGGTGTCAATGACGTGGAAGACGCGGGTGGGCCTGATCGGTCTGGCGGCGGCTCTGGCGGCGCCCCGCGCGGCGGTGGCGCAGCAGCGGCCTCTTCTGACCGAGGACCCCGAGACGATCGGCGCGGGCGTGGTCCTGCTCGAGGGCGGCTTCGACTACCAGAAGGACATCCTGTACACGACGTCCGGCCTGAAGGGCGACCTGATCCGCGCGCCCACCCTGGGCGTGAACGTGGGCCTGAGCTCGATCGCCGAGCTGCAGTTCGATTGGAGCGCGCACGACCGGCTCGCGATCACCGACCGGCAGGACGCGCCGCTGGCGGACCTCGTGACGGCGACCGGCGACCGGACGACGTCGGTCGGGGACCTGGTAATCGCGACCAAGATCCGCGTGATGAGCGAGACCGCCGGCCGGCCGGCGATCGGCGTGCGGTTCGCGACCAAGCTCCCGAACGCCAGCAACGAGAGCGGCCTGGGCCTCGACACGACGGACTTTCTCGCCACGGCGCTCGTCGGCAAGACCATCCAGTCCATCCGCGTCGTGGGCAACGTCGGCCTGGGCATCCTCGGCGACCCCACGAAACCGAACAACCAGAACGACGTCCTGCTCTACGGCCTCTCGGTCGCGCGGGCCATCGCCCAGGGGGTCGAGGTGGTGGGGGAGGTCAACGGCCGGGCGAGCACCCGCTCGGGCACCCCGGCCCCCGGGACGGAGAGCCGGGCCGTCATGCGGGTCGGCGCCCGCTATACGCACGGCGCCGGGCGCGTGGACGCCGGCGTGATCCTGGGCATGACCTCCCGGGATCCGAGCGTCGGGTTCACCTTCGGCTACACGTACGCGTTCAACGCCTTCCGGGTGCCGTAGGGGACGGGGGCGGGCGTCCCCCGCCCAATTTCCCCGGCCGGACACTCCCGGTAAGCACCCGCCCCCCGTTCGTCGTAAACGACGGACGAGCTTGGTCGTGGTGTCTGTTCCCCCATTGAGGATCCATCCCATGCATTCGAGACGACGCGTGCTTCTCGTGACGATGACAATCGGGGCGCTCGCCGCGGGCGTGCGGCCGGCGGTCGCGCAGGGGCCGGGGGGTCGTGGCCAGCAGGCCGAAGAGGCCGCCGTGCCGGCGATCCACCAGTCCGACGACCCGGTGCTCAAGACGTTCAAGTGGCGGTCCATCGGCCCGGCGAGCATGGGCGGCCGCATCGACGACATCGTGGGGCTGGACCGGGATCCGTCCACCATCTACGTGGGCTTCGCGACCGGCGGCCTGTGGAAGACCGAGAACGCCGGCACGACCTGGACGCCCGTCTTCGACACGGAGCCGGTGGTGTCGATCGGGTCGGTGGCCGTCAGCCAGTCGAACCCGAACGTGGTGTGGGTCGGCACGGGCGAGGCGAACAACCGCCAGAGCTCGACGTTCGGCGCCGGGGTCTACAAGTCGACCGACGCCGGCAAGACGTGGGCCTACATGGGGCTGAAGGAGACGCAGTCGATCGCGCGCGTCGTCGTCGACCCGAAGAATCCTGACGTGGTCTACGTGGCGGCGCTCGGGCACCTGTTCGGGCCGAACCCGGAGCGCGGCATCTTCAAGACGACCGACGGCGGCAAGACCTGGAACAAGGTCGAGTACATCGACGAGAACACCGGGTTCACCGAGCTCGTGATGGATCCGAAGAACCCGAACGTGCTGTGGGCGGCCTCGTACCAGCGCCGGCGCACGCCCTTCGGCTTCAACGGCGGCGGGCCGGGCAGCGGCATCTGGAAGACGACCAACGCGGGCCGGACCTGGGCGCGGGTGACGGGCCACGGGCTGCCGGACGGCGGCGGGGTGCTCGGCCGGATCGGCCTCACCATCCAGCGGTCGAACCCGAAGGTCATGTACGCGCAGATCGAGGTGGGCACGAGCGCGGGCACCGGCGGCGGCGTGACCGATGACGGCAAGCCGATCCCGCCCGGACGCCCGGGGTTCGGCGGCTTCGGGCAGCGCCCGGAGCCGGGCCCGCCCGACGCGGCGAAGAGCGGCGTCTGGCGGTCGGACGACGGCGGCCGGACGTGGAAGATCGTGAGCAACACGAACAACCGTCCGATGTACTACAGCCAGATCCGCGTGGATCCGTCGAACCCCGACATCGTCTACACGGGCGGCGCGCCGTTCTTCAAGTCGGTCGACGGCGGCAAGACCTTCAAGCAGGTCGAGGGGGTCGCGCACAGCGACCACCACGCGCTGTGGATCGACCCGATCAACCCGAAGCACCTGGTGCTCGGCAACGACGGCGGCATCGACGTGAGCTGGGACGCGGGCGCGACGTGGGAGTTCGTCAACACGATCGCCGTGGGGCAGTTCTACGCGATCGGCGTGGACATGCAGAAGCCGGTACTACATCTGCGGCGGGCTGCAGGACAACGGCAGCTGGTGCGGGCCGAGCGCGACGCGCACCAACCAGGGCATCGTGAACGCCGACTGGTTCCGGGTGGGCGGCGGCGACGGCTTCTACGCGCAGATGGACCCGACGGACCGGAACACGGTCTACTCCGAGTCGCAGGACGGCAACATGGGCCGGCTCGACCTCAGCACCGGCGTGCGGAAGAACATCAAGCCGCGCGCGGCGCCGGCGCCGCAGCCGCCGCCGAAGACCCCGGAGGAGAAGGCGCAGGCCGCCCAGCGCGCGGCCATGGAGCGCATGGCGGCGCAGTTCGGCTTCGGCGGCGGCCGTGAGGCGAACATCGTGCCCGAGCCGCCGGTCGGCACGGAGTACCGCTTCTACTGGAACACGCCGCTCGTCATCTCGCCGAACAACCCGCGCAAGCTGATCGTGGGCGGCAACCGCGTGTTCGTCTCGCTCGACCGCGGCGACAGCTGGCGGGCGTCCGAGGACCTCACGCGGCATGTCGACCGCTTCAAGCTGCCGATCATGGGCGTGGACGGCATGGCGCCGATGGCGTCCAAGTTCGACGGCTACGCCACCAACAGCGTGATCACGACGGTGGCGGAGTCGGCGGCGCTGCCCGGCATCATCTGGGCCGGCACCGACGACGGCAACCTGCAGGTGAGCAAGGACGACGGGCTCACGTTCACCAACGTGGTCGGCAAGGTGCCGGGCCTGCCCGACGCCACGTTCGTGTCGCGCGTGGAGCCGTCGCACTTCGACGCGGCCACCTGCTACGTGACCTTCGACGGCCATCGCACCGACGACACCAAGCCGTACCTGTACGTCACGCACGACTACGGGCAGACCTGGCAGTCGCTCGCGGCCACCCTGCCCGACGGGCACCTGAACGTCGTGCGGGAGGACCCGGTGAACAAGGACATCCTGTACCTCGGCAGCGAGTACGCGTTCTACATCTCGCGCGACGCCGGGAAGTCCTGGCAGCGGTTCATGACCGGTCTGCCCACGGTGCCGATCGACGACATCGTGATCCACCCGCGCGACCACGACCTCATCGCCGGGACGCACGGCCGCAGCATCTGGATCGTCGACGACATCACGCCGCTCGAGGCGCTCGACGCCAAGGCGATGGCCGAGGACGTGCACCTGTTCGAGCCGCGCGCGGCGACGCAGTGGCACACCGACCCGATGCTGGGCCGCGACGTCGGCGGCGCCAAGAACTTCGAAGGCCAGAACCCGGAGCCGGGGACGGCGATCAGCTACTACCTGAAGAGCGCCGCGTCGGGCGACGTGAAGATCGCGATCTCCGACGTGACGGGCAAGGTCGTGCGTCACGTCGACGGGACGAAGGACGCGGGCCTCAACCGGGTCCAGTGGGACCTGCGGGGCGACACGCCGCCGCGGCCGAACCTGCCCGCGGGGATGCCCGGCCAGTTCCGGCGCTTCGCGCGGCAGGGTCCGCCCGTGCCGCCGGGCACCTACCTCGTGAAGCTGTCGGTGGGCGGCAAGGACTACACCACGACGGTCGTGGTCGACGCCGACACGCCGCTCCGCTAGCCGGCGCGCGGCGCGGGGGGCGATCCCCGCGCGGTCGTGAGACGCGGGCGCGCGATCCGCGCCCCTGGGGGACGGGAGCTCCGTGCAGGAGCTCCCGTCCCCCTTCTGTTATAGTGCTGGCGGCCGCGGCCGCCGAACGCCCCGCCGCGGCGCTGATTCGACAGAAAGGACCTCATCCATGCGTGCTCGCCGTGCCGTTCCGATTGTGCTCGCGGCGGCGCTGGCCGTCGCGGGGTGGCGCGTGGCGCCGCTGGCCGTGCGCGTCCACGCCGCGCCCCAGGCGACCGTCCAGACGCCGGAGCAGTTCCTCGGCTTCCGCGTCGGCACCGACAACAAGCTCGTGCGGTGGGACAAGATCGTCGAGTACATGAGGACGGTCGCCGAGGCGTCGCCGCGCGTGAACGTCCGCGAGCTCGGCAAGTCGACCAGCGGGAACCCGTTCATCGTCGTCGAGATCAGCTCGGCCGACACGCTGCAGAACCTGGATCACTTCAAGGCGCTGGAGCGGAAGCTGTACTTCCAGGGCGGGGCGCCGACCGCCGCGGAGCGCGAGGAGATCTTCCGCACCGGCAAGGCCGTCGTCGTCGTCACGTGCAGCATCCACGCGACCGAGATCGGCGCGTCGCAGATGTCGGTGGAGCTCGTGCACCGCCTCGCGACCGACCAGTCGCCCGAGGTGAAGAAGATCCTCGACAACGTGATCTTCCTGCTCGTGCCCAGCCTCAACCCGGACGGCCAGATCCTGGTGACCGACTGGTTCAACCAGACCCTCGGCACGCCGTACGCGGGCACGTCCACGCCGTGGCTGTACCACCCCTACGTGGGGCACGACAACAACCGCGACATGTACATGTTCACGCAGAAGGAGAGCCAGCTGACCGCGAAGCTGCTGTGGCACGACTGGTTCCCCGCGGTGTGGCTCGACGAGCACCAGATGGGCGGCAACGGCGCGCGCATCTTCGTGATGCCGGCGACCGACCCGATCAACCCGAACGTGGACCCGCTCATCTACCGGTGGAACGGCATTCTGGGGCAGTCGCAGGCCGCGGCGCTCGAGGCGGCGGGGAAGACCGGCATCATCTACAACTCGACCTACACGAACTTCTGGGAAGGCGCCATGGCGTGGGCCGGCTGGTGGCACAACGAGGTCGGCCTGCTGACCGAGCTGGCGAGCGCGCGCATCGCGATGCCCACGGACCAGCGGATGGCGCGGCTCGGCGTGACGCCGCCCGCGGCCGAGGGCGGCGGGCGGGGCGGGTTCAACCGGGATCCCACCCAGCCGCTGCCGCCGCCGCGTGACGTCACGCCGCGCACGGAGTACCCGACGCCCTGGCTGGGCGGCCACTGGACGCTGCGCGACATCGTGGACTACGAGCTCATCGCCACGATGGGCCTGCTCAACACGGTCGCCGACCGCCGCGAGACGATCCTGCGGCACATCTACGACGTCAACGCCAACACCGTCGAGCCCGGGCGCATCGCCGGCGTCGCCGCCATCCTCGTCCCCGTGGCCGGCCAGCACGACCCGCGCGAGGCCGTGCACCTGGTCGAGCGGCTGCGCATGGGCGGCGTCGAGGTGTCGCGCGCCGGCGCGGCGTTCGAGGCCGGCGGCAGGCGCTATCCGGCGGGCACCTTCGTCATCCCGATGACACAGGTCTTCGCGCGCTACGCGAAGGACATGCTCGAGAAACAGACGTACCCGGAGGTGCGCCGGACGCCCGACTCTCCGCCCGAGCCGCCCTACGACGTGACGGCGTGGTCGCTCGGCATGCTGCTGGGCGTCGACACGGTCTTCCTGAAGGACCCGGTGCCCGCCGCGGCGGCGCTCGCCCCGGTGGGGGACGGCCTGACGGTGCCGGCCGGGCGCGTCACCGGCAACGGCGCGCGCTTCGTCTTCCGCTACGACGGCGCCGACACGGCCATCGCGATCAACCGGCTCCTCGCCGAGGGCGCGGGCGTGGCGCTCGAGCCCGGCGCGGACGGCGTGGCCCGCGTGGCGGTGACCGGCCTCGCGCGCGCCCGGATGGAGGCGCTCGCCGTTGAGCACGACCTCGACGTGACCGCCGGGCCGGCGCCGCGCGGCACGGCGGCCGGCACGCGGATTCGCGCCCCCCGGATCGCGATGTACCAGCCGTGGGGCGGCGGCAACATGGACGAGGGCTGGACGCGCTGGGTGCTGGAGCAGTACGGGTTCACGCTGACCTCGCTCCACAACGCCGACGTCAAGGCGGGCCAGCTCCGCGACCGGTTCGACGTGATCGTCCTCGCCGACCAGTCGCCGCGGTCCATCGTGAACGGCCAGACCGGCGCGTGGGTCAAGCCGGAATACCGCGGCGGCATCGGAGACGAGGGCGTGGAGGCGCTGAAGGCGTTCGTGGCCGGCGGCGGCACGCTCGTCACGCTCGGCCAGGCGAGCGACCTCGCCATCGAGCGGTGGCCGATTCCGGTCCGCGACGTGAAGGCCAAGCTGAGCCGCGACGAGCACTTCGCGCCCGGCACGATCCTCAACGTGCAGGTGGACACCGCGCAGCCCATCGGCTACGGGGTCGCGCCCAACACCTACGGGTTCTACATCAACAGCCCCTTCTTCGAGCTGGGCGACGGCTTCTCGTCCGACGCGGTGAAGGTGATCGCGCGCTACCCGAACACCGATCTCGTGGCGTCGGGCTGGCTGAAGGGTGAGGACCTGATGGCGGGCCGCGCCGCCGTGGTGTCGATCGACATGCGGCCGGGCCGCATCGTGCTCTTCGGCCTCCGGCCGCAGCACCGGGCCCAGACGCACGCCACGTTCCCGCTGCTCTTCAACGCGCTCTACACGTCCACGCGGTAGGGGCGACCTGCCAGGTCGCCCCTACAGGTGTGAGGTGTGCACGACGCTCGAGCGCGGCGCGAGGGCGGCGCGCAGCGCGGAGCGCACGAGCAGCGTCAACGCGGGTCGGGCGTCTGGGCGAGCGGCGTCCACAGGTGGGCGAGCGGCGCTCGCCGATGGACACGTAGCTCGCGTCGCGCACGACGCCCACGACGTGCGCGTGCCGATGCGCTTGCGCAGCGCGGGCTGGCTCGGCCAGAACAGGGCGGCGAACGCCTGGTTCACGACGGCAACGGCGGCGCCCCGCGCGGTCGGCGGCGTGAACGCGCGGCCCGCGACGACGGGCATGCGCACGAGCGCGAAGTAGCCGGGCGACACGATGTTGACGGCCGCGGAGGGCTCCCGGCCCACCGGGGCGGGGTGCCTCTCGATGTCCAGGGCGCCCTCGCGGATGTTCGTGCCGCCCAGCGGCAACGTCCGCGCGAAGGCGAGCCGATTGACGCCGGCGAGCGCGGTCACGCGCGCCTCCAGCTCTCGTAGAAACGCGCCGCCGCGTCGGCGGCGTAGTGCCGCTGCGTCAGGTCGATGGGTACGGCGACCACGCCTTCGGGATCGAAGCCGACCGCCGTGTCGAGCGCGGCCGCCAGGCTGCGCACGAAGAGAAGCGACGAGACCACCAGGATCAGGGACGCGGCCACCTGCGCCGTGACGATCAGACGGCGCAACCCGTGGCGCGCCGGGGGCCGGACGCCCTTGATGGCCGACACGAGGTCGGCCTTCGTGGCGTGCAGCGCGGGCGCGAGGCCGAAGAAGAGGCCCGTGGCGAGGGCAAGCCCGGCGGCGAAGAGGACCGCCCGCCAGTCGAGGTCGATGACGATGACGGCGGGCAGGCCGAAGCCGAGCGGCGCGGCGGCGAGCGCCCGGAGCACCAGGTACACGGCCAGCAGCCCCAGCGCGGCGGCCGCGCCCGTGACGAGGCCGCTCTCGACGAGCAGCTGCGCCACCACGCGGCGCCGCGTCGCGCCCAGGGCGAGGCGCATCCCGATCTCGGCCTGGCGCTCCGACGCGCGCGTCAGCATCATGTTCGCGACGTTCGAGGCGGCGACGGCCAGCAGGAGCAGGACCACGACGAGCACGCCGCCGAGGCCCGCGAGCACCACGGCCCGTTCGTCGAGCGGCAGGCGCCCCTCGCGCTCGGCAATCGCGCGGATGGGCGGCATCGTGCCCCAGGACCGGCGCGCCTCCGGCGAGAGCGCGGTGAAGAGCTCTCGGGCCGTCTCGGCAAGCTGGGTGTCGAGCGCCGGGAGCGTGGCCCCGGGCGCCAGCCGGGCCACCACCTGCAGCCCGTGCCAGCCGCGGTGCTCGCGTTCGTCGCGGGGGACCAGGGACCACACGTCGGGCTCGACCGGCGCGTCGAGCATCCGGAGCCCCGGCGGCGCGACGCCGACGATCCTGAGCGTCCGCCCGTTCAGGTCGATCGGCTGGCCGAGCGCGGAGAGGTCGCCGCCGAACTCCCGCCGCCAGAACCCCCGGCTGATGACCACGGCGTCGTCCGCCTCGAGGTCGGATTCCGCGAACGTCCGTCCAAGCGCCATCCGGACGCCCAGCACGCGGAAGTAGCCAGGAGAGACCTTGGCGGCCACCGTCTCCCGCGCCGTGCCGCCCGGCCGGGCGACGACGGCCGCGTCGGCGCCGAAGGCGGCGGCGTCGGCGACAGCCGGCGTGGCCTTCAGCGTGTCCGCGAAATCGAGGTACGACCACACGCTCCCGTCGTCACGGTCGCCGTAGACGAGACGTACGAGGGTGTCCGGATCCTGCACGTGCGGCGGCGCCTGCCAGAGCAGCACGTCGGCCACCGAGAAGACCGCGATCGCCGCGGCCATGCCCACAGCGAGCGACGAGACGGCCACCGTGGTGAAGAGCGGTGACCGGGCGAGCTGGCGCGCGCCGTGGCGCGCGTCGCGCCAGACCTGGCCGAAGGCGGCGGGAATCGAGGCGCGGGCGGGTGGGCGCAGAGGAGGGGGCCCGCCGGCCCAGGGGGTGGCGGGCGGCGCAGGCGCGCGGCGGCGGCGCCTGAGATCGCGCCGCTCGACGAACGCGGTGCGCGCGAGCGCGGCCGCCTCGGCGCCGGCCGCGCGCAGCCACGCCGCGCGCGAGCGCCGCCGGGCGTCGGCGAGCCTGTCGTCGAGGGCGCGCGCGGCGTCGGCCGCGTCGGAGGCGTCGAGCGTCGGCACGAGCGCGCGCAGCAGCCACGCGTGCACCCGCGCGAGCCGGCCGGTCACGGCTTCACCCTGGCGCCGGCCGCGCGCCGGTCGAGGACCCCGGTCTCGGCGAGCATCCGTTCGAGGCGGCGGATGCGCAGCGCCTCCGCGCGCGCGACGTCGCGCCCGAGGGCGGTGGCGCGGTAGTAGCGCCGCCGCTCGTCGGTGGAGGGCTCGCCGGCAGGGCGCTCGGTCTCCTCGAGCAGCCCGGCGCCGAGCATGCGCTTGAGCGCGGCGTAGAGCGTGCTCGTGCCGAGCTGCGTCTCGCCGCCCGTGCGCAGGGCGATGTCCTGGATGAGCGCGTACCCGTGCAGATCCCGGTCGAGCAGCGAGAGCAGGATCTGGAAGACGTGGGGAGGCAAGGGCAGGAGGTCGGTCGGCTCTATCACCATACGCTGTAGCATACGATGGAATAGTCGCCGGGGTTCACGGAAATCGTCAGGTCCACCCGTGGCCGCGGGAGGGGGCCGCCGGAGGCTCGGCCTGAGGCTCCGTCTCCGTCTCCGTCGCCTCGTGCGGCTGCCAGCCGGCAGCGGCGAGCTGAGCCAGCGCCTCCTCCCGCTCGGGCCCGTACACGGCGACGACGGCGACGTCGCCCGCGCGCACCTCCAGCTTGAGCGTCATGGGCAGCGCGCGCCGGCCCCGCCGGATGGCCAGGATGACGAAGCGGTCGCCCCTGCCCGGGGGCGAGTCCACCCCGTTCCGGGCGGCTGGCGCCGGATCGGCGCCGGCCTTCTCGGGCGGCGGCGGGTCGGCCTCTGCCTCGGCCTCGATCTCGACCCGGACGAAAATCTCCACGCTCAGGTAGCCGTGCCGCCACCGCACGTCCCAGCGCTCCAGGTCGTGCGGGCCGTCGAAGAGCACCTCGCTGGCGCGCTGCGCCAGGTAGTCGGGCGTCTTCTCGCCGGGCAGCCAGTTGAGCGCGACGGCGCCGCGCGGCACCTCGAAGACGTCGACGGCCCGCGAGACGAACAGGTGGTTGAGGTGATCGTTGGGCGTGGCGCCGATGGCCATCCCCACGAGGTCGATCTGGGCGCGCTGCAGCGTGCGCTCGGACAGCGCGTCGCCGAAGACGACGGGGAAGCCGGCCTCCTCGGCGTCGCGGATGTGATGCGGGTCCGCGTCGAGGAACACGACGGGGGTCCCGGCGCGCTTCAGCTCGTGGCCGAGGGCGAGGCCCAGGCCCTCCGCGCCGAGGATCGCGACGCGCTCACGTCCCGGGAGGCGCACGCGCAGCAGGGCGGCCAGGGGCAGCGCCGTCAGGCCGACGAGCAGCACCGTGGCGCCAATCGTCAGGAAGACCAGCGCACGCAGCTCGGGGCCGCCGGGCAGCCCGGTGGCGATGAGCGCCTCGGCCGTGAGCGTGGCGATGGCGGCCGCCACGATCCCTCGCGGGCCCATCCAGGCGACGAGCACCTTCTCGCGCCACGACAGGCCCGACGCCCGCGTCGACAGCCACACGCCGAGCGGCCGGACCACCAGCACGAGCGCGGCGATGACGAGCGCGCCGCCCGCGCCCAGCGCGCGGATGTCCGAGAGGTGGATGCCCGCGGCGAGCAGCACGAAGATCAGGCCGACCAGCATGACCGTGAGCTGGTCCTTGAACTCGCGCAGGTCGCGGTCCACCGGCGTATCCAGGTTGCCGACCACCACCCCCGCCACGGTCACCGCCAGGATGCCGCTGTTCGACAGCACCTGATCGCTCGCGAAGAACAGCAGCACGACGACGGCGAGGCTGAACACGTTCTCGTGGCCCTGGGGCACGAGGCCGCGCACGCGCAGCAGGCCGCCCAGCAGCAGGCCGCCCAGGACGCCGCCGACCAGCCCGAACGCCAGGCGGACGACCAGGCCCACGAGCTCGCCGGCCACGGCGCCCGCGGCCGGCACGAGCACGATCTGAAGCGTGACGACGGCCAGGATCGCGCCGATCGGGTCGATGAGCACGCCCTCGGCCTCGATGACGGTGCGCAGCTCGGGCCGCAGCCTCAGCTCGCGCACGAGCGGCGTCACCACGGTGGGGCCGGTCACGACGACGAGGCTGCCGAACAGCGTCGACAGCGTCCACGACCACCCGAGCAGCAGCCGGACGGCGAGCGTCGCGCCCACGAAGGTCACGAGCGCGCCGATCGTGATCAGCTTGCGGATGGGCGCTTCCTGCCGGCGGAGGCGGGAGATCTCCAGGTTGAGGCCGCCCTCGAAGAGGATCACGGCCACGCCGAAGTCGATCAGGCCGAACAGACCGGCGCCGAGCGCGTGGGGATCGACCCACCCGAGGCCGTCGGGCCCGAGCCCCACGCCGACGGCGAGGAGCAGCACGATGCCCGGCAGGTGCAGCCGACGCGCAAGGCTCTGCGAGACGATGCCCGCGGCCAGGGCAATCGCGAAGCCCAGCATCGGCGCAGGGTGCGTCATGGAATGGTCAGGGCGGCCTCGAGCGCCGCGCGCTCGGCCTCGACGCGCGCGTGGTCCCAGCCGAGCTCCGCGGCCATGAGGGCGGCGGCCGCCCCGACGGCCTCGCGGGCCGGCGCCTCGGTGTGCGCGAGCGATGTCCTCCGCAGGACGACGTCGGCGAGCGACACGGCCATCTCCTCCCGCACGGCGTGGACGACTTCGGCCTTGATGACGGGGCAGCCGGGCGCGAGACGCCCGGCGAGGACCGGCTGTTCGACGGCCAGCGCGAGGACGCCGGGGCACCGCGTGCCGAAGACGCGCGTGATCGCCCGCAGCACGTCCTCGTCGAGGTGCAGCTGCCCGCGCCGGATGTTCTCGATGGCCAGCGCCTCGACGTCGGCGATGCCGGCGCCGGGCAGCGCCTGGGTCTCGGTGCGGCACCGCGTCGGGCGGCGCCCGAGCCGCTTCTCGACCGCGTCGAGCGCGCGCGCCGCGACGCCGCGGCCCGTCGTGTACTTGACGCCGACGACCGTGATCGCGCCGGGCGCGCCGTCGGCGGTGTGGTCGACGACGGCGGAGTGGGCGCGCAGGGTCGGGCGCCCGTCGCGTCCCCGCGCCGCCGGCACGAGCCCGCGGTGGACGAGCGTGACGTCGTCGCGGCCGATCCGGAGCGCGGGGAACGCGTGGTTGACGTCGGCCAGGAACGCGTCGATCTCACCGGCGGTGATCGTCACCTCCGGCGCCTCGGTCGTCTCCGGGCCCTGGCTCGTGCCGACCAGCGCGCGGCCGTGCCACGGCACGAGCGTGAGCGTCCGGCCGTCGGCGCCCGCGGCCGCGAGCGCGAGCTCGGACACCGGCCGCGTCGTGACGAGGTTCATGGTCTTCACGAGCGGGAAGGGCCGCGTGACGCCGAAGAGCGTCATCACACGGCCGGCCGAGGAGCCCGCCGCGTTCAGCGTGACGCGGGCGCGCACGTCGAAGTCGTCGCCGGTCAGGAGGTCGCGCACGCGCATGCCGGCGACGCGGCCGCCGTTGCGGAGCGCCTCGCGCGCCTCGACGTGGTTCGCGAGGGCCGCGCCGTGCGCGTCGGCGGCGAGCGCGAAGGCCAGCGTCAGGCGGTGCGGCTCGACCGTCTGGTAGTCGTACCACATGGCCCCGCCCGTCAGGTTCTCGGTGCGGATGCCGGGAAAGAGGCGCGTGCACGCGGCGCGCGACACCAGCCGCGCGGCGGGCAGGTGCAGCTCCGGCACGATGTCGCGGTTGCGGCGGCGCCCCAGGTAGGCGTCGAGCCGGAAGCCCGCGCGGAGCGCGACCCGGCCCCGCGTGAGCGACCGGTAGGTGCCCATCAGGAACGGCATGGGCCGCAGCAGGTGCGGGGCGATGCGCGCCAGCGCGCGCCGCTCGTGAATCGACTCGCGCGCCCGCCCCACGTCGAAGCTTTGGAGCGAGCGCAGCCCGCCGTGCACCGTGCGCTGGTGGTTGAACGACAGTCCGCCGCCGAAGTCCCCCCGCTCGACCAGCGCGACCGCGAGGCCGCGCTCGGACGCGTCGTAGGCGGCCGCCAGGCCGTGGATGCCCCCGCCGACCACGAGGAGGTCGAAGACCGTGTCGGCCAGGCGCGGGAGATTACGGATCATCGCGCTTTATTCTATAGTAAGGGCCCGTGCCGAACGCCGCCGCGCCCGAGACCGCAAGGGTCCGCGAATACTGGAACCGCCACATCCACGACCTGGAGATCACCCGCCACCCGGTCGGGTCGGAGGGGTTCTTCGCGGACCTCGACGACTACCACTTCGAGAAGCTCCACCACCTGCTCCGGCTGGTGCCGTTCGACGGCTGCCGCGGCCGCCGGGTGCTCGAGGTGGGCTGCGGCGCGGGCACCGACCTGGTCCGGTTCGCGCGCGGCGGCGCCCGCGTCGTCGGCGTGGACGTCGCCGCCTCGGCCGTTGCGCTGGCGCGCGGCAACTTCGCCTTCCAGCATCTGGAGGCGGGGCTCGTCGAGGGCGACGGCGAGGCGCTGCCGTTCGCGTCCGAGGCCTTCGACGTCGTCTACGCGCACGGCGTCGTGCAGTACACGGCGAGCGACCGACGCCTGGTGGAGGAGTGCCGCCGCGTGCTGAAGCCCGGCGGCCTCGCGATCTTCCAGGTCTACAACCGCATCTCGTGGCTCAACGCGCTCTCGAAGCTCATGAAGGTCAAGCTCGAGCACGAGGACGCGCCGGTGCTCAAGCGGTACAGCCCGGCCGAGTTCCGCCGCCTCCTCGACGGCTTCGGCGACGTGCGCGTCGAGTTCGAGCGGTTCCCCGTGAAGTCGCGCCTCCACGGCGGCTGGAAGGGCGCGGTGTACAACGGCCTGTTCGTCGGCACGTTCAACGCCTTGCCGCGCGGCTGGGTGAGGCGGTTCGGCTGGCACCTGCTCGCGTTCTGCACCAGGTAACGGCGTCCAGGGGGGCCGTCATGCACATCGTCAAGGCCCACGCCTACGGGAACGACTTCCTGCTCGTCCGCGACGCGGCGGCCGGGACGCGCGACCGCCCGGCGCTGGCGCGCGCGCTCTGCGACCGACACGCCGGGCCTGGCGCCGACGGCGTGATCTTCCACGGGCCGCACCCGGGCGGCGCGGCGATGCGCCTGCTCAACGCCGACGGCAGCCGTGCGGAGGTCTCGGGCAACGGCGTGCGTTGCCTCGCGGCGTGGCTCGTGCACGAGGCCGCCGACGCGTCCGCCGAGGTGATCGTCAGGACCGAGGCGGGCGACAAGCGTCTCGTGCTGCTCGGGCGTGAGGGCCGGCGCTATACCTTCCGCGCGGAGATGGGCGCGCCCGAAGGCGTGGGTGAGCGGCGGCTCGAGGTCGCCGGCGAGGCGCTCACCGTCGTCGTGCTCCGGGTCGGCAACCCGCAGTGCGTGCTGCTCGGGCCCGCCACCGAGGCCCGGCTCGCGCGCTACGGCCTGGCGCTGGCCACCCACCCCGCCTTCCCCGAGGGCAGCAACGTGGAGCTCGCCGAGGTGGAGGCGCCCGGCCGCGTGCGCATCCTGATCTGGGAGCGGGGCGTCGGCCCGACCCTGGCGTCGGGCACCGGGGCCTGCGCGGCGGCGGTCGCCGCGGCGGCGTTCGGCGGGGCCGGGCGGGACGTCGAGGTCGCCGCCCCCGGCGGCGCGCAGCGCGTCGAGTGGCGCGACGAGGGGCTGTTTCTCACGGGCTGGGCGGAGCTCGTGCTGGAGGGGCGATGGCTGCTGGACTGAAGGGCGGCGACGAACCGGCGGTGGCCGTCGAGGCGTACTCGCAGGCCGAGGAGCGCTTCAATCGCGCGCGCCGGCGGGTCGGCCTCGTCCTCGGGCCCGCGCTCTTCGTCGCGGTCCTGCTCCTGCCGATGGGCTCGATTTCGCCCCAGGCGCACCGGCTGGCCGCTGTCCTGTCGCTGGTGATCGTCTACTGGGTGACCGAGGCGATCCCGCTGCCCGCCACCGCCGTGGCCGGCCCGGTCCTGGCGATCGTGCTGGGGGTCGGCGGCGCCCGGCAGGTCCTGGCGCCGTTCGCCGATCCCATCATCTTCCTCTTCATGGGCAGCTTCATGCTGGCCGAGGGGATGTACGTGCACGGGCTGGACCGCCGCATCGCGTTTCAGGCGCTCTCGATGCGCTGGGTGGGGCGGAGCCCCGTGCGCGTCCTGCTCGTGTTCGGCGGCGTCTCGACCGTGCTGTCGATGTGGCTCAGCAACACCGCGACGACGGCGATGATGTTCCCGATCGCGATGTCGATCATCGGGCACCTGCAGGGCGACCGCGAGGCCGACCGCGGCGTGCAGCAGTTCGCGCTCGCGCTCATGCTGATCACCGCCTTCGGGTCGTCGATCGGCGGCATGGCCACGCCCGTCGGCACGCCCCCGAACCTGATCGGCATCGGCGTGCTCGAGCGCACGGCCGGCATCCACATCACGTTCTTCCGCTGGATGTTGATTGGCGTGCCCCTCGCCGTGATCATGTTCGCGTTCCAGGCGGTCTACTTCCGCTTCGCCTGTCTGCGCGGGCGCTCGCTGCCGATGGGCGACGCGGCGCTGGCCGTCGAGGAGCTGCGCCGGCTCGGCCCGCTGTCGCGCGGCCAGCGCAACGTCCTCTTCGCCTTCGGGCTCACCGTCGTCCTCTGGCTCACGCCAGGCGTGCTGACGGTCGCCGGCCTGGGGCAGAGCGCCTTCGCCCAGGCCTACACCGCCTCGATGCCCGAGGCGGCGGCCGCGATGATCGGCGCGCTGCTCCTGTTCCTGCTGCCCCTTGGCGGCGAGGGCGGGGCGACCATCACGTGGACCCAGGCGGTGAGGATCGACTGGGGCATCATCCTGCTGTTCGGCGGCGGCCTCGCGCTCGGCGCGCTCACGTTCTCGACCGGCCTCGCCGAGGCGATGGGCCGCGGCATCCTCGCCTGGATCCCCAACCAGACGACCCTCGCCCTGACGATGCTCTTCACGGCGCTGGCGATTCTCATCACCGAGACGGCCTCGAACACGGCGTCCGCGACGATGGTCGTGCCCATCGCGATTGCCGTGGCCGGGGCGGCGGGCGTGCCCGTCATCCAGCCGGCGCTCGGCGCGACGCTCGGCGCCAGCATGGCGTTCATGATGCCCGTCTCCACGCCGCCGAACGCCATCGTCTACAGCTCGGGCTACGTGCCCATCACGGCCATGATCCGCCACGGCCTGGTCCTCGACCTGGTCGGCTACGTGGTCGTCGTCTTTCTGGTGATGACGATCGGTCCGATGCTCGTGTAGACGAACGCCCGGCAGGAATTCAGCAGACAGCGCGGAAAGCGGCGGGCAGGTTCTGCCCGCTGGCGGGGGTGGCGCGGGCGCCGGTCAGTGCCGGCGCCGGGACGTCAGGGCCTGGTCGAGCGCCGCCAGGTCGCGGTTCAGGCCGTCCAGCACGCCGTCGAGGGTGTCGCGCGCGGCGAGGTACTGCTCGGCCTCGAGGGCCGAGCGCGCTTTTTGCACCGCGGCCGTCGCGGAGCCAATCCGGGTCTGGAGGGCCGAGGCGGCTGCCCCCCCGCGGCCGCGGGCGGCCTTGAGGCGCGCGGCGGCCCGGGTCAGGGCGGCGTCGACGCCGTCGAGCGTGCGCTCCACCTGGCTGCGCACCACCGCCTTCTGGCTGGCGGCGGCGCGGGCGGCCGAGCGCGCGTTCTCCTGCGCCTGGAGCGCCTGGCTGAGGGCCAGGCGATAGTCGCCTTGCTCGACCGCGTCGTGCGCCTGGGTCAGGGAGGTCGTGGCGGCCGTGAGCGCGGCCGGGGCGTACTGCTCGGCGCCGGCGGCGCGCGCGGCGTCGATGGCGCCCTGCGCCTGGTGGATCTCCTTGTCGGGCGGCTCGCTGCACGCCCACACGAGCGCGAGCAGCACGGCGACGATGACAAGACGACGGGACATCGGCCCAGTATAGCAAGGGTCGGCCGGCCGTGCGCTGGCTGGCCGGGGCTCGGACCTGCTACGATGAAAAACCTCGCTCCGCACGATCGGCCGCGAGAGAAGCTGGCGCGCCTGGGTCCGTCGGCCCTCGGCGACAACGAGCTGCTGGCCATCGTCGTCGGAAGCGGGTCGCGCCGGGCGACCGCGCTCGAGGTCGCCAACGCCGTGCTCGAGGCGGCCGGTGGCGTGCAGGCCCTGACCCGGTGGAGCCACGGCGCGGCGTGCCAGGTGGCGGGCGTGGGGCCGGCGCGGGCCTCCCAGATCCTGGCGGCGGTGGAGCTGGGGCGCCGGACGCTCGTGCGCGCCGCGCAGGCCCGGCCGCAGTGCGGGAGCCCGCGCGACGCCGCGCGCCACCTGGTTCCGGAGTTCGGCGCGGCGCCGGTCGAGCAGTTCGGCGTGCTGCTGCTCGACACGCGGCACCGGGTGCTGAGGACGAAGATCCTGTCGATCGGGACGCTCGACGCCAGCGTCGTGCACCCGCGCGAGGTCTTCAGGGAAGCGGTTGCCGGCGGCGCGGCGGCGCTCATCCTCTTTCACAACCATCCGTCCGGCGACCCGATGCCCAGCCGCGACGACGTGGAGCTGACCCGGCGGCTGGCCGCCGCGGGCGAGCTGATGGGCATCCTGGTCGTCGACCATCTGGTGCTGACCGACACGCGCTACTGCAGCTTCAAGGAGACCGGGCGCCTCTAGCCTGACGATTGACGATGTCGCGCATCCTCTATCTCGATTGCTTCTCCGGCGCGTCCGGCGACATGGTGCTCGGCGCCCTCCTCGACGCGGGGCTTCCGCTCGACGAGCTGCGACGGGCGCTCGGCAGCCTGGCCATCGGGATCGACGTGACGGCCGATCGCGTGCAGCGCTCGGGCGTGTCCGCCACCAAGTTCCGCGTGAACGAGGGAGACGAGCCGCCCCGCGCGCACGAGCACCCGATCGATCACGACCATCACCATCACCACGACGATCATCATCACGAGCCTCATCGTCACGACCACGATCACGGGCACGACCACGAACATGCGCACGGCGGCGAGGGCCGGAGCCCCCAGTCCCCAGCCCCCAGTCCCCGACCGCATGCTCACCGCAGCGTGGCGGAGATTGCGGGCCTGATCGACCGGTCCGCGCTCTCGGCCGGGGGGAAGGAGCGGAGCAAGGCCCTCGTGGCGCGGCTGGCCGAGGCCGAGGCCGCGATCCACGACATGCCCGTCGAGCAGGTGCACCTGCACGAGGTCGGGGCGCTCGACTCGATCGTGGACATCGTGGGCGCGGTGTTCGGGCTCGAGTGGTTCGGCGCCGACGAGATCGTGGCCTCGCCCCTGAACGTGGGCAGCGGCACGGTCGAGTGCGCCCACGGCACGTTCCCCGTGCCCGCGCCGGCGACGGCGCGGCTGCTGCAGGGCGCCCCGGTGTACGCCGGCGCCGTCACGGGCGAGCTGGTCACGCCCACCGGGGCGCTCCTCGTCACGGCGTACGCCCGCCGCTACGGACCGCTGCCGGCCATGCGCGTCGAGCGGATCGGCTACGGCGCGGGCGACCGCGAGGTGCCCGGCGCGCCGAACGTGCTGCGCGTCTTCGTCGGGGAGGCGTCCGCCGCGCGCGCGGGCGATCGCGTGGGCGTCGTCGAGTTCGAGGTCGACGACATGAACCCGCAGATCTTCGGGCCGCTCATGGACCGTCTCTATGCGGCGGGGGCGCACGAGGTGTTCTACGTGGCGGTGCAGATGAAGAAGGGCCGGCCCGGCACGCTCGTGACCGTGGTGGCGCCGCCCGAGCGGCGCGAGTCGGTGAGCGAGGTGGTGTTCCGCGAGACGACCACGATCGGCGTGCGCTACCAGGAGGTCGAGCGGGAGTGCCTGGCGCGCGAGTTCGTCGAGGTCGACGACGCCGGTCGGGACCGTGCGCGTCAAGGTGTCCCGCCGGGACGGCCTGGTGGTGAACGCCCTGCCCGAGTTCGAGGACTGCGCGCGGCTGGCCGCCGAGTGCGGCCGGTCCATCAAGGACGTGCACGCCCTCGCCGTGAAGGCGTACCTGGACCGCGAGGGGGCGTGAGGCCCCGAGTACCGAGTCCCGAGCACCGATTCCCGATCAGGTATCATCAATTACCCCTATGTCCCGCTTCTACCTGACGACCGCGATCGACTACGTGAACAGCCGCCCGCACCTCGGGACGGCCTACGAGAAGATCACGGCCGACGTCATCGCCCGGTACCACCGGCTGCGCGGCGACGAGACGCACTTCCTGATGGGCAACGACGAGCACTCGCAGAACGTGTACCGGCGCGCCGCGGAGCTCGGCCTCGATCCGCTCGCCTACTGCGACCGGATGGAGCAGGAGTTCCGCGACGTGTGGCGCCGGCTCGACATCTCGTTCGACGACTTCATCCGCACGACCGAGCCGCGCCACCGCGCGGGCGTGACCGACGCTGGCCGAGCGCATCGCGAAGGCCGGCGACCTCTACGAGGGCTACTACGAGGGCTGGTACTGCGTCTCCTGCGAGGCGTTCAAGCAGGAGAAGGACCTGGTGGACGGCAACTGCCCGATCCACCAGCGCCCGCCCGAGTGGATCCGCGAGAAGAACCACTTCTTCCGGCTGTCGAAGTACCGGCAGCCGCTGCTGGACCACTTCGCCGCGCACCCCGGGTTCCTGGTGCCCGACGTCCGGCGCAACGAGATCCTGCGGCTGCTCGAGGGCGGGCTCGAGGACATCTCGGTGAGCCGCGCCGGGCAGTCGTGGGGCATCCCGCTCCCGATCGACCCGTCGAGCGTCGTCTACGTCTGGTTCGACGCGCTCATCAACTACGCGTCGGCGGTGGGGCTCGGCTCGCGACCCGCGATCGGTTCGCGAAGTGGTGGCCGGCCGACCTGCACGTGATCGGCAAGGACATCACGCGGTTCCACGCCGTGGTGTGGCCCGCGATGCTGATGAGCGCCGGCGCTGGACCTGCCGCGGCAGATCTTCGGCCACGGGTTCGTGTACCTGAAGGGCCAGAAGATGAGCAAGTCGCTCGGCACGATCCTCGACCCGCTCGAGGCGGCCGACCGCTTCGGCGCCGACCCGCTGCGCCTCTACCTCGTGAAGGAGATCGCGTACGGCGCCGACGGCGACTTCTCGTGGGAGCGCTTCGAGGAGCGCTACAACGTCGACCTCGCCAACAACCTGGGCAACCTCGTCAACCGCGTGGCGGCCATGGCCGACCGCTACCGCGGCGGGCGTCTCGCAGCCCGGAGGCGCGACCGCCGGCCGCCTGGCGGCCGTCGGCGGAGCAGGCCGCCGCCGACTACCGGCGGAGCATGGACGCCCTCGCGCTGCACGAGGGCGCCGCCGCGGCCTACCGGATCGTGGACGCGGCCAACGAGTTCATCGCCGAGACCGAGCCGTGGACGCTGGCCCGCGACCCCGCGCAGGCCGACCGCCTCACCCAGGTGCTCTACGACGTGACCGAGGCGGTGCGGATCGCGGCGACCCTGCTCGCGCCGATCGTGCCGGCCTCGTCCGCCGAGATCCTGCGGCGGGTCGGCGCGCCCGCGGACCACGGGCCCAGCCTCGACCGCGACGCCGCCTGGCGCCCGGCCGCCGACCGCGCCGTGGCCAAGGCCGATCCGCTGTGGCCGCGCCTCGAAGCCGCGCCCACCGCGCCCTCAGAACCCGCGGCCACGGCCGCGGCATCGACCCGGAGAGCGAAACCGATGACCGACGAACAGAAAGAGCAGCCCGCGGCCCCGCCCGCCCCCCCGGCCACGCCTTCGCGCCGCGCCGGCCGCCGGCGAGCGCATCACGATCGACGACTTCATGAAGGTCGAGCTGCGCGTCGCCAAAGTGCTGGCGGCCGAGCGGGTGCCCAAGTCGAGGAAGCTCATCAAGCTGCAGGTGGACGTCGGGACCGAGCAGCGCACGCTGGTGGCCGGCATCGCCGAGGCCTACGAGGCCGAGGCGCTCGTCGGCCGCACGGTGGCCATCGTGTTCAACCTCAAGCCGGCCAAGCTGATGGGCATCGAGTCGAACGGCATGGTGCTCGCCGCGAGCCCCGAGGGCGGCAAGCCCGCGCTGGTGACCTTCGAGGAGCCCGGGCCGCCGCCGGGAAGCAGGGTGAGGTGATCGACTCCCACTGCCACCTCGCCGACGAGGCGTTCGAGGGGGACCTTCCCGACGTCGTGGAACGGGCCCGGCAGGCGGGGCTGCGTCAGGCGCTGTGCGTGCTGGCGGCCGGGAGCGCGGCCGAGGCGCGGCGGGCGGATCGGGTGGCGGCGCTCTGGCCCGAGGTCCGCTTCGCCGCGGGCGTGCACCCGCACGAGGCCGGGCGGTTCGCCGAGCAGCCGGCGAGGGTCGACGAGGTCGTGCGCGCCGCGCTGGCCGGGCGCGCGGGCGTGCGGGCGCTCGGCGAGATCGGGCTCGACTACCACTACGACTTCGCGCCGCGGCCGGTGCAGCAGCTCGTCTTCGCCCGGCAGGTGGCGCTGGCCGTGCGAGCTGGACCTGCCCGTGGTCATCCATACCCGCGAGGCGACCGACGACACGTTCGCCGTCCTGCGCGAGGCGGGCGGGGACCGGGTCCGCGGCGTGTTCCACTGCTTCTCCGGCGACGCCGACATGGCCCGCGCGGCCCTCGAGATCGGGTTCTACGTGTCGTTCGCCGGGATGGTGACCTTTCCGCGCGCCGAAAGCGTGCGGGAGGCGGCGCGGGTCGTCCCGCTCGACCGGCTGCTCGTGGAGACGGACTCGCCCTACCTGGCGCCGGTCCCGCACCGGGGCAGCGCAACGAGCCGGCGCGCGTCGTCCACGTGGCCGACATGCTGGCGCGGCTGCGCGGCGAGCCCGCCGGGACGATTGCCGCCGCAGTGGTGGCGGCCTACGCGGCGCTGTTCCGGCCGTGAGGAGGCCCGGCCGTCGGCTCAAAACCTGTTGGGGCAATGGCTTAGCGCGTTGACACCCGGCTCCAAGTATGGTCTGATTTCCTCCACTGTCCCTTTCCCTTCGATCATGTCAACCCAAGGGGCCGCCGAGCCCAGACCCGTGTCGAACCCGCCCGCCCACGACCTGTCGGAGATCTTCGAGCCGGTCCAGGCCGATCTGGAGGCGGTCGAGCGGGAGTTCGCGCGCCACGTTCAGTCGCGGGTCGAGCTGATCCCGGAGATCGGCCGCTACATCCAGACGAGCGGCGGCAAGCGGGTGCGGCCGGCCGTGCTGCTGATGGCCTCACGGCTCGCCGGCTATACGGGCGACCGGGCGGTGCTCTACGCCGCGGTCGTCGAGTTCATCCACACCGCCACCCTCGTCCACGACGACATCATCGACGAGTCCGACCTGCGGCGCGGCCGGCTGGCCGTGCACTCGCGGTGGGGCAACGACGTCACGGTCCTGCTGGGCGACTACCTCTACATCAAGTCGATGGCGCTCGCCCTCACCGAGGACTCGCTCGACGTGATCCGCCTGCTCTGCGACGTGACGCTCCGCATGATCGAGGGCGAGCTGTACCAGCTCACCAAGACCGGCGACGTCGACATCACCGAGGAAGAGCACTTCGAGATCATCCGCCGCAAGACGGCGTACCTCTTCGGGGGCTGCGCCCAGATCGGCGGGATGCTCGGCAAGGTGAACGCCGAGCAGGAGAACGCGCTGCGTGAGTACGGCTTCAACCTCGGCGTGGCGTTCCAGCTCGTGGACGACCTGCTCGACTTCACGGCCGACGAGCGGTCGCTCGGCAAGCCCGTCGGCAGCGACCTGCGCGAGGGCAAGATCACGCTGCCCATCATCTACCTGCTGCAGCGCGCGGGTGAGCCGGCCGCCGAGATCGTGCGCGCCGCCGTCCGTGACCGGGCGGTGACGCCCGAGGCGTGGCAGTCGCTGGTGCGCCTGCTCGCCGAGCACCACGCCACCGGGTCGGCCTACGACAAGGCCGTCGAGTACGCCACGCGGGCCAAGCGGCAGCTGGACGTCTTTCCGGACGGCCCCGACCGCGAGCGGCTGCTCGCGCTGCCGGACTACGTGCTCTCCCGGGACCGCTGACTCGGGCGGGTTCGGGGGTTCGGGGGTTCTCGGGTTCTCAGGTTCACAGGTTCGCTCCTTCCAGCGGTCATGAGCGCCTCTGAGTTCTCCCTCGGTCATCTCACCGTCGCCGTCGTCGAGGGCGACATCACCAGCCAGCCGGTGGACGCCATCGTCAACGCCGCAAACAACGCGCTGTGGATGGGCTCGGGCGTGGCCGGCGCCATCAAGGCGCGCGGCGGCGAGGCGATCGAGCGCGAGGCCATGGCGCAGGGCCCGATCCCGGTCGGGGAGGCGGTCGTGACCGGCGCGGGCCGTCTGCCGATGGCCTGCGTCGTCCACGCGGCGGTGATGGGGCAGGACCTGCGGACCGACGCGGCGCTGGTGCGCCGGGCCACCGCGAGCGCGCTCGCGGCGGCGCGGACCCGCGGCGTGAGCGTCGATCGCGCTGCCCGCGCTCGGAACCGGCGTCGGCGGCTTTCCGCTCGACCGCTGCGCCGAGGTCATGATTGACGCCGTGCGCGAGCACGCGGCCGCGCCGGCGCCCCTCGCCCGCGTGGTCTTCGTCCTCTGGGGCCGGGACGCGTTCGACGCCTTCGACCGTGTCGCCCGCCGCGAGCTGGGCGCCTCCCGCCGATGACCGCTCCCCGCGATTGCGCCACCGAGCTTCGCCGCCTGATCCGCCACCACGAGGAGCGGTACTACGTTCTCGACGACCCCGAGATCACCGACGACGCGTTCGACGCGTTGATGAAGGAGCTGGAGGCGCTCGAGCGGGCGGACCCCGGCCTGGTGACGCCCGACTCGCCGACCCAGCGCGTGGGCGGGCGGCCCGTCGAGGGCTTCGCCACCGTCGAGCACGCCGCGCCCCTGCTCAGCCTCGACAACGCGTACAGCGAGGACGAGCTGCGCGCCTTCGACGAGCGGGTGCGCAAGGGGCTCGACTGCGGCGAGGCGCCGGTCGGCTACGTGGCGGAGCTGAAGATCGACGGCCTGTCGATCGCGCTGACCTACGAGAACAACCTGCTCGTGCGCGGCGTCACGCGGGGCGACGGCGTGCACGGCGAGGACGTCACGTCGAACGTGCGCGTGGTGCGCGCGATCCCGCTCGGCCTGGCGGGCGCGCCCGCCGGGCGCCTCGAGGTGCGGGGCGAGATCTACCTGCCGCGGCCCGCGTTCGAGCGGCTCAACCGCGAGCGCGAGGACCGCGAGGAGCCGCCGTTCGCCAACCCGCGCAACGCCGCCGCCGGCGCCATGCGCACGCTCGACCCGGCCGAGGTGGCGCGCCGCGGGCTGGGGGCGTTCGTGTACCAGCTGGTCCTGCCGGAGGGGGCGCCGCCCGTGGCCGCCCGCCACGCCGAGGCGCTCGAGCGGCTCGCCGCCTGGGGCCTGCCGGTGGCGCCCGGCTGGCGCGCGTGCGCCGGCATCGAGGAGGTCGTCGCCTATCTGCGCCGAGTGGGCGGACCGCCGGGGCGCGCTCGGCTTCGAGACCGACGGCGTGGTGATCAAGGTGGACGCGCTCGCCGACCGCGAGCGGCTCGGCGCGACGTCGAAGTTCCCGCGCTGGGCCATGGCGTTCAAGTTCCCGGCCCAGCAGGCGACGACCCGCCTCGTGAAGATCGAGGTGAACGTGGGGCGCACCGGCGCCGTCACGCCGTTCGCCGTGCTCGAGCCCGTCCTGCTGAGCGGCTCGACGATCTCGATCGCCACGCTCCACAACGAGAGGAGGTCGCGCGCAAGGACCTGCGCGAGGGCGACGTCGTGCTCATCGAGAAGGGCGGCGACGTCATCCCGAAGGTGGTCAAGCCGATCCTGTCGGGGCGGCCCGCCGACAGCCGGCCGTGGGAGATGCCGCGCGCGTGCCCGGTGTGCGGCAGCGCGCTGCACAAGCCCGAGGACGAGGTCGTCTGGCGCTGCGCGAATCCGTCGTGCCCGGCGCGGATCCGGCGGAGCCTGCTGCACTTCGCCTCCCGGCGCGCCATGAACATCGAGGGGCTGGGCGAGTCGCTGGTCAACCAGCTCGTCGATCGCGGGACTGGTGCACGACTTCGCCGACCTCTACACGCTCAACGCGCCGACGCTGGCCGCGCTCGAGCGGATGGGGAACAAGTCGGCCGCCAATCTCGTCGGCGAGATCGAGCAGAGCCGGACGCGCGATCTGTGGCGCGCTGATCTACGCCATCGGGATCCGGCACGTGGGCGAGCGCGGCGCCCAGGCGCTGGCCGTGGCGTTCGCCGGCCTGCGCGGCGCTCGCCGACGCGAGGCCCGAGGCGCTCGAGACCGTGCCCGACGTCGGGCCGGTGGTGGCGGGCGCGGTGCGCGAGTTCTTCGACGAGCCGCGCAACCAGGCGCTGGTGGCCCGGCTCGTGACCGGGCCCGGCGCGACCCTCCAGCCGGTGGCTCCGGCGGCCGGCGCCGGCGCGGCCGCGCGGCCGCTGGCGGGCCGGACGTTCGTGCTGACCGGCGCGCTCGAAAGCCTCTCGCGCGACGAGGCGGCGGCGGCCATCGAGGCGCTCGGGGGGCGGGTCACCGGGTCGGTGAGCAGGAAGACGGCCTACGTGGTGGTGGGCGCCGAGCCGGGCAGCAAGCTCGAGAAGGCCCGCGCGCTGGGCGTGCCCACGCTGGATGAAGCGGCGTTCAAACGGCTTATAATGGGCTGACCACTATGCCTCGCCGATTCCTGATCGTGACCGTCGGGCTCGCGGCGGCCGTCGCGTTCCTGCTGGGGCTCGTCGTGTCGGGCCAGCTGGCGCCGGCCACGGCGCCGCTGCAGACGGTGGTGACGCGGGCGCCGGTGGACGCCGCGCGCGCCGTGGCGCCCGAGGCGCGCCCGGTCGTGGCCGCGCCGGGCGGCGTGGACTTCGCGGAGATCGCGGCGCGCGTCGACGACACGGTGGTCAACATCAACGCGACGTCGCTCGTCGCCGATCCGTCCGAGCCGCGGCGGTACCGCCGGACGCCGGGCGGCGACGTCCAGGGGCCCGAAGACAACGACCGCTTCGTGCCGCAGCGCGGCGCGGGGAGCGGCTTCATCATCGACCGCGACGGCTACATCCTCACGAACAACCACGTCGTGGAGAACGCCGAGCGGATCACGGTCACGCTCGCCGACGGGCGCAGCTTCCGCGCGGCGCTCGTGGGCGCCGACCCGGCCATCGACGTCGCGCTGCTGAAGGTGTCGTCGCGGTCGGCGCTGCCGGCGGCGCCGCTGGGCGACTCCAACGGCCTCAAGGTGGGCGAGTGGGTGTGCGCGATCGGCAACCCGCTCGGCTACGTGCACTCGGTCACCGTGGGCGTCGTCAGCTTCATCGGCCGGAAGCTGTTCGACCCGAGCCTGGACGACTACATCCAGACCGACGCGGCCATCAACTTCGGCAACAGCGGCGGGCCGCTCATCAACACGCGCGGCGAGGTGATCGGCATCAACTCGGCCATCAGCCGCCGGGCCAACAACATCGGCTTCGCGATCCCGATCAACCAGGTCACCGAGGTGCTGCCGCAGCTGCGCACGCGCGGGCGCGTGTCGCGCGGCTTCATCGGCGTCTCCCTGGTGCGGGTCACGCCCGACCTCGAGCGCTCGCTCAAGCTGCCGGGCACCCTGGGCGCGCTCGTGCTGGACGTGACGCCCGGCTCGCCCGGCGAGCACGCGGGGCTGCGCGTCTACGACCTCATCCGCTCGGTCGACCGGCACGAGGTGATGAGCGACGACGATCTGATCCGCGAGATCTCGATGCACCAGCCGGGCAGCACGGTGGAGCTGCGCGTGCTGCGCGACGACCGCGAGCGCACGCTCCCCATCAAGCTGGCCGAGCGCCCGGCCGAGGAGCCGGAGCCGGCGGAGGCGCCGCCGGGCGCGGCCGACGCGATTCGGCCGGCCGGCGCCGACGGGCACGGCCGGCCGACGCTGGGCCTGGTCGTGCGCGAACTGGACCCCTCCTTCGCGCGGCGGTTCGGCGTGCCGGCCGGCGTCGAGGGCGTGGTGGTCTCGAGCGTCGACTCGGCCGGGCCGATCTACGGCACCGCCATCCGGCGCGGCTGGATCATCCTGGAGATCAACCGGCGCGCGGTCCACACGGCCGCCGAGTACCGAGCGCGTGCTCGGCGCGATGCAGCCGGGCGACGCCGCCGCGCTCCTCGTCTACAACCCCACGCCGGGCACGCGCGACCTCGTCGCCGTCACGGTCGACGAGGCCCGATGAAAGCACGCATCCTGGTCGTGGACGACGACCCGGCCATCCGCGAGTCGATGCGGATGATGCTCGAGTACGAGGGCTACGAGTGCCTGCTCGCGCCGACGGCGCAGGACGGCATGACGGCCATCGAGCGCGAGCGGCCGGACCTGGTCTTCCTCGACATCAAGATGCCCGGCATGGACGGCCTCGAGGCGCTCAGCCGCATCCGCGGCCAGGACGAGGCGCTGCCCGTCATCATGATCTCGGGCCACGGCACCGTGGCGACCGCGGTCGAGGCCACCAAGCTCGGGGCCTTCGACTTCATCGAGAAGCCCTTCGAGAGCGAGCGCGTGCTGCTCGACGGCGCGCAACGCCCTGGCCCAGGGCCGGCTGCGCGACGAGAACCGCTCGCTCACGCCGCGCCGAGGAGCTGCGGCACCAGATCGTCGGCGAGAGCGCGGCGCTCCGGCAGGTGATGGACGCGGTGCGCCGCGCGGCGCCGACCAACGCCACGGTGCTGCTGCTCGGCGAGAGCGGCGTCGGCAAGGAGCTCGTCGCGCGCGCCATCCACCGCAACAGCCTGCGCAGCCGCGAGCGCTTCGTGCAGGTCAACTGCGCCGCCATCCCCGAGGAGCTGATCGAGTCGGAGCTGTTCGGCCACGAGAAGGGCTCGTTCACCGGCGCGACCGAGAAGCAGATCGGCAAGTTCGAGCAGGCCGACCGCGGCACGCATCTTCCTGGACGAAGTCGGCGACATGAGCCCGAAGACGCAGGCCAAGGTGCTGCGCGTGCTGCAGGAGGGCGAGGTCGAGCGGCTCGGCTCGGCGCGCACCATCAAGGTGGACGTGCGCGTGATCGCCGCCACCAACAAGGACCTCGAGGAGGAGATCGAGCAGGGGCACCTTCCGCGAGGACCTGTACTTCCGCCTGAGCCGTCATCCCGATCCGCGTGCCGCCGCTGCGCGAGCGGCCCGAGGACATCCCGCTGCTCGTGCAGCACTTCTCGGAGCTCTTCAGCCGCGACAACAACCGCCGGCCCGCGAGCTTCACGCCGGCAGGCGATCGACGCGCTGCAGCGCGCGCGCTGGAAGGGCAACATCCGCGAGCTGCGCAACACCGTCGAGCGCCTGCTGATCATGGCGCCCGGCGAGCTCGATCGACGCCGACGACGTGCGCGACGCCGTGCGCGCTCGACGCCCCCGCGGCCGGTCCCGACAGCGACCGGGACGAAGCCGGGCACGCTGCGCGAGTTCAAGGAGGTCGCCGAGCGCGCGTTCCTGGTCGAGAAGCTGCGCGAGAACGGCTGGAACATCTCCAAGACGGCCGAGGTCGATCGACACGCCGCGCAGCAACCTGTACAAGAAGCTCGAGCAGTACCAGATATCAAGCAGGACACCGACGGGTAGGCCGGCCGGGCCGTCGAGCGCCCGCGGTTTCGTGATCTTGACATCCGCCGCAGCCGGACAGACGACCGCTGCATCCCGCCGGAGCCCCGCAAGGGCGAAGGCGGGGTGGAGAGGAAAGTCCGAACTCCGCAGGGCAGTGCGCCGGGTAACCCCGGTCGGGGCGACCCGAAGGAAAGTGGCACAGAAAATATACCGCCCGCCGGAGCCCGCAAGGGCGAAGGCGGGTAAGGGTGAAAAGGTGCGGTAAGAGCGCACCGCGTCGTCCGGCAACGGCGGTGGCAGGCAAAACCCCGCACGGAGCAAGACCAAATAGGGAGGCGCCCGAGGACGGCCCGTCCGAAGCCTCCGGGTAGGTCGCTCGACCCCGCCAGTGATGGCGGGGCTAGAGGAATGGTCGTCACCCCGAGCGCGCCCGCAAGGGCGTGTGCGAGGGCACAGAATTCGGCTTACGTCCGCGCTGCGGCGGACCTTTTCAATTCCAATCGGCAATCGGCAATCGGCAATCGGCAATCGACAATGACCAAGCCTCTCTACCTCGTCACCGGCGGCGCGGGCTTCATCGGATCCCACCTGGCCGAGGAGCTGGTCCGCCGCGGCCACCCCGTGCGCGTGGCCGACAACTTCTCGACCGGCAAGCGCGCGCAACCTGGCGCACGTGCCCGGCGTCGAGATCCTCGAGGGCGACCTGGCCGACCCGGCCGTGGCCGCCCGCGCCGTCGATGGCTGCGAGTACGTCCTGCACCAGGCCGCCATCCCCTCGGTGCCGCGCTCGGTGAAGGATCCCGTCACCTCGAACCGCGCCAACATCGACGCGACGCTCAACGTGCTCGTGGCCGCGCGCGACGCCGGCGTCCGCCGCCTCGTCTTCGCCGGCTCGTCGTCGGTCTACGGCGACACGCCGACGCTGCCCAAGCGCGAGGACATGCCGCCCGCATCCGCTCTCGCCCTACGCCCTGCAGAAGCTGGTGGGCGAGGAGTACGGGCGGCTGTTCACGCGCCTCTACGGCTTCGAGACGGTCACCATCCGCTACTTCAACGTGTTCGGGCCGCGGCAGGACCCCGGCTCGCCGTACTCGGGCGTGATCTCGCTCTTCGCGAAGGCGCTCCTCGCCGGCGAGCGCCCGACCGTGCACGGCGACGGCGGGCAGACGCGCGACTTCACCTACGTCGCCAACGTGGTGGACGGCGTGCTGCGGGCCGCCGTCGCGCCGGCGGCGAGCGGCCGAAGTGATCAACGTGGCCACCGGCGGCCGCGTGTCGCTGCTCCAGCTCTTCGCGGCGCTGAAGGCCCTGGCCGGCGCACACGTCGAGCCCGTCTTCGGCCCGCCGCGCGAGGGCGACGTCCGCGACTCGCAGGCCGACATCTCGCTGGCGAAGGAGCTGCTGGGCTACGCGCCGAGCGTGGGGTTCGAGGAAGGGTTGAAGCGGACGGTCGCCTGGTTCACGGGCGCTTCTTGATCGCCGCGCCCGTTTCCACCTGGAACTTCCGGAAGTTCGTGTAGGTCGCCGTGCCCTCGACGCGCTCGCTGTCGCTCCGGTAGCTCTCCCGCATCCGCCACGGCACGAGCAACCCCATCCGCTTGTCCTCGCGGTAGGTCACCACAATCTCGGACTCGAGCGAGCCCGTGTCGGTGTGGATGCGCGTCTGGAGGATGCGGCCGGTGCCGGGCTCCACCCACAACACCCCGTCGGCGACGATGTCCACGTCGTCCTTGCCGTGGATGAGCGTCGGGCGGCCCGACTCGACGTAGGCGAGGCGAACCGTGTCCACGCCGTCGATCGACTCCACGCCCTCGAGGCGGAAGGTGAGCCGCGGGCGGTGCCGGTCGGTCAGGAAGAGCAGCGCGAGCGTGGGCACGTTGGTGTTGCGCTGGACGTAGCCCAGGTTGAAGCGCGAGCTCTCGCGGGCGACGCGCAGGGCCTGGTCCATCGCGTCGGCGGGCGACTCGAGGAAGAGGCGCGAGAGCCGCTGGTCGCGGTCGTGCACCTTCCGGCCGTCCACCGAGATGACGTCGCGGAACGGCACCCAGCCGCTCAACCCGGCCACCTTCACGAGCAGGTAGTCCGAGATCAGCCTGCGGCGGCTCTCCTTCGTGGCGGTGCCCCGCACGGCGGTGCCCACGACGCCCGTCGGCGCGGCGAGCTCGACCGTGTGCAGCCGCTGCTCGTAGCGCTCCTCGGCGACGACCGACGAGAGGCGCGACTCGTAGTCGGCGACGTAGGCGGCGGCGCGAGCCACGATCGTGCCGGCGTCGGGGGGCGCCTGGCCCGCCGGGGCCGCCGGCGCCGAAACGGCGGCGGCCAGCACGGCCGCGAGCACGCGGCCACAGCGCGACGAGGCCCGGGCGTCCTTCGCCATCGCGCCCACGATACGCCAGCTGGACTGGGGGCGGCAAGGCGCCGAACGCCTGCGCGACGCCGTGTGACGGCGCCGCCGGCCTACTTCAGCGTCTGCAGGTAGCTCACCAGGTCGTCGAGAATCGGCGGCCGTCATCGTCCAGCGCGGCATCGCGGCGTCGAGCGCGTGCCGGGCCGGGTCGACGCCGCCCGCGATGGCCGCCTTCACCGTGTCGACGGTGTAGGGCGCGTGGTCGTCGTGGGGTCCGGTGAGCGCCGGCCATGTGATGTCTGGCGCCTGGACGAAGGCGCCCATCATGGTGGTGCTGGCGCCGTGGCCGGTCGAGCCGTGGCACATGGCGCACGTGAGACGGCCCATCGGGGTGACGAACCCGCCGGTGTAGGTGATGGCCGTGCCGGACGCCGACGTGGCGGTGAAGTAAATCCGTTCGCCGTTCGACGAGTAGCTCGTCCCCTGAGAGCCGGGGCCGTACATGCCGGACGCCCCGAGCGGGTTGCCCATCGTGTTCCGGCGGCCCGAGCACGCCGCCACCCCGGCGACCGCGAGAATCAGAACGAGCGTGCGTCCTGGTTGTGCCATCGTGCTCCCCCGGGTCGAGGACAGCAAGAGGCGTGCCCAGGCGAATTCACCACGGGAGTGGGCCGCTCAAGAGGCTTCGGGGCACGGCTGGGGGCTTCTTCGCGGCGCTCGGTGAATATGCCGCAGCCAACGGGCCCAGGGTAACATGGGAGAGAGTTCAACGTTCACGCCCGACGAAGGCGATTCATGACCAGGCGCTTCCTGGGTATCTGCAGCCTCGCGTTCTCGCTCGCCGTCCTGTTGCCCGGACAGGCCGCGCCCGACACGGGTGTCGGCGCCGCCGCCGCGCAGCAGCTGGTGAAGGTCCCCAAGGTGGTCGGGAACCAGGAGCGCGCCGCCGCCGCGATCCTCGAGCGCTTCGGGTTGCAGGTGGGGCAGGTCAGCCGCCAGCCCTCGCGCGAGCCGCCGGGGCAGGTGATCGCCCAGGGCACGCCGCCCGGCCAGGAGGTCCCGCAGGGAACGGCAATCGATCTCGTCGTGGCCGCGCCCCTGACCGCCGCGGTGCCTCCGATCGTGGGGCGGACGCAAGCGGACGCCGCCGCCCGGCTGGAACGGGCCGGGCTCGCGGCCGGCGAGGTCACGCTCCAGGAGTCGCGCAGCCCCCGGGGGCTCGTGCTCTCGCAGCGGCCCCCGGCGGGGCAGGTCGTCGCGGCCGGCACGGCCGTGGACATGGTCGTGGCCACGCCCGTGACGGTCGGCGTGCCCCGGCTCGTCGGCCGGACGCAGGACGACGCGATCGGGATGTTGAGGAAGGTCGAGCTCATGCCCGGCGAGGTGAGCTCCGCCGAGTCCCGCCGGCCCGAGGGCACCGTTCTGTCGCAGAAGCCGGAAGCCGGCGCCAAGGCCGCGGTCGGCACGGCCGTGGACCTGGTGGTGGCCCGGCCCGTGACGGTGCTCGTCCCGTCGCTCGTGGGCCGGACGCAAGCGCAGGCAGGCGAGTTGCTGAAGAGGGCGGGTCTGGTCGCGGGCGAGGTGTCGTCCGCCGAGTCCCGCCGGCGCGCGGGCACCGTGCTGTCACAGGATCCCGCCGCCGAACGGCGCGTCGTCATCGGCACCAGCGTGGACTTCGTGGTGGCCCGGCCGGTGACCGTCCAGGTCCCGTCCCTCGTCGGCCGGACGCGAGCCGCCGCGGCCGGTCTGCTCGGGCGGGCCGAGCTGGCGCTCGGCGGCGTGACGTCACAGGAGGCGCGCCGCCCGCCCGGCACCGTGCTGTCGCAGCAGCCCGCGGCGGGCACCATCGTCACGATCGGCAGCGCCGTCACGATCGTCACCGCCACGCCCGTGACCGTCCTCGTCCCCGATCTCGCGTCGAAGCCCGAGGCCGAGGCGCGTCAGGCGCTCGAGAAGGTCGAGCTCGCGGTCGGCGCCGTGACGACCCGGGAGTCGCGGAGCCCGGCCGGGTCGGTCCTGAGCCAGAGCGTCGCGGCCGGGACGCGCGTGCCGATTGGGACGCTGGTCAACCTGACGACGGCGGTGCCCGTGACGGTGGTCGTGCCGACGATCGTCGGCGTGAGCGAGCGCGACGCGCGCGCCCGGCTCGCCGCGGTCGAACTGAAGGCCGGGACGATCGGGTACCGGGAATCGCCGCGGCCGGGAACCGTGATGACCCAGGGCGTGGCGCAGGGGAAGCGGGTGCCGATTGGCACCGCGGTCGATTTCGTTCTCGGCGTGGTCGAGACCGTGCCCGTTCCGTCGGTGGTGGGGCTGACGGTCGAGAAGGCGCGCGACGTCCTGAAGACGGGCCGGCTCGCCGTCGGCGGCGAGGAGTTGCGCCCCACGCACCTCCAGCCGGAAGGCACCGTGCTCGCGCAGAGCGTGCGCGCCGGCACGCGCAGGGCCGTCGGAAGCGCGGTCCGGCTCACCGTCGCGGCGATCGAGATGGTCGCCGTGCCGAGGGTCGTCGGTCTGGAGCACGGCGCCGCGGCCGCCGCCATCACCGCCGCCGGCCTCACCGTGGGCGCCGTCACGCCGCGGCTGTCGATCCAGGCGGGCGGCACGGTGCTGGCGCAGTCTGTGCCGGTGAACCAGCAGGTCCCGTACGGCACGGCCGTGCTGCTCGACGAGGCCCGTCCGCGGGTCGTCTGGATGGTGCCCGTGGGCGGCGTCATCGTGCTCGTGGCGGTCGTCGCCGGGCTCGCGGGCGTGGGCCGCCGGCGGAAGCGGGCGCCGAAGCCGGCGCCCGAACCCCAGCCCGCCGCGCCGCCGGCGGAGGGCGTCGGGGTCCGGACGCACGTGGACCCGGGCGAGGCGGACGTGCGCCCCCACGAGACGCCGGCCATCAAGATGGAAGTTCGCATCACGCCCGTCGTCGATCGCGGGGCCCAGGGCCTGGTCGCGCCCGGGGGCGATCTGATTCAGGGCGAGCGCCGGGAGAAGGGAAGCCGTGATGACGCAGATTGAGACCGCTGCCGATCTTCTGTCCGGCCCTCACGGCAGCGACTGGGTGGAAACGCTGGCGTCCGCCGAGAGCCCGATGTTCGTGCGGCTCACGCGGGCGCTGCCCGCGCAGGGCTTCCTGAACGTGACCGGGGCCTTCAAGACAATCGCGGGCCGGATCCCGGACCTGCTGCGGCTCGATCTGGGCGCCATCCTCGTCGGCGGCTGGAAGAAGGTGTCGGAGCTCGAGCGCTACGCCGACCCGGTCAGGTACCCACCGGACGAGACGGTCTTCGTCACGCTCGGCCAGCACACGGTGACGTCGTCTCACAAGCCCAGCCTCGACATCCTGGTGGACGGCGCGAAGGTGGACACGGTGCCATTCGATCTGAAGCTGACGCTCACGCTCGACACCGCCACGCTCACCATTCGCGGCGGCGAGGTGCTGGCGGCGGCGCCCGGCGCGTGCAAGGCGGCGGGCGAGCTGAAGTGCGAAGGCTATTCGCTCGTCAAACGCGAGTCCGGGACCGTCAAGCTGCCGGGGAAGTGGACGTTCAGAAAGCCGATCAAGATCTGCGACTGAGGCCGCAGTCTGTCGTGCCTCTCGGTGGGAGCGCCTAACGAACCGTTCAAGACCACGACAGTTGACTATCGCACCCGCCCGCGCTAGAGTCCCTGCAATCTCTCGTTGAACTATAAGAAGTCCCCGCGACCGGAGGCGGGGTCTGCTCCGCGACCGGGAGTGTGGCCCATGACCGTCCGTGTCATCTCTGACGTCGTCGCCACGTCGATCGTGGCGTACGGCAACCTCGCCATTACAAGTCCAGATCGTTCGGAAGAGGCACTGCGAGGCTGTAGTCATTGCTCCGCCTGTGCCGCGTCGTGGAGAGTTGGGCGGTCACAGTCGGGTCCATTGATCCCGTCGATCAGGCCACGCGTCGACAACAGTAGGACCGGTCACGGAGAAGGAGCGCGAAGCCACGGCATCTATCGGTGTCCTCGGGGGTGCGAAACGTGCGGGTACTCTCCGGCCCAACGGCGGTGGCGGCTCGAGCATTGGAGCCAAGCTCTTCATCTGCGCACATCTGACCCAGATCGGCGGGCTCGGCGGGGACTCGGCACTCTGGCGTCTGCCTTGGGGGGCAGAAGACGTATCTCGTCGGGAGGCACGCATGAGCACCGATTCTGACGCGACGCGTGACCACGCGGGTGCCGGAGCGCAGGAGGGCGAACAAGGAAAGGCCATCGTTCTGTTTTCCGACGGAACCGGCAACAGTAGCGCCAAGATGTTCAAGACGAACGTGTGGCGCATGTATGAAGCCGTCGATCTCGGGCCTGCCCCCGAAGGCAAGCGGCCTCAGATCGCCTACTACGACAATGGCGTCGGCACGTCATCGTTCAAGCCGCTCGCCGCACTCGGCGGTGCCTTCGGGTGGGGCCTCAAGCGAAATGTCCTCGACATCTACCGCTATGCCTGCCGCAACTACAGTGACGGCGACGACATCTTTCTCTTCGGCTTCAGCCGCGGCGCGTTCACAGCCCGCCTGGTCGCCGCGCTAATCCTCTCCGAAGGTCTCGTCGGCTCCACGGACGAAGCGGACCTGCGGCGGAAGAGCAAGCGCGCGTACCGACATTTCCGGAAGGATGTTCTGCCACGGCGGCTGCGGTGGCCAACGAAACTAGCTCGATGGTTGCGGGATGGAGCGATCAATCTGGTGGACCGGGTCCTGCGTCGCGAAAGCGGCTACTCGACGCGGGACGTGCCAGCCATCCGCTTCATCGGGGTCTGGGATACCGTGGCAGCCTACGGCGGCCCCATCGCAGAGATCACCCGGGCCTTCGACAACTGGTTCTTCCGCCTCAGCATGCCGGGCTATCAGCTGGACAAGCGGGTGGTGTGCGCGCGTCACGCGCTCGCGATCGACGACGAGCGCGACGCGTTCCATCCCTTACTGTGGGACGAAGTGCACGAAGCATCTCTGATTGCCACGGGCGCCGTTGGAGCCGATCGGCTCCAACAGGTCTGGTTCACTGGGATGCACTCGGATGTCGGAGGAGGATATCCGGACGAGAGCCTGAGTTATGTGTCCTTGCTCTGGATGATGAGCGAGGCCGAGCAACCTCGTAACACATGGGCCGGTACGCCGTCGGAAGGTCTGCGGACGTTGGCCGTGATGAAGGACCGGTTTCGTGCGCTCGCCAACAGCTACGGACCGATTCACGACAGCCGGTCTGGTCTGGGATCCTACTATCGCTACCAGCCGCGGAGAATTGCGGCCTGGGTCGATCCCGTGGACCCCACGACGCTTAGCCTGCGGGATCCAGCGATCCGGGACAAGCGTGGGCGTTCCCGCGGCTTGCTCCGTGCGGTGCGCGTTCATGAAAGTGTGATCAACCGGATTGCCACCGGCACCGACCGCTATGCACCAATCACGCTGCCTGCGACTCTCGAGATCGTGCCTCCTCATGCGGGAGGGGAGAACGCTCCGCAGATCTATAGTCAGACGGATCGCCCACCAGAGATCCGGCACCCAGGGAGACCCATGGTCGAACCGGCGCTGCATAGACTACTGGGCGATGCAGCAGCCGCAGGGCAGCGACGGGAAGCCTTCGAGGCGGTCTGGGATCTCGTGTGGTGGCGGCGGATTGTCTACTTCGTCACGCTTGCGTTCACGGCGCTGCTCGCGGCGCTTCCCTTGGTGATCTCGACGCTTCCGGTGCCGCCGTTGCTCTCAGACGGTCGCATGTGGATCCGCGCGGTGATCCGGCTGGCAGGCGCCGTACTGCCCTCGTCTGCGAGCGGGTGGGTAGACGTCTATGCGGACAACCCGTTCTACTTCCTCGTCTTGGCGATCGTGATTCTGCTGCTGCTGGCCATTGGCAAACGACTCGAATGGACGCTGCGTGACTGGTCCAGGGGCATCTGGCGGCACGCCCTCGAGGGCACGCGTCCGGCGGCGCGCCGGTCGTGGCTGCAGTGGTTCAGGAACAGCGCCGCGTATCAGCACTTTGCTCAGCGGTTCAAGTGGGCGATCCTCCCGAACTGGGTGGTCACGCCCGTGATGGTGCTCGGGCTGCTGTGGTCGCTCCTGGGAGTCTACGCACAGACGGGTCTGCCGCTGCTGGAGAACGGCGACGCGCTGTGCCAGCCATCCGCGGTGCCACTGGGGCCCATCACGCGCGTGGCCCGCGACTTCAGCACACGGGATGTCTGCAGCCAGAGCTTCGGCCAAGTGTATCAAGGCGAACATTACGTTGTGACGTTCGACGTGATGGAGCCCTGGTACGATTCCAGTCTCAGGGCGACCCCGGAAGGCCTGGCAGCTGGGGACTTCCCGTGGTTCATGGGTTACGTGGCTACACCGCTGAAACGAGTGGTCAACGCCAGGTACCTGCAGCCGCTCATCGAGATCAGGCCGGCCAGAGGCGGCGTGCTGAGCACGTTCGTGCACATCGACCCGCTCGCGGTGGAACAGGTGAGGCGTTCGCAGACGCGCTTTCGTGGGAACTTCGAGGCCGCGCGGACTGGCGAGCTGCACCTCTTCGTGAACGACGCCATGTTGCCGCTCAGACACACGGTGCTCGGCCTGGACTATCGGTTCTTCTATGAGAGAACGGGAGACAAGGACCATCGCGGCAATCGGGGCACCGCCCGGGTGACGGTGGAATCGGCCGAGAGCAGCACCGGCGCCACGCGACCGTGATTCGGGACGGGAATCTGCGCTGGCCGTCGAGGGGAGCGGGCGCTCGACAGGGTGCACGGTCCAAAACACCGGGCCACGCGCCGTCGACCGAGGGGCTCTGGCCGACCACCAACGTGAACCGGCACAAGACATGCGAAGTCTTGTCCGTACGCTGTGGTCGACGACGGCAGCGCCAAGCAGCGACGAAAGGGCGCTCATCTGGAGCCGTGTTGAAAGGAATCACCAGATGTGGTGTCGGTTAGAGGCGAACCTCAAGGCGCGGCTGGGGGGCGGCACGAGTAGCAGGTGCGCCGGTACGGTGGCTCAGTGACGTCACGGCCATCGGGTTGACTTGGCAGGGGGTGTCTTCTTCAGAATTCCGCCATCCCGAGGGAGGTTTCTGTGCGTGTGGCCCGTACCACAATTGGCGATGCCGACGTATTGATCGAAACCGTGTCCGATGAGCTCGACGTTGTCGGCGGCGGCGCAAAGAGGCAGACACAGCTCACGGGCATCGACGACACGCTGAAGGACGCCTACGATCGTGCCCGGCACGTCATCAAGATGATCGCGCAGGACGTCGCGTCCGATCTCAAAGACGTGCTCGCTACGAGTAAAGGGATACAACTCGAGTTCAGCCGCGGTAAGAGGTGCTCAAGGGCACGGGTTGGTTGATCGACAGAGAGCACATCGTCACCGCCGGGCATGTGCTCGGGCGTATGGATCCCCTCGCCAACATCCAGGTGCAGTTCCCTGATGAGGCGCCGCAGCCGGCGACGCGCATCGCGTGGAAGTTCGACGAAACAACCGCCGTTGACTGCGCCGTCATCAAGCTCGCGAAGCCGACGACAAGGCCCCCCCTCGCGGTGAGTCTGGCGAAGACGGTGACCTCTTGGCTTCTCGGCGCTCTCTAAACTGAAGGCCACACACACCACTCGCCTACTTGCCCAGCACCTTCCCGAGCGCACGTGCCAGAACGAGATTTGTGCCAAGCGCGACAAGAAACGCCGGGACGGCCGTCATGACGGGCCAGATCCCGAGCGAGAGAAGTCCTCCGCCGAACTAACAGCATGTCTTGCCATAGCCGCGAATCTTGGCGCTGCCGGCGAGGCTGTCGCTGGAGCCAAGTCCACGGAGCCCGCGTGACCTGGCCCTCTACGCAAGTAGAACCAGACTCCTTCGGGTGTCGGGAAGCCCGCCGAAGGCCCGCCAACAACCCGAGCCATTCAACAACGTGGTTCCAACTGACGGGCCACCGGCGCGCAGCGGTCCTCATGAACGCCGTAGTGTGCACATAGCAGCTGGTCCACCAAGCTGCCTCTTGCCCCGGCTGACTTTAGCGACCTTCGAGACTACCCAGTGGTGGGCGCAGCTGATCAGGAGACGGCAACACAGCCTGTCCCGGGGTGGGCGATGGCGCCTCCGGGGCGTCCTCGCGTGGCGCGGCGGCTCTTGAGTCTCGTCGGCGTTGACGGTCGGATGGGCGTTTCAGGCTCTGGCAGCCGACGAGGTGTCATCATCTCGACCATCGGCTGCTCTTGGCCTCACCCAGGAACGAGTTGACGAACCTTCCCACGCTCGCTAAAATCCTGACGGGTTTCCCTCACACAACATCGTGTTCGCGTTCGCCCGTCTCTGGAGCATGCCAATCGGAGTGTCTAGACCGGTTGGCGGCCGTCGATTGCGCGTCGGTTTCTGTGTCGCTTCACGGTGCGAGCCGGACAGACGCACGCGCGAGCCTCCGGCCTGCATCGTAAGCACCCCGCCCACCGCGGCGATCCGATCACGAGCGAGCCGACAGAGTCGTCGTCTGTCGTCCTGCTCCACATCGGACGCGAACAGGGAGGAACAGCATGGCGGAAGCAACACGAACGCCGGGAAAGGGACGACTGCAGGCCTCATTCGAGCTCGTTGGATTGGGCGATGCGCCACGACCACCCCTGCGGGTGTACGTCGTCGACCCGCTTGGGAAGCGTGAACCTCTCGAGTTGTCGAACGCGGGACAGTTCATGCTCGACGAGGAGCACGTCGGCAAGGGATACGCGCTCGAGCTGGGTGGGCCCGGCGGCGGCGAGACGCGCAGGTTCAGCTACGACCAGTTCGTCAAGACGATCAAGGCCGATCACGTCTATCGGCTGTCCGAGATGGTCTGGAAGGGGCTGCCGTTGTGGAATCGGTGCGTCACGGGGCAGGTGGAGGTGTGTTGGCACCGGCCGCCGTTTCTTCAAGTCGCGGAAGTCGCCATCGAGAGGATTCAGTTCGACGACATCGCTCCGATGCTGACCGCGTCGGACCTCATCTCGGGCGTCCGACGGCTCTTTCGCCAGTGCCAGCCCGTCTGCAACGGCAAGGTGGAGGTCTTTCTCCGCACCTGCTGCTGCCCGGTGCTGCGTCCGATCGATCCGGTTGTCGTGATCAAGGACCTCTGCCGGATCATTCACTGCGAGGAGATCCAGTGGCCGCGCAAGCCCTGGCCGGACCCCGGTCCGCTGCGAATCAGGCGACTGGACGAGGCAATGGAACCGGCCTACGAGCTGAAGGTGGCGACGCTGCGCGCGCTGAAGCGCGCCACGGCGGCCGAGGACGCGGCGAGCCCCGTGGAAGTGCTGAAAGCGGCCCGGCACCTCTACGCGCTTCAGCAACTGACGCCCGAGCGTCAGGTGGAGTACATCCAGCTCCACGCGGAGCTCCTCTATTGCTGCTGCACGTGCTCCACGTCCAAGGTCGCGGAAGGGTACATCCAGCAGGACGGCAAGTTCGACATCTGCTTCCATGCGGCCAGCTGGCTTCGCCTGGGGTGCAGCCAGCGGGTGCAGTACCGCGTGTCGCAGATCCAGGAGGGAGGATGGGTCGTCATCTACGACGGCGTTGCGACAGGTGAGAGCTTCCCGCTGGACGACGAAGCCGTTCTTCATGCCAGCGCCAACGCCGATCCCTGTCCGGGCGTTCACGATTGGGGCCCCACGCCGTTCGTCATCCTGGAGCGTATCGGGAACACCTGGGCCGATACGCTGATTCACTCGACCGATCAGGACGGTGAGGCGGCAGGGCTCCCCACGTGGGTTGGTCCCCTCGCCGCTCACGACGGTCTCGCCAACGAAGGGCCGGTGGCCAGCACGAGCGGACCGTACAACCAGCCGTGGGGAAAGACGCTGTCGCTCGGGTACCAATTCCACCCGGGCCTTCAGGCGCTCGGCGCGAAGTACTACCGGACGCGGGTGATTCGTGTGGGTAGCAACGGCCAGCCTCTTGGCGGCCCCGGAGCGGTGAACTTCACGATGACGGGCGCCCTCTCGTGGAGGAAGTACTACAACCCGCCGGGACCGGATGACGTGGGAGTGCAGTGGGTGCCGCTGAACAATCCCGTCGTCAATGGGATCGAAGGCCTCTACACGATCCCGTTTCCGGATCTCGTGTACCCCTGGCTCGGAGGGCAGTGGCACGCCGCGGTGGTCACCGATCAGCTCGTCGACGGCAGCCCGCGAATGCCGAACGGCCGCTACCTGTTCGTCGTCGATATCTTCGATGCCGCAGGAAAGCGTCTGGTCCCGGCCGGCTCGCTCGAGCCCGCCGCCGCCGGCGAGGTCGCAGCGGCGTTCCAGTACCGGCGCCTGGACGGACCAATCGATGCGGCGTTCTCCCATACGTCGGTCGTGCCGCACCGCGCGCTGGCCGGCCTGTTCCGTGTCGACAACCTGGCCGCGTACGCGGACATCGAAGCAATCCGTCACAACACCACCGATTCCAACGCCAACTGCCAGTTCCTCGTCGGCCCCTCGAGCGACACAGTGCAGCTGCGCTACTCGGCGTACCAGGCGGACGGCTTCCAGTGGTACCACCACGTCTGGTTCAAGCAGGGGCTCACGGGACCGATCACCTATCTGCCGAAGAACACGGCCAACGTCGTCTCGGGTCTCACCCCGGCGCTGCAGTTCGCCGACCTCCTGCCGGGCGTCGACACGAAGTGCGCGTTCGCGGCGAATCTACGTGTCTACGTGCGCCACACCAACGGCATCGGGCGCATATTGGAGTACGACCGAGAAGACCAGGCGGCGTTCGCGCTGGAGATCGCGCCGTGACGCCGGTGGTCCTTCGTGACGCTCGGGTCTTCCGGGTCTTGCGCGACGCGTAGGACGTCGCCTGCGCGATCGATCTGCGGAGTGAAGGGGTGACGGATGCCGGACGAGGCGGCGCTCAGCCCGTCTCTCTGGCATCCGGCAGCCCGCCTGCAGAAATCGAACCCTTGCGAAACGGCCGTCACACAGCTCTCGAGGTGGCGGAGCGCCGTGAAGGCCGTGTGACGGTTGAGCATGATGAACGCGATATGGTCTGCCTCGAGACGGGCCGCTACCTGCCGAAGGGTGGCGTCGTCGACGCGCTGGTGGGCGAGGGCGAAGGGGCGCCGCCCCATGGTTCTGAAGACGGGAGCTGGCGGCGGCAGGGCACGCCCCGCCAAAGCGCGCCACGACGGCATCGCCGGTGCCCGCCCGTAGTCGGCCATGACGATGAGCGCCGAGAGTTGGTCAGGATTCACGAACAGGACGACGAGCGCCGGCTGATCGTCAGCGGTGGTCTCGTCGAGGGGCTTCAGCACGACGTACGTGTGTGGAATCCGTGAACGGCAGCGCTCGACCCAGGTCCGCACCTGACGGTGTAACCTGGGGTGGCCAACTGGCGCGACCACGAGTTTCGATGCGTGGAGGCGGGGCGCCTGCAGGCGCCCCACCGACGCGTGATCCTCAGACCGACTTCCTCCGAGCGGGACGGCGTCCGGACCGTCCGCGAGGCCTGGCGGCGCGAGCAGGGCGGCCATGAAGAGCCTCGTGCTCGCCGCCGAACCCCGGCCCCGCCGCTGGTCCCGCTGCCTCGTCTTCGACCGTTCGCTGCTTCGAGCCCGGCGCCGCGCCGCCGTCACGAGCCTCGATGCCGGACAACGCGGACACGCGTCCGGCAGGTCCAGGGGGGGCCACGCCGATACCGCCCGCAGCGCCACCGTCGTATGCCTCCTCCGCGGCGGACGTGGCGAGCACCATACTCCTGGCCGCGGCGGGACCCGACGACGGCCGGTCTTCGTTCACATCGATGGTGATTCGCATGAGGTCCTCTTTCATGGAATGGCGTAGCGGGCTTCGAACTGTACCGCGTTGCCCGTCAGGTTGACGATGGTGATCCAGTATGTGACGTGGACGGTATCGGCGCGTTCGATGGCGACGTCCCAGTCGATCTGGGCGGCGCCCGAACGCGCCGTCGTCGGCATGACCTCCCACAGCACGTGGCTGGTTGCCGGCCAGTTGAACGTGAACCAGCGTTGCGTCTGGTGTGGATTGAGCGTCCCTCGAAACTGAACTCCGGTGACCATGGTGATCTTCCCTTCTGTCTGCCGGGGCGAGGATCCTCAGTCCCGGCCGAGGACGGTATAGCGCCCTTCGAAGGTGAGCGGCGCCGCCGTCAGGTTCGTAACCGTAAGCCAGTAGGTGATGAAGTTGCCGGAGGCCCGCTCGAGAGCCACGTCCCAGCGCACCTGCGGCGCCCCCTGGCGGGGGTTGGTCGGCAGCATCCACCACTCGGTGCGTTCCCACTCGGGCCAGTGGAAGGTGAACCACCGGCCCGTGGCGTTCGGTCCGAGCGATCCAGTGAACTGCACGCCGCGGTACGGGTAGGTTCGCGCTGGCCAGTCCGGCACCACGCACGCCCCCGCGTTGTCGGACCAGAACGACTGGACCGTCACGCCGTCGCGGACCTGGGTGGCGCCGCAGATGTCGCCGATCTCGCACCAGCCCGACTGGGTGCAGGTGCCGGCCACGCCCAGGATCGCGCTCCCCTCCGGATCGGTGGCCGCTTCGACAATCTCGTGGGACATGACGCGCGTCACGAAGTTCAGGGTGCCGTTGTTGGTAATCCACGCAAACGGCACGCGCTGGCCGCTGCGGGTCCCAAAGGTGTGCTCACCGATGAACGACGCGTTCGATGAGTTCACGCCCTGCGGCATCACCACGACGTACAGCGTCTGGCCGTCGACGTCCGGGGCGGGCAGCGTGCCGGCCGTGATCGCGTTGTTGACGAAGTTCCAGACCTGCGTGTCGGTGAAGCCGTTGGGCGGATTGCTCGAGGTGATGACGGTGGCGCCCCGCAGAAAGCCGCGGCCGATGCCGCGGTACTCGGAGAGGCCCGTCATGTAGGCGCTGCGGAGCATGGTGCGCACCGCCGCGGTGATCGCCGCGCTCGATGGATTCGCGGGCGACGTGGTGCTCGTCCAGGCAGAGCCCCAGTAGACGAGCTGGACCTGCACGACCTGGAGGACCTTACCTCCGTTGTCGCTGAACTTGGCCATCAGCCTTTCCCTCCGTGTGGCGCCGGCGGGCCGGTTCGGTGCAGGAGCGCGGCCCGGACACGGTTCCGCGGCGCGACGACTCGTTACCTTGTGCCGGTCGGTCGTGGTTGTTTGCGGCGAACAGGCGACGAACTCGCCTGTTGCCCGCTCGCGTGGGGAGGCGCGAGTTGCAGGCCGAAACGGGCTATTGGGATGTGGTGACGGTAGCGCGGCCCACCGAAGATGTCAAGCGGAGTCGGGAGTCGAGTTTCCACTTGACAGCTGGTCGCCTCGGGTCCGATCTTCTTGGGCACGCTCAACATCGGCGGCCGGCGCCCACGTGTAGTCACATGGGATCTGCATGAATGACCGTGATGCTCACGTTGGATTGATACAGGACTTGATCTGGGCGCCTGGCAGGCTCGAAGGCTGGCACGCCTTCCTCCTGCACCTATCCGACGCGGTCGGTGGCAGCACGGCCAGCATCATCTCTCACGAGTTGCCCCCCACCATTGCTTGGTGTCTGCGACGCAGCGACCCCGATGAGATGGCCAGCTACCGCGAGCACTGGTCGCACCTCGATCCCTGGGCACACCGTCCTGCCATCGGGCGGCTCAAGTCGGGGCAAGGCGTGGTCGGCGATGCGCTGATCGCGCAGAATGACATCCGTCGCACCGCCTTCTCTAAAGTGGCTGGAGACTGGGTGCCGACGGAGGCTACCTCACACCGCCGGGGACTGGACTCGTCTCGCCGGGCGTGACCTACCAGGCACGCGGCGCAGGCCGGTTCCAGTTCTACGTGCGGGGCGGATAAACGCTGCTGTTCAGGAGCCACACCTTTTCGCTGGCTCATCTCGGAGCTGGCTTCAAGCGGTGGTTCAGCGAGCGGCGACGCGCGAGCTTCGAGGTCCGTGACCACTTCAGGTCAGACGGTCACATCTTGGAGTTCCACGTCGGCATCGTCTTGAGGTAGCGAGTCCCATCGGGCGAACATGAGCGTCACGCCGGCGTGAACGATGGAGGTGACTGATGGATGAGGCACAGCGATTCCTCCGTTTCGTTCTGCCTGGAGTCTTGTATGTCGTCGCTTCGTGCGGGCTCTTGCTGCTGCTGAGGCCTGACCTGCTTGCGGTGGGGCTTCCTTACCTGAAGGATTCGGTTGGAATGGCCGGCGTGTTGGGCGCCTTGATTGCGTCTGGTGGCTTGGGGTTCATCTTCAGCATGGTGTTCCATGAGATGGACTGGAGGAGCAACCGGAGTCCACTGAACCACCGCGGGCTGGTCACCCGCTTGATGAAGGCAAAGAGGATTTGCGTCAAAGAGCTGACCGATGCACGACATTCAACAGACCTGGACGTGCAAGTCGTGGACCGCTCGACGGCCCATGACATCGTGAACGCTCTGTGGCACGAGAGGAGAGAACGGGAGCCGTTCAAGTCGGCCCACCCGAAGATGGTGAGCCTGTTGGACGTCGCCTACTCGCTCGGCATTGCGGCCTGGGCGATAGGAGCGGGTGCGGTCACCGCGTTTATCGCCGCGGCGGTCACCAGTCGGTTCTCTGCCGAACCGGGCGATGTCGCGAGGTTTGCCATCGCGGTCGTGCTCGGCACCTTGGTGCCATGGGCCTACGGATTGAGCTACCTGCGAGTGGGTCGCTTCGCCGCCAGGTTCATCGCCGCGGTGCTTAGCGATTACGCCACGGCCGAAATCCCGCCCGTGACGACGCACTTCATGCCGTTTTCTAGAACAGGTCAGTCCTCTGGAGGGCGTTCGTCAGCTCGGCAGGGATAGTGCTGGAGAGGACGGCGCATGGGACGATGTGCTTCGCGGCTCAGTGCCGGAGTTACTCACCAGAAAGCCATAGTGCGCACATAGCACTTGGTCCAGCAAGCTGCCTCTTGCCCCAGCTGACTTTGGCGACCTTCGAGACTACCACGTGGCCCGAGTGGTGGGCGCAGCTGGCGCACCGGCAGTTCATCCCCATAAACATTGAGCCGAAGTTCCTCAGAGATTGGCTCGAGGAGCTGATGAACGTGCGCGGCATCGGCGAGAAGAGCTTCCTGAAGCTGCGGTCGCTCGTCACCGTCACGCCGCCTCGTGCGAAGTCGGTGGGGTCGGGTGCGCTCGCGGCGTAGACCGAGGCGACCCCCGGCCCCGTCGAGGTGCGCCGGGGGTCCCGGCTTCACGCTGATCGAGCAGCTCTTCACCGTGGCCGTGCTGGTCACGCTCATTGGAATCGGCCTGCCGGTCCTGCGGGCGGCGCAGGACTCGCTGCACGCCTACGCGGCGGCCCGATAGCGGGTCGGCCTCTTCTTCACCACCGGCGACCGCGGGGTGCAGTACGCGACCTACGCCGACGGCGACGCCGACGGGGTGAGCGCCGCCGACATCCGGCGCGGCGTCGATCGGCGGCTCACGCCGGACGAGCGGCTTGGGGACCTGTTTCCCGGCGTCGCGTTCGCGCTTCCAGACGACGTGCCGGACGTGGGGCAGACGCGGGGCGGCGCCGGACGCGACCCGGTGCGGATCGGCCGCAGCCGCATCCTGACCTTCACACCGATCGGCACGGCCACGTCGGGCACGCTCTACGTGCGCGGCCCCCAGGGGCGCGGGAAAGGCGTCCCTCGGGGCCACGCACTCGAGGGCGACGTTGTCACTGGCGGCGTCTCCTCACACTCGCTCTTCGCCGCCGACAGCAGATGCGGGGACGTCTGGATCGAACCTCGTTGACATTTGTTCGACGCCCGGAAGAACTATGAGAAAGGCAACACGCCAGCTCGGGCGATCGAACCGCCTCCAGCAAAATAAGCCTCGAGGTGAGGATGAAAATTGGTGTATAAGGGCCTCATCCGTCGCCAAACTGGACGTGTATGACTCAGCGCGCGGGAGCACCCGCGCTGCAGTCTCACGCATTGCAGGTACCACCGTGGCTTCAGTGAACATCCCGCCACACTGGATGCACCTGTGAACCCGTCGCAGTGAACGTCGTCCAGGAGAGCCGCTCACGGCGGTGATGGCAGGGTCGGTCGAGCCTTTCCGGTTACTGGAGTTCACGATGGCATCATCAGGCACGAAGCCGGTTCGGTTGCAGGGCATCAACGTCGCCCGACTGGCGGCGGGCACGGCCGCGCCGGTGTTCATCAACGCGTCCAAGCCGAAGGCGAGCGCCACCCCGGCCACGTCTGTCGTCGCGCGCTCCGCACTCACGCCGCGCATCCAGGACGTCAAGGTGATCGAGCCGACGATGGCCATGCGCATCTCCGCGATCCCGTTCCTCGTCAGGACCGGCGTCGAGCGCAGCAAGCTCAGCGCGCCCGTCGCGCCCAGTTCCGCCGTGACCGATACGACGGTGTTCCAGGATGCGAAGGACGCGTCGATCGAGTACTTCGTGATGGGCTACCGCCTCTACGAAGAGAACACGACGCGGGGCAAGCAGTTCGCCGTCCGGATGCTGGCCCGGGATCAGCACTGGGAGCTGACGGCGGAGATCGTCGAGGCGCCGCCCGACGTCGTCGTGCGGGCGCATCCGAGGGCCAAGGCGCTGCCGAAGGAGGAGGTCTCGCTGCTGCTCCGCTACAAGCAGCGCGTCAACGGCGTGCCGTCCGCCGTGGTCGAAGCACGGTTCACCGAGATGGAGATCGAGCACGACCACGTCCGCGGCACGCTCGTCATCGACAGTCTGGCGAAGCGCGACGAGGTGTACCGAGCGCTCTCCGATCCGGACCTGGCGTGCACGCTCATCGTCCGCCGCAAGGCGAGGATTGCACTGCCTGTGCCGCCGCAGCGGACCGCGCCAGGGTCGGAGAGGCCAGCCGCGCCGGCCACCCTGCGGATCACGCCGATGGTCGCGACCGGAATGATCGGGCATGTGCCGATTCGACGGATTCCGGTGCCGAACACGCCGAGACCGAGACCGAGGCCGAGACCAACGCCGACGCCTCCGCCGCAGCTCTACCGCGAAACCGACCGTGTGTTCGATCTCGAGCTGCCATTCACCTTCGACCCGACGCTGCATGCGTACGTGTTCGAAGGCGTCGGCGTCGTCCCTTCGGGGGCGAGCCAGGGCCTCGTCCGCCGGCAGGTCGAATGGAACGGCCAGCCGTACGTCTACTACCAGGACGACGGGGTGAGGAACCTCTTCTACTACCTGCCGGACACGTTCAAGATCGCCCGTCGGCCCGACGCGCCGCACGAGCCCATTCTGAGCGTCCGCTTCGACTCCGAGGACGGTTCGCGGGAGAAGATGCAGGCCACCTGCACGTACTGCGCGGTGCCCGTGGTGAGCCGCAAGCGGCTGATCTCGACGCTCCCCGCGCTGCGCGCCCACGTCCACGCCGACATCCTCGAGGCGGCGGGCGGCGTGGAGCTCGAGCCGCTGCTTCCGGATCCGTCGAAGATCGAGTTCCGCCTGGCGTACCCGGGTTCCGACTCGCATGCCGGGCCGTTCGCCGCCAGGCCGGGCGCCGCAGTCGACCTGCGCGCGGGTATCGTGGACTCGCTGACGGTGAGCCTCGACGAGTTCCGTGCCCTCTACGACGCCATGTTCTCGGCGGGCCAGTTGCTCTTCACCGGTTCGGTACGCTTCGACCTGGGCGGCCGGGGCGAAGAAGTGCCGGTCCGCCTCCGCTTCACCGACACCGCGGAGCCGCTGGCGTCGTGGTCGACGGCAGCGGGAGCCGACCATCTGGGGATCGACCTCACCAACGAGATCGAGAGCCCGCTCCAGGTTCACGCCATGGCGGCGGTCCTTCACGACGACGCCGACCTCGTCGTCGAGCCTGCCGAGCCCGGCACGGGCGCCTACCCGGTGACCGTGGCCCCCGCGGCGGCCGCCCGGTTCGACATCGCCGGGGCCCAGGCGCTGACGCTCGAGGACCTGGACCTCTCGCAGGTCGAAGCCCTGCCCGACAAGGAGGCGCTGTACGACCTCGTCCTCGACCCGTCGACGACGGCGTCGTTTCTGCGCGCGATCAAGGTCAAGACGTTCGCGCCGATGTTCACCGCGCCCGCCGGGAAGCCGGAGGACCAGGTGATGTCGATCGTCGTGGACTTCGAGGACGGCACGACGGTCGAGCTGACGAGCGACCACCTCGAGGCCTCCGTGAACGTGCCGGTGCCGCTCGCGGGGTTCGTGCTCGGCATGGAAGGCCAGCAGACGTACCGCTACAAGGTGACCATCGTGCGCTTGAGTGGCGCGACGGGCGACGCGGACTGGCAGACCGGCGAATCCGGCATGCTGTTTCCCTCGATCACATAGGAGCGAGAGGAGCCATGTCGGATCGAGAGCCGGACTTTCATGGCGCGTTGCACGCAGGCGGGCTGGTGCTGTACCGCCGCGTCGATCACCCCGGATCCTGGCTCGTCGTCCCCCACGCGCTCGACGTCGCGACGCGGATCGACGGGACGCCGGACTTCCAGCTCGATCTGGTCCGGTCAGCGTCCGGGTCGGCGGACGTGAAGGGCTACGGCGTCGTGGACCTTCGAGTGGCGCCGGTGGTCGACCTCGACGCGGCGCGCGGCCGGGTGGACGGCGCCGCCGTCGAGCCGGCCCGGTTCGCGAACGGCTGGCTCCGGCTCCTGGTCCGCGATCCGGATCGCGATCAGCCGTCGACGCTGCTGCCGCCCGTGGAGGTGGCTTCGAACGGCCTCGGGGTCGTGCGGCTGTCCGCGCAACTCTCCGCCGACGGCGTCTCGCTGCTCAAGCGCGCGCTGCTCGAGGGCGCCGTCCTGGTGGAGGCGTGGGCGGAAATGCAGATCCGCGGTGTCTCGCCGCGGTTTCCCGTGGTCGTCTCGCTGCGCGCCGCCGATCTCATGGCGGCGCTGGGACGGGACGCGCTCGCCGACCGGCTGGTCACGCGCGGCCAGGTGATCGAGGCGCTCTTGAAGACGGGCGTGATGTCGGGCGTGCCGGACGACCTCGATCGGGCCGAGGTGGCCGAAGCCGTGGCGGATCGGCTGCGCAATCTGACCGCGTCCCCCGTCCCGTCGCCCAGGCGGGACTTCGCGGAGTGGTGGCACCTCGAGATAGGGGAGTCCGCCGCCTTCAGCTGGAACCTGCGCGATACGGTCGAGGCGACACGGATGACGGTGCTGCGGTTCGACCCGGTCGGCCTCGTTCGGAAGGCGATGAGCGCCGGCGGGCTGGACCGGCTGGTCGTGCACCGCGAGCTCCAGGATTTCCGGACGGGGTTCGTCCCCGTGACGGTCACGGCCAACCTGCTCGAGCGGCGCACTCCCGTGTTGAGCTGCGGCGTCGATCTGGTGGCGCCGCCCAGGCCGCCGCACCGTACGGCGGCGATTCGGGAGACGGTCGAGCTCGCTCCGCCGGACGATCGCGGTGACGTCGTCCTGCGGTTCGCGGCGGACGAGCCGCCCGCCTACCAGTACGAGACGTTCCTCATCGTCCAGACCGGCACGGGCATCCGGGAGTGGCGCTCGCCGGCCGTCGAGCACAGTGGCGGGACGCTGCGCCTGGGTCCGAACGACTTCGCGGGCCGCTTCGTTGCGGTCACGGCGACGCCGCAGCTTCTGGCCGCCGGCCTGGTCTCGGTCCTGGCGCGGTGGGAGGACGGCGATGAACGCGTCGCGCTGTCCGGTGACCAGCCGTCGGACGCGCTCGTGATCGCGTCCAGCGCGCGCGATGCCCGCATCTCCTGCCGCCTGGAGCGGGAGGGACGCGCGATCGAAGCGGCCGCGACTCCGGCTCGGGACCTCGATCTCGACCTGCCGCTCTTCCGTGAATACGGAGCCCACTCGGTCGAGATCGAGGTCGACTTTTCCGGCGGGCCTGACTTCGCGGCGATTGACCTCAAACCCGAGGACGCGCCGGATTCCGCCGCGACGACGCTGGCCTTCTCGAGCACGACGCCGAAGCGGACCTGGACGTGGTTCGCGGGCTCGCCGTTCGCGCCCGGCTACGCGTACCGCGCCTTCCGATCGTCGGCGCCTCTCGAGCCGTGGTCGGCGGCGCAGTCCCCGTTCGAGGCGCTGACGCTCCGGTCCCGGGATCTGGCGACCGATCGCGTCGGCCCGGGAGGCGCGTAGATGGATCCGTCGACGGCCGCCGCCTTGTCGCTGCCGATCGTCCTCAGCCTGGACGGCGTGGACGTGCTGGCGACGGACACGGCCGGCCGGTACGAGTTCATCCCGCGCGTGCGACCGGAAGTGACCGGAGCGGGCGACCCGACGTTGTTGCTCGTCGAGAGTCCGGGCGGCGGGCTGCTGCAGCTGGGCGTACAGCTCGACGTCGGCGAGTCGCTGCTCGCGGCGATCGGCGAGGCGCTGGGGCCGATCGAGGCGGCGCGCCGGGCTCCCGACGGGCCGGCGCCCATCACGCTCCGCCCGGCGCCGCTCGTCGTCCGCGCGGCGCGGCTGCTGCTGACGCAGGAGGGGCTGGAGCAGGTTCTGTGCGAAGCGCAGCCGTCCGGTCTGCCGCCGTACACGGCGCTGCTGCGCGCGACGCTGTCGAGAGAGGCTACGCGCGCCGTCGAGGAGGCGCTCCACGGGCAGCACGGCCGCCTTCGCGCGGCGTACGACGTATCGGTTGAGCGGCAGACGGGTGCGGCCGCTCGGACGGGGAACACCGCGGTCGGCTTCACGTCCTCGTCCACCGAGTCGTCGGAGCGGACCACGGCGTGGAGCCGAACGACCGCCAGCGACATCCGCGTCGGGGGCACGGCGGCGGTGCCGGCGCCACGGTCCGGAGACCTGGCCGACTGGTTCGCGCCCGGCACCCGCCCGTCGATCATCAGGGTCCCGCGGCCCGACGGCGACTCGTCGTGATGAGGCGGCGGACCCACGAGACCCGGCATCCGCGAAGGAGGCAGTGACCCATGCTTGCTTGGACGACACAGATTCCCGTGCCCGGCGTTCCCGAGGTGACGGCGTTCGCCGACGACCCGAATCCCTCGGTGTTCTACGTCCTGCCGAAGGCCCCGACGTTCAGGATCGACTCCAACGGGCTCCCGGTCTTCAAGTTCCTGAAGTATCGCAACCCGATCGCGCGCGAGGACGGCAAGAAGGGCGGCGGCTTCCTGATCTGCGACGTTGCGTTCGTGCTGACCAACCAGCAGCTCACCAAGAGCAAGACGGCGCTGCAGCAGATCGTCAACGACCGGTTCAGGAACCGCAATCCGAAGCCGACGGTGCAGGTTCGGAACGTCGCCTTCACGCGCTCGTCCTGCACGGTCCAGCTCCTCGACGGCAGCGGACCCGACGCGACGCTGGTCGAACGAATCCAGAACCCGGCGGCGCCGTCGCTCTACGGCGACATGGTCACGCCGATCACGGTCGAGCTGAGCCCCGAGGGCGCGACGCTTCTCGAAGAGGCCCTGCAGGACAAGGGCGGCGTCGTGCAGATCGCCTACGACCTGTTCACGGCCGTCAAGATGCCGCCGATGGCGGTCACGGTCTGGTTCAACGCGTCGAAGTTCATGCACTTCCATCAGCAGGTCGACATCGACTGGAAGATGTACGGCGACGACAGCTACCGCGAGTCGATCCGCGAGAAGTTCGTGCAGGCGGAGGCCGGCGGCGTCGACGTCGACCCGGGCGGCGTCACGGACGCGAAGGTGGTCAACGCCGCGCGCGACTGGGGCTTCCAGCAGCTCGACGACGCCGTGAAGCGCATGCTGCTCGGCGACATCGCCCCGGTCTCGGAGGACGCGCGCAAGGTGCCCGACGGCATCGAGCACCTGACGCGCGACATGATCGTCAGCAAGGTCGCCAACTTCCGCCGGACCTACCGGCAGGGCACCGTGATCGAGGTCAACGTCGGGCCGCGGGGCACCCTGCCCAACATCACCTCGATGAAGGGCCCGGACGGCAAGCTCTTCAAATGGTCCGACTTCGCGCGGACCGTGGATCTGGACGATCCGTTCTTCAAGCGTGTGACCGTCAGCTACCGCGCCAACGTCGATTTCGACAGCATGCCCGTCAAGAGCGTGGACGTGACGCTCCGCTACGGCGCGTCGCAGCCCAAGGGGACCAGCTTCGTGACGGCCAACGACGTGGGCCAGCAGGCCTGGCCCCTCGAGAACGACAACTGGAAGTACCGCTACCAGTACCTGGTCAACTACAAGAACGAGAGCAGGCAGTTCGCGTCGCCGGAGGTCGAGACCGACGCGCCGGTGCTCACGATCAACGTCGGTGATTCCGGCGTGCTGCACGCGGACGTGCAGGTCGGCGACATGAACTTCGACCAGGTGTCGCAGGCGCTGGTGACTCTCGGCTACGAGGACGCCGACGCCGGCGTCCCGCCGCAGGAATGGAAGTTCTCGTTCGACAAGGACAACCGCGGGAAGGCGATCACCAAGCCGATCTTCGCTCCGCGGACCAAGCCCTTCACCTACCAGGTCAAGTACACGATGGCGGACGGCCGCGAGTACACCGGCGGGAAGCAGACGACGATGGCGTCGCAGATCTTCGTCGGCGACCCGTTCCAGGCGGACAAGACGGTGTCGGTCCGCAGCACCGGCAACTTCGACGGCGACATCGACACGATCTTCGTCGACCTCAAGTACCGCGACGAGACGAACGACTACAACCAGTCGACGTCGATCGCCCTCTCGTCGAACCAGCGCTTCCTGGACTGGACCTTCCCCGTGGTGGACGAAACGGGCGGACAGGTGACCTACACCGAGACCATCCAGTTCGCCGACGGCACCCGCAAGGAGAATCCTGAAAAGACGGCCGACAAGCAGACGATTCTTGTCGGCGTGGCGACATCCGACGAGTTCCTCCAGGTGGACGTGCTGCCCGACCTGCTCGATTTCGACGTGGTCAAGCTCGTCAAGGTCACGATCCACTACGCCGACCCGGCGAACCAGATCGATGACACGAAGGACCTCGTGTTCCGGAAGGACTCGAAGGCCCAGCAGTACAAGGTGCGCGTGGCCGACAAGACGAAGCGCTCGTACCAGTACTCCGTCGAGTACTTCCTGAACGCGAACAACGCCAGGCAGGAGATCGGGCCGAAGGAATCGACCGAGACGACGCTCATCCTGGAGCCGCAGGGCGCCAACGTGTGATCAACGGCGGAGACGCCGAGACACAGAGGAGGAACGGCCCGTGCTGTATCTGCATCCACCGTATCCGTTGATTCGGGGCGTTGCCCTGTTCCCGGACCACGCCGACCCGCTCCAGTGGTATTTCATGCCGGCCGCGCCGAGGCTCAGCTCGATCCCCGACCCGACGGCCGGCACGTCGCGGCCGTCGCTGCAGCTCATCAAGTTCCGCGGCGACGCCGGCACGGGCGGCTTCCTCAACTTCGACGTCAACATCGGCGTCGATGAGGACGTGCTCGACGAGATCCGCGGCGAGCTGCGCAGCCCGCAGTTCAAGCTGCCGCCCGGGACGATCAAGCTGTCGCCGGTGCCGCTCACCGACGGGACGGTGAGGCTGCTGATCCTCGGCCAGGAGAGCCCGTCGCCGACGCCGACGCCGCCGCCCGGCGGCGGCGTCGGCGCCCCTCCGGCCGGCACCGCCGGGGACGGACCGAAATTCGTCACGAAGATCAGCCACAGCACGCATCCGTCCCTGTACGGCGACAACCAGGCGGCGTTCTCCGTGGCGCTCGACCAGTTCGGCGTGACGGTCCTGGAGCAGGCCCTCGCGGGCGACATGGCGCCGATGGCGGTCGTCTACGCCCTCAAATACCTCGGTCTGCGCCCGGCCTACGCGGTCCACCTGAACATCGACTGGGATCGCGTGCAGAAGCACATGGACGAGCACTTCGGTGCCGACACGCTCTTCACCTCGGTCAGCATCGACAAGGCCGTGGACGAGCTGATCGAGAAGCGGGCGATCGTGCTCGAGGCCGACACGTTCGTGCCGGAGGGCGAGGACTCCGAGAGCATCATCTCGAGCCGCGACCGCGCCCTGAACCAGGTGCGCGACATGATCACCGACGCGTTCTTCACGTCGTCCATCGACCCGGTCAAGCCGCGGTCGGACGGCTGGGACAAGGTGGCCCGGACGGCCGCCCGCGTCGGCACGATCATCGCCTCGGGCGGCTGGGCCGGCGTGGGGACGTTCAGCTACAACAAGTTCAACTACAAGCGCGTCGACAAGAAGATCCTCGACGTCAACATCCGCGAGCGGACGACGGTCGAGCACTTCATCTACCCGCAGGGCCACCTGACGGGTCTGTTCCAGGTGCTCCGCGATCAGAACCTGCCGATGAGCGACTTCGTGGTCGAGGCCAACCTCAACGACCCGTGGTTCGCCCGACGGCGCGTCCAGGTGACCTCCCTGGCCGACTTCGACGCCGACGCCGTCGGGTCGCTGAACGTGCACCTGACCTACGGCTCGGAGCCGAAGAACGTGATCCTCACGAAGGCGGATCCGACGCAGGAGGTGAGCTGGCTCAGCCATCTGACCAACGGGGTCATGGACCGTCCCGTGGACGTGAAGTTCGACGTCAACTTCCAGGGCGTCGACTCGACCGAGCGTCCGCTGGCGCTCACGTCGGAATCCCAGGTCACCACGGTCGAGAAGCTTCCGATTCAGCCGCGGACGCTCTACTCGATCGTGCCGATCCCGGTGGCCGTGCCCAACCCGCAGTCGTTTCCCTGGGCCCGGTATCCGCGCGTCGAGGTGCACCTGGACTACGCCGACGCGGACAGCCAGATCCACGAGCAGGAGATCCTCTTTCTCGACGATCAGCACGCCGCGCTCACCTGGGACCTGTTCGTGCGCAAGCCCGACGTCGCGTTCCGCTACAAGCTGATCTACCGGGCGGCCGACAACCGCGACGTCGAGACGGAGTGGCGCACCGGCGACGCGCGCGAGGTCATGGTGCGCGATCCGTTCCCGTCCAAGCGCACGCTGCTGGTCGTCCCGCCGCCCGAATGGTCGACGCTGTCGCAGGTGTTCGTGGACTGCTCCTACGACGACCCGGCCAACCAGTTCCACCAGGAGGAGTCCCTCGCGTTCACGGAGGCCGACCATGCCAACAAGACGTTCTCGGTCGACCTGCGGGATCCGACCCGGCGCCGCGTCGGCTTCGGCGTGACGTTCATGGACAAGAACGGCGGGGTGTTCGAGATTCCGAAGTCGTCCACCCTCGAGAACCGGCTGATCCTCCGCAGCGACATGACCGGCCACCGCATCGTCGCCGTCCGGCCGGCGAAGATCGACTTCGACGCCAGGAAGCTGCGCGACGTCGCCGTGGAGCTCCGCTACGTGGACCAGGACGCGGGGCTGTCGTACGACCGCCAGCTCGAGTTCAAGTCGAAGACCGACACCGGAACGTTCGAGTTCGACTACGTCGACCCGACGAAATCCCGCTACCAGTACAAGCTCTCGGCCTTCTTCAAGAACGGCATGACGCAGAGCTTCGACTGGAAGAACGCGGACGCCGACGACCTGCTGCTGGAACTGTGAGGACCCGATGCTGCTGCTGAATTCCGCCCGGACGATCACCGTCGACGGCGTCACGGTGTTTCCGGACCACGCCGACCCCAATCAATTCTGGTACCTGCCCGGCCCGGTGTCGCTCGCCACACGCCAGGACGGCCGGCCGTCGTTCACGTTCATCAAGTACAAGCCGGCCGCCGTGGAAGGCGGCGCCAAGGGCGGCGGCTTCGTCATGTTCACCACGAGCCTGCGGCTCCCGCGCCAGACCGAGAACCGCATCATGAGCCGCATCTCGGCGCTGGCCCACGGCCAGCCGAAGCTGGCGCTCGCGCAGTTCGATCAGGGCTCGGTGAAGTGCGTCTCGCTCAACCTCGAGGGCCCGGGCGGCACGGCGGCGGCCGCGCCGCCGGCCGGCGCGTTCAACGCCGTCGAGCACATCCTCGGCGCGACGATCCCTTCGATGCAGGGCGACGAGAACGCCGCCTTCAGCCTCGTGCTCAGCCAGGAGGGCGCGATCATCCTGGAGCAGGCTTACAAGCAGGGCGCCGCGCCCATCGGCGTCATCTACGAGCTGAAGTTCACGGGCCTGCGGCCGAACCTGAAGGTGAAGATCACCGCCGACTTCAAGCGGGTCTACAACGGCCTGAGCGCGAGCCTGACGGCGCAGTACTACTTCCTGCAGGCCGGCATCGACGCCGCCTTCGAGAAGCTGAAGCAGGACGGCGTGATCAAGATCGAGGTGATCGACTTCGCCAACGCGCAGGACCGCGACGACAAGGAGAAGTGGGCGCTCGACTTCTTCAAGGAAGACCTGCTCGCGAAGTGGTTCGAGCCGACGTTGACCGTCGGGCAGCCCGCGGTCACCGTGCCGTCGGCCGCCGGCATCCCCCTGCCGACGCTCCCGCCCATCGGCGGCCAGCCCGGCACGACGCCGTCGCCGAGCGCCGCGCCGCACGCGAGCGCCGCGCCCACGCACGCGACGCCCGCGCCGGCAGCGAGCGCCGCGCCGCATGCGGCCGCCGCCACGGCGACGCCGGCGCCGGCGGCGACCTCGGCGCCGGCCGCCGCTCCCCGGCCGCCCGCACGGCTGCGGGTGACCGCCCGCGAGCCCGATCCGTCGCCGCAGGGGTTCGACATCGCCCATACGCCGTCGGCCGGCGACACGCGGGAGACGATCGCGTTCAGCGGCGGCAGCACTCCGCCGCAGGTGAAGGTCGACAACGGGTCCTTCCAGCAGGTGGGCGCCGACCGTACGGTCACCGTCGACGTCCAGCCTGGCACCACCCACACCGTCGTCGCGAGGTGGCCGAACGAGACGCGGCAGGACGTCTTCGACGTGTTCTTCAGCTACGAGCGCCCGCTCGAGCACGGATTCAACGCGGCGCCGTCGAATCCGCTCTACCACTCGTACCTGGCGGGACATGTCAGCTCGGACGCCATCTACACGTCGCACAGCCCGAGCCGCCGCCAGCCGCGCACGCTCAACAACTGGGTGCAGTCGCTGCCGGTCGCCGCGAGCGGACACCGCGAGGTCTCCGTCGACGCCCACGCCAGCTACGAGGGCGATGACAGCAAGGCTGTCTTCAACTCGAACCTGTCACAGCGACGGCTCGACGTGGCGCGCGGTCTCCTGAACCAGGCCGACTCGCACCTCGTCATCACGAACGGCGGCGTGTTCCTCGGCCACCAGGAGGCCAGGGACGCGGGGCGGGTGTCGCCACCCAACGACAACCCGGACGGCTCGCCCAACCCCGATCGCGTGGCGAGGATTCGATCGAGTCAACCGCGGCCCGTCTCGGTCACGGCGACGATCCAGCGTGACGCGGTTCCGACCCCGACGCCGACGCCCACGCCCACGCCGACACCCACCCCCACGCCCGTCCCGACCACGCCGCCGCCGACGGCCCATCCGCCGGTGACGCACCCCCCGTCGTCCACGCGTCCGCCGGCGACCACCGCGGCGCCGCCGTCGGGCCAGGTGGCGGGGAGCCCGGTCGTCGCCCTCCGCCTGAAGTTCGTCCACCAGGAGGAGCTGAAGACCCTGACGCTCGAGTACAACCGGCAGGACGCCACGCAGCGGACCTATGCGCCCCAGGGCTTCTTCGACCTGATGCTGCGCGACCTCAAGGACACCGACAAGATGTTCGTCGAGGTCGATCTCGACGACCCGTTCTTCCGCACGATGGCGATCGACGCCAGCATGCCGATCGACTTCGCCACGATCGCACTCAAGTCGGCGCACGTGGCGATCGACTACGGCGATCCGGCCGATGCGCAGAATCACAAGAGCTCGGACTTCGTCTTCTCGCCCCAGGACCCGGGCGACAAGCGGTTCGAGTTCTTTCTGAACAAGCTGTTCGACACGACGTACCGCTACGCGGTCGACTTCAACTTCGATCCCCAGGCGCCGTGGACCGCGGACGAGTTCAGCTACCACTTTGGTCCGACGCCGACCGACAACCGCAACCTGTTCGTCAACCCGTACGAGGAGCTGGGCTTCCTCGAGGTGGCGCTCTTCCCGCACGAGGTCGACGCCGCGGTCGTCGACTCGATCGACGTGGCGATCCGGCCCGTGAAGCCGGACCTCACGCCGGCGGGGGCGGAGAAGATCTTCCACGTGCTGCCCGACTCCGAAGAGCAGGTGTTTCGCTTCCGGTCGGAGGATCCGAAGGTTGCGTCCTACCTCTTCAAGACGACCACGCACCTCAAGGACGGAACCGAGCGGGAGTCGCCGGAGAAGCTCGGGAGCGCATCTCGGCTGCCCGTGAACGATCCGTTCGACGACGCGCTGGTCATCGACCTCGTTCCGCTCTTCGACGCCAACGCGGTCCACACGGTCTTCATCGACGTCGCGTACGACGACGACGCGAACGACTACCATCGGCGCGAGCGGATCACGATGGAGGGGCAGGCCGAGCGCCAGACGCTGAGGCTTGCGCTGATGGACAAGGACCGGCGCGAGTTCCGCTACCGGCTCACCTTCGTCGGCACGAACAACCAGATCCAGAGCGGACCGTTCCACAGCACGACGGACACGATCGTCCCGGTCGTGCCGGAGCCGGTGGGCTAGATGGACCGCGGAGACGCCGAGACGCATGTCGGCGGTGAGTTCAAGACGCGTGAAGCCGTGCCGATTCGGCGCGTGCTCGACCTCACGGCCGAGTCGCGGCCTCGTGAGGCGGCCGACGCCGAGGAGGGTCTCGCCGAGGCGATGAGCGGGATCGTGTCGTCGGCATGGCCGGAGGTCGCCTGGCGCTTCAGCGCGATCAACGGTGACGGGTTTCCGGTCGAGTTCACGTTCTCGAGTCGGGGGCCGGGCGTGCGATACACGGCGGAGGTGGACGGCCCCGAGGCGCCGGAACGCACACGCATCCGCTCCGCATTGCGGTGGGCGCGATGTGCCCATCCGGAAACCGCGGCGTCTCGGTACTCGAGGCGCTGGCAACAGGGGGCGCTGCGGTGGGGCGCCTGGGTCGGCGGCGCGCACGCCAGTCGTCGATCGCGCCGCAAGATCTACGTGGAGGCGCGAGGCGGCCCCGCTCCGCCGGCGACGGTCGTGCTGCCGCCGGCCTCGGCGCTTCGCTTCGTCGGCTTGACGCCGGCGACGGGTGACTGTGAGTGGTACTTCCGCCGCGATTGGATCGAGACGTGCGAGGTCGGCCGGCTGCTCCGCTCGCTGCACCTCCGGCAGCTCTTCGGTCCGCTGCGCGAGGCCGTCGAGGCCACGCTGCCGTGGCCGGCGCGCGGCGGCTGGCTCGTTCCCGCCGACGCCGGCTTCAGCGTCGCGACCGGCACGGCGTTCAGCGTCTTCACCTACGCGCGCAGCCTCTGGGGCGGCGACGCGTCGATCCGCCGGCACATTCTCACCCTTGCCGCAAGGCAGGGCTGGAGCTTCGAGCTCTACGAGCGCGTCACCGCGCCGCTCGAACGCGCCGGCGACTACCTGACCCACCACGGAGTGCTGGCATGGATTGCTGCGCCGGACCAGCCCGTCGAGCTGCGGATCAGCGTGAGGCCGCCGGCAGCGTGAGCCGCGCGAGCCGCGAGCCGTCGAGGAGCATCTAGGATGGAATTCGCAGGCGCCGCCGTGCCGCTGTCGCCCAGGGGATTCGCCGGTGCGGTCGGGCTGCTCGGCATCGGGGCCCCTGAGATCTGGACCATCCTGTCGGTCGAGACCGGCGGCTGCGGGTTTCTGCCGGACCGGCGGCCGCTCATTCTCTTCGAGCGCCACGTCTTCCACCGTGCGACCGGCGGCGCTCACGACGCCGGCCATCCGTCCATCAGTTCTCGGCTCCCGGGCGGGTACCTGGGCGGCGCCCGGGAATACGACCGCCTCGCCGAGGCGATGGCCCTCGATCGCCGGGCGGCGCTCGAGAGCGCGTCCTGGGGCATCGCGCAGATCATGGGCTTCAACGCGGAGCAGGCCGGCTTCCCGTCAGCGGAAGAGATGGTGGCGGCGATGAGCGACGACGAAGACGCCCACCTCCTCGCGATGGCGCGGTTCCTTCGGAGTCAGGACCTGGACGTTCCGCTGGCGCGCCACGACTGGGAGTCGTTCGCGCGCGGCTACAACGGGCCCGCGTTCGCGCGCAATCGGTACCACGCGCGCCTGTCGGCCGCGTACCAGGCGTTCGCTGCCGGTCCGCTGCCGGACCTCTCCGTCCGGCAGGCGCAGCTGCTGCTCATGTTCCTCGGCTACGCCGTGGGACGGATCGACGGCATTCTCGGCAAGCGCACGCGGAGCGCCATCCTCCTGTTCCGGCAGACGTGCGGCCTGCCGCCGATCGATGACATCGACGACCAGCTGACGACCGCGCTCGTTGCCGCCGTTCGCGACGCCAGTCCAGTCGGGTGACGCCGTGCCAGACCCGCGCGTGTCCATCGTCGTACCGGCCCACAACGAAGCGCACAGGCTTCGAGAGACGGTGCTGGCCGTCCGCAGCACCGCCGACGTCCCCTTCGAGATGGTCGTCGTCGACGATGCGTCGACCGACGGCTGTGCGGACGGTCTCGACGCGGTCGAGCACGTACGCGTCCTGCGCCCTCGGAAGCCGCTGGGCGTCGCCGGCGCCCGCAATCTGGGCGCGGCCGACGCGAGGGCGCCAATGGTGATGTTCATGGACGCGCACTGCTACCCGCGTCCCCGCTTCCTGTCCCTGATGGTGGATGCGCTGGCGAGACTCGGCCGCGGGATCGTCGTGCCGGAAGTGACCGCCGCGGGCGATCCGACCGCGCGCGGGTACGGCATGACGATCGAAGGCCCGAGCCTGACGCCGTCCTGGGTGCTCGAACCGCTGTTCGTCGACCCGCACCCGATCCCCGTCGGCTGCGGGTGCGTGCAGATGTTCTATCGATCGTGGTTCGACCAGATCGGCGGGTACGACCGGATGCGCCGCTACGGCGTCGAGGACACGGAGATGTGCGTGCGGTCGTGGCTGTTGGGCGGACCCGTGCTGCTCGTGCCTCGCGCGAGCGTCGCCCACTACTTCCGATCCGCCACGACCTGTCCGGTATCGTGGACGGACGTCGTCTACAACACCATGCGGATGGCGCACCTGCACTTCTCGGGACCACGTCTCGAGACGATCGAGCGGCATTGGTCCGGACATTGGAGCTACGCCGAAGCGAGGGCCCTGCTCGAGGGGAGCGACGTCGGCGCGCGCCGCGCATGGTTGGATGGGCGGCGCCAACGGTCGGCCGACTGGTACTGCGAGAAGTTCGCGATCCCAATCTGACCGGGTGACCCGGGGACACCATGCCGCACTGAGGCGCAACGTCCGGAGGACTGTCGCCTGCGTTCCTTCATCGCCCTTGCGCCGGTTGGAGCAGCGCGACGGGACCTGGTTGTGCGTGACGGTCGGCGCTCCCCGTCCTCGTTCTGAAGCGTTCCGCCTTGCCCGCGAAACTCACGGTTGTGTGACGCAACCGACGTTGCCGTCGGTGGGCGCACGTTGGCGGCCAGATTTCGGACTCGCACGGCGTGGCCGACAACCACCGTAGTCATTTCTAAACCCATCGGCTCCCGTCATGCGGCGGGGCGCTGACGGTTCGGGCGCGCAACTCCCATGCGTGCCGCCACTTCGACGAACAGCCCTCGTTCGCCGTTTCTGGACCCCGCCTTGCGATGGCTCCATGCGTGGCCCCGGACGCGACTCGGCTGGACACAGCGCCCGACCTCTGCTGTCGACCTTCGAGCGCGCCGGGGCCGCGACGTCTTTCCAACCACAAGGAGGTTGATCATGCGTCTCGTTCCCCTTGCCGCCGGCATGCTGTTGTTGGGTCTGGCGGTCGTCGCGACGGCGGCGCCGGTTCCGCAGACCAAGACGGCCCAGGCCGCCAGAGCGGCGGCCCCGGCCACCGCACCCGTCAACCTGAACACGGCTACCGCGTCTCAGCTCGAAACGCTTCCCGGCATCGGTCCCGCCACCGCGAAGCGCATCATCGAGTACCGCCAGAAGAACGGCGGCTTCAAGAAGATCGAGGAGCTGATGAACGTGCGCGGCATCGGCGAGAAGAGCTTCCTGAAGCTGCGATCGCTCGTCACCGTCACGCCGCCTCGTGCGAAGTCGGTGGGGTCGGGTGCGCTCGCGGCGTAGACCGAGGCGACCCCCGGCCCCCTCGAGGTGCGCCGGGGGTCCCGGCTTCACGCTGATCGAGCAGCTCTTCACCGTGGCCGTGCTGGTCACGCTCATTGGAATCGGCCTGCCGGTCCTGCGGGCGGCGCAGGACTCGCTGCACGCCTACGCGGCGGCCCGATACCTGTCGAGCCGGCTGGCGCTCACGCGCATGCAGGCCGTCGAGCGCTCGGTGCGGGTCGGCCTCTTCTTCACCACCGGCGACCGCGGGGTGCAGTACGCGACCTACGCCGACGGCGACGCCGACGGGGTGAGCGCCGCCGACATCCGGCGCGGCGTCGATCGGCGGCTCACGCCGGACGAGCGGCTCGGAGACCTGTTTCCCGGCGTCGCGTTCGCGCTTCCAGACGACGTGCCGGACGTGGGGCAGACGCGGGGCGGCGCCGGACGCGACCCGGTGCGGATCGGACGCAGCCGCATCCTGACCTTCACGCCGATCGGCACGGCCACGTCGGGCACGCTCTACGTGCGCGGCCGGGGCGCGGTGCAGTTTGCCGTGCGCGTGCTCGGCGCCACCGGCCGGACGCGTCTGCTGCGCTACGACGCCCGCCTTCGCAAGTGGGTGGAGCCGTGACGGAGCGCCGGCGATCGGTCCGGCGTCCGGCCTGCGACTCGCCCTGGGTGAGCGCGCGCGTGCGCCCCGGCCGTGACGTCGCGCTCCTCGATCTCGGAGACGACGGGGTGCTCGTCGAAGGGACGACGAGGCTCATGCCGGGCTCGAGGGTCGTGTTGCAACTGCACACGAGCGAGCGGTCGGTGGCGGTGGCCGGCCTGGTGGTGCGGTGCGAAGTGACGTCGCTCGACCGCGAGCGCGGCATTCGGTATCGGGGCGCCGTCCGGTTCGACGTGCCGTTGAGCTGCGCGGAAGCCACGACTCGCTACGGGTAGCTGATTCCCGCGCCGGGCCGCCATCGTTGGCCTGACTTCGGGTAGTCGATACTCGGAGATTGGCTCGAGCCGCTGACGGGATCTGGAATTCGTCCTCTTTCCGGGGAGTTGCGCCTTGGCACTGTCTTTGGTTGGGCCTCGTTCGACGCAAGTGCAGGAGGGGAGCATGTCGAGCCTGAGCCCTGAGCGTGGCGGGGGTCTGATCCCGCGTCCCTGGATTCGCCGTGCGGACCGCCGCAGCGCGCTGCCCGAGTTCCTCTCGGAGATCGCCGACGGTCTGATCCTGTCCGCGGCAGCCAGCGACCTCCGGGAGCGGTTCGAGCGGGCGCTCCGGGCGCTGCTGCGCACCGAGCGCGTGTGGCTCCGCCGCGACGGGCCCGGCAGCGACGGCGCCGAGGGTCTCGTCATCGACGTGCCCGGCATGGGGGCCGGGCGGTCCTACATCGAGGTCGGTCCGGGCGCGCGGGCGGCGTACGACGAATGGGACCGGCAAATCCTCCATGCCGCCGCGTGCGTGGCCGCGCTCGTGCTCGCGGCGGAGCAGTCCTTCAGCGAAGGTCGGGAACTCGCGCTCCGTCCGGCCGGCGCCACACGGCTCATCGGGTCGAGCGCGGCGATCGTGCAGATACGCGAGCGCGTCCGGCGTGTGGCGCCGACCGACTTCACGGTGCTCATCGAAGGCGAGAGCGGGACGGGCAAGGAGCTCGTCGCCCGGCTCCTGCACGACCAGAGCCGGCGCCGGCGGGGCCCGTTCGTGGCCATCAACTGCGCGGCGCTCGTCGAGTCGCTGCTCGAGGCGGAGCTGTTCGGCATCGAGGATCGGACCGCGACCGGCGTGCGCGGGCGCCGCGGCAAGTTCGAGCACGCCGACCAGGGCACGCTCTTCCTGGACGAGGTCTCGGATTTGTCGCTGGCGGCGCAGGCGAAGCTGCTGCGCGCCATCCAGGAGATGGCGGTGGATCCGGTCGGGAGCCACCTGCCGCGCCGCGTCGACACGCGGGTCGTCGTCGCGACCAACCGGCGCCTGCAAGAGATGGTGGAGCGGGGCCGGTTCCGCCTCGATCTCTTCTACCGGCTGAACGGCGTCGAGATCGTCGTCCCGCCCCTGCGGCAGCGGCGCGACGACATTCCCGAGCTCGTGAGCGCCTTCGTCGACCGTCATCGCCACATCCGGCCCCTGGCGGTGTCGCGGCCCGCGCTCGACGCCCTGCTCGCCTATCACTGGCCGGGCAACGTCCGTGAGCTCGAGCGGGTCGTCGAGCGGGCGGTCGCGCTGACAGACGACGAGACGATCGACCTCGACGACCTGCCGCAGCGGGTGTCCGGCGACTTCGGCGAGTCGCTCGAGCCGTCGGCCGCGCGGGACGACACGCTGCGGGCCTGGGCGATCCGGTACGTACGGCTGGTGCTGGCGCGGCACGGCGGCAACCGCCGCCGGACCTGCGACACGCTGGGCATCAGCCATCACACGCTCCGGGCGTACCTGCGCCGCGGACTGGCCTCCGGGCTGCCCGCCGAGGTGCCGCCCGGGCTGGAGTCGGGTCAGGAACGGCCGGCCTGAAGCCGGCCGGGAGGCGGCCGCACGCCGCCACACGCCGGGCGCCGCCGGCGCGGGCACGAGCGGGCGAGGCAGGGTGATCCGCGAGGATGACGAGGTCGCGCGCCCCCTCTTGTCGGAACCGTCATGCGGTTCCATCGAAGGAAGGGGAGGAGCGATGGCGAGAACACTGAAGCACACGGGGTGGGTGACGGCGGTCGCGGTGGGGCTGGTCGTGCTCGGGACGAGGCCGCTGGTGGCGCGCGCGAGCGATCCGGCGGCGCCGGCGAAGCGCCCGGCGCCCGCGCCCCAGGTTCTCTACGACGACAGCCTGCAGGTGACCTTCGGCGTGGCGCCGGACGCGCGCGGCCGGACGGTGCTGAGCGCGCGGTCGCCGCGCCTGCAGGTGAGCAAGACGATCGAGCCCGACCAGACCACGCTCGATCTGGCCACTCCCGACGGCGACCGCCTGCGCATCGTCGCGCGGCCAGACTCGGTGACCGTGGAGCGGGGCCGGCAGACGGCCACGCTGACGCTGCCGGCGAAGGCCCGGGACTTCGCGCGCATGCGGAAGCTCCTGGCCGACTCGACGGCGGCGCGCACGTTCCGGGCGCTGTCGGCGGCCGTGGGCGCCCGGCGGGCGGAGCCGTTCTTCGACGGCATCGTGACGAGCGGCGCCCTCATCGGCGTGCTCGACGGCGACCGCCGGGCCACCGACGCGCTGAAGGCCCGGTTCGCGGCGCGGCGCGGGGCGCGCGTGCGTCAGGTCGTCTGGCAGCGCACGACGCAGGAGTGCTGGGATCAGTACGCGCGCGACGCCATTCCGATCTACGACGAGTATCGGGAATGCACGGGCAGGCAGCGCTGGTACGATCTTGTCGACCGGGCCAACTGCGACGCGATCTACACTCTTCGGGCGGAGCTGGCGTTCAGCTGGCTGGTGGCCTGCAACGGCGGCTTCTTCGCGCAGTGACCCTCGGGCTGGTCGGCGGGCGGCGGGCGGCGCGCGCCGCCCCTCGCCCGGCCGGCCTCGGCAACCGCCGGCGCGTCCGGGCGGGCGCGCCGGTCTCACGAGCGAGGTTCCCATGGGACGCCTCCGCCGCCTGAACCACTTCTTCGTCAAGGTCGCCGTGGGCATCCTGCTCACGGGTCTGGTGCTGCCGGCCATCCTGGCCCTGCTGCCGCCGGCGGCGCGCACGCCGGTGGCCTTCTGGATCACGCTGGTCGTGTGCGTGGCGGCGGTCGTGGGCCTCTGGTCCGCCGCGGAGCGCAGCGTCCAGCGCCGCGGCGCGAAGGCCGGTGAGCCGTCCGCGCCGCCCGAGGGCTGAGGGTGCGACGGATGGCGCGTGAAGCGGCCCCTGTGGGCGATGCGTCCGGCCTCGAGATCGTACGGCTGTCCAAGACCTACCCCGGCTTCCAGCTCGGACCGCTGTCCTGCGCCTGGCCGCGCGGGCGGTCGTACGGCCTGGTCGGCCCCAACGGCGCCGGCAAGACGACGCTCCTCAACCTGATCTGCCAGCAGGCCCGGCCCGCGGCAGGGGAAGTGCGGTACCGCGGCTCGGCCGTGGGCTGGAACGACACCACCTGGAAGGACCGCATCAGCTACGTGCGCGAGACGCCGGCTTTCTACGGCGAGCTGACGGTGGACGCGACGCTGCGCCTGGCCTCGCGCCTCTACCGGACGTGGGACGATGGGTTCGCCCGGAGCCTGCTCGCGCGCCTGGATCTGCCCGCCGGCAAGCGCGTGGGGCACCTGTCGAAGGGCAACGCCGTCAAGCTGGGCATCGTCACGGCGTTCGCGCACCGCGCGGAGCTGCTCGTGCTCGACGAGCCCACGTCCGGCCTCGATCCGACGGCGCGCGCCGAGCTACACGAGATCCTGCGCGCCTTGCAGCGGGAATCACCAGACGTCACGTTGATCTTCTCGTCGCATATCCTCGAGGACCTCGACCAGGTCGCCGACGAGCTGCAGATCCTGCGCAACGGCGCGTTCGTGTTCCGGGGCGCGATGTCGGAGCTGGCCACGCTGGCCGTCTTCAAGACGCCGGAAACAGTGGCGGCGGCGCCGTTGCCGGACGTGCGCCTGAAGTGGCGCAAGGACGGGCAGGTCTGGTGTGCCGTGCCGCAGGGTTCGGAATCGGCCGCGGCGCTCGCGCGCGATCCGGGCTGGGCCCAGGACTCGGTCGGCCTGACGTTGGCCGCCCTGTACGAGAGGACGGCGCACGCATGCTGAACGCCCGCATCCGCGCGCTCGCCGTCAAGGACCTGCGGCTCCACGCCGTGAGCGTCGTCTGGAGCCAGATCGCCGTCGTCGCTTTGGCGGCGGCTCTTGTCTTCCTCGGGCCGGACCGGTCCCGGGAGGTCCTGGTGGCGTTCCTCTTCAACATGAACTTCCTGTTCGCGGGCTACTGGGGCGACTGGCTCGTCTCGCGGGAGAAGCTGAAGGGGACTTCGGCCTGGTTGCGCAGCCTCCCGGTCACGGACTTCGAGCTGGTGACGTCGAAGCTCGTCGCCCAGGGCATCTGGATCACGTCTCTCTGGGCCCTCTCGACCAGTGTGTTCGCCCGGGACGACTTCGCTCCGGCTCGGCTTGGCACGTGGATCGTGCTGCTCTTCGTGCTCCTGGCGTTCGGCGCGGTCTCGCTCGCGTGCCGCTGGCGGTTCCGCCAGAAGCTGGGTCAGCTCCTGCCGTTCGCTTTGGTGTTCGTGCTCGTGGGCGCCTTGATGCTGCTCGACCGTTTGGCGCCGGCCGTCGCGCGGCCAATCGAGGCGTCGTGGTCGGCGCTCCAGATGAAGGTCGCGGTCGCCCTCGCCCTCGCGGCCTGCTACGGCGGCGCCTGGTGGGCTACGGTGGCCTGGATGCGCCGCTCCGACACGTCCCGGCTGGTCGAGTAGGCGCCGGGCCCCTGCCGCCACCGCGCGCCTTGACCCCCCTCGCGCCCGCATAGTCCTTTTAGTTGGTTTGGGGCCCCATCATGGGGCTCTTCTGGGCTTCATCACGGTTCCTCATTCCAGACCCCCATGACTGACACGTCAGGACCCCTCAAGAAGACGCCCCTCAACGCCAGGCACCGCGCGCTCGGCGCGCGCATGGTCCCCTTCGCCGGCTTCGACATGCCGGTGGAGTACACCGGCGTGTCCGACGAGCACAACGCCGTCCGCACGCGCGCCGGCCTGTTCGACGTGAGCCACATGGGCGAGATCGAGGTCGCCGGGGCCGACGCGCTGGCCGCCATCCAGCGCATCAGCTCCAACGACGCCGCGAAGCTCTCGGTGGGCCAGGCCCACTACGCCGGCCTGATGACGCCCGAGGGCACCTTCGTGGACGACATGCTCGTCTACAAGCTCGCCGACGACCACTTCATGCTCGTCGTCAACGCGGCGAACGTCGACAAGGACTTCGCCTGGATCCGCGAGCAGGTCAAGCCCGCCGGCGACGTGGTGGCCGCCAACAACAGCAGCCGCTACGCGCTCGTCGCGCTGCAGGGGCCCGTCGCGCGCGAGGTGCTCCAGCCGCTCACGGGCATCGACCTGGCCGCCATGAAGTACTACTGGTTCGGCACCGGCGAGGTCGCGGGCGTGAAGACGACCGTGTCGCGCACCGGCTACACGGGCGAGGACGGCTTCGAGGTCTTCACCCCGCCGGCCGAGGCCGAGCGCGTCTGGGACGCCATCCTCGAGGCCGGCAAGGGCGCCGGCGTCGTGCCCGCCGGCCTGGGCGCGCGCGACACGCTGCGCCTCGAGGCGGCCATGCGCCTCTACGGCAACGACATCGACGACACCACGACCGTGCTCGAGGCCGACCTGAACTGGATCGTCGGGCTGGAAGAAGGACGACTTCCTGGGCGCCGCCGTGCTGCGCGCGCAGAAGGCGGACGGCGTCACCCGCAAGATCGTCGGCTTCGAGATGGTCGACCGCGCCATCGCCCGGCACGGCTACGCCGTCCTCGACGGCGACCGGACGATCGGGACGGTGACGAGCGGCACGCAGACGCCCTTCCTGAAGAAGTCGATCGGCATGGCCTACGTGCCCGTCGACCGCGCCGAGCCGGGAACCGAACTCACCATCGACGTGCGCGGCCGCCGCGTCAAGGCCCGCGTCGTCCCGATGCCGTTCTACAAGCGACCGAGGAGCTGACTCCCATGTATCCAGCGGATCGAAAGTACACGAAGGACCACGAGTGGGTGATGATCGCCGGCGGCGAGGGCAAGGTCGGCATCACCGACTACGCCCAGAAGCAGCTCGGTGACGTCGTGTTTCTCGAGCTCCCGGAGGTCGGCCGCGAGGTGAAGCAGGGCGAGGTCTTCGGGACGATCGAGTCGGTCAAGGCCGTCTCGGAGCTGTTCGCGCCGATGAGCGGCACGGTCACCCAGGTGAACACGGCCCTGACCGAGAAGCCCGAGACGGTGAACAAGGACCCGCACGGCTCGTGGATGGTGGCCGTCAAGCTCGCCAACCCGGCCGAGGAGGGCGAGCTCCTGAACCACGAGCAGTACGCGGGCGTGGCCCAGTAGGCCCGCCCGCGCCGCCGGTCCCCGCCTCCACGAGAAGAAGACGCCACGGGTCTTTCCATGAGCCAGCCATCATCGGATACGTTCGTCTCGCGACACATCGGCCCGAGGCCCGCCGACCTCGACGCCATGCTGAAGGCCGTCGGCGCGCCGTCGCTCGACGCCCTGATCGACCAGGCCGTGCCGGCGTCGATCCGCCTCGACCGGCCCCTGGCGCTCCCCGAGGCCGAGGCCGAGCACGCGTTCCTCGCCCGCCTGCGCGGGGTGGCCGCGAAGAACCAGGTGTGCCGCAGCTACATCGGCATGGGCTACGCGGGCACCATCACGCCCGCGGTGATCCTGCGCAACGTGTTCGAGAACCCGGGCTGGTACACGCCCTACACGCCCTACCAGGCCGAGATCGCGCAGGGCCGCCTGGAGTCGCTCCTCAACTTCCAGACGATGGTGAAGGACCTGACGGCGATGGACGTGGCCAACGCGTCGCTGCTGGACGAGGCCACCGCCGCGGCCGAGGCGATGACGATGATCCACCGCCTGCAGGCGAAGCGGGCGGCGTCGGGCGCCGAGGCGTTCCTGGTGTCGGAGCGGGCCTTCCCGCAGACCATCGAGCTGCTGAAGACGCGCGCCGAGCCGTTCGGCATCGAGCTGCGCGTCGGCGACCTCGCCACGATGCCGCTCGAGGGCGCCTTCGGCGCGCTGGTGCAGTACCCGAACGGGCACGGCGAGCTCGAGGACCTCGGCGCGTTCGTGACGCGCGCCCACGAGGCGGGCCTGCTCGTGGCGGTCGCCACGGACCTGCTCGCGCTGACGCTCGTCACGCCGCCCGGCGAGCAGGGCGCCGACATCGTGTTCGGCAACTCGCAGCGCTTCGGCGTGCCGCTCGGCTACGGCGGCCCGCACGCGGCGTTCTTCGCCACGCGCGAGGCCTACGTGCGCCAGATGCCGGGCCGGGTCATCGGCGTGTCGGTGGACGCGCACGGGCACCAGGCCTACCGCATGGCGCTGCAGACGCGCGAGCAGCACATCCGCCGCGAGAAGGCGACGTCGAACATCTGCACGGCGCAGGCGCTGCTGGCCAACATGGCCGCCATGTACGCGCGTGTACCACGGGCCGGAGGGGCTGAAGGCGATCGCGCGGCGGGTCCACGCCATGACCGGCGCGCTCGACGCCGCGCTGGCGGCGCTCGGCGTTCGCCAGACCAACAAGGGGTACTTCGACACGCTCCGGATCGAGACGGCGTCGGCCACCGAGACCGAGCGCATCCGGAAGGCCGCGCTGGCGCGGCGGATCAACTTCCGCTACGCCGGCGGCACGCACATCGGCGTCACGTTCGACGAGACGGTCACGGAGGCGGACGTCCAGGACGTCGCCGACGCGTTCGCCGAGGGGTTGGGCAAGGGCGCCGGTCCGCGCGGCCGCCGCCGCCGCGAAGCCGGCCATCCCGCCGGCGCTCGCGCGCAAGACGCCGTTCCTGACGCACCCGGTGTTCAACACGCACCACTCCGAGCTGGAGATGATGCGCTACGTGAAGTCGCTCGAGCGGAAGGACATCGGCCTGGACACGTCGATGATCCCGCTCGGATCGTGCACGATGAAGCTGAACGCGGCGGCCGAGATGATTCCCGTCTCGTGGCCGGAGTTCGGCGGGCTCCACCCGTTCGTGCCGGCCGAGCAGGCGCTCGGCTACGCGGAGGTCTTCCGCGAGCCTCGAGCGGGCGCTGTGCGAGATCACGGGCTTCGCGGCGATGTCCCTGCAGCCCAACTCGGGCGCGCAGGGCGAGCTGACCGGCCTGATGGTCATCCGCGCGTACCACCGCGACCGCGGCCAGGCCGGCCGCGACGTCGTGCTGATCCCCTCGTCGGCCCACGGCACGAACCCGGCGAGCGCCGCCATGGCCGGCCAGCGGGTGGTCGTCGTGGCGTGCGACGCGCAGGGGAACATCGACGTGGCCGACCTGCGCCAGAAGGCGGCGGAGCACGCGGCGCGCCTGTCGGCCCTGATGGTCACCTACCCCTCGACGCACGGCGTGTTCGAGGAGGCCATCCGGGAGATCTGCGCGCATCGTCCACGAGCACGGCGGGCAGGTCTACATGGACGGCGCGAACATGAACGCGCAGGTGGGGCTGACCAGCCCGGCGCGCATCGGCGCCGACGTGTGCCACCTCAACCTGCACAAGACGTTCGCCATCCCGCACGGCGGCGGCGGGCCCGGCATGGGCCCGATCGGCGTGGCCGCGCACCTGGCGCCCTTCCTGCCGGGCCATCCGGTGGTACGGACCGGCGGCGAGAAGGCCATCACGCCCGTCGCGGCCGCGCCGTGGGGGAGCCCGAGCATCATGCTCATCTCCTACGCCTACATCTCGATGCTGGGCGCCGCGGGCCTGACCGACGCGACGAAGTACGCCATCCTCAACGCGAACTACGTGAAGGCGCGGCTCGAGAAGCACTACCCGGTGCTCTACGCGGGGCCCCACGGGCGGGTGGCGCACGAGCTGATCTTCGACGTGCGGCCCTTCAAGGCGCAGTGCGGCGTGGACGAGCAGGACGTGGCGAAGCGGCTCATGGACTACGGCTTCCACGCGCCGACGGTGTCGTTCCCGGTGCCCGGCACCCTGATGATCGAGCCGACCGAGAGCGAGCCGAAGGGGGAGCTGGACCGCTTCTGCGACGCGCTCATCGCGATCCGCGGCGAGATCCAGGCCGTCATCGACGGCAAGGCCGACCCGAAGGACAACGTGCTGAAGAACGCGCCGCACACGGTCGAGGCCGTGACCGCGGAGGCGTGGACCCACCCCTACGGGCGCGAGCAGGCGGCGTACCCGCTGCCGTTCGTGCGCGCGAACAAGTTCTGGCCCGCCGTCGGCCGCATCGACAACCCGTACGGCGACCGCAACCTGATGTGCAGCTGTCCGCCGATGGAGGCGTACGAGAGCGTGTAGCGCCTACCGCGCGCCGACGGCCTCGAGCGCCATCTTCCGGTAGGCGGCGAGCAGACGCCCGGCGGCCGGGCCGGGCGCGCCGGTCCCGATCGGGTGGTCGTCGATGGCGACCACCGGCGTGACCTCGAACGTCGTGCCGGTGATGAAGACCTCGTCGGCCGCGTAGATCTCGGCCTCCTGGATGGTGCGCTCCTCGAGGGGCAGGCCCGCCGCCGGCGCGACGTCGAACAGGAACGCCCGCGTGATGCCGGCCAGCAGCCCGGCGCCGAGCGGCGGCGTCGCCACCCGCCCGTCCTTCACCATGAAGACGTTCGACTGCGAGCACTCCGCGATCTCGCCGCGGTAGTTCTTCATCAGCGCCTCGGCGGCCCCTTTGCGGATCGCCTCCTGCATCGCCAGCGCGTTGTTCAGCAGGTTGTTCGACTTGATGGCCGGGTTCACGGTGCCCGGGTGGTTGCGCACGATCGAGACGAGCGCCAGGCGGACGCCGCGCTCGAAGTACCAGGCGGGCGGGCCCGTGAGCGCCTTGACGATCACCAGCAGCGTCGGGGCGGGGCAGGACGCCGGGTCGTAGCCGAACTCACCGGCGCCGCGCGTCAGGATCACCCGCACGTAGTACTCGGTGTCGCCCGGCCGCTCGACCGGCAGCGCGGCAATCGTCTCGCGGATCCGCGCGCCGAAGCCCTCGTCGGTCAGGGGCGGTTCGAGCGCGATCGCCTCGGCCGACCGCCGGAGCCGCGCGAGGTGGCGATCGAGCAGGAACGGCTCGCCCCGGTAGGTCCGCAGCACCTCGTACACGCCCTCGCCGTACAGGAACCCGTGGTCGAAGACCGAGATCACCGCGTCCCGCTCGCCGCACAGGCGGCCGTTGACGTTGACAATGTGTGGCATCCGGAGCTCCGTGAATGAGGGTCTGCGTTCGCGGCTCAGGGGGCGGCGGCGACGGCCTGGCGCACGACCTCGGCCCCAACGCGGCGGTCCCCGCCGTCGACGAGCACGGTGAGGCCCGTGGCCGCCGCCACCGCCGCCGCGGCGTCCGCCGCCGAGCTCGTCAGCACCAGGAAGTCCGCGCCGGCGCGGGCGAGCCGGAGGGCCGCGTCCACGGGGTCCGGCGCGGCCACGACGAGCTGCTTCATGTGGTCCTGATCGCGCCGCGCCCCGAGCTCGGTGACCGTCGCGCGCAGCACATCGTACAGCAAGTCCAGGAGATCGCGCGGCGCGCCCAGCTTGCCGAGCAGGTCGATGGTCGCCTCGGGCCCGAGACCGCCCGCCACGCCGAGCGGCGCCGGGCCGGCGAGCAGCCGCGCGGCCACGACCGCGGTGGGATCGACCAGCGGCACGGCGCGGCCGTCCAGGTCCGCCGACGGCCCGGTCAGCAGCAGCGGCAGCTCGGTGCAGCCCAGCACCAGCGCCCGGGCGCCGCGCGCGGCGACCCGGCGTCCCGCCTCGGCGGCGAGCTGGGCCGGCACGCCGGCCGTGTGGCCCGCCTTGACCCCCAGCGCCCCGACGATGGCCTCCATGACGAGGCCGTCCTGCTCGCCGAGCCGCTCGACCAGGTCGGCGGCCAGCGCGGCGAAGGCCGCCGGCTCCAGCGGGCGACCGGGCCGGGCGCCGTGCCGCGCGTACAGGGCCTCCGCCGCGCGGCGGGCGGCCTCGGGCTCGGCCGGGGGACCCGCGGCCGGCGCGGGCACGAGCACCTCGACGCCGCCGGCCTCGAACGCGTCCTGGTAGAGCCGGGAGTCGACGGTGCCCGTGGTGCCGAGCAGCCCGACGCGGCGGTGCCCGGCGCGCGCCACGGCCGCCACGGTCTCGTGAATCATGTCCACGAGCGGCAGGTCGGCGCCCCGCTCGCCGGGTCCGGCGCGGTGCAGGAAGTAGTGCGCCGTGTTGCACGGGTAGGCGAGCGTGGCGGCGCCGAGGCGCGCGGCGAGCGCGGCCGAATCGGCGAGCCAGGGCAGCGGCGACGGACCGGTGCCCTTGATGGCGGCGGTGCGGTCCGGCGTGGCCGGGTTCGACACCACCACGATCTCGAGCGCCGAGCGGCTGACGATCCCCGGCAGGCGCCGCGCGTGAAAGGGCACGAGGCTAGTCTACACAAATGGCGGCGCGCCGGGCCACGCGGACCGGCGCGCCGATATGCTAGACTCGCGTCGACCATGCGAGTGCTCAACGCGGCCCAGATGCGCGACGCGGATCGGCGCACGATCGAGGACATCGGCGTGCCCTCGCTCGTGCTCATGGAGAACGCCGGCCGTCAGGTGGTGGCGGCCATGGAGGCCGCGTTCGAGGACCTCGCCTCGCGGCAGGTGGTCATCCTCTGCGGCCGCGGCAACAACGGCGGCGACGGCTTCGTCGTGGCGCGCACGCTCGCGCAGCGGGACGTGCGGTGCGCCGTGTTCCTGCTGGGCCAGGTGGCCGACGTGCGCGGCGACGCGCGCGTGAACCTCGAGATCCTCGGGCGGCTCGGCATCACCGTGGTCGAGGTGACCGACGCGCAGACCTGGGAGCTGCACTACTCCGAGATCACCCGCGCCGACCTCATCGTGGACGCGCTCTTCGGCACCGGGCTGAAGACGGCCCTGAGCGGCCTCTTCGAGACCGTGGTCGCCGACGTGAACGCCGCCGCCATCCCCGTCGTCGCCATCGACCTGCCGTCGGGCCTGTCGGCCGACACGCACCAGGTGATCGGCCAGGCGATCGACGCCACCCTCACCGTGACGATGGCGGCGCCGAAGATCCCGCTGGTGCTGCCGCCCGCCGAGCAGCACGCGGGCGACCTGGTGATCGCGGACATCGGCATTCCCAACGCGGTCATCGACGAGGTCGAGGGCCCGTCGCTGTCGCTCCTGACGCGCGAGCGCGTGCGCGAGCTCGTGCAGGGCCGCGCGTCGGACGCCCACAAGGGCGACTTCGGCCGCGTGCTCGTCGTGGCCGGGTCGGTGGGGAAGACCGGCGCGGCCCACCTCGCCGCCGTGGGCGCGCTGCGGTCGGGCGCGGGTCTGGTCACGGTGGCGACCGCGCGCGGCGCCGTCGCCACGATCGCGGGGATGGCGCCCGAGTACATGACCGAGCCGCTCGACGAGACCGCGGGCGGCGGCGTCGACTTCGCCGCGCTCGAGCGCGTGATGGAGATCGACGCCGACGTGCTCGTGGTCGGCCCGGGCCTCGGCCGCGGGCCCGGCACCGCGGCGTTCGTGCAGGGCCTCGTGGAGCGCGCCGGGGTGCCGGTCGTGCTCGACGCGGACGGGCTCAACGCGTTCGCCGGCGACCCCGACCGCCTGATGGGGCGCGACGGCGTGGACCTCGTCATCACGCCGCACCCCGGCGAGATGGCGCGGCTGCTCGGGATCGGCGTGGACGAGGTGCAGGCCGACCGCGTGGAGATCGCCAGGACCTTCGCCGAGACGCACCGCGTCCACGTGGTCCTCAAGGGGCACCGGACCGTGATTGCCACCGCCGAGGGGCGGACGTTCGTGAACCTCACGGGGAACCCCGGCATGGCGACCGGCGGCACGGGCGACGTCCTCGCCGGCATGCTCGGCGCGTGGTTCGCGCAGCTGCTCGACGCCGAGGCGGCGTGCAAGGTCGCCGTGTACCTGCACGGCCTCGCGGGCGATCTCGCCGAGGCGGACGAGGGCGAGGTGGCGATGACGGCGACCGACCTCGTCGACCGGCTGGGCGACGCCGTGCTGGAGCTGACCGCCCGCCGGAAGGTCAAGCCGCAGGGGAGCGACTAGCCTTCCGGAGGCCCAACCCCCGAGTACCCAGTACCGCCGAACTCCCCATGCCCACCCACGTCACCCGCTCGGAAGCCGAGACGGCGGCCGTGGCGCGCGCGCTCGGCGCGACGCTCGCGCCCGGGGCGGTCGTGCTGCTCTACGGCGAGCTGGGCGCGGGCAAGACGGCCTTCGTGCGCGGCCTTGCCGAGGGCCTCGGCGCGGACCCCGACGAGGTCTCGAGCCCCACCTTCACGCTGGTCCAGGAGTACCTGGCCGGCTGCCGCTGTACCACGTCGATCTCTACCGCCTCGATCGCGCCGAGGTGGACGACCTCGGCCTCGACGAGCTCGAGTCCGGCGCCGGCGTCGTGGCGATCGAGTGGGCCGACCGCCTCCCGCGCCCGGTCGAGGGCGCCGTGACGGTCAGGATTGAAGGGGAAGGGGAGACGCGGGCGGTAACGATTGCCGATTGCCGATTGCCGATTGCCGATTGAAAGGCATCAGAGCTCATTCCATCCGGTAGTTCGGCGCTTCCTTCGTGATCACGACGTCGTGGACGTGGCTCTCGCGGGCGCCGGCGGCGGTGATGCGGATCAGGTGGGCGTCGCGCTGGAGGTCGGCGATCGTGGCCGCGCCGCAGTAGCCCATGCCGGCGCGCAGGCCGCCGACGAGCTGGTGGATCATGGCGGCCACGCTGCCCTTGTGCGGCACGCGGCCCTCGATGCCCTCCGGCACCAGCTTCTCGTGGCCGTCCCCGGCGCTGTCCAGGTCGAACTCGTCCTGGAAGTAGCGGTCGCTGCTGCCGCGGCGCATGGCGCCGATCGACCCCATGCCGCGGTACTCCTTGAAGCTGCGTCCCTGGAACAGGATCATCTCGCCCGGGCTCTCGTCGGTGCCGGCGAAGAGGCTGCCGATCATGACCGAGCTCGCGCCGACGGCCAGGGCCTTGGTGATGTCGCCGGAGTAGCGGATGCCGCCGTCGGCGATGATCGGGATGCCGTGGGGGCGGGCGGCCCGGGCGCACTGCGCGATGGCGGTGATCATCGGGACGCCGATGCCGGCCACCACGCGCGTCGTGCAGATCGAGCCGGCGCCGATGCCGACCTTGACGGCGTCCACGCCGCGGCCGATGAGCGCCTCGGTCGCCTCGGCCGTGGCCACGTTGCCGGCGACGAGCGCGACGTCGGGGAACTTCTGCCGGATCTGGGCCACCACGTCGAGCACGCCCTGCGAGTGGCCGTGCGCGGTGTCGATGACGAGGACGTCGACGTTGGCGGCGACGAGCGCGTCGGCCCGCGCCATGGTGTCCTTGGCCGTGCCCACCGCCGCGCCCACGCGCAGGCGCCCCAGGCCGTCCTTGCAGGCGGCCGGGTACTTGATCATCTTCTGGATGTCCTTGACGGTGATCAGGCCCTTCAGCATGAACTGCTGGTCGACGACCAGCAGCTTCTCGACCTTGTGGCGGTGGAGGATGGCGCGCGCCTCGTCGAGCGTCGTGCCGACGGGCACGGTGATGAGGTTCTCGCGCGTCATGATCGACGCGATCGGCCGGTCCACGTCGGTCTCGAACCGGAGGTCGCGGTTGGTCAGGATGCCGACCAGCCGGCCCTCCTTGTGGCCGTTCTCGGTGATGGGGACGCCCGAGATCCGGTACTTCCGCATCAGGTCGAGCGCCTCGAAGATGCGGTTCTGCGGCGAGAGCGTGATCGGGTTCACGATCATGCCGCTCTCGGACCGCTTCACGCGGTCGACCTCGGAGGCCTGCTCGTCGACGGAGAGGTTCTTGTGGATGACGCCGAGACCGCCGTGCTGGGCGATGGCGATGGCGAGGCGCGACTCGGTGACCGTGTCCATCGCCGAGCTGGCGAGCGGCACGTTGAGGGCGATCGTGCGCGTCAGGCGCGTGGCGATGTTCACCCGGCTGGGCAGCACCTGGGAGTGCTGGGGCACCAGCAGCACGTCGTCGTAGGTGAGGGCCAGCGCGAGGCCCGTTTCGACGGTGTTGATCGCCTGGGGTTCGCTCTTCGTGTCCATGCCGCTCCTCGATCGGGGCTCAGGCGCCGTGGCACTTCTTGTATTTCTTCCCGCTCCCGCAGGGGCAGGGGTCGTTGCGGCCCACCTTGGGCATGTCGCGCCGCACGGTCTTCACCACGTCGTCGCCGCCGGTGCGCGCGGGCGTGTTGGCCGGGGCCCCGCCCTCGCCGCCGCGCGGCGCCGAGGCGAAGGGGCTGTCGGCCGACGGCGCGTTGAGCGTGAGGGGGGCCTGACGCCGCGGGGCGGGCCGGCGCACGCCGCCCTCGTCGTCCTGGAGCACCGGCTGGAGGCGCCACAGGTAGCGCACGCACTCCTCGTCGATGCGGTTCCACATGTCCTGGAACAGGTCGAAGCTCTCGCGCTTGTACTCGACGAGCGGGTCGCGCTGGCCGTAGCCGCGCAGCCCGATGCCCTCCTTGAGGTGGTCGAGGCTGTAGAGGTGGTCCTTCCACTGGGAGTCCACGATCTGCAGCATGATGTCGCGCTCGACGCGGCGGAGGATCGAGCCGTCGATGAGCTGCTCCTTCGCCTCGTAGCGGTCGGTCGCCTGCTTCCAGAGGGCGTCGCCGATCTCGGCCGAGCTCATCTCCCCGAGGCCCAGCGCGCCGAGCGCCTTCACGTCGAGCGCGAACAGGTCGGCGGCGGCCTGCGTGAGGGCGCCGATGTCCCAGTCCTCGGGGTTGGCGTTGTGGGCGGCGTAGGTGTCGACGACCGAGTCGAGCAGGCCCTCGGCGAGGTCCATGAGGTAGCCCCGCGTGTCGAGCACCTCGGCCTCGTCGCCCTCGCCCATGGCGATCGCGCCCTCGAGCAGCTCGCGGCGCCGCGAGTACACGGCCTCGCGCTGCTTGTTCATCACGTCGTCGTACTCGAGGAGGTGCTTGCGGACGGAGAAGTTCTGGGCCTCGACCTGCTTCTGCGCGCGCTCGATCGCGCGCGTGACCATCTTGTGCTCGATCGGGACGCCGTCCTCCATGCCCAGGCGCTGCATGAGGCCCGAGATGCGGTCCGACCCGAAGATCCGCATCAGGTCGTCCTCGAGCGAGAGGTAGAAGCGCGACGAGCCGGGGTCGCCCTGGCGGCCCGCGCGGCCGCGCAGCTGGTTGTCGATGCGCCGCGCCTCGTGCCGCTCGGTGGCGATGATGTGGAGGCCGCCGATCGCGACGACCTGGTCGTGCTCGACGTCGGTCTCCTGGTGGAAGCCGGCGAAGATCCGCTCGTACTCCTTCCGCGGGACGCGGTAGAACGCGTCGATGTGGAAGAAGTAGACGTAGTCCTCGTCGTCGACGAACTTCTCCTCGCCCTTCGGCAGCCGGTCGGCGATCTCGTCGGCCAGCGCGCGCTGGCGCGCCATGAACTCGGCGTTGCCCCCGAGCAGGATGTCGGTGCCGCGGCCGGCCATGTTCGTGGCGATCGTGACCGTGTCCTTGCGCCCCGCCTGCGCCACGATCTCGGCTTCCTGCGCGTGGTACTTCGCGTTCAGCACGACGTGCTTGATGCCGCGGCGCTTGAGCATGCTCGAGAGCCGCTCGGACTTCTCGATCGAGACCGTGCCCACCAGCACCGGCCGGCCCTCCTGCTGCTTCTCCAGGATGTCCTGGACGATGGCCTCGAACTTCTCCTTCTCGGTGCGGTAGACCGTGTCCGGCTCCTCCAGCCGCCGCAGCGGCCGGTTGGTCGGCACGATCATCACGTCGAGCTTGTAGATCTTGGAGAACTCCTCGGCCTCGGTGTCGGCGGTGCCCGTCATGCCCGAGAGCTTGTCGTACTTGCGGAAGTAGTTCTGGAAGGTCACCGTGGCGAGCGTCTGGTTCTCGCGCTCGATCTTGACCTTCTCCTTGGCCTCGACGGCCTGATGGAGCCCGTCGCTCCAGCGCCGCCCCGGCATCAGGCGGCCCGTGAACTCGTCCACGATCACGACCTGGCCGTCCTTGATCATGTAGTCCACGTCGCGGTGGTAGGTCGTGTGCGCGCGCAGCGCCTGGTTGATGTGGTGGAGCAGCGGCATGTTGACCGGGTCGTACAGGCCGCCGGGCTGCAGCCGGTGCGCGAGCAGCTTCTCGGCCTTCGCCATGCCGCTCTCGGTCAGCGTGACCGTCTTGTGCTTCTCGTCGCGGATGTAGTCGCCGCTCTCCTCGAGCTTGTCGCGCTCCTCGGCCTTCACGTCGCCCTGCGTCACCGCGCCGGGCGTGAGCCGCGGGATGATGCGGTCCACCTCGTAGTACAGCTCGGTGGACTCCTCGGCCGGCCCCGAGATGATGAGCGGCGTCCGCGCCTCGTCGATCAGGATGCTGTCGACCTCGTCCACCACGGCGAAGTGGTGGCCCCGCTGCACGTAGTGCGCGAGGTCGAACTTCATGTTGTCGCGGAGGTAGTCGAAGCCGAACTCGTTGTTGGTCCCGTAGGTGATGTCGCAGCCGTAGGCCACCTGGCGCTCGGCGTCGTTCAGCTCGTGCTGGACGACGCCCACCGTCATGCCCAGGAAGCGGTAGATGCGGCCCATCCACTCCGAGTCGCGGCGCGCCAGGTAGTCGTTCACCGTGACGACGTGCACGCCCTTGCCCTCGAGCGCGTTGAGGTAGACGGCCAGCGTCGCGACCAGCGTCTTGCCCTCGCCGGTCTTCATCTCGGCGATCTTCCCGCGGTGGAGCACCATGCCGCCGATCAGCTGCACGTCGAAGTGCCGCATGTTCAGCGTGCGGCGGCCCGCCTCGCGCACGACGGCGAAGGCCTCGGGCAGCAGGTCGTCGAGCGTCTCGCCCCCGGCGAGGCGCTCGCGGAACGCCGCGGTCTTCGCGCGGAGCTCGTCGTCGGTGAGCTGCGTGATTTCGGGCTCGAGCGCGTTGATGCGCTCGACCGCCGGGCGCAGGCGCTTCAGATCGCGGTCATTCTGTGTGCCGATGACCTTGGCGAGGAGGGTGTTGAGCATCGACGGGACCAGCCGGTCGGCGCGGCGCGACAGGCACGGCGCCGGCCCCTAGGACCAGGGTATCCCTCGATTTTACGGGAGCTTGCGGGGGACGTCAACCGGGCCGGCGCCGCGCGGCCGGCCGGGCTCAGTGCCCGGGCATGGGCCGCGGCGACGTGAGCAGCCGGAGCGGGTTCAGCATCCGGCCGTTCAGCCACACCTCGTAGTGGACGTGGGGGCCGTTGGCCCGCCCCGTCTGCCCGATGTAGCCGATGACATCGCCGCGCTTGACGTGGTCGCCGGCCTTCACCGCGAAGCGCGACATGTGCCCGTAGCGGGTCGAGATGCCGAAGCCGTGGTCGAGCACCACGAGGTTGCCGTACGCCCCGCTGTAGGAGGCCGACTTCACGGTGCCGTCCGCGGTCGCGTGGATGGGCGTGCCCTTGTCGGCGGAGATGTCGATGCCGGGGTGGAAGTCGGGGCGCCCGGTGAACGGGTCCGTCCGCTCGCCGAACGGCGAGGACAGCCAGCCGGCCACGGGCCACATCGACGGGGTGGCCGCCGCCAGCGCCTGGCGCCGCTCGACGCCGTAGCGCACCGTCTCGAGCCGCGTCTCGAGCAGGCCCAGGAGGTCGCGCAGCACGCCGAACGTGTTCTCCGGCGTGGACAGCGTCGTCGAGAGGAGCGCGCCGGCCGAGGCGCCGGCCGCGCCGCCGCCCGTGGCGCCGTTGCGCACGAAGGCCGGGAGCCGGTCCATGGCCTTCTGCACGTAGGGATCGACCCTCGCGCGGTCGCCGAGCTCCTGCACGGCCGACTGCAGCGACGAGACCTGCGAGGCGAGCTGGGCCGTGGCGGCCCGGAAGCTCTCGTTCTCCATCACCAGCGCCACGTTGGTCGTGCGCAGCTCGTCCATCTCCGTCCGCGCGCTCCAGCGCGCGCCGAGGCCCATCAGGATGGGCAGCGCGAGGATGGCGGCGACGACCGCCAGCGTGGGGCGGATCGAGAGCGTCACGCGGCGCACGACGCCCGTGGAGCGGTTGGCAATAAGGACGGTATAGCGCGTGGAAGCCATAGTTAGGGGTCGAGCCGCCGGTCAGCCGAGCGTGTCCGGCGCAGGCGGCGCCAATCCGGTCCTGTGGTCCCTGGGGAGAACCTGGTTGAATAACGGTGGCCCGCAGAACTCGTGGAGCGGGCCGGGAAGTCAACCGACTGTAGCACATTCGGACGCAGGCCGGGAAGCGTGTAGGCAGCAGCGCACGGTCATATGACCTAAGTCGGGTTGCCGAGCCGAACGCCCCCGGCACACCCGCCGCAAAACGACCGGTGGTAGTAGACGCCGTGCCGCCGTAGCCTGTGGGGTCAACCGGCCGGCGATCCCGCCCCGCTCGGCAACGGACCCCAACGGGCCACCCCACACCGGCCGGCAGCGCCGACATCGTCTCGGCGCTCGAAGGCGGCAATTCTCCAATTCCCGGTCCGTACGGAGCGAACCCACATGCAGCGGAATCGCAAACCCAACCGGCCAGGCGACGTCCTGGCGTTGATCGTGGCGGCGGGCCTGCTGGCGCCCGTCCCGGCCCGGGCGCAGGCCCCGGAGGCCGCGCCCGCGAGCGGGGCGCCGGCGCCGGCCGCGCAGAGCCAGACGCCGCCGCCCGCCCAGCAGGGCCAGGAGGCGCTGCCCGCCGTGCAGATCGAGCTGATCGTGACGGCGCCGCGGATGGACGTGCCCCTGAAGGACAACCCGGCGGCCACGACCGTGGTGACGCCGAGGATGCTGGACTCGATCCCGCGCGGCATCGGCGCGGAGGAGGCGCTCCGGATGGTGCCGGGCGTCAAGGTGGACAACCAGGCCGACGGCGAGCGCGTGCACCTCTCGATTCGCGGCCAGGGGCTGCTGACCGAGCGGGGCATCCGCGGCATCAAGGTGCTGCTCGACGGGCTGCCGCTGAACGACCCGACGGGCTTCGCGCCGGACCTGTTCGACGTGGACTGGGACGCGGTGCGGCGCATCGAGGTGCTGCGCGGGTCGGCGTCGGCGCTCTACGGCGGCGGGTCGTCGGGCGGGGTGATCAACATCACGACGCGCGACGGGTCGGGCGGGAAGCCGCAGGGCCAGGCGCGGCTCGACGGCGGGTCGTACAGCTTCCTGAAGGGCTTCGGGGAGATCGGGGGCACGAGCGGACCGGTCAACTACCGGGTGTCGGCGTCGGGGAACACCGGCGACGGCTACCGCGTGCACACGGACTTCCACGCGACGAATCTCTACGGCAAGTTCAAGATCAAGGTGGGCGAGCGCACGAACCTCACCGCCATCACGGCCGGAACGCTCTTCTACAACGGCAACGCGGAGGGGCTGAACCTGGAGTGGCTCGCGCAGGACCGCCGCATGGCGAACCCGGACGCGCTGACCTACAACGAGTACCAGCGCACGCGGCGCGTCACGGCCGGCGTCTCGGGCACGACGCGCCTCGACGGCGATCAGGAGGTGGGCTACGCGCTCTACTACCGGAACACCGCGTGGCGCGAATCGGTGCCGTCGTCGATCGACCACCGCACGTACAACACGCCCGGCCTCATGGTCCACTACCGCCTGAACCGCGGCGAGGGCGACATCAAGAACCACCTGACCGTCGGGTCGGACGTCGACTGGCAGAAGATCGACGAGCACCGGCTGCCGAACCTCGGCCACGCGCAGGAAGGCGCCGACCTGCAGTCGAACCAGATCATCCGGCAGCGCGGCGTCGGCGTGTACGTGCTCGACCAGGTCGATCTCGGCCCGCAGTGGGGCGTGATGGCGGGGCTGCGGACCGACCGCATCCACAACGAGCTGGAGGACCTGCTGAAGGCCGGCGGCGTGGACCTGTCGGGCAGCGCCGACTTCTCGAAGACGACCGGGCGGGTGGGCGTCTCCTACAACCCGCGGTCCGACGTCGGCGTCTACGCGTCGTGGGGCCAGGGCTTCCTGCCGCCCGCGACCGAGGAGCTCGCCAACAACCCGGACGCGCTGGGCGGGTTCAACAGGCACCTGGTGTCCGCCACCTCGCACGGCGAGGAGCTCGGCGTGCGCGGCGCCGCGCCGCACGGCGTGTCGTACGACATCGGGTTCTTCCGCCTGGACACGAAGAACGACTTCGGGCGCTATCGCGTCGCGTCGCGCCCCCTCGAGACCTTCTACGGCAACCTGGGCACGAGCCGGCGCTACGGGCTCGAGACGTCGGTCGGCTACTACCCGACGCCGCAGCTCGCGGTGCAGCTGGCCTACACGTTCAACGACTTCGAGTACACGAACATCGTCAGCCTGTTCGGCAGCTTCACCGACAAGGTGATGCCGAACGCGCCGCGGCACCAGGTGGGCTTCGACGCCGCGTACAGCGTGAACGACCGGTGGATCGTGGGCGTCAACGTGTTCGCGCAGAGCCTGCAGTACGTGGATCAGGCGAACGACCTGACCGCCGACGGCTACGGGCTGCTGAACCCGCGCGTGACGTATCGCTTCGCGGCCGGGGGGCACCCGGGCGAGGTGCAGCTGTCGGCGTCGAACCTGACGGGGACGAAGTACATCGCGTTCACGGAGCCGGATCCGGACGGCAACTCGTTCCAGCCGGGCCCGACGCGCGAGGTGTTTCTCGGCGTCCGGCTGTGGCTGGGGCGGTAGGCGCGCGCGGCCGTCTCAGTCGGCCATCCTGAACTGGAGCGCTTCGGCGACGTGCGGCGCCTCGACGCCGGCGGCGCCGGCCAGGTCGGCGATGGTGCGCGCGACCTTGAGGACGCGGTCGCAGGCGCGGGCCGAGAGGCCCAGGCGCCCGACCGCGGCCTCGAGGAGCCGCGCGCCCGGCGCGTCGAGCGGGCAGTGCCGGCGCACCAGGGGCGGCGTCAGGTGCGCGTTGAGCGCGGGGCGGCCGCGGCGGTGCCGGCCGCGCTGCCGGGCGCGGGCCGCGAGCACGCGCGCGCGGACGGCCGGCGTCGCCTCGCCCGGCTCGGTCGCCGCCAGGTCGCGCCAGGGGAGCGCGGCGACCTCCACCGTCAGATCGATGCGGTCGCGCAGCGGGCCCGACAGCCGGCCGCGGTAGCGCGCGATCTGCGGCGGCGTGCAGCGGCAGGGCCGCGCGTCGCTGCCGAGATAGCCGCACGGGCACGGGTTCATCGCCGCCACCAGCACGAACCGGGCGGGGAAGACGGCCGTCCGCGCGGCGCGCGCGATGCGCGCGCAGCCTTCCTCCAGCGGCTGCCGCAGCACTTCCAGCACCCGCCGGCTGAACTCCGGCATCTCGTCGAGGAACAGCACGCCGTGGTGCGCGAGGCTGATCTCGCCGGGCCGCGGCAGGCTGCCGCCGCCCACCAGCGCCGCGTCGGAGATCGTGTGGTGCGGCGCCCGGAACGGGCGCGCGGTCACCAGCCCGCCGCCCGGCGGCAGCAGGCCCGCCACCGAGTGGATCGCCGTCACCTCGAGCGCCTCGTCGAAGGTGAGCGCCGGCAGGATGCCCGGCAGCCGCCGCGCCAGCATCGTCTTGCCGGCGCCGGGCGGGCCGCTCATGAGGAGGTTGTGGCCGCCGGCGGCCGCGACCTCGAGCGCGCGGCGCGCGATCGCCTGGCCGCGCACGTCGGCGAGATCCGGGGCCGCGGCCGCGCCGGGCGCCAGCCGGGCCGGCGCCACCGCCTGCGGCCGCGGATCGTTGATGGCCTCGACCGCCTCGGGCAGCGTCCGGACGGGGTAGAGCCGCAGGCCCGAGACGACGGCGGCCTCGGCGGCGTTGGCGGCGGGCAGCAGGAGGCCCGCGACGCCGTCGCGGCGCGCCGCCGCCGCGATGGGCAGCACGCCGCGCGCCGGCTGGATCGCGCCGTCGAGCGACAGCTCGCCGACGAGCAGCGTGTCGTCCACCTGCCGCCGCGTCACGAGGCCGGACGCCGCGAGGACGCCGAGCGCGATCGGCAGGTCGAACGACGTGCCCGCCTTGCGCACGCCGGCCGGCGCCAGGTTCACCGTCACGCGGTGCGGCGGGAACTCGAACCCGGAGTTCCGGATGGCGCTCCGCACGCGGTCGCGGCTCTCGCGGACGCTCGCGTCGGGCAGCCCCACCATCGTGAACTGCGGCAGGCCGAACGAGACGTCCACCTCGACCTGCACCTGGCTGGCCTCGATGCCGTAGACGGCGGCGGTCCTCACGATGGCGAGCATGGGTTCAGGAGATCACGGTTGACGGTACTCGGGTCCTCGGTACTCGGCGTGTTCCCCTGCGCTCGCAAAGCGGCTGCCACCGGGGCGCGAGAATCGGGCCGGAATTCGAGCGGCAGGGAAGAGGGACGGAAGGAACTGCCCACGCGAGGCCGACAGGCCATGGCAGATCTTCAGCGTGATCCGCCGTCGAGTACCCGAGTACCCAGTACCGCTTCCCGTTACTGCCCGGCCGTGGAGTGGCGGTAGATGGTGAGGCGGTCGCCGGCGGTGATCCGGTCGGACTTCAGGTTGTTCCAGCTCTTGATGGCGGAGACGGTCGTCGAGAAGACGCGGGCGATCCTCGACAGCGTGTCGCCGCGGCGCACGCGGTACACCACGCGGCCGCCGCTCGAGGCCGACGCCGAGGCGGCGCGCGCGACCGACCGCGAGCTGCGCGCGGCGAGGAGCGCCGCCGGCGCGCGCGGCACCACGAGGCGCTGGCCCGGCCGGATGATCGACCGCTGCGTCAGGCCGTTCGCGTCCGCCACGTCCCGCCAGCTCACCTTCAGCCGCCGCGCGATGGCCGTCAGCGTGTCGCCCCGTCGGACGACGTACTCGCTCAGCGCGAGCAGCTCGTGCGGCGGCGCGGAGGCGATCTTGCTGGTCAGCTCGTTGCCCGTGCCCGGCGGCACCTTGATCGCGTAGTCGGCGTCGCGCAGCGGCGTCGTCCAGCGGCGCAGCTCCGGGTTGAGCGCCTGGATCTGCTCGACCGAGGCGCCCGTCCACTCGGCCACCTTGCGCAGGTCCACCGGCACGGGCAGCGTCACGCGGTCGTACTGCGGCGGATCGACCGGATCGACGGTGAAGCCGTAGTGCGTCGGGTTGCGCGCGATGACGACGGCCGCGAGGATCATCGGCACGTACTCGCGCGTCTCGCGCGGCAGGTAGCGGGACGACTGGGCGAGCGTCCAGAAGTCGTCGGTCTTCGCCCGCCGGATCGCGCGCTCGACGCGGCCGGGGCCGCCGTTGTAGGAGGCGAGCGCCAGCTCCCAGTTGCCGTCGAACATGTCGCGCAGCTCGCTCAGGTACTTCGCCGCGGCCACCGTCGCCTTGTCGGGGTCGGTCCGCTCGTCCACGTACCAGTCGTAGCGGAGGCCGTTCTCGACCGCCGTGCTGCGCACGAACTGCCACATGCCCTTGGCCGACGCGCGCGACAGGGCGTTGGGCTTGAACGCGCTCTCGACGATGGGCACGTACGCCAGGTCGAGCGGCAGGCCGCTCGTCCGGAACACGTTCTGGATCATCGGCAGGTAGTGCATGCCGCGCTGCAGCGACTCCTGGAACCAGTCGTGCAGCTTGCCCTGGAACAGCGCCACGTAGGACAGCACCTTCGGGTGCAGCGGAATCGGGAGGTCGTGCAGCTTGAGGTCGTTCTCGACCGCCTCGCGCGTGCTCTCGTCGGCCGCCGGCAGCGGGAACGTGGAGACCGCCAGCAGGTCGTCGATCGTCGCGGGCTCGGACTTCTGCTCGGTGAACCCGTCGCCCTCGGCGAGCGCGTTCAGCTCGAGCGCGTTCACCCGATCCACCAGCTTGTCGAAGTAGTCCGCCAGGCGCGGGTTGGCGCGCGCGCCGCCCGGGGCCTCCAGCAGCAGGTCCACCGCCGCGTCGAACTCCTGCTTGGCCCGGTCGAGGTGGCCCAGCGCGAACTCCCGCTGTCCGGCCTGGAAGCGCTCGTCGGCTTTCGCGATGAGGGCGGTGGTGGGATCGACGTGCTGGGCGGGCGCTGGCTCGGGCGCCGCCGCCGCCGTTTCCACGGGCGGCGCCTGCGCCGGCAGCTTCGGCGGCGGACCACCCGCGCACGCGGTGATCGCCAGCACTGTGCATGCCGCCAGGACGGGCGGCCAAGCCGATCGCGTCATCCCAGTGGGTGCTCCGCAAAGGCGGCGGCCGGGTCCGCGAGGCGCGGCCGCTGCTCTGTGGAACCCCCGCCGAGAATGGGGGCTCCGGTCTTCCGCCAGTCCGGCGGTGGCACGGATTCGCCCGTAACCGCCGTCAAGAGTATCACTTGGCCCAAGGTCGGTCAAACGGACCGGCCCGGCCACCTCATCCCCAACCTTCAGGGTTTGCCCATGTCCTCGTCGACGAGAACGCCCGCCCCGAGGTCCCGGGCCGCCGGCGTGACGATTGTCCGCCGGCCGATCAGGATGGTCCGGCCGTCCCGGATCGCGTCCCGGACGTCGGCCTCGCAGACGAACTCGACGGGCCGGGCCGGGACCGGCGGCGCCGCGCCCGGCTCCGCCGCCGCGTCCGGACGCCGATCCAGGTGTCGGCCGGGCCCGGCGCCGGAAATACCCCCGGCCGGCGGCGAGGGGGCGCCGGCGCCGGCCGGCGTGACCTCCCACGCGAGACGCTTCACGTTGAGCAGGTGGCGCGGCGAGATGTTGTCCGACGTGATGTTGCCGCCGTAGCCGCCGCAGCCCAGCGTCATCGCCGGATCCAGCCCCGTCGTCATGCCGATCGACCCGAGGGTCGTGGGCGTGTTCACGACGATGCGGAACGCCGGCTTCTTGAGGCCGAACTCCAGGATGATCGCCTCGTCGCGCGAGTGGATGGCCATCGTGTGGCCCATCCCGCCGTAGGCGAGGATCTGCTTGCAGCGCTCGCAGCCCTCCTGCCAGTCGCGGACGACGTAGAAGGCGAGCACCGGGCAGAGCTTCTCGATCGAGAGCGGGTAGTCGCGGCCGACGCCGGCGAGCGGCGCGACGAGCACCCGGGTCTCCGGCGGCACGCTCACCCCGGCCGCGCGCGCGACCTCGACCGCCGGGCGTCCGACCAGGGCCGGGTTGGGGAGCCGCTGCGGCGTGACCAGCGTGCGGCCCACCGCGTCGATCTCCCCGGGCGAGAGGAAGTAGGCGCCCTGCGCGCACGAACTCGCGCCGCACCTCCTCGGCGACCGGCTCGTCCACGACGACCGAGTTCTCCGACGAGCAGAGCACGCCGTTGTCGAACGTCTTGCCGGTGACGATGTCGCTGACGGCCTTGGCGAGGTCGGCCGTGCGCTCGATGTAGGCGGGCGCGTTGCCCGGGCCCACGCCGTAGGCGGGCTTGCCGGCGCTGTAGGCGGCGCGCACCAGCCCCATGCCGCCGGTGGCGAGGATCACCGCGACCTCGCGGTGCCTTCATCAGCTCCTGCGTGCCTTCGAGCGTGACCGTCGTCATCCAGTAGATGGCGCCGTCGGGCGCGCCCGCGGCCCGCGCGGCCTCGTCCATCACCTCGGCCACGCGCGTGATGCACGCGACGGCGGCGGGGTGCGGGCTGAGCACGACGGGACAGCGCGCCTTGAGCGCGATCAGGATCTTGTAGATGGCGGTCGAGGTCGGGTTCGTGGACGGGATGATGGCGGCGACGACGCCGAACGGCTCGGCGATCTCGACGATCTTCCGCTCCTCGTCGCGGCCGACGACGCCGACGGTCGGCATCGGGCGGATGAGCGCGGTAGACCTGCTCCGAGGCGAAGAGGTTCTTCTGGATCTTGTCGGCGACGACGCCGAAGCCGGTTTCCTCGACGGCGAGGCGGGCGAACGGCCTCGGCCGCGGGCGGTGGCCGCGGCCGCCATCGCGTCGACGATGGCGTCGATGCGCTCCTGGGAGAGCTCGGCCAGCGGCGCGCGCGCGGATTTCGCGCGCGCGGGCGAGCGTCCGCGCCTCGTGCACGGATGCCAGGTCGCGATCGGGCTGGGCTGGTGGCTCGGCCATGGCGCCAAGCTACTTCGCGGGCTTCGGCAGGATGCGCTCGACCTCGGCGTGCGGGCGCGGGATGACGTGGACCGAGACGAGCTCGCCGACGCGCCGGGCGGCCGCGGCGCCGGCGTCGGTCGCCGCCTTCACGGCGCCGACGTCGCCGCGGACCATGACGGTCACGTAGCCGGCGCCGATGTACTCCTTGCCGACCAGCACGACGTTGGCGGCCTTCACCATCGCGTCGGCTGCCTCGATCGACCCGATGAGGCCCCTCGTCTCGACCATTCCCAGCGCTTCCTGAGACATCGCGCGGCGCCTCCGCTACGCAGCTGTGAAATCGCGGAAGGCTAGCATATTGCGATAGATGCGGCAACTGAAGTACCATCGCGGGCGCGCGCTTCGCGGCGCGCGTCCACTCGATGACCCGATGGAGATCCGGATGCCGATGCCCCGCGTGACGACGATGGTGGCGGCCCTGGCGCTGGCGGCGTCCGCCGCCTGCGGAGGCCGCGAGGCCGGGCCGCCGGTGGCGACCGTCGCCGTGCAGGTGACGCCCGACCACGCGCCGCTGGGCTCGCCGGTCGTGATGTCCTACCGGTTCAAGGTCGCCGACGGCGCCACCTTCGACGGCAACTACCGCGTGCTGGTCCACTTCGTGGACAGCGACGGCGGCCTGATGTGGACCGACGACCACGATCCGCCCGAGCCGACCTCGCAGTGGAAGCCGGGCCAGACCATCGAGTACACGCGCACCACGTTCCTGCCGATCTACCCGTATCTGGGCAAGGCGACGATCGAGGTCGGGCTCTACAACCCCTCGACCAAGCGGCGGCTCACGCTCGCCGGCGAGGACCGGGGCCAGCAGACCTACGCGGTGGCCGCCATCGACCTCGAGCCGCAGTCCGATGGCGTCTTCGTCGTGTACAGGCGACGGCTGGCAGTCGGCCGAGGTGGCGCCCGAGAACTCGCTCGAGGAGTGGCGCTGGACGACGAAGAAGGCCTCGTGGTCCTTCCGGAACCCCAAGCGCGACGTCGTGGTCGACATCGACCTGGACGGCCGGCCCGACGTGTTCTCCGCGCCGCAGCAGGTCACCGTCAAGGCGGGCGACACGGTGGTGGACCAGTTCCAGGTCACGAGCGCCGGACGGATGCTCCGCCAGATCGCGGTTCCGGCGGCCACGCTCGGCACGGCCGACGTGGTGCAGATGTCGCTCGAGGTCGACCGCACGTTCGTGCCCGCCCGGCTGCCGGGCGGCGCCGCCGACAACCGCGAGCTGGGCGTGCGCGTGTTCCACCTGGTGGTGGAGCCGAAGTGAAACGAGGATGAGACGAGGATGAGCCGGGCGGGCCGGATCGTGGGCGTGGCGCTCGCCGCCGGCGTGCTGGGGGCCGTCCCGGCGCGGGCCGAGATCGTCTACCTGTCCTCGGGCCGGACCATGTCCGTGCGGGCCCACCGCGAGCAGGGCGGCGCGATCGTCCTCAGCCTCCGTTCGGGGGGCGAGATCACGTGCGCGCCCGACCTGATCGCGCGCATCGTCCCCGACGAGGTGCCGTACCCCGAGCCCGCGGCCGCGCCGGTGGCGCCCGCGGCGCCCGGCGCGCCCTACTGGGACGAGATCGAGCGCGCCGCGACCGCCAGCGGCGTGGATCCGGAGCTGGTGGCGGCCGTCATCGCGGTCGAGTCGGCCAGCCGGCCCCGCGCCGTCTCGGCCAAGGGCGCCATGGGCCTGATGCAGCTCATGCCCGGCACCGCGCGCGAGTACGGCGTGACGAACCCGTTCGACCCGCGGGCCAACATCGAGGCGGGCACGAAGCACCTGAAGGCGCTGCTCGACCGGTACGATCTGTCGCGGGCTCTGGCGGCCTACAACGCGGGCGAAGGGGCCGTGGAGCGCTACGGCGGCGTGCCGCCGTTCCCGGAGACCCGCGACTACGTGGCGCGCGTGATGGCGCGCCTCGGCCGGAACTGACCGGACGGCCCCGCCAGACCGGCCTCTCCCCGCCGGCGCCGTCCCCTACAGCCATAGCCGCGAGGTCTCGGTCTAATAGATGAACGTGCCGGGCGCCCGTGGGGCCGGGCCGTCGCGGTCGAGGGCGCGCGGGAATGCGCTATAATCCGCGGGAGGTTCAGATCCGAGTAATGTCCACGGAGACAAGGTTTTGCGAAGGCCCCTGGCCCGTCGGCCCGGGGTGGAGCGCGCGCGCCTGATGGAGTTTCGCTGCCGGCTGGGCACGGCGACCGGCGAGGTGACCGAGGGGATCTACGTCGCCGACTCCGAGGTGCGTCTCCGGCGGGACCTGGAGGAGAAAGGTCTGCTGGTCCTCGGGATCCGCCGCGCGGGGATCGCGTGGCGCGGGCTGCGCCTGCCCGAGCGCCGGCGGATCGGGCAGCGCGAGTTCATCATGTTCAACCAGGAGCTGGCGACGCTCCTGAAGGCGGGCATGCCGCTCGTCCAGTCGCTCGGCATCCTGCGGCGGCGGGTGGTGAACCCGGTGTTCAAGTCGGTGCTCGACGACATCTACGAGCGGGTGCGGTCGGGCAGCTCGCTCTCGGAGGCGTTCGAGGCGCACGGCGGCCTGTTCCCGGGGGTGTACACGGCGACGCTGATGGCGGGCGAGAAGAGCGGGTCGCTCGAGCCCGTGCTGCGGCGCTACGTCAGCTACGTGAAGGTGATCGCCGAGATCCGGCGCAAGACGGTCTCGGCGCTGATCTACCCGGCGATCCTGGTGGCGCTGTCGCTCGTGGTGGTGTCGATCATCGTGTTCAAGGTGGTGCCCGAGTTCGCGGACTTCTACGGGCAGTTCGGCCACCAGCTCCCGTTCTCGACGCGGCTCCTGGTCTGGATCTCGCTGCACACCCTGGACTACTCGCCGCTGATTGTCGCGACGGTGGTGACCGGGACGCTGGTCTTCTGGGGCTGGGTGCGGCAGCCGGGGCAGCGGGCGCGGCTCGACGGGCTGGTGCTGCGGATGCCGCTCGTGGGGCCGACGGCGCGGAAGTTCTCGGTGTCGCAGGCGGCGCGGACGCTGGCGACGCTCATCGGCGGCGGCATCCCGCTCGTGAACGCGCTCGAGGTCGCGTCGCACTCGATCGGGAACCAGTACATGGCGCGGGAGCTGGCGGTCACCGAGCAGCAGGTGCGCGAGGGGCGAGCGCTGGCGGCGGCGATGTCCGACCGCGGGGAGTTCCCCGACGTCGCGATCAAGATGGTCGAGGTCGGCGAGTCCACCGGGGCGCTCCAGGAGATGCTGTCGAGCCTGGCCGACTTCTACGACGAGGAGATCGACACGAGCCTGACGCGCTTCGTGACGATCATCGAGCCGGCGCTGCTGGTCATCATGGGGCTGGTGATCGCGGCGCTGCTCCTGTCGCTCTACATGCCGCTGTTCCAGCTCTCGTCGGTGCTGGGGCGGTAGCGCCCGGAGGACGCAGAGGACGATGGCGCATTCCACCGATCAGCCCGAGGCGGCCGGCGTGCCGGCCGGACCGGTGGCCGATCTCTACGTCGAGGGGCCCGAGGCGGCGCCGGTGGATCACGCGGCCGAGGCCGCGGCGGCGCGGCGGCTGGCCGAGCGGTACCGGCTGGACTTCCTCGACATGTCGCAGTTCCGGATCGACCAGGCGCTGTTCCGCGCCGATTCCGGCCGACCTGATGCTGCGCTACGGGTTCGTGCCGTACCGGCGCGACGGGGCCTCGCTCGTGATCGTGGTGTCGGACCCGACGGACCTGCCGACGATCGACGAGCTGGCCGTGGTGCTCTCGACGCCCATCAAGGTGATGGTGGGCACGGCGAGCGCGATCCAGTCGATCCTGAAGAAGAGCGAGAGCTCGCAGCGGGTGCTGGAGGAGGCCACCGAGGGCTTCCAGATGCAGCTGCTGCGCGAGGAGGAGAACGGCGAGGACACGCTGACGGTGGAGCGGCTGACGAGCGACGCCAGCCCGGTCATCCGCCTGGTGGACTCGACGATCTTCACGGCCATCCAGCGGCGCGCGAGCGACATCCACATCGAGACGCAGGACGAGGCGGTGCACGTGAAGTACCGCATCGACGGCGTGCTGCAGCCGGCCATGCGGCCGATCGACAAGAAGTTCCACTCCACGATCATCTCGCGCATCAAGGTGATGGCCGAGCTCGACATCGCCGAGAAGCGCGTGCCGCAGGACGGGCGCTTCAAGCTGCGGCTGCCCGAGAAGACGATCGACTTCCGCGTGTCGATCATGCCGAGCGTGCACGGCGAGGACGCCGTCATCCGCATCCTCGACAAGGAGTCGATCAGCGAGCAGTTCCACGAGCTGCGGCTCGACATCCTCGGGTTCCCGGACGAAGAGCTGCGGCGCTTCCGCAAGTACATCGCGGAGCCGTACGGCATGGTCCTCGTCACCGGGCCCGACGGGCAGCGGCAAGACGACCACGCTCTACGCGGCGCTGTCCGAGATCAAGTCGATCGAGGACAAGATCATCACGATCGAGGACCCGGTCGAGTACCAGCTGCGCGGCATCACGCAGATCCCGATCAACGAGAAGAAGGGCCTGACGTTCGCGCGCGGCCTGCGGTCGATCCTGCGGCACGACCCCGACAAGATCATGGTCGGCGAGATCCGCGACCCCGAGACGGCGCAGATCGCCATCCAGTCGGCGCTCACCGGACACCTCGTGTTCACCACCGTGCACGCCAACAACGTGCTGGACGTGCTCGGGCGCTTCCTGAACATGGGCGTCGAGCCGTACCAGTTCGTCTCCGCCCTCAACTGCGTGCTCGCGCAGCGCCTCGTGCGCACCATCTGCACCGAGTGCAAGCGGCCCGCGGCGGTGACGCGCGCGATGCTGGAGGAGTCGGGGATCGACCCCGCCCTCGAGCACACCCACACGTTCTACGAGGGCGCCGGGTGCATCGAGTGCGCGGGCACGGGCTACAAGGGCCGCACCGCGATCTGCGAGCTGCTGGACCTGACGGACCACATCCGCGAGATGATCCTCGACCGGAAGCCGACGTCGGAAATCAAGAAGGCCGCGCGCGAGGAGGGCATGCGCTTCCTCCGCGAGTCGGCGCTCGAGCGGGTGCTCCTGGGCACGACGACCCTGCGCGAGATCAACAAGGTGACCTTCGTCGAATGAGCCCGCGCCTTCCCCTCGCCAGCCTGTTCGCCAGCCCGCCGCCCCACGTCGGCGTCGAGATGGCGGCGCGCCGCGTCACCGTGGTGGCGCTCGGCGGCCACGGCGTGCCCGCCGTCGTCACGGGCCACGCCAGCGAGCCGCTCCCGCCCGGGGCGCTCGTGCCCGCGCTCAACGCCGCCAACATCGCGGACCCGCCCGCCGTGCAGGCGGCGCTCGCGCGCTGCCTCGACCGCCTCGGCCTGAAGCCCCGGCGCGTGGGCCTCGTCGTGCCCGACCCGGTCGCCAGGGTGTCGCTGGTGCGGTTCGAGCAGGTGCCCGGCCGCAGCCACGACCTCGCCGAGCTCGTGCGCTGGCAGGTGCGCAAGGCGGCGCCGTTCCGGATCGAGGACGCCCAGGTGGCGTTCACGCCGGGGCTGGCCCTGCCCGACGGCGGCCGCGAGTTCGTCGTCACGCTGGCGCGCCGCGACATCGTGGCGGAATACGAGCGCGCGTGCGAGGCCATCGGCGCGCACGCCGGCCTCGTCGACCTGGCGAGCTTCAACCTGATCAACGCCGTGGTGGCGTCGTCGGGCCCCGCGCCGGGCGGCGACTGGCTGCTCGTGCACAGCACGCTCGACTACACGACGCTGGCCATCGTCCGGGGCGGAGACCTGATCTTCTTCCGCAGCCGCGCGATGGACGGGGAGGAGAGCCTCGCCGACCTCGTGCACCAGACGATGATGTACCACGAGGACCGGCTGGGCGGCGGCGGGATCCCGCGCGTGGTGCTGGCCGGGGCGTGGGCGGTGGGCGACGCGCACGCCGGCGAGGTGCGCCGGCAGGTGCAGGAGCGCATCGGCGCGCCCGTGGAGGCGATCGACCCGCGGGCGGCCGCCACGCTGCGCGACCGGATCGGCGCGGACCAGCAGCTGCTGGACACGCTGGCGTCGCCGCTGGGCCTGCTGCTGCGCGCGCGCGCCGCGTGAACGGTAGTGCCGATTGACGAGTGCCGATTGACGATTGAGCGATGCTGAACTCGAACCTGTCCACCCGTCCGTTCTACAACGAGCGCGCCGTGCACCTGGCGCTCGCGCTGGCGGCGCTCGTCGTGCTGGCCGTGACGGCGTTCAACGCGCGCGCGCTCGTGACGCTGTCGGCGCGGAACACGACGCTCTCGGCCGGGATCACGCGGGACGAGACGGACGCCCGGGACCTCGCCCGGCAGGCCGAGGCGATCCGGCAGGGGACCGACCGCCGGGAGATCGACGCGATCAGCGCGGCGGCCCGGGAGGCCAACGACCTGATCTCCCGGCGCACCTTCTCGTGGACGGAGTTCTTCAACCTGATCGAGGCGACGCTGCCGCCCGACGTCATGCTGACCTCCGTGCGGCCGGACGTGCACGAGGGCGTCGTGACCGTCACGATGAACGTGGTCGGGCGGCGCAGCGAGGACATCGACGCCTTCATGGCCGCGCTCGAGAAGACCGGCGCCTTCGCGGACCTGGTGCCGCGGCAGGAGGACCTGGCCGACGACGGGATGCGCCACGCCGTGCTGAGCGGCCGGTACGTCGGGCCGGCGGCGCCGCCGGCGGCCCCCGCGGCGCCCGCCGCGCCGAAGGAAGGACGGGCCGGGCTGTGAGCCTCCTCAAGCGCGTCGTGGCGGAGAAGCGCCGGCTCGTGCTGCCGGTGGCCGTCGTGTTCGCGGCCAACGTGGTGGTGTTCGCCGCGGCCGTGCTGCCGCTCCAGCGCAAGGTGGACACGGCGGCGGCGCGCGCGGCGCGCGCCGCCGAGATGCGCGGCGAGGCCCAGGCGCGGTACCGGGCGGCCCAGGCCGTGGTGACCGGGAAGCAGCGGGCCGACGAGGAGCTGCGGAAGTTCTACACCGACGTGCTGCCGGCCGACTGGACCGCCGCGCGGCGGATCACCTACCTTGGCCTCGTGCGCCTCGCCGCGCAGGACGGCCTGAAGCCGGCCCGCTCGGGGGCCGCCGAACCGGACCAGGAACGCGACAGCGTGCTCAGCCGGCTGCAGATGACGATGCAGCTGCAGGGCGACTACCGGCAGATCCGGCGGTTCATCTACGACCTCGAGAAGGCGCCCGAGTTCGTGGTGATCGAGAACGTCGCCCTCGCGCCGGCGCAGGACGCCGGCGCGCCGCTGATGCTGACCGTGGACGTGTCGACCTACTACTGGACGGGGACCGATGCCCGGTGAGCGCGCGGAGGGCGGCCGCGGGCCGGTGTGGGCGCTGATCGCCCTGCTGGCCGCCTTCGCCGCGGTCGTGAGCTGGCAGGCGCTGGGCGGCTCGGCCACGCCGGCCGTCCCGACGTCCAATCCGACAGGACGGCGGACCGCGGGCGCCGCGGACAAGGCGGCCCCGCCGCCCCCGGACGTGCGGCTCGACGACCTCGCGCGGAGGCCGCCCGCGCTGGCCGGCGAGGCGCGCAACCCGTTCCGGTTCGGAGCGCGGGGGGCCGCGCCGCCGCCGGCCGGGCCGCCGGGCGGGCCGAGACCGGCGCCCGTGGCGCCGGCGCCGCGGCCGCCGGCCGGGCCGGGGATGGCGCCGATCCCGCTGAAGTTCATCGGCGTCGTGGAGTCGCCCGAGGCCGGCCGGATCGCGGCGCTGAGCGACGGGACGTTCGTGTACCACGGGCGGGAAGGCGACGTGATCGAGGGGCGCTACCGCATCGTGAAGATCGGCGTCGAGTCGATCGTGATCGAACACGTGGACGGCGGGGGCCGGCAGACGATCCGGCTGACCGGGTGAGGCCGAGGGCCGCCGGGCCGGCCGGGACTCGAATGTGGGCGTCACAGGGAGAGACGGACTCTTGAGACACGATCTGCGGGTGTTCGCCGTCGTGATGACGTGCGCGGTGTGCCTCTCGGCGTGCGCGGCGAGCCGCGCCTACAAGGCCGGGGAGATCGCCGCGACCGCCGGCAACTGGGACCAGGCCGTGGTGCTGCTGACCAGGGCCGTGCAGGAAGAGCCGGAGAACGCCGAGTACAAGATCGCGCTCGAGCGGTCGATGGTGAACGCGTCGCGCGCCCACTTCAGCGCGGCGCAGAAGCTCGAGCTGAACGGCGACCTCGAGGCGGCGCTGGCCGAGTACCGCAAGGCGATCGACTACGACGGGTCGAACCGCGTGGCCATCGGGCGGGCGGCGGAGCTGGAGCGGAAGATCCGCGAGAAGCTGGAGGCGTCGCGGCCCAAGCCGGCGATCGAGGCGATGCGGGAGGCGGCGCGGCGCCAGCAGCCCGGGCCGATCCTGAACCCCACCTCGCACGAGCCGCTGCAGGTGCGCTTCACCAACGCGAGCCTGCGCGACGTGCTGAACTTCATCGGCAACGCCAGCGGCATCAACATCGCGTACGAGCAGCAGTTCGTCGACAAGCCGTACACGGTCGACCTCGCCAACGTCACCTTCGAGCAGGCGCTCAACGAGATCATGCGGGCGAACCAGCTCTTCTACAAGGTGATGGACGAGCACACCCTGATGGTCATCCCCGACACGCCCCAGAACCGGGCGAAGTACGAGGAGCAGGTCATCCGGACGTTCTACATCTCGCACGCCGACGCGACCGAGCTCGCGCAGATCATCAACACGATCATCCGCGTGCCGCAGATGCCCGTGCAGCCGACCGTGATGGCCAACAAGACGGCCAACACGATCACGATCCGCGCCACGACCGCCGTCGCCGACGTGATCGAGCGGATCATCCGGGCCAACGACAAGCCGCGCGCCGAGGTCGCGATCGACGTCCAGATCCTCGAGGTGAACCGCAGCCGCGCCCGGCAGTTCGGCCTGAACCTGAGCGAGTACTCGATCGGCGCGATCTTCTCGCCGTCGCAGCCGCCCGGCACCGGCACCAGCGGCGGGTCGTCGTCGAGCACCACGAGCCCGTTCAACCTGAACACGATCACGCAGGGCGTGAGCACCGCCGACTTCTACCTGTCGGTGCCGACGGCCCAGATCAAGTTCCTCGAGAGCGACTCGCAGACCAAGCTGATCGCCAAGCCGCAGCTGCGCGGCACCGAGGGCACCAAGCTGACGCTGAACCTCGGCGAGGACGTCCCGGTGCTGACCTCGGTCTTCGGCAGCGCCGCGACGGGCGGCATCGCCACGGTGCCGGTCTCGTCCTACAACTACCGGCCCGTCGGCGTGATCGTCGAGATGACGCCGCGCGTGACCTACGACAACGAGATCATCCTCGACCTGACGGTGGAGAGCAGCACGCTCGGCGCGCCGATCCAGGTCGGCGGCCAGTCGGCGCCCACCTTCGGGTCGCGCAAGGTGACGACCCGGCTGCGGCTGCGCGAGGGCGAGGTGGACCTGCTCGCCGGCCTGCTGCGCGAGGACGAGCGCCGGTCGCTGCAGGGCTTTCCGGGCCTGCTGCACCTGCCGATCCTCAAGCAGCTCTTCTCGGCCAACGACAACGCCGTCCAGCAGACCGACATCGTCATGCTGCTGACGCCGCACATCGTGCGGACGCACGAGCTGACGCAGGAGGACCTGAACCCGATCTTCATCGGGACGCAGGCGAACATCGGCTTGACCGGCGCGCCGCCGCTCATCGCGCCGCCGCCCGCGCCGGCCGAGAATCCCGCGGCCGCGCCCGCCGCGGCGGGGCAGCCGGCGGCCCCGGCCCAGCCGGTCGACGCCGCCCGCGCAGCCCGTGGCGCCGCCGGCGCAGCCCGTGACGCCGCCGGCGCAGACCTTCGAGCCCGCGGCGCCCGCGCCGGCGCCGGCGCAGGAGGCAGCGGCGGCCGCGAACGCCCAGGTCATCGTGACGCCGCCCGGCACGGAGTTCCGCGTGGGCGGCGGCCCGTACACGGTGCCCGTCTCGATCAACGGCGCGTCGCGCGTGTCCACGATGACGCTGACGATCACCTACGACCCGGCGGTGCTCCGCGTGCGGGCCGTGCAGGAAGGCACCTTCATGCGGCAGGGCGGCGTGGAGACGTCGTTCTCGCAGCAGGTGGACGCGGCGGCCGGGCGCATCGACATCGTGGTGACGCGCCCCGGCGACGAGTCGGGCGCGTCGGGCGCCGGGCTGATTGCCGCCGTGATGTTCGACCCGGTGGCGGCCGGCTCGGCCACGCTGACCACGAGCGGCACGGCCTCGACGCCCGAAGGGGCGCCGGTGAACCTGCAGCTCAGCCCGGTGACGGTGAACGTGAGATAGCGGTCAGCGGTCAGTGGTCGGGGGGCAGGAAGAGCAGGCTGTCACACGGTCACGCCGTGAGGTCCCTGACCGCTGACCCCTGGCCGCTGACCGCTATCGTAGAGGTGGCCCAGGTCTTCGACCTGGGCTGAGACGTCATGCTTGACCGTCTGCGCAACTCGCGCGGGTTCTCGTTCGTCGAGCTGGTGGTCGTGACGGCGATCGTCCTGATCCTCGCCTCGGCCGTCGTGCCGCTGACGCGGGTCACGGTCCAGCGCCAGAAGGAGATCGAGCTGCACCGCGTGCTGCGCGAGCTGCGGACGGCGATCGACAAGTACAAGGACGCGGTGGACGCGGGGCAGATCGGCGGCACCGACGTGCGGGTGGGGAGCGAGGGCTACCCGCCCGACCTCCAGACGCTGGTCGACGGCGTGTCGATCGTCAACGACCAGTCGGACCGCAAGCTGAAGTTCCTGCGGCGCATCCCGGTGGACCCGATGACGGGCGACACCGACTGGGGGCTGCGGTCGTACCAGGACAAGCCGGACTCCACCTCGTGGGGCGGCCAGAACGTCTACGACGTGTACTCGAAGTCCGACGGCACGGCGCTCGACGGGACGAAATACAAGGACTGGTAGGGGATGACGGGGGGAGCGGTACTGGGTACTGGGTACTCGGGGGCGGGCCGCCTGCGCCGCCTGACGGCGGCTTCGGCGGGCCAGGGCTTCACGCTCATCGAGCTGCTGGTCGTGATCTCGCTGATCATGATCCTCTCGGCCGTGGCGCTCGTGGGCTACCGCACGTCGGTCACGAGCGCGCGGGAGGCGGTGCTCAAGGAGGACCTCTTCCGGATGCGCGACGCGATCGACCAGTACTACGCCGACAAGAGCGAGTACCCGGCCAGCCTCGACGACCTGGTGAGCGCGAAGTACCTGCGCGAGGTTCCGATCGACCCCTTCACCCGTTCCCGCGACAGCTGGCACACGATCCTGGCCGAGCCGGACCCGAACAACCCCACCGCGACGATCGGCATCTACGACGTCAAGAGCGCCGCGCAGGGCACCGCGATCGACGGCTCGAAGTACGCCGACTGGTAGCGCGCACCCTCCCGTAGCGCCGCACGGCGTCCCGTAGCGCACACCTTGAGGTGTGCGCCGTCGCGGGCCCCTGAACAACCACCGAGAAACTGAAAAGGGCGGGCGGACCATCGGGTCCGCCCGCCCTCTTTAGCTTCAGAGGCGGGCATCCAGCCGGCCAACGCCCCTATGGGTTCACTATCACGAACTTCGCATCCTTTGCCGTTCGCCCGTCGCTCAGTACCACCGTGACCTGGGCATTGTAGGTACCCTGCACTGTGTATATATGCTGAATGCTCGGGTTGGTCCCGTTTTCCGTCTTGGTGTCCCCGAAGTCCCACTGGTACTGCGTTATCGTCACGCCGACGGGCAAGCCGGTAACCGTCACAGCAAACGAGACCGGCGTGCCCACCGTCGTCGTGGACGGATTTGGGGACAGAGCTACGACCGGTAGTGGTGAGTCGGTCACGACGATCGACGTCAAGCCCTGGCCTGCGCTGCCGTTGCTCAACGTTACCGTGACGCTGATGTCCTTCGGCCCAGTTGTGCTGTAGATGTGCGACGCGTTGCCAGACGACGTAGTCGTCGTCGCGCCGTCGCCGAAGTTCCAGTCGTACCGTTGAATGACGGCGCCCGCCGGCAGCGTGCCCACCGTGGCCGTGAACGTCACGGTCTGGTTCTTCGTCGGTTGCGTAGAGGAGGCCTGCAGCGTGACCTGCACCGGTGGCGCCGGCAGCACGATCATGACGGTGCTCACCGACTCCGAGTTGCCAGAGGAGTCCGTGGCCGTGGCCGTCACGGTGAACGAACCTTCGTTGTTGTACGTGTGCTGGACGGTCGTGCTCCCGGTGATCGCGCCGAGCGACGTCGTGCCGCCGTCCCCCCAGTTCACCTTCACGTTCGTCACGTTGGCCGAGGAGCCGACGGTCACGGTGAAGCTGCCCGGCGCGCCGGCCTGGAGCGACGAGGGCGGCGTGATCGCGATGCCCGTGCGCGGCGCCAGCGTCACCTTGGCCGTGCCGGTGACGGCGCCGACCGTGGCGGTGATGTTCGCGGCAAGGGCCGTGATCAGCTTGGAGGTCGCGACGCCGCTCGCTGTTCGACTTGGCTTCCGTCGGCTGGACGGTGCCCGCGTCGGTCGTGAAGCTCACCGGCACGCCGCCGACCGAATTGCCGCTCTCGTCGAGCACGAGCGCCGTGAGCTGGGCCGTGCCGCCCGACGGCCCGAGGTTCTGCGGGTTCGCCGTCAGCACGACGGTCTTCACCCCGGCGGTGCCGATCGTGAGCTGGGTCTGGCCGCTCGTGCCGCCCGAGAAGGCCGTGATGGTCGCCGTGCCCGACCGCCCGTCGGCCGTGAACTTCACGGTCACCTTGCCGTTGCGCGTGCGCGCCTCGCTCGGATCGATCGTGCCGAGCGTCGTCGTGAAGGTGACCAGCGTGCCGTTGTTGACCGGCGTGCCCTGTCCCGCCGAGGACGTGGTCCCGGAGCCGCTCGACCCCGCCGCGCCGTTCTCGATGACGGTCGCCGTGATGTCCGTGATGCCGTTGGCCGAGAGCGTGTTGGTCGTCGCGAACAGGTTGATGACCGACCCGCTCGGCGCGAGCAGCGGCAGGTGCTGGCAGCCGGCGAGCGCCAGTGCGCTCGCGGCGGCGGCCGAGAGGACGACGAGCCGGCGGGGGGAGCGGCCGTACGGCGCAAACAGGCGTCTAAAGTGTGGTAGCATAGAACAGGATAAAGATAATACTCTCATGACTTTAGCGGGTCAAGCCAGATGCGCGCCGGGCCGGGCGGAGGGCTTCGCCATGGCGGCCCTGCTCGTCGGCATGGCCGTCATGGGCGTGCTGATGACCATCGCCCTGCCCGTGTGGCGGACGATGACCACCCGCGAGAGGGAAGCGGAGCTGATCTTCCGGGGCGAGCAGTGGGCGCGGGGCATCGCGCTGTACCAGCGCAAGTACCCGGGCGCGTTCCCGCCGACCCTGGACGTGCTCGTCCAGCAGCGGTTCGTCCGCCGCGACTACCAGGACCCCATCACCAAGGGCGAGTTCCAGCCGCTCTACATGGCCCAGGCGGCCGGCGGGCGCGGCCCCGCGGCGGGCCCTGGGGCCGCACGCGGCGCGGGCGCCGCCCCTGGCGTCGTCGGCGGCTCGCCCGCCGGGGGGCAGCCCGGCGGGCAGGCGGCCGGCGGGCAGGCGCAGGGCCAGTTCGGCAGGCAGGCGGGCGCGCCCGGCGCCGTCGGGGCGATCATCGGCGTGGTCAGCAAGTCTTCCGACGCCTCGATGATGGTCTACAAGGGGCGCACGCACTACAACGAGTGGCAGTTCATCTTCAGCCAGGTCGCGGGCCAGCCGGGCACGCAGGGCGCGCCCCGGGGGCAGCCGCAGCCGGGCATGGGCCGGCCGGGGCAGGGCGGACGGCCGGGGCTGCCGGGACAGGGCCCGCGCCAGGGCGTCCCGCGGGGCCCCGGCGGCGTCCGGCGTCCCGGTCAGGGGCCGGGCGCCTTCCAGCCGCGCCGGCCCGGCGGCGGGCCCGGCGGCTCGTAGATTCTCCGCGCCGGCCATCGGTCGCATTACTCACTAAAGACGGTTGGGGAACGCTCCTGGCCTGAACGGCGCAGGCCTGAAGGCCTGCGCTACGCTCAGGTGTCGGGGCGGACCTGGCAGGTCGCCCCTACAGCGCGCGGACGACGGCGTCGTGCAGGCGCGGGCGCACCGCGCGGAACGTCTCGTTCCCGCGCGAGGGGTGCACGCGGTTCGACAGGAGCACCACGTACAGGTCGCGCGCGGGATCGAGCCAGAGCGACGTGCCGGTGAAGCCGGTGTGCCCGACGGCGTCGGGGGAGAGGAGCGTGCCGCAGGACGAGGTGGGGAGCATGGTGTCCCAGCCGAGCGCGCGCGAGCTGCCGGGCACCCGCGCGTCGCGGCGGCGGAACTCGGCGAAGGTGGCGGCGCGGGCGAGCGGCGTGTCGGCGGCCGCCGTGCGCAGGGCGAGGGCCGCGAAGCGGCCGACGCCGGCCGCGCTGCCGAAGAGGCCGGCGTGCCCGGCGACGCCGCCGAGCGCCCAGGCGTTCTCGTCGTGCACCTCGCCGACGAGCAGGCGCCCGCGCCACGGGTCCTGCTCGGTCGGGGCGATCCAGGGCCGCCACGCGGCGGGGGGCGTCACGGCGAGGCGGCCGGGCGCGGCGAGCGCGGCCACGGCCGCGGCCTGGTCGGCGAAGCGCACGCCGGCGGCGTCCTCGAGGATGAAGGCGAGCAGGATGAAGCCCAGGTCGCTGTAGACCGAGCGCGTGCGCGGCGCGTACTCGAGCGGCAGCGCGCAGATGGCGCGCTGGAACTCGGCGCGCCCGCGCGTGTGGGCGTCGCGGAAGAAGGGCAGGTAGGCGGTCAGGCCGGACGCGTGCGCGAGCAGGTCGCGCACGGTCACGTCGTCGCGGTCGGCGCCCCGCCATTCGGGCAGCCACCGGCCGACCGGGTCGTCGAGGCGGAGCCGGCCGGCCTCCACGGCGCCCATGGCCGCGGTGGCCGTCACCACGACCTTGGTGAGGGAGGCGAGGTCGAAGACCGTGTCCGCGCCGGCGGGCGGCGCGCCGGGGTCGCCGGTCAGCCGCCCGGCCGCGTCGCGCCAGAGCGGGCCGGACGACGAGCCCGCCTCGGCGGCCACGGCCGGCGCGGCGCCGCGCGCGACGGCGTCGCGGAGGATCGCGGCGGCCTCGGCGAAACGGCGTGGTGACGGCTCATTCACGGCTGACCCCTGACCCCTTACACCTGACCGCCCTGGCCCGCCGGAGCCTTGGCGAAGGCGGCAGCATAGCCGACGGCGAAGGTGACGAGCGAGCCGATCAGCACGTACCACTGCCAGGTCACGGCCGTGAAGATCCGCACGGCGAGCATGACGGCGGCGCCGGCGGCGGCGCCGGCGAAGGCGTCTCCCTGGCGCACGCGGCGCGTGAACGTGCCGAGGAAGAAGAGGCCGAGGATCACGCCGTTGGTGAACGACGCGATGCCCAGCACCTCGTCCACGACCCGGCTCGAGAACTGGATGGCCGAGATCGCCACGACGATCTGGATCGCGCCCCAGACGACCGTCACGCGGCGCGACACGCGCAGCTGGTCGGCCGGCGACCGGCGGCCGCCCGTCATGGGCAGCCAGAAGTCGCCAATCGTCGCCGCCGCCGAGGAGTTGAGCGACGAGGACAGCGTGGACATCGCCGCGGCGAAGACCGCCGCCAGCACCAGGCCGAGCACGCCCGGCGGCATGTGCCGCACGATGAAGTAGGGGAAGATCCGGTCGGTGAGCAGCCGGCCGCCCGACGTGAACGCGGCGATCTCCTGCGGCGCGTGGCCCGTGTAGTACACGAACAGCATGGCGCCGATGAGCAGGAAGAGCGCGAACTGCGCGAAGACCACCACGCCGCTCCAGAGCAGCGCCGCGCGCGCGTCGCGGGGCGAGCGCGCGCACAGGTAGCGCTGCACCATCATCTGGTCGGTGCCGTGGGTGGCCGTGGTCAGGAACGCGCCGCCGATGACGCCGGACCAGAACGTGTAGCCGCTGCGTCACGTCCCAGGTGAAGTCGAACAGCTTGAACCGCCCGGCGGCGGAGCCGACCCGGACGACCTCGGACCATCCGCCCGGGATGAGGTCCAGCAGGATCACCGCCGCGATGATCGCGCCGGTCAAGTAGACGACGAGCTGGATGACGTCGGTCCAGATGACCGCCGACATCCCGCCCAGGTAGGTGTAGACGATCGTGGCGATGCCCAGGATGACGACCGACGCCACGAGGAGCGTGGCCGTCTGGCCGACGCCCGGCAGGGCGAGGTGCGCGGCCCCGGGCAGCGTCGCGAGCAGCGCCGCCAGCACGAGGCCGGTGGCGAAGAGGCGGAAGCCGTCGGCCAGGCTGCGCGTGACGAGGAAGAGCGCCGAGGCGAAGCGCTTCACGCCGGTGCCGAAGCGCTCGCCGAGCAGCTGGTAGACGGTCAGCAGCTCGCCGCGGAAGTACGCGGGGATGAAGCAGCACGGCCACCGCGACGCGGCCGAGAAGGTAGCCGATGACGAGCTGGAGGAACGTGAAGTTGGCCGAGTAGGCGAACCCGGGCACGCTGATGAAGGTGACCGTGCTCGTCTCGGTGGCGACGATCGACCCCATGATCGCCCACCAGGGCAGCCGCTTGCCGCTGACGAAGTAGTCCTGGACGGAGCGCTGCGCGCGCGAGAAGCGGGCGCCGAACCAGACGATGCCGGCCAGGTACGCGACGAGGACGGCGAGGTCGATGGGGCGCAACTGGGGGCTCTCGGGCTACCTCGATCCCGCCGCGTCGGTGAACGCCGCGCGGCTGACCTCCGAGAGGTACGAGTCGCGCGAGCGCGGCGGGTCGGCGAGCGCGTCGTACGAGAAGAGGATGACGCCGTCCGCGCCCTGCTGGCGCGCGGCCGCGATCCGCGACACGGTTTCGGTGGCGGTGAGGCGGTAGGCGCCGATGCCGGCCCACACGGCGTGCACGCCGGCGAAGCTGCGCGCGGCCGCAATCTGCCGGCTGAACGTCGTGGCCTCGGTCGTGTAGGCCATGGGGCAGATCGCGTCGAGCAGGCCGGTGTCGAGCCAGGTGCGCCAGTCCTGGAGCCGGCGCGTGAACGCCTCGCCGGCGTCGGGCGCGACGGCCGCGCTCACCAGCGCGTCGGGCCGGCGGCTCTTGATGGCCGTGTGCAGCCGCATCATCAGCGACGAGAGGCGCGCGCGGCGGAAGCGGCTCCACTCGTCGGGGAACGCGCTGGCGTAGGCCACCGGGTCGTCCAGGGCCAGCGTGTCGAGCCGGCGCCGGTCGGGCTCGGACAGCTCCGGCAGCACGTCGGCGCGGAACTCGGCCATCGCGTAGCGGCTGTAGTCGAAGCGGTCGTCGGGGTAGCGCAGGTAGTCGAGGTGCACGCCGTCGAGCGCGTAGCGCGAGACCAGGTCCGAGACGACGTCGGTGACGTAGGTGGACGCGCCCGGGCTGAGCGGCGAGGTGTAGAGCCCCTCGACCTCGCTCGACTGCCCACGCGTCCACCGGGCGAGCCGGCCCACGTAGGCCGGGCTGGCCGGGTCGACGTCGGCCATCTCGCGCGCCAGCGTGCGCGGGACCATCAGCCACTCCGGGTGCCGGTAGATCACGTGCGACGGCGAGGCCGGCAGGCCGAAGGCGCTCGACACGAGGTTCACGTTGACCCACGCGTGCACGCGCAGGCCGGCGGCGTGCGCCGTCGTCAGGAGCGCCGCCAGCGGGTCGAAGTCCGTCGGCTGATCGGCCAGCTCGTCGGCGCGCGGCTCGATGTCGCTCCGGTAGTAGGCGTCGCCCCGCCCGCGCACCTGGACGAGCAGCGTGTTGAACCCGTAGGTGCGCGCGGTGTCCACGAGGCGGGCGATCGAGCCGGGCGAGGCGAGCGACGAGCGGAGGACCCAGAGGGCCCGGATCTCGGTGGCCGGCACCCGCGCCACGGCCGGCGCGGCGACCGGCCGGGCCGGGACCACGAGCATGAACGCGAAACCGATGAAGGCGAGGACGGCGAGCGGAACCAGCCGCGGGCCGCGCAGGGAGCCGTACATAAAACCTTAGAATCTAAACAGTTTACCCACCCCGTGTCAACGCGATTCGCGTCGCGGCGGCCGCCCGATCTTGGCTATACTCGCCCGAGACCAACCATGACGTACGTGCTGGGCATCGACGCGGGGGGAACGAAGACCGTCTGTCTGCTCGCGGACGGCAGCGGGACCACCCTGGCCGAGGCCCGCGGCGCGGGCGCGAACATCCAGGCCGAGGGCGAGCTGGCCGTCGAGAAGGTGCTCCACCAGGTGATGGAGGACGCCCTCGGCGGCCGGGACGCCGTCCCCTCGGCGATCTGCCTGGGCATGGCCGGCGTCGATCGGGAGGACGACGCGCGCGTGATCCGGGGGATCATGGCGCGCATCGGCCACAAGGCGCGCGTGCTGGTCGTCAACGACGCGCTCGTCGCCCTCGAGGCCGGCGTCGGCGGCGCCCCGGGCATCGTCCTCGTCGCGGGCACCGGGTCGATCGTCTACGGCCGCAACGCCGCCAACCAGGCGGCGCGCGCCGGCGGCTGGGGCTACGTGCTGGGCGACGAGGGCAGCGGCTACTGGATGGGCCGGCTCGCGCTGCGCGCGGTCGTGCGGGAGGCGGACCGCCGCGGCCGCGCGACGGCGCTCACGCCGCGCGTGCTGCGGCACTTCGGCGCGGCGCGCCCCTCGGACCTCGTCCACGCGGTCTACGCGCGCGGCGCGCGGCCGGCCGTCCTCTCGGCCCTCGCCGGCGACGTGCAGGCCGCGGCCGCGGAGGGCGACGCCGTGGCGGGGCAGATCGTGGACGCGGGGGCGCAGGCGCTGGTCTCGGCGGCCGAATCGGTGGCCGTGCGGCTGGGCCTGGGCGGCGAGGCCTTCACGTTCGTGCTCTCGGGCGGTATGTTTCTGGGAGTGCCGCTGCTCGCCGACGAGGTGACGCGGCGGCTGCCGGCCGTGGCGCCGCGGGCCGAGGTCCGGCCCCTGGCGGGGGAGCCCGCCGAGGGCGCCGTGCGGCTCGCGCTGGCCGAGACGAGGGGCGGGGCGCTCTTGCCCGCCTATGTGTCCACCTGACCGGAGCCGCGCTCCGGTCCCTGCAGGACGGATCCTGACCCGTGCGCATCATCGTCTGTCGTGACGCCGAGGCCGCGTCGGCGGCCGTGGCGCGGCGGATTGCCGCCGCCGTCCGGCGGAAGCCGTCGCTCGTGCTCGGTCTGCCCACGGGGCAGACCCCGGTCCGCCTCTACGCGCGCCTCGCGGCGCGGGTGGCGGCGGGGGAGCTCGACTTCTCGCGCGTCCGCACGTTCAACCTCGACGAGTTCCTGGGGGTGTCGAAGGGCCAGCCCGGGGGCTACCGGGCTTTCATGGAGCAGCACGTCTTCGGGCCGCTGCGCGTGCCGCGCGAGCGCACCCACGTGCTCGACGGCCGCGCGCGCGACGTCGCCGCCGAGTGCGAGCGCTTCGAGGCGGCCATCGGGGCCGCCGGCGGCATCGACCTGCAGCTCGTCGGGCTCGGGCTGAACGGCCACATCGGGTTCAACGAGCCCGGGCCTCAGCTGGTCTCGAACACGCACCGGGTGAAGCTGGCGCCGCCCAGCCGCCGCGCCAACGCGGAGCTCTTCGGCGGCGACGTGCGGCGCGTGCCGCGCGAAGCGCTGTCGATGGGAATGGGCACGATTCTGCGGGCGCGCCGGCTGGTCATGCTGGCGACGGGCGCCTCGAAGGCGCGCGTCGTGCGGCGGCTCGTCGAAGGGCCGGTGACGACGTGGCTGCCGGCGTCGTTCCTGCAGCTGCACGCCGACGCGGAGGTGGTGCTGGACGAGAGCGCCGCGGGGCGGCTGGCCGCGCTCCGGGACTAGCGTGGACGCCTCGAGCCTCAATCCTCGTCTTCGAGCCCCAGGATCGCGCGGAGGCGGGGCTCGACGTCCTCGCCGATGGCGTCGCGGATCGAGTCGGCGGCGCCGCGCAGGCGCTTCATGGCCGCGGCGTAGGAGCCGCCCGTCTTCTGCATGACGATCGCCGCCTTGACGTTCCAGCGCGCGCGGCGGAGCAGGCGGTCGGCCGCGTCGTAGTCGAGGCCCGTGACGACGCCGAGGATGCGCCGGGCGCGGTCCTTCAGCTTCTCGGAGCCCGTCTGCACGTCCACCATCAGGTTGCCGTAGGTCTTGCCCACCTTGATCATCGCGATCGTGGTGAGCATGTTCAGCACGAGCTTGGTGGCGGTGCCGGCCTTGAGCCGCGTCGAGCCCGCGATCACCTCGGGGCCGACGGCCGGCGCGATGACCAGGTCCACGACGGCCTGCAGCTCCGACTTCGGCCAGCAGGTGACGAAGATGATCTTGGCGCCGGACTTGCGCGCGCGGGTGAGGCCGCCGCGCACGAACTGCGTCATGCCGCTCGCCGACACGCCGATGAGGACGTCCTTCTTGCTGATGCGGAGGCGGGAGACCGCGCGGGCGCCCTCCTCGTAGTTGTCCTCGACCCCTTCCTTCGCGCGGAAGAACGCGGTGTGGCCGCCGGCCATGAGCGCCTGCACGAGCGCCGGCGCGGTGCCGAAGGTCGGGGGCATCTCGGCCGCCTCGAGCACGCCGAGCCGCCCGCTGGTGCCGGCGCCGATGAGCAGGATGCGGCCGCCCTTGCGCAGGGCCTGCAGGATGATCTGGACGCCGTGGACGATGTGCTCGCGCTCGCGCTGGACCGCGCTCAGGACCTTGCGGTCCTCCGCGAGCATGATGTCGACGATATCGGGGACCTCGGCCTTGTCGATGGCGAGGCTGACGGGGTTGATCTGCTCGGTGGGCAGATCCTCCCATTTCGAGTGCGTGGACATGTGCGTTCCCGGCCGGGCGCCCGTCGCGCCCCGGCCCTGACGGGCAGCCGAGTACAGTATCCCCCAGGCTCCCGGGTGTCAAATGGCCGTAAGATTCAGCGGTCAGTCGTCAGCCGTCAGTGGTCAGTGGTCAGCGGTCAGGGGGCAGCGATGATCGACGCCTATCTCACGCACCTCCGCGTCGAGCGGCGCCTGCCGCCCAACACCGTGGAGAGCTACGCGCGGGATCTCGCGCACCTGGCGGCGTTCGCCGAGGGCCGCGGGCGGGCGATCGAGGCGCTGGAGCGGCCGGACCTCGAGGCGTTCGCGCGCTCGCTCATGACCGCGGGGCAGTCGCCGCGTTCGGTGGCGCGGGCGGTCGCGTGCGTGCGCGGGTTCTACAAGTTCCTGGTGCTGGACCGGCGGCTGGCGGCCGACCCGGCCGGGGACCTCCACGGGCCGCGCGCCTGGCCGTCGCTGCCGACGTTCCTGAGCGTGGAGGAGGTGGACCGCCTGATCGCGCAGCCCGACGTGTCGACGCCGCGCGGCCTGCGGGACCGGGCGCTGATCGAGCTGCTGTACGCGACCGGCATGCGGGTGAGCGAGCTGCTGTCGCTGCGCGCGGGCGACCTGAACCTGACGGCGGGCTACCTGACCTGCACCGGCAAGGGCGAGAAGCAGCGGATCGTCCCGATGGGGCAGGACGCGGCGTCGTGGGTGACGCGCTACATCAAGGAAGGGCGGCCGGCGCTCCTCGGCAAGCGGTCCTCGCCGTGGCTCTTCGTGAACGCGCGCGGCGGGGCGCGGCTGACGCGCGTGGGGTTCTGGAAGGTGCTGAAGGGCTACGGCCTGGCGGCCGGCCTGCCCGGCGGCCTCAGCCCGCACGTGCTCCGGCACTCCTTCGCGACGCACCTGCTGGAACGCGGAGCGGACCTGCGCGCCATCCAGCTGATGCTCGGCCACGCCGATCTCTCCACCACGCAGATCTACACCCACGTGCTGGAGGCGCGGCTGCGCGCCGTGTACGACCGGTACCATCCCAGGTCGTAGAGCGCGCGAGCGATTGCTGGGGGCGGCCGTTCGGGGACTCGCGCCGCGGGCCGGCATGCGGCCGCCCGGGAACGCTCGCTCCGGCTCGATGGCCTGACGCCCGGCGCGGCGGGCAGGGTTCGCCGATCAACACCCCCACGTACCGACCACCGGCGGGAGCGACGAAGCGGCGCGGGGCAATGGGCCCCCGCAAGCGAGGAGCCAGGCGGGGTGCATGGGGTCCCCGCCGATCTGGACGAAGTCCGCCGACCATCGACGCCCGCGCAGCAACAGCCCGCCGCGCAAGACTCGCTCCGCTCGCGTTCCGGATCTCGACGCGGGCGGCCTCCACGGCCCACCGCGCGAGCCCCCGACCGGCCCCGCCGTGACGCCACGCGGGCGCCGGGCGCTCGCCGCGGCGGCCGTGAGCCGAGCCGAGCGCAACCCGAGCGGAGCCGAGGCTTCCGCAGCGGGCTATCGCTTCGCGCGCTTCGACCCTCGCGTTGCCCGAGGCGGTGGCCGGTCCGTTGGAGTTGTCGGTCGGCGTACAAGGCCCGCTGCGTACGCGTGAGGGTACCGAGCGCAGCGAGGGTTGCCGGCGAGCGCGCCCCGGCCGCCGCGGCGAGGGCCCGGCGCCCGCGCCCGGGATGCGGCGTTTCATGGCGTGGCCGCTCGGGGGCTCGCGCCGCGGGCCGGCATGCGGCCGCCCGGGAACGCTCGCTCCGGCTCGATGGCCTGACGCCCGGCGCGGCGGGCAGGGTTCGCCGATCAACACCCCCACGTACCGACCACCGGCGGGAGCGACGAAGCGGCGCGGGGCAATGGGCCCCCGCAAGCGAGGAGCCAGGCGGGGTGCATGGGGTCCCCGCCGATCTGGACGAAGTCCGCCGACCATCGACGCCCGCGCAGCAACAGCCCGCCGCGCAAGACTCGCTCCGCTCGCGTTCCGGATCTCGACGCGGGCGGCCTCCACGGCCCACCGCGCGAGCCCCCGACCGACCACAGGTGTGGCACCAGCGCGGGCGCCGGGCGCTCGCTGCGGCGGCCGTGAGCCGAGCCGAGCGCAACCCGAGCGGAGCCGAGACTTCCGCAGCGGGCTATCGCTTCGCGCGCTTCGACCCTCGCGTTGCCCGAGGCGGTGGCCGGTCCGTTGGAGTTGTCGGTCGGCGTACAAGGCCCGCTGCGTACGCGTGAGGGTACCGAGCGCAGCGAGGGTTGCCGGCGAGCGCGCCCCGGCCGCCGCGGCGAGGGCCCGGCGCCCGCGCCGCGCGCGTGAGGTTTGACCCCATCCCTCAGCCTCTGCTAGAGTTATCGTCTTTGGAAGCGGCACGATCCCGCCACCGGGGCCACCCCGCTTTGACGTCTGCGACCCCTCGCCCGTGGGGGGCTGTCATCGTGAGTACTTGCTGACTTGTACCGAAGGAGCGCTGAATGAGCCGTACCGGGCGCCATCTGTTCACCTCGGAGTCGGTCACCGAAGGCCACCCCGACAAGATCGCCGACCAGATCTCCGATTCGATCCTGGACGCCATCCTGGCCGAAGACCCGGTCGGGCGCGTCGCCTGCGAGACGCTCGTGACGACGGGCCTCGCCATCATCGCCGGTGAGATCACGACGAGCTGCTACGTCGACTTCCCGAAGATCGTCCGCCAGACGATCAAGGACGTCGGCTACACGCGCGCGAAGTACGGGTTCGACTACGAGACCTGCGCCGTGCTCAGCTCCATCCACGAGCAGTCGCCCGACATCGCCATGGGCGTCGATCCTGGCGGCGCCGGCGACCAGGGCCTGATGTTCGGCTACGCGTGCACCGAGACCGAAGAGCTCATGCCGATGCCGATCATGCTCGCGCACAAGCTGTGCCTCGCGCTGTCGACGGCGCGGCGCGAGGGCGTGCTCGACTACCTCCGGCCCGACGGCAAGTCACAGGTCAGCATCGAGTACGACGGCGACAAGCCGGTCCGCGTCGACACCGTGGTCGTGTCCACGCAGCACAGCGCGTCGGTGGGCCCCGACACGATGCGCGAGGACATCATCGAGAGGATCATCAACCCCGTCATCCCGAAGGGCATGACCGACAAGAAGACGCGCTACCTGGTCAACCCGACCGGACGCTTCGTCATCGGCGGTCCGCAGGGTGACGCCGGCGTCACCGGCCGCAAGATCATCGTCGACACCTACGGCGGCGCCGCGCCGCACGGGGGCGGCGCGTTCTCGGGCAAGGACCCGACGAAGGTGGACCGCTCCGCGTGCTACATGGCCCGCTACGTCGCCAAGAACTGCGTGGCCGCCGGCCTCGCCGAGAAGGTCCAGGTGCAGCTCGCCTACGCCATCGGCGTCGCCGAGCCCGTGTCGGTCTACGTCGAGACCTTCGGCACCGCCCGGGTCCCCGAGGAGAAGATCAGCGAGCTGGTGCGCGCGCACTTCCAGCTCACGCCGCGCGGCATCATGGAGATGCTCGACCTGCGCCGGCCGATCTACAAGAAGACGGCCGCCTACGGGCACTTCGGCCGCAACGACCCGGACTTCAGCTGGGAGAAGACCGACAAGGCCGCGGCGCTCCGCGCCGACGCCGGGCTCTGAGACTTGGACGCGGCGGGCCGGCGCCGGCCGGCCCGCCGACCGCGATGGCCAGACCCTTCCTGCGACGCGTTCTGCTGACGACGGCGGCCCTCGTGGCCGCCGTTGTCGTCTTCCTCGCCCTCACGCTGCCGCCGCGCCCGCTCGTCGTGGACGTGAGCGGCTGGACGCCCCCGGCGGGCGTCACCGTGGTCAAGGGCGTCATCCACGTGCACACCGTGCGGTCCGACGGCGGCGGCACCCTGGACGACGTGGCGGCGGCCGCCGCGCGGGCCGGGCTGGCCTTCGTCGTGGTCACCGACCACGGCGACGCCACGCGGGCGCCCGATCCGCCGGCCTACCGCAGCGGCGTGCTGTGCCTGGACGGCGTGGAGATCAGCACGACCGGCGGCCACTACGTGGCGCTCGACATGCCCGCCGCGCCGTACCCGCTCGGCGGCGACCCGCGCGACGTGGTGGAGGACGTGGCGCGCCTCGGCGGGTTCGGCGTGGCCGCGCACCCGACGTCGCCGAAGCCGGCCCTCGCGTGGACGGCGTGGGACGCGCGCTTCGACGGGATGGAGTGGCTCAACGCCGACAGCGAGTGGCGCGACGAGACGTGGCGGACGCTGTGGCGGGCGCCGTTCGACTACCTGGCGCGGCCCGCGCCGGCGCTGGCCTCGCTGCTCGACCGGCCCGTGTCCGCCCTGGCGCGCTGGGACGGGCTGACCGCCCACCGCGTGGTGGTGGGCCTCGCCGGCGCGGACGCCCACGGCCGCATCGGCCTGGGGCAGGCGGGCCCCTACGGCGACGTCGGCTGGCTCCAGATCCCCATCCCGTCGTACGCGGCGTCCTTCGAGACCTTCGCGACCCGGCTCGAGCTGCCGGCGCCGCTCGGCGGCGGCGCGGCCGCCGACGCGCGCGCGGTCTACGACGCCATCCGGCACGGCCGGGCGTTCACCGGCATCGACGCCCTCGCGGGGCCCGTGCGCGTGGACTTCACGGCGACCAGCGGCGGCGTGACCGCGCGAATGGGCGAGACGCTCGAGCCGCGCGGCCCGGTGACCGTTCACCTGCGGACGGCGATCCCGGCGGGCGGGGAAGTGGTCCTCATCCAGGACGGGCGAGAGGTGGCGAGCCAGGCCGCGGCCGAGCTCACGCACGAGGCCACGGTCGCCTCGGCGGTGTTCCGCGCGGAGGTGCGGCTGGCGGCGGCGCCCGGGACGCCGCCGGTGCCGTGGATCGTCACGAACCCGATCTACGTCGGGCCGCGCGCGCCGGGCCCGACACCCCCGCCGCGGCCCGGCATCCGCGAGACGGTTCCGCTCTACGCCAACGAGCCGCAGACCGGCGACTGGCGCGTCGAGCTCGACCCCGCGTCGCGCGCGGCGGTGAACGTCGTGCCGAACGTCGGCGGCAGCGAGCTGGCCTTCCGCTACGGGCTGCGGGGGGCGCCGGCCGACGGCCAGTACGCCGCCCTCGTGCGCCACGTCGAGGGCGGGCTCGCCGGCGCCGACCGCCTCGTCTTCCGCGGCCGGGCCAGCCGGCCCATGCGGGTCGAGGTCGAGCTGCGCGCGCCGGGCGGGGTCGAGGGGATGCGGTGGGAGCGCTCGATCTACCTCGACACCGAGCCCCGCGACATCACCGTCTTCTTCGACGACTTGCGGCCGGTCGGTCCCACGGCCGCCCCCGCGCCGGACCTCTCCGCCGTCGACTCCCTGCTCTTCGTCGTGGACACCACGCACACCGCGCCGGGCACGGCCGGCGTCGTGTGGGTGGACGACGTCGGGGTGGGGAAACCTCAATAGCGGTCAGGGGTCAGCGGTCAGGGGCAGGGGGGCAGCGCCGCCCTGGGCTCCGGTCCCAGGCCTTCGGCCTCCTTACAGTACTATAGGTCTAGTGCACTATATATCTAGTTCACTAGTGCACTAGACCTGTAGTATCCTCGTCCCATGATCTTCGAGGTCGACCCGAAGGACACCAGGCCCATCTACCGGCAGATCATGGACGAGGTCCGGCGCGGCGTCGCGGCGGGGGTGTTGAAGCCCGACGAGCCGCTGCCCGCGGTGCGCCAGCTCGCCTCGGAGCTGAAGCTGAACCCCAACACGGTGCAGCACGCCTACCGGGAGCTCGAGCAGGCGGGGATGGTGTACGTGCGGCGCGGCTTCGGCACGTTCGTCTCGCCGCTCGGCCTGGCGCGCGTGAAGCCCGCGCAGCTCGCCCGGCAGGTGGCCGAGCGGGCGCTGCGCGACGCGTTCCGTCACGGCCTGCTCGCGAGCGACCTCATCGCGGCGATCAAGGAGATTGCCCCGAAGCGGGACGGCTGACGCCCGGCCGGCTGACCCTGACCCCTGACCGCTGATCCCTGACCGCTGATCAGGTCCGCACCGTCAGAATCAGATAGACCGCCCCGGCGCCGAAGACCAGGTTGGGCGCCCAGGCCGCCAGCACCGGCGCCAGCAGGCCCGCCGTGCCGATCGCGGCGAAGACGCTCGTCAGCAGCCAGTAGGTGAGCGCGAGCGCGATGCCCAGGCCCACCCCGTACAGCGCGCCGCGCCGGCCCGTCGTCACGGCGAAGGGCACCGCGAGCAGCGTCATCACCAGCGTGACGAAGGGGAAGGCCACCTTGCGCTGCAGCTGCACGAGGAACGGCACCACGTTGAAGCCGCTCGACTGGAGCTCCTGGATGTGGCGCCGGAGCTCGGCGAACGTCATCATGTCGGCGCTCAGGAGCTCGGTCTCGAAGTAGTCGGGCGGCTCGAGGTTCACCGGGCGCTTCTCGAAGCGCTCGGTCTCGGCCGACAGCCGGGAGCCGGGGCCCTGGTAGCGCCGCGACCAGCCCTCGAACGCCTCCCACCGGCCGTTGTAGATCGCGCGCCGGGCGGACGTCTGGCTGACGAGCCGGTCGCCGGCGGCGTCGAAGCGATAGATGTTCAGCTCGTACAGGCCGCGGCTGGCCGGGTCGTAGAGCGCGTAGTGGTAGATGTCGCCGTTGCGGCCGACGAGCCACGTCCGGTTCGCCACCGTCACGGTCCGGGGCGGACGGCCGCGGATGGTCCGGTCGATGGCGTCCGCCTTGCGGTGCGAGACGGCCAGGACGCTCTCCTCGAGGCTGAACATCACCCCGCTGGCGAGGAGCGCGAGCACCAGCAGCGGCGCGGCCGTGCGGTAGAGGCTGATGCCGCACGCCCGCATGACGGTGATCTCGCTGTTCTTGGTGAGCAGCCCCACGGTCACCAGCGTGCCGAGCAGCACCGCGAGCGGCAGCACCCAGTAGATGAACTGCGGCGTCTCGTACCAGAAGGTACTGCAGCAGCAGGAGGCCGGAGGCCTGGCCCTTGAAGAGGTACGCCGAGCGGTCGATGAACGCCGCGATGTAGACGATGGCGAGCAGGCCGCCGAAGGCGAGCGCGAGGATGCGGAGGTACAGACCGGAGACGTAGCGGTCGAGGATCGTCGGCGCCGGCACGCCGAGGCGCGGGATCCTGACGACGACCACGACCTTCCGCGCGGCGGACCCAGTGGCCGGCCGGGCGGCGGCCGGCCCGGGCCGCGCGGCCCGGCGGGGGAGCCAGCGTGGCAGGCGGAGGGGGAAGCGGCCCTCGGCCCACCGGGCCCGCCACATGAGCGCCGCCACGCCCAGGGGCCCGAGGACGATGTTGGGCGTCCAGCGTGAGATCGTGGCCGGCAGCCAGCCCCCCTTGGTCAAGGCCTCGGCCGTGTACATGATGACGTAGTAGAGGAACACGACCCCGATCCCCAGGACGAACCCCGCCATCTTCCCGTCCTTGCGCGACGTGACGCCGAGCGCGAGGGCGATCACCGCGAACACGAGGCAGGCCATCGGGATCGAGAACTTCTGCTGGTAGGCCATCACCTCGTTGTGGGCCGACTCGCCGGCGGCGCGCTTGCGGGCGATCTGGGTGCGCAGGGCGGCCATGCTCATCTCGGGGATGCCGCGCTGGGGGCCCCGGCGCGGGAACACCGAGTCGGGGTCCAGCGAGATGGTCTGCGTGTCGAACTCCAGGACGTCGTCGGCGGTGTGGCGGCTGCCGTGCTCGAGGACCAGGTCGACGCGCCGGTCCTTCTCGTCGGTCACCAGGTGGCCCGCCTCGGCCACGTACACGGTCGGCTGGCCGACCTTCGTGGTGTCGGCGAGGAAGACGCCGCGCCAGCCGCTGTTGTCCTCGGGGACGTCCCGCGCGTACAGCACCTTCCCCGGGAAGTTCTCGAAGAACACCCGGGGCTTGATGTCGTTCTGCACCTGCGTCGCCACGATGCGGTAGGTGATCTCGCGGAACGTCTGGTTGGCGTTCGGGATGGCGACGATGAGGACGTAGAGCGTGGCGCCGGTGGCGAGGAGCGCCAGGATCAGGACGGGGCGGAGCAGACGGTAGAGGCTGACGCCGCAGGCCAGGAGCGCCACCGTCTCGCGGTCGCCCGACAGGCGCCCGAGGCCGATGAGCAGGCCCACGAGCAGGGCGACCGGGATGGCGATTCCGAGGGCCTGGGGCACGAGGGTCAGGATGATCCAGGCCACGTCGGAGACGGCGACGCCCTTGGCGAGCAGGGACTCGGCCTGCTCCATGATCGGCTGGATGATCAGCAGGAACGTGAACACGAGGAGCGCCAGGAAGAACGGCGGCAGCACCTCGCGGATCACGTAGCGGTCGACGGTGCGTAGCATGTCAGCGGTCAGCGCGGTCAGGTGTCAGTGTGGACGCCGCGGCCCTGGGCGGAGGCGGGCGATCCAGGGTGAGATTAGCACGGAAGGGCTGCCGGGGGCCCTGGGGGCCGATTGGGGCTCCTGCCCGTGGATTCCCGTCCACAGTCCGTCCACAGCCCTGTTTCATTGGGGTTTTGTATTGGGTCTGATAATGTATGTTATGTTAACTTAAAGACAACAGTTGGAGTTCTGAGTCATGAAGTCTTCAGTTTTGAGTCTTGAGTTTTCAGTTTTGAGTCTTGAGTTTCGAGTCCTGAGTCTCGAGTCCCGAGCTTCCGGGTGGCCGAGTCCGTCCCCGCCAGACGCGAGCCTCTGAGCTGAGAACTCCCAACTCAAAACTGAAAACTCAGAACTGAGAACTGCCGCGAAGTCTCCGCGCTACTTCTTCGCGGCTCTGAGGTCGGCGATGATGGCCTGCAGGGCCTCGATGATCTCGGCCTTGTCGACGCGCGACTTCGTGAACCGCAGGCGGAGGTTGAACGCCTTGGAGACCGGCTTGTAGGCGAACACGTAGGCCTTCGGGCGGCCCGGCTTGGGCTTGGCGGTGGCCTCGCGGAGCTGCTGGCGGGTGGCGACGCCCTCGCGCGCGATTTTCTCGACGAGGGCGATCATTTTCTTCGGGTCTGACTGCCTAACTATCTGTAGAAGCAACGACTTGGACCCAATGTCGGCCAGCCGACAGAGGTTTCGGACCTCATCGGGCATGTTGGCGAGCGACAGGGACTCGGTGATCGACGTCCGTGACTTCCCCAGCCGCCGCGCCAGGTCCTCGTGCGTGTAGCCGGACCGCTGCGCGAGCGTCTGGAGCGCCTCGGCTTCCTCGAACGCGGTCAGGTCCTTCCGCTGGAGGTTCTCGACGAGCGCGATCTCCAGGACCTCGGTGTCGTCGATGTCCCGGATGACGACCGGCACCTCGCGCACGCCCACCTGCACGGCCGCCTGGTAGCGCCGCTCGCCCGCCACGATCTGGAAGCGGTCGCCGCGCTGCCGGACCACGAGCGGCTCGATGATGCCCTTCTCGGCAATCGACGCCATCAGCTCCGAGAGGTCGCCCATGACCTGCCGGGGCTGCTCGGGGTTCGGCTCGATCTGTTCGATCGCGACCAGTCGTCCCACGGGCGCGCCGGCCGAGCTCGCCAGCGCCTCCACGTAGTGCTCGTCGTGACGCATCCGCACCGTCGACGGCAGTCCGCGCTTAGGCACGATCGATGACCTCCTCGCACAAGCGGTAGTACTCGGACGCGCCGGAGGAATCGGGCGCGAACGAGAAGATCGATTCCTTGTAGGCGGGGCTCTCCTCGAGCCGCACGCTCTTGGTGATGACCGTCTTGAAGACCTTCTTCCCGAACACCTTGTCGATCTGCGCCCGGATGTCCCGCGCGAGCGAGGTCCGCTTGTCGTGCATCGTGATGAGGACCCCCAGGATACGCAGGTCGGGGTTCGCCCGGACCCGGACCTTCTCGATGGTCTCGAGCAGGTCGTCGGTGCCTTCCAGGGCGAAGTACGACGACTGGATCGGGATGAGCAGGTGCGTCGCGGCCACGAGCGCGTTCACCGTCAGCAGGCCCAGGGTCGGCGGGCAGTCGATGACGATGTACGGGAACCGCTCCCGGACGGCCGCCAGCCGGTCCTTCAGGCGGAAATGCGCGTCGAGCTCCCCGACCAGCTTCGCCTCGAGCTTGGCCAGGCTGATCCGAGACGGCGCCACCCAGAGGTTCTCGGTCGCCGACGGCAGCACGATGTCCTCGAGGCCGCAGGTGCCGTCCGCGATGGCGTCGTACACGTTCCGCTGGACGGTCGTCACGTCCAGGTACGACATCGAGCTGTTCGCCTGCGGGTCGAGATCGATGAGCAGCGTCGGACGGCCGCGCAGCGCGAACGCGGCGGCGAGGTTGATGGCGGTCGTGGTCTTGCCCACACCGCCCTTCTGGTTCGCGATGGCGACAATCATTCGGGCGCCTGGTGCCGGCGGGGCCGGCGTCTCCGGGACCGCAGCTCCACGGACGTGATCGATCCGCTGCAAATGGCCGTCAGGTCGTCGCCATTCTAGGAGCCGCGCCGGGGGGTGTCAAGGAAGGCGGTGGGACGGGCCGTCCGCGGCCCGCCCGCACGGGGGCGTCACATCTTGTACTTGCCGAGGTCGTCGGGGTCGAGGCTCTCGAGCCACTTCTGCAGGCGCTCGGAATCGGCCTTCTCCGGCGTGTCGATCGTCTTCGCGTTGTCGATGACCAGCTCCTCGACGAAGATCGGCACCCGCGTCCGCAGCGCCAGCGCGATCGCGTCCGAGGGCCGGGCGTCGATGGCGATCGTCTCGCCGTGCCGCTGGAGGTAGATCAAGGCGTAGAACGTGTTCTCCCTGAGGTCCGACACGACGATCTTCTTCACCGTGGCCTCGAGGTCCTGGATCACGTTCTTGAGCAGGTCGTGGGTCATCGGCCGGGGCGTGGCCACGTTCTCGATCTGCAGCGCGATGGCGTTGGCCTCGAAGACGCCCACCCAGATCGGCAGGACCTTCTGGCCGTCCTTGTCGCGCAGGATGATGATGGGCATGTTGGTGATGGGGTCCACCATCAGGCCCTTGATGAGCATCTCGATCTGCATCGCCCGCCTCTCGCTCGGGGGTGTGGTTGCACCCGGTAACGTAGGCGCCGTCCGCGATCCTGTCAAGCGCCGGCCGCCTCGCCCCGTACCGCGTTGGGCCAGGCCTCGGTCACCCGGACGGCCACCAGCCGTCCGACCCACTCGGCCGGGCCCGGAAAGTTCACCACGGTGTTCCCCGCGGTCCGGCCCTGCAGCTCCCACTCGCGGCGCCGGCTCGGAGCGTCCACCAGCACGTCCACCGTGCGCCCGACCAGGGCCTCGTGCAGCTCCTGCTGGATGCCCTTCTGGAGCGTCTGGAGCGCCACGATGCGCCGCGTCTTCTCCGGCTCCGGCACATCGTCGACCAGCCGCTTGGACGCGAGCGTGTTCGGCCGGACCGAGTACTTGAACGAGAAGATGCCCCGAAACCGGACCCGCTCGACGAGCGACAGCGTCTCCTCGAAGTCGGCCTCGGTCTCGCCCGGGAAGCCGACGATCATATCGGTCGAGAGCGCCAGGTCCGGTATGGCCGCCCGGAGCCGATCGACGAGGTCCAGGTACTGCTCGCGGGTGTGCCGCCGGCGCATGGCCGCCAGGACGCGCGTCGAGCCCGACTGGACCGGCAGGTGCAGGTGCCGGCACACCCGGGGCAAATCGCGCATGGCCGCGATCAGCGCGGGCGTCACGTGCCGGGGATGGGGGCTCGCGAAGCGGATGCGCTCGACTCCGGGGACGGCGTCCACCCGCGCGAGCAGCCCGGCGAAGTCGCACGACGGGTCGTCCGGCGCCTGGTAGTGGTTCACGATCTGGCCGAGCAGGTGGATCTCCCGGCGGCCGGACCTGACCGCCTCCTCCACGTCCGCGAGCACGTCGCCCGCCGGCCGCATGCGCTCGTGGCCGCGGGTGTACGGCACGACGCAGAACGCGCAGTAGTCGTTGCAGCCCTCGATGATGGTGACGTACGCCTTGACCGGATCGCCGTGCCGCGCGACCCCCAGCGGAAACGAGACGTCCTCGTAGGCGGTGAGGTCCGTCACGGGGCGGCCCGTGGCAGACGACTCCTCCACCAGCGCCGGCAGGCGCTTGAGGCTCTGGGTGCCCAGAATCACGTCCACGTGCGTGGTCGCCCGGCGCCGGATCCGTTCGCCCTCCTGCTGCGCCACGCAGCCGGCCACGGCGACGGTCGGGCGGCGACCCTGCGCGCGCCCCGCCGCCTCGATCTCGCCCAGCCGCGTGAAGAGCTTCTCCTCGGCGCGCTCGCGCACGCTGCACGTGTTGATGACCACGACGTCCGCGTCCTCGGCGCGCTCGGCCGGCTCGTAGCCCTCGCGCTCGAGCAGCCCCGCCATGCGCTCGGAGTCGTGCACGTTCATCTGGCAGCCGAACGTCTCGACGACGTAGCGGCGGCGTCCGCCCGGGTTCTCGCTCATCGGCCTTTCGCTTTCGCCCTTTCGCTTTCGCCTTTCGTCTTTTCTTCGCTCTTTCGCCGGCGTGTCTGCCTCAGTTCCCGGGCGCTCGCCAGCACCGGCGCGCTGACCGCCGCGCCGGCGATCATGCGCGCCAGCTCGAGGTCCCGCGCTTCCCCGTCGACCCGGGCGACCGTGGTGACCGTCCGCTGGCCGCGGACCGACTTGTCGATGCTGAAGTGGACGTCGCCGTGCGCCGCGATCTGGGGCAGGTGCGTGATGCAGAGCACCTGGCACCGCGCGGCGAGGCGCTGCAGCCGCGCGCCGACGACGTCGGCCACCGCCCCGCCGATGCCGGCGTCCACCTCGTCGAAGATCAGGGTCTTGCCCGGGACGTCGGTCGTGGCGAGGGTCTTCAGCGCGAGCGTGATGCGCGACAGCTCGCCGCCCGAGGCGATGCGCGCGAGCGGCCGCAGCTCCTCGCCCGGGTTGGGCGACAGGAAGAACTCGGCCTCGTCCACGCCGCGCTCGGTCCACTGCGCGGCCGGCGCCTCCGGGCCGAACCGGACCTCGGCGCGGGTGCGCGGCATGGCCAGCTCGCCGAGCGCCCGCTCCAGGCCGCGCGCGAAGCGGCCGGACGCCTCCTTCCGCGCCGCGGAGAGCGCCCGGGCGGCGGCGAGGAACGCCCGCTCGGCGGCGGCGAGCGCCCGCTCGAGCTCGGCCGTGCGCTCCTCGGATCGCTCCAGCCCGTCGAGCTCGGCCTTCAGGGCGCGCTGCCGCTCGAGCACGTCGGCGAGCGTGGGGCCGTACTTCCGCTTGAGGCGCTCGAGCAGGGCCAGGCGGTCCTCCACCTCCTGGAGGCGCTCCGGCGACGCGTCGATGTCCGCGCCGTAGCCCCGCAGGAAGTACGCCAGGTCCTCGAGGTGCGACTTGATCGAGTCCCGCGGCTCCAGGTATGCGCCGGCGCGCGGGTCGAGCGCGTGGAGCTCCTCGAGCCGCGTCCAGACGAGGCGGAGCGACGCGAGCGCCGCCTGCTCGCCGTCGTAGAGCGCCTCGTAGGCCTCGGTCGAGAGCCGCTGCAGGCGGTCGGCGTTGGCGAGCACCTGCCGCGTCGCCGCCAGCTCCTCGTCCTCGCCGGGCCGGGGCTGGCCGCGGTCGATCTCGCCGAGCTGGAACGTCACCAGGTCCACGCGCGCCGCCTTCTGCCGGTCGTCGAGCTGGAGGGCCTCGAGGTCGGTCTTCACGGCGCGCCAGGCGCGGAAAACGGCGGCCGTCCGCTCGCGCGCCGCGTCGAGCGCGCCGTAGGCGTCCACGAGGTCGAGGTGGCTCGTCGCGTCGAGCAGGAGCTGGTGCTCGTGCTGGCCGTGGAGGTCCACGAGCGGGCCGAGCCGCTCCTTCAGCGCACCGGTCGTGACGAGCTCGTCGTCGAGGAACGCGCGGCTGCGGCCCTGGGCCGACACCTCGCGGCGCACCACGACCTCCCGCCCGTCGGGCGTCTCGAACACGGCCTGGAGGCTGGCCGCGGTCTCGCCGGTGCGGACGAGATCGGCCGAGGCGCGGCCGCCGAGCAGGAGGCCGACCGCCTCGACGACGATGGACTTGCCCGCGCCCGTCTCTCCGGTGAGGACGTTCAGCCCGGGCTCGAACTCGATCTCGAGCGCCTCGATGACGGCCAGGTGGCGGATGCTCAGGAACCGGATCATAGGGTGTGACGCGCGGCCCGCGCGCGCAGCGAAACCGGAACCTCCATCATATCAAACCTTTGACAGCCCTCCGACCCCGTGCTACCCTGTGACAACCGCGCTGTCCCAGCGGCGCAAAGAATGAAACTCCATCACCCTCTTCGCAGCGGAGGCAGGTTTGCGCACGCTTGGACTCTATGGCCTCGCCTACCTGGCGCAGGCCGTTGGAGCGCCGCCGGCGGCTCCAGCTGAAGTCAACACCGACATCGTCAGTCTGGTCGCCCGCTCCAGTCTCGTCGCCAAGTCCGTCCTGCTGATGCTCCTGGTCTTCTCGGCGGTGTCGTGGGGCATCATCCTGTACAAGCTGTGGCAGTACCGCCGGGCCGAGCACCAGAGCCGGACGTTCATCGACGTCTTCCGCCGCAGCAGCAAGTTCTCCGAGGTCCAGTCGGTGTGCAAGGCGCTGGCCGCGAGCCCGCTCGTGGGGCTGTTCCAGGCGGCCTACGCCGAGCTGAACGCGCAGCTGCGGCAGCAGGCGGGCACCGCGGACGCCCGGCCGGCGTCCGGGCCCGCGCGTCCTACTCTCAAGAGCCTCGACGCGGTGGACCGCGCGCTGCTGCGGGCGTCGGCGGTCGAGGTGGCGCGGCTCGAGCACCGGGTCATGTTCCTCGCGACGACGGCGAGCATCACGCCGTTCATCGGCTTGTTCGGCACCGTGTGGGGCATCATGGCGGCCTTCGAGAACATCGGCGCCGCCGGCTCGTCGAGCCTGGGCGTGGTGGCGCCGGGCATCGCGGAGGCCCTGATTGCCACGGCCGCCGGCCTGTTCGCGGCGATCCCGGCCGTGTATTTCTACAACCACCTGACCGGGCACGTGAAGCGGTTCGCCGCGGCGATGGACGACTTCTCGCTGGAGTTCCTGAATATCGCCGAGCGGAATTTTACTTAGCAGGAGGTTCGGGCGGTTCGGGGGTTCTCGGGTTCTCAGGTTCCCCTGTGCGGCCGCCCGAACACTGGAACCCGAGCACCGGCGAACCCGGAACCTGAGAACCCGAGCACCGGCGAACCCGAACCCGAACCCGAGCACCGGCGAACCCGGAACCTGAGAACCCGAGCACGGCGAACCCGAACCCGAACCCGAACCCGAGAACCTGAGCACCCGAGAACCCCCGAACCCCCGAACCTTCTGCCATGCCAAAGATCCAGTCTCCGGAGAACGGCAACGGGAACGGGTCGGGCCGCAAGCGGCGCGGCGGGCCGAGGGTGGCGACGTCGCTGTCGGAGATCAACGTCGTGCCGCTCGTCGACGTCATGCTGGTGCTGCTCGTCATCTTCATGGTGACGGCGCCCATGATGCAGCAGGGCATGGCGGTGAACCTGCCGCAGGCGCGGCGGGCGGCGCCGGTGAGCGCGCAGCCGATCTACGTCACGGTGCCGGTCACCTTCAAGCGCGACCACCGGGTGCAGATCGGGGACGACACGATCCCGATCTCGGCGCTCGAGGAGCGGATGCGGCAGGCGCTCATCGGGCGCGGGGACCGCAACGTGTTCGTGCGGGCCGACGCGCAGGTGACGATGCAGGAGTTCATGGAGGTGACCGACCTCCTCAAGGAGGCGGGCGTGGAGAAGGTCGGGGTCCTCACCGCCCCGCCGGGCCGCAGGTAGCCTCATGCGGGAAGCCGTCAGCGCCGTCATCGCCGACCGGGCCCGCGCGGGCGACGGGATGGGCCGCGTCCTGGGCCTGTCCTTCGGCGCGCACGTCGCGGTCGTGGCGGCGCTGGTGCTGATGCCGGCGGGCTGGCGGATGCACGAGTCGCCGGCGCTGCCGAAGGACGCGATGTTCATCTCGCTCGGCGGCACGCCCGGGCCGCGGTCCACCGGCATGACGCCCATCGACGCGCGTCCGATCCAGCAGGCGGTGCCGGAGCCGGAGCTGAAGAAGCCGCAGTGGGTCCAGCCGCCGGCGGTGAAGACGCCGGAGATGACGGTGCCGGAGAAGGCGCGGCCGGCGCCGCGGGCCAAGACCCCGCCGGTGACGAAGGCGCCGGACACGGCGCGCGGCCACGTGACGACCAAGGGGACCGAGGCGCGCAGCGGCACGGCGCGGGCCGAGACCGGCGCGACGCGGGGCACGGGCTTCGGGGGCCTGACGACGGGCGGCGGCGGCGGGACGGGCGGCTACGTGGAGGCCGGCAACTTCTGCTGCCCCGACTACCTGGGCACGATGGTGTCGATGATCAGCCAGAACTGGAACCAGTTCCAGCAGGTGGCCGGCGAGACGCTGATGAAGTTCACGATCCAGCGCGACGGGCGGATCACCGACGTCGAGGTGGAGCGGCCGAGCGGCTTCGTCGCGCTGGACCTGGCGGCGCAGCGCGCGCTGATCGCGACCGGCCAGCTGCCGGCGCTGCCCGCGGCGTACCCGGATCCGGACCTCGTCGTGCACCTGAGCTTCCAGTACAAGCGTTGAGAGCGGACGGATTGCCGATGACGAACGCGCGAGTGACGTTGATTCTGGCCGCGGCCGCGCTCCTGGCGGCCGCCGGGCCGCCGCAGACCCCGCAGCAGACGCCGCCGGCGGCGCAGCAGCCCCGGGAGGTCTTCGTGCCGATCGTGGGCGAGATCGGCGCGCCGCCGCGGCTGGCGGTCGTGCCGTTCATCCCGCTCGCGCCGGACCAGGACACGAAGGCGCTGGCCGCGACGATCAGCCAGGTGCTCTTCGCCGACCTGTCGTTCGAGAAGGAGTTCTCGATGATCCCGGACGACGTGGTGCGGACGGTGCCCGCGCCGCGGTCGATCGACGACGCGCAGTGGGACCGCTGGCGCGAGGTGGGCGCCGACGGCGTGGTCATCGGCACCGTGCGCAGGACCGAGCGCGGGCTCGAGGTGCAGGTGCGCCTCCTGTCGGTGCGGTCGAAGGGGTCGGCGTTCGGGAAGGAGTACTCGGGGACGGGCGCGAACCCGCGGCTCTACGCGCACACGATCGCCGACGAGATCTTCATGCAGCAGCGGCGCCTGAAGGGCGTCGCCCGGACGAAGCTGGCCTTCTCGTCGGACCGCGACGGCGAGCGCCTGCCGGGCCCGGTGGCCAACCGGATGATCAAGGAGATCTACATCAGCGACTACGACGGGTACAACCAGCGCCGCGTCACCGTGACGCGCAGCCTGAACGACTTCCCCGTCTGGTCGCCCGACGGCCGCGCGGTGGCCTACACGTCGTGGCGCGACCGGTTCGTGACGATCTTCGTGTCGCACATCTACGAGACGACGCCGCCGACCACGCCGGCCGGCGGCAGCTGGCAGGCGCAGAACTGGCTCGCGTCGTGGTCGCCCGACGGGAAGAAGCTGGTGTTCACCTCGAGCCGCGACGGCAACCCGGAGCTGTACGTCGTCAACGTGGACGGCACCGGGCTGCGGCGCCTGACCCACAACCCGGCGGCCGACACGACGCCGACCTGGTCGCCGACCGGCGCGCAGATCGCGTTCACCTCCGACCGCACCGGCTCGCCGCAGGTCTACATCATGAACGCCGACGGCACGGGCCTCCGGCGCATCACCTACGAGCCGTACTGCGACCGGCCCACGTGGTCGCCGGCGCCGTTCAACGAGATCGCGTACGCGTCGCGGACGGGGCCGGGCTACGACGTCAAGATCTACGAGGTCGCCACCGGCGACGTGCGCCAGCTCACGTTCGGGCAGGGCACGAACGAGAGCCCGGCGTTCGCGCCCAACGGCCGGCACCTGGCGTTCACGACGACGCGCTGGGGCAAGGTGCAGGTCGCGGTGATGGGCCGGGACGGCAACGACGTCCGCCAGCTCACCCGCGTCGGGAACAACTACGCGCCGAACTGGTCGCAGTAGCCGCGCGTTCTGGAGAGGACCGGCATGATCAGGAGCATCGTCCGCCATCCGCTCGCCGTGGCCGTGGCCGCCGCGGTGATTGCCGCCGCGTGCAGCCACGGCCAGCCGCCCGGCGTGCGCCCGACGCCGCCGCCGCCGGCCCCCGCGCCGTCGCCCCAGCCCGAGCGCCCGCCCGCGCCGCCCGAGCCCGTGGTCGAGCCGGTGCCCGCCCCGCCGGAGCCGCTGACCGAAGAGGATCTGAGCAGCAAGGACCTCGACGCGATCAACCGCGAGTCCCCGCTCAAGCCGGCCTTCTTCGCCTTCGACAGCACCGGGCTGGACGACGCCGCCCGCGCGGCGCTCGACGAGGACGCCGCCGTGCTGCGGCAGTACCCGACGTGGGTGATCACGATCGAGGGGCACTGCGACGAGCGCGGCACGGCCGAGTACAACCTCGCGCTGGGCGAGCGCCGCGCCCTGGCCGCCAAGAGCTACCTCGTCGAGGTGGGCATCGCGGCGGACCGGCTGCGCACGGTGAGCTACGGCAAGGAGTTCCCGTTCGACCCCGGCCACGACGAGGCGGCGTGGGCCAAGAACCGCCGGGCGCACTTCGTGGTGACCGCCAAGTGAGGAGCGCCGCGGATCGCCAGGGAGGGACGGGGGTCTCACCGCGAAGGCACGACGCCCCACGCCTGGACTACAATGGGACACTGGTTCTTCCGTGAGGGTTTTACCATGAAGCGCGTCCCCATGCTGCTCGCGTTGTCGGCCGTCCTGCTGGCCGCCTGGCCCGTTCCGTCCGAGGCCGCGGCCAACAAGGAACACCTGCAGATGATGGCGGACATCCGCATGCTCCAGGAGCAGACCCAGCAGCTGCAGCTCCTGCTCGGCGGTCTCGCCGAGACGCTGAAGGTCGTCACCGCGAAGCTCGACGCCCAGGCCGACCTCAACCGCAAGGGCTTCGCCGACCAGAAGCTCCTCGTCGACAACGTGGCCGACGGCGTGCGCGTGCTGCGCGAGCGGCTCGACGACAACAACGTGCGGCTCTCGTCGCTGACGCAGGAGGTGGACGCGCTCCGGCAGTCGATCCCGCCGCCGGCGCCCGCGGCGCCGGCTTCGGCGGACCAGACGCCGGCGAACCCGGGCGCTCCGGCCGGCGAGGCGTCCGGCGGCACGGCGGCCGCCCCGGCGCCGGCCGGGTCCGGCGCGCCGCCCGAACCGGCGGCCGCCGCCAGCGCGCCGCCCTCCGTCCTCGCGGGGACGACGCCGCAGCGGCTCTACGACGAGGCCTACGGCGACTACACGGCCGGCCGCTTCGGCCTGGCCGTCACCGGCTTCGAGACCTACATCAAGACCTTCCCGCGGTCGGAGCTGTCCGACGACGCCCAGCTGAACATCGGCGCGGCGCTGCAGCTCGAGGGCAAGTACCAGGAGGCCGTCACCGCCTTCGACAAGGTGATCGTCAACTACCCCGGCTCGAACTCCGTGCCGCAGGCGCTCTACAAGCGCGGGGCGTGCTACGAGGCGCTGCAGCAGGTCGAGCGCGCCCGGCAGTCCTATCAGCAGGTGATCAAGAACTTCCCCGACTCCGACGCCTCGTTCCTGGCCAAGCAGGCCCTGGAGCGGCTGAGCAAGCAGGATTGAGCGGCGCGCGCCGCGCGCGCCGCACGCGAGACATCAGAAAGGACTTCTTCGATGGGGAGCGTGAACAAGGTCATCCTCGTAGGCAACCTCGGGCGCGACGCGGAGCTGCGCTACACGCCCGGCGGATCGCCCGTGGCGACGCTGAACCTCGCCACGACCGAGGTGTGGACCGACAAGGGCGGCCAGAAGCAGGAGAAGACCGAGTGGCACCGCGTGGTGCTCTGGGGCAAGATGGCCGAGTCGCTGTCCGAGTACCTGGTGAAGGGCAAGCAGATCTACGTCGAGGGCCGGCTGCAGACGCGCCAGTGGGACGACAAGGACGGCAACAAGCGCTACACCACCGAGATCCGGGGCGACCGCCTCGTGCTGCTCGGCGGCGGGGGCGGCGGCCGTTCGGCCGCGCCGCGCGACCAGTCGGGCGGCGGCGCCGAGCACGAGCCCGCGACCGAGCTGACCGACGACGACATTCCGTTCTGACGCAGCGCATTGCCAATTGCCGATTGCCGATTGCCGATTGAAGGGCATCGAGCACGCTGACAGCGTGATCAGACGTTCTTTTCAATCGGCAATTGGCAATCGGCAATCGGCAATTACGTGCCCTTCCTCCCGTACCGGTCTTCCAGCCGCACCACGTCGTCCAGCTCGGGCGTGGACACCTCGAAGATGTCGCAGTCCTCGACGGCCGTCATGCGGTGCACGGTCCCGGGCTTGACGTGAATCCGGTCGCCGGGCGCCATCTCCTTGCGCGCCAGGCCCTCCCCTTCCTGGATCTCGAACAGGAGGCGGCCCGACCAGAGGAGGATCGTCTCCTCCTTCACGTTGTGGTACTGGAGGCTGAGGGCGTGGCCGGCGTTCACGTGCAGGATCTTGCCCACGTAGCGCGGGGTGTGCGCCCAGTGCAGCTCGTAGCCCCAGGGCTTCTCCACTCGCTTGACGTCGTCGCTCACTGGTGTCCTCCCGGATGGCGTCCCGGCGTCCGGCGCGGTCAGGGGCGCCCGACGTGCAGCTCCTCGAGCGCCTGCGAGACCTCCTCCACGGTGGCGGCGCGCAGCGCGCGCGAGGCGGCGCGCCGCGCCTCGTCCACGCGAATGGCGCGCACGAGCTGCTTGGCGAGCGGCACGGCCGTCGGCGTCATGCTGAACTCGGTGACGCCGAGGCCGATGAGCAGCGCGAGCGTGCCGGGGTCCGCGGCCATCTCGCCGCAGAGCGCCAGCGGGCGGCGGGCGCGCCGGGCCGTGCGGCTCACGTAGCGGAGGATGCGGAGCACGGCCGGGTGGCGCGGCTCGTAGAGGCGCGACACGCGGTCGTCGGCGCGGTCCACCGCGAGGCAGCACTGGATCAGGTCGTTGGTGCCGACGCTGAAGAAGTCCGACTCGGAGGCCAGCAGGTCGACGGTGAGCGCCGCGGACGGCACCTCGATCATGACCCCGATCGGCACGTCGGGCGGCGTCTCGCCCCGGGCGCGCAGCTCCTCGACGGCCTCGGCCAGGATGGCGCGGGCCGCGCGGATCTCGTCGACGCCGGTCACGAACGGGAACATGATGCGCAGCGACCCGTGGCGCGCCGCGCGCAGCAGCGCCCGGAGCTGCGTCCGGAACAGGTCGCGGTGCGCCAGGCTCACGCGGATGCCGCGCAGCCCCAGCACGCCGTGGCTGCCGTCGCCGAGCTGGCCGTTCGGGTAGAGCTCCTGCTCCTGGACGTCGAAGGTGCGCACCGTGACGGCGCCGGGCGCCATGGCCTCGAGGATGCGGCGGTAGGCCGAGTACCTGGACTTCCTCGTCGGCGGCCACCAGCGTGCCGTCCCCCCGGCTCTCGAGCAGGAACTCCGAGCGGTAGAGCCCCACGCCCTCGGCGCCGTACTGCCGGGCGGTTTCGGCCTCCTCGGGCAGCTCCAGGTTGGCGTCCAGCCGGATGCGGACGCCGTCCAGCGTGACCGCGGGCAGCTGCCGGTACTCGTCGAGCGAGCGCTCGTAGGCGGTGCGGCGCGTGCGCCGCGCGTCGAGCTGGGCGAGCTCCTCGCCGGACGGGTCCACGAGCACCTCGCCGGACGTCCCGTCGACGGCCAGCGTCGTGCCGGCGGCGAGGCGCGCGCTCGCGTCGTGCAGCCCGACGACGGCCGGCACGTGGAGCGAGCGGGCGAGAATGGCGGTGTGGTAGGTCCAGCTGCCGACGTCGGTGACGAAGCCGGCGACCTGCCGCCAGTCCACCTGCGCGGCGAGCGACGGCGCCAGCTCGTCGGCGACGAGGATGAGCGGGCCCTCCACGGAGCGGAAGATCTCGGCGGGGCCGCCGGTCTGCGGGCGCAGGTTCAGCCGCAGGCGCCCGATGACGTCCGTGAGGTCGAGCCGGCGCTCGCGCAGGTAGTGGTCCTCGGCCTCGTCGAACAGGCGCGAGAGGTCCTCGCCCGCGCGCTGGAGGGCCCACTCGGCGTTGACGCCCTCCTCGCGGATGAGGTCGGCGGCGCGGCCCGTGAGCATCGGGTCGTCGAGCATCAGGACCTGCGCCTCGAACAGGTAGGCGTGCTCGGCGCCCGCGGCGCGGGCGACGCGGTCCTTGATGTCCGCGAGCTGCCGGCGCGCGCGGGTGCGCGCCTGCTCGAGGCGGCGGAGCTCGCTGTCCACGCCCGCCGGAGACACGCGGAAGCGCACGTCGAACGTGTGCTGGCGGTAGACGAGCGCGCGGCCGATGCCGATGCCGGGCGAGACGCCCAGGCCGTTGAGCTTCACGACTCGAACCCCTTCGCGACCAGCGCGCACAGGGACTCGAGGGCCTCGGCCTCGTCGGGGCCCTCGGTCGTGATCTCGATGGGCGTCCCCTGGCGGGCGGCCAGGAGCAGCAGGCCCATGATGCTCTTCCCGTCCATGCTGCGGCGGCCGGCCGCCACGCGGATCTGGCAGACGAACCCGCTCGCGAGGTGCACGAAGCGCGCCGCGGCGCGGGCGTGCAAACCGAGCGGGTTCACGACGGTCACGGTACGCGAGCTCATGCGCCGGCGATCCTCACTTCGACTCCGGTTTCTCCTGGCCGTCCCCGCGCAGCAGGTCCGACACGACCCAGATGGCGGTGCGCCCGTGCTCGCGCATCTCGCGGGCGAGGCTGAGCAGGTCGCTCGCGTCCTGCGCGCGCGCGAGCTTGATCAGCATGGGCAGGTTGACGCCCGTGATCACCTCGACCTTGTCGGGCTCGAGGAAGGTGACGCCCAGGTTCGACGGCGTGCCGCCGAACATGTCGGTGAGGAGCAGCACCCCGTCGGGGCCCTTCACGCGGGCGACGGCGCCCAGGATCTCCTCGCGGGCATCCTCCACGTCCTCGTGCCAGCCGATCGACACCGCCGCGAACTGCCGGAGATCTCCGACGATCGTCTCGGCGGCGTTGACCAGCTCGGTGGCCAGCTGTCCGTGCGTGACGACGACAACGCCTATCTGCATAGCTCACTCACCTGAACGCCTATCCTTCCCGCTCCACGTCCCGGTGCTGCACGCGGATCGTCGTGCGGTCGAGGCGGCCGAGGCCGCGCTTGAGCGCCTCGGCGACGGCCACCGACCGGTGCCGGCCGCCCGTGCAGCCCACGCCGATCGTCAGGTACCGCTTCCCCTCCGCGACGTAGCGCGGGATGAGGAACCGCAGCAGGTCGAGCGTGCGCCTGACGAACTCGCCGGTCACCGGCGACTTGTTCAGGTAGCGCACGACGGACGGGTCGCGGCCGGTGCGCCGCCGGAGCGACGGCACGAAGTGGGGGTTCGGCAGGAACCGCACGTCGAACAGGAGGTCGGCGTCGAGCGGGATGCCGCGCTTGTAGCCGAAGCTGACGATGGAGACGATGAGCCGCTGGCCGGCCGAGTCCTCCTGCGACAGGGCCATGAACGCGCGGCGCAGCTCGTGGACGGTCATGCTGGTCGTGTCCACGGTGCGGTCGGCCATGCGGCGGATGGCGGCCAGGCGCTGGCGCTCGAGGCGGATGCCCTCGAGCGCGGACCGGTTCCGCGCGAGGGGGTGCGGCCGGCGGGTCTCCGAGAACCGGCGCACCAGCGCGTCCTCGCTCGCCTCGAGGAAGATCAGGACCGGCTCGAGCCCTTCCAGGCGGCGCAGGCTGCGGTACATGCGCGGGAAGTCGTCGAGGAACGCGCCCTCGCGCACGTCTACCACGACGGCGGCGCGGGCGATCTCGGATCCGGCCTGGCGCGACAGCCGGGCCAGGGTGGGAATGAGCCGCACCGGCAGGTTGTCCACGCAGAAGTAGCCGAGGTCCTCGAGCGCGCGGATCGCCTGCGACTTGCCGGCGCCCGAGAGGCCGGTGACGACGATGAAGCGCGCGTCGTCGGGGCGGGCGCGGCGGCGGGTCACTCGTCCTCCTCCGGCGGCTCGACGCCCTCACCCGCCGGCGTCGGCGCGTCGTCCAGCAGCTGGCGGTCGAGCCGCTCGGCGAGGTCGCGGGCGGCGTGCCGGCCTCGCGCGCGCAGCAGCTGGTTGCGCGCGGCCACCTCGACGAGCATGGCCACGTTGCGCCCCGGAGCCACCGGCATGCGCACCATCGGCACCGAGACGCCGAGGATGTCGAACGCGGCGTCGTCGAGGCCCAGGCGCTCGTACTCGCGGCCCGTCTCCCAGCGCTCGAGCTGCACGACGAGCTCGATCCGCTTGGACGACCGGGTGGACGCGACGCCGAACAGGTCGCGCACGTTGATGATGCCGAGGCCGCGGATCTCCATGTGGTGCAGGGTCGGCGCCGGGCAGGTGCCGATCACGATCCCCTCGGTGCGGCGGTACACGTCCACCGCGTCGTCGGCGATCAGGCGATGCCCGCGCGCGATCAGGTCGAGCGCGCACTCGCTCTTGCCGATGCCGCTCTCCCCCGCCACGAGCACGCCGAGGCCCAGGATGTCGAGGAGGACGCCGTGCAGGATGTCGCGCGGCGCGAGATGCACCTCGAGCATGGCGGTGAGGTGCGCGATGGCGGCCGGCGTGCGGAGCGGCGTGCGGAGCAGCGGCACGCCGGCGCGCTCGGCCTCGACGGTGAGGTCGGCGCCGGCGTCGAGGTTGTCGGTGACGAGCACGCACGGGATGTCGCGCGCGAGGACGCGGCGGATCGCGTCCACACGGACGAGCGGCACCAGGCTCTGGAGGAAGCGGACCTCGCTCTCGCCGAAGATGAGCACGCGCCCGTGCCGCAGGTAGGCGTCGTAGCCCGCCAGCGCGAGGCCGGTCTTCTGGATGTAGGGGATCGTGATCAGGCGGCCGATGCCCTCGCGCCCGGCGAGGAGCTCCAGGGCGAGCGGCGCCGCCGCGGCGCCGTCGGCCAGGACCGTCCCCACGCTCACGCCCGGTTCGTGCGTGCTCATCGCGGCCCGGGGCCCGGCCTCAGCACTCCGGCTCGATGAGGCCGAGGTGGCCGTCCTTGCGCCGGTACATGATGTTGACCATGTCGCTCGACGCGTTGCGGAAGACGATGAAGCTGTCGGTCGAGCTCTCCACCCGGAGCGCGGCGTCCTCGAGCGTCATGGGCTTCACCAGGTAGCGGGCCGCGCGGATGATCTTCGGCCCGGCCGGCGGCTCGGGCGGCACGGCCGTGACGGGCGCGGCCATGGCGCGGGCGCCCGACGGGCCCCGCTTCCGCTTGTCCCACCGCGTCTTCAGGCGCTGCGCCTGCTGCATGATCTTGTCGACGGCCTGCGTGAACGACCCCCGCCACTCGGTGCCGCTGCCGACACCGTGCAGCATGTGGTCGCCCCGCGCGTGGATGGTGACGTCCGCCACCCGGCGGTACTTCTCCATCCGGAGGATCACCTGGGCCGACACCGCGCTGTCGTTGAGCACCCGGTCGAGCCGCTTGAGCTTCCGCTCGATCAGCTGCCGCAACGGAGGCGTCACGTCGACGTTGCGCCCGGTCACGAGGAGTTTCATGGTCGTTCACGCCGGCCGCGGGGGCCGGTCAGTAGAGTATCTTGCGCTGGTTGGACGTGGGGATCTTCAGCTCCTCGCGGTACTTCGCGATCGTGCGGCGGGCGAGCATGAGCCCCTCCCTCTGGAGGATGTTCACGATCTTCGAGTCGCTCAGCGGCTTGCGCGGGTCCTCGGCCTCGATGATCTTCCGGATCCGCTGCTTGATGGTCACCGACGACACGCTCTCGCCGTACGAACTGCTGATCCCGCTGTGGAAGAAGAACTTCATCTCGTACACGCCTTGCGGCGTGTGCATGTACTTGTTGTTCACCACGCGGCTCACGGTCGACTCGTGCATGCCGATGTCGTTGGCGACGTCGCGCAGCACGAGAGGCCGAAGGTGCTCGATCCCGTGATCGAGGAAGTCGCGCTGGAAGTTCACGATGCTCGTCGCGACCTTGTGGATCGTCTTCTGCCGCTGGTCCACCGACTTGATCAGCCAGAGCGCCGACCGGAACTTGTCCTTCACGTACGCGCGCGTCTCCGCGTTGTCGTCGCCCGCGTGCTTGTCGAGCAGGCGCCGGTACACCGGGCTGATGCGGAGCTGCGGCAGCCCCTCTTCGTTGAGGAACACCTCGTAGTGGTCCTCCACCTTCACGACGTAGACGTCGGGGATGACGTACTGCGACTGCGAGGGGTTGTAGCGGCTGCCCGGCTTGGGGTCGAGGTGGCGGATGACCTCGATGTGGTCCTTCAGCTCGTCGATCGAGAGGCCGAGCCGCCGCGCCAGCTCCGGCACCTGGTGGTTCTGCAGCAGGCGCAGGTGCTCCCTCACGATCTTCTCGGTCGGCGTGTCGTCGAGCCCGAGGTGGCGGATCTGCAGGAGCAGGCACTCCTGCAGGTCGCGCGCGGCCACGCCGATGGGGTCGAACACCTGCACGCGCGCGAGCGCGCTCTCGACCTCGGCGACTTCCCAGTCGCCCATGGCGGCAATCTCCTCGACCGACGCGACGAGATAGCCGTCGTCGTCGAGGTTGCCGATGATGGCCGTGCCCATCTCCCGCAGCTGCCCGTCGTCGGTCTGGATCGAGAGCTGCCAGAGGAGGTGATCGGAGAGCGAGCTGGCCGTCGAGAGCGTGTTCTCGATCGGCGGCAGCTCCTTGACCTCCTGCGGCGTGCGCGGCTTGTAGCCGTCGTCGAGGTAGTCGCCGAAGAAGTACTCGTAGTCCGGCGTCGTCCCAGTCGGTCTTCTCGGCCGCCTGCGTCTCGGGGTTGACCTCGGGCTTCTCCGCCTCGGTCGACGGCGTCGCCTCGGCCGGCTGCAGCTCCTCGGTCGGAACCTCCTCGAGGAGCGGGTTCTCGACCATCTCCTGGTTCAGCAGGTCCGAGAGCTCGATGGTCGACATCGGCAGCAGCTTGATCGCCTGCTGCAGCGATGGCGTCAAGATGAGCTTCTGGACGAGCTTCGTGTGCAGCTTCTGCTGGATGGCCATGGCTACCCGACTGTCACGTCCATCTTAGTCCAACCGGAAGTCGGCACCGAGGTAAATCCGCTTCACGTCGTCGTCGGCGGCGAGCTTGTCGGGCGTGCCGCTGCGGAAGATCACACCGTCGTGCACGATGTAGGCGCGATCGGTGATCCGCATGGTCTCGCGGACGTTGTGGTCGGTGATGAGAACGCCGATGCCTCGCTCCTTCAGGTGGAAGATGATCTTCTGAATGTCGGTGACCGCGATGGGGTCGATGCCGGCGAAGGGCTCGTCCAGCAGGATGAACTGGGGCGAGATCACCAGCGCCCTCGTGATCTCGACGCGGCGTCGCTCGCCGCCCGACAACGTGTACGCTCGCGACTTCGCCAGCGGCGTGAGGTTCAACTCGGCCAGCAGCTCGCGCAGGCGCGCGCGCCGCGTTCCCCCGTCGACGCCCAGCGTCTCGAGGATCGCCAGGATGTTCTGCTCGACCGTGAGGCCACGGAAGATCGACGGCTCCTGCGGCAGGTACGCGATGCCCTTGCGCGCCCGCACGTACATCGGATCCCCGGTGAGATCCACGCCGTCGAGCAGCACGCGCCCCGAGTCCGGCGCCGTCAGCCCCACGACCATGTAGAACGTCGTGGTCTTGCCCGCGCCGTTGGGGCCCAGCAGGCCGACGACCTCGCCGGACGCCACCTCGAGGCTCACACCCCGGACGACCGTTCGGCCGCCGTAGGATTTCGTCAGCTCATGCGTCCGGAGGGTAGCCATTCAAGGTTGCCGCCCCGGACACGGCACCGGCCGGGTTCTGCTGCGATTTCCGTCGGTCCCGTCGACGTTGATCGTATCAGCCGATCTGAGGAATGTCAAAATCGTGCCAACCGTTTCCAGGCAGTCTGCAGGCCGTTTTTCGAGGGCTCGCACGGGTGCGCCCTCGACGACGTAGCGCTCGTCGGCCACCGTGTAGGTGAGGTGGGTTCCGGTCACCGTGTACCGGTCCTCGAGGATGGCCGTGACCTTGTCGAAGGCCTCCACCCGGTCGAGCGTGCCGCCCGCCGGCGCCAGCGACAGCTCGATGCGCTCGGCCCGCAGGTCCCCTTCCGGCCCGTTCACGCGCGCCGCGTGCGTGTAGGTGGCCCGGTGCGCGGCGTCGTCGTAGTCCAGGTCCCCGGCGTCCGCGACGGTGGGCCCCGCCTTCGCTGGGCGGCTCGCCTCTCCGCGCTTCGGCGCGGCAGGCTCCGCCGCCTTCCCCTCTTCCGTCGAGCCGAGCGGCGTGGGCGCCTTCGCCGTGATCGCCATCACGGTGTGGACCTTCCCCGACGCCGTGAGGTTGCCGAGGCTCTGATCGAGCGTGATCGTCTCCCCGCGGACGACGGTGTCGCCCTGCCACAGCCGGGCGCCGCCCGAGTAGGTCGCGATCGACTTGGCGCCGTCGTACGCGAGGCTGGCGGCGGTGACGAACACCGGCGTGCCCGACGACAGCAGCGCCGGCAGGTGCGCCGCGTCGCCGCCGGTCGTCCCCGCGTCCGGCCGCAGCACGCTGCGCACGGCGCCCTCGGCGTCGAGCCGGCGGGTGTCGAGCGCCAGCGTCAGCGCGCGCGCGTCGATCGTCGCCCGGTCGTCGGCGACGCGCGGCATCGCGCCGGCCTGGCCGCCATCGCTCAGCGCGAGCGTGCCCTTGACCGGGTCGTACAGCGCGGCCGGGCCCTCGCCGCGCCACGCGCCGTCGGTGAACGTCACGCGATCGACGAAGCGCGCCGAGTCGATCGCGCCGAAGCCGGGCTGGAGCGCCACCTCGAGGCGCGCGGACTTCGCGACGCGGTCGGTGGCGCCCGCGCGCCCGCGCTCGCGGTACTCGACGCCGCCCGCGAAGCTCGCCGAGCGGAGGCCGCCGCCCGGCTCGCCGCGCGCCCGGAGCGTCTGCGCGGCGATGCGCGAGGCCGCGGCCGTCCCGGTGGCCGGCAGCTCGAGCGACACGCCGCCCCGTCCGTCGAGCGCGGTCACCGTGGTGCCGTCCGGCGCCAGCGTCATGTCGAGCCGCGCGGCCGAGATGCGCCGCCCGGCCGCGCCCGCCTCGCCGGCGAGCGCAATCCGGGCGTCGCCGATGAGGACGGCCGACTGGAGCGTGCGCCCGTCCTCGGCGTAGGCCAGGTCCATGTCGCGCGAGGTCATCAGCGAGATCTCGCCCGGCTTCGCCGGGGAGCCCTCGGGGCGGGACACGCGCGCGTCGCCGCGCAGCTCGACCAGCGTCACGCGCCGGTCGTCGTCGCTCAGGTGGATGGCGGCGTCGCGCGCGTCGATGACGCGGTCGGGCCGCGCGATGTGCGCGCCGCGCTCGAAGTGGATCAGGTGCGCGGGCCGCGCCACGCGTGCGGCGCCGGCCGTGACGTCGATCGGCTCGTCCCCCGGCGACTCCGGGACGACCTGGATGCGGGCGTCGTCGAGGAGCCAGAGCTCGTCGCGCGCGCGATCGTAGGTCGCGCCCTGCCCCGAGCCCTTCAGGCCCGGCCGCTCGAACCGCACCAGCCCGGGCGCGCGCACCACGCCCGCCTTGCTGTCGTAGGTGGCGGTGTCGGTCGTGACGTGCAGGCCGTCGCCGGTGCGCACGTCCACGTCGCCCTCGAGGTCGACCAGGCCGAGCGCGCCGGCCTCCGCGTCGCGCTGCGTGGCCGCGCGCGCGGTGATCGTGACGCCCTTGACCGGCGGATCGGGGATCGTGAGGGTGACGGTCTCGGCCTTGCTGCGGCCGCCGGGATAGGTCAGCAGGCGCTCGAAGTGCAGCGTCTGCCCCTTGGCGAACGTCCAGGCGCCGCTCGCCGTCTCGGTGGACGCGGTGGGGTCCGTGCGCGCGGCCTCCGGCGGCACGGGCGGCGGCGCTTCGCGAGGCCGGATCGCGCGGTACACCACGACCGAGAACACGACGAGGAACGCGGCGATCAGCAGCCGCGCCCGGCGCTGCCAGATCACCGTCGTCCCCCGGCGGGGCGCGACGCGTTCGGTGTGCGAAGGTCCCAGCGCATGCGGTGCTCGCCCGATTATCGCACGCCGGCGCGCCCGCGGCGCCTCACGAGGGCCGGATGTCGGCGACCGTGAGCTGGATGTAGGTCTCGCCGCGGTACTGGTTCTCCTCGAGCGAGAACGCGAGGTCGAGCGCGGCGCGGTGCTCGGCGAGGAAGGCCGCGCGCTCGGCGGCGCGCCAGGCGATGGCGCGGAACACGCGCCCCTGCTGCCGCACCGACAGCGCGAGGTGGCGGTCCTTGATCGTGCGCGGCGCGTCCACGAGCTCCACGGGCGAGGCGTGGAAGATCGGCCGCGGGTTGGCGGCGCCGAACGGCTCGAGCGCGGCGAGCCCCGAGACGACGCCCGGGGTGATGGCGCGCAGCGGCAGCGGCCCGTCCACGCGCAGCCGGGGGACGAGCTGGTCGGGCTCGAGCACCTCGTCCGCGAAGGCGGTGAGCCGCGCGCGCAGCTCGGGGATCCGGGCCGTCTCGATCGTCAGCCCGGCCGCCTGCCGGTGGCCGCCGAAGCGGACGAAGACGTCCGCCACGCGCTCGAGCGCGCCGAGCATGTCGAAGCCGGGGATGCTCCGGCACGAGCCGTGGGCCAGGCCGTCCTCGACCGACAGCACGATCGTCGGCTTGTGGAACGCGTCGACGATCTTCGACGCGACGATCCCGATCACGCCGCGGTGCCAGCCGTCGCCGGCCACGATCAGCAGGTGTGCGCGCCGATGGTCGGGGTCGGTCTCGATGGTCTTGCGCGCCTGGCCGACGATCTCGGCCTCCTCCTGCTGGCGGCGGAGGTTCTCGTCGTTGAGCTGCGCGGCGAGGCCGCGCGCCTCCCCGGCCAGGCTCTCGTCGGTGGCGAGCAGCAGCCGCGCGGCGATGTCGGGCGACGCCATGCGGCCCGCGGCGTTCACGCGCGGCGCCAGCAGGAACGACACGTGGTAGCTGTCGAGGCGCTTGCCCGCGAGGCCGGCGGCCTCGATGAGCGCGCGCAGGCCGACGGTGTTCGGCCCGCGCGACAGCGCGGCGAGCCCGACCTTCGCGATGACGCGGTTCTCGCCGAGGAGCGGCACGACGTCGGCCAGCGTCCCGATGGCCGCCATCTTCACGAACGCCGGCAGCCACCGCTCGCGCCCGAGCCGCGCGCAGAGTCGCCTGCACCAGCTTCAGCGCGACGCCCACGCCCGCCAGGTTCTTGTCGGGGTACTGGCAGTCGGCCCGCTTCGGGTTGATGACGGCGTAGGCCGGCGGCAGCTCCGCTTCCGGCTCGTGGTGGTCGGTCACGATGAGATCGACGCCGAGCTCGCGCGCGCGCCGCGCCGCGTCCACGCCGCGGATGCCGCAGTCCACCGACACGATCAGCCCGACGCCGTCGGCGTGCAGGCGGTCGACGGCCGCCGGCTGCAGGCCGTAGCCGTCGCGCATCCGGTCCGGGATGAAGTGGGTCACGGAGGCGCCGGCCAGCTCGAGCGCGCGCCGCAGGATCACCGTGGACGTGACGCCGTCCACGTCGTAGTCGCCGTGGATGGCGATCTTCTCTCCGCCCGCGAGGGCGGCGAACAGCCGCTCGACGGCGCGGCCGAGGTCCGCGAGGCGGTACGGGTCGTGGAGCTGATCGAGCGAGGGGCTGCAGGAAGCGCGCGGCCTCGTCCGGGTCGGCCAGGCCGCGCAACGCCAGCACGCGCGCCACCACGGGGTCGAGGTCCAGGGCCGAGGCGAGCGCCGCGGCGGCGGCCTCGTCGGCCGCCTGGTGGTCCCAGACTAGCGCGCGCACGACGCGGCCCCCCGGGCCCGGCTACCCGGCATCACCCTCGATCGTGAAGTCGGCGCCGACCTTGCCCATCTGACGGAACTTGGCGTAGCGGCGGTCGAGCCGCTCGGCGCCCGGCAGGGCCGAGACGGCGCCGAGGGCGCGCGCGACGGCCGGGTCGAGCAGGGCCGCGGCGGCCTGCGGATCGGTGTGGGCGCCGCCGATCGGCTCGGGCACGATCTCGTCGATGATGTTCATCCGGAGCAGGTCCGGCGCGGTGATCTTGAGGGCCTCGGCCGCCTCCACCTTGCGCGCCGCGTCGCGCCACAGGATGGCGGCGCAGCCCTCGGGCGGGATGACGCTGTAGACGGCGTGCTCCTGCATCAGCACGTGGTCGCCGATGGCGATCCCGAGCGCGCCGCCGCTGCCGCCCTCGCCCGACACCACGATGATGATCGGCACGTCGAGCAGGGCCATCTCGCGCAGGTTGTAGGCGATGGCCTCGGCCACGCCGCGCTCCTCGGACTCGATCCCCGGGTAGGCGGCCGGCGTGTCGACGAAGACGATGATCGGGCGGCGGAACTTCTCGGCGAGGTGCATCACGCGGATCGCCTTCCGGTAGCCCTCCGGGCGCGCGTAGCCGAAGTTGCGGAAGATCTTCTGCTTGGTGTCGCGGCCCTTCTGGTGGCCCACCACGCACACCGGCTCCCCGTGGTAGTCGGCGAACCCGGCCACGATGGCGTGGTCGTCGCCGAAGCGCCGGTCGCCGTGCATCTCGACCAAGCCGGTGAACAGCATGCCCACGTAGTCGAGCGCGTACGGCCGGTTCGGGTGGCGGGCGACCTGCACGCGCTGCCAGGGCGTGAGGCTCCGGTAGATCTCGCCGCGGATCGACTCGATGCGCCGGCGGAGGCTCTCGATCTCCCGGCCGCGCTCCGGCGTGGTCGCCATCAGCTCGAGCGCCTCGATCTCCTTCTGAAGGACGCCGATCGGCTCTTCGAATTCAAGCAGTTCGGACATTCTGATCCCTGACCTCCGACCCCTGGCCTAGGGCCGCTCGTACCAGCCTATCGCAACTCGACCGATCCCTGCCCGACGAGCTGCTCGAGCTCGGCGACGAGGCGCTCGGACGGGCGGACGCGCATGGCGACGTCGGCGCGCACGCGCAGGGGGCGGGGCTGGCCGCGCAGGTCGAGCTCGAGCGCCACGCGCCGGTCGCCGCGATGGCGCGCGAGCACGGCGGCGACCGCCTCGAACGTGCCGCGACCGTGCGGCGGCACCGACAGGTGCACGGCCACCTCGGTGGTCACCCGCTCGCGCAGGGCGGCAATCGGCAGGATCTCGGCCGCGACCATCCGGGTCTGCTCGTCGTCCTTTTCGAGCTTGCCGCGCACGATGACGACCGCGTCGTTCTCGATGAGCGACCCCGTCTTCCCGAAGGCCTCCGGAAAGACGACGACCTCGACGCTGCCCGTGGGGTCGTCGAGGACGAACACGGCCATCCGGTCGCCCTTCTTGGTCTTGAGCTGGCGCGTGCCGCCGACGGTGCCGCCAATCGACACGTCGGGCGCCGACTCGGTGAATTCGCCGATGGCGCGGGCGCCGAAGGTTTCCAGGTCCGCGCGATGACGCTCGATCGGGTGCCCGCTCATGTAGAGGCCGAGCGCCTCCTTCTCGAACGCCAGCTGCTGCGCCTCGGTCCAGGGCTCGGCGGCGGGCAGCGGGATGACGGCGCCGGCCTCGCCGTCCCCCTCGCCGCCGAACAGCTGGGTCTGACCCTTGTCCCGGTCCCGCTGGTGGCGTGCGCCGTGCTCGATCGCGCGGTCCACGGCGGCCGTGAGGCACGCGCGCACCCGGGCGGTCTCGGCGGCGCCGGCGCCGGCGGCGCCCGCGAGGCTGTCGCACGCGCCGGCCTTCACGAGGCTCTCGAGCACGCGCTTGTTGACCAGCCGCAGGTCCACGGCCTCGCACAGCCGGAACAGCGAGTCGATGCGACCGGCGGCCTGGCGCGCGCCGAGCATCGAGAGGATGGCGCCCTCCCCCACGTTCTTGACGGCGGTCGAGGCCGAAGCGCACGCCGTCGGCGGTGACGGTGAAGCGGAGCTCGCTCGCGTTGAGGTCGGGCGGCAGGACGGGCACGCCGCATCTCGCGGCACTCGCCGAGGTACAGGGCGAGCTTGTCGGTGTTCTGCGACTCGATGGTGAGCAGCGCCGCCATGAAGTGCCAGGGGTAGTTGGCCTTCAGGTAGGCGGTCTGGTACGCGAGGAACGCGTAGGTCGTCGAGTGCGACTTGTTGAAGCCGTACCCGGCGAAGTGCTCCATCAGGTCGAAGATCTTGGCAGGCCTTCTTCGTCGTTGATGTGGCGCGCGGCGCAGCCCTCGACGAAGCGCTGCGCGCTGGGCCTGCATGACCGTCGGCGTTCTTCTTGCCCATCGCCTTGCGGAGCAGGTCGGCCTCGCCCATCGAGAAGCCGGCGAGGTCGCTGGCCAGGCGCATGACCTGCTCCTGGTAGGCGATGACGCCGTAGGTGTCGGCGAGCACGGGCTCGAGCTGCGGCAGCTCGTACTTGACCTCCACGCGCCCGTGCTTGCGGGCGATGTAGTCGTCGACGATCCCGCCGCGCAGCGGGCCGGGGCGGTAGAGCGCGTTGAGGGCGATCAGGTCGTCGAGGCACTGGGGCTTGGCCTTGCGCAGGATGTCGCGCATGCCCGAGCTCTCGAACTGGAAGATGCCGCAGCGTGTGGCCGTCCGAGAACACCTGGTAGGTCTTCTCGTCGTCGAGCGGCAGGGTCGTCGAGGTCGAGCGCCGTGCCCGTCGTCCGGCTGGATCTCGGTGCGCGCGTCGTCGATGAGCGTGAGCGTGCTCAGGCCCAGGAAGTCCATCTTGAGGAGACCCGATCCGCTCGATCTCCTTCATGGCCCACTGGGTCGTGATCTCGTCCTTCTGGCTCTTGTAGACCGGCGCGAACTCGGTGATCGGGCGCGGCGCGATCACCACGCCCGCGGCGTGCACCGAGGCGTGGCGCGTCATGCCCTCGAGGCGCCGGGCGACCGCGAGCAGCTCCGTGACGCGCTCGTCGCGTCCGCTCGAGGTCCTTGAGCGCCGGGTTCTCCTCGAGCGCCTTGTCGAGCGTCATGTCGAGCGCGGGCGGGATCTGCCTTGGCGACGCGGTCCACGTCGGCGAAGGGGATGTCCAGCACGCGGCCCACGTCGCGGACGACGGCCCGCGCCTTCATCGTGCCGAAGGTGATGATCTGCGCGACGTTCTCGCGGCCGTACTTGCGGGTGACGTAGTCGATGACCTCGCCGCGGCGGCGCTCGCAGAAGTCGATGTCGATGTCGGGCAGCGACACGCGCTCGGGGTTCAGGAACCGCTCGAAGATGAGGTCGAACTGCAGCGGGTCGACGTCGGTGATGCGCAGGCAGTAGGCCACGAGGCTGCCCGCCGCCGAGCCGCGGCCGGGCCCGACCGGGATGCCCTGCTCGCGCGCGTAGCGGATGAAGTCCCAGACGATCAGGAAGTAGCCCGGGTACCGCATGCGCTTGATGATGTCGATCTCGTAGGACGAGCCGCGTCTCGTACTCCTCGATCGTGTGGCGGAGCGCGCCCTGCGCCATCAGCGCGCGCAGCCGGGGCAGCCGCGCCGTGAAGCCCTCGCGCACCATGTGCTCGAAGTACTCCTCGAGCGAGAACGGCGCCGGCACGTCGAAGTTGGGCAGGTAGTTCTGGTCCGTGTCCAGGTCGACCGCGCAGCGCTCGGCGATGCGGACCGTGTTGGCCAGGGCCTCCGGGAAGTCGCCGAACACCGCCGCCATCTCCTCCGGCGTCTTGAGGAAGAACTGGTCGCCGAAGTAGCGGAGCCGCTCGGCGTCGTGCACGCTCTTCCCCGTCCCGATGCACAGCAGGATGTCGTGCGGCCGCTGGTCGGTCTGCTGCAGGTAGTGCACGTCGTTGGTGACGACGAGCGGCAGGCCGAGCTCGCGCGCGATCGGCTGCAGGCCGACGTTGACGACCTTCTGCTCCTCGATGCCCTGGTACTGCATCTCGAGGAAGAACTGTCCGGGGCCGAGGATGTCGCGGAAGGCGGCGGCGGCGTCGAGCGCCCGCCGGTCCTGCCCGCGCCGCAGGCCCGTGGCCACCTCGCCCTTGAGGCAGCTGCTCAGGCCGATGAGGCCCTTGGCGTGCCGGGCCAGCAGGTCCTTGTCGATCCGCGGCTTGTAGTAGAAGCCCTCGGTGAACCCCGCCGAGACCAGCTTGATCAGGTTGTGGAAGCCCTCGTTCGTCTCGGCCAGCAGCACCAGGTGGTTGTTCGTCTGGCCCGGCGTGCCCGCGCGCTCGTGCCGGCTGCCGGGCGCGACGTACACCTCGCAGCCCAGAATCGGCTTGATGCCGCGCTTCTTCGCCTGGTCGTGGAACGTGACCGCCGAGAACATGTTCCCGTGCTCGGTGACCGCGAGCGCGGGCATCTTCAGCTCCTTCGCGCGGTCGAGCAGCTCCTCGATGCGGCACGCGCCGTCGAGCAGCGAGAACTCCGTGTGGAGGTGCAGGTGGACGAACTCGGACATCACGTCAGTACCCTGGGGCTTGGCGCCTTGTGCCTGGTGCGTGCCACGTGCGTGGTGCCTGGTGCGCTGCACGTCGCAACGAGACCAGCGTGACCCCGCACGAAGCACCGGGCACGAGGCACTGCACTCAGCACTCAGCACCAGGCCCCAGGCACTCTGTTTCACTCCCATTCGATCGTCGACGGCGGCTTCGAGCTGACGTCGTACACCACGCGGTTCACGCCCTTGACCTCGTTCACGATGCGCGACGAGATCACCGCCAGCAGATCGTGCGGCAGGCGCGCCCAGTCGGCGGTCATGCCGTCGCGGCTCTCCACGGCGCGCAGCGCGATCGTGTGCTCGTAGGTCCGCTCGTCGCCCATCACGCCCACGCTCTGCACCGGCAGCAGCACCGCGAAGGACTGCCACACGCGCCGGTACCAGCCGTGGCGGCGGATCTCCTCGGCCACGATGGCGTCGGCCTGCCGCACGAGCCTCAGCCGGTCGGCCGTGACCTCGCCCAGGATCCGCACGGCGAGCCCGGGCCCCGGGAACGGCTGGCGCCAGACGAAGTCCTCGTCGAGCCCCAGCTCGAGGCCGACCCGGCGGACCTCGTCCTTGAAGAGCGCGCGCAGCGGCTCGACGAGCGAGAAGCGCATGTGCTCGGGCAGGCCGCCGACGTTGTGGTGGCTCTTGATGGCCGCCGACGGCCCGACGACCGACACGCTCTCGATCACGTCGGGATAGAGCGTGCCCTGCGCCAGGAACTCGAACCGCCCGAGCTCGGCCGCGCGCGCCTCGAACACCTCGATGAACGTCGCGCCGATGATCTTGCGCTTGCGCTCCGGGTCGGTGACCCCCGCGAGCCGGTCGAGGAAGAGCGACGAGGCGTCCGCGAAGACGACCGGCAGTTGCAGCCGCTCCACGAACCGCCGGCGCACCTGCGCCGCCTCGTCCTGGCGCAGCACGCCGTTGTCCACGAACACACAGGTCAGGCGGTCGCCGATCGCGCGGTGGACGAGCACCGCCGCGACCGTCGAGTCCACGCCCCCGCTCAGGCCGCAGAGCACCCGCCCCTCCCCCACGCGCGCGCGGATGGACGCGACGGTCTCCTCCACGAACGACGCCATCGTCCAGTCGCCGCGGCAGCCGCACACGCCGTACGCGAACCGCCGCAGGATCTCGGTCCCGTGCTCGGTGTGCGCGACCTCGGGGTGGAACAGGAGCGCGTAGCGGCGGCGCGCCTCGTGCTGCATGGCCGCCACCGGCGCGTTCGCGCTCGTCGCCACGACCGTGTAGCCCGGCGGCGCCGCCTGGACGAGGTCGCCGTGGCTGGCCCATACTCGCAGGCTGTGCGGCAGATCGGCGAACAGCGGGCTGGCGAGCTGGACGGCAATCGTCGCGTGGCCGTACTCCCGCTGGGGCGCGGGCGCGACCACGCCGCCGAGCGCGTCGGCCATCAGCTGCATGCCGTAGCAGATGCCGAGGATCGGCACGGGCAGGTCGAAGACGGCCGCGTCGCAGCGCGGCGCGCCCGGCTCCGAGACGCTGCGCGGCCCGCCCGAGAGGATGACGCCCGCCGGCTGGCGCTCCGCCAGCCGCGCCGCCGGCGTGTCGAAGGGCACGATCTCGGAGTAGACGTTCAGCTCGCGCAGGCGCCGGGCGATCAGCTGCGTGTATTGCGAGCCGAAATCGAGAACGACGATCGTCTGATGGGACACGCGCGTACTCGGGAACGGAAGAATTGGAAGGAACCCTTCGGGCTGTCTGCCCGCTATTATAAGCGTGTGACCACCTCGGGAACCACAGTATCTTGTGGCGCACGGCGCCGGCGGACCGTCCTGTGCCGACTGGCCGCGCCGCTCGCGCTCGCCTGTCTCGGCGCGCTCGCCGCCGCCGGCGGACCGGCCCCGGTCCGCGCAGACGAGGCGCCGCCGAGCCTGTTTCCCCTGGACGAGCGCTGGACGGCGCCCGTCGACGGGCTGCCGTCGGCGCCGCCCGTCGTGTCGGGTGACCGGGTCGTGGTGGCGGTGGCCAAGGCGGGCCTCGACGCGTTCGCCGCGGGCGACGGCACGGCCGCGTGGTCCGCGCCGGTCGCCACGACGCGGCCGCTCGCCGTGGGCGACGGGATGGTTTTCGCCGCGACGGCCACGGGCGTGACCGCCGTCGACCTCGCGCGCGGCACGGTGGCCTGGCGCGCCGAGATCGGCGAGCCGGCCGCGCCGCCGTGCTGGCACGCGGGATGGGTCGTCGCGGGCACGGCGGACGGGCGTCTGGTCGCGATGCGCGGCACCGATGGCGGCGTCATCTGGACCCGCGAGCTCGGAGGAACGCCGTCGGCGGCGGCCGCGATCGAGGGCAACCGCGTCTACGTGCCGCTCGCCGACGGGCGCGTCCGGGCGCTGGCCATCCAGGACGGCGCGCCGGTGTGGGAGGTGCGCCTCCGGCAGGCCGGCACCGGGATCCTGCCGCGCTCGGATCGCGTCTACGTGGGCTCGATCGACAACCAGTTCTACTGCTTGCGCGCGCGCGACGGCCGGCCGCTCTGGGCCTGGCGCACGGGCAGCGACGTCATCGGCGCCGGCATCGTCGACGCGTCGCGCGTCTTCCTCGTGTCGCGCGACAACGTGCTCTACGCGCTCGACCGCCGGTCCGGCGTGCAGCAGTGGCGCAGGGCGCTGCCGACGCGGCCGCTCGGGCCGCCGTCGGTGCGCGGCGGGCGCGTGCTCGTGCCGCTGGAGAACACCGCGCTCCCCTTCTACGCGGCCGACGGGAAGGCAGCGGAGGTGACGGTGGGCCTGCCGGCGAACCTGCTGGCGGCGTCGGCGCTCGACGCGGGCGGCGGCAGCCTGGTGGTCGCCCTGGTGACGGTGGACCCCGACGGCGCGGTCGTGCTGCGGGCGCTCGGCAGCGGGACGCTCGCCCGGCTCGCGCCGCTCGACGTCCTCGAGGCGCTGCCGGGCACGGAGGTCGGGTTGCCCGGGACGGGTGACGCCGCACCAGGCACGAAGCACCCGGCGCCAGGCACGGGTGCTGAGACCCGAGCTCACGTGAGTTGAGGACGTAGCGCAGGGGCAGGCCTGCGCGGCCCGCACAACGCAGGGCTGAAGCCCTGCGCTACGCGAGCGGGCCGATGGCAGATCAGGTGAGCTCCGGGATTAGCGCTCTAGACCGCCTGCGCCGCGGCGATCTCCTCGCGCACGGCCGACGCCAGGCGCGAGACTCCCTCCGCGATGCGCTCGGGCGACGGAGCCGAGAAACACAGCCGCAGGAAGTTCTGGCCCCCGCCGTCCACGAAGAACGCCGATCCCGCCACGTAGATCACGCCGTGCGCCAGCGCCCGCTTCAGCATGGCGTCGGTGTCCACGTGGTCGGGCAGCTTCGCCCACAGGAAGAACCCGCCGCGCGGCGCGGGCCACGACACGACGCCGCCCAGCGCCTCCGTCAGGGCGCCTTCCATCACGTCGCGCTTGTGCTGGTAGTGGCGGCGCAGCCGCGGCGCCTGCCGGTCGAGGATGCCCCGGCGGCAGGCCTCGAACACGATGTGCTGGTCGAGCGCGCCCGTGCACAGGTCGGCGGCCTGTTTGGCCACCTCCATGCGCGCGGCGAGCGGGCCGGGCGCCGCCAGCCACGCGACGCGGAAGCCCGGCGCGAGCGTCTTCGAGAAACTGCTGAAGTAGACGACGCGTCCCTCGCGGTCGTCGGCCTTGATCGGGCGGATGTCGTCGCGGCCCGCGCAGTCCTCGAAGTAGAGCTCGCAGTACGGGTCGTCCTCGAGGATGAGAACGTCCCGCCGCGCGGCCCATTCGAGCAGCCGCGTCCGCTTCTCCCGTCCGATGAGCAGCCCCGTCGGGTTCTGGAAGTTCGGGACGACGTACAGCGCGCGCACCCGGCGGCCGTCGGCGCGCAGGCGTGCCGTGACCGCGTCGAGCTCGTCGAGGTCCACGCCGTCGGCGTCCTGCCGCACCCCCACGAGCTCGGCCTGCACGTTGCGGAAGGCCGTGATGGCGCCCGTGTAGGACGGCAGCTCGACGAGGACGACGTCGCCCGGGTCGAGCAGCACCCGCGCCACCAGGTCGAGCCCCTGCTGCGACCCCGTGGTGATGAGCACCTCCTCGGGCGCCGCCGTGATGCCGCGCTTCACCAGGATTCCGGTGATGGCCTCGCGCAGCCCTCGGTCGCCGCGCGTGGGGCCGTACTGCAGCGCGTCGCCGTGCCCGCCCGAGAGGAGGTCGGCCGTGATCTCGCGGAGGTCGCCCCACGGGAACGTGGCGGGGTCCGGGTAGCCCGGCGCGAAGGACACGACGTTCCGGGCCTCGGCCAGCACCGTGCCCATCTTGCGGATCTCGGACTGCTGCATCTTCCGGCCCGCGCGCGACAGCAGCGAATCGTAGTCGATCATGCGGTGCGTCCCTCCGGAAACACGGCGGGCGCCGGGCGTGCCGGGTCCAGGCCCGCCTCCCGCCGGTAGGTGCGGTACTGCGCCACGTACGCGCCGAGCGCGGTCAGCGCCAGGTACTCGAACAGGAACCCCCGAACCAGCCACGCGGCCAGCTGCAGGGGCACCACGATCACGCCCGCGACCGGCACGAACGCGATCAGGCCGAGGCCGGCCGCCGCCACGATCGAAGCCAGGGTCGCGAGGACCACCAGCGCCAGCACGATCCCCACCACGGCCGCGACCTCGGGCAGACGGGCGCGCAGGAACGCGGCCACGCGGCCGGCGGCCGCGCGCACCGAGCAGTCGTCGGTGGCCATGACCATCTGGATCAGGGTGTACACCACGTTGAGGATCGTGATCCAGCAGAAGAACCCGACCGTCGCGACCGCCGCCGCGATCGTCCAGCCGATGATCGCCCCGGCGTCGCCCGTGGCGTGGTAGGCCTGCACGGCCACCAGCAGGTACAGCGCGCCCGACGCGCCGTAGACCGCAAACAGCGCGAGGCCGAGGCCCGCGTAGCGCCGCCCGAGGCGTCCCGCACCGTCGAGGAACCGATCGATGTCGAAGCGTCCCGCCCGGCCGATGATGGACCAGCGCAGCGGCGGACGCTCGACCGGTCCGGCGGCCGTTTCCGCCTCGGCCAGGATCGCCACCGTGCCGGCCTTGATCACGAACATCAGCAGCGAGCCGCCGAGGAGCACGACGGTGAAGGCGGCGAGGAAGGCCGCGAGCGCCATGGGCGTGGCGGTCAAGGCCGCCGCGGTCGAGACGACCACGGGCCACAGGCCGCCGCCCACGAGCTGGCCGACATCCCCGCCGGCCACGGCGCCGACGAGCAGCGCGCCGCCCGCCACCGGCACCGCGAGCAGCACCTGGAAGGCGACTTCGGCGGCGGACTGGATGGCGACCAGCTGCCAGTTGGCCGCGGCGACGAGCGCGCCGCGCTTGAGGATGGGCCGAATCCGCGGGGCGTCAGGCATACGGCGGACGCCGCGGGCGAACGGGCGCCCGCGGGCGCTCCGCCAGTATACCCGCACGGCGCCTCCTTGTTCTGCGGGCCGATGGCCCTGTATTCTGCGGCCATCGTGGCGGAGGCCGTGTGACCGACACTCCCACCTCCGGCGGCGGCCGGGCCGCCGGTGATCCCGGCGGCGGCGGCCTGCGTACGTCCTGGCGCCTGGCGGCGGCCGGCGCGCTCGTGGCGCTCGCGTGCCTGCCGGCCGGCTGGGGGCTCGAGGGCCTGCGCTACGGGTGGACCGACGCCGCGGCCACGGCCAAGGTCGAGCGCGAGGTCCGCGCGCGGCTCGACCGCATGATGGTTTCGCTGCGGCAGATCGCCGACCAGGTCGCCGCCCGCCCGGATCTGATCCAGCCCGTCGCCGACAACACGGAAGCCGCCCGCCGCCTCTTCGAGCTCCTCGCCCAGACCGTGGACGACCTGGCGCCCGGCGAAGCGGCGGCCACCGTGTACGGGCCGTCGGGGGTGGCGCGCGCCTGGACGGGCCGGCCGGCCGAGATTCCGCAGGAGCGCATCGCCGGCGGCGAGGCCTACTTCGTCGTGCCGAGCCCGCTCGGCCTCCGGCTCTTCTACGTCCAGCCGGTGATGGGCGCCGCCGGCCGCCTCGGCACGATCGCGGCCGAGCGAGCGTTGTCGCCGCCGATCGACGTGGCCGCGCTCACCGCCGACCACTACCGGATCGACACGTCGCTCGTGCCGGTGAACGTCCGGACGCGCTACGAAGGCGCGGGCGAGCTGCCCGGGCCGAGCCGCTTCCTCATCCGCTCGCCGCTCGGCGAGCCGCTGCTCGACGTCGAGGTCCCGGTGGCCGCGCTCGCGCAGGTGCGCCGTGAATGGCGCCGCGACGTCTACGCGGTGGCGCTGGCGGTGCTGGCGGCGACGCTCCTGCTGCTGTGCGGACCGGTGCTCGACGAGCGGCTGCGCGCCCGGTCGGTCCGCGGCTATCTCGGCGCGACGTTCACCGCGATGGGCCTGGTGCTCGGCGCGCGGCTGCTGCTCTGGGTCGCGATTCCCTCGCGCTGGGCCGGCGGCAGCCTCTTCATGGGCCGGGCCACGGCGGTGGTCGCGCCGCTGCTCCGCTCGCCGCTCGACTTCTTCGAGACCGCCCTCACGCTCGCCGCGCTCGTGGCCATCCTCGCCCCGGCGGTCGCGCAGCTGCGCGAGCGGGTGCGCCGTCGCCCGCTGCGGGGCCACCGGGCCGTGGCGGTCCACCTGGCCGCCGGCCTCGTGCTCGCCGCGCTCCTCGCCGGCCACCAGCTCTTCCTGCACGACGCGGTCAACGACACCAGCGTCAACACGCTGCGCTTCTCGCTGCACCCGTGGGACCCCACGCGGCTGGCGCTGATCGCCGGGCTCGTGTTCTTCGAGGCCGCCAACCTGTGGGCCGCGACGCTCGTCATGATCGGCGCGATGGCGCTGACGCGGCCGCGGCGCAACCACTGGCGCGCGGTCGGCGGCGTCCTGGCGGCGTGGCTCCTGCCGGTCGCCCTCGTGACGGCGGCCGCGTCCCGGGCGGGCTGGCCGGTGCCGGCGCTGGCCGTCGCGGCGGCGGCCGCGGCGGTGGCCGGCGCCGCGTGGTTCGCCGGCCGCGCGATCGCGTGGGTGCGCCACGCCTCGCAGGCGAGCCGGCTCGTGGCGATGCTGGGGACGCTCGTCGGCCCGGCGCTGCTGCTCTACCCCGCCGTCCTCTATCACACCGAAGCCGCCAAGCGGCAGCTCATCGTGACGCAGTACGCCGAGCAGCCGATGGAGTACCCGCGGCGGCTCCAGGAGGCGCTGAAGCAGTCGCAGGACGAGATCGACGCGATGCCGGATCTCGGCGATCTGGTGCGCACCGGCATCGCGCCGCCCGGCCAGAGCACCCCCACGGAAAGCGCGTTCCGCATCTGGAGCCAGACCATGCTGGCGCGAGAGCGCCTGACCTCGGCGGTCGAGATCCACGGCGCGAACGGCGAGCTGCTGAGCCGCTTCGCGCTCAACCTGCCCGAGTACAACTCGTTCGCGCTGACCTCGCGCGCCGCCGGCTGCGGGTGGGAGACCTACGGGGTGGCCGTGCCGTTCGGCTCCGAGGAGCGCCGGCTGCTGCACGCCGAGCGGGGCATCTGCGAGCCGGACCGCCCCGGCGGCCGCCTGATGCGCGTGGTCGGCACGATCGTCGTGCAGGTGATGCTCGACTACCGGACGCTGCCCTTCCTGTCGACGCAGGGCCCCTACATGGAGCTGTTCCGCGGCGCGTCGTCGCCCGACGAGGAGGGCGCGCGCGGCGCCGACGTGGAGCTGGTGATCTACGGCTGGGGACAGCTGCCGATCTACACGTCGGCCACCGGCGCGTGGCCCCTCGACGAGCAGCTGTTCGACCGGATCTACCGCTCCCGGACGCCCTTCTGGACGACGCTGCCGAAGGCGGGGCGCGAGTACCACGTCTACATCTCGAACGACCGCTACAACATCTACGCCCTCGGCTACCCCGTGCTCACCGTGCCGGACCACTTCGAGCGGATGGCCGAGCTCGCCACGCTGGCCGGCGCGATCTTCGTCGTGCTGCTCGCCGGCTCGGCGGTCTTCACGCGGCTCGCCCGCGACCGGGCGCGGCTCGGGGCCGTGCTGCTGCGCGAGATCCGGGCGAGCTTCTACCGCAAGCTGTTCCTGGCCTTCGTGCTCGCCTCGGCCGTGCCCGTGCTCACGCTCGCCGTGGTCGCGCGCACCTACTTTGCCACGAAGCTGCGCGCCGACGTCGAGGCCGAGGCGGCGCGCTCGGCCGCCGTCGCGCAGCGCGTCATCGAGGAGTTCGCGGCGCTGCCGCAGCGGGGCGCCGAGCAGTTCGCGCCGCTCAACGACGACCTGATGGTGCTCATCAGCCAGGTGCTGAACCAGGACGTCAACATCTTCGAGGGCCCGCGGCTCATCGCCACGAGCGAGCGCGACCTGTTCGCGTCGGGCCTGCTGCCCCAGCGGACGCCGAGCGAGGTCTACCGCGCGATCCGCCTGCAGCGGCTGCCGAGCTTCGTCGGCGAGGACTCGATCGCCAACGTGCGCTACATGCTGGCCGCCTCGCCCGTGCGCATCGCCGGCCACGACGCGATCCTCACGGTGCCGCAGGCCCTGCGGCAGCAGGAGATCGAGCGGGAGATCGACGAGCTCAACCGCGGCGTGCTGCTGGCCGCGCTCATCTTCATCCTGCTCGGCGCCGGCATCGGCCTCTCGATGGCCGAGCGCATCGCCGATCCGGTGCGCCGCCTGACCCGCGCCACGCAGCGCATCGCGCGCGGCGACTTCGACGCGCGCATCCTCGTCCGCTCCGCCGACGAGCTGCAGCGGCTCGTCGACGCCTTCAACGCGATGGCGGCCGAGCTCAAGGCGCAGGCCTCCCAGCTCGAGCGCACCCACCGCCTCGAAGCGTGGGCCGAGATGGCCCGGCAGGTCGCCCACGAGATCAAGAACCCCCTCACGCCGATCCAGCTCTCGGCCGAGCACCTCCGCCGCGTCCACGCGGACCGCGGCAAGCCGCTCACCCCCGTGCTGGAGAGCTGCGTCGAGTCGATCCTCAACCAGGTGCGCCTGCTCCGGCAGATCTCCGCCGAGTTCTCCGCGTTCGCGACCACGCCCGCGCCCCGGCCCGCGCCGGTCGCCGTCGCCGAGCTCGTCGCCGAGGTGCTCGGGCCCTATCGCGTCGGCCTGGCCGACCGCATCCGGATCGCGGTCGATCTCGACCCCGGCCTGCCGTCCGTGCACGTGGATCGCACGCTCGTCGGCCGCGCCATCGTGAACGTCGTGGAGAACGCCCTGCACGCCATGCCCGGCGAGGGCACCCTGTCGGTGGGCGGGCGGCCCGACGGCGACGGTGTGCTCCTCGAGATCGCCGACACCGGCGTCGGCATGGATCCCGAGGCGCTCGCCCGCATCTTCGAGCCCTACTTCTCCACGCGCACCAGCGGCACCGGGCTGGGCCTCACGATTGCCAAGCGGAACATCGAGACGAGCCGCGGCCGGATCACGGCCGAGAGCACGCGGGGGCAGGGAACGATCGTGCGCCTGTGGCTGCCGGCCGCCGAGGCCTGAGATTCGAGCCTCGGGCCTCGAGCGCCGGTCACTTGCCGGCGGCGTCCGGTTCGGGAGCGGGCTGCGCGTCGGGCGTCCCGGACGCCGGCGGCCTCCCCTTGCGGCGCAGGCGGGAGTAGCCCAGGCCGATGAAGGCCGAGCTCATGTAGCCGTAGGCGACCACGAGCAGCACCATGTGGGGCTCGGTCGCGAACGCGGCCAGGGCCAGGGCGATCAGAAAGAGATAGAGGTAGGAGCGCCGCCAGCCGAGGTCGATCGTCTTGAAGCTGCGGAAGCGGATCGTCGAGACCATCAGCAGCGCCGGCACCAGCACGACGGCCAGCGCGAGGAGCGACTGCGGGTAGCCCTGCAGGGCGTAGGGCCACGCGTACACGGTCGCGGCCGGCACGCCCGCGGCCGCCGGGCTCGGCATGCCGACGAAGTAGCGCTTGTCGAGCGAGGCGACGCTCTGGATGTTGAACCGCGCGAGACGCAGCGCCGCGGCGGTGACGAACAGGAAGCCCGCCGCCCAGCCCAGCCGCCCGAGGTCCGAGAGCCCCCACGAGAAGGTCAGCACGGCCGGCGCCAGGCCGAACGAGATGACGTCGGCCAGCGAGTCGAACTCGAGGCCGAAGGCGCTCGTCGTGCCCGTCAGCCGCGCGATCTTCCCGTCGAGCATGTCGAGCACGACCGCGAGGCCGATGAACGGCGCCGCCGTGTCGAACTCGTGCCGCATCGCGTAGACGACGCAGGCGTAGCCGCAGAACATGTTCGCCACGGTGAACATGCTCGGCAGCAGGTAGACACCGCGGCGGAACCGCTGCGGCGGCGTCGGGCGTCGGAGCCGGAAGTCGGTCAGCACGGTCAGGTCAGGGCCCGCGGCGAACAGCCGGTCACGCGCCCGCGGGCGTCAGCTCGGCGAGAACGGTCTCGCCGCCGCGCACCCGGTCGCCCACCCGTACGCGGAGGGACGCCGAGGGCGGCAGGAACACGTCCATTCTTGATCCAAACTTCATCAAACCGAAGCGCTCGCCGGTCGCCAGCTCGTCGCCCTCCCCCGCCCGGCACACGATCCGCCGGGCCAGGATGCCGACGATCTGCCGAACCACGATCGGCACGCCGTCGTGGTCGAGCCAGACCTCGTTGCGCTCGTTCCAGCGCGACTCGGGCCGGTACGCCGGCAGAAAGCGGCCGGGCTGGTACTCCACGCGCGTGACGCGGCCCGCGACGGGCGCGCGGTTGATGTGCACGTCGAGCGGCGACAGGAACACCGTGACCTGCTGCCACTCGCCGGGCGGCGCCGTGTCGGCCTCCGGCGCGCCCGCGACCATCACCCGGCCGTCGGCTGGCGCCACGACGAGTCCCGGCGCGTCCGGCACTCGGCGATCGGGGTCGCGAAAGAAGTACGCGAAGAAGCCGGCGAGGCCCGCGAGCGTCAGGCCCCAGCCGGTGCGGCGGAGGCCGAGCAGGCCCAGCGCGGGCACGGCCGCGGCAGCGATGAACGGCAGGCCGGCGCGATCGATTCTCATGGGTCGGCGGCGCCCGGAAGGGCGCCCTGGGCAGGAACCGGGAGACGGTGCGGCGCGGGCCGGTTCGTCCGGCCCGGCGCCGCCCGAATTCAGCCGCGCGCGGCAGAGCCCGCCGAGGAGGGCGCAGGCGTGGGCGCGCCCAGCATCTCGCGGTGACGCCGCAGGATGTCTTCCATGCGATCTTTGAGGTGAAGCTTCTTCTTCTTCAGCGTGACTTCTTCGACCTGCTCGTCCTCGGTGAGATACGGCTTCGTGGAAAGGCTGCTCAAGCGCTCGTCCAGGTCCTGATGCTGCGCGGCAAGCTGGCGGAACTCAGCATGGCTATCCAGAAGCCGAAGCTTGATGTCATCCGCGTCGGTGGGCATTCTCCGCCTCCTTGTGAGGGAACCTGGGTGGGACTTGCCGAGAGGGATGGTGAGACCGCGGACCCCCTGCGTGCATAGCGCGAACGTACCACAACCCCGAGGCGCCTTCAAGGCCGTTTCCAGCTCAGATGCTCCCGATGTCTTCCCGCCAGAGAATCAGGGCGTCCTCCACCGGGCGGGTGTAGTACGCCGGCCGCGTCCCGCGAACCTCGAAGCCCAGGCCCTCGTACAACCGCCGAGCTGGATCGTTCGATCGGCGCACCTCCAGCGTCGCCCGAGCGGCCCCTTCCCCTGCCGCGTCGCGGAACACGGCCACCATCAGCGCCCGCGCGACGCCCTGGCGCCGCCACTCCTGGCGCACGGCCACCGTGTGGACGTGCAGCTCGTCGAACACCAGCCAGCAGGAGCACGTGGCGACGAGCGCGCCGGCCGTGTCGTGCGCCACCCAGATGCGGCTCACGTCCGAATGATCGATCTCCCAGACGAACATCTCGCGCGTGGTGGGGTTGGTGAACGATGCCGCCTCGAGCGCGAGCAGCCCTTCGAGGTCCCGTGCGCGGTCGAAGCGCGAAATGGAGATGGGGCTCATTCGACATTCCGCATTCGACATTCCGCATTCGTCACGTGTCCCGCTCCTTCGCCAGCTCCGCGTCGGGGCGGCGGACGTACACGGGCACGATCGCGTGGGGCCGCACGGCGCCGCCGCGCGCGGCGCGCGCCGCGGCGATCTCCGCCACGGCGGGCGCCAGCAACGGGGGCGCCTCGACCGAAGCGCCCGCCGCGGAGGGCCACTCGTGGATGGCGCGCGCGTAGGCCAGCGCGCCGTCGCCGACGAAATGGACCTCGCCGAGCGGCGCGAGCGGCTCCCACTGCCGGAGGATCGCGTCGGGCTTCCCGACGGCCGGCGGCGCGATCTCGGCCAGGCCGGTGTCGGGATGGCCGCCGGGGGCGGCGCGGTAGAGCGCGGCGAACACCTCGCGGCGGCCGCCGTCGATCCACGCGCCAATCGGCCGGTCGGCTGCCCCCGCGCGCGCGGCGAACGCGAGCGCCTCGAGCGAGGGCACGGCGACCACCTGCCGGCCGTCAACGAGCGCGAGGCCCTGAATCGTGGCGATGCCGACGCGCAGGCCGGTGAACGATCCGGGCCCGGCGGCCACGGCGTAGAGATCGACGCCGCTCGTGTCGAGGCCGTGCTCGGCGAGGAACGCCGCTATCTCGCCCGGCAGCCGCACGCCGTGCGGCCGGGCGGCGTCGCCGCCGCGGGCGGCCACGAGACCGCCGTCACGCCAGAGGGCGAGGCTGCCGGCGCGGCCGGTCGTGTCGAGCGCGAGCAGGGTCATCGAGGGAAGCATGGTCGTGCGGGCCGCCGAAAGTCAATTCGCTCAATGGTATACTCGATTGCGCGCGTTCCTGGCCCATGACCCAATCCCCCGCATCCTCGCCGCGCAGCGCGACGGGCGCCACGCCCGCCATGCGCCAGTACCTCGAGGCGAAGCGCCAGAACCGCGACGCCCTCGTGTTCTTCCGCATGGGGGACTTCTACGAGATGTTCTACGAGGACGCGGTGACGGCGGCGCGCGCGCTCGACCTGACGCTGACGAGCCGCTCGAAGGACGCCGCCGGCGGCGCCATTCCCATGTGCGGCGTGCCCTACCACGCGGCCGACGGCTACATCGCCCGTCTCGTGAAGAAGGGGTTCCGCGTGGCGGTGTGCGAGCAGGTCGAGGACCCGAAGAAGGCCAAGGGGCTGGTGCGCCGCGAGGTGGTGCGCGTCGTCTCGCCGGGCACGCTGACCGACGCGAGCTACCTGGACGCCCGGGAGCCCGCGTTCCTGGTCGCGCTGGCGCCGCCCGTCGAGGGCGGGCGCCCGGCGGACACGACCTACGGGCTCGCGCTGCTCGACGTCTCCACGGGCGAGTTCAGCGCGGCCGAGTACGAGGGCGACGCGGGCCGCCAGGCCATCACCGACGAGCTGGCGCTCCTGCGGCCGCGCGAGCTGCTCGCGCCGGAGGGCTTCGACGCCGCGGCGCTCGTCGCGGCCGCCGGCGATCGCGCGCCGGCCCGCGTCACCGGGGCCGAGCCCTGGACCTTCGATCTCGAGGCGGCGCGCCGCGCGCTGCTGACGCAGCTCCGCACGCAGAGCCTCGAGGGCTTCGGCCTGGAGCGCTGCCCGGCCGCCACGCGCGCGGCCGGCGCGCTCGTGCAGTACCTCCGCGACACGCAGAAGGCCGAGCTCGCGCACGTGCGCGGCGTGAGCGTCCGCCACGGCGGCGACGCGCTGGTGATGGACCCGACGACGCTGCGGCACCTCGAGGTGGTCGAAGGGCGCGGAGGGCGGGCGCGCGGGATCCCTGCTCGAGACGATCGACCGCACGATCACGCCCATGGGCGGGCGCATGCTGCGGGCGTGGCTGCTCCGGCCGCTGCTCTCGCTCGAGCGCATCCAGGACCGGCTCGACGCGGTCGAGGACTTCGCGTTCCGCACGACCGAACGCGGCAAGCTGCGCGAGGCGCTCAAGGCGGTGCACGACCTCGAGCGGCTCGTGGCGCGCGCGGCGCTGGGGACGGCGGGGCCTCGCGATCTCGTGGGCCTCAAGCTCTCGCTCGCCGCCGTTCCGCGCATCCGGGCCGTGCTGGCGCCGCTCGAGGCGCCGCTCGCGCGCAGCCTGGTCGAGGCGCTGGACGAGCTGCCGGACGTGCGCGACGACATCGACGCGACGCTGGTGGACGAGCCGCCGGCGCTCGCGCGCGAAGGCGGCGCCGTGCGCGACGGGGTGGACCCCGAGCTCGACGAGCTGCGCGGCATCAGCCGGGGCGGCAAGCGGCGCATCGCCGAGATGGAGGAGGCCGAGCGGGCGCGCACGGGCATCTCCTCGCTGAAGATCCGGTTCAACCGCGTGTTCGGGTACTACATCGAGGTTTCGAAGGCCAACCTGGCGAACGTGCCCGACGATTACCACCGCAAGCAGACGATCGCCGGGGGCGAGCGCTACATCACGCCCGCGCTGAAGGAGTACGAGGAGAAGGTGCTCGGCGCCGACGAGCGCATCCTCGAGCGCGAGGTGCGGATGTTCGAGGCGCTGCGCGGCCGTGTGGCGGCGGAGTCGCCGCGCATCCAGGAGTCGGCGCGCGCGCTCGCCATGCTCGACGTGCTGGCCGCGCTCGCCGAGACGGCTGCCGTCTGCGACTACACGAAGCCGCAGATGCACGCCGGCGACGAGCTGGTCGCCACCGAGGCGCGGCACCCGGTCGTCGAGCGGTTCGCCACCGAGCCCTTCGTGCCGAACGACCTGGAGCTCGACGCCGGGGAGCACCAGCTCGTCATCCTGACCGGGCCGAACATGGGCGGCAAGTCCACCTACCTGCGGCAGGCGGCGCTCGTCTGCCTGCTCGCGCAGGCCGGCTCGTTCGTGCCCGCGCGCAGCGCGAAGCTGCCGGTCGTCGACCGCCTGTTCGCGCGCGTGGGGGCGTCGGACAACATCGCCCGCGGGCAGTCCACGTTCATGGTGGAGATGCAGGAGACGGCGAACATCCTGCACAGCGCCACGTCGCGCAGCCTGGTGATCCTCGACGAGGTCGGCCGCGGCACCGCGACCTTCGACGGCCTGAGCCTCGCGTGGGCCGTGGCCGAGCACCTCGCGACGAGCCCCCGGGCGCGGCCCAAGACCATCTTCGCGACCCACTACCACGAGCTGACGGACCTGGCCGACGCGCTCCACGGCGTCACCAACCTGCACGTGGTCGTCCGCGAGTACCGCGACGACATCATCTTCCTGCGCAAGGTGGTGCCCGGCCGCTCCGACCGCAGCTACGGCATCCAGGTGGCCCGGCTGGCCGGACTGCCGCCGACCGTGGTCGCGCGCGCGCGGGAGATCCTCGACTCGCTCGAGCGCGACGAGCTCTCGCGCGGCGGCCGGCCGTCGTTCAGCGACCGGACCGGCGGCGCGCAGCACCAGCTCGGCCTGTTCGAGGCGGCCGCCGAGCCCGCGGTCGTCCGCCGGCTGCGCGAGGTGGACGTCGACCGCCTGACGCCGCTCGAGGCGCTGACGCTGCTGGCCGAGCTGAAGCGCGAGGTGTGACGGTGAGGAGGGCCGGGACGACCGTCGGGCTTGCGCTGGCCGCTGTCGCGGCGCTGGCGCTGGCCGGCTGCGCGTCCGGGCCGTCCGAGCCGCCCGGCGTCATCACGGTCGAGCTCGCCAACTCCCCCACCAACCTGGACCCGCGCGTCGGATCGGACGAGGCCTCGCAGAAGATGCACCAGCTGCTCTACAGCAGCCTGGTGACGGTCGGCGACGACCTGCGCGTGCGGCCCGAGCTGGCGACCGCGATCGACGAGCCCGATCCCCGCACCTACATCGTCCACCTGCGGCGCGGCGTGACGTTCCACGACGGCCGCCCGCTGACCTCGGCCGACGTCGTCTACACGTTCCGGAGCCTGCTCGACCCCGCGTTCGTGTCGCCGAAGAAGGGGGCGTACCGGCTGGTGCAGTCCGTCGACGCGATCGACGACGACACGGTCCGGTTCACGCTGAAGGAGCCCTTCGCGTCCTTCGCGGTCAATTTGGTGCTCGGGATCGTGCCGGCGGGCGCGGGGCCCGAGCTGGCGCGCCATCCGATCGGGACCGGGCCCTACCGGCTGGCGAGCTTCGTCCCCGACGACCGCACCGTGCTCGCGCCGTTCGCGGGCTACTTCGGCGGCCCGCCGCGCAACGGCGGCCTGGTGTTCAAGGTGGTGCCCGACGACACGATGCGCGGCCTCGAGCTGCGCAAGGGCACGGTGGACCTCGTCGTCAACGACCTGTCGCCGGACATCGTGGCCGAGCTCGAGCGCGAGGGGCGGCTGAAGGTGGCCACCGCGCCGGGCACCGACTTCGCGTACCTCGGGTTCAACCTCCGCGACCCGCTGCTCGCCGACCGGCGCGTCCGGCGCGCCATCGGCTTCGGGATCGACCGCGCGGCCATCGTGCGCTACCTGCGGCGCGGGCTTGCGACCGAGGCCGTCGGCATCGTGCCGGTGAGCTCGTGGGCCTTCGACCCGGACGTGTTCACCTTCACGCACGACCCGGCGCGGGCCCGGCGGCTGCTCGACGAGGCGGGCCATCCCGACCCGGACGGCGACGGGCCGGCGGCGCGCTTCCACCTGTCGCTCAAGACGTCCACCTCCGAGGTCTACCGGGTGCAGGCGGCGGCGATCCAGCAGGACCTCCGGCAGATCGGCATCGCGGTGGACATCCGGTCGTACGAGTTCGCGACGCTCTACGCGGACGTGCTGCGGGGGAACTTCCAGACCTACACGCTGCAGTGGGTCGGCGTCTCCGACCCCGACATGCTGCGGCGCGTGTTCCACTCGAGCCAGATGCCGCCGGTGGGCTTCAACCGCGGCTTCTACGCGAACCCGGAGGTGGACCGCCTGATCGACGAGGCCACGGTCGACCCCGACGAGACGGCGCGCAAGGCGCTGTACGGCCGGGTCCAGGCGCTCGTGGCGGCGGACGCGCCCTACATCCCGCTGTGGACGAAGACCAACGTCGCCGTGTACCAACCGGACGTCCACGGCGTCACGCTGTCGCCCACCGCCTCGTTCGCCTTTCTCGCGCACGTCTGGAAGGGGCCGGCGGGATGAGCGCGTCCGGTCGCTCTGTTAGAATGACGGCGCGATGACGATGCCCAAGACGACGAAGGCGGAGTACCTCCGGAGCCCGGTGCAGCCGTTCGTGCCCGAGGCCGGCCTGAGCGCGGACGCGGTGCTCGAGCGCATGGAGCGCATCTCGTTTCAGGGGCGCAATCTCGCGCTGGCCCGGCGCGTCTGGGAGCGGATGCTCGGCGACGAGGTCACGATCTTCTTCGGCATGGCCGGGGCGCTGAGCGCCGGCGGCCTGCGCCTCGTCGTGGCGGACCTGATTGCCGCCCGGGCCGTCGACTGCGTGGTGTCGACGGGCGCGAACCTCTACCACGACCTGCACGAGACGCGCGGCCGCCACCACTTCCTGGGCTCGCCTCGCGAGAACGACTCGGCGCTGCAGCGGGCGCACATCGACCGCGTGTACGACACCTACGCGGACGAGGAGGAGTTCGCCGACAACGACGAGTGGATCGCCGCCTTCGCGCTGGGCCTGGAGCGGCGGCCCTACACGTCGCGCGAGCTGCTCGCGAAGCTGGGCGAGCACCTCTGGCGCGAGACCGGCGGGCACGGGATCCTCACCGCGGCCTGGCGCGCGGGCGTGCCCGTCTTCTGCCCCGCGGTCGCCGATTCGTCGATCGGCATGGGGCTGTCGCAGGCCCGGCACCGCGACCCCGCCGCGGGGCAGGTGGACGTGGTCGGCGACATCATCGAGTCGTCCAACGTCGTCCTCGGACACCCGCGTACGGCCTCGGTCGTGCTGGGCGGCGGCACGCCGAAGAACTTCATCAACCAGGCGAGCGTCCAGGCCGAGTACTACAACTCGGAGGTGGGCGGGCACAGCTACGCGCTGCAGATCGTGACCGACGTCCCGCACTTCGGCGGCGCGTCGGGGTCGAGCCTGCACGAGGCCGAGAGCTGGGGCAAGGTGGCCGGAGACGCCGAGAAGGTGTCGGTCCAGGCCGACGCGACGCTGGCGCTGCCGCTGCTCGTCACGGCGCTGAAGACCAGCGCCGGGCCGCTGCTCGCCGCGCGGCGCGCGCCCGTGTTCGACCCGTCCTCCCGCCTCATGACCATGAACGGGAAGCGCGTCTCGTCGGACCGCTTCGAGGCCCCGTATGCATGACCCCATCGACTACGACCATCCCGTTCCGTACGTGTTCGGCGGCGTGACCCCGCCCGCCTCGGTCGACGAGGCGCGGGTCGTGCTGCTCCCGATCCCGCTGGATCGCACCACGTCGTACGTCCCCGGGACGCGCTACGCGCCCCGTGAGGTGCTGGCGGCCTCCACGCAGACCGAGCTGTGGGACGAAGAGCTCGGCCGCGACATCTCGGCGGCGGGGATCTTCACGCTGCCCGAGATGGAGCTGCCCTACGCGGACCAGGACCGGGCGATTGCCGAGATCGCCCGCGTGGCCACCGACCTGGTGGCCCGCGGCGTGTTCCTGATCGGCCTGGGCGGGGAGCACTCGATCACGCCGCCGCTCGTGCAGGCGACCGTGTCGCGCCATCCCGGCCTTTCCGTGCTGCAGATCGACGCGCACGCGGATCTGCGCGAGAGCTACCTGGGCTCGCCGCACAGCCACGCCTGCGCGATGCGCCGGACGCTCGAGTTCGCCCGGTGCACGCAGGTCGCCATCCGCAGCATCTCGGAGCGCGAGGCCCGAGCCGTGCCCGACCTGAACACCAGGATCTTCTACGACACCACCATGCGGCGGGACCCGCAGTGGATCGAACGGGTCGTGGACACGCTGGCCGATACCGTCTACGTGACGATCGACTGCGACGGCCTGGACCCGGCGATCATGCCGGCCGTCGGTACGCCGGAACCCGGCGGCCTGTCCTGGCACGAGCTGCTGGCCCTGCTCCGGGCGACCTTCGGCCGCCGGCGCGTGGTCGGCTGCGACGTGGTCGAGCTCTGCCCCATTCCGGGCATGGTCGCGCCGAATCTGCTGGTGGCCCGGCTGATCTACAAGCTGGTCGGCTACCACCTCGCGGGCGCGGATCTGGCCGGCCGCTGAGCTCCGGATTTCCCTGCCGGCCCGACCTGTATACGAGGTATACTGCCGGCCATGGCCCAGGCGGCAGAGCAGCCTCTGCTCGCGCAAGCGGTGGCGGCCCTTCAGCGGGGACAGGGCGGCGAGGCGGCACGTCTGCTCCAGCGTGCGGTCCGCCAGCCCAATCGCCCGGCGGACCTGGACTGGCGCATCCGGATCGCGCAGGTCGAGGCCCTGCTGCTCCAGGACGAGCTCTCCGAGGCCGCCAAGGTGCTGGGGCGTCCGCCGGACGAGTTGCGCGGCCGTCTCGACCCCACCCATCTCGCGGCCCTCTGGCGTCTCCACGGGCACGTGGCCCTTGCCCGGGGCGAGCCGTCCCGCGCCATTGCCCTGGTCGGCCGCGGCCTGAAGCAGGCCGAGCGGGCCCACGACTCGGGCGCCATCGGCCTCGCCCACTACGAGCTCGCCCGCGCCTACCGTCAGATTGGCGACACCGCGACCGTGCGGGAGCACCTGTCCAAGGCCGCGACGGCGCTGCACGCCGCCGGCGACCGGCGCGCGCTCGCCCTCCTGCACTCGCTCTCGGGCGTCGTGCTCGCGCAGGACGGCCGCTACGACGAAGCGATGTCGGCGCTGCGGCAGGCCGAGCGCTTCGCGGCGCTGGTCGACGCCGACGACGTGGTGGCGACCGCGTGCGGGAACCAGGCGAACGTGGCGTTGATGCAGCACCGTCACGAGCAGGCGCTGGCGCTCGCCGAGCGCAGCGTGGCGCTGCAGGAGCAGGCCGAGGCGCCGCACGGCCGCGGCGTCGCGCTGGCGTCGCTGGGCCAGATCTGCGTCCGGCTGGGCAACCTGGCGCGGGCCGAGGAGGTGCTGCACCGCGCGCTCGAGGTGCCCGCCGCCGAGCCATTCCGGCGCGAGACCGCGGGCGCCGTGTACGACACGCTGGCGCAGATCCACCTGATTCGAGGGGCGTACGACGAGGCGTCGACGTGCCTGGGGCAGGCCAGCGAGGCCTACGGCGAGTACGGCCAGCAGGCCAGCCGGTGGTACCAATGGTCGGTCCGCGTGCTCGAGGCCAAGCTCGCGCTGAAGCGCGGCCGCGCCGAGCAGGCGCTGGCGCTGGCCGACGAGATCGCGCGCGCGCCGGCGGCGCCGGCGGCGTACGCGCTCCAAGCCGAGCTGATTGCGGCCGAGGCCGCGCTGGCGTCGAACCGGCCCGCCCAGGCGGCCGAGCGGCTCGCGACAATTGGCGGCCGCCTCCAGCCCACGGAGATGCCGGGGCCCTGGGGCGAGTTCCTGCGGGTGCGCGGCCGCGTGCACGCCCACGCGGGCGCGACGTCGGACGCCTACCACGACCTCAGCCAGAGCGTGAGCGTCTTCGAGCTGCTCGCCGAGCGCTACCAGATCGCCCTGAGCTGTCTGGCGCTGGGCCAGTTCGTTTCGCGCGCCGGGGCGCGATCCAAGGCGCTGCACTATCTCAACCAGGCGGCGGCCATCTTCGAGGGGCTGGGCGCCGCGCCGGATCTGGCCGATGCGCGGGCGGCCGCCGGCAACGTACCGACCTCGGGCACGGGCGATTACGTCGGCGTGCAGGCGGACGACTCCGCGGTGGTGCGGCGGCTCGTGGACGCCGCGGCGCTGCCGGAGGTGTTGGGCCGCGAGGCCGCGCAGACGCTGCAGGAGGCCTGCGGCGCCACCGTGGCGGTACTCTTCACCTGGGGCCCTTCCGGTCCGGTGCGCATCGTGGCGCACGCCGGCTGCAATCTCGAGGCCGCGCGCACGCTCGCCGCCGCCGCCGTGCGGGCGGGCGTCCCCGACACGGGCGAGGTGCTCATCGAGCCGCTCGGCAGCGCCGTGGACGGCCTGCGGTCGGCCCTCGTCTCGGGGCCGCACCCCTTCGGCACGCTGGCCATGCAGCGCTTCCGCACCCTCTGCGCCATCGTGCGGCAGGGGTTCGAGTTGTGCCGGGCCCGCGAGCGGCCCGTCGAGCCGGCCACCCAGGGCTCGGACCAGACGCTCGAGCCGCTGCTGCCGGGCTTCGTGTGCGCCAGCGCGGCGATGGCGCGGGTGACCGAGCAGATCCAGCGTCTGCAGGGGAACGACCTCACGGTGCTGATCACCGGCGAGAGCGGCACGGGCAAGGACCTGGTCGCCCGAGCGATCCACGCCGGCTCGCTGCGCCGCTCCGGCATGTTCCTGCCCTACAACTGCACCAGCGCCACCCGCGAGCTGGCCGACAGCCAGCTGTTCGGGCACCGGCGCGGCAGCTTCACGGGCGCGGTGGCCGACCAGCCCGGCGTCCTGCGGTCGGCCGCCGGCGGCACGATCTTCCTCGACGAGGTGGCGGACCTTCCGCTCGACGTGCAGCCGAAGCTGCTCCGGTTCCTCGAGCAGGGCGAGATCCTGCCGGTCGGCGAGACGCGCCCCCTGCGCGTGGACGTGCGCGCGATCGCCGCCACCAACGCCGACCTCGAGCAGCGCGTCGCCGACGGCAAGTTCCGCGAGGACCTCTTCTACCGCCTGAGCGTCATCCGGATCCACGTGCCGCCGCTCAGGGACCGGCGGGAGGAGATCTCCCACCTGAGCACGTTCTTCCTGCGGGAGGCGCGCGAGCGCCTCGGCAAGCCGGACGTGCGGATGAGCCCGGTCACGCTGGAGTTCTTCGACGAGTACCAATGGCCGGGCAACGTCCGGCAGCTGCGCAACGAGATCCAGCGGGCGGTCGCCATGGCGCCGACCGGCGGCCTGATCGAGCCGGACCACCTGTCGCCGCAGCTCGCCGGGCTGGCCGGCGCCGGCCCGGCGGCCCACGTGCGCCCCCCACGGGGCACGCTCGCGGCGGCGATCGAACGCGTCGAGCGCGACCTCATCCAGTCGGCGCTCGAGCGTTCGGCCGGAAACATCTCGGAGAGCGCCCGGGTCCTCGGGTTGACGCGCCGGGGCCTCTACCTCAAGCTCCGTCGGCTCGGTATCCAGGCCGGGACGGAGGCCATGTGAATACCTAGTATACTGGCATTTACCAGGCTGTAAATCTCGTATACATGCCCACCGCCACACGAATAGCTCTTCAATTCACGTAAGTAGCTTTTTCCCTTCGCCTTACGTCCTGCTTCCCTCCCCTGCTCCAGCCCCGGTGAATACGGCTCGCATCTTGATATAGACAGGGCAACGGACCGGAGGAGTGACTATGGAACAGCGACTGCGACTCGTTCAGCCCGGTGTCCTTCGTCGTGAGAAGCGCAGCAGCCAGCGCAGGCCCTTGCGGGTGCCCGGGCAGTTGGTGTGGAAGGACTCACGCGGCTCGACCCGCCTCGCTCGCGTCGTGACGCGGGACGTGAGTGATTACGGAGTATCCGTCGACTGCATCGACGGCACGTCGATTCCTCTCTACCGCCTGGTGTACGTCCAGATCGACCGGGATGCCCGGCGCGGAGACGACGGTCTCCCCGACGCCCTGCGCAAGCCGGTGCTCTCCGCCGTCTACCGGGTCGGCCCCTGCCAGCAGTCGACGGGCACCCCGACCAGTTACGCGCTGCGGCTCCTCGTCGAGCCGGCGTCGGGCCGCGCGACGGGCGTGTCCGGCGAGATCTTCAGGAGCGCGTGATGATGTCGACCTACTTGTCTCGTGAGGTCAGCGGGCTCGCCGGCGCCATGGCCGAGCCCCAGGGCGGCGGCGTCACGGTGCAGCGGTGGGATGCCGGCCGGGACGGCGTGCTGACCGCGAACCGCCTGCGGCAGCGTCTCGAGGACCAGGGGCTCTGGGTGAGCGAGCGCCAGTACGTGCCGGCAGAGGCCCAGGCGGAACGGGCGGCCGATCACGATTCGGTGGAGGTCGTGCTCACCGGGCTGCTCAAGGTCAGCTTCAACGGCGAGGCGGCGATTCTCGCGGCGGGCGACGCCGCGTTCGTTCCCCGTGGCGTGACGCGCCGGCTCGAGGTCGTCGGCTCGACGCCCGTCGTCTCGTTCAACGGCGCGTTCCTGCCCCACGGTCCCGTGCTCGGGGCGAACGGGCGCGTCCGATCCCCTTCCGTCTGGCGCTGACGGCCGTTCGCCGGCCGTCGCGCCCGCCCGCTCAAGACGCCTGCCCGGCTCCCATCTCGCCGAGCGCCTGCCGCGTCTCGGTGATGTACAGCGACTGCGGGAACTCGTCGACAATCCGCCGGTAGGTGCGCATCGCGTCGTCGGTCTTGCCGAGCCTCTGGTAGGCCCGCGCCAGCTGGACCAGCACGCCGTCGAGCGGTAGCTGCGTGTCGGGCGCGGCGACCAGCTTCTCGTAGATCGAGACCGCATCGGCCGCCTTGTCCGTCGAGACGTCGATCGCGGCCAGGCCGAGCTGCGCCATCTCGGCGTACACGGTGCCGCTGCCCTCGGCGATCACCTGCTGGTAGCGGGCCGTCGCCTCGTCGAACCGCCCCAGCTCGGCGAGCGTCGCCCCGGCGTGGTAGAGCGCCGTGGTGGCGGCGTGGGTCGACGGGTAGCGCTGGGCGATGTCGAGGAACCTGGGGAGGGCCGCCTCGAGCTTGGCCTCCTCGGTCGGGTAGCTCCCCGGCTGCGGCGCCTTGGACGCGTCGGTCGCGCCCGGCGCCGGCGGCGGCACGACCGCCGCGTCGGCAATCGCCAGCGCGGCGGCGAGTTCCGTGTCGGCCTTGGCCGCCGCCTGGGCCCGCCAGTAGTTGTACCCCAACACCACCGCCACGATCGCGACGATGGCGACGCCAGCCCACGTGAGCTCGCGGCTGTAGTCGAGCGCGCGCTCGCCCATCTCGTTGATCCAGGTGTTGAAGGGATTCTCTCTGAGCTTGTGCCGTTCCGAACGCTTCATGATGTCAACCTGCTCACCGACGCGTGCGCGCGTCGCCGTGGAACTGGTGCGCCCGCCCGGATTCGAACCGGGGGCCCCCGCCTTAGGAGGGCGGTGCTCTATCCTGCTGAGCTACGGGCGCGCGTGAAACAGTCTATTCTAGCTGATCAGGCCGGGCCGCCCCTACCGGCGGTTGACCGGCCCATGAACCACCCCGTATAGTGCGATCCGTCCGCCGGACATCGCCGATGACCCGATCCCCCTTCGTCTGGGACACCCACGTGCGTCGGGAGGTGCTCGACGAAGAGATCGAGAAGCTCCAGGAGCTGCCCTACTCGATCTGGGCCGGCCTGACCGGCGCACCGTTCTCGCGGCCGGTTACCGGGCGTGACGAGCGACCCTACCGGTTGAGCGTGCGCGCGGCGTGGGCCGCGTCCGGCTCCCAGCACATCCGCGTCGTCGTCACGCTGCAGAGCGCGCGGCTGCGGCGCCGGCTGCTCCGCTCCAGCTTCGTCATCACGCCGGACAACAGCTTCCTCTGATGGCGTGCCGGGACTCCCGCGCGTCGCCAACGGCGCGGCGCGTCAGTAGGTCAGGACGCTGACCAGGCGTTCCCCCTCGAGACGCGTCCGCCCGTTCAGCGCCGCCAGCTCGATCAGGAACGCCACGCCGTGCACGATGCCCCCGAGCTGCTTCACGAGGCCGACGACGGCCTGGGCCGTGCCGCCGGTGGCGAGCAGATCGTCCACGACGAGCACCCGCTGCCCCGGACGGATGGCGTCGCGGTGGATCTCCAGGCTGTCGGTGCCGTACTCGAGCTCGTAGGTCGCGCGGAGCTTCTCCGCGGGCAGCTTGCCGGGCTTGCGCACGGGCACGAAGCCCGCGCCCAGCCGGTCGGCCAGCGCGCCGCCGAAGATGAAGCCGCGGCTCTCGATGCCGACGACGACGTCGATGTCCTGGTTCTGAAAGGGGCCGGCCAGCCGGTCGAGCGCCTCGCGGAAACCCGCTGGATCCTGCAGGACGGTCGTGATGTCGTAGAAGAGGATGCCGGGCTTCGGAAAGTCCGGTACGTTGCGGATGCGGGCCTTCAAGTCGTCGGTCACGTCGTCTCCCCTGCCGGGCGCCGCGAGGCTACGCCCGGATCGAAAAGCCGGTGGCACGGCCCGTCGGCTGGAGCTCGGTCACGTCGCAGGCGTCCACGCGCGCCCCGGCAGGGCCGCGGCGGATGGCCCGTTCGAACCGCACGAGCGCCTCGTCGTCGCCCTCGGCGACGACCTCCACGCACCCGTTGGCGAGGTTGCGCACGTGACCGTGCAGGTTCTCGCGGCGCGCCTGCTCCTCGGCGAAGAAGCGGAACCCGACGCCCTGCACCCGGCCCGACACGAACCACTGCCTGGCTGCCACCATCGAAGGGCGATTATACCGGAGGCCCGCGGCGCGGCGCCCGAAACGCAGTAACATCGGCAGACGGCCGCGCGGGCCGCCGGCCGGGAGCCAGCGATGACGAAGCTCGTCGATCACAGCTACGGGAAGCCCCTGATCCGTCTGTTCAAGGTGACCCGCCGCGGCGACCGGCACGACCTGAGCGACCTGACCGTGGCCGTGCGCTTCGAGGGCGACTTCGACGAAGCCTACGTCGAGGGCGACAACGAGCGCGTCCTGCCGGCCGAGGCAATCCGCAACACCGTGCACGCGCTCGCAGTCGGCCGCGTGCTCGATTCGATCGAGACCTTCGGCCTGGCGCTCGCCGAGCACTTCCTGGCGCATCACCCCCAGCTCTCGCGCGTGCGCGTGGAGCTCGCCGAACGCCGCTGGGAGCGGCTGGGCGTCGGGGGCCGCCCGCAGGGGCACGCCTTTCAGCAGGGCGGACCCGAGCGGCGCACGGCGGTGATCACCAGCAACGGCGAGCAGACCGCCGTGGTGGCCGGCGTCGACTCGCTGCCGGTCCTCAAGACGGCCGGCGCGCGGTTCGAGGGCTTTTTGTCCGACCAGTACACGGGGGCCGAGCCCGAGGACGACCGGATCCTCGCCGCCTCCCTGACCGCGCGCTGGACCTACACGCAGCCCGACGTGACCTTCGGGGCGTACTGGCAGGGCGTGCGCCAGCTCTTGCTCGAGAGCTTCGTCCAGCACGCCAGCCAGTCCATACAGCACACGCTCTATGCCATGGCGGACGTCGTGCTGGCGTCGTTCGACGAGATCTCGGAAATCACGCTGGAGATGCCGACGCAGGAGTACCGGCCGGTGGATCTGTCGCGGTTCGGGGTGCGCAACGACAACGAGGTCTACCTGGCCAGCCTGGAGCCCGATTCGCTGGTCAAAGCCACGGTGACGCGCGATAATAGGTTAAACACTTGACCTGCGGCCAACGGGTTGGCCGCTCGGACGGACTCGGGCGAAACGCGGGCTGGACTTCGAACGCAGGTAAGCTGAACGTTCGGCCGGCTTTACGACGGAAGCGTCGCGTCGGCTCCCCGGGCACGCTTGTTGCTCCCTATTTTGCCGCACACGGCCACGCCGTGTGGCCGTTGCTGCCTGCCCGGTGACGGGGGGCAGGCAGTAGGCAGCAGGCATGTGCGGAGCGGCGGTCACCTCCGGGCCTCCGCTTCGCTGATCAGCATGTCCTGCTGTCTACTGTCTGCCCCCCTCTCGCGCCATCCACTCCGCATAGAGTTCGGGCCGCCGGTGCCGCAGGAACAGCCGCCGGGCGTGCGAGCCCGTCGTCTGCTCGAGATCGATATCCACTGACAGAATCGTCTCCGCCGCTTGCGGCGCGCGCGCCAGCACCCGGCCGTCCGGGGCGCAGACGAACGACTCGCCGGCGAACGTCAGGCAGTCCTCAGGGCCCACGCGGTTCGCGAGCGCCACGAAGTAGCCGTTCTGGAACGCCGCCACCTGCATCTCGGCCTCGTACAGTCCTTCGGGCCACTCCCCGACCGCGCCGGCCTGCGGCACGACAACGAGGTCGGCGCCGCCGAGCCCCAGCGCGCGCATGTACTCCGGATAGTGCCGGTCGTAGCAGATCGCGACGCCAACCCGGCCGGCCCGGGTCTGGTAGACCGGCGCGCCGGTGTCGCCAGGGGTGTAGTAGCCCTGCTCGTGGAAGCAGGGGTAGTCGGTGATGTGCACCATGCGCGTGCGGCCGAGGATGGCGCCGTCCGCGTCGATGACCGGCGAGCAGTCGTACTGCCGGTCGCCGTCGCGCTCGTACAGGTTCAGGACGACCACGACCCCGAGCTCGCGCGCCTTGCGGCAGAACGCGTCGGTCGTCGGTCCCGGCACGGGCTCCGCCAGGCGGCCCGGGTCGCCGTCCGCCGGACGCTGCGGGTGGAACCGCTCGAAGGCGAGCTCCGCGTAGCACACGACGGCCGCCCCGTCATGCGCGGCGCGCTCGAGCGCGTCGAGGCCACGGCGCACGTTGGCGGCCTTGTCGGGTGTGGCGGGCTGTTGCACGAGGGCGATGCGCATCGAAACCTCCAGCCCGACATTCTACGCCGCCGACCGGAGAATCGCCCGTCTGCAATTCCGGCGACGGATTGGCTGACCGACGCTAGGATAGGGCGCATGGGTGCCCACCCGCTCGTGCAGGACCTGCTCGTCGTCTACGTGGCGGGGCTCGCGCTGGTCGTCGCGCTCGCGCGCCTGCGCGTGCCGCCCGTGGTCGCGCTGGTGGTGTCGGGCGTGATCATCGGCCCGTCGGGGCTCGGTCTGATCGTGGACCCTGGCCACATCAGCGAGTTGGCCGAGGTGGGCGTGGTCCTGCTGCTCTTCACGGTGGGCCTCGATTTCTCCATGACCGCGCTGGCGCGGATCTGGCGCACGGTCGTGGCGGGCGGCGCGCTCCAGCTCGTGGCCACGGCCGCGCTGGGCGCCGGCGCCGTCGTCGCGCTCGGTCTCGCGCGCCCGGCGCCGGCCGTCTTCCTCGGCCTCTTCGTGGCCATGTCGAGCACCGCCGTCGCCATTCGCGGGCTCGCCGACCGCAACGAGGTGGACGCGCCGCACGGGCGCCTGGCCGTCGGCGTCCTGCTCTTCCAGGACCTGGCGATCGTCGGCGCGCTCATGCTCGTGCCGGTGCTGGGCGGCCAGGTCGCCCCGCGTGCCGTGCCCGCGCTGCTGGGGCGGGCCGCGATCGCGCTGGTGGCAGTGGGTGTCATCGGGCGGCTGATCCTGCCGCCGCTCGTGAGAGCGGTGCTGCGCGCGCGCCGGCGGGAGGTGTTTCCCTTCGCTCTGCTCGTGGCGAGCGTCGGCACGGCCTGGCTCTGCGCGCGCTTGGGCCTGCCGACCGCCGTCGGAGCGTTCTTCGGCGGGCTGGTGCTGGCCGAGTCGGAATTCAGCCACCAGGCGCAGGCCGAGATCGGACCGCTGCGCGATCTGCTCGCCAGCCTGTTCTTCGTCTCGCTCGGCCTGATCGTGGACGTGCCCGGCGTGGTCGCGCACCTCGGCCTGTTCCCCCTCATCGTGGCGGCCATTCTCGTGGGCAAGGCGCTGATCGCGGCCCTGGGGTTCGCCGCGCTCCGGCAGCCGGCCGGCGTGGCCCTGGGCGCGGGGCTGGCCCTCGCCCAGGTGGGCGAGTTCTCGTTCATCCTCGGCCGCGAAGGGCTCGCGGCGGGCCTCATCGACGAGGGGCTCTGGCAGGTGCTGCTCGCCTCGAGCATCCTGACGATGCTGCTCACGCCGGCCCTGCTGGCGCTTCGCCCGCGGCTGACCGCGATCGCCGGCCGCCTGGCGCGCCGCGCCGGGACTCCGACCGCGCCGTCGTGCGAAGCGCGTCGGGGGCACGTCCTGATCCTCGGCTTCGGCCTCGGGGGGCGGATCATCGCGGCGGCGCTTCGCTCGGCCGGGCGGCCGTACGCGGTGCTGGACCTCAACGGGCGGACGGTGCTCGAGGCGCGGGCCGCTGGCGAGCCCATCGTCTACGGGGACGTGGCGAGCCCGGAGGCGCTGGCGGCGGCGGGCGTCGCGGAGGCCGCCGCCGTGGTCATCGTGCTGAACGATCCCGAGGCGTCGCGGCGGGCCGTGCTCGCCGCGCGCCGCGTGTCGGCGGACATGCCGATCGTGGTCCGGGCGCGCTACCGGGTGGAGGCGGAACGTCTGCTCGCGCTCGGGGCGACGGCGGTGGCGATCGAGGAGGTCGAGGCGTCGATCGAGGTGCTGGGGATGCTGCTCGTCCGGCTGTCGGTGCCGCCGAACGACGTCGAGGAGATGCTGGAGCGCTCGCGGCGTGAGGCGCAGGGCGCGGCCCGGGAGGGGTCAGCCCCCGATGGGCGCTGACCCCTCCATGGTCTCCGCACGCGCCGGACATCAGCCCTTCAGGATGATCGGGCCGGCGCCCTTGCCCTGCACCAGCTGGTTGAACTTGGGCAGCTCGGTGTCGATGATCTGCTTGAGCTGCCCGAGCAGCGTGGTGAGCGGCGGCGTCAGCTCCGCGAACCGCTCGCGCATGCCGCGGGACGGTCCGACGTCGTCGGACTCGACGTTGTTGTAGAGCACCAGGAACTGGTTGTCGAGCTGGCCCGGGAAGTTGAGCGCGTCCTGCCCGCCCTCTCCCTGGAGCTGGGTCAGCTTGCCCTCGACCGCCGTCAGCTTGTCGTCGAAGGCCTTGGCGGCCTTCGCCACGTCGTCGCCGTACCCGGCCTTCTGCAGGCGCTCGCCGAGCTCCTTCGCCTGCGACTTGATGTCGCGGACGCGCGCGAGCGTGGCGTAGATCTCCTTCACCTTCGCGCCGACCTCGCGGGCGAGCTGCAGCTGCGCCTCGTAGTCGGCCGTCGTCGTGGTGATGCGGGGGTCGGGCTTGATCGCGAACGACTGCGTCTCGGACCAGCTGCCCGCCGTGACCTTCACCTGGTAGGTGCCGGGCACCACCTTCGGGCCCGCGTTGCCCCCGGCGGCCCAGAGCACCGTGCCGCGCGGGATCTCGTAGAGCGACGCGTAGCGCATGGCCCACGAGAAGTGGTTCAGGCCCTTCTTGGCGCTCACGTGCGCCGCGCCGCCGCCGAAGCGGCCGAAGCCCCGCCCCATGGCCGGCGCGGCCTGGCCGGGCCGGCCCGTGAAGCTGGCGACCTCGCCGCCCTTCGCGTCGAGGATGTCGATCTTCACCGGCCCCTTCGGCTCGTCGGGCAGGTAGTAGAAGATGTCGGCCGGACCGGCCAGCGACCGGTAGGCGTCCTGCGGCTTGAAGAGCGTGCTCGTCTTCTCCATCCCCGGCTTCACCTGGCGCAGCGGCGCGAGGTTGTCGAGGACGTAGAACGCCCGCCCCTGGGTCGACACGATCAGGTTGTCGCGGTAGACCTTCAGGTCGGTGACGGGCGTGACCGGCAGGTTCAGCTGGAGCGACTGCCAGTGCGCGCCGTCGTCGAAGGAGACGAACATCCCGGTACTCGGTGCCGGCGTAGATCAGGCCCTTGCGCGCGGGGTCCTCGCGGACGACGCGCAGCGTGTCGTTCTTCGGGATCCCGTCGCTGCCGGTGGCGATGCGGCGCCAGGTCTTGCCGTAGTCCGTCGTCTTGTAGGCGTACGGCGTGAAATCGTTCTGGCGGTACCGGTAGGCGGCGATCAGGGCCTGGGCCGGATCGGTCGGCGACAGGTCGATCATGTTGATCGTGCTGAACGCCGGCAGGCCCTTCGGCGTGATGTCCTGCCACGTCTTGCCGCCGTCGCGCGAGAGGTGCATCAGGCCGTCGTCACTCCCCGCCCACAGCTCGCCGGCTACCTTCGGCGACTCCTCGAAGGCGAAGATCGTGTCGTACACCTCGACGCCCGTGCTGTCGCGGGTGATCCCCTCACCGCCCGAGTAGTCCTGCTTGCTCTTGTCGTTGCGGGTCAGGTCCGGGCTGATCACGTCCCACGTGATTCCGCCGTCCAGCGAGCGGTGCACCACCTGCGACGTGACGTAGATCTCGTCCGGGTTGTGCGGCGAGATGAGAATGGGCGCGTTCCACTGGAACCGGTACTTCATGTCGGCCGCGCGCAGGCCCGTCTCGAGGTCCGGGTAGGGCCGGATGCTCCACTCGAGGCCCTTGCCGACGTCGACCTTCGTGATCACGCCGCCGTAGCTGCCGGCGTAGACGATGTCCGGGTTGCGCGGGTCGACGGCGATGTGCCCGCTCTCGCCGCCGCCGACGTCGTAGAAGGGCGCGCCTTCCTGGCCGAAGCCTCTGAACCCGCTCCAGCTCGACACGGAGACCGTGCTGTTGTCCTGCTGGGCGCCGTACACGCGGTAGGGCCAGCGGTTGTCCACGGCGACCCGGTAGATCTCCGCCGTCGGCTCGCCCATCTGGCCCGTCCAGCTCGTGCCGCCCGTGCGCGACACGTTGGCGCCGCCGTCGTTGGAGTTGATCATGATCCGGTTGTCGTGCGGGTTGATCCACAGGTCGTGGTTGTCGCCGTGCGGCACCTGGTACGGCTCGAAGGTGTGCCCGCCGTCGGTGGACTTGTAGAAGCCCGTGTTGAGCGCGTAGACGGTGTTCGCGTCCTGCGGGTCGGCGAAGACGTGCGTGTAGTACCAGGCGCGCTGCTGCAGCATGCGCTGGCTGTTGACGCGCGTCCAGCTCTCGCCGGCGTCGTCCGAGCGGAAGAGCCCGCCCTTGTCGCCCGCGGCCTCGACCTGGGCCCACACCCGGTTCGGGTCGGCCGGCGAGACCGAGACGCCGATCTTGCCCACGAGGACGTCGGTCGGCAGCCCCTTGGTCAGCTTCGTCCAGTGGTCACCGCCGTCGGTGGACTTGAAGACGCCGCCATCCATGCTGCCGCTGTCGATCGTCCACGGCTGGCGCTGCACGGCCCACATGCCGGCGTAGAGCACGCGCGGGTTCGTGGGATCCATCGAGAGGTCGCTCGCGCCCGTGCGCTCGTTGACGTAGAGCACCTTCTCCCACGTCGTGCCGCCGTCCTTGGAGCGGTACACGCCGCGGTCCTGGCTCGGTCCGAAGATGTTGCCGAGCACCGCCGCGTAGACCAGATCGGGGTTCTTCGGATGGACCCGGACGTGGCCGATCTGGCAGTCGCGGCAGAGGCCGATGTACTTCCATGTCTTGCCCGCGTCGAGCGACTTGTACATCCCGACGCCGGCCGAGATATTCCCGCGCGGACAGGCCGAGCCGGTGCCCACGTAGACCACGTTCGGGTCGGCGTCGGCGACGGCGATCGAGCCGATCCCGCCCGCGTCGATCTGGCCGTCGGTGACGTTGTGCCAGCTCAGGCCCGCGTCGGTCGTCTTCCACACGCCGCCGCCGGTGGACCCGAAGTAGAACGTCGACGGCTCGCTCGGCACGCCCTCGACGGCCGTCGAGCGGCCGCCGCGGCTGAAGTCGAGCGAGCGGTAGGTCAAGCCGTCGAGCAGGCTCGGGTCGACGATGGTGTTCGTGCGGTCAGCGCCCTGCTGCGCGCGCAGCGCCGACGGGCCGCCTCCGGCCACGAGCAGCGCCACGACCGCGAGCGCCGTCGTAGTGGTTCCCCACAGCTTTCTCATGAACCCTCTCCCTCGCGTTTCTTGCCCGGCCGGCGGCACCCGGTGCGGACGCGACACGCGTCGGCGAGGGGCGGGTGCAGACTGATGGGAAGAGCCAGTCAGGCGAGTCAAAACCCTATCGCGTTTGCGGGCCCTGGTTCAAGGGCTGACGAGTTCCTGGTGCGTGCCGGGTGCTTCGTGCCTGGTGCGCGATCACGCCACTCCCGGCGTACCGTGATGCCGCACCAACCACCGGGTACCAATCCCGCCCCAAGCACGAAGCCCCAAGCACCAGGCACTTACCTCCCGCCGACGCCCTTCTCCACGGGCTGCGCGTCGAGCGCCCACATCCCGCGCCCGTGGGTGGCCGCGACGATAATCCGGTCGCGCGGATGGACGATGAGATCGAAGACGAAGGTCGACGGCAGGCCGCTGCCGAGCGTCTGCCAGGCCGCGCCGCCGTCGGTCGAGACGTACACGCCCGTGTCGGTGCCGACGTACAGGATCCGCCGGTCGGCCGGGTCCTCGCGGATGACGTTCACCGGCCCGGACGGGATCCCCTTGGCGAGACTGGTCCACGTCTGCCCGTAGTCGGCGGACTTCCACACGTAGACGCCGAAGTCGTCCTCCTGCCGCCCCGTCTGCGTGAGGTAGACGGTGCCCTCGTCGAACGCGGAGGCCACGATCCGCGAGACCCACTGGCGCCGCGGCAGGTTCGCCGTCAGCTCGGTCCAGGTCTTCCCCCCGTCACGCGTGCGGTGCACGCGGCCGTCGTCGGTGCCGACGTAGATCAGGCCGGCCCGCTTCGGCGACTCGGCGATCGCGAAGATCGTCTGGTACGGAATGTCCCCCATCTGCGACGCGTCGTTGTCGGTCAGATCGGGGCTGATGCGCTCCCAGGCGTCGCCGCGGTGCCACGAGCGGAAGAGGTACTGCAGGCCGAGGTAGACGACGTCCGGGTCGTGGGGCGACAGGATGAAGGGCGCGAGCCACTGGCCGCGCAGCCGCGGCTGGCCGGTGTCGGGCACCGGCATGATGTCGGTCGAGCGGGGACGGCCCCGGGCGTCGCGCGTCGAGAAGTCGGTGCGCGAGATGTGCCCGTAGAACCCGGCGGAATAGACGATGTTCGGATCGGACGGGTCGACCGCCTGGTGGCTGCCCTCCCCGCCCGGCGCGTACTCGAACGCCGCCGCCGGGATCTTGTCCCGCCCCTTGGACAGGTCCACGACGCCCCGCCGGCTGCCGTGGTCCTGGATGGACCCGTAGATCCGGAAGGGCTCGTCCATGTCGTAGGCGACGTTGAAGAACTGGGCCACGTGGATCCGATCGGCGAACGCGCGCCAGGTGCGGCCCCGGTCGTACAGACGCCACGAAGCCCTGGTCGTTGCCGTTGAAGAGCGTGTTCGGGTTGTCCGGATCGATCCACAGCGCGTGCAGGTCGCCGCCGGGCAGGCTGTCGACCTCCGTGAAGGTCTTCCCGCCGTCGGTCGAGACGTCGAGGCCGAGCCCCATGATGTAGACGCGATTCTCGTCGGTCGGGTCCACGCGGATCTGCCCGAACACCCAGCCGTAGGTGCCCGACACCCGCTCCATGAACGCGCCCGGCTCGCTCACCTGACGCCAGGAGCGGCCCTTGTCGTCGGAACGGAACACGGTCGCGCCCTTGATGACGTCCTCGCGCTGCCGGCCGTACGCGTCGAGCTCGCCCGGCTTCGCCTTGCGCGCGATCTCGTAGTTGTCCAGGTAGGCGTAGATCACGCTCGGGTTCGAGCGCGCGATCGACAGGCCGATGCGGCCCCGGAACGCCGGCGCCGGCAACCCGTCGTTCATCGGTGTCCAGGTCTTGCCGGCGTCGGTCGTCTTGTAGACGCCGCTCCCTTTGTACCCCGGCTCGTTCCGCGGGTCGTTCCACCGCTTGCGCACGTGCTCCCAGGCGGCCGCGTAGAGCACGTCGGGGTTCGACGGGTCCCTCACGAGGTCGATCGCGCCGGTCATCGTGTCCACGTACAGGATCTTCTGCCACGTGCGCCCGCCGTCGGTGGTCTTGTAGACGCCGCGCTCCTCGTTGGGCGTCCACTCGTGGCCGGGGGCGGCGACGTACACGACGTCCGGGTTCGTCGGATGGATGACGATGCGGGCGATTCGCTCGGTGGCCGGGAGCCCCATGAACCGCCAGGTCTTCCCCCCGTCGGTCGACTTGTAGAGCCCGGCGCCGGCCGGCGACGTGCGGAAGATGTTCGCCTCGCCCGTCCCCACCCACACGATGTCGGGGTTGGACGGCGCCACCGCGATCGCGCCGATGGCCGTCGACGGCTCGTCGTCGAAGATGGGCGCCCAGCTCGTGCCCTCGTTCTCGCTCTTCCACACGCCGCCCGACGCGGTCGCGACGTAGATCGCGCGCGTCCGGCCCGCGCGGTCCGCCACGGCGATGTCGGTGACGCGCCCGCTGATGTTCGTCGGCCCGACGAACTGCCACGTGAGGCTCTTGAAGGACGAGGCCGCCGCCATCTGGCGGACCTGGTCGTACTGCCGGGGTTCGGGCGACTGCGCGGCCGGTGACGCGGCCAGGGCGAGGGCGAGCACGCCGGCGCCGGCCGACGTGAGCGCGCCCGAGATCAAGGATCGGGATCGGACCATGAGGACCTCCGGAATGAAGGATGCGGAGCCGGCCGCGCCCGCGCCGGCGTCCCGTCGGTGGAGCCCGACTGGACGCGGCCGGCCGGGCCGGCAGGGGCAACACTGGCCCGGCGGCGCTGATCTGTCAAGCTGGAGGGTTGCACACCCGGTTCGCGGGCGCTACGATCGTTGCGTTCAACCACTTACGACCTGACGACGGCGTCTGACGCGGGCGGCGCCACCGGCGGCGCCACGCGCGGCGGCGCCGTGTTCCCCCTCGCCAGGGTCGTGTTCCTCCCGTCGCCAAGACGAGAAGGAGGCACGAGCCATGGCTCGACGGCTGGCGTTCGTCTACGGCATCGCGGCGTACATCGTGTTCCTGCTGACCTTCGCCTACTCGCTCGGGTGGGTGGGCGACCTGCTCACACCGACGAGCGTCGATCGGGGCGACACGAGCGGACTGTGGGCCGCGGTCGCCATCGACGTGGCGCTGCTGCTGGCGTTCGCTCTCCAACACAGCGTGATGGCCCGCCCCGCATTCAAGCGCCTGTGGACCCGTGTCGTCCCGCCGGCGATCGAGCGCAGCACCTACGTGCTGATCGCGAGCCTGGTGCTGGCGCTCCTCCTCTGGCAGTGGCGCCCGATTCCGGGGACCGTCTGGGACGTGTCGGGCACCGACGCCGCGCCGGTCCTGTGGACCGCGTTCGGGATCGGCTGGATGATCGTGCTCTCCAGCACGTTCATGATCGACCACCTCGATTTCTTCGGCCTCCGGCAGGTCCGCCTCTTCCTGGCCGATCGTCCGTACCGTCACCCGGACTTCGCCACGTTGGGGCTGTACCGGTGGGTACGACACCCGCTCATGCTGGGCTTTCTGATCGCTTTCTGGGCGGCGCCCGTCATGACCCTCGGCCACCTGCTCTTCGCCGTGGCGACGACCGGCTACATCCTCGTGGCGGTGCCCATCGAGGAGCGGGACCTGCTGCGCTACCACGGCCGGGCCTACGAGGCGTACCGGGAGCGCGTCTTCGCGTTCCTGCCGCTGCGCAAGGCCGAGGAGCAGCGGCACGAGGAGCCGGCGCGCTGAGGCGCGCCGGTCCGGCTATACTCGGCTGATGCCCCTCACGCGCGGACGGAGGCGGACGGACGCGCAGCGCACCCGTGCCGGCACGACGGTCGCGGCGGCCGGGGAGATCCGCTGGACGCTGCGCTGAATGGAGCAGATCCTCCTCCACTGGCTCTCACAATACGGAGACGTGGCCCTCTTCGGCCTGCTGGTCTTCGGTATCGTCGGCCTGCCCGTGCCCGACGAGACGCTGCTGACTTTGGCCGGCGTGTTCGTGCGCCGCGGCGATCTGCCGCTCGGGCCCACCTATCTCGCCGCCGCGCTCGGCGCCATGACCGGCATTACGGTGAGCTACGCGCTCGGCCGGTTCGTGGGCGTGCCTCTGCTCCACCGCTACGGGCGCCTCGTGCACCTGTCCGAGGCCCGGGTGCGGCAGGCCCACGAGTGGTTTCGCCGCGGGGGCGGCTGGACGCTCTTCGCGGGGTACTGGGTGCCCGGCCTGCGCCACCTGATCGCGCTGGTCGCCGGCTCGTCGGAGCTGGAGCCGCGCCTCTTCGCGCTCTTCGCCTATGCCGGCGCGCTCGTCTGGGCGGCCGCCTTCCTGTCGCTCGGCTACTACGTCGGGGACCGCTGGCGGCCCGTGCTGCACGCGCTCCAGCGGCCCCGGATCGCCGCCGTGGCCGTCGTCGTGGCGATCTGCCTCACCTGGGTGCTCGCGCGCCGCCGCCGCCGCGCCTGACGGCCGCGTCCCGGCGCGGCGGGATGTTATGCTTGAACGGTTTCCATGCGCGGGGCGGCCATGATCAGGGTGACCGACGCCATCGACCTCGACGAGCGCGAGATCGAAGAGCGGTTCGTTCGCGCGTCCGGCCCGGGCGGCCAGAACGTCAACAAGGTCTCCACCGCCGTGGAACTGCGCTTCGACGTCCGGGCGTCGTCGCTGCCCGACGACGTGAAGGGGCGGCTCGTCGCGATCGCCGGGCGGCGCGTGACGGCCGACGGCGTGCTCGTGATCGACAGCCGGGAGCACCGGACGCAGGGACAGAACCGGGAGGCCGCGCGGGCCCGGCTCGTCGCCCTCGTGGCGCAGGCGGCGCGGCGCCCAAAGGCGCGCCGGCCGACGCGGCCCCGCGCCGGCGCGCGGGAGCGTCGGTTGGATTCCAAGAAGCGGCGCGGCGCCGTGAAGGCGCTGCGCGGCCGCGACAGACGGGGCAACGAGTGACCATGGGCAAGACGATGCGGCGGGTGGCGGCTCTGACGTGCGCCGTGACGTGCGGCGCGAGCTTCTTCGCGTGCTCGGGCCTGCCGCCCGGCGTGAAGCCGGAGCGCAAGGCGAAGCAGCGCGTCTTCGTGATCGGGTTCGACGGGATGGACCCGACGCTGGCGCGGAAGTGGATGGACGAGGGCCGGCTGCCCAACCTGAAGAAGCTGGCCGACGAGGGCACGTTCGTGCCGCTCGGATCGACGCAGCCGTCCGAGTCGCCGACCGCGTGGTCGAGCTTCGCGACCGGCGCGAACCCCGGCAAGCACGACATCTTCGACTTCCTCCGGCGCGACCCGAAGACCTACACGCCGGACTTCAACATGGTGAAGAAGATCCCGCCGGAGTTCCTGTGGGGCTTCATCCCGATCAAGGCGCCGAAGGTCGTGTCCACCCGCGGCGGCACGTCCTTCTGGGTCGACGCCGGGCGCGACGGGATCCGGACGCGGGTCCTCACGGTGCCGGTCACCTTCCCGCCCGAAGAGGTGGCGCACGGCGTGCTCCTGGCCGGCCTGCCCACGCCCGACATCCGCGGCACGCTCGGCACCTACTACTACTGGGCGACCGACCTGAGCCGCTACGAGGAGGGGAACTCCGAGTTCGGCGGCATCCTGAAGCGGCTGGTGCTCGACGGCGACACCGCGAAGACCGAGATGGTCGGCCCGCCGAACCCCGTCGTGCGGCAGGAGCTGCGCGAGGCGCGGGCGAAGGTGCCGCTCACCGACGCCGACCGGACGAAGATCGCCGAGCTCGAGGCGCGCGAGGACCTGCGGCTGCCGGTGGCGGTCCACTGGGACCGCGCCGGCCGGGCGGCGACGATCGACATCCAGGGCAACACGATCCGCCTGCAGGAGGGGCAGTGGAGCCCGTGGGTCAGCCTCGAGTTCGACGTCAACTTCCTCGTGCGGATCCACGGCATCACGCAGTTCTACCTGAAAGACGCGCACGACGAGCTGCAGGTCTACGCCTCGCCGATCAGCATGGACCCGCGCAACCCGCCGATCCCGATCTCAAAGCCGGACGACTTCTCGGCGCACCTCGCCGAGCAGATCGGCCTCTACCGGACGCTCGGCTGGGCCGAGGCCGCCGACAAGCCGCTCAACGACGGGCGCCTCGCGGAGCAGGCGTTCCTCGACGACTCGAACCGCGCGATGGACGACCGCGAGCACATCATCTTCAAGGAGCTCGAGGATCCCAACTGGGACCTGTTCGTCTGCGCCGTCGAGACGACCGACCGCATCTCGCACATGATGTGGCGCCTGATGGACACCACGCACCCGATGTACGACCCCGTCCTGGCCGCGAAGTACGGCGACTCGATCGAGCGGATCTACCGCCGGGCCGACGACCTGGTCGGGCGCCTGCGCGCGAAGGTGCCCAAGGACGTCGTCTTCATGGTGATGTCCGACCACGGCTTCCACTCGTTCCGCCGGGGCGTGAACCTGAACACGTGGCTGGTCCAGAACGGCTACATGACGCTCAAGGGCCAGGAGGGCGGCCAGAAGACGCTCGAGGACCTCTTCAGCCACGGTCAGTTCTTCGAGGACGTGGACTGGAGCCACACGAAGGCCTACGCGGTGGGCCTCGGCCAGATCTACTTCAACATGCGCGGCCGAGAGGGCCAGGGCATCGTCTCGTCGGGCGCGGAATACTCCCAGCTGCAGGACGAGATCCGCTCGAAGCTGCTCACGCTCACCGACCCCGAGGACGGGGCGCGCGTCTTCGGCGACATCTACAAGCGCGACGACATCTACTGGGGCCCGTACCTGCAGAACGCGCCGGACCTCGAGGTGGGATTCAACGACGGCTACCGCGTGGGGTGGCAGGACACGCTCGGCGGCATCGCGAAGGCGGTCATCCAGGACAACGACCGCAAGTGGAGCGGCGACCACTGCGCCACGGCCACCACTATCAGCGCCGGCGTGCTGTTCGTCAACCGCAAGATCGACACCACGACGCCGAGCATCATGGACCTCTCCCCCACGATCCTGAAGCTGCTCGGCGTGCCGATGCCGGCCGGCCTCGACGGGAAGCCCATCATGTAGCGCAGGGAGCCGTGGCGCAGGGCTTCAGCCCTGCGCCACGGTGTCGGCTCTGGCACGCCTAGTGCCGGCTGTAGCGCGCCTCCATGAACTGGTAGTAGATGAACCCGAAGCGGTTGTACCAGTCGGGCGTGTCGAAGTGCGTCGCCTCGCACTCCCCGATTTCCTTGAGCGACCGCTCGAGGCTCCCCAGCAGATCGCGGTACTTCGAGTCGTAGGTCTGGTCGAAGTGGTTCAGCGAGTCCTGGATCCCCTTCTTCTGTGTCTGCCACGCCAGCCCCATCACGCCGTGGATGCTCGACACGTCGTCGCCGAACGCCATGGCGTTCTTCGCGTAGGTGTGCGTCGCGTCGTAGATCGCCCGGAGCTTCTCGAACTGCACGCGCACGAAGTTGACGTTGTGCTGCGCCTTCGCGTAGCACTGCTCGCACTCCGCGCTTTCGCACGAGATCGGCACCTCGGGCATGCCGGGCGGGCTGTAGTCCGGGTCGAACCGCGCGTCGTCGGGATTGAGCGGCGTGAACGATTCGCCGAAGTCGTGCGCGCTGTTGGCGATCCTGACGCCGAGCTGCAGCCAGTCGATGCCCTGGTTGATGCCCGCGCGCTGGCCCGCGCTGACATCGGCGTTCTCGCGCGCCTGCTCGGCCTCGCGCTCGGCCATGGCTTCGCGGCCGCGCCAGAGCTCCATACTGCCGACGGCACGCGCCTGCGCGCCCGCCGGTCCCGGCGCCGCGAGCAGCGCCCCGAGCGCGACCGCCGTGGTGGCGACCTTCCTCATGTGTTTCGTCATGCCCGCTTTCCCTTCAACACCATGATCCCCAGCAGGCCGACGATGGCCAGCAGCGCGACCGCGATGACCCACATGACCATCGATCCGCCGCCCCCCGCCCCGCCGCCGGCCGACTTCTGACCGGTGACCATGGCGCGGTCGGCGACGACCACCGGCTTCATCTCGCGCGGCACCTCGTCACCCGCCCAGACCACGAGCTGGAACGGCGTGGGCTTCGGCGCGGAGACGACCACCTTCAGGTCGCCTTGCGTGCGCAGGCGGGTCGTGTAGATACCCTTCCCCTTGGTGGAGCCGGTCCGGTCGAACTGGTCGTAGCGGTACTTCGACAGCCCCACCCGCACGTCGTCGTCCGGGCTCTTGGCGAGCACGGTTACGACGATAGGCTGAAGGATGCTGAGGTTCTCGGCCGCGAACTTCACGCCTTCAGGGCCCGCGGTGCCCTCGGCCATCGAGACCTTCCCCTCCTTGAGCTCGGGGATGGACTTGAACTCGATGCGGTACGCGTTGGGTGAGAGAAGCTCCTTCGCCTGCTTCTCCGCCTGTGGCGTCTGCGCCATCGCGCCCGCGGCTCCGATGACCGCGAGCGTGGCGCCGACACCGAGGCGGAGCAGGAGGCGGCGAACTCTCAGGGAGACCATCGCCACGTGCCCTCCATCTCTGCCGGGTTGCTCTGGGAGGCCGGCATTGTAATCTATAATCTCCGCATCGCCAACCAGTGCGCCGCACGCCCCGCTCCCCCGGGCGCGGCTCATCCGCTGAGGGAGGACATGCGCCGAGCCACCATCGCCCTGCTCGCGGCGCTCGCCGGAGGCGTCGCGGCGGCGGCCGGACCGCCCGCGTCGCCGGTGCCGCTCCGCGAGGGTCTGACGATCGTGACCGCCATCCAGGAGCCCGGCCGCGGCGACTTCGAGTCGATCAAGCGAATCGATCGGGTCACGCCGGATCTCGTGCACCTCACCTACTCCGCCGAGCAGCGCACGGGCAAGATGCAGTCGGCGCGCGGCGTGGCGCGTGAGGACCTGCGCACGGCGCGGCAGTACCGGAACTTCTTCACCAGCAACGAGGACAAGTCCTACGCGGGCTGGACCGCCATCGGGCCGTCCACGGCCGTGATGGACGACCTCGCGAAGACGGGCAAGGCGGAGTTCGCCTTCCAGGTGACGGGCGGTGCGGTGCTCGTCCACGGCACGCTCGAGCGCGTAGGGCCGGTGAAGGTGCCGGTCATCGTGAACGGCACGCGCGTGCAACTGGACGCCGTCTTGGCGACGGGCGCGTTCGGCGACTACAGGGCGGAGTTCTACTTCCTCGACGACCCCGAGCAGCCGCTGACGCTGCACTACGACGCGTGGCACGTCTGGCCGCCCGCGTTGCAGGCCCGGCTCGAGGAGATGGCGAAGAAGAACGGCCGCGAGCTGCCCAGGCTGAGCGAGCACCGGCTCGACGTCGTGAAGATCGAGTACCCGGCCGAGGCGGGTGCGCAAGGGCCGGACCAGCCGGTCGAGAACCTCGAGCAGAAGCTCGAGAAGGCGGGCCGCGCCGAGGTGTACGGAATCTACTTCGACTTCGGCAGCGCCACCATCCGGCCCGAGTCCGAGCCCGTGCTCACCGAGATCGCGGGGCTGCTGAAGAAGAACCCCGGCTGGAAGCTGAGCATCGAGGGGCACACGGACAACGTGGGCGGCGACCAGTACAACCTCGACCTGTCGAACCGCCGGGCGGCGGCCGTGAAGACGGCGCTCGTGGACCGCTTCCACGTGGCGGCCGACCGGCTCACGACGGTCGGCTACGGCGCGTCGCGGCCCAAGGAGAGCAACGACACGCTGGCCGGCCGCGCGCGGAACCGGCGGGTGGAGCTGGTCAGGCAGTAGATCGCGGCGTGCCGTACAATGTCCGCCCGTGGCGCCTCACGTGCGGCTCGGCTGTCCTCCCGCCCGCTTCTGGACCGGACGGCCCGCGTACGGCCGTGTGACGGGCCGTCTGGCGGCCGCCCTGGCGGCGCTCGCGCTCGCGGCGCCGGGGGCGGCGCAGCAGGCGGCGCCGGGACGGCGCGAGGTCGCCGCCGTCCGCCTGGCGGCCGATGAGTCGATTGCGCTCGACGGGAGCCTCGACGAGCCGGCGTGGCGGCGCGCGCCGGCGGCGGACGGATTCGTCCAGCAGGATCCCGACAACGGCGCGCCGGCCACCGAGCCGACCGAGGTGCGGGTGCTCTTCGACCGGCATCGGCTCTACCTCGGCATCATCTGCCACGACTCGGCGCCGGATCGGCTGCTCGGCAACCAGATGCAGCGCGACCAGGCGTTCGACGCCGACGACCGGTTCCGCTGGGTCCTCGACCCCTACCTCGACGGCCGCACCGGCTACTTCTTCGAGATCAACCCCTCGGGCGCCATGGGCGACGGCCTGCTGGGCATTGGCGCGTCGGGCGGCGCGACCAGCGGTGAGAGCGGCCTGAACCGGCAGTGGGACGGCATCTGGATGGCCCGCGTCCGCCGTACCGACACCGGGTGGACGGCCGAGATCGAGCTGCCGTTTCGCACCCTCAACTTCGCCCCCGGGAGGCACGCCTGGGGCATCAACTTCCAGCGGACGATCAGGCGGAAGAACGAGGAGACGCTCTGGACGGGCTTCGCGCGCAACCAGGGGCTGCTGCGAATGGCAAACGCCGGCCTGCTGACCGGCTTGGACGACATCAGCCAGGGTATCGGGCTGGACGTGAAGCCTTACGTGGTGGGCACCGCCGGCGCGGCGCCGGCCCGCGGCATGCCGGCGGTCACTGGACACGCCGACGCCGGTCTGGATCTCTTCTACAACCTGACGCCGGGCCTGCGCGCGAACTTCACGCTCAACACCGACTTCGCCGAGACCGAGGTGGACCAGCGTCGTGTCAACCTGACGCGCTTCCCGCTCTACTACCCCGAGAAGCGCGATTTCTTCCTGGAAGGTTCGGGCTTCTTCGATTTCTCACGCGAGCCGGGCAACGCCGTCGTGCCGTTCTTCAGCCGCCGCATCGGCCTCGATGCCGAGGGCAATCCGCAGAAGATCGACTACGGCGTCAAGCTCACGGGTCAGGCCGGCGCCCAGGACGTCGGCGTGCTCCAGGTGCGGACGGCGCGCGAGGGCGCGGCGGCCGGCGAGGACTTCACGGTGCTGCGCGTGCGCCGGCGGATGCTGAGCCAGTCCTACGTCGGCGCGATCTACACGCGGCGCGCCGCCCGCACGGCCGCCGCCGACGCGCGGCAGACGGCGGGCGTCGACCTCAGCCTCGCCACCTCTACGTTCCGCGGCCAGGAGAACCTCGAGTTCAGCGCGTTCTGGCTGTGGAACAGCAACCCGCTGGGCACCGGAGGCAACCAGGCGTACGGCCTGCGCCTCAACTACCCCAACGACCTGTGGGACGCGAGGGTCTCGTTTCGCGAGCTGCAGGCCCACTACGACCCGGCCATCGGCTTCACGCCGCAGGCGGGCTACCGGCGGGTCAATCCCGTCGTGCGCTTCTCTCCGCGGCCGCGCCAGGACCGCTACGTCCGCCGCTTCTCGTTCGAGATGCACCTCGACGTCCAAGCCGACCTGCACAACGCGCTGCTGACCCGCAAGTGGGACCTGACCGTCTTCCAGGTGGAGCTCCAGTCGGGCGACCAGATCCAGGTGCACGTGATTCCGGATCGCGAACGCCTCGAGCGCCCCTTCGAGATCTACGAGGGCGTCATCCTCCCGGCCGGCGGCGTCTACGACTTCACCCGCTATCGCGTCGAGGCGACCACGGCGACCCAGCGTGTCGTCGCGGCGACCGGCCTGGTGGAGACGGGCGAGTTCTTCTCCGGCCGCGGGCGGCAGATCGGCCTGACGCTCACCCTCCGTCCGCGGCCCGGCCTGTCGGCGGCGCTCGAGAGCGAGTGGAACGACCTCGACCTGGCCGAGGGCCACTTCACCACCACGCTCTACCGCGCGCAGGTCGGCACGCAGTTCAGCCCGTGGATCTCGCTCGGCAACACCGTGCAGTACGACTCGGTCAGCCGCCTGCTCGGCTGGCAGTCGCGTTTCCGCTGGATCCTGCGTCCGGGCAACGACGTCTACATCGTCTACACGCACAACTGGCAGGACGACCGGCTGGAGGGCTGGCGGACGCTCGACCGGCGGGCGGCGTCGAAAGTGATCTACACGCACCGGTTCTGAGCGGCGAGCGGGCCGGCTGAAGCCGGCCCCTACGTACGGCCCGTACAGCAGAAACGCCCGCGGAAGCCGCGGGCGTCTCTGAGAAGGTGTTGGTCGGGGCGAGTGGATTCGAACCACCGACCCCTCGGTCCCGAACCGAGTGCTCTACCAGGCTGAGCCACGCCCCGACCGGGCGAACTGCTATTCTACCCCAGCTCGCACGCCAAGCGAAAGCTCCCGCACGAAGTCCAGGGCCTTGTAATTGGTCAGGTCCGGCTGGAGCGGGGTCACCGAGATGTAGCCGTCCCGGACCGCCTGGTAGTCCGACTGGTCGTGCGGCTCCCAGTCGTCCTGCCCTTCCTCGATCCAGAAATAGGGCTGGCCCCGCGGGTCCTCTTTCTCGGCGACCGAGGTGTTGTGGTTCCGCTTGGCCTGCACGGTCACCCTGTGGCCCTTCGGCGGCCCGAGCGGCGCGTTCACGTTCAGGAACGTCGACGGCGGCAGGCCCCGCTTCAGGACCGCCTCGGCCAGCTCGGCGGCGAAGCGCGCCACGTAGCTGAAGTCGAGCGGGCCCTTGACGCGCTTGAGCGACACCGCGATGGCCGGGATCCCGAGCAGCGCGCCCTCGAGGGCGCCCGCCACCGTGCCCGAGTAGGTGACGTCGTCGCCCAGGTTCCAGCCCTTGTTGATGCCCGAGACGACGAGGTCGGGCCGGCCGCGCAGCACGGTGTAGACGCCGATGTTCACGCAGTCGGTCGGCGTGCCGTCCACCGCGTAGGTCCGCTCGTCGATTCGCTCGAGGCGGAGCGGGCGGCGGAGCGTGAGGGCGTGGGCGACCGCGCTGGCTTCGGTGACCGGCGCCACGACGGTCACGTCTCCGAGCGGCGCGAGCACCTCCGCCAGGGCCCGCAGCCCGTCCGAACGAACGCCGTCGTCATTGGTGACCAGAATTCGAGGCATCAGAATTATCTAGTATACACGGGACGCGACTGGAGGCCGGAGGCCGGGGGCCACAGGCTTGGGCTTTCCCGTAGCGCACACCTTCAGGTGTGCGCCGGCCTGCGCAGGGCTGAAGCCCTGCGCTACGTCCGATCCTGCCGCAGCCACGTCAGCGCCGCGGCGGCCGCGAGCGCGAGCCCGGCGCCCGTGTAGAAGGCCGCGGGCGCGCCGAACTCGGTCCACAGCACGCCGAAGAGCAGGCTGGCCAGCAGGCTGCCGATGCCCAGCACGGCGTTGTAGACGCCGAAGGCGGTGCCGCTCAGCTCGCGCGGCACGAGATCCGCGATGAGCGCGCGTTCGGCGCTCTCGGACAAGCCGAAGTAGAGCCCGTAGGCGAGAAAGAGCGCGACGAGCGCCCAGGGCGCCGTCTCCATCGCGAAGCCGGCGTACACCGCCGCGTAGACGACCCAGCCCGCGGCGATCATGCCCCGCCGCCCGATGCGGTCGGACAGCGCGCCGCCGGGGACGGACCCGGCCGACTTCACCACGTGCAGGCCCGCCCAGAGCGCCGGGATGTACGCCGTCGGGATGCCGATGTCGCCGAGACGGAGCAGCAGAAACGCGTCGGTCGAGTTCCCGAGCGTGAAGAGCAACAGGATCGCCTGGAGCCGGAAGAAGTCCGCCGGCAGCACGCGCCAGCTGGGCGCCGCTCCGGGGTGCGGCGCGTCCTCCGCGCGCGGCGCCTTCCCCACCTCCGGCACCCGCAGCAGCAGAAGGACGACGACGACGCCCGGAATGGCCGTCAGCGCGAAGAGCGTCCGGTATTGGCCGGGGTACAGCAGCAGGAACCCGGTCGCGAGCAGCGGTCCGGCGACCGCGCCCGCGTGGTCCATCATGCGGTTCACGCCGAAGACGCGTCCGCGCGTCTCGGGCGTGGACAGATAGGTCAGCATCGCGTCGCGCGGCGCGCCGCGGATGCCCTTGCCCGTCCGGTCGAGGAAGCGGATGGCCAGCACCTGCGGCCAGGCGGTCGCCAGCGCCATGAGCGGGCGCACCACCGACGACAGCGAATAGCCCGCCAGGACGATGGGCTTGCGGACGCGCCAGCGGTCGGAGAGGCCGCCCGACACGATCTTGAGGAGGCTGGCCGTCGCCTCGGCCAGGCCCTCGATGATACCGAGCGCGACGGCGCCCGCGCCGAGCACCGACTTCAGGAACGCGGGCAGCAGCGCGTAGATCGCCTCGCTGGCGACGTCGGTGAAGAAGCTCACCCAGCCGAGCGCCCACACGGGCCAGGGCAGACGCGCGGGCGACGACGCGGCGGGCGGCGGTGTGCTGGGCATCGCGGCTGTACCCGGCATATTACCGTAGCGGCCGGCGCCGCAGGGGGCGCGGTATAATCGGCCGCCTTGTCACAGCCATTCGACGCGGTGCTGATCATTTCCTTCGGCGGTCCCCAGGGGCCGGACGACGTCCGCCCGTTTCTCGCCAACGTCCTGCGGGGCCGCCGCGTGGCGCCCGAACGCGTCGAGGCCGTCGCGCATCACTACGACCTGTTCGGCGGCGTGTCGCCCCTCACCGAGCTCACCCTCCGGCAGGCCGAGGGCGTCCGCGAGCGGCTGCGCCGCGACGGCCCGGACCTCCCGGTGTTCGTCGGCATGCGCAACTGGCGCCCGTATCTCGCCGACACGCTCGAGGCGATGGCGGACCAAGGCATCCGCCGCGCGGTCGGGGTCATCACCGCCGCCCAGCGAAGCTACTCGAGCTGCCTGCAGTACAAGGAGAACGTGCGCGACGCGCGCGCCGAACTCGCCAGGCGCGGCAAGCCCGACGTGGCGGTGACGTACGTCGGCGACTGGCACGTCCACGAAGGCTTCATCGAGGCCAACGCGGCCAACGTGCGCGAGGCGTTCGCGCGGCTGCCCGAGGCGGTGCGGACGCGGGCGCGCCTGGTCTTCACCGCGCACAGCATCCCGAGGTCGATGGCCGACGCCTACCCGTACGAACGGCAGCTCCAGGAGGCCGCCGCGCTCGTCGCCGCGCGCGTCGGCGCGGAGAATTGGGCGTTCGTCTACCAGAGCCGGAGCGGCCGGCCCCAGGACCCCTGGCTGGAGCCGGACGTCTGCGACTACCTGCGCGAGGAGGGCGCCCGCGGCCTCGAGGCCGCCGTCCTCTGCCCCATCGGCTTCGTGTGCGACCACATGGAGGTCATCTACGACCTCGACGTCGAGGCGGCTGGCGTGGCGAAGGAGGTCGGGCTGGCGCTCGCGCGCGCACGGACGGCGTGCACCACGCCGGTCTTCCTCGACGGCCTCGCGAGCGTCGTCCGCGACACGTGGGAGCGCTACGCAGGCGGGCGGCCGCTGGAGATCGTGATGCCCGGCGGGCCGGAGGCGCACACCTGAAGGTGTGCGCTACGAGTGCCCGTAACGCGCCCGTAGCGCAGGGCTTCAGCCCTGCGCCAGATCCCCCAGACCAACATCCCCCCGGACGCGTCATAATCGGCACGAACGGCGCGGAGGCTTCCCTGGAGGTGTTTCCCATGCGCGCGTGGCTTACCGTCCTGGCGGCTTTCCTCCTCGTTGGCGGCGGCGGGCCGGCCTCGGCCCAGGTGACCGTCACGACGGTGACCCAGCAGGCGCGCCCGGGCATGCCGGCCAGGGACGCGGAGCAGCCGGAGAAGACGGGCACGGCGGTCATCAAGGGACACGTGGTCGCCGCCGACACGGACCGCCCGCTCAGGCGCGCGCAGGTGCGGCTCACGTCGACCGCGCTGCGCGGCGGGCGCCTGACGACGACCGACGCCGAGGGCGCCTACGAGTTCAAGGAGCTGCCGGCCGGCCGCTACACGCTCTTCGCCAGCAAGGGCGGGTATGTGGCCCTCGAGTTCGGCCAGCGGCGGCCGTTCGAGTCGGGCAAGCCCATCGAGCTGCTCGACACTCAGGTCATCGACAAGGCCGACCTCGCCCTGCCCCGCGGCAGCGCCATCACGGGCCGCGTGCTCGACGAGTTCGGCGAGCCCATCGCCGACGCCTTCGTCCAGGCCCTGCGCTATCAGTACATGAACGGGCAGCGGCGCCTGATGGCGTCCGGCCGGGGCGGCACGACGAACGACCTGGGCCAGTACCGGATCTACGGCCTGCCGCCCGGCGAATACGTCGTCAGCTCGACCGTGCGCTCCATGGGCAGCTTCATGATGGAAGGCCAGGCCGACGAGCCGACCGCCTACGCGCCCACCTACTACCCCGGCACGACCAGCGCCGCCGACGCGCAACGCCTGTCCGTGACCGTCGGGCAGGAGGCCAACGGCATCGACTTCGCGCTGCTGCCCGTGCGCACGGCGAAGATCTCCGGCGTCGTGACGACCTCCGAAGGCAAGCCCGCCGAGGGCGCCATGGTCATGCTCATGCCGCGCTCGCTCGAGAACATGGTGATGCGCATGGGCGGCGGCGCGGCGCGCGTGAACAAGGACGGCACCTTCACGATCAACAACGTCGCGCCGGGCGACTACGTGCTGCAGGTGCGCACGGGCAACGCGCGCGGCATGACGTTGGTGGGGGCCGGCGCCGTCTTCATCACGACCTCGTCCGACGAGCGAGGCACGCAGCAGGAGCGGGAGCCGGAGTTCGCGTCGGTGCCGGTCTCGATTGCCGGACAGGACGTCACGGGCCTGGCCATCGTCACCGGCAAGGGCGGGCGGCTCACGGGGAAGGTCGTGTTCGAGGACGGCGCCGCGCCGCCGCACGAGACCTGGAAGAACCTCCGCGTGATGCCGCGGAGCACCGACACGGAGATGTTCTCGCGGATCGGCCGAGGGGTCGAGCCCGTGGCCGAGGACGGCATGTTCGAGGCCAAGGGCGTGTCGGGCAGCGTGCTGATCCGCGCGATCGGGCTGCCCGCCGGCTGGATGCTCAAGCGGGTCGAGTACAACGGCCAGGACATCACCGATACGCCGATCGAGTTCAAGGGCCAGGAGGAAGCGACGGGGATCCAGGTGGTACTGACCTCGCAGACCACGTCCGTGACCGGCGGCGTGAGCGACGACCGCGGCCAGGCCGTCAAGGACTACACGGTCGTCGTGTTCGCCGAGGACAGCGCCCGGTGGACGTCACCCACGCGTTTCGTCTCCTCGGCGCGACCCGATCAGGACGGCCGCTTCCAGGTGAAGGACCTGCCGCCCGGCGACTATCTCGCCGTGGCGCTCGACTACGTCCAGCAGGGCGAGTGGTCCGACCCGGCGTTCCTCGACCGGATCAAGAGCCAGGGCACCGCGTTCTCGCTGGCCTGGGGCCAGACGAAGAGCCTGGCGTTGAAGGTCACGCAGTACCTGACGCAGACGGTACTGGGTACCGGGTACTCGATACTCGGTGCTGACGGGCCCTCGCGTGGCGGCCGCAGCGCAGGGCCTCAGCCCTACTCAGAAAGCAGCTTCGCCGCCTGGTCGTCGACCGATTGGCCCCGGCGGCGCGCGCGGGATTCCTGCCGGCGGGCGATCAGGAGCGACACGCCGAAGATCACCACGATCAGCGTCAGCGAGAACCAGGTCGGGATCTCGACCCGCCAGAGCCCGAGCTGGTGGCCGTACTCCACGAGCAGCTTCCCGCCCACCCACCCGATGATCACGAACGCGCCGTCCACCAGGCCCGGGTAGCGCTGGACCAGCGCCAGGAGCTGCCCGATCACGATGCGCATCATGATGATGCCCAGGATGCCGCCCGTGATCACCACCCAGGGCTTCTGCGACATCGCGACGCCCACCAGGATCGAGTCGATGGCGAACACCAGGTCCGTCAGCTCGACCTTCACGACCGTCGCCCAGAGCGGCGGGAGGCCGAGCCAGGGCTTCGCCGGCGTGAAGGCGCGCCGCGACTCCGCGTCCCCGCCCGAGAAGAAATGGCGGTAGGTCAGGTACAGCAGGTACCCCCCGCCCAGCAGCTTCACCCAGCCCAGCCGGATCAGGTGCACGGCCAGCAACACCGCAATCGTCCGGAACGCGAACGCGCCGCCGATGCCGTAGCGGAGCGCCTTGCGTTGCTCCGCCTTCGGCAGCCCGAGCACCAGCACGGCGAGGACGAGCGCGTTGTCGGCGCTCAGCAGCCCCTCGAGGACGACGAGGAGGCCGATCGTGAGGAAGTCCGCGGGATGGATGGTCACAGGTGACGGCGGCCGCCGGCCGATGTACCTCCGAGTATGGCCCGAACGGCGCCGGAACGCCACTGGCGGCCCTTCCCAGAAGTTGACACGCGGCGTATCAATACCTATACTTGCTGTGACGCAAGTTTCAAGGCAAGGGCAAGACCGTGGACGACGACCTGTATCTGATCAGCATGGCCGCGCGCCTGCTGGACATGCACCCGCAGACGCTGCGGAAGTACGAGCGGCTCGGTCTGGTGCGGCCGTCGCGGACGGTCGGGAGCATGCGGCTCTACTCCCGCGACGAGCTCGACCGGCTGCGCCTCATCAAGCACCTCGTGGACGAGGTCGGCATCAACCTGGCCGGCGTGCAGCGCCTGCTGTCGATTGCCGACGTCGTGCAGCGCATCCGCCCGCTGATGGACGAGGAGGCGATGCCGCGCAACGAGACGCGCCGCCGCCTCTCGCGCGAGCTCGAGCGGCTCTGCGACATGCTCGGCATCTGAGCTCAATCGGCAATCTGCAATCGGCAATCGGCAATTCGATCCGTGGACTTCAAGGACTATTACGCAACGCTCGGCGTGAGCAAGACCGCCAGCCAGAAGGAAATCAAGGCGGCCTACCGCAAGCTCGCCAAGGACCTGCACCCCGACCGGAACCCGGGGAACGCGAAGTCCGAGGCGCGCTTCAAGGAGGTCGGCGAGGCGTACGCCGTGCTCGGCGACGCGGGGAAGCGGAAGAAGTACGACGAGCTCGGCGCCAACTGGCGCGCCTACGAGCAGGCGCAGCAGAGCGGCCAGGGCTTCAGCGGCGGCTGGCCGCCCGGCGGCTTTGCGGTGGACTTCGGCGAGGGCGGCGGCGCGACGCGGATGAGCGTCGAGGACATGCAGGACCTGTTCGGGGAGGAGCACCCCTTCTCGGACTTCTTCACGACCTTCTTCGGCGGCGGGGGCGGCCCGCAGGGCCCGCGCGCCCAGCGGGCGCCGCGGCCCCGCCGGGGGCGCGACATCGAGCACGGCGTGGATCTCACGCTCGAGGAGGTCGCGCGAGGCGCGACGCGCAAGCTCGCCCTCAAGACCGGAGGGCACGCGCGGACGATCGAGGTCCGCATTCCGGCCGGTGTGAAGGACGGCACGCGCGTGCGCGCCGCGGGCGAGGGCGAGGGCGGCACGTCGGGCGCGGCGTCCGGCGACCTCTACCTCCGGGTGCACGTCGTTCCGCACCCGGTGTTCGAGCGCGCGGGCGACGACCTGCGCGCGCGCGTGAAGGTGCCGCTCACGACCGCCGTGCTGGGCGGCGAGGCCGAGGCGCCCGCGCTCGACGGGCGCCGCCGCCTGCGGATCGCGCCCGGGACGCAGCCCGGGCAGGTCTTCCGGCTTCGCGGCGAGGGGCTGCCGGCCGTCGGGCGCGACGGCGCGCGCGGAGATCTCTACGCGACGGTGGAGGTGACTCTCCCCCACCAGTTGACCGACGAGGAGCGGGAGCACTACGAAGCGCTGAAGAAGCTGAACCAGTGAAACTGAACAAGGGGCTGCGGTGGTGACGGGATGTTCTTCCTGACCACTGACCGCTGCCCCTGTCGAATAGACAGCCATGAACATCCAGAAATACACGCAGAAGGCGCAGGAAGCCGTCATGGCGGCGCAGCAGCTGGCCGAGCGGGCGGACAACCCGCAGATCGAGCCGGAACACCTGCTCGCGGCGCTCGTCGGCGCAGCCCGACGGCATCGTGCCGTCCATCCTGCGGAAGCTGAACGTCGCCCCCGACACGGTCGCGGCCGCGCTGAAGACGGAGCTCGACAAGCTGCCCCGCGCGCACGGCGGCGCGCAGCCGCCGCTCTCGCCCCGGCTGCGCGCCGTGGCGAACGCCGCCGAGGCCGAGGCCGAGCGGCTGAAGGACGAGTACGTCAGCACCGAGCACCTGCTGCTCGCCGTCGCGGCCGAGCCCGGGCGCGCCCGGTCGGCGCAGATCCTCCAGCAGCAGGGCGTCACCAAGGACAAGGTGTTCGAGGCGCTCACGGCCGTGCGCGGCAGCCAGCGCGTCACCGACCAGAACCCCGAGGACAAGTACCAGGCGCTCGAGCGTTACGGCCGCGATCTCACCGAGCTCGCGCGCAAGGGCAAGCTCGACCCGGTCATCGGCCGCGACGAGGAGATCCGCCGCGTCATCCAGGTGCTGTCGCGCCGCACGAAGAACAACCCCGTGCTCATCGGCGAGCCCGGCGTCGGCAAGACGGCCATCGTCGAGGGCCTGGCGCAGCGCATCGTGCGCGGCGACGTGCCCGAGGGCCTGAAGAACAAGCGCATCGTCGCGCTCGACATGGGCGCGCTGGTCGCCGGCGCCAAGTACCGCGGCGAGTTCGAGGAGCGGCTGAAGGCCGTGCTGAAGGAGATCACGGACTCGGCCGGCGAGGTCGTGCTGTTCATCGACGAGCTGCACACCGTCGTGGGCGCCGGCGCGGCCGAGGGCTCGATCGACGCGTCGAACATGCTCAAGCCGATGCTCGCGCGCGGCGAGCTGCACACGATCGGGGCCACCACGCTCGACGAGTACCGCAAGCACATCGAGAAGGACGCCGCGCTCGAGCGGCGCTTCCAGCCCGTGTTGGTGGGCGAGCCGACCGTGGAGGACACCATCAGCATCCTCCGCGGCCTGCGCGAGCGGTACGAGATCCACCACAAGGTGAACCTCAAGGACGCGGCGCTCGTCGCGGCGGCGGTGCTCTCGAACCGCTACATCGCCGACCGCTTCCTGCCCGACAAGGCGATCGACCTGGTGGACGAGGCGGCCTCGAAGCTGCGGATGGAGATCGACTCCATGCCGGTGGAGCTCGACGAGGTCGGCCGCCGCGTCATGCAGCTCGAGATCGAGCGCGAGGCGCTGCGCAAGGAGAAGGACAAGGCGTCGGTCGAACGGCTCGGCAAGCTCGACAAGGAGCTCGCCGACCTGAAGGAGCGGCAGACCGAGCTGCAGCGCCAGGTGGCAGCAGGAGAAGGACGTCGATCCAGACGACGGCGAAGCTGCAAGGAAGAGCTCGAGGCCGTCAGGCTCGACGTCGAGCACGCGCAGCGCAGCGGCGACTACGCGAAGGCGTCGGAGCTGCAGTACGGCCGCGTGCCCGAGCTCGAGCAGCGCATCAAGGACCAGGAAGCCAAGCTCGCCGAGATGCAGAAGGGCGGGCGGATGCTGAAGGAGGAGGTCGACGAGGAGGACATCGCCGAGGTCGTCAGCAAGTGGACGCACATCCCGGTGAGCCGCCTCATGGAGGGCGAGATCCAGAAGCTCGTGCAGATGGAAGAGCGTCTCCACGAGCGCGTGGTCGGCCAGGACGAGGCCATCGCGGCGGTGGCCAACGCCATCCGCCGCGCGCGCGCCGGCCTGCAGGACCCGAACCGCCCGCTCGGCAGCTTCATCTTCCTGGGCCCCACCGGCGTCGGCAAGACCGAGCTCGCCCGCGCGCTCGCCGCGTTCCTCTTCGACGACGAGCAGGCGATGATCCGGATCGACATGTCGGAGTACCAGGAGAAGCACACCGTGTCGCGGCTCATCGGCGCGCCGCCCGGCTACGTCGGCTACGAGGAATCCGGCCAGCTCACCGAGGCCGTCCGCCGGCGCCCGTACGCCGTGGTGCTCTTCGACGAGATCGAGAAGGCGCACCCCGAGGTGCTCAACGTCATGCTCCAGCTGCTGGACGACGGGCGGCTGACCGACGGCAAGGGCCGCACGGTGGACTTCAAGAACGCCGTCGTGATCATGACGTCGAACCTCGGCAGCCAGTACATCGCCGAGCAGGCCGCGGTCGGCAACGGCGGCATCGACGAGAACGTCCGCCGGCAGGTGACGGAGGCGCTGCGCGAGCACTTCCGGCCGGAGTTCCTGAACCGGGTGGACGAGATCATCTTCTTCCACCTGCTCGGCAAGGGCGAGCTGCGCGCCGATCGTCGACATCCAGCTCGAGGCGCTGGTGACGCGGCTGGCCGACCGCAAGATTCACGATCGAGGTGACCGACCGGCCGCCAAGGACCGGCTCATCGAAGAAGGATACGATCCGGCGTACGGCGCGCGTCCGCTCAAGCGGACCATCCAGCGGCGCCTGCTCGACCCGCTCGCCATGCGCGTGCTGCAGGGCGAGTTCGGCGAGGGCGACCGGGTGACCATCGACGCGGCGGGCGACGGGTTGCGCTTCACCAAGGCGCAGCCCGCGACCGCCTGACGGGTCAGGGTTTGGGGCGAAGCCCCATCTAGGTGACGGAGCAGATCAAGTGGCAGAGACGCAGACGCCCAATCCCCGCGGGCCCAGCCCCAATCAGCGGCCGCCCCGCGGCCGTCCGCCCGCCCTGCCGGCGCTCTGGTACGCCGCCGGCTTCCTGGTGCTGCTGGCGATCATCCAGGGCGTCTTCGTGGCGACGCAGGGCGGACAGGCCATCCCCTACAGCGAGTTCAAGTCGCTCGTGCGCGCGGGCAAGGTGGCCAGGCGGTGACGGTCGGCGATGGACCAGATCCAGGGCACGCTGAAGGAGGCCGCCCAGGGCAGCACCAGCTTCACGACCGTCCGGATCGAGGACCCGAAGCTCGTCGAGGATCTCGACGACCACGGCGTGAAGTACACCGGCGAGGCCACCAACAAGTGGATGTCGGACGTCCTCAGCTGGGTGCTGCCCCTGCTCTTCCTCGTCCTCATCTGGAGCTTCTTCTTCCGGCGCATGGGCGGCGCCGAGGGCGGCGTGATGTCGTTCGCGCGCAGCAAGGCCAAGATCTACGCCGAGAGCGACGTGAAGGTCAGCTTCGGCGACGTGGCCGGCGTGGACGAGGCCGAGGACGAGCTGAAGGAGATCGTCGAGTTCCTCAAGACGCCCAAGAAGTACACGAGCATCGGCGGGCGCATCCCGAAGGGCGTGCTCCTGGTCGGGCCGCCCGGCACGGGCAAGACGCTGCTCGCCCGCGCCGTCGCGGGCGAGGCCAAGGTGCCCTTCTTCAGCCTGAGCGGGTCCGAGTTCGTCGAGATGTTCGTCGGCGTCGGCGCGGCGCGCGTCCGCGACCTGTTCCGCCAGGCGGTCGCCAAGGCGCCGTGCATCGTCTTCATCGACGAGCTCGACGCGCTCGGCAAGGCGCGCGTCGCAGAACGCGATGGGCAGCCACGAGGAGCGCGAGCAGACGCTCAACCAGCTGCTCGCCGAGATGGACGGCTTCGACGCGCGCAAGGGCGTCATCATCATGGCGGCGACCAACCGCCCCGAGGTGCTCGACCCGGCGCTGCTCCGCCCCGGCCGGTTCGACCGCCAGGTGCTGGTCGACAAGCCGGACGTGCGCGGGCGGGAGGCGATCCTCCGCATCCACGTGAAGAACGTGAAGATCGCGCCGGACGTGGATCTGCAGGTGGTCGCGGCGCGCACGGCGGGGTTCGCCGGCGCCGACCTCGCGAACCTCGTGAACGAGGCCGCGCTGCTCGCGGCCCGGCACGACAAGACCGCCGTCGGGATTGCAGGACTTCGAGGAGGCCATCGACCGGCTCGTCGCCGGCCTCGAGAAGAAGCGCGTCATGAGCGACAAGGAACGCCGCATCGTGGCCTACCACGAGTCCGGCCACGCGATCGTCGCGACGCTGCTGCCCGGCCTGGACCCGGTGCACAAGATCTCGATCGTGCAGCGGGGGTTCGGCGCGCTCGGCTACACCATGCAGCTGCCGCTCGAGGAGCGGTACCTGATGACGCGGACGGACCTGCAGAACCAGCTGGCGGTGCTGCTGGGCGGCCGCAGCGCCGAGGAGATCGCGTTCGGCGAGATCTCGACCGGCGCCCAGAACGATCTCCAGCGAGCCACCGACATCGCCCGCGCCATGGTGTCGGAGTACGGCATGAGCGACGAGCTGGGCGCCGTCGCCTACGAGGCCCCGCGCCGCCCCACCTTCCTCAACATGCCCCTGCCGCAGGAGCGGGGTCCGTACGCCGAGGAGACGGCCCAACGCATCGACGGCGAGGTGAGCCGCATCATGCGCGAAGCGCACGACCTGGCCCGCCGCGTCCTCGCCGAACGCCGCACGACGCTCGACGAGCTGTCGGCGCGGCTGCTCGAAAAGGAAGTGATCGAGGGAGAGGAGCTCAGGCAGCTGGTGGAGGCGGTGGCGACGAAGGGCACCTAAACGCCGGTGCACCCTAGAACTTCGCCCGCCCGTCCGCCTTGCCGTCCTCGAGGTCGATCTCGGTGAGCTTCCTGTGGAACTCCTCGGCCGTGCACAGGTTCTTTTCGATGGCCATGCGCTGCACGGTCTTCACGGCGAGCGCCAGCTCGCCGATGGCCTGCTCGAGCTTCGCCACGTCCACGCCGCCGGCGCCCGCCCGGACGTTCATCGCGTCGGCGCGCGCCTGCACCGTCTCGCGCCGCAGCTCGTCGATGCGGTACTGCTGGTAGAAGTCGAAAATCCAGTTGATCAGGCCCATGCGGAGGCCTCCCTTCGGGGATAGGGTATTTCGCTTCCGGGGGCGGTGCACAGGGGTGCACCTTGTGCACCCTACTTCGGCTTGATCACCTGCGTGAACCCCGTCGTGTTCACGTCGCGGAACATGGGCGTGCGCGGCGGGAGCAGCGACGGCTGCAGGAAGTCAGCGTCGAAGATGTACGCGCGCGTGGGCGGCCAGTACACGGCCTGGCAGCATTTGTAGGTGCCGACGGCCTGGCGGCTGGTGTAGAGCGTCGCGATGGCGCCGCGGTAGTTCAACGTGTCCCCGTTCCAGTTCTCGAGGTAGCGTAGGAAGTTGTGGACGCCGCCGTCGGTGCCGAAGTCGTCCACGGTGCCATTCGGGTGCGGGAACGACAGGGGCTTGCCGGCGATCACGGCGAAACGGTACCAGGTGGTGACGGCGTTCCGCGCGGCGGGGTCGTGCGGCTGCGTGAACGACACCTGGTCCTTCCAGTCGCTCGACAGCACCGTCACGGCGTCCGCGATGACCGCCGCGGCGGCGTGGGGATCGCCGAACCCCACCGCGCTGGCGTTGTAGTTCCCTTCCACGTACACGGGGTTCTCCGCCACCACGGTCAGGCCCTCGGTCGGCAGGCTCCCGAGGTCGCCGTGCACGAGCTTGAGCGCGCGGCGGAACAGCACCGCGCGGTTCACGCGCGCCTGGGCCGGGGTCACGAGCGTCCACGGCCGGGCGGTGGCGTCGAGCGGCGCCTGGCCGCCGGTCACGATGGTCGGGTTCTCCCCGTAGGTGTCGAGCTGCCCGTTCCCGTTCACGTCCTCCCCCGCGTCGAGCTGTCCGTTCGGGATCCCGCCGACCATGCCGGGGTTCACGACGTCCTCGAAACCGTACTCGCCGGTCTCCTGGTTCAGCGCGTCGTGGTTCCCCCGCCGGTCCGAGAAGTAGACGACGTAGCCGGTGGTGTTCTCGGTGTTGGGACCGCTCATGCCGATCGCGCCGTGGAGCCACTGCGTGAGGTTCCGGACGTCGAGCTCGACGTAGTACATGACGCCGCCGAGATAGGGCGGCGTCACGTGGGCGATGCCGTCGCGCAAGTCGCCCTCGCGGGTGTCGTAGAGCGCGTTGGGCCAGTAGTCGGTGGGATCCGTGCTGCCCGCCCCGCACGGGTTGACCGTCGGGTCGTCGCGGATCCGCTCGATGCGGATCACCGCGTCCGGGTTCGGCTCGGGGCAGTTGTTCCCGATGTTGCGGCCGGCGACTCCGAGATTCAGGACCTCCAGCGTGACGTCCTGCCAGCCCCCGCCCGGGAGCTGGTGCTCGATCTTGAGGTATCCGCCGAGGAGCGGCGTGTGGGCCGGCGTCAGGTAGCCATCGCCCGCCACGCCGGACGAGACGGCGAACGGCGGGTGCGCGGCGTCCACGGTGTAGCCGGCCACGGGCGTCGCGGCCAGCTCGCCCAGCGGCACGGGCGGGTCGGCGGTCACGCCCGGCAGGCCGAGGATGTCGTCGGGGGTGTCCGACAGCAGGATGCGGACGCTCGCCATGCTGAAGTAGCGCTGCGAGAACACTTGCGGGTTCGAGGCGTCCTCGCCGGGCGGCGGCCGGCGGATGAGGTCGATCGGCTGTGCGCCGAAGCTCACGAGCGGCAGGTCGAGCCGCTTCGCGCCGGTGCGGCCGTTGCTGATGTTGTGGTTGTAGGCGCCGGTCGACAGGTGCGTCCACGTCGGCTCGTTCTGGGCCGTGCCGAGACCGCCGACCAGGCTCCCCTCGTCCATGCCCAGGGCTCGGAAGGAGCCGGGGGCCGTCAGCACGTTCACCGTGCCGGTGTAGCCGCCAGTCGCCGTGGAGTACCCGTTCGACAGCGTCTTCCGGATGATCTCGCCGACGGCGGTGACCCGGTCCGACAGGGTCAGCGTGCTCTTGCCGGCCAGGAACAGGTTGTCGTTGCTGTGCACGCGGCCGCCGAAGTTGAACGCCGGCCCGGCGAAGAAGCTGAGCGCCTGGTCGGAGAAGATGCCGAACTGGAAGACGGGAATGCTCACGGTCTGCAGCGTGCGCGTGAGCGTCGCCTCGGAGCCGTTGCGCTGGTGCGCGGTGACCTCGAGCTGGTACGGCGTCACCAGGCCGACGAAGCCCTGCCACGGCCCCGAGAGGATCGTGCGGTTCTCGGCGACGGGGTTCCCCGAGGGGTCGGTGGGAAACGTCACGGTGTAGCCCGGGCCGCCGCCCGGCGCCACGAACGTGACGTTGACGAGGGCCGGCGGCGTCGCGGTCAGCGCCGCGATCTGGGCGCTCGTGGGCGCGAAGTTGGACGAAAACAGGTTGCCGAGGTCGGCGGTGAGCTGCTCGAGGCCGGCGTGCGCGGCGTAGAAGGCCTGCGTGCGCGCGTGGTCGAAGCCGCGGCGCCGGCTGTCGCTCGCCACCAACGCGGCGAAGCCGACGAGCAGCGCGGCCATCAGCATCGTGACGAGGAGCGCCGTGATGAGGGCGACGCCGCGCTCGTCGTTCCGGAAGGCCCGGCTCGTATAGCGAATCATGACGCACTCACTGGTATCGGTCCACGAACGACAGGCTGCGGAGGCTGACCTGCGTCGCCAGGCTGTTGCGGAACCACTGCCCGGTCCGCCGCTGCACGACCTCCGAGCGCGCCGACAGGAACAGGTTGACCTTGCGGATTTCGTGGGGGCTGTTGGGCGCCACCGGCGTCTTGACGTTGGTCGGGTTCGTGACGCCGTCCACGAGGTCGTAGGTGAGCTGCAGGTTCTCGATGCCGAGGGCCACCGCGAGCGGCGCCCCCCCGCCGACCACCCGCACCAGACGCGGGCCGGACGGGTTCGACGCGTCGATGTAATAGGTCACCATGACCACGCGCGTCGCCACGGTCGGCGGATACGTGCCGGGGGCGCTCTGGAGGCTGAGCAGCGTGCCCGCGGCCGCGGCCGACTGGTTCAGGTTCAGTGGATCGCCCGCGTCGAAGACCATCGTCTGCGCGCCGTCGGTACCCGTGACCTCCAGGAGGGTGTTCCCCATCGGGTTCGAGAACATGATCAGATCGCCGGCCCGCACGGCCGTCTCGGGGTCGGTGATCGAGATCGACGCGTCCACCGTGGCACGCGTGCCGGTCGCGTTGAGACTGGTGAGCGACGCGGTGTTCAGGGCCAGCGTCGGGTCGGCGTAGAGCACCGTGACCATGTCGGTCGACTGCGCCACGACGGTCGGCCCCATGCCGGCTCCGGTGGTCACCGCCGGCAGCACCGGACCCGCCGGGAAGGTGTAGGCGGTGCCAACCGGCCCCGGACGGTTGATCGGCGTGGCCCCGGCGCCCGAGGCCACGGGAATGCCGCCGGTCGGGATCCCCTCCCCCGTCTGGATCAGGTCGCGCGTCATCAGGTTCAGCGCGGATCGAAGGTTCTGGTCGGTATCGGCCACCAGACCGGCCAGTTGGTCCACGCCCACCGAGTCGTTGAACGTGCCGAGCGACATGCCCAGCACGATCAGCGTCAGCAGCATGCTGACCAGGAACTCCGGCAGGCTGAAGCCGGCCTCGCTCTTCATCGCGCACTCCAGCGGTCTACGCGTACGACGAGATGTAGGTCACGAGCACCTGCTCGCGGGTGCCCGTGCCGACGCGGTACCGCACGGTGACCGTCACTTGCCGCAGGTTTGGCCCGAGATCGCGGATCGCGATCTCGCGCTCGAAGCCGATGAGCGGCACCCGCTGGTCGTCCGCCGTGCCCAGCAGGTTGTCGGCGCCCGGCAGCACGAGCTCCTCGATCGGTCCGTCGTCGGCGGTGTTGACGAGGCCGTCCGGGCCCGCGCTGCGCAGCGGCTGCAGGCCGTCGACGAAGACCCCGCCGTCGGCGCCCGACGCGCCGTGCATGTTCCGGATCTGCGCCCAGGCGAGCACGCGCGTGTCGCGCGCCGTGAACACGCTCTCGACGGCCTCGGTCGCCTTCTCGGTCGCGATCATCTGCGCCTGTGACGCCAGCATGAGCTGGACGCCCTGCCCGAGGACGCCCGCGAGCATGAGCGCGGCCGTCGTGACGATCGCGATCGCGAAGAGGACCTCGATCAGGGTGAAACCCGGGGCGTCGAGCGGCAGGCCGGCTTGGCTGTCCATCAGCGCACCCAGGCCGAGCCGATCCAACGATAGCCCCGCACCCGGCCCGTCGATCCGAAGACCGTGACGGCGCGCGCCGTCTCGACCTGGCCCGGGACGCCCAGGAACACGGTGCCATTGACCGGTACGCCGGTCGGGTCCACAAACGACCCGTCGGGGCCGAACATCGTCGCGCTGGCGCCGCCGAAGTCGACCGCGTGGGCGTTGCCGAAGCCGTCCGGCGTGTCGGGCACGCCCGCGTACTGCAGAAACCGCGCGTTGCCCGAGAAGAACGCGCGCGCGAGCAGCGTCTCGCCCGTCGGCTGCTCGTGGCGGACCGTGTCCACCTCGGCGTCGCCCACGAAGCGGATCTCAATCGCGCGGCGCTCGGTCATCGCCTGCTCCCGCGCGGTCTCGATCAGGCTGACGAGCACCCGCAGGTTCGCGTCGCCGCGGATCTGTCGCTGCGCGGACTGGAACGCGAGGAGCGTCATGCCCGTCAGCAGCGCACCGAGGCTGACGACCATCAACACCTCGAGCAGAGAGAAGCCCGCGTCAGCACGTCTGTGCCGAGCCATGTCAGTGCCGTTCGCGTGTCAGGAGCAGCCGAGGAGACGGGCGTCGGGCGAAACGCCCGGCGAGACCGGAGGCAAGATCCATTCCCCGCGGGCCGATCGCGCTAAGTCACTGTCGGCCAGGGACCAGGCTCGCGCGGCAATGGCGGACGCGGTGCGCCGCGACACGGCAAATCCGTAATCCAACGACGGGGTTGTCCAGTCTAGCCGGCCGTCTCGGCCTGCGGCGTCGCACCGAGCGGGGACTCGGGCCGCTCGACGAACGGGAACGCGAGGCCGCGCTTGTGCAGCTTCAGGGTGTAGATGCTGTAAGGCAGGAGCCAGTGCGAGACGTAGACGCTGCCGACCGTCGCGCCCATCAGCGGCAGGACGATGCGGTAGTCGTTGGTCATCTCGAAGAGGATGAGGATCGAGGTGGCCGGCGCCTTGGCCGCCGCCGCGAAGAAGGCGGCCATGCCGACCATCGCGTACGCGCCGGACCCGGCGGTCCAGTCCGGAAACACGACGTGGGCCAGCGTGCCGAAGGCCCCACCCAGCATCGCGCCCATGTACAGGCTCGGCGCGAAGACGCCGCCCGACCCGCCGGAGCCGAGCGTCGCGGAGTTGGCGACGAGTTCCGCCGCGAAGAGCCCCAGGAGCAACGGCCACGCGAAGCGCACCCACATCGCGCCTTCCATGGCAGTCAACCCGGTGCCGTACACCTGCGGGAAGTACCGCAGCACGAGGCCGACCACCAGCCCGCCCACCGCGGGCTTGAGATACTCGGGGAACGGCCACCGCTGGAACGTCTCTTCGGTCCAGTACAGCGTGCGCACGTAGAGGATGGCCGCGAAGCCGAGGCCGATGCCCATCAGGAAGTAGAGCGGAATCTCGCGCGGGCTCACGAGCTGGTAGGCCGGCGCCACGAACGCCGGGTAGTTGCCCAGGTAGTGACGCGCGACGATCACCGAGCTCAGCGAGGTCAGCAGCACCAGCAGGAAGTCGGTGTGCATGCGTCCCGCGAGCACCTCGATCGCGAAGATGGCGCCGGCGATGGGGGCGTTGAACGTGGCGGCCACGCCGGCGGCGGCGCCGCACGCCACGAGCGTCCGGACCTGGCGCGGCTGGAGGCCCGCGATCTGCCCCACCGCCGAGCCGAGGCCGGACCCGATCTGCACCATCGGGCCCTCGCGGCCCGCGGCGCCGCCGAAGCCCAGCGTGAGCGCCGACGCGGCGACCTTGACCGCCACGACGCGCTTCCGGATCCGGCCGCCGGCCAGCGCCAGCGCCGTCATCACCTCCGGCACGCCGTGCCCGCGCGCCTCACGGGCGAAGCGCGTGATGAGCAGCCCGGCGAGCAGCCCGCCAATCGCCGGCAGCAGCACCAGGTTGGCGGGGCCGAAGACGCCCAGCGCCGCAGCCACCTCGGTCTGGGCGAAGTCCGCCAGGCGGCGCAGCAGCAGGATGAAGCCCACTGAACCCAGGCCGGTGAGCAGGCCCACGCAGACGGCCAGCAGGATCAGGTAGTTCTGCGACTGGAGCATCGGCGCCTGGAACCAGCGCCGCGCCCCCTCGATCAGCGCGTGGGCCAGGTGCTCGACCGCCGTTCCGAACGCCACGGCCGCGGCGCGCGCGTGCGACGTGCGCTCCCAGCGGCCGGGCTCGGGACGGGTCGGCTCAGTCATCGGAAGGATGGACGGTCAGGAGCCTGGTTCTCGCGCCGCGGCGCACCGTGAACACCGATGCGCGCGGCTGCTGTTCGAGACGGTTTAGCGCCGCCCGGGGCGACGCCGGGTCCAGCGGGCGGCCGTCCACGGCCACCAGGAGGTCGCCCGGCTCGACGCCGGCCGCGGCGGCCGGCCCGTCCGCGCGGACGATCAGCACGTCCCAGCCGGCCGGCGCGTCGGTCCATTCGGCGGTCAGACCCAGCCCGGCGAACCGCACGAGGGGCTCGGGCGCGGGCCGGCAGTCCTCGCGGGGCATGCGCAGCGTCCCCGTGACCGGCCGGCGCGCCCGCAGCACGCGGACGGGGACGTCGGCGCCGCGCGCGGTGCCGTCGTACAGCGTCAGGAAGTCCTCCACGGTCGCCACCGACTCGCCATTCCACTCGACGAGGATGTCGCCCGCGCGCACCGGCGGCGGGCCGGCGAACGCGGCGTCGAGCACGAACTCGACCGCCACGCCGCCCCTCGCGCCGAGCACCCGGCGCGCGTCGTCGTCGAGCGCCGCGACCTCGAGCGCGCGGCACGACTGGCCGGCGTGCAGCCGCGCGGCCAGCGAAAGGGCCGCGCGCGCGGTCATCAGCCGCATCTCGCCGCCCTCACGCAGCGCGAGTCCCAGCAGGCGCCCGTCGAGATCGATGATGGCCGCGACCGTCGCCGCCGGGGAGAAGCCGATGGACACCTCGAAGGGCCGTTCGGACCCGCCGCCTGGCGAGATCGACACGAGGTGGCCGGGCGTGAGCTGCAGGCTGCCGTCGGCTCCGAGCGTCACCGCGGCGATGAAGGCGCCCTCCTGGAGCGCGGAGGCGTCGACCGGCTCGAAGGCCGTCGGTGTGGTGTCCTGGACGGCGAAGAGCGCCACGCGCTCGGCGACGTCGACGCCGACCAGTTGCGGAGCATGTGGAAAGCGCTCGTCGGCCGCGGCGCTCTCGCCGGCGGCTTCCCCGGTCTCGCCGGCCTCGGCCCGGCGGATCCGCTCGGCGCGCTCCACCTCGAACGCCGCGTCGCTCGAGGTGAGCGCGAGGCCGGGCGCGATCAGGACACCGGGGATGGGCCGGGCGCCGATGAGCACCAGGTTGTCGGCGGCGCGATGGCCAACCTGGTGCCAGTAGTCGGATTCGTAGGTGAGCGGGGTCTTCTCGAGGTCGGGGCGGAAGCCGGTCGGCGGCGGCACGCTCGGCGGGCCCATCTCGACCACGGCGTCGACGGTCTCGGGCGCGGGCTCATGGGTGACCGCGCCGTGGACCAGCACGGCGCCCACGGCCAGGGCCACGATGCCGGGCACGAGCAGACCTCGCGCCCGGAGCCATCGCACGATCGGAAGCCGCTCGAGGGGATTCACAGCGGAGCAGTCCGTCAGCGTAGAAGGGGCGTCGCCGCCGAATGACGGGTTCGATCGTAGCAGGTCGGAGGCGGAGCGACAAACAGGGTGCACGGGGTGCACCACCGTGCACGGGGTGCACGAGGTGCGCGGAGGCGCCCTGCCCGACGTTCCGGCGCGGCTTCCTTCGGGGTGCACGAGGGTGCACCCAGGCAAGCGAGACGCGCGTCAACGAAGCCCCGCGCCGTCACGCACAGAGTGCACCGCGTGCCCCGGTGCACTCTGTGCACCCTGGCGGTTCAGAACTCCAGCACGAACTTGCCGCGGAACGTGCGGCCGACGCCGTTGTAGAAGCTCCCGAAGGCCGCGCTGGTGAGGTTCCCCTGGTAGTCGCGCGGGTTGAAGTGGTCGGTCAGGTTGAAGATCTTGACGCCCAGGCGCGCGTGCCAGGTGCGGCCGCCGACGGCGAAGGCGACGCGCTTGACGGCCTGGAGGTCGAGCGAGGCGAACAGCGGATAGCGGCCCGCGCCGTCACGCGGCACCACGAAGTCCAGGTACTCGTCGTAGGCCGACCGCGGAAACCCGTCGCGGATCTCGAAGACGGGCGCCAGCGCGATGCCGGCGGGCAGCTGCAGGTCGCCCCACACGAGGAAGCGGTTGGGCGCGTCCCACGGCAGGCGCCCGCGCTCGTTCGGCCGGATGACGGGGTTCTCGAAGTTGCCGAAGTAGGTGTTGAAGTCGTTCAGGTCGCCGGTCGCGCTCGACCGCACGTACGAGACAACGAGCTGGCTGGCCCACGGCGTGCGGTACCGCGCCGTCACCTGCAGCTCGCGATAGCGCGACGCGCCCGTCGAGTCGAGCCGCAGCAGGCGCGCGCCGCCGGGCAGGTCCGCGAGGTTCAGGACGTACTCGTCGCGCCCGTTGCGCTGCTGGTAGCCCACGCGCACGAGCAGGTTGCGCATCCACTCGCGCTCGACCTCGACGTTCCAGTTCACGCTGCGCGGCGTGCGGAAGCCGCTCGGCCCGACGGCCGGCTGTTCGACGCCGACCGAGACGGGCGTGACGCCGTCGGCCGCGTAGCGCGTGACCAGCCGCGACTGCACCTGGCCGAACGAGACTAGGTTGAGGTTGATCTTGTCGTAGAACACGCCCACGCCTCCGCGAATCACGGTGCGGGCGCCCAGCACCGGCGTGAACGCGACGCTGAGGCGCGGCGCGACGTGGCTCGCCCGCGCGATCGTGTCGCGGTCGTACCGCGCGCCGTACTGGAGCGTGAGGCGGGGCCCGACCGTCCACGTGTCCTCGACGTACGCCAGGGCCTCGGTCTTCGCCGCCGCGAGGTTGCCCGGGCCGTCGAAGGAAATCCGCTCGGCGGTCGTGCCGTCGTTGCGGAGGATCGAGACGGGCTGGCTGATCGACCGGCCGTCGAACGTGTCGCGGCCGAGGCCGCCGGCGACCTTCACCAGGTGGTCGCCCGCCAGCGCCGGCGGGACGAAGCTGTAGGTGGCGAGCCCCTCGACGCGCCGGCTGTCGCGGTTCTGCCGGTTGAAGTACGCGCCGCGGTTCACGTCGGGCCCGAGCCACATGGCGTCGCCGGTCCCCGCGGGATAGACGTCGGCGTTGAACTGCTTGACGCTGAACGTGCTCTCGAGCACCGAGCGCGAGCCGACGATCTTCCGCTCGTTCACCGCCGCGAAGTACCCCCGCTGGCGATAGTCGGGCGTGACGGGCTGCGGGTTGAAGGTGTTGAGCCCGACGTAGGTGAGCTTCTCGGGAAACACGGACAGCGTGCCGATCACGTGGTCCGAGGGGCCGGCGTTCCAGTCCACCTGCGTGAACGCGTCGAAGCTCTCGAGCCCGGTGTCCGACTGGAGGGGCGGGAGGCTCTCGACGCGCGTGCGCGTGTACTTGTACTCGAGCGACTGCAGGATCGTCGCCTTGCCCTTCACGATCGGGCCGCCCACGGCCAGCCGCGGCGTGGCCGACTCGAGCCCCACGATCCGGCCCGCGCGCCGCCGGAGGCGCGGCATGAAGTCCTGGAACTGCACCTTCCACGTGTCGCTTCCGCTGCGCGTCGCCACGCTGGTGACCGCGCCGGCGAACTTGCCGTATTCCGGGGCGTACGGGTTGGTCAGCACCTCGACCGACTCGACGACCTCGATCGGCAGGTTGAGCGCGTACTCGCCGGTCACCGGGTCGGTCACGTTCGCGCTGTTCACGGTGAGGCCGCTCTGGCTCGCGCGCGCGCCCTTCACGTTCAGCAGGCCGTCGGGGCCCCGCACCACGCCGGGCACCAGGGGCAGCGAGTCCTGGAACTGGCCGCTCGACAACGGCAGCTCCTGCAGCACCTGCTGCTTGATCTCCTCGGCAGGCGCGGCCGAACGGGTTTCGATGCCCGCACTCGTCGCGGTCACCGTCACCTCCTGGTGGACCGCGGCGATCTCGAGCTGGATCATCTCGGTGGTCACGGCGCCCGCCGTGACGACGACCCGCCTGGTCAGGGGCGCGAAGCCGTCGAGCTCGGCGTGCAGGACGTAGGCGCCGGGCGGAATCTCTCCGAAGGTATACGCGCCGCTGGCGTCCGAGTAGGTCGTGAGCGGCGCGGCCGCGCCCGCCGCGGGCTCGAGCGTCACCGTTACGCCGGGCACGTTGAACGGCTGGCCGTCGGGGCCGACAACCGACACGGTGCCCTCGACCGACCGGCCTTCCCCATCCGCGGCGGCGCGCGCGGGAACGGCGACGAGCGACACCGCCACGACGAGGGCGGCGGCGCGGAGGAGCGTGAGGAACGGAAATGAAGACGTGCGCATAGGGATTCTCGTTTCGGAGCTATCGCAGGGTCAGGTCGCCGGACGCGCCTCCCACGGCCGGCGTCACGGCCGGCAGGGCCACGGCGATCGCGTCGCCGGCGGGCCGCGCCCGCAGCCCGCGCCGCCCGAGCAGCGCCAGTCCGGCGGCGGTCCAGACGAGGACCCGGGCGCGCCGGACGAGCGCGAGCGCCACGCCGGTGGCCGTGCCGTAGTGCAGCGCCTCGGCGAAGAGGCCCGAGCCCATCTCGTCCACGCCGAGCCGCATGGGCACGAACTTGAACAGCACCGTGATGGCACGGTTCGCGCCCTCGAACAGGAACGCTTCCAGGATGGTCGGCGCGCGCCCGGTGAGCAGCCCGAGCGTCACGTAGACCTCGGCCACCGCGGAGAGATGAAAGACCGTCTCGAGCGCCAGGACCGCCGCCACGGTGCCCGGGCGGCGCGAGGCGAAGCCCAGCACGTGCCGTTCGATCCGCCGCACGCCCGCGGCCACGACGCTCAGCCCTCGCGGCGCGCCCCGCCAGCCGGCCATCCTCCCCGCGAGGTCGCCCAGGCGGCCGGGCCGTGTCCTGAGCATCCACACGAGGGCCCCGGCGCCCGCGAGCGCCGCGCCCGCCATCGCCAGGCCGGCGTTGCGGACGGCCGGGGGCACGTCGGCCGCGACGAGCAGCGCCGTGACCGCGCCGACGAGCATCGCCGCGACCGTCAGCGTGTAGAGCACGTTCTCCAGCGCCACGCCCGCCGCCCGCTCCACCAGGGCGCCGTCGTCGCCGCCGAGCGCCGCGCGCGCGGGCTCGCTCGCCAGCAGGCCGAACGGGCTCACGTTGCCGAGCGCGTCGCCGATGACGCCAGCCTCGGTCGCGCGCCACAGCCCCGGGGCGCCCTCCCCCGCGACGCGCGTCCACGCCAGCGCGCGCACGAGCGGCCGCACGGCCGAGATGGCCAGCACCAGCAGGAAGCCCGCGCCGATGCGCGTCAGGGCGCTCTCGACGGCCGCCGCGCCCGACACGCGCACCGAGTAGGCGAACAGCCCGAGCCCGAGCGCGGCGACGGCCGGCGTGAGCAGGCGGTGGCGCGCGGGCGGCGGCGTGGCGGATGCGTGGGACGTCGGCATGTCGTGTGTCGCGTGTCCGGGCGACCCACCGGGTCGCCCCTACTAGAACGCGGTGTGGTCGTCCAGCGTCAGCTCGACCTCGAGCCACCACCGCGGGCGATAGACGATGTTCACCGGGACCTCGGCGAGGTCCCCGCGGGTGCCGAACACGAGCGCGAAGCGCGCCCGGTCGCTGCCGTCGAGCCGGGAGCTCTCGAAATCGGCGCGCAGCGCGCCGTCGCCGGCAGGACCGGCCTTCTTCGGGTCGCGCTCGGGCTGCACCCGCCGCGCGTGCAGCCGGTACAGCTTCCCGTGATAGACGTAGGTGAGCGCCGGCAGATCGGACGCGCGCACGGCGCCGTCGGCGGCGGCCGCCGTGGCGTCGTGCAGGAGCTCCGCGACCGACAGCAGGAAGCCGGGCCGCGTGCCCGGAGGCAGATCGAGCGTGCGCGCCGAGGCGGGCGCCGGCGCGGCCGCGAGGCGCGCGAGCAGGTCGCCGGCCTGACGGAACGTGGGGTCGGCCTCGACCGGCAGCAGCGTTACGACCGACCGCGACTGCCGCGGCGTGACGGTGGCGCGGATGGCCTTGAACACGTGCACGTCGCCGGCCGCGTCGCGCTCGACGCCCTCCTCCGCCGCTTCGAGCGAATCCTCGTCGGACGCCTTCATCAGCCCCACGAGACGCGTCTCGTCCGGGCCGGCCTCCTCGCGCAGGTAGCCCCATCGGTTGATGTGACGCGGGGCCTTGCCGGGGTCCGAACCGATGAGCAGCTCGATCCCGAGCGAGCCGGCGTCGGGGCGCTGCCACGCCACCCGCGCGCCGCCCACGTCGTCGCGCCCGATCCAGAACAGCAGCAGCGGGCGGATGCGCGCCGACATCCGGTAGTGGTGCACGACCGCGGTCACGGCGGACCGCTCGGCCGGCGAGCTGGCCCCGCGCGCCCCGACCCCGGCCGCGCCGGCGGCGACGAGCGCCAGGGTCGCGACGAGGGTGAACGCGCGGCGAACGGTTGGCAGCCTCATGACGTTCGGTCTCCAGCGTCGTGCGGGCTCACTGCGCGACCGGCCACTCCCGGTGCGCGTCGGCGGACGCGGCCCAGGGCGCCGACGCCCGCGCCTGGTGCTCGTCGGCCACCGCGTAGATGAGGTGGCGCCGGCCGCCGTGGTAGATGCGCGTGCCCATCTCCCCAATCAGCCCGAGGCCGATGAACAGGGCGCCGGTCTGGAAGAGCGCCGCGCTCAGGAGCAGGAGCGGCCCGTGCTGCAGGAAGACATCGCCGCCGGTGAGGACCTTCTCGCCGAGCACGTAGGTGCCGGTCAGGATCCCGCCGGCGAGCGCCGCGAACCCGAGCGGCCCGAACAGGTGCAGCGGGCGCGTGAGGTAGCGGAGGAAGAAGCGCACCGTGATGAGGTCCGCCATGACGCGCCACGTGCGCGACAGCCCGTAGTGGGACTGGCTCTGCGGGCGCGGCACGTTGGTGATCGGCACCTCGGCGATGCGGGCGCCCTGCCAGCTGGCGAGCGCCGGGATGAAGCGGTGGAGATCGCCGTAGAGCTCGATGCGCTTGATGACCGGCGCGCGATACGCCTTGAACGTCGTGCCGAAGTCGTGCAGCTCCACGCCCGACAGCTTCGCCATCAGCCAGTTGGCGATCTTCGACGGCAGCCGCCGCGTCCAGTAGCCGTCCACGCGCCGCTCGCGCCAGCCGCTCACGACGTCGTAGCCCTCGGCCAGCTTGTCGAGCAGCCGCGGCAGGTCCTCGGGCTCGTGCTGCAGGTCGCCGTCCATGGCGACGATGACCTCGCCGGCGGCCGCGTCGAAACCCGCGGCGAGCGCCGCGGTCTGCCCGTAGTTGCGGGCCAGCGTGATGACGCGGACGTGCGGGTCCACCTCGGCGAGGGACGCCAGCAGGAACGACGTGCCGTCGCGGCTCCCGTCATCGACGAAGACGATCTCCCAGGTGCGGTCGAGGCCGGACAGGACGGCGTCGAGGCGGCGGTGGAGCTCTTCGAGCGTGCCGGCCTCGTTGTAGAGCGGAACCACGATCGAGAGCGCCGGGTGCGACGGGTGGCGGAGAACGTGACTAGGAGGCATGGCGTATGAGCTCCGGGGAGGCGACGGGAACGAGATCGTGACGAACGAGCGACACGTGACGATCGACGAGCGCGCGCGTGCGCGGCGCGAGCAGCAGCGCGGCCTCCGTCGCGCGCGACTCCACCAGGCGGGTGCGCTCGCGCCGGAGCGCCTCGTCCGGGTACCCGGGGTGCGTCATGAGCTCGCTGACGCCGGCGGGCAGGCGCACGAGCATGCGCTCGAGCGCGTCGGGCGTGAGGACGCCCGTGTGCACGCGGCCCACGAAGTTCGGGACGCGCAGGCCCTCCGACAAGGCGAGCTGGCGGTCGCGCCGCGTCCAGATCCACAGCGCGATGTTCTCGAGCGCCTGGCGCCGGGCCGCCGGCTGCCCCACGCTCTCGGCGAGCAGCCGGAAGGGCGGCCGCTCGAACGGCACCCGCACCACCTCGACGCCGAAGCGCCGGGCCAGGCGGACGACGATGGCAAAGACGGGCGGCCAGGCGTGCACGTGCTTGTGCGCGTCGAGGTGCGTCAGGCGAATGCCGGCGTCCGCGAGACGCTCCATCTGCGCCGCCAGCTCGCGTTCCACTTCGGCGAGCGAGATGCGCCCGCGAAGCGCGTCGGCGATGAAGGCCTTCCAGGTCTGGCGAAACCGGCCGTCGGACGCGAGGAGCGTGGCCACCTGCCCGGGCGGAAGGACCGGCCGGGCGTCCACGAGCGCGAGGTGCGCGCCCACGCCCAGGGTCGCCGTCCGGCGGGCCAGCGTGATGGCGGCCACCGTCTCGGGGGCGTTGGCGAAGAGGCTGACGCTCGTGAGCACGCCGCGGCGGTGCGCGTCGAGCATGGCCGCGTTCACGCCGGGCGTGAGGCCGAAGTCGTCGCCGTTGACCACCAGCTCGGGGCGCACGGTCATCTCCGCGGCAGGCGATAGATCTCGACGGCGGTCGTGCCGCGGACCCGCACCCGCCGCCACGGCGCCACGGTCGCCCTGAGCCGGGCCACGATGGCCTGGTTCTCGAAGTAGATGTGGCCGTCCTGCACGAGCACCCATGTCTCCACTGGACTCATGGGAAGGCCGTCGCGTGACAGCGAGGTGGCCCGCAGGTCGCGACGCCCGAACTCGTCGAGGTACTCGGCGACGACAGACGAGCCGTCGCTGGCCACGACGGCGCCGGGGCCGGCTTCGGCGGCCACGGCGTCCACGGCCTCGCGCAGGCCCAGGTCGTACAGCTCGTCGGTCGGGAACAGGGGGCCGTCGGCCGCGGCCACCGAGCCCGCGGCGTTCTCATAGAGCGAGTAGTACGGCGCGGCGCCCACCTGGGCCGCCAGCGGACCGATGGCCGCCAGGGCCACGATCGCGCCGGCCGCCGTGCAGCGCAGCGACCGCGGGATGCGGGCCGTCTCGAGCCACCGGAGCACCGTGACGACGCCGACCGCCGCGATGATGTCGATCACGGCGAAGACCGGCAGCATGTAGCGGACGAACTTGGCCGCGACGAGCGAGTACGGCACCAGCACGAACACCAGGAAGACGCGCAGGAAGACGAATCCCCGCTCCTTCCGCCGGGCCACGAGCTGCCACAGCCCGAAGGCGAACGCGGCCAGCACGGCCAGGGGGACCTTCGTCAGCAGGTAGACCGCGTAGAAGTAGACCGGCTGCCCGCCCGGCGAGTCCGACACGTTGTTGGCGTAGAGCTGGTGCGCGAAGACGTAGCCGTGGTGGATGACCGTGTCCCCGTCCACGTAGTGGGCGACGTACGACCACGTCGCGGGCAGGAAGACGGTGAAGTTGACGGCGAGGAACGCGGCGCCGAGCGCCAGGTAGAACCGGCGCTTGTCGGGACGGTTGGCGCCCGGCTTGGGGTCCGACGCGCGGTTGAAGAGCGCGTACAGGCCGAAGTAGTGCGGCATGTACTTCGAGGCCATCATCAGGCCGAACGCCGCGCCGCTGCGCTGATACCAGCGCTGCGCCCCCCTCGGGTCGGTCCGCCCCTGGTGCTTGCCCCGCTCGTACAGCCAGGCGCCCAGCAGGAAGAACGCGAGGAGGAACGTGTCCTCCTTGCCGATGCGGTTGACGGCGGTGGCGTTCACGTCGAGCGCCCAGAGCAGCGCCGCCCACGAGGCGGTCGGCCAGTCGAACATGAGCTCGACGAGGAGGAAGATGACGAGCGTCGTGAGCGCGCCGGCGATCGCGTTGGGCGCGCGCAGGGCGGCCTCGGCGGAGATCGCGGTCTCGCCCACCACGTGGTTCACGGCCGCCGCGGCCCGCGTGGAGCCGAGCATCGCGAGCTTCATGAGCATCGGGTGCTCGGCGTTAGCCGAGAAATCGAGCGCCGAGTAGCGCTCGATGGCGTGCAGCTTGTTGATCTCGTCTTCGCTGTAGCCGTAGGCGCCGAGGCCGGCCAGGCGGAAGCCCAGGGCCAGGACCAGCGTCAGCCCCAGCACCGCCGCGCGGACCTGCGCCCGCGACAGGCCCGCGGGCACGGCCGCGGGGCACCAGGTGGCGGCCGGTTCCAGGGCCAGCGCGCCGGCTGCTCCCCCCCGCCATTCCCGCACCCCGCCGGATTCGTTAGAATCGTGCGGTTCGTCGCGGTTCCCAAGTCGAAGCGAGGCCTGACTCATGACACGCCCGAATAAGATCCGACTCTTGACCGCCTCTCTGGCGGTCCTCGTCCTGTCCTCGGCGGCGAGCGCCCAGCTCTCGCCCTACGCCCGCGATCCGAAGCAGCCGATCGACGAGGCGTACACGGCGAAGATCAAGGAGTACACGACCGAGCCGTACTTCCTCTCGCCGCTCGTCGACTACCTGCCGGCGTCGAAAACCGTGCCCACGCCGATGGCGGTCCTGGGGGACATCGCCGGCGCGCCGGGCAAGCTTCCCTATGCCGAAGACGTCTACAAGTACATGCGGATGGTCGAGAAGGCCACCCCGCGCGTGAAGGTGTTCACGATCGGGAAGACCGAGGAAGGCCGGGAGATGATTGCCGTCGCCGTCTCCTCCGAGGCCAACATGGCGACGCTCGAGGAGAACCGTGCGCGCCTGGCCAAGCTGGCCGATCCTCGCACCATCAAGCTCAATGACTCGGAAGCCGAGCAACTGGTGACAGCCTCCGTCCCGGTCTACTACATCACCGGCACCATTCACTCACCCGAGACCGGCGCTCCGACCGCCCTGATGGAGCTGGTCTACCGCCTGGCCGTGGACGAGAGCCCCTACATCCAGTCCATCCGGAAGGACGTGATCACGCTCGTCACGCCGGTCATCGAGGTGGACGGGCGCGACCGCCAGGTCGACGTCTACAACTGGCACCTGGCCAACCCGGGCAAGGAGTGGCCCAACCTGGCCTACTGGGGCCACTACGTGATGCACGACAACAACCGCGACGCCATGGGGGCGACGCTCGACCTGACCAAGAACGTGATCAAGACCGTGATCGACTGGAAGGCGCAGGTGCTGCACGACCTGCACGAGTCGGTCCCGTATCTCTACGACAACACCGTGGGCGACGGGCCCTACAACGCGTGGATCGACCCGATCCTGACGAGCGAGTGGCAGCTGATCGGCTGGAACAACGTCGGCGAGATGACCAAGTTCGGCATGCCGGGCGTCTTCGCGCACGGCACGTTCGACACCTGGTCGCCGGGCTACCTGATGTTCATCGGGGCGATGCACAACGGCATCAGCCGCCTGTACGAGACGTTCGGCAACGGCGGCGCCGACACGGTCGAGCGCACCGTCTCGCCGAACGAGTACGCGCGCACCTGGTACCGCTCGAACCCGCCGCTGCCCAAGGCCCTCTGGTCGCAGCGCAACAACAACAACTACCAGGAGACGGGCCTGCTGGTGTCGCTCTACCAGTTCGCCCAGAACAAGAACTACTTCCTCCGCAACTTCTACCTGAAGAGCAAGCGCTCGATCGAGAAGCCGAAGGAGGCCGGCCCGGCCGCCTACGTGCTGACCGGCGACGACCCGCGGCCCGGCTCGCAGGCCGAGCTGCTGCAGCGTGCTGCAGACGCAGGGCTGCGAGATCTCGCGCGCCACGGCGCCGTTCACCGTCGAGGTGCCGAAGAAGAAGCCGGCCGCGCGCGAGGACGGCGGCAACGGCCGCCAGGCGCCCGACAAGGCCGACAAGAAGGACGAGCCGGCCACCCGCCAGTTCCCCGCCGGCAGCTACATCGTCCGGATGGATCAGCCGTACAGCCGGATCGCCGACGCGCTGCTCGACTACCAGTACTGGGCGCCGGACGACCCGCAGAAGCGGCCGTACGACGACACCGGGTGGACGTTCGGCGAGCTGTTCGGCGTGAACGTCGTGCGCGTGACCGACACCAAGGTGCTCGACGTGCCGATGGCGCGCGTCGAGGGCGAGGTGACCGCGCCGGGCGAGGTCCGCGGCACGGGCGACGTCTTCCTGGTGGAGGCCAACGCCGACCCGTCGCTGGCCACGCTGCGCTACCGGCTGAAGGACGCGACCATCGCGGCGGCCGAGGCGCCGTTCGAGGCCGGCGGGCGTACGTTCGCCCGCGGCTCGCTCGTGGTGTCGGGCGTGGACCGCGCGGCGTTCGAGTCGGCCATGAAGGAGATCGGCCTCACCGCGACGGCCGTCGCGGCGGCGCCGCCGGTCAAGACGCACCCGGTGCGCGCGGCCCGCGTCGCGCTGCTGCACACGTGGCAGAGCACGCAGACCGAGGGCTGGTGGCGGCAGGAGCTGGACGAGTTCAAGATTCCCTACGACTACATCAGCACGCAGGTCGTGGCGAAGGAGGCGGACCTCCGCGTCGAAGTACGACGTGATCCTCTTCCCGCCCGTGGGCCGCGGCGCCGGCCTGGGGATCATCGACGGCCTGCCGATGTGGGGCAACCCGCTGCCCTGGAAGACGACGGCGCTCACGCCGAACATCGGGAAGATCGACTCGACCGACGACATGCGTCCGGGCCTCGGCTGGGACGGCCTCGCGCACCTCCAGCAGTTCGTGCGCGACGGCGGCGTCCTCGTCGCGGTGGACGACACGGCGCAGTTCGCGATCGACTACGGCTTCACGCAGGGCGTGGCGACTGGCGCGCACGACGCGGCTGAGGATCGTCGGGCACGGTGCTCCGGTCGAAGCTCGTGGACGGCGCGAGCCCGATCGCCTACGGCTACAGCGACGAGACGTCGGTCTACGGCGACGCGCCGCCGGTCTTCACGGTGAGCAACATGGCGGGCGGGCGCGGCGGCTTCCGGTTCGGCGGCGACAACGCGAGCCGGCCGACCGGCCGCGGCACCGCCGCCGACCACGACCAGCCGGAGGGCCGGCCGCCGGCCGCCATCCCGAACCGCCCAAGGTGGAACGGTGGCAGGCCGCGCCGGTGACCGGCGAGCAGCTCCGGAACGGCATCAACGTGATCCCGCCCGACCAGCGGCCGCGCGTGATCATGCGGTGGGGCGACGCGCGCGACCTGCTGGTGTCGGGGCTGCTCGACGGCGGCAACGAGATCGCGCAGCGTCCGATGGTCGTCGACGTGCCCGTGACCAAGGGGCACGTGGTGCTGTTCTCGAACAACCCCATCTGGCGAGGCGAGACGCACGCCAGCTACGCCATGGTGTTCAACACGATCCTGAACTGGGACAACCTGAACGCCGGGAGGGTGCTGGACAAGCAGTAGCGGCGACCGGTGGGTCGCCTGTGGAACGAGCCACGGAACGGCCGCGGAAATCGCCACGGAAGTCACCACGGAAAGGCGCACACCTGAAGGTGTGCGCTACGCGGGTTCTCCTTTCGGTGGCGATTTCCGTGACTGCTTCCGTGGCCGTTCCGTGGTAGTTGTGTAGAGCCGCGTCCGGAGGCGCGCAAGGGAGGCCCCATGCGCCTTGTGCTGCTTCCGGTCGCCGGCCTGCTCCTGACCTCGTCCCTCGGCCTCCAGGGTCCCCCGCCTCCTGCGCGCGACGCGCAGCCCCCGAAGACCGGCACGGCCAGCCTGAGCGGGCGCGTCGTCGCCGCCGATTCAGGCGCCCCAATCCGCTATGTCGCCGTGCAGCTCACGAGCCGCGAAGGGCAGGTCTACAGGACCGCGGTGACCGACGGCGCCGGCCGCTATGCGTTCGACGAGCTGCCCGCCGGGCGATACCAGCTGTCGGTCGTGTCCTGGGAGCGGCGAGGCGCCTACCTGCCCACGCCCGGGCGGAACGGTCGCCGCGGGGGCGACGTCTTCGACCTGGCCGAAGGCCAGGCGCTCGAGAACCACGACGTGCCGCTGCCGCGCGCCGGCGCGATCGTCGGCCGCGTCCTGGACGAGTACGGAGACCCGGTGTCGAACGTCAACGTCGCCGCGCTGGCCGACAGGCCGGGCGGTCCGACGAGGGTGACGGGCGGCGCCAACAGGACCGACGATCAGGGCGCCTTTCGGCTCTTCGGCCTCCAGCCGGGCGACTATTTCGTCAAGGCGGACGATCCCGGGCTCGGCGCGATGTCGGCCACGACAGAAGGCTGGCTGCCCACCTACTATCCGGGGACCGCGAACCTCGCCGACGCGCCGGTCGTGCACGTCGACGCCGGCCAGGACGCCGGCGCGATCGAGATCCGTCTCGTCCGCAGCCGGGCCTTCCACATCCGCGGCGTTGTTCTGGACGCGGACGGCCGTCCCTCTCCGCGGGCCATGGTCATGATCACGTACGCCGCCGAGGGCGGCATGAGAGGCAGCGCAGGATCGGCGAATGACGACGGGACCTTCGAGCAGCGCGGTCTCCTGCCGGGCGAGTACGAGCTGCGCGCGAGCAGTCCTGGCGAGGCCCCCTCGTCCGAGCCTGCGCTGGCCTCGCCGACGGCGCACGTCACCATCGTCGGCGCCGACGTCGAGGGCCTGACGTTGTCGATGACGCGCGGCGTGACGGTGCAGGGACAGATCGTCACCGACGACGGGGCCGTACCGGCGTTCAGGCCGCGGCTCCAGATCATGGTCTACGATCCCGCGTCGTCGCCCTCGGGGCCGCCGAACCAGGCCACGGTGAAGGAGGACTGGACGTTCCAGCTCGAGCACGTCCGCGGACCCGTGGTGGTCCGGACCATGGGGCCCGTCGCGCCGCACTGGCGCCTCAAGGCCGTGCTCCACCGTGGCGTCGACATCAGCGAACGGCCGACGGAGTTCCGCGAGCCCGTCACCTCGCGCGACCTGCGTCTGGTCGTGACGAACCGCGGCGCGCGGGTCTCCGGCCTCGTCAGACGCGCCGGCGGCCGGCCCGCCGCAGGCGGCATGGTGTTGCTCCTGCCAGCGGAGCGGGACCAGCACAATGTGTCGGCGCTGGGCTTCAGGACCTCGGCTGTGGGCGAGTCGGGACGCTACGCGATCGATCTCGTGCAGGCCGGTACGTATCTCCTGGTCGCCGTGGAAGAGCCGATCGCGTTCGGCCTCCAGGGAGACGTGCGGCAGCTCGACGCGCTCGTGCGCCACGCCACGCGTCTGACGATTCTGGGTGACGAGACGAAGACGGTGGATCTGACGGTGGCCGACCTGGCGAAGTGAGAGAAATGAGCCACGGAATGAGCCACGGAAACCACCACGGAAATCGCCGCGGCAAGGCGCACGGCTGAAGCCGTGCGCTACGTACGGACGAAGGGCCACGGTGCCGCCTGGCGCCGTGGCCCTTTCCGTGGCTCATTCCGTGGCGATGTCCGTGTAACTCCGCCTACCCCATCTTCTGCATCGCCGCGAGGAAGTCGGCGTTGGTCTTGGTCTTCCCCATCTTGTCGAGCAGGAGCTCCATCGCCTCGACGGGGCTGAGGGGCGTGAGGACCTTGCGGAGGACCCAGATGCGGTTGAGGTCCTCGCGCGCGATGAGCAGCTCCTCCTTGCGGGTGCCGCTCTTGGTGATGTCGATCGACGGGAAGACGCGCTTGTCGGTCAGCTTCCGGTCGAGGTGGATCTCCATGTTGCCGGTGCCCTTGAACTCCTCGAAGATCACGTCGTCCATGCGCGAGCCCGTGTCGATGAGCGCGGTCGCCATGATGGTGAGCGAGCCGCCCTCCTCGATGTTCCGCGCGGCGCCGAAGAAGCGCTTCGGCTTCTGGAGCGCGTTCGAGTCGAGACCGCCCGAGAGCACCTTGCCCGACGGCGGGATCACGGTGTTGTAGGCGCGCGCGAGGCGCGTGATCGAGTCGAGCAGGATGAGCACGTCCTTCTTGTGCTCGACCAGGCGCTTGGCCTTCTCGATCACCATCTCGGCCACCTGCACGTGGCGCTGCGCGGGCTCGTCGAAGGTGGACGAGATGACCTCGCCGTCCACCGACCGCTGCATGTCGGTGACCTCTTCCGGCCGCTCGTCGATGAGCAGGACGATGAGGTAGACCTCGGGGTGGTTCTGCGACACCGACTGCGCGATGCTCTGCAGCAGCATCGTCTTGCCGGTGCGCGGCGGCGCGACGATGAGGCCGCGCTGGCCCTTGCCGATGGGCGTCATGAGGTCCATGACGCGGGCCGAGAGGTTGTCGGTGACGGTCTCGAGGCGGAGGCGTTCCTGCGGGTAGAGCGGCGTGAGGTTCTCGAAGAACAGCTTGTCGCGCGCCATCTCGGGCGGCTCGAAGTTGACCGCCTCGACCTTGATGAGCGCGAAGTACCGCTCGCCTTCCTTCGGGGGCCGGATCTGGCCCGACACCGTGTCGCCGGTCTGCAGGTCGAACTTGCGAATCTGCGACGGCGAGACGTAGATGTCGTCGGGGCCCGGCAGGTAGTTGTAGTCGGGCGCCCGCAGGAAGCCGAACCCGTCGGGCAGCACCTCGAGCACGCCCTCGGAGAAGATGAAGCCGCTCTGCTCGGTCTGCGCCTTCAGGATCTGGAAGATCAGCTCCTGCTTCCGCATCCCGGTCGCGCCGGCCACGTTGAGATCCTTGGCGATCTGGGTGAGCTTCTGGATGCTCATGTCCTTCAGCTCGCCGATGTTGAGCCCGTCGCCGCGCCGGCCCTGCGGTTTTGCGGTTTCGGTCTGTTCGGGGGTGGGGGCGGTCTGCTCGGGGGCGGCGTCTGCGGGCATGCGCCCGGATGTGCGCTTGTGATTGGTAGGCATGCAGGTACCGGATGAGCGTTGTACGGGTTCGGTTACGTGGGTTCTGGGCTTGCGGGGCGAGTGGAACCCCGGCGCCGATCTGTCGCGAGATCTCTTCAGGAGGACGACGTTCTCTCGTCAGCGCCTTGGGTTGGGCAACCCCTCGGATGTGCCCGACAACTGACTGTGAGCAGTATAGGGCGGGGTCGGGGGGCTGTCAACCGGCCGGCCCCCGGCTGGTAGACTGTGAGGATGCCCGTCCGGCTGATCGCGATCGACATCGACGGCACGCTCCTCGACACCCGGTGGGCGCTCCCCGCGGCCAACGCCGACGCCATCGCCCGCGCCGTCGGGCGGGGCGTCGAGGTCGTGCTGGCGACCGGCCGCCGGTTCGACTTCGCCCGGCCGGTGCTCGACCAGCTCCCGCCCGTCGGCCTGATCGTGGTGAGCGGCGGCGCCCTCACCAAGCGCCGGGACGGGGTGACCGTGACGCGGCACGCCCTGCCCCGCGCGACCGCGAAACGCGTGCTCGAGGCCACCGTGGAGTTCAGGCCCCACATGGCCGTCATCTTCGACCGCGAGGGGCCGAACCAGATGATCTACGAGCGCATCGACTGGGACGACCCGCGGCACCGGGGCTACTTCGAGCGCAACCGCGGCGCGCTGGGCGAGGTCGCGCCCCTCGAGGCCTGCCTGGTCGAGGATCCCATCCAGGTGATGGCGGCCGGCGGCGTGGGGCCGATGCGGGCGCTCGCCGCCGCGCTCGCGGGCGTGCCCGGCGGCGGGTTCGAGGTGGCGCTCACCGAGTACGAGACGCGCGACCTCTCCATCCTCGACGTGACCGCCGCGGGGGTCTCGAAGGGCTCGGCGCTCGCCGAGCTGGCGCGCGCGCGCGGCCTCGCGCCCGAGTCGGTGATGGCCATCGGCGACAACTTGAACGACCTCCCCATGCTCAAGGTCGCCGGCGTGCGCGTGGTCATGGGGAACGCGTCGGCCGAGCTCAAGGCGTTCGGCTGGACGGAGACCGGGACCAACGACGAAGCCGGCGTCGCGCAGGCCATCGAGCGCTTCGCGCTCGCGGAGTGAGGCGGCGCGCGCCGGGAAGCGGAAGGCACATCATGGCAAAGACGGTGGCCGTCGTCGGCGCGTCATGCGACCGGCAGAAGTTCGGCAACAAGGCCGTGCGCGCGTTCCTCGCGCGCGGCTACACGGTGATCCCGGTCCACCCGCGCGAGGCCGAGGTGGAAGGCCTCAAGGCCTACGCGTCGGTCCTCGACATCCCCGGCCCGGTGGACATGGCCACGGTGTACCTGCGCGCCCAGGACGGCGTGCGCGTGATGGCCGACATCGCGCGGAAGGGGATCAAAGAAGTCTGGCTCAACCCAGGCGCCGACGACCAGACGGTGATCGAGGCCGCCCGCGCCGCCGGTCTGGAGCCCATCGTGGCGTGCAGCATCCTGGGGATTGGCGAAGTGCCGGGCATGTACTGATCGGTGCTCGGGTACCTGGGTACTCGGGGCGCAGGGCCGGCTGAAGCCGGCCCCTACGTACCGGCAGGGTGGCACAGGTCTCTGACCTGTGCCGGAACCCAGGTCGAAGACCTGGGCCACCCAACCGTTTCCGTGGCTCGTTACCCCCGTCTCCCGTCACAGCGGGTACGGCAGCGTCAGCCCCAGCAGCGTCAACAGCACCAGCACGACCGGCGCGAGCACGAGGAACACGACGATCGTGTAGCCCATGATGTCGCGCGCCTCGAGGCGGAAGAGGCCGAGGATGGGCAGCATCCAGAACGGCTGGATGAGATTGGCGAGCGCCTCGCCGAGGTCGTAGGCCGACACCACCCAGCCGAGGTGCACCTTCACCGTGTGCGCCGCGTCCATCACGTAGGGCGCGATGATCACCCACTTCGACCCGCCCGACGGCACGAACACGCCGAGCACGGCCGAGTAGAGCCCGACGAGCGGCGCGAAGGTGGCGCGCGTCGAGATGTCCACGAACATCGCCGCCAGCCGATCGTTCAGGTGCGTCGCCGTGATGATGCCCGCGATGCCGGCGTAGAAGGGGAACTGCAGGATGACGCCCCACACGGCCGGCGTGGCGTCGCGCACCGCGCGCATCAGCCGCGCCGGCGTGCGGTGCAGCAGGAAGCCCGCGAGCAGGAACGCCAGGTTGAGGATGTTCAGGTTGATCGCGCTCAGCGGGTCGGCGGCGTGCATGAAGTAGCGCAGCAGGTACGCGACCCCGAGCCAGACGATCAGCCACGTGAGAATTGGCGAGTGCTCGAGCCACGCGCCGGGCGTCGGCGCGCGGTCGGGGCCGGACGCCTCGGCGCCAGGAGCCCGCAGGTCGATGCCGAGATCGCGCGCGGTGCGCGCCCGGCTCGCCGGCGGCGTCGCCAGCCACATCACCGTGGTGACCACGACGATCTCGATGCCGACCGACAGAAAGCTCTGCCAGAGGAAGATCGTGTGGCGGAACGAGATCATCCCGCCGGGGATCAGGCCGCCGTGCGAGACGATCGCGCGAATCGACGGCTGCAGCGCGCCGGCGGTGGCCATCTGCAGCGCCGCGGACCCGCTCAGCCCCTGCGCCCAGATGCTGCCCAGGCCGAGGAAGCTCGCGGCGGCCAGCGCGCGGTAGTCCACGCCCTCGACGCGGCGCGCGATCTCGAGCGCGAGCACGGCGCTGAACACCAGGCTGAAGCCCCAGTTGAGCCACGACGTGGCCAGGGCGAACACGGTGACCAGCGCCACCGCCGCGCGCGGCGAGCGCGGCCACCCGGCGACCCGCCGGATGAGCCGCCCCATCGGCGGCGACGTGGCCAGGACGTGCCCCGTGATAATCACGAGGGCCATCTGGAGGGTGAAGGGGATCAGCTCCCAGAACCCCTGCCCCCAGGCGTCCACGATCTGCGAGAGGGACGACGAGGTGGCCGTCGCGGCCGCGGCGAAGACGATCACCGTCGCGACCAGCGCGAAGATGAAGGCGTCGGGCAGCCAGCGCTCGGTCCACGCCGTCATGGCCAGCGCCAGGCGGCCGATGACGCCGGCGCCTTCTGCGGCGGGCGCGGGTGCGGGGGGCTCGGTCATGGGCTCTTGAAGCCGCGGGCGGCGCGATCGTCCGGGGCAGTGTGCCCCGCCCGGCCGGATTTTTCAATGTCCCGGGGCTACAATGGAGCCATGCCCTCTCTCGCGGGACTGCTCGAGCGGCAGACGCGCGAGGCCGCTCCCGAGCTCACCGAACGCATCGACGAGAAGCGGATTCGCTGCTACGCCTGCGGCCACGAGTGCCCCATTCCCGGACGGCGCGGCCGGTGTGTGCCGCGTCCGGTTCAACCGGGGCGGGCGGCTCATGGCGCCGTGGGGCTACGCCGCCGGCGTCCAGTGCGATCCCATCGAGAAGAAGCCGTTCTTCCACGCGCGGCCGGGCGGGCTGGCCTACAGCTTCGGCATGCTGGGCTGCGACCTGCACTGCGCCTACTGCCAGAACTGGGTCACCTCGCAGGCGATCCGCGACCCGCGCGCCGTCTCCCCCACCCTCGCCGCCGACCCCGAGGCGCTCGTCCGCGACGCCGTCGCGCCAGCGCGCCGCCGTCGTCGTCTCGACCTACAACGAGCCGCTCATCACGAGCGAGTGGGCCGTGGCGATCTTCAAGGAGGCCCGGGCCGCGGGGCTGATGACCGGCTACGTGTCGAACGGCAACGGCACGCCGCGGGTGCTCGAGTACCTGCGGCCGTGGATCGATCTCTTCAAGGTCGACCTCAAGAGCTTCGACGACCGGCGCTACCGGTCGCTCGGCGGCCGCCTCGAGCCGATCCTCGACACCATCCGCCGCCTGCACGCCATGGGCGTGTGGGTGGAGATCGTCACGCTGCTGATTGCGGGGTTCAACGACTCGGAGGACGAGCTCGAGCGGCTGACGTCGTTCGTGGCGGGCGTCTCGCCGGACATCCCGTGGCACGTCACGGCGTTCCACGCCGACTACAAGATGACCGACCCGCCGAACACGACGCCCTCCATGCTCCTGCGCGCGGCGGAGGTCGGACGGCGGAACGGCCTGCGCTACGTCTACGCCGGCAACGCGCCCGGCGCGGTCGGCGACCTCGAAGACACCCGCTGCCACGGCTGCGGCGCCACGCTCATCGAGCGGGACGGCTACCGCATCCGCGCCTACCGCCTCACGCCCGACGGCTGCTGCCCGAAGTGCCAGACGGCCATCCCCGGCCGTTGGGCGGAGCAGTTCGACGGACAGATCACGGCGTGGCCGTTCAGGCCTTGACGCTACTCATTGCCGATTGCCGATTGCCGATTGAAAACCTCCCGCACGCTGTCACGCCGCCGGGCCGGCAGAAGCCGGCCCTCTACTCTGCCCTCAGCGCCACCATCGGATCGACCCGCGCCGCGCGGCGCGCCGGCAGGTAGCACGCCGCGGCGCCGGCGACGGCGAGCGCGGCGCAGGCGGCCACGAGCGTGAAGGGATCGAGCGGCGAGACGCCGAACAGCAAGCTTCGCAACCAGCGCCCGACGACGAGCGCGCCGGCAAGGCCGGCGAGCGCGCCTCCGGCCATCATCCAGAGGCCCTGGCCAACGACCAGCCGTACGACTTGCCGCGGCTCGGCTCCGAGCGCCATCCTCACGCCGATCTCGACGGTCCGCTCCCCCACAAGGAACGCGAGCACGCCGTAGAGGCCGACCGCGGCGAGCACCAGTCCCAGGCCGGCAAAGAGCCCCACGAGCAGCGCGTCGAAGCGGGGCCCGGCAACCGACGAGTTGACGACGTCCTCGAGCGTCCTGGCATCCTCGGCGGCGAGACTGGTGCCGAACGAGCGGATCACCTCGCGTACGGACGCGGCCAGCGCGGCCGGCGGGCCGCTCGTGCGCGCGAGCAGGACCAGGCCGTCCATCGGTTCCTGCGAATACGGGGTGTACACCGTAGGACCCGCCGGCACCGCCAGCGCCTCGAAGTGCACGTCGCCGACGATGCCCACGATACGGGCCGACGGCCGGCCAGCGTCGCCGTTCTCGACGACCAGATAGCGGCCAATCGGGTTCTCCCCAGGAAAGTACGTGTCCGCGAAGTTCCGGCTGACGACCACGACGCCCGGCGGGCGCGGCGTGTCGTAGTCGTCGAGGCTTGGCGGCGGCGGGGCGTCGGCGTCGGAGAACGTCCGGCCGGCGAGCAGGGGCACGCGTAGCGTCTCGAAGAACTGGGTGGTCACCTGTCGGACCACCGCCGGCCAGCGTGGTGTGGAGACGAGAGCGCGTCCGCCGTTGATCTCCGCCACGGATGCCGTGATGGGCCCGGGCGCGGCCTGAACGGTGCCGTGCAGGGCATCAGGAGTCGGCGGCGCGTAGGTGACGCCCCCGGCGCCCTCGACACCGGGCATCTCGCGCACGCGCTCCAGCAGCTCGCGCGTCACCCTGGCGAAGCGCGGGTACGGGTAGTGCTTCCAGGTCTCACCCGCCTTGAGCACCGGATGACGCACCCGCACGGCCAGCACGTGCGACGCGTCGAAGCCCGGATTCACGTCCATGAGCGCGACGAAGCTGCGCGCGAGCAATGTCGCTCCGGTGAGCAGGACGAGCGACAACGCGACCTCGGCGGCCACCAGCACGCGCCGGCCGGCCCGCCGGCCGCCCAACGAGGTCGCTTGCGCGCGCAGCCACGTGGGTCCCGTGTCTGGACGCCCCGTGGAGAGGCCCAGAAGGACGCCGACGGCCAGGACGAGCACCGCCGTCACGGCGATTGCCAGGGGGTCGAGGCGGATCTCCTCCACTCTGGGCAGACCCGCGGGCGCGAGCGACACCAGCACTGGCAAGGTGGCCGCTGCCAGCGCCACTCCCGCCGCGCCACCCATCGTCGTCAGCGTGACTGATTCGACCAGCGCCTGTCGCAGCAGCCGCCCTCGTGTGGCGCCGAGGGCCCGGCGCACGGCGAACTCGCGCCGCCGCGACGTTGCGCGGGCGAGCAGCAGGTTGACGACGTTCACGCACGCGATGAGCAGCACCAGAGCGGCGGCGCCGTACAAGGCGAGCAGCGCCGGTCTTACGTTCCCGACGATGGCTTGGCGCAACGGAACGACCTCCACGCGCCAGCCTGCGTTCGCCTTCGGCTCCGGCAGCGACAGCCCGTCCTCGATAGCCTGCAACTCCGTTCTTGCCTGCTGGATCGTCACGCCCGGCTGCAACCTGGCCACGGCCTGCACCAGGCGCCCCGTGTAGGTCGAGTTCGATGCGGCCGGTCCCTTGCCATAGACGCTCCACACGTCCACTGATGCGGGGAAACGAAATCCCGGCGGCATCACCGCACCGATGGGCCGCGGCTCCTGGCCGTACCCGCCGGCCTCGACCAGCATCATCCGGCCGAGGGCCTGGCTGGCACCTCCGAACTGCCGCTGTGCGAACTCGTCGCTGACGATCCAGCCGTTGTCAAGTAAACCCGCCTCTGGAGAGACGCCCAGCAATCGAAACAGCTCGGAGCGAACGCCGGCCGCCCGGAGCAGCACCGTGGTCTCTCCGATCGTGTAGAAGGAACCCCGGCCTGACGTGCCCCACTCTTCGATGCCCACGAGGGTCTTGGCGCGACTCCGCCAGGCGAGCAGGTTCACGGGTGAGACACCGACCCGCGTGAGCCCTTCGTCCGGCTTCGATTCCCAGATGCGCACCAACCGGTCCGGATCGCGGAACGGCAGCGGCTTCAGCAGCACCGCGTAGACGACGCTGAAGATGGCCGTCGTCGCGCCGATGCCGAGCGCGAGCGTGAGAATCGCCGCCGCCGCGAAGCCGGGCGAGCGGCGCAGGAGGCGGAGGGAGAGGGAGAGATCCTGAATCATGATTCCCAGTCAATGCTGAATGCTGAATGTTGAATGCTGAAGTGAAGAGCTTCAGATCACGCCGGCTTCGCCGTCGGGCCGGCTGAAGCCGGCCCCTACTTCGGCATTCCGTACTTACTTCGGCATTCCGTACGTGGGGGCCGGCTTCAGCCGGCCCGCAGCGTGATCCGATGTCTTTACTTCAGCATTCCGCATTCGACATTCGGCTACGGCGCCTCCTCGTGCACGCGCCGTGCCCTCAGGATTCTGACGCTCTCGTCGAGCTGCTGGCCGTGGGCCGGACGTTCGGCGATGCGGCGGACGATGTCGAGGCCGCGGACGACTGTGCCGAAGGGCGAGAAGGTGAGGTCGCCCTTGCCGGCGTCCACGCAGATCGCCAGGTCGAAGACCTTCGGATCGCGCATGGACGACATGAGGGCGACACTGCCCGCGTCTGAAGGCCGGCGCGGCTCGTGTGCGCGCTCTGGAACCGTCGTCCGCGTAGCCTCGGGGCGGTGCGAGGCGTCGATCTCGGCCGAGACGAACGTGAGCGGCGCGCTGCGCTGGTAGCCCGCCGGAAGCCGCACCACGTGCTGGAACATCGCATCGTCCAGCAGGCCGTGATCGACGTAGGCGAGGAACAGCGCCGCGTCGTGCGGCGCGTGCGCCGCATCGACCTCGATTCTCGATCTGCCCCAGGCTGGTGTCGAGGACGACGCGCTCGGCCGCCGGCGCCTGCGCGGCCAGCCGCCCCGCGGCCAGGACGAGGGCGAGCGTCACGACGGCCACGCTCGCCCGCAGCGTGATTCGTTGCTCCTTCATCGGCTTGTCCCGCCGAAGCGCTGCTCGATGCCCGCGCGCGGAGGCGGACCATCCTCACTCGGCAATGGGCAACGCCCCAGGGTCCCCATTGGGAAAGATTTTGCCCGGATTCAGGATCCCGTTCGGGTCGAACGCCCGCTTCACCCGCTTCATCAGCTCGATGGCGTCGGGCGTCAGCTCGAGGCCCAGGTACTTCGCCTTGGCGAAGCCGATGCCGTGCTCCCCGCTGATCGAGCCTTCCAGCGCCAGCGTGCCCTCGAAGAGGATGCGCTCGGCGGCGTGCGCGCGCGCCTGCTCGTCGAGGTCCTCCGGCCCGACCATGATGTTCACGTGGATGTTGCCGTCGCCGACGTGGCCGAAGCACGGGATGCGCAGGCGGTACTCCCGCTTGAGCCGCTCGACGAGCCGGAAGAGCTCCGGGATGCGTCCCTTCGGCACGACGATGTCGTGGTTGTACTTGAGGGGCGTGATGACCTTGAGCGACGTGGACAGCTCGCGGCGGACCCGCCACAGCTCCTGCCGCTCGGCGTCGCTGGTGGCGCGCAGGATCTCGGTCGCGCCCGCGGCGCGGCACGCCTCCTCCACCCGCGCCGCCTCGCCCGTGACGAGCTCCGACAGGCCGTCCACCTCGATGAGCAGGATGGCCGCCGTGCCGGGCGGCGCGAGCGACGTCACGTTCAGGTACTTCGCGACGGCGTCGAGGCAGGTGCCGTCCACCAGCTCGAGCGCCGCCGGAATGACGCGCCGGGCGATGAGGCCCGTCACCCCCGCTACGGCGGCCTCGACGCTCGGGAACGTCGCCCGCAGCGTGGCCTGGACCGGCGGCTTGGGAATCAGCCGCACGGTGATCTCGGTGACGATGGCGAGCGTGCCCTCCGAGCCGACGATGAGGTGCGTCAGGTCGTAGCCGACGACGTTCTTCACCGTCTTGCCGCCCGTGCGGATGATCTCGCCCGTCGGCAGCACGGCCTCGAGGCCGAGGATCCAGTGCGTCGTGACGCCGTACTTGAACGCGCGCGGGCCGCCCGAGTTCTCCGCGACGTTGCCGCCAATCGCGCACTCCTTGAGGCTGGCGGGATCCGGCGGGTAGAACAGCCCCACGCGCTCGACGGCGTCCTGCAGGTCGCCCGTGATGACGTTGGGCTGCGTGACGGCGAACAGGCTCTCCTCGTCGACGCGCAGGACGCGGTTCAGCCGGTCGAGGCCGAGCACCACGCCGCCGTGCGTGGGCACCGAGCCGCCCGTGTAGCCCGTGCCGCCGCCGCGCGGCGTGAGGGGCACGCGGTGCTCGTTGCACAGCCGGACGACGGCGGCGATCTGCTGCGTGTCAGCGGGCAGGACGACGAGATCGGCGGGATGGCCGCGCTTCAGCGCGTCGGTGCCGTAGCGCTCGAGCGACTCCGCGTCGCGCCTGACGTAGTCAGCGCCGACGATGGCCTCGACGGCGGATGCGAAACGGGGCGGCAATGCTGTGGCGCTCACACCACGAAATCTACCATGAAGAACACGAGGCCTGGCGCCTGGGCGGCCAGGAGTCGGGTCCTCGCCGTGGCGGCCGTGAGCCGAGCCGAGAGCAACCCGAGCGCAGCCGAGCCTCCCGCAGCGGGCTATTCCTTCGCGAGCGTCGATCCTCGCGTTGCCCCGCTGGTGGCCGGTCCGTCGGAGTTGTCGGTCGGCATACGAGGCCCGCTGCGCCAGCGTCAGGGTACCGAGCGGAGCGAGGGTTGCCGGCGAGCGCGACCCGGCCGCGACGGCGAGGGCCCGACTCCTGGACCAGCCGTCGCGCGCGGGGCGCGACGCTCCTCGTCGCGGCCGATCGGGGGCTCGCTGCGCTCGCGTTCCGGATCCCTGTTGCGAGCTGCCTCCACGGCCAGCCGCGCGAGCCCCCTCCTCACAGCCGCTTCACGAAGTCGAGCAGGCGCCGCACGCCTTCCTTCAGGCGGTGCGGCGCGGCGGCGTAGGAGATGCGGACGAACCCGGGCGCGTCGAAGGCCTCGCCGGCGGTGAGGGCCACCTGCTGCTCGTCGAGCAGCCGCTGGGCGAACTCGGCCGTCGTCCGGATACCGTCGGGCGACAGGCAGTCCGAGACGTCCACGAACAGGTAGAAGGCGCCGGCCGGCTTCAGGCACCGGAGGCGCGGCTCAGCCGACAGCCAGTCCCAGAGCCGGTCGCGGCGCTCGCGGTACTCGCGCAGCATGCGGTCGACGGGCTCGCTCGATCCGTTCAGAGCGGCGATGGCCGCCTTCTGCGTGATCGACGAGACGTTGGACGTCGAGTGGCTCTGCACGGCGCCCGCGGCCTCGACGACGTCCGGCGGCGCGATCATCCAGCCGCAGCGCCAGCCCGTCATGGCGTACGCCTTCGAGGCCGAACCGCACAGCACGGTGCGGTCCCGCAGCCGCGCGTCGAGCACGCGCGGCAGGTTGTGCGGCGTCCGCTCGTAGATCAGCCGCTCGTAGCAGAGGTCCACGACGATCCAGAGGTCGCGCGCCGCGGCTTCGTCCGCGATACGGGCCAATTCCTCCTCGGCGACCAGCGCGCCGGTCGGGTTGCAGGGCGAGTTGACGACGACGGCGCTCGTGCGCGGCCCCATGAGCGCGATCACGCTCTCGGCGTGCAGATGGAAGCCGTCCTCGGCGTGGGTGCGCGCGATGACCGGCGTCGCGCCGGCGAGCTTGATCTGCTCGACGATCGTGGGCCAGCCCGGGGCGTGCGTGACGACCTCGTCGCCCGGGCCGTAGAGCGCGAGCGCGGCGTTGTAGAGCGCCTGCTTGCCGCCCGCCGTGATGATCACCTGGGCCGGCGTGTACCCGACGCCGTAGTCGGCGGCCATCCGCGCGCACACGGCCTGCTTCAGCTCGAGGACGCCCGAGTTCGCCGTGTAGCGGGTGAAGTTGCGCTCGATGGCGTCGATCGCGGCGAGCTTCACGTGCGACGGCGTCGGGAAGTCGGGCTCGCCCGCCCCGAGGTCCACGACGTCGAACCCCTCGCGCTGCAGGCGCTGGGCCTCGGCCGCGACCTTCATCGTTGGCGACGTGGCCACCGACGACATGCGCGCCGCCAGGCGCGGCGCTTGCCCGACCGGGTGTGAATCGTGCACGGCCCCTCCTTCAGGGACGGCGCGAGCGCGGCCCGCGCACCCGAGGGCTGACTGGGTGGATACGGGAGAGATTGTACGCGAGAACGGGTGAAAACGCGTAGGGGCGATGCGGCGCATCGCCCCTACGTCACCGGTGGGCCCGTTTCAGCGGGCGATGCGGCGCATCGGGCCTACAGCTTCGGTCCGGCCGCGAGGACCTCGGGCGGGCAGCCGGGCGCGAACTTGCGGAAGTTCTCGATGAACCGGCCGGCCAGCTGGCGGTACTTCTGGTCGTACATCTTCCGATCGGCCCAGGACTCCGACGGGTTGAGCACCGACGCGGGCACGTCCCCGCAGACCGTGGGCACCTCGAAGCCGAAGATGGGGTCGGTGCGGTACGGCACGCCGTCCAGCTCGCCGTTGAGCGCGGCGTTGAGCAGCGCGCGCGTGTGGCGGATGCTGATGCGCTTGCCGATGCCGTACGGCCCGCCGATCCACCCGGTGTTGACCAGCCAGCACGTCGCGCCGTGGCGGAGGACCTTGCGCTTGAGCAGGTCGGCGTAGAAGTACGGGTGGTGGACCATGAACGGCCCGCCGAAGCAGGCGCTGAAGGTCATCTCGGGCTCGCGGCCGAGGCCGACCTCGGTGCCGCCCACCTTGGAGGTGTAGCCGGAGATGAACTGGTAGAGCGCCTGGTCGGGCGCCAGCCGGGCGATGGGCGGCATCACGCCCGACGCGTCGCAGGTCAGGAACACGACGTTCTTCGGGTGGCCGGCCCGCTTCTCGGGCACGGCGTTGCCGATGAACTCGAGCGGGTACGACGCGCGCGTGTTCTCGGTGAAGCGGTCGGAGTCGAGGTCGATCACCCGCGTGACGGGGTCGAAGACCACGTTCTCGAGCAGCGTGCCGAACATGTGCGTCGTGGCGTGGATCTCCGGCTCGGCCGTCGCCGACAGCTGGATCACCTTGGCGTAGCATCCGCCCTCGAAGTTGAACACGCCGTTGTCGCTCCAGCCGTGCTCGTCGTCGCCGATGAGGCCGCGGTTGGGGTCGGCCGACAGCGTGGTCTTGCCCGTGCCCGACAGCCCGAAGAACAGCGCGACGTCGCCGGCCTTGCCCACGTTGGCCGAGCAGTGCATCGAGAGCACGCCCTGGTTGGGCAGCAGGTAGTTGAGAAGGGTGAAGACCGTCTTCTTGATCTCGCCCGCGTAGGCGCTCGTGCCGATGATCCCGAGGCCCTGGTCGAAGTTGAGGGCGATGACGGTGTCCGACGCCGTGTTGTCGATCTGCGGGACACCCTTGAACGAGGGGGCGCAGATGAGCGTGAACTCGGGCACGTGCCGCCGGTACTCGTCGTTGGTCTGCGGCAGGAGGAACATGTTCCGGGCGAAGTGGCTGTGCCACGCCAGCTCGGTGATGACGCGGATCGGAACGCGGTAGTCCGGGTCGGCGCCGGCCCAGCAGTCCTGCACGAACAGGTCACGGCCCTGGAGGAAGCCCTGCAGGCGGTGCACCAGGTCGTTGAACTTGTCGGTCGACATGGGGCGGTTGTACTGGCCCCACCAGATCCGGTCCTCGCTCGACGGCTCGCGCACGACGAACTTGTCGTTCGCCGACCGCGCGGTGTGCCGGCCCGTGCTCGCCACGAGCGGGCCCTGCCGCGTGATGCGCGCCTCGTTGCGGAAGATCACTTCCTCGTAGAGCGCCTCGGTCGGCAGGTTCCAGTACACCTGCCCGAGATTCGTCAGACCGTGGTTGGCCAGGCCATAGTCGCTCCGCAGGGCGCCCGCCTGCGCCTGCGCCGGCGTCTTGATGTCCAGGAGGTTGTTCATAGCCAGTCCCTCACCAGCTTCTTGTCCCCGATGTAGATCTCGTTGGCCGAGGTCGGATCGAGCGCCCACCGCATGCGGGCCACGCCCTCGGTCACGTCCTTCACGGTGCCCGAGTAGCTGAGGCGCAGGTGGCCTTCCATGCCGAACTCCCTGCCCGGCACGGTGACCACCATGGCCTTCTTGAGGAGGAACTGGCTCAGCTCGACCGAGTTGTTGCTGTAGGCCCGGAAGTCCGGCAGGCAGTAGAAGGTGCCCTCCGGCTTCTGGATCCGCACGCCGCTGAAGGTCTGGAGCTCCTGCATCATCACGTCGCGGTTGTTCTGGATCTGCAGCCGCAGCGCCTCGACGACGCTCTGCAGCCCGTTGAGCGCGCCCTCGGCGCCGGCCTGCAGCAGCAGCGACGCGCACGAAGTCGTCTGCGCCTGGATGTTCGTCATGATCTGCGTGATCTCGCGCGGGGCGATCGCCCAGCCAATCCGGTAGCCCGTCATGCCGTACAGCTTCGCGATCCCGTTGATGGCGATGATCTTCGTCGTCTCGAGGTCGCGCTTCGAGAAGCGGTACGCCGGCGCCGCCTTCTTCCCGTCGAAGACGAGCGTGTGGTAGATGTCGTCCGCGATCAGGAAGATGTCCTTCTTCTCGCAGAACTCGACCAGCGCGGCGATGAACGACTCGGGGAAGACCGCGCCCGACGGGTTGTTGGGGCTGTTGACGATGATGGCGCGCGTGTAGGGCCCCACCGCCCGCTCGATGTCCTCCAGCCGCGGCTGGAACGTGCCGTCCTCCGGCCGCACGATGACCGGCACGCCGTAGACCATCCGGACCATCTCCGGGTAGCTCACCCAGTAGGGCGCCAGGATGATGACCTCGTCCTGCGGATTGAGGATGGAATAGAGGACGTTGAAGATCGACTGCTTCGCGCCCGACGAGATGATGAGGTTCTCGGGCGCGACGATCCGGTCGTAGTGCTCTTCGGTATACCGGATGATGGCTTTCTTGAGGGACGGCAGGCCGTCGGTCGGCGAGTACTTGATGTCGCCGGTGACCAGCTTCGACGCGGTGCTGAGGATGGCGTTCAGCGGCGCCTTGTTCTTGGGCTCGCCGATCCCCAGGTGGATCACGGGTTCGCCGCGCTCGCGCAGCAACCGCGCCTCTTCGTTGAGCCGCAGCGTCGGCGACTCGACGATCGATCGGGCTAGCTGACTCACGCTCATAGGGCTGCTCCTTGTCGGCAGGCGTGACCCGGCAAGGCGGATCGGCCCAGCCTCCCCAGGGCGGGAAGGCGGCGTGCGTCGAGGCCGGTCGGCGTGTGGGATCTCAACGCAGCACACCAGCCTCCCCGATTCTACATGGATTCCGCGGCTAGGTGGACCCTCCCTGCGCGCGCTGCTTCCGGCGCAGGCTGGCCTCCACGATTTCGGGCACCAGGCCCGTGATGTCGCCCCCCAGCGCGAACACCTCCTTCACCAGGCGCGAGCTCAGGTAGGTGTAGGCCTCCCCCGGCATCATGAACACCGTTTCGACGTCCGGGTAGAGCCGCCGGTTCATGAGCGCCATCTGCAGCTCGTACTCGAAGTCCGAGATCGCCCGGAGGCCCCGGACGATCACGCTGGCGCCCTTGCTCCGGGCGTACTCGACCAGCAGGCCGTCGAAGGTGTCCACCTCGACGTTGCGGTGCCCGCGGAACACCTCGCGCGCGGTCGCCACGCGCTCCTCCACCGAGAAGAACGGCGACTTCTCGGCGTTGACCAGCATCGCCACGATGATGCGATCGAAGAGCTTCGAGCCGCGCAGGATGATGTCCACGTGGCCGTTGGTCAGCGGGTCGAAGGACCCCGGATAGACGGCGAGTCGCTCAGGCACCCTCGGACCTCCGTTCGTAGAACGACAGCGCGCTGTCGCCGGCGCGCACCGTGCGCGTGCACGCGAGCCCGGCGGGCGCGGGCGGCGGCTCGCGGCGCCAGGCGTGCTCGACCACCACGAGCCCGCCCGCCGTCGCCAGGCGGGCCGCCGCGGCGAGCGGCGCCGCGAGATCCGCGACGTCGTAGGGCGGGTCGAGCACGACCAGCTCGAAGGCGTCCTCGACGAGCGCGGTGTCCGTGAAACCGGCGCGGATGATAGCACAGCCCTCCGCGAGGCCGCAGTGCGCCAGGTTCCGGGCGATGAGCGCCGCCGCCCGCCGGTCGCGCTCCACGAAGACGGCCGACGCCGCGCCGCGGCTCATCGCCTCGATGCCGACGGCGCCGGTGCCCGCGTAGCCGTCGAGGACCCGCGCGTCCGGCACGCGCGCGGCGACGATGTTGAAGAGCGTCTCGCGCAGCCGGTCCGAGGTCGGCCGCAGCCCGTCCCACGCCGGCGCTTCCAGCCGCCGCCCCTTGAGCGTCCCGGCAATCACCCGCATCGCCTACCCCACCCCGATCAACCCGAAGCGGCGCTCCCAGGCGCGGCGGACCCACGCGCCGAGGGCGCCGGCGTTCTCGGGGCTGTCGAGGCACGCGACCGCCTCGCGCCTCGCGTCCTCCATGATCGCGTGATCGCGCAGCAGGTCGCCCACGCGCAGCGTCGGCACGCCCGATTGTCGCGTGCCGAAGAAGTCGCCCGGCCCCCGCAGCTCGAGGTCGCGCTCGGCGATGACGAAGCCGTCGGTCGTCTCGGCCAGCGCCGTCAGGCGCGCCCGCCCGACGTCGGAGACCGGCATCTGGTACAGGAGCAGGCAGTAGGACTGGTGCGGTCCGCGGCCGACGCGCCCGCGCAGCTGGTGGAGCTGCGAGAGGCCGAAGCGCTCGGCGTGCTCGACGATCATCACCGACGCGTTGGCCACGTCCACGCCGACCTCGACCACCGTCGTCGAGACGAGGATCTGGCACTCGCCGCGCGCGAACGCGCCCATCACGCGCTCCTTGGCGTCCTGCTTCATGCGGCCGTGGAGCAGCATCACGCGGTACTCGGGGAAGACCTCCTGGGCCAGGTGGTCCGCCATCTCCGTGGCGGCCTTCAGGTCGATCTTGGAGGACTCCTCGACGAGCGGATAGATGACGTAGGCCTGCCGTCCCTTGTCGAGCTCGCCGCGCACGAAGCCGTAGAGATCGTCGCGCCGCGACTCGGCCTTGACCACCGTCTTGATTGGCCGGCGCCCCGGCGGCGACTCGCGCAGCGTGGAAACGTCGAGGTCGCCGTAGGTGGTGAGCGCCAGCGTGCGCGGGATGGGCGTGGCCGTCATCACGAGGACGTCCGGGTGCAGGCCCTTGGCCCGGAGGCCGGCGCGCTGGAGCACGCCGAACCGGTGCTGCTCGTCGATGACGATCAGGCCGAGGTCGCGGAAGCTCAACGGGTCCTGCACGAGCGCGTGGGTGCCGACCACCAGGTGGATCGACCCGCCGGCCAGCTCCGCGTACAGCTCGCGCCGCTTCTTCGCCGGCGTCGCGCCCGTGAGCAGCGCCACGCGGAAGCGCGACGGCTCGAGCAGCCGGCGGATGGAGATGTAGTGCTGATCCGCCAGGATCTCGGTCGGCGCCATGAAGGCGACCTGCAGCCCGTTCTCCATGGCCACGAGCGCGGCGAGCAGCGCCACGATGGTCTTGCCCGAGCCGACGTCGCCCTGCAGCAGCCGGTTCATGGGCTGCGGCCGCTGCATGTCGCGCACGATCTCGCCGAGCGCCTGCTTCTGGTCGGCGGTGAGCCGAAACGGCAGCACCTTGAGCGCCGACTGGCGCACGCGGTCGTCGATCGCCACCTGGCGCACCTTCCGCTCGGCGTCCATCTCGCGCCGGCGGATCACGAGGCCCACCTGGAAGAGGAAGAACTCCTCGAAGACGAGCCGCACCTGGCCCGGGTCGCGGAAGCGGTTGAGCGCCGCGACGTCGGCGCCGGCCTCGGGAAAGTGGACGGCGCGCAGGGCCGCGAGCCGGTCCGGCAGCGCCCGCCGGTGCCGGACCTCGGGCGGCAGCGGCTCGTCGACCGCGCCGCCCTCGGCCACGGCGGCGTCCAGCTCGGCCAGCGCGCGATGCACGAGCACGCGCTGCATCTTCGGCGTCAGCGTGCCCGCCTTCTCGTAGACCGGCACGATCCGGCCGGTGTGGACCGTGTCGTCGTCGGCCGGCTCGGCGTCGGCCGCCTCGTCCTCGCGCCGGACGATCTCGTACTGCGGGTTCGTGATCTGAAGGCTGCCGGCGCGCCGCTCCAGCGAGCCGAAGAGCACCAGGCGCTGCCCTTTCACGATCACGTCGCGCAGGAAGGGCTGGTTCAGCCAGATGACGCGCGCGTGGCCCGTGTCGTCGCGGACCAGCGCCTCGAAGATCTTGAAGCCCGGCCGCCGCGTGCCGCGCAGACCGCACGTCACCACCTCGACGGCGATCGACGCCGCCTCGCCGGGCTTGAGCGCCGCCACCGCCTGGAAGTGCCCGCGGTCCTCGTAGCGGATCGGGAAGCGGTAGAGGAGGTCCTCGACGGTGGCCAGCCCCGCGCGCTCCAGGTCCGCCGCGCGGCGCGGCCCCACGCCCTTCAGGTAGCGCAGGGGACGAGCGAGGATCTCTGACGGAGTGCTCATTGCCGGTTGCCGATTGCCGATTGTAGATTGAAAAGCTCGGTGATCGTCAGCCGATCACCCTGGTCTTCAATTGGCAATCGGCAATCGCCAATCGGCAATTCTCACTGGATCACCGTCGCCTCGCCCTTCCCCACCTGGATCTGACGGATGGCGGCCGGCAGGGGGAACGGGTCGTCGAGACTGATGCCCTGCGGCGTGGCGGCCGTGCGCGTGTAGTAGGTCACCAGCTCCTGGAGGATCGACTTGGGCACCGACACGCCGGCCACGGTGGCCGACGTCAGGTCGAGCGTGGCCAGGCCCCGGTCGGTCTGGAGCCGGCCCGCCGCCGTGACCTCGACCTTTCCGCCGACGTAGGCCAGCGGGTCGAGCCAGCTGCGCGCCTTCTGATCGCGGATCGCGGTCAGATCGACGACGGCGCGGCCCGACAGGCGGCCGTCGCCCAGCAACTGCAGTGACGGCTCCGTGATGCCGCGCGGCACGACGTCCTCCTGGCGCCACCAGAGGTACGCGTTCACCTCCGCCTGCGTCATGACCGTCCGCTGCGCCGCGCGCGCTTCGGGCGGCGTCACCGCGAAGCGGCGGATGCGCTCGACCTTCTGCTCGAAGCGGTCGGCGTCCTGCTTGCGCGGCGCGAGCGACGGCTCCTGCGCCAGCACGACGGCGCCCAGGACCCCCGCGAGGGCCAGCGCGAGCAGCATCCGCGCGCGATCGGGTCCGGTCACGTGTGTGCGGGTCACCTGGAATCGAGTCTAGCACGGTGGTGGGGGCGCTCACGTGCAACGTAGCGCAGGGCTCACGTACGACGTAGCGCAGGACTCACGTACGACGTAGCGCAGGGCTCACGTACGACGTAGCGCAGGGCTCACGTACGACGTAGCGCAGGGCTCACGTACGACGTAGCGCAGGGCTTCAGCCCTGCGCCAGGAGCGCCTCCACCTCGCCGGCCGTGGGGATGCCGTCGCGCGCGCCCAGCGCACGGCACTTCAGCGCCGCCGCCGCGTTGGCGTACGCGAGCACCTCCTCGAGGTCGGCGCCGTCCTGGTACGCCAGCCACCCGGCGATGAAGCCGCCGCGGAACACGTCGCCGGCGCCGGTGGTGTCGATGACCGGGACGCGGAAGGCCGGCGTACGGATCTCCCGGCCGCCGCACCAGGCCAGGCTGCCCTCGGCGCCGAGCGTGGCGCAGACGACGGCCGCCTGGAACTCGGCGGCCATCGCCGGGAGGGCCTCGCCGAGCGGACGGCCGGTGAGCGCCGAGGGGAACTCCTCGGAGGTCACGATCACGTCGATGGCCCCGAGCAGGTCGGCGATGCCCGGGCGGACGCGCTCGACGTCGATGATGGTGGGCACGCCGGCGGCCCGCGCGGCGCGCGCCGCGACGGTGGACGCCACGGTCTCGTGGCAGTCCACGAGCAGCACCCGCCCCGAGGTCACGGCGTCGATCGGCACGTCGGCCCCGCTCATGGCCAGGCCGGGGTGCCGGTCCCACATGATCGTGCGGTCGCCCGACCGCGCGTCCACGAGGATCACGGCGAACTGGTTGGTGGCGCCGTCCACCACCGCCGACGCGGAGACGTCGACCCCTTCGCCAATCAGGCTCTGCCGGCAGAGCGCCCCGTGGTCGTCCGCGCCGAACTTGCCGACGTAGCGGGCGCGCCAGCCGAGCCGGGCGCAGGCCGCCATGGCGTTGGCCGCCTGGCCGCCGGGCTGCCGCGAGAAGCGCTGGATCCGCTGCTTGGAGTTGGGGCGCGGGTGCTCCGCCACGACGGTCATCAGGTCGAGGCTGTTGAGGCCGAATCCCACGGCGTCGAACGGGCGCAGGTCGCGCGGCGGCAGGGCCAGAGGCAGTCGCACGCACAGAGAATACCGCAAGCCGCCGGCCCGGCCAATCAGGACCAGCCCGCGAAACCGGCTGCTTCACGGATGCCCTTGGGCGAGGGAAATCGAGGCCGGCTTCGGGACGGTCGAGGCGACCGGATCTGGCCGGCCTGGGCGGGCGAAAGCTCCAGATGTTAGTATTGCCGTGCCTCGCTCTCGGCCGGACTCTCGACTGGACAGGCCCGATTTGGCTGTGTCGCCACGCGGGAGAAGCCAGCAGATGACAGGTCCAGGACCAGAAGCACAATCCAACCGCGCCGTCAGCACGCCAGCGGATGCTTCGCGCAAGAAGAGCCTTGTTGCCACGACCGCCGCGCAGGCGCTCGTGGCCCTGCTGTTGCTCCTGCTCCTGCCCGCCGCCGGCCTTGCTCAGGTGTCCAGCGAGAACTTCGATTCTTTCGTTGCTCAGATCATCTCGAATACACCATCTACGGCTCCTCCATCAGCCTGGGACAACTGGACGTTCGGCCACGGGCCCAACACGGCTCAAATAACGCTCGCCGGCGTCAACAACGGCGGCACGTTCACCAACGGCCTCAGCAATGACTACGCTGGCGACCAGGTCCTGTTTCTGAATTACAACGGGCGCGCCAACGTCACGAACTTCTTCTTGAAGTCCGCTGACGGAAGCAATTTCAAGCTGGATTCGCTGCAGGTGGGAAACAATCTGGCGGGGTTCAGTACCAGCGGCACGATCACGATCTATTCGGATGGCGTCTCCGTAGGGTCGGCGACGTTCGATCTGAACACATCGAGCAGCTCCAATGGAATCACGTACACCTATGGGGGCGATAGCAGTGGTGGTTCCGCCAGACCTTACGGCACGTTTGCCTTCGACGGGACCTACCGGAACGTGGACGAGATCGACCTGGACTTCACGGCGGACTCCACGCCCATATTCGACAATCTCATTGTCTCCAGCGCCGTTGCCAACTCTCCCCCAACGGTATCCAGTGAGCCGGCTGGCTTGTCGTTCCTCCAGAACACCGAGGGCAATGTCAACCTTGCGGGCACCACGTTCGCCGACGGGAACGGAGACGCTCTCACGGTGAGCCTTGCGGTCGATGCGGGCACTTTCGGGGCCACGGTCGCCGACGGTTCGGGCATCGGAAGCGGCGTCACCGCGACGCGCGCGAGCGCGACCCTGGTCACGCTCCACGGCGCCGCGGCCGACATCAACACGTATCTCACCACCGCCAGCAACATCACCTACACGCCGCCGCTGAACGCCGTCGGCTCGAGCGTCGCCACGCTCACGATTTCCGCAGCCGACGGCTTTGGGGGCCACCTGGCTTCCGACCCGACGATTGCCATCGAGGCGGTCGCGGCCGCGGCCAGCCAGACGGGCATCTCCACACGGGCGACCGGAGTGACTGCCGACCTGACTGTGACCGGATGCTCAGGTCTCAGCAGTGTTGGGTTCGTGGATGCTCCAGTGGGCGTCGCCGTTCAATTCGCCTTTGGCGTGCTGGGCTTTCAGGGAACGGGGTGTGCGGGTTCGGTCACCGTCAACGTCCAGTTCTCCCAGAGCATTCCGGCCGGGAGCCAGCTCTACAAGTGCGACGCCAGCTCCTGTGCGGTCTACCCGGGAGCCACCATCGATTACCCAAACAGGACGGTGGCCTACACCCTCACCGACGGGGGCTCAGGCGACACCGATTCGGTCAGCGGCCAGATCACCGACCCGGCTGGGCCGGGCACGCTGCCCGGCGTGCCGGCGCAGCCCGCGTGGGCCGAAGCCCTGCTGGCAATGCTGCTCGGCCTGGCCGGGTACTTCACGCTGCGCAGAAGGTTCCCCCAAGGGGCATCATGACCGACTCTTGGGGCGCGGGGTGCAGGCGACAACCCGCCCCTTCCTTCCCGGTCCACGTTGACCTTCGCCTTTTCTTTGTTCTATAGTGGCGGGGACGGTCGCGTCGGCGTCGACCAGCAAGGGAGGGACCCCGTGCTACCACTCACGAAACGCCAGCGCGAGATACTCGACTACCTCAACGACTTCATCCAGCAGCACGGCTACGCCCCGAGCCTGGAGGAGATCGGCCGCCGGTTCGGCCTCTCCTCGCTCGCCACCGTGCACAAGCACCTGACCAACCTCCAGGAGAAGGGCTTCATCAAGCGGGCGTGGAACCGCAGCCGGTCGGTCGAGGTCGTCCCGACCCGCACGGGGGGCCGCGCGGTCGAGCTGCCGCTGCTCGGCTACGTCGCGGCCGGCGCGCCCATCGAGGCGGTGGCCGGCACCGAGACCATCGCCGTGCCCGAGGATCTGGTCGGCAAGCGCGACACCTACGTGCTCCGGGTCAGGGCGACTCGATGATCGACGAGCAGATCCGCGACGGCGACTTCGTCATCGTCGAGGACCGCAAGACGGCCGTACAACGGCGAGATGGTCATCGCGCTCGCTCGGCGCGCCGACGTCACGCTCAAGAAGTTCTATCGCGACAACGGCCGCATCCGGCTCCAGCCGGCGAACCCGGCCATGCAGCCGATTCTCGTCTCGCCCGACCAGCTGCAGATCCAGGGCGTCGTCGTCGGCGTGATGCGCAAGTACTGACGCCGGCGGGCTCGGCGATCCCGAACTGCACCGGAAGCAGATCAACTTCACCATCGTGCCCGACGGACGACAAGGCGCTGTCGCGGACCTACGCGAACTTCTGCGCCATCGCCCACACGCCGTTCGACTTCACCCTCACCTTCTGCGAGGTCCTGCCCCTCTCCGACGACGACGTGCGCCACGCCGAGGCGGACCACGTGGTGCGCGCGCCCGTGAAGGCGAAGATCGTGCTCCCGATCCAGGTCATGCCCGGCCTCATCACGGCGCTGCAGGAGCACGTCCGCGTCTTCTCAGAGGGCACCCCCGAGAACTGGCCCAAGGGCCCCGTGCATTAATCTCGCGTGGGGCTTCGGCCCCACACCCCGGCTCGGTCGCTCGCGGGGGCCCCTTCGCCCCGCGCCGCTCCCTCGCGGGCCGCGCCGTGCGCGGCCTGGCCTCAGCGCCTGCCGCGGGCGGCCCGCGCCTGGCTCACCATCTCCTTCACTTCCTTCATCAGCGTCGGGACGTGGTACGGAATCCCGTCCTTGATGGTCCACTCGATGCCGCCGCCGTGCACCAGCGTCACGTGCGGGTCGCCCGGCTGCACCATGCCCGAGTAGTTGTCGATGACCTTGCCGTCGTAGGCCATCAGGTCGGTCCCGTACGGGTTCATGACGTGCAGGTTGGCCAGCGGGTTGCCGTTGATGACCAGGAGATCGGCGGTGTATCCCTGGCGCACGCGGCCGAGCCGGTCGGCGAGGCCGAGCACCTCCGCCCCGTTGAGCGTGGCGTGCTGGAGCACCTCGAGCGGCGCGAAGCCGGCCTCGTGCTGCAGCTCCAGCTCGCGGCTGATCCCGAAGCCGTAGAGCGATCCGTACAGATAGCCCGCGTCGTCCCCGGTCGTGATGACGCCGCCCTTCCGGCCGAACTCGTGCAGGGTGGCCATCCACACCTCGTAGTTCTTGCGCCACGCGAGCTCCTGCGGCTCGCTCCAGCCGATCCAGAACGTGCCGTGCCGCGTCATCGACGGCTTGAAGTACTCCTCGAGCGAGGGGTGCAGGTAGTCCTTGTACCAGGGCAGGTTCTGGGCCTTGATGAGGTCGCGGGTGGCCTCGTAGGTGGAGAGCGTCGGGCTCCACGCGATGCCCTTCGCCACCATGTCGTCGAGGAGCGCGTCGAGCTTGGCGTGGTCCAGGTTCTTCTGCGTGTAGAGCTCGCCCGCCCGGCCGAAGCGGTGGATCTCGTTCCAGAGGTTCATCTCCGGCGGGAAGTCCTGGATGCCGTCGAGCGCCGCGTCGGCGATCCCGTAGAAGTGCTCGATGCAATTCACGCCGTCGTCCACGAAGTCGCGGGCCGTGGCCTCGCCCACCGCGACGTGCACGGTCGTCGGCAGGCCGACCTTCTTCGCCTCGTCGATGGCGGCCGCCGCCTGGTCCTTGTCCATCGGCCCGATCAGCTTGACGCCGTCGGCGCCCTCCGCCTTCGCGCGGCGCACCAGCTCACGCCACTCCTCGGGCGTGACGGGCGCGGACTCGCCGGGCTTCAGCAGCTCGTAGAGCATCGGGTAGACGATGATGCGGGGCGACACGATCGTGTGCGCGGCGCTCTCGGCCCGCCACTGCTTCACCTTGTCGAACAGCCCGCCCACCGAGCGCGCCGTCGTCACCCCGGCCGCCAGGTAGAGATCGCGCTCGTATTGGATCGGGATGGGGCCCACCCGCTCCTCGTGCCAGTGCATGTGTGTGTTGACGATGCCCGGCATGACGTACTTGCCGGACGCGTCGATGATCTCGTCCGGCTCGGGCCACTTCCCTTCGGCGGCGTTGCCGATGCGGGCGATGAGGCCGTCCTCGACGAGGATGTCCGCGGGTCCGTAGGCCGGCGTCGCGGGGCCGGGGAAGACCATGGCGCCGCGGATGAGCAGCCGCTTGACCTGTTTCGCGTGCACCGGCGTCTTCGAGGACGCGGCGCCGCGCGGCTGCGCGGCCAGGCTCGGCGTCCAGAGCGCGAACGCCACGGTCACGGCGATCAGATGGAGGAGGGATCGCTTCATCGTTGTTTCGCTCCCGGTCGGCGCGGGCGGGCCCGCGCGGGAATCTGAGGTGGACGGTGGTGCCGGCGCATTATAGATCCGGCGCGCGGCGGAACCCGGATCGCCCGCCGCCGGCGCGGCGGCGCCGTGCGGAACGGCCGCGCCGGAGGTAGAATCGCGGCATGCCGAAGCGCGCCGTGAAGCCGCCGAAGTCCGCCGCCGCGACCCGGCGTCTGCTCGCCGCGCTCCAGACGCAGCACCCGGGCGCGGACACGGAGCTGCGCTTCACCAACGCCTACGAGCTGCTGGCCGCGACCATCCTTTCGGCGCAGTGCACCGACGCGCGCGTGAACGGCGTGACGCCGGCGCTCTTCGCGCGCTACCCCAATCCGCACGCGCTGGCCACCGCGGACCTAGCCGAGCTCGAGCGCCTCGTGCAGCCGACCGGCTTCTTCCGCGCGAAGGCGCGCTCGCTCGTGGGCATGGCAACCGAGGTCGTCGAGCGGCACGGCGGCAAGGTGCCCGGACGCCTGGAGGACCTGGTCGAGCTGCCGGGCGTCGGCCGCAAGACCGCCAACGTGGTGCTCGGCCACGCCTTCGGCGTGCCGGGCCTTCCGGTGGACCGCCACGTCCTGCGGGTCTCGAACCGGATTGGCATCGCCGCCGGCGACGATCCGGTGGCGGTCGAGGCGCAGCTCACGGCCGCGCTCCCGCCCGCGCGCTGGACGGTCTCCTCGGACACCCTCATCCTGCACGGACGGCGCGTCTGCAAGCCCCGGCCGCTCTGCGACCGCTGCTCGGTCCGGCGGTCGTGCGAGTTCTTCGAGACCAGGTGGGGGGCGGCGGCGCCCAGGCCGGCGAAGAAGGTCCCGGCCCGGGCCGCCCGACCGAAGCCGCCCGGACGGCCCCGGCGGCGGGTGCCCCGTCGATGAAGCGCGCGCGGTTCGAGCGGCTCGTCGAGGAGTCGCTGCGGCTGATCCCGCGCCGCTTCCGCGACGCCATCGCCAACGTGGCGCTCGTCGTCGAGGACGAGCCTTCGCCGGAGCTGCTCGCCGACATGGAGATCGACCCGCCCGGCACCCTGTTCGGGCTCTACCAGGGGACGCCCCTCACCGAGCGGGACTGGGCCTACGGCAACGCCCTCCCCGACCACGTCACGATCTACCAGGGTCCGATCGAGGACAGCTACGACTCCGACGACGAGATCCGCGACGCCATCGCCGAGACCGTGATCCACGAGTTCGGCCACTACTTCGGGCTGAGCGAGGACGAGATCGAGGCAATCGAGGAGAAGTTCTGGCGCGGCGAGGAGGTGGAGGACCTGTGAGCGCTCCACGCCCTCGCCCCCGGCGGCGCTACGGCCAGCACTTCCTGGAGCCGGCCTGGGCGGCCAAGCTCGTGGCCGCCATCGAGCCGCGGCCGGGCGACGCGTTCCTGGAGATCGGCCCGGGCACGGGCGCCCTCACGCGTCCTCTCGCCGACACCGGCGCGCCCGTCGTGGCCGTCGAGAATCGACCGGGACCTCGTGGCGCGTCTGGCAACCGAGCTGCCCCCGAACGTGACCGTCCTGTCGGGCGACTTCCTGAAGCTCGACGTCCTGCCCGTGCTCTTCGGCGTGCTGCCGCAGCAGTCCGCGGCCCTGGCGGGGACGGGCCGGCCCGCGCGCGCGGGGGCCCCGTGGCGGGTGCGCGTGGTGGGCAACCTGCCCTACAACGTCGCCTCTCCCATCCTGTTCCACCTGCTGGAGATCCAGAAGGCGACCGGGGCGTTCGCGGACGCGACCCTCATGCTGCAGAAGGAGGTGGCCGACCGCCTGCTGGCCCGTGCCGGCACGAAGGACTACGGCGTGCTCTCGATCTTCGTGCAGCTCGAGGCCGAGGTGTCGCGCCGCCTGTCGCTGCCGCCCGGGGCCTTTCGCCCCGTGCCCAAGGTCCGCTCGGCGGTCGTCGGCCTTCGATTCCGGCCGCCGGAGGTGTCGATTGCGGACCCGGCCCTCCTGGAGCGTCTGGTCAAGGGCATGTTCATGCGCCGCCGGAAGACTCTGGCAAATGCCCTCAAGCCCTTCGCCGGCGAGCTCGACATGTCCGTCGAGGGCGCGCTGGCCATCGCCGGGATCGCCCCCATCCGGCGACCCGAGACTCTGCAACTGACAGAACTGTCGCGGCTTGTCACCGTTTTCGCTTCGGCCAGACGGTGACCTATGCTATAGTTTCGTCGAATTTCGCCTGCCCCTGTAATGCGGGTCCTCCCAGCGACCCGATAGCGTGACGTGCCCGGAGCGCGGTCCCACACACCGCGCGAGCGTGGCGGCCCCACCCGAGGCTGCCCGGCGTGCCACATCGGACGGTCAGCGATTGATTTCTGACGACGTATGCGCGTGAGGTGTCGGCGGTCCCGGTGCGCGCCGCCGCCTGGCGTCAGGCGGAGGGTGTGGTGCGGGCCGCCTTGGACTCGTTCAGGGATGGGTGTCGTTGACTGATCTCGAGATCGTGCCGCTCGGCGGCCTCGGCGAGTTCGGCATGAACATGATGGTCCTCGCCTGCGGCGACACGGCCATCGTGGTGGACGCCGGGGTGATGTTCCCGGAAGCCGACCTGCCGGGCGTGGACCTGATCATCCCGGACCTCACGCACCTGCAGAAGTACGCGGGGCGTGTGAAGGCCCTCGTGCTGACGCACGGGCACGAGGACCACATCGGCGCCGTGCCCTACGTGCTGCCGCACGTGGACGGGCCGGTGTACGGCACGCCGCTGACGCTGGCGCTTCTCGAGCCGAAGCTCGATTCCAAGGCGCGCGGGCGGCTGGTGCCGGTGAAGCCGCGCGAGGCCGTCACGGTCGGGCCGTTCGAGATCGAGTTCGTCCGCGTGACGCACAGCATGCCGGACTGCGTGGCGCTGGCGATCTACACGCCGGCCGGCACGGTCGTGCACACCGGGGACTTCAAGATCGACCAGACGCCGCTCGACGGCGAGCACGTGGATTTCCACCGGCTCGCCGAGCTGGGCGCGCGGGGCGTGCTGGCGCTCTTCGGCGACAGCACGAACATCGACCGGCCGGGCTACACCGGCTCGGAGCTGGAGGTCATCGACGCGTTCGAGGAGGTCTTCACCGCGACCGAGGGGAAGATCGTCGTCGCGCTGTTCTCGTCGAGCCTGCACCGGATGCAGGTGCTCGTGAACCTGGCCGAGCAGTACGGGCGGAAGGTGGCGTTCGTCGGGCGTGGCGTGATCGAGAACACGCAGATCGCGTCCCGGCTGGGGCACCTCAAGGTGCCGCCGGGGCTGCAGATCCGCGACTCGGACGTGCGCAACCACCCGGCGCAGGACGTGCTGTGCCTGTGCACCGGCTCGCAGGGCGAGCCGCTGGCGGCGCTGCCCCGGATCGCGATCGACGATCACAAGCACGTGGATCTCGGCCCGGGCGACGTCGTCGTGCTTCTCGGCCCGCGAGATTCCGGGCAACGAGAAGGCCATCGGCCGCGTGATGAACCACATCGCGCGCCGGGGCGCGGCCGTGGTGGACGGGCGCTCGAAGCGGGTGCACGTGTCGGGGCACGGCAGCGCGGAAGAGCTGAAGCTGATGCTCTCGCTCGTCAGGCCCCGCTATTTCGTGCCGATACACGGGGAGTACCGTCAACTGGCCCGCCACGCCCAGCATCGCCGCGCGCGTCTGCCCGTCGGCGACCGTGCTGCTCGCGGAGGACGGCGACGTGCTCCGCTTCGACGAGTCGGGCGGCCGCATCGACGGCAAGGCGCCGGCGGGGCGCATCCTCATCGACGGCACGCGGACCGGCGAGGTGGGCGACGAGGTGCTGCGCGACCGGCGGCACCTGGCGGGCGACGGCCTGGTCGTGCCGGTGCTGGCCATCGGGCGCCAGTCGGGCGCCCTCGAGGAGCCGCCCGACCTGATCACGCGCGGGTTCGTCGTGGACGCGCGGACGGAGGAGCTCTTGAAGGACGTGCCCGGCTTGCTCGCCGACGTCGTGGAGCGCACGAGCGTCGAGGAACGGACGGACCCCGGGCTGATGAAGGAGAAGGTGCGCGTCGAGCTGCAGCGGTTCTTTCGCAAGCGTTCCGGCCGGCGGCCGCTGGTGCTGCCGGTCATCATGGAGATCTGAGCCGTGTCCAGATCGACTGTCTCCCGGCGCGTGAGCGAGGTGGTGGGTGTCGCCCTCTTCGCCTGCGCGCTCATCTGGCTGATCGCGCTCGTGAGCTACACGCCCTCGGACCCGGTGTGGTTCTTCAACACCGGCTCGGCGGCGGTGCCGGCCAATTTCGCGGGGCGCGTGGGCGCCTTCCTCGCCGAGCTGTCCTTCCAGCTGCTCGGCTACGCGTCCTATCTCGTGCCCACGGTGCTGATCGTGGTGGGGTGGCACTACTTCTGGTGCCACGCGCTCGAGGCCGCCTACACGAAAGCCGTCGGCGCGCTGCTGCTCTTCGCCTGCCTGTCGTCGTTCCTGAGCCTGGCCTTCGGGAGCCTGGAGGTGTCGGGCAAGGCGTTCCGCGCGGGCGGCTACCTGGGCGAATGGCTCGCATCGGAGCTCGCCGCGTACCTGAACCGCACCGGCTCCATCATTCTCATCCTGACGGTGCTGTTCCTGGCGATCATCCTGTCGACGCAGTTCTCCTTCGGCCGGACGTTCGCGCTCGCCGGCCGCGCGATCGGCGACCGCGCCGCGCGCCTCGGCGGCGCGTGGCGCGCCTGGCGCGAGGAACAGCGGCGCGCGAAGCAGCGCCGCGAGGTGCTCAAGAAGCACCTCGACAAGCCGGGCGCGACGGAAACCGCGGCGCTCGCCACGGCCGCCCTCAAGGCGTCGCGTCGCCAGACGCCGAAGCCCAACGCCGCCGAGGACGACGCGGAGGACGAGCCGCCGGCGCGGCCGGCCGCGCGGGCCATCCCGATGCCGACCATCCGCCGCGCCGCGGCGGCGCCGCTGCCCCTCCCCGACCCCGAGCCGGCCGTCAGGTCGCCCGCCGAGCGGCGCAAGGGCGCCTTCACGATGCCGCCGCTGGCGCTCCTCGACGCGCCCCGCTCGGAGCGCAAGATCGACGAACGCGAGCTGATGGACGGCGCGCGCAACCTCGAGGAGAAGTGCCGGGAGTTCGCCGTCGAGGGCACCGTGGTCCAGATCCATCCGGGCCCGGTCGTCACGACCTACGAGTTCAAGCCGGACGCGGGCGTGAAGTACAGCGAAGATCACCGGCCTCGCCGACGACCTGTGCCTGGCGATGCAGGCCGAGTCGGTGTTGATCGAGCGCATCCCGGGCAAGTCCACGGTCGGCATCCAGATCCCGAACCCCAATCGCGACGTGATCTCGCTCCGCGAGCTGCTCGAGTCCGAGGTGTACCGGCGGTCCGGCTCGAAGATCACGCTGGCGCTGGGCAAGACCATCCACGGCGAGCCGTTCGTGAGCGACCTCGCCACGATGCCCCACCTGCTCATCGCGGGCTCCACGGGCACGGGCAAGTCGGTCAGCGTGAACGCCATGCTGACGCAGCATCCTGTTCCGCGCGACGCCCGACGAGGTGCGGCTCATCCTCATCGACCCCAAGCGTCTCGAGCTGGGCATGTACGAGGACATCCCGCACCTGCTGACGCCGGTGGTGGTGGACCCGAAGCTCGCGGCGAACGCGCTCCGGTGGGCCGTCCGCGAGATGGAGGAGCGCTACAAGACGCTGGCCGCCGAGGGCGTCCGCAACATCGACCAGTTCAACCGCAACATCCGCCAGGCCATCGCGGAGCGGAAGCAGGGCGCGGCCGACGAGGACGACCCGCTGCCCTCGCCGCTCCCCTACGTCATCGTGGTCATCGACGAGCTGGCCGACCTGATGATGGTGGCGAGCAGCGAGGTCGAGGAGTCGATCGCGCGGCTGGCGCAGATGGCGCGCGCCGTGGGCATCCACCTGATCCTGGCCACCCAGCGGCCGTCGGTCGACGTCATCACCGGGCTGATCAAGGCGAACCTGCCCGCGCGCATCTCGTTCCGCGTCTCGTCGAAGATCGACTCGCGCACGATTCTCGACAGCAACGGCGCCGAGCAGCTGCTCGGCAAGGGCGACATGCTCTACCTGCCGCCGGCCTCGTCCCGCCTCATCCGCCTGCACGGCCCGTACATCTCCGAACAGGAGACGGCGCGGCTGGCGAGCTTCCTGCGCAAGCAGGGCAAGCCGGAGTACGACGAGACGGTGACGTCGGAGGAGAAGACGGCCGACGCGATCGAGTTCGAGAAGGACGACCTGTACGACGAGGCCGCCCGGATCGTGGTGGAGAGCGGCCAGGCGTCGATCTCGTACCTGCAGCGCCGCCTGCGGGTCGGCTTCAGCCGCGCCGCCCGGCTCGTGGACATGATGGAGGCCGAGGGCCTGGTCTCCGGCGCCGCCGGCGCGAAGCCGCGCGAGGTGCTGGTGAAGCGGGACTACTTCGAGGAAGTGGATGCGCAGCTGCGATGACGGGCGCACGGGCGTCCCGGACGCCCGCCGCGCACCGGGGAGCACTCTCATGACGCTTCGAACCGCGTACGCGCGGCGCCGTGGCCTGGGGCCGGCCCGCGCGGCCGCCCTGCTCGTCGCCGCGGCCATGCTGGCGCCGCCCGCGACCGCCGCCGCGGCCACCACGGCCAAGAGCCTCTACACGCATGCCCTCGCGCGCGAGCGCGCCCTCCAGGACGCCCGGAGCAAGGCGTCCCTTGCGGACATCCGGGCGCTCGTCCGCCTCTACGAGCGCATCCCCTATCGCTTTCCGGTCAGCGGCTACAGCGACAACGCCCTCTGGCAGGGCGCGGGCCTGGCGCTCGTGGCCTACGGGCGGTTCCACGACGAGGCCGACCGCCGCACCGGAGAGCGGCTGCTGAACTGGCTGCGCAAGGAGTACCCGGCGAGCTCGCTCGTGCGGCGCGTCTCCGCGCGTCTCACGGACTTCGACCAGGTGGCGAAGAGCTACGCCCAGGCGCAGGCGGCCGCGCGGGCCGCCGCCGCCAGGGCCGCGCAGGAGGCCAAGGCGGCCGACGACGCGAGCCGTCCCGCGTCCGGGCCCGCGACCATCCGCCAGATCACGCGCCAGCCGCTCAGCACGGGCTCCCGCGTGGTCATCCAGCTCGACGGCGAGGTGCCTTACGACGAGCAGGAGCTCGACAACCCCCCGCGCGTCTTCTTCGACCTCAAGGGGGCGCAGGTCGGCCCGGGCGTCGACGAGAACGCGCTGGCGGCGCCCGGGAATCTCATCAGGCAGATCCGTCTCGGCCAGCATCCCGACGACACGACGCGCGTCGTGATGGAGCTCGCCGACCCGTCGCACTACTCCGTCTTCGCGCTGTTCGACCCGTACCGGCTGGTGATCGACTTCGACCGGCCCGGCGCGCGCACCGCGGCGCCCGCCGAACCGCCGGTGACGCCGGCCGTCGAGACCCTGCCGGCCGAGCCGGACGCGGTGCCGGCCAAGTCCGTCGCGCCGCCGCCCGCGCCGCTCGACGCCGTGCCGCCGCCGACCTCGACGGCCGCGCCGATCGCGCCGAAGGCCAACACCGACGGCTCCTTCTCCCTGGCCCGCCAGCTCGGGCTCGGCGTCTCCCGTATCGTGATCGACCCGGGCCACGGCGGCCACGACCCCGGCGCCAAGGGCCACGGCGTCACCGAGGCGGCCACGGTCCTCGACATCGCGCTGCGCCTCAAGAAGCTGCTCGAGGCGCAGCCCGGCTTCGACGTCGTGATGACGCGCTCCACCGACGTGTTCATTCCGCTCGAGGAGCGCACGGCCATCGCCAACCGCGACAACGCCGACCTGTTCCTCTCGATCCACGCCAACGCCAGCCGGAACCGGACCGCGAACGGGATCGAGACCTACTTCCTGAACTTCGCGTCGAACAAGGCGGCCGAGACCGTGGCGGCGCGGGAGAACTCCGCGTCCGGCGGATCGATGCACAACCTGCCCGACATCGTGAAGGCGATCGCGCTCAACAACAAGCTGGACGAGTCGAAGGACTTCGCCCGCCTGGTGCAGGACGCGATGCTCAAGCGCGTGAAGCCCCAGCACCGGTCGGTGCGGGATCTGGGCGTGAAGCAGGCGCCGTTCGTCGTGCTCATCGGCGCCCAGATGCCGAGCGTGCTGGCGGAGGTCTCCTTCATCACCAACCGCACGGAGGCGTCGCTGCTGCGCAAGGCGACCTACCGCCAGCGCATCGCGCAGGCGCTCTGCGACGCCGTGCTGAAGTACCAGCACGCGCTCAAGAACAGCGTGATCACGGCCCAGCAGTAGGGGCCTCGGCCGCGGCCCCGTGGTAGGATCGACTCGCCGTGCTGCTCCAGCCGCCGCCACAGACGCCGATCATGGTCCACGTCGTGGAGACGCCGGCCCATCAAACGACGGTCGTCGAGGTCCTGCTCGGCGCCCTGGGTCTCACCGGCCTGCTCCTGCTGCTCGCGGCGCTGGCCGGCGTGCTCTTCGGCGGCGCCTTCATCCTCTACCGCAGGTACCAGGCCCGCCACACGCCCTACACCGGCGAGGCCGGCAACGCCCCGCACATCGTGTAGCCCTTCACCGCCAGTCCCTCCACGTGAACGGCAGCTCGGCGAGCGTGCGCACGGCGACGCCGCTCGCGCCCTTGGGCTGGTAGGGCTGCGCCTCCTCGATCCAGGCCGTGCCCGCGACGTCCAGGTGCGCCCACGGCAGGTCGCCCGCGAACTGCTTCACGAACATCGCCGCCGTGATGGCGCCGGCGGGCCGTCCGCCGGAGTTGCAGAAGTCGGCGACCTCGCTCTTCATCTGCTCGAAGTACTCGTCCTCGACCGGCATCGGCCACGCGCGGTCACCCGCGCGGTCCGCGACCTGCCGCACGTGCGCCACCCATCGGTCCGGCGTCCCGAACAGGCCGCTCGTGAGCTTGCCGAGCGCCACGACGCAGGCCCCGGTCAGCGTGGCGACGTCCATCAGGTGCGTCACGCCCTGCTGCCGCGCGTACCAGAGCGCGTCGCCGAGCACCAGGCGGCCCTCGGCGTCGGTGTTGACGACCTCGACGGTCTTGCCGCTCGCGCTGCGGAGCACGTCGCCCGGCTTGATCGCGCGGCTGCCGGGCATGTTCTCCGCCGAGGGCACCACCCCGACGACCCGGATCGGCGCATCGAGGAGCGACAGGGCGCGCATGGCGCAAATCACCGCCGCGCCGCCCGCCATGTCGTCCTTCATCCGCTCCATGCCCGAGGCGGGCTTCAGGGAGATGCCGCCGGTGTCGAACGTGATGCCCTTGCCCACCAGCCCCAGCACCGGCCGACCGTCCGCCTCCGCCGGCTCGTGACGCAGGACGATGAGCCGCGGCGGCTCCTCGCTGCCCCGTGCCACGCCGAGCAGCAGCCCCATGCCGAGGGCTTCGATCTCCGGCTGGCCGAGGATCTCCACGCCGAGGCGCGTGTCGGCGACGAGCGCCGCGGCGCGCTCGGCGAGGACGCGCGGCGTGAGCAGGTTGCTGGGCTCGTTGGCCAGCGCGCGGGCCAGGTTCGACGACTCGCCAAGCACGCGGCCCCGGGCGACGGCGGCGTCGAGCACCCCGCGCTCGCCGTACTCGTGGACGACGGTGAGAGCCGGCGGCGGCCCGAGTCGCGACTCGCTCTTGTACACGCCCGGGTCGAACTCGCCCAGCGTCAGCCCCTCGGCCGCCGCCTGCGCCGCCTCCTCCTGACGCAGCTCGCCGCACAGGCAGAACGCCAGCCGTGCCACGCGGCGCCGGCGTGCGGTCATGCCGACGGCGGCGCCCAGCTTCCGCAGCCGCTCCGTCGAAACCAGCCGGCGCGGTCCCGCGCCCGCGAGGAGGATGCGCGCCGCGCGCCAGGCGCCGCTCAGCACGGGCACGAACGCGAGCTCGTAGAGCTCGCTCCTGTACTCGCCGCTCGCACGCAGCCGGGCGACCTCGCCGCCCGTCACCGCGTCGAGCCGGGCCAGCGTGTCGGGCGTGTCGTCCTCGAACACTGGCACGGCGAGTACGTCGGCATCGACGTCCGGGAGCGGACCGACGGAGACCCCAACCTCAGCCTTGACGTCCGTGGGAGCCATGTGAGGCGATTATACCGATCCGAAGATGTATTGTGCTGGACCTCACACTCTCTGGACGCCCGCCTCCGCTGGCGCCCCGGCTGGAGTAAGATTGAGGCACCGAAGCCACCGCCCCGGCAGGAGCGAGGTTACCGTGCGGAGCCCCTATCGCAAGTTGTTCGGAGCGCCCGTCGCGGCCGTCGGTCTGATCCTGTATGGCGCCCTCACCGTGGCGCCCGCCGTCCTCGCCGCCAAGGACGAAGACAAGCCGAAGCTCACCCTCAAAGCCTCGCCGACGCTCGGCTTCGCGCCCATCCGCGTGGTGCTGACCGGGCTTCTGACCGGCGGCCGCAACGACTACGAGGAGTTCTACTGCGCCAAGGTGGAATGGGACTGGGGGGACGGCACTCGGTCGGTCTCCAGCTACGACTGCGAGCCGTACGAGTCTGGCAAGAGCGAGATCAAGCGGAGCTTCGCGACCGAACATCGCTACCGCGTGTCCGGCAACTACCAGATTCGCCTCCGGCTCATGCGGAAGGACGACGCGGTCGCCGTGGCCCGCACGGTCGTCCGGGTGCGGCCGGGCCTGGGTGAAGGCGGCGGTCACTGAGCGCGCGCGTCCCTCCCCCGCTCACGGCCGGGCCACGCCGAGCTCCTTCGCCGTGAAGGTCCGGCTCTTGGCCCGCTCCGTGGTGCCCTGCATGTAGTCGCTCACCTCGAGCACCGTGCTCAGCAGGAACCGCCCGAGCCGCCCCAGCCCGAACTCGTCGCCGAACACCGCCTTGCCGGTCTCCTCGAGAATCGCGCGCGCTGAGCGCGCCGAGCGTCGTCGTCGTGTCGACGTAGTAGCGGCCGCCGGCGTCGAGGAGGCCCTCGGGGCCCACCACGACGTCGACCGACACGGGGTCGGGGTACTCCTCGTACACGGTGAGATGGCCGGCCGCGTCGATCACGGCCACCTCCCCGTTGGACGGGTTCCGCGCGATGCGAAAGGCCGCGACGGCCGGCGGACCGATCTTCCGGTCGAACACCGCGCGGTCCTCCCAGATCTGCGCCTCGACGCGCAGGTAGATCGAGGCACCCTGCTCGAGCGTCCTGCGCAGGGCGTCGGGGAAGGCGTCGGTGAGCGAGACAGACGCGTGCAGGCGCGCGTCCTCGAGCTTCAGGCTCGGCACGGCGGGCCGGAACGCCAGCAGCGTCACCGCCTGCGCCGCGCACACGGCGACGGTCACGAGCCCGAGGGCCCGCGCGCGCCGCCGCCGCAGGACACGCGGTCGTGCCATGCCTCCCCGTTCGCCGGACGCGCCTTCGGCCGGGCGCGTCAGAAGGTCCTCCCGAACCGGACCAGGATCTGGACGGGCCGCGACGGACCGGCGAGCGGCCATCCGAACTCCACGCGCAGGTCTCCCAGGCCCACGCCCACCCCCGCGCCCACGAGCCAGCCGGTCGTACTTCCCGGAAGGGGCCGCCACACCCGGCCGGCGTCGAGAAAGGCCAGCCCACGCAAGCCGGCCCTGCGGCCATGGTCGAGGTCAGGCGCCATGCCCACCTCGTACTCGGCGTTCAGGAGCGCCATGCCCGCGCCGGCGACGTCCTTGAACCGGTAGCCGCGCACCGAGCCGATCCCGCCGAGCGCGAACGTGCGCTGGGGCGGCAGCGTGCCGCCGCTGAAGCCGAAGAGCGCGCGGCCGTCGAGCGCCTGGCGCGGCGAAGGCCGCGCGTACGCCCGGACGTCGAGCACGTGGCGGTTGAAGTCGAAGTCGCCGCCGAGGCCGGCCGGCGCGAACTCGGAGGTCCAGTCGATTCGAAGGCCGGGCGCGGCGCCGCCGCGTCCGCCGTAGAAGCCGTCGAGGACGTGCCGAGAGAAGGCCCTCTCCGTCGTGGTGTCGAGCGTCCCCCTGGAGTCGAAGACGTACGCGGCGACGAGGGCGCGCACCCGGCCGGCGGCGGCCGGGGCGTTCACGGGAAAGTCGTGCGATCGGTCGAAGAGGCTGAAGTCCGTGCGGTTGACGAGCGGACCCTCGCGGTCGGCCCGCCAGACGACCTCGATCTCCTGCGAGGCGCCGACGCGCGCCGCCGCGAACACCTGGTAGCCTCGCCGTTCGTGGTAGTCGCGAAACGAGCGGTGGAACGCGAGCGCGACCAGGCTCTGCTCCATCGTCGTGAGCCGCCAGCCGTCGTCGGTGGCCGTGAGGTCGTACAGCTCGGCGCCGACGGCGATTCGGGGGTCGTCGCCGAAGGGGCGTTCTCCGCCGAGCGTGTAGCCCACCGTGTCGCGCGCCCACCTGTAGGCCAGGGTTCCGGTCAGGAAGGTGCGCCCGAACCCCCGCGCGTCGAAGACGGTCGAGCGGAAGCCCAGCGACGGCACCAGGCCGTCCACCGGGCTGAACGCGTCTTCTCGCGAGCCCGTCGTCATGGCGAACCGGCCGGCGCGGCGGCTGACGCGAACAATCAGCACGCGCCGTCCTTCGAGGCCGACCAGGGGGCACGCCGCCCCGGCCACCTGCGCGCTTCCCCCGTCCGGCGGCGCCGTCCGGGCGACGGACGCTTCGAGCGCGCCGCCGCTCGCGTTGGTGAGCGCCTCGAGCGCTCGGTCCACGCGCCGTGCGTTGTAGACGTCGCCGGCACGGACGTCCAGGCGCGCCCGCAGGCGCTCGGCGTCGGCCGCGCCGTCGCCCGTGAACTCGATGGCGTCGATCCGCCCCTCGAACACCCGCAGGACCAGCCGGCCGGCCGAGGCGTCGAACGAGGCGGCCACGCGCGCGCAGGCATAGCCGTCCGCCGCGTAGCGCCGGCTGAGCGTCCGGGCGAGCGCGTCAGGCGCGGCGGGGAGCGGCTGCCCCGTCTTCAGCCCCAGTAGCCAGGCAATCTCGGGGCGTCCGTAGACGGTGGCCCCGTCAATCGTGATCTCGTGAAGGACCGGGAGGAGGGCCGCCGCGGCGGGCGGCGTCTCCTGCGCCAGGACGGGGGGCACGCCCCCGAGGAGGGAGGCGGCCAGGCAGGCCACGCGTATCGCGCGGGTCGTTCCCACGCCCCAACAGACGAGGCGGAGGCGCTCGGGGTTCCCGGCGGCGGTGCGGGCGGCGGATTGGGTCAACACGGCTCGACGAGCAGCTCGACCGGCTCGAAGCGACCGGCCTCGGCGCGCCATGCGCGGACGTCGTCCGGGCCGGTCGGGACGGGTGAGACGATGAGATAGATGAAGCCGATCTCGTGGGCCTCGCGCAGGTCCGTGGCGGACGGGAGTGGCGGCGCGTCCGGATGCGAGTGGTACGCGCCCACGACCTCGAGCCCTTCGCGCCGGGCGTCACGGCGCGCGGCGAAGTGCGCGGCCGGGTCGACCAGGTAGCGCGTGGGGCTGGCGCGCAGGTTCGCGCTCTCGACGGCGCGGTGGACGCGGCCGCCGCCGCCGACGAGGAGGCCGCAGCACTCGTCGGGCAGATCCCGGCGGGCGTGGGCGCGCACCTGGTCGAGCACCGCCCGCGGGATCCGCAGCCGCATCACGCCATCTCGACGACCATCGCGATGCCCATGCCGCCGCCGATGCAGAGCGCCGCGACGCCCCGCCGCAGGCCGCGCGCCTTGAGCGCGTAGAGCAGCGTCGTCAGCACGCGCGCGCCGCTCGCGCCGATCGGATGGCCCAGCGCGATCGCGCCGCCGTTCACGTTGACCTTCGCGGGATCGATCTCGAGCTCGCCGAGGACCGCCAGCGACTGGGCGGCGAACGCCTCGTTCAGCTCGAAGAGATCGATGTGCTTCGTGGCGAGGCCCGCCCGCTCGAGGGCCGTCCGCACGGCCGGCACCGGCCCCATGCCCATCATCATCGGCTCGACGCCGGCCACCGCGTGCGCCAGGATGCGCGCGAGCGGCGGCCGTCCCAGCCGCGCGGCCGCCGCGGCCGAGGCCACGACCAGCGCGGCGGCGCCGTCGTTGATGCCCGACGCGTTGCCGGCCGTCACGGTGCCGTCCTTCTTGAAGGCCGGCTTGAGCCCGCCCAGCTTCTCGGCGGTCGTGCCGGGACGCGGGTACTCGTCGGCGGTGACGCGCAGCGGGTCGCCTTTGCGCTGCGGCACCTCGACGGCCACGATCTCGTCGGCGAAGCGGCCCTCGCGCATCGCGGCCTCGGCGCGCTGCTGGCTCTCGGCGGCGAAGCGATCCTGGTCGGCACGCGAGACGCCGTAGCGCGCGGCCACGGCCTCGGCCGTCACGCCCATGTGACAGTGCTCCAGCGAGCAGCTGAGGCCCTCGCTCAGCATCGAGTCCACGACGGCCGCGTCGCCCATGCGGTAGCCCCACCGCGCGGCGGGCAGCAGGTAGGACGCCCGGCTCATCGACTCCATGCCGCCGGCCACCGCGACGTCGACGTAGCCCGTGGCGAGCGCCTCGGCGGCGTGCGCCACGGCCTGGAGGCCCGAGCCGCACACCCGGTTGATCGTCTCGGCCGGCACCGTGGCGGGCAGCCCCGCCTTCCGCGCGGCCTGCCGCGCGACGTTCATGCCGGCGCCCGCCTGGAGGATGCAGCCCATGATCACGTCGGCGACGGCCTCGGGCGCGACGCCGGCGCGGGCGACCGCCTCGCGGATGGCCGTGGCGCCGAGGTCGACGGCGCCGACGTCCTTGAAGACGCCGCCGAAGCTGCCGATGGGAGTCCGACACGCGCTGAGAATGATGGCTGGCTCCATGGGTGGGTTCCTTCCTGCCTCTCGGGCCTGACCCGGATTATATCGATTCCGGCGTGGTATCTTTAGCGGTTGTGGGCGTGCTCGGGCGCTCGAAGCCCCGCGGCCGTCAACCACCCAGGAGGTCCCCAGTGAACAAGGTCGTGCGCGACGTGCACGAGGCGATCGCCGACGTCCAGGACGGCGCCACCATCATGATGGGCGGCTTCGGGCTCTGCGGCGTTCCCGAGAACCTCATCGACGCGGTGCGTGACAAGGGGGTCAAGGACCTCACCATCATCAGCAACAACGCCGGCGTGGACGGCCTCGGGATCAGCCGCCTGCTCGAGACACGGCAGGTGCGCAAGATGATCTCGACCTACGTCGGCGAGAACAAGCTCTTCGAGCAGCTCGCGCTCTCGGGCGAGCTCGAAGTGGAGCTCGTGCCGCAGGGGACGTTCTCGGAGCGCATGCGCGCGGGCGGCGCGGGCATCCCGGGCTTCTACACGCCGACCGGCTACGGCACGCTCGTGGCCGAGGGCAAGGAGGCCCGCGAGTTCGACGGACGCATGCACGTCCTCGAGCGCGGGCTCGTCGCCGATTTCGCCTTCGTGAAGGCCTGGAAGGGCGACGCGTGGGGCAACCTCGTGTATCGGATGACCGCGCGCAACTTCAACCCCGTGATGGCGACCGCCGGCCGCGTCACGATCGCCGAGGTCGAGGAACTGGTCGACGTCGGCGCCCTCGAGCCCGACGGCGTCCACACGCCGGCGATCTACGTCCAGCGCGTGCTGCGGGGCCAGTACGCCGAGAAGCGCATCGAGAAGCACACGGTCCGGAAAAGAGGAGCGGCGTCATGAGCGACCTCCCGAAGCGCGAAATCATCACGCGGCGCATCGCGCGCGAGATGAAGGACGGGTTCACGGTGAACCTCGGCATCGGGATGCCGACCCTGTGCGCCAACCACATCCCGGCGGGGGTGGACGTGCTGCTGCAGTCCGAGAACGGGCTGCTCGGCATCGGCCCCTTCCCCTTCGAGGGCGACGAGGACGGCGACCTGATCAACGCCGGCAAAGAGACGGTCACGGCGCTGCCCGGGGCGTCGTTCTTCTCGAGCGCCGACTCGTTCGCCATGATTCGCGGCGGCCACGTGGACCTCACCGTGCTCGGCGCGATGGAGGTGGACGAGCGCGGCAACCTGGCCAACTGGATGATCCCCGGCAAGATGGTCAAGGGCATGGGCGGCGCGATGGACCTGGTCGCCGGCGCCAAGCGGGTGATCATCGCCATGGAGCACGCGACCAAGGACGGCCGCCCCAAGATTCTGAAGCAGTGCTCCCTGCCCCTGACCGGCGTGGGCGTCGTCGACACCATCGTCACCGAGCTGTGCGTCGTCGACGTGACCCCGCGAGGACTGGTGCTGCGCGAGCTGCGCGAGGGCGTGACGCGGGACGAGGTCCAGCGGCTGACGGAACCGGCGCTCGTCGCCGAAGGCGAAATAAGAAGGATGGTATTCCAGTAGGCGCGGCCCGCCGGGCCGCCCCTGCACTCCCCCCGGAGGAGGACTTCGTGAGATTCAAGACACTGCTCGCGGCGGTCACCGCCGTCGTCCTGATGGCCGTGCTGCCGGCGTCCGCCTCGGCGCAATACCGCCGGGCACCGACGCTCGACGACATGCTCGACCTCGTGCAGGTGTCCTCGCCGCAGATTTCGCCCGACGGCGGGCGCGTGCTCTACACGCGCAGCGAGATCAAGGACTGGAAGGACAACAAGCGCGTCTCGACGATCTGGATCGCCGACGCCGACGGGTCCCACGCCTACCAGTTCCTCGGGAGCGACAAAGACCGCTCCCCTAAGTGGTCGCCGGACGGCAGCCTGGTCGCGTTCCTGTCCACCCGCGACGCCTCGGACGCGAAGGACGGCGAGGGCGCCACGGCGCAGATCTGGCTGATCCGCTCGACGGGCGGCGAGGCCTGGGCGCTCACGGCCCACAAGTCGAGCGTGCGGAGCTTCGAGTGGAGCCCCGACGGCAAATCGATCTTCTTCGTGGCGCCAGAGGCGAAGACCGCCGAAGAGAAGGCCGCCGAGAAGGCCGGCGACGACGCCATCTACGTGGACGAGGGGCCGAACGGCCAGGGCCGGGGCGACTACTCGGGCATCTGGACGGTGACGCTGGCCGACAAGGCCGAGCGCCCGATCACGAAGGGGCAGATGCTCGTCGGCGCGTTCGCGCCCTCCCCCGACGGCGCCCGCGTCGTCTACACCTACCGCACCGAGGACACGCGAAACGGGCAGTACCACGCCGAGGTCGCCGTGGTGGACGCCGCCACCGGAGAGGCGCGCGACCTGACGAAGAACGAGGCCCCGGAGAACGACGTGCGCTGGTCGCCCGACGGCCGGACGGTCAGCTTCATGGCGCCGTCCGACAGGACCTGGGAGCTCGCCCAGGACAAGCTGTGGACGGTGCCGGCCGCGGGCGGCCCCGAAGATGCGATCTCCGCCCGCTTCGGCGGCGACATCCGCGACTACTACTGGTCGCCGGATGGCCATTCGATCGTCTTCGCGGGCGTCGAGCGCGGGCGCTCGGGGTTCTATCGCCTCGACGTGGCCGCCGGCGCCGTCCGGACGCTCGCCTCGGGCGACTGGTCGGCCAACCTGGATTCGGTGACGAAGGACCTGACGCACGGCGCCGCGGTCGTGTCCTCGCCGGATGCCCCGGGGGACGTGGCCGTCGTGGACCTGTCCACGGGCGCGCGGCGGACGATCACCGACGTGAACCCGCAGATCAAGGCGTTGAAGCTCGCGACCTGCAAGGCCGTCACGTGGAAGAGCACGGACGGCACGCCGATCGAGGGCCTGCTGTGGCTGCCCGACGGCTACCACGGCGGGGCGCTGCCGCTGCTGCTCAGCGTCCACGGAGGTCCGGCCGGCGTGTGGTCCACCTCGTTCCGCAGCATCGACCACGTGTACGCGGGCCTGGGCTGGGCGATTCTCGAGCCGAACGTGCGCGGCAGCACCTCCTACGGCGACGCGCTGCTCCGCGGCAACACGCACGACATCGGCGGCGGGGACTACCAGGACCTCATGACCGGCGTGGACGCCATGATCGCGCAGGGCGTCGCGGACCCGGCTCAGCTCGCGATTCGCGGGTGGAGCTACGGCGGCATCCTCGGCGGCTGGACGATCGCGCACACGACCCGCTTCAAGGCCGCCTCGCTCGGCGCGATGGTGACCGACTGGTCGTCCGAGTACGCGATGGGGTTCAACTTCGACGTCAGTCGGTGGTACATCGGCGGGACGCCCTGGGCGAACGCCGCGGCCTACCGCGAGCAGTCGTCCTACACCCACATCGCGAGCGTGACGACGCCGACGATCCTCTTCCACGGGGAGCGCGACACGACCGACACCATCGGCCAGAGCATGATGTTCTACCAGGGGCTCAAGGATCGGAACGTGCCGGTGCGCTTCATCCGCTTCCCGCGCGAGCCGCACGGGTTCCGGGAGCCGCACCACCAGCGGATCCGCGACGCGGCAGAAATCCACTGGCTCATGAAGTACACGCGCGGCGTGGAGTGGACGGCGCCCGCCCGCGACGAGAAGCCCGCGAAGGCGGCCGGCTCACCGATCGGGCGGTGAGCCGGGGCCCGGCCGCCCTCAGTCCGACGGCAGGCGTGACTTCCACTCGGCCGCGGCGGTGAAGACGCGCTCGAGGGCGTCGCCCGTCCCGAGGTCGGCTTTCATCTCGAGCAGGACGGCCACCAGACGGTCGATGGCCGCCGCGAGTTCGTCGGCGTTCGTGGCGCAGACGTCCCGCCAGATCCCTGGCGGGCTGCTGGCGAGCCGCGTCGTGTCGCGCAGCCCGCGGCCGGCGAGCGTCAGCCCCTCCCCGCCGACCGCCTCCCCCACCACCGCCATCAGCGCCGACGCGGTGAGCTGCGGCAGGTGGCTGAGAGACGCCAGCAGGCGGTCGTGCGCGTCGGCTTCGATCCTCCGGGGCGCCGCCCCCAGCGCGGAGACGAAACGTTCCAGACGCGCCCGCGCGGCCTCCGTCGCGCCCTCGCCGGGCGTCAGAAACCACGGCCGCCCCAGGAACAGATCCGCGCGCGCGAACTCGATACCGCCCCGGGCCGCGCCCGCCAGCGGATGCCCGCCGACGAACGGCAGGCGGGCCGGCAGCGCACCGCGCGGCCTCGACCGTGGCGCGCTTCGTGCTCCCGGTGTCGGTGACGAGCGCCTCGCCCGCGACGTGCGCCTCGAGCTCACCCAGCCGCTCCAGGTTCTGCCGCACCGGCGCCGCGAGGACGACGAGATCGGCTTCCCTGATCACCACGAGGTCGTCGGCCGCGACGTCGATGGCCTGGAGCACCATCGCCTTCTCGAGCACGTCCTTGGCATCGACCCCGATGACCAGGCTCGACGGCCAGAGCTGCCGCGCGGCCAGCGCGATGGAGCCGCCGATGAGGCCGAGGCCGACGACGGCGATCTTCTCGAAGGGTGGTGGGCCCTCGACCGCCGGCAGGGCGCGCGCGGACCCGACGAGGGGCAGGAAGCAATCGGGCACGCGGGCTCAGACTCCCCAGCCGCGCCGCGCGACCGGTTCCAGGCAGATGCTGCGGCCGATGGCGGGCGCGATGATGCGCAGCTCGGCCATGAGGTGGTCGAAGTCCGTCGGGAAGAGCGACTGCGCGCCGTCGCTCTTGGCGTGGTCCGGGTCCGAGTGCACCTCGATGACCAGGCCGTCGGCGCCGGCGGCGACCGCGGCGCGCGCCATCGGCGCCACCTTGTCCCGCCGCCCGGTGCCGTGACTGGGGTCCACGACGATGGGCAGATGGCTCAGCTTCTGGACGACCGGAATCGCGCACGAGATCCAGCGTGTTCCGCGTGTAGCTCTCAAAGGTGCGGATCCCGCGCTCGCACAGGATCACGTCGGCGTTGCCGCCCGACAGCAGGTACTCCGCCGACAGCAGCCACTCCTCGATCGTCGCGGAGATGCCGCGCTTGAGCAGGACGGGCTTCCGCGTGCGCCCCAGCTCGCGCAGCAGCGTGAAGTTCTGCATGTTCCGCGCGCCGACCTGCAGGATGTCGGCGTAGCGCGCGACGACCTCGATCTGGCTGATGTCCATCACCTCCGACACGAGCTTCATGCCGTGGTGATCGGCGGCCGCGCGCAGCATCCGCAGGCCGTCCTCGCCGAGGCCCTGGAAGCTGTAGGGGGAGCTGCGGGGCTTGAACGCGCCGCCGCGCAGCACCTTCGCGCCCGCCCGCCGCACGGCGGACGCGGTGGCCTCGACCTGCGCCTCGCTCTCCGCCGAGCAGGGCCCGGCCATGACGATGACCTCGTCGCCCCCAATCCGCAGGTCGTCGATGACGACCACCGTGTTCTCGGGCTTGAACGTCCGGCTGGCCAGCTTGTAGGGCTCGGTGATGCGCACGACCTCCTGCACGCCGTCGAGCAGCTCGATCAGCCTGGGGTCGGCCTGCTCGGCGCCGCCGACCGCGCCGAGCACCGTGCGGAGGGCGCCTGTGGACCGGTGCACGTCGAACCCCCATTCGACGAGCTGCGCGATCACCTTCTGGATCTGGTCCTCACTCGCCCGCTCTTCCATCACTACGACCATGGCCGGATTCCTCGGACTCCACACCCGTTGCGGCCGGCTCCTCCCGACGAGCCGCGCCGGTTTCCGTCGTGCCTGCTGGTGGACTCTCTATTGTAGCGTGCCGCCCGCCCTCCGCGCTCGACACCCGCTCCAGGCGCCGGGCCTCGTCGATGATCCGCTCGAACAGCCGTCCGACGGCGCCATCGTCCAGGGGCCCGCCGCTCATCGCCCGGACGTGCCGGATGACCTCGCGCTCGCGGTCCGGCTGGTAGATCTGCAGGTTCAGCTCGTGCTTGAGGTCGCCAATGGCGAGCGCGCACGCCGCGCGCTCGTTCAGCAGCCGGACGAGCGCCTCGTCGAGCTCGTCGATGCGCCGCCGCAGCGCGTCCATCGCGTCGAAGCGGGGATCCTGGTCGCTCATGCCTGCGGCTGGGCCCCCTCACCCTTCAGCCACCGGACGTAGGCGGCCACGCGGTCCGGCAGATCGGCCCGGTCGCCGTGCTCGGCGATGACCCTCACGAGGGCGCTTCCGACCACGGCGGCATCGGCCCAGGCGCCGACCTCGGCGATGTGCTCCGGGCGCGACAGCCCGAACCCAATCGCCAGCGGCATCGACGTCACCTCGCGCACCTTCGCCGAGAGCGCGCGGGCGTCGCCCGCGACCCGGTCGCGCACGCCCGTCACGCCGAGGCGGGAGATCCCGTAGAGGAACCCGCGGCCGAGCGCCGCCGCCCGCTCGATGCGCTCGCGCGTCGTGGTCGGGCTGAGCAGGAAGATCGTGTCGAGCCCGCGCGCGTCGAGCGACGCGCGCAGGCCGCCGGCCTCTTCGATGGGCAGGTCGAGCGCCAGCACCCCGTCCACGCCGGCCTCGGCGGCGCGGCGGGCGAACGGCTCGAGCCCCATCCGCACGATCGGGTTCGCGTAGGTGAAGAGCACGATCGGCGCCGAGACCTCGGCCCGCAGCCCGGCGATCAGGTCGAGCACGCGCGCCAGCGTGGCGCCCGCGGCGAGCGCGCGTTCCGACGCCCGCTGAATCTCCGGCCCGTCGGCCACCGGGTCGGAGAACGGCACGCCGACCTCCAGCACGTCGGCGCCGGCGCGGTCGAGCGCGCGCAGCACGTCCGCCGAGCGCGGCAGCGTCGGGTCGCCGGCCGACACGAACGTCACGAGACCGGTCTGCCCCTTGGCGCGCAGGCGCTCGAACGCGGCGGTGATGCGGGATCGGGACGCGGTCGTCACGCGCGGCCTCCTTCGAGCGCGGCCTGCACGCTGTGGACGTCCTTGTCGCCGCGTCCCGACAGATTGACGAGGACGACGGCGTCCGGGCCGAGCGTGCGCGCCAGGTCCCCGGCGTGGGCCACGGCATGGGCCGACTCGAGCGCCGGCAGGATGCCCTCGAGGCGCGCGAGCGTGCCGAACGCGTCGAGCGCGCCCGCGTCGCTCACCCATGCGTATTCCGCCCGCCCCAGGTCGTGGAGCCAGGCGTGCTCGGGCCCGACCGACGCGTAGTCCAGGCCGGCCGACACCGAGTGCGTCGGCTGGATGTTGCCGTCGGCGTCCTGGAGCACGTAGCTGCGCGTGCCCTGCAGGATGCCCGCGAGGCCGCCGGCGAACCGCGCGGCATGCCGTCCCGCCACGATGGCGTCGCCGCCCGCCTCCACGCCCACGAGCCGGACGCCGGCATCGTCGATGAACGCGTCGAAGAGGCCGAGGGCGTTGCTGCCGCCGCCGACGCAGGCCACGACGACGTCGGGCAGCCGGCCCGCCGCCTCCAGGATCTGCCCGCGCGCCTCACGCCCGATGCACGACTGGAACTCGCGCACCATCAGCGGGTACGGGTGCGGCCCCAGGACGGACCCGAGCAGGTAGTAGGTGTCCGCGACGTTCGTGACCCAGTCGCGCATCGCCTCGTTGATGGCGTCCTTCAGCGTGCGGCTGCCCGCGTCGACGCCGCGGACCTCGGCGCCGAGCAGGCGCATCCGGAACACGTTGAGCGCCTGCCGGGCCATGTCCTCGGTGCCCATGTAGACGACGCAAGAGAGCCCGAGCAGCGCGCAGACCGTCGCCGTCGCGACGCCGTGCTGCCCGGCGCCCGTTTCGGCGACGACGCGTCGCTTCCCCATCCGCCGGGCGAGCAGCGCCTGCCCCAGCGCGTTGTTGATCTTGTGCGCGCCAGTGTGCGCCAGGTCCTCTCGCTTCAGGAAGATCCGCGCGCCGCCGCACGCCGCCGAGAGCCGGCGCGCCTCGTAGACCGGCGTCGGCCGGCCCACGTAGTCCACGAGCAGACGGCTCAGCTCGCGCTGGAACCCCTCGTCCCGCCGCGCCTCTCGGTACGCGGCCTCCAGCGCCTCGACGGGCGCCACGAGAGTCTCGGGCACGAAGCGCCCGCCGTATTCGCCGTAGTAGCCGCGCGCGTCCGGGTCGCGGCGCCCGAAGACCGGGCCCACGTCACCCGCGCCGGAAATCGTCTCCGTCATCGTGTCGACTCCACGTCCGCTTCGCGCCCGCCGCCGAGCGCGTCGAAGAACGCGCGCAGCCGGGTCGGGTCCTTCACGCCGGGCCGGGCCTCGACGCCAGAGGACACGTCCACGGCGTACGGGCGCACCATGGCCACGGCCTGGGCCACGTTGTCCGGTCGCAGCCCGCCCGAGAGAATCACACGGCGCCGTCGCGCGACCGCCGCGGCCAGCGTCCAGTCAATCGTCCGGCCCGTGCCGCCGAACCGGCCCGGGTCGTGCGCGTCGAGGAGGACCGTGACGTCCGGTGCGATGCGCAGCGCGTCCTCGGGCGCGGACTCCGCGTCAATCGGGACGGCCTTGATGAGGCGGTGCGGCAGCGCCTCGTACTTCGCGACGGCCTCGTGGCCGTGGAGCTGGACGGCGTCGAGCCCGACGGCCCCAGCCACGCGCGCGACCTCCTCCGGCGCCTGGTTCACGAACACGCCCACGCGCAGAACGAACGGCGGCAGCGCGGCCACGATCGCGCGTGCCGCGTCCACGCCCACGTGGCGCGGGCTGCGCGGCCACAGGACGAGCCCCACGGCCGCCGCCCCGAGCGACACGGCCAGCTCCGCGTCCTCGATCCGCGTGAGCCCGCAGATCTTCACCCGTGTCACCCGGGCCTCCCGGAACCTTGCAGCGCCCGCCGCAGCTCGCCCAGGGCCGCGCCGGGGTCTGGCGCCGTCATGAAGCGTTCGCCGATCAGGAACGCGCGGTAGCCGAGCGCGGACATCTCCTCGAGGTCGGCGCGCGTCCGGAGACCGCTCTCGGCCACGGCGACGACCGACGAGGGGATGCGCCCCGCGAGGCGCCGGGGCACGCCCAGATCGACCTCGAGCGTACGCAGGTTCCGGCTGTTGACGCCGACGACCGACGCGCCGGCGTCGAGCGCCCGGCCGAGCTCGCGCTCGTCGTGCACCTCGACCAGCGCGGCGAGCCCCTCAGCGGCGGCGAGCCCCAGCAGGTCCCCGAGCGCCGCGCCGTCGAGCGCGGCCGCAATCAGCAGCACGGCGTCGGCGCCGGCCTCGCGCGCCTCGAGCAGCTGGTAGCGCGTCACGATGAAGTCCTTCCGCAGCAACGGCACCGCCACCCGGCCGCGCACGGCCCGCAGGTCGTCGAGGCTGCCGTCGAAGAACGCGGGCTCGGTCAGGACCGAGACGGCCGCCGCCCCGGCCCCCGCGTAGCCGGCCGCGTGGGCGGCCGGGTCGTAGTCGCGGCGCAGCACGCCCCGCGAGGGCGACCGCCGCTTGCACTCCGCGATGATCCGCGGCGCCGGACCGTCGGCGAGCGCGCGCACGAACGCCTCGCCCGCCGGGTTGCGCGCCGCCGCCGCCCTCTCGACCTCGGACCGCGGGCGCTCTCCCGAACGCACCTCGACGATGCGGCGCGCGCAGCCCACGACGGCGGCGAGCAGGTCTCCCCCGTCGACCGTCACGATCGGCCTCCCTCGTTCGAGATGCGCACCAGCGCCTCGAGCGCCGCCGCCGCCCGCCCGTCGTCGATGGCTGCCGCGGCCATGGCGACGCCGTCCTCGGCGCTCGGCGCCGCACCCGCCACGAGGAGCGCCGCGCCGGCGTTGAAGAGGACGACGTCGCGCCGAGGCCCGGGCACGCCGGCCAGGACCTCACGCACGATCCCGGCGTTCTCCCGGGCGTCGCCGCCGGCGAGCGCCGCGAGCGCCGCCTTCGGCAGCCCGCAGTCCGACGGGTGCACGTAGAAGGTGTTCACGGCGCCGTCCCGGCACTCGGACACCTTCGTGTAGCCGGTCGTCGAGATCTCGTCGAGGCCGTCGGCGCCGTGCACCACCCAGGCGCGCTCCGACCCGAGCATGCCGAGCGCGCGCGCGACCAGCTCGGTCAGCTCCGGCCGCGGCACACCGACGAGCTGGCGCGTGGCGCCCGCGGGATTGGTCAGCGGCCCGAGCAGGTTGAACGCCGTGCGGATGCCCAGCTCGCGGCGGGTCGCCGCGGCGTGCTTCATGGACGGGTGGAACGCCTGCGCGAAGAAGAACGCCATGCCGGCCTCGTCCAGACACCGCTCGACGACGTCGGGCGCCGCGGAGACGGCGACGCCCAGGGCCTCGAGCACGTCGGCGCTCCCGCACCGGCTCGACACGGACCGGTTGCCGTGCTTGGCGACCCGCACGCCGCAGCCGGCGAGGACGAGCGCCGCCGCCGTGGACACGTTGAAGGTGTGCGCGCCGTCGCCTCCGGTGCCGCACGTGTCGAAGACGGGGCCGTGATTCCGCGTCAACTTCAGCGCGCGCCCGCGCATCGCCCGGGCCAGGCCGACGATCTCGGCGGGCCGCTCCCCCTTCATGCGCAGCCCCACCAGGAAGCCCGCGATCTGCGCCGGCTGCGCGCGCCCTTCCATGATCTCACTCATGGCGCCGGCCGCCTCCTCCGCGCTCAGGTCCTGGCGGTGCTGCAGCTTCTCGAGCAGTTCGGCAAACATCTACATCTCCAGGAACGCCCGCAGGATCTGACGGCCCTCCCGCGTCAGCACCGACTCGGGATGGAACTGCACGCCGTGTACCGGCAGCCGCCGGTGCCGGATCGCCATGACCGTTCCGTCACCCACGGTGCGCGCGGCGACCTCGAGATCCTCCGGCCAGCGCTCCTCCGTGACCACGAGGGAGTGGTAGCGCCCGGCCTCGAAAGGCGAGGCGAGCCCCTTGAAGACCCCCCGCCCGTCGTGCTCGACGAGCGAGGTCTTCCCGTGCATGAGTACCGGGGCGCGAGCCACCTCCGCGCCGAACGCGACGCCGATGGCCTGGTGCCCCAGGCAGACGCCGAGCACGGGCACCCGCCCGCCGAAGCGCCGGATCGCCTCGACCGACACGCCGGCGTCCTCGGGCCGGCCCGGGCCCGGCGAGACCACGATGCGCCGCGGGCCGAGCGCCTCGATGCCGGCGAGATCGATCTCGTCGTTGCGCCGGACCACGGGCGGCGCGCCGAGCTCCCCGAGGTACTGCGCGAGGTTGTAGGTGAACGAGTCGTAGTTGTCGATGAGGAGCAGCATGTCGCGGCCTCGGCCCGTGGTCACAGCTCGGTCTGCGCCATCTCCAGCGCCTGAATCAGCGCGCGCGCCTTGTCGCGCGTCTCCTCGTACTCCGCCGCCGGCTTCGAGTCGGCGACGATGCCCGCGCCGGCCTGCACGTGCGCCGTGCCGTCGCGCATCGCGATCGTCCGGATGGCGATGCAGAAGTCGAGATTGCCGGCGAAGTCCAGGTAGCCGATCGCGCCCGCGTAGATGCCGCGCGGCGTCGGCTCCAGCCCGGCCAGGATCTCCATCGCGCGGATCTTCGGGGCGCCGGAGACCGTGCCCGCCGGGAAGCAGGCCACCAGGGCGTCCAGCCGGTCGCGATCCTCCGCCAGGCGCCCCTCCACCGTGGACACCAGGTGCATCACGTGGGAGTAGCGCTCGAGCGCCATGAACTGCGGCACCCGCACCGAGCCGTAGTCCGAGACGCGGCCGACGTCGTTACGGCCCAGGTCGACGAGCATCACGTGCTCGGCGCGCTCCTTCTCGTTGCGCTTGAGCTCCTCGGCCAGCCGCACGTCCTCCTCCTCCGTGCGTCCGCGCGGGCGCGTGCCGGCAATCGGGTGCGTCTCGACGCGCCGGCCCTCCACGCGCACGAGCATTTCCGGCGAGGACCCGACGATGGCCTGCGAGCCCATGCGGATGAAATACATGTAGGGCGACGGGTTGACGTGCCGCAGCGCGCGGTAGACCGTGAACGGGTCCACGTCGACCTGGGTCTCGAAGCGCTGCGAGAGCACCGCCTGGTAGATGTCGCCGGCGGCGATGTGCTCCTTGATCGTGCGGACGCCCTGCTCGAACGTCTCGCGGGCCTGGTTCGACCGCACCTCGATCGGCCGCCGCCGCGGGCGCTCCGGCTGCGAGAGGCTCTGCTCGAGCTCCCGCTCGAGGAACTGAATCTTGGCGCAGGCGAACTGGTACAGCGTCTCCAGGTCCTCGTCGGCCGTGACGCGGGCGTTGGCGATGACGAGGATGCGGTGCTTCACGTGGTCGAAGGCCAGCACCGTGTCGAACAGCATGAACCCCGCGTCGTCGCCCGGGCCCGGCGCCTGTTCGCCCCCGAAGCCGCGGCCCCAGACCTCGCCGAGCGAGGGCTCGAACCAGGGCGTCGCGTCGTAGCCGAGAAAGCCCACCGCGCCGCCCGTGAAGCGCGGCAGATCGGGCACGAACGGCGAGCGGAATTCGGCCATGAGGCTGCGCAGCGTGTCCACGAACGGCGCGTCGTTCGTCGTCGTCACGCCGGAGCGCTCGATGACCGTGGTCCCGCCCCGGGCGCGCAGGACGAGGAACGGGTCCTTCCCGAGGAAGGAATAGCGCGCCACACGCTCGCCGCCCTCCACGCTCTCGAGCAGAAAGGCGTAGTCGGAGTGCTCGGCGATCTTCATGAAGGCGGACACCGGCGTGAGCAGGTCCGCCATGATCTCCTTCCAGACGGGCACGAACGTGCCGCGCCGCGCCAGATCCACGAACTCGTCGAACGTCGTCTGCCTCATCACGTCGTCTCCGGAGCGGCCTCGTGGGCGAGCGCCGCCAGGCGGGCCTCTGCCGCCTCGAGAAAGAGCCGGGTCTCGGGCACGTGGCCCGTCCACCATTCGAACTGCCGCCGCGCCTGCTCCACCAGCATCGGCAGGCCGCCCAGCGTGCCGCAGCCGGCCGCTTCGGCGTCGGCCATCAGCCGCGTGCGCGCCGGGTTGTAGACCAGGTCGTAGACCAGCCGCCCGTCGAGCGGCAGCCCCGGCACCGGGCGCTCGCCGGCGCGCGGATGCGTGCCGACGGGCGTCGCGTTGACGAGCAGGTCCCACGAGCCCGGCGGCGGCAGCAGCGCGGCGCTGGCGGCGCCCACGCTGCGCGCGGTCTCGTCCGCGGCCGCGTCCCGCCGCGCGTACACCGTGACGGCCACGCCGGCCGACAGCAGCGCGTACGCCGCCGCCCGCGCCGCGCCGCCGGCGCCGACGATCGCCGCCCGGGCGCCCGCCAGGTCGATCCGCCCGGCGAGCGGCGCGAGGAACCCGGCGACGTCGGTGTTGCGCCCGAGCCACCGGCGCCCCTCGATCCGGACGGTGTTGACGGCGCTCACCGCCTGGCTCACCGGGTCCGACTCGTCGAGCCGCGCCATGAGGTCCCGCTTGAACGGCGCCGTGACGCTGGAGCCCGCCAGCCCGATCGCCTCGGCGAAGCTCACGAAGTCGCCCGCGTCGGCCGCGGCCAGCGGCAGGTAGACCGCGTCGAGGCCGAGCGCGCGGAACCCGGCGTTGTGCATGGACGGCGACACCGAGTGCGCGACGGGCCGCCCCACGACGCCGTAGACCGACGTGGCCGGCGTGACGGCGCCGAACCGCAGCTCGTCGAGCAGCCGCTCGGGCGCGATCTGCCCCACGCCCTGCTCTCCGCCGGCGTAGGTCCACGCGCTGCCGAAGCGCGCGGCGAGCGCGCGCGTCGCCAGGCCGGCCTCCCCCATGCCCAGGACAACGACGCCGCGCGGCGAGAGCTCCCGGCCGAGGGCCAGCAGCGGCAGCAGGTCGGCGAGCCGGCCCGCGTTCACCGCGACTTTCACGATCTCCGCCGCGCTGCCGGCCATGGCCCGGACCCGATCGGCGAGGTCGTGGCTGGGCGTCCTGAAGTCGTGCATCGAGAGGACGATGCCCCGCCCGCGCCTCTGCTCGATGAGGTCGCCGAAGCCGGCGCGCGCCTCGACGTCCACGTACTCGGCGCCCTGCCGCAGCGCCTCCTCGAGCACCCGCCGCCGCTCCTCCTCGGAGCCTTCGAACCGGCCGCCCTCCCACGTCGGCCGGCAGGTCACGATCACCGGCACCCGGCGGCCGGCCAGCGCCCCCCCCACGTCGGGCCGCGCGATGCCGTCGAGACGCAGCTCGACGAGGTCGGCGCGCCGGACGGCGTCGCGGGCGGCGCGCAGCTCGTCCGTCGTGCGGGCGGACACGGTCACGCAAAGACGTGTTCGAGACATAAAAAAAGCCCCTTCGCCCGCTGGGGCTGAAGAGGCTTGCCGATGTCGTCCAGGTCGTCTATGACTCAGATCTGGCGGATCGCCTCCTCGGCCCGGCGGCGGTACCACCACCAGCGATACGTCACGCCAAACGGCGTCGCGTCGCACGAAATGGCCGGGGCAAGGGCGTTCGTCATGGTCCTGAGCGGCCGGGCACTCCCTCACCCGGCTGGAGGCACGATAGCAAAGGGCCGAACGCACTGTCAATGCGCGCCTTTCCTCGACCGGTGGTAAGCTCGTTGTTACAAGAGGCTTAAGGCCCCCGATTCCCTCTACGCAAGGTGCTCTGACAACGTTGCCTACCAGACTGCGGACGATCCTTGGCGCCCTCGCGCTCGCCCTCGTCAGCTGGGTCTCCCTTCCCGCGGCGACCACGTTCATGCCGATCGACGACGTGCGCGCCGGGATGACCGGCGTGGGCTGGACGGTGTTCTCCGGCGAGACGCGCGAGGAGTTCAAGGTCCACATCCTGGGCGTGCTGCGCAACATCATGGGTCCGCAGCGGAACCTGATCCTCGCGCGGCTCGAGGGCGGTCCGCTCGCCGACACGGGCGTCATCGCCGGCATGAGCGGCAGCCCGGTCTACGTGGACGGGAAGCTGGTCGGCGCGGTGTCCTACTCGCTGGGCTCCTTCCCCAAGGAGCCGATCGCGGGCATCACGCCGATTGGCGAGATGGTCGAGGCCACCGCCTCGGCCCCGCGCGCCGACGCCACGCGTGTGAAGCTGGACCTGCCGCTGACGCCCGAGCGGGTGCGGACGGCCCTCGCCTCCGCGTTCGCCCGCGTGCCGCCGTTCGCCGCGGCCGCGGACGACCTCGAGGTCTTCGGCCTGCCGCGGGCGGCGGGCGCCGACCTCGGCCTCCAGCTCCGGCCGATTGCCACGCCGTTCGTGATGAGCGGCTTCTCCGGCGCGCCCGCCGACCTCCTGCGCGCCGCCGGGTTCGCGCAGGGCGATCCCGCCCAGGCGGCCCCGGCCGCGGGCGAAACGCTCCAGCCGGGCGACGCCGTGGGCGTCTCGCTGCTGAGCGGCGACTTCGAGCTGGGCGCCACGGGCACCGTGACCTACGTCGACGGCACGCGCGTGTACGCGTTCGGGCACCCGTTCTTCAACCTCGGGCCCATCGCCTTCCCGATGACGCGCGCGCAAATCTACTCGCTCCTGCCGAGCTACATGAGCTCGCAGAAGATCGCCGGGCTCGGCCCGGTGGTGGGCTCCGTGGAGCAGGATCGCGCGACGGCCATCGCGGGCCGGCTGGGCGCGCCGCCGCGCCTGATCCCCATCACGGTCGCGCTCGCCTCGGACCGCGGCTTCACGCGCACGTTTCACTTCGAGGCCGTCGAGGACGACTTCTTCACGCCGCTGCTGACCTACCTCGCCGTGGCGAACACGCTCACGAGCTACGAGCGCCAGGTCGGCACGTCGACGTTCTCGATCGACGGCACGGCGTCCGTCGCGGGGCACGCCCCGGTGCACTTCGCCAATGTGTTCGCCGGGGCCAACGCGCTGTCCACCGCCTCCACGTACGTGGCCGGCCCGGTCACGCTGCTCCTCGGCAACGACCTCGGGCCCGTGCGGATCGAGTCCGTCGACCTCGCGATCCGGGCGAGCGAGCGCCCGCTCACCGCCACGATCGAGCGCGTCTGGCTCGACGCCGTGCGCCCGCGCGCGGGTCAGACGGTGCCCGTCAAGGTGCTCGTGCGCGCCTACGGCGGCGCGGACCACGTCTACACCGTTCCCGTCGCGATTCCGGCCAACGCGCCGTCGTCGCTCACCCTGCTCGTCTCCGACGCCGCCGCCCTGTCGGCCTGGGAGGCGCGCGAGGGACGTCGATCGGAGAACGTCACCAGCGTGGATCAGCTGATCCGCGCGATCAACGAGCAGCGACGCAACGACCGCCTGTACGTCCGGCTCATCGGACCGGACGCGGGCGCCGTCGTCAACGGCGAGGCGCTGCCCTCGCTTCCACCGTCCGTCCTGAGCGTCCTCGAGGCGGACCGCGACGGCGGCGCGTATGCCGGCCTCCGATCCGCGGTGCTCGGGGCCTGGGAGGTCCCGACCGGCCAGGCGCTGACCGGGTCGCGGCGGCTCACGATCACGCTCGAGCGGAACCGCCCGTAGTCCCTTCCCCACAGCCCACATGACCAAGCGAATTGCACCCATGCTCGGCGCCACCGGCGCCGCCCTCGTCCTCGGCGGGCTCGTGCTCCTCCGGGCCGCGAGCCCCACGTTCTGGGTGGTCTCCACCCAGGCCAATCTCCTCAAGGGCGAGGTCGACGGCCTGTCGATCGACAACCTCGGGCGCCTGACGCTGGGCCCCGCCGTGTCGCTCGTCGCCGAGTCGAACGCTCCCGCGCTGTGGACGCTGCTGCCGGCGCCGGACGGCGGCTACTGGGTCGGGAGCGGCAACGACGGCCGGGTGCTCCGCGTGTCCGCCGACGGCCAATTGACGACGGCGTTCGACTCCGCCGAGATGGAGGTGCACGCGCTCGCCGCGGCGCCGGGCGGCGGCGTCTACGCGGCCACCTCGCCGGACGGGAAGATCTACCGCGTGGCGCCCGACGGCACCGCGTCCGTCTTCTTCGATCCAGAGGACAAGTACATCTGGTCGCTCGCGGTCGCCGCGGACGGCACGGTCTACGCCGGCACCGGCGAGAAGGGGTACATCTACCGGATCGCGCCCGACGGCAAGGGGCAGCAGTTCTACGACACGAAGGCCGCGAACGTGGTCACGCTGGCGTTCGACCGCGACGGGCAGCTGCTGGCGGGCACGAGCAACCCGGGCCGCGTCTTCCGCATCGACCGCGCCGGAAAGGGCTTCGTGCTCCTCGACTCGCCCTACAAGGAGATCCACGCGCTGCGGGTGGACGGACACGGGAACGTGTACGCCGCGGCCATGGACGGACAGGCCGGCGAGACGAAGGCCTCGAGCGGCGCCTCGGGCACGCCGCCGAGCCCGACGCCGACCGCGTCGGTCTCGACGAGCATCATGACCTTCACGCTGGTGGACACGGGCCAGTCCAGCGACAGCGGCGGCTCGCCGTCGAGCAAGAGCGGCTCGTCGAGCCCCAAGGGCGCCGTGTACCGCATCGCGCCCGACGGCGTCTGGGAAACGGTCTGGGAGTCCACCGACGACACGCCCTACGACGTCGTGCCCGACGCGCCCGGCGGGCTGCTCATCGGCACCGGGCCGACAGGCAAGATCTACCAGGTCGGCGCGGACCCGACGCACATCACCCTGGTGGGGCGGGCGGCCGCGCAGCAGATCACGTGGATGGCGCCCGGCCCTCGGGGCGGGCTGGTCTTCGTCACGTCGAATCCGGGCAAGGTCTTCCGCCTGTCGTCCACGCCGGCCGCCCGGGGCACCTACCTGTCGGACGTCCGCGACGCGAAGACCGTCGCGACGTGGGGCGTGATCCGCTGGAAGTCCAGCGGCGGCGGCACGGTCGCCGTCTCGACGCGGTCGGGCAACACCGACACGCCCGACGACACCTGGAGCGAGTGGTCGGCGCCGTACCGCGACTCGTCCGGCGACCCCATCGTCAGCCCCAAGGCGCGCTACCTGCAGTGGCGCGCCGCCCTTTCGTCCGCCGGTGGGACCGCGGGGCCCGTCCTGACCGCCGTGAGCGCGGCCTACCTGCCGCGCAACAGCCGGCCCGACGTGAAGAGCATCACGGTCCACGACCCCGGCGTCGTCTTTCAGCGGCCGTTTCCCACCGGCGAGACGGTGGAGCTCGCCGGCTACGAGTCGACGCCCGCGGACGGCCGGCCGGGCATCGGCCCCGCCAAGAACGGGCTGCAGCCGGCGCAGGGCCGCAAGCTCTACGAGAAGGGGCTTCAGACCTTCGCGTGGAGCGCGAGCGATCCCGACAGCGACACGCTGCGGTACGACGTCTTCTACCGGCGCAACGAGGACACGGACTGGAAGGTGCTGAAGCGCGGTCTCTGGGAGCCCATCCTCGTGTGGGACACGACGTCGGTGCCCGACGGCTCCTACACGATCAAGGTCGTCGCGAGCGACGCGGCGTCGAACGCGCCGGCCACCGCGCTGACCGGCGAGGCCGAGAGCGAGAGCTTCGAGATCGACAACACCCCTCCCCGTATCGAGGCCGGCGCCGCGCGCCGGACCGACGGCCACACGACGCTCCCCTTCACCGTGCGGGACGATGAGTCGCCGGTGACGCGCGTGGAGTACTCGGTCGACGCCGAGCGGTGGAAGACGATCTACCCGACCGACGGCATCCCCGACTCGCGTGTGGAGCGGTTCGAGCTCGTGCTGGAGGGCAACGTGCCGGCGGCGAGCGTGATCATCCGGGCGACCGACGCCCTGGATAACGTCGCGACGGCGACTGGCGGGCAGCGCTAGACCGGGGAACGGAGTCGAGGCCATCCATGGCGTTCAGGCTCGTGCCCGGCGTCGAGCGCGTGAAGAGGATGGCCGGCTGGCCGGTGACGCGGCTGATCGTCGCGCTCCTGGTGGTCGCGGCCGGGGTCAACGCCGCGCGCGCGGCCCTGAGGTTCCTGGCACCGCATCTCGCCGGGGCCCCGCTGCGCCAGGACACGCTGGCGTACGCGATTCCCATCGTCCTCGCCGCGCACTTTTCATAATCGGCGCGGAAGGATCCCTGTTCGCGGTGCTGTCTTGCCTGGCCGCCGCGGTCTGGATCCTGGTCCTCGCCGTCCTGCGCGGGCATTTCATGCGCCCCTTCTGGTCGCGCCGCAAAGCCGCGCCCCCCGCGTGAGGCGCGCAGCGGTCCGTACGTCTTCAGTGCAGGCGCGGATGGGCGGAGCGCAGGGCTGCGCTCGCCGGGCTATCCGACGATCTTGCCGCGCACCGTGGTGTGCGCGAACAGCCAGACCATGTTGACCGACGACGAGCCGCCGGCGCGCGTCGTGTCGAAGCGCGACGCCTCGATGGCGTTCATCAGGCCCAGGATCTGCTGCCGGTTCTGGTCGTTCTCCACCCAGCGGGGGTCGATCAGGCGTCCGTCGCGGGTGACGACGGCGGCGAGCGCGAGAACGGCTTCCTCCTCCGACATCGAGCGCACGAGGGCATTGCCCACGACGTCGTCGTAGGTGTTGGCGGGCACCTGCCGCACCAGGTTCGCGCGCGACGAGGCCATCGTCGCGATGATGCCGGCCAGCGAGTCGTCGCGTTCGGGCGAAGCGAAGTGAAGGCACGCGAGCGCCAGGGCGCTGCAGATGACCGTGGCCATGGCCGAGCCGAGCCCGATCCACACCAGGTGCATGTCCTCGAACATCCGGCCGAACTGCGCGCTCCACGACTGCGCGTTCTCGGCCTTCATCCGGCTGATGATGCCGGGCTGGAGGCCCGCGAGCACATCGGTGCCGGACTGGAGCGCCGCCGCGCCGAAGCGCAGCGCGTCACCCAGGGTCTCGAGGCTCCGGGCCTCGGACGCGCACGGAGGGCACCCGTCGAGGTGCGCCTCGATCGCGATGAGCTGCTCGATGGACAGCTCGCGGTCGTGATAGGCCGTCAGCCGACGCCGTACCGACGCACAGCTCAGCGGTGTCATACATCCCTCAACTGCGCCCGCAGCGCTTCGCGCGCGCGGGCCAATCGGGATTTCACGGTGCCGACGGCAATCCCGAGCGAGAAGGCGATCTCCTCGTAGCTCAAACCGTCGACCTCCCTCAACACGATGGCGCTCTTCTGATCGAACGGCAGCCCGTCGAGCGCCTGCCAGATACGCGCGGCGAGCTGCTTCTGGCCGAACAGCCGATCCGGCGCCGCCGGGTTGCCGGGAGCCGGCAGGTCACCGTGGTTGCGGATGTGCTCGTCGAGCGACACCTGCTGCGCCCGGTAACGCCGGCGCCACCACCGCATCCGGTTGCGCGCCTGGTTGACGGCGATGCGATAGATCCAGGTGCGGAGGGCCGACTGGCCCCGGAACCGGTGGATGGTCCGGAACACCCGGAGGAAGACTTCCTGGGAAAGGTCGAGAGCCTCGTTGTGGTCGCCGAGGAGGTGCAGCGCGAGCTGATGCACCATCCGCTGGTGCTCGGAGACGAGCTCACCGCACGCGTCGTCGTCTCCAGCGGCACACCGCTGGACCAACGCCGCTTCGCGGCTGGCAACGTCCGACCAGGTGATGGCGCGAGCTGGCTTCACCGACAAACCCTCAGCCATCTTACCATCCCTCGGTCACCCGGGGCGCCCATCCGCGGGCCTTCCCGGGCTGAACCAGTCCCGGATTGTCTTCGTTAGCGTTAGACCCCCTCAGGGCCTAGAAGTTCCGCTTCTGCTACCATAAGCGGGTGAAGAGGCTCGTGGCGGCGGTCACGGCGGCCCTGGTCCTGAGCGGGGTGGCGTACGCCTACGTGACCCTCTCGCGGGAGCGCGAATACCGCCGGCTCATCGAGGCCGGCAACGCCGATTTGGCCTCCGATCAAACGTTCGAGGCCATCGAGGCCTTTTCTGGGGCGATTGCCCTCAAAGACGACTCGATGCTGGCCTACCTCCGCCGGGGGGAAACCTACCGCCGGCAGGGCCAGCTCCAGGCCGCCGAGCGGGACCTGCGCCGCGCCTGGCGCCTCGACCCGACCGCGACCCGTCCGCTCGAAGAGCTCGGCGACGTGCACTTCGAGCTGCACAACTACGCCCGGGCCGCCGACCGCTACGCCGACTACGTGGCGATCGACGACCGCTCGCCGCGCCTCCTCTACAAGCTCGCCCTGGCGCGCTACCGCGGCGGCGACTCCGCCGGCGGCATCGACCCGCTGCTGCGCGCCGTCGCGATCGACGACCAGTTCGCCGACGCGCACTATCTCCTCGGGCTGTGCTTCCGGGGCACCGATCACCCCGAGCAGGCGCTGCACTCCCTCGAGACGGCCGTCGCGCTCGCGCCGGCGCTCATCGTGGCCCGCGAGCAGCTCGTGAGTCTGTACGACGAGACGGGCCATCTCGACCGGGAGATCGACCAGCTCGAGGCCTTGAGCTCGCTCGACCCGCGGCCGGTCCGGCGCGTCGCGCTGGGGCTGGCGCAGGCGCGGGCCGGGCGCACCAGCCAGGCCGTCATCACCCTCGGCCAGGCGGCGGAGCGGTACCCCGATTACGCCGGCACCTACGTGGCCCTTGGGCGCGTGTGGCTGCAGGCGGCCCGCGGCGGCCGGGATCGCATCGCGCTCAGCAAGGCCCTCGAGGCCCTCCAGAGCAACGCGGCCAGCAGCGACGCGGGGCCGGAGGACGGAGCGCTTCTCGGGCGGGCGCTGCTGCAGGCCAAGCAGGTCGAGATGGCCGAGCGCGTCCTCCAGCAGGCCGCGGGCAGGCTGCCGGTCGATCCGCAGACGCTGCTGGATCTGGCGGACGCGGCCGAGCGGCTCGGGCACCTCGCCGACGCGCGCACCGCGCTGCTCAAGTACCGAAGTGCTCGTCGGCGACGACCCGAACGGCGCCCGGCAGGCCCGGCGGGACGCGCACATCGGCGAGCTGTCGTTGAGGCTCCGCGACTATCCGACGGCAGCGAGGTGGCTGACGCGGGCGGCCGACGGCGCGCCCTCCGCGCAGCTGCTCGCCGAGCTGGCCCGGGCCCAGATCGGCGCGGGCCAGGCCGACGCCGCGCGCGAGACGGTCACGCGCGGCCTCCAGCTCGCGCCGCGCAACCGCACCCTGCTCGCGATCTCCCGGAAGCTGCGCTAAGCTTGCCGCGTCGCCATCCCGGGCCCTCATGCTCCGCTATCTGATCCGCCGTCTGCTCCTGACGCTGCCCGTCCTCCTCGGCGTGGCCACGCTGGTCTTCTCGCTCATCCACCTCGTGCCGGGCGATCCCGCGCAGTCGATGCTGGGCGAGGCCGCGGCGCCGCAGGAAGTCGCCGCGCTGCGCCACCGGCTCGGCCTCGATCAGCCCCTGCTGGTCCAGTATGGACACTTCCTCTCGGGGCTCACGCGCGGCGACCTGGGCACGTCGCTGCGTTACGGCACGCCGGTCATGGGAGAAATCGCCGCGCGGGTGCCGCGCACCGCGGAGCTCGCCGCGGCCGCCATGGCCGTGGCCATCTGCCTCGCCCTCCCGCTCGGCATCGTCGCCGCGGTCTACCGCGACACGATCGTGGACCATGCGGCGATGACGGTGGCGCTCGCCGGCATCTCGATGCCGAACTTCTGGCTCGGCCCGCTCCTCGCGATTCTCTTCGCCGTCAAGCTGGGATGGCTGCCCGTGTCCGGCACGGGCGGCTGGACGCACCTCGTGCTCCCGGCGGCGACGCTCGGGGCCGCGCTGGCGGCCATCCTCGCGCGCATGACCCGGGCCAGCCTGCTCGAGGAGCTGCGCGAGCTGTACGTGCTGGCGGCGCGGGCGCGGGGCGTCTCCCGGGCGCGCGCGGTCCTCCGCCACGCGTTCCGCAACAGCCTGATTCCGATCGTGACGATCATCGGCCTGCAGCTCGGCGCCGTGCTGACGGGCACCATCATCACCGAGACGATTTTCGCGTGGCCGGGCGTCGGACGCCTGCTCATCCAGTCCATCAACTTCCGCGACTACCCGCTCGTGCAGGGCTGCATCCTGTTCATCTCGATCACCTACGTCGGCATGAACCTCCTCACGGATCTGGCCTACGGCTGGCTGGATCCGCGCATCCGGTACGAGTGACATGGCGAGAACGGGGGCGTTCATCGTCGGGCTCGCCGTGGTGCTCGCGCTGACCGCGTCGTGGATCGCGCCGTACGACCCGGCCGCCCAGGCGCTGGCGCTGAGGCTGCAGGGCCCGTCCCTCGCGCACCTCTTCGGCCTCGACGAGCTCGGCCGCGACATCCTGTCGCGCGTCATCTACGGCGCGCGCATCTCGCTCTTCGTCGGCGTCGCGGTCGTCTCGGTCTCGTCGGTCGTGGGCACGATCGTCGGCGCGACGGCGGGCTACTTCCGCGGCGGCGTCGACGACGGCATCAGCCGGGTGATCGACGTGCTGATGGCGTTTCCCGGCATCCTGCTGGCCATCGCGCTGGTGGCCGTGCTCGGCCCGAGCCTCGGCAACGTCGTCCTGGCGCTGTCGACGATCGGCTGGGTCGGCTACGCGCGTCTCGTCCGGGGCGTCGCGATGCGCACGCGGGAGCTCGACTACGTGCAGGCGGCGCGGGCGATTGGCGCCGGCCCCGTGCGCATCCTCGCGCGGCACGTGATCCCGACCGCCCTGCCCGCGGTCGCCGTCCAGGCGACGCTCGGCATGGCCGGCGCCATCATCGCCGAGGCCGCGCTGAGCTTCCTCGGCCTCGGCGTGCAGCCGCCGACGCCCAGCTGGGGCACCATGCTGGACGCCGGCCGCTCGCACCTGTTCGACGCGCCGCACCTGACCATCTTCCCGGGCCTGGCCATCGCGCTGCTCGTGCTCGGCTTCAACTTCCTCGGCGACCACCTGCGCGATCGGATCGATCCCCACACCGCGCGCGACGCTGCGGTCTAGACCGGAGCTCACGTGAGTTGAGGACGTAGCGCCGCGGCCCGCACAACGCAGGGCTGAAGCCCTGCGCTACGCGAGCGGGCCGGCTTCGCGTTTGTCCACCTCACCCGAGCCACGCGGCCAGCATCGCCAGCAGGCCGGCGCCCGCGGCGAGGTCGCCCGGGTCGATGTCCAGCCGCTTGATCAGCTTCGCGAGCCCCTGGCGCGTGACGCCGAGGGCGTGGGCGGCGCGCCCGCGGTGGCCCCCGGCCCGCGCCAGCGCCGCGCGGACGAAGCGCCGCTCGAACGACAGTCGCGCCTCGTCGAGACGCACGCCCAATCGCGCGGCCACGCCCGCCAGGCGCGCCGGCAGCGCCCCTGGGCCGACCCGCCCGCGCGGCCCGCAGGCGACGGCGAGCGACGCCAGCACGTTCTGCAGCTCGCGCACGTTGCCGGGCCAGTCGTAGCGCGCGAGAGCCGCCACGGCCTCGGGTGCGAGCGTCGCCCGGCTTCCGGTCCGCGCCGTCGCCTGCTGCCAGAAGTGGGCCGCCAGCCGCGGCACGTCCTCGGGCCGGTCGCGCAGCGGCGGCACCGCGATCCGGAGCACGTCGAGGCGATAGCGCAGGTCGGACCGGAACCGCCCGGCCGCGACCTCGGCCTCGAGCGAGCGGTTGCTCGCCGCCACGACCCGCACGTCCACCCGGCGCGGCAGGTTCTCGCCGAGCCGCCGCACCTCGTTCTCCTGGATCGCGCGGAGCAGCTTGGCCTGACCGCGCGGGGACAGCTCGCTCACCTCGTCCAGAAAGAGCGTGCCCCGGTCCGCTTCCTCGAACAGCCCCGCGCGCCCCGCGACCGCGCCCGTGAACGCGCCCTTCGCGTGGCCGAACAGCTCGGCCTCCAGCAGGTCCTCGCCCAGCGCGGCGCAGTTGACGGCGCAGAACCGGTACCCGCGCCGGGGCCCCAGCTCGTGGATCGCGCGGGCGACCAGCTCCTTGCCCGAGCCGCTCTCCCCTTCCACCAGAACGGCGAACGGCGCCGCGGACGCCCGCAGCACCATCTGGCGGACGGCTTCGATGGCCTGGCTGTCGCCCACGAGCGCCGGCACGGCGCGCGACGATGCGGCGGGCGGCGGCGCCAGGCGCGCGTCGATCTCCGCCTGCGCCGCAGGCGCGCAGGCGGTGGCCGCGGTGGCGAGGAGCGCCATCACGCGCGAGGCATCGCAGCGGACGTCCAGGTCCCAGCGGCATGCCAGGGCTCCAATCGTGCGGCCGGCGTAGCGCACCGGCGCCGCGCCCTCGAGATCTCCCGACCCGACGCGCGGCTGCAGGGCGACGCCGGTGTCGAGGACGCGCGAGGCGAGCGTCTCGACGACCGGCCAGGCCGCCCCCGCGTGCGAGATCGTCGCGGTCGTGCCGTGCCCCCGCCCCACGACGGCGACCGTTCTCGCCTGCAGGCGCTCGGCGAGCGTTCGGCACACGCCCTTCAGCGCGGCGCGCGCATCGTCGGCCTCCTGGCAGACGCGCATCAGTTCCCCGGCTTCGTGCACGACGTCCATGTCCACGTCCTCCGTGCGCTGCGGCGACAGTCCGTGCGCACCGCTGCTCTCGACGAACCGCGGCAGCGCCGCCGAGGCGCCCGCGTCGCCCGCCGCCGCGAGCACCGCGTTCACTCGCGCGCGCACGAGCGGCGCCGCGCGAGCGGTGCGCGCCGCCAATCGCTTGCCCAGCCGGCGCGCCTCGTCGACGCGGCGCCCCGCGACGGCGCCCTCCGCCAGCGCGAGGCGCACGCGCAAGGCGGAGCCGATCAGACCGGCCCGCGCCGACCCGCGCAAGGCGTCGGCCACGTGCGCGCGCGTGGCGGCTTCGTCGCCAAGGTTCGCCGCGATGCGCGCCATGAGCGCGTGCGACGCGGCCAGGTCCCGTGGCGTACCGGACCGGCGGGCCGCCTCGAGCGCGGCGGCGGCCGTCCTGGCCGCCAGGCCGATGTCGCCGAGGGCGAGCCGCGTGCGCGCCACCCGGCGCAGACGCGCGGGTTCCAGCGCACTGCCGTCAGCGAACCGGCGGGCGAGCTCGTCCGCCGTCTCCCGGAATCGGCCCTGCCAGAACAGGACGCGCGCGAGCGCCAGCCGCGCGCGCTCCGACAGTTCCCGGTCGCCGACAATGCCCGCGGCCACGGCCGCGGCGCGTGCGGCGGCTTCCGCCTCGGCGAGGCGCCCTTCGTCGGTGAGGACGCGAGCCAGTCCGGCCGCGGCCCGCGCCTTCGACGCGGCCGTCCCCGTCCTGGCGGCGCGCCGGAAGAGCGCCTCCGCGCCCGACCAGTCGCCGCGGTCCAGCAGCAGCTCCGCCAGGGCCAGCGCGGCCTCGGCGGCGCCGCGCTCGTCGTTCCGGCGCTCGCACGCCGCGAGGCTGGCCCGCCACAGCCGGATGACCGCCGCCCATCGCCCGCGGCGGCTGAGCGCCGCCACGCGCGCCGGCGGTCGCGCGATGAACGGTGCTGTGGCGTCGGCCTGCGTCTCCCTCGGGGCCTCCGTGTCCCCGTCCGTCTCGCACGTCACCCGCGCGTAGGCCGGCGCGGACTCGCGCACGAGGGCCGCCGCGCGGCCCCGGCCCGCCCCCGCCGCGAGCAGTTCCAGGAACCGTCCTGGGCTGCCGCCGGATCGCTCGGCGGCCGCGCGCACCTCCCCGTCGGGCCGCGGCGGATCGCAAGTCACCATTCGCGCGAGCCGGTCAGCCGGAATCGGATCGAGGTCGACGACGCCGGCGTCCGGGGCGTCGGGTCCGACGCATGACAGGAGGACGTGGCCGCGCGTGCCCGACAACCCGAGCCTGACCAGGAGTCCCGCGGCCGCGCGCCCCTGGCCCGCGCGATCGATGACGAGCACGTGGCGCCCGTCGAGCCACGGCAGCAGGCCCGGCCACCGTCCCGCCACGCGGGCATCGACCGGCACGAGCCCGCGGCGCCGCGCCTCGGCCGCGACGATCGCGAGCAGCGTGGACAGCCCCGAGCCCTTCGCCGCGCGCACGCGGATCGAACGGGGCGCCCCCGGCGTGACGGTATCGAGCACCTCGACAATGCGCGCGAACGCGACGCGCGGCTGAAGCCGCACGCCCGCCGTCGGAAGCCGGCGGCGCGGCGCAACACGTCCGCGCCGAGAGGCGGCCCCACCGACACCACGCGCCGAACCGTCCGCCAGGGGCAGACCCGTGCGCTCGTCCACCACGACCCGCAGGTGCCCGTCCGCGTCGCGCACCCGCCGCGCGTCGGCGCGGCCGGCCGTCAGACCCTGCGCGCCGAGGAAGCGGGCCGCGCTCGCCAGCACGGCCGCGCACGCTCCACGGCCGCACGACGCGGGCGCCGTCGCCGGGCGCGCCGCGAAGCGGTGTCCGTTCGGAAGCAGGCCGAAGTCGAGCGGCACGAGCAGGTGCGGATGCCACAGGCCCGCGAGCGTGGTCATCCGCTCGAGCCACGCCCGGTGCGCCGCGGGGCGGGCGGGCGGCAGCACGTCCAGCTCGACGGCCGCGCCCGACGCCAGGTCGAACAGCCCTTCCGGGCGCACCACGAACCGGTCGGCCACGACGCCGGCGCCGAGCGGTTCGAGGCGCTCCGGATCGAATCCGCTTCCCTGCTCGCATGCCGTGATTCCCCTGCGGGCGACGAGTGCGGGTGGTGCACGCGGCGTACCACCGCGCTCGACCGCAAGCCGGCCCGACCGGGCACGCGGGACAGGCTGAAAACACGCGGGTTCACCGGGCGCCGCGACGCGCGCGCGCGGCCGGACGACGCAGAAAGTTCGTATACAATACGGGCCAGATGTTGCGATTTCTCACGGCCGGCGAGTCGCACGGCCAGGCGCTCGTCGGTATCCTCGAGGGGATGCCGGCCGGCCTTCGGCTCGACCTCGGCGCCATCGCCGATGATCTCCACCGGCGTCAGCTCGGCTACGGGCGCGGCCGGCGCATGGCCATCGAGCGGGACCGGGCGGAGATCGTGTCGGGCGTGCGAGCCGGCGAGACGATCGGCGGCCCCATCGCGTTCACGATCGCGAATCGCGACTGGCCCAACTGGCAGCGGACCATGCACGTCGGCGCCGCGCCGGCCGACGACGCCACCGGTCCCACGCGCCCGAAGGTGACACGGCCGCGCCCCGGCCATGCCGATCTCGCCGGCGCGCTGAAGTACGGCCGCGACGACGTGCGCGACGTCCTCGAGCGCGCGAGCGCGCGCGAGACGGCCGCCCGCGTGGCCGCCGGCGCGATCTGCCGGCAGCTGCTCGCCGCGCTGGGCGTGGAGGTCGCGAGCCACGTCTTCGCGGTCGGCGCCGTCGCGCTCCCGGACCCGCACGCGGTGACCTTCGCGCAGGCCCGCGCGCTGTCCGCCGACGCGCCGTTCCGCTGCGCCGACCCGGACGTCGAGGCGCGCATGGCGGCCGCCGTGGACGCCGCGAAAGAGGCCGGCGACACACTCGGCGGCGCGTTCGAGGTCATCGCGCGCGGTGTGCCGCCGGGCCTCGGCAGCTACGTGCAGTGGGATCGCAAGCTGGACGGCCGCCTCGCCCAGGCCCTCATGTCGATCCCGGCGATCAAGGCCGTCGGCATCGGCATCGGGCCCGAGGTGGCGTCGCGCCCGGGCTCATCGGTGCACGACGAGATCGTGCCCGGCCCCGGCGACTCCGCCCTGCCCGGTCTCGCCCGCCCGACCAACCGCGCGGGCGGCCTGGAAGGCGGCGTCACCAACGGCGAGGACCTGCGCGTCAGCGCCTACATGAAGCCCATCTCGACGCTGATGAAGCCGCTGCGGTCGGTGGACCTCGAGACGATGACGACACAGCCGGCGACCATCGAGCGGAGCGACGTGTGCGCCGTGCCGGCGGCCGCCGTCGTCGGCGAGGCGATGGTCTGCCTCACCCTCGCGTCGGCGCTTATCGAGAAGCTCGGCGGCGACTCGATGGCCGAGATGCTGGCCGCCCGCGAGGCGGCCGCGGCCCGGCTGCGCGCCCGCCTCGGGCGCTCCGGCGGCCCGGCCGCCAGCTGATCAGCATGCTGCGCCCCATCATCAAGTACGGCGCCGACGTCCTGCACGAGCCCGCGAAGCCCGTCGAACGGGTGGACGGCGAAATCCAGCGCCTGATCGACGACATGGTCGAGACGATGTACGCGGCGCCCGGGATCGGCCTGGCCGCGCCGCAGGTCGGCGAGCCCCTCCGAATCTTCGTCGTGGATCTCTCGGTCGGCCGCGCGCCCAACGAGCTGATCGTGCTCGTCAACCCCGAGTTCGAGACGGTCGACGGGATGCAGACCGAAGAAGAGGGCTGCCTGAGCGTCCCGGGGTTCAACGCCACCGTCGTCCGCCCGGAGCGGATCGTGGCGACCGGGCTCGACCGCGACGGCCGTCCCCAGCGCCACGAGGCCTCGGGCCTCCTCGCCCGCGCCTTCCACCACGAGATGGACCATCTCGACGGCCGCGTCTACGTGGATCGGCTGCGCGGCATCAAGCGCGACGTGATCGTGCGCAAGATCCAGAAGCTCCGCCGGTCTGGAAAATGGTAGAGGACGCCGCCGCGACGGCCCCGCTCCGCGTGGTCTACTTCGGCACGCCGGCCTTTGCCGTGCCGACGCTCGAGGCGCTCGTCGCCTCGCGTCATCAGGTGGTCGCGGTGGTGACGCAGCCGGACCGGCCGCGCGGCCGCGGCCAGAGGGTCAGCGACTCGCCGGTCAAGGCCCTCGCCGGAAGGCTCGGCCTGCCCGTGCTCCAGCCCGATCGCCTCAAGACGCCGGAGGCGCTCGACGCCATTCGCGCCGTCGCGCCCGACCTGGGCGTCGTGGCCGCCTACGGCAAGATCCTCCCGCAGGCGCTGCTCGACATTCCGGGTCTCGGCCTGTTGAACGTGCACGCGTCGCTGCTGCCGGCGTATCGCGGCGCGGCGCCGGTGCACCGCGCCGTGATGGCCGGCGAGCGGGCCACCGGCGTGACCATCATGCGCGTCGTGCTCGCGCTCGACGCCGGCCCCATGCTGGCGGCGCACGAGCGGCCGATCGATCCCGACGAGACGAGCGAGGACGTCGAGCGCGACCTCGCGCGCCTCGGCGCGCCGCTCCTCCTCTCCGCCGCCGAGGCGCTCGCGGCCGGCCGGGCCGTCGAGACGCCTCAAGACGACACGAAGGCGACGTACGCCGCGCGGCTGACGAAGTCCGACAGCCCGATGGACTGGCGCCGCCCGGCCCGCGCCCTGCACGACCAGGTGCGCGGCCTGCACCCGTGGCCGCACGCCTCCAGCGTCCTCGACGGCACGCGCTACCTCGTGCACCGCGCCTCGGTCGCGGCCGACGCTCACGGGGCTCAGCCGGGGACCGTCCTCGAGGCCGCGGGCGACACCCTCGCCGTCGCGGCCGGCGGCGGCACCGCGCTCGCCGTGATCGCCATCCAGCCGGAGGGCAAGCGCGTCATGCAGGTCCGCGAGTTCCTGGCGGGCCGGCGCATCCCGGCCGGCGCGCGCTTTTCCCCCGCTCCCGACGCGGGCTGACCCGACGCCATGATGTCCGCCGCCCGCTGGGCCGCCTTCGAAACGCTCCGCGCGGTCAACGCCGGCACGCGCGACCTGCCGGCGGCGCTCGTGGACGCCCGCGCGCGCATCGCGGACCCGCGCGATCAGGCGCTCGTGACGGAAATCGCCACGGGCGTCCTGCGGTGGCGCGCCGCCCTCGATCACGTCATCGTCCACGCCACGGGACGTCCGCTCGCGCGCCTCGACGCGCCGACCCTCGACGTGCTGCGTATCGGCGCGTACCAGCTGACCCACCTCGACCGCGTGCCCGCCCGCGCCGCCATCAACGACGCCGTCGACATGGTGAAGCGCGCCGGCAAGAGCAGCGCCAGCGGCCTCGTGAACGCGGCGCTGCGCGCCATCGACCGGCGGCGCGGCGCCCTGCCGCTGCCCCCACACCCCGGCCCCGCCGGGTCCAGGGACGCGCAGCTCGACTACCTCTCCGTCACGCTCTCGCACCCGCGCTGGCTCGTCGAGCGGTGGCTCGACCGCGAGGGGTTCGAGGCCGCGGCGGCGCGGGCCGCGTTCGACAACACGCCCGCCCCGCTGACGCTCCGGGTCAACACGCTCGCCACCACGCCGGACGATCTCGTGCGGGACCTCGCCGGGCACGGCGTTCAGGTCGGGCCCGCCCGCTTCGCGCCCTTCGGCCTCGTCGTCGAACGCGGCAATCCCCTCTCCACTCCGTTGGCCGGCTCGGGCCGCTTCGTCGTTCAGGACGAGGCCTCCCAGCTCGTCGCCGCGATGGCCGGCGCCAGGCCGGGCGAGCGGGTGCTCGACGCGTGCGCGTCGCCGGGCGGAAAGACGACGGCGATGGCCGCCGCGATGCGCGACGACGGCCTGGTGGTGGCGGTGGACTTCCGTCCGAAGCGGATGGGCCTGCTGCGGCGCGGCATCGCGTCGAGCGGCGCGCGCGCGGTGCGCCTGGTCCAGGCCGACGCGGCGCGGCCCCTGCCCTTCACGCCCCGCTTCGACCGCGCGCTCCTCGACGCGCCCTGCTCCGGTCTCGGCACGCTCCGGCGTGATCCCGAGATCCGGTGGCGACGGACGCCCGGCAACCTCCCGCGTCTGGCCGCCGCGCAGCAGGCGATGCTCGGCCAGGTGGCGGCGGTGCTCCTTCCCGGCGGCCGCCTGCTCTACGCCACCTGCTCCAGCGAGCCGGAGGAGAACGACCAGGTGATCGAGCGGTTCCTGGCGGATCACCCCGAGTTCGCCGAGGCGGGTCCCGGCGAGTCCGGGCCGGATCGCCCGGCCGGGCTGGCCGCCGTGGTGGAGCCGTCGGGGCGTCTCAGGACGAGCCCGGCGGCGCACGGCCTGGAGTCCTTCTTTGCCGCCATGTTGGTGAAACGCAAGCACTTGTAGTAAATTTGGGTGTTCATGGCCCTGAAGAAGCGGGTCTGGACCGCTGGCAAGTTCTTCGTGCTGACCGGCGCCCTCGTCGCGACGTACCTCATCTTCGCGGCGGCGGCGATGCGCGTGGCCCTCCGCATGCGGGAGGTCACGGTGCCCGACCTGTCAGGCCGGTCGGTGACCCAGGCCACGACCATGCTGAGCGCGGTTGGACTGACGGTCACGGTGGACGACAGCGCGCGCGTGGACCCCAAGGTGCCCAAGGGGGACATCGTCGCGCAGGATCCTCCCGAGGGGGTCCCGACGCGCCGCCAGCGCAGCGTGCGGGTGTGGCTGAGCGCGGGGCCGTACGCGCCGAAGATCCCGGTGCTGGTGGGCGAGGCCGAGCGGGCCGCCGAGGCGCGGCTCGAGGAGAACGGGGTGACGCTGTCCGACCGTGCCGAGATTCGCTCGCGCCTCTACCCGAGCGGCGCGGTCGTGGCGCAGGATCCCGCGCCGCACACTGAGGCCAGTTCGGTCGCCCTGCTGCTCAACCGCGGCGAGCAGGGCGCGACGTTCGTGATGCCCGACCTCATCGGCACGACCGGGTCCGACGCGTCGGACCTGCTGCGCGCCCGCGGCTTTCGCGTGACGGTGGTGGGCGATCATCCGTATCCGGGCGTGCCTGCCGGCGTCGTGCTGCGCCAGCACCCGCCGGCCGGCTTCCGCGTGGCGCCCGGCGAGCCGATCTCGCTCGAGGTGAGCCGGTGACGATCCGAGATCGCCCCGTCGATACTCGCCGCCGACTTCGCGGCCCTCGGCGAGGCGATCCGCGCCGCGGAACGGGGCGGCGCGGACGTCATCCACGTGGACGTCATGGACGGCCACTTCGTCCCGAACATCACGATTGGCGTCCCGGTCGTACGGTCGCTCAAGCGGGCCGCCACGGTGCCCCTCGACGTCCACCTGATGATTTCGGATCCCGATCGGTTCGTGGAGGCGTTCGCCGAGGCGGGCGCGGCCACGCTCACGGTGCACGCCGAGGTGCTGCCGCACCTGCACCGGACCCTGACCTTCGTCCGCAGCCTCGGGTGCCGCGCGGGCGTCGCGCTCAACCCGTCCACGCCCGTCGTCGCGCTCGAGGAGATCGCCGAGAACGTGGACCAGGTGCTGGTGATGTCGGTGAACCCCGGCTTCGGAGGGCAGACGTTCATCCGCCGCTCGATCCCGAAGATCCGCGCCGTGCGCGCCCTGCTCGACGCGGCCGGCAGCGCGGCGCCGATCGAGGTGGACGGCGGCATCGACGCGGACACCGCGCCGCAGGTCGTCGCGGCGGGCGCCGAGATTCTGGTGGCCGGGTCGGCGGTCTTCCGCACGCCCGATCCCGCCGCAGCCGTGCGCGCCCTTCGGGCCGCCGCGGAGGCCGGCCTCGAGGCCCCGCGCCGCTGACCCTGCCCATGCCGAAGTCCACGTCTCTCGTCCGCGTGCGCTACGCCGACACCGACAAGATGGGTGTCGCCTACCACGCCAATTACTTCGTCTGGTTCGAGGTGGGCCGGACCGACCTGCTGCGGACGCTCGGCTGGAGCTACCGGGAAATGGAGGAATCCGGCGTGATTCTGCCCGTCATCAGGGCGGAGTGCCAGTACAAGCAGTCGTCGCGCTACGATGACGAGCTGGAGGTGCGGACCGAGGGGCGGCTCGTCGGGCGCGTCCGCATCGAGTTCGCGTATCAGGTGGTCCGCGTTTCCGACGCCGTCATGACGGCGGTCGGCCGGACCGTTCACGCGGCGCTCGGAGAGGACGGACGGCCGTGCCGCCTGCCCGAGCGCATCAGGCGGACATTCGCATGAAGGCACTGGTCACGGGCGTCGCCGGGTTCATCGGGTCGCAGCTCGCCGAGGCGCTGGTGGCGCGCGGCGCGGCGGTCGTCGGCATCGACTGCTTCACGGACTACTACGCGCGGGCCATCAAGGAGAGCAACCTCGAGGCCCTGCGCCGCCAGCCCGCGTTCACCTTCGTCGAATCGACGATCCAGCGCGCGGATCTCGGCACCCTGCTCGACGGCGTGACCCACGTGTACCACCTGGCGGCCCAGGCGGGCGTGCGCAAGAGCTGGGGCAAGGACTTCGAGATCTACACCGTCAACAACATCGAGGCGACGCAGGTGCTGCTCGAGGCGACCGTGGGCCGGCCCCTCGACCGGTTCGTGTACGCGTCGAGCTCGTCGGTCTACGGCGACGCGACGGCCATCCCGATGACCGAGCAGGCGGTGCCCCGGCCCCTGTCCCCCTACGGCGTGACGAAGCTCGCGGCCGAGCACCTCTGTCTCCTCTACCACGCGAACCACGGCGTGCCGGCGGCGGCGGTCCGGTATTTCACGGTGTACGGGCCCCGGCAGCGGCCGGACATGGCTTTCCACCGGTTCCTGAAGGCCGCGGCCGAGGGACGCCCGATCGGCGTGTACGGGGACGGCGAGCAGACCCGGGACTTCACCTTCGTGACCGATGCCGTGGCCGCCACCCTGGCCGCGGGCGACCGCGGAGGCCCCGGCCGCGTCTACAACATAGGAGGGGGCTCGCGCGTCTCGGTGAACCAGGTCCTGCGCCTGGTCGAGGCGTGCACGGGCCGCCGGATCGACGTGCGTTACGAGGCCCCGCAGAAAGGCGACATGCGGGACACCTTCGCCGACACCAGCCTGGCCCGCGCCGAGCTGGACTTTCACCCTCGCGTGTCGCTCGAGGACGGCCTGACGGCCGAGTATCGCTGGCTGTCGACCACGCCGGCCTTGACAGGACAATGACGGTGGGCATCAACGGGCTTCCGACCGCGGCGCCGACGCGCCGCCTCCTCTCTCCGTCGCGGGCGGGCGCCCTGGCCGGCCTCGTGGCCGTCGCGGCGCTCCTCGCCCTCGGCGCGTGCGCGTCGGCCGCCCGCAAGCCGCCCACAGGGGCGGCCAACGCGGACAAGTTCCTCTTCGACCGGGGCACCGAGGCGCTCAAGGACCGCAAGTGGCTCCAGAGCCGCGAGTACTTCCGCGAGATCGTGGACAACTACCCGCAGAGCGCCTACCGCGCCGACGCGAAGCTCGGCATCGGCGACACCTACCTCGGCGAGGGCACGACCGCAGCGAACGTGCTCGCCATCAACGAGTTCCGCGAGTTCCTGAACTACTACCCGACCAACCCCCGGGCCGACTACGCGCAGTACAAGCTCGGGCTGGCGCATTTCGAGCAGATGCGCGGCCCGCAGCGGGACCAGACCGAGACCAAGGCGGCCATCACCGAGTTCGAAACGTTCCTCGATCGCTACCCGAAGAGCGACCTGATCGGACAGGTCCGCGAGAAGCTGCGGGAGGCCAAGGACCGCCTCGACGAGTCGGACTACGACGTGGGCATCTTCTACTACCGCGCCAAGTGGTATCCTGGCGCCATCGATCGCTTCAAGGCGGTGCTGACTCGCGATCCCGAGTACACCGCCCGCGACAACGTGTACTACTACCTGGCCGAATCGCTGATCAAGACGAACCGATCCGCCGAAGCGCTCCCCTATTTCGAACGGCTGGTGAGCGAGTTCCCGCGAAGCCAGCACCTGGAAGACGCGAAACGACGTATCGCGGAGTTGAAATCAGGCCATGACTCACACACACACTGACAGACGGCGGGCGTGGACGGCGGCCGGCGCGGTCGCCCTGGCGGCGGGGCTGCTGGCCACCGGCGCCGCGACGGCGGCGGCCCAGGAGATGCCGAAGGGTCCGGCGGCGCGCGACGTCGAGGCCATCGCGTGCGCGCCCCGCGGCGTCACGGCGGCGCCGGCGCCGCTCGCGACGATCACGGGCGGAGCCGAGATGAACCATACGCTCTTCGGAGCGGGCGACCAGATCGTCGTCGGGGACATCGGAGCCGAGGGGCTCACGGTGGGCGGCACGTACTACATCCGGCGCGTCGCCAGACCGTCCGTCCAGGGCACGGAGACGGAGCACTGGCTCAACCTCCACACGCTCGGCTGGGCCAAGGTGGACCATCTCGACGGCGCGCAGGCCGTCGCCACCATCGTCTACTCGTGCGACGCCGCCGAGACGGGCGACTTCCTCGCGCCGTTCGAGATCCCCACGGTGCCCACGCCCATCGCCGACTCTGGCCAGGCCGACTTCGACAACGCCGCGACCGTGCTCTTCGGCACGAACCGCAGGAGCGTCGCGGGCGAGTCGAGCCTCGTCGTCATCGACCGCGGCAGCGACCACGACATCAAGCCGGGGCAGACGCTGACGCTGTTCCGCCGGGAAGAGCCCGGCGGCCGCGTGCAGGTGATTGGCGAAGGGATCGTGGAGCTCGTGACGCCGGAGTCGGCCACGATCCGCCTGACCAAGTCGATGCAGCCGGTCTACCGCGGGGACCTGGCCGCGCCGCGCAAGTAGCCGCTAGCTCAACCGGCGTACGTCGGTCGCGGGAGTGGAGGGGACGTGCGCGGGAGGCCTGGGGCGCGGCGGCTCGACGGCCGCCGCCTTCGGGCCCAGCACCTGGCTGTACCGCCGGTAGTAGTCGATCCCGGAGGCGACCGACGTCGCCACGGCCACCCACAACGCCCACTGGCCCAACACCACGAACCCGGCCAGATGGTCGCGGCCCAGGATCAGCAGCAGGATCGCCACCACCTGCGACGCCATCTTCAGCTTGCCCAGCGGCGAGGCCGGGATGGTCACGCCGCGGCCGTACGCGAGGCTGCGGAGGACGGTCACGGCCAGCTCGCGCCCGAGGATCACCGCCACCATCCACGCCGGCGCCAGGTCCATCTGGACGAGGGAGACGAGCGCCGCCGTGATCAGCAGCTTGTCGGCCAGCGGGTCCATCAGCTGACCGAGCGTGGTGACCTGCTGCCGCCGGCGGGCCAGGTAGCCGTCGAGCCAGTCGGTGAACGACGCCACCGCGAAGATCGCCGCGCCGACGAGCTCCTTGCGGATGCCCAGGATCAGGTGCCCCTCGAACTTCGTCAGCAGCACGACGACCAGCAGGGGCACGAGGAAGATGCGCCCGACGGTCAGCGCGTTGGGCAGATTCAGCGGCAGGCGGCGGATCATGTCTGAAGTCGCGCGCACGCGTTGTCCCGTCGTGAGGAAGCCGGCTCATTCTATCGCGCCGCCGGGTCGTGGACAACCCGCCAGAGGCCGGACCGCTCTGGTATGATGGGAGACCGTCATGAAGGCCATCCTGCTCGCCGGGGGCAAGGGCACGCGGTTGCGCCCCCTCACGGTGCACACGCCCAAGCCGATCGTCCCGATCTTCAACCGGGCGTTCCTCTACTACCAGATCGACCAGCTCCGGCAGATCCCGGAGATCGACGAGGTCATCCTCTCGCTGAACTACCAGCCGCGGCGGATCGAGGACGTCTTCGGCGACGGCGCGGACATCGGCATCAAGATCCGCTACGTCGTGGAGCCGCAGCCGCTCGGCACCGCCGGCGCGGTCCGGTACGCGGGCGAGTCGATCACCGACTCGGTCCTCGTCTTCAACGGTGACGTGCTCACGCAGGTGGACCTGGCGGCCGTGCTGCGCCTGCACCGGGAGCGCCAGGCGCGCGCGACCATCGTGCTGACGCCGGTCGAGAACCCCACGGCCTACGGTCTCGTCGAGGCCGACCCCGAGGGCAACGTCCTCCGCTTCCTCGAGAAGCCGAGCGCCGACGAGATCACCTGCAACACGATCAACGCCGGCGTCTACGTGCTCGAGCCCGACACCTTCGACCGGATTCCGCAGGGGACGGCGTGGTCGATCGAGCGCAGCTTCTTCCCGTCCCTCGTCGAGCGCGGCGAGCGGTTCGTCGCCCACATCGCCAGCGGCTACTGGATCGACATCGGCACCCCGGCCAAGTACCGGCAGGTCCACCACGACATCATGGACGGGCGCTTCGCGGCGCCGCCGTTCGACACGGGCGCCCGCGGCGCCGCCTGCGTCTCGCCCGACGCGCGCGTCGACGACGGGGTGGAGATCGCCGGGCCGTGCTTCATCGACGACGGCGCCGTGATCAAGGCCGGAGCGAAGGTGCTGCCCTACTCCGTCCTCGGCCGCCAGTGTCACGTCGAGGAGGGCGCGGTCGTCGAGGGCGCCATCGTGTGGGCCAACGGCTGGATCGGCCGCGAGGCCCACGTCCGCCAGGCCATCCTGGGGCGCCAGTGCCACATCGGCCGCAGCGCGAGCGTGGGCGACGGCGTGGTGCTCGGCGACAAGTCCGTGGTGACCGACTACAGCAGTCTCTGAGGCCTGGGGCTCGAGGCCTGGAGCTCGAGGCTTGAGGCTTGACCCGTGAGGACACGATGAACATCGACCGGGGCGTCTTCAAGGCGTACGACATCCGCGGGCTCTACCCGTCGGAGGTGCACGAGGACCTCGCGCGCCAGGTGGGCCGCGCGTTCGTCGCCTATCTGGGCGCGAAGCGCATCGGTGTGGGCCGCGACATGCGCGTGTCCTCGCCGGCGCTCGCCGCGGCGTTCATCGACGGCGCGCGCGCGCAGGGCGCCGACGTCGTGGACTTCGGCCTCATCGGCACCGACATGCTCTATTACGCCGTCGCCCGCGGCGGGCTCGACGGCGGCGCCGAGATCACGGCCTCGCACAACCCGAAGCAGTACAACGGCATGAAGCTGGTCGCGCGCGAGGCTATTCCCCTCAGCGGCGACCAGGGCATCTCGGACATCCGCGACATGATCCTCGGCGGCGCCCTGCCGCCGCCTGCCGCCGCCCGCGGCACGGTGAGCGGGCAGGAGGTGCTGGACGAGTACGTCGCGCACGTCCTGTCGTTCATCGATCCCTCCGTCGTGAAGCCGTTCAACGTCGTCCTCGACGCCGGCAGCGGCATCGCGGGCCTCGTGGCGCCGCCGCTCTTCGCGCGCCTCCCCTGCCGCACGACCCGGCTCTGCTTCGAGGTGGACGGGACCTTTCCCAATCACGAGGCCAACCCGCTCATCGAGGAGAACCGGCGCGACATCGTGGCGCGCGTCGTGGCGGAGGGCGCCGACATCGGCATCGCCTGGGACGGCGACGCCGACCGCTGCTTCTTCATCGACGGCACGGGCGAGTTCATCGCGGGGGATTTCGTCACGGCCCTGCTCGCCGAGGCGTTCCTGCGCAAGCAGCCCGGCGCGAAGGTGGTCTACGACCTGCGCGCCAGCTACGCCGTGAAGGACGTCGCCGCGCGCTACGGCGGCGAGGCGCTGATGAACCGCGTCGGCCACGCCTTCTTCAAGAAGCGCATGCGCGAGGAGAACGCAGTGTTCGGCGGCGAGGTCACCGGGCACTACTACTTCCGCGAGAACTTCTACGCCGACAACGGCTTCATCCCCGCGCTGCTCATCCTCGAGCTGATGTCGGTCAAGGGCCAGACGCTGCGCGACCTGCTCGCGCCGCTCCGAGAGCGCTATTTCATCTCCGGTGAGATCAACACCAAGATGAGCGACATGCGCGTCGTCGAGAAGAAGCTCGAAGGGCTGGCCTCGCGCTACGCGGACGGACGCACCTACCGGATGGACGGGTTCTCGGCCGAGTTCGCGGACTGGCACTTCAACGTGCGCCCCTCGAACACCGAGCCGCTGCTGCGGCTCAACCTCGAGGGCCGCACACCCGAGATCATGGAAGCGCGGCGGGACGAGGTGCTGGCGTTCCTGCGGACTCCGTAGCGCCCTCTCCCCGTAGCGCACACCTTCAGGTGTGCGCTACAATACGTGGGTCAATACCCCGGTCGAGCGGGCTTAGCATAGTGGTAATGCCCTGGCTTCCCAAGCCAGTTAGACGGGTTCGATCCCCGTAGCCCGCTCCATTGTCCTCGCGGCCCCCTTCGCCCTTCCCGCATCCAGTGCTATAGTCGCGTCACTTCCAGAGGGCCATGCCTGAGTCCCAGACCGACTTCAGCCGGCGAGCCTTCGATCTCGATCCCTCCCAGGCCGCCGCCCGGAAGGACCGCCGGCGCCGCAAGCTGAACACGGTCGAGATCCCGCGCCTGCGCGCGTTCGGTTCGGTGCTGCTCGCCGTCGGCGCCCTCGTGCACGAGCGCTGGCTCCGCGGCCAGTTCAGCTGGGACACGTGGTTCACGATCGTGGCGGTGCTGGGCGCGTACGGGATCGTGTCCTGGCTGGTGCTCTCCCGCCTCTACACCCGCGTCCGGGCGTTCGACCTGTCGGTGCTCTTTCTCGGTCTCGATCTGCTCGTCTGGGCCTCGGTCATCTACCTGACGGGCGCCACCCAGAGCTGGCTGTTCTTCATCCTGCTGGCGCGGGTCGCCGACCAGATCCCGATCTCGTTCCGCCGGGCCCTCGTCTTCGCGCTCCTGGCGCCGCTCGCGTACGTGCTGGTGGTCCTGGCCGCCGAGTTGCGCGGCCTGCCCTTCGCCTGGCCGGCCGAGATCGCCAAGATCGCGTTTCTCTACACCGCCAGCCTCTACATGGCCTCGGTCGCGCGCATCGTCGAGCGGCACCACACGCAGCGGGTCGGCGCCCTCCGGCTGGCGCGCGAGCTCATCCAGCGGCACGAGGTCCAGCAGGCGGAGCTCTCGGCCGCCAGGCTCCGCGCGGAGGCCGCGCTCGATCAGCAGGCCGGTCTGGCCGCGGAGCGGGCCCGGCTCTACGAGCGCGCGGAGCGGCAGCAGGTCCTGCTGCAGCGCATCTTCGACTCGACCTCGGACGGCCTCGTGCTCGTGGGCGTCAACGGCAGGGTCGAGTCGGCGAACGCGCGCGCCGCCGCGCTCGTCGGGTTCGATCTCCAGGCCGCCACCGGGTCGAACGTCGTGGACCTGCTCGGGTACGGCCTCAGGGAGATCGGGACCGGCGAGCGCTGGCGGCCGGCGCTCCTGGAGATTCTGAACGAGCCGTCGCGGCCCGCCCAGGGCGACGTGGCCGTCGGGACGGGCGACCGCATTCTGCAGTGGACCGCGGCGCCCGCCCACGACTCGCTCGGCCTCGTCAGGGGGCTCACGCTCACCTTCCAGGACGTCACGCGCAACCGCGACCTGATCCGGCAGATCGGCAGCACGACCGCCGAGCTCGCCGTCACGAACCGGCGTATCGAGGACGCGCACCGGCTCAAGGAGGAGTTCCTGGCGAACGTGAGCCACGAGCTCCGCACGCCCTTGAGCGCCATCGTCGGCATGTCGCAGCTCGCCGTCGACGCCGCGACGGAGCCCGAGCGGCGGCGGTACCTCGACATGCTGCGCGTGGCCTCCGATGGCCTGGCCACCATCATCAACGACATCCTCGACTTCTCGCGCATCGAGGCGGGACGGTTCCTGCTGGCGCCCGCGCCGTTCCTCCTCCACGACGTGCTGAACGCCGTGGTGGACACGGTCCGGCTGCCGGCCGACGCCAAGCAGCTCGACCTGCGCTGGAGCGTCGACCCGGAGGTGCCGGACCACCTGGTGGGCGACGCCGCGAGGCTGCGCCAGATCCTCCTCAACCTGGCGTCGAACGCCGTGAAGTTCACCGAGCGGGGCGCGGTGGGCCTCGAGGTCGTCCTGGTCGAGCGCACCGCCGACGCGGCCACGATCGAGGTCGCGGTGAAGGACACCGGGATCGGCATCCCCCCCGACAAGCAGCAGGCGATCTTCGAGGCGTTCGTGCAGGCCGACGGCTCGACCACGCGCCGCTATGGCGGCGCCGGCCTCGGGCTGTCCATCTCGTCCCGTCTGGCGGAGCTGATGGGCGGCGAGATCGGCGTCGAGAGCGAGGAAGGCGCCGGCAGCACGTTCCGGTTCAAGGTGAGCTTCGGTCTCGCGCCGGCCGGCGGCTCCACCCAGCCCGCGCCGCCCGACGCCGTCCCCGCGCGGCGGGACGCGGCGCTGGCGGGACGCATCCTGGTGGCGGACGACAACGCCATCCAACGCGAGATGGTGCTGCACCTGCTCGGCCGGTGCGGCTACGACGTGACGGCCGTCGAGAGCGGCGCCGGCGCCCTCGCCGCGCTCGACCACGGCGAGTTCGATCTGATCCTGGTGGACCTGCAGATGCCGGAGATGGACGGCTTCCAGACGGCCGCCGCCATCCGACGGCGCGAGGCGTCGGGCGGGCGCCGGGTGCCGATCGTGGCGGTCACGGCCTCGGCGCTCAAGAGCGACCGCGACCGCTGCCTCGAGGTGGGCATCGACGACTACGTGTCGAAGCCGATGAGCAAGGATCAGCTCGTCACGATGGTCGCCGCGCACATGACCAACGCGCCCGCCCCCGCGCAGACGCCGTGGCAGCCCACCGACCGTGCCGCGTACCTCAGGGCTCTGGGAGACGACCACGACCTCGCGCGGCGGCTGGTGGCGATCTTCGTCGAGCAGGCGCCGTCGCTCCTCGAGGCGATCCGCGCCGCCGCGGCGGCCGGCGACGCCCACGCGCTCAGCCAGGCCTCGCACCGCCTCAAGGGCGCCATGGGCAACTTCCCCGCCATCGCCGCCCAGGATCTCGCCACGCGCCTCGAGAATGCCGCGCTGGCCGGCCACGTCCAGACCGCGCGCGTCATCCTCCCGTCGCTCGAGCGCGAAATGGCCCGGATGCTGCGCGCCCTGCCCGACCTCCCGTGAATCCCGAGCCCGTCGCGCAGGCCTCCAGGCCTGCGCCGGCCCCCTTCAGCTGACGACGCGCACGGCGACCAGGGTGCGCTCGGTCTTCTCCCCCGCCACCGCCGAAAGCTCGAGGACGTAGTCGCCCTTGGCCAGGGGCGCGAACGCCACGTTGGCGACGAGCCAGCGCTGGCCGTTGTCGGTCCGTTCCGACACGGCCACGGGCACGGCCAGCGGCTGGCCCGTGCGATCGAGCAGGCGCGCGGCCAGTCCCGTCGCTTCGACCGCCACCGGCGCCTCGAGCCGCAGCCGGTCCGCGCGCACGAACCGGGTGTCGGCGGCCGGCAGGTAGGCCGTGCCGGTCGTGGGCCCCCGGCGAAACAGCACCGGCTCACCCAGCACGGGCGGCGTCTGGCCGGGCAGCGCCACTTTGAGAATCTGGCCGACCGGCACGCCGCCGCCGGCCGGGCTCAGCCGCACCTCGACGCGGCACTGCGGTGTGTCCCCGGCGCCGTTGAGCGGCAGGTCGGTCGCGAACGTCCAGGCGCCGGCCGCGAGCGTCGCGTGCCCGGTCGCCAGCGTGGCGCCGCCCGCGCCGGTCACCAGGACCGTGGCCTCGCCGCCCCGCCGCCACGGGTCGCGCCGCGCCACCCCGATCGGCATCTCGCCGACGATCCGCAGCCGGGTCGTGACGCCGGCCCCGAGGGGCACCGCCGCGACCGAGAGCTCGGTGTCGTGCCGGAGCAGCGCCAGCCGCCCGAGCGCCGAATCGACCGCCGCGCGCTCCTCCGACACCGGCGTGGGCGCCGCGGGGCCCGTGGTGCCCGCCGCGATCTCCTCGGCCGACGGCGCCCGGTAACCGCGCCGGGCGCGCACGTCCACGCCGGGGCGGTCGATCTTTACCTCGATCCGCCGGAACCTCCCGTCCAGCTTCTGGTTGGTCGAGTAGTAGCCGAGCAGGTAGTACGACGTGAGATCGCCGACGACCTTCCTCAGGCCCGTGTCGATGTCGTTGTTGTTGAGCACCGCCATGCCGTCGGTGTTGGCCGCCAGCTCCCGCAGCGAGTCGAGGCGGCCCCTGAGGAGACTCGCGTCCTCCGATGGCGTGTAGATATTGGACGCCCCGAGCGAGGTGTCGCCGAGCGAGCTGTCGAAGGCCGGCAGCCCCCGCGGGTCGATCGTGTAGAACGTGGTGTTGGCGCGGTCGGCCTCCCGGAGGATGTCCCGGAAGTAGCGCTGGTCGTCCGCATGGGCCAGGTTCAGCCGGTCCTTCTCGCAGTGGCTGTACGTGTCCGGGTTGTTGGGATCCTCGGTCGCGATTCGCCCTTCCGACGTGATGCCGACCGTGGGAGGCCGCGGCGGGTTGTGCTTGCTGTTGGGCCCGTACGGGTACAACAGCCTGTCGGAATCCGGCGGGAACAGCCGCCATCCGTCGCTCACGGCAAGGACGAACTTCCGTTCCTCCCGGATCGCGTCCAGGTACTGGATGGTGTCGCGGATCGACTCGAGCGTCAGCCGCTCGCGCCGCCGCTCGATCATCTCCTCGGCGACCTTCGATCGGGTGCCGTCCCCGGGGCCGGTGGGATAGCAGGCCTCGTATTCCTGCTCCTGCGGATCCAGCCGACTGTGCGCGTCGCGCCGTCCCCAGACCCAGTTCTCGGTCAGGGCCCGCTTGATGACGTCGGTCTTGCGCGCGAGGATGATGCCGTCCGCCGGCATCTCCGGCGTCATGACGCCCACGAGATCGTCGGGGCCGAGAACGCGGTCGATGAGATCGATGAGCGGCTTCCGGATGTTGTGCGAGCCGCCGACCCGGACGTGGTACGTATCGAGGAAGATCACGAACACCCGGTTGTGCGGGTCGGCCGCCATCTGGTTGCCTTCGCGCTGCGAGTTCGGCTCGACCGGCGCGACGCCCGACGCCCCCGCCGGCCGGACGACGACGTGCTCGAAGGTCTGGACCGCCTGGGGCACGCCGTCCTCGAAGACCTGGAAGTCCTGCTTCGTCAGGTCCCGCACGGGCGCGCCGTCCTTCATCGGGTACACGTCGACGCGGACCAGATTGGCCCCGGCGCGGAACGTCGGTTGTTGGGGTTCCTGGGTCTGCTGACTCTGACCTGTTTGCGGGGTCTGCGCGGGCGGCGGGGTCTGGCCCGGGACGGCCCGCAGGGTCACGGCGGCCGCGCACGCGGCCGCCACGCCGAGCGCGAAGCGGAGGGAACGAGGGTGCATCACTGTTCCTGACCGGCGAGGCGCTGCCTGCTGGCAGCCTCAAGTGTAGCGGCTGGTGGACGGATTGGAAAGGGACCGCCGAAAACGCGGGGGAAGGAAGGAAATTGGTCGGGGCGCCGGGATTCGAACCCGGGACCCCCAGACCCCCAGTCTGGTGCGCTAGCCAGGCTGCGCTACGCCCCGACCTGCCGCACGCTCAGTGCTTCGTGCGTCTTGCTATCTTACCCGACTTCGCGGGGGATTTCCCGCGGGCCGCCGGCCGCGCCGCGCTCTTGCGGGGCTGCGCCGCCGGGCGCAGCGCGAACTCGTCCCGGCCGCCCGTCTCGCGCGTCAGGATCCGCAGCACGTCGCGCAGGCCCTGCCGGACCTGCTGGATCCGCTCCCGCGCGTCGCGGCCCAGGAGCTCGTCGATCGGCGGCCCCGACGCCTCGGCCGCGACCGGCTCGTCGCCCAGCCGGCGGCGGGCGCCGGCCAGCGTCAGCCCCTCGACGAACAGCAGCTGCTTGATCTCCAGCACGCGCTCCAGATCCGCGCGGCGGTACACCCGCCCGCCGCCCTTCGCCACGCCCAGGTCCGGGAACTCCGCCTCCCAGGTGCGCAGCACGTAGGTCGGCACGCCGGCGATCTCGCACACCTCGGCCGCCTTGAACAGCGAGCGGTTGGGAATCTCGACTGGCGTCATCGACGGTCAGCGGTTCGCGTCAGTATACCAAGGAGACTCACGCTGACGGGACTGGGGGCTGGGGACTGGGGGCTGGGGACTGGGCCTGAGGACGGCGGAACCCCTTTCCGTGGCGATTTCCGTGGCTCCTTCCGTGGCTCATTTCCTCTCCTGCCGCGTGCGCTTGCGGACGTGTAGGCGCAGGGGCGTGCCGATGAACCCGAACGCCTCCCGCAGCCGGTTGGCCAGGAACCGCTCGTACGAGAAATGGAACTCCGCCGCGACGTTCGTGAAGAAGACGAACGTCGGGGGCTCCACCGAGGTCTGCGCGGCGTACAGGACGCGCACTTCCCGCTTGCCGGGGCTGGTCGGCGGATGCACCGTGGTCACGGCCTCGATGAACCGGTTCAGCTCGGCCGTCGGGATGCGCTGGCGCCGCGACTCGGCGACCTTGTCGATCATCTCGATCAGCTTCGGGGTGCGCTCCCCCGTCGCCGCCGAGATGTGCAGCACGGGGGCCCAGTCGAGGAATTTGAGCTGCCGTCGGAGCTCCTCGTCGAACGACTTCGAGAAGTCGGGGCCCTTGCCCTTCTGCAGGTCCCACTTGTTGGCGGCGATGATCACGCCGCAGCCGGCGCGCTCCGCCTCGCCGGCAATGGCCGCGTCCTGATCGGTCGCGCCCTCGACCGAGTCGATGACGAGCACCACGACGCCGGCGCGATCGATGGCCCGCCGGGCGACCACCACGCTGACCGCCTCGACCTGCCCGCCCTTGGCAATGCGGCCCGGGCGCCGGATGCCCGCCGTGTCGACGATCCGGAACGCCCGCTTCCGCCACCGCAGCAGCACGTCGATCGCGTCGCGCGTCGTGCCGGGCACGTCGCTGACCATGACGCGCTCCTCGCGCAGGAGCCGGTTGACCAGCGAGGACTTCCCGACGTTCGGCCGCCCCACAATCGCGACGCTGACCTCTTTCGCCGAGTCGGGCACGGGCGTCACGCGGCCCTCGCGCCGCGCCGGCAGCGCGCGGACCACCTCGGCCAGCAGGTCCCCGACGCCCTGGCCGTGCTCGGCCGCGATCTCGACCACCGGGTCGAACCCGAGCTGATAGAACTCCATCACGCGCCCGCGCGCGCGCTTGTCGTCCGTCTTGTTGACCGCCATGACGACCGGCACCCCGAGGCGCCGGACGGCCTTCGCGATCTCTTCGTCGGCCGACGCCAGGCCTTCGCGGCCGTCCACGACGAACACCACGAGGTCCGCCGTCTCGAGCGCGCGATGCCCGTGCTCGACGACCAGGTCGTGCAGGGGGTCCTCGCTGGCGCCGAACAGGCCGCCCGTGTCCACGAGGCGAAACGACACGCCCTCCCAGCTCGCCGCCTGCTCGAGCACGTCCCGCGTCGTGCCGGCCACGGGCGCCACGATGGCGCGGCGCGTTGCCGTGACGCGATTGAAGAGGGTGGACTTGCCCACATTTGGCCGCCCGACCAGCACCACCGAGGCCAATCCGCCCTCACGCCGCTCAGCCATGTGCCCGCTCCAGGCCCAATGTGCAGTTAGGAATAGGCTTGACAGCGTAAGTCCAGATTTCTATGATATTTACCAATATCGAGGAGCGCCTAAGCATGATCAAGGTTGACATCGTCAACGAAGTCTCGAAGGTCGCCGAAATCACCAAGGTCAAGGCCGAGGTGGCGGTGGACGCGGTCTTCGACGCGATGCGGCTGTCCATGCAGCGGGGCGAGCGAATCGAGCTGCGCGGATTCGGCGTCTTTCAGGTCAAGCCCCGCAAGCGGGGAATTGGCCGTAACCCGCGCACGGGCAAGGAGGTTCGGATTCCGCCGGGCCGCACCATCCGCTTCAAGCCCGGCAAGGACCTCCAGAACATCGAAGCCTGAGGCCCACAGGAACCGTATTGCCGCCCGAACGTCCGCCCTTCCAGGACCCGCGTTTTGGTGATCCGTCTGCCCCGCTTCCGGATCTGCCGATCGAGTACGTCTCGCCGGGCTACTTCGCGCCGCCCGTGCCGCGTCGGTTCCAGCACCGGTACTGGGTGCACGCCCTGTGGCTGCTGGCGACGATCCTGACGACCACGTCCGTCGGCTCGCTGCACTGGCTGTCGTTCCAGATGGGGTTCTCGGGCGAGCCCTTGCCGCTGAACGCCTCAGTGCTCCTGCACGGGTTCTGGTACAGCGGAACGCTGCTCGCTATCCTGGGCGCACATGAGATGGGCCATTATGCCATGTGTCGCCGCCACCGGGTGGACGCCACGCTGCCCTATTTCCTGCCGGCGCCCATCCCGCTCACCGGGACGATCGGCGCCTTCATCAAGATCCGCGAGGCGTTCCCGAGCAAGGCCGTGCTCTTCGACATCGGGGTGGGCGGCCCGATCGCCGGCTTCGTCGTGCTCGTCCCGGCGCTCTTCCTCGGGATCCACTGGTCGGTGATCGAGCGCGTGCCGGCCGCCTTCGACGGCCTGCAGCTCGGCGAGCCGCTGCTCTTCAAGCTCGCGAGCTGGACGATCTGGGGCAGCATCCCCGACGGCTACTCACTCAGCCTCCACCCGATGGCGTTCGCCGCGTGGTTCGGCCTCATCGCGACGGCGCTCAATCTGCTGCCGTTCGGACAGCTCGACGGCGGCCACATCGCCTACGCGGTGCTGGGACGCCGGGCGACGCTCATCTCGTACGCCACGCTGGCCCTCACACTGGGCCTCACCATCGTCTCGATGAGCTGGGCCGTCGTCGCGCTGATGATCGTGGTGATGTTCCTGCTGATCGGCGCGCGCCACCCGCGCGTGCCCGACGACCACGTGCCCCTCGACAAGACCCGGCTCTGGGTGGCCTTCGCCGCCCTGGTCATCTTCGCGATCTGCTTCACCGCCGCCCCGATCGAGACATCGCGGCTGATCTCACACCCGTAACGGCTCACGGCTGACGGCTCGGGTCCTGAGCCTGTCGTGTGGCACAGGTCTGAGACCTGTGCCACCGCCCGTCATCCGTCAGCCTTGACCCGTCACAGCACGCTGAGCGGATCCACGTCCACGATCGTCCGGCGCGCCACGTCGGGCAGGGCGGCCAGGACGGCCGTCAGCGCGCCGCGCATGGCGCGGCGCTGGGTGCCCTTGAGAAAGAGCTGCGCGCGGTGCTCGCCGCGCAGGCGGCCGAGGGGCGCCACGGCGGGCCCGAGCACGCGAAACGCCCCGGGCCGGCGCCGCAGCCGGCGCACGACCTCCGCCGCCGCCGCCATCGCGTCGCCGGCCGAGCGCCCGCGCACGACGGCGTTCACGAGCGCGACGACCGGCGGGTACCGCATGGCCGACCGGTAGCGCATCTCGTCGGCGAAGAACGCCGCGTAGTCCTGCCGGCAGGCGTGGCGGATGCTGTAGTGGTCCGGATACAGCGTCTGGACGATCGCCTCGCCGGGCGCGTCGCCGCGCCCGGCCCGGCCGGCCACCTGCGTCAGCAGCTGGAACGTCCGCTCGCCCGCGCGGAAGTCGGCGAGGCCCAGGCCGACGTCCGCCGAGATGACGCCCACGAGCGTCACGTTCGGAAAGTCGTGGCCCTTGGCGATCATCTGCGTGCCGACCAGCACGTCCACCTCCCCGGAGGCGAACCGCCCGAGGAGCGACTGCAGCGCGCCGCGCCGGCGGGCCGCGTCGCGGTCGAGCCGGTCCACGCGCGCCCCGGGACAGCACGCCCGGATCTCCTGCTCCACCCGCTCGGTGCCGAAGCCGGCCTGCTCCAGGTAGGGCCCCGCGCACCGGGGGCACGCCGCCGGCACGGGGATCGCGTAGTTGCAGTAGTGGCAGCGCGCGCGGCGCTCCGCCCGGTGCACGGTCAGCGACACGCTGCAGTTGGGGCACTCGAGCGTCGACGCGCACTGCCGGCAGAAGACCGCCGTGGCGTAGCCCCGCCGGTTCAGCAGCACGAGCGCCTGCTCGCCCCGCTCGAGCCGCGCGGCGAGCCCCTGGCGCAGCGCGCGGCTCAGGATGACGTCGGGCCCCTCGGCCGCGTACTCCTCCCGCATGTCCACGATGCGCACGTCGGCGAGCGGCCGGTCGAGCACGCGCCGCTCCAGCGCGATCAGCTCGTAGCGCCCCTCGACGGCGTTCTGCCGGCTCTCGAGCGACGGCGTGGCCGACCCGAGCACCACGAGGGCGCCCTCCTGCCGCCCGCGCACGACGGCCACGTCGCGTGCGTTGTAGCGGGGGCTGTCCTCCTGCTTGTACGACCCGTCGTGCTCCTCGTCCACGACGATCAGGCCGACCTGCTCGAGCGGCGCGAAGACGGCCGACCGCGTCCCCACGACCACGGCCGTCTCGCCGCGCCGGATCCGCTGCCACTGGTCGTGGCGCTCGCCGTCGGAGAGCCCGCTGTGCTGAATCGCCACCCGCGCGCCGAACGTGCCCCGGAACGTCGCGGCCACGGCCGGCGTCAGCGCGATCTCGGGCACCAGGAGCAGCACGCGCCGCCCGCCGGCGACCACACGCTCGGCCAGCCGCCGGTAGATCTCGGTCTTGCCGCTCCCGGTCACGCCGTGCAGCAGGGCGACGTGGAAGCCGCCGGCCTCCGCCTTCGCCGCCAGGCGCCCCATCGCCGCCTCCTGCTCGGCCGTCGGCACGGGCACGGTCGTGTCGGGCGCCGGCCCGTCCGCGGCGCCCCGCTCGAACGGGTCGCGCTCCACCGTCCGCCGCGAGATCTTCACGAGCCCGTGCGCCGACAGCCGCCTGAGGGTGTCGGCGCCGATGCCCTCGGCGGACAGCACGCGGGTCGCGACCCCGTCGGGCGCGCCGCGCAGGCGGTCGAGGGCCGCGCGCTGGCGCGCGCCGAGCCTGAGCGCCGCCGCCGTGTCCGGGCCGTCCGCGCCCGGGCGCTCGGCCACGTCGTGGCCCTGGGCGGTCAGCGTCGCGACCCCTTCGGTCTTGAAGGCCCGCGCCGCGCCGCGCAGCGGCTGGAGGACGCGGACCAGCCCGTCTCGCTCGAGCGCGGCCACGGCCGCGTGCACGCCGGCCGCGCGCCGGCGCCGGCCGCGCGCGCGGGGGCGCAGGCTCGACGCCAGCGTGTCCACCCGCACGGCCCGGCCGTGCCCGAGCGCGGCCAGCACGTCCCGCTCGATCCCGCCCGCGTCCGCCGCCCGTCCCGCGTCCGTGATCTGGACCTGCCGCTCGCTCGCAATCCACGCGCGCGGGGGCATCGCCGCCGCCATCGCCTCGCCCGCGCCGCAGGCGTAGTACTCCGCCACCCAGAGCGCCAGCGCCGTCACGGCCGGCGGCAGGAACGGCGCGGCGTCGAGCACGTCGAGGACGTCGCGCAGCGTGGCATCGGGAGGCGCCGCGCCCGGGGACCCGGTGACGCAGCCCGTGACGACGCGGGAGCCGAGCGGCACGAGCACGCGGGCGCCCGGCGGCGGCGTCGGGAGATCGTCCGGCACTCTGTAGGTGAGAAGGTCCAGCGCCGGAACCGGCACGGCGACGGAAACGAGGCGCGACATGCGCGGCCTACTCCGCGTCTTCCCGGAGCAGCGCGCGCACCGTCTTCATGTCCTCCCAGGTGTCGCGCTTGCGGTCCGGGCTTCGCAGCAGGAAGGCCGGGTGGAACGTCGGGACGAGCTTGGCGCCGCGGTAGTCGTACACCTTGCCGCGCAGGCGCGAAATGGGCGCGTCGCTCTGGAGCAGCGTGTGGACGGCGAAGCTGCCGAGCGCCACGATCACCTTCGGCCGCACCACGTCGATCTGCCGGAAGAGGAACGGCTCGCAGCTCCCCACCTCGTCCGGCTCCGGGTTCCGGTTCTCGGGCGGCCGGCACTTGATCACGTTGGCGATGTAGACCTCCTCGCGCTTCAGGTCGATCGCCTCGATGATCTTCGTCAGGAGCTGGCCGGCGCGGCCCACGAAGGGAAAGCCCTGGACGTCCTCGTCCCTCCCCGGCGCCTCGCCGACGAACATCAGGTCGGCACCCGGGTTGCCCACGCCGAAGACGATCTGCCGCCGGCCGAGCCCGTGCAGCTTGCACCGCGTGCAGTCGCCGAGGTCCGCGCGCACGTCCTCCAGGCTCTCACCGGGAGCGCCCGCAGCGACCGTGTCCTCCGTCACTTCTTCTTCCTCGGGCGCCGGCGCGGGCGTCGGCGCCGCGGGCGGCGCCGGGTCGCCCTCGCGGGCGCGCCACAGGGGGTCCTGGCTGACGCCGTCCACGCCGAGCTCGCGAAAGAGCTCGAGGTGCCGGGCGAGGTCCGATTGGTCGGTCATCGTTTGGGCTCGAGGCTTGGGGCTCGAGGCTTGAGCCGTTCACGTCCGAGACGCGGCCGGGCGCGAAGCGAGCAGCGTCTCGACCCGGTCGAGGATTGCAGAGGCGATGGCCGACTTCGGGCCGAGGCCCACGGGCTCGGCCTCGGACGCGGTCACGAGCGTCACCTCGTTGGTGTCCACGTCGAAGCCCGCGCCGGGCTTCGACACGTCGTTCGCGACCACGAGGTCGACGCGTTTGGACGTCAGCTTCTTGCGCGCCCGCGAGACCGGGTCCCCGGTCTCGGCGGCGAAGCCCACGAGCACCGGCCGGGCGGCCCCGTCCCGCCAGCGCCCGAGGTCGGCCAGGATGTCGGCCGTCGGCACGAGCGACAGGGTGAGCGGCCCGTCCGTCTTCTGGCGCTTGCCGGCCGCCGCTCCGCCGTCCGGCGTGTAGTCGGCCACCGCGGCCGCCATGATCACGCAGTCGGCCGCCGGCGCGTGCGTCATGACCGCCGCGTGCATCTCGGCCGCGCTGCGCACGCGCACCAGCGTCGCCACCGCCGGCGGCGTCACCGCCGTCGGCCCGGCGACCAGGACGACCTCGGCGCCGCGGCGCGCCGCCTCGGCCGCCAGCGCGAACCCCATGCGGCCGCTGGACCGGTTGCCCAGGTAGCGCACCGGGTCGACGTCTTCGTAGGTCGGCCCGGCGGTCACGAGCACCGTGCGGCCCGACAGCGAGCGCGAGCCGCCCAGCAGCGCGAGCGCCGCGGTCACGACGGCCTCGGGCTCGGCGAGCCGGCCCTTGCCGGTCCATCCGCACGCCAGATAGCCCTCGCCCGGCTCGACGAAGCGGACGCCGCGCTCGGCGAGCGCCGCCAGGTTGCGCTGCACCGCGGGGTGCTCCCACATCTGGGTGTTCATCGCGGGCGCGAGCAGCACGGGCGCGCGCGTGGCGAGGTAGAGCGACGACAGGAAGTCATCGGCCAGGCCGCCCGCGAACCGCCCGATCGTGTGCGCCGTGACCGGCGCCACGAGCAGCAGGTCGATCGTCGACGCGAGCGCGATGTGCTCGATGTCGGCGTTCGCGCCCGGCGCGAACTGATCGCTGACGACCGGGTGGCGCGTGATCGCCTCGAAGGTCAGCTCGCCCACGAAGCGGCGCGCCGAGCGCGTCATGACGGCGCGGACGTCGTGGCCCGCCTTCTGCAGGCCGCGTGCGACCTCGACCGCCTTGTAGGCGCCGATTCCGCCGGTCACGCCGAGGGCGATGAGCGCCATGGCACCGGCCCTCTACTCGGCCGCCTCCGGCTCGGGCGCCGCCCGCCGCACGGTTCCGGCGAGCACTTCCTGCTGCGCCCGGCGGGCGGGCTTGGCCGATCCCTCGACGCGCGGCGTGCAGCCCAGCAGCAGCTGCTTGGCGCGCGCCGACGCGACGACGACGAACTCGAACGCGTTTCCCACTTCCTTGCGGTCCATGCGGTGCTCATCCTTTCAAACGCTCGAAGCTCCGGACAATCGGACCGACGGCCGGACGGGCCGACCGGAGCCGGGCCCGCTCGGCGAGGACGATTCCGCGCAGGCGGTCCACGCAGGCGTCCAGCTCGTCGTTCACGACGAGGTAGTCGTACTCGGCGAAGGCGGCCACCTCGTCGCGCGCCGTCTCCAGCCGCCGGAGGATGGCGGCCTCCGCGTCCTGGCTGCGGCCGCGCAGGCGGCGCTCCAGCACCTCGAACGACGGCGGGAGCACGAACACCGCGACCGTCTCGAGGCCGTGGCCGCGGACCTGCCGCGCGCCCTGCACGTCGATCACCAGGACGACGTCCCGGCCGGCGGCCAGCAGGGCCTGGGTGTCGGGCGCCCGGGTTCCGTACAGGTTCCCGAAGACGTCGGCGTGCTCCAGGAACTCGCCGCCCGCCACCATCTGCTCGAAACGGTCCCGCGTGATGAAATTATAGTCCACGCCGTCGCGTTCGCCGGCCCGGGCCGGCCGCGACGTGTAGGAGCGCGATTTCACGAGGCCAGGCACGATCTCGACCAGCCGCTCGATCAGGGTCGTCTTCCCGGTGCCCGAAGGCGCCGACACGACGAACAGCAGCCCGCGGCGCCCGCCCCCGCCGGCCTCCCCCTCATTCGACATTCTGCACCTGCTCCCGCATCTTCTCGAGCTCCGCCTTGGCCCCGACGACCAGCTCGGCCATGGCCTGGCCCTCGGCCTTGGAGCCGATGGTGTTCACCTCGCGGTTCATCTCCTGCAGCAGGAAGTCGAGCTTCCGCCCGCAGGGCTCGGCGGCGTCGGTGAGCGCGGCCCAGTGGACGAGGTGGCCGCGGAAGCGGACGACCTCCTCGCTGATGTCCGACCGCGCCGCCAGACGGACGATCTCCTGCGCGACGGCATCGGGCTCGAGCCGGAGCTCGTCGGTCATCTCCCGCACGCGCGCGGCCAGCCGCTCCTTGAACGAGCTCTCCCCCTTGCCGGCCTCGATCTCGATGCGGTCGATGAGCCCGCCGAGAGAACGGCGCCGGTTCTCCAGGTCCTCGCGGAGGTAGCCGCCCTCGCGCACGCGCATCGTCTCGAGCTGCGCCAGCGCGTCGCCGACCGCCTCGTCGACGGCGGCGATCAGCGCGGCCTTCTGGCGCTCGTCCTCGCCCGTCACCTCCCGGAAGGTGACGGCCTGCGGCACGCGCAGCAGGTCGCCCGGCGTCAGCGAGCCGTCGACGGCGCCCCGGTCCCGGGCGCGCCCGATCGCGTCGCCCAGCGCCTGGATGAGCGGTTCGTTGAGCAGCACCTCCATCGCCGGCGGCCGCCGCTGCTGCACCGACAGGGTGACCTCGACGCGGCCGCGCGCGACGCGCTCCTGCACCCGCGCCCGCAGCCGCGTCTCCAGCTCCGCGAGCGCGGCCGGCACCCTCAACTGAAGGTCGAGGTAGCGGTGGTTCACCGAGCGGACGGTGACGCCAATGGAGACGGCGTCTTCTTCGCGCGCGAGCGACGCGAAGCCGGTCATGGACTTGATCATCTGGCGCCTCTTTCGGTGCGGCCGGCCGCCGCCGGATCCGGGTTGGCGGCCTCGGGACTCTCGAAGGCCTGCAGCGCGTACAACTTCCGGTAGACGCCGTCCGGCCGCGCGAGCAGCTCCTCGTGGCGGCCCATCTCGACCACGCGCCCCTGCTCGAGGACGATGATGACGTCGGCCCGCCGCACGGTCGACAGCCGGTGCGCGATGACGAACGACGTGCGATTCATCATCAGGCGCGCCAGCGCGTCCTGGACGAGCAGCTCCGACTCGGAGTCGAGCGACGAGGTCGCCTCGTCCAGAATCAGGATCGGCGCGTTCTTGAGGAGCGCGCGGGCGATCGCCAGCCGCTGCCGCTGGCCGCCCGAGAGCCGCTGGCCGCGCTCGGCGATGCCCGTCCGGTAGCCGTCGGGCATCGCCGTCACGAACTCGTGCGCGTGGGCGGCGCGCGCCGCCGCTTCGACCTCGGCGTCGGTCGCCCCGGACACGCCGTACGCGATGTTGTTCCAGATCGTGTCGTCGAAGAGCACCGTCTCCTGCGTCACGATGCCGATCTGCCCGCGCAGGGACCGCAGCGTCACGTCACGGATATCCGTGCCGTCGATCAGGATCGCGCCGGCGCTCACGTCGTAGAACCGCGGCACCAGGTTCACGAGCGTGGTCTTCCCCGCGCCCGAGAGCCCGACGATCGCGGCCACCTGGCCGGCGGGCACCTCGAAGGAGACCTTCGTCAGGATCTCGTGCCCGGGCCCGTCGTCGTAGGCGAACGTCACCTCGCGGAACTCGATGGCGCGCCGCAGCGGCGCCAGCTCGCCGGCGCCCGGGCGCTCGCGCACCTCGGTGTGCGTGTCGAGCATCTCGAAGATGCGCTCCGAGGCCCCGAGGCCCTGCTGCAGGTTGGCGTTCACGCGGCTCAGCTTGCGCGCCGGCCCGTACATCATGAACGCGGCGGTGAGGAACGACGTGAACTCGCCCAGCGTGAGCTCGTGGGCGCCGATCTTGCGGCTGGCGTACCAGATGGCGGCGATGATGCCCGCCCCGCCCAGCAGCTCCATCAGCGGCGGCAGCGACGCCAGCGCGCTCGTCACCTTCATGTTCACGCGATAGAGCCGCTGGGACGCCGCCTGGAACCGCTCGCCTTCCTTCGCCTCGGCGCCGAAGGCCTTCACGATCCGGTGGCCGGTGAACGCTTCCGCGCTCAGGTGCGAGATGTGCGCCAGCGCCTCCTGGCTGCGGCGCGTGGTGCTCCGGATCCGCTGCCCCACCCGCACCAGCGGATAGAGGATCAGCGGCGCGCCCGTGAGGCAGACCAGCGCCAGCCGGGCGTCCAGATAGAACAGCACGCTCGTGTAGGCGAGGAGCGCCAGCGACTCGCGCAACAGATCGCCCATCGTCTCCGAGACGACGTGCTGGACCTGCCCGACGTCGTTCGTGATGTGCGACATCAGCTGGCCGCTCGTCCGCCGCTTGAAGAAGCCCGCGGACTGGTCGAGGATGTGGCGGAACAGCCGGTCGCGCACGTCCCGGACGACGCGCTGGCCGACGTCCGTCATCAGGTAGGTCGAGGCGAAGGTGCCCACCCCCTTGGAGACGTAGATGATCAGGATCGCCGCCGACACCCACGCCAGGCCCTTCTGGTTGGCCAGGACGTCGTCGATGATGGGCTTGACCAGGTAGACGAGCGTGCCGTCGGCGGCGGCGTACACGACCATCGCCGCGACCGCCAGGATGAAGCGGCCGCGATAGGGTCGGGCGTACGTCAGGAGCCGGCGGAAGGCGTTCACTCGGTCAACCGGTACTTCAGGAGCACCCAGAGCGCCACGAGGCCGTCACGCCACGTGATCTTCTTGCCCTCGTCGTAACCCCGGCCGTCGTAGCCGATGGGCACTTCGTACACGCGGTAGCGGCGCTTGAAGATCTTCGCCGTCAGCTCCGGCTCGATGTCGAAGCCGTCCGAGCGCAGCGTCATCGAGCGCAGCACGTCGGTGCGCATCACCTTGTAGCACGTCTCCATGTCGCTCAGCATCGTGTTGTACAGCACGTTCGTCACGAACGTGAGCAACCGGTTGCCGGCGTAGTGCGAGAACAGGAACGCGCGGTGCCGCCCGAGGAAGCGCGAGCCGTACACGACGTCGGCGCGGCCCTGGCAGATGAGCTCGATCAGCGCCGGATAGTCCTCCGGCGAGTACTCCAGGTCCGCGTCCTGCATCACGACCAGATCGCCCGTGACCGCCTCGAACCCCCGCCGGAGCGCGGCGCCCTTGCCCTGGTTGCGCGGCTGGCGCAGCAGCGTGAAGCCCCGCTCCGCCTGCAGCCGGTCCAGGATCTCGCCCGACCCGTCCGTGGAATGGTCGTCCACCACGATGAGCTCGATCCGCAGGGGCACGGCCAGCACGCGGCGCACGATCTCCTCGACCGTGTGGCGCTCGTTGTAGACCGGCATCACCACGGAAAGCAGCGGGTCCTCGAGGACGCCGCGCAGCCGTGACATCAGCGCCCCGCCTGCCGCTGGTGCCAGCGCCAGGCCGTCTCCACAATCGTGTCCAGCTCGCCGTAGCGCGGCCGCCAGTCCAGGTCGCGGGCGATGGCGGCGCTCGACGCGTAGAGCACCGCCGGGTCGCCCGGCCGCCGTGGCGCCATCCGCGCCGGCACCTCGCGCCCGGCTACCCGCGAGACGGCCGCCACCACCTCCCTGACCGACACCGGCCGCCCGCACCCGAGGTTGTACGCCGTCGTCGTCGCGCCCCGCTCGAGCGCCCGCAGGGCCAGCACGTGCGCCTCGGACAGGTCCGTCACGTGCACGTAGTCGCGCAGGCACGTGCCGTCCGGCGTGGGATAGTCGCCGCCGAAGATCTGGAGCGGCGCCCCGCCCTGCGCCGCCGCGATCGCCAGCGGGATGACGTGCGTCTCGGGGTCGTGCCGCTCTCCCAGCTCGCCCTCGGGGTCGGCGCCCGCGGCGTTGAAGTACCGCAGGCTGATCGATCGGATGCCGTAGGCGCGCTCGAAGTGCGGAAACGCCCGCTCCACCGCCAGCTTGGTCTCGCCGTAGGCGTTGATGGGCCGCCGCGGGTGCGCCTCGGTGATCGGCGTCTCCTCGGGCTCGCCGAACACGGCGGCCGACGACGAGAACACCATCCGGGTCACCTGCTCGGCCGCCATGGCCTCGAGCAGCGCCAGCGTGCCCGTCACGTTGTTCCAGTAGTAGCCGCGGGGATCGCGCACCGAGTCGCCCACGCGCGCCCACGCGGCGAAGTGCATCACGGCCGTCACCCGCCGCAACCGCAGGGTTTCGCGCAGTCGGGCCACGTCGTGGATGCCGCCCTCGACGAGCGGGGCGCCGCGCGCCGCCTCGCGGTGCCCCAGCGACAGGTCGTCGTAGATGACCACCTCGTCGCCGGCGCGGACGAGCGCCTTGGCGACGTGGCTGCCGATGTACCCCGCGCCGCCCACGACGAGGACCGTGCTCACGGCCGGCCCACCGAGTAGTAGGTGAAGCCGGCCGCCCGGATGCGCTCCGGCTCGTAGATGTTCCGGCCGTCGACGACCACCGCCGTCCGCATCAGCCGCTTCATCCGCGCGAAGTCCGGCCGCCGGAACTCGTTCCACTCGGTCATGATCACCAGCGCGTCGACGCCGGTGAGCGCGTCGTAGGCGCTGTCGGCATAGGCGATCTTCGTCCCGAAGATGCCGCGGGCGATCTTGTGCGCCTCCGGATCGAACGCGCGCACCCGCGCCCCTCGCCCCAGCAGGCCCTGGATGACCGTGATCGCCGGCGCCTCGCGCATGTCGTCGGTCTTCGGCTTGAACGCGAGGCCCCACACCCCGATCTGGCGTCCCTTGAGCGAGCCGAAGTGCGTCTCGAGCTTCAGGATCATCCGCGCCTTCTGCGCCTCGTTCACCGCCTCGACCGCCCGCAGGATCTGGAAGTCGTACTGGTGCTCGCGCGAGAACCGCACCAGCGCCTTCACGTCCTTCGGGAAGCAGCTGCCCCCGTACCCCGCCCCCGGGAACAGGAACGACGACCCGATGCGCCGGTCGGCCGCGACCGCCGCCCGCACGTGGTCCACGTTGGCCTTCACCGCGTCGCAGACGTTCGCCACCTCGTTCATGAACGACACGCGCGTCGCCAGCATCGCGTTCGCCGCGTACTTGGACAGCTCCGCGCTCGGGCAGTCCATCACCATGATGGGCGCGCCCGTGCGCGTGAACGGCGCGTACAGCTCGCGCATCAGCTCGGTCGCACGCGGGTCCTCCGCTCCGATGACGACGCGGTCGGGCTTCATGAAGTCCTCGATCGCCGCCCCCTGCTTCAGGAACTCCGGGTTGCTGACCACGCTGAACGGGTGCGTCGTCTCGCGCCGCACGATCTGCCGGACGCGCTCGGCGGTCCCCACCGGCACCGTGCTCTTGTTCACGAGGACCTTGTAGCCGTTCATCGTCCGGGCCACTTCGCGGGCCACCGCCAGCACGTGCTGCAGGTCGGCCGAGCCGTCCTCGCCCATCGGCGTGCCGACGGCGATGAAGATGATGTCCGAGGCGCGCGTCGCCCGCGCGAGGTTGGTCGTGAACCTCAGCCGTCCCTCCGAGCGGTTCCGCCGGACCAGCTCCTCGAGACCCGGCTCGTAGATCGGGATCCGGCCGCGCTGCAGCCCCCGGATCTTCGCCGCGTCCTTGTCCACGCAGAACACGTCGTTGCCCGACTCGGCCAGGCATGCGCCCGCGACGAGTCCGACGTACCCGGTACCGACGACTGCGATTTTCATCCGATCACGACTCCTGATGGCGATAAAACCCCTAACGGTAGCACGCGGCCAGAAATCATGTCAAGATATTGAGACAAAAGGGGTTGTCGGTCTTCCCCGACCGGCCTTGCAGGCCGGTTCATGCCCGCCCTGCCCGGCCGTCCGTCGAGCCGGGCTGTGCTACGATGCTGCCGTCCGGGCCGCCGGACCGGCCCCCGACGAGCCTGCCTTGCGCATCCTGATGGACTATCGCCCGGCGCTCCGCTCCCGATCGGGCGTCGGAGAGTACGTGCATGAGCTGGCCCGCGCCCTCGTGGCGGACGGGCCGTCGCCGGGCCCCGCGCGCCGGGAAGCCGACCGCGTCACGCTCTTTTCCAGCTCCTGGCGCGACCGCGTCGACCCGGCCGGCCTCGACGGCTGCGCGATTGCCGACCGGCGCCTGCCCGTCCGGCTGCTGAACTTCGCCTGGCACCGCCTGGAGATGCCGCCCGTCGAGTGGCTCGTGCGGGGCGGGTTCGACGTCGTCCACTCGCTCCACCCGCTGTTGATGCCGGCCCGGCGCGCCGCCCAGGTCGTCACCGTGCACGACCTCGACTTCCTGGAACACCCCGAACGCACCGGGGCGGAGATTCGCCGCGACTACCCCGCCCTGGCGGCCCGCCACGTCGCGCGCGCGGACCACGTCATCGTCAACTCGGAGTACACCGCCGGCGAGGTCCGCCGCGTGTTCGGCCTGGATCCGGACCGCCTGACCGTCTGCCGGCCGGGCGCGCCGGACTGGACGCCGCGCAGCCCGGCGGTCCGGCCCGGCTACGTCCTGTTCCTCGGCACGCTCGAGCCGCGCAAGAACGTCGGCGTTCTGCTCGACGCCTACGAGCGGCTCGTCACGAAGTGGCCCGGCGCGCCGGAGCTGGTGCTGGGCGGCCAGGCCACCCAGGCGGCCACGGCGTGGCTGGCCCGCGTCCAGGTGCCGCCGCTCGCCGGCCATGCACGCTTCATCGGCTACGTGCCGCCGGAGCGCCGGCGGGGGCTCTACGAAGGCGCGATCGCCTTGGCGGTGCCCTCCCACCACGAGGGCTTCGGCATGCCCGCGCTCGAGGCGATGACGGTCGGCGTCCCCGTCGTCGCCACGCGCCGCGGCGCCCTGCCCGAGGTCGTGGGGGATGCCGGCCTGCTCGTCGAGGCCGACGATTCCGAGGCGCTCGCCGCCGCGCTGGAGCGGGTGCTGACCGATCAGGCCCTGGCGACCCGGCTGGCCGACGCCGGCCGCGCCCGCGCCGCCCGGTTCTCGTGGCGGACGACCGCCGAAGCCGCGCGTGGCGCCTACCGGAAGGCCGTCGAACGCAAGACGGGGCGCGCGCATGCCTGAGGCGCGCGCGCGTCGCATCGGCGTGGACGCGCGCGAGCTGGGCGGCGCGCCCACGGGCGTCGGCCGCTACCTGTCCGAGCTCCTGACCCGCTGGCTGGCCCGCCCGGACGCCCGCGAGCGCCGGTTCGTCCTGTACGTGCCGTCACGCGGCTTCGAGGCGGGCGCCCTCGCGCCTTTCGCCGCGGCGGAGGACCTGGAGGTCCGGACGGTGCCGGGGTCCCCCGGCACCCGATGGGAACAGATCGCGCTGCCCTCCGCCGCCGCGCGGGACAGGCTCGACGTCTTCTTCGCGCCGGCCTACTCGGGCCCCCTGAGGCTCGCCGCGCCGCTGGTCCTCGTCGTTCACGATCTCTCCTATTACGCGCATCCCGAGTGGTTCGCCTGGCCCGGCGGGCTGCGCCGGCGGACTCTCACGCGCTGGGCCGCGCGCAAGGCGGCCTGCGTGCTCACCGTGTCGGCGTTCTCGGCCGCGGAGATCGCGCGCTACCTCGACGTGCCGCGCACGAACGTGCAGGTCGTCTACCACGGGCCGCCCGCGCTGGAGCCCGCCGGCCGGGCCGGCGCCCCCGGACCGCCCCGCGAGCCGCTCGTCCTCTTCGTGGGCTCGATCTTCAACCGCCGGCACCTGCCCGACCTGGTGCGGGCCTTCGCGCGCGTCGCCGGCCGCCGCCCCGAGGCCCGGCTGGTCGTCGCCGGCGAGAACCGGACGATGCCGCGCGAGGATCCCGGAGCGGTCGCGCGCGAGCTGGGCATCGGCGACCGCGTGGACGTCCGGTCGTACGTGACCGACGCCGACCTGGCCGGCCTGTACGCCACGGCCAGCGCCTTCGCGTTCTTCTCCGAGTACGAAGGCTTCGGCCTCACGCCCCTCGAGGCGCTCGCGCACGGCGTGCCCGTGGTCGTCTACGACACGCCCGTGGCGCGCGAGGTCTACGGCCCCGCGGCGTCCTACGTCGCGCCCGGCGACATGGAGGCCGCGTCCAACGCGCTGGAGCGCCTGCTCGCCGACCCCGCGGCCCGCTCCGCGGCGCTGGCGCCCGCCGCCGGCGTGCTGTCGCGCTACTCCTGGGACCGCGCGGCGGAGCAGACGCTGGCGGCCATCGAGCAGGCCGCCGGAGGCGCGCACGCATGAGCGCCCCCGCCCCGGAGCTCGCCATCGTCATCGTGAGCTACAACGCCCGGGGCGATCTGGAGGCGTGCCTCGGCTCGCTGGCGGCCGCGCCGCCCGCGGTCCCCCACGAGATCCTCGTCGTGGACAACGCGTCGAGCGACGGCGGGCCCGCGATGATCCGGGAGCGCTGGCCATCGGTCCGGCTGCTGCCGCAGGCGCGCAACCTGGGCTTCGCCGCCGGCTGCAACGTCGGCATCCGAGCCAGCGCCGCCGGCCTGATCCTGCTCCTCAACGGCGACACGCTGGTCCCGCCCCACGCCATCGACCGGCTCGTGGACCGGCTGCGCGCGTCCGACGACGTGGCGGTGGCGGGGCCGCGGCTCGTGGACGCCGAGGGCCTGCCCGAGCTGTCGTTCGGGCGCATGATCTCCCCCTTGGCCGAGCTCCGGCAGAAGATTCTCACGGGGCTGCTGGCCCGGCGTGTCGGTCCGGCCGTGGCCCGGGTGCGGCGCCTGACGGCCGTCGAACGCCACCCCGACTGGGTGAGCGGCGCCTGCCTGCTCGTGCGCCGGGCCGACGCGGACGCGGTCGGGCTGCTCGACGAGCGGTACTTCCTCTACACGGAGGACGTGGACTTCTGCGCGGCGATCCGCGCCCGCGGCCGGCGCGTCCTCTTCACGCCGGCGGCCGAGATTGTCCACCTGCGTGGCCGGTCCCGGGCGGCCGCCTCGGAACCGGCCGAGCGGGCCTACCGGGCCAGCCAGCTCGCCTTCTACGCCAAGCACCGCCCGGGCTGGACGCCGTGGCTGAGGGCCTACCTCCGCCTGCGGGGGAAGCTGCCGGGCTGATTGCGTCCCTGCGGTACAATCAGGGCGCGTTCTCGTCCGGGTGACCCTTCGTGCGCATAGCCATCGACGCCCGCAAGCTGCACGACTACGGCATCGGCACCTACGTCCGCAACCTGCTGCGCCACCTCGCGCGGCTGGACCACGAGACGGAGTATGTCGCGATCTGCCGCCCCGAGGACTCGGCGGTCGTGGCGGAGCTCGGCGAGAACTTCCGCCCGCTGCCCGAGCGCGCGCCGTCGGTACTCGCTGCGGGAGCAGTACCGGCTGCCCTACGCCCTGCGCCGGGTGCGCGCGCAGCTGTTCCACGCGCCGCACTACGTGCTGCCGCCGCTCACGCCGTGCCGTTCGGTCGTCACGATCCACGACCTCATCCACCTGCGCTTTCCCGAGTACCTGCCCAACCGCCTGGCGTACGCCTACGCGCGTGCGGTCATCTGGTCCGCCATCCGCCGCTCCGACCGCGTGCTGACGGTATCGGAGGCGTCCAAGCGGGACATCCTCCGGTACTTCAACGTCTCGGCCGCCAAGGTCGAGGTGATCCCCAACGCGATCGACGAGCGCTTCGGCCTGGCGCCGTCCGACGAGGAGATCGCGCTCGTGCGGGAGCGGTACATGCTGAACGATCCGTTCCTGCTGTACGCGGGCAACATCAAGCCGCACAAGAACCTCGAGCGGCTCATCGAGGCGTTCGGCCTGCTGCGCGCGCGCGGTTTCGACCGGGTGAAGCTGCTCATCATCGGCGACCAGGTCACGAAGTACGCCGCGCTCAGGCGCGCCGTGCACCGCTGCAAGCTGCACACGCACGTCCGGTTCTTCGGGTTCGTGCCGGATCGGATGCTCGCCGTGCTCTACCGCCTGGCCGACGCGTTCGTCTTCCCGTCGCTCTACGAGGGCTTCGGGCTGCCGCCGCTCGAGGCCATGGCCAGCGGCACGCCGGTGATCACGTCGAACGTGTCGGCGATGCCCGAGGTGGTCGGCGACGCCGCCCTGCTGGTGGACCCGTACGACACGGGCGCGATTGCCGGCGCGCTCGAGCGGGTGCTGGCCGATCCGGCGCTGCGCGCGGACCTGTCGGCGCGCGGCCTGGCCCGCGCGCGCGAGTTCTCGTGGGAGCGGTCGATCCGTCGCATCCGCGACGTGTATCAGGAGGTCAGCGCCCCGTGAGCGCCGCCGGCCCGCCCCGGGTGGCCCTCGTGCACGACTGGCTCACGGGCATGCGCGGCGGCGAGCGCGTGCTCGAAGCGCTCGGCCGCCTCTACCCCGACGCGGCGCTCTTCACGCTCGTCCACGTGCCGGGCCGGGTCTCGCCCGCCATCGAGCGCCACCGGCCGCGGGTGTCCTTCGTCGGCCGCCTGCCCGGCGCCGAGCGCTGGTACCGCCATTTCCTGCCCCTCTTTCCGGCCGCCGTCGAGCAGTTCGACCTCGACGGGTTCGACCTGATCATCAGCAGCAGCCATTGCGCCGCCAAGGCGGTGGTGAAGCCGGGCCGGGCCCGCCACCTCTGCTATTGCCACTCGCCGATGCGCTACGCCTGGGACCAGTTCGATGCCTACTTCGGCCCGGACCGGATCGGCCCTCTGGCAAGTGCCCTCATGCGGCCGACCATGGCCGCGCTCGCCCGATGGGACCGGGCCACGGCACACCGCGTGGACCGCTTTCTCGCGAACTCTCAACATGTTGCGGGCAGGATCAGCCGATACTATAATCGCAGGTCGACTGTGGTCTATCCGCCCGTCGATACGGATTTCTTCCGCCCGGACGGATCTCCGGCCGGGGATTTCGTGCTGGTCGTTTCAGCCCTGGTGCCCTACAAACGGCTGGAGCTGGCCCTCGGCGCCTGCCAGGCGGCCGGCACGCCGTTGAAGGTGGTCGGCGAGGGACCGGAGCTGGCTCGCCTGCGCGACATGGCCGGCGCCGGCGTGGAATTCGTCGGCCGGTGCGACGACGAGACGCTGCGCGGGCTGTACCGGCGGGCCGCCGCCCTGCTGCTGCCCGGCGAAGAGGACTTCGGCATGGCGCCGGTCGAGGCCCAGGCCTGCGGGCGCCCGGTCGTCGCGCTCGCGCGCGGCGGGGCCCTCGAGTCGGTGGACGACGGGGTGACGGGCGTGCTGGTCGCCGAGCCGACGGCCGACGCCTTCGCCGAGGGCCTGGCGCGGGTCCGGAGGCTGGAGACGCCCCCCGAGGCCATCCGCGCGCGCGCCCTGCGTTTCTCGCGGGAGCAGTTCGAGGCCGGCATCCGTCGCGCGGTCGAAGAGAGCCTCGCGACGCCGATCGAGCACACGCGATGGTGACACGCCAGAACCGCCTGCTCGTCACGCTCTACGTGGTGTCGGACGCCGTACTCGGCATGGCGGCGTTCCTGCTCGCCTACGCCCTGCGGTTCCACGCGGGGATCATCCCGATCACGAAGGGCATCCCGCCGCTGATGCAGTACCTCGCGGTCGCGCCCTTCATCGGGCTGCTGGTGCCGGCGGCCTTCCAGATCCAGGGCATCTACCACCTGCGCCGGGGGCGCTCGCGGGTCGACGACTTCTTCGCCGTCTTCGTGGGCAGCATCCTGGCCGTCGTCCTGGGGATCGTCGGCACCCTGTACCTGCAGGCCTACTACGTCTCGGACGCCCTCAAGGAGATCGGCGCCCTCGAGGTCTCGCAGCTGGTCTGGGGGCTCTTCCTCGTTCTCAACGTCTCGCTCACGTACGCCACCCGCGAGGTCGTCCGCGAGTCGCTGGAGCGGCGGTGGCGCGCGGGCATCGGCCTCAAGCGCGTGGCCATCGCCGGGGTCGGCGATCTCGGCCGGCTGATCGCGGACAAGATTCTCGAGCACCGCGAGCTCGGCTACCGCATCGTCGGGTTCATCGACGACGCGGCCGCGGACGACCACATCGGCTACCGGGGGCTGCCGCTGCTCGGCACCGTCGCCGAGGCCGAGGAGATCGTCCGCCGCGAGAGCATCGACCAGCTGTACCTGGCGCTGCCGCTCGAGGCGCACGAGCAGACGCTGCACCTGCTGGAGGTGAGCGGGCGCGAGTACGTGGACGCGCGCTTCGTGCCGGATCTCCTGCAGTTCATCGCCCTCCGCGCCCGGCTCGAGGATCTCGACGGCGTGCCCGTCATCAGCCTCAACGACGTGCCGCTTCAGGGCTTCAACACCGTGCTGAAGCGCCTGATCGACATCGGGATCGCGGCCGTCTCGCTCCTCGCGTTCTCCGTGCCCATGGCGATTCTCGCGGCCCTGGTGCGGCTGACCTCGCCGGGCCCGGTCTTCTACCGCCAGGAGCGGATGGGCCTCGACGGCAAGCCGTTCACCATCTATAAGTTCCGGTCCATGGTGCACGACGCCGAGCGCGACACCGGGCCCATCTTCGCGAGCGAGGAGGACCCGCGGCGGACCGGCTTCGGCTCGTTCCTGCGGCGTTACAGCCTGGACGAGCTGCCGCAGCTCATCAACGTCCTGAAGGGCGACATGTCCATCGTGGGCCCGCGCCCGGAGCGCCCGCCGTTCGTCGAGCAGTTCAAGCACCGCTATCCCCAGTACATGCTGCGCCACAAGGTGAAGTCGGGCATGACCGGCTGGGCGCAGGTGAACGGCTGGCGGGGCAACACGTCGATCGAGAAGCGCATCGAGTACCGACCTGTACTACATCGAGAACTGGTCGCTCTCGCTCGATATCAAGATCATGTGGCTCACGGTCCTCCGGGGGTTTCACACCCACGCGTACTGAAGGAGGGCCGCGTCCGGCCCGTCTCCGCCCATGCCCCGTACCGTCATCACCGGCGCCGCAGGCTTCATCGGATCACACCTGGCCGAGGCCCTCCTCGCCCGCGGCCACGCGGTCGTCGGCATCGACAACCTGCTGACCGGCGACCTGGCCAACATCGCGCACCTGTCCACCCACCCCGAGTTCGTCTTCGTGAAGCACGACGTGACGAACTACGTGCACGTCGACGGGCCGGTGGACTACGTGCTGCACTGGGCGAGCCCGGCGAGCCCCATCGACTACCTGGAGCTCCCGATCCCGACGCTGAAGGTCGGCGCGCTCGGCACGCACAACGCGCTCGGGCTGGCCAAGGCGAAGGGAGCGCGCTTCGTGATCGCGTCGACCTCGGAGGTCTACGGCGACCCGGCCGAGCACCCGCAGAAGGAGACCTACTGGGGCAACGTGAACCCGGTCGGCCCGCGCGGCGTGTACGACGAAGCCAAGCGCTTCGCCGAGGCCATCACCGTGGCCTACCACCGCTACCACGGGCTCGACGCGAAGATCGTCCGGATCTTCAACACCTACGGGCCGCGCATGCGGGTGAACGACGGGCGCGCCGTCCCGACCTTCATCGCCCAGGCCCTGAGGGGCGAGGACGTGACGGTGTTCGGGACCGGGCGGCAGACCCGCAGCTTCTGCTACATCACGGACCTGGTGGACGGCATCCTGCGGCTGATGGCGTCGGACGTGAACGACCCGGTGAACATCGGCAACCCGCACGAGATGACCATCACCGACATCGCCGAGACCATCATCCGGATGACCGGCTCGTCGAGCCGGCTGGTCACGCGTCCGCTCCCCACCGACGACCCCAAGGTCCGCCGGCCGGACATCACGCGCGCGCGCACGCTCCTCGGCTGGGAGCCCACCGTCTCGCTCGAGGACGGGCTCCGCGACACCATCGCGTACTTCCGACGCAAGCTGGAACAGTAGAAGAGGCTTGGGGCCTCGCGCCCAGCACCCGATTTCCTAGGCCGTCGTGCGCTTCGCCTCGCCGCCGCCGGCGCCGGTCTTGGCGCGCAGCTGCTTGATGCCGCGTTCGATGCGCTCGGCGAGCTCGCGCTCGGTCTGCAGGGCGCGCAGCGTGGACTGCGCCTCCTGCGCCATCTCGCTCAGGCGCGTGAACGTGCCCATGACGTGGTCGATGACCGCCTTCTGCTCGCCGACGGCCTCGAGGTTGAGGCGGACGTCCTCGAGCATGTTCGTGATCAGGTTCGTCTTGAGCTGGACCTCGTCGACCAGGCTCTTGCGCGCCTCGATGGCCATCAGGCGCGTCTCGGTCTCGGCGATGTTGCCGAGCAGCGCGTCCACCTGCGCGCGCAGCCCGTTGACCGCGGCGCGGTGCTCCTCGACGTGCTGGAGGTCGGCCCGGCTGCGGGCGCTGATCTCGTGCACGCTGTCCACCTCGCGTTTGACCGCGTCGACGACGGCGTGACGGGCGCCGAGCGCCTCGATCTTGCGGTCGATGTCCTCGGCCATCTGCCGGAGGTCGCCGAGCCGCCCCTCGAAGGCGGCAATTCGCTTGTCGGCGAACGCGATCTGCGTCCGGCGCTGGTCGAGCTGCTTGACGGCGCCCTCGACGCGCTTGAGCTGATCCTCGGCGGCCTTCATCTCCGTCGAGACGTCGCGCTGCCGGCTCTGGACGCGCGACAGCTCCTCGAGCAGCTCGTCCTTCACCTTCGTCGAGGACGCGAGCTGCGACGTCAGGTTCTGCACCTGCGTCTGCCGCTCGGCCGCGTCGTCGGCCAGCCCGCGGCCGGCGGCGACGAGCTCGGAGAGCCGCTTCTCCTGGGCGGCCAGATCCTCCTCCTCGCGCTGGACGCCCTGGACCTGTTCCTGGAGCTTCTCCAGGTGGTTCTTGAGCGCGGCGTGCTGCGCCGTGAGCGGCAGCAGCTTGTTCTGGAGCGCGTTGACCCCCTGGAGCTTCTGCTGCGCGTCGGTGACCTGGATGCCGATGCCGTCGCAGACCGCCTTGAGGCTCTCGGCCTCGCCGCGCCGCGCGATCTGGTCGTCGAGCTTCTTGTCCACGTCGGCCGTGAGCGTGTTCAGCGTGTTGAGCCGGGCCTCGATCCGCTCGACGAACTGCTGCTGGCTGGCCAGCCGGGCCATCTGGCGGTCGAGATCGTCGGCGACGACCACGAGGTTGGCCGCCTTCTGCGCGCCATCGTCCACCACGGCGAGCTTGCCCGTGATGGCGTCCATCTTCGCCTCGAGCTCCGGCACGCCGACCGAGAACCCGGAGATCCGCTCGAGGAACCCCTCGAGGGCCGTCCGATCCGCGGCCAGCCGGTCGCGGAGCTGGGCGGCCGCAGCGTGCGACTTGTAGAACTCCTGGATCTCCTTCCGCAGCGCGTCGAGATCCTGCCGGCTCGCCTTGAGGCTGTCGAACTGCCAGGCCGTGCGCTTCGCCAGATCGTCGACCTGGGCCAGCCCCTCCTGGAGCGCGTCGAGCGAGCTCTGCTTCTTCTGCAGCTCGTCGGCCTGCGTGGTCAGGTCCTGCATCTGCTTGGTGATGCCGTCGACCTTCTGGCCCATCGCGGCGATGCTGCGCTCCCGGGTCGCCAGGCCCTCCATGCCCTTCTCCGCCTGGCTGATCGACGCCTGCAGCGCGCTCACGCGCTGCTCGAACGCGTCGAAGTCCTTGCGCTCGACCGCCAGCCGCTCGACGTAGTTGCGGACGAACTCGGTGAGGCTGGTGCGGTCCTTGTCGAGGCGGGCGACCTCGTTGGCGAACGCCTCCTTCGCCTTGGTCGCGCCGTCGAGCTGCGTGCCCACGTCACGGGCCAGCTTCTCGATGCGCTCGATCATCTCCTCGGTGCGCGCCGCCTGCCGCGAGCCCTCGTTGAGCTTCGCGACCTGGACGTCCATGTTCCAGATCATCTCGTTCAGGCGGTTCGACTCGACGACCGCGTGCTCGACCGTGTGCTTCTGGTTCTCGAGCACCTTCACCTTCTGGAGCACGTGCTCGGCCAGCGCGTTGAGCGTGGCCATGCGCTCCTCGGTGGACTTGGTCATCTCCTGCAGCTTGGCCAGCGGGCCGAGGCGGTTCTCGATGCCCTTGACCGTCTCGACCGTGGCGTTCGCCTGCTCGCGGGCCTCGCGCGACGCGTCCTTCAGCTTCGCGTAGTCCTGCCCGAGCTGCCCGGCCATCGACCGCAGCTGGTCGATCTCGCCCTTCAGCGCGTCGGCCCGCTCGGCCGACCCCTTCACCTCGCCCAGGCTCTGCCGGAGCTGCTCGCGCAGCTCGTCGAGCGTGCCCTGCTCCTTCTTGAGCACCTCGAGGCTCGCCCGCGTCTGGATCGCCTGGGAGGACAGCGCCTGCACCGCGCTCCGGTGCTTCTGCAGCTCCCCGTCGGGCGCCGTCAGCTTGGTGGCGGTCTGCTCGGCCTGCGTCACGGCCTCGACGAGCGTCCGGATGCGCGCGTCGACCTTCTCGAGCTCCTGCGCCTGCTTGTCGACCCGCGCCAGCCGGTCGCCCACCTCGGTGATGCGCGTCGTCGCCTGCGTGGCCTTCTCGTCGACCTGCTGCAGCGACTTGCCCGCCTGCGCCAGCTTGGCGCTGTGCAGCTGCACCTGCGTCAGCATGGTGCTCAGCGCGGACCGCTCCTCGCGCGCCGTCGAGATGAGCGTCTGCAGCTCCTCGTGCTGCTCCTTCGCGCCCTTGCCCCCGCCCGTGCCCATCTTCTTGAACGCATCCAACATGGCTTGCTCCACCGTGCTGTCGGCCGATTTGACTCCGGGGCGGCCGCGGTCTCGACCACGCGGCCGCCCGGACGGTTGCCGTTCGACGCTGAGCTTTCCGGGAGGGCGCGCCCCTCCAAGGCCGTAACTATAACGTGACGAGTCACTTGCCGCAAGCGAAGGTGTTCCGGCCCGTCTCAGTCCATTCTATGTTTCGGACGGGCCCCCATCGGCCGCTAGGGATGGAAGGCTCTGGGCTCGCCCGAGCCGCGGAACCCGTGGCAAGGGAGCGAGGGGTGGCCCCTGACCGCTGGTTCAATGCCCCGCCGACTCGGACAGCAGGTGCGTGGTCAGCAGGATGTAGTGGATCCCCGAGACCAGGGTGATGACGAGCGAGGCGTAGACGAGGACCGTCACCACCAGCGACGGCTCCCGGAGGTAGTTGAACAGCAGCGTGACGCCGCACGTGAGGATGTAGACGACCGTGGCGATCTTGCCGAAGATCGACGGCCTGAACGTCCGCTTGCCGAGGGCGAGATTGACGACGGCGACCGTGACGACGATGGCCACGTCGCGGCTGATGACGAGCACGGTGAGCCAGACCGGCAGGCGGTTGGCCTGGCCGAGCCCCGGAAGCGTCAGCATGATGAAGGTCGTCACCAGGAGGAGCTTGTCGGCCATCGGGTCCAGCCAGGCGCCCAGGGTGGTCTTCTGCCCCGTGCGGCGGGCAATGAGCCCGTCGAGCATGTCGGTGAGCCCGGCCGCCACGAACAGCGCCAGCGCCCAGCCGTGGTAGTCGTAGAGCATGACGATCACGAACGCCGGGATGAGCAGCATCCTGAGGATCGTGAGCTGGTTGGCTGCCGTGAGAGAACGCATGCCCGCACCTTACCTACTGTGGGGCTTCGCCCCACGCCCCGGCTCGGTCGCTCGCGGGGGCCCCATCGCCCCGCGCCGCTCCCTCGCGGGCCGCGCCGTGCGCGGCCGGCCCGTCACTCGGCCCCGGGCTGGAGGCGACCCACGCCCCGCTTCCCGCTGCCTGACGGCTACCGTCCGTCGAGGCCCGCCAGCGCCTGGAGCCGGGCGACGGCCGAGACCGCGTCGGCGCCCGACACGACCCGGCCCAGGTCGAACGGTCCCCCGTCGGGCACGGGGATGACGCCGGCCGCCACGGCCATGGCCGCCGCCGGATAGCTCAGGTGCGACGGCGGCAGGTCCGGGAACCTGCGGCCGGACGGGCGCCAGCGCTCGGCCAGCGCCGGATGGCCGCGGCCGATGACGCCGAGCACGCGGCTCACCACGGCGGCGAGCTGTCCCCGGTTCACGGTCGCACCGGGCTGGAACGTGTAGTTCGCGTAGACGGCCATGAGCCCCGCGCGGGTGACGGCCATGATCCACGTGGCCGCCCAGCTGTCGCGGACGTCGGTGATGAAGACGCCCTCGCGCTGCGGCGCCGCGGCGACCAGCGGGGCGAGCCGCACCCCGATGAGCGCCGCCAGGTCGGCGCGGGTGATGGCCGGCGCCTGCGGAATCGCGCGGTACTCCATGGGCAGGCGCGCGTTGGCCGCCAGCTCGCGCACCTCGTCGATCCGGCGCGCGAGGGCCTCGTCGTTCGGCTCGATCCCGGCGGCGCGGTCGAGCGCCGCGAGCGCCGCGTCGTACTCGCGCCGGGCGACGAGCACCTCGGCCAGCACGGTCTCGGCGCCCGCGTCGCTCGGATCGAGCGACGCGGCCTTCTTCGCGTGCGTCAGCGCGGCGTCGAGCCGCCCCAGCGTGCGCTCCACGCCGGCGAGCTCGCGATAGAGGAACGGGCTGTCGGGCGACGCGGCCAGCGCCCGCTCGTAGTCCTGCCGGGCCTTCTCGAGCTGGCCGCGATCCACGGCGCGCCGCGCGTCGGCGACGAGCGCCTCCTGCGTCCGGAACCGCAGCACCTCCACGCGCCGGCGGATCCCGCTCAAGCCCGCGTCGGCCGCGAGCGCCGCCTGGAACGCCTGGAGCGCGTCCTCGCTGCGCCCCGCGCCGAGCAGCGCCTCGCCCTTGCCGGCCAGCGCCGGGGCGTACGCCGGCGCGCTGGCCAGGACGGACTCGAACCGGGCCAGCGCCTCCCCGTAGGCCGCGCGCGCGAGGTCCACGTCACCCAGGCCGACCTGGGCCGGATAGAAGGCCGGCTCCTTGCGCAGCAGATCGCCGAAGTCCCGCTCGGCCGCGTGCAGGTCGCCCGCCTGCAGGAACCGCCAGGCATCCTGCAGGCGCGCCGCCTGATCGGCGGTGCCCAGCGCCGCGGGCGGCGCGGGATACACGTAGTCGGGATAGCGCGGCGCGCCCGGCGCCACCACCGGCGCCGGCGCGGGCGCGCACGCGCCCGCCGCGGCCGCCGCCGCCACGAGCGCCGCCAGCGCCAGCCGCCGGAAGGAGAAGCTCATGAGGTCCATGCCTGTCCGGCCTCGAGACGATCGAGCAGCCGCCGAGGGACGTCGGCCTCGATCGCCACGCGCCAGTCGGTGGTCAGGTGCCGCACCACGTGGGCGTGGCGGTAGAGCGCCGCGATGCGCTGGCGGTCGGGCTCGTTCCGCGTGTCGAACTCGAAGGTCACCCGCCGCGTGTCGAGCCCGAGCCGCGACGTGACCGCGTCGAGCAGCGCGCCCCTCCCGTCGTCGCGGAGCGCCGAGACGAAGAGCGCGCCGGGATGGGCGCGCCGCAGGCGCTCGAGGTCCGCGGCATCGACCAGGTCGCACTTGTTGAACACCTCGAGGCGCGGCACCTCCTCGGCCCCCACCTCGGCGAGCACCTCGCGCACGGCGGCCGCGTGGCGCTCGCGCTCGAGGCTCGCCGCGTCGATAACGTGCAGCAGCAGGTCCGACTTGGCGACCTCCTCGAGCGTCGCCCGGAACGCGGCCACCAGCGAGTGCGGCAGCCGGTCGATGAAGCCGACCGTGTCCGAGACGAGCAGCTGCCGCCGATCGGGCAGCTTCAGCTGCCGCACGAGGGGGTCGAGCGTCACGAACAGCGCGTTCGAGGCCACCGCCTCCTCCCCCGTCAGCCGGTTGAAGAGCGTGGTCTTGCCCGCGTTGGTGTAGCCGACCAGCGTGACCGTCGGCACCGCGGCCTTCTGCCGCCGCTCGCGCAGCTGCGCGCGCCGGCGCCGCACCTCCTCGATCTGGCGGCCGAGCCCGCTGATGCGCTGCCGGATGCGCCGCCGGTCGGTCTCGAGCTTGGTCTCGCCGGGGCCCCGCGTGCCGATGCCGCCGCCGAGCCGCGAGAGCGCCGTGCCGTGGCCGACCAGCCGCGGCAGCAGGTACTTGAGCTGCGCCAGCTCGACCTGCAGCTTGCCCTCCCGCGTGCGCGCCCGGCGCGCGAAGATGTCCAGGATGAGCTGGGTGCGGTCGAGCACCTTGCGCCCCAGCGCGTCCGCCACGTTCCGCAACTGGGCCGGCGACAGCTCGTTGTCGAAGATCGCGAGGGTTGCCTCGGTCTCCTCGCAGGCCGCCCGCAGCGTCTCGAGCTTGCCGCGCCCGAGAAACGTCGCCGGGTCCGGCTTGGGACGCTCCTGGAGCAGGCGAAGCACGACCGTGGCCCCGGCCGCCGCTGCGAGCCCGCCGAGCTCATCGAGCGACTGCGCCGGATCGACGGCCGCCGACGCGCGCGCGAGCAGACCGACCAGGGCGGCGCGTTCCATGTGATCGCGGAGAGGAGGGTGCGGTGACCGCGGAGGCATTACCGAAGCAATTCTAGCACGCGCTCGAACGGGATCGCGCCCGCGCGCAGCAGCCGCGGCGCGTCCGACTCGAGCCGCACGATCGTGGACGGCGGCCCGCCCGGCGTCGGTCCCGCGTCGATGATCATGGCCAGCGCGGAGCCGATGGCCGCCTGCACCTCGTCCGCCGTCGCGTAGGGGCGCCGGCCCGACACGTTCGCGCTCGTCGCGGTCACGGGGTGCCCGAAGGCGCGGGCCAGGCCGCGCGCGACCTCGTGCGCCGGCACGCGCACGGCGACCGTGCCGTCGGCCCCGCGCACGTCGCGCGCCAGCGGCGCCTCGGCCCGGATGACGATCGTCAGCGGGCCGGGCCAGCACCCCTCGGCCAGCCGGCGCTCGGCCGGCGTGAGCGGCCCGAGGCGCAGCACCTGCTCCAGGTCGGCCGCGATGAGCGGCAGCGCGACGCCGGCCTGCCGCGCCTTGACCGCGAAGACGCGGCCGACCGCGCGCGCCGAGCGCGGGTCGGCCGCCAGTCCGTACAGCGTGTCGGTGGGATAGGCCACGACCCGGCCCGCGGCGAGGTGCTCGGCCGCGCGGCCGAGCGCCCGCGGGTCGGGCGCCGCCGGGTCGAGGGTCAGGCGTACGGCCATGGCGAGGGCGCGGCGCGGACCTAGAAACGGACTTTCACGTCCGTGCCCTGCTCGACATGAATCGTGTCCACGAACCGGATCAAATGCGGTTCGTTCTGCATGACGAGCGAACTGGTCCGCGTGCCGTCGCCGAAGAACCGGACCCCCTTCATCAGGGCCCCGTCGGTCACGCCGGTCGCGGCGAAGATGATCGATCGGCCCGACGCCAGGTCCGCCGAGCGGTACACCTTCTTGACGTCCTCGATGCCCATCGCGTGGCAGCGCGCGAGGTCCTCGTCGGTCCGGATGACCAGCCGCCCGAGGATCTCGCCGTTCAGGCAGCGCATGGCCGCCGCGGTCAGCACGCCCTCGGGCGCGCCGCCGATGCCCATCACGGCGTGCACGCCGCTGCCCTGCACGGCCGCGGCGATGCCGGCCGACAGGTCGCCGTCGGTGATGAGGCGGATGCGGGCGCCGGTCGCCCGGATGTCGGCGATCAGCTTCTCGTGACGGTCTCGCTCGAGCACGATGACGACCAGGTCGTCCACCTGCCGGTCGAGGCAGCGCGCGATCGCCTTCAGGTTGTCGGCCACCGGCGCGTCGAGGTCCACCGCGCCGCGCGAGCTCGGGCCGACGATCAGCTTCTCCATGTAGAGATCGGGGGCGTGCAGCAGCCCGCCGTGCGAGGCCGCCGCCAGCACCGCGATGGCGTTCGCCGCGCCCGTCGCGCAGAGGTTCGTCCCCTCGAGCGGATCGACGGCGATGTCCACCTTCGGGAAGTCGAGGCCGCCGTTCGCGCCGCGCCCCAGCTTCTCGCCGATGTAGAGCATCGGGGCCTTGTCGCGCTCGCCCTCCCCGATGACGATGGTGCCGTCGATGGCGAGACTGTCCATGCACCGGCGCATGGCCTCCACCGCGGCGTGATCGGATCCGTTGCGGTCGCCCTGGCCCATGGTATGGGCGCACGCGATCGCCGCCTGCTCCACGACTCTCAGGAACTCGAGCGACAGGTCGACATTCATGGTGTCCTCACCCGGTCAGGCGCCGGCGCCCGGCGCCCACGGCGGCAGCTCGCACCGCGTCGGCCGGTCGGTCCGGTAGCCCGAGCACGTAGTCCGCCTGCATGATCGTGTGGATCTCCCGCGTGCCTTCGTAGATCACCGCGCCCTTGCAGTTCCGGTAGAACCGGCCGACCGGGTATTCGTCGGAGTAGCCGTTCGCCCCGTGCACCTGCACGGCGTCGCCCGCCGCGCGCTCCGAGGCCACCGTGGCGAACCACTTCGCCAGGCCCGTCTCGCGCGTGTTGCGCTGCCCGGCGTTCTTCATCACGCCGGCGCGCAGCCACAGCAGCCGCGAGGCCTGGTAGTCCGACTCCATGCCGCGCGATCATCTCCTTCACCAGCTGGTGCTGGGCGATCTCGACGCCGAAGGTGCGCCGCTCCTTCGCGTACGCGACGCTCGCGTCGCGGCACGCGCGGATGAGGCCCGTCGCGCCGGCCGCCACCGTGTAGCGGCCCTGGTCGAGGGCGAACATCGCGATCTTGAAGCCCTCGCCCTCCCGGCCGACCAGGTTCTCCGCCGGCACCTCGACCTCGTCCATCTTGAAGAAGCCGGTGTTGCCCGCGAGGATGCCCCACTTGTGCGTCAGGGTGCCGCTCGAGAAGCCCTTGAACCCGCGCTCGACGATGAACGCGCTCAGGCCGGACGGATCGCGCCGCTTCTTCTTCTCCGCGTCCGACCAGGCGAACACCAGGAAGTTGTCCGCGACGTCCGCCAGCGAGATCCACATCTTCTCGCCCGTGAGCACCCAGCGGTCGCCCTTCTTCACGGCGACCGACTGGATGCCGCGCACGTCGCTGCCGGCCGCCGGCTCGGTCAGACCGTAGGTCGCGATCTTCTTGCCCTGCGCCTGCGGCACCAGGTATCGCTGCTTCTGGTCCTCGGTGCCCCAGGCGAGCAGCGACAGGCAGTTCAGGCCCGCGTGCACGGACATGACCACGCGCAGCGAGGTGTCGACGTACTCCAGCTCCTCGCTGATGAGGCCCAGGCTGATGTAGTCCATGCCGGCGCCGCCGTACTCGACGGGCACCGAACAGCCGAGCAGGCCGAGCTCGGCCATCTGCGGCAGGATCTCGGGGTCGAAACGATGCTCGCGGTCGAGATCGCGGATGCGCGGGCTCACCTCGCGGGCGGCCCACTCACGCACCGACTGTTCGAGCAGGCGATGCTCCTCGGTCAGGTCGAAATTCATCATGATGTGGAGGCACGTACGGACGAGTGGACGAGGGTTGTTCGGAACGCCCGGCCGGACGTCCCGGCCGCCGCAAAATGCTAGCACAAGAGGCGCGTCGGGTTCATGCCCGCCGCCCCGGATGGGCCCGCCGCCCGCGGGGGCGAAGCGGGGCGCGCGGGGGTCAGGCCTTGCGGAACAGGATCTCGCGCGTGCTGCTCTTCAGCAGGAACTGCTCGACGACCTGCAGCCCGTCGAACATGCGGATGATGTCGCGGTTGAGCAGCACGTGCGTCCGTGCGGCCGTCGCCGCGTACGGCCGGTGCCGCACGCGGTCGTCCTCCGCGATCACGAACTTCGTGTAGTGGGCGTGCTCGCGCTCGGTCGTCCCGAAGAAGCCGAACACGGCGCCCCCGGGCCGGACGATGCGCGCCAGCTGGCGCGCCAGGACCTGCGCCGCCGGCTTCTCCAGATGGTCGAACGCGTCCCAGCAGAGCACGCCGTCGACGGTCTCGTCACGGCCCGAGAACCGCTCCTCGAACAGCCCCGGCAGCGCGTCCGTGGTCCCGTTGCGCGCCGCGCGCTCGATGTCGAGGTACACGTCCTCGATGAAGATCTTGCAGCCGAGCCGCTCGCCGAAGAACGTGATGTTCGAGCCCACGACCGGTCCGAGATCGATCAGGCCCGGGTTCGCCCGCCCGTTGAGGGCGCTCAGGAACTTCGCGAGCGCCATGGACGGCAGCGCCGGCGGCTCGACAGGCTCGGCCGGCGCGGTCGTCTCCTCCATGGGCACACGCCGCCCGCTCCAACGGAAGAGGTCGGTCAGTGCCCGGGAATTGGTGTCACCGGCCACGCAATCTCCTCGTTGCCGTGCTCACGTCCGGGAACGCCGAAAGGACACGCTCAGCGCTGGGGAACCTGGGGAGACCCGGGCCCGGACGCCACCATGGGCTTGGCCTCGGGCTTGGTCTCGGGCTTGGTCTCGGCCGGCTTGGCGCCCGTCGAGGCCGCCCCCGGCGTCTTCTGCATGTCGATGCTGCCGCGGAAATGGGCGCCGTCGGCGATCGCGACGCGCGGCGCCACGATGTCGCCGTCGACCGAGCCGTTGTCGCGGATGTCCACCTTCTCGGTGGCGGTGACGTTGCCCGTCACCTCGCCCAGCACGACGACCGCCTTGGCGAAAATCTGGGCCTTGATCTTTCCGTTCGGCCCGATCGTCAGGACGTTCTGGCGCAGCTCGATCTTGCCGTCGACCTGGCCTTCGATCGTGAGGTCTTCGCTTCCGTTCAACTCGCCCTTGATGACGACCGACTTGCCGATGTTCACGGTGTCCCCCAACTGACGCTTGGGTTCGGCCGCGCGCGCCGCGGCTGGCGGTTCACCGACGGGCGCCCCCTGGCCAGGGCCGGTCGGCGGCTTCACAGCATCGTCCCGTTTCCACATGTCACCGTCTCCGTCTCACATGTTGCGGGCCCCGCGAGCGGGACGCCGCCGTACCCAGGGGAGCAGGTTCTGCCAGTATACGGGACGCCCGAGACGAATGTCTAGTCCTTTCATTGCTGAGAGTTAGCGGCAAATGCTATCATCGGGCATCGGCAACCAGACCGCCAGGCCATGCGCATCTACCTCGACCACAACGCCACCACGCCCGTCGCCCCCGAGGTGGCCGACACCGTCGCCCGCGTGCTGCGGGAGGACTTCGGCAACCCGTCGAGCATCCACCACTTCGGCCAGCGCGCGAAGGCGCTGCTCGACGAGGCGCGCAGCGAGGTCGCCGCGCTCGTCGGCGGCGATCCGTCGGAGATCGTGTTCACCTCGGGCGGCACCGAGTCGGACAACTTCGCGCTGCGCGGCGCCGCCGAAGCGCTCGAGGCGTCCGGCCGTCGCCATCTGATCGCGACGGCGATCGAGCACGAAGCGGTGATCAACACGCTGAAGGCGCTCGCGCGCCGCGGTTGGCGCACGACGCTCCTGCCGGTCGGCGCGAGCGGCATCGTCTCGGCCGACGCGCTCGCCGAGGCGCTGACCGACGACACCGCCCTCGTGTCGGTGATGGCCGCCAACAACGAGATCGGCACCGTCCAGCCGGTGGCCGAGCTGGCCGCGATGGCGCGCGCGCGCGGCGCGATCGTGCACACCGACGCCGTGCAGGCCGTCGGCAAGGTCCCGGTGGACGTCAAGGCGCTCGGCGTGGACCTGCTCACGCTGTCGGCGCACAAGTTCAACGGCCCGAAGGGCGCCGGCGCGCTCTGGATCCGCCGCGGGACGCGGCTCGCCGCGTTCGTCACGGGCGGGCGGCACGAGCGCAACCGCCGCGCCGGCACCGAGAACGTGCCGGGCCTCGCCGGGCTGGGCGCCGCGGCGCGGCTCGCGCGCGCCAGGATCGCCGCCGGCCCGGCGCCGGTCGCCGCCCTGCGCGACCGCCTCGAGCAGGGCATCCTCGACCGGATCCCCGGCACGGCGGTCAACGGCGAACGGGCGCGGCGGGTGCCCAACACGGCCAACGTGAGCTTCGAGGGCGTCGAGGCGGAGTCCCTCCTCATCGCGCTCGATCTCGAGGGCGTCGCCGTCTCGACCGGGTCGGCCTGCTCGTCGGGCACGCTCGAGCCGTCGCACGTGCTGCGCGCCATGGGGCTCGGACCGCACCGCACGCAGGGCTCGATCCGCTTCAGCCTCGGCCCGTCCAACACCGAGGCCGAGATCGATCACGTCCTCGATCGGCTCCCGGCCATCGTCGAGAAGCTGCGCGCGCTGGCGGGCTCGCACGCGCGGTCGTGAACGGGCGCACACCTGAAGGTGTGCGCTACGGGGAACCGTCACGGCTGCGGCGAGCCATCAGGGAACACAGGATACGGGCAGTACGTAGCGCACACCTTCAGGTGTGCGCCAGACAGCGCCAGGCACTCCCATGAGAATCGTCGTCGCGATGTCAGGCGGCGTGGACTCGTCGGTGGCCGCCGGCCTCCTCCTGGAGGCGGGCCACGAGGTGGTCGGGCTGTCGATGCAGCTCTACGACCAGCGCGAGGGCGACGTGCGCTTCGGATCGTGCTGCACGATCGACGACCTGCACGACGCGCGGCGCGCGGCGGCGGCGCTCGGGATCCCGCACTACATCGTGAACTTCGAGCGCCAGTTCGAGGACGGGGTGATCGCGAACTTCGTGCGCGAGTACGCCGCCGGCCGGACGCCCATTCCGTGCGTCCACTGCAACGGGCAGCTCAAGTTCGCCAGGCTGGTCGAGCGGGCGCGGGGGCTCGACGCCGACGCCGTGGCGACCGGCCACTACGCCCGCGTCGAGTACCGACGAGCCCCGGCGGCGTCACGTGCTCAGGCGCGGCGCCGACGCGGCAAAGGACCAGTCGTACTTCCTGTTCACGCTCGACCAGGACCAGCTGGCGCGCGCGCACTTCCCCGTCGGCGGCCTCGACAAGCCCGCCGTGCGCGGGCACGCGCGGCGGCTCGGCCTCCCGGTGGCCGACAAGCCCGACAGCCAGGAGATCTGCTTCGTGCCGCCGGGCGGGCACGCCGACTTCGTCGAGCGCCGCGCGCCCGAGGTGCGCGCGCCCGGGGTCGTGGCCGACCGGGACGGGCGCGTGCTCGGCCGCCACGATGGCGTGCACCGCTTCACGGTCGGCCAGCGCAAGGGGCTGGGCCTGTCGTCGAGCGTCCCGCTCTACGTCCTCGCGATCGACGCCCCGAGCCGGACCGTGACGGTCGGCCCCCGCGCGGCGCTCGACCGCACCCGCTTCACCGCCCGCGAGGTCAACTGGATCCTGGGTCCGCCCCCCGGCGCCCCGCTGCCCGTCGCGGCGCAGGTGCGCTACCGCCACCGCGCCGCGCCCGCGCGCGTCACGGCGCTCGACGGCGCCCGCGCGGAGGTCGCCTTCGACGAGCCCCAGCCCGCCGTCGCGCCAGGCCAGGCGGCGGTCTTCTACGACGGAGACGCGGTGGTGGGAGGCGGGTGGATCGAGGACCTGCCCATCACGTGAGGCTTTCCAGGTACCGTTCGGCGTCGATGGCCGCCATGCAGCCCGAGCCGGCGGCGGTGATCGCCTGGCGGTAGACGTGGTCCTGCACGTCGCCGCAGGCGAAGACGCCGGGCACGCTGGTCGCGCTGCCCTTCGCGGTCACGATGTAGCCGGCGGCGTCGGTCTCGACCTGGCCCTCGAACAGCTTGGTGTTCGGCGTGTGGCCGATCGCCACGAACACGCCGTCCACCGGAATCTCGCGGGTCTCGCCGGTCTTCGTGTCCTTCAGGACGATCCCCGTCACCTCGCCCTTGCCCGTGTCCTTCACGTCGGCGACGTCGCTGTTCCACGCGAACGAGATCTTCGGGTTGGCCTGCGCCTTGTCCTGCATGATCTTCGACGCCGCGGAGCTGGTCGCGGCGGTGCACGACGGTCACGTGCGAGGCGAACTTCGTCAGGAATACCGCCTCCTCCAGCGCGGAGTCGCCGCCGCCGACCACGGCGATGGGCCGGTCGCGGAAGAAGTAGCCGTCGCACGTGGCGCAGGTCGAGACGCCGTGGCCCATCAGCGCCCGCTCCGACGGCAGGCCGAGCAGCCGGGCCGACGCGCCGGTCGCGACGATGAGCGCCTGGCACGTGAACGCCTGCTCGGCCGTCCGGACGGTGAACGGGCGCTGGCCGAGCTCCACCGCCGTGACGTTGCCCTGGATGATGGTCGGCGCCGAACCGCTCGGCCTGCGCCCGCATCTCGGCCATGAGCTCCGGCCCCATGACTCCCTCCCGGAAGCCCGGGAAGTTCTCCACCATCGTGGTCAGCATCAGCTGGCCGCCGGCCTCGAGCCCCTCGATGAGGAGCGGCTTCAGGTTCGCGCGCGCGGTGTAGAGGGCGGCGGTCAGCCCCGCCGGCCCGGAACCGATGATGATGACGTGCTGGGCTGTGTCGGTCATGACGGGACCATTCCCGGAGTTAGACGTGCTTGTCGATCGCCCGCTGGACCGTCGCCTTGTCCACCAGGCCCACGATCTGCTCGACCACCTGGCCGCCCTTGAAGAGCAGCAGCGTCGGGATCCCGCGGATGCCGTAATTGGTGGGCGTCGACGGGTTCTCGTCCACGTTCAGCTTGCCGACGACGACGCGGCCGTCGTAATCGCCGGCCAGCTCCTCCACCGTCGGCGCCATGCGCAGGCACGGGCCGCACCACTCGGCCCAGAAGTCCACCAGGACGGGGCTCGGCGACTTGAGGACGGCCTGCTCGAAATCCGCGTCGCCGAAGTGCTTCACTTTGTCGGATGCCATTGACTCACTCCGTTGAGGTTACGATCGCCGCGCCGGAGTCCGGCCGCGGCCACGAACCGCCTGACTGTACACTTTGACATACTCCCGGGCCGAAACGTCCCAGGAATGGTTCTGCCGCATGCCCGCCCGCACGAGCCGGCGCCACGCCGCGGGCCGCGCGAAGGCGTCGAGCGCGCGTCCGACCGCGTCCATGAGCGCCCGCGGCTCGTACGCCTCGAAGCGGAAGCCGGTCCCCCGCCCCGTCGCCGGATCGAACTCCTCCACCGTGTCCGCCAGCCCGCCCGTCGCGCGCACGACCGGCACCGTGCCGTAGCGCAGGCTGTACATCTGGTTCAGGCCGCACGGCTCGAACCGCGACGGCATCAGGAACATGTCCGCGCCGGCCTCGACCAGGTGCGCGCGGCGCTCGTCGAACCCCACCGTCGCCGACACGCGGTCCGGACGCCGCGCCGCCAGCCGCGTCCACATCTCCTCGTAGCGCCACTCGCCCGTGCCGACGACGACGAAGGTCGCGTCGACCGCCATCAACTCCTCGGCGGCCCGCGCGATGAGGTCCAGCCCCTTCTGGTCCGTCAGGCGGCCGACCATGCCCACCAGCGGGCGCGCCAGCGCGCCGTCGTCCGCCGGCAGGCCCGAGGCCTCGAGCAGCGCGCGCTTGCAGGCGCGCTTGCCCGTGAGGTCGCGGGCGCTGTAGTGCGCCGGCAGGAGCGCGTCCCGCGACGGGTCCCACGTGTCCTGGTCGATGCCGTTGAGGATCCCCACCAGCCGGTCCCGGCGCGCCGCCAGCACGCCGTCGAAGCCGAACCCCAGCTCGGGCGTCAGGATCTCCTGCGCGTACCGCGGGCTGACGGTCGTCACGGCGTCGCTGAAGTTGATCCCGGCCTTCAGCAGGCTCAACTGCCCCCAGGTACTCGACTCCGTCGATGGTGAAAAGGTGACGGTCGACGCCGACAAGGGGGAGCGTTTCGGCCGGAAACAGCCCCTGGAACGCCAGATTGTGGATCGTGAAGACCGCCGGCACCCCGGCGAGCGGCGCCAGCGCGCCCTCGGCCCGCGCCAGATAGAGCGGCGCCAGGCCCGTCTGCCAGTCGTGCGCATGGACGACCGACGGCCGGGCGTGCCGGGCCGCGAAGCCGAGCGCCGCCTGGCTGAGCAGGGCGAAGCGCAGGGCGTTGTCGGGATAGTCGGTCGAGCCGACGCCGTAGAGGCTCGCGCGATCGAACGACGGCGGGTGGTCGACAAAGAGGATGCGCGCCCGCGGCGCCACGCCCACCTCGAAGAGCTCGACCTCCTGCGGGGTCCCGCCCAGCCCCAGCTCCAGCCGCGCGGCCGGGTGCCCCTCCACCGCGATGCCGCGGTAACGCGGCGTCACCAGGGTGACCTCGTGTCCCAAGCGCGCCAGCGCCGGCACCAGCGCCGCCGTGACGTCGCCCAGCCCCCCGGTCTTCGAGTAGGGGGCGACCTCGGACGACACCATCAGCACCGACAGCGCGCGGGTGCGCGGGCCCCGTCCTGCCGGGCGCGGCGGCGGCATGGAACGCCGGGGACGGGGGGATCGGGAAGTCTGGCGCATCGGGGACGGTGGCGGCGTGCAGCCGTGCCGCAACCATCTATTTTACCATCCGCCCGTCGGCGCAGGGCTGACCGCCTCCGCTCGTCGAGCTTCGGCGAGTCCGCCGTAGCTTCAGCGAAGGCGGAAGCCCTGCGCTACGTGAAGTCCTGCGCGACGCGAAGCCCTGCGCGACGCGGAGCACGTCGTCCCTCCCGTAGCGCACACCTTCAGGTGTGCGCCGGGTCCGCGAATGCCCATTCCAGCAGGTCGGTGGTATTCCACACGCTGGAGCCGATGTAGGGATATTGCCAAGGAAGATCGACCAGGTGGGCGCGTACGGGATTCTCCGGCAGGTATCTGACGTACGCTCGTGTGGACTCCTCGTCTCTGATCACCCGCTCGTAGTAGCGTGGCTGCCACAGACGCTTGCCTGTGGCCTGGGCGTAGGCGTAGCCCGACGCTTGCTTGGCCTGCCTCACGAACCGCCGCAGGTCCGATCCTTCGCGCCGGCCTTCGACGATGACGTGAACGTGGTCCGGCATGACGCAAGAGGCAAGAACTGCAAAGCCCTCCCCCTCCGCCGTGTCCAGAATCTGCCGCCCTACGGAACGTGCCCTGGCTGGATCAGTAAAGGCTGGCGCGCGCGCATCCGTGTACCACGTCAGGAGATAGCGGTTCGGTCCAGTGTAGCTGAAGCCCGCGAGACGCCGGATGCGGCGATGCACGCCTCCACGCGTGGCAAGCGGGGTACCAGGCCCCGGCGCAGGGCTGAAGCCCTGCGCTACGTGAAGCCCTGCGCGACGCGGAGCGCGTCAGCGCGACGCCTTCTCGAGCGCCTGTCCGATCCGGGCCTCGCGTTCCGAGTCGGCGGGACGGCCCAGGCGGCTGTACAGATCCGCCAGCAGGTAGTGGCCGAGCGGCGCGATGTCGGGCCGCGGGTGCAGAGTGTTTCCCTTCTTGGCGAGCTCGACGGCCTCGTCGAGCTTCTGCCCCGACTCGAGGTACAGCTTCGCGAGGTAGAGATAGCCCTCGGCGAAGTCCGGATTCGCCTCGATCGCCTTGCGGAAGGCCTCCTCCTGCCGGACGCGATCGCCGACGCTCTCGTAGACCTTGCCGAGGTTGAACCAGGCCTTGTAGCTGTCGGCGTGCAACGCGATCTCCGCCTGGTACTCCTTGATCGCGGTCGTGAGGTCGTGGCGCTGCTCGGCGAGCAGGGCCAGGTTGAAGTGCGCGAGCCGCACGTCGGGCTTCGCGGCCAGCGCCGCCTGGATCTCCTGCTCGCCGCGCGCGAAGTCGCCTTCACGAATCGCGACGATGCCGAGGGCGTTGCGCGCCGCGGCCATCGTCGGCTCGAGCTTCAGCGCCGCGTTCAGCAGGGCCGACGCGTCCTGGAACCGTCCCGTGTCGATCAGGATCTGGGCCGCCTCGTAGTCGACGTGCGCGTTGTTCGGGTCGAGCTGCAGATACCGGCGGTAGCCCGCCAGCGCCTCGTCGTCACGGCCGAGGCCCCGGTAGGCGTTGGCCATGTTGATGACGGCGAGGTCGTAGTCGGGCTTCAGGGCCAGCGCCTTCCGGTAGTTCGCGATCGCGTCGTCGAAGCGGCCGCGGCGGTAGTACTCGTTGCCCAGCATGAACCACGCGTCGATCACCTCGGGGTCGGTCTTGACCACCTGGAGCAGCGCCTTCAGGCCCTCGTCCGGGTCGCCCTCCCCCTTCGAGCTGTCGCGCGCGCTGTTCATCAGGTTGAACACGCCGATCTTGTCCTTCGGGTCCGCCAGCCCCGAGCGGTCGTGCGTCGCGAGGGGCACGAAGCTCCCGATGTAGCCGAGGGCGGCCAGCCGCTCGCGCGCGTCGGGGTCCACCTCGGGCGTCGGCTTCGCGTCGGCCGCGGCGGCCGGCATCTGCCCTTCGAGCGCGGTGAGCGCGGTCGCCATCCGGTCCCCCAGCTCACGCCGCTGCGGGTACAGGTTGTGCTGCTCGTTCGGGTCGTCCTGGAGGTCGTACAGCTCGGGCCGCGGCGCCTCGATGTACTTGTAGCGGCCGACGTGCAGCGCGCGCAGGTCGCTCCAGCCGAAGTGGTAGCGCGGGTAGACCGCCTCCGAGTAGGCCTCCAGCCCCATGTCCTCGGTCGCCCCGGTCATGAGGGGCACCAGGCTCCTGCCTTCCACCTTGCCTTTGACCGGCAGGCCGAGCAGGTCGAGGACCGTCGGCATCACGTCCACGCTGCGGACCACGTCGGCGACGCGGCGGCCGCGGGTCAGCGCGAAGGGCGCGCGAACCGCGAAGGGCACGTGGATCGTGCTCTGGTAGACGAAGAAGCCGTGCGCCGCCTCGCCGTGGTCGCCGAGGCTCTCGCCGTGGTCGCCCATGACGACGACGATCGTCCGGTCGAGGCGGTGGTGATCCTCCAGCCATCCGATGAGGCGTCCGACCTGCGAGTCCACGAACGCGATCTCGCCGACGTACGGATGCCCCGGATAGCGGCTCTTGAACGGCTCGGGCGGGTCGTACGGCGTGTGCGCGTCGTAGAAGTGCGCCCAGGCGAAGAACCGCCGGCCGCCGGTGTGGTCCAGCCAGTCGAGCACGTGGTCGGCCACCTCGTTGGCGGGCCGCTGAATCGAGCCGAGCGACATCGACTTCACCTTCGAGAGGTCGAAGTCGTCGTAGTAGGTGTCGAAGCCCTGGTTGATGCCCCACCGGTGGTCGAGCACGTACGCGCCGACGAAGCCGCCCGTCTCGAGGCCCGCCGCCTTCAGCCGCTCGGCCAGCGTCACCTGCGACGGCGCGAGGAAGAAGCCGCCGTTGTCGCGCACGCCGTGCTCGGGCGGGAAGAGGCCGGTGAAGATCGACGAGTGCGCCGGCAGCGTGAGCGGCGCCGCCGACTCGGCGTGCTCGAACAGCACGCCCTCGCGCGCGATCCGGTCGAAGGCCGGCGTCTCGATCCCCTGGTAGCCGTACGCGCCCATGTGGTCGGCGCGCGTCGTGTCCAGCGTGACGAGCAGCACGCTCAGGTCCGAGGGCTTCTCGCCCGCCGGCAGCGTCCCGAGGGCGGCGCCGCTCGGCGCGCGCACCATTCGCGGCCTCGACGCGTACCAGACCGCGCCCGACACGATCGCCACCGCCGCCACGGCCGCCGGCCAGACCCACGGGCGCCGCGCGGGCGTCCTGCCTCGGCCGCTTCCGTTCGGCGCGGCCTTCCGCTTACCGCCCACGGTTCCCTCCACCGAGCCGCGCCAGCGCCTGGCGCGCCTCCTCGAACGCCGGATCGGCGTCCACCGCCTTCTGGTACTCCGCCCGCGCGCGGGCGGCGTCGCCCCCGGCCTCGGCGAGCCGCGCCAGCTCGAAGTGGGCCGGCGCGAACGCGGGATTCAACGACGCCGCCCGGTCGTACGCGCGCGCGGCGTCGGCGGTCCGGCCCTCGGCCGCCGCCAGCTGGCCCTCCAGGAACCGGCCGTAGAACGCGTCGGGCTCCACGGCCAGGCCCGCCGCGATGCGCCGCGCGGCGTCGGACTTCCGGCCGAGGTCCAGCTCCAGGCGGGCCGCGTCGAACCGCAGCGTCGACGCGCGCGGGTTGAGGCCGATGGCCACGTCGTACTCGCGAAGCGCCTCGGCCGAGCGCCCGAGCGCGGCCAGCGCGCGCCCGGTGTACTGGTGCGCCTCGAAGCTGAGCGGGTGCTCGCGCGCGATCGCGCGGAAGCCGCGGAGCGCCGCCTCGGCGTGCCCGGCCTCCAGATCGTCCAGCGCCTCGTAGAACGCGGTGACGAACGCGCGGTACTCCGCGATGTGGTCCTTGGGATCCGCGCCCTCCTCCCCCGTGCCCAGCGTCGTCGGCCCGCCGGTCCCGCCGCCGACGTAGCCCAGACTGCGGAGCTCGTCGGCCGTCTGCTCGCTGACGCGCTTGCTCGACGCCTCCGCGGGCCGGTTCGGCTGCGCCAGCGTGGCCAGCTCCCGGGCCAGCCCCTCCGCGAGCTCGGGACGCGCCTCGATGACGTTCTCGTGCTCGCCCGGGTCCTTGCGCAGGTCGTAGAGCTCCGGATGCGGCGCCTGGATGTACTTCCAGTCGCCCACCCGCACCGCGCGCAGCTCGCTCCAGCCGAAGTGCAGCCGCGGGAACCACGTCTCGGCGTACGAGGGCGGCGCGTCCTCCCGGTGGGCGCCGTGCATGAGCGGCACCAGGCTCTCGCCCGGCAGGCCCTTGGCGGGCGGCGCGCCCACGAGGTCGAGGATCGTCGGCACGAGATCGACATGGCGGACCTGCTCGCCGACGACGACGCCGGCCGGCAGGCCGTCGCCGCTCACGATGAGAGGCACGTGCAGCGTCGAGTCGTAGAGCAGCATGCCGTGCTCGGGCTCGCCGTGGTCGCCGAGGCTCTCGCCGTGGTCGCCGGTCACCACGACCAGCGTCGGCCGGCCGCCCTTTGGCAGGCTGTCCAGGAGGTAGCCGGCCGCCCAGTCGGCCGCGGCCACCTCGGCGTCGTAGGGCGCGTGCGGATACCGCTCGGCGAAGGCCTTGGGCGCGGCGTAGGGCGCGTGCGGGTCGTAGAGGTGCATCCAGAGCAGGAACGGGCGGTCCGGGTGCGAACGCGCCTTCAGCCAGCCGGCCGCGTCGCCCGCCACCTCGGCGCCGGGCCGCTGGAGATCGGCCAGCGAGATCGCCGCGCCGCCGGCCGAGAAGCGGTCGTCGTACTCGTCGAAGCCCTGCGCGAGGCCGTAGCCCCGCGACAGGATCACGCTCGCCACGAAGGCGCCCGTGACGTAGCCGCGGTCGTGCAGCCGCTCGGCCAGCGTCACCGCCTGCGGGCCGAGGACGTAGCTCCCGTTGTCGCGCGCGCCGTGCTGCGAGGGGAACTCCCCCGTCATGATCGACACGTGGGACGGGAACGTGAGCGGGACCTGGGCGGTCGCGTCCGCGAACCGGACGCCCGCGGCGGCCAGCCGGTCCAGGTTCGGCGTCAGGCCCGGGAACGCCGGACTGTCCACCCGGTCGGCCCGGAGCGTGTCGATCGTGATCAGGACGACGTTCGGCGCCGGCCGGGCGGGCGGCGTGGCCGGCGGCGGATGCCCGCACGCGGCGAGGGCCAGCGCGAGAAGGGCGACCGGGATCCGGGCGCGGCGGGCGGCGGGCGCACCTCGCCCCGGCCTGGTTCGTATTCTCGCAGTCGCGCGGAGCATGAGTCCCTGAAGCGATTTTTTCACGGGTTGCCCTCCCGCACAACACGCCGACGGTATATACTCCACTTTCCCCCCAATTGCCCGGGCTGGAGTACGCCGCGAAGGCCGTGCTCACCGTGTTGGCGTCAGCTCCGCCCGGCAACGCACCATGCACAACGAGGAGGAGGAGAAACGTATGCATTGGAGGATGCGTGCCGGGGGCGTGGTCTGCGCCCTCCTGCTGGTGCTGGGGGGCTCTGCCGCCCTTCACGCCCAGGGCAGGCAAACCAGCACTCTGACCGGTACAGTCGCGGACTCGACCGGAGCCGTGCTGCCCGGCGTGACCGTGACGGTCACGAGCGACACCCTGATCGGCGGAGCCCAGGTGGCGGTCAGCGACTCGTCGGGCACCTACCGGTTCCCGAGCCTGCCGCCTGGCATCTACGCGGTCAAGGCGGACCTGCAGGGGTTCACGACCATCATGCGCGAGGGCGTGCGGTTGCCCGTCGGGCAGACGATCACGATTGACCTGCGGATGTCGGTCGCCAAGCTCGCCGAGACCGTGACGGTCACCGGCGAGTCCCCGGTGGTCGACGTCAAGAGCTCCGCCTCGCCGACGAGCGTCTCGAACGAGCAGCTCCAGAATCTGCCGACCGCGCGCTTCCAGCCGGACATCATCAACCTGGCGCCCGGCGTCTCGAACAACGTGGCGTACGGCGGCACGGCGGACTCGAACGCGCTGCTCATGGACGGCGTGGACGTGAGCGACCCCGAGGGCGGGTCCCCGTGGTCGTTCTTCAACTACAACTGGATCTCGGAGGTCCAGGTCGTCTCGCTCGGGGCCAACGCCGAGTACGGCGAGTTCACGGGCGTGGCCGCCAACAGCATCATCCGCTCGGGCACGAACAACTTCTCGGGTCTCGGCGAGTACCTGGACGACGCGTCCGGGCTGGGTCGGGGCGAACACCGGGTCGTTGTCGGCGGATCTGCAGGACAAGTTCAAGCCCCGGCAGATCATCACGAACTGGGACAGCACCGAGCAGATCGGCGGGCCAATCCTGCGCGACAAGCTCTGGTTCTTCACCGGCTTCCAGTACTACAAGCGGGTGGACCGGCCGGCGGGTTTCGTGGGCGGCACCACCTCAGAGCGCGACCCGCGGTTCATCACGAAGGTCAACTGGGCGCCCTCGTCCAGCACCCGCGTGGAAGGGTTCTTCGAGAAGGACAAGTACGACGTCAAGGGCCGCGGCGCGAGCGCCACGCGGCCCTACGTGACGACCACCATCGAGCCCTCGCCCGAGATCAACTGGAACCTCCGGTTCAACTGGACGCTCAACTCCTCGACCCTGCTCGAGGTGAAGAACGGCGGCTACTCGGGCTACTACCCCATCGAGCCGACGCCGCCGGCCACCCGCTCGGGGCCGCCCGGACACTACGACGGTCTCACGGGGATGTACTCGGTGGACACGACCTACTACGGCAAGTTCACGCGCAAGCCGAACGTGACCTCGGTCACGCTGACGAAGTACGTGGACAACTTCGCGGGCAAGAACCACGAGTTCAAGTTCGGGTTCGAGTTCGAGCGCGCGAAGATCATCAACGAGTGGGGCTACCCCGGGGGCATGTGGTACTACGACTACGGCGGCCAGCCGTACCTCGCCTACATCTGGGACGGCTACGTCACCAACGCCACCACCAAGCGGACCTCGATCTACGCGCAGGACAGCTGGACGGTGAACGACCACCTCACGATCAACCCGGGCGTGCGCGTCGACATCAACCGCGGGTCGGTGCCGGCCATGGGCACCGTCTTCAAGACGAGTCCGGTCGCGCCGCGCGTCGGCTTCGCGTGGGACGTCATGGCCGACCACAAGACGGTCGTCCGCGGCCACTACGGCCGGTACGCCGACGGCATGCTGGCGAGCAACTACGAGTTCATGGACCTCAGCCAGCAGCACCCGTACTCGCTCGTGCAGGTGCTCGGACCGGGGGTGTTCTCCGACCCCCTCTTCACGATCGACTACTCGAAGGACGTCTACGGCATCGCGTCGAAGATCAAACAATCGTACGTCGATCAGTACCTGATCGGCGTCGAACGCGAGCTGTTCCCGGACTTCGCGGTGACGGCCCAGTACATCAAGCGCAACTTCCGCAACTTTCTGGGCTTCACCGACACCGGATCGATCTACCAGCCCGTGCAGCGGCAGGACCCCGGACCAGACGGCGTCCTGGGCACAGCTGACGACGGCGCGATGCTGACGGTGTACGACCGGGTGAATGCCGGCAACGAGTTCTACCAGCTGACGAACCCGGCGGGCGCGTACCGCAACTACAACGCGTTCCAGATCATCGGGACGAAACGCTACTCGCACGACTGGCAGCTGCGCGCCTCCTACACCCGGTCGAAGACGCAGGGCAACGTGAACAACACCTTCGGCAACAACGCGGCCGGCGGCGACCTCGGCAAGAGCGGGGTCTTCTCCGATCCGAACGCCGCGATCAACGCCGTCGGGCCGGTCGCCTTCGACTACACCAACGAGTTCAAGCTGGACGGCACCTATCACGTGCCGATCTGGGGCGGCTTCAACGTCAGCCTCGTCTATCAGTACCGCACCGGCCTGGCCTGGGGCCGCCGCGCGAGGATCCGCGGCCTCACCCAGGGCACCGAGACGATCCGGATCGAGCCGCGCGGCAGCCAGCGGCTCCCCGCCCTGAAGAATCTCGACTTCAGGCTCGAGAAGACCTGGCCGCTCAGCGGCCCACGCCGGACGCTCGGGTTCTATCTGGACGCGTTCAACCTCACGAACCAGGGCACGTTCGACTCGAACAGCTCCTCTGCCGTGATCGACACGTCGGGCAGCTCGTTCGGACAGCCCAACCGGTGGCTGTCGCCGCGCACCGCGCGCGCCGGCTTCCGCTTCTCGTTCTAGACGGCCGGAGGCCCCGCCTCGCGCGGCGGGGCCTCCTCGCCCGTTCGCCATGATCGCGATCTGCCTCGCCCTCGCCCTGGCGTTCGCGCCGGCCGCCCGGCCAGCCCGCGACAAGCTCACGACCGACGACAAGGTGTGGCTCGCCAGCGTCCAGGCCTTCATCACGAAGGCCGAGCGGCGGCAGTACCAGCGTTTGCCCGAGCCGGCGCGTGCGGCGTTCCGCGTGCGCTTCTGGGCCCGCCGCGACCCCGACCCCGCCACGCCCGAAAACGAGGCGCTGGAGGAGTACACGAAGCGCCGCCGCTTCGTGGACCACTACTTCCAGGAGGACGAAACGCCGGGCGTCATGACCGAGCGCGGCCGCATGTACATGAAGTACGGCCCGCCGGCCGTCCGCCGCCTCGGCGAGCAGAACGCCGCGGCCGGCGGCAGCATGCTCGGCTCGCGCCTGTTCAACGGGCCCGTGCCGGCCGAGATCTCGGATCTACGACCGCCCGCCCGCCGCCGCCCCCGGCGACTACCGCGTCATCGTCTTCGTCGACGAGAACCGCATGAACCGCTTCGGCCTCCTGAGCGACGAACAACGGCCCAAGCACCGACGCGACTGAAGCTGACCCCGTCACGCGTCCTTCGCCGCCCACGGCAAAGCCAACCACGAGGCACACGACGGATCGCGCCTCCCCCCGGCGCCCGGCTGGCGCGGGAGCCGGGCCCTCGCCGCTGCGGCCGGGGCGCGCTCGCCGGCACCCCTCGCTGCGCTCGGTACCCTGACGCTGGCGCAGCGGGCAAGGCATGCCGGCCGACAACTCCGACGGACCGTTCACCGCCTCGGGCAACGCGAGGATCGAAGCGCGCGAAGCCATAGCCCGCTGCGGAACGCTCGGCTCCGCTCGGGTTGCACTCGGCTCGGCTCACGGCCGCCGCAGCGAGCGCCCGGCGCCCGCGTGCGCTGGCGCGGTGGAAGCGGCGCCGCATGAGCGGCCGGTCGGGGGCTCACGCGGCGGGCCGTGGAGGCCGCCCGCTTCGCGATCCGGAACGCGAGCGAAGCGAGCCTTGCGCGGCGGGCTGCTTCTGCGCGGGCGTCGTTCTTCGGCGTACCCCCGCCGGTGGTCGGTACGTGGGGGTGTTGATTGGCCAACCCTGCCCGCCGCGCCGATCGGCAGGGCATCGAGCCGAAGCGAGCGTTCCCGGGCGGCCGGATGCCGGCCCGCGGCGCGAGCCCCCGGCCACGGCACGGACGCCGCATCTCGTGCGCCCGGCTGGCGCGGGAGCCGGGCCCTCGCCGCTGCGGCCGGGGCCCGCTCGCCGGCACCCCTCGCTGCGCGCACCCTGTGCACCCTGTAGCCCCACGCCACATTGACGCCGCCGCCCGCGGCGGGTGACGATGTGACCAGTATGTCGAAACGCACCCAATCCGCGCCGTCGCCGCCCGCAAGGCGCGCGTCGCGCGTCTGGTGGCTGGCGGCCGCCCTCGCGCTGGTGGCCGCGTCCGGCGCGGCGGTCTGGCTCTGGTATCCCCGCACGTTCCGCGGGTCGGAAGGCGAGGCGCTGGGCACCCTGCCCGCCGGCGTGCCGCGGCAGGCGCTGAACCTGGTGGTGGTGACGCTCGACACGACGCGCGCCGACCGCATGGAGGCGTACGGCGCGAAGGACGTCGAGACGCCGGCCTTCGATCAGCTCGCCGGCGAGGGCGTCCTGTTCGAGCAGGCCGAGTCGGTCGCGCCGCTCACCCTGCCCGCGCACTCGAGCCTGTTCACCGGCAAGTTCCCGCCCGAGCACGGCGTGCGCGACAACGGAGGCTTCTTCCTCGGCGCGGACCAGCTGACGCTCGCCGAGGTCCTGAAGTCCCACGGCTACCGCACCGGCGGCTTCGTCTCGGCCTACGTCCTCGACTCGAAGTGGGGCATCAACCAGGGTTTCGACACCTACTTCGACGACTTCGACCTCAGCAAGGAGGGCGCGGTGTCGCTGGGCGCCATCCAGCGGCCCGGCAACGAGACGGTCGACAAGGCGCTCCCGTGGATCGACGGCGCCAAAGGCGGGCCGTTCTTCGCGTGGATCCACCTGTACGACGCGCACACGCCGTACGACCCGCCCGAGCCGTTCGCGACGCGGTACAAGGGGCACCCCTACAACGGCGAGATCGCCTTCGCCGACAGCCAGGTCGCCCGCGTCGTCGCGGAGCTGAAGACGCTCGGCGTCTACGACCGCACGGTCATCGTCGTCATGGGCGACCACGGCGAGAGCCTCGGCGACCACGGCGAGGGCACGCACGGGTTCTTCATCTACGACAGCACGACGCACGTCCCCTTCGTGATCCGCGCGCCGTTCAGCCTCACCGGGCCGCGCCGGGTCGCCGACCCCGTGCGGACGGTGGACGTCATGCCGACCGTGCTCGATCTCCTGGGCGTCCCGGAACCGAGCGGCATGTCGGGCGCGAGCCTCGCGCCGCTGATGACCGGCGCGCGCCCGGAGCTCGGCCTCGACTGCTACTCGGAGGCGATGTACCCCCTGCACCACTACGGCTGGAGCGACCTCCGGTCGCTCCGCTCGGGGCGCTACAAGGTGATCGACGCGCCGCGGCCCGAGCTCTACGACGTCGACCGCGACCCGCAGGAAGTGACGAACCTCTACGCCGATCGCGGGGAGCTCGGCGCCCGCATGATCGGCCAGCTGCGCGCGATGGAGTCCGGCTTCCACCAGACCCACGCGGCGCTGCCCGAGGGGGACGTCGACCCCGAGGCGCGCGCCCGGCTGGCGGCCCTGGGCTACGTGGGCTCCTTCGTGGCGACGACGGCGGATCCCCGGACGGACCGGGCCGACCCCAAGGACAAGATCGGCCTGTTCAACAAGCTCGGCACCGCTATGGACCTCGCGAAGACCAAGGACGAGGGCGGCGAGGACCAGTTCCCCAAGGTCATCGCGGTCCTGAACGAGGTCGTCAAGGAGGACCCCGCGGTCATCGACGCCTGGTACATGCTGGGCACGCAGTATCTCCGCCACGGCGAGCCCGAAAAGGCGGTCGAGTACTACAAGAAGACGCTGGCCCTGAAGCCCGACTACGACATCGCGGTGGTCAACATGGCCGAGGCCTACCGGGCCATGGGCGACGACGACGCGGCGCTGGCGGGGTTCGAGCGCTACCTGACGTTGGACCCCAAGGATCCCTACGTGCGCTACCAGATGGGCGAGATCTGGCTCGACCGCGGCGACCTGGCGAAGGCCGAAGGCCTCTTCCACCAGGCACTCGAGCAGGACCCGAAGGTGGCGGCGGCGGAGAACGCGCTGGGCGTCGTCGCGCTCGAGCGGGGCGACCTCGCGACGGCCGAGCGGCGCATCCAGCAGGCGATCGCCATCAAGAAGGACGTGCGGCTCGCGCACTACAACCTGGCGCTGATTGCCGAGAAGCGCGGCGACCTGCCCGGCGCCGAGCGCGAGTACGTCGAGGAGCTGAAGCTCCACCACGACGCCTACAAGGCGGCGTTCAACCTCTCACGGCTCTACGAGCAGGTGGGGGATCGGGAGGGCCAGATCGGGGCGCTCAAGCAGTCGATCGAGAGCAACCCCCGGTTCCCCGAGGGCCACATCTTCCTGGCGAAGGCCTACCTGGACGCCGGCACGCACTTCGACGAGGCCATCGAGCTGGCGCGCAAGGGGCTCGAGCTGGCGCCGAAATCGGAGTATGCCCCGCTCGCCCACTACGTGCTGGCCGACATCTTCAACCGCCAGGGCCGCCCGCAGGAGGCCGCCCGCGAGGTCGCGCTCGGGCGGGCCCTCGAGGCGCAACTGTCCAAGGGTTCGTAACCCGCCGTACAGCGGTCAGGGGTCAGCGGGCAGGGGGCAGCGGTCAGGGGTCAGCAAAAGCATCCTGCGGCGCTGCCACAGTGTGACAGCGTGACAGAGGTCCTACCTGACCGCTGACCGCTGACCGCTGACCGCTAACCCCTGCCCCCTGACCCCTGACCGCTGATGCGTGGAGCTCGCCGCGCCGCGCGCGGCGAGCTCCACTCCAGCCTAGAACGACCAGCGACCGCCGAAGGTGGCCTGACGTGCGCCCTGGAGATTCGGTGGGCGCCTGATAGAGCACCTGGTTGCCGCTGATGGTGGTGTACGGGTAGCGCGTGTTCACCGCCGTGATCGACGCGGTGTTGAACACGTTGAGGATGTCGACATAGACCCCGAACCGGTGCCCGCCAGCCACCTGGAAGTACTTCTCGGCGCGGAGGTCGATGTTGTTGTAGAAGGCGTTCACCTCGCTGCCGCGCGGCGCGAGGTTGATCGACCGCTGGCTCGAGAAGGGCAGGTTGAGGTCCCTCGAGCTGTACGGATAGTACCGGCTGGTACGGCCGGCCGCTCGTGCCGGTGTACTGCGGGCTGATCATGACGTCGATCCTCGGGATCAGGTACGTCACGTAGAACTTGAACTCGTGACGGCGCGAGTTCGTGAGCTCGCCGTCACTGTTAATCAGCGCCGTGTTGGGAGTCGACCAGAGCTGGCCGCTCAGATAGGCGCTCCACCCGGAGTTGTCCACCGTGCCATCCGACTTGGACAGCACGTACGACAACTGGAAGCCCAGCCGCTGTTTCAGCGAGCGGTTGAGCACCAGGATGAGGGCCTTGTAGTTGCGTTTCGGGTCCGCCGTGCCGATCACGTTGCCGTTCGTGTCGAGGTACTGGAACCCCTTCGTGTTGCGGATGTAGTAGGAGGTGTTCGACTCGTCACGATTGGCCCACGCGTAGCCCGTGAAGGTGCTTCCGGTGAACGCGTTGTCGAGCGTCACCGGCTGCCACAGGGCGTCCTGGAGGACGTTGTTGAGGAAGTTGCCGCCCGTGCGGTAGACGCCGGTCGCCGTGAAGCGCATGTCCTTGTTGATCTGCGTCTCCCAGGCGACGTTCAGCTCGTCGGTGCGCGGGTGCTTGATGTCGGTGCTGATCCCGTAGACGACGGCCGGGTCGATGTAGGAGGCGCCGAGGCTGCCGTCGGGGTTGATGTCCGTCGTGACGTAGTCCGAGATGCCCGGCGTGGCGGAGCTGTAGAAGCCGCTCGCGGCGCCCTCGTAGTAGCGGCCCCAGAAGCCCTTGAGGACGGAGGTGCCCGACCCGGTCATGTCGTACGCGATGCCGACCCGGGGCCCCCAGGCGTTCTTGGGCTTGTAGACGTCCTGCTTCAGCACGGGGCTGTAGCCGCGGATGTGGTCCATGCGCAGGCCGAGGTTCAGCGTCAGGTTGCCGGCGCTCCACTGGTCCTGCGCGTAGGCCGACACGCGGTGGTTGTTGCCCTGCACGTCGTAGCTGTAGCTGATCTTGTAGTACGGCACGCCGCCGTAGGTGTAGATGTAGTAGCCGGACGGCCCGTACGGCTTGTACCTGGGACCGCACGTGGCTCCGCTCGATCTCGGCGCCGAACTTGAGGTTGTGGCGTCCGAACTTCTCGGCGTACTTCGACAGCGACACCTGCAGCTGGTTCCGGCCGCGGTCCGCGTAGTACAGACCGCCGCCGCCGCCGCCGTACTCACCGGTCAGGCCGTCCCAGGTGGGCGGCGCGGGGTCGACCGGGTCGAGGTAGTAGTACCCGGTGTAGCCGGTCAGCTTCGCCTCGAACAGCATGCTCGTGCCGATGACCCGGCGGTACTGGGCGTTCCACACCCACTCCGGCGCGTCCTCGGTCACCGTCGCGTCGTTGGTCGCCTGCGCCGACGACCACCAGCCCACGCGCCCGGTCACGTTGTACTGGTCGTACTGCATGCCCAGGATCACCGTGTCGGACGGCGTCGGCTGCAGCGTGAACTTCGCGTTGAAGCGCGGGCTCACGTCGGTCGACTTCGTCAGCGGCCCGATGGGATCGTAGTCGGCCGAGTAGCGCTGGACGCTGCCGAAGAAGAACGCCTTGTCCTGCTTGATCGGCCCGCCGAGCTGGACGGTGTAGTCCACGAGCTTCCGCGTAATCGAGGCGCTCCCCAGGCTCGGGTTCTCCGCCAGGACGGCGCTGCTCACGTTGTTGCCCGCGAGGGAGTCCTTCGTGTACCGGATCGAGTTGAGGCCCGAGAACACGTTGCTCCCCGACTTGGTGATCGTGTTCACGATCCCGCCCGAGAAGCCGCCGTACTCGGCCGGCGCGCCGAGGCCGCCGATCTGGATGTCCTCGATCAGGTTCTGGTTGAAGAACGTCCAGGCCGACCCGCCCTCCGGGTCGCGCGTGTCCACGCCGTCGAGCAGCAGCGCGTTGCCGTAGCTGCCCTGCCCGCCGTAGGCCGAGCTGCTGTTGACGCCGGGCGCCGCGTTCAGCAGGCCCGTCGCGGTCGACGAGTAGATCGGCATCGCGGTCAGCAGCGCCGAGCTCACCGACGTCTCCGTCGCGGAGCTCTTCACGTCCACCGTCGACGCCGTGCCCACGACCTCGATGCTCTCCGACACGCCGCCGACCTTCATCGTGAAGTTCGACGTCACGGTCTTGCCCATGCCGACGGCCACGTCGGTCTGCTCCTGCGACAGGAAGCCCGAGAGCTCGACCTTCAACCCGTAGGTGGACGGCTGGACGCCGACGAACAGGTACTCACCCGTGCCGTCGGTCACCGCCACCTGCGCGCCGCGCGGGCCGGTCAGCGTCACCGTGACGCCCGGCAGCACGCCGCCTTGCTGGTCCATCACCTTGCCCTGCACCGTGCCGGTCTGGGACTGCGCGTACACGGGCGACACGAGCAGCCCGCACGCGACCAGGAAGACCGACAGCACACAAGTTATGCGTCTCATGGTTGTCGTCCTCCTACTTCCCAGGTGAGCGAACACGGTCGTGCTTCGCGGAGTAGAGCGCGTAGCCCACCCCGAGCCCGAGCACGGCCATTACCGCGATTCCAGCGCCCGTCTTGAAGAAGGACCCGGACCGCGCGCCCGGCGTGCCTTCCTGCTCGGCGCGGGCCGCCGTCCGAGCGCCGCTCGTCGCGAACGCCGCCGGCTTCAACGCCGTGGCGCCCATCTCGGCCGCCTGCAGGGCGTCCTTCGCCACCTCACGCGCCACGACCTTGGCCGCCGTCGCGCTCAAGGTCTGAGTGGCGGGCGTGGGCTGAGTGCTCTCCCCCGCCAGAACCGGCAGGGGTACAAGTGTGATGATCACGGCCAGCGCGAGAAACTGTGTCGAGAGTCGTCGCGATTGTAACTTCACGTTCGCTGATCCTCCTCGTCCTTGCATGAGTCAAGGAATGTAGAAACGCCGCCGGAACTCCGACGCAATCCAATGGCTTGGAGCCGAACCAAGCAATTGGACGACAGCTCCGACCGGCGTGCGGGGGGGAAACCTCAAACCCCTGCACAGAACGGGGCGAACTCGACTCCGTGCCAGCTCGAGCCACCCGTACTTACGGGCTATTTCTGCAATACTCCAGCCATTGCCCAGCCCCGGTTCGGGCGAGGTTCCTCGCTCCGCTCGTTGCGCCCCCGGGCAGGCTCGGGCACAATGAGCACAGCCGTGCCCCGTCGCCCCCATCACCAGCCGCCGCAGACCGAACGCCGGGAATTGCCCGAGATCGCGGAGCTCACGCTCCTCCGCGAGGAGCAGCCGGATCTGGCGTCGGCCGTCGACCTCCAGATCGAGCTCATCAAGCTCGAGCGGCGCATCCGGACGCGCCTGCCGCTGCCCGCGTCGACGCTGGAGATCGACGCGGTCGCCGCGCGCCTGGCCGCGGGCCGGCCCGTTCTCCGCTTCGAGGACGTGACGCTCAACTGGAGCGATTTCCGGTTCGTGTTCAGGAGCGTCGCCGAGCTGATGCGCCGCTTCGAGGCGCTCGACGAGGAGGACTACCACCGGACCGAGACGCTCAGCCGCGAAGCCGACCGGATCGAGCCGATGGTCACGCAGTGGTACGCGACGGGCGCCGACCCGGCCTCCGCCGAGCCTCCGGCCGACCTCGCCGGCCTCGAGCCCGTCGTGCAGCTGGCGATGCGGCCGTTCCTGGCGCGCGCCGCCGAGGCGTTCGCGGTGGTGGATTGCAGCGCCTGGACGCGCGGCTGCTGCCCGGTATGCGGCGGAGAGCCCGAGTTCGCGACGATCACGCCGTCCGCCGACCGCCTGCTGATCTGCTCGCGGTGCACCACGCGCTGGCGCTTCGACCCGCTGGCCTGCCCCTTCTGCGGCAACGCCGACCGCGCGCGCGTCACGTCGTTCGCCACGCGCGACGGCCGCTACCGCATCTACGCGTGCGACGACTGCCGGCGCTACCTCAAGGTGTACGACGCGCGCCACGCCGCGCGCCCCGTCCTGCTCGCCGTCGACACGGTCGCCACCCTGCCGCTCGACGCCGCCGCCATGCAGCGCGGCTACGAGGCGTAGGACGGGGATCAGGGGTCAGGGGGCAGGGGGCAGCGGTCAGGTAGAGCCCCTGTCACACCGTCACAGGATGCCCTTCCTGACCGCTGACTGCTGACCGCCTCTTCCTGACGGCTGACTGCTGACCGCTCTTCCTGACAGCTGACCCCTGACCGCTCTTCCTGACGGCTGACTGCTGACCGCTGACCGCCGTGACAAGGCGCACGGCTGAAGCCGTGCGCTACGTGACACGGCTGAAGCCGTGCGCTACGTGACACAGCTGAAGCCGTGCGCTACGTGCCCCCTGACCACTATCGTACGTAGCGCACACCTTCAGGTGTGCGCCACGGCGACACGTGTCGGTCTCAGTGAATGGATCCGGAGCCCGGCTGCGACTCGCCCAGGAGCGTGTCCTCGCGCGACTTGAGCCAGTTGAAGAGGTGCCGCGTCTCCCAGAAGCGCCCGAGGTTCGAGTAGGCGCCGAGGACGACGACGGCCACGTCGGGGCCTTCGGGAAGCTTGAGGAGCGTCGCGAGGCAGTAGCCGGCCTTGTGGATGAAGCCCGTCTTCCCGCTGACGACGTCGAGCTGCCCGACCAGCTTGTTCGTGTTGCGCACGCGCACCGCGCGGCGGCGGTTCGTGCTGAACTGGTAGACGGGCTGCCGCATGATCGACGCGATGCGCTCGTCGTGGCCGGCGAACGCGATGAGACGCGACAAATCGTAGGCCGACGAAACGTTGTCGGGGTCGAGGCCCGAAGGGTCCTCGAAGTGCGTGTCGTCGAGGCCGAGCTCGATCGCCTTCTCGTTCATCCGCGCCACGAACGGCCCGGCGCCGCCGTGCGAGACGCGCGCGAGCAGGCGGGCGCCGGCGTTGTCCGACCCCACCATCGTGACGTTCAGCACGTCGCGCAGGCTGATCTTCTCGTTCGTCCGCAGGTAGGTCGTCGACGCGCGCCGCGTGTCGGCACGCGCCACCGTCACGGTCTGATCGAGATTCGGGTCGTCCTCGAGGAAGACGAGCGCGGTCATCACCTTCGTGATGCTCGCGATCGACCGCCGGTCGTGCGCGTTCTCCGACCAGAGCACGCGGCCGTTGCCCGGGTCGAAGATGATCGCGGCCTCGGCACGCACGTCCGGCACGAGATCGCCGCTCGCGTCACGCTTGTAGCGCGGCCGCATCGCCTCGCGCAGCGCGCGCGACGCGCGGCTCACGCGGCGGCGTGCGGCGGCCTTCTTCTGCGCGGCGGTGGGCGAGGACTGCGGAGTTTCCGCGCGCGCCGCCACGACCGGCGTTCCGAGAAACGCGGCGGCCAGCGCGAGCACGGAGAGGCGTCTGGTGAGTTGAGCCAACCGCACTAATTCCCCCCCCTCGACCGATTCTGCGAGCGCGCCGTCGCGCGCCGACCCGACGTGCGGAGTCTAGCAGTAACCAACTGTGCACGCAACAGTTATAGCGAACCCAAGCGCCTGGATCACGGGACTGTCATCCTGTTAGAAGCAATGAATCTAAGCCTCGACCGCTCAAACACGTCCTCGTGCCCCCCTGCATTTCGGTCGAAGGCGCGTCAGGCTTGACCCCTTCCGGCGCCAACGCTCCGTCACGCGGGCCGTCCACCTTGAGCGCTTTCGCGACATGAAGAACGGATCTGTCTCCGGCGGCGGAGCCTGAGTCGTCCCGACCGGGACGCGCTCGTCCGCGACCGCTGCTCCTTCAGACCGCTGCAAGACTTCAGCCACCGCGCCTGCTTCCGCCTTCGCATGAAACGAGGGTTCGGCCGACGGCCGGGCTGAAGCCCGGCACTACGTACCGTACGCAGCGCTGGCCTTCAGCCCAGCCCTACCTCTGCGCGAGCGCGATCGCCAACAGCAGCGCGCGCGCGGTCCCCTTCCACGAGTCCGTCGTGTCGAAAATCTCGCCGAGCGAGTGCGCGCCGGACGACCGCCCGCCGCCGCCGATCGTCACGGCCGGAATGCCCAGGCTCATCGGGATGTTCGCGTCCGTCGATCCCTCCCCGAGCGACACCGGCAGCCCGAGCGCGCGGTTCACCGACGCGGCCGCCTGGACGATGGGCGCCGTCTCGGCGGTCCTGCCGGCCGGGCGGTCCCCGACGAGCGTCCGCTCGACCTCGAGCCGGCCGTGGCGCCACCGCTCGTTCTCCGCCGCCAGGGCGCGGTCGACCGCCTGCTGGAACTTCGCGTCGAGCGAGGCGAGCGCGGCCGGGTCGGCCGACCGCATGTCCACCTCCATCCACGCCTCGAACGGGATCGAGTTCACCGAGGTGCCGCCGCCGATGCGGCCGACGTTGAAGGTGGTCTTGGGGATCTCCGGCACCTGGAAGTCGGCGATGAGGGCGATGGCCCGGCCCAGCGCGTGGATCGGGTTCACCAGGCCGAACGCGCCGAAGCTGTGGCCTCCGGGCCCCTTGAACGTCACCCGGTAGCGGTGGCTGCCGACGCCGACGTTGGTGATGCCGAAGCCCGCGCCGTCGACCGACACGAAGCGATCGATCTGGCCCTTCAGCACGACGTTGAACAGGTTCTTCATGCCGCGCAGATCGCCCAGGCCCTCCTCGCCGACGTCCGCCACGAAGGTAATCGTCCCGGCCGTCTCGACCCGGGCCTCGTTGAGCGCGCGGATCACGCCCAGCATCACGGCCAGGCCGCGGCAGTCGTCGCCGATGCCCGGCCCGGCCAGCTGCGGGCCCTCTCGGGTCACCCGCACGTCGGTGCCGTCGGGAAACACCGTGTCGAGGTGGGCCGCGAAGACGAGCCGCGGCCGCTCGGCCGCGCCGGGCCGATCCCCGATGACGTTGCCGACCTCGTCGACGCGCACGTTCCGCAGGCCGAGGCCCTCGAACGCCCGGCGCAGCGCCTCTCCGCGCGCGGCCTCCTTGAACGGCGGCGCCGGAATCTCACAGAGCCGCACCTGCTCCTCGATGAGCTGCGGCTCGTTCCGCCGCACGGCCTCGAGGGCGGCCTGCACGGCCGGCTGCTTCAGGAGCGCGGCCCCCGGATCCGCCCCGCGGGCCGGCTGGGCCGCGGCGGTCGAGGTCATCAACAGGCCGCCGAGCACTCCGATGACGATGCGCATGAGCGTGACTCCTCGTGAGAAACGACTGCGGGGACTATTCCCGCGCGCAGCCGGGACTGTCAAGCCGGCGCGGCGATTCTCTCCCGCGCGCGCGGATCCAACATGTCGTGTCATGGAATCCAATGTGCCCGAACTTCTTGACACCATGCCGGTCCTTTCCTGCCACACGTCCTCCGGGCGCCGCGCCGCGAAGAGGCCGGCCTGGGCGAAAACCGCCGGTTTTTCGCCATCCGTATTACGCGGCGCTTGCGGGGAACCTCTGGCGGTCGCGGCACGTCTCTTGCTAGAAGAAGGCACTGAGGAAGTCATGAGTTTCGTCAAGCTGATCGGATTCACCACGCTCGCCTGCGGTTGCGTCACCGGCAAGTACCGGGAGCTCGCGACCAGTCGTGAGGTGGTCTACGTCGAGGAGAAGGGCACGGCCTGCCCGCACGCGGCGCACCGCCGGAACCACACGCTGGCGCCCGCGCGGCGTATGAGCCCCGCCCTCTCCGTCGCCAAGGCGTCCTAGGCCGCACCGGACCGCTTGACACCATCGGCGGCCGCGCACCACAGTGGCAGTGCGATGCCCTCGTCCCGGCCCCCGTCCGCGCTCCCCCGCCCCCATGCCGTCGTCAGCGCCCCGGACCGACCCAGCCTGCGGTTCTTCGTGGCCGACTCGGTGGATCTGCTGGCCCGGCTGCCCGCCGGCTCGGTGGGCGTCGTCGTGACCTCGCCGCCCTACAACCTGGGCATCCGCTACCGCACCTACCGCGACACCCTGCCGCGGCGCGAGTACCTGGACTGGACCGACGCGTGGGTGCGGCAGGTGGCGCGGGTGCTGGCGCCCGAGGGCTCGTTCTTCCTCAACGTGGGCGCGAAGCCGACCGACCCGTGGACGGCGATGGACGTCGCGCAGGCCGTGCGTCCGCACCTGCAGCTCCAGAACACGATCCACTGGGTGAAGTCGATCGCGATCGACCGGGAGTCGGCGGGCGACGCGGCGGGGCTCGAGCGCGATCTGGCCGTCGGGCACTACAAGCCGATCAACAGCCCGCGCTTCCTCAACGACTGCCACGAGTTCGTGTTTCACTTCAGCCCGGCGGGCCGCACGCCGCTCGACCGGCGCGCCATCGGAGTGCCCTACCAGGACGCCTCGAACATCGGCCGCTGGCAGGCGGCCGCGGGCGGCCTCCGCTGCCGCGGCAACACCTGGTTCATCCCCTACGAGACCATCCAGAGCCGCGACCGGGACCGGCCGCACCCCGCGACGTTCCCGCCGCGGATGCCGGAGTTCTGCCTGCGGCTCCACGGCCTCGCCCGCGCGGGCCTCGTGGTCGATCCCTTCCTCGGGCTCGGCTCGACGGCCGTCGCCTGCGCCGCGCTCGGCGTCGAGTTCCTGGGCATCGATCTCGACCGGGGCTACGTCGACGAGGCCGTGGCCCGCGTCCGCCGCGCCCTCGCCCGCTGACGCGCCGCCCGGACGCCGTCACGCGGCCTCCCGTGTCCATGACGGCTTCGTGTTCCTCCTGGCCTTCGTGGTGAACACCCGTGGACCGGGTCGCGTCGTGACGGCGAATGTGCCCGTACAAGACGACGGCCCGCCCCCCGATGAGGGGAGCCGGGCCGTCGGTCTGTCACCCGCGCGGCGGTCCGCCTAGAAGCGGAGCCGCAGCCCGAGCTGCATCTGCCAGCGCGAGCGGAGGTCGTCGCGCAGGAACGTGCGGAACGAGGACGAGGTCAGCGCCGAGATGTTGTAGCCGGTCAGCGGGCTGGTCGCCCTGACCGAGCTCGGCACCGGGGTGAACGGCGTCAACTGGCCGTAGGACGCGTACTGAATCAGGCCGTTGCTCGAGCTGAACAGGTTGATCAGGTTCAGGATGTCGAGCGTGACCTCGGTCCGCACGCGCTTCATGGGCAGCTGGAACGCGATGCGCGCGTCCAGCGTGTTGATCCACGGGGCGCGGCAGGCGTTGCGCGGGATGATCTGCCCGACGTATTTCGACAGGCAGGAGTCCCCGTTGATGAACGTCATGAAGTCCTGGTACGTCCCGCCGCTGAACGCCAGCTCGTCGGCCGACGCCGGGATGTAGAGCAGGTCGTTGTAGCCGCGGTTGTCGCCGTTCACGTCGCGGTTGTAGGTCAGCGTGTACGGGCGGCCGGACTGGCCGGAGTAGAACGCCGAGACGATGGCCGAGTAGCCGCGGCCGAGCTGCCAGTCGTAGGACGCCGTCAGGTTGACGCGGTGGCCCGGGTCGAAGTTCGACGTCGCGAGCGGCGGGTTGTTCGGATCGCCCGGCACGTAGACGTTGCCCCAGTTCGAGGCGGCCTGGTCGGAGGTGCCGTCCATGATCGACTTGGCGACGCCGTAGGAGTACGAGCCCTCGAAGAACAGGCCGTGGCTGACCGGCCGGCGCACGGTGAAGGCCAGGTTCCAGTTGTAGCCCTTGCTCGTGTTCTGGAGCAGGACCACGTCGCTCAGGCTCGACACCTGCTTCTCGAAGAACTCCCGGCCGCCGACGCCCGTCACGGTCGACGACGGCTGGTAGTTCAGGTTCTGGTACTTGATGTCCTTGATCGTCTTCGACCACACGAACTCGGCCGTCCCGATGAGGCCCATCGGGAGCTTGCGGTCCCACGCCAGGTTGCCGCGCGCGATCTCCGGGTACTTGAAGTTCGGATCGATCAGGTCGATCTCGTTCGAGTACGAGCCCGCGTTGGCGCCGGTGACGGCCGCGGGCTGGTTCAACGGATCCGTCACGAACGGGATGCGGTTGGCGGTATTGAACGACGCGCCAATGCGGGTGAACTCGAGCCCCGTGTTCGAGAACTGGTTCGAGATCCACACGTAGGCCGGCCGCCCGGTGAACACGCCCACGCCGCCGCGGACCTGGCTCGTGCCGTCACCGCTCAGGTCCCAGTTGAAGCCCACGCGCGGCGACACCTCCGTGCCGTTGGGCACCACGTCGGTCGAGTAGCCGAACTCCGACTGCGCGATCGGATTCGAGTTCGGCTTGCTCGGATAGCGCGGCATGTCCACGCGCAGGCCGTAGGTCATCGTGACGTTGTTCTTCACGCGCCACTGGTCGCCGGCGTAGAACCCGAACTGGTGCACGCTGAACTTCGCCGCCTGCGTCGGGTCGCTCGTGGCCGAGAAGCTGTGGTCGTAGGACTGCGCCAGCCCGGCCTCGAACATGTCGAGGCTCGCGAAGCTGTAGGTGCCGAAGTTGTCGCGGATGAACAGGTTGCGCAGCTTCAGGAACTCGTTGTGCGACCCGAGGGTGATCGTGTGGTTGCCCTTGAGCAGCGTGAACGCCTCGTTGATCTCGACGATGTCCTGGTCGATGGCGTTCCGCGTCGAGAACTGCTCGGTGCCCGAGCGGATGTCCCGGCCGGGGGCGAGCGTCACGGTCACCTGCGGGAAGGCCGGCTGGTCGAAGGCGTGGTCGCGGTGGTCGCGCACGCGCGTGTAGACGACGCGCAGCTCGTTGACGCCGCGGCCGAAGGTCGAGTTCAGCTGGCCGACCGTCGAGTTCGTCTTGCTGATGTAGCGGTAGTAGAGGTCCGGCGTGATGAACCGCGACAGCGAGGGATAGCCGATGTCGTTCAGCGCGCTGATGTAGTTGTTGCGGACCGTCAGCTGGCTGTTCTTCGCGACGTTCATGTCGAGCCGGACGAAGTACTTGTTGCTGTTGGTGGCCTTGGTGAACTCACCGGTCGGGTCGGGGCCCGGCGTGTAGCCGTAGAGGGTCTGCAGGTCGTTCAGGTAGCGCTGCACGAGGGCGTCGTTGCCGAAGTTCTGGCCGCTGCCGCTCACCGACACGCCCGACGGCCGCGACTTGCGGGCGTAGTCGAGCGTCCCGAAGAAGAACGCCTTGTTGCGCATCACGGGGCCGCCGAGGCTGCCCCCGCCCTGCTTGTCCTTGAACGTCGAGACCGCGCGGTTGTCGACGCCCTTGCCCACCCAGCTCTGGTTGCGGCCGTAGAAGAAGCCCGTGCCGTGGAACTCGTTCGAGCCGCTCTTGGTGATGGCGTTGATGCCGCCGCCCGCGAACCCGCCCTGCCGCACGTCGTAGGGCGAGACGACCAGCTGGATCTCCTGGATCGCGTCGAAACTGATCGGCTGCGTCTCGGCGGTGCCGCCGGGCGCGCCGGCCGAGCTCGCCAGGCCGAACAGGTCGTTGTTGGCCGCGCCGTCGATCTGCAGGCCGTTGTAGCGGAAGCTCGTGCCCGCCACCGACACGACCGACGCGCCGTCGCCCGACCCGCTGCCGAGCGAGTTGAACATCGGGTTGATGCGAACGATGTCGGGGATGCTGCGCGAGATGGTCGGCAGGAGGTCCTTCACCGCGTTCGAGATGTTGTCGGCCGCGCCCGCCCGCGTCGTGTCGATGACCGGCGTCTGCGCGGTGACCTCCACCGTCTCGCTCATCGACGCGAGCTGCAGCGTGAAGTCGACGATCTGGGTCTGGCCGAGGGCCACGGTCACGTCCTTGACCTCGGACGGCCGGAAGCCGCTCAGGCTCGCGGTGATGGTGTACGGGCCGCCGACGCGGACGTTCAGGATCTGGTAGCGGCCGTCGGCCTCGGTCACCGCCTCGTAGGTGGTGCCGGTCGGCACGTGAACCGCGGTGACGGTCGCGCCGGGCAGCACGCCGCCCTGGGCGTCCTTGAGCACGCCGCTGAACGAGCCGGTGGTGACGGTCTGTGCCGAGGCCGGCGCGCCGCTCCACCCGAGGAGGGCGAGCGCGAGCCCGGCGTACAGCAGGAAACGGGTATAGCGCCTCATGTGGTTATCAACTCCGTGGCTTGAAAAGACCCCGTGAAGAAAACGAACCCCGACTGCGAAACCCGCGGCCGCACGCTCCGCGCCGTCACGAGACGGACCGGAGCCGGGGAGCCGTGCGAAGCAGGCAACATGGACTCGACGCCTGATAGCTGTTTCAGATCTGAGCAAACGGGGACTGGGAGATAGAGAACAGGGTCACCCCTGGCGAACGACTGCGCAGTATAGCAGAGACACGGGAGCCGTGTGTGTCGGACTGGTAACTTCCGTGCAAATGTGGAGGGCGAGCCGGCGGGTCCGGCCTAGGGCATTTGCCCGTTAGTGCCCCGACCGGCCGGGCCGCGGCGGCAGCGTGTAGGACTTCCGGAACCAGACCGTCGCGTCGGGATGGTCCACCTTCACCTCGATCCGGCGCGTGCGCTTGAGCGGATCCGGGTTCGTCGAGTAGTACCCCAGCACGTAGTAGTCGCTCGTCTCGGCGTCGATGCGCTGCAGCGCCTTGTCGAAGTTGTTCTGGTTGACGACGGCGATGCCGCCCGTCTGCTCGGCCAGGACGCGCAGGCTGTCGGTCGAGTTCTGGATGTAGTTGTACCACTCGGTCGGATCGACCTGCTCGTTCAGGTCCGGCCCGCCCACCAGGCCGCGCGGGTCGATCGTGTAGATCGTCGCGTTCGCCCGGTTCGCCTCGCGCGTCAGCTCGGCCAGCTCCTGCGCCAGATCGGCCTCGGCGAACTGCTGCCCCTGCCGCTCGAACGGGTTCGTGTCCGACACCGGCTGGTTCGGATCGCCGTTCGGGTTGCCGCCCGTCGAGTTCGCCCAGATCGGGTCGGTCCCGGCGCGCGCCTTCGGGAACGGGTTGAAGTCGTACCCGTTGCTCACGTAGATGAAGGCCTTCCGCCGGTTGTGCACCTGCGCCAGGTTCTTCATGATGTCGTACGCCGTCGAGAACGCGACGTGCGCGCGGTAGCGCACCTCCGTCGGCCCCTCCGAGCCCTCCGGCCCCTGGATGATATCGCTCGGCTTGAGGCCGTTGCCCGAGATCTTCTTGATCGCCTCGTCCAGCCGGCTCCGATCGTAGGTGAGCTGCACCGACAGCGACGACGGCCCGGTCGAGACGATGCCGAACATGTCGCCCTCGTGGATCAGGTCCTTCTCGATCTTCTTGAACAGCTGCCGGATCCGGCCCGTGTTCTGGAAGTCCAGGTGCAGGTCGTCCACGAAGATGAGGAAGATCCGGCCCGCCGCGTCGTTGGTCGGCCGCGACGGCGGCAGGATGATGCCCTCCTGCGGCGGGGGCGGCGGCGCCGCCAGCTCGTTGTAGGTCCGCCCGCCGTGCACGAGCACCATCGACACGATGTCCTGCGTCACGCCGTCCTCGAGCACCGTGAAGTCCTTCGGCTTCAGGTCGGCGACGAACTGCCCCCGCGCGTCGCGGACGATGACGTCCTGCGTGACCAGCTCGACCGAGGCCCGGAACTGCGCGCGAGGGGCCTGCTGCCCGGCAGGCTCGGCCGGCCGCGCGCCGGCGGTCTGGCTCTCTGTCTGACTCTGCGTCGGGCTCGGGCGCGGGCTCTGCCGGGCGCCGAGCGTGGCGCCGGCGATCACCGCGAGGCCGCACACGACGACGGGCCGAATCATGCGATGGAACATGGCTTCATTATAGGTCGTGATCGGGCCCCTCGGGGGCGTCTGGATCGTCGACGTCCTCCCCGTCCGGGGGCGCCCCGGCCTCGCCGGGCTCCGCCGCGCCGCCCGCCTCGCGGGTCAGCCGCGCCTGCCTCCGGCGCACGCCGCCGCGCCGCGACCGGCGCCGCCGGCGGCCGAGCTGCGCCCGCAGCGCCTCGTAGGCGCCGTCGAACCCCTCGATCCCGGCCCGCGCCTCGTCGTCCGTGATCCAGGTGTCAGGGTTAAGACGCTCGGCCTGCTCCCGCAGTTGTTCCAGCCGCGCCGGCTCGGTGACCCGCTCGGCAATCCGCGCCATCAGCTCGGCGTAGCGCGCCCGGAGCCGGCTGAAGCCCTCGGGCCCGAGCCGCTCGGCCACGTGGAGGCCCGGCGGCAGCGGTGTCCGCTCCTCTTCCCCACCCGTCTCGGGGCCGGCGTCCACCGCCAGCATCGCCTGGGCGGCCTCGACCGCCTCGTCCGGCGGCTCGGCCGCGGGCGGCGGCGCGCCGGGCGCCCCGGCGGACCGATCCGGCCCGGGCCGGCGCTCCGCGCCCCGGCTCCTGGCGCCGCGCCCGCGCCGCTCGCGCACGCCCGCGCGGCCGCCCGCCGCGGGCGCCGGCGCCGGCGGCGGCTGCGCCTTGAGCATCTGCGGCCAGTCGAACGTCAGCTCGGGATTGCTCTCCTCGATCGTGCGGATGGCGTCCTCGTCGAGCGCGGGGCGCCCCACACGCACGTTGGGCGGCGTGCGGAACCAATAGAGGACGCGCGGCTGGCTGCGGCCGCGCGGCGCGTGCATGACGAAGGTGTTCTCGTACCCGCGTTTGTCGCGGGTGATGCGTATGAACGGCAGGATGCGTTACCGCTTGCGCGAGCGCGCGGGTTTGGCCGGCTTGCGTGCCGTCTTCCTGGCCCCAGCCTTCGCCTTGGCGGCCGGCCGGGCCTTCCCCCGGCTGCTCCCCTTTCGCGCGGCCGGCTTCGGCCGGCGGGCGCTCGCGGTGCGCGCGCGGGAGGCGGACGTCCGGGTGGCCTGCACCCGGTGCACCAGGGTGAACCGGATCTGCGATCCGACGGCGTAGAAGCTCCAGAGCTCGTCCACGTGGATCTGGTGGTCCGCCGCGAGGCGCCGCGCCTGATCCACGCTCCCGGCGGGAACATAGAGCGAGAACGGCAGGCGGACCTTGGCGAAGTGCGCCCACTGCGCGAGCGCCTCCAGGTGGTTCACCGACTCGGCGGTCTCGACCTCGACGATCCCCTCGGGCTTGGGGTTCCGGCCCGTGGAGTTGAGGACCAGATCGGGGAACAGCACCATGCGGCCCGACTTGATCGACGCCGCCTGGTCGGGCCCGAGGTTCAGCACGGGCTCGTACTTCCGCTTGTAGCGGATCTGCAGGGCCCGGATGACCCGGTCGTGCTCCAGCTGCTCCCGGACGGGACGGACGAGGATCGGGCTCACGGGCCCTCCGGATGGACTGAAAGCCGTATTTGTTACACAGGCTTAACCAGCCGCAAATCCTAACACATCCTGACGCCGCTCGATAGGGTCGAGCCGCCACGGCTCGCCCGGCCCCCCGGGGCCGGCGGCCGGCGCCCGCCGCCGGCCGCGGGGCCCTTCCAGCCCCCCGGAAAGGCTTGACGGACGGGCCTAAACCCAAGAGAATCAATGGCGTGACCGCTGCAGCCGCAGATGTCGAGCGCGCGGCCGGGACAGGGACGATCCTGGTCGTTGACGACGATCGTGCCGTCGCCGACACGTTTTCGCGCATGCTCAAACTCGAGGGGTTCGAGGTGTCCACGGCGCTCAACGCGGAGCTGGGCCTCGAGCTGGCCGAACAGGTCCGCCCCGACGCGATCATCCTCGACCTGCGCATGCCGATCGTGAACGGCCTGCAGTTCCTGCGCGCCATTCGCACGCGGCCGCACCTGGTCGACGTGCCGGTCGCCATCGTGACCGGCGATTACTTCCTCGGCGAGGCCATGGCTGCCGACCTCAAGTCGCTCGGCGCGGCCGTGCGCTTCAAGCCGCTCTGGCTCGAGGATCTCGGTGGCGCTGGCCCGGGCTCTCGTCTCCTCGTGACCCACACGACTTCCTCGGATCGATTCCTCCTGGCGTGCCGGCGCCAGCCGGTGGACGCCACGCCGGTCTGGTTCATGCGCCAGGCCGGCCGCTACATGGCGGAGTACCGCGCGCTGCGCGAGCGCCACTCGCTGCTCGACCTCTGCCGATCGCCCGAGCTGGCCACCGAGGTCACACTGCAGCCCGTGCGCGCCATCGAGGTGGACGCGGCCATCCTCTTCTCGGATCTGCTGCTGCCGCTCGAGCCGATGGGCGTGCCCTTCGACTTCGTGCACGGCGAGGGTCCGGCGATCGAACGCCCGCTCCGCTCGGCCGCCGACGTGGATCGGCTGAAGGTCTTCGAGCCGCGCGAGGCGCTCGGCCACGTGCTCGACGCGATCCGGCTCGTACGCCGCGAGCTCGACGGGCGCATCCCGCTCATCGGGTTCGGCGGCGCGCCGTTCACGCTCGCCTCCTACGCCATCGAGGGGGGCTCGTCGAAGAGCTTCGCCGCCACCAAAGCGCTCATGTACGGCGAGCCCAAGACGTGGCACAGGCTCTGCGAGAAGCTCGCCGGCGTGATGGGCGACTACCTCCGCGCGCAGGTCGAGGCCGGCGCGCAGGCCATCCAGGTGTTCGACTCGTGGGTCGGCGCACCTGTCGGCGGCCGACTACCGCGAGTTCGTCGCGCCGCACACGCGCCGCATCTTCGCCGCGCTCGAGGGCCTCGACGTGCCGACGATCCACTTCGGCGTCGGCACCTCGACGATCCTCGCCGAGATGCGCGAGGCCGGCGGCGACGTGCTGGGCGCCGACTGGCGCATCCCGCTCGACGAGGCGTGGGCGCTCGTCGGCGAGGACCGGGGCATCCAGGGCAACCTCGACCCGACGCTGCTGCTCGGCCCCCTCTCCCGCCTGCGGGCGGAGGCGGCCGCGGTGCTCGCCCGCGCCGGCGGCCGGCCCGGGCACATCTTCAACCTGGGCCACGGGATCCTGCCTTCCACGCCCGTCGAGCACGTGCAGGCGCTCGCGCGCTTCGTCCACCAGCAATCCGCCGCGCGCTGACCGGCGCCGCGGCGGCCGCGACGTTCCCGATGGTCCCCGAAGAACGCCATGAGTCCTGACGCCTCCCGCCCGGTCGTCATCGTCGGCGGCGGCATCGCCGGGCTGGCGACCGCGTACGAGCTCGCGCGGCACGGCGTGCCGTTCGTGGTGCTCGAGCGCGGCCCGCGCGCGGGCGGCGTGATCCGCACCGACCACGTCGACGGCTACACGATCGACGGCGGCCCTGACTCGCTGCTCGTGCAGAAGCCCGCGGCGCTCGAGCTGTGCCGCGAGCTCGGCCTGGGCGATCGCCTGTTCCCGACGACGCCCCCGCGCACGGCGTTCATCTATCGCGGCGGCCGGCTGCACCCGCTGCCGGAGGCGTCGGTGCTCGGCATTCCCACGCGGCTCGGGCCGCTCGCGCGCACGCCGCTCTTCTCGCTCGCCGCCAAGGCGCGCATGGCGTGCGAGCTCTTCGTGCCCCGCCGCACCGACGACGCCGACGAGTCGATTGGCGCGTTCATGCGCCGCCGCTTCGGGCGCGAGGCCGTCGACTACCTCGCCGAGCCGCTGCTCGCCGGCATCCACGCGGGCGACGTCAATCAGCTGTCGATGCGCGCCGCGTTCCCGCGCCTCACCAGCCTCGAGCAGGCGCACGGCAGCCTGATCCGCGCGTTCCGCACGCTGCCGCGGCACCGCTCGCCCGACGGCGTGTTCCGCTCCCTGCCCGGCGGCATCCAGGAGCTGGTCGACGCGGTCGTCGCGGCGCTGCCCGCCGGCGCCCTGCGTCCCGCGTCGCCCGTCGCCGGCCTCGAGGGCCTCGGCCCGCGTCCCGGCCCGCTCGGCGTGCGGCTCGCCGACGGTTCCGCCGTCGCCGCGCGCGCGATCGTGCTCGCGGTGCCGGCGTACGCCGCCGCCGAGCTGACCGGCGCCGTGGACGCCGAGCTCGCCTCGCTCTGCCGCGCGGTGCCCTACGCGTCCACGTGCACCGTAGCGCTGGGCTATCCGCGCGACCGCGTCCGGCATCCGCTCGACGGCAGCGGCTTCGTCGTGCCGCGCGTCGAGACCGACCTCCGGATCATGGCGGCGTCGTGGGTGTCGTCGAAGTGGCGCCTGCGCGCGCCCGAGGGGCACGTGCTGCTGCGCGCGTTCATCGGCGGGATGCGCAGCCCCGAGCGCGCCGAGCTCGCCGACGACGCGGTGGTCGCGATGGCGCACGGCGATCTGTCGCGGCTGCTGCGCATCGAGGGCGAGCCGTCGCTCGTGCGCGTCTACCGCTGGCCGCGCGCGAACGCGCAGCACGTCGTGGGACACCTCGACCGCATGCGGCGCATCGAGGCGCGCCTCGCCGCGTTGCCGGGACTGTACGTGACGGGAAGCGGATTTCGTGGAACCGGGATCCCCGACTGCATCGAGGATGGCAGGGCGACCGCCCGCCGGCTCGTGGCCGTGGCGGGCGGCGCGAAGTAGCGCGGGCCTACGCCTCGGCGGCCGTCTTCTTCTTGCGGCGCGCCTTCCGGCGCGCCGACGCCGGCGGCAGCGGCTCGTCGCTGATCTCGAGCTTCGACAGGCTCGTCAGGAATTTCTTCTCGCCGTGCTCGTCGAACTGGACGCGGGTGTAGGCGTCCTCGACCGCCACGACGGACCCGAACCCGTAAGTGGGATCGACGACGCGCGCCCCGACCTCAAACCGCTTCATGACCGCTCCTTCACGCCGGAAATCGGCATGTTCCGCCGTCCGCTGTCTCCATGAGACGCCGCGTTCCGGCCAATGAATAACTGCAAGTCTTAGAATATCAAACGCTTACAGTTTTCGTCAACCGCGCCGCGCGCGTCCCGCCCGCCGCTACGCCTCTCCGTCCAGCATCTTCTTCACCGTCTCGACCAGCATCACGAGCGAAAACGGCTTCAGGATCACCCGCGTGTGGGGGCGGAGCCGCTCGAGCCCGTCCGAGTCGTGCGGCACGGCCGAGAAGATCACGACCGGCACCGGCGGGGGGATGGCCACGATCACGTCGCGGCCGGAGCCTTGCGGCAGCCGGAGATCGATGATGGCGGCATCGGGTGCGTGGTGGGCCACCAGGGCGAGCGCTTCATCGGCGGTCGTCGCGGCCTCGACGTCGAAGCGATGCAACCGAAGGAACTTCTCGAGCGGCACGCGGACCGCCAGGTCGTCCTCCACGACGAGCACGCGCCGGCGGGACTGCAGCATCATCTCCTCCGTCATCTGGTTATCGGCCCGTGGCCGGGAGGCCTGCATGCGGAGGCCGGGCCGCCAGGCCTGCTTCAGCCGCCCGCTTGTGCCGAAACGATACTCGTGGCACGTCTTTGTCGTTCGCCCAAAGCGCCGCCACCGGCGGGCGTTGCCACTAAGTTATTCATTGTCAGCAGGTTGCCTGACATCACCCTGCCTGGCCAGGCGGCAGGCCTCTTGCTGCTCTCTTTGGCAGGACTTCGTCCGAGGTAAGGAGCGAGCGAGATGTCGACCTGCGCGCGCTGCGGCGGGGCCCTGACGAGCGACCACGTCTGCCACGGGGCGGTCATCTCGGCCGTTCAGTGGACGGTGGACATCGTGATCGGCGGGCTGATAGGCGCCGCCGCCGGCGTGCTTCTCTTCGATCACCTGGTGACGACCGTCACCGGCGAGTCGTATCTGCTGGTCGGGCTCGCGGCCGGGCCGGCGGCGGGCATCGCGATCGCGCGCACGCTGCGCAAGCTCGGTCGCGCGAGCGGCCAGAGGTTTCACGGCTAGCTTCCGCCGCTCCCGTGGCGGACGCGCGTCGCGCACACCTTGACATGCGTAGCGTGCGCCTTGACCTGCGTAGCGCACACCTTCAGGTGTGCGCCGACTGGCGCAGGCTCACCGTCCTGCGTGGTACAATTCGCGACATCGCACTGACGGGCCGCTAGCTCAGTGGTAGAGCACGTGACTTTTAATCACGGTGTCCTGGGTTCGATCCCCAGGCGGCCCACCAGCCTTCGCTCGCGTGCATTCATGGGCGAGCTACAGCTGGCAAGCCAGCCCTCGTGCTACGATTGAAGGCTGTCCGTCGTCGGGAAGCCCCTTCCGGTCCCCATCGTCCAGAGGCCCAGGACGCGGCCCTTTCAAGGCCGAAACACGGGTTCGAATCCCGTTGGGGACGCCAGCCTTCGCTCGCCTGCAATCGTGAGCGAGCTACGGCTGGGCAAGCCAAGTCCCCGCCACCGGCGAGCTCACGTCAGGGACAGGCGAAGGCCGTCCCGCCATAGCGGCGAAGCCGCGAAGGCGGACCTCCCTTCACCTTCGCTCGCCTGCAATCGTGAGCGAGCTACGGCTGGGCAAGCCAAGTCCCCGCCACCAGCGAGCTCACGTCAGGGACAGGCGAAGGCTGTCCCGCCGGCCTGTCCCGCCGTAGCGCGGAGCGCGAAGGCGGACCCCCTACAGCCCTCGGAACTCCCGCGACTGCTTGCCACCCTTGACCCGCCGGGGCCACGCACGTTCTTCCGCCCACGACGGGCCGGCTGTGCGAATTGCAGGAATTGCGCGACATCGACGACGGAGCGCCGATTGCACCGCGTCGTGCATGCCCGCTCCCCGCCGCACCGTCTACATCCTCGAGAGCCTCTCCGATCCCCGCCGCCACTACACGGGGATCACGTCGGATCTCGCGGCTCGCCTCGTCGCGCACAACGAGGGCCACTGCCCGCAGACCGTCAACAACCGGCCGTGGCGCGTCCTCGTCGCTGTCGCTTTCGCCAGCCAGCACAGCGCGGCGGTGTTCGAGCGGTATTTGAAGTCCGGCTCGGGGCGGGTGTTCGCGCAGCGGCACTTCGTGTGACAGCCCCCGGCAGCTGACGAGCGGTAAGGGGTGTCGACGCCTCCGCCTCGCGCTGGAATCGGGCCACGCGTGGGACGTTACCGCGGTTCGAGGGATCGGAGCCGGATCGCGGCTCTCAGCGGGAACCGTGCACGGTCGCCGGAGCGGCGCGCCGGGCGAGCCAGAGGTCGCCCTCCTCCCGCGCGTCGAGCATGTAGATCCACTTGCCGTCGGCGCTCAGGCGTGCGATGCCGCCGTCGCGACGGAAGCCCTGCGCCAGCGTGGTCAGCTTCTCGGTCTCCGCATCGAGGAGCAGGATCTGCTCGCCCCAGCGCACGATGGCGCGCCGGCCGTCGGGCAGCCACGAGAGCGTCGGGTAGACCGCGCCTCCGGGAGGTATCGGCAGATCGACGCGCACGAAACGAGTTCCCCCGTCGTCAGGTCGATGAGCAGCAGCCCGCCGACGAGCGCTCCGTTCGGTCCGATGAGGCTTCCCCCCACCCAGCGACCGTTCGGCGACCAGGACGTCGGGTCCACCGACAGGGCGTCACCGCGGTCGACCGGTATCTCCTCGACATCCGACGCCGAGACCGGCCGGTCCGACACCGGCACTCGAACGAGCCCGTTGCCCAGCGTGATGATCATCGATCGGCCGTCGGGCGACCAGGTCGGGAAGTAGACCCGACCCTCCAGGTTCGTTCGCTGGCGCAGATCGCTGCCGTCGCGGCGGACCGTCCAGATCTCGTAGCGGCCGCTCCGGTTCGAATAGAACGCGGCCATCTGTCCATCAGGCGACCAGACCGGCCAGCGATCCTTCGCGAGATCGTCCGTGAGCTTGCGCAGGCCGGTGCCGTCGCTGCGCATGACGTAGACGTCCTCCGGCGTGTCCATCGTCCGGAAGAGCATCCAGCCGTCTGCCGTCAGATCGAGACCGACCGCGGCAATCGTCGTGTCGAAGAGCCGCTCGACCGGGCCCGTGACCCGGGCTGCCGTCGCGTCGAACGGCAGGCGTGTCACCTGCGCCGTTCTCTGGCTCGTGCGATAGCGCGAGACGCCGCCCCTCCTTCGCCCACGACAGCTGCCCGCTCCAGCTCGTCGGCAGGTGGATCGGCTCCGGCGCTCCCAGCAGTTCGCCGCTCTTCTCGTCGATCGCGACGCGCCACGGGTGGGTCGCTCCGCTGCGATCGCTCACGAAGTCGAGGTGACGGCCGTCGGGTTCCCAGGTCGCATCCCAATCGACGCTCGCCTGGTCGGTGACGCGCCGAGGATCGCTCCCGTCGGCGGCGATCGTCCACACGTCGCGGATGCCAGTGGCGGATCGATGGCCCAATAGGCGATGCGGGTCCCGCCGGGCGACCAGGCCGGCTGCACGGCGTCTCCCGCGAAGATCCGGCGCGGCTCGCCGGCGGCGGCCGGCACGACCCAGAGCTCGCTCTGCTTCTCGCGGGTGGTCGGATCGGAGCGTCCTTCGGTGCCGAACACGATGTCCCGGCCGTCGGGCGACCACGACGGATTGTCGCCGAACGAGGTCAGCCGCCGCACCGACTCGCCCGTGGCGCCCATGACGAACAACCCGCCGCCGCCGCGTTCGGAGCGGAACGCGATGAACCGTCCGTCGGGCGAGAAGGCGGGATGATCCTCGTCCGCCGGCGAGTCCTCGGTGAGGTTGATCGCCTTCTGCCCGCCGACCCGCAGCAGGAAGAGATCCCGGTCGCCGCCGTCGATCGCCGTGTAGATCACGAACTCGCCGTCGGGCGACAGGCTCGGTGAGGACTCGAGCCCCGCCTGGTAGGTCAGGTGGGTGAACTCGCCGAGACCCGCGTCGGCTGCGGCGCCGGCCGCAGGGGCACGACGCGAGACGACGCTCGTCCCGAGGAGGTAGGCGCCGGCCGCGACGGCAACCGCGACGATCGCGGAGATCGCCACCCCCTTCGCCGGAAATCCGTGCGCGCTCGATCCCGCCGCCGCGGCGCCGGCCGGGCCTCCGCCGCCGACGTCCTCGAGCGCGATGCGCGCGTCTCCGATGTCGCGCAGCCGGCGCCGCGGATCGCGGTCGAGACAGCGCCGCACGAGCTCTCGGAGGCGAGCCGGCGTCGCGCTCGGCAGCTGGTCGAGATCGATCGGCTTGCGCACGACCGCCGAGAGGGTGTCGACCACGCTCCCCTCGTTGAACAGCGCCTCGCCGGCGAGCATCTCGTAGAGCACCACCCCGAACGCCCAGATGTCCGCGCGCTTGTCCACGGCCCGGCCGCGCGCCTGCTCGGGCGCCATGTAGGCGGCCGTACCGAGGATCACCCCCATCTCGGTCATCGCGGGCGAGGTGATCGTCGGCGACACCGACGCGCTCGCCGAACCGGACGCACCGGCGGGGTCGAGGGCCTTCGCCAGGCCGAAGTCCAGCACCTTCACGGCGCCGTCTCCACGGACCTTGATGTTGGCGGGCTTCAGGTCACGGTGGATGATGCCCTGTTCGTGGGCGGCTTCCAGGGCTTCGGCGATCTGCCGGGCGATCGGAATGGCCTCATCGACCGGGAGCGGACCCTGGGCGAGTCGGTCCGCCAGCGTCGGTCCCTCGACGAGCTCCATCACCAGCGCGGCCGACCCGTTCGTCCGCTCCAGGCCGTAGATCGACGCGATGCCGGGATGGTTGAGGCTGGCCAGGACCTCCGCCTCGCGCTGGAAGCGAGCCAGGCGGTCAGGGTCGCCAGCCAGCGCGTCCGGCAGGACCTTGATGGCGACGGACCGCTTGAGGTTGGTGTCGGTCGCCCGGTAGACCTCCCCCATGCCGCCGGCCCCGATGGCAGCCTCGATGAGATACGGCCCGACGTGGGCGCCCGTCTGGAGTGGCATCTCTTGCTGTGGGCGGGATTATACCGGAGAGCGCCGCCTCCCTCATCTTCTGCCGCCCCTCACCCACTCCGCCCTGGCGCTTTCTGCTGGCCCGGACGCGCCGGCCTGCACGAACCCGAGGAATTACGCGACATCGACGACGGAGCGCCGATTGCGCCTCGCCGTGCATGCCCGCTCCCCGCCGCACCGTAGCGAGCACAGCGCGGCGCTGTTCGAGCGGTATCTGAAGTCAGGGTCGGGCCGGGTGTTCGCGAAGCGGCACTTCGTGTGACTACCGGGAGACGCTCGTCCACGATCTGACACTCCTTCCAAGGCATCGCGCAGCTTAGCCTCCTTTCGGTTCGCTTGAGCCGGGCAACCCTTTCCCTCATAATCCTGCTGCCGGGGGAAAGGGCAGGCTCACCGTCGCGGTTCGGCGCGAGGTCGCTGGCTTGAAGGACGGAAGCATGGAGCACTTCGATCCCGGGCACCTCTACCGCTGGCGCACGTGGCTTCGCTGCCCTCTTCCGTGGTTCCTGAGCAACCTGGGTGTTGCTGCCAAGGCAGTGAACTGTGAGGCAGTGGGCGCGCAGCACTGGTGGCACAACGCCGACGACGAGAACAGCGCTTGTTATCACTGTGAGGTGGTTCGACCAGGGCAGCTCTGGCGGTGCAAGGCCGGAGGAGAAGGACGCGGCCGAGCATGAAACAGCGCGCACCGGACAGAAGAGGCGATCCGATCGAACGCTACCGGGAGTGGGCGGATAACCGCTACACCCCCGGACACTGGCTGGGTACGAACACGCCGCCCGATCTGAAGGGGCTCTGGTCCACCAAGGACTGATACTGGCTCGGCTGGTTCTACGTCACCGTCAGCGTCGGCGGCTTCGCCTTCGTGCTCTGGCGAACCAGCGACACAGCCTCTCTCTTGTGGGCCGCGGAAGTACTGGCGGCCTTCTTCATTCCCGGTCTGATCATGCTGCTGTCACGCGACCGGAACGGTGGCAAGCGCAGTGGCCGCCGAAGATCAGGCCACGCGCCGTAGATCGCCGGCCAGCCGCACGTCGAGATACTCTTCGAGTGGCCCCGTTGGGGACGCCACCGAAATCGAGGCCTCCCTTCCGCCAGGATCCTCGTTAGGGTCCCTCGCACCCCTCATTGACAATGCTGTGACGCTGCACTACGCTCGTCCGCACTGGCTATTCAGTCGAGTCGTAAGGCCGTCGGGAGGCTGGCGACGATCCTGCGCGGAGCAGGCTCATCGTCGCCGTAGTCCGGCATTCAGATATTGCTTTGCCGACCGCGGCGAGGCTGGTGCTGGGGACCAGCCGAGTGACACATTCGCCGAAAGGCCCACAGGAGAAGCGGGCATGGACAACCTACAGCTTCTGAAAGATCTCTACGACGCGTTTGGCCGGGGAGACATCCCGGCCGTTCTTGGGGCAATGAGTCCGGACATGGAGTGGCATGAAGCGGAGAGTAATCCCTACATGCCCAGCGGTGATGCCTGGGTGGGACCGGACGCCGTCCTGAACAATCTGTTCATGAAACTGGGCGCCGAGTGGGACGGCTTCACTGTTCGTCCCAGGTCGTTTCATGCCGCCGGAGACAGCGTGATCGTTGAAGCACGTTATACCGGCACCTATAAGGCAACCGGCCGGAGCATGGACGCGCAGGTCTGCCACGTCTGGGACGTGAAAGACGGCAAGGCAACCAGGTTTCAGCAGTACGTCGATACGGCGAAGTTACGGGATGTCATGGGGGCGTAAGAGTGAATCGTCCCTCCTGAGTGGCCGCGAACAAGGATGACAGATCAGTCCAGCAATATGGCTGACGGCCTCCGGAGGGCGGTGCGGACTGTCAGCGGGCGCGGGCTCCCTGCCCGCTCGTACCTCCCTCGTTCCAATCCCTCCTCGCGGCCTGAGCCAGTGGTCAGCGCTTGATGTGGCAACGACCCCGTCGGCGTGTTCCTATCGCGCTGGGGATGTTGACCTGGTTGCCCCAAGTCACCGCAAAGGCAGGCTTTCTCACGCGGCCGACGCCGCTTTCATTAGCGTTTCGAGGTGCTTCAGCCAAGCGAGTAGCTGGTTCCAACTCGGAATGCTCAGGGACGCCACCCCTTGCGTAAACACGATTCCACTTAGCAGGCGGCCGTACCGGACCCAGCCGGCGGACTCGTAGGCGCCCTCGTCGGGCCTTGGCCTCCACGCGATGCGACCGTTACAGGCGTGAGAGCATCTGCCGCGCGATGGGAGTGTGGCGCCCGGGCGCAGGCCCGCCCTCCGGGCCGGCTCACTGAGACGCTGGGGGGGCCGTCATCCTGGAAGCTTGGCGATTCCGTACCCCAGCTTGTCGGCCAGGAAGCTCATCCGAGCGTTGGTCCTCTCGGTGGGCAACGCGAAGTCCAGCCCGTCGGCCAGTCGGTCGAGGACGTTGAAGAGGAAACAGACGTAGAGCAGCTCCCGGACGCCCTCGGCGGGAATGCCAGCCTCCAGCAGCGCCCGGGCGTCGGAGGCCGTGAGGTCCCCGGGGTTCAGCGACACCTGTTCGAGAAACGCCAGAACCGCCCGAAGTCGGCCTTCGACCGGAGCCGACTTCCAGTCGGTCAGAATCGCCCGAACCACCGACGCGTCCATGCCTCTCACCGCAACTGCGGCGTGGGTCTCCGTTCAGTAGTTGCAGGAGTTGACCTTGGACGTGAAGGCGGCGAACAGCTCGACCTCGCCCTTGGTCCAGTGCCGGAAGGCCCGCATGCCTTGCTGCATGCACGGCGCCCACTGGTTGCCGAAGAATCGCTTGCGGTAAGAAACCACCAGCATCGGGCCGGGAACGTCGCCGATCACACCCTTCCAGACCCGCAAGGCCACGCGCTGGAACCATCCGAGCCGGCGTTCAATGGATATCCGCATCGGTCAGCATCCTCATCCAAGGGCCTCTTCCAGCGCTGACAGCCCTGCCAGGTATCGTGCGGCTCCCGCGCCGAGGGCGGCGCATATCGTCAATTCGAAGATCTCGTCGTCGGTATAGCCGGCCTCCCGCAGCGCCTCGACCTCACGGTCCAGGGTCTTGTACGCCCACAGCGCCACCTTGTCGGCAAAGGGCTTGAGCGCTTCGGGAATCTCGGGAGGCGGCTGTCGTAGCGACAGTGCCGCCGCGCGCGCGTACAGCAGGGCCCGCGCGTCGCTGTCGAGAGACGCGGGGAGGGTGCGGACCGCGCGGATCAGGTCCTGCACGCGCTCGGGCAGCTTGCGTTCGTCGTCCAGTTGGAATGGGCGGACGGGAAGACGTGCGTTCACCACAGGTATCCTTGCTGATGGGGAGACTCGCCTGTGGAGTCTAGCATCACGGGGACCTCGCGCCTATAGTTGCGCTGCCCACCTCATCCGTTCGCCGCCGGGCAGTGTCGCCATCGGCCGTCTTCCCGACTCGGTTCGCCGCGATGAAGGCCTGCTCGCGGTACTCGGCCCCGGCCTTGAAGAAGCTCGTGTGCTCGGGGTCGAGCTCCCGACGATAGGGCTCTCGAAGGCCACGAAGGGGGCCGCTGCCAGCCGGGCGCGCCGCGCTTCCACGTCCGCCGAACGGGCCGACGGTCATGGCACGAGGTGCGGGAGTCCCGTCGCCGATGCAGGGTTCACGACCTGCGGCAGGCCGAGCGCGGCCAGCTGCCGGTTGAGCGCGGGAAGATCCGTCGTCAGGATCGCCTTCCAGCGAGCCTCCTCGGCGTCGAGCGCGCTCCGGTACTCCGAGGTCATCTGGCTGAACTGCTCCGTCGGCGCGCCGTCGCCGTAGTCCACCTCGTCCTCGAGGTAGGCGATGCGCACGTTGAGGCGCATCGGATAATTGAGCAGGTCGTTGTTCGACTTCGCGTCGGGCTCGTAGAGCTGGTTGAGGACGCGGCCGGTCGCCTCGTCGAGCCGCTCGAGCGCGCGGCCGGCGTCCGACGTGCCGGCGACCCGCGCCTTCAGACCGTCGATCTGGGTGCGGACCCCCTGGATCTGGCGCACGACCGAGTGCAGTTCGCCGAGCATTCCCATCAACCGCGTCGCCAGATCGAACTCCGCGGTCATGTCCTCTGCCGTCGCGCTCGACCGCGGGTCCTTGACGACAACGAGCGGGGCCGAGAGCACGCGACTGCCCGCCGTCAGCGTGACGACATACCGGCCCGGCACGGCGAGCACGCCGCGCGGATCACGTTCGTCGAAGGCCGTGCCCGGGATCAGATCGGGCAGCGGATAGCGCAGGTTCCAGACGACGCGGTGCAGGCCCGGCGTCACCGGGAGGCGCGGCGACGACCCGGCCGCGCTCGACGCGCTGAAGGCCGTGCGGCCGGCCGCATCGACGACGTCGAGACGGACCGTCACGGCGCCGCCGGACGCGCCGAGCACGTAGTTGACGATCGCGCCGTCCGGCGGATTGTCGCCCACGCCGCCAACCGGGATGACGTAGGTCTCGCGCTCGTGCACGCGGACGGCCGGGGCCGGCGTGAACAGGTGCGCCGGCGCCCCAGCCACCGCCGCCGTGGCTTCGCGAAGCGGCGTGATGTCGTCCAGAATCCAGAAGGACCGGCCGTGCGTCGCGACCGCGAGATCGTCGCCGTGGAACGCGATGTCGCGCACCGAGGTCGGCGGCAGGTTGAGCTGCAGCGACTGCCAGTGGTCGCCGGCGTCGAACGACACGAAGATACCGGTTTCGGTCCCCGCGAAGAGCAGGCCCCGGCGCGTCGGATCCTCCCGCACGGCGTAGACGTGCGACGGCGCGCGCAGCCCCTCGGTGATGAGCGTCCACGTCCGGCCGCGATCGCGCGTCCGGTAGATGTACGGCGTCAGATCGTCGAGCTTGTGGGCATCCACGGCGACGTACGCCGTGTCGGCGTCGAAGTGCGACGGCTCGACGAGCGAGACCTTGGCCCACTCCTTCAGGCCCGGCGGCGTGACCTTCGTCCAGTGCGCTCCGGCGTCCGACGAAAGCTGCACCAGACCGTCGTCGGTCCCCACCCAGATCAGGCCGGGGGCCACCGGCGACGGGGCGATCGAGTAGATGACGTCGTAGTACTCGACCGACGCGTTGTCCTGCGTCAACGGGCCGCCCGAGGACGTCTGCTTCGCTGGATCGTTCCGCGTGAGGTCGGGGCTGACGACCTTCCAGCTGTGGCCGAGGTCGCGCGATTCCATCAGGTACTGGGAGCCCATGTAGAGCAGGTGCGGATCGGTGGGCGAGAACACGACGGGGGACGTCCAGGTGAACCGGTACTTCAGATCGGAGGCCGGGTGGCCGCCGCTCGCATTGGACCACGGCGCGATGTCGCGGATCTGGTGGCTGCGGGTGTCGAAGAGCGTCAGCGCGCCATTGTAGCCGCCGGCCACGATCAAGTGGTTGTCGAAGGGGACCGGCCACACCCAGCCGCATTCCCCGTCGTCGCCCCCGACGTCGTACCAGTCCTTGTCGTCGATGCCGCCCCAGCCGCGGCTGGCGATGCCGAGCGCGCCCATGTCCTGCTGTCCGCCGAACAGATGATACGGGAACCCGGTGTCGGTGGAGACGTGGTAGAACTGCCCGATTGGCAGGTTGTCACGCTTGTCCCACGTCGTCCCGCCGTTGACGCTCAGGATGACGCCCTGATCGTTGCCCTCGATCATGCGCGACGGATTCCGCGGGTTGATCCACAGGTCGTGGTTGTCGCCCCCGGGGACGGTCACCTTCGTGAAGGTGCGACCGCCGTCCGACGATCGCCAGAGGGCATTGCCCACCACGTAGACGACGTCCGGATTGGCCGGATGGGCGAAGACCTTCGTGAAATACCACGCGCGCGTGTAGAGCGGGTGCGAATCGCTCGTCTGCGTCCACGTCGTCCCGCCGTCGTCCGAACGGAAGAGGCCGCCGTGCGCCGCCTCGACGAGCGCGTACACGCGCTTGCCGCCCGTGCCGGCCGCCACCGAGATGCCGATCTTACCCAAGACGGTCTCGGGCAGGCCGTGGCCGGTGACCGGCGTCCACGTCGCGCCCTCGTCGGTGGACTTGTAGAGGCCGCTGCCAGGGCCGCCGCTCTCCAGGTGCCAGGGCTGGCGCTGCACCTGCCACAACGCCGCGAAGACCGTCGAGGGGTTGTCGGGATCGGCGGCCAGCTCGATGGCCCCGCTCACCGCGTCCTTGTACAGGACCTTCGTCCAGGTGCCGCCGCCGTCGGTCGAACGGAACACACCGCGCTGTTCGTTCGGACCGTAGACATGCCCCTGGGCCGCGACCAGGACGAGATCGGGGTTGTGCGGGTCGATCACGATGCGCGCGATGTGCCGGCTGTCTTCGAGCCCGACGTGCGTCCAGGTGCTGCCGGCGTCACTCGACTTCCAGACCCCATCGCCGAACGACGCGTCCTCGCGCGGGGCCGATTCGCCGGTGCCGACGTAGATGACCTCCGGGTTCGAGGCCGACACGGCGACGGCGCCGATCGACCCGAGAGGGCCCGCGTGGTCGAAGATCGGGGTCCAGCGGTTGCCGCCGTCGGTGGTCTTCCAGACACCCCCCAGCGCGGCGCCGATGTAGTACGTCTCCGGCGAGGACGCGACGCCGGTGACAGCCGCGAGACGTCCTCCGCGAAACGGGCCGACTTGACGCCAGGAGAGGCCGCCGAAGAGCGACGGGGACACGGGGCTGTTCGCCTGGGCCGGGATGAAGACACCGGCCAGTGCCAGGGCGAGCGCGACGAACGATCGCAGCATCTTAGGAGACCTCGGAGATGAGCGCCTGTCGAGGAACGTCCGCCCGCGCCAGGCGACGCTCGAGCGGACCGCCGCCGATCAGCGGGGCGGTCATGATTCCGCACGTATCATATCCGCTCCACCGTGCTGCCAGCGTAAACGGGGCGTGGCGCAGCCACCCGGCCCAGCCTGGAGAAGCAGAGCCACTGGCGTGAGAATGGCATCAGTTGACAACCGGCGCCAACACGTCGAACGCGACGAACTCCACGAACCGCGGGTCCTGCCAGTAGTTGGCGTGCCCGAGCGGCCACCGCCAGCGAGGACGCAACGGGCATTCGCGAATACCTTGGTCCGCCTCACTATTCACGCTCAGAGGCACGAGCCGTTTGCCCACGTAATCGCACAGACGATACGCGTTGAACCACCTCGCGACCGGCAGCGCACCGGTGCGAAGACGGCGGCGAATCTCGAGCGGACGCGGCAGGCGATCGGGCAGCAGCAGATTGATCAACCGTCGTATCGGAGAGCCGGCGGTAACGAGATCCACTGGGATTGTGCGACTTTCTGGGCGCGCTAGATTGCCGGCAAGCAGGAAGTCCGCAACGATCACTGTGCCCGGGCTATGGCAGACGAGGACGATGCGGTCCAACGCCGGCGATTGACGAAGTTCACCGATGAGGTCTCGTAGCTGCCTGTGGATCTCTGCATGATCCGCCAGAGGAACGCCCGAGGCATTTGTCCCGAGATAGTGGACGACATCTCGAAGCAGGTTGGCAGGCCAGAGTGCGATCTGAAATGCGGCGATGAGGATCGCGAGGTACGTGACACCGATCAGGATCAGCGCCGCGTCAAATCCACCAACAATCTCCCCCAAATACTGAATCACAAGGAGATGGAGAAGGCTCAGCACGCCGCAGAACAGAAAGGCGACGAACGCGCTGGCGGCGCTCGTGCGCATCAACGCGTTCAGTGGCCGCAATTGCCGCATCGGCCACGAGACCACAAACAACAGGGTCCCCACCACTGCGAAACTGGCCGCGAGATACGCTATGACGAAGACGACCCAGCGTGCCGCAAACGACCAGTAGTAGTTGTGATTGAGCAGCCAGTCGCTCGCCGGCCTGAACAGTTCGGACGTCACGGGGACGACGGCGATCGTGTTGCCTTGCACCGAGAGCCACGGTCCTGTTCGGACCGAGACCTCGAGCGCCGATCCCACCAAGGCGATGGCCCAGAGTATCCAGAGCGCTGCCAACGTATGGCCTATCGCTGTCGCGAACATTCTGAGCGTCCTTGGGCTGCTGACGCCGACGGCCATCGACGGAAACTCCCTGACGAGCGCGGTGATCTGATTGATCGCCCGCAGTGGCCGACGGAGACGGATCTTTCCAGCGATAGCGGCCCAGTGAAATTCGACGACATCCATCCACGTCTCGCGAAACTGCAGTCGCCGCGCCGGCCGATCGGCGACGCGGAAGTCGGTTGACAATACGGGGACATCAGGAAAGGCCGCACCGATCCCCTTGATCGCTGAACCGATCACGTCGCCTGAACCGACGACACCGATCCCGTGGATCAGCACGATCGCGATGTGGCTTGTTGGGGGCGCTTCGAGACCGGCCTGATTCAGAGAGGCTCCCAAGGACACCTCCTTGCGGCCACCGGAGGGCCGCCTGCCCCGAGCGAGTTCGCCACCTCGTGCGGGCCGAGGCGGATGCCGGCGGCTGTCGGCATTCCACCTCCTGCGGCCACTGGCGTGAACGAGGCGGCCACGGGCAAGGCCAGCCCGAGAAGACGGACCATGGGCCAGCTCCCGTGAAGACGGTCGCGGACTGAGCGGTGGATGCCGGGAGGGAGTATACCGCCGGGCCCGGCGCACGGCCAAGCGCGCCCTAGCGCGAAGTCATGCGCCGCGAGGCGGCGCCTCGCGAGGGTTGTTCAAGATTGAACAGACATCCGTCGGCAGTCAGTTTAGGGTCGGGGAGACAAGGGACTTCGACCTTGTTGGCGAGACCACGGACCGCCTCAAGGCTCACATCTCCACGTCCGGCATGCCGGTGATTGCGCTCGCCAAGATGGAGGCCGTCCGCCAGAGGGGATCTGTGTGAGAGGGGCCACAGCATGCAAGCTCTAAAGGCTCTGGTTGTCGATGATGAACCCACCGTGCGTGGAGTCTTCGCCAGAGCGCTTCGCTGCACGGGCATGAACGTGTTCGAAGCCAGCTCAGGCGTGGCCGCGCTGGCCCTGGCGCTCAGTGTCTTCCCTCAGATAGTCGTCACCGACGTTCAGATGCCGGAGCTCGACGGCGTGATGCTCTGCCGGCTCCTCCGCGCCGACCCCACGCTTCGAACGGCAACGATTGTCGTCGTGACCGGCGACGCGACCTTACAGGAAGACAGAGCGGTCTCCGCCGGATGTGACGCCGTCCTCGCGAAGCCCTGCACCGCGGAGTCCCTGCTGGCCACCATCCGGCGACTGCTCGAGAAGCCATCGTGATGCGCGCCTCGAGAGCGGAAGCCCACCTGACGCCGCAGACCGAAGGCGCCTCTCCTCATTTCCGTAGTTGGATGCCGGTGTGGCGGATGTTGCCGAGGAGGAGGAACCCGAGCTTGTCGGGTGGCGCCCCTTCGAGCACCACAGACAGATTCGTCCAGCTCCCGGCTTTCATCGTGCCGTCGAACGTGACGGCGCGCGACCGCGCGGTGGCGGCGTCCGGCCGGCCCTGGGCGTCGAGGCTTCCAAACTGCACGGTCGCCTTCAGCCCACGGATGTCTGCGCTGGTTAGATTTCCCACTTCCAGCGTGACGCGGCTCCCGTTCGCGTACGGTTGGACCTTCTGAATCCTGACGGTGAGCTTGCCCAGGTCGGTTGATACGACCTTGTATCCTTCGTCATCTGGCTTCAGTTCAGCCTCGGACTCCAGATTGCGTGTGAGCTCGTCTGACGAGACCCGATTCTGAAGGGCCGCGAGGTCCTTCTGCTGCTTCTGCAACCGGCCCGCAAGCTCTTGAAGTCGCTTGTCGACGGCCGCGCTCTCTGTCTTCGGGGGTTCGACCCGCGGGATCTGGCTCTGGAGGATCGTGAGAGCCTTCTGTTGTTTCTGCAAGCCGCCCTCGAGCGCTCGAAGCCGCTTGTCGACGGCCGCGCTCTCCGTCTGAGGGGACGCGACCTGCGAGATTCTGATTCTGCAGGGTCGTGAGATCCTCCTGTTGCTTCTGCAACCGGTCCTCTAGCGCTTGAAGGCGCTTGTCGACGACCGCGTTTCCTGCCTCAGGGGGTTCGACCTGTCTTGCGCCCCTGCAGGCACCAGGCACCGCAAGCGCGAGAGCCAACAGCAGCAACTCCCTCGAACCTCGACGAACTCCATGTGACGACACCGTTCCCTCCCGTTCAGGCTCCCCTGTCGATGCGCGAGCCATGAGCCCTCGTTCCAACCCCTCGTGCCCACAATCCTCACCTTCGGCTAGCCGCCGAACCGGAAGCCCACCTTCACGCCGAGCTCGCGGGTGGTGTTGTCGGGCTCGTAGAAGCCGAGCTGCTCGCGGGCGGTCACGCCGTTGACGGTGAAGGTCGCGGTTTCGTAGTTCACCGGCGACGCGCCGACGCTCCAGTAGACGTAGTACGGCTCGACCGACCAGGACCGGGTCACCTGGTAGTTCGCGCTCGCGCGCAGCGCCCATCCCCGATGCTGGGAGAACGAGACGTCGCTCAGCCCGTCGATGGTGAAGGCCGGCGCGGTCGCCGTCGCGGGAACGGAGCCGCCGCCGAGCTTCGAGCCGCGGGTCTTCTGCCAGCCGTGGATCAGGCGATCGTATTCGAGGTTCAAGCCGAGCACGCCGTGCGAGGCCAGCCTCGTGCGCGCCGTCACGCCGAACGGCGCATAGAGATAGTCGTCCGTGCGGTAGCCGGCCGCGCCCGCGATGCCGTTCGACAGGTGACGGACGCCCAGGCCGCCGTGCGGCGACCACCCCCACGCGCGGCCGATGAAGTCCCTGCCGACCAGGGCGCGGGCTTCCACGTACCAATCCTTGTCGCCGCTCTCGCTGCACGGCGACGCGTCGCCGAGGCCCAGCTCGTAGCCGTTCGGCGAGGCGCTGTTCGGCCTGATCAGCCAGGGCCGGCAGAAGCCGTCGTACCCGGTGGCGCCGCCGACGCCCCGCACGCCGGCCTGGACGAACCACCGCCGGCGCGCGCCCAGCGACAGCGTGCCCGCGTACTCGCCGCCGACCTTGAGACCGTGGATCGAGATGCGCAGCGGGCCGGGCTCGACGTAGGTGTAGCGGCCCGTGAGGAGGCTCACCTCGTGCCCCGTCGGCGTGGCCAGGGCGGCGTCAACCGCGACTGCGCCCCGCGGTTGAGCTGGACGGACGGGCGTGGAATCAGGCGCTTGTGCGCAGGCCAGAGATGGAATCAGCGCGACGACACCGGCAAGTACGAGTCGCCCCATGGCCAGCAGTCCCGCCGACGCCAGAACCGCGACGTGCTCGGACGAGAAACGAATTGACAATGGCACACACCCCTATTAAGGTCAAGAGTGCTCTACAACGCTCATCAACACTCATTAACGCTCATATAGGGTAGAGCTTGTGCGGCTGGAAAAGCGTCTCGGAATCTCGTCGTGGCGGGGGCTCCCCGCGCGGCCTGAAACCCACAGCGCCTCGTACGCCTCTCGACCTGGAGCATGCGGGAATGCCAACTGAGCGCGAGTTCCTGAGCGTCTTCGAGGCTGCCGCGCAACTCGGGGTGCACGTGCAGACGCTCCGCAAGATGGCGAGGCAGAGGAAGATCCCCTCGTGCAAGGTGGGCCGGGACTGGAAGTTCAGGAAAGAGGCGTTGATACGTTGGGCTGACGAGCAGAACCGCGTCGGCACTGGAACCCCTGATTTCTCGGTTCTCGTGATCGATGACGACGAGCAGGTCTGCCGCCAGCTGAGCCGCATGGTCGAGGTGTTTGGAGGCCGCGCTCGTCATACGACCCGCGCCGCAGACGGCTTGGACTTGGTCGCCCACGAAGCCCCCGATCTGATCCTGCTGGATCTCCAGATGCCCGACATGAACGGACCGCAGTTTCTCGCACGCCTGCGCGTCACCCATCCGCACCTGCCGGTCGTCATCGTGACCGGCTACCCGGACAGCGAGCTGATGAGGCAGGCCGCCCATCTCCCGCCACTGATGCTTCTGCCGAAACCGCTGGAGCGCGAACTGCTCGAGCGGACCGTGCGAACGATCATCGGCCAGAGACCGTCTTCCGGCGCCAGGACGGCCGCGCGGAGCGCCGACGGGAGGACCCCATGAGCGAGACGCACGAACATCCTGGCGACCGCACCGGCATGGTGGCCAAAGCCCGCACGGGCATGACCGGCCTCGACGAGATCACGCACGGGGGCTTTCCGGCAGGCCGGCCCACGCTCGTCTGTGGCGGGCCTGGCTGCGGCAAGACCATCCTGGCCATGGAGTTCCTGGTGCGCGGCGCGCTGGAGTTCGGCGAGCCTGGCCTCTTCGTGTCCTTCGAGGAGAGCCCCAGCGACCTGCACCAGAACTTCAGGTCGTTCGGCTTCGATCTGAACGCGCTCGTCGCGCAGAAGAAGCTGCTCATCTCCCACGTGAAGCTCTCGCGAAACGAGATCGTGGAGGCCGGCGCGTTCTCGCTGGACGGGCTGTTCGTCCGTCTCGAGCACGGGATCTCCCAGCATCGAGAAGATCTGCGAGGAGCACCTGGCGGGCCGCTACTCGATCGAAGTCGTCGATCTCCTGCAGAACCCGCAACTCGCGGAGGGGGACCAGATCATCGCCGTCCCGACGCTGGTGCGTCAGCTCCCGCCGCCGGTGCGCAAGATCATCGGCGACCTCTCGGCGACGGAACGGGTCCTCGTTGGCCTGGACGTCAGAGCAAAGACGTGAGCCGAGGGCGCCTGAGGGACGCGACACCATGACCGACCGACGCGATCCTGGGACACAGCCACTGGACGAAGCCGGACGGCAGTTCCGGACGATCGTCACGCATGTCGCCGACGGCATCCTCGTCGTCGACGCCGACGGCGTGGTGCGTTTCGTGAATCCTGCCGCGGAGCGTCTCCTCGGAAGGTCCGCGGCCGAGCTGCTCGATTCGCACCTGGGGCAGCCGATCGTTGCGGGGGAATCGGCCGAACTGACCGTGGTGCGCAAGGACGGCTCGCTCGTCACCGTCGAGCTGCGAGCGGCCCCGATCGCCTGGGCGGGCGCACCGGCCGTGCTCGCATCCCTCCGGGACGTCTCGGACCGCATTCACGCGCAGGCCCGGATCGAGCATCTCAACTCGGCGCTCCTCGCCATTCGCAACGTCAACCAGCTCATCGTGCACGAGAAGTGATCCGGCTCGCCTGATCCAGCGGACCTGCGAGCTGCTGGTCGAGACCCGCGGCTACATCGGCGCGCGGATCGCGACGGGCGACGGCCAGGGGCCGCCGGCAGGTCTCGCCCAGGCAGGATGGGGCGACGGGTTCGCGCCGTTCGCCGCTGCCTTGCGGAAAGGCCAGTGGCCGCCCTGCTGGGACATGTGTGTCGCGTCCGAAGACGTGATCACCATTCGCAACCCGAAGGTGGCATGCGAGGACTGCCCTCTGTCGAACGCCTACGGGGACACGACCACTCTGGTGACCGCACTGCGGCACCAGGGGACGGTGCTGGGCCAGCTCGGCGTGTCGATGCCCGACGGGCTGCTCCCAGGCGAGGAGGAGAGGTCCCTCCTGGCCGAGGTCGCGGCGGACGTCGCCTTCGCGCTCCACACGATCGAAGCGAAACGCCTCAAGGCGGAGAGCGAGGCGAAGATTCACGGTCATCACCGAATCGTCTCCCGACGCCATCTTCCTCGCGGATCGTCTGGGCCACTACACCTACGTGAATCAGGCGGCCTCCGAGCTCCTCGGTTACTCAATCGATGAGCTGTTGAAGATGAGCATCGTTGACATCGCCGTGAAAGAGAGAATCGAAGATTACCTGCAGACCTTCCAGGAGCTCCTCCTCACAGGCAGGCTCTTCGTCGAGCTCGAGCTGGTTCGCAAGAATGGCACGGTCGTCCCGGTGGACCTCAATGCCGTGCTCCTGCCGAGCGGTGACGTCTTCGCGAGCTGCCGCGATCTCACCAGCCGCAAGCGCGCGGAAGAGGCGCTGCGAACGAGTGAAGCGCAGCTCAAGCTGGCCCAGCGGGTCGCGCGCATCGGGCACTGGGAGCTGGATGCCTACGACGGCACGCCAGTCTGGTCCGACGAGATCTTCCGGATCTTCGGACTCGAGCCTGGGGCGGCAGAGCCTTCGTTCACCAAGCTCGACACCCTCATTCATCCGGAGGAGTGGCCGCTCCTCGATCGGGCCGTGCGCGCAGGCTTCGAGAAGGGAGAGCCCTTCGATCTCGGTCTTCCGGATCCTCAGGCCCGACCACCAGCCGGGGTGGATGCACGCAGTCGGAACCGCCACGAAGGACGGTCACGGCAAAGTCGTCAAGCTGTTCGGCACGGCACAGGACGTCTCCGAACGAGAACAAGCCCGGCAGAGCCTTCTGGCCAGCGAGGAGCGCTTCCGCCTCGTCTTCCACAGCACGACCGACGGCATCCTGCTGGTCGATGCAGCGACCCGGAAGCTCATTCTGGGAAACAAGGCCCTCTGCAATCTCATCGGTTATACACCGGAGGAACTGACGGAACTCAGCGTCGCCGACATCCATCCCCCGGAAGTCATGCCCGCGATCGAGCTGGCCTTCGCCGACCAGGCCGAGGGAAGAAGGACCTTCGGAGAGGCCGTCGTGGTGAAGCGCAGGGACGGCACGACCTTCCATGCTGATATTGCCGCCACGAGCATGGTGCACGATGGCCGCCGGGTGTATGTGGCGACTTTCCGCGATGTGACGGAAACGCGGAGGCTGCAGGCGAGCCTGGCGCAATCGGATCGCCTCGCCAGCATGGGCACGCTGGCCGCCGGGGTCGCTCACGAGATCAACAATCCCCTCTCATACGTCCTGTACAACCTGGAGAGTCTGTCGGAGGACATCCCCCGCTACGTGGAGCAGATCGCAACGGCCCGCGGCGTCCTGACCGGCCACCTTGGCCAAGCCCGGCTCATCGATCTCCTGGGTTCGGACTCCGCGGTGCTGGACCCCACGGTCTTCTCGGAGATGCAGGACCGGTTCAAGGACGCGCTGGAAGGCTCGCACCGGATAAAGGACATCGCGCGGGGCCTCAGCACCTTCTCGCGGGTCGACCAGGACAAGGTCTCGCCTGTCGATCTGCGCTACCCCATCGAGTCCGCGGTCAACATCGCGTTCAACGAGATCAGGCACCGGGCGCACATCGTCAAGGACTACAACACTGACTCACCGGTCCTGGCGGGCGAAGGGAGGCTGGCGCAGGTCTTCCTGAACCTGCTGATCAACGCGGCGCACGCAATTCCGGAGGGCGATGCCGACCACAACCAGATCCGGGTCACGACGCGGCAGGAGGGCAACGAGATCCTTGCCGAGGTCCAGGATACAGGCCGTGGTATTCCTCGAGGAACGCTCGAGCACATCTTCGATCCGTTCTTCACCACCAAACCCGTGGGGCTCGGCACCGGGCTGGGCCTGAGCATCGCGAAGAACATCGTGACGGGTTACGGGGGAACGATCAGCGCCACGAGCCAGGTCGGCAAGGGCACTCGGTTCCTCATCCGCCTTCCGCTGGCTCCGAGCGCGGGATCGTCGGATGTTGAAACCGTCATCTCGAACGAGCCGGCGGTGACGGGCGGCGGGGGCCGGGTGCTCGTCATCGACGATGAGCCCGCCATCCGGGGCGTGCTGAAGCGCATCCTCCGTCGGCACGAGGTCGTCGAAGCCGAGTCGGGGGAACAAGGACAGGAGATCCTCTCGGGGGACCAGAGGTTCGACGTCATCCTCTGCGACATGATGATGCCGAACGTCTCGGGCATGGACGTCCACACCTGGTTGCTCGAACACCAGCCGGTTCTGGCCCGCAAGCTCGTGTTCGTGACGGGCGGCACCTTCACGGCGAACGCGCGAGAGTATCTCGACACGGTGAGCAACCTGCGGATCGAAAAACCGTTCGACACGACGAACCTGCAGAAGATCGTTGCCGAGCGGGTGGCGGCGTCCAGGGCCGCGGAATAGGCGGCGCGCCAGCGCGCCTGCTCGCTGGTGCTTGCGCTTCGGCCGCGTTCACGGCAACATCTACGGATGCCCAACAACGTCCGCCGCTTCTCCGGCGCCATTCGCCGGTTCGTCCTCTCGCTCCTCGCCATCGGTCTCGTCGCGCCCGCGCTGGCGCGGGCGCAGCAGCCCGTCGACATGGGCGCGCTCCAGGACGAGGCCGTCGCCACCCTCGAGCTGTACATCCGCCTCGACACGACCAACCCGCCCGGCAACGAAGTCCGGACGATGAAGTTCTTCGCCGACATCTTCACGAAGGAAGGGATCCCCTTCCAGACGGCCGAGTCGGCGCCCGGGCGCGGCAACATCTGGGCGCGCCTGAAGGGCGGCCCGCAGCCCGCCCTGCTCCTCCTGAGCCACATGGACGTCGTCCCCGCCGACCCGCGGTTCTGGAGCGTCGATCCGTTCGCCGCCACGGTGAAGGACGGCGACATCTGGGGACGCGGCACGCTCGACACGAAGTCGCTCGGGATCGTCGAGCTCGAGGCGTTCCTCGCGTTGCACCGCTCGAAGGTGCCGCTCGATCGCGACGTGGTGTTCATGGCGACGGCCGACGAGGAAGCTGGCGCCGCGTACGGCGCGGGCTGGGTCGTCGAGCATCACCCCGAGGCGTTCGCGGGCGTCGGCTTCGTCCTGAACGAGGGCGGCGGCGGGAGCGTGGACGCGGGACGGCAGTCGTTCGGGATCGAGGTCACGCAGAAGGTGCCCTACTGGTTCAAGCTGACGTCCACGGGCACGCCGCGCCACGGCTCGGAGCCGCCGGTGGCGTCGTCTGTCAACCGGCTGGTCCGCGCGCTCTACCGGCTGCAGACCTACGAGTTCGCGCCGCGGATCATCCCGGCGGTGGACACCTACTTCAAGGGCCTCGCGGCGACCGCGCCGCCGCAGTGGAAGGACGCGTTCCTCGACATGGCGAAGACCGTCAAGGACCGCGACGCGCTGCTGCGGCTGCAGACGGAGTATCCGGGCCTGGCGGGCCTCACGCGCAACACGTGCTCGATCACGATGCTGTCTGGCAGCCCGAAGGTGAACGTGATCCCGCCCGAGGCGAGCGCGGAACTCGACTGCCGGCTGCTGCCCGACCAGGACGTGCCGGCGTTCAAGCGCGAGCTGTCGGACGCGCTCAACGAGCCGGGGCTCCAGATCGAGCAACTGCTCGGCTTCACGCCCGCCGTGTCGTCCACCGACAACGCGCTCTACCGCGCGATCGTGGCCGTCACGAAGGCCCACTACCCCGACGCGGCGATCGTGCCGTCGGTCTCGACCGGCTTCACCGACAGCCACTTCTTCCGCGATCGCGGTATCGCCTCGTACGGCTACGCGCCGTTCCTCGTCCCGCAGGCGGACGAGTCGGGCGTGCACGGCAACAACGAGCGGATCTCGATCGAGAACGTGCGGACGGGCACCGAGATGATGTACGAGATCGTGAAGGCGATGGTGTCGCGGTAGCGCCGGCCCGAATCAGGGGTTGTAGCGGGCCAGCCAGTCCGTGATTTCCTCGGAACACGTCCCGCCGCTGGTCCCAGCGCGACGGGAAGTGGCCCGAGCCGGGATAGGTGACCATGCGCGCGGTCCTGCCGTGCGCGAGCACCGCCTCGAAGAACTCGCGGCCCTGGTAGGTGGGCACGCGCACGTCGGCCGCGCCGTGGAGGACGAGCAGCGGCGTCGTGACCTTCCCCGCCTGCATCACGGCCGAGAACTTCAGGAACGCCTCCGGGTCGGCCTCGGGCCAGCGCTGGTCGTAATCGATCTGCTGGACGTCGCTCGTCCACATGAAGCTCGCCCAGTCGGTGATGCCGGCGCCCTCGATCGCGGCCTTGTAGCGCGAGGTCTGCGTGACGGTCCACGACGTCATGAAGCCGCCGGCGCTCCAGCCGAAGATGGCGAGCCGATCGGGATCGGCCCACCCCTCGGCGATCGCGTAGTCGGTGGCGCTGTCCACGTCGCGGTAGGCGCGGTCGCCGAAGTGCTGGTAGATCGCCTGCAGGAAGTCGGCGCCGTAGCCGGTCGACCCGCGATACTCCGGCTGCAGCACGACGTAGCCCAGGCCGGCAATGATGCGTGAGAACGCGTCGAGGATCAGCAGGTCGTTCCCCTCGGGCCCGCCGTGCGGCAGGACGAGGAAGGGATACCGGCGCCCCGCCTCGTAGCCGGCCGGGAAGGTCGCGATGCCCTCGAGCGCGATGCCCTCCTTGCTCGTCCACCTCACGGCGCGCACCGGGCCGAGCGCGACGTTTGCCAGCTCTCCGTCGCCCTCGTGCGTGATCTTCCTGAGCGCGCTCCCCTCGACGACGGCGACGTTCGGCGCGTGCGTCGGATCCCCGACGGTCACCGCAACGCGCGGCGCCGCCGCCGCCACGTCGGACGCCACGGGCGCGCCGAGCACGGCGCCGTCGGCCCACTTGAACGCCGGCGTCAGCCGCCCGTCGGCGAACTCGTCGATCTCGTTCTGCACGCCGCGATCGACCGTCACCCACACCCGGCCGCCCGGCCCGCCCCGCAGCGACATCGCCGAGCCGTCGAGCGACGGCGTGCGGTCCGCGGCCGGGCCGCCCGCGGCGGGCACCGTCCACACGTGGTCCGGCGTGATCACCGACGTGGTGGTGCTCAGGAACGCGAGCGTGCGGCCGCCGTCCGCCCAGGCGATCCCGCTCACCGAGTTGGCCACCTCGGTGACGCGGCGCGCCCCGTCCGCGCGGCAGACGTCGACGAACGACCGCACGTCGTGATGGCCGATCTTGGGCGTCGACGAGACGACGGCGATCGACGCGCCGTCGGCCGCCCACGCCGTCGCGCGCACCTCGGTCAGCGACGGGCACCACCACGCGCCGCCGGTGCCGTCCGCGTTCACGACGTACAACGAGGATTCCCCGGGCTCGATGACGGTGCGCACCTCGCGCAGCGGATTGGGCGGCCGCGGCGACGCGACGATCAGGAACCGGGCGCCGTCGGGCGACAGCCGCGCCCCCTCGATCCCCGACGGCAGCATCACCGTCACCGACGGCGTCTGCTGTGGAGTGAGCCCCTCGAGCCGGAAGACGGCGAGCTGGCGCGTGTGATTCACCTCGAACGAGCCGTAGAGCGACGCGCCGTCCCTCGTGAAGCCGGCCGGCGAGAAGCCCGCCGGCAGATCGAGCGCGCGATCGCCGCCGCCGTCCGGCCTCACGATGTGCCAGTGCCGGGTCGACGGCCCCTTCTGCCCGCCGACCGTGACGACGTACAGGACGGCGTCGCCGGCGGGCGCGACGGCGACGGCCGCGGCGCCCGGCGTGGAGGCCCAGTCGTCCGGGGTGTAGGGATGTCCGGCCGGCGCCCCCTGCGCGAAGACGAGCCGGGCGGCGAGCACGAACGTCAGCACGGCGAGCGACGGACGGGCCATGGCGATCCTTTCGCTTACCGCCGATCCGGGAGGCGGCCGAACTTGGCCTCGTACGCGGCGATGATCACGTCCGCGGCCTTCTCGGGCGGCGTCCAGCCGGTGTTGATCACGACGTCGAAGTGGTGCGGGTCGTCGACCTCCTTGCCGTAGTGGCGCTTGTTGAAGGCCCGGCGTTCCCGCTCCACCTGCCGGATCTTCCGCCGCGCCTCCCGCTTGTCGACCTTCTGCCGCGCGGCGTATCGCTCGACCCGCACCGTCTCCGGGCAGATCACCCGGACGTGGAGCGCCGCCTCGGGCGCGAGGATGAAATACGCCCCGCGGCCGATCACCACCGCCCCGCCGTGGCGATCGATCGCCCGCACGACGCGCGTGACCTGGCGCACGTACTGCGCGGCGGTGCCGACGGCGCCGCCCAGGTTCTCGCTGATGACGTCCTCGATCGCGTTCCGGGTCCGCTCGTCGAGCGAGGCCAGCAGCGCGGCCTGCGCGCCCGTGTGCTCGACGACGGCGTGGACGATCTCCTGATCCCAGAAGGTGAAACCGGTGCGGTCCGCCACGATCTTGCCCGTGGCGGCGCCGCGCGCGCCGAACTCGCGCGACAGCGTGATGAGCGGCCGATGCGCCGGGGCCTTCCCCGCCCGGCCGCGGCCGGACTCGGAGAGCTGCCACCGGCGAACCTGCTCCTCGACGATTCTCTGCGTGGCCCGTGGTGAGGGCATGACACAACCTCCCCCGTCGGGCTGGCCTAACCGCCTCCGCTCTTCGAGCTCCGGCGAGTCCGCCGTCGCCCTGGCGAAGGCGGAAGGCCAGCACTACGTGCCGTACGTCGTGCCGGGCTTCAGCCCGGCTTCAGTCTATCCGGATGGGCGCCAGCCCGGCGGCCGCGCGCTTCGCGTTCAGCTGCGACAGCCCCGTCGTCGACAGCTGCTCCCACTTGCCCATCACGTCCTTCGACTGCGCCCCTGCCGCGACGCACGCGGCGACCTGGCGCGCCGTCGGCGCGACTTCCGCTTCCTGCATGGCCATGGCCGCGGCCATCATCGCGTCGCCCGCGCCGTTGAGCGTCGGCGGCCCCGACGGCGCGCCGCGCCGGAAGAAGGCGAACGACCGCGGGCGCGGCGCCGGCGCCAGCTTCTCGACCTCGGCCTTGAAGGCCGCCGCGTCCTGGCCTCCCGCCGCGTCGAGCGCCGTCACGAGCGCCGCGCGCCCGCTCGTAGGCCGCGTGCGCGGCGACCGCGCCGTCGTACATCTCGCGCGACAAATCGGCGACGTGCGCCAGGTCCGCGACCGGCGTCTGCACCCGCGGGTCGAGCTTCAGCGTCAGCGGCTGCGTGTAGGTCTGGCCGTTCACGGTCAGACGCACGGTGTAGCGCCCGGGCGGCGCCCACGGCGTCGTCGCCGGCGGGAAGGTGTGTTCGGGCACCGCCCCGGTCGCGCCGCCCGCCGCCCGCGGCTCGGGCCCGATCGGCTGGTAGCGCAGATCCCAGCTGAACCGGTGCATCCCCTTCGTGGTCTCGACGACCATCTGCGGCGCCGGCCAGTAGAGCGGCACGCGGCAGTCGGGCGCGGTGGGGTCCTGCTGGCAGACCTTGTCGTAGCCCGCCGGGTCGAGCGCGGGATCCGGCTTCAGCACCGGGTCGTCGCTCGAGTAGGCGCGAACCACCTTTCCGTTCGCGTCGAGGACGTCGAGCCGCACGGGCCCGCGCGCGTTGGCCGCGAGGTAGTAGTCGATGACGCCGCCCATCGGCGGGTTCTCGCCGTGCGGCAGCTCGGGCGGCCACTCGGTCGGGTCGTTCATGCCGTAGCGGACCCGGACGGCCGTCGCCGGCTCGAACAGGTACGCCTCGGACGCCGCCGCGGCCTTGGCCGCCTGGCGGAGCGGCGTCACGTTGTCGAGGATCCAGAAGCCGCGGCCGTGCGTGCCGGCGATGAGGTCCGAGCACAGGCACGAGTCGTCGTCTTTGAGCTGGATGTCGCGCACCGACACGGCCGGCATGTCCAGCCGCAGCGAGTGCCAGTGGTCGCCGTCGTCGAACGACACCCAGACCTGCGTCTCGGTGGCGGCGTAGAGCAGCCCCTTCACCCGCGGGTCTTCACGAATCGAGTTGGCGACCGCGCCCGGCGTCAGACCGTTGTCGATCTCGGTCCACGTCTTCCCGCCGTCGTGTGTCCGCCAGAAGTGCGGGTTCATGTCGTCGATGCGCATGGTGTTCGCCGCGGCGTACGCCGTGCCGCGGTCGAAGTGCCCGGCCTCGATGTTGAAGATGCGGGTCCAGGGCTTGATCTGCGGGCGGCGTCACGTTCGTCCACGTCTTGCCGCCGTCCGCCGTCGTCTGGATGTTGCCGTCGTCGGTCCCCGCCCAGAGGATCCCGATCTCGAGCGGCGACGCCGACAGCGCCGTGATCGTCCCCTGCGGACCCGGCTCGACCTCCGCGCCGTACTTGCCGGCGCTGGCCGGCGCCGTCCAGGTCTGGCGGGCCAGGTCGGGGCTGATGCGCGTCCACGTACGGCCGTGGTCGCGCGTCTCCCAGACGACGTTCGACGTGTAATAGAGGATGCTCGGGTCGACCGGCGACCACAGGATGGGCATCGTGCGGACGTCGCGGTTGAACGGGCCGCCCCGCGGGCCCATGTCCGGGCCGACGTTCGTCGACTGACCGGTCTTCCGGTTGTACAGCGTCACGTCGGTGCGCGAGCTGCCGTAGACCATGTCCGGGTCCTTCGGGTCCGGCGCCGCGATGCCGTACTCCTGGATGTTCACCGGGTGCCAGTCGTGGAAGGTGATCATGCCGTCGTTCGAGCGGCTCTTCACGCACGCCGAGCCGGAGTCCTGCTGGCCGCCGCACACGCGGTACGGGAAGGCGTTGTCGGTCGTCACGTGGTACATGGCCGCGGTCGGCTGCGTGTACCAGTTGCTCCACGACTCGCCGTGGTTGGCCGAGATCACCGCGCCCTGGTCCGAGACCACCAGCAGGATGTCCGGGTTGTCCGGGTTGATCCACATCTTCTGGTAGTCGTCGCCGCCGTACGCGCCGCGCACCGCCGTCCAGTGCACGCCGCCGTCGTCGCTGCGCCACAGCACGACGGTCGGGCTGTAGACGACGTTCTCGTTCTTCGGGTCGACGGCGACCGTCGGGCAGGTCGCCGCCGCCGATGCGCGCCAGCGGCCGCGTGTCCACGTGCGGCGTGGCCGCGCCCACCGGTCCTTCGGGCACGTCCACCGGCGGTCCAGTGCTCCCCGGCGTCGGTCGACTTGTAGAGGCCGACGATGCCGGTGGTGCTGGCCGCGGCGGCCGCCGGCCGGCCGCCTCGCCGGCGATCATCGCGTAGATCAAGTTGTGGTTGCTCGGCGCCAGACCGAGGTTGGCCTCGATCACGCCCGGCAGGCCCGCGGTGACCTGCCGCCACGTGGCGCCGCCGTCGGTCGACTTGTAGATGCCGCCGCCGGGCCCGCCGAACTCGCCGCTCTCGCGGAAGCTCTCCTGCTGCTGCCAGAGCGCGGCGTAGACGATCTGCGGGTTCGACGGATCGATGACCACGTCGTTGCCCGAGGTGTACTCGTCCTTGTAGAGCACCTTCTGGAACGTCTTCCCGCCGTCGGTCGAGCGGAAGATGCCCCGCTCCTCGCTCGGGCCGTACGGGTGTCCGAGCACCGCGACGAACAGGCGATCCGGGTTCGCCGGATCGACGTCGATGTCGGCGATCATCTGGCTGTCGCGCAGGCCCAGGTGCGTCCACGTCCTGCCGGCGTCGGTGGACTTGTACATGCCGTCGCCCGTGGACAGGTCGGGACGGATGATGCCGGCGCCGCTGCCGACGTAGATGATGTCGGGGTTCGACGGCGCGACGGCAATCGCGCCAATCGAGCCGGTGGGCTGCGCGTCGAAGAGCGGCACCCACGTGGAGCCGTAGTCGGTCGAGCGCCACAGCCCGCCGTTGTCGAAGCCGATGTAGCAGACGTTCGGCTGGCTGGCGACGCCGGCGATGGCGCGGCAGCGCCCGGCCCGCGTCGGGCCGATCGAGCGCCAGTGCATGTCGCTGTAGACCGCGGGCGTCTGGGCCGCGGCGAAGGACGCGATCGAGAGGAATGCGAGGGTGAGCGCGATGCGGAACGGGGTGGTACGCACTGAAACCGCCTCCTCAGAAGGACCCGGTCCAGCGGACCGGGAGAGTACCCGGATTCAGCCCACGGAGTGCAGGGCGGAGGGGATGTTCATTATACCTTCCGGACGCCCACGCGGTGCCGGCCCGACGGCCGCCCGGCGGTGTCTAACTCTCTGGTTCGCCCATGCTCCGCGACACGCGCCGCCTCCTCGTCCTGGGCGCTCTCGCCGCCATCGTCGTCGCGTTGGACGTCTCCGTGTGGTCCCCGCCCGGCCCCGGACGCGGCCCGGCCGCCGCGCCCCGCGACCTCGAAGCCACCGTGGCCGCGGTCGAGGCCGGCCGCGAGACCACGCCGCTCGTCGGCGAGCCGGCCGCGGGCGGCGACGTGACGGTGACGTTCCTCGCGCGGGCCGAGGCCGGCCGCGCGCCGCGCATCGTGTCGGACGTCACGGGGTGGGGCGAGCACGCCGACGGCACGTTCGACTTCACGGTGGGTACGATGACGGCCGTCGGGCGCAGCGGCTGGTACTCGCTCCAGGCGTCCGTCGCGCCCCGCGCGCGCATCGAGTACCTGATCGCCTACGACGTGCACGACTACCGGCTCGACCCGCACAACCCGCGCCACGTCTCCGACCCGCGCGCGTCCGAGGTCGTGACGCCCGGCTACGCGCCGCCGCCCGAGCTCACGGGCCCGCCGGCGTCGCCCGCGGGCCGGCTGGAGGCGGCCACGGTCCGGAGCCGCGCGCTCGGCGGATCCTGCCGGCTCTTCGTGTACACGCCGCCGGGCTATCGCGACACGGGCGACTACGCGGTCGCGGTGTTCCACGACTTCAGCGCGGACCGCGCCCGGAGCGTCTTCCGCGTCCTCGACTGGCTGATCGACCGGCGGGCGATCCCGCCGATCGTGGCCGTGCTCGTCGATCTCCGGTCGCGCGACACCTCGCGACTGGGTGCGCCGGCGCGCGCGTTCCTCACCGGCGAGCTGCCGGCGTGGCTGTCGTCGCGCTACGGCGTCACCGGGACCCCGGCCGCCGCGCGGTCATCGGCATCTCGTTCGGCGCGAAGGACGCGCTCGACACGGCGCTCGGCGCCGTCCGGACGCGTACCGCCGCTGGGCTTGCTGATTCCCGGGCGCCGGATTGGCCGCGCGGACATCGACGCGATTCCCGGGCGGACCACGCATCAACTTCGCGTCGCCATTCTCGCCGGCCGGTACGACCAGGCCAACGTCCCGACGGCGCGCGCGCTGCGGCGCGCGCTCGCAGGGGCCGGACACGCCGTGGACTACGTCGAGGTGCCCGAGGGGCACAGCCCCAGGACGTGGCTCCCCCACCTGCGCGACCTGCTCGCCGGCCTGTTCGGCCGGACATCCGCGGAGCGTCGCTGACGTGACGGGCGCGCCCCCTCCGGCTCCTCGGCGCGTGACACCCCGCCGGGCCTCCACCTTCCGCCGGTACGTGCTGCTCCAGGCGCCATCGTGGGCGCTCGCGGCCGTCGTGCTGGCGGGCCTCCACCGGTGGGGCTACCTCTCCACCTGGATTGCGGGCGTGCTCCTGCTCGCCTGGGTCGTCAAGGATCTCGCCTTGTATCCGTGGCTCCGCAGGTCGTACGCGCTCGACACCCGGATGCCGGTCGAGCAGCAACTCGTCGGGCAGCGGGCCATCGTCACGCGGCCGCTGTCGCCCCGCGGCTGGGTTCGGGTGCGAGGCGAGCTCTGGCAGGCCGAGCCCCTCGATCCCGGCCGGGACATCCCCGCCGGCACCACGGTCGAGGTCGTCGCGGCCAGGGGCCTCACGCTCCTCGTCAGGGAAGCGACCGTCGAGCCTGCCGGACAGGCCTGACATCCGGGCCGAACGAATCCGCGCTCGCCTTGCGAGACCCGCCCGAACACGATAGGGTGGGCTTCAGGAGTCTCCCATGCCACATCCAACCACGGGCGATACGGTGAAGGTCCATTACACCGGCCGGCTCGACGACGGCCAGGTGTTCGATACCTCGAAGGAGCGCGGGCCGATGGAATTGACGGTCGGCGAGGAGCGCGTGATTCCGGGGTTCGAGGAAGCGGTAACCCAGATGCAGCCGGGCGAGACGAAGACCGTCACCATTCCGGCCGAGAAGGCCTACGGTCCCCACCGGCCGGAATCTCGTGGTGTCGGTGGGACGCGACCAGTTCCCTCCCGAGATCCAGCCCGAGGTCGGGCAGCGGCTGCAGCTGCGCCAGAAGGAGGGTCGGGTCACGGAGGTGCGCGTCGCGGACGTGTCGGACCAGCAGGTGAAGCTCGACGCGAACCATCCGCTGGCCGGCCGCGACCTGACGTTCGAGCTCGAGCTGGTGGCGATCAGCGGCCACGCCTCGTCCTAGCTCCCGCGCTCGAGGGCGGCGCCCCGCGCAATCGGCGCCGCCCGGCTCCACCCGTACCGCCGGCGCCGCCGCCGGGCGCGCCGTGCTTGACAATCCTCCGGCCGCCCGCATAATCGGCGCGAGGTTCCCGCGAGGCTCCCCAAGGCAGCTCCGGGAATGGAGGTGAGGGATGAGGTGGAGGATTCTCGCCGTCCTGAGCGTGTTCGCCGTCGGCGCGTCCGCCGGAGCCCAGCAGAAGTCGATCGGCACGATCGCCTTCGGGAGCGAGACGTTCCAGATCGTGTACGCCGCCGCGCACAAGGACGCGGCGATGGGCTACGTCGATCTGGAGTTCTTCAACAAGGCGCTGCCCAAGGGTGAGACCTTCTTCGACCTCGACTCCGACCAGACCGCCGAGCTTCGCGGGATGCGGCTGCGGGATCAGCGAGGATCCCGCCTACAAGAACGGCACCTGGCTGCACCCGAGCATCGGCGGGCAGGACAAGTTCTACTACTTCGACGAGAACGACCCCATCGCGCTGTCCTACAAGAGCACGAAGGACCGGATCAGCGGGTCGATCGAGGGCACGGACACGATCGGCGGCACGCCGGTCGAGGTGCACCTGACCTTCGATCTGCCCATCGTGCTGGACGAGGGCTAGCTGCTCCAAGACCTCGCCTCCGCCGTTCGCGGCCTGCGCCGGCGGCCGCGGACCGCCGCGCCGTCACTCCCGCACGCGCAGCCTGGGCGCCTCCCGCGTCAGATACGCGAACATCTCCTCGCTGGAGCCCGGCGCCGCGTACACCGTGTGCTTGCGGTTGAACTCGTACAGCGTGATGAAGACCATCGACGCGATCGCCTCCGACCGGTCGTCGAAGGCGTAGAGCACGGTATTCCCGCTCATGATGCGGTACTTGTCCCGCGCCTCCTGCGTGTACCTCCGCAGCTCGAGCCGGTCGTTCACGAACCGGATCGTGCGGTGGTTCCTGTACGAGGAGTCGATCTCCGGGTAGCTGCCGGTCGGCGCCCGTCCTGGAATGGTGATCTTGTAGAACAGCTCGGGCGGGCTGAGCCGCGTCTCGCCGCCGGCCAGCAGGAACGTGAACGACGCGTGCGGCCGGCCCACGAAGCAGAGGCGCTGGATGCCGTAGGTCCGGAACACGAGCCAGACCAGCCGCGCGACGCGCTCGTTGTCGCCGAAGCCCAGGACGATATGGGTCCCCCGGTCCACCAGCGCGTACTGCCCCTGCCGCCGCTGGACCCGCACCTGCTTCGGGTCCACCGTAACGGCGTCGAGCATCGTGGTCTTCATGGCCTCGGCGGCGTCGACCACGATGCGCCGCTCGCTCGGCGGCGGGGTGTCGTCCTTGAAGTCCAGCGCATCGGTCAGCCGGTTCCCCACCGCACGGGCCACGTCCCCCGCGCTGTCCGGTCTCGCCGACACGACGGCCACGGCCAGGGCCGCCGCGGCGAGCGCCAGCACTCGCGTCCAGGGACGTCTCATGATGACCTCCGGTGTTCTGTCGTTCGGGCGGGCAGGCCATCGGCCCGCGCCAGCTCCCTGGCGCGCAACGACGGCGCCGGCACGCGCGGTGCGGGGCCGCGATACGCGGGCGGGCGGCCGCGGGTCCCGCAGCGGGGAAGGAACGTACACGCAAGCCGACGATCGCCGCATCCTAGACCCCGCGCCGCGGCGGGTCAAGGCCTCACCGCGGCTGGTAGCCGTCGCATCGCCAGAAGCTGACCGTTCGCAGGAGCCGGCCGCCATAGCGGATCGGCAGCGTCCCCGCGCCCTGGCACCGCGCGAAGGGGAACTCCGCGTTCGGGGGCTGGTAGTGGTGGTCGTCGCAGAAGTAGATCGCGCTCCGCCCGCCGAGCGCCGCGTCGTCGCGCCAGACGCTGTACCGATCGTGCCGCCCGGTGAGGCGCGTGAGCGGAATGGCCGGATCGAGGTAGAAGGAGACCGACGCGCTGTCCTGGTAGCGGTGCGAGAAGACGAAGCAGTCGCCGCAGCTCGACCGCAGCGCCGTCAACCGCTCCGCCACGGCGTCCCAGCCGTGCATGAGGGTGGCGGGGTCGGCCTTGGCGTTGAACGGGATCACCGGCCAGGCCACCTGCATGAACATCACGAGCGACACGGCGGCCGCGACGCCCCAGGTCGTGACGCGCACCCACCGCGCCGCCCGGTCGAGCAGCTGCGCCGCCGGCAGCACCGCCAGCACGTACGAGACGTCGGTCCAGGTACGGGAACCCCATCGTGAAGGTGCCCAGGGCCAGGAAGAACACGAACGCGGGCACCGACATCCAGAACACGAACGCCGACGCGTCGTCGCCCTGCCGGGCGCGGCGGAACGCCACGGCCCAGGCCCACACGACGAGGACGAAGAGCGGCGGCGTCATCTCCATCTGGCCCGCCACGAAGCGGCCCAGCGTCATGGCCGGCCGCCACGCCGCCGGATGGCGGTCCACCAGGTGGAACTGGATCGACGCCCACGCGTGCTGCTGGTTCCAGAGCAGGATCGGGACGAGCCCCAGCGCCATGATCGCGGCCGCCACGTAGGGCTCCGGCCGGCGCAGCCAGCGGCGACGTCCGGGCGACGACGCCAGGTACAGCAGCGCCGAAACGGGCAGCAGGATCGCGGTGTACTTCGAGACCAGGCCCAGCGCGCCCAGGAGGCCCGCCAGATACCAGAAGCCGGGCCGCTCGTCGCGGACCGCCAGGTAGACGAACGTCGCGCCCGCCGTCCAGCACACGAGCAGCGGCGCGTCGGGCAGCGTGAACGTCCCCACGAAGCCGAAGGTGGGCGCGAGGTTGAGCAGGAAGACGGCCTTCCAGGCCGTGACCGGATCGCCCGACAGGCGCGTGAAGAGGCGCCCGAGGATCCACGACGTCGCCGCCAGGCCCAGGATGGCCGGCAGGTGCACCGCGAGCAGCCGGTGGCCGAGAACGGACGTCGAGGCGCGAATCAGGAACGCGACCGCGGCGGGATGATCGAAGTAGCTGAGCGCGGGGTGACGCGACCACGTCCAGTAGTACGACTCGTCGTCGAGCAGCGGCAGGAACGGCGCCAGCGCGAGCCGCGCGGCGACGAGGGCGAGGATCGCGATCTGCCAGCGGCGGGCGTGTGAGACGGGCACGTCGCCAGACAGTCTACCCTCACCCCGCCGTCACGCGCTCGTGGATCCACGGCTCGAGGCCGGGCGCCAGGTAGAAGGCCGGGTGCAGCAGGTCGTCCTCGCTCGCGATGACGCCTTCGGCCAGGGCGCGCCGCGCCAGCGGCGTCCCGGGGTAGATGCGGATGCCGACCGTGACGCGCAGGTCGTCGAGGCCGAGCGAGTCGGCGAACGCCAGGCTCTCCTCCACCGTTTCGCGCGTCTCGCCCGGGCCGCCGAGCAGCAGGAAGCCGCGCCGCCGGATGCCGTGGGCCTTCAGCAGGTCCGACGTCCGGCGGACGTCGTCCGGCGTGAAGCGCTTGTGCAGCTCGCGCAGGACGCGCGGGCTGCCGCTCTCGAACCCCAGGCTCACCTCCACGCAGCCGGCGTCCGCCATCGCGCGGACCAGGCGCGCGCTCACGCGCTCGGGGTAGATGATGCACCGCCACGTGACCTTCGGCTCCAGCGCGGCCAGGCCCGCGCACAGCGCGAGCGCGTGGCTCTCGGGCAGGTTGAACGAGTTGTCGACGAAGTAGAAGCGGCGCGCGCCCTGCCGCGACAGCCGCCCGACGGCCTCGACCACCTCCAGCGGGGAGTGGCACCGGATCGTGCGCCCCTGGATGCGCGCCGTCGAGCAGTACGAGCAGTCGTTCGGGCAGCCGCGCCGGCTCTGCACCGGCACCCAGTCGTCCTCGCCTTCGGGCAGCGCCAGCGCGGCGTCCCAGAGCGGGAGGCCGTCGAGGTGCGCCACCTCGGCCCGCGGCACGGCCGGCGGCTCGCCGGGCACGTAGACGCCCGGCAGCCCGGCCGGCGACAGCCCCTGTCCGAGCCGTTCGAGGATGGCGGGAAAGGCCGCCTCGCCGTCGCCCGCCACGCCGACGTCGGCGCCGAGATACTCGAGCGCCTGCTTCGGGAAGATGCTGTAGCCGGCGCCGCCGACGATGATGGGCGCCGACGAGCGGGCGCGGCAGGCCTCGACGACGGCGCGCGCCGGGTCCAGCAGGAAGCGGGGGTTCTGTTCGGACTGATCGTCGATGTTGCGGACCGAAATGCCGATGGCGTCGGGCGTGAACGCCTGGACCGCGCGGCCCACGGCATCGAGCGGGTCGTTCTCGGCGAGGAGATCGAGAAACCCGACGTCGTGTCCGGCCGCGCGCGTCGCGGCGCAGACGAGCCCCAAGCCGAGCGGCAGCGTCAGCATGCTGACCCGCTCGGTGTTGGCGGAGATGAGCAGGACTTTCACGGAATGGTTCCCCGAGCGGGTGGGACGGCCGGGCACTCGCCCATCCCCACAGCTTAACACTCAACCGGCCGCGGGACGGAGTCAGCGCGTGCCGGTCTTCGGATCGAACTTCAGCGAGAGACCGTTCATGCAGTAGCGCTGGCCGGTGGGCTGGGGGCCGTCCGGGAACACGTGTCCGAGGTGGCCGCCGCACCGCGCGCAGTGCACCTCGGTGCGCTCCATGAAGAGGCTGCTGTCGGCCTCGGTGCCCACGGCGCCGTCGAGCGGCGCCCAGAAGCTCGGCCAGCCCGAGCCGCTCTCGAACTTCGTCTCCGCGGCGAAGAGCGGCTGCCCGCAGCCCGCGCACACGAACGTGCCCTCGCGCTTCTCGCGGTTCAGCTCGCTCGATCCCGGCGGCTCGGTGCCGTGCTGGCGCAGCACGTGGTAGCGCTCCGGATCGAGCTCGCGCCGCCACTGCTCATCGGTCTTGCCCGACGGGTCGTCTGTCATGTGTCTCTAGCATACCTCAACGCCGGCGCGCGTTTGGTAGACTGACCGTATGCAGCGACGAACGCTTGGCAGCGCCGGCCCGGCCGTCTCGGCCCTCGGCCTGGGCTGCATGGGCATGTCGGAGTTCTACGCCGGCCGCGACGAGGCCGAAGCGATCGCCACGATCCACCACGCGCTCGACCTGGGCGTGACCTTCCTCGACACGGCGGACATGTACGGCCCGTTCACGAACGAGTCGCTCGTCGGCCGCGCCGTCCGCGGCCGCCGCGATCAGGTCGTGATCGCGACAAAGTTCGGCAACGTGCGCGGCGCGAACGGCGAGTTCCTCGGGATCGACGGCACCCCGGCCTACGTGCGGCAGGCGTGCGACGCGTCCCTGGCGCGCCTCGGCGTCGAGACGATCGACCTCTACTACCAGCACCGCGTGGATCCGCGCGTGCCGATCGAGGACACCGTGGGCGCGATGGCGGAGCTCGTCCGCGCCGGGAAGGTGCGCCACCTCGGGCTCTCCGAAGCGGCGCCGGCCACGATCCGCCGCGCGCACGCCGTCCACCCGATTGCCGCCCTGCAGACGGAGTACTCGCTCTGGACGCGCGACGCGGAAGCCGAGATTCTCCCGACCTGCCGCGCGCTCGGCATCGGCTTCGTCGCCTACAGCCCCCTCGGCCGGGGCTTCCTCACCGGCCGGTTCAAGCGCGTCGAGGACCTGCCGGCCGATGACTGGCGGCGCCACAACCCCAGGTTCCAGGGCGGGAACTTCACGAAGAACCTGGCCCTCGTGGAGCGCATCGAGCGGTGGAGCACCGCCCGGGGCTGCGCGCCGGCGCAGACGGCGCTCGCGTGGCTGCTGGCCAAGGGCCCCGACATCGTGCCGATTCCCGGCGCCAAGCACCGAGGGCGGCTCACCGAGAACGTCGCCGCGCTCGGCCTCCACTTCACGCCCGACGAGGTCGCCGAGCTCGATCGGCTGGCGCCCCTGGGCGCCGCATCCGGCCTGCGGTATCCGGAGGCCGGCATGGCAATCGTCAACGGGTGAGCGACGCGGCGGAAACCGCTCGACCGCGCGGAACCGGCCGGGTACACTGAGGCCATGCCCACTCCGACGCTGACGCTGCACCACGCGCCCCTGACCTCGTCCGAACCTTGCGGGGCGTGCGGCGCCGACTTCATCGCCGCCGAGGACAGCGGGTCGCGCGTCTTCACCATCGCCTACCCCGACAAGACCGGCTTCAGCGCCCTGCTCTGCGGCGGCTGCCACTCCCGGTGGGCGCACGGCGTCGCCGTGACGATCCGGCGCACGCGGGACTGACCACGGCGCGACAGGCTGGCCGGACCACCTCTGCGGCGCCGTCAGACCCACGTAACCTATTTTGTATAAAGCTCTTAGGTCTTAAGACCTACGGCTGATGGCAACGTCAGGTCGTGCCGCGGGCCGGAATGTGCGAAACTAGAAAGGATAGCGAACACAGCCAGAAGCGTGTTCGAGCAGGGAGAAAGGGCCCGGCACACGACCGGGGCCCGCCAGCATTCGTGACGACATCAACCGATCCACGCAAACAGTCCCGGCGCCCGCGACGTCCGCGGCGCTCGTCTCGATCCTCGTCCCACGCGCGGCCGGCGCACGTCCAGCCCCCCCAGACGCCGCTCGAATCGACGCCGCACGACTCGACGCCCATCCCGTTCGACACGATCCCGTTCGACGATCGGATCCGTGCCGGCATCCAGGACCGCGGCTTCGAGCTCACGACGCCGGTCCAGAGCGCCGTCTTCCCGATCGTCCTCGAGGGCTCGGATCTGATTGCCTGCGCCCAGACCGGCACGGGCAAGACGGCGGGTTTCGTGCTGCCCATCATGCAGCGCCTGCTCGATCGCCCGCGGCCGCCCGCGCCCGAGGGCCAGCCGGTGAGCAGCCGCGTGCTCGTGCTCGCGCCGACGCGCGAGCTGGCCGTGCAGATCGAGGACGACGTGCAGGGATTCGGGTACCACACGTCAATCTCCGGGGCCGCCGTGTACGGGGGCGTGGACGGCGACCTGCAGGCGCGCGCGCTGCGCGCCGGCGTGGACATCGTGGTGGCCACCCCGGGCCGCCTGCTCGATCACATGCGCTGCGCGGTCACCAACTTCGAGGCGCTCGAGGTGCTCGTGCTCGACGAGGCGGACCGCATGCTGGACATGGGCTTCTGGCCCGACGTCCAGCGCATCGTCGCGGCGCTGCCCACCGAGCGGCAGACACTGCTCTTCTCGGCCACGATGTCGGCGGAGGTGGCGAAGGTCGCCGCGCCGCTCATGCGCGACCCCAAGGTGGTGATCATCGGCATGGCCGGCAAGGCCGCGGCCACGATCACGCACGAGGCGCACGCGATGCCCGCCGGCAAGAAGACCGAATGGCTGGTGCGCTTCCTGCGGCGCTCGCACGAGTCCTCGCTGGTGTTCGTGCGCACGCGGCGCGGCGCCGACCAGCTCTACCGCCAGCTCGCCGCCCAGCGCATCCGGGCCGCCGCGCTGCACGCCGACCGGACGCAGGCCGAGCGCACGGCCGCCGTCGAGGGCTTCCGCAGCGGCGCCCACAAGGTGCTCGTCGCCACGGACATCGCGGCGCGCGGCCTCGACATCTACGGCATCGGGCACGTCATCAACTACGACGTGCCGGACGGCATCGACTCCTACGTGCACCGCGCCGGCCGCACGGGCCGCGCCGAGGCCACCGGCACGGCGATCACGCTGGTCTCCCCGGACGAGATGCGGACGCTCCGCGCCATCCAGCAGACGATCGACATCGCCTTCCCGTCCGGCGAGAAGCCCGACCCGCACCACGTAAGCCGGTAGTTCCTACACAACGGCGCACCCTTCGACTGGCTGCGCTCGCTCAGGGCAGCGGCTCAGGACCCACGGCTGACGTGGGCCCCTCGGCCTCGCCCGAGCCTGGTACGCCCGTTGCTCCCACACGGCGTATGCGAAAACTCACTCTCGCAATCGCCGCCGCGGCGGTTGTCGCGCTGGCGCCGGCGACCGCTCGAGCGGACACGTTCCTGACCCCATATCTGGGCGCCACCTTCGGCGGCGACGCGCCGTCGAGCCGCGTCACCTACGGCGTTGCCGTCGGCGGCATGGCGGGCAACGTCTTCGGCGCGGAGGTCGACTTCGGCTACACGCCGAACTTCACCGACCTGCCGTCGCCCGGCGAGAACGGCAGCGTGACGACGCTGATGTTCAACGGGCTGGTGGGCGTGCCGGCCGGCGCGTTCAAGCCGTACGCGACCGCCGGCGTCGGCCTCATCCGCCAGGGCCGCGAGCTGACGCCGAGCGGCGTGCTCAGCGACGTGTCGTCGAGCGACTTCGGCATCGACGTCGGCGGCGGCGCGCGCATCTCGCTCGGCAGCGCCGTGTCGTTCAGGGGCGACCTGCGCTACTTCAAGGTGCGCAAGAGCGGCGGCCTCGGGTTCTGGCGGGCCTACGCGGGGATCGCGATCGGCGGATAGGTCGGCGCGGGATGGCGCACACCTGAAGGTGTGCGCTACGCGGTTCTCCGTCGGCTACGTGTGGGGGCGCTCCGCGCGCCCGCGGCGCCAGATCTGCCAGCGGCGGTACGCCGCCCACACGATCCAGAACGGCGCGTAGAGCCACGCCACGGGCAGGCCCAGCGACGGGCGGCCGGCCATCGCCGCCAGCGGCCCGACCAGGAACGGCGTGTCGGTGACCAGATACGTCCACGTCGAGGACGGCCCCAGCAGCCCCGCCGCCTGCCAGTCCACTCCCTCGGCCGTCACCTCGAGCCCGTCGAACGCCGTCGCGATGTCCTCGTCGATCCGGGCCAGCAGGCGCTCGAACGCCTCGCGCGCGCGGGCGTGGAACTGCTCGTACGGGTCCTGGCCCGCCAGCGACACGAGGTGGATGCCGCCGCGCACGTGGCCGAGCTCGGCGAGGTGCTCGCTCCAGCACCGGTCGATCGTCACGAGGGCGAGGTGACGCTCCACGCCGCGCAGCACGTCCCGTCCGGCGGTCTCCAGCAGCGCGGCCCACCGCTCCGGACGCGCCTCGGCCAGCACGCCAGGCTCGGCGCCGCCCGTCAGAATGTCCTGCCGCCAGTCCTGCACGTAGCGCCGCTGCAGCTCGACGACGTGCGTGTAGCGCCAGAGCGTGCGGCGCGCGTCGAAGTTCTGGCCGTCCACGATGCGCTGCGCGCGCGCGATCTCCCTCGCCAGCACCCGGTCCTCGATCGGATCGTCCTGCGGCTCCGGCCAGCTGGCGGCCGGAACGAGGTCCCGGAGCCGGTACCGATCGAACAGGTCGTCCTCGAGGCTGACGAAGAAGCGCGAGCGGCCCGGGTCTCCCTGCCGGCCGGCGCGCCCGCGCAGTTGGTCGTCGATGCGCCGGCTCTCGTGGCGGTTGGTGCCGATCACGTAGAGCCCGCCGAGCGCCACCACGCGGTCGCGCCCGGCCTCGTCGCGTCCGCCCAGGCGGATGTCCGTGCCCCGCCCGGCCATGTTCGTGGAGATCGTCACCGCGCCGGGCGCGCCGGCCTCCGCGACCACGGAAGCCTCCGCCTCGTCCTGGCGGGCGTTCAGGACGCGGCACGCCACGCCGGCGGCGTCGAGGGCGGCGGCGAGCGCCTCCGACTCGGCGACGCTGGCCGTGCCGACGAGAACGGGCCGGCCCGTCGCGTGCGCCGCCGCGATCTCCGCCACGAGCGCCCGCGTCTTCGCGTCCCGGTGCGTGAACACCGCGTCGGGATGATCGACCCGCACGCAGGCACGATGGGTGGGGACGACGGTCACCGGGAGCTCGTAGAACTCCTGCAGCTCGCGCGCGGCCGGCTGGGCCGTGCCGGTCATGCCGGACAGCCTGGGGTACAGGCGCACGAAGTGCTGCAGCGTCATCGAGCCGAGGATCCGGCCCTCGGGCTGCTGCCGCACGCCCTCCTTCGCCTCGAGCGCCGCCTGCAGCCCGTCGGGCCACTGCTGCTTCTCCACCACGCGGCCGGTCAGCTCGTCGACGTGCTCGACGCGGCCGGCGCGCACGATGTAGTCCACGTCGCGGGCCAGGAGCGCCTCGGCGTGCAGCGCGTTGCGGACGTTCGCCAGCAGCGGCAGCGCCCCGGGCGCGAAGAGGTTGCCGCAGCCGAGCCGCGCCTCCAGCCGCTCCGAGCCGGCCGCCGTCAGGTTCACGTTGCGGCGGTACTCGTCGGTGTCGTAGTCCCGCCCGGCCTCGAGCTCGCGCACCGCCGCCGCGATCCCCTCCAGATCCGCGCCCGGCTCGAGCACGCCGCCGGCGATCACCAGCGGCACGCGCGCCTCGTCGATCAGGATCGAATCGGCCTCGTCCACGATGGCCATGTGGAACGCGCGGTGGACCAGATCGGCGGGATCCAGGCAGAGGCGGTCGCGCAGGTGGTCGAAGCCGGCTTCCCTCGCGGTCAGGTAGGTCACGTCGCAGGCGTAGGCCTGCCGCCGCTCCGGTCCCGGCGTGCGCTCCTGGACGCAGCCGACCCGAAGACCGAGCAGGTCGTACACCGGGCGCATCCACGCCGCGTCGCGCCGGGCCAGGTAGTCGTTCACCGTGAGGACGTGAACGCCGCGCCCCGACAGCGCCGCCAGGCACGCCGGCGCCACGGCGGCGAGCGTCTTTCCCTCGCCCGTCTGCATCTCGACGATGGCGCCCTGGTGCAGGGCGAGGCCCGCGAGCACCTGCACGTCGAACGGCCGCTGCCCCAGCCGCCGCGCCGCCGCCTCGCGCACGAGGGCGAACGTCTCGGCCAGCAGGGCGCTCTCGTCGACGCCGCGGCGCGCCTGCCCGGCCAGCCGTCCGGCCCGCGCCCGCAGCTCGCCGTCCGCCGCGCCGGCGAGCGGCGTCCCGGCGGCGTTCACGGCGGCGAGCCGCTCCTCGAACGGCCCGACGTCGGTCCGCAGCGGGCTGCCGAGCAGGCGCCGCCACCGCTCGGCGACGCGCGGCCGGCTCACCGACTCGGCCCGCTCACGCGCGCCGGCGGGCGACGACGGCGCGGAAGCGGGCAAAGTCCACCACCTTCAGCTCCCGGGCGTACAACGAGGACAGAGCATCCAGGTAGGTCAGATAGGCGTCGTAGCGCACGAGCGTCGAGCGCGCGCGCAGCGCGGGGATCGTCTGGCCGGCGAGCGAGCGCACGGTCTCGAGCAGCCGCGCCCGCTCGACCTCGTCGAGGGCCATCGCGCCGAGGCGATCGAGCGGCGTCTCGCGCAGGAGCCGTGAGCGCGTGTCGGCCTGCTCCAGCCCGGCGGCCGCCGCCGCGCGCAGCGCGCGCACGCGGTGCCGCTGCCGATCGACGAGGCCCATCACGTCGAAGGCGTCGCGCACGACGGCGTCCGTGATGACCGGACGTCCCCAGAGCGCCACCGCCTCGACCTCGCCGAAGAAGCGCTCGGCGTCCTCGGGCGCCGCCGTGTCGGCCGGCAGCTCGATCAGGCGCTCGGCCACGACGTTCCACATCGCCACGAGCGCGCGCTTGAACTCGAACTCCGACGCGTCGACGGTCGGGTCGCCGCCGAGGACGCGCAGGTTCAGGATGAGCGAGGCGAAGCCCGCCGGCGTCGTCGCGAACCGGCGGTTGCGGCCCCGGCCCGTGCCCCCGAGCGCCCCGTCCGACTCGAGGCCGCGCACCGCGCGGCTGACCCGCTGGAAGTAGACGGGCCCGACGGGCATGTCGGGCCCGAGCGCCCCCAGCTGGCGCTCGAGTTCCGCACGGCGCAGGCCCGTCGCGGCAAGCCAGGGCAGGCTGAGGAGGAGGAGGGCCAGCTCGAGGTTGTCGCGACGGGCGCACCACGGGGCGAGCGGACGCACGAGATCCGGGTTGTCGAGCAAGAACGTGGGATCCAGGTCGTCCACGAGGAAACATTAACCTACGTATGTACACTTGTCAATTATGTTGGCGAACTTCGTCGCAGCCAGCCGTCGCCGCCGGCGTGCGCCAGGCTTGCGAAGGGAGGACCCGGGTGTCAGCGGCCGAAGCGCCGCCCGACGATGGCCTTGATCAGCGGGCCGTCGGTGTGGTTCGTGAGCCCCAGCCCGACGCCCAGGTTGAACTCCCAGAGCGGCGACAGGTTGAGGTCGATGGACGGGACGAGCAGGTGTACCTGCTCGCGCGCCACGTCGAAGCCGTGGATGGAGCCCAGCGCGCCGTAGTACTCCAGCGCGCCGGTGATGCGCGGCGTGAAGTCCCAGGTGATCTGCGCGTTGGGCGAGAACTCGAAGCCCTTCTCCGTCCCGGGCCCCTTGAACGACCGTTCGAGCACGGGGTTCAGGGACCAGTAGAACCGCCCCAGCTTCTGGTCGACAATGGGCCGGACCTCCCACGTCCAGGTGTCGGGCGAAAACACCGCGCGCTGGTAGCCGAACTCCTGCGAGAGGCTCAGGCCCACCGGCCAATGGAGCCGGGCGGGCACGGAGAAGCGCGGGCGCACGTGATTGCCCACCCATTCCCACCCGCTGCCCTGGTGGGCGCTGGTGAACGTGTAGAAGCCCACCTCGAACCAGTCCGTGAAGCCGTGCGTGATCTCGAGCGTCTCGTGCCAGGCGTGCCGGGCGGGCCGCGGGTCGTTCAGCCCGGCCTGCGTGCCCCGCAGCGTGAAGTTGCTGTGGAACTCGACCATCGTGGCCCCGACCGGGACGAGGTCCGAGCCGTAGACCTGGATCTCGTAGTTGTCCTGGGCCCGCGCCGGCCGCGCAAGAACGGCTGTCAGACAGAGCACGGCCCCCGCCGTCACTACGAGCTTCCGCTGTCGCATGGTCGCAACAGACTACCACAACGGACGAACGGGGATTGAACGGGACCTGGAGCGGCCGGGCGGGAACAATCCACGGCGGGCGCCCGGAGGCGCCCGCCGCGAACCGCAGGCAGGGAGCTTACTTGTTTTCTTTCTTGTGGCATCCGGTGCACGTCGTCGGCGCGTGCTTCCCGGCCTTGTTTTCCTTCACGTGGCAATCGATGCAGGTGCCCGCCTTCGCCATCGGGTTGTGGAACGCCGCCTTCAGCGTGGTCTTCATCGGCGCCACCGCGGTCTTCGTGTGGCAGTCGGTGCACTTCTCCTGGGCGGCCTTCAGCGGCTTCTCGGGCTTCGACGCATGATGGCACGTGTCGCACTTGCCGTTCGCGTACTTCTCAGCGTGAAGCTTGTGCGGAAACTTCACGCCGCCCATCGGATTCCCCGTCAGGATGACCGTGTCCGGCATCTGGGCCTGACCGACCACGACGGGAGCGCCCGCCAGCAGGAAAACTCCCACCGCGAGCGCCAGGATCAGGTGAACACGTCGCATGTCCCCTCCTTGAGGTGATGGCTCCTGCCGAGAAACCGGCAATTGCCACACGTCGACATTCATTCATACTGCAAACCGCGCGCCGCACGACGGCTGGCGCGCCCGCGGCCGCGCGCACGCCGGCATCACGCCGAATCAGGCCAGTTTCGCCGCCCTTCGCCCCCGCCTCCGCCGCCAGCTCTGCCTGGGTCGTCTGGCGTCCCGGCAGGCCTGCCGGAATGCCGTGAAGGCCCACCAGCCACACCCCCTGACCGGCGGACGTGTCAGGCGCCGGCCACCGTCGGGCCCGCCGGCTCCTGGCGCAGGGCCGCCAGGAGCACGTAGACCGCGACGCTCACCGCGAGCGACGGCAGCGTGCTGCCGATGCCGGCAGCCAGGTGATACACGAGCGCGCCGGCGGCCCAGGCCCCGACGCCGGCCGGCACGAAGCCGCCGTGGCGGGCATACGGGCCGCGCCAGTCGTAGAGGGCCGGCACGATGTCCGCGCTGGCCGCGCGCGGGCGCAGGCGCGCCCAGACGAAGTAGTGCGCCAGGATCACGCCGCCCACCGGCACCAGCACGTTGCCGAGCACCAGCATGAACTCCACGTAGCGGTCCAGCCACGCGGTCGAGAGGACGCTGAGCGCGGCGCCGACGAGGCCGATCGACCACACCGACGCCTGGTCGCCGGCGCGGGGAAAGAGGCTCTTCCACGCGAGCGACGAGAGGTAGATGTTCACGAAGTTGGTGGTCAGCGTGGCCACCGCCAGCAGGACCGCGCCCCACGCCCCCACGCCCACCGCGTCGAGCATCGCGCCCGGGTCGCTCGACGCCGCCGCGCGCGCGGCGAACGCCCCGAGCGGCATGAACCAGAGGCTGGTGAGCGCCAGCCCGAGAAAGACCGCCGCCCCGGCCTTCCGCGGCGACGCGGTATAGCGCGAGTAGTCGGCGAACATGAGAATCCACGAGACCTGGTAGCCGACGACGACGTCGAGGCCGGCCGCCCAGCCCAGCCCGCCGGAGGGCGCGGCCTCGAGCGCCGACCAGGGCAGCCGGGCGCACGCGACGGTGAGCAGCACGCCGACGCCGGCGAGCAGCGGCACCGCGAACCGGTCGGCCAGGCCGACGGCCCGCGGCCCCCGCGCCACGATCACGGTGGCCAGCACGCCCAGCCCCACGGCCCAGATCCGCGCGCTCGACGGCCCGCCGAACAGCCGCGCGCAGGCCGACGCCGCAATCACGTTGTTCACCGCGATCCAGGCGAAGTTGCTCACGTACAGCACGGCCGCGACGACGCCCGCGCCGCTCATGCCGAGCGGCGCGCGGGCCGCGATCACCGACGGCACGCCGAGCCTCGGCCCGAGCGGCGCCAGCGCGCCCACCAGCGCGGCGCCCGCCACCGCGCCAAGCCCGATCAGCCCCAGGACGGCGCCGAGCGAGAAGGCGCCCGCCAGGGCCGCGCCCACCTGCAGCGTGGTCGCGACGACGTTGGCGCCGACGAAGATGAGAAAGAGGTCGAACGCGGACTGCGTCCGCTCGGCGGGCGCCACCGGCCCGATGTCGACGGCGTGCATGGCGGGACTATACCAGAGCCCCGGACGGCGTCCGCGGGGCGTTTGGGGTGGCCACGGCCGCCGACTTGAGCGACAATCGAACCCGTATGCGGCTCATACCCACCGAAGTCAACGGCAGCGTCCTCACGGAAGCCCCGCTGTTCCCGGACGAGCGCGGCTCGTTCACCACGACCTACGACCGCTTCGCGCTCCAGGGCGTCGGGGTCGAGTTCGACGCCGTCGAGGATCACCTGGCCCACAACGCGCGGTCCGGCACGCTGCGCGGCCTGCACTTCCAGCAGGAGCCGAGCGCGCAGGCCAAGCTGGTGCGCTGCCTGCGCGGCCGGATCTACGACGTGACGCTGGACCTCCGGAGCAGCTCACCGACCTACCTCCGCTGGTCGGCGGCCGAGCTGCGCGAGGGCGACGGCCGCTCGCTGTTCGTGCCCATCGGCTGCGCGCACGGCTACCTCACGCTCGAGGACCAGACCGACGTCCTCTACTACGTGAACGCGCCGTACGACCCGGGCCGCGGCCGGGGCGTCCGGTGGAACGACCCGGCGTTCGGCATCGCCTGGCCCGCCCGGCCCGTCGTGATGACCGCCCGCGACGCCGGCTATCCCGACTACCAGCCGTGAGAAGCCGGCTCGCGGCGGCCGTCTTCGTCGCGCTACTGGTCGTCCTCTCGTCCCCGTTCATCGGCGAGATCCGCAACCTGCTCAAGGCCGCCTTCCCGGCGTCCTGGACGCGGCTGGTCATCGCGGTGGCGGCCCTGGCCTTCGCCGCCGCCTTCACGGTCGCCCTGGCGCGCGTCCGCCGCCACCGCTGGCGGCGCTACGGCGGCCTCGCGCTGTCGGCCGCGCTCCTCGTCTTCTACGCGGCGCGGGCGCGCACCGGCAACATCGAGGTGGACGCCGTCCAGCTGTTTCACTTCGTCGAGTACGGCGCGATCACCTTCCTGTTCTACCGCGCGATCCGGCCGGCCGGGGATCTCTCCATCCTGCTGCTGCCCCTGCTGGCCGGCCTGCTCGTCGGCACGTTCGAGGAGTGGCTGCAGTGGCTGGTCCCGATCCGCACCGGCGAGATCGGCGACGTGCTGCTCGACCTCGAGGCCGTGGCGTGCGGCCTGGTGTTCGCCCTGGCGCTCGCGCCGCCCGATCGTCTGTCGGCGCGGCTCCCGGACGCCTCCCGTCGGCGCGTGCTGCGCGTCGCGGCCGCGGCCGTGCTCGCCCTGGCGGGGTTCGTCCACTCGGCGCACCTGGGCTACGCCATCGACGACCCCGAGATCGGCCGGTTCCGCTCCTACTTCCACGCGGCGACGCTGGAGCGGCTGGCCCCCCTCCGCGCCGCGGCCTGGCGCGAGCACCCGCCGGAGCGGCTGCCGGTCCTCGGCATCGAGGACTACTACATGACCGAGGCGGGCTGGCACGTGCAGCGCCGCAACACCGCGTACAGCGCCCACGACTTCCAGACCGCCTGGCGCGAGAACCGGATCCTCGAGAAATACTTCGACCCGTTCCTCGACATCCGCTCGTTCATCGGCCACGAGCGCCACCGCTGGGCGCCCGCGCAGCGCGAGGAGGTGTCGGCCGGGCGCGGCCCCGCGCCCGCCGGCGTGTGGGTCAGCCGGGCCGGCGAGGGCCGCATCTGGGTGTGGCCGACCAAGGGCGAGCTGTGGCTCGCCGCACTCGCCCTGGCCGCGGCGCTCGCCGCAGCGTCACGCCCCGGGCGGCCGGCACGCCCGGAGTGAAAGGGGGCCGCCGGGATTTGCGGCTTCAAAGCGGAACGGATTAGAATCAAGCGATCGGCTGGAAGCTCAGCGCGCGAACCGTACGGCGCCGCAGGCGCCCGGCCGAGCCACCTTGTCTGCGTTGGAGGAGCGCGATGCCCTTTATCATCACGGACCCGTGCATCGGCACGAAGGACACGGCCTGCGTGGACGTGTGCCCGGTCGACTGCATCCACCCCCGGAAGGACGAGCCCGAGTTCGAGAGCATGACGATGCTCTACATCCATCCCGAGGAGTGCATCGACTGCGGCGCCTGCGTGCCGGCGTGTCCGGTGACCGCCATCTACGACAGCACCGACTCGACGCCCTCCAGCCAGAAGGGGCTCATCGAGGCCAACGACGTCTACCGCAACGGCGACGCCGACGCCATGGCGAAGGCCGAGGCCATCGTCAAGGCGCACGTGGAGAGCCATCAGGAGCTGATGGCCGTGCCGCCGGCCGAGCGCCAGGCCGCGCACACCTAGAGCGACGAGAGACCGGGCGGACGGGAGCGCCTTCCGGCGATGGGCCTCGAAGGAGGCTCCCGTTCCCGTTTCCAGCCGTGCGCATCCGCAGCATCTTCCACCCGACCGACTTCTCCGACTGCGCGCGCCGGGCGCTCACGGCGGCGGTCTACCTGGCCGTCTCGCGGCAGGCGACGCTGCACGTGTTCCACGCCGCGGTGCTCCACGAGGACGACCCGGCCGTCGAGCTGCCGGAGATGAAGGCCTACGTGGATCAGGCGCACGTGCACGCCGAAGCCTGGCTGGACCACGCGCCGGGCGGCCGGCTGGACATCCGCACGGAGATCGGGCGCGGCATCGACACGCACGACGCCCTCATGGACGCCGTCGAGCGCCACCGGGCCGACCTCGTCGTCATGGGCACGCACGGCCGCGCCGGCGTGCGCAAGCTCCTCATGGGCAGCCAGACCGACAAGATGCTGCGCCACGCGCCGTGCCACGTGCTGACGACGCGCGCCGACGGCAGGCTGCCCGGCCCCGGCCAGCGCCTCCGGCGGATCCTGGTGCCCGTGGACTTCTCGGCGCACTCGAAGCGCGCGTTGGACGTGGCGCGGGAGCTGGCGGCCGAGGACGGGGGCCGCATCACCCTCGCCCACGTCATGAGCACCATCGTCCCGACGCACTACGCCGCGTCGCTCGACACCTCGTTCGAGCTCGACCCGCGCCTCCTCGACGCGGCCGAGCGCACGCTGCGCAACTGGGCGGCGGGCGCGGACGTGGACACGGTGCTCGCCGAGGGCCTCGCGTCGATCGAGATCGAGCGGCTGGCCCGCGAGACCGCGGCGGACGTGGTCGTGATGGGCACGCGCGGGCTCACCGGCCTCGAGCACGTGCTGGTGGGAAGCGTGACCGAGCGCGTCTGCCGCACGGCCGACGTGCCGGTGCTCGTCGTCAAGTGAAGATTCTAGTGCCTGGTGCCTCGTGCTTGGTGCTTGGTGCGTACCTCGTGCCTCGTGCCTCGTGCGTACCTCGTGCCTCGTGCCTCGTGCGTGCCCCGTGCCTCGTGCCTCGTGCGTGCCCCGTGCCTCGTGCCTCGTGCGTGCCTCGTGCCTCGTGCCTCGTGCGTGCCCCGTGCCTCTTGCCCGGTGCGACGTCACGCGTTGCCGGGCATCAGCGTGATCCCGCACCAGGCACCAGGCACCCCGAACGCACCAAGCACGAAGCACCAGGCACCAGGCACTTTCTAGTAGCCCTCCTCGTCCACCGTCGTCTTCCCCGCCAGGCGGCGGTAGGTGAAGACGAAGTACGCCGTCACGAGCGCCATCCCCGGAATGAACCAGGCCAGCCCCACGCGCAGGCCGTAGGCGCCGGCGGCGGCGTTGTGGATGTCGAGGCCGAGCGCCGGGTCGGCGTTCGACGGCAGCACGTAGGGGTAGACGCCGAAGGCCACGCTCGTGAGCATGCCGATCAGGTAGGCGCACGACGCCAGGAACGCCGGCCGCTCCCGGCCGCGGCGGTCGAACACCCACGCCAGCGCGAGGCCGGCCACGGCCAGGGCCGGGAACACGACGCCCCAGGGCGCGGCCGACATCCGCGCCGGGACCTGCGGCTGCAGCCTGAAGGTGACGAGCGTGACCAGGACGGTGGCCGCCGCCACGCCCCACCACGCGGCGTGCGCCGCCTGGCGGGCCCGCGCCTGCACGGCGCCGTCGGTCTTGAGCGACACCCAGAGGGCGCCGTGGAGCGTGAGCGCCAGGAACGCCGCCACGCCCACGAGCACGGTGTACCAGTCCAGGATGCCGGGCCGCGCGCCGGGCAGGAAGTCGGTCCAGAGCGGCAGGAAGAAGCGCGCCTGCGCATCGAGCGGCACGCCCCGGACCACGTTGCCCAGCGCGGCGCCGAAGAAGATGGCCAGCAGCGCGCTCGACGCCGCGAAGGCGGCGTCCCAGAAGGGCTTCCACACGGCGTTGTCGAAGTGATGGCGGAACTCGATCGACACGCCGCGCAGCATGAACAGCCACAGCACCATCATCAGCGGCAGGTAGAACCCGCTGAAGCTCGACGCGTAGAGCACGGGGAACGCGAAGTAGAGCGTCCCGCCGGCGGCGAGGAGCCAGACCTCGTTGCCGTCCCACACCGGGCCGATCGTCTGCAGCACGCGGCGCCGCTCGTCCTCCGAGCGGGCGACGAAGAGGTGGACGATGCCCGTGCCGAGGTCGAAGCCGTCGAACACGACGTAGAAGGCCAGCATGCCGGCCACCAGCGCGAACCAGAGCGTTTCCATGGCCCCCTCCCCCTCAGCCGGCATGCGACGGCGTCGCGTCGATCGGACGCGGGCCGTGCTCGAGCTCGCGGTACACGAGGAGCAGGAACAGAATGCTCAACACGGTGTACATGCCCATGAACCCGAGGAGGGTGAACATCGTGTTCCCCGCCGAAACGTTGGCCGAGAACCCCTCGGACGTGCGCATCAGCCCGTAGACGAGCCACGGCTGACGTCCGAACTCCGCCGTCATCCAGCCCGCCGTGTTCGAGATGTAGGGGAACGGCAGCGAGCAGCGCGAGGGTCCAGAGCGCCCACCGGCTCTCGAACAGGCGCCGCCGCCACAGGAGCAGCGTCCCCAGGCCGAGCACGCGCGATGAAGATCGTCCCGAGGCCCACCATGATGTGGTACGCGTAGTAGAGGAGCGGCACGTTCTGGGGCCAGTCCTCCCGCGGGAACTCCGTCAGGCCCTTCACCTCGGCGGTCCAGCTGCGGTAGGTCAGGAAGCTCAGCATCCGGGGCACCTCGAGCGGGTTGTCGAGCTCGAGGCGCTCCATGTCGGGTTGGCCGAGGATGGCGAGCGGCGCGCCGTCGGCGCTGTGGAAGAGCCCCTCCATCGCGGCGAGCGTCGCGGGCTGGTTGGCGGCAATCATCTTGCCCTGCGCGTCGCCGGTCGGCATGGCGAGCAGCACGGCCACCACGAAGCCGAGCGGCACGCCCGTCCGCAGGAAGACCCGCCCGTCCTCGACGTGCCGGCCGAGCAGCACGTACGCGGCGCCAATCGCCGAGACGACGATCGCCCCGGTCGCCACGGCGCCGAGCATGGTGTGCACGTACTGCCAGAGCGCCCAGCTGTTCAGCACGAGCGCCCAGAAGCCGGCGAGCTGGAACCGGCCGGCCGCGTCCATCACGTAGCCCACCGGGTGCTGCATCCAGGCGTTCGTCGCCACGATCGAAGTAGCCCGACAGCCAGGACCCCAGGAACACGCACAGCGCGGCGAACCAATGGCCCTTGGGACCCAGGCGCCGCTCACCGAACAGCAGGAACCCGAGGAACGTGGACTCCAGGAAGAAGGAGAAGACCCCCTCCATCGCGAGCGTCTGTCCGATGACGCCGCCGGCCGCCTCCGAGAAGCGCGCCCAGTTCGTGCCGAACTGGAACTCCATCGGAATGCCGGTCACCACGCCCATCGCGAAGTTGATCGCGAAGATGCGCGTCCAGAACCGCGCGGCGCGGTCGTACCGCTCATCCCCGGTCCGGAGCGCCACCGTCTTCCAGAAGAAGATGACGAGCGCCAGGCCCATGGTGAGCTGAGGGAACAGGTAGTGATAAGTGACGGTGAATGCGAAGTGCAGACGGTGCAGGGTGAGGGCGCTGTCCATGATGACCTCAGCCGGACATGATACACCCAGGCTCGAGGCGTGGGGCTCGAGGCGTGGGGCTTGAGGCTCGAGGCTTGGGGCTCGGGGCTTGGGGCCGCGCTCAAGCGCGGCCGTAGAGGATGACGCGCGCCACCGCGTCGGCCGGCGCCAGCGCGCGGATCTCGGTCGCCATCGCGCGGTTCGGGCACGCCTCGCCACGGCGGTTGAGCCAGACCGCGCGCATGCCGACCTTGGCGGCCCCCAGCACGTCCGACATCCAGTTGTCCCCCACCATGACGGTGTCCGCCGCCGTCACGCCGAGCCGCTCGAGGGCCGTCCGGAAGATCGCCGGGTCGGGCTTGCTCACGCCTTCCTCGGCCGAGACGACGAGCACGTCGATGAGCGGGCGCATGCCGAACTGCTCGAGCTTGCCCTCCTGCTCCGCCAGGACGTTGTTCGACACGATGCCGAGGCGCACACGGGGACGGAGCGCCTGCAGGAGGGCGAGCGCGCCCGGCACCGGCCGCCGCGCGCGCACGTAGGCGTCGCGGTAGAACGCCGCGGCGTCGCCCGCGAACGCCACGCCGGCGTTCCCGGCGGCCTCGCCCAGCAGCCGGCGGAACCGCTCCTCACGCGCGTCGTCCACCGACACCTCGCCGGCCATCACGCCGCGGTGCAGCTCCTCGAGCACCGCCACGTGGCGCACCTCGAGCTCGTCGAGCGACAGGCGCTGGAGCGCCGGGAACCGGTCCCTCAGCTCCCCGAGTGCCGCGCGCGACGTCCCCTGGTGGTCGAACAGCGTGTCGTCGAGATCGAAGAGGACGCCTTCCGTGGCCATCCCGTCAGAAGCCGCCGCCACCGCCGCCCCCGAAGCCGCCGCCGCTCGAGCCGCCGCCGCCGAACCCGGAGCCGCCCGAGCTGCGCGGCGCCGACGACATGGCGCTGCCCGTGGCGGCCGTCATGCCGCCCAGCGAGCCGACGAAGGCACCCGTGCTGAAGGCGGCGACGTGCGAGCCGCGATACCAGTCGGGCGGCGTGGTGCAGATGCCCTCGAAGGCCTTCGCCCAGTGCTTGTCCACGTTGAGCGCCATCGCGTAGGGCAGGAACTTCTCGAAGAGCTCGGGCGTCTTGACGACGCGCTCGAAGCGCTCCTTGTCCACGCGGTCCAGGAACTCCTGGAAGCCCAGCACCTCCTCGAGCTTCCGGGTGCCGCCGACGGTGCGCACCGGCATGACGAACGCGAAGGCGGCGACGATCCCGCCGCTCAGGATTGCGCCGATGACGGCCGCCACCGGCGACAGCCCGAAGCGGCTGCTCACGACGACGCCCAGCCCGACGAGGGCGAAGCCCAGGAGGACGCCGCCGATGAAGTAGCTCTGCACCACCTTGTCGGGACGCTTCACGTAGACGCCGGTCTTGACGAGCCGCCCGAGCAGGCCGTCCTTGATCGCCGGCAGGTGCTTGTAGAACTTGTTCTTCAGGTCCGAGAGCTTCACGCGCGGCAGCGCCGCGTCGTTCTTCGGGTCGTCCACCTCCTCGTCGTCGTCGAAGATCCCCTCGAGCAGCTTGCGCTCGTGGAGACGGAGCGGCGTCCACGCCGCGCGCGGCTGCCGCATCACGATCACGAAGTCCTTGTGCTTGATGAGGCCGAACAGGTGCTCGTCGTTCTGCTCCTCGATGCGGACGAAGCCCCGCACCGCCATGTCCACGAGCGTCGCGGTGATGTCGCGGATGTCCGCGCGGTCGTCGATCAGGGTGCCGACCTCCCCCGGCGTGAAGCCGGCCGGCGGCTCGTAGCGCACCACGATCGGCCTCCGCTTCGGGTCGCGGCCGCGCGTGGACCACCGGTGGTACATCAGCGGGAAGACGATCAGCGGGACGAGGAGCAGCAGGTTGGCGCCGAGAAACGCCAGCGTCTTCTCGAGCCACGTGGGCCGGTGCACGACGCCGGCGTTCCACGCCACCGCCGCCGTGAGGCCCTGGCGCAGGCCGAGCGGCGCCAGCGTCCGCACGGTCACGGCGTCGCCGGAGACGGCCGCCTCGGCGTTCTGCGCCCGCGAGCCGTAGGCCCCCGTGAACACGTTCGTGCGGATGTTCTCCACGCCGTTCGGCAGCGTGATGGTGGCCGACGCCCGCTCGATCGGCGCCTCCCACTCGTCGCCCGTGACGTTCCAGTACAGCTCGTCGTAGGTGTCGGCGAAGCGGAGGGCGTGCGTGACGTCGTACCTGATGACGACCTTCCTGGCCGCGTCGCGCGCGTTGGGCACCCAGATCTTGAGCTTGCGGTACTGGCTCTGGCGGCTCGACTCGTAGCGCAGCGGGTGCCCCTCCCCGTCCGAGATCGACACGACGTCCAGGCCGAGGCTGTAGGTGAAGAAGCCGTCGGGCGTCCGGTACTCGACCGGAATGGTCCGGTAGATGCCGTTCCAGGCGCCGGTGAAGCGCGCCTGGATGGTCTCGGTGACGCGCAGGCGGCCGTCCCGGTTGAGGACCAGCGCGGCGTCGAACGACGTGATCGTGAGCGTCCGCTGCGCCCGCGCGGGCGCCGCCGCGAGAATCAGCACCAGCGCCGCGAGGATCAGCGGCACCCGCCGACGGGGTCGTGGCTCAGTCATGGCTGCCGTCCAGCTGCACGTCGGGCACCGCCGCCTCCGTGCTCGTCTCGAGGTGGAAGTAGTCGCGCGCCTTGAACCCGAGCGCGCCCGCCAGCAGGTTCGACGGGAACCGCTGCGCGGCCGTGTTGTAGTCGCGGATGACCGCGTTGTAGTACCGGCGGGCGTTCTGGATCGCGTCCTCGACGTCGACCAGCGTCTGCTGCAGCTGCCGGTAGCTCGCGCCGGCCTTCAGGTCCGGGTAGCTCTCGGCGAGCATCATCAGCCGGCCGAGCGCCTGCGAGAGCGCACCCTCGGCCTCCCCCCGCACCTCGGGCGCCCCGGCCCGGGCGCTCATGGCCGCGGCGCGCGCCTCGACCACCTTCTCGAGCGTGCCCCGCTCGTAGCCCGCGTGGCCCTTGACCACCTCCACCACGTTGGGAATCAGATCGTGGCGCCGCTTGAGCTGCACGTCGATGTCGGACCACGCGTTGTCGGCGAGCACGCTCAGCTTGACGAGCCCGTTGTAGACGAACACCGCCCAGAGACCGACGGCGGCGACGATGACGAGCGCCGTGAGCACAGGTAAACCTCCCTCTCCGCCGCGACGCTATCACGGACGGAACCACAAAGGCACGAAGGCGTCACGGATGGGTCTTGCCGCCCAGCAGCGCCAGCACCGACAGCGGGTCCACGCGCGCGCCGTCGAGCCGCACGGTCCAGTGCAGGTGCGGGCCGGTCACGCGGCCCGTCGCGCCCGAGAGCCCGAGCTCCTCGCCCCGCGACACCACCTGCCCGTCGCGGACGGTGATCTTCGACAGGTGCGCCAGGAACGAGAACAGGCCCTGCCCGTGGTCGATGATGACGGTGTTGCCCGAGAAGTACTGGTCGGCGGCCAGCACCACGCGGCCGCCGTTGGGGGCGCGCACGGGCGTGCCGGTGGCCGCGCGGAAGTCCGTGCCCGAGTGCGGGCTGCGCGGCTGGCCGTTCAGGACGCTGCGCCGGCCGAAGCTGCTCGTCGCGGCGCCGGGCACCGGCGCGATCCACGAGCCCGACCACAGCCTGGACGGCGTGAACGCCGCCAGAATCCCCCGCACGCGCCTGGACTCCTCGGTGATCCGCTTCACGACCGCCGCCGGCGGGTTCACGTAGCCCTCGTCCACCGTGAGATGGCGCGTGGGGAACTGCTTGGGCTGCACCTTCAGGGCGTAGCTCGTCTTCGCGGCGCCGCCGCCCGACCGCGGCGTGGCCTCGATCGCCACGTCGTAGGTGCCGGGCTCGACGTCCAGATCGATCCCCACCAGGCCCTGCCACTCGCGCGGGCCGCCGGCCTCGTAGAAGCCGACCTCGCGGCCGAACGCGCGGCCGCGCACCGCCGACAGGGGCGTCTCGGACTTCACGATCACGATCACGAGCTCGCCCGGCGCGATCGCCCGCGCGCGGTGCGACACGTCCAGGCCCGCCGCCGGCGCGGCCGACACGGCCGCGGCGCCCACGAGCGCCATCACCAGGCCGGTCATCGTTCTTGCGGCCACTCCCCCTCCCTTCATCGATCCACGGCGCGTTCGAGCAGGCCGTGTCTGAGCGCGCTCACGGTGTAGACGCGGTACCGGCCGGCCCGGTCGTGCGGGATCGCCTGGAGCCCGCCGGCGCGCGGCAGGTTCGCGGCCTCGCGGGCGCCCAGGGCCACCAGCACGTCACCCGGCGCCGTCGCCAGCCGCCCGAGCACCGCATTGTACGAGACGTCGTCGAAGCGGCCCGGCGTCAGCCCCCGCCGCAGCGCCGGGTCGAGGTAGAAGATGAGCGACCCGATCCGCTCGTTCACCACCCAGACCTGGGGCGGCAGCGCGCCGCGCGCGTCGAGATACCGCGCGAGGTCGCGGGCCGAGAGATCCCCCGCGACGCCCGGAAACAGCGCCGTCATGATGGTCACGAACGCCGCGGCCATCGCCCCCGTCAGCCAGACGACCGCCCGCCCGCGCGAGGCGTGCCGCCACGCCATCACGGCCAGGATCGCCCCGGCCAGCGCCGCCGCCTGGCCGATGCCCGCCGCCGAGCCCGCGCTGACGCCGAAGCGCGCGCGCGCGACCAGCTCCGCGGCCGGCAGCAGCGCGACCAGCGCCAGGCCGTGCAGGAAGACCGCCGTGGTCGAGCCCCGGCCCGCGTCGGCGCGCGGCTCGAGCCACCCGTCCCACACGACGGCCGCGAGGAGCGCCAGGGCCGGAAACGCCGGCAGCACGTAGGTGACGAGCTTCGAGCCGGCCAGGCTGAGCAGCACGACGTCGGTGGCCAGCCACCACCACGCGAGGCGGGTCCCCTCGGACGCCGCCGGGCGGCGCGCCCGCGTGAACGGCAGGTAGAGCACCCAGGGCAGCCCGCCGCCCGCGACAATGGGCAGGTAGTACCACCACGCGCGGTCGCCGTGCACCTGCGTCGTCGTGGCGAACCCGAGCAGGTGGCGATCGACGAAGTAGTAGTACAGATAGCCCGGCTGCGCGCGTTCCATCGCCAGGTACCACGGCGCGGCGATGGCGGCGCCGACGCCGAGCGCCAGGGCCCCGCCGAGCACCAGCCGCCAGGTCAGCCGCCGTTCCGCGACCAGCCAGATGGCGAACGGCACGCCGACGAGCGCCACCCCCACCAGGCCCTTGGTCAGCATCGCGAGACCGACGAAGACGCCGGCTGCGGCCGTGGCCGTGACGAGGCCGCCGCCCGTCCGGCGGGCGCGCGCGCGCCAGAGGCACAGCATGGCGAGGTTCGTCCACGGCACGAGCGCGACGTCGTGGACGGCCGCCTGGTCGAGCGCGAGCGGCAGGATCGTCGTGGCGTAGATCACGCCGGCGAGCAGGCCCGCGCGGCGGCTCCCCGTCAGCGCCACGGCCAGCCACGCCGTCGTCAGCGCGCCCAGCAGACCGAAGAGCAGGCCCGGCAGACGAACGCCGGTCCGGGTCATGCCGACCAGGTCGAGCGAGGCGGCCTCGGCCCAGAAGAAGAGCACGGGCTTGTCGAGGAACGGCGCCCCGAGGAGGCGGGGCGTCACCCAGTCGCCGCGCTCCACCATCTCCTGGGAGATGGCCGCGTGCAGCCCCTCGTCGGGGTCCACGAGCGGGATGTCGACGGCGAGCGGGAGGACGTAGCAGACCAGGGCGAGGGCGACGACACCGGCCGCGAGCCAGCCCGCGTTCGACCGCCGGGCCGCCGTCGCCCCGCCGTCCGCCCGGTCCGACGCGCTCATGGCTCGTGGGGCGGCAGCTGGAAGCTCCTCGCCTGCCGCTCGTAGTCCTCGGGCGCCGCGACGGCGGGGTTCAGCCACTCGATCACGGCCGCGTAGCCCTGGCTCTCGGGGTCGAACTTGAGGTACTCGGACACGACCGAGATGACCTTGAAGCCCTCGCGCAGCTGGAAGCTGAGCGTCGCGTCCTTCAGCCGCCCTTCCACCACGGCGGTGACGTAGTCGTCGGGGCTCATCTTCTTCGCGTGGCGATGGTAGCCCCGCAGCCGGGCGCCGGCGCGGATGCGCAGCAGGCCGAGGCGCTCGACGAGCCCGCGCCGGGCGAGGTAGAGGCGCTTGCCGATGCCCCGCCGCTGCACCGCGGGGTCCACCATCACCTCGGCGCCGTACAGCGTGTGGCCGTTCTCGGCATCATGGTTGGTGAACATCCCGTGGTCGGTGAAGTCGCGCCAGTTCATGTGCATCTGGTACTCGTCCCAGAGGAGGACGAGGCTCGCGGCCATACCGACGATCCGCCCGCCCGGCTCCTCCACGGCGACGAACTGGCCCTCGGGAAACACGTCGAGGTGCGACGAGAGCTGCTGCTCGTTCCACGGGGGCGCGCCCGGATACACGGCCTCGGTCAGGCGCGCGATGCCCGCGAAGTCGTCGCGCCACGTCGTGCGCACCACGATGCGCGTCGAGGGCCGGGTCACAAGTTCACCTCCTCGATCTCGGCGACGTTCGACGCCGTGTTCCGGCTGTCGTTCAGGGGCAGCACCGTGCCGCGAACGCGCGAATCCTGGATCGTGTCGAGGTTCAGCTCGCCGATGACCATCATCTCCTGGTTGGGCGTGCCCTCGGCGAGGATCCCGTCGCGCGAGAACGGGAAGTCGCTGGGCGTCAGGATGGCCGCCTGCCCGTAGTTGAGCGACACGGCGGGCACCATGGGCAGCGATCCCACGGTGTGCGCGACGACGACGTACATCTGGTTCTCGATCGCGCGGGCCTGCGCGCAGTAGCGCACGCGCAGGAAGCCCTGGCGGTCGTCGGTGCAGCTCGGCACGAGCAGGATGCGGGCGCCGGCGCGCGCCGCGACGCGCGCGATTTCCGGGAACTCCACGTCGTAGCAGATCGCCACGCCCACCTTGCCGAAGTCGGTGTTGAACACCCGCACGCCCGAGCGCGGCCCCACCTTCCAGTCCTCCACCTCGAACCGCGTCAGGTGCAGCTTGCCCTGGACGCCGCGGGTGCCCGTCGGACCGAAGAAATACGAGTCGTTGCGGACCTCGCCCGTCGAGGGATCGACGATCGGGATCGTCCCGGCCAGGATGTACATCCGGTACTTCTGCGCGAGCGAGCTCATCAGGTCCACGAAGGCTTCCGCCTGCGCGGCGAGGCCCCGGATCTGCTGGTCGATGGGCCGCCGCACGTCGCCGAGCGTCAGCAGCTGAATCGTGAAGTACTCGGGAAACACCGTCAGGCGGCACTCGTAGTCGACGGCGGTCTCGACGAGCCCCACGACCTGGTCACGGAACTGGTCGAAGCTCGTGACGGGGCGGATGAAGTACTGCAGGGACGCTACGCGCAGACGATCCATGGGCCTCCAGGCTCGAAACGGGCGATCGGGGTCCGGCGGGTGCGTGCCATTATGACATGCCCGCACCGGGCGCTCACTGCCAGCGGAAGAGGCGGAGGGCCAGCGCGAAGCTCACTAACCCCCAAACCGCGAGAACGCCGATCTCGAGCGGCACCGCGGAGAGCGTCCGGCCGTCGAGCATCACGGCGCGCAGCCCGTCGTTGAGCGCGGTGAGCGGGATGGCCTGGATGATCGGCTGCATCGCGGCCGGGAACTGCGACGTCGGGAAGAACACGCCGGACAGCAGCCACAGCGGCAGCATCACCAGGTTGAGCAGCCCCGACACGGCCTCGATCGTGCGCGCGCGGCTCGCGATGAGCAGGCCCAGGCCCGAGAAGCTGATCCCGCCGAGGAGCAGCAGCGCGCCGAACGCGACATACGAGCCCTGGCTCGTCACGCCGAAGACCAGCCGCGCGAAGACCAGGAAGATCACGGCCTCGGGCACGAGAAACACGAGGCGCGCGAGGATCTGCGCCGTCAGGTAGTCGCGCCGGCGCATGGGTGTGGCCACCAGCCGCTTCAGGAGCTTGCGGTTCCGCGTCCCCACGATCGAGAAGCCGATGCTCCAGAGCCCGGTCGACATCACGTTCAGGCCGAGGAGCCCCGGCACGAGCCAGTCGATGTAGCGCGAGCCCGGCACCTCGTCGGCGTGCTCGACCGGCGTCCAGTGGTCCTCGCGGCCCGCGGCGCGCTCGAGCGCGTCGTCCACCGCCAGCCGCGCGAGCCGGCTCTCGGCGCGCGCGGGGTCGTAGCGGTACTCGGGCGGCGTGCCGGGGCGCACGACGATGTCCACGCGCCCGTCGCGCAGCGCGTTCTCGATCGCGGCGGCGTCCACCCGCTGCGCCGTGAAGCCCGGCCGCGAGGCGAGCGTCGAGACAATCGCGGCGGCGCCCGGCCCGTCCTCCACGCCGACGTGCACCACCGCGCTGGTCGGCGCGCGGAAGGCGATGCCGAGGCCCAGTGTCAGGATGGCCGGGAAGGCGAACGCCCAGAACAGGGCCTCGGGCTCGCGCAGGTACTCGCGCACCCGCCCCAGCGTCAGCTGCCAGAGCGCGGAGCGCGCGGTCCGGGGCTCAGCCATCGCGCAGATGCCTCCCGGTGAGCGCCATGAACACGTCCTCGAGGGTCGCCGAGTGCGTCGTGAGCCGCGCGAGGCGCGCCCCGGCGGGCTCGAGCGCCGCGATCAGGGCCGGCACCGCCTGGTGCGGGGCCGTCGTCGCGAGGAGCACCGCCCCCTTCTCGCTGCGGACGCCCGTCACTCCGGCGAGCGCGCGCAGGACGCCGTCGGCGGGCGCCCGCGCCGGCTCCGTGAGCGCGAACTCGATGACGTGATCCCCGCCGAGCAGGGCGATGAGCTCCGCGGGCGTGCCGAGCGCGATGACGCGCCCGTGATCGACCACCGCGACGCGATGGCACAGCGTCTCGGCCTCCTCCATGTGGTGGGTCGTCAGGAGCACGGTGCCGCCCTCGCCCAGGAAGCCCTCGAGCAGCGCCCAGAGCTGGCGGCGCGACTGCGGGTCGAGCCCGGTCGTCGGCTCGTCGAGAAAGAGCAGCTCGGGGCGCCCGACGAGCGCGCACCCGATGGCGAGCCGCTGGCGCTGGCCGCCCGAGAGGCGGCCGACGCGGCTCTTCCGCTTGTTGTCGAGGCCGACCAGGCCCAGCACCTCGTCGACGGTCCGCGCGCAATCGTAGAAGGACCGGAAGAGCCGGAGCGTCTCCTCGACGGTCAGCTTCTCCTCGAGCCGCGTCTCCTGGAGCTGGATGCCGAGCCGCTCTCGCAGCCCCCGCGCCCCGTCCTCCCATCGGGCGCCGAGCACCTCGACGTCGCCGGCGTCGGGCGCCATCAGCCCTTCGAGGATCTCGATCGTCGTGGTCTTGCCGGCGCCGTTGGGTCCGAGCAGGCCGAAGCACTCCCCCGCGCGCACCTCGAGGTCGAGGCCGTCCACGGCCACGAGGGCGCCGTAGCGCTTCACGAGGCCGGAGCAACGCAGGGCGGCAGGCGGCGCCCCGCTGGACGAAGGCATCCTTTCATTCTAGTCGCGGCGCGGCCCGTCCACGGCGGGCTGTTTTCGGGTATGGTGTCGGGGAGATGACCCGCCCGGCCTGGTCGTGGCTCGCGGTCTACTACCTCGCCACGCCGCTCTTCGCGCTCGCCGACTGGCTGGGCGCGAACGTGCGCGCCGCGGGACTGGCCGGGCACCCCGAGCTCCGGACCGGCTACTACGTCGTCTGCACGCTGGCCGGCGCCCTCGTGCACGTCCGCCCGTCCTGGTCGGCCGCGGTGGGTCTGCTCGAGTCGTCGGCGAACGTCCTGCTGCTCGTCCTCGCGATGCTCCTGCCCTATTACGACGCCGTCGCCCGCGTCGCCGCGGGAGGGGGCCCGGGCCCCCTCCCGATGACGCCCGCCTTCCTGATCAACTTCCTGATCTCCGGCGTGGTGTGGACGAGCGTGTTCTACCGCTCGGCGGACAAGCTGCATCTCTGAGGGTGCACGAACGTGCCCCCCGAGCGTCAGAACGCCGTGACGATGCCAATCGAGAAGCGGCCGGCCTTGTGCTCGATGTCGCGGCCGCCCTCGAAGAGCACGCGGACGTTGCGCGCCAGCAGGCGGTTCACGGTCAGCGACGCGCTCTCGTAGCGCGCTAGCACGTCGTCGGACGAGACCTTGTTGTAGAGGCCGCTCAGCGCCCACGGGCCGTCCTGGCCGAGCGGGAAGAAGTGCAGCTCGGCGAAGCCGCCCCGGGTCTTCACGTCCGGCCCCGTCGCGCCCGTGAACCACGGGTCGTCGTCGCGGCGCTCGAGGTACTCGGCGTTGAGCTGCCACCGCGGCGACAGGTCGAGGACCAGGTCGGGGCCGAAGTAGTAGGTGCGGTTGGTCTGTCCGCCCTGCGCCTTCTCGCGGCCCCAATAGGTGAAGAACCCCACGCGGCCGCGCTTCTGGAGCGCGTGCGCCACGCGGAGGGCGACGTTCTTGTTGGCGTCGCGGTCGAAGTTGTCGAAGTCGTCGGCCATGTCGATGCCGTTGCCGTTCACGACGAACCCGACCGTCTCGAGGTCGCCGGGCAGCGTGGACGCGATCATCAGGCCGCGGTCGTAGGTCAGATCCACGCCGGCGTCGCCGACGTGGGTGCGGAAGATCTCGTAGTCGAACCGCTCCAGCCGCAGCTCGCGCTTGAACAGCGGGTCGCACACCTGGAACTGGCCGGCCGTCAGAATCGATCGGCAGCGAGAACACCTCGTTGAACTGCATCCAGACGTCCTCGAGGCCGAAGCCGCCGCCCTTCTCGAGAATCCCGTAGAAGTAGTACGAGATCTTCTCGGTGATCGGCGCGCCCGAGAGGAACTTCAGCACCCAGGGGAACTCCACGTCGGTCTTCGCGTCCGCGCCCTCCTTCCAGGAGCCGTAGCCCTCGATGCGCGCGGCGATCGGAAAGTCTCGCAGCAGCCGCAGTGTCGGGTCGCCGGTGTCGATGACGGCGCGCGGCGGCTCCTGGCTCGGGTCCTCGAGCCGGAAGCCGCGGGCGGCGAACGCCTCGCCGAACGGCTTGAGGCGCGGGATGGGCGCGTGACAGGTCGAGCACGAGAACTGGTACTTGCGGGCGAACGCCGGGATAGCCTGCGCTGGCGCCGAAACGAGCGACACCAGCAGGCCCACGGCCAGCCCGCGCACGATGATGGCGGTACGCATGGGCCCTCCTACGGCAGGATGTTGACGGTCGTCGTGTGCGTGTTGACGGTGATGGGCCGCCATTCCTCTTCCGGCACCTTCAGGTACTCGGCCACCGACGACACGAGGCGCGAGTAGTAGATCGTGGCGGTGACGGTCAGCGTCCCGGCCGGCATGCGGCCCGGGAGCTGCCACGTGTAGGTCTCGTTCACCGCCTGCAGCGGCGCGAGGCGGTAGTCGGGGCCGAAGCTCGCGGTGTTCCACTGCGCGATCGTCATCCGGCCCTTCGGGTCCAGATACGGCAGCCGGAAGATCCGATCGCCGTTCGCCACCGGGCCGTCGCGCCGCAGGCCCGCGAAGTCGGCGATCCCCTTGATGTCGCCGATGTCCTGGTACGCGAGCGCGTCGGACGCGATCGTGTAATCCTCGCCCTCGAAGCCCTTGCGGTCGACGGGCAGGTGGTACACCGTCCCGCCGGCGTCGGTCGCCTCGACGTGGAGCCACAGCACCCGCTCCTCGGCCGAGCCGCTCGGCACCTTGTGGCCCGCCTTCGCGTTGACGACGACGGCGGTGAGCTTGAGGGGCTCGCCCGGCTCCAGCTCCCGCACCTGCGGATGGATGCGGACCTCGATCACGCCGCCGACCTTCCCCGGGTCGTGCGCGCCGTGGAACAGGTGCTGGCGCACGTCGGGCAGCGCCGCGCCCATGCGCGCGCTGCGGCCGGCGGCGGGCGGCATGTGGCAGTCCTGGCACATGATGCCGGCCCGGCCCTGCGGCCCCTCGCGCCACTCGAGGTGCGTCGACTTCACGAACACGCCGTACGGGCTCTTCTCGTTGTGGCACGTGCCGCAGAAGTCGCCCGTCTTCATGAACTCGTTGAGCTTGGTGTTGTGGTGCGGGCTCTCGACGCCGTCACGGGGCCCCTGCTTGGTCCTGCCGGGCGCCACCTCCCAGCTGAAGTTGAAGGGCGGGTCGCCGTGGCCCTTGATGATCGTGTGGCAGAGGTCGCAGGACACGCTCTCGTTGGCCCGCGTGTTCTTCTCGGGCCGCTGCGGCGGCACGTCGCCGGCCAGGAAGGAGAACGGCGCGTGGCAGCCGTTGCAGCCCGCCTTGACGCCGGCGACCTTCGGGTCCTTCTCGGCGTGCGGGACGGCGAGCTCGTAGTACTCGATCTCGTCCCACGAGTGGGTGAACGCCTGGGACATCATCGCCTGCTCGTGCTGGCGGGCGATGTCCACGTGGCACGTGGCGCACGCCGTCGGCCGCTCGAAGTCGTCGTACTTCTGCGTGCCCAGCGCCGCGTCGCCGAACTTGCCCGTCGTCTGGGCGAATGCCGCCAGCGCTCCAAAGCTCAGCAGCACGAGCCCCCGGCCAATCAAGGTCGTCCGTGACATCAGGTCCTCGCTTTGTCGGCCGGCTCCCAGGTGGCGTCCACCCACGCCTCGCGGGAGCCAGGGTTGTCGAGAGGCGGCCAGTCCGGGCAGGCCAACGCAAACGGGATGCCCGGCGCAGCGGGCCAAAAGCGGCGGGAACCGTCCTGGACGTGGCGAGAACCCGGCGAGCCGCCGACATCCCGCGAAACGGGGCGCCTTCCACCTCTGCCATGGCCGCCTCCGGCGTTTTTCCCGGCTCCGTCGGGTGTTTTCCCCTCCCCCCTGGGTCATCGGCCCGATTGTCGCGATCCGGCCCGGGGCTTACATTGGTTACAGCAAGAGCGGAGAGTGACTCCGACAAGGAGGAGGTCGAAAATGTTCCGACACACAGGCAGCGAACTCACCAAGCACGGCTTCTACTGGAACCCCCGCACCTGGCAGGTGACGCTGATCGAGCGTCAGGGCGGCGTCCTGCCCGGTCCCGCGACCGAGCGCTACGCGCGCGTCCCGGTGCTCGGCATGCTCGTCCTCGCGCCGATCATGGGCGCGGCTTACGTGATGTTCCTTCCGGTCATCGGCTTCGCGATGGTCCTGGACTTCCTGGGCCGCCGCGCCTTCCGCGCGGCGAAGTCCGGCACGGTGGCCATGGCCTCGGTCGTCTCCCCGAGCTGGCGGCCCGGCGAGGCCTACCTGGCGAAGGAGGAGAAGGACAAGGACGAGAAGGCAACGGACGAGGTGAAGGACGAGACGAAGGAAGGGGAATAGAAGGCATTGCCGAAAATGGCAAATGCCGATTGCCGATTGAAGAGCGCCGCGTCACGCCGTCACACCGTGATCTGAAGCCTTTCAATTGGCAATTGGCAATCGGCAATCGGCAATGAGCACTATTCCACGCGTATGACTCCCCGACGGAGGGCGAAGCGGATGAGGTCGGTTCGGCTGTGCAGATCGAGCTTCTCCATGATGTGTTCGCGGTGCGACATCGCGGTCTTGACGCTGATGTCGAGGAGCTCGGCCACCTCCTTGTTGCTCTTGCCCTCGGCCACCAGCTTCAGGACCTGCTTCTCGCGATCCGTCAGGGTGTCGTAGGGGTCGGCGTCCGATCCGGCCGCCGGCTCTTCCCGTTCCCGCATGGCCTCCCGCGCCACATCCGGATCGAGCACGAGCCCGCCCCGCGCCGCGGCGCGCACCGCCGCCACCAGCTCGGCGCCCGCGGTCTTCTTCAGGACGTAGCCGGCCACGCCCAGCTTCAGGAACCGGCGGATGTACTCCCGGTCCTCGTACTGGCTGAGCACGAGCACCTTCACGTCGGGCAGCTCCTTTCGAATCTGGAGCGTGGCCTCGAGGCCGCCGAGCCCCGGCATCGCGATGTCCATCAGGACGAGGTCCGGCTGCAGCCGCCGGCAGGCCTCGATCGCCTCGGCGCCGTCGGCCGCCTCACCGACCACCTCGACGTCATCGGCGAGCTGCAGCAGCGCCCGTACACCGTCGCGGAGGATCGCGTGGTCGTCGGCTATCACGACGCGGATCCTAGCCATGGGCACCGTCCTTGGGCATGGGCACGCGCACCGTCACGTGGGCGCCGCGTCCCGGGGCCGAGTCAATCGTCAGCCGACCGCCGATGAGCTCGACGCGCTCGCGCATGCCCAGCAGGCCGAGCCCCCGGGCGGTGTCGTCCGACACGCTGACGGCCGCGGGCTCGAACCCGCAGCCGTCGTCCTCGATCTCGAGGACCACTTCGCCGTCGGTGAGGGCGCACTGGATCAGCACGGTCTCGGCCTTCGAGTGCCGGGCCACGTTGCTGATCGCCTCCTGCACGACGCGAAAGAGCGCGATGGCCATCTCGGGCGGCAGGCGGCGCTCCGGGTCCGGGCACTCGCAGCGCGTCGTGATCCCCAGGGGCGCGAGCGTGCGCTCGGCGTACCACCGGATGGCCGGGAGGAGCCCCAGGTCGTCGAGGATCGACGGGCGGAGGTCGAAGATGAGGCGGTGCAGCTCGTCGAGGGCGCGCACGGTCAGCGTCTTCGCGTCGGCCAGGCGCTCGCGGACCCGGCCCTCGGGTATCGAGGCCACGGCGGTCTCGAGGCGCATGGCCAGGACGCTGAGCGTCTGGCTGGTCTCGTCGTGCAGCTCCCGGGCGATCCGCTTGCGCTCGTCCTCCTGCGCGACGATGACGCGCGTCAGCAGCTGGCCGCGCCACTGCTCGCGCGCCTGCAGCTCCCGGTTGAGACGGGCCAGCTCGCGGGTCCGTTCGTCGACGCGGCGCTCGAGCAGCGCGTTGACCTCCTCGATTTCGTCGAGCGAGCGCTTGAGGCCGACGCGCATGGCGTCGAGCGCCTGCCCGAGGCGGCCGACCTCGTCGCGCCCGAGCGGCGGGATCGGGTCGGAGAGCTCGCCCGCGCCAATCCGCTCCGCGGCGAGCGTCAGCAGCACGACGGGCCGCGTCACGCTGCGCGCCGCGCCCCACGCGATCAGCGCGCCGAGCCCGACCAGCAGGGGCACGAGGAGCAGCATGCGGCGCCGGAACTCGGTCACCGCCGCCAGCGAGCCGTTGTCCGGGTCGTGCACGACGATCGCCCAGGGCGCCCGCGACAGCGGCGCGAGCACGCGGCCCCCGATCGAGGTCGCGGCGGCGCCCGCGCGGTCGTCGTCGCTCGCCGTGCGGCCGCGCAGGACGTCGGCGACCACCGGGGCCGCCTCGCTCCGGGAGAACTGGCGCCCGGCCTCGGTGGTGGCCAGCACGTCGCCCAGCGCGTCCACCAGGTCGACGCGCTCGGCCGACCGCGCGCCGCGCGTGCGCAGCACACCGGCGAACCCGGCCGCGTGCGGGTCCACGTCCCCCACGACGAGGCCGGTGACGTGGCCGCGGTAGTCGTGGATCGGCACCAGCAGGTACAGGCTGAGCCGATCGCCGTCGACGACGAGATCGGTCACGGTGGGCCGGCCGTCCAGCGCCGCCCGGCGCACCGCCGCGTCGAGGCGGATGTTCGACACGTCGATCGGCTCGCGCAACGGCTCCTGCGCGACGACCCGCCCGTCGACCCCCACGACGAACATCGCGCGCATGAGGTGGGCGTTCGAGAACGCCGATCGCAGCGCCGCGTACTCCGGCGCCGGGTCGTCGTCGCCGGGATCCACGCGGGGCGCCGCCGCCACGCCCTGCAGCAGCTCCAGGTTCGTCCGCACGACGTCGTCCACCTTGCCGGCGACCATGGCGGCGACGAGCTCCCGCTCCTCGCCCAGCCGCTGGCTGAGCTGGGACAGGCTGACCCAGCTGGCGGCGCCGAGCGCGACCAGCGGCCCGAGCACCCCCACGCCAATGAGCACGAACACCCGCGCCTGCAGGTGGCGCCAGCCTTCGCCGTGGGCCGTGTCGTTGGCGGTCATGGACGGCTCCGTCGCGCGCTGCGCGCGATCGTCAGCAGCTCGTTCGCCGGCCCGGCGTAGCGGAAGGCCAGCGTCACGTCCGGACGATACCAGATCAGGTCGTTGGCGATCGCGCCGTCGGCGCCCTCGAACCGGATCATCGTCCCCTCGCCCACCGGCATGGGGACCGGAACGGTCTGCAGGACCCGGCCGGCGGGCATCAACGCCATCGGCACGGTGGCGCGAGGCCCGGGGGCCTGATAGACGACGAGGCGGTCGGGGCTGCCGTCCCGGCCCGCGAAGGCGAGCGCCGAGGCCGCGGGCGGCCCGGCGTAGACGCGGATCGACGTGGGCGGCCACCGCAGGGTGTCGGGAAAGAACGCCGGCAGGAACAGGTGCGAGCCCAGCGCCCGCTCCGCGCCCTCGATGGACTCGTAGCGGGTCACGCCGCGGTGCTCTCCCGACAGCACGCGCGGCAGCGCGTCGAGGGCCGTCAGCGACAGCGCGGCGGCGAGCAGGACGACGCCGAGGCCGCCCGCGAGGGCGACGGCTTCACGCGCGGCCGAGCGACGGACCGGCGCCGTGTCACGCATGCTCACACCACGAAGAAGAGGAGCGCAGTCACCGCCGCGGCGGCCAGGCCGAACCGTGCCGCGGGAAACGCACCCGGCGCCGGCGGACACGCTTCGATCAGGCGCGCTCGACGGCGCTCGATGGCCACCACGCGGCCGCGGGCCGCGAGGTCGGCCAGGAACTCGTTGAAAGGCCCGATGTCGCGCCCGGCCGCGCGCCCGCCCCGCCGGCCGTCCGACAGCGCCGCCATGGCCTCGGCGAGCGCCTCCCCGCCGGCCACCCGGGCGGCGCGGTCGTCGGCGCGCCGCTCCATCTCGAGAACGGCCGCGCGCGCCACGACCTGCGACACCGGGTTGAGCACGAGCGCGGCCCTCACGAACATCACGGTCCAGCCCATGACGAGGTCGCGCCCCTGCAGGTGCGCGAGCTCGTGGGCGAGCGCGGCGCGGCGCGCCGGCCCGCCCAGCCGTGACAGCGCGCCCGTCGAGACGACGAGCGCCGGCCGCGCGAAGCCCGCCGCGAAGAGCACCGGCGCGCCGGAGGGCACGCACCGGATCGCGGGCGGCCGGGGCAGGCCCATGAGCGCGGCCAGCTCCGACACCTCGGGCGCGACGGTTTCGCAGGCCTCTCCGCCGCCCGCCTGCATCCGCCGCCGGCCGCCGCGGACGACCGGCGCGAGGTCACGCAGGAACAGCACCACGCCCAGGGCGGCGCCCAGCCAGACGGCGACGCGGTCGATCTGGACGCCGGCGAGCCGCACGCCGGACCAGTGCGACAGCGCGAAGAGCGCGCGGGTGTCGGCGAACGCCCCCGTGGCGCGGCCGGGGGCGGCGAGGGCGAACGCGAGCGGCAGGACGAGGGGTGCGATCAGGACGAGCAGGCGGTAGCGCAGGCGCTCGGCGGGGTCGTCGAGCCGCCAGACGCGCAGCAGGCCCTCCACGACGAGGGCGGCCACGAGCGCGTGCAGCAGGCTTTCGGCGACGTACTCACCCAACCGGCTTCTCCTCGATCACGCCGGCCGCCTTGAGCCGCTCGTACTCGAGGGGATGCTCGTGGCGCATCCGCTCCGCGCTGATCTGGCCGGTGAAGATCGTCGTGTCGAACGGGAACACGTCCGGGTTCAGGTGCGCGTTGTAGATGTGCCAGACGATCACGACGAGGAACGCGAGCAGCCCTTCGTTGCTGTGCGCGATCTGCGCCGCGGGGATCACCTCTCCGGGCAGGAACCGCGTCGTCTCCACCGGGAACAGGAGCATGAAGCCCGTCGTGATCACGACGGCGGCGCCCATCAGCAGGCCCCAGGTACTCGAACTTCTGGCGGAAGTCGAACCGGTCGAACCGCGCCTGCTCGTCCGACAGGCCCAGGTAGAAGCGCAGGTTCACGATCGCGTCCACGAAGTCCTTGCGCGTGGGGACGATCGACAGCGAGGTCACGCCGCGCAGCACGCCCGTCACGAGGGTGCCGACGTGGACGACCGTCATCAGGGCGAAGAACACGCCGGCCGTCCGGTGGAACCACCGCACGGTCTCGATGCCGCCCATGGCGCCGATCATCGACTGCGCCCAGCCGGCCTCGGCGTACTTCTGCGGCAGGCCGGTCACCGCCAGGACGATGAACAGCGACATCCCGATGACGTGCTCGAGACGCTGCCGCGGACTGAACCGTTCGAGGTACACGCTCATCGATTCACCACCACCCGCCAGAGGTGCAGCAGGATCTGGAGCACCAACCCGGCCATCATGAACGGGATCAGGACCGAGTAGAACAGCTTCACGCCGTAGACGAGCGGCGCGTGCTGCCAGCTCGGCTCGTAGTGCGAGAGCCACGCCGCCGGGAAGTTCTCGGTCGCGCCGGGGTGGCACTGCTGGCAGGTCTTCACGAGGTTGGCGCGCATCACCTTCGAGCTGGGGGCGTCCACCTTGGTGATGTCGTGCACGCCGTGGCAGTCCGTGCAGACCGCCGCGAACGCGCCCTTCGGGGTGCCCGTCTCGTCGCGCTCCAGCGAGGCCGTCATGCCGTGGAAATCCGCGAGGTAGGTCTGCAGCACGGCCGTGGCGATGCCGTACTTGGCCATCATCGTCGTGTTCGTGTGGCAGCTGCCGCAGAGCTCCGGCGTGTTGAGCCGCCAGTGCTGCTCCCGCGGCCCGGCGATGTCGTGCGACCGGTGGCAGTCGGTGCACACCGGCACGTCCGGGTTCCCACCCTCGATCAGCGCCTCGCCGTGCACGCTCTTCGCGTAGGTCTCGGACACGCCCTCGTGGCACTTCGCGCACGTGAGCGAGAATCGCCGCCCGGGGCCGGCCGGGCTTCTTGATGCCGTGCGCGCCGTGGCAGTCGACGCACGTCGGCGCCGTCGTGTCGCCCCGCGCCAGCGACGCGTAGTGCACGCTGTCGAGCGTCTTCGTGTAGTTGGCGAAGTGGCACCGCTTGCACTGCTCGTAGTAGGTCAGCGTGAACTCGCGACGCGTCCCGAACGGCCTCGCTTCGTGGGGTACCTCGGTCATGTCGGTGTGGCAGTCGACGCACCCGAGCCGATCGCCGTGGACGGACTGCCGGAAGGCGTCCACGTCCACGTAGAGGGGCTGCACCTCGCCGTCCGGCAGCGTCACCGACAGCGAGCGGTCCGCATGGCAGGCCAGGCAGGTCTCCGACCGATCGTCGAGCGCCTGGGGAGGCGGCGCGGGGGCCTGCGCGAGCAGCAGCGCCAGGGGGAGCGCGAACGGCATACCGACCTCGTTCCGGAACGGACAAGACCCACGGCAACAGACGGAAGCCCGGCACCCGGCCGGGCGTCCCTTTCCCTCTCAAGCAACGCGATTGCCAGATGCGGCCGGCCCGGAACCCGCTGCAAGATCGGCCGGTTACGAACCGCTGACGCCGCCGGACGGCCGAGCGCGACGGTTTTCCGGCACAGGGCCTCGGCAGCAGTCGGGGGGCAGGGACAGGGGGGAGCGGTCAGGGGGCAGCGGTCAGGGACAGGGTCAAGAACAGTGGTCAGGGGGCAGCGGTTCAGACGTCGGACCGCCGTGGCAGGCGACCGCGTGACAGCGTGGCCGCGCGGCCGCCGAACGGACGCCCGTCCCGCGCTTCTCTCCCTGCCCCCTGCCCGCTGACCGCTGACCGCTGATTTGCACCAGCCTCGTGGTCCAGCTAGACTGAGCGGCGAGAGATCCTGAACGCGATGCCGTCCACCGTCCTGATTGGCGCCGCCGACGTGATGCCCGCGCTTCGCGATCGGGTGGAAGGCGCTGCCGACGCACTGAGTTTCGCCGACTCCGAGCCGCTCGAGGCGCTGAAGGCGATCACGGCCCATCGCCCCCCGCTCATCGTGCTCGAGCGGCTCTTCGCCGCGACGCCGCGTGGCGCCGCGCTCATCAACCGCATCAAGAGCGACCCCTCGCTGACGCACGTCGAGGTGCGCATCGTCTCGCACAGCGGCGACTACGTGCGCACGGTGTCGCGGCCCGCGCCGGTGGCGCCGTCGGACCACATCGCGGCCGCCGCGGCGCAGCCCGAGATGCACGCTCCCGCCGCCGCGGCGACCGAAACCGAGCTCGAGGCCCGCTCCCTCGACTGGCACGGCACGCGGCGCGCGCCGCGGGTCCGCTTCCGGGACGGCGTGGACATCCAGCTCGACGGGAATCAGGCCCGGGTCGTGGACATGTCGGTCATCGGCGCCCAGGCGCTCTGCCCGCGCGCGCTCCGTCCCGACCAGAAGGTCCGGGTGACGATCGTGCTGGAGAAGGAAGTCGTCCGGTTCCGGGCCACGGTGGCGTGGGCCCGCTTCGAGCTGGCGCGGCCGCCCGCGCAGCCGCACTACCGGGTGGGCATGGAGTTCGCCGACGCCGATTCGGCCTGGCTCGAGTCCTACTGCGGCCGCAACCGCAGCTGACCCCTCCTCACGCGAGCCAGGCTTCCGCCGCCGATCCCTTCCGGACGATGGTGTCGTCGCGGCCCGAGCCGGTCGAGATGATCGCGACCTTCACGCCGGTGAGCTCCTCGAGCCGCGCCACGTAGCGCCGCGCCTCCTCGGGCAGATCCTCCTCGCGCTTCAGGCCGCGCGTGGGGGCCGACCAGCCCGGCCACGCCTCGTACACCGGCTCGGCCGCCGCCAGCTGCACCGAGTCGGACGGAAAGTCCGGCGTCACGACGCCGTTGATCCGATAGCCGGTGCAGATCTCGATCGTCTCGATGCCGTCGAGCACGTCGAGCTTGGTGAGCGCCAGCGCGTCGAGGCCGTTGACGCGGGCCGTGTAGCGGACGGCCACGGCGTCGAACCAGCCGCACCGCCGCGGCCGGCCCGTGACCGCGCCGAACTCCTGGCCGGTCTCGCGCAGCCGCTCGCCCGCCGGTCCCGAGAGCTCGGTGGGCAGCGGGCCCTCGCCCACGCGGGTCGTGTACGCCTTGACGACGCCGAGGATGCCGTCGATGGCGCGCGGCCCGACGCCGAGCCCCGTGCACACGCCGCCGACCGACGACGAGGAGGACGTGACGTAAGGATAGGTGCCGTGGTCGATGTCGAGCAGCGTGCCCTGCGCGCCCTCGAAGAGGATGCGCCGCCCGTCGGCGCGGGCGCGCGCGAGGTAGAGCGACACGTCGGCCACCCAAGGCCGGATTCTCTCCCAGGCGGCCTGCAGGTCGGCCATCACGGCGCGCCAGTCCATCGAGCTGTCGCGGATGATGCGGTTGCGCGCGTCCACGTTGTGCCGCACCGCCTCCTCGAGGAGCGCCGGCTGCGCGAGGTCGCCGACGCGCACGCCGCGGCGGGCGATCTTGTCCTCGTAGGCCGGCCCGATGCCGCGCGACGTGGTCCCGATGCGGCGCTCGCCGCGCCGGGCCTCCGACAGCAGGTCCAGCTCGCGGTGGTACGGCAGGATCAGGTGCGCCTTGTCGCTGATGACGAGGCGATCGCCCACCGTCACGCCGTTCTGCTGGAGCTCGTCGACCTCCGCCAGCAGCGCCTGCGGATCCACCACGACGCCGTTGCCGATGACGCAGGTGACCCCCGGCTGCAGGATGCCCGACGGGATCAGGCGCAGGATGAACTTCGAGCCGCCGGCGTACACCGTGTGGCCCGCATTGTGCCCGCCCTGATACCGCGCTACGATCGAGAAATGACGGCTGAGCAGGTCGACGACCTTGCCCTTCCCTTCGTCGCCCCACTGCGCGCCCAGCACCACGATGTTCATGACTGCTCTCGCCATCTCCGCGCCCGCTGACAGGCGCGCGGACGCCTAGGATACCGGATGGCGAGGCCAAAATGCACGGGACCCCCATGATTCTGCTCGACGGCCGCTCGCTGACGCTCCCGGATCTCGTCGCCATCGCCGACGGCCACGCCCCGGTGGACCTCGCGCCGGACGCGCTCGCCCGCGTGGCGGCCGCGCGCGCGGTCGTGGACCGCAAGGCGGCCGGCGCCGCGCCGGTCTACGGCATCAACACCGGCTTCGGCTCGCTGGCCGAGGTGTCCATTCCGCGCGACGCGCTCGCCACGCTGCAGCTGAACCTGCTGCGCAGCCACGCGGCGGGGGTCGGCGAGCCGCTGCCGGCGCGCGCGGTGCGGGCGATGATGGCGCTGCGCGCCAACGTCCTGGCGAAGGGCTACTCGGGGATTCGCCCGGCCACGCTCGCCGCGCTGGTCGCGCTGCTCAACCGCCGCGTGCACCCGCGGGTGCCCAGCCGCGGGTCGGTCGGCGCGAGCGGCGACCTGGCCCCGCTCGCGCACCTCGCGCTCGTGCTCGTCGGCGAGGGCGAGGTCCTCGCCGACGGCGGGACGCGCCCGGGCGCCGACGCGCTCGCGGCGGCGGGGCTCGCGCCGGTGTCGCTCGAGCCGAAGGAGGGGCTGGCGCTCATCAACGGCACGCAGGCGTCGACGGCGGTGCTCGCGCTGGCGCTGGCCGACGCCCTGCGCCTCGCGCGCGCGGCCGACATCGCGGCGGCGCTGTCGATCGACGCCCTGCGCGGCTCGCTGCACCCGTTCGAGGCCCGGATCCACGAGCCGCGGCCGTTCGACGGCCAGCGGGCGTCGGCGGCGAACCTGCTGCAGCTGCTCGAGGGGAGCGCCATCAACCGGTCGCACGAGACCTGCCCCAAGGTGCAGGACGCCTACTCGCTCCGCTGCGCCGCGCAGGTGCACGGGGCCGCGCGCGACGCGTTCGGGTTCGTGCACCGCACGGTGGCCATCGAGGCCAACGCGGCCACCGACAACCCGATGGTCTTCGCCGAGGCGGACGCGATCGTCTCGGGCGGCAACTTCCACGGCGCGCCGGTGGCCGTGGCGGCGGACCTGCTCGCGATCGGCGCGGCCCAGCTCGCGACGATCAGCGAGCGGCGGACGGCGCGGCTCGTCGACCCGACGATGAGCGATCTGCCGCCCTTCCTCACGCGGGAGAGCGGCCTGAACTCGGGGCTGATGATCGCGCAGGTGACGGCGGCCGCGCTCGTGTCCGAGATCAAAACACTCGCGCACCCCGCGAGCGTGGACACGATTCCGACGTCGGCGGGCCGCGAGGATCACGTGAGCATGAGCATGGCGGCGGCGCTCAAGGCGGCGCGGGCCATCGAGCTGGCCCGCCTGGTGACGGCCGTGGAGCTGCTGTGCGCGTGCCAGGGCGTGGACCTCCTGGCGCCGCTCACGACGTCGGCGCCGCTCGCCGGCGTGCACGCGCGCGTGCGCGCCGAGGTGCCGCCGCTCGACGCCGACCGTGTGCTGTCCGGGAACATCGACGCGATCGCGGCGCTCATCGCGGGCGGCGCGATCGAGCACGCAGCCGGAATGGAAGTCAAGTAGAAATTTCAAATTGACAACGCGCGTCCAGGTTCTTAGATTGCATCGTGAAACCTGACGCGCGCGCCGCGGCATCCTCGCGCGCCGCCGTTTCGCCGCAAGTCAAGACCTTCACGATCATGAGCACCCTCGCCCGCCATATTCGAGCGCCACGCGGCACGACACTCTCCTGCAAAGGCTGGCCTCAAGAAGCGGCGCTGCGGATGCTGATGAACAACCTCGACCCCGAGGTGGCCGAGCGTCCGGACGATCTGATCGTCTACGGCGGATCGGGCAAGGCCGCGCGCAACTGGGCGTGCTACGACGCGATCGTCGCCGCGCTGCGCGCGCTCGAGGGCGACGAGACGCTGCTCGTGCAGTCGGGCAAGCCGGTCGGCGTGTTCAAGACCCACCCGGGCGCGCCGCGCGTGCTCATCGCCAACGCGCTGCTCGTGCCCGCCTGGGCGACCTGGGAGCACTTCCGCGATCTCGAGGACCGCGGGCTCACGATGTTCGGCCAGATGACCGCCGGCAGCTGGATCTACATCGGCACCCAGGGCATCCTCCAGGGCACCTACGAGACGCTGGCGTCCGTGGCGCGGCAGCAGTTCGGCGGCAGCCTGGCCGGCCGGCTCACGGTGACGGCGGGCCTCGGCGGCATGGGCGGCGCCCAGCCGCTCGCCGTCACCATGAACGGCGGCGCCGCGCTCGTCGTCGAGGTGGACCCGCGCCGGATCGCGCGCCGCCTCGAGACGCGCTACGTGGACGAGCGCACGGCCGACCTGGACGAGGCCCTCGAGAAGGCCGCGGCGTGGAAGCGCGACCGCGTGGCCCGCTCGATCGCGCTCGAGGCGAACGCCGCCGACGTCCTGCCGGAGCTCGTCCGGCGCGGCCTCGTGCCCGACGTGCTCACCGACCAGACCTCGGCGCACGACGCGCTGAACGGCTACGTCCCCAACGGCCTGACGCTGGCCGAGGCCGAGTCGCTCCGTCGCACCCGGCCCGACGACTACGTCGCCCGGTCGATGGCCGCCATGGCGGCGCACGTGCGCGCGATGCTCGAGCTGAAGCGCCGCGGCGCGATTACCTTCGACTACGGCAACAACATCCGCGCCCAGGCGCAGCAGGCCGGCGTGGCCGACGCCTTCGACATCCCGGGCTTCGTGCCGATGTACATCCGGCCGCTCTTCTGCGAGGGCAAGGGCCCGTTCCGCTGGGCGGCGCTCTCGGGCGACCCGGCCGACATCCACGCCACCGACCGCGCCGCGCTGGAGATGTTCGCCGACGACGCGCCGCTCTGCCGCTGGATCCGCCTCGCCGGCGAGCGCGTCGCGTTCCAGGGCCTGCCCGCCCGCATCTTCTGGCTGGGCTACGGCGAACGCGCGCGGTTCGGCCTGCGGATCAACGACATGGTGCGGCGCGGCGAGATCTCGGCGCCCATCGTCATCGGCCGCGACCACCTCGACACCGGGTCGGTGGCCTCGCCCAACCGCGAGACCGAAGGCATGCGCGACGGCAGCGACGCCATCGCCGACTGGCCGATCCTGAACGCGCTGCTCAACACCTCGGCGGGCGCGACCTGGGTGTCCGTGCACCACGGCGGAGGCGTGGGCATCGGATACTCGCTGCACGCGGGCATCGTCATCGTGGCCGACGGAACGCGCGAGGCGGACGAGAAGCTGCAGCGCGTGCTCACCTGCGACCCCGGTATCGGGGTGGCCCGGCACGCCGACGCGGGCTATCCCGAAGCCATCGCCGCCGCCCACGCCGGCGGCATCAAGGTGCCGATGCTCCCCGCAGGCCCTGCCAAGGAGAGGACCGAAGGCCCATGATTCCGGAACGTCCCGCGCTCGAGCGGCGCGTGCTCGCCGCGCTCGACGCGACGCCGTCCCGCGTGCCGGTGCTCCTCGGAGGCTGCGGATCGGGCCGCACCTCGCTCCTCCTGCGCCTGCGTGACGCCATCGGGCGATCGCACTGCCAGTACGTGGACGTCGAGCGCGTGACGACCACGCCCGAGCGGCTGCTGCAGGCGCTGGTCGAGTCGTCGCCCTTCCCCGCTCCGCCGTACGGACCGCGGCCGGTCGGCGAAGCGTCCGCGCGCGACGCGCTCGACGCCACCCTCGCCCTGCTCAACACCTCGCGCGCGCCGGGCGGCGGGGCCGCCACGTTCCTGCTCGACGAGCTGCTGGAGTTCCGGACGTTCGAGAGCTTCCCCGGCCTGCGCACCGTCATGCGCGACCTGGTCGACGCGCTCTCGTCGAGCCCCAACCGCTTCGTGCTGACGACGCGCTACGTCACCCGCGCGCACCGGCTGCTGCGCGACGCGCCCGCGCACTTCGAGGTCATCCACGTGCCCTCGTTGTCGGCCGGCGAAGTGGGCGCCGCCCTCGACCGCACCGGCGCGCCGGCCGGCGACGTCGACCTCGCGCGCGCCGTCCAGGCGCTCGCCGACGGCCGGCCCGCCTACGTGACCGCGCTCGGCGAGACGCTCGCCGCCACGGCCCGGCACGGCGCAACCGACGCCATCAGCGCGCTCGCCGCGCTCATGTCGCCCGGCGCCGCCCTCTGGTCCGCCTGCCGCTTCAGCTACGAGCTGCGGCTGCACCGCGCGCGCGGCTACGGCGCGCTCAAGGCCATCCTCGACGTCCTCAGCGTCGAGGAGCCGCTCACCCTCACCGAGATCGCCACGCGCCTCAAGCGCACGCCCGGCTCGACGAAGGACTACCTGTCGTGGCTGGAGGACGTGGATCTGGTGACCGTGCGGCAGAAGCGCTACAGCTTCTCCGACCCGCTGCTGCGCCTGTGGGTCCGGCTCCACTCCCGGCCGGCGCCGCCGTCCGAGGAGGAGATCGCGCGCGAGGTGCAGACCTACGCGGTCGCGCGGCTGCCCCAGCCGGAGCCGGCCATGGCCGTCGCCGGCGGCCGCGAGGACGAGGACCGCGCGAAGACCTGGGGCATCATCGAAATCGACTGAGGGTCCCGCCTAGCCGGATTCGGATTCCGGGGCGGGCGGCGCGTCCCCGGCGGTGAGCGCTTCGAGCGCCCGCCGCGCCGCGTGCTGCGCCGCCTGCTTCTTGCTCGGCCCCTCGGCCTGCGCGACCGGGCCGCCGTCCAGCCACACTTCCACGAGGAACCGCTTGCGGTGGTCGGGCCCCGTCTGTCCGGCGACGCGGTACTGCGGCAGGCCGCGGCCGCGGCCCTGCGCCCACTCCTGGAGCGCCGACTTGTAGTCGGCGCTGACCTCCGCGTCGAGGCCGTGAACGCGCGCGCGCGCCAGCAGGTCCGCGAACTCACGCTCGATGAACGCCCGGGCCGCCTCGATGCCGCCGTCGAGGTGGATCGCGGCGATGAGCGCCTCGTACCCGTCGGCGACGAGCGCGTGCTTCCGGCGGCCGCCGCTGCGCTCCTCGCCCCGGCCGAGCAGCAGGAACTCGCCGAGGCCGAGCCGCTCGGCGAGATCCGCGAGCGTCGGCTCCGAGACGAGCCAGGACTTCAGCTTCGACTTGCGCCCCTCGTCGTGCTGCGGAAAGTCGCGGAACAGCCGGTCGGCGATGACGAAGCCGAGCACGGCGTCGCCGAGGAACTCGAGCGACTCGTTGTCGAACACGCCGCCGCTGGCGTCCTCGTGCGCCCGCGAGCGGTGTGTGAGCGCGTGCTCGAGCAGCCCCACGTCGCGGAACCGGTAGCCGATCCGCTGCTCGAGCGCCGCGAACTCGTCGGCCAGGCGCACGACCCGGCCCGCCGGCACGTCCTGCCGGTGGGTGGCGATGAGGCGCTTGGCCTCCTCCGCCTCGGCCTCGGTCACCGACACGCGCAGCTCCCACTGCCCGCTGATCGCCAGGGGAAACACGGTGCGCGTCATGTCGGAGGTCACGATGGCGCGGATCCCGTGGGCGTCGAGCAGCCCGCGGACCACGTTGGCCTCGATCTCCGAGCTCGTGCGGAAGATGACGACAGGTTCGGACATTCGTCGTGGGCGCCCCGGGGCTCAGTCGCCGGCCGGGGCCGCCGGGGCCGGAACAGCCGCGGCCGCCGCGGCGTCGCCGGCCGCGCGCCCGGCCGAGTCGATCTTCAACAGGATCATCGTCATGTCGTCGTGCTGGTCGGCCTCGCCGACGAACGCCTGCACCTCGCGCAGCACGCGCTCGCGCAGCTCGGCCGGCTCGAGGTGCGCGTGCTCCTCGACGAGGCGGCTGAGGCGGGCCTCGCCGAAGAGGTCGGAGTCGAGGTTCATGGCCTCGCTGATGCCGTCGGTGTAGAGCACGAAGACGTCGCCCGGGCCGAGCGCGATCGTCTGCTCGTCGAGCAGCTCGGCGAACTTCCCGTCGGCGCCCGGGATCCGCAGCCCCACCACCATGCCGTTGGGGATGAGCACCTGGACGCCGCCCCCCGAGGCCGGCATGTAGATCATGGGCGTGTGCCCGGCGCGGGCCCAGGTCATCGTGCCGGCGCCGAGGTCGATGACCGCGTAGGTCGCGGTGATGAAGGCGCGCGAGTCCAGGTTGTCGCGCAGGATGCGGTTGGCCTCGATGAGCAGCTGGCGCGGGGAGCTCCAGATCTGGCTCAGCGAGAGCACGAGGCCCTTGAGCTCGGCCATGTAGAGCGCCGCCGACGTGCCCTTGCCCGCCACGTCGGCGATGAGCACGCCGACCCGCCGCTCGCCGAGCGGGAAGAAATCGTAGTAGTCCCCGCCCACCTCGCGCGCCGGCACGCAGAGGGCGGTCATCGACAGGCCCGCCATCCGCAGCGGTCCGGGCGGGAGCAGCGACATCTGGATCTCGCGCGCAATGCGCAGCTCCTCCTCGAGCCGCTTCTTCTCCGCCGCCTCCAGCAGCAGGTCCTCGATGCTGCTGGTCATCTGGTTGAACGAGCCGGCCAGCTCGCCGAGCTGGTCCTGGCTCTTCACGTGGATGCGGTGGGTGAAGTCGCCCTGGCGGACGCGCTCGGTGCCCGTGAAGAGCTCGTGCACCGAGCTCGTGATCGACCGCGCCAGGGTGAACCCCATCACCAGCGCGACGAACTCGATGATCAGGAACAGCACGGCCACCACGACCAGGACGAGCAGGAACGCCCGGCCGAGCGTGATGTTGCTGTTGACCATGCCCTGCACCGAGGAGATGCGGTCGTACAGCGACCCGAGGCGGACGCCGAGGCTGACGTAGGCGAGGCCGGTGTAGCCCGTCTGCCAGTCCACGTAGTCGAGAAAGGCCACGCTGCGCTCGAAGCTCAGGAGCGGCACGGCCTGCGGGTTCGTGGCGGCGGGGCCGGCGGCCGGGGGATTGATGCGCGCGCGGCCCGCGAGGGGCCGCGCGCCGGTCGTCGTGGTGGAGACGGTGACGGCGCCCGCGCGCACGCTCGTGGCGTCGTACAGCTGCTCGACGACCTGGCCCGCCATCGGCAGGTCCACCACCACCGCGTAGGCGCCGCCCGGCGGCGGCGGCGCCACCACGCGCAGAACGAGCTCGATGGCGGAGGGGTCGTCGGCCGGCGCCACGGCGAGCGTGCCGGCGAAGCCGTCGGCCGGGAGCCACGCCGGCAGCGCGTTGGGCGGATCGAGGTGCCACCACGGCCCGGCGCGCAGCGGCGCGCCGTCCTTCACCGGCACCAGCGCCATCGAGAGGTCGGCGTAGCGCGCCCGCTCCGACGCCTCGCGCTGATCGAGCACGGCCGCCGGGCGCGCGCCGGGCGAGGCGAGCTCGACCTGCGTCTCGCGCGCGTACGCCTGCACCTCCGCGACGAGATCGTCGTACCCGTCCTTGAACAGGTAGGCGCTGACGTTCATGAACATCAGCGACCCGCCGAAGAGGAAGAACGCGAGGATGAGCAGCGTGGGGACGAACCCGATGAAGACGTAGGACAGGATCAGCTTGCGGCGCACGCGCCACAGCAGGCGGCGCTTCAGCCGGAGGACGAGGCGCGCCGCGAAGTACACGACGGCCGCCAGCAGGCCGACGCTGGCGGCGCCGTTGACGACGCGCAGCGCCGCGGGCAGCGGCCCCTCGGCCTGCAGCCAGACGAGGACCGCCTTGACAATCGCGGAGACCACGAGCACGCGCCCCGGCAGCGTGCGGAACAGGGCGTGGACCAGCCGGCGCCCCTGCGGGCCGGGCGGAAGCGCCGCACGCGGCTCCGCCGTCACGAGCGCATCCGGCGCTCGTTCGGCGCGGTCGGGGCTCGATGGCGGGGGACGTCGGCTGCGCATGCGCGATTGCAAACGCCATGATAACAGACTATCGTTAGCCTTCGGGCCCACATCGGACTCACCAGCCATGAAACTCCGCGACACCGCGCGCTTCGACACCGTGTGCATCCACGCCGGACAGACGCCCGACCCGGGCACCGGCGCGATCATCACGCCCATCTTCCAGACCTCGACCTACGTGCAGGACGAGCTGGGCCGGCACAAGGGCTACGAGTACGCGCGCACGCAGAACCCGACGCGTGGCGCGCTCGAGGCCAACCTCGCCGCGATCGAGGGCGGGCGGGCGGCGTTCGCGTTCGCGTCGGGCATGGCCGCGATCAACGCCGTCGCTACCCTCCTGCAGGCCGGCGATCACGTCGTGGTGACCGACAACACCTACGGCGGCACCTTCCGGCTGTTCGAGCGCGTCCTGACGCGCTACGGCCTGACGTTCAGCTGGGTGGACACGACCGTGCCCGAGCGCCTCGTCGAGGCGCTGCGCCCCGAGACGAAGATGATCTTCGTCGAGACGCCGACCAACCCGATGCTCGGCGTGACCGACATCGCCCGCGCCGCCGAGATCGCGCGCGCGCGCGGCGTGCGGCTCGTCGTGGACAACACCTTCGCGAGCCCGGCGCTGCAGCGCCCCCTCGCGCTCGGCGCCGACCTCGTCGTCCACAGCACGACGAAGTACCTGAACGGGCACTCAGACAGCGTGGGCGGCGTGGTCGTGGCGACGCGCGACGAGGACGTCGAATGGCTGGGGTTCGTGCAGAACTCGGCCGGCGCGATCCTCGGCCCGCTCGACTCGTGGCTCGTCCTGCGCGGCACCAAGACGCTGGCGCTGCGCATGCGGCAGCACTGCGCGAACGGGCAGGCCCTGGCCGAGTTCCTCGCGGAGCATCCCGGCGTGCGGCGGGTGATCTACCCGGGGCTGCCGGACCACCCGCACCACGCGCTGGCGCGCCGTCAGATGAGCGGCTTCGGCGGCATGCTCTCGTTCGACGTCGGCACGCTCGAGCGCGCGCGCGCCGTGCTCAACCGCGTGCGCCTCATCGCGCTCGCCGAGAGCCTCGGCGGCGTCGAGACGCTGATCTGCCACCCGGCGACGATGACGCACGCGTCGGTCCCGGCCGCCCAGCGGCAGGCCCTGGGGCTCACCGACAGCGTGATCCGTATCTCGGTCGGCATCGAGGACGTCGCCGACCTCCAGGACGATCTCGCGCAGGCGCTCGCCTGACCGGGCGCGGCCTCCCCCACGCCATGACCCCGACGACGCTCCTCGCCGCGCCGCGCCGCTGGCTCCGGAGCCTGTACGACTGGACGATCCACTGGGCCGACACGCGGCAGTCGCTCGCCGCGCTGTTCGCCATCGCCGTCGCCGAGTCGTCCTTCTTCCCCATCCCGCCCGACGTCCTCCTCATCGCCATCGTCGGGTCGAACGCGCGCAAGTGGCTCAAGGCCGCGGTGCTGTGTTCGATCGGCTCGATCGTGGGGGCCGTGATCGGCTACTGGATCGGCTGGGGGCTCATGGCGACCGTCGGGCAGCGGATCGTGGACTTCTACCACGCCCAGCGCGCCTGGAGCCGCGTCGTCACGCTCTACAACGGGGAGTGGGGACTGTGGTTCCTGGCCGGTGCCGCGTTCACGCCGATCCCCTACAAGGTGGCGACGATTGCGGCGGGCGCGACCGGGTTGCCGCTCGCGCCCTTCGTGGTGGTGAGCCTGGTCGGACGGGCCGGACGGTTCTTCCTGGTGGCCGGAGCGCTGCGGCTGTTCGGGCCCCGCATCCGCGCGACGCTGGAGCGCAACTTCGACCTGGCGGCGCTCGTCTTCTTCGTGCTGCTCGTGGGCGGCTTCCTCGTCATCAAGCTGCTGTGAGGACGGGCCGCCGCCCGGCGGGCGCCTACCGCGTGCGCGACGCTCGCGCCACCCGCATGTTGTGCGCGGCCACGGTGGCCGTGACCCCGTTGAGCACCGCCATCAGCACGACGGCGCCCACACGGTTCTTCTTCCACAGTTTCTCCGCCGCGCAGAGCGTCCCGACCGTCGTCGCCATCTTGAAGCCCAGCATGGCGCCGCTGTTCGACGCGAGCACGCCGACCGCCGGGTTCGTCTCGACGCCGCCGGCCTGGAGCGAGGTCCGCGTGGAGACCACGTCGGCGAACTGGACCGCACCGAAGCTCACGTAGAGCGGCAGCAGGGCCGCGGGCCGCTGCGCCGAGCGGAGCGCGGCGGGCATTGTCGGGGCGCGCACGACGCCGCGAGCGCCGGCCGGCGCGAGGAGGTCTGCTCTGAGGAACCGCCGTCTTCGCCACTGCGGCCGGGGCCGGCAGCGTCCGTGACACGTCGAAGCTGGCCACGCCGTTCCGCGAATCGGCGGGCTGCGCGCCCTGTGCCTGAGCGGACGTCACGCCGGCGAGGAGGACCGCGATCACGAGGGCGAACTGGCGGGTCATGGCTGAGCTTCCTTCCTGGCTTCGAGGTTGCCGTCGAGCGCCTCACGTCGCGCTGCCGGTCCTAATAGCGGATTCAGTGCCGGGCGGGCCACCGCCGGTCGATCTCGCTATCCAGCTGAAAAGGAAGGTAGTTGGTCGGACGTGCTCGCGCCGCCCCCACCGGCCTGGCGGGCGGGCGCGGGCGCTCGCGGCACGGATGGCAGGCCCGGGCGGGCGAGAGCGCACACAGCGGAGGAGGGCCGGACGGGGGCTCGGGGAGCGCCACGTCAGGCGCCGAGCGCCAGGCGGGTCGCGCGGCCGACGGACGCGAGCGTGGCCTGGACGGCCTCCCCCGCGCCGCGTGAGCCGGTGACGCGCCCCGCGAGGCCCATCAGGCGCTCGTCGCCGATCGAGACGAAGGTCGCCACGAGCTCCGAGCTCATGCGCCCGCACCGCGCTTCCGCCTCGAGCTCGGCGAACGCCTGGCGCGGCGATCGAGCCCGTTTGTAGGACCGTTCGGTGGTCAGCGCGTCGAACACGTCGACGACACCCATGATCTGGGCGGCCATGGGGACCTCGCCGCCCCGGAGACCTGCCGGGTACCCGCTGCCGTCGAGCCGCTCGTGATGATGCCGCACGATCGCGCGCAGGGGACGCAGCGAGTACATCTCGGCGCACAGGAGGTCGCCGACGACCGGGTGCGTCTTCATCACCTCGAACTCGTCCTCGGTCAGCGGCCCCGGCTTCAGCAGAATGGCGTCCGGAATGGCGATCTTGCCCAGATCGTGCAGGTACGCGCCGTATTCGAGCGTCGCCAGGTCCATTTCGCCGTAGCCGAGGCGCCCACCCAGCTCGGTGCCATAGGCGGCGAGCCGCTCGCAGTGCCCGACGGTGTAGGGATCGCGGGCCTCGATGGTCAGCGCCAGGCTCCGCATGACGGAGTCGGCCGAATCGAGGGCGTCCGTATAGCGCTTCACGCGGATGAGCGAGCTGACGCGGGCGACGAGCTCGTGGGGGTCGACAGGCTTGGTGAGGAACTCGTCGGCGCCGGCCTCGATGCCCTTGATGCGGCTCTCGCGGTCCCGCAGGCCGGTCACGAGGACGACGGGAATCAGCCGCGTGACGCGATCGGCCTTCAGCTCCCGGCAGACTTCGTAGCCGTCGAGACCGGGCATCAGCACGTCCAGCAGGACGACGTCGGGCAGCCGGTCGCGTATGGCCGTGAGCGCGGCGGCGCCGTCGGTGACGCCGACCACCTGAAAGCCATGCCGTCCGAGCGCCCGCCTCATGAAGCTCAGGACGGCTTCGCTGTCGTCGGCGACGAACACGAGCCCCGTGCCGAGGCCGGGGCCATCAAAGATGAGCATCGGGTTCTGGCGCCCCCGCGCCTGGGACCTCCCCTAGGAAGAACCATGCCAGCCCACCGGCCGCGCGCCCGGCCCACGCGTGCCGCCAGGGCGCGCGATCGAGCCCGGTTCCCCGGGCCGCCCCGAGCCGGCCGCGGGGCGCACCGGGCGCATGGGACACGCCGCGGGCCGTACCCGCCCACCCGCCCACCCGGCCCAGGGGACCACGTGGTAAGCTCTGACCGGACTGGACGGGACCGAAACATGCCCGAAGTGACGCGTCCCATGCTGCTCGTCGTCGACGACGAGCCCCAGGTGCAGAAGCTGGTCGGCCGCTACGGCACAGCTGCCGGGTTCGAGGTGGTGCTGTGCGCCGGCGGGAACGAGGCCCTGGCGCGGCTGCGGGAGCGGCCGGCGGACGTCGCCATGGTCGACCTGCGGATGCCCGAGGTGAACGGGCTGGAGGTCCTCCGGGAGATCCGCGCGACGGTCCCCGCCTGCGAGGTCATCCTCATGACCGGCTTCGCCGACGTGCACAGCGCCGTCGAGGCCATCAAGCTGGGCGCGCGCGACTACCTCTCCAAGCCTTTCGATCCCGATCGCCTGCGCGACCTCCTCGCCTCGGTGCAGGAGGACGCGCAGCGCCGCCGCAAGGTCATCGCGATCGAGGACACGGTGGCCAGGGAGCTGTCGTTCTGCGGGATGATCGGCCGCAGCCTGGCCATGAACGAGGTCTTCAGCCTCGTCCGGCGCCTCGCGCCGCACCTGCGGACGGGCCTCGTGACCGGCGAGACGGGCGTGGGCAAGGAGCTCGTCGCGCGCGCGCTGCACCAGTGCGGCGTCCGCCGCACGCGGCGCTTCGTCGCGATCAACTGCTCGGCCGTCGTCGAGACCCTGTTCGAGAGCGAGCTGTTCGGCCACATGCGCGGCGCGTTCACGGGCGCCGTGGACAACAAGCTCGGCCTGTTCGAGGCCGCCGACGGCGGCACGCTCTTCCTCGACGAGATCGGCGAGCTGCCGCACACCGTCCAGGCCAAGCTGCTGCGCGTGCTCGAGACCGGCGAGGTGCAGCGCGTGGGCTCGCTGGACACCCGCCGCGTGGACGTCTGCGTGATCGCGGCGACCAACCGCGACCTGCGCAACGAGGTGGCGGCCGGCCGCTTCCGCAGCGACCTCTTCTACCGCCTCAACGTCGTCGAGGTGAAGGTGCCGCCCTTGCGCGAGCGGCGCGAGGACATCCCGTATCTCACCGCGGCGATGGTGACCGAGTTCGCCGAGCGGCTCAAGCGGCCCGGCCTCGTCCTGACGGCGGGCGCCGAGCGGCTGCTGATGACGGCGCCGTGGGACGGCAACGTGCGCGAGCTGCGCAACGTGATCGAGCGCGCGGCGATCCTGGCCGACACGCCCCTCATCACCGAGCGCGATCTGGCCCGGTCGCTGGCGGCCGCCATGGACGTCACCGAGGCCGTGTCCACGCCGGCGCGCGCCGTCGAGGCGCCCCCGCCGGCGTCCGGCGCGTCGCTGTCGAACCTGGAACGGGATCACATCCAGCGGGTGCTGGAGCAGGTCGGGGGAAACAAGCAGGCCGCCGCCGCCATCCTGGGGTTGAGCCGCCGGGCCCTGTACCGCCGCCTCTACCGGTACGGCCTCATCACCGGGACCGGCTAGCCCGCGCTACCCCACCTCGTCGCCCAAAACGTCGCCGTCGGCGCCGTGCGGCCGCGTGCAGTCCTTCATCCAGCGCAGGTAGGCATCGTTGCCGTCCGTGATCGGCAGCACGACGAATTCGGGCACCTCGTAGGAGTGCAGCTCTTTCACGCGCTCCCAGAGGCTCTCGAGCCGGTCCGCGGCGGTCTTGATGATGATCTGCAGCTCCTGCTCTTCCTCGACGAGGCCTTCCCAGGGATAGACCGACAGCATCTCGCCCATCACGTTGACGCACGCGGCCAGCCGCTCCTCGACGAGTGTCCGGGCGAAGGCCGTCGCGATCTCGCCGTCGGCCGGCAGCGTCGTGAGCACGATCACGTATTCGGGGTTCACGGCCACCTCGACTGTTCCTCCGGGACGGGATCCCGGTTCACGGGGCCCGTCTCTCTACAGCTACTAAGTGTTTCGGCCGAAACCATTCTGAGAATAGTCCTGAACCATGAGCCGACGTGTATCCCCGTCTCCGGAGCCCAACCTGCGCCGTCGGCGCCAGACCCCGCCGGCCGAGCCTGCCTGGCGCCTGCTGGGCCGCCGCGCCCTGCGGTGGGCGCTCGCCCTCGTCGCCCTTCTGGTGATGATCGACGCCCTGTTCGGGAACCGCGGCCTGCTCGAGACGATTCGGGCCCGCCGGGAGTACGCCGAGCTGGCCGCGTCGCTGGGCCACCTGAAGGATCAGAACGCGCAGCTGCGCGAGGAGGCGCGGCGGCTGCGCGAGGACCCGACGGCCATCGAGGCCGAAGCGCGGCGCGACCTCGGCATGGTCCGCCCGGGTGAGGTGCTCTTCATCGTGAAGGACGCGCACCGGCGCCCGCGTTGATTGCCCCGCCCGAAGGCTGATAACTGACCGCCGCCCGCTGCCCGCCGTTTGACCACCCCATCACTGCGTGCTACTATTGAAGGTCGTTCTGAGTACTTCTGTCGCGGGGTGGAGCAGTCTGGTAGCTCGTTGGGCTCATAACCCAAAGGTCGGGGGTTCAAATCCCCCCCCCGCAACCACCGCAATTTGCAGCGAGAGGTCGCCGGTTTCCGGCGACCTCTTCGCATTTTCAGCGGCGCTCAGCATCGCGGCCAGATTCCCCTTCAATTCGATTCTGAGGCTCTTCCCGTCCGGAACGAGCACGATGGCGTCCACGAGGCCGCGCAGGGCCTCGGCCGCCTCAGGGCGGCTCTCCGGGCGCTGCAGGGCGGTCGCCAGGGCGGTGACCTTCTCCCGGTAGAGGGTGGCGAGGTTCGGGTGCAGGAGCGGCGGCGGCTCGTCGGCCAGCCGCAGCATCTGCTTCAGCTCCTCGCGGCGGGCGGCCATGGCGATGATCTCGTCCTTCACTTCCCCGCCCGGGACGCCCGCCATGATGGATTCGACCAGCTTCTTGCGGCGAGTCTCGAGCTGCCCCAGCTCGCGTTTGGCGGACGTCAGGCCGGCGCGGTACTCCATCCGAAGCCGGTTCATCTCCCGGGTGAACTCCTCGCAGAACTCCTCGAACAGGTCCTCGCGCAGGAGCTTCTTCTGCAGGGCGTGGAGGACCCTCTGTTCCACCTCGTCGCGGCGGATCGTCAGGTGGTTGCTGCAGACGCCCTGTTCCCGCGCGCCGAAGCACCTGAGCCGGCTCGCCGACCCCATCACGAAGCCGCTGCCGCACACGCCGCACTTCGTCAGGCCGGTGAAGAGATAGCGCGGGCGATTGGCCGCGCTGAGCTTGCCGGTCTTCGCGATCGCGCGCCGACTGCCCTCCTGGCGCTGCTTCGCCGCCGCCCACATCTCGTCACTGACAATCCGCCACTGCGGCGCCTCGCCCCTCACCCACTCCGACGGCGGGTTGTCGCGCGACACGCGCTTGCCCGTGTCCGGGTTCTTGATGTACCGAAGCCGGTTCCAGACCAGGCGGCCGATGTAGAGCTCGTTGTTGAGTATCCCCGTGCCCCGCTTCGCGTTCCCGTAGATGGTGCTCGGGCTCCAGTTGCCTCCGAACGGGCCCGGCACGCCCTCTTTGTTCAGGCGCTTGGCGATGGCCCTCGGCGACGAGCCCGACGCGAACTCCCGGAAGACGCGCTCGACGGTCGCCGCCTCGCCCGGCACGATCTCACGATCGCCCGTCGTGAGCGTGTTGCCGCTCAACGTGTGGACCACGCGATAGCCGAAGCACAGCCCGCCGCCGGACTTGCCGTTCTCGATTCGCCCGCGCAGCCCACGCCGCGTCTTCTCCGCCAGGTCCTGCAGGAAGACCGCGTTCATCGTGCCCTTGAACCCGATGTGCAGGAACGTGATGTCGCCTTCGGCGAGCGTCACGATGCGGACGCCCGCGAACGTCAGGCGCTTGAAGAGCCCCGCGGTGTCCTCCTGGTCGCGGCTGAACCGATCCAGCGCCTCGGCCAGGACGATGTCGAACTCCTTCTTGAGGGCGGCGGACATGAACGCCTGGAAGCCCGGACGGAGCAAGGACGCGCCGGACATCGCGTGGTCCGAGTACCTCGCGCGCGACCGTCCAGCCCTGTCGTTTGGCGAATTCGCGGCAGACCCGGAACTGGTCCTCGATCGAGGCGTCCCGCTGGTTGTCCGAGGAGTAGCGTGCGTAGATGGCGACTTTCATGGCCGGCCCTCGTCACACGACGGATGGCGACCGCTGTCGGCCCGGTCCGTGCAAGTTCGTTGAAACGTCTCCCGCGCCGCCTGCCGCGCCAGCACGCGCACGAGCGCGCGGAGCCCCTCATCGATCCGCTCGTCCGCACCGGCGCTTGCGTGCGCCGTTCGCGGCCGTGATGGCTTTCGTCTCCGCATGATAACCCCGCGTCGACCTGCAACCAAAGACTGTTGAAGGAGCAACTCGAGGCTTGCCGCGGTGACCATGACGGTCGAGGTCCGTTCGTGGAACGGAGCGGCAGGCGACGCGGGCGATGCGGGGCCTTGAAGGGCCGGCATCGAGCGCCGAGCCTGAGAGGACACAGCCGCGGGATTCGACCCGCGGGTGTGGTCCGGATCACCGCGCGCGCTGAAACGGGCGCGGCGACCGGTTTCTGGAGTTCCCTGCAGTCGTTCGGGTCACCGCGCCAGGCGTTGATGGCCGATCGACCGGATGCGGGAAAGTTGGGGTGCTTGCTCTCGCGCCCGTCAGGCCACGAGAGGAAGCGCCTCCGGGGGTCGGAGACCCGCTGGAGGGAGAAGATTCGCTTTCAACTTCGCGATGATCTGACCATACGGGAAGGCGGTTGAGGATGTCAACTGTGAACAGGACGTGTGCGGGTTGACGGAATATCCGAGACTTCGAGATCGTGATCAAGCGCAAGCCGCGCTCCCGGCGAGCCGCCCGGATCAGCGTCGTGGCCGCGTGAGCGGCGCAGGCCGCGGGGGCGGCTTTTCAAATCCCCTCGCTCGCCTTGCGGACCTACTTAGAATCGCGGATTCCAAGCTGTGCTGATCCGCATGACGCTCGGCACTGGTTTCCCATCCTGCTGCGCAGGCTTGAACGTCCACTTGGCAGCTGCAGCCTGGAAGTAAGCATCGACGTTCTTGTTGCCGGTCGAACGCAGCACGAAAGTTCGCTCGACGTTTCCCTTGTCGTCAATGCAGACCTTCAGGAGAACAGACGTCCGCTTGACCACGCCCGTCAGCTCGTTGCCTGGCGGTGGCAGCAACCGCGGCGTAGGGTCTGAGGTCACTACCTCGGCGCCGCCCGGCCAGCAGCTTGGTTCCTTGCGCGCTTCCGGCGCCGGTCGCTCAGCGCTGTCGGACAGCAGGTCCTGCCACAGGCGACGGACGCGCCGCTTGGCGGTCAGGCGCTCGTCAAGCGATACTCGATCGCCCGTGCGCCACGCGACGAGGGTGGCCAGCGCGCGTTCGCTGCCATCGAATCGACCGTCGGGCGCAACGAGCAGCCAGTCGCGGCTGGAGGCAAGCGTGTAGAGCGAAGCGATCAGCCGGCCGTCCGACGCCTTCCAGAATCGCAGGACGCCGTCGTCCGCCGCGGTGACCACGCGGTTGCCGTCGGGACTCCACGCAACCTGCGTGGCTTGTGACGATCCAGGGCTCGCAAGCGTCACCAGCTTCCGCCCGGTGCTCGCGTCCCAGATGGCGGCCTCTCCGTGAGCCGCGACTGCCAGCCTGGGACCCTCCGGGGCGAACGCCAATGCCTGCCCTGTTCCGGGCAGGGTCCACGTCCTCTCGAGCATCCACGATTCAGCGGACCACACCTTCAGCGATTCGCCCTTGCTGAAGGTCGCGAGCCAGCGCGAGTCACTGCTGAAAGCCGGCGGCTGAGGACCGTAGGTGAGGCATGGTCTCGAGCGTGACGGCATCACCGGGCTCGGTGGCCGGCCAGACCTTGACCGACGGACGAGGTCCTCCCAGGCCGGCGGCGACCCAGCGCCCGTCGGGGCTGAACGCGACGTACTCGGCGCTCACGTGCCTCTCGAGTCGCGCCAACACCGTCTGCCGATCGAGCCTGTCATCAAAGAGCGCGAGCCCTTCGGGCCCCTCGAAGGCCACGCGCGAGCCATCCGGGCTGAAAGCGACACCTGTTCGGGTTGTCGGAGCAACCTCCAATGAACTGACGGGGCGCCCATGCGCCACGTCGACCACGTAGACCGACGAGGAGTCGGACACAACCAGGCGTCCGCCATCGGGGCCAAATGCCAATGCCTCTGCCGAATCGACAATCGTGCTGGAGGCCAGCTCAACCGGCTCACCCGACTGGTCGCTCCACGCCCGAACACCTGACTGCAGGTCGGTCCAGGCCACGACTCCGGACGGGCTCCATGCCAGCGAGCCCGCACGCGTGAGCGCCGGCGAAGTCACGTCGCGCCGCCTTCCGGCCGCGACATCCCAAACGATGGTCTCTGCCTCGTTCGTCCCGGCCACAATCCGCCCGTCCCCACGAATCGCCAGCCAGGAGGGCGAGAGCGTCAGGCATACGTCGCCGAGGCAATCGGTCTTCGGTTCCTCGAGTGGCCGTTCCCCCATCGGCCCGTCCGGCAGCGTCAACACGAGGAGTCGATCGCCGTCGACGTATGCCAGACGCCCGTCGTCCAGAAACTCGGCAGCAGAGGCGGGCACCTGCCATTCGGTCCGTGTCCGCTCCGTTCCTCCCTGCCCCTCGGTAATCGTCACGGGGCGCGCTCCGGGCAGGGGGATCCGGTCTCCGCGACGCACGTCCCACAGCAGGAGCTCGTGCAATCCGAGCCAGGCGAGGTACGTCCCGTCAGGACTCGCCAGGCTCGCCGACCCCATGGCTCCGGCTCCAGGGAGACCGTCCAACGCACGCAGCGGCCGGCCCGACGGCCATTCGAAGATGGTCGCCTTGCCCTTGTCGTCGACGCCGGCCAGCCAGCTGCCGTCCCCGCTGAACGCGACGCTCCGAATGCCGCATCCCCTTGCGAGCTCCTGCTTCAGGGCGCCGCTGCGCACGTCCCAAATCTGCAATCCACCACCGGTGGCGCACTCGTAGGCACTCGTGGCGAGAAGGGCTCCATCGGGGCTGAACGAAAGGGATTCCGGACACTCCCCCCTCACGGCAATCCGGCGGAGCGGGCTTCGAGACTTCACGTCCCACAGCTGCACGGAATAGCCGCAGGTGCCGACGGCCAGGACATCGCCACCCGGACTTGCCGCCATCGACGTCACGAGGCCGGGTTGCGGCAGACGAGCGACCGTCAGGCCGGTCGACAGGTCGATCAGCGCCACATTGGCCCACGAGGCCACGGCGAGATGGCCCGCGGCGAATACGGCAAGAGAGGGCCTTCCGGCATGGCCGACCGACACGACCATTTGGGGCTGGGGCTGGGCGGAGAGCACGATTGCCAGGAATGGCACCGCGAGGAATCTACGCATGTCGGGTCACCTATGGCGCCTGCGGACCAGTGCGACTCTCCTGCGCCGCTCGTCGGCTGCGGCTAACTCGAGAACCCTTAATGCACCAGGCCCACCGCGCCGCCTGGCGGCAACGGAGCTCCGGCCGACCACTTCGCACGCAGCACTGTCAAGACCTCCCTGTCCGGAAAGACAACGCAGTTGGTTGACCGTGACGTGCGGCACGGAGTCTGTGCGAGCCGCTCCTCGACCATCTCCAGCGTGGCCTCGTCCCAGCGCCCGGGCTCGAGGTGGTACGGAGCCATCTTCGCGAAGTCGACCATGATGCCGAGGACCGACCGGTCGACCGTCGGCGCGATGGCCACCGGGGTCATTGCCAGCGTCTCGGCGGCGATCGTCCGATCGTCGACACCACAACGCCTCAACCTGGCCCCGACGAGGCCGGCGAGCCTGCCGGGAAGGCCGCGCACGTCGCGCGCCCGGGTCAAGATCGGCAGGAGCGCGACCGAGCTCACGACGAGAAGAAGCGGTTGGCGATCCACGATGATGCGATTGACGTACCAATCGCCCAGTGCGGTGTCGGACGCGGCCAGCGGAGCATCCGTCACCGGCAGAAGCAATCGCAGGCGTCGGGTCGGGCGAAGTATGACCATTTTGGTGTCCGGCTAGCGACCTCGCGCTGAGCCGCGATCGGCGCGCGTCAACGCTCTTGCCGACGAAACCGCGAGCCGAGCCCATCTAGTCTCAGGAATCCGCTGTTTACCAGCGCCGCCCGCCGCCTGCAGCGGCCTGATGGTTGTTGGGCTGCATCTGCCGGGTCTAGAATGGGTTGATGACCTCCAGAGTGCAAGAGCTTCTTCGCGAGGCGTTGACCTGGCCGCCCAAGGAACGTGCCGACGTGGCCGCGGAATTGCTCGCCAGCCTCGACGAGCCGGACTCCGACCCGACCGCCGTCGAGGCCGCCTGGGCCGAGGAAATCGAACGACGCGCCCGCCGGGCCTTGGCGGGCGAATCGCAGGGTATTCCCTGGGATGAGGTTCGCCGGCGCGCTGACGCGGACCTGCGCCGGCCGTGAGCGCCCGGGTCCGATTCGAGGCCGAGGCCGACGCCGAGTATCGGAGCGCTGCGCGCTGGTACGAGGAGCAGCGGCCCGGCCTCGGCACCGAGTTCCTCGACGCCGTCGACGCGGCGATCGATTTCGCGATGCGCTTTCCGCGAGCCGGCACCCCCGTACCCCGCGTGTCCGCCAGTCTTGCCGTTCGCGCCGTTCCCGTCCGACGGTTTCCCTATCACGTCGTCTATCTCCCGACGGAGAGTTCTGTGCGGATCCTGGCCGTCGCGCACGACCGGAGGCGCCCCGGGTACTGGACAGACCGTTTGCGACAGCCGTAGTGCTCTTGATTCGGTCAGCCCAACGACCTCCCGCTGAGCCGCGACCGGCGTGCCTCAAACGACGCGGCCCACCGGTCGGCGGCTCCATACGCCTTGTTAGAGGCGGACCGCCCTAGCATTCCTTGTAACGAACGTCCGAGATCCGCCATTTCTCGCCGTCATTCCGGAAGTCGATGTAGATGCCTGTGCCACAGCTCAGCAGCACGTAACCAGGCCGTGGCTTTGGGATTGGGCCGAGGACGCCCCCCAGGCCGGCGCGGTCGCCGTGGACCGCCGCGTACTCCAGAACAAAGTAGCCAGCGGGCACTTTGTCGGTCTCAGTTTCGGGAACGTCTTGCGGATCGACGCCGTCGCGAACCGACATGATCGCGACTCGTGTTTGCTCGTCAACACCATCCGAAAAGACCACGGTTACCCGCTGACCGTCTCGCTCGACAACGGTCAAGCCAAGCCGGAACACGGCCTCCAGGTCTGCTGCCGGTCCGGTTGGTCGGACCGCCACCTTTGCCGCGCACGCGGCAGTCAGGAATGCGAGGCCGACGGCCGGTAAGAGCCCTGCGCGCCTCATCGGCGTCCTCGGTCGCCATGCTCGCCGATAACTGTCACCGATCTCCGTGGACTGATCTGTCACCTAGATTCCCGGCCGTTCACGCGGCATCCGCTCGAAGCTAGCGAGGGGGCACTCGTATCTCACGCAAAGTCTTGGGCTTGGGCCACTCGCGCACATTGATAACCTCGAACGACCCATGGCGCCCGGCAGAGGCCGCCAGAAGCGCGTCGTACATCACCGCGCCGCCGTGGCCATGGTGGTCGAACGGGATGTCACCCGCTTCGACACCGAGCTTGGCGAACACGCCGGTACTCGCCACATGGGTGATGCCCCAGAGCCCGCCATCTGGCCCCTGGACGTTGATGACCCCCGTCTCGAACCCGTATTCGGCTTCAAAGTGCTTCAGGGCAAAACGCTCGACGTAGAAGTCGTAGAATCCCCGTCCGAAGAATCCAAACCCTCCTAACAGAACCGCGACCACCAGCGTGGCGGCTAGCGCGCCGCATAGCGCCGCGTACTGGCTGAACCCCAGAGTCACAATTCGGGGACGTTTGGTGGCCATTCCGAATCGCTTGGTCCGAGGTGGCTGCATCTCTTTCCAGCGCGTCTACTGTCGTCTAACGGACTCGCGCTGAGCCGTGACCGGCGTGCCTCGCCGCTCTCCTGAACAATGCCGCGCGCCGGGTGTCGCCTCCAGTTGTTAGCCCGCGGCATTTCAGGCTAGCTGTGCCGCCTACGGCTCAGCGGTACCGCACTGAGCACACCGCCAGGATGATCGACGAGGCCAAAGCGGCACGCCGAGGATGAGCCACGTGAGAAAGGCCGCTCGCGTGCCTCGCCGGACGAGTTCCCAGCGCCGCGAGCCACAAGTCGTGCACCGTTCGGCCTGTCCCTGGTCGTCGAACTCTGCTGGCTCCTCGGCCAGGATAGCCCTCGCGTCCGCGACACGGTCCGCCGGGACCTGCAGCCGTACGCCGCGAACCGCGTTGGCGTACAACCAGTCGACACGAACCACGTTCTCGTCCTGGAGCCACGAAGGAATCCCCTCCGCACTCAGCAGGCTGTGTGCGATGTAGGCCTCATAGAGCCACCAGTAGTTGCCGACCGTCACCAACATCTGCGTCAAGACCTGGTCGGGCTAACGACCCGAGCTGAGCCGCGACCGGCGCGCCTCAACGCCTTTCGAAACAATGCCGCGCGCCGGTTGCCGGCTCCCGTTGTTAGCCGGCGATCTCACGCGGCGTCGTCGGGACCTCGCCCTCCCGGGACATGCCCCCTCGCCTCAGTGAAGATCGGTGGCCGCGGCACCGGCATGGCCATGGCAACTGCCCGCGGGAAGTCGTCGAAACCACCTTCGGAATAGTGCCATCGAGCCTTTGCTTCAAGCCCTCGCGCTCGGTTTGTTGCGCCACGTCGGTAATAGTGATTCGCCAGACGCTCGTAACGATCTCCCAGGAAGAGGTGGACCTCCGGCTTGGGTGTGCCCCTCCCGTCCCAGTTCAAGACGAAGAGCAGGACACGGGTCGACACAAGGTCGTATCGCAGCTGCCAAGCCGAGGGTCCCGGTCGGGTCTTGCCCATCTGTCGATTCGGTGTCCGGCTAACGCCCTGCCGCTCAGCCGCGAGCGGCGGGGACGGTTTCGCGAAGGAGTCTAAACCAACTCGCCGCTCGTCGGCTGCAGCGGCTGGTTAGGCCGGTCTTTCGACAACGAGCTTTTGCATTGAGGAAGCCGCTACCCAACCCGCCATTCCGTAGCTGCAGTGGATTTCAAACAGCTTGGCACCAACTCGCGCTAGAAACTCCGCGAATGATTCTCTTGGCTGGTTCCAGTCTCTGGGCCAGCCGTGCCGCCGATGGCGCTCTTCAAACTCCGATCCGTCACCGACGACCTGCTCGACTGGAACTTCCTCGATGCCAAACACGATGTTTTGAAGGCAGTCGCCTTCGAAGTGGTAGGCCACTACGCCATGAAACACCACGTCAACAAACGCCTCACCGCCGCCCTGATGCGGCTCGGTGTGAAGGGTGATTGCTCTTGCTGACCCGTTGACGACGTAGCCAGTCAGGAGGCTATCGTGGATTGATGGCATCGAACTCGGCCTAACGCCTTCGCGCTGAGCCGCAACCGGCGCACCTCAACGCTCTTGTGAACAATGCCGCGCGCCGGTTGGCGGCTCCAGCGCATGGTTAGCCTGCGTACCCGCCGTCGCCGCGCACGCCCTAGGAACGACCAACGACAGACCCGACCCGACGCGCATTCATCGCGAGGACGCCGCCAACGATGACTTTCAGCGCGTCATTCGCCACGGCCTGCCAGGAATGCTCCATGGAGGGCAGAAATTGGCTCTGCCGAGTGCCCTGCGCGTACCACACTGCTTTTCCAGCGAGCTCGAGAAGTCCCGGAATCGCGTCCACTGCTAATCCGACACCCAGGAGTGCGAGACCGACCACTAAGAGATCCTTGGCAGACGCGCCTCCAAACTCCGCTTGGCTCTCGGCAAGCACTCGAGCGGCAATCTCACGCCCCCAAACGAGACATGCCCACGCAACAGCGACTCTCCCGAGCAGCGGCAACAGCCCAAACACGATCATTACCGGACGGCTCGGCCAACCTTCCATGGAGGGCTGGGCCAGCACACCTGGGATATACGTCAGCCCTATCAGGGTCAGCGCTGCGAAATATACGCCGATTAGCTTGACGCCGATTTCACCCAGATCGCGGTTCGTCACAATACGCCTCGACAGGCTAACGCCCTCGCGCTGAGCCGCGACCAGCGCGTCCCAACGCCATTTCAACAATCCCGGGCGCCGGTCGTCGGCTCCAGCGCATGGTTAGCCTGCTTGCCGGCCGTCGCCGCGCACGCCCGAGGAACGACCAACGATGGACCCGACCCGACGCGCATTCATCGCGAGAACGCCGCCAACGATGACTTTCAGCGCGTCATTCGCCACTGCCTGCCAGGAATGCTCCATGGAAGGCAGAAACTGGCTCTGCCGAGCACCCTGCGCGTACCACACTGCATTTCCAGCGAGTTCGAGAAGTCCCGGAATCGCGTCCACTGCTAATCCGACACCCAAGAGCGCGAGACCGACCACCAAGAGATCCTTGGCAGAGGCGCCTCCAAACTGCGCTTGATTCTCGGCAAGCACTCGAGCGGCAATCTCCCGCCCCCAGACGAGACACGCCCACGCAACCGCGACTCTCCCGAGCAGCGGCAACAGGCCAAACACGATCATTACCGGACGGCTCGGCCAACCTTCCATGGAGGGCTGGGCCAGCACGCCTGGGATGTACGTCAGCCCTATTGGGGTCAGCGCCGCGAAGTACACGCCGATCAACTTGACACCGATTTCGCCGAGATCACGGTTCGTCACGATACGCCTCGACAGGCTAACGTCGGCGCTGAGCCGCGACCGGCGCGCCTCAACGCTTTGTCAGACAATGCCGCGCGCTGGTCGTCGGCTCCAGCGCGTTGTTGGGCGGCGAGTCGGTTACCGCCCTGCCACAATGAGACCAAGCGCCCCTACGCACGCGAGCCCCATCAGCAGATACCCCGCTCGGTAGGCACGTCGAGGCCACGGCGCCATGGAGTGGCTACCCATCGAGAAGAACCGGCCTGCGCTGAAGAGCGAGAGCTTTGCGCCGAAGAACAGCGCGAAGCCCAGGACGTACAGAGCGAACGTAGCAACAAGAACCGCCGACGGCGCGGCCGCGGCCTGCCGTGCGACCAAGGCCAGGATGAGACCCAGGAGCGGCACCCCGAATTGAAGCCCGGCGTTCCACGCTGCGGTTCTTTGGCTCACAAACTCTGGTCCGTCCGCCCAACGCCCAGGCTTCAGCCGCGGCGGCTCGCCGTCTTGCCGCCGCCGGCTGCAAGCCGTGTTAGCCGGCCGTTCACTCGGGGCGAGGCAATCATGCCGCGTCGTCCGGCGACCGCCCCGAATCCACAGCCTCTGCTCGCATCCAGCGAGTCGGGCGCGGCATGCCCATCGCCGCCGCATACGGCGGGCCATCGCCACCACCAAGTCTGTAGTGTTCGTCGGCCTTCTCCTGAAGAACGCGTGACCGGCGTTGGTGACCGCGCAGCCGATGCCAATCTGCAAGGCGCTGATACCGATCGAAGAAGTACAGATGTGCCTCGGGGGTCAGTTCCGCGTCTCGTCCGACACTGGCGATCCACACGAGCACCCTCGCCGTCATCACATCGGCACGAAGAGCCGAGATCGATCCAATAGCCGTGCGTTGCGTATTCACTTCTTGTCCGGCTAACATCCAACTAGACTGCGCGGTGACCTCGGCGAAGCGCCTGAGATGTCGCGCAGCGGTTGCGCTCTGCTCCGCCAGTTGCGGGCCGTGGAGTCCCGCAACTTGTTGATCGGCGGGATGATAACACGGCGTTCGCGTATGAGATCCTGCCAGTTTCGTGCTCCTGCATGTCAATTTCGTCATACGTGCCTGTCCACAGTCACGCCGACCTGGATATCAGGACGGGAAAGGCTGCGGAATCGGTCAGCCTATACAATTCGGCGGATTGGTGTGCTTCGTCTGCAACTGGTTGAAGGCAGAATGGTTCCGGTGCGGCGTTTCGAATATGAAACATTCAATAGGCTGCGAAATCGGTCAGCATAACACCCACTGCCGGGTTGCCGGCGGGCCCGCCCTCCATGCCCTGCCAGGACACCGCCAATTCCGGCAAGGGCTACCAGTGAGAGACCACACCGACGCTCCGACAAGAGCCGATTCCGGCGGAAGCGGCTGGCGCGGGTCAAGGCCGCGCACGCGCCGAGCGGAGCGAGGGCAGCCTTGACGCGCGCCAACGCTTCCGCACGATGAGTGCATCGGAGCGTCGGTGGCCGTGGTCACGGCCTCCTGCTCCCGCAGACGCTGGCGCCAGTGCCTGCACCCTTCGACGGCACTGAAGAACGGGAAAGGCTGCACCGGTAGCGACCGCGTCCTTGCGGGAGAACGCCGCCCGAATCGTGCAGGACGAGCTGGTCACGGGCACCGGGGCGTGAGCGACCCCGCTGGCGGGGCCGGGGCCGGCGCAGCGACGCTCGGGCGGGGTCGCTCACGCCCCGTCTGCCCACCGACACTCGCGCCGGTACGCCCGACGGGCGGCACAGAACGCCGCCGCACCTTTCAGACCGCAGGGGCCGGAACGCACGGCCACCGTTGCAATTAGATCGTGTAGCGGAATTCGAGAGCTCGTCCAAGCACCGACCTGTGGCGCGATCGTGGCGTGGGCTGCGAAGGGGCCAACCACGCCTCGGTGCACTGTCCCCCTCCTCGGCCCCCGCCGACCGCGAGGCGACGGTGCCGCGACCACCACCGCAGCGACGAGGAAGGGCGCAATGGGTGCGCGGTGGCTGCGGCTGCTGCTATGAAGCGGCGAGGATGCGTTCAACGAACGCGCGAACGCGGATCAGGGCCGCCTCGATGTTCGTCTCGGGCAGCTGGAGTTCGCGAGCCAGCTGGGAGAACGGGACCGCCCAGTGCGGCGGCACAGCGTCCAGCTCAGGCGGCCAGGCGTGCGTCTTCCGACTGCGGAAGACGAGCTCGCAGGCCTCATGGAGGGCTGGGTAGTCGTGCGCCACCAGCGCTTCCATCAGCAGCAGATCGATCAGGTCTCGGAAGCGTTCGTTGCGCCTGCCCGGCCGCGGTGGAAGCGTCATGCCGTGCAGCTTCTGTGCCACGTGGAACCGGAGCGGCAGGCAGGGCAGCTCCGCGGGGCCGGTCACGCCGAAGGCCTCGCTCAACGCGATGGCCTCCACCCATTCGACGTCAGACTCGCCGGCCTCCGCCCGTGCGACATCGACGGCGATGCTGGTCCAGGGTTGACCCCGGTACGTCACCGCGAACTCCATATTGACCGCTCCGTTCTCCAGGAGAAGCGGCTCCCCCTTGCGGCGGAACCAGAACCCCTGGTAAGCGTCGACCGTCACGGCCTGTTCGAGCGCGCCGGTCAGGTCGGCCTCATCGTCCCTCAGCACGACGTCGATGTCCTTGGTCGCCCGGGCCCGGTCGCGCAGGCGCAGTTCGAGGGCGACACCGCCTTTGACGATGAACCGGGGACTGGCCGTACCAGCTGCGCGCTCGAGGGCGCCGGCCAGGATCATGTAGGCGACCCACGCGCGCACACGACCTTCGGCGACGCCGAGCTCACGAGCGTACGCCTGCGCGTACCTCGCCAGCACGCCGGCTGACGGCGGAGGCCCGGCGGGTCGCTTCCGAATCGGCAGTCATCTCGCCTTCCGACGCCGGGCCGTCGGCCGCCGGCGGGCCGCATGTGCGCCCAGCAGCTCGCGTTCCAGCCGATCGGCCTCGGCCATCCGAAGCGCTCCGGAGCGGCGCCCGTCAGCGATCGCCTGGGCGATGAGCGCAAAGCCGAGGTGGCCCGCGTGTGTGTCGCGGATGGACCTGGCCGGGGTGGTCACCGGTACGCCCTCTACACGTTCCACATCAGCGGCGGGCAAATCAGCGTGGTGGATCACCAGGGTCCTGGGCACTTCGCGCCGGAGCCGGATGGAGCCGGGCAGCGTCAGGTGAACCTGCGCAGGGCTCACGTCAGACAGCCCGTGGATGGACAGGGCGGACTGATGGGAAATGACGCCGATGACCTCCGGCCGGCGGACCTGAGGCCAGAGCACGGCGGCCATGTAGTGCCCGAGCTGGGTCACGGGGTATCTGGTGAAGCGATACACACCGCGTGTCACGCGCTCGATGTCCCCCTGGTGGACGAGCTGGACGAGGCGGACCTGCCGCAGACCTGCGGCTCGCGCCTGCGCGGCTGTGAAGTACCCGCTCTGGTCTTCGGCAATCTCGTAGAGAACCGTGTCCCATCGGCGCTTCTGCATGGCAGTGGCTCGCTGGCAATAATATAACGTCTTGGAGTATTAATGCCAAGGCGGCCCACGTGGTCCGGTCCCCAACGCCCACTGGTCTCGGTCTCACGCGGTGGCAACCAGGGGCGCGAGATGGCCGTAGCGATGGCCGAGATCGAGCGTCTCGACAAGACCTGAGCCGGCGGCGACGGCCTCGTCGAGCGCGCGCGATCCGATAGCGGCAAGCACGTCGTCACCGTCCTCCTTCCACCTCCGATAGAGCACCTTGAACTGCGGCCCGGAGAAGGCCGTGCGGGCCCGGCGAAACCGAGGGTCGAGATCGTTCGCGCGGACCGGTTCCGGTTCTCCGTGGAGCCGCCCAAAGAACCAGCGCAGCTCGTCCGTCGTTGCGGCGCTGAGCGGCGTCAGCAGCTCATCGTGGACGACCTGCTTTGCACGTCGGCCGCCGCCGGGAATGTGAGGCGGAACGACGATGCGGAGGGTCCACGCGGGCAGCGCTCGCAGCAGGGCTCGGTGGCGCTCCAGGAAGGCACGGAACCGCTCGAGGCGGGGCTCGGCGATGACGTAGACGAGCACCGCTCGACCGGCAGGATGAATCCCAATCGGCAGGCGGTCGGGAAAGAACCTGGCGGTCCTGGCTTCCCCACTCCCGGCGTAACTGTGAGGCAGCTTCCCGGGCTCGATGTTGGTCAGCGTCGTCAGGTGCAGGGTCTTCTCCTCAGCGGTGCCAAGCCAGACCAGATCGGGGTCTTCGACGATGGCGTCGAGGATCATCAGGCGCTGGATGGCATGTGCCAGCGTCGGAGGCCGCCGGAGCGGGCTGTCGGGGTCGCCCACAGCCCTGTACAGCGCCCGGTGGTTGACGTGGTAGACGCGGGCCCGGTTGTGCCGGCAGTCGTGCATCGAGGCGTAGCCGAGGCGCACGAGCTTCGCGAAGAACACCCGGGTCTTCTGCCCGTGAACGATTCGGCAGAACGTCGCGTACTGGCGCGGGACGCACACGCCGGTGTTGGCCATCACGGTCGCGAGGAACCGCGCCTGGCGCTCCGTGAAACCCAGCGCCGCGACGGCCTGCGCTCCTTCGTGGAAGGTCACCGCAAGACCTCCTCGGCAAGGCCGCGACCGAACCCGCCGCCACCACGCCCGCCGCCTCGCGCCCCACCGCCGGACCAGTGGCAGGCAAAGCCCCCGCCGGCCTTCGCGGCCGCGTGCGCGCCCCGGTAGTGAGGCGTCATGACCTCGACGTCGAGCGTGCGCTCGAGCCCGTTGATCTGGTACTCAATCCGGGCGTCTGGAAACTGGACGTGCCCCCGGTCGTCGCAGGGGAGGTTGTGCTCGAAGGCCCACGTGCGGACCTCGTCCACGTCGCGATCGGGCCGGCCGTCGCTCTCCTTGCGGTGACGGTTCCGTTCCTGCAGAAAGGCCTGGTACTCCGCCTTGAGGTCGTTCTCGAGCACGACGCGCCGAATGGTCGCGCCGTCGCCTACCAGGCGCTCGGCTTCCTCCAGATAGGCCCGGTAGATGTGAGCGTCGTGCCGCAGCTCGCGGGGTCGCTGGACGCCGTCGTGGAACGCTTGGCGGTCGGGCGCGCCGGCGTCCCGCCGGCGGGACTCGAGCAGCTCCCGCCCCTCTCGCGTCAGCGTCACAACGGAGGTGTCGCGGCCCAGGCGAACGGTGCGCACGAGACCGGCCTCGCGCAGGTGCCACAGCTCGCCATGACGGGGATCGAGCCGCCGCTCGAAGCGGTCGCGGAGGTCGCCGGCGGGGACGACCCGGAAGGCGCCGACGGTGGTCAGGGTGCGGGTCTCGGAGCCGCGGAGGGTGTGGTCGCGGTCGCGGTGGCGAACGTGCTGGCGATCGAGGCCGCGGGGCAGATCGACGCCGGCCATGAACACGTCGCGGGCGTCGGCGCGACCGCGATCCCGGGAATCGAGACGGGTCCGGTCGTCGCGGTCCGCCTCGGGCGTCCTGTCGCTGCGATCACGAGGGCCACTCCCCCATCTCGGGTCGTCGAACATTGGCGTAATCCCTTGAGGAACGGGCCGTTACGCCACTGTCTGCCACAGGGGTTGAAAGCGCGCTTTGCATCCCCCCGCAACCAACAACGGCCGCGCGGTAAACCGCGCGGCCGTTGCCATGTACGCCGGCATAAGGGGCGTGTTGATCCAAGATCCCGCGAACCTCAGGGGGACGCGCTGGTGATAGGATAGGTTTCCCGTATGCGAATGCCGCCGGACCCCGCCCCGGTGCCCGACCGCGCCGCTTCCCAGCCCGCTTCCCCGGTCTCCCGCGCGGGCCTCGTCGTCGCCATCGTCCTGCTGGCCCTGCTGTGCAGCGCGGCGCTGTCGGTCAACGTCGTCCAGACGACCTACAGCCCCAAGGGCGACGAATCGACCTACGTGGCGCTGGCGCTGAGCCTGGCCCACGACCGGGACTTCACCTACGACCGAGCGGACCTCGAGCGGTTCTGGGCGCTGTACCGCAGGGGCCCGGAAGGCATCTTCCTCAAGCGCGGAAGCCTGCTCGGACTCCACGCCGACGGCCAGTGGCCGTTCGTGCACCTGGTGAGCCGGCCGGACCCGCTCAACCGCCTCTACTTCGGCAAGGCCTTCATCTATCCCGTGGCGGTCGCGCCGTTCGTCTGGCTCTTCGGGCTGAACGGCATGCTGCTGTTCCAGGTGCTGCTCGTGGCGGCGGTCTGCTGGGCCGGCTACGCGTTCGTGGCCGCGCGTTCGCCCCGGCCCGTCGCGCTCCTGGTGGCGCTGGGGTTCGTCGGGGCCTCGGTGACGCCGGTCTACATGGCGTGGCTGTCGCCCGAGATCTTCAATTTCGCGGTCGTCTTCCTCGCCTACTTCTTCTGGTTCTACAAGGAGGTCGCGCCGGCGGCCGGGCCCGGCCGGTGGTCACGCTTCCTGCACGGCCGCGGCAGCGACGTCCTCGCCGCGGTCCTCGTCGGGCTCGCGACGTACTCGAAGCCGACCAACGGCCTGCTCGCCGCGCCCGCCGTGCTGCTGCTCTGGACCCGCCGCCGCTTCCTGTGGGGCTTGGTCGTCGGTCTCGTGTTCGTGGCGGTCACGGGGGGAAGCTTCGGCGTCAACGCCCTCATCACCGGCGAGCTCAACTATCAGGGCGGCAACCGCAAGACGTTCTACGGGACGTTCCCGGACCAGAAGCCGGGCGTGACATTCGACAACTCCGGCCTCCCGATGGTCACCGGCGACGCCTACACCAGGAACGTGATCGAGACGCCCAAATTCTGGCCCCAGCTCGGAAACAACGCCTGGTATTTCCTCTTCGGCCGTCACTCGGGCTTCGTGCCGTACTTCTTTCCGGGGGCGGTCATCCTGGTCGTCTGGTTCGCGGGGGTCCGGCGGCGCCCCATCTGGCAGGCCTACACGCTCGGGGCCGTCGTGGCGTCCGCGGCCGTGCTGCTCGTCTTCCTGCCGTACACGTGGGCCGGCGGCGGCGGGTCGCCGGGCAACCGCTACTTCCTGAGCGTGTACCCCGCGCTGTTCTTCCTGACGCCGCCCCTCGAGTCGCTGGCGGGGCCCCTCGTCGTGTGGGTGGGCGGCGCGGCGTTTCTCGCCCAGATGCTCCTGAACCCGTTCTTCGCCGCCAAGTACGTCTGGCTCGTGACCGATCACGGCCTGGTGCGCCAGCTCCCGGTCGAGCTCACCATGATCAGCGACCTGCCGGTCAACCTCGACCGGGCCCGGTCGCACCTGAACTACCGCGAGAACCCGACGATCCTGTTGTACCTGCTCGATCAGAACGCGTCGGCGCCCGAGCTGGGCGGCTTCTGGGTGGCCGGTCGTGCCCGGGCGGACATCGTGTTCCGGACGAATCGGCCGGTCGACCACGCGACGCTGCAGATCAGCGCGCCGATTGCCAACCACGTGACGCTGTCGGCGGGCGGCGACAAGGCCACCGTGGATCTGCAGGCAGGCGTCCCGGCCAGCGTCACGCTGTCGCCCGTCGGCGTCTATGCCCACCAGAGCTACAGCTACCTGCTCACCGTCTCGACCTCGAACGGCTTCGTGCCGGCGATCGTGGACCCGAACTCGGACGACGCGCGCTACCTGGGCGTCTTCCTCAAGCTCAACGCCACGTTGAAGTGACGCAGGCCCGGCCTCAGCGCGTCTCGTTCCGGAGCTGCTCGACGGCGAGGTCAATCGTGCGACGGAACCCGGGGTCGACCCGCGTCACCGGCAGCCGCAGCACGCTCTGCAGCGCTTCCACGTACCACTTCTTCCACGCCTCGAACAGGGCGGCCTGAGCCGCCTCGGCGGCCCCGCGGTCGGTCGCCGCGGCCAGGATGGCGGCCGACTGCGTCCGCTCGAGCGCCAGCCTCCGGGCGGCGGCCTGCGCCACCACGGCGGCGGCCACCTCCGCCTCGTGCTGGTCGGCCGACGCCAGCCACCACGCCGTGACACCGACCGCCACGCCGACGTTCTTCATCTCGGCGGGGCTCGTCTTGTCCGGCCGGTCCAGGTTCGTGTGGTAGTAGCGGTCCGTGAAGTGCCAGTCGAGCAGCGCGGGGATCCCCGCCTCGCCGAACACCGTGTGGTCGCTCCCGCCCTCGTACGGATTGGTCCGCACCACCCACCCGGTGTCCTTCGTCCGGCGGGCGCAGACGGCGAGATGGACGTCGTCGAGCAGGCTGCCTTTCAGCGAGTCCGCCTTCACCTCGCTCGCGCCCCAGGCCGTGTGCGGGTCCGACGGCTCATCCCACACCGCCGACGGATCCGGCTGCTTCTCGATCAGGAACGTGCCGCCGGTCTTCGTGACGTCCTCGCCGGTCATGTCCAGCGAGAGCATGTACTGCACGCCCTTCGCCTGGTCCTGATGGTCGGCCAGCCACTGCCGGCTGCTCCGGATCTCGTCCCCCCAGAGGAAGGTGAGCGTGCGCCCGGGCGGCGGGATGCGCCCCGCCGCGACCCCCTCCGCGAGGGTGCGCGCCAGCTCGTAGAGCGTCCCGCATCCGGTCGCGTCGTCGTTCGCGCCGGGCTCCTGGATGTGCGCCGCCATGACGATGCGCTCGTCGGGACGCGCGGCGCCGGGAATCTCCGCCACCACCGTCCGGCTCGGCCCGTCGTGGAAGCTGGACGCGATGTCCACCATGACCTCCGCCGGCCCGGCGGCGAGCGCCTGGCGCAGGCGGGTCGCCTCGCGCAGCGACGCCTTGAACGCGAAGCTCGCGAGCGTGTCGTCGTAGGGGATGCTCCCCCACTGGAACACGTCCCACTGATCCGGGTGCGTGAACGCCTCCGGCGAGGCGGGCCTGATGTAGCCGGGCACCGACGTGGAGATCACGCCCGCGGCGCCGCGCTGCTGCACGGCCGCGCGCCAGAGCCGGCCCACGGGCCCGTCACCCAGCACGACGGCGCCCTTGACCGTCTTGCCCTCGTAGTCCGCGTCGCTCGTGCCGTCGCCCACGTCCACCAGCGGCGCCCGCAGGCCGCCGGCCGGCGTGGAGAAGGAGTTGATGCAGAGCGACACCCGGTCCTTCTCGCGCGACAGCACGACCTCCCGCTGACCGCCGGCGCCGAGGAGCTCGACACGCCCCCGCTCGTAATCCCAGCCGTGCCCGTCGTTCGGGTACTCCTCCACCCACACGCGAGGACCCGGCGCGCCGCCCTCCGCCGGCCGGCCGGCCGTGAACCCGCCCTGCTCGAGCCCCTCGCGCAGGTGATCCACCGTGGCGTCGAAGCCGGGATTGCCGGCCAGGCGCCAGGACCGGTCCATGAAAAGGACGATGCCGAAGGCGTCGTCCTGGTCGAAGCTCGCGTCGAGCGCGCGGTAGGCCGCCTCCACGCGGACGGGCAGCGGGACCGGCGCCAGCGTCTGGCTCCGGCAGGACGCGAGGCCCGCCACGAGCGCGAACAGGCAGACGAGACGGATGGATGACAGCCTGGGAACGGTTCGCATCGAAAAGGATCCTCGAGGGACGCGGGGTGTCGGCCCGTGGATTGTAGCCCCCCGGCCCCCACCGGGCAATCCGCGGCCTCGTCCGGCTGCCGCGTCTATCCCCGCGGCACGTATACTGTCGGCCCATGGACGCCGACGCGACGAAAGCGCTGGCCGCCCGTCTCGCCGCCGCGCGCCGCCTGACCGTGCTCACCGGCGCCGGCGTGTCCGCCGCGAGCGGCGTGCCCACGTTCCGTGGCCCCGGGGGCTTGTGGCGGACCTTCCGCGCCGAGGACCTCGCGACGCCCGAGGCCTTCGCGCGCGACCCCGGGCTGGTATGGGAGTGGTACGGCTGGCGGCGGCAGATCGTCGCCGGCTGCGCGCCGAACGCCGCGCACCGCGTCCTCGCGCGGTGGGGCCGCCGGCCCGGCTTCACGCTCGTCACGCAGAACGTCGACGGGCTGCACGAGCTCGCCGGAAGCGCCGACGTCGCGCGGTTCCACGGCTCGATCTGGGAGGTCCGCTGCCGCGACCGCTGCGCGGCGTCGCCGCCGTCGTGGACCGACCGCACGGTCCCGCTGCCCGTCCTGCCCCCGCCCTGCCCCTACTGCGGCGGCATCATCCGGCCCGACGTGGTGTGGTTCGGCGAGACCATCGACCCCGGCGTCTTCGAGCGCGCCCTCGACGCGACGGCGTGCGACGTCTTCCTCACCGTCGGCACCTCCGCCCTTGTCCATCCCGCCGCGGGCCTGGTGCACGAGGCCAGCCGCCGGGGCGCCTACACGGTCGAGATCAACCTCGAGCGCACGCCCGCCTCGACCGCGCTCGACCTCGCGGTGCAGGGGAAGGTGGAAGAAGTGCTGGTGGAGCTCGACCGGCTGATGGCCGGCGGCTAGACCTTGGGCAGCGTGACCTCGACCTGCGCCTGGTACTTGCCCTTCTTGTCCGAGTAGGACGTCTCGCAGGCCTCGTCGCTCTGGAAGAACAGCACCTGCGCGATGCCCTCGTTGGCGTAGATCTTGGCCGGCAGGGGCGTGGTGTTCGAGATCTCCAGCGTCGCCGTGCCCTCCCACTCGGGCTCGAACGGCGTCACGTTGACGATGATGCCGCAGCGGGCATAGGTGGACTTGCCGAGACAGACCGTCAGCACGTCGCGCGGGATCCGGAAGTACTCGATCGTCCGCGCCAGCGCGAACGAGTTCGGCGGGACGATGCAGATGGGCGCCTTCACGTCGACGAACGACCGGGGGTCGAACTTCTTCGGGTCGATCAAGGTGTTGTTGATGTTGGTGAACACCTTGAACTCGTCGGCCACGCGGATGTCGTAGCCGTACGACGACAGCCCGTACGACACCACGCCCGCCCGCACCTGTCGCTCCTCGAACGGCTCGATCATCCGGTGCTCGAGCGCCATGCGTTTGATCCACCGGTCCGCCTTGATCGTCATGTGCCTCCGGCGGGCCGCGCCGTGCGCGGCCGAGCAGTTCGTGGTGAAGCTACCCCGTCCGCGAAAATGGGGTCTGACCCCGTTTTCGCCGTCGCCGCCGCCGTCAGCGGCGGAGCCACGTCAACACGAGCGACAGCACGAGGCTGAGCACGAGCGACGTGGCGAGCGGCAGGTAGATCGTGGTCTGACCGCGGCGGATCACGAGATCCCCGGGCAGCCGCCCGATGGGCAGCCCGAGCATCAGGGTCACCCCGACCGCGGCGATCAACAGCCCGACGACGACCAGCAGCTTGCCCATGTCCGAGCCGGGCCGCCTAGCCCGCGAACTCGACGCCGGCGAAGAAGTACGCGGTCTCGAAGGCCGCCGTCTCGGGCGCGTCCGAGCCGTGCGTCGCGTTGTGCTCGATCGACGAGCCGAACTCCTTGCGGATCGTGCCCGCGGCCGCCTTGCCCGGGTCGGTCGCGCCCATCAGGTCGCGCCACTTCCGGATCGCATCCGGCGCCTCGAGCGCCATGACGATGGCGGGCCCGGACGACATGAACACGGTCAGGCTGGCGAAGAAGGGGCGCTCGCGGTGCACGGCGTAGAACCCCTCGGCGTCGGCCCGGCTCAACCGGACCAGACGGAGCGCCCGGACCGTGAAGCCGGCGTCCTCGATGCGCTGCAGAATGCGGCCGGCCTTTCCGGCGGCGACCGCGTCAGGCTTGATGATGGCGAGCGTGCGTTCCATAAGCGGACGATTATAGCCCAGCGGCTGGGGGATTGCCCTACCGAAGGCTCTCCATGATCGCGTCCAGCGCCGCCTTCGGCGGCCGGACGCGCTCGAGGGGCAGCGTGGCGAGCGGCTCGTCCACCAGGTCGAGCAGCTCGACGAGGTTGGGCCGGTCGCGCTGGACGTAGAGGACGCCGGTGGCGTACACGCCCCGGTCCGCCGTGTCGCGCAGCAGCCGCAGCGCCGCGCCCTTGTGGGTGGGGTCGTAGTCCTCGGCCACCTTCTTCAAGTAGAGCTTCGAGCCGTCGTGCATCTCCACCTCCTTGGTGGTGCCCGGCTCGTAGTCCACCTCGATGTCGTCGAAGTAGGGCACGAAGCTGACCTCGCCGAGCGGCTCGTCGTGGTCCTTCACGTAGGAGTAGCTCTTGGTCGAGCCCTCGTGGTCGTTGAAGGTGACGCACGGCGACAGCACGTCGATCATCGACGTGCCGCCGTGGCTGACGGCGGCCTTGAGGATCGACAGCAGCTGCTTCTTGTCGCCCGAGAACGAGCGCGCCACGAAGGTCGCCCCGAGCTCGATGGCCAGCGCGCACGTGTCGATCGGCGGCAGGTCGTTGACCACGCCGGTCTTCAGCCGCGACCCGAGGTCGGCGGTCGGCGAGAACTGGCCCTTGGTCAGGCCGTAGCAGCCGTTGTCCTCGATGATGTAGACGATCGGCAGGTTGCGACGCATCAGGTGGACGAACTGGCCGATGCCGATCGCGCCGGTGTCCCCGTCGCCGCTGACGCCGACCGCCACGAGCTTCCGGTTCGCCAGCATGGCGCCGGTGCTCACCGACGGCATGCGCCCGTGCACCGAGTTGAACCCGTGCGAGCGGCCCAGGAAGTACGCGGGGCTCTTGCTCGAGCAGCCGATGCCCGACATCTTGATCACGCGCTCGGGCTCGACGCCCATCTCGTAGAACGCCTCGACGATGCGCTCCGAGATGGCGTTGTGTCCGCACCCGGCGCAGAGCGTGGTCTTGCCGCCCTTGTACTCGACCAGCTCGAGGCCGATCCGATTGACCTTCTTCCCCGGAGGGGGCGCTGCTGTCGTCGTCATTGTGCTGCTTCCGTGGCCATTTCCGTGGCGATTTCCGTGGCGATTTCCGTGGCCATTCCGTGGCTCATTTCGTCCCGCCGGCTTCCTGAGCCAGCACCGAGTCGGTGATCGAGCGCGCGTCGATCGGCAGGCCGTCGTAGTGCAGGACGCTGCGCACGCGCCCCATCAGCTCGGGCGCCAGGTCGATGCGCATGAGCGCGCGCAGCTGGGCGTCGCGGTTCTGCTCGATGACGTAGACCCGCTGGTAGCGCGCCACGAACGCCTTCAGCTCGTCGGTGAACGGGTAGGCGCGGACGCGAAGGTAGGCCGTGCGCAGCCCGGTCTCCGTCCGCAGCTGGTCGCGGCTCTCGAGCGTCGCCCAGTGCGACGTGCCGTAGGCGATGAACCCGATCTCGGCCTCCGCGTCGTCGTCGACCTCGGGCCGCGGCACGTAGCGCTTCGCCGTCTCGAACTTGCGCGCCAGCCGGTCCATGTTCGCCACGTAGTCGTCGGGCCGCTCGCTGTACTTGCCGTCGGCGTTGTGGCCCGAGCCGCGCGTGAAGTAGGCCGGCATGCCGTCGAGCGGGAGGGTCCGGTACGGCACGGCGTCGCCGTCCACGTCCCGGTAGCGCCCGTAGCCGCCGAGCGCCTGCAGCTTGGCCTGGTCGAGGCGCTTGCCGCGATCGATCGGTCCTTCGGGATACGGGAACGGGTCGGCCATCCAGGTGTTCATGCCGAGGTCCAGGTCGCTCATCACGAACACCGGCGTCTGGAGCCGCTCGGCGACGTCGAACGCGTCGATCGCCATCTGGTAGCATCTCGCCGACCGAGGACGGGATCAGGAGCACCTGCTTGGTGTCGCCGTGCGACAGCACGGCGGTCGAGAGGATGTCGCCCTGCGACGTGCGGGTCGGGAGGCCCGTCGACGGCCCCACCCGCTGGATGTCGAAGATGACCGCCGGGAGCTCGGTGTAGTAGCCCAGGCCGGTGAACTCCGACATGAGCGAGATGCCGGGGCCCGCGGTGGCGGTCATCGCCCGCGCGCCCGCCCAGCCCGCGCCGAGCACGATTCCCAGCGCCGCCAGCTCGTCCTCGGCCTGCACGATCGCGAAGGTGGCCTTCCCCGTCGCCTTGTCCACGCGGTGCTCGCGCATGTAGCCGATGAGCGACTCGGCCAGCGACGAGGACGGCGTAATCGGGTACCACCCGACCACCGTCACGCCCGCCATCATGCAGCCGATGGCCGCCGCGGCGTTGCCCTCGATGAGGATCATGCCGCGGGTCTTGTCCATGCGCTCGACGCGCAGCGGGTCGCGCTTGGTGAAGTTCGCCTCGGCGTAGTCCCAGCCCGCCTTGAGCGCGCCCCGGTTCAGTTCGGCGGCCTTGACCTTCTTGCCGAACTGCTTGCCCAGCGCCCGCTCCATCTCGGCCGGGTCGATGTCGAGCAGCTTCGCCAGCATCCCGTCGTAGATCATGTTGCGCACGAGCTTGCGCAGCTTCGCGTTCGGGCAGACCGGCGCCACCAGCTTGTCGAACGGCACGGCATAGAACGACGAGATCGTCGCGCAGCTGGTCGAGCTTGAGCGGCTCGTCGTAGAGCACGGCCGCGCCGGGCTCGAGGCTCAGCACGTCCTCGCGCGCGGTCTCGGGATTCATCGCGACCAGGAAGTCGATTTCCTTCTTCCGGCCGATGTAGCCGTCCTTGTTCGCGCGGATCGTGAACCAGGTCGGCAGGCCGGCGATGTTCGACGGGAACAGGTTCTTGCCCGACACCGGCACGCCCATCTGGAAGATCGAGCGCAGCAGCACGAGATTCGCGGTCTGGCTGCCCGAGCCGTTGACGGTCGCGACCTGGATGCTGAAATCGTTGGTGATCCGGCGGGTGCCCTGCTCGGAGGCGGACTCATGTACGGCGACGTCTGAAGGAGCCATCCTGCGCGTCCTTGCTCTCCTCGGGGAGGTCGGAAGTGGTTCCCCGTTTCGTGCCCCGCGCCGGCCGGATTGCCGGACAACCGGGGGAATTCAACTGCGTTTGACGGGATTATAGCACGCGAGTCACAAGCCGTCCTCGGGCGAGGACAGGGCCGGGGCGCGGAAAACCGGGGACGGGAGCCCTGGGGACGGGCTCCCGTCCGCCCCGTCACTTCAGGCGGTCGGCCATCGCGCGGCCGAGGTCGGCCGGGCTCTTGACGACCGTGACGCCGGCGGCCGTCAGCGCGGCCATCTTCTCCGCCGCGGTGCCCTTGCCGCCGGCGATGATCGCGCCGGCGTGGCCCATGCGGCGTCCGGGCGGCGCGGTCTGTCCGGCGATGAAGCCCACGACGGGCTTCTTGACGTTGGCCTTGATCGAAGGCCGCCGCCTCCTCCTCGGCGCGTGCCGCCGATCTCGCCGATCATCACGACGCGCCTCGGTGTCGGGGTCGGCGTCGAACAGCGTCAGCGCGTCGATGAAGCGTGGTGCCGATGATCGGGTCGCCGCCGATGCCGATGCAGGTGGTCTGCCCGAGGCCGAGCTCGGTCAGCTGGTGGATCGCCTCGTAGGTCAGCGTGCCGCTGCTGCGACACGATGCCGATGCGGCCTTCCTTGCAGATGTGCGCCGGAATGATGCCGGCCTTGGCCTTGCCGGGCGAGATGAGGCCCGGGCAGTTGGGCCCGATGAGCCGGGTCTTCGGGCGCGTCATGCAGGCAGGCGTCGCGCGCATCATGTCGAGCGTCGGGATGCCCTCGGTGATGCACACGACGAGCGGGATGCCGGCGTCGGCGGCCTCCATGATCGCGTCGGCGGCGGACGGCGGCGGCACGAAGATGACCGACGCGTTGGCGCCGGTCGCCTTCACGGCGTCGGCCACGGTGTTGAAGACCGGCCAGCCCTCGTGGGTCGTGCCGCCCTTGCCGGGCGTGACGCCGCCGACGACGGTGGTGCCGTAGTCGGCGGCCTGCTTCGCGTGGAACGTGCCTTCGCGGCCCGGTCAGCCCCTGGACGAGCAGGCGCGTGTTCTTGTCGATCAGCACAGCCATGATGCGTTTCGCCTCGCGTCCTCGCGCTAGCGGGCGCCCGAGAGCGCCACGACGCGCTCGGCGGCCTCGTTCATCGTGTCGGCGGTCGTGAAGTTCAGGCCGCTCTCGCTTCAGCATGCGACTTGCCGGTCTCCACGTTGGTGCCTTCCATGCGGATGACGATCGGCACCGCCGACGCTCGAGCTCCTTGACGGCCGCGATGACGCCCTCGGCAGGACGTCGCAGCGCAGGATGCCGCCGAAGATGTTGATGAGCACGGCCTTCACGTTGCCGTCGGACATCAGGATCTTGAAGGCGTTGCGGATCTGCTCCGCGTTGGCGCCGCCGCCGACGTCGAGGAAGTTGGCGGGCTCGCCGCCGGCGAGCTTGATGATGTCCATGGTGGCCATGGCCAGGCCGGCGCCGTTGACCATGCAGCCGATCGTGCCGTCGAGCTTGATGTAGTTGAGCGAGTACTTCGACGCCTCGATCTCGAGCGGGTCCTCCTCGCCGAGGTCGCGCAGCTCGCGCGATGTCGTGGTGCCGGTAGAGCGCGTTGTCGTCGAAGTTCATCTTGGCGTCGAGCGCCAGCAGGTCGCCGCCCTTGGTGACGATGAGCGGGTTGATCTCGACGAGCGAGGCGTCGGTGGCGAGGAACGCCTCGTAGAGGCGCGGCATCAGCGTGGACGGCCTTCTTGACCTGGTCGCCCTGGAGCCCGAGCGCGAAGGCCAGCTTGCGGGCCTGGAAGCGCGCGAGGCCGAGCGCCGGGTGCGACGTACTCCTTGAAGATCCGGTCCGGCGTCTTCGCGGCGACCTTCTCGATCTCCATGCCGCCGTCGGGGCTGGCCATGACGACGGGCTTCTCGGCGGCGCGGTCGAGGACCACGCCGAGGTAGAGCTCGCGGGCGATGTCGAGGCCCTGCTCGACGAGCACGCGGGCGACCTTCCGCCCCTCGGGGCCGGTCTGGTGGGTGACGAGCTGCATGCCGATCATGCTCTTCGCGAGCGCGGCGGCCTCGTCGGGGTTCTTGGCGAGCTTGACGCCGCCGCCCTTGCCGCGGCCGCCGGCGTGAATCTGCGCCTTGACGACGACGGTGCCGCCGCCGAGGCGCGTGGCGATGTCGCGGGCCTCGTCGGCCGTGAACGTCACTTCGCCGCGCGGGACGGCGACCCCGTACCGCGCCAGAATCGCTTTTGCCTGATACTCGTGGATTTTCATGGTGACCTGTGTGCAGGATGACCCGGGGGGCGGCCGCCGCGCGGCGCCGCGACGCACGCGGGTCCGACCGCCTTCCGCAGACGAGAGGCAGACGCGGGCGCGTCCGCGCGACGGAGCGTCGAACGGGCGCCGCCCGGCCGAACAAACAGCCTATCATCCTCTCATCGACGCCCGCGGATCAAGCGGTCCCTGGGAGTTCACGGTAAAATCGGCGGGAATGACGTTGCGCCCTTCGGACCGCAGCAAGTAGAATCAGCGGCTGTAGGAGTGAACGAATGGCGACACTCTGGCGAGCGGTTTCATCATCGGTAGGCACCAAGGTCGTGATCGCGCTCAGCGGCCTGGCGCTCTTCGGCTACCTCATCCTTCACCTCATCGGCAACCTCTTCCTCTTCCTCGGCCCCGCGGCGCTCAACGGTTGGGGGCACACCCTGATCAGCAATCCGCTGGTGATCCCGGCGGAGATCGGGCTGCTGCTGATCTTCCTCATCCACGTCTACAAGGCGGTCCTGAACTGGTGGGACAACCGGCAGGCGCGCCCGACGGGCTACGTCGAGAAGAAGTGGGCGGGTCACACGAGCCGCAAGAACGTCGGCTCGACGACCATGATCTGGACGGGCCTGGTCATCCTGACCTTCGTGGCGATCCACGTCGCGGCGTTCAAGTACGGCGCCTTCTACGAGCCGCCGGCCTACGAGCCCGGCGTGCGGGATCTCTACGGGCTGGTCGTGCACACGTTCCTGAACCCGCTCTGGGCGGGCTTCTACGTGGCCGTGCTGGTGCTCGTCGGCGTGCACCTCCGGCACGGGATCGCGAGCGCGTTCCAGTCGCTCGGCGCCGACGGCCCGCGGTTCACGCCGGGCATCATGCTGATCGGGTACGGCCTGGCGGTCCTCATCGCCGCCGGCTTCGCATTCATCCCCGTGTGGGTGTACCTCCGTCTGGGCTAGGCGGGAGGTCCAACCATGACACTTGACGCCAAGATTCCGTCCGGCCCGATCCAGGAGAAGTGGGATCGGCACCGCTTCGACTCCAAGCTGGTCAACCCGGCCAACAAGCGGAAGTACACGGTCATCATCGTGGGCACGGGCCTCGCCGGCGCCTCCGCGGCCGCCTCGCTCGGCGAGCTCGGCTACAACGTGATGAGCTTCTGCATCCACGACTCGCCCCGGCGCGCGCACTCCATCGCCGCGCAGGGCGGCATCAACGCGGCGAAGAACTACCAGAACGACGGCGACAGCATCTACCGGCTCTTCTACGACACGGTGAAGGGCGGCGACTACCGCTCCCGCGAGGCCAACGTCTACCGGCTCGCACAGGTCAGCGTGAACATCATCGACCAGTGCGTGGCCCAGGGCGTGCCCTTCGCGCGCGAGTACGGCGGCCTGCTCGACAACCGGTCGTTCGGCGGCGCGCAGGTCTCCCGCACCTTCTACGCGCGCGGCCAGACGGGCCAGCAGCTGCTGCATCGGCGCCTACCAGTCGATGATGCGGCAGGTGGAGGCCGGCAAGGTCACGCTCTTCCCCAACCGGGAGATGCTCGACCTGGTCGTCGTCGACGGCCGCGCCCGCGGCATCGTCTGCCGCAACCTGATCACGGGCGAGATCGAGCGGTACGCCGCCCACGCGGTGCTGCTGGCGACCGGCGGCTACGGCACGGCCTACTACCTGTCGACCAACGCCGTGAACTCGAACGTGACGGCCGCGTACCGCTGCCACAAGCGCGGCGCGCTCTTCGCCAACCCCTGCTTCACGCAGATCCACCCCACGTGCATCCCGCTCTCGGGCGACCACCAGTCCAAGCTGACGCTCATGAGCGAGTCGCTCCGCAACGACGGGCGCGTGTGGGTGCCGAAGACCAAGGGCGACAAGCGGCCGCCGAACCAGATCCCCGAGGCCGAGCGCGACTACTACCTGGAGCGCCGCTACCCGAGCTTCGGCAACCTGGTCCCGCGCGACGTCGCGTCGCGCGCCGCCAAGGCCGTCTGCGACGAGGGCCGCGGCGTCGGCGCCACCGGCCTCTCGGTCTACCTGGACTTCGCCGAGGCCATCCAGCGCCTCGGGAAGGACGTCATCAGCCAGCGCTACGGCAACCTGTTCGACATGTACAAGCGGATCACCGACGAGGATCCGTACCAGGTGCCGATGCGCATCTTCCCCGCCGTCCACTACACCATGGGCGGCCTCTGGGTGGACTACAACCTGATGAGCAACCTGCCGGGCCTCCACGTGCTCGGCGAGGCGAACTTCTCCGACCACGGCGCCAACCGCCTCGGCGCCAGCGCCCTCATGCAGGGGCTGGCCGACGGCTACTTCGTCATCCCCTACACGCTCGGGCACTACCTCGCCAGCGGCGGCCTCGCGGCGGTCACGACCGACCACGACGCCTTCGCCGAGGCGGCCGACAGCGTGCAGAAGCGGATCGACCGCCTGCTCGCGGTCAAGGGCAAGGAGACGCCGCGGCAGCTCCACCGGCGCCTCGGCACGGTCCTCTGGGACGAGGTCGGGATGGGCCGCAACGACGCCGGGCTGCGGCGCGCCCTCGCCCGCATCCCGCAGCTCCGGGAGGAGTTCTGGCAGAACGTGTCGGTGCCCGGCACGCCCGACAACCTGAACAAGAACCTCGAGTACGCCGGCCGGGTCGCCGACTACCTCGAGTTCTCGGAGCTGCTCGCGCTCGACGCCCTGCACCGCACCGAGTCGTGCGGCGGGCACTTCCGCGAGGAGAGCCAGACGCCCGAAGGCGAGGCCAAGCGCGACGACGAGCACTTCACGTACGTGGCGGCCTGGGAGTTCACCGGGGTCGGCCAGCCGCCGGTCCTGCACCAGGAGCCGCTCGAGTTCGAGGACTGCAAGCCGTCGCAGCGCAGCTACAAGTAGCCGAGGTTCCCATGGAGAAGATGACGATTCACCTTCGGGTGTGGCGGCAGGCGGGCCCGAACGCCCCGGGCCGCCTGGTGCCCTATACCGTCGAGAACGTGATCAGCGACATGTCGTTCCTCGAGATGCTCGACGTGCTCAACGAGGACCTCATCGCAAAGGCCGAGGACCCGATGGCGTTCGACTCGGACTGCCGCGAGGGCATCTGCGGCACGTGCGGCCTGGTGATCAACGGCATCCCGCACGGCCCCGACCGCGGGGCGACGGTCTGCCAGCTGCACATGCGCCGCTACAAGGACGGCGACACGATCACCATCGAGCCCTGGCGCGCCAAGGCCTTCCCCATCATCAAGGACCTGGTGGTCGACCGCAGCGCGTTCGACCGCCTCATCCAGGCCGGCGGCTACACGTCGGTCAACGTGGGCGGCGCCCAGGACGCCAACGCCATCCTGATCCCCAAGGACAAGGCCGACCGCTCGATGGACGCCGCCGCCTGCATCGGCTGCGGCGCCTGCGTGGCCGCCTGCAAGAACGCCTCGGCCATCCTCTTCGTGTCGGCCAAGGTGGCCCACCTGGGGATGCTGCCCCAGGGCCAGGATCGAGCACAAGCAGCGCGTGGTCAAGATGATCGACCGGATGGACGACCTCGGCTTCGGCAGCTGCTCGAACGAGGGCGAGTGCGAAGCGGTCTGCCCGAAGGACATCAAGCTGGCCAACATCGCCTTCCTGAACCGTTCGTTCCTGAAGAGCCGGTTCTTCGGCGGCCTGTAGGCCGGAGACCGGGGGGCAGGGGTCCAGGGGTCAGGGGTCAGGGGTACATAAAGAGGGGGTCGGAGCGGCTGCTCCGACCCCCTTTTCCTGTACGCCGCCGTCAGCGAGCGACCGAGCCGGGGTGTGGGGCGAAGCCCCCCGCTAGACCTTGATGATCTCGACGAGCTCCTTGACGGCCGCGGCGGACTTCTGGACGGCCGCCTGCTCGTCGGCGCTCAGCTTGATCTCGATGACCTGGACGAGGCCCTTGGCGCCCAGCTTGACCGGCACGCCCACGAACAGGTCGCGGACGCCGTACTCGCCCTGCAGGAACACCGAGCACGGCAGGATCTTCTTCTTGTCCTTGAGGATGGCGTCCACCATCTCGACCGTGGCCGAGCCGGGCGCGTAGTAGGCGCTGCCCGTGCCGAGCAGCTTCACGATCTCGGCGCCGCCGCCGGCCGTCCGCTTCACGATGGCGTCGATCTTCTCCTTCGGCAGCAGCTCGGTGATCGGGATGCCCGCGACCGTCGAGTAGCGCGGCAGGGGCACCATCGTGTCGCCGTGGCCGCCGAGCACGAACGCGTGGGTGTTCTCGACCGACACGTTCAGCTCCGCCGCGATGAACGAGCGCATGCGGGCCGAGTCCAGCACGCCGGCCATGCCGATGACGCGCTCGCGCGGGAACTTGCTGACGCGGTAGACCACCTGGCACATGGCGTCCAGCGGGTTGCTCACCACCAGGATGATGCAGTTGGGCGAGTACTTCACGACCTGCTCGGTGACGCCCTTGACGATCTCGTAGTTCTTCATCAGGAGGTCGTCACGGCTCATGCCCGGCTTGCGGGCGAGGCCGGCCGTGATGACCACGATGTCCGAGTTCGCCGTGTCGGCGTAGTCGTTGCTCCCGATCACCCGGGAATCCGACGCCTCGATGGGACACGCCTCCAGCATGTCCAGGCCCTTGCCCTGCGGCACCCCTTCGAGGATGTCGAGCAGGACCACATCGGCCAGCTCCTTGTCGGCGATGCTCCGGGCCACGGTGGCCCCCACGTGTCCCGAGCCGATCACTGTCACTTTGCGATTCATGATGGCGCTCCTTACATATTTGAGATCATAGCGTCCGCAAACGCCGAGGTCGTGAGCTCGGTTGCCCCCCGCATCTGGCGGGCCAGGTCGTAGGTCACCTGTCTGGCCTTCACGGTCTTCTCGAGGCCCTGCTCGATGAGGTCCGCCGCCTCCTCCCAGCCCAGGTACCGGAACATCATGGCCCCCGACAGCACCAGCGAGCCCGGGTTGACGACGTTCCTGCCCGCGTACTTCGGGGCCGTGCCGTGCGTCGCCTCGAAGAACGCCAGCTCGTCCCCGATGTTCGCCCCCGGCGCCAGGCCGGGGCCGCCGACCTGCGCGGCGCACGCCTCCGACAGGTACTCGCCGTTCAGGTTCGGCGTCGCGAACACATCGTACTCCGAGGTCCGGGTCAGGATCTGGCGAAACACGCTGTCCGCGGTCCGGTCCTTGACGAGCAGCCGGCCCTCGACGGGCGCGCCGGCCGCCGCCTCCTCCTCGGTCACGACCCGCTCGCGGAACTCCGAGGTGGCCACCTCGTAGCCCCAGTCGCGGAACGCGCCCTCGGTGAACTTCATGACGTTGCCCTTGTGCACCAGCGTCAGCGACCGGCGGTGGTTGTCCAGCGCCCAGCGGAGGGCCATGCGGACCAGGCGCTTGCTGCCGGTCTCGGAGATGGGCTTGAGGCCGAGGCCCGAATCGGGACGGACGCGCTTGCCGAGGTCGCGTGCCAGGAACTCGATGAGCTTCTCGGCCTGCGGCGTACCCTTGGCGAACTCGATGCCGGCGTAGACGTCCTCGGTGTTCTCCCGGAAGATGACGACATTCATCCGCTCCGGGTGCCGGACGGGCGTCGGCGTCCCCTCGAAGTATCGCACGGGGCGCACGCAGGCGTAGAGGTCCAGGACCTGGCGCAACGTCACGTTCGGGCTGCGGATCCCGCCGCCCACCGGCGTGGTCAGCGGCCCCTTGATGGCCACGCGGTACGCCTTGATCGCCTTGATCGTCTCCGCCGGAAGCCACTCGCCGGTCGCCTCGCGGGCCTTCTCGCCGGCGAGCACCTCGAACCACACCACCCGCCGCGCGCCGCCGTATCCCCGCTCCACCGCGGCGTCGAACACGCGCACGCTGGCGCGCCAGACGTCCGGTCCCGTGCCGTCTCCTTCGATGAACGGAATCACCGGCGCGTCTGGCACCACCAACCGGTTGTTCTTGCGCGTGATAGGGCTGCCGTCGGACGGCGGTGTGAGCATGGAAAAACGCGGCATGAGTTCGCGGCGCGCCTCGGGAGGACGTTTTAGGTCACGTCCCTGTCCCGTGATTAATGGAATTTCACAGAAAGTGTGGAAAAGTATGTGGAAAACACTGCCGATCTAACGGTTCTCCCCCGCGAATCGGGACTCACGAGCGAATTGCACCAATAGTGGTGCGCCCACGCTCGAACGGCGCGCGCAAGCCCGCGCGCAACACTTCATTATAGCGTGAATGACAGAGGGAAGCCGCGCGGGTCGCGCCGCCTTCGCGGGCTCGTTGGGCGCGTTCAGCGCAGGCCCAGACGCAGCGTCGGACCGCCCAGCCGATCGACGAGCTCGACGATGTCGGCACTGACCGCGGCCACGCGATAGCGGCCGGCGACGTCGTCGCCCGGGCGCACGAGGCGCACGTCCCCGCCGACCGACAGCGCCGCGGTGTGCGCACCGCCGTCGGTCGCGATGGCGACCAGACGGATCTCCGGCGGCGCGGGCCGCGCCGGCGCGGCCGCCGCGGCGGACGGGTCGGGCGCCATCGCCGCGCTCACGCGGCGGTCGCGGGCCGGACGCGCCGCGGCGAAGGTGAAGGGATTGCGGCCCGCCTCGCGCGGCGCCGGCGTGTGGTCCAGGAACGCGCGCAGCCGCTCGGTGTTGGCGGTGAGCGTCGCGGGCAGCGCGGGTGGAGCGGCCGACGGCAGCGGCGACGGCGGGGGCGCGGACTGGCGGTCCGTGCCGGCCACGACCAGCCACGACGTCAGCAGCGCGCCACCGAGGACGAGCGCCGTTACGCGGGATGCAGTCATGGTGGTGACCGGAACGCGGCGGATCGCTAGCGTAGCACGGAGGCCGGCGCGGTCGCCACCGCCACAGAAGGCCGGCCGCGCGGGTGTGCAATCCGCGGCAGTCGTGGTAATATTTGTCGTGCACCCTGCGTCAGCCTCCGCAGCACCACGGGCAGGCTCCTTCGCACCAGTCATCGCCGTCGTCCCCGCCAGATACGAGTCGTCACGCTTCCCCGGCAAACCGCTCGCCGATCTCGCCGGCCGGCCGATGATCGAGCACGTCTACCGGCGCGCGGCCGCGGCCCGCTCGGTGACCCGGGTGATCGTCGCGACCGACGACCCGCGGATTGCGGCGGCGGTGGAGGCCTTCGGCGGCGAGGCGCGGCTGACGCGGCGCGACCACCCGAGCGGCACCGACCGGGTGGCGGAGGTCGCCGAGACGCTGTCGTGCGACCTGGTGGTGAACGTGCAGGGCGACGAGCCGCTCCTCGAGCCCGCGATGATCGACGAGGCGCTGGCGCCGTTCGCCGCCGACCCGGCGCTGCAGATGAGCACCCTGCGCCGGCGGATCGACGACCCCGCCGAGGCGGCGAGCCCGCACGTGACCAAGGTGGTCGTGGACGCGCAGGGGTTCGCGCTCTATTTCTCGCGCGCGCCGGTGCCGTACCTGCGCGTGGCCGACGCCGGCGTGTCCCGCTACAAGCACGTCGGCCTGTACGTCTACCGGCGGGAGTGCCTGCTGGCGCTCTCGCGCACCCCGCCCTCGCCGCTCGAGCGGGCGGAGGCCCTGGAGCAGCTCCGGGCCCTCGAGCACGGCGTACGCATCAAGGCCGTGGAGACCCGGTACGACTCGATTGGCGTGGACACCCCTGACGATCTGGAACGGGCGCGGCAGCTGCTGGCCGCGGCCCGCCCCTGAGGACCCGACTGTGACGACGCCCAGCTCCGACACCCCCTCGACCGCGCGCCCGACCAAGTTCATCTTCGTGACCGGCGGAGTCGTCTCCTCGCTCGGCAAGGGCCTGGCCGCCGCGTCCATCGGCGCCCTGCTCGAGGGGCACGGCTACACGGTGGCGCTCCAGAAGTTCGACCCGTACGTGAACGTGGACCCGGGCACGATGAGCCCGTACCAGCACGGCGAGGTCTACGTCACCGACGACGGCGCCGAGACGGACCTGGATCTGGGCCACTACGAGCGGTTCACGCACGTGGTGAGCACGCGGGACCACAACTGGACGACCGGGAAGATCTACATGGAGGTCATCCAGAAGGAGCGGCGCGGCGACTACCTGGGCGGCACGGTGCAGGTGATCCCGCACGTCACCAACGAGATCAAGGACAGCATCCGCAAGGTGGCCGACGGCGTGGACGTGGTGATCGTGGAGATCGGCGGCACGGTAGGCGACATCGAGAGCCAGCCGTTCCTCGAGGCGATCCGCCAGTTCCGCCAGGACGTGGGCCGCGAGAACACGCTCTACATCCATCTCACGCTCGTGCCGTTCATCGGCACGGCGGGCGAGCTCAAGACGAAGCCGACGCAGCACAGCGTGCGCGACCTGCGCGCCATCGGCATCCACCCGGACATCCTGCTCTGCCGCACGGACCGGTTCCTCGACCGCGACATCAAGCGCAAGATCGCGCTCTTCTGCGACGTCGAGGAGGAGGCGGTCATCACGGCGAAGGACGTCCCGACGATCTACGAGGTGCCGCTGGTGCTGGCGGGCGAGGGGCTCGACCGCATGGTGCTCCGGCGGCTCGCGCTGCCCGAGACGCCGCTCGACATGAAGGACTGGGAGACCCTCGTCCACCGCATCAAGAACCCCGTGGGCGAGGTCGCCATCCACGTGGTCGGCAAGTACGTCGGCTACGAGGACTCCTACAAGAGCCTCAACGAGGCGCTCTACCACGGCGGGTTCCAGCACGGGCTCAAGGTGCAGATCAAGTGGGTCGAGGCCGAGGCGCTCGAGGAGGACGACTGGAAGGACCACCTCGCCGGCGCCCACGGCATCCTCGTGCCGGGCGGGTTCGGCGACCGCGGCACGCGCGGCATGATGCGCGCCGCGGAGTACGCGCGGACGAACCAGGTGCCCTACCTCGGCATCTGCTACGGCTTCCAGTGGGCCACCGTCGAGTTCGCGCGGCACGTCTGCGGCCTCGAGGGCGCCGACTCCACCGAGTGCGCGCCCGACGCGCCGTACAAGGTGATCTACAAGCTGCGCGACCTGCTCGGCGTCGACGATCTGGGCGGCACCATGCGGCTCGGCGCCTACGCCTGCCAGCTCAAGCCGGGGTCGCTGGCCCAGCGCCTCTACGGCGAGTCGGTCATCCACGAGCGCCACCGCCACCGCTACGAGTTCAACTGCCAGTACGAGCCCGCGATCACCGAGAAGGGCCTGCAGATCGTCGGGCGGTCGCTCGACGGCAAGTTCGTCGAGATGGTCGAGCTGCCGGGCCATCCCTGGTTCATCGCGGTGCAGTTCCACCCCGAGTTCAAGTCCAAGCCGCTCCGCGCGCACCCGCTCTTCGCGGGTTTCGTGGAAGCCGCCGCCCGGCACGACCGCGGCCACGCGTCGCCGCGCGCCGAGGCGCGCCCCGTGGCGTCCTGATCGACCGGGGGGCTTCGCCCCGCCGGCCCCCCCGACACGCTCGCTCGCGGGGCCCCACCGCCCCGCTCCGCTCGCGTGGCTCACTCGTTCACACTCGTTCGCTCTCAACCGGCGACGTCTGCTGGATCAGAGTCCCCCAGACAGTCGTCGGCGGTTCCGCCCGGCGCCCGTCCTCCCGGTATCCCGTATAATGGCGGGCGTGATCGAGACACGTCCCGTGGCGATCGGCCCCGTCACGCTCGGCGGCGGCCGGCCGCTCGTGCTGATTGCGGGCCCGTGCGTCATCGAGAGCGCGTCGCACGCGGTGGAGACCGCGCTCGCCGTGCGCGACGTCGCGGCCCGGTGCGGCGTGCCGTACGTCTTCAAGGCGTCGTTCGACAAGGCGAACCGCACCTCGGGCGCGTCGTTCCGCGGACCGGGCCTCGAGGCCGGCCTGCGCACGCTCGCGGACGTCAAGGCGCGCGCCGGCGTGCCGGTGCTGACCGACATCCACGAGCCGTCGCAGGCCGCGCACGCGGCCGAGGTCGCCGACGTCCTCCAGATTCCGGCGTTCCTCTGCCGCCAGACGGACCTCCTCGTCGCCGCCGCGCGCACCGGCCGCGCGGTGAACATCAAGAAGGGGCAGTTCCTCGCGCCCGAGGACATCCGGCACGCCATCGACAAGGTGGTGACGGCCGGCAACCCGCACGTCTTCGTCACCGAGCGCGGCGCGAGCTTCGGCTACCACAACCTCGTGGTCGACATGCGGGCCTTCCCGATCATGCGCGCGTTCGGCGCGCCGGCCGTCTTCGACGTCACCCACAGCCTGCAGCTCCCGGGCGGCGGCGACGGCGTCACGGCGGGCCAGGCGGAGTTCATCGAGCCGCTCGCGTCGGCGGGCGTGGCCGCCGGCGTGGACGGCGTCTTCCTCGAGGTGCACGAGGCGCCGGAGCGCGCCCGGAGCGATGCGCAGAACGCGCTCCGGCTCGACCGGCTCGAGCCGCTGCTCGCCCGCCTCGTGCGCATCGACGCGGCCCTCCGCGAGCACCCGGCGGCGAGCGGGCTCCTCGGACGATGACCAGCCGGAAGACGACCGCGCCGGACGCGAACATGAACGACACCGACCGTGCCGAAGAGCTCGCGCTCGCCCGCCGCGTGCTGCGCACCGAGGCCGCCGCCATCCTCGGGCTCGTGGACCGCCTCGACGGCAGCTTCACGCGCGCCCTCGACCTGCTCTTCGCCTGCCGCGGCCGCGTCATCGTGACCGGCATGGGCAAGTCGGGGATCATCTGCCGGAAGATCGCGGCCACCCTGGCGAGCACGGGCACGTCCGCCTTCTTCCTGCACCCGGCCGAGGCGATCCACGGGGATCTCGGCGTCCTCCGCAAGGACGACGTGGTGATGGCGGTGTCGCACAGCGGGGAGACCGAGGAGCTGCTGCGCCTCGTCGAGACCATCCGCCGCCTCGGCGCCGCGCTGATCGTGCTGACGGGCGCGCCCGAGTCCACGCTGGGCCAGGCGGCCGACGTCGTGCTCGACTGCGGCGTCACGCACGAGGCGTGTCCCATGAACCTCGTCCCCACGGCGAGCACGACCGCCGCGCTGGCGCTGGGCGACGCCCTGGCCATGACGCTGCGCGGTGCGCAGCGGCTTCCGCGAGGAGGACTTCGCGCACCTGCACCCCGGCGGCAAGCTCGGCAAGCGGCTGATGCGCGTCGAGCAGATCATGCAGCGCACGGCGATCGCATGCCGGTCGTCGGCCCCGCGACCGCCATGGCGCGACGTCATCCACGAGATGTCGAGCAAGCGCCTCGGCATGGCCTGCGTCGTCGGAGCGGACGGGCGGCTCACGGGCATCGTGACCGACGGCGACCTGCGCCGCCACATGAGCCCATCGGTCAACCTGCTCGCGCTGACCGCCGCCGACGTCATGACGCCGCAGCCGGTCACGATCGGCCGCGGCGAGCTGGCGGTCGCTGCCCTGAAGATCATGGAGGACCGCAAGATCACGTCGCTCGTCGTGGTCGACGAGCGCGGCGCGGCCCAGGGCGTGCTGCACCTGCACGACCTGTGGCACACACAGATGTTCTAGGCGCGCCACGAGCGCGTCAGGGGGTCCGCGGGGGCGAAGCCCCCCGGACTGAATCGATGAAGAGCGCGCTCAAGGCGAAGGCGGCCCGCATCCGGCTGCTGCTGTTCGACGTGGACGGCGTGCTGACCGACGGGCGCATCGTGTTGCACCGGCGACGGCACCGAGACGAAGGCGTTCCACATCCGCGACGGCACCGCGCATCGTGCTGCGCGCGCCGCGCGGGCCTCGAGACGGGCTTCCTGTCGGCCCGCCAGGCGGTCGCGACCGCCGAGCGGGCCGCGCAGCTCGCCGTGCGCGCTGGTCGTTCAGGGCGAAGGAGGACAAGCTGGAGGCGTACGACCGAGATCCTGCGCCGCCGGAAGCTGACCGACGGCCAGGTGGCCTACATGGGCGACGACCTGCTGGACCTGCCGGTGCTGGCGCGCGCCGGCCTGTCGGCGGCGCCCGCCGACGCCGCGCCCGAGGTGCGGGCGCGGGTGGACTTCGTCTCCAAGGCGGCGGGCGGCTGCGGCGCCGCGCGGGAGCTGATCGAGCTGGTCCTCGCCGCGCAGGGCGCCTGGGCGCGGATCGTCGCCGAGTCGGAAGCGGGCCCCCGCTGATGCAGCCCTACCTGCCGCTGCTCGTCGCCCTCGTGGCGCTGCTCGTCGGCCTCGCCATCGGCAAGGCCTGGGAGCGCTACAAGCTGCACGAGGGCACCTGGGTCGACCGGCGCCGGCTGCGCGAGTCGCCGCACTTCATCCTCGGGCTCAACTTCCTGGTGGCCGGCCAGCTCGATCTCGCGATCGAGGAGCTCAGCGCCGCGACGAACATCGACCCCGGCTCGCTGGAGCTGCGCCTGATCCTCGGCAACCTGTACCGCGAGAAGGGCCAGGTCGGGCCGCGCGATCCAGGAGCACCAGAGCCTGCTGCAGCGGCCCAAGCTGAAGAAGCTCGAGCACGCCAACGTGCTGCTCTGCCTCGGGCTGGACTTCCGTCGCGGCGGGCTTCATCGACCGCGCCGTCGAGGCGTTCGGTGAGGTGCTCCGGCTCGACCCCGAGGAACCGGTACGCGCTGGTCAACCTGGAGAAGCTGTACGCCGAGCAGCATCAGTGGCAGGAGGCCTACGACGTGCGCCAGCGCCTGGCCGCGCTCGGCGGCGAACGCCCGAGCGGCCAGGACCAGACGATTCTGGCGTTCCTCGAGCACGAGCTCGGCCAGCAGGCGCTCGATCAGGGCGATCGGCCGACGGCCATCCGCCGCTTCGAGGCGGCGATCGACCTCGAGCCCGTCGATGGCGCCCGCGTTCCTCAATCTCGGCGACGCCCGGCTCGACCAGCACGACCCGGCCGCCGCGGCCGCGGCGTGGGAGCGGCTGGTGCAGATGGCGCCCGACCGCGCGTACCTCGCGTTCTCGCGCCTCGAGCGCGTCTACGGCACGCTCGGCACGCCGGAGCGGTTCCCGGATCTGTGCCGGCGGCTCATCGCGGCCAACCCGCTCGACTGGCGCGCGCGGCTCGCGCTCGCCCGCCACCTCGCCGATCGCGGCCAGGCCCGCGAGGGCCTCGACCTGCTCTTCGACGCCGTGGCGGTCAACCCGCACGCGCTGGCGCTGCACCAGGCCATCTGGCCGATGCTGTCGGAGCTCGACCTGCCCAAGCCGCTCGTCGCACGCTACATCGACCTCACGCGCGACGCGGTCTTCTATCTCGACCCGCACGTCTGCGTGCGGTGCCGCTACCGCAGCACGGAGCTGCTCTGGCAGTGCCCGCACTGCCACGAGTGGAACACGTTCGTCGAGGAGCGCATCGCGCCGGCCAAGGAAGACGAGGGGCGCGAAACGCTCGCCAACTGACGCCATGCTGAGGGTGGGCCTCACCGGCGGCATCGCGACGGGCAAGACGTACTGCCTGCGGCGGTTCGCCCGCCACGGGGCGGCCGTCGTGGACGCCGACCGGCTGGCGCGCGACGCGGTCGTGCCCGGCTCGCCGGCCCTCGCGGCCGTCGCGGCGCGCTTCGGGCCCGCGATGCTCGGTCCGGACGGCGCGCTCGACCGGTCGCGCCTCGCGGCGGTCGTCTTCGCCGACGAGGGCGCGCGGCGCGACCTCGAGGCCATCGTCCACCCGGTCGTCTACCGGATGATTGAAGAGTGGTTCGCCGGGATAGAGGCCGACGGACGCCGGCTGGGCATCGCCGACATCCCGCTGCTCTTCGAGACCGGGCGCGCCGAGGCGTTCGACCGGGTGGTCGTGGCCGCGTGCCCGCCCGAGACGCAGGTCCGCCGCCTGATGGAGCGCGACGGGCTGTCGGAGGAGGCGGCGCACGGCCGGCTCGCCGCCCAGTGGCCCATCGCGGAGAAGCGGCGGGCCGCGGACTTCGTCATCGACACGGGCGGCACGCCCGCCCGGACCGACGCGCGCGTGGACACGGTCTGGGCCGCCCTCCAGGCGGCCGCGCGCTCACCCGGCGGCCGCTGAGGCCGCCGCCAGCGTGTTCTTGAGCAGCATCGCAATCGTCATCGGCCCCACGCCGCCCGGCACGGGGCTCATCGCGCCCGCCACCTCGGCCACGTCGGGGTGCACGTCGCCCACCACGAGCGAGCCGCGCCTCTCGAACGCCGCGCGGCGCGGCGAGCCCGGCGCGTAGAGCCGCTCGACCTCGGCGCGATCGACCACACGGTTGATCCCCACGTCCACCACCGTCGCCCCCGGCTTCACGAACCCGGGCGTCACGAAGGCCGTGCGCCCCAGCGCCGCGACGAGGATGTCGGCCTCGGCCGCGACGCCGGCCAGGTCGCGCGTCTTCGAGTGACAGATCGTCACCGTCGCGTGGCGGTGCAGGAGCAGCATCGCCATGGGCTTGCCCACGATGTCGCTGCGGCCGATGACAACGGCGCGCGCGCCGGCAATCGGGATCCCCGCGCGGTCGAGCATCTCAATCACGCCGGACGGCGTGCACGGCGCGAGCGCGGACCGGTTCTGCACCAGGCGGCCGACGCTGGCGGGGTTGAAGCCGTCGACGTCCTTGCGCCGGTCGATCGCGTCGAAGACCTGCTGCGCCGCGCCCGGGCCCATCGCGGCCGGCAGCGGATCCTGCACGAGGATGCCGTCGTGGCGGTCGCTCGCGTTCAGCCGCGCGACCAGCGCCAGCACGTCCTCGACCGCGGAGGTCGCCGGCAGCCGCTGCAGGTCGACCCACAGGCCGGCCTCGGTGCCGGCCTTGAGCTTGCTCCGGACGTAGATCTCCGACGCGGGGTCGTCGCCGACCAGGACGATGCCGAGCCCGGGCGGACGGCCCGCGCGCTGCGTGAAGGCCTCCACCTCCGGCCGGAGCTCCTCGCGGATGGCCCGGCCGATGGCGGTCCCGTCGATGATGCGTGCGCTCATGTGTTCCCGTGAGTCTTGAGTCTTGAGTCTTGAGTTTTGAGTTTTGAGTTTCGAGTCTTGAGTGCTGAGTCCTGAGTCTTGAGTGCTGAGTCGTGAGTCGTGAACTCAGAACTCAGCACTCACAACTCAGAACTCACAACTCAACCGTGGCGCCCGCCAGCGCCTCGAGCTGCCGCAGGTTCTCGGGCGGCCCGAGCACGACCAGCTGGTCGCCGCGATTCATGACGGTCTCGGACGACGGGTTGAACTCCATGCGGCCGTCGGCGCGCTGGATCGCGACGACGATCACCCGGAAGCGCTGCCGCAGGTTCGCGTCCAGGATCGACCGGCCGGTCAGCTCGGACCCGTCCTCCAGCCGCACCTGCTCCATCGTCAGCTCCAGGTTCTGGGAGCTGGTGGCGAGCTGCACGAAGTCCACGACGGCCGGCCTGAGCGCGGTCTGCGCGAGCTGCACCGCGCCGATCTGGTACGGGGACACCACGCGGTCGGCGCCCGCGCGCTGCAGCTTCCGGCCGGCGTCCTCGGTCTCGGCCCGCCCGATGATGAACAGGTCGGGCCTCATCAGCCGCGCGGTCAGCACGATGTACACGTTCTCGGCGTCGGTGCCGACGGCCGCGATGAGCCCGCGCGCGCGGTCGATCCCGACGCGCTTCAACGTGTCCTCGTTCGTGGCGTCGGCCGACGCCGCGATCAGGCCCGCCTCCACGGCGGTCTGCGCCAGGTGCGGGTCCTGTTCGACGATCAGGAACGGCACTTTCTGCCGGCGGAACTCGTCAGCGATGATGCGTCCGATGCGGCCGTACCCGCAGACGATGAAATGGCGTTGCAGTTCAGTGAGCATACGGTCTCGCCGGCGCTGGCTCCATCGATCGTGGAGCTCCCCTTCGACGACCAGCGCCATGAGCGTGGACAGCGTGTAGAGAACCGTGCCGACGCCGACCACGATCAGCCCGACGTTGAAGACCTCGCCGGCGTGCGACAGCGGGTGGATCTCGCGGTACCCCACCGTGGTGACCGTCGTGATGGTCATGTAGAGGGCGTCCCACGCGGACCAGCCCTCGATGAGCGCGAAGCCGGCCGTGCCCGCGGCCACCACCAGCACGAGCAGCGCGAGCGCGAGTCCGGGGCCGCGAAGCCACCAGGCACGGGCGGGCCGCACGGCGGGCGAGCGCGGGAGCAGGGTCGGTTCGGTCACGGTGGTCTGCTGGATGGCCCGGGCGCGGGTCCGCGGCAATTATAGCAGCGGCGCGAGGCCCGCCAGCCGCCGCACGTAATCGCGCACGCGCGCCTCGGGGTCGCCCGCCGCCAGCAGGTCCGAGATGACGGCCGCGCTGGCGCCGGCCGCCACGACCTCGGCGGCGCGCTCCAGCGTGATGCCGCCGATCGCCACGACGGGCTTGCCCCCGCCGTGCGCCACGGCGTGCCGCACGAGATCGAGCCCCACGGCCTCGACGCCGGTCTCCTTCGTCGTCGTCCCGAACACGGGCCCCACCGCCAGGTAGGACGCGTCCCCGCGGGCGCCCGCGGCGATCTGCGCCTCGTCGTGCGTCGAGAGGCCGACGATGGCGCCGGCGCCGAGGAGACTGCGGACGGCGGCCGCCGGCAGGTCGTCCTGTCCCACGTGCGCGCCCGCGGCGCCCGCCAGGCGCGCGAGATCCGCGCGGTCGTTGACGATCACCGCCGCCCCGAGGGGCGCGGCCATCCCGACCACGGTCTGGCAGAGCTCGAGGAAGGCGCCCGAGGGAAGGTCCTTCGCGCGGACCTGCACGAGCCGCGCGCCGCCCGCGAGGAAGGCGCGGGCGAGCGACGCCGGCTCCCAGCCGCGCGCGCGCGCGACGGTGGCGTCGAGAATGGCGTAGAGGGGCGGGAGGCGGAACGCCGCGCTGTCCGGACCGGCTCGCCGGCTCACACGGCCTGGGCCAGCGACCCGCCCTTGCGCTCGGTCAGGAACCGCTCCATGAACGAGGTGCTGAGGCGGCCCGCCACGAAGTCCGGCTCGGCCAGGATCTTGAGGTGCAGCGGGATCGAGGTCTTGATCCCCTCGACCACGGTCATCTCCAGGGTGCGGCGCATGCGCGCGATGGCCTCCTGGCGGTCCCGGCCGTGCGCGATGATCTTGGCGATGAGCGAGTCGTAGTAGGGCGACACCATGCACTCGGAGTGCGCGAAGGTATCGACGCGGATGCCCGGCCCGCCGGGCACGCTGAACACGCGGATGAGGCCGGGCTACGGCACGAAGGTGTCGGGACACTCGGCGTTCACCCGGCACTCGATCGCGTGGCCCGTGAAGGTGACGTCTCCCTGCTTGAACGAGAGCCGCTCGCCCGCCGCCACCCGGATCTGCTCCTTCACGATGTCGATGCCGGTGACCATCTCCGTCACCGGGTGCTCGACCTGGAGGCGGGTGTTCGCCTCCATGAAGAAGAAGTGCCCGCCGTCGTCCATCAGGAACTCGAACGTGCCGGCGTTCGTGTACTGGACGGCGCGCGCCGCGTCGACCACGGTCCCGCCCAGGCGCCGCCGCATCTTGTCGGTGAGGGCGACCGAGGGCGACTCCTCGATGAGCTTCTGGTGGCGGCGCTGGATCGAGCACTCGCGCTCGCCGAGGTGGACCACCGAGCCGTGGTGGTCGCCGAGCACCTGGAACTCGATGTGGCGCGGGTTCTCGACGTACTTCTCGACGTAGACGTCACCCACGCCGAACGCCGCCTGCGCCTCGCGCTGGGCCGTCTTGAGGGAGCGCCCGAGCTCGGACGCCGCGCGGATGATGCGCATGCCGCGGCCGCCGCCGCCCGCCACCGCCTTGAGGATGACCGGGTAGCCGATCTCCTTGGCCAGCTTCCCCGCCTGCTCCTCCGAGTCCACGGGCCCCTCGCTGCCGGGCAGCACCGGCACGCCGGCCTTCCTCATCGCGCGGCGCGCGCGGGCCTTGTCGCCCATCAGCCGGATGACGTTGGCGTCGGGGCCGATGAAGCGGATGTGGCAGGCCTCGCACACCTCGGCGAGATAGGCGCTCTCGGACAGGAAGCCGTAGCCCGGGTGGATCGCGTCGGCGCCGGTGATTTCGGCCGCGCTGATGATGGCCGGCACGTTCAGGTAGCTGTCGAGGCTGCGCGGCCGGGCCGATGCAGACGTCCTCGTCGGCGAACCGCACGTGCAGGGAGTTCTCGTCGGCCTCGGAGTAGACCGCGACCGTCTTGATGCCCAGCTCCCGGCAGGCGCAGATGATCCGCAGCGCGATCTCGCCGCGGTTGGCGATCAGGATCTTCTTGAACATGCTCGCTCGACCCGCGCCGTTGATCGCGAACAGCCGCTCGCCGTACTGCACGGGCTGGCCGTTCTCGACGAAGACCTTCACGACCTCGCCCTCGTACTCGGACTCGATCTCGTTCATCAGCTTCATCGCTTCGATGATGCAGAGCACCTGCCCCTTGCGGACGCGGGCCCCGACGTCGGCGAACGGGCGGCGCGCCGGGCTCGGGCGACTCGGTAGAACGTGCCCACGATCGGCGACTTCACCACCGCGAACTCCAGCGAGTCGTCGGCGGGCGCCGCCGGCGCCTCCGCGGGCGCCGTCGCGGCCGCCGGCCGGGGCGCGGGGCCCGCCGCCGAGGCGGCCGGCGCCGGCGCGGCGAGCACGGGCTGGGCCACCACCTGGCCGAGCGCGTCCTTCCGCACGCGGATCTTGAGCCCGTCCCGCTCGAGCTCGAACTCGCTCAACTCGTGTTCCCGGACCAGATCCAGGATCCGCTTGATGTCCTCGAGATTCAACATGCTAGACGGCAAGGAGACTCCGTGGTGCGTCGGTCAGCAACTCGTAGCCCTGGGCGGTGACGAGAACGTCGTCCTCGATCCGGACGCCGCCGGCGCCGGGGACGTAGACGCCCGGCTCGACGGTGAAGACCATGCCCGGCGCCAGCGTCTCGGCGGTCTGACCGCTCACCGGACGCCCGACCCGCGGCTCTTCGTGCACCTCCAGGCCCAGCCCGTGGCCGGTCCCGTGTCCGAAGGCCTCGGCCAGCCCCCGGCGCCCGAGCGCCTCGCGCGCCGCCCGGTCCACGGCCGTGGCCACCACCCCCGGATGGATGGCGGCCAGCGCCGCCGTGTGGGCGTCGAGCACGGCTTCATAAAGCCGCCTCACCCCGTCTTCCGGGGCACCCACGCTCACCGTCCGGGTCAGGTCCACGCAGTATCCGTCGTAAACGCCCCCAAAGTCCAGCACCACGGGGTCTCCGAGGGCCAGCACCCGCCCCTCCGGGCGGGCGTGCGGCATGGCGCTCCGCGGCCCCGAGGCGACGATGGTCTCGAAGGCGGGGCGCTCGAAACCGGCCAGGCGGACGGCATGGTCGAGCTCGGCGGCCACCTCTTGTTCGGTGCGCCCGGCCCGGACCAGGTCGGCCAGACCGCGGGCGACCGCCGAGAGGCGCCGGCCGGCCTCCCGGAGGGTGGCGACCTCCTCGGGCCCCTTCACGAGGCGCTCACGCTCCACCAGGCGCTCGGTCGGCGCGATCTCCACGCCCTGGCCGCCCAGCGTCCCCTCGAGCCAGCTGAGGCGCTTCACGGGCAGATACGCGGCCTCGATGCCCAGGCGCCGCACGCCCTCCTGGAGGAGCCGCGCGGCCACGGCCTCGTCCAGGCTCCGGGCGGCCACCTCGAGCGCCGCCCCGCCCGCCTCGCCAATCCGGGCGACGGCCGCGCGCCCCGACTCGGCGTAGCGGAAATCCACGACCAGCGTCAGGCCCCGCCTGGTGAGCAGCGCACAGCCTGCCGACGCCCGCAAGCCGGTCAGGTACGCGAGGTTCGGGAGGTGGGTGACAAGGAGGGCGTCGAGGCCCGCCTCCGAAAGGTGGGCGCGCACCCGCGCGATGCGGGCGCCGCACGCGCCGGAGCCGGCGTCGCTCATCGCGCGGTGTCCGCCGGGTCCTTCGCCATGCGCGCGGCCACGATTTGCGCCAGGAAGTCCTCGAGGGCCGCCAGCGCCGGGTCCGGCTCCGGCGGCGCGGCCTCGGCCGGCGCGAGCGCGATGGGCTTGACCGCGCTGGGCGCGGACGCGCCCGGCTCCACAACGGCCGGCGCGACCGCCGGGATCGCCGCCGGAGACGCCAGTGGCGGCGCGGGCGGCTCCGGCGCCACCGCGGACTTGGGGGCGTCGGTCGCCGTCTTCGCCTCGGCGGCGATCTGCTCGAACGACCCGCTCGAGAGGCCGTGCTCGGCGGCCTCGAGAGCGGCCTCGTAATGCTCGGCCGAGTCGTGGGTCTGCCCGCCGCGGTGGTGGATTTCAGCGAGGCCGCGGATGGCGGCGAGGTTCTCGGGGGCGGCGCGCAGGACGATCTCGAACTCCTCGCGGGCCTCCTCGAGGACGTTCATCTCGAGGAGGGCCCGGCCGAGGGTCACGCGGGCCGACAGGTAGGCGGGATGCCGGACGAGCCCCTTGCGGGACACGGCCACGGCATCCTGAAAGCGGCCGAGCCGCCGGTACTCCTCCGCCAGCGCGGCAAAGGCGACCGACATCGGGTCGGCCTGCACGCGGCGCTCAAGCTGCGCCACTCTGTCTTCCGACATGCGCCTATTGTACCGGAACCGCCCGGACGACCTGTCCCTTCTGCCCCAGGTCGTCGGTGACGACCAGGGTCACGTAATAGGTCGCCGCCGTGCCGTAGATCTTGGAGATCGTCATGCCGCTGCCCGTCCGGTCCGTGCCGAACTGCCAGTAGTAGGCCACCAGCTTCCGGCCCGGCGCGGCGTGCGATGTCGAGGCATCGAAGACGATCTCGTCGCCGATCGCCGGTGACGTCGGCGAGTAGCTGAAGGAGGCCACAGGGGCCTGCGGATCCGGGATGAGCACGAACTGCACTTCGCGGTCGACCGTGTTCTGGACGTTGTCGCTGATCGGCGTCAGGTCGACGTAGACGTTCGCGGTGTTCCTGGTGCTGCTGCCGCAGTAGCTGACGATGAAGTCCGCCTCGGTCGGGGCGGTGAACACGGCCGTCGCCCGGCCGTCCTGGCCGGTCGTCAGCCGCCCGGACGACAGCGTGCCGACGTCGACCGGGAGACGCCCGCCGCTCGTCGAGTCGCACAGCATGCTCAGCAGGAGCGACACATTGGCCTTCGGCTGCCCGGTCTCGTCGCGCGCCGTCACCGTGATCACCGCCTGCGACGAACCGTCGCGGGTCAGGTGATCGGGGACGACGGTCGTCGCGAGCGACAGCGCGAGCTCGGACGGACCGGTCAGGGAGGGTTGCGGCTGGTCTTTGAGGCGGCATCCGCCGGCCGTCGCCAACACGGTGACCACCGCGAGGAGTCCCACAAGCGTGCGTCGTCTGGCCATATCTTTAGCAGCCGGCTCTTGAGACCGGCCCCTCGTGCGCGGGGAGCGGCTCCCCCGTTCGGCGCCCGGCTACTGCGGGTCGCCCCAATCCGCGAACTCGATGCTGATCTTTCCGGACACGCTCACGGGCACGCCGGTCTGATCGTGGCCGTAGAAGGTGACCTCCGCGATCGTGGAGATATGCCTGGCTCCCCCGCCGCCGACCAGCGCGGCGAGCGGCGCCTCGATCTTGGCCTGGGCGCGGACCAGGACGAAGCTCGCGTCCACCGTGCCGTTCGGCACCGTGATGGTGATGGCGCCGTCGAACGGGTACGGCACGTCCACGCCGGGCGTGTTCCGGCCGTCGGTCCGGGAGTAGGCCACGTGGTAGCCCGTGATCGTGATGTAGTTGTTCGCGGTCGGGGCGTTCGGCGTCGCCGACGAGCCGGGGTCCTTCAGGCCGAGGCGGAAGGTGACGGTCCCCAGGTCCTCGAAGTACGTGGCCGTGCCCTTCACGATCGTGAGCACGTCGGACTCCAGCGTGTTGTCGAACGTGCCCGGATCCGCGCCGGACGCACCCTCGAGCACGTCGATCGTGATGTACGAGGAGGCCTGCCCCTGCTTCGTGAGGGATCCGCAGGACGCGCCCGCCACCATCGCAATCGTCAGCGCCAGCACGCCAGGGCGCCAGCCCCACACGGCCTTCTCTTTCACCGGTTTCTCGCCTCGCATAGCCACTCACCGTCGGCGCCGGCTCCGGCCGGCGCCCTCGATCACCCGCGCAGGATGCGCGGCGTGATGAAGATCAGCAGCTCGCGGCTCTCGTCGGTGACCGAGTCACGACGGAAGAGCCAGCCAAGCAGGGGGATCTTGTTGAAGAACGGCGTTCGCTCGTTGGTCGACTGCTCTGTGCTCGTGAAGATGCCGCCGATGACGGTCGTCGCCCCGTCGGTCACCTGCACCTGCGTGATGGCCCGCTGCGTGTTGATCGGCGGGATGCCGTTGACCGCCTTGCTGAAGTCGGCCGACGCGTTCTCGAGCTCGATCTTCAGGATCACGGTGTTCGACGCGGTGATCTGCGGCGTCACCTTCAGCGTCAGGGCCGCGTCCTTGAACGTCACCGTCACGGTGTTGTTCGCCACCGTCTGGATCGGGATCTGGACGCCCTGGGTCATCTCGGCCGGCTGGTTGTTCTGGGTCGTCACGCGCGGCGTCGAGAGGATCCGGCCCTTGCCCGACCGCTCGAGCGCCGACAGGGCCACGTCCAGATTGAACGAGCCGTTGATCGACTGCAGCAGCAACCCGATCGCCGACGACGCGCCGGTCACCGGCAGGCCCACGACGCTGCCCGTCTGCTCCGTGCCGCCCGCGCGCGGATCGCTCGGCCCCTGGACCCTGCCCGTCCGGCCGTCGAGCACGCCGCGGTTCGGGAACGCCAGGCCCGTCGTGTTGCCCACGTCCGGCTGCACGCGGCCGGTGATGCCCCACTGGATGCCCAGCGCCCGCGCGAAGTCGCGGTTCGTCTGGACGATCCGCGCCTCGATCTCCACCTGCGGCTCGGGCCGGTCGAGGTCGGTGATGAGCTGCTCGGCCGTCGTGAGGTTCTTCTGCAGGTCCGTGATGATGAGCGTGTTCGTCCGCTCGTCCACCTGGATCTGCCCGCGCGTCGAGAGCGCCGCCTTCGTGATCAGCGGCGCGAGCGTCGCCGCCTTGGCGTAGCTCAGCGCCTTGGTCATCACGTTGAGCTGGCCCGAGAGCGCCTGCTCCTCGGCCAGCTTGCGCCGCGAGCTCTCCTCGTCGGACAGGACCGAGAGCGGCGCGATTCGAACCACCGTGCCGTCCACGGTGTAGCCGAGCTTGCTGCCGCGCAGGATGATGTCGAGCGCCTGATCCCACGGCACCTCGGTCAGCACGACGTCCACCGTGCCCTGCACCGACGGGTCGATGACCATGTTCAGGCCGCTGATCTCGGCGAAGGTGCGCAGCACCGCGCGCAGGTCGGCGTCCTGGAAGTCGAGCGTGATCGGGTTCCCCGTGTAGCGCTGGCTGGTGCCCTGCGCCGCCACCGGCGACGGCGTCTGCGCGGACGTCTGGGGCGGCGGCGTCTGGGCGGCCGGCGTCCGGGGACGCAGGGCCCTTGCCGGAGGCGTCGCGGCGGGCGCCGACACGGGCGTCAGCGCCGACATCGGGTCGATGGCCAGCGCGGGCGCGGCCTGGGCCAGCCGGTCCGTCCGGACCGCCGACGGCGCCGGCGGCGTCGCCGGGCGCGGCGGGTCGAACACCACGGACACGTCGCGGCCGTCCTGGCCGGCGCGCTCCACGTGGTAGGCCGCCTGGCGGCTCAGGTCCACGACAACGCGCGTGACGAGCGGCGACGCGCTGTTGCGCGCGATGCGCACGCGCTCCACCGGCTCGCCGGCGCCGGCGGTCGTCGCCGGAGCGGCGGACTCGACGCCGTCGAAATCGAGCACGAGGCGCGCCGGCGGCGTGTCGGCCATGAAGACCCGCGCGGGCTCGAGGCGGCCGTTGCCGGTCAGCGTGACCCGCACCCGCGCGCCCTCGACCGCCGTGCGCACGGCGGCCAACTCGGTGGCGTGGGCCGCGTCGGCCGTCGCCGTCACGGGCGTGAGCGCCGCCATGGGCGACCCGACGGCCGGTGCGGCGGCAGGTGCCGCCTGATCGCCGGTCGGGAACTCGACCCGGATGGCGCGGCGCGTGCTGCGCACGCGGTGGACCGCCGGCTCGTTCAGCGACAGCCGGACCCGCGCGAGCGAGCCGCCGTCGGCGGCCGTGGCCTCCTCCACGTGCACCGTACGGACCGGTCCGGACGGGGTCTCGGCCAGGCGGTTGACCGCGCCGTCGATCGAGGTGTTCCGCAGGTCGACCAGGACCGTCAGCGGGTCGGGCTGACTGACGGTATAGGCGACCGGCTCCGTGGCCTCGATCAGGACGGTCTGGCCGTTGTCATCGCTGCGGGCCGAGATGCCGACCAGCTTGATCGGCGAACCCCCAGCGAGCACTACAGCACCCGCGAGCGCTGCGACGCCAGCGAACGTCGCCGCCCTCGCTCGCGCGCCAGAGAGCCGCATCACTTCCCCTCCTGCAAAGGCCGTATCGGCTTGCGAACCTCCCGCTGCTTGACGAGCGAGAGCGGGTCTTTGACTTCCTGCGAGAACACGACGGCCCGCACCGTGATGGCCTTGATCGAGCCGTCGAAGAGCCGGTCGTTCACGTGCACGATGTAGGTCTTCGTGTCGGGCGCCTGCAGCATCGCGACGAACTCCTCACCGCTCTTGACGATGCCACGGACCGTGACGTCGTTGATCAGCATGCCGGCCACGCCGTCCGGCCGGGCCCCCGAACTCTTCAGGTCGCCGCCCCGCGTGACCAGGCTCACGAACGGGTCGCGCCGCCCCGCAGGGTTGTAGGTGTAGGCCTCGGCTGGCGCCGGGGCCTGGGCCGCCGGCGCGGGCGCCTGAGGCGCCGGCCGCGCGGGCGGCGTCTTCGCCGCCTGACCCGCCGGCGTCTGCCCCGCGGCCGTGACCCCGAGCGGGCCCACCGCGAGCGCGAGCCCCACGATCCACGACAGCCAGCACCCCTTCATCGTCATCCGTCCGTCCTCAGCCCCCGCCTCAGCGGCCGGCGGGTGCCCCGCCCGGCTTCGTGCCCGGCTTGGCGCCGGGCGTGGCGCCGGGCGTGGCGCCGGACGCCGGTGCCGGGTTCTCCAACAGCACGAAGGTCGTCGCCGTGCACTCCGCCGTGATGGTGGCGTTCGGCTGTGGCGTCCGCACCGCCTCGATCTTCGTGTCGCCGATGTCGATCAGACGCGGGAACTTGCTCACCTTGTCGAAGAAGAGCCCGAGCGCGTGGTACGTGCCCTGCAGCTTCAGCTTGATGGGCCACTCGGCGTGAATCTCCCGGGTCACCACCGGCTGGGGCTCGAAACTGAGCACCGTCAGGTTCGACTGCGTGGCGAGCGTCTGAATCCGGCGCAGCAGGTCGGCGTAGTCCTTCTGGTCCGGCAGGATCGACTTGAGCGCGTCGAGCCGGATCTGGAGGTCGGCGACCTCCTTCCGGAACTCCTGCAGCCGCCGCGCGGTCGCCAGCCCCTTGTTGATGTCGACCCGCAGGCCGTCGAGCCGCGTCTGCTGGGCCGCGATCGCCTCGTACTCGCCCGCGGCATAGAACCGGTAGAACCCGAACACGCCCAGCGCGCACACGACGACGAACGCGCTGATCTGGCCGTACCACGGGAGCTGCGTGAGACTGACCTGTGGCATGCTGCCCTCGACCCCTGCCCTCGCCGGCGCCCGCTAGCGGGCCGCCGGCGCCGGCGGCGCGAACTCCGCCTTCACCGTGAACCGCACCAGCTCGGAGCCCTGCTGGTTCTCTACGTTGGTTCCGACGATTTCCACCGGCCGCTTGAAGTACCCGGACGACTCGAGGTTCGCGACGAAGTCCGACAAAGCCGTCAGCACCGTCGTCCGTCCCACGATCGTCAGCACGCCCTGCGTCTCGGTCATCTGGGTGAGCCAGAGCCGGTCGGGCAGGCTGCGGCTGATCTCGTCGAGCATGTGCACCGGGCCCGCCTGGCCCCTGCGCAGCTTCTCGATGAGCTCGACGCGCTGCCGGAGCTGCGCGCGCTGCGTCTCGAACGTCTGCACCTGCGTCAGCACCGAGCGCAGCCGCGCGATCTCCTGCTCGGCCGCGACGATGTCGGTGTCGATCCGCACCGCCTGCTGCCGGAGCGACCAGTACCACCAGCCGAGGCCCAGGCCGGTGAGCACGAGGATCAGGCTGCAGGCGAGCGTGACGCGCTGCTCCATCGAGACGCCGCCGCCGCCGCGGCGCTTGGTCCGTTCCCGTTCGACGGCGAGCAGGTTGATGCGAATCATCGGTCGCCCACCCGGCGGAGGGCCAGCCCGACCGCGACCGCCGCTGTCGGCGCGACGTCGGTCGGGTCATCCACCGCGAACTTCTTGGCGTCGAACGTGACGCGCTTGAACGGATCGAACAGCTCCACCGGCGCCTCGAACCGCTCCGCGAGGAGCTCGGTGAAGCCCTCGGCGCGCGACGCTCCGCCGCAGACCACGATCCGGTCGATCCGGTCCGAGGCGGCCGTGGCCTTGAAGAAGTCGAACGTCTTCTGAATCTCGAGCATGACGTTCTCGGTCACCGCCCGCAGCACGGGCTGGGCGTCCTCGTAGCTGGCCCCGTCGACCTCGCCGCCCTGCTTGAGCGCGTCCGCGCTCTCGAACGGCAGGCTGAGCTCCTTCTGCAGCGCCTCGGTGTAGGCGTTGCCGCCGATGGAGATGTCGCGCGTGAACACCGACTGCTCGCCGTTGATGATGTTGATGTTGATGGCGCTGGCGCCCGCGTTCAGCAGCACCACGACCTGGCCGGGCTCGATGCCGTAGTTGGCCTCGTAGGCGTTCTGCAGCGCGAAGGCGTCCACGTCGACGATGACGGCTTGCCGCCCCGCCTGCGCGATGACGCCCGTGTAGTCGGCGATCTTTTCCTTCTTGGCCGCCACCAGCAGCACGTCCATGGTGCCCTTGCCGCTCGCCTGGCCGGAATCGAGCACCTGGTAGTCGAGGTTCACGTCCTGGATGTCGAAGGGGATGTACTGCTCGGCCTCCCAGGAGATGGACTCGGACAGCTCGCTCTCGCTCATCACGGGCAGCGTGATCTTCTTGACGATGACCGCGTTGCCCGAGAGCGAGGCCGCGACGTCCTTGCCCTTGATCTTGCGGCTCTCGAACAGGCGGCGAATCGCGTCGGCGACCGCCGTCCCGTCGATGATCGCGCCGTCCACGATGCTGTCGGGCGGCACCGGCTCGCTGCCGAAGGCGATGACCCGATAGGCCTTGCCGACGGGCTTCAGCTCGACCGCCTTCACGGCGCTGGAGCCGATGTCGAGGCCGACGACCGACTTGGGTCTGCGCAACACTGTGCGATCCTGAGAAATTCCCGGAAGTTACTGATAGATAAGGAACTTCAAGCTATCAGAACCCCCTGGGACAGTCAATTGGGCGACCGTCTGGGCCACCCTCCCGCGGCGGTTGTACGGCAAGTGGAGTGCCACCGCGGCTCCGACGGCGGCCTTCGGTTTTTCCGGTCCGAAATGCCGCGGCGCCGTGCAGAAATGGTATCGGCGCATGTCTGCCGCAGGGATACGGTGTGACGAAATCGTGTGCGGATCACAAGACCGTAACGTCCAGACCCGCCCGCCGGAGCTTCCTGCGGCGGGGGTTGGAGCGGCCCGATGAGGGGCGGACCGGAGCGGCGGTCCCGCGCCCTGTTGACATGCGGCCAAGTACTAGGTATCTTTATGGTTTGCCGTCCTCTGAAGGACGCTGAAAGGGATCCGCATGGGCACGTTGACCCCCGCCCCCACCGAGGTGGCGAGGAAGTGGTACGTCATCGACGCAGAGAGCCAGGTGCTGGGCCGGGTGGCCACGGCGACCGCGCGGCTCCTGCAGGGCAAGCACAAGCCTACCTACACGCCGTTCCTGGACGCCGGAGACCACGTCGTCATCGTCAACGCCGCGAAGGTGAAGCTGACGGGCCGGAAGGACGAGCAGAAGCTGTACCGCTATCACAGCGGGTACGAGGGCGGGTTGCGCGAAGAGCGGGCAAAGGACGTGCGGCAGCGTCACCCCATCCGCATCGTCGAGGAGGCCGTGCGCGGCATGCTCCCCAAGACGAAGCTGGGCGACGCGATGTACCGCAAGCTGAAGGTGTACGCGGGCCGAGAAGCATCCGCACGCGGCGCAGAAACCCACCCACTACGAGGTCGCGTAACGTGGCAGTCATCCAGTACTACGGCACCGGCCGACGCAAGAAATCGACGGCACGCGTCTTCCTGCGACCCGGGCACGGGCGCGATCAACGTGAACTACGACCCGATCGAGAAGGCCTTCCCCACCGAGATGCTGCGCGCTGCAGATCAAGCAGCCGCTGCTGGTGACGGAGACCGCCGACAAGTTCGACGTGCTGGCGACGACGGCCGGCGGCGGCGTGTCGGGACAGGCCGGCGCGCTGCGCCTCGGCATCGCGCGCGCGCTCGTCGAGTACAACGCGGAGCTGCGGTCGCGGCTGAAGAAGGCCGGCCTGCTGACACGCGACCCGCGCATCAAGGAACGTAAGAAGTACGGACATGGCCGGCGCCCGCAAGCGCTTCCAGTTCAGCAAGCGGTAGTCATCCCGTTTTTGCCCGATCCTGACGGCATGGAGGGAGCTTGACCGCGATCGCGATGAAGGACCTGCTGGAGGCCGGAGTGCACTTCGGCCACCAGACCAAGCGCTGGAATCCGAAGATGAAGCAGTACATCTTCGGCGAGCGGAACGGCATCTACATCATCGACCTGGGTAAGACCGCCGGAAGTTCCGCCGAGGCCGAGCAGTTCGCGGCCAGCCTGGCCGGCGACGGCCGGACGGTGCTCTTCGTGGGCACCAAGCGGCAGGCCCAGGACGCCATCGCCGAGGAGTCGCAGCGCTGCGGCATGTTCTACGTCAACCAGCGCTGGCTCGGCGGCCTGCTCACCAACTTCACCACGATCCAGCGCAGCCTGGCGCGGCTGCGGGACCTCGAGGCGATGGCCGTCGACGGCCGTTACGACACGCTCTCCAAGAAGGAGATCGCGCGCATCGAGAAGGAGAAGCGCAAGCTCCAGAAGAACCTCGACGGCATCCGCCTGATGTCGCGCCTGCCCGACGCGCTGTTCGTCGTCGACACGCGCAAGGAGAAGATCGCCGTCGACGAGGCGCGCAAGCTCAAGATCCCGATCATCGGCGTCGTCGACACGAACTGCGACCCCGACGAGGTCGATTACGTGATCCCGGGCAACGACGACGCGCTGCGGGCGATCCGGCTGTTCACCTCGCGCATCGCCGAGGCCATCCTGGCGGGTCGGGCTCACCGCGAGTCCGCCACCGCCGAGGCGGCGGCGTCGGGCGAGGGCGGCGAGGGCGGGGGTGACGCGCCCAAGGCCCGTCAGGCCCGCCCGGCGCGCGCCGAGCACGCCACCTCCCCGGCTTCGGTCTAGCTCCACCTCGGGTGGTTCGCGCGCCGGCCGGGAGTGCTTCTGGCCGGCGTTGCTGTGTACCGCCCCGATCGCCGCGGCCGGCGGCCGCGCGCGTCGGCGTCAATCGTTCGGACCCTTTCGGAGACTGCAATGACGATCACGGCTGAACAGGTCAAGACCCTGCGCGAGAAGACCGGCGCGGGCATGATGGAATGCAAGAACGCCCTCACCGAGGCCAACGGCGACCTCGAGGCGGCGACCACGCTGCTGCGCAAGCGCGGGCTGGCCCAGGCCGCCAAGCGCGCCGGACGCTCGACGAGCGAGGGGATGATCGGGCACTACATCCACATGGGGGGCAAGGTCGGCGTGATCGTCGAGCTCAACTGCGAGTCCGACTTCGTGGCCCGAACCGAGGACTTCCAGACGCTGGCCAAGGAGCTGGCGATGCACATCGCCGCCGCCAGCCCGCTCTACGTGCGCCGCGAGGACGTCCCGGCGGACGCGGTCGAGCGGGAAAAGGCGATCTACCGGTCGCAGATGGAGGGATCCAACAAGCCCGCCGCCGTGATCGACAAGATCGTCGAGGGCAAGCTGGGCAGCTACTACGAGCAGGTGGTGCTGCTCGACCAGCCGTCGATCCGCGACCCGAAGGTCACCATCGGGCAGATGATCACGGCCGCCATCGCCAAGATGGGCGAGAACGTCGGCGTGGCGCGGTTCGCCCGCTTCAAGGTCGGCGAGAGCGCCTGAGTCCGATCTATAATCAACGGCGTCTATGTCCGGCCCTGCGTACCGTCGTGTCCTCCTGAAGCTGTCGGGCGAAGCGCTCATGGGTGAGCAGGGCTTCGGCATCGACCCGGCCGTCACCGCCCAGGTCGCCCGGGACATCGGCGAGATCCAGGCCCTGGGCGTGCAGACGGGCATCGTGATCGGCGGCGGCAACCTCTTCCGGGGGCTCGCCGCGAGCGCCCGGGGGATGGACCGGGCCACCGCCGATTACATGGGCATGCTGGCCACGGTCATCAACGCCCTCGCCCTCCAGGACGCGCTCGAGCGGCACGGCGTCGTCACCCGGCTCGCCACGGCCATCGAGATGCGCGCCGTGGCCGAGCCCTTCATCCGCCGGCGCGCCATCCGGCACCTCGAGAAGGGCCGCGTGGTGGTCTTCGCGGCCGGCACCGGCAACCCCTACTTCACCACGGACACGGCCGCCGCGCTCCGCGCCATGGAGATGAAGGCCGACGTGATCCTCAAGGGCACCAAGGTCGACGGCATCTACACCGCCGACCCGATGGTGGACCCGGCGGCCACGCGCCTGCCGGAGCTCACCTACCTCCAGGTCCTCGAGCAGGGCCTGAAGGTGATGGACGCGACCGCCATCTCGCTCTGCATGGACAACCGCCTGCCGATCGTGGTCTTCAGCCTGCTCACGCCGGGCAACCTGCGCCGCGTCATCATGGGCGAGGCGGTCGGGTCGGTCGTGAGGGCCTGAGGGCGCGCTCGGGCGGGCGGGCGTCGCGCGCCGCGCGACGTTCAACCAGGACGGATCTCATGGACGCCACCGACCTCAAGACGCTCTACGCACAAGCCGACCAGAAGATGAACGCCGCCCTCGAGCACGTGCGCCACGAGCTCAGCCGGCATCCGGACCGGCCGGGCCTCGGTCTCCATCCTCGATTCGGTCATCGTCGAGGCCTACGGGTCCCAGATGCCGCTCAACCAGCTGGCGGGGCTCTCGGTGCCCGAGCCGACGCTCATCGTCGCCCAGCCGTTCGACCCGTCGATCATGGGCACGATCGAGAAGGCCATCCGCGCCGCCAACCTCGGCCTGAACCCGGCCAACGACGGCAAGGTCGATCCGCATGCCCGTGCCCGCGCTCACCGACGAGCGCCGCAAGGAGCTGTCGAAGCTGGTCCACCGCTTCGCCGAGGAGGGCCGCAACGGCGTCCGCCTCGTCCGCCGCGACGCGAACGACCGCCTGAAGAAGCTGCTCAAGGACCACCTGCTGTCGGAGGACGACGAGCGGCGGGGCCTCGAGGAGATCCAGAAGATCACCGACGGCTACATCAAGCAGATCGACGAGGTCCAGCAGAAGAAGGACGCGGACCTGTTGGGGAAATAGAAGAGCATTGCCGATTGCCGATTGCCGATTGCCGATTGACGATTAGAGAGCGTCACGTCACGCCGTCCGGCGCGTCATGAGGTTCTTCGATCGGCAATCGGCAATCGGCAATCGCCAATCGGCAATCGGCAATCGGAACGATCATTCTCCCAGCGAAATGCCCACCGCGCGGGCCGAGCGGATGACGTCGGACTCGAGCGGCACCTCTCTCATCCGCCCCACCACCTCGTCGAGCGGCACCGCCACGATGTCGGGCGGCCGCGAGGCCACCATGTAGCCGAAGCGCCCCTCGCGCACGAGCTCCATGGCCTTGGCGCCGAAATTCGTGGCCAGGACCCGGTCGTACGCGGTCGGCGCGCCGCCGCGCTGCAGGTGCCCGAGGACGACGGACCGCGCCTCCTTCCCCGCCAGCTGCTCGAGCTCCGCCGCCACCTGCGCGCCGATGCCGCCCAGACGCTCGACCGCGCCCGCGGTGGCCTCCTTGGCCACGAGCATCGTGCCGCCCTTGGGCCGCGCGCCCTCGGCCGCGACGACGATGCTGAAGCGGGCGCCCCACCGGTCGCGGGCCTGGATGTACTCGGCCACGCGCTGGAGGTCGTAGGGGATCTCGGGAATCAGCACGACGTCGGCGCCGCCCGCCATGCCCGCGTACAGGGCAATCCAGCCGGCGTAGCGGCCCATCACCTCGACCACCATGATGCGGTGGTGCGCCTCGGCGGTGACGTGCAGGCGGTCGATCGCGTCGGTGGCGAAGCTGACCGCGCTGTCGAAGCCGAACGTGGACGAGGTCGCCACGATGTCGTTGTCGATCGTCTTCGGGACGCCCACGATGGGCAGGCCGCGCTTGTGGAACTCGTGGGCGATGGCCAGCGTGCCGTCGCCGCCGATGACGATGAGCGCGCCGAGGCCGAGGCCGTAGAAGGTGTCGACGCAGCGCGCCGAGTAGTCCTGGGTGCCCTCGGAGGTCGAGACCGGATAGGCGAACGGGTTGCCGCGGTTGGTCGTGCCGAGGATCGTGCCCCCGACGCGCAGGATGCCGGTGACGTCGCGCGGCGTCAGCTTGCGCTGGCGGTCCGGCTCGATGAGGCCGTCGAAGCTGTCGAGCAGGCCGATCACCTCGTAGTGGGCGTTGGCGGCGCTCTTCACGACGGCGCGGATCACCGCGTTGAGGCCCGGCGCGTCGCCGCCGCCGGTGAGCACGCCGACGCGACGCGAGCGGGGAGGAGTCGCGTTCATCCTGTCAGTATACGATCGATTGCGCCGCCGTCCGGACGGGCGCCGAGGCCCCGGCCTTCGCCGATTGCCCGCCCGCGATCGGCCGTGGTAGAATCAGGGTTTGCAGGCGTCCTTCCGGGGACGCGCCTACCAGGAGTGGGCGGCTAGCTCAGTTGGGAGAGCGCCGCGTTCGCAACGCGGAGGTCGGGAGTTCGAGCCTCCTGCCGTCCACCAATTCTCACCTCACCCGCACGCGAGAATTGTCCCGCCGTAGCCGCGAAGCGCGAAGGCGGACAGACACCGATCCCGGTTGCCAACAGCGAACCTCCTGGTGTGTGATGGCATCGTGACGAACGCACACGACAGGCCACACCGCGCCATCCTGCAGAGCATCGCCCGTCGAGCGATGCTGGAACGAGGACTCGCTCCGGAATTCCCGCCCGAGGCGCTGGCCGAGCTCGACCGGGTTCGGGGGCCGGCCACGCGAACCGACGCGTCGACGCGCGACCTCAGGAACCTCCTCTGGTGCTCGATCGACAACGATGAGTCGCGCGATCTGGATCAGCTCTCTGTCGCCGAAGACATGCCCGCGGGCGCCGTGAGGATTCTCGTCGCCATCGCCGATGTCGACGCGGTCGTCAGGAAGCCGTCGGCGCTCGACGACCATGCGCGGCGCAATACCACTTCGGTCTACACCGTCGCCCAGATGTTTCCGATGCTGCCGGAGCGACTCTCCACCGATCTCACGTCGCTCAGCCATGAATCGGACCGGCTCGCCGTCGTCGCAGAGATCGTCGTCGCCGCGGATGGATCCGTGCAGAGCGCCGATCTCTATCCGGCGACCGTACGCAATCGTGCCAAGCTCGCCTACAGCCGCGTCGCCGGATGGCTGGAGGGGCACGAGCCGATGCCGCGGGAGATCCAGGCCGTCGGCGGCCTCGACGAGAACCTCCGGCTCCAGGATCGCGCGGCGCAACGGCTGAAGGCCGTCAGGCACGCGCACGGAGCGCTCGATCTCGAAACGATCGAAGCGCGCCCGGTCTTCGCCGGAGACGAGCTCAAGGGCCTGGAAACCGACCCGCAGAACCGGGCCAAGGACCTCATCGCGGACTTCATGATCGCCGCCAACGGCGTTGCCGCACGATATCTCGCGTCCAGGAAGGTTGCATCGCTCAGGCGCGTCGTCCGCACGCCGAAACGCTGGGACCGGATCGTCGAGCTCGCCGCCGAGCGTGGCTCGACGCTGCCCGAGGCGCCCGACTCGAGGGCCCTCGAGCACTTCCTGGCGTCGGCCAGGACCGCCGATCCTCTCCGCTTTCCCGACCTCTCGCTCGCCGTCATCAAGCTGCTGGGCGCCGGCGAGTACGTCGTCCAGTTGCCCGGAGACGGCGCCATCGGGCACTTCGGCCTCGCCGTCAGGGACTATGCTCACTCCACGGCCCCGAACCGCCGGTACCCCAATCTGATCACGCAACGCCTGCTGAAGGCCGCCATGACCGGCGGTCCCTCACCCTACCAGACCGAAGAGCTGGTAGCGCTCGCGAAGCACTGCACCGCCGCGGAGGACGCGGCGAAGAAGGTCGAGAGACAAGTCGGAAAGTCCGCCGCGGCCATGCTGCTGGAGTCGAGGGTGGGGGAGCAGTTCGACGCCATCGTGACGGGCGCGTCCGCCAAGGGAACATGGGTCCGCCTCGTGCATCCCCCCGTTGAGGGACGTCTGGAGCGGGGCTATCAAGGCGTCGACGTCGGCCTTTCGATCCGCGTGCGCCTGATCCACACGGACGTGGAGCGCGGATACATCGACTTCGCGAAGGTGGGGTGAGGACCTCGGCCCGGCCCCGGTTCGCGGTCCGGCATCCCGATTGCAGACTCCTCTAGCCCATGGCGCCTGACGCGACCCGGCCCACGGCGTGGACCTGCTCCCAGTGCGGCCGACGTGTGCCCCGGCATGTCAATCAGTGCCGCTGCGGTTGCGGCCGCCCGCTCGAACCGGCGCCGGTCGCCGCGGACACCGAGGACCTCCAGCCCGCGCCCGGCCAGGCCCGTTGGGGCGCCTGGGCGGGCTGGGCGGTGGCGGCCGTGGCCGTCGCCTATCTGGCGGTCACCGCCGGTCCGTTCGCGCGCCGTCCGGCGCCTCCGCCGCCCGCGCCGGTCGAGACGCCGGCGCCCGTCGCCGCCCCGGCGCCCGAGCCCGCTTCCCCGGGCGCGGCCGCCGTCGCCCGGTCCGAACCGTACCCGCCGGTGACCGCCGCCGCTCCGGTGTCGGCGCCGCCCCCGATGGCGCCGCCGGCGGCCGCAACGCGGCCGGTCGAGGACGTCATCGCCGACCTGATGCCGGCCGTCGCCGTCGTCAGCACGTCGCGCGGCAGCGGCAGCGGCTTCTTCATCTCGGCGACGAGCCTCCTGACGAGCGCGCACGTCGTGACCGGCGCCGGTATGGTGACCGTGAAGCTCGCCAACGGCACCACGCTGGCCGCCCGCGTGGCGAAGGTGGACACGAGGGTGGACCTCGCGCTGCTCTCGGTCATCGCCCCGGCAACGCCCCATCCCGCGGCGCGGCTCGGCAGCGTCACCACCATCAAGGTCGGACAGCCCGTCATCGTGATTGGCTCGCCGCTCGGCACGTTCACCGACACCGTCACGCGCGGCATCGTCAGCGCCATCCGCGACGTGGACGGCGTCCGGTTCATCCAGACCGACGCGGCCATCAACCCGGGCAACAGCGGCGGCCCCGTCATCAACGAGCGCGGCGAGGTCATCGGGGTCGCGACCATGAAGTACATGGGCGGCGAGTCGCTCGCCTTCGCGGTGGCGATCGACTACGCGTCCCGTCTCCTGGGGACCGACCGCTCGCCCACCCTGCCCACGCCGGGCGCCAACCGGGGCGCGTCCACCCGGTCCGCGCTGCCGGAGCCGCCGCCGGGCAAGTCGGACATGGAGATCCAGCGGGACCAGGGCGTGGTCAACTTCGAGCGGGCGGTCCAGCAGCTGGCCCGGATGGCCGACCAGGTGGACGGCTACTGGGAGCGCAACGCGTCGGAGTGCACCCGGCCCTCGGCGGGCGCCGCGCAAGGAGATCGGGCCTGGTTCGACCTGTGGGATCGCCCCGACGCGGTGGTGGACAGCCAGAAGGTCGGATGCGGCAGCTGGCTCCAGTCGATGCAGGCCAACGCCAATCGGGTCCGCCAGGGCATGGAGCAGGCGGCCGACTACGCCCGCCGCATGGGCGTGTACCCCGGCACGCAGCGCGAGATCCGGCGGCGGTACCGCATGGACTGGGACGGCTGGAACCGCTGACGACGGCCGGGGCACGGCCCTCTCGCCGCGCCGGGGGCAAGAACAGAATTGTAATCAGAGTTCCAGTTCACGACGTCGCCCTGCCGCCCTCGCGACCGGGTTGTCCGCTTCCCCGTCGACGTCCCGCCCCACCCGACGGGCCTTCCCGCCTCACCGGCGCGGCCGGCATCACGCTTGCTACTGCCCCAGGCAGGCCTCTCTCGGGACGGCGGTCATCATGTTGAGCTGGCTCAGCTGCTTCTTCATCGGGCACGACTACACGGTGCATTGCGAGCACGGCGAGGTCTTCTTGCGGTGCATGTCCTGCGGCCGCCGGTCGCACGGCTGGTCTCTCGAGCACCTGTCTGGTCATCGCGGATAGGCCCGGCGCCCGCCGGTCCGCCGCTGCGGCACCCGCCACGCCGGTCCCCTTGCGTTCCTTGACAGTCTTCGAGCGGCACGGCCAGAATACTCTTCTATGTCGGTACCGCGGATCACCAAGGAAGACCTGAAAGCCCGCCTCGACAGCCCCGACAGCGCTCCGACGGTCGTCGACGCCCGGCTGAAGTACCCCTACGAGCACAGCACGGTGAAGCTGCCCGGCGCCGTCCGCGTCGCGCCCGACGCGGCCGACCCGCAGCTCCCGGCGGGCCGCGACGTCGTCCTGTACGACTCGGACCCCGACGAGCTCGCCGGCGAGCGGCTGGCCGTGGCGCTCATCAAGCGCGGTTACCGGGTCAGCCTGCTCCAGGGCGGCATCGGCGACTGGATCAACGCCAAGCTGCCGGTGGACACGAAGGAGTCCCCCCAGACGCCGCCGGCGCCTGCCGCGCCCAAGGCCTGATCGGCCCCGGCTCCCCCCGGCGTGCCCGCCGCAGCCTCGGCGACTTGTCCGCCGATGCGCGCGGGGCGAAGGCGGGCGCAAACCCGCGTGCTAAGATGGCGTCATTGCCCATGTCTGCGGCCAGCACGCTCGTCCTGCTCGTCGCCGCCTTCTGGCCGGGTCCGGCCGTCCAGCCCGCCCCGCCGTCGGCCGAGGCGCTCGCGCGCGCCATCCAGGCGCACTACGACACGGTGCGCGATTTCACGGCGGACTTCGAGCAGACCTACGTCGGGGGCGTGCTGCGCAAGCGGATCACCGAGCAGGGGCGCGTCGCGGTGAAGAAGCCCGGGCGCATGCGCTGGGACTACACGCAGCCCGACTCGAAGACGTTCGTGTCCGACGGCAGCCAGATCTACTCCTACATCCCCGCCGACCGCCAGGTGTACGTGAGCCCGATGCCCCGCGTGGACGAGGCCACGACGGCGGTCCTCTTCCTCGTCGGCAAGGGCGACCTCGCGCGCGACTTCGACGTCCAGTACGCCGACGACGCGCATCCGCGGCCGGGCGAGGTGGCGCTGCGCCTGAATCCGAAGCGGCCGGATCGCGACTACGACTGGCTGGAGCTGGTCGTGGACCAGCGGTCGCTCCAGATCCGGCAGCTCGTGGCGGCCGACAACCAGGGCGGCACGTCCACCTTCACGTTCCGCAACCTCCAGGAGAACGTCCGGCTGTCCGACAAGCAGTTCGAGTTCAAGATTCCGCGGGGTGTCGATGTCATCAGGTCCGGCGGCCGATCGTCGCGGTAGGCGGGCGCGCCCGGCCGCCTGCCGGCTGCTCGCCGCGCTGGCGCTCGCCGCGCTGGCGGCGGCCTGCGCCTCGTCCGGCGCGCTGCGCAGCGGCCAGCGCGCGGAGCGGCTGGAGGACTACGACCTCGCGGTGGTCGAGTACACGAAGGCGGTGCGCGCCGCGCCCGACAGCCTCGAGGCGCGCCAGGCGCTCGAGCGCGCCAAGCTGCGGGCGGCCAACGCCCACTTCTTCCGCGCCCGCCGCCTGGCGGCGTCGCAGAAGTACGACGAGGCGCTGCTCGAGTACCAGATCGCCGCCGAGCTCAACCCGGCGAGCGGCGACATCGAGCGCGAGCTGAAGGTGGCGCGCAACAGCCTGCGAGCGCAGCTCGCGAGCACGAGCCAGGGCCAGACGCGGCTGCAGGCGCTCATCGCCCGCACGCGCGACCTGCCGCCCGAGGGCCTCGAGCTGCCGAGCGGCCTGAAGCTGCCGTCGACGCTCCAGACGAGCGCGCACGCCAGCAGCCGCGACGTGTTCACGCTCCTGGCGAAGCTCGCCGACGTGAACATCGTCTTCGACCCGGCGTTCCAGGACGAGCCGGTGTCGATCGACCTGCACGACTCGACGTTCGGCGAGGCGCTCTCGGCGCTCGCCGCCAGCACGCACAACTTCTACCGGGTCACCGCGCCGCGCACGATCACCATCGTGCCCGACACCCCCGCCAAGCGGCGGGAGTACGAGCAGGAGATCGTCCGCACGTTCTACCTGAGCAACGCCGACCTGAAAGAGACGATGGACCTGCTGCGCATCGTGATCGACGCGCGGCGCATCGCGCCGATGACGGCGACCAACGCCATCACGATCAAGGACACGCCCGAGCGCATCGCGGCGACGGCCAAGGTGATCAGCGCCATCGACAAGGCGCGGCCCGAGGTCGTCATCGACGTCGCAGCTGCTCGAGGTGAACCGGTCGAAGCTGAAGGAATACGGCCTCCAGGTCGCCTCGCCCGACACCTCGCCCACGGGCATCTCCGGCCAGGCCAGCGTCAACCGCAGCGGGCTGACGCTGCGCGACCTGACGAACCTCACGCAGGCCGACGTCCTGATGACGGGGCTGCCGGACCTCTACTACCGGCTGCTGAAGACCGACACGGCGACGCGGATGCTCGCCAACCCGCACCTCCGCACCTCCGAGGGTCTTCCGGCCGAGGCGCACTTCGGCGAGCGGGTGCCCGTGCCGGTCACGACCTTCGCGCCAATCGCCAGCGGCGGCGTGAACCAGCAGCCGATCACGTCGTACAACTACGAGAACATCGGCGTGAACATCGACATCACGCCGCGCACGCACCACGACGACGACGTGTCGCTGGCGCTCAAGGTGGACATCAGCAGCATCTCGGGAACGGGCTACGGCGGGCTGCCGACGTTCGGCAACCGATCGATCAGCACCACGATCCGCCTCAAGGACGGCGAGACCAACATGCTCGCCGGCCTCATCCGGGACGACGAGCGCAAGGTGCTGTCCGGGGTTCCCGGGCTGAGCGACATGCCGGTGATCGGCCGCCTGTTCGCGTACAACCACAACGAGAGCCAGGAGACGGACATCATCCTGACCCTCACGCCGCACATCGTCCGGGTGCTGGACTTGACCGAGGCGGACCTGCGCCCCTTCCTGGTGGATTCCGATCTCGGCGTGCCGATCGGCGATCTGCCGGCCGCGTCCCCCGTCGAGAAGAAGGGCCCCGGCGGGCGCTGATCAGGGCTCGCGCTCGACCTGGGCGCCGATCGACCGCAGGCGCTCGACGAGCGTCCCGTATCCCCGCTCCACCATCTCGACCGAGCTCAGGACGCTGTCGCCCTCGGCCGCGAGCGCGGCCGCGATGAGCGCCATGCCCGACCGCAGGTCGCGGCTGTCGAGCGACCGGCCCCGCAGGCGTGTCGGCCCGGTGACGATGATCCGGTGGGGATCGCAGAGGAAGAGGTCGGCGCGCATGCCGCTCAGCTGCTCGAGCGCGAAGAGCCGCAGCTCGTACATCCAGTCGTGCACGAGCGTCCGGCCCTTCGCCTGCGTCGCCAGCACGGTCACCAGGCTGACCATGTCGCTCGGGAAGCCCGGCCACACGTTGGTCGTGATCCGCCGCACGGCGGCCGGCGCCGATTCGTCCACGGCGAGCCGGCCGTCCTCGAACGCGCAGGCCACCTGCATTCCGCGCAGCACGCTCGCGACGGGCTCGACGTCGGCCGCCCGCGCGCCGCGCACCTCGATCGACCCGCCCGTGACGGCCGCGACGACGGCCCAGCTGCCGGCCTCGATGTAGTCGCCGTTGAGCGTGTGCTCGGCGCGGCCGAGGCGCCGGATCCCCTCGACGCGCAGCGTGGACGAGCCAGTCCCCTCGATGCCGACGCCCATCGCCTGCAGGAACTCGCAGAGCTCGACGACGTGCGGCTCGCTGGCGGCGTGGCGGATCTCGCTCGGCCCGCCGGCCCCCGCCGCCGCCAGCAGCGCGGTCTCGGTGCCGGTGACCGACGCCTCGTCGAGGTAGATCGACGCCCCTCGCAGCCCCGTGTCGGCGCGCAGCCAGTGCATCGCGCCGTCCTGCCGGCCGGTGGCGCCCATCGCCTCCAGCGCGGCGAGGTGCGTCGCGATCGTGCGCCGCGCCGGAAAATCGCCGCCCGGGCAGCGCGAGCAGCGCCTCGCCGGTCCGCGCGAGCAGCGGCCCGAGCAGCAGCACGGACCCGCGCAGCATGCCCACGAGCGTCGCGTCCGGCTCGCTCGATGTCACGTTCCGGCAGCAGATCCGCACCGTGGGCGTCCCCTGCCCTTCGACGGTCGCCCCGAGGCCGATGAGCAGGCGCAGCATCGCCTCGACGTCGCGGATGCGCGGCACGTTGTGCAGGACGCACTCCTGCTCGGTCAGCAGGCACGCCGCCATGAGCGGCAGCGCCGCGTTCTTGTTCCCGTCGACGGTGACGCGTCCCGACAGACGCCTCCCGCCCTCAATCCGCAGTCTCGCCATCATCCGCCCCAATCGCCGAGGTAGACGATCTCGTCCCGCAACTCGACGCCGAAGCGCGTCCGCACCGCCGCGCGGCAGCGCTCCACGAGCGCCCGCACGTCGGCGGCCGTCGCGCCGCCGGCGTTCACGATGAAGTTCGCGTGCGTCGGCGACACCATCGCCCCGCCGGCGCGCGCCCCCTTGAGCCCCGCGCGGTCGACCAGCGCCCCGGCCGACGCCGGCACGCCGTCGGGCAGCACGTCCCGCCCCGGCTCTGGATTGCGGAAGACGCAGCCGGCGCTCGGCATCGCCAGGGGCTGCGTCCGCTTCCGGAAGCCGAGCGAGGCGCGCGCGATCTCGCGCAGGGCCGCCGGCTCGCCGGGCGTCGTCCGGAACTCCGCCCAGAGCAGCACCTCGCCCGTGCGCTGCAGACGGCTCTCGTCGTAGCCGAACTCCATGGCCTCGGGCCCGAGGTCGGCGGGCGCCCCCTGCCGCGGCGCCACCCGGACCCGCGAGACGCACGCCCCGATCAGACGGCCCTGGAAGTGGGCGTTGCCGTAGATGGCGCCGCCGACCGTGCCGGGCGTCCCGGCCCACGCCTCGAGGCCGCCCAGGCCGCGAGCGATTGTCCACCGGACCAGCCCGTTCACGGTCACGCCGGCGTCGGCTCGCACGCGGCCGGGCGCCGGCGCCAGGACCTCGCCGCCGTGCACCCGCAGGACCAGCCCCCGGATCCCCCGATCGGCCACGAGCACGTTCGACCCGCCGCCGAGGATGGTGACGCCGACGCCCGCCGCCCTCGCGATCGCCAGCGCCCGCTCGGCCTCCGCGCTGCCCTGCACGTCCAGCAGCCAATCGGCGGGGCCGCCGATCCTGAACGTGGTCAGGGGGGCCAGCGGCGCGCCGGCGCGCACGCGCCCGGCGCCGAACGCCTGCGCGAGCGCGGCGCCGAACCCGGCCCCTCCCGTCTCCGTGCTGGCCGTCACGGGCCGATGTCCCCCAGACGCTCCTCGAGCGCCACGAGCGCGCGGCGCGCCTCATCGCGCGTGCACGGCGCGAACGCGATCCAGTCGCCGGGCGCGAGCTGTCCGGCGATCGGCAGGTCGGCCGTGATCACGGTGGCGATCTTCGGATAGCCGCCCGTCGTCTGGCGGCCGGCCATCAGCAGGATCGGCTGGCCCGAGGCGGGAACCTGCAGCGAGCCCATTGGCGTGGCCTCCGACAGGATGTCGGCCGACACGGCGTGCGACAGCCCGGGCCCGGCCAGTCGGTAGCCCATGCGGTTGGACTGCGGCGTCACCTCGTACCGCGCGGTCGTGAAGAGGTAGCGGGCCTCTTCGGTGAACGCGTCGGCCTGCGGCCCCCAGATCACCCGAATTTCGGCGCCGCCGGCGGGCAGCACGAGGGGCAGCGGCTCCTCGGCCTGCGGATCGGCGCCGCGCCGCCGCTCGCCGATCGGCAACCGGTCGCCGGCGCGCAGCACGCGGCCGCCGAAGGGGCCCATGCCGCTCACGAGGCTCGTGGCCCGACTGCCCAGCACGGGCGCGACGTCGAAGCCCCCGGCGACCGCCAGATAGGCGCGCGCGCCCCGGCGCCGCATGCCGAAGCGCAGCACGCTCGACGGTCCGGCGTAACACGCCGCGTGCGGGCGGACGGCCGCCCCGTCCAGGGTCAGCGGAAACTCCGCCCCGGCGACGGCGAACGTCGCGCCGTCCTCGAAGACGAGATCGGGACCGACCACGGTCACCTCGAGCGTCGCCGCGTCGTCCGAGTTGCCCACCAGCCGGTTCGCAAGCCGGTGCGAGTACGCGTCCATGGGGCCGGCCACCGGCACGCCGCTCTGCTGGTAGCCCCACCGGCCGAGGTCCTGCACCGTCGTGAGCATGCCGGGCTTCGAGACGAGGAGCGCGGCCATCAGCGCGCGCCTTCCAGACGCGCGAGCTCGCCGGCGTCGATCGGCACGAACTGCACGCGCGTGCCGGGCTCGAACAGGCAGGGCGGGGTGCGCGCGGCGTCGAAGGGGCGCACCGCGGCTCGGCCGATGAGCCGCCAGCCGCCGGGGGTGGACGTCGGGTAGATGCCGGTCTGCGCGCCCGCGATCCCCACCGAGAGCGCCGGCACGCGCAGCCGCGGGCTCTCGCGCCGCGGCATCGCGATCCGCGGGTCCACCGTGCCCATATAGGGGAACCCCGGCACGAAGCCGACCATGTAGACGCGATACGTGCGGCCCGCGTGCAGCGCGACCACCGTTTCCGCCGGGCATCCGGCGAAGGCGGCGACCTCCGCGAGGTCGGGCCCGAACTCGCCGCCGTAGCAGACCGGCACCTGGACGATCCCGGCGGCTTCCGCGGCGCCGACGGTCGCCTCCGACGCGAGGCGCAGGAGCGCCTCCTCCATCGCGGCCGCGTCGGCGCGCAGCGGGTCGACGTGCACGGCAATGCTGCGGTAGCCGGTCACGACGTCACGCACGCCGGGTAGCCGCGCGGCGTCGAATCGCGCGCCCGATGGCGATCGCGCGCTCGTTCACCGCCTCGTCGAGCCGGTTCTCGAGCTCGATGAACCAGGCCGCGTCGCCGGCGGGCCGCAGCGTGACGCCGCTCACGCCCGCTTCTCCAGCGCGTCGAGCAGCTTGCGGTGGATGTCGTCGAAGCCGCCGTTCGACATGACGACGATGAGGTCGCCCGCCCTGGCCTCGCGGCGCACGGTCTCCACGATCTCGGGCACCGTCGCCACGTGGCGGGCCGACACGCCGGCGGCTTTCAGGTCGCGCACGAGAGTCTCGGGAGACAGGCGCTCGTTCTCGGGCAGCGACGACCGGTAGACCGCCGCCACGATGACCTCGTCGGCCCCGCTCTCCTCGAAGGCGCGCGCGAAGTCCGCCTGGAACACGCGGCGGCACGACGTGGCCGACCGCGGCTCGAACACGGCCCAGATGCGCCGGTCCGGAAACGCCGAGCGCACGCCCTTGAGCGTCTCGGCGATGGCCGTCGGATGGTGCGCGAAGTCGTCGTACACGTCCACGCCGCCCGCCTGGCCCCGGTGCTCGAGGCGGCGCCTGACGCCGCGGAACTGGCGGAGGCCCTCGGCGAGCGCGACCGCATTGAGTCCCACGGCCGCGCCGATGGCCACGGCGGCCGCGGCATTGCGCACGTTGTGCGCCCCGAGCAGCGGCACCTCGAAGGTGCCGAACGACGCGCCGCGCCGGCGCAGCCCGAAGGTGGTGCGCGCGCCCTCCACGCGCACGCCGTACGCCTGCCAGTCGGCGCCGTCGGCGAAGCCGAACGTCTGCACGCGGCACCGCGCGCCGCCGGCGAGCGCCGCGGCCTCCGGGTCGTCGGCGCCGGTGAGCAGCAGGCCCTGCCTCGGAATCAGGTTCACCAGACGACGGAAGGCCACGCGGATGGCCTCGAGATCCGGATAGATGTCCGCGTGATCGAACTCGACGTTGCCCACGACGACGATGTCGGGCACGTATTTGAGGAACTTCGCCGTCTTGTCGAAGAACGCGCTGTCGTACTCGTCGCCCTCGATCACGAAATCGCGCCCTCCGCCGATCCGGAACGACGAGTCGAAGTTCTCGGCGATGCCGCCCACGAGCACGTTCGGGTCCAGGCCCCCGTGCACGAGCAGCCAGCCGGCGATCGAGGTCGTCGTCGTCTTGCCGTGCGTCCCGGCGACGACGATCGACCGCGCGGCCCAGAGGAAGTGGTCGCGCACCGCTTCGGGCAGCGAGCAGTAGCGGATCTTCCGATCCAGCACCTCCTCCACCTCGGGGTTGCCTCGCGAGATGGCGTTGCCGACGACGACCAGGTCCAGGTCGGCGGTGATGTGCTCCTGGCGGTAGCCCTCGAGGATCGTGATGCCCTGCGCCTCGAGAAAGTCGCTCATCGGCGGGTACACGCCCTGGTCGGACCCGCGCACCTCGAACCCCTTGGCCTTGAGCATCGCCGCCAGCGTGGCCATCGCCGTGCCGCAGATTCCGATGAGGTGTACCTTCTTCACCACAGGCCCTCGCGTCCGTCCGGCGTTCACGCGGCGGACACCGCCGCCTCCTCGATTAACAGCCGCGGCCGCGGGCCACCGACGGCCCGCGCGCGCACGCCCAGCGGCAGCGTCAGGGCGGGACGCGTGGTGTGGCCCGACGGAAAGCCGAACAGCACGGGCCCCGGAAACTCACGCAGCACGTCCGCCACGACGTCACGGGCGGTCGGCGCGCCGCCGGGCTCGTCGCAGCCGGGTAGCTCGCCGAACACCACGGCGGACGCCCGCGCCAGCAGCCCGCTCTGCCCGAGCTGCGTCAGCATCCGATCCAGCCGGTAGGGCCGCTCCCCCACCTCGTCGACGAACAGCACGTGGCCGTCCGGCGGCGAGAAGGCGAACGGCGTGCCGAGCGACGCCAGCAGCTGCGTGAGCGTCCCGCCCACGAGCGGCCCCGACGCGTCGCCGGCCCGCAGCGTCTCGAGCCCGGCCGGCGCGAGGCTGCCGAGCGGCTCGGCCTCGCACAGGCACCGGCGGAACGACTCGCGGTCGTAGCCGGCCGGCCCCTTGGCCAGCTTGCCGGCCAGCATGGGCCCGTGAAACGACACGGTGCCGCACCCGAGCGTCAGGAACGTCAGCAGCGTCGTCAGGTCGCTGTAGCCGACGAACGCCTTCGGCGGCAGGCGCCGCAGCTCGCCGGCGTCGAGCAGCGGCAGGAGCTGCGCGCTGCCGTAGCCGCCCCGCACGCCGATCACGGCGGCCACCTCCGGGTCGCGCCACGCCTGCATGATCGCCTCGGCGCGCACGGCGGGCTCGCCCGCGACGTAGCCGCGGCGGGCCCGCACCGACTCGTCGTAGACGGGCTCGAAGCCCAGCGCGCGGAGCTCGATCACGCCCGCCTCGAGCTCCGCGGGATCGAACGGGCTGGCCGGAGCGACGACCGCCACCCGGGCGCCGGGCCCGAGCGCGCGGGGCCGCCGGAACGCCTCGCCGCTCACATCGACCTCCCGATCTCCGCGGCGATCATCTGGTGGGCCTCGCAGCCCACGACGTCCCGCAGCTGGCGCGCCGGCCGGGCCCCTCGCCCCGGCGCCAGGAAGCGCGCCTTCGCCTCGCGCTGCCGGCGCATCGCGTCCTCCACCCGGGAGCGCGCGAGCGTGCCGTCCTCCACGGCGCGGATCAGGGCCTCGAACGCCCGCGCCTGCCCGTCCGCGTCCGTGCCGCAGAGCAGGACGACGTCACAGCCGGCGGCCACCGCGCCCACCGCGGCGTCGGCCAGGCCGTGGGTGTCGCTGATGGCCCGCATGCTCAGGTCGTCGGTGACGACCAGGCCGTCGAACGCGAGCTCGGCGCGGAGCCAATCGATCGTCCGGCGCGAGAGCGTCGCGGGCCGCTCCTCGTCGAGCGCGGGCACCAGGAGGTGCCCCACCATGATCGACGCCACGCCCTCGTCCACCGCCGCGCGGAACGGCTCGAGCTCGACCTCCCGCAGCCGCTCGGACGCGTGCTCGACAACGGGCAGCGCGTGGTGGGAATCGACGGAGGTGTCGCCGTGCCCCGGGAAGTGCTTCGCGCAGGCGGCCACGCCCTCGGCCTGCAGGCCGCGAATCACCGCTCGGCCGAGCCGGGCCACGAGCCCGGCCCGGTCGCCGAAGGCGCGGTCGCCGATGGCGGGGTTGTCCTGATTGGTGCCCACGTCCATCACGGGCGCGAAATCCCACGTGACCCCGACCGCGGCCAGCTCGGCCCCGAGAGCCCGGCCGAACCGCTCGGCGAGGCCCTCGTCGCCCGCGCGGCCCAGCACGCCCATGGGCGGCCACTCGGTGAACGGCCGCCGCAGCCGCGCGACGCGGCCGCCTTCCTGATCGACGCCGACCCAGAGCGGGAGGCCGGCGGCGAGCCGCCCCACCTCGGCGGAGAGATCGGCGACCTGGTCCGGCGCCTGGACGTTGCGCTTGAAGAGGATGACGCCGCCCAGATCGAACGCGCGCGCCAGCGCCGTGACGTCGGCGGCGAGCGAGGGCCCGTCGAATCCGACGAGGGCGAGCTGACCGATGTGGCGGCGGATCTCGCGCTGGGTCATTGAGGAGCGCCGCAGGCCGGGCGCCGAGGCCATTATAATGCGCTGGTGCGCATCGCATCGTCCGCCCCGACCCGGATCGACCTGGCCGGAGGCACGCTCGACATCTGGCCGCTCTATCTCTTCCACGAGCGGGCGCAAACACTGAACGTCGCCATCAGCCTCCCGGCCCGCGCCGAGATCGTGCCCGAGCCTTCGGGCCGGGTCGTCATCGTGTCGGAGGATTCCGGCGAGACCGTGGCCGCCTCCAGCTGCGAGGCGCTCGACCCCGACGGGCCCCTGCCGCTGCTCAGCCGGCTGGTGCGGCACTTCGGCGCGGGCGGCCTGCGCCTGACGACCCGCGCCGAGTCGCCCGTGGGCGCCGGCATCGCCGGGTCGTCGGCGATGAACGTCGCCGTCTGCGGCGCGCTGGCGGCCTGGACGGGCACGGCGCTCGAAGAGGACACCCTGCTCACCACCGTCCAGAACATCGAGGCGCAGGTGATTCGGGTGCCGACCGGCGGGCAGGACTATCGTCCGGCGTTCTTCGGCGGCATCTCGGCCGTGGAGCTGAACGTGGACCGGGTCCGGCGGGTGGCCCTCGACGTCGATCCCCGGGCGATCGAGGCGAGGATCGTGCTCGCCTACACCGGCGCCTCGCGCAACTCGGGGATCAACAACTGGGACGTCACCCGCCGGCACCTCGACGGCGACCGCGGCGTCTTCGACCGCTTCGAGCGCATCCGCGACATCGCCGTGGCGATGCGCGGCGCGCTCGAGCGCGGCGACTGGGCGGACGTGGCCCGTCAGGTTGCCGCCGAGTGGGCCAACCGGCAGGCGCTCGCGCCGGGCGTCACCACGCCGGCCCTCGACCGCCTGATCGCGCGTGCGCAGGCCGCGGGCGCGTCCGGCGCGAAGGTCTGCGGCGCGGGCGGCGGCGGCTGTCTGTTCTGCGTCGGCGAACCCGATGCCGCGCCGGCGATCCGGCAGGCGCTCGCCGACGGCGGCGCGCGCGTGCTCGACTTCCACGTGGACCTCGAGGGCCTGCAGGTGCGCGCCGACCCCTGAGCCGGCGCGCGGCCGGGAGATCCCGCAACATGGACAAGCTGGCTGAGATCAAGCGCCTCTACCACGAGACGACCGCCCGCACCGTCGGGCGGGATCTCGCACGCGCCGTGGCCCTGCTGAAGTCGATGGCGTCGGAGGAGGAGCGCGAGCGCGCGGCCGTCTACATGGACGGCTTGTCGCAGATGCGGTCGGAATGGGAGAGCCGGGGCGGCGGGGCCACGAAGGCGCCCCGGCGGCGGTCCCCGGCGGCGCGGCGGCGGAAGTGACGCCGCCCGAGATCAGGTGCGGGACTTCGTGAGGACCCTGCGCGCCGAGATGCGCAGGATCTCGGGCACGTTCCGGTCGGACGCGAGCCCCTTGATGTCCTTCTCCACCAGCCGCGGCACGAAGTGCAACGACAGGGCCGGGGGCGTCTTGGGGTTGCGGACGAGCGCGGCGACCACCGCGTAGTGCTTGATCCAGGCGCGGTTGGTCGCGATGATACGCAGCGACTCCTCCGCCACGTTCGACATGCGCGCGAACGCCTCGATCTCCGAGGTGTTCAGCTTGGGGCTGCTCAGCACCGCGGCCGACACGAGCCGGTTCGGATCGCGGATGAGCACCGCGCGCTGCTCGCGCGTGCCCTTCATCGCCAGCTTCATCCGCTCCATCACGCTCAACGCCGACAGCAGCGTCGGCTCCGCCGACTTCTCACCCTCGGCCGGACCATCGCTGTCGTCGACCGGCACGAGCGGCTCGTCGGCATCGACGGCGCTCGCCTCGGCCGGCTGCACGCCCCGCGCCACGAAGAAGTCGCGCATCTGCGGCGGCACGTCCGGGCGCGCCAGGAACGCCCCGAGCGACGCGGCCGGAATCGACTCGATCGTGGCGGCCGCCGTCGCGGCAATCGTCGCGTCGGGGTCGTCGGTCAGCAGGATGAGCAGCGCCAGCTGCTCCTGCGGCCCCGTGGCCAGCGCGCCGCGCGCCGCCAACTCCCGCACGTCGCGCTCGACCTCGCCCCGGCGAAAGAACTCGATGATCGGACTGTGAACTCCTGGATCCGGCATCCCACCTCCGCGGCGACCCCGGCGCTGCGCCCCCTCAGCGCAGCAGGGTCTGGTAGTCGTCCGGCGTGATGCGCAGCGTCCGGACCTGTCCGGTCGCGCCGAGCGCGCGGCCCGGCCGGCCGTTGATCGTGTAGGCGAAGGCCCCCGCGTCCCCCACCTGGATCACCGCCTCCGAGCGGATGCGCCGCGCGACCCGCTCGCCCGGCTGCATGACGCGCTCGAGGACCAGCGTCCCGTCCACGGTCAGGGAGACCCAGCAGGCGGCGGTCGGCGCGACCTCCAGGCGCAGCCCGGACTCCGCCCCGGCCGCCTCGCCTCCGGCGGGCGGCGTGGACGCCGGCGTCGGCGTCGCGCTCCCGCCGTCGCTGGCCGCGGCCGCCTCGGGCACGGGCGGCGTGGTCACGGCGACCGGCGTCTCCGCGCCGCCGGTCGCGGGCGCGGCACCCGGCGTGGTCGCGGCGCGCGCGGCCCGGGCTGGCGACGGACGCGCGCCGGCCGGCGCCGGTGGCGGCCCGCCGCGCGTCGAAAAGTACAGCAGGAGGAGGCCGAGCGGCAGGCTGACCAGCAGGAGCTTGAAGAGCGTCCGCGCCACGCGCTGGCGGCTCTCGAACTCGCGCTCCTCCACGTCCTTGTGCTGCTGGACGGCCTGCGGGCTGCCGATGCGCACCGTCTCGTCGGGGAACGCCGCGAGGAACTCGCGCACCGTCTCCTCGGGGTCCAGCCCGATCTCGGCGGCGTACGAGCGGACGAAAGCGCGGCTGAAGATGCCGCCGGGCAGCTTGGAGATGTCGCTGCGCTCGAGGGCCTCGAGCGCCACGACCGAGATCTTCGTCGCCGAGGCGATCTCGCGCAGCGAGATACCCTGCTGCTCGCGCGCCTGCTTGAGCTTCCCGCCGAAGTTCGATGCCGGGGTCGAAGCGCTCATCGCCAGTTGGCCGAGTCTATCATCTCCGCGCGGTCGCCGAGGCCGTCGAGCCGGGCGCGCAGCGCCCGGACGGCGTCGGCCACGCCGCCGGCCGGCTCGCCGTCCGCGGCCGGCAGGAACAGGCCAATCGCCGCGATGCCCGCCCCGCCCGCGCGCACCACGTCGGGCGCCCGGTCGAGGGTCACGCCGCCGATCCCCAGGACCGGGAGGCCCGCCTGCGCCGCCAGCCGGCCGAACGCGTCGAGGCCGAGCCGCGCGCGCCCGGACGGCTTGGACGACGTCTCGAAGAGCGTGCCCGCGATCAGGTAGTCGACGCCGCCCGCCGCGGCCACCGCCGCCGCCTCGATGGCGTCGTGCACCGACCGGCCCACGAGAAACCCCGGCGGCGCGATCTCCCGCACGCGGGCGGCCGGCATCGAGTCCCCGCGCAGGTGCACCCCCCCGGCGCCCGCCGCCATCGCCACGTCGAGGCGGTCGTTCACGACGACCCGGGCCGGGGTCCCCTCGACCGCCTCGACCAGACGCCGCGCGAGGGCGAGCAGGTCCCGGCCGGACAGGTCACGCTCCCGCAGCTGGATCAGATCGGCGCCGCCGCGCGCCGCGGCGGCCACCAGCGCCACGAGCGCGTCCGCAGCGGCGTCCGACTGACCGAGACGCCTCCGGTCGGTGACGACGCAGATGACGGGACGACCGACCGGGCGTGGCACCTACGGCTCCTGTCCGTGCCGGCCGTCGTCGGTCGCCCGCGCGCTGGCGAACAGACCCGCCAGCTCCACGACGCCGGCCAGGGCGGTGACCAGCCCCACGCCGGTGACGGCGCCGCGGACGGCGTTCGCCCGCGCGAGCGCGCCGACGAACGGAACCACCTGGGCGAAGTAGTTGTGTTCCCAGAACGCCGACCAGGGCACGAACGTCAGCAGGAGTCCCGCCTCGATGAAGTAGGCCGCGAAGAGCAGGCGGCTGAAGAACCTGATGGTCAACCTCCCGCCTGCACCCGCGCCAGCCGCTCGATGCGCGCCGCGACGTCCTTGTAGTCGCCCACGTCGGCCTGCAGCTCGAGGAACACCGCCAGCGCGCGCGCCGTCTCGCCCATCTTCTCGAGCGTCTCGCCGAGCCCGTACAGGAGCGCGTGCCCGGCCTCGGCCGTGGGCGGCGGCGCCTGCGCGGCGCGCTCCATCCACTCGACGGCATGCGACAGCTCGCCCCGCTTCTCGTAGAGGCCGCCGAGCCGGGCCGCCGCCTGGAAGCGGTGCCACGGCGAGCGGACCGCGGCCTCCAGCGCGGTGATGGCCTCGTCGATCATCCCCATTTCGATGTAGGTCTCGGCCAGGGCGACCTGCTGCGCGCCGCTGTCGCTGCCGCCCTCGCGTTCCGCCGCCTCGCGCCGCATCGTCTTGAACACCGCGTCGAGGGGCGGTGCGGCGGGCGTCGGCGGCTCCGGCGCCGGCTGCTCCGGCGCGGGCGGCGATTCCGGAGCCGGCGCCGGGCCCTTGGCCTGGCGGCCCGCCGACAGGTCTCCCAGGATCGACTGCAGATCGAGCCCGCCGAGCGTCACGCGGAAGGCCGGATCGCGAGGCGCCTTGGGCCGCGGAGGCGCGGGCGGTCCGGGCGGCGCGGGCGGCGCCGGCTCGGGCGGCGCCGGCTCGGGTGCAGCCTCCGGTTCGGGTTCGGGCTCCGGCTTGGGTTCGGGCTCGGCCGGCACGAAGGGTGACGGCCCGTCCGACGGCTCGGCGAACGGGTCGGTGGCCATGAAGGGAGACTGCCCGCTCAAGCGCTCCGCGATCACCGCGTCGGGGTTGGGCGTCCCCTTCAACGCCAGCGCCCGGCGGAACCGTTCGATGTGGGCGGATTCCCACGGCTCGCGAGCGATGAGGTCCTCGGCAATCACGCAGGCTTCGGTCACCTGCCCTGAAGTGAGGTACGCGTCGGTCAGCTCGGCCTGCGCCTGGTACATCGTGGACTCGAGCCCGCCGTCGACGCAGATCTCGACCAGCTTCAGGAGGGCCGGAATCTGCCCCGGCGCGCGGGTGACGAGTTCCTTCAGGACCGTGGCGGCATCCGCCCAGTTCTCGGCGGCCGTCATCTCGTCGATGAGCCTGTCGAGCAGGCGGAACGCGAGGTCCGGGTTCACTTCGGCGACGCCGTACCCGATCTGCAGGAGGCGCTCGCGGAACTCGGGGTTCTTCTCCAGGAGCTCGGCCGCCAGGGCCAGCCCCGCGTCGGCGTCGCCGCCGCGCAGCTCCAGATCGAGCAGCGCCTCGAGCAGCGCGGGGTCGTCGCCGGCCACCTCGCGTGTGAGGTACTGCCTTGCCTCGTCGGGCCGGCCGGCCGCGACCGCGGCGTGGGCGAGCCGCCCGCGGTTCGCGGTGTCGCCCGGATCCAGCCGCACGGCCTCGCGCAACTCGGCCAGCGCCTCGTCTTCCCGTCCCTTCTCGTCGAGGTCTTTCGCAATCTCGCGGCGCCGGTCGGCCGCGCCGGAGTTGTTCCCCATCTCCTCCATGACCTTCGCGGCGGTGCGGCGGGCCTCGAAGTCGCTGGGGTCGATCTCGCCGAGGCGAATGATGATCTCCTGGATGCCCAGGGTCTCGCCGCGCGCGCGGCGCCGCTCGAGCACGGCCGAGAAGTGCGTCTTGGCGTCGGCGAGCAGGCCGTGCTTCGCCGAGACCTCGGCGAGCTCGACCTGCGTGGTCTCGTCGTTGGGCTGGATCTTGAGGATCTTCCTGAAGATCGCCGCGGCCTTGGGATAGAAGCCGTCGTCGACGAAATGCTTGGCGATGCGGAAGTACTGGGCGGCGGCCCGCTCCGCCTGGCCGGCGCGCACGTAGAGGTCGCCGAGGGTGTTGGCGGTGGTCCAGTCGCGCGGGTTCGCCTCGACCACGCGGACGTACTCGGCGATCGCCTGGTCGAGCCGACCCTGGCGAAGCAGCTTTTCGGCCTTCTTGAGTGTGTCGTCGCGATCGCTTGCCACAAGTCACCGCGCGGGCCGGGGGCGCGGGCCTGGCCCGACCTGGCGAAATGGATCACCCCATCCTATCAAACAGCGACGGAGGGCGGAACGAACGGCGGTGCGCCGGGGAGTATCCGTAGGCGCTCACCGCAGCCAGGTGCTCCGCGGTGGCGTAGCCCTTGTGGCGATCGAAGCCGTAGCGCGGGTCCTGCGCGTGGAGCGCGCACATGAAGCGGTCCCGCGTGACCTTGGCGACGATCGACGCGGCCGCGATGGACGTCGCGCGCGCGTCCCCGTGCACCACGCCGCGCTGAGCCATGGACAACCCCGGAATCCTGAATGCGTCGACGAGCACCAGGTCGGGCTGCGGCGCCAGCGCCTCCACGGCGAGCGCCATGGCGCGAAGCGACGCCTGGTGGATGTTCCACCGGTCGATGCCCTCGACATCCACGGTGCCGACGGCCCACGCGCGCGCCGCCGCCGGTGATCTCCTCGAAGAGCCGCTCGCGCGCGGCGGCGGTGAGCGCTTTCGAGTCGCGCACCCCGCGAACCGTCCGCGCGGGGTCGAGGATGACCGCGCCCGCCATCACAGGCCCGGCCAGGCACCCGCGGCCCACCTCGTCCACGCCGGCCACGTGCACGAAGCCCAGGCGGCGCGCGGCGTTCTCGAGGCTGCGGGTGGCGCGAGGTCGTCCCATCGGCATCCGGCCCGGCGGCCGTCCGGCCGCCGGCCCGCCCGGGCGTCAGGCGCTCCGCTGCTCCTTCATGCGGGCGGCCTTGCCACGCCGCTCGCGCAGGAAGTAGAGCTTGGCGCGCCGCACCCGCGCGGTGCGCACGACCTCGATCTTCTGGATGACCGGCGAGTGCAGCGGGAAGATGCGCTCGACGCCCTGCCCGAACGAGACCTTGCGGACGGTGAACGACGCCCGGGTGCCGCCGCGGTGCATGGCAATCACCAGGCCCTCGAACACCTGGATGCGCTCCTTCTCGCCCTCGCGCACCTTCACGTGCACCTTCACGGTGTCGCCGGGCTTGATCGCCGGACGCTCCAGCGTCTGCGCGTGTTCGACGGTCTCTATGGCGTTCATGAGATGGCTCCCTTCTCCTTCGTCTTCTCTCGCAACTCCCGCAGGAACCGGCGCTCGTCCTCGTCGAGCTCGGCCGCGGTCAGCAATTCCGGCCGGCGCTCGAGCGTCCGCCTCACGGCCTCGCGCTTGCGCCAGCGGGCGATCTCCGCGTGGTGCCCCGAGAGCAGCACCGGCGGCACGCCGAGCGACCGGAATTCAGCCGGCCGCGTGTAGTGCGGAAAGTCGAGCAACCCCCGCACGAACGATTCCGAGACCATCGACTGGTCGTCGCCCACCACGCCCGGCACCAGCCGGGCCACCGCGTCGGCGATCACCAGCGCCGCGAACTCGCCGCCCGTCAGCACGTAGTCGCCGATCGACAGCTCCTCGGTCGCCAGGTGCTCGCGGACTCGCTCGTCCACGCCCTCGTAGCGGCCGCACAGAATCACGATTCGCTCGAGCCGGCTGAGCCGCTCCGCCTCGCGGTGCGCGAACGGCCGGCCCTGCGGCGAGGTCAGCACCACGGCGTCCGGCGCGCCGCGCTCGGCGCGGATGGCGTCCACCGCCCGGAAGAGCGGTTCGGCCTTCAGCACCATCCCCGGTCCGCCGCCGTACGGCACGTCGTCGACCACCCGGTGCCGGTCGTCGGTGTAGTCGCGCAGGTCGTGCACCTTGACGTCCAGCACGCCCCGCGCCGCCGCCCGCCCGAGCAGGCTCTCGGAGAGCGGCACCTCCAGCATCCGCGGGAAGATCGTGACGATGTCCAGCTGCATCACGTGCCAGCCCCGGCCCTTCGGCGCGCAACGCGCGAAGGCGGCCCGCCTATTCGAGGTCCAACAGCCCCTCCGGCGGATCGATCACGATCTCGCGCGCCGTCGGGTCGATCCGGACGCAAATCTCGCCCGCCAGCGGCACCAGCAATTCCCTCCCGCCACGGTCCACCACGAGGTGGCTGCCGTGCCAGCCGCCGTCGACGCGAACCACCGCGCCGAGCGTCTCGCCTCCCCGCGTCGTCACCGTGCAGCCCACCAGCTCGTGCCGGTAGTAGCCGCCCGTCGGGGAGCGGCGCCAGCTCGGCGGCCGGCACCCGAAGCTCGGCGCCCGCGAGCGCCTCGGCGTCGGTCATCGACCCGACGCCGTCGAACCCGAGAATCGGGCGCCCCTGATGGAAGCGCACGGCCTGGATCGTCAGCGCCTCCACCCGCCCGCCGCGCCTCAGCCACAGGACCTGGCCCGCGCGGAAGCGCGACTCCGGGAAGTCGGTCTCGGAGTTCACGATCACGTGCCCGAACCGACCGTGTGTCCGGGCCACCCGGCCCACGGTGGCCATCGCGTCCCAGGCCGCGTCGTCCATGCCGGTCTCAGCTCTTGTCGCGGAACTCCACGGTCGCCCGCAGGCCCTCGCGCTCGGCGGCCAGGCCGGCGAGCAGGCGCACGGCGTTGGCCGTCCGCCCCTGGCGTCCGATGACCCGGCCGAGGTCGCCCGGCGCCATCGCCAGCTCGACGACGAGCTGACCGCGGTGCTCCGCCTCGGTGACGGCCACCTGGTCGGGATGATCCGCCAGCGCCCTGGCGATCACCTCGACCACGTCGCCGTACGGCGCTCACGACGCCTGGTCGGCCTGCGCCGGCTCGGCGACCACCGGCGCGGGCATCCGCGCGACCAGCGTGCGCACCGAATCCGACGGCCGGGCGCCGACGCCCAGCCAGTACGCGAGCCGCTCCCGGTCGACCTCGAGAGTCTCCGGCTTGGTGCGCGGGTTGTAGTGCCCCAGCACCTCGACGAACCGCCCGTCGCGGGGAGCCTGCGAGTCGGTGACCACGACCCTGAAGAAGGGCCGCTTCTTCGAGCCCGTCCGCCTCATGCGAATCGCTAGCATTCCTACCTCACTGGCTTCATCATCGAACCGGAGGTCTCCGCCGAGCGCGCCTGGCGCCGCCCGCGTTCCCCTTCTTGCCGCGGCCGGAGCCGCGCCACCTGCCGCCCACCGACCTTGAGCATCTTGCGCATCTGCACGAACTGCTTCAGCAGCCGGTTCACCTCTTCGACCGACGTGCCGCTGCCCCGCGCGATGCGCTTGCGACGGCTGCCGTTGATCACCTGGTGCTGCCGGCGCTCGGCCGCCGTCATCGAGTTGATGATCGCCTCGACGCGGTCGAGCTGCTCCTCGTCGATCTGGCCGCGCTGGGCGTCGATCTCCTTCAGCGCGCCCATGCCCGGGCATCATGCCCAGGATCTGCTCGAGCGGGCCCATCTTCCGGATCGTCCGCAGCTGATCGCGGAAGTCCTCGAGCGTGAACTCGTCGCGCCGGATCTTCTGCTCGAGCCGCGCCGCGTCCTCGGTCGTGATGGCCTGCTCGGCCTTCTCGATGAGCGACAGCACGTCGCCCATGCCGAGCACCCGCGACACCACGCGGTCGGGGTGGAACGGCTCGAGGTCCTGCACGCGCTCGCCGCTGCCGACGAACGCGATCGGCACGCCCGAGCACCGAGACGACCGACAGCGCCGCGCCGCCCCGCGCGTCGCCATCCAGTCTTGGTCAGGACGACGCCGGTGACGCCGATCCGCCGGTTGAACTCGCCGGCGCTCTTGATCGCGTCCTGGCCGGTCATGGCGTCGGCCACGAACAGCCGGTCGCCCGCGGCCACGGCCCGCTTGATCGCCTCGAGCTCGGCCATCAGCTCGTCGTCGATGTGCAGCCGGCCGGCCGTGTCGACGATGAGCGTGTCGAAGCCGAGGTTCGTCGTCGCCGTCAGCGCGCCGGCCGCGCGCGCCACCGGGTCCATCTCGCCCGTCGGGGTCGTGCACCCGCAGCGCCGGCCTGCTGCCCCACCACGGACAGCTGCGCGATGGCCGCCGGCCGCCGCACGTCGGTCGACACGAGCAGCGCGTGGCGCCCCTGACGGCCCAGCCACGCGCCGAGCTTCGCCGCCGTCGTCGTCTTGCCGGAGCCCTGGAGCCCCAGCAGCATCACCACCCGCGGCGACGAGGCCGCCGGCGGCAGCCCGCCGGTCGTGTCGCCGAACAGCGCCAGCATCTCGTCGCGCACGATGCGCACGACGTGCTGCGTCGGGCGTCAGGCTGCGCAGCACCTCCTGGTCGACCGCCCGATCCCGCACGCGATCGACGAAGGCCTTGACGACGCGGAAGTTGACGTCGGCCTCGAGCAGGGCGAGCCGGATCTCACGCAGCGCGGCCTCGACCGACTCTTCGGTGAGCCGGGCCTGCCCGCGCAGCGACGGAACACGTCCTGGAGCCGGGTGCTGAGCGCCTCGAACATCTTGCGTTGCCGGAGGGCGCCGGACGCCCTGCCACCTCATAATCGCCCTAAGCGATTCGAACGCAAACGCTTATGGTAACCAGGGGGCGCGGATCTGTCAATCAATCCCGCAGCGGGACGGGTGCCCGAGGCCCGGTTCACACCGACTCGAGGAGGTGGCCCAGCTTGTCCTTCTTCGTCTTCAGGTAGCGGCGGGTGAACTCCGAGGCGGGAATCTCGAGCGGAATCGACTCGGCGACCGAGAGCCCGTACCCCTCGAGCCCCACGAACTTGCGCGGATTGTTGGTGAGCAGCCGCATCGACCGCACGCCCAGATCCCCGAGGATCTGCGCGCCAATGCCGTAGTCGCGCTGGTCGGCCTTGAAGCCCAGCCGCTCGTTGGCCTCGACCGTGTCGTAGCCCTCGTCCTGCAGCGCGTAGGCCCGAATCTTGTTGGACAGGCCGATGCCCCGCCCCTCCTGGTTCAGGTACATCAGCACGCCGCGGTTCTCGTCGGCGATGCGCTGCATCGCGGTGGCGAGCTGCAGCCCACAGTCGCAGCGGGCCGAGTGGAACACGTCGCCGGTCAGGCAGCGGCGAGTGGACGCGGACCAGGACGTTCTCGCCATCGCCGATCTCGCCCCTCACCAGCGCCACGTGCGTCTCGCGGTCGATCACGCTCTCGTAGGCGTAGACGCGGAACTCGCCCAGGTCGGTCGGGAGGCTGGCCGAGGCGATGAGGCGGACCAGGCGCTCGTTCTGCATCCGGTACTTGATCAGGTCCGCAATCGTGACCATCAGGAGCTTGTGCCGCTGCGCGAACTTCGAGAGCTGCGGCACGCGCGCCATGGTCCCGTCGGCGATTCATGATCTCGCAGATCACGCCGGCCGGGTACAGCGCCGGCGGCCCGGGTCAGGTCGATGGTGGCCTCGGTCTGGCCCGCGCGCACCAGCACGCCGCCGTCGCGCGCGCGGAGCGGGAACATGTGGCCGGGGCGCGCCAGGTCGGACGGCCGCGTCTCGGGGTCGATCGCCGCGAGCACGGTCGCCGCGCGATCGCCGGCCGAGATGCCCGTGCTCGTGCCGTGCTTCGCCTCGATCGACACGCAGAAGGCGGTGTCGAAGCGGGCGGTGTTCTGCGAGACCATCAACGGGATGTCGAGCTGGTCGAGGCGCTCGCCCGTCATCGCCAGGCAGATCAGGCCCCGGCCGTGGGCGGCCATGAAGTTGATGGCGTCCGGCGTGATCTTGTCGGCGGCGATCGTCAGATCGCCCTCGTTCTCACGGTCGGCGTCGTCGACGACGATGACGATCCGGCCGTCGCGGATGGCGTCGATGGCGTCCTCAATCCGCGCAAACGGCGACTTGGGCTCGCGGCCCTTCTTGACTGCCCGCGGCATGTGGGTCCCTGGCCTTCCCGCCCTCCGGAGACGCGGCTCAGTGCAACAGCCGGCCGCCGCCACGGAGGTCGAACTCCCCGGCTTCGATGGCGCGAACCACGTACTTGCCGAGGATGTCGCATTCGATGTTCACCGGGTCCTGCACGTGCGCCGCGCGCAGGTTGGTGTTGTCCCAGCTGAACGGGATGATCTGCACGTCGAAGTGCCGCTCGTCGAGGCCGGCCACGGTCAGGCTGATGCCGTCGATCGCGATCGACCCCTTGCGTACGATGTAGGGCGCCAGCAGGGTCGGGTAGCGCACCGTCAGCCAGTGGTGCTCGCCCTCGTGTCGCAGGTCCTCGATCGTCCCGGTGGCGTCCACGTGCCCCTGGACGAAGTGGCCGCCCATGCGCGCGTCCGCCCGCACCGGCCGCTCGAGGTTCACGAGCGACCCCCGCTTGAGCGATCCGAGCGAGGTGACCCGCGTGGTCTCCGGCGACACGTCCATATGCACGCCGTCCGCGTCGGAGGCAATCACGGTCAGGCAGACGCCGTTGACCGCGACACTGTCGCCCGGCGTCAACTCGCCGGACAGATCGGTCGTCAGCCGCAGACGGAAGCCCGCCGGCGTCGGCTTGACCTCACCCACCTCCCCGACCGCCTCAATCAATCCGGTGAACATGGCCCTCCACCAGCACGTCGGCTCCGCAGCAGCTCGCCCGGCGATCCCGGAGTTGCCCGATCGCCAGGAGGCTGCTCGGAAGCCATGCGACGCCGTCGGCGCCCAGTGCGAGGGGCGTGATCCAGATTCGGACGCAATCCACGAGGCCCGCGCGCCACACAGCGGCGTGGAGCGCAGGTCCGCCTTCGACGACGAGCGACTGCACGCCCCTCCGGGCGAGCGCCTCGAGCGCGACAGACAGATCCTCGCCGGCGACCAGGAGCTCCGCTCCCGCCGCCTCGAGGCCCCGCGCACGTGCCGCTTGCGCCTCTGCGCCAGCCGCCGTCGTAGCAATTATGACCGGACCGGCCCCCAAGGTCGAGAGCAGCCGCGCCGAGGGCGGCGTCCGCAGGCGCCGATCGAAGACGACGCGCGTCAGCGGACGCGCCCTGTACGCCCCGCGGGGCGTGAGCTGCGGATCGTCGGCGAGCAGCGTGCCCGAACCGATCGCGACGGCGTCGACCTCCGCCCGCTCCAGATGGATGAGCCGGTTCGCGGCCGGACCGGTGAGCCGCGTCGGCCGGCCGGGCGCCGCCGCCACGCGCCCGTCGAGGCTGAGCGCCACCTTGAGGGTCACGTGCGGCCGGCCGAGCCGCATGGCCGTGAAGAACGGCGCGTTGAGCCGGACCGCCTCGTCCCGCCCGGGGCCGACGGTCACCTCGACACCGTGCGCCCGCAGATAGCCGACACCGCCCCCCTTCACCTTCGGGTTCGGGTCCTCCACCGCCGCGACGACCCGCGCGATGCCGGCCGCCACGATCCGCTCGGTGCACGGGCCGGTCCGTCCCCAGTGACAGCACGGCTCCAGCGTGCAGTAGAGCGTCGCGCCGCGAGCCCGCGGCCCGGCCTCGGCCAGCGCGTGGACCTCGGCGTGCGGCCCACCGGCCGCCTCGTGATAGCCGCGGCCCACGGTCACGCCGTCCGGCGTCACGACCACCGCGCCGACCATCGGGTTCGGGGCCGTCCGGCCACGCCCGCGCGCGGCCAGCAGGAGCGCGCGCGCCATGTGACGGTCGTCGCTCACCATTTCTCTTCGAAGAGCGCGTCCACGTAGTCCTGCGGCGAGAAGGGCACCAGGTCGTCGATCGCCTCGCCGACGCCGACGTAGCGGATCGGCAGGCCCAGGTCGTGCGCGATCGCGACGGCGATGCCGCCTTTCGCGGTGCCGTCCAGCTTGGTCAGCACGATCCCGGTCACGCCCGCCGCCTGGAGGAACTCGCGCGCCTGGACCAGGCCGTTCTGCCCGACCGTCGCGTCCAGCACGAGCAGCACCTCGTGCGGCGCGCCGGGCACCTCGCGCGCGGCGATGCGCCGGATCTTCTCGAGCTCGCCCATCAGGTTCGCGCGGGTGTGAAGCCGTCCGGCGGTGTCGACGAGCACCAGATCGAGCCCGCGGGTCTTGGCCGACGCCAGCGCGTCGAAGACGACCGCCGCGGGGTCGCCGCCCGCCTGGGCGCGCACCAGATCCACCTTCGCCCGCTGGGCCCAGATCTCGAGCTGCTCGACCGCAGCCGCGCGGAACGTGTCGGCGGCGCACACGAGCGGCCGGCGGCCCTCGGCCCGGGCCAGGGCGGCGAGCTTCCCCACCGTCGTCGTCTTGCCGGTGCCGTTGACGCCGACGACGAGCACGACGTGCGGGGGCCCGCCGGCCGGAACCGGCCGCTCGGCGCGCGCCAGCATGCCGCCGATCTCGCCCTTCACCAGCGCGCGCAGGTCCGCGCCGCGGCCGGCCGCGGCCCGCACGGCCTCGACGATGAGTCCGGTCGCCGCCACGCCGACGTCGGCCGAGAGCAGCGCCTCCTCGAGCGCGTCGGCCGTCTCGAGATCGACGGGGCGCGCACGCGTGACGGAGGGTTCCGCGGCGCCGACGATCTCGTCGAGGCGCGAGACGAATTGCTTGGTGGTGCGGGCCAGGCCCTGCCGGATGCGGCCGAGGAAGCTCATGAGGCGGTCTCGTCAGGCGGCCACGGACGGAGGGTGATCATCCGTTCTCCGCTTCCGCGCGCTGGGGACGCAACATCAGCTCCTGCGCGCCGGCCAGCGGCGTCTTGCGCCCGCCGAGCACCTCGGCCATCTGCGCCGCGATGGGAAGCTCCACGCCGAGCCGCTCGCCGAGCGCGAGCGCCGCGCCCGTGGTGCGCACACCCTCGGCGACCATGCGCATGCCCGCCAGGATGTCGCTCAGAGGACGCCCGCGGCCCAGCTCGACCCCGACGTGGCGGTTGCGGCTCAGCGACCCGGTGCAGGTCAGGACCAGATCGCCGAGGCCGCTCAGCCCGGCCAGCGTTTCGCGCCGGCCGCCGAGCGCGTCGGCGAGACGCGAGATCTCGGCGAGGCCCCGGGTGATGAGCGCGGCGAGGGCGTTGTGGCCGAGCCCCAGCGACTCGACCACGCCCGCGGCAATCGCGATCACGTTCTTCATCGCCCCGCCAATCTCCACGCCCACGACGTCGTCGCTCGCGTAGAGCCGGAAGACGCGGCCGCGAAAACGCTCCTGCACCGCGGCCGCCGCCGCGGCGTCCGCCGAGGCGACCAGCAGCGCGGCGGGCAGCCCGGTCGCCACCTCGGAGGCGAAGCTCGGCCCCGACAGCACCACGACGCGGCGCCCGCCGAGCTCCTGCTGGATGACCTCGGACATGCGCAGGTGCGTGTCGCCCTCGAGCCCCTTGGTGGCGCTCACGACGACCGCGTCGGGGGCGACGGCCGGCGCGGCCAGCCGGATCACGCCGCGCGTGCCGTGCGACGGGACGGCCACCACCACGACCCCCGCGCCGTCGAGCGCCTCCTCGAGCGAGGCGGTCGGCCGCACGGCGGCCGGCAGGTTGACGTCGGGCAGATACGTCGGATTGGCGCGCCGCGCGCGCATCTCCTCGACGAGCGCCGCGTCGCGTCCCCACAGCCGCACGTCGTGGCCGATCCCGCTCAGGTGCACGGCGAGGGCCGTGCCCCAGCTGCCGGCGCCGAGGATCGCGGAGGTCTTCTTCTTCATCGAATGCTGGCTCCGGCGGCGGACGGCCCCGCCGCGCGGATCGTCAGTGGCCGAGCCTTTCGACCGGCCGGCCCAGGCGGCGCTCGGTGCCGGCCCGGATCCGCGCGAGGTTCGAGCGGTGACGGAACACGATCAGCACGGCGACCGCCGCGGCCCCGCCCACCACCGTCGTCGAAGCGCCGAGCCAGTACGCCGTGGGCGGCACGATCGCCGTGGCGATCACCGACCCGAGCGAGACGTAGCGCGTGGCCCACACCACGGCGGTGAAGACCACCGCCGCCATCGCCGTGACCGCCGGCGCGAGCATCGAGAACACGCCGCACGCCACCGCCACGCCCTTGCCGCCGTGGAACCGCAGCCAGACCGGGTAGATGTGCCCGACGACGGCGGCCACACCCGCGGCCGTGCGGGCGGCCATGCCCACGCCGGCCACTTCGGCCAGCCAGACCGCGGCCGTGCCCTTGGCGACGTCGAGCAGCAGCACGGCGAGGCCCCTCCGCGTGCCGGTCATACGCGCCACGTTCGCCGCGCCGACGTTGCCGCTCCCGGCCACGCGGATGTCCACGCCGCCGACGCGCGCCAGCAGGAACGCGAAGGGCACCGAACCCAGCAGGTACCCGCTCACGATCACGGTCCAGTCCGGCATGACAGCTACGTGGGGCTCCGGCCCCACACCCCCGCCTTCACTGAAGCCACGGCGGGCCGCCCGCCAGGCTCCCTCACCCCGCGCCGATCTCAATCATAGCAGTCCGTCCGGCCGGGGCGGCTCGAGCGGCGTCACCAGCCGCGGCGTGTAGTCGGGGCCGCGCGGCGTCAGGCGGCTCTCGAACAGCGTGACCGACGCCACGCGCACGGGCCCGGCCGCGAGCGGCGCGCGCGCCAGCGTCTCGCGCAGCGCGTCGCCGCGCACGGGGCGCCCGCGGTCGCGCGCCCGCGCCAGGGTCAGGTGCGGCGTGAAGGGCCGCGTCTCGGCCGGCTCGCCGGCCTCCCGCACGCGGCGCTCCACGGCGGCGGCAAGCGCCACCATCCGGTCGGCGCCCTCGGCGACGCCGGCCCACAGCACGCGCGGCGCGCCGCGCGGCGGGAACGCACCGGCGCCCGCGAACGTCACGTCGAACGGCGCGAGCGCGAACGGCGCCTCGAGCGCGGCCATCACGCGGGCGCCGCGCGCCGCGTCCACCTCCCCGATGAACCGGAGGGTCAGGTGCAGGGCGGCGGGCGCCACCCACTTGAGCGAAGGGCCGGCGGCCACGGCCTCCGTGCGCGCGAGGCCGGCCGCCGCGCGGACCAGCGCGTCGCGCGCCGGGGCGTCGAGCTCCACCGCCACGAACAGGCGCATCTCAGGCCTCATCGCCGGTGAGCGCCCGCCGCACCTGCTCGAGCGCCGCCTGCGAGGCCTGGACCTTGACGACGCCGCGCTCGCCCGGAAAGCGGAACGTCCGGACGCGCGAACCGGCGGGCGTGACGACGGCGACCGCGACGGTGCCGACGGGCTTGCCCGGCGTCGCGCCGCCGGGACCGGCGATGCCCGTGACCCCGACGCCGACGTCGGCGCGCGCGCGGGCTCGCACGCCGTCCGCCATCGCCAGCGCCACCGGCTCGCTCACGGCGCCCTCGGCGGCCAGGGTCTCGGCCGGCACGCCGACGAGCTCGGTCTTCGCGCGGTTGGCGTAGCTCACGACGGACGCGAGCACGTAGGCCGAGCTGCCGGGGACGTCGGTCAGGCGCGAGGTGATCAGCCCGCCGGTGCACGACTCGGCGACCCCGATCGTCAGGCCGCGCTCGGTCAACAAACCGCCCACCACCTCCTCGAGCGACCGCCCGTCGGTGCTGAACACGCCCGGCCGCAGCGCGCGGGCGATCTCCGCCACGGCGGCGTCGAGCGCGGCGTCGGCGCGCGCCGCGTCCGCGGCGCGCGCCGACAGGTGCAGCTCCACCTGCCCGGGCGAAGCGAGGATGGTCGTCTCGATGGGCGGGTCCAGCCCGCGCCAGCGCGTGTAGATCGGCTGCGCCACCTCGTCGACGTGCGACTCCCCCCAGCCCGCGATCTTCAGCACGCGCCGGAACAGGCGCCGCGCCGGCACGCGCGCCGACAGCACGTCGCGGATGAACGCCTCGACCATCGGCTGCAACTCGCGCGGCGGGCCCGGCAGGAGCAGCACGCCGCGCGCTCCCTCGTCGATCCACAGGCCGGGCGCGGTGCCGCGCGGGTTGGGCACCACGGCCGCGCCGGCGGGCACCCTCGCCTGGCGACGGTTGATCTCCGGCATCCGGTAGCCGCGCGACGCGAAGCGGCGCTCGAGCTGCTCGATGAGCGCGGCGTCCTCCTCGAGCGGCCGGCCGAGCGCGGCCGCCACCGTCTCGCGCGTGACGTCGTCCAGGGTCGGCCCGAGCCCGCCGGTCAGCACCACGAGGTCGGCGCGCGCCCGCGCCTGCCCGAACATCGCGGCGAGGTCGGCCGGGTCGTCTCCGACGATGGCCTTCGCGCGCACCTGGACGCCGATCTCCTCGAACCGCGCCGTGATGAAGAGGGAGTTGGTGTCGGCCTTGAACGGCGTGAGCAGCTCGGAGCCGACCGCGATGATCTCCGCCGTCGCAAAGCCGGGCGCCGGGCCCGTCATGCGATCCACCCGGGCGCGAGCAGCCGCACGAGGTGCAGCGCCAGGTTCGCGTACACCCCCGCCGCCACGTCGTCGGCCATGATGCCGAGCCCGCCGTGCAGCCCCTCGAGCTGACGCGCGGGGTACGGCTTGATGACGTCGAAGACCCGGAAGAGCACGAACCCGGCCAGCGCGCCGCTCACCCCGACCGGGATCCACGCCAGCGTGACGAGCATGCCGGCGACCTCGTCGACCACGACCTGGCCCGGGTCGGTGCAGGCGAAGTGCCGCTCGGCCCGGCCCGCCGCCCAGACGCCGACCGCGAAGACGAGCACGATCGCCGCGATCTCGGCGCCCGGAACGCGAACCAGGCGGAGCGCCGCGTAGACCGCCAGACCGACGGCCGACCCGAACGTGCCGGGGGCCACCGGGGCGTAGCCGACGCCGCCGGCGGTGGCGATGGCAATGGCAACACGACGCAGCATGGGCGTGGACACGTGAAGACCGATCCGCGGGTCAGCTTACCTCAACGACCCGCGTATCGGCGAGACGGTCGTGGAGCGCGCGGCCCTCCCCGCCCGCGAGCGCGGGGACGTAGCCGAGGCCGAGCGGCGCGATCGACAGCAGCGTCGCCAGCGCGCGCAGCGACGCCTGTCCCACCGTGGGCAGGCCGCCGCCGGCGTCGACGACCTTGAGGCCGGTCGCCATCTTGCCGATCGTCTGACCGACCGTGGCCACGAACCCCACGAGATAGCCGCCGTCGAGCAGCACGAGGAACGCGATGAGAGGCGTCTTGGGAAGCAGATGCAGCTCGCCGCCGCCGAGGCCCGCGATCTTCGTCGTCAGGTACAGCACGGCCAGATCGATCGCGCCCACGATGACCGCGTCGATCGCGGCGGCGCCCAGGCGGCGGGCCGGCCCCACGGGCGACGGCCCCGCGGCGCGGTCCGGCGCGGGGACCGGCGGCGGCGCGGGCTCGACGGGCGCGTCGAGGTCGAGGGGCAGCGGCCGCTCGGGCGGCTCGGCCGCCGGCGTGCGCAGCCGCGGCACGGCCGGCGTGGCGCGCCGGACGGCGAGCGGCGCGCGCGGCACGGCCGGCGGCGTCACGAGCGGACGGTCGTCGGAGCCATCCAGGGTGAAGAGCGGCAGCTCCAGCCCCGCGGTGGTGCCGTCCGGCCGCCAGGTCTTGTCGGCGGGCGTCCGGCCGTCCGGTGTCGGCCGCGTATCGAGATCGTTCAGGGAGAAGTCGGCGAGCGGCGCGGCATCCGGCTCGGCGGGCAGGTCCGGCGCCTCGGGCGGGAGATCGACCGCCAGCGAGAAGTCGTAGCCGCAGTTCCGGCAGCGCTCACCGCTGTCGAAGCTGATGTAGTGGCACTTGGGGCATCTCATTGCGGCTGGCCGGACCGTCCGCCGGCGGGTGCGGCCGGCTGGCCGTCGACGGTGGCGAGCAGCGCGCGCTGGATCTGGCCGACGAGCGCGTCGGCCTCCGCACGGTGAGGATCGCCGATGCCGATGCGATCGAGCTCCGCGAGCACCTCGCGCAGCCGCTGCTGGTCCGCCGGCGTGCGCGCGCCACCTTGCCCCAGGCCGCTGCGAACGGCCGTCATGCGGGCCCGCGCGATCACGGTCTCGGAGGCCGACGGCAGCGCGAGCGGCCTCTCGCCGGCGGCGGCGGGCGCCGAGGCGCGCTCGACCTCCTCGAAGAGGAACCAGCGCCCGACGGCGTCGCCGAACGTGGCGACGAGCGCGGCGCCCACGGCGAGCGACGCGACCACGGCGAGCAGGACGAACCAGCCCGTCGCGCGCGGCCGCCGGGCGGGCGCGGGCCGCTCCGGGTGGACCGCGCGCCGGCGCGTCCGGCGCGGCGGTGCGGCCGGCGCCATGGGCTCGCCCGCGGCCGCCAGGCGGTCGAGGCGGCCGAGCAGCGCCAGGGCCTCCTCCTGCGGCGCCCCGCGCTCGACGGCCGTGTTGAGCAGCTCGCGCGCGGCGCTGGCGTCGCCCCGGTCGAACGCGTCGACGCCGTGGTGCAGCAGCTCCTCCGACTCGCGCTGGCGCTCGGAGAGCGCGCCCCGCGCGCGCTCGATGTAGGCCCGGGCGCGCGCGTGCCCGCGATCGAGGAAGAGCACGCGCGTCCACACGTGAATCGCCTCGTCGTAGCGCGCCGCGAAATAGTGGTCGAGACCGACGAGGAGGAGCTCCTCGATCTGGGTGTACACGTCCGCGCCCTCGGGGCGCGACGCGGGAGTGGCGGAGCCGTGGTGGAGCGGATCGGACATCACCGGATCGCCGTTGGGATTATGCGGCAAAGATCACCCTCAGTCAATCGCGCCGCCCCCGCCGGGGCCGGCGAAATCGCGCCCGGGACGCTGCTATGATGAGGGGCCATGGCACTCATCGAATGCGTTCCCAACATCAGTGAGGGACGGCGGACCGACGTCGTGGAAGCCTGCGCGGACGCCATCCGGCGCACGCCCGGCGTCAAGCTGCTCGACTACTCCTCCGACGTCTCGCACAACCGATCGGTCCTCACGATGGCCGGCGACGGCCCGGCGCTCGAGCAGGCCGTCCTGGCCCTCTACGACGCGGCGATTCCCCGCATCGACCTGCGGGCGCACAGCGGCGAGCACCCGCGCATGGGCGCCGTGGACGTCGTGCCCTTCGTGCCCATCGAGGGCGTCACCATGGAGGCCTGCGTGGCCCTCGCCCAGCGTATCGCCCTGGCGGTGGCTACGCGCTTCGAGGTGCCGATCTTCCTCTACGAGGAGGCCGCCGCGTCGCCCGCGCGGCGCAACCTCGAGGACATCCGCCGCGGCGAGTTCGAGGGGCTCGCCGCGAAGATGGCCCGCGACGAGTGGCGCCCGGACTTCGGCCCGGCCGCGCCCCACCCGTCGGCCGGCGCCACGGTGATGGGCGCGCGCGTGCCGCTGATCGCCTACAACATCAACCTCGCCACCGACCGGCTCGACGTCGCGAAGAAGATCGCGGCCGCGATCCGGCTGAGCAGCGGCGGCTTCCGGTTCGTGAAGGCGATGGGCATCCGCGTGGAGGACCGCAACCTCGTGCAGGTGTCGATGAACCTCACCAACTACCCGAAGACGCCGATCTTCCGCGTGTTCGAGGTCGTCAAGCGCGAGGCGGCGCGCTACGGAGTGGCCGTGCTCGAGAGCGAGATCGTCGGCCTCGTGCCCTCCGCCGCGCTCATCGACGCGGCACAGTACTACCTGCAGCTCGAGCGGTTCGGCGGGGACCAGCTGCTCGAAAACAAGCTGCGGAAGGCGATGGAATAGCCGTCGGAGGGGACGGGCTCAGGAGCCGAGCGAGTCGGCCGGCTTCTCGCCGTCCCCGTCGGCGCGCCGCGCCGGCGCGATGCCGAACGCGCGCATCTTGCGGTACAGGTTGCTGCGCTCGACGCCCAGCACGTCGGCCGTGCGGGAGATGTTGCCCTGCTGCGCGGCCAGCACGCGCAGGATGTAGTCGCGCTCGAACTGGCCGCGCGCTTCCTGGAGCGGCAGGAACCCGCGCTCGCTCGTGTAGGCGTCGGCCGCCGCGACGCCCGCGCCCTCGAGGAACGCCAGGTCCCGGGCGCCGATCGTGTCGCCCGGCACCATGATCATCAGCCGCTCGATCACGTTGCGCAGCTCGCGCACGTTCCCCGGCCACCGGTAGGCGCGCAGGCCGGCCAGCGCGCCGGCGTCGAGCGCCTTCGCCCGGCGGCCGTACTCCCGGGCGAGCTCGGCCATGAAGTGCTCCGCCAGCCGCGGCACGTCCTCCTCGCGGTCCCGCAGGGGCGGCACGAAGATCGGAATGACGTTCAGGCGGAAGTACAGGTCCTCGCGGAAGCGGCCGGCGCGGATCTCGACGGTCAGGTCCTTGTTGGTGGCCGCCAGCACGCGCACGTCCACCCGCACGATCGCCGTCCCGCCCACCCGCTCGACGACCTGCTCCTGCAGGGCGCGGAGCACTTTCGCCTGCGTCTTCAGGCTCATGTCGGCGATCTCGTCGAGGAACAGCGTGCCGCCGTCGGCCGCCTCGAACTTGCCGCGCCGGTCGGACACCGCCCCCGTGAAGGCGCCCTTCACGTGCCCGAACAGCTCCGACTCGATCAGCTCCTCGGGAATTGCCGCGCAGTTCACCTCGACGAACGGCCCGTGGCGGCGCCGGCTCAGCGCGTGGATCGACCGCGCCACCAGCTCCTTCCCCGTGCCGTTCTCGCCGTAGATCAGCACGCGGCCGTTGGTCGGCGCCGACATGGCGACCTGCTCGCGCAGCTGCGCCATCACGTAGCTCTCCCCGATCATCGTCAGGCGGCGGTCCACGTGCGCGCGCAGCGCGCGGTTCTCGGCCTCGAGCCGCCGCTGCCGCAGCGCGTTGCGGACGACGAGCACCGTCTTCTCCAGCGACAGCGGCTTCTCGACGAAGTCGAACGCGCCCAGCTTGATGGCCCGCACGGCCGACTCGATGTTGCCGTGGCCGGAGATCATGACGACCTCCGCGTCGACGCGCCGCTCCTTGAGCCGCTGCAGCGTCGCGAGGCCGTCCATGCCCGGCAGCCAGATGTCCAGGACGATGACGTCGTAGACGTCGCGCGTGACCCGGTCGAGGCAGGCCTCCCCCGTGTCCACCGCCTCGACGGTGTAGCCTTCGTCGCGGAGGACACCGCTCAGCGCCGAGCGCACGCCCGCTTCGTCGTCGACGATGAGGATCGTTGCCTGCATACAGTCGTCAGCCGTGAGCCGTGAGCCGTCCTAACACGGCAGCTCGATCGTGAACCGCGTGCCCGTGGGCGGGTTGCTGCCGACCTCGATGCTCCCGCCGTGCTCGGCCACGATGCGCCGCACGATGGCCAGGCCGAGACCCGAGCCGCGGCGCTTGGTGGAATAGTACGGCATGAACAGCTTCTCGCGATCGGCCTCCGGGATGCCCGGTCCGTTGTCGGCGACGATGATCCGCGCCACGCCGTTGGTCGCGTCGTGCTGGGTCTCCACCAGGATGCGGCCCGCCGTGCCGTCGGGCGCGGCGCCCTCCGGCCCCCCAGCGCCTCGACGGCGTTGTCGACCAGGTTGATCACCACCCGCCGGATCTGCTCCGAGTCCACGCGCACGAGCGGGAGCCCCGCCGCGAACGCGCGGTCGATGTGCACGCTGCGCAGCAGCCCGTTGTAGAGCGCCAGCGCCTCGTCGAGCAGCGCGTGCAGGTCGGTCGGCACGGCGCGCGGCGCCGGCATGCGGGCGAACTGCGAGAACTCGTCGACCAGCGCCTTGAGCGACTCCACCTCGCCGACGATCGTCGCCGGTGCACTCCTCCACGAGGGCGCGCGCGGCCGGCGGCGCCTGCCCGAAGTGGCGGCGGAGGCGCTCGGCGCACAGCTGGATGGGCGTGAGCGGGTTCTTGATCTCGTGCGCGAGCCGGCGGGCCACGTCGCGCCAGGCCGCGACCCGCTGCGCGCGGATGAGCGGCGTCACGTCGTCGAGCACGAGCACCGTGCCCTCGACGCTGCCCGCAGTCGCTGACCAGGGTGGTCGCCGCAACCGAGAGCCGCGTCTCCCGGCCGCCGCTGACCAGCGAGATCTCCTGGGCCGACGGCTCGAGGGCGTGCGGCCGGCGGTCCTCCACGAGGTGGCGGAGCGGCTCGAGGTCCTCGCGCGCCAGCACGGTCCTGAGCGCCTCGCCCACCACCGGCGGCTGGAGCCCGAGCAGCCGGAGCGCCGCGCCGTTGATCGCCGTCACCGCCCCGTCGGGGCCGACGGCGACGACGCCGGTGGCGATCCGGCTCGAGGATCGTCTCGAAGTACCGGCGCCGCTCGTCGTTCTCCTGGTTCTTGCGCTCGAGGTCGATGCGCGACCGCTCGATCCGCCGGCGGCTGACCGCCAGCTCCCCCGCCATCGCGTTGAACGCCTCGACCAGCGCGCCGAACTCGTCGGCCGTCTCGGGCTCGATGCGGTGATCGAGGTGACCCGCCCCGATCTCCCGGGCGCCGGCGGCGAGCATCTGCACCGGGCGCGTGATGCGCTTGGCCACGTACAGGCCCATCCAGGTGGCGCTCACCAGGATCATCAGCGTCACCATGAGGAAGAACGAGAGGTACACCCCCTCGAGAGGACGCTTGAGCACCTTCAACTGGCTGTAGGCCTCGTAGGCCTCGGTGATGCGGCGCGAGTGGCTGGCCAGTTCGCCCGACAGGGCGTCGGACGCCACGACGACGCCGACCACGTTCCCGGCCGCGTCGCGGACGACCGACGCGGCGCGCACCAGCTCGCTGCCGCTGTCGAGGCGGTCGAGCGCTCGCGTCTCGGTGCTGCCGGCGGCGACGCGCGCGGCAAGGCGGTTGGCCGACGCCCGCTCGTGGTCGCGGGGCAGCGTGGGCGCCTCGACGGCGACGAGCGCGGTCACGTCGGGCCGGTCGGCGGCGTCCGGTTTGACCTGATAGACCTCCACCATGCCGATGCGGCCCTCGGTGACCTCGGGCGCGATCGCGTCGCGCACGGCGCCCACGTCGCCCTCGGCCACGCGCGCCGCCGGCAGCGCGTCGGCGATCCGCCGCGCGTGGTCGGCGACGACGCCGCTGCGCTCCTCGTAGTAGTCGCCGGCGATCTCGTTGGCCGACGAGAGCACCTCCTCGATCGGCGGGTTGAACCACCGGTTGGCGCTGTTGCGGATGAGCTCGCTGCCGACGATGAGCACGAGCACCGACGGGATGATCGTCATGCCGAGCAGCGCGGCCACCAGCTTGGCGCGGAAGCGCGCGAACGGCAGCGCGCGGCGCCGCTCGACGACGAGCTTGATGACGTTGCGCGCCAGCACGAAGGCCAGCGCGACGAGCATCGTGAGGTCGGCCACCGACAGCGCGTAGAGCACGACCTCGCTGAGGAAGTCCGGATAGAACTCGGTCGAGCGGTCGGCGAGCGTGATCATCGCCACGAGCGCGGCGACGAGCAGGACGATGCCGAGCAGGATCAGCCGGGGGTTGTCGCGGAAGGGCGGACGCGCCGGCGGCGCGGGACGTGCGTAGTCCCGGTTGGGCGGCGTCGGGATCTTCCGGACGGTCGCGGACATCGGCGGACCCACCAGGTGCCGGGGGCTCGCCCCCTACTGGATGAACGTGAAGGTCGCCCGGCCCGAGGCGCGATGGCGTCCCCACGGCCAGAGGAACCACGCGTTGCGCGGGCTGGTCTGCGCGCGGACGCGCAGGTAGTACTCGGCGTTCGGCTCGAGATCCGCCGTCGCGAACAACGGCAGCCGGTCGAACTCGGTCATCAGGGCGCGCACGGTGTCCTCGTTGTCGGTCACCTGCGGCGTGCTCTCGACCCGCCCGTTGACCATGCGCGTGACCTGATAGCGGCGCGTCAGGTTGTCGTAGCGGACCGTCGCCGACACCGTGGACTCGGCGATCGTGCGGTCGAACCAGAGCGAGACGGCGCGCATGAGCGACACCTCGTAGGTGAAGGTCGTCGGCAGGCCGCTCCGGATCGCCGCGCGCACGTCGTCGTCGAAGGCGTCGGAGAGCGTGAAGGAGACTAGCACCCGGCCGTTGCGCGGCAACGGCGTCACCCGCAGGTCCTGCGCCGCGGCCGGCGCCGGCTGCAGGCTCGTCACCAGCAGCACGACCCCCAGCACGGCCACGGCCGACAGGAGCAGGCGCATTCTCATCCCACGTCCTTCGACTCGACGAGGCTCTTCAGCTCGCTGATGAACTCGTTGACGTCCCGGAAGTGCCGGTACACCGACGCAAAGCGCACGTACGCCACCTTGTCCAGCCGCCGGAGCTCCTGCATCACGAACTCGCCCACCGCCTCGGTGCCCATCTCCTTCTCGGGGCGATCCTGGAGGGTCGCCTCCACGCGGTCGGCAATCCCCTCGAGCGCCGCCACGCTCACCGGCCGCTTCTCGCAGGCCTTGAGCAGCCCGGCGATGAGCTTCTGCCGCTCGAACCGCTCGCGGCTGCCGTCCTTCTTGACGACCATGTAGGGGATCTCGTCGATCCGCTCGTAGCTCGTGAAGCGCCGGCCGCACCCCAGACACTCGCGCCGGCGCCTGATGGCCTCCCCTTCCTTCGTCTCGCGGGAGTCCACGACCTTGTCGCCGAGATGACCACAGAACGGACACTTCACCGGATGCCCTCCGCTTCGCGTACGGCCGGCATGGGCGCGTCCCCGCCCGACGCCGCGTCGCGTCCCGCCGCCAGCTCCCGCACGCGCCGGACCGTCAGCCCCTCGCGCATCATCAGCAGCGCTCCGATGAGCACGACCGGCAGGAAGGACAGCGCGTGGAGCACGATGGCGGCGCCCACCGCCCGGTCGTCGGGCACCCCGTAGAATGACGTGACCGCCACCTGGAACGCCGCGTGGAACCCGCCAATCGCTCCCGGCGTCGGCACGGCCACGCCAATCACCAGAAAGGCCACGATAAGGAACGAGCCGAGGTACGGCACCGTCATATGAAAGGCAAGGGCGGCGAGCCAGATGCCCGCCGCAATCGTCATCCAGAGCGGCACCGACAGCGCCACGGCCACCAGGAGCCGCCGCGGCTGGCGCACGGTGGCCAGCCCCTGGGTGAACCGTTCGACGAGGGGCGACAGCCGGCCGGCGGCCGACGACACCCGGCGCTCGAGCCAGAGCGTGGCGCGCACCAGCCAGTCCGGGTGGCCGGCCAGCACGCCGAGCACCACGAGCACGCCCACGGCGCTCAGGGCGGCCACCGCGCCGCCCACGCGGACCGACCGCAGGGCGTCGGCCGCGAACGGCAGGCGCCGCCCGTCGACGCTGAGCAGGAAGACCCCGAGCAAGAGCAGCACGGCCATGAGGTCCAGGACGCGCTCGAGCACGATCGTCGCGAAGGCCGCGGTGGCGCTCAGCTGCTCGCGCCGCGCCAGCACGTAGGGACGGATGATCTCGCCGGCGCGCGCCGGCAGCACGACGCTGGCCCCGAAGCCGATCATGGTCGCCGTCAGCGCCGACTCGAAGCTCACGCGGCCGACCGGACGCAGGAGGTACCGCCAGCGGACGACCCGCAAGGGATAGGTCAGCAGGTTCACGAGCGTGGCGGCCACGATCAGGCCCAGGCTCGCGTGGCGCATCTCGGCCCAGACCTGGCCCAGGTCGGCGCCATGGAGGAAGAACGCCAGCAGGAGCAGGGTGAGCGCAAGGATGAGCGCGGCGCGCAGGTGAGACCGCATGACCTTCGCTGACGGGACTACAATTCCCGCATCGGGTACGGGCGCAGCGGGTGATAGACTCCGACGCACTCTACTATAAAGATTGACGCCAAGTCTATGGGAAAACGTGAGTTATTGCTCATTTTGGGCTTCGCCGCCGTGGGCGTCCTGGTCTACCAGTTCACGGCGCCTCCGGCCCCGGAGGGGCGGGGCTCAGGGCTGGGGCGTTTGATCCAGTCCGCCAGGCGGGAGATCCAGGGCAACCGCGCCAGGGCCGAGCACACGACCACCACCACGGCGCGCCTCGACCCGGCGGTGGACGAGCTGCGGGTGGACTCGATCGCCGGCGTCACCCTCGTCGGCGAGGACCGCACGGACCTCGCCCTCGAGTTCACCGTGAGCTCGACCGGCTACGACGAACCCGAGGCCCGGAAGCTGGCCCGCGCGACCACGCTCCGGCTCGACACGAGCGGCCGGGTGGTGTCGCTCTCGGCCGACTACCCGGACGGCGGCCAGCAGCGCGCCGCGCTCACGATCCACGTCCCGTCCCGCCTGCGGACGCGGGTCCGCGGCAGCCGGGAGACCAGCGTCACCTCGGTGGCGGCCCTGATGCTCGACGGCACGCGCGGCGACGTCACGGTGGAGCACGTGGCCGGACGCGTCGAGGGCTCGCAGACCGGCGGCACCGTGAAGGTGACCGACGCGAACGCGGTCGACCTGACGGGCCGCTCGATGGACCTGACCCTGGAGTCCATCTCCGCGGACGTGAAGCTCGAGATGGTCGGGGGCACGGTGAAGGCCGGGACCATCGGCGGCGGGCTCGAGGTGAACGGGCGGTCGGTGGACGTGGAGGCGGGGCCGGTCGGCGGCCTGGCGCGGTTCGGCCTGCGCGGCGGCGGCGTCGAGCTGCGCGCGGTGCGCCACGAGGTGCGCTTCGACGGCCGCGAGACCGACCTGACGCTGGCCATGGCCGCGCCCGCGCCGGTGACGGCCATCACCACCGACGCGACGATCACGTTCACGCCGCCGCCCGCCGGCGGCTTCACGCTCGACGCGGCGGCCACCGACGGCCACGTGCGCCTCGACGGACTCGACGTCGCGGTGAAGACCGAGGGATCGACCGAGCACGCCTCCGGTGCGGTGCGGGGCGGCGGGCCGACCGTCGCGCTGCGCACGACCGACGGCGCGATCGAGGTGCGGCGCGCGGAAGGGGCCCGCTGACGCGGGCGCGGCGCGCGAGGTGTTGACTCGCGCGCGCGCGCCCGGTAAGCTTTCGAATCTTTCGCCCTTTCGCAGAGGTGAGTTCCGTGCCGCCAAGCCCCGCGCTCCTCGAGACGCAGCTCGAGGGGCTCACGCTGCATCGCCGCGGGAAGGTCCGCGACGTCTACGAGGTCGGCCACGACCTGCTCATCGTCGCCACCGACCGCATCTCCGCCTTCGACTTCGTGCTCGGCTCCGGCATTCCCGACAAGGGCAAGGTGCTCACGCAGATGTCGGCGTTCTGGTTCGAGCACGCTGGCCGACGTCGTGCCCAACCACGTGATCAGCGCTGGACGCGGACGCCTACCCCGAGCCGGCGCGGCGGCACGCCGACGTGCTGCGCGGCCGCTCGATGCTGGTGCGCCGGACCGAGCCGCTGCCGGTCGAGTGCGTGGCGCGCGGGTACCTCTCGGGCTCGGGCTGGAAGGAGTACCGGACGGACCGGCGCGCGTCTGCGGCATCGCGCTGCCCGGCGGGCCTGCGGGAGTCGGACCGGCTGCCCGAGCCCATCTTCACGCCGGCGACCAAGGCCGAGAGCGGGCACGACATCAACATCTCGCGAGGCGGAGGCCGGCGGGATCGTCGGCGCGGCGCGGATCGCCCGGCTGCGCGACCTCACGCTCGCGCTCTACTCGCGCGGCGCGCGCGCACGCCGAGGCGCCGCGGCATCATCGTCGCCGACACCAAGTTCGAGTTCGGCGTGGCGAAGGGGCCGTCGGGGGCCGAGGAGATCATCCTCATCGACGAGGCGCTGACGCCCGACTCGTCGCGCTTCTGGCCCCAGGACCAGTACGCGCCCGGCCGCGGCCAGCCGAGCTTCGACAAGCAGTACGTGCGCGACTACCTCGAGCGATCGGCTGGAACAAGCAGCCGCCGGTGCCCGACGCTGCCCGACGACGTCGTCGCGCGCACCCGCGAGAAGTACCTGGAAGCCTTCCAGCCTGCTCACGGGTCGGGAACTTCGGTAGCCCGGCGGAGCGAAGGGTGCGGGATCAGCTCGAGCAGCTCGTGCAGCAGATGGTGGACCGCGGCGTCCGCTTCGACGACGCCCGCCGGGAGTTCGAGCGGCGCTTCATCAGCCGGGCGCTGACCCGCTCGACGGGCAACCTCTGCCGGACCGCCGAGCTGCTGGGCATCCACCGCAACACCCTCGCCCGGAAGATCGAGCGACGTATCGGCTCAGCCCGCAAGGCCTGACCCGCGACGAAAACGAGCCCCGGAAGCCCCTCCCCCGCGGGCGGGCCTCTGACTCACAGTCCACAGCTCGTCTATAATTAGCAGTCGGCCCTGATGACTGCTAACCGGACACGGGAGCCGGTGCTTCCATGTGGGCGTAGTTTCCACCATCTTACGCATCAGCCTGGAGTAGACGAGCATGAAGGTCCGACCGCTACACGACCGCATCATCGTCCAGCGCATCGAGGAAGGCGAGCAGAAGGTCGGCGGGATCATCATCCCCGACACGGCGAAGGAGAAGCCCCAGCAGGGCAAGGTCATCGCCGTGGGCAACGGCAAGATCGACGAACGACGGCAAGCGTCACGCCGCTCGACGTGAAGGCCGGCGACACGATCCTCTTCGGCAAGTACTCGGGCCAGGAGATCAAGATCGACGGCGAGGAGTATCCTGATCATGCGCGAGGACGAGGTCCTGGGCGTCATCGAAGAGCACCAAGAAGAAGTAGTGCGGGCGTCCAGCCTGCCCTGAAGGAGTCAAGGAAGTATGGCCAAGCAGATTATGTACGGTGAGGAGTCGCGCCAGGCCATCCTCCGCGGCGTCAACGCACCTGGCCGACGCGGTCAAGGTGACGCTCGGCCCGAAGGGCCGCAACGTCGTGCTCGACAAGAAGTTCGGCTCGCCCACTGATCACCAAGGACGGCGTGACGGTCGCCAAGGAGATCGAGCTGAAGGACCCGCTGGAGAACATGGGCGCGCAGATGGTGCGCGAGGTCGCCAGCAAGACCTCCGACGTCGGCCGGCGACGGCACGACGACGGCGACCGTGCTCGCGCAGGCGATCTACCGCGAGGGCGCCAAGAACGTGACCGCCGGCGCCAACCCGATGGAGCTCAAGCGCGGCATCGAGAAGGCCGTCGAGCGCCGTCGTCGAGGAGCTGCAAGAAGCTGAGTCGAAGCCGGTCGAGCGGCAAGATGATCGCCCAGGTCGGCACGATCTCGGCGAACAACGACGAGACGATCGGCACGATCATCGCCGAGGCGATGGACAAGGTCGGCAAGGACGGCGTGATCACCGTCGAAGAGGCCAGGACGCTGGAGACCTCGCTCGAGGTCGTCGAGGGCATGCAGTTCGACCGCGGCTACCTCTCGCCCTACTTCGTGACCGACCCCGAGCGGATGGAGGTCGTGCTCGAGAACCCCGTCATCCTGATCCACGAGAAGAAGATCAGCTCGATGAAGGACCTGCTGCCCGTGCTCGAGCAGGTGGCGCGGCTGGGCCAGCCCGCTGCTGATCATCGCCGAGGACGTCGAAGGCGAGGCGCTGGCGACGCTGGTGGTCAACAAGCTGCGCGGCACGCTGCACGTCGCCGCCGTCAAGGCGCCCGGCTTCGGCGACCGCCGCAAGGCCATGCTCGAGGACATCGCGATCCTGACCGGCGGCAAGGCCATCACCGAGGACCTCGGCATCAAGCTCGAGAACATCAAGATCGACGACCTGGGCAAGGCGAAGAAGATCACGATCGACAAGGACAACACGACGATCGTCGAGGGCGCCGGCGCGCCAGACGGCCATCGAGGGCCGCGTCAAGCAGATCCGCGCCCAGGTCGAGGAGACCACCTCGGACTACGACCGCGAGAAGCTGCAGGAGCGGCTGGCGAAGCTGGTCGGCGGCGTCGCCGTCATCAAGGTCGGCGCGGCCACCGAGACCGAGATGAAGGAGAAGAAGGCCCGCGTCGAGGACGCGATGCACGCCACCAAGGCGGCCGTCGAGGAGGGCATCGTGCCCGGCGGCGGCGTGGCGCTGCTCCGCGCCGGCAAGGCGCTCGACGAGGCTCAAGGCTCGAGGGCGACGAGGCAGGTGGGCGTGAACATCGTCCGCTCGCGCCATCGAAGAGCCGCATGCGCTAGATCGCCACCAACGCCGGCGCTCGAGGGCTCCATCGTCGTCCAGCAGGTGCGGGAGATGAAGGACGAGGAGGGCTTCAACGCCCAGACCGACACCTACGAGAACCTGGTCGAGGCCGGCGTCATCGACCCGACCAAGGTCGTGCGCTCGGCGCTGCAGAACGCCGCGTCGATCGCGTCGCTGCTGCTGACGACCGAGGCGCTCGTCTCCGAGATCCCCGAGGAGAAGAAGGAACCGGCCATGCCCCCGGGCGGCGGCATGGGCGGGATGTACTAAGGGGAACTGACGCGGACGGGTACTGGGTACCTGGGTACTCGGGGCTCTGCCCCCTGACCCCTGACCCCTGACCGCTGACCGCTGACCGCTGAAGAAGGCCCGGCGGAACCGAGAGGTTCCGCCGGGCCTTTTCTCTTTCTAGGGCATGGGCGGCAGGGACTCGAGGAACGCCTTCAGGTAGCTTCCCCACACCTCGGGGTGGCTGTGCGTCGAGTGGCCCCAGGTCTTGTCCGAAATGGGAACCAGCACGTAGCGGCCGTGCTTCACGCGCGAGATGTACTGCTCCATCATCGGCATCTCGGGCGGGTTCACGAAGTCGTCGGCCGAGTTGATCGCCATGAGCGGCGCCGTGATCTCGCCGAGGTGCGGCGTCGGGTTGTAGTCCTCGGACGCCTGGAAGTAGTACAGCATGTCGTTGGCGTCGGTGGCGGCCGCGCGCCGCTTCACCTGCGCCGCCAGCCATTCGTCGGCGGCCTGGCCGGTCGGCATCATCTTCTGCCACTGCAGCGGCGAGCTCACGGCAATCAGCAGGAAGCCCATCGCGTCGGCCAGCCCGCGCGGCTCGGTCGTGTAGTTGCCGTCCTGCCACGTCGGGTCGTTGCGGATGCAGTCCATGAGCGCCTTCCGCCACATGCGGTTGCGCCCCGTGATCGGCGCGGGCCGGCTCGCCAGGGGCACGAGCCCGTCCACGAACCCCGGATACATGTAGCCCCACATCCACGTCTGCATCCCGCCCATCGACGTGCCCATCACGAGCCGCAGGTGCGTGAGACCGAGCCCCTCGGTCACCAGCCGGTGCTGCAGCCGGACCATGTCGATGTAGCCGTAGCGCGGAAACTTCATGCGGAGCCCGTCGCTCGGCTTGCTGGACTGCCCGTGGCCGACGTTGTCGGGCAGGATGATGAAGTACCGCTCGGCGTCGAGGATCTGCCCCTTGCCGAACAGCAGGCCGGCGTAGCCCGGCGTCAGGAACTGTCCGCCGGTCCCGCCGGTCCCGTGGAGGATCAGCACGCCGTTGCGGACGACGCCCCGGGCGTCCTTGCGGGGCGTGCCGACCGTCCGGTAGTGAAGCCGCACCTCGGGAAGACTGCCGCCGCTCTCGAACGTGACGTCATGGGCGATGAAGTCGTGCTCGACGGGCGCCGGATACGTTTCGGTCTGGGCCGACACGGGCGCCGCCAGCGCGAGGCATAGCAGCGCCCGGAACATGATGCGCATCGGAATGGCCTCCTCGCGCGGAATGATATCAGGGGGCAGCGGTCAGGGGTCAGGGGCCAGGGAACTGCTGACGGCTGACCGCCGTTCAGCGAAGGGTGAAGGTGAGCTCGATGCCGACGAGGACGGCGACGGGCTGGCCGAGGCGGGTCCCGGGCGCGAAGCGCCACTGCTTGACCGCTTTGATGGCCTCTTCGTCGAGACCGAACACCGGGTCGAGCGAGTGCGTGACCCGCACGTCGCCCACCGAGCCGTCGGGCAGCACGACGCACTCGAGCTCGACGACGCCCTGCACCTTGGCGCGCATGGCGTCGGCGGTGTACTGCGGCTTCACCTCGCGCAGGATGCGCGGCAGCTCGACGCCGTTCCCGGGCCGGTAGACGCCGCCGCCGGTGCCGCCACCCTCGCCCGGGCCGAGCCCGGAGCCCTTGCCCGGACCGATGCCCGTGCCCTGGCCCGTGCCCGCGCCCCCGCCCGTGCCGCTGCCCTGCGAGAGGCTGGCGTCGGACGGCAGGCCGGTCAGGGTACCGGGGAGCGTGCTGGTGCCCGAGGCCATCGCGAGCGCCGGCAGCTGCATGAGCGGCACCGGGTCGGGCTTCGGCTCCACCTTCGGCTTGGGCGCCTCGAGGTTGACGGCCTTCTCGACGGGCACGCTGATCTTGTCCCGGCCCGGCAGCTCGACCTTGCGCGGCGGCTCCGGCGAGCTGTTGCCGCCGCCGCCACCGCCGCCGCCGGGACCCTCCTGGGGCAGCCAGACGATGTTGTAGTGGGACAGGTCGGGGAGCTGCGGCGCCGGCTGCGGCGCCGGGACGAACCGCATCAGGAACACGAGGAGGAACGGCACGACCACGTGCGTGGCCATCGACACGCCGAACGCCCGGCGCATGCGCGGTGTCCGGTCGTCGATCAGAAACGGACGATCGGACAGAAACCGCTCATCGCGGGGAGGCCGCTCCCCCGCCGGGTTCACCGATGGGCCGTCGGCGTGCCGCTGGACGTGGGCCTGCGCGTCAGACATCTTCCGTGACCGGTGGTTCTATGTTTCCTATTGTCGCTGACCGACCTTCGGGAGGCAACTGCAAATCTGATGCCTGCCGTGGCGCCGGCTCCACAGACGGATCGGTCGGCTCTACCGGCACTTCCGGGAGACAGACTGTCTAGTGTAGGAGACTCCGGGCGCGGCCCTCTGGTTCCCCGGAGGCGCGCGTCAGAGCCGGCCGGCCCAGGCCCCGATGGCGGCATTGCCTCCGCCGAAGGCGTGCAGCACCGCGAGCGCGTCGGAGGCGCGCGACTCGCTGTCGACGGCCACGAGCACGCCGCCCTTATCGGTCAACCGCTCGTAGATCAGGCCGTCGTGCGGCTGGAACCCGACACGCCGCATCGAGCCGGCGATGCCCTTCTTCGTCAGCTCGGCCGCATCGCCCTGCAGCGCCGCCACGAGCGACCCGGCTGCCACGACGGGCCCGAGCGTCTTCACCTCGAGCTCGGCGCCGTCGGCGCCTGTCGTGCGCCGCACGAGCTCGACGGTCTCGGGCGTGCGCTTGGCCAGGATGGTCACGATGGAGGGCGTGAACCCCTGCGCCTTGAGCGCGTCGAGGCCCCGCTCGGCCCATTCGATGTCCTTGAAGACCCCCACGGTGAACAACCCGGTATCAGTGTGCGGCATGTCGAAGTCCTCACCGGTCTGGTTGCCGGGGCCCCGCCCGGCCAATCTCACTCGCCGTCCTGCCAGTCAGAGACGGCCACGGATCGCGCGCCCGCCTGCCGCAGCGTGTCCGCCACCGCGTCCACCCGCCCGGCCGCCACGTGGACGCCGAGCAGCACGGCGCCCGCGCGCACGGCGTGCTCCAGGGCCTCGGCTTCCGCCTCGCTGACGCCGGCGCCGGCCAGCACCGGCACGAGGCCGCCGCCCATCTGTCCGGCCGCCTCGCCGAGGCCGGCCGACAGCGGACCGGCCGTCACGATGGGGCCGATGCCGGGCATGACGACGGCCACGGCCGCCAGCAGGACGCCGCTCAGCTCGCCCAGCCGGGCGAGCTGCCGCGACCCTTCCAGCTCAGCGCCCGGCCGTCCGTCGAGCTCGTCGGCCAGCCGGCCCTCTTCGTCGTGGGTGCGCGCGACAACCGACAGGTGCTCGCGGTCGATGCCGGCGCCGTGCAGCGCGCGCGCGGCGGCCGCCGCGCCGGTGTGATCGTCGAACAGGCCGAGAACAAGGGGGTGCGTCATCAGCCCTTCATTCTACATGGTCGCCGCGCCTTTCGCGCGCGCCGCCGAAGTAGCCGGTGCGCGCCCGCACGACGGCGCCCGGCCGCTTCACGCGGACCGTGATCGTGCGCCAGGCGCGCGGGCCCGTCAGGCTGGCGGGGTCCGGCACGTAACCCAGCAGGTACTGGTGCCGCAGTTCGCTCGCGATCCCCGAGAGCGCCGCCGCCATGGCCTCGGGCCGGCGCAGGTGATACGTGCGCCCGCCCGTGATCTCCGCCAGCCACTGGAACAGCACGGGCGAGCGGTCGCCCACGGCGATCGAATAGATCAGTACGTCGGCCCGGCGCGCGCGCGCCACGACGGCGTCGGCCGTCTGCTCGCTGTACCGGTCGTCGCCGTCGGAGAGGAGGACCAGCGCCCGGCGCCCGCCGGCCGGCTGGATCAGGTCGATGGTGTCGATGATCGAGTCGTGGAGCGGCGTCGTGCCCCAGGCCTGGAGCCGCTCGAGCGCGGCGTGCTCCGCCGGCCGGTCGGTCGAGAGCGGCGCCAGCGTCTCGGTGCGCCCGCCGATGGCGACGACGAGCGCCCGGTCGTCCGGGCGCAGCGCGCCGAGGAAGACGTGGGCGGCCGACTTGGCCAGCGCGAGGCGGCGGCCCGCCATGCTGAAGGAGCGGTCGATCGCGAGCGCGACCGACAGCGGAAACTCGCCCGCCGCGAACACGGTCACGGGCCTCGGCGCTCCGTCGTCGAAGACCTCGAAGTCGGACGCCGCGAGACCGTCGACGGGCGCGCCGCCGCGCGCGGCCGTCACCGTGGCGTACACCTCGACCACGTCGACGTCGCTGGCGAACTGCCCGGCGACGAGCGCGAGCGCGAGCGCCCCGGCCAGCGGCCGGATCACGGTGTCCCCCCGGCCCCCGGCGTCCGGCGGCCGTCCGGGAACGGTGATAGAATCGGGGAAACGCGTCGACCTGCGAAGGAGACTGACATGTTTGGTCCGATCGGCCTCCCCGAGATGCTGATCATCCTGTTCATCGTGATCCTGCTCTTCGGGGCGAACCGTCTCCCCGAGATCGGGCGCGGCCTGGGCAAGGGCATCAAGAACTTCAAGCAGAGCGTGAAGGATGGCGCCACCGACAGCAAGAAGGACGACCACGACTAGCCATCGTCCCGCGCGCCGTCACAACACGATCCGGACCTCCCCTATGCGGCGCGTGACCCGTTCCCGATCCAGGTACTCCAGGAGCGGAATCGCGAACTTTCTCGTCATCCCGTAGCGGGCCTTGAACGCGGCGACGTCGAGCCGCACGGGCTCGCTCGCGCCGGGAGCCGCCTGCTTCAGCGCGGCCATGTCGGCCTTGAGCCCGGCGAGCGCGCCGGCGTGAAAGACCAGCGTGCCCAACCGGACCGCGCGCTTCTGGCGCACCAGCCACGCCAGCATCCGGTCGGCCACCTCGGCGGGCGCGCCCGAGCCGGCCTGAAGCGCCTGGAGATCCGGCGGCGTCAGCCCGCCCGCCTCGAGCGCGGCTTCGAGGGCGTCGCGCGCCGCCGCCTCGGCCGGCGACAGCGACACCTGGTGGCCGGCGAGCGCCACCCGGTCGCGCGCGACGACGCGTCCGGCGGCCGCCAGGTCGGCCAGCACGCGCGCGAACACGGCGGGGCTCGCCCGCCCGAACAGCCGCTCACGCAGCTCCTCGCGCGGCACGCCTTCCGACAGCGGCTCGGCGCGATGATGCGTGGCGAGGTCCGTCAGCAGCCGCTCGCCGAGGTGGGCCAGCACGCGTGGCGAGACCAGCACGTCGCCCGCCGGCGCGGCCAGCCCGTGCGCCTCGAGCTCCGCCACCGTCCGATCGAGCGCACCCGGCGCGACGCCCGCGCGCGACACCAGGGCCGCGCGCGGGATCCCCGCCGCGCCGCGCTCCTCCACCATCGCCGCGGCCGCCTCCAGCCCTGACACCGGACCGCCGGCGCCGGGCGGCGCCGGGTCCAGACGCTCGAAGCGCCGGCGTCCCGCGGCCGTTCGCGTGGCGCTGCGCGGCGGCTGCGGATCGAGCACGACGCCGCCGCCAATGGTCACCGGCGGCGAGTACGAGCGCACGACGTAGCGGTCGCCGCGGCCCAGCACCGCGGGGCCCTCGAGGCGGACGCGCACGTAGGCTTCGGCGCCCGGCTCGAGCGCCGACGGCGCCGCCCCCGGCGCCTCCCCGGGGCGCCGCCGGCTCGCGATCGCGACCCGGCCCAGCACCTCACTCGTGCCCTGGTGCACGCGCACGCGGGCGCCGTGCTTGAGCGGCCGCGCCGACGGCAGCAGCTGCAGCACGGCGTCGAAGCGCCGGGTCGGCTCGAGCGCGCCGGGCGTCGCCAGCGTGTCGCCGCGCGTCACGTCGGCGAGATCCACGCCGCCGAGGTTCACCGCCGCCCGCTGCCCGGCCACGGCCGCCTCCCGGCCGTGCCCGTGCACCTGGAGGCCGCGCACCTTCACGGCGCGGCCCGACGGGAGCAGCGCGAGCTCGTCGTTCTCGCGGATCGCGCCCGACACGAGCGTGCCCGTGACGACCGTGCCGAAGCCCTTCACGGTGAACACCCGGTCCACGGGCAGGCGTGCCGCCGACGGCCCGCCGCCGGGCGCGCCCGTCTCGCGCGCGGCGCCCCGCGCCAGCTCGCGCAGCTCCGCGCGCAGCTCCGGAAGGCCCGCGCCGGTCTTCGACGAGACCGCGACGATGGGCGCCCCGGCGAGCGGCGAGCCCGCGACCAGCTCCCGGACCTCGAGCCGCACCAGCTCGAGCGTCTCGGCGTCCACCAGGTCGGCCTTGGTGAGGACGACGATCCCCCGCGTCACGCCGAGCAGCCGGCAGATGTCGAAATGCTCGCGCGTCTGCGGCATCACCGACTCGTCGGCCGCCACGACGAGCAGCACGGCGTCGATCCCGCTCGCGCCGGCGAGCATGTTCTTGACGAACCGCTCGTGGCCCGGCACGTCCACCAGGGCGAAGGTCACCCCGTCGGCCTCGAAGTGCGCGAACCCGAGGTCGATCGTGATGCCGCGCGCCTTCTCCTCCTTCAGCCGGTCCGGATCGATCCCCGACAGCGCCTGCACGAGCGCGCTCTTCCCGTGATCGATGTGCCCGGCCGTGCCGATCACGACGAAGCGGCTGGGCGTCATCTCGTCTTCTTCCTCGCCTGCCGCTCCTTCTTCCCCGGCCGGCCCGTCCGGCGCCGCGTCCCCTGCTTCGGCCGCGCGCGGCTCCGGCGCGGCTCCCGCCGCCCCTCGGACTTGCGGACCGCGTCGAGGATCTCGACGACGCCGAGCGCGACCTGGCGCTGCTCGAGGTCGACCTTGCAGCACCTGCACGCGCACCCGATCGCCGAGCCGGTAGATCTTGCCCGTGTTCTCGCCGCGCAGCACGTGCTGCTTCTCGACGAACCGGTAGTAGTCGTCCGCCATCGTCGAGATGTGCACGAGGCCCTCGACGAAATGCTCGACGAGCTCCACGAAGAGGCCGAAGGCCGACACGCCGGTGACGAAGCCCTCGAACTCGTCGCCGACCTTGTCCGCCATGAAGCGGACCTTCTTCCACTGCACCAGCTCCCGCTCGGCCTCGTCCGCGCGGCGCTCGCGCTCGGACGTGTGGCGCGCCATCTCGGGCAGCGCCTCGACCAGCGCCGCCCGCCGGTCGTCGCCGAGGCCGCGCCGCGACTCCCGCAGCACGCGGTGCACCACGAGGTCGGGATAGCGGCGGATGGGCGAGGTGAAGTGCGTGTAGGCCGGCGCCGCGAGGCCGAAGTGGCCGAGGTTCGCGGCGTCGTACCGCGCCTTCTGCATGGTGCGCAGCATCAGGAGCGCGATCGGCTTCTCCTCGGGCTTGCCCGGCGATGCGCCCGACGAGCTTCTGGAAGTGCCGGGGCCGCAGGGCGCCCGGCGGCGCGGCGAGGCTGTAGCCGCAGCGCCGCCACGAACTCCTCGAAGTCGAGCACCTTCACCGGGTCGGGCTCCTCGTGCACGCGGTAGAGCGTGGGCACCCCGTTCGCCTCGAGGTGCGCCGCCACCGTCTCGTTGGCCAGGAGCATGAACTCCTCGATGATCCGGTGGGCCACGTTGCGCTCGGCCGCGGACGATCGCCTCGACGAGGCCGTTGGCGTCGAGCACGACCTCGGGCTCCTCGAGGTCGAAGTCGATCGACCCGCGCCGGCGCCGCCGGTCGTGCAGGATCCCGAACAGCTCGTGCATCAGCTCGAAGGCCGGCACGAGCCCGGCGTAGCGCGCGCGGACCTCGGCGTCGCGCTCGGTCAGGATGGCGTTCACCTCGGTGTAGGTCATCCGCGCGTCGCTGTTGATGACGCCGTCGTGCAGCTCGTACGCGACGACCTCGCCGCGGCGGTCCACCTCCATCAGGCAGGACTGCACCAGCCGATCCACGCGCGGGTTGAGGCTGCAGAGGCCCGTGGCCAGCTCGGCCGGGAACATGTGCACCGCCCGCTCGGGAAAGTAGACCGACGTGGCGCGCTCGTACGCCTCGGTGTCGAGCGCCGAGCCCTCGGCCACGTAGTGCGAGACGTCGGCGATGTGGACGCCCAGCCAGAAGTGGCCGTTCGGCAGACGCTCGATCGTGATCGCGTCGTCGAAGTCGCGCGCGTGCTCGCCGTCGATCGTCACGGTCGGCCACGGCCGGAAGTCCGTGCGCCCGGCCGAGGTCGCGCTCCCGGACCTGCGCCGCCGAGCCGCCGCGCCTCGGCCAGCGCCGCATCGCCGTGCCCGTCGACGATGCCGTACTTGCGCAGGATGATCTCGGTGTCCACGCCGGGCGCGTCGATCGGCCCGAGCACCTCGACCACGCGGCCGAGCGGCGCCGCGCGTGGCCGTGGGCCAGCGCGTGATCTCCACGACGACCATCTCGCCCGGCGCCGCGCCGCGGCGGTCGGCCGCCGCGACCTGGACGTCCATGATGAGGCGCCGGTCGAACGGCACCACGAAGCCCAGACCCGACGGGTCGCACGTCGTAGCGGCCGACGATCCGCGACGCGCCGCGCTCGAGGATCCGGACGATCCGGCCCTCGGCCCGGTCGCCGTCCTTCACGCGCTCGACGCGCGCCACGACGCGGTCGCCGTGCATGGCCTGGTTGAGGTTGGCCCCCGCGATGTAGATGTCGCCGCGCACGCCCTCGAGCGGCTGGTCCGGCACCACGAAGCCGAAGCCCCGCGCGTGCGTGACGACGCGCCCGACGACCAGGTTCATGTGGTCGGGCGGACCGTAGCGGTGCCCGCGGATCTCGACGAGGTCGCCCGAGGCGACCAGGGCCTTGAGCCCGCGCCGCAGGGCGGCGCGCTCGTGCTTCGGCACGCGCAGCACCTGCTGCAGCTCCTTGACGGTTGCGGGATGATCGACCGTGTCGCGAATCGCGCGAAGCAGGTCTTCTGTGGAAATCATGCGTGCTCCGGGCGGGCCGTCGCCCGCCGTTGAGTGTATACCCTGAAACATATCCCAACCGCCGGGTCCTCCCGGCGGTCTACAGACCGTGTGACCGATCCGGTGACGCTCGACCTGGTCGAGCGGGCCCGACAGGGCGACGCCCCGGCGTTCGGCGAGCTGGTGGACCGTCACCGGCAGGCCGTGTACCGCGCGGCGCTCGCGGCCCTGCGGTCGCCCGAGGAGGCCGAAGAGGTGGCGCAGGACGCGTTCGTGACGGCCTACCGCGCGCTCGGCAGCTTCCGGGGCGACGCCAGCTTCAAGACCTGGCTGCTCGCGATCACGTGGCGCAAGGCCCTGGATCGCCGCGCGAGCCTCGGGCGATGGATGAGGCGCCGCGCCCTTCCGGCGCGGGGCGACGAATCGTCCGGCGACGCGCTCGAGCGGCTGCCGGCCGCCCGGCCCAGCCAGGAGCACGCGCTGCTCTCGGCCGAGCTCGTCCGCCACACGCGCCGGCTCATCGGCACGCTGCCGGCCCGGCTGCGCGATCCCCTGCTCCTCGCCGGCACCGGCGACCACACCTACGAGGAGATGGCGGCCCTCCTCGGCGCGCCCGTCGGCACCGTGAAATGGCGGATCTCCGAAGCGCGCCGGATCCTGAAACAGAAGCTGGCCGCACTCGGATACGGCAGCGTGAGCCCTGAGCCCTGAGCCCTGAGCTATGAGCTATGAGCTATGAGCCCTGAGCCGACCCCAACCATCGACGCGGCCATCGACCGAGCCATCGAGGAGATCGTCGCCGGCGACGCGCCGGGCGATCTCCGCGCGCGAGTGCTCGCGCGCGTCGAGCAGCCGCCGTCGTGGCGCGAGCGCCGCGCGGCGTGGCGGCGTCGCGCCGGCGCGCTCGCGTGGACGGCCGCGGCCGCGCGCGATCGTGCTCGCCGCCGGCCTGTGGCTGCTGCGTCCCGCGCCGCCGGCCGCGCCCGTGGAATCCTCGGTCGCCGGCGCGCGGCCGATTGTGGAGCTCGTCCCCGCGCCCGCCGGGCCCTCGTCGCGTCCGGATCTCGCGCCGCGGCCGTCCGGAGCCGCCCGCCTGGCCGACGTTCTGGCCGCGACGAGCCTCGCGCCCGCCGGCACGAGCCCGCTGCCGCCCCTGGCCGTCGTCGAGCCGCTCGCCGCGCCGCCGCTCATCGAGATCGCGCCGCTTTCCGAACCGCGGGTCGGCGTCGAGCCCCTCGCGATCGACCCGCTGACGTTCACGCCCCTATCCATCGCGCCGCTCGTGTCCGGCCGATGAAGGAGGACCAGTCCATGCTCCGCACGCTCTTCTCCACCGGCCTCGTGCTCACGCTCGCCCTCGCGCCCGTCACGGCACGGGGACGTGCCGACAACCAGCAGCCGCCGCGGGCGGCGCAGCCCGCCCAGGCGCCCAAGGCGGAACAGCCGCAGCCCGAACGGCGCCGCACCTCCGTGCTCGAGGGCCAGCCGGTCAACGTCCGCATCGAGATCACGCTCACCGATCAGCAGACCGGAAGCACGCCGGTCCAGAAGACCATCTCGCTCGTGCTCGCCGATCGGACCAGGGGGATGGTGCGTTCGCAGGTGAGCCAGCGGGACGTCGGCGACATGCCGCTACGCGTCGACGCCCGGGCCAGCGTGGTGAACCAGGACCAGGTTCTGACCGAGATCGCCCTCGACTACGCCCTGCCGGGCGCCGCGGCCCGTGCGTACCCGACGGACGCGGCCCCCACGCCGAGCGCGCTCATCCGCACGACACGCGTCCAGGAACAGCTCAACACGCTCCTCCAGAGCGGCAAGCCCGTCGTCGTCTCGGAGTCCGCCGACCCGCTCACCGACCGCAAGGTGAAGGTGGAGGTGACGGCGACGATCCTCAAATGAGGAAGCGGTCAGGGGTCAGGGGTCAGGCAGCGCCTGCGACGCTGCAGTCGTGACAGGACGCTCTTCCTGACCGCTGACCGCTGACCACTGCGTCGAGGGTCAGCCGAACAGCACCACCTGCACGTCCCCCACGTTGGTGCCCGTCGGACCGGTCCTGATGAGATCGCCGAGGGGCTCGAAGAACCGGTAGACGTCGTTGTCCGCCAGGAAGCGCCGCGCGTCGAGGCCGATCGCCTCGGCGCGCGCGAGCGTCGTCGGATCGACGATGGCGCCGGCGGCGTCGGTGGGGCCGTCGACACCGTCGGTGCCGGCGCTCGCCAGCACCCATTCCCGGGGCCCCAGTCCTTCGCGCGCGGCGGCCAGCGCCAGTTCCTGATTCCGCCCGCCCCGGCCGCGCCCCCGCACGCGCACCGTCGTCTCCCCCGCCGCCAGCAGGCACACGCGCGGCGCGCCGGCCGCCGCCGCGCGGCGCGCCAGGCGGGCGCCGGCCTCGCGCGCCTCGCCCACGAGCGGCTCGGGCACCTCGACCACCGTGTACCCGAGCGCGGCGGCCCGTTCGCGCGCGCCGGCCAGCGCGTCGAGCCGGCTGCCGATCAGGTGGAAGCTCGCGCGGGCCAGCCGCGCGTCCCCCGCCTTGATCGTCTCGTCGACCTCACCATTGGCGCCGCGCTCGAGCAGGGCGACGACCGCGGGCGGGACCCTTCCGCGCAGCGCGAAGCGATCGAGCGCCGCGAGGGCGTCGGCGAACGTCGTGGGATCGGGCACGGTCGGCCCCGACCCGATCACGCACGGGTCGTCGGCCACCGGCGCCACGACGTCCGAGATCGCGAGGGTCACCGTCGCGCCCGCGGCCGCGGCGAGCCGCCCGCCCTTGATTGCCGACAGGTGCTTGCGCACGGCGTTCAGCTCGTCAATCGCGGCGCCGGCGTGCATCAGCGCCCGCGAGGCCTCCGACTTGTCCTCCAGCGCGAGCCCGGGCGCGGCGAGCGCCATCAGGCTCGACGCGCCGCCCGAGAGCAGCACCACCAGCGTGTCGCCGGCCGCGGCGGCCGCGCGCGCCAGCGCCAGCGCCCGCCGCCCGGCGTCCTCGCTGCGGCCGTCGGGCGCCGGATGGCTCGCCACGATCTCCTCCAGCCCCGGCACGGGCCGCGCGCCCGGCCCGCCCGGCGGGGCGACGACCAGCCCGCCAACGCAGCGCGGGCCCGCCCACGCGGTGAACGCGCGGGCCATCGCCCGCGCCGCCTTGCCGGCGGCCACCACGCGCAAAGCGCCCGGGCCCTCGCCCAGCGGCGCCGGCGGCGTCGCGAGCGCGCGCACCACGAGGCCGTCGGCCGACGCGCGTGTCAGCCCGTGATCGAGGATGTCGAGAAGGTCGTGGCGAAGGCGGGCCAGGAGGCCGTGCGGGTACACGTCAATTCTCGTGGCGCCCTTTCGCGTCTGCCGGGACGGCGCGCGCGTAGGGGCCGCGGGTCGCCCTGCTAATGCAACATCGCTGGGTCGGTCCAGTTCGAGAGCCCCGTCACGACGTCGAACTGCCGGAGGAGCCGGCTGACCAGCTGGTCGGCGTCGTCCTTGCTCGACAGCTGCTCGAGCCGCGCCAGGATCATCGTCAGCGCGGCTTCGACCTCCGTGATGGCTCGCTCGGAATAGTACTCCCGCTGCCGTTCGAGGCACAGGCGATGCTTCACGAATTCCTCGCGGTAGAATTCAGCGCGGGAGATACGCTGGGCGGAGCCAGCGTGCGACGGTGGGTTGGTGAAAAGGCCTGGCATGCGTAAAGTCGGGGCCGGCATGTCAGCGTAACTCAAGTGTAAAATGCCACACTCTCGTTGTCAAACGACGCCGGGTCCGCGCGCCGGGCTCAGTGCACCGTCCGGGCGCCGACCATCCCGCCGAGGCACCCGACGGCCATGCCGCCGACGACCAGCAGCAGGACCAGGGCCGGCGAAAAGAACGCCAGGCCTTCGAGGCCGATGGCGTCCGAGAGCATCTTCCCGTAGCGCATGGCGGCCATGGTGTAGCCCGCCCACAGCAGGCCCAGGGCGACCAGGGCGCCCAGCCCGCCCTGCAGGATCCCCTCGACCACGAACGGGCCGCGGACGTACGCGGCCGGCGACCCGACCAGCCCCATGATCTCGATCTCGTCGAGGCGCGAGTAGGCCGCAAGGCGCACGACGTTGGCGACCGTCAGGGCCGCCGCGACGGCCACGATCGTGATGATGGCCAGGCTGATGCCGCGCAGGAGCGCGACGGCGAGCAGCAGCCGGTCGAGCCACTGCCGGTCGTAGCGCACGTCGGCGACCCCTGGCGCCTTCGCCAGCGACGTGGCCAGCGCGTCGATTCCGGCCTGGCTCCCGGCCGACGCGCGGAGCCGCACCTCGAACGAGGCCGGCAGCGGGTTGTCGCCGAGCTCGTCGGTCAGGCCGGCGAGGTCCTTGAAGTCGCGCCGGAAGCGCGCGAGCGCGTCGGCCTTCGAGCGGTACTCGAAACTGGCGACCAGGGGGGTGGCGGCGAGCGTCGCCTCCACGGCCGCCCGCGCCTCGGGCGTGGCGTCATCGGCGAGGTACACCGACAGCTCGGCGGCCTGGCTCCACTGCGTGACCAGCCGGCCCAGGTTGGCGTTGACCAGCAGGAAGAAGCCGAGCAGGAACAGGCCGGCCGTGATGGTCAGGACGGCCAGCGCCGCCGCGCGGCGGCCGCGCCACAGACTGGCGAAGGCCTCGTCGAAGAAGTACCTCAGCGCTCGCATGCGGTCACGACGTCTCCACGATCTGGCCCTGATCGAGCGTGAGCGCGCGATGGCCGACCTGGCGGATCAGCTCCCGGTCGTGCGTGGCGACCACCACCGTGGTGCCGCGCGCGTTGATCTCCCGGAAGAGGTTCATGATCTCGAGCGACAGATCCGGATCGAGGTTGCCGGTCGGCTCGTCGGCGAGCACGAGCATCGGGTCGTTGACCAGCGCGCGGGCGATGGCAATCCGCTGCTGCTCGCCGCCGGAGAGCTCCGGGGGCAGGGAGGTCATGCGGTGCTGCAGCCCGACCCACTTGAGCACCTGGAACGCCTTCCGCTGCTGCGCGGCCGGCGGCGCGCCGAGGACGCGCGGGACGAAGGCGACGTTCTCGAACACGGTCTTGCGGGGAATCAGCTTGAAGTCCTGGAAGACGAAGCCCACGCTCCGCCGGTAGGACTGGATCTCGCGGGGGCGAAGGTCGGCCAGGTTCCGCCCCGACACCATGAGCTGGCCCTCGTTCGGCAGCTCCTGGCGCAGCATCAGGCGCAGGAACGTCGACTTGCCCGCGCCGCTCGGGCCGGTGAGAAACACGAACTCACCCTTCTCGATCGACAGCGAGAGGTCGCGCAGCGCGTACACGCCGCGACTGTAGACTTTGGATAAGTGATACGCTTCAATCACGCCGGCTCTCGCGAGGCGTTTCCGTGGTCGGCAACCGTCGAATCGCCCGCAAGCATAGCACAGCCCCACGGGCCGCCCGGCTCACTCGCCCGGCCCGTCGAGCAGGTCGCGCAGCCGCCGGGCCACGCGCTCGGGATTGGCCCGCCCCCCGGTGGCCTTCATCGCCTGCCCCACCAGGAACCCGAACGTCTTCGTCTTGCCGCGGCGGTACTCGCCGACGGCCTTGGGATGGGCCGCCACCACGTCCCGCACAATCGCGCCGACGGCCGCGTCGTCGTCGACGCGCGCCAGGCCCTCGGCCTCCACGATCTCGTCCGCCGGCCGTCCCGTCGCCCGCATCCGCGCGAACACGTCCTTGGCGACCGGCCCGCTGACGCGTCCCGCCTCCGCGAGCGCGATGAGCCCGGCCAGCCGTCCCGGCGGGACCGGCCCCGCGACGGCGGTCAGGTCCTCGGCGCCCAGCTCGTGGAGCGCCCGGCGCACTTCTCCGAGGATCCAGTTGGCCGCCGCCTTGGGCGGCGCGCCCGCCGCCACGGTCGCCTCGAAGTACGCCGTGGTCGCGCGGCCCGCGCGGCCGATCGCGTCGGCGTCGTAGCCGCCGAGCCCGTACTCGCGCTCGAGGCGCGCGCGCCGTTCGTCGGGCAGCTCGGTCAGCGACGCGCGCGCCCGGGCCAGCGTGGCCTCGTCGATCACGAGCGGCGCCAGGTCGGGCTCCGGAAAGTAGCGGTAGTCCGGCTCGGACTCCTTCGCGCGCATCGGCACGGTGCGCCCCCCGGCCTGGTCCCACTGCCGCGTCTCCGCCGTCACGGACGCGCCGTCCCCGAGCGCCGCGGCGTGCCGCGCGATCTCGAACTCGAGCGCGCGCTGCAGGTAGCGGAACGAGTTCAGGTTCTTGACCTCGGTCTTGACGCCGAGCGCGGCGTCCCCCGGCCGCCGCAGCGACACGTTGGCGTCGCAGCGGAGGCTCCCCTCCTCCATGTTGCCGTCGTTCACGCCGATCTCGACGAGCACCGCGCGCAGGCGCTCGAAGAAATCGGCCGCCTCGGCCGCCGACGCGAGCGTCGGGCTCCGTGACGATCTCGACCAGCGCGACGCCGCTCCGGTTGAAGTCCAGGTAGGTCCGGCGGTCCGAATCGGGGAACCCGTGGTGCAGGGACTTGCCGGCGTCCTCCTCGAGGTGGACGCGGGTGATGCCGACGCGGCGGCCGCCGGGCTCGACTTCGAGCCAGCCGCGCCCGGCGAGCGGCTCGGCGTACTGCGAGATCTGGTAGCCCTTCGGCAGGTCCGGGTAGAAATAGTTCTTGCGCGCGAAGATCGAGCGGGGGCGGACGTCGCAGTGCAAGGCCAGCGCCGCGCGCACGGCCAGGTCCACCGCGCGCGCGTTGAGCACCGGCAGCGCGCCGGGCAGGCCGAGGCAGACGGGACAGACGTGGGTGTTCGGCGGATCGCCGAACCGCGTGCGGCAGGCGCAGAAGATCTTGGACCCGGTCAGCAGCTGGGCGTGCACCTCGAGGCCGATGACCGGTTCGAACGAGTCCATGGCGCCACCGGCCGGCCGCCGGCGTCAGCAGGCGGCCGGGCTCACACCTTCGGGCCGGCCGCCCGCACGTCGGCGTCCACCGCGTCCTCGAAGGTCTTGAAGTTGTCCGCGAACATGCCCGCCAGCTTCGCGGCTTGTGCGTCGTACGCCGACGGGTCGCGCCACGTGGCCCGCGGCGTGAGCACCGTCTCGGGGACGCCCGGGCAGCTGGCCGGCACCTCCACGTCGAACACCGGGTCGCGGCGGAACGCCACGCCGTCCAGCGCGCCCGACAGGGCCGCGTTGATCATCGCACGAGTGTGCGCGATCTTCATCCGGCTTCCCACGCCGTAGCCGCCGCCGGTCCAGCCGGTGTTCACCAGCCACACGTGCACGCCGTGACGGGCGATGCGCTCGCCGAGCAGGCGCGCGTAGACGCCCGGGTGCCACACCATGAACGGCGCGCCGAAGCACGTGCTGAAGGTCGCCTTCGGCTCGGTCACGCCCTTCTCGGTGCCGGCGACCTTGGCCGTGTAGCCGGACAGGAAGTGGTACATGGCGCCGGCGGGCGTCAGCCGCGCGATGGGCGGCAGCACGCCGAAGGCGTCGGCCGTCAGCATGATCACGTTGCGCGGGTGGCCGCCCTGCCCCGACTCGACGGCGTTGTCGATGAAGTCGAGCGGATAGGCGCCCCGCGTGTTCTCGGTCAGCCGGTCGCTGTCGAGGTCGAGCGCCCGCGTGTCCGGCTGCATCACCACGTTCTCGAGCACCGTGCCGAAGCGCCGCGTCGTCGAGTAGATCTCCGGCTCGGCCTCGGCCGAGAGCCTGATCATCTTCGCGTAGCAGCCGCCCTCGAAGTTGAAGACGCCGCGGTCCGACCAGCCGTGCTCGTCGTCGCCGATCAGGTCCCGGCCCGGATCGCTCGACAGGGTCGTCTTGCCCGTGCCCGACAGCCCGAAGAACAGCGCGACGTCACCGTCCGGCCCCACGTTGGCCGAGCAGTGCATCGGCATCACCTGGCGGAGCGGCAACAGGTAGTTCATGACCGTGAAGATCGACTTCTTGATCTCGCCGGCGTACGTCGTGCCGCCGATGAGGACGAGCCGTTTCGCGAAGTTCACGACGATGAACGTCTCGGACCGCGTGCCGTGCCGGGCGGGATCGGCCTTGCAGCCGGGCGCGTCGATCACGGTGAACTCGGGCACGTGCGCCGCCAGCCGCTGCGGGTCGCGCTCGCCGATGAACATGTTCCGCGCGAACAGGCTGTGCCAGGCGTGCTCGGTCACCACGCGGATGGGCAGCCGGTAGGCGGGATCCGCCCCCGCGTAGGCGTCGCGCACCCAGGTCTCGCGTCCCTCCAGGTAGCGGGCGACGTGCTCGTGCAGGAGATCGAAGCGCGTCTGGTCGAGCGGCCGGTTCACCGATCCCCACCACACGTGCTCCGCGCTCGACGGCTCGCGCACCAGGAACTTGTCGTTCGGCGACCGCCCGGTGTGCTGGCCGGTCAGGCACACGAGCGGCCCGTCCGCGGAGATGGAGGCCTCGCCGCGCCGGACGGCGGCCTCGTAGAGCGCCGCCACGCCCTGGTTCCAGTGTTCCTCTCCGAGATTGGTCAGCCCTGCGGCCCTGAGCCCGCCCGGGGCCTGTTGCGCCTGCGCCATTCGGTCTCCCTGGAGATCGCCCGGTCCTGCCCGCGCTTGGGGATGGAAACACTAAATCGTACAAGCGCCCAATCCGAGAAGTCAAGGAGCGGCTACGGTTTAGGGGGTGGTCCGGCCGAGGAGGGCGCGCCGCGGCCCGGCGGCCGCGGCGGCCGGGCCGGCTCAGTTGACGCTGACGACGCGGCGGAAGACCTCGACGATCTCGGGCGCGAACTGCCCGCCGGAGCAGCGCGCCAGCTCGAGAGAGGCCTCGTACGACGAGATGGCGTCGCGGAAGACGCGCGGCCGCGTCATCGTGTCGTACGCGTCGGCCACTGCGATGATCCGGCTGCCGAGGGGAATGGCCGGGCCGCGCAGCCCGCGCGGGTAGCCGAGGCCGTCGATCCGCTCGCAGCTCGTCCAGATGAGCTCGGCGGCCTCCGCGAGGTACGGGACCTCCCGCGTGAGCTCGTAGCCGAGTTGCGGGTGCGTGCGCACCAGCTCGAGCTCCTCGACGGTGAGCGGCGCGGGCTTGCGCAGCACCGCGTCGGGCATCGCGAACTTGCCCACGTCGTGGAACAGCGCCGCCCGTTCGATGTTGGTGACGTCGGCCTCCTCGAGATGGAGCAGCCGCGCCACGCTCACCGCGAGCCCGACCACCCGGTACGCATGGGCGTAGGCGTCGCGGTCGCGGAGGGTCAGCATCGACAACAGGGCGTCGAGCGCGTCCGGCGAGTTCACCTGCAGCACGGCGACCGCGTCGGCGAGGCGCCTGAAGCGCAGCCGCGACTCCGACGTGAGCGTCTCGCGCCAGCGCCGCGAGTCGATGGCCGCCCGGTGCCAGTCCACGCCGCGCTGAACGGCTTCACGGAGGCGCTCGCGGCCGAAGGGCTTCATCAGGTAGTCGAGCACGCCCTGCCGCAGGCTGGTCACCGCCGGCTCCACGTCCTGCACGGCCGTGGCCATGATGATCGCCGTCTCGGGGTGCTGGCGGCGGAGGTGCTCGGCGAGCCACAGCCCGTCGTGCCCGGGCATCCGGATGTCGCAGAGCGCGACCGCGACGGGCTCCTCCTGCACGGCGTGCAGCGCTTCCTCCGCCGTCGCCGCCTCCTTCACGAAGAAGCCGCCCGTCTGCAGCCAGTGCGTCACGAGCTGGCGCACGCGATTCTCGTCGTCTACCACGAGCACGGACCGCTCGCGGTCCTGATCCAACATGATCTTCTCCGTCGCAACAACCCGGCCAGGTCGCGCCATGCGCCCATGGCCCTGTGCTTCGTTTTGCAAGTCGCTTGCCAGGCCGATGGCGTGTTTCAGGCCGATCTTTGACGATTTCTGGCGCGGCCGTGCGGGGAGAAGCCGTGCGGGTGTGCGACTGTGTGTCACGAGCGTCCGACTTCGTCAGCCGCCGCCGGGGCCGCCGGCCGATCGACGGCCCGGCCGAGCTGCGCCAGCCTCCGGTAGAGGGCCCGCCGGCTGATGCCCAGCAGCCGCGCCGCGGCCGCCTTGTTGCCGCGGGCGCAGACGAGGGCGCCGCGCACGCGGGCGAGGACGCGCGCCAGCTCCTCCGGCGACCAGCGCGCCGCGCGGCGAGCGGCGGGCGCCGCCCACGGGCTCCGCCCGGGCAACGCGAGCGCCACGTCCCGCGCCGTGACGTGCTCGCCCCCTGCGAACAGGCACGCCCGCTCGATCGTGTTCTTCAGCTCGCGCACGTGGCCCGGCCAGTCGGCGGCGGCGAGCCGGTCCGCGGCGTCGGGATCCAGGCCGAAGATCGCCTTGCCAAGGCGGGCGGCCGCCCGCCGCACGAACACGTCCGCGAGGCGCGGAATGTCGTCGCGGCGCTCGTCGAGCCGCGGCAGGCGCAGCTCGACCACCGCGAGCTGCAGGTAGAGCCCCACGCGGAAGCGCCCCTGGGCGATCGCGCGCCGCAGATCCTGGCTCGTCGACGCGATCACGTGCACGTCGACGCGGCGCGGCTCGCGCGTGCCCGCGGCGAACAGCTCGCCCGTCTCCATCACCCGGAGCACGCGCGCCTGGGCGGCCAGCGGCAACGCGTCCACGCCGTCGAGGAAGAGCGTGCCCCCCTGGGCCGCGGCGAACACGTCGCCCCCGGCGGGGGGGTCGCCGTCGGCCTCGCCGCTGGCGACGCCGGCGAACGACAGGCGGTCGGCCGCGCAGCAGTCCACGGCCACGTATCGTCGATCGGCCCGCGGCCCCATCGCGTGGAGCGCCCGCGCGACGAGTTCCTTGCCCGTGCCGGTCTCGCCCGTCACGAGCGCGCTCCGCGACCGGGACGCCGCGCGCACGATGAGCCCGAACAGCTCCCGCATCGGCTCGGAGCGGCCGACGAGACCGCAGAAGTCCCCTTCGACGCCGACCGGCGGCGCCGCGGCGACGAGCGGCCGCCGCGCCGCCAGCAGACGCGCCGCCTCGAAGTGCTCGCGCAGCCGGTCCGGCGACATGGGCTTGTCGAGGTAGTCGCGCGCGCCAATCGCGATCGCGCCGACGACCGCCGCCACCTCCGCGCGGCCAGCCGTGACAACGAGCCGCGCCGCGCGGAACCGCTCGCCCAGCGCGCGGGCGCCGCCCGGCCCCGCCGCGCAGAGCAGGCGCGCGTCGGCCAGGATCAGAATCGATCGGCGGGGCGTCGTCCAGCAGCGCGGCTTCGACCGAGGTGCGCACCACCAGGTCGAAGCCCTCCGCTTCGGCCGCCTCGCCCGCGAACCGGATCTCATCCGCCTCGTCGTCGATGACGAGCATTCCGGGACACTGTCTGACCATCGGACCGTCATCCTCCGCGCGCACCGGGCGCACACGGGTGAATAGGCAAGCGGCGCGCCAGACAAGCCGCGGGCAAGAAAAGACGGTAAGTTGTTCGTCAATAGGAGCTTACAGGATGCAGCCGCGCCCGACCCCGCGCCGTCCGGTGTGCGCCGGCGGCCCCGCAGGGCGACGCGCGGGCCGCGGCGGCTCAGTCGGGCACGTGGACGCCGTGCTTGCGCATCAGCCGCCAGAGCGTCGTGCGGCTGATCTGCAGCTCCCGGGCGACCTCGGCGAGATCGCCGTGGTGGTTGGCGAGCGAGCCGAGAATCATCGCGCGCTCGGCGCGATCGCGCGCGGCCGCCACGCCGCGCTCGGCGAGGTGCGGATCCTGTGCGATGGCGGCGGCGACCGACTCGGGCAGGTCGGCGAGCTGCACGGGCCGGCCCTGCGCGAGCGCGAGGGCACGCTGGACGATGTGCTCGAGCTCGCGCACGTTGCCCGGGTAGTGATACTGCAGCAGCGCCTGCTCCGCCTCGTCGGCGACCTCGCGCGGATCGAAGGGGCTGTACTTCGCGATGAAGTGCTCGATGAGCGTCTCCACGTCGCCCGGCCGCTCGCGCAGCGGCGGCACGTGCACGTGGTACGCGTTCAGACGGTAGTAGAGATCGTGGCGGAAGGCGCCCGTCTCCACCGCGGCGCGCAGATCCGTGTTGGTGGCGGCCACGAACCGGACGTCGACTACGCGCCCCTCGTTCTCGCCGAGGCGGCGGACGATGCCCGACTCGAGCACGGCCAGCAGGCGCGCCTGCGACTCGCGCGCGAGGAGGCTGATCTCGTCGAAGCAGAGCGTGCCGTGGTTCGCGTGCTCGATCAAGCCGGCGCGGTCGTTCGTTGCGCCCGGGAACGCACCGGGCACGTGTCCGAACAGCTCCTGCTCGATCAGCTGGCCGCTGACGGCCGCGCAGTTGAAGACGACGAACGGCCGCTCGGCGCGCGGGCTCTCCGCGTGAATCGCGCGGGCGACGAGCTCCTTGCCCGTGCCCGTCTCGCCGGTGACGAGGACGGTGCCCGTCATCCCGGCGGCGCGGCGGATCAGATCGCGCACCCGTTCCATCGCCTCGCTGTGGCCCACGAGGGCCGCCAGCGGATCGGTGGGGCTGGCGCGCTGCTCGAGCAAGCGCACCTGCCGCGCGAGCTGCCGCCGTTCGGTGGCCGCCTTGACACGCAGCAGGAGCTCCTCGGCGAAGAACGGCTTCTGGACGAAGTCCACCGCGCCGAGCTTCATGGCTTCCACGGCCGACTCGATCGTGCCGAACCCCGTCATGATGATCAGGGCCGTGTCGACCAGCCGCTCGCGCAGCCTCCGCAGCACGTCGATACCCGAGATGCCGGGCATCCGCATGTCGGAGAGGATGACGTCGAACACGCCGCTCAACGCCAGGTCGAGCCCGACCTCGCCCGACTCGGCCGTCTCGACGGCATACCCCGCCAGCCGCAGCGTGGCGGTCAGGGTGCTTCGGGTTCCCGGGTCGTCGTCGATGACGAGCACGCGCGACATGAAGATTCGCCTCAGCTTCAATACTAACCCTTCGACCGCTCCGGCCGATACGGCGGACATGCGCCGTCGCACCTCCGCGAGTCGTGTGCCCCGCGCCGGCGCGCTCGCCGCCCTCGCCGCGGTGGCGGCCCTCGCGGCCGGATGCGCGCCTCCTCCACCGCCGGCGGTTCCGGGCGCCCGGCCGCCGCGCGTGCCCGCGGTCGTCCGGATCGGCCACGCCGACGGCTCGGGCGGCGTGCGCGTGATGCCGCTCGAGGAATACGTGCTCGCGACGGTCCTGAGCGAGACGGCGCCGCCGAGGGGCGACCCGGCGGGCGCCGAACGCATGTTCGAGGTGCAGGCGATCGTCGCGCGCACCTACGCCGTCGCGAACCTCGGGCGCCACGCGAGCCAGGGCTTCGACCTCTGCGACTCGACTCACTGCCAGGTGGTCGATCTCTCACGGCTCACCCGATCGCCGTGGGTGGCCGTGGCCCGGCGGGCCGTCGAGCGGACGGCCGGCCGGATCCTGGTCTACGACGGCCGGCCCATCCAGGCGCTGTTCCACGCCGACTGCGGCGGCCGCACGAGCGGCGCGGACGAGGTCTGGGGCGGCGCGCCGGTGCCCTATCTGACGGGACACGCCGATGATCTGCCCCACCACGCGAAGCACATGGTGTGGAAGTACGAGATCACCGGCGCGCGGCTGCGCGCGGCGCTCGCCCGGAACGGCGGCCCCGAGCTGGGCTCGGCGGCCGCGCGCGTCGAGGTGACCGCCCGCGACTCGGCGGGCCGCGCGCGGCGGGTGACCGTCGCCGGGAAGGCCACGGTGATCCTGCGCGGCGAGGACTTCCGGTCGGCGGTCAACGCGGTCGCCGGCCCCCTGGCCATCCGCAGCACCTGGTTCACCGTGAAGCGGGCGGGCGCCCGCTTCGTCTTCGAGGGGCGCGGCTTCGGCCACGGCGTGGGGCTGTGCCAGACCGGCGCGCTGGCGCGGGCGCGTGCCGGCGAGAGCGCCCGGGACATCCTCGCCGTCTACTACCCCGGCGCGGCAATCCAGTCGGAATTCGGCGGCGGCCGCCAGCCCCTGCGGATTCCCCGGCTCCGGCCCCGGGGAGGCGGCGGCTCCGGCCCCGGCCGCTAACCCGTTCCCGCCACGTCGCTCTCGCGCCCCACGCATGCCCGGCGCCTGCCCTATAATGGTGGGGTCGTCCGGGTCGGCGGCCCCGTGTAAACACTTGAAGGGCTGGAACGTAATCCGATGGTAGGTGCTCCGCAGGGCGCTCCCGCTCCCACCGGCCGCGAGGCGGACACGCTCGACGCGTCCGAGGTCAAGCGGCTCCTCGAAGCCGGACTGGAGAACGAGGCGCGCGACCGTTTCACCGAGATCGTGCTGCGGCACCAGCGGCGCGCCTCGCGCATCGCGCATCACTACCTGCGCGATGCGGCCGACGCGGACGAGGGCGTGCAGGACGCGTTCGTGAAGGCGTACCTGCACCTGAACACGTTCCGGGAAGAGCTGCCGTTCGAGGTCTGGTTCACGCGCATCCTCGTCAACGGCTGCCTGGATCGGATCAAGGCGAGGGCGCGGCGTGATCGCTGGTTCGTGCCCCGGGCCGAACACTCCGAGGACGGCCAGGAGGGGCTCGAGACGGCGCCGGGCAGCGGCCCGTCGCCCGAGGACGTGCTGCTCGCCCGCGAGCGGCGTCACCAGCTGAACCGGGCGCTCGGGCGGCTGCCGGATCGCCAGCGGCTGGTGTTCGTGATGAGCCAGGTCGAGGGGTGCTCGTCGAAGGAAGTGAGCGCCGCGACCGGATTGAACGAATCGACGGTTCGCGTGCACCTGTTCCGCGCCATTCGCCGGCTGCGGAAGCTGCTGAGCGAGCCGTCCGCGGTGACGGGAGGGACAAGCCGTGCTGTCCGCTAGAACAGCCCGTCGTCATCTGACCGAGGCCGAGCTGCTGGACGCGTGCCGCGATGGCGCGCACCCGGCGCACCTCGACGCGTGCGAGGCCTGCCGCATCCGGCTCGCCGATCTCACGGCGTGGCTCGACGCCGTCCGCCAGGACGCTGTCGACGCCGCCGACGAGGTCTTCACGCCGGAGCGGCTCGACGCGCAGGCCAGCCATGTGCGCCGCCGGCTCGAGAACCTGTCGCTGCCGGTACGGGTGCTCACCTTCCCGGCGCCGCGGCGGAGCACGCCGCTGGTGGGCCGCGCCGGGCGCCGCTGGGTGGCCATGGCGGCCGCGGCGGGTCTCCTGATCGGGCTGGCAGCCGGCCTGACGGTGAACGTCCATCCGTTCGGGTCCGACTTCGTGCCGCGCGCGTCCGTCGAGCGGACGGCGGCGAGCCGCCGGCCGGCGCGTCCGACCGCCCTGGTGAACCCGCGGACGACCGCCGATCGGCGGCAGGGCGACGACGCGTTCCTGAACGAGGCCGATTCGGCGTTCGGCTCCCCGCACGTCGAGGAGCTCCAGGCCATCGACGCGATGACGCCGCGGGTCCGGGAGATCGCCGCGGTGGGCGGCCGCTGACCTTCCCGGGGGGCGGGGCTCCCGCCTCCCGCCCGTTCCGTCTATAATCGAATCGAAAGAGACAACAGCCGCGGACGCGACGGGGTGGAACGGCGGGACGCCCGCCTCCGCCGGGCCGCCGCCCGCCGAACCCCATGCCACCATTGATCTTCCGTAAGGGCCTCGATCTGAAGGAGGAGGTCGCCGGCGACCTGGCGCGCGCCTACCACAGCGCGCTGGTCGACGAGGTGCGCGCGGCCGGCCACCGCTACGCGGTCGGCCGCCTGACGGTGCACCTGGCCCGGGAGTTCGGGTTCTGCTACGGCGTCGATCGGGCGGTGGACTACGCCTACCAGGCCCGGCGGCGGTTCGCCGACCAGCGGGTCTTCCTGACGGGCGAGATCATCCACAACCCGCACGTCAACGACCAGCTGCGGGCGTCGGGCATCCGCTTCCTGAGCGACCCGAACGAGACCCTCGACGGGCTCCGCGCCGACGACGTCGTGATCCTGCCGGCCTTCGGCGTGCCCATCAAGGACATGCTGCGGCTGCGGGCGATCGGCTGCACGCTCGTCGATACCACCTGCGGCTCGGTGCTCAACGTCTGGAAGAACGTGGAGCGCTACGCCGCCGACGGGTTCACCTCGGTCATCCACGGCAAGGTGCGGCACGAGGAAACGCACGCCACGGCGTCGCAGACCGCGAAGTACCCCGACGGCCAGTACCTGGTCGTGCTCGATCGGGCCGACACGGCGGTCGTGTGCGACTACATCCGCCGCGGCGGCGACCCGGCCGCGTTCCTCGCGCGCTTCCGCGGCGCCGCCTCCGCCACCTTCGACCCCGACCGGCACCTCCAGCGCATCGGCTGCGCCAACCAGACCACGATGCTCATGTCGGAGTCGCTGGAGATCGGCGAGGAGCTGCGCCGGGCCATGATCGACCGCTACGGGAAGGCCGATCTCGCGGCCCACTTCCGCGCCTTCGACACGATCTGCTCGGCCACGCAGGAGCGGCAGGACGCCGTGCTGGCCCTGCTCGACGAGACGCCGCTCGACGTGATGATCGTGGTGGGCGGCTACAACAGCAGCAACACCCGCAACCTCGCCCGGATCTGCGCCGAGCGCGCCCCGACCTACCACATCGCCGATCCCCGGTCGCTCGTCTCGGCCCGTGAGATCCGCCACCGGCCCATCGGCCCGCCCCCGACGGAGGGCAACATCGAGGTCGTGACCAGCGACTGGCTGCCGGCGGCCGGCCCCGTCTCAATCGGCCTGACGGCCGGCGCCTCGACCCCCAACAACATCGTGGGCCAGGTCATTGCCGCCCTGGCGGGGTTCGCCGAGCCGGACGGCCGGACGGCCCCGCCGGACGCCTGATCCCCGCCCCGCCCCCCCGGCCTCTCGAAACACCCCGGAGACGGCGCCAGTCCCGCGTAAACAGGCGGTCGGAGGGGGGCGTATTTACAGCAGGCGTGTTTCTGGAGTGATTTCAGATGGTTAGCCGGATTGCCCTACTCCTCACGGCGGTGCTCGTGGCCTCCACGGCGGCCCAGCAGGCGCAGCCCAAGTCCCACAAGTGGTGGCAGGACGAACAGACCCGGAAGGTGCTGACCCTGACCGACGAGCAGTCGGCGCGGGTCGAGGAGCTCTTCCAGGCCAGCCTGCCCCGGCTCCGGGAGCTGCGCAAGTCCTTGGACGAGCTCGAAGGCCAGCTGTCGAACCTGATCCGCGACGGGCAGTCCAACGAGGCGGTCGTCACCGCCAAGATCGACGAGGCGGAGCAGACGCGCGCGGAGCTGAACAAGACGCGGACCCTGATGCTCTACCGGATGCACAAGGTCCTGTCGCCGGAACAGAACCGGAAGCTGAAGGAGCTGTTCAACCAGCGGGAGCGCCGGGGCAAGTCGGACGAGCGCCATTCCTAGGCCGCAGGGGCGCCGCGCCGCCCTTCGGAATCCTTGACATCCGCTCCGCGGGCCGCGCCGAGCCCGACGGAGGCCTTCGCGGCGCGGCCCCCCGGGGGCCCGCAGGGAACAAGCCGGCATCGAAACAAGTCTGTGGCACAGGGCCTCGCCGCACGACCCGACATCAGGCCCATGGAGGTTTTCGTGAGCAAGCGCGTAACCGTTCCTGTCACCCTCTTCCTGGCGCTCGCGACCGCATTCGCGGCGAGCGCCCAGCAAGTGAGCGACGCCGATGTGAAGGAGCTCACGCGGCTCGCCATGCAGCAGGCCCAGGCCGGCCAGACCGGCGCCGGCCCGACGGTCGAGCTCAAGGTGGACGACGCCGTCGAGCGCGCGATGTCGAACAACCTGACGATCGCCGCCCAGCGGCTGACGCCGCGCACCTACGACTACTCGATCTCCGCCCTGACGTCGGCGTACCTGCCGACGTTCACGTCGAGCCTCAACAACCAGAACTCGACGCGGCTGCCGACCAACCAGTTCTCGGGCGGCCAGATCGTGGCCACGAAGAGCCAGGGCTGGACCTCCGGCCTCTCGCAGGCCGTGCGCTGGGGCGGCGGCTCGTTCAACGTCGCGTTCAACAACGGGCGCTCGAACTCGAACGCGCAGAACAACACCTTCAACCCGGCCTACACGTCGAACCTGACGGCCACCTACACGCAGCCGCTGCTGCGGAACTTCAAGATCGACTCGACGAGGGCCTCGATCGACACGACGAAGATCAGCCGGACCTCCGCCGAGCAGGGCCTGCAGAGCACGATCGCGACCACCGAAGCCAACGTGCGCGATGCCTACTGGGATCTGGTTGCCGCCGTGCGGGCGGTGGCTGTCGCGCGCCAGTCGCTGGCGCTCGCCACCAAGCTCGTGGAGGACAACCGGCAGCGGGTCGAGATCGGCACGATGGCGCCGCTCGACGTCGTCCAGGCGCAGTCGGAGGAGGCCACCCGCCGGCAGATCCTCGTGCAGGCGCAGGCCACGCGCCGCACGGCGGAGCTCGCGCTCAAGCAGCTCATCGTGAGCGGCACCAGCGACCCGCTGTGGAACTCCACGATCACGCCGGTCGATCAGCCGATCTTCGCGCCGCAGCCGATCGACATCGAGGCGTCGGTGCGGCAGGCCCTCGACCAGCGCATCGATCTGCAGCAGGCCCGGGAGCAGCTCGAGAGCAACAACATCTCCCTGAAGAGCCTGAACAACCAGACCCTGCCCCAGCTCGACCTGCAGGCCACCTACCAGCTGGCGGGCCGCGGCGGCACGGGCATCCTCTACAACCAGGCGATCGGCGGCAAGCCCATCGGCACGATCCCCGGCGGCTACCTCGACGCGCTGAAGAACATCGCCAACTGGGACGCGCCGACCTGGAACGTGGGGGTCAACCTGAGCTACCCGCTCGGCCAGAGCGCCGCCCGGGCCAACGCGGCGCGCGCGCGGATCCAGATCGAGCAGAGCCAGACGCAGCTCAAGCAGCTCGAGCTGCAGGTGGCGACCGAGGTCACCAACCTCGCCCTGCAGGTGAGCAGCAACGCCGAGAGCGTGCAGGCCGCGGCGGCCGCGCGCGAGCTCGCGCAGAAGCAGCTCGACGCCGAGGAGAGCAAGTTCGAGGTCGGCCTCTCGACCAACTACATGGTCGTGCAGGCCCAGCGCGACCTGGCCAACGCCCAGGTCACCGAGCTGCAGGCGAACACCGCCTACCAGAAGTCCCTCGTCAACTTCCATCGCGCGCTCATCACCGGCTCGTCGTCGAGCATCACGGGCGTGAGCAGCGGCGGGGCCGGCGGCGGGACCAGCGGCCGGACCGGCGGCAACTAGCGTTCGATACGATCATCATCCCAAGAGCGACATCATGCGCAAGGCAGTCCCCCTCGTCGTGGTCGCGGCCGTCGCGGTCGGCGGCATCACCTACTACAGCCTGCGCGGCGATCGCGCCGGCGCGCCCTCGACACCGTCGGCCCAGGGCGGCCCGGGGCGTCCCGGCGGTGGCGGCGGTCCCGGCGGCGCGTTCCGCCCGCCGATGACCGTCGGCGTCACCAAGGCCTCACGGGCCTCGCTCTCGGAGTACGTCACCGTGGTGGGCAACCTGATCGGCGCCGCGACGGTGCAGGTCGTGCCGAAGGTGAACGGCCGGCTCGACTCGATCGCCGTGCGCCTCTCCGACCCGGTGCGCAAGGGGCAGGTGATCGCCAAGGTCGACGACCGCGAGGTCGCCCAGCAGGTCAAGCAGGCCGAGGCCTCGTACGCGGTGGCCGGCGCCACGGTGCGCCAGCGCGAAGCCGACCTGAAGTTCGCGCAGGTCAACCTCGAGCGCTCGCAGAGCCTCTTCGAGCGGCAGCTGATGGCCAAGCAGGGCCTCGACGACGCGGATGCCCGCTACCAGGCGGCGGCGGCCCAGGTCGACCTCGCGGGCGCGCAGTACTCGCAGGCGAGGGCCCGCCTCGACGAGCTGCGGATCACGCTCGCCAACACCGAGATCCGCTCGCCGGTCGACGGCTTCGTCGGCAAGCGCTTCCTGGATCCGGGCGCCTACGCGTCGCAGAACGCGCCGGTGGTGTCGCTCGTGGACATCGGCTACGTGCGGCTGGTGGCCAACCTGGTCGAGAAGGACATCAAGCTCGTCACGCCGGGCGTGCGGGCGACCGTCGAGGTCGACGCCTACCCCGGCGAGTCGTTCAGCGGGCACGTCAGCCGGGTGGCGCCGGTCTTCGACCCCGCCACGCGGACGGCCGAGATGGAGATCGAGGTGCCCAACCCCGGCTTCCGGCTGAAGCCGGGGATGTACGCGCGGGTGCGGCTGCAGGTGGCCGAGCGCACCAACGCGCTGACCCTGCCGAAGGACGCCGTGGTGGACCGTGACGGCCAGCGCGGCGTGTTCCTGCCCGAGAAGGGCGTCGCCCACTTCGTCCCGGTGCGCACCGGCCTCGAGGACGACCTCCGCATCGAGATCCTCGAGGGCGTCGACGAGACCGCGACGGTGATCGCCACCGGCGCCGCCGCGCTCCGCGACGGCGACAAGTTCGTGCTCGCCGCCGAAGGGACCACCGCGCCGGCGGGCCGGCCGGCCGGCGCGCGCCGCAGCGGCCCGGGCGGCGGGGGCCCCGGCCGCGGGCCCGGCCAGAACGCGCCGCAGGGCGCCCCGCCCGCGCCGTCCACGGCGCAGGGCCGCTGACGGGCCGCAGGTCGGGCCGCGCACGGCGCGGCCCGCGGAGGGAGCGGCGTGGGGCGTTGGGCCCCCATAAGCGACCGAGTCGGGGTGTGGGGCGACGCCCCACGCTGAAGTGGAGAAGGTGAGAGATCGATGAGTGTCCCCCGCACCGCCATCAATCGTCCCGTCACGATGTTCATGATCAGCGGCGTGATCGTGCTGCTCGGCACGATCTCCCTGCTGAAGCTGCCGGTCGACCTCATGCCGGACGTCTCCTACCCCAGCCTCACGATCCGCGTGACCTACACGGGGGTCGGCCCGCTGGAGATGGAGGAGTCCGTCACGCGGCCGCTGGAGCAGGCCGTCAGCGCCGTCGCCGGCCTCGAGAAGATCAACTCCACCTCGTCGGAAGGGTCGAGCACCGTCCGGCTGAACTTCGCGTGGGGCACCAACCTCAACGCGGCCGCCGACGACGTGCGGACGCGCATCGATCGCGTCCGCGGCCGGCTGCCCGAGGACGCCGACGCGCCGGTCATCTACAAGTTCGACTCCAACACGATGCCCATCATCTGGCTGGGGGTCGAGGGCGACTACGACCCGGTGACGCTCCGGGAGCTGGCCCAGAACGAGCTGTCGCCGCGCATCGAGCGCGTGGCGGGCGTGGCGGCCGTGGACGTGAGCGGCGGCCTGCGGCGGCAGATCCGCGTGGACCTCTCGAAGGAGAAGATCACGGCGCTCGACCTCTCGGTCGACCGCATCACCAGCGTGCTGGCCACCGAGAACCAGAACATCCCCATCGGCGAGATCGACGACGGGGACATGACCTACCTGCTGCGCAGCCAGGGCCAGTACGCGAGCCTCGACGAGATCAAGAACCTGGTGATCCTGACCAAGAACGGGGTGCCCGTCTACCTGAAGGACATCGCGGACGTCTACGACGGGACCGAGGACGTCCGGTCGCTCGTGCGGATCAACGGCAAGCCCGGTGTCCGCATGAACGTCACCAAGCAGTCGGGGGAGAACACGGTCGCGGTGGCCACCCGCGTCAAGGCGGAGGCCGACCGCATCAACCGCGAGGTGTCGGGCGTGCGCCTGACGGTGCTCAACGACACGTCGCGCTTCATCGAGCAGTCGATCGGCGCGGTGCGCGAGGCGGTCATCTTCGGCGCCGTGCTCGTCATCCTCGTCATCTTCCTCTTCCTGCGCAACGTGCGATCGACGGTCATCATCACGACGGCCATCCCGATCTCGATCATCGGCACCTTCGCGCTGCTCTACTTCGGCGGCTTCACGCTCAACACCATGACCTTCGGCGGCCTGGCGCTCGGCGTCGGCATGATCGTCGACGCCTCGATCGTCGTGCTCGAGAACACCTTCCGCCACCTGGAGATGGGCAAGGACCGGAAGACGGCCGCGGCCGAGGGGAGCGAGGAGGTCTGGACGGCCATCGTCGCCTCCACGCTCACGCACATCGCCGTGTTCATCCCGCTGCTCTTCCTGAGCGGCGTCTCGAGCGTGCTCTTCGGCCAGCTCTCGATCGTCGTCATCTTCGCGCTGGCCATGTCGCTCTTCGTCGCCGTCACGCTCGTCCCGGTGCTCTGCTCGAAGCTGCTGCGCCTGCCCCCGCCGGCCGCGAAGCGCCGCGGGCTCGCCGGCCGCCTGTTCACGACGAGCGAGCGATTTCTCGAGCGGGTCGACAACGGCTATCGCCGCCTGCTCCACCTGGCCCTCGAGCACCGGCCGACCGTGCTCCTCGGCGGCGCCGCGACCCTGGCGGTCGCCCTGCTGCTCTCCCCGCTCATTGGCGTCGAGCTGCTGCCGCAGACCGACGAGGGCCAGGTCTCGGTGACCGCCGAGCTGCCGGTCGGCACGCGCTTCGAGCGCACGCGCGACGTGCTGCTCGGCATGGAGGGCCGGATCCGGGATCTCGTCCCCGAGGCCGAGACGGTCATCTCGCAGATCTCCGGCGGCGGCGGCTTCGGCCGCGGCGGCACCTACCGCGGCCAGACGACGATCACCCTGGTGCCGAGGACCCAGCGCACGCGCACGAGCGACGAGATCGCCGCGGCGCTGCGCCGCGAGCTCGCGGGCCAGGCGGGCGTGCTCATCTCGGCCCGCGCCTCGGGCGGCAACTTCCAGCTGAGCCGGATGCTGGGCGGCGGCGACAGCCGCCTCTCGCTCGAGATCCGCGGGCACGACCTGACCGACTCGCGCAACCTCAGCGACGCCGCCAAGACCCTGATGGAGAACACGCCGGGCATCGCCGACGTGCGCATCGGCCACGACGCCGGGCGCCCCGAGCTGGCCGTGCACGTCGACCGCCAGAAGGCCGCCATGCTCGGCCTGACGGTGACCGGCGTGGCCAGCACGCTCAAGACCAACATCGCCGGCACGCAGGCCGCCATGTACCGCGAGCGCGGCCAGGAGTACCCGATCATCGTGCGCCTGCGCGAGCAGGACCGCCAGCGCATCAACGACGTGAACGAGCTGCTCGTGAGCACGCCCGGCGGCCAGGTCGTCCAGGCCAAGAACCTGGTGGACGTGAAGTCGTCGGTCGGCCCGATGCAGATCGACCGCAAGAACCAGGAGCGGATCACGCAGGTCAACGCCGAGATCGAGACCTCGCTCAGCCAGGCCGTCAAGAACGTCGAGGACCGGCTGTCCACGCTGAACGTGCCCAAGGACTTCTCGGTGGGCTTCGGCGCCGAGGTCGAGGAGCAGGCCCGGTCGTTCGGCCAGCTCCAGATGGTGCTGATCCTGGCCGTGCTGCTCGTCTACGCCGTCATGGCGTCCCAGTACGAGTCGCTGCGCGACCCGTTCATCATCATGTTCTCGATCCCGCTCGCCGCCATCGGCGTGGTCGCGAGCCTCCTGCTGACCGGGACCAACTTCAGCCTGCAGGCCTACATCGGCGTCATCATGCTCGGCGGCATCGTCGTCAGCAACGCCATCCTGCTCGTGGACTACACGAACATCCTGCGCCGCCGCGACGGCAAGCCGCTGCGCGAGGCCGTGGAGCTGGCCGGGCGCACCCGGCTCCGCCCGATCCTGATGACGACGCTGACCACCGTGCTGGGCCTGCTGCCCATGTCGCTCGGCATCGGCGAGGGCGCCGAGCTGCAGGCCCCGCTGGCCCGGGTGGTCATCGGCGGCCTGCTGACGTCGACCCTGGTGACCCTCGTGTTCGTGCCGGCGGTCTATACCGTGTTCGAGGAGGGCTGGGCGGGACTGCGGAAGGGAATGCAGCATCCCACCCCGGAGTCCAATGGGTAGGAAGGACGCCCCGGAGGGGAGCAGGCGCCCCCTCGGGCCGTGGCGGCCGCGGATGGCCGCGAGGCGCTCATGAAAAAGCTCATCTTCAGCGTCATTGCCGTCGTCGTCGTCGGCATCAGCCTCGGGGCGTACTACAACCTGAAGCGGAACGGGCCGGCGCCGGACATCGTCACGGGCAAGATCACGAAGGGCAGCGTCGTCGACACGGTCGGCGCGACGGGCACGCTCCAGGCGGTGACGACCGTGCAGGTCGGCTCCCAGGTGTCGGGCACGGTGGCCGAGCTCTACGCCGACTTCAACTCGATCGTCCACAAGGGGCAGGTCATCGCGAGGCTCGATCCGTCGCTCTTCCAGACGCAGATCGACCAGCAGCAGGCCAACCTCATCCGTTCCGAGGCGGACCTCGAGCGCCTGAACGTGTCGCTCGACGACGCGAAGGTCAAGCTGGCGCGGGCCGAGGACCTGCGGAAGCGCAACCTGATCTCGCAGAGCGACCTCGAGACGGCGCAGGTCGCCGCGCGGTCGGCCCAGGCGCAGCTGCAATCGCAGCAGGCGCAGGTGACCCAGGCGCGCGCGAGCCTGAACCAGGCCAAGGTCAACCTGGAACATACGGTCATCACGGCGCCGATCGACGGCATCGTGATCTCGCGCAACGTGGACGTGGGCCAGACGGTGGCCGCCAGCATGCAGGCGCCAACCCTCTACGTCCTGGCCGCCGATCTGTCCAAGATGCAGGTCATCGCCAGCATCGACGAGGCCGACGTGGGCCGGATCCGGCCGGGCCAGCTCGTGAAGTTCCGGGTCGACGCCTACCCCACCGAGGAGTTCATCGGGCGCGGTGTCGCAGATCCGGCTCAGCCGGTCGTCGTGCAGAACGTGGTGACCTACAACACGGTCATCGACGTGCCGAACCCGCAGCTCAAGCTGAAGCCCGGCATGACGGCGAACGTCACGGTCGAGATCGCGCGCGCCGACAACGTGCTGCGCGTGCCGGCCTCGGCGCTGCGCTTCCGGCCGACGGCCGACATGTTCCTGCGCTGAACCTGCCGGTGCCGCCCGAGCTGCAGCGCGGCCCGTCGGGCGCCGCCGGCGCCGACCGCGCGCCGGCCGGGCAACCCGGCGCCGGAGCGGCTGGCCGGCGGCGCCCAGATGGACCGCGGCCCAGCGTCGAGCAGATGCGCGGCGCGCGGTGCAGGGCATGTCGGCCGAGGAGCGCCAGCAGTTCTTCGAGCGGATGCGCGAGCGGCCAGGGCGCATCGACCGTTCCGGCGCGCGACGCCAGGCCGTCGGCCGACGCGCCCATCAACCGCGCCGGCGCGTCGACGATCGACGCGCTGTTCGCGCCGCTGCCGCGCCGGGAGACCCCGGGCCGCGTGTGGCTCTGGGCCGGCAACCAGCTGAAGCCGGTGCGCGTGCGCCTGGGCATCTCCGACGGCACCAACACCGAGCTCATCAGCAACGAGCTGAAGCCCGAGCATGGAGGTCGTCACCGGCATCCTGCTCGACGTCGAGCGCCAGCGCCCGGTGCGGCGGCGGCGCCACGGGCAACCCGCTGATGCCGCAGCGCCGGGGCTTCCGGCGGTAGCCGTGTAGGAGGTGCCCGGGTCTGCGACCTGGGCGGCATGGGCACGGGTCCGGGACCTGGGCCCCCGATGGGACTGCCATGGCAGTGATTTCGGTTCGGGACCTGACGAAGACGTATCACGTGGGCGAGGTCGACGTGCGCGCCTTGCGGGGCGTGTCGCTCGACGTCGAGCCCGGCGAGTTCGTGGCGGTCACGGGCCCGTCCGGCTCGGGCAAGTCCACGTTGATGCACATCCTGGGCTGCCTCGACCGGCCCGACGAGCGGGGTCTACGAGCTCGACGGCCAGGACGTGTCGAAGCTGTCGCAGGACGAGCTCGCGCGCATCCGCAACCGGAAGATCGGCTTCGTGTTCCAGGGCTTCAACCTGCTGCCGCGCACCTCGGCGCTCGACAACGTGGAGCTGCCGCTGCTCTACAACGGGGCCAGCACGCTGAAGACCTCCGACGCGGCACCACCGCGCGATGGAGGTGCTGAAGGCGGTCGGGCTCGAGGAGCGCTCGCACCACTATCCCCAACCAGCTGTCGGGCGGGCAGCAGCAGCGCGTCGCCATCGCGCGTGCGCTCATCAACGAACCCGGCGATGCTCCTGGCCGACGAGCCGACGGGCAACCTCGACACGCGCACGAGCATCGAGGTGATGGACATCTTCCAGCGGCTGAACCGACGAGCGGGGCATCACGATCCTGCTCATCACGCACGAGCACGACATCGCGGAGTACGCCAAGCGCATCGTGGCGTTCCGGGACGGCCGGGTCGTCTCGGACCAGCAGATCGCACCGGCGGCGCAGCGCGGCCGACGAGCTGGCGGCGCTGCCGTCCGTCGATGAGGACCTCACCGAGGCGGGTTCGGCCGAGGCGGACCAGCCCCAGCAGTAGCGAGGATCGCCATGTCCCTGTTCATGACGCTCCGGATCGCGTGAAGGCGCTCAACCGGAACAAGATGCGGACCGCGCTCACCATGCTCGGCATGATCATCGGCGTCGGCGCCGTCATCACGATGGTGGCCCTCGGCACCGGCGCCCAGTCCTCCATCGAGGAGCAGATCAAGTCGGCCGGCACCAACATGATCATGATCAACGCCGGCAACTTCACGCAGGGCGGCGTGCGCATGGGCCAGGGCGCGACGACGCGCCTCACCGAGGCCGACGCCCGGGCCGTGAGCCAGATCCCCGGCGTGCAGTACGCGGCCGCCGGCGTCTCGACGCGCGTCCAGATCGTCGCCGGCAACCAGAACTGGTCGACCCGCGCTGAGGGCACCGACGTCGACCCTGCCGATCATCCGCTCGTGGCCCACCAAGTTCGGCGCCTTCTTCACGCCGCAGGACGTCGACGAGCGCCGCCAAGGTCTGTCGTGCTCGGCTCGGTCGTGCGCGATACGCTCTTCGGGCGCGAACGTGGACCCGACCGGGCAGATCGTCCGCATCAGCAACATCCCGTTCACGCGTGATCGGCGTGATGGCCGGACAAGGGCCAGTCGTCCTATGGGCCAGGACCAGGACGACACGATGTTCATGCCCTACACCACCGTCCAGAAGAAGCTGCGGGGCATCACCTACATCAGCAACATCACCGTCTCGGCCGCTCAACGCCGACGCCATCGCCCGCCGTGATGGAGCGCGATCACCGCCGAGCTGCGCGTCCAGCACAAGCTCATCCCCGGCGAGCCGGACGACTTCATGGTCCGCACGCTCGAGGAGATGGCGAGCGTCCGCACCGAGTCCACCCGCACGATGACCGCGCTGCTCGCCGCGCATCGCCGGCGTGTCGCTGCTCGTCGGCGGCATCGGCATCATGAACATCATGCTGGTGTCGGTCACCGAGCGCACCCGCGAGATCGGCCTGCGCATGGCCATCGGCGCCCGCGGCCGCGACGTGCTCATGCAGTTCCTCGTCGAAGCCGTGCGTCCTCAGCCTTTTCGGCGGCCTGGTCGGCATCGGCGTCGGCTACGGCGTGTCCGAGGGCGTGCGGCGCTTCCTCGAGTGGCCGTCGGTCGTCTCGCCCCAGGCCATCGCCCTGGCGTTCGGTTTCGCGGCGACGACGGGCATCTTCTTCGGGTTCTACCCCGCGCGGAAGGCGGCGCAGCTCGACCCGATCGAAGCCCTCCGGTACGAATAGGCAACGACAGGTCCCCGTGGATCGTTCTTGCCGGGCCGCGTGCCGCGGCCCGGCGTTCGGCGTACGGAGACCGGGGGAGCATCCCCGGCAACAAAGGAGCAAGACCATGAAGCGTGCGGTCACAACCCTGGCGGTCCTGACGTTCGCACTGTCGGCCGGGCTGCTGGCCCAGGCGCCGAATTTCGCCGGCACCTGGAAGCTCAACGCGGAGAAGAGCGAAATGGGCGGGGGCGGCGGCCGCGGCATGGGCGGCGGCATGATGGGCGAGCTGGTCGTCACGCAGACCGCCGCCGAGCTCTCGGTCACCCGCGGCCGGAACACGTCCGTCTACAAGCTCGACGGCAGCGAGTCCACCAACGCCGGCATGCGCGGCGAGACCAAGTCGAAGGCCAAGGTCGACGGCTCGACCATCCTCATCGACAGCACCTCGTCCTTCGAGGGCCCCAACGGCGCGATGACCATCACCAGCAAGCAAGTGTGGTCGATGGACGGCGGCAGCCTGGTCATCACCACCACCCGGACGACGCCCCGCGGCGAGCGCACGTCCAAGATGGTGTACGACAAGCAGTAGATCACTGGAGGCCGGAGACCGGAGGTCGGGAATTGGAGGCCGGAGGCCGGTAGGTCGAAAGGCGCCGCCCCCTGGCCTCCGGCCTCAGGCCTCAGGCCTCCGGCCTCAGGGCAGCCGGACGAGCAGCTCGGCGACGGTCAGGCCCGTGACGGGGTCGCGCCACGCGGGCGCCACCTCGGTGAGCGGCGCGAGCACGAAGCGGCGCTCCCGGAACCGGGGGTGCGGCACGGTCAGGCCCGCCTCGTCGATCGTCATCCCGCCGTAGAGGATCAGGTCCAGGTCGAGCGTCCGCGGCGCGCCGGGCGCCGGGCGCTCGCGGCCCTCGGCGCGCTCGAGGTCGAGCAGCGCGTCGAGCAGCTCGCGCGGCTCGAGACGCGTGCGGCCGACCGCGGCGCCGTTGAGAAAACGGGGCTGCGGCCCGACGCCGACGGGTTCGGTTTCGATGAGGGTCGAACAGGTGAAGCCGGCCAGCAGGTCGGCCAGCCGCCGGCACGCGGAGGCGAGGTGCGCCTCTCGGTCGCCCAGGTTGCTCCCGAGCGCGATCGCGACGGGGACCTCTACTCCACCCACCGCTCGGACAGCACTCCGCCGCCGGTGGAGAGCCCACCCGTCCGCCGGCCGAGGAGGTCGTCGCGGCCGTCGAGCGCCTGCTGGAAGAAGCGCCGGTGCTCCATGGTCTCGCCGAGCACGACCTGGCACATCTTGCGGTGCCGGGCGTTGGTGATGGCCGGGATCCGGTCCTTCCAGCGATCGACGAAGGCGGTCGCCAGCTCCACGTCCTCGCGGAACAGCGCCTTGTGCGCCGCGTCGCCGCGGCCCTGCGGCCGCACGTCGGCTGGCGACGCTTCGGCGGGCGTGCCGCCGAGGTCGGTCACAGCGGCGCGGAGCCAGCTGAGGTGCGTGTCCTCGCGCGCGATGACGTACTGGTAGGTGTTGTTGACGTTGTAGTCGCCGACCAGGCGGGCCGCGGCCACGTGCCGCGCCCGGAGGGCGGCCTTGTCCTGGTAGAACGACTCGAGCAGGGAACGCAGCTCGTCGGGTCTCACGCGTTCTGCTTCTCCTTGCACGTGATGCACACCCGCGTCCACGGGATGGCGTTCAGCCGCGCGGCGGCGATCTCCTCGCCGCAGTCGCGGCAGGCGCCGTAGGTGCCCTGCTCCATCCGGTAGAGGGCCTCCTCGATGGCCTGGAGGATCTTGGCGTCGGTCTGCTTCAGCTTCAGCTGAATGTGGACCTCGTTGTTGCCGCTCGCCTGGTCCGCCAGATCGCCCTGCCGGCTGTTGTTGTCCATCGACGTCTGGATCGGTTTGACCCCGCCCCCCGTCGCGAGAATCTCGCCCCGCTTCCGAAGGAGCGCGTCCTTATAGACCGTAACATCCATAGAGCAGTCTCTCCCCTTCCGCCGTCTGCGGCGCCGCCAGCCCAACATTGTAGCATGCCCGACCCGGCGCTCTCGAAAGGGGTCAATCGCCGCCGATGAGGTTGCCCAGGGCGCCCAGCGCGCCACCGAGGTCGCGCTTCGTCTCGCCCCGGTCGGACTTGTAGGCGCCGTGGATCCGATCGGCGAGGCGCGAGAACGGCAGCGTCTGCAGCCAGACCCGGCCCGGACCGGTCATGGCCGCCAGGAACAGCCCCTCGCCGCCGAACAGGCTGGTCTTGATGCCGCCGACCCGCTCGATGTCGTAGCCGACCGTGGGCTCGAAGGCCACCAGGCAGCCGGTGTCCACCTTGAGCTTCTCGCCGGCCGCCAGCTCGATGGGCACGATCGTCCCGCCGGCGTGCGCGAAGGCCAGGCCGGTGCCGTGCAGCTTCTCCAGGATGAACCCCTCGCCGCCGAAGAAGCCCGCGCCGAGGCGCTTGGTGAAGGCGATGTCGATGTCGATGTCGCCGATCGCGCACAGGAAGGCGTCCTTCTGGCAGAGCAGCTCCTGCCCCTTCAGATCCACGGCGATGATCTTGCCCGGGTAGGGCCCGGCGAACGCGACGCGGCCCTTGGGCGCGTGGCACGAAAAGAAGGCCAGGAAGAAGCTCTCCCCCGCCAGCAGCTTGCGCTTGAGCCCGCCGAGGAGGCCGCCGCTCATCTTGGCGTCCATCTCGATACCTTCGGTCATGTACATCATCGCGCCGGCCTCGGCGCGCACCACGTCGCCGTTCCCCAGCGTCAGCACCACCGCCTGCATGTCGTCGCCGACGATTTCGTGAGTCACCATTGGATTCGTCGTCTCCCGTTCGAAGGTTCGCGGCCGGGCGTCATTCTAACTCCTACTCGGCGCGCAGGGCGGCGAGCGGCTTGCGCCGCAGCACGTCGAGGCTCGCCAGGACGCCGACCGCGCCCACCAGCACGCCGCAGGCCAGCGCGCCGCCGGCCGTGAGGCCCGCGGCCGGGCGCCACGCGATGTCGAGCAGGTGTCGCGCGACGGCCCACCCGAGGCCCAGCGCGCCCGCCCCGCCCACCAGACCGGCCGTCAGGCCCAGCAGCGAGTACTCGAGCGCCAGCATCGCCGCGATCGTCCGCGTCCGCGCGCCCAGCGTGCGCAGGATGGCGGCCTCGTACACGCGCTGGAACTTCGTCATCGCCACCGCGCCCACCAGGATGAGCAGGCCGCTCGCCAGCGCGATCGTGCCGACGATGGAGACGGCCAGCGTCACGGCGTCCACGACCGATCGCACGCGCGCGAGGATCTCGCGGACGTCGATGGCCGACACGTTCGGGAAGCCCACGACGAGGTCGTGCTGGAGCCGGGCGCGGGCGGCGGGATCCGGCGAGACCTCCAGGGGCGCGATGAAGGTGTGCGGCGCCCGATCGAGCAGCCCCGGCCGGAAGACGAACATGAAGCCGCCGTTCGTCGAGTCCCCCCAGTCCACATCCCGGATGCTCGTGACCCGCGCCTCCACGGGCCGGCCGGCGATGTCGAAGCGCAGCAGGTCGCCGACCTGGATGCCGGCGCGCGCCCGGAGGCCCTGCTCGATCGACACCTCGCCGACGCCCGGCGCGGGCGGCGGGGCCGCGCCCCACCATGACCCGTCGATCAGGCGCTCGTTGGGCGCCAGGCGCTCGCGCCACGTCACGACGAATTCGCGGCCGAGCGATCCGCGGCCGCGCACCGCCTCCACGCCCTCCAGAGTCTGCGTGCGGCCCTGCACGCCGGTGACGCGCGCCCGCAGCACGGGAAGGAACGCCGGCGCGTTCTCCACCGCCGGGCTCTTCGCGAGGAGCGCGCGCACGCCCTCGACCTGGTCGGGCTGGACGTCGATCAGGAACAGGTCCGGCGCGCCGCTGCGCAGCTGCACCGAGATCTCGGCGAGCAGGTTGTCCTGGAGCCCGCGCGCGCCGAGCACGAAGAAGCTGCCGAGGCCGACCGCCATCAGGATGACACGCGTCTGGTTTCCGGGGCGCCTGAGGCCCCGGGCGGCGTAGCGCAGCGGGAACGACGACCGGGCCGTCAGCGGCGCGACGAGCCGCACCAGGCCGGCGCCCATGGCATACAGCACCGAGACCATGACGGCGAAGCCGCCGCTCACGAAGAGCCCCACCTTCAGCGAGCCCGCCTGCCAGGCGGCCGTGGCCACGAGGCCGGCCGCGACCAGCGCGAGCGCCAGCGCGTCGAGCCCGTCCACTCCGCCAATCCCCCTGCCCGCCGTAGCCCTGGCGAAGGCGGGGGCCCGGCGCCCGCCCGCCGGCGCGCCGCCGCGCTCGACCTCCTGCCGGAGCAGCAGCAGCGGCCGCACGTGCCGCGCCTCGAGCAGCGGCACGGCGGCGAACAGCACGGACACGAGCAGGCCCACCCCCAGCCCCTGGAGGAGCGCGGCCGGCGTGACGCCGACCGGACCGGCGCCGAGGGCGGCGGTCAGCGACGCGGGAATCGACCGCACGGCCACCCAGGCGAGGCCTGCGCCGAGCGCGCTGCCGGCCAGGCCGAGCGCGAGGATCTGCGCGAGATAGGTCGCGATGACCTGCCGCGTCGTGCAGCCCAGGCACTTGAGCACGGCGATGGTCCGCATCTTCTGGCGCATGAAGACGCGCGTCACGCTCCACACGCCAATCCCGCCCAGCACGACCATCACGAAGCCGACCAGGCTCAGGTAGTCCTCGGCCCGCTGGAGGTCGTCGCCGATGCGGTCGCCGGTCGTGCGGTACGACCGCACCGTCACGAGATCGCCGCGCAGATCGGCTTTGAGCGCGGCGACCAGCGGGGCGATCCCGCGCTCGGGGACGCGCAGCAGCAGCCGGTAGGTCGCCCGGCTGCCGAACGTCAGCAGGCCGGTGTCGAGGAGGTCGCCGTAGTCCAGGAGGACGCGCGGGCCGAGGCTGAACCCGCTCACCTGCCCGCCCGGCTCGCCGGAGATGACCCCGCGGATCGTGAAGGTGCGGCGGCCGAGCACGAGACGGTCGCCCACCCTGACGCCCAGCTCGGGCAGCAGCTCCGGGCGCACGAGCGCGCCGCCGCCGGCCACGAGGGCGTGCGTGTAGGGCCGGCCGTCCTGCAGGGTGATCGCGCCGTAGAACGGGTAGCCCGCCTGAACGCCCCGCAGCTCGACCATGCGCGCCACCTCGCGGCCGTCGGCCGGCCGGGCCAGCGTGGCGGTGTCGATCGTCTCGGTGCGGCCGGTCACGTCCGCCCCTGCCAGGCGACGGTCGATCGCCGCCCGCGCGGCATCGGCCCACGGCCGGGTGGTCTGCAGGGAAACGTCCGCGGCGAGCAGCGCGCGCGCCTCGCCCGTGAGCGCGACGCGCGCCGTGCCGACGACCGAGCGGATCGCGATGATGGCGCCGACGCCCACCGCGACGCAGACGAAGAAGAAGACGAGCCGGCGTCCACGCCGCGCGCGTCTCGCGCAGCGCCATGCACAGGACGAACCTCACCGCGGCCCGTCCTCGATCCGGCCGTCCCGCAGGCGCACCACGACGTCGGCCTGGCGGGCGAGCTCCGAATCGTGCGTCACGAGCACGAGCGTCGTCCGGCGGCGCCGGTTGACGTCGAGCAGGATCTCGATGATGTGGCGGCCCGTGGCCGAATCCAGGTTGCCGGTCGGCTCGTCGGCGAGGACGAGCGCCGGATCGTTGGCGAGCGCGCGGGCGATGGCGACCCGCTGCTGCTCGCCGCCCGAGAGCTGCGCCGGATAGTGATCGATCCGGTCGCTCAGCCCGACGTCGGCGACGAGCGCGCGCGCCCGCGCCGCGGCGTCCGCCGCCCCCGCGATCTCGAGCGGCACCATCACGTTCTCGAGCGCGGTCAGCGAGGGGATCAGGTGGAAGAACTGGAACACGAAGCCGATGCGGCGGCCCCGCAGCGTCGCCAGCGCGTCCTCGTCAAGGGCCGTGATGTCCACGCCGTCCACGATGATGCGGCCGGAGGTCGGCGCGTCGAGCCCGGCGATGAGCCCGAGCAGCGTCGACTTGCCGCTTCCCGACGGCCCGACGATCGCCAGGCACTGGCCGTCGGGCACCTCCAGGTCGATGGGATGCAGGATGGTGAGCGCGCGCGTGCCGCTCTGGACCGTCTTCGAGACGCCTTCGAGCTGGATCATGATTGCGTGACGTGGTCGACCATCGGCTGCAGCGCCCGCCACACCGTCTCGGCCACGATCTCGGCCCCTCGGGCGTTCGGGTGGATGCCGTCGGCCTGGTTCAGGTCGGGATGCCCGGCCACGCCGGCCAGCAGGAACGGCAGCAGCGTGACCTTGTACCGGCGCGCCAGCGCCGGAAAGACCGCGCGGAACCGCGCGGTGTAGTCCTGGCCGAAGTTCGGCGGGGCCTCCATGCCGGCCAGCAGCACCTCGATGCCGCGCGCCTGCGCCCGCTCGATGATCTGGCCCAGGTTCCGCTGCATGTCGTCGACCGAGAGGCCGCGCAGCGCGTCGTTGCCGCCGAGCGCGACGACCAGGATGCGCACCTGATCGTCGAGGACCCAGTCGAGCCGCCGGAGGCCGCCCGCGGTCGTGTCGCCCGAGACCCCCGCGTTGACGACCGTCAGGTCGTAGCCCAGCTGGTCGAGTCGCGCCTGGATCAGCTCCGGGTACGCCTGGGCCTGCATCAGCCCGAGGCCCGCGGTGAGGCTGTCGCCGAGCACCACGATCGTCGGCCGCGCCGGCGCGGCGCCGCCCAGCGGCCCGCCCGGCTGGGCCGCCGGCGCCCGGGTCTCCCTGACGCCGCCGTTGCCGCCGCCGCAGGCCGCGGCGCCCGCGAGCAGCAGCAGACCGAGCCAGCGCCCCGCCCGCGCGACCGTCGCCCGTCTCGTCATGGCTGCTTCCATTGTAAGCCCCCGGCCTCCGGCCTCCGGCCCTGCCGTGCTATAGTGCGCCGGCCGACCGTTTCCGCCCTTCCCGCGAGGTCCTGACACATGCGCACCGCCTTCATCGCTTCGTGCCTCGTCCTGACCCTCTTGCCGTCGGCGTCCGCGCCGGCGGCCCCGCCGGCGAGCGCCCCGGCCGATCGCATCCTGACGCTGCGCGAGCAGGAGACGCTCGTGCGCGGCTGGAAGCAGGCGCGCTTCGACACGCTCCTGCCGGGCCTGATGCGCCGCGAGGGCATCGACATGTGGATCGTCGTGTCGCGCGAGTACAACGACGACCCGGTCTTCGCGTCTCTGGTGGCGCCGACGACGTTCGCGTCCCGCCGCCGCACCATCCTCGTGTTCCACGACCTCGGGCCCGGCAAGGGCGTCGAGCGCCTGTCGGTCGGACGGTTCGACTACGACGGCCTGTTCACCGTCGTCCCGACCGCGGACAACGCGCAGTGGGAGGGGCTGCGGGCGCTGGTGGAGGCGCGCGACCCGAAGGTGATCGGCATCGACACGTCCGACGCCTGGGCCTTCGGCGACGGCCTGACGGCGACCGAGAAGACGCACCTCGTCGAGGCGCTCGGCCCGCGCTACGCGGCGCGGACGAAGTCGGCCGAGGGGCTCGCCGTGGGCTGGCTGGAAGTGAAGCTGCCCGAGGAGACCGAGGCCTACCGTGGCGCCATGCGGATCGCGCACCGGATCATCGCCGAGGCGTTCTCGACGAAGGTGATCACGCCGGGCGTCACGACCGACGAGGACGTGGCGTGGTGGATGCGCCAGCGGGTGGCCGAGCTCGGCCTCGGCACGTGGTTCCAGCCCTCGGTGGACATCCAGCGCAAGGGCGGCCTGCCGAAGGAGACGCCGGCCAGGGGGCACGTCATCCAGCCGGGCGACGTGCTGCACTGCGACTTCGGGATCGTCTATCTCGGCTTCGCGACCGACACGCAGCACATGGCCTACGTGCCGCGCCCGGGCGAAACCGGCGTGCCGGCGGGGCTCGTGGCGGGCCTGGCCGACGCGAACCGCCTGCAGGACATCACCATGCGGCACGCCACCGCCGGCGCGACCGGCAACCAGGCGCTGGCGGCGGCCCTCGCCGAGGCGAAGGCCGAGGGGATCACGCCCCAGATCTACTGCCACCCCGTCGGCTTCCACGGCCACGCGGCCGGACCGATGATCGGCATGACCGACTACCAGCAGGGCGTGCCCGTGCGCGGCGACTACGCCTTCCACGCGAACACGTGGCACTCGATCGAGCTGAACGCCCGCCGCGCGGTCCCCGAGTGGGACGGCCAGGACGTGCGCTTCATGCTGGAGGAGGACGCGGGACTGTTCGCGCAGGGATGGAGCTGGATCGACGGGCGGAGGGACACCTACTACCTGATTCGATGACGGATCGCTCGGGCTCCGACGCGTGTCGTCCGGGTCCCGACGCGGGTCGTCCGACGTCTGACGCGTGACGTCCGGCGTTCAGAGGTTGGCGAGCTGCTCGTCGAGCGCCGAGAGCGCCTGCCGCAGCATCTCGCGGTGTGCCGGCACGCGGGCGCTCGCGAGGTCGGCCTGCGCGCGGGCGCGCGCGAGCTCGAGCGTCTGCCGCTTCGCCTGGATCTCGGGGGACTCGTGGCCGGCCTCGTCCGCCGCCGTCCGCGGCTTGCCGGCTTCCTCCTGCTGTGATTCCACGGACTTGCTCTCCCACCCTCGCGCCACCGGTCTGTCCTCCTTGTGATTCGAGTATACGCCCGCCGCGCGCCGCGGGCACACCTCGCGCGGACCCGGGACGTCGCCGGACGGCGGCCGGGGACGCCGCCGCGCGTTCAGCGCGCGCCGACGGAGCGCCAGCCGTCGCGCACGAGCGTCGAGCGCAGCGAGCCCGAGCGCGCGACCAGCTCCCGGGGATCGTGCGCGCACTCGATCTGCTGGCGGCCGTCGGGATAGGTCACGACGAGCTCGAACGCGGTGCCGGCGACCTGATGACGAATCTCGTAATGAAGACGGGTGCGGTCCTTCTCGAAGAACCAAATCATGTCGCTTCACGTATCGGACGACCGGCCCCGGACTGCAGGGCCGGCCGTGATAAGCTCCCGGCGTGGCCTTCCGCCGGGAGCTGGGTCTCTTCGACGCGACCATGGTCGTCGTCGGCGCCATCATCGGCGCGGGCATCTTCATCAACCCCTCCATCGTCGCCAGCCGGCTGTCCGACGGGACCCAGGTGCTCGCCGCGTGGGTGGCCGGCGGCCTGATCGCGCTGGCCGGCGCGTTCGCCTACGCGGAGCTCGGCGCCATCCGCCCGCGCGTGGGCGGCCAGTACGCGTACCTGCGCGAGGCCTACCATCCACTGGCGGGGTTCCTGTACGGGTGGGCGCTCCTGACGACCATCGAGACCGGCGCGATGGCGGCCGTGGCGATCACCTTCGCCGAGTACACGCTGCGTCTGGTCGGCCGGGCGGGCGTGGGCCCGACGCCGCTCGCGGTGCTGGCGATCGTCGTCGTCTCGGCGGTGAACTACCTGGGCGTGAAGCCGGGCAGCCGCCTGCTGAACCTCTTCGTCGTGCTCAAGGTGCTGGCGATTGGCGTGCTGATCGTGGCGGCGCTGCTGCTGCCGGAGTCGGCGCCCGCGGCGGCCGGGCCCGCCCGCGTGGTGGGCCCGCTCCCCATCGCGTTCGGCTCGGCGCTCATCCCGATCCTGTTCGCCTACGGCGGGTGGCAGAACCTGAACTACGTGGCCGAGGAGATCCGGGAGCCGCAGCGGAACCTGCCGCTCAGCCTCCTGCTCGGGACGGCCCTCGTCGTGGCGGTGTACGTGCTGGTGAACGTGGCGTACCTCCGGGCGCTCGGCGCGGACGGCCTGGCCGCGACGATGACGCCCGCCGCCGACGCCGCGGGCCTCTTCCTGGGCGGCTTCGGCGACCGGTTCATCGCGGCGGCCATCGCCGTCTCGACGTTCGGCTTCCTGGATCTCGCCGTGCTCGCGCCGACGCGCGTCTACTACGCCATGGCGGCCGACGGCCTGTTCCCGCGGGCGGTGGCGCGGCTGCACCCGCGCTACCAGACCCCGTCGCTCGCCATCGCCATCCAGTCCGTGTGGGCCATCGCGCTGGTGTTCAGCGGCACCTACGGGCAGCTGCTGGACTCGGTGGTCTTCGCCGACTGGATCTTCTTCGGCCTGAGCGTGGCCTGCCTGTTCGTGTTCCGCCGGCGCGAGCCCGTATCCGGACGCCCGCCCGGCACCTTCAACGCGTCGGGCTACCCCCTGGCGCCGGGCCTCTTCGTCCTCGTCGCCGCCGGCGTCGTGGCGAGCGTCGTCATCAGCAACCCGAGCCGGTCGGCGGTGGGCGCGGCGGTCCTGCTCGCCGGCGTGCCCGTCTACCATTGGTTCAGGCGCTCGAACAGCGGTCACTAGTGGGGGCCGGCTTCAGCCGGCCCGAGGACCCAGTACCCAGTACCGTCACCGAGAGCATCCATGTCCACCTCCTTCCCTCGCGCCCCGTACATGCAGTGGTCCAAGTCCCGCCCCTCGCCCGCCTACGACCTGGCGGCGAGCGCCGTCGCGTCGTGCACGGTCGATGAGCTGCCCGGGGCGCGCGACGCGCTGGAGCTGACCGGGCGCAACGAGAACGGCTACGAGCCGCTGCTCGAGGCCATCGCCGGCCACTACGGCGTGGGGGTCCAGTCGGTCGCGACGGCCAACGGCGCGTCGGGCGCGAACCTGCTGGCGTGCATCGCGCTGTGCGCGCCGGGCGACGACGTCCTGATCGAGCGGCCGGCCTACGACCCGTTGCTGGCGCTGCCCCGTCTCGTCGGCGCGCGCGTGCTGCGGTTCGAGCGGCGCCGCGAGTCCGGCTTTGCGTTCGACGTCGAGGCCGTGCGCGCGGCCCTGACGCCGAAGACGCGGCTGATCATCCTGACGAGCCCGCACAATCCGACCGGGGCGCGGGCGAGCGAGGCCGACCTCACCGCGCTGGCGGCGCTGGCCGCCGAGGCGGACGCCTACGCGATCGTCGACGAGGTGTACCTGGACGCGCGCGGCGGGCCGCGGCCGCGGCCGGCCGCCACGATCGACCCGCGCCTCGTGTCGTCGAGCAGCCTGACGAAGTCCTACGGGCTGGCCGGGCTCCGGTGCGGCTGGTGCGTGGCGACGCCGGAGATCGCCGAGCGCATCCGGCGGGCCCGCGACATCGTGGACGCGGTGGGCGCCTTCCCCGCCGAGCGCCTCGCGGTGCGGGCGTTCGAGCACCTCGACGCGCTGGCCGAGCGGGCCCAGCGCCTCGTGGGCCCGAACCTGGAGCGCCTGCGCGCCGCGCTGGCCGGCCGGCCCGAGATCGAGTGGCTGGAGCCGCAGGGCGGCACGGTCGCGTTTCCCCGTTTGCGCGACGCCGAGACGAGCGACACGCTGGCCGCCTGGCTCCTGGCCCACGCGCAGACGGCCGTCGTCCCCGGCCGGTTCTTCGGTGAGCCGGCGCACTTCCGGGTCGGGTTCGGCGTGAAGCCGGAGGCGCTCGAAGGCGGGCTGGCGGCGCTCGGGCGGGCGCTCGACCAGGGTGTCCACCGGGGACGTTAGTTCGTCAGCGGTGGGCCGTGAGCCGGACCTCAGGCGGAGGCGAGCGGGGGCAGTCCGTCGACCATGTCGCGCCAGGCCCTGAAGACGGGGCCGTCGGTCGAGACGACGGCGGCGCCGCACCGGAGCGTCTTCGACTCGCGCGCGCGATCCATCCACACGAGCTCGACGAGCAGCGGCTGCCCGAGCGCGGGCACGCGCAGCGGCACGACGGGCGGCAGCGTGCCGTCCGGCTCGGACATCTCGAAGCGCACGCCCCCGTAGCACACGTCCAGGAGCGACGCCGGGCTCTGGCCCACCAGCACCGACGGGTCGGCCTGCGCGCGCTTGCGGACCCAGCGCCGGCGGTTCACGAGGGTCGACAGCGCCCGCGTGACGCGCGCGACGAGCCGCCGTCCGTCGACGGGCACGTCGAGCGACGGCGCCCCATAGCGCCGGGCCTCGTCGCGTGCCTCCTGATCGTAGACCGACGTGAGGACGATCGACTCCATGCCCGGGAACAGCAGCCGGCACTGGCGAATGAGGTTCAGCCCGTTTTGCGGGCCGATGCGCGCGTTGGCGACCAGCAGGTCAAAGCTCTTGCTCGAGAGCAGCCCCCGGCCCGCCTCGTAGGTGGCCGCGCCGGTGCACTCGAAGCCCTCGTCTCGAAGGGTGTCGAGCAGGCTGAACAAGACGTGCAGGTCGGCTTCCACGACCAGGATCGTGTGCGGCGTGCGCATGACTCGACCGGGGCAAAGGGAGGTGCAACGGACGGTAATCGACCGGGCGGTCGACGCAAGTTTGATGCCGGTCCGACTCGGCCGGATTGACGGGCGTCCGCGACAATGGCCGCCCCAGCGGGCTTGCAAATCGGTAATCGGTCTTGCACTTCCGTCAGCGGCGCCGGCGTGCCGCGCGCGATAGAATGGGCGTTCTGAAAGAGGTGACCTGCGATGGGAACCGACCGCGTGATGTTGTTTGCCGGCAGCGTCTCGGCCGGCCTGGCGGTCGCGCTCGGGGCCTTTGGCGCGCACGGCCTCAGGACGCGGCTCTCGCCGGAGATGTTGGCCGTCTACGAGACCGGCGTGCGCTATCAGATGTACCATGCGCTCGCGCTGCTGGCCGTCGCGTGGGCGGCCGCGCGCTGGCCCGGCGCGGCGCTGACGGTCTGGGCCGGGTGGATGTTTGTCGCCGGCACCGTGCTCTTCTCGGGCAGCCTGTACGTCCTGGCCCTGACCGGCCGGGCGTGGCTCGGCGCCGTCACGCCCTTCGGCGGCGTGGCGTTCATCGCCGGCTGGGTGTGCCTCGCGCTGGCCGCCCTCTGGAACTGACCGCCGCTACGGAGACCCCATGCCTGACCTCCGATATCCTCTGGGTCCCTTCGCGTTCGACGGGGCCGTAACCGACGAGAAGCGGCATCTCTGGACCTCCGAGATCGCGGCCGCGCCCGGCCGCCTCCGCGCCGCCGTGGACGGCCTCGACGACGACCGGCTCGACACGCCGTACCGGCCGGGCGGCTGGACCGTGCGTCAGGTGGTGCACCACATCGCCGACAGCCACCTGAACGCGTACGTCCGGATGCGTCTCGCGCTGACCGAGCCGAACCCGACCGTCCGCGGCTACGACCAGGCGGCGTGGGCCGCGCTGAACGACGCGTCCATCGCGCCGCCCGCCGTGTCGCTCGCGCTGCTCGAGGCGCTCCACCGGCGCTGGGTGCTGCTGCTCACCTCGCTCGACCCCGGCGACTGGTCGTGCCCGCTGCAACACTCGGAAGCCGGACCGATGACCGTGGACACGCTGCTGCAGCTCTACGCGTGGCACGGCCGGCACCACACGGCGCATATCACGGAGCTGCGCAAGCGCGAGGGGTGGGGATAGGGCTGGCTTGAAGGCCGGCCCTACGCGCGTAGTGCCGGGCTTTGGCCCGGCCCGTCAGCCGACGATCCGAGCGGTGCGAATGTAGTCCAGCTTCGGGAAGTGCGCCGCGAGCCAGGCGTTGCCGCCCTCGAACATCGGGTCCTGCTTGCCGCGCCGGATACCGCCGCCCGACTCCTCGCCGTAGCCCGAGTAGAAGCGGTCCACCGCGTCCATGCCCTCGACCACCCGGCCGAAGGGCGCGAACCCCTGCGAGTCCAGACGCCCGGCGTTGTCCCGGAGGTTGATGTACACCTGCGTGGTCCGGTCGTCCGGACCGGCCATCGCGTAGGCGATCGTGCCGCGGTGGTTCGGCTGGCGCACCGGGTCATCGGAAATCCGCGCCTGGCGCCACGCCTGCGCGATGGTCGGATCGGCCGGAATGCCGAACTGCGCCCAGGCCCCGGCAATCACGCGGAAGAATCGCGCATCGTCGTAGAAGCCGTGCCGCACCAGGTTGTAGAAGCGATCCGCCCCGCGCGGCGCCCAGTCGCGGTGGACCTCGATCAGCACCTCGCCCTGGCTCGTGTCGAGCCGGACCTCGTAGGTCGCCGGGGCCTCGCGGTTCATCTCGGGCGCCGCCGGATCGAGCAGCGCCGAACGGTCCGCGGTCTGCCCCATCAGGGCATAGTCCCGCCTCATCTCCTCCGGGTCGTCCATGACGGGCGACGCGGCGAGGCCATGCCAGTCGAAGCGCCGGTCGAACGGCTTGAAGGCGGCGTTCGGGTCGAACAAACGCGGGTCGGCCATCAGGGCGGTGTAGGGCTCGAGGTCGGGCACCGGCGTGAAGAAGTCCAGCGGCAGGCTGGCGGCGCCGTCGAACTGGTTGAGCGGCGGCAGATCCAGCAGCGTGAAGATCAGCCGCATCACCGAGCCGAAGCTCGCCAGGGTGTGCGACACGTAGCCGCGCTTCACGTAGGGGCCGGCGAGCATCAGCACCGAGCGGTGCGCCTCGACGTGGTCCTGTCCGCCCTGCGGGTCGTCCTCCACGACGACGACGAGCATGTGCTGCCACCACGGCGTGTGCGACAGATCGTCGATCAGGCGCCCCAGCGCCAGGTCGTTGTCCGCCATGTACGACGCGCGATAGGGGTAGCCCGCCTCGGGGTGCGGCTTCGTCAGGTGGTCGTTGGGCAGCACCAGCGTCACGAGGCGCGGGAACGCCTCCTGGCCGCTCAGCCAGCGCGCGCGCAGCGTCTGCTCGAACATGTCCATGCGGTACTGGTCCGGGATGGCCATGTTGAACGTCGGGTAGGTGCGCGAGCTGTGGTCGAAGAGCGGCTTGGGCAGCGGGTAGCCCACCGCCATGCGGATGCCCGTCTGCCGCTGGAGCGCGTCCTCGATGGACGCCGGCATCTCGGTGCCGAAGCCGAAGTTGAAGAACGGGATGTGGTGGCGGTCGAGCTGCTCCCAGAGCGCGCCGGCCTCGTTGTAGTCCTCGGGCAGCACCGTCGCGCTCGACCCGGCGACGTTGCGCCGGCCGGGGGCGTCCGAAAAGGGACGCGACTCGATGCGCGAGCGCGCGTTCACCTCGACCCACTCGTTCGGGTACACGCCGACCACCCAGCGATGCCCCGTGTTCGACTGGTCCGAGTCGCAGTAGAAGTTGTCGCTGATGGCGAACCGGTCCGCGAGCGCCTGGTGGTTGGGCGACACGTTCGCGCGCGGCAGGTCCGGCAGGCCGTCGCCGCCCGCGACGCGCACGCCCACGCTTAGCTCGGCGAGCGTCGGGTCGCCCCGCAGCCCGCGGCGCTGTCCGAAGACCTGGTCGAAGGTGCGGTTCTCCTTCACCACGAAGACGACGTGCTCGATCGGGCTCCGGCGCAGCCCGGGAAGCGGCGGGACGGGCGCGGCCGGGTCGTCCACGACCTGGCGCTCGACGTAGGTGTTGGCCAGGACCTCGCGCGTGCCGCGCGCCAGCGCGGCCGCGTCGGGCGCCGGCAGCACCTGCAGCGTCCCTTGCATCACGTCGCCCGGGTGCAGGCCGCGCTCGGTCGCGACGTAGCCGCGTCCGCCGTTCGGGCCCGAGCCGAGGCCCTTCGCGCTCGACACCACCAGCCCGTCGCCGGCGACGGCGACGAGCGAGGCGAACCAGCCCGCCGGCAGGTAGCCCTCGACGCGGCGCGACGCCGTGTCCACGACGGCCACCGCGTTGAGGCCCGCGCAGGCGACGTAGAGCCGCCGGTCGCCGGGCGCGAGGGCGAGGCCGAACGGCAGGACGCCGCGCAGCGCTTCCAGCCCCGGCACCTCCAGGGCGATCTCGCCGGTGATCGCGCCCGTGGCGGCGTCGAGGATCGACACCGTGTCGTTCGTCGCGTTGGCGACGTAGACCGCGCGCCGCCCGACGGCGACCGCGGCCGGGCTCGCGCCGCCGACCGTCCGGATGCGCTCGCGCTCGACGCCCACGAGGTATCCCGTCTTCACGCGCGCCACCACCGCGCCGGCCGCCAGATCCACCTTGAACACCGACATCGCGTCGGGACTGTTCGGGCTGCCCAGGCCCGGCACCGCCAGGCCCTCGGCCACGGTGCCCTCCTCCGCCTCGCGCGACGGCACGCCGTAGGGCGGGAACGCCAGGCCCGCCGTCTCGCGGTTGTCGGGCGTCACGCCCGGCAGGAGCGGGTACTCGAACATCCCCACGTTCGACACCCAGGCGAAGCGGCCGTCGGGCGACAGGGACACGGCGAACGGGTGGCGGCCGACGCGCACCGACCCCACGACCTTACGCGCCGCCAGGTCGATCGTCACCAGCCGGAAGTTCGCCTGGTCCACGGTGTACATCGTCCGGCCGTCGGCGCTGAGCGCGAAGTCGCCGACGAAGCTGTCCTGGTAGCCGCCGCCGTCGAGGGTCACGACCGTTTCGATGGCGCCCGTGTCGAGGCGCATCCGCTTGATGGCGCCCTCGTCGGCGCTCCCGAAGTAGAGGCCGCGGCCGTCGGGCGTGAAGGCCACGCCCATGTAGGTGCCCGCGCCGATCGTCGCGTCGGGCTCCTCGCCCCACGGCGGAATGCGCCTGACGGGCCGGTCGCCCGAGAGCGGCACGATCTCCACGGCGTCGGCGTTGACGAGAGCGGCGGTGGACCGATCGGGGCTCACGGCGAGGCCCCACGCGTAGGACTGGGTGAACAGCACGCGGCCCGCCGGCGTGACGCGCCGGCCGTTGGGAAGGATGGCCGCGTGGCCGTCGATGCGGGCGTAAGAGGCGACGCCGGGCGGCTCGAGCAGCCTGACGCGCGGACCGGCCGGCGGCCGCGCGATCCAGGCGAGCACGGCCGTGGCGGCAATCAGCAGGAGGATGGTCGTGCGGGAGGCAACCCGTGCGTGGCGCGGCATCGCGCCCCAAGGATACCCGCCCCTAGCCCGCCGTGTCCTCCTTCTTCTCCTCGTCCTCTTGCGGCGTCCCCTCCGCCGCCGCGCCCTTCGACCCCTCGCGCTGGACGACGATCTGGCACTCCGTGAGCAGCGCCGCCAGCGCGCCGACGGCGGCCAGGACGGGCGCGAACACCGCGCCGACGACGCCCGCCGTGAGCGGGAACTCGGCAATGACGCGGTCGCCCTGCTTGATGACGATGCGGCGGACGTTGCCTTCGCGAATCAGCCGGGCGACCGTGTCGAGCAGCTCGCCGCCCTGCACCTTGAACGATTCCCACCACGTCTGGTCGGTCATGATGCCTCCACTGTGTGATGCGACGAGAACGGAAAGGAAGAGGTTTCTAACTCCCGGCGGGCGCCACCCGCGGGGACCAGACCAAGGCGCGCCGGGCCCGGTCCAAAGCGGAAGGCAGGAGCTCGGGCAACGAGACGCGTCCGCGCGAGCCAGGAACGCCGTCATCAGCCCGCGTCGTCGTTCGCGCGGGACGACCTGCGCGGCGCTGGCTTCCTGGTGGAGCGACTGGAAGATCCCTTCGCGACCCGGCCGTATCGCGCAACGCGAAGGCGGAGTGTCTCAAAACGAGATATCGTTCCGAAACGATTCAGTCCGGCGCAAGTGTTTCCAGTTGTGCAACTAAGGGGCGCTCGACAGTCGGCGACGGGCCGTCACGTGTCCTCTCTTGGAGCAATCGGTCGGTTTCGATTGACGCCTCGAGTACCGGCGTCGGCTTGACAAACGCCTATGTTCCACGACCTTACGTCAGAATACGCAGAAGTCCGCCTAACGGCGAAGATCTTGCACCGGGGATTTATCGACCGCCGGTAGTGTCGCCGAACGTCCAACGGACGTGTACGGACGAATGATGGCGCCGGTCCGATTCGGGCCGGTCGCGCTGCGCGGTCAGATCCGATGGCTCCCGACTGCCCCCACTGCGGCCAGCGTGCCAGCGTCCAGCGGCTCGAGGCCACGCCTGAATCGGCCTGGTTCTCGTGCGGGACGTGCGGCTACGTCTGGCGCGGCCCGGGCACCGACGCCTTCGCCTTCATTGTCTGCAGCCGCGGTTTGACCGTGAGGCCGGTGCTGGAGCTGCGGCCCTCGGGCGAGCCGCGCGCGCCCCGGTTCGCGGTGGATCTGCCCGTGCGCTACCGGGCGGCGGCCGACGCCGAATGGCAGGAAGCCGTGACCGAGAACATCAGTCGCTCAGGGGTGCTTTTGCGCGCGCCGCGCCAGCTGCGCCCGCGCACGGCCGATCGAGCTGGTCATCGAGGTGCCGAGCCCCGTGCCGGGCGCCCCGCCCAAGGACGTCACCTGCCTGGGTGACGTGGTCCGCACGGCCGGCGCCGGCGGCGAGCACGCCATCGCGGTGGCGGTCGGCGACTACCGGCTTCGCGCGGCGTGAGCGTCCCACTCCCCCGATCCAAACAATCTGCAGCCTCGCGGCCGTGCGTGGACTTTCGGGCTTGCAATTAGGCACAATCCTAATTAGGATGTCTCCTATGAACCTGATCTTCAAGGCGCTGAGCCACCCGGCGCGGCGGCGGATCATCGCCATGCTGCAGAAGGGCCCGCTCACCTCCGGCGAGATTGCGGCCAGGTTCGACATGGCGTGGCCGTCGGTCACCGGCCACCTGGCGGCGCTGAAGGAGGCGGATCTGGTCGAGGCCGAGCGCCACGGCAACACCGTGCGCTATCGCCTCAACATCTCGGCCGCCGAAGAGGCGGTCGGGTTCCTCCTCGGCATGATGGACTCGGCGAAACCGGCGCCGCGGCGCGGCGGCACGCTGTCGCGCACGCGCCTGAGGACGAGGCCGATATGACCCACACCGCGCACCGCGACCTCGATTTCCTGGAGAAGGCGGGCCTCGTGCTGATGGCGCTCCAGGCCGCCATCTTCGCCAACCTGTGGGGCGCGAGCGGCTTCGAGCGGGCCTCGAACGGGTTTCCGATCCTGGTCGTGTGCACCGCCGTCTTCGTCGCGACCCAGCGGAAACTGGTCGCCAGCCCGCCCAATCGCGGCGCGGCGCGCTGGATCCGGGCGTCACGCACGGCGGTGCTGGCGCTGTTCGCGCTCGGCACGCTGGCGGTCGGCGTCCATCGCCTCGCGCCGGGCGCCATGCCCGTGGGCCGCGCGGTCGTCCTCCGCGGCCTGTTCGCGCTGCTGTGGGTGATCATCGCGCTCAAAGGCGCCGGCATCGGCAAGCTGAAGCCCGGCAGCGCCATGGGCTTGTGCGTGCCGTGGACGAAGAGGAGCCGGCTCGCATGGGACCGTGCGCACCGCGCGCTGGGGCGCATCCTGTTCTGGGGCGGCCTCGCCGGGCTCGCGACGAGCCTCGTCGTCGCGCCGCTCACGTCGATGGCGCTCTGGGCCGCCACCGTCGCGGTCGGCGTCACCGCGGGGCTGATCGAGAGCTGGCGCACGTGGCGGGTCGATCCCGACCGGCCGGGCTGGGAGCCCGGGGCGTGAGGATCCCGCCTTCGCCAAGGCTCCGGCGGGCAAGCCAGGCGTGGGGCTTGATCACGCTCCAGTCCGTGAAGGAAGACGACTCCCGCGTCGGCGCTTCAGCATTCCGCACTTCAGCATTCCGCATTCCGCATTCTGCATTCTGAGGCGTGGTGCCGGGGGTGGGAATCGAACCCACACGGCCTTGCGGCCAGGGGATTTTAAGTCCCCAGCGTCTACCAGTTCCGCCACCCCGGCGCGTTCGTGAATTCTGGCAGATTCGCGGCCGCGCCGGCCAGTGCCGCCACCGCGCCGTGACGAAGCCAGACAAAAAGCCCAGCGACGCCACAGTTGTGCTCGCATTGCGAGAGCCCCAGGTTGGCTGTATCCTGCATCCATCCGCGTAGGCCAGGGAGAAGTCAGTGCCAGAATCTCGCCGCCTTCCCGGTCCCGACCGTCGGAGCGTCGCACGCGGTGGGCGGCGCCCCTCGGATCAGCCTGGAGCCCATCCCAAGCTGCTGATCGTGGAGGACGATCCGGCCCTTCGGCGCCTCCTGCAGAGATATTTCTGTCGCTACCACTTCCAGGTAGAGGCCGTTCCCGATGGACGCGAGGCCCTGCTGCGCCTGGTCCCTTTTGGGCCGCACCTCGTCGTCACCGACCTGGACATGCCCCACGTAGACGGCTATCAACTCCTGGCCCGCCTTTCCGAACAGCCCGTGACCAACCGCGTTCCGGTCGTCGTCTTCGCGTCGGGCGAAGATCGGGCGGACGACGTGGCTCGGGCAGGGTGCGCGGCCTTCGTGGCGAAGCCCGCTCCCCTTGGTGTTCTTCTCGAGCACATCCGCGAAGTGTTCCGGGCCCGGCCGGCGGCGCTCGCCCGTTAGGGGCGGTTCCAGACATCCTCGATGCGCATGACCCGCCGGCGATTCCTCGGTTCGACACTGGGCGCGGGCGCCGCCGCGCTCGCGCCGCCGCGCCGCGCGCTCGGCCAGCAGCGCGTCCCCGACCCGTTCGGCCGGCCCATCCCGTGGCGCGAGATCCACGGCGACTCGTCCGTCATGGCCGCCGCCCGCGCCGGCGACCTGCGGCCGTTCATCACCGTCGCGCGGCCCCAGGCGCCGCCCGTCGATCTCGCGGCCATCGGCGGCCGCCTCCGCGCGCGCTTCAGGGACCTGCGCCGCCACTTCATCTTCGAGTACTACGCCTGGTACGGCAGCAACCCGTGGTTCCACTGGGACGAGGGCGGCCGCCAGCCGCCCGTCGATCTCGCGTCCAACTACTACCCCGCCCTCGGGCCGTACAGCTCGGCCGACCGCGCCGCCCTCGAGCGCCACGCGCGCTGGATTGCCGAGAGCGGCGCCGGCGCCGTCAACGTCAGCTGGTGGGGCCCCGACAGCTACTCGAACGGCAACGTGGACACCGTGATGGACGTGATGCGCGACCACGACATCCACGTCACGTTCCACCTCGAGCCGTACAGCAACGCCCACGCGTCGCTGTACGCCGACGACGTCATGTACCTGATCAGCCGCTACGGCGACCGCCGCGGCTGGGACTGCTTCCTGCTCCTCGAGGACGCGCAGGGCCGCTCGGGCCCCGTGTTCAAGACGTTCCGCACGCTCCTGCCGCAGGCGACCACCGACTGCCACGGCGTCACGTCCCGGGTGCCCGACTACGCGCCCGACTCGGTCTGGAACGCGCAGACGACCCGCGTCCGCCGAGACCTCCGGCAGGACTTCGACCGCATCCTGCTCCTCGGCGACTCGTTCGACGTCGGGCGCACGCGCGCGGCCGGCCTCGACGGCTTCGCCATCTACGACAACACGGTCGAGCCCGCGGCCTGGGCCGGCATCGCCGACACCTGCCGCCACACCGACGTCCTCTTCTCCTTCAACACCAACCCGGGCTACGACGCCGTCGTCCGCCTGGGCCAGCCGGCGGGCTCCTGCTACCGGCCCAGCCCGTTCATCCCGGGCAAGGCGGACTTCGACTGGGCGAGCCTGCGGGACCGGCGGACGGCGCGCATGCTGAGCGGTGCGCGCGTCCACGAGTCGTTCGCGACGACGCTGTCGCTTCAGACCGACGAGACCCTGCCCGACTGGCAGCAGGGGTTCTTCCTCGTCTACGTGACGTCCTTCAACGAGTGGTTCGAGGGCCACGCCTTCGAGCCGATGCGCGACTGGGCCGACCTCACGGCGGACGAGCGGGCGCGCGAGTACCACAACGCCGTCCAGGGCGACTACCGCCTGGCCGCGCTCACCGGCCTGCTGAAGACCGTGCTCGAGGCGCCGGCCGCGATGCCGGCCGAAGCCAGGTCCGCCTGAGGAGCCGACCGTGCACATCCGCCCGATGACCGCCGCCGACGCCGAAGCCGCCGCCGCGCTCAGCGGCGAGCTCGGCTACCCCGCCGACGCGGCGTCGGTCGCCGCGCGCTTCGCCGCGCTCGACGGCCGGCCCGAACACGGCCTGCTCGTCGCCGAGGACGCCGGCGCCGTCGTCGGCTGGATCCACGTGCACGACGACTGGACGCTGGAGTCCGGCCGGATGGCCGAGCTGCTCGGCCTGGTCGTCAGCGAGGCGCGCCGCGGCGCGGGCGTCGGCCGGGCCCTCGTGGCCGAGGCCGAGCGATGGGCGTCGGCGCGCGGCTGCGCGCGGCTGCGCGTCCGGTCGAACGTCACGCGCGAGCGCACGCACGGCTTCTACGAGAAGCTCGGCTACCGCCGCGCCAAGTCGCAGCACGTCTTCGACAAGCTGCTGTAGCACAGGTCGAAGACCTGTGCCACCCGAGGGAGCAGCAGGGTGGCCCAGGTCTGTGACCTGGGCTTTCCCCAGCACAGGTCGAAGACCTGTGCCACCCGAACACCTGTGCCACCCGAAGACCTGTGCACCGGGAGAGCTGGGAACGTGGCGCAGGGCTGAAGTCCTGCGCTACGACTTTTTGCGCCGGACCCGCCTTTCGGGGACAATCACGCAACGTTCCCCAAGGAGGCCTCATGTCCGCCCGACCGACTCGTGCCACCCGCCTTCATGTTGCCGCGGCCCTCGCGATCGCGGCCGTTCTCGTGCTGCCGGCCCTGGCGCAGCGCGCGCCCGCGGCGCCCGCGGCGCCGGCCACGCTCTTCGACGCCCTCACGTGGCGGCACATCGGTCCGGTCGGCAACCGCGTGAGCGCGGTGGTCGGCGTGCCCGGCGACACGCAGATCTACTACATCGGCGCGGCGTCGGGCGGCGTCTTCAAGACGACCGACGGCGGCGTCCACTGGACGCCGATCTTCGACAAGATGGACGCCGCGTCGATCGGCGCGCTCGCCATCGCCCCCTCCGACCCGAACGTCGTCTGGGCCGGCACGGGCGAGCCGTTCATCCGCAGCAACATCTCGATCGGCAACGGCATCTACAAGTCCACCGACGCGGGCAAGACGTGGACGCGCATGGGCCTCGAGGCCACCGGCCGCATCGCGCGCATCGTCATCGACCCGAAGAACCCCGACGTCGTGCTGGCCGCCGCCATGGGCACGCTCTACGGCCCGCAGCCCGACCGCGGCGTCTTCAAGACGGCCGACGGCGGCAAGACGTGGACGAAGGTGCTGTTCGTCGACGAGAACACCGGCGCCTCCGACATCGTCATGGACCCGAACAACCCGCGGATCCTCTTCGCCGGCACGTGGCAGATGCAGATCTGGACGTGGGGGCGCGTCAGCGGCGGGCCCGGCAGCGGCCTCTACAAGTCGACCGACGAGGGCGACACCTGGACGAAGCTCGAGGGCCACGGGCTGCCGACGCCGCCGCTCGGCAAGATCGGCCTGGCGATGAGCCCGCGCGACTCGAACCGCGTCTACGCCCTCATCGAGACCAACTCCAACCACGACTTCCAGAAGCTGGACCAGCACCAGGGCGTGCTCTGGCGCTCCGACGACGGCGGCGGCACGTGGACCATGGTCAACGCGGACCACACGCTGGTGCAGCGGCCGAACTACTACACCCGGATGGCCGTCGAGCCCGACAACGCCAACGAAGTGGACTTCATGGCGATGCAGCACAGCGTCTCGCTCGACGGCGGCGCCACCACCAGGCGGGGCTCGGCGGGCGGCGACAACCACGACATCTGGATCGACCCGGTCCTCCCCGACCGCATCATCGTCGGCAACGACGCGGGCGTGAACATCTCGCTCAACCGCGGCAAGACGTGGTTCCGCCCCAACCTGCCGATCGCGCAGATGTACCACGCCTACACGGACGACGAGATCCCGTACCACGTGATGGGCAACCGCCAGGACGGCTCGTCCGAGCGCGGCCCGAGCAACAGCCTCACCTACGGCGGCATCCCCATCGGCGAGTGGCACTCGGTCGGCGGGTGCGAGTCCGGCTTCGCGGTGCCGGACCCGAAGGACCCGAACGTGATCTGGTCGGGGTGCTACGAGGGCATCCTGGACCGCTACGACGACCGCACGGGACACTCGCGCAACGTGAGCGTGTGGCCCGACGACCCGGAGGGCTGGCCGGCCGGCGAGCTGAAGTACCGCTTCCAATGGACGTTCCCGATCGCCATCTCGCCGTTCGATCACGACACGGTGTACGTCGGCAGCCAGCACGTGCACAAGACCACCAACGGCGGCCAGAGCTGGACGGTGATCAGCCCCGACCTGACCACCAACGACCCGAAGATGCAGCTGACGATGGGCGGCCTCACGCCCGACGACGCGAGCCCGACCTACGGGTCGGTCCTCTTCGCGATCGCGGAGTCGCCGATCGAGCAGGGCGTGATCTGGGCGGGCAGCAACGACGGCCTGGTGCACGTGACGCGCGACGGCGGCGCCCACTGGACCAACGTCACGGCCGGACTGCCGAACCTGCCGCCGTCGGGCACGATCAGCAACATCGAGCCGTCACGCTACGCGAAGGGCAAGGCCTACCTGACGGTGGACCGGCACCAGCTCGACGACCCGGCGCCGTACGTCTACAAGACGACCGACTACGGCCGCACCTGGACGTCGATCGCGTCCAACCTCCCCCACCACATCCTGGGCTACGCGCACGTCGTGCGCGAGGACCCGAAGCGCGCGGGGCTCCTCTACGTCGGCACCGAGAACGCCATCCACGTCTCGTTCGATGACGGCGCGAGCTGGCAGCCGCTGCAGGGCAACCTGCCGCACGCGCCCGTGCACTGGATCACCGTGCAGGAGCGCTTCGACGACCTCGTGGTCGCGACCTACGGCCGCGGCTTCTGGATCATGGACGACCTGTCGCCCGTGCGGCAGATGACGGCCGCCATCCGGGACTCGAGCGCGCCGTATCTCTTCGAGCCGCGCCCGGCCTACCGCTTCCGCATGAAGGAGCCGCCGCAGAGCGCGGAGGACGACGACGGCGCGGGCGACAACCCCCCGTACGGCGCGTCGATCACCTACGACCTCAAGGCGGCGCCCAAGGGCGACGTGAAGATCGCCATCCTCGACGCGAAGGGGAACGAGGTGCGCGCGCTCGACGCGCCGACCGACGAGGACGCGCCCAAGGTGGACGGCAAGACGCCGCTCCGGACGGGCTTGGTGCGCCTGTACCTGGGATCTCCGGTACGAGCGCTCGAACGAGCCGCACCTGCTGATGAAGCCCGTCGAGCACGCGCACGTCACGATGCCCGACCGCGGCTGGCGCGCTCTGGCCGAGGGCTCGCGCGTCGCACCGCTCGCGGCGCCCGGCACCTACACCGTGCGGCTGACGGTCGGCGACCGGCAGTACCGAGCGCCCGCTCGTCGTGCTGAAGGACCCGCACTCGGCCGGCACCGACGCGCAGGTCGCCGCCCAGGTCGACCTCCTGCTCCAGATCCGCGGCGAGGTGAACGCGGTCGTCGATCTGATCAACGAGATCGAGTCGATCCGGAAGCAGGCGGCGGAGTTCGGCGCGCTCGCCAAGGGCCACGCGGCGGCCGACCAGGTCGGACAGGCCGCGGGCGCCCTCGACGCGAAGCTGCAGACGCTCGAGAACCGCCTGTTCGACCTGCGCCTGACCAACGCGCGGCAGGACACGCTCCGCTGGCCGCGCCGGCTCTACTCGAAGCTGGGGAGCCTGGCCGGCTACATCGGCCAGTCGGACTTCCCGCCGACCGACCAGCAGCTCGAGGTGCACCGGCTGTATCAGGATCAGCTGAAGGACTGCCAGGGCCAGCTGCAGGCGATCAAGACGGGCGACGTCGCGGCGTTCAACCGGCTGCTGTCCGGCAACGGGATCGGGCCGGTGGTGGTCAAGTAGGCCGTCAGGGGTCAGGGGTCAGGGGTCAGGCAGAGCGCGCGACGCTGTCACGCTGGAGTCGTGACAGGATGCTCTTCCTGACCGCTGACCCCTGACGGCTGACCGCTGATCTAGTGCACGCTGGCGCTGGTGCCGGGGTAGGACGATTTCGCGGCGGCGATGACGCGCGCGATCATCTCGTCGAGGCGCTGCTGCTCGATGTCGAAGGGGCCGGCCACCGCCGCGCCGCTCGGAATCTCGATGGCGACGACGACCTGGTCGTCCGACGGCTCGACAATCCAGCTGAAGCCGCGGAGCGTCACGGCGCGCTCTTCCTCGCTGGGGTTCGCCACGCGGTCGATGGCGCTCAGGATCTCCTTCAGCACCGACTCGACGTCCGCATCGGTCCACGCCGCGGGGTCGTGGCCCTCGTGGACGACGGTCTCGGTGATCGCGTACTCCTCGCCCTTCGGCACGATCTCGATATTGAAGACCATCGGCGCAGTCCGTTCGGTTCCAGTATAGCCGTTCGCCGGCCGCGGGCTACCCCCCGGCCCTCAGCTCCGCCGCGAGCGCGTCGGGCGTGGTCACCGGCTCGCGGCACGCGAACGCGCGGCAGACGTAGGCCGTGGCGCGCCCGTCGCGCATGGCCATCGGCCCGATCCAGGGCAGCCGCGCGGCCAGCGCGTCCTGCGCGGGTCCCGGCCGCACCGGCAGCACCACCGCGAAGGGCAGGTACGCGGCGCTCACCGCGCGCCACAGCGCCCGGAAGTCGTCCGCGCCGGGCTCCCCCACGACGACGACCTCGGCCGGGCCGGCGTGCCACGCCGACAGGGCCCGCGCGCTGAGCGGCACGGCGCGGGCGACCGCGCCGAGCCGCGGCCCGAAGCGCGCGAGCGCCCGCGCGGCCTTCGCGCTCGCGTCCTCGTCGCCCGTGAGGTGCGCCAGCGCGAGCGCGTTCAGCGCCGCGACCGAGCCGGCGGCGGGCTCGGCGCCGTCGTAGTCCTCCTTGAGGCGCAGCAGCACGGACGGGTCGTCGCCGGTCGTGCTGAACCAGCCGCCGCCCGCCTCGTCCCAGAAGAGCTCGTCCTGCCGCGCCTGCAGCGCGAGCGCCCAATCGAGCCACGCGGCGTCGCCGTCGGCCTGCAGCAGCTCGACCAGCCCCCACACGACGCAGGCGTAGTCCTCGGCGTAGCCGTCGATGGCCGCCTCGCCGTCGCGATGCCGACGCTTGAGCGTGCGCGACCGCTCGTCCCAGAGCTTCGCGCGCACGAACGCCGCGGCGCGCCGGGCCGACTCCAGGTCGCGCGCCGCCCGCGGCGTCCCGGTGAGCACGCGCGCGGCGCGGGCGAAGGCCGCGATCGCCAGCCCGTTCCACGCCGCGAGGATCTTGTCGTCGAGCGCAGGCCGCGGCCGCCGCGCGCGCGCGTCGAACAGCGCCTGGCGCGCCCGGCCGAGCGCCGCCACCACCCGATCGGGCCCGAGCGCCGCCGTCCCGGCCACCTCCTCGATCGTGCGGGCCGTGTAGAGCAGGTTCTTGCCGCGGAACTCGCCCTGCGGGTCCTGCGGCGCGTTGCCGCCGGGCTCCACGCCGAAGCGCAGCCGGACGACGGGCGCGTCGGCGCCGGCGACCTCGCCGATCTCGCCGTCGGTCCAGACGTAGAACGCGCCCTCGGTCTTGTGCGAGCCCGGCACGCCGGCCAGCTCCGGCGGGATGCTGTCGGCGTCCTCCGCCGAGTAGAACCCGCCGCCGGGGTCTCCGAGGTCGCGCCGCACGTAGTCGAGCGTGTCCTCGGCGACGGCGGCCAGGAACGCGTCGCCGCACGCCTGCGCGCCCTCGAGATAGGCCACGGCGAGCTGCGCCTGGTCGTAGAGCATCTTCTCGAAGTGCGGCACGCGCCAGTCGGCGTCCACCGAGTACCGGTGGAAGCCGCCGCCGACGTGGTCGCGCATGCCGCCGAGCGCCATCGCGCGCAGCGTCTCGAACGCCATCTCGCGCGGCCGCGGATCGCCGGCCCGCGCGTGCTCGCCCAGCAGGAACAGGAGCTCGGAGGGCCGCGGGAACTTCGGCGCGTCGCCGAAGCCGCCGCGGCGCCGGTCGAACGCGAGCTCGAACTGCTGCACCCCGAGGGCGAGCGTGGCGGCCGCCGCCGGCCCGCCGTCCGCCGGCCGCGGCGGCGCGGGTGCCGACCGCCTCGCGCAGGCTCGCCAGCACCTCGTCGGCCGACGCGTCGATCCGCCCGCGCTCGCGGGTCCAGGCGTCGGCGATGCGCGCGAGGAGGTCCGGGAAGCCGGGCCGTCCCCAGCGCGACGCCGGCGGGAAGTAGGTGCCGCCGAAGAAAGGCTTGAGCGCCGGCGTCAGCCACACACTCATCGGCCAGCCGCCCGCGCCGGTGGTCGCCTGCACGAAGGCCATGTAGACGCGGTCCACGTCGGGCCGCTCCTCGCGGTCCACCTTCACCGGCACGAACCGCTCGTTCAGCACGCGCGCGACGGCCTCGTCCTCGAACGACTCGTGCGCCATCACGTGGCACCAGTGGCAGGTCGAGTAGCCGATCGAGAGGAAGATCGGCTTGTCGGCGCCGCGCGCCGCGGCGAAGGCCTCCTCGCCCCAGGGATACCAGTCGACGGGGTTGTCGGCGTGCTGCAGCAGGTACGGGCTGCGCTCCCGGGCGAGTCGGTTGGACATGAGCGGCCATCGTACAGGCTTCCCCCCCGTCCGGGCAACCGCGGCCGCGCGAGCGGCTGGTATACAATCGCCCTCGAATCGGAGGGGACCATGGGCCAGCTGGACGGCAGACGCGTCGCCATCCTCGCGGAGGCGGATTTCGAGGACGCCGAGCTCGACATCCCGCGGCAGGCGCTGCGCGAGGCCGGCGCCGAGGTCGTGATCGTCGGCCCGTCGGCCGGCGCGCAGTACCGCGGAAAGCACGGCCTGACGGTCACCGCCGATCTCGGCGCGGGCGCCGCGCACGCCCGGGACTTCGACGCGCTGGTGATCCCGGGCGGCCACGCGCCCGACAGGATGCGCATGCGGCACCCGATGGTGGACCTCGCGCGCGACATGCTCGGCGACGGCAAGCCCGTCGCCGCCATCTGCCACGGCCCGCAGGTCCTCATCTCGGCCATCGCGCTCGAGGGCCGCACGCTCACCTGCTGGCCGTCGATCGCGATCGACGTCAAGAACGCAGGAGGCCTCTACGTGGATCGACCGGTGGTGGTGGACGGCAACCTGATCACGTCACGCAAGCCCGACGACATCCCGAAGTTCACCGACGCCCTGATCGCGGCGCTCGTCGCCGTCAGGGTGCCATGAGCGCGCGGGCGGCCCTGGCCATCGAGACCGCCGGGCTCACCCGCGCGTTCGGCGAGCTGCGCGCCGTCGACGGCGTGGACCTCGCCGTGCCCGCCGGCAGCTTCTACGGCTTCCTGGGCCCCAACGGCGCCGGCAAGTCCACCACGATCAAGTGCCTGACGGGCCTGCTCCGTCCCACCTCGGGCCGCCTGCGCATCCTCGGGATCGACCCGCTCGCCGACCCGGTCGCGGTCAAGCGCCGGGCGGGCGTCGTGCCCGAGGACCTCGCGCTCTTCGACCGCCTGACCGCGGCCGAGACGCTGCGCTTCGTGGGCCAGGTGCACGGCCTCGCGCCGGCCACCGTCGAGAGCCGCACCGGCCAGCTGCTCGCGCTGATGGATCTGTCGGGACGGAAGGACACGCTGGTCGCCGACTACTCGCACGGCATGCGCAAGAAGGTGGCGCTCGCCGTGGCGCTCCTGCCGGCGCCGCGCCTGCTCTTCCTCGACGAGCCCTTCGAGGGCATCGACGCCGTCGCGTCGCGCCAGATCAAGGACCTGCTCGCGTCGTTCGTGCACGGGGGCGGCACGATCTTCCTCACCTCGCACATCCTGGAGATCGTCGAGCGGCTCTGCGACCACATCGGCGTGATCGCGAAGGGGCGCCTGGTCGCGCAGGGCTCGCTGGCGGACCTGCACGCCGGCGCCGGGGGCCAGGGCACGCTGGAGGAGATCTTCATCCACCTGGTCGGCGGCGACCGTGCGGCGCCGCAGACGCTCGACTGGATGGTCGGAGAGCGCTGACGTGCTGCGGCTGATTCGCGCGTTCGCCTGGCTGCGCTGGCGCCTGCTGATGAACTCGCTCGAGCGCACCGGGTCGCGCGATCGGCTCGAGCGGCTCTCGCGCGCCGCCGAGCAGATCGGCCCGATCGTGATGGGCCTGCTGCTGGTGCCGGGCGCGATCGGCTTCGCGGGGCTCGGCCTCCTCGCCGGCCGCGCCGTCGCGCGCGACGGGTCCTTTCTCTCGCCGCTGCCGATCGCCGCGCGCTTCATCTTCATCGTGATGTTCGCGACCGCGGCCGTCGGCCCGCTGCTCTTCCCCGTCGCGCGGCGGTCGCGCAACCTGGTCCGCCTGCTGCTCCTCCCGATCCCGCGCGGCCTGCTGTTCCTCGCCGAGTCGGCGAGCTGCGCGGCCGACCCCTGGATGGCGATCATCGCGCCGCCGCTCGTCACGTTTCCGCTGGGCCTGCTGTGGGGCGGGCGCGTGTTCCCGGCTGTCGCCGCGGCCGCCGGCGGCGCGGTGTTCTTCGCGCTCCTCGTCGGCCTCGCGTATCTGGCGAGCTCGCTCTTCCAGCTCGTGATGCGCGACCGCCGCCGCGGAGAGCTGCTCGCGATCGTCCTGGTCGTCCTGCCACTGCTCTTCGCGCTGTTGCAGACGGTGGCCGAGAATCGCAGCAGCGTCGCCGCTCGGCCGGCCGTCGTCGGGGCCGACACGCGCAGCTGGCTCGAGGTGCCGCCGGCCACGGGACGGCTGAAGCTCCTGCCGACCGAGCTCTATCTGGCGACGATGGTCACGCCGGGCGGGAACCGGGCGCGGGCGCTCGGCGCGCTGGCCTGGCTGCTGGGCCTGGCGCTCGTGGTACAGGCCGCGTCCTGGGCGGTCTTCGAGCGGCTGCTGGCGGGGCCGTCATCCAGCCACGCGCGTGTCGCGCACGGCGGCGCGGCGTGGGGACGGCTGCCCGGCCTGAGCGACGGCGCGTCGGCCGTGGCGCGCGCGCAGATGCGCCTGCACACGCGCACCCCGCGGGGGCGCATCGGCCTCATCATGCCGCTCCTCTTGACCGGCGTCTTCGCGACGCCGATGGTCCTCGGGCACCAGAGCTCGCCGTTCCATCTGTCGAGCGTGCCACCCGGTGCGGTGCTCGGCCTCGTCGCGGCGGCGTTCTCGCTGCTCTCGATCGGCCCGATCGCCCTCAACCAGTTCACGAGCGCCGGCGGCGGCCTCGTGCTGGAGATGCTGTCGCCGCTCGCCGACCGCGACCTCCTCGTCGGCAAGGCCGCCGGCCTGACGGCCGCCGCGATGGCGCCGGCCGTCGCGTCCCAGCTGGTGCTCGTGGTGCTGTTCCCCACGACGCCACCGGCCCTGGCGCTGGCGGCGCCGCTCGCGGCGCTGGCCGCCTGTCTGGCCGCCGCGCCGGTCTGGGCGCTGCTGTCGGCGGTCTTCCCGCGCAGGGCCGATCTCAACAGCATCAGCCGGAGCGGCAACCCGCACGGCCTCGCGAACCTGCTCGGCACGTTCGCGAACGTCGCCGCCTTCGCGCCGGCCGTCGGCCTCGGCCTGGCCGCCGCCTGGGGCCTCGGGCGCCCGAACCTCGCCGCGCCGCTGGTGCTGGCCTGGTGCGTGGCCGCGTGGGCGATCGGCCGCGCGCTCCTGCGGCCCGCCGTCGCCGCCTGGCGCGCGCGCCGGGAGAACCTCATGATGGTGGCGACGGAACGATGAGGGGCAGTGCGATTGCCGATTGCCGATTGCCGAGGTCCGTCCCGCCGGCGCGCGAACGCCCGGCGCCGAAAGAGCACCCCTAGTCGAGCGGTTCGGCCGCGGGCTCGGAGTCGCGGCGGTCGGCGCGCAGGCGGGCGACAGCGGCCGCCACCTCGACGCCGAAGAGCAGGATCATCGCCGACGTGTAGACCCAGATCAGGAACACGACCACGGCGGCGATCGAGCCGTTCACCATGCGGAAGCGCGTGAGATCGCGCACGTACCACGTGAAGCCCCACAGGGCGACCTGCCAGAGGACCCCGGTGAGGACCGCCCCCTCCCACACGTCGCGGAACCGGACCTTCGCGTTCGGCACGAAGTAGAAGATCAGGCCCACCACGAAGATCAGCACCGCCAGGCTGGCCCACCGGAGCAGCAGGCGGACGAGGAGGTGCGCGCCCGGCGCCTGGGCCAGGGCCTCGGCGAACCACGAGGACTCCAGGACGCTCAGCGCGCTGATCATGATCAGCGCGGCGAGCAGCATCACGCCGGCCGCCACGAGCATCGCGAACGAGACCAGCTTGTGGCGGAGGAAGCTGCGGCGCTCGTGCACGCCCCAGGCGTTGTTCACCGCGGCGGTCACCGCGCCGAACACGCCCATCGCGGCCCAGACCATCACGGCCGAGCCCACCAGACCGAGCCGGACGCTGGAGTCGGCGATCGCCTGGAGCTGCGTGCTGATGAAGTCGAACTGCCGCGGGAAGTAGCGGAAGACGAAGTCGAGGACGGCCGTCCGGTCGGCGCCGGCGGACGACACCATGCCGACGATCGACAGCGCCAGCAGGAGGAAGGGAAACAGCGAGAGCAGCGCGTAGTAGGCGATCGACGAGGCGTAGGTGAGGCTGTCGCTCGAGAGGAACGCGGCGGCGGCGCGCACGAGGGCCCGGCCGAACAGGCGTACCTCACCCGCGGCACGAGACGCCGGCCCTCCGCCCGGAGGGCCGGCCCGCGTGGCGCGAACCACCGCTACGCGTCCTTGCGCGAGCCCACGAGCTCGTGCACGTTCTGCTTGATGTCGTCCTTGGTCCGCTGGGCGACGCCGCGGGCCTTGTCGTAGGCCTCGCGCCCCTTGTCGACCACCTGGCCGACCTTCTCGCGCCCCTGCGTCAGCTGCTCGTTGGCCTGCTCGCGCGCCTTCCGCGCGCGCTTGGCGATGTCGTCGCGGACCTCACGGCCCGACTTCGGCGTCAGCAGCAGGGCCGTCGCGGCGCCGACCGCGGCGCCCATCAACAGCCCGACCACCAGCATGCCGGCGCTGCCGCCGCGGTGCTCGTTCTGCTCGTCGATGTCGTATGGCATGAATATCTCCTCCCTGTTCGCGTTCTCGTCCGACCGCCCGGAACGCCGCCGGCGCTGGGGCGCGGGACGCCACGGCGTGGCTCCCGCGCCACACCGGCGGTGTGGCAGGACGGCCTTGTCAGCGCGCCACGCGGCCGGCGCCCTCCCAGGGCGACGGGCCGCCGGTCAGCTCGTTGAGCGTGTGCCAGCTCTCGTCGGCGGCCGCGCGCGCCTTCTCGATCGTGCGCTTGGTGCGCCGCACCTCCGAGATGAAGTCGTCAATCCGGGGCTCCACCTCCTCCCGGAACCGGCGTCCGCCGGCCGTCAGGTAGAGAAAGCCCCAAATCCCGCCGGCCACCGCGCCCAGGAGCGTCGCCAGCACGACCTTCGACCGCTCGTCCACGCAACCTCCTCGGCGTCTTTCGCCTACAAACCGCGTACCAGACTCGTGCCTACGATTCGGACTGCGACGGCGCCGCCACGGCGGCCGGCCGACGCTGCTGCCGGGTCGGGTCGCGGATCTCGTACTTCTTCATCTTGCTGTACAGCGTCGGGCGGTAGAGCCCCAACAGCTGCGCCGTCTCCAGCTTGTTCCACCCCGTGCGCTCCAGCGTCTGCTGGATCGTCATCTTCTCGATCTCGGCGAGCGTCCGGTGCGGCACCACGAAGCCCTCGGGCGGCGCCGCCGCCGCGTCGCGAATCGACTCGGGGAGATCGCTCACCGTGATCTCGGCGCCTTTGGCGACCAGCACGCCCCGCTCGACCGCGTTCTCGAGCTCCCGCACGTTGCCCGGCCAGGGGTGCCGCAGCAGCAGGGCGTACGCCGTCGGGGCGATCCCCTTCACGTTCCGCTCGTGACGCTCCCGGTACTTCGCCACGAAGTGCTCGCAGAGCAGCGGGATGTCCTCGGCCCGCTCGCGCAGCGGCGGCACGCGCAGCGCGATCGTGTTGATCCGGAAGTAGAGATCCTCGCGGAACCGTCCGTCCTGCAGCGCCGCCTTCAGGTCCGCGTTGGTGGCGCAGATCAGCCGGAAGTCCACCCGCACGACCCGGTCGCTCCCGATCGGCCGGTACTCGCGCTCCTGCAGCACCCGGAGCAGCTTGGTCTGCAGGTAGGTCGGCATCTCCGCGATCTCGTCGAGCAGCAGGGACCCGCCCTCGGCCATCTCGAAGAGCCCCTCGCGATCGGTCAGCGCGCCGGTGAACGCGCCCTTGCGGTAGCCGAACAGCTCCGACTCGATCAGGTCCTTCGGGATCGCCGCGCAGTTGATCTTGATGAACGGCCGCCGCGCCCGCTTGCTGTTGGCGTGCAGCGCGTTCGCGATGAGCTCCTTGCCCGTGCCGTTCTCACCGTGGATGAGCACGTTCGCGTCGCTGGCCGCCACGCTCTGCACCAGCTCGAGCGCCTCGTGCATCTTGCGGCTCTTGCCCACGACGTTGGCGTACTGGAAGCGATCCTGGAGCTGCCGCTTCAGCGCCTCGTTCTCGCCCACGAGCTGCCGCCGCTCGAGCGCGCGCTCGACCCAGGTCAGCAGCGCACCCGGGTCCACCGGCTTCTCCATGAAGCTGTGCGCGCCGGCGCGCATCGCCTCCACCGCCTTGGGCACCGTCGCGTGACCGCTCAGCACGATCACCTCGGCGTCGGGCTGCAGCTGCCGGAACTCCTTCAGCAGCTCCACACCGTCGGCATCCGGCAGCAGCAGGTCGACAATCGTCAGGTCCGGGCGCCACGACTCGAACCGCTCCCGGCCCGTCCGGCCGGACGCCGCCGTCTCGACGTCGTAGCCGGTCTGCCCGAGCAGCGTCGACAGCAGCTCGGTCATCGCCGGCTCATCGTCTATCGCGAGGATCCGCGGGCGACGGCTGGACATGACACCTACCCCGGACGCGACCATTCGCGCCTCCCAACTGGACGTCGTCTCATCAGTATACAGCGGGCGCACTTGATGTTGAAATCAGGACAGATGCCTTGAAACGAGACAGGCCAGACCGCTCAGCCGAAGAACCCTGCCTCGCCAATGAGGGGCACGAAGACACACCCTTCGCGTTCCGACCGGGTGAAACCCGCCGCGGTACGCGTCTCGACCATCAGCCGCTGGTAGTCGGCCGAGCCGACCGGGACGACGAGCCGGCCGCCTTCGGCGAGCTGCGTCCGGAGCGCGTCGGGGACGGCAGGCGCGGCGGCGGTCACGATGATCCCCTGGTAAGGCCGGGCTTCGGGGAACCCGACCGAGCCGTCGCCGACGACGACGCGCACGTGGTCGAGGCCGAGGCGTTCGAGCAGCGCCCGGGCGCGCGCGGCCAGCGACGGGCGGCGCTCCATCGTCACCACCTCGCGGCAGAGTGCCGCGAGCACGGCCGCCTGGTAGCCGGAGCCGGTGCCGACCTCGAGCACGCGGTCTCCCGGCTGCGGGTCGAGCGCCGCGGTCATCGCGGCCACCATGTAGGGCTGCGAGATCGTCTGCCCTTCCCCGATGGGCAGCGGCCGGTCGTCGTAGGCGTCGCCCGCCGGGGCGCCCGGAACGAAGAGGTGCCGGGGCACGCGGCGCAGGGCCTCGAGGACCCGGGGGTGGCGGACGCCGCGGCGGACGATCTGCGTCGCGACCATCTCCTCCCGGCGCGCCCGTTCCTCGGGCCCGTCCAGCTCGGCAAGCGGCATGGCCGTCATTGTACGGCGCGGCGGGCGGCGCGCCGGCGGTTGCTATAATGATTGGATGCCCGATTCGCCCGCGCCCGGGTCTCCGCGCCAGCCGGCGCCTGCGCCGTCCTGCGACACCGACAAGGTCCTCTGCGAGCGGTGCGGCGGCGAGATGTTCCGTATGCACGCCGTCTGGCGGTGCCCGGCGTGCGGCTACAAGACCGACTGCTGCGGCTGGTGACGCCGTCCCACCGCCTTCCGCCATCCGTATGGACGTCATCGAAACGCGCATCCAGCCGGACAGCGAGGAGTTCCGGACCAACCGGGACCGCCTCGCCGCCCTCGTCGAGGAGCTCGAGGAGCGGCTGACGCGCGCCCGTCAGGGCGGCGGTCCGCGCTATCTCCGGCGGCACCGCGAGCAGGGCAAGCTGTTCGTGCGCGACCGGCTCGAGCGCCTGCTCGACCCCGGCTCGCCGTTCCTGGAGCTGTCGCCGCTGGCGGCCTGGGATCTGTACGACAACGAGGCCCCGGGCGCCGGGCTCGTGACGGGCATCGGGCGGGTGTCCGGGCGCGAGGTGCTCGTCGTCGCCAACGACGCCACGGTGAAGGGCGGCTCGTACCTCCCGATGACGGTGAAGAAGCACGTGCGGGCGCAGCAGGTGGCGCTCGAGAACCGGCTGCCCTGCGTCTACCTCGTGGACTCGGGCGGCGCGTTCCTGCCGCTGCAGGCGGACGTCTTTCCCGACCGGGAGCACTTCGGGCGCATCTTCTTCAACCAGGCGCGCATGTCGGCCGAGCGCATCCCGCAGATTGCCGTCGTCATGGGGTCGTGCACGGCGGGCGGCGCGTACGTGCCGGCCATGTCCGACGAGACGATCATCGTGCGGGGGACCGGCACGATCTTCCTGGGCGGCCCGCCGCTCGTGAAGGCGGCCACCGGCGAGGAGGTCTCGGCCGAGGACCTCGGCGGCGCGGACGTGCACACGCGGCTCTCGGGCGTGGCCGACTACCTCGCCGAGGACGACGAGCACGCGCTGCACCTGGCGCGGACGGTGGTCTCGACGCTCGGGCGCGTCGAGCGGACGCCCTTCGATCAGACGGCGCCCGAGGACCCGCGCTACGACCCGCGCGAGATCTACGGCATCGTCAGCGCGGACCCGCGGCGGCCGTACGACGTGCGCGAGGTGATCGCGCGGCTGGTCGACGGGTCGCGCTTCGACGAGTTCAAGGAGCGCTACGGCGCGACGCTCGTGACCGGCTTCGCCCGCCTGCACGGCTACCTGGTGGGCCTCGTGGCCAACAACGGCGTGCTGTTCTCGGAGTCGGCGCTCAAGGCCGCGCACTTCATCGAGGTGTGCAACCTGCGCGGCGTGCCGCTCGTCTTCCTCCAGAACGTCACGGGCTTCATCGTCGGCAGCCAGTACGAGCGCGCCGGCATCGCGAAGGACGGCGCGAAGCTGGTGCACGCCGTGGCCAATTCCGTCGTGCCGAAGTTCACGGTGATCGTCGGCGGGTCGTTCGGCGCGGGCAACTACGGGATGTGCGGCCGCGCCTACGAGCCGCGCCTGCTCTGGATGTGGCCCAACGCGCGCATCTCCGTGATGGGCGGCGAGCAGGCGGCGGGCGTGCTCGTCACGGTGAAGCGGGACCAGCTCGCGCGGGCGGGGCGCAGCCTCGGCGCGGACGAGGAAGCGGCCATCCGGACGCCGATCCTCGAGAAGTACGAGCACGAGGGCTCGCCCTACTACTCCACCGCGCGGCTCTGGGACGACGGGATCCTCGACCCGGCGAGGACGCGGCAGGCGCTGGCCCTCGCGCTCGCGATGTCGGCGCACGCGCCCGTTCCGCCGCCCCGGTTCGGCGTGTTCCGCATGTGAGGCCCCGGCTGGCCCGGAAGGAATCGGCATGCTGATCGATATCCGGCGCGACGGCCCGGTCGCCCACGTCACGCTCAACCGGCCCGAGGTGCGCAACGCCTTCAACGAGGCGCTGATCGCCGAGCTGACGGCCTGGACCCGCGACGTGGCCCGCGACCTGGAGCTGCGCGTCGCGGTCCTCGGCGGCCACGGCAAGGTGTTCTGCGCCGGCGCCGACCTGACGTGGATGTCCCGGATGGTGGACTACACGCGCGAGGAGAACGTGCGCGACGCGCACGCGCTGGCCGCCATGCTCGAGGCGCTCGACCGCCTGCCGGTGCCGCTCATCGGACGCGTGCACGGCGCCGCGCTCGGCGGCGGCGTCGGCCTCGCGGCGATCTGCGACATCGTCGTGGCCGCCGAGGACGCCGTGTTCGGGTTCACCGAAGTGAACCTGGGCATCCTGCCGGCGGTGATCGCGCCCTACGCGCTGGCCAAGATCGGCCGGTCGGCCGCGCGCGAGCTGTTCCTGACCGGGGCCCGCTTCACGGCCGCCCGCGCGCGGGAGATCGGCCTGGTGCACGCGGTGGTCCCGCCCGACGAGCTCGACGCCGCCGTCGACCGTCACGTGAAGGAGCTGCTCACGTCGGGCCCCTCGGCCGCGCGCGCCGCCAAGGCCCTGATCGCGGACATCGCCGGCCGCGCCCCGCGCGACGCCGCGGCCGTAACGACCGAGGCCATCGCCACGCATCGCACCTCGCCCGAAGGCCAGGAGGGCATGCGGGCGTTCCTCGAGAAGCGGAAGCCGGGCTGGACGGCATGATCCACCGCCTCTTGATCGCCAACCGCGGCGAGATCGCCCTCCGGATCGTGCGCGCGTGCCGCGAAGCGGGCGTGGAGAGCGTGGCGGTCCATTCCGAGGCCGACGCCGATGCGCCGCACGTCGGCGCCGCCGACCGCGCCGTGGCCATCGGCCCGCCGCCGGCCGCCGCGAGCTACCTGTCGATCCCCGCGCTCCTCGAGGCCGCGCGGGCGAGCGGCGCCGACGCGGTCCATCCCGGCTACGGCTTCCTCGCGGAGAACGCGGCGTTCGCGCGCGCCTGCGCGGGGGCGGACCTCGTCTTCGTCGGCCCGCCGGCGGACGTCATCGACCGCATGGGGTCGAAGATCGCGGCGCGCGCCGCGATGGAGGCGGCCGGCGTGCCCGTCGTGCCGGGATCGGTGCCGGACGACCAGACCGATGCCGGCGTGGCGGCCGCGGCCGCGCGCCTCGGCTACCCGGTGCTGGTGAAGGCCTCCGCGGGCGGCGGGGGCAAGGGCATGCGCGCCGCGCGGGACGCGTCCGCGATCGAGGCGCTGGCCGCGGCGGCCCGGCGGGAGGCGCAGGCGGCCTTCGGCGACGGCACGCTGTACGTCGAGCGCCGGCTCGAGCGGCCGCGCCACGTCGAGATCCAGGTGATGGCCGATCGCCACGGCCACGTCGTGCACCTGTTCGAGCGCGACTGCTCCATCCAGCGCCGGCACCAGAAGATCGTCGAGGAGAGCCCGTCGCCGGCGCTCTCGGCGGCGCTCAGGCGGCGCATGGGCGAGGCCGCCGTCGCCGCGGCCCGCGCGGTCGGGTACGAGAACGCCGGCACGATCGAGTTCCTCCTCGAGGGCGAGGGCGACGAGGGACGCTTCTACTTCCTGGAGATGAACACCCGGCTCCAGGTCGAGCACCCGGTCACCGAGGCGGTGACCGGCGTCGATCTGGTCCGCGCGCAGCTCGCCGTGGCCTCCGGCGCGGAGCTGCCCTGGACGCAGGACGCGCTGACGACGCGCGGCCACGCGATCGAGTGCCGCCTCTACGCGGAGGATCCCGCGGCGGGGTTCCTGCCGCAGGCCGGCCGCCTCGCCCTCTACCGCGAGCCGGGCGGCCCGGGCGTGCGCGTCGACTCGGGCGTCGCCGAGGGCGGCGCCGTCACGGTCCACTACGATCCGCTGCTGGCCAAGCTCGTCGTGCACGCGGAGTCGAGGGCGGCCGCCATCGCCCGCGCGCGCGCGGCGCTCGTTGCCTTCCCCGTGCTCGGCGTGCGCACCAACGGGTCGTTCCTGCTGCGCGTGCTCGACCATCCCGGGTTCCGGGCCGCGCGCACGCACGTCGGCTTCGTCGACGAGCACCTGGCCGATCTCGTCGCCGCGCCAGGCGCCGACGTCCGCGACCTGGCGCTCGCGGCGGCCTGCGCGGCGCCCGCCGGCCGCCCGGCGGCCGCCGCCGGCGCGGGCGACGAGGGCTGGGACCCCTGGACCGCGTCCGGAGCGCGCTGACATGGCCCGCTACCTCGCCCACATCGGCGACGAGTCCTTCACGGTCGAGATCCACGACGGGAAGGCGAAGGTGGCCGGCAGCGAGCCGCTCGCCGTCGAGCGCGCGGCGCCGGGCGAGGTGACGCTCGCGCGCGGCGGCCGCCGCCACACCGCGTTCGTTGTCGCCGACGGCGATCGCCGCGCGGTCTTCGTCGGCGGCGAGGTGTTCGAGATCGAGCTGTCGACCGCGGCGCGGCGCCACGCCCCCGCGCGCCACCACCACGAGTCGCTGGGCGCGCCGATGCCGGCCACCGTGGTCAAGGTGGTCGCGGACCGGGGCACGGCCGTGAAGCGCGGCGACACGGTGCTGATCCTCGAGGCGATGAAGATGGAGCTGCCCGTGCGCGCGCCGCGCGACGGCGTCGTCGAGGCCGTGCACTGCCGCGCCGGCGACCTCGTGCAGCCGGGCGTGCCGCTGGTGGACCTGGACGAGAGCCATGACGCCTGACACCCGAGCCGCGGCGCCCCGCCGGCCTGATCTGCCGCCGCGCGTGCGCGTCGTCGAGGTGGGGCCGCGCGACGGCCTGCAGAACGAGGCGGCGCGCGTCTCGACGGCCGACAAGGTCGCGTTCGTGGACCTGCTGAGCGCGGCCGGCCTGCCGGTCATCGAGGTCTCCGCGTTCGTGAGCCCCGCCTGGGTCCCGCAGATGGCGGACGCCCGCGAGGTGCTGTCGGCGATCCGGCGGCGTCCCGGCACGCGCTACACCGCGCTGGTGCCGAACCTGAAGGGCCTCGGCCGCGCCCGCGAGGCGGGCCTCGACGAGATCGCGATCTTCGCGGCCAGCTCGGAAGGCTTCAGCCGCCGGAACATCAACCAGGGCATCGAGGAGTCGCTCGCGACCTACGCCGGAGTCTGCCGCGAGGCGCGGGCCGCCGGCCTGCGCGTGCGCGCGTACCTGTCCACGGCGTTCGGCTGCCCGTTCGACGGGGCGGTGGCGCCGGACGCGGTGGCCGCGGTCGCCGGGCGCCTGGTGGAGATGGGCGCGTACGAGGTGTCGGTGAGCGACACGATCGGCGTGGCGCACCCCGGCCAGGTGCCGGCCGTGATCGCCGCCGTGCGGCGCCGGCTCGACCTCACGCAGATCGCCCTGCACTTCCACGACACGCGCGGCACGGCGCTGGCCAACGTGCTCGCGGGCCTCGAGCTCGGCGTCGCGACCTTCGACGCGTCGGCGGGCGGCCTCGGCGGCTGCCCGTACGCGCCGGGCGCGGCCGGCAATCTCGCCACCGACGACCTCATCTACATGCTCGACGGCCTCGGCATCGAGACCGGCGTGGACCTCGAGGCGCTGTCGGCCGCATCGCGGTTCATCGCGGCGCGGCTCGACCATCCGCTCCCCTCCCGCTACGCCCAGGCGCGGGCGTCCGCCCCGCGCCCCTAGCCCTGCTGCGGCGTTCTGCAACACTGCAACGCCCAAGCTCAGCCGCACCCACGGGCCGTCCATGGCCCGAAACTTGCTCACTTCATCGTTGAGCGGTCCGTTCGGCTGGGCCCGGATGTCCTCTGTCTGCAACTCGTTGCAGCCCGATGCAACAGGCGGACGGAGGCGGCGGCCGACGGGATCCCGCCAGTCAGGAAGCGTCATGCAGCCCGAACGGGACCAGGCGTTCTTCGAGACCATTCTCAGCTCGATTGCCGACGGGGTCTTCACCGTCGACCGCGACTGGCGCATCACCTCGTTCAACTGCGCGGCGGAGCGGATCACCGGCGTGCCGGCGGAGCAGGCGATCGGGCGTCGCTGCTCGGACGTGTTCCACGCGGACATCTGCGAGCGGGGCTGCGCCCTGCGGCAGACGCTCGAGACCAACAGCAACCTGATCGAGGTGCCCGCGCGGATCCTGTCGAGCCCCGGCCGCTCCGTGCCGATCAGCGTGAGCACGGCCGTGCTGCGCGATGCGTCGGGCACGCTGCTCGGCGCCGTGGAGACCTTCCGCGATCTCTCGGCCATCGAGCGGCTGCGCCGCGAGATCGACCACCAGTACACCTTCGAGGACATCGTCGGGCGCAGCCGCGCCTTCCGGCGCATTTTCGCGCTGCTGCCAGACATCGCGGAGAGCGACGCGACCGTGCTCATCGAGGGGCCGAGCGGGTCGGGCAAGGAGCTGCTCGCGCGGGCGGTGCACAACCTGAGCCCGCGGCACAAAGGGCCCTACGTCGTCGTGAACTGCGGCACGCTGCCGACGGCGCTGTTCGAGTCCGAGCTGTTCGGGTACGTGCAGGGCGCGTTCACCGACGCCAAGCGCGACAAGCCGGGGCGCATCACGCTCGCCGAGGGCGGCACGATCGTCTTCGACGAGGTGGCGGACCTTCCGCCGGCGACGCAGGTGAAGCTCCTGCGCGTGCTGCAGGAGCGCGAGTACGAGCCGCTCGGCGGCTTGAAGACCGCGCACGCCAACGTGCGCGTGGTGGCCTCGACCAACAAGCGGCTGGCCGAGCTGGTGAGCGACGGCCGCTTCCGCGACGACCTCTACTTCCGCCTGAGCGTGGTGCGGCTCAGCATCCCGCCGCTCCGCGAGCGCCGCGAGGACGTCCCCTACCTCGTCGAGCACTTCGTGCAGCGCTTCAACGCCAAGCGCGGCAAGCACATCGCGGGGCTGACCCCGGCCGCAATGGAGGTGCTGATGCGCCACGACTTCCCGGGCAACGTGCGCGAGCTCGAGAACGTGATCGAGTACGGCTTCGTGCTCTGCCACAACCGGCTGATCGACGTCTCGCACCTGCCCGAGGAGCTGCAGCCCTCGCGGCACGAGGCGCACGAGGCCCAGAGCACCGGCTCCTCGCTCCAGTGGGCGGAGGCCGACGCCATCCGCGCCGCGATCGCGCGCGCCGACGGCGTGCTCGGCAAGGCCGCCGAGGAGCTCGGCATCAACCGCACGACGCTCTGGCGCAAGATGAAGCGCTACGGGCTGACGCCCACCGAACGCGCCCGGACCTGACGGCCGGCGCGCCCTCCGCTACTCCCCCCTCGTACCTCTCCGCCCTTCGTGCGTCCGCGGCGCCGCCGCGCGGACGTTGCGCCACGGCAACCTCGAAACATCGCGCGTTGCAGGCCCGCAGCACGAACGCCGCCGCGCGAAGGCGCCGACGCGCGAATCGAGGCCGTATTCCGCGGTCCTCTCTCGCACGCGCCCCTGGCGCGGAAGTTGCCCTACGAGAACGACGGAGACCGAGGATGAAGATCGCCATTCCACGTTTCGGCGAACAGGTGGCCCCCTGCTTCGAGTACTCGGCCACGATCGCGATCTTCACCGTCGAGCGGCGGCGGGTCGTCGATCAGATCGACTTCTCGCTGCAGAGCCGTGAGGCGCTCGACCGCGTGCGGCTGCTGCGCGATCAGGGCGTCGACACCCTGATCTGCGGGGGCGTGCACGCCTTCTTCGAGAACATGCTCGTCGAGCACGGCATCCGGGTGATCTCGTGGGTGTCGGGCAACGTGGACGACCTGCTGCGGCAGTTCCTGCGCGGGCAGCTCGCCGCCGGAAGAGATCGCCTGAGCGAGGGCTCGGACGCGACCGTGCCGGCCCGCCCCGTGGCGGCCGGGGAGATTAAAGAGTCATGACGGACTCGAAGAACAAGTACAGCTACTACGTCGAAGCCAAGGCGCTCGAGGTGACCGACCGACCGCGCCGGTTCCTCGAGGCGTTCGCGGCGGTGTTGGAGCACTCGAGCTACAACCTGCCGCTCGACGTCTACAGCCGCGCGAGCGTGCGGTGCGGACGGTGTGCGGCGGACTGCCAGCTGTACCAGTCGACCCACGAGGACCGCGACATCCCCTGTCACCGGTCCGAGCTGCTGCTGCGTGTCTATCGGCGGTACTTCACGCGGTCGGGCGCGCTCGCGGCGCGGTTCGGCAACGGCTTCACGCTGACCGACGCGTACGTGGATCAGATGGCGGAGGAATACTACCGCTGCACCGCCTGCCGCCGCTGCAAGCTCACCTGCCCGATCGGCATCGACCACGGGCTCATCACGCACCTCGCCCGCTGGCTGCTCGCCGAGGTCGGCATCGCCCCCAAGGCGCTGGTCGTCGCGACGCGTGAACAGCTCGAAGGGGTCGGCAACACCTCGGCCATCCCGGTGCCGGCGCTGAAGGACACCTGCGAGTTCCTCGAGGAGGAGCTGAAGGAGAACTTCGACGTCGACCTCAAGTTCCCGTTCGACGTCGAAGACAGCGAGTACGTCTTCTTCCCGGCGGTGTCGGACTACCTGCTCGAGGCGGATACGCTGATGGGCAACGCCGCCGTCATGCACGTGACCGGCGGCTCGTGGACCATCGGCACGGGCAACTACGACGGCATCAACTACGGCCTCTTCTACAGCGACCGCATGATGGAGCGGATCGTGAAGAACGAGGTCGCCGAAGTGCTCCGGCTCAAGGGCAAGAAGATCCTCATCGGCGAGTGCGGCCACGCCACGCGCAGCGCCTGGTTCGTGCCGACCTTCTGCGGGCCCGACGCGCCGGAGGTCGTGAACTTCATGCAGTACACGGCGCGCGAGCTCCGCGAGGGCCGGATCCCCCTCCAGAAGGACGTACGGATCGAGGAGCGGGTCACCTACCACGACCCGTGCAACATCGCGCGCGCCGGCCGCATCACCGAGGAGCCGCGGGAGATCCTGCGCGCGATCTGCCGGGACTTCGTCGAGATGACGCCCAACCGCACCGAGAACTACTGCTGCGGCGGCGGGGGCGGCACGGTCTCGATCGACGAGATTCGCAAGTTCCGCACGGGACCGATGGGCCGCCGCAAGGCCGACCAGATCCGGGCGACCGGCGCGCAGATTCTGGTCGCGCCGTGCGCCAACTGCAAGAAGCAGCTGCGCGAGGTCTGTGAGGACAACGACCTCGGGCACGTGCAGGTCGTCGGCCTGCACGACCTGCTCCTGAAGGTGATTGATTTCGGGCCGGCCCGCGACGCCGGGCGCCTGGCCGCCGGCGAGCCGGCTGCGGACGAGGCGATCGCGGTTGGACCGCCCCAGGCCGAGGCAGGTCCGGCCGAGTCGACCGCGGACGAGGCGAACGCGGTGGAGATCGGAAAGTAGGAGGGACGATGCACGCGTGGCTCGAGTGGGCCCGAGGCCCCGCTTTCGTGTTCTGCTTCAGCTTCATGCTGCTGGGGCTCGTCCGGCACGTCGGCGTCACGATCTGGGAGATCCGCCGCACGATGCGCCGCGCCGGAGACCCCGCGCTGCCGCTGAAGGCGGTCGCCCTGGCGACCCTCAAGTGGCTCGTGCCGGTAGGCAAGATCGTCCACGAGCCCCTCTTCGCGCTCACCTCGATCGTGTTCCACGTCGCGATCCTCGTCGTGCCGGTCTTCCTGGCCGGCCACATCGCGCTCTGGCGCGGCGCCTTCGGCTTCGGCTGGCCGGCGATCCCCGCCGGGGCCGCCGACGTGCTCACCCTCGTGGCCGTCGTCACGGCCGCCGGCCTCGCCGCCCAGCGCCTCGCGGCGCGGGCGACCCGCGCCCTCTCGAAGCCGCAGGACCACCTGATCCTGGCGCTGGTGGCGCTGCCCTTCGTCACCGGCTTCCTGGTGTCGCACCCCGGCCTGAACCCGTTCGGCTTCGAGAGCACGCTCTTCGTGCACGTGATGAGCGCCAACCTGATCCTCCTGCTGATGCCCCTGACCAAGCTCGCGCACGCCGCGCTCCTCCCCGGCACGCAGATCGTGTCCGAGGTGGCCTGGCACTGGCCCATGGACGCCGGCAGCCGCGTGGGCGCCGCCCTGGGCAAGGAAGGGGAGCCGGTATGACCGTGAAAGCCATCCTCACCGACACGACGCTCTGCACCGGCTGCGAGAAGTGCGTGACCGCGTGCAAGCAGGTCAATCATCTCGGCCCGGACCAGCCGCGCCGCTGGAAGCTGCAGATCGACGACCTCTCGGCGACGCGCTTCACCACGATCGTCCGCCACGACGACCAGTACGTGCGCCAGCAGTGCCGCCACTGCGTGGAGCCGGCGTGCGTCTCGGCCTGCCTGGTCGGCGCCATGCGGAAGACGCCCGAGGGGCCGGTCGTCTACGACGGCGATCGGTGCATGGGCTGCCGCTACTGCATGATGGCCTGCCCCTACGAGATCCCGCGCTACGACTGGGCGGCGGCCGTGCCCTACGTGCGCAAGTGCACGATGTGCGCGGACCGGCTGGCCGAGGGCAGGGTGCCCGCGTGCGTCGAGGCCTGCCCCGAGCAGGCGACGATCTTCGGCGACCGCGACGCGCTCGTCGCCGAGGCCCACCGGCGCATCCGCGCGACGCCCGCCCGCTACGTGGACAAGGTCTACGGCGAGCACGACGTGGGCGGGACGTCGGTGCTCATGATCTCCAGCGTCCCGCTGGACTTCCTCGCGGCCGGCGCCGTGACCGGCCAGCCGCTGCCCGAGCTCACCTGGGCCGCGCTGTCGAAGGTGCCGCCGATCGCCCTCGGCGTCGGCGGGCTGATGGCGGGTGTGTTCTGGATCACCGGCCGGCGGATGAAGCTGCAGGCCGAACGGCTGGACGGGACCCCGGACGGCGCCGACGCCCCCGCGGGCCGCGGCCGGGATGACGAGAGCGACCAATGACCAGGCGAGAGCGAGTCACCAAGACGATTCTCTGGACGCTCATGGGCGTGCTGACGGTGGTCACCGTCGCGCGCTTCTCGAGCGGTCTGGGCGCCGTGACCAACCTGTCGGACGCCGCCCCCTGGGGCCTGTGGATCGCGTTCGACGTGATGGCCGGCGTCGCGCTCGCGGCCGGCGGCTTCACGCTCGCCGCCACCGTCTACATCTTCCGCCTCGAGCGCTACCGCCGCTTCACCCGGCCGGCGATCCTGACCGCCTTCCTCGGCTACACGGCCGTCGCCGTCGGCCTGCTCTACGACCTCGGCCTCCCGTGGCACATCTGGCACCCGATCGTCTACCCACAGCCGCACTCCGTGCTGTTCGAGGTGGCGATGTGCGTGATGCTCTACCTCACCGTGCTGGCGCTCGAGTTCAGCCCGGTGGTCCTGGAGCATCCCTGGTTCGACCGCCCGCTGTTCCGCAGGGCGCACCACCTGTTGAAGAAGGCGACGATCCCGCTCGTCATCGCGGGCATCATGCTCTCGACGCTGCACCAGTCGTCGCTCGGGTCGCTGTTCCTCATCACGCCCTACCGGCTCCACCCTCTGTGGTACAGCCCGATCATCTGGGTGCTGTTCCTCGTGTCGGCGGTGGGCGTCGGCCTGATGATGGTGACGCTCGAGTCCTACTTCTCGGCGTGGCTGTTCGGGCACGACCTGCCGCGCGCCGAGCTGGCGGGCCTGGGCCGCGCGGCCTCGGTGGTGCTGCTCCTCTACGCCGGCCTGCGCCTCGGCGACCTCGCGTGGCGCCACGCGCTCGGCCCCGCGCTCACGCCGTCGCCCATGGCGGCGCTCTTCTGGCTCGAGCTGTCGCTCGCCGCCATCGTGCCGGGCCTGCTCCTCGCCGTGCCGGCCGTGCGCCGCAGCCGGCGCGGGCTGGGCGTCGCCGCGCTGATGAGCGTCCTCGGCATCATCGGCTACCGCTTCGACGTCTCGATCGTGGCGTTCGCGCGGCCGGCCGGCGCCGCCTACTTCCCCAGCTGGATGGAGATCGCGGTCAGCGCCGGCATCGTCTCGGCGGCGCTCCTCGTGTTCGTCTTCTTCGTGGAGCACCTGCGCGTGTACCCGGAGGAGCACGAGGCGGCCGCCGCGCGTGCCGTCCGCCCCGATCCGCTCGGCCTGCGGCCCCTCCTGCCGGAGGGCCTCGCGGCGCCTCGGCGCTACTCGCTCGCGCTGGCGGTGGGCGCCGCGGCCACGCTCGCCTTCCTGCCCGGCATCTCGGTGCTCGCCGGCCGGCCGGCGCCGGTCTCCGTCTCGCCGCCGCGCCTCGTCGAGGGCACCATCACGACCGACGGCATCGCGCCGGGGCACCGCTTCGCGCTCGTGCCGGCGGCGGCGCCCACCGGCGCCGAGACGCGGCGCGGCTGGCTCATGGTGATCGACGGCAACCGCGACGGCCGGCTCGTGGTGTTCCCGCACGACCTGCACGAGACGGCGCTCGGTGGAGACACCTCGTGCGTGACCTGCCATCACGCCAACCTGCCCTTCCACCGCGACACGCCCTGCGAGGCCTGCCACCGCGACATGTACCTCGCGGACGAGCCTCTTCGATCACACCGCGCACACCGCGGCGCTGGGCGGCAACGCGGGCTGCGCGCGGTGCCACACGGACCCGTCGGCCCCGAAGACCCTGGCCACCTCGACCCCCTGCCTCGACTGCCACGCGGGCATGGAGGCGCCGGGGAGCCGGGTGAAGGTGGAGGCGCGGCTGACGGGCGACGCGGTCGGATACGTCGACGCGATGCACGGCCTGTGCGTCGGCTGCCACGAAGAGCGCGCGAAGCAGGAGCCGCAGAAGCATCCGGCCGACTTCGCCCGCTGCCGGAACTGCCATCGGGACGAGGACGGCGCCGCGATCGACCGGCTGGCGCCGTACCGCCCGGCACGCGGCGCCGCGGCCGGCGTCCGCCTGGGAGGATGATGTGTCGGCCCTCGCGCGCATGACGTCGGAGCCGGTCAAGCAGTGGGTGCGCACCCAGATGTGGGACCAGGTGCCGATCGCGATCAGCGTCATCGACCACGACTTCCAGATCGTCGAGGCCAACCGCTGCTTCGCCCAGGCCTACGGCCCCTGGCAGAGCCAACCCTGCTACGCTGTCTACAAGGGCCGCACCGAGCGCTGCGAGCGCTGCGCGGCGGCCAGCGCCTTCGCCGACGGGCGCGTGCGCGTCCGCGAGGAGCGCGGCGTGCTCCGGGACGGCAAGGAGATCCACTACCTGGTCCACATGGTGCCGCTCGTCGAGCCCGACGGCAGCATCCCGTACATGATCGAGATGTCCACCGACATCACGGCGACCAAGATCCTCGAGCAGGAGAAGCTGGAGGCCGAGCGCCTCGCGGCGGTGGGCCAGACCGTGGCCGGCTTGGCGCACGGCATCAAGAACGTCCTGATGGGCCTCGAGGGCGGCGTCTACATCGTCCGGTCCGGCATGCAGCGCGGCGACGGCGACCGCCTGCTCCGCGGCTGGCAGATGGTCGAGGAGAACATCGCGCGCATCTCGGTCTTCGTGAAGGAGTTCCTCGACTTCGCGAAGGGCCGCGCGCCCACCGTCTCGCTCGTGGAGCCCAACACGGTGGCCGGCCAGGTCATGGACCTCTTCACCGAGACCGCCCGCCTCGCGCACATCGATCTCAGGGCCGATCTCGCGGCAGGGCTCGCGCCGGCCTACCTCGACGCCGACGCCATCCACACCTGCCTCGCCAACCTCGTGTCGAACGCCCTCGACGCCTGCCAGGTGAGCGACCGCGACGGCGGCCACGTCGTGCTCGCCACGCGCGAGGCGGACGACACGCTGCTCTTCGAGGTCACCGACGACGGCATCGGCATGGATTCCGAGATCCGCAAGAAGGTGTTCACCAACTTCTTCAGCACCAAGGGCACGGAAAAGGGTACCGGGCTGGGCCTGCTGACCACCCGGAAGATCGTTCAGCAGCACGGCGGCCGCGTGGCGTTCGAGTCGACCGAGGGCGTCGGGTCGGTGTTCCGCCTCGAGTTCCCGCGGAGCCGGCTGCCCCGGCCGGACGGCGCCGGCGGCCCGAACGGCAACAGCCACGGCGGAAGGTGAGGAGCAGGAGAACCATGGCGCGCCCCGAGGACAAGACGATCCTGGTGGTCGACGACGAGCCGGACGTGCGGCACTATCTGGCAGCCATTCTGGAGGACGCCGGATTCACGGTGCAGACCGCCGGCGACGGCGAACAGGCGCTGGCGATGATCCAGCGGCAGCCGCCGGACTTCATCTCCCTCGACCTGATCATGCCGAGGAAGTCCGGGCACAAGCTGCTCTACGAGCTGAAGAAGGACCCGGCGCTCGCGCGCATCCCCGTGCTGGTCGTCACGGCCCACGCGCGCGACGAGCTGGGCAGCGGCAACCTCAAGGACCTGCTGGACAACGCGGTGATGTCCGGCCCGGGCACGTATCTGGAGAAGCCCATCAACCCGCTGTCCTACGTGCGCAGCATCCAGCGCGCGCTCGGGCTGGACGAGAGCGCGGACGCGGAAGACCGGTTGAGCCTCAAGGACGAGCTGCAGAAGTCGCTGCAGGGCGCCAGCGCCGACGCGCTGCGCCGCGCCCTCGAGGCCGTCAAGAACAAGTGACGCATGCGGAGGCCCTCATGAGCACAGACAAGAAGCGCGTGCTCGTCATCGACGACGAGCCGGCGGTGGTCGCCTACCTGGAGACGCTGCTGAGCGACAACGGCTACGAGACGACGAGCGCGGAGAACGGCCGCGTGGGCTTCGAGATGGCGAAGCGCGACCGGCCGGACCTCGTGTGCCTCGACATCACGATGCCCGAGGAGTCGGGCATCCGGTTCTACCGTCAGCTGCGGGAGGACCCGGAGCTCGCGGCGATGCCCGTCATCGTCGTCACGGCGGTCACCGGGTTCGGCGGCGACCCCGAGCCCTTCCGCCGGTTCCTCAGCACGCGCAAGCACGTGCCCCCGCCCGAGGGCTTCCTGGCCAAGCCAATCGACCGCCAGGAGTTCCTCGACACCGTCGCGCGGGTGCTGGCGACGAGCGGCGCGCCGGCCCTGCAGGGCTGAGGCCGCGGCGCGCCGGCCCCGCCCGCCGTACAGACAGAAGCGGCGCCCTCCCTCCGAGGAGGACGCCGCTTCCCGTTCCGGCACAAGAGCAGGGCCGTCGTGTTTGGAGGAGTCTTACTTCTTTGCGACCGAGTTCGACACCATTATCGAATCAGCCGTCATCTGCCCGTTCTGCTCCTGATACCGGACCTTCACGTGGCGGCCCGCCACCTGCGCCAGGCCGGCCACGTCCAACTTTCTCGACCCTTGGTTGATCCGGGTCGATGAATCGATCTTCACCACCTGCTCCGCGCCCTCGCGGGTCTTCACGGTCAGGGCCTTCGTCGACGTATCGACCTTCACGATCGAGCCCAGCAGCACGCGTTCGTTCGTCGCCACGGTCCTCGCGTGCAGGGCGTGCATCACCTGCGTGCCGGTCGGCGCCTGAAACCCCTGCGCCCTGGCGACCGGCGCGGTCAGGGCCACGGCGATCAGCACCGCGGCGCCTGACGTCACGAAACGCATCGACTCTCGCCTCCTGCCTCCGTACTTCGGCGGGCTCGACTTCTATGTAAACGGGCGGACCTTGCCGGCCCGCCCGGTTGTCGCCCTCATCCGCTCTTTGCCGGGTCGGCATGCTCGATGAACTCAAGGCTCGTGCCACTGAACGGGTACCGCGCTATGATGGAGACAAAGCACTGGCCGGACGCGAGTTACCTGGACGCCGAGGCCGGCGCTTTCGAGGTGGAGCGGAAGCAGATCCGCCCCACCGTGGCGAAGATGCTCCTCCCCAAGACGCTCCGCGGTCGCCTGCTGCTCCTGGTCGCCGTGGTGGTGGCGCTCGTCATCGGCGCGACCGAGTACCTCGAGTCCCGCCTCTTCGAGCGCACCGCCATCAACGAGCTGACCCGAAACGCCCGATCCACCGCCTTTGCCGTGGCCGACGACCTGGAGCTGCGCTGGCCCCAGCTCGACCCGGCCGCCATCGGCGAGACCCTGCACGACTTTCTCGAGGCCGTGCCGGCCGTCCGCTCGATTTCCGTCGTCACCGTGGCCAGCGGCCGCCCGGAGGTGCTGGCCAGCACGGCCTCGGAGGTCAGCCAGGACGCCCTCGAGCTGGCGCGCCGCGCGCTCGAGTCCACGGCCACGCTCGAGACGGACACCGGCCCGCTGCGCACGGTCGCCACACCGCTGCGGGACGATCGCCGCCAGGTGGTCGGCGCCGTGATCGTCTCTGTTTCGGTCGCCATCGTCGACCAGATCCGCGAACGCTCCTGGACGATGGCGCTGTGGCTGATGCCGGCCGCGATCTTGCTCCTGACCTGGATGGTGGACCTGCTGGGATACCGGCTGGTGCACCGGCCGCTGGCGGTCGTGCGCTCCACCATGGAGCGCGCCGCCCAGGGAGACCTGATGGCGCGGGCACAGGTGATCCGTCGCGACGAGCTCGGCTCGGTGGCCGAGCGGCTCAACCAGATGCTGGACCAGCTCCAGGACTTCAACGTCGCGCTCCAGGAGCGCGTCGACGAGGCCACGGGCGAGCTGCAGGAGCGCAACACCGAGCTGGTGGAGTCCCACGGGCGCGTGCTGGCGCTGCGCGAAGCGCTCGCCCGCGCCGAGCGCATGGCGGCGGTCGGCCACATGGCGGCGAGCGTCGCGCACCAGGTGGGCACGCCGCTCAACCTGGTGTCGGGCTACGTCCAGATGATGCGCGAGGAGCAGGTCGGCAACGAGCGGCTCGAGGCGCGCCTCGCGACCGTCGCCGAGCAGATCGACAAGGTCACCGCCGAGCTCCGGCGCATCCTCGACCACGCCCGGCCGCCTTCATCGCGCCGCGTCGTGCCGCCGGCCGAGATCATCGAGGGCGTCTCGGATCTCATCCGCGACCGGCTGGACCGCCAGGGCGTGCGCCTCGAGCGGGACCTGCCCGACACCTGTCCGCCCATCGAGGTGGACGCCGTGCAGGTGGAGCTCGCGCTGCTCAACCTGATCACCAACAGCCTCGACGCCATGCCCGACGGCGGCACCCTGACGGTGCGCGCCGTGCCGGCGCCCGGCGGCGTGCGCCTCGAGGTGCGCGATACGGGCGCGGGCATCCCGTCGGAGCTGCTCACCCGCATCTTCGACCCGTGGGTGACCACCAAGCCGCCGGGGCGCGGCACCGGCCTCGGCCTCAGCATCGCGCGCGAGGTGGTCCGCGCGCACGGCGGCACCATCGACATCCGGAGCGAACCGGGCTCGGGCACCGTGATCACCGTCGACCTTCCCGCGACGGCGGACGCCACGGCCGGACCGGCCGCGTGAGGTATAGCTGACATGCATCGGATTCTGATCGTGGACGACGACCGTGAGACCTGCCGCTTCATGGCGGAGCTGCTGACCCGCCCTGACCGGGAGGTCCTCACGGCCACGCAAGCCGACGATGCGCTCGACCGCGTGCAGTCGGACAACTTCGACCTGCTCGTGTCGGACATCAACCTGAACGCGCGCCAGTCCGGGCTCGACGTGCTGAAGGCCTTCAAGTCGACCAACCCCGAGGGCCAGGTGCTCCTCATCAGCGGCTTCGGCACGCTCGACACGGCCATCGCCGCCGTCCGCGCCGGGGCCTTCGACTACATCAGCAAGCCGTTCAACATCGCGCAGGTGAAGGAGACCGTGGACCGCGCCCTCGCCCAGGCGGCCACCCGCGCCAACCTCCACGCCGTCCGGCGCGAGGCCGGGCCGCCCGAGCTCATCGGGCGCACCGCCGGCATGCTCGAGGTCTACAAGCAGATCGCCCGCGCCGCCGATTCGGCCGTGCCCGTGCTCGTCACCGGCGAGAGCGGCACGGGCAAGGAGCTCGTGGCGCGCGCGATCCACGCCAACAGCCCGCGCGGCAGCCGCCCGTTCGTCGCCATCAACTGCGGCGCCATCCCGGACACGCTGCTCGAGTCGGAGCTGTTCGGCCACACGCGCGGGTCGTTCACCGGCGCCGTGAACGACACCAAGGGGCTCTTCGAGCAGGCCCATGGCGGCACGATCTTCCTGGACGAGGTCGGCGAGATGCCGCCGGCGCTCCAGGTGAAGCTGCTGCGCACGCTCGAGGACGGCGAGGTGCGGCCGGTGGGCGCGGCGCGCTCGGCCCGCATCGACGCCCGGGTCATCGCGGCCACCAACGCCGACCTCGAGCAGGCCATCACCGACCAGAAGTTCCGCCAGGACCTCTACTACCGCCTGGGCGTCATCGTGATCCGCATGCCGCCCCTGCGCGACCGGCCGGCCGACATCCCGCTGCTCGTGGAGCGCTTCCTGCAGAACGCGAACGACCGCGCCGGCCGCCGCGTGGAGCTGGCCGAGGACGCGCTCGCCGCGCTCGCCGCCCACGACTGGCCGGGCAACGTGCGCGAGCTCGAGAACACCGTCGAGCGCCTCGTCCTCTTCAGCCGCGGATCGCGGCTCGAGCTGGCCGACCTGCCCGCCGCCCTGCGCCACGGCCGGGCGACCCTCGAGACGCGGCTCTTCACCGACCTTCCCTCGCTCGACGAGCTCGAGCGCCGCTACCTCGTCCACGTGCTCGACGCCGTCGGCGGCAACCGCACCCGCGCCGCCGAGGTGATGGGCATCGACCGCCGCACCTTCTACCGGATGGCCGAACGGTTCGGCGTGGACCTGAAGGACTGACCCGCCGCTATCCTTCGATGCGCAGATCGTTCCGGACGTCGAACACGCCGAAGGTGTTGCGGGCGAGGACCTCGGCCTGCATCTTCTCCACCTTGGACTGCACGACGCCCACCAGCGTCACCCGGCCGTTGTCCACGATGATGTGGATCGGCGGGTTCGTCTGGATCGCGTAGTTCGAGAACATCGAGTTGTCGTAGATCCGGCTGCCGATCTCCTGCCGCAGCTGGTCGTCCGAGCTCGACGCCGGCAGCGCCTGGATCTGGTTCCGGACCGCCTGCACGCCCTGCACGCGCGACGCCAGCGTGGCCATCTCCCGCGCCTTGAACGGCGCCGTCACCTCGCCCTCCAGCGTCACGACGCCGTTCTTCACCGTGAAGTGCACCGCGTCGAAGACCGTGTAGAAGACGAAGTTCCGGAGCCGCGTGGCGATGGCGCTGCCGATTACGTCGTCGCCCTCGGAGCGCTCGACGCCCACCTGGCTCGTCACGCCCAGCACGTCGTCCGCCTTCATCGCCTGCTTGAAGGCCTCGTCCTTCGCCCACGCGCTCCGGGCCGTGCCCGCGAGCGCGACCTGGCGCTGGTGCACGGTGACCGTCACGCCGGTGATGCCGTGCTCGGCGAGCTTGTGCTCCACCTGTTCCTGAATCTGCGTGTCGGAGAGCGGCGCCTGGTCGCGCGCCAGCGCCGGCGCGGCGAGCGCCAGCGCCAGCAGGGCGGCCAGACATCCGCGAGCAAGTGTCCGTGATCGAGTCATGGTTCGGCTCCTTTCCCTTGTGTTGGATTCGTGATGCACGGCGATCCAGTGCAAATCCGGCTCCGCGGCCCGGCCCCGGATTCCGGGGCGCGCGGCCGCGAGAAGGGCCACACTGGGGCGATCTGCCACGAATCGGCCGGCGGCCACTCCGTCGAATGCCCGAACGCCGCAAGCGGGCACCGCAAACGGGTCGCGGTATGATGCTGCCGATCCCGTTCATGTCCGGAACGCGTGTGGTGAGACGATGAGCGAACGAGCGACGGTGGTGGTGACCGGTGCCGGCCTGGCGACGCCGCTCGGCCTCGAGACGGAAGCGGTGGCCGCGCGCCTGATGCGCGGCGAGTCCGGCATCGGCCCCTTCAGGACGTTCGACGTCTCGGGCCTCGGCTTCACGGCCGGCGCCGAGACGCCGGACGTCGAGATCGCCGGACGCATGCGCTTCCCCAAGAACGAGAAGTTCATGGGACGCAGCGTGCGGTTCGCCGTGCACGCCGCGTTCGACGCGGTGGCGGCGAGCCGGATCGACCTCGCCGCCGGCGACCCGTTCCGCGTGGGCCTCTACACCGGCTCGGGCCAGACCGGCCTCGAGAGCGCCGAGTTCTTCCGCGGCCTCGAGGTCGCGGCCGAGGGCGGTGACACGCCCGACTACCGGGGCCTCGGCGGACGCGCCGCCCGCGCCATCGATCGCTACTGGTCCCTGCGCACGCTCTCGAACGCCGGCCTCGGGCTGCTGTCGATGGAGATCGGCGCGAAAGGGCCGAGCGCGAACTTCGTGCAGGGCGACACCGCCTCGCTGCAGGCGGTGCTGGCCGGCGCCGACGACCTCGCCGAGGGCCGCTGCGACGTCGTCATCGCGGGCGGCTACGACTCCCTGCTCAGCCAGTCGACCGTGCTCGCCTACGCGCAGGCCGGCCTGCTCTCGCCGGCCGCGCCGGACGAGGCGGGACGGCCGTTCGACCGGCGGCGCGACGGGCTCGTGCTCGGCGAGGGCGCGGGCTTCGTGGTCCTCGAGCGCGAGGCGGACGCGCGGCGCCGGGGCGCGCCCGTGCTCGGGCGCGTGCTGGGCATCGGATCGGCCAACGAGACGGGCGATGCGCCGCCGAAGCGCTCCGCCGAGACGGCCGGAACGGCGATCGCGGAAGCGACCGGCGGGCGCCGGCCCGACTTCGTGGTGGCGCACGGCATCGGCACGAGAGACGGCGATCGCGACGAGGCGCGCCTGCTCGCCGCGCTCGGCCACGGCGCGCCGGTGACGGCCTTCAAGGGCGCCACCGGCTACCTCGGCGCGGCGACCGGCGTCGTCGAGACAATCCTGGCGTTGATGGCGGCGCGCGAGCGCCGGCTGCCGCCGGTCGCGCGCTGCGCCGCGCCCGATGACGGGCTGGGCCTGGACCTCGTGCACGGCGCCGCGCGGACAATCGAGTCCGCCGCGCCGACGGCCCTCTGCCTCGCGTGGACCTGGTCGGGACAGGTCGGCGCGGCGTTCGTCGGGGCGTGACAGCGTCGCACGCTCGACCTGCCCCCTGACCCCTGACCGCTGACCGCGGTCAGTGCCGCAGCCGCAGGCGGCCCCACGCCAGCCACGACCGCAGGGTCACCGCCAGCAGACCGAGCGCGCCGAGGCGCCGGGGCGCCGAGAGGTCGTCGGCGCGGAGCTGCTCGAGCGCGGCGCGCCGGCGCAGCTTGCCCGACGAGGTGCGCGGCAGCGTGCCCGGCGCGAGCAGGAGCACCCGGTCGGGCGCCAGCGACAGCGCCTCGGACAGGCGCTGCCGGATGTCCGATTCAATCGCGGCGTCCGGCCGCTCGACGCGCGCGTCTCGCTCGGCCAGGATCACGAGCTGCTCGCCCAGCCCCTCGACCGCGTCCCCGACGGCAATCACGCACCCCGCCCGGACCCCGGCAATCGGCGAGAGCGGCTCCTCAATCTCCTGGGGCGCGTAGTTGCGTCCCCTGACGATCACGACGTCCTTCTTCCGGCCCGCGATGAACAGCTCGCCGTCGGCGACGAAACCGAGGTCCCCCGTGTCGAGCCACCCGTCGCGGACGGCGCGCGCGCTCCCGCCGGGGTCGTTGAAGTAGCCGCGGGTGATCGACGGCCCGCGCACGGTCACCGTGCCGACCTCGCCGTCGGTCGCGGCCCGTCCTTCCCCGTCGCGCACCACGATCTCGAGCCCCGGCATGGGCCGGCCGACCGAGACGAGGCGGCGGCCCCGGCCGCGCGCCGCGCGCCTTCCCTCGGCCAGCGTGCCGCGATCGAACTCGGCGACCGCGGGCGGGGCCGACGGGTCCGAGAAGCTCACGGCCAACCCCGCCTCGGCGAGCCCGTAGACGGGCGTCATCGCCTCGGGCCGGAACCCCCAGCGCGCGAAGCGCTCCGTGAAGCGCCGCATCACGTCGATGTCGATGGGCTCGGCGCCGTTGAGGGCGAAGCGCCAGTTGGAGAGGTCCACCCCCTCCATGTCGGCGTCGCGGACGCGCGCCGCGCAGAGCCCATACGCGAAGTTGGGCGCCGGCGAGACCAGCGCGCGGTAGCGCGAGAGCGCCTGCAGCCAGGCCGCCGGCCGCGTGACGAACACCTCCGGCCCGAGGTAGGTCATCGTGCCCGGATGGTAGAGCCCCTGCAGCATGCAGCCCAGCAGGCCCATGTCGTGGTAGAGCGGCAGCCAGCACACGCCGCCCCGCTCGGACTCCTCGGGGGTGAGCCCCCCGAAGAAGCTGTCGATCATCGCCAGGTTGGCGAGGGCGTTGCGGTGCGACACGATCACCGCCTTCGGGCGGCCCGTCGTGCCCGACGAGAACTGCAGGAACGCCGGCGCGTCGGGGTCGACGCGCGGCGGCGACCAGCGCCCGCCCGCGGCGAGGTCGGCGGCGTCGATCGAGCCGGCGAGCGAGCGGACGGGCTCGACGGCCGGGCCCACCACCTGGCGGATGCGGCGATCGGTGACGAGAAAGCGCGCCCCGATGAGGTCGAGCATCCGCGCCGTGCGGGCGAAGTACTCGTCCAGCCGGCCGAGGCGCACGGGCGGGTACAGCGCGGCCGGCACGCCGCCGGCCAACTGCACGCCGAGGAAGGTGGACAGGAACTCGAGCGAGGTCGGCAGGAGGATGGCGACGCGGTCGCCCGGCTCGAGCCCGCGCGCGACGAGCGCGCCGGCCGCCCGCGAGGCCGCCTCGAACACCGCGGCGTAGCTGTGGAACGACGCCTCGCCCCGGCGATCGAGGAAACGCGCGCCGAGGCGCGGGTCGCACCGCTCGAGCGACAGCCAGCGGTCGACCAGCGTGCCGTCGGGCCGCCCGGTCATGCCGGCCGGCCTCCGGCGCGCTCGGCCACGAGGCCCACGAGGTCGCCGAGGGTGCGCAGCCCGGCGAGCCGCGCCTGGTCGTCGGGCTCGAACTCGAAGCCGTAGATGTCCTCGATGCGGGTGACGAGGATCACCTGGCGCAGCGAGTCGAGGGCCAGCCCGTCGCCGAGCGACTGGTCGGGCGACAGCGCGGCGATCTGATCGGGCGTGAGCTCGAGGTCGTCGCGCGCGACCTCGCGCAGCCGCGCCATGATCTCTTCGGGCGTCGGTCCCGCCGTCGGCTCGGGCACTCCTGTCATCGTCGTCTCCTCCGTCGTCCGCGGCCCTGGTGCGCGAGCCCAGGGTCGTCGGGATCGTGCGCGCCGGGCGCGCCTCGCGTGCGGCGAGGCCGGCCTCGGTCGACGCGGGAGCAAGAACGATTCCCCGGCCCGGTGGCCCTTCCGAAGGCGCATTTCCGGTTCCCCGCGGCCCGTCCGGACCGGGGTGCCCGGACCCGCCGCGTCGGGGGGGCGCCCGAGGGGTGACAAAGGTCTGCCCGCGGCCGACCAACCGTTCGCATCCACGTGAAAACACGCCAGTTTCCCCCAACCAGGCTCGTCTCCGGCTGGCGGGTCTTTTGCGATTGAACGCCGCGTTCCCGAGAGGACACGTACGCGCCGGGCCGGCGGCACCCGGGTGTGGCGACAGCCCGCCCGGCGCGCGGACGGAGGCGAGGTGACCGCACAGAATGACCGCGACGGGGTGGGAGGCCGGGATTACGCTCGTCGTCCTGGCCGGCACGTTCGTCGTGCTGGCCCGGAACATGGCGGGTCCCGACGCCGCGCTCGGCGGCGCGGCGGCCCTGCTCATGGCGCTGCACGTGTTCTCGCCGCGCTTCCCGTCCCCGGCCGCGGTGGCCGCCGGCTTCGGCAACGAGGGCCTGCTCACCATCGCCGCGCTCTTCATCGTGGCCTGCGGCCTGACCGAGACCGGCACGATTCTCGGTCGTGACCCGGCATCTGCTGGGCCGGCCGCGCTCGGCCTCCGCGGCGCAGCTGCGGCTGATGACCTCCGTGGCGGCCTTCAGCGCGTTCCTGAGCAACACGGCCGTGGTGGCGACCTACCTGCCCGTGGTGCGGGAGTGGGGCCAGCGCACCGGCCGCAGCGTGTCGAAGCTCTACCTGCCCCTGAGCTACGCGGCCGTGCTCGGCGGCACCTGCACGCTGGTCGGCACGACGACGACGCTGCTCGTGCACGGGATGATGCTCGACGCGCGCGCGTCGGACCCGTCGATGCCGCTCATGGGGATGTTCACGATTGGCGCGATCGGGCTGCCCGTCACCCTGATCGGGATCGCGTACGTAGTCGTGGCCGCGCGCTGGCTCCTGCCCGAGCGGAAGGAGGCGCACGAGAGCTTCGCGAACCCGCGCGAGTACACGGTGGAGCTGGTCGTCCGCCCCGGCAGCCCGGTCGCCGGCCGGACGATCGAGCAGGCCGGCCTGCGCCACCTGCCGGGCGCGTATCTGGCGGGCATCGAGCGGGGCGGCGAGGCACGCGTGGCGGTCGGGCCGGAGGAGACGCTGCAGGCCGGCGACCGGCTGGTGTTCGTCGGCGTGGTGGACTCGGTGGTCGACCTGCGCGCGATGCGCGGCCTCGAGCCGGCCACCGATCAGGTGTTCAAGCTGAACGCCCACCAGCACGACCGCGTGCTGGTGGAGGCGGTGGTGAGCGACACGTGCCCGGCGGTCGGCAAGAGCGTGCGCGAGGCGCGCTTCCGGACGCGCTACGACGCGGCGGTGATTGCCGTGCACCGCAACGGCGAGCGGCTCGCGCAGAAGATCGGCGACGTCGTGCTGCGGCCCGGCGACACGCTGCTGCTCGAGACGCATCCGCAGTTCCTGCGGCACCACCGCAACAGCCGCGACTTCTTCCTCGCCTCGCCGGTGCCGGACTCGCAGCCGCGGCGGCACGAGCGCGCGTGGATCGCGCTGGCGGTGCTCGCCGCCCTGGTGGCCGCGACGGCGTCGGGGCGGTGGACGGGGCTCTCGGTCTTCAGCGCGTCGACCATCGCGGCCGGCCTGATGCTCCTCACGCGGTGCTGCTCGGTCGAGCAGGCGCGCCGCAGCGTGGACTGGTCGCTGCTCGTGGCCATCGGGTCGGCGCTGGCGCTCGGTCGGGCGATCGAGACGAGCGGGCTGGCGGCCACGGTCGCGCACGTCATCCTGGCGGACCTCGGCGGGGCGGGTCCCGTCGCCGTGCTGGCGGCCGTGTACGGCACGACGCTCCTGTGCACGGAGCTCGTCACCAACAACGCCGCGGCCGCGCTGATGTTCCCGATCGGCCGCGCGGCGGCGGCGGCCGCGGGCGCGAGCTTCATGCCGTTCGCGCTGGCCGTCGCGCTCGCCGCCTCGCTGGGCTTCGCCACGCCGCTCGGGTACCAGACGCACCTCATGGTGTACGGCCCCGGCGGCTATCGCTTCACGGATTTCGTCCGGATCGGGCTGCCGCTCGATCTGCTGATCATGCTCGTCGCGGTGGCGCTGCTGCCGCTGGTGTTTCCGTTCTGAAGGAAGGATGACCGTGTCGAACGAACCGCTCCCGTCCGCCCACGGCGGGCCGCTCGTGGACCTCCTCGTGCCCGCCGCGCGCGCCGGCGCGCTGCGCGAGGCGTCGCGCGGCTGGCCCTCCTGGGACCTCACGCCGCGCCAGCTGTGCGACCTCGAGCTGCTCGCGAACGGCGCGTTCTCGCCGCTCCGCGGCTTCATGACGCGCGCCGACTACGAGGCCTGCCGCGACCGCATGCGGCTCGCCGACGGCACGCTGTGGCCGATTCCGGTGACGCTGGACGTGCCGGAGGCGTTCGCCGCCGAGCGGCGTCCCGGCGAGGTGATCGCCCTGCGCGACCCGGAGGGCGTCATGCTGGCCGCGCTGCACGTCGAGGAGGTGTGGCAGCCCGACCGCGAGCAGGAGGCCGAGCGGGTCTACGGCACGACCAGCCGCGAGCACCCCGGCGTCGCCGCGATCACCGAGCGCAGCCACCCGTGGCTCGTGGGCGGCCGCCTCGAGGCGATCCAGCCGCCGATGCACTACGACTTCCGCTCGCTCCGCCTCACGCCGCGCGAGCTCCGGGCGACCTTCGCCGACCTCGGCTGGACGCGCGTCGTCGCCTTCCAGACGCGGAACCCCATGCACCGGGCGCACCAGGAACTCACGCTGCGCGCGACCGAGGAGCTCGACGCGCGGCTGCTCGTCCACCCCGTCGTGGGCCTGACCAAGCCGGGCGACGTCGACCACTACACCCGGGTGCGCTGCTACCGGTCGATCCTCGACGCGTATCCGCCGTTCACGGCGAAGCTGAGCCTGCTGCCGCTGGCGATGCGCATGGGCGGGCCGCGCGAGGCCGTGTGGCACGCGATCATCCGCCGCAACTTCGGCTGCACGCACCTCATCGTCGGGCGCGATCACGCCGGTCCGGGCAAGGACTCGAGCGGCCGCCCGTTCTACGGCCCCTACGAGGCGCAGGAGCTCCTGCGCGCGCACGAGGGCGAGATCGGCGTCACGATGGTCCCCTTCCGGCAGATGGTCTACGTGGAGGATCTGGACCGCTACCTGCCCGAGGACCAGGTGCCCGCCGGCGCGCGGGTGCTCGACCTCTCCGGCACGGAGCTGCGCCAGCGCCTGGCGGCGGGCCGGCCGATTCCCCGCTGGTTCACCTTCGAGGGCGTCGCCCGCGAGCTGCGCCGCACGCACCCGCCGCGCAACCGGCAGGGGCTGACGATCTTCTTCACCGGTCTGTCCGGCGCGGGCAAGTCCACGATCGCCAACGCGGTGCTCGTGCGACTGCTCGAGCAGGGCGGGCGCTCGGTCACCCTGCTCGACGGCGACCTGGTGCGCAAGCACCTGTCCTCCGAGCTGGGCTTCTCGAAGGCGCACCGCGACCTGAACATCCGGCGCATCGGCTTCGTGGCGTCCGAGATCACGCGCAACGGCGGCGTCGCCATCTGCGCGCCCATCGCCCCCTACGAGGCGGTGCGCGCCGAGGTGCGCCGCATGATCGAGCCGCTCGGCGGCTTCGTGCTCATCCATCTCGCGACGCCGCTGGAGGTCTGCGAGCAGCGCGACCGCAAGGGGCTCTACGCCAAGGCGCGCGCCGGGATCATCCAGCAGTTCACGGGCATCTCGGACCCGTACGAGGCGCCGGCGCACGCGGAGATCGTGATCGACACCTCGACGGTGTCGCCCGAGGACGCCGCGAGCCGCGTGCTCGGCTACCTCGAAACCGAGGGCTACCTGGCCGGCGGCGGCGAGGCGGCGGCGCGGGACGACCTCGCGGCGGCGCCTTCGGCGGCAGCCGACGTCGGAGCGGGCGACGAGACGCCCGGCCCGTCCATCAACTGAACGGAGGCGCGGCCCGCCGCGCCTCGAGGAACGGCATGAAGATCTTCGTCATCGGACTCGACTGCGCGGCGCCCGAGATCGTCTTCGGCAACCCGCGCCTCAAGAACCTGTCGCGGCTGGCCGCCGCCGGCTGCCACGGCCGGCTCGAGAGCATCGTGCCGCCGATCACGGTCCCCGCCTGGATGTGCATGGCGACGGGCCTGGACCCCGGCACGCTGGGCGTCTACGGCTTCCGCAACCGGACCAGCCACACCTACGACGGCCTCGGGGTGGTGAGCTCCGCGTCGATCACGGCGCCGGCCATCTGGGACCGCCTGGGCGAGGCCGGCTGGCGCTCGGTCGTCGTCGGCGTGCCGCCCGGCTACCCGCCCAGGCCGCTCAACGGCGTGCGGGTCGGCTGCTTCCTCACGCCGGACCCGGCGACGTCCGACTACACCTACCCGTCCAGCGTGAAGGCGGACCTCCACGCGGCGATCGGCGACTACCCCGTCGACGTCCGCGGGTTCCGCACGACCGACAAGGAGTGGCTGAAGCGCGAGATCTTCGACATGACGCGCCAGCACTTCGCCGCGGTGCGCCACCTGATGGTCACCGAGCCGTGGGACTACTTCCAGTTCGTGGAGATCGGCGTGGACCGCATGCACCACGGCTTCTGGAAGCACCACGACCCGCAGCACCGCCAGTTCGTGCCCGGCAGCCCGTACCGCACGCTCATCGACGACTACTACGCCTACGTCGACGAGGAGATCGGCGAGACGCTCGAGCTGCTCGACGACGACACGGTGGTGATGGTCGTGTCGGACCACGGCGCGCAGCGGCTCGACGGCGGCTTCTGCGTCAACGAGTGGCTGGCGCGCGAAGGGCTGCTCGTCCTCGAGGAGACGCCCTCCTCGCCCACGCCCTTCTCGAAGGCCAAGGTCGACTGGACCCGCACGCGGGTCTGGAGCGAGGGCGGCTACTACGCGCGCATCTTCCTGAACGTCGAGGGGCGCGAGCCAGCCGGCGTGATTCCCGCGGCGGGCTACGAGGACGCCATCGCCGACATGACCGCCCGGCTCGAGGCGCTGCCCGACGATCTCGGCCGGCCCATGGGCACCCGCGTCTTCCGGCCGAGCGAGATCTACCGCGACGTCCGCAACATCGCGCCGGACCTGATCGCGCACTTCGGCGGGCTCTACTGGCGCTCGATCGGCGGTGTGGGCTACCCCTCCCTGCACGTGCAGGAGAACGACACCGGGCCCGACGACTGCAACCACGCGCAGTTCGGCATGTTCATCCTGTCGGCGCCGCAGGTGCCGGCGAGGGGCGAGGTCACCGGCATGCACCTGCTGGACGTCGCCCCGACCCTGCTCGACCTGGCCGATCAGCCCGTGCCGGCGTCGCTGCACGGGCGGTCGCTGCTCGCGCGGGTGTGAAGAGGCCGATGGAGGACGGAACACGTTGCGGGTATTGATGACGAGCCAGCCCGTCTCGGGACACCTGCATCCCAACCTGGCGCTGGCGCGCGCCCTGCGGCGCCGCGGCCACGAGGTCGTGCTCTATTCCGGCGAGCGCGCCCGCGCCGCGGCCGAGCGGGAGGGCCTCGCGTTCGCCCCGTTCCAGCCCTCGATGGACGCGCGGCTGTCCGAGCTGCTCGTGCCCGCCGACGGGGTGTCGCCCGCGTCGCAGCTCGCCACCGACACGACGGGCGTCCTGCGCGTCCGGCGCTTCGCCGAGACGCTGCGGCGCTGGCTGCTCGACACGGTGCCCGAGCAGGTCGCGGACCTCCGCGCGCTCGTCGAGACGCACCGGCCCGACGTGCTGGTGGACGACCCGACGCTGCTCGGTCCGATCCTCGTCCTCAAGGACACGCTCCCCGTGCCGGTGGCGGTCTTCTCGGTGCTGGCGGCCTGCAACGTGCCGGGCCCCGACGCGCCGCCGTGGGGCCGCGGGCTGCCGCCGCCGCGCACGCCGTGGACGAAGCTGCGCGCCGGCGCCGAGCGCGTCGCCAGCGACTGGCTCACCGCCGGGGTCCGCGGCGCCGCCAACGACCTGCGCGCGCGCTACGGCCTGCCGCCGCTCGCCGGCCGCCTGGCCGAGGAGTACGCGCGCGTCGCGCTCATGCTCGTGACGAGCACGCCCGCGCTCGACTACGAGCGCCGCGACCTGCCGCCCTCGGTGCGCTACGTGGGCGCGTGCGTGTGGGACGGCGGCGCGATGGCCGACGCCCCCGGCTGGATCGCGGAGCTCAGGCGCGACCAGCCCGTGGTGCACGTCACCGAGGGCACGATCCAGACCCGCGCGCCGCTCGTGCTGCGCGCCGCCGCCGCGGGCCTGTCCGGGCGCCCGCTGCAGGTCGTGATGACCACGGGCCGCCACCGGCGGGCCGGCGACCTCGATCTCGGCCCGCTCGGCCCGAACGTCCGGATCGAGCAGTTCGTGCCGCACCATCACCTCTTCCCGCGCACCGACGTCGTGGTGACGACCGGCGGCGCGGGCACGGTGACGACGGCGCTGCTCAACGGCGTGCCGCTGGTGGTCGTGCCGACCCAGTGGGACCTGCCCGAGAACGCGCAGCGCATCGTCGAGGCGGGCGCCGGCCTGCGGCTCGACCCGGGGCGGTGCACGCCCGCGCGGCTGCGGCGCGCCGTCGAGCGCGTCCTCGAGACGCCGCGGTTCCGCGAGAACGCGAGGCGGCTCGGCGCCGCCCTCACCCGCGAGGGAGGGGCCGCCCGAGCCGTCGAGCTGCTGGAAGAACTCACCGCCGCCGGACGTCCGGCGGCCGTCGCCACAGGGAGGGTCTCGTGAAGGTACTCGTGACCGGGGGCTGCGGGTTCATCGGCTCGCACGTCTGCGAGTTCTACCGCCGGCGCGGCGACGACGTCGTCGCGTTCGACAACATGACGAAGTTCGAGCTGAGCCGGACGCCGTACGCCGTCGACCAGGCGCGCGACGCCAACACCGACTACCTCGCCGGCATCGGCGCCGCGGTGGTCCGCGGGGACATCCGCGACTACGAGCACCTGGCCGACGCGGCGTCCGGCTGCGACTTCCTGGTGCACACCGCCGCGCAGCCCGCCGTGACGATCAGCCTCGAGGAGCCCGAGCTCGACCTGTCCACGAACGTCACGGGCACGTTCAACGTGCTGCGCACCGCGCGCGCGCACGACATCCCGGTGGTGTCCTGCGCGACGATCCACGTGTACGGCAATCTCATCAACGACACCCTGCAGGAGGCGCCCACGCGCTACGTCCGCACGCCGGCGGCCATCGACGAGACGCACCCCGTGATGGAGGGGCGCCTCACGCCGCTGCACGCCTCGAAGCGCGCCGCCGAGATCTACGTCCAGACCTTCGCGCACGCGTACGGCGTCCGGGCGGCGAGCTACCGCCTGACGGGGCTGTACGGCCCGCGGCAGCTCGGCGGCGAGGACCACGGGTGGGTCGCCAACTTCGTCATCCGCGCCCTGCTCGGGATGCCCCTCCACATCTTCGGCACCGGCAAGCAGGTGCGCGACATCCTCTACGCGAGCGACGTCGCGGAGGCGTTCCACGCCTTCTACGAGCACCAGCGCCCGGGCATCTACAACGTGGGCGGCGGCCCGGCGCACGCCATCTCGCTCCTCGAGTGCATCGACCTCATCGCCGACCTGCTCGGCCGGCGTCCGGACGTGTCGATGCAGCCCGGCCGGTTCGGCGACCTCCACTATTTCATCTGCGACGCGGGCAAGGCGAAGCGCGAGCTCGGCTGGTCGGCCAAGGTGGCGCCGGCCGAGGGCGTGCGGCGGCTCGTCGACTGGGTCCAGGCGAACATGCACCTGTTCGCCGCCCCCGTGGAAAGGACGTAGCTCATGAAGGCCCTGATCCTGGCCGGCGGCCGCGGATCGCGCATGCACGCGGTCACCGAGGAGCGCAACAAGTGCATGTGCGAGTTCCAGGGACGCCCGATCATCGAGTACAACCTCGACAACGCGGTGACCGCCGGCGTCGACGAGATGGTGATCGTCGTCGGCTACAAGGCCGAGACGATCATCAACCGCCTCGGCACGAGCTACCGCGGCGTGCCCGTGCAGTACGTCATCCAGTGGGAGCGGAAGGGACTCGTGCACGCCATCGAGTGCGCCCGCGCGGCCATCGACCGCCACGACTTCTTCCTGTTCCTCGCCGACGAGATCCTGATCGAGCCGCGGCACGCCGGCATGCTCGACCGCTTCGGGGACCCCGAGGTGTTCGCGCTCTGCGGCACGGTGCGCGTGGAGGACCCGCAGCAGATACGCAAGACCTACACGGTCATCCACGACGACCGGACGGGGCGCATCTACCGCCTCATCGAGAAGCCGCGCACGCCGCTCAACAACATCCAGGGCACGGGTAACTGCGCCTTCCGCAACGAGATCTTCGACTACATCCCCTTGACCCCCATCAACCAGCAGCGCCAGGAGAAGGAGCTCCCCGACCTGATCCAGTGCGCGGTGGACGATGGCAAGCTGGTTGCATCCTTCGACATTGGTTCCTGGTACACCAATGTCAACACGCTCGAGGAGCTCCAGCGCGAGCCGGAGCTTCCCCGTGAAAGGATACGCCGTGAAGGATCATCACTCCGCCACGCACGTTAGCCTCATCGTGGCGCTCGTGCTCGGCGCCTGGGGCTTTCTGGCCTGGACACCGGCCGCCGCGCCCGTCGAGGCCGCGGCTGAGGGCCAGTACCCGGTGAAGATGCTGGTCCGGGACGGCGGGCGCGTCGCCTGGTACCACGGCGGCAGCGGCCTCATCGCCTACGACGCGATCGTCAACGCGCGAAACCGCAACACCGAAGTGTTCGTGATGAAGCCGGACGGATCGAACAAGCGGTGCGTCACCTGCGACTCGTCGATCCCCAAGGGCTTCGTCGGCCAGCCGGCCTGGTACCCCGACGGCCAGCACCTCATCATCCAGGCGGAGAACTCGAACTCCAGGCACCGCCTGTTCAACCACATGAGCTGGGGAATCGACAACGACCTGTGGATCATCAAGCTGGACGGCACGGGCGCGCAGCGGGTGTTCACCACCCAGGCGGGCCAGGCCGCGCTGCACCCGCACTTCAGCGACGATGGCCACACGCTCATCTTCTCCGAGCGGGAGCCCACCGGCCACAAGCTCCGGGGCCTCGCCCGCCTGATCGGCCCCGGCGGAGAGAACCCGTGGGACGGCTGGCGGATTCACATCGCCGACTTCGACATCTCGAAGAGCGGCGCCGCCATGCTGTCCAACAACCGCACGATCCAGCCCAACGGCAGCGGCTTCTACGAGACGCACGAGATCCACGACGGCCGGATCGTCTACTCGCACACCGACGGCGGGCGCCCGTACGTCGCGAACGTCTACACGGCGAAGCTCGACGGGTCCGGCGAGCGCGCGCTCACCCACGGCGACGGCTCCTGGAACGAGCACGGCTCCTACTCGCCCGACGGCAAGCGGTTCACCTTCATGTCGAGCCGGTTCGACTCGTCGTGGCACTACCCGGGCTCGAAGGCGAAGGACCTGCGCACCGAGCTCTACATGGAGACCAACGGCGGCGACCCGGTCCAGATCACGCACATGAACGATCAGCTGGGCAAGCCCGTGGTCGTGTCGGACTACGATTGGGACGGGAGCGGCGCCCACATCGTGATGCAGGTCGCCGCGCTCGGCAGCAAGGCGGCGCCGCAGATCTGGCTGCTCACCATCCAGTGACCGAGGAGGAGGATGCGGGTCGAGTTCAACGCCTGGGAGTACTGGCCCGACGCCCGGCTGCGGCCGGCCGACTACACCTTCGACGGCACGACGGACGGCGGCTGGCAGGTCGCCCGTGAGGGCAAGCCGCACCTCGCCCTGGGCGCGGGATACCGGCCGCTCACCGCGATCCACTGCGGCGTCTGCTCGACCGACCTCGACCGGCACCACCTCCCCTTCCCCCTGCCCCAGATCACCGGGCACGAGGTGATCGCCCGCGACGAGGCGGGCGCGCGCTACGCCGTCGAGATCAACGCCTCGCACCGCGCTCGCGGCGTCGCCGCCGACGGCTGCCCGTTCTGCCGGATCGGCCTCGACACGCACTGCCCCGAGCGCCTGGTCCTCGGCATCCACGACCTGCCCGGCGGCTTCGGCGCCCACCTGCTCGCGCCGGTGCGCGCGGCCCTGCGCCTGCCCGACGGCCTCGCCGCCGAGGACGCCGTCATCGTGGAGCCCTTCGCGGCGGCCCTGCACGCGGTGACGTCGCTCGCGCGCCGCCCTGGCGACCGCATCGCCGTGCTCGGGCCCCGCAAGCTCGGCGCGCTCGTGGTCGCCGCGCTCGCCGCGACGCGCCGGCAGACCGGCGAGGACCTGTCGATCCTCGCGCTCTCGCGCCGGCCCGCGCTGCGCGATCTCGCCAGACAGTGCGGCGCCGACGACACGCCGGCCTTCGACGACGACGGGCCCGTGGGCCTCGCCGACATCGTGGTGGACACGACCGGCAGCCCGGAAGGCCTCGTGACGGCCGTGCGCCTCGCGCGCCGCGAGGTGCACCTCAAGTCGACGCACGGACGGCCCTCGGCCGGCCTCGCGAAGCTCACCGCGTTCGTGGTCGACGAGCTCGGCCTCGCCCGCCTGCCCTCCGGCGCCGCCGGCTGGGCGGCGCTGGCCGCGCCGCTCGCGGCCCTGCGCACGCCGCCCGTCGTCGCGTGGACCGCCGCGGCGGCGCCGCCGGCCTGGCTGGAGTCGGCGGCCCGCGTCGCCCGCGGCGCGGACGCCGCCGCCCTGCTCGCGCGGCTGGAGGCGGCGGCCGGCCCGGGCGAGATGGCGCAGGCCGACGCCGCCGTCGTCGACGGCGCCGCCGGCGTGGACGCGGCCATCCGGCCCAGTCCCGCGCGCGAGGTCGGCCTGGTCCGGCCGCGCGGCCTGATCCTCGTCGACCCCCGCGGCGGCACGAGCGGCTCGCCGCTGCTCGAGGCCGTGGCGGCCTGCGACCTGCGTCTCACGAGCACGCGGTGCGGCCGCTTCGAGCCGGCCATCGAGCGGCTGGCCGCCGATGCCGCGCTGCGCGCGAACGCCGCGCGCCTGGTCACCCACGAGTTCCCGGCCGCGCGGCTGCCCGAGGCGTTCGCGGCGGCGCGATCCGGAGACTGCATCAAGGCCGTCGTGCACCATGCCGCGTAGCCCGCGCCGACCGCGCCGGTTCGTCACCTCGCTCGGGCCGCACGCCGAGCTCCGCGACGCGGTCTGGACGCTGGACCTCTCGGACCTGCCGATCTTCCACGGCCTCTCGGTGCTCGCGCGCGCGCTGGGCGATCTCGTCATCGAGCAGTGCCGCGCCGACCGGATGGACGTCGCGGTCGAGCGGACCGTGAGCGGGCGCGAGAACCCGGAGCTGCACCGCTCGCTGCGCGTCGCGCGCGTCAAGGTCTGCGGCGAGCACGCCGCGCTCGGCGCGCTCGCCGCGGAGCCCGAGCGGCTGCACGATCACCTGCGCGCGCTGCTCGGCACGCTCCAGCGGCAGGTGTACCGCGACGCCCTCTTCCCGCCCCCCGGCACGCGCAGCCGGGCGCTCGTCTTCGACTTCGACGACGCGGCCGCGAACGGACGCCGCCGGTACCGCGCCACGATCGAGCGGATCCTCTCGTCGGCCGGCGCCGGGCACTGCTTTCTGCGCCTCACCATCGACGACGGCGCGCGGCGCGCTCGGGGAACGCCGGGCTGCCTCCCGGTGCGCGACCTCGCGCAGCGCACCTTCATCGCGGGCTCGACGCGCATCGCCCAGACCTGGCGCGACGGCATCGTCCGCGAGGCCGAGCGGGGCCGGCAGTCGTTCGTCGAGACCGCGCGGCCGCACAGCCACCTGTTCGCGCAGCTCGCCAGGGCGGGCCTGCCGGACATCGTCGAGGTCGCCATCACGTGGCCGGACGCCTGCGTCCCCGTCGTCCTCGAGAATCCGCCGGGCGACCTCGAGGGCCTGCTCAAGTACGTGCTGCTCGCCCTCGAGGATCGCAGCATCCGCTCCCACCTCGCCGACGGCCAGGTGATCCGGGTGGTGGCGGGCGACTCGTCCGTCTACCTGGACCGCGCGCAGCTCGGGCGGGTGCTGCACGTGAGCCTCGAGCGGCCCCGCGAGCGCACCGGCCTCTCCGCCTTCCTGGACCGGATGCCCCGCACGCGCGAGGTCGGGCCGCCGGGCCGGCGCCCGCTCGACGGCGTGAAGATCCTCCTCGTCCACCACATCACCGCCGAGACCGCGGGCCTCATCGCGGCGCTGAGGCGCCTGGGCTGCCGCGACCTCTCGACCGTGTTCGTGGCGTACGCCGGCGAGGCGCCGGGCGCGCTGCTCGGGCCGCTGCTCGACCTGCCGCCCGACGAGTTCCGCTGCCTCGCCCTCGCCAACGTGCCGGACCGCCACCGCGTGGAAGGACACTATCGCCTGTCGTCCCGCTACTCGCGCCTCGAGAACGAGGCCGCGCTCGCCGCGGCGCTCGCCCGTCGCCCCGGCCGCTACTTCGACGCGATGCAGGCGGTCGCCGTGCTGGAGTTCGTGCGCCTGCTCGAGCGGGCGGACCGCGCCGGCGAGCGGTGCCTGGTCATCGAGGACGGCGGCTACCTCGCGCCGGCGCTGAACGCCGCGTGCCTCGAGGGCCTCACGGTCCGGGAGTTCCTCGCGGATCTCGCCCCCGAGTCGCGCGACGCGCGTCCCCTGGCCGACGCGCTGGCGGCGTCCTTCGTGGGGTCGGTCGAGCACACGCGCAACGGCTTCGACCGGCTCGAGGCGGTCGAGCGCCGCCACGGACGCCTGGCGTTCCCGGCCTTCTCGATCGCCGTGAGCCGCCTGAAGCGCGAGATGGAGGCGGGAGAGGTCGCCGCGTCGGTGCTCAACGCCGTCGAGAACGTGCTGCACGCCACGGGGCGGGTGCTGAGCCGGCGGACGTGCCTCGTGCTCGGCTCGCGCGGGGCGATCGGCGCGCGGCTCGTGCGGGCCCTGGGCGGCCGGCTGGCCGACCCGGCCTCGCAGCTCTTCGGCGTCGACCTGCGGGCGCCGTCGGTGCGCGCGGCCGACGTGCGGCCCGTCGAGGCGGCGCGCTACGCCGACCTGCCGGCGCACGCGCGCGCGCGGATCGATCTCGTGCTGGGGGTGACCGGCTCGAGCGTGTTCGGCGGCAGCGAGATCGAGGATTGGCTGGCGCGCAGCGAGCGGCCCGAGCTGGTGCTGGCGAGCGGCTCCACCAAGACGGTGGAGTTCGCGGGTGTGGCCGACTGGCTCGATCGCCTGCTCGCCTCGCCGCGTCCTCGCGCCGGCGGCCGCGGCGCGCGCGTCCAGTCGCGGCCCATCCTCGACCCGCAGACCGGGCGGGTCTTCGGCCACCGGTACCGGCTCGCGCTCGACGGCGGGCCGGAGCGCCGCCTCACCCTGCTGGCCAACCTGACGCCGATCAACTTCCTGTTCTACGGGGTGCCCACCGAGGCGATCGACGAGGTCATGGCCCAGCTGCTGCGGTCGGCCGTGGCGCTGGCCGCCGGGCCCCGGGCGAGGCCCGCCGCGCGCCTCCACGCCGTCGACAGGGACATCACCGCTGACGGCGTTCCCCTCGACGCCGGCCTGGATCAGACACCGACCAGACGGCAGTATTCCGCGTTCTGACGCTCGATGGCCGCCCGGCGGCGCTCGACCTCCGGGAGCGGCGTCAGCGATCGGGGCCGGACGGCCGCCGCGTAGTCGCGCGGGGCGGGTGGCGGAAGACCGAGCGAGGCGAGCACCCGCGCCAGCACGCCCGCCGGGTCCGCGCACAGCTCGCGGTAGGTCAGGTCGCAGGCGATGCCGGCGTCCAGCGAAGCGCGGTGCTCGACGTAGTAGGCGTTGACGCGCCGGATGGCGCCCGCCACCTGGCTCACGAGCAGCGGAAGACGGCCGCCGTAGAGCAGGCGCGCCGCCGCCAGGGCGGCGGGCCGGTCGCACAGGCGGCGGTACCGGCTCGAGACCAGCGCGACGTACTCGTTCTTTTGCCCCAGCACCGACCGGACCGCCCGCACCTGCGAGCTGATCACCTCCGTCGGATGGCGGTGTACGAAGACGAAGCGCGCGCGCGGCACGGCCGAGGCCATGTAGACGAAGTTGTCCGCGTCGAAAGGGTTCTTCAGCAGCAGCGGACGCCCGGGCTGCTGCACGGCGTCGGCCGCGCGGCAGAAGGCCAGGAATCCAGGCAGGTTGCGCGGGTCGAGCCGGGGCCGGCGGCCCTGGTGGTCCAGCGCGTAGGCGTACTCCTCGGGGATGTCCGGGCTCACCGGCATCGCGTCGAACTCGCGGTCCGCCAGGCCGCGCGCGGTGAACAGCGCGGCGAGTTCCGCGCGCGCCGCGGCCGCCGCGGCGCGATCGGCGAGCGACGCGAGCCGGCCGCGGTTCAGCACGTGGTACGCCGTCGTGACGTTGAACCGGCCCGTGTCGGCCAGGAGCTTGTACAGGATGGTCGTGCCCGACCGGTGGGGCCCCATGACGAAGACGGGCGTCACCGCGGCGGCGTCCGGCGCGGCGGCGTCGCGGACCTCCATCTCGGCCATCGGGCCGGCACTCACTGGCGGCTCCCCTGGACCAGGAGCGCCACGACGGAGTAGCCGGGCGCCGTGAAGGTGACCTGGCTCGACGCCGCGGGCGTGAGCGACTGCTCCTGGACCGTCACCTGATGCGGGCTCGAGGACCAGTTGTGGTCCGTCAGGCTCGAGCCGTGCAGGACGAGCAGCGTGGGCGTGCCCTGGACGGCGTACTGGTCGAACGTGCAGGCCAGCGGCAGATCGGTGCTGCTGGCGTTGGTCACGATCACGCTGACGTGCGAGCTGTCGGTCGAGGCCAGCGCCGTCACGTCCACGAGCGGCGCCCCGCCGCTCGACGGCAGGCCCGAGACATTCGCCTGGACCACGCGCGGCTGGAAGGCGCGGCCCCACACGGTGCCCATCAGATAGACGGGCGTCTGCACGTAGGTCGCCACGCCCGGCTGCGTCCAGAGCGCGAAGTAGCCCGAACGAATGTCGAGGATCGGCTGCAGCGCCGCCGGCACCTTCAAGGCGGGCTGCGGGTTGGGCGCCGCCAGCGCGAGCCGCTCCGAGAACACGATCTCCTTCCGGCCCATGATCGTGTGGAGGATCCGCGAGTCGGCCAGCGCGCCCAGCATCTCGGTGCCGACGTCGATCGGCTGCGTGAAGCCGCCGTAGCTGTTCCACTCGGGGATCGCGACGTGCGACGCCAGCCGCGTGCGCGTGGCCGCGTCGGGCGCGTACTTCTGGATGTCCTGCTGGAGCCGGTCGAGCCACGGCACCAGGCCTTTGACCGTCGACGTCAGGACGAAGCTCGTCGAGCTCCGGTTCTGGTTCCACCCGCCGTACCAGTGGAAGTACAGCATGTCGAGCAGCGAGCCCGCGTGCTTGATGACCGCCTGCGACCAGGTCAGCCCGGCCGGCTCGGAGCCGTCCGGCGCGGGTCCGGCCGGCAGATCGGCCACGGCGGTGCCCACCTGGCTCACGTTGTCGAAGTTGAACGGGTTCACGTAGGCCATCACCTCGATCGACGGGTCGCTCTTCTTCATCAGGGGGACGAAGGACTTGATGCGGTCCACGTACTCCCACGCCGTGAGGCTGCCGATGTTCTCGGCCGTGTAGGACGGCTCGTTGCCCAGCTCCCAGTAGTGAATCTTGTAGGGCGCGGGATGGCCGTTGGCGGCGCGCCGCGCCGCCCAGTCCGTGCCGCCGCGCGGGTTGGACCCGTCGTTCGGCGCGTTCATGTACTCGACCCAGTCGGCCGCGTCCTCGGCCGTGCCGTTCACGACGTTGACCTGGATCGACCCCGCGATCGATTCTCCGGTCCGGGCCCGCATCTCCTCCACGAGCTTCCCGTACTCGTCCGGCCCGAACTGCCGCATCAGGTCCGTGTCGAAGGAGCTCTGGCGCGGCGTCGGATCCAGCCGCCCCGACAGCGGCCCGATGACGTCCTTCCAGTGGAAGTCGTGCGTCACCACGCCGACGCCCGGGTAGTGCCCGATGAGCCCCGGGCGGAGCGCCGCGAACAGGCTCGCCGCGCCGCTGCGCGACTCCGCGTGGCCGTAGTCCCAGAAGTACGCCTGGAAGGCCTGCCAGACGTCCTGCCCGAGCATCTCATCGGTGACGGTGCGCACCGTCTGCGACGGCGACACGAAGATGGTGTGCGCCACGCCGAAGAGCCTGGGCTCCACCCGGATGGGTTCCTGCTGCTGGCCGCCGCCCGCGGCCGAGACCGCTCCGAGCGGGCCTCCCGCCGACAGCACCAGCCATCCGAGCCCGGCGACCAGGCCCACGTACCTCCAACGCCGTCCCTTCCGTGATGGTCCGTTCACGCGTGCTCCGACGCCGCCGGCCGGGCAGACCCGTCCCGGCGGCAATGTCCGTCTAGGTCATTGCTTCGTCAACGTGAAATGGCCGCTCTGGATCGGCCCCGTGCACGAGTTGGTGCCCGTGTACGTCCCGTCGATCGAGGTGCTGGTCGCCTGCGCGCTCCCCTGCATCGAGGCCGTGCAGGCGTTCGCCGGCGCGGGAAAGCCGCCGGCGGGAATGGTGATGGTGAACGACAGCGTCGCGCCCGAGACGCTGCCGCTCACGGTGCCGGTGCCCGACACGCCCGTCGCCGTGTCGGTGAAGCTGGCCGATCCGCTCACGTTGGCGCCGCTCTGCGTGAGCGTCCAGGTGAGCGTGCCGGGGCCAGAAGAGTCTCCGGCCTGGCCGCTGAAGGTGCCGGTCAGGGTGACGGTCGACGTCGGCGCGGTCGCACTGCTGCTGCCGCCGCACGCCGCGGCCGAGAGGCCCAGGAACCAGACGAACGCGAGGCGGACGCCGAGCGCCCGCCTCGTCCATGCGTGTTGGTGCATCGTCGAAACGTCAGTTGCTCTGGATCTTCAGCTGCCCCGTGTCGGTCGCCAGCCGGATCAGGAACAGGCCGGACTGGCTGGTCCGCGAGTCATCGTGGCCGTCGTGATCGTGGTCGTGATCGTGATCGGCGTGCATGCCCGGGACGTGCTGCATGATCCACGTCAGGTTCTTCTTCAGCTCGAACTTCGCCTTCACGGACTGGCGCTGGTGCTCCTCGCCCGTGCGGATGTCCTGCTCGAGCTCCCTCACCGCGTCCGACTTCTTGTCCAGGCTCCACTCGAACTTCAGCCGGTTGTCGGTCGCCACGGTCGGCGCCGCGCCCTGGTAGCCGAACGACAGGACGTAGCCCTCGGTCTCGTGCCCGTGGCTGCGCGTCACGAGGACGATCGTCATCGTGTTGTCGGCCAGGTCGCTCACCGTGTAGGTGCTCTCGCTGGCCTGATGATGGTCGTCGCCGTCGTGGTCCTCGTGCCTCTTCGGCTTCACGGCCTGCGGGCCCTTCTTCTTGTCGTTCTTCTTCGCGCTCTTCTTGTCGTCACGCCGGCCGCGGTTCTGGGCGCCGCGCCCGCTGTCGAAGGCGAGGGCGTCGAAGCCTCGCCCGGCGCGGACGGCCCCCGTCGGCCCGTGTCCCAGGCCGCCGATCACCAGCCCGCCGAAGGAGCGGCCGAAGCGGGCGAAGAACGACCCGCGCCCGCCGTGGCTGTCACGCTTGCCGTGACTGTCAGGCTTCCCGTGGCCCTCGTCCGACTCGTGGTGCCTGGACGGTCCGTCGTCGTTGTCGGGGTGCCACTTCGTCGGGACGCTGGAGTCCGGCGTCAGCATGCCGGGCGCCGACGGCCCCGAGAGCGCGTCCACGCCCTCGACCACGATGCCGTGCGAGGCCGGATCCCAGTGCACGAGCGCCTCGGGAGGCGTCTTGTCGATGTTGACGCTCAGGCTCACCGAGGCCGTGTTGCCCGCCACGTCGGTGGCGGTGCCGGCCACGACCTGTCCGGCGCCCTCCGCGGTCAGCGTGGTCGGCGGGCTCACCGTCGCAACGCCCGACAGCGCGTCGGACGCCACGAAGGTCACCGTGACGTCGGTGTTGTTCCAGCCGTTGGCGTTCGGGGCCGGATCCGGAACGGCCGACAAGGTCGGCGGCGTCATGTCGATCCTGACCGTGACCGTCTGGGTCGTCCGCGCGCCCGTTCCGGACACCGCGACGCACGTCACCGGCGTGCCGGCCGTCTCGGCGGTCAGGTACACCGGCTGGCATGGCGGCGAGATCAGCGGGTCGCCGCCGGGGTCGATCGTCCACGACACCTGCACGGGCGTCTTGTTCCATCCGGCCCCGTTGGGCGCCGGGTACAGGTGCGGCGTCACGGTGGGCGGCGTTCCGGGCAGTGCCTTGGACGGCGCGCCCACGAAGTTCGACGGCGGCGACAGGTTGCCGTCCGCGTCTTCCGAGCGGACGTAGTAGAGCGACTCCCGGTCGGTCGGGGCCTGCTCGGAGTACTGGGTGCCGGCCGTGATGGCGATCTGCTGGAAGCCCAGCGGGAAGCTCGCCACGCCGCCCGGCGTGATGCCGGCCTTGATCATGGCGACCAGGGTGCAGAGCGAGTCGTTGAGGTTCGCCGTGCAGAACGAGTCGAGCGCCCCGTTCTGGATGTCCTGCAGCGTGATCGTCTGGTTGGTGCCCGGCAGCGTGAAGCTGAAGTTCGAGCCCCCAAGAAAGTCCGCGATGGGCTTCACCGTCGCGCGGTAGACCCGGTAGCGCGTCGCGCCCGGCACCGCGTCCCACGACAGGATCGCCTGCCGCCCGGAGACGTACTGGCTCACCGAGGTCATCGCCTGCGGCGCGGCGACGGCCGTGGGCTGCTCCGCGCAGTCCGGCGTCATGCACTGCCACACCTGCATGCCGCCCTGGGGACGCGCCGTGCCCATGAACACCCCGAACGGCGTCGTCTGGAACGAGCGCCCGCCGAAGTTGTTCTGGTCGTTGAGGCCCGTGCGCGAGATGTCGTGCCAGTGGATCCCGTCGGTCGTGCGCAGGAAGTCGAAGCCGTACTGGTAGGTGAAGATCTTGTCCAGCGACGGCACGAACCGGAGCAGGACGCTCCAGTCCCACGTCCCGAGGAACAGCTGGTCGTTGGTCGCGCCCATGCGCCAGAAGTGGCCCGTGAACCAGCTGCCGAAGCCGATGCCCAGGCCGCTCAGCGGCGCCTTGAAGCCCTGTGGCGTCTGCCGGGGCTCGCCCACCAGCAGGTCCCACGTGTCGTCCGGGTTGATCCGGTACATCTCGGTCGGACGATTGGTGCCCATGTAGAGCTGGCCCTTGAACTGCATGAAGCTCAGGCCGTCGGGCGCCCGCAGATCCGGGTTCGGCTGGTAGCCGCCGTTGGTGATGATCGGGGTCCAGTTGTAGGGCGGCGTGCCGCTGGCGTCGGTCTTGTAGAGGCCGAAGCCGTCGTTGTTGAGCGCCTTGTCGCCCGTCGTCGTGTACAGGTAGTTGTTGAAGACCGTGATGTTCCAGACCGGGAAGTCTTCGGGCTTGCCGGTCACCTGGTACCACGCGTTGTCGCCGGCCGACGGGTTGTCCGAGGCGATGATGAACCCGACGCCGCGGTAGTCGCTGACCGTGGCGAACAGCTTGCCCTTGTAGGGCGTCAGCCCGCGGAACGAGGACCTGGTGGCGGGTGCTGCCCGGCCGTGCCTGGCTGATGTTGCCGAGGAACGTGCCGGGCGTCTCCGGCACGGCCTCCCAGTTCACGCCGTCCTGCGTGCGCAGCAGGCGAGGCGGCGGGAAGCCCAGCGTGCTGTAGGGCGGGACGCCCCCGAAGACCGAGCCGGCCGTGACGCCCCCGACGTACAGCCACTGGCTGCCGTCGGACTCGGTGTAGACCGTCATCCCGCGGAAGCCGATGTCACGTCCGATCAGGATCGGGTTGCCGTGGCTGTCGGGCCCCATCGGGATCGTCTCGGGTGACTTGTAGACGCGCTGCCACAGCTTGGTCTCGGGCGTGTAGCGCCAGATCTCCGCGGCGAGGTTGTGCTCGAGGGTCTCGAACGGCGGGCAGTACTTGCCGAAGACCGCGACCGCGTACGTCTTGGTCCCTTGCGTCGCGTCCGACGTGGCCAGGCTGACGCACCGCACCTCGCGGCCGGTGCCCACGTAGAGCTGGCCCTTGTACCACTGCATCGACCAGGCCCACGTGTTGTGCTCGTCGCCCAGGCCGTCGACCGCCACGCGCTTGAACTGCTGCAGCTGGGTCTCCATCCCCTGGATCACGCCGTCGATCTTGGCGAACGAGTAGTAGCCGTTGTCGGTCATGAAGTGGTTGGTCTCGAGCGTTCCCAGGTCCGACGAATAGGTGCCCGGCAGCATGGCGCGCGGCACGGTCACCAGCCCGTCGTTGAACTGGTCGGGCACGAGCTGCTTCAGGATGGCGCCCGTGGTCTCGGTCAGCGGGTTGCCGAAAGCGATCGCGCCCTCCATCGTGAAGAATGGGATGCCCGCGGCCTGGAGCACCGGGTCCGCGATCGAGCGGAACTGCGCCATTTGCGTCGTCTGCATGGAATAAACGCCGGGCGTCAGCAGGTTCAGCTGGCCCGCGATCGGGAGCCCGGGGCCGAAGGCCCAGTCGGCCAGCTCGGTCCCCTCGTTGGGCGAGGAGAGCGTGAACACCGCCCGCACGAGCGGCGGCATCGTCGGGTACAGCAGCATGCCCTGGATGTCCACGCCGCCCTTCGAGTGGCCCACCATGTAGACCTGCTGGACGCCGAAGTGCGCCACGATGGTCGGCAGCAGCGTCTTCAGCATGGCGGCGTTCTCGTCGATGCCCTTGTCGTTCGGCGAGTTGTCGGCGTTGAGGCTCACGAACGCCGTCCGGTAGCCCGCCGCGTACGCCCGCGCGTACATGTCGTTGTGCACGAACCAGTCGTAGGCCGTCCCGTGCAGGCCGTGCACGAAGACGATGACCGGTGCGTGCTGCGCGGTCGGCAGCGCGCCGCCGTAGAAGATGTTCGGAACCGACGAGTCCGCCGTCGGGAACGGGGGCACGGCCGCGGGATCCAGCGACGGTGCCTGCGGCGACGCCCCGAGCCGGGCGACGACGAACACCCCGGCCAGCGCCGTCGCCAGCATCAGGGCGAATAGTCCTCGAGTCATGCGCTTCATGAGTCTCACCTCTCCAGCCAACTCCTCCGGATTCACCGTAGTCACTGGCGAGCTCGATGGGCGGCCCCTCCGAGGCCGCCCTGTGCCTTCGACCTAGGGCGTGTACAGATCCCGCATCCGGAACGACCGGTAGACCGCCCCGTCCGAGTAGAAGACCCAGTGGAACTGGCCGTCCGGGCCCACCTCAATCGACCGGCTGTGCGGATTCTCCTGATCGACGAAGCCGTTCAGGAAGTGGTAGTTGCCGTTCGAGAGCAGCTGCGCGCTGCCCAGCGCGAACGAGTACTCGCCGAGATCGAAGTCGTGGACGAGCGTCGCCACCCGGTTCGCCTCGTCGAGCGCCCACACCTGGCCGCGGCTGTCGCCGCCGCCGAGCGTCGTCACGCGCGTGTTGCCGTTGTCGTAGACCAGGAGCTGGCCGCCCTCGATCTCCACCTCGTGCTGGTGCGAGAACCACGGCCAGGGATCCGACGGGTCGTCGGGCACCAGCTGGAAATCGCCGTCCTGGCCGAGCCGCCAGATGACGTCGCCAGTGCCGGTCCCGTTCGCGTAGTCGATCTTCACCACCCAGTCCTGATGGCGCATCGACACCATGATGTTGCCGTCCGTCGGGTCGTAGTAGAGCGAGTTGCTGTGCAGCCAGTCGTTGGCCGTGTCGGCGAGGAACAGCGGCGGGCACCCGGGCCCCTCCGCCTGGCAGGACTCGCCGAGCACCGCCGCACGCGAGACGTCCAGGTGGTCGAAGGCGTCCCACGCCCAGACGACCTGCAGGTTCTGATCGAGGTCGATCACCATGTCGCCGAGCACGTCCAGCGTCCCGGGCCCCTGCACGTCCGTCTCCAGGCGCTCGACCGACCCGAGCACGATCGTGTGGCCGTTGGGCAGCCGCTGCGCCTCGTGGTGGAACGAGGTGATCGGGTCCAGCCCCATGGCCATGAGCTGCCGCGAGACCCGGCGCGCGTGCGTCTCGCGCACCACGTTGCCCGCCAGGTCGATCTCGCGCAGGACCTGCCCCTCGTAGCTCTGGTCCTTCATGATCACGAGGAACGTGCCGCCGGCCACCGGCCGCGCGATGAACGAGCCGATCTGCGCCGGTGTGCCGAGCGTGTCGTAGTACCAGATGAGGTGGCCCGCCAGGTCCGTCGCAATCGGGTAGTTCACGCCGGCTTCGCCGACTACATAGGTCGTCAGTAGCACCCCGTTCTGGAGGCTCGTGGACGCGTCCACCGGCTGCTCCACCGAGTAGTTCTGCACGGGGCGCGTGACGTGGCCGGTCTGAAAGCTCATGAGCGGCCCCCCGACGGTGAAGCGCCCGATCAGCCACTGCTGCTGCAGGCGGTACCCGGCGTTGGGCCGCATGCCCGCGATGTAGAAGTTCACGCTCTTCCCCGGCACGCACGGCCTGGCCGGCGTGGTCTGCCAGAACGGGCTGCCGATCGCGCTGAACCGCACCTGCATCGAGCCGCCGAAGCACGGCGGCGCGCTGTAGAGCGCCACGAGCGGGTTCGCCGTCGGCGTCACGACCGGCTGGCCGATGGTGATCCGCGAGGTGTAGGCGAACGTCATCGTGTCCTGATACGTGTCGCCCGTCCCCGCGGCCGCCGCCGTGACCCGCACCTGGTACGTGCCCTCGTCGATGGGCGCCCAGTTGAAGACCGGCCAGACCTCGTAGTCGCGCAGCATCGTCCACCCGGTATCGCCGAGCGCCCGGTACTCGAAGCGGTACGACATCGGGTACGGATCGGTCGGCGTCGCCGCGAACAGCACCACGGTCCCGACCGGCTGGCCGGACGGCAGGCTCGAGGTGAGGGTGACCCCAAGCGCGAACGCCCGCGCTCCCGTCGCGCCGATCAACGCTGCCGCCAGCACGACAGCGGTCCGAGCCCGTTTCATCCGCTCCTCCTCTCTCCTTGCCCCGGCTAGCGCAGCTCCCTCGCCGCGTGACGGGGCCGGGTGACCAGCCGCCGCACGAGGCCGAAGTAGGCCCGCTCGAAGAGCTCGCCCGGCAGGTGCCGGCGCAGGCTCACGACCATCCTGGCTTTCGCCCCGACCATGTACCGCAGGCGCGGCCGGCGGGACGCCAGGATCCGATGGACGACGCGCGCCACGTCCTCCGGCGTGAACCGGTTCGCGCGCAGCAGGTCGTCGACGATCTTCTCGTGCTGGCAGAACCACGCGTAGTACGGGCTGCCGGGATCGACCGCGCGCCGGGCGCGGTTGCGGTTCACCGTGAAGTGCGGCGTCGCGAGCAGACCGGGCTCCAGCAGCGACACCGACACGCCGAACGGCGCGACCTCCTGCGCCAGGCACTCGGCGAACCCCTCGATCGCGAACTTGGTCGAGGCGTACCCCGAAATGCTCATCGACCCGATGCGCCCCGCGACCGAGCTGGTGATCACGATCCGCCCGGCGCGCTGGCGCCGCATGTGCGGCAGCACCGCCTGCGTCAGCGCCATCACGCCGAACACGTTCACGTCGTAGACGCGCCGGATCTCGTCGAGCGACAGGTCCTCGAAGAACCCGCGCAGCCCCATGCCCGCGAAGTGCACGACCGCGCCGATCGATCCGTGCACGTCGATCACCGCGCCGACCGCCGTCGCCACGTCCGCCTCGCGCGTCACGTCCATGCGGATCGGCCGGACGATCACCTGCCGCCGGCCCGCCTCGGCCGTGAGCGCCGACGCCTCGTCCTCGGTCAGCACGGTCCCGTAGACCGTGCAGCCGCGCGCGGCGAGCCACGTCGCCGTCGCCAGGCCGAGGCCGGAGCCGGCGCCGGTGACGATGACCGGCCCGTCGAGCGGCGCGATGCGCACGCGACCCATGCTCATCTCTCTTTCTCTAACGTGGGGCTCCGCCCCACACCCCGGCCTGCGCTCTTCGAGCTGCGGCGGGGTGGCACAGGTCTCCGACCTGTGCCCTGTCGCCCAGGTCGCAGACCTGGGCCACCCCATCGCCGCGCCCCGAGCTCCTCGAAGGGCGGCGCGCCGCGAGCGTCGCCTGAATTCTTCCCACCGCCGCGCGGTCGAGCCCGTACGCCCGCAGCTGCCACGCCGCCAGACACAGCACGCCCGCCGGCACGACGCCGAACACCCAGCCGAGCCGCGCGACCGCGGCCGGCGCGGGCGCGACGCCCGGCGTCAGGCCGACGACGTGCTCGAGCAGCAGGCCGGCCGCGAGCAGCGCGAGCCCCGCGCCCACCTTCTCGCCCAGGTTGAGCAGACCGAAGAACAGCCCCTCGCGCCGCTCCCCCGTCTCCCGCTCGTCGTCGTCGGCCACGTCGGCCAGCATCGACCCGGGCAGCACCCACAGCGCGGCGGCGACGAGCCCCGCGAGCAGGTAGCCGGCCATCAGCGGCCGGGCGTTGCCGGTGCCGAACCAGCCGTGCGCCCCGAAGAGCAGCGTCGCGAGCGCCAGCGGCACCGCCGTCAGGACGAGCGCGGCGGCCGCGAGCGGCCGCTTCTCCGCTCGCGCCGCGGCGCGCACCCAGAGGAACACGCCGGCGAGCGCGCCGCCGTAGAACAGCCCCTGCGTCCGCCCGACGACCTGCGGGTCGGCGATGCCCACGTACCAGGTGAAGTAGTGCAGCGCCACCGACGCGTTCAGGACCACGCCGAGAAAGAACAGCGTCACGGTGATCCACACCGCGCGGAAGTGCCGGTTGCCGAACGCCGCGCGCGCCCGGCCGACCACGGCCCGGATGCCGCGGCCCGCCGGGTCGCCGACAGGCCAGGTCCGGTACCGGAGCGTGCCCGCCACGGTCACGAGGCCGCAGACGGTCATCAGCGCGCCGAACGCCAGTCCCAGCCCCGAGTAGCCGCCCGGCGCCCGCACGGGATCCGCGAAGCCGGACGGCCCGAACGCCTCGAACGAGAGCCAGCCGGCCGCGAGCGTGCCCAGCAGCCCGAAGACCGATCGGGCCCCCACGATCGTGGTGCGCTCGTCGTAGTCCTGGCTCATCTCGGCACCCAGACTCAGGTACGGGACGCGGAACAACGCGCTCGTCGAGCGGAACAGCAGCGTCGACAGCACCAGCCAGCCGAAGAGCGCCGGCGTCTCGAGCCCGCCGGGCGGACTGAGCAGCAGCCAGAAGCTCACGCCCATCGTCAGGGCCCCGGCCAGCATGTAGCCGTGCCGGCGCCCGAGCCGCCCGCGCGTCCGGTCGGACCGGTGCCCGATGTACGGGTCGATCACCGCGTCCCAGCCGAGCCCGACCGCGGTTCCGAGGCCGGCGAGCGACGCCGGCAGCCCCATCACCACCGTGTAGAAGAACAGGACGAAGAGCCCGAAGAGCACCATCTGCGCGGCGACGGCCGCCTCGCCGACGCCGTACAGCAGGCGCGACGCCCGCGTCACCGCGCGGCCTCCCCCGCCCGGCGGCCGCCGGTGATCCGGCGCAGCAGCTCGCCGAAGTACACGCGCTCGAACAGCTCGCCCGGCAGGTGCCGGCGCAGCGAGACGACGAGCCCGGCGCGCCAGCCGACGAGGTAGCGCAGCCGCGGCCGCCGCGCGGTGAGCGCGCGCGCGACGGTGGCGGCCACGTCGTCCGGCGTGACGACCGCCGAGCGCACGAGCGCGTCGGCCTGCGCCTCCCCGCGCTGGAACCACTCGTAATAGGGCCCGTTCGGATCGGCCGCGCGCGCCGCCGTGCGGCGCGCCTTGTCCCAGATCTCCGTTCCCACGACGCCCGGCTCCACGATGACGACCTGCACGCCGAGCGGCGCGGTCTCGAGCGACAGCGATTCGGCGAAGCCCTCGACGGCAAACTTGCTGGCGACGTAGGACGTGAGCGCCGGCGCGCCGATGCGCCCGCCGACCGAGCTCATGACCACGATGCGCCCCCGCCCGGCCCGCCTCAGGTGCGGCAGGACGGCGCGCGTCACGTTCATCACGCCGAACAGGTTCACCTCGAGAATCCGCCGCGCTTCCTCCTCGGCCAGGTCCTCGAAGTAGCCGCGCAGGGTGACGCCGGCGTTGTTGACCACCGCGTACAGCCCGCCGGCGCGCTCGACCACTTCGGCGACGCCGCGCGCGACCGACGCCGGGTCCGTGACCTCGAGCGCCACCGGCTCGATGCGGACGCGGCGCGCGTGCGCGGCGGCCTCCAGGCCGGACAGGCTCGCGGCGTCCCTGTAGCCCGCGAACACGCGGAAGCCGCGGGCGGCGAGGCCGAGCGCCGTGGCGCGGCCGAGCCCCCGCGTCGCGCCGGTGACGAGGACGGTGTCCGGCCGTACGGGCGTCGTCATCTCACTTGCCCCCCGCGCGGTTCAGGCTGAGCGCCCACTGCTCCTCGATGCGGATCGGCGCCGCGTCATGCGCCGCGCGCCGCACGGAGGCCGCGCCGCGGTCCGGCAGCAGGAACTCCCGCATCAGCTCGACGAGCCGCGCCGGCTGCTCGAGCGGCCCGAAGTGCTCGCCGCCCGGCAGCAGCACCGCTTCGCAGTTCGGCAGCGCCTCGCGCAGGAACTCGTAGGAGCCCAGGAAGTGCGACTGGTCGCCGTAGACGAGGATCGTCGGCGTGTGGATCCGCCGCACGGCGTCGAGCGTGAGCGTGCCCGGCACCTCGTAGTCGGCCAGGAGCGTGGTGTTCCGGATCAGGTTGATGAGCGGCTCGCGGCGCCGCGGCAGGCCGCGCGCCGGCCCGTAGAACTTCGGCGTCTCGAGGCTCACGTTCAGCAGGTAGTCGAGGTCGTGCCGCTTGTCGGGCGGGACGGTCAGCCCCACCTCCTCCAGCTTCGACACCCAGTAGTCCCAGCCCGCCCACGCCCGGTCCTTGCGCTGGTGCACGAGCGCCGCGAGCCCGGCCTCCATGGCCATGACCTTCGACACGCGCTCGGGGTGCTGCAGCGCGAAGTGCAGGCACACGTCCGCACCGAAGCTGTGGCCGACGAGCGCGGGGCGCTCCAGCCCGAGACGATCCAGCAGGCCGAGCAGATCCTCCGCCAGGTGCCCGGTGGTGTAGCCGGTCGGCGTGACGTCGCTGTAGCCGTGCCCGCGCAGGTCGTACGCCGTCATGCGAAGCTCGGTCCTGAGGGCCGGCACGATGTTCAGGTGCCAGACCGCCAGGTTCCCGAGGAACCCGTGCAGCATCACGACGTCCGGCCCGCGGCCGACCGTGATGTAATGGACGTTCAGTCCGCCGACCTCCACCTTGGGCATGTCTCCCCCGTTGGTCTCCCGCCGCCGTGCGTGCGGCCGCCTCAGTCGATGTAGCCCAGCTGCTGCAGCCGCTCGACGACGACCGCCTCGTCCTCGGGCGCCAGCGCGACCGGGGCCTCCTCCTCCGCGGCCGCCCGCGCGTTGGTGGGCGCGCCGACCAGCGCCGGCCGCACCCGCCACGCCTCGGCCTCGAACAGCTCCTCGGGCACGCGTCCCTCCAGGTCGGCCGGCACCGCCAGCCCCAGCCCGTGGAGCACGATCGGCGCGACGTCGAGGATCGAGAGGCCGTCGTGCCGGACGCCCTGGCGGATGCCCGGGCCCTTCACCGCGCACACCCCGTCGGGCCGGTGCGCGCCGGCCAGCTGCGGGCGCGGCCGCACCAGCGGATCGCCCGGCAGGATCGACACGAGGCCGCCGTCGCGCATCACGAGCGTCAGGTCGGGCGCCGTCCCGCCGTGCGGCCCGGCGAACACCTCGTCGCGGGTCCAGGCCTCGATGACGACCGGCCGCCCTTCGGCGTCGCGGAACGACAGCAGGTCGCGGCGCAGCCAATCGCGGAACGCCAGGTACTCGTCCGGCGCCACGCCCTCGCCGCGGCCGTCGCGGTCGACCACGATGAAGATGCCGTTGCTCGTGGGCGTGGCGGCGAAGGCCTTCGTGCGCGACCAGTCGAGCAGGTACGTGTGGCGCGCCACCTGGCCGACGCCGAGCATCGCGTCGGGCGCCGCCGCCTGCCGCGCGCGGTCGGACCACGCCAGCAGGCCCTTCGACTCGAGCCAGGCGTTCACGTGGAAGACGTCGCGCGTCGGGCCGAACCCGTGGTCCGACGCGATCACCACCGTGGCCGACTCGCCCGCCAGCGCGCACGCGCGGCCGATGATGCCGTCCAGCCGCCGGAAGTACTCGAGGCACAGCTCGCGCGCGCGCCGCTCCCACGGCTCGGTGAGCGAGGCCGCCTCGGCCGGATCGATGAAGCGCCAGCAGAGGTGCTGCAGCTTGTCCACGCCGTCGAAGAGCACCGCCGTCAGGTGGCTGGGCGCGACGCCGTGCAGGTGCTCGAGGATGCGCAGCCAGTTCTGCTCGCGTCGGATGTGGAACTCGATCCACGGCGCGTACTGGCCGGCGTCCGAGCAGCCCTCGGTCGCTTTCTCCTCGAGCTTGATGTCCATGGCGAGCTCGCGCGGCTCGAACCCCGGCAGCTGCTTCAGCTCGTCGAAGAGGCCCGCCGGCGAGCACGCCAGGCGCAGCTGCCGCCAGGGCACCCAGCCGGGCACCACGTAGCCGTTCACGCGCGGCGCGGGAAACATCAGCGGGAAGTTGAGCGCGGTCACGCGGCGCCCCTGCCGGTCGGCGAGCCCCCACATCGTCTCGGTGCTCACGTCGCGCGAGGTCGCGAACCGGATGTGCCGCGTCTCGGGCGAGTCCATCCGGAAGAAGTCGAAGACGCCGTGATGTCCCGGCGTCCGCCCCGTCATCAGCGACGTCCACGCCGGGGGCGTCAGCGCCGGCACAATCGTCCGGAGCGGCGCACGCACGCCGTCCGCGAAGAACCGCGCCAGGTTCGGCATGACGCCCTGCTCGACCAGCGGGTCGAGCACCGAGAACGTCGCCCCGTCGAGACCAATCACCAGCACGCTCACGTTCATCGATTCCCCCGTCGGCGCCCCGGGGCGCCGCGCGTCGGGCCCGCGGCCCATCCCCTCAGCTCACCGTGAAGACGACGGACCGCGCGTACCCCAGGCGCCGCTCGTCGATCCGCCGGAACCCCGCCTCCTCGAGAATCGGCCCCCACTCGCCGGCCGCCAGCGGCTGCTGGTGGCTCAGGTCGTGCTGGAGGTAGTACGGGATCGCCATGCCGGGCCGCCGGCGCATGTCGTCGAGCGACGGGCGATCCACCTCGAACACCATGAGCGGCACGCCCGGGAACAGCCGCCGGAAGGTCTGCAGGAACTCGACGACGCAGGCGACGCCGTCGTAGCGCAGCTCGTGCAGCACGAAGAAGCAGGTGGCGAAGTCGACCTCGCCGAAGCCCGCCGGCGCCTCCCGCAGCTCGCGCATGTCCTGGGTCAGCAGCCGGATCCGTCCCTCCAGCCCCGCGGCCGGCAGCTTCGCCTGGCCGTCGGCGATGGCCTCGGGCGCCAGGTCGATGCCGTAGCCGGACACGTCGGGACGCGCCTGGCACAGGTGCCGGAGGAAGGTGCCCTCCCCGCAGCCCAGGTCGAGCACGTGACGGGCGCCCGCGCGCCGCGTCGCCTCGATCGCCAGCGGGAAGTAGACCCAGTCCTCAATCTCGCCGCTCCCGAGCGCCACGAAGCCCGCGTCGCGCGTCAGGTTCTCGCCGTAGCGGCGCTCCTTCCGGAGCATGGCCTCGAGGTTGTGGAACACCCCTTCGTAGCCGTACACGCCGTTGAACCAGCCGCGCGCGACCTCGGCCACGAGGCGGCCGCTGCTCGAGAGCGCGTAGCCGTCGCCCCGCCGGTCCAGCAGCCGCTGCGCGTAGAGCGCCCCGGCGAGCGACGCGAGCACGCCGGCGTCCAGGTTGCGCGCCGCCGCGAACGCGGCGGGGTCGACCGTGCCGCGCGCGACGAGCTCGTCGAAGAACCCGACGGTCAGCAGCGCCTGCACGATGCGCGTCGTGTAGAAGCCGTTCATCGTGTCCGACCACGCGAACCGGTGCGCCCGCCGGAGCCGCCGCAGCCGGCCGGCCCCGATGATCCGAAGCGCCCGGACCAGCTCGCGGAGCGCTCCGCTCGTCGTGCGCCGCACGGGCGCGGGAGGCATGCTTCGTTCCATGACCGGACGTTCCACTGCAATCGGTCGTGCGTTCATCACCGTGCCTCCGTCACCGCCGCGCCCGCGAGCTGCGCGTCGACGAAATCAACCAGCTCCCCCACCGTGAGATCCCGCTGCTCCTGGCCCAGCTCGGTCAGCAGTTCGGCGAAGGGCATCGAGCGCTGGTAGTGCTCCTGGATGGCGGTCCCCAGCACGACGGCATCGAGCGATTCGAACCCGAGCTCCGAGAACAGCTTCGTGTCCGGCCCCACGGGCCGCGAGTAGTCCCAGTCCTTCGCGAGCTCGCCGAGCAGCTCGCGCAGGTGCGCGTCGATTGCGTCGCGATTCGGTCTCATTCCTTGGGTTCCTCCGCCGGCAGCAGCGTGATCGACGAGACGTGGTCGCCCTCGCGCGCCGTGTGCGTGACGAGCTCCGCCCGGCGCCGCCCAGCGGGCCCGCCGGCCTGGTCGCGGCGGGTCTCGAGCCGCACCGCGCCGGTGTCCGTCTCGGCGCGCGCGAGCGTCAGCGCCGAGAGCCCGTCCGTGAAGCCCCGGCCGAGCGCCTTGCCCGCCGCCTCCTTCGCGCTCCAGAGCCGCACCACCCACTCACGCCGCCGCGCGTCGTCCAGCGTCGCCAGCCACTCGCGCTCCTCCGGCGTGAAGGCCGCCGCGGCAATCGCGTCCGCGTCGATGGAGAGGCGCTCGACGTCCACGCCGACGAGCGTCCGCCGGTCGCCCGCCGCGATCGCGACGACGACGCCGTCGCTGTGCGAGAGCGAGACGGCCGGCTCGACCGCCAGGCGCGCCTGCCAGGCGCCAGACACCTGCGGGCGCCCGACGCCGTCGGGCAGGATCTCGATGTCCGCCGACAGCAGACGCGCGCCGGTCCGGCGGTCGACCAGACGGCGCACGGCCTCCTTGGCGGCGACGCGGCCCAGCAGCCACTCGACGCGGCGCTTGGGCGTCGCGGCAGCCAGCGCGTCCCACGACGCGCGCTCGCGGCGGCTCAGCACGAGACCGGCCAGCATCTTCAGCCAGATGCCGTGGTGCGACTCGAGCGCCGCCGTGTCGAACCCGGTGATGCGCGCGCCCTGGAGGTCCGTGTCGGGCGCGCCCGCGAGCACCGGCCGCCAGGCCTCGCCGACGAAGGCGTCGCGGGGCGCCGTGCGCAGCGCGAGCAGCCCCGCGGGCAGCCGGAACTGACGGTCCTCCCAGCTCTCGAGCCGGTACCGCACGCGCCCGGCCTCGTCCACCAGGTCGATGTCGCAGCGCGTCCGCATCGCGCCGTCGATCTCGCCGCGCACGCGGCACGTGATGCGCCCGCCCGGCGCGGGCGGCGGTCCGAAGACGCGCACCGCGCCGACGCGGTACGGAAACACGTCCACCTCGACGCCCAGCCGCTCCTTGACCCAGAACGCCAGCACCTGGCCGGCGGCGTCGAGCAGCACGGGATCGGTCAGGAACCCGGGCGCCGGGCGCCCGTCGAGCAGCCCCGACGCCGGAAGGACGGACAGGGTCGCCGTCGCGCCGTCGTCGCCCGCGCGGTCCATCGATCGCACGGCCCGGAAGGCCGGACCGTGGAACATGCCGTCGCGGTAGAGGGCGTCGGCCGGCCACCGCGACGCGTCCTCGCCGGCGAGCCGGAAGCCGCCGGCCGCCGGCGCCTCGGGGGCCGCCGCCGCGAACTGCACGATCGACTCGGCCAGCGCCGGCGCCGCCGCGCCTGCCGCCCCGCGCTCCCGCAGCACGACCTTCACCGCGTGCCCGCCGATCGCGTCGGCGGTCAGCTCGAGCGCGCGCGGCGACTCGGCGGTGATCCAGCGGTGCGCGCGGAACTCGCGCAGGCCCGTCAGCACCTGGCCCGGCACGACCAGCGCCGCCGCCTCCGCCACGAGCTCCATCGTCATCGTCAGCGGCACCACCGCCAGCGCCGTGAGCGACGGGTCGTCGTCGGAGATGCCGCGGCCGAGCGTGTGGTCGGCGAGGAAGCGGTCGCGCGCCGGGTCGAGATGGTGCAGCGCCACCGCGCGCCGCCCGGCCTCGAGCGACACGATCTCGTCGACGAGCGGGCCCGGCGCGGCCGCGGCGGGCCGCGCCGCCGCCATCGCCGGCCGCGAGCCGCGGGTCAGGTACGCCGTCATCACCTGGCGCTGCGCGTCGAGGAACCGCGCCATCGTCTCGGTGTGCCGCTGCATGAGCGCGGCCCGCTCGGCCGGCGCCACCGCCGGCGGCACGGCCGGCGCGCTCGCCGCGGCGGCCGCGGGCGGGACGGGCGCGGGCGCCGGACGGCGCGCGGCGAACGAGGCGTCGAGCGTCAAGGGCTGGAGGCCCGTCGAGAGCTTCATCGGCAGCCCGGCGCGCGCCGGCCGCGCGAGCGCGCCGTCCAGATCGAGCCGCACGGGCGCGCGGCGCTCGTAGAGCGCCCCGAGCCGCACCGGCACGTGGTGCGCGGCGAGCTGCCCCACCAGGTGATTCAGCTGCGTGATCCCGCTGCGGTGCGGGACGTTCGAGGCGATGGCCGTGTAGTGCCGGCCGCGCAGGATGTCGTCGATGAACGAGGTCAGGTTGCCGCGCGGCCCGACCTCGACGAACACGCGCACGCCGTCGCGGTGCATCGCCTCCACGGTCTCGCGGAAGCGCACCGTCCGGGCCCACTGCCGCGAGGCGAGCTCGCGGACGGCGTCCGGGTCGTCCGGGAACCGCGCCGCGGTGACGCACGAGTAGACCGGCGTGCGGCCCGGCCGCACGCGCACGCGGTCGAAGTGCGCGCGCAGCGGCGCGCAGAAGACGTCGAACCAGGGCGTGTGATAGGCGCGCGCGAACGGCAGCCGCTGGCAGATGGCGTGCCGCGCCTGCAGCGCCGCGACCACGGCCGCCATGCCCTCGGTGCGGCCGCAGAGCACGATCTGGTGCGGGCAGTTGTCCAACGCGACGTGCACCGTGCCGCCCGCCTCCGCCAGGATGGCGTCGAGGGGCCCGCGCGCGACGCCGCCGGTCGCGACCAGCTCGCCGCCGGGGATGTCGCCGCGCGTCTCGAGGTCCTGGTAGACGGCGTTGACGCCCAGGACGTGCGCGGCGAGCTCCGCCTCGTCGCGCGCGTCCACGAGGCCGGACGCGAGCAGCGCCGAGTGCTCGCCGGTGCTGTGGCCGACCATCGCGTCGGGCCGCACGCCCAGGTGCCGCATCAGCGCGGCCAGCGCCTGGTTGGCCACGAACACGGCCTCGGCGCCCAGGTCCATCCGGAACAGCCGCGCCCGGTCGGCGTCGCCCCGCTCGGCGCCCGGCTCGGGCGGCGGGAAGATCGCCTCGCTCGGCACGTAGTCGCGCCCGGCGCCCCGGAACACGCGGTCGAGGAAGTCGAACTCGGCGCGCACCTCCGGGAAGTGGACGGCGAGGTCCGCCAGCATGTCCTCGTACTGCGCGCCCTCGCCCGGGAAGACGAACGCCACCCGGCCGTCCCCGCCGAGCGGCGCGTCGAACCAGTAGATGCCCTCGATGTCGCGGATCCGGCGCGTGCGCGGGTCCGACAACCGGGTGACGGCCCGATCGAGCCGCGCGTCGAGCTCCTCGCGGGTGCCGGCCACCACCGCGAGCCGCACGGGCCCCGGCGTCTCCGCGTTGAGCGTCCAGGCCAGGTCCTTGAGCGCCGCCTCGGGCTCGCGCGCGAGGAACGCGCGCACGCGCCCGGCCTGCGCGACCACCTCCTCGCGGCTCGCGCCCGCCAGCACGAACACCTCGGTGTCCCAGCGGTGCTGCAGCTCGGGCGCCCGGCTCGCCTCGGGGCCCTCGTACTCCTCGAGCACGGCGTGCGCGTTGATGCCCCCGAACCCGAAGGCGTTGACGCCCGCGCGGCGGGGCACGTCCGCCGCGCCGTGAATCCACGGCCGCGTCCGCGTGTTCAGGTAGAACGTCGTCCGCTCGAGCCCCAGCTTCGGGTTGGCGCGGTCGACGTTGATCGTCGGCGGCAGCACCTTGTGGTGCAGCGCGAGCGCGACCTTGATGAGCCCCGCGACGCCGGAGGCCGGCATGAGGTGGCTGATCATCGACTTGACCGACCCGAGCGCCACGCGCGGCGCCTCGCCGTCGCGGCGCTCGCCGAACACGCGCCGGAGCGCGTCGATCTCGGTGGCGTCGCCCACCGGCGTCGCGGTCCCGTGCGCCTCGACCAGGCCGACCGTCTCCGGCGCGACGCCCGCCGCGGCGTACGCCCGCCGGAGCGCCAGCTCCTCGCCCTCGACCCGCGGCGCCAGGAGGCCGAGCGCCTTGCCGTCGCTCGCCACGCCGACGCCCTTGAGCACCGCGTAGATCCGGTCGCCGTCCCGCTCGGCGTCGGCCAGCCGCCTGAGCACCACCATGCCCGCGCCCTCGCCGAGCAGCGTGCCGTCGGCGCCGGCGTCGAACGGCCGGATCCGCCCCTTCGGCGAGATCGCGTTGATCTGGCAGAAGATCGTGACGATGGGCGGCGGCGTCGACGCGTGCACCCCGCCCACCAGCGCCAGGTCGCAGCGGCCCGACAGCAGGTCGCGCACGCCGAGGTCCACCGCGACGAGCGACGACGCGCACGCCGCGTCGACGATGTAGTTGGCGCCCATCAGGTCGAGGCGGTTGGCGACGCGGCCGCTGATGATGTTGGGCACGAGCGCCGCCGCGGTCTCCGCGTGGAACGGCGGCAGGCTCGCCTTCAGCTCGCGCTTGATCGCCGCCAGCTCGGCCTCGTCGTGCTCGGGATGGAGCTGCTTCAGGATGCGCAGCACCTGGTCCACGACGACCGTGTGCTGGATGACGGTGGTGTTGCCGCGGTTCACGTAGGTGCCGCGGCCGATGATCACCTCGGCGCGGTCGCGCCCGATGCCCGCGCGCTCGAGGCCGCCGGCGTCGGCCAGCGCGTCCACCGCCGCGCGCAGCGCGAGGAAGTGGTCGGGCTCGCCGCCGTCCACCGAGTTCGGCATGACGCCGTAGCGCGTCGGGTCGAACGTCGCCAGGGGCCCGAGGTAGCCGCCCTTCGCGCAGTACAGCCGGTCGTTGGTCTTCACCGACGGGTCGAGCGCGGCGTCGGCGCCCCAGTCGGGCGGCGGATCGCCCACGGCGTCCACGCCCGCGAGGATGTTCTCCCAGTACGTCTTGAGATCGCCCGCGCCCGGCAACACGCAGGCCATCCCCACGATCGCGATGTCGCGATCGCGCGCGCCCTGGTCGCGCCGGCCGCCGATCGGGGCCCTGGCCTCGGTCACGCGTGCAGCTCCTGGACGCCCGGCGCGACCGCGGTCGCGCTCCACGGGCCGTCGCCGATCACCACCACGGGCGGCGCGGCCGCGCCCGCGCCGACCTCCTTCATGAACGCCTTGACGCCGGCCTCCAGCGGAATCGGCTGGATGCCGCGCGCCACGAACTGCGCCCGGATCTCGGGCGACGCCATGCCGGCCGAGTCCCACGGTCCCCAGTTCACGGCGACGACGCGCGCCGGCCAGCGCGCCGCGCACCACGACGCCAGCGCGTTCATGACGCCGTTGGCCGCGCCGTAGTCGGCCTGGCCCCGGTTGCCGAAGGTGGCCGTCACCGACGACATGAACACCAGCAGCCGCAGCCCATCCGGCCTCAGGTGCCGCACGAGCGTGAAGGCGCTGTCGGCCTTGGTGTGCAGCACGCGATCGAACGAGTCGGCCGTCTTGTCCTGCAGCAGCTTGTCCTCGATGACGCCCGCGCCGTGCACCACGCCGTCGAGCCGGCCGTGCCGCCGGTAGATGTCGTCGATCAGCGCGCCGAACGCCGCGGCGTCGCGCACGTCGATTTGGTGGTACTCGACGCGGGCGCCGATCGCCTCGAGCGCCGCCAGCGTCCGCTCCACCTCGCGCGCGGCCAGCAGCCGCCGGAGCGTCGTCTCGATCTCCGCGGGCCGGACGTCGGGCCGCGTCCGCCGCAGCTCGGCGGCGAGCGCCGCCCGCAGCGCCCCGGCGTCGGTCAGCGCCGCCGTCGTGGCGGGCTCGTCGCCCGCCGACCGCGGCGTGCGGCCGGCGATCACGAGGGTCGGGCGCAGGCGCCGGGCCAGCGCCGTCGCGATCTCGGCGGTGATGCCGCGCGCGCCGCCCGTCACGAGGACGACGGCGTGCTCGTCGAGCTCGCCGAGCACGTCGCGGCCGCCGCCGTTGAGCGGCGAGACGGCCGGCACCAGCGCGGTGCGCGCGCCGGGGCCGTAGCCCACGTCCACCGTGTCGGCGGCGCCCCCGAGCTCCGCGCGCACGAACCGCGCGACCTCGGTTGCCGGCGCGTCGGCGCGCACGTCCACGGCGCGGCACGCCACGTCGGGCCATTCCTGCGCGAGCGTGCGGACGAACGCGGCCACGCCGCCCTGCGAGGGCGACAGGTCGCGCACGGGACCCGCGCCGCCGGCGCCGTCCATGGCCGTCACCGCCACCAGCGCCGCACCGGCCTCGCGGCCCCGGGCGGCGAGGTCGTCCGCGGTCGCCCGCGCGAGGCAGTACAGGCTCTTGATGTCGCGCTGCACGCGCTCCCGCCACTCCTCCATGCTCCACGCCTCGAGGTCGCGGTCGCCCGCCAGCGAGACCAGGTGCACGACCGCGCCGATCGACCCGTGCGTGCGCCGCACGGCGTCGAGCGCGCCCGCCACCGCCTGCGCGCTGGTCAGGTCCACCGCGATCGCGCCCTCACCGGAGGGCAGGCCGTGGTGCGTCAGCCGCACCGCCCGCTCCCCCGCGGCCTCGAGCGCCTGCGCCACCGCCGCGCCCGCGCCGGCGCCGTCGTCGGCAATCACCGTCAGCCGGCCGGGAAATTGCGAGGGGCGGCCCACCTCCAGCGGCCGCTCGACGGCGGTGAGCGTGAATCGCGACACGGCGGGCGCCGGCGCCAGCCTGGCGGCCGGCGCCACGGGCCGCGCGGATGTGCCGGCGCGGTCCGGGACCGGCGCGTCCGCCACCGCGTCGAGGATCTGCCGAAACGTCTTGAGCGACGCGAGGCGGTCCATCAGCGCCTGCACGCGCGGCCGGTCCGCCGGCGCGGACTGCCGCTGGAACGCGCTCAGGATCTCGACGCGCTTGATCGAATCGATGCCGAGGTCGGCCTCGATGTTCAGGTCGAGCCCGAGCATCTCCACCGGGTACCCCGTGCGGTCGCTCGCGATGCGCAGCAACCGGCCCTCGACGTCGCCGGCGTCGGAGGCCTCGGGGACTTCGGGGGCCTCGACGGGCGCCTCGGCGCTCATGGCCGCGAGCGCATCGCCGATCTGACGAAGCGTCTTGAAGCCGGTGAGCGTGTCCATGGACGCCTGGACGCGCGTCTGCACGTCCGCCGGCAGGCGGCGCTGGGTGGCGCTCAGGATCTCGACGCGCTTGATCGAGTCGATGCCGAGGTCGGCCTCGATGTTCAGATCGAGCCCGAGCATGTCGATCGGATAGCCGGTGCGATCGCTCACGACCTGCAGCAGCTCCGCGGCCGCGTCCGTGGCCGCGGGCGCGGCGGCCGGCGCGGGCGCCGCCGTCTGTGGCGCCGCCACGGGCGCGGCGGCCGCAACCGGCACGGCGGCCGGCGCGGGCGTCTCGACCACGGACGCCGGGGCCGCGGACATCTCGACCGCCGACGCGGCCGGGCGCGGCACAGCCGCGTCGGCGGCGCCGCCGCCCTGCAGGTAGGCGGTCATCACCGACGCCTGCGTCTCGAGGAACTGCGTCATCAGCGTCTGGTACCGCAGCATCACCTCGTCCGGCGTCGCCGCCGGCGGGACGATGGCGGAGGGCGGCTGCCCGCGTTCGGCCACGGCTGTGCCTCCTGTCACGAACGGTTCGGCGGCGGACACGTCCGCCGCCGGCGCGGCGGCGGGCCCGGCGGCGCGCGCGGGCGCCACCGGGCCTGTGGAACTCACGGCGGCCGGCGCGGTGGCCGCGGCCGGCCGACCGGCCCTGCGGGCTCCCCCACCGGTGACCACCCAGCCGGGGGCCGGCTTCGCTTCCTTCGACCGGCCGACCGCCGCGAGATCGAGACGCGACGCGCGTCCGTGGAACAGCCGGTCGGCGTCCACCGCGTGCCCGGCCGACGCGAGCTGTCCGAGCACGTGGAGCAGCTGCGTGAGCGCGCTCCGCTCGGCGGCGTCGGCGGCGACAATCGTCGCGTCGCGTCCTTTGAGAATGTCGCGGGCGAGGCCCGTCAGCACGCTGCGCGGCCCGATCTCCACGAACACGCGCGCGCCGGCGTCGTGCATCGCGAGGATCTCGTCCACGAAGCGCACGGGACGGACCAGGTGCTCCGAGAGCTGGCGCGCGATGGCGTCCGGGTCGGACGCGTAGGGCGCGGCCTCGGCGTTCGAGAAGACCGGGAACCGCGGCGCCCGCATGGGCGTCCCCGCGAGCTCCGCCGACAGGCGCCCGCGCGCCGTCTCCATGAGCGGCGAGTGGAACGCACAGGCCACGGGAATGCGCCGGGCCCGCAGCCCCTGCCGCTCGAGGGCGGCGAGGGCCTCGTCCACGCGCTCGACGGCGCCGGCGATGATGGTCTGGCGCGGCGCGTTCAGGTTGGCCACCCAGACGTCGGCCAGGCCCTCGATCGCGCGGGCCGTCTCGCCGGCGTCGGCCGAGACGGCGGCCATCGCGCCCGGCTGCGCGCCCACCGAGTCCTTGATGATGCGGCCGCGGACGTGCGACAGGCGGAAGAGCGTGTCGGCGTCGAAGACGCCAGCCGCCCAGAGCGCGACGTACTCGCCGTAGCTGTGGCCGGCGGCCATGTCGGGACGCAGGCCGAAGTCGGCGAGCAGGCGCGCCAAGCCCACTTCCACGGCGCCGAGCGCCGGCTGCGCCACCACCGTGTCGGTGAGCGCCGCCATCCGCGCCTGACGCTCGTCGTCCGAGAACGACGGCGGCGGGTACACGAAGGCGCCGAGCGGACGGCCGAGCGCGCCGTCCAGCACGCGGTCCGCCTCGGCCAGCGCGTCGCTGAGGTGCGGCCACGCCAGCGCCAGGTCGCCGAGCATGCCGGGCGCCTGCGAGCCCTGCCCCGGGAACAGCCACGCGACCTTGCCCGCCGGTCCGGCTTCCCGCAGGTAGACGCCGGCCGGGCGCGAGAGCGCGGTCCGCCCGGCGGCGAGCGCCTCGCGCGCCGTGCCGAGCTTGGCCACGAGGCCGGCGACGTCGGCGGCCACGATCGCGAGACGCAGCCGCGCCTCGCCGCCGTGCGCCGTCCGCCGCTCGGCGCACACGGCCGCGGCGAGATCGCGGAGCGCCGGCGCCTGGCCGATCCCCAGCGCGTCCTGCAGCCGTCCGAGGCGGGCGTTCAGCTCCGCGGCGTCGCCGCTCTCCCAGAGGAGCAGCTCCGCGGGCCACGTCTCGAGCCCCGGCTCGTCGGCGGCGGGCCGGGCCTCGTGCTCCTCGAGCACGGCGTGGAAGTTGGTGCCGCCGAACCCGAACGCGCTGACCCCGGCGCGGCGGGGCCCGCCGTCGGGCGGCGCCAGCCACGGCCGCGGCTCGGCGCTCACGTAGAACGGCGTCCCGGCCTCGCGCAGGCGCGGGTTGGGCCGCTCGACGTGCAGCGTCGGCGGCAGCACCTTGTGCTTCAGCGCGAGGGCCACCTTCATCAGGCCGGTCACGCCGGCGGCCGACTTGGTGTGGCCCACGAGCGACTTGGCCGAGCCGATGGCGCAGCTCTCGGGCGCCGCACCCGCCCGGCCGAACACCTCGGCGAGCGAGGCCACCTCGGCCGCGTCGCCGACCACGGTGCCGGTCCCGTGCGCCTCGATCAGGCCGACGGTCGCCGGCGAGACGCCCGCGCGGGCGTAGGCCCGCGACAGCGCGCGCACCTGCCCCTCGGGCCGCGGCGCGGTCAGGCTCTTCCCGCGGCCGTCGCTCGAGCCGGCCACCGCCTTGATCACGGCGTAGATGCGATCGCCGTCGCGCTCGGCGTCCTCGACGCGCTTCAGCACGAGCGCGGTCAGCCCCTCGCTGATCACGATGCCGTCGGCCGTCTCGTCGAACGTGCGGCAGCGGCCGCGCGGCGAGAGCGCCTGCGACGACGAGAAGCAGAGGTACCCGAACGGGCTCTGGACGGTATCGACGCCGCCCACGATCACGGCGTCGCTCGTGCCGGCCTCGAGCTCGCTCACGCCCAGGTAGACCGCCGCGAGCGACGAGGCGCAGGCGGCGTCCACCGTGTAGTTGACGCCGCCGAGGTTGAAGCGATTGGCGACGCGTCCGGCGACGACGTTCAGCAGGATGCCGGCGAACGAGTCCTCGGTCCACACCGGCAGCCGGTCGCCGAGCGCCGACGCGTCCACGCCGAGGTCGGCGAGGCTGGCGCGCACGCCGTACTTCAGGCCGAGGTCGCCGAGGCCGCCGCTGACGCCGAGGATCACCGACGTCGTGTCGCCCGGCAGCTCGCGCCCCTCGCGGTCGAGATAGCCGGCGTCGTCGATCGCCTGGCGCACGATCTCGAGCGTGAGCAGCTGCATCGGGTCGATCGACGGGAGCGCCGCCGGCGGAATGCCGTAGCGCATCGGGTCGAACGGCACCGGGTCGAGGAACCCGCCCCACCGCGAGTAGATCCGGTCCTTCGCCTTCCGGTCCGTGTCGAAGTAGCGGTCGACGTCGAACCGTTCCGGCGGGAATCTCCCGGATGGCGTCCGCGCGGGCGATGAGCTTCTGCCAGAACTCGCGCGGGCCGGACGCGCCGGGCAGCAGGCAGCCGAGCCCGATGATGGCGACGTCCGACGGGCGGCCCTCGCGGGCGGGCTTCCGCGCCGCCCGGGGCGCCGGCGCGGCGTCGGCCGTCCCGGCCTGGTCGAGCACGCGGCCGGAGCCGAGCGACACCTCGACGTGCAGGTCGGCGATCGACCGCGTCCCCTTCTGGAGCGCCGCCACCTGCCCGATCATGAACATGCCGTCGCGCCGCTGCGTCTCGGCGGACACCCGCGCGTAGACCGGCGCCTCGGTGTCTGCCTCGGCGCGCGTGATGCCCTTCGAGGCGATGCGCAGCCGCCCGGTGATCATCGCCTCGAGCGCCTCGCGCACCTCTCCGGGGGCGCGCCCCTCGGCGCGCAGGCGCCGCTTGGTCTCCCGGAACGCCTCGAAGTAGGGCGTCTCGACGCACCGGATGGCGTGGCCGGGTCCCGTCTCGAACAGCACGGTGTGCCCGCAGCCGAGCGCGGCCTGCTGGAACCCCTCGACGATGGCGCCCGCGCGCACGGCCTCGTCGGTGAAGAGGTACGCCGTGCCCATGAGCACGCCGATCCGGACGCCGCGTGCGGCGAGCGGCGCCGCCATCGCCGCGGCCATCGCGGCCGATCGCGCGTCGTGCACGCCGCCCGCGAAGACGACGTGCAGGTCCGCGGCCGGCACGCCCCGATCGGTCGCGTCCGCGAGGACGTCGATCATCGCGCTCCACAGCACGAAGCTCGTCCGGGGGCCGACGTGCCCGCCGCACTCGCGTCCCTCGAAGATGAAGCGCCGCGCGCCGTCCTCGAGAAACGCGCCGAGCAGGCCGGGCGCCGGCACGTGCAGGTAGGTGGCGATCCCGTCGCCCTCGAGCTCGCGCGCCTGATCGGGACGCCCGCCGGCGATGATCGCGAAGGGCGGCCGCGTGCGCCGCACGACCTCCAGTTGCTCCTGGCGCAGCGCCGGCGGCACGAACCCGAGGATGCCGACGCCCCACGGCCGATCGCCGAGCGCCGCGCGCGTCTCGTCGAGGAGCGCCGACGCGGCCGGCGCGCGCAGCAGCGCCAGGGCCAGGAACGGCAGGCCGCCGCCGTCGGCCACGGCGCGCGCGAACGCCGCCGTGTCGCTCACCCGCGTCATCGGGCCCTGGAGGATCGGATACGCCGTGCCGTGCGCCCGCGCGAGCGGCGCGTTGCGCCCGAACGGATTCAGCTCGCGCGCCGCCCGCACCTGATCGGCGAGCGCGGCGCGCAGGCCGGCCAGGATGCCGGCGACGGTGCCGAACCGCCGCGCCAGCCGTGCCGCGAAGGCCGCGTCCTGCCCGAGCGGCCACAGCGCGCCGGCCGCCGCGCCCGCGGCGATGGCCGCGCGCCACCGGTCGCGCCCGCCGGCGACGGGCGTGTCGCCGACCTCCCGCTCGAGGGCCTGCAGCGCGTCGACGACCTCGAGCCCCGGGCGCCGGTACGCGCGGTAGCGGTCCTCGAGCGCGGCCCCGAGCACAATCGTCTCGTCGCCCTCGAACCGCTCGAGGACGGCGCGGACGGCCGCGGGCGTCTCGGCCTCGCGCGCCAGCGCCAGCTGCACGTCGACGACGGCCCCGGCGCCGCCCGCCACGTGAACCGCCGCGATCGACCGCGGGCCGATGCCGCCGTGCGCGAGCACCGGTCGCGCCGACACCGCCAGCAGCCGCTGCAGGAGCACGTAGGTCGTCTCCTCGCCCACGAACCCGCCGGCCTCGTGTCCCTTGGCGATCAGCGCGTCGGCCTCAATCGCCTCCGCCGCCCGGGCGTGCTCGACCGACGTGCACTCGGCGAGCAGGCGGCGCCCCGGCCGCCGCAGCGCCGCGGCCAGGGCCGGCCAGCAATCCACGACGGACGCGCCGAGCACGACCGTCGCGATCGTGTCCGGCAGGCCGGCCGCCACCGCCTCGGCCAGCGCCGCCGGGGCGCCGAGGCGGACCCCGGCGCCGGCCGCCTGGCGGCCGACGCGGCCGACGAGCGCGCGCGCGGCCTCGATGTCGCCCGCGTGCTCGAGGTCGACAATCCCGGTCGCGCCCGCGCGCACCGCGGCCGCGACCACCGACACGTCGGGCGAGCCCGGCCGTGTCGCGGCAATCAGCTCGAACGGTGTACGGCTCGCGGCCCGCATGCTGCGATCCGTCACGCGGACGCCGAGCTGCCCTGCGGATGCTCGGCTTCGTCGTACTGCTGCACCCAGCGGCGGTTGAGGTCGTCACCCGACGGCAGGTCCCGCTCCGTCGAGCAGCTCGGGCACTTCACGCGGCCGGCCACGGCCTTGCCGAAGGGCGCGCCGCACTCGGGGCACGCGTGCGGCGAGTTGTCCATCAGCCCGCGAATCATGCGAACCCAGGTCGTGACGTTCAGGAACACCTGGCCGAATTCGGCGACGCTCAGCTCGCCCCAGATCGCCGGGTCCACCTCGGGCATGCGATGGGCGAAGAACTTGCAGCCCTTTTTGGTCAGCCGGCCGTCCTGGACGAGCACGTCGGCGCCGAACACCTCCTGGGCCATCTGCAGGATGTTCTTCTGCGGAATCAGGATGTTGAACTCCTCCTCCGCGTCCATCGTGATCTCGAGCAGGTCCAGCGACTCGGCGCCGAGATCGGCGAGGTTCGCCTCCGGCGTCACCTGCGCGGGGTCGATCCGCAGGCTGCCGGCCACGACCCTGGCGAACCGTTCGAGGATTTCCTGGTCACGCGCGTCGAATTTCGCGATGAGCATCGTCGTTCCTTTCACGCTCCCTGGTGGACCGTGCCGGCGCGGCCGCCTCTTCAGGCGGCCGTGAAGGCCAGCACGGCGTTCTGGCCGCCGAAGGCGAACGCGTGGGCCACCGCGGCGCCCACGCGCGCCCGCCGCCCCGCGTTGGGGACGTAGTCGAGATCGCAGACCGGGTCCGGCTCGCCGTAGTGCGCCGTGGGCGGCACCTCGCCGTCGTGCACCGCCTTGACGCAGCAGATCGCGTTGCACGCGCCCGCCGCCGAGATCGTGTGACCGATCTGGCCCTTGCACGAGGACACCGCCAGCCGGCGCGCGTGCGCGCCGTAGACCTTCTTGATGGCGACCGTCTCGGCCGCGTCGTTCTTCGGGGTCGACGTGCCGTGCGCCGCCACGTAGCCCACCCGGTCGGGCGCGAGGCCCGCGTCGCCGAGCGCCAGCGTCATCGCCCGCACCTCGGCCGCGCCGTCCGGCGACGGGTCGGTGAGGTTGTGTGCGTTCAGCGAGGCGCCGTAACCGGCAATCTCCGCGTAGATGCGCGCGCCGCGCGCCACGGCCAGGTCGCGGCGCTCGAGGAGCAACGCGCCGCCGCCCTCGCCCATGACGAACCCGTCGCGCCGCCGGTCGAAGGGCCGCGACGCCGCGCCCGGATCCGGATTGCGGCTGAGGGCCCCGAGCAGGGCGAACGCCAGGATGCCGGGCGGCGCCACGAGCGCCGCCGCGCCGCCGGCCAGCATGGCGTCCGCGCGGCCGCGCGCGATGAGGCGGTACGCCTCGCCAATCGCGAAGGCGCTCGCCGCGCACGCCGTGTCAATCGCGAGCGTCGGCCCCGCCAGCCCGAGCTCGCGCGCCGGCACCGTGGCGGTCATCTCGCCGAGCCGCCGGTGAAAGTGGAACGGCGGCTCGACGCCGCCCTCCGCGGCGAAGCGCGGCAGGTCCAGCGCCCGCCCGTCCGCCCGCCGGAACGGGTAGTGCGCGCGAATCAGGCCCGAGTGGACGTAGTTCACGCTCGTGCCGGCCGCCACGCCCACACGGCGCGAGTCGACGCTCGCACGGTCGAGACCCGCGTCGGCCCAGGCCTCGCGGCACACGCCGAGGAACAGCCGGACGCCCCTGCGGCAGTGCGCCGACGGGATGACCTCGAGGCCGGCGTCGTCCGCGGGCAGGTGGGTGACCTCGGCCGCCACCCGGCAGTCGTACTGAGCCGCATCGAAATAGGTGATCGGCCCGATGCCGTTGTCGCCGGCCATCAGGCGCGGCCACACCGTCGCCAGGTCCGGTCCCAGCGCCGTCGTGAGCCCGATGCCCGTGATCACCACTCGATGCATGGCCGTCATTTCTTCCGACGCGCGGTCCGCGCCTCTCCGAGTCGCTGGGACACCCCCAGCGGCTCCGGGACGGCGGGCACAGGCGCGCCTTCATCAAGAGATGCGGTACGGGACAGGGAGCAAGAAGATGGCCAAGCCCGGAAGGGCGAGACGTGCGCGAATCCGCGAATGGATCGGGGTCGCTGGTAAGAGTTCAGCCGTGAAGATGACGTTTGTCTCGCGTCAAGGTTCCATCGGCCGCATCATGGGAGGTTTTGGTGGTTGAAGGCCAGGGAACGACCGGAAGGCCGTCATGTAAAGAGTCTGCAAAAGCCACGAACAAGAGTCCCGAAAGGGTTGACACCCACACAATCGAGTCGATAATCTAAAGCTCCCCTTGCAACTCGAATCGGTCGTCCCCCCCAAATGGGGCGGCTAGAGCCGTCTCGCCGCCAATGTTCAGAATCTGCGAACCGACGACGATGAGTCACGCTGTGCGCGATACTGCTGAATCCCACTGCTCCACCTGCGCCGAGGATCGCCCGTGCCTGCTTGGAACGAGCGCGGCCGCGCGCGCCCTGGCCGTCGCGATTCGCCACGCCGCGCGATCCGACGCGAAGGTGCTGATCACCGGCGAGAGCGGCGCCGGCAAGGAAGTCGCGGCCCGCTCGATTCACGCGCACAGCGTCCGCCGCGAGGCGCCGTTCGTCGCCGTCAACTGCGCCGGACTCTCCGAGACGCTCCTCGAGTCCGAGCTGTTCGGGCACGTGAAGGGCAGCTTCACGGGCGCGCACCGCGACCGCCGCGGGCTGATCGAGACCGCGGCCGGCGGCACGATCCTGCTCGACGAGACGAGCGAGATGAGCCCCCGGCTCCAGGGCATGCTGCTCCGCTTTCTCGACGCCGGCGAGATCCAGCGGATCGGCAGCGACCGCGTCCACGCGCGCGCCGACGTGCGCGTCATCGCCGCCACGAACAAGGACCTGCGGGGCGAGGTGGCCGCCGGCCGCTTCCGGGCCGACCTCTACTACCGGCTGAACGTCATCCACCTCCAGGTGCCGGCGCTGCGCGAGCGGCGCGAGGACATCCCGGCGCTGCTCGCGCACCTGCTCGCCGAGCATGCCGGGCGCTACGACGCCACGGTGCCCGAGCTGGCGCCCGACGCCCTGGCCTGCCTGACGGCCTACGCCTGGCCCGGCAACGTGCGGGAGCTGCGCAACGTGGCCGAGCAGCTGGTCATCGGGGACCGGCGCAGCGTCATCGAGGTCGCCGACCTGCCCGACGAGGTGCGCGCGCCGCAGCCCGCGGTCGCCGCCGCGCCCGCCCGGACGCTGCCGGTGGGTCTCTCCGACCCCGACGCCATCTACGAGCGCATGGTCGACGGCCGCGAGTCGTTCTGGGCGGCCGTCTACGACCCGTTCATGTCGCACGACCTCACCCGCGCCCAGGTCGCTTTCATCGTGCGCAAGGGCCTGGAGCGGACGCGGGGCGACTTCCGCCTCCTCGTGCAGCTCTTCAACATGGACGACGCCGACGACAAGCCGTTCCGCAGCTTCCTGCGGCGGCACCAGTGCCACATGCAGCTGTAGACCCGGAACTCGCGTGAGTGGGCCAGGCGTGGGGGCCGCCTTTAGGCGGCCCGAGGCCGGCTGAAGCCGGCCCCTACAGTCGACTCGGGTGATTCCGGGCTTCGCGGCGGCGCCTCAGCGGAAGTCGCGGTACGGCAGCTGGCAGCCGTGCTTGCGCAGGAAGTTGAGGAAGCGCTTGTAGTGGCGCGGCGGCATGTTGAACAGCTGCGTCAGCATCCGGTAGTTGCCCCGCGTCTCGCGAAGCCCCCGCCGCACCAGCTCCCGGATGTTGCCCCGCGTCAGGTCGCGCCGCATGTAGAGCGGGTAGACCGCGGTCCAGAACGACTCGCCGTTCTCGGTGAGCCGCGTGTAGAGCTCGTCGGCGATGGTGCGGCGGCGCTCGAACTTCGGCCGGAGCGTCGCGCGCGACGCCGCCACCTCGTCGGGCAGGTCGTCCGGCTCGACGACCTCTTTCCGGCACGTCACCGCCAGGCGCTCGACGACGTTGGCGAGCTCGCGAACGTTGCCGGGCCACGCGTACGCGCTGAGCAGCGCCATCGCGTCGGGCGAGAACGCCCGCACCGCGACCTCGCTCGCACGCCCCGACCGTTCGAGGAAGTGCTCGACGAGCAGCGGAATGTCCTCCTTGTGCTCGCGCAGCGGCGGCACCTCGACGTGCAGCACGTTCAGGCGGTAGAAGAGGTCCTCGCGGAACAGGCCGAGCGCGATGAGCTCGCGCAGGTTGCGGTGCGTCGCCCCAATCACGCGCGCGTCCACGCGCCGCAGCGCGGCGTCCGACCCGACCTTCTGGATCTCTCCCGTCTCGAGGAAACGCAGCAGGAGCCCCTGCATGCGAAGCGACATCTCCCCGACCTCGTCGAGGAAGATCGTGCCGCCGTCGACCTGCTCCAGCTTGCCCGGACGGTCCCGGTAGGCCCCCGTGAAGCTGCCCTTCACGTGCCCGAACAGCTCCGACTCGAGCAGCGTCTCGGGCAGGCCCGCGCAGTTCACGGCCACGAACGGCCGGCGCGCGCGCGGGCTGTGCTGGTGCAGCGCCCGCGCCACCAGCTCCTTCCCCGACCCGCTCTCGCCCGTGACCAGGACCTTGGTGTCGGACTGGGCGACGCGCTCGATCTGCTCCCTGAGCGCCTGCGTCACAGCGCTGGCCCCGATCAACTCGGTGCGGCTGTCCACCTGGAATGCCATGCTGGACAATCTCAACGCCGATGACGGCATGCGTTCATCCGCCTCTCCCGAATCTATCGCTCGCGTGAAAAGAACCCCTCGAGCCGGCGCCGCGTCTCGGGCACGAGACGGTCGAACGCGCCGCCCGCGCACGACGGGCCGCGCTCGCGCCCCGCGCCCCGCCGCCAGCTCACCTCGAACGGCAGCTCCACGGGCTGGCCGTCCAGCACCGTGCGCAGCGTCGCCCGTTCACCGGGCGCCGTCGGCACGAGCCCCGCGACCATGGCCCCACCGCCGCCGATATCCACGATGCGCACCGTCGCACACACGTCCAACTCGAGCCACGCCTCGCCTTCCACGTCGACTCGAGGCGACCGCCGCTGGTCCACCCGTCCCTCGCTCACGTCGGTCATGTCGTCATTCCGGGCTCGGCGCGTCCGGCGGGCAGCTCGGGGCGGCCAGGCCGGCAAACCACCGCGCCGCTTCGTCCGGCACGTCGAAGAACTCGAACCCCACGAGGTAGGACGGTGCGGCTCCGTCGCCGTCGCGGGTGTGGCAGATGCGCGCCGGAACCACCAGCGCCGCGCCGCCAGACGTCACCCGGACCTGGTAGGCCAGCCCGCCCGGCAGCGGCCTCGGGGACTCGACCAGCATGCCGCCCTGGCTGACGTTCCGCACGCGGACCACCACCGTCGTCGCCAGTGAGCCCCACAGCTCGCCGACCACCTCGAAACGCACGGTCTGCCGCCAATCCGACATTCCTTCGGTCACGTCCCTGGCTTCCCGCGCCCTCCGCGACCGGGCGCGTGAGGGGAACCGACCGGACCGCAGATAGACTCGTACCTGTACCGAAGGGCGAAGGCGCCTGCTGCGCCGACACCCAGGTCCCGGCCCGGACCATTCCGGATCAACCTGCCACTTGGAGGAGCAGCGGGACACGCCCGCCTCCCTCCCGGCACAGTGCAAGGACACGGCCAGCCGTCCAGCCTGGTGTCTGGCTTGGGCTTGGCTCGGTGAACTACTGGGGAGTTACCTGACGGCTAATCAGTATCACAATCCGAGAGTCCAGTCGATAGGAGACAAGAGTCCTCCGCGTGGATGACTTCTCGGCGGCTTCAACGGATTGTGGTCACGGCGTGACGAAGCGCCTCGGCTCACCGCGGGCAGGGGCGGGGGCGTGACGCACCGCCGGGACCGGGGCCAGCCCTCTCGGCTTAGAACGTCACGTGGAGCTCGATCGTGCCCCGGCGCGGCGGGTTCAGATACACCTGGGCGTCGGCCAGCTCGCTCTCCGCGACGATGTGCCGCGAGTCGCTGACATTGAGGATCGTGCCCACGAAGCGATAGCGGCCGAGGGCGTAGGACGCCCCGAGATCGACGACCGCGTACGGGTCCGTGAACGCCGAGTTGCGCCGGTTGACGGGCCGGGCGCCCGCGCCGCGCAGCGCCGCGAAGGCGCCGAGGCCGGTCTCGGGCAGGTAGTCGACCTCCGCGTTCCACAGGTGCTTGGGCGCCAGCTCGAGCCGGTTCCCGTCCAGCACGATCGGCGTCCCGTCGTCGTCGGTCATGGTGTAGCTGGTGAAGATCGGGTTGTGGAACGCGTAGCCCAGCTTGAGGCGCAGCGGCGAGCCCACGACGGGCGCCACCTCCCCGTCGACCTCCACGCCGCGGAAGCGCTCGGCGCCGGCGTTGGCGTAGACCACCAGGCCGTTCTCGACCTGGCTGACCACCAGGTTCTCGAAGTTCATCTGGAACACGGAGGCCTGCAGGGACAGGCGGCCGTCGGTCGTGGCGATCTTCACGCCGCCCTCGCCGGCGTCGGCCTTCTCTGGCTCGAGGATCGGCCCCTGCGACTCCGGCTCGCCGAAGTTCACGGCGGCGGGCTTGAACGCGTGGTTGAACGATCCGTAGACGCTGGCCACGACCGGGCCGCCGGTCGAGAGGCGGTAGGTCGCCGCGGCCCGGTAGCTCGGGGCGACGTGGGTGGCCTGGTCCGTCGTGGCCTCCTCGCCGGGCTTGTCGCCGCCGACGCGCGAGTGCTCCCGCGTGAAGTCGACGCGCACGCCCCCGGCGAGCGTGAGGCGGCCGGTCACGCCCAGCTGCTCGTGGACGTAGGCGCCGCCGAAGTCGCGCCGGTTGAAGAACTCGGCCTCCTCGCCGGCCAGGTCGGTGGACGAGGGCGGGTTCGGGTTGGCCAGCGACACCGTGTAGTCGAACAGGCTCGCCTCGGCCTCCAGCCGTCCGAACTGGTAGCCGCCGCCGGCCTGCAGCAGGCTGGGCCGGCCGCGCCAGGTGGTGCGCCACTCGACGTGCGTGTCGTCGAAGATGTCGAGCTGCTCGGGCGAGAGCGCCGAGCCCTGGGCCTCGGCAATCGGGTCGGCCGAGCTCAGGAAGCTCCGGATCCGCGACTGGCTGTCGAACGACACGCTGGAGGTGCTCACGAACACCAAACGACCGAGGGGCCGGTCGAAGTACACCGTGCCCATCGCGATCCGGTCCGCGACCCTGGCGTCCGTCACGGCGTAGTTCTGGTCGATCGACACGCCGGGCGCGACCGCGGCGCCGGCGCGCGGAAACGGCGCGCCGAAGCCCTGGGTGCGGTCGAGCACGCGGCCGATGATCTTGAGCTGGCCGGCCCCGGCGGCCAGCGGCTTGCCGAACGTGAGGTCCACGCGCTCCTGGCGGTCGCCGGCGCGGGGCTGCCATCCGTCCGACGTACGCCCCAGGAACGAGAGGCGCCACACCTTGTCGCCCTGGATGAAGTCGAGCGCCCCCGACGCGCCCGCCGTGCCGAGCGTGCCGCCCGTGAACGTCATGGCGCCGCGCCGGCCGGCCTGCGCCGTGCGGGTGAAGACCTGGATGATGCCCGCGAACGCCGTCTGGCCGTAGAGGACCGCGTTCGGGCCCTTCACCACCTCGATCCGCTCGATGTTCTCGACGGGCACGAAGGCCGTGTTCGGGTTGTAGACGCCGCCGGCCGGCACGCCGTCGATGAAGAGCGCGTAGGCGTCGAACTCACGCAGGCCCCAGAGCGCGACGCCGCTCGTCATGGGCCCGCCGTCGGCGCCGGCGCTGATCTCGAGGCCCGGGATCAGCGCCAGCGCGTCGGAGAGCGTCGTGACGCCCCGCGCCGCGAGCTGCGCGCCGGTGATCTGCACGACGCTCGACGGCGCGTCGATCTGCTTCTCCTGCGCGCGGTCGGTCGTAACGGTGACCGCGGTATCGAACCGCGGCGGCTGGGCCGGCGGCGGCGGATTCTGTGTCGTCTGGGCCGCCGCCGGCGCGGCCGAGAGCAGCAGGACCAGCGCAGCGCGCCGGGCGTGAGTACCAGGTGTCGGAAGCCTCATGTCGTGTGTTCTGGCGGGGTCGAGGTTGTCGGTGGACGCCGGCCGGCGCGCGGCGCGCCGGCCGGCGCGGGACGTCATTCGGCCAGCTTGCCGTGCGTGCCCTTGCCGGCGCGCGGGCCCTTGTTGTCGCGCACGGGCGCGTGATCGAGATTGGCGACCGTCCAGCCGGTCTGGTAGACCAGCTGGCCGATGCGGGCCATCTTCTCGAACTGGATGCGATCCACCTCGTCGGTGTTCGCGTGGTAGTCCGGGTGGAGCCCGGTCGTATAGAAGATGATCGGGATGCCCTTGGCCGCGTAGCTGTAGTGGTCGCTGCGGTAGTAGACCTGCTCGAGGTCCGACGGGTCGTTCATCTCGTAGTCGAGCGTCAGCGGGCGCGGCAGGCTCGCGTTGGCGTCCTCGTCCAGGTTGTGCAGCTCGGTGCTGATGCGATCGGACCCGACGAGGTAGACCGTGTTCGCCTCGCTCGCCTTGTCGTCACGATTGCGCCCCACCATGTCCATGTTGAGCTGCGCCACCACGTGGTCGAGCGGCACCGTCGGGTAGTCGGCGTAGTAGCGCGAGCCCCACAGGCCGCGTTCCTCGCCCGTGTGCCACACGAAGAGCAGCGAGCGCTTCGGCCTCGGGCCCAGCGCGTACGCCCGGGCCAGCGCCATCAGCGTGACCGTCCCGGACCCGTCGTCGTCGGCGCCGTTCCAGATGCGGTCGTTCTCGGCGCCCGGCGTCACCCGCCCCGGCGCGCCCTGGCGCCGCCCGTCCACGAGCGGACCGGTCGCGTACCCCACGTGGTCGTAGTGCGCCCCGAACGCCACGTAGGTGTCCTTGAGCCGCGGATCGGTCCCCTCCACGATGCCGACCAGGTTGTGCGAGTACCTGCGTGCGGACGACCTCGTAGTCGGCGTCGAGGTTGAAGGTCAGCGTGACGTGCTTCAGCGTGAACGACGGCAGGGGCTCCTGCGCCTCGGCCTTGGCCTTCAGATCCGCGTAGTCCTGGCCGGCGGCCTTGAAGAGGAACTCGAGGAACTCGTCCGAGCCGCTGACCGCCGGGGCGATGACGTCGTCGAGCCGCTGGACGGTGGTGAAGTCCACCTGCGGCGCCGCGGCCCGGCCGCCGCCGGCCGCGGGGCCGCCCGCCGGCGCGCCCGGCCGCCGGAACCGCGGCATGACCGGGCCGATCACGGCCGCCGCGCCCGCCTGAGCGGTCGCCATGCGGTTGCGCCCGCTGATCAGGCGGCGGTGCTCGCGCGGGTCGAGCCCCTTGGGCCCCTTCGTCCCGAGCCAGATCACCACCTGGCCCTTCACGTCGCGCCCGGCGTAGTCGTCGTGATCGATGAACGGAGCGGTCATGCCGTAGCCGAGGAACTCCACGTCCGCCACCGTGACGGTGCGCTTGCCGCCGACGTTGGCCGGAAACTCGACGCCCTCGCCCTGGAGGAACGTCCGGCGCGCTCCGTTCGCCTCGACCGTGACGCTCGAGCGGTTGGTGCTCTTGACGCCGAGGACCGCCACCTCCTGGAAGTAGGTGCCGTGGTCGCCCGCCGGCCGGACGCCCCACTCGCGCAGATGGTCGGCGATGTAGAAGCCGGCCATGGCCAGCCCCTCGGACAGCGCCGCCCGGCCCTCGAGGCCGTCCGACGCGACGTAGGACAGCCACTGGTGCATGTCCGCCCCGGTGATGGACTCGCGTCCGCCGCTCCCACCCTGCGCGAGCGCCGCGGCCGCCACCAGCGCGCCCGTCACGGCCCCCAGCACCCACGTCGTCGTACGGCGATAGCCCTTCATGTGCGTTGACCTCCTGATCCGCTGGCGCCCGTTCGCAGACGTCGAGCGTGAATACTGCCAGGAGAAACGATCCGTTTCGCTGCGCGGGCGAGGCCCGAGAAACGCACGAGCACCGGGACCCAACCGGTGCGGCAGGAAGGCGATAGCGTAGGCGAGGCGGCGAACTACTACCAGCGCTCGTAGGTCGCCGGCGGGGGCGGGCGTCCGGGCCGGCCGTGCCGCGCCAGGGCGGAGCACCCTGGCCGCGCGGGCGGCCGCCGCGGTATCCTCCCTGCCGGGAGAGCACGCGATGAGCCAGCAGATGTCCCGTCGGGCGTGGCTGAAGACCGTGGGTGCGGCCGGCGTGACGCCCATCCTCGTGCCGGACGCGCGCGCCGCGTTCGCGCCGGCGCCGCGGCCGGGCCCGCCGCAAGTGGCGCCCCCGGCGGGCACGATTCTGCCGCTGACGTCCACGAGCGAGGTGTTCGTGCCGCCGCGCGGCCGCTCGTTCATGAAGTTCAGCTTCGACTTCCCCGAGCCGTCGGTGCAGGTCGGCCCCTACCGGTTCGGGTTCCTCGTCTTCACGCACGAGAACGCGTACGGCCTGGACGCCTCGCGCATGAGCGCGGCCGTCCAGGACGGAACGCTGACGCTCACCTGCTCGGGATTCGTCTGGGCCGGCGGCCAGGAGAAGGCCGCGGGCCGGCTCGAGGCGCGCTTCGACCAGGCCGGCCCGGACGTCGAGTGGCGCGTCACCGTCGAGATGGGCCGTCCCGTCAAGGCCGTCACCACCGTCCTGCGCGGCGTGCCGCGCGGGAAGATCTCGGCAGGCGGCGCGCCCTTCTACGACCCGCGCGACGGCGAGCAGCTCTTCGGCTACCCCTTTTCGGGCGGGGATCTCTTCGGCCCGGGCTCCAGCGGCGGGCTGACGACGCCGCTCGTGATGGTGGAGACGGGCGAGCACGACTACTTCTACCTGTCGTCGCTCGACGACACGGTGCGCACCAAGCGCGTCTACTTCCAGCCGGGCGAGGGCGCGTACCGCGTCGAGGCCGGCTTCGAGACCGAGGGCTGGCTCTCGCAGACCCGCGTGACCGTGCCGCCGTGGCGGGCCGGCCGCGCGGCGTCGGTCGAGGCCATCGGCCGGCGGCACTACGATCACGTCGCGCGCGCGTACCACGTGCCGGCGTTCGCCACGCGCCCCGACGCGCCGCCCTGGATGCGGAAGGTCGCGCTCGCGCTGACGCTGCACGGCCAGCACTACACCGGCTACATCTTCAACGACTACGCGCGCATGCTGGAGATCCTGCGCTGGGTCGCCACGCGAATCCCCGCCGACCGGGTGCTCGCCTTCCTGGCTTCCTGGGACGGGCGCTACTATTGGGACTACCCCGTCTACCGCGCGAACGGCCGGATGGGCGGCGAGGACGGCCTCCGCACGCTCATCGCCGAGGGCCGCAAGCTGGGCTTCGCCATGATGCCCATGTTCGGCGCCAACGCGGCCAACCGCGGCCAGCCGGTCTACGGGGGCGTCGCCGACGCGTTCACCGAGAAGGTCGACGGCGACCGCTTCGATCTGAACTGGGTGGACTGGGACAACGACCGGCACCAGGACGGGTGGCTCTCGTACATGAACCTCGGCGTGGACTCCTGGCGGACGTGGCTGGCGGGCCGCATCGGCGACTTCATCGAGCGCTACCGCCCCGACGCCTACTTCCTCGACATCGTCGGCGGCTGGGTGAACAACCCCAAGGCCGACATGCACGAGGGGACGCGGCGGCTCGTCACCGGGCTGCGCGGGCGCTACCCGGAGGTGGCGGCGGTCGGCGAGATGCACTACGACGGGCTGCTGGAGTTCATCCCGATGTATCACTCGTTCGGGCAGACCCTGATCGCGGGCGAGGTGCAGAAGTACGCGCGGTTCTTCCAGCACCTCAGCCACCCGGCGCCCGGCCGCGGCAGCTCCGGCGTGCACGAGTCCGGCTTCGGCCGGTGGAACCCCGAGACGCTGTCGCTCAGCGACGTGGCGATCCCGACGCTGAACGTCGTGGACGACACGTTCGACACCTACCGGAAGGAGATGGACGCGGTCATCCAGCGCGCGAAGGCGCGCGCGCACATAGAAACGTAGCGCACACCGTCAGGTGTGCGCCCTCTGGCGCAGGGCTGAAGCCCTGCGCTACGCCGCTGACCGCTGACCCCTGTTCAGAGATACACCATGCAGACCCGAACCCTCGGCTACCTCGGTCCCGGCGTCTCGGCCATCGGCCTCGGCTGCATGGGGATGTCCGATCTCTACGGCCCGGCGGACCGCGCCGAGAGCCTCGCGACGATCCACGCGGCGCTCGATGCCGGCGTGACGCTGCTCGACACCGGCGACTACTACGGCATGGGCCACAACGAGCTGCTGATTCGCGAGGCGCTCGCCGGCCGGCCCCGCGACCAGGTGATGATCAGCGTGAAGTTCGGGTCGCTGCGCGACCCGTCAGGCGCCTGGCTCGGCTCCGACGGCCGGCCCGCGGCGGTGAAGACCTACCTCGCCTACACGCTGCGCCGCCTCGGCACCGACTACGTGGACATCTACCGGCCGGGCCGGGTCGATCCCACCGTGCCGATCGAGGACACGGTCGGCGCCATCGCCGAGATGATCCAGGCCGGATACGTCCGGCACGTCGGGCTGTCGGAGGCGGGCGCCGACACGCTGCGCCGCGCGCACGGGGTGCACCCGGTGGCGGACCTGCAGATCGAGTACTCGCTGCTCTCGCGCGGCGTCGAGGCGCGCATCCTGCCGGTGTGCCGCGAGCTGGGCATCGGGATCACGGCCTACGGCGTGCTGGGACGCGGGCTGCTGGGCGGCCACTGGACGAAGGAGCGGGCGGCCGCCAAGGGCGACATCCGCGGCTTCCACCCGCGCTACGCGGGGGAGAACCTGGATCGCAACCTGGCGCTGGTCGAGGCGCTGCGCGCGGCCGCGTCCGGGCCGGGCCTCACGCCGGCGCAGGCGGCGATCGCGTGGGTGCTGTCGCGCGACGAGCTGATCGTGCCGCTCGTCGGCGCACGCCGGCGCGACCAGCTGGCCGAGGCGCTCGGCGCGCTCGACGCGCAGCTCGCGCCCGACGCCCTGGCGGCCATCGACGCGGCCGTGCCGGCCGGCGAGGTGGCCGGCGAGCGCTACCCCGCCCGGCTCCTCGCCAATCTCGACAGCGAGAAGGAAGAGTGAGGCGCACGGCTGAAGCCGTGCGCTACTTCCCGCCCTCCTTCACCAGCGGCAGCTCGACGAAGCTCGCCTCGCCGGGCGCGTGGTAGATCCGCTGCGTCGCCTTCTTGAAGTCCCCCGGCTTCGCCCAGAAGATGCTCGGCACGAAGGTCTGCGGGTTGCGGTCGTAGAGCGGGAACCAGCTCGACTGCACCTGCACCATGATCCGGTGCCCCGGCCGGAACACGTGGTTCGTGTTCGGCAGCGCGAAGCGATAGACGAGCGGCGCGTTGGGCGTGATCGCCTTGGGCGTCTCGAAGCTCTCGCGGTACCGGCCGCGGAAGATGTCCATCGCGACGGCCAGCTGATAGCCGCCCATCTCGGGCTGCGCCGCCACCTCGGGCGGATAGACGTCGATGAGCTTCACCACCCAGTCCGAGTCGGTGCCGCTCGTCGAGGCCACGAGGTTGGCGATGGGCTGCCCGCTGATCTTCACCGGCGCGGTCAGCGCGTCCGAGACGAACGCGAGCACGTCCGGGCGCCCCGACGCCTGGCGCTGGTCGTCCACGAGCCAGTTCCGCCACCCGTCGCCGCTCGCCGGGCCCACCGGGCGCATCCGGTACGGCACGGGCTTGGCCGGGTCGGACACGTACTCCTCGTACGCCGCGCCGCCCGCGGCGGGCTCGTCGAACGACAGCGTGAGGCCCGCGCCGAGGTAGAGCGGCGTCGGCGTCACCGTGCAGCCGCTCGCGCAGCCGGCCGGCCACGACGGCAGGCGCCGCCACTCGTTGGTGCCGGTCTCGAAGGCCGTGACCGGCGCGAGGTCGGCCTTCGGCGCGCCGTCGTTCAGGTACTGCGCGAGGAACGGCCGCAGGATGTGCTGCCGGAAGTACAGCCCCGTGTCGCTGTCGAACCGGATCGCGCCGAGCGAGCTCGCCTCGCCGATCTCCTCGCCGTGGTGCCAGGGGCCCATGACCAGGTAGACCATGTCGTTGCGCGGTGTCCTTCGGCTCGATGGCCTGGTAGACGGCCATCGCGCCGTAGATGTCCTCCTGGTCCCACAGGCTGTGCACCAGCATGACCGGCACCTTCAGCGGCTCCTTCGCCAGCGCCTTGTCCACGGCCTGCTCGCGCCAGAACGCGTCGTAGCTGGGGTGATCGAGGATCTTCCGCCAGAAGCCGACCTGCTCGAGGCCGCGCTCGCGGCCCAGCTCGCCCGCCGTCCCGGCCTGCATGTACATGTCGTAGTCGTCGTAGTCGCTCGTCAGCCACTGGAGCTCGTTCTTCCGCGTCGCCTCCTGGCTGTAGATGTAGGGCAGGTTCTGCTCGCGGAACGCGCCGTTGTGGAACCAGTCGTCGCCCATCCAGCCGTCCACCATCGGGTTCATCGGCACCGACACCTTGAGCGCCGGGTGCGGGTTGACGAGCGCCATGAGCGGCAGGAACCCGTCGTACGAGATCCCGAGGATGCCCACCTTCCCGTTGGTCTCGGGCACGTGCTTCACGAGCCAGTCGATCGTGTCGTAGGTGTCGGTGGCGTTGTCGACGGGCGTCGGGTTGAGCGGCCCGTGCAGCGGCCGGTTCATCACGTAGTCGCCCTCGGATCCGTACTTGCCGCGCACGTCCTGCACGACGCGGATGTAGCGGTCCTCGACGATGACGTCGGTGGCGTTGTCGTAGCCCTGCAGGATCGGGCCGAGGTGCGCGCTCGGCGCGTGGCTGGTGAGCGCCGTCGCGTCGTAGGGCGTGCGCGTCAGCAGGATCGGCCGGTTCGTCGCGCCCGTCGGCACGAGAATCACCGTGTGCAGCTTCACGCCGTCGCGCATCGGGATCATCACGTCGCGCCGGTCGTAGTCGCGCACGCCGGCCGGGATCTTCATCTGCGCCGGCGTCTCGCTCGGAAGCGCCGGGTACTGGGGAGGCGGGTTCTGGGTCTGGGCCGCCACGGCTCCCCCGAGCCACAGCGCGCCGGCGCCCACCGCCGCGAGAAGGAACGCGCCCGGAAGTCTCCTGCTCTTGTGCTGCACGATTGTCTCCTTGCTCCTACGCTCGTGAAGGTGCGGACATTATACGCAGGCTTCGGGCAGCTCGCTCCGGCCTCTGGCCTCCGGCCCCCGGCCCAGCCGGCTTGTCATTCCCCGGCCAGGGCCGCCAGCTTCATCACCGTGTTCCAGTTGCGCGCCGTGCCGCGCGTCCCGAGTCTCGCCTCGATGCGCGCGTTGGTGAGCCACGACGTGCCCATGCCCATCGGGTAGGCGATGTAGAGATGCCGCCCGTCGGCGCGAATCGTCTCCGGCCCCGGCACGGCCGCCTGGAGCGCTTCGACCTTCGCCGCCGCCGCCGCGTCCTTCAGGCACACGAGCGCGAAGCGGGCCGGGTCGCGCCGGGCGGCGTCCGGAACCGGGTTGCGGGCGACGACGCGGCGCCACTCGTCGGCGGTCCGCACCATGAAGTGCGTCTCGAGGCCGAGACGCTTCTTCGCCTCGGTCTCCAGCCGTCGCTCGAGGTCCGCGGTCTTCCGCGCCGGGCCGCGGAACACGAGGTTTCCGCTCTGGAGGAGCGTCCGCACGTCGTCGAAACCGAGGCCTTCGGCGAACGCGCGCAGGTCGGCCATGGCGATCTTCCGCGCGCCGCCGACGTTCACGCCGCGCAGCAGGGCGATGCAAGTCATGGTCACTCCGCGAACTGACGCGACAGCCAGGCGCGCAGCGTCGCCAGGAACTCCTCGCGGGCGCTGCGCTCGATCCACGGGTAGTGCCCGCATTCGGCCAGCTCGCGGTACTCGAGCTGCGGCAGGTGCGGCTCGAGGGACGCGCGGATGAGCGGGCCGGGATGCGGATCGACGACGTCCCACGACTCCTGCGCGCCCCGCGCGTCGCACCACGCCGCGCCCGTCGTCGTCTCCATCGGGTCGCACGAGTCGGCGACCAGCATCACGTCGCCGGCCGCGCGTGACCGAGGCCCGACACCGCCTCCTGCAGGTCCGCGACGTGCCGCGCGACGGTCAGCGGCGCGCCGCCGCTCCGCCGCTGGAACGGCTCGACGACGTGGTACGCGTCGGCGAGCGCCTGCGCGAGCGGCGCGAGGTAGCCGGGCGCGCCGGGACCACCGTGCACCAGCACGACCGTGCGCGCCGCCGCCCCGGTACTCGCGCACCTGCATGGGCCTGACTCTAGCCTCTGACGGCGGTCCCGTCGAGCGTGATCTGGCCGTTCGCCGGTGTTCCCGCGCTGGCAGCGACGACCACAGCGCGTCCGACGGGTTCGCGGCAGGCGATGTGGCCTCGCGCGATCGGCGGCAGTCCGCAAACACGTCCGCAGGCGGTCCGACGCGCCGGCGCCGCTTTCGCCAATGGTGTTCGAGCAACCCGGACCCCGAAGTGATTGTTGGCTGTCGTTCGGCCTGCCCCAGCCGGCGCGCGGTCCGGAAGGACGGGCGCCGGAGGACGTGTTTGCCGTGCGACCGGCCACGGCCTGCCGCGAAGCCGTCGGACGCGCTGTGGTCCTCACGGGCGCAAATCCGGGTGCTCGGCCCAGATTGGCGCCAGCAGGGCGTGGATGTCCGACATCACGCGGCCGACCGAGTCGGCGTAGGCCTTGGCTCGGGCCTGAGGCTCTTCTGCCTCAACGACGTTCATGGTGTCAGCCACCTGCTGCGAGGCGCTCATCAGCGCGTTGACGATCTGCTTGGCAGCTCGCTCGTCCATCTCAACCTCGCTCCTCGTCGTCGGCGTGGGTGTCCGGTGCTGGTTCGACGGGCTCGTTGAGCCTGGTCAGGATCTCGCGCGCCTGATCGGCGTCGTCCTCGCACACCCAGAACTCCGCCGGGCCGACGACGAAGTTGTACGGAACGAAGAGCCGCCCCCAGCCGAACAAGTCCTGAAGACCGTCGCCGCGGAGCAGATACTGGATGTCGGCCGCCTCGAGCAGCGACTGCGCGACGGGAATGACCGCCGCCTCTCCGGTCTTGAAGACCAGCACCAGCTCGGCGTCCGGCGTGGGCGGCGGTCCCGGCAGACGCTCGACCAGCTCGACGTCACACGTCGGACAGACCGTGACGTGCCAGCGAAACTCATTGCCGCACTCGGGACAGATCATCGGCCGGCTCCACGCGCATCCTAGCACGCGGTGCGCGGGCGCACGCGCGCTACGGCGGAACGAGCCGTGGCTCATTCCGTGGCTCATTACTTGACTACTCCCCCGCCGCCCGTCACACTCCCGGCGCGCGTCGAGGCTTGGGGCTCGAGGCTCGGGGCTCGAGGCCTGGGGCGCTAATGAAGGAGTCAGGTTCATGCCTGGGTCTCGAGGTCCAACCCAACAGTCGTCACGGATCTGGCGCGCGGCGGCGCTCGTCGCGCTCGTGCCGATCCTGGCCGCCGCCCGCGCGCAGGCGCCCGTGCCGCCGACGCCTCTGGTCACCCGGTGGGCCGCCGACGTCACGGCTGACCACGTCCTGCCCGAGTACCCGCGCCCGCAGCTCGAGCGCGCGTCCTGGCAGAACCTCAACGGGCCGTGGAGCTACGCCGTCACGCCGCGCGAGGCCCCGCGTCCGAGCCGCTTCGACGGCACGATCCTCGTGCCCTTCGCGATCCAATCCCATCTGAGCGGCGTCGGCCGCGCCGTCGGCCCGGACGAGCGCCTGTGGTACCGCCGCACGTTCCGCGCGCCGGCGCTCCCCGCCCGCGGCCGCCTGCTCCTCCACTTCGGCGCCGTGGACTGGGACGCCGTCGTCTCCGTCAACGGCCGTCAGGTCGGCGAGCACCGCGGGGGATACGATCCGTTCACCTTCGACATCACCGACGCCCTCACGCCGGGCGGCGATCAGGAGCTGGTCGTGGCGGTGTGGGATCCCACCGACCAGGGATCGCAGCCGCGCGGCAAGCAGGTCCTGAAGCCGCACGGCATCCTCTATACGGCCGTCACCGGGATCTGGCAGACGGTGTGGCTCGAGCCGGTGCCGGAGACCCACGTCACCGCCCTGCGCATCGCGCCGTCGCCGGACCTCGCGGGCGTGTCGGTCGAGGTCGAGACGGCCGGTCCCGCGCCCTCGGCGCCGATCCGCGCGACGGTGCTCGACGGCGCCGCCACGGTCGCCTCCGCGACCGGCGCGCCCGGGACGGCCCTGACGCTGGGCATCCCCGACGCCCGCCACTGGTCACCCGCCGATCCGTTCCTCTACGGCCTGCGGATCGACGTGCCCGGCGGCGATTCGGTGAAGAGCTACTTCGGCATGCGCAGCATCGCGGTCCGGCGGGACAAGCGGGGGTTCAACCGCCTCCTGCTCAACGGCCAGCCGCTCTTCGAGCTCGGGCTCCTCGACCAGGGTTGGTGGCCCGACGGCCTCTACACTGCGCCGACCGACGCCGCGCTCGCGTCGGACATCGAGACCACGAAGCGGCTCGGGTTCAACCTCATTCGCAAGCACGTGAAGCTCGAGCCGGCGCGCTGGTACTACCACGCCGACCGCCTCGGCGTGCTCGTGTGGCAGGACATGCCGAGCGGGAAGAACGACACGCCCGCGAGCCGGGCCGGCTTCGCGCGCGAGCTCGAGCACGTCGTGGACGCCGTCCGCAACCACCCCTCCATCGTCATGTGGGTGCCGTTCAACGAGGGCTGGGGTCAGCACGACACGCCGCGCTACGTCGCCTGGCTGAAGCAGCACGACCCGACGCGGCTCGTCGACGATGCGAGCGGGTGGACGGACGAAGGGGTGGGCGACGTCGTCGACGAGCACTCGTACCCCGGCCCCGCGAAGCCGCCGCTCGAGGAGCGCCGCGCCGCCGTCCTTGGCGAGTTCGGCGGCCTCGGCCTGCCGCTCGAGGGCCACACGTGGCTCGCCAGGGGCAACTGGGGCTACCGGTCCTTCACCACGCTCGCCGACCTCGGCGACGCCTGGCGCGGGCTGATGGAGCAGCTGCGGCTGCTGGCCGGCGAGGGGCTCGCCGCCGCCGTCTACACCCAGACGACCGACGTCGAGATCGAGGTCAACGGCGTCATGACCTACGACCGGGCGGTGGTGAAGCTGCCCGCCGACGCGGCGGCGGTCAACGGGCGGTTGTACGAGCCGCTTCCGGAGATCCGCACGCTCGTCCCCGCGTCGGACGTCACGCCCCAGCGCTGGCGCTACACGACGGCTGCGCCACCCGACGGCTGGGTCCAGCCCGGCTTCGACGCCTCGTCGTGGCCCGAGGGCACCGGCGGCTTCGGCAAGGCCGACACCGACTGGGTCCACGTCGGCACGGTCTGGAGCACGCCCGACATCTGGCTGCGGCGGACGTTCGAGCTCGCGTCCACGCCCTCCGCCCGGCCCTACCTGCGCATCTACCACGACGAGGACGCCGAGGTGTACCTGAACGGCGCGCGCGTCGCCGCGCTCTCGGGATACACTGGCGGGTACCACTTCTTCCCGCTCGACGCGCAGGCGGCCGCGGCGCTCAGGACGGGCACGAACACCCTGGCGGTGCACGTGCACCAGACGCGCGGCGGGCAGTTCATCGACGCCGGGCTGGTCGAGGTGATCGAGGAGAACCGACTGCCATGACCCATCGCATCGCCCGATTCGCGCCGGCTGTCTTCGCGCTCGCGGTCTCGTTCGCGTGCGGCTCGTCCACGCCGCCAGCGGCCACGACCGCCGGCGCGCCGGCGAAAGGAGCCACCGTGACCCGCGCGTCGTTCGGAACTCTGCCAGATGGCACGCCCGTGGACGTCTACACGCTCACCAATGCCAACGGCCTCGAGGTGCGGGCCATCACCTACGGTGGCATCATCATCTCGCTGAAGACGCCGGACCGGACCGGCCAGCTCGGCGACATCGTCCTCGGCTTCGACACGCTCGAGGGCTACCTGAAGAGCTCGCCCTACTTCGGCGCCATCATCGGCCGCTACGGCAACCGGATCGCCAAGGGGCGCTTCACGCTCGACGGCAAGACCTACACGCTGGCCACCAACGACGGCGCGAACCACCTGCACGGCGGCGTCAAGGGCTTCGACAAGGTGGTCTGGCAGGCCGAGCCGGTGCAGAACGACAAGAGCGTGGCGGTGATCTTCACGCACACCAGCCCGGATGGCGACGAGGGCTACCCCGGCACGCTCCAGGTGCGCGTGACCTACACGCTCACCGACGAGAACACGCTCGAGGTCGACTACCACGCGACGACCGACAAGGCGACGCCGGTCAACCTGACGCAGCACAGCTACTTCAACCTGTCGGGCGCCGGCTCGGGCGACGTCCTGGGCGAGCGGCTCCAGATCGACGCCAGCCACTACACGCCGGTGGGCGCGGGGCTCATCCCGACCGGGGAGATCGCGCCGGTCGAGGGCACGCCGTTCGACTTCCGCACGGCGACCGCCATCGGCGCGCGCATCAACGACGACAACGCCCAGCTGAAGCTCGCCGGCGGCTACGACCACAACTTCGTGCTCGACCGCAACCAGGGCGGCCTCGCGCCCGCCGCGCGCGTCGTCGATCCCGCGTCCGGGCGAACGCTCGACGTCGAGACGACCGAGCCGGGCATCCAGTTCTACTCGGGGAACTTCCTCGATGGGACGATCACGGGCAAGGATGGAAAGGTCTACCCGCACCGCGGCGGGTTCTGCCTGGAGACGCAGCACTTCCCCGATTCGCCGAACCAGCCGAACTTCCCGTCGACCATCCTGCGCCCCGGCCAGGAGTACAAGAGCACGACGGTGTTCACGTTCGGGGTACAGAAGTAGGGGCGACCCGCCGGGCCGCCCCTGCACCGCCGGTACGTCGCGCAGGGCTTCAGCCCTGCGTCGTGCGCTACATCTCAGGCACCTTGATCGCCAGGCCGGCGTGCGCCTGGTTGAACGCCGGCACGGTCTTCCGCACCAGCGTGTCGTAGTCGCCCCGGGCCGCGGTCAGGTCGCGCTCGATCAGGTGCAGCACCTCGACCGACGAATCGGTCGGCCGGTGGTCGGCTCCGCCCTGCACGTCGCCGGCGCCGGTGCCGACGACGCCGTTGAGCCACACCAGGTTCATGTAGACCTTGTAGGCCTCCACGTACCACTTGTCGTCGCTGTGGAGGTCGGTGCGCGACAGGACCTGCAGCTCGACGTCCATCATCTGCTTGTCGAGATCGCGCAGCGCCTTCTCGGCCTCGTCCCGGCCGGCGTTGGCCTTCAGTTCGTCCTCGATCTGCTTCCGCATCACCTCGAGGCGGTTCGCGATGCCCGCCGCGGCGTTCATGTCGTCGCGCACGCGCACCTGCATGGCGGTCGAGGCGTCGAGGTCGGACGCCGACGCCTTGATGGCCGGGTCCTTCAGCACCTCGAACGGCCGCGTGTGGGCCTGGCCGCCCACGGTCAGCCGCACCGTGTACGGCCCGGGCGTCGCCAGCGGTCCGGCGCGCATCGCGCCCTGGATGCCCCAGTGCACGATGGGCCGCGTGTCGTGCCCCTTGAACCGCGGCTCGTCCCAGATGTGCGGGTTGTCGGGCGGCACCGTCCGCAGCTCGACCTGCGCCGGCGGGTCGTAGCGCAGGTCCCACGTCGCGCGGTTCAGTCCGGCGCGCGCCGGGCCGTCGAACGTGCGGATCACGGCGCCCGTCCCGTCGAGGATCTCGAGCTTCGCGCGCTCGCCCGACGCCGCCGTCAGCGTGTAGAGGAACTCCGCGCTCCCCTGCCGCGGCTGGCGGAAGCCGGGCCGCGGCGCGTAGAGGAACGCCGGCGCGGCCTTGTCGACCTGGTCCTGCTGCTCGAGCCGCGTGATGTCCCGCATGATCCACAGCCCGCGGCCGTAGGTGGACACCACCACGTCGTGGTAGCGCGGCTCGACGACGATCCAGGTCACCGGCGCCGCCGGCAGCCCGCCCTGGAAGTGGGTCCACGTCGCGCCGTCGTCCATCGAGTAGTAGAAGCCGTCGCCCGTGCCGGCGAACAGCATGCCCTTCCGGTTCGGGTTCTCGGCGATGGACTTCACGTAGGCGAGCGGGTGGTGCTTCGGCAGACCGTCGCTGATCTTCGTCCACGTCGCGCCGAAGTCCGTCGTCTTGTAGATGTACGGGTCGCGGTCGTCCATCAGGTGCAGGTCCACCGCCACGTACGCCGTGGCCGCGTCGAAGGGCGACGGCTCGATCTTGCTGATGGTGCCCCAGGCCGGCAGGCCCGTGATGTTACTCGTCACGTCCACCCAGGCGCCGCCGCCGTCCTTCGTGTACCAGACCTTGCCGTCGTTGGTCCCCGCCCAGATGAGCCCTTTGCGGATCGGCGACGGCGCGATCGCGAACACCACCTCGCCGTAGAACTGCCCGAGGTTGTCGCCGATGATGCCGCCCGACGAGACGATGCGGCTCGGGTCCTGCGTGGAGAGATCCGGGCTGATGACGCTCCAGGTCTGCCCCTTGTCGCTCGTCTTGAAGATCACCTGGCAGCCGTAATAGACCGTCTCCGGGTCGAACGGGTCCAGCGCCATCGGCGGCGTCCAGTGGCAGCGGTACTTCGTCCGGTTCGGCTCCGAGTCCAGCGTGTGGATCCACGGGCTGACCGACCGCGCCACGCCCTCACGCGCGTCGTAGCGCGTGATCTCGTTGCCGTAGCACGACGCCCACACGATGTCGGGGTTGTGCGGCACGGGGATCGTGAAGCCCGACTCGCAGCCCCCGAGCCCCTGATCCCAGTCCACGCCGCGGCGCCGGCCGCCGAACGCGAAGAAGCCGCCGGCGGGCCGCGGCGGCGCGTAGGACGGCACGTTGCTCACGTCGACCGGCGAGTCGCTCCGCCCGCGCATCGTGCCGTCGTCCTGGCGGTTGCTGTAGATCCAGTACGGCACGCGCCCGTCCACGGCCACGTGGTACATCTGCCCGATGGGGAGCGAGACGCGCGTGAAGGTCTTCGCGTGGTCCGTCGTGATGCCCATCCCGCCGTCGCCCGTCGTCACCCAGTGGTCGGGGTTCGTCGGGTCCATCCAGATGTCGTGGCAGTCGCCGCAGCCGCGGTCGTTCAGCGGGAACGTGAGGCCGCCGTCGGTCGAGCGGTGGAAGCTGCTGTTGGCGATGAGCACCTCGTCGGGGTTCGACGGGCTCACCTCGATGCGGATGTAGTAGCCGGCGCGCCCGATGAGCGTCCGATCCCAGCTGACCACGCGCCACCGGTCCCCGCCGTCGTCGGACCGCCACACCGAACCCTGGTCGGCCGTCTGGATCAGCGCGTACATGCGGCGCGAGTCGGTCGGCGCGATGGCCACGTCGATCTTCCCCACGGGCGGCTTCGGCAGGCCGTCGTCCAGCTTCGTCCACGTCGTGCCGCCGTCGCGCGAGCGGTACACGCTGCTGCCGGGCCCGCCCGAGAACATGGCCCAGGTGTGCATCACGACCTGCCACGTGCCGGCGAGCAGCAGGTTCGGGTCCTTCGCGTCCATCGCCAGGCCCGAGCAGCCGGTGTTCTCGTCCACGAACAGCACGCGCTGCCACGTCCGCCCGCCGTCGCTCGTGCGGAAGACGCCCCGCTCCTGCTGCGGCCCGGTCGTCCGTCCCAGCGCGCACGCGAAGACGAGGTCGGGGTTCGTCGGGTTGACGAGGATCTTGCCGATGCGGCCGGTCTCCTCGAGCCCCATGTGCGACCACGTCTTCCCGGCGTCGGTGGACTTGTAGATCCCGTCGCCCATGATGTCGCTGTCGCGGATCGCCCACGCCTCGCCCGTGCCGGCCCAGACGACGTTCGGGTCGGACGGCGCGACGGCCAGCGCGCCGATGGCCTGCGCCGGCTCCTTGTCGAAGATCGGCTCGAAGGTCTTGCCGCCGTCGGTCGTCTTCCAGACGCCGCCCGACGCCGCCCCCGCGTAGTAGGTCGAGGTGTCGCCGGGGACGCCGGTCACCGACGCGATGCGGCCCGCGTTGGGCGGCCCCATGTACTCGAAGTGCAGCGGCGCCGGCGGCACGTCCTGGTTGGGACGGCCCGGCCGCTGCGCGAGCGGCGCGGCGGCCATCGCGACGGCCGCCAGCACGCCGAGAAACAGGTTCACTCGCCAGGAACGACTCGATCGCATGGATTCCATCCTCCCGAACACCACGTTCACACCGCTCTACGCGCGGCCGAGCGCTTCCGCTTCACGCTGCGCGTAGATTGTCTTCATGTCCTCGTAGATCCGCGCGTGGGCCGCGACGGGCGCCACCCGGCTCCCGCGGGCGGGCTCGGCGAAGCCGGCCACCACCTCGTCCCACGGCACCGTCTCGCCCGACGCCGCGCGGTCCGCATGATACGCCCTCAGGGCGGCGCCCAGGCACGCCGAGTTGCGCGCGTCGAGCTGGAGCACCTCGGCGCCGAACACGTCGGCCATCACCTGGAGGATCGCGCGGCTGGCCGAGGCGCCGCCCGTCGCGTGGATCCGCGCGATCGTCCCGCCCATCCAGCCCGCGTGGGTCGCCATCGCCAGCATCTGGCCTTCCACGACCGCGCGCACGTGCGCGGCCGCGTTCGACAGGTCCAGGCCGAAGGTGCGCGCGAACGGCGTCCGCACCGCCGGGGTGATCTCGGGCTCGAACCACGGCAGCATCATCGCGCCCCGGTTGCCCGGCGGCGCCGCCCCGAGCGCGCGCTCGAACTCGCCCCAGCCGAGCGCGTGGGCGTCGCGCACGCGTTCGCGCGCGCGCGCGCCGTTCTTGAAGCAGATGAGGCTCATCCAGCCGCCCGTCGGCGCGGCGAACACGTGCGCGGCGCCGGACGGGTCGACGCGCGGCGCGTCCAGGCAGCCGAAGATCGTGTCGCTCGTGCCGAGCGACACGGCGATCGTGCCGGGCCGGACGCAGCCCGTGCCGATCAGGCTGCACGGGTTGTCGCCCGACCACGCCACGACGCGCGCGCGCGGGTAGCCGTAGCGATCGACCCAGTACGACGAGAGCGCGCCGACGACCGTCCACGACGGCACGATGGGCGGCAGGCGCCGCGCCAGGTCCGGCGCGGCGGCGGCGAGCGCCCCGGGCGCCCAGACGCCGCGCGAGAGATCCATCAGGTTCGTGCCCGAGCCGTCGCCGCGGTCGACCGGCGCGTCGGCGCCCGCGAGGAGCGACGCGAGATACGAGCTGACCAGGTGGATGCGCGCGGTCGCGAGGTAGCCCCGAGGGTCGCGCTCGTGGAACCCGCGGATCTGCGGGCCGGTGAACCGCTCGAACGCGCGCGAGCCGGTGAGCCGCGCGAGCGCCGCCGCGCCGCCCAGCTCGCGCTCGATGGCGGCCGCCTGCGCCGCCGTGCTCGAGTCCATCCAGATGGGCGACCGGGCGCGCGCGAAGACGCCGTCGAGCGCGCCGGCAAGCGGCCGGCGCGCGTCCAGGCCGGCCAGCGCCGGCGCCCACTCCGCGTTCAGGTAGACGCTGCCGTGCTGCTGCGCCGACCCCGAGACGGCACGGATCGACGACAGGTCGATCCCGCTCGCCGCCACGGCGCCCATCACGCGGTCGAGCGCCTCGGCCCACATGAGGGGAGGCGCCTCGGCCACGAGGGGATCGGGATCCCGCAGCACGCCGCCGCGCGTGCCGTACTCCGGCAGATCGCGCTCGAAACCGAGCGAGGTCTCGAAGACGAGGCGCCGCGTCGGCCCCTCCACCTCGATCACCATCGCCGTCAGGCTCTGCGTGCTCGCGTCGAGCCCCAGGTAGAGCGCCACGGCCGGGGAGTGTATCAGGAAGCGGCGCGGTTTCGCCGCGGCGCGCCGCCGGTATAGGATCCGGAGCCAACAGCATGCCCGCTGGAGGCCCTCATGAAGCGCATCACTCTCATCGCGGCGGCCCTCGCGGCTCTGGCGGCCTGGCCGTCGGCGCAGCCCGTGTTCACCGGCGCCGAGATCTTCCCGCCCGAGGAGTTCGCGGCGCGGCGCGCGAAGGTCATGGACCGCATCGGCGACGCCGTGGCCGTGCTCGAGGGCACGACCGAGCGGCCCGGCGAGCAGGCCTTCCGGCAGAACAACCAGTTCTTCTACCTGACGGGCGTGGCCGAGCCGCGCGCGCTCGTGATCATCGACGGCCGGACGAAGAGGAGCACGCTCTTCCTGAAGCCGCGGGATGAGCGGCGGGAGCTGCGCATGTTCGGCCCCGGGCTGTACCCCGGCCCGGACGCCGCGCGCGCCACGGGCATCGACGAGGTGGTCGCTCGCGACGGGTTCGCGGGCGCGCTCGCCGCGATCGCGGGGGACAGCCGCACGATCTACACGCCGTTCCGCCCCGAGGTCCTCGGCGAGGCGTCGTCGAGCGACCCGGCGAACCTCTGGAAGGCCACGGCGGACGACCCGTGGGACGGGCGCGTGTCGCGCGTCGGGGCGTTCACGGGCAGGCTGCGGGCGGCGGCGCCGCGATCGCGCCTCGAGGACCTCGACCCGATCCTCGACGCGCTGCGCGTCTACAAGAGCCCGCGCGAGATCGCGGTGATCCGCGAGGCCACGCGCCTCGCGGGGCTCGGCATCATGGAGGCGATGCGCGACGCGCGCCCCGGCATGTTCGAGTACGAGCTGCAGGCCGACGCGGACTTCGTGTTCAAGAAGGGCGGCGCGTACGGCCCCTCCTACTTCGCGCTCGTCGCCACGGGACGGAACACGTACTACACGCACTACCACAAGGGCACGGCGGTGCTCCAGGACGGCGACCTCGTGCAGCTCGACTACGGGCCCGACTACAAGTACCTACCAGGGCGACGTCACGCGGGTGTTCCCCGCGAACGGCGCCTTCACGCCCCGCCAGCGCGAGCTCTACGAGATCTACCTGAAGCTCTACCGCGCGCTGATGACGTCGATCCAGGTGCACGCCGCGCCGCGCGACATCATCCGGACGGCGGTCGGCCGGATGGACGCCGTGATGGCGGCCTACCCGTTCACCGACCCCGCCATCCGGGAGGCCGCGGCGGCCTTCGTCGAGCGCTACCGCCGGAGCCGCGCCAACAGCCTGGGCCACGACGTCGGCATGGAGGTGCACGACGTGCGCGGCCCCCATCCGCCCGACACGCTCGAGCCCGGCATGGTCTTCACGATCGAGCCGGCCCTGCGGCTCGAGGACGAGCACCTCGGCATCCGGCTCGAGGACATGCTGCTCGTCACCGACACCGGCTACGAGAACCTGTCGGCATTCGTGCCCATCGAGATCGACGACATCGAGAAGCTGATGGCCGAGCCCGGCCTGAGCGACGCGATGCTGAGGAAGTAGCCACGGCCGGAGATCCGTCTCAACGAGGCGCGCCGGAAACCCGTCATCGTCCCGTCCGTCCGGAGCCGGTCGGCCGCGTTCCGGAAACGGACGGCGGGGGCGCAGCGCCGCCGGTGCCAGGCCGCGACGGCAGAGCTCGCGCTCGCGCCTCGGGTACCGCCCTTGCTCTGCCGGCTCGTATGTGCGCGATCACCTCGACTTGCCGTATGCGCGGATCGGCCGCGGTCCGTCGCGCGCTGATCCTGCCCGCCGCCCTGGCGGCCCTCGTCTGGCTGCCGGCCGACGCCCGGGACGCCACCGGGCGCATCGCCTTCTATTCCGGTGACGGCGCCAGCGCCGAGATCTACGTCGTGGATCCGGACGGCGGGCACCTCACGCGACTGACCTCGAACCGCGTGAAGGACGACTGCCCGGCCTGGTCGCCCGACGGCGCCCGCCTCGCGTTCGTGTCCGACCGCGACGGCAACCAGGAGATCTACGTGATGAACGCCGACGGCAGCGGCCAGCGGCGTCTCACGCGGACGCCAGAGGACGAGGACCACCCGGACTGGTCGCCGGACGGCACGCGCCTGCTGTTCATGAGCACGCGCGGGGGCAACCAGGACGTCTACGTGATGCGGGCCGACGGGAGCGACGAGATCCGGTTCACGCGGCACCCGGCGGTGGACATGCGCCCCTCCTGGTCCCCTGACGGCCGGCACGTCGTCTTCAGCTCGAACCGCGACGGCAACTTCGACATCTACATCATGGACGCCGGTGGCGGGAATCTCCGACGTCTCACGAACAGCGCGGTGTGGGAGGTCTTCCCGCGCTACTCGCCCGACGGCGCGCGCATCCTCTTCGCGTCCGGCTACGCGGGACGGCGCGAGGCCGACGTGCACGTGATGGACGCGGATGGGACGAACGAGGTCGCGCTGACGTCGGCGCCGGGCCGGGACGAGGACCCCGTCTGGTCGCCCGACGGCCGGTCGATCGCGTTCCAGTCCGAGCGGTCGGGGCGGTTCGAGATCTGGGTGATGGACGCCGACGGCGGGCGCCCGCACCGGATCACGGACATGCCGGCCGGCAGCTTCTGGCCCGCCTGGGGCGCGAAGTAGAGCTTCAGCCCGGCCCGACCGGCCGGCCCCTACATCTCGAAGCGGGCGACGCGGCCGCGCTCGCCCGCGCCCCAGCCCACGGCGCCCTTCGCGGCGCGCGGCGCGAAGCTGAACGTGTGCAGGCTCAGGATCGACAGCCGCGTCCAGCTCGCGCCGTCGTCCGTGGAAAGGTCGGCGCCCTGCGGACCGACGGCGAGGATCGACGGCGTCGCCGCGCCGGGCACGTAGGCCACGACCGAGCGGAAGCCGCCGAGGCCGCGCAGCCGCGTCCACGTGGCGCCGCCGTCCGAGGTCATCGCGGCGTTGTCGTACGCCTCCATCTCCTTCTGGTAGTCGCCGCCGACCGCCACGCCGTGCAGCGCGTCACGGAACGCCACCGAGAAGATGCCGGCCGACGGCCCGGCCGGGATCGGCGTCTCCGACGCCTGCCACGTCAGCCCGCCGTCCGACGAGCGGAACACGCGTGTCGTGTCTCCGGCGCCGGTGCCAAACCACACGCGATCGGATCCGTAGACGGTCACGTTCGTCCCGCTCGCCGCGAAGAAGCCCTCGGTGTCCTGCGCGGGCGGCAGCCCGGCCGCCGGCACGCGCGTCCACGTCCGCCCGCCGTCTTCGGTCCTCACGATCACGAAGACGTTGTCCACCGAGTCGCTCACCGCGATGCCGTGGTCGGCGTCCCAGAACGCCATGGCGTCGTAGAACGCGCGCGGCTCGTCGTTGGTGAACTGCAGCGTCCACGTCGCGCCGGCGTCCGAGGTCTTGTAGATCCGCGACTGATCGCCCTGGCCGACGCTGAGGATGTAGGCCGTCCGCGCGTCCACGGCGTCCACGTCGCGGAAGTCGAGCTTGCCGGCGCCCGGCACGGCGAGCCGCTGCCAGTGCCGCCCGCCGTCCTCGGTCCGCACGACCGTGCCGCCGGCGCCGCTCGCCCACGCCACCGTGTCGCTCACCGCGCTCACGCCGCGCAGGCGCGCCTCCACGCCGCTCTTCTGCACGCGCCACCGTGGCGAGGCGCCCACCTGGGCGACCGCCAGCGCGGCCACGGCCGCCACCACCCACCGCAGGCCTGGCTTCATTTCTGATCCGCCTTCTGCTCGAGCGCGCTCCACCGCGGCGGCGTCACGCCGAGCAGGTGCTGCACGAAGAAGTCGCGCCGCTTGTGCTCGCCGAACTCGCCGCCCGAGGTGTGCCGCGCGCCTGGAATGTAGAGCACGTCGAAGTTCTTGTCGTGCGTGATGAGCTGATTCACGACCTGCATCGTGGACGACGGGTCCACGTTGTCGTCCATCTCGCCGACGATGAGGAGCAGGTCGCCCTGGAGGCGCCACGCGTTGTCCACGTTGGACGAGGCCGAGTACCTGCGGGCCGATCGGCCACCCCATCCACTGCTCGTTCCACCAGATCTTGTCCATCCGGTTGTCGTGGCAGCCCGACGCCGACACCGCCGCCTTGTAGAACTCGGGGTGGAACAGCAGCGCGCCGAGCGAGCTCTGCCCGCCGGCCGACGTGCCGTAGATGCCGACGCGTGAGATGTCGTAGTACCGGGTACTTGGCCGCCACCGCCCGGTGCCACAGGAGCCGGTCGGGCAGCCCGGCGTCGCCCAGGTTCTTCCACGCCACCTCGTGGAACGCCTTCGAGCGGTTCGCCGTCCCCATCCCGTCGATCTGGACCACGATGAAGCCCAGCTCGGCGAGCGGGCGCATGCTCGAGTAGGCGCTGAACGTCTTGGGCACGAACGAGCCCTGCGGCCCGGCGTAGATGTTCTCGATCACCGGGTACGTCTTCGACGGGTCGAAGTTCGTCGGCCGGAAGATGACGCCCCAGATGTCCGTCTTCCCGTCGCGCCCCTTGGCCACGAACACCTCGGGCGGCTTCCAGCCGGTCTGCTCCAGCGCCGTGAGATCGCCGCGCTCCACCGTCGCCACGAGCGACCGGTCGCTCGTCCGCCGCACCTCCAGCACGGGCGCCATGTCCACGCGCGACCAGGTGTCCGCGACGTACTGCATGTCGTGGGAATAGCTTGCCTGGTGATACGCCTCTTCGTCGGTCAACCGCACCAGGCCCGTGCCGTCGAAGCCGATGCGGTAGTCATAGAGGAAGTACGGGTCCTGACCCGGGTACATGCCGCTCGCGCTGAACCAGATCTGGCGCTTCTCCTCGTCCACCTTCTGCACCGCGCGGACCATCCACGGCCCCTTGGTGATCTGGTACTTCACCCGGCCGGTGGCGCCGTCGTACATGTACAGGTGACTCCAGCCGTCGCGCTCGGACATCCAGATGATCTCCTTGCCGTCGGCGACGCCGTAGCGGAACTTCCGGCCCGAGTCGGAGAGGCTGCCGTTGGCGCGGCGGTAGTCGAAGAAGGTCTTCGTCTCCTCGTCCACGAGCGCGCGGGCCTTGCCCGTCGCCGCGTCCACCTCGATCACGCGGTAGGCCTGGTGGCCCCGCTGGTTGTACTCGAAGGTGAAGGCACGGCCGTCCTCGCGCCAGACGAGATCCGACATCGAGTAGGCATTTGGAAAGAGGCTGTTGGCCACGACGTGCTCGGCCGGCGGGTCCACGTGGAAGAGCACGGGCTGCTCCACGTCGAGGACGTCGCCCGGCTTCCGGTAGAACCGCGACGTGTACTTCGGCTGGATTCTGGTCGGCCGGCGACGACTCGATGTAGTGCACCTCGCGGTGGTAGCCGGGCTTCACGCGGTAGGCCGCGAGCTTCGTCGAATCGGGCGACCACGCGATCGAGCCGAGCTCGTACGGGTCGCCTTCCGAGCCGTCCAGGCTCAGGTGCGTCAGCGCCTTGCCGCCCACGGGCCGGATCGCCACGTTGAAGTTGTCGACGAGCGCTTCCCACTTCCCGTCGGGCGACACGCACGGCTTCCCAGCGTCTGCCCGGCGCCGCCCGAAGGCGCCGCCGGCCGTCTCGTCCTTCCTGCACGTGTAGTCGCCGAGGCTGCACCGGTAGGCGTCGCCGGCCACCCTGACGTCGATGGCCGTCTCCTTGTCCGCGAACGTGAAGGTCGAGAACGGCAGCTCGAACGGCTTGTACTCCGCGCCGGTCGCCTTCGACAGCCCCGCCGCCAGCTGGTCGTGGTCGAAGGCCGGCCGCTTCTCGCGCGTGGCGGCGTCGTACACCATGAACTGGTGGCCGCCCTTCACCGACACGCGGTACCAGAAGCGGGTCGTCTCGCCGATCCACGTGGCCGGTCCGGCCATGCCGGGCGCCGCGTCGCCGTAGAGGTCGCGCAGCGAGTCGGCGCGGCGGTAGTCGGCCACGGTGCCCTGCGCGGCCGCGAGGAGCGGCAGCGCGAGGACGAAGGCCAGCGCGGCGGAGACGAGACGGGCGGGGCGGATGCGAGTCATGCGGGCTCCTTCCGACGAAGAACGGCTACACTCTTATATCGTACGTAGCGCACACCTTCAGGTGTGCGCCGTCGGTGAAGTAGAATCCTCCCATGACCGCCACTTCACGCGCGACCTTCGGCCTCATCGTCGGCAACCGCGGCTTCTTCCCCGATCACCTGGCCAGGACCGGCCGCGACGACATGATTGCCGTGCTCGAGTCGGCCGGCATCCGCGCGGTCACGCCGGCCCCCGACCAGACCAAGCACGGCGCCGTCGAGACGCACGCCGAGGCGCGGCTGTGCGCCGACCTGTTCAAGGCCAACCGCGACGACATCGAGGGCGTGATCGTCTCGCTGCCCAACTTCGGCGACGAGCGCGCCGTGGCGGACACGCTGCGGCTGGCCGGCCTCGGCGTGCCCGTGCTCGTCCAGGCCACGCCCGACTCGACCGGCCGCATGTCGATCCGCGACCGGCGCGACTCGTTCTGCGGCAAGATGTCGGCCTGCAACAACCTGGCGCAGTACGGCATTCCCTACTCGCTGACCGCGCGGCACACCGAGGCGCCCGACTCGGAGGCCTTCCGCCGCGACCTCGACTGGTTCGCCGGCGTCTGCCGCGTCGTCAGGGGCCTGCGCAACCTGCGCGTCGGGGCGATTGGCGCGCGCCCGGCCGCCTTCAACACCGTCCGCTACAGCGAGAAACTGCTCGAGGCGAGCGGGATCTCGATCGAGACCGTGGACCTGTCGGAGATCCTGGGCCGCGTCGAGCGCCTCACAGACGACGACCCGGCGGTGAAGGCGAAACTGGAGCAGATGAAGGCCTACGTGCCGGTCGGCGCCACGCCCGCCCCGGCGCTCGTGAAGCAGGCCAAGCTCGGCGTGGTCATCGACGGCTGGATGCGGGAGGTGCAGGTCGTCGTCTCCGCCGTCCAGTGCTGGACCGCGCTCGAGACCTATTTCGGCGTCGTCCCCTGCACGCTGATGAGCATGATGAGCAACGACCTCATGTCGAGCGCGTGCGAGGTGGACATCTGCGGCACGATCGCCATGCACGCCCTGCGCCTGGCGTCGGGGACCCCTTCGGCGCTGCTCGACTGGAACAACAACTACGGCGACGACCCCGACAAGGCCGTGTGCTTCCACTGCAGCAACCTGCCGAAGCACTTCTTCGCCGACGTGCGCATGGACTACCAGGAGATCATCGCCGGCACCGTCGGCAAGGCCAACACCTTCGGCACGATGGTGGGCCGCGTGAAGAGCGGGCCCATGACCTTCGCGCGCTTCTCGACCGACGACCGCGCGGGCCGGATCAAGGGCTACGTCGGAGAGGGCGCGTTCACCGACGACCCGCTCGAGACCTTCGGCGGCGCCGGCGTGGTGCACATCCCCGGGCTGCAGGCGCTGCTCCGCTTCATCTGCGAGCGCGGCTTCGAGCACCACGTCGCCGCCAACCTCTCCTCGGTCTCCGCCGTCGTCCACGAGGCGGCGACGAAGTACCTCGGCTGGGAGATGTACTGGCACGGGTGGGACGGCGATCTTGCGTAGCGCGTAGCGCACACCTTCAGGTGTGCGCCGGCGCGCATGTGGCACAGGTCTGAGACCTGTGCCACCGGGCGCAGGGCTGAAGCCCTGCGCTACGGTGTCTCCCACTTCCCCGACTCGGCCGACCGCGCCAGCGCGTCGATGGCGCGCATGTTCGCCACCGAGTCCTCGAGCGGGCACGGTACGTCGCCCTCGCCGCGGATCGCCAGGGAGAAGCGGTCCGCCTGCAGCGTGAACTGGTTGCAGGCCGGGATCTCGATCGTTTCCGCGTTCGCCCCCAGCACGTCATTCCCATCGTCCACGCGCAGCCACACCGGCGTGTCCGGCGGCGGCCCGAAGGGGACCTCGACGTCGATCCGCTTCTCCGCGCCGTGGATGACGACGCGCTGGTGGCGGGCCGTGCGCATGCCGCAGGCGCCCGTCGCGCGCCCGGGCGCGAAGTCGAGAAGCATGGACATGAAGACGTCCACGCCGGTGGCCGCGTCCCGCTCCATGGCGCCCAGCACGCGCGCCGGCTCGCGCCCGAAGATCCGGCGCGAGACGTTGACCAGGTAGCAGCCCAGGTCCATGAGCGCGCCGCCGCCGTACGCCTTCACCCACCGCACGTTCTCCGTGTCGTCGTTGAAGTAGCTGAAGTGGCCGGACACGTCCCGCACCTCGCCGATGCGGCCGCCGCGCACGAGGCGCTCCACCTCGTCCCATTGCGGATGGACGCGGACGATGAAGGCCTCGCCGATGAGGCGGCCGGTGCGGTCGCGCGCGGCGAGGAGCGTGCGGGCCTCCTGGGCGTCGAGGCCGATCGGCTTCTCGCAGAGCACGTGCTTCCCGCGCTCGGCCGCCCGGATCGACCACGGCACGTGCAGGTGGTTGGGCAGCGGTATGTAGACCGCCTCGACGTCGGGGTCGGCCAGCAGCTCGTCGTACGAGCCGTAGGCCCGCGGGATGCCGAGCGCCGCCGCCGCGCCCCGCGCCGTGTCGGGCCGCCGCGACGCGATGGCCAGGACCTCGGCGTGCCGCGCCTGCCGCATCGCCGGGATGACCTTCTTCACGGCGATGCGCGCCGCGCCCAGCACTCCCCAGCGGACCTTGTCGGGCATGGTGCCGACATCATAGCGTAGCGCCGGGCCTTGGCCGGGCCCCACAGGCTGGCCCGAAGGCCACCGTGAACTTCGACCCCGCCTGCCTGCGCCTGGCGATCGCCTTTGCCGGCGTGGACCACGTCATGGCCGGCAGCGACTCCCCGTACGTGATCGGGAGCGTCGAGCAGATGCCGTCGAGCATTCGGGGGTTGAAGCTCACCGCCGCGGACGAGAGCAGGATCATGGGAGGGAACGCGGCGGGACTGTTGGGGCAGGCTTGAGGCTTGGGGCTCGAGGCTTGGGGCTCAGCCTCGCCAGACGTCGAGCGCGGCGCGGCACCACGCGTCGAGCCGCTCCGGGTAGGTGTCCGCGTCGAAGGTCCCGAGGTCGGCGATGGTCACGGCGAACGGTCCTGCCGGTCCGGACCCGGGCAAGGGTGACACGTCCCAGTCTGGCGCTTGCTTCCCCGCTCTCCTCAGGCCGCGCGCGACGCGCGCGGCGTCGATCCCCTTCACGTAGACGCTGAACAGGAACACCCACGAGCGTTCGAGCACCTCGCGCGCGCAGCGGTCGGGGTGCTGCAGCCAGAATGCCGACGCGGCGAGACCGTGGCGGCTCCCCCACGGCTCGCGACGCGAGTGGTCGAGCGCGAGCAGCGCGTTGAACCGCGCGTCGCAGTCGTCGCCCGGATCGGTGTAGCGCGCGCCGCAGCTGGGACAGGTTGGCATTGCTCGTCGAGCCGGCTAAAGCCGGCCCCCACGACGTGCTTTCCGTGGTGGTTTCCGTGGCTGTTTCCGTGGCCCTTCCGTGGCTCGTTCTCAACCCTCACTCGCCAGCGGCGTCCAGTACTCGAGCGCCGCGCCCAAGATCGCGAGCGCCGTGGCCACCGGCAGGAGCTTCGTCCAGCCGGGAAACAGCGCCATCAGCACGATGGACAGCACGGCGCCGGCCATCGCCAGGGGCTTCCACCAGCCGAACGGCACCCAGAGGTTGATGACGGCCATGGCCGCGAGGATCAGCAGCGTGGCTGCGGTGACCGCGACGAAGAAGCCCGGCAGCGGGAAGCCGCTCGCCGTCATCAGCCCCAGCGGACCGCCGTCCCCGATCGACCAGGGCCACGCCCAGCGCAGCAGCCCGCCGAACTCGCGCTGCGCCTGCGCGTCGAGCGGCACGAGGTACGACGCGGCGAAGTGGGCCTGGAGGGCGAGCAGCGCCGCGAACAGCCATTTGTGCATATCTACGAATGCCCTGAAACCGGATGCGTGACGTACGGCGCCTCGAGCGCCTGCACGTCCTCCTCCGACAGCTTCACGTCCACGGCCGCGGCCGCGTCGTCCAGGTGCTTCAGCTTCGTGGCGCCGATGATGGGCGACGTCACGCCAGCCTTTCCGAGCAGCCACGCGAGCGAGACCTGCGCGTGCGGCAGCTTGCGCGCTTTCGCCATCTTGTCGACCGCGGCAATCACCTGATGGTCCGCCTCGGCCGTCGCCGAATAGAGCGACTGGCCGAAGCCGTCCTGCTTGGAACGGTTCGTGGCCTCCGCCTTCGGCGGGCGCGCCAGGTGGCCGCGCGCGAGCGGGCTCCAGGGGATCAAACCCACGCCCTGGTCGAGACAGAGCCCGACCATCTCGCGCTCCTCCTCACGGTACATGAGGTTGTAGTGGTTCTGCATCGAGACGAAGCGCGTCCACCCGTTCCGCTCCGCCACGTGCTGCGCCTTGGCGAACTGCCACGCCCACATCGACGACGCCCCCAGATACCGCGCCTTGCCCGCGCGGACGACGTCGTGGAGCGCCTCCATCGTCTCCTCGATGGGCACGGCCGGATCCCAGCGGTGGATCTGGTAGAGATCGACGTAATCCGTGCCGAGCCGCTTCAGGCTGGCGTCGATCTCGTGGAGGATCGCCTTGCGCGAGAGGCCCCGCCCGTTCGGCCCGGGGCGCACCGGGAACCGCACCTTCGTGGCGAGCACGACGTCCTCGCGGCGCGCGAAGTCGCGGAGCGCGCGGCCCGTGATCTCCTCGCTTGCGCCGAACGAGTACACGTTGGCCGTGTCGAAGAAATTGATGCCGAGCTCGAGCGCCCGCTTGAAGAACGGCCGCGCCTCGTCCTCCCTGAGCGCCCACGGCCAGCTCAGTTGCTCGCCCGGCAGCGTCGCCGCCGGATCGCCGTACGCCATGCAGCCGAGACAGATGCGTGAAACGGTGAGTCCGGTGTTACCCAGCCGTGTGTATTCCATGGCTATTCCGTAGTGATTTCCGTGGCGATTTCCGTGGTCATTCCGTGGCGATTTCCGTGGTCATTGTCAGGTACCGGAATCCAGACTTCCATCTGCCCTTTCCCGCGATTCGCCCAGGCGAAGTACGGGACGGCGACGATGGTGCGCGACGTGGCCTTGCCGTCCTCGCCGATCACCTCGCCCTTCCCTTTCACCTCGACCACGCCGCCGAGCAGATCGGGCCGGAACGCCGCCTCGAGCGTTGCGTCGAGCGGCAGACGCAGATGCGCGACCTCGCCGCCGTTGTCCACCGCCTCCACCGCGTAGACGGCCGGGCCGCGCTCGATCGCGGCCTTCCCGCGGTCGGCCTCGACCCGACCGTCGGCCACCACGCGGCGCACGGTCATCGGCAGGCGCAGCTCGACGCGATCGCCCTTCCGCCAGCGGCGGGTGACGCGGGCGAAGCCCTTGTCGAGGGAGGTGATGTCCACGGGCCGGCCGTTGACGGTGAGATCGGGCCGGCTGACCTGTCCGCCGGAGCCTTGGCGAAGGCGGAAGCCGGCCCCCACCGGTGAATCGGCGAAGCGGTACAGGTCCGTCGGCATGGCGTCGCCGCGGGTCCAACCCGGGATGCGCACGGCGAGCGTGAACTCGACCGGCGTCGCGGGATCGACGCGGATGCTCACGTCGCCCGTCCACGGGTAGTCGGTCTGCTGCGCGAGCGCGGTCTTCACGCCGCCCACCTCGACCGCCGCGTCGCTCCCGACGAAGAGCGTCACGTACACCTCGCGGCCGCGCTGCGCGTAGACGAGCCCGGGCAGCTGCGCCATCAGCCGCGCGAGGTTCGCCGGGCAGCACGCCACGTCGAAGTAGGGCTGCCTGGCGCGCGTGCCGTCCGACTCCAGCGGGTTCTGATAGAAGAAGGTGTCGCCGGCCAGCGAGACGCCCGACAGGTAGCCGTTGTAGAGCGTGCGCTCGAAGACGTCGAGGTACGATGCGTCGCCCTCGCGCAGGAACATGCGGTGGTACCAGAGCAGCCCGCCGACCGACGCGCACGTCTCGGCGTAGGCGCGGTTGGGCAGCTGGTAGTCGTCGCCGAAGGCCTCGGTGCGGTAGTTCGAGCCGAGGCCGCCCGTCACGTAGATGCGCTTCGACGTGATGTCGTCCCACAGCCGGTCCACCGTCTGCCCGTACGCCGTGTCGCCGAGGAGCGCCGCCACGTCGGTCATGCCCGACAGCAGGTACATCTCGCGCACGGCGTGGCCCACCGCGCGCGTCTCGTCCACGACGGGCGTCTGGTCCTGCCGGTACGACAGGTCGTTGTACATGAAGAACCGGTTGCCGCGCGGGAACTGCACGGGCGGCACCGTGTGCGGCCGGCCGCGCTGGTCGAGGAAGAACCTCGCCTCGTCCAGGTACTTCCGATCGCCCGTCGCCCGGAACAGCTTCACGAGCGCCAGCTCGATCTCCTCGTGGCCGGGCGCGTCGTGCCGGGCCTCGGGCCCGAACACCCTGCAGATGAGGTCGGCCGCCTTGACGGCCACGTCGAGGAACGTGCGCTTGCCGGTGGCCCGGTGATGCGCCACGGCCGCCTCGATCATGTGGCCCATGTCGTAGAGCTCGTGGCTCGTGTGCAGCGACGACCACCGCTCGGGGCCGGCGCCGGGCGCGGGGTTCTTCGGATCGACGTCGCGCGGGTTGTACAGGTAGCCGTCGGGCCGCTGCGCCGCGGCGATGATCGCCACGAGGCCATCGATCTTCTTCTCGAGCGCCGGGTCGGGGTGCTCCACGAGCGAGTCGGACGCCGCCTCGATCACCTTGTAGACGTCGGTGTCGTTGTAGCGCTGGCCCTCGTACTCACCCGGCGCCTGGCCGGCCGCCTTCAGGAAGTTCGCGACGCGCCCGGTCTCCTCGTTCTCCCGCATGATGTGCGGAATGGTGACCGTGCGGTTGACCTCGAGCCGGTGCTGCCAGAACCCGTTCGTCACGCGGACGCCGGCGAGCGGCACCGCCGTGATCGGATAGCCGGTGGACGGAGGGGGCGGGCCCGCCGAGAGGCCCGCCGCGGCGAGCAGGACGAGGGCCGGGATCGCGCTGCGCATGCCTCGATTCTACACGCGCGTGTGCGGGCCGTGCTCGGTCGCCGGGAGGCGAACGACGGGGTGACATGCCGCGCGAGCACGGCCAGGCCGCGCACGGCGCGGCCCGCGAGGAAGTGGAGCGGGCCGTGGGGCCCCGCGTAACGACCGAGCCGGGGTGTGGGGCGAAGCCCCACTTTGAGGTAGTATGGCGCGCGAAATGAAACCCGCGTTCACCATTGGCGTCGACTACGGCACCAACTCGATCCGCGCCGTGGTCGTGGACTGCGCCGACGGCCGCGTGCTCGGCACGAGCGTCTTCGACTACCCGAGCGGCGATCACGGCGTGCTGCTCGACCCGCGCGACCCGCACCTCGCGCGCCAGAACCCCGGCGACTACCTGCTCGGCCTCGACGCGTCGATCTCCGGCGCGGTCCAGGAAGCCGAGCGCCAGCCCGGCTTCACCCGCGGCCGCGTCGTCGGCATCGGCGTGGACACGACCGGCTCCACGCCGATCCCGGTGGACGAGGACTGCCAGCCGCTCGCGCTCTACCCGCGGCTCCACGGGCAGCTCGCGGCCTACGCGTGGCTGTGGAAGGACCACACCGCCGCCGAGGAGGCCGCCGCCATCACCGAGACCGCCCGGCGCCACGCGCCCGAGTACCTCGCGCCCATCGGCGGCACGTACTCGTCCGAGTGGTTCTGGTCGAAGATCTGGCGCTGCCTGAAGGTCGCGCCCGAGATCTTCGATCAGGCCGTGACATGGATCGAGCTGGCCGACTACATCCCGGCCGTGCTCGCGGGCATCAAGGACCCCAAGGCCATCGTCCGCTGCGTGTGCGCCGCCGGCCACAAGGCGATGTACTCGAACGCGTGGGGCGGGCTGCCGTCGAAGGCGTTCCTCGCCCGGCTCGACCCGAAGCTGGCCGACCTGCGGGATCGCCTCTACGATCACGCCTGGCCGGCCGACCGGCCCGCCGGGCGGCTCGTGAAGGCCTGGGCGACGACGCTCGGCCTGCCCCAAGGCATCCCGATCGCGATGGGCGGCTTCGACGCGCACTACGGCGCCGTCGGCGCGGGCGTGCGCACGGGCACGCTCGTGAAGATCATCGGCACCTCCACGTGCGACTGCGCCATCGCGCCCAGGGGCGACGCGCGCACCGTGCCGGGCATCTGCGGCATCGTCGACGGCTCGATCATGCCGGGCTACGACGGCATCGAGGCCGGGCAGTCGGCCGTGGGCGACATCCTGCGCTGGTGGGTCGAGCGCGTGTGCCAGGGGCGAGACGAGCTGCACGCCGAGCTCTCGGCCGAGGCCGCGCGCCTCGCGCCGGGCGCGTCCGGCCTCGTGGCGCTCGACTGGAACAACGGGAACCGCACGATCCTGGTGGACCCGAAGCTGACCGGCCTCGTGCTCGGCCAGACGTTGCACACGACGCGCGCCGAGATCTACCGCGCGCTCATCGAGGCCACCGCCTACGGCGCCCGCGCCATCGTCGAGCGCATGGTCGAGTACGGCGTGCCGATCGAGCGGGTCGTCTGCTGCGGCGGCATCGCGGAGAAGAACGACCTGTTCATGCAGATCTACGCCGACGTGCTCGGCCAGCCGATGCTCGTCGCCGGCTCGCCGCAGACGCCGGCGCTGGGCGCCGCCATATCGGCCGCCGTCGCCGCCGGCGAGTCGGCCGGCGGCTACGCCACCTTCGAGGCCGCGCAGGCGAAGATGACGGCCCTGAAGGACACGCGCTTCGAGCCGGACGCCCGGGCGCACGCGGTCTACGACGAGCTGTACGGCCTCTACCGCGAGCTGCACGACACGTTCGGCGGCGTCGCCGGCGCGCGCGCGGATTTGGGGACGCTGATGAAGAGGTTGTTGGCGATTCGAGAGCGGGCCGGCTAAAGCCGGCCCGACAGGTACGTGGGGGCCGGCTTTAGCCGGCCCAAGTACCAGATGTGGGGGCCGGCTTTAGCCGGCCCAACTGAAGATGCCCAAGGTCCCACACGCTCTCCGCGAGATCGTCCACCAGGCCAACCTCCAGCTGGCCCGGAGCGGGCTGGTCACCGGCACGTTCGGCAACGTCTCGGCCTTGGACCGCGACGCGGGCCTCTTCGTCATCAAGCCGAGCGGCGTGCCCTACGAGGAGATGGCGCCGGAGCGCACGGTCGCCGTGTTGCTCGAGACGGGCGAGGCGCTCGAGAGCGACCTCCGCCCCTCGTCCGACACGCCGACGCACCTCGAGATCTACCGCGCCTTCGGCTGCGGCGGCATCGTGCACACCCACTCCGAGTGCGCCACCGCGCTCGCCCAGGCCCGCCTCCCGCTGCGCTGCATGGGGACGACGCACGCCGACTATTTCCACGGGGACGTGCCGGTCACCCGGCCGATGACGCGCGAGGAGGTCGAATCGGCGTACGAGGCCAACACCGGCCGCGTGATCGTCGAGACGTTCACGTCGAGCGGCCTCTCCCCCAACGAGATTCCGGCCGTCCTCGTGGCCAACCACGGGCCGTTCACCTGGGGCCCCGACGCGTTCGCGGCCATCGAGCACGCCGAGATCCTCGAGTACCCTGGCGTCGATCGAGTTCCGGATCCGCCTGCTGGCGCCCGGCGCGCCGCGGCCCGACGATTTCCTGGTGGACAAGCACTACCGGCGCAAGCACGGCCCGGCGGCCTACTACGGCCAGCGAAAGAGGACGTGAGCCGGTGCGCGTCGCCCGCCTGCACGGCCACGGGGACCTCCGCCTGCACGACGAGCCGGCGCCCGTGCCGCGCGCGGGCGAAGCGCTCGTGCGGATCCGCGCCGTCGGCATCTGCGGGTCGGATCTCCACTGGTTCGGCGAGGGCGGCATCGGCGACACGCGGCTCGCGCGCCCGCTCGTCCTGGGCCACGAGATCGCGGCCGAGACGGCCGACGGACGCCTGGTCGCGGTGGACCCGGCGGTGCCCTGCGGCGCGTGCCGCCCGTGCGCCGGCGGCCACCCCAACCTCTGCGAGGCCGTCCGCTTCGCCGGCCACGCGGACGACGATGGGGCGATGCGCGAGTGGATGGCGTGGCCGGAGCGCTGTCTGGTGCCGCTGCCCGGGTCGTTCACGGCGGCCGACGGCGCCATGCTCGAGCCGCTCGGCGTCGCGATTCACGCCGTGGATCTCGCGCACCTCGAGCCGGGCGCCACGGCGGGCGTGTTCGGCTGCGGACCGATCGGCCTGCTGATGATCCAGGTGGCGCGCGCCGCCGGCGCCGCCCGCGTCGTCGCGACCGAGCGCGCCACCCTGACCCACCGGCTCGACGCGGCGCGCCGGCTCGGCGCCGAGGTGTTCGCGGCCGACGCGGGACGCGAGGGACAGGCGATTCGTGAGGCGACGGGCGGGCTCGACGCCGCGCTCGAGGCCGCCGGCGAGGACGAGGCGGTGGACGCCGCGGTCGGCGCCGTGCGGCCCGGCGCGCGCGTGGTGCTCGCCGGGATTCCCGGCGGCCCCCGCACGTCCTTCCCGGCCGCGGCGGCGCGGCGCAAGGGTCTCACGTTCGTGATGGTGCGGCGCATGAAGCACACCTATCCGCGCGCGATCGAGCTGGTGGAGCGGGGACTCGTGGACGTGCGCTCGGCGGTCACGCATCGATTCGGTCTCGAGGACAGCCCCGCCGCCTTCGCCCTGGCGGCGCGGCGTGACGGGCTCAAGGTGGTCATCGAACCATGACGACACTCGACTGGCTGATCATCCTCGCCTACTTCGGCCTGCTGGCGGGCCTGACGTGGTGGGTCATCAAGCGGAGCCGCGACACGGCCGACGACTACTTCCTGGCCAGCCGCAACCTCGGCTGGTTCATCGTCGGCGCGTCGATCTTCGCGTCGAACATCGGATCCGAGCACCTGGTGGGCCTGGCCGGCGCGGGCGCGACGAGCGGCGTCGCCATGGCGCACTACGAGCTCCACGCCTGGTGCCTGCTGGTGCTCGGCTGGGTGTTCGTGCCGTTCTACGCGCGGTCGATGGTCTACACGATGCCCGAGTTCCTCGAGCGCCGCTTCTCGCCGGCCTCGCGCTGGGTGCTGTCGATCATCTCGCTGGTCGCCTACATCCTGACGAAGATCGCGGTGGGCATCTTCGCGGGCGGCGTGGTGTTCAGCACGCTGCTGCCCGACGTCCACCTGCAGATCGGCGCGCTCGTGCTCAACAGCTTCTGGATCGGCTCGGTGGCCGTCATCCTGCTGACCGGCGTCTACACCGTGCTCGGCGGCATGCGCGCGGTCGCCTACACCGAGGCGCTGCAGACGGTCGTGCTCGTCATCGGGTCCGTGCTCGTCACCGTGTTCGGCCTGATGAAGCTCGGCGGGTGGCACGAGCTGCGCGCGATGCTGCCCTCCGACATGTTCAACCTCTGGAAGCCGCTCATCCCGGCGGGCGTGGAGGGCACGTGGGCGCCCGTGAAGGAGACCGGGCGCCTCGCGTGGTACTTCAACCAGAACTACCCGTGGCTCGGCATGCTGATCTGCGCGCCGATCATCGGCCTGTGGTACTGGTGCACCGACCAGTACATCGTCCAGCGCGCCCTGGCGGCGCCCGACGAACAGCAGGCGCGGCGCGGGTCGATCTTCGCGTCGTTCCTCAAGCTGCTGCCGGTGTTCATCTTCATCATCCCCGGCATGATCGCCCTCGCGCTGGCCAGGCAGGGCACGGTCCCCGCGCTCGCGCCCATGGTGGACGCGAGCGGGCACACGGTGAACGAGGTCGCCCAGGCCGCGTTCCCCCTGCTCGTGAAGAGCGTGCTGCCGGTCGGCGTGCGCGGCATCGTCGTGGCGGGCCTTCTGGCCGCGCTGATGAGCTCGCTGGCGGGCGTCTTCAACGCGTGCTCGACGCTCTTCACGATGGACTTCTACACGAAGATCAGCCCGCGGGCCACGCAGCACCAGCTCGTGCACATCGGCCGGATCGCGACCGTCGTCATGGTGCTCATCGGCCTCGCGTGGATCCCGGTCATCCAGGGCGCCAAGGGGCTCTACGACTACCTGCAGGGCGTGCAGGGCTACCTCGCGCCGCCCATCTTCACGGTGTTCTTCCTCGGCGTGTTCATGAAGCGGCTGAACGCCAAGGGCGCCCTGGCCACGCTCGTCGTCGGCTTCGTGCTCGGCGCGTTCCGCCTGGCCGTGGACACGCCGGTGAGCCTGGGGCTCGCCGGGTTCGAGCACGGGTACACGCCCGGGTCGTTCCTGTGGATCGTGAACAACATCTATTTCCAGTACTACAGCGCGCTCATCTTCCTCGTGTCGATCGTCGTCTTGATCGGGGTGAGCTACCTGACGGCCGCGCCCGCCGAGGCGCAGATCGCGGGGCTGACGTTCGCCACCGTGAGCGACGAGCAGCGCCGGCACTCGCGCAGCAGCTGGGGCCGCTCCGACGTGCTCGGCTCGATCATCGTGCTGCTGGCGATCCTGGCGGCCTACATGTACTTCAACGGATGATGGCCAACGACACGATCGGCACGCCCCGCGCCGCGCTCTGGGACCTGGACGGCACGCTCGTGGACTCCGCGCCGCACCACTGGGTTGCGTGGCGCGAGACGATGCGCGCCGAGGGCGTGGCGATCACCTACGAGCAGTTCCTGGCCACCTTCGGCAAGAAGAACGACCTCATCATGCGCGAGTGGCTGGGCGAGGACGTCGACCCCGCGCGCGGCCGCCGCATCGGCGACGACAAGGAAGCGCACTACCGCCGGCTCGTCGCCGAGCGCGGCCTCGCGCCGCTCCCGGGCGCGGCCGAATGGGTGGCGCGACTCCACGCCGGCGGCTGGCTCCAGGCGATCGCATCGTCGGCCCCGAACGCGAACGTCGAGGCCGTGCTGAAGGTCGTGGACTTCGGCGGCGCGTTCGGCGCCGTCGTCACCGGCGATGACGTGAGCGTCGGCAAGCCGGACCCCGAAGTCTTCCTGACGGCCGCCGCGCGCCTCGGCGTCCCGCCCTCGCGCAGCATCGTCGTCGAGGACGCGGCGGCGGGCATCGAGGGCGCCCGCCGCGCCGGCATGCGGTCGGTCGGCGTCAGCCCGCACGTGACGCTGGACGCCGACGTCGCCGCCCGCTCGCTCGAGGATCTCCCGCCGGACACGTTCGACCGGCTCCTCGCCCACACGTAGCGCAGGGCTTCAGCCCTGCGCCATTCCGGTACGTAGCGCAGGGCTTCAGCCCTGCGCCCGGTGGCACAGGTCTCAGACCTGTGCCGTACGCGTGGCGGCGCAAGACGGGCGCAGAGCTGAAGCTCTGCGCTACGTACCCGTGCCCCTCTTGACACGTGACGCCTAGAGCGTCATCATGTGTAGACATCCTAGGCATGAACACATGACGACACCCGCGGCGCCGAGACCCGACCTGTTGCAGGGCACGCTCGACATGCTCGTCCTGCGGATCGTCGCGCTCGGCCCCATTCACGGCTACGCGATCGCCCAGCGGCTCCGCCAGGTCTCGCGCGACGTCCTCGACGTGCCGCAGGGCTCGCTCTACCCCGCCCTGCACCGCCTCGAGTACCGCAAGTGGCTGGCGGCCAGCTGGCAGGAGACCCACACGGGCCGCCCGGCGAAGTTCTACCGCCTCACGCCGGCCGGGCGCCGCCATCTCGAGGAGCAGACCGCGCAGTGGGACCGGATCTCAGGCGCGATCGCGCTCGTCATGCGCACCGCGCGCGCGGAGCGGGGATGAGCTGGCTGCGCCGCCTTCTCGGACGCGCCGCGCTGGACCGCGAGCTCGAGGCCGAGTTGCGGTTCCACGTCGAGGAGGAGACCGCGCGCCACGTCGCGGCCGGGCTTCCGCCGGACGAGGCGCGCCGGCGGGCGCTCGTCGAGTTCGGGGGCGTCGACCGGGCCGCCGAGGACTGCCGCGACGCGCGGGGCACGCGGGGCGTCGAGTCCACGCTCCAGGACCTGCGCTACGCGGCGCGCGTGCTCAGGCGCAGCCCCGGCTTTACCGCGGTCGCGGTCATCTCCCTGGCGCTCGGCCTGGGCGCGAACGCCACGATCTTCAGCGTCGCCGACGCCGTCGTGCTCCGGGACCTTCCGTTTCCCGACGCCGGCCGGCTGGTGCGGCTCTACGAGGTCGACCCGCGCGGCGGGTCGTGGCCGCTGTCCGGGCCGAACCTGATCGACCTGCGCCGTGAGACCCGCCTGTTCGACGGCGTCACCGGCTTCCTGCGGGCCGAGCACACGCTGACGGGCCGCGGCGCCGCCACGCCGGTCGCCGGCGCGGCGGTCACCGCCTCGTTCTTCCGCACGCTCGGCGTCTCGCCCGTCGCGGGCCACACCTTCTCCGCCGCCGCCGAAGGGACGGGCGCCGACTCGCACGTCGCCGTCATCACGCGCAGCCTGTGGACGGTGCGCTTCCAGCGCGACCCGGCCGCCGTCGGCGGCACCATCGAGCTCGACGGCGAGCCCTACCGCCTCGCCGGCGTCGTCGACGACCTGCCGGACCTGGTGCCCGGCGCGCAGGTGCTCGTCCCGCTCGTCCTCGACGCAGCCGGCGATCGGGACGACCGGGAAGTCGAGGTGATCGGCCGTCTCGGGGCCGGCGCGACGCTGGCGCAGGCGCGGGCCGAGCTCGACACCCTCGGTCGCGCCGCGGCCGCGAGCTATCCGGCCGCCAACGCCGGCTGGGGGCTGCGCGCCGTGGACCTGAAGTCCTCGGTCCTCGGCCCGGTCGTGCCCCGCATGGTGTGGGTCCAGTTCGGCGCGGTCGCGCTCTTCGGCCTGCTGGCGTGCGTCAACGTGGCCGGGCTCCTGCTCGCGCGCGGAGCCGGCCGGCGCGGCGAGCTCTCGGTGCGGGCGGCGCTCGGCGCGAGCCGGGGCCGGCTCGTGCGGCAGCTGCTCGTCGAGAGCGTCCTCGTCGCCGCGATCGGCGCGACGGCCGGGCTCACCCTGACGGCCGGCGCAATCGCGCTCGTCCGCCGCCTGGGCACGTCGCTCGTCCCGCGCCTGGCCGGCGTCCGGCTCGACGGATTGGTGCTGCTCTTCACGCTGGCCCTGACGGCCGCCGCCGTGCTCGCCTTCGGCCTCGCGCCGGCGCTCGACGCCGCGCGCGTCGGCCTGCAGGACCGCCTGCGGCAGGGCGGACGCACGATGTCGGCGCGGACGCGCGCCCGACGCGTGCTGGTCGCCGCCCAGGCGGCCATCGCGATGACGCTGCTCGTCGGCGCGGGCCTCCTCTTCAAGAGCTTCCTCACCTTGAGCGCCGTCGACCCCGGCTTCGACCCCGAGCGCCTCCTGACGGTGCGGCCGGTGCTGGCCGGCGCCACGTGGTCCGGCCAGCGGCTCGCGTCGTTCGTCTCCGACCTCGATGACCGGCTCGCGCGCCTGCCCGGCGTGGACGCGGTTGGCGCCACCAACGTCGTGCCGTTCGGCGCCTGGAGCTCGGCAATCCGGTACCGCCGCGCCGATCGCTCGCCGGACGAGCCGCTGCTGCAGGCCAACTGGCGTACGGTCACGCCGGGCTTCTTCCGAGCCATGGGTCTTCGGCTGCTGAAGGGCCGGCTGCTCGACGCCCGCGACACCGCGGACGCCCCCGACGTGGTGGTCGTCACCGACAGCCTCGCCGCGCGGACGTGGCCCGGGGAGGACCCGCTCGGGCGGCAGCTGGTGTGGGGGCGCACGGGCCGGCCCAAGACCGTCGTGGGCGTCGTGAGCGACCTGCGCGATCGCGGGCTCGACCTCGCGCCGCGCCCGACGATGTTCCGCGCGTTCCCGCAGCTGCCCTGGAACGACGTGACGATCATGGTCCGCGCCAGCGGCGATCCCGCCGGCCTGGCCGCCGCGGTGCGCCGGGCGGTCCAGGCGGCCGCGCCGGACGTCGGCGTCGCGATCGAGCCGATGGACCAGGTGGTGTCCGGCGTGCTGCGCCAGCCGCGCACGAACATGCTGGTGTTCGCGGCCTTCGCCCTGCTCGCGCTGGCGCTCGCCGCCGTCGGCCTCTTTGGCCTCGTGAGCTACGCGGTCCGGCAGCGGCAGCGCGAGATCGCCATCCGCGTCGCGCTCGGCGCGCGGCCGGGCTCGCTGCTCTGGACTCTGCTCCGCGACGCGGCGATCCTCGTGGTCTCGGGCGGCGTCGCGGGACTGGCGGGCGGTGTGGCGCTCTCGCGCGGGCTCGCGTCCCTCCTCTACGAGACGGGCCCCGTCGACCCGACGGCGTACGTCCCGATGTTCCTCGTGCTCGTCGTCGTCGGCGCGGCGGCGGTCCTCGTTCCGGCCCGCCGGGCCCTCGGCGTGGATCCCATCGCCGTCCTCCGCCACGAATAGCGCGACTCTGCGCTAGGATACGGGCGATGCGACGCCCATCCTTCCACCTGCGCCTCTGCCTCTGCTGTGTCACGCTCGCCAGCCTTCCGGCGCACGCGGCGCCCGCCCCGACGCTCGCCAACGGCGCGCTCACCGCGCGCTTCGGCGATCGCGGCCTCGAGTCGATCGCCGACCCGGCCGCCGGCGGGCCGTACCGCTTCACGCACGACGGCTTCGGCGTGGCGATCGACGGCCGGACGTTCGACAGCGACACCCTGCCCGCGCCGGCGCGGACCCTGGCGGCCGGCAGCGTGACCTACACCTGGACCGCCGCCTCCTACCACCTGCGCGTCGTCTACGAGCTCCAGCCGGGCTGGCGGTTCGTCAGCAAACAGATCTTCATCGACACGGCGCCCGCGTCGCGGCTGCATGTCGATGCCGTCACCGTCTTCCGTTCGTCTCTCGGCGAGCCGATCGACTCGATCTTCGTGCCGAAGGGCCCGCGTCCGAGCCTCGGCACCGGCGACTACGGCATCGCGCTGCGTCTCGACGGCGCGCGCGGCCTGCTCGCCGTCGCGCAGAACCCCTTCCTCCACGCCGCGCGCGACGGGTCGGCATTCACCCTCGCCTACCAGCCCGACATGGACTGGAGCCTCGACGACGGACCGTTCGCGGCGGACCGTGGGCTGCTGGCGCCCTACCGCCTGACCGGGCGGACGCTCCCCGCCACCATGCAGCCGGAGTGGACGCTGGCGCCGACGAGTGCTGCGCCGGGCATGGACAGGGCCGAGATCGACGCCTTCACGCGCATGGTGCGCGCGTTCCTGCTCGTGAAAGCCGGCAAGCCCATCGACGTCTTCGTCGGCTGGACCGCCAACGACTACCAGATCGACGTCGGCACGCCCGAGGGCCGCGCGGAGTACAAGCGCGTGCTCGACCGCGCGGCCGACATCGGCGCCGAGTACGTGCTGTGACGCGCCGTCCGACTCGAACCTCTCCCGCCGCGAGGAGAGCGTCGACGACTGGAGCTGGGAGCACGTGCTCTGGTTCGGCCTCGGCCAGAAGATCCGGAAGGGCGAGTGGGATCCCCGGACGAGCCCCGTCCCGCCGTCCGTGCAGGAGATGCTCGACTACGCGACGTCGAAGCGCCTCGGCCTGCTCGCCTACGTCTATCCGGTCCTCCCCTTCTCGCAGAACCCGGCGTGGCTCGTGCCCGGCCGCCGGCCCGGCACCCAGGCGGCGAACCTCGGCTTCCGCAGCCTGCAGGACTGGCTGATCGACGAGCTGGTCGCCTTCCACGACCGCCTGGGGATTGCCGGCTACGCGTTCGACTACACCTTCCTGACCTTCAGCGGCCCCAGCCGCTACGCGCAGTGGCGGGGCTGGCGCCGCGTGATGGAGACGCTCCGCCGCCGCATCCCCGACATCGTGATCGACGGCCGGCAGGCATACCAGTACTACGGACCGTGGAGCTGGCTGGCGGGCAGCTACCCGCACCCGACGTCCACCGACGAGCAGCCCGAGAGCTTCGTCCCCTTCCCCGACCTGCACTTCGACCGGGTGTCGGCCGATCGCGAGCGCTACACGGCCTACTGGTACAAGAACTACGAGTTCGCGCCGAGCGAGATCGTGCCCGGCTACATGACGCACCAGACCTCGCGCAGCGACGAAACCGGCAACATGCCGTCGACGCGCACCAAGGACCGCGGCGTGGTGCTCGACCGCTTCCGCGCGCGCGACTGGGACGCTCTCGGCTGGCGCTACTCGGTCATCTCCTCGATTGCGGTGGCCGGCTGGAACAACGTCATCGACATGATCCCCGCGCGCGACCAGGCCGAGTACGAGGCGTTCTCGCCCGAGGACCAGGCGTGGTGGCGGCACTGGCTCGACTGGACCGTGGCCAACAAGGAGCTGCTGCGCCACACGCGAACGATCCTCGGCCAGCCCGCGCTCGGCAAAGTGGACGGCACGTCGGCCATCGTGGGCGACCGCGGGTTCGTCTTCCTCTTCAACCCCAACGCGCGGCGCCTGCCGGCGGAGTTCACGCTCGACGGCGCCATCGGGCTCGACGCGGGCGGGCGGCCCAGCGGGTCGCCCCGACGGGCCTCCCGCTTCCTGATCAAGGAGCTCTACCCCGTCGACTCTGTCCTGGTGGGCAAGCCCGGCGCCGGCGTGTGGACGGCGGGCGACCGCGTGTCCCTCACGATGGACGGCCAGTCGGCGCGGGTGCTCGAGATCTCGCCGGCGCCCGCCGCACCGTCGTCCCCCGTCCTCTTCGGCGCGCCGGGCCACGCGACGCTCGCCGGCGGCGAGCTCACGCTGACGGGCGTGCGCGGCGAGACCGGCACGTCCGCCACGCTGCTCGTGTGGCTGGACGCCGCGGGGCCGGTGAGCTCGGTGCGGGTCAACGGCGTCGAGGCCGCCTTCACCAGGCCCGCCGACCGGCTCGTCGCCGCCACGGTCGCCTTCGCCGGCGCGCCGTTCCGGCACGGACAGCAAGCCGGGGCCTACGACCCGCGGTTCGCCGGCGGCACGCTGCGCGGGACCTTCACCATTCCCGCGCGCGTCTTCGACCAGCTCCGCGCCCGCCAGCGCGCGTGGCCCATCCCATGGACATCCGAGGACTACGGGACGACCTGGCTGGCGCCGCAGCGGCTCCTGCTGTACGTGCAGATCGCCGAGCCCGACGACCGGTGGGAGGCCTCGCTCGCCGTCGACGGTCGGGTCGTCGAGCTGAAGAAGGCGTACACGGCCGTGCGCGTCTACCGCCGCACGTTCGTGGGCTTCTACGCCGACGTCTCGCTTCTCGACGCCGACCGCAAGCACACGTTCGAGCTGACGCTGCCGACGCTGAAGCCGGGACAGTTTCAAGGTTTGTTCTTCGAGAACGTCGAAACGGAGTACACGGACGTCATTCGGGCCGGCCTCAGCCCGCCCGCCTCGCTTGCCCATCTCGTCCCCGTCCGTTAGCATTCACCCGCCGTCATTTGTTTTGGAGGGTCCCCCCATGTCCTCATCGCGCTTCATTTGCCGCGGCTCGCTCGCGGCCGTCGTCTCGGTCGCCGTCGTGGCCGCCGCCTGTTCCTCACCCGCGCCGTCCTCGTCGCTCGAGGACGAGGTCCTCGCCCGGGCGCGCGCCATCCACGAGCGGGTCATCACGCTCGACACGCACAACGACATCGAGATCGAGGACTTCACCGCCGCGAAGAACTACTCGCAGCGGCTCGACACGCAGGTCAACATCCCCAAGATGCAGGAGGGCGGGCTCGACGCGTCCGTCCTGGTGGTCTACACGGGGCAGGGCCCGCTGACCGACGAGGGCTACGCCGACGCGTACAAGGAGGCCCTTGCCAAGTTCGACGCCATCCACCGCCTGGTCGACGAGTACGCACCCGACCAGGTGGGCCTCGCGCTCACGCCGGACGACGTGCGGACCCTTGCCGGGTCCGGGAAGAAGGTGGTCATCATCGGCGTCGAGAACGGCTACCCGATCGGCACCGACGTCTCGCGCGTGAAGGAGTTCTACGACCGCGGGGCGCGCACGCTGTCGCTCTCGCACAACGGGCACAACCAGCTGTCGGACTCGAACACGGGCGAGCGCGACGGCGAGTACCCGAACCACGGCCTGAGCGCGCTCGGCCGGCAGGTCGTCGCCGAGGCCAACCGCCTCGGCATCGTCCTGGACGTCTCGCACGTGTCGCGCGACTCGATGATGCAGACCGTCGAGCTGTCGAAGGCGCCCGTCATCGCGTCGCACTCGTCGGTCCGCGCGCTCTGCGACAACAGCCGCAACCTGGACGACGAGCAGCTGAAGGCGATGGCCGCGCGCGGCGGCGTGGCGCAGATGGTCGCGTTCAGCGGCTACGTGAAGACGCCGCCGCCCGACTCGCCCGAGCGCGCCGAGGCCATGGCGAAGCTGCGCGAGGAGTTCGGGCTCCCGGCCTCGGGCGAGCGCCGTCGGGACCCGGCCGGCGCACTCGCGACGCTCACACCCGAGCGCCGCGCCGAGCTCATGCAGCGCTACCAGGGCCTGAACGAGCAGTTCCCCGTGCCGCGCGCGACCGTCCGGGACTTCGTCGACCACATCGACTACGCGGTGAAGCTCGTCGGGATCGACCACGTCGGCATCTCGTCGGACTTCGACGGCGGGGGCGGCGTGGAGGGCTGGAACGGCGCCGACGAGACGTTCAACGTCACGCTGGAGCTGGTCCGGCGCGGCTACACCGAGGAGCAGATCGGCAAGCTCTGGAGCGGCAACGTGCTGCGCGTGATGACCGAGGCGCAGCGGATCGCGAAAGAGATCCAGGGTACGTAGCGCACGGCTCTGGCCATGGACGTAGCGCAGGGCTTCAGCCCTGCGCCGCGACCGGCGCACACCTGAAGGGCTCGCTGCGCTACGGGAGACACCTGAAGGTGTGCGCTACGGGAACGTGTGCGCTACGGGGAGGCGTGCGCTACGAGTGACGGCGCCTGGCGGCCGCGACGACGGCCGCGCGGTCGTCGCGGTCCCAGGCGGCCTTGATCGCGTCCTCGGGCAGTCCGGCCACCCGGCCGAGCAGGAAGAACGGCGCCAGCGCGTACGCCCGCGCCTTCCATTGCGCCATCTCGACCAGGGCGTCGAAGGCGCGGGTCCTCAGCGCGTCGAGAACGGCCGGATCCCGCGACGCCGACAGCGAGAACAGCGCCAGCGACGCCTTGTTGCGGTCCGTCCACCTGAGCGAGTTCAGCAGATCGACGAACGGCGCCGCGGGCACCTGAATGCCCGCGTCCGGCGTGACGGCCGCGTACTCGGCCATCACCCACAGCGCGCGCATGGCGTTGTTGCGCACCTCGTCGTCCGGGTCGCGCATCGCCCGCACGAGATCCGGCACGACCGCCGCCTTGTCGGCCGCGTAGGCGAGGACCTGCGCCGCGAGCGCCCGCTCGTCGGCGCGGCGGCCGTGCTGGAGGACGTCGCGCAGCACCGCCAGGTCGCGCGCGGCGAACCCGATGAACCGCTCCTGGATCGCCCGCGCGGCGGGATTGTGCATCAGCGCGTGGCCGGCCGAGTCGTCTTCGTCGGCGTCGCCCGCCTGAACGGCCGCCATCAGCGCCGCCTCGAAGTCTGCGCCTGCCTGCACGACGTCGGCGGGCAGCCGCACGGTCCCGGCCGGCGCCGGGTCGAACGCCAGCGCCGGCTCGCCTCGCTCCTCGATCCCGACCCAGAGCACCGTCCGCCCGTCGACGCAGCACACGGCCGACACGTCCGCCGAGACGACGCCCGGCATCGACTCGAGGCGGTTCCGGAGCCCCGACGCCTCCTCGGGCGCGGGATCGCCTTCCTCGACGCCGAGCGCCGCGCGCAGGTCGGCCACCGTGACGGTCCGGACTCCGTAGAAGTCGATGACGCCGATCGGCGGCATCTGCGAGGCCGGCGCCGCGAGCAGGATCGACGAGAGGACGATCGGCAGCATGAAAAAGGTCCTCACTGGTGGGGAGCCACAGGATACACGAGCGAGGCGCACACCTGACCGCCTCCGCTCTTCGAGCTTCGGCGAGTCCGCCGTAGCCTTGGCGAAGGCGGGAGGTGTGCGCTACGGCTCAACCATGGACGTAGCGCAGGGCTTCAGCCCTGCGCCGGCGGCTGGCGTTCGGGCAGGCGCCGGTGCACGACCAGGGCGGCCAGGCCGAGGCCGGCCACGAGCAGGCTGCGCACCCGCCGGACGAGCGAGATGGCGATGGCCACGGCGCCGCTGTAGCCGAAGACCCGGAACGCCACGAGGTTCACGCCCTCCATCACGCCGGCCTGGGCCGGCACGAAGAAGAACGCGAGCTGCGTGATCTTGGCCGCCGCCTCGATCAGCACGGCCCGGCCGATGGGCAGCTCGACGCCCGAGAGGTGCGCGATCCACGCGAGCTCGAGAACGAGCATCGCGTGCGCCACGGCCTCGAGCGCGGCAATCTCGGCGAGCCGGCCGGGACGGTCGCGCAGCAGGCCGAGCAGCTGGTCCTCCATGCGGCGGATCTCCGCCGGCTCGGAGCGGGCGCGGAGGCGCGCGATCGGCAGCCGCGACACGCCGCGCGCGATGGCGCCGATGAGGTACGTGCGCGTCCACACCGCGAACGCCGCCGTCACCAGGAACACCAGGCCGGCGGCGATCACGCCGATCGCGACGCCCTGCATGGACGCGCTCAGGCGGCCCGTGGAGACGAGGTAGCCGAGACCCCCGCACATCAGCGCCGCCGACAGCCAGGTGTAGACGAGATACTCGGCCAGCGTCGCCGCCATCCCCTCGCTCACCGCCACGCCGAGCCGGCCGAGCAGCCACCCCTTCGACGGCTCCGACACGAACGGCCCGGTGAACGTGAGGTAGGAGATGGCCTCGCCCGCCAGCCGCACGCGGACCGCCGCCGGGTAGCGCACGGGATGGCCCTCGGGCAGGCAGCGCGTCAGGATGAACGCGCGCAGCAGCTGATGCCCGAGGTAGAGCGCCGCGACCGGCAGGAGGCCCCAGCCGACCTGGGCCAGCAGGCCCAGGATGAGCGCCGGCCCTTCACGGGCGACCAGCAGGCCCAGCAGGGCGAGACCGGCGGCGAGCAGCAGGGCACGTAGCATGCGGTTCGGGGGAACGCCGGAACGTCCGTCAGGCGCGCGCCGTCACCCCCAGCTCGGGGTTGGCGTGGATGCGGTGGCTCAGCGCGACGAGAGGGTCACCAAGGCCCTGAAGGCGCTCTCTGGCGGCGGCTCTGGCGTCCACGGCGCGTCCCTTCCCTGGCGCGAGCGCCAGGGCACGATCTTACAGCCGCGCCCCGTCGACTGCACGTGATCACTCACCGGCCGCCAGGACCGCTCGGACTTTGGCCGCCAGATCCCACTTCGCGAACGGCTTCGCGATGAACGCCGCGCCCTCGTCGAGCATGCCCCGGTTGGCGATCACATCAGCGGTGTAGCCGGACATGAACAGACATTTCATCGCCGGCCTGGTCGTCCTGATCTGCTTCGCAAAATCCCTGCCGTTCATTCCGGGCAGAATGACGTCGACCAGGAGCAGGTGAATCTCTCCTTCGTGCCGCTCGGCCAGGCGCGTCGCGTCGCCAGGGGCTCCCGCGGACAGCACGGCATAGCCCAGACCGTTGAGCATCCTGGTGGCGAGCTCCAGCACCGAGGCTTCGTCCTCGACCACCAGCACGGTCTCGCCACGGCTGAGCGGGAGATCCCTCTCCCGTTCCTTCCCAGTGTCGGCGACCTCGCCCGCCTCCCGGGCCAGATGGATTCTGAAGGTCGCCCCCTTTCCTTCTTCGCTGGAGACATCGATGAACCCGTTGTTCTGCTTGACGATGCCATAGACCGTGGACAGTCCCAGGCCGGTTCCCTGCCCCACGGCCTTCGTGGTGAAGAACGGCTCGAAGATCTTGTCGAGGGTCTCCTCGTCCATGCCGCAGCCATCGTCGCTGATGCTCAGCATCGCGTAGTGCCCGGGCACACGGTCGACGCGACCGGCGCAGTAGGCCGCGTCAATGGCGACATTGTGCGTCTCGATGGTGATCTTGCCGACTCCGGCGATGGCGTCCCGTGCGTTGACGCACACATTGGCCAGGATCTGTTCCAGTTGGCTCGTGTCCATCTTGACCGGCCACAGGCTCGACTCCGGAAGCCACGCGAGATCGACGTCCTCGCCGATCAGCCGCCGGAGCATCTTGAGCATGTCCTCCACCGTGTCGTTCAGGTCGAGCACCTTGGGGTCGATCGTCTGTTTGCGCGCAAAGGTCAGCAACTGCCGGACAATGTCCGTGGAACGGCTGGCCGCACTGGAAATCTCCTCGAGATCCGCATGCAGCGGCTGGGCCGCGTCCACCGTCTCCAGTGCCAGGTCCGTATAGCCCTGGATCACGCTGAGCATGTTGTTGAAGTCATGAGCCACGCCGCCCGCGAGCCGGCCGACCGCTTCCATCTTCTGGGACTGGCGGACCTGGGATTCCAGCAAGAGCTTTTCGGTGAGATCCTCGACCATCTCGATCGCGGCCGTCACCTTGCCGGACGCGTCCAGGATCGCAGACGACACGATGCGGTAGCTGCGCGCCCCTCCTGCCCGCGGCGTGCACGTCATGGCTTCGTGGACCAGGCCGTCCCGCAGGGTCTTGTGGGTCGGGCAATAGTCGCACACCGCCTCGCGCGGCGGGTCGTTGAACGCCCGATAGCAGATAGGGCGCTGGCCCGGTTCGACGGCGGGGAACCACTCGCGCATCTGGCGGTTCAGCTCGACAATCTCCATCTCGGGACTGATGAGGGCCACGCCGATGCTGATGTTGTCCAGGATGCTGCTCGTCTTGGCTACGCTCTCTCCCAGGGCCTTCTCCGCCCGCTTGCGCTGGGTGATGTCCCGGATGTTGCACTGGATGACCTTGACGCCGTCTACCAGGTAGACATTGCTGACGAACTCGACGGCGATGGGCCGCCCGTCGAGGGCTTCCAGCGGCAGATCGTCGTAACGGACGTACTCGGTATCCTGCAGAGTCTTGAACGCGTCCTTGGACGCCGCAATGTCCTTGAAGACCCCGAGCTCCCAGATAGGTTGCCCGTACACTCCGGCGTAGGAATAGCCGAGCAGGTTCAACAGGAACGGATTGGCGTCGACCACCTTGCCCGTCGCGGCATCGAGAATCAAGATGCCGTCTTGTGCTGACTCGAAGAGCCTGCGGTAGCGCTTCTCGGAGTCTTGCAGCGCCTTGACGCTTGCGTCCTCCTTCAGCCGCTGTTCTTCCGGGAGCGTAGTTCGCCCGCGCCGTTCGCTGGCGTCGCGGCTGAGCTGGCCTTGGTTCGTGTCTGGCATGGTCGCACCTGTGACATAGGTATGCGCCACTTCTGCGGCCGCGTGTGTTCTGTATTGAACAGGGCAGAGAAGGCGGCCCGCCGTCGCTTCAGCCAAGGCGCTAGTGTGGGTCGGAGCCCCACACTAGCGCTTGACCAGCTCGACGCGCCGGTTCTTCGCCCGGCCTTCCTCGGTTGCGTTCGACGCCACGGGCGCCAGCGGCCCGACGCCCGCCGGCTGGAGCCGCTCGGCCGCAATACCGTGGCCGCCGGTCAGCGCCGCGATGACGGCCGCGGCCCGCCGGCGCGACAGATCCAGGTTCGTCTCGTAGTCGCCGGTGCTGTCGGTGTGCCCGACCACCCAGAGCCTCAGCGCCGAGTCCGCCTTCAGCAGCTTCGCGACCTCGGCGATCGCCGGATCCGACTCCGGCTTGAGGTCCGCCTTGCCCGTGTCGAAGTAGATGCCATAGACCGCGGCGTGCCCCTCGCGGCCGATGTCACCCGCCATGGCCGCCGCATCCACCGTCACCAGCCCCGTCTCCATGGGCTTCAGCTCGCCGATGGTCAGCTGGTGGTTGCCGTTCCAGACGTGCAGGCTGACCCAGACGTCGCCCTCGGGCCGGGAGAGCTTCGCGGTGAGCTGCCGCTGCTCGCCGCTCGGGCGCCATCCGCGGTTGCGCGCGTCGTTCCCCCCGTACCCCGGGCCGCACTCGTCGTCACGACAGGTGAACACGACCTCCATGCCGGCGTTCCGGAACGCCGTCTCGTAGTTGCGGTAGACCTCCAGCACCGACCGCCCCTTGGGCGAGGTATAGTGGATCCAGGTGATCTTCCCTTCGATCGGCTGCGACCTGGTCCACTTCCCGATGCCCTGCATGTGGCCGAGCGGAACGTTCCAGCTGTCGAACTCCTTCGTGTCGCACTGGTAGATGCGGGACCCCTCGTAGCGCTGCACGAGCGGATGGTCCGCGCAGCCGCCGCGATCCTGGGGAGTGGCATGGGCGGTCGGAACGCCGCCCGCGAGAAGGATGAGCGTCGCCGCGCTGACGAAGAGACTGGTTCGTGGGCTGTTCGGGTGCACGTCTCCTCCATTCCGGAAGATGGAACGTCACCCGACGGTGCCCCCTCGTTCCCCGTTGTCCTGCGCGGCGCCGGCGTCCGTGCCGCCGGCGCGCGCCCGCCGACCGCCTATCGCCGCCGGAGTCCCTGCACCACGCGCACGTCGAACACGGCGCCGGCCGTGGCGTCCTCGTGCGCCTGGAACCGGACCGTGATGCGCGACTTGCCTCGGGTCAGCGCGGCGGGGATCGCGTACTCCCGGTCGAGGTACTCGGTGGGATGGTACTCGAGCGTCTCGCTCGCGACCGTCCGGCCGTCCACGACGATGTCGAAGCTGCGCCGGCGGCCGCCGCTGCCGCGGTAGGTCACGACGAGCGTGGCCGCGGCGCCGGGGTCGATCTTCAGGTCGTAGCCGAACCAGCCGCCGCGCGCCTCGCGGTACCGCTTGCCCTCGTAGAACCCGTCGGTGTCGCGTTCGCCCCGATAGCCGTGCGCCTGCTCGCTGCCCTCGGCGCCGACCACCACGGCGTCCACGGTGCGCTGCTCAATCTCGCGCCGGCGGGCGTCCGCGGCCGCGCGCGCGGCCTCGTGGGCCTTCCAGCCGGCCGGCGAGTAGAGCTTCCAGTAGACCGTGTAGCGGTCTTGCACCAGCCGGTAGAACGGCGACAGCTCGACGTCGTGCGGCCGCGCCAGCTGATGGGTCCGGAAATGCAGCGGCTTCCCCTCCACCGGCGTGACGCTGGCGAGCACGGACTGCCGGTCGCCGACGAACGCCGGCACGTCGATCGGCGCGACGCGGCCGAGCTGCGGCGCGCTCGGTCCGTACCGCTTCGCGTCCGCGAGGCCGGACGCGCCGAGGTCGCCCGCCAGCACGACCGGCCCGTAGAGGAGCGCGATGGTGTCGGGGTCGTCCGGCATCGCCTCGATGCGCACGCTCATCGGCAGCTCGACGTCCACCGTGTCGCCGTCCGCCCACTCGCGGTCCACCGTCACGTAGGAGCCCGGCTGCGCCGCGACGGCCTCGGCCGCGCCGTTCACCTTCAGCGCCATGCCGCGGGCGGCCCACGACGGGTACCGGATCGCCAGCGCCAGCCGCTGCGGCGACGCCGTGTGGAACGTCAGCCGCGTGGTGTCGGCGTCGGGGAACGCCGTCTCCTGGCGCACCGTGAGGCCCCGCGCCTTCCAGGTCAGCTCGGACGGGATGAACAGGTTGACGTAGAGGGTGTCGTCGCCGTGGAAATAGATCGTGTCGCCGTACTTCCCGTGGTTCTCCATGCCGGTCCCGACGCAGCACCAGAACGAGTCGTCTGGCGTCGAGAACGTCTTGAACGCGCCGGGCCGCAGCGGACAGTAGTACATGACCATGCCCGTCTCGGGGTCCTGCGACCCGAGGATGTCGTTCACCAGCGCCCGCTCGTAGAAGTCCATCGTCCGGGCGGACGGGTCCCACGCGAACAGGTGCCGCGTGAGCTTGAGCATGTTGTAGCTGTTGCAGGTCTCGGTCGTGGAGACGCCCAGGTGCTTCGAGAAGTCCTCGGGCGGGAAGAACAGCTCGCCGTCGGTGTTCCCGCCGTTCACGTAGGAGCGGTGCTCGGCCACGCGCTCCCAGAAGAACGTGGCGATGTCCCGGTAGCGCGGCTCGCCGGTCAGCTCGTACTCGCGCGCGGCGCCGATGATCTTCGGGATCTGCGTGTTGCCGTGCAGGCCGTTCAGCGGATCCTCCCGGCGCGCGAGCGGGTCGAAGAGCGCCCGGTGCTCGAAGCGGCGCGCGAGCGCCAGGTAGCCGCCGTCGCCGGTCGTCGCGTACAGGTTGGCCAGCACGTCGTTCATGCCGCCGAACTCGGTGCCGAGCATCGCCTGCATCTGCGCGTCGGTGAGCCGGTCGCACCGGAACTTCACCCAGTCGGCCATCTTCGTCACGACGTCGAGCGCCTGCCGATCGCCGAAGCGCAGGTAGACGTCGAGCAGCCCGGCCATGATCTTGTGGATCGTGTAGTAGGGCGCCCAGACGCGCTCGCGCTTCTCGACGCGGTCGAAGAACGACTCGGGGAACGCCGAGAGGTAGCCGGGATGCGCGCCTTTCGACGGCAGCGCCGCCTGCACCTTGGCCAGCTCGGCCACCATCGACTCGGCCCGCCGTTTCAGCACGGCGTCGCCGGTGCTCGCGTACATCAGCGCCAGCGCCGAGAGGTAGTGCCCGACCGAGTGGCCGCGCAGCTCCACGTCCGGCGCCTCCCAGCCGCCGAGCGGCTCGGCCGAGGCCGGCAGGCCCGCGTTCACGCGGAAGTCGAGGAGCAGCCGATCCGGGTCGAGGCTCAGGAGGTACTTCTCGTCGAGCCGCATCGCCCGGCGGAACGGGCCGTCGAGCAGCCGGACCTCCGAGAGATCGAACGGCCGCGCCTTCTCTTCTATCTTGTCGGGCACGACGGCGCCGCCGCCCGGCGGGACGGCATACTTCGCCGCCGCCACCAGGGCGGCCGTCGCCACGGCCAGCGTGGCCGCCAGGGTTCGCATCCTCGTCACGACGGCGTCCTTTCGTCGGGGCCGGCTGAAGCCGGCCCCCACAGCGTGCGTCGGGGCCGGCCCCTACCGCACGACGACCTCGAACGGCCTCGCGTCGTCGAGGGGCACGAGCTCGCTGCCCACCTGCCGGCCGAGCGTTGCGGTGAACCGTCCCGGCGGCACGAGCTCGCCCTGTCGTCGGCGGCCCTGCTGGCCGCCGGGCGGCGGCGGCGGCTCGGTGCGCAGGTCCCACGTCACGCGGTGGAATCCGTCTCCCGGTGGCCCCTCCAGCGTGCGGACGAGCAGCCCGGCGGCATCGGCAATGGCGAGCACGACCGGCGAACCGGCGGTGTCGCCCGCCAGATGATACGTGAACGTGGCGCCGTAGGGCGGGTTCGGGGTCGTCTCGTTGCCCCAGGCCGCACGGACGTAGGTGATCTCGGGATAGCGCAGCACGGCGTGCCCGGGCGGAGAGAGCGCGCCGGGCCTGGCCATCGCGGCGGGCGTCAGGCCGCGCAGCACCGAGTAGTCGTCCAGCGCGTAGAACCCGCGCCCGAAGGTGGCGGCGACCAGGTCCGGACCGCGCGGCTCGATGGCCAGGTCGCGTACCGCGATCGTCGGCATGCCGCCCATGAGCGGCGCCCAGGCGCCGCCGCCGTCGGTCGAGACGAACAAGCCGAACTCCGTGCCCAGGAAGAGCAGGTCCGGATCCTCGGTGTCCTCGGCGATGGTCCACGTCACGAACCGGTCGGGGAGATTGGCGGCGATCGACGTCCACGTGCGGCCGCGGTCGCGGCTCTTCAGCAGGTAAGGCGTGAAGTCACCGAGCTTGTGGCCGTTGAACGCCGCGTAGACGGTGTTCGGGTCGTGACGGGACGCCAGCAGATCCGACACGTAGGTCCGCTCCGGCACGCCCGGAAACCCGTCCAGTTTCCGCCACGAGCGGCCGCCGTCCTCGGACACCTGCACCAGGCCGTCGTCGGTGCCCACGTAGAGCAGGCCTTCGACGAGGGGCGACTCATCCAACGCGGTGGCGACGCCGTAGTCGGTCGTGAACACGTTCTTCCACACGGCGTCGGGCCCCCAGATCTTCCCCATCACCGGGATCGTGTCCCGGTCGATCTGGCGCGTGAGGTCGGGGCTGATGGCCGTCCAGCTGTCCCCGCGGTCGTCGCTGCGGAACAGCCGGCTGCCGGCAAGGTAGAGGCGCGTCGGCGCGTGCGGGCTGATCAGGAACGGCGCGTCCCAGTTCCAGCGGACGGGCGGGTCCTTCTCCGCCACGCGCGGCCGGATGCCCTTCGACTCGCTCGTCCGCAGGTCGAGCCGCTGAATCGCGCCGTTCTGCGACATCGAGTAGACCAGGTGGGGGTTCCCGGGCTCCACGCGGGGCTGCATGCCGTCGCCGCCGCCCACGGAGTACCAATTGCTGGTCCGGATTCCGACCTGATTGGGCGTCTGCGTCGGCCCGCCAATCGTTCCGTTGTCCTGTGCGCCACCGTACGCGTGGTAGAAGGGCTGCCGGTCGTCGAGCGCCACTCGGTAGAACTGCGACAGGGGCAGGTTCGTGAAGTGGCGCCACGTCGCGCCGCCGTCCCACGTCTCGTAGAGGCCGCCGTCGTTGCCGACCAGCAGATGCTCGGGGTCGGCCGGATCGAAGACCATGGCGTGGTTGTCGGCGTGGACGGCCCAGTCCACCGGCGTGAACGTCCGGCCGCCGTCCTCGGTCACGTTGATCCGCACGTCCACGGCGTACACGCGGTCGAACCGGTGGGGATCGGGGTAGATCTCCCCGTAGTACTGCGGATCCACCACGATGTAGTCGCTCTGGGGGATCCAGGTCGCGCCGCCGTCGGCCGAGCGGAAGAAGCCGCTCTCCTTCTTCGCCGCGGCCACCAGGGCGTAGACGACGTCCGGCCGCTGCGGCGAGAGCGCCAGCGCGATGCGGCCGCGATCGACGGTCGGCAGGCCCTTCATGATCTTCGTCCACGTCTTCCCGGCGTCGGTGGACTTGAAGACGGCCGACTCGGGCCCGCCGGCGATCAGGATGCCCACGCGCCGCCGCCGCTGGTACGACGCGGCGTAGAGCACGTCGGGGTCGCGCGGGTCCATGACCAGATCGCTGATGCCGGTGTTCTCGCTCACCTGCAGCACCGGGGTCCACGTGCGGCCTCCGTCGGTCGTCTTGTAGAGGCCGCGGTCGCCGCCCGGCGCCCACAGCGGCCCCTGCGACGCCACGTAGACGACGCCCGCACGGCGCGGATCGACGACGATCTTCGCGATGTGCTCCGAGCGCGGCAGCCCCACGCGCGTCCAGGTCCGCCCCGCGTCACCGCTCCGGTACACCCCGTCGCCGAACCCGACGCTCCGCTGGCTCTGGTTTTCACCGGTGCCCAGCCAGACGACGTTCGAGTCGTGCGGATCGACCGTCACGCAGCCGAGCGAGTACGAGCCGTAGCGATCGAATACGGGCGTCCAGGTGTTGCCGCGGTTGACCGTCTTCCAGAGGCCGCCCGACGCCGCGGCCACGTACCACACGCTCGGGTCACGCGGATCCACCGCGATGTCCGCGACGCGGCCCGTCGTGAGCGACGGCCCGAGGCCGCGCAGCTCGAGGCCGGCGAACGCGCCGCCGGCCGCGTCGGCCTGGCCGCCGCGGGCGGCCGTCTGACGTCCGGCCAGGGGGGCGAAGAACAGAAGGAAGGCAAGTAGAACGGAAATGACGGCAGGGCGCATGAAGACCTCCGGGGGCATGATATGCCAAACCCCCGGAGGCCCGAATTCCCGCGCGACGCGCCGGGCCTACTGCCCGCCGTTGGCGCGTCTCTTCACGGCCTCGGTAATCGTCCAGTAGTAGACCGCGCGGCCGTCCACGTCGAGCGTCTGCTCCGGCGGCCAGTCGTCGCCCATGCTGAAGGCGTGCGACACGACCCGCGAGCCGACCTTCAGCTCCTTCCAGAGCTTCGGCCGCAGCTTCAGGTTGAGCGACGGCAGGAGGTACAGCGTGACCACGGACGCCGGGCTCAGATCCGCCTGGAACAGATCGGCGTTGCGAAGCTCCAGGCGGTCCCCCAGCTTCACGCCCTGGGCGGCGGCGTTCCGGGTCGCCTCCTGGATTCGCTGCGGGTCGATGTCGATGCCCACGCCGCGGGCGCCGTACTCCTTCACGGCGGTGATGACGATGCGCCCGTCACCGCAGCCCAGGTCGTAGACGACGTCGCTGGGACCCACCTTGGCCACCTTGAGCATCGCCTCCACCACGGCCTGCGGGGTCGGCACGAAGATGACGTCGGGCCGGCGCAGCTCGACGGGGTTCTGCTGCGCCAGGGCGGGCGCCGCCGTCGCGGCGATCGCGACGAGCGCGGCGAGGATCGGGAACCGGAAGCGCGGTGCACGCACGTGGGCCTCCTCTCTCGACGACCGGCGACTGGCGGATCATACGACAAAGGGGCGGGCGGGGCGACCCGGCGGCCCCGGCGGGGGGCCGGGGTGATAGGATCGCGCGGCGGAAGGAGCGTCCATCATGAAATGTCCAGCGTGCGGCGGAGAGATGGTCCGCCAGAACTTCGGCGTCAACGTGGACGTCTGCGAGAGCGGCTGCAAGGGGATCTGGTTCGACCGGGGCGAGCTGCACATGCTCGACGAGCACGACGAAGGGCTCGGCGTGGCGCTCGAGGCCGCCCTGCGATCGCCCAGACGCAACGACGAGAAGCGGGGGAAGCTCAGCTGCCCCGCCTGCGGCATCCCCATGCACACGCACGCGTACGCGCGGGACCAGGCGGTCAACGTGGACGAGTGCTACAAGTGCGGGGGGCTCTTCCTCGATTCCGGCGAGCTGAGGGAGATTCGCGACCACTACATGTCCGACGCGGACGTGAAGGCCTACGCCGACCAGCTCATCGCGGCGGTCCCCGGGTACGACGCGGCCACCAAGGACCTCGAGGCCCAGCGGCAGCGCACGGAGAAGGTGCACCGGCTGACCAGGTTCATGACGGCCAACTACTGGCGGAAGAAGTTCGTGTAGCCGGCGGCGGCGCCGGACGCCGCGTGAGGTGACCCGCATGGACGCGCATCCCTGGTGGGCGGCGCTCACGGTCTGGGCCGTGGTGAACGCCGTGAACGGGCTGCAGGCCGCAGGCTTTCTCTCGCGGGTGCGCACGGGGGGTCGGGGCGTCAACCACCTGATCGGCTACGCGATCCTCGCGCTGGGGATCCCGGCGGTCGTCTCGCTCGTCGCGTTCGTCCGCGCGGGCGCCAACTGGCGGCTCTGGATCGGCCCGGCGGTCTTTCTCGCGTTCCTGGCCTTGATGATCGTCGTGGACTACGCGCGGCCCGTCGAGTTCCGCTCGCCGATGCGCTACGGCATCGCCGTGCCCTATCTCCTGCTCTTCTTCGGCGCGATCGTGCTCATGGGCCTGCCGATGTTCCGGCTGAGCCGGCCGCTGTGGCTCGTGACGGTCGCCACCTCCGTGCTGCTGGTGGCCGCGATGGGCGTGGCGATGCGCAGGGGCGTCGCGTGAGGGCGTCGATCAGCGCGGCCGGGCGTCGGCCGGCGTGACGAGCACGGGGCGCTCGCCGGGCTTGACGAGGCCGAGCTCGCGGCGGGCCACGGCCTCGATGGTGCCCGGGTCCTCGCGCAGCCGCCGCGCCTGGTCGCGCAGCCGGCCGTTCTCGTCGCGCAGCTGTTCGATCTGACGCACGAGCGCGGCGTGAGCCCGCTGGTGGCGGATTCTGATCGAGCAGGCCGTTCTCGCCGGCGATCGCGTTGGCGAGGAGCAGGCTCGCCACGAAGAACACTCCCCAGCGCACGCGGCGGCGCCAGCGCTCGGCGCGCCGCCGGCGGGCCCGGGCCAGCGCGAGCAGGTGTTCGTCCACGGGTTCCCCTTCCCTCACGACGCGTCCCGCGCGCGGCGGAGCGCGTCCAGCCTCGACGGCAGCTTCAGCACGGCCTCGACGTCCGCCTTGGGAATCCGCCGGGCCATCTCGCGCTCGAGCGGCGCGAGGCGGGTCTGCAGGGCGCGCGCCGCACGCCGCCCCTCGCCCGTCAGCGCCACCACGAACGAGCGCCGGTCGTCGGCGCGGACCTCCCGCGTGATCCACTGCCGGGCCGCGAGCCGGTCCAGGATGCTCGTGAGCGTGGACGGCTTGTAGACGCCTTCGCCCAGCGCCTCGGACACCGGGATCGCGCCGCGCTCGAGCAGCAGGCTCAGCACGTCCAGCTCGGCCGCGCTCAGCCCCTCGGCCGCGGCCGCCCGCTCCACGAGGGCGACAATCTCGCGCGCGGCCCGGTGCATCCGCCTGACGACTGTGAGGACATTCATACGCTTACGAAATGTCCGTTAGAGAATATTTCGCTAGCGTAACAAATGCAAGGGGATTCGCCCGCCGGCCCCGGCCGCCGGCGCCACGCCCGGCGCCAGGCCCCCGGAGGGATGTCCCTTCCAAACCGCCCCACGCTGTGGCGATCCTGCCATCGCAGACGCGCCACGGACGCGCCGGTCATGGCTTCAAACTGCCGAGATATCAAACGCTTACACCGACTTGCGGTCAGACGCCCGAGGCCGGCGGCCGGTGGCACCGGCCTTGCCGGTCGTTCTCGTGGATTCGGGCCCCCCAAGCAGGGCGGGGCCCGCCCGGTTTGGGGGGGACGCACAATGAGCGGCAGGGCCTGGCGTCGGACGGGCTGGATCGGCGGCACCGCGCTGGTCGTCGGCCTGATGGTCGTCTACTACACGCGCGCCGAGGGCAAGACGCCCGCGGTCCGCTACGACACCGCGACGGTCGACCGCGGTCCCGTCGTGGCCAAGGTCACGGCGAGCGGCACGCTCTCGGCGCTGGTCACCGTGCAGGTCGGCAGCCAGGTGTCCGGGCGCATCCAGACCCTCGACGCCGACTTCAACTCGCACGTGAAGAAGGGCGAGCTCCTGGCCAAGATCGACCCGCGCCTCTTCGAGGCGACGGTCGAGCAGGCGCAGGCCAACCTCCTCGCGGCGGAGGGCAACCTCGCGAAGGCGAAGGCCCAGGCGGCCGACGCCGCGCTGCAGCTCCAGCGCTCGAAGGACCTGCTCGCGCGCCACCTCGTGGCGCAGTCCGCCTACGACACGGCGCGCGCCACGGCCGACGCGGACCGGGCGGGGGTCCAGGCCGCCAGCGGCTCGGTCGAGCAGGCCCGGGCCTCACTCGACCAGGCGAAGACCAACCTCGGGCTCACCGACATCATCTCGCCCACCGACGGCATCGTGATCTCCCGCAACGTGGACGTCGGCCAGACAGTCGCGGCGTCGTTCCAGGCGCCGGTCCTCTTCGAGGTCGCGCAGGACCTCAGCAAGATGCAGGTGGACACGAGCGTGGCCGAGTCCGACATCGGCCGCCTCGTCAAGGGCATGCCGGCCACCTTCACCGTGGACGCCTACCCGGGCACGCCCTTCACCGGCACGGTGCGCGAGATCCGCAACGCGCCGCAGACGGTGCAGAACGTGGTCACCTACGACGCGGTCATCGACGTCGACAACCCCGGGCTGAAGCTCAAGCCCGGCATGACGGCCAACGTCACCTTCGTCTGGGCGAACCGCCGGAACGTGCTGCGCGTGGGCAACGCGGCCCTGCGGTTCCGGCCCGACGCGGCGCTCTTCGCCCAGATGACCGGCGCGAAGCCGGGCGGGCGGGCCCGCCTCCAGCCCGTGGCCGACGCGGCGCCCGCCGAAGACGCGCCGAACCGCCGGACGCTCTGGGTGCTGCGCGGCGACCACGCCGGGCCCGTCCGCGTCGAGATCGGCGTGTCGGACGGCACGCACACCGAGATCACCGGCGGCGGCCTCCGCGCCGGCGACCGCGTGGTGATCGACGCCGAGGCCGCCGGCGCCGGCGCCGGACGCGGCTTCCGCCGCGGGATCTTCTAGGCGCCCGAAGGAGCGCATGCCATGAGCCTGCTGCAGACGTTCCGGGTGGCGGCGCGAGCGCTGCTCACGAACAAGGTGAGGTCGTTCCTCACCGTCCTGGGCATCATCATCGGCGTCGCGGCCGTCATCGCCATGGTCGCGATCGGCAACGGCGCCAAGGCCCGGATCCAGCAGGCCTTCGCGGCCATGGGCTCCAACCTGCTCGTCATCCTGCCGGGCAGCACGACGGCGGGCGGCATGCACGGCGGCTTCGGCTCGAAGCCCACGATCACCTGGGCGGATCTGAAGGCCATCCAGACCGAGGTCCCGGCCGTGCGCTACGCGGCGGCGGAGCTCCGCACCGCGGCGCAGGTCTTCAGCGAGAACGCCAACTGGTCGACGAGCATCGAGGGCACGATCCCGGCCTACCTCGACATCGAGGACTGGAAGGTCGCCGTGGGCAGCCCCTTCCAGCAGTCCGACGTGGACGTGGGCACCAAGGTGGCGCTCGTCGGGCAGACCGTGTCCGACAAGCTGTTCGGCGTCGGCGTGAACCCGGTCGGCCAGACCATCCGCATCCGCGACGTCCCGTTCCAGGTCGTCGGCCTGCTCGCGTCGCGCGGGCAGTCGAGCTGGGGCCAGGACCTGGACGACGTCGTCATCGTGCCTCAGACGACCTTCGAGGCCCGCATCCAGGGCGGCCTGCAGCAGTACGTCCGCGGCCACATCCTGGTGCAGGCCGTCTCGAACGACGCGACCGTGCGGGCCGAGAACGAGATCGATGCCCTGTTGCGCGACCGCCACCACCTGACCACCGATCAGGACGACGACTTCTCGATCCGCAACCTGGCCGAGATGCAGGCCGCCCGGCAGCAGAGCACCGACACGCTGACCTCGCTGCTGGCGAGCATCGCCGCCGTGTCGCTGCTCGTCGGCGGCATCGGCATCATGAACATCATGCTGGTGAGCGTCACCGAGCGCACGCGCGAGATCGGCCTGCGCATGGCGGTGGGCGCGCGGCCGCGCGTCATCCTCGCGCAGTTCCTGGCCGAGGCCCTCGCCCTCGCGGTGGCCGGCGGCGTCGTCGGCATCGGCCTCGGCCTGTTCGCCGCCGGGCGCCTCGCCGCGCAGTTCGGCTGGCCCATCATCACCCAGCCCCAGACGATCGTGCTGGCCGTGGGCTTCAGCGGCGTCGTGGGGATCGTCTTCGGCCTCTACCCCGCGCACCGCGCGTCGCGGCTGGATCCCATCGAGGCGCTGCGCTACGAGTAGGGGCGACCTGGCAGGTCGCCCCGACGATCGAGGTGCCCAGGTCGACGACCTGGGCCACCCTTCCGATCCCTCCCGGTGGCACAGGTCTCTGATCTGTGCTGCGGCAGCCTGCCACACATGCCCGTGGCAGGGCATATGCATCCTCACGCAGTGGAGCCTTCGAGCAGCGGGCTGCCCCGGACGGCGGCCTGCTCCCAAACCCGCCCTTCGGGTCCAACCCGCCGCAACCTCCGCTCCAGGAGGTGACGTATGAAGCGCTTGTCAATCCTGGGCGCCGGGAGCGTCTTCCTGGCGGCCCTGTTGGTGGCCACACCGGCCGGGGCGTCCGCAGGCGTACTGCGGTACCACCGGTCGAAGGTCTGTCCGAACGAAGCAGGCGGGGCGTCTACGCCCGTCGTGGCGGCCATGCTGAACGTGTCGCACTCGCACCGGCCGAAGCCCTACGCGACCGACGCGGTCGAGGCGGCCACGTTGAACGTGTCGCACTCGCATCGGCCGATGCCCTACGCAGTCGAGACGGCCACGCTGAACGTGTCGCGGTCGCATCAGCCGAAGCCGTACAAGATCGACGACCACGAGGACGACGATCGCGGTGACGTCGACGGCGGGATCGTCTTCGCGAATCCATACTGGGGCTCGTATTGGGGCCCGGCCTGGGGCTGGGACCCCGCCTGGTACTGGAACGGTCCCGGCTACTACGGCTACAGCAACGCAAGCGGCGTCCGGCTCGAGGTGAAGGGCCCGAACCCGAAGAACGCCGTCGTCTACGTGAACGGCGCGTATGCCGGCGCGGTGGACGACTTCAACTCCTGGTACCAGAGCCTCAGGCTGGTGCCGGGCACCTACGACCTGAAGATCGAGGCGAAGGGCTACAAGCCCCTCGACCTCAAGGTCGCGATCCCGCCCGGTCAGACGATCGTCTACCGGGGCGCGCTCAAGCCCGTCGCCTAAACGGGACGCCTGAGGGATCGAGCAGGGGCGACCTCGCCGGTCGTCCCTGCCCCGTCCCTCCACATCACTCCGCGCCGTGGCAGCGCATATGCATTCTCACGGGGTGGAGCCTTCGAGCAGCGGGTCGCCACGGACGGCGGCCTGCTCCATCCACCCGCCCCCGGTCGCGTCCCGCCGCAACCTCCGCTCCAGGAGGTGATATATGAAGCGCTTGTCGATTGCGGTCGCCGGAGCCGTCGCCCTGGCGGCCCTGCTGGTGGCCGAACCGGCCGCGGCGGCGACGTCCGCGGGAACGAACAGTGTGTCCTCCACGCCGCACGCCGTGGCAGCCGTGCTCACCGCGTCACACTCGCATCAGCCGAAGCCCTACCTGATCGATGATCACGAGGACCACGACGGCCATGGTGACTTCGACGGAAGCTTCGGCTTCGGTCTGGGCTTCGGCGGGCCGTACGCGGGTCCGTATTGGGGCTCGTACGTCGGCTCGTACTGGGGCCCGGCCTGGGGCCTGGGCCCCGGCTGGGGCTGGGGCTGGAACGGCCCCGGCTACTACGGCTACGACACCCAGAGCGGCATCCGGCTCGAGGTGAAGGGCCCGAACCCGAAGAACGCCGTCGTCTACGTGAACGGCGCGTATGCCGGCGCGGTGGACGACTTCAACTCCTGGTACCAGAGCCTCAGGCTGGTGCCGGGCACCTACGACCTGAAGATCGAGGCGAAGGGCTACAAGCCCCTCGACCTCAAGGTCGCGATCCCGCCCGGCCAGACGATCGTCTACCGGGGCACGCTCGAGCCCGCCGCGTGAGACGGGATGCCCGCGTAGGGGCGACCTGGCAGGTCGCCCCTACGAATCGAGATGCCCAGGTCGAAGACCTGGGCCACCCTTCCGATCCCTCCCGCCGGCACAGGTCGCTGACCTGTGCTGCTTCAGTTTGACTACAATCCAGACACTGTCTACAATGTAGACTCTATGCCGCCGACCTCCTCCCTCGGAGAGTTCGAGCACGTCGTCCTGCTCGCCGTCCTCCGCCTCGGCGCCGAGGCCTCCGGCATCGGGATCGCCCGCGAGCTCGAGACCACCGCCGGCCGCCGCGTGTCGCGGGGCGCGCTCTACACCACGCTCGACCGGCTCGAGCAGAAAGGGCTGCTGCGCTGGAAGATCGCGCCCGGCGGCCCCGCGCGCGACGGCGCGCCCCGCCGCCTCTACGCCGTGACCGCCGCGGGCGTGGCGGCGCTGCGCGCGTCGCGTCGCGTGCTCACGCGCCTCTGGCGCGGCATCGAGGACACGCTGAAGGAGCGGCCGTGAGCGCGCCGCCGCGCCTCGCCCGGGCGCTGGCCCGGCGGTTGCTGCCCGACGATGACGGCGGCCGCAGCATCCTCGGCGATCTCGACGAGGAGTTCCGCGATCGCGAGGCGCGCGCGTCGCGCCGGGCCGCGCGGCGCTGGTACCGGCGCGAGGCCGCCGGCATCGCCGGCCGCTACGCCTGGCGCCGCGTGGCGGCCATGACGCCGGGCCCGGCGTGGAGACGCCTGACGTCCGCGCTCGCCAGCGGCCTGATGGCCGATCTCCGCCAGACCGCGCGCGGGCTGCGCCGCTCCCCCGGCACCACCGCCGCCGCGGCGGTCACGCTCGCGATCGGCATCGGCGCGGCAACCGCGGTGTTCTCGGTCACCGACGCGGTCGTCCTCCAGCCCCTGCCCTACGCGCACGCCGACCGCCTCGTGCACATGGGGGAAACCACCACGACCGGCGCCCACATGAGCGTCGCCTGGCCGGACTTCCTCGACTGGCGCGAGCGCGAACGGACCATCGCCGATCTGAGCTGCTACCGGCGCGCCGCGTTCACGCTCACGGACGCCGGCGAGCCCGAGCGCCTGGTGGGCCGTATTGTCTGCGGGAACCTGCTCGACGTGCTCGGCGTCCAGCCGGCGCTCGGGCGGGCATTCGACGGGCGCGACAATCAGCCGGGCGCCGCCCTCGTGGCGATCGTGAGCGACGCGCTCTGGCGCTCGCGCCTCGGCGCCGACCCGGGCGTCGTCGGCCGCGCGCTGCGGCTCGACGGCCGCGAGTACACCATCGTCGGCGTGCTCGCTCCGCGCTTCTGGTTCATGGGGCGCACGGACGTGCTGGTCCCCCTCGGCCCCACGATCACCGGCGCCTTTCGGGACCGCATCAACCACATGGGGCTGTATGCGATCGGGCGGCTCGCGCCGGCGGCCTCGCTCGGCACGGCCCGGGCCGAGATGTCGGCGGTTGCCGCCACAATCGCGCGGGAAAACCCCAAGACGTCGGCCGGCGTCGACGCCGACGTCGTCCCGCTGCTCGACAAGGTGGTCGGCGACGTCCGGCCCGCCTTCCTGGCGCTCCTCGGCGCGGTCGGCTGCCTCCTGCTGCTCGCCTGCGCGAACGTCGCCAACCTGCTCGTCGCGCGCGGCGCGGCCCGGCGCCACGAGATGACCATTCGCGCGCTCGTGGGCGGCGGCCGCTGGCGCCTCGCGCGGCAGGCCCTCGTCGAGAGCCTGCTGCTGGCGGCCGCCGGCACGGCCGGCGGCGTCGTGCTGGCGTGGTGGCTCGTCGGCGCGCTCGTGGCCAGCGCGCCGGCCGACGTGCCCCGTCTCTCGAACGTGGGCCTCGACCTGGCGGCGCTGGCGTTCGCCGCCGGCGCCTGCCTGCTGTCGGGCCTGGTCTTCGGCGTGATTCCCGCGTGGCACGCCGGCGCCGAGGCGGCCGCCCCGGCGCTCGTCCGCGCGCCGCGCTCGGGCGGCGCCGCCCGGCTCGGCACGCGCCGCGTGCTCCTGTCGGCCGAGGTGGCCCTGGCCGTCGTGCTGCTGGCCGGCGCGGGCCTGATGATCCAGACGGTGGTGCGCCTGCTCCACGTGGACCCGGGCTTCCACGTCGAGGGCCTCGTGACCGGCCAGGTCCAGCTGCCCAACTCCCGTTACCCGGCCGACCGCCGCCAGGCGTTCGCCGACGAGCTCCTCCCGCGCCTGCGCGCGCTGCCCGGCGTGACCGCCGCCGCGCTCGCCGAGTCGCTGCCGATCGACGGCTCCGACTGGACGGCGATCTTCATGGCCCGGGACCGCCCTCTGCCGCCGCGCGCGGACATGCCGATGGCCAACGTCGACCCCGTCAGCCCCGGGTTCGTCGCCGCGCTCGGCATGCGCCTCGTCGAGGGGCGCGCGTTCGCGGCGCACGAGCCGCGGCCGGTCGTGCTCATCAACGAGAAGCTGGCGCGGCAGATCTGGCCGGGCGAGCGCGCCCTCGGCCGGCAGGTGCGCATCGGCTTTCCCGAGACGCCCGAGAGCCTCAGCCCCTGGTCGACGGTGATCGGCATCGTCGGGGACGTGAAGTTCGACGGCCTCGCGGCCGGAACGCCGCTGCAGATCTACTATCCGGCCGCGATGTTCCCGCCCGACACCTTCTCCGTCGTGGTGCGCACGGCCGGCGACCCGGACGTCCTGGCGCCCGCGCTGCGCCGCGCCGTCGCGGCCCTCGACCCGGAGCTGCCGGTGTCGAGCCTGCAGACGATGGAGGCGATCCGGCGCGGGTCCACCGCGCGCGAGGCGCTGCTGGCGCGCCTGTTCGTCCTCTTCGCCGGTGCCGCGCTCCTGCTCGCCGCCGTCGGCCTCGCGGGCATCGTCGCCCAGGGCGTCACCGAGCGCACGCACGAGATCGGGGTGCGCATGGCGCTCGGCGCCAAGCGCGCCCACGTCCTGCGCCTGGTGACGGGCCGCGTGCTCGCGGCCACGGCCGCCGGCGCCGCCATCGGCGTCGTGGGCGCGCTCGTGCTCTCCCGGTGGATCGCCGGCCTCCTCTTCGGCGTGACGCCGACCGACCCGCTCACCCTGACGTCGGTCGTCGTGCTGCTCGGCGTCGTGGCTTTCGTCGCAGCGTGGCTGCCCGCCCGCCGCGCCACGTCGGTCGATCCGCTGGCGGCGCTTCGGATCGAATGATGGAAGATCCGGGTGGCACAGGGCTCTGACCTGTGCCCCGCGCCCAGGTCGAAGACCTGGGCCACCCTCAGGGCGCCGACCGCGACGCCATCGCGCGCGATGACACCGCAGCCGCCGTCCGGGCGGCCGCGCGGTAGTAGCGCGCGAGCACGACGAGGATCCCGCTCAGGTACACGCCGCACGCCGGGATCCACATGATCAGCCCGCCGAGCTGCTGGTCCGCGGCCGGCGTCAGCCCCCACTGCTGCCGGATCGTCGGGAGCAGCCCGAGCGCGTCGGCCGGCTGGAGGTAGGCGGGGCACGCCGCGCCGGCGGGCGCGAACGTGATCAGGATGCCGAGGATCGTGCACCCGAGGCACGCCGATGCCAGGTAGATGACGCCGCCGAGCGGGTGCACACGGTCGTCGGGCCGCGGCCCGAGGACCGGCCACCAGAAGACCGTCCCCAGCGCCACGAGAGAGGCGGCCTGCGCGGCCTGGAGGGCCGGCGTCCGCACGGCCAGGCTGCAGAGCGACGGCTCGTGCCACACCCACATCGCGCCGACGGCCGCCAGCCAGTACAGGACGAGCGGCCCCCGGCGACCCCGCCGCGCCTCGTCGCGCGGCGCCGGCCGCGGCGGCAGCCCGAGCAGCAGCAGCTCGGGCCCGACGAGCAGCATCAGCACGTGGCGCACCATGTGCGCGCTGTACAGGTAGCCGTCGGCCAGCGTCTGGATCGGCGAGATCAGCGCCAGCACGATCACGCCCAGTCCCGCCACCCAGCAGGCGGTCTGCCCCACCGTCCGCCCGCGCGCGGCGCGCAGGTACGCGGCCAGCGCCGCGAACGCCAGGGCGAGGACCGTCAGGCTCCGCCCCCATCCCGACCAGAGCGGCATCACGTTCATAGCAGCGGCCTCACGTAGACGACCGAGAAGACGACCAGCCAGACGGCGTCCACGAAGTGCCAGTACATCGCGACCGGGCCGAGCGCGAACGGCGGGCGGCGCCGGTCGCCCCGCACCGCCAGGCCGAGGACGACGGCGAGGGCCAGCAGCCCGACGAGCACGTGCAGGCCGTGGAAGCCGGTGAGCGTGAAGAACGTCGTCGCGAAGAGGTTGGTGGACACGCGGACGCCCGCGTGCCAGAGCCCCAGTACTCGCGTCCCTGCCCCAGGAGGAACGCCGCGCCGAGGAGCAGCGTCGCGCCGAGCCATCGACGCGCGGCGCCGGCGGCGCCGCGCGCGGCCGCCCGCTCGGCGGCCCAGACCGTGGCGCTGCTGGCGAACAGGCATGTGGTGAAGAGGCCGGTGCGGAACGCGTCGAGATGCCGGGCGTCGGCCGCCGCGGCGGCCGATCCGCGGTTCAGGTACACGTAGGCGATGACGAGCAGCACGAAGAAGACCGCCTCCGACACGATGAACGACGTCATCGCGACGCGGCTCTTCTCGAAGGCGAACGGCTCGTCGGCCGGCGCGCCGCCGCCGCACATCGCGTCGGTCGCCTCCGGATGGGCGAGGTCCCACAGCGGCCGGCGGCCGTTCACCGGCGGCACGCGCGCGAAGTTGTGCGCGGGCGGCGGCGACGTCGTCGCCCACTCGAGCGTCCACGCGTCCCAGGGGTTGTCGCCGGCCGGTTGTCCGGCGCGCAGGCTGATCGCGACGTTCGCGACCAGCACGAGCACCGAGACGCCGAGGATGAAGGCGCCGACGGTCGAGATCAGGTTGAGCGCCCCCCATCCCGGCAGGTCGGGGTAGGTGAACACGCGCCGCGGCATGCCCATGAGGCCGAGCAGGTGCTGCACGAAGAACGCCGCGTTGAAACCGATGATGGTGAGCCAGAAGTGGGCCCGGCCCCAGCGCTCGTCGAGCCGCCGGCCCGCGATCTTCGGGAACCAGTAGTAGAGCCCGGCGAACATCGCGAAGAGCGACCCGCCGAAGATGACGTAATGGAGGTGCGCCACCAGGTAGTAGGTGTCGGTCACCTGCCAGTCGATCGGGAACGCCGCGAAGGTCACCCCGCTCAGGCCGCCGATCACGAACTGGACGAGGAACGCCGTCGCGAAGAGCATGGCGGTCGTGAACCGGATCGATCCGCCCCACATCGTCGCGATCCAGTTGAAGATCTTGATGCCCGTCGGCACGGCGATCGCCAGGCTGCCGACGGCGAAGAACATGTCGGCCGTGTGCCCCATGCCGACGGCGAACATGTGGTGCGCCCAGACGCCGAGGCTGAGCGCCGCGATGGCGACCGTGGAGCCCGCCACGAATCCGTAGCCGAAGATCGGCTTGCGCGAGAAGACGGGGATGACCTCGGAGATCATGCCGAAGGCCGGCAGGATCAGGATGTAGACCTCCGGGTGCCCGAAGCTCCAGAAGTAGTGCTGCCAGAGCAGCGGCGATCCCCCGCCGACCGCCGTGAAGACGTGCGCGCCCAGACGCCGGTCGATGAGCAGCATCACCAGGTCGGCGTTGAGCGCCGGCAGGGCCAGGACGATCAGGATGGAGTTGACGAGCACCATCCACACGAAGAGCGGCAGGCGGACGAGGGAGAGCCCCGGCGCCCGCAGCGTCAGGATCGTGGCGATCAGGTTGATCGCGCCGGCCACCGACCCGACGCCGAGCACCAGGAGCGCGAGCGACCAGTAGTCCACGCCCAGCGTGGGCGAGAACGGCGTCTCGCTGAGCGGCGCGTAGCTGAACCAGCCGACCTGCGGCGCGCCGCCGGCGAGCAGGCTGAAATGCAGCAGCAGCCCGCCCAGCGGGAACAGCCAGTAGCTCAGGGCGTTCAGCCGCGGGAACGCCATGTCGCGCGCGCCGATCATCAGCGGCACCAGGTAGTTGGCGAAGCCGATGAGCGCCGGCATCACGACCAGGAAGATCATGGTCGTGCCGTGCATCGTGAAGAGCTGGTCGTAGACGTCCGGCGAGAGGAACCCGTTGTGCGGCACCGCGAGCTGCACGCGCATGAGCAGCGCTTCGGCGCCGCCGACGAGCAGGAACACGAGCGCTGTCACGAGGTACATGACGCCGATCCGCTTGTGGTCCACCGTCGCGACCCACGCGAGCAGGCCGCGCGGCTCGGCGTCCCACTCCCACGCGCCCGGCGCATCCGCAATCGAGGTCGATCCGTTCATTGCAGCGTCTCGAGATAGCTGACCAGGTCGGACAGTTGGGTCCGGCCGAGACCCAGGGCGGGCATGTGCACGCCCGGCTTCATGGCCGACGGCCGGCGCAGCCACCGCGCGAGCGCGGCCGGCGTGTTCGCGGCGACGCCACCGGCCAGCTGCCGCCGGCTGGCGAAATGCGTCAGGTCGGGGCCGACGCGCGCCCGCGCGGGCGTGCCGGCGATCGCATGGCAGCTCGCGCACATCTTCGACTGGAAGACGTGCCGGCCCCGCGCCGCCGCGGCGGTCGTGGGCGCCGGCGCGGGCGCGCGCTGGCGCGCCAGCCAGCCGTCGAAGTCGGCCTTCGTCTGCGCGACGACGAGGAACCGCATCCAGGCGTGCCCGGCGCCGCAGTACTCCGCGCACTCGCCCTGGTAGGTGCCGGGCTGGTCCGCCCGCAGCCAGACCGTGTTGGGATGCCCGGGCACCATGTCCACCTTCCGGGCGAGCCGCGGCACCCAGAAGTCGTGGATGACGTCGGCCGACTCGAGCCGCACCACCAGGTTGACGCCGACCGGCACGTGAATCTCGTTTGCCGTGACCACGCCGGCGCCCGGATAGCGCACCTCCCACCACCACTGGTGGCCGACCACGACCAGATCCGGCGGCCGGTGCGCCGGCTCGTCGGCCGCGCGCATCGCGTGGACGGTCAGCACCAGCAGGCCGGTCACGACCAGCACGGACGCGACGGTCCAGGCCACCTCGAGCCGCTCGTTCCCGAACGACGCCCGCGGCGTCCCCGGGCTGCGCCGCTCGCGGAAGCGCACGACGACGTAGGCCACCAGCCCGGCGACCAGCGCGAAGATCACGGCGCAGACCGCCAGCGTGAGGGCGAACATGTGCCACAGTGCCGCCGCCTGCGGCGATCCCGGTTCCAGAACGGGCCAGACGTGCATCAGCCTCGTCGTCCTCCGCGTCTCAGCGCACGCCGATCCAGTCGGGGCCCGGCCGGTGCCGCGTCTGGAGGAACGCGACGAGCCGGTCGACCTCGTCGGGCGTCAACATGCCGGCGAACGCCGGCATGTTCACGCCGCCGTTGGCGATGCGGATGATCATCTCGGTCGACCCCAGCCGGTCGGCCACCGTGCTCAGCTCCGGTCCGCGGTGGCCGCCGTAGCCGTCCACCGTGTGGCAGTTCTCGCAGCCCTTCTCGTGGAAGAGCCGCGCGCCCTCCGCCACCGGCCCGGACGTCGCGCCGACGACCGACGCGGGCAGGGCCGGCGCCGTGAAGTCGGGCGACCACGGCGATCGCGCGCCCTCGATCCACAGCGAGCCGATCATCACGACGACCATCACGACGACGGCCATGGACCACGGCCGCCGGAACGGGTGGCGCTCGCCGCGGCCGAAGAGCAGCGGCAGCGCCAGCAGCACGACGCCCGCCGCCACGGGCGCCAGCACGATCACGTAGTTCTCCAGGTACGGCGGCAGGAGCGCCAGCACGGCGAAGTACCAGAGCAGGTACCAGTCCGGGCGCGGATCGGCCGCGATGATGCTCGGGTCGGGGGGCTTGCCGAGGTGCGGCGGCCCCACCGCGAACGCGAGCCCCGCGACGGCGACGACGACCAGCGCGCCGAACGCGACGTCGCGCCAGGCGGCGTCGGGCCAGAACGGCACGCCGCGCCGGCGGACCTGCTCCTCGTAACGGGCGCGGTAGGTGGCCGGGTCGACCGGCTCTCCCGCCGCCGGGGGCTCCGAGATGCCGTGCCGCAGCACGAGGAGGACGTGCAGCCCGATGAAGCCGAAGAGGAACGCCGGAATGATGAACACGTGGATGGCGAAGAACCGGCTGAGCGTCGCGCCCCCGACCGTCTCGCCGCCCAGCAGGAACCGCGCGAGATACGGCCCGAGGACCGGGACCCGGCCGGCCTGTTCGGCCGCGACCACCACGGACCACACCGCGGTCTGGTCCCAGCGCAGCAGCTGGCCCGTGAACCCCATGCCCAGGGTGAAGCCCAGCAGCAGCACGCCGGTGATCCAGTTCATCTCCCGCGGGTACTTGTAGGAGCCGAACAGGAACACGCGCACCGCGTGCAGGCCGATGAGCAGGATCATCGCCGACGCGCCGTAGTAGTGGAGCCCCCGCATGAAGTGGCCGAACGGGGTCTGGGTGCTGATGAACTGCAGCGTCTCGTAGGCCTGCGACGCCGACGGTATGTAGGAGAAGGCGAGGATGACGCCGCTGAAGACCTGGAGGCCGAAGGCCAGCAGCGTCGCGCTGCCGAACACGTACCACCAGCCCGTGTCGCGCGGCACCGCGTGCGTGAGCACGGGCGCTACCGCCGACGACAGCCCCAGCCGATCGTCGAGCCAGCGCCAGGCGGTCGTCGCGAAGCGTCCCAGCATGCGCGGATCAGACAATCGGCAGCGTCCCGGTGCGGACCTGCACCTGATGGCCGCGGACCCGCACCTCGTAGCGGGTCAGCGGGTGCGGCGGCGGTCCCGCCGCGACGCGGCCGTCGTCGTAGTAGACCCCGCCGTGGCAGGGGCACATGAAGAGCTCGGCCTTCGGCAGCCACCGGACCGGACAGCCGAGGTGCGTGCAGTTCACCGAGAAGGCCACGAACCGGTCGTCCGTCTCGCGGCGGAGCCAGGCCGCCGTCTGCGCGGTCACGCCGGCCCACGGCAGCGGCGACGGGTCCCTGAAGGTGACGTTGACGGTCTGCCCGACAGAGAAGTCCTCGACCCGGCCCACCGTCCGCCAGATCTGCGGCACCTTGCGCACGAGCGGGGCGAGGACGAAGCCCAGGCCCGGCAGCGCGACCACGGCCGCGGCCAGACCGCCCAGGCCGAGGCTGAGGCGGGACAGGAACCTGCGGCGCGTGCACGCCGCGTCGTCGCCGGGCCGGATGGGATCCGGATCGCCGCTCATCGCGCCGCCTCCGCCGGCACGCCGCGGCCGGCACGCGCGTGCTCGAGGCGGATCTCGCGGATCCAGCCGGCGAGCGACACGGCGGTCACCAGGATCCCGACGGCCAGGATGAAGACCGACGCGATGAGCCCCCAGAAGGTGAGCGTCACGCCGAGCGCGAGCGCGGCGGGCCACCACGTCGGGCGCGGCAGGTGCGCGGGTCGGGGCAGATTCCACCCCTCGCGGGACTGTTCGTGGTCCAACGGATGTCTCCAGGAAGATGTGGCCGGGTTCAGCTGATGACTACGCAAGTCGCGTGCCCGGCCGTCGCACGCGTCGCCCGCGGCGGCCGGCGCCCGTAAGTCGCCGCAGACGCACGCCGTACACGCAGCCCGCCGCACGCCGTCCGCCGGACATTGCCGTGGCGTTCTGCCCCGCTGTGCGCCCCACCCCTGACGAGAACCCGCGCCCCCCCGAACCCCCGAACCCCCGCCCCGCCCCTGGTGTAAAGTAAGGCACCAATCTACATACAAGGAGACCTGCCGTGAAACGTCTCGCCTGGTTCGTGATTCCTGTCGTCGCGGCCACCGTCACGCTCGGCGCGCAGGCGCCGCGGCGGGGCGCGGCGCCGAAGGCTTCCGCGGCCCAGCCGCCCTTCTCCATCGTCGAGGCGACGATCCCAGAGATGCGCGCCGCCATGGAGCAGGGCCGCGTCACGTCGCGGGAGCTGGTCGTGCAGTCGCTCGTGCGGATCGCCACCTACGAGAAGACGCTCAACGCGGTGATGACCGTGAACCCGCACGCGATCGAGGAGGCCGAGGCGCGCGACCGCGAGCGCCGCGAGGGCCACGTCCGCGGCCCGCTGCACGGCATCCCCATCGCGCTCAAGGACAACATCCAGACGACCGAGATGCCGACGACGGGCGGCGCGCTGGCGTTCCGCGGGCTCATCCCGCCCTACGAGGCGACGCTCGCGAAGAACCTCGAGGACGCGGGCGCGATCATCGTCGCGAAGACGGTCCTGACCGAGCTGGCCAACTGGGTGGCGGGCGGGCCGACGCCGATGCCGGGCAACTACAGCGCGCTCGGCGGCTACGGCATGAACCCCTACGACCCGCGGCCCGACCCGCGCCAGGGGCGCGACGACGGGCGGCCGGCGCTCGGCACGGGCGGGTCGAGCTCGGGCATCGGCACGGCGGCCAGCTTCTGGGCGGCCAACGTCGGCACGCGAGACGTCGGGGTCGATCCTCAGCCCGTCGAACCAGAACATGCTGGTCGGGATCAAGCCGACCGTCGGCCGCATCAGCCGCTACGGCGTCATCCCCATCACGGCGGACCAGGACACCGCGGGCCCGATGGCGCGGACCGTCACCGACGCGGCGATCATGCTGGGCGTGCTCGAGAGCCCGTCTCCGGATCCGAACGACCCGGCCACCAAGACGTGCACGCCGCCGCCCAACCGCGACTACACGGCCTTCCTGAAGCTGGACGGCCTGCAGGGCGCGCGCATCGGCATCCCGCGCGCGTTCTTCTACTCGCGCACCAAGGCGCCCGGCCGCGACCGCGAGATCGGCGGCCTCGGCAAGGAGGAGGCGGCGCTGATGGACGAGGCGATCGCGGTGCTGAAGGCGCACGGCGCCGTCATCGTCGATCCGGCGGACATCCCGAGCGTGCTCGAGGCCGACCCCGCGAAGAACTTCCTGTCGTGGGGCATGTGCGCGGGCGTCAACGGCGCCAAGGGCCGTGACGCCAACTGCTCGGTCGTGCTCAAGTACGGGATGAAGCGCGACTTCAACACGTGGCTCGACTCGCTGGGCGCGGCCGCGCCGCTGAAGACGCTGACCGACCTGCGCATCTTCAACCTCACGCACACGCAGGAGAACGCGATCAAGTACGGCCAGTCGGAGCTCGACATCTCCGACGAGATGGACGTCACGGCCGACCGCCAGCGGTACCTCGCCGACCGCGCCAAGGACATCGAGCTCGCGGGCACCAACGGCATCGACGCGGCCATGAAGGCGAACCACCTCGACGCGCTGCTCTTCCCGGGCCCGCGCGGCGCCTCGATCGCCGCCAAGCCGGGCTATCCGACGGTGATCGTGCCGCTCGGCATGGTGCCGAACGCGCCGACCCCGCCCTTCCCCGCCGGCTTCGACGCGAAGCCGGAGCCGTTCGGCGTGAGCTTCACCGGCATGGCGTGCAGCGAGCCGAAGCTCATCGAGCTGGCGTACGCGTTCGAGCAGGCGACGAAGCGCCGCGTGCCGCCGCCCGTGAAGTAGGAGGCCCCCGATGTCACGTCCCCCCGCCGTCCGTCGCATCCTCGCGGTCCTGGCCGCCACCGGCGCGGCCGTCGCCGCGGTGTCCGCCCAGCAGCCCGAGCAGGGCGTGAAGCCGGTCGCGCACGGCACGCACGTCATGGTCTCGACCTCGCACCCCGACGTGACGAAGACCGCGCTCGACGTGCTGCGCAAGGGCGGCAACGCCGTCGACGCCGCGATCGCCGCGATGCTCTACCAGCACGTGGTCGAGCCGCAGATGTCCACGCCCGCCGGCGGCTTCGGCGCGCTCGTCTACGACGCGAAAACGCGCAAGACCTACTACCTGGACGCCGAGCTCGAGCACACGCACGGCGCGCCGATTGGGCGGACGCTCGCCGGCCCGTCGAACGTGCCCGAGACGTCCGGGCTTCGCATCGGCATCCCCGGCACGGTCGCCGGCCTGAAGGCGCTCGCCGACCGGTTCGGGACGATGACGTGGGCCGACTATTTCACGCCGGCCATCGGCGTGGCCGAGCGGGGCTTCCCGATGTACTCGTTCCTGTTCGGCGAGATGTCCGACGCGGCGCTCACGCGCCTGGGCGTCTACCCGTCGGGCCGCGAGACCTTCTTCAAGCCCGACGGCTTCATCCCGCGCGTGGGCGAGGTCTGGAAGCGGCCGAGGATGGCGGCCAGCCTGCGGCGGCTCGCCGCCGAGGGCCCCGACTGGTTCTACCGGGGCGAGTGGGCGCGCCATTTCGTGGACGCCGTCGGCGGCATCGGCGGCCGCGTGACGCTCGAGGAGATGGCCGCCTACCGCGCGGAGTGGCGCGAGCCGCTCCAGTCCACCTACCAGGGCCACGTCATCCTCAGCTCGCCGCCGCCGGCCACGGGCGGCCCGCTCATCGAGATGACGCTGAACGTCCTGGAGCATTTCGACCTGAAGGCCTACGGCCACTACACCGAGTCGCCGAAGGCGCTCGCCCTGATGCGCCGCGTGATCGGCAGCGTCGAGCAGGACGTCAACGACTACGTCGCGGACCCGGCCTCGTACCACGTGCCGATCGACGTGCTGCTGTCGAAGGACTACGCGGCGACCAAGGCGAAGCTGCTCGACGCGAGCTGGCCGGTGGTGGACCTCTCGACGGGCGGGCCGCTGATGGCGCCCCCGGGCGCCGGCCCCGAGCACGACCCCAACTACAGCGACACGAACCACCTCGTCATCGCCGACGCCGAGGGCAACTGGATCTCGGTGACGCACACGGTCTACGGCACCACGTTCGGCACCGGCCTGGTCGTCGACGGGATCGGCCTCAACTCGGGCAACGCCTTCCCCGGCGTGAACGTGGGCGAGGGCCGGCGGGTCGTCGCGCCGCTGCCGCCGACGTTCGTCATGCAGGACGGCGCGCCGTGGGTCGCGCTCGGCTCGCCGGGGCTCTCGAACCGCGCCGTCGCCATCACGCTGGCCAACTTCCTCGGCTACGGCCTGTCGATCGAGGACGCAGTGAACGCGCCGCGCTTCGACGGCTTCCTGCCCGGCCAGGCCTTCCGCGTCGAGACGCGCGTTCCGGCTCGCGTGCGCGACGGGCTGAAGGCCTACGGCATCGACGTGTCGCCGCAGCCGCCCTACAACTGGCACTTCGGCTCGATCCAGGTGGTCGTCCGGGACCCGAAGACGGGCGCGCTCACCGGGGTGGCCGACGCGCGCCGCGGAGGATATGCGGATGGGTATTGATCGACGCCTGCGGCGGGCGCCGGCGTTCGCCGCCGCCCTCGTCGGCATCCTCGTTCTCTCGGCCGTCCCGCCCCGCGCCGCCGGGCCCGCGCACTGGAGCGACGCCACCCGCCGCGTCGTCCTCGACAACGGCCTCACGGTGCTCATGCTCCAGCGCGGCGCGCTGCCCGTCGTCTCGGTGGAGGCGCTCTACCGCTTCGGCAGCCGCAACGAGCACCCCAACGTCACGGGCGGGGCGCACTTCCTCGAGCACATGGCGTTCCGCGCCACCGACGAGATCGCCAAACAGGACCTGACCAACCAGATCCTGAGGTGGGGCGGCCGCTGGAACGGCTACACGTCCTACGACCAGACCGTCTACGCCTCCGCCGTGCCGAACGAGCATCTCGAGTGGCTCATCTACCTCGAGAGCCAGCGCATGCGCCACGTGCGGTTCAGCGAGGCGGCGGTGGACCGCGAGCGCACGGGCGTCATCTCCGAGGAGCAGCAGTACCGCAACTCGCCGTCCTACGTCCTCGACGAGCACGTGCTCCGGCGGGCCGCGCTCGTCGCCCACCCGTACGGGTCGCCCATCATGGGCCGCATGTCGGACCTGCTGGGCGTCACCGCGCCGGACCTCGAGCGCCTCTACCGCGAGCACTACGCCCCCAACAACGCGATCCTGGCCATCGTCGGCCGCTTCGACGAGGCGGCGGCGCTCGCGCTCGTGCGGAAGTACTTCGGCGGGATGCCGGGCGACGGGCGATCGACGGCGCTGCGTACGGTCGAGCCCGAGCAGCACGGCCCGCGCCGCGCGACGATGCACGCGTCGGGGAGCGTGGCGCACCTGGACGTGCTCGTGCACTCGCCCGCGGCGAGCGACGAGGCGTTCGCCACGCTCCTCGCGCTCGACGGCGTGCTCGCCGGCGGCAAGGCGCCCGGCAGCGGCGGCGCCGCGCGGGACAGCCGGCTCTACCGCGCGCTGGTCGCCCCGGGCCTGGCCACCTCGGTGCGCACCACCATCGAGCTCAGCCAGTACCCCGCGGTGTACGGCATCGCCGTGGACGCCCCGCCCGACGCCGACCGGAGCGCCATCGAAACCGCTGTCGACCGGGCGCTCGGCGACGCCGCGCAGGCCGTCTCGGCGGCCGAGGTCGCGCGCGCCGTGCAGCAGGTGAAGGTCGCGATGGCCTTCGACGCCGACAGCAACCGCTCGATCGCGGACCTGCTGGCGGTGTACGAGGAGATGCAGTCGTACCGGCTGCTCGCGGAGCTGCCCGCGCGCCTCGACGCCGTGACCGCGGACGAGGTCCGCGCGTTCGCGCGCGATCGGCTCGGCCCGGACCAACGGACGATTGGCTGGCTGATCCCGGACCGCGCGGACGCGGGCGCCGCCGCGCCGGCCCCGGCCCCGCCGCCGCCCGACACCGCGCCGAAGCGGACGTCCACGCGTCCCCTGCCGCCGCCGCGGCTCGCGGTGCCCGACCTGCCGGCGCCGGTCGTCCGGCGGCTCGAGAACGGCGTCACCGTGCTGGCGCTGCACGTGCCCGGCGAGGCGGTGAGCGTGAGGGTGCGTGTCGAGGCCGGCTCGGTTGACGACCCGCCCGGGCGCGAGGGGACGGCGCTGCTGACCGCGCGCCTCCTCACCCAGGGCGGCGGCGAGCGCGCCGCGGCGCTCCACGACCCGAGGGTGCGGCTGGACGAGAGCGCGTTCGCGCGCGGCCCCTTCGCGAACCGCGACGACGTCGAGATCGCGGCGAGCTGCCTGCCTGACGCGTTCGACGCCGTCGCGCGGGCGCTTGGCGCGGCCGTGACGGCGCCCGTGTTCGACCTGACGGCGCTCGACCGCGCCCGGCGCGGCCTCGCCGCCTCGACGGCCGCGCGCGAGGACGACAGCCGCTGGCGCGCCGACCAGGCGGTCTTCGAGCACCTCTACTCGCCCGGCGAGCGGTACGGCCGCCCGCGCGAGGGCACGCCCGAGTCGCTCGCGCGCCTGACGCCGGACGATCTGACCGCGTTCCATCGCGCGTTCTACCGCCCCGACCGGACCGTCGTCGCCGTGGCGGGACCGGTGGACGCGGCCGCCGCCGCGGACGCGCTCGCGAAGGCCTTCGGCGCGTGGCGCGCCGAGGGCCCGGCGCCCGCCGCGCCCGCCGTCCGCGCCGCCGCCCCGAAGCCCGCGGCCGCCGGCGGCGCGCCGCGCCTCGTCGTCGTCCCGCTGCAGAAGGCGCAGGCCAGCATCAGCGTCGGGCTGCCGGGCATCGCGCGCAACAGCCCCGACTACGCGGCGCTCGCGACGCTCAACTTCCTGCTGGGTGAGACGGGCTACGCGGGCCGGCTCGGCGAGACGCTCGTGGACACGGGCCTGGCCTACGCCGTGTACGCGCAGGTGCTCGCCGGGCGCGGCGCCGGACCGATTCTCATCACCACCGACGCCGTGCACGCGGCCGAGACCGTGGACCGCATCGTCCGGACGCTCCAGGGCTTCGTGAGCGGCGGCGTGACCGACGCGGAGCTGACCCACGCCAAGGGCTACGTGCTGGGGCGCCTGCTCTTCCGCTTCGAGAGCGCGTCGGCGGCGTCGGCCGCCCTGGCGGACATGGGCGCGTCCGGCCGGACGGACGTACTGCAGAGCTTCGCGAAGGACGTGCTGGCGCTCACGCGCGAGGATCTGGCGCGCGCCGCGCGGCGCTATTACGACCCGGCCCGCGCGGTCGTGTCGGTCGCCGGACGGTGGGACGGGACAGCCGCGGTACGTGGGGGCCGGCTTTAGCCGGCCCATCACCTGTGCGATAATCCGGCGCATGCACACAACCGCCCGCACGTTCTGCCACGTCGTGGTGTCGCTCGCGCTGGCGGGCGCCGCCACGCTCTCCGCCCAGTCGCCGGCCGGCCAGGATCCGACGGCCGACCTCCTGAAGCAGGGCCAGCAGAAGCTGCGCGAGGGAAGCCAGACCGAAGCGCTCGCGCTCTTCCGCCAGGCCGTTGCCGCGTCGCCCAAGTCGTATCAGGCGAACAGCCAGACGGGCGTCGTGCTCGATCTCATGGGCCAGTACGTGGAGGCCCGGCGGTACCTCGCCAGGGCCCTCGAAGCGGCCGACAGCACGCAGAGCAAGACGCGCGCGCTGCGCAATCTGGCGATTTCGTACGCCTTCGAAAACGACTGCAAGGGCGCGACGCCCTACGCCGAGCAGGCGTACCAGATCTTCCTGGACGAGAAGGACTTCTACAACGTGGGCGAGGTCGCCGACGAACTGGCGCGCGTCTGCCTCGAGTCGGGCGACATCGACGCGGCCGAGAAGTGGTACAAGACGGGCTACGAGCAGGGCCTGCGGCAGCCCGACATCACGCCCGCGCGGCGCGATCTGTGGGAGTTCCGCTGGGAGCACGCCCAGGCCCGGATTGCCGCGCGCCGCGGGAACGCCGCCGAGGCGGCCCGCCATGTCGCCGCGGCCAAGGCCGCGCTCGACAAGGGCACCAACCCCGAGCAGGTGCAGTTCTTCCCGTACCTGACGGGCTACGTGGCCTACTACACCGGAGGCTACAAGACGGCGCTCGCCGACCTCCAGCAGGCCAACCAGCGCGACCCGTTCATCCTCTGCCTGATCGCGCAGACCTACGAGAAGCTCGGTGACGCCGCGCAGGCGAAGAGCTACTACGAGAAGGCGCTGCACGCCGGCAACGCGCACAACCCGCCGAACGCGTACGCGCGCCCGCTGGCGCGGCGCAAGGTCGGCTAGCGCGTGGGGACGAGGCCGGCCGCCGGGGGGCGGTTAGCGCCCCCTGGCGCGCTGGCCGGCGCGGCGGGCCACCTGCTGCGACGCGCGCTGGGCGGCTTCGCGCAGGGCCTTCCCCATCGGCGATTTCTCCCACCCGTTGTCGCCCGCCTCGAAGCTGCCGAGCACGGTGTAGATGTCGGCGCCGAGGCCCACGTCGGTGTTCGACCCCTCCACCAGGAACGAGTCGAAGGCCTGGCCCGTGGCCGGGTCGTCCAGCTCGATCTGCAGCACGACCTTCGCCTTGACGCGCGTGAGGCTGCCGCCGAGGCCCGACCGAGGCAGGCGGAGCCGGTTGCTCGAGTGGCTGACCGTGGCCTCGAGGACCGTTCCGGCCACGACCACCTGCACGTCGGCGCCGCTGGCCGCAGCCACGAGCGCGTCGGGGACGAGCGGCGGGCGCGCGCCCGCGGGCACGTCCAGGACGACCGGCTGCAACTGCCGTCCCATGATCATCTGCGCGCGGAGCAGCTTGGCGAGCGACGCCGCCGCCCGGGAGGAATTGCCGTCGGACGTCGCGAAGTCGAACGGCACCACGCCCACGCGCAGCGGCGGGGCGGCGGCGCCCGTCGCGGCCGGCGCCAGCATCGTCAACAGGCAAAGCACCGTCGCGGCCCGCCTCATCGTCTCGCCTCCTGCATGAACGAGGCGCTCCCCTGGAGCACTGGAGCACCCCTCCTCGTGTGTCCGCGGGGAGTCGCACGACTCTATCACCCGCGGTGTTGGCGCTTCAACACGGCGGTGCCGTTCATCTCTTCGCGAAGCGCCTCGGGGGCCAGGGGTAGAATGGTCCCATGAGCTTTCGATCGGCCCGGCCCGCCGTGGCCGCGGTTGCGCTCGCCTCGAGCGTGGCCGTGGCCGCGTGCGGCGGCTCCTCGGGCGCCTCGGCGCCCACGGCGCCGACCAGCCCCACGTCACCGTCGATCCCCGGCGGCGTCTGCAGCGTTCTCGGCGGCACCGCGCGCCTCACGCAGGGCATCGTCAACGGCACGACCTGCTCGGCCGACGCGTCGCCGGTCGCCAAGCTCAACCTGGCCGACGCGAGCGGCCAGACCATTGCGACCTGCTCGGGCACGATCATCGCGCCGCGCGCCGTGCTCACCGCCGCGCACTGCCTGGCCGGCGACACGGCGTCCCTGAAGGCGTTCTTCGGCACGGACGGCACGCAGTTTCCGGCCGCGTCCTTCCAGTACTACCCGGGCTACAACGAGAATGACCCCACGACGCACGACGTCGGCGTGGTGCTCTTCGACCAGGACCTTCCGCGCACGCCCGTGCCGCTGCTGCTCAGCCGCGACGCGGCCGTGGGAGAGCTGGCCGTCATCGCCGGCTGGGGCAGCGATCAGACCGGCTCGGGCACCATCCTGCCCCGGGCCGGCACGACCACCGTCGCGTCGGTCGACGCGACCACCATCCGGACCGAGTACAGCCCCAGCATGAGCGCCGTCTGCTCGGGCGACTCGGGCGGGCCGCTGCTCGTCTCGCAGGGCGGCGTCTGGTCGATCGCGGGGATTACCTCGGCCGTCAGCGTGGGCGGCGCGTGTACGATGGGGACGAACTACTTCATCCGGGTGCGGAACGCCGACGTCTCGGCCTTCATCCAGACGTACGTCCCGGATGCAGCCCGGCAGTAGGGCCGGCGTCCCTCTGGCGCGAACGCCGCGGCGCGGGTAAAGTGGAGGGTGGAGCACACATCGTGACCGACACCGACCATCACGACATCGGACGCAACGACCCGTGCCCCTGCGGCTCGGGCAAGAAGTACAAGCAGTGCTGCCTCGCGAAGGACGAGGCCAAGGCGCGCGCCGCGCGCGCCAAGGCGGCCGAGAAGGCCGCCAAGGAGGCGCCGCCGGCCGAGGACGCGGCGGAGGAGGCGCCGCACACGCGGCCGCCCAAGCCGCAGACCCACCAGCCCTGGAAGCGGTCGGCGACCAACACGCACGGCTTCCAGCGCATGAGCACGCCGCGGAAGGTGGGAGGCGGCTAGCCGCTGAGATCGCCCCGGGCCCGGCGACCGCCGCTCCATGAACGTCCTCGAGTTCTCCACCGTCACCGGCCTCGGAGCTCTGCTCGCCGGGTTCCTCGGCGCCCTGACGGGCCTCGGCGGTGGTGTCGTCATCGTCCCGATGCTCGTCCTGCTGCTCGGCGTGGACATCCGCTACGCGATCGGCGCGTCGATCGTGTCGGTCATCGCCACCTCGTCGGGCGCGGCCTCCGCCTACCTCAAGGAAGGCTTCTCGAACATCCGCATCGGCATGTTCCTGGAGGTGGCGACGACGCTCGGCGCGCTGTCGGGCGCGTGGCTGGCCACGCGCGTCGCGCCCTCGGCCATCGCCGTCGTGTTCGGCTGCGTGCTGCTCTACTCGGCGTTCCAGTCCATCAAGCCCCGCCTCGACGCCGCCCCCGGCGCGCCCGACCGGCTGGCGACGTGGCTGAAGCTCGACTCGACGTACCCCACGCCCCAGGGGCCGGCCCCGTACCACGTGCGCCGCGTGCCGCTCGGCTTCGGCCTGATGTACGGCGCCGGCGTGCTGTCCGGGATGCTGGGCACCGGGGCGGGCGCGGTGAAGGTGCTGGCCATGGACATCGCCATGAACCTGCCCTTCAAGGTCTCGACGACCACGAGCAACTTCATGATCGGCGTCACGGCGGCCGCGAGCGCGGGCGTGTACCTGTCGCGCGGGTACATCGACCCGGGCCTGGCGATGCCGGTGATGCTGGGAGTGCTGACAGGATCGCTCATCGGCGCCCGCGTGCTCGGCGCCGCGCGCACGAACTGGCTGCGGCGCGTCTTCGCCGGCGTGATCGTCGTGCTGGGCCTGGAGATGCTCTACACCGGCGTGACGGGGAGGCTCTAGCGTGAAGCAGGGCCGCTACGCGGATCGCGATCTGGACGTCGCGCTGGCCATGGCGCTGCGCGGCGGCGTGCTGCTCGCCGCCGCCATCGTCGTGGTCGGCGCCGCGATCTACCTCGCCCGGCACGGGCTGAGCCTGCCCGACTACCGGACGTTCCGCGGCGAGCCGATCGAGCTGCGGTCGCCGGCCAGCATCTGGGCCACCGCCCGCACGTTCACGGGCCGCGGCGTCATCCAGTTCGGCCTGCTCGTGCTCATCAGCACGCCCATCGTGCGCGTGCTGCTGTCGGTCATCGGGTTCGTGCGCGAGCGCGACTGGATGTACGTCCTGATCACCCTGACCGTCTTCAGCCTGCTCTGCTACAGCCTCGTGGCCAGCTGAGGCCGGGCTCAAGCCCGGCACTACGTACGGGTACGTAGTGCTGGCCTTCATTGGACAGCCTTGCAGCCGGCTCAGCCCCCGATTGGCTCAACGGTCTCCGCGAAGACGATCCCGCGCGCGGCCAGGTGCGCCATCACGAAGTCGTAGCACCCCGGCTCGCGCCCCACCAGCTCGGGCGGCGAGATTCCCTTGCGGGCGAAGAGCCCGCCCGCCACCATCCGCACGCCCGCCGTGCACGTGTAGCCCGTGGTGCGCGCCATCGAGGTCGTGCCGGTGGCCGGGTCGTAGCGATCCAGCAGATCGAAGGTGTGCCGCTCGGCCTCGCCGCCCCGCCGCCCTTCGACGATCACGCGCAGCACCGTGAGGTCCTCCTCGCCCTCGGCGAACTGCCAGGCCGGGAAGAGGAGGCGCGCCGCGACGTCGAGCGGCCGCACGCGCACCCCGCCCGCGTCCACCGGCTCGGTCGAGAAGAAGCCCGCGTCGCGCAGCAGCCGGATCCGGTCGATGTGGCCCGGGTAGCGCAGCGTCTTCTCGATCATGCTCGGCACCTTCATCGTCGTCAGGAGCGAGCGCAGGCCGTCGGTGTTGAACGCCTCGAGCGTGCCGACGCCCGGGAAGTCCATCAGCTCCGCCTCGGAGAGCGCGGGCATGATGACCTCCTCGCCGCCGCGGCGGTAGCGCGCCGGCCGCGTGTACTCGGCGATCACGTCGATGGGCGAGAAGCCGGCCTTGTACTCCCACGGCCGGGTCCGCACGGCGGGCAGTCCCCCCACGTAGCAGGTGAACGCGTCGACGGCGTCGAGCTGGGTCTCCAGGTAGCCGAGGATGATGTTGTCGCAGCCCGGCGCCACGCCGCAGTCCACGACCGCGACGCGCCCGGCGCGCCGCGCCAGGTCGTCCAGCAGGAACGGGTCTTCGGGGAAGAACGAGATGTCGACGATGTTGCGGCCCGCCTCGAGGACGGCCCGGACCGTGGCCAGGCCCATGTCGCCCGGCACGGCGCCCACGACCAGGTCGGCGGGCTCGACCGCGCGGCGGACTTCGGCCGGGTCGGCCAGGTTGGCGCGCACGCCGGTCACGCCGGCCACGCCGGCCAGCCGCGCGAGCGACGCCTCGGACGCGTCGACGACGGTAATATCGAACTCCGGGGCGAGGTCGCGCACGATGGCGCCGCCCACCCGCCCCCCTCCCAGCACGACGACTCGCATTGGCACGCCTTTCTGCCGCAGATCGGCCGCGGACGAACCCCCAAGGGTACCAGACTCACGCGCACAAATGCCACAGCTGCGGGATCTTGACGACGATGACGCATTGCGTCATACTTCATGACGCAATGCGTCAAGAACCTGAGACCCCGCCGGACGCCCGGCCCGCCCGTCTCATCCGGCGCTACGAGAACCGGAAGCTCTACGACACCGAGGCCAAGGCCTACGTGTCGCTGGCCGACCTCGCCCGGCTGGTGCGTGAGGGCGCCGAGCTGCGCGTCGAGGAGCACCCGGGCGGCGAGGACCTCACGACGCAGACGCTGATGCGCATCATCGCCGAGGAGGAGCGGCACGGACAGGCGCCGCTCCCCAACGAGTTCCTGCACGACGTCGTCCGCTGGAGCGACCGCCTGATGACCACGAGCCGCGATCACCTCGAACGCGCGTGGAACCACGCCGTCGAGATCGCGCTCGACCGCGTCGGGCCGCTGCAGCAGGCGCGCGACGAGATGCGCCGGCTGGAGAGCCGGCTCGGCGAGCTGGAGACGGAGATTGCGGCGCTCGGCGGGCGTCCCCGCCCTGCCGCGGACGCCTCACAAGGAGACCACGAGTCATGACCGATACCGAGACCACGGCCCCGCAACCCGAACAGGCGGCCGCGGACGCCGCAACCGAAACCGCCGAGCAGATGAGTTCCGGCCTGCGCCAGGTCTACCTGTTCGCGCTGGGCTTTCCGGGCGCGCTGGCCGGCGGCGTGGGGCGGGTGTTCCGCGAGGCCGTGAAGCAGGGCGAGGCCATCGAGCCGCAGGGCCCCGAGGCGTTCAAGAAGGTCGCGGCCGGGGTCGGCAAGGCCGCCGACACGTCGGTCAGGCGCACGCGTGACGCCGTCAAGGACCTCGGCGGCCGGGTGCGCGCGGGCGCGAGCAAGGGCGCCGGCGCGCTCGAGCAGCGGCTCGCCGCGCGGCTGGAGAAGGCGGGCATGCCGACGCGCGATCAGCTCCAGCAGCTGTCGGACCGCGTGGAGTCGCTCGCGGCGCAGGTTGCCGAGCTCAAGGCGCGGCGGGAGGACTGAGCGCCGCTCAGCCCAAGGTCGCGAGGAAGACGCCGGCGGCAACGGCGGATCCGATGACGCCCGCCACGTTCGGCGCCATCGCGTGCATGATCAGGAAGTTGCCCGGGTCCTCCTGCGCGCCGAGGACCTGACAGACGCGGGCCGAGTCGGGCACGGCCGACACGCCGGCGGCGCCGATGATCGGGTTGATCGGGTTCTTGCTGAGCAGGTTCATCGCCTTCGCGAACAGCACGCCGCACGCGGTCGCCACGGCGAACGACGCCGCGCCCAGCGCGAAGATCTTGATCGAGTCGGGCGTCAGGAAGCGGCTCGCGTCGGTGGACGTCCCGACGGTCAGCCCCAGCAGGATCGTCACGATGTCGATGAAGACCGTGCGCGCGGTCTTCGCCAGGCGCTCGGTCACCCCGCATTCCTTCAGCAGGTTCCCGAAGAAGAGCATCCCCAGCAGCGGGATCGAGCCCGGGGCGACGGCCCCCGTGACCAGGAACGCGACGACCGGGAACAGCATGCGGATGCGGCGGCTGACCGGCTGCGACGGCGCCATGCGGATGAGGCGCTCCCGGCGCGTGGTCAGCAGGCGCACGATGGGCGGCTGGATCACCGGCACCAGCGCCATGTAGGAGTAGGCGGCCACCGCGATCGCGCCCAGGTACTCCGGCGCGAGCTTCGAGGACAGGAAGATCGCCGTGGGCCCGTCCGCCCCGCCGATGATGCCGATGGCGGCGGCGTGCTTCACGTCGAAGCCCAGCAGCAGCGAGCCGATGAAGGTCAGGTAGATCCCGCCCTGCGCGGCCGCGCCCAGCAGGATCAGGCGCGGCTGCGACAGCATGGCCGAGAAGTCGGTCATCGCGCCGATGCCCAGGAAGATCAGCGGCGGGTAGTACCCCTGCCGGACGCCCTGGTAGAGGATCGACATCACGCTGCCGGGCTCGTACACGCCGATGTTGAGCCCGCTGCGGAACGGGATGTTGCCGATCAGCATGCCGAAGCCGATCGGCACGAGCAGCAGCGGCTCGTAGTCCTTGGCGATGGCCAGCCAGATGAAGAAGCCGCCGATCGCCAGCATGAGGGCGTTGCCCCACGTGGCGTTGCCCGAACGCGCCGGCCTGCAGGAACTCGTACAGCAGGTCCATGCTCGCCCTACTCGAACTCGACCAGCACCTGGCTCTCGCGCACCGCGTCGCCGGCGGCGACCCGGACGGCCTTGACGCGTCCCGCGGCCGGCGCGGCAATCGAGGTGTTCATCTTCATCGCCTCGATCACGAGCAGGATCTGGCCCTGGCTGACCGTGTCGCCGGCGCGGCACTTGACCTCGACCACCGTCCCGGCGATGGGCGACGCGACGGCGCCGCCCGGAACCGCGGCGCCCGCGGCGGCCGCCGGCGCGGCGGACGCCGCCGGCAGGGGCGCCGGGCGGCCCGCCGGCTCGGGAGAGCGCGAGGGCGGGCAGCGGCCCCGTCGGGAAGCCCTCTTCCGCGTCGAGGACCTCGACCTCGACCTCGTACGCCACGCCGTGGACCGTGATCTTCAGCTTCATGCCCGTCTCCAGTGACCCGGCGCTCCGCGGCCGACGGCTAGCGGGACCGCGGCGGTCCGACCACGTGCGACCCCTGCAGCACCAGGCGCCCCTGCTGCGACCACGGCGTGCTCGTCAGATCGGCGCGGAGCGGCAGCCGGCGGATCCGCCGGATCCGCGCGCGGCCCTGCAGGTAGGTGCCCACCGCCGCCGCGATCAGCACCACCGTCAGCGAGTCGATCGACGGCGGCAGGTCGACCGCGCCGTCCTCCGCCTCGCGCTCGCTCGAGCGCCAGCGGACGTCGAGACGCCGCACGGCGGTCAGGACCGCCACGAGCAGCAACAGGACCAGAAAGACAATGGCCAGCCCGATCGCCGACATCACCAAGCCGTTTCGCAGCATCGGTTCGCCTCGGAGGCCTCACAGGGGGATCAGACCGTGCTTCTTCTGGGGCCGCAGCTCGCGCTTGGCCCGCAGCACGTCCAGCGAGGCGATCAGGTAGGCCCGCGTGTCGGCCGGCTCGATGACGTCGTCGAGGTAGCCCCGCCCCGCGGCGACGTAGGGGGTGGCGAAGGCCTCCCGGTACTCGCTCACCAGGCGCGCGCGCTCCGCGTCGCGGTCGGCCGCCTTCTCGATCTGCTCGCGGTAGAGCACGTTGACGGCGCCCTCCGCCCCCATCACGGCGATCTCGGCGGTCGGCCAGGCGCAGATGCGGTCCGCGCCCATGTCCTTGGAGCACATGGCCAGGAACGCGCCGCCGTACGCCTTGCGCACGACCACGGTCAGCTTCGGCACCGTGGACGCCGAGTAGGCGAAGATCATCTTCGCGCCGTGCCGGATGATCCCGCCGTACTCCTGCTTGACGCCGGGCAGGAACCCCGGCACGTCGACGAAGGTCACGAGCGGGATGTTGAACGCGTTGCAGAAGCGGATGAACCGCGCGGCCTTGTCCGAGGCGTCGATGTCCAGGGCCCCGGCGCCGTGCATCGGGTTGTTGGCGACCACGCCGACGCTGCGCCCGCCCAGCCGGCCGAAGCCGACGATCAGGTTCGTCGCGAAGTTGCTCCTGCACGCGCAGGAAGTCGTGGCCGTCCACGACGCCCTCGATCACCGCGTGCATGTCGTAGGGCTCGCGCGGGTCGTCCGGCACGATGGCGGTGAGGGCGTCGACGGGGCCGAGCGCCTCCTCGCGCAGCTCCGGGCGGAACGGGGGCTCGTCGGTGTTGTTGCTCGGCAGGAACGACAGCAGCCGCCTGGTGATCGCCAGGGCGTCGGCGTCGTCCTCCGCGATGAAGTGCACGACGCCGGAGTAGTAGGCGTGGCTCTCCACGCCGCCGAGCTGCTCGGCGGTCACGTCCTCGCCGGTGACCTCTTTGATCACGCGCGGGCCCGTGATGTAGAGCTGGCCTTCGTGGCGGACCTGGATGATGAAGTCGGTCAGGGCCGGCGAGTAGGCCGCGCCGCCCGCGCACGGCCCCGCGATGACGCTCACCTGCGGGACGACGCCGGACATCAGGACGTTGCGGTAGAAGATGCCGCCGTAGCCCGACAGCGAGTCGACGCCTTCCTGGATGCGCGCGCCGCCGCCGTCGTTGATGAAGACGAACGGGTCCCCGGTCTGGAGCGCGGCGTCCATCGTCTCCCAGACCTTCTTCGCGTTGGCCTCGCCGACCGACCCGCCGGCCACCGTGAAGTCCTGGCTCACCGCGTAGACCGGCCGGCCGTCCACCGACCCGAAGCCGGTGACGACCCCGTCGGCGGGCAGGTCCTGCTGCTCCATCCCGAAGTGGGTGCAGCGCTGGCGCATGAACAGGTAGGTTTCCTGGAAGGTCTCGCGGTCGAAGAGCAGCGCGAGCCGCTCGCGGGCGGTCCGCTTGCCGGCGGCGTGCTGCTTCTCGATCCGCTTCGCGCCGCCGCCCTCGTACAAGCGACGGCGCAACGCGCGCAGATGGTCGATCCGTTCGCCTCGCATCCCCGACTCCTCCGCGCCATACTACACGAACGCGCGGCGGCCGGCGGACGCTTCGCTGTCGGGTTTCCGGCGGCGTCGGCTCGACGGACGGTCAGCAGCTGAACGGGCGCGGGAGAGCCGCCGGCGGCGGCCCTCCCGCAGGACACGACGCGGCCAGCGCCTCACTGGGCCGGCGCGTCCGGTGGAACCGGACCGACGTGATAGGGTCGCATCATCTCGTTGTCCTCGTGCTCGAGGATGTGGCAGTGCCAGACGAAGAACCCCGCGCGATCGAACTGCATCTTCACGCGGGTGATCTCGCCGGGATAGGCGATGACCGTGTCCTTGAAGCCGGACTCCGTCGCCTCGGGAGGCCGGGCCGCGCCGCCGAACGGCTGCCGATCGACGACCTGGAACTGGACGAGGTGGACGTGGATCGGGTGCGCGTCGGCCGTGAAGTTGTGGAACTCCCACGTCTCGGCCGTGCCCTCGGCCGGGTTCTCCGTTACCGGGTCCATCCACAGCTTCGGCACCCCTGAGCCGTCGGGCGCGAGCGTCCCCAGCAGCGCGGCGGTCGGCCCGAACGGCTCGGACGAGCCGCAGTCGAGCACCACTCCACCCAGGCCGTCGTCGTTGGCGAACACGTTCTTCGACTCCTCCTCGTTGAGGGACAGACGCCGCACGCCGGTCGGCGTCACGGGCGTGATGGCCGGCAACTGGAGGAACATCGGAGGTGTCGTCGAGTCGGCCGCGAGCGCGGGACCGACCCGGAACGCCAGGACCTGGCCGGTGGTGTTCGGGTCCGCGGGGTCGAAGTCGACACCTGGCGTGCCGCCCCCGAACGGCTCGTCCGGGGCGACGTTGCCCAGGACGTGCGTGCCCTGCGCGGCGTGGGTGAAGTCGACGATGAGGTCGGCGCGCTCGGCGGGCCCCATCAGCAGCCGGTTCGACTGGCCGGCCGTGACGTTCACCGGCGCGGGCAGGAAGCCCCCGTCGCTGCCGATCTGCCACACTTCCACCCCGGGGATGTTGCCGAAGTCCAGGATCAGGAAGCGCGAGTCGCAGCCGTTCAGCAGGCGGAAGCGATACCGACGCTGCTCCACGTCGAGGACCGGCCAGCTCTGGCCGTTGACCACCATCACGTTGCCGAAGAACTCGGGGTTCCAGATGGGGGCCACGTCGCTTGGCAGCCCGTCGCATCCCGGATCGGGCGTGAACGGGATGATCAGCTGCCCCGGCTCCAGCCCCTCGAAGAAGGCGCGCGTGTCGGGGTAGAACAGCGAGCCGTCCGCGTTGAACGAGCGGTCCTGGATGACGATCGGGATCTCGTAGAACGTCCCGAACGGGTCCAGGCCGGGACCCGGCGCCGGGCCGGGCAGGACCGCCGGCATCCCGGTGCGGCCGTCGAGCACGCTGTCGTCGGGGCCGCCGCGCAGCAGGTAGAAGCCGGCCGGCCCGGCGTACACGTTCGTGCGCGTCATGCCCAGCGTGTGATCGTGGTACCAGAGCGTCGTCGCCCGCTGGTCGTTCGGGTAGGCGAAGGTCGCGAAGCCCGGCCCCCAACCGGCGCCGTACCGGTTGTTGAAGTAGTCGTAGAAGGAACCGGTCGCGTGCTGGATGTAGCCGGGGATGTTGTTCGCATCGGGCAGGTACCACGCCTCGGGATACCCGTCGCTCTCTTCGGGCGTGTGCGCCCCGTGCACGTGGGTCACCATCGGCACCGGCCCCGCGTAGGGCGCCTGGTCCGTGCCGTGGCGGTCACGCGGCCCGACCGGGTTCGCCCAGTGCAGGGTCTGATCGACGGGCAACAGGTGCGGCAGGTAGCCGCCCTGACCGTCGACCAGCTCGTTCACCCACTTGACCACGGCCGGCCTCCGCCACTTGTTCTCGAGCGTGAAGGCCGGATAGGAGAAGCCGTTCGCGAGGTCGGTGGTCCTCGCCGCGGCGGGGCCGTAGCTCCAGACCGTGGTCGCCGGCGCCGTTCCCGCAGGCAGGATCTGCTGCTGGAACTGCCGCATGGCAATCTCGTAGTAGTCGGCGTTCTTCATCCCCCGCCTGTTGAGCCTGCCGACCCGCCGGAAGACCGGCGGCCGGACCAGCGCCGCCAGGTACTTCGGCACGGACGCCGGGTCGAGCGTGCCGCCCGGTACCTGCGCGAACAGGCGCTGGACGAAGCCGAGCTTGGTGGACACGTACGCGCTGAGACCCGCGGCGCCGCTGATTCGAATGAACTCCCTTCTTCTCACGGCTGACCTCCTCCTTGATCACAGGTGAGATGGGCCGGCGAACGCCGCTGGCGGGCGTTGCCGACCGTTGACGACGTCGGTCCGGTGGTCACGCCTCCGATGACACATCCGTCGGACTGGGGCAACGCCGCCGATGGGACCGGGTGTCGAGCGAAGCTGGCGATCTCGTCGAGGAATCGAGCGGACGGCCGATGGCGGCCGCCGCGAGCGAGGATGATCCGGCGCCGCAATTCCCTGGGATGTCGCGATTCTAGAAGACACGACGCACGGGCGCAACACCCTTTTCTGCCCTGGACGAGTCGTTTTCTCGCGTCTCAGAACAGAAAATGATGAGCTGCCTTCGCTGAAGAGCCGCGTCGACGGCCGCAACGCAGGCGAATCGAGAGACTTCGAGGCGCGGAGCGTCGAACCCTGTCGCGCGTCGGCGCGCCGATTGTCACGACGGCACTGATGAGCTGGATCGCGGGCGTCGACGCACGCGGCCCGTGGCTCGCGGCGCCGTCAGCTTCTTCCACCCCCAGATCCGCATCACCGCTTCGCCTGGCAGCCGGTGTCCGAGCGCGTGAGCGGCGCGGCAGATCTGACCGCGATGATGGGCGTCGTGCTGGACCAGGTAGGTCATCATGTTCACGGCGCGGCGCGGCATGCCCGTGACGCGCGCCTTCCCCTGCCCCATCGCCTCGCGGAAGAGCCCGTTCAGCGCCTCGCGGCTCTCGCCGAGCGCGCGCCGCGCCTGGGCGGGCGTCGCGCGCAGGCGGTCGATCGACGACGGCGCCGGCCGCGCGCCGCCCATCTTGGCGAACGTGCGCCGGACGCTCTGGATGTGCGCCACGTTCGCCGCGATCGTGCGCCCGCCGTCCGGGGGCTGCGCGCGCCACAGCTTCGGCGGCAGCACGCGCACCAGGTACTCCGTCACACGCATCGCGTGGTCGAACGACTCGAGCAGTTCCCGTCCCGGTTCCAGCGGTCGGCGCACGGCCATGGTTCTCCCCTATCGAGAGCTGTGGGTCAGATAGCGCTGGCTCGCCAGCGCAGCCGAGAATATGCTCGGCCGGGTCCCGTTGGCCAGAGAATACTCGGCGATCTGTCTCCGAGCCTTCCGGCGCCACCGCCTTGTCACGGAAAGAGCTGGGCCAGGGTTTCGCGCTTCGGCGGCGCTGTCATCAGACTGACGACGACGAGGAGGCCGATCGAGATGACGGCCGACGGGTAGACGCTCGGGATGCCCCAGGGATCTGCACCGAACGTCGAGTTGATGGCTTCCAGGCCGGTCAGACCGTTGGCCGCCTGCATCACGCCCGGCGCGATGCGCGGAATCACGAACTCGAACACCAGGGTCGTCAGGGCGCCGCCGAGGATGGAAGCGGCGCCGCCATGCCTTGTGGCACGCTTCCAGGTCAGCGCGGCAAACAAGGCCGGGGTGACGGCGACCCCGTACATCGTGTAGGCAAAGTAGGCGTACTGCAGCACCGAGACCGGCAGCCCGAAGTAGGTCGGGATGAAGATCATCGCAAACGCGGCGAACCCGATGACGACGACGAACACCTTCTGCAGCGCGACCATCTTCGCCGGGTCGGCCCGCGGGTTGATCGTGCCCTGGTAGATGTCCCGCGCCATGCTGGAACTCGCCGAGAGCAGGCAATTCATCCCCGCCGAGAGCACAACGGCGCACGCGGCCCCCAGCAGCAGGACGCCCACACCCCTCGGCACCATGTACCGGGCTGCGTTGAGCACCAACGCGCGTCCGTCCCACCCGAGCGCACGCTCGGTGTTGTACACCGCCGCGTAGACGGCGATGCAGATCACGACAGTCTCGACCACGATGGTCCCGACGATCCAGATCGCAACGGCTCTCTTGGCCTCGGCGGGCGACTTTGCCGCGTAGAACTTCTGGTACATCGACTGCACGCCCGTCAGCAGGAGCAGCGTCGACAGAAAATAGGCGAGCGCCTTCAGGGGCGGGTACCGCCCGAAATCGCCCGGGAACACCTCGAACCGCGAAGCCGGCAGCACCTGGGCGGCGTGGTCCCATCCGCCGGCGCACGAGATGACGAACGGGACCGACAGGAGGCATGCCGTGACGATGATGATGCCGTTGGGCAGGTCCGTGTGCGCCACCGCTACCATGCCGCCGATGGTGACGAAGCCGATGACGAACACCGCGGCAACAGCCTGGCCGGTTTCAACCGACACCCTGCCATCGGTGGCGACGTTCAGGATGTACCCCCCGGCGCGAAACTGATACGCCACCATCGTCGTGAACGCGATGACGAGGGCAACCGCGCCGAACAGCCTCGCAAATCGCCCGTACCGGACGTCGAGGATGTCGCCGACCGTGTACTGGCCGAAGGTCCGGATCTTGGCAGCCACGAAGTAGATGATGGCGATTCCCAGAAACCCGCCTGCCGGCTGCCACAACGCGCTCCAGCCGGCGTAGGAGGCATACTCGGCGCCCGCGATGAACGTGCCCGACCCGATCCACGTGCACACCAGTGTGAAGACCATCTTGGTGAGGGACAGGCTGCGCCCGGCCACCATGAAGTCTTCCTGCGACTTGATCCGTCTCGAGCGGTAGATGTTGTACCCGGTCAGCACGAGCAGGTACGCGAGGATCACGTAGAGGTAGTCGCTCACCTGACCTCCGGCGCTCTAAGCGAGCGGTCCATCACGTTGCCCCCTCCCCGACCTCGAGATTGGCTTCCTTGGAGAACGCGAACCGCCGCGAGGTCGACGCTGAAGTACCCGCCCGCCGCCGGCTCGAGTGCTGAGCCACAAGAACACGAGATGGCGTGCCGAAGGAACTGAGATCGAATTGAGATGTTTCTTAGAGACCGGGAATTCCGACGCGGCGGATCACGTCCGCGAAGCGCGGATCGTCGCGGATAGTGTCCAGCAGGGGGTCAACCCCCAAAAGGGGCATGTAGTCGCTGCGGTCCTGAAACGCGCGCTCGAGCCAGTGGAAGGCTGCGTCTGTTTCGCCCAGCGCCACGTGGATGTGCGCGAGATGATGGGGCGAGATGTACCGCTGCCTGCCGGCGAGAACCAGGCCGGCCAGCGCCGCCTTGGCTGCGTGCCGAGAGCCGGTCAGCGCCTGGGCGAACGCCAGGCTGGACACGGCGTAGGGACTCTCCGCCGACATCTCGACGGCGCGCTCCAATTCGGTGAGCGCGCGGGGCATCCGGCCCAACTGCATGCATGTCAGGCCGGCCACCCAGTGTGCGACCGCGAAGTGCTGGTCCATGTCGAGCACGTGATCCGCCTGCTCCAGCGCCTCTTCGTAGCGCCGCGCGTGAAACAGCACCCATCCGACGTTGGCGTTGAGGACGAGCGACAGCGGATCCAGTTCCTTTGCGCGGGTCGCTTCCTCGACCGCCTCATCCAGAAGGCGGAGTGAGAGCAGGTACACCGTGTGCCAGTTGCGAGCATTGGCGTTGCGCGGATTGAGTTCGAGCGCCCGTGCGAAGCATGCTGCCGCCGAGGTCCAGTCCCAGCTCGCGAGGCTCGCGTATCCCATCGACGTGTGCGCGTCGGCCAGCGAGCCGTCCAGCATCAGCGCCTTGCCCGCCAGCACGACCGCCCGTGTATAGGCGATTCTGGGGTGGATGCCTCCGAAGAAGGCCAGCGCCGTGTAACAGTCAGCCACGGCGACGTGCGCGAGCGCGAATGCCGGGTCCTCGGCCACGGCGGCCTCACCGTACTCGATGCCCTTCAACAGCCCCTTCTCCGTCCGCTTGTTCCAGAAGAAACGGCTCCTGAGATACAGATCGTAGGCCTTCGGATTCTGTGTGTGCTGCGCCGTGAGCGCCTCGCGCTCGGCTCCCGAGAGCTTGAGTCGGAGGGCGCTGGTCACGTGCTGAGACACCAGGTCCTCAATCTGGAAGACGTCGCCGGCCGCCTGGTCCCAGGTTCGAGCCCAGAGGGTCGCGCCGTCGCGGAGCCGGATCAGCTGCGCGGTCACGCGGACGCGGGCCCCGGCGCGCTGAACGCCGCCCGTCAGCACGTAGTCGGCCTTCAGCTCGGCCCCGACACCGGCGATGTCAGGTTCAGAGGACGCGTAGCGCAGCACGGAACTGGTCGGGCGAACCGTCAACAGCGGCAGCCGGCTCAGCCGGGTGATGATGGCGTCAGCCAGCCCCACCTCGAGCACTTCGTCGGGGCGCCCGGCCGACAGGGAACGGAATGGAAGGACGGCGAGAATCGGGAGTCGGCCGGCGGCTCTCGGTCGCGGAAGACCGGTCTCGGGGCCCGCACGATCGGCGCCGTCGACCGGCGCGGAGCCCGTCGCCACCGGCGCGGCGAATCGGTACCCGTGCCCGGTCACCGTCACGATGTAGGTACCGGCGTCCCGGGAATCACCCAGCGCCTTGCGAAGGGCCGAAACGTTGACGGCCAGACTCGTCTCGCTGACGTGGGTGTTCGGCCACAGGCGGCGCGAGAGCTCGTCCTTTCGCACCACCTGCCCACGGTTGTCCAGCAAGAGCAGCAGCAGGTCGAACACCTTGGCCGTCATCGGTACCCGCTCGCCGTCGCACAGCACCAGGCGGCGCAACGGGTCGACGACGAACGGTCCGAACGCGTAGCTCGTAGGCACGCCGGCTGATTTTACTACCATGTCACGTCCGGAGGCAGCGGCCACGCGTCATCGTCGATGCGGCGCACGCCATGGGCCCCATTTCAGCTGGACCCACACGGTCCCGGGGCCGGACGCAGACCCGGCTGATTCCGGCCGAACAGGTCGACGCGGTCCGGCGCCAAACTGTGGCGGGGCTGCCCCGCGGGGATCGAGAGCGCCGCGCTCGACGCCGCCACCGGACTCGCCCCCTTGGTCATCTCACAAGAAATATTTCAACCCCATTTCAGTTCATTTGTCGGCACCGCTGCGGTCAACTGACCGCGGGATGAAGCACCGTGCATTCCCGCACAGGGGGCGGGCCGCGTCAATGACTGCGAGACAACTTGGGTCTGAGCCCACCGTAGCGGCTCCACGCGATGCATCGTCGATTCCTCCCCCGCCCCGACACTGATCTCAAGGGGGACGTTGTCTCACTCATTGTTGGCACTGGGGGAACACGAGGTGCGATATGAACAGCGTCGACTATAGGAAATCGCTCACCCGCCACGTGTGCATCGGCCATGAGGTGCTGTACCTGAGCATGGAGGACTGCCAGGCCACCGGACTGTCCGTCGACGAGATCATCCAACTGACAGAGAAGGCGGTGGCTGCCTACAGCAGGAGAGAGGTGGAAATGCCGGCGAAGATCGGCATTCATCCGCAACCCGACTCGCTGATGCACGCCATGCCGGCCTACCTGCCGAAAGAGTTCGCCTGCGGGATCAAGTGGGGCAGCAACTACCCGACCAACGTCACGCGGTTTCCAGGCATCACGCCGACCAACTGCCAAATCATCTTCAACGACCACGAATCGGGTCTGCCCATCGCCATCATGGACGCGACCTGGATTACGGAGGTCCGGACGCCCGCCGTGTCGTTGGTTGCCATCAAGTATCTCGCCAACCTGGATGCAACCGCGTTCGGGATGTACGGCTGCGGCATCCAGGGACGCGCCCACGTCAAGATGGTCGAGCGAGTGCTGCCCGGGCTGAAGAAGATGTACGTCTACGACATCCTCGACGATGCGATGGATCGACTCATCGCCGAATGCCAGCCGCAGGTGTCGGCACGCATCCTCAAGGCCCGGTCCTGCGAGGAGGTGGCCAAGAACTGCGAGGTGATCGCCTCGGCCATCCCGATCCATCACAAACCGCACCCGGCGGTCAAGGACGAGTGGATTGTCGCCGGCCAGACCCTCCTGCTTTCGGACTGCCACTCGGTCTACGAGGACGCGGTCTACAAACGCGCCGACAAGTACCTCGTGGACAGCATCGAACAGCACACACTGCTGGAGACCTACGGCGTCTACCCCTGGGGATTGCCCGAGATCTACGGTGAGACCGGGGAGGTGGCTGCCGGCATGAAGAAGGGAAGGGAGCGCCGCGACGAGCTCATCGTGTCGAACAACGTGGGGATGGCCGTCGAAGACATGATGGTGGCCAGAAGAATCGTCGACCGCGCCCTCGAACAGGGCCTGGGCATCAAGCTACCGCTCTGGAAGCGGACCAGTTGACGGACCACACGGGAACGGTCCGCGGACCAGGCCGTCACGCGTTGTGTTCGGGCCGTCCATGGGCTGTCGAGGGCATGCTGCCCACGTCCCCGGATGGGGCAGTTGCGATTAAAGGAGTGTCTTCATGAGAACGCGGATCATCGGTATTCTGCTCGCGCTGGCCGTTGCCTCGGTCTCGCCCACGTCGGTCTCCGCCCAGCTCGACCAGACCGGCACGCTCGTGGGGACGGTCTCGGATGCCCAGAAGTTGCCCCTGCCGGGCACGACGGTCACCCTCACGTCCCCGGCCATCGTCCGATCCGAGATGTTCGCGGTCACCGAACAGAACGGGAGCTATCGCTTCCTGTCACTCCCGCCTGGGCTCTATGACGTCACCTTCGAGATGGACGGCATGGCCACGCTCATCCGTAAGGCGATCCAGATCGAGGTCGGACGGACGACGACCATCGACGCGGTCCTCGAGTTGAAAGGCCTCTCGGAGAGTGTTGTCGTTGAGGGGCGGGCCCCGACCATCGACCTTCAATCGAACTCGAACTCGACCACGATGGACCAGCGCGTCCTGACCTCGGTGCCCGCTGCCCGAAACCTCGATGCCTACTTGAACATGGTGCCCGGCACCACGGCCGAACCGAACAACGCCAGCGGCCTCATGTCCTCGGTCAACGGGAGCAACGTCCGAGACAACTCCTTCAACATCGACGGCGTGAACGTGACCGACCCGTTGGTGGGCACCCAACTGTATGAGGTCGGGATGGATATCATCCAGGAGATCTCGATCCAGTCGGGAGGGATGTCGGCCGAATTCGGCGATGCCATCGGCGCCGCCGTCAACGTGGTGACCCGCTCGGGAGGGAACCAGCTGAGCGGTGCGGTCAGCTACTACTACACTGGCGACGCGCTCCAGTCGAACAACACCGCCGGAACACCACTGGAAGGGAAGCAGGCCGGGTACCAGTACGTCAGGGAACCGACGTTCACACTGGGCGGACCGTTTAGAAAGGACACGCTCTGGTTCTTCGCAAACGGAAGCTTCAATCAGCGGTCGAAGAACATCGCCGGCTTCCCCTACGACCAGCCCAATCAGGTGCCCGCCAAAGAGAGTCGGCCGAGTGCCTTCGCCAAGCTGACGTTCCAGCCCAGCGCGACCGATCGGTTCATTGCCTCCTACATCTATACGGACCTGCGCCAGGACAACAACAGCGCCACCATGTTCTGGACCGAGAGCTCCACGATCAAGTGGGCGGCGCCGACCCACCTCTTCAATCTCCAGTGGATGCGGACGTTCTCTCCAAAGTTCTATGGTGATTTCAAGGTCGGATACGTTCGCACCCATCAGAACCTGGAACCCAAGAACAATGATGCCCTGTTGTACGAACTGACAACAGGCCGATACTCGGGCGGATACTGGACCCGGGATCTCAATCTCGAGACGCGATTCCAAGCCAACGGGAACGTGGCCTACTTCGTCGACGGACTGGCCGGCTCCCACCAAATCAAGTCCGGCGTCGAGCTGCAGATCACCAACTGGGACCATGTGTACGAACCCAACACGGATCCCCGGAACGGCATGTCGCTGATCTACACCAATAGAGGTCAGCCGTACTATGGCCTGGTCGCCGACATACCGCCTCAAGCGCAGGCGACGACGAACCTTCATGCGTATGTGCAGGACAGCTGGAATCCGATCAAGCGGCTGACGTTCAATCTGGGACTGCGCCTCACCCACCAGGTCGGCCGCATTCCCGCCCAGAACGAGACGGAGGGGCCGCGGACCTTCCTGGGAGTCACGTTCGATCGGAGCGTACCAGAATCCCTGACGGCGTTCAGCCGGACCGCGCTGGCTCCGCGGCTGGGCATCATCTACGACGTGACGGGTGACGGCAAGACGACGGCCAAGGCCGGCTACGCCCGCTACATCCAGTCCAATCTGATGCAGTACTTCAGCGCGGCCAATCCCAATGGCAGCTTCAACTACTACCAACTGCTGACGCCGGCCTGGGGACTGGTTCCCGGGGGTTACGTCACCGCAGCCTACCCCGGCAACGCCACCGTCGGATACGAGGGCTCCGGCCTCAGGGCGCCCTATACGGATGAGTGGATGATCGCCCTGGAGCGCCAACTGTTCGTCGACTGGTCCCTCGGTGCCCGCTACACCCGAAAGGCGGACCGAGACCTCACCGAGAACGTGAACGCCAACCAGCTCGACATGGCCAGCCTGATGGACGACGGTCAGCTCGTCTGGACCAATTGGGCCGAGAGACCGTTTGTCGACCCCTTTGACGGCAGCACGAAGACCTTCTGGAGTCAGAAGGCAATCCTCGCGAACAGCCCCTATCTCGTGAACGCCCCCGGGGCGAAGCGCGACTTCGACGGTTTCGAGCTGGTCCTGAGCAAGCGCTACTCCCGCGGCTGGTCCGTCACGGGCAGCTATGCCTGGCAGGACTCCCGGGGCCTCATCGGCAACACCTGGTCCACCGGCTTTGGGGGCTCGGCCCTCTACAACAATCCCAACGCCCATGTCGACGCCTATGGCCATATGCAGTTGCAGCGGCGGAACCAGTTCCGACTGCAGGCCATGGTGACCGCACCCTGGGACATCAATGTGAGCGGGTACCTCCGTTCCTACTCAGGCCAGACCTATACGCGAACCGTCGTCAGCTCCGATCTGGGGGTTCCGTTGTCGCAGGGTTCGACGGCCATCAACGCTGAGCCCATGGGGTCCCGCGAGCTTCCGGCTCAGACCATCCTCGACTTGAGGCTGGAAAAGCGGGTCAGACTGGGCGCGACGTCGGTGGCCCTCTTCGCCGACGGTTTCAATGTGCTGAACGGCAACTCGGCCGTGGCCGTCCAGGCGCGGAGCAGCAGCTCGGCACTGGTATTCGGGGAGATGACTCAGATCCAGAACCCGAGGGCTTTCCGGCTCGGATTCCGATTCACATTCTGACGCAGGCAGGTTCAGGCCGCGTCGTCCGTGATGCCCCGGCCGTCGGCTCCATCAAGAGCCCCGAGGCAGATACGGGCGGCGCGGCCCACCGCCGCATCTGACGGTCACGGAGGGTCTATGGCACCGTTCTCCAGGAAACAGTTCTTCAAGGTGCTCGGCGTTGGCGCCCTGGCCTCCACCCTGCCGGCAAGCTGGAGTTTCGCGTCCCCTGGATTGGAGCAGGCCAAGGCCGGGGCCAAGACGCTGAAGATCACAGACGTCGAGATCTACTACTTCGATATCGCGCTCATCGAACCGTTTACGATCGCGCTCGGAACGGTCACCGACGCCAATGGCGTCCTCATCCGGATTGTGACGGATTCGGGCATCATCGGCATCGGCGAATCCTGTCCCTTCCAGCCGGTCACCGGTGATACCCAGCAGACGAATATCGACGTCGCCCGGGATCTGAGAGTGATGTTCAAGGGGAAGGACCCGCTGGCGATCGAGAGCCTGAACCAGCTGTTCGGGATGTACACCCACTCCAACCCCGGCATCACGGCCGCCTTCGATATGGCCCTCTACGACATCCTGGGGAAGGTGGCCGGCCTGCCGGTCTTCCGGCTTCTCGGCGGCGACAAGCAGACATTTGAAACGGATGTCACGCTGGGGTTCGACACTCCCGAGAAGATGGTGGCCAAAGCCACAGCCCGTCTCGCCGCGGGATTCAGGACTCTGAAGGTCAAGATCGGTCATGACCCGGACACGGATGTGGCCATGCTGCAGAGTCTCAGGGAGGCGATCGGCTACGACCATGCGATCCGGCTCGACGCCAACCAAGGCTACTCCGTCCCCCAGGCCATTCATGCCCTGCGGCAGATGGAACGATTCAAGATTCAGTATTGCGAACAGCCGGTGGTCCGTTCGGATATCTCCGGACTGAGGCAGGTTCGGGAAGCAAGCCCGATCCCGATCATGGCCGACGAAGCCCTCTTCTTTCCAACTGATGCCGTCCGCCTCATCACAGCGGATGCCTGCGACTACTTCAATATCAAGCTGATGAAAGCCGGCGGAATCAGCAACGCCCTTCAGATTTCGACCATTGCCGACGCGGCCAATGTCCGGTGCATGCTGGGCTGCATGCTGGAATCCCGCATCGGCCTGACGGCCGCGGCGCATGTTCACGGGGCCCGGAGGAACATCCACTACGCCGACCTGGATGGATACTTGTGGCATTCATGGCATTCAACCGACCCGGTCATCGGCGGCATCACGATTCGGGAGGGGATGGTCACCATTCCCGAAGAGCCGGGCCTGGGCGTGGATATCGACCCGGCGTTCCTCAAGACGCTTAGGAGAGCCTGACCCCATCGCTTCGAAAGGACTTTATGATGAGACTCCTGCGCGCGGTGTTCGTCGTCGCGTTCGTCCCGCTCTGCCTCGGAGCGGCGGCGGCGTCGGCTCAGGACACACAGGGGAAGCAAGAGGCCCCGATCGTCGCGTTGACGGGTGGCACCCTGATCGATGGAAATGGCGGTGCTCCCGTCTCCAACGCGGTCGTCGTGATCCAGGGTCGGAAGATCCTCGCGGCCGGGCCGTCGGCCACCGTCAACGTTCCAGCAGCGGCCGAGCGGATTGATGTTCGCGGGAAGTTCATCCTTCCGGGCTTCATCGATGCCCACATCCACACCACGTACCCGCACAACGTGCGGCAGGCCTCCACGGACACGGATGCCACGACAACGCTGCGCGCGCTCCATCTGATGAACGTCATGCTCGAGAGCGGCGTCACCTCAGTCAGGGATCTCGCCTCCAATCTTCACGCGATGCAGGCGCTCGTCCGAGCCCAGGCGGCGGGTCTCATCGATTCGCTTCGGCTCTTCGCCTGCGGCAACCTCATCACGACGACGGGGGGGCATGGCGACGGGCAAGGCGGCGTGATGACCGCCGACGGGCCGTGGGAGTGGCGCAAGGCCGTCCGTCAGATGCACAAGGCCGGATTCAGGCTCATCAAGATCTCTCCCACGTTCACACTCGAGGAGGCGACGGCGGCCGTCGACGAAGCCAGGACGCTCGGGATGCGGATCACCGCCCACGGCGGCGGGCAGTCAGACACGACCCCGACGACCATGACCCGAATCGCGGTTGAGGCCGGTGTCCAGGGCATCGAACACGTCAACGAGATGGAGGATGATGTCCTCGATCTGATGGCGCGCAAGGGCGTGTACAGTGTCCCGACCCTGGCCGTCTATCGCACGCTCTACAAGGCAGGCCTGACGCCTCGAGTGCTCATCGAGGACCGGCACTGGTCCATGGCGATGCACGAAACGCTCTTCCGGAAGGCGCGGGAACGCAAGATCTTGATGGGGATCGGGACGGATTTCGCCGGCGAGTTCATGACGCGCTATCCGGACTGCTATTTCGAGGAGATGAAGTACTTCGTCGAGCTCGGTGTGAGCCCGATGGACACCATCGTGGCGGCGACCAAGAACGGCGCCATCATCCTGGGTCGAGCCGACGACCTCGGGACGATTGAAGCCGGGAAACTGGCCGACATTCAGGTCGTCAGAGGCAACCCCCTGGAGACATTCGATGTCCTGGGAACCCCCGAGATCGTCATCGTCGACGGACGAATCCACCGCTTCCCACGGTGAGATTCGTCCCCCCGGCTCGTGTGGATGACCGCGAGCGCACCGACAGCGTCCGTCGTGTGTGGTGGCGCCCGCAGGCCCGCACGTCCATTGACCGGCCCCCGGTATACTGCCCCTGCTCCCCGAAGGGGGGCCAAAGGAGTGGGCTCATGAGAGCTTCGAGCATACGCGTTCTGCTGCTGGCGCTGGCCGTCGCCTCGGCTCTGCCCTCAGAGGTTGCGGCCCAGTTCAACGAGGTTGGCACTGGCGTTCCGCAGGCCGGTCCGAATGCGTCGCTTGAAGGACTCTCCGCGTTCATCACCAAGACAATGGCTGAATGGAAGGTCCCCGGAATGGCCGTGGCCATTGTCAAGGACGGCTCGGTGATCTTCGCCGAGGGCTTCGGCGTCCGGGACGTGGAACAGGGGCTGAAGGTCACTCCGCGCACGATTCTTTCCTCTCGCATCGTGCACCAAGTCATTTACCGCGGCCGGCGTGGGCATCCTGGTCGACGAGGGCAAGGTCAACTGGGATGAGCCTGTGAGGACCTACCTCCCCGAGTTCAGACTCCAGGACGGGTACGCCTCCGAGCACGCGACGCTCAGGGACCTGCTCTCCCACCGCACCGGGCTGCCTCGCCACGACCTGTTGTGGATGGGAGGGCAGTTCAACAGACAGGAACTGATGGGGCGCCTGCGCTATCTCGACATGAGCAAGGAACTCCGCTCGGCATGGCAGTATTCGAACCTCATGTACACGGTGGTGGGATACCTGGTCGGCAAGGTCGATGGATCGAGCTGGGAGGAGTTCACGCAGAGGAGACTGCTCGATCCCCTCGGCATGACGGGCACCACGCTCTCACTCGCCTCGGCGCAGGCCACGGGGGACTTCTCCTGGCCCTACATGCAGATCGACGACGACATCGAGAGGATGCCGTTCCGCGACACGACCTCGGTTGGGCCGTCGGGCTCGATTCACTCCAACGTTCTGGACATGGCCCAGTGGCTGCTCATGAATCTGGACAAGGGACAACTGTCCAACAAGCGGATCGTCTCCGAGGCGTCGATGGCACAGCTCCATTCTCCCCAGATGATCATGCCCGGAGCGAGCAGGTATGACGAGGTCTTGAATGCGAGCTACGGCATGGGTTGGATGATCCAGCCGTACAGAGGGCACCTCCTGGTGTGGCATGGCGGCGGAATCGACGGATTTGTCACCCAGCTCACCCTCCTGCCCCGAGAGAAGGCCGGGATCGTCGTCCTGACCAATCTGAATATCAACCCGGTGCCGGGCATCGTCTCCTACAACATCGTCGATCGTCTCCTCGGCCTCAACGAAATCGATTGGGACAGCCGGATCAAGGCCGGGGTCGCCCGGGGCAAAGCTGCGGAAGAGAAGGCCCAGGCCGAAGCGGAGAAGAACCGGACGCTCGATACGCGGCCATCACATCCGCTCGCCGAATACGCGGGCACCTACGAGCATCCCGCGTTCGGCGACGTGTCCGTTGCCTACGAGGGCGACAGCCTGACGCTGACGACCCCTATGGTGAAGGGCCGACTCTCCCATCGGCACTATGACGTCTTCGATTTGACCGACAGCGTGATGGGCGTGAAGGTGAGGGGAACGGTCGCATTTACCACCGGCCTCAAAGGAACGATCGTCAGCCTCTTCGTCTCCTTGCAGCCCCCAGGCGAGGAGATCGTGTTCACGCGGGTCGCCGAAGAGAAGAAGTAGCCGGCGAGGAGGTTGATTCGATGAGCCGCCCGAGATTCGACACGCGCTCCTGCGTCGTGGCCGTTGCCGTTGTCGTCGTGGCCGCCGTGTCCCTGGGGTTGGCCCAGGACAGGCGGAAGCTCACCGTGGAGTGGATCTACAGCGACGAAGCACAGGACGCTGTCGCGATTCCTCGCTGCCAGTGGGTGGACAACGGTACGGCCCTCTGCCTGGATGCCCGCAGACCAGGTGAAGAACGGACCTTCGAGCTCCTGGACCCCCGGACCGGGAACCGGACCGACCTCTTCGTTGCGGCCACCGCCCTTCGGGATCTGCGGAGAGTCCTGCACACACCCGACGTTCCCAAGTCTCTGCCGTGGCCCGGCTCGTTCTCTCCCAGCGGCCGCTACGCCCTCTACTCATTCGGTGGGGACGTGTACCTCCTCGACACGGCTGCCGCCCGGTTCACCCGGGTGACGGATTCGCCGGCGGAGGAAATCGGAGCCCGGTTCTCGCCGAATGAAGAGCTGATCGCCTATGTCCGAGATCACAATGTCTTTGTCTATGACATCCCCGGGAAGACGGAGCGGCCTCTCACCCGGGACGGGTCCGACACGAGGCTCAACGGTGAGCTCAGCTTCATGTACGGCGAGGATGTGTTCAGCCGAGCCGCGGTTCAACTCTGGTGGTCGCCGGATTCCGAGGCCCTGGCCTACCTCCAGACCGATCTGTCCGGGGTGAGCGAGTTCCTGTACTACGACATCCAGCCCTTCAATCCGCGGGTCATCACGCAGCGGTATCCCCTCGCCGGCGAGAAGATCGAAACGGCTCGGGTCGGCATCGCCGACCTGCGATCCGGCGTGACGACCTGGGTAGACCGAACGGGGAAGCCGGATGAGTACGTCGTGCGCGTCGACTGGCTCCCCGACAGCCGGAGGCTGAGCGTCCAGACACTCAACCGTGACCAGGATGTCCTGGAGCTCTCCATCGCCGTCCGGGAGACGGGTCGGAGCACGCCTGTTCTGAAGGAGACCGACGAGGCCTGGGTGAACTGCAGCGATGACCTCTATTTCCTGGAGGACGGCAAGCGTTTCATCTGGGGTTCGGAGCGGGACGGACACAAGCATCTCTATCTCTACGCGCTGGATGGACGGCTCCTGAATCAGATCACCACGGGCGACTGGGCCGTCCGGGCGCCCTTCCAGGCCAGCTATTGGAGCGGGCGCTCAGTGGTGGCCATCGATGAACCTGGGCAGTGGCTCTACTTCACTTCGCTGGAGAAGTCGCCGCTGGAACGCCATCTCTACAAGATCCGACTGGACGGCAGCGGGATGGAGCGCCTCACCCGGGAAGACGGATTTCATTCCACCACGGCGAGCCCGGACGCCCGGTTCTTCTTCGACCTCTACTCCACCGTCTCCTCGCCGCCCGCCCTGTTCCTCAGCCGGATCGACGGCACGTCGCGACAGCTCGTCGGCGGTCCACAGCCCGAGCTTCTGGCGCCGTTCGACATCCAGTACCCGGAGACCTTCACGGTTCCGGCTGACGATGGCTTTCGGCTTCCGGCCCGGATTCTCAAGCCCAGGGATTTCGACCCAACGAAGAAGTATCCGGTGGTCGTCTACCACTATGGCGGACCGTCTGCGCCCGCCGTCCTCGACATCTGGAGCGACGCGGCGTTCTTCAATCAGGTCCTGCTGGACAACGGCTACCTGGTCTTCACCGTGGACAATCGAAGCGCGACCGCGATGAGCAAGACGCTCGAGAACACGGTGCTCCATCAGATGATCGGGCCGACCGAACTCAAGGACCTCCTGGCAGGGATCAAGTGGCTGAAGTCACAGGCCTACGTCGATCCGGACAGGGTGGGTATTTGGGGCTGGAGCTACGGAGGCTGCATGACACTGGCGGCGATGACCCGGTCCCGGGAATTCAAGGCCGGCATCGCGGTCGCCCCCGCAACCGACCAGCGGTTTCACGAGCCCAAGTGGGCGGAGTTCGCCATGAAGCGACCGCAGGACAGGCCGGACGACTGGGAGGCCGTGTCTCTCCTGGCGTCCGCCAAAGACCTGCACGGCCGGTTGATGATCGTCCACGGCACCCATGACGACAATGTCCGCATCCAGAACACCTGGGCGTTTGTCGATCAGCTGGTCACGGCGGGCAAGAACTTCGACATGATGATCTACCCGATGCGCAAGCACACCATTTCCGACCGCCCGGCGCGGATCAACCTCTTCAACAAGATGCTCGAGTTCTGGAACAGGAATCTGTAGCGCCGGCGCCGAAGACGACGTCCACGGCGTCGGCGACACGGACAGATGATGGAACCGAGGGGGACCATGGCGATCAGAATCGATGCGCATTCGGACATCCTCAATGACATTCACCCGCGACGGCTGCTCGGCGAGAAGGCCGTGCTCGAACGACACTGGGTGCCGGGGATGAGGAATGGCGGGATCGATACCCGGGTCCTGGCCATCTACACCGAGCCCCCGCTCCTCCAGGAACTGGCACTGCGCCGCGGGCTGGACCTGGTCGCCTCCCTCTACCAGGACATCGCCGAGTCACCGAGTTGCGTGTTGTGCCGGACCTACGCCGACGTCCTCCAGGCGAAGGCGGATGGGAAGATCGGCCTGATCCTGGGCATGGAGGGGGCCGAGCCGCTGGGCACGGACATCCTGCTTCTGCGCGTCTTCTACGAACTCGGACTCCGGGTCCTGGGTTTCACGCATTCCCTTCGGACGTTCCTTGCCGACGGCGCCTTCTTCTCCCCGCGAAAGTGCGGCCAACTGGGCGGGCTGACCGATGTGGGCGCGACCTTCCTGGAGGAGGCGGAGAACCTCGGCATCGTCATCGACGTCTCCCACCTCAACGACCCCAGTTTCTGGGATGTCATCAAGTTCGCCCGGGCCCCGGTCATCGCTTCCCACTCCAACACCAGGGCCCTTTGCGACCACCTCAGGAACCTGACGGACGACCAGATCCGCGCCGTGGCTGCCGCCGGAGGGGTGGTTGGAGTCAACGCCTGCAGCGCGTTCGTCAACCCACCCGATCTGGAGCACCTCGTCGATCACATCGACCACATCGTGAAGGTTGGCGGAGTCGAGCACGCCGGCCTCGGGCCGGATTTCGCCGACTATCTGCTTCCGTATTGGACCGACATCGACAAAGCCTCGATACCGCTCGACGGGATCATGCCCGTCCGCGGTTTGCCGGGAGACGACGCGTTCTCACGAATCGGAGAGGAATTGACGACACGCGGATACAAGCCGGCGGAGGTCGACCTCATCATGGGTGAGAACTTCGGCCGGGTCTTCAGTGGAATCCTGACACACTGACCCTCGACATCCCATCCATGACTCACGACGTCAGCCCCATGCCATCGGTGGTCGAGTGCATAGGCAACACGCCCGTGGTCGAGTTGTCCAGACTCGGGAAGGGCGTGGATGGGCGCATCCTCGCAAAACTCGACTATCTCAATCCTGGCTCTTCGAAGAAGGACCGCATCGCACGCCAGATCGTCGAGGACGCCGAAGCGGACGGCAGACTCACACCTGGCCAGACGGTGGTCGAGTTGACAAGCGGAAACACGGGCACCGGCCTGGCGATTGTCTGCACGACCAGGGGCTACCCGTTCGTGGCGGTCATGTCCAAGGGAAACTCCCGCGAACGAGCCTGCATGATGTCGGCGCTCGGTGCGGAAGTGGTCCTCGTCGACCAGTTACCGGACTCCAGGCCCGGGCAGGTTTCCGGAGGGGACCTGGCACTTGTTGAAGACGCCACGCGGCGCATCGTTGCGGAACGCGCCGCGTTTCGCGCTGACCAGTTCCAACTGAAGAGCAGTTTTCGCGCCCACTATCTCGGAACCGGACCGGAGTTCATCAGGCAATCGGGTGGGTCCATCGACGCGTTCTGCGATTTTGTCGGCACCGGCGGCACATTTGCGGGATGCGCGGCTGCCCTCAAGGAGTACAACCCCTCGATACAGTGCTTTGTGGTGGAACCGGACGGCGCGGCCGCGCTCGCGGGTGAGCCGGTCCGGTATCCCAACCATCGCATCCAGGGCGGCGGCTATTCGATGCCGACGCTGCCACTGCTCCGGCCTGAGCACATCGATGGGTATTTGAGAATTCGAGATACGGAAGCCGTTGCCATGGCGCGTCGCCTGGCGCGTGAGGAAGGGATATTCGCCGGATTCTCATCCGGGGCCAACGTCGCGGCGGCTCTCCATCTTGCTGCAGACATCCCTCGGGGGCAAGACGATCGCCGTCATTGTCTGCGATTCTGGACTGAAGTACTTGAGCACGGATTTGTGGGAGCCGCCGGCGTCCAGCCCGACCCGTCCACACTGACGAGACGTCGACGCCGAGTCCCGCGCCTACGAAGTGTGGGCAAAGCCCCTGCAGGGCGGTGACTGGGCCGTGGCGTTGTTGAACCGTGGCCTCGAGGCGCACGAGATCAGCCTGGCCTGGACGGAGCTGGGCCTGCCGGCGACCGCGGCTCCGGCGGTGCGCGATCTGTGGACGGAACAGGACCACGGACCGGTCAAGACCGTGTTCACGGCTGCGGTTCCGCCGCACGACGTGGTGCTGGTGCGCGTGATGCCGCAACGGTAGGCGGGCTTCGCGAGCTGTGCCTCGCTCGGAGGGGGCGCCCACGGCGCCCGATCGCGAAGGTTCCGTTGACTCGCGAGCGGCAGGCCAAAGGAGGGGCGGTGCACACATCAGTCCGTCGGCGGAACGTCTTCACACTGATCACCGCGCTCCTGTTGCTGGGTGCGGCCATGTACGCCCAGGAGTCAGCCAAGCGCGATAGCCCGGTCACGGCCAGTGACTTCAACCAGTTCGCCTGGCGATGGGTCGGCCCGACGACCTTCTCGGGCCGCATCACCGCATTCGCCGTGCCGCGGGGCCAGAGCCGGACCTACTACGTCCTCACCGCAAGCGGGGGCGTGTGGAAGACCGAGGACGGCGGCATCTCGTTCGCGAACGTCTTCGAGAGGTACGGCACGGGCAGCATGGGCTGGATGGCCATCGCCCCCTCCAACCAGGAGGTGTTGTACCTGGGCACCGGAGAACCCGTGCACGCGCGCTCGAGCACCCACGGCAACGGCGTCTGGAAGTCGACCGACGCCGGCAAGACATGGGCGCACATCGGCCTCGACAGGAGCTACTTCATCACGAAAGTCGAGGTGGATGCCACGAACCCTGACATCGTGTTCGTGGCGGCGATGGGCAAGCTCTACGACAACGAGATGGACTGCGAACGCGGCCTCTACAAGAGCACGGACGGCGGCAAGACCTGGACGAACATCTTCACGGCCATGAAGGACCGGGGCGTGGGGGATTTCGTGATCGATCCCGCCAACTCCGACATCATCATCGCCGCGGCCTACAAGACCTTCCGACGGGCCTGGACCTTCATCGACCGCCAGATGGGGAACGATCTCTACAAGACGGTCGACGGCGGCAAGACCTGGAAGAGACTGACGGCCGGTCTGCCGCAGGGGATGGCCATGGGTCGGGCGGGCCTGGACATCTTCCGGAAGAACCCGAAGATCGTCTACGCGCGGATCGATGAGGAGGTCAATCTCGGCTTCCTCGAGCGCGAGGGCGTCGCCCACTTCCGCGTGCCCGGCGCCGGCGGAAGCGGCGGCGGCACGCCGGTCTTCGGACCCGACGCGAATTTCGCGGCCTTCAGGACGTACCGGATCGCCCCCGACATCGCAAAGCTGGCGCCGACGTTCACGCCAGTCACGGCCGCCACCGAAGCCGAACTTGCGACCGCGCTCAACGGCGTCATCGAGGACCGTGAGTTCCTCACGAAGTCCGGGATCGACGTCGCGAAGCTCCAGCAGGCGGCGCGGAAGGTCCATGCGAAGAACGAGGACCTGATGGACGCCATCGCCAACGTCGAGGCGCTGATGAAGAAGGAACCGGCCGCGGCCGACTCGACCGAGGCCAAAGCGCGCTCTCAGATCGTGAACCGCCACGCGCTGGAGATCCTCTACGCCGGCGTCCTGACGAACCTTCAGACGACCAGGCGCTCGGGCGTCATCTACCGCAGCGAGGACCAGGGCGAGACCTGGACGCGGATGACCGAGTACGCGCTCACCGGCGGCAGCGCGCAGGTGAACCAGAGCGACGCCGGCTACTACGGTCGCATCGTGGTCGATCAGAGTAACGACCAGGTGCTCATCTGCGGCGACACGAACGCCACGGTCTCGCGTGACGGCGGCAGGACGTTCAAGACGACGGAGTGGGTTGGCCCCGGCAAGACCCACCTCGACCACCGCGTGGTGTGGATCGACGCGCTCGCCTCGAACCACATTCTGCTCGGCACCGACGGCGGCGTGTCGGAGACCTGGGACGGCGGCAGCCACTGGAGCCAGAAGACCACCATCAATGCCCAGCAGTTCTACGACATCTCGGTGGACAACGAGCAGCCCTACAACGTCATGGGCGGCACACAGGACAACCACTCGTGGCTGGGGCCTTCGCAGAACCGCAACAGCTACGGTGTCTTCAGCTCGGACTGGCTCTACCTGCCCACCGGCGATGGGTTCGTCGTCGTCCGCGACTGGTGGAACCCTGAGTACATCTACTTCGAGAGCCAGTTCGGGGCCTCGAGCCGCCAGAACCTGAACACGGGCGAGACCAGCCCAATGGCCGTGCGCCTGACGCCGGAACAGGTCTCGGACGGTGAGCCGGCGCTGCGCTATGAGTGGAACGCTCCCATTGTCCTCTCGCCCCACAACCCTGGCATCGTCTACATCGCCTCGCAGTACGTGTGGCGGTCGCTGAGCCGCGGGGCACAGGGCACCTTCGTCAAGATCAGCCCCGATCTCACGAAGGCCAGCAAGGAGAAGCTCGTCCTCTCGAGGAAGACGACCATGCAGTGGGCCACCGTCTACACGTTCGCCGAGTCCGCGAAGAGGCCCGGACTCTACTGGGCCGGCACCGATGACGGCAACGTCCAGATGTCGCCGGACTACGGCGCCACGTGGGTGAACATCACCGGCCAGTTCTACGACGCCGGCGGCAAGGTGAAGGCCGGCATCACGGGCGACCTCATCCCGTACGACCGGTGGGTGAAGCGCGTGGTGCCGTCGGCCTTCGACGAGAACACCTGCTACGTGGCGTTCAGCGGCTACCGCACGCACAACGAGGACACGACGTTCCTCTACGTCACGAAGGACCTCGGGAAGACGTGGACGGACATTTCGGGCGGCATGCAGAACCCGATTTTCGACGTCGAGGAGGACCCCGACAACCCCGACGTGATCTACCTGGGCACCGACTACGGCATTTTCGTGACCATCGATCAGGGCAAGACCTGGTCGGCCTTCTCGACGTCCGCCCCGAGCGTCACCATCCGCGACCTGGCGATCCAGAAGCGCGACCGCGAGATGGCGATCGGCACCTACGGCCGCGGGATCTACGTGGCCGACATCGGGCCCATCAAGGAGTTCACGCCCGAGGTCTTCCAGGCGGAGGCGTATCTCTTCGACGTGAAGGACACCGTCAAGTGGAACCGGTACCAGCGGCGCGGCGACACACTTGGCGAGATGGCCAAGGTCGACAACCCGCCCGTGGGCGCCAGCATCTACTACTACCTGAAGTCCGACGCCGACACGGTGAAGATCACGATCGCTGACCTGGAGGGCACCACGCTCCAGGAAGTGACGCCGACCAGGACGAAGGGGCTCCAGAAGTTCTTCTGGAATCTCAACCGTCACGCGCCCCAGCGCGGGGGCCCGGACGTCGGCGGGGGTGGCGGCCGAGGCGACTCCGGCGGCGTGCAGGTGGACCCAGGCGTCTACAAGGTCACCCTGATGGTCAACGGCAAGGACGTCGCCACGAAGAAGATGACCCTGCTGCCCGACCCCCTGTTCAAGTGAGCCCTTCCTTCATGGCAACAATGGTCTCCGTGTCGCGCCCATGCCTCCTCCTCCTGCCACGCGTCGCCGGTCCGTCACCAGTCCGGCCCCCCCACCACGCGCTTGAACGTCTCCCCCGCGGGTACGGTCGCGTCGCCCTGCAGGTCGTTGATCAGGCGGACCAGCGCCGGAGCCACCGTGGACGGATACTCGCGGTTGAGGACCTCGAACGTCGAGGCACGCGGCACGGAGACGAGGGCGAGGCGTCTGGGCTGCACGTGCAGCACGTTCGGGTCGGTTTCCTCCGCGAAGCTGCCAAGGGACTGCGCGAACGTGTCCCCGTAGGCGGGCCACTGCTGTCTGGTCGTATAGCCGAGGATCCGGAACACGCGCTCGCGGTATTCGACCCAGGCGACGAGGCCGCGCAGGATCGTCGTGTCGCTCTGCGCCTCGAACGTGGTCGAGACGGCGGGGAGCCCGCCGATCTGGCGGCGCCATTCGTCGCCCGCCTGGATCCCCTCCTGTGAAAGGAACGCCTGCGCCGCCTCGCGCGCGCTCGAGCCGGGCGCGAGTTGAAGCTCCACCACCGCGTCCCTGTCGGGGCTGACCGCCGCCACCGTCTGTTTCCCGTTGTTGCCCTGCCATCCGTCGGGAAACCGCAGGCGGAAGGCCAGATCGGGGTGACGGAACAGGTTGCCCTGGAAGAAGCCCTCCCGCGGGTTGTCGCCGAACACGATGCCGTCCACACGCCGAAGGTACACGGGGCGGTTGACGGCAAGCCCCGAGAGGTCGCGGTTCAACGAGGCGACCGCCTGGGACGCCCATGCCTCCCGATTCTCAGGGTCCGGGTGGCTCGAGAGCCACTGGGGCAGCCGCCCCGCTGCCCCCGCCTGCGCGCTGACGCCCTCGAGCATCCGGAAGACGTCGACCATCTTCCGTGGGTCGTAGCCGCCGCTCAACATGTACCTGAGCCCGAGCCGGTCCGCCTCTGATTCGTCCGAGCGGCTGAACTTCAGGAACAGCATCCCGAGACCCGTCTGGGCGAGGTTCCCGAACCGCGCCACGGTCGGCGACACGATCGTCCCCGCGGCCAGGCCCACCTGCGCGAGCTGTTGCTGGCTGATCTGCGTGACGGAGTGGCGCGCCGTGACGTGGCCGATCTCGTGCCCGAGAATCGCGGCCAGCTCCGCCTCCGAGTTGAGGTACGTGAGGATGCCGCGTGTCACGTAGACGAACCCGCCGGGAAGCGCGAAGGCGTTGACCGCCGCATCGTCCACCACCCGGAACGTCCAGGGCAGGTTCGGCCGCTCCGTGCGCGAGGCGATCGACGCGCCGATGTCCTGGACGTACTGCTGCAGCGCGGCGTCGGGGTACAGCCCGTAGGACGAGGCGATCTCCTTGTCGGCTTCGCGGCCCATCGCGATCTCCTGCGATTCGCTGATCAGGGCCAGCTGCTTCTTCCCGGTCACCGGGTTGGTCGCGCACGACAGCGCCACGCACGCGCAGATGCCGACGGCCGCGCTGCCGATCGCGACATGTCCCACTCGACTCATGTTCACACCTCCCGACCGCGTCGGGCGACGCCTTCTTCGTCACGGTCTTGCGGCGATGGCCACCGCGCCAACGCACGAACGCGCCCATCCTGGACCCATCGATGCTACATCGATGTGGCGCCAGATTGAATGGCCGGACGGCCACCGTTTCCCGGTGTGGCCGTATCCGCTGCCCCGATGCCCTTTGTCGTTGACCTCGGCAAGTCCGTCCTGCCTCGTGCTAGTCTCTCTCGCATGTGGCTCTGGAAGCTGCGGGCGGCGTGGCGGCGGTGGAGACACCCTGCCGTTCTGCGGCTCGTGCCGGACGGCGGAATGAAGGGGTCGGTCGTGTTGAAGCACGCGGGGGAGCCGACGACGTACTCGGCTCAGGCGCGCATCGTGCGGGTGCTGGACGGCTCGGCGAACCCGGCGCCCGGCCGCTTCGATTGCGAACTGAACGCCGCCGACGCTGTTGGAGCGTCTCTCCCGCTTCGAGACGGCGAGTGGGCGTACATCGTCCTCGCCGAAGCGGTTCGTGGAGGCATGCACGTCAGGCGGGGCGGCGAGAGCGACCGGACCTGGATCCCCGGCGCCGGCGTCGTTCTGGAGCTGACGGTGACCGGCACTCCCCCGCTCGCCGAGGGCGCCGTGGTGCGGCGATACCGAGTGACGACGGCTGACATACGGCCACCGGTGCTCGCGGTCGTCGAGGCGCCCTGACGCTCGCGGCCGGGGTCTGGGGTGCGGCTGGCTGAATTGGCGCACATGGCCCAAGAACCTTCTGCGCGGCGCCAGACCGTCCTGCCCGCGTGGAGCGCACCGGTCGTCGGGGCGGTAGTGTTGTCCGGCTTGGGATCCTGCGTGGCCGTGCGGTTCGCCGAACCGATCACGCCGACGTGGCTCGCCGGCTGGGCGTTCACGGGCGCTCTCATCGGCGTCACGGTCTGGCTCTGTGACGAGCCCGGCCCAGAGGGCGTCGTGTCGAGATTCCTGGCCCTCCTCAGCCCTCCGATGGCGTTCTTCCCCCTCGTGGGTCTCTTCGTGGCGATGTTCGCCCTCAAGTACAACCCGCACCCTGGCTATCATCGCCGAATGTCCCTTGTCGGGCTCTGGCTGGCGCTGGCGGTGAACGCCGTCGCCGCGGGCGCGATTGTTTTCGGTTGAAGAGGTTGGAGGCGCCGCCCGGATTTGAACCGGGGATGGAGGTTTTGCAGACCTCTGCCTTACCACTTGGCGACGGCGCCCCTGAGAACTGACGGCTGAGCTTTGGGAGTGTCTTCGGCTCAGGCGTGGTCCCGCCGTGGATACGGGACCTCGGGACCTATTGTCCCGCGCGACAGATGCAGGCCCGACACGACGTCCGGGCCTTGCTGCTCCACACGGCCTTGCGGCGAAGTTGCGGCATATGGTCGACTACCGAACGCGCGAGCCGAGAGGACAAAGGGGCAAATAACCCGTGACCCCGACGATGCCCCCAGAAGCGAACAAGCGGCGCGAGCTGCGAAGAGCGAGCGCCGCGACGTGAGCCAGGAGCGCTGGCGTTCCTAGCAACCCCCGCCCGTGACGATGCCCCCAGAAGCGCGGAGCGACGTGGGGCGTTTGGGGCCCCCGCGTCGCGAACGCGCTAGTTGGGGTGCAGGGGCCCCCGACGATCTAAAAGAATGGAGCGGGAAACGGGATTCGAACCCGCGACTTCGACCTTGGCAAGGTCGCACTCTACCACTGAGTTATTCCCGCCCTCGCTCTCGCACGCGACCCGGTCCCGCGGGGACAACCCCCGCGATTCCAGAGTTTTAAACAGTACCACAGGCCCCAATCGCCAGGCAAGCTGGACCTGTGCGCCCGCCCGCCCCACCAGCTCCTCAGCGGGTCCCGCCCCCGGGCACCAGCGCCAGCCGCACCGGCACCTCGACGGTCCGCCACGCCCCCGCGCTCCACTCCCGCACCACCTGCGGCGTCGTCCGCTCGGGACAGCGCTCCGCGGTGTGGTCGAGGCGGCCCGACGCCTCGAGCTCGCGGTGCACCCGCCAGTAGCCGTCCGTGAAATCCACCGAGACGGGGTCGAACGCCGGCGAGAGGCGGTACACCGCCGCGGCCTCACGCGTGCTCCACTCGCTCGTCGTGACCTGCAGCGACGCCACGTTCGCCCCGATCGCCACCGCCGCGTTGTACGGCTCGGACGACAGCTTGCTCAGCTCGGTGCGCGGCAGCAGCAGGTACTTCAGCGGCGCGCCCGCGGGACAGTCGTCGCAGCGGTACGCGGAGCCCGGCTCCTGCGGCGAGACGGCCGGCGCGCCGTCCGCGTCCAGCACCGCCACCGCCGCGCTGGCGTACTCGTCGTTCACGCCGGCCGTGAGCACGTAGCCGCGCCCGTCGTGCGTCCAGTAGCCGAGGCCGTCGATGAGCCCGGACTGGACGAACCGCACCGACGCCTGCCCGCTGGCGTCTATCCGCACCACGAACGCGGGCCACCGCGTGTTGTGGCCGTAAGCCACCCAGATGTTCGACGCCCCCGGCGGCCCGGCAATCAGGAGATCCAGGATCACCCACGGGCCGCCGAAGCGGCGCCCCTTGAAGGTCCACGCCGCCGACGGCACGTAGCTCCAGCGCAGGCGGCCGCTCTCCGAGAACACGTCGATGGTCTCGATGCCGGGCGTCCGGTTCGACGCGGCGCCCTTCTGGACGAGCGCCACGACCTCCTGCCGGCCGTCACCGTCGAGGTCGGCCGCCTGCACGGCGCGAAGCTCCGGCCGGCGGTACGCGGTCGACAGCGGGCCGACGTCCGGCGGGAAGTGGTGGGTCCACACGAGACGGCCGCTGCCGGCGCGCGCCTCGAGATCCTGGCCGATCAGCTGGAAGCGCACGGGACGCTCGGGCGGGAACATGGCCCGGTGCAGCACGACCCCGACGACCACGGCCGCGGCGACGAGGCCCATGACCACGACGATCGTCCACCAGGCGCGCGACGGCGGCGGCGTCCGCCGATCGGCCGCCGGCGCCTCCACGGCCGGCCCATCGTCGCGCGGCATCTCGACCGTCCGGCGCCACTCGTCAATCTCGCGCCGGCTCGCGAACACCGTCTGGCCGGCCACCGTCTTGATGCGATGCACGGGCAGGCCGATCTCGCGCTCCCATCGCTGCGCCGCCCGCACGCTCTTGCCGAGGTGCGCCGCGATCTCCTTCCACCCGTTCAGCTGATCGCCGTTCGGGGGCTGATCGTCGCTCGAGCTCGAAGAGGAGGAGTCGGTGGGAGGCATGGAGAGCCAGACGCCTGCGGCTCCCGACAGAAACCCGCACGGGAGCCGCGCGGAGCAATTCTAGCAACCAGACGCCCAACATTCCATAAGTCCCAGAGGCATGTACCATGAAAGTTCTTGATGTTTCATATGTGAAATGCCGGGCGTGTCAGGATGGTACACACTCAGCCTCACTGCAGCACGAAAGCGTGAGGAAACACGCTCACCACGGGGCGGCCCGACCCGATCGCCACGGCCACCACGTCGAAGCGGCACGCGCGATCCGCGACGCCCTGGCGCGCGAGGTAGTCGGCCGCCATCCGCGCCAGCCGCCGCTGCTTCCACCCGGTGACGGCCTCGGCCGGGCTGCCGCAGCGCTCGCCGGCCCGCGTCTTCACCTCCACGAACACCAGCGTTCCGTGGTCGTCGGCCACGATGTCGATTTCTCCCAGGCGGGTACGGTACCGCCTGGCAAGAATGGCGTAGCCGCGACGCGCGAGCTCGCGGCAGGCGAGGTCCTCCCCCGCTTTTCCGAGGTTCTGGCGATGGTCGTCGGTCATGCGGGATGACGGGTTCAAGAACCGGGCCGGGCCCGCGGAGAGGGCGACGCGGCGAGTCGCCCCTACCGGCCGGATTCCGCCGCTCCGTCCGTGGACATGGCACGCTCCTCCGGAGCATAATCGGCCCTCAATGGAGCATTTTCTGCAGGGCGTGCCGCTGTTCAGCTCGCTGTCCGCCGCGGAGTGCGGTCAGGTCGAGACGCGGCTGCGACGCCTCGAGTTCCCGCCCCAGGCGGTCATCGTCCGCGAGGGCAGCCCGGGCGACGCCATGTTCGTCGTGCTCGAGGGCCGGGTGGCCGTGCGCAAGCGCGATCCGGTGAGCGGCATCGAGTTCCAGCTGACCGATCTCGGGCCCGGCGAGGCGTTCGGCGAGATGGCGCTCCTGACCGACAAGCCGCGCAGCGCCACGGTCGTCGCCGTCGAGACCACGACGTGCGCCTCGCTCGGGCAGGCCGAGCTGCAGGCCCTGCTCTCGCACCGGCCGCGCATCGCGATGGCGCTGACCTCGACGCTGGCGGACCGGCTCGAGCGCGCCAACCACCGGGTGGGGATCGAATTCCTGTCGCTCGCCAAGGCGCAGGTGGACCCGCGGGTGCTGAAGCTCCTGCCGCTCGCCACGATGACCCAGCACCAGGTGGTGCCGGTCGCCTTCGCCAACAACCGCCTCACGCTCGCCATGACGAACCCGTCGAACGTGCTGGCCTTCGACGACGTGCGGCGGGTGCTGAAGGGCATCGTGATCGAGCCGGTGGCCATCGCGGAGGAGGACTTCCGCAAGTACCTGGCGGGCACGGTCCAGCCACTGCTCGAGAAGCCCGACGCGCCCCCGCCGCGCCGGCCGCAGCCCGCCTCGGTCGCGGCGGCCGCGGGCGCGGCGGCGCCGTCCTACGCGGAGACGATCGACCTGCTGCAGTCGGAGCTCGTCCGCGAGCTGCAGATGGTGGACGAGACCGACATGGGGGCGGGCTCGGCGATGGACCTCATGACCGCCTCGTCCGAAGCGCCGATCGTGCGGCTGGCCAACTCGATCCTGGGCCTCGCCATCCAGCAGGGCGCGAGCGACATCCACGTCGAGCCGATGGAGCAGGAAGTGACGGTGCGCTTCCGCGTCGACGGCGCGCTGCAGGTGGTGCAGAAGCTGCCCAAGAAGGTGCAGCTCGGCCTGGTCTCGCGCATGAAGATCCTGAGCAAGCTGGACATCGCCGAGAAGCGGATGCCGCAGGACGGCCGGATCAGCGTGTCGATGGAGGGGCGCCCGATCGACTTTCGCGTGTCCACGGTGCCGGGCAAGTGGGGCGAGAAGATCTGCCTGCGCATCCTGGACCGGTCGAACACGCGCCTCGGGCTCGACGCGCTCATCGGCCACGCGCCCACGCTCGCGCTCCTCAGGGCCCTCATCGCCGAGCCGCACGGCATCGTCTACGTGACGGGCCCGACCGGCTCCGGCAAGACGACGACGCTCTACTCGGCGCTCGCCGAGATCAACGCGCCCGACATCAACATCTCCACCGCCGAGGACCCCATCGAGTACGACCTGCCGGGCGTGACGCAGATCCAGGTGAACTCGGACATCGGGCTCGACTTCGCGAGCGTGCTGCGCGCCTTCCTGCGGCAGGACCCGGACGTGCTGCTGGTGGGCGAGACGCGCGACAAGGAAACGGCGCGGACGGCCGTCGAGGCGGCGCTCACCGGCCACCTCGTGTTCACGACCCTGCACACCAACAGCGCGGCGGCCGCGTTCGTCCGGCTGACGGACATGGGCGTCGAGCCGTTCCTCATCTCGACCTCCACGCTGGGCGTGGTCGCGCAGCGGCTCGCGCGGCGGCTCTGCTCGCACTGCAAGGAGCCGTACGCCGCCGAGGAGTCGGCGTGCGAGTTCCTCGGCCTCGAGAAGGGCACCACGCTCTACCAGGGCAAGGGCTGCCCCGAGTGCAACGGCCGCGGCGTGCGCGGCCGCGTGGGCATCTACGAGGTGATGAAGATCGACGCCGAGCTGCGCAAGATGGTCGCCCGGCAGACCCTCACCGAGGAGATCCACGAGTGCGCCGTCGCGCACGGCATGGTCGACCTCAAGGCCTACGCCACGCAGCTCCTGCTCGACGGCGAGACGTCGCTCGAGGAGGTGATGCAGGTCGTGCACATGGGAGAGTGAAGCGGATTGCCGATTGCCAATTGCCGATTGCCGATTGGCAATTGAAGAGCTTCAGATCACACTGCCATTGCGAGAGATGCCCACGCCAGACGCCGAGCTCGCACTCGCGCGCCGCTTCTACGCCGAGGAGCTGCGCTTCACCGCCAACCTCACGCCCGCGCTCGTCGAGGCGTTCGCCACCGTGCCGCGCGAGCGCTTCCTGGGCCCCGGCCCGTGGACGTACGCGGGCATGGACTCGTGGAGCGGCCAGACGAACTACCGGACGACGCCGGACGCCGCGCCGCGGCACCTGTACCACAACGTGGTCGTGTCGATCGATCCGGCGCGCCAGCTGAACAACGGGCACCCCGGCACCCTGGGCGCGTGGATCCAGGCCGCCTCCCTCGCGCCCGGCGAGCGCGTCGTCCACGTGGGGAGCGGCCCCGGCTACTACACGGCCATCGTGGCCGAGGTCGTCGGGCCGGCGGGCCGCGTGACGGGCATCGAGGTCGACCCGGGGCTCGCCGCCCGCGCGCGTGAGAACCTGGCGCCGTGGCCGCACGTCACCGCCCTCGAGGGCGACGCCTCAGAGCTGCCGGCCGGTTCCGCCGACTTGGTGTTCATCAACGCCGGCGCCACGCACCCGCTCGACACCTGGCTCGACGCGCTCGGTCCCGGCGGACGGCTGCTGCTGCCCCTCACCTTCGCGCCGGTCCCCGGCGCGCCCGGCAAGGGCGCCGTCGTGCTCGTGACCCGGCGCGAGACGGGCTACGACGCGCGCTTCGTGTCGATGGTGGCGATCTACAGCTGCGCGCACGAGAAGGACGCCTCGTGCTGGCTGCACGGCAAGGGGTGGTGCCTCAAGAGCATTGCCGATTGATGAATGCCGATTGATGAATGCCGATTGGCGATTGAAGATCTTGCGTACACGGTGAGGGCCGGCTGAAGCCGGCCCCCACTACGGTCCGCGTGATCCAATGCTTTTCAATCGGCAATCGGCAATCGCCAATCGGCACTGACCTACTTCTTCCCCTCCACCTCCACGAACGCCTCGTCCAGCAGCTTCAGCACGGTATCGGCCTGGCTCTTGGAGAGGACGAGCGGCGGGGAGAAGCGCAGGGCGTTCTTGCCGGCGCCCAGCAGGAGGACGCCGCGGCGGAACATGGCCTGGACGATGGCGTCGCGCTCCTCGACGGCGCGGACCTTGGTCTGGCGGTCCTTCACGAGCTCGACGCCAATCATCAGCCCCTTGCCGCGCACGTCGCCGATGAGCGGGTGCTTCTGCTGCAGCTCGCGCAGGCCCGCGAGCAGGTGCTCGCCGACCGCCGCCGCGTTGGCGATGAGCTGCTCCTTGAGCAGCTTGATCGTGGCGAGCGCGGCCACCGACGACACGGGGTTGCCGCCGAACGTGGAGGCGTGCGAGCCGGGCACCCACTGCATGACGTCGGCGCGCGCCGAGGTGATGCCGAGCGGCAGGCCCGACGCGATGCCCTTGGCGACCGTCACGATGTCGGCCTTCAGCCCGAAGTGCTCGGACGCGAACATCTTCCCCGTCCGGCCCATGCCCGACTGCACCTCGTCGGCAATCAGCAGCATGCCGTAGCGCGTGGCGATCTCGCGCAGCCGCTCGATGAACTGCTTCGGCGGCACGAGGTACCCGCCCTCCCCCTGGATCGGCTCCACGAGGATCGCGGCCACCTCGTCGGGCGAGATCAGGTGGACGAGGATCTGGTCCTCGATGAAGGACAGGCACTCGGCGCCGCAGCTCTCGGGCTGCAGCTTCAGCGGGCAGCGATAGCAGTCGGCGTAGGGCGCGTGGTAGTAGCCCGGCATGCAGCGGCACGAACCCCTTGCGCTGGATCGCCTTGCTCGCGGTCGCCGACAGCGCGCCCATCGTGCGGCCGTGGAACGCGCCCAGGAACGCGATGATGCCCTGGCGCCCGCTCGCGTAGCGCGCGAGCTTGAGCGCCGCCTCGACGGCCTCGGCGCCGGAGTTGCCGAAGAACGAGCGCACGGGGCCGTCGATCGGCACCAGCTCGCCCATCTCCTCGGCCAGCCGCACCTGCGGCTCGTAGTAGAAGTCGGTGCCGGACATGTGCAGGAACTTCCCCGCCTGCTCCACGATCGCCTTGACGACGTCGGGGTGCGAGTGTCCGGTGGACGACACGGCGATGCCCGCCGCGCAGTCGAGGAAGCGGTTGCCGTCGACGTCTTCCACGACGGCGCCCTCGCCGCGCGCCATCGCGAGCGGGTAGGACCGGGTGTAGGAGGGCGACACCACGCGGGTATCGCGGTCGATGAGAGCCTTGGCCTTGGGGCCGGGCAGCGGAGTCTTGATGTCAGGAGCAGTCATGGGAGTCAAAGAAGGAATGCCGAATGTTGAATGTTGAATGTTGAATACTGGACTACTTCCTCTTCCATCGCGTGCCGGCCGCGGTGTCCTCCAGCAGGATGCCCTGCGCCTCCAGCTCGGCGCGCAGGCGGTCGGCCTCGGCGAAGTCGCGGTTGCGGCGGGCCTGCCGCCGCGCCTCGATCAACCGGTCGATGGTCTCGACGGGCACGGGCGGCCGGGCTTCCTCGGCGCGGCGGAGCGCGATGAAGCCGAGCACGCGGTCGAACTCGTCGAACGCCTCCCGGATCGCCGGCGCGGTCGCCGGCGCCCACCTCGCCCGCGTCGATGGCGGCGTTCACGGCACGGACCAGCTCGAACATCACGCCGAGCGCGCCGGCCGTGTTCAGGTCGTCGGCCAGCCGCTCGGCGAAGGCCCGCCGGGCCCCGGCGACGCGGTCGGCCACCTCCGGGTGCGCGCCGGGCGCCGACACGGCGTCGACCCGCGCCAGGAAGTCGAGGAGCCGCTTGAGCGCCTCCTCGGCCTGGTCGAGGCTCTCCCAGGTGAACTTGAGCTGCTTGCGGTAGTGCACCGAGAGGAACAGGTAGCGGAGCGCCGACGCCCGATAGCCGCGCTCGGATCACGTCCGGCACGGAGAAGATGTTGCCGAGCGACTTCGACATCTTCTCCTGGTCGAGGTTCAGGAACTCGACGTGCATCCAGAAGCGGGCGAACGGCCTGCCGGTCGCGCCCTCGGCCTGCGCGATCTCGTTCTCGTGGTGCGGGAAGACGAGGTCGATGCCGCCGGCGTGCAGGTCGATGGGCGGCTCGCCGAGCAGCCGCAGCGCCATGGCCGAGCACTCGATGTGCCAGCCCGGCCGGCCCGGGCCGACGCCGAAGTCCCACGTCGGCTCGCCGGGCTGCGTGGCCTTCCAGAGGACGAAGTCGCGGGCGTCCTCCTTGCCGTAGTTGTCGGCGTCCACGCGCGCGCCGGCCTTGATGCCCTCGACGTCGAGCCGCGACAGGCGCCCGTACTGCGGCAGCGTGGCGATCTTGAAGTAGACCGACCCGTCGCTGCGGTAGGTGTGCCCGTTGCGTCTCGAGCTGCTGGATCATGCCGGTCATCGCGCGCAGGTTGGCCTCGTCGGTCGCGCGCGGCATCTCCTCGGGCCGCTCGAGCCCGAGCGTGGCGGCGTCCTCGAGGAACGCGGCGATGAACTGGTCGGTGTACTCCCGCAGCGGCACGCCGGCCTTCTGCGATTCGGCGATCGTCCGATCGTCCACGTCGGTGAAGTTCATCACCTGGCGGACCTCGAACCGCTCCTGGTAGCGCAGCGTGCGGCGCAGCACGTCGATGCAGATGAAGGTGCGGAAGTTGCCGATGTGGCCGCGGGCGTAGACCGTCAGGCCGCAGGAGTACATCCGGACGACGTTGCCCACCGACGGCCGGAAGTCCTCCACGCGTCGGCTCAGGGTGTTGTAGAGACGCATCAGCGGGCGGGCTCCATGCGGATCACGGTCTTCGCGGGCCGGCCGCCGGCGCCGCCCATGTGGACCTCGACCGCCCGGCCGACGGCCACCAGCTCGAAGTCGAGATCGGCCGACGGGCCGCCGTCGCGTGCCGCGGCATCGGCGGCTTCGCCCACGGCCTCGGCCAGCCGGTCCGCGTCGCCGCCCGTCCAGCCCGCCACACGGGCGAACTTGCCGGCCAGCGCCGTGGCGACGCCGCGAAAGGCCCCGGAGGCGGGAACGGACAGCCGCACGGTGAGCGGCGCGGCAGGCGACTCCCGGGGGGCATCGGCCATCATGTGATCTTACAGCGAAATCCGGTCGAACAACCGGCGGGCGTGGCGGATGTCGGCCGCGATCTGCTCCTTGAGCGCGTCCACGTCGGGAAACGGGCGCTCGTCCCGGATCCGCTGGAGGAACGCCACGCGCAGCCGCCGGCCGTAGAGGTCGCGCTCGACGTCGAGCAGGTGCGTTTCGACGACATCCCGCTCGCCGCCGCCGAAGGTGGGCCGCACGCCCACGTTGGTGACCGACGGCAGCGTCGTGCCGTCGTCGGTGGCCAGCGTGGCGTAGACGCCGCGCGGCGGCAGCAGCTCGTTGTCGGACTGCACGTTGGCGGTGGGCACGCCGATGGTGCGGCCGCGCCGGTCGCCTTCGACGACGGTGCCGTCGATGAAGTAGTGGTGGCCCAGCAGGACGCCGGCCTCGTCCACGCGCCCCTCGCTCACCAGCCGGCGGATGCGCGTGCTGGACACGACGAAGTCCTTGTAGCGGACCGGGTCGATCTTCTCGGCGCGAAAGCCGTAGCGCGCGCCGAGCGTGCGCAGCAGGCTGAAGTTGCCGGACCGGTCGTGGCCGAAGAGGAAGTTGGCGCCCACCCACACCTCGGAGACGTGGGCCCACTGGACCAGCGCGCGGCGCACGAACTCCTCGGGGTCCCAGCGCGACATCTCGGTCGAGAACCGGATGACGGCCACGCCCTGCATGCCGGCGCGGGCGAACGCCTCGAGCCGCTGGTCGGTGGTCATCAGGAGCGGCGGCGCCTTGTCGGGCCGGACGATCCGCGGCGGGTGCGGGTCGAACGTCATGACGACGGGCGCGGCGCCGCGTTCGCCGGCGCGCTGACGCACGCGGTCCACGATCTTCGTGTGGCCGCGGTGCAGGCCGTCGAAGTTGCCGAGGGCGAGCACCGGCTGGTGCCACCCCGGACGCGAGTCGTCGGGAAAGTAGAAGACGTCCACGTGTCAGCTCGCGGCTCCGATGGGGGCGCCCGCGGCGCCGCCCGGCATGTTCAGGACCATCCCATCATATGCCAGCTCCACGCCGGCCGGGAGGCGCGCCCCGGTCGCCGCGTGCGGCAGGTCGTGACAGATGTGCGTCAGGTAGGTCGCGCGCGCGCCGATGCGCGCGGCCGCCTCGACCGCCTGCGCCACCGTGAAGTGCGTCGGGTGCGGGCGGTCGCGCAGCGCGTCGATCACGAGCGTGTCGACCCCTTCCACGAGCGGCCACGAGCCGTCCGGGATGCCGCTGCAGTCGGTCAGATACGCGAACGGCCCGAAGCGGTAGCCGAGGATCCGCCGCGCGCCGTGATCGACGGGCACCGGAACCACCAGGTCGCGGCCGATCGTGAACGGGCCGCCCACGACGAACGTGCGCAGCCGCGGCACGCCGCCGCCCGGCGCCGTCGCCGGGTCGAAGATGTAGCGGAAGGTCTGGCGGATGTCCGCGACGGTGCGCGCGTCGCCGAAGCAGGAGATGGGCCCGCCCTGCAGGACGTTGAAGCGGCGCACCTCGTCGAGCCCCATGATGTGATCGGCGTGGCTGTGCGTGAACAGGATGACGTCCACGCGCGTGACGCCGAAGGCGAGCGCCTGCGCGCGCAGATCCGTGGCGGTGTCGACGAGCACCCGCGCGCCGCCGTCGAGCTCGACCAGGATCGACGGGCGCCAGCGCCGGTCGCGAGGGTCGTCCGACCGGCAGGTGGCGCACGTGCAGCCGATCATCGGGACGCCGTGGGACGTGCCGGTGCCGAGAAAGACAATGCGCAAGGTCGAATGTCGAAATGCGGAATGTCGAGTTGACGCCGCGCCTACGGCATGACGATGCGGCTGGCCGGGGCGCGCTGCTGCACCTCGACGAAACGCAGACGCAGCTCGTAGAGCACCCGCTCGAGAATGCCGGCCTCCTCGGGCGAGAGGTTGCCCCGCGTCTTCTCCTGGAGGACGCCCAGGATGTCGATCATCTGTTTGGCGCCCTCGAGGTTCGGCTCGCCGGGCTGGCCGCTCGTCGGGTCCGCGACGTCGCCGAAATGGACGGCCGCCGTCGTGGCCAGCGAGATGACGAGGGACGCAAAGGTCACATCCGGTTCCGCATCAGAAGTCATAACCACAAAATGTTAGCATATCGTGACTTATGACCAAACGCGCGCCCAAGACCCCGCCCCGGCGCCCGCGCCTGGCCGCGCGCCGCGCGCGCGCCGGCCGGACCCGCGACGCCCGCACCGCCGAACGCGCCGGCCGCGCCTTCCGCCGCCTCGTCGCCATCATGCAGCGCCTCCGCGGACCGGGCGGCTGCCCGTGGGATCGCGAGCAGACGCTCGAATCGCTGCGCGGGTTCGTGCTCGAGGAGACCTACGAGGTGCTCGACGCGATCGACCGGGCCGACCGCGACCGGCTCGCCGGCGAGATCGGCGACCTGCTCTTCGAGGGCGTGTTCCTCGCGCAGATCTGCGACGAGGACGGCGACTTCTCCATCGCCGACTCGGTCGACGCCATCAGCGCCAAGCTCATCCGGCGGCACCCGCACGTCTTCGGCCGGGCGCGCGCGGAGAAGGCGATGCCCGGCGCCGGCCGCGGCGCCGCGCCGCCGCCCCGGCGGAAGGCCGTGACGACGCCGGGCCAGGTGCTCGAGCAGTGGGAGCAGATCAAGGCGCGCGAGCAGCAGGCCGCCGGCGAGACGCGCGGCGTGCTCACGGGCGTGCCCGCGACGCTGCCCGCGCTCCTGCGCGCCTACGAGATCGGCACGCGGGTCGCCGCCGTGGGGTTCGACTGGTCACGCCCCCAGGACGTCGTCGCCAAGATCGAGGAAGAGGTGGCCGAGCTGCGCCAGGCCGTCGGCCACGAGAGCCCCGCGCGCGCCGAGGAAGAGATGGGCGATCTGCTCTTCTCGGTCGCCAACCTGTGCCGCAAGCTGGGCATCGAGCCCGAGGCGGCGCTCCGCAAGGCCAACGGCAAGTTCACCACCCGCTTCACCGCCGTCGAGCGCCGCCTCGACGCCCGCGGCCGCACGGTCCACGACGCCACGCTGGAGGAGATGGAAGCCGAGTGGCAGGCCGTGAAGCACGAGTGAGCCAGCACGACGAATTGGACCACGAAGGCAGGTCGTCGCCCGGCAGGCTAGCGAAGGACCCGGCGGATGCCCTCAGCGAGCGTCTCTCGCGAGAAGTTCAGCAACAGGCCGACGCGCAGATCTGTCGCTTTCAGGTAAGCCAGCACCTGCGCGACGTGCACGCGCTCCAGCCACTCGACGGCCTTCACCTCGACGATCACGCTGCGCTCCACGACAAGATCGAGCCGATGGCCGCCGACGGGCTCGCCGCGGTAGCGGATGGTCACCGGCACTTCGCGCTCGTAGCGCAGCCCCTGGGCACGCAGCTCGACACAGAGCGCTTCGTGGTAGACGCGTTCCAGGAAACCGCACCCCAGCGCGCGGTGGACCGCGATTGCACAGCCGATCGTCCGTCGAACAATCGACTCGGTTTCGATCGACAGCGGTGTCGGTGTGCTCGCCGACGATGCCTCGTGCCGGGTCATTATCGTGCCTCCTTCCACCTGCAGTCGCCCCGGTGACCGCGGCTTGCGCCGCTCCCGTGAAAGGAACGAACGGTCACCACAAAGGGCACGATCTGCATCCGTGCCCACAAAGACACGAAGGGCGACGACCGGGGGCCGGCCGGAGGCCGGCCTCGAGGACGGTCCCGTGTGACGGGTCGAAACACGGCCTGTGCTCTCCGAGCGTGCTTCGACCCGTCACATGGCGATCGTCCTGCGCGCCGCAGGCGCGTCCGGTCGTCGCCGCGTGCGACGGGACGCTGCCGCGTGACGTCCTTTGTGTCCTTCCTCGCTCCGTCCACCCTTTGTGCCCTTTGTGGCTACCGTCCGTGTGCCTCCGTCCTCAGCGTGATCGTCCTGCCGGTGAACGTCCGCAACTGGACCGTCTCCCCGTCGGTCTCGAGCGTGACGGCGCCGTCGTCGTCGGTGCGCAGGATGTGCGCGCCGACGGCGCGGTAGCGGGCGAGCACGGACGGCGCGGGGTGGCCGAAGGGGTTGCCGCGGCCGGCGCTGACGATCGCCGCGGCGGGGCGCAGGGGGTCGAGGAGGCGCCAGGAGCTGGACGATGCGCTGCCGTGGTGCGGCGTCTTGAGCACGAGAAGCGGCGCGGGCTCGGCGGCCGCGGCCACCTCGCCCTCGACGTCGCGGGAAACGTCCCCGGGCAGGACAATCGCGACCCGGCCCCAGCGGAGCTCGAGCACGACCGAGTCGTCGTTGCGCACGGCCTGGCGCTCCCAGTCCGGGGGCGGGGGGTGCAGGACCAGGACGTCCACGGGCCCGATCGTCAGCCGATCGCCAGTCTGCAGCCGGCGCCAGCCGCTCCCCACGGCCGACGCCGCCTCCAGCAGCGCCCGCCGCAGCGGGTCGCGCGGCACGGGCACGCCCTCCCAGACGACGCGCGGCCTGAAGTCGCGCACGACCGACGGGGCGCCGCCGATGTGATCGGGGTCGGCGTGGGTGGCGAGCAGGTAGTCCAGCCGGCGGACGCCGAGCCGCCACAGCGCCGGCGCGACGATGCGGCCGCCGACGTCGAAGCGGCCCCCGACCGTCCCGCCGGCGTCCACGAGCAGCGACCGCCCGCCGGGAAACTGCACCAGCGTGGCATCGCCCTGCCCCACGTCGAGGAAGGTCACCCTTAGCCGCCCGCGCGGGGGCGGGGCGCCGAACCCGGTCGGCGCCGCGAGGACGAGCGCGAACGCCAGGGCCGCGAGCGCCAGCGCCGCGGTCCGCGCGCGCCGCCACCGCGGAGGCATCGCCAGCCAGACGCCCCACCCGAGGTAGTACAGCGCCAGCAGCCAGAGCGGCGGCCCCGGTAGACGCCACGAGAGCCACGGCGCGAACCGGACCAGCCCCGCGGAGCGCACGAGTCCCTCGGCGGCCAGCGCCGCGACGTCGCCGGCGCGATCGGCCGCCCACGCCGAGACCGGTGCGAGCGCGACGGTCGCAAGACCGGCCACCTCGGCCACGCTCAGGAGCGGGACGGCAAAGAAGTTCAGCACGAGACCCGCGAAGGTCACCCGGGAGAAGACGCGCGCCAACACGGGCATGAGCGCGACCTCCGCGCACACGGTGGCCGCGCCCAGGCCGGCGAGCGGAACGATCACCCGGGCCGCCCGCCCGCCGCCGAGCCGCGCGCGCGCGGCCGCAACCAGCCGGCTGGCCCCCAGCAGGATGCCGAGCGTCGCGCCAAAGGAGAGCACGAAGCCCGCGTCGGACACGACGAGCGGCCGGGCGACGAGCAGGCCGGCGGCGGCCACCGCCAGCGTGTTCACGGGCGGCGCGTGGTGATCGAGCACGCGGGCGCCGAGGTACACCGCCACCACGATCGTCGCGCGCTGGATCGACGGCGCACCGCCCACCAGGTAGGCATAGGCGGAGAGCACCGCGACCGTGGCGATCGACGAGAGGCGCCACGCCACGCCCGCGGCGCGCAACGCGCCGAGGACGAGCACCGCGAGCAGAGCCACGTGCGCGCCGGAGATGGCGATGACGTGATAGGTGCCGGCCTCCTGCAGCCGCTGCTGCACGTCGTCGTCCAGGCCGCCGCGGTCGCCAATCAGGATGGCCGTGATGATCGCCGCGGCGCGCCGGCTGCGGCGTCCCGCGTGGCGCGAGACCGCGCGGCGCACGTACGCGCGCGCGCGCGCCGCCGCCTCGTCGGCGGGCGATCCGGCCGACACGACGTCGACGAGGCGCGCGCTCTTGACGGCGCCCACCAGCGCCGAGGCCGGCGGCGGCGGCGACGCGGGATCCCCCGGGTTCCGGTGGACGCCCGGCGCGCGCAGCAGCGCCCAGAGCCGCACACGCCGGCCGGCGCGCCACGTTCCGGCATACGCCGGCGCGAGCGAACCCCGCACCGAGAGCCGGACCAGGCCGGACGCCTCGACGGTCCAGCCGGCGCCGCCCGCGCGCTCGACGTCGAGAGCGAGGCGCGCGCCGTCGTCGACGACCTCGGCGTCGCGCCGCAGCCGGCCCTCGAGCCGCACGGGCGCCGGACCGCCGATGACACCGGGCCGCGCCTCGAGCGCGGCCACGAGCGGCGGCCGTGTCGCGCGGCGTCCCGCGTCGGCGGCGAGCGCGGCGCCGGCCACGCACGCGGCGGCGGCGATGGCGGCCACGAACACACGGGGCAGGCCGCGCCGGCACGCCAGCCACGCGACGCCCCACGCGACGGGCAGGCAGGCGGCGAGCGCCCCGGCCGGCGCGCCGGGCCAGGCGCCGGCCGCGGCCGCGCCGGCCAGCAGAGGAACGGCCACCAGGGCGGCCGGATGACGCATGGGCCGGCCGCGTGCAAGGCCGCGGCCGGACGATCAGTGCCGGTTGGCGATTGCCGATTGCCGGAAGGGCCGGCCTGAAGGCCGGCACTCCGTGATCCGATGCCTTTCAATCGCCAATCGGCAATCGGCAATCGGCAATGATCGCCAGGCTCTTATCGCGGCGGCGTGGCAATTCCTGCGTGGTATTCCTGGAGGGCCCGGACCGACAGTCCTTCTTCGCGCAGCGCGCGAATCCCGCTCACGGCGGCGGCGGCGCCGGTGAGCGTCGTGATGCAGGGGACGCCGTGGAGCATGGCGACGCGCCGGACGGTGGTGTCGTCGAAGAACGACTCGCGTCCGAGGGGCGTGTTGATGACGAGGTGGACCCGGCCGTTGAGGATCTCGTCGCCGACGTGCGGGCGCCCCTCGTTGATCTTGAACGCCACGCCGGCCTCGACGCCGTGGGCGCGCAGGTAGGCGGCGGTGCCGCGCGTGGCGACCAGCGTGAAGCCGAGCTCGGCCAGGTCGCGCGCGATCGGGACGACGGCGGCCTTGTCGCGGTTGTTCACGCTGATGAACGCCGTGCCGGCGGTCGGCAGCTGCTGGCCCGCGGCGATCTGCGCCTTGGCGAACGCGTTCCCGAAGCGTGAGCGCGCTGCCCATCACCTCGCCGGTGGACTTCATCTCGGGCCCGAGCAGCGTGTCGACGCCCGGGAAGCGGACGAAGGGGAACACGGGCGTCTTCACGAACACGCCCGTCACGTCGAGGTCCCCGACGAGGCCCTGCTCGGCGAGCGTCCGCCCGATCATCACGCGCGCCGCCACCTTCGCGAGCGGCACGCCGGTCGCCTTCGACAGGAACGGCACCGTGCGCGACGCGCGCGGGTTCACCTCGAGCACGTAGACCGTGTCGTCCTTGATGGCGAACTGGATGTTCATCAGGCCGACGACCGAGAGCGCGCCCGCGATGCGGCGCGTGTAGTCGCGGATGGCGGCCAGGTGCCGATCGGCCACCTGGTACGGCGGCACCACGCACGAGCTGTCGCCCGAGTGGATGCCGGCCTCCTCGATGTGCTCCATGATGCCGCCGATCACGACGGCGCCGGTGGTGTCGGCCACGGCGTCCACGTCGAGCTCGACGGCGTCCTCGAGGAACCGGTCCACGAGCACCGGGTGCTCCGGGGACGCGTCCACGGCGCCGCTCATGTAGCGGTCGAGGCCGGCCGTGTCGTAGACGATCGCCATCGCGCGCCCGCCCAGCACGTAGGACGGCCGCACGACGCACCGGGAACCCGATCGACTCGGCGACCTGGCGGGCCTCCTCGCGCGAGGTGGCCGTGCCGCTCGGCGCCTGCGGGATGCCCAGCTCCCACAGCAGCTTCGCGAAGCGCTGTCGGTCCTCGGCGAGGTCGATCGAGTCGGGCGAGGTGCCGAGAATCGTGACGCCCGCGCGCTGGAGCGCCAGCGCCAGCTTGAGCGGCGTCTGGCCGCCGAACTGGATCACGCAGGCCACCTCCCCGCCCGCCGACGCCTCGCGCGCGACGATCGCCGACACGTCCTCGAAGGTGAGCGGCTCGAAGTACAGGCGGTCCGCCGTGTCGTAGTCGGTCGAGACGGTCTCGGGGTTGCAGTTGATCATGATCGTCTCGATGCCCTCGTCGCGCAGCGCGAACGCGGCGTGGCAGCAGCAGTAGTCGAACTCGAGGCCCTGGCCGATCCGGTTCGGGCCGCTGCCGAGGATCACGACCTTGCGGCGGTCGGTCGGCGCCGCCTCGCACTCCGGCTCGTAGGTGCCGTAGAGGTACGGCGTGAAGGACTCGAACTCGGCGGCGCAGGTGTCGATCCGCTTGTAGGCCGCCACCAGGCCGAGCTCGGCGCGGCGGGCGCGCACCTCCTCCTCGTGCACGTCGAGCAGCGCCGCCAGCTCGCCGTCGCCGAACCCGGCGCGCTTGAGGGCGCGCCACAGCTCGGGCGACATCTCGCGCGCGCCGACCAGCGCGGCCGACCGCGCCAGCTCGGCGATCTCGCTCGAACTGGGTGAGGAACCACGGGTCGATGCGGCTGACCTCGTGGAGCCGGGGCACGGTCCAGCCGCGCTCCAGCGCGCGGAACACGGCCCAGAAGCGCCGGTGCGACGGCACCGCCAGCACGCGGTGCAGGCTCTCGTCGTCCTCGTCGTAGACGGTCGTGCCGCGCGCGCGTTCGGCGGCGTCGGGCACCTGGTGGAACAGACGGCCGCTCCGGCCGAGCTCGAGCGAGCGGAAGGCCTTCAGGAAGGCCTCCTTGAACGTGCGGCCGAGCGCCATCACCTCGCCCACCGACTTCATCTGCGTGGTGAGCGTGGCGTCGGCCTTCGGGAACTTCTCGAACGTCCAGCGCGGCACTTTCACGACGACGTAGTCGATGGTGGGCTCGAAGGAGGCCGGCGTCAGGCGCGTGATGTCGTTGGGGATCTCGTCGAGGTGGTAGCCGAGCGCGAGCTTGGCGGCAATCTTGGCGATCGGGAAGCCGGTGGCCTTCGACGCGAGCGCCGACGAGCGCGACACGCGGGGGTTCATCTCGATGGTCACCAGCCGCCCGTCGGCCGGGTTCACGGCGAACTGGATGTTGGACCCGCCCGTCTCGACGCCGACACGCCGGATGATGCGCCGCGCCGCGTCGCGCATGCGCTGGTATTCCTTGTCGGTGAGCGTCAGCGCGGGCGCCACCGTCACGCTGTCGCCGGTGTGCACGCCCATCGGGTCGATGTTCTCGATCGAGCAGATCACGACGAAGTTGTCGGCGGCGTCGCGCATCACCTCGAGCTCGTACTCCTTCCAGCCGATGACCGACTCCTCGAGCAGGATCGTGTGCACCGGGCTGGCGTCGAGCCCCCGCTGGGCGATGTCGCGCAGCTCCTCGACGTTGTACGCGATGCCGCCGCCCACGCCGCCCAGCGTGAACGACGGGCGGATGATCACCGGGTAGCCGAGCCCGCCCGCGAGCGCGAGCGCCTCGTCGAGCGATCGCGCGTAGGCGCTCTTCGGCACCTCGATGCCGATCGACTCCATCGCCTCGCGGAAGAGCAGCCGGTCCTCCGCCACCTTGATCGCGTCGAGCGAGGCGCCGATGAGCTCCACGCCGTGCCGCTCGAGCGCGCCCGACTCGCCGAGCGCCACCGCCAGGTTCAGCGCCGTCTGGCCGCCCACGGTCGGCAGCACCGCGTCGGGCCGCTCCCGCGCGATGATCTGCTCGAGCATGGCCGGCGTCAGCGGCTCGATGTAGGTGCGGTCGGCGATCTCCGGGTCCGTCATGATGGTGGCCGGATTGCTGTTGACCAGCACCACCTCGAGCCCCTCGTCCTTCAGCGCCTTGCAGGCCTGCGTGCCCGAGTAGTCGAACTCGCACGCCTGCCCGATGACGATCGGGCCCGAGCCGATGACGAGAATCCGTGAGAGATCCGTGCGACGAGGCATGGCGTTCCGAATGCTGAATGTCGAATGTCGAATGTCGATGCCGGGTACCGACGTGCCGAGCACCGTCCGGATTACACCCGCTTCTCCATTTCGTCCAGGAACATCCCGAACAGGTAGTCCGCGTCGTGCGGGCCCGGGGACGCCTCGGGGTGGTACTGCACGCAGAACACCGGGCGCGTCGTGTGGCGCAGGCCCTCGACCGTCCCGTCGTACAGGTTGAGATGCGTCACGCGCACGTCCGCGGGCAGCGAGTCGGGATCCACGGCGAAGCCGTGGTTCTGCGACGTGATCTCCACGCGCCCGGTGTCGAGATGCTTGACGGGGTGGTTCGCGCCGCGGTGGCCGAACTTCAGCTTGTAGGTCGTCCCGCCCATCGCCAGCGACAGGATCTGGTGGCCGAGGCAGATGCCGAACACCGGCGTGCCCGACCCGACCAGCGTCCGCGCGTGGGCGACCGCGTAGCCGAGCGCGGCGGGATCGCCGGGGCCGTTGCTCAGGAACACGCCGTCGGGCTCGGAGGCGAGGAGGTCCGAGGCCGGCGCCGTCGCCGGAAACACGCGGACCTCGCAGCCGTGCGCCGCGAAGCGCCGCAGGATGTTCCACTTCATGCCGAAGTCGTAGGCCGCGACGCGCAGCGGCCGCCCCGCGCGCCGCTCCGGCGGCGGCGCGAACCCCTCGGGCGCCGCGGCGCCGCGCCAGTCGAACGGCGCCTCGCAGGTGACGCCGGTCACCAGGTCGGCGCCCTCCATCAGCGGCGCGCGGCGGGCCCGCTCGACCAGGTCGGCCGGCTCGGCCGCGCCCGTCGCGATCACGCCGCGCATGACGCCCGCCGAGCGCAGCAGCCGCGTCAGCGCGCGCGTGTCGATGTCGGCGATGGCGACGATGCCGTGGCGCGCGAGGTAGTCGCCGAGCGAGGTCTCCGCGCGCCAGTTGCTGGCGATCGGCGAGGCCTCGCGCATGACGAACCCGGCGACCTGCGGCGCGCGCGACTCCTCGTCCTCGGGCCCGGCCCCGTAATTGCCGATCTGCGGACACGTCATCGTCACGATCTGGCCGGCGTAGGACGGGTCGGTCAGCACCTCCTGGTAGCCCGTCATGCTCGTGTTGAACACGACCTCGCCCACCGCCTCGCCGGGCGCGCCCACCGACTCGCCGCGGAACCAGACGCCGTTCTCGAGCGCCAGCACCGCGTTCATCGGCGCACCCGCTCGAGCGAGCCGGTGACGCGCACGGTCTCGCCAGACACCACCTTCACCTCGGTCGTCCAGGAACGGTAGCCTTCGAGCTCGAACCGTACCGTGTAGGTCCCCTGCGCCTGGTTCAGGCCGAACGGCGTGACGCCGACCGGCCGCCCCTCGAGGAAGACGCGCGCGCCGCGCGGGCGCGTGTCGAACTGAAGATGCCCGGGCGCCACGGCCGGGCGGGTCGGCGGCGCCGCGCGGCGGGGCGGCAACGCGGGCGCGGGCCGCGCCGGCGTCCGCGCGGGCGTCCGGGGCGCCGCCGCCGCGGGCGCCGGCTCGGGCGGCGCGGCCGGCACCGGCGGCGGCGCCTCGGGCACGGCCGCCGGCGCCGCGGCGGCCGGCGTCTCCTTGGGCCGGCCCTCGACCGCCGCCTCGCTCCAGGTCTGCTTCTCGGGGGCCGGCGGCGGCGCGGACGTCGCGGCGGGCGGCGGGGCCGACGCGGCCGGCGGCGGCTCGGGTGCGCGCTGGCGCGAACCGAGGCTGTAGCCCGCCAGGAAGCCGCCGAGCAGCCCCACGATCAACATGGCGGCATACGGCAGGATGGCCGGGCGCGCGCGCTCGGCCGGCGCGGCCGTCAGGCCGTCCTCCGCGGTTCCCCAGTCTTCGTCACCGGCCGGCGCGCTCACCGGCGCCTCCCGGAGGGTGGCAGGCTCGTCCTCATCGACAGGCTCCTCCTCGAACGGCGGCGCTCCACCGGCAGGCTCGGCGGCGGGCGCCTCGTCGAGCTCGAGATTGAAGAGCGACGCCTCCCCTCCCTCTTCTTCCTCTGCCTCTTCCTGGGGCCGCGCTTCTTCCGCCTCGTCCTGCTCCTGCTCGTCCTGATTGGGGGACGCGTCGCCCAAGGCGTCCTCCTCGAGCTCGACCACGAGCGTCCGCTCGACCGGCAGCGCGGGCGCGGCCTCCCCGGACGCCTCGGGCGCCTCGGGCGCCCCGGCGGCAGGCACGCTGACGAAGGGACCGGCGGCGTCGCGGCCTTCGGCGGCCGACTCGAGCGCCTCGGCGAGCTCCGTCGCGCTCGCGAAGCGGTCGGCCGGCGACTCGGCCAGCGCCCGGGCCAGGACGGCGCGCAGCCGCGCCGGGTGCGACTCGGCGGCGCGGCCGGCGATGTCGGCGACCTCGCCCGTCCCCGCGGGCCGCCGCCCGGTGAGGAGCTCGTGGGCGACGGCGCCGAGCGTGAAGACGTCGGCGCTCACGCCCCACGGCGCGCCGGCGACGCGCTCGGGCGCCGAGTACGGCCGCCTCACGGGTGCGCGCAGGCCCACGCGCTCGAGAACGTCGGCGATGCCGAAGCCCGTCGCGCGCGCCTCCTCCGGCGTCAGGAAGATGTCGCGCGGGTGCAGCCCGCCGTGCCCCACGCCCGCCGCGCGCGCCGCGTCGACGGCGCCGGCGAGCTGGCGGACGAACGGCAGCGCCGTCTCGAGCGGCGCGGGCGCGTAGTGGCGCAGCGCGATGTCGAGCGACTCGGCCGCCACATAGTCCTCGGCCAGGTACACGACGTGGCCTTCGGTGCCGGCCGCGATGCGGCCGACGATCGAGGGGTGCGCGATCTCGAGCGTCACGAGCCGGTCCAGCTCCGCCGCGAGCGCCTGCGCCTGCTCGGGCAGCATGTCGACCCGGAAGGCCTTCACGGCCACGAGCCGATCGCGGCTGGGCTCGTAGGTGCGAAAGACCGGTCCGAGGACGCCGACTCCGATCTGATGAAGAACTCGGAACGGCCCGAATGCGGCGGGAGGCGTGAACGTCGTCGCGTCGTCGTGCGTCAGCGGCGGAACTCCTCAGGCGGGTTAGGGGATGCTAACACGGATCGCCCCGCGCGTGCAGGGGCCGGGCCTATTTCTTCTTGAGCACGGCGCGCCAGCCGGTCGGCGTGACGAGGGCCGGCAGGACGCTCGTCTCCGAGAAGCGCTCGACCGCGTAGAAGAGCGTGGGATCCACCTGCCGCGCGGCGTCGAGCATCGCGGACAGATCGCGGCGCAGGCAGGTCGCGTAGACCAGTGTGCGCAGGCCGCCGGCCCCCTCGCCGAGGAAGGACGTGACGTGCTCGCCGACGCCCCGCAGCGCCGCGGCCACCTCGGCGCCCTTCGAGTCGGACAGCATGCGGACCACGCACGAGCCGATCGCCAGGCGCTTCTCGATCGTGATGCCCGCGGCGTTGCCGACCGCGTAGCCGCCGGCGTAGGCCACGATGAGCAGAGGATGCTCGGAGAGCCCCAGGATCACCTGGGAGACCGCGGCGGTCCAGATCAGCAGCTCGAAGAACCCCAGGAACACGGCCAGCTTCACCCGGCCGTGCACGACCGAGATGGTACGGACCGTGCCGATCGAGACGTCGACGATCCGGAGAAAGAAGATGACGACGGCGACCACCCAGATCGGCAGCGCGGAGAAGTACGGCATTGACGGCTCCTTGACACGGTCCACGACGGTGAGCGACAGTACCGATCTGTGCCCACCGAGTCCAGCGCCTCGCCCTTGACGAGGGTTGCGGTCGATATCCGCCGATTCCCGTGGGTCCGCCCGCTGGCGGGCGCTTACGCCCACGATTTCAAGTCGCTCGAGGGCTTCTTCGCCGGCAACCCCGCGGAGCCGGACGCCTGGCTCGCGGCGCTGGCGCGCGTCCGCGAGCACGTCCGCCCGCACAAGGCGATCGCCGGCATCGTCGAGGCCCAGCAGCTCCGCCGCGGGGCGCCGGCGGCGGCGCTGGCCGCGTCCGAGCGCCTGCGGGACCCGCGGGCGGTCGCGGTCGTCACCGGCCAGCAGGCCGGCCTCTTCGGCGGGCCGCTCTTTACCCTACTCAAGAGCCTGACCGCCCTCAAGCTCGCCGAGCGCGTGTCGAACGAGCTGAAGGTGCCGGCGGTGGCGATCTTCTGGGTGGACGCCGAGGACCACGACTGGGAAGAGGTCCGGGGCTGCCCCGTGCTGACGGCCGACCTCGAGCTGCGCACGGTCCGGCTGGGAGCGCTCCCCGGCGCGGGCGAGCGGCCGGTCGGCGCGCTCGTGCTCGACGACGACGCCACGCGCGCGATCGACGAGCTGGCCGCGGCGCTGTCGCCGACCGAGTTCACCGCCGAGGTCATCGCCTCGCTCCGGCAGGCCTACACGCCGGGCGTGAGCATGTCCGAGGCGTTCGCCCGGCTGCTCGAGTCGATGCTGGGGCCGCGCGGGCTGATCGTCTTCGACGCGTCGGACCCGGCGGCCAAGCCGCTGGCGGCCGACGTGTTCCTGCACGAGCTCGAGGCGCCGGGCCACTGTCTCGCGCTCGCGGCCGCGGCGGGCACCGAGCTGGCCGCGCGGGGCCACGAGCCGCAGATCGAGCCCACGGCCGACGGCACGGGGCTCTTCTATCTCGAGGGCGGCCGCGTGCCCATCCGCCGCCGGGGCGACCGGGTGGCCGTGGGCGACACGGTGCACGACGCGGCGGCGCTCCTCGCCGAGGCGCGGCGCCACCCGGAGCGCTTCAGCCCGAACGTGCTCCTTCGGCCGCTCGTGCAGGACTCGCTGTTCCCGACGATCTGCTACGTGGCCGGCCCGAGCGAGCTCGCCTACTGGGCGCAGCTGCAGGGCGTCTACCAGCACTTCGGGCTGCCGATGCCGCTCATCCAGCCGCGTCAGACCGTGACGGTGCTCGACTCGGCGTCCTCGCGCTTCCTCAGCCGCTACGGCCTGGCGATCGAGGACCTGCAGAAGCACGACGAGTCGGCGCTCAACCGGCTGCTCGAGACGCAGCTGCCGCCGACGGTCGAGGCGTCGCTCGAACAGGCGGCCGAGACGATGCGGACGCGGATGAACGCGGTGATCGAGGCCGTGCCGGCCATCGACCCGACGCTGGCGGGCGCGGCCCGCACGACGCTGGGCCGCATGGAGCACGACCTGCGGACGCTGCACGGCAAGATCATCCACGCGGCCAAGCGCCGCGACGAGACGCTGCGCCGGCAGTTCATCCGCGCGCAGGCCCTCGCCTTCCCCGACGGGCACCAGCAGGAGCGCTCGCTCGGGTCGATCTTCTTCGTCAACCGCTACGGCCCCGCGCTCTACGAGCGCATCCTGGCCGAACTCCCGCTGGACCTGGGCACGCACTGGATCGTGACCGCGTAGGGCGACGCCTCGCGTCGCCGCTACGGCCCCCGACGACCGACGTCTCGTGGCCCACGCGTAGGGGCGAGGCGGCGCCTCGCCCCTACAGGGCCGCCGCCTGACGGCCGAGCTCCGCCGCGGCCGCCTCGAGCGCGCCGGTCCGCGCTTCGACCCACGCGCGGTCCGCGGCCAGCGTCTCGCGGGCCGCGCCAATCGCGCGCGCCGTCTCCTCGGGCGCCGGCCCCCCGCGGGTGGTGCGCACGGCCACGAAGTGCTGCGGGCTCAGGATCCGCGCGAGCGCCGCCTCGTCGTACGGCAGCGTCCGGCCGATCACGGCGGTCGCGGCCCGCGCGAGCGCCGCGGCCATGCCGGTCTGCCCGCCCCGCAGGTCGGCGACGATCCGCGAGGTGATGGCGTGGCTGGTGCGGAACGGCAGGCCGTGGTCGCGGGTCAGCGTGTCGGCGAGCTCGGTGACCGTGATCCAGCCCTCGCGCGCGCGCGCCTCGAGCTTCGCGGCGTCGAACTCGGCGCCCGCGAGCGCCGCGCCGACCAGCGTCATGGCCCGCGTCGCGTCGCGGAACATCGCGTAGACGAGCGGCTGCAGGTCGTCCTCGGTGTCGACGATGTCGCCGAACGGCGTGTTGTGGACGGTGGTCAGGATGGCGACCGCCTCGCCGAAGGCCTTGCTGCCGATGGCGCGCGCGTGCTCGAGCGCGACCGGGTTGCGCTTCTGCGGCATGATGCTGCTCGACTGGACGTAGCCCGTCGCCGAGCCGCAGCATCCCCAACTCGCTCGTGCACCACAGCAGCAGGTCCTGCACGAACCGGCCGAGGCCGACGAGCGCCACGGCGGCGGCCGACGTGCTCTCGAGCAGGTAGTCCGCCGTCGCGATGCTGCCGTACGTGTTGCCGGTGGGACCGTCGAAGCCGAGCAGCGCGCTGGTCAGGTCGCGGTCGATCGGGAACCCGGTGCCGGTGATGGCGCACGCGCCGAGCGGGTTCCGGTTGGTGGTCGGCGAAGGCGGCGCGCAGCCGGCCGGCGTCGCGCTCGAGCTGCTCGATCACGGCCAGCAGGTAGTGCGCCGACCGTCGACGGCTGCGCCGGCTGGGTGTGCGTGTGCGCGGGGAAGATGGTCTCGCGGTGGCGGTCGGACAGCTCGATCAGGACGCGCCGCGTCTCCACGACCGCGCCCAGGAGGTCGAGCAGGTACCCGCGCAGCCGCATGCGGTACATCGTCATGTCGATGTCGTTGCGGCTGCGCGCGGTGTGCAGGCGGCCGGCCCGATCCTCCCCGCACGCGGTCACGATGAGCCGCTCGACGTAGAAGAAGAGATCCTCGACGCTGCCGTCGAACGTCGCCGTCCGCACCTTGGCCACGTCGATGCCGTCGAGCGCCTGCCGGATCGCCCGCGCGTCCTCGCGCGACACGATGCCCTGCCGCACGAGCATCACCAGGTGGGCGTAGTGGATGGACATGAGCGGCGACAGGAAGAGGGCCTTGGCGTCCTCGAAGTTCTCGCGCAGCACGTGGGTGATGTACTCGGGCGCGAACGGCATCGTTACCTCACGCTGAGCAGGTTGGCGAGCAGCCGGTAGGCGCCCGGCGTGCCGGCGCGGAACTGCCGCCAGAGCCCGAGGCCGACGTAGATCCAGTGCCCCCGCCCGTAGGCCGCCTCGACGAGCGCGCCCGTCTTCGGACCGGCGTTGAAGGGGAACGGATCGGTCATGCGCACCAGGTCGTGGTAGTGCGGGTCGAGATCGGTGAGAAACGACAGCCCGCGTTCCTGCACCCAGCCGGCCCACGTTTCGGCGCCGATGCGGTTCGGCGTCGTGAAGATCGGGTTGTCGGGCTCGAGCACCTCGACCGGCGCGGTCTCGTCGGTCACGCGGCCCGACCCGACCTTCGCCGGGTACGGCCCGTACTGCGCCCGGTTGAAGCTGGCGCGCTCGTACTGCACGATGAGCGTCCCGCCCTGCCGCACGTACTCGAGCAGGCGGCGATTGTGCGCGCGCAGGTCGTCGCGCCGCTCGTACGCGCGCACGCCCGTCACGATCGCGCCGTACTGGGACAAGTCGCCGAACGCCAGCGCGTCGCGGTCGAGGCGCACCACCTTCACGCCGAGCTGCTCGATGGCCTCCGGCCCCTCGTCCCCCGAGCCCATCACGTAGCCGACCGTCATCGGCCGCGGCGGCGTCACGTCGACCACCGTCATCTCGATCGTGGACGGCCGCACGATCTGACGCCGGTGGATGTGCGGGTACTCGATGGCCTGGTAGCCCTCGCGGACGACGGTGCCGCCCTCGCGCGCCGCCGCCGTCACGGCGTAGCGGCCGGGCCGCGTCCCGCGCAGCGGCGTGACGGCGAACCGCACCGTCTCGGCCTCGTCCTCCCGCGTGAAGCTCACCGGCGCGGACCGCGGCGACACCGCCCAGCCGTCCGGCGCGTCGAGCGTCACGGCCGCCGACGCCGCGCCCCGCGCGCCGTTGACGACCGTCACGCGCACCTCGCGCGTCGCGCTCGCGTCGCCCGCGGCGACCGCGGCCGCCGGCACGATCGCCACCGCGGGCTCGGCGGTGACCGACACGGCCGGCACCACGTTCAGCTCCATCCGCTTCTCGCCGGCGAAGATGTCCCCCTGGTAGCGGTACTGGATCGGCCGATCGACGACCACCTCCCCTTCGGGGAAGTCGATCGTGATCCGCGCGCGGAACGGCGTCGGCGCGAAGGGCACGCCGAAGGGCACGCCGGGCGCGAACGTGTAGCGGTCGACGCCGGCCTGCCGCGTCCAGTAGATGGTGGTGGGCGGCGCGTCGGCGGGCACCGTCGCCTCGACCGCGCACGAGTAGACGCGGCCGGGCTGCGCCGCGCCCGGCGTGCAGCGGCTGGCGCCGTCGCGGCCGTCAAAGCCTTCGACGACCACCTCGCGCACGCCCACGCCCACGGGCCCGTGGTTCGAGACCAGGAACGACAGCTTCACCGGCTGCCCGGCGACGACCAGCCCGTCATCGGCCAGCGCCTCCACGCGCAGGCCGTAGGCCAGCTCCGCCGCCTGCTCGAACAGGCGCTCCTCGCGCGCCAGCCGGCTGTCGATCTCGAAGCGCGCCGTGTCGTCGAGGCCGAGCGACGCCATCGCCGCGCGCAGGCGCCGCACCGCGGAGAGGCCGGCGAAGATGGCCGGGGCCGCCGACTGCGATCCGCCCTGCTCGAACGCGGTGAGCGCCGTCGCGGCCTGGCCGCTGATCTCGGCGAGCCCGGCCGTCAGGGGCGCGGGCGGGGCCGCGCCCGCGTAGCCCGCCAGGCCCAGGATCGACGTGTCGATCCCGTCGAACAGGCTCCTGTCGGCGCGCGTCAGGCCGCCGGGCAGCGCGCAGGCGATCAGCTTGTATTGCGTGGACGCCGGACCGGGCAGGGCCAGCAGCTGCGGCGTGCCCTGGCACTTGTGCATGCTGCGCTCCTCGGAGCCCACTTCCGCGTAGGTCCGCCCGAGCAGCGGGTCGAAGTGCGTCAGGTCCACCGTGATCGTCGGCCCCGGCCCCGGCGCCTCGCCGAAGAAGAACCCGGTCATGAAGTAGAGCTTCTTCGGCTGCCAGGGATGCAGCCCGGCCGCGATCTGCTCGGGGTACTGCGCCGGGTCGGCGGCCGCCTCGAACGCCTCCTCCACGAGCTGGGCCGACGTCTGGTGGTGCAGTCCGCCGCCCGTGCCCGCGGTGCTCATCGCCGTGATGACGTCGGGCCGGATGGTGCGGATGAGCCGGACGAAGTCGCCGAGAATCTCCCGGTGGCCCCACCGCCGCAGCGTCTCCTCGCGGCTGAACGAGTAGCCGAAGTCCACCGCGCGCGTGAAGTACTGCTCGGCGCCGTCGAACCGGTGCACGGCCCCCAGCTCCTCGGTGCGCAGCACCGACAGGGCGTCGAAGAGCTCCGGCCCGATCTCGTTCTGTCCCCCGCTGCCGCGGGTCGCCGTCACGAGCGCGGTGCGGAGGCCCTCGCCCTGTCCGGCGCGCACGAGCAGGCCGCTGTTCTCGTCGTCGGGGTGGGCCGTCGCCATCATGAGCGTCCCGACGGTGTTGAGCTTGCGGAGCACGAGGCCGAGGCCGACGAGGCCGTGCTCGCCGACGATCGGCGTCACGCGCAGCTGCCCCGCGACGGGAGCGCCGAGGAGCAGCAGGCCCAGGCCCACGGAGATCAAGGAGAAGGCAGTCCGTCTCATGGGTAGGTTTGTCCGAAGCGGATGCACCAACGATGGCCGGCCATCATGATACCCGAACGGTCGGCCGGGACTGTGCGCGCGGGGGGAGGTCGATCGCGGCGCGAGGCGCGCGACGTGTCGGGTCGCGCGCCTCGCGGAACGCCGGACGCGGCGGCGAGCCGCGTTGGGGGCGACCCGCCGGGTCGCCCCTGCTAGAACGTGTACTTGAAGCCCAGCTGCATCTGCCGCTGCTGGTAGGCGCCCGTCACCGCGAAGCAGTCCGACGTCGACGTCGAGCCGATCGAGCAGATGCTCGTCGGGATCGGCGACAACGGGTTGCCGGCGCTGTCGGTCCGGACGATGGAGTTGACGGCGGAGACGTTCGCCGTGTTGAAGAGGTTCTTCGCCTCGAAGAACACCTCGACCTTCGAGTCGCCCGTCAGGTCGAAGAACCGCGAGTAGCGCAGGTCGACGTTGAACACGCGGCCGAGGCTGCCCGAGTTCCGGGAGACCCCGTCCGGACGATCGGCGCTGATCCCGTCCAGGTTCAGGTCCAGGTTGGACCGGATGTTGTACGGCAGGCCGCTGTTGGCCTGGAGCACGACGCCGAGCTGGTTGTTGTTGGCCAGCGCCGCGCCGACGCCGCTGCCGGACACCCGCGGGTTGATGACCGCGCTGGCGATGAAGGTGTGGGTCGTGTTCCACGCCGTGTAGCTGTAGTCGCGGCCGATGTTCGACGGATCGGACACCGCCCCCGAGTCACGGCTGCCGACGACGTAGCGGCCGCCGATGACGCCGTTGTCGAGGGCCTTGGCCAGCGTGTAGGACGCCTGCGCCTGCAGGCCGTGCGAGAAGCGCCGGTTGAGCGACACGGTGAGCGCGTTGTACTGCGACTTGCCGGTCGACTGCACCTCGTTGATCGTGTCGAAGGCCGGGTCCAGGCGCGTCGCGCCGTCGATCGTGCGCGAGTAGAGGGGCCGGCCGTCGGGCAGCGTGGCGCCCGTCGCGATGACGTTGCTGTTGAGCACGAGCGGGAGGTTCCGGCCCGTCGAGTTCACGTAGCCGACCGACACGGCCATGTTGTCGGTGAGCGCGCGCTCGAACTGCACGTTGGTGAGCAGCGCGTACTGCGTGGAGAAGCTCGACGCCACCGTGCGGATGCTGCGCGACGGCGTCACGCCCGGCGGCAGGCTGCTCAACGTGCCGGGGTACGCGGGCGCGCCCGCCTGCCCCGGCGTGATGCTGGCCGTCAGCAGCGTCGGGTTGCCGTTCTCCTGCAGCGCGTCCTGGTAGAACATGCCGAGCGGCGGCTCGTACATGATGCCCGTCGAGGCGCGGACGACCGTGCGCGACTCCGGGTCGACCGACCAGGCGATGCCCACGCGCGGCGCGATGTTGTTCTTGTCCACGCGGAAGGAGCGCGACGCCGGGTAGGGCGCGCTCGGGTCACCCTTGGGCACCTTGAAGAGGTCGTAGCGCACGCCGTAGAGCAGCTTGACCGACGGCGAGAGCCGGAAATCGTCCTGCACGAAGGCGCTGTAGTAGCTCTGCGAGTAGGCGATCGTCGGGTCGCCGACGGCCTGGCTGAAGCGGGTGTACCCGAACGGGCTCGCCCCGCTCTTCGCCGCCAGGAAGGCGTCGATCGTCGGGAACACGTAGGTCGCCTGCACGTCCGAGAGGCGGCTGTCGTGGATGAACTGCATGTTCACGCCGGCCTTCAGGCTGTGCCGGCCCAGGACCCAGGTGTAGTTGTCGATGACCTGGTAGTACCGCTCGAGGAACTTCGTCGCCGTGGCGGAGCCGCCGAAGTTGGCGACGCCCGTGATCTGGACCTCCGGGCCCGGGCCGGCCACCGCCGACGGCACGCGCGGGTTGTTGCGCCGCCCGTAGGCCAGGCGGAACTCGTTCAGCTTGTTCGACGCGATCGTCGACACGAGCTGCAGGCCCGCCGAGTCCATCCGGTCCTCGAAGTCCGTCGCCGTCTCGCGCGTGTTCAACCCGCCACCTACGTTCTCCGGCGTCGAGTTCTTGAACACCGACCAGCGGCCCGTCAGCCGGTTGGCCGAGTTCAGCTGCACGTCGGTCTTGGCGATGAACATGTTGACCGTCTGGATCGCGGGGATGACCCCGTTGCCCAGCGCGTCCTTGCTCAGCCCCAGCAGGTTCGCGGTGTCCTGCGTGACCGTGATGACGCGGTCGGCCGACAGGTCCTTGCGCACGAACTCGTAGCCGACGTAGAACTGCGCCACGTCCTTCCTGATCGGCCCGCCCAGCGCGCCCTGAAGGTCGTCGACCTTGGTGTCGGGCTTGGGCGCCGTCGGCGAGAGCGTGAACGGCCGCGACGAGAACGCCTTCCGCCGCCACCGGTAGCCCGCCTGCCCCCTGAACTGGTTGGTGCCCGACGGCGTGATCGCGTCGTACACCATGCCGGTCGTGTCGCCGAACTCCGGCGCGAACCCGCTCGTGATGACCTTCACCTCCTTGACCATGACCTCCGACGGCTGGAACATGCGCAGCCCCGCCCGGTCCTTCTGCGTGGCGCTGCTGCCGTCGATCTGGTAGTTGGTGCGCATCTGCGAGCCGTTCGCGTTCATGCGCGTCGCGCCGAACTCCTCGTTCTCGTAGCCCGTCACGTTGGGCTGGAGCAGCGCGAAGTTGAACGTGTTGCGCGAGACGTTGGGCAGGTTGCTCACCTCGACCGAGCTGATCGTCCGCCCGAGGTTGATGCGCGCCGGCTCGGCGATGGGCGCGTCGGCCGTTACCGTGACGGTCTCCTCGACGCCGCCCACCGACATGGAGAAGTTCACCGTCGCCGTCTGCCCGGCGTTGAGCGTCACGCCCGTGCGCTCCATCGTCTTGAAGCCCTGCAGCTCCGACCGCACCCGGTAGGTGCCCAGCGGCAGCAGCAGCGCCTGATAGGAGCCCGACGCGTCCGTGATGACCACCCGCCGGGCACCGGTGTCGACGCTGGTGACCGTGACGGTCACCCCCGGCAGCACCGCGCCGCTCGTGTCGCGAACGACACCCTCGATGTTCCCGTTGATCGCCTGGGACTGCGCCGCCGCCGGTCCGGCCACGCCGACCCCCACGAGCAACACGCCCAGGATCCGCAACGTTCGTAGCATCCGCGCACGCATGACTTGAGGTTCCTCCCTTGGTCGCGGCGCCACTTCTTCCGGCGCCAACGTCCCCATTCACGGAACCCGCGCCCGCGCGGGCTCCAAGAAATAAGCTCCAGTGTAGCTTGAGTACTAGCACTTTACGATTGATCCGCCAACGGTTAAGTCGGCTCATGTGACATGCGTAACACCACTGGCACGATCGATGCTTCGGACTCCGCGCCGGGCGAACGGGGCGGATTGCAGCATCACGACGAGCGTCCGATCGTCCGATAGTCCGATAGGTCGATCATGGCTTCCACGCGCCCGCCCCGCTCCACCCCACCCCGCCGCCGGGCGGCGCCACGCCGGCCGGCGCCCCGGCCGGCACGGACCGGCCGGGGACGCGGCGGGCGCTCGTGGCGCGTCCGGGTGGCCTGGGGGCTCGCGGCCGTCGCGGTCGTCGCGTCGTCGCTGGCCGGCTACGCCTACGCCGATCTCTCGCGCCGCCTCGACGAGCGCCTGCGCGGTGAGCGCGTCGAGGCGCCGCCGCGCCTCTTCGCCCGTCCCTTCGTGCTGCACGCCGGGCAGGCGCTCTCGGAACCGGACCTCGTCGATCAGCTGAACGACCTCGGCTACGCGGCGCGCGCGCGCGCCGAGGTGCCCGGCGAGTTCGCCGCCGGGCCGCAGGTCGTGCAGCTGATGACCCGCGGGAGCGACGCCGGCGGCCGCCTCGTGCGGGTCGTGTTCGCCGCGCCGCGGCGCGGCGCGGCGGGCCGGATCGCGAGCCTGACGGACGCGGACGGCGGGGCGCTGCCCGCGCTGACCCTCGACGCGCCGCTCCTCGCGGCCGCCGTGACCGATGGCCGCGAGAAGCGCCGCCACGTGCCGCTCGGCGCCATCGCGCCCCACCTCGTCCAGGCGGTGCTCGCCATCGAGGACCGCCGGTTCTACGAGCACCCCGGCGTCGACCCGATCCGCGCCGCCGGCGCGCTCTTCACCAACCTGCGCGGCGACCGGCCGTACCTGGTCGGCGGGAGCACGATCACCCAGCAGCTGGTCAAGAACATGGTCCTCACGCCGGAGAAGACGTTCCGGCGCAAGCTCCAGGAGCAGCTCATGGCGCTCATCCTCGAGCGCCGGCTGAGCAAGGACCAGATCCTCGAGCTGTACCTGAACGAGGTGTACCTGGGCCAGCACGGCTCGTTCGCCGTGCACGGGGCCGCCGAGGGCGCGCGGCTGTATTTCGGGAAGGACGCGTCGAACCTGAGCCTGGCCGAATCGGCCACGCTCGCCGGCCTGATCCAGTCCCCGTCGGTCTACTCGCCGTTCCGCTCGCCCGACCGGGCGCGGCTGCGCCGCAACCTGGTGCTGTCGGTCATGGCCGACGTGGGGTCCATCACGCGCGAGGCGGCCGAGCGGGCGTCGGCCGAGCCGATGGTCACCGCGCGGCGCGGCCTCGACGCCGAGGCGCCCTACTTCGTCGACGCGGTCACCAACGCGCTGCCGGACCTGGCCGGACCGGACCCGGGCCCGATCGACGTCTACACGACCCTCGACCTCCGCCTCCAGCGCCTGGCGCAGGCGGCGGTCCGTCAAGGGCTCGCCGCCGTCGACGCGCGCCTCAAGGCGCGGCGCCGCGGCCCCGCCCAGGCGGCGCTCGTGGCCGTGGACCCGCGCACGGGCGACGTGCTCGCCATGGTCGGCGGGCGGACCTACGCCGCGTCCCAGTTCAACCGCGCCGTGAGCGCCCGTCGGCAGCCGGGCTCGGCGTTCAAGCCGTTCGTCTACCTGGCGGCGTTCGAGCGGGGCGTCGAGGACCACCGGATCGATCTCGCGCCGTCCACGCTGATCTGGGACGAGCCGACCACGTTCACCTTCAACGGCAAGCCCTACACGCCGAGCAACTACAACGGCGAGTACGACGGGCTGATCTCGCTGCGCACCGCGTTCGCCCGGTCGCGCAACGTGCCGGCCGTGAAGGTGGCCGAGTGGGCCGGCTACGACCACGTCGCCGACCTGTGGCGCCGGCTCGGCGCGGCCACGCCGCCCAAGCCGTACCCGTCGATCGCGCTGGGCGTCTTCGAGGTGACGCCGCTCGAGATGGCGCAGGCCTACACGATCTTCGCCAACGGCGGCGTGCTGCGGCCGCTGCGCGAGGTGCTCTCCCTCGACGAGGGCGCCGGCCCGCGTTCCCTCGCCGCGGCGCCGCCGCGCTACGTCGCGGCGGCGGACACGACGTTCCTCGTCACCGACATGATGCGCAGCGTGTTCGCCGAGGGCACGGGGGCCCCGGCGCGCGCGCTGGGCTTCACCCGGGACGCCGCGGGCAAGACCGGCACGACCAACGACCTGCGCGACGCCTGGTTCGTCGGCTTCACGCCCCAGCTGCTCACGGTCGTCTGGGTCGGCCTCGACGACAACAAGCCCATCGGCCTGACGGGCGCGCAGGCGGCCCTGCCGATCTGGACGCAGTTCATGAGCCGGGCGCTCGCCGGCACCCAGCCGGCGGTCTTCGAGGCGCCGCCCGGGATCGTGTACGCCGACATCGATCCGGACACCGACCAGCTCGCGACGGATCGCTGCCCCCGGGTCCGTCGCGAGCCGTTCCTCGACGGCACCCAGCCGCGCGTGCCGTGCCAGGCCCACCGCCGGTAGGCTGCTATAATCCAAGGTCGGCTGATGTCACGATCCGGGGCCGTCACGCTCCGCTCCAACAGAAAAGGGAACGCCGTTGACCAAGCACTTCGCCTTCGCGCTGACCGTCATTGCTCTGCTCGGCTGCGGGCAGACCCCCGCCGCGTCGGGCTCGGCCGCCGCCCAGTCCGCCAAGCCCGCGGCCGACGCGCCCGCGGCCCAGGCCACGCCCCAGCCGCCCAAGCCGGTGCCGGCCGAGCTGCCGGACCCGGTCGCGCGCATCAACGGCGAGACGATCGGCCGCGCCGAGTTCGAGCGCGCCATCCACACCGTCGAGGGCCGCGCGGGCGGGCCCGTGCCGGCCGAACGCCGCGACGAGGTCTTCCGCGGGGTGCTCGACCAGATGGTGTCCGTGAAGCTGCTCGCGCAGGAGTCGGCGGCGCAGAAGATCGTCGTGGCCGACGCCGACGTCCAGGCGCGGCTCGACCAGATCCAGAAGCAGTTCCCGAACGAGCAGGCGTTCACGCAGGCGCTCGCCGGCCAGCAGATGACCCTCGACAAGCTGAAGACCGACATCCGCAGCGACCTGGCCGTGAACAAGCTGCTCGAGCAGGAGGTCGGCGGGAAGGTCCCGGCCATCACCGACGCCGACGCGAAGACGTTCTACGACCAGAACCTCGACAAGTTCAAGCAGCAGGAGGCGGTCCGCGCCAGCCACATCCTCATCCGCGTCGCGCCCGACGCCGACGAGGCGGCCAAGAAGAAGGCGCGCGCCGAGGCCGAGGACGTGCTGAAGCAGGTCAAGGCCGGCGGCGACTTCGCCGCGCTCGCCCGCGAGCACTCGCAGGACGGGAGCGCCGCGCAGGGCGGCGACCTGGACTTCTTCACGCGCGGGCAGATGGTGCCGGCCTTCGAGCAGGCGGCCTTCGCCCTGAAGCCCGGCGAGGTCAGCGGCATCGTCGAGACGCAGTTCGGCCTGCACATCATCAAGGTGACCGACCGGCGCCCCGAGCGCACGGTGCCCTTCACCGAGGTGTCCGGCCAGATCAAGGACTACCTGTCCCAGCAGAAGCGCGAGGACGCCACGAAGGCGTACATCGAGTCGCTGAAGTCCAAGGGCAAGGTCGAGGTGCTGTTCTGAGAAGCGAGGACCACGGAAATCGCCACGGCATGAATGACCGGGTCTTCGCGGCGGCGCACGAGGCGCTCGAGCGGGGCGAGGACGTCGCCCTCGTGACGATCGTGCGCACGCGCGGCTCGACACCGCAGCGGGTCGGCGCGAAAATGCTCGTCTACCCCGACGGCCGCACGGTCGGCACGATCGGCGGCGGCTGCTACGAGCACGACGCGCTCGGGAAGGCGCGCGAAGCGCTCGCGGCCCGCCGGCCCGTGCTGGCGCAGTACGAGCTGTCGGACGACGTCGCGCAGGAGACCGGGCTCATCTGCGGAGGCCAGATGGAGGTGTTCATCGAGCCGCTCCAGCCCTCGCCGCGCCTCCTGATCGTCGGCGCCGGCCACGTCGGGTTCCAGCTCGCCCGCGTCGCCGGCGGCCTCGGCTTCCGGGTCCAGGTCGTCGACGACCGGGAGAAGTACGCCAGCGCCGAGCGCTTCCCCGGCGCCGAGGTCGTCGTCGACGACATCCCCGGATGGCTGACGCGCGCCGAGATCCCGCCGTCGGCCTTCGTGGTGGTCGTCACCCGGGGGCACCGGCACGACCTCGACGCGCTGCGCGCGCTGGCGCCGCGGGAGCTCCGCTACCTGGGGCTCATCGGCAGCCGGGCCAAGGTCGCCCGGCTCTTCGAGACGCTCGCCGCCGAGGGCGTGCCCGACGGGGCCCTGGCGCGGGTGCACGCGCCGATCGGGCTCGACATCGGCGCGGTCACCCCCGCCGAAATCGCGGTCGCCATTGCGGCCGAGCTGGTGGCCGTCCGCTACGGCAAGATCGATCCGGCCGCGCGCTCCCTGCGCTACGCGCCGCCGGCCAGGGCCCGCTGACCCCCCGGAAGCGCGGCCTGAGCTGTACCTGAGCTATAATGGATTAGCACTCTCTCAGGCCGACTGCTAATGACCCGTAAGCGCACCGCCCCGCCCGCCCGTTCCGAGCCGGCCGTCCCGGCCCTCGGCGACCGCCACCGCCAGATCCTGGCGGGGCTCGTCGAGGCGTACGTGGACAAGGCCGAGCCCGTGTCGTCGCTGTGGCTGGCCGAGCGCGGCGGGTTCGGGGTGTCGTCGGCGACGGTGCGGAACATCCTGGCCAGGCTCGAGGCGCTCGGCTACGTCCACCAGCCGCACACCTCGGCCGGGCGCGTTCCGACCGACCTGGGCTACCGCTGCTTGGTGGACGGGCTGCTGGCGGGCCGGCGTCCGGTCCGGCCGGCGCGCGAGGTGGAGGAGCGGCTCCGGCGGGCGGGCACCGTAGAGGACGTGCTCGAGGACGCGTCGCGCGAGCTGACGCGCGTCTCGCACCACCTGGGGTTCGCCTGGGCGATGACCGAGTCGGCGTCGTTCCAGCACATCGACTTCGTGCCCCTCGACAGCCACCGGGTGCTCGTCGTGGTGATCGCCGCCGGCGGGCGCATCAGCCACAAAGCCATCGAGGTGGACGAGTCCATCCGCCCGGCCGACCTCCAGCAGGCCGCCAACTACCTGAACACGGAGTTCGCGGGGCTGTCGCTCGACGAGGTGCGGGAGGCGATTCTGGCGCGCATGCGGCAGGAGCGGACCCTCTACGACCGGCTCGTGGCCCGCGCCCTGGCGCTGGCCTCGTCGAGCTTCGCGGACCTGGCGGCGCAGGACATGCTGGTGGTGCAGGGCGCGGCGTCGCTGCTCGACGCGGGCGTCGACGCCGCGTCGCTCGACACGCTGCGGGCGCTGTTCCGGATGCTCGAAGAGAAGAGCCGCCTGGTCAAGCTGCTGACCGAGTACATCGAGGGCCCCGGGCTGGTCGTGGTCATCGGCACCGAACACGCGGTGCCCGACCTGCAGCCGTTCAGCCTGGTCGCCTCGACCTACAGCCGCGCGGGGCGCCGCGGCACCATCGGGGTGATCGGCCCCACGCGCATGCGCTATTCCAAAGCCATCGCGGTCGTCGACAGCCTGTCGCGCGCCGTGAGCCGCGTCCTCGACGCGGGGTGAGCCGCCAGACGTCCGCCGGCGGCCGCGCGCCCGCTCCCGATGCCAGACGAACCATGACCCACGATCCCACGACTTCGACCGACCCCGTCCCGGAGCCGCCGGCCCCGTCCGGCGGCGGCGCGCCCGAGAGCGCCGCCCCGGCTGCCGACGCCGGCCCGTCCGAGGCGTCCGCGCTCGAGCGCCAGCGTGACGAGCTGCGCGACCGGCTGCTGCGCACGGCGGCCGAGTTCGACAACTACCGCAAGCGCGTCGACCGCGAGCGCCGCGACCTGTCCGAGGCGGCGTCGATCGACCTGATCCGCGACCTGCTGCCGCTCGTCGACGACCTCGAGCGCGCGCTGCAGGTCGAGGCGACGAGCGAGGAGGCCGAGGCCTACCGCCGCGGCTTCGAGATCATCTACCGGCATCTGCTCGACGTCCTGCGCAAGCGGGGGGTGGCCCCCATCGAGGCCGTCGGGCGGTCCTTCGACCCGCAGTACCACGAGGCCGTCGTCCACGAGCCGAGCGCCACGCACGGCGACGGTGAGGTGATTGGCGAGGTCCGGCGGGGTTACATGATCGGCGAGCGGCTGCTGCGGCCGTCGATGGTGAGGGTGGCCAAGGCGTGAGCAAGCGCGACTACTACGAGGTGCTCGGCGTCGAGCGGAGCGCGACCGAACAGGAGCTGAAGAGCGCCTACCGCAAGCTGGCGCTGAAGTACCACCCGGACCGCAACCCGGGCGATCACACGGCGGAGGAGCGATTCAAGGAGGCCGCCGAGGCGTACGCCGTGCTGGCCGACGCCGACAAGCGCAGCCGCTACGACCGCTTCGGCCACGCCGGCGTGGGCGGCGCGGCCGGCGCCGGGCCCGGCTTCGACCCGACGATCTTCGCCGACTTCAGCGACATCTTCTCGGGCCTCGGCGACTTCTTCGGCTTCGGCGACATCTTCGGCGGCCGCCGGCGCGGCGGGTCGATGCGCGGCGCCGACCTGCGCTACGACCTCGAGATCGCCTTCGAGGAGTCGGCGTCGGGCACCGAGACGACCATCCAGATCCCGCGCGAGGAGGCGTGCGAGACCTGCGGCGGGTCGGGCGCGGCGCCCGGCACCTCCCCGTCGGTCTGCCCGCAATGCCACGGCCGCGGCCAGCTGCGCTACCAGCAGGGCTTCCTCACGATCGCCCGGCCGTGCGGCCAGTGCCGCGGCGCGGGCCGCGTCGTCACGAAGCCCTGCCAGGACTGCCGCGGCGCCGGGCGCGTCACGCGCGAACGGAAGATCACCGTGAAGATCCCGGCCGGCATCGCGAGCGGCCAGCGGATGCGCCTCTTCAACGAGGGCGAGCACGGCGCGCAGGGCGGCCCGCCCGGCGACCTCTACGTCGTCGTGCACGTGCGCGAGCACGAGTTCTTCCACCGCGAGGGCGACGACCTCTACCTCGAGCTGCCGGTCGGCTTCCCCACGCTCGCCCTGGGCGGGCACGTGGAGGTGCCCACGCTCAACGGCCGGCAGAAGCTCGACGTGCCCGCCGGCACGCAGAGCGGGCAGCGCTTCCGGCTGAGGAGCCAGGGCATGCCGAACGTCGCCGGCCGGGGCAGCGGCGACATCTACGTCGTCGTGCGGGCCGAAGTGCCGCGCAAGCTGACCAAGGCGCAGAAGCGCCTGCTCGAGCAGCTCGCCGCGTCCCTGGGGCCCGAGAAGAGCGAGCCGGTCACCGCCACCGCCGGGGAACGCCCGTTCTTCGAGCGCGTGAAGGACATCTTCAGCTAGGCCCGTGCAGACGGCGTCTCCGGCGATCGACGTGCGCTTCCCGCCGCAGGCCGACGCCGGACTGGCCGACGCGGTGCTCCTGCTGCTCGACGACCTCCAGCCGACCGCCATCGACGAGGGCGCCTGCGCGCCCGGCGACGAGTCGGGCCCGCCCGCGGCCTGGCGCGTCTACTTCGCGTCGGCCGGCGCGCGGGACCGGGCCGCGGCCGCGCTCGCCGGACCCGCCGCCCGCCTCGGCCTCGCGCTGACGTTCGTGGACGTCCCCGACGAGCCCTGGGCCGAGCGCTCGCAGGCCGCGCTCCGCGCCGTGGCGGTGGACGGGCTCGTGGTCGCGCCGCCGTGGGACGTGCCGGACACGGACGCGGCGCGCGTGGTGATCGTCCTGCCGTCGACCGGCTTCGGGACGGGGCACCACGCCACGACGCGTCTGTGCCTGCGGGCGCTCCAGCGGCTCGACGTCGCCGGCCGGACCGTGCTCGACCTCGGCACCGGGTCGGGGGTGCTCGCCATCGCCGCCGTGAAGCTCGGGGCGGCGGACGTGACCGGCGTCGACTGCGACCCGGACGCGCTCGCTTCGGCGCGCGAGAACCTCCGGCTGAACGGCTTCGAGGGACGCATCGCGCTCCACGAAGCCGACCTCGCCCGCCTCGACGCGCTCCCCCTCCGCCCCGCCGACGTGGTGCTCGCCAATCTGACGGCGGGCGTGCTCCAGCGCTTCGCCGACGCCATCCGGCGCCGGACCGTCCCGGGCGGCACGATCGTGGTGAGCGGCGTCCTCGCCGGGCAGGCCCCGGCCGTCGCCGCCGCCTTCGAGATCGACGGCGTCAGCCGGCTCGCGTCGCGCGAGGACGAGGAGGAGTGGGTGGGGATGGTCTTCCGAAATGTCCACGGAATGTCCACGGAAACCACCACGGAATGAGCCACGGAAAAGGACGATGGCGCATGGCTGAAGCCATGCGCTACGTGTTGTGGGTGCCCTCCCCGTAGCGCACACCTTCAGGTGTGCGCCTTTCCGTGGCGATTTCCGTCTAGAACTCCCACAGGAACTGCAGCACGGCCAGCGCGGCGACGGGCATCGCGTCGGCGCGCAGCGTGCGCGCGCCGAGGGTGACGGGCAGGAATCCGTGGGCGACGGCGGTCTCGACCTCGCTGCTCGCCCAGCCGCCCTCCGGTCCGATGGCGAGCATGGCGGACGCCGGCCGCGGCCGCGCGCGGAGCGCCGCCGCGCCGCCGGCGCCGGCGGCCGCGGGCTCGACGAGCAGCACCCGGAGGTCGGCCGACGCGTCGGCCGCGAGCGCCGCGAACTCGCGCGGCGGCAGGATGTCCGGCACGACGGCCCGCCGGCATTGCTTGGCGGACGCGACGGCGATGCGGTGCCACCGCGCGGCGCCGGCGCCGCGCGCCAGCGCGTCGAGGCGCACCTGGCCGTGGGCGGTGGCCACGGGCTGGATGGCGGCGGCGCCCATCATCACCGCGTCGCGCACGACGGCGTCCATGTGCTCGCCCTTCAGCACGCCCTGCACGAGCGTCAGGCGGACGGACGGCTCGGGCGCCGGCTCGCCCGGCCCCAGCAACCGCACGCGGGCGCCGTCGCGCGACACCGACTCGACCTCCGCGAGGAACTCGCGGCCGCGGCCGTCGAACACGCCGATCCGGGCGCCGGCGCGGAGCCGGAGCACGCGCGAGAGATGACGGGCCTCGTCGGGCGGCAGGTCGACGATCGCCTCGCCCGGCGCGGCCGACGGCGCGTAGAAGCGCGGGAGCATCGGGAGGATTGTAAGCTATACTCCGAGCGCGGTGATGGCGCCGCGTGGCCCGCCGGATCACGATGTTCTTTCGCGGTCAGATCCTCGGCAAGTACAAGATCCTCGCGCCGCTCGGCAGCGGCGGGTTCGGCGCGGTGTACCTGGCGCAGGACACGTGGATCGACAAGAAGGTCGCCATCAAGGTCCCGCACCGGCAGGCGCTCGACTTCGGCGAGCTGCTGAAGGAGCCGCGGCTGCTGGCGACGCTCAACCACCCAACATCGTCTCGATCACGACGGCGGAGAAGCAGGACAACGTCTTCTTCATCGTCATGGAGTACGTCGCCGGCGAGACGCTGGAGCACATCATCGCGACGCGCGGCGCGCTGGACCTGCCGCTCGCGCTCGACTACACCTGCCAGATCTGCGAACGCCGTCGACCACGCGCACCGCCAGAACGTGATCCACCGGGACCTGCGGCCGGCCAACGTGCTCGTGTCGGAGACGAACGTGCTGAAGGTCGCCGACTTCGGCACCTCCCGGTTCCTGGAGATCGCGGCGCACGGCACCACGGTGATCGGCAGCCCGCCCTACATGGCGCCCGAGCAGTTCAAGGGCCAGGCGGTGTTCGCGTCGGACATCTACTCGCTCGGCGTGACGATGTACCAGATGCTGACGGGCGCGCTGCCGTACGAGACGCCGTCGCCGGCCGAGCTCGAGCGGCTGATGCGCGGCGAGCTGGTGACGCCGCCGCGCGCGCGCAACGGCGCGATCCCGAAGGCGGTCAGCGACATCGTGATGAGGGCGATGGCGCCCGACGTGGCGGCGCGCTACCAGCGCGCGTCCGACCTGCTGGCGGACCTGCTCGCGGTGCGGCCCGCCTCGCCGCGGCGCACGCCGCCCGCCGGCGTCCCGCCCGCCGGGAGCGCGGCCGAGGAGAATCCAGAGCATCCACCGGCGCCTGCGGTCGCGGGAGGCGCCGGCGTCGCGCTTCTGCTGGAACTGCCGCAAGCCGCTCCCGGCGCGCAGCGACCGCTGCCCGTTTTGTGGCGAATCGCAGTGATGCTAGAATTGACTGCCTTCGACCATCGTCTCGCGTCGGGCGCGCAGCGGCATCGTTGAGCGGCTCCAGCCGGATGCCGCCCGGCTCCGGCCGCGACGGCCTGACCCACCAAGGAGCGATCGATGCCCTTCTCGGAGCGCGCCCGGATCTGGATGAACGGCACGCTGGTGCCGTGGGCCGACGCCAAGATCCACGTCGCGTCGCACATCGTGCACTACGGCAGCGGCGTGTTCGAGGGCATCCGGTGCTACGACACGCCGAACGCGGCTCGGCCTGCTTCCGCCTCGACGCGCACCTGCGGCGGCTCTACGACTCGGCGAAGATCTACCGCATGGAGTGCCCGCTACACGCGGGACGTGCTCGACCGGGCGATTCGTCGAGACGGTGCGCGCCAACGAGTTCAAGGCCTGCTACATCCGGCCGCTCGATGTACCGCGGCTACACGGCGCTCGGCGTCAACCCGGCCACCTGCCCGGTGGACGTCGCGATCCTCACCTGGGAATGGGGCACCTACCTGGGCGACGACGCGCTCGAGAACGGCGTCGACGTGCTGCGTCAGCTCGTGGTCGCGCACCGCGCCGAACACCTTCCCGGCGCTCGCCAAGGCGGCCGCCAACTACGCCAACTCGGCGCTGATCAAGATGGAGGCGGTGGCGGACGGCTACGCGGAGGGCATCGCCCTCGACGCCGCGGGCTACGTGAGCGAGGGCAGCGGCCAGAACGTGTTCCTCGTGCGCGACGGCATCGTCTACACGCCGCCCATGACCGCGTCGATCCTGCCCGGCATCACGCGCGACTCGGTGATCACGCTGGCGCAGGAGCTCGGCTACACCGTGCGCGAGCAGCTGCTCCCGCGCGAGATGCTCTACATCGCCGACGAGCTGTTCTTCGTCGGCACGGCCGTGGAGGTCACGCCCATCCGCAGCGTCGACCGGATCACCATCGGCGCCGGCTCGCGGGGCCCGGTCACGGCGGCCCTGCAGCAGGCGTTCTTCGACATCGTGAACGGGCGAGGTGCCCGACCGGCACGGGTGGCTGACCCCCGTCGCCGCCGGCGGGGCCGCCGCGTCCGATCGCAGCGCCAGCGGCCGCCCGGGCGCGCTGACGCGAGCCAGACGCCACCATGAACATCAACGAGTTGCTCCACACGGCCGTCGAGTCCGGCGCTTCCGACCTGCACCTCAAGGTCGGCAGCTACCCGATGATGCGGGTGAACGGGTCCCTCCTCCCGGCGTCCGAGGTGCAGCGGCTCGGCCGCGACGACACCGAGGCGATGGCGCTCGTCCATTCTGTCTCCGGCGCTGCAGCAGCGGTTCAGCGAGCAGCAGGAGGTGGACCTGGCCTACAGCGTGCCGGGGCCTGGGCCGCTTCCGCTGCAACGTGTTCCGGCAGCGCGGCACCGTCGGCCTCGTCCTCCGCGTGATCCCGACGCGCATCAACTCCATCGAGGAGCTGCACCTGCCGCAGGTCCTGCGAACGATCGCCGAGGAGGAGCGCGGGCTGGTCCTGGTCACCGGCACGACCGGCAGCGGCAAGAGCACCACGCTGGCCGCCATGATCGACCACATCAACAACACGCGGTCGTCGCACATCATGACGGTCGAGGACCCGATTGAGTTCCTGCACCGCGACAACCGGTCGATCGTCAACCAGCGCGAGGTCGCCGTCGACACCATCTCGTTCGCGCAGGCGCTGCGCAGCGCCCTGCGGCAGGACCCCGACGTCATCCTGGTCGGCGAGATGCGCGACCACGAGACGATCGAGACGGGCCTGCTCGCGGCCGAGACCGGCCACCTCGTCTTCTCCACCCTGCACACCCTGGACGCGACCGAGACGATCAACCGCATCATCGCGGTCTTCCCGCCGCACCAGCAGCGGCAGGTCCGCCTGCAGCTGGCCAGCGTGTTCAAGGCCGCGATCTCCCAGCGCCTGATCCCGCGCGCCGACGGCCATGGCCGCGTGCCCGCCGTCGAGGTGCTCGTCGCCACGGCGTACATGCGCGACTGCATCGTCGACAAGGACAAGACGCACCTGCTCCAGAGCGCCATCGCCGCCGGCACGTCGCAGTACGGCATGCAGACGTTCGACCAGTCGATCTTCTCGCTCTACAAGCGCAACATGGTCACGCTCGACGAGGCCCTCCGCTGGGCGAGCAACGTCGACGAGTTCAAGCTGCGCGTCCAGGGCATCTCGACGACGTCCGACATGGCGCGCGACGACATGGCCCGCAAGGCGGGCCTCTCCGACTCGCCCAATCCCGACGTCGTCCGCTTCGGGGGATGACGCCAGCGCCACCCGCGTACCTCACGGGCCTGCGCCTGCTCGCGCGCCGCGAGCTGACGTCGGCCCAGCTGCGCGAGCGTCTGCTCCGCCGCCAGATCGACCCCGACGAGGTGAACGCCGCCCTCGAGCGCCTGCGCGCGGAGGGCGCGCTCGACGACCGGCGCGCCGCCCGCGCCTACGCGTCGACGTCCGTGCGGATCAAGGGCCGGGGGCGGCTGCGCGTCGCCCGCGAGCTCGGCGCCCTCGGCCTCGAGGACGACGTGGTCCGGGCCGCCCTGGACGACGCCTTCGGGGAGACCGACGAGGAGGCCCTCGTCGAGCGCGCGATCGACCGCCGCCTGCGCGGGCCCATCCGGGACCAGGCCCACCTCCGACGGCTGCACCAGTACCTGGTGCGGCTGGGGTTCCCGGCCGCGGCCTCGCTCGCCGCGCTCCGCCGCCGCCGGAAGGGCTGACCCTCCACTCCCGAGTACAATAGGCAGATGCACTCGCGCGACATCCGCCGCGGCTTTCTGGAGTACTTCCAGTCCCAGGGCCATCGCATCGTGCCCAGCTCGTCGCTCGTCCCGGCCGACGACCCGACCCTGCTCTTCACCAACGCCGGGATGAACCAGTTCAAGGACGTCTTCCTGGGGCGGGACCGCCGCGACTACACGCGCGCGACGAGCAGCCAGAAGTGCATGCGCGTGTCGGGCAAGCACAACGACCTCGACAACGTCGGGCCGTCGCTGCGCCACCACACGTTCTTCGAGATGCTCGGCAACTTCTCGTTCGGCGACTACTTCAAGGCCGACGCCATCCCCTTCGCCTGGGAGCTGCTGACGACGGTCTGGAAGCTGCCGGCCGACCGCCTGTATCCGACCATCTTCCGTGGCGAGTCGGGCATCCCGCGCGACGACGAGGCGTACGGCATCTGGCAGCGGCTGGTGCCCCAGAGCCGGATCACGGAGCTCGGGCTGGCCGAGAACTTCTGGTCGATGGGCGAGACCGGCCCGTGCGGGCGCTGCTCGGAGATCCACTACTTCCGCGGCGACCACGTCCCCTGCCCCGAGCCCGTTTGCCGCGGCCTCGACTGCGACTGCGACCGCTTCGTCGAGGTCTGGAACAACGTCTTCATGGAATTCGACCGTCAGGCCGACGGCGCGCTGGTCGCGCTGCCGGCGCTGTCGGTGGACACCGGCATGGGCCTGGAGCGGATCGCCGCGGTCATCCAGGGCAAGCTCTCGAATTACGACACGGACCTGTTCACGCCGGTCCTGCGCGCGCTCGAGACGCGGACGGGCCTGCGCTATGGCGCCGACCCGGCCTCCGACACGTCGATGCGGGTGGTGAGCGACCACCTGCGCGCCATGACCTTCCTCATCGCCGACGGCGTGGTGCCGTCGAACGAGTGGCGCGGCTACGTGCTGCGCAAGATCATGCGGCGCGCCATGCGGCACGGGAAGAAGCTGGGCTTCGCCGAGCCCTTCCTGTGCGGACTGGTGGACGTGCTGGTGGCCGAGATGGGCGAGGCGTACCCCGAGCTGCCGCGCGGCCGCGACGCGGTCGTGCAGGTGGTGCGCAGCGAGGAGGAGCGCTTCGACGCGGTGCTGACCAACGGCCTGCCCCGCCTCGAGGAGGCCCTCGACCGCGCGGCGGCGAGCGGCGGCACCGTCGCCGGCGACGAGGTCTTCCGCCTCTACGACTCGCTCGGCGTGCCCCTCGACTTCGTCGAGGACCTCGCCGGGCAGCGCAAGCTGACGGTGGACCGCGAGGGGTTCGAGCGCGCGATGGAGGGCCAGCGCGCGCGGGCCCGCGCGAGCAGCGCGTTCAAGGGCGGCGGCGAGGGCGTGAGCTGGCAGCCGTCGCCCGAGCGCCGCCAGGCGCTGGAGTCGGCCGGCGACCGGTTCGAGGGCTACGAGCGCACCCGCGAGGACGGCGCCGTCGTCCTCGCCATTTTCGCCGGAGACGGGCGCGAACTCGGCGCCCTGGAGGCCGGCGACACGGGCTACGTGGCGCTGTCGTCCACGCCCTTCTACGCCGAGTCGGGCGGGCAGGTGTCCGACGCCGGCGAGATCCACGGCGCGCGCGGCTCGGCCGTCGTCGAGGGCATGGTCAAAGTGCCGCGCTGGCCGCGGCTGCACCGCGTCACGGTGCGGTCGGGCGGCCTGCGCCAGGGCGAGATCGTGACCGCCGAGGTGAACGACGAGGCGCGCGACGCCACGCGGCGCAACCACACCGCCACGCACCTGCTGCACGCGGCCCTCCGCGAAGTGCTCGGCACGCACGTCAAGCAGGCCGGCTCGCTCGTCGAGCCGGCGCGCCTGCGCTTCGACTTCCAGCACTTCGCGGCCATCCCGCCCGGCGACCTGGCGCGCGTCGAGCGGATCGTGAACGCGCAGGTCGTCCGCAACGCGCCCGTCCGGACCGAGGAGCGGGCCACCGAGGAGGCCATCGCCGCGGGCGCCATGGCGCTCTTCGGGGAGAAGTACGGCGACCGCGTGCGCGTCGTGTCGGTGCCCGGCTTCAGCCTGGAGCTGTGCGGCGGGACGCACTGCCGCGCCACGGGCGACATCGGCGCGTTCCTGATCACGCAGGAGTCGGGCGTCGCCGCCGGCGTGCGCCGCATCGAGGCGGTCACCGGCGCCGGCGCGCTGGCGCTCGTCCAGCGCCAGCGGGAAACGCTCGGCGACGTCATCGGCGCGCTCGGCACCGTCGCGGATCAGGCGCCCGAGGCGATCCGCCGGCTGCAGGCCGACGCGAAGCGCCTCGGCCGCGAGAACGAGCAGCTCAAGATGAAGCTCGCCCTCGGCGGCGCCACGCCGAAAGACGACGATGACACGATCGACGCGGGCGGCATCCGCGTGATCGCGCGGCGCGTGGAGGGCCTCGAGAAGGGCGCGCTGCGCGGCCTCGCCGACTCGCTGCGCGACCGGCTCCAGAGCGGAGTCGTGGTGCTCGCCTCGGAGCACGACGGCAAGGTCGCGCTGGTCGTCTCGGTGTCGAAGGATCTGACCGATCGCGTCCAGGCCGGACGGATCGTGAAGGCGCTCGCGCCGATCGTCGGCGGGGGCGGCGGTGGGCGTCCCGACTTCGCCGAGGCCGGCGGCCGGAACCCGGCCGGCATCCCGGACCTGCTCGCGAAGACGCCGGACGTCGTGAAGACGCTCGCCGGCGGCTAGCCGGCGGCGCGAACGGCTAGCGGCGCCGGCGGTCGGCGGTCCGGCGGCGGCGGTCGCCGCCGGACCGGCGGTCGGCGCCGATCGGCGATCCCAGGTCGATCGCGCGGCGGTCGTCGCCGGTCCGCCGATCGCGCCCGCTGCGGCGCTCCTTCCCCGTCGGCGACGCGGCGCGCGTGGCGGTCGTCAGCTCGCGCTGCGTGCGGCGCAGCCGGCGTCCGGGCTCCAGGATCTCCATCAGGCCGTCGTAGACGGCCTTCGCCCGCACGTCGTCGGGTGAGCGCCGCACAACGTCGCCCAAGTAGCTGATCGCGGCCACGATGTTGGCCCGCTGCCAGCTCTGCAATCCGCCGCCCTTCGGAATTCCCGGAGTCAATGCCATGCTGCAGCTCCCTGGACGCGCCGACGTGGCGGCGGCGGTCGTGCCCTCTGAGCAGCCGGGGCCCGATCACAGAAGTGAAATCCCCTGCGCAAACCGGACATCGCACGCGCCGTCAGCCCGTCGATCCTAGCCTGGGAGGCTGGGCGTTGCCCACTGGTATTCTTGAAGTTTGCACGGAAATCACCAGTTTTTCAAGAAACCAGACGGGCCGCACGGCCCCGGCACCGGCCTTGCGTTGCTCTTGGTCAACGGGCGCGCTACACTGCCGCTCAGCCGCTCCATGACGCGCAGATACCTTCGCCCCATCGGGATCGCCGTGCTGGCCGCCGCCTGCTGGCCGGCGGCCGCCTCGGCCCAGATCTACAGCTGGCGCGACGCGAACGGCATGCTCGTGCTGTCCGACCAGCGGCCGGCGGCGGGCGAGGTGCGGACGTTCCCCGTTCCGGGCACGCGGGCGGTGCGCTCCACGCGGACCATCGCGCGTCCGGCCTCGCACCAGATCGACACCATCATCGAGCGGAACGCGCGCGCGCACGACCTGCGCCCGGAACTGGTGCGCGCCGTCATCCAGACCGAGAGCGCGTTCAACCCCGTCGCGCTGTCACCCAAGGGCGCGATGGGCCTGATGCAGCTGATGCCGGACACCGCGAAGGATTACGGCGTGACCGACCCGTACGACCCCGAGGAGAACGTCCGGGGCGGCACGGCCTACCTGAAGGACCTGTTCGACCGGTATCAGGGGAGCGAGGAGCTGGCGCTGGCGGCCTACAACGCCGGGCCCGGCGCCGTGGACCGTTACGGCCAGACGGTGCCGCCCTTCCGGGAGACCCGGAACTACCTCGCGCGCGTGCGCCAGGCGACCTCGGTGCGCACGATGTCGCGGACCCGCATCTACAAGACGCAGGTCGTGGTCAACGGCCGCGCGGTGGTCAAGTACACCAACGTGAAGCCGGCCTCGAGCGCCAGCGAGCTCGCCGCCGCCCGCCGCCGCTAGCCCGCCAATCGGCAATCGGCAATCGGCAATCGAGCCTACAGCTCCGCCAGCCCCCTGGCCGCCTCCAGCTTGTCGCGATATCTCGCGCGCAGCTGGACGACGTCCTGGTGCTCGACCTTCAGCTCGTTGGCGACCCGCATGATCTCGTTGTCCTCCACCGTGAGGATGGTGTCGTCGGACGCCGAGACCGCGAACAGGCAGTCGATGAGGGCCAGCTTCTGCTCGTGCGTCGCCAGGCGGTCGAACTCGCGCGTGACGAGGAAGTCCTCGGTGCCGCCGAACAGCAGGTGCTGCGTCTTGGCCATCTGCACGACGATGATGGCCTGCTCGCGGGGCAGGGCGCTCCGCTCCATCACCAGCCGCTCCATGACCGCGGTCTCGGCGGGCGAGACCTCCTGGTCGGCGCCGGCCACGCGGCTCAGGATGAAGGCAAACGCGGCGATATAGCGCGCACGCTCGGGTTCCAGCTTGTCCAGCTCCTCGGCAATCCGGCGCACCGTGTTGGCCTCGGGGTGCGCCTCCTCGACCGGCTGGAGGCCGAGCCTCTGCAGGATGTTCCGCATGCCTCTATTGTCTCCGATCGACCCGACCCCCGTCATGGAGGCGCCGCGGCTCCTGTGGCACAATGGCCGAGATGGCCGACCAGACGCCGCCGCCCGCCTCGGTCCGTCTGGACGTCTGGCTCGACGTCGCGTGCCTCTTCCGGACGCGGTCGGAGGCGCAGAAGGCGTGCAAGGGCGGCAAGGTCCACGTGAACGGCCAGAGCTCGAAGCCGCACCGCGAGATCCGCCCGGGCGACGCCATCGTCATCACGCGGCCGCTGGGGCGCCGCCAGCAGGTGGTCGTCCGGACGCTCGCCGAGCAGCACATGACCCGCGCCCTGGCGCGGGAGCTCTACGAGGACCGGACGCCGCCGCCGTCGCAGGACGAGGTCGAGACTCGGCGGCTGATGCGGCTGGCCCGCACCTTCGGCCCCACGCCCGCGCAGGCCGGCGCGCCCGGCCGGCGGGACCGCCGCCTGCTCCGCCGGCTGAAGGAGCGGGGCTGAGGAGCTGAGGCCCCCCTGGAATCGCGCTATCTGTGCTATACTACGGGGTTTGTAGCAGCCGGAGGGGGTGACGGCCGATAGGGGGCCGGGCCCCGGCCGGGCTCATTTGGACGGCCCCAGCCGGCCGGTCTTCGAGGACATCCGTGGCGACGCACAAATCCGCAGAGAAGGCGCACCGTCAGACCATCAAGCGGCACGACCAGAACCGGCAGATGCGCACGCGGCTGCGCTCCGCCCTCAAGGCCATCCGCGCGGCCGTGGACTCCGGCGACACCGACGCGGCGAAGGCGGCCCTCCGCGACACGTTCGCGCTCGTGGACACGATGGCCGGCAAGGGCCTCATCCACCGCAACACGGCCGGCCGCTACAAGTCCCGCATCACGCGGCGGATCACCGGCAAGTCAGCGACCGCCTAGCCTCCGCGGCGACGGGGGCCGGCTGCGCCCGCGGTCGGGCTCCCGCCTGCCGGAGCCCGGCGACCGCGCCCCCGACGACAGCTCCACCACCAGACGCTCCAGCAGCACGCGCGGGTCCCCGCCCGACGACTTCAGGTCGAGGTCCGTCCGGAAGAGGGCGGCCACGGCCGCCGGCACCCGTCGGGGGTCCACGGCGGGCAGCTTCTGGCGCACGAAGTAGCCGAGCTGGCCGAGGATCTGGTACGGGACGCCGCCCGCGTCGAGCTGCAGCGCCAGCTGGCGCAGGGCCTCGGCCGTGTCGCCGCGCTCGATGGCGCGCGTCACGGCCCAGTCGTCCTGCGAGGTCTCGGCCCCGATGACCGCCTCGACGTCCGCGCGGGTGAGCCTCGTGCGGGTGCCCGCGTAGAGCTGCAGCCGCTCGAAGTCGGCCCGCAGCCGCCCCATCTCGGCGCCCGCGCGCTCGGCGAGCAGCCGCGCGGCGTCCGGGTCGATCCGGGCCCCGGCCGCCGTGGCCGCCTGCTTCAGCCAGGCCTCGGCCTTGCGCTGGATCGCAGGCAGCTCCCAGCCCTTGGCCTCCCGGCCGTCCTTGAGGCCCCAGCACTCGACCACACCCGCCTGCTTGTAGAGCGCCTTCACCAGCCGGAGCGTCTTGTTCACGTCCGCCGCGACGAGGACGAGCGTCGACAGCGGCTCGGGCGACTTCAGGTAGGCCTCGAGCGCGCCCGAGGCGGCGGGGCCGCCGGTCTCCTCCGCCTCCGCGTCGGCCTCGAGCTGCGCGGCGCGGCGTCCCTTCGGCTTGAGCAGGCGCTCGGCCCTCAGGAGCAGGACGACGCGGCGGGGCGCCATCATGGGCAGGACGCGGGCGGCCTCGACGGCCGCGGCCTCGGCGTCGCCGCCGCGCTCGGGGACGTGCAGGCGCTCCACGTTGAACGGCCGGAGGTCCTCCTCGACGAGGCCCGTGAATGCGGCGACCAGGTCCGTGACCTCGCGCTCGTCGTCGCCGACGAGGAGGTAGACGGGCGCCGGGGAACCGTCGGCGATCTGCTTGCGGGCGGCCGCCGGGGTCAGGACGGGCACGGCAACCTCAGAAGGCCTCGAGGATGGCGCTGACGACGGTGCGGGCGAAGTCCCGGGAGAGCCGCTCGAACGCGTTCTGGTTCTGGCCGAAGAACGCGTTGGGGTCCAGGGCCCCGGTGCCCGTCGTCACCTCGTACTCCTCGCGGAAGGACAGCGCCGGGTTGCTCCAGAGGACCTTGTCGTTGGCCAGGTCGCGGAACTGGATGTTGACGATGACGGTCACCGCGTAGCGCGTGGCCTGGCGCTGATCGTTGAACGCCGAGGGCGCGAGCGTGATCGAGGTGATGGTCCCGACGAGCGACGCGTCGGCGCCGGTCGTCTCCGGCACCACGCGGTACTTGCCGCGCCCGATCAGCTCGGACCGCACCCGGTCGGTGAGATCCTGCTCCACCTGGAACACGGAGGTGTGGTTCACGAACAGCGGGACGGCAATCGTCTTGATCGACTCGGGCAGGAACGACCCGCGTCCGGCCAGGGAATAGCCGCAGCCCGCCTGGAGGGCGGCGGCCGCCATGACGGTGACGATCGCCGCCGCGCGGGCGCCGACGCCGGACCTAGGACGCCACGACGACATTGACCAGCCTCCCTCGGGCGACGACGACCTTCACCACGCGCCGCCCGTCGGTGTGCGCCCGGACGGACGCGTCCTCGAGGGCGAGCCGCTCGAGCTCGGCCTGGGACACGTCGGCGGGCACGGTCAGCCGCGCGCGCAGCTTGCCGTTGACCTGCACCGGCACCACGACCGCCTCGGCGCGCGCCACCGTCTCGTCGAACGCCGGCCAGCCCGCGGCGACCACGCCGTCCGCGTGCCCCAGCGCCTCCCAGAGCTCCTCGCTCATGTGCGGCGTGAAGGGCGACAGCATGAGCACGAGCGCCTCGACGGCCTCCTTCAGGACGGCGAGCGTCGCGGGCCCCGCGGTGACGGCCCCGGCCTCGTCGTCGCCGCGCCGGCCGCCGAGCCCCACGTCGGGCCGGTCGCAGAACAGGTAGAGGTCGTTGACGAGCTCCATGACGGCGGAGATCGCCGTGTTCAGATGCGCCTTCGGGTAGATGATCCTGCGGTCACGCGGCGGATCGTGTCGTGGGTCTTGCGCCGCAGCGCCCGCTCCGTCTCGTCCGGCGCCGCGCCGGCGTCGGGCGCGGGCGCGGCCGCGAGCGCCGGCGCGAGGTGATCGACGAGGCGCCACACGCGGGCCAGGAAGCGGAAGCTGCCCTCCAGCCCCGCGTCGGTCCACTCGATCTCCTTCTCGGGCGGCGCGACGAACATCACGTACAGCCGGAGGGCGTCGGCGCCGTACTTGCCGATCATGTCGTCCGGATCGACGACGTTCCCCTTCGACTTCGACATGACCGCGCCGTCCTTCAGCACCATCCCCTGCGTCAGCAGGCGCGCGAACGGCTCGTCGTGCCGCACCATGCCGAGGTCGCGGAACACGCGGCAGAAGAAGCGCGAGTAGATCAGGTGGAGGATGGCGTGCTCGACGCCGCCGCTGTAGAAGTCGACGGGCGCCCAGTACGCGACCGCCGCCGGGTCGAACGCCTGCCGGCCGTTGCGCGGGTCGCAGAAGCGGTAGAAGTACCACGACGAGTCCACGAAGGTGTCCATCGTGTCGGACTCGCGCCGCGCCGGCCGGCCGCACCGCGGGCAGGGGACGTTCACGAACTCGGGCACCTGCGCGAGCGGCGAGTCGCCGCGCCCGCTGAACTCCGTGATCTTCGGCAGCACGCACCGGCAGCTGGTCGTCGGGCACCGGCACGATGCCGCAGCCGTCGCAGTAGATCATCGGGATCGGCGTGCCCCAGTAGCGCTGCCGCGAGATGCCCCAGTCCTTCAGGCGGAACTGGACGGTCCGATCGCCGAGCCCGCGCTCGCGCGGCCGCGTCCGCCATGCGGATCGACGGCGTCGCCCGAGGGCATCCCGGTGAACTGCGCCGGAGCCGACCAGGCGCCCCTCGCCGGAGTACCGCCGCCTCGAGCGCCCCGTCGCGGAGCGGCTCGCCGTCGGCGGCTGCACGACCACGCGTGATCGGCAGGCCGGTACTTGCGTCGCGAACTCGAAGTCGCGCTGGTCGTGGGCCGGCACGCGCCATGACGGCGCCGGTGCCGTACTCGGCCAGGACGAAGTTCGCGACCCAGACGGGCACGGGCTCGCCGCGTGAACGGGTTGAGCGCGGTGCGGCCCGTGTCGAAGCCCTCCTTCTCGATCTCGCCGGTCAGCGCGGGCCATCGCGGTCCAGGGCGCGGAACTGGTTCGCGCGGTCGGAACGCGCGAGGCGCTGCCGCCCGACTCGGCCGCGAAGCGCGCCACCAGCGGGTGCTCGGGCGCGAGCAGCACGAACGTCGCGCCGTAGATCGTGTCGATGCGCGTCGTGAAGACCTCGACGGCGTCGGCCGGGTCGGCGGCCGACGGGTCGCCGTCCGGCGGCAGGACCGGGAACCGGACGCGCGCCCCTTCCGAGCGCCCGATCCAGTTCCGCTGCATCGTCAGCACCTTCTCCGGCCAGTCGGCCAGGCCGTCGATGGCGTCCAGCAGCTCGTCGGCGTACGACGTGATGCGGAAGAACCACTGCTCGAGATCGCGCGTCGTGACGGCCGTGCCGCAGCGCCAGCAGCCGCCGTCGACCACCTGCTCGTTGGCGAGCACCGTCTGGCAGCTCGAGCACCAGTTGACCGTCGAGCGGCGCCGGTAGGCGAGCCCGCGCTCGAACATGCGGACGAACAGCCACTGGTTCCAGCTGGTAGTACTCGGGCAGGCAGGTGGCGATTTCGCGCTCCCAGGCGTAGCTGATGCCCAGCCGCTGGAGCTGCCCCTTCATGTGGGCGATGTTGTCGAGCGTCCACGCCTCGGGGTGCGTGCCGTTCTTGATGGCGGCGTTCTCGGCCGGCAGGCCGAAGGCGTCCCAGCCGAACGGGTGCAGGACGTTGAAGCCGCTGCATGCGCTTGAGGCGCGCCACGACGTCGCCGATCATGTAGTTGCGGACGTGGCCGACGTGCGCGTGCCCGGACGGATACGCGAACATCTCGAGGCAGTAGAACTTCGGACGGGACGGATCGGCCGACACCTCGAACGCCCGCGCCTCGCGCCAGCGCGCCTGCCACTTCTGCTCGATTGCCTGCGGTCTGTAGTCAGCCATCGACGGCTCACGGCTCCCGGCCCCGGCCTGCGGCTCATGCCCCCGGCCCGCCGGAGCGGGCGCGGCACACGGGGCCCGCGAAGGCGGCTCGGGCTCAGGCCTCGAGCCCCGGGTCCCGTCAGAATCTTCGATTATAGCGCAGGCCAGTAGGGGCGCTGGGCGCGCCGGACGCCCGCGAGGGCGGCCTCGGCGCGCGCCGTGTCGCCCGGGGCCGCCGCCACGGGCACGGGGCCGCTGTCGAGCGCGTCGACCGTGCCCTGCCCGCACGCCGCCAGCGCGTCGAGGTCGTAGCCGCCCTCGGTGACGACGGCCAGGCGCCCGCCGCAGGTCGCCTCGGCGGCGTCCCGGAGCCGCCGCAGGAGCATCCCGTAGCCCGCGGTGGTCACGCGCATGCCGCCCAGCGGGTCGTTCTCGTGGGCGTCGTAGCCCGCGGACACGAGCAGCAGCTCGGGCCGGAAGGACTCGAGGACCGGCGCCACGACCTCGCCGTGGACGCGCAGGTAGTCCGCGTCGGTGGCCCCGGCCTCGAGCGGCACGTTCACCGTGAAGCCGGCGCCGGCGCCCTCGCCGACCTCGTCGGCCGCGCCGGTGCCCGGGTAGAAGGGGAACTGGTGGAGCGAGACGTAGAGGACGTCCGGGTCCCCGTAGAAGATCGCCTGGGTGCCGTTGCCGTGGTGCACGTCGATGTCGACGATGGCTACCCGGCCGGCGCCGCGGGCCCGCGCGTGGGCCGCCGCCACCGCGACGTTGTTGTAGAGACAGAAGCCCATGGCCCGGTCGGGCCCGGCGTGGTGACCGGGCGGCCGGACGAACGCGATCGCCGGGCCGCGCCCGTCGAGCGCGTGGTCGGCGGCGGCAATGGCGGCGCCGGCGGCCAGCGCGGCGACGTCGAGGCTCTCGGGCGAGGTGAACGTGTCGGCGTCGAGCATGGCCGAGCGCCCGCGCAGCGCGTCGAGCGCGTCGAGATACCGGCCCGCGTGCACGCGCTCGAGCGCCGCCCGGGCCGCGGGCGAGGGCTCGGCGACCTCGCCGCCGCGCGCCTTCCACGACAGCGCGACGGCCTCGAGCGCCTCGGCGCGCTGGTAGCGCTCGGGGTGCCCCGGCGGGGTCATGTGCTCGGCGAAGCGTGCCGACGTCACGATTAGGAGAGGCATGGTCAGGGGTCAGGGTCAGCGGTCAGGGTGGCACAGGTCTGAGACCTGTGCTACCCGGGGACTTCTCGCAGCATCTCGAGCGTCCGGGCTTCCAGGCGCCCGAGCGCCGACTCGAGCTCGAGGCGCTTCGCCTCGAGCGCCGACTCGTCGGCCGCGGCCGGCACCTCGATGGGCGCGCCGACCGCGAGCGCGACGGGGCTGAAGGGCTTCGGAACCTGGGTCCGGTCCCAGCTCCGGGCCGACCAGTGCCGGGCGGCCTCCAGGTGGAACGGCACGAGGGGCTGCCCGGTGGCGCCGGCGAGCCAGACGGCGCCGGGCTGCGCGCGCCGCGCCGGGCCCCGCGGCCCGTCGAGCGTGAAGCCCACGGGCCGGCCCTCGGCGAGGTCGCGTTTGAGCTGCAGGAGGGCGCGCAGCGCGCCGCGCGACGAGGAGCCGCGGGCGGTCCGGTAGCCGAAGCGCTCGATGATCCGCGCGATCCACTCGCCGTCGAAGTTCTCGCTGGTGATGACCACGATGCCGCGGCGGCGGAAGTACCAGGTCGCGCTCAGGATCCGCCCGTGCCAGAAGCCCATGATCGGCTGGCGGCCGCCGGCCACCACGCCCTCCAGGTGCTCGAGGCCCTCGACCCGCCAGCGGAGCGTCCGGCCGAGCAGGCCGACGAGCGGCGCGACGAACGCCGCGATGGCCGCCACCTGGATGCGCTTCACGCGCGAGCGGCGCCAGGCGGGCGCGCCGGTCACGACGTGGCCGGCGGGGTCTCGCCGGCCGGCGGCGGCTCACCCGCGCGGCCGTCGGCCGCCTTCTGCAGCCGCCCGTTGACGAACGTCATGAGGTCGACGAACTCGGTCTCGGTCTGCGCGCTGGCCTGCGCGCCCTTCAGCATGATCGAGCAGAAGGGGCACGCGGTGACCACCGTGCGGGCCCCGGTCGCCTGGAGCTGCCGGAAGCGGACGTCGCTGATGCGCGTCCCCTCCTCCTTCTCCTCGAAGAGCAGGCCGCCGCCGGCGCCGCAGCAGAACGGGTTCGTGCGGTTCCGCTCGGGCTCGCGCACGCTCGCGCCGAACCGCTCGAGCAGCGCGCGCGGCTCGTCCACGTGCCCGGCGTAGCGCCCCAGGTAGCAGGGGTCGTGGAAGGTCACCGGCGCCACGGTCGCGACGTTCGGCTCGAGGCCGCGGGTGATCTCGGCGACGAGCACCGAGGAGTGCACGACCTCGGCCTCGAAGCCGAAGCGGCGGTAGTCGTCGCCGAGCGTCTTCAGGCAGTGCGGGCACGAGGTGAGGATCTTCGTGACGCCGGCCGCGCGGAAGTCCTCGATGTTCTGCGTGGCCAGCTCCTGGAACTGGTACTCGTTGCCCGACCGCTTGGCCACGTCGCCCGTGCAGCGCTCCTTCGCGAGCACGCCGAAGCGCACGCCGCGGGCGCGCAGGATGTCGAACAGCGCGCGCAGCGACTTCTGGAAGTCGGCCTCGAACGCGCCGGCGCACCCCAGCCAGACGAGGTACTCGTGCCTGGCGGCGTCGAAGATCTCCAGGCCGGCCGACTCGACGAACTTCTGGCGGGGCTCGTAGGTGAGGCCCCAGATGTTGCCGCGCCGCTCGAGCTGGTTGTAGACGTTGCCGAGGTAGTCCGGCGCCTCGCCGTTCGACGCGAGCCCGCGGCGGGCGCCGATGATGAGCGGCAGGTGCTCGATGCCGACCGGGCACTGGCTCTCGCAGGCGCCGCACGTCGTGCACTGCCACAGCACGCCCTCGTCGAAGACCTCCACCAGCCGCCGGTCGAGCTCGCCCGCGAGCAGCGCGCCCTGGCTGTGCAGGATCAGCATCTTCGGGTTCAGGGTCTTGTCGGACCCGAACGCCGGGCAGTTGTCCTGGCAGCGCCCGCACTCCACGCACGTGAACGCGTCGAGCACCTGCTTGCGCGGCAGGTCCTTCAGCGTCTCGGTGCCGACCTCCTCCTTCTCGAAGTCGAGGTTGGGCACCGTGCCGAGGACGGGCGACTTGAGGAACACGGTGAACGGGGACAGCACCAGGTGCAGGTGCTTCGACGCCGGGATCACGGCCAGGAAGACCAGGATCACCAGCATGTGGACCCACCAGTTCACCTGGCCGGCGACGCTCCGCTCCTCCAGCCGGAACGCCAGCAGGAAGGTGAGCATCAGCGTGGCGATGAAGATCGCGATGGCGACCGACTCCACCGACACGTGGTCGCCCAGCCCGGCGGGCCGGACGAACACGCGGCGCACGAGCAGGTAGAGGATGCCCAGGAGGCAGGCCGTCGCGAACGGCACGAGCGCCAGGGCGTAGGCCTCGAAGAACGGGGTGCGCCGGAGGTCGGTGAGGCCGAGGCCGTAGAGGAACTCGGTCGTGGAGTAGCCGGCGAACGCCACGAAGCCCCAGAACACGAGCGCGTGGGCGAGGCCGGCGATGGGGCGTCCCCCGATGGTGCGGGACTGGAAGAGGACGTCGCGCAGGACGCGGCGGACGCGGAGCGCGGGCCGGTCGAACCCGAAGCGGCCCGGCGCACGCGCCACCAGCCGCAGGCGCCGCCAGACCTGGACGACGAAGCTCGCGGCAAACCCCAGACAGAGAGCCCAGAAGATCAGCGTCTCGATCATGGTCACGCGTGCCGGCGGCCCGTCAGCCGTTCAACGCGGCGACGAGCGCGGGCACCACCTCGAACAGATCGCCGACGATCCCGAAATCGGCGACCTCGAAGATCGGGGCGTCGGGGTCCTTGTTGACCGCTACGATCACCTGCGACCCCTTCATGCCCACCAGGTGCTGGATCGCGCCCGAGATGCCGAGCGCCACGTACAGCTTCGGCGCGACCGTCTGGCCGGAGCTGCCGATCTGGCGCTCCATGGGCAGCCAGCCCGCGTCGCAGATGGGCCGCGACGCGGCCATCTCGGCGCCGAGCGCGGCCGCGAGCTTCTCGGCCACCTGGATGTGCTCCTGCCCCTTGATGCCGCGGCCGACCGAGACGATCCGCTCGGCCTGCGACAGGTCCACCGCCTGCTTGGCCTCCTTGAACGGGGCCTCGGGCTTCTGCCGGATGGCGGCGGGGTCCACGGCCGCCGCCGCCGCGCGCACCGGCGCGGGCGCGGCGCCTTTGGCCGCGGCGTCGGCGCGGTAGGCGCCGATCTGGAACGTCACGAGGTGCGGCGCGGGGCCCAGCGCGCGCACGGCGGCGTGCAGCTTGCCCTGGAACATCGGGCGCACGAACAGGCGCGCCTCCCCGTCGGCCTTCACGGCCAGGCAGTCGGTCAGCAGCGCGCGGCCGAGCCGCACGGCGAGCGCCGGCGCGAAGTCGCGCGTCTGGTACGTGTGCGGCAGGAAGATCGCCGACGGCGCCTCGTCGGCCGCGAGCGCCGCCAGCGCCTGGACGTAGCCGTCGGCGGTGTAGGCGGCGAGCGCGGGGTGCTCGAGCCGGATGACCTCGGCCGCCTCGGCCGCGGCCAGCTCGGCGGCCACGCCGGTGACGTCGCTCCCGAGCGCCGCGATCTTCACGGGCTCGCCCGTCTGCTGCGCCGCGGCCACGGCCTCCCACGACGCGCGGTTCAACTTGCCTTCGAGATGCTCGGCGATGACGAGAATCATGACGGTCCGCCCCTGGATGATCCGGTCTTCAGGAAATGACGCGCGCCTCGTCCCGGAGCAGCCGGACCAGCTCCTTGGCCGCGTCGGCGGGCGCGCCCTCGATCAGGCGGGTCGCCTTCGCCTTCTCCGGGAAGTAGAGGCTGACGATCTCGTGCTGCGGCGCGAGCTCGGGCGCGGCGATCTTCTTCACTTCCTTCTTCTTCGCCGCCATGATGCCCTTGAGCGTGGCGTAGCGCAGCTGGTTGATCCCGCTCTGGATGGTGAGCACGGCCGGCACCGGCATGGCGATCCACTGGAACCAGCCGCCCTCGAGCTCGCGCTTCACGCGCAGGGCGCCGTCGGCGACCTGGACCTCCATGATGATGGTCGCGTGCGGCAGGCCCAGCATCCCGGCCAGCACGACGCCGGTCTGCGCGAACCCGCTGTCGTCGGACTGCAGGCCGGTGAGGATCAGGTCGCACGACTCGTCCTTGAGCGCGGCGGCCAGGGCCGAGGCCGTCGCGAAGGCGTCGGCGCCGACGAGGCGGTCGTCCTCGACGAGCAGCGCGCGGTCCGCGCCGCGCGCGAGGGCCTCGCGCACCACCTGGGACACGCGCGCCGGACCGGCCGAGCAGACGACGACCTCCCCGCCGTGGCGCTCCTTGAGGCGCAGGGCCTCCTCGAGCGCGTAGGCGTCAGGCTCGTTGAGCTCGTAGCTGGCGTCCTGGTCGCGGATCCAGGCTTTCGACTCGTCCACCCGGAGCTGCCACTCCCGGGAGACGACCTGCTTCACGCACACCGCGATCTTCATGATGACGTGCTCCGCCGGCGGGGTCCACGCCCCGGCCGGTCATGCCTCGTACCGTTTGAACAGCAGCGCGCCGTTCGTTCCGCCGAACCCGAAGGAGTTGGAGAGCGCGTAGGTCGATCGACTTCTCCCGCCGCGTGTGGGGGACGTAGTCGAGGTCGCAGTCCGGGTCGGGGTGGTCGAGATTGATGGTGGGCGGCACGATCTGGTGCCGCACGGCCAGCACCGTAATGCCGGCCTCGAGCCCGCCTGCCGCGCCGAGCAGGTGCCCGGTCATCGACTTCGTGGAGGAGATGGCCAGACGGGCGGCGTGGTCGCCGAAACAGCGCTTGAGCGCCAGCGTCTCGAGGCGGTCGTTGTGCGGCGTCGAGGTGCCGTGGGCGTTGACGTAGTCGATCTGGTCGGGCGTGACGCCCCCGTCGTCGAGCGCGGCCTGCATGACGCGCACCGCGCCGTCGCCGTCCTCCGACGGCGCCGTGATATGGAACGCGTCGGCCGACATGCCGTAGCCGACGAGCTCGGCGTAGATGGAGGCGCCGCGCCGGCGGGCGAATTCGAGCTCCTCGAGGATCACCACGCCGGAGCCCTCGCCCATGACGAAGCCGTCGCGGTCGCGGTCGAACGGACGGCTCGCCTTCTCGGGCTCGTCGTTGCGCGTGGAGAGCGCCCGCATGGCCGCGAAGCCGCCGACGCCCATCGGCGTGATCGCCGCCTCGGACCCGCCCGCGATCATGACGTCGGCCGCGCCGCGCCGGATGATCTCGCAGGCGTCGCCGATGGCGTGCGCCGACGCGGAGCAGGCCGTGCAGGTGGCCGAGTTCGGCCCCCGCGCGCGGAAGCGGATGGACACCTGGCCGGCGGCCAGGTTGATGATGGAGGCCGGGATGAAGAACGGCGAAATCCGCCGCGGCCCGCCCTCGATGAGCGCGTGGTGCTCCCGCTCGATCGTGGTGAAGCCGCCGATCCCCGAGGCGATGAACACGCCCACGCGGGCCGACAGCTCCGGAGTGACCGTCAGATCGGCGTCATCCATCGCGAACTGCGACGCGGCAATCGCGAACTGGATGAAGACGTCCATCTTCTTGACGTCTTTCTTCTCGATGAACTGCAGCGGGTCGAACCCCTTGACCTCGCCAGCGATCCGCGCGGAATGCTGAGAGGCGTCGAAGTGCGAGATCGGCCCGATGCCGCTCCGCCCTTCGACCAGCGCGCGCCAGTTGGCTTCCGTCCCGATCCCCAGGGGCGAAACCATCCCCACGCCCGTCACGACAACTCGCCTGCCCAAACCCCCTCCGTCTGCTGTGGATTGCGGTGACGCCCGCGACCAGCCATGAGCCCGCGCGGGTGGCGAGCCGCTACTTCTTGGACTTGGCGTGCGCGTCGATGTACTCGATCGCCTCTTTGACGCGCGTGATCTTCTCGGCATCCTCGTCCGGGATCTCGATGCCGAACTCCTCCTCGAACGCCATGACCAGCTCGACGGTGTCGAGCGAGTCGGCGCCGAGATCGTCGACGAACGAAGCGTCTGGCGTCACTTCCTCCTCGTCCACGCCCAGTTGCTCCACGATGATGCTCTTGACTTTGTCGGCGACGCCCATCTGCTCCTCCTACGTATACATGCCGCCGTTAACGGCGAGCACCTGCCCAGTAATATACGCTGCCTCGTCCGACGCAAGGAAGCACACCGCGTCGGCCACGTCCTCGGGGCGCCCCAGCCGCCCCACGGGAATCCTGCCGGCCCAGGTCTGCTGCGCGTCGGCCGCAATCGCGCGCGTCATGTCGGTCTCGATGAGCCCCGGCGCGATGACGTTCACCGTGATGCCCCGCGACGCGACCTCGAGAGCCAGCGCCTTCGAGAAGCCGATCAACCCCGCCTTCGACGCCGCGTAGTTCGCCTGCCCGGCATTGCCGGTCTGTCCGACCACCGAGCTGATCGTGATGATGCGGCCCGCGCGCTGCTTGATCATCGGCCGCAGCACGGCCTGCACGCACGTGTACGCCGCCGTCAGGTTGGTCGCGACGACCGCGTCCCAGTCGTCCCGCTTCATGCGGAGCACCAGCTGGTCGCGCGTGATGCCCGCGTTGCTCACCAGCACGTCCACGCGGCCGAACCGCTCGTCCGCCGCGGCCGCCATCCGCTCGACCGACGCCGGGTCGGTGACGTCCACCGCCACCGCCACCGCGCGGCCGCCGCCGGCCTCGATGGCCGCCGCGACCGGCTCCGCATGATCGCCGCGCGCCGCCGCCACCACGCTCGCGCCCTGCCGCGCGAGGGCCAGGGCCGTCGCCCGGCCGATGCCGCGTGACGCGCCCGTGACGATCGCCACCCGGCCGGAGAGGTCAATCATATCAGTGATTCCATGGACCAGCCGTCAGGAGTCAGAGGTCAGAGGTCAGGCGTCAGGCCGCCCCACCGGCCGCCAGGTGCGCCACCGACGCGAGGCCCGCCTCGTCCTCGACGCTGTACACCACCGCCTCGCGGTCGATCTTCCGCACGAGCCCGGCCAGCACGCTCCCCGGACCCACCTCAACATACGTGCGGACGCCTTCCGACGCAAGGCGCCGGACCACCGCCTCCCACTGCACGGGGGCGGACACCTGCCGCACGAGCGCCTCGATGGCCGCCGCGCGGTCGCGCTTGGGCTCGCCGTCCACGTTCGCCACCACCGGAATCCGCGGATCCCGCGCGTCGAGCGCCCGGAGCAGCGGCGCCAGCCGCGCCTCGGCCGGCTGCATGAGGGCGCAATGGAACGGCGCGCTGACCGGCAGCGGCACCGCCCGCCGCGCGCCGAGCGCCTTGGCCCGCTCGCCGGCCCGCGCCACGGCGGCCGCCGAGCCCGCGATCACCACCTGCCCCGGCGCGTTGAGGTTGGCCGGGCTCACCACCTCGCCGTCGGCCGCCTCCGCGCACGCGCGCGCCACGAGGTCCGCGTCGCCGCCCAGCACGGCCGCCATCGCGCCCACCCCGACCGGCACGGCCTCCTGCATGAACCGGCCGCGCTGCCGCACGATGCGCAGCGCGTCGGCGAAACCGAACGTGCCCGCCGTGACGTGCGCCGAGTACTCGCCCAGGCTGTGCCCCGCCAGCCACGCCGGCTCGAGGCCGCGCGACCGCAGCAGCCGGGCGACGGCCACGCTCATCGCCAGGATGGCCGGCTGCGTGTTCTCGGTCAGCGTCAGACGCTCGGCCGGCCCCTCGAAGCACAGCGTGCTCAGCGGCTCGCCCAGCGCGGCGTCTGCCTCGGCGAACGTGTCGCGGCAAATGGGAAACGCCTCGGCGAGCGCGCGCCCCATGCCGACTTTCTGCGATCCCTGTCCCGGAAAGATGAAGGCAATCATGACTGATCCGCTCTGGGCTCCCAGGCCACCGGCGTCGCCGCGATCTCCCGCCGCACCCGGTCGACCAGCCCCTCGGCCGCGAACCGCGACGCCAGCACGACGGCGTTGCGCACGGCCTTGGCCGACGAGCGCCCGTGCCCGACGACGCACAACCCGGCGACACCGACGAGCGGGGCGCCGCCGTACTCCGAATAGTCCACGCGTTGGCGAAACCGCCGGTAAGCGCCGCGCGAGAGCAGGTAGCCCACCCGCCGCGCGAAGGTGGCCGACAGCTCGTCGTGCAGGAGCCCCTCGACCGTCTCGACCAGCCCCTCGCTCACCTTGAGCACCACGTTGCCGGTGAACCCGTCGCAGACGATCACGTCCGCCACGCCCGAATACGCGTCGCGCGCCTCGACGTTGCCGATGAAGTGGATCGGGGCGCTCTTGAGCAGGCGGTGGGTCTCGCGCGTCAGGTCGGTGCCCTTGGTCTCCTCCTCGCCGATCGACAGGAGCCCGACCCGCGGCCGGTCGATCCCGAGCGCCACCCGCGCGAAGACGCTCCCCATCACCGCGAACTGCACCAGGTGCGGGGGACGGCAGCCCACCGTCGCGCCCGCGTCGAGCAGAACCGCCGGCTGGCGTCTGGTGGGGATGGTCGTGGCGAGCGCCGGGCGGTCCACGCCGGGCAGCATGCCGAGCGCCGCGTGCGCCGCCATCACCGTCGCGCCGGTGTGGCCCGCGCTGAACAGCGCGGCCGCCTCGCCGGCCGCGACCAGCTCGGCCGCGACGCGAATCGAGGCCTTGGGCTTGCGCCGGAGAGCCGCCGCCGCGGCCGCGGCCATCTCGATCACGTCGGGCGCGTCCACGACGCGGACGTCGAGCCCGTCACGGTCGCCGTGGCGCTCGAGCTCGCGCGCGATGGCGTCGCGCCGCCCGACGAGCGCCAGGCCGCACCCGGTCGAGCGGGCGGCCGCCAGCGCCCCGTCCACGACGTGGCGCGGCGCGAAGTCGCCGCCCATCGCGTCTATGGCGATGCGCATGGGTCAGGACTCTAAGGCCGGAGGCCGGAGGCCGGGGGCCGGGGGCCGGAGGCCGGCGACGTCCTAGACTTCCTCGACCTCGCGGACCTGGCGTCCCCGGTAGAACCCGCACTGCGGGCACACCTGGTGCGGCGGCTTGCGCTCGTGGCACTGCGGGCACTCGCTCATCGGCACGGGCTGCAGCGCGTCGTGCGTCCGGCGCTTGGCCGTCCGGGTCTTCGAGTGTCGGCGTTTGGGGTTCGGCATGGCGTGTCGCTCAGTCCTTTCTCTCGTCGAGCAGGGCGCGCAGCCCCGCCAGCCGCGGGTCCTCCCAGCGAGGGGCGCACCCGCAGATGGTCAGGTTCAGGTTCGCGCCGCACTCGGCGCATAGCCCCCGGCACTCCTCGCGGCAGAGCGGCTTCATCGGCAGCGACAGGTAGAGCTGCTCCCGCACGAGCTCACCGAGGTCGATCGTCTCGTCCCGGTAGTAGGCCGTGGTCAGGTCGTCTTCCTCGACCTCCCGCTCCCCTTCCCCCGTGTCGGCCGACTGGGGCAGGTAGCGCAGGTCGAACGCCGCCCTGACCGGCAGCGCGTACCCCTCCAGGCACCGGCCGCACACCAGCTCGAGCGTGGTGCGTACGGTGCCCGTCAGGTGGTAGCGGTCGTGGTCCTTGCGGACCTCGAACGCCATCCGCACGGGCTCGCGGACGGTGTAGTCCTCAGTACTCGGGAAGGCGTCCGGCGCGTACCGGCGCTCGACCCGCTCGAACTCCCCGCTCAGCGTGCGCAGATCCAGCAACATACGGCAAGGAGCCGGCCCGGCCGGCGAGTACGAAACCCTGATTATAGCACGCAGCCCGTAAAGCCCGTCATGTCAAGCCTTAGGCCCTTAGGCCCTCAGGCGCGGGCCTCAGGGCAAGCCTTGGGCGTGGGCCGCGGCCCCCGGGAGTCACCTTCCCAGCTCCACCCAGGGCGCCGGGATGAAGAGTTGCTCGTAGAGGCGCACCGCGTAGCGGTCCGTCATGCCCGCCACGAAGTCCCGGGCGGCGGCATCGAGGCCCTCGGACTCGACGGTCCGGAGGTCCAGGAAGCGCTCGGGCTGCTCGCGCACCTTCTCCCAGAGGCCTCCGAGGATGCCGGTGGCCTTGGAGAACTCGGCCGTCGCCAGGTTGTTCTCGTAAACGGCTTCAAACAAGAAGCTTCTGAGCTCGACCGTGGCCTGCAGGACCGCGTCGCTCATGCGGATCTCGGACAGCCCGCCGGCGAGCGTCTCCATGACCACGTCGGTCACCATCCGCCCGATGCGCGCGGACTTGGTGCGCCCGAGGGTCGCCACCGGCCCCGGCGGCAGGTCCGCGTGCCTCAGCACCCCAGCCCGCACGGCATCGTCGATGTCGTGGTTCACGTAGGCGATGATGTCGGCGACCCGCGCGACCTGGCCCTCGACGGTGCTCGCGCGGTGCTCGGGCTCGACCCCGACCGGCATCCCGTTCCGCCCCTTGGAGTGGCGGGCGATGCCGTCGCGCACCTCCCAGGTCAGGTTGAGCCCCTGGTGGCCGTTCTCGAGGACGTCCACGATGCGCAGGCTCTGCTCGTAGTGGTTGAAGCCGCCCGGCGTGAGCCGGCGGAGCACGCGCTCGCCCGCGTGGCCGAACGGCGTGTGGCCGAGGTCGTGCCCGAGCGCGATGGCCTCGGTCAGCTCCTCGTGCAGGCGGAGCACCTTGGCGATGCTGCGCGCGATCTGCGACACCTCGAGCGTGTGCGTGAGGCGCGTCCGGTAGTGGTCGCCCGTCGGCGCGAAGAAGACCTGGGTCTTGTGCTTCAGGCGCCGGAAGGCCTTGCAGTGGATGATGCGGTCGCGGTCGCGCTGGAAGGCCGGGCGGATCGGGTCGAGCGGCTCGGGGCGCAGGCGGCCGCGCGTCCGGGCGCTCTTGGCGGCTTCCGGCGCCAGCCACTCCAGCTCCCGGGCCTCGAGGTCCTCGCGGATGGTCGGCATGGCGGGCTCATCCCTCCTGGGGCTCGGGGACCGGAGGCCGGAAGCCAGGCGCCAGCGCTTCCTGCAGGAAGCTCGTGCCGTGCGCGAGCGGCCCGACGCCGAACAGCCCGGCCAGCGTCTGCCCGAGGTCCGCGAACGTCCGCCGCACGCCGAGGTCGCGGCCGGCGGCCGCGGCGGCGCCCGTGACCAGCAGCGGGACGTACTCGCGCGCGTGGTCGGTGCTGGCGGTCGTCGGGTCGTTGCCGTGGTCGGCGGTGATCACCAGGAGATCGCGCGGGCCGAGGCGCGGCAGGAGCGCGGCCAGGCGCACGTCGAACCGCTCCAGGTTCGCGGCGTAGCCCGCCGGATCGTTGCGGTGGCCGTAGAGGGTGTCGGAGTCCACGAGGTTCACGAAGATCAGCCCGCGGTCGACCTCGTCGAGCGCGCGCTCGAGCCGGTCCATGCCCTCGGCGTCGCTCGTCGTGTGCTCGGCGCGCGTGATACCGCGGCCCGCGAACAGGTCCTCGATCTTGCCGATGGCGGCGACCGGCCAGCCCGCGCCGCTCAGCCGGTCGAGCAGCGTCTCGGAGGGCGGCGGCATGGCGAAGTCGCGCCGGTTCGCCGTGCGCGTGAAGCCGCCCGGCGCGCCCACGAACGGCCGCGCGATCACGCGGCCCATGCCGAGCCCGGTCACGGTCAGGTCGTAGGCGATCTGGCACATCCGGTACAGCTCGGGCACCGGCACGACGTCCTCGTGGGCCGCGATCTGGAACACGCTGTCGGCCGACGTGTAGACGATGGGCCGGCCCGTGCGCTGGTGCTCGGCGCCGAGCTCCTCGATGATGACCGTGCCCGAGGCCGCCTTGTTGCCGAGCGTGCCGCGGCCGATCCGGCGCTCGAACTCGGCCATCAGCTCCGGCGGGAAGCCGTGGTCGGTGAACACCGGGAAGGCGCGGTCGAGCACGAGGCCCATGAGCTCCCAGTGCCCGGTGACCGAGTCCTTGCCCGGCGAGCGCTCGGCCATGCGGCCGACGGCCGCCGCCGGCGCGGCGGGCGGCGCGTCACCGCCGATGCGGGCCACCCGCCCCAGGCCGAGGCGCCTCAGCGCGGGAATCCGGAGCGGCACGAGCTTCGCCAGGTTGCCGAGCGTGTCGCTGCCGGCGTCGCCGTACGCCGCGGCGTCGGGCAGCTCGCCCGCGCCGACGCTGTCCAGCACGATGACGATGACGCGGTTCGGATGGGATGGCACGGACAAGGCCGGGCGCTCAGGGGACCGGGTCGGCCGGTCGGATGCCGTGGCGGACGAGCATCCGCTCAGCCGCCTCTCGCGTCTCGGGACGCTCACCTGCGCCGTGAATCCATTGTAGATTAGGCTCTTTGCGGAACCAGATCAACTGCCGCCGCGCGTAGCGGCGGTTCTCCCGCACGATGAGCTCGCGCGTGGCGGCCTCGTCGCGCACGCCGTGCAGCATCTCGAGCACCTGCCGGTAGACGAGCCCGGAGAACGGGTGCGCGGTCTCCGGCACGCCGCGGGCCAGCAGGCCGCGGACCTCCGCCACGATCCCCCGCTCGAACTGCGCCTCCACCCGGCGCGCCACGCGCTCGGCGGTGGCCTCGGCCGGCAGGCGCAGGGCCAGCGCGACGACGGTGTAGTCGGCGAGGGGGGCGCGCGTCTCCGCGAAGTGCTCGGTGAGCGGCCGGCCGGTCAGGCAGTACACCTCCAGCGCCCGGACGATCCGCTTCTCGTCGCGGGGCTGGATGCGCGCGGCCGACGGCGGGTCCACGCGCGCGAGCCACGCGTGCAGCCGCTCGACGCCGCGGCGGGCCGACACGCGGACGAGCCGCGCGCGCAGGGCCGTGTCGCGCCCGGGGCCGGGGAACAGCCCGCGCGTGAGCGCCCGATAGTAGAAGCCGGTGCCGCCGACGAGCACGGGCAGCCGGCCGCGCGCGGTCACCGCCCGAATCACGCCCTCGGCGTCGCGCGCGTAGCGGGCCGCGGAGTACTCCTCGCCGGGATCGACGACGTCCACGAGATGATGCGGCACGCCCAGCTGCTCGGCGTCCGGAACCTTGTCGGTGCCGATGTCGAAGCCGCGGTAGACCGCCGTCGAGTCGCAGGCGACGACCTCGCCCGCGAAGCGCCGGGCGACGGCGATGCCGAGCGCGCTCTTGCCGCTCGCGGTGGGCCCCAGGATGGCGACGAGTACGGGCATCGAACGCGGGCGCCTAGCGCCAGCAGACCCGGACCAGCGTCAGCAGCACGACGAGGCCGAGGAGCAGGAGCAGGCCGCGCTGCTGGACGCGGGACGGGGGCACGGCTACTCGCCGCCCCCGCCGCCCGGGTTCTCGTTGTAGTAGAACGTCACCGTGAAGAACGCCGACTCGCTCGGGTACTCGGGCGGCAGCGGCTGGGTCGGGTTCGACGCGGCGAGCGCGTTGTAGGCCGCGTTGTTGAACGCGTCCACGCTGGACGGCTGCAGCACCGTCAGGTCGGTGATGTGCCCGTCACGATGCACGTTGAAGGTCAGCACCACGTGCCCCTTCATCACCATGGCGGCGTACGGGATGAACCAGTTGCGCTTGACCTGCGCCACGAAGCGGCGGACCCACGGGCCGAACTCGACGCCCTTGGTGTCGAACTGGATGGCCGGCCCGAACTCGCCGCCGCCGCCCTGCGGGTTGTTGAACGACTCGGGTGCGTACTTGTCCGCGTTGCGCAGCGCGTCGCCGATCGCGCCCGCGAGCGAGCGCCCGCGCGAGGACGGCGCGTCGCGGCCGTCGGTGACGAACGTCGTGCCGTTGGCGCCCGGCGGGACGGCCGACGGGGAATCGGCCGCCTTCGGATCCGCGCCGCGCGACGCCCGGGCGGCCTCGGCCGCCGCCTCGGCGGCCGACATCCGCCGCTCCTCGTTCTTCGCCATCTTCGAGTCGGGCGTCGGCTCGACGCGCTCCGCCGAGTTGCCGCGCGAGTACGGCAACGGGTTCGTCGGGTTCGGCGCGCGCTCGGGCGCCTGCGCCATCCGGTCCTTGTCGGACATCTCGGCGCGCGGCGGGGGACGGCTCGCCGGCGTGTCGACCCGCGGGCGCACGAAGACGAAGGTCGGCCGCTCGTCGAGCGCCCGCTGCTGCGCCAGCTCGGCCAGGCGGGTGCGCTCGGCCTGGGCCTGCGCCAGCATGTGCTGGACGAACGGCAGACGCGGCCCGAAGAGGATCAGCAGGGCCAGCCCGGCGTGGACGAAGACGGAGAGAAACCAGCCCTCGCGCGCCGAGATGGCACGCTCGATGGTGGGCGTCTCCGGGTGTGAATCGTCGAAATTGAAGTACATCAGGACTTTAGTCCGATTATAGCACCGGGCGGATGGGGCCGCGGAGCGCCGGGGCGGGTCGGAACCTCGACAGGGCTGGCATTCCCTTCCTCACTAAGACGTCCGAAGCGCGCCGGCGGTCCGGGCCGCGGGCGAACGGCGCCCGCCCGCCGGCTTGACGGGATCCAAGCAAACGGCCCACGATTGGGATCCCGCCCGCGCGCACGGGCCGCTGCCTTATGACCTCGCCCACCCCTCCCCCGCTCGACGTGCCGCCGGGGCTCGACCTCGCGCGCAAGGTGGCCATGGTCAGCGTCGCCACGAACATCGTGCTGTCGCTGGCCAACGTGAGCGTGGGGCTGATGGCCGGGTCGCGATCGGCGGTGGCCGCGGGCGTGGAGTTCGGCGCCGACGCGGTGGCGGCGCTCCTCGTCTACGGCGGGCTGGTGCTCGCCGCGCGCCCGCCCGACCGCGACCATCCCTACGGGCACGGCCGGGCCGAGATCGTGACGGGCCTGATCCTCGGCATGATGCTGGTGGTCACGGGCTTCACCATCGCCGACCAGTCGCTGGTGGGCTTCCGGCTGCCGCACCCGCCGCCCGCGGCCGCCGCCGTCGTGCCCCTCGTCATCGCGGCGCTCGTGAAGAGCGTGCTGATGGCGGTCAAGTTCCGGTACGGCCGGCTCGTCGGCAGCGCGGCGCTCGTGGCCGACGCGTGGAACGACACCGTGGACATCCTCTCGGCCGTCGCGGCGCTCGTCGGGCTCGGCCTGACGGTATACGACGCGCAGCGGTTCCTGGCGGCCGACCATTTCGGCGGCGTCGCGGTGGGCGTGATCGTCATCGGCACCGGCCTCATGATCATCCGCAACACGTCGCTGGAGCTGATGGACACGATGCCGTCCGCCGTCCTCATCCGCGCCATCCGGGCGTCCTCCCACAAGATCCCCGGCGTGCGCGGCGTGGAGAAGTGCTGGGCGCGCAAGACCGGCCTGCGGTACCACGTCGACATCCACGTCGAGGTCGACCCGGCCATGCCCGTCGTCGACGCGCACGACATCGCCGAGCGCGTGCGGCACCAGATTCGCGGCGATCTGCCGCAGATTGCCGACGTCCTGGTGCATATCGAGCCCGCGCCCAAGCCCACTCCCCCCCGGGGCTGACCGGGCGCACGTCCCCTTCCTGCTACAGACCCCGGGCCCCAACTCGCTATTCCGCCCGCCGTCACGCCGCAGCGGTGTCCACGGACGCAAGCCACAAAGACACGAAGCCGAGGCCGGCGATGCGCACGTCGCCGGCCCGTACGGAAGGACACGATGACCGCGGTGGCGCGCGCCCTGCGGGCGCGACGGCGCCGGGTCGGCGCCGTCCGGCGGCCTGGCCAGCTTCAGGTACCGATGGCCAGGCCGCGCCGACGCGGTCGCTGTCGCGGTACCTTCGTGGCGCCGGCCGACTACGCCGGCTTCTCGGCGAGATACAGGTAGACGATGCCGAAGGTGAGGGCGCGGGCGGTGACGGCGGTGAAGCCCGCGCGGGCGAGCAGGGCGCCGAACGCCTCGGGCTCGGGGAACGCCCCGACCGACTCGGGCAGGTACGAGTAGGCGTCGTTGTGCTTGGAGATCAGCCGGCCGACCGCGGGGAGCAGGCGCCGGAAGTACCACAGGTAGAGCTGCCGCACGCCCGGCAGCCGCGGCACGCCGAACTCCAGGATCGCCAGACGCCCGCCGGGCCGCAGCACGCGGACCAGCTCCGCGCACGCGCGCTCCGGGCGCTCGACGTTGCGGATGCCGAAGGCGATCATCGCCGCGTCGACCGACGCGTCGGGCAGCGGCACGGCCGTCGCGTCGCCGCGCACGAGCGGCACCCGGCGGTCGAGGCCGCGGGCCCGCGTCTTGGCCAGCCCCAGCTCCAGCATCGCCGCCGCGAAGTCCACGCCCACGACGCGCGCCGCGTGGCCGCCCCGCGCGGTCGCCGCCGCGATGGCCAGGTCGGCCGTCCCGGTGCACAGGTCCAGGACGTGCTCGCGCCCGCTCAGCCGCAGGGCGCGGATCGCCCGCCCGCGCCAGCGCTGGTCGAGGCCGGCGCTCAACAGGCGGTTGAGCAGGTCGTAGCGCGGCGAGATCGCGTCGAACATCCGCGCGATGCGGGCCGGGTCCTTGTCGGGGGCGGAGGGCACGGCAGCGGGCCTCATGCCTTCCAGGCCGGGTAGAGGTCGTGCTCGAGGCCGAGAGCGCCCAGGATCTTGCCCGCCACGAAGTCGGCCAGATCGTCGAGGGTCCGCGGCCCCTGGTAGAAGGCCGGCATGGCGGGGAGCACAGTGGCGCCGGCCTCGGCGCAGAGGACCAGGTTCCGGAGCTGCGGCAGGCTCATGGGCGTCTCGCGCGGCACCACCACCAGCGGGCGCTTCTCCTTGAGCATGACGTCGGCGGCGCGCTCGACGAGGCTGCGCGACAGCCCGTGGGCGATGCCGGCCAGCGTCTTCATCGAGCACGGGACGACGACCATCCCGCCGCAGCGGTGGCTGCCGCTCGCGATCGGCGCGCCGAGATCGCGGTTGCTGTGCACGACGAAGGAGCCGGCGCGGATCCCCTCGCCGTAGCGCTCGACCAGGAAGTCGGCGAGCCGGTCGACCGACGCCGCCTCGCCGAGCTCGTCGTGCAGCAGCCGGCGGCCGAAATCGGTGAAGACGAGCTCGAGGTGGCAGCCCCGCTCCAGCAGGGCCGCGATGGTGCGCACGGCGTAGAGCGCCCCGCTGGCGCCCGTCACGCCGACGGCGAACGTCCGATTGCGTTCAGCTGACATAGACCGCCATCGCCGTGGTGACGAGAAAGAGGAGGCCGACGTACCCGTTCAGGTCGAACGCCCGCTTGACCTGCGACAGGTCGTCGGCGCGCACGAGCGACTGCTCGTAGGCGAGCAGCACCGCCACGGCCGCCACGCCGCCCAGATACACGCGCCCGAGCGGCGCCACCAGCGCGAGCGACGCGAGCGCGGCCACCGTCACGACGTGCACGGCGCGCGAGATCGCCAGCGAGGGCCCGACGCCGAACCGCACCGGGATCGAGCGCAGCCCGTGCGCGCGGTCGAACTCGAGGTCCTGACACGCGTAGAGGACGTCGAACCCGCCGACCCACGTGCCGATGGCGACGCCGAGCAGCCACGGCTCCCATCCGCGCCCGCCGCCCGCGGCCAGCCAGCCGCCCACCGGCGCGACGGCCATCGCCAGGCCCAGGAACACCTGCGTGAGCGCCGTGTAGCGCTTGGCCAGCGAGTACCAGAAGACGATCGCGAGCGCGACGGGCGACAGCGCGAAGCAGACGGGCCCGAGCATCCACGCGGACGCCACGAAGCCCGCCGACGCGAGGGCCACGAAGGCGACCGCCTCGCGGCGGCTCATCGCGCCGCGCGGCAGCTCGCGCGCCGCCGTGCGCGGGTTCAGCGCGTCGTAGCGCGCGTCGGCGAGGCGGTTGAAGCCCATCGCCGCGCTGCGCGCCGTCACCATCGCCGCCACGATCCACCCCAGGCGACCGAACGTCATCGGGGTATGGCGCGTCGCCAGCAGCGCGCCGGTGAGCGCGAACGGCAGCGCGAACACCGAGTGGCTGAAACGGACGAACGAGGCGTAGGTGCGCAGGCGAGACAGCACGAGCCACTCCACCGCGGCCGCCCTCAGGCCGCGACCCATCGAACGGCTGATGGTGGGATCCCGTTCACGAGGTATTCTTCCACATCCGCCTCGCCGCGGGGAACGTCCACGGCCAGGAGCGCCGCGCGGGCCCCGGGCGCCAGCGTGCCCAGCTCCCCGCCGAACCCCAGCGCCTCGGCGCCCGATCGCGTCGCGCTCTCGAGCAGGGCGCGCGCGGGCACGGCCGGCGCGAGCCGCCTGAGCTCGGCCAGCTCCGCGAAGAGATTGAGGTCGTCCACGCTCGCCAGGCTGTCGGTGCCGACCGCGACGCGCACGCCGGACGCGTAGAAGCGCGCCACGGGCGGCTCGCCGGCGCCCACCCACCGGTTGCTCCGCGGGCAGGTCACCAGCGTCGCGCCCCTCGCGCCCAGCCGCGCCAGCGCCGCGTCGTCGAGCTGCACGCCGTGCACGGCGAGGACGCGGCGGTCCAGCACGCCCAGGCCGTCCAGGTAGGCCACCGCGTCGCAGGCCGGCGGCGTCCAGGCCGGATCCCACACGTTCAGCGAGTCGAGCAGCATCCGCCAGGGGCCGCTCGCGTCCTCCAGGAACTGCCGCTCCTCGCGCGACTCCGCCACGTGCACGCTGGTCACCGGCGCGCCGGCCCCGTCCATCCACGCGCGCACCGCGCGGAACAGCCCTGGAGACGACGAGTAGGGCGCGTGCACGGCGAGCGTCGCGCGCACGCGGCCCGACGCCGGCGGCGCGGGCAGCGCCTCGCCCGCACGGCGCACGACGAGGTCCGGGTCGGCCAGCTTGAAGCCGAGCAGCTCGCGGAAGACCACCGCCGAGAGCGGGCTCGCGGCGAGGGGCCCGAAGGTGGCGAGCGAGTTGCTCACGTCGCCCACGAGGATCGTGCCGCTCGCGTGGGCTTCGCCAATCGCCTCGACGATCGGGGCCGGGGGCGGCGCCTCGAGGCGCCGCGCCGCCAGCAGGTCGCAGACCCAGACGGGCATCGACGAGGCCGGCGGGACGCGCCCGCGCAGCGCGGACAATTCCAGGTGCGTGTGGGCGTTCACGAGGCCGGGCAGCACCGCGACCGCGCCGAGGTCGTCCGCCTCGGGCTTCCCTTCGGGCGGTCGCCCGCCGCCGACCGCCGTCACGCGGCCGCCGCCGACGGCCACCCAGCCGTCGCGGACGGGCGGCCCCGCGATCGGGAGCACCCAGGCCGCGCGGTACAGACGCGCTCCGGTTGCGGCGGGACTCGTTCATTGGCCGCGGCGGGCCTTCTCGGCGGCGCTCCGGGCGGCGTAGCGATCGACCTCGGGCGCGCGGTGGTCGTCGCCCTCGGCGCGGGCGACGGCCAGGGCCCGCAGGCGCGGCACCGCGCGCTCGCGGAAGATCGGGTCGCCGAGGATCTCGTAGTGCATGTTCCGGCGCTTGGGCACGAAACCGGCGTTCTCGATGTTGCGGACGATCTCGATCTCGTCCATGCAGTAGCTCGGCGCCGGCCGCACGGACCACGTTCTCCTCGATCATCACGCTGCCCATGTCGTTGGCGCCGTAGGCGAGGCTGAGCTGCCCGACCTTCCCGCCCTGGGTCACCCACGAGGCCTGGAGGTTGTCGAAGTTGTCGAGCACGAGGCGCGCGAGCGCGAGCGTGCGCAGGTACTCGACGCCGGTGGCCTCGGCGCCCCCGAGCTCGGTGTGCTCGGGCTGGTAGCTCCACGCGATGAAGGCCGTGAAGCCGCCCGTCTCGTCCTGGAGCGCCCGCAGGCGCAGCATGTGCTCGATGCGCTCCTCGGGCGTCTCGACCGTCCCGTACATCATCGTCGCCGTGGTGCGCAGGCCGGCGCGGTGGGCGTGGCGCATCACGTCGAGCCACTCGTCGGCGGTCGCCTTCGAGTAGCAGTTGAGCAGCCGGCGCACGCGGTCCACGAGGATCTCGGCGCCGCCGCCGGGGATGCTGTCGAGGCCCGCCGCGACCAGCGCGGTCGATGACGGCCGGCACCGGCAGCCGCGACAGCCGCGAGATGTGCACGACCTCGGGCGGCGACAGCGCGTGGAGGCGGAACGACGGGATAGCGCTGCTTGACCGCGCGGAACAGGTCCTCGTACCACTCGATCGGCAGGTCCGGGTTGTGCCCGCCCTGCAGCAGGAGCTGCCCGCCGCCGAGCGCGATCGTCTCGTCGATCTTGCGGAAGATCTCGTCGAACCCCAGCACGTAGCCGTCACCCGAGCCGACGGGCCGGTAGAAGGCGCAGAAGCTGCACCGGGCGACGCAGACGTTCGTGTAGTTGACGTTCCGGTCGATGATGTAGGTGACGACGCGCGAGGGGTGCTGGCGCGCGCGGACCTGGTCGGCGAGGCGGCCGAGCTCGGCGGTCGGCGCCTCGCGGTAGAGCGCGACCGCCTCGGCCTCGCTCAGCCGCTCCCCCGCCGCCGCCCTGCGTGTCGCCGTCTCGAGCGTCATCGTCCTCGTGTGGCCGTCCTGATCCGTTGCAGCGCTCACCCTCGCACGGACGGCCAGGCCGCGCACGGCGCGGCCCGCGAGGGAGCGGCGCGGGGCGTTGGGGCCCCCGCGAGCGACCGAGCCGGCCAGCCTCCGCCAAGGCTACGGCGGCCCGCCGTAGCTTCAGCGAAGGCGGGGGTGTGGGGCGAAGCCCCACACTAAGGATAAAACAGGGGCCGCCGCGCCTCGGGCACGAGGCCCTCGGCCGCCGCCAGGGCGTAGTAGCGCTCCAGCCCGGCCCGCTCGTCGGGACCGAGCCGGTACTTGATGTTCCGGCGCAGGTAGTCGCGCCCCAGGGCCGCCCGCGCCGGCCCGCAGTAGGCGGTCGCGATGGCGTCCGACGCGGCCACGCCGGCGTCGCGCGCCGCCTGCAGGGCCGCCACGCCCGCCGCGTCGATCGCGCCGGGGCGCCCGGCCCAGACGGCCCACACGAAGGGCAGGCCCGTCATGCCGGTCCAGGCCGCGCCCAGATCGATCTTCTCGAGCCCCAGCGCGGCGTGGTCGACGTAGAGCGCCGGGTCCCCGATGACCAGCGCCGCGTCGGCCTTCGCCAGCATGGCGCCGAAATCGGGCGCCATCGTCTCGAACGACGGCGCGATGCCGAAGCGCCGCGCGCAGAGCACCCGCAGCAGGCCGGCCGACGTGCGCGAGCTCGCGTCGAGCGCGATCGAGCGCACCGAGCCGAGCGGCCGCGACGTGAAGAGCGCGACCGACGCCACCTCGCCGCGCGAGATGATGCCCACGTCCGGCACGATCCGGTAGTCGGGCGCGCGCAGGTACTCGATCGACGGAATCATGCCCAGGTCGAGATCGCCCGCCGCGAGGAGCGCGGCGCAGGTCGACGGCGCGTCGAAGCGCAGGTCGAAGCGATCGGTCCGGGCCGCGAGCCCCTCCACGAGGGGCCGGGCGTTCAGATAGGCAACGGCGCCGAGCCGGACACGGGTCATGCGTCAATCACGGCGAACCGCCCGTCGCGCTCGACCGGGTCGAGCGCGGCGGCGCGGATGTTGCGGCGGATCTCCTCGAGCGGCGTGCGGCGCGCGCCGGGCGCGCCGCCGTCGGACGGCGCCACGCCGTCGACGTCGTCGGCGCCGACCGTCAGCGCGACCTGCGCCAGCTTCGGCCCGTATCCGCGCCAGTCGATCTGGATCGATCCGATATTGTCGGCCAGCAGGCGCGCGAGCGCAACCTGCTTCACGTCGTCGTAGCCCGTGGAGGGCGCCTCGGGGTCGATAGTGCGGGCGAGCGGCGCGAAGGCGACGAACCCGCCGGCGTCGGCTTGCAGGGCCACGGCCCGGCGGATCGTCTCGAGCGGCGAAGCGCCGTCCATCCGGTGCACGGTGAGCGCGCGCGCCTCGAGCCCGCCCGTCCGCACCGCCTCCACGGCCCGGGCGGCGTCGGCGAGGCGGTCGACGGGGACGTCGGCCACGGCCTCGAGCCCCGCCTCGCGCAGCCGGCGCGCCACGTCCGCGAGCGCCGCGCCCTCGCGCGCGGCGAGATCGGCGAGGTCCGCGAGCGAGAAGCCGGTGAGGGGACGTCCGGCCGTGAGCGGCGCGAGGGCGCGCACGGTCTCGACCGCCGCCGCGACGCTCGGCGGCGCGCCCTCGATGCGCACCTCCCGGGCAGGGTCCGGCACCGCGTCCGCCGGCGCCTGCGGCCCGAGCGGGTACCGGGCCACGCGCACGAAGGTGGCGCGCCGGCCGTGCCGCCGGCGGCGGCAGCCGTCGGCGATCATGCCGATCGTGACCAGGTCGTGGCTGGCGACGAGCGCCTCGGCCTCCCGGTCCGTCGGGCGCCCGCCGGCCGCCACGCGCGCCGCGATCTCCTCCAGCCTCACGCTCATCCCCGCGTCCCCCCCAATCCCGGCGTCCATCCCGCGCCGAGGCGCGCCCAGAGCTCCGCGGCGCGGCGTCCGGCCTCCTCGGTCGTCCGGATGCGCGAGGGCCACTCGCGCGCGAAGCCTTCCGACGCCCACTTGCGCGTGGCGTCGATGCCCATCTTCCCGCCGTAGGCCGGCAGGTCCGAGGCGTTCTCGAGGTCGTCCATGGGCCCCTTCGTCAGCTGGATGTCGCGCGACGGGTCCATGTGGGTGCCGACGATCCAGGCGACCTCCGCCTCGTTCTGCACGTCCACGTCCTTGTCGACGACGACGATCACCTTGGAGAACATGAGCTGCCCGAGCCCCCAGAACGCGTTCATGATCTTGCGCGCGTGGCCCGGATAGCGCTTGTCGATCGACACCAGGACGAGGTTGTGGAAGATCCCGGCGGCCGGGAAGTGCATGTCGACGATCTCGGGCAGCGTCTTGCGGATGAGCGGCAGGAAGATCCGCTCGCTGGCCAGGCCGAGATAGTAGTCCTCCTGCGGCGGCACGCCGACGACCGTCGTGAGGTAGACGGGCCGCTTGCGCCGCGTCACGCAGGTCACGTGGAAGACCGGGAAGTCGTCGGCCAGCGAGTAGAAGCCGGTGTGGTCGCCGAAGGGCCCCTCGCGGCGCCGCTCGCCGGGCTCGACGTAGCCCTCGATCACGTACTGCGCGTTGGCCGGCACCTCGAGGTCGACCGTCACCGCCTTGACGAGGTCGACGCGCGCGCGCCGGAGGAACCCGGCGAGCAGCAGCTCGTCGACCCCCTCGGGCATCGGCGCGGTGGCGGCGTAGGCGACGGCCGGGTCCGGGCCGATCGCGACCGCCACCTCGAGCCGCCGGCCGAGCCGCTCGGCGACGCGGTGGTGCTGCGCCCCGCCCTTGTGCCGCTGCCAGTGCATGCCCGTCGTGCGCCCGTCGAACACCTGCATGCGGTACATGCCGACGTTGCGCGCGCCCGTCTCCGGGTCCCGGGTGATCACGAACGGGAAGGTGATGAAGCGGCCGCCGTCCTCCGGCCAGCAGCGCAGGATGGGCAGCTCGTCGAGCGAGGCGTCCCGCCCGACCACCTCCTGGCACGGCGCGTCCTTCACGACGCGCGGCATCAGGTCCTTCAGCCGCCCCATCATCGGCAGCATCTTCATGGCGTCGAGGAGCCCGGTGGGCATCTTCGGCGTCATCAGCTCGTCGATCTCGCGGGCGATCTCGTCGAACGACGACACGCCCAGGGCGAGGCGCATGCGCTCGAGCGAGCCGAACACGTTGCTCGCCACGGGCGCGTCGAAGCCCGCGGGCCGCTCGAAGAGGAGCGCCGGCCCGCCGCCCGGCGACTTGGACACGCGGTCGGTCACCGCCGCGATCTCCAGGTCGGGGCTCACCTCCTCGCGGACGCGCGCCAGCTCGCCTTTCTGGTCGAGGACATCGAGAAACGCGTTGAGATCCTCGTGCATGATCCTTGTCCGTTCAGCCGACTCACGTGCGCCCGTTCGGCGCACTGACGCCCGTCCGTTCAGACCTCTCGCGGCGGGTCCGTTCGGCGTGCCTACACCCGCGACATCGTCTCGTTGATGCGCTCGGCGAGCGCCAGCGCGCGGCGGCCGTCCTCGCCGCTCACCAGCGGGCGCCGGCCCTCGCGCACGGCGGCGAGGAAGTCGGCCATCTCGAGCGCGAGCGGCTCCTGCCGCGCCACGGGCAGCTTGCCGCCCTCGATCGCGGGCCGCTCGCCCGCGCGGCGCACGAGCCGCCAGCCCTCCACTTCCTGCTCGGCGTAGTCCACCGACACGTACATGTCGGGCTGGAAGAACCGGAGCTTGCGCACGCGGTCGCGGCTGATGCGGCTGGCCGTGACGTTGGCCACGCAGCCGGTCTCGAAGCGGAGCCGCGCGTTCGCGATGTCGACGCGGTCGGTCAGCACCGGCACGCCCACGGCCTCGACCGACACCACCTCGGACCGGACGATCGACAGGATCACGTCGAGGTCGTGGATCATCAAGTCGAACACCACGTCGATGTCGAGGCTGCGGTCGGGAAACGTGCCCAGCCGGTGCACCTCCACGAAGCGCGGCGTGGTGACGACCGCGGCGATGGCCTGGACGGCCGGGTTGTAGCGCTCGGTGTGGCCGACGGCGAGCGTCGCGCCCGTCCGCGCGGCCAGCGCGATCAGCTCGTCGGCCTCGGCGAGCGACACGGCCATCGGCTTCTCGACCAGCACGCTCACGCCGCGCTCGAGGAAGGTCCGCGCGACCTCGAGGTGGGCCGTCGTCGGCACGGCCACGGTGACCGCGTCCACCTCGCCCGCCAGCTCGCGGTGGTCGGTGACCGCGCGCGCGCCGCTCGCCGCCGCCGCCTCCGCGGCGCGGCCCGCGTCGAGGTCCGCCACGCCGACCAGCCGGGCGCCGGGCAGCGCCGACATGATGCGCGCGTGGTGCCGCCCCAGGTGGCCGACGCCCACCACCGCGACCCGCAGATCCCGTCCGTCCTCCGGCCTCCGGTCCCCGCCCCCCGGCCTCCGGCCTCCGGCCTCCGGCCTCTGATCGGTCACCGCGCCCTCCCCACCACCGCGATGCCGGCCTCGTCGGCGGCGCGCACGAATGCCGCGCCGTCGAGCACCAGCGTCCGGCCGGCGTCGACCGAAATCGCGCTCGCGCCGGCGGCGCGCATCGCCTCGATCGTCGGGATGCCGACGACGGGCACGTCGAAGCGCATGTCCTGGTTCGGCTTGGCCACCTTCACGACCCGCGTGCCCGGCCCGGCCAGGCGCCCGCCGCGCGCGATCACCTCGTCGGTGCCTTCCATCGCCTCGACCGCCACGACGGCCTGGTCCTTGACCACGAGAGACTGGCCGATATCGAGCCCCGCGACCTGGTCGGCCATGCGGTACCCGAACTCGAGGTCGCGCTGCTCCTCGTCGGTCGGCGCGCGGCGCCCGAGCGTGCCGGCGCCCGCGAGCAGGGGCTGCAGGAACGCGGTGGAGTCCAGCAGCGTGATGCCGTGCTCGGCGAGCACGTCGGCCACGGCCGAGATGATCGCGTCGGTGTTCTTCGACCGGAGGCGGCCCAGCACCTTGAGCAGCGTGAGGTCGGGCATCACACCCGAGAACAGGCGCGTGTGCTTCACCTGCCCCGCCATGATCGCCTCGGTGGCGCCGGACGCCTGGAGGAGGCTGACGCAGGTGCCGAGGTGGCCGAGCGACACCCGGTGCACCTCGACGCCGCCGAGGCGCGCCGCGAGCGTCTCGAGCTCGGGCGAGGCCTCCTCGCGCACGGCAATGAGCGTGACCTCACGGCCCAGCGCGCGGGCGGCCTCGAGCACGAGACCCGGGAAGCGGCCGTTGCCGGCGATCAGCCCGATGCGGGACATGGCAGACATTCCGGGCCCGGCGCCGGGTGCGCGGCCGGGCCTCCTACTCCTCCGCGACGACGTCCTCGAGGTGCCGGCTGGGCCGGCGCAGCGTGACGCCCCGCTTGGTCTCGCGGATGAAGGCGACCAGGAAGAGCACCTCGTCGCACGCGAGCGCCGGATCCCGCTCGATCCGGGCCAGGGCCTGCGTGGTGTTCAGCTTCGACTGGAGCAGATAGCGGTAGGCCTGGCGCAGCTTCGAGACGACCTCGGGCGTGAACCCGCGCCGGACCAGCCCGATGGTGTTCAGCCCGAACACCCGCGCGGGCCGGTTGCCCACGGTCTTCGCGTAGGGCAGGGCGTCCATCGTGATGACCGAGTCGCCGCCGATGAAGGCGTGGCGCCCCACGCGCGTGAACTGGTGCACGCCCGACAGCGCGCTGACCGTCGCGAAGTCCTGCACCTCGACGTGGCCGCCCAGCGTGGCGCCGTTGCCGAAGATCGTGTCGCTCCCGACGTGGCAGTCGTGCGCCACGTGCACGTAGGCCATCAGGTAGTTGCGGTCGCCGATCGACGTGACGCCGCCGCCGCCGGCCGTGCCGCGGTGGATCGTCACGAACTCGCGGAACACGTTGTTCCGGCCGATGACCACGCGCGTCCGCTCACCCTTGAACTTCAGGTCCTGCGGGACGAGGCCGATCGAGACGAACGGGTAGATCTCGGTCTCGTCGCCGATCTCGGTCCAGCCCTCGATGAGCGCCGCCGCGCCGACCGTGCAGCCCCGGCCGATGCGCACGTCCGCGCCGATCACCGCGTGCGGCCCGACGACCGTGCCCTGGCCGACCACGGCGTCCGGATGGACGACGGCGGTGGGATGGATGTCGGCGGTCTCGTCCGCGGTGGCGAGCAGCAGCTCGGCCTCGGCGACGACGCGGTCGTCGACCGACGCCACGCACTGCGCGCGGGCGAGCGCCGCCCGCCGGCGGTCGAGCGTCACCTCGAGGCGCAGGCGGTCGCCCGGCACGACCTGGCGCCGGAACTTCGCCCGATCGACGCCGCGCAGGTAGGTCCGGCCGACGGCGCGGCCGCCTTCGCGGTGGACGAGCAGCAGCGTCGCCACCTGCGCGAACGACTCGATCATCAGGACGCCCGGCATGAGGGGCGCGCCGGGAAAGTGCCCCTGGAAGAACTCCTCGTTGACCGTGACGTTCTTGACCGCCACGAGGCGGTGGCCGGGCTCGTGCTCGGTCACCGCGTCGACGAGCAGGGACGGATAGCGGTAGCAGAGGCGGTCAATCACCGCCGGAATGTCCATGGACACGGGGATCACCGGCGGGCGCCTAGGGCTTCCCGCCCCCGGGCGCCTTGGGCGGCGCCGCGGCGTCGAACTCCTTGATGACCTCGCTGGTGATGTCGAGCCCGCGGTCCGCCCACACGAGGCCCGAGTCGCCCACGCTGAACACCATGTAGAGGTTCTTGGCCGTCGCGACCTTCTCGATGACCGGCTCGAGCTGCTTCTGGAACTCGCCCTGCAGCTCGGTCTGGAGATCCTGCACCTCGGCCTGCGCGTTCTGCGTGAGGAACTGGTACTCGCGCGTCATGCGGTCGATGTCCTTCTCGAGCGCGGTCCGCGCGGTGTCGCTCATCACGCCCTGCCCCTGCTGGAGCTTCTGCTGCGCGGCCTGGAGCTCCTTCTGCTTGGCGGACAGCTCGTCGTTCTTCTTCCGCTGCAGGTCCTGGATCCGCGCGGCGTAGGCCCTGCCCTGCGCCGAGTTGCTGGCGACCAGCTGGATGTTCACGTAGGCGATCTTTGCGCCCTGCGGGAACGGCCGCGGCGGCGGTGCCGGCGTCTGTACCTGGGTGGGAGGTGGCGTCTGCTGGGCCGGCGGCGGAGTCTGGGCAAACGCCGACCCGGCCACGAACAGGGTGCTCAGGACACATACGATCATCGGTCGTCTCATACTGGGTTGAACCTCTCCATGGAAAGATAGCGTAGATGACCCGTGCGAAACCAGCCCCGGCCCCACTCTTCCTCCGCCAATGGGCCCGAGGTCGGATACACTAACTAACGATCCCGCCCGCGGGCGGGACATACGACAGACCAGCTTCGCCAAGGAGACGGCATGCGTCAATCGATATCCCGTACGCTCCTCGCGGTGGTGGCCGCCGCGGCAACGACGTGGGCGTGCGGTGGCACCACTCCCAACAACCCCTTCAACCCGACGCCCCCGCCGCCGGAGACGCTGACGTTCAACGGCTCGTTGTCCCCGGGCGGCGCCCAGACGTTCGGCTTCCCGGCGAACTACTCCGGCACCGTCACCGCCACGCTCACCAGCCTCGGTCCCGATTCGACGCTGCCCGTCGGGCTGGCGCTGGGCACCTGGAGCGGCTCGGCTTGCACGCTCGTCGTGACCAACGACTCGATCGCGCAGGGCGGCGTCGTCACCGCGACGTCCTCGTCGGCCGGCAGCCTGTGCGTGCGCATCTACGACGCCGGCGGCACCCTGACGCAGGCGCTGCCGTTCGTCATCACCGTCGTCCACCCGTAGCCGCCCGTGGCGAACGTGGGGCCGGGCTCCATGTTCGTCTTGCGTGCGGACCCCATGGAAATGGGGTCTGACCCCATTTCTCCGCGCCCTAGAACGTCGACCCCACCGCGAAGCGGAACGTGAACTTCTTCTGCGGCAGCAGCTGGTTGTCGAGCACGTTCCCGCGCTGCGGATTGTAGGCGAAGATCAGCCGGAACGGGACGTTGAGGACCGGCATGAAGAACCGGATCTCGGCGCCCGTGGAGGTCTTGAACGCGCTGGTCTCGCCCACCTTCACTCGATCCCCCGGGGTCAGCACGACGTTCGGGTTGAGCAGGCTGCCCTGGGTGTACGGATCCCGCAGTACCGGCACGCCGCCGGCCGAGGCCACGCCCCTGTAGATCGGCTCCCTCATCGAGAAGCTCTCGCCGACGTCCTTCACCTGGCCCGCGTCGTAGAACAGCACGAGGCGCACCGGGCCGGCGATGGAGATCTGGTACTCCCCGTTGAGCAGCAGGCTCTTGTTGCCGCCGATCACCAGCCCCGTGTTGGGGTCGCGGGGCCCGATCGACCGGATGTCGAACCCGCGAATGCTGTACTCGCCGCCCAGGTACAGCTTCTCGAAGATCGGCAGATCCTTCGTGCCGCCGTAGGGCCGGATGTACTGCGCCTGGACGCGCAGGCCGATCGTGGTCCGCCTGGACTGCTGCAGGTACCACACGCCCTCGCCGCTCGGGCTCCAGAACTTGGTGTCGCCGCCCAGCCCGGCGAAATCGAACGACAGCGTGTAGCGCCGGCCGGTGTTCGGGAAGATCGGGTTGTCGATCGTGTTGTGGACGATGCTCGGCGTGATCTTGCTGACCGTCCGGCGGCCGTTCTCGCCGATGAGCAGCGAGTCGGCCAGGTACGGGTTGCTGGCCAGCACGAGCGGGTTCTCGTAGAGCGGGTTGAGGTCCTTCACCTTCACCCGCTCGTAGCTGTAGTTGATGTACGTGCGGGTGAAGTCGGCCACGGGGAACCCGAACGTGATGTTGCCGCCCCGGGAGTCCTGCGTGAACTGGCCGGTGTAGTGCAGCTGGCGCACGTACAGGTTGACGCCGCCGGTGATCGCGCGGTCGAACATGTACGGCTCGGTGAACCCGATCTGGTAGTTCTTGGCGAGCGAGCCCTGCTGAGCGCTCACCGACAGCGTCTCGCCGCGGCCCAGGAAGTTCGCGGTCTGGAACGACAGCTGGCCGAAGAAGCCCTCGAACTGCGAGACGCCCGCCCCGAAGGTGAGCTGGTTGCGGTTCTGCTCCTCCACCTTCAGGTCGACGTCGACCTTGTTGTCGGCGTCCGGCGTCTTCTGGACGTCGATCGCGTCGCCCTCGAGCTGCTTGAAGTAGCCGAGCTGATTCAGCCGCTTGATGCTGTACTTGAGCGCCTCGGTGTTGAAGACGCCGCCCTCGTAGAGCCGCATCTCGCGCCGGATGACGTTGTCGTGCGTCGTGTTGTTGCCGACGAACGTGATGCGGTTGACGAAGTACTGCTTGCCCTCCTGCACCCGCATCGTCACGTCGACGATCGGCGGGCCGCCGGCCGCGGCGGTCTTCGGCGGCGCCGGCCCCTCGCCCGCGGCGTTGGGCGCCGCCTGGTCGCGCGGCTGGAGGTCCGGGTACGCCGTGAACTCGAAGAAGCCGCCGGCGCCGTACAGCTCCTGCGCCTTCTCGATGCCCTTCTTGACCTTCTTCTCGCTGTAGTACTCGCCGGGCTTGAGCTTGAAGAGCGGCCGGAGCGCCTCGGTCTTCACCACCTTGTTGCCGGCGAAGTCGAACTTGCCGATCCGGTAGCGCTCGCCCTCGGTCACCGGCACGCGCAGCTGGACCCAGCGCGTCTTGCCGTCCTTCGAGTCCTCGATCACCTTCAGCTCGGGCTGCCCCACCTGCGCGGCGATGTAGCCGTGGTCCCGGTAGAACTCGATGATCTTCTCGGCGTCGTCGGCGAACTTGGCCTCCTGGTAGGTGCCGCGGCCCGAGATGAAGGAGAAGAACCACTCGGAGCGGTTGTCCTTCATCTGGCCCTGGAGCTTGCCGTCGCTGAACGCCTTGTTGCCGACGAACTCGATCTTGCGGATCTTGACCTTCGGGCCCTGGTCGATGACGAAGCTCAGGTGCACCAGCTTCGGCCCGCCCGGCATCTCCTGGATGCGCGGCTTCACCGTCGCGTACTCGTAGCCCTTCTCGGCGTACATCTGCCGGACGATGCCGGCGACCCGCTGCACCTTCGCCGGGTCGATGAACGAGTCGAGGCGGATGTCGATGTTCTCCTCGCGCAGCTTGTCCTCGATCTTGGACGTTTCGACCTTCTTCGAGCCGACGTAGTCCACGATCTTGACCCGCTGCCGCTCCTCCATGTTGTAGATGATGTGCTTGCCGACAACGCCGTTCGGGTACGGGTCGTCGTTCACCTCGATCCACAGGTTGTCGAGGAAGTTGGTGGCCCACAGCCGGTGGAAGTCGCCCAGGACCGTCTGCTCGTCGTAGGGCACCCACCGTCCCTCGCGCGTGGAGCTGGGCCGCGTGTGGATGTAGTAGAGATAGGTCTGCGCGTCGATCACCGACTGGTTGGTCGGGTGGAACCGCAGTTCGATGGCCCGGACGACGGGGCTGGAGCCGGCCGGCGGCTCCTGAGCGGCGGCGTCGGCCTGGGGGGCCGGCGGCGTCTGGGCCGCCTGCGCGGCCTGCGGCGGCGGCGTCTGGGGCGGCGTCTGGGCAGACACGCCCGCCGGGGCGCTCAGCCAGGCCAGGACGGCCGTCAGGCCGGCCACGCGCCGCCAGGCGCTGGAATCTCTTCGGACTTGCTCGAGCATGGGCCTCGGTATCGGATCACGGCCAGGCAGGCCTTCCCCGCCGCCCGCCTCCAGTCAGGAAACGGGCCGCAGGGGCCAAGTGGCCAGTCTACTGGATCTTAGACGTCTCAGGCCAGCCGCCGGCCGGTCTCCGGCTGACCGGCCAGCCGGTACGCCAGCACCCCCTCGTCGAGATACATCTCGACGTCGCCGGCGCGCAGGCGGCCCCGGATGAGCTCCTCGGACAGAGGATCCTCGACGTAGCGCTGAATGGCCCGCCGCAGGGGCCGGGCGCCGTAGGAGCGGTCCTTGCACGTTTGCTCGATGATCCAGTCGATGACTTCGGACGCCAGCATCACCTTGAGGCGCCGATCCACCAGGTTCGCGTTCAGCTGATCGACGAGCAGCTGCGTGATCTGGCGCAGGTCGTCGTCGGAGAGCGCCTCGAACACGATGAGCTCGTCGATCCGGTTGATGAACTCCGGGTTGAAGGTGCGCCGCACCTCGCCGAGGACCATGTCCGAGACGGTGCGGGCGATCTCCTTCGAGTCGGACGTCTGGAAGCCCATCGACGCCTTCTTCTGGATGAAGCGGGCGCCGATGTTCGACGTCATGATGATGATCGTGTTCTTGAAGTTCACCCGGTTGCCGAGGCCGTCGGTCAGGTGCCCGTCCTCGAAGACCTGCAGCAGGATGTTGAACAGGTCCGGGTGCGCCTTCTCCACCTCGTCGAGCAGGACGACGGAGTACGGGTTGCGCTTCACCTTCTCGGTGAGCTGCCCGCCCTCCTCGTGCCCGACGTAGCCGGGCGGCGAGCCGATCAGCTTCGAGACCGAGTGCTTCTCCATGTACTCGGACATGTCGAAGCGGATGAGCGAGTGGTCGCTGCCGAAGAGGAACGACGCCAGGGCGCGCGCCAGCTCGGTCTTGCCCACGCCGGTCGGGCCCAGGAAGATGAAGCTGCCGACCGGGCGGTTGGGCGACTTCAGCCCGGCGCGCGAGCGGCGGATGGCGCGGGCCACCGCCGAGATCGCCCGCTCCTGGCTGATGACGCGCCGGTGCAGCTCCTCCTCCATCCGGAGGAGCTTGTCGCTCTCGTCCTGGTTGATCGAGGTGATGGGGATGCCGGTCCACTTGGCCACGACCTCGTCGATCTCGGCCTTGCCCACGACAACGCGGCGCGCGTTCGACTTCACGTCGAACTTCTCGCGGACGAACTGCAGGTTCTCGCGCGCCATCACCTCCTGCTCGCGGTAGAACTGCGCGCGCTCGAAGTCCTTCTGCGAGACCGCGCTCTCCATCTGCTCCACGGCGACGCGGATGTTCTTGTTGATCTCGCCGAACTCCTCGCTGTAGCCCGCCTCGCGCAGCTTCGCCCGGGCGCCGGCCTCGTCGACCAGGTCGATGGCCTTGTCGGGCAGAAAGCGGTCGGTGATGTAGCGGCTCGACTGGTACACCGCCGCCTCGATCGCCTCGAGGGTGTACTCGACGTGGTGGAACGCCTCGTAGCGGTCCTTCACGCCCGTGATGACCTGGATCGTCTCCCGCTCGGTCGGCGGGTCGACCTTGATCGCCTGGAAGCGCCGCTCGAGCGAGCGGTCCTTCTCGATGTACTTGCGGTACTCGGCCGGCGTCGTGGCGCCGATGCACCGGATCTCGCCGCGCGAGAGCGCCGGCTTGAGGATGTTGGCCGCGTCGAGCGACCCCTCCGCCGACCCGGCGCCCACCAGCGTGTGCAGCTCGTCGATGAACACGATGATGTTCGGGTTCTCGGTGAGCTCCTTCATGATCGCCTTCAGGCGCTCCTCGAACTGGCCGCGGTACTTGGTGCCCGCGACGATCAGCGAGATATCGAGCGCCAGCAGACGCTTGTCCGCCAGGAAGTGCGGCACGTCACCGAAGACGACCTTCTGGGCCAGCCCCTCGACGATCGCGGTCTTGCCCACCCCGGGCTCGCCGATGAGCACGGCGTTGTTCTTCGTGCGCCGGCAGAGCACCTGCTGCACGCGCTCGAGCTCGAGGTGGCGCCCCACCAGCGGGTCGAGCTGGTTGCGCATCGCCGCCTCGGTCAGATCGCGGCTGAACTCGGCGAGCAGCGGCGTCTCCTTCACGCGCGTGAGCGTGGTCTTCTCGTTCAGCAGCTGGACGATGTCCTCGCGCACCGTGCCCAGCTTCATCCCCTTCTCGACGAGGATCGTCGCGGCCACCGACCGCTCCTCGCGCAGGATGCCCAGCAGCAGGTGCTCGGTCCCGATGTAGTTGTGCAGCAGCCGGTCGGCTTCCTCGGCCGCGTACTGCAGGACGCGCTTGGTCTCCGCGCTGAAGGGAATCTCCACCGACGTCGACACCTTCTCCCGGAAGACCGTCCGGCCCTCGATCTCCTTGCGGATGGCTTCGAGCGACAGGTGGGACCGCGCGAAGATGCGGCTGGTCAGCCCCTTGCCCTCGCGGATGAGCCCGAGCAGCAGGTGCTCGGTCTCGATCGAGATACTGCCGAGCTGACTGGCCTCGTACCGAGCGAAGAAGAGAACTCGCCGCGCACGTTCTGTGTAACGTTCGAACATCCGCCTAACCTTGGTGTGAAAAGTCGCCCCTTGTTGCATTATACGGCATGGCCGAGGCGCAGCCAGCCGGCATTCTGGTCTAAGTGGAAGTTTGTGCGGGAGTTAGATGCCCCAAAACCCCGGGGACGCCCGGCCCGCGCCCAGCGCGCGGGCACAGCCACGCCAAGATCTGTCACTTGCCCAAATCCGCCCCGGGACGCGGCACCGCCACCAGCACCCCGGCCTCCAGCCGCAGGATCCGGTCGCACGACGCGGCCAGCCGCATGTTGTGCGTGGCGATGACCGACGTCAGGCCGTGCTCGCGGTGCATCTCCCGCACGAGCGAATGCAGCTCCTCGGCCGTGTGCTCGTCGAGGTCGCCGGTCGGCTCGTCGGCCAGCAGCAGCGACGGCCGCATCGCCAGCGCCCGCGCCACCGCCACCCGCTGCTGCTCGCCCCCCGACAGCATGCCCGGCCGGTGCGTCAGCCGATCGCCCAGCCCGACCCGGCCGAGCAGCGCCTCGGCGCGCGCGCGGCGCTCGGCCGCCGGCATCCCGCCGATGCGCATGGGCATCTCGGCGTTCTCGAGCGCGCTGAACTCGGGCAGCAGGTGGTGGAACTGGAAGACGAAGCCGATGGCGCGGTTGCGGAACGCCACGAGCGCGGCGTCGCTGAGCGCGCCGAGCGTCACCTCGCCCACCCGGATCTCCCCCGTCTCGGACCGGTCCAGGCCGCCGAGCGCGTGCAGGAGCGTGCTCTTGCCCACGCCCGACGCGCCCACGATGGCGACCATCTCGCCCTTCTCGACCGACAGGTCGAGCCCGCGCAGGACCGGCAGCATCCGGCCCGCGACCGGGTAGGACTTCTCGAGGCCGGAAACGGAGAGAAAGGGCATGATCACTCGTACCGGAGCGAGGTCGCGGGGTCCAGCTTCGCGGCCTGCCGCGACGGGTAGATCGTCGCCAGCAGGCAGATGAGCACCGCGGCGCTCACCACCCACACGAAATCCACGACCTCGAGACGGAACGGCACGTACGAAATCTGGTACACGTCGATGGGCACGTGAATCAGCTTGTAGCGATCGAGCACATGGATCAGGCCCAGCCCGAGCGCGGACCCGAGCCCGGTGCCCACCAGCCCGATCACGAGCCCCTGCAGGACGAAGATGTTCCGGATGCTCCGCGCCGACGCGCCCATCGTCTTCAGGATGGCGATGTCGCGGTGCTTCTCCATCACGAGCAGGATGAGCGACGCCACGATGTTCAGCGCGGCCACCATGACGATGAGGCCGATCGTGATCGCCATGGCGTACTTCTCGAGCCAGAACGCCTCGAACAGCGAGCGGTTCATCTGCGCCCAGTCCTGCGTCACGTAGACCGGCCCGAGCCGGGCGGTCACGTCGCGGGCCACCTCGGGCGCCTTGTAGATGTCGTCCACCTTCAGCTCGATGAAGTCCACCCGGCTGCGGTCGAACAGCCGCTTCCCCGCGTCGAGCGACACGAACCCGTAGGCGTTGTCGTACTCGAAGAGGCCCAGGCTGAAGATGCCGACCACCCGGAAGCGGCGCTGCCCGGGAATGATGCCCATGGGCGACAAGGTGCCCTCGGCCGTCAGGATCGTCACCGAGTCGCCGACCATCACCCCGAGCTTGGTGGCCAGGTCGCGGCCGATCACGATGCCCGGCGTCCGGTCGCCCGCCGGCGCGTTCAGCGCGTCGAGGCTGCCCTTGATCATGGACTTCCCGATGTCGGTCACCGACGACTCGAGATCGGGGACGATGCCCTTGATGGTGACGAAGGCCTCGTTGCCGCCGCTGCGCATGAGCCCCTCGCCGATGACGACCGGCGCGGCGCCGATGACGCGCGGCACCTGGCGGAGCTTCGCGATCTCGGCCGGGTAGTCCGCGATGCCGCCCTCGTCGACCTTGAACACGTAGACGTGCGCCGCCGAGCCGACGATGCGGTCGCGCAGCTCGCCCTGCAGGCCGGTCATCAGGGCCAGCGCCACGAGCAGCGCCATCACGCCCACCGTCACGCCCAGCGCGGAGATCGCCGAGATGAGCGAGATGAACGCCTGCTTGCGCCGGGCCAGCAGATAGCGCAGGGCGATGAAGAACTCGAAGGGCAGCTGCATGCTACGGCTTACGGCTTACGGCTCACGGCTTACGGCTCACGGCTCACGGCTTACGGCTCACGCTTCCAGCCCTCAGGTACCCGAGTACCCGAGCCCCGTCATCGTCACTCCCCCCGGGGCTTCATCAACGGGAACAGGATCACGTCGCGGATCGAGGACCGGTCGGTGAACAGCATCACGAGCCGGTCGATCCCCACGCCCTCCCCGCCGGTCGGCGGCAGGCCGTACTCGAGCGCGCGGATGTAGTCCTCGTCCATCTGGTGCGCCTCGTCGTCGCCGCGCTGCCGGTCGGCGAGCTGCGCCTCGAACCGGCGGCGCTGCTCGGCCGGGTCGTTGAGCTCGCTGAAGGCGTTGGCCACCTCGAAGCCGCCGATGTAGAGCTCGAACCGCTCCACCGTGTCCGGGTCGTCGTCGCGCTGCTTGGAGAGCGGCGAGATCTCGGTCGGGTGGTCGTAGACGAAGGTCGGCTGCACGAGCGCCGGCTCGACCAGCGCCTCGAAGATCTCCATCGCGATCTTGCCGGGGCCGACGCCCGGCGGCACCTCGAGGCCCAGCGCGCCGGCGAGCGCCGTCGCCGGGCCCAGCTCGCGCAGCTCGGCCTCCGCCACGTCGCGGCCCAGCCGCCGGGACGCAGCCTCGCGGGCGGCGTCGCGCAGCCGGAGCCGCGCGAACGGCGGCTGGAGCGAGAGACGGTGCTCGCCGTACTGGATGTCGAGACCGCCGGCGGCCTCGCGCGCCACGAACCCGATCATCTCCTCGGTCATGGCCATCAGCTCCTGGTAGTCGCTGTAGGCCTGGTAGAACTCCAGCATCGTGAACTCGGGGTTGTGCTGGGTGGAGATGCCCTCGTTGCGGAAGTTCTTGTTGATGTCGAAGACCTTCTCGATCCCGCCCACCACGAGCCGCTTCAGGTACAGCTCGGGCGCGATGCGCAGGTAGAGGTCGAGGTCGAGCGCGTGGTGGTGCGTCACGAAGGGCCGCGCCAGGGCGCCTCCGGCGATCGGCTGCATCATCGGCGTCTCGACCTCGAGGTAGCCGCGCTCGGTCAGGAAGCGGCGAAAGGCCCCGATCACCCGCGCGCGGGTCTCGAAGACCTGGCGCGACTCGGGGTTCACGATGAGGTCGAGGTAGCGCTGGCGGTACCGGATCTCGACGTCCTGCAGGCCGTGCCATTTCTCGGGCAGCGGCAGCAGGCACTTGGCGAGGAACTCGAGGCGGTCGGCCCAGATGGTGAACTCGTTGGTGCGCGTCCGGAACAGCTTGCCCGCGACGCCCACGAAGTCGCCGAAGTCGAGCAGCTTGAAGACCTGGAACTCGCGCGGGGTGAGCGCGTCCTGCCGGATGTAGACCTGGATCTTCGCCTGCCCGTCGGACAGCACCAGGAAGTTGGCCTTCCCGAAGCTGCGGATGGCGAGGATGCGGCCCGCGGTCGTCGTCCGGATCTCCTGCCCGGCCAGCGCCTCCGTCGTCCGGTCGCCGTACTCCGCGACGAGGTCGTGGATGGTGTGCGTGCGCGGGAAGGCGTGCGGGTAGGCCGCGACGCCGAGGCGCTGCAGCTCCGTCAGGTTCGCCCGGCGCTGGGCGATGAGCTCGTTCTCGCTGATCTGGTCCCGGTTCTCGGCGTCCGCCATCGACTCACCCGTCATCCGATCGTCAACGTCTTCCTGATGCCGTCGAGCACGCCGTTGACGAAGCCCACGGCCTCGTCGCCGCTGAACGTGCGCGCCAGCTCCAGCGCCTCGTCGATCACCACCGGCGCCGGCGTCTCCGGATCGTGCCGGAGCTCGTGTACCGCCATCCGCAGGATCAGGCGGTCGACGAGCGCCAGCCGCGACAGCCGCCAGTGCTCGGCGGCCGCGGCGATGAGCGGGTCGATCGCGGCGAGGTCGGCGATCGTGCCGCGGACGAGGCGCTCGGCGAACCGGCGGCCGGCCTCCGACAGGTCGAGCGCGTCGCCGTGCTCGGCCCAGAACACCGCCGTGAGGTCGTCGCCCGCGAGCCCGCCGACCTCCCAGGCGTAGAGCATCTGCAGGGCGGCCTCGCGGCAGCGATGGCGCTCGCCGAGCGGCGGCGCCGGCTCGGTCACAGGCGCGCGCCCTTCGCCGCGTCGCGGTCGAGCTGCCGGAAGACCGCGGCCATCTCGACGGCGGTCATGGCCGCCTCCCAGCCCTTCCCGTCGGGCCCGACGGCCGAACGCGCGAGCGCCTGCTCGGCCGAGTCGGTGGTGAGCACGCCGAAGGTCATCGGGACGCCGGTCTCGCCGGACGCCTCCATGATGCCGTGCGCGACGGCCGAGGCGATGTACTCGAAGTGCGCGGTCTCGCCGCGGATCACGCAGCCGAGGCAGACGACGGCGTCGAAGCGGCCGCTCTCGGCCGCGCGCCGCGCGGCCTGCGGCACCTCGTAGGCGCCCGGCACGCTGATCACCTCGATCTGCTCGGCCGGCGCGCCGGCCTGCGTGAGGGCCGCCAGCGCGCCGTCGCGGAGCCGGTCGGTCACGAACGCGTTGTAGCGCGCGGCGACGATCGCGACGCGCAGGTGGGCGGCGTTGAGTGTGTCGGTCATTTTCCGGTGAACTCGGCCTTGCGCTTCTCGAGGAACGCCCGGGTGCCCTCGCGCATGTCCTCGGTCGCCGCGACGAGGCCGAACAGGGTCGCCTCGAAGCGCGCGGCCTCGGCGAACGGCATGTCGAGCCCGCGGTTGACGGCGTCCAGGATGTAGCGCATGGCGACGGGCGCCTTCGCCGCCAGCTTGGCCGCGAGCGCCCGCGCCGCGCCCATCAGCTCGGCCGCCGGCACCACGCGGTTGACCAGCCCGAGCCGGAACGCCTCGTCGGCGCCGATCATGTCGCCCGTGAGCAGGATCTCCAGCGCCCGGCCGCGCCCGACCAGCCGCGCGAGCCGCTGCGTGCCCGCGTAGCCGGGGATGATGCCCAGGTTGATCTCGGGCTGCCCCAGCTTCGCGGTGTCCGCCGCGAGCCGGATGCTGCAGGCCATGGCGAGCTCGCAGCCGCCGCCCAGCGCGAAGCCGTTGATGGCCGCGATGACCGGCTTGCCCAGGTTCTCGATGACGCTCAGCACGTGCTGGCCCCGCATGGCGTGCTCGCGCCCGGTGACCGGCGTCTGCTCCGCCAGCTCGTTGATGTCGGCGCCGGCGATGAACGACTTCTCGCCCGCGCCGGTCAGGATCACGGCCCGCACGGCCTCGTCGGTGGCGACCGCGCGCAGCGCCTGGCGCAGCTCGTCGAGCGTCGGCGCGTTCAGCGCGTTGAGCACCTTCGGCCGGTTGACGGTGATCACGGCCACCGCGCCGTCCCGTTCGAGCAGCAGGTTCTCGTAGGAAGCCATAGCGCCTGATTATATGCCACGCCCCGCGGCGGCCCGCGGCCCCCGCGCCGCTCCGGGCGCGCTCACGGCCGCGCGGCGAGGCGCCAGGCGAGGCCCGCGGCGGCCGCCAGCGCGGCCCCCGCCGCGTCGGCCGCGACGTCGGCCAGCTCGGCCGACCGGCCCGGCACGAAGATCTGATGGACCTCGTCGCTGACCCCGTACGCCACGCAGAACCCGACGGCCGCCAGCGCCGCGGCGATCGTGACGCCCCGCAGCCGGCCGCCCGCGAACGCCCGCAGCCCGAAGCCCCCGAGGATCGCGTAGCCGGCGCCGTGCCCGAACCAGTCGGGCACCCCGCCGGGCAGCCGCCCGAGGTTCGGGATGGACGAGGCCATGAAGATCACGGCCATCTGCAGGGCGACCGGGCCCCAGAGCCATACCCGCCGCAACCACTTGCGCATGGGGGGGTCCCGCGGCGGCCTCAGAAGGGGAACGGATACATCAGCCAGCCGAGCACGACCGCGGCGGCCACGAACCCGCCGAAGATGACGGCGGCCGTCCGGACCTGCTCGCGCGGCTCGTCGCGCAGCAGCGTCCCGAAGACGACGGCGACGCCGAGCGCGAACAGCACGAGGTAGAAGAAATGGCTGGTCATCGCGCGGTCACTTGCGGCCCAGGGCGATGTCGAAGACGTCGAGGATCACGAGGAAGTTGAGCAGCCCCGCCACGATGAGGAATGTGTTGCCGTACTCGTAGGTGACGGCCACGACGCGCCCGGCGCCCAGGCCGGCCATGCGGGCCACGAGAAACGGCAGGCCGAGCCCCATGTCGGCCACCGCGGCCAGCGCCACGAGCGGCTCCGACAGCTGGACCGGGAAGATCCGTCCTTCCAGGAACAGACCCAGCCCGAACATCAGCGTCAGGACGACGAGGAAGACGATCCCCTTCTGCCGCCGGCCGAGCCAGAGGTGGCCCGCGCCCGGCACGAACCACGCCGCCGCGCAGCGCAGCGCCACGCTCACGCCGTCCATCGACGCCGCATCGGCGGCCGTCGCCCGGACCTCACTCTTCGCTCGTTTCGCCACAGCACTCACGTGGGGCTCCGCCCCACACCCCGGCTCAGTCGCTCGCGGGGGCCCCATCGCCCCGCGCCGCTCCCTCGCGGGCCGCGCCGTGCGCGGCCTGGCCCTGCCAAGACAATCGCTCCGCAGGGCCAACGGCCAGTCTATCCGATCTCCCCGCCGATTGCCGTCGCCACGACCCAGGCGATGGCCGCGCCGAGCGGCAGCGCGGCCGCGAAGCGCACGAGCGACGACGGGTGCGCCAGCCCGAGCCACTCGGCCGTCCACGTCGCGGCGGTCGGCAGCGCCGTCGTCACCAGCACGGCGCGGACGAGGGCCGCCGTCGGGCGCCGCCGTCCGCCCGCCACGCCGACGCCGAGCGCGAGCGCGAGCCCCGCGCCGAGCGGCGCCGCGGCGTAGAGGCCGGCGCACCGGGCACACACCGGCATCTGCGCGCCGAAGGGGTGGAACGACCGCGCGGGGATTCTGATGGCACACGACGTGGCCGGTCAGGTACGCGGCCGCCGCCAGCGGTCCCGTGAGCTCGGCGTCGGGATGGCGCGCGACGAGGTACGGCACGGCCACGATGAGGACGGCCCAGGCGAGCGAGGCCGCGGCGAACAGCGCGGACAGGCGTCGGCGTGTCATTGGGGAACGGCCCCGGCCGGGCCGGGGCGACCCTCGCACGATATCACGGCCTCACCAGCCCAGCCGCGCGCGCAGCATCTCGCTCCACCACGGCGCGAGGAGCCACTTCACGGTCGCGTCCACGACCAGGCCGGCGAGGCCCGCCGCCAGCAGGCGCCGCTGGTCGCGCCAGGCGAACGCGAAGCCGAGGGCGCGCCCGAGCACGGGGCCGGCGAGGACGACGCCGAGCACGACGAAGCTGGCGACGCGGACGAGGGCCCAGGGAGGCCAGGCCAGGAGCGCGGTGGCGAGCGGCGCCGCGCTCCGCGCGGCGAGCGTCCCCACGTAATGCCCCATGTAGTTCATCAGGACCGCGCCCATCGGCATCGAGAGCGCGCTGCCGGTCGCGAGCGACAGCAAGGCAAAGACCGAGGCGTGCAGGAGGTGCTGCGGCAGGAAGCGCGAGGGCTCGCTCTCGGCGCCGATGCCGGTGCGCACCCACGTGAACATCTCCTGGCGGTAGGCGGCGCCGTTGAGGATCAGGCGCTCCGACCCGTCGGGCCGCCACCAGGACAGCGCCGTGGCGCACACGGCCATCACGAGCGCCCAGACCAGCATGACGGCCACCGCGCGCCGCACCGCGCCGCCGCGCAGGCAGGCCACCATCACCGGGAAGGCGGCCAGAGTGTTGAGGATCGGCAGCAGCCACGGCGCCCCCGCCGCCCAGCCGAGGACGTACGACGCCGCCGTGGCGGCGGCGACGAGCGCCGCCGCGGGGCCCAGGCGACAGGAGCCGGATCGCGCGTCCATGCAAGACCGTCCGGCGCGGCGTCAGCCCACGGCGGGCAACGTCGCGCCGAAGTGCTGCTCGTAGCGGCGGCGGAACTCGTCCCAGCGGAACGCGTGGCTCTGGCCGCCGAGGTGCTCGAGGGCGTAGGTGGCCGCCACGCTTCCCATGCGCGCGGCGACCTCCAGCGAGGCGTTCATCGCCAGCCCCTTGAGGAGCCCCGCGCGGAAGGCGTCGCCCACGCCGGTCGGGTCGACGATGCGGTGCGGCGGAACGGCGGGCACGTCCGCGCGCCCGTCGCCCGTGATGATCGTCAATCCCTGCTCGCCGCGGGTCACCACCAGCGCGCCCGCTTCGCGCAGCAGGTCGTCCTCGCCGAGGCCGGTCTTCTGGCGCAGGATCTCGAACTCGTAGTCGTTGGAGATCACGATCGCCGCGCCGCCGAGCCCGTCCTTGAGCTCGTCGCCGTTCATGCGCGCGCACTGCTGGCCGGGGTCGAAGATGAACCGGATGCCGAGCGAGCGGCACTCCTCGGCGTACTGCACCATGGCGCCGGGGTCGTTCGGCGACACGATCGCGATGTCCACGCCGGGCACCAGGCGGAACGACAGCTCCCCGGCGTTCGCCATCGCGCCGGTGTAGAAGGACGCGATCTGGTTGTTGTCGCGGTCGGTGCTGCAGAAGAAGGAGGCCGTGAACTTGCCGGCCACCTCCTTGACGAGCGACGTGTCGACGCCGGCGGCGTCGAGCCACTGCCGGTAGTCGCGGAAGTCCTCGCCCGCCGTGGCCATCAGGTACGGCTTCTCGCCCAGCAGGGCGAGCGTGTAGGCGATGTTCGGCGCGCAGCCGCCCCGCCGCTTGTCCATCGAGTCGACCAGGAAGCTCAGGCTGACCTTCTGGATGTGTTCCGGCAGCAGATGGTCGGTGAACTTGCCGGGGAACGACATCAGGTAGTCGTAGGCGATTGATCCGGTGACGACGATTTTCATGGTCTTGGTTCGGGGGTTCTCGGGTTCTCGGGTTCGGGGGTTCTCAGGTTCGGGTTCATGGGTTCACGGGTTCACGGGTTCCACGGGTTCATGGGTTCACGGATCCGGCAATCGTGCACATGGCAGGGTTTCTGCACTCTCCTGCCGCCATGGGTGTCCGACGATTCGAAGATCTCATCACCTGGCAGCTCGCGCACGAGCTGGAGCAGGAGGTCTTTGTATTTACTGCCCGATCCCCGGTCAGCAGGGATGTCAAATTCTGCGCGCAGATTCGCGAGTCGGCGCGCTCCGCGCCGCGGAACACCGCGGAGGGGTTCGGCCGATACGCCCCGAAGGAGTTCTCGCGGTTCCTCCGGTTCGCGGCCGGGTCGCTCCACGAGACCAAGAACCACCTGTGGCATGCCCTCGACCGCGGCTACCTGACGCCCGCCGAGCACGAGCGACTCGTCCGCCTGACGATCCGCAGCATCCGCGCCAACAGCCGCCTGCTGCAATACCTCGCGCGTTGCACACCGCCGGAACCCTTCGCCTGACAGCCAGTCGCCGGACCGCGAGCCCCGAACCCGCGAACCTGCGAACCCCCGAACCCGCGAACCCGCGAACCCGAACCCGAACCCGAGAACCCGAGAACCCCCGAACCCCCGAACCTACTTCACGTACTTGCCAATAATGGGCCCCAGGTCCTTCTTCACCTGGTCAGGAATGTGCTCCGGCCGCGTGATGATCGCGGTGGCGAGCGCGCGCCCGCACTCGCAGGTGCGCTCGACGGGCAGCTTCGCGACGGCCCCGGCGATGAGCCGCTGGGCCGTCCGGGCGTTCTGCAGCAGGTTCGCCACGATCATCTCGACGGTCACCGAGTCGTGGTCCGGGTGCCAGCAGTCGTAGTCGGTGACGAGCGCGAGCGTCGCGTAGCAGATCTCCGCCTCGCGCGCGAGCTTGGCCTCCTGCAGGTTGGTCATGCCAATGATGTCGGCGCCCCACGTGCGGTACAGGCGCGACTCGGCGAGCGTCGAGAACTGCGGCCCCTCCATGCACACGTAGGTCCCGCCCTCGTGCAGCGTCGCGCCGATGGCGCGCCCCGACTCGATCGCGAGGCGGCCGAGCGTCGGGCACAGCGGGTGGGCGAAGCCGACGTGCGCCGCCAGTCCGTGGCCGAAGAACGTCGAGATCCGCCCGCGCGTCCGGTCGATGAACTGGTCGGGAACGACGATGTGCTGCGGCGCGATCGCCTCCTTGAGGCTGCCGACCGCGCTCGCCGACAGGATCCACTCGACGCCCAGCGCCTTGAAGCCGTAGATGTTCGCGCGGAAGTTCAGATCGGACGGCAGCAGGCGGTGCCCGGCGCCGTGCCGCGCGAGGAAGGCGACCCGCCGGCCCGCGAGCGTGCCGACCACGTAGGGCCCCGAGGGGTCGCCGAACGGCGTCTCGACGCGCCGCTCCTCCCGGTCGACGAGCTCCGCCATGTCGTACAGGCCGCTGCCGCCGATGATGCCGATCGAAATGGGGTTCACGCGGTCTCCTGCTTCAGCTCCACGAGCACGCCGTGCGCGCTCGACGGGTGGACGAACGCGACGAGCGAGCCGTGGGCGCCCGGCCGCGGGGACTCGTCGATCAGCCGCACGCCGCGCGCCTTGAGCCGCGCGAGCGCGGCCGCGAGGTCGTCGACGCGCAGCGTCAGGTGGTGCATGCCCGGCCCGCGCTTCTCCAGGTACTTCGCGATCGGCGAGTCGGGCGACGTCGCCTCGAGCAGCTCCAGCGCCGCGCCGCCGGCGGGCACGAAGTGGGCCCGGATGTGCTGCGACGCCACGTCCTCGGGCGCCTCCACCTCCAGCCCCAGCGCGTCGCGATAGAACGCCAGGGCCTCGCCGAGGTCCCGGACCGCGATGCCGATGTGGTCGAGCGTCGCCTTCATCGCTGCTCCTCGGCGGGGCCGGCCGGGCCGGACGCCGCCAGCGCGCGCGCCATGATCTCGGACGCCGCCGAATACGGGTCCAGCTCCCGGCGCGCGATCCGCTCGAGATACGCCTCGAACTCGCCCGGGCCCAGCACCGCGCCCTCGACCCGCTGGAGGAACCGGCGCGACAGGATTTCGCGCAGCCGGAACTCGGCGCGCGCCTTGCGCCGCGACCCCAGCGTGGCCTGCGTGTGCGCCCGGAACCGCTCCACCGCCGCCACGAGATCCGCGATGCCCTGCCCGGACGTGGCCACCGTCTTCACGATCGGCGGCCGCCAGGCGCCCGCGCCGAAGGTCTGCAGCGCCAGCAGCGCCTCGATCGACGCCACCGTCCGGTCGGCCCCGTCGCGGTCCGCCTTGTTGACCACGAAGATGTCGGCGATCTCCATGATGCCGGCCTTGAGCGCCTGCACTTCGTCCCCGGTACCGGGCGTGAGCGTCACGATCGAGACGTCCGCCGTGCGGACGATGTCCACCTCGTCCTGCCCGACGCCGACCGTCTCGATGATCACGATCTGCTTGCCCGACGCGTCCAGCAGGAGCGCCACCTCGCCGGTCGCGTGCGCCAGCCCGCCGAGGTGGCCGCGCGTGGCCATGCTGCGGATGAACACGCCGGGGTCCGCCGCGTGGGCCTGCATGCGGACCCGGTCGCCGAGGATGGCGCCGCCGCTGAACGGGCTGGTCGGGTCCACGGCGACCACGCCGACCGTGAGTCCCGCCGCGCGAATCTCGGCCGTCAGCCGGTCGACGAGCGTGCTCTTGCCGGCCCCCGGCGCGCCGGTGACGCCGACGAGGTACGCCTGTCCCGTCCGGGTGAAGACGCGGCGGACGATCTCGGCGCCCTCGGGCGCCTCGTTCTCCACGAACGAGATGGCCCGCGCGACGGCCCGCGGATCGCCCGCGAGCAGGCGGTCGGTCAACGATACGGACATGATGAACGCGGGAACGCCGGCGTCACCGGCCAAGGAGCGATCGCGCGATCACGAGGCGCTGGATCTCGCTCGTCCCCTCGCCGATGGTCGTCAGCTTGACATCCCGGAAGAACTTCTCGGCCGGGTAGTCCTTGACGAAGCCGTAGCCGCCGTGCACCTGCACGCCGTCCTCGGCCACCTGCACCGCCACCTCGCTCGCGTAGAGCTTGGCCATCGCCGACTCGCGCGTCATGCGCTCGCCGCGGTCCTTCAGGTGCGCCGCCCGATACGTGAGCAGGCGCGCCGCCTCGATGCGCGTGGCCGCGTCGGCGAGCTTCCACTGCACGGCCTGGAACCCGGCGATCGGCTGCCCGAACTGCCGCCGCTCCTGCGCGTAGTCCCGGGCCGCCTCGTAGGCGCCCTGCGCGAGCCCCACCGCCAGCGCCGCGATCCCGATGCGCCCCGCGTCGAGCACCTGCAGCGTGTTGATGAAGCCCTGCCCTTCCTCGCCCAGCAGCTGGGACGCCGGCACGCGGCAGCCGTCGAAGACCACCTCGCTCGTGTCGCTCGCCCGCATGCCCAGCTTGTTCTCCTTCTTGCCCGCCGCCATCCCCGGCGTGCCCCGCTCCACGATGAAGGCCGAGACGCCGCGGTGCCCCTTCGCGCGGTCGGTCACCGTCATCACGACCATCACGCCGCCGATGGCGCCGTGCGTGCAGAACTGCTTGGTGCCGTCGATCACCCAGCCGTCGCCGTCGCGCGCCGCCGCGGTCCGCATGCTCGCCGCGTCGCTGCCCGCGCCGGCCTCGGTCAGGCCCCACGCGCCGAGCATCTCGCCCTGGGCCAGCGGCACCAGGTACCGGCGCTTCTGCGCCTCGCTGCCGAACATGGCGATGTGCGACGAGCACAGCCCGTTGTGCGCCGCGACCGACAGCGCAATCGACGGGTCGACGCGCGCCAGCTCCTCGATGCACAGGCAGTAGTCGATGGCCGACATCGCCGCCCCGCCGTACTCCTCGGGGAACTGGATGCCGGTCAGGCCGAGCGCGGCCAGCTTCGGGAGCAGGTCCATCGGGAAGTGCTGCGCCTCGTCCCACTCCATCACGTGCGGCCGGATCTCGCTCTCGGCGAACTCGCGGACCGCCTTGCGCAGCAACTCCTGGTCGTCGCTCAACCGGAAGTCCATAACCTGACAGAATTTATCACAATCAGAGGCCCGGGACCGGAGGCCGGAGGGCAGCGGTCGGGGGTCAGCGGTCAGGGGTCAGGCTCTGCTGCAGGAGCTTCGCGACGAGCGCCGTCCACCCGGTCTGGTGGCTCGCGCCGAGGCCGGCCCCGGTGTCGCCGTGGAAGTACTCGTGGAACGGCACGAGATCCCGCCAGTGCGGGTCGTCCTGGAAGCGGGCGGTGCCGCCGAACACCGGCCGCCGGCCGTCGGGCCCGCGCAGGAAGGTGGACGAGAGCCGGCGCGACAGGTCTTCGGCGACCTCCCAGAGCGTGCGCGACGTGCCGGATCCGGTCGGGCACTCCACGCGGAAGGCGTCGCCCAGGTAGTAGTGGAAGCGCTGCAGCGCCTCGACGATCAGCAGGTTCACCGGGAACCAGACCGGCCCCCGCCAGTTCGAGTTGCCGCCGAACAGGCCCGTCGTCGACTCCGCCGGCTCGTAGTCCACGCGACGGACGACGCCGTCGACGGCCATCTCGAACGGATGCGCGAGGTGCGCGCGCGACAGCCCGCGGATGCCGTGCGGCGAGAGGAACTCCCGCTCGTCCAGCATGACGCGCAGCACGCGGCGCAGCCGCTCCGGATCGACGAGCGACATCAGACGCCGCGCGCCCCGGCCGGGCGCCGCCATGGAGGCCACGTTCCCGGTCAGGTCGGGACGGTTCGCCAGGAACCACTCCAGCCGCATGGCGAAGGACGGCAGCCGCTCGAGCGCCTCGGGCTCGATGGTCTCGACGGCGAGCAGCGGGATGAGCCCCACAATCGAGCGGACGCGCAGCGGCTCGGTCCGTCCGTCGGGCAGGTGCAGGACGTCGTAGTAGAAGCCGTCCTCTTCGTTCCACAGCGCCACCTCGTCGGGCCCCGCGTGGTTCATGGCGTCGGCGATGTAGAGGAAGTGCTCCCAGAACTTCGACGCGACGTCCTCGTAGACGTGCTCCTCGCGCGCGAGCTCCAGGGCGATGGCCAGCATGTTCAGCGCGAACATGGCCATCCAGCTGGTGCCGTCCGACTGCTCGAGGCGGCCGCCCGACGGCGGCTTCGACCGGTCGAACACGCCGATGTTGTCGAGGCCGAGGAAGCCGCCCTGGAAGACGTTCTTGCCCGCGTAGTCCTTGCGGTTGACCCACCAGGTGAAGTTGATCAGCAGCTTGTGGAACACGCGCTCGAGGAACGCCCGGTCGCCCACGCCGCGCCGCTTCTTCTCCATCTTGTAGACGCGCCACGCGGCCCACGCGTGCACGGGCGGGTTCACCGCGCCGAGCGCCCATTCGTAGGCGGGCAGCTGGCCGCTGGGATGCATGTACCACTCGCGCAGCAGCAGCACCAGCTGGGCCTTCGCGAGGTCGCTGTCCACGAGCGCGAGCGGCACGCAGTGGAACGCGAGATCCCACGCCGCGTACCACGGGTATCCCACGTGTCGGGCATCGAGAGCACGTCGGCGTTGTGGATGTGCGGCCAGTCGTGGTTGCGCCCGGCGCGCCGCGCGGCGGGCGGCGCCGGCTGGCCCGGGTCGCCGGCCAGCCAGTCCCGCACGACGTAGTGGTAGTACTGCTTCGACCAGAGCAGGCCGGCGAGCGCCTGGCGCATCACGAGGCGGCCGTCGTCGGAGAGCTCGGCGGGCTGAATGGATCGGTGGAACTCGTCGGCCTCGCGGCGGCGCGCCGCGAACACCCCGTCGAAGTCGGCGGCCGGGTCGCGTCCGCCCTCGCCCGGACGCCACGCGGCCAGGCGCAGGCGGATCGTCAGGGCCTGGCCCGGCGCGACCGTGCCCGCGTAGCGCGCGGCGGCCTTCGTGCCGGCGCGCGAGGGGTCCACCGCGTCGAGACGCCCCGCCACCACGCAGTCGCCGATGCCGTCCTTCACGAACGGCGAGGCGTTGGGCGCGCCGAAGAGGCGCTCGGTGTTCGTGTCGTTGCCGGTGAAGAGCAGCGGCGGCCCGCCCGCGCACCAGAGCCACATCCGGCCCTCGTCCGGGTGCTCGAGCGCGACCACCGCCCCGCCGGCGGCGTCCGGCGCCGCGCGGAGCGACGGCCGCGCCGCGTCGTGCCCCCACGCCCACGTGTTCCGGAACCAGACGGTCGGCAGCAGATGGATCGGCGCCGGCCCGGGGCCGCGGTTGGTCGCGGTCACGCGCATCAGGATGTCGTCGGGCGCGGCCTTCGCGTACTCGACCGTCACGTCGAAGTAGCGGTCGTTGTCGAACACGCCCGTGTCGACGAGCTCGAACTCCGGCTCCCGGCGGCTGCGCCGCCGGTTCTCCTCGACGAGCGCCGCGTAGGGAAACGCCGCCTGCGGATACTTGTACAGGTACCGCATGTAGGCGTGGGTGGGCGTGTTGTCGAGATAGAAGTAGTACTCCTTGACGTCCTCGCCGTGGTTGCCCTCCGCGTTGGCGAGGCCGAAGAGCCGCTCCTTGAGGATGGGGTCGCGCTCGTTCCAGAGGGCGAGCGCCAGGCAGACGCGGCCGTGGCGGTCGCTGACGCCGGCCAGGCCGTCCTCGTTCCAGCGATAGGCGCGCGAACGCGCGTGGTCGTGGGGAAAGAACGCCCAGGCGTCGCCGTCCGCGCTGTAGTCCTCGCGGACGGTGCCCCAGGCGCGCTCGCTCAGGTACGGTCCCCAATGCTTCCAGGCGGCGGTGCCCGCGCGGCACGCCGCCAGTCGCTCGTCTTCCGCGGTGCGTTCCATGTGGCGTCCTCGATGGAAAGGGTCCCCGCCATGGTAGCAGCAGGGGACGGCCGGCGTCCCCGGCGCGCGCCGATCCTGGTAAGCTGGCAGCATGAGAAGACGACTGGTGGTGGCGGGGCTCGCGCTCGCGTTCGCCGGGATGCCGGCCGTCGCGCGCGCGGACGTCACGGCGTTCGTCGGCGTCAACGGCACGCCGTCCAACCGCACGACCACGGGCATCTCGGTCGGGATGGGCCTGCTCGTGCTGGGCTTCGAGGCCGAGTACGCGCACGCCCAGGAGGACGCCCTGACCGGCGCGCCGGGGCTGACGACCGGCATGTTCAACGTGCTGGCGCAGACGCCCGTGGCCGTGTCGGGCATGCAGTTCTACGCCACGGCCGGGGGCGGCTTCTACCACGAGACCCTGGGCGACGCGCACGCGGTCACGCAGTTCGCGACCAACGTCGGCGGCGGCGTGAAGCTGAAGCTGGCGGGACCGCTGAGGCTGCGGCTCGACTACCGCGTGTTCGTCCTTCGCGGCGAGCCGCTCTTCAAGAAGACGCAGCGCTTCTACGCGGGGTTGAACCTGGCGTTCTGAGGGGGACGCCCACCGGACGTGGGCGGGCGACAGGCGCGTCGGCCATCGCCGCCCGCTGGCCGCCGGAGGGAACCAGTCCCGTGCCGGCGGTGCCGGAGCGGACGCCGATGGCCGACGCGGGGACGCGGGCGGCTACATGCCGCCCATCTTCTGGACGAGACGCAGGTTCAGCAGGTTGCCGCCGCCCGCGAACGCGCCCTTGAGCTTCGCGTAGAGATCCTGGACCATCTTGGGATCGTCCTTGAAGCCCTCGGCCAGCATCTTCACGAAGTCGTAGTCGGCGCCCTTCACCGCGGGGTCCATGAAGAAGACGTAGAGCACGTTGCCGGCCATGGGCTCGTCGGCCTTGAAGATCCGCCAGGACGCGGCCTGCTGCTTGCGCACCGGGTCGTCAATCTTGCCAAGCGCTTCCTTGACCTTGGCCATGACCTGCTCGAAGTCGGCCGTCTTGTCGGGCTTGATCTGGTAGAACACCATGCCCGCGTCGGCCTTGAACGCCATCGCCGGCGCCTGCGGCGGCGCGGCGCTGGCACGGCGCGCCGTGAGGGGAACCGCGACGAACGTCACGGCGAGGACAAGAATCAAGACCGAGCGCCGGACCCGCGACACCGGCGCATTGTGCGTCGACCGCATTCGTCTCCTCCTTCGATGCACCCAGGCGAGAGGCCCCATACTTTACCGTACTGGAGCGTCAGACGAAAACACTCAAGACTTCGTTGGCGACGAGCATACCAGAATCGGGTGAGGGCCAGCCGCCCGAAGTTCCGCTCGACGGCCCCCGCCTCGAGGTAGGGGGCCAGCGCGTCCCCGTAGGCGGCCCAGACGTCGGTGCCGAACTCGTGGCCCACCTCGGCGAGGTCCACGCCGTCGGCCAGCCGGAGCCCGGTGAACAGCCGCTCCTCGAGCCGCTCGGCCCGGTCCAGGGCGCGCCGCCCCACGGCCGGTGAGCCGCCCGCCTCCACGACCGCCGCGTAGTCCGCGGTTGCGGCGACGTTGTGCCACCGGGCGCCGTCCGCGGTCGAGTGCGCCCCGCACCCGAAGCCGAGCCACGAGCCGCCGGTCCAGTACTTCAGGTTGTGGCGCGAGCGGCGGCCCGGCTTCGCCACGTTCGAAATCTCGTAGTGCTCGTAGCCGGCGCCGTCGAGCCGATCGAGCGCCCAGAGATACATGTCGGCCGCGTCCTCGTCGGGCGCCTGGGACGCGCCGGCCCGCGCCATCTCCTCGCGCAGGGGCGCGTTCGGGTAGAGCTCGAGCAGGTACAGCGAGGCGTGCTCGGGCCCGAGCGCCACGAGCGCGTCGACGGACGCCTGCCAGCCCTCGAGCCGCTGGCCGGGCAGCCACATCATGAGGTCGAGGCTGAGGTTGTCGAAGCCGGCCGCGCGCGCCTCGGCCACCGCCGCGCGGGCCCGCGCGGCGTCGTGCACCCGCCCCAGCGCCTTCAGCTCCGCGTCGTCGAACGACTGGACGCCGAAGCTCAGGCGGTTGACACCCGCCTCGCGGCAGGCGGCCAGGCGTCCGGCCGTGACCGTCTCGGGGTTGGCCTCCAGGGTGACCTCGGCGTCGGCGGCGACGGCGAACGCGCCGCGGCACGCGGCGACCAGGCGCCCGATCTCGGCCGGCTCGAGCAGCGACGGCGTGCCGCCGCCGAAGTAGATCGTGTCGGCCGCCCGCCCGTCGCCCGCCGCGCGGAATCTCGCGCTCGAGCGCCGCGACGTAGCGCGCCTTCAGGGCGGCGTCGAACACCCCGCGGTTGAAGTTGCAGTAGTGGCAGATCGAGGCGCAGAACGGGACGTGGAGGTACAGCCCGGTCACTCGCGGCCCGCCTTCCCGCCCGACCACTTCAGCTCGCGGCCGCCGTCGCGCAGGTGGGCGCGGGCGGGGCCCTTGGTCCGGCCCGGCAGCGACCGGCCGCCGAGGGGGCGGCCCTGCTTCTCGAGGCGCGAGAGCTGCTCGGGCGTGGCGTCCGGGCCGGCCATGCGGAAGTCCACGCCCTTGAGCGTGAGGAACTCGCACATCTCGTGCAGGCGCGACCACATGCGGAAGCCGACGCGGGCCGACAGCGAGTCGGGGTCGGTGACGTCCTCGCGGATCTCGTAGTTCGAGGTGAACAGCGTGGCGCGCCGCTCGTTGTACCGGGTGTTGACGATGAGGTTGAGCGTCTCCTCGACCCACTCGGACGTCTTCTCGGCGCCGAGATCGTCGAGCACGAGCAGATCCGCCTGCATCACGGGCTGCAGCACGTCCATCTCGGCCGTGTGCACCAGCGGGTTGTAGGTGCTGCGGATCAGGCGCAGCAGCTCGCGGGTATCGTAGAAGATCCCGCGGGCGCCCGTCCGGCGGACGACCAGCTTCAGCACGGCGACGGCGAGGTGCGTCTTGCCGACGCCGGGGTGGCCGAGGAGGAAGAGCCCCTTGTCGACGACCGGGAAGCGCTCCGCGAAGCGGCGGCCGACGGCGACGGCCTCGATGAGCGAGTCGTTCTCGGTGCGGAAGTTGTCGAGGTCGCAGCGGCGGTAGCGCGGCGGGATCTGCGCGTCGGCGAGCAGCTTGTCGGCGAGGCGCGCGCGCCAGCACTCGCACCGCGTCACGCGGCGCACGCCGTCGACCTCGACGGGACGCCAGCCGGTGTCGTCGCACAGAGGGCAAACCATGAAGCGCCGATCCTACACCAAGCGCGCGCGGCCGTGAAACGCCGCCGCGTCAGTTGAGCGAGCTCCGCAGCTCGTGCACCTTCTTCGACCGCCGCAGCTTCTCCTTCGCGCGCGATTCGATCTGGCGGATGCGCTCGCGCGACAGGTGCAGGCGGTCGCCGATCTCCTGCAGCGTTCGCGACTCGCCGCCGCCGTCGAGGCCGAAGCGCAGGCGGACGACCTCGCGCTCCTTCTCGTCGAGCTCGCCGAGCGCCGCGTCCAGCCGCTCGACCAGCGACCGGCTCGACAGCTCGTCGTCGAGCGAGCGGTCCGTGACCTGCGCGAGCGTGTCGCCCAGCTCGGGGCCGTCGCCGTCGAGGCCGACGTGCTCGCTCAGCGACACGTCCGAGATCCCCAGCCGGGCCAGCATCTGCACCTCGCGCTCGGAGATCTCCAGGCCGTCGGCGATCTCTCGGGTGGTGGGCGTGCGCTGCAGCTGTTCGGCGAGGGCGGCCACCTCCCGCGCGAAGCGCGCCGCCACGGAGGACAGCTTCGGCGGCAGCGAGATCGCGCGGGCCTGCTCCGACAGCGCGTGCATCATGGCCTGGCGCACCCACCACACGGCGTAGGTGATGAACTTGACGTTGCGGGAGGGGTCGAACCGGCGGGCGGCCTCGATCAGGCCGATATTGCCCTCGTGAATGAGGTCGAGGAACGAGACGCCGAGGCCGCGGTACCGCTTCGCGTAGCTGACGACGAACCGGAGGTTGGACTCGACGAGCCGCCGGAGCGCCGCCTCGTCGCGCTCGGACTGGATGCGCGCGCCGAGCGCGCGCTCGTCCTCGACCGAGAGGCGCGGGATCCGCGCGATGGCCCGCAGGTACGCCTGCAGCGCGTCGCGTTCGGACTCCGGCGCCGCCGGTCGTCTGGCGGTCATGGCCGGATCATACTACGGCGTCCGGCGCCGTCTCACTTTCGTGATTTTTCGCGCGATGCGGCGGACGGCGAGGTCCGCACGAGATCGGTGGGCGACGACTTCACGAGCGCGGTCGTCAGGCGCTGCTCCCAGTCGTCGATGCCGCGGGTGAGCTCGCGCTTGACGTACTCCATGAACTCGTTCACTTCGGCCTGCATCTGCTCGATCTTCTGGCGCATGTTCAGGATGATCTCGACGCCGGCGAGGTTCACGCCGAGATCGCGCGTGAGCGAGAGGATGGTCTCGAGCCGCTCGAGGTCCTCGTCCGAGTAGAGCCGCGTGTTGCCCTCGGTGCGCGACGGCTGCAGCAGCCCCTCGCGCTCGTAGAGGCGCAGCGTCTGCGGATGGATGTTGTACTTCTGCGCCACCGCGCTGATCATGTAGTACGCCTTGCCCGGGCGTTTGGTGACCATGGCTTGCCTTCGCTCAGACCCCCAGGTCCTTCCGGGGGTTTTCCGCGTTGATCCGCCCGAACTCGCGCATGAGCTCCTTCGACCGCTCGTCGATCAGGCGTGGCAGCACCAGCCGCACCTCCACCACGAGGTCGCCGAGCCGGCCGTCGCGGGGCGACGGCGCGCCCCGGCCCCGCAGCCGGAGGCGCTGGCCCGACTGCGTGCCGGGGGGCACGCGCAGCCGCGCCCGGCCGGTCGGCGTCGGCACCTCGATCTTCGCGCCGAGCGCCGCCTCGTGCACCGCCACCGGCACGACCAGCCGGATGTCGTCGCCGTCCCGCTCGAAGATCGCGTGGGGCTGCACGTGCACCGTGACGTAGAGGTCGCCCGGCCGGCCGCCGCGCCGCCCCGCGTGCCCCTTCTCCGGCACGCGGACGCGGGCGCCGTCGGCCACGCCCGGCGGCGTGCGCACCGTCACCGACTCGGCGCGCGCGGTGACACCCGCCGCGCCGCAGGCGCGGCAGGTCTGCCGCTGCTGCCGCCCCGTGCCGCCGCAGACCGTGCACGTGCGCGAGAAGACCATGTGCCCGCGCGCCCAGCGCAGCGCGCCCGCCCCCTGGCAGGTCAGGCACCGGCCCTCGGCGGTCCGGATCTCCCCGGCGCCGTGGCACTCGGGACACGTCGTCTGACGCGAGACGGTGAGCGTGCGCTCGACGCCCTGCATCGCGTCCTCGAAGCCGAGCGTGAGCGGGGCGTGCAGGTCGGCGCCCGGCTCGGCCTTCTCGGACGGCGGCCCCCCCGCCTGCCGGAACACCTCCGAGAAGATCTCGCTGAAGGTCGAGGCCTGCGTCCCCTCCGCCGCGCGTGAGAAGTCGAAGCCCTCGAACGCCACCGGCGCGTCGGCTTCGGCGCCGGGCTCGACCCCGTAGGCGTCGTACTTGCGGCGCCGATCCGGATCGATCAGCGTCTCGTACGCCTCGAGGATCCGCCGGAAGTGCAGTTCGGCGGCCTGATCGCCCGGGTTGATGTCGGGGTGGAACTTCCGGGCGAGACGGCGGTAGGCGCGCTTCACCTCCGTCGTCGTCGCCCGTCGCTCCAGCCCGAGGATCATGTAGAAGTCCATGGCGCGGAGCTACTTCTTGTCGTCCTCCACGACCTCGGCGTCGATCACGTCGCCCGACGCCTGGGACGCGTCGGCCGCCGGCCCGCCCGCCTCCGGGCCGGCCTCCGGCCCGCCGGGGCCGCCGCCGCTGGCCGCCGTCTGGCGGTAGAGGGACTCGGCCGCCTTGTGCTGGGCCTGGTTGAGGCGATCCATCGCCGCGTTCATCTCGGCGACGTCGTTCTTCTCGATCGCCTTCTTGAGCTCCTCCATCGCCGCCTCGACGGGCTGACGCTCGGCGGGCGCGAGCTTGTCGCCCGTGTCCTTGAGCAGCCGCTCGGCGGCGTAGACGGCCTGGTCGGCCCGGTTGCGCGCCTCGACCTCGTCCTTCCGCTTGCGGTCGTCCTCGGCGTGCGACTCGGCCTCCTTCATCATGCGGTCGACCTCGTCCTTGTTGAGGCCGCTCGACGCCGTGATGGTGATCTTCTGCTCCTGGCCGGTGCCGAGGTCCTTGGCCGAGACGTTGACGATGCCGTTGGCGTCGATGTCGAAGGTGACCTCGATCTGCGGCACGCCGCGCGGCGCGGGCGGCAGCCCCACGAGGTGGAACCGGCCCAGCGTGCGGTTGTCGCGCGCCATCGAGCGCTCGCCCTGCAGCACGTGCACCTCGACGCTCGTCTGGTTGTCCGCCGCCGTCGAGAAGATCTCGCTCTTGCGCGTCGGGATCGTCGTGTTGCGCGAGATGAGCGGCGTCATCACGCCGCCCATCGTCTCGATGCCGAGCGAGAGGGGCGTGACGTCGAGCAGCAGCAGGTCCTTGACCTCGCCGGCGAGCACGCCCGCCTGCACCGCGGCGCCGACCGCCACGACCTCGTCCGGGTTCACGCCCTTGTGGGGCTCGCGGCCGAAGAGGTCCTTCACGATCGCCTGCACGCGCGGGATGCGCGTCGAGCCGCCGACGAGGACGACCTCGTCGATCTTCGACGCGTCGAGGCCCGCGTCCGACAGGGCCTGGCGCACCGGGCCCACCGTCTTCTGCAGCAGGTCCTCGACGAGCTGCTCGAACCTGGCCCGCGTGAGCTTCATCGTCAGGTGCTTGGGGCCGGCCTGGTCCGCCGTGATGAACGGCAGGTTGATCTCGGTCTCCATGACCGTGGACAGCTCCATCTTGGCCTTCTCGGCGGCCTCCTTGAGGCGCTGGAGCGCCATGCGGTCGCGGCCGAGGTCGATGCCCTCGCTCTTCTTGAACTCCGAGGCGATCCAGTCGATGACGCGCTGGTCGAGGTTGTCGCCGCCGAGGTGCGTGTCGCCGTTGGTCGACTTCACCTCGACCACGCCCTCGCCCACCTCGAGGATCGAGATGTCGAACGTGCCGCCGCCGAAGTCGTAGACGGCGATCGTCTCGTCCTTCTTCTTGTCGAGGCCGTAGGCGAGCGCCGCGGCGGTCGGCTCGTTCACGATGCGCGCGACCTCGAGGCCGGCGATCTGGCCGGCGTCCTTGGTGGCCTGCCGCTGCGCGTCGTTGAAGTAGGCCGGCACCGTGATGACCGCCTTGGTCACCGACTGGCCCAGATACTCCTCGGCCGCCTGCTTGAGCTTCTGCAGGATCATGGCCGAGATCTCCGGGGGCGGGTACTCCTTGCCGGACGCCGAGACGCGCGCGTCGCCGTTCGACGCCCGCACCACCGAGTACGGCACCATCTTCATCTCCTCGGACACTTCGTCGAACTTGCGGCCCATGAACCGCTTGATCGAGAAGATCGTGTTCTCGGGATTGGTGACGGCCTGGCGCTTCGCGACCTGCCCGACGAGCCGCTCGCCCGACTTCGCAAAGCCCACCACCGACGGCGTCAGCCGGTTGCCCTCGGGGTTGGTGATCACGACCGGCTCACCACCCTCCATCACGGCCACAACCGAGTTGGTGGTACCCAGGTCGATTCCAATGATTTTGCTCATGATCTGATGTCCTCGCGTGCGTACTCCGCGTCCAGTCGAACCCGAAACATTTATGCTCGTCTTAAGATATTATATGAGCATATCATTGTCAATTGATCTCACCTCTCGATGAGATTCAGGCCGGAATTGCAGGGGCCTCGAACATCGGTGCCCCGCCGGCGCCGTCCAAAGCGAACTGGCGTATACTGAGGTCAGCCAGCCTGCCTGACCGGATCGCGCGCGGGTCGTCGGCCCGCGTCCACGCACAGCCGAGGTTCCCATGCATCGCCATCCCGCCATTGGCCTCGCCGCCGCGATCTGTCTGCTCGCTGGAGGGTTCGCGGCGCCGGCGCGCGCGCAGGCCGACGCCGACGCCACCGCCGCCCCGGCCCATATCGCCGTCATCGACGGCGTCGCCGTGCTCGAGCGCGGCGGTCGCGCCGATGCGGCCGCGGTGAACGTGCCGCTCGTCGCGGGCGATCGGCTCCGCACCGAGCGCGGCCGCCTGGAGGTGCTCTTCTCCGACGGCAGCACGCTCGACCTCGACCAGGACACCGCGCTCGACATCGAGTCCGACACCCTGCTGCGCCTGCTCGACGGCCGGATCCGCCTCACGCTCCAGGGCGCCGAGACCGACGGCTCGCTGTCGCTGCGCGTCGATACGCCGGCCGGTTCGGCCGACATCCGCGCGGGCGGCGAGTACCGCGTCGCGCTCACCGGCGGCGACGGTCCGCGGCAGGTCGAGCTGAAGGTCGTGCGCGGCGTGGCGAGCCTCGTGACCGACCAGGGCGCGGTCGGTCTCGGCGCGGGCCAGCGTGCCGTCGCCAGCGCCGGCGCGCCGCCGTCCTACCCCTACACCTTCAACTCGGCCGCCTGGGACGCGTTCGACAACTGGAGCGACGCGCAGCGCGAGGCGCGGCTCGGCGTCGCCTCGTCCGCCTACCTGCCGCAGGATCTCCAGCCCTACGGCGGCACGTTCGACCGCGACGGCCAGTGGCGCGACGACCCGTCGTACGGCTACGTCTGGTACCCGAGCGTCGCCTCGGGCTGGCGGCCCTACTACCACGGCCAGTGGAGCTACGTCGCGCCGTACGGCTGGACGTGGATCGGCCGCGACGCGTGGTCGTGGCCCACGCATCACTACGGCCGCTGGGGTTACGCGTCGGGCGCATGGTTCTGGATTCCCGGCCGGCGCTGGGGCCCGGCGTGGGTGTCGTGGCTCTGGGCGCCGGACTACGTCGCGTGGTGCCCGCTCGGGTTCGGCGGCGGCCCGCTCTTCTCGGCGGGCGGCTTCTACCGGGCCGGCCACGCGTACGACCCGCACTATGAGCCGCGCCACGGGCCGTACGACGGCTGGACGGTCCTCTCGCGCCGCGACTTCGGCCACCGCGGCCGCGCCGTCTCGGTCTACGCGGTCACGCGCCGCACGCTCGACCGCGCCGCCCGGCAGCGCTTCGGCGCGCGCGCCGCGCCGCCGCCCCCCGCCGGCGCCGCGGCCGGACGCGCCGCGCCGGTCCTGCAGGCCGGCCGCCGCCGCCCGACGGCCGTCGCGCGCGGGAACGGAGTTGCCGTGCCGCGGCCCGGCGCCGCCGCGCCTCGGACCCGCATCCTCGCGCCACGCGCCGTCCAGCCGCGCGCGTCCGCCGCGCCGGTCGGTCTCGCGGCGGCGGCCGCCCGCGCGCGCGCCGTCCCGCGCACTTCGGCCCGCACGATCCGCATCATCGGCCAGCCGCGTCGCGTCGCGCCGGCCGCGCCCGCCGGCCGGACGACGACCCGATCGCCGGCGCGCGTGGCCGTCCCGCGCGATCGTGCCGTGCCCGTCAACCGGCCGTTCGACCAGCGCCGGCCGTCGGCGAACGACGGGTGGGCCGGGCCCGCGCCCGCCGCGCGCACGCCCATCACCGGCCCGCGCGGGGTCGCGCCTTCGGCGCCGCCCGCGCGAGGCAGCGGCATCACACGCGAGCGCCCCGCTCCGTACGCGCCCGGCGGCGCGCCGGCGTACGGCCGTCCCGGGACACGTCCGTCCTCCCCGTACGCGCCGTCGTACGGCCGGTCGCCGTCCCGCGCCGCGCCTTACGCGCCCGCGCCGCGCGGCGCGGGGGCGCCGAGTGCGCCGCGCGTCCAGAGCCGGCCGCGCGCGGACGCGCCGGCGCCGCGCACTGCGGCCCCCGGAGGCGCCGGGGTCCGGCGAGCCGCGCCCGCGCGCCCGGGCGGCGGCGCCGCGCCCAGGGCCCGCACGCCGTCGGGCGGCGCCCCCAGGGGCGGCACGCCGCGCGGCGGGTCCGCCTCCCGCGGCGGCTCGTCCCGGCCGGCCCCGCACGGCGGTGCGGTCCATCGCACACCCGGGGGCGGGAGGTAGGGGGCAACCCGCCGGGTCGCCCCGACAAGCGCCGGTCGCGCGCTGTGTAATTCCCACCGGGCGCCTGTCGGCCATCGTTTCGACAGGCGCCCCTTTTTCTGCGAAGATCAGAGCGAAGCCAAACCCGCCACCGCGGTGTGCTTCTTGCACGGGCGAGCCGTGACCGCGGCCGCCCTGCAATCGAGCCAATCGGCAATCGCCAATCGGCAATCGCCAATCGGCAATTTCAAGAGGTTCCCTTGGCCCGGATCGTGATTCGCGTCGCCCGGCAGGCCGTCATCATCGGGCTGTTCGTGGTGGCGGCGGTGCTCGGCACGGTGAGCGGCGTGCTCTTCGCCTTCACGGGCGACCTGCCGCGGATCTCGGCGCTCGACGACTTCGAGCCGGGCACGATCACGCGCGTGGTCGGCATCGACGGCCAGCCCGTCGGCGACTTCGCCATCCAGCGCCGCGTGGTCATCGGCTACGACGACATTCCCCCGGTCCTGCGGCACGCCATCATCGCCGCCGAGGACGCCGACTTCGAGAAGCACTTCGGCCTTAACGCCACGCGCATCGCGCTCACGGCCGTCCGCGACCTGGTCGAGTTCCGGCTCGCCGCCGGCGCCAGCACCATCACGCAGCAGCTCGCGCGCAAGCTGTTCCTCACCGACGAGCGCACCTGGGAGCGGAAGATCAAGGAGGCGATTCTCGCCGTCCAGATCGAGAAGCGGTACACCAAGCGCGAAATCCTGACCTTGTACTGCAACCAGATGTACCTGTACAAGGTCTACGGCGTCGAAGCCGCGGCGCGCTTCTACTACGGCAAGTCGGCCAAGGACCTCGACCTCAACGAAGCGGCGACGATCGCCGGGATCTTCCAGACCTGGCGCAACAGCCCGTACGTGAACATGGATCGCGCCGTCCGCCGCCGCGCCTACGTGCTGCAGCGGATGGCCGACGAGGGCTACATCACGCAGGCGCAGGCCGACGCCACGAAGAAGGAGCCCATCGTGCTGCGGGGCGAGGACTCGAAGCGCGACACGCTGGCGCCCTACTTCCTCGAGGAGGTGCGCAAGCACCTCGAGGCGCGCTATGGCGCCAAGCAGGTCTACGAGGGCGGCCTCGTCGTGCAGACCTCGCTCGACACGCGGCTGCAGAAGGCGGCCGACGAGGCGATGGACCGGGGCCTGCGCCGGCTCGACAAGCTGAAGGGCTTCCGCAAGCCCGAGCACAACGTGATCGCCGAGAAGCACGACCTCGACACGTGGCAGGCGCCCCGCTGGAGCAGCCCGATCGCGGCGGGCGACATCGTCCCGGCCGTGGTGCTGGACGCGGAGCGGTCGCGCATCGAGGTGCGCGTGGGCGACCGGCGCGGCGCGATCGAGCCGGCGGGCTACGCGTGGACCCGCCGCACGCCCGCGCGGCTCGTCCACCCCGGCGACGTCATCGAGCTGAAGGTGACGTCGATCGACGACACGACCGTGGCCGGCACCCTGGAGCAGGAGCCGCTTGTCGAGGGCGCGCTGCTCGCCATCGACAACCGCACGGGCCAGATCCGCGCCATGGTCGGCGGCTACGATTTCGACCGCAGCAAGTTCAACCGGGCGCTGCAGGCGCACCGGCAGGTCGGCTCCACCTTCAAGCCGTTCGTCTACACGGCGGCCATCGACCGCGGCTACACGCCGTCCTACATCATCGACGACGTGCCGACCGAGTTCGACGCGGGCCCCGACCAGCCGCCCTACGCCCCGCCGAACTACGACCTCCAGTTCGAGGGCCCCATCACGCTGCGCCGCGCGCTCGAGGGCTCGCGCAACGTGCCGGCGGTGAAGCTGATGCAGATGCTCGGGCCGGACCTGGTGATCTCCTACGCCCGCCGGTTCGGGGTCCAGTCGCCCATTCCGCCGTTCCTGTCGGTCGCGCTGGGCTCGGCGGAGGCCACGCCGCTCGAGATGACGCGGGCCTTCTCGGTCTTCCCCAACCAGGGCGTGCTGATGACGCCCTACTTCGTGATGAAGGTGCAGGACCGCGACGGCAACGTGCTCGAGGAGGGACGGCCCGACGCGCGCGACGCCATCCGCGCCGACACCGCGTACATCATGACCTCGCTGCTCGAGGGCGTGGTGCAGCGGGGCTCCGGCTCCCCGGCCGCCGCGCTCCACTGGCCGCTCGGCGGGAAGACCGGCACGACCGACGACTACGCCGACGCGTGGTTCATCGGGTTCGACCCCGACATCACCGTGGGCGTGTGGGTGGGCTACGACCAGAAGCAGCCGATCGGCCAGGGCCAGACCGGCACGGTCGCCGCGCTGCCGATCTGGATGGCCTTCATGAAGGCCTACATCAACGGCCGCACCGACCCGCCCACCTTCGAGCCCCCGGGCAACATCGTCTTCGTAACCGTGGACCGGCAGACCGGCCAGCCCGTGCCGCCCGACACCCCCGGCTCGTTCTCGGAGGCGTTCATCTCGGGGACGCAGCCGGGGTTTGGGCGATAGCGTCGCGAATTGCCGGTTGGCGATTGCCGATTGCCGATTGAAGATCTCGCTGTCACGCGGCTGATGGCATGAGCTCTGCAGCGGCCGGGGCATGACTCCCACAGAGCTCAAGGCGAGGGCCTACCAGTTCGCTCTCGACATGGCGCGTCTTCTGCGCACCCTTCCAGCCGGCGTAGAGAGTGAAATCGTCAGACCGCAGCTGTTCCGGGCAGCCACGAGCGCTGCCTCGAACTACCGTGCGGGTTGCCGGGCGCGCTCGCGGCGCGAGTTCATCGCCAAGCTTGGCGTCGTGATTGAGGAGACGGACGAGTCGAACTTCTGGCTGGAGTTCAGCGTCGATCTCGATCTCCTGGACCGACGCGCCGTGCAGAAACTGCGCCAGGAGGCCGGTGAACTGGTGGCAATCTTCACCTCTACGCGCAAGACCGCAGAGGCGCGGCTTTCGAACCACGAGGCCAAGCGTCGGTAGCGCCTGCACGCCGATGGAAACGAGCGGGAAGAGGAGCCGATTCCCGTGTTCGGGCCGACAAACCAAGGCGCAGTGGCCTTCAATCGGCAATCGGCAATCGGCAATCGGCAATGTTCAGTCGTCCGCCTCCGCCTTCCCCAGCGTCCCGCTCGCCTTCCGCATCAGGTAGGTCTTGATGAACACGTCGATGTCGCCGTCGAGCACGCGGTTCACGTCGCCGACCTCCACCTTGGTGCGGTGGTCCTTCACGAGCTGGTAGGGGTGCAGCACGTAGCTGCGGATCTGGCTGCCGAACGCGATGTCCTTCTTCTCGCCGCCGAGCTGGTCCATCTTGGCCTGCTGCTCCTTCATCCGCAGGTCGTAGAGCCGCGACTTGAGCACCTTCATCGCCTGCGCGCGGTTCTTGTGCTGCGACCGCTCGTTCTGGCACGAGACGACGATGCCGGTCGGCAGGTGGGTCAGGCGGACGGCCGAGTCCGTCACGTTGACGTGCTGGCCGCCGGCGCCGCTCGACCGGTAGGTGTCGACCCGCAGGTCCTTCTCCTCGATCTCCACGTCGATGTCGTCGGGCAGCTCGGGCCACACGAACAGCGACGCGAACGAGGTATGGCGGCGCGCCGCCTGGTCGAACGGCGAGATCCGCACCAGCCGGTGCACGCCGGCCTCGGCCAGCAGCAGGCCGTAGGCGTAGTCGCCGGTCACGGTGAACGTCACGCTCTTGAGGCCCGCCTCGTCGCCGGGCTGCAGGTCGATCACGTCGCGCGTGAAGCCGCGGCGCTCGGTCCAGCGCAGGTAGAGGCGCAGCAGCATCTCGGCCCAGTCCTGCGACTCGGTGCCGCCGGCGCCCGGGTGGATGGTCACGATCGCGTTCTTGCGATCGTGCTCGCCGCCGAGCATCTTCTTCGTCTCGCCGGCCTCGACCTCCGCCTGGAGCGCGTCGAGGCCGTGGGCGAAGTCCTCGTCGACCGACTCGCCCTGCTCGGCCCACTCCACGAGCACGGCCAGGTCGTCGGCGCGGCGCTCGAGCGACGCGCTCAGCTCGTGGTCCTCCTGCAGCCGGCGCCGGCGCTGCAGCACCTGCTGCGCGGCCGCCGGGTCCTTCCAGAAGTCGGTCGACGCCGCCTGCGCGTCGAGGCGGGACAGCTCCGCCGGCAGGTCCGGACCGTCAAAGATAGCTCCGCAGGTCGGCGGAGCGTTTCACGAGATCCTGGTAGCGGCGCAGTTGTTCGTCCAGTGACATGGCCATGGGTGTTCCTCAGCGTCCGCGCGCCGCGAGCCGCTGCCGCCACACGGCGGCCAGCGCGCCCAGGGTCAGCGCGACGCACAGGTAGGCGATCGTATCCCCGATCAGGCTGTAGACGGTCCGGACCGTCAGGAAGCGCACCTGGCGCACGACGAGCGTGGTCTCGAACAGCCGTGTGCGGTCCAGCACGCGGCCGTAAGGGTCCACGATCCCGCTCACGCCGGTGTTGGCGGCGCGCACGAGGTAGCGGCCCTCCTCGATCGCGCGCATGCTCGCCTGCTCGAAGTGCTGGTACGCGGCCGACGACCGGCCGAACCACGCGTCGTTGGTGATCGTGGTCAGCAGCTCGCTGCCCTCGCGCACGAACGTCCGGTTCAGCTCGGGGTAGACGACCTCGTAGCAGATCGCGGTGCTCACCGGGTGCCCGTCCACCGGCAGCAGCACCGGCCGGGCGCCCGGCGAGAAGTCCGATACGGCCTGCACGAGCGGCGCCGCGAAGAACAGCAGGTGCTTGAGCGGCACGTACTCGCCGAACGGCACGAGGTGGATCTTCCGGTACGTCTCGGCGACCCGGCCGTCGGGGTCGATCAGGAACGCCGAGTTGTAGAGCCGGACGTCCGCGCCCTGCCCGGGCGGGCCCGCCTCCATCTCGTCGCCGCCGACCAGCAGCGTGACGTGGTCCCGCCGCGCCGCCTCGCGGATGGGCGCGCTGCGCGGCAGGTCCTGCTTGAAGTAGAACGGCACGGCCGACTCGGGCCACAGGACGAACGTCGCCCCCTGCCGCGCGGCCTCGTCGGTCATGCGCAGGTAGCGGTCCACGATCGTCTGCGCCTGCGACGGCTCCCACTTCACGTCCTGCGGGAAGTCGCCCTGCACGACGCCCACGGTGATCGGCGTGCCCTCGCGCACGAGCACGTTCGCCTCGAGGCGCACGCGCCCCCACAGCGCGACGACGATGAGCCCGGCGAGGATGCCGGCCGGCACGATCGACCGGGCCACGCCGCGGCCGACCACGGCGTACGCGGCGGCCACGCTGCCGGCCACCACGAGGCACGAGACGCCGTAGACGCCCACCAGGCTCGCCGCCTGCGCGATCGCGAGCAGCGGCGCCTGGCTGGTGCCGAGCAGCGCCCACGGGAACCCGTCCCACACGTAGGTGCGGGCCAGCTCGCTCGACACCCAGACAGCGGGCGCGAGGAGCAGCGCGCGCCGGCCCATCCCCCGGACGAGCGCGCCCATCACCACGGCGAACAGGGCGGTGAAGAGCGAGAGGTAGGCGACGAGGAGGCCGGCCACGCCGAAGGCCACCGGCGTCGACAGGCCGCCGTAGATGGACATCGTGTCGACGAGCCAGTAGAGCGTGCCGCCGAAGTAGAACACGCCCACGAGGAGCCCGAGCACGACCGGCTCCGCGGTCCGCCCGGCGACGGCGCCGGGCGCGCGGCGCGCGAGCGCCACCAGCAGCGGCGCGAGCGCCACCCACGCGACGGCCGGGTGCCCGAACTTCGGGAAGCTCAGCGCGAGCAGCACCCCGGACAGGGCGGCTAACGGGTAATCAGCGGTTTGAATTGTTCTTCTCTTTCGAGACGGCGTGAGACGCGCTCGGCGGCGGCGCGATCGGCGTAGCGGCCGACCCGCACGCGGTGCACGGGCGCGGGCGATCCCGGCGTCGGATCCAGCAGGAACGCCGGATAGCCCTTGGCGGTGAGGCGCTTGACGATCGCCAGCGCGGCGTCGCGGTCGCGGAGCGCCGCGACCTGCACCACCCAGCCGTCCTCCTCGGTGGCGGCGGACGCGGCGGCGGGCTCGCGGGCCGGCGGTGGCGGCGGCGTGACGGCCGGCGGCGGGGCCAGCTGCTCCGCCACCGGCGTGTCGCTCTCGAGGCGCTTCGGATAGGTCAGCGTGCCCGTCCCGGCGTTCGCGTCCGCCGCCGAGGCGGCGTCCGCGGGCGCGGCCGGCGGCGGCTCGGTCGCGACGCGGTCGGCCTGGTCCGGGCGCGCGACCTGCACGCTCCGGCCGACCATCACGCCGAGGAGGAAGATCACCACCGAGACGACCGTGGTCGCCATGAACAGGAAGACGATCTGCTTCCCGCTCAACTGGATCTCGTGGACCCCGTCGTCCGTCGCGTGGCGCGACGTATCGGACACCGGTCGCCTCCGCCCGCTACGCGTCGGCCTCCTTGACCTCCTTCAGCTTCAGCAGGTGGAGGAGCTCGATCGGCAGCGGAAAGATGATCGTCGAGTTCTTCTCGGCCGCAATCTCGGTGAGCGTTTGCAGGTAGCGCAGCGTGATCGTCATCGGCTCGGCGGCAATCACGCCCGCCGCCTTCGACAACTGCGCCGACGCTTGATACTCACCTTCGGCGTGGATGATTTTAGCACGTTTCTCGCGCTCGGCCTCCGCCTGGCGGGCCATCGCCCGCTGCATGTTGTCCGGCAGATCCACGTGCTTCACGGCCACCGCCGACACCTTGATGCCCCACGGATCGGTGTGGGCGTCGAGGATCGACTGCAGCTGCTGGTTCAGCCGCTCGCGCGCCGACAGCAGGTCGTCGAGCTCCACCTCTCCCAGCACGCTGCGCAGCGTCGTCTGGGCGAGCTGCGACGTCGCGTAGTTGTAGCTCTCGACCTCGACGATGGCCTTGAGCGGGTCCATGACGCGGAAGTAGAGGACCGCGTTCACCTTCACCGAGACGTTGTCGCGCGTGATGACGTCCTGCGGCGGCACGTCCATGACGATGGTCCGCAGCCCCACCCGCATCATGCGGTCGATGGGCGCGAACACCAGGATGACGCCCGGCCCCTTCGGCCGCGGCAGCAGCTTGCCCAGCCGGAAGATCACGCCCCGCTCGTATTCGTTCAGGATCTTGATCGAGCTGAGCAGGTACACGACGACGATGGCGCCGAAAATCAGCAGCGGGGACATCACTCTCCTCCTTGGGGCGCGGCCGCGGGCCGCGCGCGCCGGACCCTGAGCTTGAGGCCGTGGACCGCCGTCACCCGAATCTCTTCTCCCTCCGCGATCGACTCGTCTGCCGTCGCCGTCCAGATTTCGCCGTGCACCGCCACGCTCCCGGGGACGCCGGGCTCGAGGGCGGAGCGCGCCACCCCCACTTCGTCGAGCATGCCCGCGTCACCCGTCGTCGCGCGCCGGCGCTGCGACTGCACCGCGAGCCGCACCAGGAACAGGATGATCGCCGACAGCCCGAGCGTCACGGGCAGCACGATCGTCAGGTCGAGGCGCATGCCGGGCATGGGCGACGCGAACAGCATGAGCGACCCGAACACCAGGCTCGTGACGCCGCCGACCCCCAGCAGCCCGTAACTGGTCACCTTGATCTCGAGCACGAGCAGCAGCAGGCCGAACGCGATCAGCAGCAGGCCGGCGTAGTTGACCGGCAGGATCTGGAACGCGAAGAACGCGAGCAGCAGGCACAGCCCGCCCACCACCCCCGGCACGATCGCGCCGGGGCTCCACAGCTCGATCGTCAGCCCGAGCGTGCCGAGGCTGAACAGCAGGTAGGCCACCTGCGGGTGCGCGATGGCGCTCAGCATCTGCTGGCGCCAGGACATGGGCACGTCCACGACGCGCGCGCCCGCCAGGCGCAGCGTCTCCTCCCGGCCGTCGAAGCGCCGGATCGTGCGGCCGTCGAGCGCGCCGACGAGCGCGTCGAAGCTCGGCGCGATCAGGTCCGCGAGCGGCGGTTTCGCGTTCACGGCCTCCTCGTCGGTGAACGACTTGCTCTCGAAGACGGCCTCCTCGGCGAGCTTCACGTTGCGGCCGCGGCGCTCGGCGAGCGACCGCGCCTGCGCCGCGACGTCCTCCGCCGCCTTCTTCGCCATCGTCTCGTCGAGCGCCTGGCCGCCGCTCCCGACCGGGTGCGCGGCGCCGATGTGCGTGCCGGGCGCCATCGCCAGCACGTCGGCCGCCAGCGCGATGAGGAACCCGGCCGACGCCGCCCGGCTCCCCGACGGCGCGATGTAGATGACCACCGGCGCCTTCGCCGCGAGGAGGGCCTGGTTGATCTCGAGCGTCGAGTCCACCAGGCCGCCGGGCGTCCGCAGCGTGATGACGGTCAGCGCGGCGCCCGCGGCGTCGGCCGCGTGGACGGTCCCGATCAGGTACTCCGCCGTCACGGGATGGATGATGCCGTCGAGCACGGCATGGTAGATGACCGGCGCGTCCTTCGCGGCCGGCGTCTCCTGGGCGAACGGCGCGGCCGCCGCCGTCAGCAGCCCGGCCGCCATCAGCCCCAGCCAGCCCGCCGCCCGCCGCTTCCGTCGGGTCATGGTACGCCCCCTTCGCCCCCGCTGCCGCGGCGGTCGATCGTGTCGCGCAGCGCGCGGGCGCTGGCCGACGCCGGGTCGAGCGCGAGCGCGCGATCCGCCTCGCGCCCGGCTGCCGCGACGTCGCCGGTCTGCAGGTACGCCTCCCCGAGCGCCACGTGGGCCTCGGGCGTCTCCTGGCTCCAGATCGCGATCTTCAGCTCGTCGATGGCCTCCCGCGCGCGGCCGGCGCGCAGGTAGACCCGGCCGAGCAGCAGGTGGGCCTCGGCCAGGTAGGGCGACAGGTAGATGGCGCGGCGCAGCTCGGGGATCGCCGCGCGGTCCTGCTCGGCCGCCACGTCGCGGCGGCCCCGCTCGAGGTGGAAGGTCGCCAGATCCTGCTGCTCCTGCTGCACGCCGCCGAGCAGCGCCTGGTCGAGCCGCGCCGCGCGCGGCGTCTCGAGGCGCCGCATGAGCCGCTCGAGCCCGGCCGGGACATCGGACGCGGCGCGCGCGGCGTCGGACGCGTAGCGCGCGGCGAGCTGGCTCGCCAGCAGCTTCTCGCGGGCGCCTTCCGCCTGGCGGCCGGTCCCCACCAGCGCCAGGCCGAGCACGTAGTGGGCGTCGGCGTCGGCCGGGTCGCGGCGGACCACCTCGCGGAGCCAGTAGAGCGCCGACTTCATGTCGCCGGCGCGCGCGTAGGCATAGCCCGCGTTGAACGCGTAGTCGGTCGCGCCCGGCTCCGCGTCGGCCGCCTTGGTGAAGAAGAACGTCGGCGCGCCGTCGGCCGCGGGCGCCTTGGGGCCCCGGCGCAGCTCGACGACGCCGAGGTCGTTCAGCAGCGCGGCGGCCTGCTGCGCGTCGTCGAGCGTCTTGAGCGCCGCGAAGGCCTCGTCGTAGCGCCCGAGGTCGACATACGAGAGCGCCGCCGCGAAGCGCGCGCGCCGCGCGAAGGGCGAGTCGCCGGGCACGCCGCGCACGGCCTCGAGCGCCGCCTGGTAGGTCCCCTGCTCGCTCCGGACCTCCCACAGCGCGAGCCGCGCCCGGTCGTAGGTCGGGTGCAGGTAGATGGCCCGCTCGAGGAAGCGCGCCTCGGTCGCCGGCGTCTCCGAGACCAGGCCCTTCACGTAGCTCTCGAAGGCCTCGATGGGCGGGTAGTCGCGCTCGAGCGGCGGCGCGTCGTCCACCTTGGCGTCGGGCGAGACCAGGCGCCGCGCGAGGCGCTCGAACACCTTGAAGAGGTCCGCGACCGGCCCGCGCTCGACGAGGTCGGGACCGAGACGCCCCCGCTCGATGTCGAGCCGCCGGGCGTGCGCGGTCAGGGTGCCGTCCTGCAGCCCCACCGACCCGACCACGACGTCGGAGGCGTCGAGCACCTCGCCGACCTTGATGATCGTCGCGCGGCTGAGCGACGCGGAGGTGGGCAGCCCGAGCAGGTCGAACGCGTCCACGCGCTCGGGGCGCGTCAGCGCGTGGGCGCCGAGCGCGTTCAGATCGTCGGCGAGCAGAATCGAAGCGCCCTCGCTCAGCCAGTAGACGGCCGAGTCGTCGCCGACCCGGTCGAAGGGCATCACGAGCGTGGCGTCGGCGCTCTGGGCGCCGGCGCGGCCGGCCGCCAGCAGGACGAGGCCGACGACGGCCGCCAGCAGGCGGCGCCGGCACCGGGCGCCGCGCGCGCGGGCCGATCTCTCGCTCGTCGCCCTGGACATCGTCGTCACGCCGCGGCGGCCGCGTCGCCCTCCAGGCGCGCGGCCCCCACGACCACCGAGAGGGAGCAGACGGGAGCGCCGGCGGCGCGGCAGGCGTCGATCTGCGCGCGCGCCGACAGCTCGAAACGCTCGAGAATGCGCGCGAAGGCGGCGGCATAGAAGCCGCAGAGGGGGACGGTGCCGGCGCGGCGCACGTCGCAGAAGAGCGAGCCCCGCACCTCGACCGTCGCGACGCCGCGGCGAAGCCGCGTGACGGCCCGGCTGCGCGGGTAGAGGGTCGCGACGAGGCGGCGCCCGATCCGGAGCGCCGCCCGCGCGCGCAACGCGCCGGGCAGCGCCGCGACGAACCGGCGCTCGACGGCCGGCAGCGCATCAATCGTCCAGTCGGCGGCGCACGCACCCGCCCGCGCCATCACCGCGTCGTAGCCCGCGCCCTCCTGGCGCAGGAAGCTCAGGACCGCCGTCGCCGGGGCGAGCGCCATGCCGCCCTCGCGCAGCCCGCCCGCCGAGAGCCAGTGCTCGTAGAACTCGAGACGCGTCGGCAGCACCTCGCCAATCGCCTCGTGCAGGCTCGCCGCGAGCACCCGGCCGATTTTCGCGTTCGTCATTCTCTGCTAATCTACGGCGTTGACCGTGACGACATCGCGCCCGCGCGCTTCCCGCCGTCGCCCGCCCGCCGGAGCGGACCGTCCATGATCGCCGCCGCCATTCTCGCCGGCGGCCGCGCCACGCGGCTCGACGGCCGCGACAAGAGCGCGCTCCCCTTCGGCGCCGAGCGTCTGCTCGACCGCCAGATCGCCGTGCTGCGCGAGGTCGCCGACGCGCTCGTGATCGTGACGACCCAGCCGGAGCGGTACGCCGGCCTCGACGTCCCCGTCGCCATCGACGCCGTGCCGGGCGGCGGCGCCCTCGGCGGGCTCTACACCGCCCTGTCCGTGTCGCCGGCCGCGCAGACGCTCGTCGTCGCGTGCGACATGCCGTTCCTGACGGCGCCGTTCCTGCGCTTTCTCGCCGAGGCGGGACGGGACGTCGACCTGGCCATCCCGCGGACGTCCGCGGGCTACGAGCCCCTCTGCGCGTCCTACGGCCGCGAGTGCCTGGATCCGGTGAAGGCCCGGCTCGACGCCGGACGCTTCAGGCTGGCCGATCTGGTCACGGCCAACCTGCGCGTGCGGGAACTCGGGCCGGACGCGCTGGCGCCGTTCGACCCGGAGCGGACCCTCTTCATGAACGTCAACACGCCGGAGGACTACGCGCGCGCGGTCGACAAGTTCAGTCGTCAGAACAGATAGCCGTGCGGATCGTATCACACCCCCCCACGCGCGGTGAGCGCGCGCGTCGCGGGCGGTTGCATGTAACATAGACGGGGACGCGCGTGCCAGACGGCCCCGTCCTGCGGCCGCGCATCCGCCGGTCCATCCGCGATTCCGAGCCATGATTCTGCCGTTGCACCAGCTCGTCCGTGAGCGCATCGCCCGCACCGCGCGCGAGGTCTACGCCCTCGCCGACGGCGACCTCCCGCCGGTCGTGGTCCAGTCGCCGCCCGAGCGCGCGCTGGGCGACCTGGCGGTGCCGCTCGCCTTCGAGCTGGCGCGCCGGCTGCGCAAGGCGCCCCGCGCCATCGCGCAGGAGATCGCGGCGGCGCTCGGCCCGGTGCCCGGCGTGGCGCGCGTCGTCGCGGCGCCGAACGGCTACCTGAACGTCTACCTGGACCGCCCCGCGTTCCTGCGCGCGCGGCTCGCCGGGGAGGTGGCCCCGGTCGCGGCGCCCGCCGGGAAGGCCGTCGTCGAGCACACGGCCATCAACCCGAACAAGGCGGCGCACATCGGCCACCTGCGCAACTCGGCCCTCGGCGACACGCTGGGCCGGCTGCTCCGCTTCCGGGGCCAGACGGTCGAGGTCCAGAACTACATCGACGACACGGGCGTGCAGGTCGCCGACGTCGTGGTGGGCTTCCGCGAGCTGGAGCACAAGGGCCTCGACGCCGTCCGCGCGCTGGCCGACACCACGCGGTTCGACTACTACTGCTGGGATCTCTACGCGAAGGTCACCGACTGGTACGAGGGCGACCCGGCGCGGGTGAAGATCCGCGCCGCCACGCTGCACGACATCGAGCGCGGCGACAACGACAACGCCCGCCTGGGCGCGTTCATCGCCGAGCGCATCGTCCGCTGCCACCTGGCGACGATGGCCCGGCTGGGCATCGACTACGACCTGCTGACCTACGAGGGCGACATCCTGCGGCTGAAGTTCTGGGACCACGCCTTCGACGCGCTCAAGGCGAAGGGCGCGGTCTTCCGCCAGGAGCAGGGCCGGCTGGCCGGCTGCTGGGTAATGACGATCGAGGACGAGGACGCGGGGGAGGAGCCGGCCGCCGGCGCGGACGACGCGGCCGAGTCGCGCGAGAAGGTGATCGTGCGCTCGGACGGCACGGTGACCTACGTCGGCAAGGACATCGCCAACCAGTTCTGGAAGTTCGGGCTGCTCGGCCGGGACTTCCACTACCGGCGGTTCGACCGCCGGGACGGCGGCCGCCCGCTCTGGGCCACGACGTCCGACGCGTCGGCCGCCGAGGCGGGCGCGGGCGTGCCGGCGTTCGGCCGGGCCGACGTCGTCTACAACGTGATCGACACGCGGCAGTCGTACCTGCAGAAGCTGCTGAAGCAGGCGCTCGGCGCCATGGGCTACGGGCAGGAGGCGGAGCGGTCGATCCACTACGCGTACGAGATGGTCGCGTTGTCGCACGCGACGGCGCGCGCGCTCGGCTACGAGGCGGAGGCCGATTCGGGCCGGCCGTTCGTGGAGGTGTCGGGCCGCAAGGGCCTGGGCGTCAAGGCCGACGACCTGCTGGACCGCCTCATCGACGCGGCGCACGCCGAGGTCGTCAAGCGGAACGCCGACCTGCCCGCCGGGGAGACGCAGGCCATCGCCGAGACGATCGCGACCGCCGCGGTCCGCTACTTCCTGATCAAGTTCTCGCGCGGCAAGATCATCGCGTTCGACATCGACGAGGCGCTGAGCTTCGAGGGCGAGACGGGCCCGTACCTGCAGTACGCGGCCGTGCGCGCCAACAACATCTTCCGCAAGCTGCACGAGCGGGAGGGCGTCGAGGTGGCGGCGTTCGTCGCGGCGCTCGGCGAGACGCCGGCCGGCTCGCTCGACCCCGGCGGCGACGGCGACGACCTCTGGGACCTGGTGCTCGAGGCGTCACGCCTCGACGAGATGGCGGACCAGGCGCTGCGCACCCTCGAACTGTCGGTGCTGGCGAAATACGCGTTCGGCCTGGCGCAGAAGTTCAACGGCTTCTATCACAAGTATCCCATCCTCAACGAAGAGCGCCCGGACGTCCGGCGGTGGCGCGCGGCGGCGGTCGTGTACTTCCGCGACCAGCTGACGCGCGCGCTCGACCTGATGGGCTGCCGGGTGCCGTCGCGCATGTAGCGCAAGGGGAACGGCCATGGCACCGCGCATTGGCGTCACCGCCTGTGCTCATCTCCAGGACTACCTCGAGGCCGTCCGCCGGGGCGGCGGCGAGCCCAGCGTGCTCGAGCCGACCGCCGGCCCGGCGGCCGCGGTCCTCGACGACCTCGACGGCCTGCTGCTGACCGGCGGGCGCGACGTGGACCCGGCGCTCTACGGCGAGAAGCGGCACACCACGACCGAGGACACCGAGCCCGGCCGCGACGCGTTCGAGGTCGCGCTCGTGCGCGAGGCCGTCGGCCGCGACCTGCCGATCCTCGGCATCTGCCGCGGCATGCAGGTGCTGAACGTCGCGCTCGGCGGCACCCTCGTGCAGGACATCCCCAGCATGATCCCCGGCGCCGAGGCGCACGGCGCGGCCGGCACGCCGGTCATGCTCGCGCACGAGGTGTGGGTCACGCGCGACTCGCAGCTCTGGAAGGCGCTCGAGGAGGTGCTGTCCGACGAGACCTGCACCGTGAACAGCCGGCACCACCAGGCCGTCCGCAAGCTGGCCAAGGGCCTCGAGGCGTCCGCCACCTCCCCCGACGGCATCGTCGAGGCCCTGGAGCGGCCGAAGTCGCGCTTCTGCGTGGCCGTGCAGTGGCACCCGGAGAACTTCTGGCGGACGGGCGAGTTCCGCCCGCTGTTCGAGGCGTTCGTCAGCGCGTGCGAGAAGTGAGGACCGCCAGCGTCTCGACGTGCGCGGTGGAGGGAAACAGGTCGAACGCCTCCACGTGCGCGAGCTCGTACCCGGCGTCCACCAGCCGGCGCACGTCGCGCGCGAGCGTCGCCACGTCGCACGAGACGTAGACCACGCGCCGCGCCCCGCGCGCGACGACCGCCGCCATCGCGTCGCGCGACATGCCCGTCCGCGGCGGGTCCACGATCAGCGTTTCGTCCCCGCCTCCGCCGCCCGCGCCCAGGAAGGCCTCGACCGGCGAGCGCACGACCCTCAGCCCGGGGAACGGCTTCGCGTTCGCGGCGAGGTCGGCGCCCGTCACCCGGTCGCCCTCGACGGCGGTCACCCGCGTCCGGCCCAGCGCGGCCAGCGACACGGCGAAGACGCCCACGCCGGCGTAGAGATCGGTCACGGCGCCCTCGCCCACGCGCGCGACGACGCGCGAGACCAGCGTGGGGAGCAGGAAGCGGTTCGCCTGGAAGAACGCCTGCGCGCGGCGCGCGAGGCGCGCCCCGCCGAGCGAGCCGGCCGGGCGGCCCACGAGCGTCTCGACGGCATCGCCCACCCACGGCCGCCCGCCGAGCGACACGAGGTCGGCCGGCGGCGCCTGGCACGTGACGCCCGTGACGCCGCGGACGCGGGCGAGGCCCGCGTAGAGGGCGGGCGGCGGTCCGCCGCCGGGCTTCAGCTCGAGATGCAGCGCGCGCTCGTCGCCGGCCAGGTTCTCGCCGAGCTCGATCGAGACGACAGGGCCCGCGCCCGCCTCGGACAGCTCACGGGCGACGCCGCCGAGCGACTCGTTCGTGGCGTCGAGCAGCTGGCCCGTGCCGGCCGGATCGCACAGCTCGTGGGTCCCCTCGCGGAAGAACCCGATGCGGCCGCCGCGCACGTGCAGCCGGGCGCGCATGCGGTACCCGCGCTCGGGAGACGGTTCGACGGCGAGCGACGCGTCCAGCGCCAGCTTGCCGATCCGCCGGAAGGCGTCCAGCACGATCTCGCGCTTCAGATCCACCTGCCGCGGGTAGGCCACGTGCGCGAAGACCGCGCCGCCGCACGCGGGGTCGCCGCCGACGGGCCGCCGATCGGCGGACGCGTCGACCACCTCCACGACCGTGGCGTAGGCCACGCTGCGCTCGGCGCGCTCGACGCGCGCGCGCACGCGCTCGCCCGGGATCGCGCCGGCGACGAGCACGACCTGCCCCTCGTGGCGCGCGATCATCCGGCCGCCGGCGGCCGGCTTCTCGATCTCGAGCAGGATGTCCGTCCCCGCCGTCACCATGTCACACGACCTCGATCACCGGCAGGCCGAGCCGTTCGCGGATCAGCCGGTCGACCCCCGCGTCCACGGCGCGGGTCCAGGCCTCCCGGGGCATGCGCGCGCGGAACGCCTTCAGCTCGTCCTCCGCCTCGCGCACGAGGGCGTCCCGCTCGGCGGCCAGCTCGTCGCGCGCCGCGGCCATCAGATCGCCGTCGAGCGCGGCCAGCCTCGCCAGCGCCCGCGCGCGCGCCTCGCCTCGCAGCGTCTTCGCGCCGGCGCGCACGGCGTCCACCTCGTCGATGAGGCCGTCGACGCGGGCCGCGAACGCCGGCGACACCACGCGCCCGGCCCTGAGCGCCGTCAGCGACGTGAGCACGCGGTCGAGGTGACGCGGCAGGCTCGGCCGGGTGCTCGCGTCGCTGACGGGCGCCGCCGCGTCGGCCAGCGCCGGCCCCATCGCCCGCCGCCACGCGTCGAACTCGTCGAGCACGTCCGCCTCGCAGAACTCCACGCGCACCGGGCGGCGCCGCGGCCCCTTCGCGTAGTAGCGCTCGAACGTCCGATCGATCCCGCGGAACGCCACCTTGATCGGCACCCCCCGCTCCGCCCACCCGCACACCTGCTCGAAGGCCGGCCCCACGATGCGAATCAGGTGGCCGTCGTTCTTGCGGCAGAGATACGCCTCGATCTCGCGGCAGTAGGAGGAGGGGTCCATGGGAATGCGGCTCATCGCCGATTGGCGATGAGCTCCTTACTTGTTCCTCTCCCAGATGATCTTCAGCCCGAGCAGCGTCAGGTCGGGGTTGACGGCGTCGATCACGCCCGTGTCGCCGGCGATGATGTCGGCCATGCCGCCGGTCGCCACCGTGGTGACGCGGCCGTCGGGGACACCGGTCAGCTCGTGGCGCATGCGGCGCACGATGCCGTCGACCATGTCCACGTAGCCGAAGAACAGGCCCGACTGTATCGAGCCGACCGTCGTCCGGCCGACGACCGACGAGGGCTTGCGCACGTCGACGCGGGGCAGGCGCGCCGCGCGCTGGAAGAGCGCGTCGGCCGAGATCTGCACGCCCGGGCAGATCACGCCGCCGAGGTACTCGCCCTGGGCCGAGATGGCGTCGAACGTCGTCGCCGTGCCGAAGTCGACGACGATCGTCGGCGTGCCGGCGGCGCGGCCGTACAGCTCGTACGCCGCCACGCCGTTCACCACGCGGTCGGCGCCCACGTCCGACACCGGCTCGTAGCGGACGGGCATGCCGGTGCGGCTCGTGCCGTGCACGACGAACGGCTCGCGCCCGAAGTAGCGTACCGCCATGTCGCGCATCATCCCGGTCAGCGGCGGCACGACCGACGCCAGGACGATCCCGTCGATCTGCGCGGGCTCCAGGTGGTCGTGCCGGAAGAGCTGAGTCGTCATCATCCCCAGCTCGTCGGCCGTCCGCTCGCGGTAGGTCGCCAGGCGCCAGCTGTGCTGCAGCCGATCGCCGTCGAACACGCCGAGCACGATGTTGGTGTTGCCGACGTCGATGGCTAGGAGCATGGCCGTCCTTCCGGGCGACGCGCCGCGTCGCCCCTACCCTTCCTACAACCAGCGTACCTCACCGGCGACGATCCGTTCGAGACCTTCCGCGCCGCGCACGATCAGCGCGCCGTCCTCGTCGATGCCGGCGGCCGTGCCCGCGCGCGCGGCGCCGCGCGACGTCCACTCGACCGGGCTGCCGTCGGCCGACGGCGCCAGCCGGCGCCAGCGGTCGAGGACGGCGCGGGCGCGGCCTTCCCGCAGGTCGGCGTAACGCTCCCCCAGCGCGGCGAGCGTCTCGGCCACGACCGCCGCGCGATCGACCATCCTCCCCAGCTCGACCTCGAGCGAGCTCGCGCGCCCGGCGAGGTCGGGCGGATAGGCCGCCGCCGACAGGTTGATCCCCACGCCGAGGACGACGTATTCGATCCGGTCGGCGACGGTCGAGCCTTCCGCCAGGATGCCCGCGACCTTACGCCGCGGCTGGCCCACGACGACGTCGTTCGGCCACTTCAGCTCCACCGGCAGGCCGGTCGCGGCCCGAATGCCCTCGGCCACCGCCACGCCGCCGGCGAGCGTGAGGAGCCGCGCCGTGTCGGCCTCGCCCCCGGACGCGGGGCGGACCACGACCGACAGGTACACGCCCGCCCCTGGCGGCGAAACCCAGCTCCGCCCGAGCCGGCCCCGCCCGCGCGTCTGCGCGCCGGCGAGCACGACGGTGCCCTCCCCGGCGCCGCGCGCGGCAAGCCCCGCGGCGACGTCGTTGGTGGATCCCGTTTCGGCGAGGTAGACGACACGCGTTCCGAACGGGCCGCGGCGCGCGGCCACGCGGGCGAGCGCGTCGTCGATGTCGCGTGGCAGGTCGGTCATCTTCACTCCGGGGGGCTTCGCCCCCGCGGGCCCCCCTACGCGCTCACTCGCGGGGACCCCACGCGCCCCGCTCCGTTCCCGCGGGGCGCGCCCGGGGCGCGCCTCGCCTGGCTCACTCCGGGGGGCTTCGCCCCCGCGGGCCCCCCTACGCGCTCACTCGCGGGGACCCCACGCGCCCCGCTCCGTTCCCGCGGGGCGCGCCCGGGGCGCGCCTCGCCTGGCTCACTCCGGGGGGCTTCGCCCCCGCGGGCCCCCCTACGCGCTCACTCGCGGGGACCCCACGCGCCCCGCTCCGTTCCCGCGGGGCGCGCCCGGGGCGCGCCTCGCCTGGCTCACTCCGGGGGGCTTCGCCCCCGCGGGCCCCCCTACGCGCTCACTCGCGGGGACCCCACGCGCCCCGCTCCGTTCCCGCGGGGCGCGCCCGGGGCGCGCCTCGCCTGGCTCACTCCGGGGGGCTTCGCCCCCGCGGGCCCCCCTACGCGCTCACTCGCGGGGACCCCACGCGCCCCGCTCCGTTCCCGCGGGGCGCGCCCGGGGCGCGCCTCGCCTGGCTCACTCCGGGGGGCTTCGCCCCCGCGGGCCCCCCTACGCGCTCACTCGCGGGGACCCCACGCGCCCCGCTCCGTTCCCGCGGGGCGCGCCCGGGGCGCGCCTCGCCTGGCTCACTCCGGGGGGCTTCGCCCCCGCGGGCCCCCCTACGCGCTCACTCGCGGGGACCCCACGCGCCCCGCTCCGTTCCCGCGGGGCGCGCCCGGGGCGCGCCTCGCCTGGCTCACTCCGGGGGGCTTCGCCCCCGCGGGCCCCCCTACGCGCTCACTCGCGGGGACCCCACGCGCCCCGCTCCGTTCCCGCGGGGCGCGCCCGGGGCGCGCCTCGCCTGGCTCACTCCGGGGGGCTTCGCCCCAAACCCCTCGCTCCGTCACTACGTGGGGACCTCGAGCTCGAAGCTCAAGTCTGCCGCCGCCGCCGAGTGCGTGAGCGCGCCCACCGAGACCGAGTCCGCGCCGGTCCCGGCGAGCAGGGGCAGCCGCTCGAGCGTCACCCCGCCCGAAATCTCGGTGCGGGCGCGGCCGCGGCACCGCGCCACGGCGGCGCGCGTCTCGTCGAGCGTGAGGTTGTCGAGCAGGATCGTGTCCGCGCCGGCGGCGAGCGCCTGCTCCACCTCCGCGAGGCTCTGGGCCTCGACCTCCAGCGGCAGATCGGGAGCGGCCGCGCGCAGCCGCGCCACCGCCGCGGCGATGCCGCCGGCGATCCGCGCGTGGTTCTCCTTCACGAGGATGGCCCGGTCGAGCCCCATGCGGTGGTTGGTGCCGCCGCCGGCGCGCACGGCGTACTTCTCGAGCGCGCGCAGGGTCGGCGTCGTCTTGCGCGTGTCGAGGACGACAATCCGCCCGCCGGCCGCCTCCACGAACCGGCGCGTCAGCGTCGCGATGCCCGACAGGCGCTGCAGGAAGTTGAGCGCGGTCCGCTCGGCCTCGAGCAGGGCGGCGGCCCGGCCCGCGACCTCCGCCACCTCGGTGCCCGGCTCGCAGCGCTCGCCGTCGGCGCGCCGCACGACGAAGCGGACCTCCGGGTCGCGCTGGCGGAAGGTCTCCTCCGCCACGGCGAGGCCCGCGACGACGCACGGGGACTTGGCGAGGAGGATCCCGCGCGCCGTCGCCTCGGGCGGCACCGTGGCCGACGTGGTCACGTCGCCGCGCCCGAGGTCCTCGGCGAGCGCCGCGCGCACCAGGCCGCGGTAGGCGCCGGGGTCGAGCGGCTCGATCGTCACGCGCCCGCCTCACGGGCCGGCGGGTCGGCGAGCTCCGCGTCGACGGCGAGGGCGTCGCCCGGCCGGGTCTCGAGCCGCTCGATGATCCCGGCCGCCTTGAGGTCCGTCTCGACCAGGCCCAGCGCGTCCAGGTCCTCGGCGGTCCCGGTGACGACGGTGCGCCGGACCGGGTTCTTCAGCGGCCGCTGGGCCTCGGACTTGCGCTTGCGCACGTCGCTCAGGACCTGCGCGGCCACGCGCAGGGCGCGCTCGGCGCGGGGGTCGTCGGCGCCGGCGAAGGCGAGCACCCCGTCCGGCGTCGGCCACGCCGCGCGGTGGACCGAGCCCTCCTGCCACCACGACCACACCTCCTCGGTCGCGAAGGGCAGGAACGGCGCGAACAGGCGCAGGAAGACGTCCAGCGCGACGACCATCGCGCCGTTGGCCGACGCCGCGCCGGCCTCGCCGTGGTCGCCGTACCGGCGCGCCTTCACCAGCTCGAGGTAGTTGTCGCAGAAGAACCAGAAGAAGCTCTCGGTGCGCTCGAGCGCGCGCGCGTAGTTGTAGGCCTCGAAGTCCGCCGTCGTCTCGCGCACGAGGCGCGCCAGCGCCGTCAGCAGCCCGCGGTCGAGGGCCTCGGTGACCGCGCCGATGGGCTCCGCCTTCGCGAGCACGAACCGCGACGCGTTGAGGATCTTGATCGCCAGGCGGCGGCCGACGCGCATCTGGCCCGTGTCGAACGTCGTGTCCGCGCCGGGGCGGCCGCTCGCCGCCCAGTAGCGCACGCCGTCGGTGCCGTGCTCCTCGAGCAGGCCGAGCGGCGTCACCACGTTGCCCTTCGACTTCGACATCTTCTTGCGATCCGGGTCCACCACGAACCCGGAGATCGCGGCGTTGCGCCAGGGCAGCACGTCGTGCTCGAGGTGCGCGCGCAGCACGGTCGAGAACAGCCACGTGCGGATGATGTCGTGGGCCTGCGGGCGCAGGTCCATCGGGAAGACCCGGCCGAACAGATCGGGGTCCTCCTCCCAGCCCGCGGCAATCTGCGGGGAGAGCGACGAGGTGGCCCACGTGTCCATGACGTCGGGGTCGGCCATGAAGCCGCCGGCGGCGCCGCGCTGCTCCGGGGCGTACCCGGGGGGCGTGTCGGTCGACGGGTCGATCGGCAGGCTCGCCTCGTCGGGCACGAGCGGCCGGCCGTAGTCGGGCTGGCCGTCCGCGCCGAGCGGGTACCACACGGGGAACGGCACGCCGAAGAACCGCTGGCGGCTGACGCACCAGTCGCCCGCCAGCCCGTTCACCCAGTTCTCGAACCGCGCGTGCATGTACGGCGGGTGCCACGTCAGCTCGCCGCCGCGCGCGAGGAGCGCCGCGCGGAAGTCCATGGTCCGGATGAACCACTGGCGGCTCGTGATGATCTCGAGCGGGCGGTCGCCCTTCTCGAAGAACTTCACGTTGTGGACGACGGGACGCGGCTCCCCGACGAGCGCGCCGTCCTCGGCGAGCAGCTCCACGATGCGCGCCCGCGCCTTGACGGCCGAGAGGCCCTCCAGCCGGTCGTAGGCCGCCTGCGCGCGCGCGGCGTCCACCGACTCCCAGCCCGGCGCGCCCCACGTCACCGGCCGCAGGGCGCCGTTCGCCTGGATGACGGCGCGCACGGGCAGCGAGAGCTCGCGCCACCAGGTGACGTCGGTGACGTCACCGAAGGTGCAGATCATCGCGACGCCGGTGCCCTTCTCCGGGTCGGCCAGCGGGTGCGCCACGACGGGCACGCGCGCGCCGAAGAGCGGCGTGATCACCTCGCCGCCCACGAGCGGGCGATACCGCGGGTCGTCGGGGTGCGTGACGAGCGCCACGCAGGCCGGCAGCAGCTCGGGACGCGTCGTGTCGATCTCGACGAAGCGCGGCTCGCTCGGCGCGGACGCCTGCGGGCGCATGAAGCGCACGCGATGGTACGCGCCCTCCCGCTCCCGATCCTCCAGCTCCGCCTGCGCGACCGCCGTACGGAAGTCCACGTCCCACAGGGTGGGAGCCTCGAGCTGGTACGCCTGGCCGCGCGCCAGCAGGCGCAGGAAGGCGAGCTGCGAGAGCCGCTGCGCGCGGCGGCCGATCGTCGCGTAGGTCGTCGACCAGTCCACCGACAGGCCCAGATACCGCCACAGGTGCTCGAAGGCCTTCTCGTCCTCGGCCGTCAGCCGGTGGCACAGCTCGACGAAGTTCGGGCGCGAGATCGCGATCGGCTGCTTGGACGGCTTGGGCGGCGGCTCGAACGACGGGTCGTACGGCAGCGACGCGTCGCAGCGCACGCCGTAGTAGTTCTGCACGCGGCGCTCGGTCGGCAGGCCGTTGTCGTCCCACCCCATGGGGTAGAAGACCGCCTTGCCGCGCATCCGCTGGAAGCGCGCCACGACGTCGGTGTGCGTGTAGGAGAAGACGTGGCCGATGTGCAGCGACCCGCTGACCGTCGGCGGCGGCGTGTCGATCGCGTACACCGCCTCGCGCGGACTGGTGCGATCGAACCGGTACAGGCCGTCAGCCTCCCACCGGTCGCGCCACTTGGCTTCGAGCCCCTCCAGCGCGGGCTTTTCCGGAACGTCGATCGGCTTGGGAAGTCGCGGGACGTCTGGCATAACCGTCAATCGTAGTGGTTCAGGGAGACCGCCGCAAGGCACCCTGCGGAAGGACCACGGAAGGAGCCACGGAATGAGCACGGAAATCGCTACGGAAAGGACGGCCCGAACTCCACACAGGGCAGTCCGCGTGACCTGCACGGACTGCAGGCCGCGCACAGCGCGGCCCGCGAGGGAGCGGCGCGGGGCGATGGGGTCCCCGCAAGCGACCGAGCCGGGGTCCGGGGCGGAGCCCCGGTAATCAATGACCGCCGCTCTTGATGCGAGCGATTTCCTCGCGCACGAGCCGCTCGGCGACGTCCGTCACGGTCTCGCGCACGGCGGCCGTCGTCAGGCGCTCGACGACCTTCTGCACCACCAGCTCGATCGTCTCGTCGGTCACCGGCGCTCGAGCCGCCGCGGCCGGCCGAGGCTGCTCCTGCTCGGCCGCCAGCAGCGCCCCGAACGCGTCCGACAGCGACGGCAGCGTCGCCGGCGCGCTCTCCGGAGCCTGCGGCGCCGCGGGTGGCGGCGGCGTGAGGGCGGGCGCCTGCTGTTCCGCCGGGCGCAGGCTCGGCACGGGCTGGCGGGCCTCGTCCAGCCAGCCGCCTTCCGGTGGCGGCAAGTTGACCTCGGTCGCGGGGGCCGGCGGGGGCGGAGGCAGCGGCGCGGCGGCGCGCGTGGGCGTCGGCTCGTCGGCGCTCAAACCGGGATCCCAGCCGCCGAGCCCGTCGTCGGAAGTCTGAGCGGCCGTGCCTGCGGGCGGCTCGGGCTCGAGCGTGTCGAAGGCCGACGCCGGCAGCGGATCGGCCGGCGCCGCCTGCCCGGCTGGACGCGTCTCGCCGGTCGGCTCCGCCGCGGCGGCGGGCTCGGCGCCGAGCCCCGAGAACGCCGCGTCGAGCCGGTCGAAGTAGTCGTCGAGCGAATCGGAGCCCGGGGCGGCGTTGGCCGCGGGTTTGGTCTCAGCCGCCGGCGCCGCCGGCGAGGGCGCGGCCTCGGTCGGCTGAGCGGGCGGAGTCGCCCACATGGCGTCCGAACGGCGGCCGGCGAGCAGATCCTTCACGCGGTTGATGACCATTTGCGGCTCGAAGGGCTTCACCAGGACGCCGTCGCAGCCGGCGGCGCGCGCGCGCGCCTCGTCGACCGGCTCGAAGGCTCCGGTGAGCAGAAGAACCGGAATGTGCGCCAGCCGGGGAGTCTGCTTGACGAACGACGCCACCTCGTAGCCGTCCCGCTCGGGCATCCCGACGTCGGCCAGGACCACGTCCGGCGGGTCGGCGCCGATGCGATCGATGGCCTGCTGTCCGTCGCCGACGGCCACGACCTCGATGTCCTCGTCGGCGAAGGTCAGCTCGATCACACGCTGGATCGTGACGCTGTCGTCGGCCAGGAGGAGCTTGTGCGCCATGCTCCCCGAAGCGTACGTCTATGAACACAGGAAGTCAAGCTATGACAAGGGGTTAGGGATAGACTCGCGTCCGTGCCGACCGCGCGCGGGGTTGGACTTGGGCGGGGCGCCGGCCTCCGGCTGGCCGTTGGGGCCCCGACCGAGCCGACCAGACTCCGCCAAGGCTACGGCGGCCCGCCGGAGCTTCAGCGAAGGCGGGGGTGTGGGGCGGAGCCCCACGTAGGTTCAGACGCGCTCGGCGCGGGGGCGGACGTGGCCGCTGATGAAGTCGACGATCTCCTGCATCGGGGTCCCTGGCAGGAAGATGCCGGTGATGCCGATCGCCTGCAGCGTGTGGATGTCCACATCGGGGATGATGCCGCCCACGACGACCAGGACGTCCTCGAGCCCCTTCTCCTTGAGCAGCTCCATCACCCGCGGGCAGATGTGATTGTGCGCGCCCGAGAGGATGGAGAGGCCGATCACGTCGGCGTCCTCCTGGAGGGCCGCGCCGACGATCTGCTCGGGGGTCTGCCGGAGGCCCGTGTAGATGACCTCCATCCCGGCGTCGCGCAGCGCGCGGGCGATGACCTTGGCGCCGCGGTCGTGACCGTCGAGGCCGGGCTTGGCGATGACCACTCGGATTTTGTCCATGTCCTGACCCCTGCCCCCTTGCCCTCTGGCCCCTGGCCTCCGGCCTCTAGATGGAGGGCACTTCCTCGTACTCCCCCCAGACGTCGCGCAGCGCGTCGCACATCTCGCCCACCGTGGCGTAGGCGCGGGCGCACTCGATCAGCCGGGGCATGGTGTTGTCGGCGCCGGCCGCGGCGCGGCGCAGATCGTCGAGCGCGCGCGTCACGCGGCCGTTGTCGCGGGTCCGCTTCAGCTCGCGCAGCCGGTCGACCTGGCGCTCGGCGGTCGTCTCGTCGATGTAGAGGGTGGGCACCGACGCCTCCCCCTCCACCACGTAGTCGTTCACCCCGACGATGATCTTGTCGCGCGCCTCGACCGACTGCTGGAAGCGGTAGGCCGACTCGGCGATCTCGCGCTGCGGGTAGCCCTGCTCGACCGCCTCGACCATGCCGCCCATGCGGTCGATGGTCGCGAAGTAGTCCTTCGCGCCCTGCTCCATGTCGAGCGTGAGCCGCTCGACGAAGTAGGAGCCGCCGAGCGGGTCCACGACGTTGGTCACGCCGCTCTCGTGCGCGATGACCTGCTGCGTGCGCAGCGCCAGCGTGGCGGCCTCGGCGGTGGGCAGCGCCAGCGCCTCGTCCAGCGAGTTGGTGTGCAGCGACTGCGTGCCGCCGAGCACGGCCCCGAGCGCCTGGAGCGCCGTGCGCACGACGTTATTGTAGGGCTGCTGCGCGGTGAGCGACACGCCGGCGGTCTGCGTGTGGAACCGCAGCTTCCACGAGCGATCGTCGCGGGCGCCGAAGTGCTCGCGCATCGCCTCGGCCCACAGCTTGCGGGCCGCGCGGTACTTCGCGATCTCCTCGAAGAAATCGCTGTGCGCGTTGAAGAAGAAGGAGATGCGCGGCACGAACTCGTCCACGTCCAGGCCGGCGTCGATCCCGTACCGGACGTACTCCAGCCCGTCGCGCAGCGTGAACGCCAGCTCCTGCAGCGCGGTCGCCCCGGCCTCGCGGATGTGGTAGCCGCTCACCGAGATCGTGTTCCACCGCGGCACCTCCCGCGCGCAGAACGCGAAGACGTCGGTGATCAGCCGCATCGACGGCCGTGGCGGGTAGATGTACTCCTTCTGGGCGATGAACTCCTTCAGGATGTCGTTCTGGATGGTGCCCGACAACCGCTGCCAGTCCGCCCCTTGCTTCTCCGCCACGACGAGGTACATGGCGAAGATCATCGACGCCGGCGAGTTGATCGTCATCGACGTCGTGATGTCGGCGAGCGAGATGCCGTCGAAGAGGCGCTCCATGTCGGCGAGCGAGGCGATGCTCACGCCGCACTTCCCCACCTCGCCGAGCGACAGGTCGTGGTCGGGGTCGCGCCCCATCAGCGTCGGCAGGTCGAACGCCACGCTCAACCCGGTCCCGCCCGCCGCGAGCAGCTGCTTGTAGCGCTCGTTGGTCTCCTCGGGCGTGCCGAACCCCGCGAACTGCCGCATGGTCCACAGCCGGCCGCGGTAGCCGGTGGGGTGGATGCCGCGCGTGTACGGGTACTCGCCGGGCTGGTTGAGGTCGCGCGCGTAGTCGAGGCCGGCGACGTCCTCGGGGGTGTAGAGCCGATCGACCGGCCGTCCGGAAACGGTCGTGAAGGGCTTCGCGCGCTCGGGCGCCTGCTTCAGCGCCGGCTCGAGCACGTCACGCTCCCACCGGGCTTTCGGGGTGTCGGCGGTCGTGCTTTTCATGATCGATCATTATAGGGCATCCGTGCCGCCCGGCCGGACGCGGCGCCCGCGCGCGCGCCGGTTTGCCGCGCCTTTCTGCCACGGCGTCGGCATTGTGGCCCGTTTGGGCGTGGCACGTCTTTGGCATAGAATGGGCCTTTGGATACGCCCATGAGGGCGCCTCTTTGCGAAGGGGATTCATATCGTGGCGACGAAGGCATTCAACTCGTTCGAAATGGCCCAGGCACAGTTCGACAAGGTGGCCGATGTGCTCGGGCTCGATGCGGCGACGCGGGACCTGCTGCGCGTACCGCTACGGGAGTATCACTTCTCGATTCCCGTGCGGATGGACGACGGCAGCACGAAGGTCTTCCGCGGCTTCCGGGTCCAGCACAACGACGCGCGGGGCCCCAGCAAGGGCGGCATCCGGTTCCACCCGCAGGAGACCGTCGATACCGTTCGCGCTCTCTCGATGTGGATGACCTGGAAGTGCGCGGTCGTCGACATCCCGCTCGGCGGCGCCAAGGGCGGCGTCATCTGCGATCCGCACAACCTCAGCGCCCGCGAGCAGGAACTGATCTGCCGCGGCTGGGTGCGCCAGGTCGCGCGCAACGTCGGCCCGCTGACCGACGTGCCCGCCCCTGACGTGATGACCACGCCGCAGCACATGCTGTGGATGCTCGACGAGTTCGAGGTGCTGCACGGCCGCCAGCACTTCCCCGGCTTCATCACCGGCAAGCCCGTGGGGATGGGCGGCTCGCTCGGCCGCACCGAGGCGACGGGCTTCGGCCTGGTCTTCACCCTCCGCGAGGCCCTGCGCGAGCTCGGCCTCGAGGCCGGGAAGACCAAGGCCAGCGTGCAGGGCTTCGGCAACGTGTCCCAGTACGCCATCCGCCTCTACCGCCAGCTGGGCGGCACGGTCGTGGCGGTCGCCGCGTGGGACCAGGAGGACCAGGCCTCCTACACGTTCCGCAAGGCGGCGGGCGTCGATCCGGAGGAGCTGCTCGGCATCACCGACCGGTTCGGCGGCATCGACAAGAAGAAGGCCGAGAAGCTCGGCTACGAGCGCCTGCCCGGCGACGCGTGGCTCGAGCAGCCGGTCGACATCCTGATGCCGGCGGCGATCGAGAACCAGATCCGCGGCGACAACGTGGGCAAGATCCACGCGGGCGTCCGGATCATCGCCGAGGGCGCCAACGGCCCGACGACGCCCGAGGCCGACAAGGTCATCCACGAGCGCGGCATCTTCGTGATCCCCGACTTCCTCGCGAACGCCGGCGGGGTGACCTGCAGCTACTTCGAGCAGGTCCAGAGCAACAGCAACTACTTCTGGGAGAAGGACGAGGTCCTCGCCAAGCTGGACCTCAAGATGACCGCGGCCTTCGCGGCCGTCTACGAGCTGGCGAAGCGGCAGAAGCTGTTCATGCGGGACGCAGCCTACGTCATCGCCGTCAACCGCGTGGCGCAGGCCTGCCGCGACCGCGGCTGGGTCTAGCCTTCGCCCGACCACGCACCACGGACGCGCGCGCGACCCGCTGGGACGGCGGGTCGCGCGCCCCTTCCCGTCACGGGGTGATCCACGCATGGCGCAGGAGCGGTCCGCCCGTCTCGACGTCCCGCGCTTCGACCGCCAGTTCTTCGACGGGCGCGAGCGCTTCACCGCCATCGGCTCCGGGTCGTGCGGTGGCAAGGCCGCCGGCCTGCTGCGCATGCGCGACGCGCTCGAGTCCCTCGACGCCGCGCGCGTTCCCGGCATCGATATCGTCGTCCCCACCCTGACCGTCATCACGACCGACCTCTTCGACCGGTTCGTCACCAGCAACGGCCTCGCCGGCCTGGCCCGCTCCGACGCGCCCGACGCGCACATCGCGCTGGCGTTCCAGCAGGCCGACCTGCCGGTGGAGCTCCTCGGCGACCTCCGCGCCCTGGTCCGGCAGGTGCACTCGCCGCTCGCGATCCGCTCGTCGAGCCTGCTCGAGGACGCGCTCTACCGCCCGTTCGCCGGCGTGTACGAGACGAAGATGATCCCCAACAACCAGCCGGATCCGGACGTCCGGTTCCGCAAGCTGGTCGAGGCGGTCAAGTTCGTCTACGCCTCCACCTTCTTCGCCGACGCCAAGCGCTACATCCGCGCCACCGAGCACGCGGTCGAAGACGAGAAGATGGCGGTGATCGTCCAGGAGGTCGTCGGCCGCCGGCACCGCGAGCGCTTCTATCCGCACGTGTCGGGCGTGGCGCGGTCGTACAGCTTCTACCGCTTCGGCGGCGCGCGGCCCGAGGAGGGCGTGCTGAGCCTGGCGCTCGGTCTCGGCAAGACGATCGTGGACGAGGGCGTGGCCTGGAACGTCTCGCCCGCCCACCCCAAGGCGTCGCCGCCCTACGGCTCGATCGACGAGCTGCTCGATCAGGGGCAGACGACGTTCTGGGCCGTCAACATGGGCCAGCCGCCCGCCTACGATCCCATCGCCGAGACCGAGTACCTGGTGAAGGCCACCCTCGAGGACGCCGAAGCCGACGGCGCGCTGGCCTCCGTCGCGTCCACGTTCGATCCCCGATCGGAGCGCCTGTCGCCGGGCATCGGCGTCCGCGGCCCGCGCCTGCTGAACTTCGCGCCGCTCCTCGTGCTGGACCAGTGGCCGCTCGCCGCGGCCGTGCGCGAGCTGCTCGCCGCCGCGGAGCGCGCGCTCGGCGCGGTGGTCGAGATCGAGTTCGCCGCGACGGTCGAGGACGGCCCCGACCCGCGGCTGCGCCTGGGCTTCCTGCAGGTGCGGCCCATGGTGGTCTCGAGCGCGGTCGTGGACCTCGCCGACGCCGAGATGGAGGCCCCTCACGCGCTGGTCGCCTCGAACGCGGTGATGGGCAACGGCGTGGTGACGGGCCTGGCCGACGTCGTCTACGTGCGGCCGGGACCCTTCGAGGCGCGGCACACGCCGGCGATCGCGGCCGAGCTCGCCACGATCAACCAGACGCTGGTCGACGAGGAGCGGCCGTACCTGCTCATCGGCTTCGGCCGGTGGGGCAGCTCCGACCCGTGGCTCGGCATCCCGGCCACGTGGGGCCAGGTGGCGGGCGCGCGCGCCATCGTCGAGGCCACGCTGCCGGCGATGAACGTGGAGCTCAGCCAGGGCTCGCACTTCTTCCACAACATCTCGAGCTTCGAGGTCAGCTACTTCTGCGTGCGGCACGATCTGGACGGCCGGATCGACTGGGCCTGGCTGGACGCCCGGCCGGCCGCGCACGAGACCGAGTTGGTGCGGCACGTCCGGCTGGACGCGCCGCTCATCGTGAAGGTCGACGGGCGGACGGGGCGCGGGGTCGTCCTGCGGGCGCCCGCCGGAGGAACCGCGTCATGAGCCTGCCGGACGGACCGGTCGACAAGATCCTCGAGGCGTTGCGCGAACGGGCGAAGGAGCTGAACTGCCTGTACAACGTCCACGAGATCATCACGCGGCAGAACGCGTCGCTCGACGACATCTGCCGCAGCCTGCTCGAGGTGATCCCGCGCGGCTGGCAGTACCCCGCCGAGTGCTGGGCGCGCATCACCCTCGAGGGCAACGTCTACGAGCCGCGGGAATCGACCAACACGGCCTGGGTGCAGCGCGCCGGCGTCGTGGTGCAGGGCGAGGTGGTCGGCGCGATCGAGGTCTACTACACGCGGCAGATGCCGCGCGCCGACGAGGGGCCCTTCCTGAAGGAGGAGCGCCGCCTCATCAACACGATCGCCGAGTGGGTGGCGCACCTGCTGATGCAGCGGCGGCTGCAGACCACCTTGCGCAACTGGGCGCCGACCGAACCGGCGGTGCCCGACCTCTCCCAGCGCCGCGAGTGGTGGGTGATCATCGACTTCCTCCGGAAGACCGACCACCAGCTGCTGACGCGGATCGGGCGCCGGATGATCAACCACCTGTGCTGGAACGGCATCGAGGAGGCGCAGCTGCTGCTCGAGCGCTCCTCTGCCGACCTGCGCGATCCGAGCGGCACCTGGTACGAGGACAACCGCCCGCTCGAGAAGCGCAGCGAGCCGCAGCTGCTGACGCTCACCAACGAGGCGTTCCGGATCGCGTCCGAGTACCTGAGCGAGAAGGAGATCATCGCCTGCATCGAGCAGTGGATCAAGGACGACAAGTCGTCCTTCCTGATCGAGGCGGTCGAGGACCAGGGCACCTCGGTCACCGACATCGCCGACGCGCTCGACCGCTATCACCAGTTCGCCGTCCAGGACCGCGAGCTGTCGCGGCCGGTGCAGGTGGGCCTGCGCGTCTCGCTGGCGCGCCGGCTGCTCACCCACAGCCTCACGTTCATCAACACGGCGCGCCACTTCATCGAAGTCGAGGACTTCCACGACATCCTGCACCACGTCATCTCGCCCGCCGCCAGCCACGGCAAGCTGGGCGGCAAGAGCGCGGGCCTGCTGCTCGCCTCGCAGATCGTGCGGAAGGTGAACGAGTACGCGGACGCGCTCGGCGAGATCAAGGTGCCGAAGACGTGGTACCTGACGTCGGACGGCCTCCTGAACTTCGTGGCCTACAACCACCTCGAGGACGTCTACAACCGCAAGTACCTCGAGGTCGACCAGATCCGGCGCGAGTACCCGCACATCGTCCAGGTGTTCAAGCACTCGCACTTCCCGCCCGAGATCCTGAACGGCCTGTCGGCCGCGCTCGACGACTTCGAGGACCTCCCGCTCATCGTCCGCAGCTCGAGCCTGCTGGAGGACCAGACGGGCGCCGCGTTCTCGGGCAAGTACAAGAGCCTGTTCCTCGCCAACCAGGGCACCAAGGCCGAGCGGCTCGCCGCGCTCACCGACGCCATCGCGGAGGTCTACGCGTCGGTGTTCAGCCCCGACCCGATCGAGTACCGCGCCGCCCGGGGCCTGCTGGATCTCCACGAGGAGATGGGCATCATGATCCAGCAGGTCGTCGGCACGCGCGTCGGGCGCTACTTCATGCCGGCGTGGGCGGGCGTCGCCTTCAGCAACAACGAGTTCCGGTGGTCGGCGCGCATCAAGCGCGAGGACGGCCTCGTGCGCCTCGTGCCCGGCCTCGGCACGCGCGCGGTGGACCGCGTGCCCGACGACTACCCGGTCCTCATCGCCCCCGGCCAGGCCGGCCTGCGCGTGAACATCACGCCGGACGAGATCGCCAACTACGCGCCGAAGAAGATGGACGTCATCAACCTCGAGACGCGCCAGTTCGAGACCGTCGAGGTGGCCGACGTCGTCCGCGAGTACGGGCGCGCCTTCCCGGCCCTGTCGCACATCGTCTCGGTGGCGCGCGACGGCGGCATGCTGCGGCCCGTGGCCTTCGACTTCGACACCGAGCGCGACCGCCCCGTGGTGACCTTCGAGGGCCTGGTGGCCAACACGCCGTTCATCCCGAAGATGAAGGCGATCCTCCGCGTGCTGCGCGAGCGCACCGGCGGGCCCGTGGACATCGAGTTCGCCTCCGACGGCCGCGACTTCTACCTGCTGCAGTGCCGGCCGCAGAGCTTCTCGGACGACGCCACGCCGGCGCCGATTCCGCGCGACCTCCCCGAGGACCGGATCCTCTTCTCCGCGCACCGCTACGTGTCGAACGGCCGCATGCCCGAGATCACGCACATCGTGTACGTGGACCCGGAGCGCTACGCGGACCTCGGCAGCCTGTCGGAGCTGCTCGACGTGGGGCGGGCGGTCGGGCGCCTGAACAAGATCCTGCCGAAACGGCAGTTCATCCTGATCGGGCCGGGCCGCTGGGGCAGCCGCGGCGACGTGAAGCTCGGCGTGAACGTCACCTACTCGGACATCAACAACACCGCGATGCTCATCGAGGTCGCCACCACCCGCGGCAGCTACGTGCCCGACCTGTCGTTCGGCACGCACTTCTTCCAGGACCTCGTCGAGTCCTCCATCCGCTACCTGCCGCTCTTCCCCGACGACCACAGCACGCTGCAGATGGCGTTCATGCGCTCGTCGCCGAACATCCTCGAGGACGTGCTGCCCGACTACCGCCACCTGAAGGACGTGCTGCACGTGATGGACCTGCCCAACGTCACCGACGGCCTGGTCCTGCGGGTGCTCATGAACGCCGACCTCGACGAGGCGGTGGGCGTGCTGGTCCATCCGGCCGGCCCGAGCGCGGTCACCGAGGCCCGGCACCAGGACGACGCGAAGCCCGAGGACCACTGGCGCTGGCGCCTGCGGATGGCCGAGCGCATCGCCGAGGAGCTCGACCCGGCGCGGTTCGGCGTCAAGGCGCTCTACGTGTTCGGCAGCACGAAGAACGCCACGGCCGGCACGGGGAGCGACATCGACCTGCTCGTGCACCTCGAGGGCACCGAGCGGGGCCGCCCCGACCTGGAGCTGTGGCTCGAGGGCTGGAGCCACTGCCTGGCCGAGATGAACTACCTGCGCTCGGGCTACAAGAGCGACGGGCTGCTCGACGTCCACTTCGTCACCGACGAGGACCTCGTGCAGAAGACCAGCTACGCCTCGAAGATCGACGCCGTGACCGACGCCGCGCGCCCCCTCATGCTTCACGGCGGCGCGACGCCGCCCGGACCGGAGGAGGGAGAGTGACGATGTCAGGGTTCCCGTCCGAGCGCGTCTCGACGGTGCGCGAGTTCATCGACGCCATCGAGCGCGACACCTGCGGCTGGCCGCGCGAGGGCAACGTCCGGCCGTGGTTCCGCGGCCAGGCCAACGCCGCGGAGCCGCCGCTGCCCTCCGTGCTGCGCCGCGAGTACGACCAGGTGCGGATGACCCTCACCTTCCAGAACCGCGCGTCGGCGTACCACGACTGCCCGCCCCAGGACGAGCCGTCCGAGTGGCTCTTCCTGATGCAGCACTACGGGTTGCCGACCCGCCTGCTCGACTGGACCGAGAGCCCGCTCATCGCCTGCCTGTTCGCGGTCGAGGAGGTGCTGCGCCACCAGCGCGGCGGACCCGGGTACGCCCGCGAGAAGGCCCGCGAGCCGGAGGACATGGGCATCTGGGTGATCCACCCGATTCGAGCTCAACCGTCTCTCGGGCATCGACGAGTTCGAGCTGCCCGCCCGCCACCAGTGCCCCACGATGGAGAACTTCAAGTTCGCGTTCGGCTCGGCCGGCGAGCTGTCGGGCACCGATCCCCGCCTGCAGCCGACCCGGCTCCCGCTCGCCGTACAGACCCGCCACCTCGACATGCGCATGGCCGGCCAGCAGAGCTGCTTCACGGTGCACGGCAGCGAACGGCTCGACTTCGAGGCTCTCCTCGCCGACACCTCGCTCGTCGCCGACGGGTTCTTCAAGAAGTACGCGGTGGCGCGCAACCTCGCCGAGCCGATGCTCGCCGAGCTGGATCAGCTGGGGATCTCGTACGCGACGCTGTTCGCGGATCTCCAGGGCCTGTCGACGCAGCTCAAGCTGCGCTTCCGCGGCCGCCCGTCGCAGCCGGTGCCGTCGCCCTTCAACCTGAGGACCGGGCGGAGCTGAGCCCTCATCCCTCGCGCAGCACGCGAGCCGGATCGACCCGGGACGCCCGGCGCGCGGGCAGCCAGCCGGCCAGCGCGCCCACGCCGGCCAGCACGGCGGCCGCCGCGCCCAGCGTCCACGGGTCGCGCGGCTGCAGCCCGTAGAGCAGGCTGCCCGCAAACCGCGCGGCCCACAGGCTCGCCACGCCGCCGACCACGACGCCCGTGCCGACGAGCAGCGCCACCCGGCGCAGCACCAGCCGGACCACGCCGCCCGGCCGCGCGCCGAGCGCCAGGCGGATGCCGATCTCGGTACGCCGGCGGCTCACGGCGTAGGCGGTCACGCCGTAGAGGCCGAGACCGGCGAGCAGCAGCGCGACCGCACCGAAGAACCCCGACAGCATCGCCACGAGGCGCTCCTGCAGCAGCGACGCGTTCACCTGATCGGCGAGCGTGCGGACGGTGAGCGACAGGTCGCGGTCCACGCCCGCGACCGCGTCGACGACGCTCTTGGTGAGCAGCGCCGGCGACCCGCCCGCCGCCCGGACGCTCAGGGCGATCGACGACATGAACCCCTCGTCATTCGGATCCGGCTGCGCGAGCGGGAGGTACATCGTCGGCGGCACGGGGTCGCGCAACGACAGGTACACGGCGTCGCGGGCCAGGCCGACGATCTCGATGAGCGGCATCGTCTGACCGGGCCGCCCCTCCTGCCGGACGGTGCGACCGATCGGGCTGGCGCCGTTCATGAAATGACGCGCGAAGGCCTCGTTCACGATCGCCACGGGCTTCGAGCCCCGGCGGTCGCGGTCGTCGAAGGCGCGGCCCCCCAGAATCGGCGTCCCGTAGGTCGTGAACCAGTCGGGGGAGACGTAGTTCATGTTCGTGCTGCGGTCGCGCTCGGACATCTCCGGGGCGCCCGTCACCTCGACCGTGTTGTTCCACATGCTGTTGCTCACGGGCGTGATGAACGAGAGCCCCGCGTGCGACACGCCCGGCACCGCGACCACCGCCTTCAGCAGGCGGTCGTAGAGCGCCTCCCGCTCGGCCGGCTTCATCTCGGCCCGCTGGGAGGTCACGTTCACGACCAGCACCTTGTCCCGGTCGAAGCCGAGGTCGACGTGCGCGAGCGCCGAGAAGGTGCGGACGAAGAGGCCCGCCGCCACCACGAGCACCAGCGACAGCGCCACCTGTCCGACGACGAGCGCCGAGCCGAGCCCCACGCGCCGCTCACCCGCCAGCCCGCGTCCCTGCTCCTTGAGCGCCTCGTTCGGCTCGACCCGGGCCGCCCGGAAAGCAGGCACGGTCCCGAACAGGAGGGCCGTCCCGACCGCCACGGCCGCCGTGAAGCCGAGTACGCGCCAGTCGAGCGAGAGGTCCAGGAAGACGGTACGGCCGCCGGTGGAGAGCTGGCGGACCAGCAGCGCGCTGCCCCACCAGGCGAAGGCGAGGCCGAGCGACGCGCCGATCCCCGACAGCACGAGGCTCTCGCTCAGGAGCTGGCGCGCGAGCCGCCAGCGCGAGGCGCCGAGCGCCAGCCGCACGCTGAGCTCGTGGCGGCGCGCGTTGGCCCGCGCCAGCAGCAGGTTGGCGATGTTCGCGCAGGCGATGAGCAGCACGAGCCCGACCACGATCATGATGGCGACGAGCGGCCGCTCGTACTGCCGGCGCAGGTAGGACGCCCCCGTGGCCGCCGGCGTCAGCGTGAACGCGTCCTTCAGATACCGATCGAGGTGATCCGGCGGCCAGTTGGGCGGCAGGGTCGCATCGCGGATCTGCGGCTGTACGCCGCGGAGCGCCGCGGTCGCCTGCCCCACGGTCTGTCCCGGCTTGAGCCGCGCCATGATGTTCAGCCACCACCACGACCGCTGGTCGAGTGCGCTCTGGCCCGGCCGCACCAGGGGCTCGTCGCCAAGCGGCGCGGCGACGTCGAACGCCTGTCCCACGCTCGGCCCGAAGAAGCCGGGCGGAGTGACGCCGATGACCGTGAAGGCGACCCGGTTGAGCGTCAGCGACCGCCCGACGACGTCGGCCGCGCCCCCGAAGTGCGTCTGCCAGAAGTCGTAGCTGATGACCGTCACCGCGCCGTCCGGCCCGCCGCCCCGCGCGTCGTCGGCCGTCGTGAACGTGCGGCCGAGGATGGCCGGCACGCCGAGCACCTCGAAGAACCGCCCGCTCGCCCAGAGGCCCCTCGCGAAGTCCGTCTGCCCGCTCTCGGTGAGGTTGAATCGCGTGCTCGACCACGCGAACGCGCTCTGGAACAGCTGGTCCTGGCGGTCGCGGATCTGCTCCCAGATGGGATTCGTCCACGACCAATCCGCCAGAAGGACCAGCCGCTGGGGCTCCTTCACGGGCAGCGACCGCAGCATCAGGCTGTCGACGATGGAGAAGATGGCCGTGTTCGCGCCGATGCCCAGGGCGAGCGACAGGACGGCAACGGCCGAGATGACGGGGGTGGCGCGCAGCGCGCGCAGGGCATCACGCACGTCGGACATGGCTCCTCCTGGGAGATCAGCTCATTCGACGGGCGCGGCGGCGGTCTGGTTGGTTCCTACCCCTCCCTCAGCACCGTGGCCGGGTCGACGCGCGACGCGCGGCGCGCCGGGAGCCAGCCGGCCAGCGCGCCGACGGCGGCCAGCACGACGGCCGCCGCGGCCAGCGTCACGGGATCCCGCGGCTGCAGGCCGAAGAGCAGGCTGCCCGCGAACCGCGCGGCCCACAGGCTCGTCACGCCGCCGACGACGACGCCCGCGCCGACGAGCAGCGCCACCCGCCGCAGCACCAGCCGGACCACGCCGCCGGGCTGCGCGCCGAGCGCCAGGCGGATGCCGATCTCCGTGCGCCGGCGGCTCACGGCGTAGGCGGTCACGCCGTAGAGGCCGATGCCCGCCAGCAGCAGGGCCAGCGCGCCGAAGAACCCCGAGAGCATCGCCACGATCCGCTCCTGCAGCAGCGACGCGTCCACCTGGTCCGCGAGGAGGTGCACCGTGAGCGTGAGGTTGCGATCCACGCCCGCGACCGCGTCGACGACGCTCTTGGTGAGCAGCGCCGGCGACCCGCCGGCCGCGCGCGCGCTCACGGAAATCGACGACATCGGGCCGTCCTCGGGCGGCTGCGCCAGCGGAAGGTACATCGTGGGCGGCACGGGGTCGCGCACCGAACGGTAGACGGCGTCGCGGGCCAGCCCCACGATCTCCATGAACGGCATCTCCTGGCCGGGACGTCCCTGCTCCCGCACCGTGTGGCCCACCGGGTTGGCGCCGTTCAGGAACCGGCGCGCGAACGCCTCGTTCACGATCGCCACCGGCTTCGAGCCGGCGCGGTCACGGTCGTCGAAGGCGCGGCCCGCCAGGATCTGCGTCCCGTAGGTCGCGAACCAGTCCGGCGTCACGTAGTTCATGAACGAGATGCGGTCGCGCTCGGACAGCTCCGGCGCCCCCGGCACCTCGACGAGGTTGTTCCAGGCGCTGCCACTCACCGGCGTGATGACCGAAAGGGCCGCGTGCGAGACGCCGGGGACGGCCTGCGCGGCCTCGAGGACGCGCTCGAAGAGCGCCGTCCGCTCGGCCGGCTTCAGCTCGGCCTGCTGGGCGGTCACGTCCACCACCAGCACCTTGCCGCGGTCGAAGCCGAGATCCAGGTGCGCGAGCGCCGAGAACGTGCGCATGAAGAGGCCCGCCGCCACGACCAGCACGAGCGACAGCGCCACCTGGCCGACCACCAGCGCGCCGCCGAGCCCCGCGCGCCGCTCGCCCGCGACGCCGCGCCCCTGCTCCTTGATCGCCTCGTTCGGCTCGACGCGGGCCGCGCGAAACGCCGGCACCGTCCCGAACAGGATGGCCGTGCCGACCGCGACGGCCGCCGTGAAGCCGAGGACCCGCCAGTCGAGCGCGAGATCGAGGAAGACGGGCCTGCCGGCGGTCGAGAGCTGGCGGACCAGCAGGGCGCTGCCCCACGTCGCGAAGGCCAGGCCGAGCGCGGCGCCGATCCCGGACAGCAGCAGGCTCTCGCTCAACAGCTGCCGCGTGAGCCGCCAGCGCGACGCGCCGAGCGCCAGCCGCACGCTGAGCTCGTGGCGGCGCGCGGTGGCCCGCGCCAGCAGCAGATTGGCGATGTTCGCGCAGGCAATCAGGAGCACGAGCCCGACGACGATCATGACCGCCACCAGCGGCTGCTCGTACCGCCGGCGCAGGTACGAGGATCCCGTGGCCGCCGGCACCAGGGTGAGCCCCTCCTTGAGGTAGTCCTTCAGGTTCTCCGGGCGCCAGCGCGGCGGCAGCGTCGCCTCCCGGATCTGCGGCTGCACACCGCGCAGCGCGGCGGTCGCCTGCGCGGCGGTCTGCCCGGGCTTCAGCCGCGCCATGATGCTCAGCCACCACCACGACCGCTGATCCAGCGCGCTGCCGCCGGGCCGGATCAGCGGCTCGTCGCCGATCGGCACCACGACGTCGAACGCCTGCCCTACGCTCGGCCCGAAGAAACCGGGCGGGGTGACGCCGATGACCGTGAACGCGACCCGGTTGAGCGTGAGCGAGCGCCCGACGACGTCGGCCGCACCGCCGAAGTGCGTCTGCCAGAAGTCGTAGCTGATGACCGCCACCGGGCCGTCGGGCCCGCCGCCCCGCACGTCGTCGGCCGGCGTGAACGTGCGGCCGAGGACCGGATCGACGCCGAGCGTCTCGAAGAACCGCCCGCTCGCCATGATGCCGCTCGCGAAGTCCGTCGGCCCGCTGGCCGACAGGTTGAACCGCGTACCCGACCACGCAAACGCGCTGTCGAAGAGCCGGTCCTGGCGGTCCCGGATCTGTTCCCAGATGGGGTTCGTCCACGACCCGTCCTTCAGGAGCACCAGCCGCTGAGGCTCCTTCACGGGCAGCGCCCGCAGCATGAGGCTGTCCAGGATGGAGAAGATGGCCGTGTTCGCGCCGATGCCCAGGGCGAGCGACAGGACGGCAACGGCCGAGATGACGGGGGTGGCGCGCAGCGCGCGCAGGGCATCACGCACGTCGGACATGGCTCCTCCTGGGAGATCAGCTCATTCGACGGGCGCGGCGGCGGTTTGGTTGGTTCCTACCCCTCCCTCAGCACCGTGGCCGGGTCGACGCGCGACGCGCGGCGCGCCGGGAGCCAGCCGGCCAGCGCGCCGACGGCGACGAGCACGGCCGCCGCGACCGCCAGCGTGACCGGGTCCCGCGGCTCGATACCCCAGAGCAGCGTGCGGGCGAAGCCCGCCGCCCAGAGCGTCGCCACGCAGCCTGCCGCGACGCCGGCCGCCACGAGCACGCCCACGCGGCCCAGCACCATGCCCACCACCCCGCGCGGGCTCGCGCCCAGGGCCAGGCGGATGCCGATCTCCGTGCGCTGCCGGCTCACCGCGTGGCTCATCACGCCGTAGAGCCCGAGGCCGGCGAGCAGCAGCGCCAGCGCGCCGAAGAACCCCGACAGCATCGCGACGAGCCGCTCCTGGGTGAGCGAGGCGTCCACCTGGTCGTCGAGCGTGCGGAAGGTCAGCGACAGCGCGGGATCGACGCTCGCCAGCGCGCCGGCGACGCTGCGTGTGAGCAGCGCCGGAGGGCCCGACGCGGCGCGCACCGTCAGGTACGCCTCGAGCCGCGGGTTGTCCATCTGCGCGAGCGGCAGGTACGCGGTCGGGGGCACGGGGTCGCGCAGCGACTGGTAGACGGCGTCCTGGACGAGGCCGACGATCTCGACCGGCGGCTGCGTCTGCCCCGGCCGCGGCGGCCGCACGATCACGCGTCCGAGCGGGTTGCCGGTCCCCGGGATGAAGCGCCGCACGAACGCCTCGTTGACGACCGCGACGGCGGGCGCGCCGGCCCGGTCCGCCGCCGTGAGGTCGCGCCCCGCCAGCAGCCGCGTGCGGTAGGTCGCGAACCAGCCCGGGCTGACCATGTTGATGTGCGCGCCGCGCTTGTCCTCGGGCAGCTCCGGCCCACCCACGACCGACAAGCCGAACATCCAGGTCATGCCGCTCACCGGCGTCACGACCGACACGGCGGCGTCGCTCACGCCCGGCAACGTCGCGGCCGCCTCCCGGACGCGCTCGAAGAGCGCCGGCCGGGCCGCCGGCTCGGTGCCCGTGGCCGCGGCGTTCACGTCCACGACGAGCAGACCGTGGCGGTCGAACCCCGGGTCGCGGGTGCTGAGCGAGGCGAAGGTGCGGAGGAAGAGGCCCGCGCCGGCGACGAGCACCAGCGACAGGGCCACCTGCGCGATCACGAGCGTCTGGCCGAGCCCCTGACGCCGCTCGCCGGCAATCGCGCGGCCCTGGGCCTTGAGCGCCTCGCTCGGCTGAGCCCGGGTCGCCCGCCACGCCGGCACGGTGCCGAAGAGCACGGCCGTCGCCACCGCGACGGCGCTCGTGAAGCCGACGATGCGCCAGTCGGTGCCCAGATCGAGGAACACGTGTCTGGACGAGCTCGACAGCTGGGCGACGAGCAGCGCGCTTCCCCACCGCGCGAAGACCAGGCCCAGCAGGGCGCCCAGCCCGGCGAGCAGCACGCTCTCGGCGAACAGCTGCCGGGCGAGCCGCCAGCGCGACGCGCCGAGCGCCAGCCGGATCGAGAGCTCGTGCCGCCGCGCGGACGCCCGCGCCAGCAGCAGGTTCGCGATGTTCGCGCAGGCGATGAGCAGCACCAGCCCGACGACGCCCATCAGCACGTAGAGCGGGCGCGCGTAGCGGCTGCGCAGCGGCGAGTCACCGCCCGCCGCCGGCGCGAACGTGAACGGATCCTTCAGGTAGCGGGCCACGCTCTCCGGCCGCCAGTCGGTGGGCATCGTGGCCTCGCGGATCTGCGGCTGCACGGCCCGGAGTGCCTCGTCGGCCGACTCGACGGTCTGGCCCGGCTTCAGCCGCCCCATGATGGAGAGCCACCAGTAGCCCTTCTGGTCCAGCGCGCTCTCCTTGCCCCGCACGATCGGCTCGTCGCCGAGGGGCACGGCCACGTCGAAGTCGCGCCCCACGTCGGGGCCGAAGAAGTCGGGCGGCGTCACGCCGATGACGGTGAACGGCACGCGGTCGAGCGTGATCGACCGCCCCACCGCGTCCGCCGCCCCGCCGTAGTGCCGCTGCCAGAACCGGTAGCTGATGACCGCCACCGGCCCGTCCGGGCCGCCGCCCCGCCGGTCGTCCGCCGCCGTGAACGTCCGGCCCAGGATGGCCGGCACGCCGAGCACGTCGAACATGCGGCCGCTCGCCCAGAGCGCGTCGACGAACTCGGTCGGGCCGCCGCTGGCGAGGTCGAACCGCTCGAACGACGACCAGGCGAACATCCCGTCGAATATTGAATCGGCGGGGCCCCCTGCGCCCCGCTCCGCTCCCTCGCTCGGCCGCGTGGTGCGATCCCGGATCTGCTCCCAGATGGGGTTGGTCCACGAGCCGTCGGTGAGCTGCACGAGCTGCTGGGGCTGGCGCACGGGCAGGGCGCGCAGGAGCAGGCGGTCGAGGATGGAGAACATCGCGCTGTTGGCGCCGATCCCGAGCGCCAACGACAGCACGGCGACCGCCGACACGATGGGCGAGGCCCTGAGGGCGCGGAACGCGTCGCGAAGGTCGGTCATCCTGCCTCCGGGGCCGCGGCCTCCCTCGCCGCCAGTTCGGCGGCAGACGAGCGAGCCCCGGCCACTTTGACGCCAGCCGACGCGAAAAGGTTGGCCGCGATCAGTGGTTGTGCCGGTAGCGCAGCTCGACGAGCACCTGCCGGGGCTCGTTGAAGTGTGTGCCCCCGAAGGTGTTGCTCGCGTCGAGCAGGTAGCGCACGTCGGCCACGTTCAGTGCGGTCAGCCGGACCGACAGGCCGTGCGGCAGATCCTTGCCGACCGCCAGATCGAAGGTCCCGTGCGCCGGCAGGTGGTCGGGGCCATCGCCGTTCAGGAACCCGGACCCGACCATCAGGTTGCCGGAGATCCAGGCGGCGCCCGGCAGATCGACGACCGCGCCCGCGCTCACGGTCTGGCGCTGGTCGTGGTCCAGGTAGAACCAGCCTTCGTCGGGCGGCTCGAAGTCGGTGAGGCCGCCCGACACGGCGCCCCGCCCCTCGACCTGCTGGTTCGAATACGCCAGGTGGGCCTGGACCCGGTCCGCGAGCCGGGGCGATCGCACCGTCGTCTCGAAGCCGCGAATCCGGGCCTGGGCGATGGTGAGGGGAAAGAAGATGTCGGAGTTGCCCAGCGCGTCGTGGTCGAAGAAGTTCCGCGCGCGCGTGTGGAACCCGTCCACGTCGATCGTCCAGCCGCGCACGGGGATCGCGAGGCCGACCTCCCACTGCGCGTCCCGCTCGCCCTTCAAGGGCAGGAAGTCGAAGCCCTCGTCGAGCGCGAAGGCCAGCAGCGGACCCGAGATCGTGTTGAGCGGCGGCGCCTGATAGTAGCGGCCGTAGGAGCCGCGCAGCACCAGGCCCGAGGGGCCCAGCCGCACCGTCGCCCCCAGACGCGGGCTGGCGGCGTGCTCGGCGAACGCGCCGTCGAAGCGCGTCAGGCGCAGACCGCCGTCGAGGGTCAGCCACGACGTGGCGCGAAAACGCTCCTGGGCGAACACCACGTTCAGCGAGCCCCGCGCCCTGACGCGCTGGGCGAGCGCTGGCGCGCCGCCGCCGCTGCCGGTGAGCCCGAAGAAGGTGTTGTCGCGCTGGAGGAAGGACTCCGCGCCGGCCGTGGCGTCGTGCGGCCCGTGCGTCCACGCCACGGTGACCTCGGCGCCCGCGTACTGCGACCCGCGATCGTCCTCCGGCACGAGCGCCAGGTCGCCCCGTCCGATGTAGTGCGCCCGGTTGAAGTGGTAGAACGGCGACACCGTGACCAGCAGCCCGGACGCGGACGAGTGGACCCAGGAGACGTTCAGGAACGCGTCGGCCTCGTGCTCGACATCGTCGACGCCCACCGCCTGCTGGGCGGGGTCGTTCGGCACCTGATAGCGGTCGCCGCGCGCCGACGCCACGAGCCGAAGCTGGTTGGAGGGGTCCGCGTTGAACACGACCGAGGAAAACGCGCCGAGGCCGGACGTCGCGTCGTGATGAGTCTCCGGGACCGGGGTCTCCAGGCCGTACCCGCTCCGGCTCGCGCTCACGCTCGCGTAGTAGCCGAGCCGCCCGGCGTGGCTGCCGTAGTCCGCGTGCCCGTCGACGTGGCCGAAGCTGCCGTAGGCGGCCGACAGGTCCACGAAGTTGGTGCCCTCGAACCCGGTGCGCGGCATCACGTTGAAGACCGCGTACGTCCGGTTGCCGTATTCCGCGGAGTACCCGCCGCGCTGCACCTCGAGCTCGTCCACGTCCTTCGGGTCGAACTGCGGGCCGACGTTGCTCGCGATGTTCGTGTTCGGCACGGGCACGCCGTCCACCTGCCAGGTCACCTGGTGGCCGCCGCGCACGTGCAGCTGGTCGTGCACCAGGTACGCGCCGGGCACGTAGTTGGTGATCATCGCGAGGCTGTTCGGCGCGTCCGCGCCGGGCGTGCGGGCAATCGCCGCGCGGCTGACCAGCGTCCGGGTCGTCGGCGACTGTGTGTCGACCGCCGCGGGCGCCGCCGACACGGTGACCTGCTCCTTCACCGTCGCCAGGGTCAGGGTCAGGCGCAGCGCGACGGCGGCCCCCGAGGCCACGTCGACCGCCTGGGTCAGCGGGCGGAACCGCGGCGCCACCACCGTCAGGACGTAGTCCCCGATCGGCACGGCCATGAACGCGAAGCGCCCGTCGGCGTCGGTCCGCGCCTGACGCGTCCATTCGGACGACTGCCCCTGCAGCAGCACCGTGGCCCCGGCCACCACGCGCCCCTGCGGGTCGGCGACCGTGCCGCGCACGCTCCCGAAGATGTTCGCCTGCGCCGGCGTGGCGCACAGCACGACCGCACCCAGCCAGACGGCCAGACACACCCAGCGGACCATGAGTTCCTTCCTTCCTCGACGACGATCGGGAGCGGTCAGGCCTGCGCGGCCCGCACAACGCAGGGCTGAAGCCCTGCGCGACGCGAGCGGGCCGGTGGCAACTCACGTGAGCTCCGGGACTAGACGCGAGGAGGGGGTGAGGGCACCGGATGCCGGAAGCTCTCGGCGTCGCGCCCGGCACCGGCGCCGGCCGCCACCGAACGGGTCTCCGGCGTGAGGCTGAAACGCGGGTCCGGCGGAGCCAGGAGCACGGTTCCGGGCGCCGCCAGGGTGGCGGGCGCGCACCCGCACGACGCCGTCACCGCGCACCCGCAGGCATCGTCGCGCGCGGGGCCCATGCGCCGGTGCATCATCGGGCACACGTGTCCCGGTCCGGCGTGCAGGCAGCAGGCCATGACCGTGCCCGCACGGGCGGGTGATGGAATCGCCGAGATGGCGAGCGCCGGAGCCCCCGCGAGCTGACACGCGAGCGCGGCCAGCGCGATGCGCAGCAGCCCGGCGCGCATCCTGTGCATGTATCCTTCAATTCTGTGCCCTGGTTCGGGCGCCGTCAACCGATGTCTTCTGGCGCTCGCGCCATGAGACGGCCATGAGAGAATGGCGCCGCGCGCGACACGGGAGGCCGCCAATGACCAGACTCGCCCCGCTCGTCGTCCTGACGCTCCTCGCCGCGCAGGCGTCCGCACCGGCGCCCGGCCGCTACGCCGACGCCCAGGGCCACCTGCGCCTCGCGCTCGTCGAGCAGCCGTTCCTGCCCAACGGCACGTCGCCGGGTCCGGCCACCATGGCGGGCGGCGGCCTGCGGGAGGCGCTCGCCGCGCGCGGCGCCGTCGTCAGGGTGGAGACCATCGGCCTCACCGCCGGCGAGGACGAGGAGTACGGCGGGTGGAAGCGGCTCGGCATGGCGCTGGGCCACTTCGCCGACGCGGTCGCGCGGAACGAGCGCGAGGGGTATTTCACGGTGGGACTGCTCGCGACGTGCCCGTCGATGCCCGGCCTGGTGGCGGGGCTGCAGCACTCGGGCCCGACGCGGGACGCCGTCCGGGTGGGCATGCTGTGGCTCGACGCGCACCCGGACTTCAACACGCCCGAGACGACGCGAAGCGGATCGCTCGGCGGCATGCCGGTGGCGGTCGCCACGGGGCGGTGTCTCACGCGTCTCAGGCTCGACGCGAAACTCGACCCGCCGCTGGCCGACCGCTACGTGGTGATGGGCGGCATCCGCCTCGTCGATCCGCTCGAGCAGGCGCTGCTCGACGATTCACTGATCGAGCAGATTGGCGTCAGGGACCTGCACGCGGGATCGGCGGCGGTGAGGGCGCAGATGGAGCGCCTCAGCCGCCTCACCGACCGGATCTACGTCCACGTCGACATGGACGTGCTCGACGAGCGGGAGGTCATGGGGCACGGCAACAAGGTGCCGGGGGGCCCGACGAGCGCGCGGCTCGCCGATCTGTTCGAGGAGATCTTCCGCGACTATCCCAAGACGTCGGCCCTGGGCATCGCCACGATTCCGCAGCGCGACGAGGGCGGGCTGTCGATCGCGGCCGTGCACCGGATGATCGAGGGCGCCGTGAAGGGTCTGGCGGCCAGGACCGCTCGGCGCTGACCGGGCCATCCGCCGGCGATGGCTGGCCTGCCGGCGTGGCGAATTGGGGCACTTGTGGCGACTTTATTGCACCGTCGCAGCGACCTGAGGACGCCTCGGAGATCGGAATTCCCGTAAGTCATTGTCCCGTCTCTTCTGGCGGACGCGCCGCTCCTTGGCGCGATCCATGCAAGTCTACGCTGTAGGCAGAGGCCAACCGCCGGAGCCCGGTTGCAGGCGGGCGCTAGCAGAGTCCGAGCCCTTGGACCGACTGCGGCCCCGGCGGCGGGCCCTCCAGCCTTGGACGGGGTGCCGCCCCGTCAGATGAGTTCGCGTGTGGCCGCGTCCGGCCGCGCCGGATCGAAGCGGACGAGCGCCAGCTCCGAGCCGTCGTGCGCCGCCGAGAGCATCATCGTCCGGTCGATCCGCTCCCGCCACGCCCCGGTGATCCGCGCCGACTCGTGAATATGGCCGTGGAGCGTCAGCGCGGGCTGGCGCTCCTCGATGAAGCGGCGGATCGCGACGCTGCCGACGTGCACGTCGAGCGGCACGTAGTCCACCGCCACGCCGTCGAGCGCGGCGCGGTCGAGCGCCGTCTGGTACGGCGGCGCGTGGAAGAGCCACACGGCGACCGACTGGTCCTCGTCGCCGGCGAGCGCCTTCAGGTCCTGCTCGATGGTGCGCCGCGCCAGCTCGCGCGGATCGGCGTCCACCGTCCGCCAGCCGTCCTCCGGCGCGAGGCAGCCGGGGTCGACGTAGCGGGACACGTCGTAGACCTCCCAGTCCTTCAGGCGGAACGGCGTGGGCGGCACGCAGGCGTAGCCGTACACGGTCCACGCCTCGAACCGCGCGCGCCGGCCGTGGAGGTAGGTGCAGAGGTCCTGCCGCTCCAGGTCGAGCACGTCCTCCTCCTCCACCTGCGGGTCGTCGTTGCCGAGGATCACGAAGAGGCGGGGGTAGGCGCCGCCGAGGTCCTCGCGCAGCGCGGCGAGCGCCTGCCCGAGGTACCCGCTCACGAACTCGCTGCCCGTGCGCCCCACGTCAGGCCGGTGGGTGAACGCCGACGGCAGCAGGTCCCCGCCCAGGAACACCGCCGCGGGCCGCTCGCGCCGGACCGCCGCGAACAGCTTCTCGTAGCGGTCGTGATGTCCATGGAGATCAGCGACGAAGAAGCAGGGCGTCATGGCTTCAGAATGATCCCTTCGTGCCGCTTGCCGTTCATCTTCACGACCAGCGGACGGTCGAACCGCAGGTGGCGCACGAACTCCAGCTCGGTTTCGGCCGGCTGCGCGGCCAGCCACGCCCAGTCCACCATCCCCTCGCCCCTCTCCGGGTTCACCGTGAAGTAGCCGACGCTCGAGGCGTTCAGGTTCTGGAAGAAGTGCGTGCCCTGCGACGGGGTAACGCGGAAGTCCTTGAATCCGGCCTCCACGATCACGCGCGCGCCGGCGATCTGATCCCAGCTCACGGGAATGCCGAGCAGCGGCTCGCTCGATCCCCAGCGGCCGACGCCCACGAGCACGAACGGCCGGCCGGCCTGCTTGAGGGCGGCGTTCAGCCTGGCGACCTCGGCCGCCACGTCCTGGCTGCGAGCCCGCTCGAACCCCTGACGGTCCACCACGATGAGGTCGTGCAGGTCGTCGATCTGGCCGTGCCCCAGCACCGACGCGCTCTGGCAGATCAGGCCGTCGGCCTCGAACCCGCCCAGGTCGAGCTCGGTCAGCTCGCGCGAGAGCGCGAGCGGCCGGAGCTGCAGGAATCCGAACTCGCGCGGCGCCCCGGGCGGCGCCGACAGGTCGATCGCGAACTCGATCTCGACGGGCGCGTTGGTCGCCTCCTCGCCGATCTCCAGCAGGAGCGCGAGGATCTCGGGCAGCGGGAACAGATGGTGCTTCAGGATGGGCGCGAAGCTCACCAGCCGCACGCCGGGCCGCGTGACCCCGTCGTAGATGGCATCGTTCTCCGCCGACCAGGTGGAGCCGACGAACGCGAGCGTCCGGTCCTCCTCGGCTACCTCGAGGCCGCAGTGGACGAGCTCGAACCGGTGGCGGCGCTCGTCGCCGGCCGCCTCGTCGAGCCGCAGCGCGTAGAAGGTGCGCTGCGAGTTCTTCAGCACGTCGCGGACCGACGAGAAGTGCACGAGGTGCTGCGGGTAGCGCGGGCAGAACCGGAAGCACCGCTCGCCGTCCACCACCGTCTCGCCCAGGCCGAGCGCCACGGCCGCGATGCCATCGGCGGCCGCCATCGGCGCCACCGGGTAGACGTTGTGCGATCGCGCGACGCCCGAGACGTCCGGGTAGAAGCGCGCGCCGTGGCGCGCGCCCACCACCTTCTGGACGATCACCGCCATTTTCTCTTCCTCGAGGCGGTACGGGGACGTGCTCAGGTAGGTCTTGGCGCGCCGCCTGAACGTGGAGGCGTACACCCGGCACACCGCCTCGACGAGCTGCGCGAGCCGCTCGGCGGGATCCGGGTGCGCGTTGGGCAGCATCAGCGTGTCGTAGATCCCGGCGAACGGCTGGTACTGCGAGTCCTCGAGCAGGCTCGACGACCGCACCGCGAGCGGATAGTCGGCCAGCTCGAGCAGGGCGGCGAGCGCCGCGCGCGCCGGCGGCGGAAAGCGCGCCTCGAGGAACCGCGCGACCAGCGCCTCGTCGTCCTCGCACGCGAGGGCGAAGTCGCGCAGCGCGTTGTCCTCGAGGAAGTCGTCGAAGACGTCGGTGCCGAGGACCACGGCCGGCGGCACCTGCACCTGGACGCCCGGGAACCGGCGCCCGAAGTCGTAGTCGGCCAGCAGGAAGTTGACGAACGCGAGACCGCGCGCCTTGCCGCCGATCGAGCCGCCGCCGATCCGGGCGAAGCCGCTGGCCGGGTCGAAGGTCTCGCGGGAGAAGTCGGCGACGATGCCGCGGTTCCGGCGCTGGCGGTACTCGCGGATTGCGGTGACCAGGTCGGTCCGCAGGTCCTCGACCGTCGCGAAGTCCGAGACCTTGCGGGGCCGGAGGCGGTGCGCGAGCTCGAACTCGGTGCGCGCCTTGAGCCAGTTCGAGAAGTGGTTGCGCGCGGCGTGGTACGCGATGCTCTCGGCCGGGACCTCCTGCAGCAGCGCCTCGAGCGACCGGAGGTCCTTGGCGTGCGTGACGATCTCGCCGCCGGGCAGGCGGAAGATGAAGTCGCCGAACCCGAAGTGGTCGGTCATGAACCGCCGCAGCTGGTGCAGCAGTGTGGGCGACCCCTTGAGGAGGAACGCGGCGCCGGCCGCGCGCGCGAGCGCCTCGTTCTGCGCCAGGGCCGACTGCAGCATGATCGGCACGTCGGGCTGCCGCGCGCGCACCGCGCGGGCGAAGGCGACGCCCGCCTCGGGCTCGAGCCGGCCGTCGCGCGGGAACTCGATGTCCGAGATCACGCCGAGGATGTTCTCCTCGTAGGTCTCGAACTCGCGCCAGGCCTCCTCGTAGGTGCCGCACAGCAGGATCTTCGGCCGGGCCTTGATGCGCATCAGCTTGTGCGAGAGGTTGACGCCCTCCGGCGCCAGGCTGTGCGAGTGCCGCAGGAGCTCGGAGTAGATCACCGGCAGGTAGGACGAGTAGAAGCGGACGTTGTCCTCGATGAGCAGGATCGCCTGCACGCCCATCTCGCCCGTGTCCACCGCCACGTTCATGCGGTCCTCGACCGCCATCACGATGGCCAGGAGGATCCGCGCGTCGCCCTGCCAGAGGAAGATCCCGTCCACACCCGCGGCCTCGACCGCCGAGGCGTGCGCCACCTCGCGGGCGTCGTAGGCCAGCGCGACGACGGGGGTGGAGAGCCCCGCCGCGCGCACGGCGCGGGCAAGCTCGCCCGCGCTCATGTCCCCGACGTGCAGCGACGTGACGATCAGGTTGTGCCGCGGCTCGCGCTGCGCGAGTTCGAGCGCCTCGGCGCCCGTCGACACCCGCGTCAGGCCCGGCGTCTGCCGGAGGTCGAGCCGCAGGAACTCGTTCAGGATGACCTCGCCCAGCCGGCCGTCCTCGGCCAGGATGAACGAGTCGTAGAGGGCCGACACGAGCAGGATGTCGTGGACGCGGTACGGCGAGAGGTCCTGGAAGCCCTGCCGGCGGCTTCCGGAGGTGAGCGTCCGGCGGTCCGGTCGGATGTCGGCCATGCGGGAGGAAGAGGCCCGTCATGCGGCTCGACGCGGGCACTCCATACCCACGGCGCGAACCACATGACGGGCCAGGTGCGCCACCGGCGCGCCCCACGCGAGCGGCGCGGGGCACTGGGGCCCCCGCGAGCGAGCGTGTGCGGGGGTCCGGGGGGCGGCGAGCCCCCCGGTCGAGTCTAGACGAGCCCCTGGTCGAGCATCGAGTCGGCCACCTTGAGGAAGCCGGCGATGTTGGCGCCGTTCACGTAGTTGCCCGGCGTGCCGAACTCCTCCGCCGTCTCGTAGCAGGCCTTGTGGATGGCCTTCATGATGTTGTGGAGGCGCTGGTCCACCTCCTCGCGCGTCCAGCTCAGGCGCAGGCTGTTCTGCGACATCTCGAGGCCCGAGGTCGCCACGCCGCCCGCGTTGGCCGCCTTGCCCGGCCCGTACAGGATCCGCGCGTCGAGGAACTGCTTCACGCCGTCGATCGTCGTCGGCATGTTCGCGCCTTCCGAGACCACGTAGACGCCGTTCTTGAGCAGGTTCGCGGCGTCCTTGCCGTTGATCTCGTTCTGCGTGGCGCTCGGGAACGCGCACTGCGCCTGGTGCGCCCACAGCGGGTTGAAGTCGACCTTGGGATCCGCCGCCGTGTACTTGGCGCCCTTGAACTTGTCTGCGAACTCCTTGATGCGGCCGCGCCGCACGTTCTTGAGCTCGAGGAGGAACTTCAGCTTCTCGCGGTCGATGCCCGCCTCGTCGTAGATGTAGCCCGACGAGTCGGAGAGCGTCACCGGCTTCGCGCCGAAGTCGAGCAGCTTCTCGATCGTGTACTGCGCGACGTTGCCGCTGCCCGACACGAGGCAGGTCTTGCCTTCCAGCGACTCCTTGCGGGTCCCCAGCATCTCCTGCGCGAAGTAGACCGCGCCGTAGCCGGTCGCCTCCGGCCGGATGAGCGAGCCGCCCCAGCTGAGGCCCTTGCCGGTCAGCACGCCCGTGAACTCGTTGCGCAGCCGCTTGTACTGCCCGAACAGATAGCCGATCTCCACGGCCGCCCACGCCGATGTCGCCCGCCGGCACGTCCGTGTCGGGCCCGATGTGGCGGAACAGCTCCGACATGAAGCTCTGGCAGAAGCGCATCACCTCGTTGTCGCTCTTGCCCTTGGGATCGAAGTCCGACCCGCCCTTGCCGCCGCCCATGGGGAGCGTCGTGAGCGAGTTCTTGAAGACCTGCTCGAACGCGAGGAACTTGAGGATGCCGAGATTGACCGATGGATGGAAGCGCAGCCCGCCCTTGTAGGGCCCGATGGCGCTGTTCATCTCGATGCGGAACCCGCGGTTGACGTGAACCTCGCCGCGATCGTCCTGCCACGGAACCCGGAACATGAGCACGCGCTCCGGCTCGGTGATGCGCTCAAGGATTCTGGCGCTGCGGTACTCCGGACGCCGCTGAAGCACGAGATCCAGCGACTCGAGCACTTCCAGGACCGCCTGGTGGAACTCGGGTTCCGCCGGATTCTTGGCTTTGACGAGCGCCATCGCCTCCTTGACGTAAGCCGAGCCCTTGATCTCCAGTTCTGCGACCGCCATGGGGCCTCCTTCGCGTTGAAGATGCGATGAAAATGAGAAAGACATCGCCGAATGATGCCGCCGTACGCCGCCTGAACCTGCCTATCTTACATCCGCAAGCGGTCCGCGCACCATGCGGCCTCGGCAGGCCGCCGGCCGGCCTGGAATCTGGGGGAAAGAGACGGGAGGGGCGGGCGGGACGCCCCCGCCCCGTCGATCAGCTGGTGACCTTGAGACCCACCAGCCGGCGGACCGACTTGCCGTCGGCACCCGCGGCGGACGCCTCGAGGAGGTACTCGCCCGGCGGGATGCTCGCCACCGGGACCTCGGCCTGGTAGGCGGGCACCGTGGCCGACGGCGGCTGAAGGGTCAGGTCGAACATGGGCTGGCCCTCGCGGTTGAGGAGCCTGGCCGTCACCGTCGGCGCGGCGCCGCCCGGGCCGTAGGCCTGGAAGCGCATCAGCAGCCGGGCCCGGCGGCTGAACTCGCGCGTGCTCGTCGGCGTCGCGTGCGGATCGGCCTGGATCTGCCGCAGCTGGCGGGGCGTGAAGGCCTGCAGCAGCTCCGGCGTGGCCAGCATGACCTCCGGCCGCGTGAAGTCCGGCACGTCGACGTCACGCCGCTCCGAGTCCACGATGCCGCCGTCGTCCGCCGCGAACGACACGCGCAGCTGCAGCGGACCGGGCGCGGCGTCGAAGGTGACGGCCGCCGGCGCGCGGATGCCGGCGGTCTGGCCCGCGGGCGCCGCGACCGTGCCCCGGAAGACGATCGCCCCGTCCCGGCTGGTGGCGAGCAGGTCGGCCTTCACCGGCGCCGAGCGCCCGCTGGCATCGCCCGGCCGCGGCGGCTCCGGCTCCCAGACGTAGGTGACGAACGTCTTGCCGCCGGCGCCGCGGGCGGCGCCGACCCAGCTGCGGGCCAGCCGGCCGCGCGGCGGCGACACCACCGACGCCAGCGCCGCCTCGACGTCCGGCGCGGGGCCCGGCTTGGCCGGCGCCGTGGCCCGGGCCGCGTCCTCGGCCGAATAGGCCCAGTACCCCTTGCGCGCGCGCACGTCGAGCCCGGGGCGCTTCACGCGGACCTTGATCTCGTGGAACTTGCCGTCGGCGGGCGCCGCCGAGGAGGTGTAGCCGAGCAGGTAGTACGCGCTCGAGTCCCGCACGACCTGCTTCAGCCCGCGGTCGAGATCGTTGCTGTTCACGATCGCCCGGCCGTCGGTCTCGTCCGCCAGCACGTGCAGCGTGTCGAGGGTGTCCTGGAGCGCCCCGCGATCGGTGCGCGAGCCGACGCCCTCGTTGATGTCGTACTCGAAGTTGGCCAGCCCGCGCGGGTCGAGGGCATAGATGGCGGTGTTGGCGCGGTTCGCCGCGTCGTAGACCTCCCGCAGGTCCGTCATCATGTCGGCGGACTGGAAGAACTGCATCGACTGGGCGCGCGGGTCGGTCACCTCCTGGCCCGGCAGGCTCGGGTTCCCCACGCCCGGCAGGGCGGCAATCGGGTCGCTCAACTGGGGCGGGAGGTTGTTCGTGTAGCCTTCGCTCACCAGGATGATCGCCTTGCGCCCCTCGCGCAGGCCGCCCAGCCAGGTCGACAGCCCCTTCAGCGCCGAGAGCGACACCTGGTTCCGGATGCGCTCGACCGTGACGGCCGGATAGTAGGCGTACTGCTCCTCGAACTGGTTGCGCGGCGTGTAGTCGTACTTCCGCCCGATGAACCCGTTGATCGCGTCGACGATCGACTTGCGGTTGCGCGTGAACTGCACGGAGTCGAGCGGCGTCAGCGGGTACATGACCGCGACCAGGTCGAGCGGCGACAGGTCCTGCTCCACGAAGCGGATGAGCGGCTCCTTCACCCGCAGGCTGGAGCCGCGCCGCACGTGGTAGTCGTCCAGCATGATCACGAACAGCCGCACGTCGGGCCGCGCCGCCTCGCGCTCCTGGTCGTACTCGTTGCGGATCTCGTGCGGCGGCTCGGCGTCGGGCGGCGGCACGGCCGGAATGTCCACCAGCCGGAACGTCTCCACCTTCTGCGGCTGGCCGTCCTCGAGCACCTCGAAGTCGTTCTGCGTCAGGTCGGTGACCGGATTGCCCTTGGCGTCGGTCACGATGGCGTCCACGCGGACGAAGTTGATGCCGGTCCGGAACACCGGCGGCTGGGGCTGCTGCGCCTGGCCTGCCTGCGCCTGCCCTTGCTGCGACTGCCCCTGCTGGGCTTGGCCCTGCGCCTGCTGGGGGGGCGGCGTCTGCGCCGTGCGCGGCGGCTGACCCTGTGCGGGCGGCGCGGCCTGACGCGCGATCACCGCCCCCGACAGCAGCAGCCCGACGACGAGCGACAGAACCACTCGTGGTGCACGTGGCATACGTGACTCGACCTTGCGCGCTTCGTCACGAGCGCGCTTCGATGGGGGAAACGCTGGCTGAACTAATGATAACATTTCGGGGTTCCGAGCCGGGCCGCCTCGAGCGCCGACCGGCGCGCCCCGAAGGCCGCCCCGCCGTTTCCGAACAGGGGACTCCCGTGACCGAAGCCTACGCCGAGCTCATCCAGCCGCTCACCGCCCTGACCGAAGACGAAACGCTCCTCCGCGACTCGGTGAAGCAGTTCGCCGACGAGCGCATCCGCCCGCACGTCCGTGAGATGGACGAGCACGCCAAGATCCCGCGCGAGCTCATCGACGAGCTCTTCGACCTCGGCGTGATGGGCATCGAGGTTCCCGAGGCGCACGGCGGCGGCGGCGGCCGGTTCTTCCACGCCGTGCTCGCCGTCGAGGAGTTCTCGCGCGTGGACCCGTCGATTGGCGTGCTGGTGGACGTGCAGAACACGCTCGTCGTCAACGCGCTCCTGCGCTGGGCCACCGACGAGCAGAAGGGCCGCTACCTGCCGAAGCTGGCCGCCCGCACCGTGGGCGCCTACGCGCTGTCGGAGGCGGGCTCGGGCTCCGACGCCTTCGCGCTGGCCACCCGCGCCGTGGACAAGGGCGACCACTTCGTGCTGGACGGCCGCAAGCTGTGGATCACGAACGCCAACGAGGCCGACATCTTCCTCGTCTTCGCCACCGTGAACCCCGAGGCCGGCTACCGCGGCATCACCGCGTTCATCGTGGAGCGCGGCTTCGAGGGCTTCGCCGTGGGCCAGAAGGAGGACAAGCTCGGCATCCGGGCCAGCAGCACCTGCGAGCTGCTGCTCGACGGCTGCCGGGTGCCGCGCGCCAACGTGCTCGGCGAGGTCGGCAAGGGCTACAAGGTCGCCATCGAGACGCTGAACGAAGGGCGCATCGGCATCGGCGCGCAGATGATCGGCCTGGCCAGGGGCGCGCTCGAGCACGCCGTCAAGTACACGAAGGAGCGGAAGCAGTTCGGCAGGACGATCGCCGGCTTCCAGGGCGTGCAGTTCCAGCTCGCGCGCGCCGCCGTGGACGTCGAGGTGGCCCGGCTCGCCGTCTACAACGCCGCGCGGCTGCGCGACGCGAAACGGCCGTTCCTGACCGAGGCGGCCATCTGCAAGATCTTCTCGTCGGAGGTGGCCGAGCGGGTCAGCTCGCTGGCGATCAACCTGTTCGGCGGCTACGGCTTCGTGAAGGACTACCCGGTCGAGAAGCTGTACCGCGACGCCAAGATCGGCCAGATCTACGAGGGCACCTCCAACCTGCAGCTGCAGACGATCGCCAAGCAGATGCTCGGGTAGGGGCGACCCGGCGGGTCGCCCCCACCTCTCGGCGCCTGGCGGGGTGTCGCTGCGCTATGATCGGCGTCTCATGGACACTCCGGTCCGCCTCGAGTCGCGCCTGCCCGGCACCGGCGCCAGCATCTTCTCGGTGATGACGCGGCTCGCCAACGAGCACGGCGCCATCAACCTGTCGCAGGGCTTCCCCGACTTCGACTGCGCGCCCGAGCTGGTGGCGCTCGTGCGCGAGTGCTTCGGCCGCGGCCGGAACCAGTACGCGCCCATGGCCGGCGTGCCGTCGCTGCGGCAGGCGCTCGCGCGGACAATCGAGACGCTGTACGGCGCGCGCTACGACCCCGACACCGAGATCACGGTCACGGCGGGCGCCACCGAGGCGCTCTTTTCCGCGATTACGGCGCTCGTGCATCCCGGCGACGAGGTCGTGATCGTCGAGCCGTGCTATGACTCCTACGTGCCCGCCGTGCAGCTCGCCGGCGGGGTGCCGGTCTTCGTCACGCTGCGGCATCCCGACTACGCGATCGACTGGGACGAGGTGGCGCGCGCGCTCACACCGAAGACGCGGCTGCTGCTGCTGAACTCGCCGCACAACCCGACCGGCGCCGTGCTCGACGCCTCGGACCTCGATCGGCTCGCCGCCCTGCTCGACGGCTCGCGCGTCGTCGTGCTCGCCGACGAGGTGTACGAGCACCTGGTGTTCGACGGACGCCGCCACGAGAGCGTGGCGCGCGTCGCGGCGCTCGCCGCGCGCAGCGCCGTCATCAGCTCGTTCGGCAAGAGCTTCCACACGACCGGCTGGAAGGTCGGCTACGTCGCGGCGCCGGCGGCCATCACGGCCGAGATCCAGCGGGTGCACCAGTTCGTGACCTTCGCCGTGAACACGCCCGTGCAGATCGCCTACGGGGAGTTCCTGGATCGCGGGGTGGACTTCGGCGAGGTGACGCGCTTCTACCAGGCCAAGCGCGACCGCTTCCTGGCCCTCCTCGAAGGCTCGCCGTTCCGCGGGCGGCCCTGCCGCGGGACCTACTTCCAGATTCTCGACTACTCGGCGCTGGGCCTCGGCCGGGACGTGGACGCCGCCATGCACCTGCTGACGGCGCACGGCGTCGCGTCGATCCCCACCTCGGCGTTCCTCTACGCCAGCGAGGCGCCGCCGGTGCTCCGGTTCTGTTTCGCGAAGAAGGACGAAACGCTGACGCGCGCGGCCGAGCGGCTGCGGCGGGTAGCCGGGAGCTAGGGGTCGGCGGTCAGCCGTCAGCGGTCAGGAAGAGCGTCTCGTCACGGGGTGACAGCATGACAGGCTCTACCTGCCTCCTGCCCTCTGACCCCTGACCGCTGTCAGGCTACCGCCGCCCCAGAATCGTCTCCGCGATCACCATCCGCTGGACCTCGGACGTGCCGGGATAGATCTCGGTGACGCGGGCGTCGCGGAAGAGGCGCTCGGCCGTGGCGCCGCGGCGGTAGCCGGCGGCGCCGAGCACCTGCAGCGCCTTGTCGGCGGCGTGGTGCGCGGCCTCCGAGGCGTGCAGCTTGGCCATCGACGCCTCGAGCAGCACGCGCGGCTGGCGGGTCTTGGCGTCGGCGGCCTTGAGCGTGAGCATCCGGGCCGCCTCGATCTCGGTGGCGATGTCGGCCACCATGAACTGGATGGCCTGGAAGTTGGCGATGGGCTGGCCGAACTGCTCGCGCGACTTCGCGTGCGCCAGCGCCTCGTCCAGCGCCGCGCCGCCGAGGCCGAGCGCCTGGGCGGCGATCGCGATCCGGCAGCCCTCGAGCGCCCACATCGCGACGTGCAGGCCCTGGCCCGGCCCGCCCACGACGCCGTCGGCGTCCACGCGCACGTCGGCGAGCGTCAGGTCGACGCAGCCCAGTCCCCGCACGCCGAGCGAGTCGACGACCGGCCCGCGCGCGACGCCGGGCGCGTCGCGCGGCACCAGGAACGCGCCCACCGCGCGCCCGTCGGACACGGGCTGCGTCGCGGCCAGCACGAGCACGACGTCGGCCACCTCGCCGTTCGACACCCACACCTTCCGGCCGTTGAGCACGTAGCCGGTCGCGTCGAGCCGCGCCACCGTCTGCAGGTGCGCCGCGTCCGAGCCCGCGGTCTCCTCGGTCAGGGCGAACGCGCCGATGAAGGCGCCGGCCGCCAGCGGCTGCAGCCACGCGTCCTTCTGGGCGTCGCTGCCGAACTGGAGGATCGGCTCGGCCACGAGCGAGTTGTGGGCCACCAGGATCACGGCCACCGTGGCGCTCGCGCGCGCGACGGCCTCGATCGCCAGCGCGTAGGTGACGTAGTCGTGGCCGGCACCGCCGTACGCCTCGGGGATCGTCACGCCCAGCAGGCCGAGCGACGCCGCCTCGGCCACCAGATCGCGCGGAAACGCGGCGCGCTCGTCGATCGACGCCGCGGCCGGCGCCACGCGCTCGCGCGCGAAGCGCTCCACGCCGTCGAGGAAGGTCCGCGCCCGCGGGCTCAGGTCGAGGTCCATGCCGTCAGGCCTGCTCCTTCCGCGCGCGCGCGAACAGGGGCCGCAGGCGCGCCGCCGACTCCAAGAGATCCTCGGGCAGCACGCGCGTCTCGCCCACCACCGTCATGAAGTTCGTGTCGCCGTTCCAGCGCGGCACGAGGTGCATGTGCAGGTGGTGGAGGATGCCCGCGCCGGCGGGGCGCCCCAGGTTGATGCCCACGTTGATGCCGTGCGGCCGGTAGGCCTCGGTCACCACCAGCTCGGAGAGCCGCGTGAGCTGCATCATCTCGTTCAGCTCCGCGGGCCCGGCCGACTTGAGGTCCGCGATGTGCCGGTTGGGCACCACCATCAGGTGGCCGTTGTTGTAGGGATAGAGGTTGAGCAGCACGAAGCACGTCGTGCCGCGCAGGACCACGAGCGAGGCAGGGTCATCGAGCGCGTCGCGCGCCGCGCAGAACGCGCACGTCTCTTCCTTGTCGCTCGCCGTCACGTAGGCCAGTCTCCAGGGGGACCAGAGGCGTTCCACCAGGATGTCCAGGACGTCCGGGCCCGGCGCGCGCCGGGCCTGGCGCGTCAGAACTGCGGGGCGCCGGGTTCGGTGGCCGGCGGCGCGGCGGGCGCCGACGGCGGCTCGTCGCCGGTCAGACCTTCGCGGTTGATGAGCTCCTTCAGTTCCTTGCCCGGCTTGAAGTACGGGACCTTCTTCGGCGGGACGTCGACCCGGTCGCCCGTCTTCGGGTTGCGGCCCTTCCGCGGCTCCCGGCGCCGCAGCCGGAAGCTGCCGAAGCCCCGGAGCTCGATCTTCTCGCCCTTGTGCAGCGCGTCGATGATGCTCTTGAACACCGTGTCGACGATGACCTCGGAGTGCTTCTTCGTGAGGTCAGACACCCGTGAAACCTCTTCGACGAGCTCCGCCTTCGTCATGCTGCCCCCTGTCATCCGCCAGGTACTCACCGACGCTGGCGGGCGCGGAGCCGGGCGGGCCGCCGCCCGGGCTCCGTGCCGCGCGTGTCGTCGTGCGCGGGCGCGCTACTGGTTGAACTTGAAGTGATCGCCCAGTGTCGCCTCGGGACGGCCCGTCGTCTCCGTGTAGGCCTCCCAGTCCGCGCGGTAGTCGTCCGACCGGAGCGCGCGAATGCTGAGCCCGATCTTCCGCTCGGCCGGGATGAGCTTGATGATCTTCATCTGGTAGCTCTCGTCGACCTTGAGCTCGAGCTTCTCGCCGCCCGCCTGCTCGTCGAACTCCGACACGTGAATCAGGCCCTCGATGCCCTCGGCGAGCTCCACGAACGCGCCGAAGTTGGTCAGCCGCACCACCTTGCCCTCGATCGTGTCGCCGACGTGGTGCTGGGAGAAGAACTCGTCCCAGATGTCGGTCTGGAGCTGCTTGAGGCCGAGCGACAGGCGCTGGTTGTCGGCGTCGATGTTGAGCACCATCGCCTCGACCGTGTCGCCCTTCTTCAGCATCTCCGAGGGATGCTTGAGCCGCTTGCTCCACGACATGTCGGAGATGTGGATCAGCCCGTCGATGCCCTCCTCGACCTCGACGAACGCGCCGAACTCGGTGAGGTTGCGCACCTTGCCGGTGATCGTCGAGCCGACCGGGTACTTGTCGGCCAGCTCCAGCCACGGGTTCGCCTCGACCTGCTTGAGGCCGAGCGAGATCCGCCGCGCCCCGGCGTCCACGCCGAGCACCATCGCCTCGACCATGTCGCCCTGGTTCAGGATCTTCGACGGGTGCTTGACGCGCTTGCTCCACGACATCTCGGACACGTGGATCAGGCCCTCGACGCCCGGCTCGAGCTCGATGAAGGCGCCGTAGTCGGTCAGGCTGACCACCTTGCCCCGCACCCGCGCGCCGACCGGATACCGATCGGCCACGTCGTTCCACGGGTCCTGCATGAGCTGCTTGTGGCCGAGCGAGACGCGCTCGGTCGCCGGATCGTACTTGAGCACGATCACGTCGGCCTCGTCGTTCACCTTGAAGAGCTCCGAGGGGTGCGACACCCGGCCCCACGACATGTCCGTGATGTGCAGCAGCCCGTCGATGCCGCCCAGGTCGATGAACGCGCCGTAGTCGGTGATGTTCTTCACCACGCCGCGCAGCACCTTGCCCTCGGCCAGCGAGTCGAGTGTCTGCTTCTTCTTCTCGGCGTTCTCCTCCTCGAGGAGCACCTTGCGCGACAGCACGATGTTGCCGCGCTTCTTGTTCACCTTGATGACGCGCATCCGGAGCTCCTGCCCCCGAAGCGCGTCCAGGTTCCGGACCGGGCGGACGTCGATCTGCGAGCCCGGCAGGAACGCCCGGACGCCGATGTCCACCGCCAGCCCGCCCTTGATCCGCTCGATCACCCGGCCGATGACCACCTTCCGATCGGCGTAGGCCTTCTCGACCTCGTCCCAGATCTTCATCTTCTCGGCTTTTTCGCGCGAGAGGACGACGTAGCCGTCCCGGTCCTCGGTGCGCTCGAGCAGCACATCGACGAGGTCGCCGGGATGGACGGTCACCTGCCCGTTCTCGTCCACGAACTCGTGGACCGAAATCAGGCCCTCGGACTTGTAGCCGACATCGACCACGACCTCGGTGTCCGACACCTTCAGGACCGTGCCCTTGACGACCTCGCCTTCCGCGATGTTGCGGAAGCTGCTATCGTAGAGGTCCAGCAAGCGGGCATATTCCTGGGGGTCGATCTGGTCATCGTCGTGGGGGAACCCAGACATGCGGCCAGCGCTCGCAGCGTCACCTCCTTGATGGATTTGCGTGTTGGGAACGTCTTCTACTTTCGACATGTCGTGCGGGTCCTCCTCAGTCTGGCGTTTGCCTGGATCACAGCTCCGGCGGGCTGAAGGTTGCCTGTCGGCGAAAGCCGATAAGCACTAGATTATACGTCACTTATCGACAGCTGGTCAAGGCAGCTTGCGGGACCCGGGAAAGGACGCCCCATGGCCAGGAAGCCCAGCCGCCACCGCACCACCGCACGCCGCAAGCCCGGCCCGAAGATCGCGCCGCTGCGCCGCAAACGCCCCACAATCCGGCGGCGCCCCGCGGCCCGCAAGAAGACGGCCCCCAAACGAAAGCCCGCGGCCAAACCGAAACCTCGGTCAAAGGCCCGAAAGACGCCCAAGCCCAAGAGACGGAGGGCCCGCACACGGCGCGCGGCGCCCCCGCCGAAGGCCCCGCGCCAGGCCGCGCCGAAGGCCGCCCGCAAGACGTCGCCGGCGCGACCGCGCCGGACCGCCCCGGCACGCCCGCGCGTGCCCCCCTCGCTGAACCGGGAACGCCGCCGACTGACCGAAGAGCCGGAGCCGCCGTCGGCGGTGGCCATCGCCGACGCCGAGCGCTACGTCGGCGCGGCGCTCACGGGCCAGGACGAGCTGGTGGTGAAGCTGCTCGAGCACACCGAAACCGGCCCGGGCCTGACCGGCGGCGACATCGACGGGGACTGGGAGCACGCCTACTCGACGGGCGACGAGGCGCCGGGCGGGGACAACCCGACGCCCGACCAGGCCGGCGTGGACGAAAACGCGCGCGCGCTGGGCATCCACTACGACGACGCCGAGGAGCTGCGGCTCGGCGACAAGGAAGCCGAGCGCGATCGGCACCGCTGGGAGTTCGATCCGGCGTCGGCCGAGGACTACCGCGAACGTAAGTAAGCGGTCAGGGGTCAGGGGTCGGCGGTCAGAAGGAACTGTCACGCTGCCCCCTGCCCCCTGACCGCTGGCCGCTGACCGCTATTCCGCCCCCTGCCCCCTGACCGCTGACCGTTCTTCCACCACCTGCATCACCTTCGCCACGACGTCCGCGACGCCGACGCCCGTGGTGTCGATCCGCACGGCGTCCTCGGCCACCTTCAGCGGTGACGCGGCGCGCGTGCGATCGAGCTGGTCGCGCGCCGCCAGCGCGCTCGCCACCTCGGCGACGCCGCCGCCGTCGGTGTGGGCCGGGTCCGACGCGCGGCGCCGCGCGCGCTCGTCGGGCTCCGCGTCGAGGTAGATCTTCACGTCGGCGTGGGGAAAGACCACCGTGCCGATGTCGCGCCCCTCCATCACGACGCCGCCCTGCTCGCCCAGCTCGCGCTGACGGCGGACGAGCACCTCGCGCACGCCCGGCAGCCGGGCGACGCGCGTGGCGGCGCGGTCCATCTCGGGGGTGCGGATGGCGTGCGAGACGTCGTGGCCGTCGATCAGGACCCGGCCGCCCTCCAGGTCGAAGGTCGCGCGGGCCGCGAGCGCCGACACGACGCGCTCGTCGTCCAGGTCGAGGCCCTCGTGCAGCGCCTTCCAGCCCACGGCGCGGTACATCGCGCCGGTGTCCACGTGCCGGTAGCGCAGGCGGAGGGCCACCTCGCGCGCCACGGTGCCCTTCCCGGCGCCGGACGGGCCGTCGATGGCGATGACCAGGCGTCCTTTCGTCATGACAACCGCGTATTATCTCCTCAATGCGCCGGATCCGGAAGCGGCACGTCGCCATGCTCGTTCTCGCCGCCGCGGCTGGCGTGGCGGTGGTGGCCGGCCCGCCCTACGTGCGCGCGGCCGCGCTCGTCGTGCGCACGGCGGGCGTCGGCGGCTGGCCGGGGCGGCTCGCGGGGCTGGTGGACGGGCGCGCGTTCGACGTTTCGGACCTCGCGATTCCGACGCGTGGCGGCTCGCTGACGGCGCGGGAGTACCGGCCGCGCGGCGGCGGCCGGCGCACGGTGCTGGTCGTGCCGGGCATCAACCCGACCGGCCTCGCCGACCCGCGGCTCGACGCGTTCGCGCGCGAGCTGGCGGGCGGGGGCCTCACCGCCGTGACGGCCGCCCTGCCCGGCCTCATGCGCTTCGTCATCTCGCCCGACGACACCGACCGGCTCGAGGACGCCGCCCGCTGGCTCGCGGACCGCGCCGGGTCGGGACCGCGTCCCGGCGTGGTCGGCGTGAGCTTCGCGGGCGGGCTGGCCGTGGTGGCCGCGGGCCGGCCAGACCTCCGCGGACGTCTGGCCTTCGTCGTTTCGTTCGGGGGCTACGGCGACCTGCCGCGCGTGCTGCGGTTCCTCTGCACGGGCGAGCTGCCGGACGGCCGCCGCGAGCGGCCCCACGACTACGGCACGGCGGTCGTGCTGCTCGGCGTGCTGGACCGGCTCGTGCCCGCCGATCAGGTCGAGCCCCTCCGCCGCGCCATCCTCACGTTCATGGACGCGTCGGAGCTGGACATGGTGGACCAGGCGGCGGCGCGCCCCGAGTTCGCCAGGGCCCGCCGGCTCGGCGCGGCCCTGCCCGAGCCGGCCGCCTGGTGGATGCGCGCCGTCAACAACCGCGACGTCGAGACCGCGGGCCCCAAGCTGCTCCCCTACGCGCTCGAGCGGGGCAGCGACCCCGCGCTCTCGCCTGACCGGTCGCCGGCGCCCGACTGTCCCGTCTACCTGCTCCACGGCGCCGACGACACGGTCATCCCGCCGATCGAGACCACCCTGCTCGCCGGGCACCTGCGGCCCCATACCGAGGTGCACGCGCTCGTCACACCGCTCATCACGCACGTCGAGGTGGAACGCCGGATCGACTGGTGGGAGGCGTGGAAGGTGATCAGGTTCTGGGAACCGTTGGTGAAGTGAGCCCGTACTCTTCCGCGAACGCCCGCGCCCAGGCGCGGCGTTGCAGAAGGACGGGACCGCGGGGGCCGTCGGCGCGGTTGGCCGCTTCGTAGAGCGCGAGCACGAGGCGCGGCGGCAGATCCTTCCAGGCGGAGCGGCGGAGACCGTCGCGGTCGCGGAAGACGACCTGCCCCTGCTCGCCCCACGCGCCGCCGGCCTGGGCGCCGCCCTCGGCCGTCATCGGAATCGGGTGGTCGGCGCTGGCGGCGGACACGCGGTCCTCGAGCCACGACATCATCTCGGCGAGCGTCCGGTAGTGCCGCAACATCACCTGGGCGCCCTGCACGGACGTCAGGTCCTGCCGCCCCGCCACCCAGTCGGTGAACGCGCCGAAGGCGTACGTGGCGCGCGCGTCGAGCCGGCGGCGCTCGAGCTCGTCGGCGGCGGGCGGCAGCTTCAGCCGCCGCGGCGCGGGCGGCTCGGTGCGCGGCGGCGCGGCGGGCGCGCGCGCCGCCGGCGCCTCGCGCCGCGCGCCCGGCCCGCTCCAGAGCCCGGTCATCACCGCGTAGCCGACCAGGGCGACCGCCCCTGCCAGCAGCAGCGCGCCGATCGCGGCCCAGGCGCGGCCGTGCCGCCGTTTCACGCGGGGACGTTCGTCGGCCGGCGGGCGGCGATCGTCTGGAGCGCCCATGGTGCGAATTCTAACGCCAAGCCCGCGCGTCACGAACCGTCCCCACGCGGGAGCCCGTCGCGTCATAATGAGGCGGAACAGCCGCGCCGGCGTCGTCGATCTCGTGGAACGATGAAGCCCCCGACACGACTCGCTGCGTTCGCCGTCGCGATCCTCGCGGCCCACGCCGCGGCCGCCGGCCCGGCCGCGCGAAGGTCCGCGGCGCCTCCGCCCGGGCCGGGCGCCTGGCACACCCTTCTGCTGCCGGCGCCCGCCGAGCGCCTGTGCGAGGCCGTCGATTTCCCCGCGCCGTCCGCCCCCGAGGATCTCCTCTTCAATCTCGTCCGCGTCCTCCACGAGCGGCCGCTCGACGCCGGGGCCTTCGCGCGCGGCCGGGCCGCCGCCCTGCTGCGCCTGCTGCGATCGCCCGCGGCCGGCGACGCGTCCGCGCGCACGCCCGTGCCCCTGCCGCTCGCGCCGCAGACCTGGGCGCGCACCATCCTCGGCCGGCGCGCCGCGCCGGCGGCGCTCGCCGGCGCGATCCTGGCGGACCGGCGCGCGTCGCTGCTCTACGTGGGCCTCGGGCTCGTCGACGCCGGGACGCTCGCCGCGCTCGAGCGGATGCCGGATCTGCTCGCGCAGATCGACGAGCGGCGCGCGTCCGTGCTCGCGGCCTTCGGGCGCAGCCTCGCGATCCGGGACGACGGCGTGCGCGTGCCGGGCCCGCCGGAGGCATGGGCGGCGCTGGCCGGCGCGCCGCCGTCGGACGCGCCGCGCTTCGTCGAGGCGCTGCTCGATCGCGATCGCGGGCGGGTCGCCTACTTCCTCGACGCGCTCACCCGGCTCGACCCGCCGCACCTGCGGTTCGCCCTCGCCGAGCCGTCCGACCGGGCGGCGCCCGCCGCGGGCTTGAGGCCTCTCTACGAGGTGTTCCGGCGCGTGAGCCCCGAGTGGGACGCCGCGCAGTACCCGTTCTACCGCCCGCCACTGGATCCGGCGTCGCTGCTGGCCGCGTTCCGCGTCACCGCCGGCGGACGGCTCGCGCCCCCGGCGTCGCGGGCGCTGTGGGAGGCGGCGTTCCGCGGTGACGCCGCCACGCCGGACACCTCGGCGTCGGCGCCGGACACGGCCGACGCCGTCTGGCTCCTCGACGCCGTGCTGGCGGCGGGCCCGAAGGGAGCGCCCGCGCGGGCCGCCCAGGTGCGGTTCGCGCAGCGCGTGTTCGCCGGCGCTGAGGCGGACGCCTCGCTTTGCGCGGCCATCGCCGGCTACGCGAAGTACCCCGCACTGATGCTGGCGCTCGAGCGCATGGGCCTCGCGCAGCCGTCGGTCTACGCGCACGCGGCGTCGGTCGCCGCGGCACTCACCCGCCGCGGCGACCCGGCCGACCTGGCGCTGTTCCAGGCGTCGGTCGCGCTGATCGATCGCGGCGCCTGGTCGGGCGCCCTCGGGGGCCCCGAGGCCGCGCGGCTGGCCGGCTCGCTGCTGCGGCTCGACGCGCGGGACGACCAGTACGACGCGCGCATCGCCCGCTGGCTCTCGGACGATCTGCTGCCCGCCCTGGCCGCGTCGACGGGCGCCGACGCGGCGTCGGGCGTCGAGCCCGTCGTGCTGCGCGCGCTCGCGGGCGTCCGCGCCGGGTCCGGCGCCGCGCCCGTCCTGGAGTGGGCGGGCCGGCGCTTCCGTGTCGACGCGCCGGCCGGGGAGATGGCGCGCCTCGTCGTCCTCAGGCGGCGCCAGGGGCCGCCGACGCTGGAGCAGGCGCTGTCCGGGTACGGCGTCGGTCGCCGGGCCGGCGCCGGCGCGACGCGCGACGTCCTCCTCGCGCGGCGGGCGGAGCTGGCCGACGTCCTCGTGGCGCTGACCTACCTGCCGTACCTCGGCGACCCCGACGGTCCGGCCCGCCTCGGGGGCCGCGTGGATCGGCGGCACCTGTTCGCGGCGCCGGACGCCGGCGACCGCGCCGAGCCGGCCTGGCGCATGCCGGTCGAGGTCGTGGCGGGCGACCGCGGCTGGCACGTCGAGGGCGCGATCCTCGGCCTCGACGCGGCGCTCGCCGCGCTCGCCCTGCGGCGGCTCGACGTCGACGTGATCCCCATGCCGCCGCGGATCGACGCGACCCTTCGGCGCCGGTTCGTCATCGACGCGGCGCGCGCGCGGTGGCGCGACTTCGACGACGCCGACCGCGATGTCGTCGCCGAGGCGCTCGGCGCCGGCCGCGCCCGCGCGGAGCAGCTTGCCGCCGACGGCCCCGGCGCGGCCGAGACGCTGTCGGACGCGCTCGGGCTGGACGCGCGGCGCGTGCAGGGCCTGGCCTGGGCGCTCGCGCACGGCGACACGGACATGACGTCGCGGCTCGCGCCGAGCGAGCTGGTGCGCCTCGGCGCCGCGCGGCCGCTGCCGTTCGACGTGGCCACCGTCCCCGCCGAGGCCTGCCCGAAGGGCGCGCCGGCGTGCCCGCGCGAGCTGACCGATCTGGCGCTCGTGCTGGTCGACGGTCTGGCGGCCCGCCGCCTGCCGGCCGCGCTGCTGCCGGCGATCCTCGGCGCGGCCACCCAGGACTTCGTCGAGGGCACGCAGCCGCTGCACCCTGACGATCTCCGGGCGCTCTGGACCTGGGCCGCGCGCCTGCCGCGCGCGCGCGTGGACGATTACATCGCGGCGAGCGAGGCCTACGGCCCCTTGCGGGCCGCGGCAGTCAGTGACGATGCGGGCTTGCGCCGCGGATTGCAACGGCCATGACCGACGCACGCGTGATCGCTCGTGTCGTCGCGCTGGCGGGCGGCCTGGCCGCCCTGGCGGCCGGCGTGTCCCCTCGCGCCGCGCAGGACGCGCGGGACGGCGTCTCCATCCGCCTCGTCTCGCCGTCGGACGGCGACTACGTGTCGGGGCCGGTCACGCTGCGGGCGGCGCTCACGCCGCTCGCCGCGCTCGACGACGTGACGGAGGTGACCTTCTGGGTCGACGGCCGCGTCGTCTGCCGGCTCACGGCCGCGCCGCTCGCGTGCGAGTGGGACGCCGGCCGCCGCATCGACGCGCACGTGATGCGCGTCGTCGCCGAGCTCGGCGACCGCCGCGTCGAGGACAGCGTCCGGACGCGGGCGCTCGATCTCGCCGAGATCGTCGACGTGGACGCCGTGCAGGTCATCACGGTCGTGACCGACGACGAGGGACGGTTCGTGAAGCGGCTGCCGCGTGCGGCGTTCCACGTGTACGAGGACGGCGTGCCCCAGACCATCTCCCACTTCGCGGCGGAGGACGTGCCGCTGGAGCTGACCGCGGCCATCGACATCAGCGGCAGCATGACGCCCGTGGTGCCCCAGGTGAAGGAGGCCGTGCGGAACTTCCTGCTGGCGCTGCCGCCCGGCCACGAGGTCACCCTGCTCGCCTTCAACGAGAACCTGTTCACGCTGGCCCGCCGCGGGACCGACCCCGCGCGCCGCGCGCGCGCCGTGGACCGGCTGGCCGCCTGGGGCAGCACGGCGCTCTACGACGCGATGACCTACGGGATCGAGATCCTCGGCCAGCGGCCGGGACGCCGGGCGCTGGTCGTCTTCACCGACGGCGACGACAAGGTGAGCCACGCGACCGAGGCGTCGGTCGTGCGGCGCGTGGAATCGAGCGACGCCACGCTCTACATGATCGGCCAGGGCCGCGCCGCCCAGGACACCGAGCTGCAGGCGCTGCTCACGCGCCTCGCCGCGATCAGCGGCGGCCGCGCGTTCTTCGAGGCGAACGCCGACAGCCTGGCGCCGCTCTTCGACAACATCGTCGAGGACCTGTCGAACCAGTACCTGCTCAGCTACCAGCCGAAAGTCCCCGTGGAGGACGACCGCTGGCGCAGCATCCGCGTGGAGGTCGACGGCCCCGGCTACCACGTCCGCGCGCGGCAGGGCTACCGGCGGCGCATCGAGCAGTAATCGAGCGTAGCGCAGGCCTTCAGGCCTGCGCGGCCAGTACAGCGCAGGGCTGAAGGCCTGCGCTACGAGTGGCGGGCCGTGGGCAACTCGAGGAAACTCCAGCGTAGTCGTGACAGGAGGTCAAGAAGCAACATGAAAGTCGCTACCGCGTTGCTGGCGGTGTTGATGGCGGGCGCGGCCGGAATCCGCGCCCAGGAGCCGCAGACTCCGGTCTTCCGATCGAAGGTCGAGATCGTGGCCGTGGACGTGTCGGTGCTCGACAAGACGGGACGCCCGGTGCGCGACCTCACGCGCGACGACTTCACGGTGCGCGTGGACGGGACGTCGCGGCGCCTTCTCTCGGCGCAGTTCGTGCCGCTCGGCACCCGGATGCGCCCCGCCGGCGTGGCGGTCACCCACTACAGCACCAACGAGAACGCCGTCGGCGGCCGGCTGATCGTCTTCGTCGTGGACCGCGGCAACATCCGCCGGGGCGAGGGCCGGCCGCTGATGGAGGCCGCCAGCCAGTTCATCGACCGGCTGCAGCCGACCGACCGCGTGGCGCTCGCGGCCATCCCCGAGTCGGGCGCGTACATCGACTTCACGGCCGACCACCGGACGGTGCAGCGGCGAATCGAGACCATGCTCGGAGCCGTGACGCCGACGTTCTCAAGCCATACGCTCGGCCTGTCCGAGGTGATGGCCATCGCGCACCAGGATCTCCGAACCCTGAACGGCGTCGTCGCGCGCGAGTGCCGGACGACGGCCATGATGACGCCCCTTCAGGAGCGCGACACGGCCAGCGGCGCGCGGGGCTCGGCGGCCGAGACGACCAACATGATGCTGCGCCGCTGCGAGATGGAGGTGAAGGCCGACGCGCAGCTCGCCTACGCCAACGCGCGCCAGCGCACCAGCGCGTCGCTCACGGCGCTGCGCAACCTGCTCGCCCGGCTCGCGCTCATGAACGGCCCGAAGACACTGGTGCTGCTCTCGGAGGGCCTGTTCGTGGACGTGCGGGAGCCGAGCGAGGTGCAGCAGGTCGCCGGCGCCGCGGCGGCGGCCGACACCACGATCTACGCCGTCGGCCTCGACCGGCAGCACGTGGACGCGTCGGTGAGCGACGTGTCGCCGACCTTCAACGACGACCGTCTGCTGCGGCGTCAGGGGCTCGAGATGCTCGTGGGCGCCGCCCGCGGGCGGCTGTTCGCCGTCGTGACCGGCGCGCGCGAGGCCTTCGACCGCATCTCGCGCGAGATCTCCGGCTACTACCTGCTCGGCTTCGAGCCGGAAGCGGGCGACAAGGACGGCGGCGTCCACCGGATCGACGTGGACGTGCGGCGGCCGGGCGTGGAGGTGCGCGCCAGGCGGCATTTCCTCGCCGGACGCGACACCGGCGCGCGCCCGACCGGCGACGTGCTCGCCGAGATCCTGCGCACGCCGCTCCTGGCGACCGAGCTGCCGATGCGCGTGGCCACCTTCACGCAACCCGGCCAGGAGGGGCACGTGCGGCTCCTGATCGCCGCCGCGATCGACAACGCGGTGGCCGCCGGCGCCCTGCCCTGCGGCTTCTCCCTCACCGACGCACGCGGGAAGGTCGTCGGCGCGGAGGTGAGCGGCCCGCAGGCCTCGGCCGCGCCGGTCGGCGGCCACTACGAGTACATGGGCACGTTCACGCTGGACCCGGGCGATGGACACGCTCAAGATCGCCGCCGTCGACGACCTCGGCCACCGGGGCAGCGTCGAGCGCCACTTCACCGCGGCCCTCACGCCGGCCGGGCAGCTCCGCGCCGGCGCGCTGATTCTCGCCGACTCGCCAGCCGGCCCCGGCGCCGACGTCCGGCCCTCGATCGACACGCGCATGCGCAGCGACTCGGTGATCGGCTACGTGGAGCTGACGAGCGAGGTGACGAGCCTGCTGGACCGGGCGAAGGTCGAGCTCGAAATCGCGGCGACGGAGGACGGCGAGGCCGTCGCCCATGCCGGCACGCACGTCGAGTCGCCGACCGTCTGGCGCCGCGTCGCCGAGGGGCGGCTGCCGACCGACCTGCTGCCGCCCGGCGACTACGTGGCCCGGGCGCTCGTCGAGGTCGGCGGGCGGACGGTCGCGCGCGTGACGCGTCCGTTCCGTCTCGAGCGCCCGCTGGACATCACGGCGACGCGCGCCGGCGCCCGCCCGGCCGGCGGGACCGTGCCGCGTCTCCACGGCCCGGCCGGCATCGCCGGCGTCGAGGGCTTCGCGCCCCGGGACGTCCTGGGCGGCGACGTGGTGGGCTACTTCCTCGACCGCCTGCCGGCGAGCGCCGCCGCCTCGCTCTCGGGCCCCGTGGTCGCCGCGATCGACGCGGCGCGCCACGGCCGCTTCGACCAGGTCGACGCCACGCTGGCGGGCGCCGACGAGGGCAACCTCACGGTGGTCTTCCTCCGCGGCCTGTCCCAGCTCTCCCGCGGCGAGATCAACGACGCGGCGCGCACCTTCCGCCGGACGGTGCAGCTGTCGCACGACTTCTTCGCCGCGGCGTTCTACCTGGGCGCCTGCTACGCCGCCGCCGGCCGTGACCAGGACGCGGCCGCGGCCTGGCAGACCTCCCTCGTCACCGAGTCCGAAGCCCCGTTCGTCTTCTCCCTGCTCGGCGACGCCCTGCTGCGGCAGGGCGAGGGCGCGCAGGCCGTCGACATCCTGTCCGAGGCGCGGTCGATCTGGCCGGCTGACGACGGGTTCGCGCGGCGCCTGGCGGTCGCCTACGCCGTGGCGCGGCGCCACCCCGAGGCCATCGCGGCGCTCGAGCCGCACCTCGCCGCGCACGCCGACGACGCGCCGGGCTGGATGCTGGGCGCGTGGATCGTCTACGACGCGCGGCTGTCCGGCCAGCCGCTGGGAACGCTGGACGAGGATCTCACCCGGATGCGTCGGTACCGCGACGGCTACGCCGCGGCGGGCGGCGCCGACGCGGGCCTGATCGACCAGTGGATGAAGGCCGTTCAGCGAAAGCAGTGAGCCGGCCGGCGCCGCGTCGGGGCGACAGGATAGTCATGAGGCTCCCAGCGACCGGATTCGTGGTTTCGTGCCTCGCTGCGGCCATGGTGGCGGCCCAAAGCGCTCAGCAGCCGCTCCCTACGTTCAAGAGCGGCATCGACGTCGTCGCCGTGGACGTGAGCGCGCTCGACGGGAAGGGACGCCCGGTCAAGGACCTGACCGCCGGGGACTTCACCGTCACCGTGGACGGATCGCCGAGACGTCTGGTGTCGGCCACGTTCATTCCGCTCGGCACCGAGCCGCACTCCTCTCCTGTCGCGGCCGAACCCTCGGCTCCTCCGTACAGCACCAACGAAGGCGCGGTGGGCGGCCGGCTCGTCCTCGTCGTCGTCGATCGCGGGAGCATCCGGCCAGGCGACGGCCGCTGGCTGTTCGAGAAGACAGGCGACTTCATCGACCGGCTCGGTCCGGCCGACCGCGTGGCGCTGGCGGTGATTCCGGGCGGGAGGTACGTGGAGTTCACGGCAGACCGCGACCGGGTGAAGACGGCGCTGCAGAAGGTCGTCGGAGGGGCCACGCCGCTCGCGACGAACTTCGAGATCAGCTTGACCGAGGCGCTCGCCATCCACCGGCAGAACGTGAGGGTCCGCGAAAGCGTCATCCAGCGGAACTGCTATCTGAACACGAACGGGGCGACCGGGTGGATGTGCCGGATGGGCGTCCTGGACGAGGCTCGGTTGATCTACCTCACGTGGCGCCAGCAGGCGTCGGCGTCGCTGGCCGCCCTGCGCAACCTGCTGGCGCGCCTCGAGCTGGTCGGCGGTCCGAAGACCATGGTGCTGCTGTCCGGCAGGGTGTACGTCGATCCAGCGGAGCGGACCGAACTCGCGCCCATCCAGGACGCCGCCGCCCGGGCGGACGTGACGCTGTATGCGCTCGGCCTCGACAGCCCGCGAAACGACGCCTCCACCGCCCTCGTGTCGCCGACGTACCGCGACGACCGAGTCCTGCTGCAGACGGGCCTCGAGCTCCTCGCCGGACAGGCGGGAGGGCACGCGTTCTCGGTCGCGGCCGGCAGCGGGATCGCCTTCGAACGACTGCGCCGGGAGCTGTCGGGGTACTACCTGCTCAGCTTCGAGGCGACGGCCGCCGACGGCGACGGCCGGCCGCACCGCGTCGACGTCCACGTCCGGCGCCCCGGCGTCGACATCCGGAGCCGGCGCCACTTCCTCGGGCTGCGCGGATCGGCGCCGCGTCCGGTGCGCGACGTGCTGGCCGAGCTGCTCAGGGCACCGAGGCTCGCGACCGCTCTGCGCATGCGCGTCGTCACGTTCACGTTCCCGGGTGACGAGGGGCAGCTTCGCGTCGTCATTACGGCCGCGATTGCGGGCTCGATGGCCGCCGGCCCCATCCCATGCGGCTTCTCGCTCGCGAACGCCGCCGGCAAGGTCGTCGGCGCGGAGGTCGAAGGCACGTCGGCGGCCGAGCGGCACGGCGATCATCACGAGTACCTGGCGTCGTTCGTGCTGGATCCGGGCTCGTACACGCTGAAGCTCGCGACTGTGGATTCGGAGGGGCGGCGCGGCAGTGTTGAGCACGCGTTCGACGCCCGCGTCTCCGTCGCCGGCCCCCTGCGGGTCGGGGATCTCGTGCTGGCCGACGACGGTGACGGGCCCGGTGCGGCGCCGAGGTTCTCGATCGACGGGCGCGTCGGAGGCGACACGCTCATCGGCTATGTGGAGTTCGCGAGCGACGCGCCGTCGGCCCTCGACGCCGCGCGCGTCGAGCTCGAGGTGGCCGCATCCGATTCCGGCCCGGCGATCGCACGGGCCGACGCGCGCATCCAGCCGCGGTCGGCGAGCCAGCGCACGGCCGAGGGCCGACTGTCCACCGCGCGCCTCGCGCCGGGCGCCTACGTCGCGCGGGCGCGGCTGTCGGTCGGCGGACGCCAGGTCACGCAGGTGACGAGGGCCTTCCAGCTCGAGCGGACGCCGGCCCCGCCGCCGTCATCCCCGCGTACAACGGAAGGGGCGGCCGCCCACCGGGCGGCCGCCCCCAGATGATCGTCCTCGCCTGCGGCGACTAGTTGTCGTCGAACTCGTAGCGCAGGGAGAACTGCATGCAGCGGCCCGCGTTGCCGTCGCAGGTCGCGTAGGTGCCGTTGTAGCTCCCGAACGTCGACGTGCGGTCCGGGTACATCGTCACGTTGGCGACGTCGAAGCGTGGCGTGTTGGTGACATTGAACGTGTCCCACCGGACCCAGAACCGGTGGTCGCCGCCCCACGGCATCTTCCACGACTTGGCGACGCTCATGTCGATGTTGAAGTAGCCGTCGCCGCGGAGCAGGTTGCGGATCCCGCTCTCACCCGGATAGTCGTACCGGAAGTAGCTGAGCGCGTCGAGCGGCGCAATCGAGAACGGGCTCGGATAACCGTTCACCACGTCCTTGGTCGTGCCCGTCGGCGGGAGCCTGCCCGGATCCTTCAGCTCGGCGTTGCCCTGCAGGTTCCAGTTCGTGGCCCAGGCCGACCGCGCGTTGATCACGTTGAACGGCAGGCCGCTCGTCCACCGCAGCAGGCCCGAAACGTTCCACCCGCCGACGACGGCGTCCAGCCAGCCCGGCAGGCCGGACCCGAAGCGGCGATCCCGCCCGAACGGCAGGTCCGCCACCCAGTTGAAGTTCATCGAGTGCCGGATGTCGTAGTCCGAGTAGGACCACTGCTGGTCCGGGCTCCACGAGTTGATCAGGAACCCCGTGTACCCGCCGGCGCCGTACTCCGTGTAACTCGACCCGCGTTCGAGCGCCGAGCCGTGGTCCTTCGACACGCCGTAGGTGTAGTTCAGGTCGAACTGGTAGCCGTCGCTGTAGCGCTTGCGGAGCGAGAGCTGCAGCGCGTTGTACTGCGAGCGGGCGATGCTGCTCTGCGCGGCGAGCGCCGCGAACTGCTTGTTGAAGTAGGTGGACGGCCCGTAGATCGTGCACGCGGGGTCGCAGTACAGGTCCGCGCCGAACAGCGCCGACGTGAAGTCGGGGTAGTAGTAGGCGAAGTAGTCGGCCATGGCCTGCGTGGCCGTCATCCCCCCGCCGGCGGCGTCCGGGAACAGGTTCTCGAAGTACGCGATCGGCGACACCCCCATGGCGTCGAAGTTGTTCTGCTCGAGCTGCTGCACGAGCTGTCCGGCGGCCGTGTAGTAGTCGGTGCCCGACTTCTGGTCCACCAGGTCGAGCGGCATCAGCAGGTCGCGCCGCATCAGCAGGTTCCGGCCCAGCCGGCCGATGTAGGCCGCCTCGAGGCTGAAGTTGGTCGTCAGCTCGCGGCCCACCACGACGTTGAACGTGTGCGCGTACGGCGTGGTGATCGTCGGGTCGATGGCCGAGTAGATCGCCGCGCTGTCGGGCGGGGTCTGCGGGAAGCCGCCGGGCGGGGCCGCCGGCACCGTGTTCGGCAGCACGTCGATCCCCTGGAACCGCACGTCCGGGTTGTCCTCGTTGTTCCCGCCGTACGGGCTGTCGAGCTGCGTCGCCAGGCCGTAGGACCCGACCGAGTCGAAGTTCTGGGCCAGCGCCAGCCCCAGACGGTCGTAGACCAGCGAGTAGCCGCCGCGGATGACCCACTGCGGCGTGGGCGTCCACGCCGCCGACACGCGCGGCGAGAAGTTGTTCTTGTCCCAGTTGTAGTAGCCCGGCTTCCCGTTGGCGGGGCCGGCCAGCCCGAACTCGATCGGCGCCAGCGTGTTCTCGGGGATGCCGTCGAGCGCCATCTGCCGCCGCTGCTCGAACCGCAGGCCGAGGTTCTCGGTGGGCGCCACCTGGAGGCCGTTCACCTCCCAGGGCGGCGACGCGAGGCTGTAGCGGACGCCGCCAGTGACCGTCAGCTTGTCGGTCACGCGCCAGCTGTCCTGGAAGTAGAACTCGTAGTTGTCGGCCCCGTAACGCCGCGTCGCCGGCGTGCCGTCGGGCAGCGGGTTGCCGTCCCGGTCGTAGTTGTACACGCCGGTCGCCTCCGACACGATGGCCAGCATGTCCATCCAGGGGTCCGCCCAGTTCCAGCCGTTCGCCACGGCCGGGAGCGCCGCGCAGCCCGGCAGGGAGCAGCTCGTGCGGCCCGGCGTGTAGGTGCGGCCGACCGCGGTGACCCACGACGGGTTGATGTACCCGTAGCTGTACGAGTTCGCGTCGGTGTAGCTCGGCACGCGCGTGAACCGGAGGTTGGCGCCGAACTTCAACGAGTGCCTGCCCTTCAACCACGTCATGTCGTCGACGAAGTTGTGCGTGGGCGTCTCCCGGCCGCTGTTCGACGTGCCGGGGTTGATGTTGCTGAGGAACCGGAAGTAGTTGACGGGTCCGGTGAGCGTCCCGATCTGGTCGCTGACCAGCTTGGTGAAGCCGTAGCGGAACGTGTTGACCAGGTTGGTCCCGAACACGGTGTCCCACCCGCCGGCCACGCCCCAGTTGCGCCCCTTGCGCGTGGTGTTGGGCGGAAGGCCCATGTCGGGGTACTGCGGCACGCCTTCCTCCAGGTCGCGCTGGATGTTGAACCGCCCGAAGATCATCTGGTTGCCGGTCGGCCGGAAGTCCACGCGCGCCAGCGTCGTGTTGTAGGTGTTGGAGAACGGCGCCGTGAAGCGGTAGGCCATCAGGTTGTAGCCGTCGAGCCCCGGGTCGTTCGGCAGCGGCATCTGCTTGAAGTACTGCGACGCCAGCACGCTCGGCCCGATGCCGAGCGGGTCGATGCCCGCCAACTGGCTGGGCGAGGCGCCGTAGTAGCCGGGGGCGATCGCGTGGCTGTCGGTGAAGCCCTGCACGGTCCCGCCGGGACACTGCGCGGCGTTGGCGCACTTGTAGACCATGACGCCGTCGCGCATCGTGGCCGACGGCACCGCGCGCGACACCGCGGCCTGCGAGTCCTCGCGCAGCCGCTCGTAGTTCGTGAAGAAGAACAGCTTGTCCTTGAAGATCGGCCCGCCGAACGAGCCGCCGTAGATGTTCTTGTCCAGCTTCGGCACGGGCAGGCCGGCGAGCTTGTTGAAGTACTCGTTCGCCGACGTCCCCGTCCGCCGCAGCACCCAGTAGCCGGACCCGTGGTTGACGTTGGTGCCGCTCTTGGTCACGAGCGACACCTGCGCCGACGAGGACTGCCCGGTGTCCGCGCCGTAGTTGCTCGTCGTGACGCGGAACTCCTGCAGCGCGTCGAGCGGCGTCCGGAGCGCGCTCTCGTACGCCGTGTTGAACTCGGGGTCGTTCGCATCCACGCCGTCCAGCGTGATGTTCGACTGGTCGGCCCGCGCGCCGCTGACCGCGCCGCTGCGGTTGTCGAGGGAGCCCGTGTTGGGCAGGTACACCGCGCCCGGCTGCAGCGACAGCAGCCCGACGACGTTGCGCGCCTCGAGCGGGAGGGACCGCACCTGGTTGCCCGAGATCACGTTGCCCACGCTCGCGTCGGTCGTGTTGATGACCGTCGTCTCGGCCGTGACCTCGACGCTCTCGCTGATCGCGCCGATCTCGAGCTTCACGTCCTGGCGCCCGATCGTGTCGACCTGGAGGGGCACCTTCGAGAACACCGCCGTGCGGAACCCCTGCAGCTCGACCTTCAACTCGTACGTGCCGGGCGGCATCGCGACGAAACGGTAGTCGCCGGTACTGTCGGTCACTGCCGTCCGCGAGAGAGCCGTCGCCGAGTTCGTGATCGTCACCGTCGCGCCGGGAATCGCGGCCCCCTGCGCGTCGGTCACGCGCCCGCGCAGGCCGCCCGTGCCTGTCTGGGCCAGAGCCGTCCCAGCCACGAGCACAAGCGCCGCGGCCAGGGCGGGTAGTGCCATACCCCACGTCCGAACACCGAGTCGTCTCATCGTGACCTCCAGGTGACCTCCAGGTACCCTCGCCCGGGGAGAGTACGACTAGGAACCAACGAAGATGCCGGAGCTTGCGACGAGCCTCCTGACGACGTCTCTGAGCACCGTGTTGATGGAGAGATTTTTCCCAGCCGGCCGATTTGTCAAGGCCTTTCTGGGGTTCATGAAATACGGCGGTTTGGATCGTGTTGATACGAGAGAACTTACGGGCGGCCGCGCCGCGGGGCCGGCGCCGCCGTGGAGCGGGCGGCCCGCGCGAGCGCGGCCACCTCAGCCGAAGTGAGCTCGCGCACCGCGCCGACCTTCAGGGTGGGGTCGGCCAGCGGGCCGATGCGCACGCGGCGCAGCCGGACGACCGGGTGCCCCACGAGCTCGCACATGCGCCGCACCTGGCGGTTGCGGCCTTCGCGCACGACCACGCGCAGCACCGACTGGTCGCGGGCCGCGCGCGCGTGGCCGAGCGTCACGTCGGCGGGCGCCGTGCGCCGCCCGTCCAGCCTCACGCCGCCGGCGAGCCGCGCGACGGTCGCCTGGTCGGGCACGCCGCGCACGCGCGCCTCGTACTCGCGTTCGATCCCGTGGCGCGGGTGCGTCAGCCGCGCCGCCAGGTCGCCGTCGTTGGTCACGAGCAGCAGCCCTTCGGAGTCGTAGTCGAGGCGGCCGACCGGATACAGGTACTCGCGCGCGGCAATCGGGCCGAGCAGCTCCATGATCGTCGGTCGGCCTTCCGGATCGGAGCGCGTGCACACGTAGCCGCGGGGCTTGTTGAGGAGGAGGTAGCGGCGCCGCGCCGCCGCCTTCACCCGGCGGCCGTCCACGCGGATGTCGTCCCGCGCCGGGTCCGCCCGCGTGCCCAGCTCGGTCACGGTCACGCCGTTCACCGTGACGCGCCCCCCGGCGATGAGCGCCTCGGCCGCGCGCCGCGACGCGACGCCGGCCGTGGAGAGAATCTTCTGGAGGCGGACGGGCATGGAGGATCCTGGCTCAGTGCACGGTTTCATCCGACGCCGGCGGCTCCGGGGGCGCGTCGCCGGCGGCGGCGCCGTCGGCCTTCCCCTCCGCTCCCGGCTCGACGTCGAACGGGAGCGGCGTGGGCGATTCGGGCGCGGTGGCGAGGCCGGAGGGCGGCTCGAAGCCGAGCACCTCGGCCATGTCCTCGATCTTCGGCAGGTCGGAGATGTCGTTGAGGCCGAAGCGGTCGAGGAACTCGCGCGTCGTCGCGTACATGAACGGGCGCCCGACGACGGCCTTGCGGCCGACGACCTTGATGAGGTGCCGCTCGATGAGCGTCGACAGCACGCCGGCGGTGTTCACGCCGCGGATCTCGGCGATCTCGGGCGCGGTGACCGGCTGCTTGTAGGCGATGACGGCGAGCGTCTCGAGCGCGGCGACCGAGAGCTTCGACGTGGTGCGCTCGTGGAACAGCCGCCGCACCCACTCGTTGAGCTCCGGACGCGTCACGATCTGGTAGCCGCCCGCCACCTCGACCATCTGCAGGCCGCCCGGCCGCTCGTAGTCGGCCTTGAGCGCGGCGATGGCCGCCTCCACGTCCTCCCGGGGCTCGCCGTCGAGGAGCTTGATGAGGATCTTGGGCGTGAGCGGCTCCGGCGACGCGAAGATCAGGGCTTCGACAATCGGCTTCAAGTCGTCTGACATGGTCTAGTCCTGCCCGCCGCCGCCCTTGTGCACGGCCTCCGGGTCGCTCAGCGGCCGCGGCGCGTCGGCGGGCCGCGCCCGCTTGTAGATCCGGATCGGCCCGAACGAGCCCGTCTGGAACACGCGCACGAGCTTCAGGCGAATCATCTCGAGCAGGGCCAGGAACGTGACGATCAGGCCCGGCCGCGTGTTGACGTCCTCGAACAGGTCCTCGAAGCCGCACGCCTCGGTCTCGGACAGCCGCGTGAGCAGCATCTCGATCCGCGACTCGATCGTGATGTGCTCGGTGGGCAGCCGGACCTGCGGCCGCTGCTTCGCCCGCTCGAGCACGTTGCGGAACGCGGCGATCAGGCTGAACAGGTCGACCTCGAGCTCGGGCTCCGGCGCCTCGCCCGCGATCTCGACCAGCAGCCGGTCGGGCCGCATCCACTGCGCGCTGCGCACCGTCTCGCGCTCGTGCAGCAGCTCGGCCGCCGCCTTGTACTTCTGGTGCTCCAGCAGCCGGCGCACGAGCGCGTCGCGCGGATCCTCCTCCGGGTCCTCCTGCGACGGGTCGGGCCGCGGCAGCAGCGTGCGCGACTTGATGTGGATGAGCGTCGCCGCCATCACCAGGAACTCGCCGGCCACGTCCAGGTTGAGCACCTGCATCACGTCCAGGTACTCGAGGTACTGCCGCGTGACCATCGCGATCGGGATGTCGTAGATGTTCACCTCGTTCTTCTTGATGAGGTGCAGCAGCAGATCGAGCGGCCCCTCGAACATCTCGAGCTTGACCGGGTAGGCCTCGAGGATCGACTCGAACTCCTGCGTGTCGGACATGCTGCTCTGACCCCTGACCGCTGACCGCCGTTCAGTACTTCAGCCGCACCGCGCCCCGCACGCGCGCCATCGTCTCCTGGGCGATCGCGCGGGCCTTCGCCGATCCGTCCTCGAGGATCTCCCGGATCCGTCCGGGGTGCCCGGCGAGCGCCGCCCGGCGCGCGCGCATCGGTTCGAGCACCTCGTTGATGGCGCGGGCGAGCTTCTTCTTCACCTCGACGTCGCCGACCGTGCCCGCGCGGTAGCGGGTCTTCAGGTCTTCGACCTCCTCGAGGTTCGTGTTGAACGCGTCATGGTACACGAAGACCGGGTTGCCCTCGACGGTGCCGGGGATGTCGGCGCGGACGCGCTTGGGGTCCGTGTACATCTGCATGACCTTCCGCTGCACCGTCTCGGCGTCGTCGGAGAGGTCGATGGCGTTGCCGTAGCTCTTGCTCATCTTCCGGTTGTCGAGGCCGGGCAGGCGCGGGAACCGGGTGAGCAGGGGCTGCGGCTCGACGAACAGCTCGCCGTAGAGATTGTGGAAGCGCCGGACGACCTCGCGGCTCAGCTCGAGGTGCGGCACCTGGTCCTCGCCCACCGGCACGTAGTGCGCGTTGTACATGATGATGTCGGCGCACTGCAGCAGCGGGTAGCCGAGGAAGCCGATCGTCGACAGGTCCTTCGTCGAGAGCTGCTCGATCTGCTCCTTGTAGGTGGGCACGCGCTCGAGCCACGGCGTGGGCACGATCATCGAGAGCAGCAGGTTCAGCTCGGCGTGCTCGGGCACCATCGACTGCACGAACAGCGTGGAGCGCTCCGGGTCGAGACCGGCGGCGATCCAGTCGGCGACGTTGTCGTAGGCGTAGTCGGTCAGCCCGGCCGTGTCGGCGTACTCGCTCGTGAGCGCGTGCCAGTCGGCCACGAAGAAGAAGCACTCGTACTGGTCCTGCAGCGCCGCCCAGTTGCGCAGCGCGCCGGCCAGATGTCCCAGATGCAGTTTCCCCGTCGGGCGCATCCCCGACACGACTCGATGCTTCACGGCAGCAGCACCCTCGCCAGCCTGAAGGCGGGCGTGAACACGATCGTGTTCAGCACGCCGGTGAACAGAAGCCCGTACAGCAGCAGGAACCCGTAGGGGCGGATGAACCCGTCGTAGCGGTCCGCCGCGTGCGGCGGCAGCAGGCCGCCGAGCACATTGCCGCCGTCGAGCGGCGGGATCGGCACCAGGTTGAACAGCGCCAGCAGCACGTTGATCAGCACCGCCAGCTGGAGCGCCCACGCCACGGTGCCGCCGGCCAAAGACGGCACGCCCGACACCGCGTGCAGGAGCACCGCCGCCACGAGCGCCTGCAGCAGGTTGCTCGCCGGCCCCGCCGCCGCGATCACCATGAAGTCGCGCCGCGGGTTCCGCAGGGCCGCCAGGCTCACCGGCACCGGCTTCGCCCAGCCGATGATCGGAAGACCGCTCGCGATGGCGATGACCGGCAGGATCACCGTGCCGAACAGGTCCACGTGGACCAGGGGGTTCAGCGACACCCGCCCGAGCCGCCGCGCCGTGGGATCGCCCAGCCGGTCCGCCGTCCACGCGTGCGCCATCTCGTGCACGGTCAGCGACACGAGCAGCACGGCGAACGCGAGGAGGAGCGCGACGGGATTCAGGTTTGCCAAGGGAACGGCGGTGTCAGGCCGCGAAGGGCGAAATCATTGAGACCGGCCACGTCAGGATACGGCAAAAAGGGCTCGAGCTCAAGGGCGCGCACCCTACCGGCTCCCCGCGAAGTGCGCCAGCACCGCGTCGGCCGCCTTCGCGCCGACCACCGCGACCAGATCCTCGCGGGTGGCGCGGCGGACCCCCGCCACGCTGCCGAACCGCGTGAGCAGCGCCCGCCGGCGCCGGGGGCCGACCCCGTCGATGTCGTCGAGCTCCGAGCGCAGGTCGCGCCGCGCCCGCGACCGGCGGTGGAACGTGACCGCGAACCGGTGCGCTTCGTCGCGGATGCGCTGCACGAGCAGCAGCGCCGGGTCGTGCGCGTCGAGCGCGACCGGCGTCGCGCGGTCGCGCGTGTAGAGCAGCTCCTCGCGCTTCGCGATCCCCACCGCGACGAGGTTCGCGAGGCCGAGCTGCTCGAAGGCGTGGTAGGCCGACGAGAGCTGCCCCGCGCCGCCGTCGATGAGCACCAGGTCGGGAAACGGCCCGCCCTGCTCGAGCAGCCGCCGGTAGCGCCGGAGGACGACCTCCTCCATCGACGCGAAGTCGTCCAGCACCCGGCCGCCGAGCGTCCTCGGCGGCCCCGCCGCGCCGCCGTCACGCTCGGCGGCCCCGCCGTAGCCTTGGCGAAGGCGGGCGCCCCTATCGCCCCGCACCCGGAACTTCCGGTACTCCGACCTCCGCATGCGGCCGTCCTCGCAGACGACCATCGACGCCACGGTCTCGCTGCCCTGGATCGTGGAGATGTCGAAGCACTCGATCCGCCGCGGCAGCGACGGGAGCTTCAGCGCGGCGCCCAGGCGCTCGAGCGCGTCGTAGTTGGCCGCGACGTTCTCGTTGAAGCGCGCCTCGTAGGCCACGGCGGCGTTGCGCGCCGCGAGCTCGAGCAGCCCGCGCTTCTCGCCCCGCTGCGGCACGAGCAGGCGCACGCGCCGCCCGGCGCGGCCCGACAGCCACGCCTCGACCGTCTCGGCGTCGGCCGCCTCGAGCGCGTGCGGCAGGTGCACCTCGGGCGGCGCGGCGTGGTCCTCGTAGAACTGCTGCAGGGCCGCCTGGAGGTAGGCGGTCCCGTCCCCCTTCCCGTCCGTCACGAGCTCCACGCGCTCGATCACCCGGCCGCCCCGCACCTGGAATACCTCGACGACGGCCCCGGCCGGGCCGGCCTTGAGCCCGAACGCGTCGCGGTCGCCCAGGCCGGTCGACGCCATCTTCTGCTGGCGCGCCCGCAGCGTCTCGATCGTGCGGAGGGCGTCGCGCAGCTCGGCAGCCTGCTCGAAGTGCTCGGCCTCGGCGGCGGCGGCCATGCGGGCCTCGAGGTCGGCGACCAGCTCGTCGCGGCGTCCCTCGAGGAAGAGCCGCGTGTCCTCGACGGCCTTGCGGTACTCTGTTTCCGTGCAGATCGACGCGACGCACGGCGCGATGCAGCGCTTGATGTCGTACTCGAGGCAGGGCCGGCCGCGCCCGCCGTCGATCACCTCGTTGCACGAGCGCAGCCCGAACAGCCGGTGCGTGAGCGACATCGTCCGGCGCGCGAGCGACGCCGGCATGAACGGCCCGGCGTAGACGTTGCCGTCGCGCTTCACCTGCCGCGCGACGAGCACGCGGGGGAAGCGCTCGGTGGTCGTGAGCTGCAGGTAGGGGTAGTTCTTGTCGTCGCGCAGCAGGATGTTGTAGCGGGGCGCCCGCTGCTTGATCAGGTGGTTCTCGAGGGCCAGCGCCTCGACGACCGAGTCGGTGACGACGACCTCGAGGGCGGCGGCCTCGTCGAGCAGGGCGTCGGTCTTGGGGCTCGAGCCGCGGGCCGACAGGTAGCTCCGCACGCGGTCGCGGAGAACCCGGGCCTTGCCCACGTAGATCGTGTCGCCGGCGGCGTTGAGAAACAGGTAGACCCCGGGCTGCTCGGGCAGACGGCCAATCTGGGTCTTGAGTTCGGCGATAGCCATGGGCTACTATGCGCGAGGTCTTCCGTGCCGCCGGAATCTTCAATTATACCGGGATCCCGGACCTCCGCGGCGGTCGGGCCCTGACCCAGTGAGCCGTCCTCCATGACCTTCACGGGCACAATCGGCGCGTTGTGCATGTTCCCGCTGCGCCAGATCATCCGCCTCTGCGTCAAGCTGCGGATCCACCCGAACGCGCTCACCTTCACCGGCGTCCTGATCAACGTCGTGGCGGCCTACTACCTGGCCACCAACCGGTTCATCACGGCCGGCTTCATCATGGTCGTGGCCAACATCTTCGACTTCATCGACGGCAAGGTGGCGACCGAGCTGGGCGCGGTGAGCAAGTTCGGCGGGTTCTGGGACTCGGTGATCGACCGGTTCTCGGACCTGGCGCTCTTCATCGGCCTGATCTACCTGTACGCGGAGCGCGGCCGGCCCGACTACGTGATGGTGGCCGCCGTGGCGTCGACCTTCGCGCTGATGACCAGCTACACGCGCGCGCGCGCCGAGTCGCTGATCCCCAAGTGCAAGGTGGGCTTCATGGAGCGGCCGGAGCGGATCGTGCTCTTCATGATCGGCGCGTTCACCAACCGCATGGCCGCCGTGCTCTGGGTGATCCTCGTGCTCTCGATCTTCACCGTCGCGGACCGCATCATCCACACGTGGCGCGAGCTGCGCCGCGCCGAGCGGGAGGCGTCGGCATGAGCACCAAGGGCGCCCTGACGCTCCCCGCGCGCGTGCTCTGGCACGCCTTCTTCTGGACCTACGAGCGCGCCACCTGGCAGTACGACCTGATGGTCATCGCCATCCTCGCGTTCGTGTGGCTCACCCCGCCCGGCTGGCTCAGCGACCCCACGGCCGCCGGACAGCCCGGGCTCCTCGGACTGATCCTGCGACTGTTCAGCTGACATTGCCGATTGCCGATTGGCAATTCGCTACACGTCGTCCTTCTCGTCGTGGGCGCCGAGGTCGAGGCTCTTGCCGGTGAAGTGGATGTCGTGGGCGGTGATCTTGTCGAGCAGCACGCGGCGCGCCTCGCCGTAGTGCCGGCGCGGCACGACGAGCTTGCGCGCGAACTGCCGGTGCCGGTGGATGAGCACCAGCGTGATCCCGCCGTCCTCCCGCCAGCTCAGGCCGCCGATCTGGGCGTACGGCATGAAGCCGCTCTCCGACCAGATGCCGTCCTCGTAGAAGCCCCGGCCGACGCGCAGCCCGAGCGGCAGCGCGACGCCGTAGTAGAGCATCATCATGGACTCGCCGAAGGCGTCCATGGGCGGCCGGTGCTCCACGCCGAGCTTGACGATCACCAGCCCCGCGAGGACGACCGCCAGCGCGCGGATCAGGCCGTAGAACGGCGGCCGCGGGCCGCGCCACGTCAGGAGGGCCGAGCGCCGCAGCCGGAGGAACCGGACGAGCTGAAAGACGACCAGCAGGTTGGCGACGAGGAAGCCGACGCCCAGCAGGATGAGGATGCGCGGCAGCAGGTGGTCGAGGGACATCGTAGATCCGGGGGGCTTCGCCCCCGCGGCCCCCCCTACGCGCGCACTCGCGGGGACCCCACGATCCCCGCTCCGTTCGCGCGGGGCGCGCCTGTGGCGCGCCTCTTGGCGAAAGCGTTCCCGGGCGGGCGTCGCTACGCGCCGGTGCCCTGCCCGAGCCGCGGGTCGAAGCAGTAGCGGCAGCGCGCCTCGTAGGTGCCCTGCGCGCCGACCAGCACGCGCTCGCTGCTCGCCACGAGCCGCTGCGTGTGGTTGGCCGGGTTGCCGCACACCATGCAGATGGCGAGCGTCTTGGTGATGTACTCCGCGATGGCCAGCAGCTGCGGCATCGGCTCGAAGGGCTTCCCGAGGTAGTCCTGGTCGAGCCCCGCCACGATCACGCGCTTGCCCTGGTCGGCCAGCGTGTTGCAGACCGCCGGCAGCTCGAGGTCGAAGAACTGCCCCTCGTCGATTCCGACCACCTCGGCGTCCTCGCGCACCAGGTCCAGCAGCTCGGCCGACGCCGCGATCTCGTCGGAGGGAATCCGCATCTCGCTGTGCGAGATGATGTGGCCCTCGCCGAAACGGTTGTCCAGCTTCGGCTTGAAGATCTGGACGTCCTGCCGCGCGATCTGCGCGCGGCGCAGCCGCCGGATCAGCTCCTCGGTCTTGCCGCTGAACATGCTGCCGGCGATGACCTCGATCCAGCCGTGGTTGGGCCGTTGACGGATCACGTCCATGGGAAAGCCCGCTCATTGACGACTGCCAATTGGCGATCGGCAATCGGCAATCGCTAATGCTCTTCTACGCCCGCGACTGGTACTCGCCCGTCTCCGTGCTCACGCGCACCAGATCGCCCGTGTTGATGAACGGCGGCACCTGCACGACGAGGCCCGTCTCGAGGCGCGCGGGCTTGACCTGCGCGCTCGCCGTCGCCCCCTTGATGCCCGGCACCGTGTCCTCGACCTTCAGATCGACGGTCGGCGGCAGGTCGATGCCGACCGGCTCCGTCTCGTAGAACGCCACGTGGATGACCGCGTCCGGCACGATGTAGTTGGCCGCCTCGCCAATCGACTCCGCCGCGATGTGGGTCTGCTCGAACGTCGTCGTGTCCATGAAATAGAACATGTCGCCGTCGCGGTAGAGGTACTGCATCTCGTGCTCGTCGAGGGTCGCGCGCTCCACGCTGTCCTCCGAGCGGAACTTGTGGTCGCCGAGGGTCCCGCTGCGGATGTTGCGGAGCTTCGACTGGACGAACCCGCGCTTGTTGCCCGGCGTCAGGTGCGTCAGGTCGAGCACGCGGAAGAGGTCCTCGCCCATCTTGATGAGCATGCCCTTGCGGAGACGGGTGGCTTGAATCGAGCTCATAACCTAAGAAAGAGGTTCGGGGGTTCGGGGGTTCTCCGGTTCGCGGGTTCTCCGGTTCGGAATCTCCCAGTCCGGATCTCCCGGTTCGGATCTCCCGGTTCGCGGGCTCCCAGGTTCACCAGTTCACGGACGGCGGCCGCGGCGGCGCCAGAACCTTCGGATCGTAGCACAGAAGCCGCCGGACCGGCACGCGGCCGCCCCGGCCGGGACCGGGGACGCGCCGGCCGCCGTATTTTGCTACGATGCTTCAAGATGCAGTGGGATCAGCTCCGTGACCTGCTCGCCCTCCAGGATCGCCTTGACGGCCTGCTCGGCAGCGGCGCGTCCGGCTGGACGCCCGCCGTGGATCTCTACGAGACGGCCGACCAGTACGTCGTGCTCGTGGAGCTGCCCGGGCTCCGGCGGGAGGACGTGTCGATTGACGCGCAGCCGGACCGCCTCACGCTCCGGGGCGCGCGCCGGCCGATGGAGGGAGACCCGCCGCGGTTCCTCCAGCTCGAGCGCGGACACGGCCCGTTCGTCCGCTCCTTCGCCTTCGGCGACCCGATCGACGTCGACCGCGTCGCCGCCGAGTTCCGCGAGGGCCTGCTGACGGTCACGGCGCCCAAGCGCGAGCAGTCCGGCCCGCGCCGCATTCCCGTCACGACGTAGCGGCGACCCGCCGGGTCGCCCGGCGGCGAGCCCGCCCAGTGGATATCGCCATGAAGACCCGATTCCTCGTCGCGCTCCTGCTCCTCTCGGTCGGCTTCCTGACCGGCGTGGCCTTCACCGGCCGCGCGCCCGCGGCCGGCGCCGCGGCGGCCGTCGAGGCGGCCCCACCCGCGCCGGCGGCGGTCGCGCCCGTCGCCGACCGCGCGCCCCTCGCGGCGCGGCCGGCCGCCCAGACGCCCGCGGCGCCGGTGGTCTCGCCGGGCCCGGACTTCACCGCCGTCGCCGCGCGCGCGGTCCGCGCCGTCACCAACATCTCGTCGGTGCAGATGGTGCGCCGGCGGAACTCGCCCTTCTTCAACGACCCGTTCTTCCGCGACTTCTTCGGCGGCGACGAGTTCTTCGGCGGCCGGACGCGTCCCGAGCAGAGCCTGGGCTCGGGCGTCATCGTGTCGCCGGACGGCTACATGGTCACCAACAAGCACGTCATCGGCGACGACGTGGACAAGGTGACGGTGATGCTGCCCGACAAGCGCGTCCTGCCGGCGCGCATCATCGGCGTGGACTCCTACTCGGACCTCGCGGTGCTGAAGGTGGACGCGACGGGGCTCACGGTGCTGCCGTGGGGCGACTCGTCGAAGCTGAAGGTCGCCGAGTGGGTGCTGGCGATCGGCAACCCGTTCCAGTTCAACCAGACCGTGACCTTGGGGATCGTGAGCGCGCTCGGCCGGAACGTGGGCCTCTCGACCTACGAGGACTTCATCCAGACCGACGCGGCCATCAACCCGGGCAACTCGGGCGGCGCGCTGGTCGACGCGCAGGGCGAGATCGTCGGCATCAACACCGCCATCTACTCGGAGACCGGCGGCTACCAGGGCATCGGCTTCGCCATCCCGGCCAACGTGGCGCGGCAGGTGGTCGACGACCTCATCCGCTACGGCGAGGTGCGCCGCGGCAGCATCGGCTTCCTCCAGGTCTCGCCGGTCACGCCCGACCTGGCGCAGCAGCTCGGCGCGCCGGGCGCGCAGGGCCTGCTCGTCGAGCGCATGCGCCGCGACAGCCAGGCCTATCAGGCCGGCATCGAGCCGGGCGACATCATCACCCGCGTCAACGGCGCGCCGGTGACCGACCCGCAGCACCTGCAGCGCGCGATCGCCGACGCGAAGATCGGCACGACGCTCCGCGTGCGGCTCATCCACCAGGGCCGCGCCCGCGAGGTCAACGTGCCGGTCGGGAAGGCGGGAGGAAGATAGGCGAGCTCGGCCGTGACAGCATGATCTTCCTGACCCCTGACCCCTGACCCCTGCCCCCTGCCCCCTGCCCCCTGCCCCCTGACCCCTGACCCCTGATTCACGTGCGTCGCGGTGACGCCGCGCGGCCAGACACGGCGGGGTGGCCGTCGACGGCGCACCGCCACGCGTGCTCCGTGCCCACGCGGATGCCGACGCGCGGGCCCCAGCGCACGGGCCCCGGCTCGAGCCCGCGATCCTCGACGAACAGCACCGGCCCCGCGAGGTCGGCGCGGTTCTGCCGGAGGTCGATGCCGAGCGCGCGCGTGAGGTTGCCGGGGCCGCGGCACAGCTCGTGGGCGGCGAACGCGCGCGCCGGGCGGCCCGTCGCCCGCGCGCGCCGGCGCCGCATCAGGCCGAGCCCGTCGATCGGCGCGAGCGCGCGGATGAGCACCGCCGCCGGCGACCCCTCCGGCTCGGTCACCGCGTTCACCAGGTAGTGCATCCCGTAGTTGAAGTAGACGTACGCGCGGCCGGGCGGGCCGTAGAGCGGCGCGTTGCGGGCGGTGGGGCCCGGCGCGGCGTGGCACGCCGGGTCGTCCTCGCCGATGTAGGCCTCGACCTCGACGATCATCCCCGACGCGGCGCCGGCCCGGGTCCGGTGCACCAGCACCTTGCCGACGAGGTCGCGCGCGACCTCGAGCGTCGGGCGGGCGTAGAAGGCCCGCGGCAGGACGCGCGCGGCACCGGGTCGAACGCCGGACTGCGGCACGGGGCCAGCATATCTGCCTCTACCCGGCCGCTCAAGGCGCCGCCGTCGGCCGCGCGCCCGCGTTCCCCCCGCCGGCCGTCGGCCGGCTGCCTGTCCCGCCGCGCCTCTGCTATACTTTTGCTCTCGTCTCCCCAGGAACGGTTGCCATGGCCCGAGACCCGCGGCCGACTCGCTGGAGTCGCTGGAGGCGGTTGGCCCACCGCGCGGCGGTGGTCCAGTCCAACATCCTGCTGGGCGCCTTGTACTTCCTCGTGGTCCTGCCGATCGCGCTGGTGCGACGGCCGTTCGGTGCGCGGCCGGCCGCCGCAACCGGCTGGCTGGCCAGGCCGGAGGCGCCGCCGACGGTGGTCGCCGCGCGGCGTCAGTTCTGATGCGCGTGCTCGGGGTTTCCTGCTACTTCCACGATGCGGCCGCGGCGATTCTTTGCGACGGCGTGCTGCGCGCGGCGGCCGAAGAAGAACGCTTCTCGCGCGTGAAGCACGATTTCGGCTTTCCACGCCGCGCCATCCGCTTCTGTCTCGAGCAGGCCGGCGTGAACGGCGCCGACCTCGACTACGTCGCGTTCTTCGAGAAGCCTCTCGTCAAGTTCGATCGGATCCTCCAGACCGCCCTGGACACGGCTCCCCGCTCGTCGGGCGTCTTCCGCAAGGCCATGACGGCCTGGCTGCTCGACAAGCTCTGGGTGAAGAACCTGATCGTGCGCGAGGTCGGCGTCGCGCCGGACCGCGTGCTCTTCGTCGAGCACCACCTGTCCCACGCGGCGAGCGCCTTCTACTGTTCGCCGTTCCAGGATGCGGCCATCCTCACCGTGGACGGCGTGGGCGAATGGACGACGACGGCCCTGGGCCGCGGCGACGGGCTGACGCTCAGCCTGAGCGACGAGATCCGGTTTCCGCACTCCCTCGGGCTCCTCTACTCCACCTTCACCGCCTTCCTGGGGTTCGAGGTGAACGACGGCGAGTTCAAGGTGATGGGCATGGCCCCGTACGGCTGCCCGCGCTACGTGGACCAGGTGTACAAAGTCGTCCGGCCGCACGGGGACGGGTCCTTCTCGCTTGACCTTGACTACTTCGCCTTCCAGCACTCGGCCACGCGAAGCTACAGCGGCCGGTTCGTCGAGCTCTTCGGCCCGCCACGCCGGCCCGAGCAACCCTTCTTCACGGCCGGGAGCGACTATCCCTCCTACTACGGACCGAGGCCCGGCAACTTCAACGCGCTGGCCGCCGAGAACCAGCACTACGCGGACATCGCCGCCAGCATCCAGACCGTGACCGAGGAGCTGGTGCTGGGGCTGGCGCGCGCCGCCTACGCGCGGGCCCCGTCGCCGCGGCTCTGCCTGGCCGGGGGCGTCGCGCTCAACAGCGTCGCCAACGGTCGTCTGCTGCGCGAGGGCCCGTTCGACGAGCTGTACGTGCAGCCGTCGGCCGGCGACGGCGGAGCGGCGATCGGCGCGGCGCTCTGGGTCCAGCACGCAATCCTCGGGCAGCCGCGGGGCTTCGTCATGGACCATGCCTACTTCGGCGCGCGCTGCGCCGCGTCGGACGTCAGGGAGTGCGTCCGCGCGAGCGGCCTGCCCCACGAGGAGTGCGACAACGAGGAGCGGCTCCTCGCACGGACGGTGGATCTGCTCGTCGACGGCCAGGTCGTCGGCTGGGTGCAGGGCGCATTCGAGTGGGGGCCACGGGCTCTCGGCAACCGCAGCATCCTGGCGAACCCGGCGCGCGCCGCCATGAAGGACGTCGTCAACACGAAGATCAAGTTCCGCGAGCCCTACCGGCCCTTCGCGCCGTCGGTGCTCGCCGGCGCGGCCGGCCGGTATTTCGACCTCCCTCGGGCGGATCGCCACCTGCCGGCGCGGTTCATGCTGCTGGTCGCGCCGGTTGGTGACGACGCGAGAGATCGCATCCCGGCGGTCACGCACGTCGACGGCTCGGCGCGGCCGCAGACCGTGTTCGAGGAGACCAACCCCCGGGTACTACCGGCTGATCCGCCTCCTGGGGGACGCGACCGGCGTGCCCGTCGTCCTGAACACGTCGTTCAATCTCCGCGGAGAGCCCATCGTGAACTCCGCGGCCGAGGCGATGAGCACGTTCCAGCGGAGCGGCATGGACGCCCTCGTGCTCGATCGCACCATCGTCTACAAGGCGAAGGCCGGTCGCGTGGCGTCCCGGGGCGGCGACAGCCGTTCGCGGACAGGGGGACCTGAATGAGAGCGCTCCGTAACGTCGGCACCGGCGCGGGCACCGTGGCTGAGCTGTTCGAGTACCTGTGGGCCCACAAGATCTGGTGGCTCGTGCCGTTCGTGACGATGCTCCTGCTCGTAGCGCTGCTGCTGCTCGTGGGCGAGGTCACCGGTGTCGCCCCGTTCATCTACACGCTGTTCTGAGGCATGACGGGCTGGGGCAGGCTCCGACTCGGACTTTTGGTCGTGCTCGGCGTCGCCGGGGGTCTCCTGGCCGGCGAGGTCGGGTTGCGCCTCCGTCATTTCAGCTTCGATACGTACCCCTCGGTCCAGTTCGGCTGGCCGGAGCCGAGCGTCATCATCAAGGAGTACCGGCCCGACTACGATCTGTTCTGGGTGCCCAAGGACTACGACCGGACGCTCGCCCGCGCGCGCGCGGAGCACCCGGCGATCGTCTTCATGGGAGACTCGTGCACGCAGTTCGGCACCTATCCGGCGCGCACCCTGCAGCGGCTCGCCGCCGATCGTTTCCCGCTCACGACCGGGGTCAAGGTCGGCGTCGGCGGCTGGTCCACCGAGCAGGGCCTGGCGCAGCTGCGCCGCGACATCCTGCCGCTCCACCCGCGCGTGATCACCGTCTACTTCGGCTGGAACGACCACTGGGTCGCGCTGGGCGCTCCCGACCACGATGCCAGGCCATCGCGCGCGTCCTACTGGCTGAACCAGCACTCACGGCTGATCCAGCTGCTGACCAAGATCCGCCTCGGCGTGGCGGCCCGCACGGCCAACCGACCCAACCGCGTGCCGATCGACCAGTACCGCGCCAACCTGGAAGCGATGGCCGCGCTGGCCAGGGCATCCGGCATCCGGATGATCTTCATCACCGCGCCTTCGGGACACCAGCGCGGGCACGAACCGGCCTATCTCGCCCTGAGGCATCTGCGGCGCCTCGACGAGTTGATCCCGCTGCACCGCGCGTACGTGGCCGCGACGCGCGACGCGGGCCGCGCCGCGGGCGTCCAGGTATGCGACGCGGCCGCCGCCTTCACGCGGCTCCCCGAGCCCGCTCCGCGGTACTTCAACCACGACGGGATCCATCTGAACGCCCCCGGTAACCAGGCGATGGCCGATCTCGTGGCCCGGTGCATCGAGGCTGGCACGCCACCCCAAGGCAGGTGACGCGCGGCCGCTGCGGCTCCCGCGGCTAGCGCGCTCCGGGGAGCGCCCGGTCGAGGTACGCGGCCAGTTCCGGCGTCTGGCCCTGCAAACGCACGTCGCGGAGCCGCAGGACGGCGTGCGCCGACGGGTCGAGCGTGCGCACGTCAATCGTCATCCTCGCCGCGCGCAGCCCGCGCGGCAGCCACACGTCGAGGCGCTCGGCGTGCTCGCTGTCCATGACCACGTCCTTCGTGAAGCGAACGGCCTTGGAGACGGACCAGAGCCTGATGGTCACGACAAGGGGCCGATCGGCCTTCAGCTCGTCGGCGTAGAGCTGACGCACCGGAATGTCGGCGCCGGAGAAGGTCAGCGAGACGTGCTGGTGGCCCGTCAACTCCAGGTACCCATGCTGGTCCCACAAGAACGGCAGCGCGTCCCGATAGTCGGCCGACGGCAGGTCCTGCGCGCCAATCCGCGCGCGCTGCAGGTAGGATGGGTGCACGACGTTCTCCAGGAAGCTCTCCCTTGATTTGAAGGCATCGGCCGGGACGTCGGTGCGCACGTACACGGCGTCGAGCAGCCGCGCGTCCTCCCAGACGAGCCGGTACCGCCCGCCGAGGAGCCGGTCCGGCTCGTTCGCGCGGTTGGCGGCGCGGAGCAGGTCCGCCGGCTCGATGAGGTAGCGCGGCTCGCGGAAGAGCAGATAGGCGTCGCTCGCACGGAAGACAGGCTTGTCGGTCAGCGGGGAATAGCGGCCCACCTCGGTGAAGAAGACGTCGGTCGTCGGCAGGTTCGCGATGAACCGCGAGCAGATCCCCAGATCGTCGATGTTGTCGGCGTCGAGCATGAAGGGCACGAAGCCGGCCTGGTTGTACGCGATCAGCGTCCCGGGGCGCACGAGCGGGCGCAGGAACTCGAACAGCGCGTAGTAGCGCGGGAAATAGCGCGCGGGCTCGAGCGATGGCGCGGCCAGCCAGCTGCGGACCTGCTCCGCCGATTCGTAGGCTCCTATGAAGCGCCAGCCGGCCGCCGCGAAGCTCGCGACCAGCACCACGGCTGCGCCCGTCGCCCAGCGGGGCGCCCGGCGTCCAAGCGCGGCGACGGCCAGGGCCGTCAGGAGCGCGAAGACAGGCAACGCGGCCACGAAGAAGCGGAACCCGAACATCCAGTCGCCGACGACAGCTGCGTAGCCCGCCATGCCGACGCCGCTCACGAGCAGGCCCATGGCCCGTCGGTCGCGCCGGCAGGTCGCCAGGACACCGGCCACGACGGCCGGCCACAGCAGCCATCCGTAGCTCTGCAGGAAGCGCAGGCCGTACGCGCTCGCCGGCGCCTTGACGATGACGTTGGCGCGGTGCAGGAACTTGTAGAGCACCTTCGATGCGACGGGGTCCGGCAGCCATTCGCGGAAGTACCAGACGCGCCAGACGTGGAACGCGACGAACAGGATCACGAGCGGCAGCACGACCCGCCGCCAGAACAGGCGCCGGCGCGGCACGGGCGCCAGCAGGAGGAACGGGCCCACGAGCGCCGCCACGTACACGAAGCCGTCGATCCGATCGAGCAGGAGCACCGCGCCCGCGGCCAGCGCGAACCGCGCGTCGCCGCCATCCGGTACCCAGAGCGCACGTGCCAGCGCCAGTACCGCCAGGGCGAAGAACGCCGTCTCGAGCGAGGAACAGCTCCAGACCGCAAGCGGGCCGGCAAAGGCGACGGCGCTCAGGCCGGCGAGGGCGGCCCAGCGGTCCACGTCGCCCCACCGGCGCAGCGCGGCGAAAACCAGCCAGACGATCAGCGCGCCGTAGCACAGCGACAGCAGCTTGCCCACGAAGAAGTTCGCCATCCGGGGAAGGCCGGCGATCCGGGTGGCCGTGAGGATACCGGCATCGACCCAGACCATCAGGAAGTCCGAGAAGCCGTCGTCGGGCCCGACCGCGGGGTCGTACGTCAGTCCGTTCCCGGCGACGAGATGGCTGGCGTAGACGAAGGGGATCGCCTCATCGTCGACGAAGAAGTAGAGGAAGTTGGCAGCGAAGAGCAGGAAGACGGCCACAGCCACCAGACCGATCCCTCGTGGGAGCGCCCGATTCGGCCTCATGACGGTCGCTGTGCTCATCGGTGCGCGACGGCAGCCAGGATCGCCGGCGACCCCGTCATCCGTGCCTCACTGCTCGATGCGGGACGAATAGGCGTTGGCGCGGCCCGCGGCCAGCACCGCCCGGAGGTAGCGGCCGGTGTGCGAGGCCTCGTCGCTCGCGATCTGCTCGGGCGTGCCCGCCGCGACGACGCGCCCGCCCTCGTCGCCGCCCTCGGGGCCGAGGTCGATCACCCAGTCGGCCGTCTTGACGACGTCGAGGTTGTGCTCGATGACGAGCAGGCTGTGGCCGGCCTGGAGCAGCTTCTTGAAGGCGGCGAGCAGCTTCGCGATGTCGTCGAAGTGCAGGCCGGTCGTCGGCTCGTCGAGGATGTAGAGGATCCGCTCGCCGCTCTTCGACGACAGGTGCGCGGCGATCTTGATGCGCTGCGCCTCGCCGCCCGAGAGCGTCGTGGCCGGCTGGCCGAGCCGCAGGTAGCCGAGGCCGATCTCCTCGAGCACCTGGAGCCGGCGCAGCACCTTGGGCGAGGTCGAGAAGAAGGCCAGCGCCTCGCGCACCGTGAGGTCGAGCACCTGGTCGATGCTGCGCCCCTTGTAGTGCACCTCGAGCACCTGCGGCTTGAAGCGCTTGCCGTCGCACTGGTCGCAGGGGACGAACACGTCGGCGAGGAACTGCATCTCGACGCGCACCTCGCCCTCGCCCTCGCACGCCTCGCAGCGGCCGCCGGGCACGTTGAACGAGAAGTGGCTCGCCGTGAGGCCGCGGACGCGCGCGTCCTTGGTCGACGCGAACAGCTCCCGGATGGGGTCGAACGCCTTCAGGTAGGTGACCGGGTTCGACCGCGGCGTCCGGCCGATGGGCGTCTGGTCCACCAGCACCACGTTGCTGACGAGCTCGACGCCCTCGAGCGCGCGGTGCGAGCCCACGCGGCGGTCCCAGTCCCCCTTCTGCCGCTTGATCGCCGCGTACAGCACGTCGTGCACCAGCGTGGACTTGCCCGACCCGCTCACGCCGGTCACGCACGTGAGCATGCCGAGCGGGATCTCCACGTCGATCTGCTTGAGGTTGTGCTCCGACGCCCCGAGCAGGCGCAGCTTCTGGCCGGCCCGGCGCCGCCGGGTCGCGGGCATCGGGATCGCCAGCTCGTCGCGCAGGTACTTGGCCGTGAGCGACCGCGCGTCCTGGAGGAGCCCCTCGAAGTCGCCGGCGTAGACGACGCGGCCGCCGCGCTCGCCCGCGCCGAGGCCCAGGTCCACGACGTAGTCGGCCACGCGGATCATGTCGGCGTCGTGCTCGACGACGATCACGGTGTTGCCCTGGTCGCGCAGCTGCCGCAGGATGGCGATGAGCCGGTCGTTGTCGCGCGCGTGCAGGCCCACCGACGGCTCGTCCAGCACGTAGAGCGTGCCGACGAGCGCCGAGCCGAGCGACGTCGCCAGGTTGATCCGCTGCGATTCGCCGCCCGACAGCGTCGACGAGAGGCGGTCGAGCGTCAGGTAGTCGAGGCCCACGTCGCCGAGGAAGCCCAGCCGCCGGCGGATCTCGCGCAGCACCTTGTCGGCGACCGCCGCGTCCTTCTCGGTCAGCGCCAGCGCGTCGAAGAACGCCGCGGCCTCCTTCACCGTCAGCGCGCACACCACGTCGATCGTCCGGTCGCCCACCCGGACGTCGCGCGCCTCGCGGCGCAGCCGCGTCCCGCCGCACTCGGGGCACGTCAGGTAGCCGCGGTAGCGGCTCAGGAACACGCGGACGTGCACCTTGTACTTCTTCCGTTCCAGCCAGCGGAAGAAGCCGTTGATGCCCTCGTACTCGGCGCCGTCGCCCTCGATGACGAACCGCTTCTCGGCCTCGCTCAGCTCCCCCCACGGCACGTCCAGCCGCACGCCGCCGGCGCGCGCGGCGCGCTTCAGCTCGGCGAGGTGCGAGCGGTAGTGGGGCTTGCTCCAGGGCTCGATCGCGTTCTGCTGGATCGACTTCGACCGATCGGGCACGACCAGGTCCATGTCGAGCTCGATGATGTTGCCGAAGCCGTGGCAGGTCGGGCAGGCGCCGAACGGGTTGTTGAACGAGAAGAGCCGCGGCTGCGGCGCCTCGTAGGTGATGCCGCACGGCCGGCACTCGAACAGCTCGCTGAAGCGGTGCGTCGCGGCCGGCGCCCCGTCCGGCCCGAGCGCGATCGCGAACGCCGCGCCGCCGCCCTCCTGGTAGGCCGTCTCGATCGAGTCGGTGAGCCGCGTCTGGAGGTCGGCGCTGCCGTCGATGCGGACCCGATCCACGATCACCTGGACCTCGACCGCCGAGGCGAGCGCGCCCGGGTCGACATCCTCGAGCGTGACGGCGCGCCCGTCCACCAGCACGCGCCCGAAGCCCTTCCGGCGGAGCGCCTCGAGCGTCGCCTGGACGGGCTCCACGGCGGGCGCAGCCGGGACGGCCGCCGCCGCCGCGCCCTCCAGCAGCCCGCCGGCCGCGTGGTCCGCCTCCTCGGCGGCCGACGCGGCGGCGTCGGCGTCGGCGTCGGCCGACGTGCCGTTGACGTCCTCTTCCTCGCGCTCGGGCGCAACGCCCACCACCGGCGCCTCGAAGCCGAGCAGCAGGCGCGTGCCCTCGGGCAGCGCGCCGAGCTCGCGCGCCGAGACCTCGGCCGTCTCGCGCACGACCTCGCGGCCGCACTGGCGGCAGAACGTGCGCCCCACGCGCGCGTAGAGCAGGCGCAGGTAGTCGTGGATCTCGGTCGTCGTCCCCACCGTCGAGCGCGGGTTCCGGATCGTGTTCTTCTGCCGGATGGCGATCGCCGGCGCGATGCCGTCGATCCGGTCGACGTCGGGCTTCTCCATCCGCTCGAGGAACTGCCGCGCGTAGGCCGACAGCGACTCGACGTAGCGCCGCTGCCCCTCGGCGTAGATCGTGTCGAAGGCCAGCGACGACTTGCCCGAGCCGCTCACGCCCGTGAAGACGATCAGCCGCCGCGCGGGCAGATCGAGGTCCACGCCCTTGAGGTTGTGCGTGCGGGCGCCGCGGATCACGATCGGGCTCGTCTTCGCCGGCGTTGGTTCGGACATGACGTCGTGAAGGTAGACGAGGAACTTTCCCGGAGCCGGAATTCCTCATGCTATCAGGGATCGGAGGCGGGGGGCTAGGCCCGCTCCAGCTTCCTGACCGGGGTGCCGACGTAGGTGGCGCCGGCCTCGAGGTGCGTGTACTTCGGCACGAGGCTCAGCGCCCCGACCTGGGCGTCCGGCCCGGCCGAGACGCCGATCCCGACCACGCTGCCGAGGCCGATGGTCACGCCCCGGCCCAGGCGGACGGGCGCCGTCTTGATGACCGCCCGTTCCACGGTGTGCCCCGACAGGTGCACGCCGTCGCCGATCACCACGTGGTCGTCGAAGGCCAGCAGGTTGTGGTCGTTCACCGTCAGGCTGTTCACGTAGACGCCGCGCCCCAGCCGGGCCCCGTTCAGCCGGAGGTAGAACGTCCACAGCGGCGTCGCCCTCAGCACCGAGCCCGCGAACAGCCGGACGACGTGCACGGAAATCATGTAGCGCGCCCAGTTCATGAGCGGCCACCCCAGGTCGGCGATCACCATCTCGGCGTCGGCGGGCGTGCGCCACCGGAACAGCCGCGTCCAGAGCGCCGAGAACACCATGAGCGCCACGGCGAACACCAGGTAGGTCGGCACCAGCGCCATGCTCAGCACCACCGTCCGGAAAACGAAGGAGGGGTAGTCGAACTGGAAGAACCGCTGCCAGAAGAGCGCGGCCGGGAGGACGGAAAGGCCGAAAAGCAGGCATTCCGACAGGAAGGCCGAGACGATCATCCAGGCCAGGCGGCCAATCGCGGCCGGCCGCCACCGGAGCCGGAAGACCGGGGCCCCGCTGAACCCGACGTGCGGCGAGGGCGAGGCGCCGGGCCCCTCGTTCGGCGCGCTTGCCTTCAGGATCTCCATTTGCTAAACTCCCGTCTCGTGGAAGTTTAGCCGCCACGATTCTCCCACGTCGAGGGGCGATCGACCCTATCCGGCATAATCCCCTTTTCAAGTCCCGATTACAGTGGGCGATGAGCCTGAGCACGCGACACCGGGGTCCGGATACCTCGACAGGCGGCGGCATTGCTATCGTCTTGTCCCTGGAGGGCGGGCCGTCGCGGGCCCGTGCTCCGCGACTGAGCGGGAGTCCACGCCCGGTCGGAACCCGGATGGTCCGGGTCCCGGACGGCGCTGACGGTTCCCGTTCGAGGGTGAGGAGGTCGTGTCAGTCAGACTGTTCGTAGGGAACCTGCCATACCAGGCCACTGAAGACGACGTGCGGAAGCACTTCTCCACCGTGGGGGAGCCGATGCGCGTCGCCATTCCGATGGACCGGGAAACCGGCCGGCCGCGCGGCTTCGCGTTCGTCGAGTTCGCCGAGCCGGCGCAGGCCCAGGAAGCCATTCGCCAGCTGAACGGCCAGCCGTTCATGGGGCGCAGCCTCGCCGTCAACGAGGCGAGGGCGCGTGAGGACCGTGGTCCGTCGAGCCCGCGGCCCCCGATGGGCTCCCGGCCGTCTCCCGGCGGCCCGCCGCGCGGCGCCCCGGGCGGCGGCGACGGGGCGGCCGCCGGACGCGGCTTCGGCACGCCGAGCCGGCGCGCGCGGGGCGGCGCCGGAGGAAAGCGCGAGCGCGAGGAGCGACGGCCGAGCGGTCCGATCCCGGTGAAGTTCACCGGCCGCGTCTACGACGTGGACGGGGTCGACGAAGCCGACGAGCCGCTCACCGACTTCGACGACTTCGCGACGAGCCTGCCCGACGAGGGCGACGAGCCGGACGAAGAGCAGGAATAGGCCGCGCGGGGCGGCCTTCCGCCTTCCGGCCCGGTCCGCGGGGGCGGCAGCCGCCGGTCCTCCGCGAGGAGGCGTCCATGCGCACGCACGTCACGGTGCTCGGCGTCCTGCAGATCCTCCTGGGAGTGCTCGGCGTCCTGACCGCCCTCTTCTTCTTGGTGGTGTTCGGCGGCGCGGCCGGCCTCGTGAGCGCGAGCGCGCAGCCCGACGAGGCCGCGTTCGCCGTCCCGATCATCGGCGTCGTCGGCACCGGTCTCTCCTTCTTCATCCTGGCGCTGTCGATTCCCAGCGTCATCGTCGGGATCGGCCTGCTGAAGTTCCGTCCCTGGGCCCGCATCCTGGGGATCGTGCTGTCGATCCTGCTCCTCATCCACTTCCCGATCGGCACCGCGCTCGGCATCTACGGCCTCTGGGTGCTGCTGACGGGCGCAACCGAGAAGCTGTTCGAGCCCGGCGCCGGCGCCTGACCCCGGGTCGAGGACCTGGGCCGCCGGGACCCCACGCCGCCGGCGAGACGAACCGGCCCCGAACGGGCTATGATCGCGGTTTGGTGACCGCTTCAGCCCAACCTGCGCGCGGGCCCGGCCAGCCCCGCCCGCGCTTCCGTTCCCGTGAGGACACACGCATGCGATCCACGTCGAGATCCGTCCTGGTGCTCGCTCTCGCGCTCCTGGTGCCGGCCGTTGCCGGCGCGCAGCGGCGCACTCCGCCCAAGCGGCCGGCCCCGGTGGCCGCGGCGCCCGCGGCGCCCGCCCGCCCGTCGCCCACCGAGGCGATGCTCAAGAGCCTCCACGCGCGCAGCATCGGCCCCGCCATCATGGGCGGGCGCGTGTCGGACATCGCTCTCGATCCCACGGACCCGTGGACGTTCTACGTCGCCTCGGCGCACGGCGGGCTGCTCAAGACGACCGACAACGGCGGCAGCTTCACCGGCGTGATGGACGACCAGCAGGTGTCGTCGATGGGCGCCGTCGCGGTGGCGCCGTCCGACGCCAAGGTCGTGTGGGCGGGAACCGGCGAGGCGAACGACCGCAACACGTCCGGCTTCGGCGACGGCGTCTACCGCTCGACCGACGGCGGCGGCTCGTGGACGCACGTGGGCCTCGACGGCACGCGCGCCATCGCGCGCATCGTGGCGCACCCGACCGACCCGAAGACCGCCTACGTGTGCGCGGCCGGCGACCTGTGGAACCCGACGCCCGAGCGCGGCCTGTACAAGACGGCCGACGGCGGCCAGACGTGGAAGCTCGTGCTCTCGGCGCCGGCGCCCGACAACGACAAGGTGGGCTGCGGCGACGTCGCCATCGACCCGGCCAGCCCCGACACCCTGTACGCGGCGCTCTACGCGCGGCGGCGCACCTCGTGGTCGTTCACGGCGGGGCCCGCGGCGAGCGACGGCAAGGACCTCGGCGGCGTGTTCAAGTCCACCGACGGCGGCGCGACCTGGACGAAGCTCGGCCACGGGCTGCCGTCCGAGACCGGCCGCATCGGCCTGTCGGTGTACGCGAAGAACCCGAAGACCGTCTACGCGCTCGTCGAGAGCTTCGCGGGCGGCACGTCGAACATCGACAACGTGTTCAGCAAGGAAGGCGGCGTGTTCCGCTCCGACGACGCCGGCGCGACGTGGACGCGGCAGAGCCCGCTCGACCCGCGGCCGTTCTACTTCAGCCAGATCCGCGTGGACCCGCAGGACGACCAGAAGGTCTACGTGCTGGGCTTCATGCTGCACGTGTCCGAGGACGGCGGGAAGACGTTCCGCGAGGATCGCTTCAAGGACGTCCACTCGGACTGCCACGCGCTCGCGCTCGACCCGCGGCGCCCCGAGCGCATGCTGCTCGGGACCGACGGCGGCGTCTACCAGACCTACGACCGCGGCGCCCACTGGACGCACATCGCCACGGCGGCCATCGCCGAGTACTACCGGATCGTGGCCGACGACAGCACGCCGTACCGCGTGTGCGGCGGGCTGCAGGACAACCTGAACTGGCTCGGCCCGAGCGCCACCCGCACCAGCGACGGCGTCACCAACGGCGACTGGACGAACATCTACGGCGGCGACGGCTTCTACTGCGTCTTCGACCCGGCGGACCCGAACATCGTCTACGCCGAGTCGCAGGAGGGCTACGCGCACCGGCTGAACCTGGCGAGCGGCGCGGTGAAGGAGCTCCGGCCGGAGCCGGCCGAGGGCCAGCCCGGCTTCCGCTTCAACTGGAACTCGCCGTTCATCGCGAGCCGGCACCAGCCGGGCCTGATGTACCTGGCGGGCAACCGCGTGTTCGCGCTGACCGACCGCGGCGACCGGTGGCGGCCGATCAGCCCGGACCTCTCGGGCGGCCTCGAGGCGCCGCAGCGGATCCTCACGACCGGCAGCGGCGCCGAGAACTACGCCGTCGTCTTCGCGCTCGCCGAGTCGCCCGTGAAGGCCGGCGAGCTGTGGGCCGGCACCGACGACGGGCGGCTGTGGGTGACCGAGGACCAGGGCGGGCACTGGAGCGACCTGACGGCCCACCTGCCGGCGGCGGCGAAGGCCCAGCGCATGGAGCGCATCGAGCCCAGCTACCACGACGCGGCCACGGCCTACCTGGTCGTGAGCGCGTTCCGGACGGGCGACTACGCGCCGCTCGTCTACCGCACGACCGACATGGGCCAGACCTGGCAGAGCGTCGCCGGTGATCTGCCGAAGGCGTGGCCGGCGCGCGTCGTGCGGGAGGACCCGTCGAACCCCGACCTGCTCTTCGCCGGCACCGAGATCGGCCTCTACGTGAGCTTCGACCGCGGCGCGACGTGGCGGAGCTTCGGCGGCCTGCCGACCGTGCCGGTGGACGACATCCTGATCCACCCGCGCGAGCACGACCTGATCGTCGCGACGCACGGGCGCAGCCTGTTCATCGTGGACGACATCCGCCCGCTCGAGCAGCTGACGCCCGCGGTGATGGACGAGAAGGCGCACCTCTTCCCCGTCGCCGACGCCTACGGGTACGAGCCGCTGCCCGGCTGGGTGGACTCGGCCGGCACGTCGGTCTTCCGCGGCCAGAACCCGCCGGTGGGCGCGCGCATCGACGTCTGGGTGAAGGACTACACGGGCGACAAGATCTCCGTGTCGATCAAGAGCCCCGAGGGCCTGCCGGTGGCCAACCTGTCGGCGCCCGGGCTGCCCGGCTTCAACCGCCTCGTGTGGGACCTGAAGCCCACCAAGGACGTGCTGACCGAGTACGGCGGCGAGGGCCAGAAGTTCGTGCACGCCGGCGAGTACGAGGTCACGCTCAGCTACGGCGGCGTCACGCAGACGCAGAAGGTCAAGGTGACGATCGCGCCCGGGATCGAGACGCGATAGGGGGCTTCGCTGACGGGCTGGGGCTCGGTCCGGGCGTACGTAGTGCCGGGCTTCAGCCCGGCCGCAGGGGTGCGCCGCGGTGGCGGTGCACAACGTGCACGAGGTGCACGGGCGTGCACAGGGTGCGCGGTGGCGCGCTGGCCGCACTGACGCGCGTCTTTGATCAGCGTGTGCACCGTGGTGGTGCACCGAGCCAAAGGAAGCCGCGCCCCATCGTCAGTCCCGGCGCCACCCGGCACCCGGTGCACCCGGTGCACGCCGTGCACTTGGTGCACCCGGGTGTTGTGCTAGAATCACTTGTTCCGCCGGCGCTGGACGGCGCCGGCGGAACGCCCACCGGAGCAGGCCGGCGTAGCTCAGTTGGTAGAGCAGCTGATTCGTAATCAGCAGGTCGTCGGTTCGAGTCCGACCGCCGGCTCCATTCATTAGGCGGGGGGCTTCGCCCCCGCGCACCCCCCTACGGCGTCGCTCGCGGGGACCCCTGCGATCCCCGCGCCGCTCCGCCGACGCGCTCGCTTCCGCTCGCGCGGCGCCCTCGCTCACGCTCGTGCGCTGCTCTCCGGGGGGCTTCGTCCCCGCGGCCTGCCCCGCCGTAGCCTTCGGCGGAGGCGGGCACCCCCCTACGGCGTCGCTCGCGGGGACCCCTGCAATCCCCGCGCCGCTCCGCCGACGCGCTCGCTTCCGCTCGCGCGGCGCCCTCGCTCACGCTCGTGCGCTGCTCTCCGGGGGGCTTCGTCCCCGCGGCCTGCCCCGCCGTAGCCTTCGGCGGAGGCGGGCACCCCCCTACGGCGTCGCTCGCGGGGACCCCTGCGATCCCCGCGCCGCTCCGCCGACGCGCTCGCTTCGACTCGCGCGCTGCTGTCACCGCGGGCTTCGCCCCGCACACCCGCTGCACGCGTCGCCCGCCCTTCAATTCCACCGACGTTTCCGTGGCTCATTCCGTGGGGATTTCCGTGGTCCTTCCGTTGCTCATTCCGTGCCCCCATTCCGTGTTCCATTTCGTGTCGCATTTCGTGTCGCATTCTCACGGCTCTTGACATACATAGCACTGCGATGTATAACACTGCTATGCACGCTCGGCCTCGACCTCATGAGCGCCGCGCGACGCGCGAGAACATGGAGTTCAACAAGGACCTGATCGCCGCCTCCTCGACCCCGATCGTCCTCGCGATCCTGGCCGAAGGCGACAGCTACGGCTACGCCATCCTCAAGCGCGTGCGGGAGCTGTCCGGCGGGCGCATGGAGTGGACCGACGGGATGCTCTACCCCGTCCTGCACCGGCTCGAGCGGCTCGGCCTCGTCGAGGCGCGGTGGAAGGTCGCCGAGACCGGCCGCCGCCGCAAGTACTACCGGATCACGTCGCGGGGCCGGGCCGCGCTCGACGAGGAGCGCCGGCAGTGGCAGGCCGTGGACGACACGCTGCGGGGCATCTGGCGGGGGCTCTCCCGCTGCGTTTTGACCGACCACCCGGCGTCAGCCGCGCCGCTGCTGCAAGGAGCCTGACCGATGTCGGATCCCGATCAGACGGTATCGCTCGAGAAGCAGATCGAACAGTGGCGGACCTACCTCCACCGCCGGCAGGCGATCCACTCCGTCGACGTCGCGGAGCTGGAAGACCACCTGCGCGAGCAGGTCGCGACCCTGGTCGGCGCGGGGCTCGCCGCCGACGAGGCGTTCCTGGTGGCCGTGAAACGCATGGGCAGCCTCGACGCCCTCTCACGCGAGTTCGCGCGCGAGCACTCGGAGCGCCTCTGGAAGCAGCTCGTCGCCGCGCCCTCCGATTCCGGCGCGCCCCGCGCGTGGGTGCGGACGGACGCCATCGTCGCCGTGTGTCTGGCGGTGGCGGCGGCCGTCGCCGTCAAGCTGCCGGCGTTGTTCGGGTTCGAGATGGACCCGGACAAGGAGCTGCCGGTCTTCTACGTCCGCAACATGAGCCTGTTCGCGCTGCCGTTCCTCACCGGCTACTTCGCCTGGAAGCGACGGCTCGGGCCCAGGACCATCGGCTGGCTGGCGGCGGCGTTCGTCGCGGCGGGCGCCTTCGCCAACGTGTATCCGTTCGCCGCGCGCGGCAATACCGAGGCGCTGACGGGGCTGCACCTGCCGATCGCGCTCTGGCTGGCCGTGGGCGTCGCCTACGCCGGCCGCCGGTGGAGCCAGGCGGCCGGCCGCATGGACTTCATCCGCTTCTCGGGCGAGCTGTTCATCTACTACGTGCTGATGGCCCTCGGCGGCGGCGTGTTCGCGGCGTTCCTGATGCTGATCTTCACGGCCATCGGGATCAACGCCCAGGCCTTCGTCGCGACGTGGCTGCTGCCGTGCGGCGCCATGGGCGCGGTCCTGATCGGCGCGTGGCTGGTCGAAGCCAAGCAGAGCGTGATCGAGAACATGGCGCCGGTGCTGACGCGCCTCTTCACCCCGTTCTTCGCCGTCCTGTTGATCGCCTTTCTGGTGGCCGTTCTCTGGACCGGGCACGGGGTCGACGTCGAACGGAACGTGCTCATCGCCTTCGACCTGCTCCTGGCGGTGGTGCTCGGCCTGCTGCTCTATTCCGTCTCCGCCCGGGACCCCCAGCAGCCGGCCGGCGTCTTCGACGTGCTGCAGGTCGTGCTCGTCGTCAGCGCGCTCCTGGCCGACGCGGTCGCGCTGTGGGCCATCGCCGCGCGCATCTCCGAGTTCGGCTTCAGCCCCAACCGCGTGGCCGCCCTGGGCGAGAACGTGATTCTCCTCGTCAACCTGGCGTGGTCCGCCGCGCTCTACCTCCGCTTCCTGCGCGGGCGCCGGCTGTTCTCGGACCTCGAACGGTGGCAGACGAACTACCTGCCGGTCTACGCCGTGTGGGCGGCGATCGTCGTGACCGTCTTCCCGCCGCTGTTCGGGTACATTTGAGAAGATGCCCGGCCCTTCCGGTTGACTGCGCCCACCTCCCCGCCTAGGATCTGCCCGAGTCATGGCGCCTCGCTTGCGCGCCCCGTCGTCACGTCCGGCCCTTCTCCTTCAGCGTTCAGATGCTCGTGCAGCCCTTGACCACGAGGAGATCCCCCATGTTCCATAAGCCGTGCGCTCGACCATTCATGAAGACCGTGCTCCTGGTCGCCGCGATCCTGCTGGCCCTGCCCGGCCTCGCCCGGGCCCAGACGCCGCCCGACAAGTTCCTCGGGCTCCAGCTCGGCGCCGACAAGGTGCTCGCCGACTACGGCCAGATCCGGACCTACTTCGACCACCTGGCGACGGAGACGCCGCGCCTCAAGGTCGTCGACATCGGCGAGACCACCCTCAAGAAGAAGCAGTTCATGGCGGTGATCACCTCCGAGCGCAACATGGCCCGCCTCGACCACTACCGCCAGGTCTCCCGCCAGCTGCGCGACGCGCGCGGGCTCACGCCCGAGCAGGCCGCCGCCTTGGCCAAGGAAGGCAAGGTCATCGTCGGCATCCAGTGCAACATCCACTCGACCGAGATCGCGTCGAGCCAGATGTCGATGGAGCTGGCCTACCGGCTCGTCACCGGCCGGACGCCCTTCGACGCCGCGAAGGTCCTCGACGACGTGATCTTCCTGCTCGTGCCGAGCCAGAACCCCGACGGCCAGGTGATGGTGACGGACTGGTACCGCAAGTACGTCAACACCCCGTACGAAGGCGGCCGGATGCCGTGGCTCTACCACCACTACTCGGGCCACGACAACAACCGCGACTTCTACATGTTCAACCTGCCCGAGACGCGCAACGTCGCGAACGTGCTCTACCGCGACTGGATCCCGCAGGTCTACATCGACGAGCACCAGATGGGTTCGACGGGCGCCCGCTTCTTCATCGCGCCCTACGCCGAGCCCTTCATGGAGGAGGTCAATCCGCTGGTGTGGCGGTCGATCCAGCTGATGGGCACCAGCATGATGTACGCGCTGGACCGGGCCGGGATGAAGGGCGTCGTCAGCGGGGAGCGCTACACCGCCTGGATGACCGGCGCCACCGAGGACTCCAACTGGCCGCACAACATCGTCGCGTTCCTCACCGAGGGAGCGAGCGCGCGGATCGCCACGCCCATCTTCATCGACCCGGGCGAGCTCAGCTCCGAATACACGCGGCCCCGCACCAACTTCATCAACCCGTGGCCGGGCGGCTGGTGGCGGCTGCGCGACCTGATGGACTACGAGCTCACCTTCAGCTTCGCGGCCATCCGCACCGCCGCCGAGCACAGGGAGGACTTCCTCCTCAACTTCTACACGATGAACAAGGAGGCGGTCGACGCGAAGGGCCCGAACGAGGCGTACGCCTACGTCATCCCGGCCGGCCAGCACGACTACCTGACCACCTTGAAGATGCTCGACACCATGATGATCGGCGGGATCGAGGTCCAGCAGGCGAAGGAGCGGTTCGTCGCCGATCAGCGCGAGTACCCGGCGGGCTCCTTCGTCGTGCTGATGTCGCAGCCGTACCGCCCCTACGTCAAGGCGCTCCTCGGCCCCCAGCGGTACCCCGAGATGCACCAGTACCCGGGCGGGCCGCCCGTGCCGCCCTACGACAACGCCGCGTGGACGCTGCCCATGCTCATGGGCGTGGACCTGCAGCTCGTCAAGAACCCGTTCGAGGCGAAGCTCGACAAGCTGACCGCCGTGCCCTACCCGGCCGTCGCGCCGCCGGCGGGCACGCCCGCCTACCTGGTCCTGGACGACTCCGAGAACGCCGCCTTCGCCGTGGCGCTCGGGCTGCTGCGCGAACACGCGGAGGTGGTCCGCGCGCTCGAGCCCGTGCGCGCCGGCGACCGCTCGCTCCCGACCGGCAGCTTCATCGTGAAGTACGACGCGGCGGCGCAGAAGGCCCTGCCCGCGCTCAGCACGAAGTGGCACGTGCCGGCGGTCGCGCTCGCCAGCGTCCAGAACCTGAAGACCGCGCCGGTCAAGAGCCCTCGCATCGGCGTCTACCAGTCGTGGGGCGGCAACATGGACGAGGGCTGGTTCCGCTACCTGCTCGACAGCTGGGACATCCCGTTCGTCACGCTGCACAACAAGGACATCGCGGACGCCAAGGCCTCCGGCGGGCTGGCGTCGAAGGTGGACGTGCTCGTCTTCGCCAGCGAGAGCCCGGCCTTCATCGTCAACGGCGGGCCCGAGCCCGGCTCACCGGCGGCCAGCCGGTTCCAGCCCCTGCCGCCCGAGTACGCCGGCGGGATCGGCAAGGACGGCGTCGAGGCAGTCAAGACCTTCGTCGAATCGGGCGGCCTCGTGCTCACGCTGGGCGACGCCTGCCGGTTCGCGTTCAAGGATCTCGGCGTGCCCGCGCGCGACGCGGTCCAGGGCGTGAGCCGCAACGACTTCTGGTGCCCGACCTCCCTGCTCAGGATCGAGGTCGACACCGAGAGCCCGCTGGGGTACGGCATGCCGGCCGAGACGCCCGCGATGTACTCGGACAGCGTGCCCATCGAGACGTTCCTCCCGTCGAGCGTCGGCTGGGCGCGGCACGTGGCCGCGCGCTTCGCCGACCACGACATCCTGATGAGCGGCTGGCTGATCGGCGGCGAGCGCATCGCGCGAAAGGGCGCCGTCGTCGACATCACGCACGGCAAGGGGCACATCGTCCTCGTCGGGATCAGCGCCCAGGTACCCGCAACCAGAGCCACGGCGCGCACAAGTTCCTGCTGAACGCGCTGCTGTACCCGCAGGGAATGTGACCATCGGGCGGGGGGCCTCGCCCCCCGCCTTCCTTCACCCGCCGCCCCCCGTCGAAGATTGGGGTCTCCGTCGCCCCGTTCGGGTGTAGAATCGGGCCTCTCGGACCCCACCAGCCAAAGCCTCCCCAGCATGGCGCGAGCGCGTCTGGCGCCGGTGTCGTGCCGCGTGCGGCCGACGCCCGCGGCGCCGCACGCCGGCTCGCCCGGCCGCGCTCGCCCGGACCGGTGTCCGCCCCGCTTCGAGCGGGGCTTACAGGGGAGGCGTCATGAAGAGGTGGCTCGCCGTCTCGTCGGTGCTCGTCCTCGGGATCTCGGTCGCCGCGTTCTCGCAGACCCGGCCGCGCCGCTCGCCGCCCGGGGAGCCGCCGCTCCACGTGCGGAACGCGACGGCCGCGCTCGTCCGGCACTTCGGCAACCCGGGGCAGATGCTCCGCGTGTCCTTCGGCCTGCAGCCTCCGCGGATGGCCGAGGAGGAGCAGTTCCTCGCCGAGCTGATGGACCCGGCGTCGCCGCAGTTCCATCGCTTCCTCACGCCGGAGGAGTGGAACGCGCGGTTCGCGCCCACGCCGGACGACGAGGCGGCGGTCGTCGGCTGGGCGGCGAGCCAGGGCTTCCGGATCACGAAGCGCTATCCCAACCGCCTGATCGTGGACGCCGAGGCGCCCGTCGGGGTCCTGGAGCGGGCGCTGCACGTGCGGATCAACGACTACCGGTTCGAGGGCGACACGTACTTCGCCAACGATCGCGAACCCGCGCTGCCCGCCGCGCTGGCGACGATCATCCGGTCGGTCGGAGGCCTGAACAACTTCCCGGTGATGCGGCCGGCCTACACGCACGGGCGGCAGCACCCCGGGCCCGCCTACACGCCAGGCCCGGTCGTCGGCGCCAGTCGCTCCAGCGCCCGACCCGGCGCCGGCTCGCGGCGGCCGCAGGCGGCGGCCGGCAACGGCACCGTCACGCCGAACTTCACGAACGGGTTCCTGGATCCGACCGACATCTACGGCTCGAACGCGTACGACTACGACGCGCTGCAGGCGCAGCAGCACTGCTGCAACCCGCTCGGCCACGCGGGCGGCACGCCGCCCGAGTCCTCGATCGCCCTGGCCACCTACGGCAACCTGCGGTGGGACGGGTCGGACTTCACGGACATGCTGGGCTTCCACAACCAGTATCCGTATCTCGCCTACAACGTGACGACCATTCCGATCAACGGCGGACCGTCCACCTGCGTCGTGACGTCGACCCAGTCGTGCGCGAACGACGGCGAGACCGCGCTGGACGCGGAATGGTCGACCGCGACCTCGAACAGCTTCGGCAGCTACCTCGACACGGCGCACGTCTACGTGTACGAGAGCAGCGGCTCGGCCGCCGACATGTACAACGCGATGTTGAACGACGGCTATGCACGCGTCTTCAGCACCAGCTGGAGCTGCACCGAGAGCACGGGGTGCAGCAACAGCTCGATGGACACCTACCACGCCATCTTCAACCAGATGGTGGGACAGGGCTGGACGCTGATGACGGCGTCCGGCGATCGGGGCGCGACCGACGACTGCGCGAACGTCACGGTCAGCTACCCCGCCGCGGACCCGGACGTGATCGGCGTCGGCGGCACGCTGCTGACGCTCTTCAACGACGGCACGTTCTCCAGCGAGGTGGCGTGGACGGGCGGTACCGCGGCGCAGAGCTGCTCGAAGAACAACGGCGGGAGCGGCGGCGGCTGCAGCGCGCACTTCGCCGCCCCGAGCTTCCAGAGCGGGTCCTCGCAGGTCTGCGGATCCGGCTCGCGCAGCGTGCCGGACATCTCGCTCAACGCCCAGCGCGGCCAGAACTTCTTCTTCAACGGGTCGCTCGGCGGGGTCGGCGGCACCAGCATCTCCTCGCCGATGCTGGCCGGCTTCTTCGCACAGGAGGAGGCGTACCTGCTCTATCTCGGCTCGGTGACGGGCAACGACTGCGGCTCGTACCACCTGCCCTGCACGCCCATCGGCAACGCCAACTACGACCTGTACCACTTCGGGCTGAACCCGGGCTACGCGCCGCACTACCCCTTCTACGACATCACGTCCGGCTGCAACAGCAACGACATCACGGCGGCCAACGGCTACACCGCGTACTGCTCGGGGGCGGGCTACGACAGCGTCACGGGCTGGGGCACGGCCAACATGCTGCAGTTCGCGTGGGCGATCAACACCTACTTCGCCGGCGACTTCTCCGCGCCGGCGGTGAGCTTCTCCGGCCCCGCCCTCAACCACTACGCGAACACGCCGCAGAACGTCAGCTGGACCCTCACCGACGGCTCGGCGAACGGCGCGGTGGCGGTCGGCGTCGCCGGCTACACGAAGGCCTGGGACACCGACCCGGCCGACAGCGGCTCGGAGGCGACGCCGGGCGAAGGCAACGCCTTCTACAGCGGCCCGCAGTACCCCCTGTCGTCCGCCGGCTCGCTGACGCTCGACGCCAGCCACGAGGGCTGTCACACGGCGCACGTCCGGTCGTGGGACAACGGCGGCTCGACGGCTGACCACACCTACGGTCCGGTGTGCTTCGACGACATCCCGCCGGCGGCGAGCTGCGGATCGCCCGACGGGCTCTGGCACGCCACCGACGTGACGATCACCTGCACGTCCAGCGACAGCCTGTCCGGCCTGGCCAACGCCGCCGACGCGACGTTCGACCTGGTGACGTCGGTGCCGGCGGGGACCGAGACGGACAACGCCTTCACGAACAGCTACGCCGTGCCGGACAACGCGACGAACAGCACGACCCTCGGGCCGATCGGCGGCAACAGGGTGGACAAGAAGGCGCCGTCGATCACCATCAGCGTGCCGGCCGCCACGCAGTACACGCTGAACCAGCCCGTCGCCTCCAGCTACGCGTGCGCCGACGGCGGCTCCGGGCTCGCCACCTGCGCGGGCCCGGTCGCGAGCGGCAGCGCGATCGACACGGCGTCGGTCGGCACGAAGGCGTTCACGGTCGGCGCCGCCGATCAGGTCGCCAACGCGGGCACCCTGACGGTGAACTACGCCGTCTCGTACGACATCTGCCTCCAGTACGACCCCGCGAGGGTGACCAACGGCCGCGCGAAGAACATCACCCTCCAGCTGTGCGACTACGCCGGCGCCAACGTCTCGCTGCCGGGCGTCGCGATCACCGCCACCGGCGTCGACGGCAACCCGGCGGCGGCCGTGCCCCTCGGCGCGCTGAACCCGGGCAACGCGTTCCTCTACACGCCGCCCAACGCGCCGAGCGGCGGCTACCGGTACGTGCTCGACACGCAGGGGCTCGCGAGCGGCGCGCACGTCCTGAACTTCACGGTCCAGGGCGACCCCATCGCGCACACCGCGGCGTTCGTCCTGAAGTAGCGGCCCGGGCCCGGCTGCCGGGCGCCCGCCGCCCGGCAGCCGCCGCCCCGACCGTCGTCCCCCGCCCCCGGTGTACAATCTCGCCCGCCCCCCGGAGAGCGCCGTCCGTGAAGTGGACCCGGCAGGACACCACCCTCGTCGCGCTCGTCTGGCTCGGCGTCGCCGCCGTCATCGTCGGCGTCTGCCTGGCGCTGCCGACGCCGCCGCCGCCGGACGACCCGCAGTTCGTGCCCGTCCTGCTCGATTTCTTCTTCGGCGCGATTCTGGTGTCGGTGGTGACGGGCGCCGCCGCGGTCTTCTGCGCGTTCCGGTTCGTCGCGCGCCTGAGCCGCGAGGTCGAAGAGCTCAAGAAGGAGAGACCCTGATGCGTGCCCGCCGGATCGGTTCGTGCCTCGCCGCCGCCGCGTCGTTCGCTGCCTTCCTCGCCGTCCTCGCCCTGGCGGGCTGCGGCGGCCCGACGCCGGCGCCCGCCGGCGCCCGCCTGGTGGGCGACTGGGACTACCACCGCATGCTGGGCGCCGAGCCGAACGGCGGGTTCGAGGCCCGCCGGCGCTTCGGCTTCGCCCACTTCGACGGGGCGACCGCCGACGGCGCGTGGATCAAGCGCAGGAGCGGCGAGACGCTCGAGTCGATTGCCGGCGTCACGCTGACCGGCGACTCCCTCGTCCTGTCGCTCGGCGGCGACCGCTCGATCCGCGCGACGCTCCACACCACCGTCCTCCAGGGCAGGAAGACCAGCGGCGTCACGCCCGTAGAGCCGATCGAGGCCACCGGCGACTACATCGAGGGACGGATCTACCGCGGCGACACGCCCGTCGACCGCGTGTGGCTCGAGCGGCGCGCGACGCCGCCCGTCTGGGAGCCGAACTACGCGCTCTGGCCCGGCCCCGTCTCCGAGCCGACCTACCAGGTGACGATCGACCCGGCCGTGCCGATGACGGCGCGCGACGGCACCACGCTCATGAACTACGTCGCGCGGCCGGTCGGCGACGGCCCGTTCGGCGTCGTCCTCGAGCGCACGCCGTACCTGCGCACCGACAAGGCCAACGGCGAGTTCTGGGCGTCACGCGGCTACATCTACGTGAAGCAGGACGTGCGCGGCCGCGGCGGCTCGGGCGGCGTGCTCGACATGAACGCCATGCAGGAGCCGGACGGCTACGACGCCGTCGAGTGGGCGGCAACGCTCCCGGGCAGCAACGGGAAGGTCGGCATGATCGGCCGCTCGAACCCCGGGCTCTACACGTGGTACGCCGCCATCGCACGCCCGCCGCACCTGGCGACCATCGCGCCGGTGGTGGCCACGGCCGACCCGGAGCGCCTCGTGCCCTACATCGACATGGTCTTCTCGCCCACCATCGTCCCGTGGCTGTGCCTGACGGCCGACAAGGAGACGCTGTCCGACATGAGCGGCGTGGACGAGGTCAAGGCGTTCAACCACCTGCCCGTCATCGAGGCCGCCGAGCTGGCCGGCTGCCCGCGGCCGAAGTTCTGGGACGACTGGTTCGACCACCAGCAGGACGATGCCTACTGGCGCGGCCTGAGCATCGAGCGGCGCCTGGACCGCGTGCAGGTGCCCGTGCTCGGCATCGCCGGGTGGCACGACGACGCCCGCGGCACGATCCGCAACTACACGATCATCGACGCGCTCGCCCACCACCCGTTCCAGCGCGTGGTCATGGACGCCGGCGCGCACAAGGGCATCGACTACGTCAACGGCGACTTCGGGCCCGAGGGGCGCATCGACCACCGCGCGCTCCAGCTCCGCTGGTTCGACCACTACCTGAAGGGCCTCGACAACGGCGTGGACCAGGAGGCGCCGCTCGACCTGTTCATCATGGGCGACAACACGTGGCGCCAGGAGAAGGAGTGGCCGCTCGCGCGCACGGTGTGGACGAACTTCTACCTCGGGGCGGCCGGCGGGCTGAGCACGACGGCCCCGGGCAGGGACGAGGCCGCCGACGAGTACACGTACCGATCCGGGCGACCCGACGCCGTACCTCGTGGACGCCCGCGAGCTGGAGCTGAACATCAACGAGGACTACCAGGCGGTGGACGCCCAGCGCCACGATCTGCTCATCTACCAGACGGCGCCGCTCGAAAAGGACACCGAGATCACCGGGCCGATGTCGGCCACGCTCTGGGCCGCCACCGACGCCCGGGACACCGACTGGAACGTGATGATCCTGGACGTCTACCCGGACGGCCGCGCCGTCCACCTGCAGGACGGCGTCGCGCGGGCGCGCTTCCGCCACGGCTTCGACCGGCCGGAGCTCCTGAAGCCCGGCGAGATCGCCCAGTACCAGATCGACCTGTGGGCGACGGCGCTCGTGATCCCGGCGGGCCACCGCATCCGCGTAACGGTGGCGTCGGCGGCGTTCCCCAAGTACGACCGGAACCTGAACACGGGCGGGGACAACGAGCGGGACACCCGGTACGTGGTGGCGCACCAGCGCGTCTTCCACGACGCGGCGCACCCGTCGCACGTGCGGCTGCCGATTATCCCGCGGTAGGCCAGCCGTGGCGCAGGGCTTCAGCCCTGCGCCGTCCGAGCGGAACCCTACGTAGCGCAGGGCTTCAGCCCTGCGCCGTCTGAGCGGAACCCTACGTAGCGCAGGGCTTCAGCCCTGCGCCGTCGGAGAGCCGGCCGTCACTTACCTGGGAACGGCCGCGGCGTCACGTCCGCGTCGCTCAGGCCCATCGCCCACCGGATGGCCTCGAAGTACATCGTCCGCACGCGCGGGTCGTCCCACGTCTCGGCGGCGTGGCCGAGCGCGCTGAAGAACACGCGGCCCTTGCCGTACATCTTGGCCCACGCCTGCGGGAAGTCGCCGTTGGTGATGTGCACCCGGTCGTTCTTCGGCAGGTGGCTCGCGTCGACCCGGAGCAGCACGCGGATGTCGTCCCGCGAGAACTTCGGCTGGTACATCTCGTCGTGGAACTCGAAGACCGGCGGGAAGGCCCTCATCGCCGGGAAGTTCGGATCCTCCACGATGAGCGGCGCCGTGACCTGCCCCCACGGGTGGCCGTCGTAGGTCGCCCCGAGCATCTTGCCGAACTCCGGGTACCGCTGGAACGCGGTGCCCGCCGTGTGCACGGCCACGAACCCCTTTCCGTCGTCGTGCACGAAGGAGAGCAGATCGGCCATCTGATCGTCGGTGATGGGGATCTCCCGCATGCCGTAGAAGAAGATCGCGTCGAAGAAGTTGAGGTTCTGGCGCACGGGCCAGTTGCGGCCGTCGGCCTCGACCGAAATCGTCTTCTTGGTGATCAGCTTGGAGTCGGTGTGGAGATAGGCGTCGTAGAGACCGGTCGAGCGCCCCATCTCCTCGATCACCGCCATGGCGTGGTTGACCGACTCGTGGTACGCGCCGCCGCCGCTCATGTCGGCCCAGACCAGCAGCTTCTTCCGTCCGTCGTCGCGCGGGCCCGGCCGGCCGGGCCGCGGGCCCTGCATGCCGGACGGCCGGCCCTGCGCACCGGGCGGCGGCCCCTGCTGCGTGCTGACGCCGCCCGTCAGCAGCGCCAGGCTGCACGCGACGGCAAAGACCATCGCCCCCCGGGACGGCGTGACGCGGAGAGACCGGCGGGGACGAGGCCAGGTGAGTCGGATCATCGTGGGTTCCTCCTGCGAGCGCTGAAAGGGGTCGGACGCGCGAACGTGCCGCTTCCGACGCGCGCAGCGTACACCCACGCGCCCGGTGCGCGTGTCTTGTAACCGTTCGCCTACCGTAACACTCCCGGCAGGGCGGTCCTGACGGCCTCGAACGGCGCGGCGCGGGCAAGGTCAGCCGCCCGCAGCCGGCCGCGGGCCGGCGAGCACCTTCTGGTAGAACCCTTCGTACTCCGAGACGATGCACGGCTCGCAGAAGCGCTGGCACACGATGCCGCGCGCGCCGTCGGCCAGGCGCGCGTGCAGCCCGTCGTCGGTGAGCACTTCGACGGCCTTCGCCGCCATGCCGTCCACGTCCTCGGGCGGCAGAAGGAACCCGGCGACGCCCTCGGCGACCACCTCGGGCAGCCCGCCCACGCGCGAGGCGATCACCGGCACGCTGCACGCCATCGCCTCGAGCGCCGCCAGGCCGAAGCTCTCCTGCGACGACGGCAGCAGGAACAGGTCGGTGACCGAGAGCAGCGCGGCGACGTCCTCCTGGTCGCCGAGCGCGACGACGGCGTCGCCCAGCCCCAGCTGGCGCGCGTGGCGCAGCGCGCCGTCGAGGTCCGGCCCCTCGCCCACCAGCAGCAGGCGCGCGTCCACCCGCGCGTGCACCTTCGCGAACACGTCCACGACCGCGTCGGCGCGCTTCACCGGCCGGAAGTTCGACATGTGCATCACGATCTTCTGGTCGGGGCGATTGACGAAGCGCTCGCGCAGGCCGGGCGGCGCCTGCCGGGTGTAGGCCCCGCAGTTGACGTAGTTCGGGATCACCTGGATGTCCTGCCGGATCCGCATCGCGCGGTACGTGTCGGCCTTCAGGCTCTCGGACACGGCCGTGACGCCGTCGGACTGGTTGATGGAGAAGGCCACGGTCTCCGAGTAGGACGAATTGCTCCCGAGCAGCGTGATGTCGGTCCCGTGCAGCGTCGTCACCACCCGCGGCACGGGTCCGCCGTTGGCCGTGAGGATCTGCCGCGCGAGGTAGGCGGCCGTGGCGTGCGGCACGGCGTAGTGCGCGTGCAGGACGTCGAGCTCGACCTCACGGGCGAGCTGCACGAGGCGGTTCGCGAGCGACAGCAGGTACTGCGGCTCGCGCATCAGCGGGTACGACGGTGTGTCGACGCGGTGGAAGGCGAGGCCCGCCTGGAAGTCGCGCAGGCGGAACGGCGGCTCGGTGCTGACCAGGTGCACGTCGTGGCCGCGGCGCGCGAGGCTGCGCGCCAGCTCGGTGGCGACGACCCCGCTCCCGCCGACCGACGCGTAGCAGACGATGCCGATTCTCACGACCGGCCGCCGCTCTCCGGGCCCTCGACGTCCCGGAACAGGTGCGCGCGCACGACGGGCTCGCGCACGACCAGGCCTTCGGCGAACGCCACGCCCGCCTGCGCGCCGAACTGCGCGTCGCGGCTCTCGATGAGCTGCCGGAACCGGGGCGACATCAGGCGCGTCGGCGCCGCGCCCTCCCCCGCCGGCTCGAACTGCGAGTGGTGGCAGGCGAGCGCGCGCCGCTTGGTGTCGTAGTGGGCCGAGACGTCGATGACGAACGACGCCGGCGCCATGTCGTTGATGAAGTAGTAGCAGACCCAGCCGGGCCGCCACGGCCCGCCGCCGCGCGCGAGCCGCCGCAGGCCCGCGTCGAACACGGCGCGCGTGACGAGCGTGCTGGCGGCGCCGTGGTCGGGGTGCCGGTCCTGCCAGTACGGCGCGGCCACCGTGCGCGGGCGCGCGCGCCGGATCACGTCCACGACGGCGCCGATCTGGTCGGCGCCGCCCAGCCCGCCGTCGGGCAGCCGGAGGTTGACCCGCCAGGCCGCGCCGAGCACCCGCGCCGCCTCGTCGGCCTCCGCCAGCCGCTCGCCCACCGTCCCGTTGGTGCCGAGCTCGCCCGCCGTGAGATCGCACAGGCCGACACGCGCGCCCTCGGCGGCGTGCCGGGCCACCGTCCCGCCGAGCCCGATTTCGATGTCATCGGGGTGCGGGCCGAAAACGAGGAGATCGACGTGTTCCGCGGGGACGCTCCGGTCCCCGCCGTTCGGCAAGCTCAGGGCGTCCATACCCTCATTATCCATCGTATCCGGACGCCCGACACCCGTCGCTAGATGTAGGCCTCCTCGCCGTGCTCGCTGGCGTCGAGCCCGCCTTCCTCTTCGTCCCTCGTCACGACGACCTTCGTGATCTTGTTGATGATCACGAGCATGACGTAGGTGAACACGAACGCGTAGAGCGCCGCGCCGACGACCGATCCCGCTTCCTTGAAGAAGAAGCTCGGGTCGCCGTGGATGAGGCCGTTGGCGCCGCCGCCGGGATTGATCGCCTTGAAGGCGAACACGCCCAGGCACAGCACGCCGAGCACGCCGCCCACGCCGTGCACGCCCCACACGTCCAGCGCATCGTCCCACTCGGCCTTCCTCTTGAACCAGATCGCGTAGTAGCAGACCAGGCTCGAGAGGATGCCGATGAGCACGGCCGTGCCGGTGCTGACGTAGCCCGCGGCGGGGGTGATGGCTGCCAGCCCCGCGATCGACCCGGTCAGCAGGCCCACGAACTTCGGCTTCTTCTCGATGTTCCAGGCGATGGTGAGCCAGGTGATGGCGGCGAAGGAAGCCGCGATGTCGGTGTTGAGGAACGCCTGCGCCGTGACCGGATCCACCCTCAGCTCGCTACCGGCGTTGAACCCGTACCAGCCGAACCAGAGGAGACCGGTGCCCAGCGCCACCAGCGGAATGCTGTGCGGCCCCTTGTCCTGCACTCTCCGCTTCCCCACGAAGAAGACCGCGGCGAGCGCCGCGAAGCCCGCGAGACAGTGGACCACGATGCCGCCGGCGAAGTCGAGCACGCCGTGCTGCTGCAGGATCCCGCCACCCCAGATCATGTGCGCGAACGGAAAGTAGACGAACAGCAGCCAGGCGACGAGGAAGATCAGGTACGCCTTGAAGCGAACCCGGTTGGCGAAGGCGCCGGTGATGAGCGCGGGGGTGATCTGCGCGAACATCATCTGGTACGCCACGAACACGATGAGCGGCAGCGTGGGCGACGCCGGGAACCCCGTCGTCGGCCCCATGTTCATCAGGAACGCGTGGTGGAAGTTGCCGATGATGCCCCAGTGGTCCGGGTTCAGCGCGTCCCCGTAGCTGCCGCTGAAGCACATCGTGAACCCGCAGATCACCCAGAGCACCGCCGTGACCCCCATCGACACGAAGCTCTGGATCATGATGGCGAGCACGTTCTTGCGTCCCACGAGGCCGCCGTAGAAGAACGCCAGGCCCGGCGTCATCAGCATGACGAGGCTGGTCGAAACGAGCATGAAGCCGATGTTTCCCGTATCCCAGTGCATCTGGTGCGCTCCTTCAGAAGACGAAGATCCCGTTCAGGCTTGCCGTCACCTGGCTCCTGCCAAGCCGGCCATCCTCCTTCTCGAAGACATCCCGGTTCGAGTGGTCACGCCGCAGGTCGCCCCGGACCACGAGGTTGGGACGGACCCGGAACGACGGCGTCACCGTCACCTCCGTCAGCGTCTGCCGGTAGCCGGTGCGCGCCCCGTGCGGGTCGTCGAACCACTCGGCCCGGCCCGTCACGAAGAACCGGGCCGTGAGGTTGACGCGCGCGTACCCGGCGAGGCCCTGCCAGGTGACGTCCGCGACGCCGCCGCCCGCGGTGTCGGCGAGCGGGACCTGCGCCTCCGCGCCGAGGTCGTAGTTGACCGCGAAGGTCCACGTCCCGTCGGGGTTCCACACGCCGACCAGATCCAGCAGATGGCGCATGGGGGACGCGTTGTCCTGCTCGGGCCCCCCGACATAGCTCACCGAGACGCTGCCGCGGTCGCCCGGCGTGAGGGCGAGCTGCGCTCCCACGGTCTTGCCCCGGTTGTTGTCCCGGACGTTGTCCCACCCGTTGGCGACCATGAAGACCGCCGAGACCCGGTCGCTGAAGGGATAGGTGAGGCGGACGCCGGTGTGGGCGAACGGCTCGGCGAAGCCGAAGAGCAGCGACCGCGAGGCGTTGTCGTTGTAGTTCTCGTACCCGCCAATCACCTCGTAGCCGACCGCCGTCGAGAACTTGCCGACGTCGAAGCGCAGGCCGCGGCCCGCCGGCGCCACGTAGCTGAAGAACGCCTGGCGCAGGTCGAAGTCCTCGCCCTTGCCGTTCGCGTCGCGGAAGAGACCCGCGCTCGCGCTCACGTGCGGCACCCCGGACCCGGCGAGGGCGTCCACGCGGAACCCGGCCTGGCCGGGCGCGGACGCGTCCTTCTGCATCACCAGCTCCAGCACGTCGAACGTGAACGAGTCGTCGTCGACGTCAAAGACGCGAAACTGGTTCGTGCGCGAGTCGGGCTTGTTGAAATTGAAGGAGATCGACGTCGAGACCAGCCCGTTGACCGAGATCTGCTGGTACCAGGGCGAGCCGGAGGCCGTGGAACCCGAGGGGGTTCCAGCCGGGTCCTGAGCGCGAGCGCCGGCCGGCGACAGGAGCAGGATGACGAGGAGGGAGAGGCCCGTGGCTCCGCGGCGGAGCCCGGCCGACGACAGGACAGGCATGAATGACTCCTTGCGAATCCAACCACTCGAAGCGCAGCTGGCCGGGGCGGCCCGAGTCCGTCCGCGGCCGGCCGGCGGCGAGCGCGGCCATGACGGGACGACCCGCCGGGGAACGGCGAAACGACAGGATCCACGCGCCCTCGGACCCGTCGTGCGGCTCGACGGCCGCGAACGGATCCTGCCCGCGCGAACGATCCCCCGCCTCGCGCGGCGCGGCGCCCCGCCGGGCGTCCCGCGGCTGCCGGGCCGCCGTCACGAACACGGCTCGTCCGCTCAGCGCGCGCGCTGCGCCGGGCGCGCCGGCCGACGCCGCCACGTCCGCTTCGGAGAACGGCCAGGCCGCGCCGAACACGGCAAGGGCCGAGACGCAGCAGAGCACGGCCGAAAAGTGTGGAGACCGGGACCGAGGGAATAGGACAGCCTTGAAGCGGGAAAGGACGGACGCGTCCGAAGGAAGGAGCGACATAGCGCGCCTGGCCGGCGCCCCTGCGCCGGCCAGCGGGCCTCACACTACTTGGGTTCGATGCGGGCTGTCAATGGCCCGAGCGCGCGCCAGTTGAGGATGGCGTTCCAGAGCAGCCGGTAGTCCGACCGGTTCATATCGCGATGGATCGGGCTGAAGTTGTAGGCCACGATGCGCCCGCGGCCGAGCGGCAGGTCCAGGATCGCCGGATGCCCGCGCAGGACCGCCTCGCCCCGCATCCCGCCGCTCACCACCATCGACCCCGTTCCGCCCCAGGTCGCGACGACCGGCCGAGGGTCCGCCGGCCCGTCGAGGCACGACGTGCAGTACGCCATCTCGAGCCACCGTCGCGGCGTGTCGTACACCGGCAGGTTGACGCGGAAGACCGACGACTCCGGGCCGTAGCCGTACGCGATTGGGCTGGCCGGCTGCGCGAACGTGATCTTCAGCTCGCTGCCGGGCGTGAACACGCCGGGCGCCGAGGCGCGCCGCACCTCGGTCGTGAGCCCGCCCTCGAGCGGCAGCAGCGACCCGCTGCCGAGCGTCAGCAGCACGCCGCCGTCGGCGACGAAGCGGCGGATTGCCTCGAGCCCGACGTAGCCCGGCCCGCCCGTGATGTCGTCGGACTCGACCGGCGCGCCGAGGTTCGGGTACTCGGCCGAGCGCTTGAAGGACATGGGCCCGTCGGTCGGCGGGATGCCGTGGATCTGCCCGGCCAGATCGAGACGCGAGAACGGCCCGTAGACGATGACGTCCACCTTGTCGCGGAGGCCGCCCGCGCGCACGTCCTCGTCGCGCAGGTAGGTGTAGGGCACCTGCTCGCGGTCGAGCGTGTAGCGCACCCAGCCCATCGAATCGGTGTCGGCCCACGGCACCCACACGCCGAGGCGCGGGACCACCGCCGCGTGACGCGGCACGTCGGGCGCCTCGGGCACCGCCGTGAAGTCGAGCGACAGCTCGCGGGCGACCGCCGCCAGCGCGTCGCGCACGCCCGCCTGCGCCGGCACGATCCACGACCCGGCGGGATAGTCGGCGCCGCCGGCCCGGAACGCGCGCTCGGCGACGTCCACGTCGAACCGCGCGAGGCGGAAGCGCGCCGCGAGCAGCGCCTCCTCGCCGGCGTCGCGCAGCAGGAACGCCGCGCCGTCGCCGGTCACGACGCCGGCCGGCGCGGCCGCCTTCGTCACCGGCTCGGCCGGCGCCGCCCGCACGCGCGCGTCGTCGATCCGCACGGCCTGCACGCCGAAGCCGACGGGAAACGCCCACGACACGTCGTCGTAGGGCAGCTCGGGCGTCTCGGCCGGGAAGCGCTGCGGCTCGAGCACGTCCACGGCGTAGTTGCGGTACGGCTGGTCGAGCTTCACCACGTAGCTGCCGCGGGGGAACGTGCCCTCCCCCGTCGTCAGGCCGGCGGTCAGCCGCCCGACCTCGATGTGCTGGTCGATCAGCCGGTCGACCATCGCCGCCACCTCGAGCCGGTCCGGCTGGTCCGCCGGGATCACGTAGCCGTACGGCTTCTGGGTCGCGCCCGTGTGCCAGGAGTTGTAGCCCGTCTGGTAGAAGTTGTGCAGCACCTCGGCGGCGTGCTTCGCGGTCCACTGCAGGATGGCGAGGGCGCCCGTCTCCTGGTAGTTCACGTCGTCGCGCATGGACCACCGGAACCGCGTGGGCGGCGGGAACGGCCGGTACCACGTGCGGGTCACCGGCGCGTCGTCGTCGGTGCCGCCGTGCTGGCGCAGGACGCGCGTGACGGTCTCGGCGGTGGCGTTGCCGAAGGTCTCGTAGCCGCGGCCGACGGCGTTGTGGTTCATCGCGACCGAGTCGAGGTAGTGCAGGCCGAAGCTCTCGCCGAAGTTCCACGTCCACACGCCCGGCATGCCCATCGCCGTCATCTCGGTGACCTCGTGGAAGCTCATCTCGAGGAACTGGCTCGTGACGATGGGGTCGAGGTGCGGGTTGTAGGGCCCGGTGCCGTTCCAGGTCTGGAGGAGCGCGATCGCTTCGTGCAGGTCGTGGACGACCTGCGGGTGGTAGTTGTAGAACATCGCGTGGACGGCGCGCGTCGCGGCGAACGCCTTCTGGTGCGCGTCGCGGTTGATGTCCACGAACACGTAGCGGTTCCAGTACGGCGGCGACTGGCGCGGCAGCGCGTCGAAGTCCGTCCTGCCCTTCAGGTACTCGTAGAACCAGTCGGCCATCTTGTCGTGCCCGTCCGGCTCGGCCACGGGGTTGATGAGCACGACCACGTTGCGGCGGATGTTCCGGATCATCGGGTCCTCGGAGACCGCGAGCCGGTAGGCCAGCTCCATCGACATCTCCGCGCTCCCGTCCTCGTCGGCGTGGAGCGCGCAGTTGAAGTAGTAGATGGGCCGCGCCGACGCGATGATCCGCTCGGCCTCCTCGGGCGTCGTGCGGCGCGGGTCGGCCAGGGCGGCCGTGGCCGCCTTCAGCCGCGCGAGGTCGCGGACGCCGTCCTCGTCCGAGATCACGACGAGCAGGATGTCGCGGCCCTCCTCCGTCTTCCCGATGGTCTCGACCCGCACCCGCGGCGACGCCGCGGCCAGCGCGCGCAGGTAGCCGTAGATCTGCGCCGTGTGCGTCAGCTCGCCCGGGGCGCCGACGACGTGGCCCAGGAATTTCGTCGGCGACGGCACCGTGTCGGACGCCGGCACCGACGCCACCCACGGGCTCAGGAACCGGGCCTCGGTCGTGAAGCGCGCGATGGCGTCCGCCGACCCGGCCTCGGGCCGATCGGCGGGCGCCTGCGCCCCGACGCCCATCGAGGCGCACAGGCCGAGGGCGATGAGTGCGGAGCCGAGACGAACGTGCGGCGACATCGAGCCTCCTGACAGGGGGAACTGAACGCCGCGGCGATTCTACTATGCGGCCGGGCGCCCGGCGGCGGCGACGGTGATAGAGTGGAGGGCTTTGGCGGCGCGCCAGCCGCCGGGCAGAGCGAACCGATGAGCAAGACTTCGATGCTGTGGACCGTCGCGCTGGCCGTCACCCTCGTGGCGGCCGTCTACCAGCGCGTGACCGGCCCGAGCTACCCCGTGCGCGGCACGGTCGTCCTGGGCGGCCAGACCTACGACCTGCGCGTCGAGCGCACGCACCTGACGACGTCCGACCAGGAGATCCAGCTGCGCGTCCCCGACCCGATGGTCGAGGGCGAGCTCCGCTGGCGCCGGTTCCCCAGCGGCGAGGCCCATCGCGTGGTCCCCCTCCACCGGAACGGCGGCGTCCTCGAGGCCGCGCTGCCGCGCCAGCCGCCCGCCGGGAAGCTCGAGTTCCAGATCCTGCTGCGGCGCGGCGTCGAGCAGCAGCTCTTCCCTCCGCGCCCGGCCGTCACCCGGTTCAAGGACCCCGAGTCGCTCTGGGTGCTCATCCCGCACATCCTGGCGATGTTCACGGCGATGCTGATGTCCACGCGCGCCGGGTTGGCGGCGCTGCTGGGCGATCGCGTCGGGCGCTACACGGGACTGACGCTGGCGTTCCTGATTCCGGGCGGTTTCGTGCTGGGCCCCATCATGCAGCACCAGGCGTTCGGGGCCTACTGGACGGGCATCCCGTTCGGGTTCGACCTCACCGACAACAAGACCCTGATCGCGCTGGCCGGCTGGGGACTGGCCGCCTGGATGGTCGCGAGCCGGCGGCGAGGCTCGCGCCTTGCGGTGCTCGGCGCCGCGGTGGTGATGCTGCTCGTCTTCATGATCCCGCACTCGGTCTGGGGCTCCGAGATCAAGTGGGACCAGCTGCCGGGATGACCGTGGGCTAGAAGCGGTACTCCTTGGAGCGGCGCCAGAGCGTCGAGCGGCTGATCCCGAGCAGACGCGCCGCCTCTTCGGTTGGGAAGTTCTGCAGCGCGTACTTCAGCGCGGCGCGCTCCGCCTCGCGCGCCGCTCGTTCGGCCACCACGTATTCCCGCCAGAGCTTGCGAAGTCGCCGTCGGTGCATGCGCAGATGCTAGCAGCAGTCGCCCTCAGAGGGAACTCCTGATGTGCGGCCGCAGCGCACCCGCCGGGCGGGCCGCCTTGGCCGTCTCCGCCGGGTGGCATAAACTCGACTGTGGGGGTGTTGTATCCTCGGGGGGATAGGCCAGACCATGAAGAACGGGCGATGGGTGTGGGTGGCGACGGCGGCGCTCTGCGTGCTGCTGGCGGCCCTGGTGATCGTGCGGTCGCGTACGGACTCTGGCGGCGGCGCCACGCCGGCGGGGCTCGTGCCCTCGGGCGCTCCCGCGGTCCCCGACTTCACCGTGACGGCCTTCGACGGCCGGCCCCTCCGCTCCGCCGAGTTCCGCGGCCGGGTCACCATCCTCAACTTCTGGGCCACGTGGTGCCCGCCGTGCAACGTCGAGATCCCCGAGTTCGTCGCGCTGCAGAAGCGGTACAGCGGCCGGCTGCAGATTGTGGGCCTCTCGATGGACGACTCGTCGGTCGACGCCGTGAAGCGGTTCGCCGAGGCGCACAAGATCAACTACCCGGTCGGCATGGCGACGCCCGAGATCGCCGCCCGCTTCGGCGGCGTGCCCGCCCTGCCCACCTCCTTCCTCATCGACACCGACGGCCACGTCGTGGCGAAGCACGTCGGCCTGTACGACCCGCGGGAGTGGGACCGCGAGGTGCGCGCCCTGGCGGGCCTCTCCTACGACGGCCAGGTCGACTTCTCGGAGGCGGGGCCGGCCCTGCTCGGCGAGGTCACCGACCAGACGGACATACCGGGCGTGGACCTGTCGGGCCTGACGCCGGGCCAGCGGCACGCGGCGCTCGAGCGCATGAAGTCGGAGCCGTGCACCTGCGGCTGCGGCCTCACCATCGCGCAGTGCCGCCTCAGCGACCCGACCTGCGACGTGAGCCTGCCGCTCGCGCGGAAGATCGTGGACGAGGTGCGGCACAGCGGCGCGTGAGTCGTGGTACGCTGGGGCGGCTGGCGCCGGCCGGGAGCCGGGGCCCCGGTCCGACCCGCGAGCGATGCACATCCCGGACGGCTACCTCAGCCCCGCCACCTGCGCCGTCCTCTACGCCGGCGCCGCGCCGTTCTGGTACGTCGCCCTCAGGCGCCTCCGGCGCGCGCTGCACACCCGGGTCATCCCGCTGCTCTCGCTCGTCGCCGCCTTCGCCTTCGTGGTGATGATGTTCAACATCCCGCTGCCCGGCGGGACCAGCGGCCATGCCGTGGGCGTCGGCGCGGCCGCCATCGTCCTCGGCCCCTGGGCGTCGGTGCTGGCCCTCTCGGTGGCGCTCGTCATCCAGGCGCTCTTCTTCGGCGACGGGGGCGTCACGGCCATCGGCGCCAACTGCTTCAACATGGCGGTCGTCGGCTCGTTCGTCGCGTACGCGGTCTACGTGGCCGCGGCCGGCCGCGCGCCGCTCGCCTCGTCGCGGCGCGTGGTGGCCGCCGCCGTCGCCGGCTACGTCGCGGCGAACGCCGCGGCGCTCGCCACGGCCGTCGAGCTGGGGCTGCAGCCGCTGCTCTACCACAGCGCCTCCGGCGCGCCGCTCTACTGCCCCTACCCGCTCGGCGTCGCCGTCCCGGCGATGATGATCGGCCACCTCACGGTCGCGGGCCTCGCCGAGGCCGTCGTCACCGGCGGCATCGTCGCGTTCCTCCAGCGCGCCGAGCCGGACCTCCTGCGCGCCACCGCGCGCGAACCGGAAGCCCGCCGCCCGGGCACGCTGCGGCCGCTCTGGGCGGGCCTCGGCGTGCTGCTCGTGCTGACGCCGCTGGGCCTGCTCGCGGCGGGCACGGCGTGGGGCGAATGGTCCGCGCGCGACTTCACGAGCGCGGAGGGCCGCGAGGCCATGGCGTCGGCCTCGCTCGGCGAGGCGCCGCCCGCGCGGGCGCCCGAAGGCCTGGCGCGGCTGTCCGCGGTCTGGACCGCGCCGTGGCCCGACTACGCGCCTCCCTTCGTGCGCAGCGAAGGCTTCGGCTATGCGCTGTCCGGCATGCTCGGCGCGGGCCTGACGATCCTGGGCGCGGCCGGTCTCGCGCGTCTCACGCGCCCGCGCCGGCGGCGCGCGGGGCCGGGCGCCGACGAGGCCGGCTCGTGAGCTCGCGCCACCGCCGCGGGTACCTGGAGCGCACGCTGGACGGGCTGCGCGAGGCCATCGTGCACGCGCAGGCCGCCGAGGGCGCGGCCGGCCGCGACGGGCTGCTGCAGCGCGTCGACCCGCGCGCGAAGGTGGCCGGGCTGCTGGCGCTCGTCTTCGCCGCCGTGCTCTCGACCAGCGCCGTCGCGATTGCCGCCGTCCTGGCGCTGGCGGTGGCCGCCGCGGCGCTCTCGCGGCTGTCGCTCGGACGGCTCGCGACGGGCGTGTGGCTCCCGGCGCTCGTCTTCACCGGCGCGATCGCGCTGCCCGCGCTCGTCCTCGTGCCGGGCCGCGAGGTCGCGCGCGTGCCGCTCGCCGGCTGGGCGGTCACCGCGCAGGGGCTCTCCTCGGCCGGCTACCTCCTCCTGCGCGTCGAGACGACGGCGACCCTCGCCTGGCTGCTGGTCTTCACCACGCCGTGGACCCGCGTGCTCAAGGCCCTGCGCGTGCTGCGCGTCCCGGTCGTGGTCGTCGTGATGCTGGGCATGACGTACCGCTACGTCCTGCTGCTGCTCGAGATCGCGCACGAGATGTTCGTGGCGCGGCGCAGCCGGACGATCTCGCCGCTCTCGGGGCGCGGCCGGCGCCAGGCGGTCGCCGCCAGCGCCGGCGTGCTGCTGACGCGCAGCCTGCAGCTGAGCGGCGAGGTCTACCAGGCCATGCAGTCGCGCGGGTTCCGCGGCGAGGTCCGTGTGCTCGACGACTTCCGGATGCGCGGGGCCGACTGGCTGGCGCTGGCCTCGTTCGTCGCGATCGCCGCGGCCGCGGCCTGGGTGGGACGATGAAGCTGTTCGAGCTCGCCGGCGTGACGTACCGGTATCGCCAGGTGACCGCCCTCTCGGGGCTGTCGATGGCGATCGAAGCCGGCACGCGGGTGGCGCTCGTCGGCGCCAACGGCTCCGGCAAGTCCACGATCCTGCGCCTGCTCGACGGCCTCGCGTTCCCCGACGAAGGCGCCGTCCGCTACCAGGGCGAGCCGCTCGCCGAGGACCGGTTCGGCGACGACGGGTTCGCGCGCGACTTCCGCCGCCGGGTCGGCCTGGTCTTCCAGAACCCGGACGCGCAGCTCTTCAACCCGACCGTGTTCGACGAGGTGGCGTTCGGCCCCCTGCAGCTCGGGTGGCCGAAGGCCGAGGTGCGCGAGCGCGTGGGCGCGATGCTCGCGCGGCTGCGCATCGAACATCTCGGCGACCGCGTGCCGCAGCGCCTGTCGGGCGGCGAAAAGAAGCAGGTCGCCCTCGCGAGCGTGCTGGTGATGGACCCCGACGTGCTGCTGCTCGACGAGCCGACGGCCAACCTCGACCCGCGCAGCCAGAGCCAGATGATCGACCAGCTCGTCGGCTGGGGCGACGGCTCCAAGACCGTGGTGACCGCCACGCACGACCTCGGCTCGCTCGAGGACATCGCGGACCGCTGCTGCGTGCTCGACGGGGGCGCGCTCGTGGCCGACCGCGTGCCGGCCGACGTCCTCGCCGACGGGGCGCTGCTCGACCGCACCAACCTGATCCACGCCCACCGCCACCGCCACGGCTCGGGCCTCACCCACTCGCACCCGCACCTGCACCGGACGTAGCTCGAGTCTTGAGTTCTGAGTCTTGAGTTTTGAGTTTTGAGTTCTGTACGTAGCGCAGGGCTTCAGCCCTGCGTCTGACGGTACGTAGCGCAGGGCTTCAGCCCTGCGCCGCCTGTCTCACGGTACGTAGCGCAGGGCTTCAGCCCTGCGCCGCCCGTCACGCGCCGGAGTACCCCGCTTCCGCGCCCGGCGCGCCGGCCGGCTCGGCCGTCTCGCCGCCGATGCCGGCCGCCGCGGCCGCCGCCTTGCGCAGCGAGACCGGCAGGAACCGGTCGATCTCCTCGTCGGCAAGCGCCACGTCGTCGGCCATGCGCAGCGACTCGCGCGCGCTCTGGTAGACCACGCGATCCGCCAGCGGCGCGTGCTTGTAGACGGCGTGCAGCTCCTTCATGAGGACGTCACGTCGCGCCCGCGCCGTATCGAGATCGACGACGCCGTCGGTGATCTCCGCGATGAGCGCGTAATACTGCTCCCGGATCAGCCAGAGCCGCGAGGCGCACCAGCGGTGCGCGTAGAGGCGCGCCTCGAGCTGCAGCGACACCGACACCGCATAGGCCACGAGCGCCAGCGCGGCCAGGACGGCCGTCACGCGATCGGTACGGCCCGCCGGCCGTCTCGACCGCCGTGACCGCCGCGGCCAGGGTGCCGCCGGTGAGGACCAGCACGATGGCCCGCACCTGCCAGATCCAACGCGAGAGGCGCTCGGCGCTCCGCACGTGCGCCTTGTACCGGTGGACCACCTGCCCAAACGTGAGCCGGATGTGGTCGAGAAGCGTCATCTGGAACATCGCTGCCCTCCCGGCTGCCGGTCGCGGTCTCGAGCACGTGTGAGGTGGGATGCGGACGGGGAGCCGCCCAACCGGCGAACCAATCCAAGAAGCCTGCCACGCGGAAAAGACGGGGGCGCCTGGCCCGATCGGCGCCACTTCGGGCACGAATCCGTCGGTTCGCGCACGAATCGGAGGGTGCGCCGGGGCCTGGCCCCGGCGGGTCAAGGGACGAAGTGTGTAGGTTCTTCCCGCTTGCGCGACGGCCGATGGCGTGGCGCCTGGCCGGGCGGGAAGGCGCCGCGCCCGCTCAGCGCTGCGCGCCGGGCGGCGCGCCCGACTCGACCAGCACCGTGATCGACGACGGCCGCGTCGCGCCGCGGTACACCCGCTCGACCGCCTTCCGGAAGTCCGCCGGGCCCGCCGTCGGGATGTCCATGAACGTCTGCGGGTTGCGGTCGACCAGCGGGAACCACGAGCTCTGGATCTGCACCATGATCCGGTGCCCGCGGCGGAACGCATGGTAGACGTCCGGCAGGTCGAACGCGATCGCCTGCGGCTGGTTCGGCGGCATCGGCTCGGGCGTCTCGAAGGAGTGGCGGTACTTCGCCCGGAACGGCTCGCCGCGCACGAGCTGCTGGTAGCCGCCCATGCGCACGTAGTCGGGCGGCCGCGGGCGTCCGGACGGGGCCGCGGGCTGCGGGTAATCGTTCGGGTACACGTCCACGACCTTCACGACGTAGTCGCTGTCGGTGCCCGAGGTCGACACGGTAAGATGCACCGCGATCGGGCCGGCAATCACCAGGTCCTCGTCGAGCGGGGCGCTCTCGTACAGCAGCACGTCCGGGCGCCGGGACGCGAAGCGCTGGTCCTCGGTCATGTAGTCGCGCGTCATGCCGCCGATCACGTAGCCCACGAACGGCACCGGACGGGCCGGGTCGCTCACGTATTCGTCGTAGGCGTCGTCGCCGTCCGCCGGCGCGGCCGGCCCCAGCCGTCCGCCGTCCTCCAGGTAGAGCGTCAGCGGCTTCGCGTCCCGTGGCGGCCAGGCGTCGAGTTTGCGGAACTCGTTGCGCCCGGTCATGAACATGTACGCCTCGGGAAAGCCGGCCGGCAGCGGCGCGTCCTTCAGGTAGTGCATGAACCACGGGAACTGGATGTGCTTCTGGAAGTACTCGCTCGTCTTGACGCCGAACGACAGGTTGCCCAGCCGCTCGCCGTCCCCGCGCCCCCAGCCGCCGTGCGGCCAGGGCCCCATGACGATCCGGTCGTCGGCCTTCGGGTCCTGTTCGATCGCCCGGTACATGTGCAGCGGCCCCATCGGGTCCTCCGCGTCGAACCACCCGCCGACGTTGAGCACCGCCGGCGTGATGCCGCGCGTCGCGTGCTTCCACACCGAGCGGACCTTCCAGAAGTCGTCGTAGGTGGGATGGTCCACGATCTCCTGGAAGTAGCCCGCCTGGCCGCCGAACAGCCGCCGGTTCACGGTGGCGAGCGGCCCGAGGTGCAGGTAGAAGTCGTAGGCGTCCGGTGTGCCGTAGTCGAAGCGTGTCGTGGGCTTCGGCAGTGTCGGCTCCGGACCGCGCGGCCGGAAGTTCGAGTAGAAGCCGAAGTTGGCCGCCAGCATGAACGCGCCGTTGTGGTACACGTCGTCGCCCATGTAGTAGTCGGCCGTCGGCGCCTGCGGCGACGCGGCCTTGAGCGCCGGGTGCGCGTCCATGAGGCTGGCCGCGACGTGGAAGCCCGGCTGCGAGACGCCGACCATGCCCACGCGCCCGTTGTTGTTCGGGACGTGCGCGAGCAGCCACGCGATTGTGTCGTAGGTGTCGGTCGATTCGTCCACGTCCTTCGGCCCCCGTTTGTCCGGCACGTAGGGCCGCACCTGCGCGAACGTCCCCTCCGACATGTAGCGGCCCCGCGCGTCCTGGTACACGAAGATGAAGCCCTCGTCCTCGAAGTCGCGCGACGGCCCGAGCCCGGACCGGTACGCGTCGGCGCCGTAGGGCGCCACGGTGTAGGGCGTGCGCGTCAGCAGGAACGGATAGGGCTTCGACGTGTCCTTCGGCACGTAGACCGACGTGAACAGCCGCACGCCGTCGCGCATCGGCACCCGGAACTCGTACTTCGTGTAGCGCGCGCGCACGCGGTCGGCCCCCGAGGGCTCCTGCTGGCGCGCGGCGAGGGTGAGGCTGGTGGCCACGAGTGCGAGCACGACCGCGGATCGGTGCAGGCGAATCATTCGGACGTCCTCCAGGATGGCCGGACCGGCCGTTTACGGTGTGCCGCCCGGCTCCACGACGGGCAGACCCGCCCGCCGCAGGGCGGCGTTGAGCGCCGCGAGATCCCCCGCCTGCGTGGCCTCCCACGCCGTCAGCGCGGCGTCGAGCGCCTTCCAGCGCGCCTGGAACAGCTCGGCCGCCTGCGTCGTCGGGCGCGCATCGGCCGAGTCGGCGACCGTGAGCAGCGCGCCGAGCTGGTCGTTCAGCCTCGTGAGGCCGGCGGCCGACCGGGACGCCTCGGCCGACACCGCATCGAGCGTCACCGCCAGCGCCGCCGCGGCGGCGTGGGTCTTCCGTTCGGCAATCGCGGCGACGACCCGGCGCGCCTGGTCGAGGCCCTGCCGGTCGCGCGCGATCGCGGCGACAATCGACTGCTCCAGGTCGAGCTGGGCCGCCAGGTCACCGGCCGTGGCGGCCACGCGCGGGTCCATCTTCACCGCCAGCGGCACGGTCTGGCTGCGGCCGTCCGCCGTCACGCGCACCTGGTAGCCGCCGGGCACGACCTGCGGGCCGAGCGGCAGCGCGGGCGTGTCGGTGAACGGCACCGCCGCGATCGTGTAGTCGGACGAGACGACCGCCGGCGTCGGATAGCGGAGATCCCACACGACGCGGTTCAGGCCGGCGTGCGCCGTCACGGGCGGCGTGGGGCGCAGCCAGTAGTCGGGAAACGCCGGGCGCGGCTCGGGCATCCCCGGGCGATCGGCGCTCGACAGCCGCCGCACGAGCTTCCCCGCCGGATCCAGGATCTCGACGGTGACCGGCCCGGCCGGCGCGGCCTTCAGCCAGAAGTCGATGACGGCGCCGTTGGGCGGGTTCTCGCCGAGTGGCGTCTCCGGCGGGAGCGGCGTGTCGGTGTTCACGCTCCGGCGGATCCGGATGGCCGTTCCCGGCTGGAACACGTGCAGATCCTCCGCGAGCACCGCCTCGTTCAGCTGCCGGAGCGGCGTCACGTCGTCGAGAATCCAGAACGAGCGGCCGTGGGTCGCGGCGACGAGGTCGTCGTCTTTCACGACGAGATCCCGCACGGGCGAGATCGGCAGGTTGAGCTGCAGCGGCTGCCACGCCTCCCCGTCGTCGTAGGAGACGAAGACGCCGAGCTCGGTGCCGGCGTAGAGGAGGCCGCGGCGCACGGGGTCCTCCCGCACGACGCGCACGAACGCGCGATCCGGGATGCCGGCGTCGATCTCGGTCCACGTCGCGCCGAAGTCGCGCGTGCGCAGGATGTGCGGCGTGTAGTCGTCGAGCCGGTGCCGGTCGATGGCGGCGTAGGCCACGGCCGGATCGTGGGGCGACGCCTCGATCACGCTGACCTTGCTCCACGGCTGCAGCGCGGGCGGCGTCACGTCCTGCCAGTGCGCCCCCTCGTCGCGGGTGAGCTGGATGATGCCGTCGTCGGTGCCCGCCCAGATGAGGCCCTTCGCCTTCGGCGACGGCGCCAGCGTGTAGACGACGCCGTAGGCCTCGTCGGGCGCGAGCGCGTTCACCATGGCGCCGCCCTTCGGCGTCGCGTGGCGCTCGGCGCGCGTGAGGTCGGGGCTGATGGGCGTCCAGCTCCGGCCGCCGTCGGCCGTCTTCAGCACGACCTGCGCGGCGTAGTACAGCGTGTGCGGGTCCTGCGGCGAGAAGACGAGCGGCGCCGTCCAGTCGAAGCGGTAGCGCAGGCCGGCGCGCGGCGCGCCGAACGACGCCTCGGGCCACGGCGTGATGTTCTCGCTCTGGCCCGTGCTGCGCACGAAGCGGAACAGGTCGCCGTAGGTGCTGCCGCCGTAGATCACGTCCGGGTCGGACGGGTCCGGGACGAGGTAGCCGCTCTCGCCGCCGCCGACCGTCTGCCAGTCGCGCGGCGTGATGGCCCCGTAGTCGCCGCGGCTGGCCACGCCGGCGGTGCCGCTGTCCTGCTGCGCGCCGTAGACCCAGGTACGGGAAGCGGGTGTCCACGGCCACATGGTACATCTGCCCGATCGGCTGGTTGTACCACGAGCTCCAGGTGCGCCCGCCGTCCACGCTGATCGTCGCGCCCTGGTCGACGCCGACGATCATGCGCGCGGGGTCGTCGGGCGCGATCCAGAGCCGGTGGTAGTCGTCGCCGCCCGGCGCGCCCTTGATGGCCTCGAACGTGCGCCCGCCGTCGCGCGAGCGGTACAGCGACACGTTCGGCACGTAGACGACGTCGGGGTCGCGCGGGTCGACGGCCACCTCGCTGAAGTACCACATGCGGCCCGTGATGCGCCGGTCGGTGCCCACCAGCTGCCAGCTCGCCCCGCCGTCATCGGACCGGTAGAGCCCGGGCCGGTCCGCGTCCACGATCGCGTAGACGCGCCCGGTGCTCGACGCGACGGCCACGCCGATCCGTCCGACGCCGTGCGTCGGCAGCCCGTGGCCCGCGACGGGCGTCCAGGTCGCGCCGCCGTCGGTCGATCGATACAGCCCGGAGCCCGGGCCGTTGACCGGCGGATAGCGGCTCCACGGCGTGCGCCGCGCGCTCCACAGGGACGCGAACACGACCTTCGGGTCGTCGGGCGCCACCGCCAGGTCGATCGCGCCGGCGTTCTCGTTCTCGTAGAGCGTCTTCGTCCACGTCCGGCCGCCGTCGGTCGAGCGGAAGACGCCGCGCTCGGCGTTGGGCCCGTAGGCGTGGCCGAGCGCCGCCACCAGCACGACGTCGGGGTCGCGCGGGTCGACGACGATGCGCCCGATCTGCAGCGTGTCCTCGAGCCCGACGTGCCGCCACGTCGCGCCGCCGTCGGCCGACTTGTAGACGCCGTGCCCCTCGGTCATGTCCGAGCGCATGTCGGCCTCGCCCGTGCCCGCGTAGATCACGCGCGGGTCGGACGGCGCCACCGCCAGCGCACCGATCGAGGCCGCGTCGCCCCCGTCGAAGATCGGCGTCCACGTGCGGCCGGCGTTCGTCGTCTTCCAGACGCCGCCGCCCACCGCGCCGAAGTAGAACAGGTTGGGGTTGCCGCGGACGCCGCTCACCGCCAGCACGCGGCCTGAACGGAACGGCCCGATCAGGCGCCAGCGCAGCGCGGCCTGCGCGGCGGCGGGCATGCCCGGCGCACGGCGCGCCGTGAGGCGAGGCCCCGTGACCAGCGCGAGCAGGGGGACGAGCAGGGCGAGCGAGAGGGCGCGGACCGGTCTGGACATGGACGCCTCGGGGAAGTCGGGGAAACCCGGCGATCATACCCCGACTCGCCCGGAGACGTGAGCTGAGGCCGCAGCGCAGGGCTGAAGCCCTGCGCTACGAGATCCTCGTGCTATTGCGTCCGGAGCGCGACCGAGGGATCGACCCGTGTGGCCCGCCGCGCGGGCAGGTAGACCGCGACGAACGCCACCAGGCCGAGCGTGGCCGCCACAGTGCCGTAGGTGACCGGGTCGAACGGGCTCACGCCGAAGAGCAGCGCCGCCATCACGCGCATCAGCGCGGCCGACACGACGAGGCCGAGCACGAGGCCGGTCCCGGTGAGCAGCAGGCCGTGGCGGACGAACAGCCGCCGCACGTCGCCCGGGTGCGCGCCGAGCGCCATGCGGATGCCCACCTCGCGCGTGCGCTGCGAGACGATGTAGGCGATGACCCCGTAGAGGCCGACGAGGCCGAGGAAGAGCGACACGCCGGAGGCGATGGCCAGCATCACGAGCGCGAACGACGTGCGCGCCATCGACTGGTCCAGCAGCTGGTCGAGCGTCCGCACGCGGTAGAGCGGCAGGTTCGGGTCCACGCTCCAGACGGCCTGCTGGACCTCCTTCAGGAACCCCGGGGATCCCAGGCGCGACGAGCGGATCGCGTAGGCGACCGAGCGCTGGATCCAATCTGGGTTGTCCCAGAACGACCGGACGGCCATCGGCCAGTAGACGATGTCCGTCGCCTTCTCGGTCACCCCGTCGTCGCGGTCGTCGCCGACCACGCCGACGATTTCGCGCCAGGGGTTGTCGGGGCTCTCGCGGATGCGCTTACCGAGCGCGTCGGGCGGCGTCGGCCAGTACCTGACGCGCGAGGCTCTCGCTGACCACGACCACGGGCGCGCGCGTCGCCGCGTCGGTCCACGTCAGGGTGCGCCCGGCCAGGAGCGGATTGCCCATGGTCTCGAAATAGCCCTCGCCGATCCACTTGAAGCGCCGGATGGGGGGCAGCTTGCCTTCCTCGCCCGGATGATCCTCGACGAACACCGGGTCGTTGCTGTCCCAGCCGTCCATCGTCACCGACGAGGTGACGCCCACCGACTCGACGCCGGGGATGGCCCGCAGCCGGTCCAGGATGTTCCGGTCCATCTGCAGCACCCGGTCGGCCTCGGGCACCAGCGCCTCGGGAATCGAGAGCCGGACCGTCAGCACCTCGCCGGGACGCACGAACCCCGGGTTGACGTGCCGCAGCGCCGTGAACGTGCGGATCATGAGGCCGGCCCCCACGAGCAGCACGAGCGCCAGGGCGACCTGCGCCACCACCAGGACGTTGCGCGCGCGGTGCCGCTCGCGGCCGTCGCTCGACCCGCGCCCGCCTTCCTTGAGCGCCGTGGCCAGCCGCGGCGTCGCGTACTTCACGACGGGGATCGCGCCGAAGACCAGCCCCGCGGCGATCGACAGGACGAGCGTCGCGGCGAGCACGATCGGGTCGAGGGCGATCGCGTCGAGCCGCGGCAGCCGCCCGGGCCCGATGGCCACCAGCAGCCGCAGACCCGCGTAGGCCAGGCCCACGCCGAGCGCGCCGCCCGCCAGGCCGAGCGTCAGGCTCTCGGCGAGCAGCTCCTTCGCGATCCGCCCCGGGCCCGCGCCGAGCGCCGTCCGGATCGCCAGCTCCTGCTGGCGCCCCTCGGCCCGGACGAGGAACAGGTTCGCCACGTTGGCGCAGGCGATGAGCAGCACGATCCCGACCGTGCCCAGGAGCACCCACAGCACGCCCCCGATGTCGCCCACGACGTCCTCGCTGAGCGGGTGCACCGCCGGGCCGAGGCGCGCGCTCTCGACCATCGCGCGCGACAGCCCGGGCGGCAGCGGAAACTTCTCCAGCATGAGCGGCAGCATCCGCGCCAGGTCGGCGTTGGCCTGGGCGAGCGTCACGCCGGGCTTCAGCCGCGCGAGCCCCTGGTAGCTGAAGTTGCCGATGAACACCTCGGCGCGGTTGAACCGGAACGGCAGGAGCACGGCCGGGTCGGAGTTCAGGAACCGGAACGAGGCCGGCAGCACGCCGATGATCTCGCGCGGGCGCCCGTCCACGATCAGCGCGCGGCCGACGGCCGACGGATCGCCCCCGAACGCGCGCTCCCAGTACGCGTGCGTGAGGATCACCGTCTCGGTCGTCCCCGGGGAGTCGTCCGCCCGCGTGAAGACGCGGCCCAGTTGCGGCTGCACGCCCAGCACCGGCAGCGTGCCGTCGGTCACGCGCAGCGCCTGGAGCCGTTCGGGCTCGGACCGCCCCGTGATCGACACCGTCGCGTCCTTCCAGAGGCCGATGTCGGTGAACACGCGGTTCTCTTCCCGCTCGGTCAGGTACGTCGCGGGTCCCTGCTGCATCAGGCCCGGACCGATGCCCGGCGCCGTGTGCCACACCCCCACCAGGCGGTCCGGATCCGCGAACGGCAGCGGTTTGAGCAGGATTCCGTTCACGACGCTGAAGATGAGCGTGTTGGCGCCGAGGCCGACGGCCAGGGTCAGGACGGCGACGATCGTGAAGAGCGGGGCGTGCGCGAGGCGCCGCACGGCGTGGCGGAGGGAATCGAGGGACATCGCTGGCTCCATCGGCCGGCGCCGTGGTCAGGGCGCCCACCTGCGCGATCACGGCGCACACCTGAAGGTGTGCGCTACGTACTGATCACGTAGCGCAGGGCTTCAGCCCTGCGCCGCCGGGCGCGGCCGGTCGAAGCTTGTATACGGAGCCTGACGGGGATTGGTTCGCCGGACGGCCTACCCGCGCACGAGGCTGGCGCCCCAGGTCATGCCCGCCCCGAACCCCACGAGCAGCACGAGGTCGCCCGGCCCGATCCGCCCGGCGCGCGCGCACTCGTCCCAGAGCAGCGGGATCGTGGCGGCGGTGGTGTTGCCGTACTTGTGGATGTTGTGGACGACCTTCTCGTCGGGCAGCCCCAGCGTCTTCTGCACGTACTCGTTGATGCGCTTGTTGGCCTGGTGCATCAGCACGAGCTTCAGGTCGCCGGTCGTCAGGCCGTTGCGCGTCAGGATCGCCTCGGCCACCTCGGTCATCCGGGTCGTCGCCATCTTGAAGACGTAGCGGCCCTCCATGATCGGCACGAAGTCGCCCCGGTCGATCTGCGCGTGGTCCACGAACGGCCGGTGCCGGAAGCCGACGCCCGGCACGCAGAGCTTGTCGGCGTCGGCGCCGTCGGCGGCGAGCAGGTGGTCCACGACGCCGCGCCCTTCATCCTCGCGCGCGCGCACGACGACGGCGGCGGCGCCGTCGCCGAAGAGCACGGTGAGGTGGCGGATCCGCGTGTTGAAGTCCCACTCCCCGGGCGCCAGCGGCGCGTCGGCGTCGCCGGCGAGCCGCGCCCAGGCGCCGGCGCTCCACGGCATGAAGCCGGTGTGCACCTCGGCGCCCACGAGCAGCACCGTCTTCGCGAGCCCGGCGCGGACGTGCGCGTCGGCCAGCTGGAGCCCGTACAGGAACCCCGTGCACTGCTGGCGGATGTCGAAGCACGGCACCGTGCGCAGGCCGAGCCGCGCCTGCAGCAAGCCGCCGTTGCCGGGAAAGTAGTGGTCCGGCGTCATCGTCGCGAAGACGACCAGGTCCACCTCCTCCGGCGCGACGCCCGCGTGCTCGAGCGCGCGGCGCGCCGCCGGCACCGCGAGGTCCGTCGTGGAGGTGCCGGCGTCCACGAAGCACCGCGTCTCGACGCCGGTGCGCTCGCGGATCCACGCGTCGCTCGTGTCCATGATGCGCGCCATCGCCTCGTTGCTGACCACGTTCGGGGGAATCTCGGCGCCGCTACCGGCAATCCACGCGTGAGGCATGGCCGGGATTATAGTCTTGGCCCGGCTCCGAACCGAATGTCCCCCTTTCCGTGTCGATTTCCGTGGACATTCCGTGGCTCATTCTGTGGCCATCTCTCAGGCCGAACAGGGGCGAATCGCCGCAGGAGCAGGCGCGGATCGGCGCGTCCGGCGCCGAAACCCCCTTCCGAGCCGTCCGGTGGCCGTGGCACGCCGCTTGCTCCGCATCGAAGGTGGCGCTGCCTGTTCGAGGCTCTTCATGCATCCGAAGAGAACGCTCCCCATCATCTTGATCGCGTGCCTGGCGCTCGCCGCGTCGGCGTGGCCCGCGCCCGCCGCCGCCCAGCACCGCCAGGCGGCGCACGTCGCCACGGCCCACCCCGTCGTGGTCGCGCGCGCGCACTCCCACCACTCGTACCCGCGGCTCGGCGTGCGCGTCGCCTACGGCTATCCGTACTTCGGCCTGTATCCGTGGTACGGCTACGGCTACCAGTGGGGCATCTATCCTCCGTACTGGTATGGCCCCTGGGGCGGCCACGACGGCTACTACGGGTACGGGAGCGCGGTCGGCTCGGTCCGCGTGCAGGTGAAGCCGAAGAAGGCCGAGGTGTACGTGGACGGCTACTACGCGGGCATCGTCGACGACTTCGACGGGCTGTTCCAGCGTCTGCGGCTCCTCGCCGGCGAGCACGAGATCGTCGTCTACCTCGACGGCTACAAGTCCATCCGCCAGAAGCTGTATCTGCCGCCGGGCGGCACGCTCGACATCAAGGACACGATGCAGCCGCTCGCGGCGGGCGAGGCCCAGGAGCCGCGGCCGCAGCCCGCCGCGCCGCCCGCGCAGGCGCCGCGCCCCGGCCCGCGGCCCGCGCGGCCCGCCGGACAGGCCCCCGAGCCGATGCCCCCGCCCGCGCAGCCGCCCGCGCCGATGCCGCCCGCCGGCGGCGGCCAGGTGGAGGTGGCCCCGGGCTACGGCATGCTCTCCCTCCGGGTCCAGCCAGCCGACGCCGAGGTCCTGATCGACGGCGAGGCGTGGCAGGGTCCGGAAGACCAGGGCCCCCTGACGGTGCAGGTGGCCGCCGGCCGCCACCAGGTCGAGGTCCGGAAGGACGGCTACCAGACGTTCTCGACCTCGGTCGAGGTGCGCGACGGCGAGGTCACGCCGCTCAACGTCAGCATCCGACGCCAGTAGCGGCGGTCAGCAGTCAGCGGTCAGGGTTCAAGACCGGCGGTCAGTGGTCAGCCGGCAGCCGTCGGGAAGAGCTTCTGTCACGCCGCGACGGCGGCGCAGCATGCTCTCCCTGACCGCTGACCACTGACCGCTCTTCCCTCCCTTCTCACCCGTGTCACATTCGGGGGTCCCCCGGGCGCGCGTGTGTGGCAGAATCGAACCGCGCAGTCGCGCCCGGCGCCTCTTGCCGCTCCCGGCACGCGGCGCGGGCCGCAAGGAGTCCGCATGGCCAAGAAGGTGAAGAAGACGGCACGCAAGAAGGCGGCACGCAAGCCCGCCGCCCGCAGGGCGGTGAAGAAGACCCGCAAGGCCGTCGCAAGGAAGAAGGCGGCCCCGAAGCGGAAGAAGGCCGCGCCCAAGAAGAAGGCGGCGCCGAAGAAGAAGGCCGCGCCAAAGAAGAAGGCCGTCGCGAGGAAGAAGGCCGCCCCGAAGAAGAAGGCGGCCCCCAAGAAGAAGGCCGCGCCCAAGAAGACCGTGCGACGCGCGGCCCCGAAGCCGATCGTGCCGCTCGCGCCGCCCTTCGCGGCGCCCGCGCCCTTCGCGGCACCCGCGCCCGTCGCGGCGCCGCCCGCGCCGGAGCCGCTCGTGCCGCTGTTCCCGCCCGAGGAGGACGAGCCGCTGTACCTGACGTTGGTAGCGGTCAGCAGTCAGTGGTCAGTGGTCAGTGGTCAGGTAGAGCATCGGAGTCACACTCTGCAGCGTGACAGCCCTGCAGGCTGCCTGACCCCTGACCGCTGATCGCTGACCGCTATTCCACCCTCAGCGCAATCACCGGGTCCACGCGCGCCGCGCGCCGCGCGGGCACCCAGGTGGCGACCCCGGCCACGACGGCCAGCAGGCCCGCCACCCCCGCCAGCGTGAGCGGATCGCCGGCGTGCACCTCGAACAGCAGCACCCCGAGCAGACGCGTGCCGCCGGCTGCCGCGGCCAGTCCGGCGGCCAGCCCCACGCCCGCCGGGACCAGCCCGCGCCGGACGACCAGGCGCGCCACGTCCCGCCGCGTGGCGCCGAGCGCCACGCGCACGCCAATCTCGCGCGTCCGCTCGGCCACCGACTGCGCCAGCACGCCGTAGAGCCCGATGGCGGCCAGCAGGATCGCCAGGCCGGCGAACGCGCCCATCAGCATCAGCACGTCGCGGCGCAGGAACACGGCCGTCGAGTCCGCGGCGATCCGGCTCATCGTCCGAACGCCGTACACGGGCAGGCTCGGATCGAGCGCCGCCGTCTCCCGCCGGACGCTCTCGGCGAGCGCGCCGGCGTCGAGCAACGAGCGCACCACCACGCTGAACTGACGGTCGGGCGTCTCGCCGTACGGGAAGTAGACGACCGGAGTCATCGGCTCGTCGAGATCGCCGAAGCGCTCGTTGCCGACGATGCCGACAATCGTCCACGGTGGCCGGCCATCGAAGAACGAGAAGACGATGCGCTGGCCGAGGGGGTCGCGATCCGGGAAGATCCGCTCGACCAGCCGCTGGTTCACCAGCACGACCTTCACCGCGTCGCCGGTGTCCCGGGCGGTGAAGGCGCGTCCCGCGAGGAGCGGCACGCCCATCGTGTGGAAGTAGCCCGCGCTCACCGTGCGGATGTTGCACTCCGGGTTGCCGCCTTCGGGGTCGGGGCGCCCGACCACGGTGAAGATGCCGGTGTTCCCGCGTCCGGTGAGCGGCAGCTGGTCGATCGTCTCGGCGCCGCGCACGCCCGGGAGCCCCCGCACGCGCTCGAGCAGGCGCCGGTGGAACCCGCGCGTCACCGCCGCCGAGGAGTACCGCAATCCTGAGAGCGTCACGTTCATCGTCAGGAGGCCGGCGGGGTCGAAGCCCGGCGACACGTCGAGCACGCGGGCGAAGCTCAGGCCCAAGAGAGCCGCGCCGGCGGCGAGCACGACGGCCAGCGCCATCTCCGCCGCCACGAGCGCCGGCCGCAGCCGGCCCGGGCCGGGACCGACCGCCGAATCGCCCGGCGGCCGCGAGATCCTCCCGGCCGCGGTCGCGCGCGACACGCCACGCCGGCGCGAGCCCGGCGAGCAGGCCGACGGCGAGCGTGATCGCCAGCGCGAGCCCGAGCATGCCCGCGTCGGGCGAGAGATCGCGCAGGTAGGGCAGGGCGAGGCGCTGGCGCTCGGGGATCGCCGCCAGCAAGCCGTCGAGCCCCCAGCGCGCCACCAGCACGCCGGCCGCTCCGCCAGCCGCGGTGAGCAGCAGGCTCTCGACGAGCAGCTGCCGGACCAGGCGCCAGCGGCCCGCGCCGACGGCCGCACGCACGCTCAGCTCGCGACGCCGCGTCGCAGCGCGCGCCAGCAGCAGTCCGGCGACGTTCGCCGACATCACGAGGAGCAGGACGCCCACGGCGGCCGCCAGCGCGACGAGCGCCGGCCGCACGCCGTGGACCATCTCGGCGCGCAGCGGCACGACCGTCTCCGTCACGTCCGCGTGCCAGGCGCCCACCGACGCGGCCGACGCGCGCGCCAGCGCGCCGAGATCGGCCTGCGCCTGCGCGGCCGTCACGCCCGGCCGCAGCCGGCCGATGAGATCCAGCCAGTGCCAGTAGCGCCGCGCCTCCTGCGCCGCCGACGGCTGCAACGGCAGGTACAGCTCGGCATCGCCGCGCAGCGGGAACTGGAAGTCGGCCGGCAGCACGCCGACGACGGTGAACGAGTGTCCGTTGAGCGAGATCGCGCGGCCGACCACCGACGGGTCGCCGCCGAACCGCCGCTGCCAGGCGGCGTCGGTGAGCACGACGACGCGTGGTCCGCCACGGCGGTCCTCTCCCTCCTCGAACGTCCGTCCGGCGACGGGCGAGACGCCCAGCGTGCGGAAGAAGTTGGCCGTGACCGCGGCGACCCGCACGCGGTCCGGCCGATCCCCGCCGGCGATCGTGACGCTGCCGCCGTTGTAGCCCGCCACCTCGGAGAGCGTGCGGTTGAGCCGGCGCCAGTCGAGATACTCGGGGTACGAGGCCTCACGCCGCTCGGACGTGCGCGGATCCTGCTCGAAGAGGTGCACGAGCCGGTCCGGCGCGGCGTACGGCAGCGGGCGCAGCAGCACGGCGTCGACGACGCTGAAGATGGCCGTCGCGGCGCCGATGCCGAGCGCCAGCGTGACGACGACCGCCAGCGTGAAGCCCCGCTGCCGGGCGAGGAGCCGGACGCCGTAGCGGACGTCGAGCGACAGGCCGGCGAGCCAGGCGCCGCGCCCGGCGTCCCGGGTGCGCCGTCCGGCCACCCGCCGCCGCGCGAGGCGCGCGGCCCAGGGAAGCGACGTCAGCGCCTGCGTCCAGTACCACCAGCCGGCGCGCCACGCGCCGCGCGCGGGCCGCACGTGGCGCCGGGTACTCCTCGTCGAGATCGCCCAGGGCGGCCTGGCGCACGTCGGGCGGCAGGGCGCGCGCGAGCAGCCAGCGCGGCAGGCGCGGCGGGCGGCTCACGACCGCCCTCGGTCGCGTCCCAGCTCGAGGCCGGCCCACATCGCCCGCTGCAGCGCCCGCGTCGCCTCCAGCGCGTCCGTGCCGCGGCGGGTCAGCGTGAAGAACCGGCGGGCGCGGCCGTCGCGCTCCGGCGACGGCGCGCCGCTGTGCGCGCGTACGTGGCCCTTGTCGGCCAGCCGCTCGAGCGTCGCGTAGACGGCGCCGATCGAGATGCGCCGGCCGCCGCGCATCTCGATCTCGCGCCGGATGCTCATGCCGTAGGCGTCGTCGCCGAGCCGGGCGACGGCGAGCAGGATCACCTGCTCCAGGGCGCCCAGCGAGTCGGTCTGTCGCATGGGCCTAGTTTCTACAAAATAGAAACAGAATGCAAGCCGCCGTCCGCGCTTCGCCCTTCCGCGGGAGCCTATTCCACCCTGAGCGCCACGACCGGGTCCACGCGTGCCGCGCGGCGCGCGGGCACCCAGCTGGCCAGCAGCACCACGAGCACGAAGAGCCCCATGGCGCCGGCGAGCGTCAGCGGATCGGTCGGCGGCATGCCGTAGAGCAGGCTCGTGATCAGCCGGCCGACGGCCAGCGCGCCGGCGAGCCCGATGACCAGGCCGATCGCCGCGAGCGTCAGGCCGCCGCGGACGACCTGCCGCACGATGCGCCGCGGCTCCGCCCCGAGCGCGACGCGCAGGCCAATCTCCCGCGTGCGGCTCGCCACCGAGTAGGCGACGACGCCGTAGACGCCGATGGCCGCGAGCAGCACGGCGACGAGCGCGAAGACGCCCACGAGCAGCATGTTGAAGCGCGGGCTGACGAGGCGCCGCTCGAAGCTGGCGTCCATCGTGACGAACGACGAAAGCTGGATCTCGGGGTCGATCGCGGCGACGCGGGCGCGCACGGTCTTCTCGAGCCCCTCGAGGCCAACGGGCGCGCGGATGATCAGGTAGGCGGCCCCGCGGCCGTCCTGCCGGTACGGCCAGTAGATCTGGGGCGCCGTCGGCTGATCGGGCCGGTACGACGCCGCGTCGGCGACGACGCCGACGATTTCCGCCGTGTGCTCCCGCACGGTGACACGCCGCCCGAGCGGGTCCTCGTTCGGGAAGAACCGGCGGGCGAGCGTCTCGTTGACCAGGGCCACCGGCGCCGTGCCCGCCGCATCGCCCGGCGACAGATCGCGGCCCCGCACGACGGACAGCCCGAGCGTGCCGAAGAAGTGCGGGCCGACTTCGTACCACTCCACGGGCGGCGCGTCCCCCTCGGCCGCCGGCGGCCGTCCCTCAATCGTCATCGGCATGACGCCGTCGCCGCCGCCGAACATCGGACCGCCCGAAGCGAGGCCGACGCCCTCGACGCCCGGCACGGCCGCCGCCGCGTCGCGCGCGCGCGCCATCACGTCCACCAGCCGCGGGGCCGTCTTGTAGACGTTGCCCGGCGGCAGCATCCACGAGAACACGACGCCGCTGCGGTCGAAGCCGGGCTTCCAGTCGAGCAGCTGCCGGAAGCTGCGCGCCAGCAGGCCCGCGCCCACGAGCAGCACCAGCGCGAGCGCGAGCTGCGCGACGACGAACCCCGCCCGCAGCCGGGCGTCGCCCGCGTCCGTCTGGCGAAGGCCCTTGAGCGTGCCGCTCAGATCCGTCCTCGAGGCCCGCCGCGCCGGCGCGAACCCGAAGAACACGGCCGTGGCCGTCGAGAGCAGGAACGCGAAGAGCGCCACGCGCCCGTCGATGCCCACCTCGTCGAGCCGCGGGATGGTGGCCGGCGCCAGCGACACGAACGCGCGCGTCGCCCAGACGGCGAGCGCGAGGCCGAGCGCCCCGCCGGCGAACGAGACCACGAGGCTCTCGGTCAGCAGCTGCCGCACGAGCCGCCGCCGCCCGGCGCCGAGCGAGGCGCGCACGGCGAACTCGGGCGCGCGGCCCGTCGCGCGCACGAGCAGGAGGCTCGCCACGTTCGCGCACGCGATGAGCAGCACGAAGCCGACCGCGCCCAGGAACACCCAGAGCGTCCGGCCGACGTCGCCGACGATCTGCCGGCGCAGGCTCAGGGCCTGCACGCCCCACCCCGCGTTGTCCTTGGGATACGCCTGCTCGAGCTGTGCGCGCAGCGTCTGCAGCTCCGTGTTCAGCTGCGTCATCGTCACGCCGTCGGCCAGCCGGCCGAGGGCCGTGAAGCCGCGCCAGCCGCGATTGTCGACGTCGTCGATGCTCGCCGTGAGCGGCTTCCACACCTCCCGCTCGCCGACCCGCGGGATGAACGCGTCGGCCGGCAGGACGCCGACGACCGTGAAGGACTGGCCGTCGAGCGTGATCGCCCGGCCGACGATGGCCGGGTCGCTCCCGAGGCGCCGCTGCCAGAAGGCGGTGCTGACGAGCACGACGTGGTTCGCCCCCCGGTCCATGTCGCGCGGCTCGAACAGCCGGCCCAGGACCGGCCGCAGGCGGAGCACCTGGAAGAAGCCCGGCGAGGCGATGCCGCCGCGCACGCCGAACGACTCGCCGCCGATCTGCGCGATGTACGGCTCGCCGCGGGCGACGCCGGCGCTCTCGAGCCCGTGGCCCATTCGCAGCCAGTCGGCCACGTTCGACGGCGAGGCCCCGCAGAACCCGCCGGTCTGCGGGTTCGGCTCGCACAGGATCACGGCGCGCTCCGACTGCGGGAACGGCAGCGGCCGCAGCACGATGCCGTTGACGACGGTGAAGATCGCGGTCGTCGCGCCCACCCCGAGCGCGATCGTCGCGACGACCGCCGCCGTGAACCCAGGGGCCTTCACGAGCGTGCGGACCGCGAACCGGACGTCCTGCCTCAAGGTCTCCAGCATGCCTGCTCCTCCCCGCACGTCCTGAATCACCGGCCGCGGACGCCGCCGCCGCTCGTCGCGCAGGGGCAGACCGGACTCGCGCCCGCGCCACGCCGCCCATCGTTCTCCGCCCGCGTGCGCCGTCAGGTCCGCCGTCGTCCGGATCCACAGCCGCGCGAGACCGCGCGGACCGCGCCGGCGGTGCCGGTCCGCGGCCGCCTCGGCGAAGGTCCCGACCAGCTCGTCGCCGAACCGCGCGCGGAACGCCGCCGGGAACAGCCGGACCGCGAGGCCGTAGGCCCGGACGGACGCGCGCACGCTCCAGGCGGCGCGCGGCGGGCGCGTCACGCGGGCTCTCCTTCCTTGATCAGCCGGTGCCGCCGCGACAGGCTCACGAGCTCGGCCATCCGTTCGGCCTCGGCCTCGGCCACCTCGCGGCCGAATGGCGTGATGCGGTAGTAGCGCCGCCGCTCGTCGCGCTCACCGGCCGCGGGCGCCTCGACCTCGCGCACCAGGTCCTGGTCCAGCATCTGCCGGAGCAGGCGGTAGAGCGCCCCCGGCTGCAGCTGCCCCTTGCGTCCGGCGCGCTCCTCGGCGGCCTTGATCATGCGGTAGCCGTGCGCGTCGCCCTCGAGGAGGACGAGCAGGATGGCGAACACGTCGGGCTTGAGCGGCAGGAACACGGCCGGATCGCGGGGACCGGACATCGGGGCCTCCTTCCGTCCAGGATGAACTCTGGACGGAATGACTATAGTCTATACGTCCAGTCGGTGTCACTGGTTCCGGTCCGGGCCTAAATCAGCCGGTCCCTGATTTCCGGAGGCGGGATCTCGCAGGCGTTCGACCGGCCGGCCAGGCGGTGCCGCACCGCGGCCACGGCGCGGTAGACGGCGTCCCGGACCGGCGCCGGCACGACCAGGCAGACGGCCAGCCAGCGCCACGGGCGGGCGAGGCGGGCGGCGATTCTCAGCGAGGCGGTGGAGCGCAGGTAGCAGCGGCCGCCCTCGATGAGGATCAGGCTTCGCGCCGTCTCGCGGGTCAGTCCGAACGCGGCGAGCCGCCGCGCCGCCTCGGGCGTCTGCGAGGCGCCGAAACGGAAGTAGCCGGCCGGATCGCGCCGTGCGATGAAGCGCACGGCGCTCTCGCAGAACGCGCAGGTGCCGTCGAACAGGACGATCCCGCCGCCGGGCGGCTGGACCGGGGTGTCGGCCATAGGGCAATGGTATGATCATCGGATGGCCGGGCCGTCAGGTGGCCGGCCGACCCCAGAGTCACCTGCCGCCGTCCGCCACCGGCCTCCCGCGTGGCACGGCGTCTCGACCGAAAAGGAGCTGTGACCGTGAACGGCATCATCTCTCCTCCGCCGCCCGTCAACGAGCCCATCAAGAACTTCGCGCCCGGCTCCCCCGAGCGTGAGAGCCTCAAGCGCCGGCTGACCGCGATGCTGGCCGAGAAGGTGGACATCCCCGCCATCATCGGCGGCCAGGAAGTCCGCACCGGCAAGACGATCCCGATCGTCTGCCCGCACGACTTCCAGCACCAGCTCGGCGCCGCGCACCAGGTGACCGAGAAGGACGTGCAGCAGGCCATCGCGGCCGCGAAGCGCGCCTGGAAGGACTGGTCGGAGATGCCGTGGGAAGCGCGCGCGGCGGTCTTCCTCAAGGCGGCCGACCTGCTCGCGGGCCCGTGGCGCGACACGATCAACGCGGCGACGATGCTGGGGCAGTCGAAGACGGCGTACCAGGCCGAGATCGACGCGGCGGCCGAGCTGGCCGACTTCTGGCGCTTCAACGTGCACTTCATGCGCGAGATCTACGCGCAGCAGCCGCAGTCGGCGCGCGGCATCTGGGACTACGTGGAGTACCGGCCGCTCGAGGGCTTCGTGTTCGCGGTCTCGCCGTTCAACTTCACGTCGATCGGCGGCAACCTGTCCGGCGCGCCCGCGCTGATGGGCAACGTGGTCCTGTGGAAGCCGGCGTCGACGGCGATCCTGTCCAACTACTACCTGATGCAGGTGTTCAAGGCGGCCGGGCTGCCCGACGGCGTCATCAACTTCGTGCCGGGCCGCGGCGCCTCGGTGGGCAACCCCGTGTTCGCCAGCCCGGACTTCGCGGGGCTGCACTTCACCGGGTCGACCGACACCTTCCAGAGCATGTGGCGGACGATCGCCAACACGCTGCCCAGCTATCGCGGCTACCCGCGCATCGTGGGCGAGACGGGCGGCAAGGACTTCGTCTTCGCGCACCCCTCGTCCGACGTCGAGTCGCTGGTCGTCGCGCTGGTGCGCGGCGCGTTCGAGTACCAGGGCCAGAAGTGCTCGGCCGCCTCGCGCGCCTACGTGCCGAAGTCGCTGTGGCCGGCCGTCAAGAAGGGGATCCAGGAGCGGGTCGCCGCCATCAAGATGGGCCCGCCGACCGACTTCCGCAACTTCATGTGCGCCGTCATCGACGAGGCCGCGTTCAAGAGCATCAGCGGCTACGTCGAGGAGGCGAAGAAGGGCGGCCCCTACGAGGTGATCACCGGCGGCCGTACCGGCGGCGGCAAGGGCTACTACATCGAGCCGACGACCGTGGTCAGCGAGGACCCGAAGTCGCGGCTGATGAGCGAGGAGATCTTCGGGCCGGTGCTGACGATCCACGTCTACGCCGACGCCGACCTCGACAAGGCCCTCGAGCTCTGCGACACGACGAGCCCCTACGCCCTGACCGGCGCCGTCTTCGGCGGCGACCGCACGGCCATCGTCAAGATGACGCAGGCGCTCCGGCACGCCGCGGGCAACTTCTACATCAACGACAAGCCGACCGGCGCCGTGGTCGGCCAGCAGCCGTTCGGCGGCGCCCGCGCCTCGGGCACCAACGACAAGGCCGGCTCGGCGCTGAACCTGCTCCGCTGGATCTCGCAGCGCATGGTGAAGGAGAACTTCGTGCCCCCGACCGACCACACCTACCCGTTCATGGACGCGGAGTAGCGGTCGGCGCTCGAGGGAACAGCGGTCAGGCGAACAGCGGTCAGCGGTCAGGAAGGACAACGGGCGCCGGGGAAGACCTCCCCGGCGCCCGTTCTGTTTCAGCGGTCAGAAGAACCCGAGAACGCCCGAACCCGAACCCGAGAACCTGCGAACCCGGGCACCCCCGCCCCCCCCGAACCAACTCCCATCAGCGCACGTAATTGATGGCCAGCTCGCGCTCGATGTTCCGGATCCGGTCCGAGGGGCGCGAGTGGCCGCCGAAGAAGAAGTTGGTGACCTTGTCGCCGTTGCCGTACTTGTCGCGGAACCGCTCCCAGAGCCGCGGCCCCTGCCTGACGTCGTAGCCCGCCTCGTAGGTGTAGCGCAGGCCGACGCGGTCGGCCTGGTCCTCGTGGTCGCGGCTGTAGCCGCTCATGAAGGCCGTGGCCGTGAGCAGCGCGCCCACCTGCGCCGTGACGCGCGCCGCGTCGTTGTCGATCTTCTCGGCGGCGGCCGCCACGCCGACCGCGAGCAGCTGCGCCAGCAGGTTGTGCTTCGCCCCGCGCCGCGAGTGCTCGTACGTGTAGTGCGCCAGCTCGTGGCCGAGCACGATCGCCAGCTCGTCGTCCGACAGGTCGTGGATGAGCCCGCTGTAGACCCAGACGGCGCCGTTGCCCATGGCGGCGGCGTTCCACTCCTTGGTCTCCACAACGTGCACGCGGACGGCCGAACGGTCGAGGTAGGGCGGCATGAGCCGGTCCATGATGGCGCGCACGCGGTCCGCGTCGGCGCCCTCGTCGCGGGTCTCGCCGATGACCTCGCGCCCGCCGTCGGAGGTGGGCTCGAACATCACGCCCTCCTTCAGCCAGACGGCTTCCACCTCGTCGGTGGCCTTGCGCACGTCGGCCTCGAAGAGCGCCGTGCCGTTCGGCTTGGCCTCCACCTCGGTCGCCAGGACCGAGCCGTCGGCCTGGCGCACGCCCTTGGCCTGGACCTCGTAGCCGAGCGGAATCGCGTCGAGCGACCGCGGGCCCTTCCCCTTGAACTTCGTGGCGCCGTTCGCGCGCAGCCGCTCGCCGTCCACGACGATCACGCCGTCGCGGCGGAACTCCGCGTAGCCATTGAGCTTCTCGGTCTTCGCCGCCCACAGGAGCGGCGCCGAGAGGACGAGGGCGAGCACGACGGCGAGGGGGGTTCGCATCGGGTCCTCCGCTGAACGATGATATCGGCCTCCGCCGGCCGGCGAAAGAGGCCCCCGCGTGCGCGCTGGCGCGGTGGAAGCGGTACCGTATTTGGTGGCCGGCCGGGGGCTCGCGCGGCGGGCCGTGGAGGCAGCCCGCGAGCGTTCCCGGGCGGCCGGATGCCGGACCGCGGCGCGAGGCCCCGGCCGGCCACGACACGGACGCCGCATCTCGTGCGCCCGGCGGGCGCGGGAGCCGGGCCCTCCCGGCTGCGGCCGGGTCGCGCTCGCCGGCAACCCTCGCTGCGCTCGCTACCCTGACGGTTACGCAGCGGGCCTCGTACGCCGACCGACAACTCCAACGGACCGGCCACCGTCTCGGGCAACGCGACGATCGAAGCTCGCGAAGCGATAGCCCGCTGCGGAAGCCTCGGCTCCGCTCGGCTTGCGCTCGGCTCGGCTCACGGCCGCCGCCGCGAGCGCCCGGCCCCCGCGTGTGCCGGCGCGGTGGAAGCGGTACCGTATTTACTGGCCGGCCGGGGGCTCGCGCGGCGGGCCGTGGAGGCAGCCCGCGAGCGTTCCCGGGCGGCCGGATGCCGGACCGCGGCGCGAGGCCCCGGCCGGCCACGACACGGACGCCGCATCTCGTGCGCCCGGCGGGCGCGGGCGCCGGGCCCTCCCGGCTGCGGCCGGGTCGCGGCGAGCCTAACGTCTCGCCGCCCCACCGGTGGAAACCAGGTGGGCGCGCGAGGCATCATAGGGACATGCACAAGTTGCAGATGGTCAGGCGGGAGGACGCCCTCCCGGGGCGCGATCGGCCGATGGCCGTGGCGCGGCGGCACGCGGTGCTCGACGCGCCGCTGGACGACCCGTTCCCCAGCCTGGAGACCGCCGTGTTCGGCATGGGCTGCTTCTGGGGCGCCGAGAAGGTGTTCTGGCAGGCCGACGGCGTGCGCTCCACCGCCGTGGGCTACGCGGGCGGGTTCACGCCCAACCCGACGTACGAGGAGGTCTGCTCGGGCCTGACGGGCCACGCCGAGGTGGTCCGCGTCGTGTTCGACCCGCAGCGGACGGCCTACGCCGCCCTCCTGAAGCTGTTCTGGGAAAGCCACGACCCGACGCAGGGGATGCGCCAGGGCAACGACCGCGGCACGCAGTACCGCTCGGCGATCTACTGGACGACGCCCGCCCAGCAGCGCGCCGCGGAGGAGAGCCGCGCGCGCTTCCAGGCGCGGCTGACCGAGGCGGGCTACGGCGGGATCACGACCGAGATCGGCGAGGCGCCGCCCTTCTACTTCGCCGAGGACTACCACCAGCAGTACCTGGCGAAGAACCCGTTCGGCTATTGCGGCCTGGGAGGAACCGGAGTGACCTGTCCGGTCGGGGTCGCGACGGCCGGCTGAGGGACGACGGCGGACGGCCCGTGCCGCCCGCCCCCGCGTCCCCTACTTCTTCTCGTCCTTCTTGGTCTCGGGCGCCGGCGGCACCTGCGGGGGCAGATCGCTGCTCCACATCTGCTGCTCGAACTTCCAGGTGTTGCCGGGGAACAACCGCGCGATCCAGAGGAACTTGCCGCGATCGCGCGTCTCGGGCCCGCCGTCCGGCGTGTTGCGGAAGCTGTAGGTGCCCGACAGGTAGGCCAGCGACCCCGCGCCGTTGACCGTCGTCGGGTCGAGCTTCAGGTCGGTCGCGCCCTCGCCGAACCGGATGTCGTAGTAGCCCTTGATCGAGTCCGAGCCGCGCACGGCCGAGGAGTTGGGCGGCATGAGCGCGCCCCCCCCGGAGAAGAAATCCGCGACCTTGGCCGAGTCCTTCGCGTTGTAGGCGTCCTGGAACTCCTGGGTCATCTTCCGGAGCGTGGCGACGTCCTCCTTGCCGAACTCCCGCGGCCCGGAATTGCCACACCCTACTGCCGCGGCACCCATCACCGCGAGAACCGCCAACTGTCTGAGCTGTCGTCGCATCTCGAGCCTCTCCCACATAACAAATCCTGGCATTATAGCGCGGTTCCGCGGAGGGCCGGAAATCCGCGATCGGGGGGGCCCTCCCGCGCCATAATGGCGCCGGGAGGGTTTCGATGGGCACGTCCCGACTGCTGTATCTCTCACGCGCGGACGTCGAGCGGGTGGCGCTCGACGTCGCGGCCATCATCCAGCTCCTCGATACGGCGTTCCGCGAAAAGGGCGAGGGCCGGGTCGAGATGCCGCCCAAGCCGGGCATCCATCCCCGCCCGGAGTCCTTCATCCACGCCATGCCGTGCTCGATCCCCGCGCTCCGGTCGGCGGGCGTGAAATGGGTGAGCGGCTTCCCCGCCAACGCCCGGAAGGGCCTGCCCTACATCTCGGGCCTGCTCGTCCTGAACGACGACGAGACGGGGCTGCCGGTGGCGGTGATGGACTGCACGTGGCTCACGGCCTGGCGGACGGGCGCGGCGACGGCGCTCGCCGCGCGCCACCTGGCGCGGCCCGAGAGCGAGACGGCGGGCATCCTGGGCTGCGGCGTGCAGGGGCGCACGAACCTGACGGCGCTCGCCTCCCTCTTCCCCGTCAAGCGCGTCCTGGCCTACGACGTGCTGCCCGAGGCGGCGCAGTTCTACGCCCGCGAGATGAAGGCCGCGCTGGGCGTGGACGTCACCGTCGTGACCGCGCCGCGCGACGCCGTCGTGGGCGCGGACCTGGTGGTGACGGCCGGGCCGATCCTCAAGCACCCCACGCCGACCATCGGCGCCGACTGGCTGCAGCCGGGCGCCTTCGCCAGCGCGGTGGACTACGACAGCTACTGGAAGCCCGAAGCGCTGTCCCAGGTCGACAAGCTGGCGACCGACGACCTCCCGCAGTTCCAGTACGTGCGCGAGATGGGCTACTTCCAGCGCACGCCGGCGCCCTACGCCTCGCTCGACGAGATCGTCACCGGCCGCCGCCCCGGCCGCGAGAACGATGAAGAGCGCACCATGGCCATGAACCTGGGCCTCGCCCTCGACGACATGGCCGTGGCGCCCGAGATCTACCGGCGGGCGGTGGAACGAGGGCTGGGAAGCTGGCTGGAGCTCTGAACATTGCCGATTGGCGATTGCCGATTGCCGATTGCCGATTGAAAACCATCGGATGACGTCGCGCCGGCACGTCGTCTAAGTGCGCGTGATCTGACGTTCTTCAATCGGCAATCGGCAATCGCCAATCGGCAATAATCTTCTTCATTCCCACTCGATCGTCCCCGGCGGCTTCGACGTGACGTCGAGCGCGAGGCCGCTCACGCCGGGCAGGGGCAGGATGCCGGCGCGGAGCTCGTCGAGCACGGGCGCGGGCAGCGGCGCGGGCGTGGCCGTCATGCCGCGCTCCGAGCGGATGGGCCGCACGATCACGAGCTCGCGGCCGCGGCCGTCGATCTCGAGCGGCACGAGCACGGTCGGGCACTGCCAGATCTCGCCGTAGAGGCCGTGGCGGCGGAGCGCCGCGGTGACCTGGGCGTCGGCCTCGCGCAGCAGATCCAGCCGCTCGCGCGTGACGGTCGCCGCGAGCGGGCGGAACGCGCGGGCGCCGTGCGGCCCGAGCATCCAGATGCACCGGTTGATGCCGGCGACGCTCTTGAAGATCGTCCCCGCGGCCTCCACCAGCCGGTCCCAGCCGGCCTCGCCGTCCAGGACGACCGGGTGCTCGTAGGCGCGCAGGTCCGCCTTCACGCCCACCGAGCGGATCGGCAGCGGCGCGGCCGCCAGCCCGTAGCGCCGGCCGACCTCCGCGATGGCCGGCGCGATCGCGTCCAGCCCCTCGCCGTCCTCCCGGCCGGTCGAGCACAGCAGGCGGACGCCGAGGCCCGGTCCCGGGAACGGGTGGCGCCACAGCATGTCGTCCGGCACGCCCAGCTTCGCGCCGAGCTCGCGCACCTCCACCTTGTACAGATCGGCGAGCGGCTCGACGACCCGGCCCTCAGCGATCATCTCGGTGATGATCGGCACGCGGTTGTGGTGCGTCTTGATGGTGACGGCCCGTTTGGTGCCGCCCGTCTCGATCGTGTCGGGGTAGATGGTCCCCTGCCCGAGCAGGTGCCCGCCGATGCCGAGGCGGCGCGCCTCGCGCTCGAACACCTGGACGAACGTGTCGCCGATGGCCTTGCGCTTGGCCTCAGGCTCGACGAGGCCGTCGAGCGCGGCGAGGAACGTGTCGCTCGCGTCCACGAAGTGCAGGTTGTGGTCGAGGCCCATCGCGCGGAGCGCGTCGAGGACCTGGCGACTCTCGTCCTTGCGCATCAGCCCGTTGTCGATGTGCAGGAGGTGCAGGCGGTCCGGGCCGACGGCCTGGCCGATCACCACCGCCGCCACCGTGGAGTCGACGCCGCCCGACGCCAGCAGGAACACCGAGCCGTCCCCCACCTGGCCGCGCACCTTCGCCAGCTGCTCCGCGACGTACTGCTCCATCGTCCAGGAGGGCCGGCAGCCGCAGATCGTGAGCACGAAGTTGGCGATCATGCGGTCGCCGTGGACGGTGTCGTCGACCTCGGGATGGAACTGGAAGCCGTAGCGGCGGAGCGTGTCCGACCCAATCGCGGCGTTGCGGTGCGCGGGACCGGACTCGCCGAGCGCCGAGCGCCCGAGCTCCTCGAAGCCGGGGCCGAGCGACGACACCGTGTCGTTGTGGCTCATGAAGACCGTCTCGATCCGGTCGAGCCCCTCGAAGAGCGGGTGGGGCTTGAGGATCTCGAGGTCGGCCCGCCCCCACTCCTTCCCGCCCTCCCGGATCGCGGCGCCGTAGTGCTTGGCGATCTCCTGGTGGCCGAAGCAGAAGCCGAGGATCGGGACGTCGAGGTCGTAGATGGCCTTCGTGTAGACCGAGTCCTCGCCCTGCGAGGAGAGGCTCGGGCTGCCGGAGATGATGAGGCCCTTGTAGGGGGCGAACGCCTCGACGGGGTCGTCGGGCTGCCGGATCTCGGCGAGCACGTGAAGGCGTCGGATCTTGGTGGCGATGAGGTGGGCGTACTGCCCGCCGAAGTCGATGACGGCAATCGCGTCGTGATTCACGAACGGATAGTGTATCCCACCCGCGGTCAGGGGGCAGCGGTCAGGGGTCAGGCAGGCCCGACGGCCAGCGTCGCACCTGTGGGGGCCGGCTTCAGCCGGCCCGACCTCACTTGACTGTCAACGCCACGTTCGGGTCGATGCGCGTCGCGCGGCCGGCCGGCAGGAGGCACGCGACGAGGGCCACGGCGGCGAGCAGCAGGACCACGCCGGCCAGCACGATGGGGTCGAGCGCGCCGATGCCGTACAGCTGGGCCTGCAGCACCTGCCGGAGCACCACGACGCCCGCCAGGCCGACGACGAGCCCGACGGCCGTGATCGCCGCGCCCTCGCGGAGGATCAGGGCGAACACGCCGCCCCGCGTCGCGCCGAGCGCGAGCCGCACGCCGATCTCGCGCGAGCGCTGCGTCACCTGGTAGGCCAGGACGCCGTAGATGCCCACGGCCGACAGGAAGAGCGCGATGACGCCGAACGCCACGGCCAGCAGCATCGGCGTGCGCCTGCGCTGCAGCGACTCCTCCACGCGCTGGCCCATCGTGTGCACGTCGTAGAGGGGCATCTCCGGGTCGATCCCGGCGAGCGCCCGCCGGATGGCCGGCAGCGCGGCCTGCGGCTCGCCGGCCGCGCGAACGGCGAACGTGAGGCTGCGGCTCGACGCCTGCGCGTACGGGAAGTAGTACGCGCCCACCCGGTCGTCGGCGTCCACCAGCCCTCGGTCCTTGATCGTGCCCACGACGCCCACGACCGTGAAGATCCGCGTCTTGGGGCCGATGGCCGTCGGGTCGCTCATGTCGGACGGATAGTACAGGCGGTGCCCCAGCGGATCGCGGTCGGGCCAGAACTTCTTCGCCAGCTTCTCGTCCACGATGACGGTCTTCTGGCTGTCGGCTGTGTCGCGCTCGTCGAAGAACCGCCCCTTCAGCAGCGGAATGCCCAGTGCCTGGAAATAGCCCGGGCTCGCCACGATCCGGCTCGGCGAGATCATCGACTCGCCGGGCGCCATCGTGTACCCCTCGGCGAGGATCACGCTGTCGCTGTGGTTGTCGCCGAAGGGAATCGAGTCGGTCAGGCCGGCCGCGGTCACGCCCGGGAGCGCGCGGATGGCCGCGAGCGCGCGCGCCGCGTACGCGCGCAGCGCGGCGCCGTCGGCGTACTTCGCGCGCGTCGGGTTGACCGAGCCCGTCACGACGCCCTGCACCGTGAAGCCCGGGCTGACCGCGAGGATCTTCTGGAAGCTCGCGAGCAGCAGCCCCGCGCCGATGAGCAGCACGCAGGCGATCGACACCTGCGCGGTGACGAGCGCGCGGCGCGTCAGCCGCGCGCCGCGGCTCGCCGTGCCCGAGCGCCCCTCTTCCTGGATCGCCGTGGACAGGTTGACGCGCGTCACGGCGACGACCGGCGCGAGGCCCACCACGACGCCGATGACCGCCGCGAGCGCGGCGACGAACGCCACCACGAGGCCGTCCATGTGGATCTCGCTGCCCCGCGGCAGCTCCTTCAGGCCCAGGGCGTCCACGAAGCCGAGGCCCCAGTAGCCGAGCAGGAGGCCGAGCGCGCCGCCCGCCAGCGCGAGCAGCAGCGTCTCGGTGACCAGCTGCCGCGCGATGCGCCCGCGGCTCGCCCCGAGGATGTGCCGCGTCGCGAGCTCCTTCATCCGCACGCTCGATCGCACCAGCACCAGGTTCGTCACGTTCACGGCGCCGATGAGCAGCACGAAGAGCGCGCCGCCCCACAGCAGGTAGAGCACGGCCCGCACGTTCCGCACCAGATCCTGCTGCAGCGGCACGGCGTACGTGGTGAAGCCGGCGTTCTCGAGAATCGGCTTGAACGCGGGCAGCGCGGCGGTCTCGCGCTGGTTGACCGCGGCGATCTGCTCGCGCGCCTGGTCGAGCGTCGCGCCGGGGGCGAGCCGCGCGATGAGCGACCAGCTGTGGCTGTGCCGCTGCTCCGGCGCGCGCTCCTCGGCCGAAAAGGCCAGCGGCGTCCAGAAGCGGACGTCCGGGTCCTCGAACTCGAAGTCCGGCGGCATGACGCCCACGATCGTGTACGGCACGTCGTTCAGCCGCAGGTCCTTGCCGACGACGCCCGGATCGCCCTTGAACATCCGCCGCCAGAGGCCGTCGCTCAGCACGACCTCGTGGTCCTTGCCCTCCTGGCCCTCGTCCTCGGTGAACACGCGGCCGACCGCGGCCTGCTCTCGCAGCAGCGGGAAGAACGAGGGCGTGACACCCATGCCCGTCAGCCGCTCCGGCTCCGCGCCGCCGCCCACCGTGCTGCTCCGGGTCTGGTAGAGCGCCAGCGTCTCGAACGCCGGGGCCTGCTGCTTCAGGTCGTCATAGAGCGGCACGGCGCCGCCGGCGCGCTCCACGCCCGCCTTCGGGTAGCTGTCGAAGATGTTGACCAGCCGGTCGGGCTCGGGGACGTCCAGCGGCCGCAGCAGCACCGATCGGACGACGGTGAAGATCGCCGCGTTGCCGCCGATGCACAGCGCAAGCGTCAGGATGACGGTCGCCGCGAACCCCCGGTCCTTCCAGATCAACCGCAGCGCGAAACGCAGATCGTGACGAAAGGTTTCCATAACGCCTCGAGCCTCAAGCCGCACGCCCCAAGCCTACCGATTCAACGCCTCCACCGGGTCGATCCGGCTCGCCCGGACCGCGGGCGCCGCGCTCGCCGCGAGGGCGACCGCGCCGAGCGTGATCGCGACCAGGCCGATCACCGTCGGGTCGAGCGGCGTCACGCCGTACAGCTGGCTGACGATGAGCCGCCCCAGCCCGAGCGTCCCTCCGAGCCCGACGGCCAGGCCGCCGCCGACGATCAGCGCGCCCTCGCCGACAATCAGCCGGAAGATCCGCGGCGCGTCGCTGCCGAGCGCCATGCGGATGCCGATCTCCCGCGCGCGCTGGCTCACCTGGTACGCGAGCACACCGTAGATCCCGATGGCCGCCAGCAGCAGCGCGACCACGCCGAAGCCGAGCGACAGCATCATGGGCGTCCGCCGCCGCTCGAGCGAACGCTCCACGCGCTCGGCCATCGGACGCACGTCGTAGAACGGCAGCTCGGGATCGACGGCCGCGATCGCCCGCCGCACGACGCCGGTCGCCTGCGCCGGGTCGCCGGCCGTCCGCACGGCGAAGGCGACCCCCTGACCCGGATTCTGCGCGTAGGGCAGGTAGAACGTGCCGAGCCGCGCGCCCTCGCTGTCGACGAGCCCCTGCTGCTTCACCGCGCCGACCACGCCGACCACGGTGAACCACCGGCTGTTCGGACCGGGCTTCAGCACTTCCTCCGGCGAGTCCGGCTGGTACATGCGCCGCCCAATCGGATCGCCGTCGGGCCAGAACTTCTGCGCCAGCCGCTCGTCGACGATGATGGCCGCCGGCGCGTCGGCCGTGTCGGTCGCGTCGAAGTAGCGCCCGCGGAGCAGCGGAATGCCCATGGCCTCGAAATAGTCTGGCGTCGCGCGAATCCGGTTCGGCGAGATGACCGACTCGCCCGGCTTCATCACGTAGCCCTCGGCCAGGACCACGCTGCTGCTGTTGCTGCCGCCGAAGGGCAGCCCGGTCGTGACGCCGGCGGCGGTGACGCCGGGCAGGCTCCGGATCCGCTCGAGCGTGCGGTCCACGAAGCCGCGCAGCGCGGCGCCGTCCGGGTAGCGCGCCGACGGCGGGTTGACGAACCCGGTCAGCACGTGCGCCGGCTTGAAGCCGGGGTCGATCGCGAGCATCCGCTGGAAGCTCGCGAGCAGCAGGCCCGCGCCGATGAGCAGCACGAACGCGATGGCGACCTGCGCGGTCACCAGCGCCCGCCGGAGCAGGCGCGAGCCGCGCCCCGCCGTGCCCGTCCGGCTGTCCTCGCGCAGCACCTGGGTCACGCTGGCACGGGCCAGCTGCACGACCGGCACGAGGCCGATCACCAGGCCGAGGAGCAGCGCCAGCCCGAGCGTGAAGGCCACCACGACGCCGTCCATGTGGATCTCGTTGCCGCGCGGCAGGTCGGCGAGGCCGATCGAGGCCAGCCCGCCCAGGCCCCAGCCGCCGAGCACCAGGCCGAGCGCGCCCCCCACCACGGCGAGGAGCGTCGTCTCGGTGAGCAGCTGGCGGGCCATGCGTCCGCGCCCGGCGCCGAGCGCCACGCGCGTCGCCAGCTCGCGCATCCGCCCGCTCGAGCGCACCAGCACGAGATTGGTGACGTTGACGGTTGCGATCAGCAGCACGAACAGCACGCCGCCCCAGAGCAGGTAGAGCACGCTCCGCGCGTTGCGCACCAGGTCCTGCTGCAGCAGCACGACCGCGCTGTGGTAGCCGACGTTCACGAGCAGGGGCTTGAGCTGGCCCGCCTGATCGAGCAGCCGCTGATTGAGCGCGTCGACCTCCTGTTGCGCCTGCTCGACCGTCGCGCCGGGCTTCAGCCGCGCGATCTCTTCGTTGTTCTGGCTGTAGCGCTCGTCCTCGGCGCGCTGCCGGGGCGTGAACGCCAGCGGAATCCAGAGCTGGACGTCCGGATCGAGGAACGCGAAGTCCTTCGGCATCACGCCGACGACGGTGTACGGCTCGCCGTTGAGCCGGAGCGTCTTCCCGATGGCCGACCGGTCTCCGCCGAACTGCCGCTGCCAGAAGCCGTAGGCCAGGACCACGCGGCTCGTGTTGCCGACCTCGCCCTCGTCCTTGGTGAAGATCCGGCCGAGGTAGGGCTCGACGTCGAGCATCCGCAGCAGCGACGGGGTGCCTTCCATGGCCCGCACCCGCTCGGCCGACTGCCCCTCGCCCACGTTCATGCCGCGGAAGCTGTAGAGCGCCTGCTCGTCGAAGACGTCGGTCTGCGACAGGCGATCGTAGTAGTTGGGCACCGACGTCCCGGCGCGCTCCACGCCCGCGCCGGGAAACGAGTCGTAGAGGTTCACCAGCCGGTCCGACGCCGGATAGGGCAGCGGGCGCAGCAGCACGGACCGCACGACCGTGAAGAGCGCCGTGTTCGCGCCGATGCAGACCGCGAGGGTGAGGATGGCGGTGAGGGCGAAGCCCCGGTCCCGCCGGACCATGCGCAGGGCGAAGCGGAGATCGTGCCAGAGGGTGTCCACGGCAAGTTCCTAGTGCTTGGTGGTTCGTGCTTGGTGCGTGCCTCGTGCTTGGTGCTTCGTGCGTGCCTGGTGCCCCGTGCACGCTGTGTCGCGTGCGCACAAGGCACTCGGCGCCCCGCACGCACCAAGCACGACGCACCAGGCGCGAAGCACGGGTGTCACTGGCAAATACGAGCGTGCTGGCTGGGCAGTTCCCGGGCCTGGACCGTGGCAAACCGCCTCAGCGGCCGAGGTGCACGAGCAGCGTCCCCGCCGGCCCACCGCCCGACGGCATCGTCACGCGCAGGCGCGTGACCTCGCCGTCGCGGCCGAGGATCTCGCCGGCGCTGGCGGTCGTGACGGGCGCGCCGTGGAGCCGCACCTCGTACGTCGCGCCGGCCAGGCCCTCCAGGCGGAGGTCCCAGCCGCCGGCGACGGCCTCGAAGTCGAGGATGCGCAGCGTGCGGCTGGTGTCGCCGGGCTCGAGGTCGCGCACGGGCGCCTCCGGGACGAGACCGCCCTGCCAGGTGACCTCCACCGTGCGCGTGCCCTCGCCGAGCGCGACGTCCACCGACGGCCCCGCGGCGCCGCTCGCGGCGGGCACCGTCCTGCCGTCCACCTTGAAGACGATGGACGAGGCGCCGGGCGGCAGGGCGGGCGCGAAGGTGAGCGTCAGCGCGGGGCCGGCGGCCGTGAGGCGCGCGGCCAGACGGCCCGCGCGCTGCTCCAGCTCGGCGTCCACGCGGGTCGCGCCCGCGGCCAGGCCGCGCACCGCGGCGCGCGGCCACTCGGGCGGGAGCTGCGGCGCGAGGCGCGCGCGGCGGGCGGGCGCGTCGGCGCTCCACCCGACCAGGCCGCGCATGAGCGGCGTGACGAGCATGGACGCGGCGAAGAACTGCTGCGGCACCGCGGTGTCGAGCGGCCGGTAGTACTCGCCCGACAACAGCTCCGGGTACCGCCCGCGCGCGAAGTCGAACGCGACGCCGGCCACGGCGTGCACGAGCGGGTAGCCGGCCCACGGCCGGCCGTAGTTGTAGTGGCCGAGGGCGACGAAGCCCGTCACGAACGGCCAGACCGCGCCCATGTTGTACTCGAGCGGCCCGTAGAGCGGATGGTCCTTGGCGAGCATGCGCGTGCCCCAGTCGGTGGACATGCGGCACTCGGACATCTGCTCGAGCGTGCGCGCGCCGCGCGCGCGGTCGAGCAGGTCGAAGGCCAGCGCCGTGGAGGGCCATACGGTCAGCGCGTCGTTGACCTTCCCGCCCTTCAGCAGGCCGAAGGCGTAGTGCCCGGCCGCCTCGATCCAGTACTTGTCGTTCAGCGTCTTCGACGCCTTCTCGAGCATCGCGCGGGCGCCGCCGGCCAGCGCCGGGTCGTGCTCGGCCGCGGCCAGCTCCGTCATGGCGTGCAGCGCCTCGACCCAGACCGACGCGAGGTAGATGTCCTCGTGGATCCCCTCGCTGATGGCGCCGACCTCGACGGCGCCCAGGCCGCCGAGCTCGTTCTCGATCAGGCCGTCGCCGTCGCTCTCGGTCGTCAGGCACCACGCGTAGGCCTTCCGAAGCACCGGCCACAGCTCGGCGAGCAGCGCGTCGTCGCCCGTGGCGCGCCAGTGCCGCCAGGCGGCCACGATGTAGTAGGGCGTGGTGTCGGCGTGGTAGTAGGCGTACGGGTACTCGGTGAACCACGGCAGGCGCCCGGCCGACTGCGAGATCTCGTGCGTGATCTTGCCGTCGGCCCGCTGGTACTTCGCCAGAAAGCGCAGCCCCTCGGCCACGCCGGCGGTGAGGCCGCTCGACGACATGGCGAGCGAGTTGATCGCCGCGTCGCCGCCGAAGAACCAGCCGAAGCCCGGGCGCGTCCCCTGGCCCGACGGCCCCCAGCCGGCCACGAGCCCGCAGCCGAGGTCGGGGTTGCAGACGGTCTGCTCGTCGAGGTTCACGAGGGCCCACTGGTACGCGCGGTCAATCGTCGGGTCCGGCGTCTCGAGGCGCGCGGCGGAGGCGAGCAGCTGGTCTTCGTGCGCGCGGCGCTCGTGGTAGAGCCGCTCGGCGTTGGCCAGCAGGCGCCGGTAGGTGGCGACGACCTGGTCGCGCGGCGCGATGCCCGCGGCAATCGCGATGGGGATGAACTCGCGCCGCGCCCGCGCCGCGTCCACCGGAATCCGGAACACGCTCGGCGCGTCGGGCAGCGCGTGCGCCGGGTGGTTCGACGCCGTGGTGGCCCACGGCGAGCCGATGAGCGCGTTGCGCTGGCGCAGGCTCTCGGAGAGCACGAACGCCTTGAGCGAGTCGTCCCACCCCGCGTACTGCCCGCCGAACGCGCCCGGCCACGCGTACTGGAACACCGTCTTGAACGAGACGATGATCTGGAGCGGGCGGAAGGTGTCGACCTCGAGCAGCACGAGCAGGCCCGGCTCGTCGAGCGGCGCGAGGATGTGCTCCTTCACCGTGAACGTGGCGTGGCTGTAGGTGATCGTCGTCAGCTCGGGCCGCACCTCGATCGTGCGCGCCACGTCGGACCCTTTGATCGGCTCCACGTAGTCGGGAATCTGGAAGTCGAGCCGGAAGGCGTTGGCCAGCTTGATCGGGTGGACCCACAGCTCGGCCTCGCCCGTCTCGCTCCCGAGCCACGCCGCCTTGCGCCCCTCGACCCCGACGAACTGGTGCGGCCGGACGTCGCCGACGAGGCCGATTGGCGACGGCTCGATGGCGAAGCGCGGCACCGACGGCAGGCCGGCCGGCGCCTGCGCGAACGCCGCCCCCGAGAGACACCCCAACGCCACGACGAAGATTCCGACGGCTCGGTGCATCGAACGCCCTCCGCACATAAGCTTAGCGCCGAACGGCTCACGGCTCCGGCCTCCGGTCCCCGGCCTCCGGTCCCCGGCCTCCGGCCTCCGGTCCCCGGCCTCCGGCTCCTATAATCCCCCCATGCGCGACCTGACGAACAAGCGCGTGCTGGTGACCGGCGGCGCCTCGGGCCTGGGCCTCGCGATCGCGCGGGGGTTCGACGCCGCGGGCGCCCGCGTGATCGTGGCCGACCTCGACGCGGCGGCGCTCGAGCGCGTGGCGGCGGACGGGCGGTTGGCCACCTGCGCGATCGACGTCGGCGACCCGGACTCAGTCGCGGCGGCCCGCGACCGGATCCACGGCGAGGGCGGCGCGATCGACGTGCTCGTCAACAACGCCGGCGTCGTCTTTGGCGGGGCGTTCGGCGACGTGCCGCTCGCCCGCCACGTCCAGACCTACCGCGTGAACCTCCTCGGGGCGGTCGTCGTCTCGCACGCGTTCCTGCCGGACCTCGTCGCGCGCCCCGAGGGCCACCTCGTCAACATCGCCTCCGCGTCGGGCTTCATCGGCCTGCCCTACGGCAGCACCTACGCCTCGAGCAAGTGGGGCCTCATCGGCTTCTCGGACTCGCTGCGCCTCGAGCTCGGCCTCGCCGGCCACCGCCACGTCGGCGTGACCACGGTGTGCCCGAGCTACGTGACGACCGGGCTCTTCGCGGGCGTGCGGCCGCCCGTCACGACGCGCGGGCTCGACCCGGACGCGGTGGCGGCGCTCGTCGTGCGCGCGGTCCGCCGGAACCGGCCGTTCGTGCTGACGCCTTGGCTCGTGAAGATCACGCCCGCGCTCCGGGGCGTGCTGCCCGTGCGGCTGTTCGACGCGCTCGCGCGGCTCGCTGGCGCGAGCACGAGCATGAGGAGCTGGACCGGACGAACGCGGTAGGACTGCTCTTTCGATGGTTCGGGGGTGCTCGGGTTCTCTGGTTCTCCGGTTCGGGTTCGCCGGTTCCGGGTTCGCCGGTTCCGGGTCGCGGGTTCCGGGTTCGGGGATTCCGGGTTCGGGGGTTCGGGTGGGCGCGAGCCTGGCGCGGCGGGCGGTGTCGCGGCGGCGGCCCGTCCGACCTCGCGCGCTGGCGCAGCGTCGAAAACGGGCCCGCAGGCGTTCCGGGCGCGGCGGCGCCGCTTTCGACAATGGCCGGGGCGTTACCCGGGCGCCTCACATGATTGTTGGCTGTCCTCCCGACGAACCCCTGCCGACGCGCGGGCCGACAGGACACGCGCCGGAGGGTCCGTTTTCCGCGCGAGCCGTCGGCCGGGGCGACGACGCGACACTGGCCGGCGCGACGGCAGACTTCCTTCGGGTCGTAGGTTCGGGGGTTCGGGGGTTCGGGGGTGCTCGGGTTCGGGGGTGCTCGGGTTTGGGGGTTTGGGGGTTCGGGGGTTCGGGAGTGCTCGGGTTCTCTGGTTCTCCGGTTCGGGTTCGCCGGTTCCGGGTTCGCCGGTTCCGGGTCGCGGGTTCCGGGTTCGGGGATTCCGGGTTCGGGGGTTCGGGTGGGCGCGAGCCTGGCGCGGCGGGCGGTGTCGCGGCGGCGGCCCGTCCGACCTCGCGCGCTGGCGCAGCGTCGAAAACGGGCCCGCAGGCGTTCCGGGCGCGGCGGCGCCGCTTTCGACAATGGCCGGGGCGTTACCCGGGCGCCTCACATGATTGTTGGCTGTCCTCCCGACGAACCCCTGCCGACGCGCGGGCCGACAGGACACGCGCCGGAGGGTCCGTTTTCCGCGCGAGCCGTCGGCCGGGGCGACGACGCGACACTGGCCGGCGCGACGGCAGACTTGCTTCGGGCCGTAGGTTCGGGGGTTCGGGGGTTCGGGGGTGCTCGGGTTCGGGGGTGCTCGGGTTTGGGGGTTCGGGGGTTCGGGAGTGCTCGGGTTCGGGGGTTCTCGGGTTCGGCGTGGCGGGATGCTCTTCAATCGGCAATCGCCAATCGGCAATCGGCAATCCGCTCCCATTCCTCCACCGCTCCCGTCGTCCGCATGAGACGCAGCGTGTCGAGCACCGCCGCGGCCGGCAGCTGGCGGTCGACTTCGACGGCCAGCGACGCCTGCTCCACCTCCGTGAGATCGGCGTAGGCGAAGCTCAGGTGCGGCTCGTAGGGCGGGCCCTCGGGCAGGCGGAGCACGGCGCGCGCCGTTTCGTGCGCGCGGACGATCGCCTCGCCTTCCACCTCTGCGTAGAGGCAGCGGAAGTACGCCGGGCGCCAGCCGGCCCGCACCAGCCGCACGCGCACCGGCGCGAGCGCCGCCGCCACCGCGCGCGTACGCGGCCAGGCGTCCTCCTCCTCGAGCGTGAGGCCGCCGACGAGCGTCACATGTGGATCGAAAACGGGCGAGCCCAGGCGCGCGGCGATCTTCGCGATGACGGACGCGAAGCGTCCCGCCGCCGGATCGGCGGGCATCAGCCACAGCGAGAGGCCGACGCCGGGCTCTGGCATGGTGTGTGACACGCCGCCTCGGGCTGAGGCGGCGCGGCCGGGCCCATCGTACTTCAGGTGGGGCTTCGCCCCAAACCCCCGCTCGGGCAGGTTCACTCGGCGCGCAGCGCCACGACCGGGTCGACGCGCACGGCGCGCCACGCCGGCAGCAGGCACGCGATGACCGCCACGACGGCGAGCAGCGCCGCGGCCAGCACGTACGTGGACGGGTCCGTCGTCTCGACGCCGTAGAGGAGTTGGCGGACCAGCCGCCCGCCGGCGAGCGCCCCGCCGACGCCGGCCGCGAGCCCCACCGCCACCAGCACGAGCCCGCGCCGCAGGATCATCCGCACGACGCTCGACGCGCGGGCGCCGAGCGCCATCCGCACGCCGATCTCGCGCCGCCGCTGGCTCACGTAGTAGGCCAGCACGCCGTAGAGGCCGAGGGCCGCGAGCAGCAGCGCCACGCCGGAGAACGTCGCCACGATCGTCGCCGTCGTCCGGTAGGGCGACACCGAGTTGTCGATGATCGACGCCATGCTCGCCAGTGCTTCGACGGGAAGCTCCGCGTCCTTCTTCCACACGAGCGTGCGCAGGTTGCCGGCGAGCGACACGGGATCCGCCTCGGTCCGGATCGCGATCCGCATCGTCGCCGAACTGGGGAATTGATAGTACGAGTGGTACATCGCCTGGCGCGGCGTCGACCCGATCCAGCTCAGGCGCGCGTCGCCGACGACGCCGACCACCTCGAACACCACGGGCTCGTCCCTGCCCAGGTCCACGGCCACGCGCTGCCCGAGCGGGTTCTCGCCCGGGAACAGCCCGCGGGCCATCGTCTGGTTGATGACGAGCACGGGCGGGCGGTCCGCCGTGTCGGTGCGCTCGATCGTGCGGCCGGCGACGAGCGGGATGCCGATCGCCTCGAAGTAGCCGGGCAGCACCGTGCGCGTGAAGGCGATGTTCACCTCCGTGCGCTCGACAGGAGGCTTCCCCGCCGGCCAGACGCCGATGTTGTTGCCGGGATTGCGGAGCGGGAGCGCCGTGACCATGCCCGCCGCGCGCACGCCGGCCAGGGCACGCACCTCGTCGAGCAACGACTCGAAGAACTGCACGCGCGCCTGCGGCTCCTGATATTTCGCCCGCGGCAGGCCGATCTCGGCGGTCAGCAGGTGATCCGCCCGAAACCCGGGGTCCGTGTGCAGGAGGCTCGAGACCGTCTTGAGGAAGAGCCCCGCGGCCACGAGCAGCATGACCGACACGGCGACCTGCGCCGCGACGACGGCGCTCCGCAGCCGGGCGCTGCCGCGGGTCTCGGTCGTCCGCGTGCCGGCCAGGTCCCGTGCCGGCTGCGTGGCGGACGTCTGGACCGCCGGCACGACGCCGAAGATCGCGCCCGTCGCGAGCGACGCGCCGCACGCGAAGAGGAGCACCGGCCAGCCGACGTCGATCCGTTCGATGCCCAGCCGCCCGAGGCCGAGCGCGGCCGGCAGCAGCCGCGACAGCCACCAGGCGAGCGCGACGCCCAGCACGCCGCCGCCGAGCGCGTACACCGCGCTCTCGGTGAGGAGCTGCCGCACGAGCCGCCCGCGCGACGCGCCGAGCGCGGCGCGCATCGCCAGCTCCGCGCGGCGTCCGGCGCCGCGCGCGAGGAGCAGACCCGCGACGTTGCCGCAGGCGATCAGCAGCAGGAGGCCGACCGCGCCCATCATCACCCACAGCCGCGGCCGCGCGCCTTCGGTGATCGCGTCCTGGAGCACGTCGAGGCGGAGCGCCTTGTTGCGGTTCGAGTCGGGGTACTCGGCCTCGAGGCGCTTCGAGATGACGTCTACCTGGTCCTGCGCCTGCTGCAGCGTGACGCCGTCCTCGAGGCGTCCGACCATCAGCCAGTTGTGCCAGCGCCGCGCGTTGGCGCCGGGCCCGTCCTTGCGCATCGGCATCCAGACGTCGGCGTCGAAGAGGAAGCGAAAGCCCGCCGGCATCACGCCCACGATCGCGGCGGGCGCGCCGTTGACGACGAGGTCGCGGCCGACGGCGTCGCCCGGCGTGCCGAAGCGGCGTGTCGCGTAGTCGTGGCTGATGATGACGACGTCTGGCGAGCCCAGCACGGCCTCGGCCGCCGAGAAGTCGCGGCCCGCCACCGGGTTGACGCCCAGGGTCGGAAAGAGATCGTAGGACGCGTACGTCCCGCGCACGCGCTCCGGCGTCTGGCCGCCGGTCACGGTCACCGGGAAGGAGGTGGCGAAGATCGCGGCGAACGACTGGAACACGTCGCTCTGGTCGCGGTAGTCGTAGTAGTCGTAGGCCGACCCCATCGGGTTGATGGCCCCGCTGAAGGTCGTCCGCCCCATGACGAGGCGGTCTGGTGCCTGGTACGGCAGCGCGCGCGCCAGCGTCGCGTCGAGCGCGCCGAACATGGCCGTCGTCGCGCCGATGCCGATGGCCAGCGTGAGCACGACGACGGTGGTGAAGCCGGGCTGGGACGCCGCCAGGCGCAGCGCCCCGCGAACGTCGGACCGCAGTGTGGCGAACATGGATCTCGGGCTCCTCGACCACACTTGGACGAGCGACCGTCCCCGGAGGTTGGCAGACGCTCAGGCGCCGGCTGGCCGGCCGAAGACCGCCTGGAGCGTGTTGTAGAGGAGCGCGAAGACCGCGCCGCCCACGAAGCCGTCCACGAGCCCCCAGAGCAGGCCGATGACCGCGCCGAGCGGGCTGATGTTGTACCCGAGGTAGACGCGGCCGATGAGCGTGGCCTCGCCGGTCGCGCCCCCGACCACCACGATCCACAGGGTCCCCAGGAACAGGCCGAGCCCCCAGAGGAGCCCGCAGGTGACCGCGAACGCCGTCACGTGCAGCTTCATCAGTTGCCTCCTGGCTTCTCCTCCTCGATCCACGCGAGCGTCGGGACGAGCCACTCGGGCCTGACCCGATAGAAGGCGCCGTGGCGCTGGCCCGTCGAGATCTCGATCTCGCGGGTCTCCGCGGCCTGCGGCGACCCGGCGAAGAGCGGCGCGCACGACAGGCCGATTGTATCGCTCGCCTCGTGGATCGACAGCACGTGGCCCGTCACCGGAAACACGGGATCGCCCGGCCGCCGGGCGAAGCACGCGGCGAGGAAGACGTAGCGCACGCCGGCCACCTTGACGAGCGACGAGGTCCGGATGGCGATCGCGCCGCCCTTCGAGAAGCCGACCACCGTCACGTGGTCGGGCGGCACGCCGGCGTCGAGCAGCTGCCGCACCTCGCCCGCCGCCTTCTTCGCGTAGGCCGCCACCTGGGTGCCCTTCGGTCGCGCCTCGCTGATCACCTGCAGCCCCGCGCCGGCGAACGCGTGCAGGATGTCGTCGTAGTCGTAGACCCCGAACTGCGGGCTGGTGGGGTGGCGCCCCTCGTTCTCGATGATGAGGCCGTGGAGGTAGATGACGTAGCGCGCGTGCGGGTCCACCCGCGCCGGCACGTCGGCGGTGATCGCGCCCCGCTGCGCGGGCGCGCCCGCCAGCGCGGCGGTCAGTCCCAGGAACGCCGCCGCCGCGGCGGCCATCGTGACTCGCCTCATCGAGTGGTGTCTCCATTCCGACCCGGGGCGTCGTGCTTCCTCACGACCCACGTGGTCATCGACCGTTGATCCTGGACGATCGTCGTCTTCAGCGGGTCGGCGAGCGCGCCGCCCAGGCGCGCGGTGGCCGCGGCGAGCCGCGCCTCGTCCACCAGGAAGCGCTCGGTGCCGTCGGGGAGCCCGAAGCGGCCGCCGCCCAGCGGGCGGACGCGATCCTCCAGGCCGATGGACGAGGCGAGGCGGCAGAAGAACAGCCCGCCCGGCTTGAGCACGCGCCAGCTGCCTTCGAGCATCGCGTCGAACTGCGCCTCGTCCCGCGCGAAGTGCAGGACGGCGCTGCTCACCACGACGTCGGCGTGGCCGTCGGGAAACGTCATCGCCTCGACCGGCTCCACGCGGAAGTTCCCGGCGGGCAGGTGCGGGGCCAGGTCGGACGCGAGCCGGCGCACGGCGTCCACCGCCTCGACGCTCGCGTCGGCGGCGCACACGTCGTAGCCCGCGCGCAGCAGGTAGACGAGGTTCCGGCCCCCGCCGCAGCCGGCGTCGAGCACGCGATGGCCCGGGACGATGCGCCCGCGCAGGAGCTGGTCGAAGAGGTAGATGTCGATCCGGCCGAAGGCCGACGCGAGGTCCGACATGGATGCTGGTTCCGCTACGCGCGAATCGACGTGAGGAACTCCGCGAAGCGCTCGTTGAAGAGCGCGCCCGGGCGCCGCGCGCGCAGCCGCGCCACGGCGTCGGCGCCCGGCATCCCCAGTTCGGTCAGGATGAGCCCGGCCAGCAGCGCCGATCGGTTGAAGCCCAGGCCGCAGTGCGACAGCACCCGGTGCTCCTGCCCGATGAGCGCCGCGCCGAGCCGCGCCAGGCCCTCGAGCTTCGCGAGATTCGGCAGCTCCTCGTCGTAGATGGGGAAGTACACGTACAGGCACTGGTCCGGCACCGTCGGCACCCCGTCGTCGAGGCCGCCCTCGAGATCGAAGATGGTGTCGATGCCGTACTCCGACAGGATCGTCCAGTCGTCGATCGCCGGCGCGATGTAGAGCCGCGCGTCGTCGTCGATCTGGAAGATGCGCCCGGCCGACCACTCCGTGAGACCGTCGCTCATGTCACCCAGTCGACCGCCCTGGCCCACCGAAGCCAGAAGGGCGGGGGCGGCCCCGATCTGTGTCGATGGGTGCATCGTAGCACGAGGGGCGCGCGGGCGGCGGCGTCAATACACGAACGGCACGAACTTCTTCGTCCGCCGCGCGTAGGCCGGGAACTCGTCGGCGTAGCGCTCCGCGAGGTAGCGGTCGAGCATCGGGATGTTGACGAAGAGGAAGAGCGCCGCCATCAGGGCAGGGATCGCGAAGGCCCAGGCGCGGCCGGCGACGAGGGCGTAGCCGGTGAAGAGCACCACGTCTCCGAAATAGTTGATGTGCATCGACCAGGCGAAGAGCCCGCCGGTGTACAGCCGGCCCTTGTGCCCCGGGTCCCGCTTCCACCGGTGGCGCAGCATCTCCGAGCCCGTGTTCAGGAAGGACCCGGCCGCGTAGAGGACGACACCAGCCGCCACGCCCCATCCGGCGGCAGCGGCGTTCGAGCCACCCAACAGCGCCAGGACCGGATGGATGATCCAGACCCACACCGCGATCGTGACGGCCTCGGACCAGTCCATGCGGCGCCGGATCAGGTGGAAGCTGGTGACGCACACGCGCAGGAAATAGACCGCCGCGGCGCCGGCGAGCAGCCAACGGCGGACCGCCTCGCCCGGGATCAGCGCGAGCGGCGTGCGCGCGGACACCCAGCCGAGCCCGCCGCCGACGAGCAGCCATGCCGCCGCCGCGACCGCCGCCAGGTGCGCGGCCGTGAGCAGCGCCTTGGGTCCGAGCGATCGGCCGTACTGGCCGTACATCGTTGCATTCCTCTCTCGCGGCCCCGCCGGTTCAGTCCGGCCCGTTGGCCGCGCCCGCAGCGGCCCTCCGCCCGGCGGAGGCCGGCGCGTCGGCGCGCAGCATCCCGTGCGCGAAGATGTCGGCGATCTCCTTGAGGGCCGTGTCGGTGTCGGTGCCGAAGTGGTGGGGCACGCCGAAGAGGATCTCGACCGCGAAGTAGTTGAGGAGGAACCGCGTCGCCAGCATGACGGCGGCGAGCGGCGAGACGCCCGGGCGCAGGGCGTCGAGGTCCAGGCGGTCCTTGTTCTGCTCGAGGAACACCTGGAAGCGCGTCGCCATGTCCGCGTAGAACCGCCGGATGTGGCTGCCCTCGAATTCGACGACGTCCACGTAGACGAGGGCGACGTAGTCGCGGTACTGCTCGACGCTCGCGCGCGCGGCGCGGCCGAGCGCCTCCATGTCGGTCGGAAAGGCGCCCGACGCCAGCGCCTGGATGAACGGGAAGTCAGACGACTCGATCGCCCGCCAGGTACTCGTCGAGCAGCGTCCGGAAGATCGTCTCCTTGTCGGGGAACTGGTGGTAGACGTTCCCCGTCGAGACCTTCGCGGCGACGGCGATGTCGCGCATGCTCGTCCCGCGGTACCCCTGGCGGGAGATCAGCTTGCGCGCGGCCTTCAGGATCTGCGCCCGGCTGCGCTCCGAGCGGGCTTCCTGGTTCATGCGCGACCTGCGAGGCACGATCGGTCTCCTCCGGCGGATGCTCACCGCTCCCCTTCCGGCGTCGGCGGGCTCGCGAGCGCCTGCGCGAGCGCCGCGCTCAGCGCGTCGGGGCATTCGCGCTGCGGCACGTGGCCGCAACGCTCCAGCCGCATCACCCGCGCCGCGGGCAGCGCCGCCGCCACGCGCTCCGCGTACGCGAGCGGCAGCACCCGATCGGCCGCGCCCCAGATCAGCGTGACCGGAACCCGCAGTTCCCCGAGGCGCCCGTCGAGCGCGAGCGCGTCGGGCACCGGCGCCGCCTCGAGCCGCGCCAGCGGGCTCCCCGGCCCGCGGCGGACCAGGTCGTCGAGCACGAACGCCGGCACGGACGGGCTCGCCGGGCTCGTGGTGGCCGCGATGGCCTCCCGGGCCTCCTCGCGCGTGCGCGGCAGCAGGTTCACCTGCGCCTCGGTGCCGTCGCCGCGGACCGCCGCCCCGTTCACCAGCACGACGTGCGAGACGCGGTCCGGGTGGGCGCGGGCGTAGACGAGCGCGAGCCAGCCGCCCAGGGAGTTTCCCACGAGCGTGGCCGGCGCGCCAACCACTTCCGCGTTCATCACGGCCTCGACGCCGGCCACGAGATCGCCGGCGGCCAGCGGGCCGTCGGCCGGCGCGCTGTCGCCGTGGCCCGCCAGGTCGATCAGCACCACCCGGTGCCCCTGCATCACGGGGCGGACGATGCGGACCCAGGCGCCGGCCTGGTCGTTCGCGCCGTGCAGGAAGACCACCGGCGGGCCGTCGCCGCCGCGCCAGTACACCTGCGGCCCGCGCGGCCCCGGCGCCTCGCGGCGCTCGAGGCCCGCCCACCGCAGGCCCAGCCGCTCCATCGACTCGAAGACGGCCAGTGGGCGCAGCACGACGGCGAGCGTCGCGCCCGCGGCGGCCGCGAGCACGCCGGCCAGCCCCGCGACGATCGCCACACGGCGGCCTCTGGTCATGACAGCCTCTTCGTCCTCGCGAGCGTCAGCAGGTTGCCGAAGAAGAGTTCGGGCTTCTCCAGGTAGACCACGTGCCCGGAGTCCTCCACCAGCTCGAAGCGCACGACGGGCAGGATGCCGGCGAGCTTGCGCTGCACCCACGGCGGGATCGCGCGGTCCTCGGCCCCGGCCATGACGAGCGCGGGGGTGCGGATGGCGCGGTAGGCGGGCAGGTTGGCGTCGAGGTCGGCGAAGAACGGGTCCTGCGCCTCGGTCAGCCGCACGAGGACGTGCCGGCGGTCCGCGAAGCGGTCCTGGAACTTGGCGCGCATCGGCTCGAGCTTGTCCCGGGACGCCCGCGCGAACGTTTCGCCGAAGATCTTCTCGTACATGTAGTGCGTGTAGATCTCGAACGCCTCGAGGCTGCCGCGGTAGAAGCGGAGCGAGAGCGCCTGATACATGTCGAAGAGCGTCTCGTGCGAGAGCAGGATGCCCGAGAGCGTGAGCGTGTGGAGCCGATCCTGGAACTGCCGCGCGAAGTCGAGCGCCACGAAGCCGCCGTACGAGATCCCCATCAGGTGGAGACGCCCGATGCCCAGCTCGTCGGCAATCAGGCCGAGGTACGCCGCCATCCGCGGGATGAAGTACGGCACGTCCTCGGCGGACGACAGGCCCTGGCCGGGATAGTCGTAGAGGATGACGTCGAGCTCGGGCAGCAGGCGCGGCAGGAACCCGTACCACGCCTTCGTGTGCATGGCGAGGCCGTTCAGCAGACAGATCGCCTCGCGCTCCCCGCGCCCGAAGTGCTCGTAGTGGATGCGGTGGCCGTCGGCCTCGACGAACCCCTCGCGATCGGGTGTCAGATCCGGCATGTGGCGGTCTCGGCGCAGGGCTGAAGCCCTGCGCGACGTGTCTTGCCGTCCTCCCGTAGCGCACAGCTTCAGCTGTGCGCCCCGGCCGCCGGCCCCCGGCCCCGAGTACCCGAGTACCGAGCACCGATCCCCGTCAGGCCCCCACCGTGAGCACCGTGCACACCGACGCGCAGATCGGCCCGCCGATGTTGAACGTGGCGGCGACCCTCGGCGCCTTCGCCTGGAGCGGCGCCGGCGCCTTGCCCAGGAGCTGCCGCGCGCACCAGCCGATCATCGCCACGCCCGTGGCGCCGACCGGGTGGCCCTTCGCGATGAGGCCGCCCGAGGTGTTGATCGCACACTCGCCGTCGGGCGCCGCGCGGCCGTCGAGCCAGTAGCGCGCGCCGCGGCCGTACTCGGCCTTCCCCAGCACCTCGGTGCCGATGGCGCCCATCACCGTGAAGCAGTCGTGGATCTCGGCCACCGTGACGTCGCGCGCCGTCACGCCGGCCGCCTCGTACGCCCGCCGCATGGCGCCGTAGGCGCCGGCCGGCCGCAGCACGTCGCGGCCCTCCTTCTTCAGCGGGTCGGTGGCCTGCGCCCAGCCGGCGAGCCGCACGCAGTCCTGCGCGCGCAGGCCGAGCCGGGCGAGGCCCGCCTCGGTCGCCAGGACGAGCGCGGCGTAGCCGTCGGTGATCTGCGAGCAGTCGTAGGTCTTGAGCGGCAGGCCGTCCACGATGTACCGGTTGATGCCCTCGATGGCCATCGCCTGGTCCAGCGTGATCTGGACCTTGCGCATCTGCGCGTACGGGTTGTGCTTCGCGTTGGCGTACTCGGCCACCGCGATCGCGGCCAGGTCGCGCTCGGTCGCGCCGTGCGCCTGCATGTAGTCGCGCATCACCTCCGCGAACAGGTGCGGGAAGACGAACGTCTTGCCCGCGCGCTCGTCCGGGTGCGAGAAGTAACCGAGCACCTGCCCGACGAGCTTCCCGTCCATCTTCCCGTCCGCGTCGCGCATCTTCTCGTAGCCCACGGCGAGGCCGACCTCGCCGAGCCCCAGCGCGAGCTTCTGCGCCACCGACACGACCGCCTGGCCGCCCGAGGCGCACGCGTTCTCCACCGCCTCGATGGGCTTGCCGCCGAGTCCCGGCACCATGGCCACCAGCCCGGCCAGCAGGCCCTGCTGGTTGAGCGAGAAGTTGCAGGTGGCGCCGATCGACGCGACGTCGATCGCCGACGGCTCGGCGTGGATTTCGCCGCACGCCCCGCCGACGGCGGCCTCGACGATCTCTGGCACCGTCATGGCCATCAGCTTGCCGAAGGGCGACTGGTGGTAGGCGGCGATGTGGATGGGCTTCATGGGGTCCTCCGAACGCTACGTCAACTTCGCCAGGAACGGCAGGAGCGCGTCCAGCACGCGCTCGGGCGACTCGGCCACGAGCCCGTGCCCGGCGCCCGGCACCAGCGTCAGCTCCGCGCCGGGGATGGCGTCCGCGATCGCCGCGGCGCGCGCCGGCGGGAACGTCCGGTCGAGCTCGGCGCCGACGACCAGCGCGGGACAGCGGATCGCCCGCAGGACGCCGGTGAGGTCGAGCCCCTCGAGCGACGCGAGCAGCGCGTCCATCGCGCCGAACCACGCGCGCGGCAGCGCTGCGAACCGCTCGCGGCGCGCGCTCATCGTCGCTCCCTGCGCCGCCACGTACGCGGGCGCGTACGTGCCCGGCACCATCAGATCGAACAGCAGGCCGCCGTCGCCGCCGGCCGCGGCGGCGCGGCAGGCGTCGCGGAGCGGCTGCGCCGCCGCCCACATCTCCGGCGTCAGGCGGTCGGTGGCCGTGATGGCCGCGACCGAGCGGACGCGGTCCGGGTGCCGCGCGGCCAGCAGCAGGCCGATCTCGCCGCCGAACGACGTGCCCACGGCGTGCACCCGCGCGACCCCGAGGTGATCGAGCAGCGCCATGACGTCAGCCACGTGCCCGTCGAGCGCAGGCGGCGCGCCCGGTGACAGGAGCTGGCCGCGGAAGTCGAACGCGATCACGCCGTACGCGGGCTCGAGGCCGGCCGCCACGGGGTGCCACCCGGCGAACGTCATCATCCCACCGTTCAGGAGCAGGACGGGCACGCCGCCGGCCGCGCCGCTCACGTGATGCGTCAGGACGGCGCAGGGCTGAAGCCCTGCGCTACGGGAGATCTCTTCTTCCCCTGCGCTACGAGAGATCTCTTCTTCCCCTGCGCTACGGGAGACGTCGCTCTCTGTCGCTCCTCCCGTAGCGCACAGCTTCAGCTGTGCGCCATCAGGGCTCTGTGCGCCATCAGCCGCCCAGCGGGCCTGGAGCTCCCCTTTCACGATCTTCCCGTACGGCGTCCGCGGGAGCGCGTCCGTGAACTGGAACGCCTTCGGGATCTTGTAGCGCGCCAGCCGGCCCTCGAGGTGCGCGGCGAGCGCCTCGCCCGCGAGCGCGTGCCCCGGACGCGCGACGACGAACGCCACGCCCATCTCGCCCCAGGTCTCGTGCGGCACGCCGACGACGGCCGCGTCCTGCACGCCCGGGTGCAGCAGCAGCTCCGCCTCGACCTCGGCGGGGTACACGTTGACGCCGCCGCTGATGAACATGTCCTTCCGGCGGCCCGCGATGTAGTGGAAGCCCTCCTCGTCTCGCCGCGCGAGGTCGCCGGTGTGGAACCAGCCGTCGGCGTCGAGCGCCTCCGCGGTGGCCGCCGGGTCGTTCCAGTAGCCGAGGCACACGTGCGGCCCGCGCAGCCAGAGCTCGCCCACCTCGCCCGCCGGAACGTCGCCGCCGGGTCCCACCACGCGGGTCTCGGTGAACATCAGCGGCTTGCCGATCGAGCCCTTCTTCCTCGCCGACTCCTCCACCGTCATCGCGAAGCAGTTCACGCCGACCTCGGTGAGGCCGTAGCCCTGCTTGAACGCCACACCCCGCCGCTGGTACGCCTCGATCAGGTACTCCGGCAGCGGCGCGCCGCCGCTGATGAACCACCGTACGTGCCCGAGGTCCGTCGTCTCGAAGCCCGGCGCCTCCATGAGCAGCTTCCAGACGGTGGGCACGCCGAGCACCACCGTGCAGCGCTCCGCGGCGATCGTGCGCCACACCTCGTCGGCGTCGAAGCCGCGGTGCAGGACGATCGTGCCGCCGATGGTGAGGATGGGCAGGAGGAACGCTCCGAGCGCGCCCGCGTGGTAGAGCGGCGTGAAGATCGGGCTCACGTCGTCCTCGCGGAGCTGCCAGCCGGCCACCGTGTTGTAGCCGTTCCACGAGATCATGCGGTGCGGGATCATCACGCCCTTCGGGCGTCCCGTCGTGCCGCTCGTGTACAGGAGGCAGGCGAGGTCTTCGGGCCCGGAGCGGACGGGCTCCCACGCGGCGCCCCGGGTCGCCGCGAGGCGATCAGCGAACACGTCGTGCCCGGGCGACGCGCGCTCGTCGAAGGTCACCCAGCGCTCGAGCGGCGCGAGCGGCTCGAGGGCGGCGGCCGCCTCGCGAGTGGCCGCGTCGTAGACGAGCGCGCGCATGCCGCTGTCGCGGACGATGGGCACGAGCTCGCGGGCGGTGAGGCGCGTGCTGAGCGGCACGAGCACGACGCCGGCCTTCAGCGCGCCGAAGAAGACGTCGAGGAACTCGACCGAGTTGGCGGCGAGGAGGCCCGCGCGGTCGCCGCGGGCCAGGCCGAGGTCCCGCTGCAGCACGCGCGCGGCCGCCGCCGCCCGCGCGTCCAGCTCGGCGTAGGTGAGCCGGCGGCCCGACGCCACCTCCACGAGCGCCGTCTTCGCCGGCGTGAGACGCGCGCGCTCGCCGAGGAGGTCACCGTGGATGTGCACCTTCAGAGCCTCAAGGCTGCGGCCGCCTGGTTGTAGCCCACCCCCGAGCCGACCAGGACGAGGAGGCCGCCCGAGGGCACCTTCTTCTTCTCGAACGCGTCGTCGAGCGCCATCGGGATGCAGGCCGACCCCGTGTAGCCCCAGGCCTCCATCACCGTGTGCGTCTTCGTCATCGGCAGGCCGAGATCGGCCATCACCAGCTCGATGCTCGGCTTGCGCACCTGGGTGAACACGATGAAGTCGATGTCGGCGACGGCGAAGCCCAGGTCGGAGGCGAGCGTGCGCACGAGGCGCGGCCAGCCCTCGTGGTTGATCTCGGGCGGGTAGCGGTCGAGCATGCGCACCTTCGTGCGTCCGGCCCTCACCGACTCCTCGGTGGCGGGCTCGGCGGTGCCGCCCGAGTAGATGCCCCAGTAGCCGGCGTAGGCGCCGTCGGCCTGGAACGCGGCGCCGAGGAAGCCCGGCCGGTCGCCGGCCTCCAGCACGGCCGCGCCCGCGCCGTCGCCGTAGAAATAGATGAGGGGGTCGTTCGGGTCCGCCAGCCGGCTCATGCGGTACACGCCGACGACGAGCACGGTCTTGATCGACGGGTTGGACGCCAGGATGCCCGACGCGGCGGCCAGCCCCGTCGGGAACGAGGCGCAGGCGCAGCCCACGTCGAAGGTGCCGGCGCGCTTCGCGCCCAGCTTGTGCTGCAGCACCACCGAGGTGGCGGGCGTGATGTAGTCCGGCGAGTCGGTGCCGAGGACGATCAGGTCGACGTCCTCGGGCGCGCGGCCCGCGCGCTCGAGCGCGAGCCGCGCCGCCGGGAGCGCGACGTCCGAGGTGGACCACCCCTCGGGCGCGAACCACCGCGAGCGGATGCCGCTCGACGCCTCCATCTTGTCGACGAACTCCGGGATGCGGGCGTCGAACCGCCGGCGCAGCTCGTCGTTGGTGACCTCGATCTCCGGCAGGTAGCCGGCGGTGGACACGAGACGGGCGTAGCGGGCCATGACAGGTTTGCCTCAAGTCTCGACCGTAGGGGCCGGCTTCAGCCGGCCCTGGGCCGCCTGAAGGCGGCCCCCACTGATTACGTCCCCACGACCAGGCCGCCGTCGACCGACAGCGTGGTGCCGTGCACGAAGCTGGCCTGCCGGGAGGCCAGCCAGACGTACGCGTCGGCGATGTCGCTCGGCTCGCCCATGCGGCCGAGCGGCGTGTGCGACACCATCCCGTCGAGCACCTTCTGCGGCATCGACCGCAGGATCTCGGTGCCGATGAAGCCGGGCGCCACGGCGTTCACGCGGATGCCGTAGCGGCCCAGCTCGCGCGACCAGGTCCGCGTCAGGTTGATCACCGCGGCCTTGGTCGCGGCGTAGTTGGTCTGGCCGAAGTTGCCGTACAGCCCGACCACCGACGAGGCGTTGAGGATCACGCCGCCGCCGGCGCGGATCATGTGCGGCACGACGGCGCGCGCGCAGTGGAAGACCCCGCGCAGGTTCACGTCGAGGACGCGGTCGAACGTCTCGTCGGTCATCAGCGACGCCACCGCACCGTCCTTCCACTTCACGAGCTGCGCGTCGCGGACGATGCCCGCGTTGTTGACGAGCACGTCCACGCGCCCCCAGCGCGCCACGACGTCCTGGACGGCACGGTCGACCTCGGCTGCGTCGGCGACGTCCACGCGCGCGAACGCCGCCTCGCCCCCCGCCGCCGCCAGCGCCTCGACGAGCGCCGGCGCCTCCCCGTCGTTCACGTCCCACGCGGCGACGCGGGCGCGCTCGCCGGCGAAGGCGAGGGCGGTGGCGCGGCCGATCCCCGCGGCCGCGCCCGTGACGATGACGACCTTTCCGCTGAGCCCTGTGTCCATTAGAAGGTGATCCTCACCCCGAGCTGGGCCTCGAACGGCGGCAGCGTGCCTGTGTACTGCTTGAAGCGCGGGTTCGGCACGGCCGCCAGCGCCGGGTTGGCCAGCGTCGGCCCGCTCAGGTACTCGCCGTTCTGGATCGAGTTCACGTCGTAGTTGACGCGGTTGAACAGGTTGAACGCCTCGGCGATCAGGTCCGCGCGCAGGCGGTCGCCGAGCGGCAGCGCGTAGGTGGCCCGCAGGCTGACCTGCACGAAGTTCGGCCCGTTCTCGGAGAAGCGCGGCACGCCGGCCGGCCGGTCCGAGTTCTTGCCGTCGCCGTTGTAGTCGTAGCCCAGGCGGTGGTTCCACGGCTGGCCCGAGCCGTACTCGAAGATCGGCGCCACCGTGACGCCGCGGGGCATCCGGAAGACGCCCGACGCCACGAAGCGGACGCGCTCGTCGGCGCGCGAGCGGCCCCACTCGGCGGCGATGTTGGCCGGGTCGTTCGGGTAGTCGGTGAGCGCCGGGCTGAAGTCGTCCTCGATGTTCTTCTTGCTGGCGAGGGTCACCGACGCGGTCACGACGTGGCCGCCGGGGATCGTGCCGTTCAGGCTCATGACGAGGGCCTTGTACTCGGAGCGCCCCTCGTTGGTGTACAGGTTGATCTGGTTGAAGGCGGGGTTGGGACGGCCGCCGGTGGCGTTCCCCTTCCAGTTCGTGTCGCGGAGAATGATCTCGTCGCGGCCCTTCACGTAGATCCCCTCGACGTCGGCGAACAGGCCCGTGCGGCCCAGCCGCACCGTGTAGCCGAGCGTCGCCTGCGTCGCCTGGGGACTCACGAACGTCGAGCCGAGCCCCGCCGCGTCGCGCGGCAGCGGGATGCCGGTCGTGGACGGGCTCGACGCGAGCAGCCAGTAGGCGGCCGGGTAGCCGTACACCGCGCCGTTGAGCCGCTGCTGGATGATGCGTCCGGTGAAGCCGTTCTGCTGCAGCTCGACGGCCGCCGGCACCAGGAGGAAGCGGCCCGTGAACAGCCCGACGCCGCCCCGCACGACGTGCGCGCCGTCGCCCGCCACGTCCCACGAGAACCCGCCGCGCGGCTGCACGTTGTTCGTGTCGCGCCCGCGCGCGGTGGGCTGCAGCGGGCTCGTGTAGTCGGGGTTGTTGCCCTGCGTGTCGAGGTCGTAGCGCACGCCGAGGTTGATCGTCACGCGCGACGAGGGCCGCAGGTCCGCCTCCGCGAAGGCCGCCAGCAGGTTGGTCGTGATGACCGACTGACCCGACCCGCTTGCGTCCACGTAGAGCAGCGGGAACGACCGCGCGTCGGTCACGTAGATCATCAGGTTCTGCGGGTACACCGGGAAGTACCAGTCGTCCTTCACCCGCTGCCACGACCCGCCGAACTTCATGTCGGCCGCCCACCGGCCGTCGCCCAGCCGCGTGTAGAACGTGTCGCGCAGCTCGACGATGTCGCCCGTGTCGTACTGGTCGCCGGTGATGTTCGCGCCGGTGACGAGCGTGTTGCCGCTCGAGAAGTACTCCGACAGCGCGTTCGAGTTGTTCGGCTCCTCGAACTTGCGGCGGCCCACCTGGAACGCCAGCTGGTTGAGCGTGATGTTGCTGATCGTCCAGCTGTGCTTCGCCATCACGTTGTAGTTGTTCCGGAGCATCTTGATGCCGGAGGACTCGTCCGCGACGCCGCCCACGCGGAAGTTCGTCTGCTTGAGGTGCTCGTAGACCACGTTGGCCTGCAGCTGCTGCTGGTTGTTGATCCGGTGGTCCACGCCGCCGTAGACGAGCGACTGCCGCGTGGGCACCTTCGGGTCGGACGCCAGCGACGCGTACGCGCCGCCCGGCCGGAAGAGCGTGACCGCGTTCTCGTCGATCTGCTCGAACGACAGGAAGTAGTGCGTCTGGTCCTTGACGAGCGGCCCGCCCACCGTGCCGCCGAATTGCTGGCGCGAGTAGGGGTTCTTCGTCGTCTCGAGCTTGCTCTTCGCGCGGAGCGCGTTGGCGCGGAAGAACCCGAAGAGCGACCCCTTGAGCTGGTTCGTGCCCGACTTGGTCACGACCGACAGCGCGCCGCCCGCGGACCCGCCGATCTCGGGGTCGAAGCGGTTCGAGATGACGCGGAACTCGCTGATCGCGTCCTGGCTGAACCGCGCGCGCGCCAGCCCCAGCGTCGGGTCGGTGAAGTCGATCCCGTCCACCACGATCGTGGCCTGGCTGGCGTTGCCGCCCGCGCCGATGACCGGCGCGTTGCTGATGAAGCGGTAGCTGCCGCGCTCGCGCTGGACGCCCGGCGCCAGGAAGGCGAGGTTCTGGAAGTCGCGGTTGGCGACGGGCAGCTCCTGGATCTGCTCGGGCACGATGTTGGTGGACGAGTCCGTCTTGTACACGTCCACGAGCGGCACCTGCGCCGTGACCGTCACCGCCTCGCTCACCTGCCCCACCTGCATCGTCACCGACAGGCGCGCCGTCTGGCCGACGCGCAGCGTCACGTTGTCCTGGACGACGCTCGTGAAGCCCTGCAGCTCGAAGGTGACCTTGTAGGTGCCCGGCGGAAGCGCCGGCACGCGCCCGAGGCCGGCGCCGTCGGTGACCGTCTCGCGGCTGAACCCGGTCTCGGTGTTGACCACCTGCACCGTCACGCCGGGCAGCGCGGCGCTGCTCTGGTCCACCACGGCCACTTCGATGACGCCGTCGGACGTCTGCGCGAGCGCCACGGGCGCCGCGAGGAGGACGAACGCCGCCAGCCATGCGAGCGCAGCCGCCCCCCGGCCGGCCGCGCGGATCCGGTGCCTGCCCATAACTGCCTCCTGGAGTGCCCCGGCACTCCGATGTCTTTGCGGGTCGAGCGATGTGGCCCGGAGACGCCCGGCGGGCCGGGCGGCCCCGTCCGAGCGCTGGTATACAAACCGAACGCTCGTTATGTAATGTCGACGATACGCCGGTCGGGTCAGGCTGTCAAGGCCCCCGCCCTTCACCACCGCAGCGAGAAGATCTTGACCGGCGAGGCCCCTTCCGACAGCCGCGCCCTGCGCTCGAACGTGAAGCCGAGCCTCGCCAGCAGCGCGATCGACGCCTCGTTGTCCGGCGACGTGATGGCCAGCACGCGCGAGAGCCCGTGCACCTCGCGCCCCCGCGCCAGCACCGCCGACGCCGACTCGAGCGCGTAGCCCCGCCGCCAGAAACGCGGCAGGAACGCAAACCCCACGTCCGCGTCGGGCAGCGCCTCGCGCTTGAGCAGGCCGCAGATCCCCATCGCCTCGCCGCGCGGCTCTCCCGCCTCACCTGTGGGCGCCAGCTCACTCGCTTCCGTGGGGGCCGGCTCACTCTCCCCCCTGCCACCTGTGGGGGCCGGCTCTAGCCGGCCCGCTTTTCGCTCCACCAGGTACAGCCCGAACCCGTGCTGCGCGTAGCTCGCCCGCGGCCCCGTCTCGATGTACCGCCGCGCGTCGTCGATCGTCCGTACGCCGCGGTCGCCGATGTAGCGCAGAAACGATGGGTCGTTGAGCAGCTCGAGGATGAACGCCGCGTCGTCCGTCGTCAGCTCCCGCAGCGCCAGCCGCGCCGTCTCGATCACCGTCACCGACGCCTCCCCCTTCGCATGGCGCGGGCTCCCCTTCACACGACGACCGCGAAGGCGAACCCGTCGTAGCCCTTGCTCCCCACCGTCTGGACGACGGTCGCGCGCACGCGCGGCTCGGCCGCGAGGCGCGCGTTGAACCGCCGTATGCCCAGCACGTGGGGATCGTCGCTCGTGGCGTCGGCGACCTGGCCCTTGCGCACGACGTTGTCGGCGACGATGAGCGTGCCCGGGCGCGAGAGAGCGAGCGCCCACCCGAAATAGTCGGCGTAGCCCGGCTTGTCGGCGTCGATGAAGATCAGGTCGAAGGGGCCCGCGCCCTCGGCGACGAGCTGCGGCATGGTCTCGGCGGCCCGTCCCTCGCGCACCTCGACGACAGAGTCCAGGCCCGCGCGGGCGAGGTTCGCGCGCGCCACCTTCGCGTGCGCCGGGTCGGCCTCGAGCGTGATCAGCCGGCCGCCGGCGGGCAGGGCCCGCGCGAGCCAGATCGCGCTGTAGCCGGCGAGCGTGCCGACCTCGAGGATGCGCCGCGCGCCCAGGGCAAGGGCCAGCACGTGCAGCAGGCGGCCCTGGGCCGCCGACACGCTGATCGACGGCAGGCCGGCCGCCTTGGCGTCCGCGAGCGCCGCGTCGAGCGTGGGGTCCGGCGGCAGGAACAAATCGGCGACGTAGCGATCGAACGCGATCCAGGGTTCGTCCGACATTCAGGCACCGTTCCCCTTCAGCTGGAAGCACACGAACGGCGCCAGCGCCGTCCAGGCGAGCACCACCACCCACAACCGCCCCTGCAGGATGTTGTAGTCGTGCAGCAGCACGGCCCAGGGGTGTCCCATCACGTAGTGCCCGAACACGAACTCGAAGGCGACGGTCAGGCCGAGCCACACGAGCCCCACGCGCAGGGCGCCGGCGCCGGAGGCCAGCCGCAGCCACGGCAGGACGAGCCACACGTAGGCCCCGAACAGCACGATGAAGGTCGCGACCGAGATCTGGTGCGCCGCGAGCTCACCCACGTGCTTGCGGATCACGAACTCGCGCAGGGATCCGTTGGCGATGGCGATGGGAATGCCCGGCAGCCAGGCGAGGACGGCTCTCCACATGATCAGCTCTCAGCGGTCAGCGGTCAGCGGTCAGGAAGACCATTCTGTCACGACTGGGTCCTCACGCCTCCAACGCCGCGCGATCCCAGCCGCCGAGCCGCGCCGCGGCCTCGTAGGTCGCCTGCAGGAACTCGAGCAGCGTGGCGTCCGGGTCGGCCGACCGGCGAACGAGGTCGTACGGCAGGACGAACTCGTGCAGGTCCTGGCCGTAGAAGGCGCCCTCGGGGCGCACCGGCGCCTCGGCGAAGCCCGCGGGCTCGGGGTACGCGTAGGCGTAGAACGCCGGATACGGGATGGGCCCGCCGCCGGGCCAGAAGCCGCAGCTGCTCACCTCGTGCGAGTACGCCTCGCGCGTGACCCGGTCGGGCAGGTTCGGGATGCCGCCGGGGTGCTCGGGGGCGCGCCGGCCCGAGAAGCGCGTGACGGCCAGGTCGGCCGCGCCCCAGAAGAAGTGCACCGGGCTGCACTTGCCGATGAACCGCCCGCGGAACCGCTTCAGCACGCGATCGGCCTGCACGAGAATCCGCCAGAACCGCTGCGCGTACTCGCGGTCGCACGCGCGATGGACCTCGTCCTGGTCGAACGGCAACGTGTCCGGCAGCTCGTTGGGGCGCTTGTGAATGACCACGTGCAGCCCGAGCGCGTCCAGCTCCCCCATCAGGCGCGCGTAGAACGCCGCGACCGTCTGCGGCTCGAGCGGGAATCCGCCCGTGCCGCCGTCGCTCGATCGCACCGCCAGCCGGTGGTCGATGAAGTCCATCTCGATCTCGAACGTGCGCGTCCCGTGCGGCATGGGCGACGTGGTCAGGCCCCGCGCGGTGACGTACAGCGTGGTGTGCCACGAGTGGTTCAGCCACGGCCCCTGGGCCAGGCGGATCTTGCCGACGATCTGCGTCCAGCGGTGCAGCGTCTCGCACGTGTCCTGCCACTCCTCGAGCGGCAGCGCGGGCCACACCTCCACCGGCGTGGGTTGGGTCGCCATGGTCGCCTCCCCTCAACAGGTCTCGCGGTCGTGCCGGGAATTGCGTATGAGAGAAGGATACCCCGAACTATCGCTGATAGGTGCCGACGAGCTCGGCCTTCGCGACGATGTGGCCGGCCATGGCCTCTTCCAGCGCCGCCTTGGTGGGCACGCTCAATTTCGGCAGCTGCGCGTCGAGCGCGTACAGCTTGAAGAAGTACCGGTGCCGCCCCTTCGGCGGGCACGGCCCGCCGTAGCCCAGGCGCGTCCAGTCGTTCAGGCCTTCGCGCGTCCCGGACGGCAGGCCTTCGGGTTCCACGCCCTGCGGCAGCCCGGTCGCGTCGGGCGGCAGGTTGTAGAGCACCCAGTGGACCCAGGTCATCTTCGGCGCCGCCGGGTCCGGGGCGTCGGGATCGTCCACGATGAGCGCGAGGCTCTTCGTGCCGGGCGGGATGTCGCTCCACGCCAAGGGCGGCGAGATGTCGCGGCCGTCGCAGGTGTGGATGCGCGGAATGCTCTGCCCTTCGCCGAACGCCCGCGACGTGATCGTCATCCCCATCGCCGCGACCTTCTGTTCCGGCGCCTTCCCGCCGCCCTCAGCGAATATGGACGCCGCTCTTCCGGAGCTGGAAGAACAGCACGATGTCGAGCACGGCGACCCACGACTGGAAGATGAATCCGCCGCCGCGGACCCAATCGGCCCCGACGTACCCCACGACCCACAGCACGAGGAAGACGGCGGTGGTCCACCGGCTGCGCTCCGTGAAGCCGACGATCAGCAGCACCCAGAACGCCAGGTGCGCGACGAGGCCGAGCATCCTCCACTCACCTCCGCGGCGATGGCCCTCTCGCCCGCCGCCGCCCGCCCTCGGCACGAGCGAAGACGTCGAGCATCTCGCGTTCCGTCGGCGGCCGGAGCACGAAGCGGGCCGCGAACTCCTGGGCCTGCGGGTAGTCCGTGCGCCGGATTCGCTCCGCCGCGTCGGCGAGGTCGTAGGGTGTGTGGCGCAGCCGGACGACCGGGTCGATCAGGAGCCAGTCGGCGCCCGCCGCGCCGAACGGCATCCCGACGCTGCCGGCGTTGACGACGCGCACGCCGTCCACCATCCGATCGAACGCCATGTGCGTGTGGCCGCAGACCACGAGCCGCGCGTCGGGCGCGCCCAGGGCCGACCGCCAGCCGTCGTCCGGCGTGAGCCGGGTGAGGATCTCGTTGTCGTCGCGCGGCGTGGCGTGGCAGAAGAGCACGGGGCCCAATCCGGGTACGTCCAACGAGCGCGTCGCCGGCCAGCCGGCGATCGCTCGCTCGTCGTCCGGGCCGAGCTGGCGCGCCGTCCAGCGAACCGCCTCGCGGACCGCCTCGGGCACCCGCGACACGTCCAGGCCGCGCATCGCGTCCAGCACGTCGCGATCGCAGTTGCCCGAGAGGAAGTCGACGGGGACCTCGAGCGCCCGCAGACGCGACAGCGTCTCGCGCGGCATGGGGCCGAGGCAGACGTCGCCGCCGATCACGATCCGATCCACCCCGGCCTGACGCACTTCGCCAAGCACGGCCTCGAGCGCCGGGAGGTTTCCGTGAATGTCGTAGAGGGCCGCAATGCGCATGATGGCCGCCCCGCCATCAGCAGCCGTTGAGCACGTAGACCACGCGGGTCTCCGCTCGCGAGCCGCTCTTCACGGTCAGCGGACCGCGCAGGACGCTGTACTCCTGCGTCTCGCTGGCGGGGACGGTGAGGGTCCCGTCGAACCTGACCTCGATTCCCGCGCCTTCGAACGTGAACGCGAGGCTCGTCTCGCCTTCCCGGTAGGTCACCTTCTTCAGCTCGACGTCGCCGCGCCCGAGGTTCACCCACGCGCGCGTGGCGTAGTCGCCGAGATCGTCGGTCATCAGGATCAGGTCGTCGTTCGCCGCCGCCTCGGTCCGGTAGACGAACGCCGCGCACCCGTCGATCCGGCGGTCGATCGTCTGCAGCAGTTCCGGCGTCTGAGCTGGCGCGCCCTGCGCCGCCTGGCCGGCGGCGAGCGCCGGCGCTGGCAGGAACAGGGCGAGCGCGAAGGCGACTGCGCTCATCGTCATCAACCGATTCGTTTCCACACCAGCGTGCGGGTGACTGGCTCGCCCTCCGGCGTCGTCGTGTCCAGCCGGATCTCCAGGCGATCGCCGTCCGCCGTGAGCGTCCGCGAGACCGTCATCCCGACGTTGCCGGGCGTCAGCGCGCCCAGCAAAGTGTGGGCCACCTGGCCGGTCCCCGGATCGACCTCGTACGTCCCGAAGTATGCGTCGTAGCCGCCCACGGCGCCGGTGTTGTTCGCCCCGGCCGCGATCGTCGCGGTGACGGACGCGTCCGAGCGATCACGCTTCATGAACTGCGCGGCGAAGTGGCCCGGCGCGTACGTCAGGATCCCCAGGGGATCCGGCCCGAGCGTCGGATCGATCCGGCGCGTGCCGTCCCCGGCGGCGTCGGTCCGAGAGACGAGCCACCACACCCCGATCAGGTCGCGCGCGAGATTGGCGCCGTCCGCCGATGCGTCGCTCGATCTCATCTTCCCTCCGGACGCGGTTGAGCGCGGTCTACCGGGTCAGGATCGGCAGGTAGGCCGTCCACGGGCCGACGGCCTCGCGGTACTGCTTCGCCATGACGCGCGCGGTCTGCGCCACGTGCCCCAGGTCGTGCGCCACCCAGGTGGCGAGCAGCTGCGCCAGGGTGACCGATCCGAACTCCGGGTGCTCGCCCGTCAGCGCGAGCTGGGTGTCGGTCAGGCGCCATCCCTCGAGCGTGGCCACGTTCTCGGCGCGCAGGCGCGCGAACTCGTCGAGCAGATCGGCCAGCGGCTTCCCTTCGCTCTCGCGGAACTGTGCGAAGCGGTCGTAGGGCGTAAAACGCCGGTCCGGGCACTGCGCGAGGATGATCTCGGCGCGCGGGATCCAGTCGGTCCGCTCGCCGTGGATCAGGTGGCCCACGACGACGTAGGGGCTCCAGGTGTCGGGGCCTTCGCTCGCGTCAATCCAGCCGTCCGGCAGACCGTCCAGCATCGCGCGCAGCGTCCCCGGCGTCCGCCGGAGCACCGGGACTGCGTCTTCCACTCGCAACTCCATCGTGTGCCGTCCTTCCGAACCCGGCCCGCTACGCCAGCCGCTTGAACCAGGTTTCCAGCTCCGGCCGCCACGCCTGACGCTCGTACACGTCCCTGGCGCGACGGTTGTCTGAGAAGACCGTGAGGGTCAGCTTCCGGAAGCCGCGGGCGCGTCCCCAGGCCTCCGCGGCTTCGAGCAGGGCGCGGCCCACACCCTGGCCTTCCGCCTCGCGCGCCACGGCCAGGATCGACACGTGGCCGTGCGCCTCGTCCGTGAAGTAGTCGCGCCGCGTCTCCAGCAGGACCACGCCGACGACGCCCCGGGCGGGCTGCTCGGCGACCAGCAGGGCGGACCCGTCGGCCGGGCGCGCCAGGGCCTCGTCGAGCGTCGCCCGTTCGCGGCGCCCGATCTCGGAGGCCGCGCGCGTCGCGGGGCCGAACGCCGCGAGCCGATCCGCCAGCGCGAGGACGCTGGGACCGTCCACCGCGGCCGCCGCTCGAATCGACAGCTCGCTCACGGCTCCATCAGCGCGCACGGCGGGTTCCGGATGATCGTGCATCTCGAGGATCCTCGACCTTGATCCGTCAGCTGCCCGTCCGGCACGCCAGCCGGCGTCAGCGGACGATGGGCTTGTCCAGCGAGTCCCAGCCGTAGGCGGCGGCGACGCGCGCTTCGATCTCGCGGATCAGCAGGCTGCCGTTGTCCCCGTTCGTCATGACCACAACGCCGTAGCCCTTCCGGAAATGGCCGAGGACGTCCGCGCGGAAGCCCCAGTTGGACCCGCCGTGGCTGAAGTACCACCCCTCGCCGCGCTTGTCGAGCGACAGCCCGACGCCGAACGGCCCGACGCCGGCCGGCGACACCATCTCGCGGGCCGCCGCCTGCCCGAGCACCGTGCCCCGGGGCCCTCGCACCGCTTTCTGCACCTCGATCACAAACCTCGCCAGGTCGCTCGGCGTCGTCCACAAGCCCGCCGCGGCCTGCGCCGGATAGACGTGCCACGGCGCCGACATGCGGCGGCCCCGCCCGTCGTGAGCTCGCGCGGCGCGCGCCGCCAGGGCCGCCGACGGCGGCTGTTCGTACGAGCTGTCGGCCATGCCGAGCGGGTCGAGCACGGTCGACCGCATGAGCTCGGCGAACGGGCGGCCCATCAGATCGGTCAGCGCCAGCTGCATGATCTCGAGGCCGCCGCCCGAGTACTTGTAGCCCTGATAGGGTGGACGCGCGAAGAGCACCGGGCCCACGTTGGAGGGCGGCTGCCCCTCGAGGATCTGCACCACCGTCGGCAGCGGCTCGCCCGGCGCGTACCCCGGAAACCCGAAGCCGTCGTCCGCCCCCGACGTGTGGCTGAACAGCGAGCGTGGCGTCACCGGCTGGCCGCGCGTCAGGTCGGACGCCGGAACGTGCCACGACTCGAGGATCGTGTTGACGTGGGCGTCCAGTGACAGGCGGCCGTCCTGGACCAGCCGCATGGCCGCCATGGCCGTGAGGGGCTTGCTGATCGACGCCGCCTGAAACGCCGTGTGCGTGTCGGCGGCGCGTCCCGTGTCGACGTCGGCGACGCCGTACCCCTTGGCCCAGTGGATCTCGAAGTCCTCGATGACCGCGATGCTCGCGCCTGGCACCTGCAGGCGCCGCATCACCTCCTGCAGGGTCAGGGCGTCGAAGCCCTGGCGATCCGGAACCTGCGGCGCCTCGATTCGGGCGATCAGGGCGGCCGCGCTCCCGGGCGCGGGCGCCTGCGCCTCGACGGCGCCGGTCCAGGGAGAGGCAACCGCCAGAATGACGGCGACCGACCACGCCGTCGCGGGGATGGTGACACGTGTCATGCGAACCTCCAGCGCTTCGAGACGCCCGCCCTCATCGCGGGATCGCGGCGACGACCTCGTCGATGGCCTGCTCGAGCGTGCCCTTGCCGTCCAGGTACGCGACCCAGTATTTCTCGACCGGCGCGCGGTACTTCGGCCACACGCGCGTGAAGAGATCCTCGGACGACGGGACATAGTCCGTGACGCCCCGCTCGGCGAGGGCGCGCCTGGTCAGCTCGCTCGAGGTCGCGAAGATGATGGCGTGCCACAGGCCGTCCGGCACGGGGACGCCGTGCGCCTTCGCCGCCGCGGCGATCGCCCTGGCGACCGTCCCGTTGTGGGGTCCGACCACGGCGTGGGAGCTCTCGTGCAGCAGCATCTCGAGCGCCCGCAGCCCCTGGTACCCGTCGTCGCGGCACGACACCGTCGTGATGACGCCGCCCGAACGGCCCGTGATGGTGTAGGCGCCGAACGGCCCGGCGGCGGGCGTGACGTAGACGCGCACGAGGTCGGGCCAGGGCGTGCGGTAGACCTTCTCGTGCTGCCGGACGAGCTCGTCGCCGGCGTCGCGGAGCATCGCGGCCGCGTAGCCGATGAAGAACCGGCTCGCGCGGTCGTCGTCTTTCCACCAGTGCGCGCGGTACACCGGCGCCGCCCGCAGAAGCGCGTCCTTCAGCGGCGCGTCAATCGGCGGCTCGGTCGCAGCGTCGGCCACCTGCGTGAGGGCGTCGGTCGTGATCGTCATGGGCCGGGCGAACGTCATGTTGCCGTGCCCGCCCGCCTCCCGGTAGGCCTCGACCGCGTCCCGCCACGCCTGACGCTCGTCGAGCGACAACGGGGACAGATCCCGGGCGTCCTTCCGCGACGCGTCGTCGATCAGCCGCTGGTGGAGGGACATCCAGAAGCTGCTGTGCAGCTCCCAGGGGTGGACGGTGACGACCTGGGCGGCCTGCGCGGCGGCCGCGCAGGAGAGGAGCCCGAGCAGCGTCAGTGTGCGAAACATCACTCGTTGTCTTGTGGAGAGTTGCCCCATTCTGGACCGGGCACGGACATTCGACAAGTCCACCGCCGGCCATGCGTGCCCCCAGGGGAGAAATCCCGGTGCCGACGCTCGCGAACCGGCCGACAGCCGCGCCGCGCCCATCAGCCGGCATGGCGCCTACCACCGCAGCCTGACACGGATTCCGAGACCGAGGTCACGCGGGACCGCGGCGACACGAGACGGGCCGGTCCGCGCCTCGTAGACGGTGGTGCGGCCCGTGACGAGCGCGTCGATGCCCGCCCCGATCCCGGCGTACACGGCCGTCGACGTCGCCAGCGCGGCAACGCGAAAACCCGGGCACGAGCCGCGGGCGTCCGGGCAGTCCGCCATGCGGGACACCACGAGCCCGACACCGGCGCCGACGAGCGCCCCGATGATGGCGCCGTTGCGGAGCGAGTCTCCTCGTTTCTGGATGCGCTCGACCCGAGCGGCGTCGATCCGCACCTCACGGCCGCCGACCAGCAGCACCAGCGAGTCGCGGTCCGTCCGAAGGAACCGGCCCGTCGTCTCGACGCCGGCATCGTCCAGCACGTACACGGTGGACCACCCGGCCGGCCGCAACTCGGACCACGTTTGCGCCGCCGGCTGGGCGGCCGCGAGGCCGGGAACCAGAAGCACGCCGACGAACGCCAGGCCTGCCTTCATGGTGTCACCTCTGCGCACGCCCCGCGAGGGGCGTGCGGCCGCTCACCTCGTCGCTTGCTTCACGAGGGCGGCGATCCTCGCCTCTTCGGTGGCTGTCAACGCCTTCAGCGCGAAGGCGACCGGCCACATGGCGCCCTGGTCGAGGTTCGCCTTGTCGCTGAAGCCCAACGTCGCATACCGCGTCTTGAACTTCTGCGCGCTCTGGAAGAAGCAGACGACCTGGCCGTTCCTCGCGTACGCGGGCATTCCATACCAGGTCTTGGGCGAGAGGGAGGGCGCGCTGGCCTTGACGATCGCGTGAAGCCGCGTGGCCATGGCGCGGTCCGGCGCCGGCATCGCGGCGATCTTCGCGAGCAGGTCCTGTTCCCCGTCCGCCTGCTTCTTCCCCGCGCGCGGGCCCCCGCGCGCTTCCGCCTTCAGCTCCCGGGCGCGTTCCTTCATCGCGGCCCGCTCCTCGTCCGTGAATCCCCCGGACGTCTTCCTGGTGGCGGCGGCGCGCGCGGCGGGTTTGCGTGTGTGTGGCCTTGGGCTCATCGAACACCTCTCATGACGATGTCGGCGAGTCACGGGGTGGTGCCGCGGCCCGTCCGCTCCATTTCCCTGTCGGGCGCCCGGGCGCCCCCGCGATGCCACGGCCTGGGAATGAGCATTGGCACCCTTCGTTTGTACTCGGTATACGCCGCGCCAAAGCGAAGCTCCAACTCCGGCTCTTCCACCTTCTTCAATTCGATCACGTGCGCCAGCACGTACAGCGGCGTCCATACGAAGACAATGGAAGGTCTGAAGCAGACTCATCCAATGGCCCTCCTATGGTGATACTACGATGCGATCGGGATTGCCGCCAAAGCGTTCGGCGTTCGCGTATACCCATGCCAGGGTCGCTCCGGTTAGCGCGCGGACCGCCCCTCCTCCACGAGAGCTCATCTCTCTTGACGATCGCTCTCACCGCGCGCGAGCGATAGAAGTTGCACGATCGCGTCCAGGCGAGACGCCACGATGCGCTGTGTCGACAGCGTGACGAACATGGCCGCCCCCGCCCCCATGAGCGCGAACGTGGCGGCTGCATACGCATTCGTCAGGGTCGCCAACGTGCAGATGCCTCCGAGTGTGAGCGTAGCCGCGACCCAGCCGAACCATACCAGTGCGCTGACCTGTCCTCTCCGCGCCCGTTCCATCAACGCCGCCTCTCGTGCCAGGCGGTTGACGGCCGTCATCGCGACCATGGCTTCAGGCGTCACGTCCGTCGTCATCGCTGCACCTCCAGCGGCCGCATTCACAGTCTCACCCGGTCCGCCGACCGACGTGCCGCTCAGCCGCAAGCGGTGGCTTCGATGCTCGCTCTACACGCACGCGCGCCGCTCGTCGGCTGCAGCGGCGGCTTGGGTGGCGTCGAAGTAAAGGGCGACCTGCCTCGCGACTCGCTCCACCACACCAGCATCTTTCGAGCTCACCGCAATCACGTACAATCCCCGTCGCAAGTGGATCTGAATTTGGCCGGTTGCATGTTCAGCACGCCACCCGCCGTCGCCAACGGGGTAAGGCTTGATCGTCCAGTCCTTGTGGCCTTTCCCGTGCAAGGCCCACCACTGTTCGGCTTCCTTGAGTGTGTCGACCACATAGATCGAAACTGACACGAAGCCTTCGCCGCCGGCTTCTCGCCAGAAGCCAACCAGGGCGCGCTTTTCGCTCTTCACGATTGGTCCTGGCCTGTTGTCGATGGCTCCAACCCACTGCCAGCTTCCGTCATTGCCAAACACTCGGGAGGTGAGCTCACGACTCAGCTGTGGCTCCGAACTCGTACTACCGGTCTGCCGTGCGGCACGCGTGGCCACGGTGCCGCAGACCGCAACCACAACCACGACGCAGCGAATGGCGATTCCATTCATCCCGTGCATCTAACGCCCTCGCGCTGAGCCGCGACCGGCGCGCCTCAACGCCTTACCAAGCAATGCCGCGCGCCGGTCGTCGGTTCCGTGGTTAGGCAGCGTACCGCGAACGCTCACGCCCGAGGCTCGTTGTTCTTCGTCCGAAGCGGGGTGCGCATCCACGCAGCGCATCCGACCAACGCACCTGCGGTTAACGCTCCAGGCCCGAAGATAATCGGCCAGAACACGAATCTCGGAATCTCGCCTAGTCCGCGCAGGACATCCAGACAGAAGCCAACTGTCACCAGCGCGCCGAGAGCAACCCCACAGAACGGCGCCAAATACGTCAGGAACAGGCCAAACGCGGGATCTTCGTCAACGCCATTCTTGCGGATACGGCGGCGGAACGCGCCGTAGCATATCGCCGCAGCGAACAACGGGGACCAGAACATCAGGAACAGCCCCCACCGCAGGAGTTCCTCACGCATCTATCGCGTCCCGGTGCGCAATCAGTCTGCCTAACGCGTTGCGGTTCAGCCGCGGCGCGCTCAGATCCCGCCGGCGCCGTCGGCTGCGAGCGCCGGTTAGGCCGCTGTCAATTGGCATTCAAACTCCCGAGCAACTCGCTGTGTCGTGCCTTCAATGCGCTGAAGGTTGCGATCACGTCTCTTTCGAACTCAACGGGCCAATTGACATTTGAATGCCAACTGTACTCGACCTGTTCTTTCTGCCAGCGTTCATGATGCACTCGCCAAGAACTCTCATGTTCAAAGAACGCAATGTGGCTCTGCGGGAGATCGTTTCCGACGACGAGATGAGCCTTTGTTGTCAGGAGATCGCGTATTAGGCGGTTTCTCGGGAGAAACACACTTTCCGCCCAATAAAGCCACGTCCTCAGCTCGTCTGGTGGCAGCTCGGAATAGCCGCGAAACACTGAAGTCCGGCCCAGCGAGGCGAGGAGATCCTGAAACGCCTGCCGCCCTTCGTATAGCTGCGCCACCAGCGGGCCGTATAGCTCCTCCAGTTGGCGTTCAACGAACCTCAACGACGCTTCGGTCCTGATCCTCTGCGCAAGTGCCCTCTGCGCCAAGTAGTTGGTCACTACCCATCCGAGTGCTGTGATACACCCAGTGATCAGCGCGACCGCGATTGTTGGATTCATGTGAACTGTATCTCCGTCGGCCTAACGGACCCGCGCTGAGCCGCGACCGGCGCGCCCCAACGCTGTCCTGAACAATGCCGCGCGCCGGTCGTCGGTTCCAGCGCGTGTTAGGCACCGTGGCCGGGTCGGGTGTAACATGGAGCCGATCCTGTCCGAGAGTCCCCAATGCCCACGATTGAATCCGTCGTGCGGAGCGATCCGGCCGTCCTGGGCGGGACACCCGTGTTTGCCGGCACTCGGGTTCCGGTCAGAAATCTGCTCGATTACCTGGCGGCCGGCGACACGCTCGAGCGGTTCCTCGAACACTTCCCCGCCGTGACTCGAGAGCAGGCGGTCGCGGCCCTGGGCTTTGCCGGCGATCTTCTGAGTTCCCGTGCGCGTCCTGCTCGATGAATCGTTGCCTCGCCCTCTTGCCAACCTGCTGGAAGGGCACGAGACGCGAACTGTCACGGGCATGAACTGGACGGGCCTGGACAATGGCGACCTGCTCCGCCATGCGGCCGAGTTCTTCGACGTCCTCCTGACGGCCGACCAGAACATCGAGTTCCAGCAGAACCTGAAGGCGTTGCCCCTCGCGGTTGTCGTGCTCGTCGCCGCCAGTAATCGACTCGAGTCGCTGGAGCCGCTCATCCCCGACCTGCTCCAAACGCTTGAGTCCCTCACACCCAAGTCCTTTGTTCGAGTAGGTGCCTAACGTCCTCGCGCTGAGCCGCGACCGGTGCGCCTCAACGCTGTGCTGAACAATGCCGCGCGCCGGGTGCCGGCTCCAGTGATGGTATGGACTCCTCCCCGTTCTGCGGCATCATCGCCGCGGGAGAACTGACGCCCATCAGTTCAAAACAAGAAGGAGTCCGCATGCATGCTATGACGATCGGTGTCGACCTCGCAAAGACGCGATTCGAACTGGCTCTCGCGAACCGGGACTGGCGGATCGTCGCCCGACAACGCCTGACGCGCGCCCAGTTCGAGCGTTTCCTGCGCACCCAGCCGGCCGCGCACCTCGTGATGGAGGCCTGCGCGTCCGCCCACTTCTGGGCCCGCACCGCTCAGGCGCACGGACACCGGGTCACGCTCATCCCTCCGCAGTACGTCCGACCCTACGTCCGCCGGAACAAGACCGACCGCACCGACGCTGAAGCCGTGCTCGAGGCGATCCGCAGCGACCGGCTCGCGCCCGTCACGGTCAAGACCGTCGCCCAACAAGAGGTGCTCGCCCTCCATCGGGTGCGCATCCAGTGGATGGCCACCCGCACCGCCCGGATCAACGCCCTGCGCGGCTTGCTGCACGAACACGGCTACACGCTCCCGCGCGGCGCGCACGCCGCCGTCGCGGCTGCGCCCCGGTTGCTCGAGGACGCCGAGCTCGCACTCCCCGCGCGCCTTCGGTTCGTCCTGGCCCAGCTCGTCGACGAAATCCGGGCGCTCGAACACCAGCTCCAGCACCTCGATCGGCAGCTCGCCGCCGTCGCCAAGGCCGACGCCGTCGCGCCACGCTTGCTGACGGTCCCCGGCGTCGGCGTCATCACCGCCACCGCGCTGGTCGGCGCCGTCGGCCACATCCAGGCGTTCGGCCGCGCCCGGCAGTTCGCCTGCTGGCTCGGCCTCACCCCGCGTGAACATTCCACCGGCGCCCGCCGGCGGCTCGGCCGCATCAGCAAGCAGGGCGATGTCTACCTCCGGTGTCTCCTGACCCACGGGGCGCGCGCCGTCCTGCAGGCCGCTCACCGGCGCGCCCACGCCGGGCGTTCGCTCACCCGACTCCAGCAGTGGGGCCTCACCGTCGAGGCCCGCCGGGGACACAACAAGGCCACCATCGCCCTCGCCAACAAGCTCGCGCGCATCCTCTGGGCCGTCTGGACGCGCGACGACGAGTACCCGGACGACGGCCCCCTGTACCGAAGCCGCGTAGCCACCGTCCGTTCAGCAACGAGCGATCACCAGGAGGACGACCCGCCAACCGAAGGTGCCCAGCGAGTGATCACCGTGATGGCCCACAGGGTCCGACCTGCACCGGGCCAGGCCGATAACAACGTTGGCGCACGACGCCGTTCGTCAGCGATTGGCCCCCGGTGCGCCGACTATCCATCATGGCCCGGAGCCGACGACTCCACGACGCGAGGCCGCATATACGACCGCGCCGGATTCCTTCGGGCCCCACGATGATCACCGACTCGACAATCGGGAGGAGTCCATATACGCGGTGTTAGGCAGCGCCTCGCCGCCCGTGCTACATTGATGCTGACGCTTCGGTGGTACCCCATGACTTTCACGATTGAGCTCGAATGCGAATCTGACGGCCGTTGGATCGCCGAAGTTCCTGACCTGTCCGGTGTCCTCGCATACGGGCAGACCCGCGACGAGGCGGTCGCCAGGGTCCAGGCACTGGCTCTCCGCGTGATTGCCGAACGTCTGGAGCACGCCGAGGCTCCGGCCGAACTGCTCAACGTCACGTTCCAAGCGGCGTGACGAGTTGGCCCTCCACGAAGGCTCGGCGCGTACTGGCCGCCCTGTCCCGCATCGGGTGGCAACTCAAACGGCAGTCTGGTTCCCACCGAACGCTGAGCCGCGACGGGTGGCCCGACTTCGTGTTTGCCTTTCACGACGACGAAGAGATCGGCCCACGAATGCTCGCGCGTATTGCCCGACGGACGGGACTCGCTCCCGAAGACCTGTAATCTCTCGCCTGTCTAACGCCCTCGCGCTGAGCCGCGACCGGCGCGTCTCAACGCTCCTCAACAATGCCGCGCGCCGGTCGTCGGTTCCAGCGCGTGGTTAGCCGGCGTGGGCGTGCCACCATTGATCGCCATACTCATTGATTGCGGCAACGACCTGAAGGTCATCCGTCGGTCCATCCAGGTAATGGTGGCCAGGACGCGACGATTCTCCGAGAACCCGCAATTTGTCCGCAACATCTCAACCGCCGACCGACCGACACCAGGTGAAATCCCGAGGGCCGTGCGCGACGAGGCCTCGATCCTCCGAGGTCAGCTCCAACGTGCAGGTCACACCGCCGTAAGCCACAGCCCCCGGCAGCTCATGGAGAGCGACAAGACCCCTTGCTATCTGCAACTGCTCAATACTGCCAATCAGCGACATGAACCCGAGCCGATCGGCTTCGATGAGAAGCGTATCGTCGCCCGCGAAGTGGTCGAAGCGGCCGATCCTTATGACGCCCATGTCTCGATCAGTCCGTCTAACGCCCTCGCGCTGAGCCGCGACCGGCGCGCCTCAACGCCCTTTCTAACGATGCCGCGCGCCGGTTGCCGGCTCCAGTGCGTGGTTAGCCGGCGGACGTGCCGCGTACATTGCGCCTGCCCAACTGGGCCCAGGCGACCCCAAACCCGAGGCTCCACGCGACGCCCAACGCGCTCCACCACGTCTCCCGGAGCGCCACGGAAACAACGAAGGCCCCCGCAGCTCCAAAATACGTAAAGGCGACTGGGCGCCACGCCCTTAGAAACGCGAGCGTAGAGTCCCCGCGCTTCGTCCGCGTTGCCAGTGCGAGGACGGCGGAACGAGCGGTCCTCGTTGCCAAGAGTAGTGCGAACCCCGCTCCGGCCCACGGGACGGGCGTCTGGAGGCCAAGCCCGAAGGCGAGTGCCGCAGCCAGGAGAAAGACGATCGCGTGAGTCAGATGAAGAGCTAGCATCCTCGTTGATCTTCTCGCCCGGCTAACGCTCGGCTTGAGCCGCGCGATCTATTGACGCTGTCACAGAGAGCCGCGGGCGCGACGGCTCCAAGCCGATGTTAGCCACCTCGCTTGTCCAATGACGCCGCTGCATTTGACAGTGTGGGAATCTTGATCGGAATCGCAAACTGGAGCCGGTGAAGATTCGATGCCTTGGTCGACAACTGGCCTGACGCTCCAAGCTCGGCGTCGATAACAAACAGCCGAAATCGTCCTTTGGCGCCGCCCTCACCAGCCTTGTTCATCTCAGTGGTGACCTGAACATCGAACTGTACAATCGTCGCCTGATTTGTGTCGTCACCCTTGAGATGGAAATTCCCATGGGCATTCCGATCCTTCCCTTGAATCAAGGGCGCGATATGGTCTCCGACCGACGACTCTTGGCCCTTCTTGATGCCTCCGACGATGGAGGTGAGTGCTTCAGCGATGAACTCGTCGAGCTCAATCATGTCCGCCCTCCTGCACGTCGCAAGCATTCATCGAAGTGTGGCTAACGTTGCGAATGAGCCGCGTGCCGTCTCCATCGGCGGCGCGTCGGCTCCATTCGCGGGTTAGACCGCATTGATAATACTGAGGTTCCTTGCGTAGATTTCCGTCCCCTCTTGATCACCCACTCGCTCGCAGTAGTCTTTGGCCATGACGGTGTACTGGTGCGCTTGGTCCCGATGGCCAGCTCGATGATGCAGGGTGCCGAGAAGGCCGTATGTCTTGGGGAGCAGTTGGTCTACGCCTTGCCCCGTCGAACCCGCTACCTCCTCCAGCGTGTGCTCGAGTCTTGTGATGGCGGAAGTGTAATTGCCTGTCGCCGCATCGGCTTCCGCAGCGAGTAGTGACTCCTGCCACTGAAGGAGAACGTTCTGCTCCGGCGGGCCCTGGAGCCGGGCCATCAATGACCCGTCGCCCAAAGCAGCTGCCGCCGAGGCGACCCCGATCATTCCTTCGGCCCACCATTTCGTTTGAGAAGGATCCGATCGGACGGTTGGCGGCACGGTTGTCCAGGTTGGAAAGAGCGCGATGACGCGGGGCATGTGGCTTTTCACCAGCTTCCTCAGACCGTGAACGTTCGCCACGGCGGCTGCGTCGAACAGCGTATCTCGCAGCTCGTCGTCCGTCAGTGTCTTGCCGCGCAGGTTGAACAATGCCATCGCTCCTCCTGCGTTGATGGAAATCCCATGCGGTCTAACGGACTGGCGCTGAGCCGCAACCGGTGCGTCTCAACGCCCTGAACGACCCCACGCGCCGGTTGCCGGCTCCAGCGCCGTGTTAGACCGCACTGGGCCCGGTCCTCACCGTCCACTCGCCAAGGGCTCAAACCCATCGAGCCGGGCGCGCCCCGACGCGTCCTTCACCAACCTGAGCCGCACCAGCGCCGACTTGGTCTGTACGACACGGCGAATGTCCAGGTCTCCGGCAACTGAATCGCAGACCATCGTCGCCGCAGGCGCCTCGTTCGTGGACTTATCGCCATTTCGCAGCTGGACCTCTTCGACGCCGCACCACCGGCTCGCCTCGCTGCTAGGGAGTGCGCGAACCAGGCTAGCCACGTCGCCCGGGAGCCCGGCGTCCGCCAACTCCCCAGCGGTAACCTCGTGACCGGGTACGCCTACGAGCCATAGATTGCGCGGATTCTGGCACTCGAGTTCCACCTGCTGCTCGCCGTTACGAAGCGACACAATGCCGCCCAAGACGCACCCTCGGAACGGCTCGAGTGGTGACGGCTTCGAGCAGGCCGACAGACCGCCTGCAATGAGGAGCACTAAGAGGCGACGGTTCCTGCGCGCATTATTCCGCATGTTCAATCATCGTCGGTCTAACGCCCTCGCGCTGAGCCGCGACCGGCGCGTCCCAACGCCATTTCAACAATCCCGGGCGCCGGTCGTCGGCTCCAGCGCATGGTTAGCCTGCTTGCCGGCCGTCGCCGCGCACGCCCGAGGAACGACCAACGATGGACCCGACCCGACGCGCATTCATCGCGAGAACGCCGCCAACGATGACTTTCAGCGCGTCATTCGCCACTGCCTGCCAGGAATGCTCCATGGAAGGCAGAAACTGGCTCTGCCGAGCACCCTGCGCGTACCACACTGCTTTTCCAGCGAGTTCGAGAAGTCCCGGAATCGCGTCCACTGCTAGTCCGACACCCAAGAGCGCGAGACCGACCACCAAGAGATCCTTGGCAGAGGCGCCTCCAAACTGCGCTTGATTCTCGGCAAGCACTCGAGCGGCAATCTCACGCCCCCAGACGAGACACGCCCACGCAACCGCGACTCTCCCGAGCAGCGGCAACAGGCCAAACACGATCATTACCGGACGGCTCGGCCAACCTTCCATGGAGGGCTGGGCCAGCACGCCTGGGATGTACGTCAGCCCTATTGGGGTCAGCGCCGCGAAGTACACGCCGATCAACTTGACACCGATTTCGCCGAGATCACGGTTCGTCACGATACGCCTCGACAGGCTAACGGCTGCGGCTCACCCGCGGCGGCCGCGGGCCGCGGTCCTGGTCACCCGGTTGTCCAAGCGGCCGCCGCCGGGTGCAGCCGCTTGTTATGCGACGCCTCATGGTAGCTCCCCCAGGTTCGGAAACGCACACCAAGCGAGCCACCCGAAGAGCAGCGCATGGAAAGCAAGGCTGGCTCCAAACGACGGCCGGGACCTCGCTCGGTGAAGCCTGACCCAGAGAATCAGGAGGACCGCAGCGTTTAGCACGGCGACACCGATCACGTGGAGCAGACCGTCGTACCTAATGCCGTACCGCCAGCCTGCTAGGAAGTAGGCCGGTGTCGCGATTGTCAAGGTGCCCAAGAGTGCCACTGATCGCTTGGGGACGTAGGATTCCCCAGCCAAGAGCTGAGGTGACCACGCCCAGAACAGAAGCGCCGGAAGGACGACGGCCAGATGACCGACCAAGAAGAAGGGAGCAAGAACTAAGAATGGGTAGGGCGACACGATCGTTGGAGGACCGAGCACCGTCGGCAGGGCCGCCACGACCACAGCAGCACCCACAGTGAACGTCTTCAACTGAGATCCGGTCATACCGTATCCGCTACCGTGGAGATGCCACCCAGTTGATCCGCGTTCGCATAACGACCTCGCGCTGAGCCGCGACCGGCGCGCCTCAACGCTCCGCTGAACAGTGCCGCGCGCCGGTTGCCGGTTCCAGCGCGGTGTTAGGCTGTTTCATCGGTCACTTCGCAGCTCAACCCCGCCCTTCCCGACAACACCCGCATCAAATCTCGCCCGCGCGCATGCCCGATCCCAAACCGGTGCCGGGAAGAAGTAGGCGTCGTCGGTGCCAATGTCGACAGAACCCAGATCGTCCGCCGCCGCGGCACGAGCCACGGCGAGGTGATAAATGGACGGAACCAGGTGGTCACCACGCAAGCCCCAGTACGCGACCTGCTCCTCGCAGAACGTCGGATTCGACGCAAAACTCCAGTCGGGCAGCTCAAGCGGCTCGAATTCCAGCTCGCCAGCGCCGCCCACGCGGCGCACCTGGCGCCACATCTCCTCAACCCCACCTCGGCGAACGCTCGACTTTGGGACGTGAGCCGGCTCGGCTTCTTCACACCGCTGAACGAAGATGTCACCGCCTGTCGAGTAAGCTCGATGCAGCCAAGCCACGACCGCTCGGTCGACCAGCAGCGCGTGGCATTGGTGAGTGTCAACCTCATTGCTGAACGAGACTGGAGGACCCAGCTCTGCCCCTGGAATGTTCATGAAGGGCCCCGGCGTCAGCGCAGCCTCCGTCGCAGGCCGCGCCGACGAACACGAGAGGCCCGCAAGAACTACGAGTAGCGCCGGAACCAGACCAGGTCGCAACACTCACCCTCGAAACTGGAAACGTATCAGCCTAACGACTCGCGCTGAGCCGCGACCGGCGCGCCTCAACGCTCCTCTGAACAGTGCCGCGCGCCGGTTGCCGGTTCCAGCGCGGTGTTAGACCGCCAACTGCACTACGCAGCAGCCCGTTCGCCACGCCGTCTCGTTGCCACAAAGAAGACCGCAGGCGCGACGAAATAGACCAACGCGACGCCCGCCAAGGTCAAGATTGGCCACCCCTGCGACACCTTGAACAGGATCCCCGGCGGAACGCGCAGACTGCCGAGAATCATGGCGGGCGCCATGAGCAACTGGCCCACCAACTGCGCGTCCGAGCCGCGCAGAAGCCCGGCGAGCGCAACACAGCCAATTACCAACCATGCCGCCGCCACGACCCGGATGCCGATGCGAAGGGTCTTCATCGTGCGCTTGCCGTTTTGCACGTCCGTCGGTCTAACGACCTCGCGCTGAGCCGCGACTGACGCGCCTCAACGCTCTTTTGAACGATGCCGCGCGCCGGTTGCCGGCTCCAGTGATGGTATGGACTCCTCCCCGTTCTGCGGCATCATCGCCGCGGGAGAACTGACGCCCATCAGTTCAAAACAAGAAGGAGTCCGCATGCATGCTATGACGATCGGTGTCGACCTCGCAAAGACGCGATTCGAACTGGCTCTCGCGAACCGGGACTGGCGGATCGTCGCCCGACAACGCCTGACGCGCGCCCAGTTCGAGCGTTTCCTGCGCACCCAGCCGGCCGCGCACCTCGTGATGGAGGCCTGCGCGTCCGCCCACTTCTGGGCCCGCACCGCTCAGGCGCACGGACACCGGGTCACGCTCATCCCTCCGCAGTACGTCCGACCCTACGTCCGCCGGAACAAGACCGACCGCACCGACGCTGAAGCCGTGCTCGAGGCGATCCGCAGCGACCGGCTCGCGCCCGTCACGGTCAAGACCGTCGCCCAACAAGAGGTGCTCGCCCTCCATCGGGTGCGCATCCAGTGGATGGCCACCCGCACCGCCCGGATCAACGCCCTGCGCGGCTTGCTGCACGAACACGGCTACACGCTCCCGCGCGGCGCGCACGCCGCCGTCGCGGCTGCGCCCCGGTTGCTCGAGGACGCCGAGCTCGCACTCCCCGCGCGCCTTCGGTTCGTCCTGGCCCAGCTCGTCGACGAAATCCGGGCGCTCGAACACCAGCTCCAGCACCTCGATCGGCAGCTCGCCGCCGTCGCCAAGGCCGACGCCGTCGCGCCACGCTTGCTGACGGTCCCCGGCGTCGGCGTCATCACCGCCACCGCGCTGGTCGGCGCCGTCGGCCACATCCAGGCGTTCGGCCGCGCCCGGCAGTTCGCCTGCTGGCTCGGCCTCACCCCGCGTGAACATTCCACCGGCGCCCGCCGGCGGCTCGGCCGCATCAGCAAGCAGGGCGATGTCTACCTCCGGTGTCTCCTGACCCACGGGGCGCGCGCCGTCCTGCAGGCCGCTCACCGGCGCGCCCACGCCGGGCGTTCGCTCACCCGACTCCAGCAGTGGGGCCTCACCGTCGAGGCCCGCCGGGGACACAACAAGGCCACCATCGCCCTCGCCAACAAGCTCGCGCGCATCCTCTGGGCCGTCTGGACGCGCGACGACGAGTACCCGGACGACGGCCCCCTGTACCGAAGCCGCGTAGCCACCGTCCGTTCAGCAACGAGCGATCACCAGGAGGACGACCCGCCAACCGAAGGTGCCCAGCGAGTGATCACCGTGATGGCCCACAGGGTCCGACCTGCACCGGGCCAGGCCGATAACAACGTTGGCGCACGACGCCGTTCGTCAGCGATTGGCCCCCGGTGCGCCGACTATCCATCATGGCCCGGAGCCGACGACTCCACGACGCGAGGCCGCATATACGACCGCGCCGGATTCCTTCGGGCCCCACGATGATCACCGACTCGACAATCGGGAGGAGTCCATATACGCGGTGTTAGGCAGCCTGCACTCGTTGAAACACCTCTCCCAAGGTCAAACTGTCACGCCACATCGCCAGCAGATCGACTCCGTACGTTCGGTCGAGTTGCCGCACCAGCGTCTCAACCTCGAGGGCGTCCGGAATCCACCTGACGGGATAGCACGCACGGTAGATCCCGAGAATCGTGTCGTGCGGGGAGAACGACAATCCTCGCTTCGCCCCAAAACCGAAGCTCTCGGTCACAACTCCAAGGAATGTGCGGATCTCGTTCGCCTTCGCTCCGGGGAACACCCGGCGCCACACGCGGCCCTGACAAGGCCTGGTCCAATAGACGCAGAGTGCACGCCTTCTCTGCCGTTCGAACCAGAACACCAAGACGGCCCATATCGGACCGATGATCAGAAGGAACTGAATCAAGGATCTCATAACGTCGTCGTCTGCCTAACGTTCGCCGCTCAGCCGCGAGCGACGCGTGCTCTCGCCTTTGAATCACCCGCCAACTGGCGCGTCGCTCGACGGCTGCAGCGGCTGGTTAGACCGCTATCTGGCGACACGGGCCAGCCGCACGTTGACGGACACAACATAACGGCGCTCCCGCCAACGTGGGTCTGGACGAAGCTTCTCCGCGTTAGCCAGCTGTCCAGGCGGTACACCAAGCAGATTGCCGGCTGCGAGCACCTCGCCGACCGGAGGTCGCAAGTCCACACGTTCGGGTCCGTACCCCTGACGCACAATCATGAAGACCAGCCGGACAGGATCTCGTTCCGGGTTCCACAGCCTGAACTCGGAACTACCCATATAGCACAACGGCACCGTCAATCGACCTTGTGAATCTGTGACACCAAGCAGCTCGGCGCGTGTTGGCTCAGGCGGCTCCAACCGCGGTTCGTCCACGCGCCACACCTGCGCGTCAGCGACCGGGGCTCCCATGCTATCTGTCACGTAGGCGTTCACGTTGAGCATGACGGCGCAGATGTCGTCACCGATGCCGCCCTCAACGCCGCGAATTGAATTACGGTGACAGCCGCTACCGACTCCAATCAGAACAATGGCAGCGAGTGCGGTCTGAGTCCACCGTCTACCCAAGGATCACCACCACTTTGTCGGTCTAACGGACTGGCGCTGAGCCGCGACCGGCGTGCCTCAACGCTCTTCTGATGAATGCCGCGCGCCGGTTGTCGGCTCCAGCGCGTGGTTAGACCGCGTCGCTCGATGCCCAACGAGCCCAAGTTGAGCCCGAGCGTGCAGCCAGCCTGCGTGCTGCCCCGACGCCGACGCGTACCAACCCTGCCCCAACGCAGAAGGCAAGGGCAACTGGCCGTCCCAACATCCCAGGTGCGCGGCACCACTCGAGCGGCCGGCCCGGCTGCCGGCCGTCACGACCGTGGCCGCCACGGCACGAATTCAGCCGGACACATTCAAAGAACAGGTCTTAACCCGGTGCCTTGCGACTTCAGCGGTCTAACGTTCGGCGCTCACCCGCGCCGGCTTCGGCGCGCGAGCGACGCGGCCGACGTCGGGTGCAGCGCCTGGTTAGACGCCTGGCTGGTATGGTCCGGGCTCATGGGTGACAAAACAGTCCAGGGACATGGGTGACACTTAGGCCACACTGCCAGGACCCGAGGAGGTCCTGCATGCCGTGGCTGGAGACGTCTCCCGTGAACCAGCGGATCCAGTTCATCGCCGATTACCAGCGCGAGGTGTTCTCGACGGTCGAGCTCGCCCGGCGCTTCGACATCAGCCGCAAGACCGCCTACAAATGGCTCGACCGCTACCGTCCCGACGATCCCGCGTCACTGCAGGATCGCTCGCGCCGACCGCGCAGCTGTCCGCACGTCACCCCGGAGCGGATCGTCGACGCCCTGCTCGAGCTGCGCCGCCAGCACCCACGGTGGGGCCCCAAGAAGCTCCTGCGCATCCTGCGCGGCCGCCGACCGGACTGGCCGTGGCCCGCCCGCAGTACCGCGTGCGCGCTGCTCAAGCGGCACGGCCTGGTGCCGAAGCGCCGCCGCCGCCCTCATCCGGGCCACCCCGGACGCCCGCGCACGTCGATGACCGCGCCCAACGAGATCTGGACCGCCGACTTCAAAGGGCAGTTCCGCACCCGCGACGCCCGCTACTGCTACCCGCTGACCATCGTCGACGGCTACAGTCGCTTCCTGCTGGCGTGTCAGGGGCTCCGGACACCGTCCCATCACGCGAGCTACCCCGTCTTCCGGCGCCTGTTCCACGAGTTTGGCTTGCCCCGGATTCTCCGCACCGACAACGGCGCCCCGTTCGCCACCACCGCCTTGGGCCGTCTCTCACAACTCTCGGTCTGGTGGATTCGCTTGGGCATCTATCCCGAGCTCATCGAACCCGGCCACCCGGAGCAGAACGGCCGCCACGAGCGCCTCCATCGCACGCTCAAGGCGGAGGCCACGCGCCCCGCCCAGGCCGACCTCCCCCGTCAGCAGCGCCGCTTCAACACCTTTCGCCACGAGTACAACGTCGAGCGACCACACGAGGCGCTCGATCAGCGAACGCCGGCCAGCGTCTACCGGGCCTCGCCTCGGCCCTTTCCCCAGCCGCTGCCGTCGCTCGAGTATCCCGGGCACTTCGAGGTCCGGCTCGTCAGTCGCAACGGCGGCATCCGCTGGAGCGCCCGTTGGGTCAACGTCAGCCACGTCCTCGGCGGTCAGTACGTCGGCCTCGAACCCGTCGACGACGGCCTCTGGGACGTATACTTCGGATCGCTCAAGCTGGGGCGCTTCGATGAACGCAAGCGCCGCATCATCGACGCCCTCGGTCGCCACGCGCGCCGGAAACTGTCACCCATGTCCTTGGACTGATCTGTCACCCATGTTCCCGGCCGTTCAGCTGACGACGCCGCTGAAATTGCGATTCAAGAACTTGCGCCTTCGCCTATCTGGTCGTCGCTCGGCTGCCCCGAACCATCGATCCACCAGCGCCCGCCGGCTCGACGAGGACACGAGCGTCGTAGCTGAAAACACCTCTACCCCTGGCTCTGGAGCGTCGAACAATTCGAAGGCGTCACATGATCCCAGGTATTCTGTGACTACCTTCTGGCCGTAAGGGTTTACCACGGTCGTTCGCGAATACCGCTGAGCCTCTCGTTCAGCCTTCCTGATGGCCTCATCGAAGTCACGTGCGCGGAACAGGACAACGCGCTCTTCGACAAGGGCAACGTCAGAATCGTAGGCGCTGTCCGACACGACGGGCCTGCCCACGCCGCGAGCGCGGAAGAGCGTCTTCACTCCGAACCACCTATTCGCCATCGCTGCTGTTCCTTGTGCGTCTAACGTTCGCCGCTCAGCCGCGAGCGACGCGTGCTCTCGCCTTTGAATCACCCGCCAACTGGCGCGTCGCTCGCCGGCTGCAGCGGCTGGTTAGGCGGCCAGCCGCCGCGGCGATCATCAACGTTGGCGATGGATCTTCTGTACACCGAGCACAACACACCGTCTGCCGGCGCCGTGATACCAGAAGTCTCCCGGTCCTGACCCGCGCTGGGTCGAGTCCTGTTGGAACTCGGCACACAGTTCGTACTTGTCGGAGCCCAGGTACTCTGTACTCATAGAGGCGCTGCGTGCCCGGGTCGCGCGTGCTGAGCGCCGACCCGGCCTCCTGTTGCATCTGGCCCAAACTGGGCGGCAGCTCTCCGTGCCTGGATTGGTACAGATCTGCCGCTCGGCCGATCGCCGCCAGGTCCTCTACTCGCTTGTCGTCCATCCGACGCTCGCGCTGCTCCGCGGGAGGGCCCAGGACCATCAACCCACCCACGATGGCCGCAATCACGATGGCGATGCCGAGGCTGACGAGGATGTACCGGCCCGCACCTGCCTTCATGCCTAGAGTTCCTTCTCGTCCGTGCGCAGCTCACGGAGGTAATAGCCAAAGCCCGTACCCGCGATGACACCCACGGTGAGGACCTTCAGGACAAAGCGCGTCGTCAGGTCGCCGCCCAAGAAGTTGTAGATCAGAGTCGTGACATCGCCGATTAGCACACACGACGCGACAAAGAGCGTCAAGTACGTCAGTTGTCGGCGAATTCTCGAAGCGCGCTTTGTTGGATCCACGCGAATGCCACGAGCGATCGACCACGCGACAGAGAGAAATACCGGAAAGGCCACTATGAGCGAGGACACCGACCAGCGTATGGCGACGAGCGAGAATTGCGCGTTGGCTTGCTGTGCAGGGTCCGGAAAGACACGATCGATGAACTCGAACACCAGACTGCCGAGGTTGTACGCGCTCAGATACAAGGTTGTAAAAAGCACCACGTACATGAAGGCTTCGCGCGCAGACAGATATGGACGCGGACGAGGTACAGGAATTGGGAACTCCACCTCTGCGAAGCTCCCGATTGCACCTCTGACCTGTTCTTTGTTCCAACCCGCACCCAGGAGCGCCTGTTCCAGTTGGGCGCGCGGAATCCCGCGTTGAAGCCCGTCCTTCACGAAATCGATCAGTTCTTGACTGACTGCCATGCTCTGTTTCCGTTCTCGAGCAGTGCCCACTGAATGTGCTGGCCGTCTAACGGACGGCCGCTCAGCCGCGAGCGGCGCCTCCCGTGTTTACGAATGACCCGCACGCACCCGCACCGCTCGACGGCTGCAGCGGCTTGTTAGCCCGGTTCGCGAGCAAGTGCCCGCGCAGCTTACATGAACGGCTTGGTGATGGCGAACCGAATCGCGCCCAGTACGCCAGAGACAACGATGCAGCCTGCAAGAGTTGGGGCAACCCAGCTCAATCGCGACGACGAGGAAAAGAATGGAACAACCCACCGACGATTGACGAAAAGGGTGAACATCCAGTACCAGAGCACCGGTGACGAGCGCCGCGCCGAATCGTCTAGCCGCCTCAACCCACCAATCGGAAGGAGTCATTCGAAAGGCCTGAGAATCGTCGACCATCCAGTTCGAGAGGAGCCACACGACCAGTGCAAGGTACGCCGCAAGAGAGAACTCGGCAGTGAGAATCAATGCCGCTCTGGTCCTTCGTCCCATAGGTGCTTCGATCCGCACTCGGGCTAACGACCTCGCGCTGAGCCGCGGCGAACCGACGCCGCGCCGGTCACACGCGCATTCGACGCCGTCGGCTCCAGCGCCTTGTTAGCCAGCGGTTCTTCTGCTTCAACGCGCCACAGGCGTAGGGCCCTGGTAGATGACAGTTGTCGTGCCGTTCGAACCGTAGAGCGAGCCGACCAACGCGCCGAGCGAACCCCAGCCAGCCGACATCATCATCATCCAGGGCCCCCGGTTACTGGTTACCGTCGCCGCCGCCAGAAGCGCGCCCGCTGCCGCGCCGACCAGAAAGCCCCACCTGGCGCCGTCGGCGCGAGTGACACCTGTCACCACGGTGATTCGCTGGACGTCTGAGCGACGGACTTCAACCGAGCCATCATGTGAGACGATCGCGATCCGCCGGTCATCCACGCTGGCGAACTCGCCGGCGATCGACGCTCGCGTCAACAACGTCACCTCGACGGGCGCTCCACGGTGGAGCGCCTGAAGCGATGCCCACTGCTCCGAGGGCGAGCCGGCCGACCGTGCCGCCCGGGGAGCACTCACAACCGTGGCTGCACAGCCGCCCATGAGTATCGCCAGCAGGGGCACCGAGAGCACTCGGTACATTGGTGCCGCTCCTCCGAAGAACCGTCTTCGCCCGGCTAACGCCCTCGCGCTGAGCCGCGACCGGCGCGTCTCAACGCTCCTCAACAATGCCGCGCGCCGGTCGTCGGTTCCAGCGCGGTGTTAGACAGCGGCTACCGCCGCACGAATCGGCCGCACCCTAGCGCGAGAACAATTGCGCCAAGCACGGCGCTCATCGCCAAGACGGCGCTTGTAAGTGTCCGATGGTTCGGTAACACCACGGCCGCCATGGCTCCAAGTACGCAGAGGCCACCCAGGACAAGACCACCTGAGCCAACCCATCGCGTCAATCCGTCGATGTCCGAACACCGTTCGGCGTCGAAGCCAGCGATCAGCCCAGGCCAGCGGCGAACGTATGTGACAAGGCCGGTGCCCGCCACGACGATTCCAACGGCCCCCAAGCCAAGAGGGAGGAGCAAATCAGTGTCCATGATCGCTCCGGCTGTCTAACATGTAACTAGACTGCGAGCGCTCCCCCTCGAATCGCTCGCCGGTTCAGCACCCAGGCTCACCTGAACGTCGCACGGCGGTCCCGTGCGGCGCCGTAAGCCACTCATCGGCGCGATGATAGCACCGTGCCCGGCTGGCGGTACCCGCCTTTTGCGACTGTCTCAACGCGATTCTCCAAGGTCTCAAAGCTGCAATTTCACAAAGTTGGATATCCGGACGGAAGAGGCTGCGAAGCGGGTCAGCCTATCCGGGTGCCCCGAACGGAGACACGCGGCGGCAAGTGGTTGCTGGCGATGATGTTGCCTGCATATGTTTCGAATGTGAAACATCTGAATTCCTGCGAAATCTGTCAGCCTATCACCGGAATCGCCGGGGTTCCGGCACTTGGGGCCGCAGCCCTACTCGTCCTCCGCGGATCCTTCCCGCAACAGCCGATCCGCCGGGCTCCGCACGCCCAGACCGCCCCGGTTCAGCACGTGCGTGTACACCATCGTCGTGCTCACGTCACGGTGACCGAGCAGTTCCTGCACGGTCCGGATGTCGTAGCCGGCCTCCAACAGGTGCGTCGCGAACGAGTGCCGGAACGTGTGGCAGTTCGCCCGCTTGGTGAGCCCCGCCCGCCGCACGGCCGCAGTCACCACCCGCTGCACCGCCGATTCGTGCAGGTGAAACCGGGTCGGCGGGCCGTAACGGGGATCCCGGCAGACACGCGACGCGGGGAACACGAACTGCCACGACCACGACGCCGCCGCGCCCGGGTACTTCCGCGCGACGGCGTCCGGCAGCACGACGCGGCCGAAACCGGCCCGAACGTCCTCCTCGTGCAGCCGCCGCACCGCCTCGAGATGCGCCGCCAGCTTCGCCTTCACCACCCCCGGCAGCATCGTCACACGATCGCGGCGGCCCTTCCCAGCCCGCACGGTGATCTGGTTGCGCGAGAAGTCGAGATCCTTGACGCGCAGCTCCAGACACTCCGTCAGGCGCAGGCCGCTGCCGTACAGCAAGCCGACAATGATCCACATGACGCCGTCGAGATGACCGAGCACGGCCGCAACCTCTTCGGGCGTGAGGACGACAGGGAGCAGAGTCGGACGCCGCCCGCGCACCAGACCGTCCAGAGGCCCGAACGGCTGTGCAAGCACGTCACGGTACAGAAACAGGAGGGCGCTGAGCGCCTGGTTCTGCGAGGAAGCGGAGCGGGGCGTGGGGCCCCCGCGAGCGACGAGCCAGGCGGGGTGCAGGGGGCCCCGCCGATCTAGAGGTGGAGGCGCTGACGTTCCGCTTCACGGCGAGGTGCGTCAAGAACGTCGCGACCTCGGTGGCGCCGAGCTCACGCGGGTGACGCAGCCCGTGGAAGTGGATGAATCGGCGAATCCACCCGAGGTACGCCTCCCGGGTCCTCGGACTGAAGTGGCGGAGACGCATGGCCGCACGCACGCGATCGAGCAGCTTGGGCGGTGAAGGCTGAGAGCGGGGGCCTGCCGGCATGGTGCGGCCACTGCGAGAAGCATGCCGACGGGAGACCGCGATTGGCGAGGGTTCGCGCGGGGTGAGGGGCAGATTCTGCCTGGATGCGACGAGGGACTGATGGCAGGAGATGGCTTCGGGCTGGGCTGCCGCCCTCGCCAAGGCTCCGGCGGCCGAGGAAGCCCAGCACCCGGCGGCTGGGCTAAAGCCCAGCACTACGTACGGTCAGGCGCGCAGCCAGAGCCACGCGGCCGCCACGGCCAGCGTCGACAGCGTCACGGGCACGCCCACGCGCGCGTGCGTCCGCCAGCCAATCTTTACGCCCAGGCGCGCGGCCTGCTCGATCACGATGATGTTCGCGATGCTCCCGACGACGAGGAGGTTGCCGGCGAGGGTGGAAGCCAGCGCGAGCGCGGGGCCGGAGAGATGGTGGGTCGAGACGGGCAGGAGCAGCATCACCGCGGGCACGTTCGACACGAGATTGGAGAGCACCACGGTCGCGCCGAACAGCACGGGCAGCCGCGTCACGTCGAACCCGGCGCGCGCGGCGTCGGACGCCAGCCGCCCGAGATGGCCCGAGTCCACGAAGACGCCCGTGACGACGAACAGACCGAAGAAGAGCACGAGCAGCTGCCAGTCCACCAGCTCCAGCAGGTCGCGCGACGGCGTGCGCCGGCTCGCCAGCAGCAGGCCGCCGCCCACGAGCGCCACGACCTCGCGCGGCCACGGCGTGAAGAGGAACAGCGCCACCGCCGCCCCCAGCACCGCCGCCCCCTTCGTCGTCTGCCAGCGGTCGAACGGCACGCCGACCGACTCGCGCGCCTCGAGCTCGCAGGCCCACCGCCCGCGGTAGGCGCGCGCGACGACCGCCCAGACGATCGCGAGGCCAACGGCCGACGGCACGAGCGCGTCCATGAGATAGCCCGCGAACGACAGGCGCAGGGTCTGGCCGATCAGCATGTTCTGGGGGTTGCCGATGAGCGTGGCGGCTGAGCCGACGTTGGCCGCGCACGCCAGCGCCAGCAGGAAAGGGACGGGGTCGAGCCGCCGGCGCGCGCAGCCATCGACGAGCACCGGCGCCATCGCCAGGCAGACAATGTCGTTGGCCAGCACCGCCGAGAGGGCGCCGGAGGCGACGACCAGCCACGCGAGCAGCCGCTCGGGCGAGCGGTCGCGCGCGGCCAGCCGCCGCGTCAGGGCCGTGTAGAACCCGCCGAGCCGGAACTGCGCCGAGACGACCATCAGGCCGAACAGCAGCGCGACGGTCCCGACGTCCACCATCGCCCACGCGCGGGCCGGGGTCACCCGGCCCGCGGCGACGAGCGCGATGGCGCCGAGGAGGGCGATGCCCGCCCGGTCCGCGCGCAGACCGGGCAGCTCGCCGAGCATCATCCCGGCGTAGACGAAGAGGAAGACGAGGAGGACGAAAGTGTCCACGGACGCCGAGGGCCGGCTAAAGCCGGCCCCCACATTCGGAACCGGCTCCCACACTTACCGCCACGTGATGGTGACGACCGGCTCGGTCTCGATCTTCACGCCCTTGATCTTCTCGAGCGCCTTCTTCACCGAGGCCGGGTCCGCGCCGGGGCCCATGCCGTTCTGCATCGCCTGGAGCGCGGCCGGATCGTTCATCAGCTCGTCGAAGTTCATGTCGACGAGCGTCACCTGGTTGCCGGTCTGGTAGGTCGCGTTCGTCTTGATGATCTTGCCGTTGACCGCGATGGAGACGTCGATGTGAAGGCCCTTCATCATCATCTTCATCATGTTCATGGCCTCGGGCGGCATCTCCTGAGGCTTGGGCGGCTCGGGCGGCGTCTCGCCCTCCGGCGTCTCGGCCTTCTTCTTCGGCTCGGGCATGGTGATGGTCAGCGTCGGCACGCCCATGGTCCGGCTGAACTTGAAGCTGAAGTCGTCGGCCTTCTTGGACGCGTCGGCCTTCTGGCCCGGCATGTCCCCGCTGCTCTTCACCTTGACGGCGTTGATGTCGTCGAAGGCGTAGACGACCTTCGAGCCCTTCATGCCGTTGGCCTCGATCGGCTCCGCCGACACGAACCGGACGCCCTCACCCATCTGGTCGGCCTTCTTCTTGAGCTCCTCGGCGCTGAACGGGTCGGCCTTCTTGCCCTCCTCGCCCCCCATGCTCTGCAGCATGTTCAATGCGGACGCGCTCATCATCATCCGTGCCTCGATGGTGCCACTGCCGTCCGCGTTCAGCTTGATCAGCGTGTCGCTGGAGATGCAGCCGGCCGTGAGCGCCGCCGCCACGACCGCGACCGCGAGTGCGTACCGTTTCATGCGGGTGTCCTCCTCAGTCCCGAAGCGGGAATGGACGAGTGTACGCCAGGGGCGGGCGGTTGCCAAGATGGGGGACGGGCCGGCTAAAGCCGGCCCCCACGTCCCGCCGGGCCGGGCTGCCGCCTTCGCCAAGGCTCCGGCGGCCAAGGACGCCCGGCACTACGTACGCTTCTGCAAGAGCTTGCGGAACGTCGACAGGGGCAGGGTGTTGGCCACGTCCTTCTTCTCGCACCAGCCGCGCCGCGCCTGGTCCACGCCGTGGCGCATGTGGTCGAGCTCCGCCACGCGGTGCGCGTCGGTCGACACGACCAGCTTCACGCCGGCCTCGCGCGCCATGTAGGCGTAGGCGTCGTTCAGGTCGAGCCGGTGCGGCTGCGCGTTGATCTCCAGCATGACGCCGTGATCGCGCGCGGCCTTCACCACCTCCTCCATGTCCACCTGGTAGGGCTCGCGGCGGCCCAGGAGCCGCCCGGTCGGGTGCGCCAGGATGTTGACGCGCGGGTGCTGGAGCGCCTTCACGATGCGCCGCGTCATGTCGGTGCGGCTCATGTTGAACTTGGAGTGCACCGACACCACCACGACGTCCATCTCGGCCAGAATCCCCTCCTCGAGATCCAGCGCCCCATCGTCGAGGATGTCCACCTCGGCGCTCTTGAGGAGGGTGAGGCCCTTCAGCGTCTTCTGGAGCTTGTCGATCTCCTTGTACTGGCGGCGGAAGTCGGTGGCCTCGAGGCCGCCGGCCACGCGCACCGCCTTCGAGTGGTCGGTCACGGCGATGTACTGATAGCCGCGCTTCCGGCACGCCTCGGCCATCTCGGCGAGCGTCTGCCTGCCGTCGGTGTAGGTGGTGTGCATCTGCAGGTCGCCGCGGATGTCCTTCACGGTGACGAGCGCCGGCAGCCTGCCCTCGGCGGCGGCCGCGATCTCGCCGCGGTTCTCGCGCAGCTCGGGCGGAATCCACGGCAGGCGCATGGCCTTGAAGACGTCCTCCTCGGTGCGCCCGGCGACGCGCCGCTGGCCGCGGAAGACGCCGTACTCGTTGATCTTCAGCTTGCGGCGCACGGCCTCGGTCCGCACGGCCACGTTGTGCGCCTTGGAGCCCGTGAAGTAGTAGAGCGCCGCGCCGTACGACGCGTCCGGGACGACGCGCAGGTCCACCTGCAGGCCGGACCGGAGGACGACCGACGAGCGCGTGTCGCCCTTCGCCAGCACCTGCGTCACGTCGGGATAGGCGACGAAGCGCTCGGCCACGGGCCCGGCCTTCTTCGCGGTCACCAGGATGTCGATGTCGCCGACCGTCTCGGCGCGCCGGCGGTAGCTGCCCGCCGCCTCGATGCGCTGGATGCCCGGCGCCTTCTTCAGGTACGTGATGTAGGGCCCGACGACGGCCTCGGCGTCGGCGAGGCGGTGGCGGGCGGAGCGGATCTGCGCGTCGGCGATGCTCTTGACGATGCGCGACTCGAGCGTGGGGCCGAGGCCCTTGATGCCGCGCAGCTTGCCGGCGCGCGCGGCGGCGTCGAGCGCCTCGAGGCTGTCGATGCCCAGCTCGGCGTGGATCTGCTTCGCGCGCTTGGGCCCGAGACCGGGCAGCCGCATCATCGCCAGGACGCCCGCGGGGATCTGGCTCTTCAGCTGCTCGAGCAGCGGCAGCTTCCCCGTCTCGACGATCTCCTTGATCTTCCCGGCGAGATCCTTGCCGATGCCGGGCAGCTCGTCGAGCTTCGGCGTGCCCGTCCGGACCGCCGCCTCGGCCGACGCGCCGAGCGTCTCCACCGTGCGCGCGGCGTTGCGGTAGGCGCGGATGCGGAACACGTTGGCGCCGCCCTGGATCTCCAGCAGGTCGGCGACGTCGGCGAAGATGCGGGCGATGGTGGGGTTGTCCATGGTTGGAGCTTCGCAGTCGGTACTCGGTACTCGGGACTCGGGACTACATTCGCTCGAAGGCTCTCTCGTCGATCACTCTCACGCCGAGGGTGCGGGCCTTGTCGAGCTTCGATCCGGCGTCGCTGCCGGCCACGACGAGGTCGGTCTGGCGGCTGACGCTGCCGCTCGTCCGCCCGCCGCCGGCGCGCACGCGCGCCTCGGCCTCGGCGCGCGTCATCGACTCGAGGCCGCCGGTGAAGACCACGGTCTTCCCCGCAAGCGGTCCCCTGCGCGCCGCGCCGACGCGCCTGGGCTCGACGCCGCGGGCGAGACACTGATCAATGATGCGCCGGACGGCCCGGCGGCGGAAGAAGCCGGCCACGGCCGAGGCGACCGCCGGTCCGATGCCGGACACCTCGCGCAGGTCGTCCTCGCCGGCCGCCATCAGCTTCTCGAGGCTCCCGAAGTGCGCGGCCAGGTCGCGCGCGGTCTGGGCACCCACCTGCGGCACGCCCAGCGCGTAGACGAACCGCCACAGCTCCGGCCGGCGGGCGCGGTCGATCGCGCTCACGAGGTTGCGCGCCGAGACGGCGGCGAAGCGCTCGAGCTTCACCAGATCCGTCTGCCGCAGAGTGAAGAGGTCCGCCACGCTGCGGACGAGGCCAGAAGCCACGAGCGCCTCGACGGTCTCCTGCCCGAGGCCGCGGATGTCGAGCGCGTCGCGCGACCCGAAGTGCGCGATGGCGCCCTTGAGCTGCGCGGGGCACGCCAGGCCGTTCGGGCAGCGGTCGAGCGGCCCCTCCCGCACGACGCGCGTGCCGCACTCGGGGCAGCGCGCGGGCATCCGGAACGGCGTCCCGCGCTTCCCGCGCGTCGGGATGCGCTCGACGACGTCCGGAATCACGTCGCCGGCGCGGACGACGCGCACGGTGTCGCCGGCGCGCACGTCCTTGCGCGCGATCTCCTCGCGGTTGTGCAGCGTCGCCCGGCCCACGGTCACGCCGCCAATCGACACGGGCCGCAGCAGGGCCACCGGCGTCAGCGCGCCGGTCCGCCCGACCTGCACGACGATGTCCTCGATGCGGGTCTCCTCGGCGCGCGGCGCGAACTTGAAGGCGAGCGCCCAGCGCGGGTGATGCCCCGTGACGCCGAGCCGGCCGCGCGCGGCCAGGTCGTCCAGCTTGATCACGACGCCGTCGATCTCGTAGCCGAGCCGGTCGCGCCGCGCGTCCATCGCCCGGTGGTACTCGCAGGATCTCGTCCACCGTCGTCGCGCGCGCGGCCTCGGCGGGCACGGGGATGCCCCAGCCGGCCAGCGCGTCCAGCGCCTCGCGGCCGGTCTTCAGGCGGGGTCCGCCCGTCATCGCCAGGATGTCGTAGCACACGACGCGCAGGGGGCGCGACGCGGTGACGCGCGAATCGAGCTGGCGAACCGAGCCGGCGGCGGCGTTGCGCGGGTTGGCGAAGAGCGGCTTCCCTTCCTTCTCCAGCCGCGCGTTCAGCCGCGCGAAGTCGCGCGCGTGCATGATCGCCTCGCCCCGCACGGCCAGGCGAGCGGGCGCCTTCCGCCGGGCGGTCCGGAGCTGCAGCGGCACGGACCGGATCGTGCGCACGTTGGCGGTCACGCCCTCGCCGCGCACGCCGTCGCCGCGCGTGGACGCGCGCGCGAGCCGGCCGCGCTCGTACACCAGCTCGAGCGACAGGCCGTCGAACTTGGGCTCCAAGGTGTAGGCGACCTGGCCGCCGACGTCCCTGCGGATCCGCTCGTCGAAGCGGCGCACGGCGTCGGGGTCGGTCACCGAGTCGAGGCTGAGGAGCCGTGCGACGTGCCGCACCTCGGGGAACGCGGGCAGCACCTCCCCTTCCACGCGGCGCGTGGGCGAGTCGGGCGTCACCAGCTCCGGCCGCTTCGCCTCGAGCGCCGCCAGCTCCCGGAACAGCCGGTCGTAGGCCGCATCGTCGATTTCGGGGCGGTCGAGGACGTAATAGAGGTGATCGTGGCGCCGGATCTCGTCGCGGAGACGCTCGGCGCGCCGCCGCTCCGCGGCGGTCGCCCGCCGGGTCTTCGAGGGTGTCCTGGCCGTCACGGCTGACAGCATAGCAAACCCCCGGGCGCCGTTGACGCGGGGCCGCCGGCGGGACTACTGTCACGCCACACGCGGGAGGGATGAATGAAGAACCTGTGCTGGACGCTCGTCGGCCTGGCGGCGCTGGCGTTCGCGATCGGCGCCGCGCTCGCGTTCAACCACGCGGCCTGGCTGCTCGAGCCGCAAGGCTACTGGCGCGGCGCGGTCGGCCTGCTGCTGTTCGCGATCGCGATCAAAGTCGTGGGAAGGAAGTAACGCTCAGGTCTGGCTCGACGCGGCCACCACCTGGTCGACGAACATCGCCTCGGGCATGCCGCCCTCGATGGCGCCGATCTCGTTGACGATGGTGCGCGGGACGGCGCGCACCTGGTAGCGCATCGAGAGCTGGGGGAACTCGCTCGCCTCGACCATGTCGGCCGTGACGAAGTCGCTCTCCATGGCGAACTGATGGGCCAGCCGCACCGCGGCCGGGCAGTGCGGTCAAGTCGGGGTCACGTACACCTGCAGGTGCACGGGCGTCGCCAGCGCGGCCAGCGCGGCCTTCGTCTTGTCGGAGAGCCCGGTCTTGCGCGCGCCGGCGTCCTTGACGGCGCCGAGCAGCGACAGGAACTCGTAGCCCGACGGGATCCCGTAGAACCGCACGCCGTAGTCCTTCTCCCCCTCGACGACGATGGCCGGGATCTTGTCGATCCGGTACGTCGCCACCGCTTCCTTGTCGATCTGGAAGTTGTAGACCTCGATCTGCAGCTTGTCGGACAGCTCCCCCATCTCGCGCACGAGCTGCTCGGTCTCCCGGCAGTACTCGCACGCCAGTTCCTGCGTGAAGTTGATCAGCTTCACCGGATGCTCGAGGCCCGCCAGTTCCTCCTGAATCCGCTGGCGGTCGCGATCCTGTAGTAGTGCCATGCACGCCCTCCCGCGTATGAATCGATCTTACCGCATCTCACGGCGCACACCTGAAGGTGTGCGCTACGACCCACGAAGGTCCTTCGTGAACGTCGTGGCCTTCGTGGCCGAAGTTCGTGATCGGCGCTAGGCGCTCTTCGCGCGGCCGACGGGCGCCAGGTACATCACTTCCCGGTCGGCCGGCAGGTGCAGCGCCTCGCCGAGCTTCGCGGGGTCGAACGCGGCGACGGGCACCGACGCCAGGCCGAGCGCCGTGACCTGCAGCAGCAGGTTCTGCATGGCGTGGCCCACCTCGAGCTTCGTGCAGATGTCCGCCACCTCGGGGTACTTCTGCGCGACCCGCGCGACGACGGCCGCCATGACGACGACGCAGGGCGCATCCATGCAGGGCTGGTCGAAGGACAGCGCGCGCAGGGCGGCGCGGACGTCGGTGTCGAGTGTCCGCGTGACGGCGTGCGCGCGCGGGTCGTAGTGGAACACGCCCTCGGCCGTCGCCGCGTAGACCTCCATCGGATACAGCGCGCCGGCCGACGGCGTCGTCCGCAGCCCTTCGGCGTTGGTGACGCCCTGCGCGGCCCACAGCAGCTGGCCGATCTCCTCCCACGTGAGCGGCGGCGTCGCCAGCTCGCGAATCGAGCGGCGGCGCTGAAGAACGTCCTCGAGCGAATGAGCGCCGCGGGTCTTCGGCGGCGGAAGGGCGATGGTCGTGTCGGTCGGCATGGAGACTCCTGTATGAATGTCGAATGTCGAATGCGGAATGTCGAATGATGAATGTCGAATGGGCCTCAGCTGCGGCGCACCACCATGACCGTCAGGTCGTCGTCGAGCGACGCGCCGGCGCGGAAGCGCGTCAGGTCCTCGAGGCAGGCCGCCAGCACGCGGTGCGGGTCGCCCTCGCCGGCGGCGGCGAGCCCGGCGAGCCGCGCGGGCAGGCGCGTGCCGCCGTACTCCTCGCCCGCGGTGTCCCGCGCCTCGGACAGGCCGTCGGTGTGCAGCACCATCAGGTCGCCCGGCGCGAGCGTCACGCGCGCGTGGCCGTACTCGGCGTTGCAGAAGAGCCCGAGCGGAATCCCCGTCGCGCCGATCGCCTGCACGCCGTCCTTCCGCACGACCAGCGCCGGCAGGTGGCCGGCGTTGACGACGTCCACCTCGCCCTCCGGCGTCGCGCGGGCGAGCACGAGCGTGGCGTAGTGCGCGTCGAGCGTGCTGCGGCAGAACAGGCGGTTGGCGCGCGCCATGAGCGCCTCGACCGGCAGCCCCACGCCGGCGAGCGAGCGGAAGGTCGCGTGCAGGTTGGCCATCAGGATCGACGCCGGCACGCCCTTGCCCGAGACGTCGCCGAGCAGGAAGAGCGCGTCGGACGCCGCCCCGGTCTCGCCGTCGCCGAGGATGACGTCGCAGTAGTCGCCGCCCACCGGGCCCTTGGGCTCGAAGCGGTAGGCGACCTCCCAGCCGGCCACCGCCAGCTCGCGCTGCGGCAGCATCTGGGCCTGGATGCGCACGGCCAGGTCGAGGTCCTGCTCGAGCGCGCGCTGCTCGCTCGACGACATGTGGTCGAGGCAGGTGCGCGCGAGCGGCTCGGCCATCAGCCGCGTGTGCTCGATGGCGTCCCCGCAGACCTCGCACCGGCCGTAGGTGCCCGCCGTCATGCGCGCCAGCGCGTCGTCCACCTCGGCCAGCAGCGAGCGCAGCCGCGCGGTCTCGCCGCCGCGCCCGACGGCGAACGCGAGCCGCTCCCGCCGCCCCTCGAGCTCGGTCCGCACCGCCTCGTCCATGAATCCGTGCATATTCATCGTGGGGCTTCGCCCCACCCCTCGCTCCTTCTCCCGCCTTGGTCCTGGGGTGGCACAGGTCTTCGACCTGTGCGCACGTCCAGTATCGCTTGGACGCGGAAACCTGGCGACCCGGTTCCTGCGGTCAGCGCGCCGGCGGGCGGGCGGCCGCGACGACGGCGCGGAAGGCGCGGACGTGGTCGGGCGTCGTGCCGCAGCAGCCGCCGATGACGCCGACGCCCGCCTCGACGAGCGCGGGCACCCACGCGGCCATCACGTCCGGCGTCTCGGGGTAGACGAGCTGGCCGCCGCGCGACTCGGGCAGGCCGGCGTTCGACTGGATCGCGACCGGCAGGGACGTGGCCGCGCGCATCTCGCGGGCGATCTCGACCATCGCCTCGATCCCGTTGCCGCAGTTCGACCCGACGATGTCGGCGCCCGACGCGGCGAGGCCCTCGGCGGCCTGGGGAATCGTGACGCCCATGACGGTGAAGAAGCCGCGGCGCGTGCGGTCGAAGGTCATCGTGGCCATCACGGGCAGGTCCGGCGCCTCACGCTTCGCGGCCTCGACGGCCAGCCGCGCCTCGGCGAGGTCGGTCATGGTCTCGACGATCACGAGGTCGGCGCCCGCCTCGGCGACGATCCGGATCTGGCGCGCGTAGCCGTCGGCGATCTCGTCCGGGTCGCCGTCGCCGTAGGGCTTCAGCACGTGCCCGCAGGGGCCGATCGACGCCGCCACGTACGCGCGGCCGGCCACGGCGCGGCGGACGGCCTCGATCGCGGCGCGGTTGATCGCCTCGAAGCGGTCCTCGAGGTGGTAGGGCCGGAGGCGCAGGGGCGAGCCGCCGAAGGTGTTGGTGGTGACGAAGTCGGCGCCGGCGTCCACGTAGAGGGCCGCGACCTCCTCCACCGCGCCGGGGTTCTCGAGGTTGAGCGTCTCGGGCGGCACGCCGGGCTTGAGCCCGCGCGCCATGAGCATGGTGCCCCAGGCGCCGTCGCCGACGATGGTCTCGCCGGCCGCCAGCCGTTCGAGCAGTGAACGCATGTTGAGTCCAACCGGCACAGGTCAGAGACCTGTGCCGCCTCTGGTCGGTGGCCCAGGTCTTCGACCTGGGCTCTCCGGCGGCTAGCCCGCCGCGAGCGCCTTGATGCGCTCGACGGCGTTGGCGGCGTCGAAGCCGTAGGCGTCGGCGCCGATGTCCTTCGCGAAGGCCTCGGAGAGGGGCGCGCCGCCGACGATGACGCGGGTCTTGAGGCCGCGCGTCTTCACCATGTCCACGACGTCCTTCATCACCGACATCGTCGTCGTCAGGAGCGCCGACATGCCGATGACCGCGGCGCCGGACTTCTCGGCGGCGTCCACGAAGCGATCCGGCGCGACGTCGTTGCCGAGGTCCACGACCTCGAAGCCGGCGCCCTTGAGCATGATGCCGACCAGGTTCTTGCCGATGTCGTGCAGGTCGCCCTGGACCGAGCCGATGACGACGGTGCCGGCCGTGGGCACGCCGTCGCGGGCGAGGAGCGGCTTGAGGACGTCGAGGCCGGCGTACATGGCGCGCGCCGCCAGCAGCACGTCGGGCAGGAAGATCTCGCGCAGGCGGAACTGCTCGCCGACGACGGCCATGCCGGCGATGAGCCCCTGATCGAGGATGTCGCCCGCGGCGAGGCCGGCGGCGACCGCCTCGGTCACCAGCGCGTGCACCTTCTCGTCGTCTCCGTGCTCCAGGCTGTCGGCGATGGTCTTCAGCAGGTCCATGGGGGCTCCATCAATAAGTGCGATCCTGACGGTACTCGGGTACTGGGTACTCGGGGTTTGAGCCGCCTCGGGGCTCAAAACTCACAACTCAAAACTCACAACTCACAACTCAAAACTCACAACTCACAACTCACAACTCACGCCTACTTCACGCTCGCCATGCGGTCGCGGCACTGCTTGGTGCCGCAGTGGCCGCAGAACGAATAGGTCGGGTGGAAGCGGTGCGTGGCGGCGTCGCCGACGACCAGCACCCCCGACACGGACTTGAGCGGCTGCATCAGGCAGCTCTGGTTGAGCGTGACGCCGATCGCCTCCGGCGCGAGGAAGGCGAAGAGCTTGCGCTGCGCGCTGACGTGCCACCCGCAGTAGCCCGGGCTGTACGGGAGCACGCGGGCGCCGTTGACGGTCTCGCCCTCGCCCTCGAGGCGCGCGAGCAGCGCGCGGCCGGCGGCGTAGGCCAGGTCGTCGGCGGCCTCCGACGCGACGGCGTCGAGCATGTAGCCGTCGGCGGGGCGCTGGCGCGCAAACAGGTCGCTGATCTCGGCGCTGAGGCGCTGGCCGAGCGTGGCGACGAAGAGCGCCAGGCGGCTGGCCCGCGGGAGGATCAGCTCGAGCGGCGTCTCGTGCGAGTTGAGCCCCTCGCCCCGGTAGATGTCGTCGAACGCGCCGGGCTCGACGAAGCCGAGGACCGCGCGGGGCTCGGCGAGCGCGAGGTAGCGCTCGAAGGCCTTGTCGACGAGCCCGACCAGCCGCGTGGGCAACGCCTCGCCCTCGGGCAGGCCCTGGCTGCGCAGGACCTGGTTCCAGTCTGGCGTCGCCTCCGCCGCGCTCCACTCGACGGTCCACGTCATGTGGTCTGTGCGGGCAGCCGGTCCATCCCGTGCCGCTTCGCCTCCGCCGTCATGCGCCGCGTCAGCTCGGCCTTGGCGTCGTCGCCCAGCCGCGACGGCGTGTAGGCCTTGACGAGGCGCGCCACCTCCGCCCGCGCGCGCGCGCCGAGCGTGAGGCTGCCCTCCTCGACCCAGCGCGCGTGGTTGGCGCGATCGATCACCGGGCCGGGCACGTAGACCTCGGCCTTCAGGTGCTTGCGCGTGTGCTTCGCGATGAGCAGGTGCTTCTCGCGCAGCAGCTCCTCGAAGAGCGGGAGCGACGGGAAGTCCTCGCGCGGCTCGATGCCGGCGAGGAGCCGCCGGGTCATGCCGCACACCTCGTGGTCGACGACGAGCTTCTCGAGGCTCTGGCAGCTCTCGAAGTCGAGCATGCCGGGGCCCGACACGCTGTTGATGCCCGAGAGCGCCGCGAGCGTGGCGCCCATGGTGCTCTCGAGGCCGGCCTGCGCGTCGAGCTGCTTGGCGTCGCTCATCTGGATGTAGCCCTGCGTGGGCAGGCCGAGGAACTTGCCGACCTCGGAGTTCGCGCAGTCGAGCATCATCGTCTCGACGGCGCCCATGGGCGTGGTCTCGTAGCGCACGTCGAAGAGGGCGGGCGATCCGCCCCAGAGGACGGGCGCGCCGGGCCTGGCGAGCTGGCTGATCACCAGGCCGCTCAGCGTCTCGGCGGCGTGCTCGATGACGCTGCCGACGAGCGTGACGGGCGCCATGAAGCCCATGAGCGGCATCGAGATGAACTCGACGGGGATCGACGCGCGCGCGCAGTCCACGACGTTCTGGCTGGTGACGTCGCTCCACTTGATGGGCGAGGTCGGGCAGCACGAGAAGATCGCGAGCGGCTTCTCGGCGAGCGCCGCCGCGCTGCCGCGCACGGCGAGCTGCAGGTCGCGCATGATCTCGAACGCCTCGATGGTGAAGGCGCCCGTGACGACCGGCTTCTCGCCGTAGAGGAGGCCCAGGTAGAGGCGGTAGGAGTCGGAGATGCGGCTCGGCACGTCGGCCGGGATGAACGCGGTGCTCTGCGCCTCGATGTAGGGCAGGCCGCTCACGACCTTGACGTACTTGACGTAGTCGGCGGTCGCCGGCTGGCGGACCTCGCCGGTCTCGCCGTCGAGAATGGTGATGGCGGCGGAGCCCGGCGTGAAGTGCACGCGGTCGCCGCAGAAGTGGTGCGTCTCCTGGCCGAGGACGTCGTAGAGATGAAAGCCGGACGGCGCCGACGCGAGGGCCTTGTCGACGAGCGGGCCGGGAATGAACGCGCGCGAGGCCGCCAGATCGACGCGGGCCCCGTTGTCGCCGAGCAGCGCGAGCACGCCGGGGTTGTGGATTTCGACGCCGAGCGTGCCGATGATCGTGCGCGCTTCCTCGAGAATGCGCTCGATCAGGCTGTCCTCGAGCAGACGCAACGTAGGCCGCATGCAGACCTCCCCCTCTGTTGGGAAGCGCCGGCCCGGAACGGCACTTCAACCGTTTGATCCTACCTCACTCGCGCGCGTACGCCCACCCCCGGGTCGGGATCACGCTGCGACCGTACCCACGTACGGTCACCACGAAGGGCGCGAAGACCACGAAGCCCGCTTCGTGCCTTCGCGGCTATCGTGACGCCAGGCCGCCCGCGATCTCGCCGCCGTCGATGACGATGGTCTGGCCGGTGATGTAGGGGGCCTCGTCGGAGGCGAGGAACGCGAAGAGCGCGGCGATCTCCCCGGGCCGGGCGTGGCGGCCGAGCGGGATCTTGGCGTTCACGGCGGCCATCATCTCGGGCGTGTACTCGGCTTCCTGCATGGGCGTCAGGACGTAGCCCGGGCAGACGGCCACGACGCGCACGGCGGGCGCGAGCTCGAGCGCCATCGAGCGCGTCAGCTCGATCACGCCGGCCTTCGACGCGTTGTAGTCGGCGTAGAAGGGATAGCCCATGATCCCGTTGGTCGAGCCCATGTTGACGATGACGCCGGCGCCCTGGGCGCGCATGCGGCGCGCGGCGGCCTGCGCCACGTAGAACACGCCGTCGAGGTTCACGCGCATCACCCGCCGCCACTCGTCCGGCGTCAGGTCGAGGAACGCGTGCCGGATGCTGACGCCGGCGTTGTTGATCAGCACGTCGAGGCCGCCCAGCCGGCGGTCGATCTCGCCGAACGCGGCCTCGACCGCCGCCGCGTCGCCCACGTCGGCCACGACGACCGCCGCGAGACCGGCGTGGCGCGCCTCGAGCCCGCGGCACCCCGCCTCGTCGCGATCCACGACGGCCACGCGCGCGCCCTCCTCGAGGAACCGCGCCACGGTCGCCGCCCCGATCCCGCTCGCCCCGCCAGTCACGAGCACGCGCTTGCCGGAGAGACCTTTCATAGGAGTGATCCTTGTCCGTTCAGAGTGACCTGACGCTGTCCGTTCAGGAGGCTTCGCTGTCCGTTCGGGAGGCTTCGCGGTCCGTTCAGGAGGCTTCGCTGTCCGTTCGGCGTTCAGCCCGCGAGTCCGCCGCCGTCGACGACGAGCACCGTGCCGGTGACGAAGCGCGCGGCGTCGCTCGCCAGGTACAGCACCGCCTCCGCGATGTCCTCCGGGGTCCCGACGCGGCCCAGCGGGCGGCGCGCGGCGTCGGCCAGGAACGCCGCCTCCGGCTCGCCGAGCTGCCGCGCCTCCTCGCGCAGCATGCCGGTGTCGGTGTCGCCGGGGCACACGCACACCACGCGGACGCCGTCGGCCGCGTGGTCGAGCGCCATCGCGCGCGTGAGCTGCACGACCGCGCCCTTCGACGCGCAGTAGGACGCCGCGCGGCGGCCGCCCACCAGCCCCCAGCCGGAGGCGATATTGACGATCGCGCCGCCGCCGGCGGCCGCCATCACGGGCACCGCCGCCTTCCCCGCCAGGAACACCGACTTCACGTTGACCGCCATCACGCGGTCCCACTCCTCCTCGGTCGTCTCCACGACGGTGGCGCGGCGGACGATGCCGGCGTTGTTGACGAGCACGTGCAGGCCGCCGAAGGCGGCGACGGTCCCGGCCACGGCGCGGGCGACGTCCGCGGCGACGGCCACGTCGCCCGTCACGGCGAGCGCCCGCCCGCCCGCGGCGCCGATCGCCTCGACGACGCGCGCGGCGCCCGCGCCGTCACGGTCGAAGACGGCGACGGCCGCGCCCGCGCGCGCGAGCCGCTCGGCGATGGCGCGGCCGATGCCGGCCGCGGCGCCGGTCACGAGCGCCGCCTTCCCGTCGAGCGCGCGCGGCTCAGCCGTCACGGAGCGCCTCCCGCATGGCCGCGAGCGTCACCTCGACGTGCTCGTCGCCGTGGGCGATCGACACGACCGAGTGGAGCGCCGCCGACGGGCTCATGTAGATGCCGTGGCGGAAGAGCGCGAGCGCGAAGCGCTGGAACCGCGCCCGGTCCACGTGCGCGCAGAACTCGCGGTAGTCGCGGATCGCCGGGCGGTCGGTGAACATGATCTGCAGCATCGGCCCGGCCTGCTGCACGATGGCCGGCGTCCCGGTCTCGGCGAAGATCGCGCGCGCGCCGGCCGCCAGCGCGTCGGCCGTGCGCCGCAGCCGCGCGAACGCCGCGCCCCCGTCCGCCTCGAGCACGCGCAGGCTGGCGCGCGCGGCGGCCAGGCCGACGCGCGACGCGTTCTGCGTGCCGTAGTGCAGCACGCCGCCCCAGCGGAACGCGTCCATGATCTCCGCGCGGCCGGTGATGGCCGCCACCGGCAGGCCCGCGCCGAGCGCCTTGCCGAACGTCGAGATGTCGGGCGTGAGGCCGTACGCCTCCTGGCAGCCGCCGGGCGCCAGGCGGAACCCGGTCACCGTCTCGTCGAGCACGAAGAGGAGGCCGCGGCCGCGCGCGAGCGCCTCGAGCGCCGGCAGGTAGCCGGGCTCGGGCGGGATGACGCCCATGTTGGCCATCACGCCCTCGGTGACGATGGCCGCGATCTGGCCGGGGTGCGCGTCAACGGCGCGCTCGACGGCGGCCAGGTCGTTCCAGGGCACGACGATCGTGTCGTCGAGCGCGCGGCGGTTCAAGCCCGAGCTCTCGGCGATGCGCACGGGGTCGCGCGGGTGGCCGAGCGAGGCCGGCGCGTGCGGGTGCGCGTTGAGCAGGAAGTCGTCGTGCCAGCCGTGGTAGTGCCCCTCGAACTTGATGAACTTGGGGCGGCCCGTGTAGCCGCGCGCGAGGCGCAGCGCGGCCATCGCCGCCTCGGTGCCGGTGTTGGCGAAGCGCACGCGCTCCGCCGAGGGCACCATCCGGCGGATCGCCTCGGCCACCTCCACCTCGATCTCGGTGGCCGCGGCGAAGAGCGTGCCGGTCGCGGCCGTCTCGGCGACGGCCGCCACGACGTCGGGGTGCGCGTGGCCGAGCGGCAGCGCGCCGTACGCCATCATCCAGTCGACGTAGCGGTTCCCGTCGACGTCGTAGACGTACGCGCCCTCGCCGCGCGCGAGGAAGATGGGATACGCGCCGTAGTTGGCCGGCCCGCGCGAGGGGGAGCTGCCGCCCTCGACCATCACCTGCACGGCGCGTTCGTAGAGTGCCCGCGATCGATCGCTTGACCAGGCCATGCGTGCCTTCTTCCCGGCCCAGGTCAGAGACCCGGGCCACTTGTCCCGGCGGCACAGGTCTTCGACCTGTGCCTGCTGTCACCCCGGGTCAGAGACCCGGGCCACCCGTGCGGCGCGCGCGCTCGACGTCCACGCCGTGCCGCGCCGCGTACTCGCGGAACCGCGCGAGGAGCTCGCGCCCGCGCGCGTCGGCGTCCGCCGGCGCGAGCCGCGCGCCATCATACCCCAGCGTCTCGCGCAGGACGGCGGCCGTCTCGTCGGTCAGCACGGCCGTGCCGTCGGACTCGATCCGCGCGATGCCGTCGAAGACGTGCGAGCGCTCGTTGATGGCGATCGCCGCCTCGCGCGTGAGCCCGGGGACGGGCGCCAGCGCGACGCCCGCGCGGCTGGCCACGACGGGATAGCCGCCCGGCAGCCCCGCCGGACCGGGCGCGTGCAGCCGCACCGGCGTCTCCGACGCGAGCGCGCCGACCAGCCGCACGGTGCTCCCGGCGGTCAGGAAGTGCATCACCGGTCCCCCCGCGATCGGATACGGCGCGCGCAGCAGCGCCTCGGCGTCCACCTCGCGGGTCACATCGCGGCCCCCGCGCGCCACGCGCAGGAAGTACGGCGGCAGCTCGCCCGCGGCTGGCGCCTCCCCGAACGTGCGGCGCTCAAGCGCGTGGTGCGCAACGAGCGTGACCTCGATCTCGCCGACGGGCGCGCCGAGCCGCGCGGCCGCCAGGTGGCGCACCTTCGGCACGATCTCGTCCAGGTTGCCGACGCCGCACGTGGGCGCCAGCCCGACGCGGCCGAGCACGGCGTTGACGACGTCGGGAAACGGCGCCGTGAGGACGTGTCCGCGGAAGCCGGCGGCCGACGCCGCGCGCATGAACGCCTGCGGCAGCGCGAGGTGCACGGGCAGCCACCCGCCGAAGCCCGCGCGCGCGAGCGCCGCGCGCGCCGCGCCGGGCAGCAGATCCGGCAGCCACCAGGTCTCGAGCGACGCCGTCACGACGACGACGTCCGGCGCCTCGCGCCGGAGCCGCTCGCCGACCTCGTCGGCGCGGGTGACGTCCAGCGTCGCGAACGAGACGTCGGGCGCGTACCCTTGCGCGAGCGCGCCGAGCCGCGCGAGGTTCACGCGCGCGGCGCCGCGCGCCGCGTCCCGGCTGGCGGCCACGAGGCGGCCGACACGCGGCTCGCGCGCGAGCAGCTCCAGGATCACGCCGCCGAGGTTGCCGAGGCCGACGATGAGGACCGAGAGGGGCGGGGTGTCTGGCGTCATGGCATCACGCTGCATCGAGCCGACGTACGGTCACCACGAAGCTCCCGAAGGCCACGAAGCGAGCCCGCGGCGGCGGCCGGCGGGCCCGTCGTGGTGAATCGTACGCGATCGTCGTCGTCGCGTCGGTCCGTTCCGCGTAGAATCTGCAGTACATCGGCTTTGCGGGAGGACCGCCCATGGATTTCAGCCTCGTCCCCGTCACGCTGCCCGAGGACGCGAACGTCATTATCGGTCAGAGCCACTTCATCAAGAGCGTCGAAGATCTGTACGAGGTCATGGTCACGACGGCGCCGCAGGCGAAGTTCGGCCTGGCGTTCAACGAGGCGTCGGGCGCGTGCCTCGTGCGCACGGAGGGCAACGACGACGGGCTGACGCGCGCGGCGGTCGAGACGGCGCTCGCCCTGGGCGCGGGCCACGTGTTCGTGCTGTTCCTGCGCGACGCCTACCCGATCAACGTCCTGGACCGGGTGAAGGGCTGCCCCGAGGTGTGCCGGGTCTTCTGTGCGACCGCCAACCCGCTGCAGGTGATCGTGGCGACGACCGACCAGGGCCGCGGCGTCGTGGGCGTGGTGGACGGCGCCTCGCCGAAGGGGGTCGAGCAGGACGCGGACCGGGCCTGGCGCGCGGATCTGCTCAGGAAGATCGGGTACAAACGATAGGCGCCCGACATACGTCTTATTCTCTTGAGACCCGACCCCGACGGTTCCGCATGCCAGAGGTAGGCCGCTCATGAGCCTTCGAACCCGCTTGATCGTGGCGTTTCTGCTGATGTCGGTCCTGCCGCTCACGGCCGTCACGCTGTACGGCTACTACTCGTCGCGCCAGGCCATGCAGCGCGCCGTCTGGGCCGAGGCCGACCAGACCGCGGCCGCGCTCGGCCAGCGGATGACGCTGGTCACCACGGACCTCGAGCGCCGGGTCGACCGGATCTGGGACATGCCCGAGATGACCGCCCGGGCGAAGTGGACCGCCACGCCCGAGGCCGGGGCGGAGCGGGCCGTGAACGTGTCGCACCAGGTGGCGGGCATGCTCGGCGACGCGGCCACGCTGCTCGACCGGATCGAGATCCGGCCGATGCCGGCGGCGGCGGCCGTGCCGGCGCCGGCGGCCGCGCCGGCGCCCCCGGGGCCGCCCGCCCCACCGGCGCCCCCGGCGCCGCCCGCCCCGCCGGCGCCCCTCGTGATCGACATCAACAAGATCATCGCCGACGCGACCAAGGACGACCCCGGCGCGCAGCAGGCGGCCGAAGTGGCGAAGCAGTTCCTCGGCCGGCTGCAGGTCGAGCTGACGCCCGCCCTCCAGGCCGGCCTGAAGGGCACCGTCGTGGGGCTGCGCGCCGGTGCGGAGGAGCTGAGCCGGATCGCCAAGGCGAAGGAGCAGGCGATCCAGGAGAAGAGCCGCCTGATGACCGAGCGCCGCGGGCGCCGCATCGACTTCAAGGTGATGCGCGACGGCCGCGAGGTGGGACAGGTCAACGCCGAGCTGAACCTGCAGCGGGTGCTCGACACGGTGCTCTCGCTCGGCAACCGCTCCGAGGGCGAGATCCCGTTCGCGATCGACACCGACGGGAAGGTCTACACGCCGCGCCCGAAAGACCGCCCGACGCTCGAGACGCTGGACCTCACGGGCCCCGCGACGGCGCGCGCGGACCGGTCGTGGATCGTCGTGAAGCGCGCGGACCCGTCGGGCATCACGTTCGGCATCGCGCGGCCGATCGGCGCGTCGATCGCCGAGATCCGGGGCGCCGCCCTGCACAACCTCGGGCTCGGGATGTTCGTGATCGTCATCGCGCTGGCGGGTGTGTTCCCGCTCTCGTCGCGCATGACGCGCAACCTCACCACGCTCACCCAGGGCGTGAAGCAAATCTCCGGCGGCGACCTGCACACGCGGGTGCCCGTGCGCTCGCGCGACGAGTTCGGCCAGCTGGCCCAGGCCTTCAACCGCATGACGGAGGACCTCGAGTCGCACCAGAAGATGCTCGTGGAGCAGGAGCGGCTGCAGCGCGAGCTGGAGCTGTGCCGCCAGATCCAGAACGACATGCTGCCGCACGAGATGCTGCGCCTCGGGCTCACCGAGGTGAACGGCGTCTCGATCCCGGCGCGCGAGGTGGGCGGCGACTTCTTCAACTACTTCCTCCTGCCCAACGGCCAGGTCGCGCTGCTCGTCGGCGACGTGTCGGGCAAGGGCGTCGGCGCGGCGCTGCTCATGGCGAACATCCAGGCGACGCTGCGCGCGCGCCTCCCGCTCGAGCTCGACCTCGCCGCGCTCACCGACGCGGTGGACCGCGAGGTGGAGCTCAACACGCCGCGCGGCGTCTACCTCACGCTGTTCGTCGGCATCCTCGACCCGGGCCGGAAGACCCTCCGCTACGTCAACGCGGGGCACAACCCGCAGTTCCTCCTCCGCCGCACGGGCGGCCTCGAGCGGCTGCACGGCACCGGCCTCCCGGTCGGCCTCTTCGCCGGCCACGGCTACACCGAGAACGCGGTGCAGCTCGGCGACGACGACCTGCTCTTCTTCTACACGGACGGCATGGTGGAGACCGAGAACGAGACCGGCGAGATGTTCGGTCCCGAGCGGCTCGAGGCGCTGCTCGAGCGCAGCCGCGACCGGCGCGTCAACGACCTGCTCGCCGCCATCGAGTCGTCCGTCCGCGAGTTCCGCGGCGCGGCCGAACCGTTCGACGACGCCACCATGATGGCGCTGCGCCTCGGCGCGCTCGACCTGGAGAGCCCGTCATGACCGCGCCCCGGCTCGAGCGCCACGACGCCCTGCTCGTGGTCGACGTCCAGATCGATTTCTGTCCCGGCGGCGCGCTGCCGATCGCCGAGGGCGACGCCGTCGTGCCGGTGATCAACGAGTGGATCGACGCGGCCGTCCAGGCCGGCAGCCCCATCTTCTTCTCGCGCGACTGGCACCCGGAAGGGCACCCGGGCTTTCGCGCCGAAGGCGGCGAATGGCCGGTGCACTGCGTGCAGGACTCGCCCGGCGCCGCGTTCCACCCCGACCTGCGGCGGCCGGCCGGCGCGCGGATCGTCACGAAGGGCACCCGCTTCGACCGCGATCAGGTACTCGGCCTTCGACGAGACCGGCCTGGCCGACGCGCTCCGGCGCGCGGGCGTGACCCGCGTCTTCGCGGCGGGCCTCGCGCAGGACGTCTGCGTCCGCGCGAGCGTGCTCGACGCCGTCGCCCACGGCTTCGACGCGCACCTGATCGTCGCCGGCACCCGTCCCGTCACCGCCGAGGGCGGGCGCGCCGCGCTCGACGACATGCGCAAGGCCGGCGCCCATCTCGTCACCGAATAACGGCCCCGTAGCGGCCTGCCCGGCGCGGGCCACGGAAGGCGCATCCAGCTCTTCCATAACACGACGGTTTCCGTTGGTCGGCTACAATTCTGTCCATGCCGACCCCGTTCCGTCACACTCTTCGGGGGGCGGGTCAGACCGTTTTGTGTTGACGCTCTGTAAGCTATTGTCATAATTAGGTTTGGTGAAACCGCGCACGGACCGGATCATGGTCCGCGCGTTGCTCCCCGTCCCGCGTGTCCCGGTGCGCGCAGGCGGGACGCGTCGGGCCGGACCAGACCCCGATGATCGACCTCAAGCACGTCTCCTTCGTGGACACCGGCGTCCGGGACGGTCTGGGCGACCGCCTCCTGGCCTTCGACCGCTCGCGCGGCGAGCAGATCGACGTGCTGCGCGTGCGGCCGGAGATCGCCGCGTTCGGCCCGGCGCTCGACGCCGCCGTCAAGAAGCTCTCGGCGGTGTCGGACACCAACCTCGTCGTCATGAAGGGCATCGCGCGCGAGGCCAGCGGCCAGCGCCCGCTGGTCCTCTCGGCGCACGTGGACGGCGAGCGGCTCGACAAGATCCTCGCGCGCGCCAAGGCCACCGGCATCGTGCCCGACGTCACGGTCGGCATCTACATCGCCAACCAGGTCCTCTCCGTGCTGGGCACGCTGGAGCGGCTGTTCCGCACCGCGCACGGCGCGCTCAGCCTCGGCCGCGTGATCCTCACGCCGCGAGGTCGCCTCGTCCTCGGCGAGTACGCGTACGGCGCGTTCGTCGAGCGGCTGCAGTTCAGCCACGCGCGGCTCTGGCAGGAGCTCGGCGTGGCGATGCCCGAGGAGCCCGTGCCCGCCCGGTGCGACGCCCGCTCCGACGTGGCGCAGGTCGCCATGGTGCTGCTCGCGCTCGTGCTGGGGCGGCCCGTCCAGCCCGACGAGTACCCCGGCGGGATCGAGGCGCTGCTCGGCGAGGTGCGCGAGATCGCGGGCATCCGCGGCGGCGACGCGCTCGCCGGCGCGCTCGGCTCCTGGCTGGACCTCGCGCTGCCGCTGCCCGGCCGGACGCCGTTCGACAACGCCGCGCAGGCGCGCGACGCGCTCGCCAGCATGATGCCGAAGAAGCCGGGCTACGAGGGCAGCCGGCAGGATCTGGTGGCGTTCCTCAAGCAGGTCGCCGAGGCGGCGGAACCGGAACGCGCGGCGGCCCCGCCGGCGGCGGCCGTCGAGACGATCGAGGAGGACGTCGAGATCGAGGTCGAGGGCGCCGGGGCCGCGGAAGCGGAAGAGGCGCCGTCGCCGGACGGCGAGAGCGCGGAGGCCGAGAGCGCGGAGGCCGAGAGCGGAGCGGCCGGCGCGGCGGAGGGCGACGAGATCGACCTCGTCATCGAGGAGGAGACCGACGCCGCCGGCGACGAGAGCGAGGAACAGCCGGTCATCGATCTGTCGGAGGACGTCCTCCAGGATCTGGGCAAGTTCGGGATCGAGCTGCCGGGCGTGCCGTCCTCGAAGAAGAAACGGAAGGCCAAGACGCCGCGCGCGGCCGAACCGCCGGCGCCGGCGCCCGACGAGGTGTCGCAGCTCAGCGCGGATATCGAATCGCTCTTCGGCTCGGAGCCCGCGGCCGTGGAGGACCAGCCGATTTTCGGCGGCGGCGGGCAACCGCCCGCCGCGCCCGGGGGCGCGACCGAACCGCCGGTCGCCGAGGAGCCCGAACCGATCGCCGTCACGGCGCCCGAGCCGGAACCGGAACCGGAGCCGGAGCCCGAGCCGGAACCGGAACCGATGCCCGAGCCCGCGCCGGTTCCGACCGCCGGCGTCGAGCCCGAGCCGGAACTCGAGCCGGAACTCGAGCCCGAGCCGGTCGCGGTCGCACCGCCAGAACCCGAGCCGGAGCCCGAACCCGCCACGGCCGCCGAGCCCGAGCAGGAACCCGAGCCCGAGCCGATCGAGGTCGTCGAGCCGGAACCCGAGCCCGAGCCCGTCGCCGAGGTCGACGTCGAACCGGAACCCGAGCCGGAGCCCGAACCGGAGCCGGAACCGGTTGCCGTCGAGCCAGAGCCAGAGCCGGCGGCCGCTGAGCCCGAAGCGGAACCCGAACCCGTCGCGGCCGCGCCCGGGTCCGAGCCCGAGCCCGAGCCCGAGCCGGAACCCGAGCCTGTCGCGGCCGTGGCGGAGCCCGAGCCCGAGCCGGAACCCGAGCCTGTCGCGGCCGTGGCGGAGCCCGAGCCCGCCGACGCGGAGCCCGAGCCGGAGCCCGTCGCCGCCACGCCCGCGCCGGAGCCGGAGCCGGAACCCGTCGCCGCCGCGCCCGCGGCCCCGCCGGCGCAGGAACCCGAGCCCGAGACCGAGATCGAGACGGAGGCCGAGCCGGCCGTCGAGGAATCCGCGCGCAAGTCCAAGAAGAAGCGCAGGCGACGGCACAAGGGCGGACACGCGGACGAGCCCGCCGCGGCGCCGGCGCCGCTCATCGAACCCGAGCCGGCGCGTCCCGCGCCGCCGCCGCCTCTCATCGAGCCGGAGCCGGCGCCCGCGGCCGAGCTGATCGAGCCGACGCCGGAGCCGCCCGCGCCCGCGCGGCTGATCGACTCCACGCCCAACGACTCGCTGTTCGCGCCCGAACCGCTGGAGCCGGTCGAGCGGTCGCCGCTCATCCTGCAGAGCGACGAAACGGGCGTTGACGACTGGAGGGCGCCCGACGCGGAGCCCTCGGCCCCGCCGACGCCCGTGCGCCCGCCCCCGCCGCCCGAGGCGCCGGACGTCGCCCCCGAGCCGCACGTCCCGCTCAGACCGTCGGCCGTCGAGACGCACGTGCTGGGCGACGTGCACGTCCCGGCGCCGTCGCGTCCGGCGTTCGAGGAGACGGCCGAGGTCGACTACATGGAGGCGCCCGCGAGGGCGCCTCGCGGCGGCACGGTCAAGTGGCTCGGCATCGCCGCCGCGATCCTGGCGCTCGCCGCGGGCGGCTGGTTCGCCTGGTCGCGGTGGGTCTCACCGCGCACGCATCCGGGCACGCTCGTCCTCGAGACCACCCCGCCCGACAGCGAGGTGTACGTGGACGGCCGTCCGGGCGGCACGACGCCGGTCACGCTGACGCTGCTGCCGGGCCCGCACACGCTGGAGCTGCGCCGCAAGGGGCTCTCGCAGACGGTCACGCTGTCGGTCGCGCCGGACGAGCAGGTCACGCGGACGATCGAGTGGGCGAGAGTCGTGGCGACCGGCTCGCTCGAGGTGACCTCGGATCCGCCCGGCGCGCAGATCGTCGTCGACCAGAAGGCCGTCGGCGAGACGCCGATGACGGTCCCCGACCTGACGGCGGGCCGTCACACGGTGGTCGTGCGGAGCAAGGCGGGCGCGGTGACCAGCACGGTCCAGATCCAGGGCGGCGAGACCGCGAAGCTGGACGTGCCGATCTTCGCCGGGTGGCTGGCGGTCTTCTGTCCGGTGGAGCTGCAGATTCGCGAGGACGGCCGGCTGCTCGGCACGACCTCTGACGGCCGCATCATGGTCGCGCCGGGCGTGCACCATCTCGAGTTCTCGAACGACGCGTTCCGGTACAAGGCGACCGAGACGGTCGACGTGAAGCCTGGCCAGGTGAAGGCGCTCTCCTATGAGCCCAAGGGGCGAGTCAGCCTGAACGCGGCGCCCTGGGCCGAGGTGTTCGTGGACGGCGAGCGGCTCGGCGAGACGCCGCTCGCCAACGTGCCGGTGACGATCGGCACGCGCGAGTTCGTCTTCAAGCACCCCGATTACGGCGAGAAGCGCGTCACCGCGCAGGTGACGATGGGCGAGACCGTGCTCGTCAACGTGGACATGACGAAGCAGTAGCCCCTAATCCTGGAGCTCACTCGAGTTGCCATCGGCCCGTTCCCGTCGCGCAGGGCTTTAGCCCTGCGTAGTGCGGGCCGCGCAGGCCTGAAGGCCTGCGCTACGTCCTCAACTCGCGTGAGCTCAACTCGAGTGAGCTCCGGCCTAGTAGTCCCACCACGGCGTCGACAGCCCGTCCGGCGCGTGGCGCATGACGTGCTGCGCCATCTCGACGAGCCGCTCCTGGCTCGACACCGGCCCGCTCCAGCAGTGCGGCTTGTCCACGCCGTAGAGGAAATACCCCTCGTAGTGCGGGTGCTCGGTGGTCTTCATCCACGCCTCGAGCGCCCGCGTCGCGTTGTTCAGGTAGTAGGTGTCCGCCGTGCCCGCGTAGAAGAACAGCTTGTCGACCAGCTTGGGGCCGACCGTCGTCCAGTTCTGCTGGAGGTAGTACAGGAGGTCGTAGTGCGTCCTCCAGGTACTCGGCCACCGACGGGTCGACGACGCCCGTGCGCTTGTCGAAGAGCGGCTCGAAGTAGCCGTCCTCGCCGATCGGGCCGAAGACGGCCGACCAGATGTCGAGCTGCTCGCCGGAGCGGCCGCGCGTGCCGTTGGCGAGCTCCCAGCGGTTGCGCTGCTCGGAGGTCATGACGGCCTGGCCGTTCACGTAGCGGCTGTTGATCGTGGGCTCGCGGCGCCACTCGTACTGTTTGTAGAAGGCGTTCCGGTCGTGGTAGATGTCGATCCCCTCGACGTCGCTGAAGGTGACCGAGTCGGGGCAGTAGATCCACGCGCCGCCGAAGAAGTCGGGGTGGAAGATCTGCAGCGCCGCGGCCTCCCAGCCGCCGGTCGAGCCGCCGGACAGCACGCGCGCCCAGGGCTCGCGGATCGCGCGGAACCGCTTCTCGATCTCCGGGATCAGCTCCTGCATGACGGCGTCGCCGTACGGGCCCACGTTCACCGAGTTCACCGCGTAGGAGTCGTCGAAGTACGGCGTCGGGTGCTGCCATGTCACGGCGATCATGCGCGGGTAGCGGTCGCTCAGCCAGGCCTGCGAGAACTCGTTCTTCCCGTCGAAGCGGTACGGCGCGGCGAGGCTGAAGTGCCCCTGCACGTAGTTCACCGGGTAGCTCATCGTGGACGTGTCGTAGCCGCGCGGCAGGAGCACGGTGGCGCCGAGGTAGATGGGCCGTCCCCAGAACTTCGTCAGCAGCGGGCTCTGGAACTTGAACCGCTTCACGTACTGCGTGTCGGGCGGGACCTCGACGGGCGGGATCACCTGGTCCGCGACGAGGGCGACGACGCCGCCGGCCTTCGGGTCGAGGTGGACGCGCCGGACGGCGCTGTACAGGTTGCCGGGCGAGCGGGTCCAGCGCTGCCCTTCCCACTGGTCGTCGTGCATCCACAGCACGTGGCCGTCGGCGCGGCGGAACTCCGAGTACACGTTCACGAAGCCCTGCACGAAGTAGTCGCCGGCCGGCAGGTCGCGCAGGCTGTCGACGGGCGAGCCGACGGCTGTGCCGTCGACGACGGCGGCGTGCCCGGGCGCGAGCCGCTCCACGTCCTGCCCGAAGAACGGGACGCCGGTGCGGCCGATCTGGAGCCGCGGCTCCCGATCGTCGCTCCGCGAGATCATCACGTAGACCCGCCCGGTGACCGGCGCCGATCGCGCCGAAGCCGGCACGGTGATCTCGAACCGGAGCGGCGGCGGCCCCTGCGCGCCCGCGATCCCGACGGCGCCGGCCAGCAGCGCGCCGGCGAGCGCGCCGCCCGCCACCCGTCCCGTCCATCCTCCAGTGTGGGGCTTCGCCCCACACCCCGGCTCGGTCGCGTGCGGGGACCCCGATGCCCCGCGCCGCTCCCTCGCGCCTTCAGTGTGGCTCGCTCTCATGTGGCTGCTCCTCGTGCGGGGTGCGCCGCCGCGGCGTCACGGCGGCATCATACCGCACCGTCAGCTGGCGCCCCGGGATTCTCTGTATACTCACGTCCATGAGCGCGCCCGCCGACCGCGTCACCCGCGTGGTGCTGTCGCTGACGGTCATCGGCCTGGGCGGCGGCCTCGTCGCGGCGGCGCTCGGCGCGCCGCGGGCGGCCGCCGACCTCTGGGCCGCCACGACCGTCGTCGCGCTCCTGCCGCTCACCCTCTCCACGCTGCGCGCGCTCGCCACGGGCAACGTGGGCGTGGACCTGATCGCGCTGCTGGCGATGGCCGGCGCGCTGGCGCTCGGCCAGTACCTGGCCGGCGCCGTCATCGCGCTCATGCTGTCGGGCGGGACCGCGCTCGAGGCGTTCGCCGCCGCGCGCGCGCGGCGGGAGCTGGCGGCGCTCGTCGCGCGGGCGCCGCGCACCGCGCACCGCGTGGGGCCCGACGGCACGCTGGCCACGATCGACGTCGGCGAGGTCCGGATTGGCGACCGGCTGGTGGTCAAGCCCGGCGAGATCGTGCCGGTCGACGGACGGGTGGTCGGCCCCACGGCGGTGCTGGACGAATCGGCGCTCACCGGCGAGTCCATCCCGCGCGAGCGCGTCGACGCGGAGGACGTGCAGAGCGGCGTGCGCAACGCGGCGGCGGCCCCCTTCGAGCTGCGCGCCCGGGCGAAGGCGGCCGACAGCACCTACGCCGGCATCATCCGGCTCGTCGAACAGGCCCAGGCGGCCAAGGCCCCCCTCGAGCGCCTGGCCGACCGCTACGCCCTGCTGTTCCTGCCGCTGACGCTGGCGACCGCCGCGGCGGCGTGGCTGTTCTCGGGTGACCCGGTGCGCGCGCTGGCCGTGCTCGTCGTGGCCACGCCGTGCCCGCTCATCCTCGCCGCGCCGGTGGCCATCGTGTCGGGCATCTCCCGCGCCGCGCGGTACGGCATCATCGTCAAGGGCGGCGGCGCGCTCGAGACGCTGGCGCGCGCGACCGAGCTCGTGCTCGACAAGACGGGCACGGTCACGAGCGGCACGCCCGTGGTGACCGACGTGGAGACGTTCGGCGACGCGCGCCCCGAGGACGTGCTGCGCCTGGCCGCGTCGCTCGACCAGGCCTCGGCGCACGTCATCGCGCCGCCGATCATCCGCGCCGCCCGCGAACGCGGCCTGCCGCTGACCTTCCCCTCCGAGGTGACCGAGAGCCTCGGCGCCGGCATCGAGGGCCGCGTCGAGGGCCTCCGGGTGCGCATCGGCAAGCTCGAATGGGTGATCGGCCAGGGCGAGCGCCCGCCGCTCGTCCGGCGCATCCGCCGCCGCATGCTGCTCGAGGGCGCCATCGCGGTGTTCGTGTCGGTCGACGGACGGCCGGCCGGCGCCGTCATCCTCGAGGACCCGGTCCGGCCGGACGCCCCGCTCACGCTCCGCACGCTCCGCCAGGCGGGCTTCAAGCGCATCATCATGCTCACCGGCGATCACGTCGACCTCGCCGAAACGGTCGGCGCGGCGCTGGGCGTGGACCGCGTGCTCGCCGAGCGCTCGCCCGAGGAGAAGGTCGAGGCGGTCGCCGACGTGAAGACCGGCGGCGTCACCGTCATGGTGGGCGACGGCATCAACGACGCCGCGGCGCTCGCCACGGCCGACGTCGGCGTGGCCATGGGCGCCCGCGGCGCCACCGCCTCGTCCGACGCCGCCGACATCGTCCTCGTGGTCGATCGGCTCGACAAGCTGACCGACGGCGTCCGGATCGCGCGGCGCGCGCGGGCGATCGCGCTGCAGAGCATCCTGGCCGGCATGGGGCTCTCGGCGGCGGGCATGGCCTTCGCCGCCGCCGGCCTGCTGCCGCCGGTGGCGGGCGCGCTCGTGCAGGAAGTGATCGACGTCGCCGTGATCCTCAACGCGCTGCGCGCGCTCGGCCGCAGCGGAACGCGGAGCCGGCCCGACCCGTCGGCCGTCGAACGCAGCCGCCAGTTCCGCGACGAGCACCGGAAGATGCACGACGACGTGCGGCGCATCCGGTGGGTGGCGGACCACCTCGGAGAGATGGCGCCGCCCGAGGCGCGCGCCGCGCTCGACGCGGTCCACGGCTTCCTTGTCCGCGAACTGCTGCCGCACAACCGCGAGGAGGACGCCACGGTCTACCCCGTGGTGGCGAACCTCATCGGCGGCCAGGACCCGACGGCGACGATGGGCCGCGCGCACCAGGAGATCGCCCACCTCACGCGGCTCTTCGGACGGCTGTTGGAGGAAATCCCTGCGACCGGCCCCGACTCGGACGACCGCCGCGAGCTGCGGCGCGTGCTCTACGGCCTCCACGCGGTGCTGAAGCTGCACTTCGCGCAGGAGGAAGAGAGCTACCTGTCGCTGATCGACGAGCACCTGGAGGCCGGCGAGCGCACGTAGCGGCCCGCCCGCGGTGAAATACTCCGCGCCGCCGTGGTGAAGCTTTCGTCCGCCGAACGGCCGCGGTGCCGACAATCCGGCACGCGGGTGATGACGGATTTTCGTCATCGCCGGATCGGCCCTGAAATCGGCCTGCTTTCGGGCTGTTGCGAGGCCCGGTCTCCGGGTGACTCCATGGCCCGGTGATTGCAAATCTGCGCGTCGACTGCGAGGTCCCTCCTATGCGCACTCTGCCCATCACGTCTCCAGCGGAGCTGCTCCGCACGCTGCCCGACGATGCCGCCCGCCAGATCATGTGGCGGTTCAGCCGACCGGTACGACCTGCAGATGGTCGTGCAGGCGGCGCGCGGGGTGGCGCGCGGGCCGGTCGCGCGGCTGGTCGCCGCCGGCGCGCGCAACACGCACGACTGGACGCCGGAGAAGGGCGCCCTGCTCCCCGCGTTCGACGAGAGCGGCCTCACCTCCCTCTTCGTGGACCCCGAGCTGGGCGGTTATCTGGACGGCCCCAAGAACCTGGCGCTCGCGCTCGTCGCCTTCGAGCTGGCGTGGGTCGACGCCGGCGCGGCGACCTGCAGCCTGGCGGGCGTCCTCGCGCTCGAGCCGATCCACGAGCGCGGCACCAAGACGCAGCGCGACCACTACATGCGACAGGCCGTGCCGCCCGCGCCCGGCGAGACGCGCGAGCTGAAGCGCGGCGCGTTCTGCCTGACCGAGCCGATTCCCTACGTCGGCGTCGAGACCGGCCTGCTGGGCGGCAAGGTGCGCGTCGCGGAGTGGCCCGAGGGCGGAACGCCCAGGCTGCAGGTGGACAAGCGCGGCCGCTTCATCACGAACATGGCCTTCGCCAACTTCGTGACGGCCGCCGTCGAGTCGGCCGACGACCGGATCAAGGGCACCTGCATGGTGATCCTCGAGGAGACCGACCCGGGCACCTTCGATCGCGGCGTGCCGACGCGCAAGCTCGTCCACCAGCTGTCCTCGACGCGCGACCCGGCCTTCAGCCTGACGGTGCCGGCCGACCGCATCATCGGCGGCTACACGGTGAAGGACGGCGTCATCGTTCCCAACTACAGCCACTGCGAGATGATCGAGGCGGTCTTCCGCCGCACGCGCGTGACCGTCGGCCTGATGACCTCGGCGAAGCTGCTGTCGGCCGTCGAGCCGGTCATCCGCTACCAGCGCGGGCGCTTCCGCGGGGGCGACTCGGTGACGCCCGGCTCGGTGCGCTACGAGCTCGGTCTGCAGCAGCGCCAGGACACGCTGCACCGCCTGGTGGACGTGTGGGCGGCGGGCGAGGCCTCCGCGTCGCTCGGCTTCACGGCCGCGCGCGTCTTCGACGAGCTCGACCCGCTCGAGCGCCAGAAGGACGCCTACTTCGCCGAGAAGGGCCTGAGCGGCCGCGCGCAGCTCAAGGCGCTGGTCGACGTGAACCGCGACGCGCTCGAGTACCTGAAGCTGACGCGGCGTCCGGGCGCGGCGCGCGACGAGGCGCGCATCGCCGAGCTCGAGGCCAACGAGCTCGTCCGCTTCGTCCTGCTCGACTCGGTCGCCAACGTGCTCTGCCCCGCCTGCAAGCTCTGGAACACCGGCCACGGCGCCACCATGATGCGCGAGGCGGTCAGCCTGATGGGCGGCTACGGCATCACCGAGGACTGCCCGGGCTTCCTCGGCCACAAGTGGATGGACGCGCAGCTCGAGGCCACCTACGAGGGCCCCGAGGCCGTGCAGCGGCGCCAGCTGTCGGTCACCATGACCCACGAGCTGTTCCTGGCGCAGTTCCGCCAGTGGATCGCGGAGATGCGGCGCATCGCCGACCGGCATCCGGGCACGGGCGCCTGCACGCTCGCCTCGGCCATGCAGCTGTGGCTGTGGACGCTCGAACTACCTGCAGACGGACGACCGACGCCGACGGCAGCAAGCTGTACCAGGGGGCGCGGCAGGGCGTCACCTTCCCGCTGGCCGACGCGCTCTGCTGGCTGCTCGCGGCGCGCTACCAGGTGCTCGACGTGCTCGAGCTCGCCGAAAAGGGCGCGGCCGACCCCGCCGTGGCCGACGCGCTGCCGGGCCTCGTGGGCTTCCTCACCGACCTCTGCCACGTGCAGGCGGCGCGCGCCGCCGGCGAGGTGGGCCGCATCATGCGCCGAGCTGGTGTTCGGCTACCGCCGGCACCCGGCGTGGGACGAGGACGGCTGCCGCACCTGCCACCAGGCCGACGAGCTCGAGGCGCTCGAGGAGTTCATCCCCGGCATCGCGGGCACGGCGCGCGCGCTCGGCGACGTGATCGAGGCCGACGGCTCGCACCCCGCCAAGGCGGGGCCGTGTGCCCGGACCGACGGGCTCGAGCCGTTCCTGCGCATGCGCGCCAAGATGGACGGCTGCCTCACCGGGGCGCGGCTCGCGAAGGACCGCGCCGCCGAGAACCTCACGAAGGTGATGATCCCCGAGGCGCTCGGCTACCCGGTGTAATGAGCCCCAATCGCGAGTCTCTCGACGTGGACATCGTCTGCGTCGGCTTCGGGCCGGCGACGGGCGGGTTCCTCACCACGCTGGGCCGCGGCCTCGCCGCGCGCGCCGGCACGCCCGCCGGCGAGAGCCGCGTGGCGCCGGGCATGCCGCTGCAGGTCATCTGCTTCGAGCGCGCCGACGACATCGGCGCGGGCGTCTCGGGCGTGGTGACGCGGGCGCGCGGCATCCGCGCGTCGTTTCCCGACCTCGACCCCGCGCAGATTCCGATGGCCGCCGCGGTGCGGCACGAGAAGGTGGCCTATCTGCTGGACCCGGTCGGCGCCAGCCGCCGGTCGGCCGCGCTGCGCGCCGCCGACGCGATGCTGCGGACCGGGCGGGGCCTGCTCCCGCTCCGGCACGACGCCATCGAGCTGCCCTACGTGCCCGACTTCCTGCGCAAGGACGGCGGGCTCCTGCTCTCGCTCGGCCAGTTCTCCCAGTGGGTCGGGTCGCAGGTGCTCGCGACGGGCGCCGTCCAGATCTGGCCCGCGTCGCCTGTCGCGCAGGCGCTCGTCGAGGGCGGCGGCGTCGCGGGCGTGCGCCTCGTCGATCAGGGCACGGAGCGCGACGGCGCGCCGGCGGCCGGGTACATGCCCGGCATGGACGTCCGCGCCGCGCTCACGGTCGTCGGCGACGGCCCGGTCGGCGTCGTCGGCCGGCAGCTGGACGAGGTCTTCGGCATGCCCGGACGGCGCGCGAAGCGCGATTGGGCGGTCGGCATGAAGATGGTCGTCGACCTGCCCGAGACGTGCGCGCTCGAGCCCGGCACCGTCGTCCACACGCTGGGGTATCCCGAGCCCGAGATCTTCGGCTTCCTCTACGTGGGCGCCGAGCGCATGGCGTCGCTCGGCATCTTCGTGCCGTCGTGGTTCGACAGCCCGGTCCGCACCGCCTACCGCTACCTGCAGCACTGGATGCTCCATCCGTACCTCTGGCGGCACCTGCAGGGCGGACGCATGCGGTCGTGGGGCGCGAAGTCGCTGCAGGAATCGGGACGGCAGGGCGAGCCGCACCTGGTCGGCGACGGCTACGCGCGCATCGGCGAGGGCTCGGGCAGCACGAACGTGCTCACCGGCTCGGGCGTGGACGAGGCCTGGACGACGGGCGTGCAGCTCGCCGAGGGCGTGCTCGAGCTGCTGGACGCGGGCGCGCCGCTCACGCGCGAGAACCTGGAGCGGACCTACGTGGCGCGCCGGCGCGCGAGCTGGGTGGAGCGCGAGTCCCGCGTGGCCGAGCGCGCGCGGAACGGCTTCCACCGCGGCGTGGTCACCGGCCTCGTCGGCATGGCGCTCGCCGGCCTGACGCGCGGGCGCATCGCGTGGCCCGGACGCACGCCGCCGGTCCAGGCGCGCGTGCGCACGCTCGAGGAGTACGCCGGCGGGCGCATCCCCGCGGACGAGGTCGAGAAGATGCGCCGCGAGGCGGCCACCTTCGGCGCCGGGCTGCACGACGCCGTGATGAGCCGGCTCGGGTGGCCGAAGATCCCGTTCGACGGACAGCTGCTCGTGTCGCACCAGGACGCGCTGCTCATGGGCGGCAAGGTCCAGGCCGCCCCGGGCTTCGCCGACCACGTGATCTTCCTGGACCCCGCGCTCTGCCGCGACTGCCGTGAGAAGCTGTGCGTGGAGATGTGCTCCGGACAGGCCCTCACGCGCGGCGAGGGCGACCTGCCCGTCTTCGACCGCGAGAAGTGCATCCACTGCGGCGCGTGCCAGTGGAACTGCACGCAGCCCGCGGCGGAGGACCCGCCCCGCACGAACCTGCAGTTCCGCGCGGGCGCGGGAGGGCTGCACTCGACGGAGAACTAGCGAATTGCCGATTGATGATTGCCCATTGCCAATTGAAGAGCGTTGTGTCAGGCTGCGCCGGCCTTCGGCCGGCCGTGGCCAGCGAAGCCCGCGTGATCTGATGGTCTTCCATCGGCAATCGGCAATCGCCAATCGGCAATGAGCATGGAGGCCTCCTTGCCCTATCACATCGTCGTCTGCGGCAGCCTGGTGCCGGACCCGCTGCAGACGTTGGAGCCGGTCCAGGGACCGCAGGGGCCGGCGTTGAAGAACGAGATGATGCTGCCGGCGGTGCTCGACCCGTGGGCGTCGCACGCGCTGTACGAGGCGGCGCACCTGGCGCGCCAGGTCGCGGACAGCAAGGTGTGGCTGGTCAGCCTCGGCCCGAAGGCGAAGCTGCAGCAGGTGATGATGACCGTCGCCCAGAAGGCGCCGTTCGAGCTGGTGGCGATCGACGGCCCGGCCGGCGGGTTCACCGACGCGGCGGCCGTGGCCGGCGCGCTGGCCGACGCCATCGAGGCGATCCCGGGCCTCGACCGCGCGCGCCTGCTGGTCTTCGGCGGCTGGGAGTCGGCCTCGCGCGGCGCCGGCGCCGCGATGCAGATCGTGGGCGAGCGGCTGGGCATGACCGATCAGTTCCAGGGCGTCGACGCCCTGACGGTCGAGGACGGCGGCGCGCTGCGCGTGCTCGAGCGGATCGAGGGCGGACGCCACCAGGTTTCGACCGTGGCCGGGCCGCCCGCCCTCTTCGGCTGGGCCACCGGGCGCCTGGGCGAGCCGCCCAACAACCCGCAGATCGGCATGGCCAACATGCGCGCCATCATGCCCGCGCTGCAGAAGGCGAAGCCCGCCGCGATCGGCGCCGGCGCGACCTTCGCGCGCGTCAGCCTGCCGAAGCAGACGCGCGAGACGCGCGTCGTGAAGGACATGACGGTGGACGACATCGCCAGGGAAATCGTCGAGTGGATCAAGGGGTAGGCGCCGGGCGATTCGTTCGTAGCGCACGGCTTCAGCCGTGCGCGGCGGCGCACACCTGAAGGTGTGCGCTACGCTTTCTTTCCGTGAGCCGTCAGCCGTGAGCCGTAAGCCCATGTCAGAATCACTGCTCTTCCTCGCCCACACCGAAGACGACGGGACGCTGTCGAAGGCGACCCTGGAAGGCCTGAGCGCCGCGGTGGCGCTCGGGGACGCGCTGGGCGCGCCGCTCGCGCTGGGGCTGGTCGGCGCCGACGTGAAGGCGGCGGCGCGCGCGGCCGGCGGCGCGGGCGCGGCGCGCGTCCTCGCCGTCGAGGGCGCCGCGTTCGCCGCGCCGCGCTACGCCAGCGACGCGGCGGCCGCCGAGGCCCTGGCGCGCGCCGCCGGCGCGACGATCGTGCTCGCGACGGGCACCTCGCGCTGGGCGCGGGTGCTCGCCGGCGTCGCCCACCGGCTGGGCGGCCGCGTGGACACGCACGTCACCGGCCTCGCGGTCGAGGGCGGCCAGATCGCGGCGACACGCTGGTACTACCGGCAGCGCCTGGAGGCCGTGCTGACGCGCGCCGAGCGGCCCTGGGTGATCGGCGTCGACCCGGGCTGCCACCCCGCGTGGTCCGGCGCGCCCGCCGACGTGACCGTCGAGGCCGTGCCGGTGGCGCTCGCCGACGGGCAGATCCGCACCACGGTCGCCGGCATCCAGGCGCCGCCCGCCGACGCGCAGACCATCCGGCCCGACGCGCCGCTGCTCTTCGTGGCCGGCGCCGGCTGGACGAAGAAGCAAGCCGACGGACAGACGCACCCGGCCGACGCCGAGTCGCTCATCCTGGGGTTCCTCGACCGGACGAAGGCCTCGCTCGGCGGCAGCAAGTCGCTCGTGGATCAGAGCGGCGAGGGCCAGACCGTGCTCCGGTTCATGACCCACCTCAACCAGGTCGGCCAGACCGGATCGACGCCCCGGCACCCGAAGGGGCTGGCGACCTGCTGCCACGGCGAGGAGCCGCACGTGGTCGGCTGGCGCTTCGTCAACGAGCGGCGCGCCGTGAACCTCGACGCCAACTGCGGCTGGGCCCGCGGCAAGGCGGACGTCGTCTACGTCGCCGACGCCTTCGCGGTGATGAAGAGAGTGAACGAGATCCTGTAGTTTTGAGTTTTGAGTCTTGAGTCTCGGCGGTCAGTCCTTTCGCGCCGGCCCGTAGAGCACGCGCCCGGGCCGCGCGTCGGTCATCGTCCCGCCCTCGAACGCCATCTGGCCGTTCACGATCACGTACGCGACGCCGACCGCGTACTGGTGCGGCTTCTCGTAGGTCGCCATGTCCTTGACGGTCGCCGGGTCGAACACGGCGAGGTCGGCCTTCATGCCGGGCCGGAGGACGCCGCGATCGAGCAAGGCCCGCGCGCTGGGCCGGGAAGGACGTCATCTTGCGCACCGCGTCCTCGAGCGTGATGACGTGCTTCTCGCGCACGTAGACGCCGAGCACGCGCACGAACGTGCCGTAACTGCGCGGGTGGGGCGAGGCCTTGCCGAAGATCGGCACCTCGCCGTCCGACGCGATCATCGTCCCCGGGTAGGCGAGAATGCGCTCGAGGTCCTCCTCGCCGATCGCGTGGAAGATGCCCTGGCAGCCGCCCTGCTCCACGATCCAGATGGCCGCGCTGGCGGCGTTCTCGAGCGTCGGCTCGCCGCCGCGCAGCCGGACGACGTCGGCGAGCGTCTTGCCGGCCAGCGACGGATCCCAGTCGCAGCGCGCCAGCTGCACCTTGCTGGCGTCGCCGCCGCCGCGCTCGTCGCGGATGATGGCCGCGCTCTCGGCGCGGATCTTCGCGCGGGTGGCCGGGTCCTTCAGGCGCGCGAGCACCGCCTGGCGCCCGCCCTCCTGGGCCCACTTGGGCCAGAGCGCCGCCTCGACGCTGGTGCTGGAGGCCGTGTAGGGGTACTGGTCGATCGTGGCGTCCACGCCGCGCGCGCGCGCCTCGGCCACGAGGCGCAGCGTGTCGACGCTCCGGCCCCAGTACGCCGCGCCGATGATCTTGTGGTGCGTCACCTGCGTGGGCAGGCCGCCCTCCTCGCCGATGCGGATCGTCTCGGCGACGCTCTCGACGACCTTCGACGCCTCGTCGCGCATGTGCGAGATGTGGATGCCGCCCATCTCGCCGGCGACCTTGGCGAGCGCGACGACCTCCTCGGTCGGCGTGAAGGCGCCCGGCACGTAGAAGAGGCCCGTGCTCAAGCCGAAGGCGCCGTCCCGCATGGCCTCCCGCACGATCGCCTGCATCCGCGCGATCTCGTCCGGCGTCGCGCGGCGGTCCTCGAGGCCGATCACCTGCTCGCGCACGGAGCCCTGCCCGACGAACGTCGCGAAGTTCGGGGTGATCGTGCGCGCGGCGACCTTCGCCAGGAAGTCGCGGATCGGCAGGGGCGAGCTCCCGTCCTGCCCCTCGAAGAGCGTCGTCACGCCCTGGCGCACGTAGTTGTCGGCCGTGGGCACGTCGAAGATGCCGCGGCGCGCGTGCGTGTGGATGTCGATGAAGCCGGGCGAGACGACCAGGCCGCGCGCGTCGATGACCCGCGCCGCGGGCCCGTCGACCAGCGGCCCGACGGCCACGATGGTGTCGCCGCGGACGGCGACCGCGCCGCGGTACCACGGGCTGCCCGTGCCGTCCACGATGCGGGCGTTGCGGATCAGGAGATCGTAGGCTGGCGGGGCCTGGGCCGACGGCCCGGCCATCGCGAGCAGGACGGCGGCGAGGACGGACAGGGCGAGCCTCGAGCGCGACATCGGCACCTCCTCCGCCGGGCGGAACCCGGTCGGCGCCGCCGATTATTCGCGCCCGGACCGCACGCGGTCAACCCCGCGTCCGGCGCACGGACGGATCGAGCACGAAAGGCCGCGAGGGTGGTTGGCGTACGCGAGCTCGGGCGCAGCGTCGCGCCTAGTTCTGCAGGTGCAGGACGACCTTCAGCCACCACTTGGGCGAGTAGATGATCTGCACGGGCACGCCGGCGAGGTCGCCGTCCAGACCGTAGACCAGCTCGAAGTTCGTGCGATCCCCGGTCGCGAGCGTCAGGATGTCGAAGCGGGCGCGCACCAGGTCCCGGTACTCGCGGTCGCCGTCGCGGAACTCCTTGAGGCGCTGCTGCGAGGCCAGCCGGATCTCGCAGAGCTTCGCGCCGAACACATAGCGCACGACGGCGCCCGGCCCGTCGGAGACGGGCGGGCGGCCGCTGCGCCACTGCGCCACGCTGCCGTCGACCAGCTCCGCAACGGCGCCGAGGAAGCCCGGACGCACGTCCGGGCCGATCGGCGTGACCTTGAACGTCGCGTCCTCGAGGCCGATGCGCACGCGCTCGACGAGCGCGTCGACGTCGTGGATGGTGAGCGCCGTGGGCGTGCCCACGTTCGAGATCTGCGCCCGCGACTCGCCGCCCTCCACCGTCGCGCGAATCGCTTCGAACAGGCCGGCGACCGCCTCGCGGTCGTCGCCCGCGCGCACCTCGCCCAGCGTGTCCTCTTTGGATTTCGACATCACGGCGAGCAACTGGCCGGAACGCCCCTCCTCCTCCTCGTCGATGTAGCCCCAGCGGTTCAGACCGCGCGGCGCGCGCGCCGGGTCCGTGCCGAGCACGAAGTTCCATCCTTTGGTGCCATCCGACCCCTGCCGCCACACGATCCGGCCGTCGCCCACGTCGTCGCGGGAGATCCAGAAGAGGAGCGGGCGGATGTGCCCGGACATCCGGTAGTGACGCGTCATGACGACGGGTGGCTCGCCGGGCCCGCTGGGGCCGGGGGGCCCGGGCGCCGGCGCGTCGCCGGCGTTGGGCGTGGCGGTCAGGGCCACGAGCAAGGCCGCACCAACGAGTGGTCGGGTGCGCATGGGAACCATATCCGGGAGCGCGAGCGTCTCCTAACGAATTAGGATGTCTTCCTGCGCCGACGGCGCCCTCGCCAGCGCGCGACGGGTATGGGCGTCAGGCGCCGGGAACCTCGAGGCCCGGCATGGGCGCCGCCGCGAACAGGCGTTGGCAAGGCTTGGCCAGCAGCCTCGCCCACCGTGTCGAGCGCGCCACGCGCGCCGAGTCGGTCGCGATGCCGGTGTTCGCATACATCTGCCGGTAGAGCTTCGAGATGAGCACGAAGGCGAGGCGCGCCTTCATCGAGCGCACCACCCGCGATCGCGCCCAGATCTTCCTCAGGCTGTAGAAGCTGTCCCACACGCCCTGCGTGCGCTGCCGGATCTCGTCGGACGACATCACCGGGTGCGGCACGTAGACCTTCGGCCGGTTCTCCTGGGGGATGAGCCAGTGCCGGGTCACCGGCACGCCGCCGACGTTGACACCCTCCCGCGCCTTGTCCGACTCCCACTTCTGGAAATCGAGCGTGCCGGGAAACGGCGTGAGCATCACGAACTGCGCGAAGGTGATGTCGGCGCGCTCGGCGAGCGCCTCGGTCGCCTCGAAGGTCGCCAGGTCGTCACTCGGCAGGCCGAAGATGAACGAGCCGAGCACGTGGACCCCGTGCTGGCGGAACGCGCGCAGCTGCGCGACCAGGTCCTCACCCGATCGGTTGAAGCCCTTGTAGACGTCCTTCAACCCCTCGGGCGTGACCGACTCGACGCCGACCAGCGCGCCGAGGATGCGCGCGCCCGACATCGCCTGGAGGAACGCCGGGTCCTCGGCGGCCTCCATGGTGATCTGCGTGAAGAACACCATGTCTTTCGGCAGCTTCGCCAGCCGGGTCATCAGCTCGAACCGCTCGGCCCGCAGCGCCTCGAGCTCGCGGAGCCGCGTCTTGTCCTGCCGGCGCTCGGCCTTGGCGAGGTCGTCCAGGGTCACCGGGTAGAAGTTGTCGTCGGCGAGCGCGATGAAGCGGAAGCCCATGCGCCGGAGCTGCACGACCTCCTCGACGACCGCGTCCACGCCGCGCTGGCGCGGCTCCTGCCCGTCGGTGCGCCACACCGAGCAGAACGAGCAGTGCTTCGGGCACCCGCGCACGGTCTGCACCGACGCCCACATGTAGCGCTCGCGCGGCAGCAGGTCCCAGCGCGCGCGCAGGAACTCGCCCGAGTCGACGCGGCCCGCGTCGTAGACCCGGCCGGGCTTGCCCTCGACGCAATCGCGGACGACCTGGGCCCAGACGACGTCGCCGTCGCCCTTCACGACCGCGTGCGCGCCGCCGATCTCGTGGGCCTCGTCGGGGTACAGCGTCGCGTGGATGCCGCCGTAGACGACCCAGGCGCCCCGCTCGCGGGCGAGGCGCCCGACCTCATAGCCCCGCAGCGCGTTGCCGGTGTGGATGCCGATCCCGACGACGTCTCCCGGGCCGATCGTGGCCGGGTCGAGCGGCTCGAGGGTCTCGTCGGTGAGGATCGGATCGCCCCACGACGCCGGCGTCGCCGCCGCCAGCACGTAGAGCCACCGAGGCGTGATCACGGCGATGCCGAACGAGACGTGACTGGGATTGACGAGGTGCACGCGCAAGGGGCCTCCTGAACGAGTCGAGAGAAAGTAAGGACGTCCGTCGGGCCGTCCTAGAACGCTCCGGCGATCGATCGGCCGAGGCGGGTAAAGAATCCTGCCGTGGCGACGCCCGCCTTCTTCACGCCGGCGCCCACGGCGCCGCCGGCGTCGCCGACGGCGACCCACGGGTTGCCGGCCGGCGCAACGCCGACCGGAACGGACGCCACGGCCGGCGGCGCCTCGAGGCGCGCGGCCAGCGGCACGGCGGTGAGCGGGCCGGGGAGCGAGGCCGGCGCCGCAGGCGTGGGCGGAGACGGCACGCGCGCGCCCGGCATCTGGAACGGCGCGTCCGCCGCCGCGACGACATCCGGCCGCACGAGGGCCGCGGCCGCCGGCGCACGGCGTCCGCGGCGCGGTTCCACCGCGGCTCGCGGCGCCGCCACCCGCGCGTCCGCGGCGGCCACGGGCGCCACGCGCTCCGGCACCGCGGCCGGCGGCGGCGGCGGCAGTTCGACGGCCACCGGGGCCGCGACGGCCACGAGCGGCGCGGCCTGCACGCAAAGCGTCACGCCCGCGCCAAGCGCCGCGAGGCCGGCCGTCAGCGCGGCCAGCGACAGGCCGAGACGGCGGACGCGCGAGCGGCCGTCGAGCAGCCGCACGACCCGCGCGGCCAGATCGCGCGTCGAGCCGGCCGCGCCCGGCGCGAGCGCGGGGTCGCCCACCGCGCCGGCGTCGTAGGCGATCTCGGCCGCGTGCGTGAGGCAGGCGGCGTAGCGCCTCGGCGCGCCGGTCCGCCGCACCACGAAGTCGTCGCACGCCGCCTCGCGCTCGAGGTCGAGCCGCCCGTCAATCCACAGTACCGCGGGATGGAAGCCGACGACGGCGCGCACGAGCGCCTGGGCCAGGCGGGTCCAGTCGTCACGCCGCCGGAGGTGCGCGTACTCGTGCAGCACGATCTGGTCGAGGTCGTCGTCTGTCAGGCGATCGACGATCGCGCGGGGCACCACAATCATAGCGCGGCCGAGCCCGAGCGCCGCCGGCACGGCGACCGCGTCCGACTCGCAGAGCGTCGCCTCGCGGCCGCCCGCCGCGCGCGCCTCCGCCCACAGCCGCAGCCGGCCGGCCCGCCCGGCCGCGAGCGGCGACGCCGACCGCTTGAGCGCGTGGACGTGCCGCACGCCGCGCGCCACCTGCAGGAGGCCGAGCAGCACGAACCCCAGCCACGCGCCGAGGGCGATGGCAACGGCCCAGTCGGCGGGCGCGGGCAGCGCCACCGGCAGGATCGTCGCGACGGGCCCGGCGGCCGTCGCGGCGCCCGGCGCCAGCGGAGCGGCCGCAGCGGCGCCCGCGCGCGCCAGCGCGCCGGCCGCCGGCAGCAGCACCACTGCCGCCAGCGTAATCCACCACAGCGCGTACCGGGTGGCCGCCTCGATCGGGCGCGCGAGCCGCAACGCCACCGCGACGCCTGCCGTCAGCGCGAGGCCTTGCCACAGCCACCCGAGGAACGAAGCCATGGCCGTGCTCCCTACTGATCCAGCGAGACGAGCGCGCGCAGCGTGCGCAGCTTCTCGCGGTCCAGGTCGTCGTGGTCGAGCAGGTTCAGCACGAGCAGCTCGGCCGAGTTGTCGAAGAAGCGGCTGAGCAGGTGCGAGACCGCCCGCCGCCGTGCCAGGTTGCGATCGATGAGGGGGACGAAGACGAAGGCCCGTCCTGCCTTCTCGTGCCGCACGTAGCCCTTCCGCTCCAGGATCCGGAGGAGCGTGAGAACCGTGTTGTAGGCCGGCTTGCGCGGGCCATCGAGGCGGTCCACCACCTCGCTCACCGTCGCCCGCTCCTGGTCCCAGAGGATCTGCATGAGCCGCAGCTCGCCGTCGGTCAACGCCACTGATTTCTTGCGCGCCACGCGTCGTCTCCCTGGGATCCCCGCGTTCTCCTAATTTTTTAGGAGCTCACCCAGCGTATCCTCGGCCCCTGGAATATGTCAACTAAAACATTAGGAGTTCGCCGGATCACACCCGCCGCCGCGCCCGGACGCGCCCCGCGCACGGCCCCTCAGAAGAACAGCATCCGCTTGACGAGCTGCACGAGCAGCAGCAGCACGAGCGGCGAGAAGTCCAGGCCGCCCACCGGCGGCAGCACGCGGCGGATCGGCAGCAGCAGGGGCTCGGTCAGGCCGTAGACGACGCGGCCGATGGGGTTGTACGGGGAGAGCTGCATCCAGGAGGCGATCACCGCCACAAAGACGATGAGCGAGTAGAGGTCGAGCAGCTGGTAGAGCAGGTACACGGAGACATCGTACCATGGCGGCGCCGCGCGGCCCCGAGCCCCGTCGCCTATTGATACCTGAACGTCCTCACGCTCGCCGCGCCGAGCACGGCAGCGGCGACCAGGATGGCCACGAGGTGCGGCAGGACCGACCACGGTCCGTCGCCGAAGCTGATCAACTTGTGCAGGGCGTCCATGGTCCAGCCGGTCGGCAGGGCGAGCGCGAGGTGCTGCATCCACGAGGGCGTGATCTCGATGGGCCACCAGCAGCCGCCGAGCGCCGCCAGCACCAGCGTCGTGAGCACGCCGCCGCCGGCCATCTGCGCGGGGGTGCGCGCCAGGTTGCCCAGCAGGAATCCGAGCGACGCGCAGAACGCCGCCCAGCCGAACAGCACGACGAGCACCATCGGCACGGACCCGCCCCAGTCCATGTGGAAGAGGACGGTGCCGGCGATCATCGCGAACCCGATCTGGACCAGCCCGAGCAGCAGCTTGCCGACCCACTTCCCCGCCACCACCGTCCCGCGCGTGATGGGCGTGGACGCCAGCCGGCGCAGCAGCCCCTGCTCGCGCTCGACGACGAGGCTGATCGCGCCGCCGGTGAGCAGCACGAGCATGGTGAACATGACCATGGTGCCGGGAATCGTCTGCGCGTAGCCGCTCGGCGGCTCGAGGCGCCGCCCGGCCGACGCCACCTCGAGGCGGACCGGCTGCGGCGCCGTGGCGACCGCGCGCACGGCGGCCGCGTCGGGCGTCGTCTCGCCCTGGCCCGCCACGATGATGTCGGCGAGCAGCGAGTAGACCGCGCGCCCGATGCGGATGCGTTCGTAGTCCGCGCCGGGCCCTTCGGCGCGGCTCCGGTAGTCCAGCGTCTGCGGCTCGCCGGCGAGCGCCGCCGCGGTGAACGTCTTCCCGTCCGGCGGCGCCGGGATGGTGAGCCGCCGCGTGTACCGCTCGAACGCCTCGTCGGTGGCCGGCCGCTCGACGACGAACTGCTGCGCCTCGAGGCGGCGGACGATCTCGTCGACCAGGAAGCCGCCGTCGGCGGGGGCGCGGAGCGCGAGGCGGTCGTGCCGCGAGCCGGGCTCGATCGACATGCCGCCGCTCACGGTCCCGATGAAGTAGAAGAAGATGACCGGCATCACGAAGACCCACATCAGGGTCTCGCGCCGGCGCAGCTGGTGCGCGATCTCGGTGCGGGCGACGAACCAGAGCGGCCGCATCTCAGGCCTCCCCCGCGAAGCGCCCGCGCATCAGCCGCGCGGAGAGCAGGAACGCGGCGATCGCGGGGACCCCGATCGCCACGCCGGCGATCGCGAGGGCGCGCGGGTCGGCGGTGCCGGCGAGCAGGTCCTTCAGCCGCGCGACCGCCTGCCCGTTGGGCAGCCACCGGCCGATGGCGGCCATCCACCCGGGCATCGCCTCGAAGGGGAAGAACGACCCGCCGAGCATCATGGCCGGAAACACCACCATGGTGGACAGCATGTGGGCGCCGGTGCGCGTGGCGCCGGCGAACTGCAGCAGCTGGAAGAAGCAGTAGAGGCCGGCGCCGGTGAACACGCACCAGGCCAGGGCCAGCGGCGCGCGCGCGAGGGGCACGGCGAAGAACGCCGTGGCCACGCCGACGCCCACGAGCGCGACGGCGGCCATCACGAGGCTCGTGGCGAGGAGCTTGCCGCCGAGGAACAGCCTCAGGTCGTGCGGCAGGCTGACGGCGCGGCCGAGCGTGCCCAGCGCCTTCTCGTCCCACACGTCGTCGGCCATGCCCTGGGCGATGAAGAGCACGGCCATGAAGACCATCCCCGGCAGGAACAGGAGGGCGAAGTTCGAGTCGCGCGCCGCCGGCGCGTCGTTGACGGTGGCCACCTTCAGCGCCGGCGGGTTCATCCACTTGCCCATGCGGCGGAGCCGGTCGTTGATCGAGGTGGCGGCCGCGGCGACCGCGGCGTCCGAGGACTGGCGCCGCTCGTCCACGCGCTGCCCGCGCAGCTGCCGGAGCGGCTCTCCGAGCAGGCGCTGCGCGTAGAAGGCGACCTCGACCAGCATCTCGCACGCGGTCTGCACGATGCTGGGCAGGATGCGCTCGGACGGGTTCTTCACGAGGCGCAGGGTGACGGGCGTGCCGTCGATCACGGCCGCGGCGAAGCCCTTCGGCACGACGAGCAGGGCGGACGCGTCGCCGGCGTCGATGCGCCGGCGGCCCTCGGCCTCGGTGTCCACGCGCTCGATGTCGAGGAAGTCCGCGCGCCCTTCCCCGCCGGCGTTGGCGATCAGGCCGCTCAGGAAGGACTGGTCCTGGTCGACGAGCAGCACGTGCGCCTTCGGCACGGCGCCGCCGCCGGCGGCGAGCACGCTCATCAAGCCGCCGAGCATCAGCGGAATGCCCAGCCAGATGGCGAGCGACATCGGGTCGGCCAGGCGCCGGCGCACGTCCTTCAGGGCGCACTGCAGGAGGAACCGCACGGCTACTCCCGCAGCTCCCGGCCGGTGAGCTTGATGAACAGCGACTCGAGGCTCGGCTGCGAGAGCGTCGTCTCGCGCACCTCGGCGCCGGCGGCGGCGAGCGCCGTGAAGATCGCCGGCAGCTTCCGCGAGGCGCCCTCGACCGCCACGATCAGCACCCCGGGCTCGGCGGTGACGATCTCGACGTGGTCGATGCCCTCGAGCGCGGCCGCGGCCGCCGGCGGGTCGAACGTGCCGGCGAGGCGCAGCAGGTCGCGGGCGCCCATCATGGCGCGCAGCTCCTCGAGCGTGCCGAGCGCGATGACCTTGCCGTGATCGACGATGGCGAGGCGGTCGCAGAGCGCCTGCGCCTCCTCCATGTAGTGGGTCGTGTAGAGCACGCACGTGCCGGCCGCCGCCTGCTCGCGCACGAGCTCGAGCAGGCGCACGCGGCTCTGCGGGTCGACGCCGACAGTGGGCTCGTCGAGCAGCAGCACGCGGGGCCGGTGCACGACGCCGCAGGCGAAGTTGAGCCGCCGTTTCATGCCGCCGCTGTAGCGCTTGACCGGCTCGGCGGCGCGGTCGGCCAGGCCCGCCAGCTCGAGCACCTCGGCGACGCGGCGCTTCAGCGCGACGCCGCCCAGGCCGTAGGCCGCGCCCCAGAAGCGCAGGTTCTCGACCGCGGAGAGCTCGTCGTAGAGCGCGAGGTCCTGGGGCACGATGCCGAGCGCCGCGCGCGCGGCCTTCCCCTCGCGCACGACGTCGTGGCCGAGGACGCGCACCGTGCCGCCGCTCGGCCTGAGCAGGCCGGAGAGGCAGCCGATGGTGGTGGACTTGCCGGCGCCGTTGGGGCCGAGCAGCCCGAAGATGGCGCCCGGCTCGGCGTGGAAGCTCGCGTCGTCGACGGCGACGAGCTCGCCGTACAGCTTGCGCAGGTGCTGGACCTCGATCATCGGCCCTCCGGCCGTCTGGCTGGCGGAAACTCCGACAGTCTACCAGCCATTACGGCCCGCGTCCGCGCCGGTTCCGCCGGCCGCGGGATCGACCGGCCAACGGCGGCGTGCGGCCGGCGAACGGCGCGCGGCTCGGCTATACTTGGCCGATCGCCGGAAGACGCCGGGCGCCGCCGGTGAGCGCCGGACGCCGGCACGAGCGCCGCATGCCCACCCCCACCTCGCCGTCGCGCCGGGAGCCCCTCGCGCTGCTCGCGATCTTCGCGGCCGTGACCGCGTGGAGCGCCGTGGCGCCGTACGACCGGGCCGACTACCTGCTCGAGCTCGCCACGCCGCTCGGCGGCGCCGTGCTGCTCGTGGCGACGGCCCGGTGGTATCGCTTCACGCCGCTCGCCTACCGGCTGATGCTGCTCGAGGCGATCGTGCTGCTCGTCGGCGCGCACTTCACGCACGAGCGGGTGCCGCTGTTCGACTGGCTGAGGGGACCGCTCGGCTTCGAGCGCAACCACTACGACCGCTTCGCCCATTTCGCCGTCGGCTTCCTGCTGTTCGTGCCGTTCCGGGAGCTGATCGTGCGCTTCGCCGGCGTGGGCCGCGGCCGGGCCGCCAGCGTGCTGGCGGTGGTCGCCGTGCTGGCGCTCGCCGGCTTCTACGAGATCACCGAGTGGTGGATCGCCGCGGGCGCGTCGCCCGGCGTCGGCGCGGCCTATCTCGGATCGCAGGGCGACGTGTGGGACGCCCAGAAGGACATGCTGGCGGACACGCTCGGCGGCCTCGCCGGGCTGGCCGTCCTCGCGCGGGTCCACGATCGCGCGCTCGCCCGGCGCGACGGCGTGACGCCACGTGAGCCGTAAGCCGTCAGCCGCAGGCGTATTCGAACATTCAACATTCAACATTCGACATTCGACATTCGACATTCAGAGAGGCTCTCATGCACCTGGCCCGTTTTCCGCGCCGCCGCTACACGCAGGGTGTCACCCCGATCGAGAAGCTCGAGCACCTGACGAAGGCGCTCGGCGGCCCGGATCTCTACATCAAGCGCGACGACCTGCTCGGTCTGTCCGCCGGCGGCAACAAGACCCGCAAGCTCGAGTTCCTGGTGGCCGACGCGCTGGCCCAGGGGTGCGACACGCTCATCACCTGCGGCGCCGTGCAGTCGAACCACTGCCGGCTCACGCTGGCGGCCGCGGTGAAGGAGGGCATGAAGTGCCGGCTGCTCATCGAGGAGCGCGTGGCCGACAGCTTCGACCCCGACGCGAGCGGCAACAACTTCCTCTTCCGGCTGCTCGGCGTGGAGGCCGTCAGGGTGGTGAAGCTCGGCGCCGACCTGGCGGGGGAGATGGAGGTGATGGCCCGTGAGGTCGCGGCGCTCGGCCGGAAGGCGTACGTGATCCCGGGCGGCGGATCGAACCCGATCGGCGCGCTCGGCTACGTGGCGTGCGCCGAGGAGATCCTGGCGCAGACCTTCAAGATGGGCCTGCGGCTCGACCACGTCGTGTGCGCGAGCGGCAGCGCGGGCACGCACGCCGGCCTCATCAACGGCCTGGTCGGCAACAACAGCCAGGTCCCGCTGACGGGCATCAACGTGCGGCGGCCGCGCGCCGAGCAGGAGGGCAACGTCCACACGCTGGCGCAGGAGACGGCGGCAATGCTCGGCATCCCCGGCGGGATCCCGCGCGAGGCGATCGTGGCGCTCGGCGACTGGGTGGGGCCCGGCTACTCGCTGCCCTCGCCGGAGATGGTGGACGCCGTCCGCCTGCTCGCCCGGACCGAGGGCATCCTGCTCGACCCGGTCTACACGGGCAAGGCGATGGCGGGGCTCCTCGCGCTCGTCAAGCAGGGGCACTTCAAGAAGGGCGAGAACGTCCTCTTCCTGCACACCGGCGGCGCCCCGGGCCTCTACGCCTACCAGAAGGTGCTGCTCGCCGGCGAGACGATGACCGTGCTGAAGTAGGCGGGGGACGATCGGACCACGAAGGCCACGTGCCGCACGTCCGTGCACGCGTGAGGGGGCGTGACGGACGTCCCGTCGTCACCGCGCCGGCGCGAGCTCCGCGAGCGCGGCGGCGAGCAGCACGATCTGCTTGGTGCCGATCTTCGCGCTGTCGATGTCGGCCCACTCGGTGAGAGTGTGCTGGTTGCCGCCGTAGGAGCGGCCCACAGAGATCGAGGGAATGCCGCGGACGACGGCGGCGTTCGAGTCGGTGGAGCCGGTGGGCAGCGCCTCGCGGCCCTTCGGCAGGTCCACGCCGAGGTAGGTCAGCACGTCCACGGCCGTCTGCACGAGAGGGTGACGGCGCCGGTCCGCGAGCTGGTCGGGGCGGCCGCCGGCCTCGGAGCGCTGGATGTAGGTCCGCTCGAACCGCACGCCTTCCGTCCTGGCGGCCGCCTCGCACTTCTCCACGATGGCCGCGTCGAGTTGCTTCAGCAGGTCGGGATCCACCGTGCGCAGATCCACCGTGAACCAGACCTGCTGGGGGATGGCGTTGACGACCTTGCCGCCCTCGATCATGCCGACGTTGTAGACGGCGCCCACGGGGGCGTTCGGGCCGGGCAGCGGGATGGTGTAGAGGTCGAGGATGGCGCGCGCGGCCGCGCGCGCCGGGTGCGGCCGGCCGCGCGAGTCGAGCGTGTGGGCGCCCTCTCCGCTGAACGTCATGCGCGACCAGTAGATGCCCAGCGCGCCGTAGTCCACCGGACCCAGCCCGCCGTCGAGCGCCACCACCATGTCGGGCACGCCAGGGTGCTCGTCGAGCCACTTGTCCATGCCCTCGATCCCGAGCTCCTCCTGCACGGTCGCGACGAAGTACACGTCGCCCTTCGTCCGAACCCTCGCGGCGTCGAGCGCGCGGGCCGCCTGCAGCATGTTCGCGACCGACGCGCTGTTGTCGAAGACGCCCGGCGCGTGCAGCTTCCCGTCCTCGCGGGTCACGTGCAGGTCGGTGTCCATCGGATGCACGGTGTCCATGTGCGCGGCGAAGACGACGGCAGGGCCTTCGCCCGTGCCGCGGCGGCGCGCGGTCACGTTGCCGGCCGAGTCCACCGAGACCTCGAGTCCCAGCGCCGCGAGCTGCGTGCGCACGTAGGCCGCGCGCTGCTGCTCGTGCGTGGACTTGGCGGGGATCTCGGTGATCGCGATCCACTCGGTCACCTGATCGTCGAACTTCTCGTCGACGTAGGCCAGCGCATCCTCCACGGCCGGTTCCGCGGCCAGCGCGGGGGTGAACTTCGTCGGATACGGCGCCTGCCCGGCGACGACGGACGGCACGAGGACCGCGGACACGAGCGCAGCGACGGCCAGCACGCGGATCATGAGGGGCTCCTGGGGTTGACGACGTCTGCGCATTCTATCGCGTGCCCACGGATGGGAACCACGAAGCGCGCGAGGCCCACGACCGTGCGGCGTGACACGCGTTACCTGCCGGGCACGCGGTTGCCCGCGATCCACACCGACTCGATCGACTTCGTGTTGGCGATGTCGTCGAGCGGGTTGCGCCCGAGCACGAGGAAGTCCGCGTCGAGGCCGGGCCTGAGCGTGCCCAGCTCGTCGCCGAGACCGAGGCAGGCCGAGGCGTCGCGCGTCGCCGACACGATCGCCTGCATGGGGGTGAGGCCGGCCGTGACGAGCTCCTGCAGCTCGAGGTGCTCGAAGTAGCCGGGGAATCGGCCGGGCATGCCCGAGTCGGTGCCGAAGGCGAGGCGCACGCCGGCGTCGTGCAGCGCCTTCGCGTTCCGCCGCGCGACGGCGAGCCCCTTCTCGTAGAGCCGCGCCGCGCGGCTGCCGCGCACCGACGCCTGGCGCGCGGGATCCTCGAGCGCCGTCACCACCGCGGGGTCGGCCTCGCGCGTGAAGAACGGATCGTCGAAGAACGCCGGGCGCGCGCCGTAGACGAACGCGGACACCTCGCGCGTGAGCGTCGGGCTCAGGCAGAGGTTCCGCGCCTGCATCAGGCCGATGAACGCCTGGTCGACGTCGCGGTCCCGCACGCTGTGCGCGATGTAGTCGGCGCCGTCCCGCAGCACCGCCTTGGCGTCGGCGAGGTAGAAGACGTGCACCGCCACGCGCAGGCGGCGCCGGTGCGCCTGGTCGATCACGGCCTGGTACACCGCCGGCGTCATCTTCTTCGTCGTGCCGAGGTTGTCGTCCACGCGGATCTTGATGAAGTCCGGGTTGAGGTCGGCCACCGTGTCGACGTCGGCCCGCGCCTGCTCGGGCGTCCCGGAGACAATGACCGGGCCGGCCACGTAGAGGCGCGCGCGGTCGAGCGTGGGCACGTTCTGCTCGTCCCGGATCCGGAAGCCCGCCTCCTGGTCGTCGCCCAGGCTCATCACGGTCGTGACGCCGTCGCGCGCGTAGACGCCGAGCTGGCGCCGGACGTTCGCCTCGCTGTAGAGCGAGGGGCCGTTCTCCAGGCCCACGGTCGCCCCCACGTGGCCGTGCGCGTTGACGATGCCCGGCATGATCGTCCGCCCGGTCACGTCGACGCGCGCGGCGCCGGCGGGCACCGCCACGCTCGACGCGGGACCGGCCGCCACGATCTTCCCGTCGCGCACGACCAGCGCGGCATCGGCCACGGGGTCCGCGCCCGTGCCGTCGATGAGCGTGGCCCCCACGAACGCCGTCAGCCCCGGCACCGCCGCCGCGGCCGGCGCCGGCGGCGCCGCCACCTCGCCCTTCGAGCAGGTCGTCACGACCGCCGCGGCCAGCAGGATCGTCCAGGCCGTCGATGCGCGCATGGGGTGTCTCCTCGAGAGGGCCGGCTGAAGCCGGCCCCCACACTGCCGTCCGTGGCACAGGTCTGCGACCTGTGCCACCTGAGCCGTAAGTCCGTAGGCCGTCCTCACTGCCCCGGCAGGTCCACGTCCTCCTCGTGCTCGTGCACGTGGAGGCCGCGGCGCTGCAGCCCGATCAGGATCGGCAGCGTCAGCTGTGGGTCCACCGGGATCTGCACGCCGGTCAGCGTGACGGCGCCGTCGAGGATCTGCCGGACCGCCAGCGCCGCCGGGAAGCTCACCGTGCGCGCGAGCGCCGAGTCGTCGCCCGCGCGGCCGGCGAGCACCATGCGCGAGACGACCTTGCGCAACAGGCCGTCGGGGCGCGCCACCACGAAGTGGTGCTCCATCACGGCCATGTCGCGCTCGCCGGGCCGGTAGCGCAGCATGCGCTCGAGCCGCGCGGTCATCACGTCGAGCGAGCTCGTGCACTCGGGCGGCAGCGGCCGGTCCGAGAGCAGCCCCAGCCACTCGAGCCGCGCCACCAGCTCGTCGTCCACGCCGCAGCCGATGCGCGCGGCCAGCCGCTCGACGAGCGGGCGCCCGTCCGCCGCTCCCAGATGACGATCGAGGAACTGCGCGTAGGTCAGGCCGCACCAGTGCCGCGGCGTCAGATCCAGCAGGCCCAGGTCGAACAGCGCGCGCCAGGTGTCGCACCAGCCGCGGTAGCGCAGCGAGCCCCGGAACATGTCGCGGACGCCCTCGAGCTCGTACGCGTCCAGGTACCGCAGGCAGTCCCGGTTCGGGTACGCCTCGAGCATCCCGACGCCGGGCACGCCGATCCGCCGTGGATGGCGAAACAGATCCGGGAACGTCTTCTCGACGATGCGGCCGGCCTCGAGGTAGCGGACCGGGTTGCGCGCGGCCACCACGACGCCGCGCGGGCTCCACGTGAACTTGTAGCCCCAGGGATTGGTGTTGGCCTCCGGCGCCGGGATGGCGCCGCCGTAGGACGCGAACGACACGACCTGCGCGCCCTCGCGCCGCAGGCGGCGGATGGTCTGCACCGCCGTCATGTGGTCGAAGCCGGGGTCGAACCCGCATTCGTTGAGCAGGAGCACGCCCCGCGCGCGCGCTTCGGCGTCGAGCGCGCGCATCCCGTCCGACACGTACAGACGTCGTGACGAGCGGCACGCGGTGGTGGAGGCACGCCTCGGCGATCTTCACGTGCTGGTCCGCCGGCAGCAGGCTCACCACCACCTTCGCCGCCTCCACCTCCGCCGCCACCCGCGGCTGGTCGTCGGCGTTGATCTCCAGGGCGACCGCGCGCGGCTGGCCCGCCAGCAGCACGCTCGCGCGCTCGATGTTGAGCGTCGCGAGGTGCAGCTCGACGTCGGGCAGCGCGAGCAGGTCGTCGAGCAGCGGCTTGACGACGAGCCCGGCGCCGAGCACCAGGACACGTTTCATACGCCGGCCTTTCGCAGTGCGTCCTCGAGGTACCGGTACCGCGGCGCCAGCTCGCCGCCGTGGGTCACCACGGCGCCGACGACCGCCGCCGGCAGCGACAGCAGCTCGAAGGGCACGTCATAGTCGGCCGCCACGAGGCGGCTGACGAACGGAAACAGCGAGTCGCCGAACTTCTCCGACGCGTCGCGCGGAATCTCGGCGGGCAGGTTGTCGACCGCCAGCACGACCGGCCCGCGGCCGTGCACGCCGGGCGTGGCCGCGCCGGTGTCGGGGTCGTACACGAACACGGGATCGTCCGGCGTCGTCGCCCGCACGGTCGCCTCGATCGACCCCTCGATGTCGCAGGTGATGTCCGCGATCACGCGCAGCCGCGGCGGGCCCGGCGCCCACAGGGCCCGGATGTCCTCGCGCGTCACCAGCCGCGGCTCGTGCGGCTCCCAGTAGATGCCGTTGACGAGCATCGTGAGGTACGGGAGATGCCGGGCGAAGTCCACGCGGTCGTCGCGGCGGAACACCACCTTGTAGACCGCGCGGCGCGACGTCGCGCGGTCGTCCGCCAGCGCGGGGAGCTCGTCGGGGTTGATCTCGACGACCGGCAGGCGGTCGAAGATCTCCTGCGCGCCCTGCGACACGTTGCCGCCGCCGGTGAAGCCCACCACGAGCGGATAGAGCTCCGGGTGCAGGCCCCGCTCCCGGATGCGCCGCGCCACGTCGTGCGCGAGGAAGTCCGACGCCGCCTCGACGCTGCCCCAGGCGAGCGCCGGCTGCACGGCGGCGAAGGAGGTCTCGAAGCCGTCGGCGAGCATGCGCTGGCCGAGCGCCCACAGCGCGTCGATCATGCCCGCGTAGCCGGCGTGGCGACCGAAGAAGATCAGGCGCCGGCCGTGGCGGTCGAGGATCGGCTCGTAGTCGATGAGCGTGACCCCGCGCGTCAGGGCGGCCCGCAGCAGGCCCATGTTGTAGGTCTGCCCCTTGATGGTGTGCGAGAAGAAGAGGTACGCCTTCCCCGGTATCAGATCCTCGGGCGGCACCTCCTTGACCCCGAGAATCACGCGGCACGCCGACAGGTCGGGGTCGACCACCGCCCCGGCCGCGCGGTACTCGTCGTCGGCGTAGACGCGCTGCGCCGACGGCTGGACGACGACCCTCAGGCCGTGCTCGCGCACCAGCTCCTGCACGTGCGCCGGCGTGAGCGGCGCCCGGCGCTCCCAGCGGTTCTTGTCCTCGAGGCGGATACCCAGGTCGACGTTCGTCATGCGGCTCTGCGGGACCGAGGTGGGCGGTGTCCGAGTGTGATCCTAGCATGCGGGCCGCGCCGGGCCCGCGCGGGCGGCCGGGGCCGTGGCCGGCGCGACCGCGGCCCGCACAGAAGGGCGGGCGCCAGCTCGGCGTTTCGTCGTATGATGGGGTGCTTCCGGCGCCGGAGTGAACGACAGGGTGCCGCCCTATGGATTCGACCGCCCCCAAGCCCGCCACGATTCTCGTCGTCGACGACCAGGTGGCCAACGTCAACCTGGTGCGCCGTTGGCTCGAGGCCGACGGGCACACGGTCGTCACGGCCCAGACCGGCGAGGCGGCGCTGGCCGCGGTGGCGGAGTTCCGCCCCGACGCCGTGCTGCTCGACATCCTGATTCCGCCGCCCTCCGGGTTCGAGGTCTGCGAGCGGATCAAGAAGGACCCGGAGACGCGGCACATCCCCGTCGTGCTGATGAGCGGCCTGCAGGACCCGTCGAACTGGAAGCGCGGGCGGGAGGTGGGCGCCGTCGGCCTGCTGCAGAAGCCGCTCCAGGGAAGCGACGTCCGCGCGACGCTTCGCGACGTGATCCGGACCATCCGGCGCTGACCGGAGCGTCACCCCTCGCGCCACGGGTCGGGCGCGCACCCCATCACCCACAACAGCTCCGCCAGCACCATGGCGGTGGCGCCCCAGACGCGCTCTCCCTCCACGTCGAACGACGGCACGTCGAACTCGCGGCCGTCGCGCACCATCACGGTGCGCCGGATCGAGGCCGGGGTGGCGAGGTCGGCCAGCGGAACTCTCGAGGATGCGGGCCACCTCCGCGTCGGCCGCGCGCAGCGGCGGCCGCGCGTCGGCCGCCGCGACGATCGGGTGCAGGGCGAACCCGCTGACGGGGATGTGCAGCGGCGTGAGCGGCGCCACGACGCGGACCCCGCGCGGGTCGAGCGCGATCTCCTCGTGCGCCTCGCGCAGCGCCGCCGCGTCGAGCGTCTCGCCCTCCTCGACGGCGCCGCCCGGCAGGGAGACCTGGCCCGGGTGCGTGGGCAGCGCGTGGGACCGCACGGTGAGAACGAGCGACACGCCGCGCGCCCCGGGAAACAGCAGCACCAGGCCGGCGGCGCGGCGCGTGCCGTCCGGGAAGTCGGTCCGGTGCCAGCCCGGCCGCGGCCGCGGCGCCATGCAGAGCTGCGCGTCGATCCCGGGCAGGCCCGTGGCGACGGCGGCGCGCACGCGCGCCTCGACCTCGGCGAGCGACGGGAATGCGGGAGAGGCGGGCACCGGCTCCAATTCTATCGCGCGCCGGGCGCCCGTCGCGCGCGGCGGCGGCTCTCCAGGTACAATGACGCACCTATGCCGTTCTTCCGGCGCGCCGCGCCTCCCCGCCCTCCGTGGGACGATCGTCCCACCGAGGACGACATCTTCTTCGCCTATCGCCTCATCCTGAAGCGGGACCCGAACCCGGACGGCTTCGAGCACTACAAGCGCCTCATCAAGGGCGGCGTGTCGCTCGATCGCCTCATCCGCGCCTTCGAGAACTCCGAGGAGCACCAGGCGCGGCTCGAGGACGAATGGAGCCCGACGCCGGTCGATCTCGGCGGCTACCAGGTGTGCATCCAGAAGCGCGACACCGACTTCGGGCAGGCCATTCTCGCGCTCCGCGACTACGAGCCGCACGTCCGGGCGCTCGTCGCGGAGTACGCGCGCGAGGGCGACGTGTTCGTGGACATCGGCGCCAACGTGGGGTGCATCGCGTTCCAGGCGGCGACGATCGTGAAGGACCGCGGTCTCGTGATTGCCGTCGAGCCGGGCCCCGAGAACCTGCGGATGCTCTACGCGGGTCTCGCCCTGAACGGCTTCTCGAACGTCCGCGTGCTGCCGTGCGCGGCCTCGAACCGGTCCGCGCTCCTGTCGCTCACCGGCGGCCTGTCGAACACGAACGTCGTGCCGGCGATCCAGCCGGGCGAGGGCGGCCGGCTCTACGCGCAGGCGGTGGTGCTCGACGACTGGCTGTCGTGGCTGCCGCGGCTCGACTTCGTGAAGATCGACATCGAGGGGCACGAGCCCGAGGCGATCGAGGGCTTCCGGACGCTCGTCGCGCGGCACCGCCCGGCGCTGCTCGTCGAGTTCAACCCGCGGTGCCTCCAGGACCTCGGCGGCCACGACCCGCGCGCGGTGGCCGACGACCTCTTCGCGCTCTATCCCCGCTTTCGCGCCGTCAGCGCGTTCGGCGACGACCGCTGGTTCGACCGCGCGGCCGACCTCCTGGCGTACTGGGAGCAGCGCAACCGCGAGGTGGTCGCCGAGGGCAGGCTGCCCGATCGCCTGCTGCACTTCGACCTGATCGCGCCGCGTCCTTAAGACCGGGGCTCCGCCCCGGACCCCGGCTCGGTCGCTTGCGGGGACCCCATCGCCCCGCGCCGCTCCCTCGCGGGCCGCGCCGTGCGCGGCCTGGCCGGCCCCGGTGGCCGGCCCTGCTGCGGGGCGCCGCCGTTTGACAGCGCCGGCGCGGGCTGGCTAAGGTGCCGGAACAAGCCATGTGCCGACGCGCCTTCCCGCTCCTGCTCGTGCTGCTCGCCGCCTGCGGCGGCGGGAGACCGGCGAGCCCCATCGTCATCCGGTTCCTGGAAGCGCCCGACGTCGGCGGCGGCTGGCACGCGATCATCGACCGCTTCGAGGCCGAGAACCCCGGCATCCGCGTCGATCTGGTCGAGGGGCCGCCCAGCACCGACACGCGTGAGGAGATGTACGCGGCGGCGTTCCTCTCCGGCGACGCCGGGTACGATTCTGGTCTACATGGACGTGCCGTGGGTGCCGAAGTTCGCCGCCCGCGGCTGGCTGCGCCCGCTCGACACGCGGATGCCGGCGTCGGCGCGCGCCGAGTTCCTGCCGGCCGACATCACCGGCTCCACCTGGCAGGGCCACCTGTACCGCGTGCCCATGCAGACCGACGCGGGCATGCTCTACTACCGCACCGACCTCGTGCCCGGCCCGCCGCACACCTTCGACGACCTGGTGCGCATGGCGCGCGTGGCGCAGCACCCGCCCGAGCGCTGGGGCTTCGTGTTCGAGGGTCTCCAGTACGAGGGGCTCGTCACGACGTTCCTCGAGGTGCTGTGGGGCTACGGCGGACGCGTGATCGACGCCGACGGCAAGGTGGCGCTCGACTCGCCCGCCGCCGAGCGCGCGCTCGAGTGGCTGACGGGCCTCGTCGGCACGATCGCGCCGCGCGCCGTGACGGCGTACCAGGAGGAGGACGCGCGCCAGGCGTTCCAGGAAGGGCGCGCCGTGTTCATGCGCAACTGGCCGTACGCCTGGACGCTGCTCCAGAAGCCCGGCTCGCCGGTGGCGGGCAAGGTGGGCATCGCGCCCATGCCGCACGCGCCGGGCGCGGAGAGCGCCGCCACGCTGGGCGGCTGGGGCTTCGGCATCGCGGCGTCCACGCCGCACGCCGACGAGGCGTGGCGGTTCATCGCGTTCGCCACCTCGGCCGCCGGGCAGAAGATCCTGCATTTCAGGAACGGCCGCATCCCGACGCGGCGCGCGCTGTTCGACGACCCCGACATCCTCGCCGAAAGCCCTTACTACAAGGCGCTGCTGCCGGTCCTGCTCGCCGCGCGGCCGCGCCCGGTCCACCCGCGCTACGCGGAGATCTCGGCCGCGATCCAGCGGCACGTCAGCGCGGCGCTCGTCGGCCGCGAGACGCCGGCGGCCGCGGTCCACGCGGCGGCCTCCGAGATCCGCGCGATCGTCGGGGAGCGATGACCAGCCGCACGCTCTTCCTGCTGCCCGCCGCGGTCCTGCTCGGGGGCATCCTGGGCGCGCCGCTCGCGGTCACCGTCTGGCAGGGCGCGGGGCACTACGCCGAGGCCCTGGCCGACCCCCGGCTCCGCCAGGCGGCGGCGGTGACGGCGACGTTCGCCGTCGTGTCGGTCGCGCTCGAGATGGCGCTGGGGCTGCTCTCGGCGCTGGCGCTCGACGCGGCGTGGCGCCTGAAAGGCACGCTGCGCGCGATCGCCCTCCTGCCGTGGACGCTGCCGGCCGCCGTCATGGCGCTCTCGTGGCGCTGGATCTTCAACGACACGCACGGCGTGGCGGGCCGCCTGCTGGTGCTCGCCGGGCTGACCGATCACCCCGTGGCGTGGCTGGGCCGCCCCGACCTCGCGTTCTGGACCGTGGTGGCGGCCGACGTATGGAAGGCCACGCCGTTCGTCACGCTGATCCTGCTGGCGGGCCTGCAGGCCGTGCCGCGCGAGCTGCACGAGGCGATGAGCCTCGACGGCGCGGGCCGCGTCCGCCGCTTCTTCTGGATCACGCTGCCGCTCCTGCGGCCGGCGATCGCGCTCGCGCTCACCTTCCGCCTCATCCAGGCCGTGGGCGTGTTCGACCTGGTCTGGGTCATGACGGGCGGCGGCCCGGCGGACGCCACGCGGACCGTGGCGCTCTACATCTACGACGTGGTCTTCCGCTACGTGCGGCCTGGCTACGGCGCCGCGCTCACCACGCTGGTGGCGGCGGCCCTGCTCGCCGCCGCGGGCGCGATCGGGCTGTTCGCGCGCGGGCGCGCCGTGGAGGGCGGGGCGTGACGCGGCGGGGCCGGATCGCGCTCGGCGCCGCGCTCGCCGTGCTCGCGCTCGCCAGCCTCGCGCCCTTCCTCTGGTCGGTGGTCACCTCGCTCCGGCCGCCGGCCGACGTGCTGGCGCCGTCGCTCCTGCCGCGCGCGCTGTCGCTCGAGAGCTACGCCGACGTCTTCCGGCAGCGCCCCTTCGCGCGCTACCTGGCGAACAGCGTCGTCGTCGGCCTGCTGTCGACCGCGCTCGCGCTCGCCGCGGCGGCGCCCGCCGCGGCGGTGCTGGCGCGGATGGGCCGGCGCCTGGCGGCCGCCTGCGAGACGGGCCTGCTCTTCTTCGCGCTGTGGCCGCCCGCCGTGCTGCTCGTCCCGCTCTTCACCGTCGGCCGGACGCTCCGCCTCACCAACTCGCTCGCCGGCCTCGCCGTCGTCCACGCGGCGCTGAACCTGCCGTTCGCGACGTGGATGCTCGCGGCGGCCTTCCGCCAGCTGCCGCGCGAGCTGGAGGACGCGGCGCGCGTGGACGGCTTCTCGCGCCTGCAGTACCTCACGCGCGTCGCGCTCCCGCTCGCGGGGCCCGCGCTCGGCGCGACGGCGATCCTGACGTTCATCTTCTCGTGGAACGAGTTCGTCATCGCGCTGACGTTCCTCTCGCGCGACGCGCTGCGCACCGTGCCGGTCGGCGTCGCCATGCTGACCGGCGTGAGCATGTACGAGATCCCCTGGGGCCAGATTTCGGCCGCCGTCGTGATGACGACGCTGCCCGTCGTCGTGGCGGTGCTGGCGTTCCAGCGGTGGATCGTGAGCGGCCTCACGGCCGGCGCCGTCAAGTGACCGCCATGCCCCATCTCGAGCTGCGCGGCCTGCGCAAGAGCTACGACGGGAAGACCGACGCCGTGGGCGGCGTGTCGCTGGCCGTCGAGGCGGGCGAGATCGTCACGGTGCTCGGCCCGTCGGGCTGCGGCAAGTCCACGCTGCTCCGGCTGGTGGCCGGCCTCGAGCGGCCCGACGCGGGCGACGTGTTCCTCGCCGGCGCGCGCGTGACCGACCGGGAGCCCGCCCGCCGCGACGTCGCGATGGTGTTCCAGAGCTACGCGCTGTACCCGCACATGACCGTCGCCGAGAACATCGCGGCGCCGCTGCGGCTCCGGCGGCGGCCCGCCGGCGAGGTGCGCGAGCGCGTCGGGGAAGCGGCCGCGCGGCTCGGCCTCACGCCGCTGCTCGGCCGGCGGCCGCGCGCGCTCTCGGGCGGCGAGCGCCAGCGGGTGGCGCTCGCCCGCGCCCTGGTGCGCCGGCCCGCCATCTTCCTGCTCGACGAACCCCTGTCGAACCTCGACGCGCTCCTGCGCGAGCAGGCCCGCGCCGAGCTGAAGGCGCTCTTCTCGCAGCTCGGCGCCACCGTGCTCTACGTGACCCACGACCAGATCGAGGCGATGACGCTCGCCTCGCGGCTGGCCGTCATGCGCGGCGGCCGCCTCGAGCAGGTCGGCACGCCGGCCGACGTGTACGGCCGGCCCGACACGACCTACGTCGCCGGCTTCATCGGCAGCCCGCGCATGAACCTGCTGCCCGGCGCGGCGCTCGGCGTCGACGCGCCGACGGTGGGGATCCGGCCCGAGCACGTCCGGATCGAGGCCGGCGCGCCGCTCCGCTTCGCCGTCGTGCTCCGCGAGCCCCTCGGCGCCCAGGTCGTCCTCACGCTGCGGCAGGCGCGCGGCACCGCGCCCCCGGTCGAGCTCAAGGCGCTCGTGCCGGCCGACGCGCCGCTCGCACGCGAGGGCGGCGAGGCCGCCGTGGCCATCGACCCGGCACGGATCCACCACTTCGACGCCGACGGCCGGCGGCTGGCGTGACGCCAGCGGGTCAGGGGGTCAGGGGTCAGCGGTCAGGTAGAGCCTGCTACGCTATCACGCCGCAGTCGTGACCGGATGCTCTCCCTGACCCCTGACCACTGACCGCTGACCGCTGCCCGCTGGTTGGGCTACGATGCTGGTATGGGCAAATCGACGCGCGGAGGCGCGGCTGGCGTGGGCCGTTTCCTGATTGTGGCCGCCGTCGCGGTGGCGGGCACGGTCGCGCCGCACGCCGCCGGCATCGGGACGCCGCCGGGCCAAACGCCGCAGGACCCGCAGCAGCAGACCCAGCAGCCGCCCCCGCAGCAGCAGACCCAGCAGCCGGCGCCGCCGGTGTTCCGCACGGGCGTGAACGCCGTGCGCGTGGACGTGTCGGTCGTCGGCTCGAAGGACCTCCCCGTCAGCGGTCTGCAGGCGTCGGACTTCACGCTCACCGAGGACGGCGTCCCGCAGAAGATCGACACGTTCCAGTTCCTGCGCCTCGACGGCCAGCCGCGGCCGGACGATCACTCGTCGCTCCGGATCCGGGACCGCGCCGCCGGCGAGCGCGCGGCCGCGCGCGAGGACGTGCGGGCGTTCGCGATCCTCTTCGACGACTACCACGTCGATCGGCATCCGGCGATCACGATCCCGATGCGCGACGCGCTCGTCCACTTCATCAACTCGCTCGGGCCGACCGACGTCGTCGCGCTGATGGAACCGCTCACCTCGCTGAGCGACCTCGAGTTCACGCGGTCGCGCCCGGAGCTCGTGGCGGCCATCCGGACCTGGGAAGGCCGGCAGGGCCAGATCTTCCCCGTCAAGAGCCCGGCCGAGGAGGCGCAGCTCCGATCCGGCGACGTCGCACGTATCCGCGCGCAGGTCTCGCTCTCGGCGCTCGAGGCGCTCGTGACCTACCTCGGCAGCCTCAAGGAAGGCCGCAAGACGGTCATCTTCGTGAGCCAGGGCCCCCACATCGGCACCATGAGCGACCTGAACCAGGACGTCGAGCGCGTGATCCGCGCCGCCAACCGGGGCAACGTCACCATCAACACGATGGACCCTCGCGGGCTGGGCATGACGCCCTTCGGCGGCGACGACGTGCCGTACCGCCTCGCACATGAAACCGGCGGCCGGGCCATCGTCAACACCAACAATCTCGCGAACGGGCTCGACGACGTCGTGGCCGACGCGAGCGCCTACTACCTGCTCGGCTACGTGCCCGCGCGGGACTTCAACGACGGCAAGTTCCACCGCATCGAGGTGAAGGTGGCCCGGCGGGGCCTGCACGTGGTGGCGCGGCGCGGCTACTGGGCGCCGTCGGCCGCCGAGATCGCGGCGGCGCAGGCGGCGGCCGCCCGTCCGATGGACCCGGGGCTGACCGGCGCCATCTCCAGCCTCTCGGAGACGCGCGCCATGCGTCTGGTGAACGTGTGGCTGGGCTGGTCGCTCGGCGCGCCCGGTCGCACGCACCTGACCGTCGCCTGGGAGCCGTTGCTGACGGGCACCGACCGGCAGGCCGCCGCGGTCCGCATCGAGCCCGTCGCGGGCGAGGGCGGCCAGGCGATCGCCGCCGCGCGCACGCTCGAGAAGGGCGACGTGGCCGCCTTCGACCTCGATCCGGCCTCCGCGGGTCTGCACGTCACGGCGCTCGCCAAGGACGGCACCACGCTGGACGAATGGACCCAGCCGCTGACGATCCCCAACCTGGCGGCCGCCCCGCTGGTGCTCGCCACGCCGCGCTTCTACGTCGCGCACTCGCCGTTCGCCTTCAAGAGCATTCAGGCGAACGCCGATCCCCCGCCGACCGCCACGCGCCGCTTCGCGCACACCGACCGCGTGCTCGTGGACCTGGGGTGCTATTCCGCCCCGGCGGTGGACCCGAAGGTGACCGTGGAGCTGCAGAACCGCAACGGCGCGCACCTGGTCGACCTGCCCGTCCCGGCGCTGAGGGACGGACGGGCACGAATCGAGATCCCGGTGGCGAGCCTCGCGCCGGCCGACTACGTGCTGAGCGTGCGCGCCGCGTCCGGAGAGCACTCGGTGAAGCAGCTCGTGGCGTTTCGGGTCGAGCGGTAGTGCCTACCGAGATGGTCGTCGCGCAGGGCTTCAGCCCTGCGCGGCCCGCACAACGCAGGGCTGAAGCCCTGCGCTACGCGAGCGGGCCGATGGCAACTCAAGTGAGCTCCAGGATTAGGACTGTCTCAGCACCGTGACCGGATCGACCCGTGACGCGCGGCGGGCGGGCAGGTAGCACGCGGCGAGGCCCGCGGCGACGACGAGCGCGGCCGTCGCGGCGACGAGCCACGGCTGGTCGGCCCGCACCCCGACCAGCAGGCCGGCCGCCACGCGCAGCAGCCCCCAGGCGCCGGCCGCGCCGATGAGGGCCCCCGCCCCCACCAGCCGCAGGCCGCGGCCCAGCACCAGCGCCAGCAGCCCGCGCGGGTCGGCGCCGAGCGCCAGCCGCACGCCCATCTCGGGCAGCCGCTCGGCGACGGCGTACGCCATGACCCCGAACACGCCGGCCAGCGCCAGGACGAGGGCGAGGCCCGCGAACGCGCCGAAGAGCAGGCTCTGGAAGCGCGGGCGGGCGAGCGCCGCGTCCACGTAATCCTCCATCCGCCGCACGTCGTAGACCGGCAGCTCGGGATCGATCGCGCGCACGGCCCCGACCACGGCCGGCGCGAGCGCGCGCGGGTCGCCGTTCGCGCGGGCCACCACCGCCAGGTTCGGCCACGTCTCCTGCGCGAAGGGCAGGTACATCGTCGGCCTCGGCTCTCCGTCCAGCGCGCGTTCGGCCACGTCGCCGACGACGCCGACGATGGTGAGCCAGGGGCCGTCGGCGCCGCGGAGCGAGACGCGCGCGCCGACCGCGTCGCCGCCGGGCCAGAACCGGCGGGCCATGGCGCGGCTCACCACGAGCACGTCGGGCGCGTCGGGCCCGTCGCGCGCGTCGAGCATCCGCCCCGACAAGAGCGGGATCCCCATGGCCGTGAAATACCCGGGGCTGGCGACGCGCATCTCGGCGCTCAGTAACGCGGCTGCGTTCTCCGCCGGCCGGCCCTCGACGCGCAGGTTGAACGGCTGGTCGCGCGCGCCGAGCGGCAGGTAGTTGACCACGCCGGCGGCGGTCACGCCCGGCAGGGCCGCGACCCGATCGAGCAGGGCGGCCTCGAAGCGCCGAAAGGCCGCGACGCCCGGATAGCGCGAGCGGGGGAACGTGACGCGCGCCGTCACCACGCCGCCGGCGCGGAAGCCGGGGTCGATCGCGCTCACGCGCTGCAGGCTGACGGCGAAGACCGCGGCGCCCGCGGCGAGCGCCATGGCGAGCGCCACTTCCGCCACGACGAGCGCCGAGCCGAGCCGGCGGCGCGCGGCGTCGCTCGAGACCGTGCGGCCGCCGTCGGCCAGCGCGCGCGCCAGATCGCCGCGCGCCGACACGAGCGCCGGCGCCGCGCCGGCCGCGAGACCGGCGACGAGCGTGATCCCGGCCGTGAACGCGAGCACCAGGCCGTCGAGGTGGATCTGATCGAAGCGCGCGAAGCCGAGCCGCGCGAGCAGCGGCACCGCCCAGGCGGCCAGCACGAGGCCGATCACGCCGCCCGCCACCGACACCACCAGGCTCTCGGCGACGAGCTGGCGGAGGAGCCGCCCGCGCGAGGCGCCGAGCGCCATCCGCACGGCCAGCTCGCGGCGCCGGCCCGCCGCGCGGACGAGCAGCAGGTTCGCGACGTCCGCGCAGGCGATGAGCAGGACCAGCCCCACCGCGGCCATCAGGATCCGAAGCGCCGGGCCGACGGAGCCGACGATGTCGTCGGCGAGCGGCGTGAGGGTCGTGGTCCACCCGGCGTCCGTGCCGGGGTACGCCGACTCGAGACGGGCGGACACCTGCGCGACGCGGGCGCGCGCGGTCGCGACATCGACGCCGTCGGCCAGCCGGCCGATCGTGTACAGCGACCGGTTGCCGCGCGACTCCGGGAACGGGATCTCGAGCGGGATGTAGACGTCGGCGCCCGCGGGCAGGTCGAACGACGCCGGCACGACGCCGATGACCTGGTACGGCCGATCGTCGAGGCGCAGCGTGCGGCCCTCGAGCGATCCGCTCCCCAACCGCTGGCGCCACAGCCGGGCGCTGACGACGGCCACCGCCGGCGCGTCCGGCGCGGCGTCGCCGGGCGTGATGAGGCGGCCGCCGAGCGCGGCCGCGCCCGTCAGCGCGAAGAAGTCGCCGGCGACCATGGCTACGCGCACGCGGTCCGGCTCACCGATTCCGGTCAGGTTCTGGTCGAAGAAGTTGTAGGCGGCGACGTCCTCGAAGATGTCCCGCTGCCCCTTGAACTCCAGGTAGCGCGCCGGCGGCAGCCGCTGGCGCTCGAGCACCTTCGACGGATTGCGCTCCCAGAGCGTCACGAGCCGATCGGCGTGCGCGTACGGCAGGGGCCGCAGCAGCACGGCCCGCACCGCGCTGAAGAGCGCCGTGTTCGCGCCGACGCCCAGCGCAATCGCCATCACGGCCAGGGCGGTCGTGCCGCGGGCGCGGGACAGTGATTTGAGTGTCCTGATCATCGTCGGTTCGGGAGGTCCGGGTTCCCAGCGCCTATTCTGCCACCCCTGGGGCGTTCCCCGCGCCGGGCGGGCTCAGTATGTAGACGCCCGGGAGGAAGCCGGGTTGGGAAACCTGGCGTGAACGGAACCGCGGGGCCGGTCGTATATACCTTGTGACGCAAGGTATAAGATGGCACGAGGCAACGAAGTCCCCACGGCCGGCACGACGCGCGAGGGCTGGCGCGAGCAGCTCCGCCGGGGCGCGCTCGACCTGGCCATCCTGCTGGCGCTGGCGCCGGACCGGCGCTACGGTCTCGAGATCATCCGTCACCTCGAGGCGTTCACCGACCTGGTGGTCACCGAGGGCACCATCTACCCTATCCTGGGCCGCCTGACCCGCGACGGCCTTCTGGCCGCCGAGTGGAACGCCTCCGAGGGCGTCCATCCGCGGAAGTACTACGCGCTGACGGCGCACGGGCGCCGGACGCTCGACGCCATGGTTGACGAGTGGCGGGACTTTGCCGGCAAGATCGACCGGCTCATCGACGCCGCCGGGGAGCGCTGACATGATCCTCAACGACACGGGACAGACCCGGATCCGCGGCTACCTGTACGTGCTGGACCGGTCGCTGCGCACGTTCCTCCCCAGGGAGGTCGTCGACGACGCGGTGCGGGAGGTCGAGTCGCACATCCGCGAGCGGGTCGCGCAGGTCGAGCCGGTGCCCGACGCGCGCGCGGCGCTCGAGCGCGTGCTGGGCGAACTGGGCCCGCCGCTGCGCGTCGCCCAGGCCTACGCGGCGGAGCTGACGATCGACGAGGCGGTCACGACCGGACGAGCGCTGCCGATCGCGCGTGCGCTCTGGCACTTCGCCACCACCACGACGGCCGGCTTCTTCGGCCTCCTCGGGCTCTTCATCGGCTACGCGATGGGCGTCGGGTTCCTCGTCACGGCCGCGCTCAAGCCGATCTTTCCCAACAACGTCGGTCTCCTCGTGAGCCACGGATGGTTCGTCGGATTCGGCGCCCAGCTCGATCTGCCGCCCGACGTCCAGGTGCTGGGCGGCTACTGGATCATTCCCGTGTCGCTGGCGATCGGCCTCGGCATCCTGATCGCGACACACCGCGGCGCGCGCGCCTTCGTCGGGTGGATGGGCCGGCGGCGTGAGACCTGGCGCCACCGCTCGAACGGAGGGCAGCCCTGATGCGGCTCGAGACGCTCTTCCTCGACGCGGGCGGCGTGCTGGTGGGCCCCAACTGGGATCGCGTCAGCGCGGCGCTCGCGCGCCACGGCGTCGCGGCGCCCGCCGGCGCGCTCGCCGCCGCCGAGCTGCACGCGAAGCGCGAGCTCGACCAGGACCGCACCATCCGGGCGACCAACGACGGCAGCCGGGGATGGGTGTACTTCCACCTGGTGCTCGAGAAGCTCGGGATCCCGCGGTCGGCCGAGACGGGCGCGGCGCTCGGCGAGCTGCACGACTACCACCGGGCGCACAACCTCTGGGAGAGCGTCCTGCCCGGCGCGCGCGACGGCCTGGCGGCGTTCCGCGCGCTGGGGCTCAGGCTGGTGGTCGTGTCCAACGCGAACGGCACGATCGCCGCGCTGTTCGATCGCCTGGGGCTCACGCCTGCGTTCGACGCCGTGCTCGACTCGCAGGTGGAGGGCGTCGAGAAGCCGGACCCGCGGCTGTTCCAGATCGCGCTGGCGCGCGCCGGCGCCTCGCCCGACACCACCGTCCACGTCGGCGATCTGTACCACGTGGACGTGACCGGCGCGCGCGCCGCGGGCCTGCGCGCCGTCCTCCTCGACCCGGCGGGCCTCTACCCCGAGGCCGACTGCCCGCGCGTGCCGTCGCTCCCCGCGCTCGCCGACCAGATCCGCGCCGGCGCCTTCGGCGCCACGCCGTCAGGACGGTGAGGCTCGGGGCTCGGGGCTAGAGCCAGCGTGACAGCGTGACAGCAAACAAAGACGTCCCTCCGTGCCCTTCGTGCCCTTCGTGCCCTCCGTGGTGAACCCTCCGTTCCTCCGCGTCGCCTCCGGCTCCTGCCCTCCTCATGTTTCATCTTGACAATCTACAAGAGCCGCGCCATTCTGTTGTCGACAATCGACAGGAGAAACGATGGCCGCACCGAAGAGCGATCTTCTGCAGGGGACCCTCGACCTGCTGGTGCTCAAGACGCTGGCGCTCGGCCCGCAGCACGGGTGGGGCATCTCCCAGCGGATCCAGCAGATCTCGCGCGACGTGCTGCAGGTCAACCAGGGCTCGCTGTACCCCGCGCTGCACCGGCTCGAGCACCAGGGCTGGATCGCGTCCGCGTGGGGCACCTCGGAGAACAACCGCCAGGCGAAGTACTACCGGCTCACGCGGGCCGGCCAGAAGCAGCTCGCGGCCGAGACCGAGAGCTGGGCGCGGCTGAGCGAGGCCGTCGCCCGGATCCTCGCCGCCACGCCGTAAGGCCGCCGCGGCCTGGGAGACGACCCATGTTCGCACGACTGGCCCGCACGCTCCGCGCGCTCTGGCGGCGCGACCGCCTCGAGCGCGACATCTCGGCCGAGATTGCCTTCCATCTCGACATGGAGGCCGCCGACCTCGTGCGCCGGGGGATCGACCCGGCCGAGGCCCGCCGCCTCGCGCGCCGCAACTTCAACGGCGTGGACCGCGTGGCCGAGGAGATCCGCGACGCCCGCGGCGTGACCGTCTGGGACGGCCTCGCCCAGGACGTCCGCTACGGCCTGCGCACCCTGGCCAGGAGCCCGGGCTACACCCTGGTCGCGGTCCTCACGCTCGCGCTCGGCATCGGCGCGAACACCGCGCTCTTCTCGGTCATCGACGGCGTGCTCCTCAAGCCCCTGCCCTACCACGACGACGGCCGGCTCGTCCTCGTGAAGGAGGCCGCGCCGCTCCAGGACCGCGTCACCGTCCAGGCGTCGATCAAGGAGGTACACGACCTCAGGCGCGAGCTCCGGACGTTCCAGGACATCGTCGAGTACCACTCGATGTCGTTCACGCTGCTCAGCCACGGCGAGCCGGATCGGGTGGACACGGGCGTGGTGTCGGCGAACTTCTTCGACGTCCTCGGCGTCGCGCCCCTCGTCGGGCGGACGTTCGTCCGGGGCGACGACGTCCTCGGCGCGCCGCCCGTGCTCGTCCTGAGCTACGGCTACTGGCAGCGCAAGTTCGGCGGCGACCCGGCGATCGTCGGACAGACGGTGCAGATGAACGACCAGCCGCACACCATCGTCGGCGTGCTGCCCGACATTCCCCAGTATCCGCGCGACAACGACGTCTACATGCCCACGTCCGCCTGCCCGTTCCGGGCGGCCGGCGAGCGGCGCATGAACGAGAACCGGCGCGCGTTCAGCGCGCTCGAGGTGTTCGGACGCCTCCGGCCCGGCGTGACCCTCGGACAGGCCGAGGCCGACGTCAAGCGCGTGGCCGCCCTGTGGGACCAGTCGTACCCCGACGTCTACCAGCCGGAGACGACGGGCTTCACCGCGCGGGCGATCGGGCTGCGCACGGCGCTCACCAGCGGCGCGCGCGACCTGCTGCTGGTGCTGATGGGCGCCACCGCGCTCGTGCTCCTCATCGCGTGCGCGAACGTCGCCAACCTGACGCTCGCCCGCATGCTGCGGCGCGAGCGCGAGCTGGCCGTGCGCACCGCGCTCGGCGCCGGGCGCGGGCGCCTGCTCCGCCAGCTGCTCACCGAGAGCACCCTGATCGCCCTCGCCGGCGCCGCGCTGGGCGTGGCGCTGGCCGCCGCCTCGATGGGACTGCTCACCTCGTTCGTCGGCCGCTTTACGGCGCGCACCGGCCAGATCGGCATTGACGGCGGCGTGCTGCTGTTCACGCTCGGCGTCGCGATCGCGACGGGCCTCGCCTTCGGGGCGCTTCCCGCCCTCTCGGCGCGCCGCACCCTGGTCACGTCGCTCAAAGAGGGCGGCGCGGCCGCCGGCGACGGCCGCGGGCGCCATCGGATGCGCGCGGCGCTGGTGCTCGCGCAGGTCTCCGTGTCGTTCCTCCTGCTGGCGGGCGCCGGGCTCCTGCTGGCGAGCTTCTTCCGGCTTTCGCGCGTCGACCTGGGCTTTCAGCCGGAGCAGGTCATGACGGCGGCGATCTACGGCAACTGGTCGCGGCAGACCGACCCCGCCGAGATCCGACGGTTCAACGCGGCCGTGCTCCGCCGCCTCGAAGGCGCGCCGGGCGTGCGCGCGGCGGCGCTCACCAACGCCGTGCCGCTCACGCAGATCTACCCCTTCAAGCAGCAGTTCCGCGTGGAGGGCCACGCGGCCACGGCGGAACGCACGCCGAAGGCGGACCAGAACCTGGCGAGCCCCGGCTACTTCGCCACGCTCGGCGTGCCCCTCCTGCGCGGCCGCGGGTTCACGGCGTCCGACGGCGCCGACGCGCCGATGGTGGCGGTCATCAACGAGGCGATGGCGCGCGACTGGGACGGCCGCGACCCGGTGGGCACCCGCTTCACGCTCGACGACGGCGACACCTGGATCACGGTGACGGGCGTCGTCGGCGACGTGCGACTCGACGGGCCGGGCCAGCCGGCGGGCCCGGCGTTCTTCACGCCGCTCGCGCAGGAGCGGGGCGGCAGCTCCGGCGGCCGCGTCCTCGTGCGCGCGGCGGGCGACCCGGCCGCCATCGCGGCGCTCATCAAGGACGCCGTGCACCGCGCGGACCCGCAGGTGCCGGTCGAGAACATCGAGACGCTCGCGACGCTGAAGCGCGGGCGGCTCGCCGCGCCGCGCCTGACGGCGCTGCTGCTGGCGATCTTCGCGGCGCTGGCGCTCACGATCACGGTGGCGGGGCTCTCGGGCGTGGTGGCCACGTCGGTGAGCCAGCGCGCGCACGAGTTCGGCGTGCGCATGGCGCTTGGCGCCAGCCGCGGCGCGGTGCTGCGCATGGTGGTCGGGCACGGTCTCACGCTCGTGGGCGTCGGCCTGGCCCTGGGGCTGGCTGGGGCCCTCGCCCTGAGCCGGGTGCTGACGAGCTATCTCTTCGACACGGCGCCGACCGACCCGATCACGCTCGGCACGGTCGCCGCAGTCTTCCTGCTGGCGGCGCTGGTGGCCTGCCTCGGCCCGGCCCGCCGCGCAACGGCCATCGAGCCGGCGATCGCGCTGCGGGCCGAATAGGGCGGCGCCGGGCGGCCGCCGGCTCGACCGCGGCGGTTTGACCGGGGCGGCGCCAGGACCTAAGATCCCCCCGACCCGCGGGCCGGCCTCACCGGCCCTCCGGCCCCCCGCCATGCCGCAGGACGCGCGGAGGTCGCGCTCGCTCATCGGACCGTTCGAGTTCCGCAAGGCGGCCATCCTGGTCGAGGCGACCCCGATGCGGGCCGGCTCGATCAGCCAGCTCCTCACGGGCGTCACGCTCGCCTCGGAGCTCTCGATCTTCTACCACCTGCACCAGCACTTCCTGGTGGACCCGAACATCCTGCCGGAGTACCCGAACGACTTCGCGCGCTGGGTGGCGCAGCACCTCGGCAACGGCGGGATGGCCGAGCGCCTCGCCAACCTGAACCTCTTCCGCGCCGCGAACCTCGCGGAGGTCCGGCACGAGATCACGGTCACGCTGGCCCAGTACCTCGCCCACACCTCGGATCGGCGCCAGGTGCAGACGGGGCACGAGTTCATCTTCTGCCAGCCGCGCATCCTGGTGATGCCCTGCCACGAGACGGCGGCGACGCCCGAGGCCTTCCTCGCGGCGCTCCGCACGGTGGACATCCAGTCGATCGCATACCACCTGCTCGAGTCCAAGGTGGAGCCCACCGGCGCCCGCAACGACTTCACGCGCTGGTTCGAGGCGCTGGGCTTCACGGACCTGGCGGACCGCCTCGACACGTTCGACCCGTACCTGAACAGCCTGGAGGACAACCGGAGCTACCTGGTGAAGCTGATCGCGGACGGCCTGCGGAGGCGCAACCATGCTTAAGGCCTACCGCGACATCGCGCCGCAGACGACGCTCGACGAGATCCAGACGCTCGCCGAGGTGCTGCAGGGCCGGACGATCCAGCACATCAACTCGACCCGCAGCGGCGGCGGCGTCGCGGAGATCCTCCGCCGGTTCGTCCCGCTCACCGAGTCGCTCGGCATCCAGGCCCGGTGGGACACCATCAGCGGCTCGCCGGAGTTCTACGAGGTCACGAAGGCCTTCCACAACGCGCTGCAGGGCGAGGAGGCGGACCTCTCGTCGCAGGACTTCGACCTCTACCTCGACTGCGTGAAGACGAACGCCGGCAAGCTCGTGCTCGACGGCGATGTCCTCGTGGTGCACGACCCGCAGCCGGCCTATCTCGTCCAGTACGCGAAGCCGTCCGGACACCCGGTCTGGCGCTGCCACATCGACGTGTCGCGGCCCAACGAGCGGGTGTGGCGGTTCCTGCGCCGCGCGGTCTCGAAGTACGAGGCCGCGATCTTCCACGTGCCGCAGTTCGCCCAGGACCTGCCGATCCCGCAGCTGCTCATCGCGCCGTCGATCGACCCGCTGAGCGACAAGAACCGCGAGCTCTCCGAGGCCGAGATCACGACGGTGACCGACCGCTTCGGCATCGACCGGCGCCGGACGATCCTCGTGCAGGTCTCGCGCTTCGACCGCTTCAAGGACCCGCTCGGGGTCATCGCGGCCTACCGGCTCGTGCGGCAGACCTTCGACTGCCAGCTCGTGCTCGCCGGCGGCGGCGCCGACGACGACCCCGAGGGCGCGGAGGTGCTGGCCGAGGTGCAGGAGGCGGCGGCGGGCGACCCCGACATCTTCGTCCTCGAGCTGGCCGCCGACAGCAACGTCGAGATCAACGCCTTGCAGCGCGCCGCCACCGTCGTCCTGCAGAAGTCGCTGCGCGAGGGCTTCGGCCTGACCGTGGCCGAGGCGCTCTGGAAGGGCACGCCGGTCATCGCCGGCGCGGTCGGCGGCATCCCGACGCAGGTGTTCAACGGCGTCAACGGCTTCCTCGTGCACTCGCCCGAGGGCGCGGCGTTCCGCCTGCGCTACCTCCTCTCGCACCCCAAGCAGGCCCGCCGGATGGGGAGCCGCGGGCGCGAGCACGTGCGGCGCAACTTCCTCATCACCCGCCACATGCGCGACTACCTGCTGCTCATGATCACGTGCCTGTACGGCGCGAAGGTCCCGGGCCCGCTGCAGCTCATCGACCACACCGTCGTGCCGGCCGTGCGGTAGCCGGCGTGGCGGCCGTGGTACCATGACCCCCACACGCGGAAGACGCGGTTCGCGTCGGCCTGGCTCCATCCGACGGGGGAAACGCCAATGTCGCCACTCCAGAGGCTGTGGGAATCGTTCGACTCGCTGGGGCGCTCGATGATCGCCACGCTCCCCGACCTGCTGCTCGCCGTCCTCGTCCTGGTCGTCGGGTGGATCCTCGCCCGGATCGGCCGGCGGCTGACGGTCCGTGTCCTGCGCCTCCTGCAGGTGGAGCGGCTGGCCGAGCAGTCGGGCATGGAGGACGTGCTCCTGCGCGGCGGCGTGCGCTTCACCACCGTCACGATTCTCGGCAACGTCGTCTACTGGTTCGTCCTCTTCGCGACGACGATGGCCGCGCTGCACCTGCTGGGCCTCGAGGCGGTCGACGATCTGTTCCGGCGCATCGTGCTCTACGTGCCGAACGTGTTCGTCGCGATCGTCGTGCTGATCTTCGGGACCGTGTTCGGCCGCTTCGTGCGCGGCCTGGTGTTCACGTATCTGAACAACGTCGACGTCCCGGGCGCCGAGGTCATCAGCGCCGTCGCGCAGGCCGCCGTCATCATCTTCGTCGTCTCGGTGGCGCTCGAGCAGCTGCACATCGGCGGGCAGATCCTCGTGTCGGCGTTCCAGATCGCGTTCGGCGCCGTCTGCCTCGCCCTCGCCCTGGCCTTCGGCCTCGGCGGCCGCGAGTGGGCCGCGCGCGTGCTCGAGCGGATGTGGAAGAAGTAGAGAGGAGCGGAGCCGCGGATGATTGTCGACTGCCACACGCACATCAACAACTACCACGACGAGAACGTCGAGTCGGTCCACGCCTGCATCGAGGACCTGCGGCGGCACATGCGCCGCAACCGCGTGGACACGGCGCTCGTGCTGACCTCCTACAAGGTCACCCCGGGCCGGCCCTCGACCCGCACGTCGGTCGAGGCCACGCGCGACATTCCCAGCGTCTTCATCGTGGCCGGCGTCAGCTACCTGCACTACACCTCCGCCGACCTCGAGGAGCTCGAGCCGTTCCTCCGCGATGGCTCGGTGCGGGGCCTCAAGCTGTACCCGGGCTACGAGCCGTTCTACCCCGCGGACCCGAAGCTGGACCCGGTGTACGACCTCGCGGAGCGCTTCGACGTGCCGGTGATGATCCACTCGGGGGACACCTACACCCCCAAGGGCAAGGTGAAGTACTCACACCCGATCCACGTCGACGAGGTCGCCGTGGACCACCCGAAGGTGAAGTTCGTCATCTGCCACGTGGGAAACCCCTGGATCCGCGACACGATGGAGGTCGTCTACAAGAACGAGAACGTCTACACGGACATCTCGGGGCTGGTGCTCGGCGACTTCTCGGACCGCTTCGAGTCGTACATGCGGAAGCAGCTGCAGGAGATGCTCGTCTACGGCGTGCACCCCTCGAAGGTGCTCTACGGCACCGACTGGCCCATCTCGTCGATGGAGAGCTACCTGGAGTTCATCGAGGAGCTGGCGATCCCGCAGGCCGACCGGAAGAAGATCCTGGCCGAGAACGCGATGCAGCTGTTCAAGCTCGACGACAGGCGCAAGGCGACATGACACGCGGAGGGCACGGAGAAGGGTCATGCTTCTTCATTCCTTCCACTCCCCGCTCCGATACACCTCTCTCCCCTCGAACACCGTCCACAGCACCTTGGCGGCGTGGATCTGGTTGGCGGGGAGGTCGAAGAGATTGCGGTCCAGCATGACGAAGTCGGCGAGCTTGCCGGCCTCGAGCGAGCCGCTGTCCTTCTCCTCGAAGCTGACGTAGGCGCCGGCGATCGTGTACGCGGCGATGATGCGCGGCAGGTCCACCGTCTCCTCGGGGATCCAGGCCGGGCCGGCGGGCGCGCCGGGCTCCCGGCGCGTGACGGCCACCTCCATGCCCTGCAGCGGGTCGGGCGACGACACCGACCAGTCGCTGCCGGCCACCACGACCGCGCCGCTGTCCATCAGCGATCGGATCGGGTAGAGCCAGCGCGAGCGCTCGGGCCCGAGCACCGGCAGCGTGAGGTCCTTGATGTAGGAGTCCTCGTAGGCCCAGAGGGGCTGGAAGTTGGCGATCGCCCCGAGCTGCCGGAACCGCGGGATGTCGGCCGGATCGAACAGCTGGATGTGCGCCAGGTGCGGGCGTGCGTCGCGCGGGCCGTTCACCCGCCGCGCGAAGGCGATGGCGTCGAGGCCCATGCGGATCGCGCCGTCGCCGATGGCGTGCATGTGCACCTGGAAGCCGACCTTGTCGAGGCCGGCGACCAAGCGGTCCAGCCGCTCCTGATCGAAGTTGGGCAGGCCGCGCGCGTCGGGCCCCTTGGACCCGAGGTACGGCGCGAGCAGCACCGCCGTCTTCGCCTCGATCACGCCGTCGAGGAAGAACTTGGCGGTGCCCGCGTTGAGGTGCGGGCTGCGGTACTTCCCGCTCCCGGCCACCAGCCCCTCGATCTGCTCCACGTCCCTGGCCGGGTCCACGTACTGCGACGCCCGTACGCGGAACGTCAGCCGGTGCTCGCGGTCCGCCTCGAGATACGCGTCGAGCATCTCCGGGCTCGCCTTCGCGTCCTGCGCCGCGACGATGCCCAGCTCGGCGAACCGGCGGATGGCGTAGTCGAGCCCGGCGCGGTAGTCGGCGGCCGTGGGGGCCGGCACCAGGCGCTCGACGAGGTCCGAGGCCGCCTCGCGCAGCGTGCCCGTCGGCTCGCCCGTGCGCCGGTCGCGCTCGATGCGGCCGCGCGGCGGGTCGGGCGTCTCCCGCGTGACGCCCGCCAGCGCGAGCGCCTTCGAGTTCACCCACGCCGAGTGGCCGTCGGCCGACGACAGGTAGACGGGCCGCGCCGGCTCGATGGCGTCGAGCAGGCGCTTCGACGGGTTGGCGTCCGGGAACACGGTCAGGTCCCAGCCGCCGCCGACGACCCAGCGCCGCGCCGGATCGGCGGCCACGCACGCCTTCACGGCCGTGAGCACCGCGGCGCGCGTGGCGAGGCCGTTGAGGTCGCACTGCCGCGCCTCCATCCCGGCCATGATGGGGTGCACGTGCGAGTCGTGGAAGCCGGGCAGCACAAGACGCCCGCCGGCGTCCACGACGCGGGTCGACGGGCCGACGAACGGCTGCACGTCGCGCGCGGAGCCGACCGCCACGAGGCGGCCGCCGCGGACGGCGAGCGCCTCCGCCCACGAGCGGGACGCGTCCACGGTGTACACGCGGGCGTTCCGCACGACGAGATCGGCCGGCGCCGGCGACGACGTGGGGGGCGGCGGGCTTCCGCCGGCGCACGCCGCCAGCCACGCGCACGCGCCGACCGTCGCGATCGTCCTCCGGATCATCGCAGCTCCTCCAGCGCCTGCCGCGCCACGGCGGCCGGGCTTTCGCCCTGCTCGTCCACCGCGAAGTTCATGCGCCGCATGCGCGCGGCGTCGATCGTGCCGCCGAGCGTGGCGAGCGCCGCCACCACGTCGGGGTGCCGAGCGGCCAGCCGGCCGCTCGCCAGGATCACGGCATCATAAGGCGGGATCGCGCCCCGGTCATCGTCGAGGACGCGCAGGCCGAAGGCCGCGATGCGCCCGTCGGTCGAGAAGGCGCTGAGCACGTCCACGCTGCCCTGGGCGACGGCCTGGTACATCAGCGACGAGTCCATGCTCCGCTCGCCGGCGAAGTGCAGCCCGTAGACCCGCTGGATCGCCTTCCACTCGGGCCGCGAGAAGAACTCGTAGTCGCCGCCGATCGACATGCGGGGCGCCAGCGGCTCGAGGTCGCCGATCCGCCGGATGCCGAGCCGCGCCGCGTCGGCCTCGCGCATCGCGAGCGCATAGGCGTTCTCGAAGCCGAGCGGACAGACCAGGGTGATACCGTCGGCCTCCTTCAGGTAGCGCCGCACCTCGTCCAGCACCTGCGCCCGCCGGGGCGGCAGCGTCGTCCGGTGCATGATCGTCGCCCAGATGGTGCCCGTGTAGTCCACGTAGACATCGATCGTGCCGTCGCGCAGCGCGTCGAAGGCGACCGTCGAGCCCAGCGACGGCAGCCGCCGCGTCGCCAGGCCCGTGTCGCGCTCGACGACGTCGGCCAAGAGCGCGCTCAGGATGTACTGCTCGGTGAAGGTCTTCGCGCCGATCACGACCTGGTCGCGCCGGTCGACCGAGAGGCTGCGCGCGAAGGTGACGCCGGCGTACGCGCACAGCGCGGCGGCGGCGACGAGCGCTGCCGCCAGGCGCCCGCGGCGGCGCGCCGCGATCGCGGACTCGGCGGTGTGGACCAGGCCGTCCAGCACCAGCGCCAGGCCCGCGGCGGCCACGCAGCCGACGAGGACGGCGGTGTAGTTGCGCGTCTGCAGGCCGCTGAAGATGTAGTTGCCGAGGCTCGTGGCGCCGACCGGCGTCGAGAGCGTGGCCATGCCCACGACCCAGACCGTCGAGGTGCGCAGGCCGGCGACGATGACCGGCAGGGCGAGCGGCACCTGCACTCGCCAGAGCTGCTGCCACTCGGTCATACCGACGCCGCGCGCCGCCTCCGTGAGCGCCGGGTCCACGCCGGCGATGCCGGTCACGGTGTTGCGCAGCACCGGCAGCACGCCGTAGAGCGTGAGCCCGATGAAGGCCGGCAGCACGCCGATGCTCGGCAGGCTGAGCATGGCGAGCGCCGGCACCATGATCGCGAGCAGCGCCAGGCTGGGCACCGTCTGGATGATGCCGGCCACGCCCAGGATGGGCTGCTCCAGCCAGCGCACGCGGGTCGCGAGCAGGCCGAGCGGCACGCTCACCGCCGTGCTCGCGGCGAGCGCCGCCAGGGTGAGCTGCAGGTGCGCCGTCAAGTAGCCGGGCAGCAGCGCCAGCTGTTCGCTCATGGCGAGGCCTCCGGCGCGCCGGGCTCCAGGAGCCGGTCCACGAAGGCCGCCTGCCGCCGCGGCGTGTCCATCAGCGCCGCCACGAACTCGTGGGCGGGCGCCGTCATCAGCTCGCGGGGCGTGCCCAGCTGCAGCAGCCGCCCGCGGTCCATCACCGCGATGCGGTCCGCCAGGAGCAGCGCCTCGGCGATGTCGTGCGTCACGAACACGGCGGTGAGCGACAGCCGGCGGCGGATGCGCGCGAAGGACTCCTGCAGCCGGGTGCGCGTGAGCGGGTCGAGCGAGCCGAACGGCTCGTCGAGCAGCATCACGCGCGGCTCGGCCGCCAGCGCGCGCGCGACGCCGACGCGCTGCTGCTGCCCGCCCGAGAGCGCCCGCGGCAGCCGCGCGGCCAGCGCCGGCTCGAGCTCGACGAGCTCGAGCAGCGCGTCCACCCGCGCGCGGATCCGCGCGCGGTCCCAGCCGAGCAGCACCGGCGTCATCGCCACGTTCTCGGCCACGGTCAGGTGCGGGAACAGGCCGATCTTCTGGAAGACGTAGCCGATCCGCCGGCGCAGCACGTGGGGCGGCAGCGACTCGGCCGGCTCGCCGTCGATGCGCACGTGCCCGGCGGTCGGCTCGATCAGCCGGTTGATCATCTTCAGCGTCGTCGTCTTGCCGCAGCCCGACTCGCCGAGCAGCACGAGCAGCTCGCCCGCGGCGACCCTGAGCGAGAGGTCGTCGACGGCGGTCGTCCCGCCGTACCGTTTCGAGAGGTGCTCGAGCTCGATCATGGGAATGGGGCTCCAGGGTCCCTGTGATTCTACCCTCCCGGGCCCCGGGGGCCAGCGGGCTTGCTCCACGCGGGGCCCCGCAGTACCGTGTCACGCGAGCGGCCGTCCGGCCGCCTGGAGGAGGAACCATGCACGCACGCGCCGCCCTCGCCGTCGCGCTCACCCTCGCCCTCGGCGCCCCGCCCGCCGCGGCCCAGGTGACGGCCATCCGCGCCGGCCGCCTGATCGATCCGGCCACCGGGACGGCCGCCGCCAACCAGATCATCCTCGTCGAAGGAGAGAAGATCGCGGCGATCGGCGGCAACGTCGCGATTCCCGCCGGCGCCGACGTGATCGATCTGTCCGGGCTCAGCGTCCTGCCCGGCCTGGTCGACACGCACACGCACCAGGCGATGACCTACAAGGAGGTCCCGGAAAACAACGTCTACTACCTGACCTACATCCTCGATTCGACGCCGCTCCGGGCCATCCAGGCGGCGTCGAACACGCTGCAGCTGCTCGACTCGGGCTTCACGGTGATCCGCGACGTCGGCAACAACGCGCTCTACGCGGACGTGGCGCTCCGGATGGCCATCGAGCAGGGCTGGATGCCGGGACCGACGATCATCCCGTCGGGCCCGATGATCGGCAGCACTGGCGGGCAGTTCTGGCCGACGCCCGAGATGTACCGGCAGCACGACATCATGTACCCCGAGTACATCGACGCGGACAGCCCGGCCGAGATCGTGCGCGCCGTCCGGCAGAACCTGCTATTCGGCGCGAAGACGATCAAGCTGTGCATCGACTGCAAGCCGTGGGGCTACTCGGTGGACGACATCAAGCTGGCGATCAGCGAGGCCGCCAAGGGCGGCGCCAAGGTCGAAGGGCACTGCCAGACCCCCGAAGGGGTGCAACGGTCCATCGACGCGGGCATCTGGGCCATCGCCCACGGCGCTGCGACGCCCGAGGAGCACGCCGAGATGGCCGCGAAGGGGATCTTCTTGAACAGCACCGACACGCCGTTCACGCCGTATCGCGGCAGCGAGACGGCGTTCGAACGGACGGTGGCGAGCCTGCGCGACGCGTGGGAGAAGAAGGTGCGAATCACCTTCTCCACCGACTTCGACTACTGGAACGACCGGATGAAGAAGGCCGACGGCGAGTGGATGTCCCGCGGCGAGCTGGAGATCAACTTCCTGCTGACGTGGAAGGCCGCCGGCATCCCGGCGCCCGACATCCTGAAGGCAATGACGATCACGGGCTACGAGGAGGCCGACGTCATCAAGGACGGGCGCGGGCCGATCGAGGTCGGCCACTACGCCGACCTGATCGCCGTGGCGGGCGACCCGCTCAGCGACATCGACGCGCTGCGCGACGTCCGGTTCGTCATGAAGGACGGTCTCGTGTTCAAGCAGAACGGGGTCATGACCCCCGCCAAGGGGTTCCACCCCGGTCCGGTGAAGGGCTGGAGGAAGCGATGACCCCGGACGATCTGGACAAGGCGGCGGACCCGGCCCTGGCGGCCGGCGTGCTCGTGGACGGCCAGTGGGCGCCGCGCCCGCGCACGGCCGAGGTGCGCAACCCGCTCACCGGCGAGGCGGTGGGCACGATCGCGCTCGGCACGGCCGAGGACGTCGACGCGGCGGTCGACGCCGCCGCGCGCGCCATGACGCGCCCGTTCCCGCTGCACGCCCGGCGCGCGGTGCTCGCCCGCGCCGCGGCGCTCGTCGAGGCCGGCCAGGACGACTACGCGCGGACGATCGCGCGCGAGGGCGGCAAGACCATCCGCGAGGCGCGGCGCGAGCCGCCGCGCGCGGCCACCATCCTGCGCCTGTCGGCCGAGGAGGCCGCGCGGCTCTCCGGCGAGACGCTCCCCTTCGACCTGCGGCCGGACTCGGAACGGCGGACCGGCTACTACACGCGCGTGCCGGCGGGCGTCGTGGGCGCGATTACGCCGTTCAACGACCCGCTGGCGCTCGCGGCGCACAAGATCGGCCCCGCCATCGCGGCCGGCGCCGCCGTCGTCCTCAAGCCGGCGACCGCCACGCCGTTCTCGGCCATCCGCCTCGCGCGCGACCTCGAGGCGGCCGGCCTGCCGCCGGGCCGCCTGAACCTCGTCACCGGCGCGGGCGGCGAGGTGGGCGAGGCGATCGCGCGGCACCCGCGCGTGCGGGTGCTCTCGTTCACCGGCGGCGTGGAGACCGGCGAGCGGCTGACGCGCATCGCCGGCATCAAGCGGCTGTCGATGGAGCTGGGGTCGAACTCGCCGGTGCTGGTGCTGGCCGACGCGGACCTCGAGCGCGCGGTCCCGGCGATTGCCGCGGGCGCCTTCGCGCAGGCGGGCCAGAACTGCCTGGGTGTCCAGCGGGTCCTCGTGCACGCGGATGTCTACGACCGGTTCGCGGAGCGCTTCGCCGCGCACGTGAAGGGCCTGCGCGCCGGCGCGTCCACGGACGAGACCGTGGACGTCTGCGCCATGATCAGCGAGCGCGAGGCGGAGCGCGTGGCCGCGTGGATCGACGAGGCGGTCGCCGGCGGCGCGGCCCGGCTCGCGGGCGGGCCCCGGTCGGGCGCGCTCGTGCCGCCGACGGTGCTGGCCGGCCTCCCGGACGGCGCCCGCCTGGACTGCGACGAAGTCTACGGCCCGGTGGTCTCGCTCTACCGGGTCGCGTCGCTCGACGAGGCCATCGCCCGCGCCAACCGCGTGGCCTACGGCCTGCACGCGGCCGTCTTCACCGAGAGCCTGCGCGACGCGTTCGCCGCCGTCAACGGCCTCGAGTTCGGCGCCGTGATCGTGAACGACTCGACCGACTACCGCCTCGACGTGATGCCCTTCGGCGGCACCAAGCTGAGCGGCATCGGCCGCGAAGGCATCCGCTTCGCCGTCGAGGCGATGACCGAGACGAAGGTGGTGTGCCTGAACCTCTGAGGCCGGAGGCCGGGGCTGAAGTACCACTGATCCCAGCGTGGTCACTCCGCTTCCCCCGATTCCGTTGGACCCGGACGCTCCGCCGCGTCTCACGCTGGCGCCGGGCGAGGTGCACGTCTGGTGCCTCTTCGCCGACCGGTTCGAGGACCCGGCGCTGCTGGCGCGGCTCGGCGCGCTCATGACCGACGACGAGCGGGCTCGGCAGGCGCGGTTCGTCCGGGCGCGCGACCGGCACCTGCAGGGCCTCGCCCGCGCCCTGGTCCGCGTGCTCTTCTCCGCCTACGCGGACGAAACGCCCGACGTGTGGCGCTTCGGCCTCGGACCGCACGGCAAACCGTTCCTCGCCGCGCCCGCGCTGACGCCGCCCCTCTCGTTCAACCTCTCGCACACCGAGGGCCTGGTCGCGGCCGCGTTCACCGTGCGGGACGAGGTGGGCGTCGACGTCGAGGACCTCTCGCGCCGCGCGCCGACGATCGACGTCGCCCGCCGCTTCTTCGCGCCCGCCGAGGTCGCTCGGCTCGAGGCCGAGACGCCCGAGGGGCGGACCGAGGCGTTCTTCGCCTTCTGGACGCTCAAGGAGGCGTACCTCAAGGCGCGCGGCGTCGGTCTGTCGCTCCCGCTCGCGAGCTTCGCGTTCGACCTGGACGCCGAGCCGCCGGCGGTGCGCTTCGTCCCGCCCATCGACGACGACCCGTCGCGCTGGCGCTTCCTGCGCCAGACGCCGAGCGGCCATCACCGTCTCGCGCTGGCGGTGTCGCGCCCGCCGGGCGCGCCGTGCCACGTGCGCGTCGGCGAGGTGCTCCCGCCGGAGGCCCTCCGGTGAGGCTGCTCGCGATCAGCGACCTGCACCTGGCCTACGCCGCCAACCGACGCGCCCTCGAGGGCCTCTCGGCCTACCCGGACGACTGGCTGCTGCTCGCCGGCGACACGGGCGAGACGCCGGCGCACCTCGCGCTCGCGCTCGACGCGCTGGTGCCGCGCTTCGCGCAGATCGTCTGGGTGCCGGGCAACCACGACCTCTGGACGCGCCCGAACGACGGCACGAGCACCCGCGGCCAGGCGCGCTACGACGAGCTGGTGGCGCTCTGCCGCGCGCGCGGCGTGCTCACGCCCGAGGACCCGTTCGCCGTCTGGCCGGGCGACGGCCCGCGCCGCGTCATCGCGCCGCTCTTCCTGCTCTACGACTACAGCTTCCGCCCCGACGGCGTCCCGCTCGACGGGGCGGTCGCGTGGGCGAAGGAGCATCGCCTGCTGTGCGCCGACGAGGGCTTCCTGCCGCCCGACCCGCACCCCTCGCGCGCCGCCTGGTGCGAGGCGCGCGTGGCCCAGGCCGAGGCGCGCCTGGCGGGCCTTCCGCGCGACGCGTCGCTCGTCATCCTCAACCACTACCCGCTGCGCTACGACCTGGCCGACCTGCACCTCATCCCGCGCTTCTCGATCTGGTGCGGGACGCGCCGCACCGAGGACTGGCACCGCCGCTTCCGCGCCGAGGTGGTCGTCTACGGGCACCTGCACCGCCGCACGACCCGGTGGCGCGACGGCGTCCGCTTCGAGGAGGTGTCGCTCGGCTACCCGCGGCAGTGGCGGCGCGAGCGGCCGCTCGACGCCTACCTGCGCGAGATCCTCCCCGCCGACGCGCCGCCCGCCGTGCCCATCGACGGCGTGGACCTTCCTTAACGTGGGGCTTCGCCCCACACCCCAGCTCGGGCGCTTGCGGGGCCCCCATCGCCCCGCGCCGCCGCGGTCTCTGCTACCATGCACCCGCCCGGCCGCGCACCGCGCCCCCCGGGTGGCACAGGTCTCGGACCTGTGCCCGTCAGCCCAGGGTCGAACACCCGGGCCACCAGCTGCTCGCGGGAGGACTCATGCTGCGCAGATTGTCATTGACCGCCCTCGCGGTCGCCCTGCTCGTCGCCGCCCTGCCGGCGTCCGAGGAGCCGATCGACCACGAGATGAACGCCCGGATCATCCACGAGGAGACGACCAACTCCCAGGTGATGCGGACGCTGCACTACCTGACCGACGTGTACGGCCCGAGGCTCACCGGGTCGCCCGCCTACAAGGCGGCGGCCGACTGGGCGCTGAAGCAGATGGCGGACTGGGGGCTGCAGAACGGCCACCTGGAGCCGTGGGACTTCGGGCACCCCGGCTGGGCGAACGAGCGGCAGTCGGTGTTCGTCACCGCGCCCGTGCAGGACACGCTGGTCGCCGAGGTCCTGGCGTGGACGCCGTCCACCAAGGGCACGGTGAAGGCGGCCATCGTGCGGCTGTCGCCGCCCGAGGGCCCGCTGGGCCCGCCGGCGCCGGCCGGGCCCTTCGGCGGCGGCGGGCGGCGGCCGCTCGGTCCGACCGCCGACGAGCTCCAGGCCTATCTGAACTCGATCGCGGGCCAGGTGGCCGGCAAGATCGTCTTCGTGCGGCCGCCCGCGGACGTGCCGGTGAACTTCAACCCGCCCGCCATGCGCCGCGACTACGACCAGCTGCTCCAGCAGTACGACCCGAACCGGCCGCCGTCGCCGCCGCGCATGCCGCAGGCCCGGCCGGAGCAGGAAGGGCCCAAGCGGCTCTCCTCCCGCGAGGTGGACCAGGCGATCGACACGTTCCTCGTCGCCGCCGGCGCCGCGGTCCGCGTGAACGACGCGGGCATGCTTCACGGCGAGATCCGCGCCTTCAACAACCGCACCTACGACACGTCGAAGGCGGTGCCGACCGTGATCCTCCGCGCCGAGGACTACGGGCGGCTCTGGCGCATCGCCGAGGACGGCGCCCCGGTCGAGATGGAGGTCACCGTCGTCAACCACGAGTACCCCGAGGGGAAGACCACGTGGAACGTGATCGCCGAGATCCCGGGGACCGACAAGGCCGACGAGGTGGTCATGCTCGGCGGGCACCTCGACTCGTGGCACGCCGCCACCGGGGCGACCGACAACGCGACGGGCTGCGCCGTGATGATGGAGGCCGCGCGGATCCTGAAGGCGCTCGGCGTCAAGCCGCGCCGCACCATCCGCGTGGCGCTGTGGTCGGCCGAGGAGGAGGGACTGCTCGGCTCGCAGGAGTACGTGAAGGAGCACTTCGGCACGTTCGAGTCGCCGAAGCCCGGCTACGCGAAGCTCGACGCCTACTTCAACGTGGACTCGGGCACCGGCCGCATCCGCGGCGCCGGCGTCTTCGGGCCGCCCGAAACGGCCGCGGTGCTGCGCCAGATCCTCGGGCCGATGGCCGACTTCGGCGTGGTGGGCGCGGCGGCGACCGATTCCCGCCGCACCGGCGGCACCGACTCGACGTCGTTCAACGCCGCGGGCCTGCCGGGCGTGGGCCTCAGCCAGGATCCAATCGAGTACTTCACGACCACCTGGCACACCAACCTCGACACCTACGAGCGCGTGGTGCCGGAGGACCTGCACAAGGCCGCCATCGTCGTCGCGTCGGCGGTCTACCACGTCGCCATGCGCGACGCGATGCTGCCGCGGTTCGCGGCCGGCCAGATGCCGAAGCCGGCGGAACGGTAGGAAGTGCTTGAAACCAGTGCCTCGTGCTTGGTGCTTCGTGCTTGGTGCGTCCCTGGTGCCTGGTGCCTGGTGCGGGGTCACGCCAAGCGGGAACCAGCGTGATCTCGCACGAAGGCCCGGGCACGAGGCACGCACCAAGCACGAAGCACCAGGCACCAGGCACTTGGGTCAGAGCAGCCGGGACACCACGTCGGGGCGGTGCAGCACAGCCGCCTTGACGTGGTCCATCCACTCGTCGCGGCGCCCCTCGGGCAGCCGCTCGTGGGCGACCTTCTTCTCCTCGAGCAGCGCGTCCACCAGCCGATCGATCTCCCGGGCGAACACCGCGTCGGTGTCGCGCACGCCGTCGGCCGCAATCTGGCCGCCGGCTGGCACCTTGAAGAGCAGGTCGTAGGTCTTCATCCAGTAGTCGACGAACCGCTCGATGGCGCGCTGGCGCCCGCACGCGAGGGCCAGGTAGGCGTAGTTGTCGAGCGCGCTCCGGTCGCACACGACCACCTGGTGGCGGCTGGCCGACCGGATCTCCTCGGCCACCTGCGTCGTCAGGATCCACGTCTGCGCGTCGAGCGACGTCTGGCGGTTGATGGGCAGCGGCGACAGGCGGGCGACTTCCTTGACGATGTCGACGTCGACGCCCTGGCGCTTGAGCACGGCCGCCAGGTCGTAGCAGAGCGTCGTCTTGCCGACGCCGTGGGTGCCGATGAAGGCGAGTTTCACGGGAGTGGGTGGGCCTGACGGCTCACAGCTGACGGCTGACAGAACGACGGCGGCGCGGAGGACGTCATCCCCGCGCCGCCATCACTTCTCTTCCTCTACTTCCCCGCTCCCGCCGAGGCGCCCCAGTAGATCCCGTTGAAGATCAGCTTGTAGGTGCCGTGCGGCTGCGAGCGGAAGAGCATTTCGGGTCCGTACATGTACAGCTTGCCCTTGCCGACGGTGGCGTCGACGATGGCCGTGCCGCCCTCGAGGTAGTACTGGCCCCAGGCCCAGCCGCTGCGGAGCGGCGTGCGGCTGGCGAACCAGGCGACCGGCTTGAGGCCCGCGAGCTCGGCGTTCGGCTCGAGGCGGAACGTGTCGCTGTTGTCGAAGAAGACGTCGGCCTGGGCGTCCATGCCGGCCGCGAGCGGATCGGTCCGATCCAGGCTCACGCGCAGGATTGACCCCGGCACGTAGTACTTCTCGCGCGGCAGCGGCTGGTCGGTCCCGTCCGGCTGCCGCTCGACCAGATAGTTCCTGACCGGCAGGCCGAGATCGTAGGCCAGGTTGTTCGAGCTGCCGATCGTGAGGATCGTGCCGCCCTGCTCGAGGAAGGCCTTGAGCTGCGGCACGGTCTTCTCGACCGTGACGTTGCCGACGCGGTCCTGGTACTCGGGCGGCACGTTCTCGGGCGGGCCGCCGAACCCGCGCCCGCCCCGGCCGCCGGCGGCGGGGATGGCGCCGTCGACGAAGACGAGCACGTCGAACTTGCTCCGCAGGTTGCCCGCGTCGAGCTCCTTGGCGAACACGAGCTGGTAGGGGAACTCGAACTGCTCGAAGATCCAGCGCGTCCAGCCCGAAGGCATCGATCCGCCGTAGCGGTCCCAGAGCCCGATCCGCACCTTCTTCAGCTTCACCGCGTCGGCCGGCGGCCGCGTCGCGGTCGCCGTGAAGCTCAGGCCGATCTCCTTGGCCATCTGCTGCAGCCTGGGGAGCGTCGTCGGTTTCGCGGCGATGTAGAACGTGCCGGCGGTGGCCGGGTCGCCGCCGGTCGGCTGGCGCAGCCAGTAGACGTCCTCGTCGCCCGCGAGCAGCCGGTTGACGGCGCGGAAGGCGTCGTTGACGCGGTGGCTGAGCAGGTAGCCGGCGGGCGACGGCGCCTCGGTGACGGTGCCCTCGGGCGCCTTCGCGTAGCCCTGGATCGGCTCGAACGGGCCGTCGAACCCGTCGAGGACGCGGTCGAACTTCACGCCCATCTGGAAGGCGAGGGTCCAGCCGGCGTTGTCGTAGGGCGGCGTGGGCGGCCCGCCCGGGTACGGGATGTCGTCGGGGTGGTCCTGCGGCTCGAACATGTCGAGGATGTGCGGGCGGAAGGCCTGCGCCGTCTTCACCACGTAGGAGCCGGCCGGGTAGGTCTTGCCGGCGACCTGGAACGCCGCGGTCGCGCGGTCGACGACGATGCCGTTCTTGATGAGGGCGTTGACGAACGCGGTCGCCGTCAGGAAGTCCGGCTGGTCGGACGGGATGATGAAGCCGCGCGGGTCGCGCCACTTGGGCTCGTGCAGCTCGTCCCAGTACTTGATCGGCGCGCCCCTGAAGCGCCCGAAGCCCCCCGGCTGCGCGGCGCGCTCGCCGCCCTGCGCCTTGGCGATCTCGGCCTGGATCGCCTCGAGGCGCCGCGGCGTCGTCGTCCACGTGTCGCGGCTGCCGCGCTCGATCGAGTTGCGGCCCATCAGGTAGATGTCGTAGAGCCACTGCTCGCGGTGGCGCGAGGCGATGTCGAGCACGGCGCGGTCCGCCGTGATCGAGTAGTCGATCGACTGGCGGAAGTGCCAGACCTGCTGCGGCGCGATCGGGAAGAACAGGCTGGAGTCGGGCAGCACCTTCTCGGGCACGAACGGGATGGAGAGCGGCGTCGGGTTGCCGATCGTCTCGGTCAGCAGCCCGACCATGTTGTGGAAGTAGACCGTGGTGCGCAGGCCGCCGTTCCACCACGTCGAGTAGGTCGCGCCCTTGCGGATGGTCACGCCGGGCTTGTTCTCGGCGGCGAACCGCGTCTGCATCGCCGCGCCGACCGTGTCGATGCCGATCGGCACGAGCGGATCGAAGTTGAAGTTGAACGGATCGCGGAACGGAGGCGCGAACATCACCGTGCCGGCCGGGCCGGTCTGGTGGTGGTTGTAGACGATCTGCGGGAACCACTCGTGGTACAGGATCCGGTTCTCGTTGGTCGTCTCCGGCATCGCCGACATGTAGAAGTCACGGTTGTCGTCGTGCCCGACGTACTTCTGGTAGAGCACCGGCAGCCCGCCCGTCGACCGCTTCTTCGGATCGGGCTCTCGCATGTACCACTTCCCGACGAGCTCCATGCCGTCCGGGTTCACCGGCACCGCCAGCAGGATCACGTCGTCGAGAAAGCGCATCGTCTCCGGGTCGGTGCGCGAGACCATCTGGTAGACGAGCTCCAGCAGCTGCTGGGCGCCAAGGACCTCGGTCGCGTGCAGCCCGCCGTCGATCCAGACGACGGCCTTGCCCTCCCTCGCCAGGGCGCGCGCCTGCTCGTCGGTCAGCCCCTCGGCGTGCGCGAGCCGCTGCGAGATCTCCTTGTAGCGATCCAGCTTCTTCATGTTCGCCGGCGACGTGATGATCGCCATGATCTGCGAGCGGCCCTCCGCCGTCTTGCCGATCTCGACCACCTTCATGCGGTCCGATTCCTTCGCCAGCGTGTTCCAGTAGTCGACGAGCTGCGTGTAGGTCGCCAGCTGGTAGTCGTCGCCGATGTCGAAGCCGAACGCTTCCTTGGGTGTGGTGACGCGCGTCGCCGCCCGCGGCGCCGCGAGCGCGAGCGCCAGCACGACGAGCACGACTGATGCGCGTGTCTTCATCCTGAACATATGAGGGCCTCCCGCCATCGCGAGCCATAACCATAGCGCAGAAGGTGGGCACACGCCAGGACGGGCGGCGACGCGGGGGTGGAATGGCAGGCGAACGCGGCGGAGGCGCTATTGGATTGGGATACCGAAGGGCGGCGGTCCGACCTCGGGCGTCGCCGCGAAGAGCGACGCGGGGGCCTCGAAGATGGTGCCGGAAGCGTTGGTCGAGAAGAACCGGGCCTGCGTGGGATCCATGGCGTCCGCGCCGGCCCGGTAGCCGTTGCCGCCCTGCCCTGCCGCAAGACCGTTGCAACTCGCCGGCGAGCCGACGCTGCCGACGGCCGCGACCTGAATCTGGTAGACGGACTTGATCACGACGTTCGCCGAGCCCAGGTCCGGCGAGACGAACGCGACGACCGCGCCGGGCGGCGGAGTCCCCAGCGTGAGAAGGTCCGGCGCGTAGAAGCCGCCCCCGCAGGTAATTGCGTAGCTGATCTCGGCGCTGTTGATGACGCGCAGGCTGCCAATCGCCGACGCCGCAGTGGCCGAAGCCCGCGCGCGAAGCAGGCCCGGCGTGGACATCGCCGCAATGACCCCGATGATCGCGATGACGAACAGCAGGTCGATGAGTGCGAAGCCCCGAGCTTCCTGGGCCCGCATCGCCGGTGACAGTTGCATGGTCCTGGCCCAGTGAGTGCGCATCTTGCCCGATCTCCTCCTTTCGGGCGGACGGACGTCCGGCGATAGCCGTCGAGGCGAGTCCTGCGGTGCCCGGCGCGGGCCACCGTATAGCAGCCAGCAAAACCCCTGCCGAGTGTCTCAGGATTGTATTGGCCGCACAAGACTCTCTATCGGCGGCGCTTACGGGTCACGCCATACCATCCTGGCCTGAACGACTGGCTATATGGCCAATTTTCGTCAGTCGGGAGTGACAATTAGTGTCGGCCGGCGGCGGGACGGCGGGACCCGGCCGGTCCGTGCTACCGCGTGAGCTTCCGGTACTTGATGCGGTGGGGCTGGTCGGCCGCCGCGCCGAGCCGCCGGTGGCGGTCGGCCTCGTAGTCCTGGTAGTTGCCCTCGAACCAGGTGACGCGGCTGTCGCCCTCGAACGCCAGCATGTGGGTGGCGATGCGGTCGAGGAACCAGCGGTCGTGGCTGATGACGACCGCGCAGCCGGCGAACTCGACGAGCGCCTCCTCGAGCGCGCGCAGCGTGTCGACGTCGAGGTCGTTGGTCGGCTCGTCGAGCAGGAGCAGGTTGCACCCCTGGCGCAGCAGCTTGGCGAGGTGGACGCGGTTGCGTTCGCCGCCCGAGAGCGTGCCGACCTTGCGCTGCTGGTCGCGGCCCTTGAAGTTGAACCAGGACACGTAGGCGCGCGACGCCACCTCGCGCTTGCCGACCTGGATCAGATCGTGGCCGCCCGAGATCTCCTCCCACACGGTCCGGTCCGGCCCGAGCGCGTCGCGCGACTGGTCGACGTAGCCGAGCTGCACCGTCTCGCCGAGGCGCAGCGCGCCGCCGTCGGGCGCCTCCTGCCCGGTGATCATCCGGAACAGCGTCGTCTTGCCCGCGCCGTTCGGCCCGATCACGCCCACGATGCCGCCGCGCGGAAGCGTGAACTCCATGCCCTCCATGAGCAGCGTCTCGCCGTAGCCCTTCCGGACGCCGCGGGCCTCGACGACCACGTCGCCGAGGCGCGGCCCCGGCGGGATGTAGATCTCGACCGTGTCCAGCTTCCTGGTCGTGTCCTCGGCCAGCATCGCCTCGTACGCGTTGAGGCGCGCCTTCCCCTTCGCCTGGCGCGCGCGCGGCGACATCCGAATCCACTCGAGCTCGCGCGCGAGCGTGCGCTGGCGCTTCGACTCCTGCTTCTGCTCCACCTCGAGGCGGCGCTGCTTCTGGTCCAGCCACGACGAGTAGTTGCCTTCCCACGGGTAGTACGCGCCGCGGTCCAGCTCGAGGATCCACCCGGCCACGTTGTCCAGGAAGTAGCGGTCGTGCGTCACGGCGACGACCGTGCCCTGGTAGTCCTTCAGGTAGTGCTCCAGCCACTCCACCGACTCGGCGTCGAGGTGGTTGGTGGGCTCGTCGAGCAGCAGCAGGTCCGGGGCCCGCAGCAGCAGCCGGCACAGCGCGACGCGGCGCCGCTCGCCGCCCGAGAGCGTGCTCACGTCGGCGTCGGGCGGCGGCAGGCGGAGCGAGTCCATGGCCAGCTCGAGGCGCGAGTCGAGATCCCAGCCGCTCGTCGCGTCGATCCGGTCCTGGACCCGCGCCTGCTCGGCGAGCAGCTTGTCCATCTCGCCGGGCGACAGCTCCTCGCCGAAGCGCGCGTTGATCTCGTCGAACCGCACGAGCAGCGCCTTGGTCTCCGCCACGCCCTCCTCGACGTTGCCGAGCACGGTCTTGGCCGGGTCGAGCTGCGGCTCCTGCGGCAGGTAGCCGATCGTCGTGCCCTCGGCGACGAACGCCTCGCCCTGCGACGGCGTCTCGACGCCCGCCATGAGGCGCAGCAGCGTGCTCTTGCCGCTGCCGTTCGGGCCGATGACGCCGATCTTCGCGCCGGGCAGGAAGCTGAGCCAGATGTCGGTGAGCACCGGCTCGTCGGGCGGGTAGGCCTTGGTCAGGCCCTTCATCGTGTAGATGAACTGCATTGCCATAGAGCTTCTGATCTTAGCAGACAGGGAAATGGGGTCTGACCCCTATTGTCGGCCGAGCGCCGTCCAGCACGCGTTCGCGATCGCCGTGTCCTGGAAGCCGACGCCGGTGAGGTCGACGATCGTGATCTGGTCCTCGCGCGTCCGGCCGGGCTTGTGCCCCGCGACGACGGCGCCGAGCTCGGCGTGAACGCCCCCGGGGGCCATCGTGCCGGCGGCGAGCGCCGAGGCCAGCTCGCCGAACGCGGCGCACTGCGCTTCGCGGTCCACGACGACGAGGTCGGCGCGCCCGAGGCACGCCGCCTCGAGCTCCTGCTTGCCGGGCGTGTCGGCGCCCACGGCCGTGACGTGCAGCCCCGGCCGCAGCCAGTCGGCGCGCACGATGGGCGCGCGCGCGGGCGTCACCGTCACCAGCACGTCGGCCGCGCGGCACACCGTCTCGGCGTCGGGCGCCGCCTCCGCCTCGAGCCCGTGGCGCGCCCGCACCTCGGCGGCGTACGCCTCGAGGCCGGGGCGGTCGGGGCTCCACGCGACGACGCGCCGGAACCGCCGCACCTCGAGCAGGCAGGCGACCTGGTGCCGCGCCTGCATGCCGCTGCCGATGACGCCCACCGTCTCGATGCGCTCGCGCGCCAGGCGCTCGGCCGCCACCGCGCCGGCCGCGCCCGTGCGCACGTCGGTCAGGTAGCCGTTGTCGGCGAGCAGCGCCACCGGCAGGCCGGTGGACGCGTCGAACAGCACCATCAGGCCCGCGCCGCTCGGCAGCCCTCTCTTCGGGTTGTCGTAGAACCCCGAGGCGACCTTCACCGCCACCAAGGGCATGCCCGCGACGTGCGCGGTCTTCACGTGGAACTCGCCGTGCACGCCCGGAATGGGCAGGTTGATCACGGGCGGCACGGTCGTGCGTCCCTCGCCGTCGGCGCGGAACGCCTCCCGCACCGCGGCCACCGCCGCCGCCGGCGCGATCGCCGCTCGGATGTCCGCTTCCTCGATGATGGGAATCATGGGCGTCACAGGTCGCGCAGGCCGCGCGACGGCACCTTCACCGCCGGCGCCTTCGGCGCCTCGGTGAAGTCCTCTCCGGGGTTCACGAACCGGTCGCGTTCGAACCGGTACTGCTTGTCGTAGAGCTGCCGGTAGCGCCCGTCGAGCGCGAGCAGCTCGTCGTGCGTGCCGCGCTCGACGATCTCGCCCTCCTCGATCACCAGGATCTGGTCCGCGCTCTGGATCGTCGACAGCCGGTGGGCGATGACGAACGTCGTCCGGCCCCGGCGCAGCGAGCGCAGGCCGTCCTGGATGAACGCCTCGCTCTCGCTGTCGAGGCTCGAGGTGGCCTCGTCCAGCACGAGGATGCGCGGGGCGGCGAGGATGGCGCGCGCGATGGCCACCCGCTGACGCTGGCCGCCCGACAGCCGCACGCCGCGCTCGCCGACGACGGTGTCGTACTGCCGGTCGAAGCGCTCGATGAACTCGTCGGCATGGGCGATACGGCTGACCTCGCGGACCTCCTCCAGCGTGGCGTCCGGCCGCCCGTACCGGATGTTGTCGGCCACCGTGCCGTCGAAGAGGAAGTTGTCCTGCAGCACGACGCCGAGGTTGCGCCGGAAGTCGCGCAGCCGGAGGGTGGCCAGGTCGACGCCGTCCACCAGGATGCGGCCGGCGCTCGGCCGGTTGAACGCCATCACCAGGCTGATGAGCGTGCTCTTGCCCGAGCCGCTCGAACCGACGAGCGCGGTGGTCGAGCCGGCCTGCGCCCGGAACGAGACGTCCTTCAGCACGGGGACGCCGGCGTTGTACTCGAACCAGACGTCCTCGAACGCCACCTCGCCCCGCAGGTCGTCGACCGGCGCGCGCGCATCGTCCTCCTCGTCCTCGGTGGCCATCGCGAGGATCTCGCGGATGCGGTCGAGGCCGGCGAACGCCTCGCTGAGCTGCGTGCTGACCGACGCGATCTGCACCATGGGCGCGACCGTCATCCCGGTGAACAGGATGTAGGCCACGAAGTCGCCGGACGTCATCGTTCCGTTGAGGACCGCGCGGCCGCCGATCAGCATGATCAGCACGCCGATGGTGCCCACGATCAGGCCCGAGAAGGCGGTGATGCCCGAGACGCCCGTGATCGACTTCGCGACGTTGCGCAACAGGCGGTGCACGCCGTCGCGTGAAGATCAGCTCCTCGCGCTTCTCGGCCGTGTAGGTCTTCACGATGCGGATGCCGCCCAGCGACTCGTTGAGCCGCCCGGTGACCTCGGCGTTGATCTGGCCGCGCTCGCGGAAGATCGGCCGCAGGCGCTTGAAGCCGAACGCCATGGCGCCGGCGAAGCCGAGCAGCACGAGCAGCGTCACCGACGTGAGCATCCAGTTCAGGTAGAAGAGCACGCCGAGCGCGATAGCCGCCGTGACCAGGCCGCCGGTCAGCGACACGAGGCCCGTGCCCACGAGGTTCCGCAGGCCCTCGGCGTCGGTCATGATGCGGGAGATCAGGATGCCGGTCTGCGTCGTGTCGAAGTAGCGCACCGGCAGCCGCTCGATGTGCGCCTGCACGCGCCGCCGCATGTCGGCGATGGCGCGCTGCGCGGCCACGCCCAGCACCTGCGACAGCGCGAACGAGGTCCCGGACTGGACGATCGTCGCGGCCCCGGCCGCGAGCGCCAGCACGCCCAGCAGCTCGACGTGGTGCTTCCCGATCACGTCGTCCAGCAGGTACTTCGACGTGGCCGGCAGGACGAAGCCCGCCAGCCGGTTCACCAGCATGAGCAGGAGGCCGAGCGCCAGGCGGCCGCGGCGCTGCCACATGATCTCGCGGGCCTCGCGGACGACGGTCGAGAGCTGGATCTTGGGGCGGGGCGACCCGCCGTGGCCGTGATGGGGCGGCGGGACGCCGCGCGCGCCGTGCCCCGTCCGCTCCGACGACCCCGGTATCCTGCCGCCGCCGAACGTCCCTATTCCCCGCACGTCGCTATCCCTTCACGCTCACGAAGCGCTCCCGCGCCGTCTCGCGGAGACGCTCGATGTCCTCCCGCCGCGACACCGACAGCGGGACCGTTCCGTGGATCTCCTCGAGGAGGAGGGCCGTGGTGAGCGGCTGCTTCGCGTGCAGCGCGCGGTAGAGGCCGCCGATGACCACCTGCTCGATCTCGGCGCCGCTGAAGCCGGCCGCGGCGGCCACCACCGCGTCCAGATCGACGGCGGCCGGGTCCTGCTTGCGCAGCTTCAGATGAATGCGGAAGATCGCCGCGCGCTCCGCCTCGTCGGGCAGGTCCACGAAGAAGATCTCGTCGAAGCGGCCCTTGCGCAGCATCTCGGGCGGCAGCGCGCCGAGGTCGTTGGCCGTCGCCACCACGAACACGTCGGCCTTCCGCTCCTGGAGCCACGTGAGGAACGAGCCGAGCAGCCGCCGGCTCAGCCCGCCGTCGGCCTCCGCCCCGCCGCCGGCGACGAAGCCCTTCTCGATCTCGTCGAGCCACAGCACGGCCGGCGCCATCGACTCGGCCAGCGTCGTCGCGTGGCGGAAGTTCTTCTCGGACTCGCCGATGTACTTGTCGTAGAGGCGGCCGGCGTCGAGCTTCAGGAGCGGCATCTGCCACTGCCGCGCGATGAACTTGGCGGCGAGCGACTTGCCGCAGCCCTGCACGCCCACGAGCAGCAGCCCCTTGGGCGGCGTCAGGTTGAGCGCGCGCGCCTCGGCGCTGAAGCCGACCGCGGCGCGGTCGAGCCACGCCTTCAGCCCGCCGAACCCCCCGATCTCGAACTTGTTGTCCTGGACCGGGAAGTACTCGAGCAGCCCGTCGTCGTGAATGAGCTGCGCCTTGCGGTCGAGGATGCGCTGGACGTCCTCCTGGCAGAGCCGCCCGTCCTCGATCACGGCGAAGGCCAGGGCCTGGCGCGCCTGGTTGAGCGTCAGGCCGCTCATCGCCCGCACGAGGCCCACCATCCCGTCTGGCGTCAGCGTCACCTCGACGGGCCGCTTGTCCTGCAGTGACCGCAGCACGGTGCCGACGACGCCGCGCAGCTCCTGCTCGTCGGGGAGCTGCAGGTCGAGGTGCACGGCGAGGTGCGTCAGGCCCGGGGGCAGCTCCACCCTGGGGCCGGTCAGCACCATCGTCGAGCGGGTGCGCGTGAAGCCCTCGGCCACGTCGCGGAACGCCCGCTCGGCGGCCGGCTGCCCCAGGTGGACGCCGAAGTCCTTCAGGTGGAACAGCGCCTCGACGGTCAGCGTCGACAGGTGGCGCAGGGCGCCCACGGGATCGGTGGTGCCGAAGATCGGCTGCGGCGCGCCGACGCGCAGCAGCCCGTGCGTGAGCGACCACTCGAACAGCGGCAGGCGCAGGTCGGCGGCCGCCGCGCGCATCAGGCGCTGCGCCCGCTCCTCCTCCACCGTCTCGATCACCACCGCCGGGTGGTACGAGAGCACCAGGGTCTTCAAATCGTGGACCGTCGTCGACAGGCTCATGAGTGAGGGCCCCGCCCTCGGCGCGCTCGGGGCGCGCCGAGCGGAGTCGAGGAGCGCGGGCCTCCGCCAGTGTACCCCACTCGTCCGCGCGCTTGCGGTATACACTAGCCCGGACCGCCTGCCTCGGACCCGCGAACCGCCGGGGCCCGGTCGAGGAGCCCCCGTGGCCGCTGAGTCCGACACGCCGGCGTCCAAGCCGCGCCGCCCCCCCGTCGCCGTCCACCCCGACTGGGAGTCGCTCTCCGACGAGGAGCTGCTCGACCTGCGGTTCTGCGAGCTGGGGCTCACGATCGAGGGCAGCAGCCTGGAGCCGCGGATCGCGGAGCTCGGCGAGGAACTGGCGGCGCGCGGCATCGCCTTCCGGCCCCATTTCTGGCTTTCCGACGACTGGTTCACGCCCGACGGCGTGCCGGGCGTGGCCATCCCCTTCTACCTCGCGCACCCGCGGCTCGCGAAACTGGAGCTGAACCAGCTGTACGAGATCGAGGGCGGGACGCCCGAGTGGTGCATGAAGATCCTGCGCCACGAGGCGGGGCACGCCGTCGACAACGCGTACAAGCTGCAGCGCCGCCGCCGCCGGGTCAAGCTGTTCGGCCGATCGACGACCGAGTACCCCGAGTACCTACACGCCCAAGCCGTACAGCGAGAGCTTCGTCCTGCACCTGGACTCCTGGTACGCGCAGAGCCATCCCGACGAGGACTTCGCCGAGACCTTCGCGGTGTGGCTGAACCCGGAGTCGCACTGGGAGGCGCGGTACGCGGACTGGCCGGCCATCAAGAAGCTGCGCTACATGGACGACCTGATGCGCGAGATCGCGGCGAAGCCGCCGCTGGTCCGCACGCGGCGCACGGTCGATCCCGTCTCGCGCCTGCGCCGCACGCTCCGCGCGCACTACAAGCGCAAGCGCGAGCACTACGGCCTCGAGTACCCGGAGTTCTACGACCGCGACCTGCGCAAGCTGTTCTCGGACGCGCCCGAGCACGCGTCGAACATGAAGGCGTCGCGCTTCATCACGCGCATCCGCCGCGAAATCCGCCGGATGATCTCGAGCTGGACGGGAGAGTACCAGTACACGATCGATCAGGTCTTCGAGGACATGATCATCCGCAGCGACGAGCTGAACCTCCGCCTGAAGACCCCCGAGGAGCGCGCGAAGCTCGACTTCCTCGTGCTCCTCACCGTGCAGACGATGAACTACCTGCACAGCGGCCGCCACCGCGTTGCGCTGTAGAGCCAGTGCTTCGTGCCTGGTGCTGGGTGCTGGGTGCGTGCCGGGTGCTGGGTGCTGGGTGCGTGCCGGGTGCTGGGTGCTGGGTGCGTGCCGGGTGCTGGGTGCTGGGTGCGTGCGTGGTGCCGGGTGCTGGGTGCGGGATCACGCTGGGCTCGCCTCGGCGTGACGGCGCACGAGGCACTCGGCACCACGCACGCACCCAGCACGAAGCACCAGGCACCAGGCACCTGTGGTTATTCCGCCAGATCGGCCAGCAGCCCGCGCCCCTGCAGCGCCTCCACCACCTCGACGATGCGGGGGTCGAAGTGCGTGCCGGCGCCCTCGCGCATAGACCGGACGGCCTCCTCCATCGGCATGCCGGCGCGGTAGGCGCGCGCCGAGGTCAGCGCGTCGAGGAAGTCGGCCGCCCCGATCAGGCGGCCGACGACCGGGATGGCCTCGCCCTGCAGGCCCTCGGGGTAGCCCGTCCCATCCCACTTCTCGTGGTGGTACCGCACGCCGGGGATGATCGCGGCCGCGGCCGGGCCCTGGATGTTCCCGAGGATCCGCGCGCCGAGCGCGGGATGCTGCTTGATGGCCTCGAACTCCTCCGGGCTGAGCCGGCCGGCCTTGTTGAGGATCGAGTCGGGCACGGCGATCTTCCCGACGTCGTGGAGCAGCGCCGCGAGCTCGGCGGTGTGCAGCTCGTCGGCCGAGAGGCCGAGCGCCGCGCCGATGCGGCCGGCGAACGCGGCCACGCGCTCCGAATGGCGGTGCGTGTAGCCGTCCTTCGCGTCCACGGTGGCGGCAATCGCCTTGACGGTGTCGAGGAACAGGCGCTCGAGGTCGCCCATGAGCCGCACGCGGTGCAGCGCGACGCCCGCCTGGTTGCCCACCGCGGCCAGCAGCTCCAGGTCGGCGTCCGAGAAGCGGCCCGCCCCGCGCAGGCTGTCCACGTAGAGCGCGCCCAGGATCGCGTCGGCCGTCCTGAGCGGCACGCACATCACCGACCGGACCTGCTGCCGGACGACGCTCGCGCCCGCCTCGAAGCGCGGGTCGGCGGTGGCGTCGCGCGCGAACACCGACACGCCCTGCCCGATGACCTCGGCGACGATCGTCCGGCTCACCGTGAACGGCGCGTCGTCGCCGCCCCGGGCCGCGACGGGCTCCGCGCCGGCGCCGTCCGGGCCCGCGACGAGGAGGGCGGCCCGATCGGCGCCCGTCACCTCCAGCACGGCCTCGACGATCGCGTCCGACAGCGCGGTCACGTCGTGGGCGCGCGACAGCATCTCGGCGACCGCGTGCAGCGTCGTCAGGTGCCGCTGCGCCCGGTCGAGCAGCACGCCCTGGTCGCCGCCCGACGAGGCCCCGAGCCAGTCGACGCGCGAGGGCACGATCTGCCGGCTGACGACGGTCTCGATGGTGCTCGCGTCGCCGCCGACCTCGGCCGTGCGAGGGCGGCCCAAGCCGCCGCCCTCGCCGCGGCACTCGAGCTCGACCGCGCCGGCGCGCAGCACGTCCCCCGGCGCGAGGCGCGCCGTGGCGACCGCCCGGCCGTTGACGAAGGTGCCGTTCACCGACCCCAGATCGGTCACCGCGAGCCCGGCGCCGGCGGCCTCGACGGCGCAGTGCCGCCGCGACACCGACTGGTCGGCGAGCGTCACGTCGCAGTCGGCCGAACGGCCGATGATCAGGCGGCGGCCGGCCTCGACGGGAATCCGGCGGCGGTCGCCGTCGCGGAGCCTCAATTCGAGCGTCATGGACGAGGCGATTATACTAGCGGGTCAGCGGTCGGCGGTCAGCGGTCAGGAAGAGCATTCCGAGACGCGGCCGGCGCGGGACAGCGTGACCGGGGCCCGTCCTGACCGCTGCCCCCTGACCCCTGTTCACCGAGATCCCCAATGCACACACGCCTTCTCGCCGTCGTCCTCGTCACCAGCGCCCTCGTGACCGCCGCCCCGGCCGCGCCCGTCCGCGCCCAGGCGCCCGCCGACTGGCTCGACGCCTATCGCGAGCCGGCCGCCCGGCTCATCGGCGAGGCGCTCTCGAGCCACTTCGCGTGGGACCGGCTCGCCGAGCTCGGCGACAACTACGGCCCGCGCCTGAGCGGCTCGACCAATCTGGACGCCGCGATCCGCTGGGCCGTCGATCAGATGAAGCGCGACGGGCTCGAGAACGTCCACACCGAGCCGGCCATGGTGCCCGTGTGGGTGCGCGGCGAGGAGAGCGCGCGCATCACGGCGCCCTCCGATCAGGCGATGGCCATGCTCGGCCTCGGCATGAGCGTGGGCACGCCGCCCGGGGGCGTGGAAGCCGAGACGTGGGTCGTGAAGAGCTTCGACGAGATGGACGCGACGCCCGACCGCGCGAAGGGCCGGATCGTCGTGTTCAACCAGCCGTTCGAGAGCTACGGCCAGTCGGTCCAGTACCGCGTGGACGGCGCGTCGCGCGCCGCGCGGCACGGCGCGGTGGCGGTGCTCGTGAACTCGGCCGGCGAGCCCGGGCTGCGCACGCCCCACACCGGCATGCTGAGCTACGCCGAGGACGCACCGCGCATCCCGGCGGCGGCCATCACCTCCGAGGACACGGCGCGGCTCCAGCGGATGCAGGACCGCGGCACGCGGGTCGTCGTGCGCCTGACGATGGGCGCGCACATGCTGCCGGACGTGCAGTCGGCCAACGTCGTCGGCGAGATCCGCGGCCGCGAGAAGCCCGACGAGGTAGTGGTCCTCGGCGGGCACCTGGACTCCTGGGACGTCGGCACGGGCTCGACCGACGACGGGGGCGGCTGCATCGTGACCTGGGAGGCGCTGCGCCTCATGAAGAAGCTGGGGCTCACGCCGCGGCGCACGGTCCGCGTGGTGCTCTTCACCAACGAGGAGAACGGCGATTGCGGCGGCGAGGCCTACCTCGAGGCCCATCGCGACCAGCTCGCCAACCACGTCCTGATGCTCGAGTCCGACGGGGGCGTGTTCAAGCCGAGCGGCTTCGGCTTCAGCGGGAGCGACGCCGCGCGCGCCACGCTCACGCACATCGCCACCCTGCTCCGCGGGATCGAGGCCGACCAGATCCGGCCCGGCGGCGGCGGCGCCGACATCGGCCCCAGCGTCACCGCCGGCGGCATCCCGGCCATGTCGCCCATCGTGGGCGGCGACTACTTCCTCATCCACCACACGGCGGCCGACACGGTGGACAAGATTGACCCCATGGACATGGCCCGCAACGCCGCGGCGATTGCCGTCGTGGCCTACGTGGTGGCCGACATGCCCGGCCGGCTCTAGCGGATTCAGGGGTGGGGATACCGGGGGCTCCCCTTCCCACTTATAATGCCCCGGTCTTCGTCTCGGTTTCCCCCGCGCTCAACTGGAGGAGTCTCATGAGAGGCACGGCATCTCGATCCGCGCGGATGCTCACGCTGGCGGCGGCTGTGACGGCCCTCGCCTTCGCGGCGCCGCGCGTGTCCCTGGACGCCCAGCAAGGCTCGACCGAGGCCGCCGCCGTCAAGGCGCTGGCCTGGCGGCCGATCGGCCCTGCGAACGTGGGCGGCCGGGTCAGCGTCATCGTCGGCGTTCCGGGCGACGACAAGACCTACTACGTGGCCGGCGCCAACGGCGGCGTGTTCAAGACCGTGAACGCGGGCACCACGTTCGAGCCCGTCTTCGACAACCAGGACGTGCTCTCGATCGGGGACGTGGCCGTGGCGCCGTCGGACCCGAGCGTGCTCTACGTGGGCACGGGCGAGGGCAACCCGCGCAACAACGCGTCGCTCGGCGACGGCGTCTACCGCTCGAACGACGCGGGCGGGCACTGGACGCACGTCGGGCTGGCCGACACCGAGAAGATCGCGCGCATCCGCGTGCACCCGAAGGACCCGGACACGGCGTGGGTCTGCGCGCTGGGCCACGAGTGGGGGCCGAACGAGGAGCGGGGCGTCTTCAAGACGACCGACGGCGGCAAGAGCTGGAAGAAGGTGCTCTACCTGGACGCCGACACCGGCTGCTCGGACCTCGACGTCAACTGGAAGAACCCCCGGATTCTGTTCGCCGGCATGTACACCTACCGCCGCCAGCCGTGGCACCTCGAGAGCGGCGCCGGCCGCACGGCCGTCTATCGCTCGCTCGACGGCGGCGACACGTGGCAGAAGCTGACCGAGGGGCTGCCGACCGAGCCGATGGACCGCATCGGGATCTCGATCGCGCAGAGCCGGCCCGACACCGTCTACGTCATCAGCGAGACCAAGACGCAGGGCGAGCTGTGGCGGTCCGACGACAACGGGGAGAGCTTCTACACGGTGAACGACGACCGGAACCTGAACTTCCGGCCGTTCTACTACTCCGACGTGCGCGTCGACCCGAACAACCCCGAGGTGGTCTACACGCTCTCGGGCGGGCTCTCCAAGTCCACCGACGGCGGCCGGACGTTCGACCGCATCGGCGCCGACGTGCACGGCGACCACCAGGCGCTGTGGATCGACCCCGCCGACTCCGACCGCGTGCTGAGCGGCTCTGACGGCGGCTGGCAGGTCTCGATGGACGGCGGCGAGACGTTCGCCATCGTCAACAACGTGGCGTTCACGCAGTTCTACCACATCAACTACGACATGCAGACGCCCTACACGGTGTGCGGCGGCCTGCAGGACAACGGCACGTGGTGCGGGCCGATCCGCACGAGCTCCCCGATCGGCATCCAGAAGTCCGACTGGTACACCATCGGCGGCGGCGACGGCTTCTTCGGCGTGCCGCTGCTCCAGGAGCCCTACTGGGTGTTCTCCAACTCGCAGGGCGGCTACATCAACATCCGCGACCTGCGCTCGGGCCGCTCGTGGAACATCCAGCCGTACCCGAACCGGGTGGGCTCGGTCGGCGACAAGATGGCCGACCACAAGTACCGCTTCAACTGGAACGCGCCGATCGTCCGCGACCCGCACGACCCGAAGGCCGTCTACTTCGGCGGCAACGTCGTCTTCAAGACGACCAACTACGGGCAGTCGTGGTCGGTGATCAGCCCGGACCTGACGACCAACGACAAGAGCAAGCAGCAGGACTCGGGCGGCGAGATCGTCGTGGACAACACGGCCGCCGAGTTCCACTGCACCATCCTCACGATCGCGCCGTCGCCGATGGACGCGAACGTCATCTGGGTGGGCACCGACGACGGCAACGTGCAGATCACGCGCGACGGCGGCAAGACCTGGACGAACGTGGTCAAGAACATCCCGGGCCTCGCGCCGAACGCCTGGATTCCGACCATCGACGCGTCGAGCTTCGACGCCGGCACCGCCTACGTGGCGGCCGACCACCACCGCGACGGCAACAACCAGCCGTACGCGTTCAAGACGGCCGACTACGGGCAGACCTGGACGCCCATCTACGCCACCCTGCCCAAGAACGGCTGGATCCACGTCGTCAAGGAGGACCCGAAGAACCGGAGCCTGCTCTACGCGGGCACCGAGCTCGGCGTCTACGCGTCGTGGGACGACGGCCAGCACTGGCAGTCGATCCGCAACAACATGCCGCCGGCGCCCGTGCGCGACATCGTCGTGCACCCGCGTGACAACGACCTCATCGTCGCCACGCACGGCCGCGGCGCCTTCGTGATCGACGACGCGACGCCGCTGCAGCGGCTCACCGCGGCGCGCGCCGCCGGCGGCCCGACGCTGTTCGACATCCGCCCGGCCATCCACTGGATCATGTGGAGCAAGGACGCCAACCGCGGCCAGCAGACCTACGCGGCCGAGAACCCCCCCGCCGGGGCGATCCTCGACTACTACCTGAAGGCCGACGCCAAGACCGTCACGATCACGATCGTCGACCAGGCCGGCAAGACCGTCCGCCAGCTGACCGACGTGCCGAAGACGGCCGGGGTGAACCGCGTCGAGTGGGATCTCCGCTTCGACGCGCCGCGCGACGACCTGCCCACCGGGTTCGCGCCTCCGGCGCAGCCCCGCGGCCGGCGCGGCCAGGCGGCCCGGCGCGGGGGCGGCGGCTTCCGCTTCGGCGGCGGCGCGCCATACGTCCTGCCCGGCAACTACACCGTCCGCCTGGCGGTCGACGGCCAGGATGTCTCCAAGCCCGTCACGGTCCGGATGGACCCGCGGGCCGACGTGCCGATGACCGACCTGGCCGCCCAGCTCGACCAGACGCTCGAGCTGCAGGGCCTCCAGGGCAAGGTGACCGCCATGGTCGCGCGCACCGACAGCCTGATGCGCCAGCTGACCAACCTGCAGCAGCGGCTGCGCGGGCCACGCCAGTCGCCCGACCAGGCCGACCTCGCGGGCATCGTCAAGACGGCGCTGGAGAAGCTGAAGACGCTGCGCGACACGAAGATGACGCGGCCGGCGCCGGTGATGAACTACCGCCAGTACCCGCGGCTGTCCGAGGAAGTGCGCTCGGTGCTCCGCATCGTCAACGGCGACCCGTTCCCGCCCACCGAGGGCGCGAAGCTCCGCTACACGGAGCTGGTGAGCGAGCAGGCGGCCATCCAGGGCGAGCTCGACGCGATCGTCGCCAACGAGATCGCCAAGATCAACCAGGCCATGGCCACCGCGCCGTACATCTCGGCCGGCGGGCCCATTCGATAGGGGTCAGAGGGCAGCGGTCAGGAGTCAGCAGTCAGGGGTCAGAGGTAAGATGATGTCAGCGGTCAGCGGTCAGGCAGGAGCGGCCAGCGTGACAGAATGCTCTTCCTGCCCCTGACCACTGGCCCCTGACCGCTGATCGTGGAGCCGAAGGCGACTTCTCTATGTCCGACCGCAAGTACCGCCAGCGCGGCTACCAGGACGACGACCGCGACCGCCAGCCGCGCGCGAATCCGGCGCAGGCGCCGCGGGAGCGTGAGCCGCGCGGCCGCCCGCCGCTCGAGCCCCGCAAGCCGAACATGCCCGGCTTCCACGACGTGATCCGCTGCGCGCGCTGCGGGCACGTGATCACCGTGGCCATCGGTGACACGACGCGGTGCGGCCGCTGTGACGTGCCGCTGCACACGTGCTCGCAGTGCGCCTCGTTCGACACGGGCAGCCGGTTCGAGTGCCTGCAGCCCGTGCCGGCGCGCGTCGCGCCGAAGGACGCGCAGAACGCCTGCCGGTTCTTCGAACCGCGCGTGACCGTCGAGCGGATCACCACCTCGCCCGCGCCGTCGAGCGCGCGCAAGGCGTTCGACGATCTGTTCAAGTAACCGGCCTTGGCGCGGCAGCCCGGCACGGCCGCGGCCGTCGAGTCCGTTGCGATATCCAGGGGGAACGGTGTCTCGTCGCTCCACGCTCGTCCCGCTCGCCGCGCTCACCCTCGCGTTCACCGCCATCGGGCCGGCCGCCGCGCAGCAGGCGCCGCCGCGCGCCACGCCCGTCCCGGCCGGGGCGCACGCCGTCGTCGCCGCCAGGGCGCCGGACGGCCGCCTCATCGTGACGGCCGTCGAAGCGAAGACGCCGGTCCGCGTCGACGGCACGCTCGACGATGCGGTGTGGCGCGAGGCGGTGCCGGTGAGCGGCTTCGTGCAGAGCGAGCCGCAGGACGGCCAGCCGGCCACCGAGGCGACCGAGGTGCGCGTCGCCTACGACCACGCCAACCTCTACATCGCGGCCGTGTGTCACGACTCCGACCCGACGGGCGGCGTGGTGAACGACATCCGCAGGGACTTCGCGAACGCCGACCAGGACACCTTCGAGGTGATCATCGACACGTTCGCGGACCGGCGGAACGGCTTCGTGTTCATGACCAACCGCGAGGGCGCGCGCGCCGATCAGCAGGTGGCCAACGAGGGCCGCGAGATCAACGCCAGCTGGGACGCCGTCTGGTTCGTGCGGACGCGTGAGACCGCGGACGGCTGGACGGTGGAGATGGCGATCCCGTTCAAGTCGCTCCGCTTCGAGGGCGGGGTAGCCGGGCTGTGGGGCATCAACTTCAGCCGGCGGATCCGGCGCAAGAACGAGGTGGACTTCTGGTCGCCGGTGACGCGCGCCCACAACCTGGCGCGCCTCTCGCTCGCCGGCGACCTGGCCGACCTGCCCGCGCTCACGCCCGGGCGCAACCTGCAGGTGAAGCCGTATCTGGTGGGGCGGTCCGTCCGCGAGACCGGCGCCGGCACGACCTTCGACACGAGCGGCGACGTGGGCCTCGACCTGAAGTACGGCGTGACGCCGTCCCTCACGCTCGACGCCACCGTCAACCCCGACTTCGCGCAGGTGGAGGCCGACGAACTGCAGGTCAACCTGACGCAGTTCAGCACGTTCTACCAGGAGAAGCGCGACTTCTTCCTCGAGAACTCCGGCATCTTCTACGTGGGCGACGCCGCGCGCACCAACGGCCCGACCACCCGGCTGACGCCCGACGAAGATCTGCTGCTCTTCCACAGCCGGCGCATCGGCCTGCGCGCGGACGGCACGCCGCTGTCGATCTTCGGCGGCGCCCGGCTCACGGGCCGCGCCGCCGGCCTCGAAGTGGGCCTGCTGACCATGCAGGTCCGCTCGACCAAGACCAGCCCGAACGAGAACTACACCGTGGCGCGGGTCCGCAAGAACATCCTGAGCGGGTCGGACATCGGCGCGATCTTCATGACGCGCCAGTCGACCGACGCGAGCGGCGACTACAACCGCGTATACGGCGTCGACGCCAACATCCGGTTCTTCGGCTCGACCGACTGGAACTCCTACGTGATCCGGACGTCAACGCCCGGCTACACGTCGGGGCAGTACGCGTTCCGCACGTCCGTCAACCACGAGGACAACTTCTACCACGGCAAGTTCGGATTGATGTCGCTCGGGGACCACTTCAACGACGAGCTGGGCTACTACCGCCGCATCGGCGCCCGGAAGTGGTTCATGGACACGGGCATCCGCCCGCGGTTCGCCGCGCTCGAGCGGCACGGCATCCGCGAGATGCACCCTCACGCGGTGTGGAACTACTACACCGACCAGTCGGGACGGCTCATCGCGAAGAAGCTGCACACCGGCTACACCTTCTTCTTCAACGACGGCGGCTTCTCGGAGCTGTCGGCGAACCCGACCTACGACGAGATCTCGACGCCGCTCTCGCTGTCGAGCCGCGCACCCGAGGTGCCCGCCGGGCACTACGGCTGGACCGAGTGGCAGCTCCGGTACAACACCGACCCCAGCCGCGTGTTCTCGGCCGCTTTCACCGGCATCACGGGCGGCCTCTGGAGCGGCACGCAGCGGACGGTAAAGCTCGACCTGACGTTCGTCCCGTCCTACCGCCTGAAGCTCACCCTCGGCCTGTCACGCACCGCGGCCGAGCTCGGCGTGCCCGACTCGCACTTCGTGAAGTCGCTCTGGACGCTGCGCGCGGCCTACTCGTTCTCGACGAACATGTTCCTGGACTCGCTCGTCCAGTACGACCGGGACCAGGACCAGCTCAACGCCAACATCCGGTTCAACTTCATCCACCACCCGCTCAGCGACCTGTTCATCGTCTACAACGAGCAGCGCTTCACCAACGGCCTCGCGATCGACCCGGGCCGCTCGGTCATCGTGAAGTTCACCCAGATGATGAGCTTCTAGTCCTGGAGCTCACGTGAGCTCCGGTCTAGGGCCGCCGCGCGCCCCCGCTCTCGTCGGCGCGCTTCGGCGGCCGGAGCGTGTACACGAGATAGTCCGCCATCTTGCGGTCGTCTTTGTCTGGCTTGAGGCGATCGAGCTCGGTCTCGCTCACGGGCCGCATCGTGACGATCTTCACCTGCGCGCCCTTCAGCCGCCGCTCGGCGCGCGCGGCGGTGCCCGCGCCGTAGTCGGTGTGGAAGGCGCCGTCGAAGTGCACGACGAGCGGGCGCGGCGCCGCCGCGTTCCGGATGGCGTTCGCCACCGACTCCCCCATCGTCTCGTCCTTCACGCACTGCGCGAAGTAGAAGCGCTCGGTCATCTGCCGCTTCTCCTCCGCCGTCTGCTTCTCGGCGCCGGGCATCGGGTGCGCGTTCATGGCCTCGGCGAACCGCTTGAAGTAGCCGTCCATCGGGCACTGGAGGTCGCGCGCCGCCCAGGCGCGCTGGTCGGGCGGCAGCTGGTCGAGCGCCGGGAGGCCCGACCGGCTCACGTCGGCCGCGAGCTTGCGCGGCACGTTGCTCGCCACGACCGTCCAGTGGCGCGCCTTCGCGAACTCGATGAGCGGCCGGTAGTCGGTCCGGTAGCGCGGCCACGGGCGCGACGCCTTCAGGAACTCCTCTTCGGTCGTCGTGCCCGCGAGATAGGCGTCGAGCGCGGGCTGCACGTCACGCTCGAACATCTCGAGGGCCAGGATGATGTTCCCCCGCCGACGGGCCAGCCCATCGAGCACCGCCAGCTCGAGCCGGTGGGTATTGGGGTCGTCGTGCTGCTCGCCCACGAACACCACGTCGGCGTACATCAGATCGACCAGCATGGACTCGAAGTCGGTGAAGCGCTTCGCGTGGGAATCGAACACCCGCTCCGGCACGTAGCCGCACGCGGCCGGCTGGACGGCGGCCGCCGCCGGCTGCGCCGTCTGGGCGCCGGCCGGAGGAACGAGCGCGAGGACGAAGAAAAGAGCGCAGAGTACACGCATATGAGGCACCTCGAACGGTCGGCACGCGGCCCGAGGCGGGCCGGGCGGCCCCATCTTACCGGATCGCCGGCCGGTTGCCGCGACGCCGCCTGGCCTGGGGTACACTGGCCGCATGCAGGCCATTGTCGTCCATGAGTTCGGCGGTCCCGAGGTCCTGAAGCTCGAAGAGCGGCCCGATCCGGCGCCCGGCCAGTCGCAGGTGCTGGTCGACGTGCGGGCGGTCGGCGTCAACCCCGTGGACACCTACGTCCGCACCGGCACCTACGCGGTCGTGCCGCCGCTGCCCTACACGCCCGGCAGCGACGGGGCGGGCGTCGTCGCGGCGGTGGGCGGGCTGGTGCGCGCCCTCGCGCCGGGCGACCGGGTGTATTTCAGCGGCACCGCCGCCGGGCGCTCGATGGGCGCCTACGCCTCGAAGGCCGTCTGCGACACGAGCCAGATCCACCGGCTGCCCGAGCGCCTGTCGTTCGCGCAAGGCGCCGCCGTGGGCGTGCCGTACGCCACGGCGTACCGGGCGCTCGTCTCGCGCGCCGCGGCCCGGGCCGGCGAGACCGTGCTGGTCCACGGCGCCAGCGGCGGCGTCGGCCTGGCCGCCGTCCAGATCGCGCGCACGCTCGGCCTGACCGTGCTCGGCACGGCCGGCACGCCCGAGGGCCTCGAGCTGGTGCGCGCGCAGGGCGCGCACCACGCGCTCGACCATCACCGCGACGGCTACCTCGAGCGGATCGCCGAGCTGACCGGCGGGCGCGGCGTCGACGTGATCGTCGAGATGCTCGCCAACGTGAACCTCGACCACGATCTCGGCCTGCTCGCGCCGCACGGACGCGTGATCGTGGTGGGCAACCGCGGGCGCGTCGAGATCAACCCGCGGCAGACCATGGGCAAGGAGTCGGCCATCCTGGGCATGGTGCTGTGGGCGGCCTCGACCGGCGAGATGGAGACGGTGCACGCCGCGCTGGGCGAGGGCTTCGCCCGCGGGACGCTGACGCCCGTCGTGGCGCGGGAGCTGCCCCTCGGCGACGCGGCGCGGGCGCACCAGCTGGTGCTGGAGCCCGGCGCGCGCGGGAAGATCGTGCTGGTGCCTTGAGGGAGAGGCCGGAGGCCAGGAACCGGGGGCCGGGATCAGCGGTCAGGGGTCAGCGGTCAGGAGCCGGCAAGAGCATGCGCCACGGCCGCCGCGTGACAGCGTGCTCTTCCTGACCCCTGACCGCTGACCGCTGCCCCCGGTGTCCTACACCCCAAACTGCTCCGGGTCCCACGCGAGACCCAGCTCGCTCGGCGGGCCCATGTAGCCGAGCAGCGCCGACGCGGCGACGACCGCGGGGCTGGCGAGGTAGCCCTCGCCGCCGAGGCCCATGCGGTTCTGCCAGTTGCGGTTGAACGACGTGATGGCGCGCTGGCCCTTGGTGAGCGCGTCGGGCCCCTGGCCGAAGCAGGGGCCGCACCACGACTGGCGGATGGCGCCGCCCGCCGATCGGAACACCTCCGCGATCGAGTCGCCCCCCAGCCGCGCCTCGGGCCGCTCGATCTCGCGGCCGACGCCCCCCGACCCGGGAAACACCACGAACTCGCGGGCGACCTTCGAGACGCCGCGCGCGCGCGCGGCGCGGATCACCAGGGCGGCCGCGAGCAGGTCGGCGTAGCTGCCGTTGGTGCACGACCCGATCAGCGCCTTGTCGAACGTGATCCGTTCGCGCCCGACCTCGCCGGCCGGGAACGCGTTGCCCGGGCTGAACGGTTTGGCGATCATGGGCGCCACCTGGTCGAGGTCGAGCGTCTCGTCGATCGCCCACGGCACGTCGTCGCCGGGCCCGACGCGCGGGTACGGCAGGTCGGCCATGCCCTTCGCGCGGTACCAGGCGTCGGTGATTTCGTCGCGCGCGAAGATGCCGTTGAGCGACTCGGCCTCGGCCATCATGTTCGCGATGGTGTTCCGGTACACCATCGGCAGCTGGCGGCCGCCGTCCACGAACTCGACCGACATGCCCTGCGACTGCTGCGCGCCCCAGCGCCGCAGCAGCTCGAGCACGATGTCCTTGCCGCTCACCCAGGGCTGGAGGCGGCCGGTGAACACCACGCGGCGCGCGCGCGCCAGCGTGAAGTAGATGTAGCCGGTGGACCAGCCGAACCCGAGCGTCGTCGAGCCGACGCCGATGCCCACCGCGCCGTAGGCGCCGTAGGCGCGGCTGTGCGAGTCGGCGCCGGGGATGAACTGGCCCGGCATGACCAGCCCCTGCTCGGGGAAGTAGAAGTGGAAGATGCCGTCGCCCGGCGTGGCGTAGTAGGGCTTCTCGAGCCCCTGCGCCGCCGCGAACGCGCGCCCGATGCCCGTCTGCCGGTCGTCGGAGGCCTTGCCCGTGAAGACGAAGTGGTCGTTGGCGACCGCCGCCTGGCGCGGGAAGACGCGCGAGCCCCCGGTGATCTGGTGGAAGGTGTGGATCGCGAAGGGCGCCGTGCCGTCCGAGGCCGGCAGCAGGTCGGCGTAGACGCGCAGCGTCGTTCCCGGCGTCAGGTCCTCCGGCCGGAGGCGCTTGTCCACGCGGTGCGCGTAGACGATCTGCTCGGTCGTCGTCAGGCGGCGCGCCGCCTGCGCGTCGGCCCAGTCGACCGACGGCGCCACCTCCACGGAGCGGCGGAACTCCCGCCGGCCGACCGCGAAGATGCCGCCGGTCCGGCGGATCTCGTCCTCCTTCGGCGTGAGCGGCACGGGATCGTAGGTCTTGCCCTGCGTCTCGTTGGTCAGCTGGCGGGTCGCCAGGTCGAAGGCGAACGCGTCGCCGTCGCGCGCGTCGGCCACCGCCTCCGGGCTCTGCACGACGTGCAGCCCGAGGTTGAAGGCGTTGCGGCGGAAGATGTCGCCCATGTTCCGGCCGCACACGACCACCAGCTCGAGGCCGACCTCCTCGGCCACGCCCTTCAGGCCGGCCGGGCTCATCTCGCGCGACGACCCGATGGCGAAGCGATCGCCCGCCACCAGGAACGTCTCGCCCCGGTGCACGCGCGCGCGGAAGTCGGGCATCAGGTAGCGGAACGAGCCCGCCTTCCAGCGCTCGTCGAGCGTCTCGAGGCTCTCGGAGACGCAGTCGGCGGCCGGCGTGATCTGATCCGTGTCGATCGCGTCGAGCTTGCGCGGCGTCGCCGAGCCCGGCGGGTGCTGCGGGTCCCAGAAGACGAGCGCGCGCCCGCGGATGGCCCGTGACGCCGTGCCGGCGTCCGCCTCCGCGTCCGCCCCGGGGATCGACTCGAGGGTCACGCCCGGCTTCAACCGGGCCGGCTGGATCGTATGCATGGGTACTTTCGATCGTAGCATGTCAGCGGCCTGCCGCGCCGGAGCGCCTCGCGTGAAGGCGGAGCTTGCGGCGCCACGCCCCTCTCGTCCATGATCAACCCATGTTCACATCGGAAGCGGTCACCCGGGGTGTCCGGGTCCACGTGTCGTCCCAGGTACTCACCCGAGCGCTCGCAGCCGTCCGAAAGCCAGTGGTTCTTCCTGTACACGGTCCGCATCGTCAACGAGGGCGCGGAGACCGTGCAGCTCCTCACCCGGCACTGGATCATCACCAACGGCGACGGCCAGGTCGAGGAGGTGCGCGGCCCGGGCGTCGTCGGCGAGCAGCCGGTGCTCCAGCCGGGCGAGGGCTTCGAGTACACCTCGGGCTGCCCCCTCCCCACTCCGTTCGGGACGATGCACGGCACCTACCAGATGATCACGCGGAACGGCGAGATGTTCGACGCCGAGGTCGCGCCGTTCACGCTGAGCGAGCCGTACACGGTCCACTGACGGCTCACGGCTCACGGAAACGCACACCGCGCCTCGAGCGCGGCGGCAAGCCGCCGCAGGTATTCCCGCCGCGAGATCTCGACGGCGCCGAACGCCTCGAGGTGCGGAGTGACCCACTGGATGTCGAGCAGGCGGAAGCCGCGCGCGTTCAGGCGCTCGACGAGGGCCGCGAGCGCCACCTTGGAGGCGTCGGTCTCGACGTGGAACATGGACTCGCCGAAGAACGCGCCGCCGAGGCTCAGGCCGTAGAGCCCGCCGGCGAGCCGCCCCTCCCGCCACGCCTCCACCGAGTGCGCGAGGCCGCGCTCGTGCAGCGCCGTGTAGCTTTCGACGATCTCGTCGTCGATCCAGGTGCCGTCCTCGCGGTCGGCGCACGCCTCGATGACCTGGCGGAACGCGCGGTCCACCGCCACCTCGAACCGGCCCTGCCGCAGGACGCGCGCCAGCCGGCGGGACACGCGGAACGCGTCGAGCGGCAGCACGCCCCGCGGGTCCGGCGAGTACCAGCGAAGCTCGCCGTCCTCGTCGGCCATCGGGAAGTACCCGCTGACGTACGCGCCGATGAGCAGTTCGGTCGACAACACCTCTGCCTCTGCGGTCAGCACAGCAGTCAGCAGTCAGCGGTCAGGAAGAGCGCCCTCTCACGACTGCCGCGGGGCAGCGTCGCGGGCTCTGCCTGACGGCTCACCCGCTGACCGCTGACCACTGCCTGCGCTATGATCACCTGGAAGCCGTCATTCGTGGAGGACTTGTTTCAATGCCGAAGCTTACCGTTGAAGGGGTTGGCACGTTCGACGTGCCGGCGGGCAAGCGCCTCGTGCTGGCCCTCGAGCAGGACGCCAGGATCGACCAGATGCATGCCTGCGGCGGGAACGCTCGCTGCACCACGTGCCGCGTCGAGTTCGTCGCCGGCGAGCCGGCGAAGCAGACGCGCGCCGAGCGGGAGCGGCTCGCCGCCAAGGGGCTGACGGGCGTGCGCCTGTCGTGCCAGATCACCTGCGACCAGGACATGACCGTCCGGGCGATCAGCCGCCTGGCGGGCAGCGGCCGCCCCGACGCCGGCCCCACGCCGGCCGCGGAGATCACGCCGCCGCCGGAGTGGACCTAGAGCAAGTGCCTGGTGCTTGGTGCTGAGTGCTTTGTGCGTGCTTGGTGCTAAGTGCTTTGTGCGTGCTTGGTGCTAAGTGCTTTGTGCGTGCCTGGTGCTAAGTGCTTTGTGCGTGCCTGGTGCGGAGTGCCTCGTGCGGGATCGCGCCCGGTCTCGGCGCAGCGCGATCCCGCACCTGGCACCAGGCACCAGGGACGCACTCAGCACGAAGCACGCAGCACCAGGCACTAGACGTCACGCGTAGCGCCGGCGGATCGTGGGGATCAGGTACTCGGAGAAGGCGCGCGCGAAATCGTACGACGGCGCGTAGCCCCAGTCCTTCCGCGCCGCGCCGTCGTCCACGTCGGCCGGCCACGAGTCCACGATGCCCTGCCTCTTCGCGTCCACCTCGTAGCTGATCGCCGCCCCGGGGAACGCGCCCGCCACCACCTGCTGGATCGCCTCGGCCGTCGGGTTGAACGCGCCCACGTTGTAGGCCGTGCGCGTCAGCCGCCCGAGCGGCGCGTCGGCGAGCCTCAGCAGCGCGTCCACGCCGTCGGGCATCGCCATGAACGGAATCTGCGTGTCCGGCCGCACGAAGCAGGCGTAGGCCTCGCCGCGCGCCGCCGCGTGGATCATCTCCGGCGCGTAGTCCGACGTCCCGCCCGACGGCACGGTCATCGCCGAGATCAGCCCCGGGAACCTCACCGCGCGGAAGTCCACCAGCCCGCTCGACGTCTTGGCGGCGAGCTGCTTGTAGTGCCGCGAGTAGTAGCGGCCCAGCTGCTCGCAGTACAGCTTGTTGCACCCGTACATCGTGGTGGGCGTCGCCCACTGGTCCTCGCCGACACGGCCGGCGCGGCGCTTCGTCTCGACGTCGGGCAGCCCGTAGGCCGCGATCGACGACGGGTACATGAAGACGACGGGACGATCGTGCGACTCGGCCTGCTTCTGCGCGAACTCGAGCAGGTTGAGCGTGCCCTCGACGTTCACCCGGTGCGCCATCACCGGCGTGAACTCCGACCGCGTCGAGAGGAGTGCCGCCAGGTGGAAGATGAGCTCCACCTCGAACTCCGACAGCAGCCGGTCGAGTGCGCTCGTGTCGAGGATCGACGCGGTCACCTCGCGCTGGACGAGCGGCGTCATCGCGGGGTCGAGCGGGTTGACGTCGAGCGTGACGATGGGCCGCGACGAGCCCTGGGCGAGACGCGAGATCAGGCCATGGCCGATTTCACCGCCGGCCCCGGTGATGAGTACGACAGGCTTGCGAACGGTCACGAGCCACCTCCGCCCTACCCGAGTATGAACGCGTGCGCGAGCGACATGAGGACCGAGAGGACGACCAGCACCATGCAGACCAGCGCGATGGCCAGGTGGTCGACCCGCTCCGGCTTGAGCGGATCCATCACGCGCGCCGTCGCGTACCCGCCGATGAACCCGCCGAGGTGCGCGTAGTTGTCCACGCCGGGCATGATGATGCCGAACACGAACAGAATCACCGCGTACTGCAGGGCCTCGCGGTGCACCATGCTCGCGCCCGTCTTCCGGCCGTAGTGCACCAGCGCGCCGAACAGGCCGAAGATGGACGCCGACGCGCCGATCGTCAGCTGCGCGCCCCGCAGGAACCTGAACGGCATGAAGCTGAAGTACTGCCCGGCGACCGAGCTCAGGAAGAAGCCGCACACGCCGGCGACCGTGTAGATGATCACCATCCGGCCGGCGCCGTACAGCTCCGCCGTGCCCGGCGCGATCTGCCGGACCCACAGCATGTTGAAGAGGATGTGCAGCAGGCTCCCGTGCAGCCACGACGCGCTCAGCACCGTCCACCACCAGCCGAGCACGAAGACCGGGTACGCCCCGCTCGCCCCGAACACGATCAGCGATTGCACGCTCGGCGCGAGGATGTCAAAGCCGCTCATCCCGATCCTGCCGCGCGACAACAGGAGCGTCGCCAGGTACAGCGCGCTGCAGCCCCAGATGATGACCTGCACGAACCCCAGGTCCTGGCCGAGGCTGCGGACCGCCGGAGCCCAGCCCCAGAGGCCGGGGTTCCACCGGCCGCAGTTGTAGCAGCGCTCGTCGTTGACGCCCACGAGGTTGCCGCACGACACGCACACGACCGAGCCCGACTTCTGCCGCTTGAACACCCGACCCCTTTCCCGAACCGCCCAGCCGCCGCCCGTCAGTGGGCGCCGACACGCGCCGATCGCGACAGCATACCGCACCCCGCGACCCTTCCGAAACCGCCGCTGAGGCACAGGTCTTCGACCTGTGCCCGCCAGGAGCCCGTACGGTACGATGCCGCCCATATGCGCGTCCTGGTCACGGGCGGCACCGGCTACCTGGGCCGGGCCATCGTCGGCGCCCTCGCCGCCGCCGGCCACGAGCCCGTCGTCTTCGCCCGGTCGGCGACCGCCAGCTGCCTCCCGGCGCGGCTCGTGGACGGCGACGTCCGCGACCGCGCGGCCGTGGCCGCGGCCGCCGCGGGCTGCGATGCCGTGTGCCACACCGCCGCCCTCGTCAGCCTGTGGAGGCCCCGCCCGGCGGACTTCGACGAGGTGAACGTCGGCGGCCTCGAGAACGCCGTCGCGGCGGTCGAGACGCACCACGTGCCCCGCCTCGTCTACACCTCGTCGTTCCTGGCGTGGCCCCCGGCCGGACGCTCCGCGCCCATCGAGGCGAACGACTACCAGCGCACCAAGGTGCGCGCGCTCGCCGCGGCCCGCGGCGCGGCCCGGCGCGGCGTGCCGATCGTCACCCTGATCCCCGGCGTGATCTACGGTCCCGGACGGGCCACCGAGGGCAATCTGGTGGACGGCCTGCTGGCCGACCACCTGGCGGGGCGCCTGCCGGGAACGGTGGGCGCGGCGCGCGTCTGGTCGTTCAGCTACGTGGACGACGTGGCGGCGGCGCACGTCGCGGCGCTCGAGCGCGGCGCGCCGGGGCGCGAGTACGCCGTGGGCGGCGAGAACGCGCCGCAGGCGCGGATGTTCGAGGCCCTCCGCGCCCGCACGGGACGGCCGCTGCCCCGGCGGCTCCCCTACGCGCTCGCGTCGGCCGCCGGGGCGCTCGACGAGCTCCTCGCGGCCGTCGCCGGCCGACCGCCGCGCGTGACGCGCGGCGCCGTACGCATCTTCCGCCACGACTGGCCGCTCGACAGCGCCGACGCGGTCCGCGACCTCGGCTACCACCTGACGCCGCTCGACCAGGGGCTCGGCCGGACGCTCGACGCCCTGGTCCCCCCTCGCTGATGACGCCCCCGCCCGTCCGGCCCTCCGGCGGGCGAGGATCCGGCGAAGGGCCGGAGCCAACCGGCCCGGGGCCCGACCGTCTAACTTCCAGGATGCCAGAGAGCGATGCCTTGGCGGTCGCTCGAGCGCGCGATGGCGACAGCCAGGCGTTCCGCGCGCTCGTCGAGCGGCACAGCCGGACGATCTTCCGCCTCGCCCACCGGATGACCGGCAACGAGCAGGACGCGGAGGACGTCGTCCAGGAGACGTTCCTGCGGGCGTACCGCCAGCTCGGCCGCTTCGAGGCGCGCGCCAACTTCGGCACCTGGCTCTACCGGATCGCGGTCAACTGCTCCATCGACGTGATCCGGTCGCGCCGCCGGAACGATGCGACGGAGGGATCCGACGCGCTCGAGCGCGCGAGCAGCGCGCCGGTCGGCCAGGGCGACCCGCCCGACCTCGACCGGCTGGTGTTCAGCTCGGAGATCAAGCGCCGCGTGACGGCGGCTCTGGAAGGGTTGAGCCAGATGGAGCGGGCGGCGTTCGTGCTCAGGCACTTCGAAGGCCAGTCGATCGAGGAGATCGGCCGTGCCCTGGGGCTGCGCACCAACGCGACGAAGCACAGCATCTTCCGGGCGGTCCGCAAGATGCGCGTGGCGCTCGAGCCGCTGGTCGATGCCGAAGGCTCGAGGTAGGCCGCAAGGCCGGAGCGAGACGATGCACCTGAACGACGAGACGCTGATCCTCCACTACTACGGCGAGCTGCCGGCCGAGGGGGAATCCGGCACCGACGCGCACCTCTCCGAGTGCGCGGCGTGCCGGGCGGAGTACGCCAAGCTGCAGCGGGTGCTGGCGGCCGTGGACACGGCGCCGGTGCCGGAGCGGACGCCTGGCTACGAGGCGGACGTCTGGGCGCGGCTCCAGCCGCGGCTCCCCGACCGCCAGCCGGCGTGGTGGGCGGCGCTCGCGGGATGGCCGGGCCGGTGGGCGTTCGCCGGCGGGCTCGCCGCGCTCGTGCTGGCGGCATTCGTGGCCGGCCGCTTCTGGCCGGCGCGCCCGGCGCCGGCGCCGGCCCAGGTAGCGTCCGACGAGAGCGCGCGCGAGCGCATCCTGCTCGTCGCGGTCGGCGATCACCTCGACCAGACCCAGATGGTGCTGATCGAGCTGATGAACGCGAACGGGCCCGACTCGGCGGATGTCTCGACCGCGCGGGCCGAGGCCGCGGATCTCGTCGAGACCAACCGGCTCTACCGTCAGACCGCCGAGGGGCTCGACCCGCGCGTGGCCGCCATGCTCGACGAGCTCGAGCCGACGCTCGTGGAGGTCGCGCGGAGCCCGCGCAAGCTGTCCGAGGGCGACTGGCACGCCCTCATCAAGAGCATCGAGACGCAGGGCCTGCTCTTCAAGCTCCGCGTGGTCAGCCAGGAGGTCCGGGACCGCGAGGAGGCGGCCGTGGCCCCGAGGGGACACGCCGTATCGTGAGATCAGGGGTCAGGAGTCAGGGGTCAGCAGTCAGGGGTCAGCAATCAGCAAGATCGTCCTGACCGCTGCCGGCCGACCGCTGACCGCTCAGAGGGAATCATGACCAACACGTATCCAGCACTTGCCGCATTCGTCGTGTTCGCCGTCGTCGCCGCCCCGGTCGGGGCGCAGCCCGCGCCGCCGCCCCTGCCACAGACGGAGATCGCCGTCCCGCCGGCGGCCGTCCAGGCGGAGATCGAGCAGGCGCTCGCCGCCGCGCAAGTCCGCGTGCCCGACGTGTCGGCCGCCATGGCCGCCGCCGAGGTCGCGCTCGCCGGCGCCAACGAGGCGCTCGGCGGACGTTCGATGGATCTCGCGGCCCTCGCCTTCGCGCAGGACCTCGGCGCCGGGCAGGCGCAGGAGGCCGGCGAGCGGGCGCAGGAGGAGCGCGAGCGCGCCCGGGACGCCCGCGAGCGGGCGCGCGACCGGGTCGAGCAGGAGTCCGATCTGTACCAGCGCGGCTACGAGGCGCTGAGCGACGCGAAGTACGATCGGGCGCTCGACCTCTTCGAACGCGTTATTGGAATGAACGGTCCGTACGCGGATCGCGCCCTCTACTGGAAGGCCTACTCGCAGTACAAGCTGGGCCAGGGCGCCGACGCGCTCTCGACCGTCGCCGAGCTGCAGCGCGCGCACCCCGACAGCCGCTACCTGACCGACGCGAAGGCGCTCGAGGCCGAGATTCGCGAGAACGCCGGGCAGCCGGCCAGCCCGGCCAGCCAGGACAACGAGGATCTGAAGCTGCTCGCGCTCCGGGCGCTGCAGAACTCCGACCCGGCGCAGGCCGTGCCGATGCTCGTCAAGTTCCTGCACGGCACCGAGTCGCCGCGTCTGAAGTCGCGCGCCCTCTTCGTGCTGGCGCAGAGCCAGTCCGACGAGGCCCGCGAGGCGATCGCCTCGGTCGCGCGCGGCGAGAGCAACCCCGACCTGCAGGTGCGGGCCATCCAGTACCTCGGCTACTCGAACACCGAGGCGAACAAGGCCCTGCTCGCCGACATCTACGCCAAGTCGAGCGACGTGGCCGTGAAGCGCCGCATCCTGCGCGCCTACGGCACGATGGGCGACCGCCAGCGCGTCCTCCAGGCCGCGCAGAGCGAGTCGTCGCCCGAGCTGCGCAGCCAGGCCGTGCGGCAGCTCGGCATGATGAAGGCGACCGACGAGCTGGCGGCGCTCTACCAGAAGGAGACCAACATCGACGTCAAGCAGGACATCCTGCGGGCGATGTTCATCGGCGGCAACGCCGACATGCTCCTCAAGCTGGCGCAGTCGGAGACCAACCCCGACCTGAAGCGCGCGGCCGTCCGCAACCTCGGCCTGCTGCCGAAGGACAAGACCGGCGACGCGCTGAACCAGATCTACACGAGCGACACGACCCTCGACGTGCGAAAGGCCGCCGTCCAGGCGCTGTTCATCCAGAACAACGACGTGGCGCTCGTCGCGCTCGCGCGCCAGGAGACCAACCCCGAGCTGAAGAAGGACCTCGTCAGCAAACTCTCCCTCATGAAGTCGAAGATCGCCCTCGACTACCTGATGGAGCTCCTCAACAAGTAGGGACGCGATGCCTGCACGACGATTCGCCGTTGTCGCGACCGCCGCGGCGCTCCTGGCGCTGCCGGCCGCCGCCTCCGCCCAGCGCATCACGAACGGCCGCGTCGAGCGCGTGGCCGTCACCCGCGCCCTCGCCGGGGAGATCACCGCGCTGGCGTCGCGGTCGTCCGAGCCGTTCTGGGTCGGCTACACCCTGCCGGTCGTGGCCGGCGACCGGGTCATGTGCTGCTTCTCCAGCCGCGGGGCCGACGGCATGGTCTTCACGACCGGGCGCGGCAGCGACGCCGAATGCACGGGCTGCTCGCTGGAGCCGTCCGGCGGCGGCCCGGCGGCCGCCGCGGCGGCATCCGGCGGGCCGGTCCAGCTCGAGGGCGCGACCGAGTTCCTGGTCATGGCGCGCGTCGCCGGCGGGACGGTCGGGAAGATCCGGACGTTCTCGGCCGACTGCCCGCTCGACGCGGGCGGCCGGACGGTCTACTGGCTCACGGGCGTCACGCCCGCCGCCAGCTTCGCCTGGCTCACCGACTTCGTGCGCGAGGGCAACCGGCGCTCCGGCCCGGCCATCGCCGCCGTCGCGATGACCGCCGGCCCGGACGCCGACCGCGTGCTCGACCGGCTGGTCGCGACGGGCCAGCCCGCCAAGGTCCGGGAGCAGGCGGCGTTCTGGCTGGGCGAAGCGCGCGGCCGGCACGGGTTCGACACCCTGCGCCGCCTCATCGCGACCGATCCGAACGACGACGTGCGCAAGCGCGCGGTCTTCGCGCTCTCCCGGTCGGACCAGCCGGAGATGGTCGACACGCTCATCGCGCTCGCCAGAGACGATCGCAACCCGCGCGTGCGCGGCGAGGCCCTCTTCTGGCTGGCGCAGGAGGCCCGCGAGAAGGCCGTCGGCCCGATCAGCGACGCGATCGCGAACGACCCCGACACCGCGGTCAAGAAGCGCGCGGTCTTCGCGCTGAGCCAGCTGCCGAAGGACGAAAGCGTCCCCCGCCTCATCGAGGTCGCGCGCACGAACCGCAACCCCGAGGTGCGCAAGCAGGCGATGTTCTGGCTGGGCCAGTCCAAGGACCCGCGGGCGCTCGAGTTCTTCCAGGAAATCCTGGGGAGATGATCGGGATCGAGTGCTGAATGTCGAGTGCTGAATGTCGAATGCTGAATGTCGAACGCTGAAGTGAAGAGAGCCCGATCTCACTGGCCGACGAACGCGGCCACCCGCTCGAGCTCCTCGGCGTAGACCCGGCGCAGCAGCCGGCGCACGACCGCGCGCTCGATCCAGCCGGCCGGCCCGCGCCGAAGCGGCAGCACAGTGGAGATGGTCACGCTCGACGCATCTCCGCCGGGCTCGCCGATCACGCGGAACGACGTGACCGTGTGGTCCTCCGGGTAGGTCTCCACGAGCAGGCGCCCGGGCTCGGGCTCCGTCACGACCCCGCGCATGGACCGCACGCGTCCGGCGAACTTCCCCTTCACGACGAGGATGGTTCCCGCGCCGTAGCCGCCTTCCTCGACCGTCAGGCCGACGAAGAAGGACGGCGGCAGGATGCGCGGGTGGGCCTCGCGATAGTCGGCGAAGACGGCGTACACCCGGTCCGCCGGCGCGGGAATCCGCCGGGTCATCGACACCTCGTACGTTGGCCCGTCGTGTACCGGGGCGCCTTCCCGCGTCGCGCTCATCCCCGTCCTCCTCGCCCGACGTGTCTCCGCCGCCGCGTGATCCAATGCTCTTCAATCTTCAATCGGCAATCGGCAATCGGCAATCGGCAACGGACTCAGTGCACCCCATGGCTGCCCTGCAGCATCGAGGGGTCGGCGCCGAGGCGGCGGATGGCGGTCTCCCACATCAGGGCGGCGTCGACCTCGAAGACGAGGTCGAGCTCCACGTCGGCCGTGAGCCAGGCCGACTCGTTCAGCTCCATGTCCAGCTGCCCGGGGCCCCAGCCGGCGTAGCCGGCGAGCACGCGCGCGCGCGGCGGCGCGGGCTGGTCGAGCACCTCGCGCAGCAGGAGCGGCGACGTCGAGAGGAACAGCCCGTCCGCGATCCGCCGGCTCTCGTGCCCCTGCGGCTCCTCGCCGAGCAGGATCCAGCCGCGGTGCGGCTCCACCGGGCCGCCAATCCAGAGCCGCAGGCCGTTGTCCGACTCCACCGGCGGCACCAGCCCGACGACGCTCGAGGCCGGGACGTCGGTGGGCCGGTTGAGCACCAGCCCGAACGCGCCCTCCTCGGCGTGCTCGCAGAGCAGCACGACGGTCTTGGCGAAGTTGGGGTCCACCAGCTGCGGCATCGACAGCAGCAGCCGCGGCGCGAGCGATGTCGTCATGGTTCGGTCCTGTGGCCCGGCGGCCCTCCGGCGGGCGTCGCGCCGGCCAGCCGGCGCCGCGCCCAGTCCACGTGTTCGGCCACCACCGGGTCGGCGGCGCTCGGCGCGTCACACGGCGCGTCGAGCGCCGCGCGCGCGTCCGGGTCGCCCGAGTTCCCGATCGCGACGGCCAGGTTGCGCCTGAGACCCCGCAGCCTGGGCCGCTCGAGCGGCGACCCCCTGGTCAGCGCGCGCAGCTCGCGGTCCGAGCGGCGCCAGAGGTCCGCGAGCCGCGGGCCGTCGAGCCCGGGACGCGGCTGCCAGGCCGGCGCGCCGGTCCGGCCGGTCGAGGGCGTCTGGTTCCACGGGCAGACGTCCTGGCAGATGTCGCAGCCGAAGACGTGCGCGCCGAGGTCGCCGCGCCGCTCCTCCGGGATCGGCCCCTTGAGCTCGATCGTCAGGTACGACAGGCAGCGGGTCGCGTCGAGCACGCCCGGCTCGACGAGCGCCCCGGTCGGGCAGGCCTCCAGGCAGAGCGTGCACGTGCCGCACTGGTCGAGGCCGGGCGCGTCCGGCTCCAGCGCGGCGCTGGTGATCACCTCGCCGAGCAGCAGCCAGGAGCCCTTCTCGGGGTTGATCAGGCAGGTGTTCCTGCCGATCCACCCGAGCCCCGCGTACTGCGCGTAGACGCGCTCCTGCACGGGTCCGGTGTCGACGTAGGCGCGCGCCTCGAAGCCCTCGCCCGCGCGCGCCCGCATCCAGTCCACGAGCCGCTCGAGCGCCGCGCCCATCCCGGTGTGGTAGTCGTCACCCCAGGCGTAGCGCGCGATGCGCGCGACACCGCGGTCGGCCCGCTCGATCGACGCGGGTCGGTCGGTGTTGTAGATCGACGCGACCACCACCACCGACCGCGCCGACGGCAGCACGCGGCGCACGTCGGCCCGGCGGTCGGCCGTGCGGGCGAGATACGCCATCTCGCCCGCATAGCCGCGGTCGAGCCAGTCGCGGTAGAACGCCAGCTCCGGCCAGGTCCCGGCGCCGGCCACGCCGCACAGGTCGAACCCCTGCGCGCGCGCCTCGGCCTTGACCTCGTCGGAGCACAGCATCGTGAATCAGACGGGGCTTCGGCCCCGCTACGACTTCACCAGCTGCCGCAGCACCTTCTGCAGGATGCCGCCGTGCCGGTACGCCTCCAGCTCCTCGGGCGTGTCGATGCGGACGACGGCCTGGAACGTCTTCGCTTTGCCGTCGTCGCCCGTCGCGGTGACGCGGACCTCGCCGCGCGGCGTGAGGCCCTTCGCGACGCCCTCGACGGCGAACGTCTCGCGCCCGGTCAGGCCGATCGACGCCACCGACTCCCCCTGCCGGAACTGCAGCGGGAGCACGCCCATGTTCACCAGGTTGCTGCGGTGGATGCGCTCGAAGCTCTCGGCGACGACCGCCTTGACGCCCAGGAGCATCGTGCCCTTGGCCGCCCAGTCGCGCGAGGAGCCCGAGCCGTACTCCTTGCCCGCCAGGATGACCAGCGGCACGCCGGCGCCGCGGTACTTCTCCGAGGCGTCGAAGATCGTCATCTGCGCGCCGCCCGGCTGGTACGTGGTCCAGCCGCCCTCGGTGCCGGGGGCCAGCTGGTTGCGCAGCCGGATGTTGGCGAACGTGCCGCGCATCATCACCTCGTGGTTGCCGCGGCGGGCGCCGAACGAGTTGAAGTCCTTCGCCTCGACGCCGTGCGCGATCAGGTACTGGCCCGCGGGCCCGTCGGCCGGGATCGAGCCGGCCGGCGAGATGTGATCGGTCGTGACGCTGTCGCCGAGCACGGCGAGCGCGCGGGCGCCGGTGATGTCGGCGAGCGGCGCGGGCTGCGGCCCCATGCCGTCGAAGAACGGCGGCTTGCGGATGTAGGTCGAGTCCGACTCCCACGCGTACCGCTCGCTCTTCGCCACCGAGATCGATTGCCAGCGCTCGTCGCCCTTGAAGACGTCCGCGTACTTCTCCACGAACATCTCGCGCTTCACCGCGCCGAGCATCGACTCCTGGACCTCGGCGGACGTCGGCCAGATGTCCTTCAGGTAGACGTCCTGGCCGTCGCGGCCCTTCCCGAGCGCCTCGCGCGTGAGGTCCAGCGTCATGCGGCCCGCCAGCGCGTAGGCGACGACGAGCGGCGGCGACGCCAGGTAGTTGGCGCGCACCTGCGGCTGGATGCGACCCTCGAAGTTGCGGTTGCCGCTCAGGACCGAGGCCACGACGAGGTCCCGCTCCTTCACGAGCGCCGACACCTCGGGCGGCAGCGGGCCGCTGTTGCCGATGCACGTGGTGCAGCCGTAGCCGACCAGGTTGAAGCCGAGCTGCTGGAGGTACGGCAGCAGGCCCGCCTTCGTCAGGTACGCGGTCACGACCAGCGAGCCGGGCGCCAGGCTGGTCTTCACCCACGGCCGGGTCGTCAGGCCCTTCTCCACCGCCTTCTTCGCCAGCAGGCCGGCGGCGATGAGGACGCTCGGGTTCGACGTGTTGGTGCAGCTCGTGATCGCGGCGATCACGACCGCGCCGTGATCCAGCGCGGCGAGCTCGGGCGGCGCCTCGACCGCGACGGCCGTGCCGCCGCCGGACGCCTTCTTGCCCTTGGCGGCCTGGAGCGCCGGCAGCGCCTCGGCGAACTTCGCCTTCGCGTCTCCGAGCGTCACGCGGTCGTGGGGCCGGCGCGGCCCGGCCAGGCACGGCCCGACCGTCCCGAGGTCCAGCTCGACCGACTCGGTGTAGATCGGATCGGCGTCGCCCGCCTGCCGGAAGAGGCCCTGGGCCTTCGCGTAGGCCTCGACCAGCTTCACCCGCCGCTCGTCGCGGCCGCTCAGGCGCAGGTAGTCGAGCGTCATCGCGTCGATCGGGAAGATGGCGATCGTCGAGCCGTACTCCGGCGACATGTTGCCGAGCGTCGCCCGGTCGGCCAGCGTCAGGTTCGCCAGGCCCGGCCCGTAGAACTCCACGAACTTGCCGACGACGCCGTGCTTGCGCAGCCGCTCGGTGATGGTCAGCACGAGGTCGGTGGCCGTCACGCCCTCGGGCAGCCGGCCCGCCAGCTTGAAGCCGACGACCTCCGGGATGAGCATCGAGATCGGCTGGCCGAGCATCGCGGCCTCGGCCTCGATGCCGCCCACGCCCCAGCCCACCACGCCGAGACCGTTGATCATCGTGGTGTGCGAGTCGGTGCCCACGAGCGTGTCGGGGTACGCGACCGTCGCGCCGCCGGCCTGGTCCTCGCAGACCACGCGGCCCAGGTACTCCAGGTTCACCTGGTGGACGATGCCGGTGTCGGGCGGCACCACGCGGAAGTTCTCGAACGCGCTCTGGCCCCAGCGCAGGAACACGTAGCGCTCCTTGTTGCGCGAGAACTCCAGCGTCGCGTTCAGCTCGGCCGCGTTGGCCTCGCGGAAGTGGTCCACCTGCACCGAGTGGTCGATGACGAGCTCGACCGGCTGGAGCGGGTTGACCTGCTTCGGGTCGCCGCCGAGCTGCACGATGCCGTCGCGCATCACGGCGAGGTCGACCACGGCCGGGACGCCTGTGAAATCCTGCAGGAGCACGCGCGCCGGCGTGAACGAGATCTCCTTCTGCTTGCGCTCGCGCGGGTCCCACGACGCGAGCGTGCGGATGTCGTCGGCCTTCACGTACCGGCCGTCCTCGCACCGCAGCAGGTTCTCGAGCAGGATCTTGAGGGAGTACGGCAGCCGGGCGGCCTGACCGAAACCGGCCCGCTCGAGCGCGGGCAGGCTGTAGATCTGGAAGGTCTCGCCGTCTACCGTGAGGGTCGTACGGGTATCGAATGAGTTCGAGGTCGCCATCCCTCGATCATCGTTCACCAGGGGGCGGTGAGACAAGGGGGAATGACCACGGAATGACCACGGAATGAGCCACGGAATGAGCCACAGAAATCACCGCGGAAATTGACACGGAAATCGACGCCGAATCAAAACCCGACGACGAGGCCGGCCGTGACGGCGGGCGAGAGGCGGGCGCCGCCGGCGCCCAGGTCGATGCCGCCGCGGCGGGCCACCAGCCGCCCGTCCAGCCGCACGCCCACGCGCTCGATCCATCCGGCGGGCCGCGTCCGCAGCCAGACCCGGACGCCGCCGCCCGCGTGGAGGACCGCGCCGGTCTCGACGAGCGCCCGGCCGGCGTAGAGCTGCCGGAGGTAGCCGGCGCCGGCCTCGGCGAAGGGCTCGGCCCGCCCGCCCGCGAAGGCCAGCCGCGGCAGGCGCAGCACGATCGCGCCGTCCACGACGTACTCGGTGAAGCCGGCGGCGGCGGTCACGTCGGGCGCCTGCTCGGCGTCCCCCGACACCCGCGTCGAGACCGACGCCCGTGCCCACGACCCGCCGGCCTCGAGCGCGACGCGCCGCCCCAGCCGCACGGCGACCCGCGCCTCGACCCCGCGGGCCGGCGTGACGCGGCTGGTCGTGGTGAAGAGCGTGAAGGCGCCGCCGCCCGCCTGGTTGCGCGTTTCGTCGGCCGGCCGCGCGCCGAGCGCGGCGCCGCCGCCCCAGGCGCCCGCGATCGACGCCTCGACGCGTGGCGCGGGCGACTGGGCCAGCGCCGGCGCGGCCGCCAGGCCGGAGCAGACGACGGCCCACGCCGCGACTCGGGCGATCCTCACTTGGGCCCCACCGCAATGGTGAGCGACGGCGTCGATCCGCCGCGCGGCACGACGGCCAGCCGGTCGAGGAAGGTCGCGCCGAAATCGAGGTCCACCCGCCCCGGGTCGTCGAAGAAGCTCTCGAGGTCGGCGTCGTCGAGCGGCTCGACGCGCAGGACGTGCGGCCCCGGCTGCAGGCCGGCGATGACGAAGCTCCCGTCGGCGTCGAGCGTGAAGTTGCCGACGAGCGTGCCCCGCTGGAGGTCGAAGGCGACGACGTGCGCGCCGAAGACGCCCTGGCCGTTCAGGGTGACGCGGCCGCTCACGCTCCCGGTGTCGGTGCGGAACCCGGCCGCGCCGTAGATGTCGGACACGCCGGCGATGTCGTCGGCCTGGAGCGCCCGCCCCTGGATGCTGCCGGCCGAAAAGGCGATCGGGAACATGACCGACCCGGAGGCAATCACGCGGCGCGTGCCGTCGGGCCGCAGCTCGGTCTCGCCGAGCGCCGAGTGGCCGAGCCCGAGCAGGTGGCCGATCTCGTGGGTGGCGATCGACTGCACGTCCTCCCGCCCGGGCTCGCCGCCCGGCGCCACCGACCACGCGAACGCCGAGTTGAAGAAGATATCGGACTCGAGGATGTCGCCGGTGACCGTGTCCACGAGGTAGGTCGTGGCGCCGAGCACCCGCTCGAGCTCCGGGCGATCCTCGAACCCCAACACGTTCATCCCGTCGTCCTCGAAGGGCGACGCCGAGGTGAAGCCGACGAAGTCGAACGACGCACCGGCGCCCGGGACCTCGCGCCAGGTCTCGAAGGCGCGCCCGATCGCGTCGCGGAGCTGATCCGGATCGACGCCCGGGACGCCCCGCTCCGTGACGAAGTACCGCACGGGAAACTGCTTCCAGGCGAGCGGCAGGCTCTCGCCGCCGACCCGGTAGCCCAGCTTGAGGTACGCCTGCGGGCGCGCGCCGGACAGCGCGACGAGCAGGGCCGCCAGCGCAACGGCGACGGTGCGGGCGCGGCGCGTCATCGCGCGCCTCCCGCCGCCGCGAGGCGTCGCACCTCGGCGCCGAACGCCGCGAGCGACAGCGGCCGGCGCGCCGGGTCGCCGCGGGTGACGGTCTGTTCCGCCGTGCCGGCGACGAGCGCCGGCGGCGTGACCACCCTGGCCGACGTGCGGGGATCGGTGACGACGCGGAAGACGCCCTGGCTCAAGCCGAGCACGTAGGGCATCGAGGGGCCGCGCGCGTTCAGGAACAGCACGACGTCGTCGCCCTCGTGGAAGACCGGCGCGCCCACCATGACGCTGCGGTAGCGGCCGATCTGCCCGCCCGGCACGCGGAAGGTCACGGTGGGGCCGAAGTCGCCCTTGAAATACGCGTCGGCGGCGAGGGTCACGAGCGAGTCGATCCGGCGACGGCCGTCCGCCCACTCGGCGCGCACGGCCGTGACGCGCCCGTGGACGACGGCCTCCGAGCCGCGCACGAGCGTGCCGAGATCGGCCGGCAGCAGCACCGTGGCGCGCCCGGCCGCGCCGGCGGCGAGCCACAGCATCGCGACGAGCGCGCACGCGCGCGCCATGGTCTTCATCCGGTCCTCCCCCTGCGGGTCAGGCGCGCCCGCCCGCCCGCGCCACCGCCAGCACCGCCTCCGCCGCGCGCCGGCTGGCGCCCGCTCCGCCCAGGCGCGCGCGCACCTCGGCGAGCCCGGCGCGCACCTCGGCCGCGCGGGACGCGTCGGTCAGCAGGCTCACCGTCTCGCGAGCGACCGCCTCGGGCGTGAAGTCGCCCTGGATGAGCTCCGGCACCACGCGGCGGCCCGCGACGAGGTTCACCATCCCGAACGTGTCCACCTTCACGAACGGCCGGAAGATGGCGTACTCGAGCCCCGGCAGGCGGTACACGATCACCATCGGCCGGTCGTGCAGCGCCGTCTGGAGCGTGGCCGTGCCCGACGCGGTCACCACGACGTCGGCCGCGGCGAGCACGTCGTCGGCGCGGCCCTCGAGCGACGCGACGCGCAGGGTCCCGTCGAACCGTTCCGGCGCCACCGGGTCGAACAGCGCGCCGTCGAGGCCGGGCGCCCGCGCCACCAGGAACTGCACGCGCGGCACCTCGGCCGCGACCCGGCGCACCGCGTCGGCGAGCGTCGGCAGGATGTTGTGGAGCTCGTTCGGGCGGCTGCCCGGCAGCAGCGCCACCGTCGGCGCGTCGGGCGCGAGCCCGGCCTCCCGGAGGACGGCGTCGCGCGGCGCCGGCGCCGGGATCAGCTCGACGAGCGGGTGGCCCACGAACTCGACGGGCACGCCCGCACGCTGGTACACCGCCTCTTCGAACGGGAAGATCACCAGGACCTTCGACGCGATCGCTTTCATCGTCTTCATGCGGCCCGCGCGCCAGGCCCAGAGTTGCGGGCTCACGTAGTAGACGACCGGCACGCCGCGCCGCGCGAGCCGCGCGGCCAGGCGGAAGTTGAAGTCCGGGAAGTCGACGGCGACGAAGACGGCGGGAGGCTCGGCGATGGCCGCGGCCTCGAGCTGGCGCAGCATCCGCCACGAACGGGGCACGACGCGGAGAGCCTCCTTGATGCCGGTGACCGCGAACCCGCGGTAGTCGCCGAGCAGGCGCGCGCCGGCCTCGCGCAGACGCGCGCCGCCAAAGCCGGAGATGGCGACGTCGGGCTCGAGCCGACGGAGCTCGGCCGCCAGCGCGCCGGCATAGAGGTCCCCGGAGGCTTCGCCGCACGAGATCAGGATTCGGGTCATGCGGGTTCGGATCGCGCCGTCTCAGAACCGTGGTCCGCTCTTCTCCACCGGGCGTTTCAGGTCGGGCTGGTCGAGATCCAGCTGGTCGAGCGCCACGCGCTCGTAGGTGTCGAACCCGGCGCCCTTGAGCTGCGACACGAACCGGTCGGCGTCGCCCACCAGGACGATCGCGAGGCGGTCGGGCTGGATGTACCGCTGCGCCACGCGCTGGATGTCGCCCGGCGTGACGGCGTGCACCCGCTCGGGGAAGTCGTCGAGGTCCTTCAGGTCGATCCCGTAGAACACGTGGTTGAGGATCTGGAGCGCGATCTGGCTCGGCGTCTCGATCGTCAGGGGAAAGGAGCCCGCCAGGTAGTCCTGCGCGCCCTCGAGCTCGGCGCGGTTGACGCGCTCGCGCCGCAGGCGCCAGAACTCGTCCACCATGACGCGCAGCGCCTCGCCGGTCGCCGACGACCGCGTGTTGGTCTGCGCCTCGATGTCGCCGCTCTGCCTGAGCGTGTCGAAGTCGGCCGACGCGCCGTAGGTCAGCCCGCGCTCGGACCGGAGCACGCGCTGCAGCCGGTTCGCGCCCTCGCCGCCGAGCACCCGGACGGCGAGGTTGAGCGCCATGTAGTCGGGGCTCTTGCGCGGCACGCCGATCAGGCCGACGCGAAGCTCGGTCTGCACGGCCCCCGGCCGGTCGATGACGACCACTCGGCGCGTGGGCGGCGGCGGCTCGCCCATCGCCGGCCGCTCCACCTCGCGGCGCTCCCATCCGCCGAAGACGCGCACCGCGCCGGCCATCGCCTCCGCTGGCGTCACGTCGCCGACGATGGCCAGGATGGCGTTGTTCGGCGCGAAGTAGCGGTCGTGAAACGCCACCAGGTCGTCGCGCGTGATCGCCGGAACCGACTCGGGCGTGCCCGACGGTGGCCGGCCATAGGGGTGGAACCCGTAGACGAGCCGGTCGAAGACCGTGTCGGCGATGTAGCCGGGGTCGTCGCGGGTGACGCGCAGGCTCGACAGGAGCTGCGAGCGCTGCCGCTCGATCTCCTCCGGCGCGAACGCCGGGTGGCGCGCGATGTCCGACACCAGGTCCAGCGCCAGGGCGAAGTCGGGCTTCAGGACGACGGCGTTGACGAACGAGAGGTCGGTCCCAGCGCCCACGCCCAGCGCCCCGCCGATGTCGTCAATCGTGCGCTGGATGTCCTCGGCGCTTCGCGTCGTCGTGCCCTGGTCGAGGACCTGCGCCATCAGGTTGGCCACACCCGGCTTGTGGGCCGGGTCCTGCGCGCCGCCCGCCTCGACGAGCAGGCGCAGACTGACGGCCGGCTGCTCGTGGTGCTCGACGACGATGACGCGGAGCCCGTTGTCGAGCGTCTTCGTCTGATACGCCGGGAAGTGGACCTCGTGCGACGCCAGCGCGGCGGGCGGCCGCTCGGCCGGCCAGTCGGCCACCTGCGCGCGCGCCGGCGGGGCGAGCGCCGCCAGGCCCAGCAGGACGCCCAGGCACCGGGTCGTCCCTCGCCTCATCGCGCCCCACCCGGCCCGCCGGCCCCGGCCCGTTCCGGCTTGACGGTGAGCACCAGCCGGTTCTCCGGCGTGAAGTAGGCGCGCGCCACGCGCTGCACGTCCGCCTTGGTGATGCCCATGAAGATGTCGAACTCGCCGTCGGCCGTCGTCACGTCGCCGTGGATGACCACGGCGTGGGCGAGCTGCGCGGCCTTCTCGCGGTTCGACTCGCGGGCGACGATGTAGTCGCGCGCGAACTGGTTCTTCGCGCGCGTCAGCTCCTCGTCGGTGATCGGATCCGTCTTGAGGCGATCGAGCTCCGCGACGAGCGCCTGCTCCACCTCGGCCGGCGTGTGGCCCGGCTGCACGATGGCGACGGCGTAGAACAGGTTCGGGTCCTCGATGAGGTTCGCCTCGCCGAACGCCGCGACGGCGATCGACTTCTCGTACACCAGGGCGCGGTAGATGCGCGAGCTCTGCCCGTCGAAGAGCACCTTCGCCGCGATGTGCAGCGGGTACGAGTCCGGGTCGCCGTCGTAGGTGACGTGATAGGCGACGACCACCGCCGGCAGCGGCCACGGCTCCGCGACCTCGGCCCGCTTCTCGTGCCGCTGCGGCGGCTCCTTCGGGATGTCGCGCGGCACGTCCCGCGCCGACCGCGGCACCCGGCCCAGGTACTTCTGGACGAGCGCGAGCGCCTCCGCCGTGTCGAAGTCGCCGACCAGGGCCAGGCAGGCGTTGTTCGGCACGTAGTAGGTGCGATAGAAGTCGCGGACGTCCTCGATCGAGGCGCGGTCGAGGTCCGTCATGCTGCCGATCGTCGTGTGCTTGTAGGGGTGCACGGTGAACGCGTGGTCGTAGATGAGCTCGGACAGGCGGCCGTACGGCTGGTTGTCCACGCGCAGCCGCCGCTCCTCCTTCACGACCTCGCGCTCACGCTGAAAGGTCGCGTCCTCGATGCGCAGCGTCGCCATCCGATCGGCCTCGAGCCAGAGCGCCAGCGGCAGGTACTGCTGCGGCACCGTCTCCCAGAAGACGGTCGTGTCCTCGTTCGTGTAGGCGTTGCTCTGCCCGCCGACGCTCGAGACGAGCGACGGGTGCTCCTCGGGCCCCACGTTCCTCGAACCCTGGAACATCATGTGCTCGAAGAGGTGCGCGAACCCGGTCCGGCCCGGCCGCTCGTCGCGCGAGCCGACGTGATACCAGAGCTGCAGGTGCACGATCGGCGTGGAGTGGTCCTCGAGCAGCACCACGCGCAGCCCGTTGCCGAGCGTCTTGATCGTGTAGTCGAGCTTCGGCGGGCGCGTCTGGGCCGCGAGCGGCGACGCCGCCACCGCGAGCAGGACCGCGACGCCGGCTGCCGCCAGCCCGGACCAGGGTCGATGGGTCATCAGACGCCGATTATGGCACAGAGGTTGGGCGGGCGTCGGGCATCAGGCGCGCCACGGGCGCGCTCCGCGCGAACGGAGCGGGGATCGTGGGGCGCTCGCGATTGAGCGCGTAGGGGGTCCGCGGGGGCAAAGCCCCTCGGGCCTAGTTCGACAACAGCCGGAAGCCCGCCACGAACCAGGTCTGCGGGACGACGTCGAGCGGATACGCGTCCACGCGGCGCTCGTAGCCGAGGAAGAGATCGATGGCGCCGTGCGCGCCGATGAGCCGGACCCCGCCCTCCACGCGCCCGCCGTTCTGCGCCTTGCGCGGCGACCCCTGCTCCACCAGCATGCCGTAGGCGTCGCCGTGGCCGATGATCCGGGCGTGCGGGTTCACCGCCAGGCTCAGGTCGAGCCCGCCGCCGATCTCCGCCGTGTAGTCCACGTAGGACCGCTTCAGGACGCCGAGCGCGCGCCCCTCCATCGTCATCTCGAGCCGCCCGCGCGTCGTGTGGCGCATGAAGCGCACGCCGGCCATGTTCCAGTCCACCGAGAACACCTTCGGCCGGTCGCTCAGGTGCCGCGAGATGTGGTGGAACACGCCGAACACCTCGTTGGCGCCGAACCGGAGCGAGGCCGCCACGTCGAGCGTGTAGTTGCCCTGGTTGGGGTCGAAGTTGCGGAACTGGCTGCCGAGAATGGCCTCGTAGTTGGCGAGCGCCGTGACGCGGCCCTTGCCGTAGTCGACGAAGTCGAGATCGCCGCCGAAGTCGGCGTCCCACACGAAGCGCGGGTCGCTCGAGGCGAGGTGCTCGGCGTCGAGGTGGAAGCGGTAGCGGGTCAGCACGCCCGGCTCACCCGACGGCGGCCCGGGCGGCGGCGACACGGTCTGCGCCGCGGCCGGCGCGGCGAAGAGACACCACGCCCCGAGGAAGACGAGCGCGCCGGCGAGGCGGCACCTCACCTCCCGGCGTCCCCGGGCGTGCGGCCGAGCGTGGTCTCGAGCTCGGCAAGCCGCCGCTCCAGCGCGGCCAGGGCCTTCTTGAGTTCGGGAAGACGGCGGAAGACGGCGGAAGCTTTGAGCCATTCGCGGTTGTCGATGGCGGGATAGCCGGAGACGAACGCCTTGGCGTCCACGGAGTTGGGAATGCCGGTCTGCGCCGTCGCGACGGCGCCGCGTCCGATGGTGAGGTGCCCGGCGACGCCGACCTGGCCGGCGAGCGTAACGTCGTCCTCGATGGTCGTGCTGCCGGCGACGCCCACCTGCGCCGCGAGCAGCACGTTGCGCCCGACGGTCACGCCGTGCGCGATCTGCACGAGGTTGTCGATCTTGGTGCCCGCGCCAATCCGCGTCTCACCGACGGCGGGCCGGTCGATCGCGGTGTTGGCGCCGATCTCGACGTCGTCCTCGACCACGAGGGCGCCGATCTGCGGGATCTTCTGGTGCGTGCCGTCGGGCCGCCGCGCGAAGCCGTAGCCGTCGCTGCCCAGGACGGCGCCGTTCTGGACGACCACGCGGTCGCCGAGGACGACGCGCTCGCGCACGGCGACGTGCGAGTGCAGGACGCAGTCGTCACCCACGCGCGCGCCGGGGCCGATGGCCACGAAGGGATGGAGGATGGTCCGCGCGCCGATCGACGCGCCCGCGCCCACGACGGCGAAGGGCGCGACGTGCGCGCCGGGACCGATCGAGGCGTCGGGCGCCACGATCGCCTGCGGCGAGACGCCGGGCGCGGGCCGCGGCGTGTCGTCGAAGATCCGGACCGCCGCCGCGAAGGCCAGGTACGGGTGGCGGCTGCGCAGCATCGCGCAGGCCGCGGCCGGCGCGTCCTCGCCGAGGATGACGGCGCCGGCGCGCGTCGCCCGCAGCGCCGGCGCGTAGCGCGGGTTCGCGAAGAAGGTCAGCGCGTCGGGCTCCGCCCGCTCGAGACCCGCCACGCGCACAATCTCGAGGTCGCCGTCGCCCTCGAGCCGGCATCCGAGACGCTCCGCCAGTTCTCGCAGCTTCAACGGGGCGAGTATAGCATTGCGTCACACCGGCGCGACCTTGTCGACGAACGCGGCCAGGTGCTGCAGGCCGAGCTGCTCGGCGAGCGCGCGCACGCGGGCCGACCAATCCGCCGGCGCGAGGCCGAGCGCGGCCCCGACCGCGGTCAGCTCGGCGCGGCCGGCGACGCCCCACCGGACTTCGCTCAGGCCGCGCCGCGCGCCGCGCCACGCGAAGAAGTGCCCGACGGCGCGGAACACGAAGTAGTAGGCGACGAGGTTGGGCCCGGGCACGAAGAAGAAGAGCGGACCGGTGATCGCGGCCAGCACCGCGTCCACCACGAGCCAGAACCGGTGCCGGTCGCGGTCCCGCGCCAGCGTTCGCCGCAGCAGCGCGCGCGCCTCCGGCTCCGACAGGACGTCAGGGTGGACGAGCGTGGCCTCCGCCTGGCCGCGCAGGTGCCACAGCAGCCGCTGCTCGGCGACGGCTTCCGCGACGTGGCCGAGGATCCAGTGCCCGAAGCGGCTCGCCCAGCCCGGGTGCCCGTCACCGGACGGCGCCGCGCGCGCGTGCTCGGCGTCGGCCATCGTCTGGCGGAAGCGCCGCACGAGGCGGCCTGCCGCGCCGGCGCGCGGATCGTCGGCCGCGGCCGGCTGATCGGCCACCTCACAGTAGAGCTCGTGCCGGTCCGCCCCGACGGGGACGATGAAGACGTCCATGACAGCGACCTACGATAGCATCGGGCCGGGCGTTCCAGGGCGCGGCGGCCTCATGCGTATAATGACGCCCATCGGCGCCGCGGCGCGCCCAAACCGACATGAGCTTCTTCCCTCTCGCCTGGACGCTCGCGCTGGCCGTGGCGGCGCTGCCGCAAGGAAGTGTCCGTCTGGACGTGCGCGCCTTCGACGGGACGACCGAAGTGTCGAGCCGCGTCCGGCTGGCGGTCTACCCCGCCGGCCGCCACGAGCGGCCCGTGGCCACGGCCGCCGCGGGCCGGACGGTCCCGGGCGTGGTCGTCGAGCCCGGCGAGTACGACGTGCAGGTCGTGTGGGAGCAGCCCGACGGCGCCAGCCGGCTGGTGTGGGCGGAAGAGCTCTCCGTGCTGCGCTACCCGGACGAGCCGGTGCGGCACGTCGAGGTGGTGAACTTCGACCCGTCGTATGGCGCGCTCGAGGTGATCGTGCCCGGCGGCGTGGCGCGCCGAAGCCGGGAGGGCGAAGGCGGCGCGACGCTGCGGGCGTCCGAGGCCGGCCCCGGCACGCCGGAGTCGGCGCCTCTCGCGGGCGAGGGGTACCTGCTGTTCGTCGTGCCCGGCGGACGCTACGACCTCGAGGTCGACGTCAACGGCGGCGCGCCGAAGCGGCGCACCGTGGCGGACATCGAGGTGCCCTCCGGCCGCACGCGCCTCACGGTGGTGCGGTAGCCCCCGGCCTCCGGCCTCTGGCCTCTGGCCTCTACTTCTGGATCTTCCTGACCCGGTGCGGCAGCTCGAGCGGCAGCTGGGGACGGCCGGCCTTCTCCCACGCGCCGGTGAACACGGCCACGGTGCCCGCGATGGCGTCCGAGACCCGCTCGTCGAGAATCGGTCCCGCCACCTTCGACCAGCAATCGTAGTACTGGTCGCCGTACTCGGTCAGCCCGCCGACCGCCTGCCGGTCGGCGTCGAGCAGCGGCTTCACCAGCGTTTCGCTCTTGAGCAGCGTGTCGAAGATGAACGGCTCGATGTCGGTCACCGGCGGGAGCGTCTCGTCGGCGACCTTCAGCCCGGCAACGCGGCGCTCGAACAGCTCCGCCTCGAACCGCGAGTGGATGCCGCGCTGTCCGGTGAGCTGCCCGTCGTAGTTGACCGCGGCGTGGAACGGCACGTAGGCGTCGGCCACGTAGTGCGCGAGGACGGCCGACATCAGCCGCGCGTCGTCGATCGAATAGGTCTCCTTGCGGCCCGCCCGCTCGAAGGCCTTCACCAGGCGCCCGTAGATCTCGCCGACGCGCCAGGGCAGCGTCCCGTTCTTCTCGATGGTCTCTCGCCCGTACTTCTTCACGGCCGCGTCGAAATCGCGCGGCAGCGCGTCGAACGGGTACGGGCCGTAGGCGTCGAAGTCGAGGAAGTGGCGCGGCGGCTCGCCCGGCACGTCGAGGTTGCGCAGGAAATCCGGCAGCACGCGGTACTCGAGCATGAACGTCTTGTTCTTCTCGTAGAACGGCCGGAGCGCGGCGGGCAGCCTCGCGATGGCCTGCTCGACGATGAACCGGTGGGCGGAGAAGCCCCAGGCCCGGACGGGCGAGGGCGCGAGGAGCACGGCCGAGGCGACGAGCAGGGCGAGAACGCGGAGCGGAGCGGGCACGCGCATGCGGTTATCTTAGCTGGAAACCGCCGGTTCGCCGCGCTCGCCGAACACCTCGGCGACGAACCGGAAGACGCGGGCGCCGGTGCGCCACGCGTCGCGCGCCAGGCCGGCCTTCACGCAGGTCTGCGCGAGGAACGTGTCGGCGTCCCACTGCCATTCGACGGCGACCTGCGGCAGCAGCAGCCCGCGCCGGAGGCCCCGCTCGACGACCAGGCCGTGGCGGCCGACGACGACCCGGGCTGGGTCGGGAGGATCCACGGGCTCGAGCGGCCCGAGCACGGAGATCTCGAGATCGATCAGGCCGAGCTCGGCCAGCCGGAGCGGCGGGAAGCGCGGGTCCTCGAGGGCGGCCGACGCCGCCACGCGCGCGACCGTCTCGGCCACCGGGCGGTCGGCCTCGAGCGAGCCGATGCAGCCGCGCAGCTGACCGCCCTTCTCGATCGTGACGAACGCGCCGGCCTCGAACGCCGGCAGGTCCGGGTCGTCGAGCGCCGGCGGCGGCGCGCCGTTCAGGCAGGCGGCCACCGCACGCCGGGCCAGCGCCAGCAGCGCGCGCCGCGCCGCCGGCGTGCAGAGGAGGCGGTCCGCGTCAATCGTGCCGCTCATGGGACCTCCGCCGGCACGGGATCGAGCCGGCCGATCGCCGCCGCGAGGTAGCCGACGACGGCGCCGTAGTCGCCCGAGACGTCGCCCGAGGTCGCGTAGCGGAGCACGCGCGCGCCGGTCGCCCCGAGCGCCCGCGCGGCGAGCATGACCGACACGGCCGGGCCGGCGCCGCAGCCCACGAAGCGGCCGCGCTCGTGCTCCGGGTAGTGCTCGAGCTCCTCGATCAGGCCCTCGGGCTCGAACTGGTTCACGTAGGCCTGCACGCGGCCGTCGTGCCGCGCCGCGGCGCGCGCCTCGAGGTAGTGCGAAAGGTCCGTGCTCGCGATGAGCAGCGCGCGGCGCCCCCGCAGGGCCGCCGTCAGCGCGGCCGCGAACTCCAGGATCGTCTCGCGCGTCTGGTTGCCCATCACCGCCGGCACGATCGGCGTCTCGGGCTGCACCCGCTTGAAGAACGGCAGTTGCATTTCGAGCGAGTGCTCGCGGGCGTGGGCGGCGGGGCGCACGTGCACGAGGGGTGACGCGTGGAGGAGCGCCGCGGCGGCCGCTTCGTCGATCGGCACGAGCCCCAGCGGAATCTCGAAGGCGCCCTCCTCGACGACCGCAACGCCCTCGAACGCAACGTAGTGGGAGGGACCGACGATGACCGCGACGTCGTAGTCGCGGCCGAGGAGGGCGCGGTAGGCGTAGGCGCCGACGGGTCCCGAATACACGAGCCCGGCGTGCGGTGCGATGAGCGCGAGGACGTCGCCCGCGGGCGGCTCGGCGGCGAGATCGAGGTACCGGTCGACCTCCCGCTCGAGCGCCCCGCCCTGACCGGGGTACCAGCCCCCGGCCACCGCCGCCGGCCGGACGACCCGCCGCGCCATGCGCCGATGGTAGCACCAGAGCCGCCGGCGGGCACGGCTTTCCTGCCCGTCGGCGCGCGGCGGCCCCGTGCTAGCATCTGGCATGCCCGAGGCCCTGACGAAGGCGGACGTCGCCCGCATCGCCGCGCTCGCGAACCTCGACCTCTCCGACGACGAGACCGCCCTGCTCAGCCGCCAGCTCACCGACATCCTGACCTTCGCCGCGCGGATCGCCGAGGTCGACACCGCCGGCGTGCCGCCCGCGGCCGGCGCCGCCGCCGAACGGCCCCCGCTGCGCCCCGACGAGGTCGGCGCTTCGCTCCCGCGCGACGAGGCGCTCGCCGGCGCGCCCGAGGCGGACGAGACCGGCGGCTTCTTCAAGGTGCCGCGGGTCATCGGGTGATGGGATCGATGGACGGCCGGTCCACCGCGCGCCAAATCCGCGACGCCGTCGCCGGCGGCGACGCGTCGGCGGCCGACGTGTGCGAGGCCTGCCTGGCCCGCGTCGACGCGGGCGACCGCGTGCTGCACGCGTTCCTGGCGGTGGACGCGGAGGGCGCGCGCCGGCGGGCGGCCGAGGTGGACCGCCTCGTCCGCGCGGGTCGCCGGCTGCCGCTCGCCGGCGTCCCGGTGGCGATCAAGGACACCATCTGCACGCGCGGGCTCGTGACGACGGCGGCCTCGCGCATGCTCGAGCGCTTCGTCCCGCCCTACGACGCGACCGCCGTCGCCCGCCTCACCGCCGCCGGCGCCGTCGTCGTGGGCAAGACCAACTGCGACGAGTTCTCGATGGGCTCGTCCACCGAGAACTCCGCGTTCGGGCCGGCGCGCAACCCGTGGGCGCCCGGCCGGACGCCGGGCGGATCGAGCGGCGGCTCGGCCGCGGCGGTCGCCGCCGGGCTGGTGCCGGTCGCGCTCGGCTCGGACACGGGCGGATCGATCCGCCAGCCCGCCGCGCTCTGCGGCGTGGTCGGCCTGCGGCCCACCTACGGCCGCGTGTCACGCTACGGCCTCGTCGCGTTCGCGTCGTCGCTCGATCAGATCGGCCCGATGGCCCGGACCGTGGGCGACGCCGCGCTCGTGCTCGCCGCGATGGCCGGCGCCGACCCGGCCGACGCGACCGCCAGCACGGCGCCCGCGGCCGATCTCGTGTCGGCGCTCGACGGCCGCGTCGACGGGCTGCGGATCGGCGTCCCGTTCCCGGCGATCGCGGACGGGATCGACGCCGAGGTGCGCGCGCGCTTCGACGAGGCGCTGGCGGCCCTCGAGGCGGCGGGCGCCCGGCTGGTCGGGATCGACCTGCCGCACGCGCGCTACGCCGTCCCGGTCTACTACCTGATTGCCACGGCCGAGGCGAGCTCCAACCTCGCGCGCTACGACGGCGTCCGCTACGGCCGGCGCGAGGCGGCGGACGCGGACGCCGGCGTCGAGGCGATGTACCGGCGGTCGCGCAGCGCGGGGTTCGGCCTCGAGGTGAAGCGCCGCATCATGCTCGGCACCTACGCGCTGAGCGCCGGCTACTACGACGCCCACTACCTGAAGGCGCAGCAGGCGCGCACGCTCATCCGCCGCGACTACGAGGCGGCGCTCGGCGAAGTCGATCTCGTCGCGACGCCCACTACGCCCGGGCCCGCGTTCGCGCTGGGCGAGAAGGCCGGCGACCCGCTGGCGATGTACCTGGAGGACGTGCTGACCGTGGGCGCGAGCCTCGCGGGGGTGCCGGCCGTCAGCGTGCCGTGCGGCTTCACCGCGGCGCGGCTGCCCGTCGGCCTGCAGCTCGCGGGCCGCGCCTTCGACGAGGCGACGGTGCTGCGCGCCGCCGACGCCTACGAACGCGCGACGCGGTGGCACGAAGAGGTGCCGCCGGGCATGGCGTAGACGCCCCCCGGGGGCACGCTGCCCGTGCCGCTCACCGCCCGGCCGGCGGCGGCGCGAGCGTCTTCCACCGATCGAACGCCGCCTGGTCGAACTCCCCCGCGTGCAGCGGCGTGACGGCGACGTAGCCGTGCTCGACCGCCCACACGTCGGTCCCCTCCGGATCGTTGGTCGGCTCGTGCCACACGCTCCAGAAGTACCGGCGCCCGCTCGGCGAGGTCTGCTCCTCGAAGCGCTCGTCGCCCGACTGCGCGCTCTGGCGCGCCACCATCAGGCCCTTCGCCTGGAGCGACTCGAGCGTGCCGGCGGGCACGTTGACGTTGAGGAGGACGCCGCGGCCGAGGCCGTGCGCCTTGACCAGCGCGGCGACGCGCCGGACCATCTCGGCGGCCGGCCCGTACCCGGGATGCGCCTCGGAGGCCAGCGACGCGGCGATGGCCGGGATGCCCTGCAGCGCCGCCTCGCGCGCCGCGCCCACCGTGCCCGACACGTAGGTGACCATGCCGAGGTTGTAGCCGCGGTTGATGCCCGAGACCACCAGGTCCGGTTTCTCCTTCAGGAGCGCGCCGAGCGCCACCTTCACGCAGCTCGCCGGCGTGGCAGCCGCGCTGTACGCGCGCAGGCCCCCGTCGAGCGTCACGCTCTGCACGTAGATCGGGTCCGAGATGGTGATCGAGTGGCCCTTGCCGCTCTGGTTCTCGGCGGGGGCGACGATCGTCACCTCGCCCAGCGACTGGAGCGCCTGCGCCACGGCCAGGATGCCGGGGGCGTGCACGCCGTCGTCGTTGGTGACCAGGATGCGGTAGGGCGTCGCGGGCGCCTGCGCGCGGGGCGCGGCGGCCAGAAGCGCGGCGGCGGCGAGCACCGCCGCGAGAGGAGCGAGACGCGAGCGGAAGAGGGAACGGAAGAACGACGAAGCCGTCATGACGGCATCGTAACATGCCCGCCCTGACGGCTTCGAAACGGTGCGCGGGTCTTTCTCGACCGGGGGGCTTCGCCCCGCCGGGGCCCCCCTACACGCTCGCTCGCGGGGCCCCCAACGCCCCGCTCCGCTCGCGTGGCTCGCTCGTGGTCACTCGCTCGCGTACCTTCAGCTGCGCACCGGGACCGGCCGCGATCCCGCCTTCACGATCAGCCAGACCACCAGGGCGATGAAGAGCACGGGCAGGAGCGGCGTGAACAGGGAGATGAGGGCGCCGATGAGCGCCACGCCCACGACGAGGGCCACAATCGGCAGCACCGCCAGGCCGACGACGAGGGTCACGACGCCGCCAATCAGCAGGAACGGCAGCGCGAGCAGCCAGGCGAACAGCCGGAGTGGGAGCAGGACCAGCCAGACGACGGTCTTGACCAGGGCGCCCACGATCAGGCCGACGGCGCCGAGCACCGCGAGGCCGGCGAACGCGAGGCACGCAAGCACGAAGAGCTCGATCATCGGAGGCTCCTCCGGCGGCGCGGCGGGTCGGACACGCGCCCGGCCCTGGAACGGCGCGCCTAACTCGATTTACGAGCCGCCGCTTCGAGAAGTTCCGGACTGTGGAGCTGGTCAATCCGTCCCCGGGGCTGGTCGGGGGTCAGGTAGGGCTGCCCGGCGCCGAGCGCCTCTTCCAGGCTGCGGACGACGCGCGTCCGCGGACCCGACCGCCGGAGCTTGGGCAGGTCGAAGAGCAGGCAGAAGCCAATCAGCAGCCCAAGCACCGCCACGGCGGCGGAGACGATGCCGATGAGGGTGCCCGACACCAGGTTCTGCAGATCCGCAACGCTCATGCCTGTTCCTTCGGCTGACCAGCGGGGTCGGGCAGCGTGTACGCGATCAGGCCACGGGAGACCTCTTCCATGGCCACTCGCTCGAGCTTGAAGAACCGGTCCGGCCGCGTGGGGCTGTCGCCCCTGAGCTCGGGCAGCCGGGCGAGGGCGCCCCGGCGAAGCTGCTTGGCTCGCTGCGCGGCCACGTCCACGAAGAGGAAGCGGCTGTCGATGGGCGCCGGCGCGACGAAAGGCTCTTCGGCCTCCACCGGCGTAGGTTCTGGCGTCTCTTGCACGGTATCCTCAGACATCTCAACTACCTAGAATAGCCAAAAACCAGGGCGGGCGCCAGCGTTGCGCCCGCCCTCCCGGCGAAGGCCGCCGCGGCCGCCTCAGCCCTTCACGTCCACCTTGATCTGGCGGGGCTTGGCCTCCTCGCGCAGCGGCAGCGTCACGGTCAGGACGCCGTCGCGGTACTCGGCCCGCACCTTCTCCGAGTCGATGGCGTTGGGCAGCGAGAACGACCGGCTGAACGCGCCGTAGCAGCGCTCCACGCGGTGGTAGTGCTCCTTCGCCACGCTCTTCTCCTGGCGCCGCTCGCCCTTGATGGTGAGCGTGTTGTTCTCGACCTTGAGGTCGATGTCCTCGCGCTTCAGGCCGGGCACCTCCGCCTTGAGCACGACCTCGTGCTGGTCGGTCTGGAAGATGTCGACCGCCGGCATCCAGTCGCCGCGCGACATCACGTCGTCGTCGGATCGGTGCGTGTCGTCGAAGAACTGGTTCAGGCGGTCCTGCATGGCCGCCAGCTCACGATACGGATCCCAACGCACAATCGCCATGGCTGCAACCTCCTTCGCGGCGCAGGCCCGAAGGCCTGCGCGGCGCCCGCACACGAGATCCGGGCGCCTGCCTCACTCCGTAGCGCGGGCCTTCAGGCCCGCGCCGTTCGCCTATTCCGCCTGCACCGCGATCTGCCGCGGCTTCACTTCCTCGCGCTGCGGAATCGTGACCGTCAGCACGCCGTCCTCGTAGCGCGCCTCGATCCGCGCCGGGTCGAGCAGCGACGGCAGCGTGAACGACCGGCGGAACGCGCCCGCCTGCCGCTCGAGGCGGTGATAGCGATCGCGCCGGATTTCATCCGACGGCCGGCGCTCGCCCGACAGGGTGAGCACGTCGTTCTCGACGGAGAGGTGGATGTCCTCCCGCGCCAGGCCCGGCAGCTCCGCCCGCATCACGACGTTGCGGTGCTCGTCCTCGAAGATATCCACCGGCGGCGCCCAGCCGAGACCGGCCGGCTCGTTGCTCCACATCCGATCGAACATCCGGTTGAGCCGATCGATCTCCATCGACGCCAATTGCTGCACAGGGCTCCAACGAACCAGGGTCATGATTCTTTCCTCCTTGCGGTCCTCGGATACGTCCGTCCGGTCCCGCAACAGAAGTAATGATAGGCCAGACATTAGTATATGTCAAGCATTAAATATGATTAATTCGCACTCATATAAATCCGACGCCGTGTTCTCCCTATAACCCTAGATAAATCAGTTACTTGTCGTGATATCAGAACAGAGAGCCCGCCGCGCCGCCCGAGAACTGCCTCAGAACGGCGTCCAGACCGGCCTGGTCGACCTGTCTCGCCATGGCCCGGCACGGCGCGGCCACGTCGCCCGGGCCGACCGGCCCTCGGTCGGTGATCAGTCCGGCCACTAGCGGCCAGGCGACCCATTCGAAGTAGGGATTTCTGGGTCGCACGCCTCCAGGCGCGTCCGCCCAGACGTCCGCGCCGGGACCCTCCCGCAGCGTCAGCCGCCGGGCGAGCGGTCCGGCCAGGCACTTGTCGCGGCCCGCGAGCACGTAGGTGGGGACCCCGGCCGCGGCGGCCGCAGCGGCGAGCGCGCCCGTTCCGGCCTTGTTGATGAACCCCTCCGCCGTGACGGCGTCGGCGCCCACCACCACCGCGGCCGCGCCCGCGACGGCCGACGCCAGCGCCCCGTCTGGATAGAGGTCGACCGTCACGCCGCTCTCGGCGAGCCGGGCCGCGAGCGCGCGGCCCTCGAGCGCCGGCCGCCCTTCCCCGCACGCCACGGCCACCGGTCCCCGCGCGTGCAGCGCCCCGACCAGCCGCTCGACCGGCCGGCTCGCGGACCAGGTGAGGAGCCTCGTCTGCCCTGCCGGTTCCCGCACGAGATCGACCGCGAACCGCACGATCGCGTCCGGCGCCCGTTCGGCCTGCATGGCGAACCGGTCGAGCTCGCCCGGGTCCGCCGCGAGCGCGGCGGCCGCCACATTCCAGAGCGATCCCATGCACGGCTGGGCGAGACAGACCGCGCGGGCCGCGGCCTCGAGCGTCGCGCGGTCCGCGTCGCGGGCCATCCTCAGCGCCTCCACGGCGCGCGGCAGCAGGGCCGTGGCGCTCGCGGCGTGGTCCGCGCCGATGGCGGCGATGGTTCGTTCGAGGGAGGAATCCATGGCTCGCGGCCGCCGGGCGGCCCGGGGGTCCGGTGATAAGATACCCCCAAGTCGATGGCTCACATGTTCCGCGAAGCGGGCGACCTGACCGACGACGTTCGACGGGTCTTCGAGGAGCTCGAGGTCCACGCGGGCCTCACCGGGGTGTCCGGCGAGTGCGCCCCGGCGGTGGACGTCTTCGAGACGGCGGCCGGGGTCGAGGTCGTCGTGGACGTGCCGGGCGTGCCTCCGGACGCGATCCGGGTGCTGATCAAGGGCATGGCCCTGCTCATCGTCGGCGAGAAGACGCCGACCTTCTGTCCGACGGCCGACGCCACGTTCCACCTGGTGGAGCGTGGGTTCGGACGGTTCGCGCGCGCCGTCCGCCTGCCGGGCGCGCTCGACGTCTCGCGCGCGGCGGCGACCCTCGAGCACGGCGAGCTGCGGATTACGGTGCCCCGTCTCGAGGAGCGCCGCGGCCACGAGATCGTCGTGCCGATCCGGCGGCCCGGCGAGGAGCCCTGAGCGCGCCGCCCCCAGCCGTCATGCGCATCCTCTTCATCGGTGACATCTTCGGGCGGCCGGGCCGCGAGCTCGCCCGGCGCGCGGCCGGGGCCCTTCGCAAGCACCAGGGCGTCGACTTCGTCGTGGCCAACGCGGAGAACGCGGCCGCCGGCTTCGGCATCACGCGCGAGCTGGCCGAGTCGCTGCTGGACGCCGGCATGGACGTGCTGACGTCGGGCAACCACATCTGGGACAAGAAGGAAGCGCTCGACTACATCCAGCTCGAGCCGCGGCTGCTGCGTCCGGCCAACTTCCCCGCCGGCGCGCCGGGCCGGGGCGCCGTCGTGGCGCGCGCGGCCTCGGGCGCGCGGGTGGCGGTCGTCAACCTGATGGGGCGCGTCTTCATGGCGCCGCTCGACGACCCGTTCGCGGTCGCCTCCCGCGAGATCGACGCCGTGAAGGACGAGGCGCGCATCGTGATCGTGGACATGCACGCGGAGGCGACGTCCGAGAAGCTGGCCATGGGCTGGCACCTCGACGGCCGCGTGACGGCCGTGGTCGGCACGCACACGCACGTGCAGACCGCCGACGCGCGCATCCTGCCGGGCGGCACGGCCTACATCACCGACGTCGGCATGACGGGCCCGCACGACTCGATCATCGGCATCGAGACCCGCGCGGCGCTGGACCGCTTCCGCACCGGCCTGCCGACGCGCTTCGAGGCGGCGAGCGCCAACCCGCGGCTGAACGCCGTCGTGATCACGGCCGACGAGGAGACCGGACGCGCCCGCGGCATCGAGCGACTGGACCTGACGGCCCGCGATCTGGAGGCGATCGCGACCGGCGCGCGCTCATGACACCGAACGACCGCTCCACCCTGCCGTTCGACGACCCGGAGCCGGCCCCGACGCCGCCGGAGCGCCGGCTGCTGACGGTCTCGGAGCTGACGGCGACCGTCCGCTCGCTGCTCGAGTCGCGCCTCGGCGACGTGTGGGTCGAGGGCGAGCTGTCGAACTGCCGGCTCTGGAACACGGGCCACCTCTATTTCAGCCTCAAGGACCCGTCGGCGCAGATCCGCGCGGTCATGTTCCGGTCGGCCGTGCGGCGCCTGCGGTTCGCGCCGGAGGACGGGCTGCACGTGGTCGCCCGCGGCCGCGTGAGCGTGTACGAGCCCAAGGGCGAGTACCAGCTCGTCTGCGAGCACATGGAGCCGCACGGCCTCGGCGCGCGGCAGCTCGCCTTCGAGCAGCTCAAGCGCCGGCTGCAGGGCGAGGGCCTCTTCGACGCGGCGCGCAAGCGGGCGCTGCCGCTCGTGCCGCGCAAGATCGGCGTGGTGACCTCGCTCGACGGCGCGGCGCTGCGCGACATCGTCCGCGTGCTCCGGCGCCGCTACCCGAACGCGCACCTGGTCGTCCGGCCCACGCGGGTGCAGGGCGACGGCGCGGCGGACGAGGTCGCGCGCGGCCTCGCGGCGATCGGCCGCGTCGCCGGCGTGGACGTCGTGATCGTGGGCCGCGGGGGCGGTAGCATCGAGGACCTCTGGGCGTTCAACGAGGAGGTGGTGGCGCGCGCCATCGCGGCGTCGCCGGTGCCGGTCATCTCGGCGGTCGGCCACGAGATCGACTTCACGATCGCCGACTTCGTGGCCGACCTGCGCGCGGCGACGCCCTCGGCCGCCGCCGAGCTCGTCGTGGCCCGCAAGGACGAGTACGCTGGCGGCGTCGCGCGCACGATCGAGCGGCTGCGCGCCGCCGCGCGCCAGGCCATCGGCCGGCGCCGCGCGGCCGTGCACGCGCTCGAGACGCGGCGGGGCCTGGCCGCCTGGCCGGCGCGACTCGCCATGCGGTCGCGGCGCGCCGCCGAGCTCGGGCACGCGCTGGGCGCCGCGGCGGCCGCCGCCCTGGCGCGGCGCGACCGGCGCCTGCACGAGGTGCGGCGCCGGCTCGACGCCGTCGACCCCGGGCGCCGGCTCGGCGCGGTGCGGCTCCGGCTGACCGGCGCGGTGAGCCGGCTCGACGCCGCCGCCGACAAGGGCCGCGCCCGCGCCGACGGCCGCCTGCGCGTGCTCGCCGGACGGCTGGACACCTTGAGCCCGCTGGCCGTGCTCGGCCGCGGCTACGCGGTCTGCTGGAACGCGGACCGCACGCGCGTGATCCGCGGCGCGACGGCTGTCGCGCCGGGCGACCTCGTGCGGGTCACGCTCAACCAGGGCGAAATCGCCTGCGAGGTGAAGCGCACCGGGTGAGACCCGCGGCGCGTGGAAGGACCGATGCCCATGGATGCCACGATCAAGGACTTCGAGTCGGCGATCGCCGAGCTGGAGACGATCGTCAAGGCGCTCGAGGAGGGCGACCTGCCGCTCGAGAAGTCGCTGGAGCTCTACGAGCGCGGCGTGCAGCTCGCCCGCTTCTGCCAGGCGCGGCTCGACGAGGCCGAGAAGCGGATCGAGATCCTCAACGAGAAGGGCGAGCTGGCCGACGCGCCGGCCAGTCTCCGCCTCGACGGCCCGGGCGACGAGGACGAACGGCCGTGACCGTGGACAGCCTCCCCCTCGCCGACTACCTGCGCGCGCGCCGCGAGACGGTCGACGCCGGCCTCGAGCGCTACCTCATCGCGGCGCCGGAGTGCCCGCCGGCGATCGCCGAGGCGATGCGCTACAGCCTGTTCGCGGGCGGCAAGCGGCTGCGCCCCATCCTGACGCTCGCCGCCGCCGAGGCGGTCGCGGCGCGGCTCGGCCAGGACGAGTCCGCCGCCGCCGAGCTGGCGCTTCCGGCCGCGTGCGCGCTCGAGATGATCCACACCTACTCCCTCGTGCACGACGACCTGCCCGCCATGGACAACGACACGCTCAGGCGCGGCCGTCCCACGGCGCACGTCGTCTACGGAGAGGGTCTGGCGGTCCTCGCCGGCGACGGTCTGCTGACCGAGGCGCTGGCGCTCATGGCGCGGCACCCGGCCGCGGCGCCGCCCGCGCTCGAGCCGCTCGATCCCGATCTGGCCGCCCGCAAGCTGCGCGCGCTCTACACGGTCGCCTACGCCGCCGGCGCGGCCGGCATGGTGGGCGGACAGGCGATCGACCTGCAGGCCGCCGGCCAGGCGGCGGGCGGCGCGCCGCTCGACGCCGAAGCGCTCCAGGCCATGCACGAGCGCAAGACGGGCGCGCTCATCCGCGCCGCCGCGGTCGCCGGCGCCATCATGGCCGGCGCGTCGGCCGACCTCGCGCGCGCCGTGGACGCCTTCGCCGCCGATCTCGGTCTCGCCTTCCAGATCGTCGACGACGTGCTGGACGTCGAGGGCGCGGCGGCCGAGCTCGGCAAGACCGCCGGGAAGGACGCCGCCGCCGGCAAGCCGACCTACCCCGCGCTCTACGGGCTGGAGGAGTCCAAGCGCCTGGCGCGCGAGTGCGTCGCGCGCGCCGAACGGGCCCTGGCCGGCGCCGGCCTGGCCGGCCGGCTGCCCGACATCGCGCACTGGGTCGTCGGCCGCACCCACTGAGCCGCTCATGCCCCGGGTCCGCCTCGACACGCTCGTCGTCGCGCGCGGCCTCGCCGCCTCGCGCGAGCGCGCCCGCGCGATGATCCTCGCGGGCCACGTCCGCGTCGCCGGCCAGCGCGCCGACAAGGCCGGCCAGCTGGTGCCCGACGACGCCGACGTCACGCTGGCGGCGCCGGACCATCCTTATGTCGGCCGCGGCGGCGTCAAGCTCGCGCACGCGCTCGACGCGTTCGGCCTCGACGTCGCCGGCCGCCTCGCGCTCGACATCGGCGCCTCCACCGGCGGCTTCACCGACGTGCTGCTCCGCGCCGGCGCGGCGAAGGTCGTGGCGCTCGACGTCGGCCACGGACAGCTCGACTGGTCGCTCCGGACCGACCCGCGCGTCGTCGTCATCGAGCGGGTGAACGCCCGCGCGCTCGCGCCGGGGGACCTGCCGCCCGACTGCCGCGCGTTCGGCATCGTGACGATCGACGTGTCGTTCATCTCGCTGCGCCTGATCCTGCCCGTGCTGCCGCCGCTCCTCGCGCCCGGCGCCGACGTCGTCGCCCTGGTCAAGCCGCAGTTCGAGGCCGGCCGGGCCGAGGTCCGCAAGGGCGGCCTGGTCACCGACCCGCGCGTGCACGAGCGCGTGATCGCCGAGGTGACCGACGCGGCAAATCGGGTAGGATTGGCACGAGCGGCCCGGACGGACTCCCCGATTGCGGGCGCGGAGGGCAACCGCGAGTACTTCCTGCACCTGCGGACCCCCGCGCCCTGACGCCGGACGTCCGGGTCTTCCCAGGCGCGCCACCGGCGCGCCCCGCCGGAGCGGAGCGGGGCGTTGGGGGCCCCGCGAGCGACGGCGCAAGGGGGGCGGCGGGGACGAAGTCCCCCCGATTGAGCGATGGTGAACGAGACGCCACCCAGACCGGTCCGAACCGTCGGGCTCGTCGCCCGCTCGGATCTCCAGGCCGCCGCCGGCCTGCTCGGCGATGCCATCGCGTGGCTCGAGGCGCGGGGCGTGGCGGTCGTCTGCGACGAGGTCACTTCGGCGCTCGCCGGGCGCGCCGAGCCCGCCGTCACCCAGGACGCGCTGCCGGGCCTGGTCGACCTCGTGATCGCGCTCGGCGGCGACGGCACGCTCCTCTCGATGGCCGACCGCATCGCCACCGCGGGCGCCGATGTGCCGATCATGGGCGTGAACTTCGGCAGCCTCGGGTTCCTCACCGAGATCACGCTGCAAGAGCTCTACCCGACGCTCGAGCTCGTGCTGGACGGGCACGCCCGCATCGACGCCCGCCTGATGATGCGCGCGCGCGTGCTCACGGGCGGCGAGGTCCGCGCCGACCATCTGCTGCTGAACGACGTCGTCATCAACCGCGGCGCGAGCTCGCCCATCATCGACCTGTCGGTGTCGGTCGGCGCGAAGTTCGTGACCCGCGTGCGAGCCGACGGCCTCATCATCGCGAGCCCGACCGGGTCGACCGCCTACAACCTCGCCTGCGGCGGCCCGATCGTCCACCCCACGGTGGACGCGCTCGTGCTGACGCCCATCGCGCCGCACACGCTGACCAACCGGCCCGTGGTCATCCCGGCCACCGACGAGGTCCGCGTGCAGCCCACCCTCGAGGTCGCCGACGACGAGGTCGTCGCCAGCTTCGACGGCCGCCACGGCCTCCGGCTCGCCGACGGCGACATCGTCAGCGTGACGGCCGCCGACCGGCCCCTCCGCCTCGTGCGCTCCTCGACCCGCACCTACTTCGAGGTCCTGCGCCAGAAGCTGAAGTGGGGAGAACGCTGAACTACTTCCCCGACCGTTTCTCCCGGAAGTACCTGATCTGATACTTCCTCACGTTCGCGTTGTGCTCGCGGAGCGTGGACGCGAAGACGTGCGAGCCGTCGTTGCGGCTGACGAAGTAGAGGTAGCCCACGTCGGCCGGGTGCACGGCGGCCTCGAGCGCGGGACGGCCGGGCGAGGCGATCGGACCGGGCGGCAGGCCCGGGTAGCGGTAGGTGTTGTAGGGCGAGTCGAGCGACTTGTCCCGGCGGCGGATGTTGCCGTCGTAGGTGCCGGCGAGCTCCAGCGCGTAGATGATCGTCGGGTCGCACTGCAGGAGCATGTGCCGCCGGAGGCGGTTGCGATAGACGGCGGCCACGAGCGGCCGCTCGTCGGGGCGCGCCGTCTCCTTCTCGACGAGCGAGGCCAGCGTGACGGCCTGACGGACGGTCAGCCCCTCCGCGGCCGCCTCCTGCCGGAGCGCCAGCGGGAACGCCTCGCGGAACCGCGCGACCATCAGCCGCACGACCCGCTCGGCCGTCGCGCCGCGCGGGAGCGCGTACGTGTCCGGAAAGAGGTAACCCTCCAGATTGGTCGCCTGCGGGTCGAGATCCCGCACGAGCCCGGCGTCGCCGGCGGCGGCCTTGAACGCGTCGGCCGTGCCGAAGCCCGCCTCCGCGTAGAGCTCGGCCATCGCGGTGATCGTCAGGCCCTCGGGAAACGTGATCGGCCAGAGCTGCACCTCGCCGCGCGCGAGCTTCTCGACGACGGCGGCGGCGCTCAGCGGGCGGTCGAACCGGTACTCGCCGGCCTGCAGGCGCCGCATGGCGCCCTGCCGCCACACCGCCCAGCGGAACGTGCGAAGGTCGCGCACCACGCCGGCCTCGACCAGCCGGTGCCCGATCGCCGCCACGCTGCTGCCCGGCTCGACGACGACGAGCCGGGCGTCGGCGCCAGGACCGCGATAGGCCGCGCGCGCCTGGCCGTCGAGCCACGTCACGGCGCCCCACAGCGCGCCGCCGGCGACCACGGCCAGCGCCAGCGCGGCGGCGAGCCCGACCTTCGCCGCGCGGCTCACGCGCCCGCCTCCGGCGCCTCGACGGCCGGCGGCGCCGCCTGATCGAGGTAGTCCTGGAGAATGACCGCCGCGGCCGCGGCGTCGAGGCGCGCCTTCCGCTTCCGCCAGTCCCGCTCGCGTATGGCGAGCCGGCTCTCGGCCTCGGCGCTCGTCAGCCGCTCGTCCTGCAGGACGACCGGCACCGGCGCGAGCGCGCGCAGGCGCGCGGCGAAGGCCTCGACGCGCGGCGTGAGATCGTTCGGCGTGCCGTCGAGCCGGCGCGGCAGGCCGACGACGACAGCCGAGAGGCCGTCCTCCTCCGCGGCGAGCGCGGCAATCTCGGCGGCCAGATCGCCGGCGAGCCGATCGTCGGACCCGGTCCGTGCGAGCGTCCGCCAGGGGCGCGCGAGGGTGCCGGACGGATCCGAGAGCGCCAGGCCGATCCGCCGCTTGCCGTAGTCGATCCCGAGGGCGCGCATGAGGCCAGCGTAACACGAGCGCCGGCGGCCCGCCGGGGGCGCCGGACGCCGGAGGACCGGCCCGGCGCCGACGGTGCTACAGTAGGGCCAGATGTTGAAGGTGGCCCCGCTGCTCGTCGCCCTGGCCGTCGGCGCCGGCGTCCAGGGTCCGCCGGCCCAGACGCCCCAGCAGGCGCCGGCCGCGCAGGCGCCCGACGCGGCGCAGATCGAGGCGGCGCGGGCGCGCGCGCAGGCGCTGACCGACCGCGCGAACACGCGCATGCAGCAGCTGCAGCGGGAGGCCGACGCGCTCGCGTCGCAGGAGCGCACGCTGCTCGTCGAGCTGCGCCAGCTCGAGGTCCAGCGCGATCTCAAGGCGGCCGAGGTCGCCCGCGTCAACGCGACGCTGGCCACCACGCTGGCCGACATCACGCGCACCGAGGGGCAGACGCAGCAGCTCGAGGCAACCGTGGCCCGGCAGAAGCCGGCCATCCGGGCGCGCCTCGTCGAGCTCTACAAGCTGGGGCGCCCCGGCTACTGGCGCCTGCTGCTGAACGTGAACGACCTGCGCGCCGTGGGCGAGGCCTACCGGAGCGTGTCGGAACTGTCGCGGCAGGACCAGCTGCAGATCGCCGAGCACCGGCGCACGCTGGCCGCGCTCGCCGAGGCGCAGCAGGCGCTGGCGGCCAAGGAGGCCGAGACGCGGCGGCTGCGCGCCAAGGCGCAGGCGGCGCGCCAGGCGTTCACCGAAGCCGCCGAGGCCCGGCAGGCGCGCCTCGACCAGATCGATGCCCAGCGTGACCTGGCCGCCCAGCTCACGGGCGAGCTGCAGGTCGCGCGCGCGCACCTCCAGACGGCGCTCGCCGAGATCGCGCGCGGCAACGTGCCGCACGTGAGCCTGCCGCTCAAGCCGTTCCGCGGCGATCTGGACTGGCCGGTGGAGGGCCGCGTCGTGGCGCCGTTCGGCGGCACCGCCCGCGCGCGCACCAGCCAGGCGATCCAGCGCAACGGCGTCGAGATCGAGGCGCCCGAGGGCACGTCGGTCCGCGCCATCCACGGCGGGACGGTGGCCTACGCCGACGCGTTCACGGGCTACGGCTACCTGGTGATCATCGACCACGGCAACAACGCCTATTCCCTCTACGGCTACCTGGGCGCCCTGTCGGTGCACAAGGGGGAGCCGGTGGACCGCCACGCCGTGCTCGGCGCCGTGGGCCGTCCGCCGACCGACGCCGGCCCCCGGCTCTACTTCGAAATCCGCGTCGACGGGCAGCCGGTCGATCCCGTACAATGGCTGAAACACCGCTGACGGCCACTGCCTCATGAGCCTGCGAAGCCGACTCGCCGTTCTCTCCGTCTCGGCGCCGATTCTGGCGTTCGTGCTCGTCGGGAGCCTGCTCAACAAGGTTGCCGCGCGGCCGAACGACTACGAGCACCTGCGCGTCTTCCAGGACGTCGTGCAGCTCATCCTGAACGGCTACGTCGAGGAGGTGCACGTCGACCGCGTGATGGAAGGCGCGCTGCGCGGCCTGGCCGAGGGCCTCGACCCCGACAGCGCGTACCTCACCGCGGCGGAGACCTCCGCGGTCGAGCGCGGCGAGCCGCTGCCCGACGCCGGCGTCGGCATCAGCCTCTCGCGGCAGTACTACCTGCGCGTGATTGCCGTGCGCGACGGCTCGCCCGCCGCGCGCGCCGGCCTGCTCACGGGCGACTTCATTCGCGCGATCGACGGCAAGCCCACGCGCGACCTCTCGGTGTTCGAGGGGCGGCGGCGGCTGCGCGGCGAGGCCGGCACGAGCGTGTCGCTGCTCGTCATCCGCGGCAACGCCGCCGACCCGCACGAGGTCGCGCTCGTGCGCGAGAAGCCGGCGCCGCCCGCCGTCACCGGCCGCGTGATTCGCGCCGGCGTGGGCTACGTGCGCGTGACGGCGTTCGGGCCGGCGGTGCCCGACGCGCTCGCGCGCGAGGTGCAGACGCTCGCCAAGGGCGGCGCCGCCCGGGTGATCATCGACCTGCGCGGCACCTCCGACGGCGCGCTCGACACGGGCCTCGACGCGGCGCGGCAGTTCGTCGCGGCCGGCACCCTCGCGATCCTCTCGTCGCGCGAGCACGAGCGCCAGCCGGTGGAGGCCGCGGCCGGCGACGGGCGCGTGACCGAGCCGATCACGCTGCTCACCTCGCACGGCACGGCCGGCGCCGCGGAGCTCTTCGCGGCGGCGCTCGCCGGCAACCAGCGCGCCGACGTGGTCGGCGAGCGGACGGCCGGACGCGCGGGGCTCCAGAAGCTGGTGCCGCTGCCCGAGGGCCGCGGCCTGTGGCTCACCTGGGCGCGCTACCTGACGCCCGCCGGGGACCCCCTGCAGGGACAGGGCCTCGCGCCGACCGAGGAAGTCGAGTCGCCCGACGTCGAGTTCGGCGAGTCGGCGCCCGCCACCGACCCGGTGCTCGACGCGGCGCTGGCGCACGTGACGGCGGCGATCAAGAAGCCGGTGTGAGGGGCGCGCGGCCGGCGTCGGACGACCACACCCGGTGAAGACCCCCGTGAAATCGGCCGATCTCGCTTGACACTGTAGAAACGCTCGCGTATAACCGCACGGGTCGGCGCACGTGCGGTGTTCGATCGCCCGGTTCCGCGCCGTAACTTCGGAGGCATCATGAACAAGCAGGAACTGATCGCGAAGATCGCCAAGGACACCGGCATCACCAAGGCCGCCGCCGCCGGCGCCGTCGAGTCGTTCTTCGAGGGACTCGTGAAGTCGCTGAAGAAGGGCCAGCCGATCACCTTCGTGGGCTTCGGCACCTTCAAGACCGTGCAGCGCAAGGCGCGGACCGCGCGCAACCCGCAGACCGGCGCCGCCATCAAGATCCCGAAGCGCAAGGTCGTGCGTTTCACCGCGGGCAAGGCCCTCAAGGCCGCCGTCAACTAGCACCCGCCGGGGCTCCGTCCCGGCCGGCTCGGTCGCGCGCCAGGCGAATCCGCTCGACGCGCCCCGGTCCGCCGCCGGCGGGGCCCTGTTCGCCCCGCGCCGACCCCGCTCCGACCCCGCTCCGACAATGCTCCGGCACTCCGCCGGGTCCCCCCTTTCGCATTGACTCCCCCGCGAGCCCGTTGTTATACTGATCGTTCGGGTAAGGCCAAGTGTTTTCAAGAGATAGGCGCGTAGCTCAGTTGGTTAGAGCGCCTGCTTGACACGCAGGAGGTCGGCGGTTCGAGCCCGCCCGTGCCTACCACGTCAGCATGAGGCTGACCGGGCCGCCCGCAGTTCGTGGCCGCGCCTCTGGCGGCGCGTCGTGCGGGCCTTCGGCGTTTCGGCCGCCCGTCACCCACGGACGTTCATCTCCGTCATTCACGACCCGCGATGGATCAGGTCACCGTCACGCTGCCCGACGGCTCGAGTCGCCGCGTGCCGCCCGGCACGCCCGTGAGCGACGTCGCGGCCGCCATCTCGCCCCGGCTCGCCAAAGCGGCGCTCGCGGCGCGGGTCGGCGACCGCCTCGTCGATCTCTCGTTCCGCCTCGAGGCGGACGCGCCGGTGCGCCTGATCACGCCCGAGAGCCCCGAGGCGCTGGGCCTCTACCGACACAGCACGGCGCACCTGATGGCCGCCGCCGTCACCGCGCTCTACCCGGGCGCGCAGTGCGGCATCGGCCCGGCCACCGACGAGGGCTTCTTCTACGACTTCGTCGTCGAGCGCCCGTTCGTGCCCGAGGATCTCGAGCGCGATCGAGAAGAAGATGCGCGAGCTGGCGTCGGCGGACCTGCCCTACGAGCGGCAGATGTGGCCGCGCGAGGAGGCAATGCGCTTCTTCGACGGGCGGGGTGAGCCGCTGAAGGTGCAGCTGATCGAGGAGAAGACCGCCGGCCAGCGCGAGGTGTCCTGCTACACCATCAAGGACCGCGACACGTTCGTCGACTTCTGCACCGGGCCGCACGTGCCCTCGGCGGGCCGGCTGAAGGCCTTCAAGCTGCTCTCGGCGTCGAACGCCTACTGGAAGGGCGACGCGCGCAACCAGCCGATGCAGCGCATCTACGGCACGGCGTTCGCCAAGGAGTCCGAGCTCAAGGCCCACCTCGAGCGGCTCGAGGAGGCCAAGAAGCGCGACCACCGGAAGCTCGGGCGCGAGCTCGGCCTGTTCATGTTCCACCCGTGGGCCCCGGGCGAGCCGTTCTGGCTGGCCAAGGGCACGGTGCTCGTGAACCTGCTGGGCAACTACATGCGCGACGTGCTCCGGCCCGAGGGCTACATCGAGCTGCGCACGCCGCTGGTCTTCAACAAGGCCCTGTGGGAGACGTCCGGGCACTGGGCGCACTACCGGGAGAACATGTTCCTCATCGACGCCGAGGGCGACGACGCCTCGGGCGTCAAGGCGATGAACTGCCCCGGCCACATGCTGGTCTTCGGCGCCGAGGTGCGCAGCTACCGCGACCTGCCGCTGCGCTACCACGACCAGAGCGTGCTGCACCGGATGGAGGCGTCCGGCGTGCTGAGCGGGCTGACGCGCGTGCGCGAGTTCATCATGGACGACGCGCACATCTTCATCACCGAGGACCAGATCGGCGAGGAGATCGAGCGCCTGCTGCGGCTCATCGCGCGCGTCTACGCCGACTTCGGCCTCGTGCCGGAGATGAAGCTGTCGACCCGCCCCGACGAGTTCATGGGCGAAGTGGCGACCTGGGACCACGCCGAGCGCGAGCTGAAGCGGGCCCTCGAGGCCGCCGGCCAGCCCTACGGCGTCAAGGAGGGCGACGGCGCCTTCTACGGCCCCAAGATCGACTTCTCGGTGACCGACGCGATCGGCCGCAAGTGGCAGTGCGCCACGATTCAGCTCGACTACCAGCTGCCGGAGCAGTTCCAGCTGAAGTACATCGGCGCCGACAATACCGAGCACCGGCCGGTGGTCATCCACCGCGCGATCTACGGCAGCTTCGAGCGGTTCATCGCCCTGCTCATCGAGCACTACGCCGGCGCGTTCCCGCTGTGGTTCTCGCCGGTGCAGGCGATCGTGCTGCCCATCGCCGATCGGCACCTGGCCTACGCCGAGTCGGTGTGCGCGCGGCTGACCGAGGCCGGCCTGCGCGTCGAGGTCGATGGGCGGCAGGAGAAGATCGGGTATAAGATCCGCGAGGCGCAGCTCCAGAAGGTGCCCTACATGCTGGTCACGGGCGACCGCGAGGTGGAGCAGGGCACCGTGGGCGTCCGCAGCCGGACCGCCGGCGACTTGGGGGCGCGCCCGCTCGAGGAGTTCGTGAGCGCGGCGCTCGACGAGGTGCGTCGCAAGGCCCGGACGCCGGGACTCGGGGCCTGACCCCCGCGGTCCGTCTGCAAAGGAGGCACATATCGCTTTCGATCGAGGTCGCCGGCGCGACGATCGCGTCCGGGTCCGAATCAACGAGCGCATCCGGGTTCGGGAAATACGGGTGATCGACGACGAGGGCCAGCAGCTGGGCATCATGGCCCCGGCGCAGGCGCTGGCCGTCGCGCGGCAGAAAGGGCTGGATCTGGTCGAGATCTCCGCGACCGCCAGCCCGCCGGTCTGCCGGATCATGGACTACGGCCGGTACCAGTACCTGGAGCAGAAGCGGGCCCGGCAGGCCCGCAAGCACCAGAAGGTGATCGAGGTCAAGGAGATCAAGTTCCGGCCGAAGGTCGACGAGCACGACTACCAGTTCAAGAAGAAGCACATCGAGCGGTTCCTCGAGGAGGGAGACAAGGTCAAGGCGACCATCTTCTTCCGCGGCCGCGAGATGGCGCACCCCGAGATCGGGCGCCGGATCCTCCAGCGGCTGGTCGAGGACCTGGCGGAAGTGGCCACGCCGGAGACGATGCCGCGGATGGAGGGCAACCAGATGCACACCATCCTGTCGAGCAAGGCGGCCATTCGGAAGAGCTGACGGGAAGCATCGGCGAGCTGATGTGAGGATACGACGATCATGCCGAAGTTGAAGACGCATCGCGGGGCGGCCAAGCGGTTCAAGAAGACCGCGACCGGGAAGTTCATGCGGAGCAAGGCGTTCAAGCAGCACATCCTGACGTCCAAGTCGCGCAGCCGCAAGCGCGGGCTGCGCGGGCTCACGGTCGTCTCGGACGCGGACACCGCGCGCCTCGCGCGCATGCTGCCGCACAAGTAGAGGAACGCTGGACAGGTACGTGCGGAAGGTGGGGTCTGACCCCATTTTCGCAGTGCAGAGAGAAGAACGATGCCGCGAGTCAAACGAGGAAACGTCCGGCGGGCGAAGCGGAAGAAGCTGCTCGCCCGCGCCAAGGGCTTCTACGCCAACAAGAGCAAGCTGTACCGTGCCGCCAAGGAATCGGTCGACACGGCGCTCAAGTACGCCTTCGTCGGCCGCCGCCGCAAGAAGCGGGACTTCCGCCGCCTGTGGGTGGTGCGCATCAACGCCGCCGCGCGCGAGAACGGGCTGACCTACGGGCAGCTCATCAGCGGCCTGAAGGCGGCCGGCGTGGAGGTGGACCGCAAGAACCTGGCGGACCTGGCGATCAGGCAGCCGGCGGCCTTCGCCCACCTGGCGGCCCAGGCCAAGGCGGCGCGTCCCGGTCCGACGGCCCGGACGGCGTGACCGACGCGGCCAGCCTCGAACGGGCGCGCGCCGGGTTCCTCGCGGAGCTGGCGCGCGCGGCGTCCGACGCCGACCTGCGCGCCCTGCGCGACCGCTACGTCGGACGCAAGTCCGGCATCGTCACCGCCCTGCTGAAGGCGGTCGCCGCCGCGCCGGCCGGGGACCGGCCGGCGCTCGGCCGCCTCGCCAACGAGCTCAAACGCGAGATCGAGGCGCACCTCGCCGAGCGCCGCGACGCCCTCGGGTCCGCCGGGCCCGCCATCCCGCCAGTCGACGTCACCCTGCCGGGCCGCCGGCCGCTCGCCGGCCGCCGCCACCCCCTCACCCAGATGCGAGAGCGGATCGAGGAGATCTTCCTCCGCATGGGCTACGAGGTCGTGGAGGGCCCCGAGCTCGAGGACGACTACCACAACTTCGAAGCGCTCAACATGCCCGCCGACCACCCGGCGCGCGACATGCAGGACACGCTGTATCTCGCATCGCCCGTGGCGTGCGGGACGCACACGGCGACGGTGCTGCGCACGCACACCTCCGGCATGCAGATCCGCTACATGCAGGCCCACCAGCCGCCGGTGCGGATCATCTCGCCCGGACGCGTGTACCGCCGCGACAACTTCGACCTGACCCACACGCCGATGTTCTCGCAGATCGAGGGCCTGGTCGTCGGCGAGGGCGTGACGTTCGGCGACCTGAAGGGCACGCTCGCGGCGTTCGCCCGCGACTTCTTCGGCCCGGAGACGAAGGTCCGCTTCCGGCCGAGCTTCTTCCCGTACACCGAGCCCAGCGCCGAGCTCGACGTCAGCTGCTTCCTGTGCGCCGGCCGCGGCTGCGCGGTCTGCAAGCGCACCGGCTGGCTCGAGGTCCTGGGATTGCGGCATGGTGCACCCCGCGGTGTTCGAGGCCGTCGGCTACGACCCCGAGCGCTACACGGGGTTCGCGTTCGGCATGGGCATCGAGCGGGTCGTGCTGCTGAAGTACGGCGTCGACGACATTCGGCAGTTCTACGAAGGCGACCTGCGTTTCCTGGAGCAGTTTCCCGCGTGAAGATCGTCGTTCCCTGGCTGCGCGAGCTCGTGGAGGTTCCCGTCGGCACGCCGGAGCTGGCCGAGACGCTCGGCCTGCGCGGATTCGAGGTGGCCGAGGTCGACGCGGCCCGCGACGTCATCGACTTCGAAATCACCGCCAACCGGCCCGACTGCCAGAGCGTCGTCGGCCTGGCGCGCGAAGCGTCGGCGGCCTTCGACACGCCGCTCACGCCGGTGGACGCGGGCCCGGTCGCGCGCGCGGCGGCCGACGCCGCCACGACGGCGACGGTGACGATCGAGGACCCGGTCGGCTGCCCGCGGTACGCCGGGCAGGTGGTGAAGGTGACCGTGGGGCCCTCGCCCGCCTGGCTCGCCGAGCGCCTGCTCGCGGCCGGCGTGCGGCCGATCAGCAACGTCGTGGACGTGACCAACTACGTGCTGCTCGAGATCGGGCAGCCCATGCACGCGTTCGACCTCGACCGGCTGGCGGGCCGCGGCGTCCGCGTGCGGCGCGCCCGCCCCGGCGAGACGCTGACCACGCTCGACGGCGAGGCGCGGACGCTCGCGCCCGACATGCTGGTCATCGCCGACGCGGAGCGCCCGCAGGCGATCGCCGGCGTCATGGGCGGCGCCGACTCGGAGGTGAGCGACCGCACGCGGCTCGTCCTGCTCGAGAGCGCCTGCTTCCAGGCCGCTTCAGTGCGCCGCACCAGCAAGCAGCTCGCGCTCAAGACCGAGGCGTCGATCCGGTTCGAGCGCGGCGTGGACCCCGGCGCGGCGCGCCTCGGCATCGAGCGGGCCTGCGCGCTGCTCGCGCGCATCGGCGCCGGCGAGCCGGTGGGCGACGCCATCGACTGCCACCCGGCGCCCGCCGTGACGCGGACCGTCCGCCTGCGCCGCGCGCGGCTCACGAGCCTCCTGGGCTTCGAGGTCGACGCCGCCGACGTCGAGCGGATCCTCCCGCGCCTCGGCTTCACGATCGCGCGCGAGGCCGACGGCTGGACCGTGACCGTGCCGACGTTCCGAGGGGACGTCGCGCGCGAGGTCGATCTCATCGAGGAGGTCGGGCGCCACGTCGGCTACGACCGCGTGCCCGAGACCTTCCCGGTGCTCGACCGCGTGCAGCGCGGGCTCGACCCGCGCGCCGGCTGGGATCGGCTCGCCCGCCGCGTCCTGTCGGGCGCCGGCGCCTTCGAGGCGATGAGCTTCGCGTTCATCGAGCGTGCGGCGGCCGACCCGTTCGTGGGCGACGACCCCGCCGCGCTGGTCGCGATCGCCAACCCGCTCTCCGAAAAGTTCGCCGTGCTGCGGCCGTCGCTGCTGCCCGGCCTCGTGGACGCCGTCGGGTACAACCGGCGGCGCGAGCGGCGCGACGTGCGGCTGTTCGAGACGGGCCGCTGCTTCTCGACCGGGGGCGAGCGGCACCGCGCCGCGTTCGCCTGGACCGGCGCCGCCGCCGACGAGCACTGGAGCGGCACCACGCGGGCGGTCGACTTCTTCGACGCCAAGGGGCTCGTCGAGACGCTGTGCCAGGCCTTCGGCGCCGCGGTCGAGTGCGTGCCCGCCGAGCGCGCCTATCTGGTCCCCGGGCGGACGGCGGAGGTGCGCCTGGCGCCGTCGGGCGAGCCCGTCGGCGTCGTCGGGCAGCTGGCCCCGGCCGTGGCGGCCGCGCGCGATCTGCCGGCGGCCGACGAGGTCTACGTCGCCGAGCTGGATCTCGAGCCCCTCGGGAGCGCCGTGCGCGCCCTCGCGGACCTGCGGGTGCAGCCGCTGCCGCGCCACCCGTCGGCCGTGCGGGACCTGTCGATCGAGGTGGACGAGCGCTTGCCGGCCGCGGCGGTTCGTGGCACGATCCGTCAGGCTGCGCCAGAGACGCTCGCGAGCGTGCGCGAGTTCGATCGCTACCAGGGCAAGGGCGTGCCGGAGGGGCGCGTGAGCCTGTCCTTCCGTCTCACCTTCCGCGACCCGGAGCGTACGCTGACCGACGCCGAGGTGCAGCAGGCGATGGATCGGATCGTCGCGGCGGTGGCCGCGAGCCACGGCGCCACCCGCCGGTGAGCGCGGCGGCACTCTCGAGAGACGTCAATGGCAAAGACGACGGCACGGACGCTGGATCTCGAGCCGATCGACCGGCTCGAGGAGAAGGTAAAGCTGCTCATCGGCGTGATCGAGCAGCTGCGCGGCGAGCAGACGCGGCTCGCCGACGAGAACGCGAAGCTGACCCGCGAGCTGCAGTCGGCGGAGGCCCGGATGGGCGAACTGACGCAGGAGACCAGCGAAGTCGCGGCCCTGCGCAGCGAGCGCGACGAGGTCCGGACGCGGGTCGCCGGCATGCTCGCCGAGCTCGAGAGCCTGAACCTCTGATTCCCGGCCGGCGGCGCGCTCCCGCGCCGAGGCCGCGACGGTCGCCATGGATCACACCGGCTCGCACGTCGTCTCGGTGGAGATCGCCGGCCAGCGCTACCCGATCCGGAGCAGCCTGGACCCGCAGTACGTGGTCGAGCTGGCGGCCTTCGTCGACGAGCGCGTGCGCGCGGCCTCGCAGGAAACGGCGTCCGGGGACCTCCTGAGGGTCGCGGTGCTCGCCGCGCTCAACATCGCGGACGAGTACTTCCGGTGCCGGGCGGCGACGACGACCGAGAGCGGCCGCCTCCGGGAGCGCACGGAAACCCTTGAGCGGCTGCTGGATGGCGCCATCGCCGACGCCGGGCTGGGCCGCTGACCTTCCTGCTTGCCCCTTCCCCCCGATCATTCTAAGATCGGTTCGGGCGTCTGCCGTGCGCGTGATGGCCCGGAGGCTCGGTTGAGCCAACGTCAAGTCCAAGCGAATTGCGACGCCGCGCGTTGTGCATGCCTCCGCGGGAGGAAGCCTGTAGCGCGGTGACCCCAGCGATTCCACCTGCATAAGCAGGTTCATCCGACCTCCCCACACGGCATAGCGGAGGCCCGTTTTCTCCTTCCGTCGTGTCGCGGCGCACGCGGAGCTGCCCGTCGGCGCCACCGTTACCTGCAAGTGCACCGGCATGGGTGGCCGATGGAGGCACACCATGGGTGATTTTTCCATCGGGTACCTGGCGACGATCGCGGCATCCCTCGTCGCGGCGGGTGCGGTCTACGCGTACTGGCTCGCGAACCGCAAGCGGATCGCCGCCGAGACGGTGGGCCGCGCCGAGGAGGATGCGCTGCGCATCCTGCGCGACGCCGAGCGCGACGCCGAGAGCCGGCGGAAGGAAGCGCTGCTCGAGGCGCGCGAGAAGACGCACGAGATCGTCGCCGAGGCCGAGCGGCAGGCCGCCGCCCGCAAGCAGGACGCCGACGCCCGCGCCCACACCGTGGCCACCGAGCAGCGCGCGCTGGCCGACCGGATGGCCGCCGCCGAGCGCACCGAGAAAGACCTCGCCGCGCGCGCGCGCGCGCTCGAGGCCCGCGAGGCCGCCGCCGCCGGCGCGCAGGCGAAGATCGACGCGCTCCTCGCCGATCGCACGCGCGAGCTGCAGCGCGTCGCCGGCCTGAGCGCGGACGAGGCGAAGGACCTGCTCGTGCGCCAGATGGAGTCCGACGCGCGCCGCGACGCCGCCAACCTGGTCAAGCGGCTGGAGACCGAGGCGCGCGAGACCGCCGCCGCGCGCGCCAAGCAGATCGTCACCGACGCCATCCAGCGCAGCGCCGCCGAGCACGCCATCGAGACCACCGTCTCGGTCGTCGACCTCCCGAGCGACGAGATGAAGGGCCGGATCATCGGGCGCGAGGGCCGCAACATCCGCGCGCTCGAGGTCGCCACCGGCGTCGAGCTGATCGTCGACGACACGCCGGGCGCGATCATCCTGTCCAGCTTCGACCCGTACCGGCGCGAGATCGCGCGGCAGGCCATCCAGCGGCTCGTCGCCGACGGCCGCATCCATCCGGCGCGCATCGAGGAGGTGGTCGAGAAGGTCAAGGGCGAGCTCGACGAGTCCGTGACGAAGGACGGCGAGGTGGCCGCCTTCGAGCTCGGCCTCTACGACCTGCACCCCGAGATCCTGCGCCTGATGGGCCGGCTCAAGTTCCGCACGAGCTACGGCCAGAACGTGCTGAACCACTCGAAGGAGGTCGCCTTCCTGGCCGGCATCATGACCCGCGAGCTGGGCCTCGACGCCGCCGTGGCGACGCGCGCCGCCTTCGTCCACGACATCGGCAAGGCGGTCGACCGCGACGTCCAGGGCAGCCACCTCGAGCTCGGCATCGACTTCCTCCGCAAGCACGGCGAGAGCGACGCCGTCGTCGACGCGATGGCCGCCCACCACATGGACATCGACTGGCCGTCGATCGAGTCGATGATCGTCCAGGCCGCCGACGCCATCTCCGCCGCCAGGCCCGGCGCCCGCCGCGACATCCTCGAGTCGTACGTGAAGCGCCTCGAGAAGCTCGAGGACATCGCCGACTCGTTCAAGGGCGTCGCCAAGTCGTTCGCGCTCCAGGCCGGGCGCGAGATCCGCATCATGGTCGAGAGCGAGAAGATCAGCGACGAAGAGGCCGTCTGGCTCTCCAAGGACATCGCCCGCCGCATCGAGAACGAGCTCGAGTACCCCGGGCAGATCAAGGTCACCGTCATCCGCGAGACCCGATCCGTCGATTATGCCCGGTAGCCCCGGAACGGCGACGCACGCGACGCCCACCGTCGCGGATCTCGGCGAGCACGCGCTCATCGCCCGCCTGCGCGCCCGCGTGCCGCCGCCGCCCGCCTGGGTCGCCGTCGGCATCGGCGACGACGCGGCCGTCGTCGAGCCGCCCCGGAACCAGCTCGAGGTCTTCACGACCGACGTCCTCGTCGAGCACGTCCACTTCGACCGCCGCTTCTCCACCGCCGCCGACATCGGCCACAAGGCCCTCGCCGTCAACCTGAGCGACCTGGCCGCCATGGGCGCCGAGCCGCGCAGCGCGCTGCTCTCCCTGGCGCTGCCCGCCGCGCTCGCCGTGGCCGAGTTCGACGCGCTGCTCGACGGCTTCCTCGCCCTCGCCGACCGCCACCGCCTGGCGCTCATCGGCGGCAACCTCGCGCAGTCGCCCGGCCCGCTCGTCGTGGACGTCACGGCCGTCGGCGCCGTCCGCCGGCGCCGCACCCTGACGCGCGGGGGCGGTCGCCCCGGCGACGAGCTGTACCTCAGCGGACGGGTCGGCGGCGCCGCCGCCGGCCTCGCCCGCCTGCAGGCCCTTGGCGCCGCCCTGGCCGGCGACGACGCCGAGGCCGGCGAGAGCGTCCGGCGCTACCGGCGGCCCGAGCCGCGCGTCCGCCTCGGGCTGGTCGTCGCGCGAAACCGCGCCGCCAGCGCCTGCGTCGACTCGAGCGACGGCCTCGCCGACGCCGTCCGCCAGCTGGCGGGCGCCAGCGGGACCGGCGCCGAGGTCGACGGCGGGGAGATTCCGGTCGATCCGGGCGCCCGGGCCTGGTCGGCGCGCCAGGGCCGGGACCCGATCACCGACGCCCTGGGCGGTGGGGAGGACTACGAGCTGGTGTTCGCGGTGCCGCGGCGGCGCCGGCGGGCCTTCCTGGCCGCCGCCAAACTGGTCAAGGACACGAGTGTGACGCGGATCGGCCGGCTCACGCCGCCTGGCGCCGTCGTGCTGACGCGCGACGGCCGGACGGAGGAGCTGCCGGTCGGATTCACACATTTTGGCTTCGGCGGTTGACGTGCTCCAGTTCACACGCGCCGCGCTCGCCCGCGGCCTCGAAAAGCTCCTCCACACCCACGACACGCCGCAGCGCACTGCCGCGGCGTTCGCGATTGGCGTGTTCCTGGGCTTCTCGCCCGTGCTGGGCCTGCACACCGTGCTGGCGGTCGCCATCGCCTTCGCCTTCAACCTGAATCGGGTGGCCATTCTCATCGGCGTCTACGCCAACCTGCCCTGGTTCATCGGCCCCTACTACACCCTGGCGACGCTCTTCGGGGCCGCGATCCTCCGCACGCCGCCCCCGCCGGGCATCCTCAAGGAATTCGGGCACCTGCTGGACCAGTGGACGCTCGACGACCTGCACCATCTGCTCGACCTCCTCCGGCCGCTCTTCTGGGCCTACGCCCTCGGCTCCACCATCCTCGCGGCCCTCGCGGCGGCCCTGGCCTATCGCGCCGCCCTGGCCTTCGTTCTGGCCCGCCGGCGGTGGCAGACCGGATCGGGACATAGCAGCCAAAGCTAAGAAAACAAGCAGTTTACAGGATAGAGCTCGGCAATAATTACGGTTTCCGTGCGTGGACCTGCCCCGGGGGGCTGGGCTATAGTGGTACTGCCCGTCTGGGCCGAGGACTTCCAAAGATTTCTCATGAAGACACGAACTTGGCGGCTGCGCGCCGTAAGGCGGGCCGTGATGACGAGCGTCACGGTGCTGGCCTTCGTGTTCATCTACCAGGCCAAGGCGCTGGACTCGCGCAATGCGGTCCGGCAGGCCACGCACGTCGAGACCTCGGCCGCACCCGTGCCGGGGGCCCGTCTGAGCTTCGTCGCCACCGCCTACTGCAAGGGCACCATCACCGCCTCGGGGGCGGCCGTCCGGTCCGGCATCGCGGCTGGCGACCCGGCGCTGCTGCCTGTCGGGTCCGTCGTCCAGGTCGACTCGCTGCCCGACAAGTACAACGGCGTCTACACGATCATGGATACCGGCCCCGCCGTGCAGGGGCGCCACATCGACATCTACATGTGGAGCTGCTACGAGGCGCTCGATTTCGGCCGGCGCCCGATTCGGCTGACGGTCCTGCGCCTCGGCTGGAACCCCGGGGCGAGCGCCCCGAGGCTGGTGAACCGGCTGTTCAAGCAGCGGGAAGCTGCCCGGATGGCCGAGGAGGCCCCTCGCGCGGACGCGCCCGTCCCGGCCGGCGACTCCCAGCCGTCGCGCCCGCCGGACGCGATCAGGTAGCCGGCACGCCCGGCGTGCCGGCGTCGGCCCCGTCGACCGTGCCCGCCCGGGCGCCCGGACGTCCGTCCCCAGTCTCCTGGTCCTTGTACTGAAGCTGGATACAGCTTGTAGTAGATGCCCGCGCTCGGCCAAGCAGGGCCTGGTGCGCTGCCGGTCTCCCGCAGCACGCCCTTGTGCAGGACGAGGATCTGGTCCATGTCCTGGATGGTCGACAGGCGGTGGGCGATCGGCGATGGTCGTGCGGCCCGGCCATGAGCGTCGCGCAGGGCGTCGCGGATGAGGATCTCCGTCTCGGTGTCGACGCTCGACGTGGCCTCGTCCAGGATGAGGACGCGCGGGTCGAACGCCAGCGCGCGGGCGAACGACAGCAGCTGCTTCTGCCCCACCGACAGCGTGGCGCCGCGCTCGGCCACCGCGCTCGTCGAGGCCGCCGGGCAGCCGCGTCGATGAAGCGGTCCGCGTGCACGGCCTGCACCGCGCCGCCGCACCTGTGCGTCGTCGATCGACGCGCTGCCCAGCCGGACGTTGCCGCCGATGGTGCCCGAGAACAGGTGGACGTCCTGCAGCACCAGGCCGAACAGGCCGCGCAGCTCCGTCGAGGTCGCAGCTCGCGGATGTCCACGCCGTCGACGAGGATCCGGCCGCGGCTCACGTCGTAGAAGCGCAGCAGCAGGCTGATGATCGTGGTCTTGCCCGCGCCGGTCGCTCCGACGACGCCGACGCGCTCGCCGGGCTCGACCGTCGAAGGACACGTCGCGCAGCACGTAATCGTCGTCCTGGTAGGCGAACCAGACGCGGTCGAACTCGATGTGCCCGGCCGGGGCGGCGTCGGCGGCGGCGCGGCGCCGCGGGCGGCGTCGATCTCGACCGGCGTGTCGAGCAGCGCGAAGATGCGCTCGGAGGAGGCCATGGCCGCCTGCAGGATGTTGAACTTCTCCGAGAGGTCGCTGATCGGCCGGAAGAACCGCTGCGAGTACTGCAGGAAGGCGACGAGCGACCCGAGCGTCAGCGTCGCGGCGAGCACGTCGCCGCCGCCCACCCAGATGATGAGGGCCGCGGCGAGCGCGCCGACGATTTCGATCGCCGGGTAGAACACGGCGTAGTAGAAGATCGACGGCGATGTTGGCGTCGCGGTGCCGCCGGTTGATCTCGTCGAAGCGGCCGAAGGTGCGGCGCCTCCGCCGGAAGAGCTGCACGGTGGCCATCCCCGTGATGTGCTCCTGCAGGAAGGCGTTGATGCGTGCGATCCAGAGCCGGACGGTGCGGTAGGTGTCGCGGACGTTGCGGCGGAACCACTGCGTGATCAGGACGATCAGCGGCAGCACCGAGAAGGCCACGAGCGCCAGCTTCCAGTTCATGGCCAGCATCACGATCATGATGCCGGCGAGCGTGAAGACGTCGCCGAACACCGCGACGAGCCCGAGGTGAACAGGTCGTTGAGCACGTCCACGTCGGTCGTCACGCGCGTCATCAGGCGGCCGACCGGGTTCCGGTCGTAGAACTGCAGGTCGAGCCGCTGCAGGTACCGGTCGTAGACTGGCCATGCGCAGATCGAACATGATCCGCTGGCCGGTCATCTGCAGGGTGTAGGTCTGCAGGAACTCGAACGCGAACGACAGGCCGAGGATGGCCAGGAAGGCCAGCGCGATCGTGTTCAGGCCCGCGAGGTCGCCGCTGGCGATGTAGCGGTCGATGGCGATCTTGATCAGGTAGGGCTGGGCCAGCTGCAGCACGGACTGCGCGATGATCGCCGCCAGCGACACCGCGACGGCCGCGCGGTACGGGAGCAGGTAGCCGAGCAGCCGCCGCATCAGCCGCGCCGTCGTACGCCTTGCCGAGGACCTCTTCTTCCTGCTGGACCATCAGGATTCGCGCCAGCTCCTCCTCGAGGAGCTGCTTCCGGTGCAGGTCGGCGTACGCACCGCCCTGCGCGACCAGCTCGTCGTGCGTGCCGCGCTCCACGATGCGGCCCCCGTCGAGCACGAGGATCAGATCGGCGTCGCGCACCGTCGAGACGCGGTGCGAGACGATGAGCGAGGTCCGCTCGCGCATGAACACGCGGAGCCGCCTCAGGATCTCCTCTTCCGTGTAGGTGTCCACCGCCGACAGCGCGTCGTCGAGGACCAGGATGCGCGGGTCGATCATCAGGGCCCGGGCGAGCGCCGTCCGCTGCTTCTGGCCGCCGGAGAGCGTGATGCCGCGCTCGCCGACCAGCGTGTCGTAGCCCTCCGGAAAGCCCTCCAGGTCCTTGTCGAGCCGCGCGATGCCCGCCGCGCGCCGCACCGGCTCGAGCGCCTCGTCCGCCTCGTCCGCGTCCGGGGGCGCGTCCCCGGCGCCGAAGGCGATGTTGGCCGACACGCGGTCCGAGAACAGGAACGCCTCCTGCGGCACGAAGCCGATCGCGCCGCGCAGCGTCGCGAGCGGCAACTCGCGCACGTCGATGCCGTCGACGAAGACCGTGCCGGGCGGCGGCTCGTGCAGGCGCGGCAGCAGCGAGAGCAGCGTCGACTTGCCCGAGCCGGTCGCCCCCACGAGGGCCGACCGTCTGGCCCGGCGCCGCCCGGAAGGAGATGTCCGACAGCACCGGCCGGCCGTCGCCGTAGGCGAACGACAGGCCGCGCACCTCCAGGCCGCCCTCGATCGGCCGGCCGGCGAGCGCCGGCTGGGCCGACGCGTCGGCGATCCCGGGCGGCGCGTCGAGCACCTCGAGCATGCGCTGCCACGACGCGAGGCCGCGCTGGATCATGTTCGTGACCCAGCCGAACGCAATCATCGGCCAGCTCAGCATCGTCAGGTACGCAGTTGAACGCCACGAATTCGCCCAGCGTGATCCGCCCCTGGATGACGGCGCGGCTGCCCAGCCACAGCACGAGCAGGCGCCGAGGCCGAGAAAGAAGGTCAGGCTGGGAAAGAACATCGCCTGGAGGCGGATCAGGCCGCGGTTGCGCTGGACGTACTCCTCGTTCGACGCGCGGAAGCGGGACGACTCGAACGCCTCCTGGCCGTAGGCCCGCACCACCCGCACGCCCGAGAGCGCCTCCTGAACGACCGCGCTCAGATCGGACAGCTGCGCCTGGATCCGGTCGAAGCGCCGGTGGATGGCGGTCCCGAAGTAGCGCACCGAGATCGTGACGAAGGGCAGCGGCAGGAGCGCGATCAGGGTCAGCCACGGGTCGATCGACAGCATCAGCACCGTGGCGATCGCGAAGATGAGGACCGTGTTGACCGAGTACATCACGGCCGGCCCGATCATCATCCGGACGGCGTTGAGGTCGTTGGTCGCCCGCGACATCAGGTCGCCGGTCCGCCGGGCCTGGAAGTAGTCCAGGTCGAGCGTCTGCAGCCGGGCGAAGAAGTCGTTCCGGAGGTCGTACTCGATGTCCCGCGAGGCGCCGATGACGATCCGCCGCATCAGGAACCGGAAGGTGCCCCCGACGATGCCGACGGCCAGGAGGAGGGCGGCATAGAAGCCCAGCTTCTCCCGGGTCACGCCCTGGTGCAGGTCGTCGATGGCGTACTTGAGGATCCAGGGGGCCGAGAGCGCCACCATGGTCGTGACGGCCACGCACGAGAGCCCGGTGGCGTAGCGTCGCCGGTGCCGCAGGGCGTACGGCAGGAGGCGCCGGATCGCTGAGCGCATTCCGTCGAGTATACCTTGAGGCGTTCCCAGGGAGGCGCCGCGGAGGATCGGCTGGCGCCGGGACGAGACGCGGCCCGGCCGGCGGGAGCCGGGAACGTCCCGGCTCCCGCCGACGCGGGTGCAGGCTAGAAGCCCAGGCGGATGCCGATCTGGCCGGTGGTCGGCAGCGCGCCGTCCCGCAGGCTGGTGAGGCGCAGGAAGTTCGTGCTGCGCCGGTCGCCCGACGGGTTGTTGAAGTTCGCGCGGTTGGTCACGTTGAACATCTCCCCGAAGACGTCCAGCGTCCGCGCCTCGCCGAGGTGGAACCGGTAGCCGATGCGCATGTCGAGCTGGAAGAAGCCCGGCCCGCGCGCGCCGTTCCGCTTGTTGTCGGCATGGACCGTGATCGCGTCACGGCCGTCGCCGCTGTAGTCGCCGGCCGGCAGCGGCTCGGCGAACGCGCCGTTGCGATCCGGGTCGGTCGTCGAGTCGATGAGCGAGAACGGCAGGCCGGAGAGCGCGCGGGCCACCCAGCTGAACGTGAGCCCGCCGGTGTGCGGCACGAGCGCCGTCCCGGCGATCACGAGATTGTGGCGCCGGTCGGTGTCGAGCGGTCCCCGGTTGAGGTCCAGATTCATGTTGTCGAGCAGCTGGAACCCGCTCGTCGGGGCGTTGCCGACGCCGCCGTAATCGCCCCGGCCGTAGGACAGCGTGTAGGACACGCGCGCGCTGTAGTTGTGGCTGAAGCGCTTCTCCAACTCCACCTGGAGCGCGTCGTAGTTCGAGCTGCCCAGGTTCACCTGCGTGTAGACGGCGCTGACGAAGTTCGGGTCGGTCCGTTGGATCGGGCTCGTCCGGCTGATCGTGGCGCGCAGGCCGGGGTTGAGGTCCTTGGACATCAGCGCACCCCGGTTGGCCGAGTGCACGTACTCGCTGCTCAGCGACAGGTCAGCCGCGAACTGATGCTCCACGCCCACCGACACCTCGTGCGAGTACGGCGTCCGCCGGTCGGGGTTGTCCAGATTCACCGTGCCCGTGTTCTTGACGAGCGACCCGGGCGGGTAGAGCTGGTTCAGCAAGTCGCGGTCGACCTCCGGCCCGTTGGCCAGCAGGGGGTTGGTGGGCAACTGGCCGTTCGAGGGTCCCGGGTCCGCACTGTTCGCCGGAAACACCGCGGTGAACGAGTCGGAGTACACGCCCCCGGTGATGTAGCCCGAGATCTGGCCGATGCGCGTCGAGTTGTAGAACAGGCCGTAGCCGCCGTGGATCACGGTCCGGCCGTCGCCCAGCAGGTCGTACGAGAAGCCGAGCCGCGGCCCCACGTTGTTCTTGTCCATCGGATACGCATCGGGGCTGCTGAACGCCGGGTTGTTCAGCTCCTGGATGGGAAGGATGTCCAGGTCGTAGCGGACGCCCAGGCTCAGGGTCAGCCGCGAGTTGAGGCGCCATTTGTCCTGGGCGAAGGCCGAGACGTAGTGCCCGAGCTGGAAGAAGTTGCTGCCCCCCGGCACGCGGACCGACAGCCGCTCAGGGTAGCTCGCCGGATTGTTCGGATCGAACGGGCCGTTGGTGGGAAACGTGAACGTCCCGTTCTGGTTGCCCTGGTTGGTGAAGCGCTGGCTGGCGTACTGGTACTGGAACCCGAACTTGATGTCGTGGTCCCCTTTCTTGCCGGGCACGAACCAGGAGAAGGTGTCCTCGAGCTGATAGGCGTTGTTGATGCGCGCCTGCGCGACGTTGTTCTGCTGGTCGGTGAACGTGAGGAAGTTCAGCGTCGGCAGGAGCTGGTCCTGGTGCTGGCCGTTGCCGTTGAAGCCCGGGTTCGCGAACGCCACGTTCTCGCGCGTGAAGGCGATCCGCATCGTGTTCACCCGGTTGTTGCCGAGCACCGAGCTGAGGGTCCCGACCACGGTCTGATCGATGTCGAACTCCTCGCGCGCCGCAGCCAGCGTGACGGCGCCGATGATCTGGTTGAACTGCGGCGAGCTCTCCCGCAGCCACCGCACGCCCCAGGTGTTGCTCGCGTTGATCTGGTTGTCGAAGCGGATGACCGTGTTCCACACGCGCGTCTTCTCCGCCGTGGTGGTGTCGAGCTCCGGCCGCGCCGGGATGTTCACCGCCACGCCGTCGTCGATGAGCACGCGCTCGACGCTGAAGAAGAAATGCGCCTTGTCGCGCACGATCGGCCCGCCCAACGTACCGCCGAACTGCTGCTGCTTGGTGTCCGGCTTGGTCAGGTTGTTCTCCTTCACGAAGTAGTCCGGCTTGGTCAGGCTGGCGTCCTGGAAGAACCCGAAGGCGCTGCCGCGGAACTCGTTCGTGCCCTGCTTGGTGACCGCGTTGATCACCGCGCCGGTCGTCCGCCCGAACTCGGCGTCGAACTGCCCCGTGAGGACCTGGAACTCCTGAATCGATTCCAGCGCGGTGCGCGCCTGGGCGCCGGCCCGCTGGCCGATCACGTCGTCGTTGTTGTTGGCACCGTCGAGCAGGTAGTTGTTGTAGCGCGAGTCCTGCCCGTTCACGTTGATGGAATCGGACCCGAATGACTCGTTGCTGATGTTGGGCACGATGCCCGGCAGCAGCCCCACGAAGCCGATGAAGTTCCGATTGATGGTCGGCAGGTCGATCAGCTCCTGGCTCGCGATGTTCCCGCCCACCTCCTTGGACGTGACGTCCACGATGGGCGCCTCGCTCGTGACGGTGACCTCCTCGGACACGCCGCCCACCTCGAGCGTCACGTTCACCGAGGCCGTCTTGCCGACCGACACCGGAATGTCGCGACGGGTGTACTTCTTGAAGCCGGCCAGCTCCGCCGACACCTCATAGACGCCGGGCCGGATCGCGCTGATGAAGTACGTGCCGTCCGAGTTGCTCACCGCTTCGCGGAAATTGCCGGTCTGCTGGTTGCGGGCGACGACGACCACGCCGGGCAGCACCGCGCCCTGCTGGTCCACGACGCGCCCCCGGATCTCGGCCGTGCCCTGCTGGGCGGACGCCGGACCCGCCACCAGCAGCGCCAGAACGACAACCGCCGACAGGACGCCCCAGTTCCTGTGCATTGACTCCTCCTGTAGCGCTCACCGACGCCCACCGGGCCACGACAACCCTGTGGGCGTCCCACGACGTGGCCCGACCGGATCGGTCAGGCCCGAACTGTTCGGAAGGCGGCCGGTATGGCCTCGGCTCGGATCACAGCAGCAATATATGTACCTAGGACGAGTATTGGTTCAGTGGGCGCGGAGGTCCGCAACTGCCGCCCCTGGAAGCACATCGACACACAATCCGCGCACCGGGCAGTCACCTGATCCACCATGCCGAAGGACGTATCCAAAATCTTGAGGCGGATTCGGGCCCAGGGCTGAGACCCCCGGGGCAGAGACGGGGCGGACTGGAACCGTCACCGCGCGCGCCGGTCGCCGCCCGGCGTCTTGAGGTTGGCTCGCGAATCTGGCCCGAATTCAGCGGGTGTGCTATCCTGGAGTCGCCCTTCCCAGCGGCCCCTTATCCCCAGTCACGAACCGGTCGATACATCATTCTGGAGCGGACTCATGCGTACAACACGATTCGTGACCCTGGCCGCCGCCGCCATGCTCGTGGCGGCCGCCCCGGCCCGCGCCCAGTACAGTCCCCCGGTCGGCGCCAATCCGGCCGTCGGCGAGCGCTACCACGTGGAGCTGAGCGCCGACTTCTGGAACCCGGACCCCTTGATGACCGTCTCGAGCGAGTCGCTCGGGATCCTGGGTTCGGAGATCGACGTCCAGCGGGACCTCGGCGTGGCGAAGAAGCGTCTCACCCGCCTCCAGCTCGTCCTGCGGCCCGCCAAGAAGCACAAGCTCCGGTTCGGCTACACGCCGATCCACTACACCGCCGACGCGGTGCTGACCCACGACATCGTGTTCAACGGCATCGCCTACCACGTCGGCATCCCCGTCACGACCGACCTCTTCTGGCGTGCCTGGCGGGTCGGCTACGAGTACGACTTCATCTACCGCGACCGGGGGTTCGTCGGCGCCATCGTCGAGGCGAAGTACACGGACGTGCAGGTGAACCTCTCCAGCACCGCCATCGGCGCCGACGAGTTCGCGCGCGCGCGCGCGCCGGTGCCGTCGGTGGGCGGCATCGCCCGGGTCTACGTGGCCTCGAACGCCGCGATCACGTTCGAGATGACCGGGTTCAAGCTGCCGCAGAGCATCAAGGAAGGCTGGCAGGCGAAGTACGTGGAGCTCGATATCTACGGCACGGCGAACTTCACGAACGGCTTCGGCGCGCGCCTCGGCTACCGGCGCGTCCACATCGACTACACGCTCGATCAGGACGCCGGCAACTTCCAGTTGGGTGGGATGTACTTCGGCGGCGTGGTCCGGTTCTAGACCCGGAACTCACTCGAGTTGACCACGCCGTGGGGGCCGCCTCTAGGCGGCCCAGGGCCGGCTGAAGCCGGCCCCTACAGTCAACTCAAGTGAATTCCGGGCCTAGCCCGGAACCGGGGACTTCGCCGCCGCGCCCGCATCACGAGCTTACCGCCGCAGCGCGACCGACACGCCGAGGAACCGGGTGTCCTGGTTCCCTGGCTCCACCTCGGACGGATGGAACCCGGCCGCCGACGCGAACGTCACCGCGGCGAGCCGGGCGCCGGGCGCGAGCGGGATCTCGATCGTCCGCTCCTCGCCGGGCCGAAGCACCAGCTCCCGCCGCCAGCCGCCCGCCTCGACCGTCAGGTGGTTCTCGACGGGCGCGTTCCGCACGAACACGGGGATGACGTGCCCGCTCGCGCGGTCGACACCGCCGCCCGCCGGGACGATCACCACCGAAGCGCGTCGGGCGCCCCGCACCCAGAACGCGGTCGGCTCCAGGAACGCCCCCTCGTCCATGAAGTAGACCAGCCCGCCCGGGTACCCGATGGCGCGCGTCGCGCGGCCGGGCGCCGCGCGCTCGGACGGCGCCAGCAGCCGCTGGGGATGCAGCGTCACGCTCTCGACCGACGCGTGCGCCGCCTCGTCCCCGCGCACCTCGACCGCGCGCACGTCCACCGGGTAGTCCAGCTCGATCGCCCCCGAGCCGCCCGCCGCCACGTCCGCCAGGGACACCGACCGCAGCGTGAGCGCCGGGTCGCGCGCGATGCCGAGCCGCAGCACGCCCGACGGGTCCGGGACGGTCCGCAGGCGCAGCGTGTAGCGCCCGGCCGGCACCAGCGGGAGCACGAAGAGGGGCCGGTCGCTCGACTGCAGGTCGCGCGCGGGCGTCTCGATGGTCAGCCGCGACGGTAATGCGTTCAGCGGTACGCGCCGCACCGGCGACAGCAGCACGCCGACGCCCCGGCCCCCGGCCACCACGTTCAGCAGCGCGCCCTCGGCCGACGCGGCGGTGACGATCGCCTCGCCGGACGCGCCCCACACGACGCCGGTCGCCGCCGTAGCCGCGACAATCAGCGTCGCGGTCACCGTGGTCGCCCACACGGGCCGCGCCGGCCGGCGGCGCTCGAAGGCCCGAAGCGCCAGCCAGGCCGCGCCGGCGGCCAGGATCCAGATGCCGACGTTCACGAACGAGCGCGCTTCGGAAGTGCGGAAGAAGCTCGGCAGGCCGGCCGAGAGATCGACGAGGCTCGACAGCCACCCGAACCACCGCGCGTGCCCGTCGCGCAGGTTGTAGGCGAGACGCCCCCCCTGCGCGGTCACGATCGCCGCGGCGGTCGCCAGCTCGATCACGAGGGCGGCGGCGAACAGCGTGCGTGACGCGCGCGTCCGGGCCCGTCGCCAGCCGACGGCCACGGCGGGCGTCAGCGCCGGCAGGAGCGGCCCCAGGAAGCGCGCCGGCGGGCTCCACCCGGCCCACCACATGCGATAGTCCGTCACCGAGCCCACGTAGATGAGCACGGTCGCCAGGCCCCACAGCGACACCTGCCGCCAGGTCCGATCCTTCAACAGGAACCACCCGCCCGCCGCCGCGACCGCCACGGCCGGCGCGAGGGGCAGCAGGCCGAACTGCTGGTCGAAGAGCAGCCCCGCGGTGCCATCGGGAATCTGGCTGATGCTCGATCCGGCCGCGATCACCCCGCCGTACGGCGCCAGGGGATCGAACGTGCCGTAGATGATCTTGAAGAACGCGAACCAGCCGAGGGCGGAGACCGCCGGCACGACCGCGAACGCCGCCGCCAGGCGAAGCCCGTCGCGCCGCGGGCGCCCGCGGAACGCGGCCAGCACGATCGCCAGGCCCAGGGGCCCGGCCAGCAGCGCGAAGCGCGAGTGCAGCCAGGGCAGCGCCGCCAGGACCGCGCCCGCCAGCGCCGTCGTCCAGGCCGACGGCGCGCGCTCGTCCATCACCAGCCGGACGAGGAGCCAGACGCCGACGAGGACCCCGAGGCCGCCGGGACCGTCCGGGAAGATGCAAAACGACTGGAACAGCCACGTGGCCGAGCCGAACACGGCCGCCCACCCGAACCAGGCCGCCGCCGGGTCGGACGACACCCGCCAGGCGAGCCGCCACGCGAGGGCGCTGCCGGCCGCGGCGAGCAGAATGAGGAAGACTTCGGCGCCGCGATAGCCCGCCATCGCGAAGGCCGGCAGCACGAGGATGGAGAGACCCGGCGCGTGGATCGAGTAGACGGCGCCGTTCAGGCCGCGAACCAGGAAGTCGGGCCGCAGGTCGGGCAAGTCGAGGTACGCCCGATAGTCGTGCTGCTCGTGGTTGTTCAGGATCTGGATATCGTGATCCTCGAGCAGGCTCTGCGTGATGATCAGGTAGTGCGGCTCGTCGCCGCCCGGCCCGCTCGGCGCGGCGGCCCAGGCGGCCAGGCCGAAGCCGCAGGCCGCGACGAGCGCGGCGGCAATGGGCGCGCGGACCGGGTCGTGCGCGATCCGCCTGAGGGCTGCCGGCCTCCAGCCCGGCGGCCAGCCGTTGGCCGCGACGAGCGTCGCCGCCACCGCCGCCCACACGGCCCAGACGATCGGCCCGGTCCAGATCAGGAAGACGTGCGGCGCCGGCCCGGGCACCCACGGCAGCAGCATGGGCGCCGAGAGCGCGAGCGGCGCCGGCGACGCGCCGCGGCGCGCGAGCGCCCACGCGAGCGCCCCGACCGCGGCCGCCGACACCGCCAGCGCCCAGAGCGGCGGCAGCACCCCGAGCCGGGCCGCGCCCGGCGCCGGACCGGTCACGGCGAGCGTGCCGAACGACACCCACAGCGCCACCGCGGCGACGGCCGCCGACGCGAAGGCCGCGGCACGGCGCGCGAGCCGTCCCGCCGCGGGACGATCAGCCCTGGTTTCCATAGAGGCGCCGGTAGTCGACGACGATCCCCAGGATGCGGCGGACGTAGCTCTGCGTCTCCGGGTAGGGGATGTCGTCGATGAACTCCTCGACGGGCATCGGCGGCCGCTCCTTGACCCACTCCCGCACTCTCTGATCGCCGGCATTGTAGGCTGCCAGCGCGAGATGCACCTTGCCGAACTCCTCGACGAGGTCGGCGAGGTGCGCCGTGCCGAGCCGGAGGTTCGTGTCCGCATCGACGAGCGACCGCGTGGACACGCGCCGGATCCCGAGCGAGCGCCCGATGAGGCGGGCGGTCGCGGGCACGAGCTGCATCAGGCCGTAGGCGTTGGCGGCCGATCGCGCCGAGGCGTCGAAGGCCGATTCCTGCCCGATGACCGCCGCCACGAGGAACGGGTCGAGGTGCTGCGCGCCGGCGTACTTCCGGATGATCGGCCAGTAGTCGAGCGGGTAGATGACCCGCTGGATCTCGGCCGGCAGCCGCTCGCCGGCGGCCGTGAGGTACTGCGGGTAGGCGCGCCGGATGAACGGACTGGCGTGCCGGTAGTCGCCCTGCCGGTAGAGCACGAGCGCGCGCGTCGCGTCGAGCACGGCCAATCCGCCCCACCGGCGGGCCGCGTAGCCGATCTCGTCGAGCGCCGCGTCGTACAGCTCCGCGGCCACCAGCCGACGGATGAGCGCGGCGGTGGGGGGCGGCGACGCCGGCGGCGACCGCACGTCCGCCGCGCGCGCCGGTGCGCCGCCGCCCGCGCCCGCGGCCCGCGGCAGGCCCTCGAGCGCCGTCGCGGCGAGCCGGCCGTAGTACCAGTTGCCGTAGTCGGTGACGGCGATCTGCAGCCGGTCGCGCGCGAGCACGGTGTCGCCGAGCGCGGCCCGCGCGCGCCCCGCCCAGTAGAGATAGGAGGGCCGGTAGTTCGAGCGCGGGAATCCCGCCGCCGCGCCCTCGAAAAACCGCGCGGTGCCCGCGTAGTCGCGATGGCGCCATGCCCACCACCCGGCCTTCCAGGCCGCCCGCTCGGCGTAGGGGCCCTTCGGGTCGTCCACGTACAGCTGCGCGAACGCCTCGGCGGCGTCGGCGTCCTCGTCGACGATGACGTAGTGGGTCGCGAGCGCGTCGAGCGCCGCGTGGCTCCACGGGCTGCCGGGAAATTCCCGCATCAGGCTCTGCATGCGGGCGACGAACTCCTTCTTCCGGCCCAGCCCGAGCGTGGCCTTCGCGTACAGGTAGCGCGCCTCGGCCTCGAAGGGCGACTTGCGCCCGGCCGCCCGCTGCACGCGGTCGCGCGCCGAGCGGTACCGCCGCAGGGTGATCTCGCACGACGCCAGGCGGAGGTCGACGAGCGTCCGCTCGTCGCCCGACGCGAACCGGCGCAGGTCGAGGTACGCGGCGCGCGCGTCGGAGGTGCGGCCGGCCCGGCGGAGCGCGTCGGCCCGCACGAGATCGCGCCCGTAGGCCGCGCGCGTGCCGGGCGCGCCGTCCACCTTGCCGAGCGCCTTCAGCTCGGTCGCCGCCTGCGCGGCCTGGTCGCTCAGCGGGTAGTCGTAATAGACGTGCAGGAACGCCTGCACGGCCCGGGACCGATCCTCGATCGCCTCGGCCGTCTGGCCGATCTTCAGCCACACCTGATCGGGCGCCGCCGGCCGGCCGCGTGCGACCTGCTCGTACAGGCGCAGGGCGACGTCCGGCTGGTCGAGCCCTTCGGCCGCTTCCGCGGCGCCGAGCGCCGCGCCCTCTGACAGATAGCCGGCGGGCCGCCCGTCGAGCAGCGCCATGAAGTCCCGCTGCGCGTCGGCGTACTGCTCGAGGCCGAGCCGCGTGCGGCCGGCGTAGAACCGGGCGTAGTCGCCGAGCGGGGTCTTCGCCCACGCCGGATCGGCCAGCAGCGGCAGCGCTTCCGCGTAGTCGCCCTCGAGGAACCGCTTCACGCCCTCCTGCAGGGCGGCGTAGGTCGCGGCGGCCGACGCGTGCTCGGCGTCGCTCGGCGCGATCCACAGGTCGGCGGGCGAGGCCGGAAGCGCGGGATGCGCGGTCGGCCGAAGCGCGGGCGGGGGCGTCTGGAAGGAGGACGCGGCGTGCGGCGGAAGGCCCGCGAGCGCGATCGCCACCCCGAAGAAGCCGGCGAGGCCGGCGCGTCGAAAGACCACCAGACTCCCTGTGTAAGAGAGGCGTGAGCCGGCCCCGGAACGGGGTCAGGCCAAAGCGTCCGTCTGTCGGCCGAGCACCGACTTGTCGCCGTCCGCCAGTGTCTGCAGGAGCTCGTCGTTGAAGTAATCGCGCCGCGCGCGGACGGCTGGCGGCACGCGCGCTTCGTAGAGGCCGCGCGCGCGGTCGATCTCGGGGCGCAGCCGCTCGAGGAGGTCGCGCTTCTGCCGGCCGATGTGCACGGCGGCTTCGTTGTACAGCTTGATCTCCGACACGAGCAGCCGCGCGTAGCGGCGGGCGCCGTCCTCGTCCTCGGCTGGACCGCCCGAGGCGGCGTTGGCCGCGGCGGCGGCCGGCGACGCCGCGGCGCGGGGACTCAGGCCGAGCGCCTGCGCGGTGCGCACGGCCGTGAGGTTCTCGAGACAGACCGACGCGTGACGCGCGAGGAGCTCGAGCGCCTCGGGCCACGGCGCCGGCTTGATCTGCGCGACGTCCGCGGCGTCGTCCGCGTAGAGCACGGCGACCGGCGTGCGGCCCACGAGGAGCGGCACGGCGAACCCGGAGCGGTCGGGCGGCAGCGTGACGAAGCCGGGCCCGGCCGGGAACGTCTGGCCCGGCGCCGAGGGCTCGGCGAGCGCGACGGCGCGCGTGCGGATGGCACGGCCGATGACGCCCGCGTCGGCAATCTCCAGGTCGACGCCGCCCGGGTCGGGCGTGAAGCCGGCGAAGCGCCAGCTGCGCACGCGGGTGCCCTGGAGGAGCAGGATAGCCACGCGCGGGGCCTCCGCGGCCGCGCCCGTCGCGAGCGCGCCCAGCACGTCGGTGAGCGAGCGGCCGTCGTCGATCGCGCGGACCGTCGCGAGCAGGCGCTCGACGCACGCGAGATGGCCGCGGCGCTCGTCGGCCACCGCGTCACCGACGGCCTGCGCCCTCGCCGCCTCGCCGTCGGTCGCCGCGCGCGAGCTCGCGAGCTCGAGCGATTCCTGAGCATCGGCACGTGCGCGCGCGATCTCGGCCTCGGCCGCCTGCCGGGCCGCGACGTGCGCCGCGTCCACCCGGGCGTCGGCGGCCTGCTGCGCCTCGGCGCGCATCGCCTCGATGCGCGCGAGCGCGGCCTCCTCGACCTCGGCGCGGACCTGGTCCTCGCGCTCGGCCAGCGCGCGCTCGGCGTCGGCCTTGTGCGCGGAGACGGCCCGATTGATCTCCTCCTGCGCGGCCCCCTTCGCCGCAGCGAACTCGGCCTTGAGCGTGGCGGTCGCCTGCTCGACGGCCTGGGTGCGGTCGTCGGCCGCTACGCGCGCGAGGTCCCCCGAGAGCGCCTCGAGCGCTTCGTTCAGCTGCGCGGAGAAGGAGCGGGTGGCTTCCCTGATGAAGTCGTCAAGCGCCATGGTGGACACGGAATGAAGGGCGGCCGGCCGGGGGGCGCCGCCCCATCGTCTTTCTTACTCGCATTATGGGTGGGCAGATCCCTGCAAGTCAAGCCCGTCGGGACGACAAATCCAACGGCGACAGCGAGTTGAGGACGAAGCGGGCACGCTTCGTGCCTGGCACCGGGTGCCGGGTGGCGGGCGCCTGGCGCCTCGGTGCGTGTACAATGACGGGAGGCGGCGCTCCGGTGCCGCCCTTTTCGTCGGCGCGCGCGGCCCATGTGGGGGCGATACGGCTTCGACGGAGGTCCAGAACCGCGGGATGCATGCCGAGCGCCATCGCCTCGTAAAACCGATGGGACAAACCATAACTGCGGACACGCAGCTCGCTCTCGCTGCTTAAATAGCAGCGACGTCCACTTCGGTCAGCCTGCGGGCCGGAACTGGATGTCATTTCAGCAGGCTGGCCGTCACGGGCCGTCCCGGACCGTGGCGGCGAGATTTTCCGGGGCTAGCGACAGGCGGTTTCGCCGTGCTTCCACGCCGGTCGCGAGATTTTGAAGTGCGGATACGCATGTAGAGTCCTACGGCGACAGGCTTTCGGACGCGGGTTCGACTCCCGCCGCCTCCACCACTCTTCGTCAATGAATCCGGGTCTTCGGGCCCTCCGTTCCCGCCGCCTCCACTATTTCTCCACGGCCCGGCGGCCCTTCGTCACTGTTCGTCTCCAAAAGTCGAATCGCCGCCTCGATGGCCGCCGGACTCAGGTGCATATACCGCTGGGTCGTGGAGAGGTCCTGATGTCCGGCCAGCTCCTGGATGGCCCGCACGGGCGCTCCCCGCATCGCGAGATGCGAGCAGAACGTGTGTCGCAGGATGTGAACCCCGGCCTGCACATTCGCTCGTCGTGCGGCTCGCCGCATCATCACCTGGATGACCTTCTGCGTGAGCGGTCGGCCGTCGGCATCGCAGAGCACTCGCGGTCCCCGCAGGTGTCGCACTTCCCGCAGCGCGTCGGTCAAGCGCTTGGTCAGCGGCACGTGCCTCAGCCGGCCGCCCTTCGGCATCGTGACGTGTCCTTTCCACTCGGAACGGGCCACGCACAGTTGCCGCCGGTGCAGGTCGACGTCAGTCCACTCCAGGGCCATGATTTCACCGCACCGGAGCCCCGCCTCGCCGCCGAGCAGGACGACTAGGCGCGCTTGTCGGATCCGTCCGGACAGCTTCGACGAGTCGCTCGTACGCGTCGAAGTCGTGGAAGCTGGCTGTACCCTTCGGGGTCTTCAGCAGCCTGATCGAGCACGGCATCCGCTCAATCAGCTGCCACTCGATTGCGGTCTTGAGCACCACGCTCAGGACCGTCAGGATGTTGTTGACGGTCTTCGGCGAGCGTTCGCTCAGGGTCGACTTCAGTCGTTGCACGTCCTCGGTCGTGATCGCGTCCAGCCGTTTGTCCCCCAGGTGAGGAACGAGGTGGACACGAAGCACGGTGTCCTTGGCCGCGATTCCGCTCGGCTTCAGCCGGTTCGCCTTCGCGTACCCCTCGAGGAACCTGGATGCGAACTCCTTCAACGTCGGTGTGGTCTGCACCTCCTTCCTGACCGGTTTTGGCTTCCCGTGTGCCAGCAGCACTCGCTCCCGGGCCTCGCCCCAGCGCTGCGCGCCGGCTCGGCTCGACGCCGGCGCCTTCCGGCGTTCTCGAACGAGTGTGCCGTCCGGGAGCAGGACACGAATGTCCACCTCCCAGCCGCCGCCTACATACGGACGGATTGTGACGCTCATCGCCGGTTACTCCTCCGGCGACGGCGCGCGCTTCTGGTTCAGCCAGTGTAGCAGGTCGTCGGCCCGGAACAGCACTCGTCGGCGAATGCGGATCACGCCTGGCAGCTGCCGGCGCTCGATCATGGCGTAGATCGCGCGCCGGGTGGTCCGCAGAAGATCCGCAGCTTCATCGACGGTCAACAGGACCGGCAGTGCAGAGCCGGTGTGCTCGCCGCCGTCGCCGTCGTTGCTCACTCCCCGATGGCGTCCTGTGCGCCCTGTCGTGGTCAGCAGCGCCCGCATCGATCACCTCCAAGACGTGGCCCGCCCCCTCCGGGCACGGGCGTGGATCGTGGATTGCGCGCTCGAGCGCGCCGGCCGAAGACCGGCGCGCTGGTGTCCGGTGAGCGCGGATGCGGGCGTGTGCCGACATCGAGCCGCGGAGGCCGGGCCTCCCGCGGTGGGATCAGGTGTTGAGGCCTGTCCCGACGAAGGTGGTCTGCGGCGCGACGTCAGCGCTTCGACGTCGGCGTGCCGCTGCGTGGCAGTCATCCAGCCAGCGTTTGGACACCTCTTGGCGGTGTCGCTGGATCGGCGCGGCGCGTGGCGCGACGCGGACCAACGTGGCGTCTGTGACTCGGGAAGGCTGTCGGTCGTGCCCGGAGGGCGCCGGCCTGCAGCGGGCTCCACGTCCGTGACGGAGCGCGGAGGGCGTGCCGGTGGCACTGGTGAGATACTCCGACCATACCGCCGCGGCCGGCCTTCGTCAAGGCCTCTTGCCGCACGAATCCGCACACCGTCACGCAGCCGGCCATCACGCAAGTGCTCGTGGCCGAGCGGCGCGCAGGCGCCGTCAAGGCCCGAAGGCCCCGCATCCGCGGGGTCGGAGCGAAGCGGAGAGCCTTGACCGCGCCGAGCACCGCTCCAACCTCGCTGGAGTGATGGCCGGCGGCATCTGGCTGGCCACCACGATGGTCACGGACGTGATCCTGATCCTGGCCCCAGCCATGGTCAGCAGCGCGCCCAGCGGCGCCGGAATCGTGTTGCGCACGGTCGAGGCACAACGACGTGCTCCGGCGGGCGGCGCACACGGACTGCAAGACGAGGACACGATTCTGACGGGAGGCAGCGACACCGGCAGCCATGGCGTGAGCGACCCCGGTGAACGGGCGCGGGGCCACTCGTGCCGCGCCCGACCGGGGTCGCTCACGCCATGGTCTCTGTCCGGTACCGGCTGTGGTACGGGGCACGGGCGGCAGACAGCGCCGCCCGCTGACGGTGACGCTCGAACGCCGACCGTCCATGCTGACAATCACTTGCGACGTGGAGTGCGTGGTCGGCTCGTCGTCGTCGGGCGAGATTCACGTGTCTTCGACAAGCCGACATCCAGGGGGACAACCTCTGTTTCGCCGGTTGTCCCCTCCCTTGTCGCCCGATCTCCTCTTCTCACGCGGTCGCGACCAGGGAGGCGAGGTGGAGATACTGCCGCGAAAGACAGACGATCTCCATGCGCGCCTCACCTCGCGCGAACTTGTCGCGCAGGACGGGCGATTGCGCGGCCCACAGCACCGGATCGCCGTGCCGTTGCCACGCCCGGTAGAGCCCTCGGAAGCGCGGCGCGCCGAAGGTCCGGAGCGCCTCGCGGAACCGTGAATCGGCGGCCGCCGGCCCGCGCCTGGGCGGCCTGCGCGCGCTCGCGAAAGAACCACCGCAGCTCCTCGACCGTGGCGGGGACGCAGCGGGCGTGGCGAGCTCCTCGCGGAGGACCTGCTGATACAGGGGAACGGCCCTTCGGAACGGCCGCGGCACCAGCAGCCGAATCGTCCATTCCGGCACCGCACGCAACAGCTCCGCGTGACGCAGCAGGAACATCCGGAAGTCGCCCGGGCAGCTCGTCTGTGACGAGGTAGAGGAACAGATGGCGACGCCCGCAGTTCCGGTCGACGCCGATGGGGAGCTTGTCGGGAAAGTACCGGACCACCTTCTGCGCGCCCTCACCGAACGCCAGGTGCGGGTACTCGTGTCGCTGGAGCCGCGTGCCGAGCGACGAGGCTGAAGTGGGCCAGCTTGTCGTTCTCCGTGGCGAGCCACGTGCAGTTGCCGTCGGCCAGCACGGCGTCGAGAATCATCAACCGCTCGACCATCCGGCCGAGCGAGCGGCGCTTGCGATGCCGGTTGTCCGGCTCGCCGATGGCCGCGTAGAGCGGCTTGTAGTGCACGTGAAAGAGCCGGCCGTGGTGGAGCCGGCCGGGCGTGATCGCCGTGGCGTACCGGCGCGCGACCAGCTTGGTGAGGAAGTCGTGCGTCTTCTGGCCGTGACGGATGCCCGCGAACGCGCAGTACTGGCGCTCGAGGAACACCCCCGAATGGACCATGACGGTCACCAGGAACCGGGCCTGGCGCTCGGTGAACCCGAACGCCGACACGGCGCGCACGCGCTCGGGTCCGACGCTGTTGCCGTCGGCCGTCACAGCACCTCCTCCGCGAGCCCGCGCCCGCTCCCGCCGCTGCCTCCGCCGCCGCCGCTGCGGTAGCAGGTGAAGCCCGTTCGAGCCCGGCCGGCCGCATGCGCGCCCCGGTAGTGCGGCGTGAGGATCTCCAGGTCTTCGTGATGCGCCCGTCCGTCCACCTCGTACTCGATGCGGACGTCCGGGAAGTGGACCCGCTCGTCGAAGTACGGCAAGTCGTGCTCGCGCGCCCAGCGCTCGACTTCACGGGCATCTCGACCCGGCCGGCCGTCGCTGTCCGACCGCCCCCGGTTGTCCTCCTGGAGGAAGCGCTGGTACTCCCGCTTCAGCTCCTGCTCGAGCAGCACGCGCCGGATGTCCGCGTCCCGGTCGCGCAGGCGCCTCTCGGCGCGGCGGTAGGCCCGGTAGACCTGCGCGTCGTGCGTCAGCTCCCGCGGCCGGCTGACGCCCGCGTAGAACGTCTGCCGGCCATCCTCGGCACGGTCCCGGCGGTGCGCTTCCAACAGGTCCCGGCCGCGCCTCGTCAGCACGACCGCCCGTTCGCGCCCGTCCAGAGACACCGTGCGGATCAGGCCGTCGTGTCGGAGGTGTCGCAGGTCGGGACTCCGTGTCCCGGACGCGCCCGTCGTCCAGGTCGCGCAGGTCCCGCTCCGGCACGACACGGAACGCGCCCACCCTGGCCAGCGTGCGCGCCTCGCGGCCGTCGATCTCGTAGGCGTGATCCCGGTCGCGAACCAGCTCCCGCTCGAGGCCGTGTGGCAGGTCGAGATGCCGCAGGAGCACATCGTCCGGGTCGTTGCGGTCACGATCCCGCGAATCCCGCTCGCGGCGGGATGGATCGCGCCACGGCTCATTCCGATCGCGCAGGTCGTCCCATCGAGGGTCGATGCTGTCCCACACACGCCACCTCCTCGCCGTCAAGGACGGCCCAGTCAATGTCCTGATGCTGCGTGATTCCTCCGGCACGGCCGCGCCGGTAACTCCGGTCACAACATCAAGCGGGATCTGGAACCCGCGGCGTGTGTCTGGTGGAAGGCGGTTTGAGCCCGCGCCAGGAAGGCGACGTACTCGAGAGGTGTCGTGTCAGCGGTACGCCCCGGCTCCGGTCCAAGGGGCCTGTAGTTCTTATGGCGCGCGCGGGCTCGCGAGGCAAGCCGGCAGTCCAGCCTTACACGAGCGGCCATCGCCTCTCTGGTTTCATACCTGCAAATGTCGTGCTGTTTCATTTTTGAAACATCACTCTTGGCGTGTGCCCCGGCTGGGGACGCCGGACGTTCGGCAGATTCGCCGGAAGTCCGCAGTGCGGATCCTACGCAGTGGGCCGAAACCGCGGCACGTGTCGTGTGCGCCGCCCTTCCGACGCCGCTCTCCTTGCCGGCACTCCCCTTGCAGCGCGCCCCTCGCCGGAGGCAGGCACTCGTTCGCCGTTGATCGTAGCGCGCGACCCCAGCGCGCGGGAGCTCCTCATGCCCCGAATCTAGCTGTCTCCGGCTCGCCCTCGTGCTGTTCCTCCTCCCCGCTCTTTCAGCCACGACCTTTGCCGACGGCGTCGCGGGAGGTGTGCGCCACACCCTCCAGGTCCACGCCGACGGCACCGTCAGCGCCTGGGGCAGCAACGTCTACGGTCAGCTCGGTGACGAGACCTTCACCGACCGCCCCACGCCGGTGGCGGTCTCCGGCCTGGCCAACGCGACGGCGGTGGCTGCCGGCGGCTTTCACAGCCTGGCGGTCACGAGCGCCGGCACGCTCGTCGCGTGGGGGGCCAACACCTCCGCGCAGTTGGGCCTGGGCTCCGCCGGCGCCGCCGTCAACACGCCGCACGCCGTCACCGGCCTGTCCGGCGTCGCCGGCGTGGCCGCGGGCTGGGCGCACTCGGTCGCGCTGACGAGCGACGGCGCCGTGTGGACGTGGGGCGCGAACGCCGACGGCCAGCTGGGGGACGGCACGACGACTTTGCGATCCACGCCGACGCGCGTCACCGCGCTCGACGGCGTGACGATCGTGGCGGTCGCGGCCGGCGCCTTCCACACGCTGGCCGTCGCGGCCGACGGCACGGTCTACGCCTGGGGCCGCAATACGACGGGGCAACTCGGCGACGGATCGACGACACCGCGGCTCGTGCCCGTGACGGTCCCCGGGCTGAGCGGTGTGACGGCGCTCGCCGCCGGCGAGCGTCACACCCTGGCCTTGAAGGGCAACGGGAGCGTCTGGGCGTGGGGCGACAATGCCTCTGCCCAGCTCGGCGACGGCACCACGGTGCGCCGGACCAGCCCGGTCCAGGTGGGTACAATCCCGGCGGCTGTGGCCATCGCCACCGGCGGCCGACACTCGGTCGCGCTGGCGGCGGACGGCCAGGTGTGGACGTGGGGACGTAACGCCTACGAAGAGCTCGGCGACGGCACGACGACGCCGCGCCTGACGCCGGCGACCGTGCCCGGCGCGACGGGGGTGGTGACGATCGGCGCCGGCGTATACCAGACGCTGGCGGTGACCGACGGCGGTGCCTTCTTCAGTTGGGGCGGCTCCCCGGGTGGCACGGCCCCGAGCACGATCGTGGCCGGCTACCAGCACGGGCTCTGGCTGAGACGCGACGGCACCCTCGTCGGGTGGGGTGGGAACGCGTCCGGGCAGGTGGGCGACGGCTCGTTCACCCAGCGGTTGTCGCCGGTGGCGGTGTCAGGCCTGGCCGGCGTCACGAACCTCGCCGCCGGTGCCTACCACAGTCTGGCCGTCACGGCCGACGGTCGCCTGCTGGCGTGGGGCTACAGCTCGTACGGCCAACTGGGCCTCGACCCGGGCGTGCAGCCGCCGTTCAACGTCCCCATCGAGGTCACCGCGCTCACACACGTGGTCGCCGTCGCGGCGGGCACGTACCATTCCGTCGCGCTGACCGCCGACGGCGGGGTGTGGACCTGGGGCTACAACGGCTACGGCCAGTTGGGCGACGGCACGACGACGCTGCGCTCGGCGCCCGTCCGCATCACTGCGCTCGACGGCGTGCCGATCGTCGCCGTCGCGGCGGGCGAATTCCACACGCTGGCCCTGACGGCCGGCGGCGAGGTCTACGCGTGGGGCCGCAACAGCGACGGGGAGATCGGCGACGGCTCGACCACGACGCGCCTGGTCCCGACGCTCGTGCCCGGGCTCTCGGCGGTCACGGCCATCGCGGCGGGCCAGACCCACAGCCTGGCCGTACGGAGCGACGCCACGGCGTGGGCGTGGGGCGACAACAGCGCGGCGCAGCTCGGCGACGGCACCTATACCCGGCGGACCAGCCCGGTCCAAGTCGGCACGATCCCCGCCGTGGTCGCCCTCGCCGCGAGCGGCGCGCACTCGGTGGCGCTCGACGTCGACGGGCAGGTGTGGACATGGGGACGCAACGCGAACGGTGAGCTCGGCGACGGCACGACCACCATGCACGTGAACCCCGCCGTCCTCGCCACGCCGACGCCCGTCGTGGCGATCGCCGCCGGCTGGTACCACACGCTCGCGGTGACCGACACCGGCGGGCTGTGGACGTGGGGCGCCGGCGCGCAGGGCCAGCTCGGCGACGGCGCGACCGAGGACCGGCCGACGCCGCTGCAGGTCAACGGGCCCGACGGCACCTGGATCGTCGGCATTCCGCAGTTCGCGCCGCTCGGGGGCACCTACACCGCCGAGCGCGACATCACGCTCACGTCCGAGACGCCCGGCGCGACCATCTCTTACACGACGGACGGATCGACGCCCGGATCGCAGTCGCCAAACCTGCCCTCGGGCGGCATCGTCCCGGTGACGCACTCCCTGACGCTCAAGGCCATCGCCGTCAAGGCCGGGCAGCCGGACAGCTTGGTCCAGACGGCGACCTACACGCTGCGCGTCGCCACCCCGACGCTCACACCCACGTCCGGCACGTACCCGCCGGGCCAAGTGGTGACGGTGACCGGCACGGGTTCCGGCGTCACGCTGCGCGTCACCGTGGACGGCAGCGACCCGACGGCCGAGTCGCCGGCCTATTCCGGTCCCCTGACGCTGTCCACGACGACCACCGTCAAGGCCAAGGGGTTCAAGGACGGCTGGGACGCCAGCCAGACGGTCGCCCGCACCTACACGATCAACGCCGGCATGCTCGCCGCGCCAACGGCCTCGCCCACCGGTGGGCTGTACGCCACCGACCAGAGCGTGACGCTCTCGGGCCCCTCGGGCGCGACTATCCGCTACACGACCAACGGGAGCACGCCGACCTCGTCCTCTCCAGCGTACACGGCGCCGCTGGTGGTGGCCGGCGCGACGACGCTCAAGGCCGTGGCGTTCGAGACGGGCTGGCTGTCGAGCCCGGTGATGACCGCCGTCTACACCTTCGCGGCCGCGACGCCCGTGCCGAGCCTCGCGGCCGGCGCGTACGTGCCCGGCCAGGTCGTGACGCTCGCGACCGCGACGCCGGACGCCACGATCCACTACACCCTCAACGGCGCGACACCGACCGCGAACGACCCGGTGCTCGCGCTGGGGGCGGCGCTCCCCCTGGGCACCTTCACCCTCTCGGCCGTGGCGTTCAAGACCGGCTACACCGCGAGCGACGTGCTGACAGTCCCCTACACGTTGACCGACCCGCTCACCCCGGGCGGCGTCGCGGCCGGCACCGGGTTCTCGCTGGCGCTCCGGCGCGACGGCACGGTGTGGAGCTGGGGTCGCAACGCCAGCGGGCAGCTCGGCGACGGGACGACCGCCACCCGGACCGTGCCCGTCATGGTGCATGGCCTCAGCGGGATCCTCCGCAGCCTGAGCGCCGGGGCGTCCCACGCCCTGGCCGTGCGCACCGAGGGCAGCGTCTGGGCTTGGGGCTACAACGGCTACGGCCAGCTCGGCGACGGCACGACGACCAGGCGCACGCTGCCGGTGACGGTGGCGGGCCTGACCGACGTAGTGGCGGTGGCGGCCGGGGAGAATCACAGCCTCGCGTTGACCAGCGCGGGCGCGGTCTGGGCGTGGGGGGCCAACACGAACGGCCAGCTCGGCGACGGCACCACCACCGCGCGCTCGTCCCCCGGGCCGGTCCCGGGCCTCCCCGCCATCGTCGGGATCGCGGCGGGCGGGTCGCATTCGCTCGCGGTGGCGGCCGACGGGAGCGTGTGGGCCTGGGGCGCGAACACCCAGGGCCAGCTCGGCGACGGCACGACCACCCAGCGGCTCCTCCCAATCCTCGTGCCCGACCTGGCGGGCGTCGCCGAGGTGGCGGCGGGCCGGTACCACTCGCTTGCGCGTCTGGGGACCGGCGCCGTCCTGGCCTGGGGCTTCAACCAGTATGGCCAGCTCGGCGACGGCAGCACGACGCAGCGCCGGACGCCCGTGAGCGCCGGCAGCCTCGCGGACGTCGCGGGGATCGCGGCCGGGCAGTACGCGTCCTTCGCGGTGACAAGCGCGGGCACCCTGTGGGCCTGGGGCGCCAACTCCAACGGGCAGCTCGGCGACGGGACGACCACCAGCCAATCGGTCCCGGTGCTCGTGGCCGGGGCGCCCCCGGTGATCCGGGTGGCGAGCGGCGACGCGCACACGCTCGCCCTGACGGCGGACGACGCGGTGTGGAGCTGGGGCACGAACGGCTACGGACAGCTCGGCGACGGGTCGATGGTGGCCGAGTCGCACCCGGTCCCGGTGGCCGGCGCGGACTTCGCGTGGGGCGTCGTTCTGCCGACGTTCGCGCCGCCGGCGGGAACCTATTCGGCCGTCCAGAGCGTGGCCATCACCACGGCCACGCCGGGCGCCGTGGTCCATTACACGACGAACGGGGTCGAACCCACTGAGGAGGACCCCGTGCTGGAGGCCGGCGCGACCGTCCCCGTGGACCACGCCCTGACGCTCATGGCGCGCGCCTGGAAGACGGGCGTGGAGCCGAGCGGCGTGGCCGCGGCGAGCTACGTGCTGCAGCCGGCCGCCCCGACCGCGACGCCCGGGACGGGGGTCTACACCAGCGCCCAGACGGTGACCCTCGCCTCGGCGACGCCCGACGCCGAGATCCGCTACACGCTCGACGGCACCATCCCCGACGGCAACTCGCCGCTCTATACCGAGGCGCTGCCGATCGTCACGACCACGGTGCTGACGGCGCGGGCGTTCAAGACGGACTGGGCGCCGAGCGACCTGACTGTCGCGGCCTACACCTTCGACCACGGCACACCCGAGGTGGTGGTCTCCCTCACGAGTCCCCCTTCGGAGACCCGCTTCGCGGCCGGCTCGATCGTCCCGCTGTCCGCAGACGTCTCGGTGACCGGCGGGACCGTCTTGCTCGTGGAGTTCCGCGCGAACGGACAGGTGATCGCCACGTGCGCCACGGCGCCCTACGCCGCCGCCTGGCAGGCGACGTCTCCTGGAACGTACGAGCTGACGGCGGTCGTGTTGGACAGCGCCGGAGCGCGGACGAGCTCGGCGCCGCACAGTATCACCGTCGAGACCGGCGGTCCCTCGATCGTCGCGCATGTCACGCCGGCGCCCAATGCCGCCGGCTGGTACACCGCCGACGTCACGGTGACCTTCACGTGCTCGCCAGGGGCGACGCCCATCGTCTCGTGCACGCCCCCGCAGTTGATCCAGCAGGACGGTGTCGGGATCCAGGTTCGTGGAGACGCGATCGACGAAGCGGGTCTTCGCGCGACGACGATCGTGGTGCTCAACGTGGACCGGACCACGGCGCCGGCGCCGCCGGTCATCACCATGGTGACGCCGAACGTGGCGCCGCCGGGCGCCTTCGTCACCATCTACGGCGCCGGGTTCGGCGACACGCAGGGCTCGAGCACCGTGACCTTCAACGGCCTCACCGCACCGGTGACCTCCTGGGCGGACAACGAGATCCTCTGCTCGGTTCCGGGATCGGCCCTGGCCCTGACCAGGACGGGCGACGCGTTGGTCAGGAATGCGTCCTACTTCAACCCCGCGCAGGATTTCACGATGGCGCTCTGGGTGAAGTTGGCGCCCCAGACCGCGACCGGCTGGCGAACGGTGTACACGATCGGGGATACCACGTACACCAACGCCTACGTGTGGATCGGCACCGGCCCGGACAATGACGTGCTCACCTTCGAAGTCTGGGATGGCGCCGACTGGGTGGACGTGAGCGTGGCAGAGCCGCTGGTGCTCGGCCAATGGTACCATGCCGCCCTCACGTACACGGCCTCGACCCACGAGCTCGTCGCCTATGTCGACGGAGCCGCGATTGGTTCAGCCACCTTCGTGATGGCGCCCTTTGTCGAACAGGTCGAGACGATCGGTGACGCCGCCGGCGTCGAACGGTCGGACGTGTCGGTCGCCTACGTCCGCAACTGGGACGCGGCCCTGAGCCCGGAGGAGATCCAAGCCGAGCGGTCGTCCCCGCAGGCGGTCCGCACTGGCAACCTCCTCACCGACAGCCCCGTGAACGGTCCGGCGGACCTCGGCGACAGAAGCGGCCATGGACATGACTGGACGGCCTCCGGCTCCCCGTCGCCCGAATCTGGGGCCGCTCGTCGCGCCTGGCGCGCCCATCGTGGTCACCGTCAACGGCGCGCAGGCGGTGTACACCGACTTTGGCGAGCCGACGTCCCCGCAGGTCGCCGTGTGGCTCACGAGTCCGGCCAACGGGCAGGTGTACGCGGTGGGCTCCGCGATCCCCGTCGCGGCCACCGCGGTGGCGGTGGGCCGTTCCGTCACGAGCGTGGAGTTCAGAGTCGGGAATGTCGTCGTGGCGACGGCCGATCACCAGCCGTTCCAGGCGTCGTTCCAGGCGGCGACGCCGGGAACCTTCCAGGTGACCGCGCTCGCTCGCGACGACGCCAGCGGCGAGACCGTCTCGGCGCCGCACTCAATCACGATCGTCACAAACGGGCCGGGCATCACGGCACACGTGTCGCCGGCGCCGAGCGGGACAGGCTGGTACTCGGGCAACGTGACCGTCACCTTCGAGTGCACGCCGGGGAGCGCCCCCCTCGTCTCGTGTTCACCGCCCCAAGACGCCTCGGCCGAGGGCCGGGACGTCCCAGTCGTCGGTGAGGCGGTGGACAGCGCGGGGCTTCGGGCCGTCGCGCTCGTTGTCCTGGACGTCGATCAGACGGCGCCGCGATTGAGCATCTACGCGCCCGAGGACGGGGACTTCATCGACCCGTCGAGCACGACCGCGACCATCCGCGGGAACGTGCTGGAGCCGGTGTCGGGGGTGCAGTGGCTCACGTGCGGAGGCGTGAACGCGACGGTGTCGGGTCAGTCGTTCGCCTGCGAGGTCCCGGTGTCGCCGGGCCTGAACAGCGTCATCGTCACGGCCCGAAACGGGGCGGATCTGGAGGCGTCGCGGACCGTCTCGTTCTCCGTGTCCGACCCGCCGGCGCCCACGAGCCTGGAGGTGACGCCCGAGCGCATGACCATGGAGGCGGGCGAGAGCCGGCTGATTCGGGTGGTCGACGAGCGCGGTCGCGTCGTCACGGGCGCCACCTGGTCCGTGGATCAGGCGCTGGTCGCGCAAGTGGCGACCGACGAAACCGGGACGCACGTGACGGCGATCGGGGCCGGCGAGGCGACGCTCACGGTCACGAAGGACGGTCTCTCGGCCGAAGCCGTCGTCACCGTGCTCGCGGCCGGCGTGGTGCCGGAGAGCGGAACGGTTCTCTGGGAGTTGCACCAGGTGACCGGCGCCGCGGTGAGGCGAGGGCAGGTGCTCCGGGCCATCCCGGGCGACGACAGCGACGGTGACACACCGGACCTCTACTTCGTGGACGAGGGAACGGAATGGGCCGGCACTGTTCTCCGCCGGTTGTCCGATCGCCCGACGAAGATCTGGGCGACGACGTTCGACGGGCAACTGCTGTGGGTGAGGACATTCACCGGGCCCACCATCAAGGACGTCGCCGCCGATACCCACGGCGGCTTGATCCTCGTGCTCGACGACACGTTCGGCACCTCCGACCCCCATCCACAACGAGTGCAGCGAATGGATGGCGCGACCGGCGCAGTCTCGTGGGAGTACGCCTCGGATGACGGGGACCTGAGCGAGGTGGCGGTCCATCCGGACGGCACCGTCTTTGTCACCGACGAAGAGTACTACACGGCGGACACCTACCTGGTCGCCCTCGACGGCCTGACCGGCGCCGCCACCCGCTGGAGACTCCCGTGGCGGCACTATCAGCCGTACGCATCGGGGCCGATCGTTCGCGACGACCGGAGCGTCCAGGTCCTGTTCAACCCGCACGATAGCGACCTCACCCATCTGCAGCTGGCCACCGTGGAGGCGACAGACGCCGCGCCGGTGATCACCGACCTGTACATCCCGTGGCATGGGAGTCTCGCCTTCGATCCCTCGTTGTACCGGCTGATCCCACAGGCGTCCGGCGGGCTGTTCGTCGGGCAGACGCGGGGCCGCCCGGGAATCTGGGGGCTGGGCCCGAATATGCTTCGCATCGGCCCGAGCGGTGACGTCAGCGAGATCGTCCCCCTCGTGCCGACTCCGTTGGCCTCCGCTGACGTGATGGAGATCGACTACGCGGTGACGGACACGGTCGGCCGCGCGCTGTTCAAGCACGACACGCACGACACGACGGACCCCTACGAGGTCTACGACATCTCGTTCGACCCCACGACCCTGTCGCCGAGCGAGATTCCGCTTCCCTCAACCGATCCCTACGTCAGTTTCCGCTTCGTCAGCAGCGATGGCGCGGTGTACGCGTCGGGGGAGGCGGGTGGGATGTTCGGGGCAAATGACAGCCAGGTGGCGCCGGGGATCTGGGTGACGCTCGGTGCAGGCCCCTCCATGGCGCTCGGACCTGAGATCGACGTCCACTGGGCCTCCTCCTACCTGCAGGGCAGCAGCAGCTCCACGAATGGCGCCGACCGCCGGATCTACGTCCCTCAACCGCTCCAGACAGAACCGAACCAAGGGATCATCCGGGCGACCTTCTTGAAGCTCAGAGACGCCCTCGTGGCCGATGGCAACTCAACTCCGCCCGGCTCCTGCGCCGCCTGGCTCAAGAACGAACTGGTTTCCGGCGCAGGGATGATCGATTACCTCCTCCAGCCATTCGAGCCCGGAGACAAGGATAAGTTCGGCCACGGCGTGATTTCGAGGCTTCCGGACAAAATCGTCGCCTCTTCAGCGGAGAATCGCATTGCCGCCTTCAGGGGGGGAGAGAACCCGGATCATACTCCTATCGGCGTCCCAGTCTATTTCGCTGTGACCTTCAACGACTATGGCGCATTTTTCAGTGCCTTCGACAGGAGCTCCGGCAAGGAGTTTTTTGATGGTCCCTACCGCGGAGGGACATCCCAGGCCCAGGTCCGTATCCTGGTCCACGAACTGGCGCACCTGGTATTTGCGGAGGGCTTCCACAAAGGCGATTTCCTGAACGACGTCTACCAGTCCGAGAACGACAGCCTGGTCCAGGAGAAGTGTGGACAGCTGGTTGGAGGGATCCGATGACTCGCTGGCTTACGTGTGTGGTCCCGCTGCTTTGCTCGGTGCTCGCTGTCGGGGGTGGCGGGATTGGAGTGCGACAGCAGGAACGGGAACCGGTTCAGCAGGTCCTCGTCAGCTTTGTAGACCTCGATTACCCGTTCATGGCGACGGTGATCATGGAGCAGGGTCTGGTTGTCGTCGACTTGCGCCTTGACGACAACGGCGTTCCAGTCGCCGCTTCTGCCTTGATCGGGCCGAAAGTGCTGATCCCTGACGCCACCGCCAATGCGAAGCAGTGGCGATTCGAGCCGAACAGGCAGCGAAGGGCCATCATCGTCTATGACTTCACCGTCGGGCCCGGCGCCTGTCATGACAGAAGGCGAAGCCTCTTTCTCTTGGAGCATGCCAACTTCGCACGGATCATCAGTTGTGTACCCATCGTAGAAGGGCGACGGACCCCTGTGGTGAGGCATCACATGACTGGCTGGCCTTCCAGTGTGGTTGCCGCCAGCCTCGTCAGTGGAGCCGCGGGGGCTGCACAACTTCCAGGACTACAGTCGTCGCGGCCGCGCCGCGCCACGCATCGCGATCGGGGCGCCGCTCAGGCCGTACCACTTCCAGAACTACAGTCGTCGCGGGCGCAGCCCGTGCACCAGCGTCTGGTCAGCTTCGAGGACATGGAGTACCCGGCGGTTCCGCGAGCCGCGAGGGAACAGGGAGTCGTCGTGGTGGACCTACAACTCAATGAGGAGGGGGTGCCGATCTCCGGTTACGCGTTGACGGGGCCGGCGTTGCTCACGGCGGATACGGTCGCGAATGCGAAGAAGTGGAGGTTTGCGCCCAACGCGGAGCACAGAGCGATCGTCATCTACAACTTCACCATCGGGCCCGGCGTGTGCCATGACCGGTCGCGAAGCCTGTTTCGGTTGCAGCGTCCCTACTTCGCCGAGGTGACCAGCTGCGAAGATCTCGCCGAAGGCGGAGCAGGTCAAGCGGGCGAGGGGCGGTGAAGATGTGAGGCAGTGAACAGTACCCGGGCTTCGGGCCGTCGCGGTCGTCGTCTTGAACGTCGATCAGACCGCGCCGCGATTGAGCCTCTACGCGCCCGAGGACGGGGCCTTCATCGACCCGTCGAGCACGACCACGACCATCCGCGGGAACGTGCTGGAGCCGGTGTCGGGGGTGCAGTGGCTCACGTGCGGGGGGGTGAACGCGACGGTGTCGGGCCAGTCGTTCGCCTGCGACGTCCCGGTGTCGCCAGGCCTGAACAGCGTCATCGTCACGGCACGAAACGGGGCCGACCTGGAGGCGTCGCGGACCGTCTCGTTCTCCGTGTCCGACCCGCCGGCACCTACGAGCCTGGAAGTGACGCCCGAGCGCATGACCATGGCGGCAAGCGAGAGTCGGCTGATTCGAGTGGTCGACGAGCGCGGTCGCATCGTCACGGGCGCCACCTGGTCCGTGGACCAGGCGCTCGTCGCGCAGGTGGCGACCGACGAAACCCGGACGCGCGTGACGGCGATTGGGGCCGGCGAGGCGACGCTCACGGTGACGAAGGACGGTCTCTCGGCCCAAGCCGTCGTCACCGTGCTCGCGGCCGGCGTGGTTCCGGCGAGCGGAACGGTCCTCTGGGAGTTGCACCAGGTGACCGACGCCGTCGTGAAGCGGGGGCAAGTGCTCCGGGCCAGCCCGGCCGACGACAGCGACGTTGCCACGCCGGACCTCTACTTCGTGGACGAGGGAACGGAATGGTCCGGGACCGAGCTCCGCCGGTTGTACCGATTGCCCGACGGAGATCTGGGCGACGACGTTCGACGGGCAACTGCTGTGGTTGAGGACGTTCACCGGGCCCACCATCAAGGATGTCGCCGCCGATGCCCACGGCGGCTTGATCCTCGTGCTCGACGACACGTTCGGCACGTCCAACCCGCGTCCGCAACACGTGCAACGAATCGACGGCGCGACCGGTGCGGTGTCGTGGGAGTACGTCGCGGATGACGGGGACCTGAGCGAGGTGGCCGTCCATCCGGACGGCACCGTCTTCGTCACCGACTGGGAGTACCACAGCGCGGACACCTACCTGGTCGCCCTCGACGGCCTGTCCGGGGCCGCCACCCGCTGGAGACTCCCGTGGCGGCACTACCAGCCGTTCGCATCGGGGCCGATCGTGCGTGACGACCGAACCGTCCAGGTGCTCTTCAACCCGCACGACGGCGACTGGACGCATCTGCAGCTGGCCACGGTTCTGGCCACGAACGCCCCGCCGGTGATCACCGACCTGTACCTCGCGCGGCGTCCGAGTGCCGAGTTCGACCCCAAGATGTACCGTCTGATTCCGCAGGCTTCCGGCGGGCTCTTCGTCGGGCAGCGGCGGGGCGGGACGAATATCCTGCGGATAGGGCCGGGCGGTGAGGCCAGCGAGATCGTCCCCCTCATCGCCGATCCGCTGGTCTCCGCTGGCGTGGGGGAGGTCGACTACGCGGTGACGGACACCGTCGGCCGGGCGCTAATCAAGCGCTACACGGGCGAGACGCCTCGCCCCTACGAGGTCTACGACATCTCGTTCGACCCCACGACCCTGTCGCCGGGCGAAATTCCGTTTCCCTCAACCGATCCCTACGTCAGTTTCCGGTTCATCAGCACCGATGGCGCGGTGTACGCGTCGGGCCAGGAGGGTGGGATGTTCGGGGCGAATGACAACCAGGTGGCGCCAGGATTTTGGGCGGGACTTGGCGGGACGGCGTCGCGGTGGGTCGGACCTGAAGCAGACATCGATTCGTCGTCTTCGGTACCTGACGGGGAGTGCTCAGTCGACCAACTCTGCCACCGCCCCCTCGATCCACTACTTCCTGCTGGTGCCAAAGCTGCTGGACGAGAACGGGGTGGAAGTGACAGCCGAGCAGTATGCCCAAGAGGTTAAGGAGCAGTACGTCCTAGCAGGAAGGGGTGCTAACCCGACCTTCTTCATCGGAGACAAAGCGACCGTCGCGACTTTTCGGACGGACGCCCTCAAGGGTACTCCGTTTCTGCCTGACATAGTGGCGTTCGTGGGACATGCCGCGCTCAACGAGGCGCCCGAGACCTGCAGCACGTCACCTACCTGTCAGGCCACAGGCTTGTACTTTTCCGACAAGGCGCTCCTCAAGGCTCCGTATTGCGCGGTTGGCGACCGCGACCTCCTCGGGCACTGTAGGCCCCTCCCGTGGCAGTTCACAGATTCGGTCGCCGAAGGCGACACGGTACCGGTTCGAGCAAAGGTGCTGTTCGTCGCATCTTGCGCACTCGGTGAGATCTTCCGAAGCCTTTGGTCGATCGACGAATCGACCGACCAGGCGCTCATCGTTCCTGCGCCGGCCTTTAAGATGGCCTACTTGAATTACGCGGCCCTTGCCTTGCAGCAGATATCAATCCAGCTGGCAAAGCACAAGACCGTCGGAGAGGCCGTCGACTACGCGAACACGTATACGTTGGGTAACGTGCAGAACCTCTTGCAGTTCACAGTGCTGGGAGGCAGAAATGTCCGGTTCAAATAGCCTGCTTCGCGTCGGCGGGAGCGTGCTACTGCTCGTCCTGTCCGGAGTGCCTGCTGTTCCGGCTCAAACGCTGCCGATCCGGGATTACGTGTGGGTCAAGGCCTTCATGCGGGCGGCGTTCCCTGAGCTCGCCGGGCATGGATATTCGATGGAAGTGAGCTTCGACGACCACTTCGACTCAGAGACCTTTCCGCCCGGGGTGCGGGTGACCGTTCGCGGCCCGGCCCCCGCGAAGGCCGAGGGAGGGGTCCGGCCCGTGCTCGTCAGCGGGACATTCGCGAGCCCCCCAAACTCCCTCGGCGACTCGGCCCGATTCGAGACACCAGAGGGGGACGACGCAAGGAGGCTCGGTTCAGTCGCCGAGCAAGCAGCCCACCACCCGGAGTGGACGGACGAGGATCTTGTGAAGGCTCTGCACCGGGTCGGCGCCGAGTATCCCCCCGATCGTCGAGAGGCGTTCCTCGGTCAACTGGATGTCACTCGATTCGCCCCGTTTCTCGGGGCTGTTCGGAACGTTCACGTCGACTTCGTGTGGCGGCGCCCCGAGGCGCCTGAGATCGTGATCATCGGATGGCGCGTGAGGCTGGAGACCGCTGCCCCATATGGGAGTGTGTCGAGGTATATCCTCTTCTTCGAGCCGATGCGCGGCAGGTTGCGGAATGTGTTGACGGAGCAGTGACACGGCTCGCTCGCGACTCCTTCGTCACCGCGCGGGACGCAGCCGAGCGGCACCGCCATAGGTTGTGGCGCGCAGGCGGAGGTCCGTATTCTGATCCACGAACTGGCGCGCCTGGTCCCTCTGCCGGAGTTCAGACAGAACGACTTGCGGTGGGCCGTTCCGTCACGGGCGTGGATTTCAGAGTCTGGAATGTGGTCATGGCGACGGCCGATCACCAGCCGTTCCAAGCGTCGTTCGAAGCGGCGACGCCGGGAACCCTGCAGGTGACCGCGCTCGCTCACGACGACGGCGGCGGCGAGACCGTCTCGGTGCCGCAATCGGTCACGATCGTGGCAAACGGGCCGGGCATCATGGCACACGTGTCGCCGGCGCCGAGCGGGACAGGCTGGTACTCGGGCGACGTGACCGTCACGTTCGAGTGTTCTCCGGGGAGTGCCCCCCTCATCTCGTGTTCACCGCCCCAAGACGCCTCGGCCGACGGCCGGGACGTCCAAGTCGTCGGTGAGGCGGTGGACAGCGCGGGGCTTCGGGCCGTCGCGGTCGTCGTCTTGAACGTCGATCAGACGGCGCCGCGATTGAGCATCTACGCCCCCGAGGACGGCGACTTCATCGACCCGTCGAGCACGACCGCGACGATCCGCGGGAACGTGCTGGAGCCGGTGTCGGGGGTGCGGTGGCTCACGTGCGGAGGCGTGACCGCGGCCGCCGCCGGGTCCGGCGCACCTGCTGCGGTTGAGCCGATCGCGACGGAGGTGCTCAGGGGGCGTCCCCCGCGCCGGCTCGAGCGTCACGCGGCGTGGCGGCCCGTGGGCTCTTCGAGCCGTGCCAGGCTGAGCCTGAGGCCGAACGGCTTCAGCAGGCGGTTCAGAGTCTCCTGGGTCGGGTTGTGCCGCGGGTTGATCGCTCGGAGCACATTCGGGCTCGCCATGCGCACCTTCGCGGCGAATTCCTTCACGCCCATGCCCCGGATGACCTTGCCGAGGGCGATCTGCACAGGAACGCCTTCGTTGATCGCTGCGAGGAGGAACTCGCGCGCGAATTCGCGATCCCGGAGATCGTGCGCCAACCCGGCGTTCCAGTCCTTACTGCGTCTCGCCATGCCGCTTTGCCTCCATGTAGTCTTGCCAACAGTCGCGAGCTCGACGGATGTCGCGCGACTGGGAGGCTTTCGTGCCGCCTCCCAGGAGGAGAACAATGGCCTGGCCCTCCCGGCCGAAGTAGATCCGGTATCCCGGGCCGAAAGCCAACCGCGCCTCCCAGACGCCGGCCCCGACGCTCTTGTGGTCGCCCAGGTTGCCCATCTCGAAGCGGAACACCCGGGCCTGGATTCTGGCCCTGGTGGTGATGTCCAACGAGGCCAGCCACTCGCGAAACGGATTTCTGTCGTCGCTCGTGACGTACTCACGGATCTTGAACGCCATGTGCGGCCTGATAAAAAGATATCATATCTGATAGTATTCTTGAACGGTATCTCATGGAGGCGGCGGGCACCGGGTCCCGCCGCCTCCACAATGGCTCCAGGAATCGGGTCGATTTCGGAGGATTCACGACGACGGCAGTGGAGACCGCGAGGGGCAGCGAACCGCTGCCCGGTGAACCGCTTGGCGCCAGAAGTCGCGCGCCGTCACCTAGATAGGGATCCGCGCCATTTCAAGTTCGACTCCCGCCGCCTCCAGACTTCGCTCGCCCTTCGGGCGAGCTTCGTCTCGGCAAGCCAGCGAGCACCCTCTCGGGCGAAGTCTGTCGCGCCGAAGCGACCGCTCCGGCGCCGGGTCGCGAAGGCGGACCTCGGCAAGCCAGCGAGCACCCCTTCGGCGGCGAAGGCCGGCTTCCCCTGGCGAAACTCGAACAGTTCGCATCCAAAGGCGCTGGCAAGTACTGCCACATTTCTCCCGGCCGTGCCGCGTCTTTCCTCGAACACCTGAGGAGCCGAGCCTCCGGCGTGCTCCTTGCTTGGCCGGTGGTCATGCCCTCTCGAGATCGCCGATTCGTGTACGTCCTTCGCAGTGATGCTGCAACGCCGCGCTACTACGTCGGTCTGACTGACGACCCCACGCGGCGCGTCAGCGCACACAACCAGGGACGGTCGACGCACACGTCCCACCGCGCGAACTGGCGCGTGCATGTCGTGATAGAGTTCAGCACCGTAGAAGTTGCGGCCCGCTTCGAACGCTACTTGAAGACGGGATCCGGTCGCGCGTTTGCGAAGCGGCACTTCGAGCTACCGGTCGCTGGCCCCGATCCGTAGAATCCTCTCGGCCTCGGGCTTCGGGCGCGACTCCCGCTCGCCGTCGGCCGCTTCGCGGCCCCGCTCATGGCAGGCCTCCCCCACTACGTCTACATCCTCCGCTGCGCCGACGGCACCTTCTACACGGGCACCGCCAAGGACCCGCACGCCCGCGTGAAGCTCCACAACGCCGGCCGCGGCGCGCGGTACACGTCGGGGCGCCGGTCCGTCTCGCTGGTCTACACCGAGGCGTGCGAGTCGCTCGGTGACGCGCTCCGGCGCGAGCGCCAGATCAAGCGCTGGCCCAGGGCGAAGAAGGAGGCGTTGGTCGGCGGCCGGCTCATCCCGTCCGGCGGGCGATGAACGTTGCCACCGACGACGCGACGAGCAGCGGCAGGACGAACGCGCCCGTGTGAAAGACCAGGACGTGGCCCCAGTTGGAGTACGGACAGTGGAGGCGCCAGAGCGCTTCGGCCGCCAGGCCGCTGGCGAGCCCCGTCAGGAGGAACGCGGGAAGCGCCCGCGCCAGCAGCCCGCGGCGCAGCAGGACCGCGCCCAGGCCCAGGAGCGGCAGGCTCAGGATGGTGATGGCGCTCAGACAGATGAGGCCTTCGCTCCACTCGTGCCCGGCCGCAGGAGCAAGCGCGCTGCGCTCGAGCGTGGCCCAGCTGACGGTGACGTGAACGAGCAGCGCACCGGCCGCCCACCAGAGCCCAGCTGACGGCGACCCGGCCATCGCGGGAATCGACCGGCGGAGCGCGAGGAACAGCAGCACGGCACAGCAGACGACCTCGAGCGCCGAAAAGCCCATCGAACGCCAGGCTCCGAGGACTCCGATGTCCGGCCGGGGGCCGAGCACGAGCCAGCCCAGCCCGACCAGCACCACCCATGCCGCCGGCAGCCAGAGCGCCCGCACCCCGGGCGCCGCGAGGGGCCGGACGGGTGCGAGGTCGCGCGCGATCTCGCGCTCGAGCCGCTTCAGCAGTTCCTGGTCGTCCACTCGATCTTCCTCCGCCCCGCGCCGGGCCCTCTCGAAGGACTTCGCCCGGGGACGATCGTCGGTTACCCGTCCGCCTCGAGAATCTCCTTGAGGCGCCGCATGCCCCGAAACGCGCGGACCTTCGCGGTGACGGTTCGAATGCCCAGCGTGGCGCCGATCTCCCCGAACGTGAACCCCCACACGTGATGCAGGGTCAGCGCCTCGATCTGGTCGGCCGGGAGCTGGCCGAGGGCCCGCTGCAGCCGCTCCCGCTCGGCCAGTCCCTCCGCCTCCGGCGGCACCGGCATCTCGGGCAGCGGATCGTCGACGGCGATCTCCCGTCTCTGGAGCCGCGCGCGCTTGCGCACGTCCATCAGGTACACGTGCCGGGCAATCGCGAACACCCAGGGGACGACGGGCCGCCCCGGCAGGTAGGTCCGGCGGGACCGGTGGACCTGCAGGAAGGTCTCCTGCACGAGGTCCTCCGCCCGGCTTCCGTTGCGCGTCAGGACGGACAGGTACCGCTGCAGGCTCGGTCTCAGGGCCCGGAACAGCCCTTCGAACGCACCGATGTCCCCCTCCTGGTAGGCGGCCATGAGGTCGGACAGGTGCCGATCCGTCACGCGGACCCTTCCTGTGGCACGGCGCGGCCATTGTACCGCGGCCGGCGGCGGCCGTCCCCGTCCCGCGGTAACCATCCGGACGGCGCCGGCAAACAAGCTGGAGAAACGCAAGAGTCGCCGGTCGCCCGCCGGTCAGCGGCGCGCGGCGTGGTGCCGCCCGCCGGCCGCCGGAGGTGCGCCGGCGCGGGGTTCGTCCTCGATCGACGACAAGGAGGGAACATGACAACGAGATTCCGGGTGACTCTGTTGACCGCGGCGTGCCTTACGTGGCTCGCCGGCGCCGCGTGGGCCCAGCAGCCGAACTTCAGCCCGGCGGTCTACGGAGACGGCGCCGTCTGGGGAACGAAGGGCACGACCAGCCTCCCGGCGCCCAACGCGCACAACCAGCAGTCCTTCGACAAGCTGTTCGTGTTCGTGAACGGCGCCCCCGGCCAGCTTCCCGTGTCCGAAGCGGCCCCGCGGAATCCCCTGTACAACGGAGGCCGGTGGTTCACGCAGACCGTCATGTGGACCGCGGCGGGCCTGGCCGCCTACGGCACGCTGCCCGTGCTGATGTCGTACGACGAGATCCTCCAGCAGCAGGCCCAGGGGTACCTGGCGATTGCGCCCGGCAGCCCGGCGGGCGGGCCGCCCCCGTACTTTCAGTGCCCCCTCCTGCCCGTGAAGTAGGAGCGCGCCTCTCGCGTCACCGGCGGCGGGCCGGACGGCCGGTCCGCTGCCGCTCGTCCGCCTGCCGCCAGCTGTAACCGTGGGGTGTCGCGCTACTTGCCGCGCGGGTAGTCCTTCACGCCCTCCAGCGCCCAGCCGATGAACTTCCGCAGGTCGTCGTTCGCGTTCTTGAGGTCGGCCTTGCGCAGGTACATCATGTGGCCGCTCTCGTACCACGCGAAGCGGTAGCGGTCCTTGAACTCGCCGCCGAGCTCGAGGTGCTCCAGCGTGTAGGTCGCGTTGAAGTAATCGCACGCCGCGTCGTAGTAGCCGCCCTGCACCAGCACCTTCAGGTACGGGTTGTCGCGCATCGCCGTGCGCAGCATGTCAGCCACGTGCGCCTGCGGGTCCTGCGACCACGGCCGCACGTTGCCCCAGATGTAGTACTGCATCTCGGGGTTGTACTTCAGCTCGGTGCGGAAGTACTCGTTGATGGCCGCGCCGAAGGGGCCGTTCCAATCCGCCAGCTCGGGAGAGTACTCGGGAAACTCGCCCGCGGCGTCGTAGTCGATGCCCGTGTAGCGGGTGTCGAGCCGCCCGACGGTCAGCCGCCGGTCGCGCAGCAGCTCCTTCCAGTGGCGCGGGTAGCTCACGCGCAGGTTCGCGTTCAGGACGAACTGCTTGCTGAGCCCGGTGTAGCGGGCGACCTTCGCCGCGATCGTGTCGCGCTCGGCGTCGCTGATGTGATCGCCCTTCACCAGCGCGGTGAGGTACTCGCCCATCGCGAACTGCTCCGCCTCGGCGAGCACGGTCCGCAGCGGCTTGGCCTGCAGGTCGGGCACCAGGTGCTTGTGGTACCACGCGGTCGCCGTCTTCGTCGGCAGGCTCGTGGCGAAGGTGACCTCGGGGCCGCGGTCGAGGTCCAGCTCGGTGGCCGACACGAGAATCACGCCGTTGATGTACATCTGGAAGCGCTGCTGCACCGACGCGACCAGGCCGGACGCCCGCGTCGTGCCGTAGCTCTCGCCGATGATGAACTTCGGCGACGGCCAGCGGCCCTTCTTGTTGACGAAGGCGTAGATGAAGTCGCCGACCGACTGGATGTCGGCGAGCTTGCCGTGGAACTTGTGCAGGGGCTCACCCTCGACCATCCGGCTGAAGCCGGTGCCGATCGGGTCGAGGTAGACGATGTCGGCCGTGTCGAGGATCGAGTAGGGGTTGTCCTCGAGCCCCGCCGGCGGCCTCTGCTGGAAGCCCTCGTCGTCGTAGGTCACGCGCCGCGGCCCCGTGTAGCCGAGGTGCATCCACACCGACGCCGTGCCCGGGCCGCCGTTGAACGAGATGATCAGCGGGCGCTTGCTCATGTCGGTCACGTCGTTCTTCGTGTACGCGACGTACTCCATCTTCGCGACGACCTTGCCGTCATCGCGGATGGGAATCCACCCGACCTCGGCCGTGTAGGACACGGTCTCGCCGTTGAACCGGCCCGTGTGCTGCGTGATGACCGGCTCGGCCGGCAGCAGGTCGGCGTCCTTGCCCGCCTTGGCGCTCGCCGCGTCGGCGGGAGGCACGAAGCCGAAGCGGCCCTGCGCGGACACGGGCGGCGCCGGCATCAACAACGAAACGATCGCCAGTACGAGGAGGCAGCGGCTGAATCTCATGAGGACGCAACTCCTTGAATTGAAGGGACACCGTCGGCGGCGCCCCGACCGGGGGAAGGGCCTGGCCGCACGCAGTATACCCGCTGCCACGGGCGTGCCGGCAAGACCCGGCCGCGCTCGCGCGGCCGCCACGGATGAGCCGCATGCGGAGCAGTTGACAGACCTCCGTCCGAGGCGTATTGATATGAATGAGAGTTCGTCAACCAAGACATGGAGGTCCGCATGGAAAACCCGCCGGGCCTGCAGCGCGCACCGTGGAAGGCCTGACGGCCGACCGGCCGTCGCGGCGCTTCGTCGATGCGCGACCATGAACGGACGTCGGAAGCAAGGTTGAATCCCGGCTCTTGCTGGGATGCGTGTTCCGACACGCCGTGAGACGCCCGACGCTCAGGCACTCGCTTGAGGTCGGGCGTCTCCATTTTCCGGCGCCCGCGCCGCCCGCCCCCGTCGCAGGTTTGACATCGCGGCGGGTCATCGTGTTCAGTACCCGGATCATGATCTTGCGGACCGTTGTCGTCGTGTCTGCCCTGGTGTGGGCCGCCGCGCCCGTCCTCGCCGCCCCGCAGCCCGCCGCCACGACGCCCGTCGCGGAGCTGGAGCAGGCGATCGCCACCGGCCTCGTCCGGCGCGATCGGGCCGCGCTCGACCGTCTGCTGGCGCCGGACTTCGTGCTGCGCGGCACCCCGGACGTCGATCGGACGACGTGGCTGGATCGGGCGGTGTCGCTCTGCTGGGGCGACCGGGCCGACATCGAGGATCTCGCCGTGCGGACGCTCGGGGACAGCCGGATCGCCACCTTCGTCCTCACGACCGACCGCGACCCGCTGTCGTGCCAGCCCGCGATCGTCCGCAGCCTGATCACCGACGTGTGGTCCCGCGGCGACGACGGCTGGCGGCTGGTCCTCCGCCAGAGCGGCCCGGCGGTGAGCGGCGTCGCGCAGCAGTACTCGAAGGCGGCGCCCCCGCCGCCTCGGTGGAGCGGCCGCAGCGAGCTCTCCTACGTCGCCACGGCGGGCAACACCAGCACCCAGACGCTCGGCGCCGGCGGCGAGCTGGCCTGGCGGCCCGGGCCGTGGCTGACGCGCACGCGCGTCAACTTCGTGCGCGCGACGACCGACGGCACCCAGAACGCACGGTCCCTCAACGCCGAGCTGCGCCAGTCGCGCGACCTCACGCCGCGGCTGGGCACGTTCGTCGACACGTCGTACCTGCGCGACACGTTCTCGGGCATCGAGCACCGGATCGGCGTGGACGCCGGCCTCGCGTGGACGGCGGCCGCGGCGCCGCACGAGCTCAAACTGGACGCCGGCGTGGGCTACACGCACGAGAACCGGCTCCTGCAGCCCGACCGCTCCTTCGCCACCGGCACGCTGCGGGCCGGCTACCGGACCCACCTCACGTCCACGACCGAGATCCGCGACGACGCCGCGCTCACGGCGAACCTGCAGCAGGCGCGCGACTGGCGCGTCGCCAACACGGCGGCGGTCATCGTCGGCCTGAACGGATCGCTGTCGCTCAAGTTCTCCTACGCGCTGAACTACCTCCGCGAGCCCGTGCCCGGCTTCAAGCGCGCCGACACGGTGACCTCCGCGGCGCTCGTCGCGCACTTCGCGCGCTGAGCGTCCGGCCGGGGGATTCCGCGCCGGGTCTCGGGGTATGATGGGGGGTCGTGATTCCGAAGCGATACCTCGCCGGGGCGATCGCCGCCGCGCTGACGGCCGGCGCGGCGCTCGCGTCGGGGGCCCAGCCGGCCGCGCGCATCCAGGGAGCGCCGCCCTACACGCTCCTCACGCGCGAGGGACGCCGCCCGCTCGTCGCCCGCCGCGTGAACGGCCAGGACATGTTCACGCTCGACGAGCTGACGCCGATCTTCGACCTCTCGGTGCGCGAGGACGCGCTCGCCGGCGGCCTGACGATCGGGGCCGGGCGCGAGACGATCGTGCTCTCGGCCGGCCAGACGCTCGCCTCGGTCGGCGGCCGCCTCATCTCGCTGCCCGCGCCGGCCGTCCGTGACGGCCGCACGTGGCTCGTGCCCGTCGAGCTCGTGAGCCGCGCGATCGGGCCGGCCACCGGCACGCGCGTCGAGGTCCGCAAGGCGTCGCGTCTCGTGATCGTCGGCCCCCTCGACGTGCCGCGCGTGGGCGTGCGCGTCGACGAGGAGGACGGCGAACGGGCGCGGCTGACCTTCGAGGTGGACCCGCCGGCCGGCCACCACGTCACCGAGCAGAACGGACGGCTCGTGGTCATTTTCGACGCGGACGCGATCGACCCGCGCCTGGGCGCCGTCGCGGCGGGCCCGCTGGTCGCCGCCGTGCGCGCGGCCGACGACCGGCCGGCGATCGCGGTGGACCTCGGCCCTGCGTTCGCCGCCTACCGCGTGTCCGACGTCGGCGCCGGCGAAGGCGAGGCGCGGTTCGTCATCGAGCTGACGGGCGCGGCCCAGGCGGCGCCGGCCCCGCCCGCGCCGGTCACGCCCGCGCCACCCGGCGAGCCGGCGCCGCCCGTGACGGCGCCGCCCGCCGCGCCGTTCGGCGAGACGCCGGAAGCGCCCGCCATCCAGACGATCGTGATCGACCCGGGCCACGGCGGGACCGAGACCGGGGTGCGCGGGCCGAACGGTACGCTCGAGAAGGACGTGACGCTCGCCGTGGCGCGCCGGCTGAAGAGCGCCATCGAGGGCCGGCTCGGCATCCGCGTGCTGCTGACGCGCGACGGCGACCAGACCACCGGCCTCGACGAGCGCGCCGCCGTGGCGAACAGCAACAAGGCGGATCTCGTTCATCAGCCTGCACGCCAACGCGTCGCCGCGCGCCTCGACGGCCGGCGCGGAGGTCTTCTCCCTCAGCCTGGGCGACTACGGGCAGGAGGCGGAGGCCGCCTCGCCCGCCGACGGCGTGGCGCTGCCGGTGTTCGGGACCTCCCCGCGCGTCATCCAGCTCGTGCCGTGGGAGATGGCGCAAGCGCGCTACCTCGACCAGTCGGCCGCCCTGGCCGGCATCGTCGCCGACGAGCTGAGCCAGCGCGTGCCGATGTCGCCGCGCGCGCTCGCGCGCGGCCCGTTCCGCGTGCTGGTCGGCACGAACATGCCCGCCGTCCTCGTGGAGATGGGCTTCCTCTCGAACCCGGACGAGGAGCGCGTGCTCACGACCGAGCCGTTCCAGAACTCGGTCGTCGAGGCGCTGCTGCAGAGCGTGATCCGGTTCCGCGACCGCCTGCGCGCGGCCGCCACGAAGCCGGGAGGCCGGCCGTGAGCCCCGCGCGCCGCTACGTCGTGGCCAGCGTCGCCGTGGCGGCCGCATCGGCCGCCGCCGCGTGGCTCCTCTTCTTCGCGCTGCCGCGCTGGTACGCGGAGCCCACGCCGGCGCCGCCGCCGATCGAGAAGCCTACCGCGCCCGCCGAGGCGCGCAAGATCAAGGCGACGCTCTACTACGTCTCGACCGACGGCCTGCGGCTGGTCGGCGTCGAGCGCGAGATCCCCTACGGCGACGGGACGGCCGAGCAGGCGCGCCGCATCGTGGAGGCGCAGATCGGCGAGGCGCCGGCGCCCTACGTCACCGCGTTTCCCGAGGGCACCGCGCTGCGCGCGGTCTTCGTGACCGACCGCGGCGATGCGTTCGTGGACTTCAGCCGGGAGATCTCGACCAACCACATGGGCGGGTCCCTGGCCGAGCTCTTCACGGTCTACGCGGTCGTCGACGCCCTCACCACCAACCTGCCCGCCATCACCGGCGTGCAGATCCTCGTGGACGGCCAGGAGACGGACACGCTGGCCGGCCACATCGACCTGCGGCACCCGCTGCGGAAGAGCCTGCAGTGGGTGCAGCCTTCGGGCGCCGGACCCGGCAACTGACCTCCGGCAGACGGAATTCGCCATGGTGCGCATCGACAGACGTGACCCGGCCGACGCCCGGCCGACGACCATCACCCCGCACTACCTCATGCACGCCGAAGGCTCGGTGCTCATCGAGGTGGGCCGCACGCGGGTCATCTGCTCGGCGAGCGTGGAGGAGCGCGTCCCGCCCTTCCTGCGCAACTCGGGCAAGGGCTGGGTGACGGGCGAGTACGGCATGCTGCCCCGCGCGACGACGACGCGCTCGACGCGCGAGGCGTCGCAGGGCAAGGTCGGCGGCCGCACGCAGGAGATCCAGCGGCTGATCGGACGGTCGCTCCGCTCGGTCACGCGCCTCGCCGAGCTGGGCGAGCGGACGATCTGGATCGACTGCGACGTCATCCAGGCCGACGGCGGCACGCGCACCGCGTCGATCACGGGCGGCTTCGTGGCGCTCGTGCTCGCGCTCCAGAAGCTGCGCGAGAAGGGCACGCTGTCGAAGATGCCCGTCGACGACTACGTCGCCGCCACCAGCGTGGGCGTCATCGACGGCACGCCGATGCTCGACCTCGCCTACGACGAGGACTCGCGCGCCGAGGTGGACATGAACGTGGTGCAGACGGGCCGCGGGCTGTTCATCGAGGTGCAGGGCACCGCCGAGGGCCGCCCGTTCGACCGCGCGGCGCTCGACGACCTGCTCGGCCTGGCCACGGCCGGCATCCGCCGGCTCGTCGACATGCAGCGCGCCATCGTCGGCGATTTCCTGACGATCGTGTGAGGGCGACCCACGTGGAGACCTTGCTCGTCGCCACCACCAACCGCGGGAAGCTGCGGGAGATCCGGGGGCTCCTCGCCGGGCTGCCGTACCGCCTCGTCGCGCTCGACGAGGTCGGCGCGCCGCCCGAGCCGGAGGAGACCGGCGAGACGTTCGCCGAGAACGCCCGGCTGAAGGCGCTCGCCTACGCGGAGGCCACCGGGCTGCTGACGGTCGCGGAGGACTCGGGGCTGGAGATCGACGCGCTCGACGGTCTGCCGGGCGTGCAGTCGGCCCGCTGGAACGGGACCGACTACGCGGTGAAGTTCCAGCGCATCTACGAGCTGCTCGACGCGCGCGGCGCCGCCACCAGCCCGGCGCGGTTCGTCTGCGCCCTGGCGCTGGCCCGCGGGCCGCAGGTGCTGTTCGAGGCGCGGGGCACCGTCGAGGGCGAGATCGCGCGCCAGCCGCGTGGCACGCACGGCTTCGGCTACGACCCCATCTTCTTCTACCCGCCCTACGGGCGCACGCTCGGCGAGGTCGAGGACGAGGAGAAGCGCGCCGTCAGCCACCGCGGCGAGGCGTTCCAGGCCCTGGCGGCGTTCCTGCGCCGGGCCGGCTGAAGCCGGCCCCCACACGCTGTAGGGGCCGGCTTCAGCCGGCCCGATCGATCATTCCACCCAGTCCGCGATGAACACGTTCGTCTCGCCGGGCTTCGCGTCGTGGCGGTTCGACGCGAACACGAGCTTCGTGCCGTCGGGCGAGAACATGGGGAAGCCGTCGAACGTGTCGTTGTAGGTGATCCGCTCGAGCCCCGTCCCGTCGACGTTGATCAGGTAGATGTCGAAGTTGCGCTGCTGCGGATCGTCCATGTTCGACGCGAAGACGATGCGCGCGCCGTCGGGCGTGAAGTACGGCGCGAAGTTGGCCGCGCCGTTGTCGGTCACCTGCCGCACGTCGCTCCCGTCGGCGTTCATCACGAGGATCTCGAGCCGGCCCGGCCGCCACAGCCCTTCCTTCAGCAGCGCCAGGTAGTCGTCCATCTCCGGCCCCGGGTCGAGCGCGTGCCCGCGGAACACGATCCGCTTCCCGTCGCGCGAGAAGAACGGCCCGCCGTCGGGCCCCGGCCGGTGCGTCAGCCGCCGGACGTCGGTCCCGTCGCCGTTCATCGAGTAGATCTCCATGTCGCCGTCGCGCACGCTCGTGAACACGACGCGGCCGTCCGGGCCGATCGTCGCCTCGGCGTCGTAGCCCGGCGTCGTGGTGAGCGGGCGCAGGTTGGAGCCGTCCGGGTCCGCGCGGTAGATGTCGTACGACGCGTAGATCGGCCACACGTACCCCCGCGAGAGGTCGGGGTCGGGCGGACAGGCGTCGGCCGCCCCGTGCGTGGACGCGTACAGGATGCTGCGGCCGTCCGGGTAGAAGTACGAGCAGGTCGTGCGCCCCTTCCCGGTGCTCACGCGCCGCACTTCCGACCCGTCGATCCGCATCGTGTAGATCTGGTCGCACCCCGCGCCGTCGCGCTTCGACTGGAAGATCAGGCGCGTCCCGTCGGCCGAGAAGTACGCCTCCGCGTTCTCGCCGCCGAAGGTGAGCTGCCTCAGGTTGGCGAGGTGCACCTCGTCGGGCAGCGCCAGCGCGGCGGGCGCGGCCGCCCCGGCGTCCGGGGCCGGCGCCGCCTGGCCGCACGCCAGCGTCCCCGCCGCACCCGCCGCGCACACCGCCAGCCCGAGCTTCGTCCAGAACTGCGACATCACCGCCCCTTTCGCCTGTCGTGGATGGCCGGCGGGCCGCCCGCCGTTCCAGCATGATAGATGAAGCGGGGGCCGCCGGACCAGCCGTCGCCCGGCCGCCCTGCCCTGGTGTATCCTGAGGGGAGTCGGGTGCTCCTGCGAATCCCTGCTTGGACGCCCGGCTCGCGCCCGTTCGGCCCGGGCACCCAGCCGCGGAACGGCGTCGACGTCGCGTTCCCGCCCCGCGCTCGCTTTTCGCAGGACACCCCGACGCGACCCGGCGGCCGCCTTCGCGCGGTGCGCTCCGGCGGGCCAAGGCGGGAAGAGGGAGAGCAACTTCATGGCGAAACACAGAATTGGGTGGCTGCCCGGCGACGGGATTGGCGTCGACGTGCTCGACGCGGCGAAGATCGTGCTGGACCGGCTCGCGCTCGACGCCGAGTACGTCCACGGCGACATCGGCTGGGAGTGCTGGTGCGCCGAGGGCGATCCGCTGCCGCCGCGCACGATCGACCTGCTCCGCCACGTGGACGCGGCGCTGTTCGGCGCGATCACCTCGAAGCCGAACAAGGCGGCCGAGGCCGAGCTCGCGCCCGCGCTGCGCGGCACGAAGCTCGTCTACCGCTCGCCGATCGTGCGCATGCGCCAGGAGTTCGACCTCTACGTCTGCCTGCGTCCGTGCCGCTCGTTCGAGGGCAACCCGCTGAACTACAAGCACCCGATCGACCTCGTCATCTTCCGGGAGAACACCGAGGACCTGTACTCCGGCGTCGAGTTCTCGCCGGTGCCCGCGGAGCTCTCGGACGTGCTCACCCGGCTGTCGAAGCCGTTCGGCGCGTTCGCGAAGCTCGGCGCCGACGACTACGCGGTGTCGTGCAAGGTGAACACGCGGAAGGGCTCGGAGCGCATCATCCGCGCGGCGTTCGAGTTCGCGAAGCAGCACCACCGGCGCAAGGTCACCGTCGTGCACAAGGCCAACGTGGTGCGCGCGACCGACGGGCTGTTCCTCGAGACCGCCCGCGAGGTCGCCCGCGACTTCCCCGCCATCGAGATGGACGACGCCAACATCGACGCCATCACGATGTGGCTGCTGAAGAACCCGAACAACTACGACGTGCTGGTTGCGCCGAACCTCTACGGCGACATCGTGTCGGACCTGTGCGCCCAGATGGTCGGCGGGCTGGGCTTCGGCTGCTCCGGCAACATCGGCGAGAAGCTCGCCGTCTTCGAGCCGACCCACGGGTCGGCGCCGAAGTACGCCGGCCAGCACAAGGTGAACCCGATCGCGACGCTCATGGCCGTGAAGATGATGCTCGACTGGCTGGGCGAGGCCGACAAGGCCGCGCAGCTCGAGGCCGCCATCGGCGCCGTCGTCCGGGACGGGCGGGTCCGCACCTACGACATGGGCGGGACGGACTCCACGCTCGACCTGGCGCGCGCGGTGGCCGACCGGCTCGGCGTGCCCGCCCGCGCGTAGAGTGGACGCCATATGCCGAAGATCACCATCCACGAGGTCGGCCTCCGCGACGGCCTGCAGATCGAGGAGACCGTCGTCCCGACCGAGCAGAAGCTCGCCTGGTTCGACGGCCTCGCCGCCTCGGGCGTCGACATGATCCAGGTCGGGTCGTTCGTGCACCCCACGAAGGTGCCGCCGATGGCCGACACCGACCGGCTGTTCTCGACGCTCACCGCGCCGGGGCGCGCGCCCGCCGGCGTCGTCCTGTCGGGCCTCGTGCTGAACGAGAAGGGACTCGATCGCGGGCTGGCCTGCGGCGTGGAGTACTTCTGCATGGGCGTGTCGGCGAGCGAGACCCACAGCCGGAAGAACACCGGCATGGGCACGGCCGAGGCGGCCGACCGCATCGTCGCCATGGCCCGGCGCGCGGTGGACGCCGGCAAGGCCGTGCAGGTGTCGGTGCAGTCGGCGTTCGGCTGCGGTTTCGAGGGCGAGATCCCGGAGGCACGCGTGCTCGACCTCGTCCGGCGCTTCCTCGACGCGGGGCTGCGCACCGTCAGCCTCGCCGACTCGGCCGGCCACGCCAACCCGGCGCAGGTGCGGCGGCTCTTCGAGGCCGTGGGCGCGCTCGACCCCGGCGTCGAGCGCGTGTGCCACCTGCACGACACCTACGGCCTGGGGCTCGCCAACAGCTACGCGGCGCTCGAGGCCGGCGTGCGCACGTTCGAGACGGCGTTCGCGGGCATGGGCGGCTGCCCGTTCACGGCCGTCGCCGGCGGCAACGTGGCCACCGAGGACTGGGTGCACGCGCTCCAGATGATGGGCCTCCGGCGCGACATCGCGCTCGACCGGCTGGTGGCGGTGGCCAACGACGCCGAGCGCTTCTTCGGGCGCCCGCTGCCGGGCACGGTGCACCGCACGAACGCCGTGCCGTGGATGGCGGGCGACCGGACGGCGAAGTCATGACGCTCTTCTCGGGCCTTCGCGTCCTCGACATGACGAACGTGCTCGCCGGGCCGTTCGCCACCTCCTTCCTCGCCCTCGGCGGCGCCGACGTCGTCAAGATCGAGAACCCGGCCGGCGGCGATCTCGCGCGCAAGCTGGGCAACGTGCCGGCGCTGAACGACCAGCTGATGGGCACGAGCTTCCTCGCGCAGAACGCCAACAAGAAGTCGCTGACGCTCAACCTGAAGCCGGACGAGGGCAAGGCCATCTTCCGCGCCCTCGCGAAGACGGCCGACGTCGTCGTGGAGAACTTCAGGCCGGGCGTGATGGAGCGCCTCGGCCTGTCCTTCGCGTCGCTCCGCGAGTCGAACCCCCGGCTGATCTACTGCGCCATCTCGGGCTTCGGCCAGACCGGCCCCGACGCGTTCAAGCCGGCCTACGACCAGATCATCCAGGGCCTGAGCGGCGTGATGGACGTCAACGGCGACGAGCGGCTGCACCCGTTGCGCTGCGGCTTCCCGGTGTGCGACACGGTGGGCGGAATGAACGCCGCGTTCGCCATCGCGGCCGCGCTCTACCACCGCGAGCGCACGGGCGAGGGCCAGTTCATCGACGTGGCCATGCTCGACTCGATCATGCCCCTCATGGGCTGGGTCGCGGCGAACCTGCTGATCGGCGGGAAGCCGCCGGTGCCGATGGGCAACGACAACTTCACGGCGGCGCCGTCGGGCACGTTCGCGACCGCGGACGGCTACATCAACATCGCGGCGAACCAGCAGGCCCAGTGGGAAGCGGTGTGCGACGTCGTCGGCCTGCCCGAGCTGAAGACGGACCCGCGCTTCCAGAAGCGGGACGTGCGCAAGGCCAACCGCAAGGCGCTCACGCCGCTGCTCGAGGCGAAGCTCACCGAGCGGCCGACGGCCCACTGGGTCGAGGCGCTCAACGCGAAGGGCGTGCCGTCTGGAGAGATCTTCGACCTCGGCGCCGCGCTCGCCTCGGCGCAGATCGCGCACCGCGGGTCGATCCAGACCGTGGCCGAGCCGGGCCTCGGCGATCTCAAGCTGTTCAACCTCACCGCGAAGTTCGAACGCACGCCGGGCCGGCTCGACACGCCGCCGCCCCGGCTGTCGGCCGACACCGAGGCGGTGCTGAGCGGGTTGGGCTACTCGCCGGAGGACGTGGCGCGTCTCCGGCAGCAGGGCATCGTGTAGGGGCGACGCGCCGCGTCGCCCATTCGGGGGGAACCGTCCATGGGTCAGACAGTCGTCCAGAAGATCCTCGCGCGGGCGTCGGGGCGCCCCGCGGTCGCCGTGGGGGACGTGGTCGAGCCGGCCGTCGATCTCGCGATGTCGCACGAGAACGGCGCGCTCGTCATCAACCAGTTCCTCGAGATCTACCAGCGCACGGGCCTCGAGCCGCGGGTGTGGGACCCGTCGCGCATCGCCATCATCTTCGACCACCGCGTGCCGGCCGAGAGTGCGAAGACGGCGACGAACCAGAAGCGTATCCGCGAGTTCGTGCGGGCGCAGGGCATCACCAAGTTCCACGACATCCGCGGCGACGAGGGCGGCATCTGCCACCAGATCCTGCCGGAGAACGGCTACGTCCGTCCGGGCGCGGTCGTCGTGGGCACCGACAGCCACACGACGACGCACGGGGCGCTCGGCGCGTTCGCCTTCGGCATCGGCGCGACGGAGATGGCGGCGGTGTGGGCGCTCGGCAAGGTGCTCAACGTCGAGGTGCCGGCCACCATCAAGGTCGTCGTGCGCGGCCAGCTGCCGCCGCGCGTGCAGTCGAAGGACCTCATCCTGCACCTGATCGGCCGCATCTCGGCCGAGGGCGCGAACTTCAAGGTGCTCGAGTTCCACGGCGACGGGATCCGGACGATGCCCACCGGGGCGCGGCTGACGATCTCCAACATGGCCGTGGAGGCGGGCGCCACCGCCGGCGTCGTACCGGCCGACGAGGAGACCGCGCGCTACCTGCGCGAGGAGGCGGGCGTCCGAGACGCGATGGACCCGGTCGTGCCCGACGAAGACGCGGCGTACGACCAGGTGATCGAGATCGACGCCGCGGCGCTCGCGCCGCACGTCGCGAAGCCGCACATGGTGGACAACGTGTCGCCGGTCGCGGACGTTCTCGGCACGCGGATCGACCAGATCGTCATCGGATCGTGCACCAACGGCCGCCTCGAGGACCTGGCCATCGCCGCCGAGATCCTCAAGGGCCGCCGCGTGGCCGACAGCGTGCGCATGCTGGTGTTCCCCGCCTCGTGGAAGATCTACCGCGAGGCGCTCGACCTCGGGCACCTCGCCGCGCTGGCCGACGCGGGCGCCGTGATCATGAACCCGGGCTGCGGCTGCTGCCTGGGCGTGCATCAGGGCGCGCTCGCCGACGGCGACGTGGCGCTGTCGACCACCAATCGCAATTTCCTCGGCCGGATGGGCAACCCCAAGGCCGAGGTCTACCTGTGCTCGCCCGCCGTCGCGGCGGCGAGCGCCCTCACCGGGACGATCACCGATCCCCGGGCGTAGCGGGCGCAGGTCGAAGACCTGTGCCACCAAGAGGAGATCGCATGTCGAACGTCGCTCTGGTCCTCGGCGATGACATCTCGACCGACGCCATCTATCCCGGCCGCTACATGGCCACCGTGCTGCCGACCGAGACGCCGCAGTACGCCTTCGCCGACCTGACCGGGTTCAACGCGCGCTTGAAGCAGCACGAGGTTCCACCCGGCTCCTGCGTCGTTGGCGGCCAGAACTTCGGCTGCGGATCGTCGCGCGAGCAGGCCGCCTCGGCGCTCAAGGGGCACGAACTGGTCATCGTGGCGAAGGGCTTCGCGCGGATCTTCCTGCAGAACGCGATTAACCTCGGGCTGCGCACGGTGATCTGCCCGTCGATCGCCGCGTCGGAGGGCGACGAGCTGGAGGTGGGGCCGAGCGAGGTGGTCAACCGGACGACCGACCAGCACTTCCCGATCGTGCCGCTGCCCGAGGCGCGGCAGGCGATCGTGGACGCCGGCGGGCTCATCCCCTACGCGCGGAAGAAGCTGCTCCAGCGGACCGTGGCTGGCTAGAGACCCAGTGCTTCGTGCCTGGTGCCTGGTGCGTGCCAGGGACCTGGTGCCTCGTGCGGTGCCACGCTGCGCCGGCCACAGCGTGATCCCGCACGGCGCACGAGGCACGATGCACGCACCAGGCACCAGGCACGAAGCACCGAGCACCGGCTACTCTTCCCAGAGCCACGCCGCGCCGCGCACGCCGCTCGCGTCGCCGTGCAGCGCGCGCACCAGGCGCGTGTCCACGCGGTCGGAGAACACGAACGGGTCCCACAGGCGGGGCACGTTCGCGTAGAGGCGATCGGTGTTCGACAGGCCGCCGCCCAGCACGATCACGTCCGGATCCACCACGTTGATGATCGTCGCGAGCGCGCGCGCCATGCGATCCTCGTAGCGCGCCAGCGCGGCCTCCGCCTCGGCGTCGCCGGCGCCGGCGCGGGCGACGATCTCGGCCGGCATGAGCGCGGCGCCCGTGACCCTCGCGTGGTCCCGCGCGAGGCCCGGCCCCGACAGGAACGTCTCGATGCAGCCCGACCGGCCGCAGTAGCAGGGCTCCCCCGGCCATTCGCCCGGCCGCGGCCAGGGCAGCGGGTTGTGCCCCCACTCGCCCCCCACCGCGTTGTGCCCGACGAGCACGCGGCCGTCCACGATCACGCCGCCGCCGGTCCCCGTGCCGATGATCACCCCGAACACGACGTGCGCGCCGGCCGCCGCGCCGTCGGTCGCCTCCGACAGCGCGAAGCAGTTCGCGTCGTTCGCCAGGCGCACCGGGCGCTCGAGGCGCAGGGCCAGGTCCCGGTCGAGCGGACGGCCGTTGAGCCACGTGGAGTTGGCGTTCTTGACGACGCCCGTGGCCGGCGAGATCGCGCCCGGGATGCCCAGGCCGACGCTGCCCCGCTGGCCAGTCGTCCGCTCGATCGCGCGCACGAGGTCCACGAGGGCCTGGAGCGTGGCGTCGTAGTCGTCGCGCGGGGTGGGGACGCGCAGCCGGGCCAGCTCCCCGTGGCCGCGCTCGAGGGCGACCGCTTCGATCTTCGTCCCGCCGAGGTCGATGCCGATGCGCATGGGGTGTCCGATCAGGACCGTCCGGCGTCCGGCCTCAGCTCGGGCACGGCCACGAACCGCGGCGGGTCGTCCGGGTCAATCTTCCGGTAGTCGAAGTACCTCGCTCAGGTAGCCGACCTGGATCTTCTTGACGAAGAGGAGATGACCGACGCCGGTCAGCCGCGCCATGACGGGCAGCCACGTCCCGTCGGCGAGCCGGCTCCGCACGAACTCGCCGCGCATCCCCCGCTCGAAGCGCGCGAGAATGCTCCAGCCGAACGAGACGGTGTCCACCGAGCGCGCCTCGGCGCGCACCACCTGGTGCGCGTCCTCGTCCACCCACGCCAGGCCCGTGAAGTGCCGGGCGAGCCGGCCTTCGCTCGTCCGCGGGTGCGCGTCGTCCTTCGGCGAGAAGGCGATGACGATCAGCGACTGGCCGTCCGCCTGCTCGCGGCGCACCAGGCTGAAGTCGAACGTGTCGAGCACGTCCTTCACCATCGCCCGGTCGCGGTCGGCGTCCTGCTTCAGGCGGGCGAGCCGGCGGACCCAATCCGTCGAGGACTCCCCGCGCAGGTTCTCCCTGAACCGGGCCACCTCGGCGAGTTGCTTCGCGTCGGCCGCCGCCAGCGCGTGCGCGCTCGCCTTCGTGCCGTTGCGCTCGACGAGGCGGTAGTAGGTGAGGTCGGAAACCGGCGACGGGTACACCTCGAAGACCTGGGTGTCCTTGGGCACCCAGGCGCCCGAGTCGTCCTGGCGCATCTCGATGCGGCGTTCCTTGAAGGTGTAGCGGCTCTGCAGGCGTTCGTCGCTGTCGAGATGCCTCCGCGTCTCGGCCAGGAACTCCGTCTTGTCCGGCAGCGGCCGCCGCTCCTGGCCCGGAGCCGCCATCAGCCCCGTCCAGCACAGCGCCACGAGCCCCAGTGCCCACCCTCGCATGCCGCCTCCGCGCGTCGCCTCCACCGGCGCACCCTCTGTCCATCATGCCCGCCCGGGGCACAAACGTCCAGCGGCCCGTCCGGTGCGTCCGGCCGCGAGTCGTGATAGAAGATGTCGCCATGCCGACGCGCCGCCCACGTCTCATCCGCGCACTCGTCCGCCTCCTGCCGGCCGTGGCGATCCTCGCCGCGATCGCCGGGACCGCCCGGGCGCAGAACGAGCCCTATCCCGTCTACGACACCCGATCGGTCGTCGTCCATGGCCCCTACCTGGTCGAGCCCGGCGAGACGGCCGTGACGATCGTCTGGCTGACCGACACGCCGGCCCAGGGCAAGGTCCGGTACGGCGAGACGGACGCGCTCGGCCGCGAGGCCGAGCCGGCCGAGCACGGCTTCGTGCCGGTCGGCACGCTGCACCACGTCCGCCTCATCGGCCTCAGGCCCGGCCGCACCTACCGCTACCGCGTCGTCTCGCGGCGCGTGGTGAGGCTCCGGGCCTACTGGCCCGAGATGGGCGTCGTGGACGAGAGCCCGCTCTACACGTTCACGACGCTCGACCGCGCGAAGCCGGCGGCGTCGTTCAGCGCGATCACCGACACGCACGAGGACACGGCGCGCATCCGCGCGCTCGCGAAGCTCGTGGACTGGCCCGCCACCGACTTCTTCACGCACCTGGGCGACGGCGTCGACTGGCTGGCCGGCGAGGACCAGATGTTCGACCGCTGGCTGGACCCGCTCACCGCCGCGCTCGGCCACACGACGCCGCTCGTCTACGCGCGCGGCAACCACGAGATGCGGGGCCCCTTCGCGCGCGAGCTGTTCCGCTACCTGCCCGTCTCCACCGGCGAGCACTACTACGCGTTCGACGATGGGCCGGCGCACGTCGTGGTGCTCGACTCCGGGGAGGACAAGGCCGACGCGACCAACGTGTACGCGGGCCTCAACCGCGTCGAACCGTACCGCGAGCGCGAGCTGGCGTGGTGGCGGGCGCACGTGGCCGCCGAGCCGCGCGCGAGGACCGCGCCGTTCCAGATCGTGCTCGTCCACCAGCCGGGCTGGGGCTTCGTCGGCGGCGGCCGCGCCGCGGACTGGACGGCGGCGGCCAACGCCGCCGGCGTGGACCTGGTGCTGGCGGGCCACCTGCACCGCTACCGGCACGTCCTGCCGGGCACGTCCGGCAACGACTACCACCTCGTCGCGCTCGGGCAGGATCAGGTGGCGCGGGTGGACGTGTCGGCGACGGCGCTGAAGGTGGAGATCCGCGGCAGGGACGGGCAGGTGGTGGACGTCTTCACGCTGCCGAGGCGGGCCAGGTAGGGCGGCGGTGGCCCACGTAGGCGGGCGCGCGGCCAGTGTGAGACAATCGGGGACGCGCGTCCGCACCCGGTCGGGGCGTAGCGCAGCCTGGTAGCGCGCCTGCCTTGGGCGCAGGAGGCCCCGGGTTCGAATCCCGGCGCCCCGACCATTCCCTCCTTACGACTACAGGTGCACAGGGGTGCACGAGGTGCACCCGGTGCACCGCGTGCGCCCCGTGCGCCGTTCCTTCCCGAGCGGTAAACTGGAACCATGGGTTGGCGCACCTGGGTCGCCCGCCTGACGGACTCGTCGGGGGTCGTGCTGACGCCGGCGGGCGTCCGCTCGGCCTACGCCGTGGCCATCGCGACCGACGTCCTGCAGGTCGCGCTCGGCCCGTTCGGCTGGGCCTTCGCGGACGAGATCCTGGACGTCGTCGCGATGCTCGCCACGTCGTGGATCCTCGGGTTCCACCCGCTGCTGCTGCCCACCTTCCTGATCGAGCTCGTGCCCATCGTGGACGTCCTGCCGACGTGGACCGGCTGCGTCGCGCTGGTCGTGGCCATGCGCCGCAAGCGGCCGCCGCCGCCGGACGACGACGCGGTCACAATCGACGTCAAGCCGACGAGCGTCAGCTAACGCGTTTGCAGGGCGCACCTCGCGGAAGCGACGCGTCCCGAAGGCCGCACGACGGCTGGCGCAGGAGCCGGACCCTCGCCGCTGCGACCGGGTCGCGCTCGCCGGCAACCCTCGCTGCGCTCGGTACCCTGACGAGTGCGCAGCGGGCATGGCATGCCGACCGACAACTCCGACCGACCGGCCACCGCCTTGGGCAACGCGACAACCGAAGCTCGCGAAGCGATAGCCCGCTGCGGAAGACTCGGCTCCGCTCGGGTTGCGTTCGGCTCGGCTCACGGCCGCCGCGGCGAGGGCCCGGCTCCTGTGCGGGAGCACCGCGCCGCAGGCCGGTCGGGGCCTCGCGCGGCGGGCCGTGGAGGCCGCCCGCTTCCCGATTCCGGAACGCGAGCGGAGCGAGCCTTGCGCGGCGGGCTGCAACTGCGCGGGCGTCGATGTCCGGCACACCCCCACCGGTGGCCGGTACGTTGGGGTGTTGATCGGCGAACCCTGCCCGCCGCGCGGACCGGGAGGGCATCGAGCCGCAGCGGGCGTTCCCGGGCGGCCGAATGCCGGACGGCCGCGCGAGGCCCCGACCGGCCCCTTCGAAGAGCCACCTGCGCGGTCCGGTTCGGTTGCGGCTTCGCTGCTTTGTGCGCTTACTGTCCTGCCTGACCCGTAATCCTCTCGATCAGCGCCGGGTCGTCCGGCAGCAATCCCACCTTCGGCAGCCGGCGCGTCAGCTCCACCCAGCCCTTCTGCATCGCGAACGCGCGCTTGAAGAGCGGCAGCGACTCGTCCACGCGGCCCATCGTCACCAGCGCGACCGCGTGCCAGTAGATCATCTCGGCCAGCCGGCTCGGAAGCACGCCCTCGGTCTTCGACGCGATCGCCTCGGCGGCGGAGGTACTCGCGCAGCGCGCCCTCGTTGTCGCCGTGCTCGACGGCCAGGTCGCCCGCGTTCATGTGGTTGTACGCGCGCTGCAGCGACACCAGCCGGCGCAGCTCCGGAATCGGCCGATCGGCGTCGTCCACGCGCAGGTCGAACACGGTGTCCTGCCAGGGCTGCCCGCTCGACGCCGCCTTGACGACGATGATGGCGGCCGATTGGCGGCCGCGGATGTCGCCGCCGGCGGCCTGACCGGCCTCGAGCGCGGCCAGCAGCCGCTCGGCCAGGTCGCCGGGGGACGTCTCGAACGCCTTCGCCATCGCGGGCCAGATCGTGTCGTTGGCCATGAGGTTGGCCTGCGCGGCGAACCCGCGGCCGACGTCGCCGCGGCCGCCGCAGGGATGCACGAACGGCACGCCGTTCTCCATCGAGCGCGCCGCGCCGGCGCCGCCGCAGTCGTCCTGCCAGCCGCCGGATCGGTCGCCCGCGACGCCGCCCGCCGAGGGGATGTCGCCGGCGCCCGTCCACGTCGCGACGGCGCCCGTCGCGTCCACGAAGGCGACCTGACGGACGGCCCGTCCCGCGTCGGCGGCGAGCAGGGCCTTCAGCGCGTCCGGCGCGCGCTTGCCCGCGTCCATCAGCGCCAGCCCGAGCGGCCCGTAGCTGGGATCGACGAACGACTGCGTGGCGACCGCGCCCACGCCGGCCCGCGCCCAGATCACGTTGGACCCGACGGCGAACCAGTGCGACTGCACGGCGGCGCCCATCTCGCCGGTGCGCGGGTCGCGCGCGACGATCGAGAAGGTATGCACCGGGCGAGTAACGCGCGCAACCTGAGGTGCGCGCTGGGCCGAGACGAACGGGATCAGCGACGCGGCCAGCACAACGGTCAGCACAGCTCTGCTCATAGTGTGTCCTTGCGCAAATGGGTGTTCCCGAAACGGCGGCAACGGCCTTATTATCCTCGCGGCGCGGGCTCCAAGGGGAGCCGTCATCGAGGAGACTCATTCATGCACGCTCGGCACGCGACCCCGCTCGTCATCGCCTTCATCCTTCTCGGTTTCGGCCTGCCGGCCGCGGCCGCCGACAAGCCCGGGTGCACGGATCACCCGCTCTTCCCCACGCGCATGCCCGGCTATTCCATCGCCGACTGCGTGCAGAACGAGTTCGACCGCTACGAATTCTTCACGCTCAAGCCCCCCAGGCACGCCGAGGAAGGCAGGTTCACGTTCATCACCTACAGGTTCGACGCCAAGGCGGGCGAGCCGAGCGCGGTCGCCGTCGTCCGCAACTACGAGAACGCGATCAAGAAGGCCGGCGGCACGGTCGTCGGCAGCGTGCCCACCTGGTGGGTGGTCGGCACGATCGTCGCCGACGGCAAGGAGGTGTGGGTCCAGGCCGAGAGGGGCAACGGCAAGATCTGGCTGCGCATCGTCGAGAAGCAGGCGATGGAGCAGTACATCACCGCCGACGCCGCCGCCTTCGGGAACGACATCAACACGACCGGACACGCGTCGATTTACGGCATCTACTTCGACACGGGCAAGGCGGATTCTGAAGCCCGAGTCCACGCCCGCGCTGCAGGAGGTGGCCAAGCTCCTCGCGAACGACCCGTCCCTGAAGCTCTTCGTCGTCGGCCACACCGACGCGGTCGGCCAGGTGGACGCCAATCTGCAGCTCTCCCAGGCGCGCGCCGAAGCCGTCGTGAAGGCGCTCGTGGCGGGCCACGGCGTCGCCGCCGCGCGTCTCAGGAGCTACGGTGTGGGGCCGCTGTCACCGGTGTCGAGCAACGCCACCGAGGAGGGCCGCGCGAAGAACCGCCGCGTGGAGCTGGTGAAGCAGTAGGGTTCAGCTCGCCTCGGCTGGAGCGTCGAGCGCCCGGCGCACGACGGTGAGGAGATCGGTCGATCCGAAGGGCTTCTCGAGGAACTCGGCCTGGCTCTGCAGCACCCCGTCGCGCAGCACGCGCTCGGTGTAGCCCGACATGTAGACCGCCTTCATCGGGCGCATGCCCCGGAGGCGCACCATCATCTCGGGACCGCTGAGGCCGGGCATGACCACGTCGGTCAGCACGAGCGCGATCGGCTCGTCCGACGCCGCGATCGCCAGCGCCGCCTCGCCCGTCTCGGCCTCCAGCACGCGGTAGCCGTGCCGCCGGAGCAGCATGCCCGCGAAGCGCCGGACGTTGTCCTCGTCCTCCACGAGCAGGATCGTCTCGCTCCCGACCGAGGCCGGCTCGCACGGCTCGACGCGCTGCGGCTGCCAGCCCGCGGCCGGCGCCGCCTCGGGCAGGTAGATCTTCACGGTGGTGCCGCGGTCCGGCTCGCTGTACACCCAGATGTACCCGGAGAGCTGCTTCACGATGCCGTAGGCCGTGGCCAGCCCGAGGCCGGTGCCGCGCCCCGGCCCTTTGGTCGTGAAGAACGGCTCGAAGGCGCGCGCGCGCGTGGCCGCGTCCATGCCGCAGCCGTTGTCGCTCACCGCCACCATCGCGTAGCGGCCCGGCCGGATCTTCACCGGCCCGGGCTGCCGGTAGCCGTCGACGAGCTCCACGCACGTGGTCTCGAGCGTGAGCTGGCCGCCCGCGGGCATCGCGTCGCGCGCGTTCAGCGCGAGGTTCAGGAGCACCTGCTCGAACTGCAGCGCGTCGAGGCGCACGCGCGGGACCTCGGGGTCGAGCAGCGTGTCGACCTTCACGTCCTCGCCCAGCATGCGGGTGAGCGTGCGCTCGAAGCGCTCGATGAGCCCGTTCGGGTCCTGCACGTCCACCTTCAGGAGCTGGCGCCGGCTGAACGCGAGCAGCCGCCGGGTGAGCGCCGCCGCGCCCAGCGCCGCGCGCCGGATCTCGTCGAGGTCGGCGCTCATGGGCTTCTCGCTGTCGATCTGGGCGAGCAGGCCGTTGGTATAGCCGAGGATCACGGTGAGCTGGTTGTTGAAGTCGTGCGCCACGCCGCCGGCCAGCCGTCCGATGGCGTCCATCTTCTGCGCGTGGCGGACCTCGTCCTCGAGCACACGCTGGCGCGTCACGTCCTCGGCGAACGCCTCGAACGCCACGGTGGTGTCGGCATCGTCGCGCACCCGCCGTCCGTACATGCGCAGGCCCACGCCCCGCCCGTTGTGCCGCACGAACTCCAGCTCCACGGGCGCGACCTGGTCCACGGCCCACTGGGCCAGCAGGTCGGCGACCTCCGCGGAGCTGGCCGCCAGCCCGCCGAGCTGCGTGCCCTCGACGTCGGCCGGCTCGGTGAAGCCGAGCATCCGCGCGAACGACTCGTTCACCTGCACCAGCCGCCCGTCGGCCGTCAGGCGGACGATGCCGAGCGGCGCGTGGTCGAAGAGCGCGCGGTGCCGCCGCTCGCTCTCCATCAGCCGCTCGCGCAGCCGCGTGTCCTCGGTCACGTCGCGCTCGACCGAGGCGAAGTGCGTCAGGCGGCCGCCGGTGTCGAACATCGGCACGACGACGCAGGCCGCGAGGAACGTCGTCCCGTCGCGCCGGCGCCGGACCACGGTGCGGCGCCAGGCGCCCTCGCCGTAGGCCGCGGCGCCCACCGCCTCGAGGTCGAGCCGCTCGTGCTCCGCGGTCACGTCGCGCACCGTCCGCATCGCCAGCTCCGACTGCCGGTACCCCACGGCGCGGCAGAACGCGAGGTTCGCGTGCACGATGCGCCCGTCGCCGCGGAAGACCAGGACGAGGTCGGTGGTCTGCTCAATCGCGCTGGCGAGCAGCCGCGCCTTCACGTCGGCGGCCCGCTGGCCGGACCGTTCCACGGCGAGGCGCGCCATGAGCAGCGGCAGCACGGACACGATCGTCACCGCCGTCGACATGTCGCGGAAGCGCGCGACGGCCACGTCGATCGGAAAGGCCAGGCGCAGACCGTAGTCGATCACCGGCAGCAGCGCCAGGACCCCGAAGATCACCCACGGGCGCGAGGGCGTCAGCTCCGCGTCCTCGTCGGCGCGCTCCACGGCCGGCGACGCCGGCGCCGCCGCGACCGCCCAGGGAAAGAAGAAGAACGGCAGGATCCAGGTGAAGTCGTAGACGAAGACGCTGCGGTACTCCCCCTCCCAGATCCCCTGGTTCGAGAGCGTCAGCATCGCCAGCCCCACCGCCGCGCCCACCGCGAGCCGGAGGTAGGTCTGGCGCCACGGGCCGCGCCGCGCCACCACGGCCACCGCCGCCAGGCCCGCGAGCACGAGCAGCTGCTGCACCTCCGAGAGGAACACCAGCGAGACCGACGCCTGCTGCACGGAGAGGCCGCCCACGTCGGCGCCCATCACCACGTAGGAGTACAGATAGCCGGCGAGCACCGCGATCCCCGCGATGTCCACGGCCGTCGTCGCGGCGATCGGCTCGCGCGCGCCGCGGTGCGGCTGGGCGAGCAGCGCGAAGAGCGGCGCCGACGCGCCGAACAGCGCGAAGACGGCGTGCCAGCCGAGCCACGACGTCTCGTGCGCCAGCAGCAGCTCGTCGAGCGTCCAGCCGATGAAGCCCACCGCCGAGATGGCGAGGCCGAGCGCGATGGTCACCCAGAAGAGCCAGTGGCAGCCCGTCCAGCTCCGGCGGCGGCGCACGATGGCCGCGACGCCGAGGAGCGGCGGCACGAGGAGGGCGACGGTGCGGAAGGCGACGAGCCAGAACGTCTGGTCGCGCAGCCACCACCCGACGAGCAGATAGCCCGCCGAGTAGAGGATGCCGGCGGCCAGCCAGCCCAGGTGGCGATCGGCCGCGGGGGGGCCCACGGCCGCGTCGGCCGGCGAAGGGGGACGCGCGGCGGCCGGCGGCGCCGACATGTCTACTGGAGGCCCGGGAGCGTTGGCCATCTCAAAACGACCCACTCGTAACGGTTCTGTAATCGATCGTACAGGCTGAAGGCGCGGGAATCCGCCGATTGGGCGAAATCCGACCGCGTCGCGGCCTCCGATGCAGCCTGACCGAGCAAGCTCCGTACCCCGGTGACGAAATGTGCAGTCCACGGGGCGCCGGCAAGCGTCCGGGCATGTGGCCGCTTCCGCCCCCGGCCGGGGGAATGGTACGCTAGCTCCATCGAGGTTCCGCGCCTCCCGCGCGCGACACGCCCCATGAGCTCCCTTTCGAACGGGCTGGCGACCGCCAGCGTCCCCGTGCGTGCCCGCCGCGCCCGCCCATGAACGAGTCGTCGCGCCGGTGGGTCGTGCCGCTCCTCAGCCTCGGGCTGCTCGCGGCGGCGCTGTGGACGCTCGACGCCGAGCTCGAGCGCGTCTCCTTCCGCCAGCTCACGCACGCGGTGACCGCCGTGCCCCTGCCGGCCGTGCTCGCCGCGCTGGGCCTTACGGCGCTCAACTACCTGGTGCTCACCGGCTACGACCAGTTCGCGTTCGTCTACGCCGGACGGACGCTCTCGCGCTGGCGGATCACGCTCGCGTCGTTCGTGGGCTACGCCATCAGCAACAACGTGGGCTTCGCGCTGCTCTCGGGCACGTCGGCGCGCTACCGCTTCTACAGCCGGTGGGGCCTGAGCGCCGAGGAGCTGTCGCGGATCGTGCTGTTCTACTCGGGCACGTTCTGGCTGGGGCTCTTCGTGCTCGGGGGCTGGAGCCTGCTCGTGGTGCCGGCGGCGGAGCTGCCGGCCTTCGCCGCGCCGCTCGTGGTGCGGCTGTGCGGCGGGCTGCTGCTCCTGGCGGCGGCCGGCTACGCGGCGGCGCCGTTCCTCTGGCGGCGTCCGGTGCGCGTGCGCGGTTTCGAGGTCGCGCTGCCGCGGCCGCGGCTGGTCGCGGTGCAGTTCGCCCTGTCGACGCTCGACTGGGCGCTGGCGGCGGCGGTGCTCTGGGTGCTCCTGCCGGCGCCGCGGCCGCCGTTCGGCCTGCTCGTCGCCGGGTTCCTGGCCGCGCAGCTGCTCGCGCTCGTCAGCCACGTGCCGGGCGGGCTCGGGGTCTTCGAGTCGCTCGTCATCCTGTTCCTGAGGTCGGCGGCGCCCGTGGCGACGCTGCTGCCGGCGCTCGTGGCGTACCGGGCGATCTACTACCTGCTGCCGCTGGCCGGCGCACTCGTCGTGCTGCTGGCCGACGAGCTGCACCAGCGGCGGGTCACGCTGCGGAAGTGGACCGGGACGTTCGGCAGCCTCGCCGTGTCGCTCGCGCCGAAGGTGCTGTCGGTCTTCACGTTCGTGGCGGGCGCGGTGCTGCTCTTCTCGGGCGCGACGCCGGCGGGCGCCGGGCGGCTGACGTGGCTCTCCCACCTGCTGCCGCTCGGCGTCATCGAGCTGTCGCACTTCGCGGGCAGCCTGCTCGGCCTCGCGCTGCTGGTGCTGTCGCAGGGCATCGCGCGGCGGCTCGACCTCGCCTACCACCTGACGCTCGCCGCGCTGGGCCTCGGCATCGTGGCGTCGCTGCTCAAGGGCGGCGACTACGAGGAGGCGACGATCCTGGCGCTCGTGGCGCTGGCGTTCCTGCCGAGCCGGCACGACTTCGACCGGCGGACGGCGTTCTTCGAGGCGCGGTTCTCGGCCGGCTGGTTCTCGGCGGTCGTCGCCGTCGTCGCGGCGTCGATCTGGCTGGGCTTCTTCGCGTACCGGCACGTGGAGTACTCGTCGGACCTCTGGTGGCGGTTCGCGTTTCGGCAGGAGGCCTCGCGCTTCCTGCGCGCGTCGCTGGGCGTCACGGTGGCGCTGCTCGTCTACGGCGTGTCGCGGCTGCTGCGCACGGCGCCGCCGGAGCTGCCCGAGCCGACCGACGCGGACATCGAGGCCGCCGACCGCGTGATCGCGACGCAGCAGCTCACCTACCCGCTGCTGGTGCACCTGCGCGACAAGGCGATCCTGTGGAACGGCGACCGGAGCGGCTTCATCATGTACGGCGTCCAGGGCCGGACGTGGGTGGCGATGGGCGACCCGGTCGGGCCGCCCCACGTGCGGGCCGGGCTCGTGCGCGACTTCCTCGAGCGCGCCGACGACTTCGACGCGGTGCCCGTCTTCTACGAGGTGCGCAAGGACAGCCTGCACCTGTACGCGGACTTCGGCCTGACGTTCGCGAAGCTGGGCGAGGAAGGCCGCGTGGCGCTCGCGCGCTTCGGCCTCGAGGGCAGCGCGGGCAAGGAGAACCGCCAGGCGCTCCGGCGCCTCGAGCGCGAGGGGCGCACGTTCCGCATCGTGCCGGCCGCCGAGATCCCCGCGCTGCTGCCGGTCCTGAGCGACATCTCGGACGAGTGGCTGCGGAGCAAGTCGGCGGCGGAGAAGGGCTTCTCGCTCGGCTGGTTCGACGAGGCCTACGTCACGCGCTTCCCCGTCGCCCTCATCGAGCGGCAGGGCCGCGCCGAGGCCTTCGCCACGATCTGGGCCGGGCCGCCCGGCACCGAGGCGTCGGTGGATCTGATGCGCTACCGGGAGGACGCGCGCGGCACGATGGACGCGCTCTTCGTGCACATGATGCTGTGGGCGCGCGAGCAGGGCTACCAGTGGTTCTCGCTCGGCATGGCCCCGCTCGCCGGGCTCGAGGCGTCGGCGGTGGCGCCGCTCTGGGTGAAGCTCGGCTCGTTCCTGTACCGCCACGGCGAGGCGTACTACAACTTCCAGGGGCTGCGCGCGTACAAGGAGAAGTACGAGCCCGTGTGGGAGCCCCACTATCTCGCGTATCCCGGCGGCCTCTCGCTGCCGCGCGTCCTCGCCGATATCTCGGCGCTCATCGCCGGCGGCTACATGCGCATCGTCAGGAAGTGATCGCGCGTCGCGCGCGAGGAAAGGCTACCGCAATCGGCGCGCGATCCACTAAAATGACGGCGGAGGGCGCTGTTCTTTCACGCGCATCCTCCCCAGCTGCCTATGAAGAAGCTCCGCGTGCTCGTGCTGATGCACGACTATCTCGTGCCGCCAGAGGACGCCGAGAAGCACGATCTCGTCACCGTCGAGTGGAAGACCGAGTACGACGTCACGACCTCCCTGCAGGAACTCGGCCACGACGTGCGGGCGCTCGGCGTCAAGGACGACCTCGGCGCCATCCGTCAGGCCGCCAACGAGTTCAAGCCGCACATCGCCTTCAACCTGATGGAGGCGTTCCACGAGATCGGCGCGTTCGACCAGAACGTCGTCAGCTACCTCGAGCTGCTGCGGATGCCGTACACCGGCTGCAACCCGCGCGGCCTCGTGCTGGCGCGCGACAAGGCGCTGTCGAAGAAGCTGCTCGCCTACCACCGCATCCCGGTGCCCGATTTCGCCGTGTTCCGCCGCGGCCGCGCGATCAAGCGGCCCAAGCGCCTGCAGTTCCCGCTCATCGTGAAATCGCTGACGCAGGAGGCGTCGATCGGCATCGCGCAGGCGTCGGTCGTCAGCGACGAGGACAAGTTCATCGAGCGCGTGAAGTTCATCCACACGAGCATCGGCACCGACGCCATCGCGGAGCGCTACATCGACGGGCGCGAGCTGTACGTGGGCGTGCTCGGGAACGACCGGCTCCAGGTGCTGCCGGTCTGGGAGCTCCGCTTCACGAAGATGCCGGAGGAGATGAAGCGCATCGCCACCGAGCGGGTGAAGTGGAGCTACCGCTACCAGAAGAAGCACGGGATCGTGACCGGCGCGGCGAAGGTCCCCGAGGCGCTGGGCCAGCAGATCCAGCGCGTGGCCAAGCGCGTGTACCGCACGCTCGAGCTGAGCGGCTACGCGCGCGTGGACATCCGCCTCAGCGACGAAGGGCGCTTCTACGTCCTCGAGGCCAACCCCAACCCCCAGATCGCCTACGGCGAGGAGTTCTCGGACTCCGCCGAGCGCGCGGGCCTCTCCTACGAGGCGCTCCTGCAGAAGCTGCTCAACATCGGGCTGCGCTGGCAGCCCGACCGCATGGGCTAGCGCCCGATCTGCGCCAGCAGCGCCTTCACGGCCGCGTCGAGCTGGCTGTCCCGCCCCGTGAGCGTCTCGCCAATCGGCCGCTGCACCGCGACATCCACCGGCCGGGGGTGCCGCTCCATGTCGTTTCCGGCCGTGTCGGTCACGCGCATCCGCGGCAGGCGGAACGACGTGCCGTCGATGAGCCGCGTGTTCCAGGTGTAGATGATCCAGCCGGCGGTGGGCTGGCCGACCACCTGCCCGAGCTTCAGCGCCCGATAGCCCTCGGTGAAGTCCTCGGCGTCCGACAGCGAGTGGCGGTTCGTCACGAGGATCGTCGGGTGCTCGAGCGCGCGCTGCCCGAGGATCGTCCGCGCCGGCGAGGTCGGCAGCCCGCGCACGGTCATGCGCAGGTAGCCGCGGCGCGCCAGCACGTCGATGGCGTAGACGTTCACGAAGCCGCCGCTGTTGTTGCGGACGTCCACGACGACGCCGTCCTTGCCGAAGTTCGCGGCGTCCAGATCGACGTAGAGCTGCTCGAGGGCGGCGGCCGACATGTTCAGCATGTGCACATAGCCGAGCCGCCCGCCGCTCGCCTTCTCGACGTAGGCGCGGTTCTGCTCGACCCACTGCCGGTAGAGCAGCGCCTTCTCCTCGTTCCGGTTGACGGGCTTCACCACCACCTCGCGCGGCGACGCGCCGTCGGCCGCCGCCGACACGGTCAGCACGACGCGCTTGCCGATCTCGTGGTCGAGCAGCGCGTCCAGGTTCACGCCCCGGCCGACGGCCGCGCCGTCCACCGAGCGCAGGTAGTCGCCCACGTGAATCTGCCGGGTGACGGCCGCCGGGCCGAGCGCCACGACCTCGGTGACCTTCAGCCGGCCGTTCTGCTCGTACTCGCCGGCGTCGAAGCGCAGGCCGAGCCGGCCGGTCTCGGGCGGCGTGGACCCGGGCGCGCCCACGCCGAGGTGCGACGCGTTCAGCTCGCCGATCATGAGCGACAGCAGCCGGCGCATCTCGTCGGGCGTCGTCGCGCCGGCGATCTGCGGCTCGAACGTCCGCCGGACGGCCTCCCAGTCGGCGCCGTGATACGCCGGGTCGTAGAAGTTGTCGCGCTGCAGCGTCCAGGCCTCGTGGAAGACCTCCATCTTCTCGCGGTCGAACGGCACGTCCATCGACGCCGTCACCGCGAGTGCGCGCGCGTCGCCGCGCTCGATCGGGACGACCCGGATGCGGCCGCCCTCGAGGTAGAAGACCTCCTTGCTGTCGGGCGAGATCTGCAGCGACGACTTGCCCGCCGAGGTCGACGTGAGCTGGCGCGCCACCGGGCGCTCCTTCGCCAGCTCGTCGAGCGAGTAGGCGTAGAGGTTCTGGCGCCCCTCGGCGCCCGCGATCATCACCACCCACTTGCCGTCCGGGCTCACCGCCGAGCTCGAGACGTCGACGCCCACCGGCACGAGCGACAGCCGCCGTCTGATTTCGTCGAACACGACCTCGACCGCCTTCGCGCTTCGCGCTTCGGCGGGTCGAGCCGCCGTCTCTGCGCGCGCTTCGGCGGGTCGAACCGGCGTCGTCGTGGCCGGCGCGGGCGGCGGCGCGGAGGGCGTCTCCGCAGGCTTCGGCGGCTCGACGTGGAAGAGATCGCGGAAGAGATCCTCTCTGAACTTCGGCGTGCGCAAGCACCAGGTCCACGCGCGCCAGCCGGGCCGTCTCGGTCCGCTGCGCCGTGTCGAAGAGCAGGTACGTGCCGTCGGGGCCCCAGGCGATGTTGCCGGAGCTCACGTTCGCCAGGAAGCTGACCGGGCGCATGGCGCCGCCGGCGGCGGGCACCAGCTGCACGTTCGAGAAGCTGTTCTCGCCGATGGCGATGATGGCCAGCCAGCGGCCGTCAGGCGACCAGGCCGGCGGCTCGGCGCCCAGCGCGTCGCCGAACCGGCCCTCGGCGAGGCGCCGCTCGGTCTGCGCCGCGAGGTCGAGCGCGCGCAGCTCCCGCTGGTTCCGCACGAAGGCGAGCGTCTTGCCGTCGGGCGAGAAGCGCGGCGCCTCGTCGGTCGCCGCGCCGCGCGTCAACTGCGTCTCGGCGCCGCTGGCGAAATCGTAGAGGAAGAGGTGCGGCACGCCGTCCCGGTCCGACACGTAGGCCACGCGCCGCGAGTCCGGTGCCCACACGACGCCGGATTCCGCCGCCGTCGTGTCGGTCACGCGCGCGGCGTCGCCGCCGTCCTTCGCCGAGGCGGCGAACACGTCGCCGCGCACCACGAAGGCGACCTTCTTGCCGTCGGGCGAGAGCGCCAGATCGCGCAGGCCCGTCGTGAGCTCGAGGTGCTCGACGATCGGGCCGCGGAGCGCGCCGCGCCGCGCGATCGCCACCGCGTGCGCGCGCCCGCTCGCCGTGTCTGCGGTCCAGATGCCGAAGTCGCGCTCGAAGGCGATCGTCTTCCCGTCGCGCGTGATGGACGGCCACAGCACCCGGCCCGACGTGAAGCCGGTGAGCCGCCGCGGCGCGCCGTCCGGCATCGGACGGACCCAGAGGTTCTCGTTCCCGTCGCGGTCCGACATGTAATACAGCGCGCGGCCGTCCGGGCCCCACATCGGCCACAGCTGCTTCGCGCCGCCCTCGGTGAGCCGCTCGTAGCGCGGCTCGGCCCCGGGGTGGACCAGCCACAGCTCCGACTCGTCGATGTGCGCGTGGCCGTGGCGCCACCACTGCGACGAGGCGATGCCGCGCGCGGCGAAGGCCACCGTCGTCCCGTCGGGCGCCGGCGCGGCGTGGAACTCGTTCACGTAGCGGTCGTGGCTCACCTCGGTGGGCGTGCCGCCGTCGACCGGCACGCGCAGCAGGTCGTTCATGCCCGCGATGTCGAGGCTCGTGGACTCGAAATACACCCAGCGGCCGTCAGCCGACCAGCCGTCCAGCATCTCGGGGCTGTCGTCGTAGGTGAGACGGGTGAGCGCGCCGGTGTCGAAGGCGAGCACGTAGATGTCGCCGCCGCCCGTGCGCGTGGAGACGAAGGCGAGATGCCGGCCGTCCGGCGAGTAGAGCGGGCGGCTCTCGACGGCCTCGTCCGACACGAGCAGCCGCGCGTCGCCGCCCGCCGCGGGCACCGTCCAGATGTCGCCGCCCGAGACGAACGCGATCTCGGCGCCGTCGGGCGAGATGCCGGGCTCGGCGAACGACGGCCGCGCGGCGGGCGCGGCGCCCTGCGCGGCCGTCACGCGGCCGGCGCCGGAGGTTGCGAGGGCGAGCACGAGAGCGGGCAGCGCGACACGGAAGAAGGATCGGGCGGGCATGGGGCCTCCATCAGGACAGACCGCCATATCTTAGGATGAAAACGTGTACGAGGCACACGCGCACGAAGCGCACAGCGAGGCACCGGTGCCGTCAGGCGCCGGGCCCTCGCCGCCCGCCTGTACCGGTGGCGCACCAGCGGCCGGTCGGGGGCTCGCGCGGCGGGCCGTTGAGGCCGCCCGCTTCAGCGATCCGGAACGCGAACGGAGCGAGGCGTGCGCGGCGGGCTGCCGCTGCGCGGGCGTCGCTCTCCGGCTAACCCCCGAGGTGGTCGGTACGTTGGGGTGTTGATCGGCGAACCCTGCCCGCCGCGCGGATCGGAAGAGCATCGAGTCGGAGGGAGCGTTCCCGGGCGGCCGGATCCCGGCCCGCGGCGCGAGCCCCCGGCCGACCGACAGCTCCAACCGACCGGTCACCGCCTCGGGCAACGCGAGGATCGACGCGCGCGAAGCGATAGCCCGCTGCGGAAGACTCGGCTCCGCTCGGGTTGCGCTCGGCTCGGCTCACGGCCGCCGCGGCGAGGCCCCGGCGCCCGGCCGCACCGGACTCTGCGACAGCGGCCGGTCGGGGCCTCGCGCGACGGGCCGGCGTGGTGGCGCCCGCGCGCCAGGAGTCGAGCCGAGCGCAGATGACTGCGGGTGGTAGGGGTGGCCTGGCAGGTCGCCCGTACTGTTCAACCGAGACAGGCCGCGAGCGCTGGGACAGTTGGACGTGCTATCGAGCTCGGTTTCTCATGGGTCCGTTCTTCCCGCCGACCAGCCGCAAGGCACGCGATAACTGTCACTTCTGAGACACTTTGAGCGAGCCAACCTCGGTGCTAGACTGCGGCCCGCAGGCGTATCGGAATATCGAGTCCCGTCGACTATTAGCTGGACCAAGAGGGACTGCTGATGACACGAATCGCACTTCTTCTCTGTGTGGCCTTCATCACGATAACCTGTGCGCCTCCCGATCGCCCATCCGATGCCGGAAACAGTGGTGTGGTACGTGCGGTCTTCTCCGAGATCTGGAGCAAGGGAAAGGTCGAGCTCATTCCCGATCTCTTCTCAGAGAACTACGTCGGCCACTTTCCGGGCGATCAAACCGTGCATGGTCGAGAAGGGCTGGCAGCTGAAGTGACGGCCCACCGCACGGCCTTTCCAGATTGGGCCGAGGAGGTCGAGGACGAGATCGTCGATCGCGACCGGATCGCGGCCCGGTTCACGTCGCGGGGCACCAACACAGGAGACTTCCTGGGAAACCCGCCAACCGGAGCCCGAGTCGAGATCTCCGAAGTCGCCATATTCAGGCTGGAGGACGGCAAGATCGCCGAGCAGTGGGTCTATCCGGACATCCTCAGCCTTCAGCGCCAGCTGAATGCCCGAAGCCAGCAGTGATACGTCTGCCGTCTGGCGCGCGCGTCGAGCGGAGGTGAATCATCGAGACGATCTTCCGGTCCATCACCCGCCTCATGTGGCTAGGCTTCCCGGGCTACTGGCTGCTGGAAGACCAGACTCTGCAGGACGAGCTGCCGGGCTATCGCGACTATGCCCGACGCGTGCGCTATCGGTTGATTCCGGGGATTTACTGAAGGGGCTCATCTGCGCGATTTGATGGGCCGGGGGTGGACGCCGCGCGGGCGGCTGATGCGGGGGCGCGGCCCTACAGCTTCAGCCGGCGCAGGCGCAGCGCGTTGCTGATGACCGACACCGAGCTGAAGGTCATCGCGGCGCTCGCCCAGATGGGGCTCACGAGCACGCCGATGAACGGGTAGAGGACGCCGGCCGCGACCGGCACGCCGACGGCGTTGTAGACGAACGCCAGGAACAGGTTCTGGCGGATGTTGCGCAGCGTGCCGCGGCTGAGGCGGCGCGCCCGCACGATGCCCCGCAGGTCCCCCTTCACGAGCGTGATGCCGGCGCTCTCCATGGCCACGTCGGTGCCCGTGCCCATGGCGATCCCGACCGTCGCCTCGGCCAGCGCCGGCGCGTCGTTGATGCCGTCGCCCGCCATCGCGACCACCCGGCCCCGCGCCTGCAGATCGCGCACGACCTCCTGCTTCTGCTGCGGCAGCACCTCGGCGCGCACCTCGTCCTCCGAGAGCCCGAGCTTCGCCGCCACGGCGGCGGCCGTCGTGCGGCTGTCGCCCGTGAGCATCACCAGGTGCAGCCCCTCGTCGCGCAGTTGCCGCAGAGCCTCGGGCGTCGAGGCCTTGATCGGGTCGGCGACGCCCACGAGCCCGAGCGCCCGGCCGTCGGCCGCCACGAACATGACCGTCTGGCCGTCGCGCCGGAGCTCGTCGGCCCGCGGCGCGAGCGCCGACACGTCCACGCCCTCGCGCGCCATGAGCGCCGCGTTGCCCAGCACCGCGCGGCGCCCGTTCACGCGCCCGACCACGCCGTGGCCGGCCTCGGCCTGGAAGTCCGACACGGGCGCCAGCGCCAGCCCGCGCGCGCGCGCGCCGGCCACGATGGCCGACGCCAGCGGGTGCTCGCTCGCCTGCTCGACGCCCGCGGCGAGCGCGAGCAGGTCGTCCTCGCCGGCGCCCGCCGCCGGGACGACGCTCGCGAGGCGGGGCTTGCCCTCGGTGAGCGTGCCGGTCTTGTCCACGACGAGCGTGTCGACCGCCGCGAGGTGCTCGAGCGCCTCGGCGTTCTTGATGAGCACGCCCGCCGTCGCGCCGCGGCCCGTGCCGACCATGATCGCCATCGGCGTCGCCAGGCCCAGCGCGCACGGGCACGCGATGATGAGCACGGCGACCGCGCTCACGAGCGCCAGCGCCAGCTTCGGCTCCGGCCCCCACACGCTCCACGCGATGAAGGCCATGATCGACGAGGCCACGACGGCGGGGACGAAGTACTCGGCGACCCGGTCGGCCAGGCGCTGGATCGGCGCGCGCGTGCGCTGCGCCTCGCTCACCATGCGCACGATCTGCGCGAGCAGGGTCTCGCGCCCCACCCGCTCCGCGCGCATCGTCAGCGAGCCGGTGCCGTTGATGGTGGCGCCGGTCACCGGGCTCCCCTGCTCCTTGTCCACGGGCATCGGCTCGCCGGTGACCATCGACTCGTCCACCGTGCTCCGCCCGTCCACGACGACGCCGTCCACGGGGACCTTCTCGCCTGGCCGCACGCGGATCAGATCGCCGACCTGCACGTCGGTGAGCGGCACGTCGCGCTCGCCGCCGTCCCGGACCACCCGCGCCGTCTTCGGCGCCAGGCCCAGCAGCGCCTTGATGGCCGCCGTCGTGCGGCTGCGCGCGCGGATCTCGAGCACCTGCCCCATCAGCACCAGCACGGTGATCATCATCGCCGTGTCGAAATACGGCTCGACGACGCCGCCCATGCGGAAGCCTTCCGGGAACACGCCGGGCGCCACGGTGGCGACGACGCTGTAGACGAAGGCCGAGCCGACGCCGAGCGCAATCAGCGTGAACATGTTCGAGCTGCGGTTCTTGATCGAGGCCCAGCCGCGCTCGAAGAACGGCCAGCCCGCCCAGAGCACGACCGGAAAGGCCAGCACCATCTGCACCCAGGCCGACACGCCGCGGCCGATGCGCGCCGACACGCCGCCGCCGGTCAGCATGTCGCCCATGGCGAGCGCCATGACCGGCGCCGTGAGCGCCACGCCCGCCCAGAAGCGGCGCGTCATGTCCACGAGCTCGGGGTTGGGCCCCTCCTCGACCTCCACCGTCCGCGGCTCGAGCGCCATGCCGCAGAGCGGGCAGGCGCCGGGCGCGTCGCGCACGATCTCGGGGTGCATCGGGCACGTGTACTCGGTGCGCGTCTGCGGCGCGAGCGGCGTCTCGGGCTCGAGCGCCATCCCGCACGACGGGCACGGCACGGGCTTCTCCTCGCGCACCTCGGGACACATCGGGCAGACCCAGGCGGTGGCTGACGCCTGCGGGGACTGGGGACTTGGGGGCTGGGGGCTGGAGACCGGGGGCTTGTGGTGACCCATGCCCTTGGGCTTCCAGTCCGGCGACAGGTACTTCGCCGGGTCGGCCTCGAACTTCGTCCGGCACCCGGCGCAGCAGAAGTAATACGTCTGCCCCGCGTGCTCGAGCGTGGGTTTTCCGGCGTCGACCTTGACCTGCATCCCGCACACGGGATCCGTCGCCTGGGGCTGATGAACATCCGGTTTGGTGGTGTCGTCCAAGGTGGGTCTCCGAACTGATTCTCGGGGTTTCTTTCATTATCCCCCGGCCGGAGCCCCGCCATGGAACCGATCTACGTAAGCTTTCGTTGATCGCACTGTTGACACCCGGCGGGCGGACCGCGCCCGGAGGAGCCCCCATGCTCGAACAGGCCTGGCAGGATGTGCGTTTCGCGGCCCGATTGCTGCGGCGGAGCCCCGTGTTCACGGCGGTGGCCGTCGTCTCGCTCGCCGTCGGCATCGGCGCCAACACCACCATCTTCACCGTCGTGAACGGACTGCTGGTGCGGCCCCGGCCGGGCCTCGTGGAGACGGGTCTGGTCGACGTCGGGCGCTCGCAGAACGGATCCGGGTTCGACAACATGTCGTACCTGAACTACGTCGACTACCGCGACGCGAGCGGGGACGTCCTGCAGGGCCTGGCGGCGTACAGCATCGACCCGCGGCCGATGAGCCTCGCGACGGGCGACACCGCCATCCGCATCTACGGCCAGTACGTCAGCGGCAACTACTTCGACGTCCTGGGCGTCCGGCCCGAGGCGGGCCGCTTCTTCCGTGCCGATGAGGACCAGGCGGCAGGCGGCGCCGCGGTGGCCGTCGCGAGCCACCGGTTCTGGCAGGAGCAGTTCGGCGGCGATCCGTCGCTCGTGGGCCGGACCGTCACGCTCAACAACCAGGTGGTCACGATCGTCGGCATCGCGCCCGGGGCCTTCACGGGAACGATGGTGCTGAGACCCGACGTGTGGGTGCCGCTGCACGCCCGCCCGGACCCCGGGCTGTTCACGTCGCGCGGAGGCGTCTGGCTGATCGGCATCGGCCGCCTGGCCCCTGGCGTCACGGTCTCCCGCGCCGGGGCGGCGCTCGCGACCATCGCCGCGCGGCTCGAGCACGACTACCCCGACGCCAACAAGGGCAAGGGCGTGGTGGTGGCTCCGTCGAGCGCGTTTCCGGCCGAGCTCGGGCTCTACGTGAAGGGCTTTCTCGCGATCCTGACGGGCCTGGTCGGGCTCGTGCTGCTCATCGCGAGCGTGAACGTCGCCGGCATGATGCTCGCGCGCGCGGCCGGACGCCGGCGCGAGATCGCCGTCCGCCTGGCGATCGGCGCGGGGCGCGCCCGGCTCGTGCGCCAGCTCCTCACCGAGAGCCTGCTGCTGTTCCTCCTGGGCGGCGGCGCGGGTCTCGTCCTCGCGCTCTGGATGCGCAACCTGCTCGTGGCGCTCGTACCGCAGCTTCCCCTGCCGGTGGTGCTCGACCTTCCGCTCGACGGCCGGGTGCTGGCGTTCACCGCAGCGGTCTCGCTCGCGGCGGGCGCGCTGACGGGCCTCGCGCCGGCGCTGCAGGCCTCGCGCGCCGACGTGGTGCCGGCCCTCAAGGACGATGCGCGGAGCGGCGGCGGACGCACGCTCCGCCTGCGCAACCTGCTCGTGGGCAGCCAGATCGCGCTGGCGATGCTGCTGGTCGTCGCCGCCGGCCTGTTCCTGCGCGCGCTCCAGGGCGCCGATCGGATCGACCCGGGCTTCGACCCGACCAACGTGGAGCTCGCGTCGCTCGACCTGAGCCTGGGCGGGTTCGACAGGACCTCGGGCGAGGCGTTCGGCCGGACGCTGCTCGATCGCGTGCGTGCGCTGCCTGGCGTGGAGTCGGCCTGCCTGACGGTGCAGCTCGCGCTCGACGGCTCGGGATTCGGGATGGGCGGCATCGCGCCCGCCGACCACGCGCTGCCGAACGGCCGCAAGACGCTGGGGCTCGACTGGAACGCGGTCACCCCCGGCTACTTCCGGACGCTGGGCATCCACCTGGTCCGCGGGCGTCCGTTCCGCGAGGGCGACCGCCAGGGCGCGCCGCCGGTGGCCATCATCAACGAGACGCTCGCGCGCCAGCTGTGGCCCGGCGAGGACCCTCTCGGCCGCCGGCTGATCAACCCCCGCCCAGACGGCGACATCACGATGGAGGTGGTTGGCGTCGAGAAGGACCGCAAGTACCGTTCGCTCGGAGAAGCGCCGCGCCCCTTCATCTACGTTCCGCTGGCGCAGCGCTACGTCTCCGGCGTCTCGCTGCTCGTCAAGCGCGCCGGCGGCCCGAGCGTCATTCCCGCGGTGCGCGCCGCGCTGCACGACCTCGCGCCGACGCTGCCCATCGTGCACGCCGAGGCGCTCGCGAGCTACATCGGCATCGGCCTGCTGCCGCAGCGCATCGCGCTCACAGTGGCCGGCAGCCTCGGCATCGTCGGGTTCCTGCTGGCGGCCGTCGGCATCTACGGCGTCACGGCCTACACGGTGAGCCGGCGGACGCGCGAGCTGGGCATCCGCATGGCGCTCGGCGCGCGCCCGCAGGACGTTGGGCGCCTGGTGCTCGCGCAGGGCGCGCGGCTCGCCGGCGCCGGCATCGCGGCGGGCCTGGCGCTGGCGCTCGTCGTCTCGCGCCTGATCGCCAGCCTGCTCTACGGCATCGGCCCGGGCGACCCCCTCACCTACGCCGCCGCCGGAACCCTGTTCGCGGCGATGACGCTCGTGGCGAGCTGGGCGCCGGCGCGGCGGGCCGCACGCGTGGATCCGATGACGGCGCTGAGAGACGAGTAGCGCAGGGTGCACAGGGTGCAACGTGCACGAGGTGCACCCTAGAAGCTGAACCCCGCCGCGACGTGCACGCGGGCGCCGTGGTGGAGGTCGTGGCCGACGTCGAGGTCGAAGCGGACGAGCGGCGCGGAGAGGAAAACGCCGCCGCCGACGCCCTGGTGGAACGTGGCCGCCCGGAGGCTCGTGCCCGCCGCGAAGACCGCGCCGGTGTCGAAGAACACCTTCACGCCCGCGCGCCCCAGGCCCATCGGCGAGTCGAGCGGCACGCGCAGCTCGATCGACGAGGCCGCCAGCTGGTCGCCGGCGTAGGCCCCGGCCCGATGCCCGCGCAGCGTGGCGGCGCCGCCGAGCAGCGGCTGCGCGAAGGCCGGCAGCGCCTCGCCCGCGCCCTCGTAGAGCGCGCGGACCGACAGCACCATCTGCCCGATCAGGCCGAGGTAGCCCCGCCCCTCGAGCGTGTAGGTGTGCGCCGTGCGCGGCGCGCTCCGAAAAGACGACGCCCGCCACGCCGCGCGCGCCAGGACGGCGTTGCGTGGAAACGCCGGGTCGGTGCGCGTGTCCAGCGTGAGGTCGACGCCGGCGCTCGTCACGCGGTCCTCGACGCCGCCGAAGGTCACGCGGGCCCACCGCACCTCGGCGCCGGCGGTGAGGCCGCCCGCCATCTCGCGCTCGCCGCGCGCCCACGCCTCGACGCGGTGGTCGTCGAGGTCGAAGTGCGGGTTCTGCCGCGTCCACACGGCGAGCCCGCCGCTCACGCGGCCCAGCCGGGCGCGCGTGAACGCGCGGTCGATCTCGATCGCCGCCCGCCTCTCGCCGCCCCACGTGAGCGGCACCGAGACGCGCGCGCCGCGGCCCGGCCAGTCCACGAGGCTGGCGCGCCCGCCGTAGGTGAAGCCGTACTCCTCGGTGTAGTCCAGGACGGGCAGGAGCATCAGCCGGCGGGCCGCCGTCCTGAAGGGCCGGACGAGCGGGCTGCCGCCCGGCGGCACGTCCTTCTCGGTGACGAGGACGACGAGCACGGCGTGGGTCGCGTCAGTCAGCGACTGGAAGCGCGCCTTGACCTCGGCCGCAGCGAACCGCCCGCTCGCGCGCAGCCGGTCCTCCGCCTGCTGGAGCGCGGCGGCGTCGAGCGCGTCACCCACCCGCAGCCCCGTGAGCTCGATCACCTCGGCGTCGGGCGTGCGGTAGTTGCCGTGGACGCGGAACGCGGACACGACCGCGGCGGCCGGGGCCTGGCCGGCGGCCGGCAGGGCGAGGAGGACCGCGACGAGGGCCGCGGGCCACAGGAGGCGGGCGCGCGCGAGGCGGGACATGTCAGCGCCCCGGCCCTTTCTTGATCCGCGTCGTCACGTCCGCCCGCCGGTAGTCGTGGAACACGCGCGTGTAGCGGAGCTGGAACGTGCCGCTGGCGAGCGTCATGGCGCCCGACATCGCGATCTCGCGCGGCAGCCACACGCCGGGAAACGGCTGCCCCATCGTCATCGACGCCTCGAGGTCGTCGAGGTGCACGAGCCAGCGCCCGGGCAGGAAGCCGAAGCCGACGTTGTCCAGCGTGTACTTGACGATCTGGCGCTCGTCGGGATCGATCCACAAGGTCACCATCACGACCTTGTCCATCTTCTCGACCACCTGGCGCCCCTCGTCTTCGCCGTCGGCATCCTCCTCGTCGGCGAAGAAGCGCTTCGGGTAGTACTCGATGCGCACCACCGGACGGCCCTCGAACGTCTCGCGGCCGGCGAGGTAGTAGTTGCCGGCTTCGTACGGCAGGTGGAGGAAGTACGCCTCCGAGATGAGACGCGGCTCGAAGCCGCGCAGGCCCCGCCGGTCCCGGCCCCGCCGGGCGTCTTTGCCCGCGTCGGCCGGACTCCGGTCCAGGCGGGCCTGCCGCTCCTCCTCCTGGCGGAGCCATCGATCCTCGTACGCGCGGCGCTCGGCCTCGTCGAGCTTCACCCCGTTGTACTCGAGCGGGCTGCGCACCAGGAGGCCGTCGCGCAGATACCAGGTGTACTCGCGCCGGAAGCCCTCGATCGGGATCCGGCCCGGCCCGTGCACCTCGAGCCGCTCGGTCTCGTCGAGCACGTATTCCCGCAGCTTCTTCCAGTTGTCGTCGCGACGCTCGAGGACCTGCTTCATCAGCAGGTCGAGATCGGTCGGCGCCTGCCGCGCGGCGGGCACGGCGGGCGGCGCGAGGACGGCCAGCAGCGCGCAGGCTGCGGCCACGGACGGCATCGGGACGCGGACGCGATGGACGGGCACGTGGGCCTCCGGTAGGCGGGCAGGTCTGAAAGCTGGATACGGAGGAGTTGGCCTGGAAGTTCGGCGCCGCCGACGCATGCTGCCGAAAATCCGGCACCGTGTATCGGCGTGCCGTCACTCGACAGCCCGGTCTGGCCGACGGCATCAGAACTGGCCTCACTCCGGGGGCCGGCGCCGTCTGGCCCGCGATCGCGGGTCCTCGCGCGCTGGCGCTGGGCTTGCACCCTCTTGCGGCATATGAAGACCCGCGTGTTCGCGCGCGAGGAACTTCACGCCTTGCTCGAAGCCCTCGCCGAGCAGTTCGGCTCCATCATCGGCCCCACCGTTCGCGACGGCGCGATCGTGCTCGACGAGATCGCCTCCGACGCGGATCTGCCCGCCGGTTGGACGGACGAGCAGCAGCCGGGCCGCTACCGCGTCGGCTGGCGCGACGACGAGGCCGTGTTCGGCTTCGTGGTCGGCCCGCACGCGTGGAAGCGGTTCCTGGCGCCGCCCGAGACGCGCGTCTGGACCGCCCGCCGGGAGGACGGACGCCTGCGGTTCGAGCCGGACGGCGCGCCGCCGCGTCCGCTGGCGTTCCTGGGCGTGCGGCCGTGCGACCTGGCCGCGCTGGACATCCTCGACCGCGTCTACCTGCAGGGCCCCTACGTGGACCCGGACTACCGCGCGCGTCGGGAGGCCGTCGGCATCGTCGCGGTCAACTGCACGGCGCCGGGCGGCACGTGCTTCTGCGCGTCGATGGGCACCGGCCCGCGGGCGAGCGCCGGATTCGACCTGGCGCTGACCGAGATCGTCGGCGACGGCCGCCACGAGTTCGTCGCCGAGGCCGGCACGCCGCGCGGGGAGGCCTGGCTCGACCGCGTGCCCTCGCGCGAGGCCACCGACGAGGATCGCGCGGGGGTCACGCGCGCGCTCGAGGCGGCCGCCGGACGCATGGGCCGGCAACTCGACACGGCAGGTCTCGCCGATCGTCTCTACGACAACCTCGACCACGAGGCGTGGGACGACGTGGCGGCGCGGTGCCTGATGTGCGGCAACTGCACCCTCGTCTGCCCGACGTGCTTCTGCTCGCTGACCGAGGACCGCACGCGCCTCGGCGACGGCACGTCCGAGCGCTGGAAGAAGTGGGACTCGTGCTTCTCGCGCGAGCACTCTTACATCCACGGCGGGTTCATGCGAGCGACCGGACGGTCCCGCTACCGGCAGTGGCTCACGCACAAGCTGGCCGGCTGGCTGGACCAGTTCGGCACGAGCGGCTGCGTCGGCTGCGGCCGCTGCATCACCTGGTGCCCGGCCGGCATCGACATCACGGAAGAAGCCGCGCGCATCCGCGGCGATGAAGATCCCGTCGCGCAGGAGACACGCCGATGAAAACGATTGACGTCCTGCTTGCCGAACATCGCTTCTTCGAAGGGATGGCGCCCGGCTACCTCGAGTTCATCGCGGGGTGCGGGCGCAACGTGCAGTTCGAGCCGGGCCGCTACATCCACCGGGAGGGCCAGGAGGCGAACGAGTTCTACGCCATCCGGCACGGCAAGGTGGCGCTGGAGATCTTCGTGCCGGGCCGCGGCCCGGTGACGCTGCAGACGCTCGACGAGGGCGAGGTCTTCGGCTGGTCGTGGATCTTTCCGCCCTACAAGTGGGTCTTCGACGCGCGGGCCGTGGAGCTCACCCGCGCCGTGGCGTTCGACGGCGTGTGTCTGCGCACCAAGTGCGAGCACGACCCGAAGCTCGGCTACGACTTCATGAAGCGCTTCGCGCAGGTCGTGGCGAGCCGTCTCGAGGTGGCGCGGCTGCAGCTGCTCGACGTGTACGGCACCGTCGAGCGCCGGTAGGAGGAGTCATGGCCGAGTCTGCGATGACCCGCGGGGCACGGGCGTCCCTCCAGCATCCGGCGGCGGGACCGCCCGCCGGGCTCGTGCCGGCGAGCTTCCGCGTGACCAGCCTGCGCCGCGAGACGCGGGACACCTTCACCCTGGAGCTGGTGCCCGCCGGCGGCGGCCCGGGCCTCGCGTTCGCGCCCGGGCAGTTCAACATGCTCTACGTCTTCGGGGTGGGCGAGGTGCCCATCTCGATCAGCGGCGACCCGGCCCGCCCGGCGACGCTGGTCCACACGGTCCGGTCGGTCGGCGCGGTGACGCGCGCGCTGTGCGCGATGCGCAAGGGCGACGTGGTCGGCGTGCGCGGGCCGTTCGGCACGTCGTGGCCCGTGGACGAAGCCGCGGGCCTGGACGTCCTGGTCGTGGCGGGCGGCATCGGCATCGCGCCGGTGCGGCCGATCCTGCACCAGGTCCTGGCGCAGCGCGCGCGCTACGGCCGCGTGGTGCTGCTCTACGGCGCCCGCACGCCCGCCGATCTGCTCTACACGCGCGACCTCGAGCACTGGCGGTCGCGGCTCGACGCCGAGATCCGCGTCACGGTGGACACGGCCGACCGCACCTGGCGCGGCAACGTCGGCACGGTCGGCACGCTCATCGCGCACGCGCCGGTCGACGCGGAGCACGCCGTGGCGTTCGTCTGCGGCCCCGAGGTGATGATGCGGTTCGTGGCCATCGGGCTGCAGGGCCGCGGCATGGCCGGCCGCCAGATCTACGTGTCGATGGAGCGCAACATGAAGTGCGCGGTGGGCCTGTGCGGCCACTGCCAGATCGGTCCCTATTTCGTGTGCAAGGACGGCCCGGTCTTCGACCTGCCGCGTGTGAGGCCGTTCCTGACCGTGCGGGAGATGTGATGGCAGCCCCACGCAAACCCAAGCTGGCGGTCTGGAAGTTCGCCTCGTGCGACGGCTGTCAGTTGAGCCTGCTCGACTGCGAGGACGAGCTGCTCGACGTGGTCGGCGCCGTGGACATCGCGTACTTTCCCGAAGCCACGCGCGCCACCCTGCGCGGCCCGTACGACGTGTCCCTCGTCGAGGGATCGATCACGACCCTCGACGACATCCGCCGCATCGCGACGATCCGCAAGTCGTCGAAGCGGCTCGTCACGATCGGCGCCTGCGCCACGGCCGGCGGCATCCAGGCGCTGCGGAACTTCAAGGACGTGCACGAGATGGTCGGGGCCGTCTACGCGCGGCCCGACTACATCGAGACGCTCGACCGATCGCTCCCCATCGCGCACTACGTGCCGGTGGACTTCGAGCTGCGGGGCTGCCCGATCAACAAGCGCCAGCTGCTCGAGCTGCTGAGCGCGCTGCTGGCGGGCCGGCGGCCGTCGTTCCCCGAGCACAGCGTCTGCATCGAATGCAAGCGCCGCGGCGCGGTCTGCGTGATGGTCGCGCAGGGCACGCCCTGCCTCGGCCCGATCACCCACGCGGGCTGCGGGGCCATCTGCCCCGCGTTCGCCCGCGGCTGCTACGGCTGCTTCGGCCCCATGGAGACGCCCAACACCGCGTCGCTCGGCGAGCAATGGACCGCGCTCGGCGTCCCGCCGGACGCGCAGGCGCGCGCGCTCAGGACCTTCAACGCCTGGGCCGAGCCGTTCCGGGCGGCCGCCGACACGGCGGCCGCGCGAAAGGACCGCCAGCCATGACCGCCAAGACCCGCACGCTGAAGGTCGGCGCGCTCGCGCGCGTCGAGGGCGAAGGGGGCCTGCTCGTCAAGGTCGCCCGCGGCAAGGTGACCGACGTGCGCCTGAACATCTTCGAGCCGCCGCGCCTCTTCGAGGCGTTCCTGCGCGGCCGCGATTACGCCGAGGCGCCGGACCTCACGGCGCGCATCTGCGGCATCTGCCCGGTCGCCTACCAGATGAGCTCGGTGCACGCGCTCGAGAGCGCCCTCGGCGTCACCATCGCGCCAGAGGTCCGCGCCCTGCGCCGCCTGCTCTACTGCGGCGAGTGGATCGAGAGCCACGCGCTCCACATCTTCATGCTGCACGCGCCCGATTTCCTCGGCTACGAGGACGTCATCGGCATGGCGAAGGACCACGGCGCCCTCGTGCAGCAGGCGCTCGAGATCAAGAAGGTCGGCAACGATCTCATGACCACGCTGGGGGGGCGCGAGATCCACCCGGTCAACGTGCGCATCGGCGGCTTCTACCGGTCGCCGGACCGGCGCCAGCTGACCCCCTTGGTGGACCGCCTCGCGCGCGCGCGCGAGATCGCGGCCTCGGCCGTGCGCTGGACGTCGAAGCTGCCCATGCCGGACTTCGAGCAGCCCTACGAGTTCGTCTCGCTGCGCCACCCCGACGAGTACCCGCTCAACGAGGGCCGCGTGGTGTCGAGCGCCGGCCTCGACATCGAGGCGGCGGAGTTCGAGACGCACGTCGCCGAGGACCACGTCGAGCACTCCAACGCGCTGCAGGGCCGGCTGCGCGCCCGCGGCGCGTACCTGGTGGGCCCGCTGGCGCGCTACAGCCTCAACTTCGACCGCCTCCCCGAGATCGCGCGCGAGGCGGCGCGCGCCGCCGGGCTCGGGCCGGTCTGCCGCAACCCGTTCCAGGGCATCGTCGTGCGCGCGGTCGAGCTGCTGTTCGCGTGCGACGAGGCGATCCGGATCATCGAGGGCTACACGCCGCCCGAGCGCCCGTTCGTCCAGGCGACGCCGCGCGCGGCCACCGGCGCGGCCTGCACGGAGGCGCCGCGCGGACTGCTGTACCACCGCTACACGCTCGACGAGCGCGGCTCGATCCTCGAGGCGCGCATCGTCCCCCCGACCGCGCAGAACCAGAAGAGCGTCGAACACGACCTGCAGGTGTTCGTCGAGCAGCACCTCGACCTGCCGCAGCCGGAGCTGACGCTGCGCTGCGAGCAGACGGTCAGGAACTACGACCCCTGCATCTCGTGCGCCACGCATTTCCTCGATCTGACGGTGGAGCGAGACTGACGACCGATGGCTGACGCCCCACGGCCCACGGCTGACGCGGGCCCGCACGGGCGCATCCTCGTCGTGGGCGTCGGCAACGACGACCGCGGCGACGACGCGGCGGGGCTGGCCGTGGTGCGCCACCTGGCGGGACGGATCGGACCGGGCGTGTCGGTCGTCGAGGCCGGGACCGACCTGACGTCGCTGCTGGACGCCTGGCGGGGCGCGTCGGCCGTGGTCGTCGTGGACGCGATGACGTCGGGCGCCGCCCCCGGCACGCTCCGGCGGTTCGAGGCGACGTGGGTGCCCCTGCCCGCCCGCGCGTTCCGCGTCACGTCGTCGCACGCGTTCGGCGTGGCGGAGGTCATCGAGCTCGCCCGCGCGCTGGGACGCCTGCCGCCGCGCGTCGTCGTGTTCGGCATCGAGGCGGGGTGCGTCGATGCGGGCGCCGCCCTCAGCCCGGCGGTGAACGCCGCGGTGCGGGACGCCGTTTCGCGCGTGCTCGACGAGGTGCGATCCGCGACCGCGTGACCACCGGCGTCCGTGCTACGATGCTTCGTGCCGTTCACCTCGCTGCACCTGCATTCCAGCCTGCTGCAGGGCTTGAAGGAGCTGGGCTTCGCCCGGCCCACGCCCATCCAGGCCGACGCCATCCCTCCCGCGCTCGCCGGCCGCGACGTGCTCGCGAGCGCCATGACCGGCAGCGGCAAGACCGCGGCGTTCCTGCTGCCGATCCTCCACAAGCTGCTCGGGAAGCCGCGCGGCACGACGCGCGCGCTGGTGATCACGCCGACGCGCGAGCTGGCGGCGCAGATCCTGGAAGATCTGCGCGGCCTGGCCGTGCACACGCCGGTCACGGCCGCCGCCGTCTTCGGCGGCGTCGGCATGGGACCGCAGGAGCACGCCTTCCGCGCGGGCGTGGACGTCATCGTCGGGACGCCCGGCCGCCTGCTCGATCACTTCCGGTCGTCGTACGCGAAGCTGGGGGGCCTGGAGTTCCTGGTGCTGGACGAGGCGGATCGCATGCTGGACATGGGCTTCCTGCCCGAGATCCGCAAGGTGCTGCGCCACGTCCCGGCGCGCCGGCAGACGCTGTTCTTCAGCGCCACCATGCCCGCGCCGATCGTCGAGCTCACGCGCGAGATGCTGCGCGACCCCGTCACGGTGAACCTCGGGCGGCCGTCGTCGCCGGCCGCGGGCATCCGGCAGGCGGTCTACCCGGTGCCGCAGGCGCTCAAACCGGCGCTGCTCGTCACGCTGCTGGAACGCGGCGAGATCGAGGACGCGCTCGTGTTCACGCGGACCAAGCACCGCGCGGAGCGCCTGGCGCGGCACCTCGTCCAGCAAGGCGTCAAGGCGGACCGGATCCACGGCAACCGCTCCCAGCCGCAGCGGACGGCGGCCCTGGCCGCCTTCAAGGGCGGCGCGTCCCGCGTGCTCGTGGCCACCAACATCGCCGCGCGGGGCATCGACGTGGAGGCGCTCGGCCACGTCGTGAACTTCGACGTGCCGGCGGCGCCGGAGGACTACATCCACCGCGTCGGCCGCACGGCGCGCGCCGAGCTGACGGGGGACGCCTTCACGTTCATGGCGCCGGAGGAGGAAGGCGACCTGCGGGCGATCGAGAAGGCCATCGGCCGGACGCTGCCGCGGGTGACCGTGCCGGACTTCGACTACCGCGCGCGCGACAGCGCGCGGCTCGAGGTGCCGCGAGCCGAGCGCATCGCGGCCATCCGCGCGCAGAAGGCCGTCGAGCGCGCGCGGGCGAAGGTGAACGCCGCCCGCCGGGCCGCGGCCGAGCGCGTGCGGCAGGGCGGGCCCAAGCCCGAGCCCGCCCCTTCGGGCGCGACGCCGGGCGGACGCCGCCGCCGCCGGCCGGGCCACCCGAGCCGCCGGCGCACGTTCTAGCCGTCGGAGGAGCGCGGCATGACGATCCTCTCGGCCTCGATCCTGCTCTTCCTCGTGATCGACCCGTTCGGCAACATCCCGTTCTTCCTGTCGGCGCTGAAGACGGTCGACCCGGCGCGCCACTCGCGCGTGATCGTGCGCGAGCTGCTGATCGCGCTGGGCGTGCTGGTGGCGTTCCTCTTCATGGGGCCCGGGCTGCTGCGCGCCATGCAGATCTCCGACCCGTCGCTGACCATCGGCGGCGGCATCATCCTGTTCCTGATCGCGCTGCGCATGGTCTTCCCCACCGCCTCGCACGTGGAAGCCGCGCTCGCCGGCGAGCCCTTCATCGTGCCGCTGGCCATCCCCTACGTCGCGGGGCCCTCGGCGCTCGCGGCGGTGCTCTTCATCACGAGCCGCGAGCCGGCGCGGCGGCTCGAGTGGCTGGCGGCGGTCGTCCTGGCGTGGTCCGCGGCGGCGGTCATCATCTTCGTCGCCAGCCGGCTCCGCCGCTTCCTCGGCGACCGCGGCCTCGTCGCCATGGAGCGCCTCATGGGCATGGTGCTCGTCGCCGTGGCCGTGCAGATGGTGATGGACGGCGTCGCCCGGTTCATGAAGACCCTGTGACGCTCGCGCGGCATTTGCGATCACGTCAGGGCTCACGACGAAGGGCACGAGGAACACGAAGGAAGACCGTCACGCTGCGACCGTACCCCACGTCCACCACGATGGCACGAAGACCGAGGCCGGCGACCTGCCGCCTGCGGCGTGGCGGCGCCGACACGCGCGCGGGCGAACACGGAATGCCGCGTGACAGCCTTCGTGCCTTCCGGCGCGAAGGCAGCCTTTGCGCCTTTGTGGTGACCGTGCGTCAGGGGCGGCGCCGCTCCTCCCAGCCGAAGGGGCGCCGCTCGGGGTCCGCGGCGAGCCCCGTCGACAAGCCCTCGACGGCGGCGTTCAGCTTGTAGACGCGCTCGACCAGGCGCTGCGCGACGCGCGGCGCGCGGCGGGACGCCGGCCGGGCGAGGTAGGCCTCGACGTTGGCGATGGCCGTCTGCACGGCGCCCTGGGCGGCGTGGCGCTCGCTCGGCGACCAGTGGCGCAGCACCCGCTCGTCGATGGCGTAGACGAGGTGCGTGAAGTGCCGCACGGCGCGCTCGACGCGCCGCGCGCCCGCCGACGGCCACACCCGCCCCAGCAGCCCCACGTCGGCGACGCGGTCGGCGGTCTGACAGATCTCCGCGAGGGAGAACGAGCGGTGGCTCATGCCGTCAGTAGTGCCAGGCCGCCAGGTTCGCGCCCGACGGCGCGGTGCGGCGGAGATAGGCGTCCATCTTCTGGATGAGGTCGTCCGGCTTCGGCCCCCAGCAGTGCGGCGCGAGCGGCTGGAACACCACTTCCCCGCCGTAGGGCGGGTCGGTCGTCTGCTCCAGGAACCCGTCCAGCAAGTGCACGGCGTTGTTCAGGTAGTACGAGTCCATGTCCCCGATGTAGATGTGCAGCTTCCCGGCGAGCTTCGGGCCGAGCGTTGCCCACTTCGACTGGAGGATGTTCCGCAGGTCGTAGTACCGCCTCCAGTAGGCGGCCACCTCGTGGTCGATCCCGCCGCCGCGCTTGTCCCAGATGCGCTCCGGGTAGCCGTCGGCGCCCACCGGCCCGAACGTCGCCTCCCAGATGTCCCACTGGCCGCCCGATCGTGAGTGGTCCCCGGCGACGAGCTCGTACCAGTTCTCGTCCTTCATCATCGAGCGGACGGTGCCGTCGGGCCGCCGCGTGTCGGGCCGCTCGACCTTCGTCCAGCCCATGTCGATCCAGTACGCGTTGTCGTCGCCGTAGACGTCGACGATCTGGTGCGCGCGAAAGTCCACCGAGTCGGGGCAGCTCGCCCACGTGCCGCCGTAGAAGTCCGGGTAGAAGATCTGGTGCGCGAGCGCGATCCAGCCGCCCGTGGATCCCCCCGAGAGCAGCCGCGCCCACGGCTCGCGGATGACGCGGAAGCGGCGCTCCACCTCCGGAATCAGCTCCTGCATGATGGCGTCGCCGTACGGCCCGTTGTTCTCGGAGTTCACGCCGTACGAGTCGTCGTAGTAGGGCGACGGGTGCTGGAGCGTGACGTAGATGAAGCGCGGGGTCGCATCGGCGAGCCAGAGGCGATCGAAGTCGCCGCCGCCGCCGAACCGGTCCGGCGCCGCCGTCGAGAAGTGCCCCTGGATGTAGTTCACCGGGTAGCGGACGTCCGGGTGCTCGTCGTAGCCGCGCGGCAGGAGCACGGTCGCGCCGAGGTAGATCGGCTGGCCCCACCACTTCGAGAGGATCTCGCTCTTGATCCTGAAGCGCTTCACGTACTGGGTGTCGGGCGGCGGCTCGATCGGCGGGATGACCTGATCGCACACGAGCCGCACGGGCGTCTCCTGCCGCGGGTCGAGGTGCACCTTCACCGGCGTCGAGTACAGGTTGCCCGGCGAGCGGCGCCAGTCCTGCCCCTCCCACTGGTCCATGTGCAGCCAGACCGTGTGGCCGTCGGCGCGCGGAAACCGCGTGTAGACGTTCACGAACGCCTGCACCCAGTAGTCGCCGGCCGGCAGGTCCCGCAGGCTCTGGAGCGGATGGCCGAAGGTGGACGCGTCGATCACCGCGGTCCGGCCCGGCGCGAGGCCCTCGACGTCCGCGCCGAAGAGCGGCACGCCGGTCGGCCCGGCCTCCTGGATGGGCGGCCGCCGGTCGTCGCGGCTGATGGCCACGTACACGCGGCCCGTCACCGCCTCCGGCCGCGCGCCGGGGGCGAAGGCGATCTCGAAGCGCAGCCCACCGGCCTCGCGCGTGCCGGGGCGCGTCGCGGCCGACGTCGCGGCGATCAGGGCGAGCGCCGCCGCCAGCGCGCCCGCCGCCGCAACCGGCCGGCGGAGGGACGCGAACACACCACGGAACCAAGTCGCGAGACGCAAGGAGTGCTCCTTTCCCGACCGAAGGCCGCCGGGGAGAGCCCCCGGGCAGGCCACCAGAGGATAGCCCGGGCGGGGCGGGCTGCCAAGAGCCGAGGCAGGAGTAGTGCAGGCCTTCAGGCCTGCGAGGCCCGCACAACGCAGGGCTAAAGCCCTGCGCTACGCGAGCGGGCCGATGGCAACTCGCGTGAGCTCCGGGATCAAGGTTCCTCTCCGTGGAACCGGCCGTCGGCCCGCTCGCGCGCGCTCGCGCCGGCCCCGAACCACCCGTCGCGCGAGCCGGGGAAGGCGTCGACGGACGGCACGTAGGGCTTGATGTCGAGCAGCGGCGTGCCGTCGAGCACGTCGAGGTCGGCCACGCGCAGCCGCGCGCCCTCGCGCGCGATCAGCCGGACGACGGACAGGCCGATGCCGTTCGGGCGGCTGGGCGCGCGGGTGGCGAAGACACCACGCGGGACGACGTCGCGGTAGGGCACCACCGAGAGGGCGCAGGGCCCCGCGCGGTCGAGCGCGTAGACGAGCCACACGCGCTCGAAGCCGTCGAGGTCGTCGAGGCCCGGCGCGAGGTCCGCGTCCACCTCGACCACGCCCTCGACGCCGGCGCCGAACACCGGCTGGATGGGCGTGCCGGCGGCCTCGCGGAACGGCGTGTGAATCGTGCCGATGCGCCTGAAGGTGAACGTGTCGGAGTCCATGACCGGTGCTCCCCGCCTGCCAGGCGAGCCGATGACGAGGTATTCTACAATGCAGTGGCGCGGGTCTGAGACCTGTGCCACCCGACGCAAGGGAGGAAGGAACGACCATGCAGGTCAAGAGAGCCGAAACCGTCCCGGCCGAGCCCGTCAGCGGATCGCCGGGCGCGTCGATTCGATGGCTGTGGGCCGAGAAGGACGGAGCGCCGAACTTCGCGCTGCGGCTGATCGAGGTGCAGCCGGGCGCGTCGACGCCGCACCACGCCCACCCCTACGAGCACGAGGTCTTCGTCCTGAGCGGCCGGGCCAACCTCCTGGAGGGCGGCGGCGAGGCGCACCCGCTCGGGCCGGGCGACACGGCGATCGTCATGCCGGACGAGACGCACCAGTTCGTCAACGCGGGCAGCGACGTCCTGCGATTCCTCTGCCTCATCCCGCTCGCGCGCGGGGCGAAGCCATGAGCGACGGCGCCGTTCCGGGCGCGGTCACGCTGGACCGACCCGCGTTCCAGGACTACTACCCCGACGACCTGAGCCAGTGCTACGGGTGCGGCCGGCTGAACGAGCACGGCCTGCAGATCAAGACCTACTGGGACGGCGAGGAGACGGTCACCCGCTACGTGCCGCGCCCCTCCCACACCGCGATCCCCGGCTACGTGTACGGCGGGCTGATCGCGTCGCTCATCGACTGCCACGGCACGGGCACGGCGGCGGCCGCGGCCTACCGGGCGGCCGGCCGCGAGATGGGCAGCGAGCCGCCGTACCGCTTCGTCACGGCGTCGCTGCACGTCGACTTCCTGCGCCCGACGCCGCTCGGCGTCCTGCTCGAGGTCCGCGGCACGATCAAGTCCGTGGCGGGACGCAAGGTCGTCGTGGGCGCCACGCTCTCGGCCGACGGCGTCGTCTGCGCGCGCGGCGAGGTCGTGGCGGTCGAGATGCCCGAGCGGATGCGCGGCGCCTCCTGAGCCGTCGGCGGACGCATGCGCCACGCCGCGCGCGGCCACGGGCAGGGGCGACCCGCCGGGTCGCCCCGACGACGGGCCAGACGTCTCGCGAGGACGTGCGTCACGCGGCGTGGAGGAAGCTGTCGGTCAGCCGCTGCCACTGCCCCTTCTCGAGCAGCGCGTGCACGGGGAACAGCAGCTCACCGCCGTCGGCGGCGGCGAAGCCGAGCTCGTGCTCGACCGCGCGCTCGAAGCGCGCCGTCTCGCTCATGAACCAGCGCCGCGCCGCCTCGCCCTTCGGCAGGTCCTCGTGGCCGGCGTCGGACGGCGTCACCCGGAACAGCCAGCCGCGCACGTAGGGGTCGCGGTGCAGCAGCGACGGGTCGCGCGCGATCGCCCGGTTCACCGCGGTGACGACCCCGGTCACCGGCGAGGGGATCCACGTCTCCTGCCCGTCGGCGCGGATGGTGCCGACCGGCTCGCCGCGGCGCACCGCCGCGCCGACGCGCGGCAGCGTCACGCGGGCCGGCGACGGCAGGAGCCGCTGCGCCAGGTCGTCGAGGCCGATCGTCAGGCCGCGGCTGCGCGCCGGCGCGAGCCAGGTGTGGCCCGGCGCGTAGTGGAGACCCGGCCGCCACGACATCCGGCCGACGCGCGTCACGCCGAGCAGGCGCCGCCGCAGCGAGGCCAGCCCCTCCAGCCCGCCAATCAGCAGCAGGATGGGCAGCGACAGGAGCGCGATGATGGCGACGAACGCCATCAGGCGCAGGCCGAGCCCGACGACGAAGACGCCGAGCGTGCCGAGGAAATCGATGAGCGGTGTCATGACATCCTTCCTCACTGGCTCCGGTGACAGTGCGCGCAATCGTCGAGGCCGGTCGCGTGCTGGCCGTCGTGGCAGGCGCCGCACTGACGCTTCTGCTCCATGTCCGCGTGGGTGATCGGCCGGCCGTCGGCCGTCCGTCCCGGCGCGAGCGTCTTGAACAGCTTCGGGTGGCACGTGACGCAGTCGGGCCGCCCCTGCACGGCGACGTGGATCTCGTGGCTGAAGGTCACCGGCCCCGGACCGTCCGCCGCCGCGAAGACGAAGTCCTTCGGCAGCCGGGGGAGCGACTGCGCCGCGCCGAGCGCGACGGCGCCCCAGAGCGCTAGCCCGACCAGACCGCCGAACCTCACGAACCGTGGAATGGTGCGCATCGCCTCATCCCTCATGGACTCGAGGGCGGCCGCGCGGGCCGCCCGGTTGTCGTCGCCGATCACCGCTCCCGCTGCGTGAGCAGGAATTCCCGCGCCAGGTCGTCCCACCCGTCGGGCTGCAGGGCGGGCGCGAGGCCGTGCACCGGCACGCCGCCGTCCTCGTAGACAACGCCCATGGCGGGCCGCAGCCGGCCGCGCAGCTGGGTGGCCGTCGCCTCGCTCCACGCCTCGGCGAACGCGCCGGTGAGCAGGCTCTTCAGGTTGGCGGCGAGCCGCGTCGGCCTCACCTTCACGAGCCACCCGCGGCCGTAGGCGTCCTCGATGGCGCGGCCCGGCTCGCACGCGGCGGGGTTGACCGCCTCGACGACGCCGTCGACCGGCGACAGGACGTCGATCGTGGCGCCGCCGGCGACGAGCGTCCAGCCGGGCTCGCCCTGCGCGAGCGCGGCGCCCGGCGCCGGGAGGCGCACGCCGGCGAGCGCGCCCACGAGCTTGTGGCCGAAGTCGTCCACGCCGAGCGTCAGGAGGCCGTCGGCCTCGAGGCGCGCCCACGCGTGGCCGGGGTGGTAGTAGAGCGACGGCGGCGTGTCGAACCAGCCCGACACGGGCGCCGCGCGCCGCCGGACGCCGGCCGCCGCCCGCACCCGCCGCCCGCCCTGCACGTAGCGCCAGAACGGCACGAACAGGAGCAGGAAGAGCGCGGCGATGACGTACTCGACCGGCTTCGCGGAGTAGAGCGTGAGAATGCCGTGCGGAATCATGGCGGCCTCCGGCCTCAGTGGACGTCGGGATAGTCGGGATGCTCCGCCAGCACGGGCATCCGGTTGACGATCCACCTGAACGTCAGCACGCCGAGCGTGATGATGCAGAGCGAGGTCAGGACCTCCATGGCGCTCGGCACGTAGCGCACGGGCGCCTGCCAGTTCATGGCGAAGATCGAGACGTTCAGGCGGTTCAGCACGACCCCGGCGACGGTCAGCCCGGCCGCGATCCGCGCCAGGCGCACGTGGGCCGTGCGCGCGGCGTGCGCGAACAGGAAGCAGGGCACGAGCGCCAGACCACCGACCTCGAGCGCGTACCACGCGCCCCAGCCGGACCTGAGGTAGGTCCAGTCGCCGCTGTCGGCCAGCCCCTGCAGCTTCAGGAAGACGTAGGTGAACAGCACCACCGAAGCGCCGCGCGAGAGCCCCAGCGTGAGCGCGTCGAGGTCGACGTGCCGCCGCGGATCCAGCCGGTCGCGAAACAGCCGGTGGGACATCGCGCTCTCGAGCACGACCATCCCCAGGCCGGCGGCGATGCTCGAGACGAAGAAATAGAGCGGGATGAAGGACGAGTACCAGAGCGGGTGCAGCTTGGTCGGCGTCAGCAGGAACAGCGCGCCGAGCGACGACTGGTGCAGCGTCGAGAGCACGATGCCGAGCACGACGGCCCCGATCGTGATCTGCACCGCGCGCGCGCGCAGCTGCCGGAGCCCGAGCCACTCGAACACCGGCGGCAGGAACTCGATCGCCAGGACCGTAGTGTAGAGCGCCACGCACCAGCCCACCTCGTACATCACCGACGTGGGGCCGGCGGAGTAGAAGATCGGGTACGCGATGCGCCAGGGCTGGCCGAGGTCCACGAGCAGCCCGAACACGGCGAACACGTAGCCGAGGAAGCCCGTCAGGACGGCCGCGCGCAGGATCGGCCGGTACTCCCGCAGGCCGAGCACGTAGACGGCGCCGGCGATCGTGTAGCCGCCGGCGGCCAGCGCCACGCCGCTCATCATGTCCAGGCCGATCCACAGGCCCCAGGGGCTCGTCTGGCTGAGGTTGGTCACCGCGCCGAGCCCGAACAGGAACCGGTAGACGATGACGGGCAGCCCCGCCGCGACGATGATCGCCGCGACGGCGTTGAACGGCGTCAGCAGCGAGCGCAGGTAGTCGGGCCACGCGAGCCCGAGGAAGATCTTCTCGGTCATCCACGGACGGATCGCGGCCGCGCGGGTGGTCGTGTCACTCATGGTCGGCCTCCCCGGCGCCCGCGTCCTCGCGCCGCTTGGCGAACGTGTAGAGCGCCATGAGCAACGGCGGCCACAGCGTGATCACGAACGGCACCGCCGCCAGCGACGCCTGCGTCATCTCGGCGAACCCGTGCAGGCCCAGGTCGGTCCGCATGCCGATCCGATCGAACGGGACGTCGCTCAGGTAGAGCCAGCTCAGCCCGCCCACCTCGTGCTCGCCGTAGACGTGGTGCACGTAGCGGTCGGGGTGCTGGTAGATGCGCAGCCGGGCCTCCTCGATGAGGTCCTTGCGCGAGCCGAACGTGAGCGCGCCGCTCGGGCAGACGCTCGCGCACGCCGGCGCCAGGCCCTGGGCCTGCCGCTCGGCGCAGAACTCGCACTTGCGCACGTAGGGCACCGCTTTCTCGTACTGGTACTTCGGAACCTCGAACGGGCACGCCATCATGCAGTAGCGGCAGCCCATGCAGCGGTCCTTGTGGTAGACGACGGGACCGGCCGCCGTCTTCTCGATCGCCTTGACCGGGCACGCCGACGCGCAGCCCGGCTCGAGGCAGTGGTTGCACTGCCGCTTCACGAAGCGCAGCGTGCCGTCCGCCGCGGGCGCGTACTCGCTCACCACCGTGAAGTGATCCGTGTCGGTGGCGCGCGTGCCCGCCGCCGGCGCCGCAACCGGCGGCCCCAGGCCGTTGGCCTCGGCGCACGCCGCCTCGCAGGCGCGGCAGCCCACGCAGCGGGTCGTGTCGACCAGCATGGCCGCCGCGTCCGCCCCAGGCACCTCCTGCGGCGACGCTTCGAGCCGCCCGCCCGCGAGGGCGGTGGCCCCGGTCACGCCGGCCACCTTGAAGAACGTCCGTCTGCTCAGATCCATCGCCGTATCCTCGTGCGGCGCAGTTCGCACCGCGCTCGCCGCCCCGGAGCGCGGGCGCCGGCTTTCGCCGCGCCCGACGAGACACTCCGCCGCGCCCGCCGCGCCGGATCACTCGGCGCGCGCGAGCGACAGGAACCCGTACAGCACCAGCCCGACAATCGACAGAGCAAATGCGAGAATCATCGCCGCACCTCCTTGAAGCAGGGCGTTGGCTCGGCCTTGCCCGCCGCCGGAACGTCGCCGCAGGCGCACTTGTCGATCCGCGCCAGCAGCTCGCAGTAGAGCGGGCAGTGCTCGAAGTCGTGGGTCAGGCAGGGGCTCGCGCTCACGATCCGGTCGAGCGGAACCATCTTCCTCACCGGGTACCCACTGCAGAAGAGCATCACGACTTCTTTCAGGTAGGGACAGGACATCGGGACCCTCCAGCCTCCTGTAAGGCAAGGCCGGGGCCATCAGGGGCCCTCTACTCCCCCAGGTTGAAGCCTGTAACTTACATAGCAATAATGAGTTACAAGTTACGAGTCGGGTTGTGGCAGATGCCCGAAAAGCGCCGTACGTTGAGAAACACAACGGACTTTGCCGTGTGGCGCGGCTGGGGGCGAAACGAGGCAGGAAAGACGGGGCCTGACGGCGAGCGTTGCATTCCTCAGCGGACCGTTGAGAAGTGCAACGCCTCGAGCCGTGCTTTCGCGTCCAAGGGCGAGCACGGCAGGCCGCGCACGGCGCCGCCCGCGAGGGAGTGGAGCGGGCATCAGGGTCCCGCGTAACGACCGAGCCGGGGTGTGGGGCGAAGCCCCACTTCAATTCAAGATCGGGGGGCGCGGGCCGCGTCGGCGGCGGCCTCGTTCGGGCGCTTCAGGCTGTACTTCCGCATCTTGTTGTAGAGCGTGACGCGGTCGATGCCGAGCAGGCGGGCCGTCTGGCTGACGTTGCCGTCGGTGTGGCGGAGCACGTTGGCGATGTGGCGCCGCTCGACCTCCTCGAGCGAGAGCGGGCCGACATTGTCGAGGCCGGCGGCCGGCCGCTCGGGCAGACCGAGGTCGCCCACCTGGAGCACGGCGCCGGCGGCGACCACGATCGCGCGCTCGAGCACGTTGCGCAGCTCCCGGATGTTGCCGGGCCAGTCGTGGGAGACGAGCCCCGCCATCGCCTCGGCGGACACGCCGTCGACCCGCCGGTTCTGCTCGGCGCCGAGCTGCTCGAGCAGCTGCTCGACGAGCAGCGGGATGTCCTCGCGTCGGTCGCGCAGCGGCGGCAGGACGATCGGCACGACGTTGAGGCGGTAGAAGAGGTCCTCGCGGAAGCGCCCCTCGGCCGACTCCTTCCGGAGGTCGCGGTTCGTGGCGGCGATGATGCGGACGTCGACCGAGACGGCCTCGGTGCCGCCCACGCGGAAGAAGCGGCGGTCCTCGAGCACGCGCAGCAGGTCGAGCTGGAGCTTGGTGCTGACGTCGCCGATCTCGTCGAGGAACAGGGTGCCGCCGTCGGCCGCCTCGAACTTGCCGATGCGGCGGGTGAGCGCGCCGGTGAAGGAGCCGCGCTCGTGGCCGAAGAGCTCGGACTCGAGCAGCGAGTCGGGCAGCGCCGCGCACGACACGGCCACGAAGGGCCTGCCGCCGCGCGCGCTGTCGAGGTGGATGGCGCGCGCCAGCACCTCCTTGCCCGTGCCGCTCTCGCCGAGGACGAGCACGGTGGACGGGCTGCGGGCGGCCGCGCGCGCGAGCGTGAAGATCTGCTGCATCGCCGGCGACTTGCTCGCCAGGTCGCGGAACCGGTGCTCGCGCTTGAGCACCTTGCGCAGCACCACGGTCTCGCGGACCAGGGCCTGCTGGGTCACGATCTTCTGGATCATCAGGCTGACTTCCTCGGGCTCGAAGGGCTTGACGAGGTAGTCGTAGGCGCCGAGGCGGATGGCGGTGACGGCCGTGGCCACGGTGGCGTAGGCGGTCATGATCACGACGGCGGTCTCGGGCTGGATGCGGCGGACCTCCTCGAGCACCTGCAGGCCGTCCATGCCGGGCATCTTCAGGTCGACCAGGAGGATCGACCAGCGGGCGGCCTGCACCTTCTCGATCGCCGCCGGGCCGTCGGGCACGGTCTCGACGCGGTAGCCGTCCTCGGCGAGCCAGCCCGCGAGGGATTCCCGGACAATCTCCTCGTCGTCGACGACGAGGATGTGCGTGCGCTCTTTATTCATCGCAGCCCCCAGGCTGATCCCTGAGATCGAGGTATCGCGTCCAGCAGTCGTGGCAGAGCCCGCCACCCTTCACGTCGACGTCGATGAGGCTGGCCGAGCGGGACATCACGCAGCGGCGGTCGTCGCAGTGCACGAGGCCGAAGCTGTGGCCCACCTCGTGGGCGGCCTCCTTGGCCAGCCGCGCGGCGAGCAGCCGGTCGCCGTCGCGGGCCACGCCGTCCGGCGCGAGCCGCGCCGCCGACACGATCGAGGCGCGGCCGGCGAGCTGCGCCTCGCCGAAGACGAAGGTCAGGATCGGGATGAACAGATCCATGTCCGTGATGCCCAGCAGCTTGCGCGCCTCGGACGGCCCGCGCTCGAGCAGCCACTCGAGCAGGCGCGTCGACGAGTGCTGGCCGCGGCGCGGGTCGAACGCGTGTGACGGCCGCTCGGGCGCGTCCCAGATCACCGCGCCGAGCCCGAAGACGTGCTCCACGTGCCCCCGCACGGCCTCCAGCAGGCCGTCCGGGGAGGGCCCGAGGCCCAGCCACCAGCAGTAGATGGCCGGCGTGGCGCGCTCCCTCTTCGTCATGTGATCGCCGCACCGGCCTGCACCTTCACCCCGGCGAGCTGGATCCGCACGGTCGTCCCGTGCCCGGGCTGGCTCTGGACGTCGAGCTTGCCGCCGTGCCGCTCGACGATCCCGTAGACGACCGACAGGCCGAGCCCCGTCCCCATTTCCTTCGTCGTGAAGAACGGGTCGAGGATCTTCGGCAGGACCTCCGCCGGGATGCCCCCGCCGGTATCGGCCATGTCGACGAGCACCGTCTCACCGTCGCTCGACGGCCAGATCGTGACCGACAGCACGCCCCCCTGTTGCATGGCGTCGCAGGCGTTCAGCGCGATGTTCAGGAACGCCTGCCGCAGCTGGCCCGCGTCGCCGCGGACCGGCGGCGCCGGGCCGTAGCGCTTCTCGATCCGCACGTTCTGCAGGCCGGTCTGGTGCGCGAGCAGCTGCAGCGCCTCGTCCATGACCGCCTGCACCGACACGTCCTGGATCGCGAGCGGGCGCTGGCGCGCGAACTCGAGCAGGCTCCGGACGATGGCCGTGCAACGCTCGGTTTCGCGCTCGACGAGCCGGAGCTGGCGCACCGCGTTGGTCTGCGTCTTCGCGTCGCAGTCGCGCGACTCGAGCATGCGGATCAGCAGCTTGGCGTAGGTCAGGATGCCCGAGAGCGGATTGTTGATCTCGTGCGCCACCGACGCCGCGAGCCGGCCGAGCGACGAGAGCTTCTCCGACTGCACGAGCTGCGCCTGGGCGCGCCGCAGCTCCTCGGTGCGCGCGTCGACCAGGTGCTCGAGGTTCTCCATGACGTGGCCCAGCTTGTCCTGCGCCTCGTCCAGCGAGTCCGCCATCTTGTTGAACGACTCGGCCAGCAGCCCGATCTCGTCGAGCCGCCGCACCCGCAGGTGGGTCGACAGGTCCCCGGTCGCGATGCGCTGCGTCCCGTTCACCACCTCGTTGACCGGCTGCACGACGAAGCGCCGCTCGAAGTACCACACGAGCGTCGCGAGCGCCAGCACCGCGAGCACCGTGAGGCCGATCGTGTTCCGCCGCAGCCCCGCCATGGCCGCGTCCACCTCGGCCAGCGACATCCCGATGTCCACCACGCCCAGCACCGACTGCGACGCCGGGTGCACGTGGCACCCCGCGTTCGAGCAGCCCGGCTCGTTGTAGATGGGCGTCACCATGCCGAGCACCTGGTGGTCGCCCCGCTGGTAGGTGCGGCGGCGCGACGTGATCGTCAGCCGCTGCAGCGGCTGGTTCGCGGCGTGGCACGCGTAGCAGGACTCGGCTTTCTTGTCCACGAGCGTGCCGATCTCGCTCCGGTCGGTCGAGAACGTGATGCGCCCTTCCTTGTTGAAGATGCGCACCTTCTCGATGCCCTCCTGACGCCCGATCGTGTCCATGATCAGATAGGCGTCGTCACGGCGATCGGTCAGCATGTCGTGGTACGTGCTGCTCTTGATGGTCTCGCTGAAGAGCGCCGCGCCCCGCTCGACCTGATCGAGGAGCTGCCGCTCGTGCGCGCGCGCCGCGGCCCACGCGAACGCGCCGATCGTGCCCGTCGTGATGACGATGATCACGGCCGTCAGGCGGACGCTGAGGCGGCTCCAGAACGGCACGAAGGGCGTGGGCATCTCTCACTCCGGGGGGCTTCGCCCCTGCGGACCCCCCTACGCGCTCACTCGCGGGGACCCCACGATCCCCGCTCCGTTCGCGCGCGGCGCGCCTGAAGGCGCGCCGGGCAGCCCAGGTCGCAGACCTCGACCGCCAGCCACGGCCTGTGCAATTTGCGAGCCGCCGCGCGCCGGCCAGAAGTCCTTTGGAATGGTAGCGTTACACGGCGAAGGCCGACCCGGTGCGGCCGCCAGTGGGCGCCTTGCCGGGTTTCTGGCAGGCCGGGCCGCCGACTCTCCGGCGCCCCATTTCGACCGCCGGCCAACCCCTCCGGCACGTCTACCGTCTAACGGTATATCGTTGACCGGTCCATTGGGGACCCGAGGACGCCACATGCCGACCGAACGCCGACCCGCCGGGGACCACCTGCCCCTCAGCATCCCCGTGTTCCAGATCCTGCTGTCGCTCGCCGACCGGGACCTGCACGGCTACGCCATCATCCAGGACATCCGGCAGCGGACGCGCGACGAGGTCCGCCTGACCGCCAGCACGCTGTACGACGCCGTCAAGCGGCTGCTCGCCGCGGGCCTGATCGAGGAGCTCGACGAGCGGCCCGACCCGGCGCTCGACGACGCGCGCCGCCGCTACTACCGCGTGACCGCGTACGGCCGCGAGGTCGCGCGCCTCGAGGCGGCGCGCCTCGAGCGGCTGACCGCGCAGGCCCGGGAGCAGCTGCTCCGGCCGCGGGTGGCCGGCGGCGAGGGGCCACGGCGATGACGCCCGCGCCGCGCCTCTACCGTCTCGCGCTGCGCCTGCTCCCCCGCGCGTTCCGGCGCGCGCACGGCGCCGCGATGGCGCAGGCCCACGCCGATCTGACGCGGGACGCGCGTGCGCGCGGCGGCCGGATCGGCGCCCTCGCCTACGCCCTGCGCGAGTACCGCGAGCTGGTGCGTCTCGCCTGGCGCGAGCGCCGCCCGGCGCGCGCGGCCGTCCCCGCGCGCCAGGACGGCTCCGGGCGGCGGGGCCCGTCGCTCGACGCCCTCGCGCGCGACGTGCGTCACGCGGTCCGCGGGCTCGCGGCCGCCCCCGGCTTCACGGCCGTCGCCGTGCTCACGCTCGCCCTCGGCATCGGCGCCGCCGCCGCCATCTTCTCCATCGTCGACGGCGTCGTGCTGCGGCCGCTGGCGTTCCCCCAGCCGGACCGCCTCGTGACGATCTGGGAGACCAGCCAGGCGTCCGGCCACCGCATGCGCGTGCCGCCGGGCAGCTACGCCGACTGGCGCGCGCAGGGCGACGCCTTCCAGAGCCTCGGGATGTTCGGGGCGATGGTGCTGACGGTCACGGGCGACGGCGAGCCGGAGCAGATCTTCGGCGCGCAGGTGGACGGCGGCTACTTCCCCACGCTCGGCGTCGTCCCGATCGCGGGCCGCGGCATCACCGCGTCCGACGCGCGCGAGGGCGGCCCCAACGTCGTCGTGCTGTCGTACGGATTGTGGCAGCGCCGGTTCGGCGGCCGTGCGGACGCCGTCGGACAAACGGTGCGCCTCGACGGCCGTCCGTACGAGATCGTGGGCGTCATGCCGCCCGGCCTCTATCCCACCTGGCCGGCGACGGTGGGCGGTCTCGCGCTCGAGCCGCGCTACGGCCAGTACCTGGGTGCCGATGCGGCTCGGCGCGTTCGGCGGCAACCGCACGGCGCACGTGTTCGGCGTGGTCGGGCGGCTGAAGGCCGGCACGAGCCTCGGGCAGGCGCAGGCGTCGATGGACACGGAGGCGGCGCGGCTGGCCGCTTCATATCCCAAGGCTTACGAGGGTGAGGGCGTCCTGGTCACGCGGCTCGCCGACGAGGTGACCGGCGCCGTGCGCCCCGCGCTCGTCCTGCTGCTCGCGGCCGTGGGAATGCTCCTGCTGATCGGCTGCGCCAACCTGGCGACGCTGTCGCTGGCGCGCGCGAGCGCCCGCGCCCGCGACCTGGCGGTGCAGGCGGCGCTCGGCGCGACGCGCGCCCGGATCGCGCGCGGGCTGCTCGTCGAGAGCGTCCTCGTCGCGCTCGCGGGCGGCGCCCTGGGCACGGCGGCCGCCGCCGCTGGCCTCGACGCGCTCGTCTCGTGGGTGCCCGCCAGCGTGCCGCGCCTCGACGCCGTCGCGGTGAACGGCCCGGTGCTCGCCTTCGCGGTCGGCGTCTCGGCGCTCACGGCGCTCGTGTTCGGCACGCTGCCCGCGCTCGGCGCCTCGCGCCTCGACATGCAGGAGGCGCTCCGGCAGGAGGGCCGAAGCGGCACCGCGTCGCGTGGCCGGGGACGGGCGCGCCGCGTCCTGGTCGCCGTCGAGATCGCGCTCGCGTGCGTGCTCGTCGTCGGCGCCGGCCTGCTCGGCCGCAGCTTCGCGCGCCTCGCCGCCGTGGACGGGGGCTTCGATCCGGAGGGCGTGCTCGTCGCCGAGCTCAGCCTGCCGCGCGACGCGTCACGGGAGGTCCAGGCGACGACCCAGCGCGCGCTCCTGGATCGGCTGCGCGCGCTCCCCGGCGTCGAGTCCGCCGCGCTCGCGTACGACGATCCGCTCTCGGCCACGTGGAGCGACGCCTTCGCCATTCCCGGGCGTGACCTGAAGGACGAGGGAGGCGCCTGGCAGCGGATCGTCAGCGCCGGCTACCTGCGCACCGTGCGCGTCCCGATTCGCCGGGGACGCGGCTTCACCGCCGCCGACGACGAGGCGCACCCGCGGGTGGTTCTGGTGAACGAGGCGTTCGCGCGGCGCTACTTCCCCGACGCGGATCCCGTCGGCCGGCGGATGATCGTGCCGGCGCCCACGCGGCCGGGGCCGCCCGAGCCGCACGAGATCGTCGGGGTGGTCGGCGACGTGCGGTTCCTCGGGCCGGCCGTCGCGGCCGAGCCGGCCTTCTACCTGCCGATCGCGCAGTTCCCGCAGGCCGACCTGAAGGTGCTGGTGCGGGCGTCCGGCGATCCCCTCGGTCTCGTGCCAGCGGTGCGCGCCGCCGTGCACGCCGTCGATCCGGCGCTGCCCCTCGGCCGCGTGACGACGCTGGCGGCGCTCGCGGCGGGATCCGTGGCGCAGCCGCGCTTCACGGCCGTGCTCGTGGGCGTCTTCGGCGCGATGGCGTTCCTGCTGGCGGCGCTCGGCATTTATGGGCTGCTCGCCTACACCGTCAGCCAGCGCCGGCGGGAGATCGGCCTGCGTCTGGCGCTCGGCGCCCAGCCGCGCGACGTGACGCGCCTCGTCGTCGGCGACGGCCTGGCCGTCACGCTGGCGGGCGTCGCGGCCGGCCTCGCCGCAGCGGCGGTGCTGACGCGCTTCGTGCGAAGCCTGCTGTTCCAGGTCTCGCCTATCGACCCGGTCGCGTTCCTCGGCGCCGCGGCCGCGCTCGCGGCGGTCGCCCTCGTCGCGAGCTGGGCGCCGCTCCGGCGGGCCGGGCGGATCGATCCCATCAGGGTGCTGCGGCAGGAGTGAGCCGGCGCGGCGTCACTTCTTCTTCAGGGCGGCCAGGTCGAACACGTCGAGGTCGTCGCCGTAGATCAGCCGCCCCTTGTAGCGGCTCCGCACCTCGGCGAGAAGCTGCGCCTTCGTCGCGCTCCAGCGCAGCTCGTGCGTGAGGATGAGCGTGGGGACGCCCGCCCGCGCCGCGATCTCGCCCACCTTCCAGCCCGGCGTGTGGTACGCCGCGTGGTACTTCTGCCACGCCGCGTCGCGCTTCTTCCAGCCGTCGGTCGAGTAGACCTCGTGGATCAGCACGTCGGCGCCCTTCGCCACGTCCACCATCCCGTCGAACGGCCCCGTGTCCCCCGAGACGACGATGACGCCGTCCGGCGTGGTGAACTTGTAGCCGTAGGCGTGCGGCCACGCGCCGTGGGGCACGGCGAACGCCTCGACGGTCACGTTGGCGTCCTTGTACACGACGCCGGGCGAGACCTCGTGCACGTCGACCTTGTAGCCCTCCGCGTTGATCGGCTCGCCGCCGTGCAGGCGGATGTCGATGTCCTCCCGGTACGCCTCGAGGATGTGCGTGGTCATCGCCGCGAGGCCGGGCGGGCCGTAGGCCTGGAGCGGCACGTCGCGGTCGAGCACCCACGGCGTGAGGATCAGATCGGGGTAGCCGAGGGTGTGGTCCGAGTGCAGGTGGGTGACGAACAGATGATCCAGGTTCGAGGCCCGCAGGGCCGTGACGCCCTTCTCCTCGGCCGCGGCCGCCGCGCGGCGCACGACGCCCGTGCCGGCGTCCACCAGGTACGGCGTGTCGCCCACGACGATGGCCGTCGCGGGCCCCATGCGGTCGGGCGTCGCGTTGGGCGTGCCCGTGCCGAGCAGCACGATGCGGGTGCGCGGCGCCGGGCCCGCGCCGAGCGCGAGCGCGGAAACCGACAGCGCGAGGAGGCGGTATCCGAGTCGTCGAGTCATGCGAATCCTGGCCTCGTGTACGTAGCGCAGGGCTTCCGCCTTCGCCAAGGCTACGGCGGACTCGCCATAGCTCGAAGAGCGGAGGCGGTCAGCTCTGCGCCACCCGTCGGGCCGGCTGAAGCCGGCCCCCACGTACGTTCGGACGTCTACACCGGTTCGAACAGCCGCACGCGCCTGAGCGCGAGAATCCGCCAGCCACAGCACGGCGGCGAGCGACGCCAGGTACGGCCAGAGCGGCGTGGACGTCGGCGCGCGGTCGCGGCCCACGTCGAACACGTCGGCCGGCTTCGGGTCGAACGCGCCGCCCGTGTCGCGGCTCACCTGCTGCAGCAGCGCCGTGTCGGGCGGGCGCAGGCGCAGCTCGTCGGCGCGAGGGACGACCAGGCGGCGCTCGACGGCGTCGGCGCCACCGCCGGCGCCGCGCAGGCGGAGCGTGTAGGTGCCGGGCTCGGCGGCCGGGACGACCGCGCGGTAGGCCCCGGGCGCCACCTGCGGCACCGGAACGGTCGCGCGGCCGGCCGACGGCGCGGTCACGTCGAGCTGGAGCGCCGCGCCGTTGCGCAGCGTTCCGTCCGCGGCCAGCAGGCTGACGTCCACGACGGCGCGGCCGCCGGCGCGCGTCACGCGCACGGCGGGCGTGCCCGGCGTGCCGTCGGGGTCGTCGCGCCGCAGGGTGGCGCGCACGACCTGCGTCCAGAACTTGCCGTAGCCGCTCCAGCCAATCCAGCTGCGCGCCCACCGGTCCTTGACGTCGGACGTGAACACGACGGCGCGGCCGAGGCCGTACTGCCAGCGCGCGAGCACCGGGTCGTGGTCCTCGCCGGTGACGAGGACGGCCTCCGCGGTGTCCTTCGTCTGCATGCGCGCGTAGCCGGCGAGCGCGGGCGCGGTGTCGAGGTCCACGCCGCGCAGCATCTCGACGTCCTTGCGGACGGTCGGCCGGAACGGCGCCTCGACGAACGTCGAGCGCAGCGCGCGCTCGGTCTCCTTGACGAAGATCTGCGGCACGTCGGCCGGGTCGTCCACCGAGTACGCGCGGCCGCGCCCCCAGGTGGCGAGGTTCGCGAGCAGGTCCTTGTCGGCCTCCTCCCCCACGGCCACGCTCGACACGGTGATCTTGTCGGCGACCATCTTCTTGACGAGCGTCTCGTACTCGTCCGGGTACGTGCGGCCGTCCGAGAGGATGAACACGTGCTTCACGCCGGCGCGCGTGTCCTTGAGCGCCTTGTAGGCGGCCTCGACGGCGGGAAAGAGGTTGGTGTGGCCGCTCGGCACGATGGCGCGGATCCGCCTGGCGATCTCCACGCGGTTGGCGGCCGGCTGCAGCGGCACCGCCCACTCGAAGCCGTCGTTGAACGTGATCACGCCGAGGCGGTGGCGGTCCGGCAGCACGTCGAGCGCCGCGCGCGCGGCCTCCTTGGCCAGCTCGATCTTCTCGCCCACCATGCTCCACGACTTGTCGAGCACGACGACCATGGCGAACTCGTCGGGCCGGTCCTTCATGCTGAACGTCGCCGGGAGCGCGCGCTCGATGGGCGTGCCGGCGTAGCCGTCCACACCGTACATCGACGCGCCGCCCGCCACCACGAGTCCGCCGCCCAGGTCGGCCACGTAGCGCTCGACGGCCGTCATCTGCGCGAGGTCCAGCGCCTGGCGCGGCACGTCGCTCAAGACGACCGCCGCGTAGGCGCGAAGCCCGTCGGCCGTCCGCGGCAGCCGTCCCGGCTGGCCGGCGTCGACGTCGAAGCCGCCCGCCTCGAGCGCGCGCGTGAGATAGGCGGCGCTCGTCGGCCGCCCCTCCACGTACAGCACGCGCGGCCGGCCGGCCACGTCGACGGCCACCCGCGCGTGGTTGTTCGCCGGCTCGGGGTCTCCGTCGGTCACCAGCTCCACGTCGAAGATCCGGGCGCCCGGCCGCGCCAGCCGCGCGTCGAGGCTCACAGTCGTCGCGCCAGGCTCGAGGCTCACCGGCCGCGACGCGATCACCCGGCCGTCCTCCCGGAGCTCGACCACGCCGGCGCGGCCAATCTGGCTGTAGACCGTCACCTCGACGGCAAACGGCGCGTCGGCCACCGCCGCGGCCGGCGCCTGCACGCCGTCGATCCAGGCATCGCCGCGGAGCCGCTCGGCGAGCGGCACGGTGAAGACGCGCACGCCGTCGCGCTCGAGGCGCGCGACGCCGGCCTCCACGTCGCCCCCGGTCGGCCGGCCGTCGGTGAGCAGCACGAGGTGCTTCACGTGGCCCGGCGCGAAGCTCGCGAGCGCCGCCGTCATGGCGGCCTCGAGGTCGGTGTGCCGCCGATCGAGCGCGGGATCCCCGGCGTCGCGCGGCGGCGCCGACGCCGGTCCGGCGTCGGTCGCGAACGGTGCGAGGTCGCGCGTCGCCGGCTCCGCCCGCGCGGCGCCGCCGAACGCCAGCAGCCGCGCGGCGTCGGGAGCGCCCGCCCGGTTCGCCTCGTCGATCCACCGCGCGGCGGCCGCGACCGACTCGGGCGCCACGCTCTCCGACACGTCCACGGCGTACACCACCGACAGCCGCCGGCTCGCGCGGTGCAGGACCGGCGCGGTGAGCGCCAGCGCGGCCAGCGCGATCACCAGCGCGCGCACGGCGGCCTGAGCGCGGAGCTGCCGCCGGTTGAAGTTGGTGAAGGTGCGACGCGGCACCCACCACACCCACGGCACCAGCGCGAGCAGCACGAGCGGCCAGTACGTGGCGAAGCTGATAGACATTTCAATGGTGCTGCAATACCTGTCGGTTCGGGGGTTCGGGGGTGCTCGGGTTCACAGGTTCTCCAGTTCCCGTGCCCGGGTTCGCCGGAGAACCCGAGAACCGGACAACCCAAGAACCCGAGAACCCGAGAACCCGAGCACCCCCGAACCCCCGAACCCGCTTCCAAAAAGGCTACAGCGTCAGCCGCCTGTGAAACGTCCACCACTCGCCGGCCACGAGCACGAGCGCCACGGCCAGCATGATCGTCCAGAGCTCCCGGCCGCGCGGCGCGCCGGATGGCGCCGCCGACGCGCGGCCCAGGGCCGATCGGTTGATGTCGACGGCGCCCGCGCCGGCCGGGCCCACGACAATCGGCTGCCGCTCCCCACCGCGGCGCGCAAGGTAGACGCCCGGACCGGGCGCGTCGAACACGGTGTCGCCGAGCACCTGCCGCGAGGCCACCGGCTCGCCCGACGCGGTCTCGACGACGGCGCCCGCCCAGGGCACGCGGACCACGCCGGCCTCGGCCGCGATTGCCGGGCGCGGCCGGCCGAGCCACGCGAGCGCGTTCTGGACGAACAGCGGGAAGCCCACCTGATACGGAAAATCCGACGCCCGCAGGTCGAAGCCCACGACCACGCACCTGACGGGGCCCGAGGCGGCCACGACGAGCGGCGCGCCGCCGGCGGTGGCGACGGCCGCGACGTCCGACGCGGCGCCAGCCGGAATCACGAGCGCGGCGGTGCGGTCCACACGGATGTCGCTCGAGGCCACGTGCGCGGCGACCGGGTGCGGCCGCCACTCGACGGGGCCCGCCGGCGCCCCGTCGGCGCCGACGCCCACGACGGCCGCGAGCCACGGCGCCGGCGTCGGGTGGAAGAGGAGCGCCGGCGCGCCGGGCGCGGCGTCCGGCGCGAAGCGGTCGAAGACGTAGACGTCGGTGCCCGGCCTGGGCTCGAACCGCGCCGGACTGACCGTGGTGACGCTGAGCCCGCCGTCGAGCGCGAGCAGCGTCTCGAGCGGCCGGTTGCCGTCGGTCACGAGCACGACCTTCAGCGGATCGCGCGACGGCACCCACGCCCACGCGGTATCGTCGGCCGGGAACGCGTCGCCCTCGGCCTTCACGGACGCGTGGACCGGGCCGGTCGCCGACGGCGGAACGTTCCGCACCTCCACCCAGTCCGCTCCGGCCGCGAGATCGACGGTCCGGGTCTCCCAGGTCGCCGCCGCGTCGCCCATCGTGATCGTGGCCCGCACGGCCCGGGCCGATCGGTTCGCCACCCGCAGGTAGGCCGCCCAGTTCCGCGAGCCGTCGCGCTCGGCGCGCACGCCGAACGCGGCGATGCCCACGTCGTCGGCCGGCTCGAACACCGAGACGCGCTCGGCGCTCTCCGGGCACGGGTCCGGCGCGACGCCGTCGGTCACGAAGACGACGCGTCCGCCCGCGGGCGCGGCGGGCGCCGCGCGGCGATCCGCGGGCGCGGCGGCGAGACGGTCGAGGGCGGCAAGGACGTCCGTGCGCGGCGCGCCCGCGGGCGCGAGGACGGCGCCCGACGTGTCTGCGAGCGCCACGGGCACGCCCGGCGCGGCGGCGAGGATCGCCTCGCGCGCGCGGTCCCGCGCGTGCGCGAGGCGCGTGCGGCCGTCGGCGGTGCGGGCCGCCATGCCCGGCGCCGTGTCCACCACGACGAGGAGCGGCGCCGCCTGCCCGCCGCGCGCGCCCGTGGCGGGCCGCGCCGGCGCCAGCGCGAGCAGCAGGCCGACGGCCAGGGCGATCGCGAGCGAGATCCACCGGCGCAGCCGCTCGACGATCGCCTGCGGCCGCTCCGCGTCCATCGCGCGGCGCCACAGCAGGAGCGACGGGACCGACACGCGCGGGTGCCGCAGCTTGAGGAAGAAGAGCCACGTGACGGCGCCGGCCACCGCCGCGCCGAGCGCGAGCGCCTGCCACGCGGCCAGCGAGAGGAACGTCATTTCAGGAACCTGCCCATGCGGAACGTGCGCAGGATGGCGTCCTCGATGGGCTGCTCGGCCGGCGCCGAGAGATACCCGAAGCGGTACTTCGCGCAGTAGCGCGCCAGGCCGGCCGCGTGCTCGGCGAAGGCCTGCCGGTAGGCCGCCAGGAGCGACGGCGTGAGCGAGACGTCGAACCGCTCGCCCGTCTCGGCGTCCACCAGCGCGTGGTCGCCGTGCAGCGCCGGCTCACGCTCGGCGGCCGTCGTCACGTGCACGGCGAACACGTCGTGGCGGAAGAACCGCAGGACGTCGAGGCCCGCGGCGTGGCCCGCCGGGTCGAGGAAGTCGGAGACGACGACGGCGACGCCGCGCGGGCGCGGGCGGGCGGAGAAGGTCGAGAACGCGCGCTTCGCGTCGGTCTCGCCGCCCGGCTCGAGGTCGCCGAGGAAGCCGAAGACCTTGAAGATCCGGCCCCGGCCGCGCTGCGACGGCAGCTCGCGGTCGAGGTCGCGAGAGAACGCGATCAGGCTGACGCGGTCGAGGTGCGCCAGGCCGATGTAGCAGAGCGCCGCGGCGATCTGCCGGGCGTAGGCGAGCTTCGACGGCTCGCCCGACGCCATCGACCGGCTGCAGTCCACGAACAGGTAGATCGGCAGGTCCTGCTCCTCCTCGAAGAGCCGGAGCAGCAGCTTGTCGAGGCGCTGGTAGGCCGTCCAGTCCACGTGCCGGAAGTCGTCGCCCGGCGCGTAGGCCCGGTGGTCGGCGAACTCGAGGCCCGACCCCCGCGTGCGCGCGCGCCGCTCGGCGCGGAACTGCCCCGCGAACACCCGCTTCGACACGACGTGCAGGTACTCCAGCTTGCGGAGGAAGTCGCGATCGAAGAGAGAAGGGTCGGGCATCACTCCGCCGTGTGTTCCACGATCTCCCGCAGAATCGTGTCGGGGTCGACCTGCTCGGCTTCGCCCTCGAAGTTCAGGAGCACGCGGTGGCGCAGCGCCGGGAGGGCCATCGCGCGGATGTCGTCGCACGACACGTGCACGCGGTCGTCGAGCAGCGCGCGGATCTTGCCGCCGAGCACGAGCGCCTGCGCGCCGCGCGGGCTGGCGCCGTAGCGGACGTACTGGTTCACGATCGGGCGCGCGAAGGCCGACTGCGGGTGCGTGGCGAGCGTCAGCCGGATCGCGTACTCCTGCACCGGCCGCGCGATCGGCACGCCGCGCGCCACCGTGCGCATCTCCAGGATCTCGTCGCCGCCGAGCACGCGGCCGACCGCCGGCTCGTCGACCTGCGTCGTCCGATCGAGGATCTCGTGCAGCTCCTCCAGCGCCGGGTACGACACCTTGAGCTTCACGAAGAACCGGTCGAGCTGGGCCTCGGGCAGCGGGTAGGTGCCCTCCATCTCGAGCGGGTTCTGCGTGGCCATCACGAAGAACGGCAGCTCGAGCCGGTAGGTCTGGCGGCCGACCGAGACGCTCTTCTCCTGCATGGCCTCGAGCAGCGCCGACTGCGTCTTCGGCGTGGCGCGGTTGATCTCGTCGGCCAGCACGATGTTGGCGAAGATCGGCCCGGGCTGGAACACCAGGACCTTGTCGCCGGCCTCGCTCTCCTGCACCACGTTGGTGCCGATGATGTCGGCCGGCATCAGGTCGGGCGTGAACTGGATGCGGGAGAAGCGCAGGTGCAGCACGTCGGCGAGCGTCTGCACCAGGCGGGTCTTGCCCAGCCCCGGGATGCCCTCGAGCAGCACGTGGCCGTTGGCCAGCAGGCTGGTCAGGATGCCCTCGTTGATCTCGCGATGCCCGACAATCCGCTTCGCGATCTCGTCCATCACGAGGCGGAACCGCCGCCGGAACGTGTCGACCTGCCGCTCGATGTCGGTCTTCATGCTTGTCGCGTCGCTCACTTCCCGCCCGCGCCACGCGGGCCCAGCACCTGGAAGTACGTCTTCACCAGCGGCCGCGACCGCCACGGCACCACGTCGCTCGTGAGGGGATCGGCCGGCGCGTAGGACGCCCGCGGCACGATCGGTTCGTAGGGCACCGTGACCCGCGAGGCGCGCGTCGCCTGGTCGATCTCCTCCCGGCCGGGCGCCTCGCCGGTGGCCTTCCCCGCCGCCAGCAGCTCCAGGCGCCGCCGGACCTGCGCGCCGAGCGCCTGCGCCGCGCCCGACGGCCCGGCGGGACCGCCGAGCGGACCGGGCGCGTTCGACCGGTCGCCCTGGGCCATCGCCGAGCCCGCCTGCTGCTGCCCGCTACGCCCCGCGACCGCCTGGCCCTGGCCGGCGCCCGGCATCTTCCGCGCGCCCTCGGGGCTGAGGTCGTCCGACTTCAGCGCCTGACGGCCGGCGGCCTCGGCCGCGCGCGCCGACTCCCCGGGGCTGCGGAACCGCTCGCCGAACGCCTTCTCGAGCTCCTCGAGCTGGCGGCCGGCCATGCGCCCGAGCTCCTGCCAATCCCGGGCGGCCGCCATCGACCTCAGGTCGCCGGCCGCGCGCGCGAGCTGCGCCCGCGCCGCGTCGGTCTCGCCCGACCGCATCGCGTCGGCCGCCTGCTGCAGGTGCTCGCCGAGCGCGCCGGGCGCCGCGGCGGCCTCGCGCCCCGCCCGCTCGATCGCCTGGCGGATTTCCCGGGCGGCGTCCTTGGACAGGGTCGACGCCAGAATCGCTCATCCGGTCGGCCGCGTCCTCGAGTGCGCCGGCGCCGAGCGCGCGTCCGGCCTCCCGGGTGAGGTCGGCGCCCTCGAGCGCCGCCGCCGCGCGCGCGAGCGCCTGACGCGCGGCCTCGCTCGTCGCGGGCTCGCCCACCAGCGCGCGCAGCTCGGCGACAATCGCCAGGGTCTCCTCGGCCGTCAGGCCTCCGCCGCGCAGCCGCGCGACGAGCGCCTCGATGCGCGCGCGCCGGGCGGCGTCGAGATCCGGCGCGATCCGGCCGAGCAGCTGCTGCAGCCGGTCGAGCCGCGCCTGCTCCTCTGGCGTCAGCGTCGCCACGGCGGGCGAAGCGACCCACTGGTGCGCGAGATCGAGCGGCAGGCGGCCGACGCCGACGACGGCGGCGGCGAGCACGAGCGCGCCGGCGGTCTCGCGGCGCGGCACGCGCACCGGCACGAGCCGCCCGACGTCGAGCGCCGCCACGTGCGCGGCCGCGCGGCCGACGAGCACGTCGAGCCAGGGCGACGTCTCGCCGCGCCCCACGAACCAGTGCGCCGTCCTCAGCTCGTCGCCGAGCCGCGCCGCGCGATCCAGCGCGGCGGCCGCGCGCTCGGGCGCGCGCCGGCCGAGGCGCCACGCCCCGAGCCCGAGCGCGGCGCCGCCGAGGCCGGCCGCGGCCACCCAGGGCACGAGCGCCCGGGCCGCGGGCAGGAAGATGGACGAGAGCTCGACGAGAAGCGCGAACGCGAGGACCAGCCGGGCGGCGGCCGCGAGAATCGGCGACGAACCGCGCCGCGTTCAACCGGCGGTCGGCGCGGCTGACGGCCGAGAGGATGGCGTCCCGATCAGGCACGAGATCTCCCTTGGATGGGGCTTCGCCCCAAGCCCCCGCTCCGCCGCTCCGTGGGGCCCCGAGAGCCCCACTTCGCGACTGCGCGGGCCGCGCTGTGCGCGGCCCAGCCCGTCATGTCGCATCACAGGTGAGATGCTCGCGTCTTGCCGCATGACGGGCTGCTCCCCGGAGACGGAATCCCGTCACGATACCTCATCCCGTGGCCGGGCCGGAAGGGGCGCGCGGGCGGCGGACCGGCCGTCGTGCGATAATCGACGGGTCCGCCTTCCGGTACAGCCATGACCACTGCCGTCGCGCTCGCGCTGCTGCTGTCGCTCGCCCCGCCCGTCCACCCCGCGCCCGCCGCGCCGGCCGCCGACGAGGCGCTCTACCGCACGGGCGCCGCCTTCGCCGATTTCGTGGACGCCGCCCGATCGCGCCAGAAGACGTGGAGGGGCAACTACGCGCGGGCGCACGCGCCCGCCGAGCTGCGGCGGCGCCTGGCCGCCGTGCGCGGCCAGTGGCACCTGCTCGTCGTCGCGGAAGCGTGGTGCCTCGATTCGGCCAACACGGTCCCCTACCTCGCCCGCCTCGCCGAGCAGGCGCCGAACGTCGACCTGCGCATCGTCGACTCGACGGTCGGACGCGCGGTGATGGACGCGCACCGCACCGCCGACGGCCGCCCGGCGACGCCCACGATCGTCGTGCTCGACGCGAGGTTCCGCGAGGCCGGCGCGTTCGTCGAGCGGCCGGCGCCGCTCGCCGCGTGGTTCGCCCGGACGGCGCCCGGGATCTCGAGCGCCGAGCTGCACGCGCGCCTGTCGTCCTGGTACGACTGGGATCGGGGCGACACGACGATGGCCGAGGTGGTGGGTCTGATCGAGTCGGCCGCCGGCCGCGCGTCGAGGTAGCGCGCCGTCAGCCGCCCCGCACGCTCCCGCGCGCGCTGAGCAGCCCCACCCCGCCGAGCACGAGCGCGGCGCCGGCCCACTGCACCACCGACAGGCGCTCGCCGAAGATCAGGAACGCCCACAAGACGGTGAACATCGGCTGGCCGAGGAGCAGGACCGAGGTCTCGAGGGCGGGCAGGCGCGGCAGCGCCGCCGTGATGAGCAGCCAGCCGGTCACCTGCGGCGCGAGCGCCAGCGCGAGCAGCCACCCGTGCGCCGGCCACGTCACGGCGAGCGAGAAGTGCGGGTCGAAGAGGGGCCCGATCACCAGCGCGCCCGCGGCGGTGCCGAGCGTCGCGTCGCTCAGGGGCCCGACCGGCGATCCCTTCGACCGGCCGGCGGCGCGGAAGACGATCAGGAACCACGCGTAGCTGACGCCCGCGAGCATCCCGAACACGACGCCCCGCGCCGGGTGCGCGCCGTACGCGTCGGGCCGGCCCAGGCCGGAGATGAGCGTGACGCCGATCAGGACGACGGGCACCAGCGCGAACGCCGTCCGGGTGGGGCGCTCACGGTAGAGCATCCACGCCGCGAACCCCACGATGATGACCTGCACGTTGGCGACGATGGTCGCCAGGCCGGCGCCGATGTCGCCGATGGCGGTGTGCCAGAACGTGAGGTCGGCCGCCAGGATCAGGCCCGCGCCGGCCGCCTGCAGGCGCGCCCGCGCGTCCCGCCCGTCCCGCTTCCGCCCCATCCACCAGAGCGCGACGAGCACCGGCGCCGCGTAGGCCGCGCGAAAGAACGCGGCCGTGGCCGGCGACACGCCGGCCAGCCGCACGAAGATGGCGGAAAACGAGATGATCAGGATGCCGGCGACGGCCAGCGCGTGCGCGAGGCGACGGGGAGAGGGGGACATTGACGATTGACGATTGGCGATTGCCGATTGCCGATTGCCGATTGCCGATTAACGGACATTCTGTCACGCTATTTCGAACTCTGCTCCCCAGGGGAGATCGTGTCATGCTCCGACGCCCGTTCGTTCCAGTCCTGCTCGCCTGCCTTGGCGCCGTGGCGGCCGTGATGCCCACGGCGGCGCGGCAGTCGGACGAAGCCGACCGCATCCGTGACGCGGCCACCGTCCTGAAGGAGATCATGGACGCGCCCGACAAGGCCGTCCCGCGGTCGGTCGGCGAGAAGGCCGAGGCCGTCGCGGTGTTCCCGTCCACGCTCAAGGCCGGCTTCATCTTCGGCGGCCAGCGCGGGCGCGGCGTCGTCAGCGTGCGCGACCGCGCCCACGGCACCTGGTCGCCGCCGGCCTTCCTCACGCTCACCGGCGGCAGCTTCGGCGCGCAGATCGGCGGCGAGTCGGTGGACCTGGTCCTCGTCATCATGAACCGCCGGGGGCTCGAGCAGCTGATCCGCAACCAGTTCAAGATCGGCGTGGACGCCGCGGCCACCGCCGGTCCGGTCGGCCGCAACGCGAGCGCGAGCACCGACATCCAGATGCGCGCGGAGATCCTGAGCTACTCCCGGTCCCGCGGCCTCTTCGCGGGCATCACCATCAAGGGCTCGTCGATCAAGCAGGACCGCGACGCGAACGAGCGGTTCTACGGCTCGCCGTTCCACACGCGCGACATCGTGCTCGACGGGCGCGCCGCGCCGAAGCCGCCAGTGGGCGTCTGGCTCGACGCGCTCGCGCGCCTGGTCGGCTGACGCCGCCCGCGCGCCCCACCCATGACGAGCGCCCCTCCCGACGTCCGCTCGCCGCAGCCGCCCGCGTCCGCCACGCGCGCCCGCGTGGTGTTCGTGGACGTGGCCCGCGCCGTCGCGGTGCTCTTCATGATCATGGGGCACTCGCTGAACGTGTTCCTCGCCCCCGGCTACCAGCAGGGCCCGGGGTTCGCCGCGTTCATGTTCGTGCGCGGCCTCACCTCGTGCACGTTCCTCACGCTCTCCGGCTTCGCGTTCATGATCGCGTCGGCCAAGTACTGGGACGCGCACCTGCACCTCTCGTTCCGTCTCGTCCGCCGCGTCCGCCGCTTCGTGTTCTTCGTGCTGCTCGGCTACGCCATGCGGTTCCCGGTGGAACGCTGGGCCCATTTCGCGTTCCTCACGCCGGACCGGTGGCGGTACTTCCTGACGGTCGACATCCTCCAGTGCATCGGGATGACGCTCGTCCTGCTCGAGTTGCTCGTGCTGGTGACGCGCACGCCGCGGCGCTTCGCGCTGACGGCCGCCGTGCTCGGCGCCGGCGTCACCCTGGCCACGCCGGCGGTCTGGCGGGCGGAGTGGACCGGCGTGCTGCCGGTCGGCGTCGCCGCCTACCTGTCGCCCGCCACCGGGTCGCTCTTCCCGGTGTTCCCGTGGGCGGCGTTCATGCTGCTGGGCGTGGCCCTGGGCCACGTCTACGCCACCGCGTGGCCCGCCGACCCGCCCGCGTTCACGCGGCGGGTCCTGCTGCCGGGCGGCGCGGCCCTGCTCGCCGCGGGACTGCTGCTGCACCAGCTCCCGTGGAGCCCGCTGGGCGCCGGCGAGTTCTCGAAGGTGAGCCCGAACTTCCTCCTCATCCGCGCCGGCTTCGTGCTGCTGGTGCTCGCGCTCATCGCCCACCTGACGCGGGCGATGACCCACCTGCCGCGCGTCGCCGCGGCGCTCGCGCAGGAGTCGCTCCTCATCTACTTCATTCACATCGTCGTGCTCTACGGCTCGCGCTGGAACGTCGGCCTCACCCGCCTGCTGCCGGTGCCGTTCGGGCCCGTGCCGGCCGTCGCGGGCGTCGCGGCGATGCTGGTCGCGATGAGCCTGATGGCGTGGGGATGGAACTGGACCAAGCGGCGCCACCGGTGGGTGGCCTTCGCCTGCAAGGCCGGCGTGGCCGCCGGGGTCTACCTGTCCGTCCGGTGAAGCGCGCGCCGGCCGGCCGCCGTCACGGACGCGGCCGGGGGTTGCGGTCGAGCATGACCGCGATCCAGCGCAGGTCCTCCGTGTTCTCGAGCGCGATCTTCACCAGCATCGTCAGCGGAACCGAGAGCAGCATGCCCACCGGGCCCCACACCCAGCCCCAGAAGACGAGGGAGATGAAGACGACGAGCGTCGAGAGACCCAGACGCCGGCCGTAGAGGTAGGGCTCCACGAAGTTGCCCAGCACGATGTTGATGGCCACGTAGCCGATCGCCACCAGCGCGCCGCGCCAGACGCCGAACTGCACGAGCGCGAGCAGGGTCGGCGGCACGGCCGCCACGATCGACCCCAGCGTGGGCACGTAGTTGAAGAGGAAGGCCAGCAGCCCCCAGAGCAGCGGCACGCCCAGGCCGAGCGCCGCGACCCAGATCCCGGCCAGCAGCCCCGTGGCCATGCTCACGACCGTCTTGATCGCCAGGTACCGCTGGATCTGCCGCGCCACGGTCTCCAGCCGGTCGGCGTACTCGGGGCGCCCGCCGAACGCGACCATCAGCTTGTGCGGAAAGCCAGCCGCCTCGAACAGGATGAAGATGAGCGCGAGCAGCACGAGGAACGTGTTCGAGAGCACCGAGCCGATGGCGCTCAGCGTCGTGCCCACCATGTCGAACATGGCGCCGGGGTTCAGGTACTGCATCGGCTGCCACTGGCCCGTGTCGACGCCGTGCGCCTGCAGGAACGCCATCACGCGGCCCGCCATTGCCTGGATCCGCGCCTGGTACTGCGGCGCGGCCGCCGTGAACTCGTTCACCGACCGCCCCACGATGAGGGCGAGCAGCGCCAGGACCGCCACGTCGACCAGCAGGGTGATCAGGACGGCCAGGGCCGACGGCACCTTGCGCGCCTGCAGCCACGACACGAAGGGAATGCTGGCGATCGCGAGGAACACCGAGATCAGGAACGGCAGCACCAGCGGCCCCGCCGCCTTGAGGCCGGCGACGACCACCACGGCGCTGGCGGCCAGCACCAGCATCCGGGCCCCTCGGTCCTGACGGACGGGATCTTCGGCAGACATGGTCGAGAGCGATTATAGCGAACGGCGGCTCGGGACGGGCTTGTCCGCCGGAGCCTTGGCGAAGGCGGGGGCCGGCCGTGTCCGCCGTGGCCTTTGCAAAGGCGGAGGGCTGGACGGAAAATAGGGGCTGGAACCCGAAAAAGGCGAATTGCGATGGATCGCGGGACGCACCGTCTGCGTCCCAGGAGAAGAGGACATGTCGAACCGACTCTCGTCTCTCGAACGGGTCGGGCTGCTCGCGCCGCTCACACCTGAGCAGCGGCGCCGGCTGGAGGCCGAGGTCCGGACGCTCCAGGTCCGCCGCGGCGGGCGGGTCTACGGCCCGGGCGAGGCCAGCGACGAGCTCTTCGTGGTCAGGACGGGCGTCGTGAAGCTCGCCACCACCACCGCCGACGCCCGCGAAATCATCCTGGGGTTCGTCAACCCGGACGAGACCTTCGGTGAGCTGGCCGCGGCCGGCGACGGGCCGCGGGATCACCGCGCCGAGGCGCACGAGGAGGCGGTGGTCTGCGGCATCCCCGGCGAGGCCCTGGTGGACCTGATCCGCGAGACGCCCGAGGTGGGCTTCGAGCTGAACCGGATTCTCGGGACCCGCCTGCGCGCGCTGCGCACCCGCGTCGGGGAGCTGCTGTGCCGGAGCGCCATGGTGCGCGTGGCGCGAGCGCTCATCGATCTGGCGGAGGCGCACGGGATCGCCGATGCGGATGGGGTGCTGGTGCCGCTCCGCCTGAGCCAGCGCGACCTCGCCAACCTCGCCGGGCTCAGCCGCGAGACGGTAAACGCGGTGCTGCAGAATCTCAGGGCCCGCTCGCTCGTCGAGGCGGACCGCCGCAGCATCCGCATCTTCCAGCCCGGCCGCCTGCGGGCGCTGCGCTAGGCGGGCGACGCCCCCAGCAGCACCGCGGCCTCGCGGCCGGTCCGCGCGCGGTACGCCTCCACGATCCGCTTCGAAGCCGCCCCCTCGCGCCCCCGCCGCGCCAGCGCGACAATCGCGCCCCCGAACCCCCCGCCGGTCAGCCGCGCGCCGTAGACATCGGGGTCGGCGGACGCCGCGGCCACCAGCGCGTCGACCTCCGGCGTCGAGACCTCGAAATCATCGCGCATCGAGGCGTGCGAGGCGCCGAACAGCGCCCCGGCGCGCGCGAGGTCGCCGGCGCGCAGCGCCGCCACGGCCTCCCCCACCCGCGCGCTCTCGGTCACCACGTGACGCGCCCGCCGGTCGAGGGGCGGCGGCAGCGCGGCGATCCGCGGCGCGGCGCCGGCCTCCAGCTCGCAGAGCAACCCAACGCCGAGCGCGGCCGCGGCCCGTTCGCATTCCTCGCGCCGCGTGCGGTACTCGCCGCTGGCGTGGCCGTGGCGCTGCCCCGAGTCGATGACCACCAGCGCCACCCCGTCCGGCAGCGGGACGGCCTCGGTGGCCAGCGTGCGCGTGTCGATGCGCAGGGCCTCGCCGGGCCGGCCGCAGCTCGCCACGAGCTGGTCCATGATGCCGACCGGCGCGCCAACGAACTCGCGCTCGACGCGCTGGCCCGCGAGCGCCAGCGCCACGTCGTCGAGCGCCAGGCCCACGGCCGCGCGCCAGGCCCGGAGGACCGCCACCTCGAGCGCGGCGCTCGACGCCAGGCCGGCGCCGGCGGGTACCCCGGACGTCACGCGGAGATCGGCGCCCCGCCGGATCGCGTGGCCGAGGCCCGCGAGCACCGCCGTGACTCCCTGCACGTAGTCGAGCCAGCCCCGGACCGGGCGCTCGGAGCCCAGCCGGTACTCGACCGGCCCGGCCTCATCCGAGAAGCCGGCGCTCCAGACGCGCACGCGATCGTCCTCGCGGGGCGCGAGCTCCACGACGGTCTTGTGGGGGACGAGCGTGGGCAGCACGAAGCCGCCGTTGTAGTCGGTATGCTCGCCGATGAGGTTCACGCGGCCGTGCGCCTCGGCCGCGAGCGCGGCGGGCCGGCCGTACAGCGTCTCGAAGGCGGGATCGGGGCTCACGGCAGTTCAGCGGTCAGCAGTGGTCAGTCGGTCAGCGGTCAGCGGTCAGGACCAGCGGTCGGTGGTCGGTGGTCGGCGGTCAGGAAGAACGTCCTGTCACATCGTGACGAAGGTCCTTCCTGACCGCTGACCCCTGTCCCCTGACCGCTGCTCAGCGTCAGTACCGGTAGTGCTCCGGCTTGTACGGGCCCTCCACCGGCACGCCGATATAGTCGGCCTGCTGCTTGGTGAGCGTCGTGAGCTTGACGCCGAGGTGGTCGAGGTGCAGGCGGGCGACCTCCTCGTCGAGCTTCTTCGGCAGCACCGTGACCTTCCGGCCGTACTGCTCGGCGTGGGCGTGCAGGTCGAGCTGCGCCATCACCTGGTTGGTGAACGACGAGGACATCACGAAGCTCGGGTGCCCCGTCGCGCAGCCGAGGTTGAGGAGCCGGCCCTCGGCCAGGATCATGACGCTGTGGCCGTCGGCGAAGCGCCACTCGTCGTACTGCGGCTTGATGTTGATGTGCTCGATGCCCTTGATCTTCTTCAGCCCGGCCATGTCGATCTCGTTGTCGAAGTGGCCGATGTTGCCGACGATGGCCTTGTCCTTCATGCGGGCCATGTGGTCGGCCGTGATGATGTTGTAGTTGCCGGTGGCGGTGACGAAGATGTCGGCTCGCCCGATCATCGCCTCGAGCGTGTCGACCTCGTAGCCCTCCATCGCCGCCTGCAGCGCGCAGATCGGGTCGATCTCGGTCACGATCACGCGGCAGCCCTGGCCGCGCAACGCCTGCGCGCAGCCCTTGCCCACCTCGCCGTAGCCGCACACCACGGCGACCTTGCCGCCGAGCATCACGTCGCTCGCGCGCATCAGCCCGTCGGGCAGCGAGTGCCGGCAGCCGTACACGTTGTCGAACTTGCTCTTCGTCACCGAGTCGTTCACGTTGATCGCCGGGAAGAGCAGCGTGCCGGCCTCGGCCATCTGGTACAGCCGGTGGACGCCCGTCGTGGTCTCCTCGCTCACCCCGCGGACGCCCTTGGCGATGGACGTCCACAGGCCCGGCCGCGCCTTCAGCTCGGCGCGCAGCGCCTCGAGGATGACGCCCCACTCTTCGGGCTCGTTGGCCGCGTCGAACGCCGGCACCTTGCCAGCGGTCTCGAACTCGTGCGCCTTGTGCACGAACAGCGTCGCGTCGCCGCCGTCGTCGACGATGAGCGACGGCCCCTTGCCGTCGGGCCAGACGAGCGCTTCCCGGGTGCACCACCAGTAGTCCTGGAGCGACTCGCCCTTCCACGCGAACACCGGCACGCCGCGCGGCGCGGCCGCCGTGCCGCCCGCCTCGGGCCGGCCGACCACCACGGCCGCCGCCGCGTGGTCCTGCGTCGAGAAGATGTTGCACGACACCCAGCGCACGTCGGCGCCGAGCGCGGCCAGCGTCTCGATCAGCACGGCCGTCTGGATGGTCATGTGCAGGCTGCCCATGATGCGCGCCCCGGCGAGCGGCTGCTCACCGGCGTGGCGCTGGCGCAGGACCATCAGGCCCGGCATCTCCTGCTCGGCGAGCCGGATCTCCTGGCGGCCGTACTCCGCCAGCGCGAGGTCCTTTACCTTGTACGGCTCCCGCCCGGCGCGGGCGGCGGCCTCGAACGGATGAACACGGTCGGTCGCAACTGTCATGCGCTATTCCCCCTCACACAATGGCTGACCCTTCGACTCGCTTCGCTCGCTCAGGGCAAGCGGCTGACGGGTCACGGGATACGGGTTACAGGTTACGGTTCACGGGTTACGGCTCACGGCTGCCGGCTCACGGCTGACGGCGGCTCGGCCCGCCGAAGCGCCCGGCGCGACGGCGGCCGCCAGGGTGCCGACCGCCACGAACAGCGTCGGTCCCTTCACGCCCGGCTCGGCGGGCAGCACGTGCACGTGCACCCGGTCGAAGCCCGCGCCGGCGAGCTCGGCCGCGATGCGCGCCTCGGAGAAGCCGAGCCAGACGTGGCCCATCTGCTGCTTGTACTCCTCGTGCGCGTGCGGCAGCATGTCGACGACGACCAGGCGGCCGCCGGGCTTGAGGACGCGCGCGGCCTCGCGCAGCGCGACGCCCGGCTGCGCCACGTGATGCAGGACCAGCACGATCGCCGCTCCGTCGAGCTCTCCCTCCTGGATCGGCAGGGCCTCCAGGTCGCCGCGGCGGAGGGCCACGTTGCCGCACTCGCGCAGCCGCTGCCGCGCCGCCTGCAGCATCTCGCCCGAGCCGTCCACCGCGATCACGCGGCCGACGTACGGCGACAGGTGCTCGGCCACCTCGCCGGTGCCGCAACCGAGGTCGCCCACGACCAGGTCCGGATCGAGGAAGCCGAACATCGCCTGCGCGGAGAAGTGGCGCCCGAACAGCTCCTCGCGCAGCCGGTCCCACTCGCTGGCCGACTCCGAGAAGAACTCCTGCGACTTCGAGCGGCGGCTGCCGAGCACGCCCTTCAGGCGGCGGCCGTCCTGCTCGACCGCCGGCGACGCGGCGATGGCCTCGCGCACGGCCAGCCAGAGCCGGCGCGCCACGCTACCGTCGGCGAACGCGACCATGTAGAAGCGGCTCGTGCCGTCGCGCCGCGAGCTCAGGATCTCGGCGTCGGTCAGCACCTTCAGGTGGCGGCTGACCGTCGACTGCGGCAGTTGCAGCACCTCGCAGAGCTCCGACACGGTGAGCTCCTGCCGCTCGAGCAGCAGCACCATGCGGCCGCGCGTCGCGTCGGCCAGCGCGGAGAGATGATCGAAAACAACACTTGCAGACATTAATCCGTGAATCCGGATGAAATGGTAAGCCGTTTGGCCGCCCGTTGTCAAATGTCGTGTTAAGATACTGATAATAAAACGCTTATATGGAATATGGCCCACGCGTCAGCCTCGTGAACGACCGGCCGATCTCCCCTGGAGGCCGCTACGTCCTCTACTGGATGATCGCGAACCGGCGTCTCGCCTGGAACGCCGCGCTCGATCGCGCGGTCGGCTGGGCGCGCGAGCTCCGGCGCCCGCTCGTCGTCTTCGAGCCGCTCCGCTGCGACTACCCGTGGGCGAGCGACCGGCTGCACCGCTTCGTGCTCGACGGCATGGCCGAGCACGCGGCGCGCCTCGGGCGGAGCCGCGTGCGCTACTACCCGTACGTGGAGCCGGCGCGCGGGCACGGGCGCGGCCTGCTCGCGGCGCTGGCCGCCGATGCCGCCGTCGTCGTGACCGACGACTTCCCCGCCTTCTTCCTGCCGCGCATGGTCGCGGCGGCCGGCGCGCGCCTGACGACCCGCCTCGAGGCGGTGGACGGCAACGGCCTGGCGCCGATCCGCGCGGCCGGGCGCGAGTTCGGCCGCGCGCACGCGTTCCGCGCCTGGATGCAGCGGACGCTCCGCGCGCACCTCGAGACGCGTCCGCAGGAGCGCGCGCTCGCCGGCGCGCGCCTGCCGGGCCCGGCGGTCGTGCCGGGGCGCGTCATGGAGCGCTGGCCCGCCGCCGGCGCCGCGCTCCTCCGAGGCGACGCGGCGGCGCTGGCGCGCCTGCCGATCGATCACGGCGTGCCGCCGGCGCCCGTCCGGGGCGGCGCGACCGCCGCGCGCCGCGCCCTCGCCGCGTTCGCCGGCGGCGGCCTCCGCGAGTACGCCGACGCGCACCGCCATCCCGACCTCGACGCCACGAGCCGGCTGTCGCCCTACCTGCACTTCGGGCACCTCGGCGCGCACGAGGTATTCGCGGCCGTGATGACCGCCGAGCGGTGGACCACCCGCCGGCTGGGCCGCGCCGCGCGGGGCGCGCGCGAAGGCTGGTGGGGCGCCGGCCCCGGCGCGGAGGCATTCCTCGACCAGCTCGTGACGTGGCGCGAGCTGGGCTTCAACCTGTGCGTCACGCGCGCCGACCACGATCGCGACACGGCCGTGCCCGACTGGGCGCGGCGCACGCTCGCGCGCCACCGGCGCGACCGGCGGCCGCACCGCTACACGCGCGCCGAGCTCGAGGCCGCCCGCACGCACGACCGCGTCTGGAATGCCGCCCAGCGCCAGATGCTGGCCGAGGGCTGGTTCCACAACTCCATGCGCATGCTCTGGGCGAAGAAGATCCTGGAGTGGTCCGAGTCGGCCGAGGCGGCGCTCGACACGATGATCGCGCTGATGAACCGCCACGCGCTCGACGGCCGCGACCCGAACACCTTCGCGGGCGCCCTCTGGGCGCTCGGCCGGTACGACCGCCCGTGGGGCCCCGAGCGCCCCATCTTCGGGACCGTCCGCTACATGAGCTCGGAGAACGCGGTGAGGAAGCTCCGGATGAAGCAGTACCTCGCCCGCTGGAGCGAACCGCTCCGTCAGTAGTTCAGCCAGTAGGCCAGCTTCACGAGGAGCACGTTGCGGCCCGGCGTGCGGAAGACGTCGCGGAAGTCGCGGCCGAACCGGAACCTGCCGTAGGCGCCGTCGTCCTCGCGGCTCTGCTGCCAGACCACGAACAGCGTGGAGCCGGGGCGGTATTCCCAGCGCAGGACGTTGGTGGTGCGGAAGGACTTGTAGTTGAAGTCGGGGTTCCCGTCGTACGCGTACGGCGCGTAGCGGTCCGCGTAGCGCGCGGCCCGGCCGTTCACCAGCTCCCTGAAGCGGGTGTAGGCGCCGGCCGAGACGAACGGCTCCGCGTAGATCTGGATCGACAGCGTCGGCCGGAGCGTGTAGTTGACGCGCGCCGTCAGGCCCACCGTCGTCTGGTTCAGGTGGCCGAACACGTAGTGCGTCCCCGGGTCGGTCACCTCCTCGATCCACTGCGCGTCGGCGACGTTGTAGTTGTAGCGCACGCCGAGCGAGACCGACAGGGCCGAGGTCGGGCGGATCGTCGCCTCGGGGTTCACGTCGGTGAACCGGGAGCCGTAGTGGTCGGCGCCGTGGCCGAGGAACAGGTTGCCCACGACCAGCCGGCGATCGTCCGTGCTGACGTAACCCCACTGGGTGCGGAACGGCTCGGCGTAGCCGCCGGGCCCGCCGCGCGTCAGCCGGTCGTCGAAGCCCCGCGAAGCCACGTTGAAGCCGACGCCGGTCGACCAGTTGTTGGCGAACACCGCGTGCGCGTTGATGTTGCCGCCGCTGAACAGCAGGTCGCGGCCGAAGTTCCACCCGGCCCACTGGTTGAAGTTGATCCGGAAGCTCCGCAGGTACTTCGACGGGCGCTCGTGCCGCCACTGCAGCCAGTTGCTCACCGTGCGCTGATCGGCGCGGCGCATGAACCCGACGTCGTTGATGTCGAAGCCCGGGCTCTTGAACGAGACGTTGGAGTTGAACCGGACGCGCTCGCCGCCGATCTTGCTGAACGAGACCGACCCGGCATGGCCGTCGAGCGAGGTTCGGGTCGGATCGTACCCGAGGTAGTCCTCGTCGGGCCGCTGGAAGCTGTGCGTGGTGCTCTCCTGCAGGTCGAGGATCGCGGCCGCGTCGCCGCGGACGGTGCTGCCGGCCCAGAAGCCGCCGAGGCTGTAGTTCTTCACGAGACGCCAGTCCCAGTCGACGCCGCCCGTGTAGGCCGCCCGCGCCAGGTCCGTCATCGCCGCCGGCAGCGCGCGGTTGGTGGCCGTCGTCATGAACCCGAGCGACGACTGGTTCGCGAACTCGCGCGTGGCGCGGATGACCGTGTAGTTGGTCGTCGGCTCGACCACCGGGTGCGCGCGCGCCGCGCCGAGGGCCGTCGTGGCGGTCTCCTGCCCGGTGACGGCGTCGAGCACGCCAATCGAGAAGTGCCCCACGCGGCCGGTCAGCTTGGAGGCGCCCAGAATCGTGGTCTGCGCGGGCTGGACGACGTAGCCGCCGTCGGGCGCGTCGATCGCCTCGTGCGGCGAGCGGCCGATGCGGCGGGAATAGAACAGCCCGCTGCACTGCCCGTCGTTGCAGTCCACGTCGAACCGGAAGATGCCCGAGCCCTCCACGAAGAACGGCCGCCGCTCGGCGAAGAAGGTCTCGAACGCCGACAGGTTCACCACGGCCGGGTCGGCCTCGACCTGGCCGAAGTCCGGGTTCACCGTGCCGGTGAGCGTCAGCCCGGGTGTCAGCGCGTACTTGAGATCCAGCCCCATCGACGCCGACGGGTCGGTGGCCTTCACGAGCGGGTTGGCGTCGGGCTCGGTCGTCACCTGCGCCACCGAGTAGGGCACCAACTCGAGCCGCTTGGGCGACCGCGCGAGGTGCACGCCCTTCAGGTCGCCGAACTGCGAGACGAGGCCCGTGACGCTCTTGGCGATGAGGGGCCACGTGTCGGTCTCGTTGAGCCGCGCGATCCGGCGGGCCACGCCGAAGCCGAGCGTGCCCAGACCGTTCGGGTGGAACCGCAGCTGCGAGAACGGGATCTTGAACTCCGCGCGCCAGCCGCGCGAGGTGCGGGCGACCGCCACGTCCCACACCGCGTCCCAGCTCGAGTCCTGCTGGTCGTCGCTGTACCAGTAGCCGTCCACCTTCACGCCGGCGGGGTTCACGGCGAACTCGTAGGCCGTTCGGTGGTCGTAGTACGAGTCGATGTAGATCTCGGATCCAGTCCGACGGCGACTCGGAGTCGCGGCGCGTGAGGCGGCCGACCAGCTTGTCGGGCTCGGGATCCATCGCCTCGACCGCCACGTAGATCGCCGTGTCGTCGTAGGCGACCCGCACCTCGGTCGAAAACGTCGCCGGCGCGCCCTCGTGCGGATCCCGCTGGTGGAAGTCGCTGATCGCGACCGCGCGCTGCCACACCGCGTCGTTCAGGTCGCCGTCGAGCTTGAGCGCGGCGGCGGCCGGCACCTCGACCGCGGTCACGGTCTCGCGCGGAGACGCGGGCGGGCTGGCGGGCCCGGCGGAGGACATCAGGAAGGCGGCGGCGAACAGCGTCGAGGTCAGCATCGCAAGTCGGCCAGGCAGGTTCCCATGGTCTTTTGACGGTCGAACAGGCCGCCGGGTTGGCGCCGTCAGCTCACTGGCATGAGACGGATTCCGGCGGCCCCCGGTTCGTTCGGTCGTGCGCAGGAAGGGCCGGAAACAGGGTAGAATCCTCCGATACAGGCGCCACCAACGTCCCCGGCCGCCGGACACTCGATGCGGGAGCGCACACCCATGCACATGGACCGTCGCCAGTTTCTCGTCACCTCGTCGGCCGCGCTGGCGGCCGGCGCGCTGCGGCCGTGGCCGCTCCTCGCCCAGGCGCCGGCGTCCGCCGGCGTGTTCGAGGCGCTCCGCCGCGGTGTGGGAATCTTCACGCTTCGCGGGGGCACGATCGGCTGGCTCGTCTCGCCCGACGCCGTCGTCGTCATCGACAGCCAGTACGCGGACTCGGCGCCGGCGTGCCTGGACGGCCTGAAGCAGCGCACCTCGCGCGCCTTCGACATGCTGATCAACACGCACCACCACGCCGACCACACCGGGGGCAACGGGGTGTTCCGGCCGGCGGTGAAGCGCATCCTCGCGCACGCCCGGGTGCCCGAGCTGCAGAGGATGGCGGCCGTGCAGGCCGGCAACGAGGCCCAGCAGGTGTACCCCGACGCGACGTTCACCGACGTGTGGCGGGAGGACATCGGCAAGGAGCACGTCGCGGCGCGGCACTACGGCCCGGCGCACACGGGCGGCGACGCGGTCATCACCTTCGAGCGCGCGAACGTCGTCCACATCGGCGACCTGGTGTTCAACCGGTGCCACCCGCGCGTGGACCGGCCGGCCGGCGCGTCGATCGCCAACTGGATCACGAGCCTCGAGCGCATCCCGAAGGACCACGACAAGGACACCCTGTACATCTTCGGCCACGGCAACCCGCGCTTCGGCGTGACCGGCGCGCGCGCCGACCTCGACGCGATGCACGGCTACCTCGTGGCCGTGATGGAGCACGTGCGGAAGGCGATCGCCGCGGGCCGGTCGCGCGACGAGATCGCGAAGCTCGACACGCTCGCGGGGTTCCCGGACGTCGTGCCGCTCGTGCCGTCGCTCTCGCTCGGCGCGGTGCTGGGCGTGGCCTACGACGAGCTCACGGCTGGCGGAGGAACGCGCTGATGGGTCTGATGCGATCGATGCTGCTGGCGGGATCGGAGTCCACGTGGCTGCGGGAGCACGCCGTGCGCTGGCGGTTCGTCCGGCGGGCCACCAAGCGGTTCATGCCGGGCGAGCGGCTCGAGGACGCTCTCGAGGCCGCGCGCGAGGTGAAGCAGCTCGGCATCGCGACGATCCTCACGCGGCTGGGCGAGAACGTCGGGGCGGCGGCCGAGGCCGAGACCGTCGCCGACCACTACATCGCGGCGCAGGCCGAGGTGCGCGAGGCCGGCATCGACGCCGAGATGTCGGTGAAGCTGACGCAGCTCGGCCTCGACCAGAACGCCGAGACCTGCTACCAGCACCTGACCCGCATCGCCGAGCACGCGGCCACGGTCGGCAAGACCGTGTGGATCGACATGGAAGGATCGGGTACACCGACGTGACGCTGGATCTCTACCGCCGGATGCGCGCCGAACGGCCCAACGTGGGCGTCGCCATCCAGGCGTACCTGCGCCGCACGAACGCGGACCTCGACACGCTGATCCCGCTCGGCGCCTCGATCCGCCTCGTGAAGGGCGCCTACAAAGAGCCCGCGTCCATCGCCTTCCCGACCAAGGCGGAGGTGGACGAGAGCTACTTCCGCCTCGGCTGCCGCCTGCTGTCGTCGGAGGCGCGCAAGACCGGCGTCTTCCTCGGCCTCGGCACGCACGACCCGGCGCTCATCCGGCGCTTCGAGACCCACGTCGGCGAGCACGACATCCCGAAGGACCGGTTCGAGTTCGAGATGCTCTACGGCATCCGCCGCGAGGAGCAGCAGCGCCTCGCCGCATCGGGCTACCGCATTCGCGTCCTCATCAGCTACGGCGAGTACTGGTTCCCGTGGTACATGCGCCGGCTGGCCGAGCGTCCGGCAAACGTGTGGTTCGTGCTGAAGAATCTGTTCGGGTAACGGCCTCGGGCGCCGGAGCGCGCGGCGCGAAGGCGGCTCAGGGCTGATGCCTCACGGCCTGGAGACTGACCAGGACGGTCTGGAACGCGGCCTTGTTGGCCTTCCAGTACTCAGGGAACTCCCGCTCGTTCGGGGAGACGAGCGCGACCGTGACGTCGTGATCCGCCCCCATGATCAGGGCGATCCACACCTGCTGTTGAACGGCGTTCCCCGGGATCGTCGCCGGGTACTGGAAGACCATCGCGTGCGTGAAGCCGCTGGCCGGCGCCACCCGCGCGTCTCGGTTCTCCTTGGCCAGCTGGCCCAGCTCCAGGTGGTGCATCTCCTTCAGCTCGGCGCGGACGGTCTCGAGGAGCTGCGACGCCTCGTCCTCCCCGTCCCTCAGCAGGCGGGTCCCGGTGGACGTCAGCCGGATGATCCCGCCGAGACTCCGGTCCGGCATGATTCGCAGGAGCAGGCACCCCTCCTTGTCGACGGGCGCCTTGTCGAGCTGGATCGGATACCAGCCCTCATGGAAGCGGACCTTGATCGACGCCAGCTCGCACCCTCTGGGCGGGAGCGTCGTCTCCTGGTCCTGCGCGAGGGCGGCGGAGGACGCGCAGGTCAGCAGCGCGAGAGCGCCCCAGCACGCCCGCCGCAGACGCCGAGTCGCAGGTCTCGTCTCCATCGGGCGCCGATCCTACCACGTCACCGCGCGACGACGATGAGGTCGGGTGACGTCCAGGCGTCGAACAGCGCGCGGTCCATCCCGCCGTAGGCCTGCACGTCCGTGAACCCCGCCGCCTTCAGCAGGGGCTCGAGCTCGGCGAGGCGCCAGCCGCGCATCACGGCGTGGCGGGTCGCCACCAGCTCGAGCGGCGGGTCGCCGCCGGAGCGGTAGCGCAGCACCGTCGGCGTGAACACCACGTGGCCGTCGGGCCGCGGCTCCATCAGCCGCAGGAACACCAGCTCGCCGTCGCCGTCCGGGTCGGGCACGACGTTCACCGGCAGCGCGCGCTGCTGCGTCCGCTCGACCCGGTCGTAGTTGAGCAGCTGGATCACGACCGGCGCGTGGGGCAGCAGGCGCTGGCGGAGCCCCGCGAAGAGGCGCCCGAGCGCCGCCTCGTCGCCGAGGCTCGGCAGCGTGTTGCCCACCGAGACCGCCGCCCCGAAGCTGCCGTCCACGAGCGCCGCCACGTCGGTGATGTCGCCTTCCACGAACCGCACGCGATTGGCCTCGCCGCCCCGGCGCGCGTGGGTGAGCTGGGCGGGCGATCGGTCGACGCCCACCACCTCGAAGCCGTGGGAGGCGAACAGCCGCGCGTGCTCGCCCGGCCCGCACCCGAGGTCGAGCACGCGGCCGGCGGGCGCCGTCGCGAAGACGGTCTCGAAGAACGGCCACTCGCGCGCCAGCCGCTTCGGCCAGTCCACCAGGGCCCGGTAGTCGATGGTCTCGAACGGGTCGGCTGTCATCGGATGTCGTCCAGCCGGTCGACGGTTCGCTCGGTCCGCACGTTGCCCGTGTTGAGGGTGCCCGCCGGCTCGAAGAGCAGCACCTCCACCTCCTCGTCGGCAACGGGGCGGTGCTCGACGCCGCGCGGCACGACGATCAGCTCGCCGGCCGTGAGAATCGACGGCGCGGTCGCGGAATTCCAGGCGGAAGCGGCCCTTCACGACGAGGAACAGCTCGTCCTCCGCCTCGTGATGGTGCCAGTCGAACGGCCCCTGGAACTTCACCAGCTTCACGTGCTGGCCGTTCAGCTCGGCCACGACGCGCGGATGCCAGTGGTCGCGGAACGAGGCGAGCTTCTCGGCGAGGTTGATTTTGTTCATTCCGCGGCTCATTCCGTGGCGATTTCCGTGGTCATTCTCTATGTCCTGCCAACCGGCACCATCAACGTCGCGCGGCAGCCCTTGCGGTCGGTGCGGTTCTCGAGGTCGATCGAGCCGCCGTGCGCCTCGGCGATCTGCCGCGACAGGGCCAGGCCGATGCCCGAGCCGTTCGGCTTGGTCGTGAAGAACGGCACGAACAGGTTCGACGTGTCGGGCAGCCCGGGCCCCTCGTCCTCGATGGTCACGACGAGCGACCCGCCGTCCTGGCGCCAGTCGACGGTGACGCCGCTGCCGCCGGCCTCGAGCGTGGCGTCCACGGCGTTGCGCAGCACGTTGATGAGCAGCTGCTCGAGCTGGTCCTGGTCGGCCTGGATCACGACGGCGGGGCCGGCCGCGAGGCGCACCGGCGCGCGGTTCTCGAGCTCGGCCATCCGGCGCAGCATGGCCGCGACCGGGATCGGCCGCCGCTCGGGCTTGGGCAGCCGCGCGAGCTGCGCGTAGGCGCGGAGGAACCGCCCGAGCGAGCCGGAGCGCGTCTCGATGAGCGTGAGGCCCTCCTGCATCTCCGCCGCGCGCGGCATGTCCGGCTGCTTGCCGACCATGCGGTTCAGGCTGTGCGCGATCGACTTGATGGGCGTGAGCGAGTTGTTGATCTCGTGCGACAGCACGCGCACGATCCGCTGCCACGCCTGCTGCTCCTCTTCGCGCAGCGTGCGTGTGAGGTCGGAGAAGACCACCAGCCGGTGCGGCCGGCCGTCGCGGTAGAACGTGGAGCGGCGCACCTCCCACCGGCCGGCGCCGGCCTTGAACGCGCGCTGGATCAGGCGGCGCGGCTCGCCCGACAGGTAGGGCTCGAAGCCCAGCTCGTGCGCGTCGCGCCCGGCGAGCGCCTCGGCGTCGGCGCCGACGAGCCGCGTCCCGGCCGGGTTCACCAGCACCAGCCGGTCCTCGGGGTCGAAGGCGAAGACCGCGACGTCGATCTCGGCCATGACGCCGGTCAGGAGCGCCGTCGACTCGACCGCCTCCGTGCGCTGGCGCTGCAGCGTGTGGCCGAGGTCGTTGACTTCGTGCATCACGAGGCCCAGGGCCGTGCCGGGCCGCGCCGACAGGCCGCGAATCGAGTAGTCGCCCTCGCGCAGCGCGCCCAGCAGGTTGGCCACGAGGTTGAGCGTGCGGGCCACCGACTGGCGGGCGAGCGCGACGGCGCCGAGCCAGGCGACGACCACGACGGTCGCGACCGTCCAGCGCACCTCGAAGCTGTAGGCGCCGCGCCACAGGAGAACGAGCGCGGCCGCCACGCCGGGCAGGCCGGCGGCGAAGACGAGCAGCGCCACGGTGCGGTCGAGGCTGGCGCGCCCCCGCCGGACGCCGGCCACGCGGTCAGAGGCCATGGTGCTGCAACCGCCGGTAGAGCGCGCTGCGGCTCACGCCCAGCCGCTCGGCCGCCGCGCGCACGTCGCCCCCGCAGCGCGCGAGCACGACCTGGATGTGCGCCCGCTCGACTTCCTCGAGGGTCGCCGGGCCGGCGGCCCCGCTCTCGGGCGCGGTCGCGCCGCCGAGGCCGAGGTCGTCGAGCTCGATCAGAGGGCCCTCGGCCATCAGCACGGCCCGCTCGATGGTGTGGCCGAGCTCGCGGACGTTGCCGGGCCAGGGGTGCGCCTCGAGCCCGGCCGACGCCCGCGCGTCGAAGCCGGCAAGCGCCTTGCGGTAGCGCGCCGCGTGCAGGGCGAGGAAGTGCGCGCCGAGCGGCGCGATGTCCTCGCGCCGCTCGCGCAGCGGCGGCAGGTGGATGGGCACCGTGTTCACCCGGTACAGCAGGTCCTCGCGGAACCGGCCGGCCGCGATCTCGGCCGCCGGGTCGGCGTTGGTCGCCGAGATCAGCCGCACGTCCACGTGCTGCACGCGCGACGACCCGACGCGCCGGAACTCGCCCGTCTGCAGCACGCGCAGCAGCTTGGCCTGGAGCGACGGCGGCATGTTCGCGATCTCGTCCAGGAAGAGCGTGCCCTCGTCGGCGAGCTCGAAGCAGCCGAGCCGATCGGCCTTCGCGTCGGTGAACGCGCCCTTCACGTGGCCGAACAGCTCCGACTCGGCGACGCCCTCCGACAGCCCGCCGGCGTTCATCGTGACGAGCGGCTTCGACGCGCGGTCCGACCGCGCGTGCAGCCAGAGCGCCACGACCTCCTTGCCCGTGCCGTGCTCGCCCGTGATCAGCACGGCGGCCTCCGACGGCGCGATGCGCTCGACGGTCTGGCGCACGGCCTGCATCGCCGGCGACTCGGCGATGAACACCGGCATCTCGCGCCGCTGGCGCCGCGTGTTCTCGGCCTGCAGCCGCTCGCCCCGCCGGAGCGCGCGCCGGAGCGCCACCTGCGTGCCCACCGCCGCGAGCAGCCGCTCGTCGTCCCAGGGCTTCTCGATGTAGTCGCGCGCGCCGCGCCGCATCGCCTCGACCGCGCCCGCCACGCTCCCCCAGGCCGTCATGACCAGCACGGGCAGCGTGGGGTCGATCGCCTGCATGCGCGCCAGCAGGGCGAAGCCCTCCTGCCCCGAGGTCGTGTCGCGCGTGTAGTTGAGGTCGATGAGCGCTACGTCGACGTCCGTGTCCTCGAGCGCCGAGAGGATCTCGTCGGGCGAGCGGGCCGCGACGCAGGCGTAGCCCTCCTCGCCCAGGAGGAGGCGCAGGGCGTCCAGGACGTCCGGCTGGTCGTCGGCAACGAGCACGCGCGCGTCTCGGGGAGCCGTCATCGGAACGCCCTCATCCTACCCGACCCCGGCGGCGCAAGACAGCCGGGCGCGCGAGCCAGTGCAACGAGCAGGCCACGCGAGCGAGCACCACGAGCGCGCAGGAAGATCCGGCGGGGCAGCGCCCCCGGTTACGAGAATGGGACTGATCGTTCCAGGAAGTGGGACGGGCGGCCGCGGCGACGCCGCCGACGGCCCCGAATCCGGGCCGCCGCGCTGGCACGCGGCTTGAGAGCATCCTGACCAGTATGACCGCCCTGCCCGAGCCCGCTCGCATCCTGGTCGCCGACGATCAACCCGACATCCTCGCCGCCCTCCGCTTCCTGCTGACCGACGCCGGATACGAGACCGAGCTCGTGCCGTCGGTCGACGCCGTGCTCGCGGCGCTCGACCGCCGGCCGTTCGACCTGCTGCTGATGGACCTCAACTACTCGCGCGACACGACGTCGGGCCGCGAGGGGCTCGAGCTCATCTCGGCGATCCGCGCGCGCGACCGGACGCTGCCCGTCGTGGTCATGACCGGCTGGGGCAGCGTCGAGACGGCCGTCGAGGCCATGCGCCGCGGCGCGCGCAGCTTCGTGCAGAAGCCGTGGGACGACGCGACGCTGCTCGAGGTCCTCGAGCGCGAGATCCGCGACGCCCGCGCCAGCCGGGTGAAGGACCGGAAGCAGGAGCGCGAGCTGGAAGACGCGCGGCTCATCCAGCGCGGCCTGCTGCCCCTCGCCTTCCCCGACCTGGCGGGCTGCCAGATCGCCGGCACCTGGCGTCCGGCCTTCGGCTTCGGCGGCGACTGCTACGACCTGGTGCGGTTCGGCGAGACCACGCTCGGCTTCTCGATCGCCGACGTCGTCGGCAAGGGGCTGCCGGCCGCGCTCCTGATGTCGAACCTGCAGGCGGCGGTGCGCGCGTTCGCCGGCGCCACGACGCTGCCCCGCGACCTGTGCGGCAGCGTGAACCAGCTGCTCTGCCGCAACGTGGCCACGGGCAAGTTCGTCACCTTCTGCTACGGCAAGCTCGACCTGGAGCGCCGGACGCTCGCCTACGCCAACGCCGGCCACAACCCGCCGCTCCTCGTGCGCCGGCGCGGCGTCGTCGAGCGCCTGACGGCCGGCGGCACGCCGCTCGGCGTCTTTGCCGACGCGGCGTACGAGCAGGACCTCGTGGCGCTCGAGCCCGGCGACCGTCTCGTGCTCTTCACCGACGGCATCACCGAGGCGCAGAAGGAGGACGGGGAGGATTTCGGCGACGCGCGCCTGGTGGCCGAGGCCCTCGCGCACCGCGACGAATCGGCCGCCGCGCTCCAGCGGACGCTCTTCGACGCCGTGACGACGTTCACCGGCGGCGTCTTCCAGGACGACGCCACGCTCATCGTGATCGCCCTGGCGTAGAAGTTGGGGTCTGACCCCATTTTCGAGGGGACACGCACCATGCTCCAGGATTTCCGCCATGCGCTCCGCGCCATGTTCAAGTCGCCCGGGTTCACCGCCATCGCGGTCGTCACGCTCGCCGTCGGCATCGGCGGGACGACGGCCATCTTCAGCGTGGTGAACGGCGTGCTCCTGAAGGCGCTGCCCTACCCGCAGCCCGACCGGATGGTGATGGTGTGGGAATCCGCCGCGAAATACCCGCGGATGAGCGTCTCGTCGCCGAACTTCCGCGACTGGCACGCCCAGAGCCACAGCTTCGCCGGGCTGGCCGCCTTCCAGGGCGAGGGCGGACGCATGGTGGTCCTGGGGGGCAGCGCGCCGGTCTTCGCGACCGTCGTCGGCGTCACCAAGGACTTCTTCAAGGTCGCCGGCGTGCAGCCGGCCATCGGCCGGGCGTTCACGCCCGACGAGACGCGCGAGAACGGCGCGCCGGTGGTCGTGGTCAGCGACGGGCTGTGGCGCCGGCTGTTCGGCGGCGCCACCGATCTCCAGACGCTGTCGATCTCGGTCTACGGCCTGCGCGCCCGCATCGTCGGCGTCATGCCGCCGGGCTTCGCGTTCCCCGACGGCGCCGAGGTCTGGTTCCCGATCGAGCACTTCCCGGACCAGTCGGGCCGCACCGGGCACAACCTGCGCGTCGCCGGGCGCCTGGCCCCGGGCGTGAGCCTCGACCAGGCGCAGGCCGAGATGACCGCCATCGCAGAACGCGTCAAGGCGGCCAACGGGGACGACGACGACGCGACCGACGCGCGGGTGGTCAGCCTGCACGACCAGCTCGTCGGGGGCTCGCGCCGCACGCTGCTCCTCCTGTTCGGCGCCGTGGGGCTCGTGCTGCTCATCGCGTGCGCCAACGTGGCGAACGGCCTGATCGCGCGCGGCGCCGAACGGCGCAGGGAGCTGGCGATCCGGATGTCGCTCGGCGCCCGCCGCGGGCGGCTCGTGCGCCTGCTGCTCGCCGAGAACCTGGTGCTCGCGCTGGCGGGCGGCGCGGCGGGGCTGCTGCTGGCGGGCTGGCTCGTGCGCGCGTTCGTGGCGTTCGGCCCGGCGCTGCCGGGGCTCGGCGGCGTCGGCGTGGACGCGCGGGTCGTGGTCTTCGCGCTGGTGCTCTCGGCGCTCACGCCGCTCGTCTTCGGCCTGCTGCCGTCGCTGCAGGTCGCGCGCGCCGAGCTCCGCGACGCGCTCGCCGAGGGCGGCCGGCAAGGCGCGCCGGGCGGCCGCGCGCGGACGCGGCACGCCCTCGTCACGGTCGAGGTCGCGCTGGCGCTCCTGCTCCTCGTCGGGTCGGGCCTGCTGGTGCGCAGCTTCGTCAAGGTGCTCGACGTCGATCCGGGCTTCGACCCCGCCCGCGTCATCACGATGGAAACGTCGGTGTCCGGCGAGACCTACTCGACGCCGGCGCTGGCGGCCGACTTCTACCGGCGCTTCCTCGAGCGCGTGCGGCAGGTGCCCGGCGTCGCGCACGCCGCCCTGGTCAACGCCCCGCCGCTCGGGCGCAGCGCCAACGGGGGGTTCCTGTACCGACGGCCAGAGCCCCGACGACGTCCGGGGCAACTGGGCGGCGCAGTCGGCGGCCTACCTGGTCGCCAGCCCCGACTACTTCACCACGATGGGCATTCCCATCGTCCGCGGCCGGGCCTTCACCGACCGCGACGCTCCCGGCGCCGAGGCGGTCGCCGTCGTCAACCAGGCGATGGCCCGCAAGTACTGGCCCGACCGGGATCCCGTCGGCCAGCGAATCCGGTTCCTGGGCATGGACCGGGTGAACCCGTGGCTGACGATCGTCGGGGTCGCCGGCGACGTGCACTACCGCGGTCTCACGGGCAGCATCGAGCCGGCGGTCTACGTGAACTACCTGCAGAACCCGGAACGGGCGGCCTACTTCGTCACGACGGTGGCCCGCACGGCGGCCGGGGCCGACGCGGCGAGCGTCGTGGCCGCGCTGCGGGCGTCGCTCGCGTCCCTCGACCCGAACGTGCCGGTGGAGTTCTCGACGATGAGCGCGCAGGTGGACCGGACGGTGACGGACCGGCGGTTCACGATGCTGGTGCTCGTGAGCTTCGGCGCCGTGTCGCTCCTGCTGGCGGCCATCGGCGTCTACGGCGTGCTGGCGCTCGCCGTCGTGCAGCGCACGCAGGAGATTGGCATCCGCATGGCGCTCGGCGCCGACGCGGGCTCGGTGGTGGGGCTCGTGCTGAAGGGCGCGATGGGCTCGGTCGCCGCCGGCGTGGTCATCGGCCTGGCGCTGGCGCTCGCGCTCACGCGGCTGCTGCAGTCGATGCTCTTCGAGGTGCGCACGTCCGACCCGATGACGCTGGCCGGCGCGCTGGTGCTCGTCGCGGGCGCGGCGTGGCTCGCCGCCCTGCTGCCCGCGCGGCGCGCGACGCGGATCGACCCGCTCGTGGCGATGCGGGTCGAATAGTCTTGAGTTTTGAGTCTTGAGTCTTGAGTCTTGAGTCTTGAGTTTTGAGTCTCGAGTTCTGAGTCCTGAGTTCTAAGTCTTGAGTCGTGGGTCGTGAGACTCAGCACTCAGCACTCACAACTCACAACTCACAACTCACAACTCACAACTCCACAACTCACAACTCAACACTCACCGCTACCGCAGCTTGCTCGCGGCCTCGACCAGGCCGTTCTTCTCGAAGTCGATGACGAGCGGCGGCGGCTCGTTGTCGATCAGGTGCTCGAACTCGTCCCGGAACCGCTGAAGGGACATGTTCGCCGTGGCGGCGAACTTGGCCAGCTCGTGCGGGTCCTGGAAGTCGTCGCGCCGCAGCCGGATCATGTAGCGCCGCGCGATGGCGTAGCGCGTCGAGTGGATGTCCACGAGCCGGATCTTGGCGCGCCCCGTCTCGGCGTCCAGCATCTGCTCGAAGGGCACGGGCACGAAGTTGCCGCCCTGCGTCGAGATCATCACGGCGTTGCCCCCCGACAGCAGGTACTTCGCCGCGCAGTAGCCGAGGTCGCGCGTGTACTCCATGTCGGCCGGGATCGGGTCGGCGCACCGGAGCTCGTAGCCGATCGCCTTGGCCACGATCGTCGTCTTGAGGCCGAACTCCTTGATCCGCTTCATGACCTGCGCCTTGAGGATCTCGCCGATGTTCACCTCGGCGATGCGCACGTTGCCGTGCGCGTCGCGCTCGACCTCCTCGAGGTTCTCCAGGTCGCCCGGCTCGATGCCGAGCACGAGCCCCTCGGCGATGACGGCCACGCCGTCGCGCCGGCCGTAGCTCAACCGCTTGATGATCGCCCCGACCAGCGTGTCCACGATCTCCCTGAGCTTGATGCGCTGGGAGAACTCCTCGGGGATCAGCGTGAGCGTCGACCCGGCCGCCTTCCCCATGCCGAGCGCCAGGTGGCCCGCCTTGCGGCCCATCGTGATCACGAAGTACCACCGCGAGGTGGTCTTGGCGTCCACCATCAGGTTCTTCACGATCTCCACGCCGTAGTGCCGGGCCGTCTGGTAGCCGAACGTGTTCACGTAGGGCGGCAGGTCCAGGTCGTTGTCGATCGTCTTCGGCACGTGGACGACGCGGATGCGCCCGCCCGCCTTCTCCTCGAGCTTCATGGCCGAGAACGCGGTGTCGTCGCCGCCGATCGTGATGAGCTGCGACACGTTGAGCCGCAGCAGCGAGATGACGGTGTTCTCGAGCGCCTGCGGGTCGTCGGTCGGGTTGGCCCGGGAAATGCCGATGTAGGACCCGCCGCGGAAGTGGATGCGGCTGACGGCCTCGATGGAGAGCGGCTCGACGTGGTCCAGGTTGCCCTGCATGAGCCACTCGAACCCGTCCCGGATGCCCACGACCTCGACGTCCTCGAGGATGCAGCGGATGGTGGCCGCGCCGATGACGCTGTTGATGCCGGGCGCCGGCCCGCCGCCGACGAGGATCGCCAGTTTCTTGTGCTGACTCACGGACACGCCTCCAGATGGATCGTCTCCATCATAGCCATTCGCCCGGCCGGTTTCACGGAATGGGGCGATCCGCCCCGCCCGGCGGCTCCCTCCCCCCGTGCGGGTAGCCGATTCCCGCCTCCGGACGTTTACAGCCCAGCTGAGTGGCCGGCCGTTCGGGCCGGCCGGCGGCCGTCAGTACCGGTATCGGACAGTGGGTTTCATCGGTGCAACTTCCGGGGGGGCCCGATTTCGCGGCGGGGCAACATCTCTCATTGCGCGGACGAACGGTGCCCACGCATAATCTGGGCAGGGTCGGCCGCTCCCCGCCGTCACCAATGCAGGTCTGGCAACGCAACCACGCGGGTGGGAACATCACGACACGTGTCGTCCACGTGACCGACACGCTGTACCACGCCAGCGCCGTGGACGAGCACGAGCGCACGGCGACGCTCGACGACCGCCTGCGGCCGACCCTCGACCTGGCGCAGGTCCGCGCCGATGAGATGGCCCGGGACCATTTCGACCACGCGTGCCAGCCGCACCTCTGCGACGAGTGGCACCACGTCCCCAACGGCGTCCTTCACGGCGCCCCGTACCCGCTGCCGGCGGAGGCCGCGCCGGAGCGCGAGCCCAACATCCTGATCGTGCAGCGTGGCCGGACGGCGTGGGCGGACTTCCTCAGCCGCCGCCTCGGCAGCCTCGTCGGGCAGGTGGACTTCGCGTGGGACCGGCGGTTCGGTGAACGCCGGCAGCAGGCCGCCAGGGTCCAGGCCGATCGGCGTCAGGGCGATCGGCGCGGCCGGCCGCCGGCCGCCTGGCAAACCCTCCACTTCGTGCTCGTCTTCTCGGTGGACCCCAGACGATAGAAGTGCCTGGTGCCTGGTGCTGAGTGCCTGGTGCGGGCCTGGTGCTGGGTGCCTGGTGCGGGCCTGGTGCTGAGTGCCTGGTGCGGGCCTGGTGCTGGTTTGTGCCTGGTGCGGGCCTGGTGCTGAGTGCCTGGTGCGGGCCTGGTGCGGGATCACGCTGGTCCCGGCGCACGAAGCACGAGGCACTGCACCGGGCACTCAGCACTGAGCACTGAGCACTGAACTAAGCACCAAGCACCAGGCACCAAGCACTTATGAGCAGCCGGCGGCGCGGCGCAGCGTCTCGGCCAGCGTGTCGAGGTCGTCGCCGGCTGCGAAGCCGCGTAGCGTGAACCGGTACGCGCGGTCCCCGTACGGGATCGAGTACTTCGGCAGCGCCGTCGGCCCCCAGCTCGTGATCCCGCCCACGCCCATCTGCCGGTCGTCGAGGTTGAGCCGCACGAAGGCGCGCGCCGGGATCTCGCCGGCGTGGCGCTGCGCCTTCTGGTCGCCGGGATCGAGGTCCGACGTGAGGAAGTGCAGCGCCGTAACGCTCAGGCACGGCGAGCCGGCCGCGACGAGGCCGGTGCCGGCGCCGTTGGCGAGCGCCACCCAGCGGACGTCGGTCTTGTTGCCGGTCTCCTGCGGGCGCACGTACGGGTAGGCCTGGTCGGTGACGGTGCCGGCGTAGCGGCCGACGCGCGCGCCCGTCTTCCGATCCCAGTACAGACTCCTGCGGCCCGCGGCCGTACCACTGCAGCGCCTCGAAGCCCGCGGGCATGGTCATCTGCATGCCGAACCGCGGCAGGCGCGGCAGGTCCGCCGCGCCCGGCACGAGGCGCGCGTCCACCTCGACCCGGCCGTCGCCGTGCACGGTGTAGGCGATCCGGTAGCCCGAAGGACCCGCCGGAATGGCGCCGTCGATGTCGACGCGCACGGTGGAGGCGTCGGGCCGCGCCACCGCGGTCGTCTTCACGGTGAACCCGTCACCCGCCCCGCGCCACACGCCCAGCTTCTTCGGCCAGTCGCCGCCGAAGTCGTTGTCGGTCGGCGCGCGCCAGAAGTCCGGCCGGAGGCCGCTCCGGACGAGCTCCGTGCCCCGGTAGACATACGACGCCAGCGTGCCGCGCGCGCGATCGATGCGCGCCGTGAACGACGGCCCGGCAATCCGCACCTCCGCGGGCGTCTCGGACACCTCGAGCGCCGGCGCCGCCGCGGGGGCCGCCGCCGGCCACCCTGCCGCGGACGGCAGCGCGAACTGCTCCCACGCGATCTCGTGCCCGGCGGGCACGAGCGGCTCGGCCGTCCGCCGCCTGACGCTCGCGTCGAGGTAGTACTCGGTGCGCGGCGCGGGCCGCGCGGGCCCGGCCGGCACGGCGATCTCGGCCGTCTCACCGGGGCCGACGACGGGGACCGGCGTCGTGCCCGACTCCACCGCGACGCCGTCGGCCAGGATCGACCAGACCAGATCCAGGTTCCCCGTGTCGCGGAAGTCGTAGCGGTCGGTCAGCCGGATCGTCCCCGTCGCCGCGTCGCGCGCGAGGTCGATCGGCTGGTACACCTTCTTCACCTCCCAGAGCGACGGGTGGGGCCGCCGGTCCGGGTTCACCACGCCGTTGATGCAGAAGTTGCTGGAGCTCGGCGTGCCGGGGGGGCCGAAGTCGCCGCCGTAGGCGAAGATGGCCTGGCCCTTCGCGTTCCTCTTCAGGATGCCCTGGTCGACCCAGTCCCAGATGAAGCCGCCCTGCAGCACGTCGTACTTCCGGATGATGTCCCAGTAGTCCGAGAAGTTGCCCACGCTGTTCCCCATCGCGTGCGCGTACTCGCACATGATCAGGGGCCGGTCGTCGTGGTGCTCGGCGTAGTCGATCAGGCGGTCGAAGGTCGGGTACATGGGGACGAAGAGATCGGTGTTCCAGTCGAGCACCGCGCGCTCGTACTGCACGGGCCGGGAGCGGTCGCGCGACTTGATCCAGCCGTAGGTCGCGTAGAAGTTCACGCCGTTGCCCGCCTCGTTGCCGAGCGACCAGATGATCACCGACGGATGGTTCTTGTCCCGCTCGACCATCCGCTCGGTCCGGTCGAGGTGCTGGCCCAGCCACACGGGGTTGTTGGCGAGCGTCCGATCGGGCCGGTAGCCCATGCCCTGCGACTCGATGTTCGCCTCGTCCACGAGGTAGAGGCCGTACTCGTCCGCCAGGTCGTACCACCGCGGGTCGTTCGGGTAGTGCGAGGTCCGGACCGCGTTGATGCCGAACCGCTTCATCATCTCGATGTCGCGGCGCATCGACGCCTCCGACACGACGTGCCCCGTCACCGGGTCGTGCTCGTGCCGGTCCACGCCCTTGATGACGATCGCCCGGCCGTTGACGAGCAGTCGCCCGTCCTTCACCTCGACGCGGCGGAACCCCACGCGCGCCGATTCCACCTCCACGACGGCGCCGTGCGCGCCGGCGAGCGTCAGCAGGAGCGTGTAGAGGTTCGGCGTCTCGGCGGTCCACTGGCGCGGCCGCGCGACGCGCGCCTCGAACGCGTACGACCGCTCGGCGCCCGGCGCCAGCGCGATCGCCCGCGGCGGCAGGTCCACGCCGGGCACGGGCCGGCCGTCCGCGTCCACGAGATCGACCCGCAGCGTGAAGCCCTCGGCGGCCGTCGCGCCGGCGTTCTTCACGCGCGCCTCGACGCTCAGCCGCCCGTCCGCGTACCGGTCGTCGAGATCGGCGACGGCGAAGACGTCACGCACGTGCGTCTCGGGCGTCGCGTACAGGATCACGTCGCGCTGGATCCCGCTCAGGCGCCACATGTCCTGGTCCTCCAGGTAGCTGCCGTCGCACCACCGGTAGACCTCGGCCGCGAGCAGGTTCTCGCCCGGGTGGACGTACTTCGTCACGTCGAACTCGGCCGGCGTCTTGCTGCCCTGGCTGTAGCCGACCGCCCGGCCGTTGACCCAGAGGTAGAACGCCGAGCTGACGGCGCCGAACTGCAGGACGATGCGGCGGCCCGTCCAGCCGGCGGGCACCGTGAAGCGCGTCCGGTAGGACCCGACCGGGTTGTCGCCGTGGGCGATGTGCGGCGGGTTGCGCGGGAAGGCATAGCCCGACTCCACGTAGATCGCGACCCCGTGCCCTTCGAGCTCCCAGTTCGACGGCACGGGGATGTCGCCCCACGCCGAGTCGTCGAACGCCGCCCGGTAGAAGTCCGCCGGGCGGTCGTCTGGCGTCGGCGACCAGTGGAACTTCCAGCGCCCGTTCAGCAGCTCGAAGAACGCCGAGCGCGAGCGGTCGCGCGCGAGCGCCAGGGCGCGGGTCTCGTACGGGAAGAGCGTGGCGTGGGGCGCCTCGCGGTTGATGGCCCACACGGCCGGGTTCTCCCAGTCGGGCGGCGCCTGCGCGTCCTGCGCGCCGGGCGCGCCGCCGGCGAGGGCCGCGAGCGCGAACGTCAGGAGGAACGGGACGAATCGGGGCATGCGCATCGGGAACCTGCCGGGTTGGGGCCGCGACGGGCGGGCGCCGCGGATTGTGGCACGCGGGCCGGGACCGGTCAAACGGCCGGTAAACGTCCGGGCCGGCCGGCAGTATTCGCTGATGGACCCCGTTTCCCAGAGGATTCGACCCGATGAAGAGACACCTGCTCGCCGCCCTGCTCGCCGCGCTCGTGCCGCTCGGCCTGTCCGCCGACGCCGCGTACCGCCTCGTCGCCGAAATCCACGTCGGCGGCGAGGGCGGCTGGGACTACCTCACGATGGATCCCGGCGCCCATCGCCTCTACGTCTCGCACGCGACCCACGTGGTCGTCATCGACACGCAGCGGGACGCGGTCGTCGGCGACATCCCGGACACGCCGGGCGTGCACGGCTTCGCCCTCGCGCCCGACCTGCACCGCGGCTTCTCGACCAACGGCCGGGAGGCCACGGCGAGCATCATCGACCTCGACACCTTGAAGCTCGTCTCGAAGGTGAGCACCGGCGAGAACCCGGACGCCGTGCTGTACGACGCGAGCCGGCACGAGGTCTACACCTTCAACGGCCGCGGCCAGTCGGCGACGGTGTTCGACGGGAAGACCGGCGCGGTCGTGGCGACCGTCCCGCTCGGCGGCAAGCCCGAGACGGGCGTCGTCGACCCGGCGGCCGGGCGGGTCTACGTGAACATCGAGGACAAGAACGAGATCGCCGTGATCGAGACGAAGACGCACACCGTGGTGGCGCGCTGGCCCATCGCGCCGGGCGAGGAAGCGTCGGGGCTCGCGATCGATCTCGCGCACCACCGGCTGTTCGCCGGCTGCCACAACGAGCTGATGGTGATGGTCGACAGCGAGACCGGGAAGGTCGTCGCGACGGTGCCCATCGGGCAGGGCGTGGACGGCACGGCGTTCGACCCTGCGACCGGGCTGGCGTTCAGCTCGAACGGCGAGGGCACCGTGACGATCGCGCAGGAGGAGACGCCCGGCACGCTGAAGGTCGTCCAGACGCTGAAGACCCGGCGATCGGCGCGCACGATCGCCCTCGACCCGGCGACGCACCGCATCTACCTGTCGGCCGCCACGCTCGAGCCGCTGCCGGCCGGCCAGCAGGGCCGCCCGCGCATGAAGCCCGACAGCTTCGCCGTGCTCGTTTACGGCCGGTAGACGCGCCCCCGTCTGTGGGGGCCGATCTGACGTATCCTTCCTCAGACGAGGCGCGGCCAGTTCCGGCCGCGCCTCGGCCCGTCCGTCTGCCGAGGAGTCCTCTCGTGACGCATGAGCTGCTGTCCATCGTGGGCGAAGCCGCCCAGGTGACGGCCCTGGTGTTCCTCATGATGGTGGTGGTGGATCTCGTGAACACCACCACGCGCGGGTGGCTGAGCAACGTCGTGCGCCCGGACGGCGGCGGGCAGTACGTGGTGGCGCCCCTCGTCGCCGCGATGCCGGGGTGTCTCGGGCTGTTCACGAACGTCTCGCTCTACCTGCACGGGCTCATCAGCTTCGGCGCCCTCACCGGAGCGATGATGGCGGGCTCGGGCGACGAGGCGTTCGTCATGCTGTCGATGTTCCCGCGCAAGGCGCTCGCGCTCTTCGCCCTGCTGGCCGTGATGGGCGTCTTCTTCGGCTGGCTGACCGACCGGCTGGTGCCGCTGCTCGGCATCCACCCGTGCGCCGGGTGCGTGGAGACGACGGTTCATGCCGACCACGAGGGCTTCAAGCACTACGTGACGGTGCACGTCTGGCGGCACATCGTGCGGCGGCACCTGCTGCGGACCTTCGCGTGGACGCTGGGCGCCCTGCTCGTCGTGGGCATCGGGCTGCACTACGGCCCGCTCCAGGCGGTCACCTCCAACCACACGTTCCTGATGCTCGTCCTGGCCGGCCTCGTCGGCCTGATCCCCGAGTCGGGCCCGCACCTCCTGTTCGTGACCATGTTCGCCAACGGGCTGGTGCCGTTCTCGGTGCTGCTCACGAGCTCGGTCGTCCAGGACGGCCACGGCGTGCTGCCGCTGCTCTCCTACTCGGTCTCCGACGCGGCCTGGATCAAGGTCCTCAACCTCGTGTTCGGCCTCTCCTGCGGCATGGCGCTCTACGCGTTCGGGTACCTGACGTCCGCGAAGCCCGCGAAGAGCACGAGGAGCGTCCCGCTTCGTGTGCCTCGTGGCCCTCGTGGTCCACCGCGTCCGGCCCCGAATGCAGCGTGACCGCCCTTCGGCTACAATGGCCGCATGCCCTTGATGCTCGCGGTCGCCCTGCTCTCGGCCGGATTTTCTCCGGCCACGCTCAAGTACGACGTCCCCGCCGGCTGGGTGTCGTCGCCGCCGTCCTCGTCGATGCGCGTGGCGCAGTTCACGCTGCCCAGGGCGCCTGGCGATCCGGCCGACGCGTCGCTGGTCGTCTACTACTTCCAGGGCGGGGGCGGCTCGGTCCAGGCCAACATCGACCGCTGGATCCAGCAGATGGAGGAGCCGAGCGGCAAGCCGGCCCGGGACCAGGCCAAGACGAGCGAGCTCAGCTCGCACGGGCTCACCATCACGCTGCTCGACGTGCCGGGCACCTACACGGGCGAGATGAGCCCGGGCTCGACCGAGCACCACGACAACCGCAACTACCGCCTGCGCGCGGCGGTCGTGGAGACGTCGTCCGGTCCGTACTTCGTGAAGCTCACCGGTCCCGCGAAGACCGTCGCGCAGTGGGACACGAGCTTCATGACGTTCATCAAGAGCCTGCGCTTCGAATAGGAGATCCGGGGAGCGCCGCCCCCGCGCCCCCTGCGCGCCTGTCGGGCCATACGCCATGTCATTCGACCCCTCGTGGCTGTTTCTCTCGTTGATACCGGGCGGCGTCGGGTTCGTGCTGCTCGTCTACGGCAAGAAACAGGGGCGGGTGCCGCAGCTGGTCTCCGGCCTGGCCTTCATGATCTACCCCTACTTCGCGACGTCCGTCGCGTCCCTCCTCGTCGTCGGCGCCGCGCTCGGCGCGGCGCTCTGGCTCGTGCTGCGGCTGGGCTGGTAGCGGCGCGCCACGGTTCCGCCTCGTCCACGCCGCACGGCTGGCACGTCGGTTGCTCCATCGTCATCCAAAGGCTTCGCCGCGCTCGTTCACACTGGGGAAAAGCGACCCGGTTCGTCGGAACGACCTCTCGAGTGTGGCACCGGCGCTGGACGCTGTGGCGATCTTGCGCGAGCGCGCCGCCTCGAGGAGGAGCCGTGCCCCCTGATCCGCCACGTCCCGCGTCAGCGTCCGAGCCGTCGCGCCCGCCAACCGACCGGCCACAACCGCCTGGCGGACCGCCGCCGCAGGCGAAGCCGCCCAACCCGGGCGTCGGCTGGGCGTGGTGGGTCGTGCTGCTGGTGCTGCTGGCCTGGAACGCGTGGTCGTTCCTCCTGCCCGGCCAGCCGGTGGCGAAGGTGCCCTACAGCGCGTTCCTCGCCCAGGTGCATGACGACAACGTCACCCGCGTGAAGATCGTGGGCGACCAGATCACGGGCGCGTTCGCGCACCCGATCGCCTGGCCGGCGCCGAAAGCGAAGGCCGCGGCGAAGACACCCGCCGCGGCGCCGTCGCCCAAGGCGGAGGGCGGCGCGAAGACGCCCGCCGCGGCGCCGGCGAAGGCCGCCGGCAAGGCGCCCCGGACGTACACGAGCTTCAAGACGACGTTTCCGGCGGAAGTGGGCGACACGGCGCTGATGCCGCTGCTCGAGAGCCATCAGATCGTGATCGACGCGGCGTCGCCGTCGGCGCCGTGGTTCATGGTGCTGCTGACCGACGGGCTGCCGTTCCTGCTGCTCATCGGCATCCTCTTCTGGATGGGCCGGCAGGCCGCGCGCAGCCAGGGCGGGATGCTCGGGCTGAACAAGTCCAAGGCCCGCCGCTACGCGCCCAACCGGCCGAAGGTGAAGTTCACCGACGTCGCCGGCGCCAACGAGGCGAAGGCCGAGCTCGAGGAGGTCGTGGACTTCCTGCGGCAGCCGCTGAAGTACCACCAGATCGGCGCGCGGATCCCGCGGGGCGTGCTGCTCGTGGGCCCGCCCGGCACGGGCAAGACGCTCATGGCCCGTGCGGTCGCCGGCGAGGCCGACGTGCCGTTCTTCCACATCAGCGGCTCGGAGTTCGTCGAGATGTTCGTGGGCGTCGGCGCGAGCCGGGTGCGCGATCTGTTCGAGCAGGCCAAGCAGGCGGCGCCGGCCATCGTGTTCATCGACGAGATCGACGCCGTGGGGCGGCGGCGCGGGGCGGGCGTGGGCATGGTGAACGACGAGCGCGAGCAGACGCTCAACCAGCTGCTGGCCGCGATGGACGGCTTCGACGAGCGCCAGGAGGTCATCGTGCTGGCGGCGACCAACCGGCCCGACGTCCTCGACCCGGCGCTGCTCCGGCCGGGCCGCTTCGACCGCCAGGTGACGGTGCCCCTGCCCGATCGGACGGGGCGCGAGGGCATCCTGCGGCTGCACTCGCGCCAGCTGCAGCTCGCGCCCGACGTGGACCTGGCGACGCTGGCGCGCACGGCGACGGGGCTGAGCGGCGCCGACCTGGCCAACCTCTGCAACGAGGCGGCCCTCGTGGCGGCGCGCCGCCGCCACGTCGAGGTGACGATGGCGGACTTCGACGAGGCGTGGGACAAGGTGCTGCTGGGCCGGGAACGTCCGCCGCTCACCGACGCGCGCGAGCGTCGCCTCGTCGCGTACCACGAGTCGGGCCACGCGCTCGTCGCCTGGCGCACGCAGGCGGCGGACCCAGTCCACAAGGTCACGATCATCCCGCACGGCCAGGCGCTCGGAGTGACCGAGCAGCTGCCCGACGACGACCGGCACAACTACAGCCGCACGTGGCTGATGGCGCGGGTGGACGTCATGCTGGGCGGCCGGTGCGCCGAGGAGGTCGCCGTGGGCGACATCTCCACCGGCGCCGAGAACGACCTCGTGCAGGCCACGCGCCTCGTGCGGCGCATGCTCACCCGCTGGGGCATGGGCAGCCTCGGGCCCGTCGCGTTCTCGGCCGACGAGGAGCAGCCGTTCCTCGGCTACCAGCTCTCGCAGGGCCGCGATTACAGCGAGGCGACGGCGGCGCGGATCGACCGGGACCTCGAGCGCGTGCTCGGCGAGCGGCACGACGCCGTGGGGCGCCTGCTGAAAAGCGAGCGCGCCGCGCTCGATCGGCTGGCCCAGCGGCTGCTCCGCGACGAGACCGTGTCGCACGAGGCGCTCGAGGAGATCCTCGGCCCGCGGCCCGCGGCGGCCGCCCCCGTCGAGGCGGCGTGACGCGCCCCCGCGCCGCGACGCCCGGGCGCTCCCGCGGGCCGTGGTACGATCGGGGCCGGACGATCATCATGACCAGCCTGCCCTCGGCGCTGGATCGGATCGGCGAGATCGCGGGCGCCCCGCCCGCGCGGCTGGCGGTCTTCCTCGACTACGACGGCACGCTCACGCCGATCGTCGATCGGCCCGAGGACGCCCGGCTCGGCGAGCCGGCGCGCATGGCGGTCGCGCGGCTGGCGCGATCGTGCCCCGTCGCGATCGTGAGCGGGCGCGACCTCGCCGACGTGCGCGGGCTCGTCGGTCTCGACGGGCTCTACTACGCCGGCAGCCACGGCTTCGACATCGCGGGCCCCGACGGGCCGCACGCCCCGCCGGCGGGGGCCGCCGGCGCGCGGCCCGCGCTCGACGCGGCCGAGGGCCGGCTGCGGGAGGCGCTGGCGGCGATCCCGGGCGCGAGGCTCGAGCGCAAGCGCTTCTCGATCGCCGTGCACTACCGCCTGGTGGCCGACGCGCGCGTCGCCGACGTCGAGCGCGCGGTCGCCGGCGCGCACCGGGCGCAGCCCGGCCTGCGGCGGCGCGGCGGCAAGAAGGTCTTCGAGCTCCAGCCCGACGTGGACTGGCACAAGGGCGCGGCGGTGCGGTGGCTCCTGCGGGAGCTGGGGCTGACCGGGCCCGGCGTCCGCCCGGTGTACGTCGGCGACGACGAGACCGACGAGGACGCCTTCCGCGCGATCGAGCCGCCGGGCGCGGGCGTCGTGGTCCTCGACGCGCCGCGCGAGACGGCGGCGACCTACCGGCTGCGGAGCCCCGACGAAGTGCGCCAGCTGCTCGAGGGCCTCGCCTCGGCGCTCGAGGCGCGCGGCCGCGGTCGGCCGTAGCGGCGCCGCGGGCGGCCGGATCGGCCTTCTGCGGTACAATTCTCCGATCCACGGCCCACCCGAGCCTCGCGCCGTCGCGCCGCATCCATGACCGAACAGCCTTCCCTCCCCGCCGCCCCGAGCCCGCGCACGTGGGGCGTCATGCTCGCGGCGCTGGGCGTGGTCTACGGCGACATCGGCACGAGCCCGCTCTACGCCGTCCGCGAGTGTTTCGCCGGCCCGCACGGCTACCCGCCGACGCCCGAGAACGTGCTGAGCGTGTTGTCACTGATCTTCTGGGCGCTCATCGTGGTCGTGTCGATCAAGTACCTCCTCTTCGTGATGCGGGCCGACAACCACGGCGAGGGCGGCATCCTCGCCCTCATGGCGCTCGTGGCCGGGAGAGGCCGCAGCCGGAAGCTCGACCGCCGGGTGCTCGTGATGCTCGGGCTGTTCGGCGCGGCGCTGCTCTACGGCGACGGCATGATCACGCCGGCCATCTCGGTGCTGAGCGCGGTCGAGGGGCTGCAGGTGGCCACGCCGGTCTTCCAGCCCTACGTGATCCCGATCACGATCGGCATCCTGATCGGCCTCTTCGCGGTGCAGCGCCGCGGCACGGCGGCCGTGGGCGCGGTGTTCGGCCCGGTCACCCTGGTGTGGTTCGCCACCATCGCGGTGCTCGGGCTCGTCGCGATCGCGCGCGAGCCGGCGGTGCTCGCCGCGCTCGCGCCGTCCCACGCCATCGGGTTCTTCGAGCGGCACGCGGTCGCCGGCACGCAGGTGCTCGGCGCGGTGTTCCTCGTCGTCACGGGCGGCGAGGCGCTCTACGCCGACATGGGGCACTTCGGCGCGCGGCCGATCCGCCTCACGTGGTTCAGCCTCGTCCTGCCGGCGCTCGTCTGCAACTACTTCGGCCAGGGCGCGCTGCTGCTCGCGGACCCGGCGGCGGTGGACAACCCGTTCTACCGGATGGTGCCCGCCTGGGCGCTCTACCCGCTGGTCGTGCTGGCCACGGCCGCGACGGTCATCGCGTCGCAGGCGGTCATCTCGGGCGCGTTCTCGCTCACCCGCCAGGCGGTGCAGCTCGGCTACAGCCCCCGCGTGAAGATCCTGCACACCTCGACCGAGGAGATCGGGCAGATCTACGTGCCGCTCGTGAACTGGGTCCTGATGGCCGCCACGATCGGCCTCGTCCTCGGCTTCCAGACGTCGAACGGCCTGGCGGCGGCCTACGGCGTCGCGGTGTCGACGACCATGGTCATCACCACGATCCTGGCCTACATCGTGGCGCGCGAGCTGTGGAAGTGGCCGCTCGTCGCGGCGCTGGCGCTCTCGGTCTTCTTCATCCTCATCGACCTCACCTTCTTCGGCGCCAACCTGCTGAAGATCGCCCACGGCGGCTGGTTCCCGCTCCTGGTGGCCGCGGGGGTGTACACGCTGCTCTCGACGTGGAAGCGCGGCCGGCAGATCGTCGCCGACCGGCTGCGCACGAGCACGATCACCGTGGACAAGTTCCTCGAGCAGGTCGCCGAGCTAAGGCCCGCGCGCGTCGAGGGCACCGGCGTGTTCATGTCGGCGAACCCCGAGGGCGTGCCCGCCGCCCTCGTGCACCATCTCCGCTTCAACCGCGCCCTGCACGAACGGCTGGTCCTGCTCACGATCGACGTCGAGGAGCGCCCGCACGTGCCGCCCGCGGAGCGCGTGACGATCACGCCGCTCGACGGCGGCCTCACTCGCATCGTGGGCCACTACGGCTTCATGGACACCGCCAACCTGCTCGAGATCATGGGCCGCGCCGAGGCGCAGGGCCTCAAGGTGGACGTCGCCAACGCCACCTTCTACCTCGGACGCGAACTCGTGGTCGTGACGACCCGGCCCGGCATGGCCCTGTGGCGCGAGCACCTCTTCGTGCTGATGCTGCGCAACGCCCGCCGCGCCGTCGACTTCTTCCGCATCCCGAGCGATCGCGTCGTCGAGCTCGGCATCAAGGTCGAGCTGTGATGACCGTGGCCAGGGCCGGCGGATGAAGCGATACTGGACGACGGCCTACTGGCGATCCCTCGGCGTCAACCGCATCGTCGTCGCCCTGTCGATGGCGCGGCTGGGCGACGCCATGGGGAACAGCCTCCTCTTCATCGTCATCCCGCTGTACGTGGCGCAAATCCAGGGGCTGCGCCTGCCCGTCGAGATGGTGGTCGGCCTCCTGGTCGGGCTCTACGGACTCGTGAACTCCTCGCTGCAGCCGCTGATGGGCGCGCTCAGCGACCGCCTCGGCCGGCGCAAGCCCCTCATCATCGCGGGCCTCGCGCTGATGTGCGGGAGCACCTACGGCTTCACCTTCACCCACGGCTTCTGGGACCTCGCGCTGCTGCGCACCCTGCAGGGCGTGGGGATCTCGCTCACCGTCCCGGCGTCGATGGCCATCATGACCTCGGCCACCGAGCGCTCCACGCGCGGCGGGGCGATGGGCTTCTACACGACGCTGCGCCTGGTGGGCTTCTCGAGCGGGCCGCTCATCGGCGGCTACCTGCAGGTGCACTACGGCTTCGGCACGACGTTCCTGGCCGGCGCCGCCCTGCTGGCGCTGGCGGCGATCCTCGTGCAGTGGTGGGTGCCGGAGGTGCGCGTGCCGCCGGCGCCGCCGGGCGCGCGGCCGCCCTTCCGCGTGTTCGACACCGCGCTGCTGAGCCCGGGCGTGCTCGGCGCCGCGCTCGCCAGCTTCCTGATGGCCGCGTCGTTCGCGATGGTCACGACGCTCGAGAACGAGTTCAACGCGCGCCTGCACATCACGGCGTTCGGCTTCGGGGTGGCCTTCAGCGCGCTGATGGTGGGACGGCTCGTGTCGCAGGTGCCGCTGGGCCGGCTCTCGGATCACATCGGCCGCCGGCCGCTCATCCTCGGCGGGCTGATCGCGACCGCGCCGGTGACGATCGCGCTGGGCCTGTCGGCGACGCTCGGCCAGCTGATCGCCTTCCGCGTGGCGCAGGGTGTCGCGGCCGCCGCGATCGCCGCGCCGGCCTTCGCCGTCGTCGGCGACCTGTCGAAGAAGGGCGGCGAGGCGCGCCAGATGAGCGTCGTCACGACCGGATTCGGCCTCGGCATCGCGCTGGGGCCGATGGCCGCCGGCGTGCTGGCCCTGCACTCGTTCGAGCTGCCCTTCGTCGTGATCGGGTCGCTCAACCTGGTGGGCGCCCTGATCGTCTACCGCTACCTGCCGGAGACGGTGGTGCGCGGGGGCCGGGCCGCCTGAAGGCGACCCCCACCCCGTCGCTGGACGGGCCGGCTGAAGCCGGCCCCCACGTACGGGTACGTAGGGGCCGGCTTCAGCCGGCCCACCGTCGACGGGCTTCAGCCGGCCCGCTCGATCCTCCAGGAACTTCGCCGACGCCTCGGCCCGCACCTCCCCGTCCTGCGAGAGCTCGGCCCGCAGCTCGTGGAACCGGCCGCGCGACCGGACGATCCGCGCCACGATCGTCGCCGGCGCGCCGGTCCGGACGCCGTGGCGAAACCGAACCGAGATGGACGCGGTACGCGCCACCAGGCCCGCGTGGAACAGGCAGTTGGCCATCGCGCCGTCCATGAGGGCGCAGACGATGCCGCCGTGGAGCGCACCCGGGTAGCCCTCGAACACGCCGTCGCAGGCGCACTCCGCCCGCACGCCGCCGCCTGCGAGCGGCGCGACCCGCAGGCCGAGGCCGTGGGGGTTCGACGCGCCGCACACGACGCACCGCGGGTGCACGCGCGCGCGGAAGTCGTCCTCGGCCTCGACGACGGCGGCCTGCCCGGGTGCGTGCGTGCAGGGGCGACCCGCCGGGTCGCCCGTCCTAGTCATACGCCAGCCGCGTGCGCTCGTCGGCGAGCGTCGGCGCCAGCGCGTCCTCCCAGCCGTCCCCGCACCACGTCCCGCACTGCGTGTGCGTCAGGAAGTACTTCTGCGGGACCGGATGCGTGCCGAAGACCACGGGCATGCCGTACTTCTCCTTGATGAAGGTGCGGAAGTACTCGAGATGGGGGCACGGCGGGTAGCCGACGAGGAAGCCCGTCGCCAGGTGGATCACCTCGGCGCCGTTCTTCTTCATCTCCTCCGGCGCGTACTCGATGTTCCCGCCGGGACACCCGGCGCACGTCGTCCAGCCCACGAGCTGGACCTCGCGGTCCTTGTAGGCGGCGAACGCGCCCTCACGCGCGTGCAGCGCGCGCAGACACTTGCCGCCGGCGCAGGTACGGTAGCGGTCGCAGATGATGATGCCGACCTTGACCGGCTCGCTCATGATGACGCCTCCCTGATGACGGTTCGCCCGCGGTCAATGGGCGCCGTGGCAGCGGTGCTCGTGCTGATGGGCGTGGCCGTGCCCGTGGCCGCCGCACGCCGTCTCGAGCGTCACGGGCGACAGCCGGCCGGCGCCGAGCGCCGCGAGCGTGCCCTCGACCGTCGGCGCGTCGGACAGCAGGACCTGGATGTTCGCGCCCTGGAGCCGCGCGAGCGCGCCGCGGCCGATGCCCTTCACCACCAGCCCGTCCAGGCGCTCGCCCGCGAGGGCGGCGAGGGGCTGGCACGCGCCGTGGGCGTGGTGCTGGTCACCGTTGGCGAGCGCGCGGCACGCGCGGCTGTCGGTGTCCACGATCATGAAGAAGGGCGCGGACCCGAAGTGGTCGCTGGTCCGGCTCTGGAGGCCGTTGTTCTCGACGACGGGGATGCAGATCTGCATGATGACGATTCTCCTGGATGACTGACAACGATCACGGATGACATCGCGGGCAGGCCGCCGGTCCGTCGGGCGGGCCGACCCACTCCCGCTCGCACCGCCGGCAGCGCGCCGTCTGGTTCGCCTCGGCGTAGACGGGGCCGCCTTCGATCTTCAGCGCCTTGCCGTGCACGAGCGCGTCGGCCAGCTTGCCGCGCGCCGACTCGAGGATGCGCCCGAACGTCGGGCGCGACACCGCCATCCGCGCCGCTGCCGGCTCCTGGTACAGGCCGTCGAGGTCGGCGAGGCGGATGGCCTCGGTACTCGTCGAGGGTGAGCAGGACGACGTCGAGGGCGTGGGTGGGAATGCCCGCCGGCTTGAACACCGACGCGACCGGGCGGCCTTCGACGCGACGCCAGCAATGGGGTCTGGGCATGACGCTACTCGTATGAAACCGGTTCCATTATGAGCATATGCTCATAATATGTCAAGCCGCTTTCGGGCCCGCCGAAGCCGGCCCCTGCTGCGGATCCGGTGTGGGGACCGGCTTCAGCCGGCCCGCGTCACGCCAGCGGCGGCCACGTCATGTCCTTCAGCCAGCTGGCCTCGAGGAACGACTTGTCCATGTAGAGCGCGCGCAGCGCCTTCGTGTCGACGGCCGCGAGCTTCGCGGCCGCGATCCGGTCGCCCTTCCCTTCCTTCCACGCGCTCTGCCACAGGCGCGCGAGCGCCAGCGATCCGTTCGCGATGGTGCGCACGGTGCGCGGGCCGAGCGTGTCCCACATGTGCGGGATCCGCGCCCGGCCCTCCTCCGCGTCGAAGGCGTCGATGACCTCGATCGGCGGGATGAGGGCCAGAGTGCGCGACATCAGGTCCACGACGGCGGCCGCCGCGCCGGCCGCGCCGCGCACGGCCGCCGGCTTGGCCTTCGACTTCGCGAGCAGCGCGTTGACGCCCGCGACCATCTCGGCCGCGCGCTGGTCGAGCATCTTGGTCTCGTAGATGGAGTGGACGTCCGACTCGTCGGCGTGGCCCGGGCGGCCGTGGTGGAGGTACGACACGTGCAGCGGCTGGCACGCGTCGCCCACGTAGTGCGCCACGATGCCGGCGGCGCAGACGAAGCTCGCCACGTCCTTCGCCATGAGGAAGCCGACCATCGCGGCGTAGATCTGGCCCACGCGGAACGGAAGCGCCCCGCGGTGCTTGTCGGGAATCCGCGTGCCCCCGGCCTGTCCGAGCGCGTCGTAGAACGCCGTCCACGTCTGCGGCGTCCGGCTGCCCGCGTCCTTCTTCCAGAGGTCGAGCAGCGTCTTGTCCGCGAAGGCGCCCTGGCCGGCCTGGTCCATGTCGGCGAAGTGGTTGGCCTGGTCCTTCTTGCGGTGGGTGCGCCAGACCAGGTCGGCCACGTCGGCGAGCGCGACGAACACGGGCTGGTTGTTCATCGGCAGGTTGCCCGCGACCAGGTCGTCGTCGGTGACGCCGATGCGGTCCTGGTTGGCCATGACCAGCGCGCGCAGCTTCCGGCTCGTGACGAGGTCGCACGCCTTCGCCGCGACCTTGTAGTGGCCGACCTTTCCCCAGTACTCGCTGAGGCCGGTGCCCCAGTCGCGGACGACCGACACGTCGAGGTGGCGGCACACCTGGCTGAGGCTGGTCGCCAGCGCGAAGTGCGTGGCGCTGCGGCCGGCGACGTCGAGCAGCACCTCGCCGCCCCACTGAATGGCGAGCGGCCGCCGCGCCGGGGCCCGCGGCGCCGGGCCGGCGGCGGGCACCGTGTCGTCGGGCCCGGGGTCCCAGCACCACACGGTGCCCGAGTCGCCGGGGCGTGTGACGGGCGCGTCGCTCCCTTCGCGCGGCCCGATGAGGAAGTCGGCCACGTAGTCGACGCCGGCGAGCGAGCGGTAGCGGTAGAAGAGGCCGACGATCTGGCCGGTCATCACGCCGGTGGCGGCCCCGAACGCGCGCACGTTGCAGCCGACCAGATCGAGCGTGATGTTGTCCGAGCTCAGGTCGATGAGCGGGCCGAGCTCGCCCACGCCGAACACCTGCGCCGTCCACGCGCGCAGGTCGTGCACGCGGATGAGGCCCGCGTCGAGGTTGCTGTAGCTGGCCGTGCCCGGGAAGCCCGGGTAGACCTCGGCGAACGGCTGCTTGCCCACCTGCCGCCGGTCGCTCTCGCCGATCTCGACCCGCTCGCCGTGGAGGAGCGTGTGGACCTTGCGCCCGGGCTCGCCGACCACGTGCCGGTTGGTCAGCGCGTAGACGACGTCGCCGTCGGTCACGAGGCAGCCCAGCGAGCCGACGTGCTCCTGGCCCTGCACGTCGGTCAGGACCGGGTAGCCGCCCCCAATCGCGCCGCGCGGGAACGTGAGGCGCGTGAGGTCGCTCGAGGGCCGCCTGCCCCGCGGCGCGTAGACCACGCAGGTGGGCACGACGCGGCCGTCGGGCAGGTAGAGCCGCGAGGGCACGACGTCCTCGGGCGTGCGCCGCATCTCGGTGAGCGGCTGCCACCGGTCGACGAAGACCAGCACGCACGGCCAGCTCCACCGGCGCACCACCGTGTTCCGCAGCGTGCGCGGCTCCTTGCGCCCTTTCAGGTGCGAGGCGTCGGGGTTCTTCGCGTCGGGGTCCTTCGCGCGAATCCGGTAGAGCCCGACGGCCGTGCCCACCACGTTCTCCTGGTGGCTCAGGTGCACGTGGTAGTGATCGCGGGCGTCGAGCAGGTCCTTGACCGACAGCGACTGGAAGTCGGGGCGCGGGGCGAACAGGGCCACGGAGCCTCCTTCAGAATCTCGGGCGGGGATCCCGCGCATTCTGGGGCGTCCGGGACGGCGAGTCAACGGCGGAGGGCGGGGCCCCCCTTCCCGTCGCCGGCATAGCCCGCGCCGGCGTCGAGCCGCAGCCGGTCTCTGGCACCTTTGAAGACACGGATCGTATGCCCTCGGCCACGATCCGTCGCCGCAGGTCCGATTCTTGCTCTCTCCCTCGCGCCGCCAGCGCCAACCGTTCCGGCGGTCGCCGACCCGCGGGGAGCCGCGCCCGGCGAGCGGCCGTGGACCGCACAATCCACGTTGTACCGGAGGGGCGGAGACGAACAGCAATGGGGACTCCGGTCGCCGAGGCCATGCGCACCGGTTACGATTCCGTCAGACCGCCTTACAAGATCGGGATCGAGCGCGCCGGCGGCGGCGCGGCGCCCGAGCCGCGCCCCGACGCGCCGGCGTCCGCCGACGCGCCGGCCTGGCGGCCGCCCGACCTCGCCGCCATTGACGAGCTGCTGCAGCTGCTGGCGCGCGCGGTCCGCCAGCTGCACACGTACCCGGCCTCCAGCCCGCTCTGCACCGAGGCGCTCGCCGCCTGCCAGAAGGCGCTCGGCTCGCACGAGGGGCGCAACCCGATTGCCCTGCGCGTCACGCCCCGCGAGCTGCTCCTGGACGAGGTCGGCCTCGGGGCGGGCACGACCGTCGAGCGCGAGCTGGTGCACCGCCTGCACCACGCGCAGGTCGCATCGCTCGCGATCGATCGCGGCGCGAGCCCGAGGGACCTGGCGCACTTCTGCACCGACCTCCTCTCGTTCGACGAGCGCACCGACTCGTCGCTCACCTTCGCCGAGCTGCTGGTCGAGCACGGCGTGGACAAGATCGTGGCCGGCGACGCGCACCGGCCCGAGGTGTTCGACCTCGGCGCGCCGCTCCCGGCCGTGTGCGACCTGGTCGGCCGCGAGCGCGCGCGTCGCGACGCGCTGCCGGCCGCCGCCGGCCCGGTCGCCCACCGCTACCCGCCGGGCAAGGGCTGGATTCCGCCTCGACCCGGCGTCGACCCTCGACACGGTCTCGCTGGTCGATCTCGCGCTGCTCGTCGAGGACCCCGGCGACGTGGCGACGATGCTGCTGCGGCTGACCGACAACGAGGACGCCGACCCCGACGCGCGGGGCGCCGCGCTCGAGAAGAAGTTCAGCGAGGTGGCCACGCTGTTCTCGTCGCTGGACGCCCGGCTCACGCGGGTGCTCTTCGCGCGGCTGGCGCGCGCCGTGCTCGAGCTCAAGCCCGAGCGCCGGACGGCGCTCCTGCGCCGCACGATCCTGCCGGGCCTGCTCGAGGGCCGTGTGGACGGCGCGGTGCTGAAGGACTTCCCGGACGTCGACCTCGCCGAGTCGCTCTGCCTGCTGCTCGACCTGGAGACGGCGGCGCCCGAGGTGCTCTCGGCGGCGCTCGGCCGCCTCGACCTGCCGGCCGAGCGGCGCGAGGCCGTCGTGCCGCTGCTGAAGGCGCGCGCCGAGGCGGCGCCGGGCGGCGACGGCGCGAGCGTGGCGCGCCACGCGAAGCGGCTCGTCCAGGTCGATGCCGCCGAGGGCCGCGACTTCTCGGCGTTCGCGGCGTTCGATCTCTCGGTGGACGACGAGGCCGAGGCCGCGATCGCGCGCCTGCGCGGGGACGCGACCGGCGGCGACCCGCTGCCCCCGCAGCTCGGCTGCCTGGCGAGCCTGGTCCGCCTCGAGCCGAACCCGGGCCAGGTCGAGCGCTTCCTGCTGCGCGCGTCGGCGCTCCTCGCCGATCTCGAGCGGGACGGCCGCTGGCAGGAGCTGGCCGGGTGGCTCACGCGGCACCGCGAGCTGGCCGACGCGCTGCGCCAGCCGCGGCCGGACGTGGCCGACGCGATCACCGCGGCGCTCGGCGCGTTCGCCACGCCGCGGCGCGCCGCCATGCTGGCCGAGCTGTACGCGGCCGACGGCGAGCGCCGGCAGCTGGCCGGCACGCTCGCCGCCGCGCTCGGAAGCAGCCTCGCCGGTGCGTGCCTCGAGCTGCTCGACGGCCGGGCGGAGCCGGCGACCGCGCGCGCGCTCGTGCAGCTCATGTGCGAGCACGCCACGGCGCTGGCGCCCGAGCTCGCCGCGCGCGCGGCCAACCGGCCCACGCACACCGCGCGCGCGATCGTGCGCGTGCTGGGCGCCGCGGGCGCCGGCTACGAGCACGCGATTGCCGATCAGCTCGACCGGCACGACGAGGCGACCATCCGCGAGGCGCTGCGCGCCCTCGCGCGCATCGGCTCGGCCGCCGCGGCGGCCGTCGTGGCGGCCCGCCTGCGCGACGACACGCCCTGGGTGCGGACCGCGGCGGAGGAGGCGCTCTGGCACTGCCCGCCGGCCGAGGTCCGCGGGCAGCTCAAGGCGCTGCTGGCCGACCGCGACTTCGTGCGGCGCCGTCCGGACGCCGCCGCGCGGCTGCTCGAGCGCGCGGCGCAGTCCGGCGTGGACGGCCTCGGGACCGCCGCCGCCGCGCTGGCGCCGCTCGCCTACCGGTTCTGGAACCGCCCGCTGGTGCGGGTGGCGCGCGCCGCAAGGAGGCTGGCGACCCGATGACCCTCGACACCCTCCCGCCCGAGACGAGCCCGCTGGCGGTGCTGAAGGGCCTGGCCGGCCTGCGCCGGCTCACGGGCATGTACCCGCCGGGCCACCCGCAGATCGCGCAGAAGCTGGCCGAGCTCGACGGCCTGGTGCAGCCGCACCTCCAGGACGGGCGCCCGCTGCGGATCGACGTCATCCACGGCGAGGCCCACCTCGACGGCGTGTCGTTCCGCGACGACGGCCAGACGAGCCGTCAGCTCGTCCAGGAGCTCGCCGACCTCGGCATCGACAGCCTCCACGTCCGTCCGGGCGTCGTGCCGGCGGAGCTGCAGGCGGTGGCGGACTTCCTGTGGCAGCTGAAGGAGCGGCCGTCGGGCGAGCCGGTGGAGGCGGAGCTGGCGCGCCGGCAGATCGTGCACGTCAGCCTCGGGCGCATCGTCGAGCTCGACACGCGCTGGCGCGCGCAGGCCTGGCCCGACGCGCCGACGGGCCCGCTCGACCCGGCCTATGCCGAGTCGCTGGTGCGCGCCGAGGAGACCTTCGACACCGTGGCGTCGGGCCGGCCGCTCGACGCGCTGACGGTGCGCGACCTGGTGCAGCTGCTCATCGGCCGCGTCGCGCGCAGCCACGCGGCGCTCGGGCAGATCCTGGCGGTCAAGCAGTACCGAGAACCTGACCTACTGCCACTCGGTCAACGTCTCGATGCTCAGCCTGCTCCTCGGCCGGCGGCTCGGGCTCGACGAGGACGCCACGGCCGCGCTCGTCGAGGCGGCGCTGCTGCACGACATCGGGAAGACGCGCGTGCCGCTGGAGATCGTGAAGAAGCCCGGCTCGCTCGACAAGCGCGAGCGCAAGCTGATCGAGGCGCACACCGTGTTCGGCGCGGAGATCCTCGTGGAGGTGCAGGGGCTGCGGCCGCTCACGCCCACCGTGGCGCTCGAGCACCATCGCAGCGTGCGCGGCGGCGGGTACCCGGACCTGGGCGCCGGCGTCGTGCCGCACGCGCTCAGCCAGATCGTCTCGGTGGCCGACGTGTACGAGGCGATCACGGGCGCGCGGTCCTACCAGGACCCGACGCCACCCGAGCAGGCGTGCCTCGTGCTCGCCCGCCTCGCGGGCGAGCACCTCAACACCGCGTGCGTGAAGGCGTTCGTCGACACGGTCACCTTCTTCCCGATCGGATCGCTGGTCCGCACGAACCGGGGCGAGACCGGGGTCGTGGTGCGCACCACGCCCGGCGATCCGCTGCACCCGGTGCTGTCGCTGGTCGGCGACGATCTGGAGGGGCCGCTGGGCGATCTGGACACGAGCGCGCGGGACGGGTCCGGCGCGTACGTGCGCCACATCGCCGAGACCCGCCGCCCGCCGGACGGCGCGCTGGACCTGACGCGGTTCCTCGCCCAGGCCCCCGCCGCGTAATCTCAGCAGTCAGCGGTCGGGGGTCAGAGGTCAGCCGACCCCTGCCCCCTGACCCCTGACCCCTGTCCCTACCGCCCGCCGCCGCCGCCGCCGCGAGGCAGCCGCGGCTGGTAGACCGGATACGCCGGCCGCGTGTAGGTCTTCGGCGGGTTCTTCGCGAGCAGATCGAGCGCGACCTGGACCGCCCGCTCGAGCTGCGGGTCGTGGCCCTCGCGCACGAGCTTCGGGTCCTGCTCGACCTCGACGTCGGGCGCGATGCCGTGGCCCTCGACCTCCCAGTGGCCGTCGAGGCCGTAGATGGCCCAGCGCGGCGCCGTGACCATCCCGCCGTCCATCAGCGGCGGGTAGCCGCCGATCCCGACCAGCCCGCCCCAGGTCCGCACGCCCACGAGCGGCCCGACGCCCGCCTTCCGGAAGTACCAGGGCAGGGCGTCTCCGCCCGAGCCGGCGAACTGGTTGATGACCAGCACCTTCGGCCCGTAGATCGACTCGACCGGCTCCTTGTAGGTCTCGCCCTCGCGGGTCTCGACGAGGCTCATCACCGGGCGGTGCAGGTTGTCGATGATGTAGTCGGCGAGCTGGCCGCCGTGGTTGAAGCGCTCGTCGATGACGGCGCCCTCCTTGCCGACCTGCGCGAAGTAGTAGCGGTTGAAGTTCGTGAAGCCGCCGCCCGCCGTGTCGGGCAGGTACACGTAGGCGAGCTTGCCGCCGCTCAGCTGGTCCACCTTGCGGCGGTTGGACTCGATCCAGTCGAGGTTGCGCAGCGCGTGGTCGTTCGCGACCGGCATGACGGTGACCGAGCGGGAGCCGGCGCCGTCGGGGTTCGGCCCGACCTCCAGCACCGTCTGCTTGCCCGCCGTCTCCTGGAAGAAGCGGTACAGGTTGTCGGTCGCGGACACCGGACGCCCGTTGACCGCGAGCAGGTACTCGCCGGCGGTCACGTTCACGCCCGGCTGGGTGAGCGGCGCGTGCAGGTGGGGGTTCCAGTTCTCGCCGTTGTAGATCTTGGCGAACCGGTAGTGCCCGTTGGCGATCGTGTAGTCGGCGCCGAGCAGCCCGACCTGCACGTGCGGCACCGTCGGCTCCGAGCCGCCGCGCACGAACATGTGGCCGACCGACATGTTGCTGAGCATCTCGCGGAACAGGTAGCTCAGGTCGTCACGGCTCGCGATGCCGTCGAGGTACGGCGCGAAGGCGCGCTCGGCCTCCTCGAGGTTCAGGCCGTGGAAGTGCGGATCGTAGAAGAAGTCGCGCTCGATCCGCCACACCTCGTGGTACATCTGCTTCCACTCGGCGGGCGGATCCACGTAGACCTGCAGGGCGGCCGTGTCGATCGCGCCGTCGCCCGGCTTGGGCGGCTTGTCGGCGTCGGTGATGAACCACCCGCGCCCCTGGCGGAAGAGCATCTTCCCGCCGTCGGCGGAGACGACGAACGTCGACACGCCGTGCAGCAGGGTCGACGTCTTGCGGCTCGTCAGGTCGAACCGCTGCACCTCGATCGAGGGCTCACCCTCACCGTCGAAGACCGCGGGGCCCTCGACGAGGTACAGCACGCCCTCCTTCCCAGCCGTCATGCCCAGGTAGTTGTGCGCGGGGATGGGCAGCGCCAGCACGCGCTGGCCGATGCCGTCGAAGTCGATCGTCACGTCGGCGGGCGCCTCGGCCTTCTTCGGCTCGGCGGGCGCGGAGGCGGCCGCGGGTGTCGCCGCCGCGCCGCCGGCCTTCGCGCCGGCACCGGCGTCCGGCGTCTCCGCCTTCGGCTCGCTCACCTTCTCTTCGTCGCTCTCGGGCGCGAGCGGCGACGGCAGGTCCTTGCGCAGCACCATGACGTAGGCGCTGCGGGTCACCGGGTGCGCGTCGCTCGTCATGTCGAGCCAGCCGGTGGTGAGCCCCATGTTCGTGCTGGCGGTGAAGTAGAGGTACTTGCCGCTCTTGTCGAAGTTCGGGTAGAGGCAGTCGCTCATCCCGTCGGTCACCTGCGTGGCGGCATGGGTCGCGAGCGAGTACACGAACACGGCGCGCAGGTGGTTCGGCAGCTGCTTGGTGTAGGCGAGCCAGCGCGAGTCGGGCGACCAGACCACGTCGAACTCGTGCATCGGCGAGTCGAAGCGGTCGGTGTCCACCTTCACCGGCGCCGGGTGATCGACGTCCACGTACCAGAGGTTCAGCCGCTTGTCGCTGTAGGCGATCTTCGTGCTGTCGGGCGACCAGGTCGGCGAGTAGAAGAACGACGGCGGCTGGCCCAGGCCGATGGCGCGCGCGGCGCCGAGCCCCTTCTGATCGCGCAGGTGCAGCGAGTACTCGCCGGACTCGTCCGAGAAGTACGCGATCCAGCGGCCGTCGGGCGACCACGCCGGGTCGCGGTCCTCGACCGCCGGGCTGTTCGTGAGGTCGCGCGCGTCGCCCTTCGACGCCGGCACGGTCAGGATCTCGCCGTGCGCCTCGAACACCGCCCGCTGCCCGGTCGGCGAGATGCCGGCGGTCTGGATCTGGTCCGCGACCTTCTCGAAGTGCGGGCGCACCTGCGGCATGTCGGCCGCCAGGCTCACCTCGACGGGCGCGGCGCGCCGCGACGCGAGGTCGTAGACGAACAGCCGCCCGAACTGCGAGTACGCGATCCCGCCGGGCCCGGCCGACGCCGACGTCAGGTCCATGCCCGTGTTGTGCACGACCTCGGTCACCGCCTTCGTCTTCGTGTCGTAGGCGAAGAGCGTCACCACCGCGTCGTCGCGGTCCGACAGGAAGTAGATCGTGTCGCCGACCCACATCGGATCCCGGTCGTTCGAGTTCTCGCGCGGGATCTTCACGACGCTCGAGTCGGCCAGGTTCGCGATCCAGATGGGCGTCGTCTGGCCGCCGCGGTAGTGCCGCCAGAAGGGCTCCCACTGCGAGACGGGCACGTAGGCCAGGTGCGACCCGTCGGGCGAGAACGAGCCCGACTCGGCCATGTCGAGGGGCAGCGGCTCGGGGAAACCGCCCGTCGCGGCGATCGTGAAGAGCCGATCGGGGTCCGAGTAGCTGTCGCGCGGCGAGCGGAACAGCACCCGCCGGCTGTCGGGCGTCCAGCCGACCGCCACGTCCGGGCCCGGATGGTAGGTCAGCCGGCGGGGCTCGCCGCCGTCGGCCGGCACGACGAACACGTCGAGGTTGCCCTCGTAGTTGCCGGTATAGGCGATCATCGAGCCGTCGGGCGAGAAGATCGGGTCGCCCTCGAGCCCGGGGCCCGCCACGAGGCGGGTGGCCGCTCCGCCCTGGCGCGGCGCGATCCAGATGTCGCCGCCGTAGGCGAAGACGATGCGGGTCTTGCTGATCGTGGGATGCTGCAGGAGCAGGTGGCGGCCCTGGCCGGACCCGACCGTGGTCGCCAGCAGGCAGAAAGCCAGAACGCCGAGAATCTTCCTCATGGGTGCTTCACTCTCGAGTCAAGAAGCGCCTGCGGCGTCCGCGCCGCCGGCGACGTGTCGGATGGGGGGATGGCTCGTACCGAACTATGTTACCTCGCGGGCCCGGCCCCGGGCACGACGCGCGCCGGCAAACTTTTCGGAGCCGATTTCCGTCTCATGGGAGGATTCCAGGGACACCCATGCCCAACCTGAGACTCGCCCTGCGCACCCTCTTCAAGAGCCCGTTCCTGACCACGGTCGCCATCGTGTCGCTGGCGCTGGGGATCGGCGCCAATTCGGCCATGTACTCGCTCTTCGACGAGCTGCTGCTGCGCCCGCTGCCCGTCGAGCAACCCGAAGCGCTGGTGAACCTGTCGGCGCCGCCGCCCAAGCCGGGCTCGACCTCGTGCGGCAACGCCGGCAGCTGTGACGACGTCTTCAGCTACCCGATGTTCCGGGACCTGCAGAAGGCGCAAACCGTGTTCACCGGCATCGCCGCCCACGTGGCGTTCGGCGCCAACCTGGCGTACAAGGGCCAGACGACCAGCGGCCAGGGCCTGCTCGTGTCGGGGTCCTACTTCCCCGTGCTCGGACTGCGGCCGGCGGTCGGCCGGCTGATCGGTCCCGCCGACGACGAGAAGATCGGCGCGGCGCCGGTGGCGGTGCTGAGCCACCGCTTCTGGCAGACGCGGTTCGCCTCGGACCCCGCCGCGGTCGGCCAGACGCTCGTCATCAACGGCCAGACGATGACGATCGTGGGGGTGGCGCCGGAGGGCTTCGACGGCACGACGCTCGGCAACCGGCCCGAGGTGTTCGTCCCGATCACGATGCGCGAGCTGATGAGCCCCGGCTGGAAGGGCTTCGACGACCGGCGGAGCTACTGGGCGTACCTGTTCGCGCGGCTGAAGCCCGGCGTGTCGATCGAGCAGGCGGCCACCGCCGTCAACATGCCCTACCACGCGATCGTCAACGACGTGGAGGCGTCGCTGCAGAAGGGCATGAGCGACCAGACGCTGGCGCGCTTCCGGGCCAAGACGATCGGCGTCACCGACGGCTCGCACGGCCAGAGCAGTCTGCGCCAGGGCGCGCGCGCGCCGCTGCTGCTGCTGCTCGCCGTCACGGGCGTGGTGCTGCTCATCGCCTGCGCCAACATCGCGAACCTGCTGCTGGCCCGCGGCGCCGGGCGGGCCACCGAGATGGCCGTGCGGCTGTCGATCGGCGCCAGCCGGCGCCACCTGTTGACGCAGCTGCTGACCGAGTCGTGCGTGCTCGCGATCCTGGGCGGGGCGGCCGGCCTCCTCGTCGCGCGCTGGACGCTCGACCTGATGGCGTCGCTCATGCCGGCCGAAGCGGCCACGCTCATCCAGTTCCATCTGCACTCGTCGGTGCTGCTCTTCGTCGCGGCCCTGTCGATCGGCACGGGCGTGCTCTTCGGCCTCTTCCCGGCGCTGCACAGCACGCGGCCCGACCTGGCGATCACGCTCAAGGGCCAGGCCGGGCAGCCGGGCGCGCGCACGGCGAAGCGGTTCCGCAACGTCCTCGCCACCGCGCAGATCGCGCTCTCGATGGCGCTGCTCATCGCGGCGGGCCTCTTCGTGAAGAGCCTGGCGAAGGTCAGCCGCATCGACCTGGGGATCAGGACCGACCATCTGGTCATGTTCTCCGTGTCGCCGCAGCTCAACGGGTACACGTCGGAGCAGTCGCGGGCCCTCTTCGAGCGGATGGAGGACGAGGTGGCCGCGCTGCCGGGCGTCACGAACGTCAGCTCGTCGATGGTGCCGCTCATCGCGGGCAGCAACTGGGGCAGCAGCGTGTCGGTCGAGGGCTTCGAGGCCGGCCCCGACACCGACACGGGCGCGCGGTTCAACGAGGTCGGCCCCGGCTACTTCAGGACCCTGGGCATCCCGATCCTCTCGGGCCGCGGCTTCACGCGCGCCGACACGCTCGGCGCGCCGAAGGTGGCCGTCGTCAACGAGGCGTTCGCGAAGAAGTTCAACCTCGGGCGCGAGGCCGTCGGCAAGCGGATGAAGGTCGGCGGGCGCGGCTCGAAGCTCGACATCGAGATCGTGGGCCTGGTCCAGAACGCGAAGTACAGCAGCGTCAAGCAGGAGATCCCGCCGCTGTTCTTCACCCCGTACCGGCAGGACGACGAGCTGGGCTTCCTCACCTTCTACGCCCGCACCGGCCTGGACCCGGAGCAGATGCTCCCGTCGATCGGCGGCGTGGTCCGCACGCTGGACCCGAACCTGCCCGTCGAGGACCTGAAGACCGTCGCCGCGCAGATCCGCGACAACGTGTTCGTCGACCGCATGATCAGCACCGAGTCGGCGGCGTTCGCCGCGCTCGCCACGCTGCTCGCGGCCATCGGCCTCTACGGCGTGCTGGCCTACACGGTGGCGCAGCGGACGCGCGAGTTCGGCCTGCGCATGGCGCTCGGCGCCGACGGGCCGCGCGTCCGGCGCATGGTGCTCACGCAGGTGGGGTGGATGACGCTCATCGGCGCCGTCGTCGGCGTCGCCGGCGCCATCGGCCTGGGCCGCGCCGCGCAGGTCGCTCCTCTACGAGATCCAGGGCGACGACCCGACGGTGATTGCCGTCGCCGTCGTGCTGCTGGCGCTCATCGCCTTCGGCGCCGGCCTGGTCCCCGCCCTGCGCGCCTCGCGGATCGACCCGATGAAGGCGCTGCGCTACGAGTAGGGGCGACCTGTCAGGTCGCCCCTACACCCCTCAGGTCGCCCCTACACCCCTGGATAAACTCCACGGCCTCCGTTTCCGTCTGAGCTACCAGACACCCGGGGACCGCTCATGCCCAGCCCAAAGCTCGTCTTGCGCGCGCTCTTCAAGAGCCCCTTCGTCACGCTCATCGCCATCGTCTCGCTGGCGCTCGGCATCGGGGCGAATTCCGCCATCTTCTCGCTGTTCAACCAGATGCTGCTGCGCCCGCTGCCGGTCGAGGCGCCGGGCCGCCTGGTGAACCTCGCGGCGCCCGGACCGAGCCCGGGCTCGCAGTCGTGCACCATGGCCGGCGACTGCCAGACGGTCTTCAGCTACCCGATGTTCCGCGACCTCCAGAAGGCGCGCACCGGGTTCTCGGGCATCGCCGGCCACCGGCCGTTCGGGGCCAACCTCTCGTTCCGCGGCCAGACCTTCGCCGGCCGCGGCGTGCTCGTCTCGGGCAGCTACTTCCCCGTGCTGGGCCTCCAGCCGGCGGCCGGCCGGCTGCTCTCGCCCGCCGACGACGACGCGATCGGCGCGCACTTCGTCACGGTGCTGACCTACGCCTACTGGCAGCGGCGGTTCGACGGCGACCCCGGGGTGATCGGCCAGCCGCTCGTCGTCAACGGCCAGCCGCTGACGATCGTGGGCGTGGCGCCGGAAGGCTTCGAGGGCACGACGCTCGGCTACGAGCCGCAGGTGTTCGTGCCGATCTCCATGCGCGGGCTGATGCTGCCGGGGTGGGACCAGTTCGCCAACCGGCGCAGCTACTGGATGTACCTCTTCGCGCGGCTCGAGCCCGGCGTGTCGATCGAGCAGGCGCGCACGGCCGTCAACGTGCCCTACCACGCGATCATCAACGACGTGGAGGCGTCGCTCCAGACCGGCATGAGCGACGAGACGATGAAGCGGTTCCGGGCCAAGGCCGTGACGGTGGCCGAGGGCTCGCGCGGCCAGAGCAACCTGCACCGCAACGCGCCGGTGCCCCTCCTGTTCCTGCTGGCCATCACCGGCGTCGTGGTGCTCATCGCCTGCGCCAACATCGCCAACCTGCTGCTTGCGCGGGCGGCCACGCGCACGACCGAGATGGCCGTGCGGCTGTCGCTCGGCGCGAGCCGGCGGCAGCTCGTCGCGCAGCTGCTCGCCGAGTCGTGCCTGCTGGCCGCGCTCGGCGCCGCCGCGGGGCTCGTCGTGGCGCGCTGGACGCTGACGCTGCTCGCCTCGCTGCTGCCGGCCGAACAGGCCGGCGTCGTGCCGGCCGGTCTCGACGCCAGCGCGCTTGCCTTCACGGCGGCGCTCGCGGTGGCGACGGGCCTGCTCTTCGGGCTGTTCCCGGCGCTGCACAGCACGCGGCCCGACCTGGCCGTCACGCTCAAGAACCAGGCGGGCCAGCCGGGCGGCGGGCGGGCCGCGGCGCGCTTCCGGACCGTGCTCGCCACCTCGCAGATCGCCCTCTCGATGACGCTGCTCGTCGCCGCGGGTCTGCTGACGCGCAGCCTGCTCAACGTGAGCCGCCTGGACCTCGGCGTGAAGACCGATCACCTCGTGACCTTCGCGGTGTCGCCCTGGCTGAACGGCTACAAGCCGGAGCAGTCGCGCGCGCTCTTCGCGCGGATCGAGGAGGAGGTTGGGGCCGTGCCCGGCGTGACGAGCGTGAGCGCGACGATGGTGCCGCTGCTCACCGGGGAGAGCTGGGGCAACGACGTCACGGTCGAGGGCTTCCCCGGCGGGCCCGACGTGGACATGAACTCGCGCTACAGCGCGGTCGAACCGCGCTACTTCCGCACGGTGGGGATCCCGATCCTCTCCGGACGCGAGTTCACCGACGCCGACACGCTCGGCGCGCCGAAGGTCGCCATCGTCAACGAGGCGTTCGCGAAGAAGTTCAACCTCGGACGCGACGCGGTCGGCCGGCGCATGCGGCTCGGCCGGAGCGCCGGCGACCTCGACATCACGATCGTCGGCCTGGTCGAGAACGCCCGCTACAACAACGTCAAGTCGCCGGTGCCGCCCTACTTCGTCATGCCCAGCCGCCAGGACGACGACCTGGGCTTCCTGACCTTCTACGTGCGCACCGCGCTCGATCCGGAGCAGGTCATCGGCGCCATCCCCGCCGTTATGCGGCGGCTCGACCCGAACCTGCCGGTCGAGGACCTCAAGACGATGGACGCCCAGGTGCGCGAGAACGTGTTCCTGGACCGGATGCTGACCACGCTGTCGGCCACCTTCGCGGCGCTGGCCACGCTGCTCGCGGCGATCGGCCTCTACGGCGTGCTGGCCTACACGGTCGCGCAGCGGACCCGCGAGTTCGGCCTGCGCATGGCGCTCGGCGCCGACGGGCCGCGGCTGCGCCGCCTGGTGATGGCGAAGGTGGGATGGATGACGCTCGCCGGCGGTCTCGTCGGCCTCGCCGCCGCGCTCGCCCTGGGGCGCGCCGCGCGATCCCTGCTCTACGAGATGCAGCCGTCCGACCCGATCGTGATCGCGGCGTCGGTCGTGCTGCTGGCGCTCGTCGCGATGGGCGCGGGCCTCGTGCCCGCCCTGCGCGCCGCGCGCGTCGATCCGATGAAGGCGCTGAGGTACGAGTAGGGGCGACCTGGCAGGTCGCCCCTACCGCTGCACCGTCACCCTGAGATGCACCGGGGCCGGCAGCGGCGGGAAGTCGCCCTGCGCGCCCTGCCGCAGGCTCACGCGCAGGTCGTACTCGCCGGGCGCGAGCGGCGCGGACGCCGGCGCGAGCGGCACCTGCACGGTCGCCGTGTCGCCCGGATACACCGCGCGCGGCAGGCTCGCGACGTCTTCGGCCACGGGCGTGCCGGTCGCGCCCGCCCGGAACCACCTGACGACGACGTTCACGGCGCCCGACGGGTCACCGGGGTCGGCCGCGCTCGGCCAGGCCTTGTCGCCCTGGTTGGTGACGCGCAGCAGCGCGAGGCGCGCCTCGGTCGCCCTCACCGTCTCGTGCGTGTCGGGGCTGAAGGTCATCCGGTAGCGCGGGCTCCCGGCCGTCAGGTCGGCGGGCGGCAGCGGCCACGGCGTGAAGAAGAGATTCAGCGCCGCCACGCCCACGCCCAGCGTGCGCTGGTCGGCGCCGCCCGGCACGAACGTGCTGCTCGTGAGCGAGACCGTGGCCGTGTCCCCGGACAGGTGGCAGCCGTCCAGCGAGAAGGTGCGGTACCACGGGCCGGCCGACAGATGTCCTTCGAACAACGTGCAGTCGCCGACGCGCAGGGCGATCGAGCTGCCGTGCGGCGCCGTCATGAGGATGCCGGCGCGGAGCGACCGCGGGGGCCGGGCGGGGTCGATCGGCGTGGAGATCGTCGCGGCGCCGTCGGTCCACCGGTACTCACCGCTCCCGCCGAGCGTCTCCAGGCCATACAGCCCGTGCTGCTCGACGTTCCACATGTCGTGCGCCGCCGGAAGCGCCAGGTTGACCTCCCCGATCCGGCCGGCGGTGCGCACCGCCGGCTGCAGCACGGGCGGGGTCTCGTCGCCGATCACGAACACCTCGACCTCGTTCGTCCCCTGCTTGAAGCGCGCGGGCACGATCAACGCCGCCCACTTCAGCACGCTGCCCTCGACCGGCGGCGCCGCCCAGGTCGTCGCGCAGATCGTCCCGTTGACGGCGACGGCGAGCGGCAGGCGGTCGACGGAGCGGCCCGCCGTCACGCGGCCGGTCAGCCATGAGGGGAACGGGTCGCCCGTCAGGTCGACGTCGGCGAAGCGCCCGGCAGCGTCGAGCGTGACGTCCAGGTCCGCGTCGAGCGGCGCCTGCGGCACGTCGTCGACGGCGCGGCCCAGGAGCTCGGTATGCGGGCCGGTGAGCAGGTGACGGTCCTGGCTCTCCAGCCCCAGCCACGCGATCTTGCGCTGGACGACGCCGGCCAGACGCGCGTCCAGTTCGCCGACCGGCATCGTGAAGCGCCGTCTGGCGCCGTCGCAGTACGCGACCTTCTCGGTTCGCGGGGGCGCACTGGTGTCGAGCGCAGAAACGCCGTCGGGGGTCCACGTCGGCTTCACGCCGAGCAGGGCGGCCACGGTCGGCAGGACGTCGATCGACTCGACCGGCCGGTCGCTCACCACGCCCTCGCGCTGGCCCGGGGCCTTGATGAACAGCGGCACCGGCAGGATCTCCGGCGCCGTGCGAACGTTCACGCCCTTGAACGGCGAGCCCGGGTCGAAGGCGACGCCGTGGTCCGCGGTCACGACGAGGAGGGCCCGGTCGTACAGCCCCACCGCCTTCAGGCGGGCGACGAGCTGTCCCAGCAGCGCGTCGGCGTAGCCGACCTGGAGCAGGTGCTGGCGGTAGTTCTGCTGCACGGGCCACGGGTTTTCCGTCCAGCGGCCGTCCTGCCGCAGCCCGGTCATCGGCGGGTCCGGCTCGACTTCCTGTCCGCTCGGCAGGTAGATGTAGGGCTCGTGCGGCAACAGCACGTGCAGGAAGTACAGCGTCCGGGCCGGCCGGCTCCCGTCGATCGAGGCGATGAAGGCCCGCGCGCCCGCCCGGCGGTCCTCGTCGCGGGCGTGGACCCAGCGGTCCTTCCAGGTCGACGCCGCGAAGAAGTCGCGCCAGTTCTCGGTCAGCGACGGCAGCCGGTGCTCGAGGTCCGCGGGCAGCACCATGTGGAGGTACACGACGCCGAGGTCGGCCAGCATGCCGGCGTAGCGTGCGGGCACAGCCTCCCGGTCCGACCCGCACAGCCGCTCCGGACAGAGCTTGGTGATCGGCTCGACGACGTCGAACGTGTAGGAGGATCCGAGCAGGGCGAACAGGTTCTGCGGGTACTCCTGCGCGGTCGGCGACCGATCGGGGCTCGGGAAGCTCCCCGTCACGATCGCGGGGATCGCCCAGCCGGTCAGGTCGGCCCCGGTCGTCGCGCGGCGGTACCACGTGGCCCCGGACGCGAGCGCCGAGAACGCCGGGTCGCGCGCGGCGTTGATGTGTCCCTGCCCGTCGAGCAGCGAGGCGAGCGGGAACTGGTCGAACACCACCATCACGATCGGCGTGTCGGGCGGCGTGGGCGTCTCGACGCCGCGCGTGCGGTCGTGCGGGACGACGAACGGGCGGACCGGCCCCGCGAGGAGGAACGCCGCGGGGAACAGCAGCAGCCCGGGCCAGAGCCAGGTGACGAACGCGCGCACGCCGGCCGCGCGGTCGTACAGCGCCCCAATCGCGCCGCCCGCCACCGCCGCGAACCCGAACGCCGCCGGCCACGGCCAGCCGCCGAGCCGGCGGATGGCCTGCAGCGCGACCAGCGCCGCGAGCGCCGACACCGCGGCCGCGCACGCGAGGCGTCCGGTGCGGGGGCCAAGGCGCCGCGCGGCGAGCACGAGGACGGCGAGCGCCGCGGCGGGCAGGATCGCCAGGAGCAGCGGCAGCACCGCCAGGTCGACCGGCGTCAGCCGGTGGGCGACGAGGAACTCGGGGTTCTGCTTCAGCACCTCGAGCAGCGGCTCGGCGACGGCGAAGCAGGACAGGATCAGGAGGTGGAGGGCGACGCGGCCGAACGGCTCGGGACGGCTGGCCTTCGCCATGACGGGCTACCGCCGGGTCGCGTGGTACAGGACGCGTGTGCCGGACTCCAGCGGCTCGGTGCGCGCGATCGTGAAGCGCGCGTCCAGGCACGCCTCGAAGGACGCCCGGTCGTAGTCGTGGTACTGGTCTGCCTTGTTGAGGAGCAGGCGCTTGACCATGGGGTCGCCGCGGTCGACGAACTCGATCACCAGGTCGGCGCCCAGCCCGGCCAGCCAGTCGAGCAGGTCCGGCAGCGGAATGTTCGCGCTGATGACCAGGTGGTGGATGAGCGCGAGGCAGAGCACCAGGTCGGGCGTGCCGCGGTCGGCGAGCGGCACGCGCTCGCGCCCGCGCCAGCCGAGCCCCGGCGACGGGTCGGCGAGGTTGCCGACGAGCGGCAGGATGGTGCGGTTGCCCTCGGCCGCCAGCTCGCGGTACAGGCGCTCGATGGCGAGCTGGTCGGCGTCGAGCGCCACGACGCAGTCGGCGTGCCCGGCGACCGCGCGCGAGAACCGGCCGTTGTTGCAGCCCAGGTCCCAGACGAGCGGCCAGCGGCGCGTGCCGGCCACCGCCGCGACGAACTGCGCCTTGCGCTCGAGGTCCGCCGCCTCGTAGCTGTGCTCGGTGCCGTACTCGGACCATTCGGACCGGGCGGGCTCCCAGGACAGCCGGCGCACCAGCGCGCGCAGCGACCGGACGTTGGCTCGGATCAGCTCGACGCCGAACCCGGCGCGCTTCAGCTCCGTGCGCAGGTTGCGGTCGGTGCCGCCGTAGCGCGCCTCGGCCTTCGCCTGCAGCACGACGTGCGTCAGCACGCCCTTGCGCAGGACGTCCCGCCCCGACATCGCGCGCCGGCAGTCGCCGGGCGTGATCCCGTCGAGGCTGCCGCGCAGCCACGCGTGCGGCGCCAGGCCGCGGTAGGCCTGCAGCATCAGGGGGTAGAGGAAGAGCTGACAGAACTGGCGGTAGCCCACCCACGGCTCGCCCGGCTCGAGGCGCTCGAACGAGCCGAGGTCGATGAAGACCGGCTGCGCGCCGCGCCACTGCACGTTGTAGGCGGACGCATCCTTGAGCACCATCCCCTCGGCCAGCGCCTCGAGGAGGAGATCCAGGTGCAGCAGGGCCCCGGCCCGCAGCATGCCGAAGCACCACTCGTAGGGGTACGACACGAAGGGGATCGTCTCGTGCCGCAGCACGCCGGCCCAGGGCCCGCCGGGCAGGCCCTCGGCCGCCTCGGCCGAGGGCAGGGGCTCGGTGGCCACCACCGATCCGTCCGCCTGGCGGTCGTGGAAGAATTGCGTCGCGCTCAGCTGCTGCCAGTCGCGGAGGGCTTGCTCGGAGAGCGCGCGGTAGATCTGACCGTTCCGGCGAAAGACACGGTTCGTGCGATCCCTGAACGACGCCGGCTCGAACGCGTCAGGCATCACGCTTCGGAGGGTCGTCCTTCCGGATCCGGAACAGCACCAGCAGACGCCCCCAGTACAGCTTGAGGATGACCCCGATGGCGGCCGTGCCGCCGAGCAGGATCTGCAGGAACATGCTGCCGCTGCCGGGATCGAGATACGCGTGCACCGGTCGCTCGAAGAACAGCATGCTCCAGCCGATGAGCACCGCAGTCAACACAATCTGCTTCATCGTCTGACTTCCCGGCCCGGGGGCCGGCCGTGGGCCCTCTCGAGCCCGACGCACGGCTTGCACACCCCTGACCGTGTTGTTTCACCCTTGCAACGTGTGATTCATTGGGCGGCCGTCTCACGCGGCGCGGACGGCCTCCCAGTATACGACATCGCCGCCGGGATGGCCACCCGGTCGGCCCGTAGGGGCGACCGGGCAGGTCGCCCCTACTCCACCAATGAACAGCCGCGACGGCACGAAGACGTCCTTCAGCGCCTCCTTCATCTAATCGAACTCGAGCGCGGCGCCAATCGCGTTGGCCGTGCAGCTGCCAAGCTGGCCCTGGTCGTACACGGGCGGACAGGCCGCGCGCAGGTCAGCGCTCGGCGGAGCCCGGGCATGCGCTCGCGGCAGCCGACTGGCCCACCGGGCCATCGGCCATGCGTCCTCGACCTGCGGAGCCCCGACCGGACCTGTTGTCGCTGAGGAAGGAGATCATGTTGCGCGCGTCGGGTCCGAAAGGCGACAGGAAAGACGGAGCGCCGGCCGGGATAGACTGGAGTCGATGGCCACGTTGACCGGCCTGCTCCTGCTCGCCGCGCTCGCGGGATCGCCGCCGCAGGGGGCGCCGGCCGCGCCGCCCGAGGCCCGCATCCGGACCGTGGCGGTCGACGCCGCCGGCCGGCCGGTGCGCGACCTCGCCGCGGCCGACTTCCGCCTCGAGGAGGACGGCTCGCCGCGGCCGGTCGACGGGGCCGTGCTCGAAGGCGGCGCGGGCGCCCCGTCACGGCGGGTGCTCGGCATCCTGCTCGACGAGTTCCACGTCGGCGCGGGCGCCGAGACCGAGGCGGTGCGGACCGCTCTCGGACGGTTCGTGAGCGTCGGCCTGCAGCCGGCCAATCTCGTGGCGGTGGTGAAGCCGCTCGACCCGCTGACGCCCATCCGGTTCACCACCGATCACGCCGACGCGCGCCGGGCCGTGGACGCGTTTGCGGGACGGCGGGGCGACTACGCGCCGCGCACGCCCCTCGAGGCGCAGCTCATCGGCCGCGCGCCGGCGACCGCCGAGGCGGCGCGCGACCGGATCGTGGCGACCGCGCTGGCCCAGATGGCCGAGCAGATCGCGGCGGTGCCGGACGCGCGCGGCGCGATCCTGCTGGTGACCGGCGGCTTTGCGCCGTCGCCGCGCCGACAGCGGGGTCCCGGTCTCGCCGGCATCGCGCGCGCCGCCGGCCACTTCCGCGTTCCGATCTACACGTTCGCGCCGTCGGTCGGCGGGGACGAAGCCGGCGCGGCGGGGCTCGCCACGCTCGCCGAGCGGACCGGCGGCGCGGCGGTAGCCGGCGCCGACGCCTTCGCCGCGGGCCTCGAGCAGGCGGCGCGCGATCTCGACGCCACCTACCTCCTCACGTGGCGGCCGGCGCGGCCCGGCGACGGGACCTTCCGCGCGATCCGCGTGGAGACCGCGCGCCGGGGCGTCACGCTCCGGACCCCGTCGGGCTACGTGGCCGCGCGGCCCGAGCCCGACGCCGCGGCCGGGAGCGCCGGACCCCGTCCTGCCGTTCGTCTACCGGCGGTCGAGACCCATCCGGCACAGCCCGCTCGTCGACGTCTGGGTCGGCGCGGCGCGCGGGCCGGACGGCCGCCCCCTGGTCACGGTGACCTGGGAGCCGAGCCGCAGCCGCTACAGCGTGAGGACCGGCACGGCGCCGGTGATGGCGGGCTTGAAGGCGACCACGCCGGACGGCGACGTGGTCTTCGACGGGCGGATCGCGCCGGCCTCGGCGCGGGACGGGAGCGCGCCGCCTCGCGCGGTCTTCGAGGCGCCGGCGGGGCGGATCGAGCTCGACCTGACGCTGGACGACGCCGGCGGCGCACAGGTCGACACCGACTCGCGGGACCTCGAGGTGCCGGACCTGTCGGGAACGCAGACGGTCCTGCTGCCGGCGGCCGTGATCCGCACGTCGACGGCGCCCGAGTTCCGCGCGGCGCTGGCCAATCCCCACGCCGCGCCGTCGCCGGGCCGGGTGTTCAGCCGCCTCGAGCGGCTGCTCGTGCGCGTGCCGGCCTACGGCCCCGGCGGCGCGCCGGCGAACGTCACCGCCACGCTGCTCAACCCGCTCGGCCAGCCGATGCGCGACATCCCGCCCATGCCGGAGCGGACGCCGGGCGGCGTGGTGCAGTTCGACCTGCCGCTCGCGCCCTTCGCCCCCGGCGAGTACACGCTCCGGCTGTCGGTCGCCGGCCCCTCCGGCGAGCTGCAGCAGCGGGTCGCCTTCCGCGTGACGGGCTGAGCGGCACCGGCCGCGGCCCGCACAACGCAGGGCTGACGCCCTGCGCTACGCGAGCGGGCCGACGGCAACTCGAGTGAGCTCCAGGATTAGCCGGTCTTGGGCGCGTAGGTCTGCCACGAGGCGCCCAGCATCCGCTGCGGTACCGGCCCGGACACTGTCGCGTAGCCGCCGTCCCGCCACACCACGAACCGCATCAGGTCGTCGTCGGCCAGGTGCGACAGGTAGTACAGCTGATACGTCGTGCGCACGCGGTAGCCGTCGAGGCCGACGACGATGTCGGTCTGGCGCAGGCCGGCGCGCGCGAGTCGGGCGCCGAAGTTGATGAACGACACGCCGTCGCCGGGCGGTTCGGCCGGAAGAGACGAGGGCAGCCGTTCGAGGCCCTGCGGAAACCACGTGCGCAGCAGCTCCAGCGCCCGCGCGTCGTGCGAGTGGTCGCCGGTCCGCTGCGCCTGGCGGAAATAGAAGACCCCGAGGGGGCCGCCCCCGTCCTCGTAGCGCTCGCCGCGCCGGCGGTAGGCGTCCTCGGCCTCGTCGTAGCGTCCCATCCGATCGAGCTGGTCCCCCAGGGTCTCGAGCCCGCTGGCGGAATAGACATCGCCCGCCATCTCGGCGAGCGCGACCGCGCGGGCCCTTCGGCCGGTGTCCCAGTCGTAGTGGACGAGCCAGCGGACCCGATTCGACACCGCGACGCTGTTGCGCGCGTGCGCGATGTAGGCCTCGTACGCCTCGGCCGCCTCGGCGTCGCGCCCGGCGAGCATGAGCTGCGCCCCGACGCGGTAGCACTCGTCGGCGTCCAGGACGCACAGCTGCCTGGCCAGCTGCAGGTACTCGTCCGGCGTCGCGGGCACGTAGTCGTAGGTGAGGCGAAGAGCCCATGAGTCGTACTCGAGGATCGGGCCGAACGCCCGGCGGACCTCTGCGAGCGTCGGCTTGTCCGCCGCCGGGCGCCAGGCCTGGGCCCAGTGCACCCAGGTGTCGTAAGGCGCCATCTTCGCCCACCGCTCGATCTGCGGGATGTCCACGCGCTCCTCGCAGCAGCCGTTGGTGAAGAGCCCGCGGTTGCCGAGATCGAAGGCCGTGCCCGGCGGGCTCCACGGCCGGAACCACCCGGCGGAGGCCGGAAACGGCAGCGCGTGGTCCATGAAGTAGGGCTTCCCGGCGAGGAGGTTCCACTCGGCCGCCGTGACGCGCTCGGGGTGCGCCTGCGCGAGCGCGCGCGCCTGGTCCACGGCCTGCTCGAAGCCCGCCTGCTGGTGCGCCACGAGCGCGGCCGCCACCGGGTAGAGCGTCAGCGAGCCGAAAGGCTCGTCGAGCGTCCGGCCGAACGCGCGGAACTCGTCGAGCCGGCCGAGGTTCCCGTACCTCCGCAACGCCGCCTCGAACGACGCGCACAGGTGCCGCTGGAAGAACGCCGCCCAGGCGCCCCAGTCGAGCACCTCCACGGCGGGCCGGCCGTCGCGCACGACAATCGGCCCCGCGGCGGGCGCCTCGTTCAGATCGTGCAGCACGCGCTCGTCCGAGGCGGCGCCGCCGTGGTAGCGCGTCCACACCTGTCCGGCCTGCTGCAGCTCCGCCTCGATGCCGTCCTCGGCGAAGCGGGCGCCCGACTCGACGCCGAACCCGCGGAGGAGCACCAGACGCCGCCAGTCGATGACGTCCTCGTGGGGCGTCGAGTCCAGGAAGTCCAGCAGACGCTCGTCGCCGAGACGGATGCGCAGGGCCCGCGCGTACTCCAGCCGCTCGAGCAGCGAGCGGCCGTCAGGCGGCTCGAGCCGCCGGTAGTCGCCCGTCACACGCACCCTCAGCGCGCGCGCCCACGCGCGCTCCGCGTCGCCCGACGCGCGCGCCTGGAGCGCGTCGGCCGCCGCGAGCGCGTCGCGCTGGCGTCCGGCCAGCGCGTCGACGACGAGGCGCGCAATCGCGCCGCTCGCGCCCGGAGACCCCGACCCGTCGAGCGCGCGCGCGAACGCCAGGTGCGCGGTCATGCGCGACAGCGCCGGTCGCACGTCCGCGAAGGAATCGGCGACCTCGCGCAGCGCCAGCGCGCCGACGACGAGCGCCGCCTGCTCGTGCAGGCGGGGCGAAGTGAAGCGATCGGCCAGGCGCGCCGAGATCCGGTCCTGCTCGGCGAGCAGGACCTTGAGGCGCGGGTCGGTGAGCGCCTGCGCCAGCGCGGCGTCCGCGCGCGCGTCGCCGGCGGTCTCGCCGCCGCGGGGCCGGAAGCCCGGACCGAGCGCCGCCCGCGCCAGCGGCGCCCAGGTGTCGGGCGCCCACAGGTGGCCGACGACCGAGACCGGCACCGGCGCCGCGCCGTCGATCGCGACCAGGTAGCTCGGCTCGGCGTCCGCGCTCTCCGGCACGGGCCCGGCCGTGACGGACACCGACACCTCGCCGGCCGCGCCGCGCCGGGCGTAGCGCGCCATCGACACGACGGCGCGCGCCACGTCGGCCGCGATCCACTCGCTCTCGGTCGAGAAGCGCATCTCGGCCGGTGCGGCGGGCGCCGCCGGCGGGGCGTCGGCAGCGCCACGGTGAAAGACCGTGCAGCCGTGGAAGGTCAGGAAGGCGAGGAGAGTCAGGAGAGCGAGGGGAACGGCATTGCGTCGTGTCACAGCGGCCTCCGCGCTTGCACTCCAGCGGTGGAAGTACAGCAAGCGCGCTGCCACGCGCCGGACCGGAGGCCGGCGGCCTCAGCCCGCTGACGCGCAAGGACTTCCGGCGTGGGCGCCGGCGCCGCGGCTCTCCGCGCGCGGGGGCGACGTGACGAAGATCGTGACACCACACCCCGGAATCGTCGGCGGCCCATCCTCTATTCCTGCGCTGCGTCCGGGCGGCGCCCGCCGGATCCTGTGCGGGAGCGCGGCGGGACGACCGGAAGCGGACGGGCGCGTATAATCACCCTCCAACTGTGGAGGCCGTCCTCATGAGACACCAGCGCGCCCTCGGCCTGATCGCGGCGATCGTCCTCTCGCTCACCGGCCCGTCGCTCCTCGGCTCGTCGGGCCGGGCGCCCGCCCCCGCGGCGCCCGCCGGGCCCTTCGACACGCTGCACTTCCGGCCGATCGGACCGGCGTCGATGTCGGGACGTATCTCCGACCTGGCCGTGTACGAGGCCGACCCGTCCATCTTCTACGTGGGCACGGCCCACGGAGGTGTCTGGAAGACGACCAACAACGGCACGACCTTCGAGGCCGAGTTCCAGGATCAGGGCCTGATGTCGATCGGCGACGTCGCCGTGTCGCCCTCGAACCCGGACCTGGTCTGGGTGGGCACGGGCGAGTCGAACAACCGCCAGAGCACCTCGTGGGGCGACGGCGTCTTCAAGTCGACCGACGGCGGGAAGACGTGGGCGCCCATGGGGCTCCGCACGTCGCGCCACATCAACCGCATCGTCATCGACCCGCGCGACACCAACGTCGTCCTCGTCGCGGCGACCGGCAGCCTCTGGGGGCCCGGCGGCGAGCGGGGCGTCTACAGGACGACCGACGGCGGGAAGACATGGACGCAGGTGCTGAAGGTCGACGAGGACACGGGCGCGAACGACCTCGTGATGGACCCGAAGGACCACCGGGTCCTGTACGCCTCCACCTACCAGCGGCGGCGCACGGCGTGCTGCATGAACGGCGGCGGCCCCGGCAGCGGCCTGTGGAAGTCGACCGACGGCGGGGAGACCTGGACGCGGCTGGCGAAGGGCCTGCCCGAGGGCCCGCTGGGCCGCATCGCGGTCGACGTCTCGCGCACGCGGCCGAACATCCTCTACGCCCTGATCGAGGGCCCGACGCCGCCGCCGGACGCGGCGGCGCGGCGGGGCGGCCGCCGCGGCGGCGCAGGGCGGACGCGGCGGCGCGCCGGCGGTCAACGACGATCCGACCGGCCTGTACCGCTCGGACGACCGCGGCGCGACGTGGCGCAAGGTCAACAACGCCAACCCGCGGCCGATGTACTTCAGCCAGGTGCGCGTGGACCCGAACGACCCCGAGGTCGTCTACCTCGGCGGCGTCGGCATGCACCAGACGCTCGACGGCGGGAAGACCGTCGCGACCGACGTCGCCAGCTCGATCCACGACGACGTGCACGCGATCTGGATCGACCCGGCCGACTCGAGCCACCTCATCATCGGCAACGACGGCGGGCTCGCCATGTCCTACGACCGGGCGAAGACCTGGGTCTTCCTGCCCAACCTTCCGGTCGGGCTCTTCTATCACGTCAGCTTCGACATGGCGACGCCGTACAACGTGTGCGGCGGCATGCAGGACAACTACGACTGGTGCGGGCCGAGCGCGGTGCGCGGCTCGGCGGGCATCGCCAACCACCAGTGGACCACGGTCCAGGGCGGCGACGGCTTCGTCGTGCTGCAGGACCCGACCGACCACCGCGTGGCGTACAGCGAGTCGCAGAACGGCAACATGGTCCGCGTGGACCGCGTGACCGGCGAGACGATGTCGGTCCGGCCGCAGGCGGGCGACGGCGCGCCGGACCTCCGGTGGAACTGGGACACGCCGCTGGTGATGTCGCCGCACGACCCGACGGTGATCTACGCCGCGGCCAACAAGGTCTTCCGCTCGACCGACCGCGGCCTGTCCTGGACGGCCATCAGCCCCGACCTCACCGAGGGCGCCAACCGCGACGACATCGTCACGATGGGCATCAAGGGAAGCGACATCCGTATCGCGAAGAACGACGGCATCTCGGCGTGGCCCACCATCGTCTCCTTCGCCGAGTCGCCGAAGCGCGCCGGCCTGCTCTACGCGGGCACCGACGACGGCAACCTGGCCGTGTCGAAGGACGCCGGGAAGACCTGGGCGAACGTGTTCGCGAAGGTGCCGGGCGTGCCCGCCGACACCTACGTGTCCAAGGTGGCGCCCTCGCGGTTCGACGAGGCGACCGTCTACGCCACCTTCGACGGGCACCGGAACGACGACTTCCGCACCTACATCTACGCCAGCCATGACTACGGCCAGACGTGGCAGTCGATCGCGGCGAACCTGTCCGGCGAGGTGGCGCGCACGCTGACCGAGGACCTGAAGAACCCGGACGTGCTCTACCTCGGCACCGAGACGGGCCTGTTCGTCACCATCGACCGCGGCGGGAGCTGGACGCGCATCAAGGCGAACCTGCCGGACGTGCGCATCGACGAGATCGTCCTGCACCCGCGCGACAACGCGATGATCCTGGCGACGCACGGACGCGCGCTGTGGATCCTCGACCACCTCGAGCCGATCCAGGAGTACGCCGCGGCGCAGGCGGCGCCCGCCGCCAGGCTCTTCACGCTGCCGCCCTACGCGATGTACCGGCGGCCGGCGCGCGACCGCAACTACGAGTTCTGGGGCGACCAGACCTTCTTCGGCGAGAACCCGCCGCAGGCCGCCGTGATCGCGTGGCACCTGAAGCAGAAGGCCGGCGACGTGAAGCTGCGCGTCACCGACGCCTCGGGCCGCGAGGTGCGCGAGATCGGCGGCGACGCGCTGGCGAAGAGCACCGCGGCCGGCATCCAGACCGCGTGCTGGGACCTGCGCGTGGCGCCCGGGCCCGAGGTGACGGTGCCGAACCGCGGCGGGTCCGGCGGCGAGGCCGACCGCGAGGAGACCAGCCCCTTCGGCGCGGGCTGCGCCTCGGGCGGCGGGAGCCGATACGGGCGCGGCGGCACCAGCGCCGGGCCGTTCGTGCTGCCCGGCACCTACACCGTCTCGCTCGTCGTCGACGGCAAGGCCGTCGACAGCAAGCCCCTGAAGGTCGTGGCCGACCCGGAGGTCGCGCTCACGAGCGCCGAGCGCGCGAAGATGTTCGAGATGGCGGTGGAGGCGCACGCGCTCCAGGGCCGCGTCACCGAGGTGGCCAACGCGCTCGCGCCGCTCAACCGGCAGATGGCGGCGCTCGCGAAGACCCTCGCGGGCCGCGCCGGCGTGCCGGCCGACGTGAAGGGCGCCTTCGAGGCGCTCGAGAAGGAGCGGGCGGCCCTCGCGCCGAAGTTCGCCGTGCCGGCCCGCAGGTTCGGCGGCGCCAGCGACAGCCTGCTCGTCAAGGTGGGCCAGGCCAAGAACGAGCTGATGGGCGGCATGTGGCCGACGGCGACCACGCTGAAGGCGTTCGAGGACGCCAAGCGGAACGTGCCGAAGGCCGTCGCCGACGCCAACGCGTTCTTCACGAAGGCGGCGGCCGTCGCCGAGACGCTGAAGACGTACGACCTGAAGCTCGACGCACCCGCGCCAATCAAATGACGCGGGCCGGCTGAAGCCGGCCCCTACGTACGAGTGTGCGTGGGGGCCGGCTGAGGCCGGCCCGTCCTCAGGCCGGAGCTCACTTGAGTTGACGACGTAGCGCAGGCCTTCAGGCCTGCGCGGCCCGCACAACGCAGGGCTCAAGCCCTGCGCTACGGCGAGCGGGCCGATGGCAGCTCAAGTGAGCTCCGGGATCAAATGTGGGGGCCGGCTTCAGCCGGCCCGATCTCTCACAGAACCGGCGGGCAGGGCGCGCGCCCGGACGGCTGGGGCACCTCGTCGGTGCGGCGCAGCGCGTCGGGCACGGGCCGGTCGAAGTGCCCGAAGACCGCCACCACGAACTGCGCGAGCGGGCCGCTCAGGCGCGCCGGGCGGCTGAGCACCACCGCGCGCCGCCGGTGGCGCTGGAACCCCTGGACGACGTGAGTGCGCAGCCGGCCCGAGTCCAGGTGCTCGCGGACCAGGTCGCTCGAGATGAACGAGGCGCCTTCCCCGTCGACCAGGGCCTTCACGACCAGGTGCAGGTCGTCCACCACGATCAGCTTCTGGAACTCCTCCAGCGCGTGGCCGATCGCGTGCAGGTTGTCCTCGAGGAACAGGCGCGAGCAGCACCGCTCGCTGCGCACGAAGAGCGGCAGCCGCAGGACGTCGTCCACGCGCGCCTCGGGGCCGGCGAGGTCGATCGACGGCGCCGTGACGTAGACGACCTCGTCGCCGGGCAGGTCCGCCGTCACGTACCCGGACAGGTCGAAGCGGTCGCAGATCTCCATCACGGCCACGTCGAACAGCCCGCCGTCGAGGCCCGCCAGGATCTGTTCCGGGGACTGAAAGGTGAACTTCAGGTCCGCCGTGTCCATGCCCGTGAGCATGAACTCCCGCAGGATGTCCGGCAGGTGGGCGGTGCCGAAGGTCGGCGTGCTGCTGAACGAGATGCGCGTCTTGCCCTCGAGCCGGTGCAGGCCGGCGAGCAGGTCGTCCTCGATCTCGAGGAGCGCGAGGGCCTTCTGGTAGACGAGCCGCCCCGCGTCGGTGGGCCGCAGCTGCGGCCCGGACCGGTCCAGCAGGGGGGCGCCGTAGTGCTCCTCGAGGAACTTGATGCGGCGCGACACGGCCGGCTGGGTCACGGCGAGCGTGTCCGCGGCGCGTGACAGGCTGCCGGTCCGCACGACCTCCACGAGCGTCTTCAGATAGACCGATTCCACGGGCTTCCTCTCGCCCATGACGGTTTGTGATACCGGTCATGAGACTCTTTCAGTTTACTTCTCGTCCCGGCGCGCCCGACAATTTTCAGTAGGATGAAGGACACGCTCTCGAGACGAGGATTCCTGGGGACCATCGCGGCCGTCGGCGCCGGCGCCGCCGCGGCCGCCACGCCCGCCGCCGCCGCCGGCCTGCGCCCGCCCGGATGGCGCGGCGACGAGCGCGTCGTGAAGATCCCGACGACGTGCGAGATGTGCTTCTGGCGATGCGGCGTGCTCGCCTCGGTCGCCGGCGGCCGGGTGGTCCGGCTCGAGGGCAACCCCGACCATCCGCTCACCAAGGGCCGCCTGTGCGCGCGCGGCAACGCCGGCACCGGGCTCCTCTACGACCCCGACCGGCTCAAGTGGCCGCTGCTCCGGACGGGCGAGCGCGGCGAGGGCCAGTTCAAGCGCATCAGCTGGGACGAGGCGCTCGACTTCCTGGCGGCGCGCCTGAAGGCGCTGCGCGAGATGCACGGCCCGGAAACCGTCGCCTTCTTCCCGCACGGCGCCGGCCCGCACTTCTTCTCCACGCTCATGCAGGCGTACGGGACGCCGAACAGCGCCGAGCCGGCGTTCGCGCAGTGCCGCGGCCCGCGCGAGGTCGGCTACTCGCTGACGTTCGGCCGCGGTCTGGGGTCGCCCGAGCCGGTCGACCTCGAGCACGCGAAGCTCATCGTCCTCATCGGCAGCCACATCGGCGAGAACGTCTTCACCTCGCAGATCACGGCGTTCGCCGAGGGCCGCGGCCGCGGCGCGAAGCTCGTCGTCGCCGACCCGCGCTTCTCCACCGCCGCGTCGAAGGCCGACTGGTGGCTCCCGATCCGGCCCGGCACCGACATCGCGCTGCTGCTCGCCTGGATCCACGTCCTCGTCGACGAGGGCCTCTACGACCGCGAGTACGTGGCGCGCTACGCGCAGGGCTTCGACGCGCTCGCCGCCCACGTCCGGCCGTTCACGCCCGAGTGGGCCGCGTCCATCACCGACCTCCCCGCCGGCGCGATCCGCGACACGGCGCGGGCCATGGGCGCGGCGAAGCCCGCCGTGGCGCTGCATCCCGGGCGGCATGCCACCTGGTACGGCGACGACACGCAGCGCGCGCGCGCGATGGCCATCCTCACCGCGCTCCTCGGCAGCTGGGGCCGCAAGGGCGGCCTGTTCCTGCCGACGCCCGTGCCCAGCGGCGACCCCGAAGGCCCGCCGTTCCCCGGGTCCGCCAGGGGCCGCGCCGACGGCGCGGGCACCGTCTACCCGCTGGCCTCCGAGGATCTCGGCGTCACCAACGGCCTGGTCGAGGCGACGCGCACCTCGAAGCCCTACCCCATCAAGGGCTGGATCGTGTACGGGCAGAACGTGCTCGAGAGCATCCCGCGGCGCGAGCACACGCTCGAGGCGATCAAGCAGCTCGATCTGATGGTCGTGGTGGACGTGCTGCCGGTCGAGCAGGTCAACTACGCCGACCTGGTGCTGCCCGAGGCCACCTACCTGGAGCGCTACGACCCGCCGACGATCGCCGGGAGCGTGGCGACGCCGTTCGTGGCCGTGCGCCAGCCGGCGATCGCGCCGCTCTACGAGTCGAAGCCGGGCTGGTGGATCGCGAAGGAGCTGGCGCGGCGCCTGGACCTCGGCGCCTACTTCCCCTTCGAGACGCCCGACGAGCACCTCGCCACGGTGATCGCGCCGATGGGGGTCAGCGCGCTCGAGCTCAGCAACCGCGGGGCCGCCGCGTTTCCCGGGCGCCCGTATCTCGAGGACCGCCGGCCGGGCGACCCGGCGCCGTTTCCGACGCCGAGCGGGAAGATCGAGCTCTACTCGAAGAAGCTCGCCGACCTCGGCGCCGACCCGCTGCCGCGCTACACGCCGCACGACGAGCCGCCGGACGGCTACGTGCGGCTGGTCTACGGCCGCTCGCCGGTGCACTCGTTCGCGCGCAGCGAGAACAACGCGGTGCTCGACGCGCTGATGCCCGAGAACTCCGTGTGGCTCAACACGAAGACCGCCGCCGCGTTCGGCGTCGGCGACGGCGACCGCGTGCCGCTCGAAAACCTCGACGGCGTGCGGAGCCTGCCGGTGCGGGTCAAGGTGACCGAGGGCATCCGCGCCGACTGCGCGTTCATGGTGCACGGCTTCGGGCACCAGTCGAAGGCGCTGCACAAGGCCTACCACCGCGGCGCCTCCGACACCACGCTCATCACCCGCGTGGCCGTCGATCCGCTGATGGGCGGCACGGGCATGCGCGTCAACTTCGTGCGCCCGGTGAAGACCGACGCCGGACAGTGACGGCCAGGCCGCGCACGGCGCGGCCCGCGAGGGAGCGGCGCGGGGCATAGGGGCCCCCGCAAGCGACCGAGCCGGGGTTTGGGGCGGAGCCCCATGGAGAGTTGAATGCGGTACGCAATGGTCACCGACGTCGACGCGTGCGTGGGCTGCAAGGCCTGCACGGTGTCGTGCAACGCCGAGTGGAGCGTCCCCGACGGCTACGCGCGCACGCACGTGCACGCCACGCCCGTCGCCGGCACCTTTCCGCAGCTGACCTCCGCCTTCTACGCGGCGCAGTGCAACCACTGCGACCACCCGCCGTGCGTGGAGGCGTGCCCGACCGGCGCGACGTTCCAGGCCGACGACGGGATCGTGAAGGTCGACCACGAGCTGTGCATCGGCTGCGGCTACTGCGTGGAGGCGTGTCCGTACGACGCGCGCTATCTCAACCCGGTCACCAGCAAAATCGACAAGTGCGACTTCTGCGCGGACCGGCTCGCGCGCGGCGAAGAGCCGGCGTGCGTCACCACCTGCACCGCGCACGCGAAGCACTTCGGCGACCTCGAGGACCGCCACAGCGAGGTCTTCGACCTGGTCTACGCCGAGGGCGCCCGGCGGATGGAGACCCGGACGGTCGCGGTGGGGCCCAACGTCTACTACAAGGGGAAGCCCGAGCAGCTCGACCTCATCCTGGCGAGCTTCCCGCCGCGCACCCCGCGGCTGCTCGAGGCCGGCGCGGCGTGGATGAAGGCCGTCAAGCCGCTGGTCCTCGCCGCCGTGGGCGCGACGTTCCTGGGACAGGCCGTGGCGTTCTTCTTCCAGCTCCAGAAGGGAGAGCACGACTTTGAGGACTAGCCTGCCGCCCCTCCGGCCCGTGCCTCTCACCGCCGAGCAGGCCGAGGCGATGCTTCAGCGCCAGATCAAGAAGCACCACATCGCCATCATCCTGCTGCACTGGTTCAACGCCACGGTGTGGCTCTTCGAGCTCGTGACGGGCGTGGCGCTCATCGCCTCGGCCTACTTCCGCGTGGCGCCCGTGTGGTACATCGAGCTCCTCGAGGACGTGTTCGGGGGCCGCGCCAACATGCTCCGCTTCCACGTCGCGCTGGGCCTGACCTGGATCGGCGTGTTCCTCGTCTACGGCCTCTTCGGCGCCCGCACCTACCTTTCGGCCGAGGTGATGCGGCGCGAGATCGCCCTCGACGCGGACGACATCCGGTGGCTCGTCGTGCGCGTGATGGGCATCCTCGGGCTGTCGAAGGCACCGCTCCCGCCGCAAGGGATCTACAACGCCGGGCAGAAGCTCTTCGCGGTGATGGTCTACGCCATGCTCCCCGTCGTGATGGTGTCGGGCGCCGTGATGGCGTTCCACCTGTTCGGCGCGCAGGCGGTCGCCTGGGCCATCGTCATTCACTTCGCCTCGGTCGGCCTCGTGGTCTCCGGGCTCATGATCCACGTCTACATGGGCGCCGTGTTCCCCGAGGAGAAGCCCGCGTTCTTCTCGATGATCACCGGCACGGTCAACGAGCTCTTCGCCTACACCCACCACTTCAAGTGGTGGCGCGAGGTGAGGCTGGAGCAGCTCGAGTGGGACCGGGCGCACGACGAGGCGGCCGACCGCGGGCCGGCGGCGTCAGCCGTGAGCCGTGAGCCGTAAGCCGACGTCAGCCGTGATCCGTCGTCACTCCGTCCTGAGCGCAATCAGCGGATCAATCCGCGTGGCCCGGCGGGCCGGCAGCCACGTGGCGAAGAGCGCGACGGCGCCCAGGGCGACCGCCGTCACGGCGAACGTCAGCGGGTCGCGCGGGTCGATGCCGATGATGAGCGCGCGCATCAGGCCCGCGACGGCGAGCGCCGCGAGCAGGCCCACCACCAGTCCGGCGCCCACCAGCACCGCGCCGCGCCCCAGCACGAGCGCGAGCACCCTGGACGGCGACGCGCCCAGCGCCATGCGCACGCCGATCTCGCGCGTCCGCTGCGACACCGAGTAGCTCGCCACGCCGTAGAGCCCGATCGAGGCCAGCAGCAGCGCCAGCACGCCGAACACGCCGAGCAGCAGCACGTTCACGCGGAGCGGCGCGAGCGACTGGCTCACCTGCTCGGCGAGCGTGCGGACGTTGAACACCGACAGCGAGGGGTCGATCCGGAGCACGGCCTGGCGCACGGCCGAGGTGAGCGCCGCCGCGTCGCCCTTCGCGCGGACGTGCAGCGTCACGGCGGGCTGGTACCGCTGCGTGAGCGCCTCGTAGATGTACGGCGTCGGGTCCTCGGCCACGCCGTTGTACTTGCTGTCCTTCGCGACGCCCACGATCGTGCTGTAGTCGGGGTCGCCGAAGAACGTGAACCGCTTGCCAATCGGGTCCTGGTCGGGCCAGAACCGCTGCGCCATCGTCTGGTTGACGACGACGGCCTTGGGCGACGTCGCCGTGTCCTCGGCCGTGATGCCGCGCCCGCGCAGGATCGGGATGCCGATCGTCTCGAAGTACCCGGGCCCGATCGGGTTGACCTGCACGAGCACGCGATCGCGCGTGGTCGTGTCGGCGCCCTCCGGGAACACGCTGCGCAGCATGCCGCCGGCGAGCGGCGCGTTCTGCGCCACGGCGGCGTGCTCGACGCCCGGCACCGCCTCGACCCGCTCGACCACGTCGCGGTAGAAGAGCTGGCCGCGCTCGGGCGTGTAGCCCTCGCGGCCGAGGTTGAACGTCATCACGAGCACGCCGGACGTCTGGAAGCCCGGGTCGATCCGCATCTGCGCGCGCAGGCTGCGCAGGAAGAGCCCGGCGGCGACCAGCGCGATGAGCGACAGCGCGACCTGCAGCACGACGAGGATCTGCCGCAGCGCGAAGTACCCGCGCAGGCCGCGCTTGCCCGCCGCCGACGGCACGATCTCGTCCTTCAGCACCGTGACCACGTCGGCCTTCGACGCCTGGAGCGCCGGCACGAGGCCGAACACGACGCCCGTGACGAGCGCGAGCGCCGTGGTGAACACGAGCACCCGCGGCTCGAGCGCCATCGACGTGTCGATCCGGATCGGAACGGGCAGGCGCGCGGCGGCGAGCCCCTGCAGCGTCCAGTAGGCGACGACGAGGCCGGCGGCGCCGCCGAGCACGGCGAGCATGAGGCTCTCGGTGAGCAGCTGGCGGACGAGCCGCGCGCGCTTCGCGCCGAGCGCCAGCCGCATCGCCACCTCGCGCCGCCGCTTCGAGGCGCGCGCCAGCAGCAGGTTGGCGATGTTGGCGCACGCGATGAGCAGCACGATGCCCACGACCGTCATCAGCAGCGCCGAGATCTGCACGAGGATGTTCGGGCCCTGGCCCGCCGGGTTGAGCCGCGCGTCGAGCAGCGACACCGCCGTGGCGCTCCGCCCCTTGTTGTCGGTCGGATACTCGGTCGCGAGCCGGCCGAAGATGGTCTTCAGGTTCGCCCGCGCCTGCTCCAGCGAGACGCCGGGCTTCAGCCGCCCGAACGCCAGGAGGAACAGGCCGCGGCGCGCGTCGTAGAACTCGTCGAGGCCCGGCTGCAGCGCGGCGTGCATGCCTTTCGGCACCCACGCGGCTGGCCCCTGGCCGAGCGTCACGCCCGTGAAGTCGGGCCGCGCCACGCCGACGATGGTGAACGGAATCCGGTTGAGGACCATCGTCTTGCCGACGATCTGCGGGTCCCGGCCGAGCGAGCGCTCCCAGAAGCCCTGGCTGATCACCGCGACCGGCGTCGCGTGGTCCTCCTCCTCGGGCAGGAAGCCGCGGCCCATCACCGGCGGGATGCCGAGCACCGTGAAGTAGTTGCTCGTGACGACCCGCACGGCGATCTGCTCGGGTTCACCGTTGCCCGCGCTGTAGTTCACCCCGGCGAAGCTCACCGCCGCCATGCCGGTGAACACCTCGTTCTCGGCGCGCAGATCCCTGAAGTTCAGGTCCGAGAGCGGGAGGTTGCCCGGGTTGCGCTCGTCGGTCATCGCCACCTGGACGAGCGCCGGCGGGTCCTCGACGGGGAGCGGCGCGAACAGCACGGCGTTGATCAGGGAGAAGATGGCCGTGTTCGCGCCGATGCCGAGCGCGAGCGACAGAATCGCCACCGCCGTGAACCCGGGACTCTTCACGAGCATCCGCACGCCGTACCGCAGGTCCTGCCAGAGCATGGGTGACCACCCTGTGAATGAGGAGGCTCCAGTCTCGGACGCGCCCGAATCAAAGTCAAGACGAGTGCGGCAACGGTGCGGTTCCGCACCGTCCGGCCACCTGGAGTTTGACGCCACCGCGACCGCCCGAATATCGTTATCGGCGACTCGACACGCGCCGTGCGTCCACAGCCCCAAGGAGCGCCGATGCCCAGCTCGGCCGGACGCGCCGCCGCCACGCTGCCGGCGGACGTCCACGACCTGCTCGTCCACCTCGTCAAGACGCCCAGCTACCCGGGCGTCGCCCACCAGGAGTCGGCGGCGGTCCGCCACCTCGCGGCCTTTCTGGAAGCGAACGGCATCGAGTTCACGACCGCCGACGCCGCCGAGGGCCGGCCGAACCTCGTCGCCCGCGTCACCGGCGCCGAGCCGGGCCCGCACCTGCTGCTCTGCGGCCACACCGACACCGTGCCGCCGAACTCGCTCGTCGGCGCCCCGGAGATCGAGACGCGCGAGGAGGGCGGCCTGCTGCACGGCCGCGGCAGCGTGGACATGAAGGGCGCGGTCGCCGCGATGGCGGCGACGCTCGTGCGGCTCCGCGGCCGGCTCGCGCGGGGGTCGGTCTCGCTCGCGGCCGTCGCCGACGAGGAGATGCGCAGCATCGGCACCGAGGCCCTCATCACGTCCGGCTTCACGGCCGACGCCGCCATCGTCGGCGAGCCCACCGAGTGCCGCATCGCGATCGGCCACAAGGGCCTCGAGTGGCTGAACGTCGACTTCGAGGGCAAGGCCACGCACGGCGGCACGCCCCAGGCCGGCATCAACGCCATCGCCGCGGCCGCGCGGTTCGCCGAGCTGGTCGCGACCGACCTGGTCCCCGTGCTCGCGACCCGCACCGACCCCGTCCTGGGGCCGCCCATGATCAACCTCGGCACGATCCACGGCGGCGACCAGCCGAGCACCGTCGCCGGGCACTGCCGCATCCAGCTCGATCGCCGCTGGGTCACCACCGAGACCGTCGAGCAGGTGTTCGAGGACCTCGAGCGGCTGCTCGCCCGGGTGCGCGACGCCTTCCCCGGTCTGCGCACGGAAATCTCGCGCCTGCCGGACGGCATGGCGACGATGGTGCACGGGCCGGTGACGATCGACCCGGCGCACCCGATCGTGAAGGCCGCCGAGCGCGCGCTCGACGCGCACGGCCGCTCCGCGCCGCTCACGGTGTTCCCGGCGTGGACCGACGCGTCGCTGCTCGGGCGCGAGGGCGGGATCCCGCCCATCGTGTGGGGCCCGGGCGACCTGGCCTGCGCCCATTCGCCGCGCGAGCACATCGCGCTCGCCGACGTCGCCCTGACCGTCGATCTCTACACCGCGGCGGCCCTGGACTTCACGAGCCGCTGATGAAGCTCAAGGTCCCGCACACCTACACCCTGCTCGCCGGGCTGATCCTGACGGCGGCGATCTGCACGTGGATCGTGCCCGCCGGCGTCTACACGCGCGTCGCGCACGGCGGCCGCGAGCTGATCGACCCGGCCTCGTACCACCACGTGGCGGCGACGCCGGCCGGCCCGGTGGACGTCCTGCTGGCGTTCCCGAAGGGCCTCGGCGAGGTCGCCGACATCGTCTTCTACATCTTCATTCTCGGCGGCGCGTTCGGCGTGCTGAACGCGACGGGCACGATCACGGGCAGCATCGGCCGGCTGGTCGAGCGCATGCACGACAAGCGCGTGCTGATCGTGCCGGCGCTCACGCTCGTCTTCGCGATCGGCGGCGGGTCGATCGGCATCGCCGAGGAGACGCTGGTGTTCCTGCCGGCGCTGCTGCTGCTCGCGCGCTCGATGGGCTACGACTCGCTGGTGGCCGGCGGCATCGCGCTCGTCGGCGCCAACGCGGGGTTCGCGGCGGCCTTCACCAACCCCTTCACGGTGGGCGTCGCGCAGGGCATCGTCGGCCTGCCGCTCTTCTCGGGCTTCACGTTCCGGCTGGTGTGCTGGACGATCATCACGACGGCGACCGTCGCGTGGGTGACGTGGTACGCCGAGCGCGTGCGGCGCGATCCCACGCTCAGCCTCGTCTACGAGATCGACCGCCGGCGCCCGCCGCTGGCGGCCGAGGACGCCGCGCACGTGTTCGGACCGCGGCAGGTGGCCGTGCTCTCGCTGTCGGTCCTCGCGCTGGGCGTGCTGGCGGTCGGCTCCGCGCGGTGGCACTGGGGCCTGCAGGAGCTCTCGGCGCTGTTCATCGCGCTGGCGGCCATTGCCGGGCCGGTGGGCGGCCTGTCCTTCGACGAGACGGCCGTGAACTTCGTGAAGGGCGCGGCCGATCTCACCTACGCTGCGCTCGTCGTCGGCCTGGCGCGCGGCGTGCTGGTGATCCTGCGCGACGCGAACACGCTCGACACGATCACGCAGGCCATGGCGACGGCCGTGCAGGCGTGGCCGACGTCGCTGAGCGTGCTCGGCATCTACGTGATGCAGACCGCCCTCAACTTCATCGTGCCGTCCGGCGCCGGGCAGGCGGCGATCTCGATGCCGATCGTGGCGCCGCTCGGCGACGTGCTCGGCATCACGCGCCAGACCAACGTCCTCGCCTACCAGTTCGGCAACGGCTTCACGAACATCGTCACGCCCACGCAGGGCTACTTCATGGCCGCGCTGGGCATCCTCGGGATTCCCTGGTCCTCGTGGGTCCGGTGGCTCGTGCCGCTGCTCGCCGTCTGGCTGCTCATCAGCGGCGTCGCCCTCCTCATCGCCCAGGCCATCCACTGGGGCCCGTTCTAGGGCTTGGGCTCCGTGCCTCCCTCATCGCGGCTCAGCGTGTTCCCGCCGAAGATGGAGAGGTCGACGGCCGGAGGCTGATGATGCCGTTGAAGCTCTCGAGGTCGAGACGGGGCCGTCCGGATCCGAGAACGACGACGCTGCGATTGTCAGGGTCCTGGCGCAACGCCTGTGAGAACTGAGAGCGCACGTGGCCGTCGAGCGCGTGAATGGTGACGGTCGCGCTGGCGGCCGCTGGCAGGGTGACGTCGATGTCCCCCGAATGGGTCACGAGCTGATACCGCCCGTCGGCGGCGAGCGGTCCCTCCCAGAGGATGTCGCCGCTCATCGTGCTCACGTCTGCGCTCGAGGCGTCGACCTCCAGCAGCCGCACGCTGCCGTCAACCGTCTGCGCCTGCAGGGTCCCTGTGAAGCCGGTGACGCGAATGCCGTTGTTCACCGCCCTCAGGCGCGCGGTGCCGCTGGCGCCGTTCAGGACGACCTGTCCTTCGATGGACGACAGCTGGATGGCGCCGCTGCCCCCGGTCAACCGGATGTCGCCGCGGACGGTTTCCACCGTGACCGCGGCCTTCGTGCCGCTGGCCGTCACGTCCACGTACGGACCGGCAATCGTGAGGGGCATCCACACGGGCACCGAAATCTCGAGATCGATCCCGTGAGGAGCGCCGGCTTTCGTCCGCGCGCGCACCTGGATCTCGCTGCCCGCCGGCTGCACGTCAATCTCGTCGGTCGCAAAGTGGCTGGCTCGCACGCGGACCGCGTCGCGGTCCCAGGCCCGCACGACGATGAAGCCGCCGAACAGACGGGCGTCGAGGCGCATGCCCGGCGTCGCAGGCACGGTCCGGTCGAACTCGGCCGCGCGGACGCCGGACGCCCCCAGGAGGACGGCGGCGAGCAGCGCGGTGCAAGAGGCCAGCTTCGGCATGCTCCAGCTCTCAGTTCGAGGCGCCCTCGGCCAGCGACGCCGCCTGGCGCAGCACCTCCAGCTTCCGCTCTCGCGCCTCTCTCAATCGTCCCTGCAAGCGCGCGTCGTCCGGGTGCTTCGCCAGGGCGTCCCGATAGTCGGCAATGGCGACGTCGATCGAATCCAGGTTCCGGTTGAGCACGCTCACCAGGTACGGGTCGGCCGTCAAGTGCGTGCGAACGACCCGGCGCAGGTCGGCGACGGTGTCGTTGTACCGCTCGTCCGGCTGGAGCAGCGCCGACACCGCTGCCGGCGCGGTCGTCGTGCCCGCAGGAGGCGGAACCACTTCACCCGGAGGGGAGACGGCCGCGGGCGGGACCTGCTGCGCGACCTGCGGCCGGGACGCTTCGCGCGGCCGCCAGAGCCGCCAGGCGGAGCCGGCCACGAGCGAGACGAGGACGAGAGCGGCGAGACCGGCCAGTACCGGCCGCGGCCCACGGTCGACGCCCGGGAGCCGGGGCCAGCCGGCGTTCGACACGGCGGCCCACGCGGCGAGGAGCGCGCGACGCCACCGGGGTCCGGCCCCTGCCGTCAGACGGACGGCGACGCCGGGCCACAGATCGGCGTCCGGCTCCGCTTCGACGGCCAGATCGCGGGCCCGCTGGACGACGCCGCGGAGCTCGTCGAGCGCGGTCCGGCACCGGGCGCACGTCTGCAGGTGGCGCTCGAGTTGGCGCCGTTCGGCGGCGTCGAGGTCGTCGTCCAGGTACTCGGACAGACGATCGACCCACGGGTCGCGCGCGTTGTGGTGCGTCACCGATCACCTCCGTCAGCCGCCGCGCGCGCCGCCGGCGGCGCGTCCTGTCTTGCGCCGAGGTAGCGCCGCAGGATCATCCGCGCGCGGTGCAGCTGCCCCTTCGAGGTCCCGGCCGAAATGCCCATCAGCTTCCCAATCTCGTCGTGGCGGTAGCCCTCGACGTCGAACAGCACGAACACCTGACGCGCGCCGGCCGGCAGCCGCTGGACGGCCGCGGCAAAATCCATCGAGAACGAGCCGTCGCGGTCCCGCGACGCCACGCGATCGAGCGCCGTCTCGTCTCCGGTGAGCCAGGACGACCGGCGCAAGGAGCTGCGATGGCGCTCGATGATGAGGTTGACCGCGAGCCGGTGCAGCCACGTGCCGAAGCTCGACGCGCCGCGGAAACCGGCCAGCTTCTCCCAGGCGCGGACGAACACGTCCTGCGTGATCTCGTCCGCCTCGTCGAAGGCCGCCATGCGCCGCGCCAGACCGCGGATGCGGCCGACGTGGCGCCGGTAGAGCCGCTCGAAGGCCGCCTGGTCGCCCCTTCGGGCGAGCGCCACATCGGACAGCTCATCGGACAATCCGGGCGCATGCTGCTCAGTCAGGCTCGCCTCGCTGGATGGCGCCCGCCCCGCGCAGGCACAGTCCCGGCCTGCCCGTTGGACGCTCCGACAAGGGGGAGGGTTGGAAGGCTCCAACCTTTGGCGGCCGGGAGCCATCCAACCGGACAGCAGGTCACCGGCCGTCATTGTCTCACTACGAACGAAAGGCGAGGGACCCCATGGCGAAGGCAACGCGGGACGGAATCCGAACGCCCGGCCCGTTCACCAGGCTCATCTCCGCAGAGGGCCGCCGCTGCGGCTGGCTCGTCGCGTCCGCCGCGCTCGTCGTGGCCGTCAGCCTCCCGGCCGTCTCCCGGGCAGCCGCGGCCGACGTTCAGGGCGAATGGACGGCGAGGATCCAGGGAGACGAGGTGCACCTGCAGATGCACGTCGCGCCGGAAGAGCTCGGCCAGACCGGCTCGCACAGCGGAGACTGGAGCTTCGGCCGCACCTACCGCCGGGCGGACCTGAAGGGGCTGGCCGCCGGGGAGGGCCTGACCGCCCAGGACGTCCGGTTCGAGCTGCCGAGGGACGCCGGGACGTTCCGCTTCGACGGCACGTTCCGCAACGGGCGCGGGGCCGGGCTGTTCACGTTCGTGCCGCGCGACGCCTACGTCGCGGACATGAAGCAGATCGGCTACGACATCACCGACACCTCCACGCGCGCGATGTTCCGGATGGCGGCCTTCGACATCGGCCCCAGCTTCGTGTCCGAGCTGAAGGCGCTCGGCTACACCCGGCTGCCGCTCGACACGCTGGTCCGCATGCGGACGCACGGCGCGGACACGCCCTACATCAAGGAGCTCCAGGCGCTCGGCTTCAGCGGGGTCGACGCGGACACGGTGATCCGCGCGCGCGACCACGGCGTCACCAGAGAGTACGCCGCGGCGCTCCAGGCCGCCGGCTACAAGAACGTGTCGCTCGAGCAGATGATCCGGGCGCGCGACCACGGGGTGACGGCCGACTACGTCCAGGGCATGCGGGCCGCCGGCTACAAGGACCTCTCCCTCGACGACCTCATCCGCGCGCGCGACCACGGCGTCACCAAGGCGTTCATCGACGAGCTGCACGCGGCGGGCTACACGTCACTCCCGATAGCGGAGGTCGTCCGGGCGCGCGACCACGGCGTGACACCCGACTTCACGCGGGAAATGAAGAAGCTCGGGTACCCGATGCCGTCGCTGGAAGAGCTGCGCCGGCTCCGGGACCACGGCGTGACGCCCGACTACATCCGGGAGCTCGACGGGCTGGGCTACACCCATCTCGAGCTCGAGGCCGTCGTGCGGCTGCGCGACCGCGGGATCAGCGCGTCCTACGTGAAGAGCCTCAAGGACCAGGGGTACAGCGCGCTGCCGGTCGAGATGCTCCTGCGCCTGCGGGACCACGGCGTGAGCGCGGACTACGTCCGGGATCTCGCGGAGCTGGGCTACGAGAAGCTGCCGGCGGACACGCTGGTACGCCTGCGGGACCACGGCATCACGCCGTCGTTCATCCGGCGGGTGAAGGAGCGCGGGTTCAAGGACGCGACACCCGAAGAGCTGATCCGGTTGCGCCAGAGCGGCGTCGTTCGCGACCGTACGTGAGCGGGCTGGCGGCAGCCCGGCGCTACCCACCGCTTCGCATTGCCGCCCAGCGTGCCTCGAGCGCCGGCACCACCTGCTCGAGCCGGCGCACGGCGTCGGCCGCCTGCGCCGTCGGGCGCGCGTCGGCGCTCTGCAAGAGCGCCAGCATGAACAGCAGCTTCTCCTGCAGGCCGACCACCGTCTCCTTGTCGGGCGGCACCGCCGTGATGCTGTCGTAGAGGATGTCCGCCGCGCCCGGCGCGCCTTCGCCGCGCAGCGCCATCAGGGCGGCGCGGCGCGCGGGATCGGACGCCGCCTCCAGCGCCGCGTCGATCCCGTCGCGGATCGCCTGCGCCCGCAGGTAGCCGCGGTAGCACGCCATCGACAGGTCGGTCTGCCGCTGCAGGTCCTCCGTGCCGATCGTCACGCGCGGGTCCATGCGCACGTCGAGCGTCTGCTCCGCAGTCGCGCCGTCGACCGTCAGACGCACGGTGAACCGCCCCGGCGCCACGAACGGCCCGACGGGCGCGGTCGGCGTGTTGCGGTACGTCGCGGCAATCGACAGCTGCCGCGCCGTGCCCGGCGGCGGCGCGTAGCGCAGGTTCCACACGAAGCGGTGCTGCCCCGCCGCGATCGAGAGTCCTTGCGCCGGCCGCAGCCAGTATGTCGGATACGGCCACGTTTCCGGATGGATCCGCTCCGGCGGGTCGCTGCTCGCGTACCTCCGCACGACCTCTCCGCGCGCGTCCAGGATCTCGAGCGTTACGGACCGCGCCGCCGACGGCAGGTAGTAATCAAGGATGGCGCCGTCGGGCGGGTTCCGCCCCGCCGGCTCCTCGGGCGGCAGCGGCGTGTCCGAGAAGACGTCGTTCCGCACCCGCGTGGCCGCGGGCGGCGCGAACAGGAACGCGCCGCCGGCGCGCGCTGCGGCCGCCAGCTGCCGCAGCGGCGCGATATCGTCCAGGATCCAGATCGCGCGGCCGTGCGTGCCCACGACGAGGTCGTCGTCGTGGATCACCAGGTCGCGCACGGACGAGGCCGGCATGTTCTGCCGGAGCGGCTGCCAGCGATCGCCGTCGTCGATCGAGAAGTAGACCTCGCGCTCGGTGCCGGCGAAGAGCAGCCCGGGCTGCTTCGGATCCTCCCGCACCACGTTCACCGGCCCCTGCCCCGGCAGGCCGCCGACGATGGGCGTCCACGTCGCGCCGCCGTCGTGCGTGCGGTAGACGTAGGGCCGCATGTCGTCGCGGCGGATCGCGTTGATCGACGCGTAGGCCGTCTTCGCGTCGAAGTGCCCGGCGTCGAGCTGCGAGACCTTGTCCCACGCACGCAGCGCCGGCGGCGTCACATCGTGCCAGCTCCCGCCCCCGTCCCTCGTCACGTGGATCAGCCCGTCGTCGGTCCCCGCCCAGATCACGTTCACGTCGAGCGGCGACGGCGCGACGGCGTAGATCACGCCGCGCCGCGGCATATCGGCCAGCGCCGGCGTGCGGAAGTCGCCCACGCTCGCGGGCACCTCCGGGTGCTCCCGCGACAGGTCCGGGCTGATGATCGCCCACTGCTGCCCGCCCGTCGTCGTCTTCCACAGCACGTTGGTGGCGAACAGCAGCACCTTCGGATCCGCCGGGTGGAACAGGAGCGGCATCGTCCGCAGGATGCGGTAGTTCCCCGAACGCAGCGCCTCGGGCGCGACGTTCTGCGCCGTGCCGGTGCGCCGGTCGAACCGCATCACGCGCCCGCCGTAGACGATGTCGGGATGAAGCGGGTCGGGCGCGATGTACGCGTACTCGTCGGCGCCGACGCCGATCCAGTCGCGGAACGAGATCTGGCCGCCGTTGCCGCGGCTCGCGATGCCGATCGCCCCGCTCTCCTGCTGGCCGCCGTACACCCAGTAGGGAAACTGATTGTCGGTGGTGACGTGGTACAGCTGCGCCGTGGGCTGGTTGTACCAGGAGCTCCACGTGCGGCCGCCGTTCACCGTGATCGTCGCGCCCTGGTCGGCCGCGAACAGCATGACGTCGGGGTGGAGCGGGTTGATCCAGATCCGCTGGTAGTCGTCGCCGCCCGGCGCGCCCTTGAACGCCGTGAACGTGTGCCCGCCGTCCTCCGAGCGGTACGACGCCGTCCCGGCCGTGAAGACGATGTCGGGGTTCGTCGGGTGGACGCGGATGTCCACGCCCACGCGCCGGTCGGCGCTCACCCGGGTCCAGCTCGCGCCGGCGTCGTCCGAGCGGTAGACGCCGCGCCCCTGGCGCGCGGAGACCAGCGCGTAGAGCCGGCTCGGGTCGCTCGGCGCGAGGCCGAAGTCGATGCGCCCGATCCCCTGCGCGGCGCCCGGCAGCCCGCCGGCCAGCTGACGCCACGTCGTCCCGCCGTCGGTGGACTTGTAGAGGCCGCTGTGGGGGCCCGAGAAGCTGCCGTTCTCCCACGGCCCCTCGCGGTGCTCCCACAGCGCCGCGTACACCGTCGCCGGGTTCGTCGGGTCGATCTCGACCTGGTTCGCGCCCGTGTTGTGGTCCACGTACAGGACCTTCTGCCAGCTGCGGCCGCCGTCCGTCGTGCGGAAGACGCCGCGCTCGTCGTTCGGCCCGTACGGATGGCCCATGCCCGCCACGAACACGATGTCGGGATTCGTCGGGTGCACCACGATGCGCCCGACCTGCTGGACGTCGCCGAGGCCGACGTGCCGCCAGGTGCGGCCGCCGTCGGTGGACTTGAAGACGCCGTCGCCCACGCCCAGGTCGGGCCGGTGCAGGCCCTCGCCGGTGCCGACGTAGAGGACGTCCGGGCTCGACGGCGACACCGCGACGTCGCCGACCGACCCCGTCGGCGCGCCGTCGAAGATCGGCGCCCACGTCCGGCCGTAGTCGTCCGTCTTCCAGACGCCGCCGTCGTTGACGCCCACGTAGAAGACGTTGGGCTCGGTCGGGCACGCCCACCGCGCCGACCGTGCGGCTCGCGCGGAAGGGGCCGATCACGCGGTAGCGGAGCGCCTGGTACATCGACGGCTCGACGCGCGCCACGGCCGCCGGCTGTCGGGCGGCCATCGCGACCGTCGATCCGGCGAGGGCGAGGGCGAGAAGCAGATCTCGGGATCTCACGGGTGCTCTCCTCGACGCGGGCGGGCGGGCCGGCCGGCGCCACGCGCTTCAATAGCGGAACGTGTACTGCAGCTTCACCAGCAGCTGGTTGGAGTCACGGACCCAGCGCCCAGCAGCGACGTCGCGCAGGTTGTGATTGTAGACGACGAAGAGATCCGCGACGGGAACGAGCGTCCACCGCAGCCGCGTGTTCGTGCCGAGCGAGCGCGCGGCGGTATCGGTACTGCACGAGGCTGTTCACCTGCAGATCCGGCGACACGTTCAGCCTGAGCCCGGTCCGGGCGAGGGTCTCGACGAAGTCCCCCGACGGCAGCCGGCCGACGTCACGCTCGCCCGAAAAGCTCACCGTGACGAGCGGCGTGGGGTTCCAGGACGCGGTCAACAGGAACTGATCGAGCCGGCCATCGTAGAAGCTGCCGAACCACCACGTCGCCTGGGCGCTCAGCCGCCGCTTGGCGGCGGTCCCGGCCTCGAGCCGCCATCGCGTCCAATGATACGGCCCGGGCGCCAGCACGACGCCGTCGGCGATCTCGAAGGGCTCGGGCAGGTTCTCGCCCGCGGGAGCCCAGTTGAACTCCACGCGATCGCCGCTCTCGAAGCGCCAGTTCACCGGCGCCGTGAAGACCCGGTAGGTCTCCCACCGCCCCCGCAGGTTCGTCTCCCTCGACAGCCGGAACTCGTTGAACATCTGGCGGATGTGCCAGAAGTCCGGCCGCGGGTCGAACTCGCCGTTCAGGGTGTAGCTGTAGATGCCCGGCCGGGGCACGAAGCCCAGCGACGGGTCGAACGCTTCGCCCACCCGCCGCACCGCGAGCGTCACGTCCCAGAGGTCGTTGGGGTAGGAGACCGTGAAGCCGGCGGCCGTCCTGTCGCCGCCAAGACCCTGGCGGCCCATCTTCAGGCCCCAGACCCCGACGGCGAAGTTCTTGTCGCGGCGGAAGTGCGAGGTCTGGTAGGTGAAGTCCGCGCCGCCGAGCCAGCTGCCGCGTCGTCCGAGCGGATCGCCGACGGTGACAATCGCGCCGACGCTCGATTCGCCGAGCACGTTCTGCTGGACGCGCGCCGCGCCCATGGCGGTCGCCGCCGCCACGCCGTCCGTCTCGCGCGTGCGCCCCGCCACCACGCCGAGGTTGGTGTTCCCGACGCGCCCGTTGAGCTTCCCCGCCAGGAGAATCGGCACCGGCTCGCCGCCCACGAGCCCGATCCGCCGCGAGAAGAACGGCACGACGTCGGACCCCAGGCCGAGGCCGAACTGGAAGATGTCGGCGCCCTCGAGGAAGAACGCGCGCTTCTCTGGAAAGTACAGCGAGAAGCGGGTCAGGTTCGTCTGGCGGGTGTCCACCTCGGTTTCCGCGAAGTCGGTGTTGACCGACGCCGAGGCCAGCAGGTTCGGGCCGAGCCGCTGGGTCACGTCGAGGCTGGCGTGCGCGTCGCCCTCTGCCGGAGCGCCGCGCGCCGGCACCCCGCCGCCCGCCACCGCCGCGGGCCTCAAGGCGAGCCCCGCGCCAAGGTCGAAGGCCGGCAGGCCCGCCAGCACGCCGGCGCGGCTCATCTGCGTCACCTTGTAGTCGCGGCTCGGGCTCGCCCACCGGTCGGTCTCCTGCAGCCGCTGGATGCGGCGCTCGACGTTCAGGTGCCAGGTCTCCAGCCCCTTCCGGAAGCTCAAGGTCCGGATGGGAATCCGGATCTCCGCGCTCCAGCCGCCGCTGTCGCGCCGCGCCGCGGCCTCCCAGATGCCGTCCCAGCTGCTGTTGACCTCGTCCCCGCCGGGGTTGATCAGCGCGTCGTAGCGCGCCCCGCCCGGGTTCACCGAGAACGTGTACCCGGAGCGCCCGTCCATGAACGTGTCGAGCGCGATCTCGACGTGATCCTCCGAGCTCATCGAGCCGTCGCGCTGCTTGGTGAAGCTGACGATGCCGGTCGGATCGGGATCGTCGCAGCGCACGCCGATGACGAGCGTGCGCGCGTCGGCGAGCACGCGGACCACCGTCCGTCCAGTCGGCGTCCCGCCTTCGGTCGGCTCGACCATCGTCAGGTTCCCGATGGCCTCGGCCCGCTGCCACGCCGCCTCGTCGAGGACGCCGTCGATGCGCAGCTCCCCGGAAATGCGCCCCGCGATCAACCGCGGCGGGTTCGCCTCCTGCGGGCGCCCGGCGCCGGCGACCGGCACGGCCACGGCCAGCGCGCAGATCGCGATCGCCAGCCGCGGCCACCCGGGCGCGCGGAATACGACAGGGGCCGTCGGAGCGTCCATGGAGAGCTCGGGCATGCGGGGATCAACGCGGCGCCACTCGGGAGCCTCCCGTCGACGCAGCCGGGGCCGCTCATGATCGCCGATTCCCGCCCGTGTGTTCAAGAGCCGGCGAGAGGTATGATCGGGCCGCTGTCGGAGCGCGCATGTCATCCTCCCGGCCCTCATCCTGGCCTTCGCGGCTTCGCCTCGTCCTGGCGATCGCCTTTGCCGCCGCGACGCTCCTCTACGGCGCGCTGTGGATGGCCGCCGTGCGCGCTGTGCCCGGCGTCGAGCTGGGCTACCAGGGCGACTACCAGCCGGCCGAGGAGGCGCAGCTCGTCGCCAGCGTGCAGCCCGGCAGCCCGGCCGAGCGGTGCGGGATGCGCGTGGGGGACCATCTCGTCGCGATCGACGGCGCGCGTCTCGCCGATCCCGAATTCCAGGCGCGCGCCTGGCTGCGGTACGAGCCCGGCGACCGCGTCCAGCTCACCATGAGGCGGCCGGGGAACCCGACCGCGATCATCCTCACGTGCACGTTCCGCCGCGTTGCCTCGACGTCGGCCGAGGGCGGTATGGCGGCGTACATGGCCGGCCAGGTGCGCAACTCCTATCCGGTGCCGTTCGTCCTCGTGGGTCTGACCGTACTATTTCTGCGTCTCGAGGACCCGAAGGCCTGGCTCCTCGCGCTGCTCCTCGCCGCGTTCACCGCCACGCGGGGCATTCCGGGCAGCCTCGATGTCGTCACGACGGCGTTCCAGCCGTTCACGCTCGCCTACCAGGCCGTCCTCATCAGCTTCCTCGCGCCCCTCTTCTACCTGTTCTTCTCGATCTTCCCCGCCCGGTCGCCGGTCGATCGCCACGTGCCCTGGCTGAAGTGGCTGACCTTTGCGGTGGCGGTCGCCGTCGCGATTCCGGGGCTGCGGGAGGGCGGCATGCGCCCGCCGCCCCCGCTGCCACGGCTGCTCGGAACGAACCTCGCGAACCAGATCGTCGTCTGGTGGGCGCTGGCGATCCTCACGATCGGTCTGGTGTCGCTCGCGGCCAACTACTTCCATCCGCCCGACCCGGAGACCCGGCGCAAGATCCGCGTGATCGTCTGGGGCACGGCGATCGGGCTGACGCCGAACGTGATCAGGGCCGGCGTGCAGAACGCGACAGGATGGCAGGAGCCCGACTGGCTGGCGACCATCCTCGTGCTGTTCGCCTTCCTGATCCCGCTGTCGTTCGCCTACGCCGTCGTCAAGCACCGCGTGCTCGAGATCCCCGTGCTGCTCAGGCGGAGCGCCCGCTACCTGCTGGTCCAGCGCGGCTTCACGATTCTGCTGGCGCTCCTGAGCATCGCTGTCACCCTCGCCTTCGCGCTGTGGCTCGCGCCCTCGCTCGCGCCCGTCGTCGAGGTCGCGCGGCCGTCGGGCATCGCGCTCGGCGCGGTGTTCGGCACGGTGCTGCTGTGGAGCGGCGTGCAGGTTCATCGCCGCGTGAGCGAGCGGATCGACCGCGCGTTCTTCCGCCGGGCGTACGACGCGCGTGTGATCCTGGAGGAGCTGGCCGAGCGGACGCGCGCGGCGACGGGACGGCCCGCGCTGGCGGCGCTGCTCGAGCGCCACGTCGGCGACGCGCTCCAGCCCAGCGCGCTCGCGGTCTACCTGCGCGAGAGGGACGGCCGGCTCGCGGCGATGGCCGGTAACGTGCCGGCCGGGCTGGAACGCCTGGCCGCGGACTCGCCCGCCCTGGCGGCACTGGCCGCACGCGGACGTCCGATGGACGTGTCGGCGGCGCCGGGCGGCGACCCGGCGCGCGAAGATCTCCTTGCGCCGCTCGCGCCCGACTGCCTCGTGCCCATGGTGGGGCGCGACCGGCGCCTGGTCGGCCTGCTCGCGCTCGGCCCGCGGCGCTCCGACGAGCCGTACTCGGGCGAAGACCTGCGCCTGCTCGCGCTCGTCGCGGGCCAGGCCGCGCTGGCCGTCGAGAACCTGGCGCTCGCCGAGGGGATGGCCGAGCGCCTCGAGGCCGAGCGGCGCCAGGCCCACGAGGTGGCCATCGCGCAGGACGTGCAGCAGAAGCTCCTGCCGCAGCGGATGCCGCCGCTCGCCACGCTCGACTACGCCGGCGCCTGCACGCAGGCGCGCGTGGTGGGCGGCGACTACTACGACTTCCTCGACCTCGGCCCCGGGCGCGTCGCGTTCGTGCTGGCCGACATCTCCGGCAAGGGCATCGCGGGCGCGCTCCTCATGGCGAACCTGCAGGCGATCGTCCGCAGCCACTACACGATGGCGGCCGCCGACCACGAGGGCCTGCTGCAATCGGTCAACCACCTCTTCTTCGCCTCGACGGCGCCGAACCGCTTCGCCACGATGTTCTTCGCGAAGTACGACGACGCCGGCCGCGAGCTCACCTACGTCAACTGCGGCCACAACCCGCCGCTGCTCGTGCGCGAGGCCGGCGACGTGGAGTGGTTGTCGCCCACCGCCACCGCGCTGGGCTTCTTCGACGAGTGGGCGTGCACGAGCGGAACGCGCCGCCTCGCGCCGGGCGACCGGCTGGTGATGTACTCCGACGGCATCACCGAGGCGTGGTCGGAGGCGGGCGAGGAGTACGGCGACGCGCGGCTGCTGGACGTCGTGCGGGCTCACCGGGATCTCGCCGCCGCGGATCTCGTGGCGGCCATCGTCGCCGACGTCCGGCGGTTCAGCCCCCTCGAGCAGTCTGACGACTGGACGCTCATCGTCCTTCGGGCCAGGAGATCGCCATGACCACCTCGAGCGACTTCCTCACGGCGGAACTTGGATCAACGGGCCGGCGGGTGCGCCGCCTCGGCCTGTCGGCGTCGTACCGGCCGGGCGAGCGCACCGTTCGCGCGGCGCTCGACGCGGGCGTCGACTACCTGTTCGGCTACGCGATCGACTCGCACCTGACGCGGGTCGTCCGCGAGATGAACGCGGACCGCCGCGAGCGGGTGGTGATCGCGACCGGCGGCTACAACTGGGTGGTCTGGCATCCCCCGCTCAAGCGCTCCCTGGAGGGGGCGCTCCGGCGTCTGAAGACGGACTACATCGACGTCTTCCACTACCTGGGCGTGCTGAAGCCGGCGCAGTTCGGCCCGCGCGTGCAGGACGAGCTGGCGGAGCTCCGCGCGGACCCGCGCGTGAAGGCGGTGGCCATCTCGTGCCACGACCGCCGGTTCGTCGGCGACCTGGCCGCGCGCGGGGCGCTGGACGTCGCGATGATCCGCTACAACGCGGCGCACTGCGGCGCCGAGCAGGACATCTTCCCCCACGTCGGCCGCCACCACGTCGGCGTGGTCTCCTACACGGCGACGCGCTGGACGGCGCTCCTGCGCCGCATGCGCGGCTGGCCGGCCGACCGGCCCGTCGCGACCGCCGGACAGTGCTACCGCTTCGTGCTCTCCAACCCGCACGTCGACGTGGCGCTGACCGCGCCGCGCAACGAGCGGCAGCTCCAGGAGAACCTGCGCGAGGTCGAGCGCGGCCCGCTGCCCGACGACGAGATGGCGTTCATGCGCCGGCTCGGGCAGCACGTGCACGACCACGCGGGGTATTTCATGGGGCACTAGCCTGCCTGCAGCAGGTTCGGGCGGTTCGGACGTTCACGAGGTTCACCGGTTCCCGCGGTTCGCGCACCACCATCCCTCTGGAACCGGCGCACCCCCGAACCTGGAACCCGCGAACCCGGAACCCGCGAACCCGAACCCGAGAACCCCCGAACCCGAGCACCACCGAACCTCCCGAGCCAGATCGACGCACAGGTCGTGGCGCGGCGGACGACGTCGGGCATCGCGGCGTGGAGCGTGCCGTTCGAGGCGAGGACGTCGCCCGTGTGGCTCACTTCGTGCCCTTCGTGATCTCCGTGGTGACCGTACGTCGAGCGCGACCGCGGCGTGACGCTGACGGACCGTGGTCCCCTCAGTTCTTCACCAAAGACGAGCACGTGGACCATGGACGCCCGATGAATGCGGCGGCGTTCATGTTCCGTTCATGGTGAACCGACTAGAGTCCGACGTATCCATCGGTGTGGGTTTCAGGGAGATTACATCATGCGTGCATTGACAAGTCTGCTGGCCGTGAGTTCGTTGGTGCTTGTGGCGTTCGGCGGATCCGTGGTGGCCCAGGAGAAGCCGGGAAGGCACTTGAAGCTCGACGCTCTGCCCCCTGCCGTGCAGAGGACTGTACAGGGCATCCTCAAGGGCGCCACGATCAAGAACATCGGCAAGGAAACGGAACATGGGATCGAGCAATACGAAATCGAAACGGTTCTGAACGGCAAGTCACGGGACTTCAACGTCGACACGAGGGGCCACCTCTTGGTGGTCGAGGAAGAGACCACCCTCGGCGCCATTCCCGCTGCGGCCAGGGCCGGAATCCTGAAAGCCGTCGCTGGCGGCAGGCTGACCAGTGTCGAGACCTTCACGAAGAGGGGGCGAGCGTCGATGTACGAGGCCAGCTACACGGACAGGTCCGGCAAGAGACACGAAGTCCTGTTCGACGCGGATGGCGCCCTGGCGAGGCAATAGCCCATCCCGAGCACTCTCGCGTCGGCGCCGGGTGTTTCCGACCCTCGTTCATCCTGCGTTCATGAACGGTCGGTCAGGATGGAGCGCATGTTCGCCCGCGCGGTCCCGCTCGTTGCGCTCTGTTCCGTCATGGCGGCGCCCGGCGCCGCCCGCGCGCAAACGCCAGCCGCCGCCGTGGCTTCCGCGCCGCGCGTCGTCACGCTCGACGACGCCCTGGCGCTGGCGCGGGCGCTGAGCCCCGAGCTGAAGGCGGCGGCCTCCGCGACCGGCGCCGCGCACGCGGCCCGCCTCGAGGCGCGCTCGGTGCTGCTGCCGGGCGTGGGCGGCGTCAGCGCCTACATCTACACGCAGCCCGACTCGACCGGCGCCCCCAAGTACATCGCCGCCAACGGCGTGCGTGAGTACGTCGCCCAGGCGGACGTGCACCAGCAAGTCGGCGTCGCCGAAATCGCGGGCTACCGCGGCGCGGCCGCCGCCGAGAATCTGGCGCGCGCCGAGGCCGAGATCGCCGCGCGCGGCCTGACCGTCACCGTGGTCGCGCGCTACGACGCCGTGGTCGTCGCGGGTCGCAACGTCGCGACGGCGCAGCAGGCCGACGCTGACGCCCGGACGTTCCTCGACATCACCCGGAAGCGCGAGGCCGGCGGCGAGGCGGCGCACGCCGACGTGATCAAGGCGCAGATCGAGCTCGAGCAGCGCGCGCGCGACCTCGGCGACGCGCGGCTCGCGCTCGAGACGGCGCGGAACGACCTGGCCGTGCTCATCTCGGGAGACTACGACACCGGCTTCACGGTGACGGACGACCTGAACGCGCCGGCGCCGCTGCCGGCGCTCGACGACGTGCGGGCCGAGGCCGCGGCGCACAACCCCGCCATCGCGGCGGCGCAGGCGGCGCTCCGCCAGGCGCAGCAGGACGTGTGGGTCGCGCGGGGCGGCCTGCTCCCCTCGCTCGCGGTGGACTATTTCTACGGCATCGACGCCGGACGCTTCGCGGCCTCGACCGACGGTCTCCGCCACGTCGGCTCCAGCGTCACGGCCTCCGTGTCGGTCCCCCTGTGGAACTGGGGCGCGTCCCGGGCGGTCATCGCCGCGTCGCACCTGCGGGAGCAGCAGGCGCGCGCCGATCTGACGCTGGCCCAGCGCACGCTGCTGGCCGATCTCGACAGCTTCTACGCGGAGGCGCGCACGGCGCGGGCGCGGCTCGACTCGCTCGCGCGCTCGGCGGATCTCGCGGCCGACAGCCTGCGCCTCACGACGCTCCGCTACGAGCGCGGCGAGGCGACGGTGCTCGAGGTCGTGGACGCGCAGGCCACGCTCGCCTCGGCCCGCTACGACCGCGACGGCGGGCGGGCCCGGTACCACCTGGCGCTGGCGCAGCTCCAGACGTTGACGGGGACCTTCTGATGACGGATCGACGACAGCGTCCAGTCCTCACGGCCGCCGCGGGCGCGGCCCTGCTCGCGGCGGGCGCCCTCGCGTGCGCCGGGGCGCCGGCCGAGCAGGCGCCGCTGGTCACCGTCCGGACGGCCACCGCCGGCGTCCGGGCGATCACGGCCGTCGTCGCGGCCGACGCCGTGCTCTACCCGCGGTCCCAGGCGGCCATCGTGCCCAAGATCAGCGCGCCGGTCGAGCGCTTCGCGGTGAACCGCGGCGCGCGCGTCCGCAAGGGCCAGCTGCTGGCCGTGCTCGAGCACCGCGACCTCGCGGCGGCGGTCGCCGAGGACGAGGGCATGCTCGCCCAGGCGGAGGCCGCCGAGGAGACGACGCGCGAGGCGAGCGTCCCGGCCGACGTGCAGAAGGCCGAGCTCGACGTGACGACGTTGAAGGACGCGCTCGACGTCCAGCAGAAGGTCTACGACGACCGCAAGGCGCTGCTCTCCCAGGGCGCGGTGCCGCAGCGCGAGGTGGAGACCGCGGGCGTGGCGCTCGCGCAGGCCAGGAGCGAGTACGCCCAGGCGGCGCAGCGCCTCGACGCCGTGCGCGCCGTCACCCGCGCCGCGATGCTCAGGCAGGCCGAGGCGCAGGTCTCGGCGGCCCGGGGCCAGCTCGAGGCCGCGCGCGCCCAGCTCTCCTACGCGACCATCGTCAGCCCGATCGACGGCGTGATCGCCGACCGGCCGTTCTACGCCGGCGAGATGGCCACGGCCGGCACGCCGCTGCTCACCGTGATGGACACCGCCGCCGTCGTGGCGCGCGCGCCGGTGCCCGCGGCCGAGGCCGCGCCGATCGCGGTCGGCGCGCCGGCGGCGCTGGACGTGCCGGGCGCGGACGGCCCCGTCGCCGGCACGGTGACGGTGGTCAGCCCCGCGCTGGATCCGTCGAGCACCACCGTGCAGGTGTGGATCGAGGCGCCGAACCCTGGCGGCCGGCTCCGGCCGGGCGCGAGCGTCCGGGCGTCCATCACGGCGCGGACGGTGCCCGGCGCGATCGTCGTGCCCGCCGGGGCGATCCTCACCGACGACGAGGGCGCGCACACGGTGATGGTCGTCGGCAAGGACGGCACGGCCCGCGCGCGCGCCGTCGAGACCGGCATCCGGCAGGACGACGCGATCCAGATCACGAAGGGGCTCGCCGCCGGCGAGACCGTCGTGACGACCGGCGCGTACGGGCTGCCCGACGGCACGGCGGTGAAGGTCGAGCCGGCGCCGGCCGCGTCCGGCGGGGGGCGATGAAGGTGGCCGGCGAGCCCGGGGCCGCGCCGCGCGCACACTGGTTCGCGCGCCACGCAAAGTCGCTCATCTTCCTGGTCGCGGCGCTCGCGGTCGCCGGCGCCTACACCGCGTTCACGCTGCCGATCGCGGTCTTCCCCGCCACGAACTTCCCGCGCGTGATCATCGGCGTCGACAACGGCGTCATGCCGATCGATCAGATGCTCGTCACGATCACGCGGCCGGTCGAGGAGGCGGTCAACAGCGTCCTGGGCCTCCAGCAGGTCCGGTCGATCACGAGCCGCGGCTCGGCGGAGATCGACCTGTACTTCGACTGGCGGGAGAACATGGTCGAGACGCTGCAGCGGGTGAACGCGGCGCTCGCCGAGGTGCAGCCGTCGCTGCCGGCGGGCGCCCGGATCACGGCCCACCGGCTCACCTTCTCCAGCTTCCCGATCATCGGCTACAGCCTCACCTCGGACGCGATCTCGCCCTCCCAGCTCTGGGAGCTCGCCACCTACACCGTCAAGCCGCGGCTGAACCGGCTCAACGGCGTGTCGACGATCCGCATCATGGGCGGCCAGCCGCCCGAGTTCCAGATCGTGCCGCGCCCCGGGGATCTCCTGCGGACGGGCGTCACGGTCACCGGGATCCTCGACGCCGTGGACAGCGCCAACATCATCGAGTCGCCCGGCCTGCTGGAGCGCAACCACCAGCTGTACCTGGGGCTGGTCAGCGGCCAGGTGAAGACCGCCGGCGGCCTCGCCGCGATCGCGGTGAAGCGCGCGCCCGACGGCACGCCCATCCACATCGGCGACGTCGCCGGCGTCGCGCCGGCCGCCGCGCCCGTCTACACGATCGTGACCGCCGACCAGAAGCCGGCCGTGCTGCTCGAGATCACGGGGCAGCCCGGCAGCAACACGGTCGCGATCGCGGGCGAGGTGCACCAGGAGGTCGCGTCGATCCGGCAGTCGCTGCCGCCCGGCGTGCACCTCGAGCCCTACTACGACCAGGCCGAGCTCGTGCGGAGCTCGATCCACAGCGTCCGCGACGCCGTGCTGCTGGGCATCGTGCTCGCGTCGGTCATCCTGGTCCTGTTCCTGCACGACTGGGGCTCCTCGCTCGTGGCGGGGCTCGTCATCCCCGTGACGCTGGCGGCGACCTTCATCGCGCTCCGGATCGTCGGCCAGAGCTTCAACCTGATGACGCTCGGGGGCCTCGCCGCCGCGGTCGGCCTCGTCATCGACGACGCGGTGGTCGTCGTCGAGAACATCGTGCTGCACCGGGACGCCGGCCAGGGCCGGCTCGAGGCGGTCCGCCGCGCGCTCGACGAGCTGACGCTGCCGCTGATCGGATCCACCGTCACGCCCATCGTCGTGTTCCTCCCGCTCGTGTTCATCACGGGCGTCGTCGGCGTGTTCTTCCGGGCGCTGGCGATCACGATGGGCGTGGCGCTGTTCGCGTCGCTGGCGCTGGCGCTCACCTGGACGCCGACGCTCAGCCAGTACCTCATCCGCCGCCACGGGACGGAAGCCGCTCCGCCGCCGGCCGGGACGCGACAGGACGAGATCAAGCTGGTGCTGGCCGCCGAGGAGGCCTCGATGCGCGGCCTGTTCGGCCGCGTCATCCGCCGTTACGAGGTCTGGCTGCGCCGGGCGCTCGAGCACCCCTGGTGGATGGCCGGCGTGAGCGTGCTGCTGATCGCCGCGTCGTTCGCGTCGTACCGCGCGCTCGGCTCGGACCTGCTGCCGACGATGGACGAGGGCGGGTTCGTGTTCGACTACATCATGCCGGCCGGCAGCTCCCTGTCGGAGACCGACCGCGTCATCCGGCACGTCCTCGAGATCCTCCACTCGATGCCGGAGGTCGAGAGCACCTCGCGGCGCACCGGCCTCCAGCTCGGCCTCGCGGCCGTGACCGAGGCCAACACCGGCGACATCTCGGTGAAGCTGAAGTCCGGCCCGCGGCGGGACATCGAGGACATCATGGCGGACCTCCGCGAGCGCATCAACCGGGAGGAGCCGGAGCTCGACGTGGAGTTCTTCCAGGTGCTGGAGGACACGATCGGCGACCTCACGGGCAACCCCGAGCCGATCGACATCCGCCTCTTCTCGGAGGACGCGGCGCTCCTGCGGGACCTGGCGCCGAAGGTGGCCGACCGCATCTCGACGCTGCCGCACGTCGTCGACGTGCTCAACGGCATCGACAACACGATCAGCGGACCGGCCGTCACGTTCCAGGTGGACCCGACGGTGGCGATGCGCGCCGGCTTCACGCCCCAGGAGGTGTCGACCGACGCCGGCGCGGTGCTGCTCGGCGACGTGGCCGCCGCGCCGGTCGTGACCAACGACCGCGCGTACCCGATCCGCGTCCGGTTCCCCGCCGGCAACCGCGCGTCGCTCGAGGCCATGCGCGACACGCTGCTCGTGAGCGCGACCGGCCGCACGGCCACGCTGGGCTCGCTCGCGACGGTCGTGCAGCAGCCGGGCCAGACCGAGATCCTGCGCCAGAACCTGCAGCGCGAGGTGGACGTGACCGCGCGGCTCGAGGGCCTCAACCTGGGCGCCGGGATCGCCGAGGTCCGCGCGGCGCTCGAGGCGATGCGCCTGCCGCGCACGGTGCGCATCGAGTACGGCGGCCTCTACGCCGAGCAGCAGCGGTCGTTCCGCGACCTGTCGCTCGTGCTGGTGCTCGCGCTCGTGCTGGTCTTCGCGGTGCTGCTCGTCGAGTTCGGCAGCTTCGCGGCGCCGGTGGCCATCCTGGCGTCGGCGCTGCTCTCGACGGCCGGCGTCTTCTTCGCGCTGCTCCTGACCGGCATCTCGTTCAACGTGACGTCGTTCATGGGGCTGATCATGGTCGTCGGCATCGTGGCCAAGAACGGCATCCTGCTGCTCGACGCCGACCACAAGTTCCGCGCCCTGGGCATGGACGCCGAGAGCGCCATGATCCAGGCCGGGCGCCGGCGGCTGCGGCCGATCGTGATGACCGCCCTCGCCGCGGTCGCCGGCATGCTGCCGCTCGCCTTCGCCGTCGGCGCCGGGTCGCAGATGCTGCAGCCCCTTGCCGTCGCGGTGATTGGCGGTATCCTGATCTCGATGGTCCTGTCCCTCGTCATCACGCCGGCCGTGCACTACTACCTGACCCGCGAGCGGACCGGGCCGGGCGGCGCCGCCGCGCCCGCCGGGGAGACGGCCTGAGATGCGCGTGCTCGTCGTCGAGGACCAGCCGGACGCCGCGCGGTTCATCGCCAAGGGCCTGCGCGAGGCGGCCTACGCGGTGGACGTGGCCGCCGACGGCGTGGCCGCGGGCGGCCTGATCGCCGGGAACGACTACGACGTGGTGGTGCTCGACGTGATGCTGCCGCGCAAGGACGGCCTGGCGCTCTGCGCCGACCTCCGGCGCGCCGGCGACGACGTGCCCGTCCTCATGCTGACCGCCCGCGACGCCGTCGAGGCCCGCATCGCCGGCCTCGACGCGGGCGCGGACGACTACCTGACCAAGCCCTTCGACTTCCGCGAGCTGCTGGCGCGGGTGCGCGCGCTCATCCGCCGAGGCGGACACCCCGTGGCGGCCGAGCGGATCCGCGTCGCCCACCTCGACATCGACGTGCCGCGGCGCCGCGTGTGGCGGCGCGGCGTCGAGGTGCACCTGACCGCGCGCGAGTTCGCCCTGCTCGAGTACCTCGCCCGGCGCGCCGGCGAGGTCGTCGGCCGCGCCGACATCGCCGAGCACGTCTGGGACGAGCACTACGACGCCTTCTCGAACATCGTCGACGTCTACGTCCAGAAGCTGCGGCGCAAGCTGGACGAGCCCGACGCCGAGTCGCTGATCCGGACCCGGCGGGGCGAGGGCTACCAGCTCGTCGCGCCAGACGAGTCCCCGTCGTGACGTTGTCCCTCCGCTCGCGGCTCACCTGGTGGTACTCGGGCGTCGTGCTCGTCACCGTCGCGGTGTTCTCCGTGGCGGTGCTGTGGCTGCACTGGCGCCTGCTCGTGCGGCAGTACGACGAGGAGCTGCGCGATCTGACCGGGACGGCGGCCAACGTGCTCGAGGGCGAGCTGGCGGAGCGCTCGAGCCTGCCGCTCGCCGCCGCCGACACGGAAGCCGCCGAGCGGCTGCCGGGCCTCGTCATCAAGGTGCTGGGCCCGGACGGCCGGCCGCTCCGGCCGGGCGGCGCCGCGTTTCCGATCAACGCGTCGCGCATCGTCGGCGCGCCGGACGGCGTGGGCCGCACCGTGCCCGGACCGAACGGTCCGTGGCGCGTGCTCCTGCGCCGCGGCACGGCCGGGGGACAGGCCTACGTCCTCGCCGCGGCCGGGCCGCTCGCCGACGTCCTCGACGAGTGGCGGGCCCTCGTCGAGGCGATCGCACTCGGCGTCCCGCTGGCGCTCGCGCTCGCCGTGCTGGGCGGCTGGTGGATCGGGCGGCGCGGCCTGCAGCCGATCGCGGACATGTCGGCGCGCGCGGGGGCGATCACCGCCCGCACGAGCGGCGCGCGCCTGGCGGCGCCGCACCCGGACGACGAGCTCGGGCGACTGGCGGCGTCGTTCAACGACGTGCTCGACCGGCTGGGCGCGGCGCTCGAGCAGCAGCGCCAGTTCATGGCCGACGCGTCGCACGAGCTGCGCACGCCCGTGTCGGTGATCCGCACGGCCGGCGACGTGACGTTGAGCCAGCCGGACCGCGCGTCCGAGGAATACCGGGACGCCCTGGCCATCGTCGTCGAGCAGAGCCGGCGGCTCGCCCGCCTCGTGGACGACATGCTGGTGCTGGCCCGCGCCGACGCGGGCGGCTATCCCATCGCCGTCGCCGACGTGGACCTCCACGAGGTGGCGGCCGACTGCCTGGCGGTCGTGCAGATCCTGGCCGACGAGCGCCGGGTCGCCCTCGAGGCGGCGATCGAGCCCATCGTCCGAATGCAGGGCGACGAATCGCTGCTGCGTCGCATGGTGCTGAACCTGTTGACCAACGCCATCGAGCACACGCCGGACGAGGGCCGCGTCACGCTGACCGTCGCGACCGAGGATCGAAGGATCGCCTTGCGGGTGGCCGACACCGGCCACGGCATCCCGCCGGACGAGCGCGAGCGCATCTTCGAGCGCTTCGTGCGTCTCGACGCCTCGCGCCACACCGGCGGCGCCGGCCTCGGCCTGTCGATCGCCCGCTGGATCGCCGAGGCCCACGGCGGCACGCTGCGCCTGGCGCAGAGCGGCCCGGACGGCAGCGAGTTCGTCGCCGAGCTGCCGCGCGCCAAGGCCTGACGGCGTCACGCGGCGATCTCCCTTGAACCGTCGCTGCCGCTCTCCTATAGTCATGGCGCCATGCCGAAGCGAACCGTGTTGCTCCTGACGATCCTCGGCGCCCTGTTCGCCACGGGGCTCCACGTCTCGGCCCAGTCCGTTCCCGTCGCCATCGTCGGCGCCACGCTCATCGACGGCAACGGCGGGCCGCCCGTGGCGGACGCGGTCGTCGTCATCGACGGTTCGCGCATCGCGGCCGCCGGGCCGCGGGCGTCGGTGATCGTCCCCGCGGGGGCACGCGTGGTGGACGGCGCCGGGAAGTTCGTCGTGCCAGGCTTCGTCGACACCAACGTGCACCTGTCCCTCTACGGCGGCGCGGGCGAGCGCTACGAGTCGCTCGTCCGCTACTTCCCGCGCGAGGCCGACATCGTGCTCGAGGCGGCGCAGATCGACCTCGCCCACGGCGTCACGTCGGTCCGCGACAGCTACGGCATGCTGTTGCCGCTCGTCGAGACGCGCGACCGCATCGACGCCGGCCGGGCCGTCGGCCCGCGCATCCTGGCCGCGGGCAACATCCTCGGGTGGAGCGGCCCCTACTCGATCAGCTTCAGCCTGACGCGCCCCAACGGCCTCACGCTGTTCCAGGAGCAGATGAACGACGCCATCGCCCAGGGCGGCGGCGAGGAGCTCATGACCATGACGCCCGCGGAGCTCCGCGTGGCGATCGACAGGTACCTCGACAAGCGGCCCGACTTCCTGAAGTACGGCGGCACGAGCCACTTCGGCGACCCGACCTACATCGGCTTCTCGCCCGAGGCGCAGCGCGTGATCGTCGAGGAGGCGCACAGGCGCGGCAAGAGCGTGGACACGCACGCGACGAGCGTCGAGGGCCTGAAGCTCTCGATCGAGGCGGGCATCGACGTCATCCAGCACCCCGAGATCACCGACGACCAGGAGATGCCGGCCGCCCTCGTGCGGCTCATCGCCGACCGCCGCCTGGTGTGCTCGATGCTCGCGAGCACGATCACCGGCGAGGCGTGGCAGGAGCACCTGAAGAGCCGCGAGGCGTTCGAGAAGAAGCGCGCCGACGCCATCGCGAAGGGCACGATGCCCGCGCGCCCGCGGACGACGTTCGAGCAACGGCAGCTCGACCGGGACCTCGGGACCGAGCTCGAGATCCGGCGGAAGAACGCCGAGGCGCTCGTGAAGGCCGGCGCGCTCGTCACCGTCGGCACCGACAGCTACTGGGGCGCGTCCGCCGAGCTCGCCCGCGCGCCCAAGCCGCGGAACCAGGACCACGGCATCGGCACGATCATGGCCATCGAGGGACTCGTCGAGCTCGGCATGACGCCGTCGCAGGCGATCGTGGCCGCGACGAAGAACGGCGCCCTCGCGTCGCGCGGCGAGAAGACGTTCGGCACGATCGAGGGCGGCAAGGAGGCCGACCTCGTGGTCCTCGCGGCCGACCCGCTCGCCGACATCCACAACATCGAGAAGGTCGACGCGGTCTACAAGGGCGGGCGCCTGGTCGACCGGCGGGCGCTGCCCGAGGTGCGCGTGCTCTCGCGGCCAGACCCGCGGCGCTGACCCGGGGAGGGTCTCCCATGACGTGGCCCACGCAGCCGTCGATCTACGAGATCGACACGTGGGTGTGGCTGGACGATCTCAGCCGGCGCGGCGGCGTCCCGACGACGCTCGCGACCGTCTCGCCCAAGGAGTGGGACGCGGTCGCCGGCCTCGGGGTCGACGCCGTGTGGCTGATGGGCGTGTGGCGGCGGAGCCCGGCCGGCATCGAGGTCGCGCGAGCGCTGCCCGACCTCGTGCGCGAGTACCGCCGCGCGCTCCCCGACTACACGCCCGACGACGTGGTGGGATCGCCCTACAGCGTGAGGGACTACGTCGTCGACGCGCGGCTCGGCGGGCCCGAGGGCCTGGCCGCCGCGCGCGAGGCGCTGGACCGGCGCGGCGTCCGCCTCCTGCTCGACTACGTCCCGAACCACGTCGCCCGCGACCACCCCTGGGTCGCCACGCACCCCGAGCGGCTCGTCGGCGGCGGCCTCGACGACCTCGTGCGGGCGCCCGACGAGTTCTTCGAGGCCGACGGCCGCGTGATCGCGTTCGGCCGCGACCCCAGCTACCCGCCCTGGACCGACACCGCGCAGCTCAACGCGTTCGACCCCGGCCTGCGCCTCGCGGCGGCCGGCACGCTCGACGCGATCGCCCGCCAGTCGGACGGCGTCCGCTGCGACATGGCCATGCTCGTCCTCGACGACGTCTTCGGGCGGACGTGGGGCGCGCGCGTCGGCCCGCGCCCGGCCATCGACTTCTGGGCCGAGGTCATCCCGGCCGTTCGCGCGCGCCACCCCGGCTTCCTCTTCGTCGCCGAGGCCTACTGGGACCTCGAGTGGGAGCTGCAGCAGCTCGGGTTCGACTTCTGCTACGACAAGCGGCTGTACGACCGGCTCGTCTACGACGTGCCCGAGGAGGTGCGCCTCCACCTGACGGCCGACCTCGCGTACCAGCGCAAGCTGCTGCGCTTCATCGAGAACCACGACGAGCCGCGCGCCGCCGCCGTCTTCGGGCCGGCGCACGAGCGCGCCGCCGCCGTCGCCATGTCCACCGTGCCCGGCGCGCGGCTGTTCCACGAGGGGCAGCTCGACGGGCGGACGATCCGGCTGCCCGTGCAGCTCGGCCGGCGGCCGGCGGAGCCGGCCGACCCGGGCCTGCAGGCGTTCTACCGGCGCCTGCTCCCGGCCGCCCGCGCGGCCGCGCCGGCCGGCGCCGACTGGGCGCTCTGCGAGCGCGCCGGCTGGCTGGACAACGCGACGTACGTGAACGTCGTGGCGTGGTGCTGGCGGGCCGGCTCGACCCGCCACCTCGTCGTCGTCAACCTGTCGGGCGTGCCGTCGCAGGCGCACGTGCGCGTGCCGTGGACCGACCTCGGCGGCCGCCGGTGGCGGCTCACCGACGTGCTGAACGACGAGACGTACGATCGCGACGGCGACGAGATGCGGTATCCCGGCCTGTTCGTGAGCCTGGCCGGCTGGGATTTCCACTTCCTCAGGTTCCCCGACTGATCAGATGAAAGCCTATTTCGGCGTCGCCCGCGCACCGTTCCTGCTCCTCCCCTTCACGCTCGTGGCCGCCGGCGCGGCGGCGGGGCTCTACGAAGGCGGCTTCCGCTGGTCGCGCACGCTCGTCGCGCTCGTCGGCCTCGTGGCGCTCCACGCGTCGGTCAACGCGCTCAACGAGTACAGCGACATGCGCTGCGGCATCGACCTGCACACCGAGCGCACGCCGTTCAGCGGCGGCAGCGGCACCCTGCCGGCCGGGCTGATCCCGCCGCGCGCCGCGCTCGCCTTCGGGCTGGGCGCCGCGGGCGTGGGCCTGGTCACCGGACTCGTGCTCCTGCGCGCGGTGGGATGGCCGCTGGTGCCGTTCCTCGCGCTCGGCGCCGTATCGGTGCTCGCCTACTCGGACCTGTTCGCGCGGATGGGGCTCGGCGAGCTGTTCGCCGGCCTCGGCCTCGGGCTGCTGCCGGTCGCCGGCACGGCGCTCGTCCAGGACGGCCGCCTGGGCGCGGCCGCGATCGCGGCCGGCGTGCCGGCCTTCTTCATGACGTTCAACCTGCTGCTCCTGAACGAATTCCCGGACGAGCGCGCGGACCGCGCGGGCGGCCGGCGCAACCTCGTCCTGCTGCTCGGCCGGCGCGCCGCCGCGCGGGTCTACGCCGCGGCCGGGCTGTTGGTGCCCGTCTCGCTGGTGGGGTCGTGGCTGGTGGGGTGGCTGCCGGCCATCGCGCTCGCCGCCGCCGCGCCGTCGCTGTTCCTGATGGGCCCGCTGCGCTGGGCGTTCGCCGGGCCCGACGAGCCCGTCCCGATCCCCGCGCTGGGCGCCAACGTCGCGTGGAACCTCGCGACGAACACGGTCCTCGCCGTTGCGCTCGTCATTGCTGTGTGACCTGGCACGTGGGGGCCGGCTTCAGCCGGCCCGGCTGGCCTGAAGGCCAGCACTACGTACCCGATCGTACGTAGTGCCGGGCTTCAGCCCGGCCCGGCAGGCCGGTCTGAAGCCCGGCGCTACGCACGGGCGAGCCGCTGCCACAGCTGGACCCACGCGCGCAGGCCGAGGCGGAAGCGCTCGGGACGGTAGAACTCGTTCGGGGCGTGGATGTCCTCGTCGGCCGTGCTGAACGAGAAGAAGATCGTGTCGACGCCGAGCGCGTCGCGGAACACGTTCGTCACGGGCACGGTCCCGCCCATGCCCACGATGTCGGGCGGGGCGGCGAAGACGTCGGCGAGGGTGTCGAGCGCGGCGCGGACGGCGGGCGCGTCGGGCGACACGCGGTAGGCGGCCGCGCCGTGCTCCTCCCTGATCGACAGGCTCACGCCCGGCGGGCAGTGCCGCTCGAGGTGCCGCCGCACCTTCGCCACCACGTCGTCCGGCCGCTGGCGCGCCACCAGCCGGCAGGTGATCTTCACGTGCGCCTCGCTCGGCAGCACGGTCTTGCTGCCCGGGCCCTGATACCCGCCGTAGAGGCCGTTCACCTCGAGCGTCGGGCGGAACCACTGCCGCGCCAGCGTGCCGTAGCCGGGCTCGCCGAAGGCGGCCGGCGCGCCGACGTCGGCGAGGTAGCGCGCCTCGTCGAACGGCAGGCGGTCGAGCGAGGCGAGCCACGCCGCGTCCGGCGGCTCGACCTCGTCGTAGAAGCCCTGGACCGCGACGCGCCCGCCGTCGTGCAGCGAGGCGACGAGCGCGGCCGCGGCGTGCAGCGGGTTGGCGACGCCGCCGCCGTGGCGCCCCGAGTGCAGGTCCTTGCGCGCGCCGCGCACGGTGAGCTCCAGGCCGGCGAGACCGCGCGCGCTCACGGTGAGGCTCGGCGTCTCGGCGCGCCACATCCCGCCGTCGGCCGAGATCGCCACGTCGCACGCCAGCGCGTCCCGCCGGGCGCGCACGAGCGCCGGCAGGCTCGGGCTGCCGATCTCCTCCTCGGCCTCGACGAGGAAGCGCAGGTTCACGGGCGGCCGCCCGCCCGCGGCGAAGCACGCCTCGGCCGCGAGGATCGGCAGGAGCATCGAGGCCTTGTCGTCGCTGACGCCGCGGCCGTAGAGCCGGCCGTTCCGTTCGGTCAGCACGAAGGGCGGCGAGTCCCACGCCTCGAGCGGATCGGGCGGCTGCACGTCCACGTGGCCGTAGACGAGCACGGTCGGCGCGCCGGGCGCGCCGTCGAAGCGCGCGTACACCGCCGGGTGGCGCGGCGTCTCCCACACCTCGACGTGGAAGTCGCCGGCGGCGGCGAGCCGCGCGGCCACCCAGTCCGCCGCGCGCCGCACGTCGGCCGCGCGGGCCGGGTCGGTGCTGACCGAGGGGATGGCGACGAGCTCGGCGAGCTCGCGGAAGTATCGCGGCTCGCGCTCGGCGAGCACCTGCAAAATTGGGTCAGACCCCAATTTCTCCTCCTGCCTCGAACATCGGGTCCGGCCCCGATGTCCTACGCGCCGACGGCCAGGAGCGGGTCGGCCGCGTTGATCGCCAGCGACGTGACGAGGAACAGCACCCGCCCGTCGGCCGGGCTGACGGCCGACTGCAGCACGCGGCCCTCGTGGTCCTTCACGGCCCCGATCGTCTGCCCCTGCCGCACGTTCTCACCGACCTGCACGCCGGGGTACCAGAACCCGTCGTGGTCGCTGCGCAGCCACAGGAACCGCTCGAGGATCAGGTGCGTGACCGGCGTCGGCGCGCCGCCGGGCAGCAGGCCGAGGTGGCGCATCAGCCGATCCAGCCCGCTCGTGTGCGCCCACACGTCGTCGGGCGTCCAGATGCCCTGGCCGCCGGCCTCGGCGAGGATCGAGGGAATGCCCGCCCCGGCCGCCGCCGAGAACGCCGCGCCCTTCGTCTCGCTGCTCACGAGATAGCGGATGCCGAAGGCCTCGGCCATCTCGAGCGAGGCCTGGTCCACCTTCGCCTGGCCGGACCGGAAGAAGATGGTGAACGGGACGAGCGCCTCGTTCAGGTCGCCGCCGTGCAGGTCCACGTAGTAGTCGCCCTGGCGGATCACGTGCTCGAACACCCACGCCGCAATCTGCTCGGACGCGGTGCCGGCGGCGTCGCCCGGGAACACGCGGTTCAGGTTCTTGCCGTCGAGCGGGCAGACGTAGATGGCGCGGGCGCCGAACGCCGCGACGTTCATCACCGGCACGATGATCGCCCGGCCCCGCAGCCGGGTCGCGTCGACCGTCCGGCCGAGCTCGAGCGCCGCCGCGATGCTCGCGTACTCGGCGGCGTGCACGCCGGCCGTCACGACGAGCGTCGGGCCGTCCTCGCGCCCGTTGACGAGCCACATCGGCAGCCGGTAGGGCTGCCCCTGCACCGGGAACTCGTTGACGCCGTACCGCTTCTCCCCCGGCGCGGCGGAGAGCGATCCCACCTTCAGGACTGAATTGGGCACGTCACTTCCCCCCGTCAATCGACAGACATTGCCCCGTCACCCACCCGGCGAGCTCGCTCGCGAAGAAGAGCACGCCGTTGGCGATGTCGTCGGGCGAGCCGAGCCGCCTGAGCGCGATGTTCTCCACCAGCCGGCGCTGGCCGTCCTCGCCGTACGACGCCCACTGCTTCTCGGTCGTCGGGTTCGACCGCACGAAGCCGGGCGCGATGTTGTTCACCGTGATGCCCCACGGCCCGAGCTCGTGCGCGAGCTGGCGCGTGAGGCCGATCTGCCCCGCCTTGGCCGACGCGTAGGCCTGGATGCCGGTGAGGCTGACGCCGAGGCCGGCGCCGCTCGAGATGTTCACGATGCGGCCGTAGCGCGCCGCCTTCATGGCGGGCGCGACGGCCTGGCTGCAGTAGAAGGCGCCGTCGAGGTTCACGGCGAAGATCGCGCGCCAGTCGGCCTCCGGCACCTCCTCGATCGGCCGGCCGACCTGTCCCATCACGCCGCCGGCGTCGTTCACGAGGATGTCGATGCGCCCGGACGCCTCGTGCGTCTCCCGCGCCATCGCCTGCACCGCGCGGCGGTCGCCGACGTCCACGACGCGCGCCTCGACCGCGGCGCCCTGCCCACGCCCGACCCGCGCGGTCTCCTCGACTTCGTCCTTCAGCACGTCGCACGCGACGACGCGCGCGCCGAGCGCGGCGAGCCGCAGGGCGATCGCGCGGCCGAAGCCGTGCGCGGCGCCGGTCACGATCGCGGTCCGGCCGTCGAAGCGGATCTCCATCAGGGCCTCCCGGACGGCGCGGCGAGCCGCGCCAGGTTCTCCCATGCCTGCGGCCGTGCGCCGCTCTCGACCTCGCGCATGAGGGCAATGAGCCGCTCCACCGTGGGAATCGCGATCCCGCGCCGGCCCGCGATGCGCAGGATGGGCGCGAACTGCGCGTCGGTCTCGGTCTTGCGGTGGTGCACCGCGATGTCGCGCCAGATGCCGCTGTGGGTCTTGGCCGAGCGCCGGTTGAACGCCACCATCGCGTCGAACGACGCGTTCACGGCCTCGTCCGTCCCCCCCGGGCCGAACGCCGCCGGCTCGTACCCGTTGAAGCCCATGGGCGTCACGCCCTCCGCCGCGGCCACCGTCATCACCTCGCGGGCGATGGTGGTCAGCACCGGGCGCGCCGGGCGCGAGTCGAGCACGTCCACGATCGACGCCTCGGTGAGCGCGCTGGCGAAGAGGAGCGCCCCGTAGCCCATCTTGCCCCACAGGTAGCCCCAGATGTTGTCGGTCGTGACGGCGTTCGGCTCGAAGCGCAGCAGCGCGCGGTGGACGCGCGCGAGCCGCCCCGTGTCGGCGCCGTCCAGCTCGCCGAGGACGACCGCGCCGCGGCCGCCGAAGTGCACGACGCCCGGCTCGAGGACGTCGGCGCCGAAGTTGATGAACGCGCCCATCGTGCGCGCCTCGCCGACCGCCTCGGCAATCGCCAGCTCGTTGAAGCCGTTCTGCAGCGACACGACGACGCCGTCGGGCGCGAGGTGCGGCGCGAGCTGGCGCGCGGCGGCTTCGGTGTGCAGCGCCTTCACGCACAGGAAGATCGTGTCCCACGCGCCCTCGACCTCGTCGGGCGTGCACGCGGGCACCTCCTGCGTGAACGTCTCGATGGGGCCCACGATCGCCAGCCCCTTCGCGCGGATGGCCGCGACGTGCGCGGCGTGGTCGTCGACCGCCGTCATGTCGAGCCCGGCGCGCCGGAGGTACGCCGCCACCGTGCCGCCGATGGCGCCCGCGCCCCAGACCAGGATGCGCTCGGTGGTCTCGGCGGCGCCGCGCTGTTTCGCGATCAGCTCCATGGGCCCTCCAGCGCCGCGCGCGTCTCCTCCACGCCGGCGCGCCACACCTCCAGCATCCGGTCGTCCGGCTTCTGGTACGCGCCGCCGAAGTTGCCGTCGCCCAGGTACGCCCGCACCGCGCCGGCGTCCATCAGGCGCAGGCGCGCCATGTCGATCATCGGCTTCTTCCCGCCGGGCACGTCCACGCCGGCGAGCCGCGTCCACGGGAAGTTCTCCATCCAGGACGCGTGCGACGCCTCGGCGTCGATGGCCGCCACGGCCGCGGCCGTCTTCGGCGCGTTCCACCAGTTGTGCCACCGCACGACCACGCCCGGGTGCGCGTTCATCCACTCCTGCAGGATCGACCCGCCCGGGGTGTTGCCGCCGTGGCCGTTCACGAACAGGATGCGGAGGAAGCCGGCGCCCGCGATGCTCTCGACGATGTCCGTCACGAGGCGGTGATACGTGTCGAGGCGCAGGCTGACCGTGCCCGGGTACGCGCGGAAGTACGGCGTGATGCCGTAGTTGAGGATCGGGAACACCGGCACCCCGAGCGGCTCGGCGGCCTCGACGGCCACGCGCTCGGCCAGGATGGCGTCCACCGACAGGCTGAGGTAGCCGTGCTGCTCGGTGCTCCCCACCGGCACGACCGCCCGATCGTCCTTCCGGAGGACCGTCTCCACCTGCATCCAGTTCATCTCGCTGATGCGCATTGGTTGATATCCCTTGTCTGGCTTGGGACTTGGGGCCGGCCTCAGGCCTCCGCCCTCTTCTTCATCGACTCCACCGTGATCGTCTCCAGGCCGTGCGCGCGCGGGCCGGTCTCGACGACGCGCAGCGCGACGGCGCAGAGAACGGCGAGGACCGCGATCCCCGTGAACATCCACATGCTCGCGTGGTAGCCGGCCGGGTTCGCCGCGCTCGCGCCCCAGTGATCGTTCGACCAGCCGATCAGCAGGTTGATGCACACGAGCCCGATCTGCTGGATGGTGTCCAGCATGCCGTTGGCCAGGCCGAGCTTCGACTTGTCCACGACGTAGACGAGCGCCGGCCACATCACCGCGGGCACCAGCGCGAACGCCACGCCCATCATCGCCATCGGGATGACCGGCGGGATGCTCGTGTAGCCGAGCATCAGGAACACCGGCACGATCAGCAGCGAGCCGAACATCATGAACAGCGACCGCCGGCCGAAGCGGTCGACGAGCAGCCCGAAGATCGGCATGCCGATGAGCGAGAAGAGCGGCTCCATGCCGACCAGCAGCGACGCCGTCTGCGGCGACAGGTTCCGCGATTCGATCAGGAACTTCTGGCCGAAGGTCTGGAACGGGAAGATGCAGCCGTAGAAGGTGACGCAGAGCAGCGCGATCAGCCAGAACGACCGGTTGAACCGGAACACCTCGCGGAGCGCGATCGTGTGCTCGGCGGCGTGGTGCCCCAGGCTGAACCGCCGCTCGCCGCGCGCGTCGAGCACCCAGTAGAGCGCGGACCCGACCAGGCAGAAGCCCCCGAAGCCGACGCCCATGAGCAGCGGCCCCCGCCAGTAGGTGTAGACGCCGGGCGCCCACGTCGGCGAGACCTGCGCGCTCAGCGAGCCCAGCCGCATCACCGACGAGCGCAGCCCGAACCCCAGGCTGAGCTCGTCGTGCCAGAACCAGCGCGCCACCGCCACGTTCGACGCGAGCGCCAGGGCCTCGGCGCCGGCGCCGACCAGCAGGCGGCCGCTCGCCATGATCCCGATCAGCGGGCTGACCGACGTGATGGCCAGGCCCGTGAACACGAGCACGCTGAAGATCGCCATCGACCGCCGCGTCCCGATCCGGTCGATGATGACGCCCGCCACGAGCATCGCCACGACGTTCGGCAGGCTGTAGACGGCCTGCAGCAGGCCGATCTCCGAGTTCGTGAAGTGGAGCTGGCTGCTCAGCAGCGGCGCGAGCGGGCCGATGTAGTCGAAGGCGTAGTAGCTGCCGTAGACGGCGACGGCCATCGCCGCCAGCACGACCCAGCGATAGGCGCGCGACGGGGCGGGCGGGCCGGTGGGAGCGTCGGCTGCGGTCTCGGTCATGCGGGATCCCCTCCAGACGCGATCGGGCGAGACTGATTCTATGCGGAATGGGAGACGGAATGGGACACGGAATGGCGCGCGCAAAGTGCGGTAGAATTCGTGGATTATCCGCACGGTCGCGGCGCCGTGGAGCCTCGTCCGGCCATGGCGCGCGACGGACTGGAGAGACGGTGGAGATGATCAAGCAGGGTGCGATTGCCATCGCGGCCGCGGGCCTCGTCGGAGCCGTGCTGTACGGCCAGGCCAGGGTCCCCTCGTCCGCGCCGGCGCCGGAGGCCGCGGCGGTCGCGCGCGGCGAGTACCTCACGTGGCACGTCGGGATGTGCGTCCAGTGCCACACGCCGCGCGACCGGAACGGCAACCTGATCGAGACCAGGGCGTTCACCGGAGCGCCGGTCCCCCTCACCACCCCCTGGCCCCACCGGCCGTGGGCGTTCGCCGCGCCGCGCATCGCCGGCCTCGGGGGGTTCACCGAGGAGCAGATCGTCACGCTGCTGACGACCGGGCAGGCCGTCGGGCGCGAGAAGCCGAAGCCGCCCATGCCGCCCTTCCGCCTCTCGCAGGACGACGCGAGGGCCGTGGTCGCCTACCTGAAAACCCTGCCCTCGGAGCGGTGACGCCATGCTGACCACGCTGCTGCTGCTCGCGCTCTCCGCCGCGCCGGCGCCGGGCCAGGCGCCCTCCCCCGCCGAGGTGGGCGCCGTCTACCCCGACGCGTACACGCTCTACCTCGACTTGCACCAGCACCCGGAGCTGTCGTCGCAGGAGACGCGGACGGCCGCCACGATCGCCGCGCGCCTCCGCGCGCTCGGCTACGAGGTCACCGAGCACGTCGGCGGCACGGGCGTCGTCGCGGTGATGAAGAACGGCCCCGGCCCGACCATCATGCTGCGCACCGAGCTCGACGCGCTGCCGGTCGAGGAGAAGACCGGGCTGCCCTACGCGAGCACGGTCCGTGCGAAGGACCTGTCGGGCGCCGACGTGCCCGTGATGCACGCGTGCGGGCACGACCTGCACATGGCGGCGTTCGTCGGGACCGCCGCCGTAATGGCGGGCTCGAAGGGGACGTGGCACGGCACGCTCGTGCTGATCGGCCAGCCGGCCGAGGAGACGATCACCGGCGCGAAGGCGATGCTCGCCGACGGCCTGCTGACGCGCTTCCCGCGGCCCGACGCCGGCGTCGCGCTGCACGTCGGCAACGATCTGCCCGCCGGGAAGGTCGGCGTGGGCTCCGGGTTCCGCTACGCCAACTCCGACTCGGTGCGCATCACCATCTACGGCAAGGGCGCGCACGGATCGGCGCCCGAGGCCGGCATCGACCCGATCGTCATCGCCGCGCGCACGATCCTCGCGCTGCAGACGATCGTCTCGCGCGAGGTCCCGCCCGGCCAGGCCGCCGTCGTCACGGTCGGCTACGTGCGCGCGGGCACGAAGAACAACATCATCCCCGACCACGCCGAGCTGGGCCTGACGATTCGGACCTACGAGCCGGCGGTGCGCACGCAGGTGCTGGCCGCGATCGCGCGGATCGCGAACGCGGAGTCGGCGGCGGGCAACGCGCCGAAGCCGCCGCTGATCGACCACTACGAGTCCACCGACGCGCTGTACGACGCGCCGGTGCTGGCCGATCGGCTCGAGCCGGTGCTCGCGTCGGCGCTGGGGAAGGACAACGTGGTGACGGTGCCGGCGGTGATGGCCTCGGAGGACTACTCGTACTTCATCGAGGCGGGGGTGCCGTCGTTCTACTTCTCGCTGGGCGGCGCGGACCCGCAGAAGCTCGCGGCGGCGAAGGCGGCGGGCACGCCGCTCCCGTCCAATCATTCGCCGTTCTTCGCGCCCGACGCGGAGCCGGCGCTCCGCGCCGCCATCACGTCCGAAGTCGCCGTGCTGCGGAACCTGCTGAAGGGCTCGGCCGAGGACCTGCGCCGGGCGCTGGGCGAGGCGAAGTAGGGGCGACCCGCCGGGAGCGTGTAGGGGCGACCCGCCGGGTCGCCCCTACGCCTTCGTCAATTCCATGTCGCACGTGCGGGAGCCGTCGGCGATCCGGCACTTGAACTTCAGCGAGTAGCCGGCGCCCTCGAACTTGCCGTAGTCCACGCGGCACGCGATGTCGCACATCGCCGTCTTCTCGGGCTGCGACAGCCCTGCCTCGTCCCACGCCTCGACGAGCGGGCAGTGCGTCAGACGCAGCACCGCGCGCTCCACGCCCGACTCCACCACCTCGTGTCCGAACGCGTCCATCGGGCCGGCGCCTGCGGCGAACGCCTCGGCGAGCTTCTCCAGGTCGGGCGCCCCAATCTTCCCGGTGAGCAGCGCGCCCTTGGCGTGCCCGCGCGCGTAGATGGCGTCGCCGAGCAGCCGCGCCGCCTCCTCGGGTCCGTGCGCCTCGGCCAGCCGCAGGTAGACCTCGCGGTAGATGTGCGCCCGATTCTTGATCTCGTTCCTGAGCGCCTCGATCGGCGTCGTCACGGTGCTCTCCTTCATGCGTGCGGTTGGACCGCCCCGGCCCGCGCGGCCGGCGTGAAGCCGACCAGCAGGCGCTCGATGTTCCCGCCGAAGACGAGGTCGACCTCGGCCGGCGCCAGGCCGATCGCGTCGCACACGGCCAGCTGCTCGTCCAGGATGTTCGTCCGGTAGCCGCGCGGGAAGAAGCTCGAGTCGGTGCCGAACAGCAGCCGCTCGGGCCCCACCGCGTCGAGCGTCCGCCGGAACAGGTCGGCGAGCGACGGCTGGTCGGGTGTGTACCTCGTCCAGTTGTTCGAAGACGACGAGTCGATGTGGACGTTGCGGGACTGCGCGCCCACCATCAGCGCCTCGCGGAAGAAGCCCGCGCCGAAGTGCGGGACGATCCACGAGACCGCCGGGAACCGCAGCGCGGGCCCCGCCAGGTCGAGCGGGTTCCCGTAGCGCAGGTCGTGCGTCGCGGCGATCGAGATCCCGAAGTGGATGACGACCGGCAGGCGCGACGCCTCGCACACCGCGTACACCGCGTCGCACGCCGGGTCGTCCACGTGGAACCCGAGCGCCATCGGGTACAGCTTGAGGCCGCGCACGCCGTGGTCGTCGATCTGCCTGCGCAACAGGCCCGCGCTCGCGGGATCGGTCGGGTCGAGCGTCGAGTAGCCCACGAACCGGTCCGGGTCCAGCGCGATGAACGTGAGCAGGTCGTCGCAGTAGTTCGGCGACGTGAAGAAGACGCCGCGCGCGACGCCGGCCGCGTCGAGCGACGCCTCCCAGCGGCGCGCGACCGTCCGGACGTCGGCGGGCGCGGGCTCCGGCCCGTCCTCGCGCCGCGACGCCAGGCTCTCCTCCCACCGCCGCCGGTACGCCTCCTGCAGCCGCGGGTCGAGCCGCGCCATGTGCGCCCGCTTCACCGCGTCCGTGCCGGCGGTGAGCAGGTGCAGGTGCGAGTCGACGATGCGGGCGGGCCTGTGCATCGCAGCGATCATACCTCGCCGGCAGAAGGTCACCCAACAGGACGACTTTCGTTCGCGCTCGTTTCGTCTTGAGCCGCGCTCCGGCCTGTGTTACGAATGGGCCCTACTCGCCATCCGGAGGTCGGCGCTCTTCCCAGTTGCGCTGGGCGAGCGGGCCGCCGTCGGTCACGGGTGCAGGGGACCGGCCGGCGCGCTCCGCAACGACCCTGCCGTCCGTCTCGATTCGAGGCCAGTGACGATGGTGTGCGCGCGGGTCGGAACCGCGCGCGCCCGGCAGGCGTCCGCGTCGTGGCGCCTGCGGCAAGGAGGTCCCACGATGGCGAAGAAGACGAAGCCGACACGGAAGCGGACGCGCGAACGGAACTACGAGGGCCCCGCCGAGTGGATCCTCCCCATGATGGAGGAGACCTACTCCCGGCTGGAGCTCAAGGGCGGCGCGCGAGCGATCGCGCGCCCGAAGAAGGCGGCCCGGCGCGCGCGCCGCGCGCGCGGCGCCCCGGCGGCGCCGGCCTTCGTCAGCAGCTACCAGCACGGCCAGGGCGAGGAGGTCCTGGCCCGCGTCCGGCGCGACTACTGGCACCGGACGCTCCAGCGGTACCACGAACGCCGCGTGAAGGCGCATCGGGCGCGGATGGCGCGCCCGGGTCCGCTGCCGGCCATGCCGGCCGTGCCCGGCGTGAACAACTGGACGCCGCTCGGCCCGGGCGTCATCGCGCACGCGCAGACCGGCGACCGCGGGCCCGTCAGCGGCCGTGTGCCCGGCATCGCCGTCGCGCCCGGCGGCCTGCGCGTCTACGTCGCCTCGGCCGACGGCGGGGTCTGGCGCTCGGACGACGGCGGGCGCCGCTGGCGTTCGACCATGGACGGCTTCGACCAGAACCCGACCAACTTCGCCAGCGCGAGCCTGGTCTGCGGCGCCATCGCCATCAACCCGGCCAACCCCGACCGCATCTACGTGGGCACGGGCGAGGGCGACGTGGACGCCATCTTCAGCCTCCGGATCACGAGCGCGCTGCCCGCCTACCGCGGCATCGGCCCCGTGCGCAGCGACGACGGGGGCGACCACTGGGAGATCGAGGCCAGCTCGCCTTCGCTGGCCGGGTACGCCTTCTATCAGATCGCCGTCGACCCGGCCGACCCGGACCACTGCGTGGGCGCCACGAGCAACGGGCTCTACGAGCGCGTGCCGGCGAGCGGGGGCGGCTTCGAATGGGTGCGCCGGCGGGCCGGCCGCCACTCGTCGGTCGTCGCCACGCGCGCCGCCGGCGTCACGCGCTGGTTCGCCGGCCTGTTCGGCGGCGGCGTCTACGCCTCGACCGACGGCCAGACGTGGACGGGCGTCGGCACCGGCTTCCCGGCCGGCGCGGGACGCGTCGCGCTCGGCGTGCAGCCCGACAACCCCAACGTGCTCTACGCCGTCGTCGCGAACACCAACGGCAGCCTGAACGGCGTGCGGCGCCTCGACGGCGTCGCGGGCGCCTGGAAGACCGTCGCGTCGCCGCCGGCGTTCCTGCCGCTCGACTCCTCCGGCGGGAGCCAGGGCGACTACGACCTGTGCATCGCCGTGGACCCGAACGACGCCACGCGCCTCTACCTCGGCGGCAGCTACTACGACGACGGCGCGATCTATCCCGGGTCGATCTGGCGGTGCGTGGTGTCGCCGAGCGGGAGCGCGTACACGATGACGTCGGCCGCGATCGGCCAGAACGCGCACGCCGACGTGCACACGCTCGTGCACGCGCCGGGCGACTCGAACACGCTCTGGACGGGCACCGACGGCGGCGTGTTCGTGAACACCAACCCGACGGCCGGCGGCGGCTTCGAGGCGCGCAACACGGGCCTGCACACGCTGTGCGTGACCTTCGTCGCGCAGCACCCCACCGAGCCCGCCGTGGCCTACGTCGGCCTGCAGGACAATGGCTCGGCCAAGTACACCGGCGAGCAGGCCTGGCGGCACGTCCTGTACGGCGACGGCGGCTACGGCGTCGTCAACTGGCACGACCCGTTCCGCGTGATGCTCTACGCGAACGGCAACGTCTACCGCTGCACGGACGGCGCGCGAGACTGGTCGTCGTGGACGATCGTCACGCCGTCGGGCGCGCAGTGGGTGATGATGGCCGCGCCGCTCGTCACGACGCCCTACAACCCCGGCACGCCCGCGGAGGCCGGGATCGTCGCCTACGGCGCCGGCTACGTGACGGGCACGTACCCTTTGCTCACCCTCCACCCCGTGGCGTACATCTCGAGCGATTTCGGCAACACGTGGCCCGCCGGGAGCCGCGTCGAGCTGCCGGCCGGAACGGGCGGCATCTTCTCCATGGTGTTCGCGTCGGCGACGCGGCTCTACGTGGGCACCACCAACGGCCGGGTCTACCGGCTCGACAAGGGCGCCACCTGGGCGGCGACGCGCATCGACAACGCCGCGGGCGGCGCCCTGCCGTTCGGCCTGGGCCTCGTCGCCGACATCGCCGTCGACTGGAGCGACGCGACCGGCAACTCCGTCTTCATCTGCTTCGGCGGCACCGGCGACCAGCGCCACGTCTGGCGCTACGACGGCACGGCGTGGCAGGCGAGAAGCGGCACGGCCGGCAGCGGCACCGAGCTCCTCGACGTCGAGCACAACGCCCTGCAGTACGACCGCGTGACCAACCGCGTGTACGTCGGCGCCGACATCGGCGTGTGGGAGTCGGCCGACGGCGGGAACACGTGGACGCCGCTCCAGAACGGGCTGCCCGACGCGCCGGTCTACGACATCCAGATCCATCCGACGGCGCGGCTCATGCGCGCGGCGCTGCACGGCCGCGGCGTGTGGGAGTGGAAGCTCGACGCGCCCGTGCTCCCGGACGTCGAGCTCTACATCCGCGACACCATGCTCGACACCGGCCGCGGCGAGAACACCGACGGCCGCGACGACCCGTCGATCTTCCCCACCGCGCCCGTGCACCACTACCTCAGCCCCAACATCAAGGTGGACGTGCCGACGCCGATGGGCTATCAGACGCCGACGACCGACATCGACTTCCTGACCTTCAACACGGTCATCGAGGACGGCTCCGGCGGCGTCGGCACGAACGCGCCGCCGCCCACCGTGCACAACCGCGTCTACGCCGAGGTGCACAACCGCGGGCGGGCGGACGCCACCGACGTGCGCGTGATGGCCGTCGTCACCAACGCCGGCACCGGCCTGGGCCTGCCCGGCGGCTACACGGCGAATGTCGTCTCGGGCACGCCGCTGCCGGGCCCGAAGTGGGTCACGCTCGGCGCCGTCACGATCCCCGTGGTGCGCGCGGGCTCCCCGGAGATCGTGCACTTCGACCTGCCGTCGACCGTCCTGCCCCTGCCCGCGAGCCTGCCCGGCGACTCCCATTGGTGCATGGCGGTGTTCCTGCACTGCGCGCAGGATCCCTTCACGAGCACGATCACGAACGTGGACGCCCTGACGCTGGCCGACCGCAAGGTGGGCCAGCAGAACCTGACGATCGTGCAGTTCGTCGGCACGCCGCCGCCGCCCGGCACCGGCATCGGCATGTGGACGCTGCTCTGGGTCTCGGGCGCCCATTTCAAGGAGAAGGGCCTCGTCGACCTCGTCTTCGACCTCGAGCGCTTCAAGGGGACGGTCTACGCGCTGCTCCCGCCGCCGCTGATGCCCAAGGCCGACCGGATCAAGGGCTTCCGCAAGGGCGCGGCGACCGTCGCAAAGGCCTGGCTGGCGAAGTACCCCGAGCTCGCCAAGCGGGCGTTCTACGAAGCCAAGTACTCGACGTACCAGTACGAGGTGCTGACGAGCGCGATGAAGGCCGTCTCGCGGGCGACGCCGCTCGCCGCCCGCGGCGGCGAGGTCGCCGAGCTCCTCGGCCTCACCGTCGGCCCGACGGACGAGTACCCGGTGTTCCTGCGGATCGACCTGCCGAGGGGCACGAAGGTCGGCACCCGGTACGAGATCGACGTCACGCAGCGCGACAGCCGCTCGAAGCGGATCCTCGGCGGCGCGCGCGTTCCGGTGGTCGTCAACCGGCCCGTCCAGACGGTGGGCTGACGAGGTGGCGATCCAGGCCTTCGTCGCCACGTACGGCGCCGTGCTCGTCGCCGAGATCGCCGGCGACAAGCTGTTGTACACGTCGGGCGTTCTCGCGACGCGCTTCCGGCCGGCGCCGATGATGTGCGGCCTCGCCCTGGCCTTCATGGCCAAGATGGGCGCGGCCGTCATCGTCGGCGACGCGGTCGGCGCGCTGCCGCGCGCGCCGCTGGCGGCGCTCACCGCGGCCGGCTTCCTCTGGATGGCGTCGAGGCTCTGGCGCGGGCCTGCGCAGGAGGAGGCTCGCGGGCCGGCGCGCGGCGGCGCGCCGGCCGCGCTCGTCTCGTTCGCGTCGGTGTTCTTCGCCGAGTGGGCCGACCTCGGCCAGCTGACCGCCGCGGCCATGGCGGCCCAGTTCCATCGTCCGATCCTCGTCTGGTCCGCCGCCGTGCTGGCCATGCTGACCAAGACGGCCGTCGCCGTGACGCTGGGCGCCAGCGCGCGGCGCTGGATTCAGCGGCACCTTCCCCCTGCCGCCGTCCGCTACGGCGGCGCTGGCGCGCTACTGCTGGTCGGCGCGCTGACCGTGGCGGAGACGTGGTGGCGATAAGGGACGGCCGGCGGACTGTACGTCGCGCAGGGCTTCAGCCCTGCGCCACACGCCCGAAGGCGTGCGCGCCGGGGAATGCCGGTCACTCGCTGCGCAACGCGATGGTGGGATCGACGCGCGCGGCGCGGCGCGCAGGAATGTAGGTGGCCGCCACCGCGACCGCCAGCAGGAGCAGCGCGACGGCGACGAACGTCGGCGCGTCGAGGGGCTTGACGCCGTAGAGCAGCGCCCCGAGCGACGGCGCGAGCAGGGCGGCGCCGCCGAGGCCGATGGCGATTCCCAGCCCGGCGAGCCGCAGTCCCTCGCGAACGATCAGGCGCACCACGAGGCCGGCGTCGGCGCCCAGGGCCGTGCGGATCCCGATCTCCTGGGTGCGCTGCGCGACCGAGTAGGCCACCACGCCATAGATCCCGATGGCGGCGAGCAGCAGCGCCATGCCCGCGAAACCGACCATCATGAGCATGTTGAACCGCTGGGGCGCGGCCGAGGCCGACACCGCGTCGGCGAGCGGGCGCAGGGCCGCGAGCGCCAGCCGGGCGTCGAGGCCTCGCACCGCGTCCCGCAGGCCGGCCTCGAGCGCGTCGACGGCGCCGGCCCCGCGCGCGACCACCCAGACCGAGCGGCCGAGCGCGGTGCCGGAGGGCTCCTCCGGGTCGCCGGGCATGTAGATCTGCACGTTGCCGGGCTCGGCGAGGGTGTCGAGCTTCACGTCGTCGACCACGCCGACCACGGTGAGCCACGGCTGCGGCGACGTGGCATCGGTGCCCCACTTGAGGCGCCGGCCGATCGGATCCTGCCGCGGCCAGTACCGGCGCGCGAGCGATGCCGAGACGATCGTCACGGGCTCGCCGCTGCCGCCGTCTTCACGCGCGAAGTCGCGACCGCGCACCAGCGTGGCGCCGATCGCGCGCAGGTACCCGGTCGTCACGACCGTCATGGGCGCGATGTTGAAGCCCGCGCCGGGCGGCGGCGTGTAGCCTTCGACGACGAACACGCGCTCCGACGTCCGGCCCGCGAGCGGCAGCGTGGTGCCGAGGCCGGCCGCGCTCACGTGAGGCCGCGCGCGCAGCCGCGCGAGCACGTCGCGGTAGAACGGCCCCCGCCGCGCGGGATCGGCGTAGTCGCGCGCGGGCAGATCGATCTGGCCGGCCACGGCGCCCTCGGGCGCGAAGCCCGGGCTGGCGCTCAACACGTCGTGGAACGTGCGCGCGAACAGGCCCGCGCCGACCAGCAGCACGAGCGCGAGGGCCATCTCGGCGACCACGAGCGCGGCGCGCACCCGCCGGTTCGCCGCGCCGAGGCTCGACGCCGCGCGATCGGCCAGCGTCTCGAGACCGGCGCCGCGGCCGGCCGCGAGGCCGGGCACGACGCCCACGACGACGGCGGTCGCCACGGCCACGCCCGCCGTGAACAACAGGAGGCGCCAGTCGAAGCGGCCCTCGGCGAGCGCGGCGAAGCGGCCCGGCACGAACCGCGGCATCGCGTCGAGGATCCACCACGCCAGCGCGCCGCCGGCCAGCGCCGCGAGCGTCGCGAGCAGCAGCGCCTCGGCCAGCAGCTGCCGCAGCAGCCGGCCGCGGCCGGCGCCGAGCGCGACGCGCACCGCCATCTCCTTCTGGCGGCCGGCGCCGCGCGCCAGCAGCAGGTTGGCCACGTTCACGCACGCGATCAGCAGCACGCAGGCCACGGCGCCCAACAGCGCCAGCACGAGGGGGCGGACGGTCGCCGCCACCTGCGGGCCCAGCGGGCGCACGAGCGCGCTGAAGGTGAAGGTGAAGTCCACCTGTGGGGCGACGACGTCCTCGGCGATGTGGCGCGCGATGGCGCCGACGTCCGCGCTCGCCTGCGCGATCGTGACGCCCGGCTTGAGCCGCGCGACGCCGTTGTAGTCCCAGCTGTCCGCGCGGGCCCGCCGCTCGGCCGGCGTCAGCGACATCGGCACCCATGCGTCGACGCTCGTGCCCTCGAGGACGGCGGGCGGCGGGAACTGGAACCCGCGCGGCATCACGCCGATGACGCGGTACGCCACGCGGTCCAGGGAGATCGCCCGGCCGAGCACGTCCGGATCGGCGCCGAACCAGCGGCGCCACAGGCCGTCGCTGATCACGCAGACCTTCACGCCGTCCCGGTCCTCGCCGCCGGTGAACGTCCGGCCGAGCGCCGGCGGCACCTGCAGCACGTCGAAGAGACTGGCCGTCGCGCGGACGGCCTGCACCTGCTCCGACTCGCGCGAGCCCGACAGCTCCGCCGTGATGGGCTTCCAGCCGCCCAGCGCGTCGAACGAGCGGCTCTGCGCCTCGAAGTCGACCAGGTCCGGCGCGGTCAGGCGGATCGGCCGCTGGCCGATGAGCGGCACGATCTCGTTCACCGACACCAGGCGCTCGGGATGGGGAAAGGGCAGCGGGTTCAGCAGGGCCGCGTCGGCGAGGCTGAAGATCGCCGTGTTGGCGCCGATGCCGATCGCCAGCGTGAGGACGGCCGCGAGCGCGAACGACGGCGAGCGCTGGAGCTGGCGGAGGGCGTAGCGCACGTCCGACGCGAGGTCGTCGACCAGTCTCCAGCGCCAGACGTCGCGACCCCGTTCCCGCGTCAGCGTCACGTTGCCGAACGCGCGGCGGGCGGCCCAGACCGCCTCCTCGCGGGGCACGCCGCCGCGCACGAGATCGTCCGCCTTCTCGTCGAGGTGCTGCTGGATCTCCTCGGCCAGATCGCAATCCGCCGAGCGCCGCCCGCGGAGCCGGCCGAGCCACCTCATCGCGTCACCGGCGCCAGCACGAGCCGGATGCCCTCGAGCATCCGCTCGAACTTCGAGAGCTCGCGGTCCAGATGCCGCGCGCCTGCGGCCGTGATCGTGTAGACGCGGATCCGGCGCCCGCTCGGCGACACGCGCCACCGCGCCGTCACCCACCCGGCCTTGAGCATCCGCTGCAGCGCCGGGTACAGCGAGCCTTCCTCGACCTGCAGCAGATCGTTGGACACCTGCCGGATGCGCTGCACGAGCGCGTAGCCGTGGAGGGGTTCGCGCCGCAGCGTCTGGAGGATCATCATCTCCAGCGCGCCGGGAAACAGGTCCTTGCGGCCGGGCTCGGTCGGGTCCGTCACGGTCATACCTAGAGCAGTATAGGGTTGGCCGAAACTGGTGTCAAGGGTACGATGGCCGTGTCCCCTCGCTTCGAAAGGTCGCCATGAACCGCCGCACGTTCCTCGAGCTCGGCGGGCTCGCCGCGCTGGCCGTCCGGCTGCCGGTGCCGCTGCGCGCGGAGCCCGCGCGCGGCGCCGCCGCGCCGCCCGGACCGATCGCGGGCCCGGCCGACTACACCGTCCGCATCGGCACCGGCCTCGTCGAGCTCGCCCCCGATCGCATCGTCTCGACCACCACCTACGGCGGCCAGTGCCCCGGCCCGCTGCTCCGCTTCAAGGAGGGCCGGCGCGTCGTCGTGGACATCCACAACGACACCGACACGCCGGAGCAGCTGCACTGGCACGGCCAGTTCCTGCCCGACGACGTGGACGGCGCCGCCGAGGAGGGCACGCCGTACGTGCCCGCGCGCGGCATGCGCCGGATCGCGCTCGTCCCGCGGCCCTCCGGGTTCCGCTTCTATCACACGCACGTGGCGGCGGGCAGCGACCTGCACCGCGGGCAGTACACCGGCCAGGTCGGCCCCGTGTACATCGAGCCGGCGCACGACCCCGGCGCCTACGACCGCGAGGTGTTCCTCACGCTCAAGGAGTTCGAGCCGTTCTTCACGCGGGGCGGCGACGTGCCGCTCGACTTTCTCGCCGGCCCGAAGGTGGCATCGCTCGAGCAGACCGGCGACGCCGCCATGCGCGCCTCGCTCGCGAAGGGCACGCCGCACGGCTACGAGGTCGGCTACCGGCTCTTCTCGATCAACGGCCGCCTGCTGGGCCACGGCGAGCCGATCCGCGTGAAGCCGGGCGAGCGCGTGCTGCTGCACGTGCTGAACGGCAGCGCCACCGAGATCCGCAGCCTTGCGCTGCCCGGCCACACCTTCCGCGTCGTGGCGCTCGACGGCAATCCGGTCCCGACCCCTCGCGACGTGCCCGTGCTCTGGCTCGGCACGGCCGAACGCGTCTCGGCCATCGTCGAGATGTCACACCCCGGCGTGTGGGTGCTCGGCGATCTCGGCGACGACGACCGGGAGCGCGGGATGGGGATCGTGGTGGAGTACGCGGGACGCACCGGCCAGCCGCAGTGGACCGCGCCGCCGCCGTTCCGGTGGGACTACACCCTGTTCGGGCGCCAGGGCGCCGCGGCGCGGATGCCGGACGAGACCATCGAGATGACCTTCGCGAAGGACAACGCCGCCGACCACGGGTTCAACCGCTGGACGATCAACGGCGTGCCGTTCTCGATGGAGCAGATGCAGCGGCCCATGTGGCGGCTCGTGCGGGGCCGCCGCTACCGCCTGCGCATGCGCAACGCCACCGACGACCTCCACCCCATGCACCTGCACCGCCACACCTTCGAGCTGACGCGCGTCGCGGGCCGGATCACGACCGGCGTGATGAAGGACGTGGCGATGCTGGGCGGCTACCAGGAGATGGAGGTGGACTTCACGGCCGACCAGCCGGGCCTGACGCTGTTCCACTGCCACATGCAGCTGCACATGGACTTCGGGTTCATGGCGCTCTTCGCGTGTGACGCGTAACTAGCGGTCAGCCGTCAGCCGGCAGGGGTCAGGAAAGGCATCCTGTCACGAGCACAGCGTGACAGCGTCGCAGGCTCTACCTGACCGCTGACCGCTGCCCCCTGACCGCTGTCTAGGTGGCCTGCTGGACGAACGCCTCGATCTGGCCGGAGGGCATGGCGCCCGACGTCCGCGCGGCCTCCCGGCCCCGTACGAAGACGGCGAGCGTGGGGATCGACATGATCCCCAGGCGCGCCGCCAGGTCGGGAAGGGCCTCGGTGTCCACTTTGACGACGAGCAGCTGGCCGGCCTGCCGCTCGGCGACCTTCTGGATCTCGGGCGCGACCGTGCGGCAGGGCCCGCACCATTCCGCCCAGAAGTCCACCAGCACGGGCAGCCGCGACCGCTTCACCAGCGTGTCGAACACGGCCGCCGACGGCGCCACCACGGGCTTCGAGAGCGCGCCCAGCGCGGCGTGGCACGAGCCGCACTGGGCGCCCAGCCCGAGGCGATCGTAGAGGAGCCGATTGCCCTTGCCGCAGGACGGGCACGACACGATCACGCCGCGGTCGTCGGCTTTCAAGGTGCTCATGGGGGGAGCCTCCGGTCTCGCACCCGTGCGCCGCCGGTCAGCGGCGCGTCGCCTCGTCGTAGAACCGCGCCAGGTCGCGCTTGAGCTGCTGGCGGGCCGGTGTGTGCAGGTAGATCATGTGCCCCGACTCGTAGTAGCCGAACGAGATGTTCTTCTCGAGCGAGGGGTCCAGCCCCATGTGGGCCAGCGTGTACTCGGTCTCGAAGAACGGCGTGGCGAAGTCGTAGTAGCCGTTCGCCGAGAAGATCTTCAGGTGCGGGTTCTTCGACATCGCGTCGCGCAGGTCCTCGGCGACATCGGGCATGTCGGCGCGCCGGTGATGGTCGTCCCAGCTCCGGCCGACTTCCGGGTAGTTGCTCGGCTTGTAGAGGTCCGCGCGCTCGTACTTCAGGGCGCCGCGGATGTACTGGTTGAACGCCGCGATGAACGCGGTGCTCACCGCCGCGTCGGCCGCGTCGTACTCGGGCGACTCCCCGGCCGCGTCGTGGTCGATGCCCTGGAACCGCGAGTCGAGCCGGCCGACCGTGCGCCGCTCGCCGCGCAGCAGCTGCTTCTCGAAGCGGTCGGGCGTCACACGCAGGTTCGCGTCGCGGATGAGCGACTCGGGCATGGACGTGTACTGGTGCAGCTTCGCGGCCACGGCGTTCGCCTCGGCCGCGCCGAGGTGGCTGCCCTGCGCCAGCGCGTGCGCGTACTCGCCGAGCGCGAAGGTCCGCACCTCCTGGAGGAACGCCGCCAGGTCCGCCGGCTTCGGGCTCAGCGTGCCGTGGTACCACGCCGACGCCGCCATCGTGGGCAGGTAGAGCTCGTAGGGCAGGTCGTTCGAGAACGGCGGGCCGTTGAAGTCGTCCCAGGCGTTCAGGTACGAGGACACGAGCACCGCGCCGTTGAACGCCATGCCCTTCTGGTCGAGCGAATCGAGCAGCGCCGCCGCGCGCGTCGTGCCGTAGGACTCGCCCAGCAGGAACTTCGGCGAGTTCCAGCGCCCGTTCTGGCCGAGCCAGCGCTGGATGAACTGCGCGAACGCCTCGACGTCCGGGTCGGTGCCGTAGAAGTCCTTCGGCTCGCCCTTGCCCGCGATGCGGGAGTAGCCCGTGCCCATCGCGTCGATGAACACCAGGTCCGTCTTGTCGATCAGGCTGTCGGGGTTGTCCTTCACCGTGTAGGGCGGCGGCGGGGTCGGCTTCGCGTCCGCCGTCTCGACCGCCACGGGGCCGAACGACCCCATGTGCAGCCAGATCGTGGACGACCCGGGCCCGCCGTTGAAGAGGAACGTCACCGGCCGCGTGTTCGCGTCCGCGTCGTCCTTCGTGTAGGCCACGTAGAACATGCGGCCGATGAGCTCGTTCTTGTCGTTCGTCAGATCGATCGTCGCCGCCGTGGCCGTGTAGGCGATCGTCGCGCCGCCGATCGTGATCTTGTGGCTCGTGACGGCCGGCTTGGGCATCGCCGGCGCCGCGGGGGTGGTCTTCTCGGACGCCGCGGCCTGGGACGCCGGCGCCTGCGCGAAGGCGGGCGGGGCGAGCACCAGGAGCGCGGCGGCCAGGGTCAGGGCTGGGGTTCTCAGGGTCATGTTCATGGGCTCCAACTGTCGGTGCGTGATTCTATAACGGGGAACGCGAGCCCGATTCGTCCAGCCCGACGTCCGCCGAGGCGGCGAACGGCACGTGACGCCGGGCGGCCATCTCGCGTCCGACCGCGGCCAGCTCGGCGGACGGCAGCGCGCGGCCCGCGCCGGGAACACCTCGTCGTCCTCCACGCGGATGTGCGCGCGGTAGAGCCCGTCGAGCGCCGCCAGGTGCTCGAGGAGCGCCGCCGCCTCGCCCGCCGGCAGCGCGCCCTCGGCCAACCACCGGCGCCCGAGGGCGTCGACCGCGGCGTGGTGCTCCTCGGCCACCCGGTGATCCGCCTCGAGACGGGCGAGCGTCTCGAGCGCCGAGGCGACCGCCGGGTCGGCGGACGCCCGCATGCGCGGGAACAGGCTGTCCTCCTCGTCCGCCGAGTGCCGCGGCGCCGCCGTGGCGAAGTACTGGAGCGCGCCGTCCAGCGCCTGCCGCTCGTCGGGCGGCAGGGCGGCGCCGCGCCGCGCGTTCGCAATCGTCACGAGCAGCCCGAGGAACGCCTCGATGCGCCGGTGGCAGTCGCCGAGCAGTCCCAGAGGCTTGTCGAATCCGTGATCCGCGCGCTGTCCAATCTTCAGAAGCATCGACTCTCCCCGTGTATGATGGCGGCATGTCCGCCAGCCTGGACGTGGGGCTCCTCGGGCGCGTGTCCTTATTCAAGGACCTGGCGCCGGAGGCCCTGCGGTCGGTTGCCGGTGCGGCCCGCCTGACCCGTTGCGCCGCGGGGCGCCCGTTCTTTCGCGAGGGCGAGCCCGCCGCGGCGTTCTTCGTGCTGACCCGCGGGCGGGTCAAGCTGGTGCAGGACACCGCTGACGGACAGGAGGTGATCCTGCGCGTCATCGGACCGGGGGACGCCTTTGGCGCGGCGGCCGCCTTCGCGACCGGTGAGACCTACCCCGCGACCGCGGCGCCCCTCGAGCGCTCCGAAGCGGCGGCATGGGACGGCGCCGTCATGGCACGGCTGATGACGGCCCATCCCGGGATCGCCATCAACGCCCTGCGGATGGTGGCGGGCCGCCTGCACGAGCTGCAGCGGCAGCATCGCGAGCTCATGACCGAGCGCGTCGAGCGCCGGATAGCCCGCGCGCTGGTCCGCCTCGCGCGGCACGGGGGCCGCCGCGTGGACGGCGGCGTGGAGATCGACTTCCCGCTGAGCCGCCAGGACCTGGCCGAGATGACCGGCACGACGCTCTTCACCGTGAGCCGCACCTTGAGCGCGTGGCAGGCCCACGGCCTGGTCGGCGTCGGCCGGCGGCGCGTCACAATCCGGCCGCCGCACCGCCTCGTGGCGATCGCCGAGGATCTCCGTCCAGAACCGCGTCATGTCGGCGAGCAGGGCCGCGAGGTCCACCGAGTAGGCGGCGGCGGCCTCGGCAAGCGTCTGAAGCGCGACATCGGACAGCCGACGCACGCCATGCCGCGCGCGACGAAGGCCGACGCCGCGCCCGGCCGCGCCGCGAGCAAATCGGCGACGACGGTCGTGGGGCCGAGAGGCGGCATCGTGGTCTCTCTCACGAGGCGGTCACCTCTCGCGGCCCGACGCGGCCGCCGGCGCCGGCGCCGGCTCTCGTACGACTCGGCGACGGAAATCGCCGCGAGGTGCAGCCCCTCCGCGTAATGGATGAACTCCACGTAGGCCGCAACGAACCCCGGCCGGCGGCCACGCTGCTGACGGCGTTCCGCGCGGCCGCGATGGCCTCGGCATGGCGCGCGCGCAGGCCTTGTGCCACCGCCGCGGTCAGCTCCGCGATGAGCGCGTCGGCCGACCCCGTTTCGAGCGCGCGGTCCGCCAGCGCGATGGCCGGCTCGACGCTGCCGGCCGGCTTCGAGGCCGGTGTACGGCGCGCCCTCCGCCTGGCGGTGCACGCGCACGAGCGTTTCGAAGAAGAACTGGTCCGCGAGAGCCTGCGCCTCCGGTCCCCCCTTCCGCACCCGCAGCGTCCGCTCGAACGCGCTGCGGATCTCCGGTTCGTCCTCCGCGCGCACCCATCGGAGCACGGGTGTGACGTCGGCGCTCGCCAGGGCCAGCCGCGCGGCCTTGACGACTGGCCCGTCGAGCGTGTCGCAGTGCGCATCGGCGCGCGGCGGCCACGCGGCGAGCGCCAGCAGGGTGACCGCGCCGGCGACGCTCCGAACGAAGGTCTTGTTCATATCGCTCCTCCTGTACCGCCTTTCCGTCGCGTCACTCCTCTTCGCGCCGCCGCAGCATGATGAGCAGCATCCTCGCCGCCTCCGGCGCCTCGACCGCGTGGGGTACGTGCGCCGGCATCCGGACAATCGTGCAGGGCGTCGCGCGCACCGGCGACCCGCCGACGGTCAGGATGAGCGCGCCCTCGAGGACCATCACGAACGCCTCGTAGGGCGAGGTGTGCTCGGTGAGGCCCTGGCCGGCGTCGAACGCGAACAGCGTCAAGCCGGCGTCGCCGGTCTTCGCCAGCACGCGGCTGGCGATGCCCTGCGCAGTCGGCGTCACGAGCGACTCCAGCCGCAGGGCCTCGGCAGGTTGAATCGTGGGATCGGTCCTGGCAGGCACCCTTCGCCTCCTTTACTGCTACTGGTCGAACGGGCGGCGCGCGACGAGGGCGACCGCGCACAGGTGGTTCCTGTTCCGGCGGAACGCGCGCCGCACGGCCAGCAGGCGGCGCGCGGCGCCGGGCACGCGCAGCGCGTTCGCCACGAAGCGCGCCGCGCCGGCCAGGCCCTCGTCGCGGACCAGCCGGCCCGGCTCCAGCAGGCGCATCGGCGCGGTCACGGCCTGCTCGACCTCGAAGCCGGCCGCCTCGAGCCGCGCCCTCCAGTCCGACAGCGTGCCGATGCGCACGCCGACGTGGATGACGTCCGAGAGGTCTTCCTGGACGGCGTCGACGATCGAGGCGTCGAGGCCGTCGGGCCGCACGGCGAGCTCGTGAACCAGGTACCGGCCGCCAGGGCGGAGCAGCCGGAAGGCCTACGCGATGATGGCGCGCTTCTTCTCGGGCAGCTGCATGCTGAGCATCGCCTGGCCGACGACCGCGGTGGTGGAGTCCGCCCGGCAGCGGGAAGCGGGACGCGGCGCCGTGGAGCACGTCGTGCGCCCTGAAGACCGCATGGAAGAGCGCCTCGCGGGCGAAGATGGCCGCGCTCGCGTCGCGCCCGACGGCCACGTTGTTCGTCGGGCGGCGGAAAGTTCGCGCCGGCGGTGATCCAGGCCCGGGGCGAGCTCGATCACCTCGTCGCCGGCGCCGATGCGGGCCTGTCGCAGCAGCCAGTCCGTAGTTTCCAGGCCGCCCGGCGCAGCACGCGCTGGCCAACCGCGCACGGCCAGTGCGCTGGCATCTGTGGACCGACAGGTGCACGCCGGGGACAGTTCGGCGTCGAGCGGGTGATCGAGGGTCGTGGACATGCGTGGCCTCCAGGCTCGAATGCGGCGTCGCGCGCCGCGTTGACCATCACAGCAGCGCCTGGACGGCGGATGGCGTCCTGCGCTGGCGCAAACGGGGATCGGTGGCGCACGCCGGGCCGGGTGGCGTGATTTAAACCCATATCGAATGATATGGTTACACATATGAAGACGACCATCGAGATTGCCGACGCCATCCTCGGCCGGGCGAAGCGCGTGGCCGCCCGCGAGCACACGACGGTGCGGGCGCTCGTGGAGGAAGGCCTCCGGCGGGTCCTCGACGACCCGCGGCGGGCCGGTGGGTTCCGTCTGCGGAAGCCCGCCTTCGGCGGGCGCGGCCTTCGGCTCGAGCTCGGCGACGGCAACTGGGAGCGGACCGGTCGATCATCCACGAGGATCGAGGCGGGCTGTGATCGCCCTCGACACCTACCAGGTCGTCTAGCGCACCGTGAAGACTCGCCGTGGCACGCGCAGGCGCTCGCGGCCAACATGGGCCTGGCCGAGTCGCCGGCGGCGTGGGCCATCCCCTGGCCGTGCCTCCACGAGGTCCTCGCCATCGTGACGCACCCGCGGATCTACGATCCGCCCACGCCGGTCGCCGAGGCCGTCGATCGAATCGACGTCTGGCTGGAATCCCGTCGCTGGTGCTGCTGGCGGAAGTCGCCCGGCGCTGGCCGCGGCTGCGCGAGCTCGTCCTCGGGGGCCGGGCCACGGGCGGCCGGGTCCACGACGCTCGCGTGGCGGCGCTCTGCCTGCACCACGGCGTCAGCGAGCTGTGGACGGCGGACCGTGACTTCGCGCGGTTTCCGGCCTGACCGTGGAACCGCTCGTGGTGCGCGGACCTGAGCGCGCGCCGGGCGCGCGCTGAGCACTTGCGGCGGAGACCGGACCGTGGCAGGATGACGGCTCCGAGGACCGTCACCGGTGGCCGACCTTCGCTCCTACGTCTTCCTCGATTCGCTGCAGCCCCAGCACGCCGCCTTTCTCGGCACGGTGGCGCAGGGGTTCCTGCCGCTGCCGGGCGACGCGTCGCTCTGGGTGGAGATCGCCCCCGGCATCGAGGTCAACCGCATCACCGACGTCGCCGTGAAGGCGACCAACGTCAGGCCCGGCATGCAGATCATCGAGCGGCTGTACGGCCTGCTCGAGGTCCACTCGCCGTCGCAGGCCGACGTGCTCGCGGCGGGCGCCGCGATCCTCGACTCGCTGGGGCTGAAGGAAGAGGATCGGTGGAAGCCGCGCATCCTCTCGAGCCAGGTGATCCATAACATCGACCCGCACCACGCGCAGCTCATCAACCGCATGCGCCACGGCCACCTGCTGATCGCGCGGCAGAGCCTGTTCGTGCTGGAGGTCGAGCCGGCGGCCTACGCCGTCATCGCGGCCAACGAGGCCGAGAAGCACGCCAACATCAACATCCTCGAGGTGCGCGCGTTCGGCTCGTTCGGCCGCATCTACCTCGGCGGCGAGGAGCGCGACGTCATGGCGGGGCACGAGGCGGCCGTCGCGGCCATCGAAGCCACGACGGGCAAGGACCGCGGCACGAGCCGGAAGGCCTGACGGCGCGATCCTTCCCGACACGCCATCACGTGCCTTCGGCGGCGCCGGGCCGGAACGGCGCGTCGCTCACCGCTTCGCTTTGTGCGAGATTTCCATCAGGATCAGGCCGGCCCCGACACCCGGCGGCAGGTGGATGCGGTTGCCGAGGGCGCCGAGGTTGAAGCCCTCGCGAATCGTGCCCCGCACTGACACTTTGGCGCCGTTTCGCGGCACGCCGTGATCGGACGCCACCCAGAGCGCGCCGCTGCCGTCCTGGACCCGGTAGACCCCGCGATCGGCCAGCGAGTAGCTGTCCGCGACGCGGCCGGAGATCTTGACCTCACGGTTGCGATAGTGCGACGGGTCGGCGAGCACGCGATTGATGGACGTCGCGCATGCCGCGGATCCGATCAGCGCAACGAGCGCGATGATCAGAGAGGATCTTCGAGCGTGTGGCTGCATGGGCCTCTCCTGTTGGGCAGGACCCATGTTAGGCACGGCGCCCGCGGATGTCTGTGCACTTTTGCACGTGCGACCCGGCTCTCGATGGGGAACGCTATTCTGGCGCAACGCGCGCATGGATCGATCGGCGCGCGCTGGGCGGGGATCACGCGCGCGAGACGAGCGTAACAGCAGCACAGTGAGCTGGCGGTGAAAGGATCGTACGCGTGGATGCGTAGAGTTGCGTGGCCACATACTGGCCCAGCGCCATCGCGGCTGGAATGCCGACGGCAAGGCCGATGGCCAGCAGGAGGAGCACCTCGCGCATGACGAGCCAGATGAGCGAGCCGGGCTGCGCGCCGAGCGCGAGCCTGATACCGAGCTCCTTCTCGCTGCGCGACGACGAACGCCATCACGCCGTAGAGCCCGACCGACGCGAGCAGCGTGGCGAGGAGCCCGAACCCCGCCGACAGCATCGCGATCAGGCGGTCGGTCAGGAGCGTCTCGTCGAGCTGCCCCTCGACGGTCTTCATCTCGTACACGGGCATGGCGGGGTCGAGCCGCTGCACCTCGTTGCGCACCAGCGCGTAGGCGCCGGCCGATGCGGTCTGCGTGCGCACGTAGACCGCCGCGCTGCCCTTGCCCAGTCGGGGACGAACGCCTGGCGCCGAACACCTTCGCGGGGCCCCTCGTACAGAGGCATTCCCGACGACGCCGATGATCTCGATCGTCAGCTTCGTGCCGGGCCCGCCACCCACCCGAGGTGCTTGCCGACCGCGCTCTGCCCGGGAAAGAAATGCTCGGCGAACGTCGATTGACGATGGCCACGGCCGGCTCCTGCCTGGCGTCGCTCGTCCTGAAGTCGCGCCCTTCGAGGATCGGGATCTTCATCGTCTCGAAGTAGCCCGGCGACAGGGCGTTCATGAACGCCTGCATGTCCTCTCCGTCCGCGGCCTGGTGCCTTCGACCGCCATGGAGCTGTCCCACCGTCTCCCGCGAGAATCGGCACGGACGCCAGCGCCGCGTCTTCACGCCGGGCGCCGACGCAGGCGCTCGAGCAGCTGCTGGTAGAAGAGCTGCCCGCGAGCGTCGTCGTAACGCTGAACGCGGGAGACACCTGGAACGTCACCAGGTTGTCCAGCTGCACGCCCGTCTCCGTCGTCTTCAGGTTCTGCAGGCTCCGGACGAAAAGGCCGGCGCCGAAGAGCAGGAGGAAGCTGAGCGCAACCTGCGCGGTCACCAGCCCCTTCCGCAGGAACAGCGACGCGTGTGCCGCGATCGACCCATCGTGTCCTTCAACGTGGTCAGGGATCGGTGCGGCTCGCGCGCAACGCCGGCAGCAGGCCGAAGACGAGCCGGTGACGAGCGAGAGGCCGAACGTGAACGACGAGAATGCGCGGATCGGGGCGTGCCGACAGCAGCAGCGGCGTCGCGACTGGCATGAAGCGCGAGCAGCGCCTCGCGTCAACCGGACAGCACCAGCCGAGCGATGCCGCCGGCGCACGCACAGCACCAGGCTCTCGACGAGCAGCTGGCGCACGAGCCGGCCAGCGCGACGGCGCCGAGCGAGAGCCTGACGGCGATCTCCTTCTGACGCATGAAGCCGCTTGAGCGATCAGCAGGTTCGCGACGTTCGCGCACGCGATGAGCAGCACGAGGCCGACCATGCACATCAGGACGACGAGCGCCGTCGAGAAATCGTTGCGGAGCGGCGAGAAGCCCAGCTTGCGCGCTGGCGACCTCGAGGCGCCCCTTCATGAACCGCTCGCGGTTGTACGCGGACCAGTCCTTCGCCGCCGGCAGCGTCATCTCGTAGGCGCGGATCTGCGTGAAGAGCCCTGCAGCGGCGCCTTCGCCGATTCGACCGTGTACCGGGCTTCAGGCGGCCGAACACCTGCACCCACCGGGTCCGGCGATCGTCCATGTGCACCCAGCCCCACTCGGGCATCATCTCGGGCTTCATGAGCACCGGCACGCGAATCTGCGGCGAGTGGACCGGGTCGAGCCCGCGAAGCCTTCGGCCGACACGCCGACGATGTCATCGGGTAGTCGTTCACCAGGATCTTCTTCCCCACGACGCCCGGATCGCGCGCGAAGCGGCTCGTCCAATAGCCGTAGCTCAAGACGACGACCGGGTGTCCCCGGTACACCCGATCGTCCTCCTCGGAGTTGAACACGCGTCCGAGCGCCGGCCTGACGCCGAGCATCGAGAAGTAGTTGCCGGAGACCACCTCGGCCTCGACGCGCTCGGTCTGGTTGTCCACGCTCAAGGAGGCGGGCACCACCCGGCGACACAGCACCTCGGACAGCGGCTCGCCATCTTCTGCAGGTCCTGGTAGAGGGGATACGAGTGCATCCGCGTCCCCATGTTGCTCCCCATGTTGGAGCCCTGCTGGTACAGCATCACCAGCTGGTCGGGGGCCACGACCGGCAGCTTCCGCAGCAGAAGCTGGTCCACGAGCGTGAAGATGGCGGCGTTGGCGCCAATGCCGAGGGCCAGCGACAGAACCGCCACCGTCGCGAACAGGGGGCTGCGGCGGAGTCCGCGGATGGCCAGGCGTAGAATCGGACGACAGGCTGGTCACACCGACGTTAGACGGGGCGGAGCGCTGTCGGGTTGGCGCCCCAGCACGCCGCCTTTCTCGGCACGGTGGCGCAGGGGTCCTGCCGCTGCCGGGCGACGCGTCGCTCTGGGTCCACTCGCCGTCGCAGGCCGACGTGCTCGCGGCGGGCGAGGCCACCACGGGGAAGGAAAGCGGTTCGGGCCTCAAGGCCTGACGCCCGGGTAGCCGGCGGAACCGACGCGCCGACCCATGCGTTACCCTTTCCGGGCGGCCTTCCCGGCCGCCCGTCTGGAGACCCGATGCGCGCGCCGCGGCTGTCCCACCTCCTGCCCCCCGATCTCCGGCTCGGCCTCCGGCTGGTGGCCCGCCAGCCAATCCTCACGCTGACGGCCGTCGTGTCGCTCGCCGTGGGCATCGGGCTGGCGACCGTCGGCTTCGCCTTCATGGAGACGGTGCTCTTCAGCCGCCTCCCGTTCCACGGCGGCGACCGCTTCGTGCTGCTGCGCGTCTTCGAGGAGCCGCGGCACGCGGCGGCGCGGCTGACGCCCGAGTCCTACGCCGCCCTGGCCGCCGGCGCGACGATGCTCGAGCACGTGGGCGCGATCGTGCCGCGGCGCGAGAACGCGACGCTGCCGTCGGGCGACGTCGTCGTCGTGGCGACCGCCGGCATCACGCCCACCTCGCTGCGCTACCTCCCGTGGGCGCCGGTCGCGGGCCGGCCACTCGTGCCGGCCGACGGCGCGCCCGGCGCGCCCCCGGTGGCCGTCATCCGCGAGAGCTTCCGCGAGCGCGCCTTTGCCGGCGGTGCCAGTCCCGTCGGCGCCACGATCGAGGTGGGCGGCGTCGCCCGCACCGTGGTCGGCGTCGTCCCCGACGCGTTCGAGTTCCCGAACACGCCCGACGTCGTGTGGCCGGCCGGCGACGCCTTCCTCGCGGGGCGCGGGCGCCCCGACCCGGACGTGCGGCTGTTCGGCGTCCTGGCGCCGGGACAGTCGCGCCGCGCCGCGCAGGGACAACTGGCGGCCATCGCGCCGTCGCTGACGGTCGACGGCCGGCCCGACGCCCCGGTCCGGGTGCAGGTCACCACGTTCACCGACGTCGGCCCCCAGGGCACGGTGCTGGCCGCCACCGTCGTCGGCCTCGTCCTCACCGTGCTGCTGGTCGTCGCGGCGAACGTCGGCAATCTCGTGCTCGCGCGGTCGATGGCGCGCGCGCGCGAGTTCGCGGTGCGCAGTGCGCTCGGCGCCTCGCGCCGGCGCCTGGTCGCGCAGGTGTTCGTCGAGGTGCTGCTGCTGGCGGGCACGGCCGCCGTGGTCGGGACCGTCGCGGCGAGCGCGGTGATGCGCCGGTTCAACGGCATGGAGGAGCTGCCCTTCTGGGTCGACTTCACGCCGGGCCCGCGCGCGCTGCTGCTCGTGGTCGGCGCGACGCTCGGCGCGGCGGCCGTCGCCAGCGTCTGGCCCGCGCTGCGCGCCACGCGGCGCGACCTCGCCGCGCACCTTCAGAGCGGCGGCCGCGGCGGCGACGTCCGGTTCGGGCGGATCGCCGGGGCGCTCGTCGTCCTCCAGATTGCCGTGTCCATCGTCATGCTGCACGGCGCCGCAATCTTCATCCAGGGCCTGACCGACTACACCGCGGCGCCGCTGAACGTGCCCCGCGATGTCCTGGCAACGAGCGTGAGCCTCGACGCGCCGGAGCCGAACGCCGGCGCGCGGACGGGGCTGACCGCCGATGACGTGGAGGCCGCGGCGGCGGCGGTGCCGGGCGTCGTCGCGGCCGGGTTGTCCACGGCGCTGCCCCGGAACAGCCCGCGCCCGCAGCCTATCGAGGTCGAACCGCTCGGGCAGGCGGCGAAGGCGGCGCCCGAGCTCGCGCCGTCGGCCGGGGTGTCGCGAGGGTTCTTCGCCACGCTCGACGCGCGCGCGCTGACGGGCCGGCTCTTCGTGCCCGCCGACTACCGGCCCGACGCGGCGCGCGTGGCGGTGGTGAACGAGCCCTTCGTGCGGAAGTTCCTCGGCGGCGCCTCGCCCATCGGCCGCCGGTTCCGCACCGCCGGGCCGGATGGACCGGGGCCGTGGCGCGAGATCGTCGGCGTCGTGCCGGACCTCGGCCTCAGCGTGGGCGATCCGTCGCTCGCGGCCGGCTACTACGTGCCGCTCGATCCGCGACCGGGCTTCGTCTACCTCGCCGTGCGCACGGCCGGCGACCCGCTGACCTACGCAATGCCGCTCAGGCGCGCGCTGCTCGCGCGCGCCCCCGATCTCGTGCTGAACCGCATGGAGCGGCTCGAGGACATCGCGCACGAGGACATGGCGGCCTTCACGTGGTTCTCGGCGGCGCTCGCCGGCATCGGCGCGATCACGCTGATCCTGGCGCTCACCGGCGTCTACGCGATGATGGCGCTGGTGGTCACGCGCCGCACGCGCGAGATCGGGATCCGCGTGGCGCTGGGCGCGTCCGTGCCGCGGCTGATCGGCACGATCGTCGGCCGTGCGGCGTGGCAGGTCGGAATCGGCGGCGCGCTCGGCGCCGGGCTGGCGATCGCGTCGCTCGCCGCGCGCAACGTGCTCGTCTCCCGGCTCGGCACCGGCGGCCCGTGGACGCTGCCGCTCGTCGTCTCGCTGCTCGTGCTCGCGGGGCTCGCCGCGACGTGGCTGCCGCTCGGCCGCGCGCTGCGCGTTCGTCCTGCCGACGCCCTGCGCGCCGAGTAGCGGGCCCACCGACCCGTCGTTCGCGCACGCTCCCGCTTGACAGCCGGCCGGAGGGTATGCATAGTGGATATATCCACGGTGGATATGCCGTGGCGGCTCCATCGCGTGCACCTGGCCATGACCAGACCTTCCAGCCCGCGTCCCGCCGACGACCTGACGCCGGCCATGTTCCACGTCCTCGTCGCGCTCGCCGAGCGCGATCGTCACGGCTACGCCATCATGCAGGCGATCGACCAGCGCACCGGCGGCCGCGTCGAGATCGGGCCCGGCACGCTCTATCGATCGATCAAGCGCCTGCTCGACGCGGGCCTGATCGTCGAGCGACAGCCAGGCCGCCGCGACGCGGCCGCCTCGGCACGCCGCGAGTACCGCATCACCGAGCGGGGCCGCCGCGCCGCGGCGGACGAGGCGCGGGCGCTCGCGCAGGTGGTCGATTGGGCGGCGGACGGACGGCTCCTGCCGCGCGGAGGGCCGTCGTGAGGCCGGCGCGCAGGCCCTCGATCGCACGGCGGCTGATGGGGCGCCTCCTGACCGCCGCGTTTCCCGGCGAGTTCCGGCGCCAGTTCGGCCGCGAGATGCTCGAGGTCTCGGTCGCGCGGGCGCGCGAGGTGCGGGCGAGCCGCGGCCGCCTGGCGTGGGTGCGCTGCTGGCTGCGGACCGTGGCCGACCTGACCGGCGCCGGCCTCGCCGCGCGCCGCGAGCGCCGGCGCGCCGACGAACGCGCGGGCGGCGCGCGCGGAGACGGCGTCGCACGCGGCCTGCTCGCCGACGTGCGCTACGCCGTGCGCGGCTTCCGCCACAACCCGGGCTTCACGGCCGTGGCCGTCCTCACGCTCGCGCTCGGCATCGGCGCCAACACGGCCATGTTCAGCGTGCTCGACGCGGTGCTCCTCGAGCCGTTGCCCTATCCCGCCCCGGACCGACTGGCGCGCGTCGACTTCGACCGGCCGCTGACGGTGAGCGAATTCGTCGCTCTCGAACGGGAGACGTCCGCGTTCGCGGGGCTGGGCGGCTCGTCGAGCCTGATCCTGACGGTCGGCGGCGACGGCCCGGCCGAGGAGGTCGGCGGCGCCCGCGCCATCGGCGATCTGTTCGGTGTGCTCGGCGCGCGAGCGGCCGCCGGCCGGCTGCTGCGCGCCGACGACGGACGACCGGGCGCGGCGCCGGTCGCGGTCATCAGCGATCGCTACTGGCACGAGCGGTTCGGCGGCGATCCAGCCGCCGTCGGCCGGTCGGTGGAGATCGGCGGCGCGGGCGCGGCGCGGAGGACGATCGTCGGCGTCGTGGACCGGCGGCACGTGCCGCTCGAGGCCGGCTGCGACATCTGGGTCCCCGTCGTCGTCGACCCGGCGGACGAGGAGGCCTACGACCACGATGCGTACCTGAACGTCGTCGGACGGCTCGCGCCCGGCATGACGCTGGCGATCGCCAGGACGCAGGTGCAGGCGCTGGCCGGGCGGCGGGCGCGGACGGAGGCGCCGGCCGCGGTGTCGGAGGCCGCGGCCAGCGCGGACGTCGTCACGTTGCAGGACTTCCTGGTGCGGAACGTGAGGGTCACGGCCCTCCTCCTCGCCGCGGCCGTGGGATTGGTGCTGGTGATGGCCGCGGTCAACGTGACCAGCCTGTGGCTGGCGCGCGTCGGCGGCCGCGGGCGCGAGATGGCGGTGCGGCGCGCGCTCGGCGCGTCCCGCGGGCGGCTGGTGCGCCAGGTGCTGACCGAGAGCGCGGTGCTGAGCCTGGCGGGCGGCGCCGCCGGCGTGTGGCTCGGCCAGGTGGCCGCCGCCGCGCTGGGTGCGCGGTTGACCGCGGCGGTCCCGGGCGCGGAGGCGCGGATCGACGCCCGGGTGCTGCTCTTCACGTTCGGCGTCGCGCTCGTCGTCGGCGTCGCGTCGGGCCTCGTGCCGGCGCTGCGCGCGACGCGCGATCAGGCGCTGGCGCCGGGCGGTGGCCGCCGTCAGAGCCTCGGCCGCGGCCAGGCCCGGACCAACCGGCGTCTCGTCTCGGCCGAGGTCGCGCTCGCCGTCGTGCTGGTGGCCGCGGCGGGACTCCTGCTCCGCAGTCTCGACCGCGTGCAGCGAACGGACCCGGGGTTCGATCCCGCGCGCATCCTCTCACTCCGCCTCCGGCCGCCCGCCGCGCGATACCCGGATCCGCCGCGCCTGCAGGCGTACTATCGCGAGGCGATCCAGACGCTGGCGGCCCTGCCGGCGGTCGAGGCCGCCGGCGCCATCAACCTGCTGCCGCTCGGGGGCAGCGGAATGAGCGTGGGCTATTGCATCGACGGGCACTGCCCGTCCGACGGCGTCGAGCCGCTCGCCAGCTACCGGATCGTCGAGCCGGGCTACTTCGCGGCGATGGGCATCGCCGTGCGCGCCGGACGGGCGCTCGCGGCGGCGGACGTGGCGGGCACGCCGCCGGTGGCCGTGGTCAACGAGTCCCTGGCGCGCGCCATCGCCGGTGACGGGGGGGCGGTGGGCCGGCGGTTCACCGACGGAGCGGGCCACACCTGGCTCACCGTCGTGGGCGTGGTGCGCGACATCCGCCAGTCGGCCCTCGAGCGGCGTCCGAGGCCCGAGGTGTACGTCCCTGCCGCCCAGGCCCTGGAGTTCATGGACTCGATGTTCCTGACGCTGCGCACGGCCGGCGATCCCGAGGCGGCGGTGCCGGCCGTGCTGTCGTCGATCCGGCGGCTCGACGACCAGGTGCCGGTGTCGGCCGTACGGCCGATGCGGCACGTCGTCGCGGCCTCGCTGCGCGACCGCCGGCTGCTGACCGGCCTGTTCGCGCTGTTCGGCGCCGTGGCCCTGGCGCTCGGTGCCGCCGGCGTGTACGGCGTGCTGGCCCAGGCGGTCGGCGCCCGGACGAGGGAGATCGGCATCCGGATGGCGGTTGGCGCGTCGCGCGCCGACGTGCGGCGTTGGGCGGTGCGCGAAGGGGTGCGCCCAGCGGTCTGGGGTATCGGGGCGGGGCTGGCGACCGCGCTTCCGGCCGGCATGCTGTTCCGCTCGCAGCTGGTGGACGCGGCGCCGGTCGATCCGGTGGTGCTCCTGTCGGTCGCCGGACTGCTGCTCGCCGTCGCCGCCGCCGCGAGCTGGCTGCCCGCCCGGCGCGCGTCGCGCGTCGATCCCATCGAGGTCCTCAAGGCCGACTGACGCTCGGCGCGCGTGAAGCGCCCGGCCCTACCAGGGCGTGCCCGCCAGCTTCTGCTCCGCGGCGGCCATCCGCTGGCGCAGCGAGACCGTCTCGCCCGAACAGTGATCCTCGTACCAGGAGAGCGCCTTGCGGATGCCGGCCAGGTGCGCCGAGGCTTCCGCGAGCGCGTAGCCTTCGGCGGTCGGATGCGAAAACGCCGTCGAGCCGTTGTCGCGGTGCCACTCGCACTGGCGCACGTGCCGCTCCTCGTGCGCCATCAGGGCATCGGTGATGATCCGCGGCTCGCACTTCTCCAGCGAAGCCTGACGGAAATCGTCCGCGCCGTGGATCTTGCAGTCGCTCCGGACGCTCATGTCGACGTGAACGTCCTGGCTGCTCGGCTGCGCCTGGCCGCCGCCCTGGTCGCCGATCATTCGCTGCTCCACCAGCCTGGACATCGTGTCGGCGTCTCCGCCGGACTCTTCCAGGAGGGAGCGGTCCAGAAAGGCGTCGGTCCAGGCGAGGTCCTGCTCGATGAGCGCCCGCACCGGTTCGACAGGGGTCGGTCGGCTCGAGCGTCCACTGGGCGACCGAGGTCTCGCTGTAGTCGCCCTCGTGCGCCGGCTTCTTTTCCCCGAGCGGCTTCGTTCCCGAGATCGCCTTCCCCGCGTTCTTCGGGAAATCGATCTGCTCGCCGAAGCCGGCGAGCCACGGCAGCGGCGGCGACGTCTGCATCGTCATCTGGGAGCCGTTCTCGGCGGGTGGCGAGATCTTGGTCTCGCCGACGCAGCCGGGCGCGCACGTCTCCCAGCGCGACTCCTTGCGGACGACGTCGCCGTCGCAGACGCGGTGGTGCTCGCTCACCTCCGAGCGCGTGACCTGGAGGAGCGCCTGGGCGCGCACGCTCAGCATCGCCTTGCCGCCGGGCAGCTCCATCACGCCGGCGCTGGCTCCGGCGACGAGCGCCGCGTCGCCCTGTCCCGGGTAGAGCGTCTGCAGGCCCTGCTGCACGTCAATCTGCTTGTCGCCGGGCTTGCGGACGTCCGGAGGGTAGTGCTTCATCCGGTAGAGCACGTTGTGGTCCTTCGCCTCCGGCGGAGGCGGGCACGTGGTGCTCGCGGCCGTCGACTCCTTGCGCCGCTCCGTCTCGTCGCGGAAGTTCCACTTGACCGACGTGACGGCCCAGACGCCCGCCTGCCCGCACGCCGTCAGCGTGACGATGTCGGTGACGGTGCGGTCGTAGGTGCTGACCGTGCGGCCGCCGTTCGAGGAGCGCTGGTCGTGGCCCGATCCCTGGCGGTCGATCTGGGCCTCGAGCCGCCAGACGTGCTTGTCCGGCTTGAACTGGTCGATGATGTCCTGGGGTGATTGCCCGGCGCCGTGAGGAGATCCGGACAGGAGCAGGAGCGTGCAGCACCCGAGCAGCACGGGACGTGGTGCCATGGGTCGTCTCCTTGTCTTCCCGAGGCGCGCTACGTCGATGGACACCCCGCTATATACATCCCCGCGCCGCCCGACGCCAGCTCATCCGCTGGCCCAGAGCCTCACTGCACCGTCCGCTTCACGACGCCCGCGTACCAGTTCATCGTCTTCCTCGACATCTGTGGGGGCCGCCTTCAGGCGGCCCTGGGCCGGCTGAAGGCGGCCCCTACTGCGCCAGCCCCCAGCCCCCGGCTAGGCCATCGCGCGCAGCAGCTGCACGTACGAGCGCACGGCCCCGTCCATCCCCGCCACCTTCGGGTTCGCCGACTCGATCAGGAAGTACTCGTCCGGCGCGTGCGCGCCGTCGCCGTGCCCCAGGCCGTACATCCCCGCCGCCAGGTGGAGCGGCGCGCCGGTGAACGTGACGCCGGGCCACGATCCGGCGAGCCGCGGCCACAGCAGCGGCTCGATCCCCTCGGCGCGATACGCCGAGGTCAGGCCCTTCACCAGCCGCGAGTCGGGCGACGTCTCGGTCGGGATCGTAGCCGCCCGTCATGTTCACCTCGATGTCGCCGAAGCCGTGCTTCGCGAGGTGCGCCTTCAACAACTCCACCGTGCCCTTCGCCGTCATGTCGGGCACCAGGCGCATGTCGATCTTGGCGACCGCGCGGTGCGGCAGGATCGTCTTCCCGCCGGGGCCCGTGTAGCCGCCGACCAGGCCCTCGATATTGATCGTCGGCTGCGTGACCAGACGCACGAGCGAGTCGTGCCACGGCTCGTCGCCGAACCAGTGCTGGACGCCGAGCGCTTTCTTCGCCGCCGCCTCGTCGCGCTTCGGGATCGATACTTCGAGAATCGCCTTCTGCGCGGGGCTGAGCGGCCGGATCTTGTCGAAGAAACCCTCGACGGCCGGCGTGTGGCCGTCCTCGCGGACGAGCGTGCCGAGCGCCTGCACCAGGTGCCATACCGGGCTGTCGATCTGCGCCTCGTAGCTCGAGTGCACGTCGTGCGACGGCCCGCGCCCCCACCGCTCGCCCGTCGACACCAGCTCGGCCTCGACGATGCCCTTGGCGCCGAGGTTGATCTCGACCGACCCGTCGAGCGACTGGCTGCCGAGCGGGATGAGGATCCCGACCGACTTGCCGAGCGCCGCCTGCACGTCCGGCCGCAGGACCACCTGCGGGAAGTTGGGCGACCCGATCTCCTCCTCGCCTTCCGCCACGAGCACCAGGTTCACCGGCGGCTTCCGTCCGGCCGCCTTGAAGGCGTGCAGCGCCGCGAGGCAGGCCGTCTGCGGCCCCTTGGTGTTGGTCGCGCCGCGCCCGACGATGATCGTGCCGAGCCCCGGCTTGTCGACCAGGCGCCCCTCGAGCGGCGGCGAGCTCCACTCGCCCGGGTCGAACTGCTTCACGTCGTACATGAAATAGAAGGCCAGCGTGTTCGCCGCGCCGGCGTCGAGCGTGGCGAAGACGCCCGGCTTGCCCTTCGTGGGCACGACCTCGACGCGATCGAAGCCCGCGTCGCGGGCGAGCTGCGCCATGTACTCCGCGCCCTCCGGATACCCGCGGTTCTCGGCCGCGATCGACGGCCGCGCGATCCACGCCTGCAGCCGCTCGATGGTGGCGTCGTGCTGCGCCGCAATCTGCGCGATCACGGGGTCCTGCTGCGAGGCGAACAGGAACGTGCCGTGGCCGCCGGCCAGGGCGAGACCCGCCGCCCCCGCCGCCGCGCCGTGCAGGAACTCCCGCCGGTTGATGTCGTGCTGCGCCATGGCTCCTCCACCCGGAACGTCCGGAACGGCTGCCAGTCTACGCCGGTCCGCGAGGCTCGCGCCACACCCCCGACCCGCCGGAGCGCAGATCGGGTAACATGCGCCAGCGGGCGGCGCCGGCCGCCGCCGCGGGAGGTTTCCAGTGGAGTTCCTCAACCTGGTCATCATCTTCACCACCGCTCTCCTCGTGCTGCGCGCGCCGCGGAAGGAGCGCCTGGCATTCCGCCTGCTCGTCACCAGCGTGCTGCTGATGATGGCGATCTTCCTGATGGCCACGCGCGGCTCGTGGCTGCCGGGATTCAACTACTGACGCGCCGGGAGGAGGGGACCAGTGAGAAGCGAACGGCTCTACACGGCGCTCTCGGCGGCGGTGCTGCTCCTGTCGATCGTCCCCATCGGGGGCGCCGTCTTCGTCCTGGGCTTCATGGACGGGGACTCGCCCTGCGTGATGTGCTGGGAGCAGCGCATCGGCATGGCGATCGTCGCGCTCGTCGGCCTGTTCGTGCTGCGCTACGGCCCGAAACCGCGCTACATCGGCATGGGCGTGCTCGCCAGCGCGTGGGGCATGTTCATGGGCCTCCGGCACATGTCGCTGCACGCCGCGCGCGACATCGGGCAGGGCTTCAGCCTCGAGGTGCTCGGCGCCCACACCTACACGTGGTCGCTCTTCATCTACGCCATCTGCGTCGTCACCATGGGGCTGCTGCTCCTGGCGCTCGGTGAGGGCGACCTGAACGGCGACCGCCGCACGCTCAAGCCGCTCGATCGCGTGACGATGTACGTGTTCCTGCTCGTCGTGGCCGCCAACGCCGTGCAGGCGTTCGCGAGCACCGGGCCGCCGCCCTACATGGGCCAGAGCGACCCGATCCGCTTCTCGTTCAAGCCGCACGACTGGCTGTGGTCGATGGAGGAATGGAACCTCAGGCCCGGCTCGTTCCGCGGGCGCTGGGGCGCCGAGAAGCCCAGCCTCGCCGGGCTGAACCCCGACCCCGCCGGCGGGCCGCTGGCCGGCCTGCCGGTCCTGGTGGTCGGCGAGCGCCGCACGCTGTCGGTGCCCCTGCGCGGCACGCCCACGGGCCTGGCGCACGACGAGGCAACGGACCGGTTCCTCGTCACCACCCAGCAGGGCGTCTACATCCTCGACGGCGCGCTCTCCCGCGTGCTGCGCTACACCGTCATCGACCCCGGCTTCTCCGTCGACCTGGACGCGTTCGCCGGCGCGGCGTTCCTCGACTCGACGACCGTCATGGCCGTCACCCAGAACAAGAGCTACGTGGTCCTGCGCGAGAACGACAAGGCGGACGCGGCCGCGAACTTCCGCTATTTCCTCGAGTCGGCCGACAGGTTCGACGAGGTGTCGCGCTCGCGCCTCACCACCGTGCGCGCCCACATGATGTACGCGATGTCGGCCGCCTACGACCCGGCGACCGAGTCGCTCTACACCGTCACCGTGCCGAACTCGAAGATGCACCGGCTCGTCGTCTCGAGGTTCGACCGGAGCGACCTGATGCTGTCGGCCGAGTTCATGCCGAAGCTCGGCGCCGGCCTGACGCTCGCCGGCGAGAAGCGGTCGCTCGACGAGCTGTACGTCACCGCCGCCACCGTCGCCGGCGGCCGCCTGTACGCGCTGAGCGCCGATTACGGCACGCTCCTGGCCATCGACCCCGCCACCCGGACCGTCGTCGCGGCCTACGCCGTGCCGGCGCTGTCGAAGCCGACCGGTCTGGCCGTCCGCGGGGACGACTTCTACGTGCTGTGCGAGGACGGCACCGTGGTCACCGTGCCGCGGCCGGCGGAGGCCACGTGAGATCGGCGGCGACACTCGTCAGCGTGCTGCTCCTGTCGGTCACGCTGCACGTCCAGACGCCGGGACCGCCGGCGGCGCCGCCGACGTTCCACCTGCTGTTCATCGGGCACGACATCGGCGCCGAGACCGACACCATCACGCGGGGCGCTCGCGAGACCACGATCGCGTGCGCGTTTCATTTCGTGGATCGCGCCACGACGCTCGACCTGACCGGGTCCGTGACGCTGCTGGCGAGCGGCGAGCCCGCCCACTTCCGGGTCGAGGGCCACAACTACCGCTTGTTCCGGTCCGACTCCGAGGTGACGATCGCGGGCGGGCGCGCGCACGTGCGCGACCTCGGCGTCGATCGCGACGTCGACACCGGCGGCCGGCCGTTCTTCCCCATCGACAACTACGCGCCGATTGGCGTGCAGGAAGCGCTCATTCAGGTACTGGCTGGCGCACGGGCGGCCGGCGGAGATCGCCGCCGCACCGAGCGGCCCCGTCGTGCGGATTGCCGCCCGCGGTGAGACGACGCTGACCGGCGGCGGAGGCGCGCCCGCGCGGCACCTCGAGCGGCTGTCGATCGACGGCGTCGTGTGGGGCACCGAGACCGCCTGGATCGACCCCGCGCGGCGGCAGCTCGTGGCGCTGGCCACGTGGACGGGCGCGCTGCCCTTCGAGGCCATCCGCGACGGCTGGCAGCGCCACCGCGACCGGTTCATCGCCGAGGGCATCGCCGATCGGATCGCGGATCTGGAGCGCCTCACGCGCGGCGTGCGGGTGCAGGCCTCCGGCGCCTTCGCGCTCGTCGGCGCGCGCGTCATCGACGGCACCGCCCGCCCGCCCATCGACCACGCGACCGTCGTCGTTCGCGACGGGCGGATCGCGGCGGTCGGGCCGTCGGCGTCGACGGCCGTTCCGGCGGACGCGGCGCGGGTGGACGTGGCCGGGAAGACGATCACCGCCGGCCTGTGGGACTCGCACGCGCACGCCAGCCAGGTGGACTGGGCGCCCGTGTATCTCGCGAGCGGCGTCACGACCATCCGCGACATGGGCGGCGAGGAGCCGTTCCTCGTCGCCGTGCGCGACGCCGTCGCGTCCGGCGCCGCGCTCGGGCCCCGGTATCTCCTCGCCGGCCTCATCGACGGCCCCGGCCCGCGCGCGTTCGGCATGGTGACCGCGTCGACGCCGGACGAGGCGCGCGCGATCGTGCGGCGGTATCACGACGAGCGCTTCGAGCAGATCAAGGTCTACCAGCTCGTGCCGCCCTCACTCGTGCCCGTCATGGCGGGCGAGGCGCACCGGCTCGGCATGCTGGTCACCGGCCACGTGCCCGACGGCATGACGTGGCGGTCCGTCGTCGAGGCCGGCTACGACAGCATCGCGCACATGCAGCTGCGCGGGCAGCCCGGCTCCGAGGCGACCGTCGCGCAGATTGCGTTCTTCAAGGCGCACCACACCGCGATGGATCCCACGCTGTCGTGGAACGAGCTGGCGGGCCGATCGATGTCGAAGCCGCTCGACAGCTTCCTGCCCGGCGTCTCGCGTCTGCCCGTGCCGCTCGCGCGCATGTTCGCCAGCATGGACGGCGGGAGCGGCCGCCCGCAGACCAATTCGTTCAGGTTGATCGAGGAGGCCGCGGACGCCGGCCTGCTCGTCATGGCCGGCACCGACAAGGGCGTGCCCGGCTTCAGCCTCCAGCGCGAGCTCGAGCTGTACGTCGAGGGCGGCCTCACGCCGCTCCAGGCCATCCAGACCGCGACCCTCATGCCCGCGCGCGCGATGGGCCTCGACGCCGAGCTCGGCACCGTCGAGCCCGGCAAGCTCGCGGACCTCGTCGTCTTCGACGCGAATCCTCTCGATAGGATCTCCAACGTCCGCACCGCGCGGCTCGTCGTCTCGAACGGCCGGCTCTACGACTGCGACGACCTGTGGCGCGCCGCCGGCTACGCGCCGCGTGAGCATGAACGAGCTTCCCTCGTAGCGCAGGTCCGCTTCCCGTAGCGCCTCCTGTAGCGCAGGTCTTCAGACCTGCGCCACAGACGCAGGATGCGCCTCGGACCGCCAATCGAGAGGTAACTGTTATGGCGACGACACTTCATGTACGCGTACTTGCAGCGATCGCTCTGTTGCTGGCCGGTGCCTGCCGTGGCCCGAGCGCCGATCTGAGGGCCGAGCGTATCGCCGTGGCAGAGCGCTATATTCGCGGCGTCTACGGCTCCGATACGAGCGTCGTGGACGATCTGGCGAGTGACGAGATCGTCATCAGCTATCCCATCTTCGAAAGTCTCTTCGGCACGCCCGCTATTCGCGGCCGCGAGGCAGTCAAGGCGTTCGTCACCCGGTTCGGCCAGAAGTGGGTCGAGCCCGAAGTCGATTTCCACGAAGCTCTTGTCGATGGAGACAGGGTGGTCCTGCTCTGGAGCTTCCGGGCACGGGATGCGGCGCCTCCGGGACCCGGACAGGCCGCCACCAACCAGGAACATCATTGGGGAGGGGATCACCCTGATCCGATTTGATGAGGCCGGGAAGATCGTCCTGGAGGTCGGTGAGGAAAGCGAGCCTGGGCCGGCCGGACGCCTGGCCGGCCGCGCCGCCGCTGGTGTGGGGCGCTGACGGCTCCGTCCCATCCCGTCAGGTTCGGCTGGCTGTTCATCGGCGTCGGCGTTCTTGGCTCCCTCTGACAAGATGCGGGAGCCGCCTGGCGGATAATGAGCCATGCGACGAACCACGGAACGCGAGACCTACTCCAGCGGCACGACCTGGGAACCCATCGTGGGCTATTCGCGGGCGGTGCGCGTGGGACGCCAGGTGTGGGTGTCGGGCACCACGGCCACCGGACCCGGCGGCGTCATCGTCGGGCCCGGCGACGCGTACGCGCAGGCCCGGCAGGCGCTCGAGAACATCGCCGCCGCCCTGGCGAGGGCAGGCGCGAAGCTCGAGGACGTGGTCCGGACGCGCATGTACGTAGTCGACATCGCCCGTGACTGGGAGAGCGTCGGCCGCGCGCACGGGGAGCTCTTTGCCGACGTCCGGCCCGCCACCGCGATGGTTGAAGTCCGCGCGCTGATCGACCCGGCCATGCTGGTCGAGATCGAGGCGGACGCCGTCATCACACCGCGCGCCCGTCGTGGCGCGAGGCCGAAGCGCGCGACGAGACCGACACGGAGGGCATGACCATGGCATCGGCCCACGGCGCGCGGTGGTCGGCCGCGTAGGCATCGAGGAGGCGCAGCCCGTGCCCCACGGCGTGGACATCGAATCGGACGTCCCCGGCACGGGCGACCTCGCCGCCCGCGGCGCCACCGTCGTCGTCCGCCTGCGCGGCACGCTGCGCCGCGGCGACGTGTTCATGGAGGACGAGACCTACACATTCACCATCGGAGAGCGGGTGGCCATCGCGGGCCTCGAGTACGGCGTCGAGGGGATGCGGGTGGGCGGACGGCGGCGGATCACGGTGCCGCCCCACCTGGGGTATCGTGAGCAGGGGCTGCCCGGGAAGATCCCGCCGCAGGCGCTCCTGTTCTTCGAGGTGGAGCTGGTGGAGGTCCGGCGCTGAGGTCGCCGTCCATCGGCTGTGGGTGGTTGACCCACTTCTATCAGACGGTCTTCGGTTGCGTGCCCGTCCCGCCGGCAGGTCGGTTGTCGGAGAGACGGTCTCGAGGTCGTCGAATGAAGAACGCGCTGGCAATTGGGGTCCTGGTGATCGCTGCGTCGGGCGCCGGCTGCGGGCGCGGACACGAGACATCTTCGAACCTCCGCGGAACGGACTGGCAGGCGCTCGACGAGGCGATCGGCCGCTTCCGGGAAGAGCGGCAGCTGCCCGGATTGTCCGTCGCGGTGCTGAAGGGCCCCGACGTCGTCTTCGCGAAGGGCTACGGCTGGGCCGATGCCGAGCGCCAGCGGCCCGTCACGTCGAAGACGCTCTTTCCGATCGGATCGATCGAGAAGCAGTTCACGGCCGCCGCGGTGATGCGCCTCGTCGAACAGGGCCAGCTCACTCTCGACGATCCGATCACGAAATACCTGCCCAGGCTGGACACCAGCGGCCGCACGATCACGATCGGGGACATGCTGCACCAGGTCTCGGGCCTGCAAGCGCTGAACACCCTGGCCGCCGGACCGCACGGCCAGACCGAGCCGGGGACCGGTGCGAATCAGTGGGGCCCGATTCGGGACCTCCAGGTCGGAGCCGGCTTCGATTCCAGTGAGGACATCGGCTCCTTCGTCGGGCAGCCGCTGTACTATCCGCCGCGCCAGCGGTGGTCCTACAGCCAGCCGAACTACGACCTGCTGTGCTACGTGATCGCCGGGTTGACCGGCCGGACCTACTACGACGCGATCCAGGAGCTGGCCGCGGCCGCGGGGCTCGCGGCGTTTCATGCCGAATGGACTCCACGCCCCTCCGGCGACGATCCGGACGTCGCCCACGGATACCGCCTCGCCGCCGGCGGATTCGAGGAGGCCTGGGAGCCCAACCTCGGGTCGGCGTGGACGACGGCGGTCGATCTCGCGCGCTGGGGCTGGGCGCTGGGGCACGGCCTCGTCGTCTCGCCGGAGAGCTACGCTCGGATGACCTCCCCCGCCCGGCTGTCGGATGGACGCTCGTGGCCGTACGGCTTCGGCTTCGGGCTGACGACACTCGAGGGGCGGCGCAGACTGGTGCATACCGGCGTCGTTCTCGGCTTTCACGCCGGCCTGGCGCGATATCCTGAGGAGGATCTGACGATCGCCGTCATGACCAACCTCGACCGGGCCTGGATCATGGAGGGGCTCGAGCCGCGGATTGCCCGGGCGCTCTTCGGCGTCGAGGAACCCGCACGGCTCCGGCTGCCGGTCTCCGGCGAGGAGCGGGCACGGTATGTCGGAACCTACGACGCCGGATCATTGTGGTTCGACATCGTGCCCGACGACGACGGCATCGCCGTGATCATGCGTGAGCCGGATGCCGTCGGGAACGCGGCGGTGATCTACCGCGACGCGCTGCTGTCGCAGGGAAGCGGAGAGTTTCTCTCGGACGGCAGGCCCGACTGGATCCGCGTCACGTTTCCCGCGGGCCCCGGCCCGGCGCCCGAGGCCACCGTCTACTGGGACGGCATCCCCAGCCAGGCGGTGCGGCGCTGACGCGCCGAGTGTGGCGCGACCGCGCCCGACCGGCTGCCTCCGGCCGCGTGTTATCATCCCGCCCGTCCGTAGAGAACAGGCGCGTTGCCCGACGCATCGAAGGAGGACGCTGAATGGCCGCCGTCCAACCCCGCATCATGTTGATCGTCAGGGGGCTGAAGACGAAGCTGTCGCGCGAGGAGTTCCTGCGGCGCACCAGGGAGCGCCAGCCGAAGTTCCGCGAACTTCCGGGACTGATCCAGAAGTACTACGCCTACGACGAGACCAACGACGGGTGGTCCGGCATCTACCTCTGGGATTCGGAGGAGTCCCTGGCGAAGTATCTCGAGTCCGATCTGCGGAAGACCATCGCGGCGGCCTACGAGCTCACGGAGCCGCCCCGCGTCGAGCGCTTCCCCATCGTGGACATCCTGCGCCCGTCCGCCTGAGCGATGAGGCTCCTCCTCACGGCGTGTCTCGTTGCGCTGGCGGCCGCCACCACGCCGGCGCAGGCCCCGCCGCCCGAGCTCGCGCAACTCGCGGCGAAGGCGGGCCTGCCCTCGCCCGTCGGCGCCTGGTGCCAGGGCGGCATCGAGCCGGACGGCGCCGCGCGGTTCGCCGTCGCCACCGGCGCGCACTACCTGATCCTGCGGCAGGACGGAACCACGACCGAGCTGGCGGCCTACGAAGCCGCGCCGGATCTCGCCTGCTACACGCCCGCCGACGCCGCGAAGCTGAGCACGGGCATCGCCGAGTCCGAAACGATCGAGGGACGGATCGAGCCGCGCTGGAGCACCACGGTCGTGTGCGGGTTCACGAACAACACGACCGCCGCCTGCTGGCAGTACTCACCCGCCGAGCGCAAGATGGTGCGCGTCGGGGGCTGGGTCACGTAGAGGTGATCCCATGCGGCCCAGGTGCTCGATCTCGCCGCGATCGAGCTCGCCAACTGGGTCTGCGCACACCTGAAGGTGTGCGCTACGTACCGTCCGGTACGTAGCGCAGGGCTTCCGCCTTCGCCTGGGCTACGGCGGACAGGTCAGCCCTGCGCCGTTACGCGATCGGCCCAAGGCTCCGCAGGTGCACCACCGGCCGGTCCGCCTCGCGCGACGCCTCCAGGTCCACGTCCAGGTCCACCATCCAGTCGTTGAGGCCCGCGGAGTCGATCAGCACCTGCTGCACGCGCCAGGCGCGGCGGTCGGCCGACGGCTCGACGTGCGTGTGCCGGGCGTTGCGCGCCTCGGGGTCGAAGCGCACGCGCTCGTGCTCGACGCGGTACCCGTCGAACGCCGCCTTCAGCCGATCCGGCGTCCACGGCTCTACGCCGGCTTCGCTCCGACTCGGATCGCGTCGATCGCCTCGAGCGCCGCCGCGTGGTCGCCGATGGCCCACGCGCGCAGGAACATGAAGACGCGCGTCCGGACGGCGGCCGTGAACGCCTTCTGGTCGCGCGTGACGTCCGGCGGCAGCGTCTCGGCGCCGGGCGGCCGCAGCGCCTCCCCGCGTCCGGCCGCGGGCGCGAGCGGCTGGTAGTCCGGGTCGCGCATCCGCTCCCACTCCTCCTCCAGGCTGGAGTCCACCTGCCGGAGCACCGCCCGCAGGTATTCCTCCATCTCGACCACCTCGTCGGTCTTCAGCCCGTCCGGCACCGTCTGGCCGAGCACCTTGTAGACGCGGTCGAGGTGCCGCAGCAGCAGGCCCTCGGACCGCTGCAGCCCGTAGTCGAGCACGTACTCGGCGAAGGAGCGGAAGTTCTCGAACATCTCGCGCGCGATCGACTTCGGGCGGATGTTCTCCTCGCCCACCCACGGGTGCCGGTCGGCGAACGCGTTGAAGGTCTCGTAGACGAAGTCGCGCAGCGGCTTCGGGTACTCGAGCTTCTCGAGCTCCTCCATCCGCTGCTCGTACTCCACGCGGTCGGCCTTCATCTGCGCGACCGCGCGGTCCTTGATGCGGTCGAGTTGCCGGCGCAGGATGACCTCCGGGTTCTCGAGGATCGACTCCACCAGCGTGAGCACGTCGAGCGCGTAGTCCGGCGCCTCCGGGTCCAGCCGCGGCAGCGTCTCGAGCAGGTACAGCGACAGCGTCTGGTCCATCGAGAAGTCGTCCTGCAGGTCGACGTTGACGCGCACCTTCGCGCCCGCCTCCGTCCTCGGCACGATCTCCACGATGCCGCGCGCGACGAGCGATCGGAACAACTGCCACCCGCGCCGCCGGAGCGGCGGCTTCGCCGCCTCCGGCTCGTGGCACTCCCTGATCAGCCGTTGCATCGCGCGGCAGCCGTCGTCCTGGCGGCTCAACACGTTCAGCAGCATCCCGTGGGTCACCTGGAACCGCGACACGAGCGGCTCGGGCGGCGCGTTCATCAGCCGCTTGAACGTGTTCACGTCCCAGTTGACGAAGTTGTGCGCCTGCGGCTTCCTCCGCACCACCTTCCGGCCGTCGCGCGCCGCCTTCTCCTTCAGCCTGAGGTTCTCGATCTCGTGCTCGGGCGCCTGCACGACGACGAAGCCGCGGTCGTCGAAGCCCTTGCGGCCCGCGCGCCCCGCGATCTGGTGGAACTCGCGGGCGGTCAGGTGCGCCGTCTTCTGCCCGTCGTACTTGCACAGCCGCGTGAAGAGCACCGTGCGGATCGGCACGTTGATGCCCGCGCCGAGCGTGTCGGTGCCGCAGATCACCTTCAGCAGCCCGGCCTGCGCGAGCTGCTCGACGAGCACGCGGTACTTCGGGAGCAGCCCGGCGTGGTGCAGCCCGATGCCGTGCTTGAGCCACCGGCGGATGTCGCCGCCGTAGGGGCTGCTGAACACGAAGCTCTCGATGCGCGACGCGATCTCGGCCTTCTGCTCCCGGCTGCAGATCTTGAGGCTGGTGAAGTCCTGCGCGCTCGCGGCCGCGTCCTTCTGCGTGAAGTGGACGACGTAGGCCGGCGTCCGGCCCTCCTCCACCAGCTGCTCGATCGCGTGCGCGAGCGGGATCTCCGAGTAGGCGTACTCGAGCGGCACCGGACGATCGGCCGACTTCACGGTGACCGTCTCGAGCCCCGTGAGGCGCGTGAGCGCCTCCTCGAAAACCCGCGTGTCGCCGAGCGTGGCCGACATCAGGAGGAACCGCGTCTGCGGCATCATGAGCAGCGGCACCTGCCAGGCCACGCCGCGGTCGCGGTCCGCGTAGTAGTGGAACTCGTCCATCACCACATCGTCGATCGTGGCGCCGGCGCCCTCGCGCAGCGCGATGTTGGCGAGCATCTCGGCCGTGCAGCAGAGGATCGGCGCGTCGCGGTTGACCGACGCGTCGCCCGTCGAGAGGCCCACGTGCTCGGGGCCGAACTCGCGGCAGAGGTTCATCCACTTCTCGTTGACCAGCGCCTTGATCGGGCACGTGTAGACGGCGCGCTGGCCGCGTGCGAGCGCCGCGAACAGCATCGCCGAGGCCACGAGCGACTTGCCCGAGCCGGTCGGCGTGTTCAGAATGACGTTCCGGCCCTCGAGCAGCTCGAGAATCGCCTCCTCCTGGGCGGGGTACAGCGTCAGGCGCCGGCCGGCCGTGTACCGGAGGAAGCGGTCGAGGAGCACCTCGCTGGACGGGTCCCAGGAGGCCTCGGAAAGGAAATCGGCGAGCGATTCGGCCATGACCTCCTTAGTTGTACCGCGAAACGGCCGCGCTGGCACGCCGGGAGCGGTCCCGGGGGCCCGCCTCCGCTAGAATGGACGTATGAACCTTTTCCGTCTCCGCGCCGCCATGGGCGTCGTGCTCGCCGTGCTGCTCGCCACCGCGCCGACGGCCTCGGCCCAGACCGTGCCTCCCGGGCGGGAGACGTCGGCGGCGTCGGTCGCCGCCTACGCCCTGTCCGACTCGATGCCGGTGGACCCCGAGGTCGTCGTCGGCACGCTGCCCAACGGCCTGCGCTACTACGTGCGCCCGAACGGCAAGCCCGCCCGCCGCGCCGAGCTGCGGCTGGTCGTCAAGGCCGGCTCGGTCCTCGAAGACGACGACCAGCGCGGGGTGGCGCACTTCGTCGAGCACATGGAGTTCGAGGGCACCACGCACTTTCCGGGGCGCAGCATCGGCGACTTCCTCGGCTCGCTCGGCCTGAGCATCGGCCCCGACGCGAACGCGGTGACGAGCTACGACGACACGCAGGTACTCGCTGCGCGTGCCGACCGACCGGCCCGGCGTGCTCGACAAGGCGCTGCTCGTCCTCCAGGACTGGGCGCACGGCGCCACGTTCGACCAGAGCGGCATCGACCAGGAGCGCGGCATCGTCCTGTCGGAATGGCGCATGCACCTCGGCGCGGGCGAGCGGACCGACGACAAGATCCGCCGCGTGCAGCTCGCGGGGTCGCGCTACGCGGACCGGCCGCCGATCGGCGACCCGGACGTGATCGAGCACGTGCAGCGCGACCAGCTCGTGCGCTTCTACCGCGACTGGTACCGCCCGGACCTGATGGCCGTCATCGTGGTGGGCGACATCGATCGCGACGCCGTCGTGCAGATGATCAAGGCGCACTTCTCGTCGCTGACGCCGCCCTTCCCCGAGCGGGAGCGGCCCGTGTACGACGTACCCGACCATCCCGACACGCGCTACACCATCGTCACCGACAAGGAGACGACGCGGACCGTCGTGCAGCTCACCGACCTCCGTCCGGCGCGCAACCAGGGGTCGGTCGGCGGCTATCGCGACATCATGCTCGACCAGCTGTTCGGCAACATGCTCGGCGCCCGGCTCGACGAGCGCAGCCAGGAGGCGAACCCGCCGTTCCTCGACGCCGCCGCCGGCCGCGGGCTCTTCCCGTCGCCGCGGACGAAGGACGAGGCGATCCTCCAGGCGCTCGTCTCCGACAGCGGCGTCCCGCGCGGGCTCGAGGCGCTCGTGACCGAGCTCGATCGGGTCGCCCGCTTCGGCTTCACCGCGACCGAGCTCGCCCGCGCCAAGCAGGCGATGATGCGCGACTACGAGCGCACCGTGAACGAGAGCCCGGACCGCGAGTCGTCCAGCCGCGCCGACGAGTACACGCGCAACTTCCTCGAGGACGAGGCGCTGCCCACGATCTGGCAGGAGCTCGCGTTCCACCGGCGGTTCCTGCCGGAGACCACCCTGAAGGACCTGAACGCGCTGGCCGCCGACTGGTTCCCCGCCGACAACCGCCTGGTCGTCGTGTCCGCGCCCGACGCGGCCGGCGTCGTGCTGCCCGACGAGGCGCGGCTGGCGGCGGTCGTGAAGGACGCCTCGGCGAAGACGCTCCGGCCCTACGTGGACGCCGAGGCCGGACAGAAGCTCATGGACGCGCCGCCCGCGCCCGGCACGATCGTGAAGACCACGCTCCGCCCCGAGGCCGGCGTCACCGAGTGGACGCTGTCGAACGGCGCCCGGGTCGTGCTCGTGCCGACCAGGCTCCGGGAGGACCAGATCCTGTTCCGGGCCTTCGCGCCGGGCGGCACGTCGCTCGCCGGAGATGACGACGTCATCCCCGCGCGCGTGGCCGACGCCATCGTCGCCGCGGGCGGCGTCGGGCGGTTCAACGCCGTGGCGCTCGACAAGGTCCTCGCCGGCAAGGCCCTGGCCGTGTCGCCCTTCATCGACGAGCTGGACGAGGGGATGCAGGGCGGCAGCACGCCGCAGGACCTCGAGACGATGTTCCAGCTGCTCTACCTGCGGTTCACCGCGCCGCGCGCCGACCCGGTCGCGTTCGACGCCATGGTGGCGCAGGCGAAGGGGCTGCTCGCGAACCAGCTGGCCAGCCCGGACGTCGTGTTCAACCAGGCGATCGACGCCATCCTCAGCCAGGGCAGCCCGCGGCGGCAGCCCGAGACGCCCGCCACCGTGGCCCAGTGGGACCTCGCGAAGTCGCTGGCGTTCTACAAGGCGCGCTTCGTCGACGCCGGAAACTTCACGTTCGTCTTCGTCGGCAGCTTCACGCCCGAGAGCATCAGGCCGCTCGTCGAGACCTACCTTGCCAGCCTGCCGTCCACGAGCACGCACGAGACCTGGCGCGACCTCGGGATCGTCCCGCCCAGGGGCATCGTGGACCGGCCGGTGCAGAAGGGCATCGCGCCGAAGAGCGAGGTCGCGATCGTCTTCAGCGGGCCCTTCCAGTACGACGACGCGCACCGCCTGGCGCTGCGGACGATGACACTGATCCTGCAGTCGAGGCTGCTCGAGGCGATCCGGCAGGACCTCGGCGGGACGTACAGCATCACCGCGACGCCGTCCGCGCGGAAGTACCCCACGCCGCGCTACCAGGTGCGGATCGACTGGACCTGCGACCCCGCGCGCACGTCGGCGCTCGTCCAGCGGGTCTTCGACGAGATCGCGCGCCTCAAGGCCGCGCGGTATTCGTCGGGACAGATGGGCCTGATCCGCGAGGGGCTGCTGCGGGACTACGAGAAGAACAGCCAGGACAACCGCTACCTGCTCAACCGGATCGCGCGCCGCTACGAGGACGGCGACGGCGCGGACGTGGGGGAAGTCACGAAGCTGCCGGACCGGATCGCCGCACTGACGGGCGACGAGATCCAGCAGGCCGCGCAGACGTATCTCGACACGAACAACTACGTGAAGGTCACGCTCATGCCCGAGCCGAAGTCGAACCAGGGAGCGGAGGACCGGCACGACCCGGACGCCCCGGCAACCGGAACACCCGCGTCGGCTGCGCCGGGCGGCGTCAGCGCATCCGGGCGGTGACCAGGGCGAGGACGAGCACGGCGATCACCACCAGCGCCACGATCGCGATGATCCTCAGCGAGCGCTGACGCCGGACCTGGGAGAGCCGGAGTTCCGCGATGTTCGCCCAGAGCGCGAACTGCAGGCGCACGTCGGTGGCCGTGCGCCGCTGCGGGCCGGAATCGACGCCGGCCGACCCACCGAGCGGCTCGGCCGGCCCCAGGAACCGGTAGCCGCGCCGCGGCAGCGTCTGAATCCAGCGCGGGTTGTCCGCGCTGTCTCCCAGGGCTTCCCGGATCTGCCTGATCGCGAAATTCACCCCTTGGTTGAAGTCGACGAACGTGTCGGTGTCCCACAGCACCGCCTGGATCTCCTTGCGACCCACGACTGCGCCGGAGCGCTGCACGAGGATGGTCAGCAGCTTGAACGGCTGAGGTGGGAGCTTCACCACCAGCCCGTCCCGGCGCAGCTGGCCCTGTTCGAGATCGAGCTCGAAGACGCCGAAGCGAAAACCGCGACCGATGGAAGTGCGCATGGGGCTCATCTGAGCGTATCACGAGCCGCCGCGACGCTCATGTTTCTGGCGATCTGATTGAGCCGCCAGGGACTTGCGGTCTCACTCACCCATCGCCCCGTTCAAATCCGCCGCTCATTGCGGCCGGCCGTTGTCCGCCGTAATTTCACTGGTGAACTCAATCGAGAGCCAGAAACCGGCGGAGGAACCCTATGTTGGGCGCAGGCAGCTCAAACCACCTCACGGAGAGCCACGAGCCCCTTCGGGCGCCGGCGGGCGAGGCGGCCCGCGACATCGACTGCGCGGTCCGGACGGGAGCCACCGTGCTCATCTCCGGTGACCGTGAGCGCGCCGCGGCAATCGCCAGGCGCGTGCACGACAGCCGGCCGGAGCCGGCGTCATTTGTCGTCGTGGAATGCGCCCGGGACGGTCTCCCGTCCCGGGCGCTCCCGGAAGCCCTGGACGGCGCTGCGCCGGAAGCGCGCACGGTGCTCCTGCGGGATGTCGACCGGCTGACGCCGTCGCAACAGACCTACCTCACCGCGCAGCTGAACCGCGACCGGGCCCTCGGCCGGCCGCACGGGCCGGTCCGCGTGATCGCCACCACGAGCGTCGCCCTGTTCGAGCGGGTCAGCGGCGGGGCGTTCGACTCGAGGCTGTTCTACTGCCTCAACACGATCCACATCGTGGTGGCTGATTGAGGTCTGCTTGCGGCCTTCGAGTGAATGGTCCCGTCGGCCGGCCCCGCCGAGCATCGCCGTCCGGACGGGCCTCCAATCAGGTCGCCCGAAGCGCCGTGCTATCATCGCGCCACGCGAGCGCGCTGCGGCGCATCTCCCGCCGCGGCTGAAGCCACGCCCCCTCGCCCGCCACGGAGCCCCCATGCCCCTGATCGGCCGAGCCGCCATGCTGCTGTCGTTCGACGTCGTCCCGGGCGCGATCCCCGAGCACGACGACTGGCACACACACGAGCACTTCGCGGAGCGGCTCTCCATCCCTGGCTTCGTCCGCGCGACGCGATGGGTGGCGGTGCAGGGGCAGCCAAGGTACTTCGTGATGTACGAGGTCGACGAGCTGTCGATCCTCACGTCCGCGCCGTACCTCGAGCGGCTGAACAACCCGAGCCCGTGGACGTCGAAGATGATGCCCCACTACCGGGGCATGAACCGGGGCTTCTGCTCGGTGACCGGCAGCTCCGGCCTGGGGCTCGGCCGTCTCGGCCTGCTGATCCGCTTCGAGCCGGACGCCGGCGCGGAAGCGTCCCTCCGCGCGTGGCTGCTGCGGGAGACCCTCCCGCGGCTCACCTCACGGCCCGGCGTCGGCAGCGCGCACCTGCTCGAGGGCGCCGCGAGGCCCCCGATGACGAACGAGCAGCGTATCCGGGGTGCCGACGCCGCCGTCCGCTGGGCGCTCCTCGTCACCGGGTACGATCAGGAGGCCATGTCGGCCCTGATGACGGCCGACCTCGCCGGCGCGGAGCTGCAGCGCCACGGCGCCGGGAACGTGCTCAGCGCGCTGTATGGAATCGACTACTCGCTGACCCGTGACGAGCTCGACACCTGATCTCGTCCGCCCCGTCGCTCCAGCAGCAGCAGGTCCTGTTCGTTGACCTTGGTCTCATCCCGCCAACCGGGAGGTCGCGTGAAGTGCTTCTATCATCGCGAGGCGGACGCGGTCGGATCGTGCAAGGCGTGCAACAAGGGGCTGTGCGCGTCGTGCGCCGTGGACGTCGGCGGCGGGCTCGCGTGCCGTGACCGCTGCGAGGAGCAGGTGCGCAACATCACCCAGCTCATCGAGCGGAACGTCCAGCTCGCGCCGGCGAGCCAGGCCGTGCTCGGCAAGCAGCCGGGCGTCTATCTCTCGAGCGGCGCCTTCCAGCTCGTCACCGGCGGCGTCTTCGCGTTCCTGGGCTTCAACATGCACGGCGTGTTTCGCCTGGGCATCATGGGCGTCGGCGTCCTGATTGCCGGGCTCGGCGTCTGGCAGATCGTGTACGGGCTCGGCGTGCGCAAGGCCACCCGCCGCCTGAAGTAGCCGGGTTCGACCCGCAGGAGGCATCCATGGCGGGAGGTGACATCGGGATGTGACGTCGCTCGCGACGTGGGCCACGTCCGACCCGGCGGTCGCCGAGTTCGCGTCGCCCGGCGTGCTCACGCCGAAGGCGCGCGGCGAGGTGGCCGTCTCGGCGGCGTTCGGAGCGCTGCGAAGTGACGTCAGCTGGTCCGTGCTCGTCGACCCCGGCCAGACCGCGCGGATCGTCTGCCTCGTCAGCGGGTTCGTGTCCGACGCCGACAGCGCGGAGCCGATTCCGGACGCCAGGGTCGAGATCCTGCGCGGCTACGCAAGCGAGACCCTCACGTACCGCGTGGATTCGCCGATGGGCGCGCCAGGGGGCAACCCGCCGACGTTGAACTTCCAGCTTCGTCGCACGCCCCGGTGATCAGCCGGTCGTCTCGTCCCGCCGCATCACGAAGAAGACGTAGCCGAACGCGCCGGGGTGCTTCCGGTACATCTCGATCTCGTGCTCGCTCATCGCGGCGACCTCGAGCGCCTCGGCGTCGCCGGCGTGCGCGGCGCGAAAGCGCGCGAGGCTCTCGCGGAGCGGCACGTAGTAGTTCTCCCACCAGCCTTTGTCGGGCAGCACGAAGTCGCCCAGGAGACGGTAGCCGGCGGCGCCGACCGCCGCGCGCCTGGCCGCCACGTCGCCGACGTCCGTGCACCCGTCCCGCAGGAGCTCCTGCAGCTCGGCCGGCGGATCGTCCTGGAACCAGCAGAACTCGGAGACGACCAGGTGCCCGCCCGGCGCGAGCAGGCGGCGCCACGCGGCCAGCCCCTTCGCGAACCCGATGATGAAGATGGATCCCTCGGACCAGATGACGTCGAACGAACCGTCGGGGAAACGCAGGTCGTTCATGTTGCCGGCCCGCGCGTCGATGCGCTCCGCGAGGCCGAGCTCGGCGGCCCGACGCCGGAGCTGGGACACGAACGGCGCATGGTTGTCGACGGCGACGATCCGCGCGCCGGTCGCCCGCGCCAGATCGAGAGTCTGGGCCCCCGTGCCGCAGCCGATGTCGAGCATGCGGTGGCCCCGCGTCAGGGGCGGCAGCAGGCGCAGCGCCCGCTCGGTGCTCTCACGGTCGCCGGGCCCCTGGCGGGGCAGCGCCTCGTAGATCTCGTAGAAGTGCTTCCAGAACGCGTCCGTCGACATGGCGTCACGCAGGCGGTTTCGGGAACGCGCCGGTATCGACGTCCTGGATGAACTGGATCACGCCGCGCATGTAGGTCGGCTGGTCGTCGTACATGTCGAGGTGGCTGCCGTTCGGGCAGTACAGGTAGCGGCCGTGCTGCACCTGCCCCGCCATCCACTTCATGTACTCCGGGTCCATCGTGTCGTAGCGGGCGCCGACGGTCAGCGTCGGCACCGCGAGGCGGCCAAGGTCCTGGCTCCGGTCCCAGGACGACAGGCGTCCGCTCAGCCCCATCTCGCTCGGCCCCTGCATCAGCGCGTAGATGTGCTCGTTGAGGTGCGCGACGGCGCGCTGGACCGGATCGGGCCACTGGTCGGCGGGCATCCGCAGGATGTGCTGCTCGTAGTAGTTCGGCATGAGCAGCTCCATGTAGCGCGGCTGGCCGGTGCGGCCCCGCCGCTCGAGGTCGAGGATCTCGGCCAGCGCCTTCTGGTCCATCTGCGGCATCAGCACCTTGTGGGCGTAGGTGTCGTAGGCCGGCGCGCTGGCCATCATGTTGGAGACGATCAGGCCCTTGAGGTGCGCCTGGTACTTCAGCGCGTACTCCATGGCCAGGATGCCGCCCCACGAGTGGCCGAGCAGGTAGAAATTGTCTTTGTCCAGGCCGAGCGCCTGGCGGACCTGCTCCACTTCCTCCACGAACCGCGGCACGGTCCACAAGTCGTCGTCTTCGGGATGGTCGCTGTAGAAGGATCCGAGCTGGTCGTAGTAGTAGAACTCGATGCCGGCGCCGGGGAACCAGCTGTCGAACGCCTCGAAGTACTCGTGCGTCATCGCCGGCCCGCCGTGCAGAAGGAGAACCTTGACGCGGGGGTTGTTGCCCGTGCGCTTGGTCCAGACGCTGAACGTGCCCTTGGGCGTCTGGATGGGGATCATCCGCGCGCCGCCGCCGAGCACGTCGGTACGGCCCGTCTGATCGAAGTAGCTCGCGAGCGTGGGCCGGGCGGCGCCGGGCGCGGCCGCCGCGTCCTTCGCCTCCTGCGGCAGCTGGCCGCAGGCCAGCGCGCACGACAGCGCCCCGAGCGCCGCCACCGTGGTCGTGGACGATCTCACCGGCACCTCCTGGAGTGCGGCGAGCATACCCGAGACCGGAGGAAAAGGCGACGGGGGATCAGCGGCTCACGCCGGCGGCTCGTACAGGCACAGCGGGTCTTCGGCCAGCGGGTCGCCGGTGGCCACGTACGCGCGCCCGCGCGACCCGCCGCACAGGTCCTTCACGTCGCACCGGCCGCACCGCCCACCGAACCTCGACGTGTCACGCAGGCTCGTGAACAGCTTCGACTCGCGGTAGACGACGAGCGGGTCCTGGTCGCGGACGGAGCCGGCGCTCAGGGGCAGGAAGCCCGAGGGCATGATGTCGCCGCGGTGCGAGAGGAACATGATGCCGTTGCCGTCGCGCATGCCCGCGCCGGGCACGCGCGGCGGGCGCCCGGCGGGCTGCTTCTTGGCGAGCACGCGGCGGAACTGCGGCGCCTCGGTCGTGGCGATGACGAAGCTCGACCGCGGGCCCATCTCGATCAGCCACTCGAACAGTTCCTCGGCCTGCGCGGGCTCGATCTGCGGCAGCAGCTCGCCCCGCCCCGTCGTCACCAGGAAGAACAGGCTCCAGCGGCGGGCGTGCATGCCCTCGACGCGCGCGTGGATCGCCGGCATGTCGTCGAGCGTGTCGGCGGTCACGAGCGTGTTCACCTGCATCGGGATCCCGGCCTCGGCGACGTAGGCGGCCGCCTCGAGCGTGCGGTCGAAGCAGCCGGGGATCCCGCGCAGGGCGTCGTGCCGCCCGGCGTTCGACCCGTCGAGGCTGAGCGACATGGCGCCGGCGCCGTGGTCCCGCAGCGCGAAGACCGCCTCGCGCGTCAGCTTCGGCGTCACGCTCGGCGCCACGTCCACGTGCAGCTTGAGGCTCCGGGCGAAGTCCATGATCTCGAAGAAGTCCGGGCGCTCGAGCGGGTCGCCGCCGGTCAGCACGACCACCGGGGCGGGCTCCGCCTTGGCGAGCGCGCGGAGCACGCCGAACACCTCGTCGCGCGACAGCTCGTCGGGCGAGCGCTCCTTGATCGCGCCGGCCCGGCAGTGCTGGCAGGCGAGCCCGCAGGCGCGGGTCAGCTCCCAGTAGACCCGGCGCGGGGCCTGCGAGTAGCGATAACCCGGCTCGGAGCCGAGCGCGGCGTGCGGGTGCTGGTGCGGATGTGCCATGGACCGGTCCGTGATGCCCTGATGACTCCAGCCTATCAGACGGGGCCGCCCGGCCGGAAGACACCGCGGAGCTGTTTCGCGCTCGGCCTCGGCCTCGGGGTCTTACACGGGCGCGAGGTCGGGCGGCTCTCTGACGGCCTACGCCACCAAGGGGCTGTCCCAGACGCGAGTGAGAAGCGCCTTCAGATCGGCGAATGGCCTGGGCCCCAGCTCGGCCACCCATTCACGCTCGATGTCGCGCAGGATGTCGTGAATCCTCGCGTAGGCGGCGCGTCCTCGCTTCGTCAGGCGGACGATGCGCGCGCGCCCCTCGCCGGGAACGTCGGATCGCGCGAGATATCCCAGAGCCTCGAGACTCCGCAGCAGCTGGTTCATGGCCTGCTTGCTCATGCCTGCGCGCTCGGCGAGCACCGAAGGGCGGACTCCATCCGGACCTGGAAACTGGAGGACGGCCATGTGCGGCAGCCGCAGATCGTCGAAACCGGCGGCGTTGAGCTCCTTGACCAGGCGACGGTGGATGGCCTGGGCCGGAACCCGAAGCAGGGCTCCGATCAACATCTCGGGCGCGGCGGGCAGACGGGGCGACCGGGAGGACCTTGACATCATGGTAAATTAAGTTTACCTTATCGGGAGTAAACTCACTTTACCACACGGAGACGACCATGTCGGCAGCTTCCGATACCCCGCGCGTCAACCCCTCCGACGAGATCATCCGTCTCGGCCCACTCGGCGTGCGATTCCTGATCACGGGAGACGACGCGAGCGGCAGCGTCGCTCTGTTCGAGCTGGCCGTCCCGGCCGCGCAAAAGCTGATGGCGCCCGCGCACAGCCACGATCGCTACGAGGAGACCATCTACGGCATCGAAGGGGTGTTGACCTGGACGGTGAACGGCACGCGCATCGACGTCGGGCCGGGCCAGGCCCTCTGCATACCGCGCGGCGCCGTTCACCGGTTCGACAACAACGGAAGCCAGGGCGCCAGGGCCCTGTGCGCCATCACGCCCGCGGCCATCGGGCCGCTCTATTTCCGGGAGTCCGCCGAGGTCATCAACGCGGCGGCCGGCGGACCGCCCGACCGAACCAGGATGGTCGAGATCATGCGTCGCCATGGCCTCACGCCGGCGCCGTAGCGACACGAGCTCGGCGTCCGGCCGACGTGCGATGCGCTCCCGGGGCCGGGAGCAAGGGGGGCTATGAGAGCCGTGGTGGTGGAACAGGGCGAAGGGCGGTTCATTGCTGTCGGATTGGCTGGGACGGGTGTGACCGTCAAGGTCTCAGCGGCGGAAACCGGCGGCCTCTGCACCGTGTGGGAAGGACACGTGCCGCCTGGGGCGGTGGGGGCAGGGCCGCACTACCACCGCAAACGGGACGAGCTCTTCTACGTCCTCGAGGGCGAGCTGGTCTTGCGCATCGGAGACGAGGAGCGCACCGTCCGGAGCAGAACCTTCGCGTTCGTCCCGCGCGGAACGATCCACGGCTTCCACAATGCGGGCCATGCCAACGCCACCATGCTCGTCGTGCACCATCCCGCTGGCTTCGAGCAGTTTCTCGAGGAAATGCAGCGGCTGGCGGCCCGGGGCGGCAGTCGTGCGGAGCGGGCCGAGCTCGCGACCCGCTTCGACATGATTTCCGCGCCGGCAGTTCCCGCGTCCATCACGCGCAGGGCGCGCTGAGCACCTCACGGACAGGAAATCCAGAATCTACTCCGCCCTCAAGGACTCGGACGGGTCCAGCCGCGCGGCCCGGAGCGCCGGCCCGAGACACGCAGCGAGCGCGGCCGCGACGTTCGCGGCGCACGACCCCGGCCGGGCGCCGGATCGCCGGGACGGGAAGTGACGAGGCCCTTGCCCTCCAGCCGGTCCACGGTCGCGTAGAGTGGCTTCTGGATGCGACCTCGAGCGCCTCGGGGTCGCCGGCGTGCGCGCGGCGGTCAGGCGCTTCCCTGCCGGGCCTGCAGCTGCCGCCAGTCCTCCATCTCGAGGAAGCTGCCCTCGACGTTCCGCTCCATCTCCAGGAAGAGCGCGTAGGGGACCGTGAAGGAGAGCACGTCGGAGCCGACGTGCATGCGCTGCGCGACGTCGAAGAAGCCGATGACTCCGCGCGGGCGGTCGCGCAGGAACTCGGCGTACCCGAAGAGGATCGACTGGCAGGCCCCGCCGAAGCGCGCCAGGACGGCGTCGCCGCTGCCCCGCTGGTAGTCGGCCATGACCACCAGCGCCGAGAGCTGGTCGGCGTTGACGAAGAAGACGACCAGCGCGGGCGGCGCCGCCGGAGAGGTCTGTTCGAGCGGCTGCAGCACGACGTAATCGAACGGCACCTCCATGAACGGCAGCTCGTCGAGCCACTGGCGCGCCTGGTCGGGCGACTTGAAGAACCGTTCGCCCTCGGCCATGCGCGAGCCGCGCCACTGGCGCGTCGCGGCCTCGTGGCTGCCCGTCGAGAGCAGGCTCTGGATGTCGAACGCGCACTGTTCGGACCTGATCCCCGAAGCCCAGGCCCGTCCCGCCGCCCGGACAGCCGAACGTCTTCCGGTCGAAGACGGCCGTCCGCCCTTTCGAGGCGGCGATCAGCATGGACGCCACGCAGCCCCAGCCACCCTCCTTGAACTGGAGCGCTCCTGAAGGCCTGGTGTTCGTGAGGCTCACGGCGACCGGCGACGACGAGAGGCGAAGTGCCTCCACGAGTCTGCTGTCCTTCACGCGTGTGCTCCTTCGGCGGCCGCGCCCCGGCGCGGCCGTCCGCTCTCCTATTGTATCGTCTGGCGCGCTTCCACGTGCCCGACTCCATCGGCAGGGGCGCAACGACTCGTCCGGTCATGGTGTGCTTCAGACGTCCCAGAAGCCCAGGTGCGGGATCCCGGCCCTTGACACCCGTCGGCGGGCATGTTACTTTGCACCGTAAAGTTCACGTTGATACCAATAAAGCCTCGCTCTGCGCCATGAACATCCTTCGCGCCACCCACCTGGGCATGTGCTTCGGCGTCCGCGACGCCATCGCCCTTGCCGTCGAACACGCCGGCGCCGCGCCGCTGACCATCCTCGGCGACCTGGTGCACAACGAGGCGGTGCTCGCCGACCTGCGGGCCCGGGGCATCGCCGTCGCGGCCGACCCGGCCGACGTCGAGACGCGCGCCGTCATGGTGACGGCGCACGGCGCCTCGGAGCGGCGGCTCGCCGCCACCCGCGCGCGCGGCCTCGACGTCGTCGAGGCGACCTGCCCGCTCGTGCACGTCGCGCATCGCGCCATCAAGGCCCTGCTGCGTGACGGCTATCACCCCGTCATCATCGGCCAGCGCGCCCACGTGGAGGTGCGCGGGCTGACCGAGGACCTCGACGCGTTCGACGTCGTGCTGGACGAGGCCGACGTGGACGCGCTCGCGTACCATCCGCGCATGGGCGTGGCCGCCCAGACCACGCAGCCGATCGAGCGGGTGCACCAGCTCGTGGCGCTGATCCGCCGGCGGTTCCCCCAATCGGACGTGCGCCTCCTCGATACCGTCTGCCTGCCGACCAAGCAGCGACAGCAGGCCGCGATCGACCTGGCCAGCCGCTGCGACGTCGTCGTCGTGATCGGCGGCGCGAACAGCAACAACACCCGCGAGCTCGTGCGGACCTGCCGAAGTCACTGTCCGCGCGTCCATCACGTGCAGAGCGAGGCGGACGTGCGCTCGGAGTGGTTCCGCGGCGCCGGCACGGTGGGCCTCACCGCCGGCACGTCCACGCCTGACGCGACCATCGATCGCGTCGAGCAGCGAATCCGCCGGCTCGCGGCACCCGCTGAGCACGGTGCGCCGGCCGCCGCCTGGGTCTGAGCATGCGTCTTTCGCGCGAGCGCACGGCCTGGGTGCTCGTCCTCGTCTTTGCTGCCGCGATGGCGTGGGTCGAGGCCGCGGCGGTGTACTACCTGCGCGTCCTGGTCGATCGGGTCGAGCCCTATCAGGCGAATCCCCTGCCGATGCAGGGCGTGCTGGGTCAGGTCGAGCTCGTGCGCGAGGCGGCAACCCTCGTCATGCTGGCGGCCGTCGGATGGCTGGCCGGACGAACGAAGGCGGCGCGGTTGGGCTACGCCGCAATCGCCTTCGGCGCGTGGGACATCTTCTATTACGTGTTTCTGCGCGTCATCGACGGCTGGCCGCGATCCTTCTTCGACTGGGACGTGCTGTTTCTCATTCCGCTGCCGTGGTGGGGGCCCGTGCTGGCGCCCATGTGCATCGCGCTGCTGATGATTGTGGGCGGCACGCTCGCGACCCGTCCGTCCCTTCCGCCCGCCGGGACCCCCGTGACGCGCTTGTCGTGGCGCCTGTCCTGGCTCGGCATCGCGCTCGCGCTGTACGTGTTCATGGCCGACTCGCTGCGCGCGCTCAGCCACGGACTGGACGTGACGCAGACCCTGCCTCAGGCTTTCAACTGGCCCGTGTTCTGCGTGGCGCTGGCGCTCATGGCCGCGCCGGTGGCGGTGATGGCGCGACGCGGCTGAGGCGGAGATCAGGGGAGGTTCGGCTTCTTCCAATTGCACCGTGACGGTACCGCGAACACCGGAGCATCCGGCGCGCCGACCTTGAACTCCTTGGTCTCGAACATCTCCACGGGGTCCCTGCCCTTGGGCGTCATCACGGCCTTCACGAGGAGGCCGTACGTGTCGTCGCGCCAGAATTCAAGCGTGCCTTGGGGCATGGTCTTCGCGTAGGTCGTGGCGGGCATCCCGTTCACGGTCTCATGACCGGTCTTCTTCGGCGGGATCGAATCCTCCAGCGCCATCTGTTGCCAGAGGTTGAAGGGGTCGCCCCAGTCGCCCGTGCTCGTCCCGTTGCACGGAACCGCAGGATTCAGGAGGTCCCAGCTCAACTTGCGTCTTCGACGGGGCATCCACGATCGTGCGCATGTGGATCGCGACCGGCTGATTCGTGGACGTGGGCATGGTCAGGTCGACCAGCACCTTGTCGCCGTCACGATAGAAGTGCTGGGTCTGTCCGCCGCCGACGTTGACGACCGTGTACTGCGTCGGGGCCTGTCGGTACTGCGCGCCGGCCGTCGCCCCGGGGAACAGGCACAGGAGCGAAAGCAACACGATGGATCTGCGCATGGTCGAGTCTCCTTACGGCTTGCCGCGGCCTTCCTTGGGATTCGCCGCGTGGCCCAACGTATACGTCACCACGTCGTTCTCGGCCGCGAGCGCGGCCAACAGGTCGTTCAATTCGTCCTGCCGGATCACGGTGATCTGCACCTTGGCGAATCCGGGGGTCGATTGGCCGAACGCCTTCGTGGCGCGGTCGATCGTCGTCTCGCCGCCCGACGCGATCATCTTCAGCTTGGTCACGTAGTCGAGATACGGACCGCTCGCCTCGCGCAGGAACTCCGAGCCCGCGGCGTTGATGGCCGCGTCGCGCTGCGGCGTCGGATCAGCGCAGGGTGAACCGCCGGCCCGCTCGCTCATGGCGAGGCACCGCTCGATCTGTGGATTGTACTCGTCGAAGATCTTCTTGAGCTTGTCTTCATACGCCTGCTTCAGGGGCGGCATGGTCGTCAAGCTGAATGCCTGGACGGCCTGGGCCATGTCGCCGCTCATCGTCGCCGCGGTCTGGACGAGTTGACCGATCGCGTCGCCCGCCGCAGGCGACATTGAGCCGCCCGCCCCCATCATCGTCGAGTAGTCGCCCGGGGATGGGGGACCTGCCGGCTTCATCCACCCGTCGATGCGCTGCCGCAGCGGCTCGGTCGCCAGGTCTCCCTTCTCCGTGTCTCCACCGGTGGCCGTCACGTCTCCGTAGCGCTTCAGGAGTTCCGGCACGTCCTTCGGCAGCGCCGGCACGTCCGAGAACGAATGCAGCGGCACGACGTCGCTCGGGAGCTGCGCCTGCGCGTTTGGGGCCCCCACGCAGAGAGAGAATCCTCCGTCGCATTCCTTCCGCTCTCGAGGTCTGGAGTTCCCAGGATTCAGATATAGGCAGCCACTTCTTCCCGTGCCCCGCGTTGACCGGCGTCGCATCCGGGCGTAGGCTGGCCCTGCCGTTTCGGCAGGGCCGCCGGCGGCTCGACGAGCTGCGGCGGCGGGTGATGACCCCATGAGCAGGGTCTCTAGCGCGCTCGCCTTCGGTGTGGCCGTGATGAGCCTGGCGTCCGCCGCCGGTCCGCCGGCCGTCGATCCAGGGCGAGTGCCCGCGCAATCGCAGGCCGAGGACCTTGTCGCGTGGAACGAGTTGGCGCCGTACCTGCACGTGGTGGCCGACTACCGAGCAGGCAGGACCGCACAAGCGCTGAGCGAGATTCGTTTCTGGAACTACTACGAGCTGGGGACGGCGTACGAGAGGCTCGTGCGTCTGAAGCACCGCATCCGCCTCTGCCGCGAGACCACGTCGGAGAGTGACCGACGCGCTTCCGCCGGCGAGATCGAGGTCGCGGATCTCGATGCAGCGGTGCTGCTGCACACCGACGCGATGCTGGATGGACTCGAGGAGCGAGCGCCCTACCTGATCTCGGCGCAACTGTCCGCCGCCGTGCAGTTCTTCGAGTTCACGCGCGAATGGACCGATGGGTGGTCGCGAGCCCCGCACGCTCTGCCGCAGGGCTGCCGTCCCCCTCCCGCGCTGAGCCCTCGCGATTGGTACCTGGCTCTCACCTGGACCCTGCTGAGTTACTGGAAGACGAACCTGGCCGACACCATGGCCGGTCGCGGCCTCGAGCGGGCGCCGCGCGACGCCGAGATGCTCCTGGCCGCCGCCACGGTCAAGGAAGCGCTGGCGGTTGACGCCCTCCAATACGGCGATCGGCGGCCGCCGCGACCAGATCTCCCAAGAGAACTCCAAGGCAGGGATCCACCGCTCAACGCCGTCGGCCATCTCGGCGAGGCGCTCGCCCTCTACCGGCGGGCACTCGGCGTACAGCCGGTCTACGTGCAGACGCGCCTGCGGTTCGCATGGGTGTTGTCGCAGCTGGGTCAGATCGACGAGGCGCGCGCCGAGCTCGAGCTGGCCGCCGCTGGCGCCGAAGATGCCTCCGAGCGCTATCTCAGTGAGCTGTTTCTCGCGCGCGTGGCGGAGCAGGCCGGCGACGGCGAGACGGCGATCCGGCACTACCGGCAGGCCATCGAAGCCCGGCCCGACTCACAGGCCGCGCGCATCGGGCTCGTGCACGCGATCGGGCGCAGCGACGACGGCGCCCGCGTGCCGCCGCAGCTCGGTGAGCTGCTGGCGCAGCCGTGGCCGCGAAGCGTCTCGTCCGATCCGTGGTGGCGGTATCCCTTCGGAGACTCCGAGCGCGGCGTCCGGCTGCTCGACGCGCTGCGCCGCCGGCTCGTGGGGACACCATGAGAGCGATCGCCATCGGAGTGATCCTGCTGGGCACACTGGCCGGCGCGAGCGCGAGACAGGTGCCGGTGTTTCGATCCGGCGTCGAGTTGGTACGTGTGGAGGTCTCGGTGACCCGCGGCGGCCGGCCTGTCGGCGGCCTCGGTCTCGACGATTTCGAGGTCCGCGACAACGACGTCGTTCAGACGCTCGACAGCGTGCTCCTCGAGCAGGTGCCGCTCGACATCTACCTGGTGCTCGACATGAGCCAGAGCGTCACGGGACCGAAGCTGTCGGCGCTGCGCCAGGCCGCCGGGGCGCTCCTCGACGGCCTGAACGCCGAAGACCGCGCGGCCCTCCTCTGCTTCTCGCAGCAGGTTGCGCTCAACGAGCCGCTGACCGGCGATCTCGGGAGCGTCAGGCGGACCCTCCAGACCGTCGATGGCACGGGCAGCACCGCGATGCGCGACGCGCTCTACGCGGCCATCCGGCTGCACCAGGACGGCTCGCGGCGCGCCGCGGCGGTCGTCTTCAGCGACGGGATCGACAACCGGAGCTGGCTGCGCGAAGACGATGTGGTCGAGGCCGCCATGCGATCCGACGTGGTGGTGTACGCCGTGCTGACGCCGCAGCCGGCGTCGAACAACCGGTTCCTGGAGCGCGTGACCGAAGGTACAGGCGGCCGCCTGTGGAAGGTCGAGGCCGACGACAACAGCCTGAAGGACACGTTCGAGGAGGTGCTCCGTCACATCCGGAGCCGGTACCTCATCACGTACTATCCACAGAAGACCAGCGACGAGGGGTGGCACACGCTGAAGGTGCGCCTCAGACACGGTCGCGGCAACGTGCTGGTGCGGCCAGGCTACTTTCGGGCGACACCCGCGGGTTCTTGAGGAAATGGCGCGCAGTGAGTCGCGGCCCCGCACCGCAACTATTCCGCGCGCAGCGCTTGAACCGGGTTGACCCGTGTCGCCCGCCACGCCGGCAGCCAGCAGGCGAAGAGCGCGACAACGAAGACGCCGGCGGTGGTCCCCGCAATCACCAGTGGGTCGTGGCCGCTCACGCGATAGAGCTGGCTTGCCAGCAGCCGGGCGGCACCAAGCGCCCCGGCCACGCCAAGGATCAAACCGACGGACGTCAACAGGGCGCTGTCACCCAGAATGAGCCCAATGACGTTTCGTCGCTCGGCGCCAAGTGCCAGGCGGATGGACAACTCGCGGCGGCGGATCGCCACCGAGTAGGCCATCACGCCGTAGAGTCCAATGCAGGCCAGCAACAGTGCCGCCCCGGCGAACGATCCAATCAGGCCGAGGACCATTCGCCGCTGGCTCATCGAGTCGCCCATCGCCGCATCGAGCGTGCGGGTGTTGGCCAGCGGCAGCGTCGGATCGAGGTGTTGAATCTCACCACGAATGGCGCCCACCAGACTCAGTGGTTCGAGCGATGTGCGCACCACGATCGAGAAGCGTGTGGGATTGAAGACGTGAGGGACGTAGACGAACCAAGTGGACGGTTCGTCGAGCTGCCGGTCGGGCACATCGGCGACCACGCCAACGATCCGCCACTCCTGTCCCAGAATCGACAGGTTCTGACCGATCGGGTCTTCGCTCGGAAAACACTCTCTGACCACGGCTTCGTTCACCACGACGGCCCGGGGAGCGTCGGCGCTGTCGTCGGCCTCGCGCAGCCGGCGTCCTGCCAGCAGCCGTGTGCCCAACGCTTCGAGGTACCCGGCCGACACGTAGTTGATCCGGCCGATGGGATCGTTGTCGGATCTCGGGCGGTCGGTCCGGCGCACGAACTCGCCGTAGTTTCCACCGCTGAACGGAATTCCCATTCCCGTGCCGGCGGCCTCCACTCCGGGCAGTGTGCGGATGCGAGCGATCACCTCGCGCGAGAACGCGAAGCGGGCCTGGTCGGTTTCGTAGGTGGCATCGGGCAGTGAGAGGTCGAACGCCAGCACGTGTTGTGGCTCGAAACCGGGATCCGCGCTGGTCGCGTTGGCCAGACTGCGCAGGAGGAGGCCGGCGGCGGCGAGCAACACGACGGTCAGCGCCACTTCGGCGATCACGAGGGCGGACTGGGTGCGACGGCGGCCGCCGCTGGTCGCGCTTCTCCCGCCGCTCTTGAGCGCCCGGTTCAGATCGGGACGGCGCGCCTGCCAGGCCGGAAGGATCCCAAACAACAACCCGGTCAGACCAGCGAGCAGGAGCGAAAACGCCAGCACCCGGCCGTCGAGCCGGGGCGCCATTCCCCCGGGCAGAAAGTCGGACGTCACGCCACGGAGCAGATGAATGGCCCAGACCGACAACAGCGTGCCCGCAGCGCCGCCGGCGGCGGCGAGCACGAGGCTTTCGGTCAGCACCTGGCGCACGATCCTGCGGCCGCTGGCGCCCAGCGCGACCCGCAGCGCCATTTCCTGTTGCCGGTTGCTGGCGCGGGCCAGCAGGAGATTGGCGACATTGGCGCACGCGATGAGAAGCACCAGGGCCACGGCGCCCGCGAGAATGAGCAACACCGGGCGTGGCCCGCCCGAGAGACGATCGTGCAGTGACTGCACCTTCGTGCCCCACTCGCGTTTGTAGTTGGGGTACTCGGGATTGAGCCGTGCCTTGATGGTCCTGAGCTCGGTGTCCGCCTGAAGGACGGTGACGCCGGGTTTCAGTCGTCCCGAGACCCTGGCCCAGTGGACGGAGCGGCTGTACCTGCCTTGCGCCTCCCGGCTGGCCACGGCCGGCACGACGAATTGCGCTTCTCCCGGGCTCCAGATGCCCCGGTGCAGCGTGCCTTGGGGCAGGACGCCGATCACGGTATGAGGCACCTCGTCCAGCACCAACGTGCTGCCGAGGATCGATTCCGAACCGCCCAGCCGCGACCGCCACAACTCCTCGGTCACCAGCACCACGTGGTTGTCGCCGCCGGGCCGGTCGTCGCCGGCCAGGAACCCTCGACCCAGCGTGGGCTGGACCCCGAGCACGCGCAGAAACTCATGGGTGGCCTCGATCCCGTTCAGCCGGTCTGGCGCACCACCCGTGCGCAGATTGCGGGTCACGGCGTTGACCAGGGCGATGGCGTCGAATTGGGTCTGGTGTTCGCGCCAGTCGAGGAACGCGCCGCCGGACACCGAGTTGACTCCGCCGTCACGCCGCGTTTCGTAGAGCTCGACCAGGCGATCCGGCTCCGGATAGGGCAGCGGCCGGAAGAGCACGGCGTCGAGCGTGCTGAAGATCGCGGTGTTGGCGCCGATGCCGAGCGCCAGCGTGAGCACGGCAACGATGGTGAACCCCGGCGACCGGATCAGCTGGCGGAGGGCGTAGCGAAGGTCGCGCATGGCGGATGGCTCCCGGACGGAGAAGGTGGCGAAGAGCTTGCGCGCGCGAGCAGACCTACTGCATTCGACGGAGAACAACGCGCAGGGGTTGCTAGGGCATTGTCACGTCGCAGTCGTTCACCGCGACGTCGCTCGCGGGGAGCGAGCGACGAAGTTCGGCGCTGTTCATCCTTCATCGCGCAGAGTCGTGACCGGGTCGACGCTGGCGGCACGACTCGCCGGGACGAGCACCGCCAGCAGGCCCACCAGCGCGATCGACGCGCAGGCGAGCACGAACGAGGCGGGATCCAGCGTCGATACGTTGAACAATTGAGCTCCCGCATCGTGAGCACGGGCCCGATGGGCAGCGTCGGATCGAGCTCCCGGAAGGCCGTGCGGATGGTGGGCACCACCGACGCGGCTCCGGTTCGCGTGCGGACGATCAACGTGATGAGGCGCGTCGGCGCCTGCGCCATCGGCACGTACGCGACCGGCGGCTCGGCGTCGCGCAGGCTGTCCAGGCGCTCGGGACGGATCACGCCGACGATCCGCACCTGCACCAAGTCGGCGCGTTTCGTCCCGTAGGGCGAGAGGGAGAGCCCGACCGTCCGCCCCACCGGGTCGGCCACGTTCAGCCGCGCCGCCAGGGGCTGGTTCACGATGGCCACGGGCGGCGAACCCAGCCGATCGTGCTGGTCGAAATCCCGGCCGAGCAGAACCGGAATGTCGAGCGCCCGGAAGTAGTGCTCGTCCACGTGCTTGATCCCGACCTCGAGCCTGGCGCCCTCGATCAGGTTTGGGGCCACGATCACGCCGCCCTCTCTGAGTCCGTCCAAGGGCGCGCTGGTCGCCGCGGCCGCGCGCTCGACGCCGGGAACCGCCTGGATCCGATCGACGAGGGCCTGGGTGGACCGGACGACGCTTTCCGCCTGCGGATGCGCCGCCGCGGGCAGCTCCACCGACAGGGTAAGGACCTTGTCGATGCGCACGCCCGCGCCCACGTTCTGGAGGTTCAGCAGGCTGCGGAACATCAGGAGGGCGCCGCAGATCAGGACGAGCGAGACGGCGACCTCTCCTACCACGATGGCGCGCCGCAAGGTGGCCCGCGACCCGGACGAGCCGCGCGTCCCGTGGCCCAGCGACGCGTTGAGCGAGCCCGACGACGTCTGGAGCGCGGGCAGCAGACCGACCAGCAGCGAGACGCCCAGGACCATGGCGCCGGCGAAGGCGAGCACCCGCGGATCCAGCGCGACGTCCGCCGTGGCCGGCAGCGTCTCGGCCAGGAGCGGGCGCGCCGCGCCGACCAGCAGGTGCGCCAGGCCCACGCCCGCCGCGCCGCCGAGCGCGCAGAGCGCCAGGCTCTCGGCGAGCAGTTGCGCCACCAGGCGACCACGGCTGGCGCCGAGCGCCGCAGCTCGGGCGTGAGGACGAGCGGCCGGCAGAACAGGGTCCCCTTGCGGTCGAAGCTGCCCGGCGGCAGGACGCCGATGACGCGATAGCGTTCGCCATCCATGAGCAGGTCGCGATTGAGGACGTCCGCCGACCCGGCGAAGCGCGTCTGCCACGCCGAGTAGCTCAAGACGACCACGCGGGGCGCGCCCGGCTGATCCGCTCCGGGTCCGAACGTGCGGCCGATCAGCGCGTGCACGCCGTTACACCTTGAAGTAGTCCGCTGTCGCGACGTAGCCTCGCCAGCGTTCCGGCTCGGAGCCGATCATGACCGCAGCCGTCGCCGGACCTTCCGCCGAGAGCGCCGCAAACGAGTGGCTGAGCCGTCTCCAATCCACGAAGTTGAGGGTGCTGGCCCCCATGTAGACGTCGCTCTCGCCCACGGTGACCATCCGCTCCGGCTCCGGATACGGAAGCGGCTTCAGCAGCACGGCGTCCACCACGCTGAACATCGCGGTGTTCGCGCTCATGCCGAGGGCCAGGACGCCAATGGCGGCGATGGCGAAGCCGGGATTCCTGCGAAGCGACCAGAGCGCGTACCGGACATCCCGAAGGAAGGTCGCGACGATCCGGTCGCTGCGGCGATCGCGATGCTCTTCCTTCACTTGGTCCACTCCGCCGAACGCGACGCGGGCTGCCCGTCGCGCCTCCTCGGGCGACAAGCCGCGCGCCAGACCGTCCCGTTCCGCCATCTCCAGATGGGCGAGGATCTCGTCGTCCAGCTCGCCGTCGAGACGCCGCTGGCGCGCCAGGGCCAGCAGACGCTGCCATGCGCGGCGGATCGTCATGACGGAGCCTCCAGGAGGCGGGCCACCAGGGCCATCGCCTGCTCCCATTTCGCGACCTCGAGCGGGACCTGCCTCCGCCCCGCCCTGGTCAGCGAGTAGAACTTGACCTTGCGATTCGTCTCCGAGACACCCCACTCCGCGCTGACCCAGCCCTCCTGCCCGAGGCGGACGAGCGCCGGGTAGACCGAGCCCTGACTCAACCGCAGAGAGTCGCCTGCCACCTGCTCGATGCGCCGGGCGATGGCGTATCCGTGCATCTTCCCCATGGTCTGCAGTGTCTTGAGGACGAGCAGATCCAACGTGCCGTATGGCACTTCCGCTTGTTGTCTGGCTCGAGTCTTCATGCCCGGCACCACCAACCTCAAATCCTCCGACATGTCGAGCGTCGACATCTCCTGCGCCTGGACATTGGACGGGAGCGCGCCTCGTGAGGTTGGCCCGCGGGGAGTGGGTGGGTGGCACGGCAGGCCAGGACTCGGAACCGCTCGCGACGAGCTAGCGAGTCGCGGCGCTTCCCCGCGACCGCGGGGAGGCAAGCCGGTGGATGAAACCTGGGCACCTGAGCGAACGGAGCGGAGCGAGCGACGAAGCGCGAGCGGAGCGAAGTGAACTAGGCGGGGTGCAGGGGCCCCCGCCGATCGAGATTTGGCGCGCCCGGCCCGCCTTCGCGCGGCCCCGTTACGGCAGACCAGCCGCGGCTACGGCGCGCCTTTCGATGAGCCATCCGCCGGAGCCTCGCCCGGCATTCGAGCGCGAGCGAAGGCGGATGGCGCGCCCGGCCCGCCTTCGCGCGGCCCCGTTACGGCAGACCAGCCGCGGCTACGGCGCGCCTTTCGATGAGCCATCCGCCGGAGCCTCGCCCGGCACTCGAGCGCGAGCGAAGGCGGATGGCGCGCCCGGCCCGCCTTCGCGCTTCGCGACTCCGGCGTGGCCTGTTGGCTTGGCCAGCCGTAGCTCGCCTGCGATCGGATGCGAGCGGAGGCTGGCGCGCCCGGCAGGCTCGAACCTGCGACCCTCGGCTTAGAAGCTCGGTGATCACGCGAGCTCTATCCAACTGAGCTAACGGGCGTATCGTCTCGCGTCGCTGCCAAGTCCAGTTCCTTCAACCCCTTGTGGGAGATCGGTCTCTGCGGGCTTGACCCAGCGCCGGGTCGATCAGGCGGCCACGACCACCGACAGTTCCCCGTGCTGTTTGCGCGTCCGTCTGACCCGAATTTCCACGTCATGGCCGAGTGCGGTCAGGAAGCTCATCAGCCGCGCCACCGAGAAATTGCCGGACCGGATACGCATGAGGAGCGAGACGTGAGGCTGCTTGATACCGAGGATCTGGCCAGCTTGCACTTGGGTGAGTTGGCGCTCCTTGATGATGCGGTAGATCTGGAGCGTCAGACGAGTCTTCAGCAACTCCTGTTCGGGACGCGGGAGTCCCAGGCCTGCGAAGACGTTGCGGCTCCCATCCTCGTAGTCGATCGTCGCCTTCTTGCGGGGCATATCAACGCTGCCTCTCTCGATGAAGTCGCTCGGCTTCGGCCAGTCGGCGGCGAATCAGCTCGATCTCGGACTTCGGTGTGGCAATGCCGCGCTGCGACCTCTTTTGGAGCGCGTGAAGCACGTACACCGCCTCGTCGAACTAGGCCGTATACCCGGGTCATTTTCGCCGAGCTTGACCGACATCACGTGCACCGGCTGTGGAAACCGCTTGTGGTCCACGCGCGATGACCCGATCCACATCACTGACCGAGGGGTGGCGCTACGCGCTATCTATACTAAAATACTTATTTTAGTATATCATGTCAACGTTACCCCCTGGATGAACCGGTTCCGCTTTCGTACGCTAGCATGTCGCATTTGGGGCAGAAGAGGGACGGGTTGAGCGGAGCGTCGGGGACGGGATGCAACCGGACAGAAAGAAAGAGCTCTTCGAACGAGCCAAGACCATCGTCGTGAGCGCGCTGGAGCGGCCCGCCGCGGAGCGGGACGCATTCCTCGATCGCGCGTGTGCCCGCGACGCGGCGGTGCGGGCGGAGGTCGACTCCCTGCTGGCGCACGCGGTGAGCGCTCCCGACCTGCTCGCCACTTCCGGCGCCGCCGCCGCGATGTCGCGGACCTTCCTGAGGAGCCTCGACCACGCGGCGGCCACGGCGCTGCCCGACGCCATCGGCCCGTACCGGGTCATCGGCCTCGTTGGCGAAGGCGGCATGGGCACCGTCTATGTTGCCGAGCAGATGGACCCACTGCCGCGCCGCGTCGCCATCAAGGTGATCCGCAGCGGCCTCGACACCGAGCGCATCGTCCAGCGATTCGACGCAGAGCGGCGGGCGCTGGCGCGCATGGGGCACCGGAGCATCGCGCGCGTCTTCGACGCCGGCACCACGGAGGATCGGCGCCCCTACTTCGTCATGGAGCTCGTGGAAGGGCTGCCCGTGACCGCGTTCTGCGACGCGCACCGGCTGCCCGTACGCGCGCGGCTGGAGCTGTTCCTGTCCATCTGCGCCGGCGTGCATCACGCCCATCAGAGGGGGATCATCCACCGCGATCTCAAGCCTTCGAACATCCTGGTGCGGGAGCTCGACGGCGTCCCTGAGCCGAAGGTCATCGACTTCGGCATCTTGAAGGCCGTCGAACCCGACGGCCAGGCGACCCTCACCCTCGACGGCGCCGTGATCGGCACGCCCGAGTACATGAGTCCCGAGCAGGCGGGCGTAGTCGACGCCGAGACGGACACGCGAACCGATGTCTATTCGCTTGGCGCCCTGCTCTACGAGCTTCTGACCGGACGATGGCCGCACGAGTTCCGCACCCACACGCCCGCGGAAGTGCACCGCGTTCTCACGGGCAACGGCGTCGCGAGGCCAAGCACGGCGATTGGCGGGGCCGAGGCCTCCGCCGACGCGCGCGGGTGCTCGTTGGACCAGCTGAGGCGCCAGCTGCGCGGCGATCTCGACAGCATCGTGCTGCGGGCCCTCGCGATGATGCCCGACGATCGCTATGCTTCCGTCGAACGTTTGGCCGACGACGTCCGCCGCCGCCTGGACGGCCTGCCTGTCCTGGCCAGGGAAGCGACCTGGTCGTACCGCGCCGCCCGGTTCGTGGCCCGGCATCGCGTGGAGGTGGCTGGCGGCGCCGTCATCGTGGCGCTGCTCGTCGCGTTCAGCGGGACGACATGGCGGCAGAGCCGGCGTCTGGCCGACGAGCGCGACCGCGCCTTCGCCGCCGAGCGGCTCGCGCGCACCGAAGCGGCGACGGCGCAGCGGACCGCCGACTTCCTGACCGAGCTTTTCAGCGTCTCGCGCCCCGGCGAGTCGCGGGGCAACACGGTAACGGCACGCGAGATCCTGGACCGTGGCGCCGAGCGCATCCGCAAGGATCTTGCCGACGAGCCCGCGGTGCAGGCGGCGCTGATGAGCACGATGGGAGACGTCTACCGCCGGCTCGGCTTGTACGACCCGGCGAAGACGCTGCTCGAGGCGTCGGTCGACACGAGCCGACGGGTGCTGGGTGACCGGGATCCGCAGGTCGCCGCCAGCCTGCACAACCTGGCCCGAGTGCTCCGCGATCGCGACGAGTTGGCGCGTGCCGAAGTGCTCCAGCGCGAAGCCGTGGCCATTCGCCGCTCACTGACCGACCGGCCGCCCGGGGATCTCGCCGACAGTCTCTCGGTCCTCGCCGGCATCGTCGAGCGACGAGGCAAGACCGACGAGGCCGAGCAGCTCTACGTCGAGGCCATCCGCCGGTTCGAGTCGGCGTACGGCCCGGACGACTGGCGCATCGCGACGTCGGTGAACAACCTGGCGTCGCTCTACCACGACCGCGCCGCCTACGCCCGGGCCGAGCCGATGTATCGCCGGGCCCTCGCCCTCGAGCGTGCCCACTACGGCGACGAGCACCCTGAAGTGGCGATCACGATGAACAACCTCGCCTCCCTGCTCGAGGAGACCGGCCGCGCCGCCGAGGCGGAGCCGCTGTACGTGGAGTCGCTGCGCATCCGGCGCGCCGTCTACGGCGAGGTCCACCCGGCAGTGGCCACGGCGCTCAACAACCTGGCCGGCGTGCGGTTGGACGCTGATCCCGCGGGCGCGGTGAAGCTCTACCGCGAGGCGGTCGCCATTCACCTCGCGCGGCAGGGGAAGGACCATCCGTTGACCCTCGCCACGCGAGCGAATCTCGGGCGCGCCCTTCACCGCTCCGGCCAGCTCGACGAGGCCGAGCGAGTGTATGCCGCCGTTCTTGCCGACGCCCGCCGCCGCTGGCCGAAGGGCCACACCACGGTCTCCACGATCCTGCTCCGCCAGGGCCAGCTCTTCGCCGACAGGGGCCGATGGGATCGGGCAGAGAAGTCGCTTCGCGAAGCGCTGGCGATGCGCCGCAGCCTGCTGGCCGCCGACCATCCCGGCGTGGCGGAAGCCGAAGGCGCGTTGGGTGACTTCCTGATGAAGCGCGGTCGCCTGGACGAGGCCGAACCGCTGCTCGTGTCCAGCCACGCCACGCTGCTCAAACGGTTCGGCGAGGCGCACCCGCGCACGCGCGAGGCGAGCAAGCGGCTGCAGGCGCTGCGAGCGGCGCGCCAGGCCGTCAAACCTGCATCTTGACGTGCTCGGGTGCGAAGGCCGCCCAACTCGGTCAGCCTCCACGACCACCGATGGCGCGCGCCGGACCGGACCCGTCCGCGACGTTCGTCCGCGCCTGCCTGTCTTCGCCGGCGTCAGCGCGTGCCGGACGTCCGCTCGATCATCAGTAACTCGAACCTGCCCGGCAGCACGACCGTGCGCGGCCTGGGGTTCGATGCGGTCGGCGCGGGCGCCCGCCCGAACTTCGCTGACACGACGAACAGCCGGTGGTTCGTGGGAACCAGGCCCATGTTCCGCTCACCGGGCGCCGTCGTCAGATTCTCGACGACGCGGTGGGCATCGGGTCCCCTTCGCCAATGCGAGGCGCCGACTTCATACGGGCCGATCCCGAGTCCCGGCGGCGAGGGACATCCGCGAGCCGGCGGGAATCATGGGAGAGCAAAGCAGCGGGCTGGCTCGGTAAACGCCGTGGCATACCCAGGCCGTGCCTAGCGATGAAACGCTCACCGACGGCACGCGAAGCAAGGCGCATCGGGCGACCGAAGACCGACCTGACGCTGGACTGAGCCTCCAGTCTCCCGGTTCGAGCCGCCGCCTGCAGCGTGCGGACGTGGACGCCCAGTGCCCTGGCGAGTTGGTCGAGCGGCAACAGTTCGCGTTGTCTGCGCCACGTCGCCAGGGCTTCACGGGCGCGGCTGATGACACGGGCGGGGATATGGCGCAGCCCGCTATCCCACATGCGGAATGTGTTCAGCGGCACGTCGAGTAGTTCGGCAAGGTCTCGCTGGGACAGCCCTGCTTCGCAATGCAACTGGCGCAACTCGTTGACGCCTTCACAGTGCCATTCGGCGCGCGCCAGAGCAAGCGACCTCCGGCGTAGGTGGCCAGTGATCACGGGCTATTCAGATGCGATCCTGAGCTCGAGCGAAATCGCGTCATCGCGAAACACTCAGCAATTCCGACGATCGGCGAATCGCGCGATGTTGGCGCAATCTCGGCAGACTGATCACTTCTTTCGATTTGTCTTCGCCGCTCGATTTCCTGGCGGGCGGAACTTGCGAATTCTCTAGGAAATGGCGCGCCCGGCAGGACTCGAACCTGCGACCCTCGGCTTAGAAGTTAGACGAAAGGAGGCAACCGGGGGCAGCGTGAGCACGCTGCCCCCGGTTTCATTGGGTAGGTTGACCGCCCGAGACAACCCGGATCCACCCGGAGCCGCTACCGATTGTCAGTCATTTGTCAGTCGCTTACCGGCACAACCTCGCGAAAAACGCGAAATCGCTCCTCAGGTCGGGTCACGCAATCTCGACAAGAGTGTCGCCACGTTCGAGCGCAGCAACGATTTCGGGAAGGGCAGCTTCCATCCGTCGCAGCAGCTCGGCGCGACGCGTGTTGCCGAGTCGGACCCAGACGACAGGTGGCCCCTTCTGCAAAGCGTCGCGAACGGCGAAGTCCTCGTCCTTCGTGATGATCACGGCACCCGCGGCAGCGGCGTAGCTGCGGATGGCCGTGTCGGCCGCCGCGCTCAGCCCACAGTCCGCGACGTGCTCGGCCGAGTGGCCCAGAGCTTCGATGCGCCGAGCGAGCGCAGGGGGCAACTGCGCGTCAATCAGAAAGCGCACTCAAGCGCTCCGCACGATTGGGTGATCGCTCTGGCGCGAGGCAAACTCCAGCGCCGCGGTGATGTCGTCCGGTTCGAGGTAGGGATAGTCGGCCAGAATCTCTTCGCGCGTTGCGCCGGCCGCCAAGAGATCGAGCACGTCCTTGACGCGGACGCGAAGCCCACGAATGCACGGTCGGCCGCCGCACACGTCCGGAGACACCGTGATTCGATCGATCGCGCTCATAGGCTCTCCTCGGATCGGCTTCCGCCGGATACGGTCATTCTAGCCCACTTGGGACGTTTCTCCATCCCTGCCAGGGCGTTCTCACGGGCGTCCATCCAACCGGCGTCCGCCGTGAGGTGGAAGGACCACTGCGGAGCCGCAGGAGGTCATCATGTTCGACCGTTGTGATCCCCGCACGGACGACCCACGCAATCGCGACCAGGACCGGCGTGAGCGCGACGTCGATCCCCGCGACGTGTTCATGCAGGACCTCGAGCTGCCCCGCAGCCGCGAGCGCGAGGTCGTACACGACACGCGCGAACGCGAGTATCGCCTGCGGGAGTCCGAGGCCCGAACCCTGTCCATCGTTGGCGCCTTCCGGGTCGTGCCCGCGAGCGACCTCCGGGACCACCTCGACCGCCCCTGCGATCCCCGTGACGGCGACCTCAGGCACCTGCGCGAACAGGGGCTCGTCCGGACCATTCCCCTCGACGGCCGGCGCGACCACGTCGTCGTCCTGACCGACCGCGGCTGCGACCTCCTCGAGGCCCATCGAGGCCGCAGCCAGGAAGCCCGCCAGACCTTCTACGCCGGCCTCAGACGAAGGCGCGAGGCCGAGCACGACGGCCAGGTCTTCCAGGCGTACCTCCGCGAGGCGGAGCGCCTGGCCGAGCGCCACGCCCAGGTCGAGCGCATCGTCCTCGACTACGAGCTCAAGCGCGAGTACCAGCGCTGGCTCCACGAGCGGGACAGGGACCGCCGCGACTCCGACGGCCGTCCCGACCGGGACCCGCGGGAGGTCGCCGAGTGGGCACGCAGCCACGACCTCCCCTACTTCGACGGCCGGGTGCACTTCCCCGACCTGCGCATCGAATACGTCGAGTGGGACTGGGACGAGCGCCACGACCATCGGGACGTCGAGATCGTGACCCTCCACTATCGCGGCGCCCACGGCGCGGCGGCCCGACGATCCGGCTTCTCCTGCCACGGCGGCCGGAGCGCTCGAATCGGCGGCGGCGGGCGCGGCGGATACCACGATGGCCTCGCCGAGGAGCTCCTGCTATGACCTCTGACGAACGCCTCTCGGCCGTGGCCCGGTTCGGCTTTACCGAGCGCCAGGCGCGCTTCCTCGTGCTCGTCATGCGGCACGCCGGCGTCTGCGTCCGGCGCCAGTACGCCGCCTTCGCCGGCGTGGCCAACGGCGGGCGGAAGACCAACGCGTTCTTCGACAACCTCGAGCGCGACGGCTACGCCGTCGGTTGCGACTGCGTCCACAACCGCGGCCGCGTCTACCACGTCCGCCACCAGCCCCTGTACCGGGCCATCGGCGAGCCTGACAGCCGCTACCGACGACCGGTGCCGGCTGGTCGTGTCGTCCATCGTCTGACGCTCCTCGACGCCGTCGTGGCGAGCCCGGGCTTGGCCTGGCTCACCACCCAAGCCGAGAAGCTCACCCGCTTCCCCGCCATGACCTCCGCCGAGGCACGCACTGGCTTCCCCATCGGGCTCGATTCCGACGGACGGGTCATCCTGCTGTACGCGGCGATGGTGCCGTCGCCGAGCGACCTCCGCCGCTTCGTTCGGGGCCACCTCGAAACGCTGCGCACCGCCCCCGCGTGGACCATCCGTCTCGTGTTTCCGCGACGACAGGAACGACTCAGCCGTGTCTATCGCGCGGTCATCCACGACGCCGTCGAGACCCCGTCCTTCACGAAGCCCTTCGAAGCCGGATTGGCGCGTGTGGAGATGGTCGTCCTGCCCCACACCTACCGGCATCTCACTCCCCTGCCTGGCGCTCCCTCCTGCGTCAGGTGGGGGTTGAGAACAGGGGAAGAGCCCGGGGGGAAGAGACCCGCGCGCGGCCTCAACCCCTCCCTCAGGATTCCGACCACTTCGCATTGGGACGTCGCGGAACCATCCGGAACCGAGACCTCGTCATCGACACTGCCTGATGTCGCAGAGACTTGCGGGCCGCATGTCGGGGTGCATGGGGCGGCGTTCTCTGCCGCCCCTGACTGCGGTTCCGAGCGGTACTGGGGAGGAACCAAGGCGTGAGCGACCCCGCCTGGCGCGCGCGATCCGCCCCTGCGCCCATCACAGGGGTCGCTCACGCCTTGGTTCCTGGTGGCGACCGATTCCTGCACGTGCTGGGCGGCATTGTCCTGCACGAAGCCGGCCTGCGTGCAGCCCATCTCTTCCCGCGTCAAGCTGCCCTTCACCGGTCCAGGGACCTGCCGGAAGCGATGCAGAACGAGCGCGCCCTGCCGGCTGCCCACCGACGCTCCGACCTCTTCATCGTGCGGAAGCGTTGGCGCGCGTCAAGGCTTCCCTCGCTCCGCTCGGCGCGCGCGCGGCCTTGACCCGCGCCAGCCGCTTCCGTCAGAGCCGGCTGTTGCCGAAGCGTCGGCGGAAACGTCGCTGCCTCGTCCCGAAGCCGCGGCTTTTGGCTGCCGCGCAACGCTCGGCTCTAGCGCTTGCGCACTGCCGACCCTCCGTCGAGCGGCGTTCAAGGCGTCTTCTTCCTGGCCCCGCCAGGCCGACCGGTGGCCAGCAGCCAACACAGTCGCTGCCGAAACCCAGAGCGGCAGCTGGACCGGCAGACACCGCCACGGCTGCCCGGGCGCCGACATCTTGCGGACACCCAACAGTGGGTATTCAGCAAGGGAAGGATTCGAACTGAAGGAATGCCTCAGGAAGTGCTTCGAGGTAGGATTCCGACAGGGAGGCGAGACTCTCTTGAATGCTGAGTCGAATGCACAGATCGAGTTCGCGTTCCGGACCGGTCACTTCAGAGTTACCGCGACGTTTGAATCCGTGATAGTGAAGCGCTCCCGGGCCGAGTAGGACCGGCCGATTGCGTCCAGCCAGTATTCCCCCGGTGGCAGTGGGCCAATCTCGGCCGTCCCTCCCGCCACAATCTGGAGGGCGGAGTTCTCGTCCAGCAGGAGATCGACGGGTCCGCCCCGAGTGTCCGTGACACGCAGCCTGACCACTTCGTTGTCCGCAAAGCGATCGGTCTCGTCCGTGATCGCCACGCGGAATCCGTGCGGAACGACGACTACGCCCATGTCATTGGGCCCGGGCCGCAGGCTGATGTTCCTCAGTATCACCGATCCGAACCCACGACGGCGCACGGCGAGCGTTGCCTGTCCGACCGGTGCGTCATCGATTAAAGCGATGCCGTCCGCGTCGCTCAGGGTGATCTGGCGACCGACTGATGAATCCGCGGGCACCATCTCCACTGTCGCGTCGGCAAGCGGTGTGCCTTCGGCGGACTCCACCACGCAGGTGAACGATGTTGGAACGTCTGGTGTCAGCATGACGTGCAGCGGAATATCACGCCAGCTCGCCAAATTGACCCGGACAGGTCGGTATTCCTCGGCGCGCACCTCCAGGGCGCCCGGTCCCTCGACGAGGCCGTCCAGCAGGACCGTCCCGTCGTTGCGTGTCGTACCCTCCACGCGCTCCCCCGAACGAGCCGACCAACTCACCGTCGCGTCCGGGATGACCGCGCCGCCGGCCTGCGAACGCACCTCGACCTGAGAGGTCGCGGCTGGAACTAGTACCGTCGTCTCGAAATCTTCGCCGGGAACAATCAAAGGCCGTGACCAAGTGGCAGTTGCCAGCTGAACCGACATGTGGGCGGGTCCGATAGGCACGTCGGCCAAGACCGCGCGCCCATCGGCGCCAAGGACACCGTGCGCTCCGCGGCCAACCGGAGCATTGAGCAGTCGCGCTGGGCCGCTGCCACCCGCAAGCCGCACCGGCATCGTCGCGCGTGTCACTGGCTGCGCCGGTTCAGCTCCCGCGAGAATGGACACCGCCCGACCGGCCATGAGTGTTCCCGGATGCACTACGGCCAGCGCGACGCTCACTCCGCCGAGCACGATCCTCTGTTGGATCTGTGTGTCGCGGGGGCCGACCGTGAACCACCGTTCCGCCTGCATTCCCCAGCCGCCCGCCCGGTCGTCGCCCACGCGGAGGCGATACCGGCCCGGCCCCAGGCGATCCAGTCTTGCGTGACCACTCTCGGCTGTGCTGGCGGTGGCAGGCGCGAGGGGAGAGAGCGCCGGACCTCGATCCAGACGGACTGGCACCTCTGGGCGAGGCCGCCCGCCACGATCCTCGACGGTGATGTCCAGCACTGCGCCGGCGTCGACAAGGATCACGCCGAGGTCGGCGACGGTGGCGCCGCCCGTGAAATCCACCGGCGGAAGGGCCAGCCGCGCGTAACCCGGCGTATCGAGCGCCAACCTGACGACCTCGGCACCGGCGTCGGTGACGACGACGCGGCCCTTGTTGTCGCCTACGTACTTCCGTCGGGGGTGCCAGAGCTCTCTGAGCGAGAACCCCCGTGGATCGTCCGACTCTCGGACCACGACGGGAGACGCAACCGGCAGGCCGGTCGTCGCCGACTGGAACTGCATCTCGATGCTCCAGCCCGGCGCGAGCGTCGTGCGAGCCAGATCGAGCGTTTGCCCGGTCTCGACCGTCAACTTCAGGTGCTGGCTCTGGTACCCATCGCGGCGGATCTCGCCCTCGTATACGCCGCCGACGCCGACGTCGAGGCGGAACCGTCCTTGCTCATCGCTGGTCGCTTGGCGAAATGTGTAGCTCGTGTTGGACGAAAGTGGACGCTCGAAAGTGACCTCGGCACCGGGGAGTGGCGATCCATCCATGTCCACGATGGTTCCGCGGACGATGGTCTTGGGCGCCAGCGTGACGATGAGGAGCTTGTCATCCGGACCGACGCGGCGCTCGAGGGCCAACGAACCGGCCGAAATCCGCAGATCGATAGCCCCGCGGGGCAGCCCGCGCGCTTCCGCCGCTCCTCGTTCATCGGTGCGGATCGACAGCGGCGGGCCCGAGGAGGGGCTCCACGAGAGCCTCGCAGCCATCGGCCCATCCGGACCGTGGACCTTGACAGTGAGGGCCCTACCCGCTCGCAGCACCACCGTGCCATCTGTGACTGGTGTGACGGCTATCGTTTCGTAGCCCGGCTCCGCGACTACCCACACGTGGCGCAGGTCAGCCGGCGGGAGCTCGGCGTACCCGGCATCATCGGCTGTGACGACCTGCGCGGCGGGCTTGGAGAGATCGATGACCGGCGACCGCGTGAGTAGAGTGAACTGGGCTCCGGCGATCGCCTCGCCTCGGCTGTCGCGAACGGCCACGCGCACGAAGGACGGCCCGGCCGCGGGTTGCGGCTGGCGGCTGTAGGACGGCGATGCGGCAGCCAGGGCCGCCGCGACAGCCCATGCCAGGCAATCACTCCGAAGCATGGAGCATCACATTCTGGACAGCCGACCAGAAGTCGATCTGGTCCGCAGGCCGGTCCGGAATCTCCAGCAGCACCTGCGGTGTGCCGTCCGCCCGGCCCACAAACAACCAGAAGTGGTCCGGATCGAGGCGCTGCCGAATGTCCTTAAGCGTCGCACTCAACGCGCCTGCGATCGATGGGTCTGTGGACGCCGGGAGCTGGCGGAACCGTGGTCCACTGTGAACCAGCTGGTCGATGCCTCGCTGGAGCACGATGAAGGAGCCTGGACAGGCAGAGGTGCGGGCGATCACGCCGATGAAGAGCGGCGACGCGTCGCCGCTCTTCATCGGGTGGTCCGCTCCGAGCAGCGCCAGCAACCCGACAGCAACGACGCCAAGTCTGATCGACGGACGCAGTCTCTCACGGAATTGCCACTGCATAGCGCCTCCAGAAATGATGGGCGTCGGGGTCCATCATGTCCTTGTCAATCTCGATGACATCGAACGTCGTCGCCGAATTGCCGAGCGGAATCAGACGTCTAGCGGAGGAGGTCACCAGCGCGTCCTCGACGATGGGTCGACCCTGGCCATCGAAGACGTCGAGGCGAAACTCCGGACAAGAACGACCCGCGTCGCGGCCCTCTTGACGCAGGATTCCAATTCGGTCACGGCTGAAGGCGATTGGGGCCACGATCAGCGAGGCTTCCGCTTCCCAGGCGAGGTAGGCCTCCCAATCCGACGGCCCAAAGGGCCCTGGCGGCGGGCGAAGCCGTGGCCTGAAGTGCCCGCCGTGAAGCGAGACGAGGGCCTCGCGATTCCCTTGAGCGTCGAACCGTGCTGCTTCGTACCGGTCAAAGCGAACCACCCAGAACCCCCCACCCGGGATCCTGGCCGCCAACGGTTGACTGGCGAGCAGCTCGGCCCTTGACTGGATGCCGGGCTCCCGAAGTGTCCAGAGAGCAGTTCGCGGCACGCCCTCCGGTCCTGGAGGATCCGGCTCGGACCAGAAGAACTCAAGAACATCCGGCGAGCGGTTCCAGCCGTAGCCGACCAGAAAGAACCGGTCGCCCACATGAAAGAAGCGGCTTGCCGGCGATGCCATCCAGGTTCTCTGCTCGTCCTCCAGGTGCAGCGTCATGGCGTCGAAACGCATGAGGGCGCCCCGATTCGGCCAAGCGTATAGGGAGCGCCCGTCGAGCGCAACGATGACGTGGCCGACGAGCCCTCCGGCGCCTCTCCCCGCCTTCTCGTACAGAGCAGTCCGATGCCCCTGTGGATGGTACCGGGCCAGCGCAGAGTCCATGCGGTCGGATACGATCAGGCCCGTGGCCGCCTCCACGGCGTCGGACACGTAACCCGGCTCGGGGTCAAGCGTCACAGTCCAAGCGACCGCGACGGACGCCGCCCGACCCCGGAGCAGGCCGGCCGTCTGGCCGAGCACCGCCCCGAAGCAGAGCAACCCGGCAGCGAACAACAGGAGCCTTCTCATGGCCGGACCAGCTTCCGCCACGCGCAATCCAAGAGCCGTGTGTCCGTTAGTTGACCAGTCCCAGCTTTGGGAGCGGCATGCTCCATCTAGCCGAGCGCTTCTTGAGATTACGGGTACCAGCAGCAAAGACAGTCTTCAACCCCAACCGTCCTGCAGTCGTTGATGGCGGCATCATAGTGGCACGGATGGCAGTCGGCCCTGACCGTCCGCACCGAGCCGATCAACGCGATGAGCAGCGCCACGCCCATCGCACCCAACATGCGGACTGTCCTTCTACGTTGCAATCATCGTCCCCCCTCCTTGCTGTGGCCGCTTGTTCGCAGCCACACTGTCGCTCGGACCCTGGACCCGATAGTCTGTAGGAACCTGCAGGCACCATGTGTACGAGACGGCGAACAGCGTCAAGAGGGGCAGGCGGATTTCCCGTAGGACTTTCTGGAGAATCTTCTGGACGGATTCTCAAGACACGTTCAGAGGCCGCCCCCGGTGCGAGGCTCCAAGCCAACACTCAGCGTTGTTCGGGGCTCGAACCTTCCTCGCGGAGGCGCTCGCGCAGTGCCGCCACCGCCAGCGGGTCCCGCGTGAACGTCTGCCTCACCAGCACCTCATCGTCGCTCATGACGGTGCCCTCGCCCACCCCCGCACGGACAAATAGGCGTCTGAGTGTGTGCCGGTCACTTACCGCAAGGAATTGGGCGGGCCTCCCGCCTCGCCCTCGTGCCTGTCGTACCGCCCGCAGCACGCGCGCCAAGTCCAGCGATGCCTTCGCCCGGACATCCGCGGTGCGACACCAGTGGTACACGGTGTCCTCTGAGACCTTCAGGAGCCTCGCCCACTGCCCCACGTTGCGCACATCGCTGGGCGCCCGCACCACCCGCCACACCGCCGACGCCCACAGCTCCAGACCGTCGGCGACGCCCGGTAGGTTCTCTGCCATCGGGGCGGCTTGCGACGCGCACGCCTGGATGGCGCGCAGCCCGTCCACCCTCGCGCCGATGGCCGTACTTGTCACCGGCGACGCCGCGCAGGTGAGTGCTCTGTGGACTGCCGCAAGCAGCGGTTCTTCGAAGACAGGCTTGCGGAGGTAATCCACCGCCCCTAGCCGCATCGCCTCCACAGCCGTGTCGAGACTAGCGTAGCCCGTCATGAACACCACAGGCGTCGTGTAGCCCCGTCGGCGGACGGAGGCGAGGACGTCGAGGCCGCTCATGTCGGGGAGCTTCAGATCCAGGAGCAGGAGTTCGCAGGGCTGGCGCTCGAGCGTCGCGAGTGCGGCGCGACCGTCGGAGGCCGCTTCGACGTGCAGCCCCGCGCCGCGCAAGATGGCCCCGCAAGTTTCTCGCAGGCCAGCGTCATCATCGACGAACAGCACACGCGCCATGGTGCCTCCCGATCCTCCGGTGGCCCACGGTAGGGCTGACCTCGTTCCGGTGTCGCGGTGTTTGTTCAGTATACAACATGAGACGCTGGATGGGTGCGCGTTCTGCTGGCGTCTAGTAGGCTTGCACTACTACCTGGGAACCCCTCACGAGATGTCCGCATCAGGCCTTTGTTGGTGAGATACCCTCGGGTTGCGGCGAACGGCGGGAAGCGGCAGCGTAGGTGGACGGACCGCTACAGGGTGATCTCGCGCAGCAGACCATTGGCAACGACGTGGCTCCGGCTCTGCCCCCCTGTCCAGGGAGCTGTGCGAAACGCGGTGTGAGCATTCTGCGCACGTCTAGCCCGTCGATAGGCCTCTCCCGGCAGGCTATGGTCGAGGACGACATTCCCAAGGTCGCAGAAAGAACGGCCTGAGGATGCACTCGGAACGTCGACTCGCGTGGCCAGTCGATCGGTCATCCCGATCGACGCAGAAGATCCCAGCAGCTGCGCGGGTCGAGGATCGGCAGGGGCGCGGCGTCGGCAACGTCCAGGAGATCGCGGTCCCCGGTGACCAGGATGTCCGCGTTGCCGGCGGTGGCGGACGCAAGGACCCACCGGTCGTCCGCGTCGCGGATCTTCAGCGGGAACGGCGCGGCGGGCTTGGGCACCACTTCCTGGTCTCGAAGCAACACGAGGATGTCCTTGAGGGTCGGCGCCGGCAGCTTGATGCGCTTGAGGAGAACCGTCTCGAGCTCGTCGAGGATCACACCGCCCGTAATCAGCCGGTGCTCGGCCAGAACGGCACGCACCAGGTCCGCGCAGAGCCCACGTGTGGCGAACGCCGCGACCAGGACGTTGGTATCCAGGAACACTCTCACGAGATGTCCCGCATCACGTCTTCGTCGGTGAGATACCCACGCGCTTCTGCGAACGGCAGGACGCGCCGCCGCAGGTCGTCGAACCGTCGCAGCGCGAGCTCGCGACGCAGGGCGTTGCGGACGATATCGCTCCGGCTCTGGCCCGTGCGCTTGCACAGGCGGTCGAGGAGTCGCTCCAGATCCTTGTCGAGCCGAATGGTGAGCGTGCTCTTCATGTGTTACATCGTAACACAGCACGCGCTGCACCGTCGTGAGCGACGGCTGCGAGGTGGCCCCGGCAACCCCGCGACCGGCTCTGAGTGGTGCGCTGCATGGACTACGATTTGGGATACTTCGACGATGAGACGTGCCGGCTCGAGCCGATCGGGAACCCCTTCAGCCCGAAAGTGTTACCCATGTCCCCGGAATGACCTGTTACCCATGTCTCCGGAATGGACCCAGGGTGAGGTGGCGCGCCCGGCCCGCCTTCGCGCTTCGCGACTCCGGCGTGGCCTGTTGGCTTGGCCAGCCGTAGCTCGCCGGCGATCGGATGCGAGCGGAGGCTGGCGCGCCCGGCCCGCCTTCGCGCGGTCGCGCTACGGCGAGGCAAGAGCACTCACGCGCCATCCCGCCGTAGCCCCGCCTCCCTTCGTCGCGGCGGGGCGAAGGCGGATGGCGCGCCCGGCAGGACTCGAACCTGCGACCCTCGGCTTAGAAGTTGGACGAAAGGAGGCAACCGGGGGCAGCATGAGCACGCTGCCCCCGTTTTCATTGGGTAGGTTGACCACCCGAGACAACCCGGATCCACCCCGAGCCGCTACCGACTGTCAGTCATTTGTCAGTCGCCTATCGGCACGACCTCGCGAAAAACGTGAAATCGCTCGATACGTTTGGTCACGCAATCTCGACGAGAGTCTCGCCACGTTCGAGCGCAGCAACGATTTCGGGAAGGGCAGCTTCCATCCGTCGCAGCAGCTCGGCGCGACGCGTGTTGCCGAGTCGGACCCAGACGACGGGTGGGCCTTTCTGCAAAGCGTCGCGAACGGCGAAGTCCTCGTCCTTCGTGATGATCACGGCACCCGCGGCAGCGGCGTAGCTGCGGATGGCCGTGTCGGCCGCCGCGCTCAGCCCACAGTCCGCGACGTGCTCGGCCGAGTGGCCCAGAGCTTCGATGCGCCGAGCGAGCGCAGGGGGCAACTGCGCGTCAATCAGAAAGCGCACTCAGGCGCTCCGCACGATTGGGTGATCGCTCTGGCGCGAGGCGAACTCCAGGGCCGCGGTGATGTCGTCCGCTTCCAGATAGGGGTAGTCCGCGAGGATCTCCTCTCGCGTTGCGCCGGCCGCCAGGAGGTCGAGCACGTCCTTGACGCGGACGCGAAGCCCACGAATGCATGGGCGCCCGCCGCACACGTCCGGAGACACCGTGATTCGATCGATCGCGCTCATCGACTCTCCTCGGGCCGGCTTCCGCCGGATACGGCCATTCTAGCCTACTTGAGACCTTTCTCCACCCCTGCTAAGGCGGTTTCGTGGGCGTGCATGCCGCCGACGTGCATCGCAACCTGCAAGGACCATTGCAGATTCACCGGAGGTCACCGTGTTTGACCGCCGCGATCCGCGTACTGACGACCCGCGCAATCGCGACCGGGACCGCCGCGAACGGGACGTCGATCCCCGTGACGTGTTCATGCTCGACCTCGACCTGCCGCGCGGCCGCGAGCGCGAGTTCGTTCACGACACGCGCGAACGCGAGTATCGCCTGCGGGAGTCCGAGGCCCGAACCCTGTCCATCGTTGGCGCCTTCCGGGTCGTGCCCGCGGGCGACCTACGGGACCACTTGGACCGCCGCTGCGATCCCCGTGACGGCGACCTCAGGCACCTGCGCGAACAGGGGCTCGTCCAGACCATTCCCCTGGACGGCCGCCGGGACCACGTCGTCGTCCTGACCGACCGCGGCCGCGACCTCCTCGAGGCCCATCGGAGCCGCAGCCAGGAGGCCCACCAGACCTTCTACGCCGGCCTCAGACGAAGGCGCGAGGCCGAGCACGACGCCCAGGTCTTCCAGGCGTACCTGCGCGAGGCGGAGCGCCTGGCCCAGCGCCACGCCCAGGTCGAGCGCGTCGTCCTCGACTACGAGCTCAAGCGCGAGTACCAGCGCTGGCTCCACGAGCGGGACAGGGACCGCCACGACTCCGACGGCCGTCCCGACCGGGACCCGCGGGAGGTCGCCGAGTGGGCTTGCAGCCACGACCTCCCCCACTTCAACGGCCGGGTGCACTTCCCCGACCTGCGCATCGAATACGTCGAGTGGGACTGGGACGAGCGCCACGACCATCGGGACGTCGAGATCGTGACCCTCCACTATCGCGGCGCCCACGCCGCGGCGGCCCGGCGATCCGGCTTCTCCTGCCACGGCGGCCGGAGCGCTCGAATCGGCGGCGGCGGGCGCGGCGGATACCACGATGGCCTCGCCGAGGAGCTCTTGCTATGACGCCCGACGAACGTGTCACGGCCGTCGCCCAGTTCGGCTTCACCGAGCGCCAGGCGCGCTTCCTCGTGCTCGTCATGCGGCACGCTGGCGTCTGCGTCCGGCGCCAGTACGCCGCCCTCGCCGGCGTCGCCAACGGCGGGCGGAAGACCAACGCGTTCTTCGACAACCTCGAGCGCGACGATTACGCCGTCGGTTGCGACTGCGTCCACAACCGAGGCCGGGTCTACCACGTCCGCCACAAGCCCCTGTACCGCGACATCGGTGAGCCTGAGAGCCGGCACCGGCGCCCGGTGCCGGCTGGTCGTGTCGTTGATCGTCTGACGCTCCTCGACGCCGTGGTGGCGAGCCCGGGCCTGACCTGGCTCACGACCCAAGCCGAGAAGCTCGCCCGCTTCCCCGCCATGACCTCCGCCGAGGCGCGCACTTGCTTCCCCATCGGGCTCGATTCCGACGGACGGGTCATCCTGCTGTACGCGGCCACGGTGCCGTCGCCGAGCGACCTCCGCCGCTTCGTTCGGGGCCACCTCGAAACGCTGCGCACCGCCCCCGCGTGGACCATCCGTCTCGTGTTTCCGCGACGACAGGAACGCCTCAGCCGTGTCTATCGCGCGGTCATCCATGACGCCGTCGAGACCCCGTCCTTCACGAAGCCCTTCGAGACCGGATTGGCGCGCGTGGAGATGGTCGTCCTGCCCCATACCTACCGGCATCTCTCTCCCCTGCCTGGCGATCCCTCCCTCCGTCAGGTGGGGGTTGAGAACAGGGGAAGAGCCGGGGGGAAGAGACCCGCGCACGGCCTCAACCCCTCCCTCAGGACTCCGACCAGTTCGCACTGGGACATCGCGGAGCCGGCCGGAACTGAGACCGTTGTTATCGACACTGCCTGATGCCGCAGAGATTTGCGGGCCGCACGTCGTGGTGAACGGGGCGGCGTTCTCTGCCGCCCCCGACCGCGGTTCCGAGCAGTACAGGGGAGGAACCAAGGCGTGAGCGACCCCGTCCCGGCGCGCGCGATCCGCCCCCGCGCCCATCACAGGGGTCGCTCACGCCTTGGTTCGTGGTGGCCACCGAGTTTTGCACGTGCTGGGCGGCATTGTGCTGCACAAACCCGGCCCCTCTGCAGCGCGTCCCTTCCCGCGCCAAGCTGCCCTTCACGCGTCCAGGAATCTGCCGGAACCGATGCAGAACGAGCGCGCCCTGCCGGCCGCCCACCGACGCTCCGACCTCTTCATCGTGCGGAAGCGTTGGCGTGCGTCAAGGCTTCCCTCGCTCCGCTCGGCGCCTGCGCGGCCTTGACCCGCGCCAGCCGCTTCCGTCGGAATCGGCTCTTGTCGGAGCGTCGGCGGAAGCCCCTGAGAAGTGCCCTTGCGAAGCGTCGTCTCTGCCAACGAGTCGGCACGCGCCGTGTCCTCGTGGCTGCACGGTGCCAGGCCATCAGCCGGCAGCAGCAAGGCCATAGCGCTCCCGGTCGCACGTGGCGCACACGAACCCACCAGTCTGCACGATCGCCATCAAAGGGCCAACCAAGGGATGCGGCACTGGCGACAGCCCGGCGGCAGGCCGAGGGTCGACCCGCCGGTAATCCGGCAACTGCTGTTATGCTGACAGGCTTCGCAGTCCTTCAGATGTTTCACATACGAAACATCATGCCGGAACAGACAGGCGTTCAATCAGCTGCAAACGGGGACCGCTGCTCGCCCGCACGAGATTGGCTGACGTGTTCCGCAGCCTTTCCCGTCCTGATACTCAACTCGCCGTGACTGTGCATTGGCACACATGACGAAATTGACATGGCTGAGCACGAAACTGACAGTTCCCGTGTCGAAGCCGCATGCTATCATCCCGCCGATCAGCAGCTTGCGGGACGCGATGTCCTGCAGCTGGAGTCCAAGAGCGTTACTGCTGCGAGAGATCTCGGGGGGCATCGCCGGGGTCACCGTGCAGTCTGGTCGGATGTTAGGCAGCATGGAGTTCGACACGCGATGAACCAAGCCCAATCGAATCGGCCTGCCAAGGTCGACCAAGCGGTGATGCTTCTCTATTCCACGTTGGCCGTCGGCGTCGTGCGTAGCCTCGTGGAGGGTACGAGACTCTCGGCGGCTTCATCCGTGGGCTTCATGATCGCCATCGCACTTGCCGTGTTCGGTGTCGAGTGGTTCTTCATCTACAAGATTGGGAGGGGGAGGAACTGGGCTCGAATCACCTTCACGGCTTTGTTCATCATAGGCGTGCCATTCTCCGTTCTTCCACTGGTCAAGAGTGTGGCAGCAAGCCCGGTGTCAGGGGGTCTCGGAATTGCGCAAGCGGTCATCCAGGCAATCGCCCTGGTGTTTCTGTTTCAGAGGCCATCGTCTGATTGGTTCGGCGAGATGAAGAAGGCGCGGCGAGCTGCCTACACGCTTGCAGCCGGCGGCAGCCAGTGAGACCGTGTGCCGCCGCGGCTGAAGCCTGTGCATTAGGCGGCGTGAGACAGAACGGGGAGCCACACTGATGCGTCGAACGCCGCTCGCAAGGCCGTCTACCGCTCTCTGCATTCTAGGAGTGTTCTCTGTCGCGGCTCTCTTCGCCACACCACTCGCACGCTCTGCTTCGTGCGACCAGGACCCGGAGTGTGACGACATCTCCGCATGGGCCGTGTTCACACGCGTCGCTCTGACGCAATCGGTCTCCGGCTCCGACGAAGCCATCGAGTGGGTGGGTCTGTTCGATCACGAGACGCTTGACGTATCCATCGACGTCGCTGCGCACGGCACAAAGGAGCCGATGGCTGGAAACGTCGGCCTGGTCGGGGGCCAGGTCATGCTGAGCAAGGGGCTCACGCTCGAGCCCGGCTATGAGATAGATGCGCTCGATGCGCCCGTCCTCAGCATGAGGCTGGTGATGATCGTGCTGAAACGAGTGTTCCCGAAGGGGCCGGACCAGGTCGTCGGGCCCACAGAGGTCGATCACACCGAGTGGGTGGGCATCAAGTACGCGACGCCGAGCGCAAGCGGTTACATTCCTGCCCCATGGCACGTGAAGGGCGAGGTGAGCAGACGCGCCGACGGCACACTCCCCTTCGAACTGGCGCTCTCCTTTCCAACGCAGGCGCAGGACAAGCAAAGCGGCAGTCTGACCCTCAACATGAAAGGCGAGCTTGGCGTGCTCGGGCGGCCCGTCTTCCGCGACACTGATTCACTGGAGGGATGGACGACCTACGGGCTCGGCCTTCAGCAAACCACACAAGAGGGCGGCACGCTCTTGGACTACGGGGCAGGGCCCCAGGAAGCGACGCGCTACAGGACCATCGGTGACGTCCGAGCCTTCATCGCTGCGGAGAACGATCCTGGCGTCAGGGACGCAACGAAGGAGTTCACGGGCTTTTGGAAGAAGAAGTGCGACGAGCCGTTCGGCCTTCAGATCAAGCACTACGGGGATGAGGGCAAGTACTCGATTGTGTTTTGCGGACCCGGCGGCTGCGGCGACCCCTCGGAGAGTCGGCTCACGTTCATTACAGGTGACAAGAGGTACGAAGTCGTCAGCGAGGGCGAGCTGATACAGATCGCCCGTTCTGGGGACCGCGAAACGTATTACCGCTGCACGAAGGACACGAACCCCGTGCTGAAGTATCGACGATAACCGAAGGTGCGACGGCGGCGTCCACACGGCCTGACAGCCCGGCCGACGCGGACCAGCGCAGCGAACACACGCCGGAACTTGATGGAGGCGGTCGCGAGGGTCGCGAGCCCAGCCTGCCGTTGGCGCGCGGCTCGGCTCCAAAGCGGTTAGAGGCCGAATATGCGGATGAGAGTCCCTGTCGCTCTCGCGCTTCTATTCCTCACTAGCTGCAACACTCGGTTGAGCGTTGAGTCTCAGTTTACCCTTGATCCAAGTTCTCGACTCCCTCGGTGGTTCACGTTGCCACCTGGATACGCCAGACAGGATGTGACCGTCCGTCTCACCTACTACACGATGCTCCCGCCGCGAATCGAATTGCTTGCTGGGACCAGGGGCAGGCGCCTCGCGGACATCACTGCCGATAAGAGCTGTTGGCACCCCGTCACATGGGCGAAACGGAACACCTTCGGTGGCTTTGACGCCGATTCGTATCCTCACTACAGCTACATCGATGTCGGCGGCGTAATCGAGGTACTTGAGTTTCGATTCTCACCCACATTCCGCATCACCGACGACCCCGAGCTCGTCAAGATCGCTCGTGAATCTTCTAAGTGCATCACAGGAGATGATGAATGACGGCGCCACCCTCGACTGACTCTGTTCGCCAGTACGTGACACGACGACATCTAGCACCGGAGCCGACGACCGGCGCCCGGGGTCGTTCAGAGCGTTGAGGCGCGCCGGTCGTGGCTCAGCGCGAGGTCGTTGGCCCGACGAACAGCGAGAGTTCCGGGAGCGAAATGAAGACCTTCCGCGTTGGCATCCGCCTGGCGTCTGGAGCGTGGTTCCTTACCGGGTGCGTGGCACTGGTCGGACTTCTGCGCGAATCAGACGCGCAATTGGTCGGCTGGCTGCTCATGGTGCCGGCGATGGTGCTGGGATTACTAGGAGTGCCGCCCGGTGTGCTATTCACCGTTTTCGACGGGTGGCCGGTGTTGACGAGGGCGGGAGTGTCCACGGTGTACTTCCTCGTTCCAGTCGTGTTCTTTCTGGCAACGAGGAACCGCCACCGGCGAGCGGCGGCGTGGCGCCATCGCGGTCTGGCAACCTGCTGGAGCCGCCAGCCAGCGCACGGAACCGTCTGGACGAGCTTGAGGTGCGCCGGCCGCGGCTCAGCGGGCGGACGTTAGGGACGGCCGGGAGCATGGCCCTGCTCGTACGCACTTGCCTCTTGCTGATCTTGGCACCACTGCTCTTGGCGCAGGTGCCGGATGCAGCTCTTACGGACGGGAGTTGCGACCGCCAGTCCGTGCGCTTGTTCAGCAGCGCCTCGGTAGAGGTCACCGGGCACTGTGAAGATTCAGGTGCTGCCAGGCGTCTGGTCATCCAGGCCGAGAACACGATGCCCAAGTACTGGCTCGAGCAGTTGTCGCTGGGCTTCTGCGGTGAAGTCGTTCGGGTCGCGGCGCCCCCCGGCTGGCGTTCCAGTATCCTGCGCCGATCAGCTTCGTGGGGAGAGCCAGCGGAAGTCGAGTGGACGTTGATGTCCGAGGCGCCACGACCCGCGCAAGGGGTGACGACCGGTTTCGTGGTCGAGCTGCGACCGAGATGGCGAAGAGCGATGTGGACAGCTGCGACGTGGGAGGGAGGCGGAGCCGGGTCGGCTTCGCCCCACGACTGCGGTGAGTTGCCGAAGGGCAAGGGGCCGTCGGACAAGGCGCTGGAGCCGGCCACTGGCTCGTAGCATCGTTCGGAGGGCGTTGAGGCTCTCCGGGTGTGGCTCTGCGCGAGGGCATTAGGTCGACCGAGATGCTCACGACGCGAGGATTCCGGATCGTCGCCGAGGTGGTGCTGGTCGCCGCCATCGGCCTGGCTGCCGTGGTGCTGCCGGTGGCACTCGATCCTACACGCAGGTCATATGACGCCGCGGTTCTGCCGATCATTCGCACGGCGGTGGAAGGCATGAAGCCCGGCAGCCTTGCGTTGCTGGCTGTCATCGGCTTCGTGGCGACCCTCGTAGGCCGGGCACCGTGGTGGCTCCTTGGTGCATCAACGGCGGTGGCGCTTCCACTCTGGTCGGCGCTCGACGTCATTGCGGGCATTGTTCAAGGCCGCTCCGATCACAACCTGCTGCCGTTCGAATGGGCCATCTATGGAGCCCTCGCAGGTTGCGGACTCGTGGGTGCGGGTGTTGCTCGTTGGCTCCGGCGAAGCGAGGTCGCTGGTTCCAGGCTGAAGACCGACTGACAACTGGAGCCGGCACCCGGTGCGTTGAGACGCGCGGTCACGGTTCAGCGCGAAGTCGTTAGCGCCGCTGGAAGCGGGCAGAGGAAGCACATGGACCTGGCTTGGGCGCTCATCGGCCCCGGATTCATCGGCGGCCTGGTATTCGCCCTCCTGCTCGCCGTCCTGAATAGGATGTCCAAGCGGAGAACGGCATGGGACCCCTTCGGCCGTGATCCGGTTTCCACGGACATCATCAACATCGCTCGCATCAGGGTGGCCGGCATCGGCGGCTTGGGCCTTGTCGCGATGGCCGCCGCGGTGGCGATCGCCGTTCCGCGCATCGGACGGTCGCTGGCGATCAGTTTTCGGCTCGGTGCACTGCTTGCTGCCGTCCTGGTCGTCTGGAGAAGGCGTACTGGCCCGCTGCCGTCGAGCGGACGACGTGCCGGGGCGAATACCACGCTGTCGATCGACTCAATACCCAAGTCGTGTGCGGAGCGGAGAGCAACGAAATGAAGCGCTTGCTACTCGTCCCCATGCTGGCCGTCGTCGTAACGGCCCAAACCAGGCTGAAGGCTCCTCCAGGCTACCGGTTTCCGATCAAGACCGACTACTCGGGCAATTGGGCGACCTTCCGAGCGCAGATGCCCGTTCCGTTTCACGTGATGGCCGACTTCAACGGCGATGGCCACTCCGACGAAGCGTGGTTGCTGCCAGCCGTTTCCGGTCAGGCGTGGGCGTTGTTCGTCTTCCTGAAGACCAGCACAGGACCGTCTCAGGTCGTCCGACTTGAAGGCGATTCGCAGGGTCCGATTCAGCGCTTCGGAATCGCCAGGGTCGAACCGGGCCGGTACGACACGGCGTGCGGGAAGGGTCACTTGGAGTGCAAGGCAGACGAGCCAGAGGTGCTGGAGCTGAGGCTGCCGTCGTTCGAGTTCTTCGTGTTTGAGAGCGCGAGCTCGATCTTCTGGTGGGACACCGCGTCCGGCAAGTTCAGACGCACGTGGATCAGTGATTGACGGTCTGGCCGAAAACGCGGAACCGGAGCCGACAGCCGCCGCGCAGCACTCGCTTTGAGGCGTTGCCGGTGGCCGGGCGACAGAGACGACATCATGAATGCGAAGACGCTGGTTGAGCTCGCGTTGAAGGTCTGGGGCATCATCCTCCTGGTCGGCGCGTTGGTGTCGCTTCCGGTGGCCCTTCTCATGGTGAATGTCCCTGCCGGCGACGACAGCCAGGCGGCATGGGTCCGAGCAACACAGAGAGGATCCGGTACTTCACTTAGTGATTCAGGTTGCGGCCGGCATTGCCGTCGTCGTGTGGGCCGACAGGATCACGAATCTGATCGAGTCGGATACCGCGCCACTCCACATCGACGCGAGCGCCCGCGACCTGCAGGTGCTGGGGTTCGCGTTGGTCGGTGTCTTCGTCCTCCTGCACGGGCTCCAGAACATCGCCGCAACAGCCTATGTCTGGTTCAGCAAGCCCGGCTGGCCGCACCTGGACCAAGCCGACTCGCTGTCGTATCTCTGGTCGCGTCAGAGCGATGCCATCGTGAGAGCCCTCGTGCAGGTCATCGCTGGGCCGCTGCTCATCTTCGGCCCCAAGACCATCGCGACCGCGTGGTCGCGGCTGAGGGGTCAATCCACGAATGACACTTGGGACGATTCGGAGAGCGATGATTGACGGGCGCCGGTCGCGGCTCAGCGTGAGGTCGCGAGGCTGACAACAATGACTCGTCGTCTCTCCCTTCCGTTGGTGCTCGTCCTGGCGAACGCCGCTGCCTGTGCGTTGTTCGTCGTTCTGCGAGAGCCCGCGCCGACACACTACCTGGCCGAAGTCGATGCGGCCCGGAAGGCTGGCGCCCTGACCATGGTCAACACGATCGAGGGGACTCTGGCTTGCAGGAACCTCTATTCGTGGAGTGAATGGCACGGCGGAGAGGCGTTCGCGGTCAAGGTCCTCGAGGTGGCGAACACTCCGGCCCTGGTGATCACGGCGCTCTACGCCGCGGCTGGTGAGTTGGGTGTTGCGAGCATGTTCTCGGCATGTTCCTGGTCTTGGCTGCTCGCCGGGGTGTTCATCGTCGCGGCATCCATCCAATGGTGGAGTGTGGGGATCGTCATCCGGTTCGGTCTTGGTCGCTTTCGACGAGGGGCTCAGGAGCATGGAGCGGCCTGAGACCGCCGGCCGCACCCAGGGGCGGCCCTGAGACGGAGCTGAGCGAATATGGGTGTCCCACGGGTGCCGACGGAACAACCGGGCTTCGGAGGGTTCTGCGTCCTCGGCGGCATGTACATCCTCGGGCTCACGCTCGGGCAGCTCTGGTTTGCCTTCGCCAGAGGGATCGCGCCGGTGTCGCCCTTCCCACCATCGTGGCTGTCGGGTGTTCTCGCTGCAATCGCGTTGATCGGGGCCGTCTGGTTCAAGGAGCGGCTCTTTCGGATAGCTCTCCTCCTGTTCGCCGGCGTCGAACTGCTCCGCGTGGCTGAGGGCCTGTCGGGTCATGTGGCGACAGGCTCGCTGCACGATGGGCTTCAGCTACTATGGGCTGTATTCTTGGCTGCCGCCGGATGGCGGTCGTCGCGGGCGTGGGTTCGCTGGGCAAGTCTTGTCGTCCTGATCGCTGCGGTGCCGCTCCGATTCTGGGTATTGGAGCGGCTCTTCGGCACATCGTCTGTCGTTTGAGTCTGGGCCCGAGTGATGGGCCCATCCAATCGGCCGCCGGAGTGACTCCGGGCGGTCTAGCCTGTCCTGCCTGCAGAGTCCCGGGGCCAGGCTGCTGAGAAGACATGCTTTCGCTGCACGACCACTTTGTTCGAGAGTTCACCGTCGACGCCGACGCGAAGACACTGCGACTCGGTACGGCGTACCCGGAGGTTGGAGGACCGAAGCGAGCCGAGGGGATCTTCGAAGGCGTTGAGGCGTACGTCATCCTCGGCGACGCGCTTGGAACCATCATCTTCGATATCGAGGAAGTGGATTCGTTGTCGCTGTACGACGACTTTGCGGCATCCATGCGCGAGGTGTGTCGCCGGAGCGGCGGGCACGCTCACTGGGTCGAGACGCGGGAGCGCGCCGAACAGTTCCTTCGTGGCAACCACATCAAGGGGTACTCGTTGAGCTCGTCGATCGGCTTCAACGGCGCGGTATGGGTCGTTTGTCGCACGCTGGCTCACGACGCCGAGCGACGGAGTTTGACAAGGCCTTGAAGTCGGCGCCGGCCGCGGTTTCGCTTTCAAGGGCGTTGAGGCGCGCCGATCGCGGCTCAGCGCGAGTGTGGCGAGGGCGACAATCGAATGGAACCTTACGAATCGACGTGCCGGTCCTCGGTGACCCGGCAGGAGACCGTCCAGCAGCTGTGGCGTCTGGCGCTCAAGCCCTCGCTGACGCTGGGGATGCTCGTGATGTTGGCAGGAGGCGCTGGCGCACTCATTTGGGTCCCTCGTCGGCCACTCTGGGTGTACACGCTCGTGTTGTTTCCGCTGTTCTTCCTCTATTTCGTGCGACATGTCATCCACCGTACTGTGGCGCAACACCCAGAGCTGCTCGAGACCCAGACGCTGCGCTTTGGCACGGCTGGGTTCAGTGTTACGAACACCGTGGTCAGCTACCAATGGCCGTGGGACCGCGTTCGTTCGGTCACAGAGGGCAAAGAGTTCGTCATGCTTCGACTCGACTCGGTGGGTTCCGGCGCGGTCGTTCCAAGACGCGCGTTCACGGAGGAGCAGCTGGCAGCCTTCCTCGCCTATGCCAAGCAGGCCAGGCCGCCCAGATAACGTCGCGTCGTCGACCGCGGCTCGCCGTCGACGCGGGCCTGCTCGATCACGAGGCCGCCGTTGCCAGTGGCGAGGCCACAGTACAAGCAACGAAGCGCGAACATGAGCACGGTGAGCGAACACTGGTCGTACCGAGCGGAGGCATCGGCGCGACAAGAAAGGTATGCGCTGGCACTTCGTGAGCCGCTCGGTGATTGACCCGGACGTTCCCTACGATGAACGTCCCTTTGAGTTGTACTTCCGTGACGACGATCGAACCCAGTTCGGGCTCCTCCGATTCGAACGGCGCAAAGACAACCCGTACCGCAATTACGAAGTGATGGTGACCAAGATCATGAACGACTCTGACTTCCGGAGAGCACTCCTCGCCCCCCGCACGAAGAGTGTGTGGCGGCGGACGTGGAAGTGAGCACCAGTCGCTCAACAACGTCGACAGCTGGCGAGCAACTTCGTCTCGAAGACGGTTGAGGCGCGCCGGTCTCGGCTCAGCGTGGGGTCAAGACGTGTTGAAGTACATCGAACTGAAGACCGGGCATAACGACGACGGTCCCGCCTGGATTGGCCGAGTCAAGATGTCGAGGTCTGGACGAACGGTCTACTTCAACGGTCGCGCTTTGAAGCGAGGCGCCCGAGGTGGCCCTGGGAACTACATCGATTCGGCTACCGGCGAGGCGTTTTGGATATCCGGCGTGAAGCGGAGCGCGCGGGACCGTCACTGGGCCGGGTCCGGCAAGGTGTTCATCGAAGCGGCCGCCGTCGAGGAATATCTTGCGCTCGTCGGCCGGACTGGACTCGACAGCGCGCGTTTCGTTGTTGCGCACGATATCAAGGAGACCGATCCGGCTGACTTTGTCGAGTCGGAGAATAGCCCGTTGTAGGGTGGAAAGAGAGGCGAACCGTTGGAGTCGCCGCGGGTGGCTGACTCGGCCAGACCTCACTCATCGACCGGAGAGACCATGAGCCGAAAGATGATCGCAGTCGGCGTCGCCGCGCTGCTGGTGCTGGCAGCGCTGTCCGCGGCATTTGTCCATTTCCGCAGTGCCGAAGGTCGGGCGTGGGTTGCCGCAATCGAGCGAAGCCGTGATCTCGCCCTCGGTGGACACCCAAAACCGGCAATTAATCGACACCTCAAAACCGGCAATTAACTGACCGCCGACCGAGACGTTGACGAGGGCGGGGGGACTGTAGTCCCTCGTCCGGATGAGCAACGTCTTGGACTCCGGAACACAGCAGCAGATTCTGGCGCTGGGGCGTCTGGGCTGGACCGTCAGCCGGATCGCCGACGCGGCGGGCGTGCGGCGCGAAACGGCCGCGCGGTACCTGCGCGCGGCGGGCTTGGCGGTGCGCGGGCGCGGGCGGCCCGGGGAAGGCCCGGCGAAAGCGGCCATTTCGTCGGGGGTGTCGACCGACCCGGCAAAACCGGCAATTTCCCCGCCGGAGGTGTCCACCGACCTCCCCCCGAGTCGCGCGCCCAGCGCGAGTGCGTGTGACCCGTATCGCGAGCTGATCGTCGACGCGCTCGGGCACGGCCGCAACGCGATGGCCATCTGGCAGGACCTGGTGGATGACCACGGCTTTCCGGCGCGCTATGCGAGCGTCCGCCGCTTCGTCCGCCACCTGCGGGCGGCCACCCCCGTCGAGGCCCGCGTGGTCATCACGACGGCCCCCGGCGAGGAAGGGCAAGTCGACTATGGCGAGGGGCCGATGGTGCGGCATCCGCCCACCGGGAAGTACCGCCGCACGCGCCTCTTCGTGCTGACCCTCGGCTACTCGCGCAAGGCCGTGCGTCTGCTGGTCTGGCAGTCCAGTGCGCAGACCTGGGCCGTGCTCCACGAACGTGCGTTTCGCCGCCTCGGGGGCACGGTGAAGGTCATCATCCTGGACAACCTGAAGGAGGGCGTGCTCACGCCCGACGTCTACGACCCGGCGGTCAACCCGCTGTACCGCGATGTCCTGGCGCACTACGGGGTGGTGGCCCTGCCGTGCCGCGTGGGCGATCCCGATCGGAAAGGCAAAGTCGAAGCAGGCATCGGGCACACGCAGAAGACCCCGCTGCGCGGCCTGCGCTTCGAGAGCCTCGAGCAGGCCCAAGCCTACCTGGATCGCTGGGAGACCCACTGGGCCGACACGCGCATCCACGGCACGACCAAGCGCCAGGTCGCCGCGATGTTTGCCGAGGAACGGCCCGCCCTCGGCCCGCTGCCGGTGGAACCGTTTCGCTACTACCGCTACGGGCTGCGGACGGTCCACCTGGATGGGTGCGTCGAGGTCGAGGGGGCGTACTATTCGACGCCCCCCGGCTGGATGGGCCAGCGCGTTCCAGTGCAATGGACCGACCTGCACATCCGGGTGCTGGACCCGAGGACCGGGACGCTCCTGCGGGAGCATGTCCGCGCCCCCCGCGGGTGGCATCGGATCGAAGACGCCGACCGGCCGGCGCGCACGCCCCGCCCGACGCTCGCCTTGCTCGCCCGCGCTCGTCACGCCGGCGCGCATCTCCACACGGTCTGCACCCACATCCACACCCATGACGGTCCCGTCGGCGTGCGCCGCATCCTGGGCGTGCTCGCCCTCGCCAAGAAGTACGGGGCCGCCGCGGCCGAGGACGCGGCCAAAGTCGCACTTGAGCTCCAGGTCCCGACCTATCGCTTCCTGCGCCGCTATCTCGAACGCCACCCGCCCGCGCCGCTCACGCTGAAGCAGGTCGACCCGCTCATTCGCCAACTGACGCTCTATCGCGATCTCATCGATCGCCAGACCGGAGACCCCACATGAATCTCGTCGAACTCGATCACGCCCTCCGCAAGCTCCGTCTCTCGGGCATGGCGGATGTCCTGGACGCGCGCCTGCGCCAGGCCCAAGCCGAGCACCAGCCGCCGATCGATCTCGTGTCTGCCCTGGTCGGCGATGAGCTGGTCCGGCGCCAAGACCGGCTCATCGCCCGGCGCCTCCAGCAGGCCCGCTTTCGCGACCCCGACCGCTCGCTCGACAGCTTCGATTTCGACTTCAACAAGAAGATGAACCGCGCCCTGATCCACGAGCTCGCCACCGCCCGCTTCGTCCAGCAGCGCGAGGACGCGCTCTTCCTCGGCCCGCCCGGCACCGGCAAGAGTCATCTCGCCCAAGCCCTCGGCCGCGCCGCCATCCATCAGGGCTACCGCGTGATCTACCGCGAGACCCACGGGCTGCTCGAAGAGATCGCCGATGCCACCCTCGACGGCACGCGCAAAGACCTCTTCGCCGAACTGACCGCCGTGCCGCTGCTCATCATCGACGACCTGGGCATGCGCAAGCTCCCGCACACCGCGGCCGAAGACCTCCTGGAGGTGGTCATGCGACGCTACGAGCGGGCCTCGACGCTGCTGACCTCCAACCGTCCCGTCGACGACTGGGGCAAGCTGCTCGGCGACACGGCGGCCGTCACCGCGCTCCTTGATCGGCTCCTGCACCACGCCCACGTCCTGAAGTGCGGGCCGCGGAGCTGGCGGACGAAGGTCCACACGGACTTGCGTCCTGATGAGCCGACGCGATAGAACTCACGTGTCTTGGCCGGCCGGCAGAAAATTGCCGGTTTTGCCCTGTCGACAAATTGCCGGTTTTCAGCCGTCCACTGAGGATCTCGCCGACCGCGCCATGGCCGCCTATCGCGGCGACTCGGATCAAGACGCGGCCGAGGCGTTGCGGCTGTATCTCGATGACCTCAGCCAACGCTCACCGAGGACAGAGCCGTGGAAGCCCCCGGCGGATCCACTGTTGGACGCCCGCGGGTTGGCGTTCGAGCGAACTCTCACGAGGGGCCGGCTCGCAATGGTAGAGGCCAGGCTTGGCCATGTCGAGGCCGCTGAGGAAGTGTGGGCCCAAGCGGAACGAGACGCCAGAAGTGCGACTCTCGGTCTGACCGATCGGGAGTCCCTCAAGGAGATGATTCTGAAGATCGACCGAAATGGCGGTTTGGGCGACCACTCCAAGAGATAGAGGCTCGAGTGGCAAGAGAGACACGCCGTCCGAGATTGGCCGCCATGGGCAGGGCGGATATCGTCGGCAGAGGGATACCGATCGCCTTGCTCACACCCTTGGTGCTCTACTCGTTTTCGCCCTTCTGGTCGGCCGTGTCAGTGGTCCCGTGCGGCATCGCGCTCGTTGTACTGCTCAGGCAGGCTTGGCGACTCGTGAAGCCGACGAAGTAGAACTCGGAGCCGCGCGTTGAGGTCAGGACGAGGGAACATGGCTGGTATGTCGTTCACTCCATCGTTGGCGCTGCTTCTGGTGCTCTCATCGATTTCGACCGCAACCAGCCAGAGCGGTACTGCGTCGAGGATTCCAGGCAAGACGGAAGCGATCAAGCAAGCTTACGCGATTCTGGAAGAGAAGGGTCTCGAGGGGGGCTTCAGCTACGACAACGCCATCTATCTGCCCGTCCGATTTCGAGATGGAGGGTCGGGCGTCCTGGTGGCCATCGGGTTCTCGGGTGCGGTCCGCGGTTATCTGATGCTCTTTGGGATGCATGGCTCCTCCCTTGACCTGCTGGACCTGCAGAAGGGCGACGTCGACTGGGGGATGTGGAGTCTGATCCGTGACAAGCGCCGGGTCGACGGAGACATCCTGCGCCTCGTGCTGACTCGCGAGCGAGGCCGTGAGGACCTCGTCAGGCTCACTGGCGCAGTCCATCAAGGCACACTCTCGGATGAAGACGGCCACATGGAACTGCTGCGCGTGAGCGAACGGCGGCTCGAAGTGCTGTTCACGGGAGCGGCGGTGGACGCGTTTGTGGGCTGTCTAGCGCCGTGCAACCTTATGTGGTCTGAGCATCAGTACGCGTTCGTCGACACCAACGGCGACGGAACGGTCGAGATCGTCGAGACCACTTCTGACTGCGAAGAAAGCGGCGAGGCCGGCGCATCAAAGAAGGAATGCACGCCCGATCGCGGGCAGCGGGTGTACCGCTACGACGGCCGTCTGTTTGTCGAGATGAAGTGATCAACGCTGCGAGTCAAAGCCCCCCCGTGGAAGAAGGTCTCCCGACTCCAGGCGGCACGATCACGCGTCAGGCAGTTGAGAGTCTATGGACACGGAGACTCTTCCGCTTGCGTTCCGCGTGCCACAGATCGTACTGCACCTGCTGGTTGAGCCAGCTCTCGGCGCTTGTGTCGAAGGCGAGCGAGAGCCGCACGGCCATCTCGGGGCTGATGCCAGCGCGGCCGTTCAGGATGCTCGAGAGGGTCTTTCGGCTCACGCCGAGCGCCTTGGCGGCATCGGTCACGGAGAGGCCAAGCGGCTCGAGGCACAGCGTCCTGATGATCTCACCGGGGTGCGGCGGGTTGTGCATCTTCATGGTGCAACCTCAGTGGTAATCCTCGTAGTCGACGCGCGCGACGTCCGTGCCGACGACGGTGAACGTGACGCGCCAGTTACCGCTCAGCTTCACGGCCCACGTGCCCGTCCGGGCGCCGCGCAGTTCGTGAAGCTCCAGGCCCGGCAGAGCCATGTCGCGGGCGCTCGTGGCAGCATTGAGGCGACCGAGGATCAGCCGGAGACGCTCGGCATGCTTGGCCTGAATGCCGGCCTTGTTGCCGGTGGTGAAGAAGCGCTCGAGCCCCTTGTGGCGGAAGTCCCGGATCGACACTGGAGACATTGTAACCTATATCGTTACAGGTTACAATCCGACTCGCCGTCCTTGGAACCATCTCACGGAGGCGATCATGAAGTGGACGTTCTCGCTCGTGCACCTCGTCGGCACGGCTCTGCTCGTGACCACACTTGCCATCGCGAACGGCGCGGCGGATCAGGCATCCGCAACCGTCAGGTGGGAACAGACGCAATCGGTCAGCGTCCGAATCGGACTCACCGGTCACGAACTGCAGAAAGAGTCGGTCGAGGTGCAGTGCTTCGTTCAGAACGTGGGCCCAGCGGCAGTGAAGAGCACTCGCGCCGTGCAGCTCGAGCGGGACAAGTCGCTCTTCCTGTACTTTCCGGAGGACTTCGCCCGAAGAGCGCTGCCTGGGGAGTACACGTGGGGCTGCGAGGTCGAAGGCCGATCCGTGGCACGTGGAGGATTCGTGTTCGAGTCGGCCTCCCAGGTGCGCTCGTCGACTAGAAGGCGGCGGGTTTCAGGCGTGGTGAGGTGATGGGAATCCCTCGACTCCTTTCTGTCCTGGCCGTCGGCGGATTGGTCGGCCTGTCATGCTCGGCACGGTCTGCCCACGAGGCGGCGCTCGGAGCCGGCCCGTTCATGGCCGTTCGAGGCGCTGAGCTCGGTCCGGCGGTATCGTTCAGCAACGAGGTTGACACCCACGAGTGCCATGAGCTGTCGGTTGACGGACAGCACGTGGCGTGGCTGCACCGCGCCTACTCCACCGGCGGTGAGATCTTCGTTCAGCGCTGTCAGGAGTCGGATCCCGCGCCTGCGACAGAACCGAACGTCCGACAGGGAGGCATCGAAGTCGTCTGGGAGCGACTCCGGTGGACAAGCAGGTCCAACCGGGTCGAATTCGAGCCGCTGGAGGTACCGGATTGGAGTTTCGTGTCGAATCCGGTCTTCTGCGGCGCGCACGTGGCGTACTGGGGCTGGCGCAGCGGCCACCTGGTGCCGTCCATCTACGATCTCGGTGCCGCTCATCGAACGGCGACGCATGACTTGGGCACCGTTGACGTCGGAACCGACGACGCGTCTTTCTTTCCGGCGCCGGTATGGGCTCGGACGTGCGCCGAAGCGCGGTTCGACGCAGGTGTCGTTGGAGCGGGTACCATTACCCTACGAGTCGCCCAATGACGCTAAAGGACTGGGGCCCTCGAGGAAGAACGATGGCGAAAGACGATCTCAACGCGGCTCTCGGAAGGCTGTACAGCTCGATCCCCAGAGGTATTCAATCGCATCCTTCCAGTCCTGAAAGCCAACAGGCGCACCGCCCTGCCAATCCTCGTGGAACTCCTGGACCATCCCGACCCGACTTGGCGCAAGGGAGCGGCGACCGCGCTCGGGCGCTTGAAGAACACCCCGGCGAGGGCTCTACCGGCCCTCGTCCGTATGCTCGAATCTCCCGATCCTGCTGAGAGCATCACCGCAATCTCGGCGCTCGACCACCTGCCTCCCGGCTCCGTCGGCAAAGCTGTCCCGGCAGTCATTCGCCTCCTGCATTCGAGGCCCGTGGTCGAGCATGAGTTCACCCGCACGAGGGCGCACCTGCCGCGAGCCGTTGCGGCCCACTTCGTCGGACACTTCGGCGGTGCCCGCGGCAAAGCTGAGCTCGCAAAGGCCGCGCGATGGCGGCGGGATCCGGTTCTCTATCACATCAAGGCAGCCCTCAAGCGCGCGAACCGAAGGGCGAGGTGGAAGGCCCGACTTGGCCGACTGAAGCGTTGAACTGCCCGCTGGCGCTTCACGTCACGAGATGTCCCACACCACGTCGGCCACTGCCGAGGACGACATCTCCAAGCTCGGAAAGGGAGCGCCTGCGGATGCGCTCGCAAGGCGAACTCGCGCGGCCGCTCAATCAGTCATCCCGATCGACGCAGAAGATCCCAGCAGCCGCGCGGGTCGAGGATCGGCAGGGGCGCGGCGTCGGCAACGTCCAGGAGATCGCGGTCCCCGGTCACCAGGATATCCGCGTTGCCGGCGGTGGCGGACGCAAGGACCCACCGATCATCGGCGTCGCGGATCTTCAGTGGGGACGGCGCGGCGGGCTTGGGCACCACCTCCTGGCCTCGAAGCAGCGCCAGAATGTCGTTGACGGTCGGCGCTGGCAGCTTGATGCGCTCGAGGAGAACGGTCTCGAGCTCGTCGAGGATCACATCGCCCGTGATCAGCTCGTGCTGGGCCAGGACGGCACGCACCAGGTCCGCGCAGAGCCCACGTGTGGCGAACGCTGCGACCAGGACGTTGGTATCCAGGAACACCCTCACGAGATGTCCCGCATCACGTCTTCGTCGGTGAGATACCCACGCGCTTCCGCGAACGGCAGGACGCGCCGCCGCAGGTCGTCGAACCGTCGCAGCGCGAGCTCGCGACGCAAGGCGTTGCGGACGATATCGCTCCGGCTCTGGCCCGTGCGCTTGCACAGGCGGTCCAGCAGGCGTTCAAGGTCCTTGTCGAGGCGGATTGTGAGGGTCCCCTTCATGTGTTACAGTGTAACACACGTGCCGGCGCGTTCTTCCGGGCGGATCGAGATAACGATTCTCTAGGGTGGATGAGGGCCTGTGGAGCCTGTGGGCGGCGCGCTCTTCAGCGCCGTCCAAGGACCTGTGCGAAACGCGGTCTGTGCGTTTTGCACACGTCCGCCAGGATCCATGGGCCGGTTTTGTAAGACGTCGCCTGCCCCACCCGGCCTGCCCCACCCGGCCTTGACAACGGCCCCAGCCCTGCCGTACCGTCGGATTATCTCTTGCGGCCACCGATTGCCGCTCCCTCCATCAGCCACACGCTGACGGAGGCGCTACCCTCGCTCGCTCCCAGAGCACGCGAAGCAAGCTTCCCAAACAACCCGCGGCGTCAACGTCGACACGTCGGCGGCGCGAGCCGTGATTCGGTCGGGATTCGGCGGCGCCGGCATCATCGCCGACACCCTGAGCTCCTTCGCACATTCAGCCTGCGTCGATCGCGAGGTCACCTCTGAACGACGGCTCCTGACGGCGAGACGGGCACAGGCGCGGTCACCGCACCGAGCCCATCTCGCCACGCAACGTCACAGCCGCTTGCTTGGAGGAGTACCATGAGGCAACGCTTCCCCATCGATTCGTCAGAGGCTCAGGCCGACGCCGTGGTCCGTGGCGACGCAGCCCCGGCGTACGGCGAGCTGCCGAACCGGCTCCTGACCGCGTTCGAAGTGGCGGAGTTCGTCGGCTGCCACGAGGAGACGATTCGGCGCGCGTACCTGCGCGGGCTGCTGGTGTCGCAGCGGTTCGGCGTGAGAGGAAGGAGGTTCCATCCAACGGACGTGCTCGACTGGATTCGACGAGGAGCACCGACGAGAGTGTCCTGACAACGAAAGGAGGACTGTATGGCTGTTCGCAAGATCTGCAGGCAGAAGGGCTGCCGCGCCAGCCCGCGCTGCAAGCACCCATGGTGGTTCGACGTGATGCACGGCGGCCGGCGCTGGCGCATGCGCGTCGACGACTTCGCGCTCGCGCGAGGCGCGAAGGAGCCGATCAGGGAGAAGCAGGCGGCCGAGAAGATCTGGGAGCCGAAGTTCGTGGCCGAGATCGTCTCGGGCCGCGACCCGCGGACACCGCCAGGCGTAGCAAGGGCGGCGGCGGGCCTCACGGTGGCCGACTTCCTCGACCGCTACTTCGAGGACTACGTGGAGGCCGAGGGGCTGCGCGACACGGACTCGGTCAAGACGCGACTGAAGGCTCTCCGGGCGGTGCTGGGGAAGCTGCCGGTCACGTCCCTGGAGAAGCCGGCGGACATCCTCCGGTTCAAGGCGGCCTACCGGAAGGGCCACGAGGTGGCGACGGTCAACCGCGCGCTGGCCACGCTGCGCGCGGCCATCAACTGGGGCCGCTTCCAGGACCCGCCCTACCTGACGACGACGCCGTTCCACCGGTTCGGGGTGACGATCAGGACGAAAGACGAGACGAAGCGCGACCGCCGAATCGGAGCAGAGGAAGAACAGGCGCTCCTGGCGGCCTGCTCGACGATGAGCGGACCGGAGCACAAGTACGTGGGCTCGGCGATGCACGACCGCGTGATCGGCGCGCTCGAGACGTGCTGCCGCCAGGGCGAAATGCTGCGCATCCGGAACCGGCACGTGGACTGGGAACAGCACCAAATCGCTATCCCGGGCAGAAACGCCAAGGACGGCGAGAACAGACGCATCCCGTTCGACCCGCACGGGCGCCTCGCGCCGATCCTCAAGCGCCGCAAGACGCTCGGACCGGCGGCGTTCGTGTTCGGCTCGCCGGCGGGCGAGTTCGTGTCGAGCTTCAAGACGGCGTGGGAGTCGCTGCTCCTCGTCGCCAACGGCCACGACACGAAGCGCGCCAGGCCGGGCGCGCGCGTCGATCGCGCGAGGCTGCGGCAGATCGATCTGCACTGGCACGATCTCCGTCACGAGGGCGCCTGCCGGCTCCTGCGCGACGGCGTCGACATCCGCACGATTCAGCTGATGCTCGGGCACGCCGACATGAAGACGACGCAGCGGTACCTGAACATCACGGACGAAGAGCTGCGGAGGGCGATGACGGGGATGTGGGAGCGGCGGCGGCAGTTGAGAGCCGTTGGCGAGTAGTCGGTCCGGCGGTCGGTCCGGCTAAAGCCGGACCCTACGTACGGCAAAGGGTAATACCCCGGGGGAGGAGGGCGCGCAAGTGAACTCGAGACTCTACCGATTGTCAGTCATTTGTCAGTCGGCCTCGAAAAAAGTGGCGCGCCCGGCAGGACTCGAACCTGCGACCCTCGGCTTAGAAGGCCGATGCTCTATCCACCTGAGCTACGGGCGCGTGCGGACGGACAGTTGATTTTGTCCCTCTTCCCCGCCCGTGGCAACCTGGCGGCCTCCCGGGAGCCCCCCGTCAGCGATCGAGGCCGAAGTTGACGGTCACCTGCATTTCCACCTCGACCGGCTCGCAGTTCAAGAGCGTGGTGCTGAATCGCCACTGCCGCACCGCGTCCGCCGCGGCCGCCTCCAGATCGGCGCTGGGCCCCCGGACGTTCCGTACGTCGCGTACCAGCCCGTCCGTCCCGATGACGGCATCGAGCGTCACGGCGCCGGTGATGCCGGCGGCTTTCGCCGACGCGGGGTAGATTGGCCGCACGTGGACCAGCTTCCGCGGCGCGAGGATGTTGCCGCCGATGGCGGTCGGCGCGGCTTCGGCACACCGGGCCCGCTCGCGCTCCACGAACGCCGTGAAGCGGCGTGCCGCGTCCTCTCGCCGCGCGGCCGCGGACGGGTCCGGCGGCGCGGCCACCGCGTTGCCGTCCACGTTGACGGTCTCCTGCAGGGACGCCAGCTCGAGCCGCAGCGTTCGCTCGGTGTCCGACGCGACCTCCAGGTCGAGCGACAGCGGCGCGAACCCGACCAGGCTCGCCTCGAGCCGATACGCCCCTGGCGGCAGCCCGGCGAACGCGAACCCTCCCGCGGCGTCGGACTCGAGCTCGCGCTTCGCGTCGCTCGTCGCCTTGACGTCGACGAGCACGAGTTGCGCCCCCGGCAGCACCCGGCCCGTCGGATCGAGGACCTTGCCGCTCAGGGTGAAGTCGGTCGACTGCGCGCGGAGGCCTCCGACGGCCAGCGTGAGGGCCACGAGGGTCGCGACGACGGCGGCGCGAGCCGGCCGCGAGACGGGACGACGGTTCAGCGTGGTGTTCAGCATGGCGCGAATCCTCCCTTCGAGACTGGACGACCGCGCCATCGCCGGCGCCGCCAGCCACGGCTGCCGGCCCCGCACCTCGCGGGCGAGCGCCAACAGGTGCGCGGCGTACTGCGTGGCGTCGACGCCCCTGGCCAGCACGGCATCGTCGCACGCCCGCTCGCTGACGACGCGCAGGCGCCGGCACGAGTATCCAGGCCAGCGGATTGAACCAGTGCAGGGCGCGCAGCGTCTCGGCCGCGAGCTGCACCGCCCAGTCGCCCCTGGCGACGTGCGCGAGCTCGTGCCTCAGGACGACCTGCAGCCTGGCGGCGGGCCAGCCGGCCGCGCCGGCCGGCAGGAGGATCGCCGGGCGTCGCCAGCCCCAGGTGACGGGCTGGGCGGCGCGGTCGCTCACGAGCAGCCGGACCCGGGACGAGAGGCCGGCGGAGCGGCGAAGCTCCTCCCCGAGCCGCCACCACGGTCCGCCCTCGACGACCGTCGCCCGCGACGCGAGGCGGCGAAGCCGGACCAGGCCGACCACCAGCGGAAGCAGGCTCGCGAGCGCGCCGGCCAGCCACACGGTCCAGGCGATGTGACCGGCGCGGCGCGCGGGGCGCGGCCGGAGCGGGACGTCCTCGTCTCCGGAAGACGCCGGCGCGGCCGCCGGCGCGGGAGCGGCCGCCAGGCGCGTCACGTGCAGACGCGCCTGCGACTCGCTCGACACACGGACCCCGTCAGCCCCCGTCCACCACGGCGCGCCCCACGCGGGCAGCACGGGCGCGATCGAGGGCAGCACCAGGGCGCAGGCCACCGCCACGGCCAGCACCCAGTGCCTGAGCGCCGCCGACTGGCGCCGCAGCAGGAGATTGGTGGCGAGCGCCGCCAGCAGGATCGCCGAGACCTTCAGCGCGTCGTCGATCATCGCGGCGGTCATCGGGCGCCACCCTTCTTCGCCGCGGCCACCAGCGCCGCGATGCGGTCGAGCTCCTCCTCGGTGATCCGGGCCGCTTCACCGCCGAGCAGCGCCCCCACGACCTTCTCCGGGGAGCCGTCGAAAAAGGTGTCGACGAGGTGGCGCAGCGCCGATCGGCTGGCGGCGCGACGCGGCACCGCCGGGGCATACACGTAGCGCAGTCCGGCGGCTTCGTGCCGCACGTAGCCCTTGCGCTCGAGCACGCGGAGCTGCGTGCGGACGGTGGAATCGTTGGGGTGGCCCGGCAGGTCGGCCCTGACCTCCGCCGCCGTCGCCTGGCCCCGACGATAGAGGACGTCCAGGATTCTGCCGCTCGCGGCGGCTCACGCTCGCATGGAGGGGGTTCGTCATGTGCTATTTTCATAACATACCGCTATAAAAATAACATGTCAAGCCACGCCGACCGGCGCCGCCGGTCGTCATCCTCGCGGCGACGGTCCCGCAGTCGCGCCTCATCTTCAACCTGACTTCTCACTTTTTCACAATCGAAACAAGCATTTGACGCCCCCCGGCGGGGGGTCTATTCTGAGCCTCCACAACCTCTTCCCTCCCTTGGGGGCAGCTTGACGGAAACGTCCATCGGGCCCTACCGGGTCGTCGATCGACTGGGCGTTGGGGGCATGGGCGAGGTCTACCTCGCCGAGGACCCGCGCCTCGATCGGCTGGTGGCGCTCAAGCGCCCGTCGGACGACTGGCTGAGCGCGCCCGACGCCGGCCAGCGGCTCCAGCGGGAAGCGCGGGCCGCGGCCCGCCTCAACCACCCCAACATCGCCAGCGTCTACGACGTCCTCGACCACGACGGCCGCCCGTACATCGTCATGGAGTACGTGCCGGGCGAGTCGCTGTCCGAGCGGCTGCGGCACGGGCGGCTGCCGCTCGATCAGTCGGTCGACTTCGGCGCGCAGCTCGCCGACGCGCTCGTCGCGGCGCACGCCCGGGACGTCATCCACCGCGACCTCAAGCCCGGCAACGTCGTCCTCGTCCCCGACGGCCGCCTCAAGGTGCTCGACTTCGGCCTGGCCAAGACGCGCGCCGCCCGGACCCCGGCCGCGCGCGACCGCCCGCCCGACAGCCTGTCGGGCCCCGGCCGCTACGTCGGCACGCCGGGCTACAGCTCGCCCGAACAGCTGTCGGGCGAGACGGTCGGGCCGCGCACGGATCTCTTCAGCCTCGGCGTGATCCTCTACGAGATGCTGACGGGCGCGGCGCCCTTCGCGCGCGCCGACGCCATGGCCACGGCGCTCGCCACGATCGGCGAGCCGCTCGCGCCCGTCCGCACGATCGTGCCGTCGGTCCCGCCCGCGCTCGACGCGCTCGTCGGCGGCCTGCTCGAGAAGGACCCGCGCCGCCGGCCGCCGTCGGCCGCGCAGGCCGCCGCCGAGCTCCACCGGATCCAGCGCGACCTGCGCGAGGCGCCGACGACGAGCGGCGAGGCGCCCGCCGTTGCGCGGAGACCGGCATGGACGCGGTCCCGCGCGCTCGGCGCCGCCGCGGCGCTCGTGGCCCTCGCCGCCATCGGCGCGGGCGCGTGGTGGCTTCGCCAGCGCGCGGCGCCCCAGGCCACGACCGCGCCGGCCGGCGCGGCCACGGTGCTGACTGTCGCGCCGTTCAGCGACACGACGCCCGAGAGCGGGCTCGGCGCGGGCCTGCAGGACATGCTCACCAACGACCTGGCGGCGGCGGCCGGCCTGCTCATCATCCCGACCGCGGTGACGTCGGCGACCCAGGGGTCCGACCTGCGGCGCACGGCGCGGGAGCTGGGCGCGGACCTCTTGCTGGGCGGCCACGTCTTCGCCGAAGACAGCAGCGACCGGCGCAGCGTCGAGCTCTCCCTCACTCCGGCCGACAGCGAGCGACCGGTCTGGACGAAGACCTACGGCGGCACGCCGGACGAGCTGCTGCGCGCCGAACCGACCATGGCGGCCGAGCTCGCGCGGCGCCTCGGCTCGGCGGTCGGCGAGCACCAGGCCCCGACGACCGACGTGCGCGCGTTCAGCTTCTACGGGCAGGCGCGCAACTTCCTCGACCGGCGCGACATCCCGGGCAACGTGGAGCGCGCCCTCACGCTCTTCAAGAGCGCCATCGAGGAGGACCCTCAGTTCGCGCTCGCCTACGCGGGCCTCGGCGAGGCGTACTGGCGCATGTACCAGGAGACGAAGGACCTCAAGTACCCGCCGCTCGCGCAGGACCGGACCAGCGAGGCGCTGAGCCTGCGGCCGGACCTGCCGCTCGCGCACGTCGCGATGGCGATGATCTACTCGGGCACGGGACGGGACGACTTCGCCATGCGGGAACTTGATCAGGCGGAAGCGCTCAACCCGTCCGACCGGATCTATCGCATGCGGGGCCAGATCGAATTCGGGCAGGGGCATCTCAAGGAGGCCTTCGAGGCGTTCGACCGGGCGATCGCCCTGAACCCGAACAACTTCAGCAACTACATGGGCAAGGCCACGCTGGCCATCAAGTCCGGCCGCTACCGTGAGGCCACGGCTCCGCTCGAGCACGCCGCGCGGCTGCAGCCCGACAGCGCGAAGGTCTACGAGCTGATCGGCACCGTTCAACTCGACCTCGGCGAGACCGACGACGCGTTGAAGGCCTTCGAGCATTCGATCCAGCTCGCGCCGAGCGCGGTGGTCTACACGAATCTGGGGATCCTCTACGCGCAGGTGGGCCGCGAGGCGGACGCCGCGAGCGCGAGCGAGGAAGCCGTCAAGCTGAGGCCGAGGGACGCGGTGCTGCACATGAACCTGGGAGACGCCTACGTCCGGCTGCACCGCGACGCGGACGCCCGGAAGGAGTACCAGCAGGCGGTGGCCCTGGCCCAGGACGCGCTGCGCGTGAACCAGCTCGACCCGACCACGCTCGGACGGCTGGCGATCTGCGAGGCCAAACTCGGCCGGACGCAGCCGGCGCTCGAGCACGCGCGCAAGGCGCTCGAGCTGAGCCCGTCGGACAACTTCGTTCTCTACCGGATGGCGGTGGTCGAGGCGCTCGCCGGCGGCCGCGAGGCCGCGCTCGGCTACCTCGCCCGCGCCGTCGCGGCGGGCTACAGCCCGACGCTCGCCGCCACGGACGACGACCTGAGGAGCCTTCGGTCGGACACGCGCTTTCAGGCGCTGGTGGCCACGCCGCCGGCGCAGAAAGGGAGTCAGCCATGAGATACGCGCGCTGGGCGTCCCTCTTCGTGGGCCTGGGACTCGTGTGCGCCTGCGGCACCAGCAGCGGACAGACGCGCCCGCCTGACGAGGGGAAGCAGGAGACCACGGCGTCGGCCTTGACGGAGTTCGTCTCGCCGGGCGAGCGGTTGACGAGCGCCGCCATCGTGCTCCAGGACGACTCGGAGGGCGCGTGCGTGAAGGCCGACCCGGTCGCGCCGATGTACACCAAGAAAGGCCGCACCGTGAGGTGGGTCATCGTGAACAACTGCACGGCGACGGTGAGGATCCAGCTGCAGTTCGCGCCGCCGCCCGGCGGCTTCTATCCGTTCTCCAACCTGATCGACTCCTGCTCGGCCGCTCCGGGCCACATGTGCACCCCGATCCCCATGGCCGTCGTCAAGCAGACCGGCCCTCCGGAGTCACCCAGGGTCGTCGTGTACCCCTACAGCATCATCGCCAACGGACATCCCCTGGATCCGGAAGTTGTCGTCGAGTGGTTCTGATCCCGTGGGGGCCGCCTTCAGGCGGCCCGGCCGCGGGAGTGCTATCCTGGAGCGGTCCCCACTGACCGCAGCCGAGGGTCGCCTATGCTCCGCGCGCGCCGTCCGGTGTCCGTGCTGTTGGTCGTGCTCTGCCTCGCGACGGTTGCGTCGGCGCAGTGGCGCCGCCGCCGCCGGCAGCGGCCCGTCCAGGAGCCCGCGGTCCACAACATCCCCTACGACGGGCAGTTCACCTTTGCCCGGCTGAAGTTCACGACCGGGCAAGGGGGCTTCTACTACTTCGGCCTGCCGGCGTGGGCGCACGGCTACCCGCGGGCCGACGACAACCTCTCGCGGATCCTGGACGAGGTGACGGCGATCGCGCCGCACGTGGACGCGAGCAACGTGCTGGCGCTCGACGACCCCGCGCTCGACGAGTTCCCGGTCGCCTTCATGACCGAAGCCGGCTACTGGACGATGACCGACGAGGAGGCGGCGGCGTTCCGCGCGTACCTCCTCAAGGGCGGCTTCGTCATCTTCGACGACTTCCGCGACGACTTCGGAAACGCCGGCTGGATGAACTTCGACCGGCAGATGCAGCGCGTGCTGCCCGGCGTGCGCTACTTCGACCTCTCCCCCTCCGACCCGATCTTCCATGCCTTCTTCGACATCGACTCGTTCGACATCGTCCCGCAGGTACTACGACCGCGGCGCGCCCGTCTTCCGGGCGGTCTACGAGGACAACGACCCGTCGAAGCGCATGATGGCGGTCATCAACTTCAACACCGACATCTCGAACTTCTGGGAGTTCTCAGCGCTGGGCTACCGCCCGGTCGAGGAGTCCAACGAGGCGTACAAGCTGGGCGTGAACTACGTCGTGTACGCCATGACGCACTGACGCGCACACCTGATCGCCTCCGCTCTGCGAGCTCCGGTGAGTCCGCCGTAGCCTTCTCGCACCAGGTGACCGTGGATCATCCGTAGGAGGGATGCGCCTGCAAGACACACGGGAGGAACGCGGCCCCCAGGCTCGATGCCGGTGCCGGCGTCTCGAGAGAGACGGGGGGGACGGGCCGGCGGTTACGCCGGCCCAACGCCCCGGATCTCAGAGCAGCGGGAAAAGGGACTTGGTCTTGCGTCTCTTCTGCTGCACGACGATGACGACGGGCTGCGAGGCCGCGCCGATGGTGCCGGCCGTGCGCAACTCTTCGATGCAGCCGTTGATCTCGTCCATCAGCCGACCCTCGCCCCGGCGGAGCTGGCGAATCTGCTTCCGGCGCTTCTTGCCGAGGTCGAGCACGACCGGCGAGGGCACGTTCGACTTGGCAGGTTCGGCTTGCGTGACGCTTGCGGTGGTCGCGGCCATGGGTGTCCTCACCAGCTCAGGATGCGGCTGATCTCGTATTCCTTCAGGCCCTTGTCGCCAGCCTTAATCAGGTTGGCCGGCAGGTCACGCAGCCACCCGTCCTTGCGCTTGCGGTTCGACCTGCGGTGCCGGCTGGCGTAGGTGCCCGCGAACTTGTCGTTGGCGTCGGCGACCGTCCGAGCGATCCGCTCGACGGGCTTCAGCCCCTTCGACTGCCTCTTCTTCTTGCGCCGCCGGTCGAAGACGACGACCGGCCGCAGGCTCCCTGTGGAGTCTCGGTCGAAAATTGTAATCCGCCGCACGGACTTGCTCAGTCGTGGCGTGTCCATGGACCGCTCCCCCCCGTAGTTGCTGTGGCTGTGAGGAGGTTTTATAGCACAGGCGCGATTCGAACCGCAAGGACGGACCGGTTTTCTGGTATTCTAGGCGCTCTCATCCATGCTGTCGCCGCGGCTGGTTCCGACGCGCCTCGTCGACCCGTCGAGACGCGAGCCGATCGTGATCGTGGACGCCACGCGGCCGTCCCGGCTGCGGTCGTTCGCGGTGCTCGCGGCCCTGCTCCGGTACGTCGCCGGGGTGCTGGTGTTGCGCCTGCGCGGCCGGCTCACAGGTGCCGAGGCGGGCGCCCGGCTGCGCGAGACGTTCGAGGGGCTGGGCGGGCTGTGGCTGAAGGCGGGCCAGCTCCTCTCGCTCCGCATCGATCTGTTCCCGCTGGCGTTCTGCCAGGAACTGGCGAAGCTGCAGAACCGGTCGATGGGTTTCCCGACGCCGCTGGCGCGCGCGATCCTCGAGGAGGACCTGGGGGCGCCGATCGAGCAGTACTTCGACGAGTTCGGCGATCACCCGTTCGCCGTGGCGTCGATCGGGCAGGTCTACCGGGCGCGGCTGCGGCAGGAGGGCGTGTACGTCGCGGTCAAGGTGCAAAAGCCCTACGCGGCGGAGCTCTTCCGCCGCGACATGGCCTTCATCAAGTGGCTGGTGCGGCTGCTGCGCGTGACGCGCTTCCGCGCGCACATGCGCTGGGACCTCGGCTACGGGGAGCTGGGCGAGGTGATGAAGGAGGAGCTCGACTTCCACTACGAGGCCTCCTCGATGCGCCGGATGCGGAAGTCGCTGCGCGCGCACAAGATCCACGTGCCGCGGCTGTTCTCGCGCTATTGCACGCGGCGGGTGCTGGTCTCCGAGTTCATCCACGCCGTGCTGATGGCCGACTACATCAAGGCGGCCGACACGCACCCCGAGCACCTGGCGGCGTGGCTGACCGAGAACGACGTGAACCCCCGCAAGGTGGCGCGCCGCCTGATCGACTCGATCTTCCGGCAGATTCTCGAGAACAACCTGTACCACGGCGATCTCCACCCCGGGAACATCGTCCTGCTCCGCCACAGCCGGATCGCGCTCATCGATTTCGGCACCACGAGCTTCACCGAGCGCGAGTACCTGCAGAAGTTCACGCTGTTCATCCGGGCGCTGGCGACGCGCGACTACGCCAAGGCCTCGGATCTGTGCCTGATGCTGACGGCGAGCCTGCCCAACATCGACACCGACGAGGTGAAAGAGCAGCTCGTGCACGCGCTCCGCGGCTGGGCGACGCGCACGCTGGTCCGGGAGCTGCCCTACCACGACAAGTCGCTCGACAACGCCACGATCGAGGTGGTGAGGATCCTCGTGGCGCGCCGGTGCACGATGGAGTGGGCCTGGCTGCGCATTCACCGCGCGCTGACCACGCTCGACACGTCGCTCATCTACCTCTACCCGGACGTCAACTACACGCGGACGCTGCAGCGCTACTTCCAGCGCGCGGAGGAGCGGCGGCTGCAGGCCCTGCTCACGCCCGCGCTGGCCCGGCGCACGCTGGCCAGCTACGGCACCGCGCTCGATATCCAGGACCGCGTCAGCGAGTACACCCTCTTCCAGGGCACCCTGGTCCGGCGGCACGCGCAGGTGTTCCGGGGCGCGACCAACAAGGTCGCCGCCGTCTTCTCCACGGCCGTGGAGTTCGTCTGGGCGGTGCTCGCCGTGGCTGGCGCCTTCGGCGTCCTGGTCTACCTGGAGCAGCACCACCGCGCCTGGACCGCGCGCTGGCTCGCGCCTCAGGTCGCGACCTGGCTCGACGCCGCGCCGCCGCTGGCCGGGCAGATCTGGCTGGTCCTCGCGGTCGCCTACGTCTTCGTCGTGCTGAAGCTCTCGAACCTGCTCCGGCGGCTCCGGGAAAAGGACGCGCGGCCGCACGAGCGGGTCGCGGCCGTCTGAGGGATCTGGATGCGATCGAGCACGGTCTCTGGTATGCTAACCGCCCCCGGCACACTCAGCCCAGGTTGACGGCATGCAGACGATGCTCGTGTCCGAGCTTCCGAAGGATGCCGTCGCGCCGACGCGCTGGTCGAACGCGTTCCTGGACCAGATGCGCGGCGTGGCGGATCCCGAGACGGACGCGCTCGCCCGTGAAGTGTTCGAGGCGGGCGGCCCGGCCGCGCTCGCCCGGATGACCCGCGGGATCGAGGACTGGGAGGCGCTGATCCCCGCGTGGCTGCCGCCGCGCGTGCACGCGTGGTTCGAGACGCCGGTCGCCTACCCGGCGTTCGTCGATCCGGCGCGCCTCCACGTCGCCGAGGATCTCTTCGTCTCCTACGGCCCGGTGTCCACGGTGGCGCTCCTGATGTGCGCCGTCCCGCATTTCTTCACGAACGCGGCCGGCGCGCGGTCCTTCTACCTGGCGCGCATCTTCAGTCCCGACTCGCTCCGCAACCGCATGCTCGAGGTCACGCAGTTCGTGACGAGCATCACCCAGTACGGCGGCCTGGCGCAGGTACCTGGCTTGCGCCCGCCCAGCGCGCGGCGGGCCAGGCGTCCGGCGTGCGCAAGGGGCCGGGCGTCCTCACGGTGCAGAAGCTGCGCCTCATCCACGCCGGCATCCGCATCATGCTGCGGCTGCCGCGGGATCCGGCCAAGTCGTGGGACACCGCGCGGCTCGGCGAGCCGATCAACCAGGAGGACATGTGCGAGGCCGTCCTCTGCTTCTGCTTCTGCACGATCGACGCGCTCGCCAAGCTGGGCATCCCGCAGACGCCGGAGGAGCAGGAAGCCACGCTGTGCGCCTGGAAGACCGTGGGACACCTGCTCGGGCTGCGCGAGGACCTGCAGCCCGACGGCGTCGCCGAGGCCCGCGCGCTACACAAGCAGCTGTTCGAGCGCTCCTGCACCGAGACCGCGGAGTCGAAGGTGCTGATCCAGGAGATGGTCCACATCATGCGCGGCATGACGCCCTGGCCGATCCGGCGGGTGCCCGCGGGCCTGATGCGCTACCTGATGGGCGCGCGTGTCGCCGACCAGCTGGCCGTGCCGCGCTACCGGGTGCTCATCCGCTCGCTGCGGGCGACGAGCTGGCTGTGGGGCGAGCACCGGTTGTTCGCGCGCTTCGCGACGCTCATGAGCCCGGCCCTGGTCCGGTGGATGGCGAGCCGGCCGTCGGCCCGGGAACACCCGCTGCTGCCGGACGAGGTGGCGCGGGCGCTGGGATCGGAACGGGTCTGATCGGACGCGGGGCGGCTCAGCAGGCGCCGCGGGCCCGCTCGAGCACCTCGACGATCCGCCGCACGCTCGTGTAGGCGTCGAGATCTTCGTCGGACAGCCGCAGGTCGAACCGCTTCTCGAGCGCGGCCACGATCTGCAGGCCCTGGAGGGAGTCCACGTTGAGATCGGCGCGTAGGTCGGTGTCGAGGCCGATGAGCTCCGGTGGCGCCTTCGTGATCGCCGCGACGATCTCCACGACCTGCTGGGCAATGGGGTCCACGGGCCGTCCTTTCGTGCCGGGATCGGAGCATCATAGCCACCGCGGGGGCCGGTGACAAGCCAGAAGAGGGAGCGCACATGCGGATTGGGCTGATCGCGATGAGCGGCGTCCGGGTCTACAACCAGAAGCTGATCGAAGTCGGTGTCACGCTGCCGCAGTTCGTGAACCGCGGCGAGGTCATCGCCCAGCTGCCGTCGCTGGCGCTCCTGGTGCTGGCCGCCACCACGCCGGACGACGTCGAGGTGGACTACGTCGAGCTGGCCGACGTGAAGACGATGGACCCGGCCACGACCAGCTACGACCTCGTGGCGCTCACCTCCTACACGGCCATGGCCTACGAAATGTACGACCTGGCCGACCGCTTCCGCGCCGCCGGCGTGCCGGTGGTCATCGGCGGCCTCCACGCCAGCTTCGCGCCCGAGGAGGCCAAGGCGCACGCCGACGCGGTCTGCGTCGGCGAGGGCGAGGCGCTGTGGCCCGAGATCGTCGCCGACTTCCGGCGCGGCGGGCGCGAGGCGCTGCGCCCGCTCTACCGCGAGGCGGCGCCCGGCACCTACGACCTCGCGAACAGCCCGATGCCGCGCTTCGAGCTGCTCCTGGGCCGCCGCTACAATCGCATCACCATCCAGACGGTGCGCGGCTGCCCGCTCGACTGCGAGTTCTGCGGCGCCTCGAAGCTCTATGGCCCGAAGTACCGCCGCAAGCCGCTCGACCTGGTCATGGCCGAGATCCGGCGCGTGAAGGAGCTCTGGGGCGACAACGCCTTCTTCGAGCTGGCCGACGACAACTCCTTCGCCAACCGGTTCTGGGCGCGCGAGTTCCTCACGCGCCTCCAGGAGTTCGACCTGCGCTGGTTCACCGAGACGGACATCTCGCTCGCCGACGACGACGAGCTGCTGCGCCTGCTGGCGAAGAGCGGCTGCCGCCAGATCCTGATCGGCCTCGAGTCCGTCTCCCGCCAGTCGCTCGACGGCATCGACCGCGCCAACTGGAAGCTGAAGCGCCTCGACAAGTACGCCGACGCGATCAAGAAGATCCAGGACCACGGCGTCACGGTCAACGGCTGCTTCATCGTGGGCAACGACGGCGACGACCAGGGCGTGTTCGAGGCGCTGCGCGACTTCATCGAGCGGAGCGAGCTGCTCGAGGCGCAGGTCACCATCCTCACGCCGTTCCCCGGCACGGCGCTGCTCCGCCGCCTGCAGGCGGAGGGCCGGCTGCTCTACGACCGGATCTGGGACAAGTGCACGCTCTTCGACCTGGTGTTCCAGCCGAAGCAGATGACCCCCGACGAGCTCGTCGAGGGACACACGTGGCTCATGACCCAGATCTACAACAAGGCGCAGTACACGAGGCGGAAGCGCCACTACGTGGACATCATGAAGCGGCTGGAGCTGCCGTGGTACCGCGGCGAGCGGGAGGCGCTGGAGTTCTTCCGGTAGGCGGGACGGCCGCGCCGCCCCCGGCTACCCTGCCGTGCCCGCGCGCAGCAGGGGCGCGTCGGGGCGCCGGACCGTCGGCAGCGCCGCCGCCAGGTAGAGGCGCCGGCACTCGTGGCGCCGCACCTTCCCGCTGGTCGTGCGGGGAATGGCGCGAGGGGGCACGAGCCGCACCTCGTCGGGCCCGAAGAGAAACGCGGCGTGACAGCGCGCGCGGATCTCCCGCGCGAGCGCCTCGAGCTCCCCCGGCTCGCGCAGCCGCGTCTCGGCCACGACGACCACGCGCGGCTCGCCCGACGCCACGTCGAAGACGACCGAGCCGCCGCGCAGCACGCCCGGCGTCTCGCCGACCACCCGTTCCAGGTCCGGCGGGTAGTAGTTCCGGCCGTGGCGGATGATCAGCTCCTTCAGCCGGCCCGTCACGTACAGCCGGCCGTCGGACACGTAGCCCAGGTCGCCCGTGTGCAGCCAGCCGTCGCGCAGAGCGGCCGCCGTCTCCTCCGGACGATGGTAGTAACCCCGCATGATCGACGGCCCGCGCACGGTGATCTCGCCCACCGTCCGGTCGGCGAGCGGCGCGCCGTCGCGGCCGACGATACGGATCTCCTGCGTGGGCAGCGGGCGCCCCACCGACGTGAAGCGCCGCGTCCGCGCCGTGCCCGCGTCCGGCTCGGCCACGCCGAACTGCTCGAGCAGGTCGGCGTCCACCAGGTCCACCAGGTGCTCCCCTTCGTCCGAGAAGGTGACGGCCAGGGAGCTCTCGGCTAGGCCGTAAACGGGCCGCACCGTGCCGCGCCGCAGGCCCAGCGACGCGAACGTCTCCTCGAACGCGGCGACGGCCGCGTCGTCGATCGGCTCGGCGCCGTTGAGCGCGGTGCGGAGCCGCGCGAGCGACACGCCCTGCAGCAGCGCGAGGGGCGCGTGACGAACGGCGTGGGCGAACGCGAAGTTGGGCGCCAGCGTGATCGTCGCGCCGAAGCCGCCGATGGCCCGCAGCCACGTGGCCGGCTCCTTCACGAACAGCGACGTGGGCATGAAGAGCACCGGCGTGCGGCTGTAGAGGCCGGTGAGCGCGGCGCCGATGAGGCCCATGTCGTGGTAGAGCGGCAGCCAGCTCACGCAGGACGAGCCCGCCGGCGCGATCTCGCCCGCGATGGCGCTCGCGTTCGCGAGGATGTTCGCGTGCGCGAGCGCGACCCCCTTGGGCCGGCTGGTGCTGCCCGACGTGTACTGCAGCAGCGCGAGGTCGGACGGCCGGACGGCGCGCGGCGCGGCCAGCGGCGGCGCGCCCGCGCCGGCGTCCAGATCGGTCACGGCGAGCGCGCCCGCTGACGCGAGCACCTCGCCCAGCGGGCCGGCGTAGCGCGCCGTCGTCAGGAAGCGGCGGGCGCCGGCGTCGGCGGCGATCCCGGACACGAGGTCCGCGTACCAGCCCAGGCGGGCCGGCACCAGCGACGGGGGCGTCGCCACGGGCACGGGCACGCCGCCCCCCGCCAGGACGCCGAAGAAGGCCGTGAAGAAGGCGGCTGAGGTCGGCACGGCGAGGAGGACGGGCTCGCCGGGCTCGAGGCCGCCGGCGGCGAGCGCGCCCGCGCGGGCGAGCGCGCCCGTCCAGAGCCCCTGCCAGGTCAGCGCCTCCGTGGTGGTGCCGTCGGGCGACAGGGCGAGCGCCGGAAGCGACGGATAGCGCGCCGCCGGCATCGCCACGACGTCGACCAGCGTCTCGGCGCGCGGCTCCGCCCAGAGGCGCGCCTGCTGGGGCCCGCCGAGGGCGTCCAGCGCAGCGCTCATGCCGGTCCTCCCGGTTTGACGGCGAGCGCGGTCACGCACTGGCCGGCGAGCGTCCGTTCGACCGTCAGCACCTCGAGGCCGGCACCGGCGACGAGGGCCGTCAGGCCCGCCTCGTCCACGTAGGCGTAGGCGCCGCGGCGGTGCTGCCGCTGGATCCGCCAGACGTAGTAGAGGATCCGGGCCGTGTTCCAGGAGTAGCGGAGGCCGAAGGCGGACGCCGCGGCCAGGCCCGACGCGCGGCGCTCGGCGCGCAGCGTTTCGGCGTAGACTGTCAGGGCCCTGAACCCCTCCGCGAACGCGGTCACGACGAGCCGGCCCCCCGGCGCGAGCACGCGGGCCAGCTCGCCCACGGCGTGGCGCTGCTCGTCGCGGTCGAGCACGTGCAGCACGGCGCTGCACGCGACGCGCGGGAACGTCCCGTCGTCGAAGGCCAGGCGCCGGGTGAGGTCGGCGAACTGGAACTCCGCCGCGGGAGCTTTCTCCCGCGCCAGGGCGAAGGCGGGCTCGCAGAAGTCGACGCCGACGACGCGGGCGCCGGCAGCGGCGAGGGCGGCCGCGAGGTTGCCCGAGCCGGTGCCCGCGTCGAGCACCCGCTCGCCCGGCGGCGGCGCGAGCAGCGCCACCTGGCGGGCGATCATCTGCTGGTAGGGACGCGCCTGGTTGAGCGTGTCGTACACGCGAAAGTAGCGCGTCCAGAAACGCTGCGCGGCACGGGTCGAACCGTCCGGCGGCAGAACGTCGGTCGAGGCGACGGTCATGGCTGAACAGATGCTGGGAGCGAAAGCGGATGATACGCGGTCCGGCGCCGGAGGTCAAACCGCCGGGCGGGCGGACCGGTCGTGGGTCCTCTGGCTGGTCGTGGCCGCGGTGGGCGTGCACATCATCGAGGAGTACGCGCTGAACTTCGACGGCTGGGCGCTGCGCGCGCTCGGCGCGCCGGTGAGCTGGCAGGACTTCCACCTCGTCAACGCGGGTGTGATCGTGTACTGCGTGGCCTGCGCGGTGGTGGGCTGGCGGTGGCCGGCGTTTGCGCTCTCGAGCGCCGCGCTCGTGATGCTCAACGCCGCGGGCTTCCACATCGCCTTCAGCCTCGTCCTCGGGCTCTACTCCCCGGGCGCCGTCACGTCGGCGCTGCTGTTCCTGCCCGCCGGCGCGGCCGCCTACCGCGCCGCCGCGCTCGACGGCGTCCTCACCCGCCGCGCCGTCGTCTGGTCGGTCGTCATCGGCCTCGCGTGGCACGCGTTTCTGGGCGGCGTGTTCTGGCTGAAGTACTTCGCCCCCGTGTACCCGTAGAAGACCGCGCGGCGCAGACCTGAAGGCCTGCGCTACGCACTCGGGGTCTCCGGCGCGTGCATCGGCTCCCAGCGGACCATCTTCAGATCCAGCACGACGATCGCGTAGAGCACCGGCACGAGGATGAGCGTCACGAAGGTGGCGACGAGCAGCCCGCCGATCTGCGTATAGCACAGCCCTTCCCAGAGCGGGCCGCCGTGCATCGCGAGGGGCACGAGGCCGAACACCGTCGCGCCGACCGTGATCATCACCGGACGCAGCCGCACGATGCCGGCGTCGAGCAGCGCCTGCTGCAGAGGCTCGCCCTGCGCGTGCGCCTCCTCGATGAAGTCGAACAAGACGATCACGTGGCTCACGATGACGCCGATCAGGCTGGCGACGCCGAGGAACGCCATGAACCCGAACGGCTCCCGCATGATCGCGAGGCCGACGAGGGCGCCCACCACGCCGAAGGGGATGGCCGAGAACACGATGAGCGGCTTGACGGCGCTCCTGAACTGGAAGACGAGCGCGATGAAGATGGCGATGACCGAGACGAGCATGACGACGGCGAGCTGCTTGAAGCCCTTGATCTGCTCCTCCTCCTCGCCGCCGATCTGCATCGTGTAGCCGGCCGGGAGCTTCGCGGCGAAGGCGGTCAGCGCGGGGCGCGCGGCGCCCAGCACCTCGGAGGGCAGCGCGCCGGGCACGGGGAACGTGGCCACGGTCACTGTGCGGAACTGGTTCCGGCGGCGGATCTTCTCGGTGGTCATCTGGTAGCGCACCGTGGACACCTGCTGGAGGGGCACGCGGGCGCCGCCCTGCACGGGGTAGACGTACAGGTTCTGCACGTCGGACAGCCGGGCGCGCTCTTCGACGCGGAGCCGCGCGACCACGGGGATCTGCTCGTCGCCCTCGCGCAGCGTCGTCACCGGGTAGCCGTTCATGCCCGTGACCGACGACAGGGCGACGTCCAGGTTGGAGACGCCGGCGAAGTTCGCCCGGTCGGGGTCGACCTGCAGCTTCACGGTGAAGCTGTCGGCGCCCCAGTCGTCGCGGATGCGCGCGGCGGTGGGCACGGCGCGGAAGATCTCCTTCACCTCGGCAGCCAGGCGCCGCAGCTCCGGGACGCTCTCGCCCGAGAGGCGGATGGAGACGGGGATGCCGACGGGCTTGCCGGTCTCGAGCTGCCGCACGTCGAGCCGCGCGCCCGGCACCTCGGCCGACAGCGCGTGCTGCAGCGGCGCGACGAGGTGCTCGGTGTCGTGCTTGTCGCGCACGTTGATGATGAGCTGCGCGTAGTTCGGCTGGAACAACTCGGGCGCCACCGAGAACCAGAACCGCGGCCCGCCGCCGCCGACGAACGTGGTGACCGACTCGAGCACGTCGCGCGGCCGGCCGTCGGCGCCCGGGTGCGCGCGGCCGTAGTCCTGGGCGACGCGCCGGATCACCTGCTCGGCCCGGGCCGCGGTGGCGTTGGTCGCGGCGAGCGTCGCGTTCTCGGGCAGCCACACGTCCACGTACGAGAGGTACGAGAGGTCCTTGGGAAAGAACTGCACCTTCAGGCCGCTCACGGCCACTCCGGCCGCGGCAAGCAGCGCCACGGCCGCGCCGAGCGCGAGCCAGCGGCGCTCGAGCGCGCGGCCCACCGCGCGGTAGTAGACGCCGGTGAACCCGCGTCGCCGCCGCTCCTCCTGCGGGACCGGCGGCGTGCGGCCGGGCCGGAGCAGGTAGTAGCCGAGCAGCGGGATGAAGGTCATGGACACGATGCGCGACGCGATCAGCGAGCAGGCGAGCACCACCGGCAAGCTGTAGATGAACGCGCCGATCTGGCCGTTCACCATGAGCAGCGGCAGGTAGGCCACGATGTTGGTGATCGTCGCGAAGAGGATGGCCGTGGCGAGCTTGGTCGGGCCGAGCCACGCCGAGATCACCGGCGCGTGGCCGTGGTCCAGGTCCCGCTTGATCGCGTCGCCGGCGACAACCGGGTCGTCGACGAGCAGGCCAAGCGCGATGATGAGCGAGGCGATCGAGACCTGTTGGACGTCGATCCCGAGCAGGTGCATCATGCCGAACGTCATCGAGAGCGTCAGCGGGATCGCGATCGCCATGAGCAGCGCCGAGCGCCACTCCCAGAAGCCGACGAGCGCGACGAGGATCACGAGCGCGATCGCCTCGTAGAGGCTCCGCATGAACAGGCCGACGTTCTCGCGTACCTGCAGCGGCTGGTCGGAGGGCCGGGCCAGGATGAGGTCGGCCGGCAGCCGCGGCCGGAGGCCCGCCAGCGCGTCGTCCACGGCGGCGCCGAAGTCGCCGATCTGCTCGCCGGGCCGCATCTGGATCGCGAGCGTGATGGCGCGGCCGCGGCGCCACGCGCCGTCGGCGTCGCGCGCCAGGTAGTAGTTGAGGTACTGCGGCGGCGTCTCGTAGCTGCGCTCGACGTCCATCGCGTCCCGGAGGTAGACGGGCCGCCCGGACGGCGAGGTGCCGACGATGACGTTGCCGATCTCCTTCTCGCTCGTGAACTGGCCGGACGGATCGATGAGCAGCGACCGGCCCTCCACGTCGAGCACGCCGCCGGGCAGCGTGATGTTGCGCGCGTTGAGGATCTGTGCAAGGCGCGTGAGCGAGACGCCCGCGGCCGTCAGCCGCTCCTGCGAGTAGTCGAGGTAGATCCGCTCCGGCAGGACGCCCGCCCGGAACACCTTCGACACCTGCGGCACGGTCTGCAGGGTCCGCTTGATGAGATCCGTGAACTGGTCGAGCTCGCGGTAGGTGTAGCGATCGGCCGCCACGCCCGCCAGCGCGTGCTCGGTCGCGGCCGGGTCGCGCACCACCACCGGCGCCCAGATGTCGGGGTGGAACTCCGCCGGCACGAGCCGGTTGTCGACGGCCTGCTGGAGCGCCGCCTGGAGCGCGCGGTCGTCCGCGCCGGTCGTGAAGTCGACGCCCACGAAGCCCGGCCCGCCGAGCGGCACCGGATCCCGGGCGAGGCCGCTCGCGCCGAGGACGCGGATGACGACGTCGCGCTGCCGCTCGGCGACGCTCAGCGCGAGCGTCGGCGGGAACACCACGATGAGCGAGGCGCGCCGGGCGCGCGCGGCCGGCGCGAGGGCGGCCCGCGCCTGCTCGATGGCGGCGCGGATCGGGCGGGCGCGCACCGACAGGCCCACCGCGTCCACCTTCGGGCTGGCCACCGTCAGCATGAGCGCCGCCGTATCGCCGAAGTCCTTGACGAACTGGATCGGACCGGCGCCGGGCGGCAGGTCCGCGATCGTGTCGAGGCGGAGCGCGATGTCGTCCCACTGCTTCGCCGGGTCGGTCGTGCGCTCGTCGAGCGCGATGACCACGATCGAGACCGAGGAGCGCGAGGTCGACTCGATGCGCTCGACCCGCGCGTTCTCGGCCATCTTCTCCTCGATCTTGCGGGTTACCAGCTGCTCGACGCGGTCGGCCGGCGCGCCGGGCCACGGGCAGACCGCCGCGGCGTAGATGACCGGGAAGACGGGGTCCTTGCGCTTGGGCATCTCCACGTAGCCGTAGAGGCCCCACAGCAGGGTCGCGACGAGCAGCACCCACGCGATCTGCCGGTTCTCGGTGAAGAACCGGGCCGTGTTGTGCACGTGCCGGATGAGATCGTCGTCGGAACGTCCGTGTGCCATGGCAGTCAGCGCAGGATCTGCACCTGCTCGCCGTCGGAGACGATGGTCGCGCCGCTGACGACCACGCGGTCGCCGGCGCGGAGCCCGGACGTGACGGCGACGGCGTTGCCGACGAGCGCGCCGAGCGCGACGTCACGCAGCCGGACCCGCGCCTGCCCATCCCGCTCCTCGACGACGTAGACCGCGTAGCCGTCGGCCTGCCGGGGCGAGCGCAGCACGGCCGCGATCGGGACGGCGAGCTGCGGCGCGGCCGCGCCGTGAGCGAGCTCGAGCGACGCCACCATGCCCGCCTTCAGCCGGCCGTCGCCATTCGGGACCGTCACCTCCACGTCGAACACCAGGCTGCCCGGATCGGCCGCGGGCGCGATGCCGGTGATGCGCCCCTCGAAGCGCTCGTTCGGGTACGCCTCGGTCGTGATGGCCTGCGGCGCGTGCAGCGCGAGACCGCGCACCACGAGGTCGGGCGCGCCGAACACCACCTTGATCGAGGACGTGTCGGCGACCACGAACCCCGGCGTGCCCGGCCCGACCAGCGAGCCGACCTCGACGAGGCGCTTGATGAGGAGGCCGTCGATCGGCGCGCGCAGCGCCGTGTCGGCGAGCGCGTTCTCGGCCTCGGCCACCAGCGCGCGGGCGCCGTCGCGTTTCGCCGTCACCGTGTCGAACGCCGCGCGCGCGGCTTCGAGGTCCGGCTTCGTCGCGCTCTGCTGGCCGAACAGCGTCGTCGCGCGGTCGAAGGCGTCCTTGGCCTGCGCGTAGGCCGCCTCCGCTTCGGCCAGCTGCGAGCGGGCCTGGCGGACCTTGACCTCGTAGTCGTCCGTCCGGACGCGCGCGAGGACCTCGCCGCGACGGACCCGGTCGCCCTCGTGCACCGCGCGCAGCCCGCCGCGGTCGCGAACCCGCGCGATCTCGGCGACGTAGCCCGGCACCTTGAAGGCGAGGTCGACGCGCTCGCGCGGCAGCATCGCCGCCGAGTAGCGGAGCGCGGCGCCGGCGGGCACGGCAGCGACGGTCTCGACGCGGACGGGCGTCAGCGGCTTCTCGTAGGGCGCTTCCCGCGCGCACGCCGCCGCCGGCAGCGCGGCGAGGAGCGCGGCGGTCAGGACTCGCCTGCTCATGGCTGATCCCCCCTGGCCTGCTCGAAGTCGGCGCGCGCGGTCCAGTAGCCGGCGAGCGCCTGCTGGTACTCCTGGTCGGCCTTCGCCATCGCCGTCTGGGCCTCGAGCTGGTCCTTGAAGAGCGTGGCGTCGGCGCGGTACCGATCGGTCGCGACGCGCAGCCGATCCGCGGCGGTCTCGCGCGCGAGCCGCGCCACGTCGAGCGCCTGGGCGGCCTCGGCCAGGGCACGCGCCTTCGCGCGCACGTCCACCTCGACGCGCGCCTGCGCCTCGGCGAGGCCCAGCTTCGCCTGCTCGAGCGCGCGCTCGCCCGCGCGCGCCTCGAGGCGCCGCCGGCCCCAGTCCCACGGCTCCCAGCTCACGATCACGCTGGCCGCCGCGACGTTCCGCGGCAGGACGTCGAGGTTGAATAGGCGCAGGTAGTGGAAGCCGAGGCTCACCTCGGGCGTGCGCTCGGACCGCCGGCGCTCGAGATCCAGCGCGGCCCGCCGGACGGTCAGCTCGGCCTCGCGCACGGCCGGGCGCTCCGTCCGCGCCCGCGCCACCGCGGCCCCGACGTCGGCCGCCTCCGGCACCGACTCGCCGAGGGGCGCCACGTCGAACGGCGTCGCGAGATCGCGGCCCATCAGCAGGTTCAGCTGCTCCTTCAGCGTCGCCTCCCGGTCGCGCAGCACGAGGCGGGTGTGCTCGGCGCGCGCCCGCTCGGTGCGCACGGCGAGCAGATCGCCGGGGAGCGCGGTCTGCGACTGCACGTAGTGGCCGACGACCCGCTCGAGCTCCTCGAGCTCGGCGAGGCCCTGCCCCACGGCCGCCAGGCCGGCGCGGACCTGCTGCAGGCCGTAGTAGGCGCGCCGGACGTCGGCCACGACCGACTGGCGCGCGCCGCGCGTCTTCTCGGCCGCGAGGTCCCGGCCCAGATCGAGCAGCCGCGCGCCGATCCCGATCGTCCGCAGCTGGGTCAGCGGCTGGACCGCGCTGAAGAGCAGGCCCGTGGACCACGCGCGCGGGGACTTCACGGAGAGGTCCGCGAAGGGCACGGGCCCGATGCCCGGATACGTGCCGAAGACGCCCTGGCGAAACGAGAACGCGATCGGGGACAGCACGCCGCCCGTGATCGCCTTCAGATCGAGCGCCGGCAGCCGCCGCGTCCGCAGGGCGGCCGACGCGTCGGCCGCGCGAGCCTCGTCGAGCGCGGCGGCCTTCACCGGCCGGTTCGAGGCGAGCGCCAGCTCGACGGCGCGGTCCAGGGTGAGCACGTCACCAGCGCTCTGGGCGTCGGCTGCGACCGCGTGGAGGCCGATCCACACGAGCGCCGCACAGGCAAGACGGGCTGTCCGCATCGTCTGCACGTCAAGAGGTCCAGGGGAAGCGCCGAGTGTATGGCAGGGCGCGCGGGCTGTCAACGCGGCGGGCGAGAGACCGTCACGCGCGTGCCGAAGAAGGGTGGTGGGACCCCTGCCCACTGACCCCTGACCACTGACCGCTGAAGGCCCCCCCCGTATTGCGCCCCGCCCCGCCCGGGTGACACAATTCGCCACCCTCATGGAGCGACCCTCATGAAACACAAGGTGTGGATTGGCGTACTCGTGGCGTGCGTGGCGGCCTGGGCGGCGGCCCCTTCGGCCCGGCCCCAGAACGGCGGCGACCGGCTCACGGCGGATGTCCTGCAGGGCCTCGCGCTCCGGAGCCTCGGCCCCGGCCTGGCGACGGGACGCATTGCCGATATCGCGATCGATCCGAAGAACCCCAGCGTGTGGTACGTGGCGACGGCGTTCGGCGGGCTGTGGAAGACGGAGAACCGCGGCATCACGTTCGCGCCGGTCTTCGATCACGGCGGCTCGTTCACGCTCTGCTGCGTCCTCGTGGATCCGAAGGACTCGAACGTCGTCTGGCTGGGCACCGGCGAGAACGCCAGCCAGCGCAGCGCGCACTTCGGCGACGGCGTCTACAAGTCCACCGACGCCGGCAAGACCTGGGCGCGCGTGGGCCTGGAGGCCTCCGAGCACATCGGCAGGATGCTCATCGACCCGCGCAACTCCAACGTCGTCTACGTGGCGGCGCAGGGGCCGCTGTGGTCGGCAGGCGGTGAGCGCGGGCTCTACAAGACGACCGACGGCGGGAAGACCTGGAACGCCATGCTCACGATCAGCGCCGACACGGGCGTGAGCGACATCGTCTTCGACCCGAGGAACCCGAACGTCATCTACGCGTCGGCGTACCAGCGCCGGCGCGCCGTCGGACAGCTCATCGGCGGCGGCCCCGAGGGCGGCATCTACAAGACGACCAACGCGGGACGGACGTGGACGAAGCTCTCGAAGGGCCTGCCAGCCGGCGACATGGGCCGCATCGCGCTCGCCATCGACGGACGGAAGAAGCCGGCCACGGTCTTCGCGCTCATCAACGCGAAGCGCGAGGAGGCGGGCTTCTACCGGTCCGAGGACGCCGGCGCGTCGTGGACGCGCGTCGGCCACATGAAGCCGCCCGAGCGGCCCGGCGCGCCGCAGCGCCCGGGCCAGGAGCAGGACGACTGGTACCGCGGCGGCGACCCGCAGTACTACTACGAGATCACGGTCGACCCGTACCGCCCCGACACGATCTGGTCGGTCGACACCTACGTGGAGCGCAGCACGGACGGCGGCAGGAACTTCACCCGGCTGAACTGGGAGGAGACGGGCGTCCACGTCGATCACCACGCCATCGTGTTCGACCCGACCGACCCGAAGCACATCCTGCTCGGCAACGACGGCGGGCTCTACGAGAGCTACGACGACGGGGCGAACTGGCGCTTCTTCACCGACCTGCCGGTGACGCAGTACTACCGCGTGTCGGTGGACCAGGCGAAGCCCTTCTACCACGTCTGCGGCGGCGCGCAGGACAACTGGTCCGAGTGCGGCCCGTCGCGCACGACCAACCGCTGGGGCATTCGCACGAGCGACTGGTACGTGGTGGGCGGCGGCGACGGCTTCCAGACGCGCAACGACCCGGACGACCCGGACATCGTGTACGCCTCGTCGCAGAACGGCAACGTGTCGCGACGCGACCTGCGCACGGGCGTCTCCAAGTCGATCCGCCCGCCGCAGTCGCGCGGATCGAACCGGTTCGGCGGCGGAGGCGGCGGTGAGGACCAGCCGGCGCGCGCGGGCGATCGGCCCAACTGGGACGCGCCCTACATCGTCAGCCCGCACTCCCCCGCGCGCCTGTACTGGGCGAGCGAAAAGCTGTACCGCAGCGACGACCGCGGCGACACCTGGACCGCGATCAGCCCGGACCTCACGCGCCACCTCGACCGCGCGGCAATCCCGATCATGGGCAAGGTGTGGCCGCCCGACGCGGTCTCGCTCAACGCGGCGACCACGGCGCTGAGCAACATCGTCTCGCTCGACGAGTCGCCGCTCCTCGAGGGGCTGATCTACGCCGGCACCGACGACGGCCTGCTGCAGGTGACCGAGGACGGCGGGAAGACCTGGCGGAAGATCGACCGGTTCCCCGGCGTGCCGCAGTACACCTACGTGTCGGACGTGTTCGCGTCGCCGCGCGACGCCGACACGGTGTTCGTCGCGCTCAACAACTGGCAGCGCGGCGACTACCAGCCGTACCTGGTGAAGAGCGCCGACCGCGGCCGCACCTGGACGTCCATCGTCGGCAACCTGCCCGGCCGCCACGACGTGTGGACCGTGGCCCAGGACCACCTCGACGGCAACCTGCTGTTCGCCGGCACCGAGTTCGGCCTGTTCGTCAGCGTGGACGGCGGGACGCGGTGGACGCAGCTCGAGGGCGGCATGCCCACGATCCAGGTGCGCGACATGGCCGTGCAGCGCCGCGAGAGCGACCTGGTGCTGGCCACCTTCGGCCGCGGCTTCTACGTGCTCGACGACTACAGCCCGCTGCGCGCGATCACGCCGCAGTCGCTCGACGCCGAGGCGACTCTCTACCCGCTGCGCGACGCCGACCTGTACACCGAGACCGGCATGGCCCCGGCGGGCACGGCGGGCATCGGCTCGCTGTCGGGCAACTGGACGACTGAGAACCCGCCCTACGGCGCGGTGCTCACCTACAGCCTGCGCGACACGCTGCCCGCCAACACGACGCTGGTGCTCACGATCACCGACGACGCGGGCAAGGAAGTGCGGCAGATGGAAGTCGACAAGACGGCCGGGCTGCGCCGCGTGGCGTGGGACCTGCGCCGGAACATGCCGCCGCAGGCCGAGGGCCAGGGCGGACAGGGCGGCTTCTTCGGCCGGCGGCGCCAGGCGCCGCTCGTCGAGCCGGGCCGCTATCACGCGAGGCTCGGCACGAAGGCCGGCGGCACGGTGACGCCCGTCGGCGAGCCGCAGACGTTCCTCGTCGTGCAAATCCCGCAGTCAGAAGTACGTGGGGGCCGGCTTTAGCCGGCCCGTCAAAGGTACGTGGGGGCCGGCTTTAGCCGGCCCGTCAAAGGCACGTGGGGGCCGGCTTCAGCCGGCCCGTCACGTTGCCCCCCTCGGGCCGGAATGCTAAACTGGAGTGTTTTCGCGGCCCACCCGATGGTGAGTGTAGCTCAATGGTAGAGCACCGGACTGTGGCTCCGGTGGTTGCGGGTTCGATCCCCGTCACTCACCCCAACAATTGAAATCCCGTCCGTTCGGGGTGGACTCGTGTCCGTTCAGGGTGGCCCCATGTCCGTTCGCGGTGGGCTCATGTCCGTTCGGCGACGTCCCCCCGTCCGTTCACGCGTGAATGCTCGTCCGTTCAGGATACGGGCCGCAAACCGACCAACTGCACGCCGCCGGTCTTCGTGCGAACGAGAGTCACTGCGAACTTCCTGCCGCGTGCGCCAAGAACGTTGGGGACCTGCGTCTCTGGCTTCACGCACCCAGCCGATGCCGTCGAAACGTGGCGTTCTCCTGGTGGCTGCGCATCGTTCACGACCGTGCACAGGCGAGACGCCCCTGCCGCAGTAGGGTCGCCCTTGAGCAGCCGTGCGGCGTCCTTGCCAACCCCAACCCGTGACAGGTCCTGCTCGCTGACATCACGGTCCGGCAGCGCCACCAGCAGTTCCGTCCTGCCAATGTCGCATTCGACGGTGACGGACTCAGCGCCCCGCTTGACCGCATCCACACCTGGTGCCAGACACACCAGCAGCTTGATGTCTCCAGGCGGCCGACAGCCCTCCGCGACCCCCACGATCAGCCCAACAATCAGACCGACCCATAGTCCGCGATGCACACTCCCTCCAGACGCTCCGGCCACTGAAGTATCACCAAAGCCTGTCGGCGGATCAACCGCGTGCTGACGATCTCGAAAGTCCTGCTAAGACTCGTCGTGCGTCGGTTGGAAGGTGGGGCAGCGCCGCCCCTCTTCACCCGCGATCTGGGGAATTCGTGGTTCCTGCGTGGCTTCAACTGGAAATGGTCCTTCTGAACTCCCAACACCGTGAGCAGTCTTCGTCCGGGATGGTCGGTCCGTGTTTTCTGGGCGACTGTGGCTCCGGTGGTTGCGGGTTCGATCCCCGTCACTCACCCCAACAACTGCTGAAATCCAGCCCGTTCGAGCTGGACACTCGTCCGCTCAGCGTGATCCGCATCCGTGCGTGAGCCGTGAGCCGTGAGCCGTGAGCCGTGAGCCGTGAGCCGTGAGCCGTGAGCCGTGAGCCGTGAGCCGTGAGCCGTGAGCCGTGAGCCGTGAGCCGTGAGCCGTGAGCCGTGAGCCGTGAGCCGTGAGCCGTGAGCCGTGAGCCGTGAGCCGTGAGCCGTGAGCCGTGAGCCGAGCGAGAGGCCGCCCGCGCGGCGGCCTCTCGCTCGCGTGCTAGTGACCCGCGATCTCGTCGGCCGTGATGTGGGTCGCGACCGACGTGACGCTCGGAATGCCCGCCCCGGTCACCGAGACCTTGTAGACGCCCGACGCCATCCCGGCGGGCAGCGTGAAGTCCACCGTCTCCCGGTACGTGCCCGTCGCCACCTCGACGCTGCTCCAGTTCGACGACCGCGCGTAGAAGACGTGCCCGGCGCGGTCGGTGAAGTGGATGATCGGGTAGTTCTCGTCCATCTCGGCGTCGTCGCCGTAGGCCGAGCCGGCGTTCTGGCCGTTGAGCTGCTGCCCGGTCAGCGTGAAGACGCCGCCGCCGTCGGTACTTGACGCCCTCGAATCCTTGGCCGGAGGAGCATCGGCGCGGACCCGGACGGCGTGTACAGCCAGAGCTGCGTGTCCGAATCCGCCATCAGCACCTGGCCCGTCGGCAGCACCAGCATGCGGACGACGAAAGCGGGGATGTACGGCAGGTTGGGATCCTGCGGCGGAGGCTGCACCAACGAGATGGCGTCTGAGGCCGGGTCGAAATCGAAGATCTCGGTCGGCCCGCTGAAGACGCCCGAGGTGGGCCCGGCGTCGGCCGCGAACAGCACGTGCCCGTTGGGCAGCACCGCCGCCGGCGCGTCGTCGGCGCCGAACAGCGCGGGGCTGCCGTTGAGCGTGCCCATCACGTCCGGACCGGCCGCCCAGGTGTTGGTCGACGGCGTGTAGAGCGCGGTGTGGCCCGTGGCGCCGATGATGAAGACGCGGCCGTCCTGCAGGCGAACGGGCGGCCCGAGCTCGTAGCCGACCGCGGGGCTGCTCAGCTGCGGGATGAAGCCCGCTGCCGTGCCGTCGCTGGGACTGATGCCGGACCAGGTGCCCGACTGCGGGTCGTACACCTCGGCGTAGCTGCCGCCGGTGGCGATGCTCTCGAACAGGTCGTAGGTCAGCACGCGCCCGTCGGCCAGCTTGACCCAGCCCTCCTCGTCACTCCGATCGTTGTAGACCTTCGAGCCGGTGGCCGACCAGGTGTTGGTCGGGACGTCGTACAGGTACGACTTCGGGCTCACGATCGCCCCCGCGAGGATCTGCCCGCCCGGCAGCAGCATCGACGGGTCGTCGCCGAAGATCGAGTCGGGATGGGGCGCGATCGGGCTCCAGGTGTTGTTCGTCGAGTCGTACATCTCGCCGGTGTTCGTCCAGTGCGGCGTGAGCGGGTTGCCGATGTACTCGCCGCCGAGCACCCAGACGTTGCCGTTCGGCAGCACGTGCGACGCGAAGTACAGCCGCGGCGTGTTCATCGGGGCGATATCCGACCACGTCCCGCTGCCGTAGTTCCCGCTCGCGTCGGGCGAGAGCCGCATCCAGTTGTTGCCGGGGTCGTAGCCCTGCACCATGACCGTGCCGTCGGTCAGCAGGAGCATCGTGCCGGCATAGTCGGGCGCCTGGTTGGTGAGCGCCGTCCATTGCGCCGGCGCCGCCGGCGGGGCCGCCGACTGCGCGAAGAGCGTCGCGGACGCCAGGGCGACCGCGAGCGCGGTGAGCTTCGTCGTACCTGTGACCTCCCATAGCCCCGTCCTTTCTGAAAGGCAGACTGGTGGAATGCCCCCGCGCCGGCACGCCGGCCCGGGGTGCGTCAGGTCTTTGGTGGGGGAGAACACCTGACCGTGCCACAACCCGGGACGCCTGTCAATCGCGCCCGGTGCTGCTATCCTCTCCGCGTGACCGATCCCGTGGCCGCATGGCTGGCCGCGCTCGAGGCGCGCCACACGGCCGACCTCCGCTTCGCCGAAGTGAGCCGGGCGCTGCGCGCGCTCTCGGCCGCCTACGTCGAGAAGCGCGCCGCGCTCCCGCGCGGGGCCGCGCTCCAGGGCGCCGGCAAGCGCGCGGCGTTCGCGCTCTACTACGGCCCGCTGCACTTCCACGTGGTGCGCGAGGTCGTCCGCCGGCTGGACGCCGCCGGCCACGATGTGCGGCCCATCGTCGATCTCGGCTGCGGCACCGGCGTGGCGGGCGCGGCGTGGGCGCTCGCCTTCGCGCACCCGTCGCGGATCGTGGGCGTCGACCGCCACCCCTGGGCGATCGGCGAGGCGGCATGGACCTACCGCGCGCTCGGCCTGCACGCGCAGACGGTGAAGAACGACGTGACGCGGCACCGCCTGCCGGGCGCCGGCTCGGGCATCGTGGCCGCGTGGAGCCTGAACGAGCTCGACCCGTCCGCCCGCGCCGCCGTGCGCGAGCGGCTGCTCGACGCGGCCGGCCGGGGCGCCCGCGTGCTGATCGTCGAGCCGGTGGCCGGCGCGGCGGTGCCCGACTGGCCGGAGTGGGTCGCCGCCGTCGAAGCCGCCGGCGGCCGCGCGGACCAATGGCGGCTCGATCTGGAGCTGCCGCCCATCGTCCGGAAGCTCGATCGCGCCGCCGGCCTGGATCACCGGACCGTGACCGTCCGGTCGCTGTGGTGGGGCGGCTCGGAGCGACGGGCGCAGGGCTGAAGCCCTGCGCTACGTACCCTCAGTACGGAGCGCACACCTCGTACGTAGCGCACACCTTCAGGTGAGCGCCCGACGGGCGCAGGGCTGAAGCCCTGCGCTACGGAAGAGGGCGCCCTGCGCTACGGGAGCGAGCTCGACTCGAAGTGAGCTCCCGGCCTACGCGAGGAGCCCGTCGGCCTTCAGCAGCTCGGCGTTGAGAAGGGCGGCGCCGGCGGCGCCGCGGATGGTGTTGTGGCCGAGGGCCACGAACTTCCAGTCGAGCACCGGGCAGCGTCTCAGGCGGCCGATCGACACCGTCATGCCGCGGCCGCGATCGGCGTCGAGCCGCGGCTGCGGGCGGTCCGGCTCGCCGAGATAGACGAGCGGGCGCGGGGGCGCCGACGGCAGGCCGGCCTGCTGCGGCCGGCCGGTGAAGCGGGCGAAGGCCTCGAGCAGATCCTGTTCCGACGGCGCCCGCTCGAACCCCACCGACACGGCCTCGGTGTGGCCGTGCAGGACCGGCACGCGGCTGGCCTGGGCGCTCACCACGACCGGGTGCGGTTCGACAGCGCCCGCCGAGAGCCGCCCGAGGATCTTCCGCGCCTCGCCCTCGATCTTGGCCTCTTCCCCGTCGATGAACGGAATGACGTTCCCGACGATGTCGAGCGAGGGCACGCCGGGATAGCCGGCCCCCGAGATCGCCTGCAGGGTCGAGACCATCACCGACCGGAGGCCGAACCGCCGGAGCGGCGCGAGCGCCAGCGACAGCACCACCGTCGAGCAGTTCGGGTTGGTCACGATCGCGCCGTCCCAACCGGTCGCGTCGGGCTGTCCCCGCAGCAGGCCGAGATGATCGGGGTTGATCTCGGGCACGACGAGCGGCACGCGCGGGTCCATCCGGTGGCTGCGCGCGTTGCTGACGACGAGGTGGCCGGCGGCGGCGAAGGCCCGCTCGATGTCGCCGGCGTCCCCGCCGCCGAGCGCCGAGAATACGACCTTCGGCGCCCGTCCCGGCTCGGCGGCCTCGAGCGTCAGCCTGGCGGCCGCGTCCGGCAGCGGCGCCGGCACCCGCCACGGCGCGGCCTCGGCGTAGGCGCGGCCGGCGGACCGCGCGCTCGCGGCCAGCCAGCTGAGGCGGAACCACGGGTGGCCGTCCAGCGCCGCGATCAGCTGCTGCCCCACCGTTCCCGTGGCGCCGAGCACGCCGACGTCCAGGCGTGCGTCGCTCACCGCGCGGCCTCCACCGCGCGGGGCCGGGCGGCCTCGACGCGCGCCAGGGCGTCCTTCACGTCGGCCACCAGGTCGGCCGTCGACTCGCACCCGGGCGACAGACGCACGAGCGTGTCGGACAGGCCGCGCGCCGCGCGCACCTCGGGCGGAATGGCCGCGTGCGTCATCCGCGCCGGCAGGCACACGAGCGACCGGACGCCGCCGAGACTCTCGCCGAGCGCGAAGAGCCGGAACGACGACACCAGCGACACCGCCTCGTCCACCGAGCCGTCCAGCTCGAACGACACCATGCCGCCGAAGCCGCGCATCTGCCGGCGCGCCACCTCGTGGCCCGGGTGCGACGGCAGGCCGGGATAGTACACGCGGCGGACGAGCGGGTGGCCGTCGAGCGCCTCGGCGATCGCGCGAGCGTTGTCGGCGTGGCGCGCCACGCGCAGCTCGAGCGTCTTGAGGCCCCGCAGCGTGAGCCAGCAGTCGAAGGGCGACGGCACGCCGCCCGCGGCGTTCTGCAGGAACCGCACCGGCTCGAGGACCGCCGGGTCGCGGGCGAGCACCGCGCCCTGAATCAGGTCCGAGTGGCCGGCGAGGTACTTCGTCACGCTGTGCACGACGAGAATCGGCCCCCAGCTCGAACGGCTGCTGGAAGCACGGCGTCGCGAAGGTGTTGTCGACGGCCACGAGCGCGCCTTTCGCGTGCGCCAGGCGGGCGATGGCCGCGATGTCGCACACGAGCAGCCGGGGGTTGGTCGGCGACTCGAGCCAGACGAGGCGCGTCCGCTCCGACAGCGCCGCGTCGACCGCGCCGAGGTCCGCCGCGTCGACCTCGCGGACGACGCAGCCGAGCGGGCCGAACACGCGCGCCAGCAGCCGGTAGGTCCCGCCGTACACGTCGGCCGGCACGACGACCTCGTCGCCGGGCTTGAGCGAAGCCAGCAGGACGGCGTGCACGGCCGCGAGCCCCGAGGCGAAGACCGCCGCGTGCTCGACGCCCTCGAGCGCGGCGAGCACGTCCTCGAGGCGCTGGCGCGTCGGGTTGTTCGTGCGCGTGTAGTCGAACCCCTGGTGCACGCCCGGCGCCTCCTGCTCGAAGGTGGACGTCTGGTAGATCGGCGCCATCAGCGCGCCGGTGGCGGCGTCGGACGGCTGTCCCGCGTGGATGGTCTTCGTCGCGAATTCCATGGATCCTCCTCGGCAGGCCGGCTGAAGCCGGCCTCGACGTACCGCTCATGTGGGGGCCGGCTTCAGCCGGCCCAAATGCTCCCCTCACCCGGCCCGGACGACGCTCTGACCCGTGCCCTCGTCCAACCCGCGCACTACGATCGGCAGCGCCAGGCGCGCGGCCTCGACGAGCGCGTCGCGCTGCACGAGCGCGCACCCGGCTTCGGCCATCCGGATGGCGCACGCGAAGGTCAGCGACGGCACCGGCGCCGCCGCCCCATCGCACCGCGGATCGGCGGTGAAGTAGCCCGACACGTCCTTCACGAGCTCGCAGCGCGCGGCGCCCAGGCCGCCGGCGACCAGCACGGCCGTCAGGTCCGAGCCGCCGCGGCCGAGCGACACCACGCGGCCGGCCGCGGCCGTGGCCAGAAAGCCCGGCATCACCGTGACCTCGTGGCGCGCCAGGGCCGCGCGGAGCGGCAGCGGGTTCAGGCGCACGCGCGTGTTCCCCGCCCCGGCCCCGTCGCCGGCGGCCAAGCCCGTCTCGTGCACGCTCAGGCCGATGGCCGCCACGCCCCGCGCGCGGAGCGCCAGCGCGAGGAGCGCCACCGACCGCAGCTCGCCGGTGGACCACAGGAGATCGAGCGCGGCCGCGTCGGGCTCAACCGACAGGGCGCGCGCCGTGGCGAGCAGACTGTCGGTCGCGCCCCGCTCGGCCGAGACGACCGCCACCAAGCGCGCGGGCTCCGCGGCGGCCCGGCGCGCGAGCGCCTGGGCCACGCGCGCGTAGGCCTCGACGCCGGTGAGCACGGAGCCGCCGATCTTCACGACGACGATGGGTGTGCGGAAGGCGTCGGACATCTCAACACTCCAATCTCAGCACTCCAGCGCGCGGATCGCGCGGGTGGTCGCGCCCAACGCGGCGGCGACGTCGGCGAGCGCGGCGTCGATCCGCTCGCGCGACGCGGGCTGCGTGAGCGCGTACCAGACGCGGCCGCCCGGCGCGCCGTCCGCGCGGCGGACCCACACCCAATGCGCGCCGAAGAGCTCGGCGAGCCACGACTCGTCCGGCGCGGCGTCCGGGAACGCGACCCGCGCCAGCCACGGCGTCTCGGGCGCGCGGCACACCGTGGCGGGCGCCTCCGCCTCGCCGCGCGACGGCCAGCCGTCTGCCGTCACCGTCTCCACCACGTCGTCGAGAATCGTGGCCGCCGTCACGTCGGGCCCGGCGCCCGGCCCGCTGTAGAACAGGTCGCCCACGTGCCGCCCCTCGAGGCGCAGGCCGTTGGCGCAGCCTTCGAGCGCCGCCAGCGGGTGGCGCGCGTCGAGGAAGGCCGGGCCGGCGAAGGCCGCGACGCCGCCGGCGTCGAACGCGGCGAACACGACCGGCTTGACGACGCCGCCGAGCCGGCGGGCGGCGGCGAGGTCGTCCGGCTCGATGGCGCCGATGCCGGTCGTCTCGATGGCGGGCGCGGCGAGGCCCGGCGCGCCGACGAGCGCGCCGATGAGCGCGAGCTTCTCCGCCGCGTCGCGCCCCTCCACGTCGGCCGACGGGTCCGGCTCCGCGTAGCCGAGCTCGCGCGCGCGGCCCAGCGCGTCGGCGAAGGTCACGCGCTCGCGCTCCATCGTGGAGAGCACGTAGTGGCTCGTGCCGTTGACGATGCCGCTCAGGCGCGAGACGTCGGCGGCGAGCGGCCGGCGGGCGAGCGTGCCGATGAAGGGCACGCCGGCGACGGCCGACGCCTCGTAGCGCAGGCTCGTCCCGCGGCTGGCGGCCAGCGCGCCGAGCTCGGCCCCGTGCGCGGCGACGAGCGACTTGTTGGCGGTGACGACGGGCACGCCGCGGCCGAGCGCGCGTGCCACCAGCGCCCGCGCCGGCTCGACGCCGCCGAGGACCTCCACCACCACGTCGTGGGCGCGGTCGAAGAACGCCTCCACGGCGTCGGTGAGCGGCGGCGCGCCGGCGTCGACGTCCCGCGGCCGCCGGGCGTCGCGCACCAGCGCGCACGTGACGACCAGGTCGAAGCCCCGCGCGCGGAGCGGCGCCCGCGCCGCGCCGGCCGCGTGCGCGACGGCAGCGCCCACGCGCCCGAACCCCAGCAGCCCGATGCGTACGGTCTTCATGACGGTCCTCCGCTGGCGCGCAGCCCAGGTCGAAGACCTGGGCCACCCGACCCTCTGGGCACAGGCCCGCCCACGGGGTGGCACGGGTCCACCCACTCGGGTGGCACAGGTCTGTGACCTGTGCCCATGCCCAGGTCGAAGCCCCGGGTCACCCCGGCAATTGGGAGCGAGAAGCCTCAGCCGCCCGCGGAGCGCGGACGGCCCGGTTTTATCTCTCCCGCGATGGGGCAGGAATTAGCACCTTGGCGCTCGCGGCCAGGTTGCTGTGGTGTCGTCGGGCCTGTTCCCTCGACCACTCTGGATAACGCGTCGCGGGCGCGCGACGCAGGACGAGAGTAGAACGGGGCCGACGGTGTTGTCAATAACAAATATCTACGAATGTAGATAGGACGATACGAGTGAGGCGTGTCCGTTCAGGACGGACGCGCTTCACTCGAGGTAGAAGTGCTTGAGGGGCGAGAGTGAAGCATCCAGCTCGTACACGAGCGGCACGCCGGTGGGGATCTCCAGCTTGGGGATCTCCTCGTCGGGGATCGAGTCGAGGTGCTTGACGAGCGCGCGCAGGCTGTTGCCGTGGGCGGCGATGAGCAGGCGGCGGCCGCGGCGGATGTCGGGGGCGATCGCTTCGTTCCAGTGCGGCAGCACGCGGGCGATCGTGTCCTTCAGGCTCTCGGCGCGCGGAAGGAGCGACGGGTCGAGCCCCTGGTAGCGCGGGTCGTGCTTCGGGTGGCGCGGGTCGTCCGGCTCGAGCGGCGGCGGCGGCACGTCGAAGCTGCGGCGCCACAGGAACACCTGCTCCTTGCTGTGCCGCTCGGCCGTCTCGGCCTTGTTCAGCCCCTGCAGCGCGCCGTAGTGCCGCTCGTTCAGCCGCCAGTGGTTGCGCACCGGCAGGTACATCAGGTCGAGCTCCTCGAGCGCCAGCCAGAGCGTCTTGATGGCCCGCTTGAGCACCGACGTCTCGCACTGGTCGAAGCCGAAGCCGGCGGCGCGCAGCCGCCGGCCGGCCGTTTGCGCCTCGGCGACGCCCTTCTCGCTCAGGCCGACGTCGGTCCAGCCCGTGAAGCGGTTCTCCTTGTTCCAGACGCTTTCACCGTGACGCAGCAGGACGAGGATGTGAGGATGAGACATTGTCGATTGCCGATTGTCGATTGCCGATTGCCGATTGCCGATTGCCGATTGACGACTGACGCTTGAAGAGCATTTTGTCACGCCGGCGCGGGCCGGCGCCACCCGGGCCGCGCCGCCGTCTTGAGCCCGACGCCCTTCTCCTGTAAGCTGTTGCCACGCAGCGGGATCCGGCCATCCCATGACGAGCGAACCGCCACCGTGACCGACGACTACTACGGCTTCGCCGAGCAGCCCTTCAGCCTGACGCCCGACCCGCGCTTCTTCTTCCGCAGCGAGTCGCACGAGAAGGCCCTCAACGAGCTGCAGCGCGCGATCGAGCGCCGCGAGGGCTTCATGCTCCTCATGGGCGACATCGGCACCGGCAAGACGACGCTCTGCCGGACGCTGCTCGACCAGCTCGGCCCGAACACGTTCACCGCGCTCGTCCTCAACCCGTTCGTCAACGAGGCGGAGCTGCTCAAGGCGGTCCTGCAGGACTTCGGCGTCGTCTCGCGCGACGACGTCAGGCGCGGCGCGCTCATCGGCGCGACGGCGCAGGAGCTGGTGGACGTCCTGAACCAGTTCCTGCTGACGCTCGCCGGCATCAAGGCGAGCGCGGTGCTCGTCATCGACGAGGCGCAGAACCTGCCGCCGGCCACGCTCGAGCAGGTGCGCGTGCTCACCAACCTCGAGACCGACCGCCAGAAGCTGCTGCAGATCATGCTCGTCGGCCAGCTCAACCTGCGGTCGGTGCTGACCTCGCCCGACATGCGGCAGCTCAACCAGCGCATCTCGCGCCGCTGCCTGCTGCAGCCGCTCACCCGGCAGGGGACCGGGGACTACATCTCGCACCGGCTCTGGGTCGCGTGCGGCACGGTGCCGGTGCTGTTCCAGAAGAAGTCGCTCGACCTGATCCACCAGCTGACGGGCGGCGTGCCGCGCGTGATCAACATGCTCTGCGACCGCGCGCTCGAGGCCGGCCAGGCGGCCAGCGCTCCACACATCACGCCCGCGCTCGTGCACCACGCGGCCGAGGAGCTCTCGCTCGAGGCGCCACGGCGCCGCCAGAGCGACCGGCGCAACGATCGCCTGAAGCGCCTGGCGCTGCGCGCCGCCGTCGCCGCGGCGGCGGCGGCCGCCGTGCTCGCGGGCGCGTGGCAGGTGGTCCGCTACTACGACGTGCCGCTGTGGTCGTCGCCGCCGGCGACCTTCTCGGCCGGCGCGCCGGGCCCCGCTGTCGAGCCGCCGGCCGCCCCGGCCCCCGCCCCGGCCCCCGCCGGGACGGTGCCCGTGCAGACGGCGGCCTACTCGATCCTCGTGGGCGCGTTCCCGACGAAGGCCGACGCCGACGCCGCCGCGGCGGCGCTCAAGGAGCAGGGCTATCTCGTAAGGGAGATCGTGCAGACCGAGGGCAAGGAAGAGTACCGGGTGCTGGTCGGGCGCTACGACGACCTCTCGCTCGCCCGGCTGCACGCCGAGCACCTGCAGCGGGACCCGGAGTTCAAGGAAGCGACGATCGTCACCGAGCGGTGACCAGGTTCTCCTTCTTCCACTGCATGGCCATGTGGATCCGCGTGCGGCCGCTCGGGTGGTCGAAGAAGATCATCTCCTCGATCGGCCCGGGCGCGAGCTTGCGGTAGTCGCCGAGCTTCAGCGACACGGTGGCGAAGCCGTCGGGCTCGCGGGCCGCGTTGAGGCCGAAGATGTCGGCCTCGGACTCGAGGGTGCGGGAGACCGTGTTCTGCACCGGCGTCAGCGCGAACGCGTAGACCGCCAGGAGCAGCATCAGCAGCGGCAGCCCCGCCACGTCGGCGACGCCGCTGACGCCCCAGCGCGCCCCCCACCGCCGGTTCGTCCGATCGAAGCTCCACCGCACCAGCGAGAAGCCCACGACGATCACGATGGCGAAGAAGACCAGCAGCTCCCACCCGTGATCGAGCACGTAGTGCCCCATCTCGTGCCCCATCACCGCCTCGATCTCCGGCAGCGTGCCGCGGTTCAGCAGGTTGTCGTTGAGCGTGATCCGCTCGGTGCCGAGGAAGCCGCTCACGTTCGCGCTGATGCGCGTGGACTGCCGCGACGCGTCCACGACGTACACCGCGCCGGCCGTGATGCCGTTGGCGCGCGCCATCGACAGGATCGGCGCGCGGACCTGCGGGTCGTCGAGCTTCGTGTACGTGTTGAAGAGCGGCGCGATGTAGACCGGCCCGAGCGCGAGCGCGACGGCCGCGATCGCCACCAGGACGCCCGACCCCCAGATCCACCACGTGCGCGGCGCGCGCCGCAGCACGGCGTAGAGCGCCACGATGGTCAGGCCGCCGAACACCACGCCGAGCGCCAGCCCCATCGCCTCGTCGCGCATCCAGCCGCCGAAGCCCTGCGTGGCCAGGCCGTACTGGTGCTCGCGGAAGAAGCCGGTATAGAGGGTCAGCGGGAACACGAGCACGGTCGTGAGGACCAGGTATTGCGCCCAGTAGAGGAAGACGTGCACGGCGCGGATCCCCGTGACGCGCGCCGCCAGGTCGCGCATCGCGCGCGACCAGCCGAGCTGGAGCACCAGCAGGTTCACGGCGACCGTCGCCAGGAAGCTCCAGAGCAGGATCCAGTAGCCGCCCTCGAAATAGGCGTCCGAGGCGGCCCGCTCGTCGGGCGGCACCGAGGCCAGGGTACTGCGCCGTGGCCGCGTCCACGTCGAAGGCCTGCGGCGAGGCCGCCGGCGGCGCCGCCGGCGTCTGCGCCCACGCCGCCCCCGCGCCGACGGACATCACCAGGATCACCAGCGCGCCAGCAAGACAGCGTCGCACGCGTCCCTCCTCAATCGGCAATCGGCAATCGGCAATCGGCAATGAGCCGCGTCTCTATCCCCTCGCCCGCTTCTTCCCCGCCGCCTTCACGGCCTTCGGCTTCGCCATGGCGACCTTCGCCGTCTTCTTCTTCTCGGCGCTGACGCGGTCGAGGCTCTTCCTGAGCGCCTCCATCAGGTTCACGACCTTGGGCGGCGCCGCCTCCTCCTTCTCGACAATCTCCTCGCCGGCGATCTTGGCGTCGATGATCCGCTTGAGCTCCTCCTGGTACTCGTCGCGGTACTCCTCCATGTCGAGCCCGCCCTCGAAGTTCTGGATCACCTGCCGGGCCAGCTTCATCTCGTCGGCCTTCACCTTCCCGGCGACCCCGCCGAGCTCCTCGATCGCGTCCATGCTGCGGATCTCGCGCGCGTGCCGGAGCGTGTACATCACGAGCCCCTTGCCGCGCGGCTGGATGGCCACGAGGTACTCGCGCCCGTAGAGCGCCACCTTGCCGACGCCGGCCTTGCCCTGCATGCCCTCGCGCATCACCGAGAAGGCCTCGGCCGCGACGGCGCCGTCGGGCGCCAGGTAGTACGGCCGGTCGAAGTAGATCGGGTCGATGGCCGCCGCCTCGGTGAACCGCACGAGGTTGATCACCCGCGTCGACTCGGTGCGCACCTTCGCGAGGTCGTCCTCGTCCACGACGACGTAGCGGCCCTTCTCGAACTCGTAGCCCTTGACCAGCTCCGAGTTGGGCACCTCGGCTTCGCAGTGGGGGCACCACCGCTTCTGCTGAATCCGCGTCTGGCACTCGCGGTGCAGCTGGTTGAAGCTGATCGTCGCCGCCGAGTCCGTCGCCGGGAACACCCGCACCGGGATGTTCACCAGGCTGATCTTCAGGTAGCCCTTCCAGGTCGGTCTGGCCGCCATAGCGAACCTCTAGCTCATTGCCGATTGCCGATTGCCGATTGACGACTGTCCGCCTTCGCGCGGCGAAATCGTGGCGCGCTTCGGCGGGACGAGCCGGTTGTTCGGGAAGACTCTCGGTAGACATTATCGGCCGAACGTCGCCCGGTCGCACGCCTTGCGCATTTTTGCACAAGCTCAGCCGGGCATCGCATTCCGTACCCCCTTTCGTGCCCCATTTCGTGTCCCATTCCGTCTCCCATTTACAATGCCCCATGCACTGGCACGGGGCGATGGCGGCCGTGCGTCCGATGCTGGCCGTGCTGGCGGCGCCGGGCGAGGTGCCGCTCACGAGCGGCCGGCTCGCTTACGAGCGCAAGTACGACGGCATCCGCGCGCTGGTGGCCATCGAGCCGGAGGCCAGAGGCCGGGGGCCGGAGGCCGGGAAGGGCAAACCCGCGTCCAAGGCCCGGCCTCCGGCCTCCGGCACCCGGCCTCTGGTGACGATCCGCTCCCGCAACGGCCTCGACAAGACGGCGCAGTTCCCCGATCTCGTCGCCGCGTTCGCGCGGCTGGCCGCGAAGCTGCCGGGCCCCCTCCTCCTCGACGGCGAGATCGTGGCGCTCGACGCGCGCGGCCGGCCCACGAGCTTCACGCGGCTGCAGAAGCGCATCCACCTCACCGGCGCGAAGGCCGTGGCCGCGCTCGCGGACGCGCAGCCGGTGGCGTTCAAGGCGTTCGACCTCCTGCGCGAGGGCGACGAGGACCTGCGGCGGCGGCCGTTCAGCGAGCGGCGGCGGCGCCTGCAGAAGGCCTTCCGCCCGCCGGCGCGCTCGCCGCTCGGCCTGAGCGAGATCGCGCCGGGCGACGGGCGCGCGCTCCACCGGCGCGCGATCCGCGAGGACTGGGAGGGGCTCGTCGCGAAGGACGTCGCGTCGGTCTACGAGAGCGGACGCCGCAGCCCGGCATGGCGCAAGCTCAAGATCCCCCGCCGCGCCGACTTCATCGTCGGGGGCTGGACGGCGCCGCGGCAGACGCGCGCGCACTTCGGCGCGCTGCTCCTCGGCGTGCGCGACGGCGGCGCGCTGCGCTTCGTCGGCAGCGTGGGATCCGGGTTCGACGAGGCCGCGCTCGCGTCGTTCGCGGCGCGGCTGAAGGCGCTCGCGGCGAAGCGGTCGCCCTTCGCCGACACGGTTAAGACGGCCCAGACGGCGCACTGGGTCCGGCCCGAGCTCGTCGTGGAGGTGCAGTTCACGGAGCTGACACCCGACGGGCGGCTGCGGCATCCGGTGTTCTTGAGGCTGCGGCCGGACGGGGAGAGCCGGGATCGAAGCCGGTACTGGGTACTCGGGTACCGGGGGGCGGATGCCGAAGGCGGGAGGCCGGATCTCGCCGTGGTCGTCGAGCGGCTCAGCGCGCTCGAGGAGGCCCGCAAGGACGGCTTCGTCGATCTGCCGGACGGCGGGCGGCTGCGCGTCACCAATCTCTGGAAGGTCTTCTGGCCGGCGCTGAGGATCACCAAGGGCGATCTGCTGCGCTACTACGCCGAGGTGTCGCCGTTCCTGCTGCCCGCCGTCGCCGACCGGCCGCTCGTGATGAAGCGGTTTCCGAACGGCATCGACGGCCTCACGTTCTACCAGCAGCGCGTGCTCGAGAAGCCGCCCGCCGGCGTGCGCACCGAAGCGTTGCCGGAGGGCGTCGATCCGATCAGGGAGGACGAAGAAGCGGCCAACCCCGCGCGCTTCGTGGGCGGGTCGCTGACGACGCTGCTCTACATGGCGCAGGTGGCGGCCATCTCGCAGGACCCCTGGTTCTCGACGGTCGCGGCGCCGCTCGAGCCCGACCAGGTGGCGATCGACCTCGACCCGGGGCCGGGCGTCGGGTTCGGCACCGTGCTGGACGTCGCCCGGTGGGTGCGCGACGAGCTCGAGCGGCTGCGCGTCCCGGCGGCGCCGAAGACGTCGGGCGCGCGCGGCCTGCACATCTACATTCCGCTGCCCGCCGGCACGGCCTACGAGTCGGGCCTGCTCCTCTGCCAGGTCGTGGCCACGATCGTGGCCGGACGGCACCGGCGGCAGGCGACGGTCGAGCGCCTGGTGAAGCGGCGGCCGAAGGGCACCGTCTACGTGGACTACCTGCAGAACATCCTGGGCAAGACGCTGGCGACGGCCTACAGCGCGCGCGCGAGCGACTTCGCCGGCGTCTCGACGCCGCTCACCTGGGACGAGGTGGACGCGGGCGTGGACCCGCGCGACTTCACGATTCGCACGGCGCCGGCCAGGTTCCGCGAGGTCGGCGACCTGTGGGCGCGGCTGCGAAACGGGCCGAGGGTGGACTGGGAGAGGCTGAAAGGTACCACGCCCGGGTCTTCGACCTGGGCGTAGTATCATCCCCGAATGGGCAAGAAGAGCCGGTCGGTCGAGGAGTCGGTCGCGCTGTTCGGCGTCGGCAAGATCACGCGGCACCTGTTCGTGTGCCTCGGACCGGACTGCGCCGACCCGGAGGACGGCGATCGGACCTGGACGTACATCAAGCACCGGATGAAGGACCTGAACATCGCCGGGCCCGATGGCCCGTTCTACCGCACGAAGTGCCAGTGCCTGCGCATCTGCAACGAGGGGCCGATCTGCGTGGTCTATCCCGAGGGCGCCTGGTACCGCCACGTCACGCCCGAGAACGCCGAGCGCATCATCCAGGAACACCTCATCGGCGGCCGCATCGTCGAGGACCTGTGCTTCGCGCGCAACCCCCTGCCGGCGAAACGGTGACTTCCGGCTTTCCGTGGTGATTTCCGTGGTGATTTCCGTGGCGATTTCCGTGGCCTTTCCGTGGTATTTTCGTCCCACTGCGCGCCCGTAGCTCAGATGGATAGAGCGCCGGGCTTCGAACCCGTAGGTCGGGGGTTCAAATCCCTCCGGGCGCGCCAATTATTAGATCGGCGGGGTCCCCCGCCTCCGCCAAGGCTACGGCGTGGCTCGCCGGAGCCGGCCTCGGGGATTCCGAGGCCGCGAAGGCGGCTGCACCCCGCCTGGCTCACTGCGCTACGCTCGCTCTTCGCCAGAAGCCCGCGCGCAAGACCTTCCATGTGCCACGTTGGCACATCGCATTTTCATGTGTGAAACACGGCACGGCGGGCACCGAAGATCCTGAGGCATTGACCCGCGCCAGACGGCCGGGGCGGTGCTACCATGCACGCATGGACGGCAGCAGCCCGCGGCCCGCGACGATCCTGGTGGTCGAGGACGACCGCACCGCGGCCAATCTGTTCCGGCGCGTCCTGTCGATGGAAGGTTATCGCGTCGTGCTCGCCGGCTCTGGTGCCGCCGCGCTCGAGGCGGTGCAGGCGGAACACCCCGACCTCATTCTTCTCGACATCGTCATTCCCGCGCCCAACGGGTTCGACGTGTGCGCCCGGCTCAAGCAGGATCCGGCCACGCGGCGGGTTCCCGTCGTGCTCATCAGCGGGCTCCCCGAGCTGCCGAACTGGCACCACGGACGCGCGCTCGGCGCCATCGACTACCTCGCCAAGCCGTTCCACATGGAGCAGCTGACGGCGCGCGTGCGGAAGCACCTGCGCGCGCCGCAGGCGAGCTAGCAGCGCGGCGCGCCGCCCGCCACCTTCGGGGAAGCCTCACACCGAGCGAGCGAGTGCGAATGAGTGTGTAGGGGGGCCCTGCCTTCGCCGAAGGCTACGGCGAGGTCTCGCCGGAGCGCGATGTGTGGAAGCGCGCGAAGGCGGACGCGGCGAAGCCCAGAGACTGAGTGCGAGTGAGTGATCACGAGCGAGCCACGCGAGCGGAGCGGGGCGCTTGGGGCCCCCGCGAGCGAGTGTGTCGGGGGGTCCGGCGGGGCGAAGCCCCCCGGATAAGAAAAAGTTGGTGCGCCCGACAGGATTCGAACCTGTGGCCTTCGGCTCCGGAGGCCGACGCTCTATCCAGCTGAGCTACGGGCGCACAAACAGAGAATGTACCACGGAAGGACCACGGACACCACCACGGAAATCGAGCCGCCGGCCGTGTCGCGATATGCTTGGGCCCGCGCGGACCGACGGCAAACCGCGCCGGCACGAAAGGAACGCCCTCATGACGAGCTCGATGCGAAGCGCGGCGATCATGCTCCTTGCGGCTGGATCTCTGGCCATCGGACCGGCCACCGGCGTCAGGCCCTCCGCGAGGCCGCCGACGGCGTCGGCGCGCGCGGCCGCGCGCCCGCGCGCCGCGGCCGACGATCCGCGCCTGAAGGACGCCTACCGGTTCGAGCGCGGCGGCTGGATCTACGTGCACCTCGAGGGAACGCCCGCCGCCATCGGCTACCAGCACGGCTACCTGCTGGGCCCCGAGATCCAGGACGCCTTCGGCGCGGTGAGCCTCAACATGACGCACGGCAGCGGACGCGACTGGGCCTTCTACCGCAAGGCGGCCGAGGACATGCTGTGGCCGAAGATCGAGCCCGAGTACCGGCAGGAGCTCCAGGGCATCGTGGACGGCCTGCGCGCGCGCACGGGATCGACGATCGACGTCTACGACCTCGTGGCCTACAACGCCTTCGAGGAGCTGCCCGACTACTACGTGCCCTGGCTCGACAAGCAGCAGAAGAACCCGAACGCGCCGAACCTCAAGAGCCCGGGCAACTGCAGCGCCTTCGTCGCCACCGGCAGCTGGACGAAGGACGGCGGCATCGTCATGGCCCACAATACGTGGACCAACTACATGAACGGCGAGCGCTGGGTGATCGTGTTCGACATCGTGCCCGAGCACGGCTACCGGATCCTGATGGACGGCTTCCCCGGCGTCATCGCCAGCGACGACGACTTCGGCATCAACGGCGACGGCCTGATGATCACCGAGACGACGATCACGCAGTTCGAGGGCTGGGACCCGGACGGCGTGCCCGAGTTCGTGCGCGCGCGCAAGGCCATGCAGTACGCCGGCTCGATCGACGACTACGTCCGGATCATGCTCGAGGGCAACAACGGCGGCTACGCCAACGACTGGCTGCTCGGCGACCGCAAGACGGGCGAGATCGCCCAGTTCGAGCTGGGCCTGAAGGCCCACCGCGTGTGGCGCACGAAGGACGGCGTCTTCTCCGGCTCCAACTGGGCGCGCGATCCGCAGGTCCTGAAGCTGGACGCGCCCGAGTTCGAGCCGGACAACGCGGAGACGTCGCCCAACGCGCGCCGGAAGCGCTGGGCGCAGGTCCTCGACCAGCACAAGGGCCGGATCGACGTCCCGCTGGCCGAGCAGATGCTCGCCGATCACTACGACACGTACCAGAAGAAGGAGGCGGCGGACGAGCGCAGCCTCTGCGGGCACGTCGACACGTCCGCGCGCGGCATCCCGCAGTGGGCGTGGAACGCCTACTACCCCGGCGGCGCGGTCCAGGGCAAGGCCACGGACTCGACGATGGCGAAGGCGATGCGGCTGGTGGCGAGGGCTGGGCACCCGTGCGGCGAGGACTTCCTCGCGAAGCCGTTCCTCGAGGCGCACCCCGAATACGCCTGGCAGGCGCCCTACCTGCACGACATGAAGGCGGGCCCGTGGACCGAGTTCCGCGCAGGAGACGCGCAGCGCAAGTAGCGCCGCGTGGTCCAAGAGAGACGGGCCGTGGGAACCGGAGTTCCCACGGCCCGCGTGCGTACGCCGAGCGATCGGCTGCCTAGAACGTAATCCTGAAGCCGATCTGGCCGACCCGCTGCTCGGGCATCCGGAAGTCGCCCGAGTACGCCGTCGGCTGCATGAAGTCGGGGTTCTCGACGCCGGTGCCGAGCAGCCGGCCGGTCACGAAGCCCGAGGGATTCTTCGCGTTGAACACGTTGAAGATCTCGCCAATCGCCTCCACGTGCATGCGCCCGTAGAGCGGGAAGACGCGCGAGACGCGCAGGTTCAGCTGGGTCTGCCAGGCGCCGCGGCCGCAGTTCCAGGTCTTGCAGGCTCCAAGCTCCTTCGGGGCCTGGCCGATGCCGGTGTACGCGTAGGCCGTGGCCGGGATGTCGTTGCGCTCGCCGTTGTGGTTGCTGTCGAGGCCCTCGGTGATGCTCACCGGGAGCGGCGACCGGAACAGGAAGATCGGCGAGATTGAGAAGCCCTTCACCAGGAACACGCCGGCCAGCGTGCCCGAGTGCCGCGAATCGGTGCGTGCGGTCGGCCCGTCCACCTTGGGGTCGTCGTAGAGCAGATAGGCGTCCTGCAGGTTGTTCGAGTTGAGCTCGTCGGAGGCGTTGCCGATCACGCTGTTCGCCTTGGCCAGCGTGTAGGTCACCGTGAAGTCGATGCCGTTGGTCAGCCGCCGCTTCAGGCCGAAGATCCCCGCCGTGTAATCGCTCTTGCCCTGGCTGATGCCGGGGCGCGTGCCGGCCGCGTTCGGCTGCAGATTGAGGAAGGTGAGGCGGCGCGTCGTGGTGTCGGGCATGTACACGTTGATGCGCGGCCGCGTGTTGAGGTCACGGCCGTCCGCCCGAACGAAGTCGGCCGTGAACACCATGCTGTCGTTGATCTCGTGCGACCAGCCCATGGCCAGCTGCCGCGTGTAGGGCATCTGCAGGCGCGGATCCGTCCACTGCCCGAAGAGCGGCAGCGAGTTCGGGTCGGCCTGGTTCTGGCTGGCGATGTTGCTGATGGGCTGCCCGATCTGGTAGAAGCTGCCGTCCGGGTTCCTGATGCCGCCCGGATCGGACACGTTGAGCACGGTGCCGTACGCGCCCTGCGAGTCGAAGGCGGCGAACAGGCCGTTCGAGTTCGTGTAGGCCATGTCCATGTAGATGCCCCAGCCCGCGCGAACCACGTCCCGGCCGTCACCGCGCACGTCCCAGGCCAGGCCGATCCGCGGCTGCCAGTTGTTCGTGTCGTTCTTCGGGCTCTTGCCGGCGTTCTCGAGGCCCTTGATGCCCTTCAGCAGGCCCGCCGCGCCCGCCGCCTGGACCTTCACGAAGTTCGGGTTGGTGGACTGGTCGTACTGGTAGCCGATGATCAGGTCGTAGCGGACGCCCAGGTTGACGGTCAGCCGGTCCGTGAAGCGCCAGTCGTCCTGGAAGTACCACGCGGTACTGCTTCAACGGGATGTTCGCCCGCGCGACGCCGTCGTTCGTCGTCACGTCCGAGATCGGCCCCGTCAGCGTGTTGTCGAGGTGCGTGTACGCGTACACGCCCTTGCCGGTCTCGAACGTCACGTACAGCCGCGGCTCGTTGATGAAGTTCACGCCCGTCTTGAAGTCGTGGCCCACACCGCCCTTGCCGGTCATGTGCCACGAGAAGTCGTCGTGGAACTGCCACTTCTTCTGCTGCGTGGTCTGCGGCGTGTTGGGGCTCTGGCCGACCGCGACACCGTTCGGGAAGGTCTCACGCGGGTCCTTGCTGGCCGCCGTGATGTGGTTGGAGAAGTCCGCGTACTGGAAGATGAACTCGTTCAGCTTCGAGCCGCCGATGACCCAGTTGTAGTTCACGTTGACCGAGTTGAACGTGTTCTTGCTGCCGCCCCAGCCGTTGGGCGCCGTCTGCGCGTCCGCGCCGTAGGGCTGGGAGTTCTGGTTGCGCCCGTAGCGAACCGACAGGTAGTGCTGCGGACTCAGGGTCGCCGTCACCTTCGTCGTCAGCAGCGTCTCGCGATACGGCGTCGCGTAGACGCCGTCGAGCGAGGGGAACAGCCCGCTCGTGCTCACGGACTGGTACGTGTTCTGCTGCGTCCGCTCGAACGCGCCGAAGTAGTGGACCTTGTCGAGCACGATCGGCCCGCCGGCGCTCCCGCCGTACTGATAGCGGCGGTAGTCCTGCTTGGGCGTGTTGTTGTCCTTCTCCGTCTGGGTGATGGCGTTCATCGTCTTGTCGCGGAACAGGGTGAACCAGCTGCCCTTGAGCTGGTTCGTGCCGCTCTTGGTGACGATGTTCATCACGCCGCCCTGGCTCCGGCCGTACTCGGCCTTGGACCGCGAGGTGACGAAGTTGAACTCCTGGATGGCCTCCAGCGGGTACATCTGCAGCAGGCCGCCCACCGTGTCGTCGTTGTTGTCGCCGCCGTCGATCTGGTAGTTGATGTTGCGGCCGTTGCCGCCGTTGATCTGCGGCGAGTACTGCGAGCTCTTGGTCGGGTCGGAGTGGAACCCCAGGCCGACGCCCGGAATCGTCGTCGCCAGGTTCGCGAACTGCCGGCCGTTGAGCGGCAGGCTCTCGATCCGCTTCACGTCCACCACGCCGCCCACCGACGACGCGGTCACCTCGATGAGCGGCGACTCGCCGGTCACCGTGACCGTCTCCGACAACGTGCCCACCTTGAGCGTGAAGTCCACGGTCAGCGTCTGGCCGACCGCCACGACGATCCCCTCGCGCTTCAGGGTCGTGAAACCCTGCAGTTCGACCGTCACGTTGTAGTGGCCGACGGGCAGCGCCTGCAGGCGGTACACCCCCTCGGCGTCGCACACGTCCGTGCGGCTGAACCCGCTCTCCTGCTGGACGGCGGTGACCGTCGCGCCAGGCACGACGCCGCCCTGGGCGTCCACGACCCGTCCAGTGATGTTCCCGTTGGTCTGCTGCGCGGCGACGGGGCTCGCCGCGAGCACCATGGCGAGTACGAGCACGACGGCGGGACCGATGAATCCCTTACGCATGCGTGACTCCTAGGTTGTGAGAAGAGGACGGAACGAGCGAACCGCCTATATAGCCTATATAGCAAGAGAGGTACCGCCGACGACCGGACCATGACAGTCTGAAAATTGCTGCAATGATTGAACTTACCAGACTTGGAATGGGTGAGCAGGGCATCGGGGTGCGTGGGAATCCAGACGCACGTCGGACGTGCCCCAATCTGTTGGATCCCTCACCCTGCTCACGACGAGTCGGCGGTGCTTCGGGCGGGATGACCAGCTCTACCGGAGAACCGACAGCAGCCGCTCCACCTCCGGGCGCTGCGGTGCGCCGGCAGGCAGACGCCCTAATAGTTCGCGGGCTTCGGCCGCCGCCTCCTGACGCCGGCCGAGGCGCGCGAGCGCGCGCGCGAGGGCGAAACGCGCCTCGAGAAGATCCGGATCGTGATCGACCGCCTGGCGGAGATACTGCGCCGCCAGCCCGACGGCGTTCCCGTCGAGCGCGAGCAGGCCGAGGTTCGCCTCCACCACCGCGTTCCCCGGCTCGACGGCGAGCGCCTGCCTGAGCGTCGTGGCCGCCGCGCTGGCGCGGCCAGCGGTCACCTGGCAGCGCGCGAGACCCAGGTAGGGGTCCGCCGACGGCAGCCCCGACGCGATGGCCGCGTCGAAGTGCGGCGTCGCGCGCGCGCAGTCCCCGTCGTCCAGCCGCAGGTAGCCGAGCCGCAGGTGGGCCTGCGGGTTGCGCGGGTCGTCCGCGAGGACCTGCTCGAGCAGCCGGATCGCCTCGCGGCCCGTGGCCTCGCCGGAGGTGACCTCGGCCAGCCGCGCAGCCACCGCGATGCGGTCCTTCGGATCGGGGCGCGGGCCGCCCCCCGCCCCGGCGCGTCCGCCGCCGACGTACCCGAGCGCGCGCAGCCGCGACGCGGCCTCGGGATCGGCCGCCGCGGCGGCCGGCAGCTCGGGCCCGCTGATGCGATCGACCCGGGCCGCGAGATCGCGCGCCTCCTGCGGTCTCTGGCCGGCGAGGTTGCGCGTTTCGCCCGGGTCGGCGACGACGTCGTACAGCTCGGGGCGCGGCGCCGCGATGTACTTCCAGCGCCCGTCCCTCATCGAGCGCAGCGGGCTCCAGCCGAAGTCGACGAGCGGCGCGAACGACTCGGCGTAGAGCGCGCGGGGCGCGAGCGCCGCGCCGGCGAGCGCCGGCGAGAGCGTCACGCCGTCGGCGTCGAGCGCCGCCACGCCGAGCCGCTGAAGCACGGTCGGCGCAACGTCCACGAGGTCCACCGGGTCGGCGACGACCCGCCCGGCGGCGACGCCGGGCCCGCGGACGAGGAGCGGCACGCGGAGCGTCGTGTCGTAGACGAAGATGCTGTGCGCGACCTCGCCGTGCTCGCCGAACGCCTCCCCGTGGTCCCCCGCCACCACGACGAGCGTCGTCGGCGCCGCGTCGCCGAGCGCCGACACGATCTCGCCCGTGAGCGTGTCGGCGACGGCGATCTCGGCGTCGTAGCGCGCGATGGGCGGGGCCGAGGCCAGCGCCGGTCCGGCGCCCGGCGGCGCGTAGGGCGCGTGCGGCTCGAAGAGGTGCACCCAGAGGAAGAAGCGCCCCGCGCGGTGCGCGTCGAGCCAGGCGCGCGCGGCGCGCACCGTGTCGCGCCCGGGCCGCTCGTTCTCGGGCGCGCCGTCGGGCCCGCGCGGCATCCGGTCGTCGTAGACGTCGAAGCCGCGCGCGAGGCCGAAGCGGCGGTCGAGCGGGAACGCCGACACGAAGGCGGCCGTCTGGAAGCCGGCGTCGTGCAGCCGCGTCGCCAGCGTCGGCACCGTCCCGTTGATCCCGATCCCGTTGTCGCGCGAGCCGTGGCCGGGCGGATAGAGCCCGGTGAGCAGGCTCGCGTGCGACGGCAGGGTGAGCGGCGCCGGCGCGTACGCGCGGTCGAAGCGCGCGCCGTCGCGCGCGAGCGCGTCGAGCGCCGGCGTGTGGGCCGCGGCCAGGCCGTACGCGCCGACGCGGTCGGCGCGCAGCGTGTCGATCGTCACGAGCAGCAGATTGCGCGCCGCCGGCGCGGGCGCCGGCTGACGCCCGCACGCCGCCGCGACCGCCACCACGAGCACGACGGACGCCTGGACCACGAAGGTCACGAGGCCCGGTCCGCGTGACTTTCCGTGGCGATTTCCGTGGTCGTTCCGTGGTCGTTCGGTGGACATTATCTCAGGCTCTTGAGGAGCGCGGCCGCCGCCTGGCGCTCCTTCGCGTAGCGCGCGGGCGCCTGCAGCACCTTGCGGTACTGCTCGGCGGCCCGCGCCGGCTGTCCGGACTCCTGGTACGCGATCCCGAGGTTGAGCCGCGCCTCCACGTACGACGCGTCGAGGGCCAGGGCGTGCTCGAACCAGTCCACCGCCTCGGCTGCGCGCTGGCGCTGGACGAGCAGCACGCCGAGGCCGTTCATGGCGTCGGTCGCGTCCGGATCGTGTTCGAGGGCCTCCCGGTACGCGCGCTCGGCGCCGTCGAAGTCGCCCGCCGCGCGCCGCGCGTTGCCGAGGTTCACGCGGTACGACGCGTTGGTCGGGTCGCGCCGCACGGCCTCCTCGAACGCGTGCGCGGCCCCCGCGGCGTCTCCGGCGTCGGCCGAGAGCAGCCCGAGCCCGTTCCACGGCGCGGCCTGGTCGGGCCCGAGCGCGAGCGACGCCTCTTCGGCCCGCCGCGCCTCGCGCGCCTCGCCCGCGGCGCGCGCGCAGACCGCGAGCTCGTGCAGCAGCACGGCGTCCGTGGGACGGCGCTTCACCAGCCGGCGGTAGACGGCCAGCGCGCGCCGCGGCTCGCCCGCCTCGTCGAGCGCGCGCGCCCAGGTGGACTGGAACACCGGCGCGTCGGGGAACTCGCGCGCCAGCGCGGCCAGCGCCGGCTCGGCCTCGCGGGCCCGGCCGCGCGCGACGAGGCCCAGCGCGTCCTCGAAGCGCACCCACGCCTCGATCCGGCGCGCCGGGTTGTCGCCCTCGCCCATGGCGCAGCGTCGGCGCCGCGGCGCCCGTGTAGCCGAGCGCGCGCAGGCGCTCGACGGCGTCGGCCGACGGCGACGGCGCGGGCCGCGCGCCCTCCTCCCGCTCGAGCGCGCGCAGGCGCACCGACATGGCGCGCGCGGTGGACGCGTGCGCGGCGGCGACGTTCGTCGTCTCGCCCGGGTCCGCCTCGACGTCGTACAGCTCCGTCTCGCTCGAGACGATGACCTTCCACCGGCCCTCGGCCAGCGCGCGCAGCCGGCTCCAGCCGGCCGTCTGCGGGTAGTCGGTCTCGGCGTACGCCTCGCGATCGGCCGCGAGCGACGCCGACAGCACGTCGGCGCCCTCCGTGCCGGCCGCGTCGAGCCCGAGCCGCGCGAGGATCGTCGGGGCGACGTCGACGAGCGTCACCGGCGCGTCCCGCCGCGCGGCCGCCAGGCCCGGCCCGGCCATCACGAGCGGCACGCGCAGCGCCGCGTCGTAGAGCAGCATGCCGTGCGTGCGCTCGCCGTGCTCGCCGAGGCTCTCGCCGTGGTCGCCGGCGACGACGACGAGCGTGCGGCCGCGCTCGCGGCGGCCGTCGACGGCGGCGAGCAGGCGTCCGAGCTGGCTGTCGGCGAACGCGACCTCGCCGTCGTACGCGTCGCCGCCCGCGCGGGCGCGCCACGCGTCGGGCGGCGTGTAGGGCGCGTGCGGATCGTAGAAGTGGACCCAGACGAAGTACGGGCGCGAGCCGACCGGGTGCGCCGCGAGCCACGCCAGCGCGCGGTCGGCCACCTGGTCGGCCGGCCGCTGGGCCTCGAGTCGGTCGGTGGCCGCCGGATCCCGCGGCACCTGGTCGTCGTAGTCGTCGAACCCGGCGTCGAGGCCGAAGCGGCGGTCGAGCACGAACGCGCCGACGAACGCCGCCGTGTCGTAGCCGGCGGCCTTCAGGCGCGTCGCGAGCGGCGCCGGCGTGCCGTCGAAGCGGCCCAGGCCGTTCTCGCGCACGCCGTGCGTGCCGGGGCGCACGCCCGTCATGATCGAGACGTGCGCCGGCAGCGTGAGCGGCACCACCGTGCGGGCGTTCGTGAAGCGGACGCCGCGGTCGGCAAGCGCCGAGAGCGCCGGCATGAGCCGCGGCGTCAGCCGGTCGGCGCGCAGGGTGTCGATCGTGACGAGCAGGACGTTCGGCGGCGCGGCGGACGGCGCCGGCGCCGGCGCGTGACAGCCGGCCAGCAGGGCCGCGAGGAGAAGAGACGCCCGTGTGCGCGGCATCACGACACCGTTCCCGCGCCCATCATACTCCCGGAGCGCCGGCTGGCGGCCGCCGCCCGCCGCTGCTATGATGCCGCCGGCGTTGGCCGGGAGGCGACATGATCCTCACTGCTCGTCGGCGGCTGTCGACGCTCTCCGCTCTCATCCTTCTTCTGTTCGCGGCCGGCGCCGCGCGCGCCGCGCTCCAGACACCAGATCTCACCGCCGCCACGGACGCGCTGGCGGCCGTCAAGGCGCGCGTCGCGCCCGACCGGCGCGTCGCCGTCTTCGACCTGAAGGTGGAGCGGGCGGACGACGCGCTTGTCCTCTCCGGCGAGGTCGAGTCCGCCGCCGCGAGGGACGCCGCGCTCGAGGCGCTCCGCGCCTGCGGGGAGCGGAACGTCGTCGATCGCGCCGCCGTGCTGCCGGATCCCGCGCTGGGCGATCGCACGAGCGGGCTCGTGCGCGTGAGCGTCGCCAACGTGCGCGGGCGGCCGTCGCACTCGGCCGAGCTCGTCACGCAGACGCTCATGGGCTGGCCGGTGCGCGTGCTGAAGGAGCAGAACGGCTGGTTCCTCGTGCACACCGAGCCCGACGGCTACCTGGGCTGGATCGAGACGCTGCAGCTCGAGCGCGTCACGCCCGCGGCGGCCGGCGCGTGGGCGGACGCCGCGCGGGTGGTCTCGACGGTGCCGGCGGGCATGCTGCGCGCCGCGCCGGCGTCCGACGCCGAGCCGGTGACCGACCTCGTGATCGGCGCCGTGATGAAGGTGGGCGGCACGGCGAACGGCTGGACCGAGGCGGCGCTCCCTGACGGCCGCCGCGGCTTCGCGCCGGCCGGCGAGGTGCGGGACTACGCGGCGTGGGCCGCGGCGCGCTCGAAGGACCCCGACGCCGTCGATCGGACCGCGCGGCTCTTCCTCGGCGTGCCCTACCTCTGGGGCGGCACGTCGGCCAAGGGGTTCGACTGCTCGGGGTTCGCGAAGATCGTGATGCACCTGCACGGCGTCGAGCTGCCGCGCGACACCGACCAGCAGGCGGCCATGGGGCAGGCGGTGCCGATCGACAAGGGGCTGTCGGAGCTCCGGAAGGGCGACCTGCTCTTCTTCGGGCCGGGCCCGGAGCCGGAGGACCCGGTGCGCATCACGCACGTGGGGATCTACGAGGGCAACCTCGAGTTCATCCACGCGTCCGGGCTCGTGCGGCGCAGCAGCTTCGACCCCGCGTCGCCGATCTACTCGGAGAGCCTGCGGAAGCGGCTGCGCCGCGCGCGGCGAGTCCTGGAGTAAAGAGGTCAGCGGTCAGGGGTCAGGGGTCAGGAAGAGCATCCTGTCACGGCTCAGCGTGGCAGCGTCGCAGGCTCTGTCTGACCGCTGACGGCTGACCCCTGTTCAGGCGCCAGTGGGCCGCACGCCCAGCCCGGGCGCGGCCGGCAGGATCAGCCTGCCGTCCTTCACCGTCACGCCCGCGTACGGATCGTTGGCGATGAGCAGGTTGCCGTCGAGGTCGGCGAAGTCGACGAGCGGCGAGAGCTGCGCGGCCGCCGTCACGCTCACCGAGCTCGACACCATGCAGCCGAGCATCGTCTTCAGGCCGAGCGCACGCGCGATGAGGATCATCTTGTAGGCCGGCAGGATGCCGCCCGCCTTGTCCAGCTTCACGTTCACGCCGTCGTAGGCCTCGGCGAGCTTCGGGATGTCGCCCGCGTGCAGGCACGCCTCGTCCGCGAAGACGGGGATGTTCACGCGGTCGCGCAGCCAGCGCGTCTCCTCGAGCATCGCCGCCGGCAGCGGCTGCTCGATCATCTCGACGCCCTGCGTCTCGAGCCACTGGATCTTGCGGAGCGCCTCCTCCTTGTCGGTCCAGCCCTCGTTGGCGTCCACGCGCAGCGGCTTCTTCGTCACGCTGCGCACGGCCTCGATCGTCGGCTCGTCGGTCGAGAGGCCCACCTTGACCTTCAGCACCGGGTACGCCTCGGCCTCGCGGACCTTCTGGCGCGTGACCTCCGGCGTGTCGATCCCGATCGAGAAGGTCGTGAGCGGCCCGTCTGAGGGGTCGAGGCCGAAGAGCTTGTGGATGGGCGTGCCCAGCCGCTGCCCCACCCAGTCGAGGATCGCGATGTCCATGGCCGCCTTGGCGGCCCACTGGCCCTCGACGCGGCGCAGGATCCCGACGTTCAGGCTGTCGAAGCTCGTCGGGTCGGCCTTCGCGAACAGGTCCGCCAGGCCCTCGACCACCTTCTGGCCGCCCACGGCGTCCTCGTCGTAGCGGACGATGGGCGCGCCCTCGCCGACGCCCGTGAGGCCGTCGCGCGTGTAGTACACGAAGAGCGTGTCCGCGGTACTCGCTCGACGACATCGTCGTCGTCCACGTGTGCCGGAGCTTCAGGCGCTTGACCTCCGTCCGGATCGAGGCCGGGCCCGCCGCCGCCCGTCCGGCGGCGTGCAGAGCCGCGTCGATCGGCAGCGCGGCGGCGGCCGCGGTGGCTCCCATGACCTTCAGGCATTCTCGGCGTTCCACGTGGGCCTCCTGGAATGAGTCGCTACATAGCGCAGGTCTTCCGCCTTCGCCAAGGCTACGGCGGACTCGCCGAAGCTCGAAGAGCGAAGGCGGTCAGCCCTGCGCCGTCGTCGCCCGTCTACCGGCGGACCGCCGCCCCGTCCGGCACCGGACGCAGGCGCAGGTCCTGGAAATCGAAGCTGAAATCGGTGTCGGGCGACACGGCTTTCATCGTCACCAGATCGACGTGCCCGTCGGCGTCGAACGCGAACGTGACGAAGGCGTCGGCGCGCAGCTCGCGGTCGCGCCAGCGGGCGACGAACGTGTCGTGGCGCCAGGGCTCGAGGTCGCCGACGAGCGACGGCGAGTGCGCGAAGCGAATCACGAGCCGGCCGTTCTCGAGCGCCACGTCCACGCGGCCGTACCACGCGTCCTCGTACGCGCCGGCGTAGCGCTCGAGCGGCAGCGCCGGCTCGGGCGACGCCTCGCGCGCGGCGACCGTCGTGCGCTCGGCCTCGGCGGTCGCGGCGGCCGCGCGCGCGCGGACCGTGTCGTACGCCTCGATCCAGTCGGTGGCCGGCGCGCCGAGGTAGTGGTCCACCACGTGGAACGCGATCGAGTCGAAGGCCTCGCCCGACTCCTGGTTGGTGAGCACCGCGACGCCGAGGCCGGCATCGGGGACCATCAGCACGCGCGACACGTAGCCCGGCAGACCGCCCGTGTGCATCAGGAGCTTGTGGCCGCGGTAGTCCTGCACGCCGAGCCCGAGCGCGTAGCCGCGCAGGTTGGGCTGGAGCGCCGCGAGCTCGGGCGGCATCCGCCCGACCGGGATGGGCGTCACCATCGTCGTCAGCTGGCGCGAGGTGGCCTCGGAGAACAGGCGCGAGCCGTCGGGCAGGCGTCCGCGCGCGAGCTGCACGAGTAGCCACTTCGCCATGTCGCTGGCGCTCGAGTTGATGCCGCCCGCCGCGTTGGTGTTGTCGCTGTCGAACGGGTGGATGGGCCGTACGACGCCCTCGACGCGCGCGTGGGGCGCGGCGACGTTGCCCTCCATGGTCGCGTCCGAGTGGCGCGTGTTGCTGTCGGTCATCCCGACCTTCGCGAGGATGCGGGAGCCGACGAAGTCCTCCCACGACTGGCCGCTCACCTGCTCGATCACCTCGCCCGCCACCAGGTAGAGCACGTTGTCGTAGGCGTAGGCGCTGCGGAAGCTCGTAGCGGGCGGGATGAAGCGGAGGCGGCGCGCGATCTGGTGCCGGTCGTAGGTGGACGGCGGCCACCACAGCAGGTCGCCCGCGCCGAGGCCCAGGCCGCTGCGGTGCACGAGCAGGTCGCGGATGGTCAGCTCGCGCGTCACCCACGGGTCCCACATCTGGAACCACGGCAGGGCGCGGACGACCGGACCGTCCCAGTCGATCTCGGCCCTCCTCGACCAGCAGGCCGAGGGCGGTGGCCGTGAACACCTTCGTGTTCGACGCGATGCCGAACAGCGTGTGCGCGTCCACCCGGTCGGGCGCGCCGAGGCGACGCACACCGTAGCCCTTCGTCGCGACGACGGCGCCGTCCTTGACGATGGCGAGGGCGACGCCGGGGACGTCGAAGGTCGTCATGGCGCGCTGGACCCAGGCGTCGAGGTCCGGCGGCGCGGCGGCCGGCGCCGGCTGCGCCGAGGCCGTGGCGACCGTGGCGAGCGCGACGAGAAGCGCGAGGAGCAGGCGGGGGCGGCGTGGCATGGTGGACTCCTCTGGCCGGCTGGCGGCGCCCCCAAGTATCCACGCGGTGCGGCGGGCGTCAAGCAGAGTTGGGCGGGCGAGGGACTCGACGCGGCCGCTGAGAGCGTGGTAGTATCGTTTGTTGTGCTGAGGCCGCCCGGCCCGGCAGAACGCGCACCAGTCAGAGTGGGCCGCTAGCTCAATTGGCAGAGCAGCAGACTCTTAATCTGCGGGTTGTAGGTTCGATTCCTACGCGGCTCACCAGCCTTCGCTCACGCTTGCATCCCTCCCGTGAGGCTCCGGCTGGCAAGCCAGGCGACGGCTGTCCGCCGTAGCCGGCACACCGAAGCACAGCCGCGAAGGCGGACCACATCACGCTTGCATCCCTCCCGTGAGGCTCCGGCTGGCAAGCCAGGCGAAGGCTGTCCGCCGTAGCCGGCACACCGAAGCACAGCCGCGAAGGCGGACCACATCACGCTTGCATCCCTCCCGTGAGGCTCCGGCTGGCAAGCCAGGCGAAGGCTGTCCGCCGTAGCCGGCACACCGAAGCACAGCCGCGAAGGCGGACCACATCACGCTTGCATCCCTCCCGTGAGGCTCCGGCTGGCAAGCCAGGCGAAGGCTGTCCGCCGTAGCCGGCACACCGAAGCACAGCCGCGAAGGCGGACCACATCACGCTTGCATCCCTCCCGTGAGGCTCCGGCTGGCAAGCCAGGCGACGGCTGCTGCCCTGGGAGAACTTGCCCCTCCGCCGTGTTCCCGCCTTGCAGAAGCTGCCACTTCCGGCGTGCCAGGCTCACCGATAGGCACGAATACGGGTCAAAGCGGGACGGTAACGAGTTTGCTGCGCCTGTGGAATGGCCGCACCGAGGCGATTCGTCTACATCCTGAAGAGTGTCAACGAGCCGGCGGAGTACTGACGTAGGCCTCACCTCTGACGTCCCGGCGAGGCTGGCGGCTCACAACGCGGGCAACTCTCCACACACGGCCGAACGTCGACCATGGCGGGCGCTCGTCGTCATCGAATTCGACGAGGAGGAACCCGCACTGAGGTTCGAAAGGTACCTGAAGACGGGCTCGGGCCGCGAGTTTGCGCGGCGGCACTTTCGGCAGACGGTCAGGGGTCAACCCTGGGGCGGAAACACCTCTGAATAGAAGTCGTCGTCGAAGCGCACTTCCATCGAATGTTCATGCCCGGCGAGCTCAGGGAACGCCGCCCGCATGGCACGAGCGGTGGGACTTCATCAGCGGCCGGGCACGACCGGCCACTCTTGCGGGCGGCGGGACCACGGTGGTATACAGGATTCCTCCCCGTTCTCACAGTCCGGCTCCCTCCATCCCCCTTGGAGCTTGTGTCGGTGACGCCGACTCACGGGGACCTGCTCAGCGCCTTCGTCGAGAGGCACCTGTCGACGCTGACGGCGTGCGCTCCGCGCAGCCTGGGCGGCGAGTTTCCCGAGAGCCGAAGCTGGCTCGACGAGTTTCCGCTGGACTGGAAGCCCAACGGCAACGTGCGCTACGGAAAGGTCCCCCTGGCGTATGCCGCGATTCGCCGCGCGGAGGCGGCGATCGATGAATGGGACCTGGCGTGCGAGGCGACCCGCGGGGATCTCCGAAAGCTGTCCGTGTATTTCACGGCGCTCCGTCACTTCGAGAATTGTGTGACGGCGGCCAGCCGGGGGTTCGACCTCTGCAGGCGGGCGCTCAAGGTGACGTTGTTCTCGGAGGCCGACGAACGGGCCGCGGCGCAGCTCACCTGGCTGTGCAGCTACGCTGGTCATTTCGACCCCCAGAGCCTGGCGCCAAGCAGCCTCTATCCGGTGTGGATCACCAACGACGGCATCCAGTCCGACCGGCATGCCGTCACCTTCGAGGAGATGCGCGCCGCCGTGAAGCGCCTGGCTCGAATTGCCCGGGTGGCGGCCGGCGCGAGGGATGCCGGGGCTTGAGCCGGACAGCGGACCTCACGAACCTCAGGAGCTCACCATGTTGCGAACCACGACCTGCGTCATCTCGATCGCCGTCATCGCCTGCGCGGGATGCGGAACCAGGACCGTCAACCCGGTTGCCGCCAGCGCCACGGCGGCCGCCACCAGCAATGAGGTCGCTCCCGACGCGATCGCCTTGCCCACCCTCTTCAGCCCCAGGGGCTCCGCCAGGATCGACATCTGCCACCGGACCAACGGCGCGAACGCGTACGTTCCGATGGCGGTCCCGCCGGCGGCCCTCGCCGCGCTCCTGGCCCACGGCGACGTGCGGGTCGGCGACACGGTGCCCGGACAGCCGGGGATGAAGTTCGGGAGCGACTGCACGCCCGTTCCGCTGGTCGCGGTGACCATCACGTTCGACGGCCTGGCGGGCAGCGGGAACCTGTCGCCGCTCGCGACCTACATGGAGTCCGGCCTGACGGTGTCGCCGGTGTCGGGCAGCTGGACGGCCCTCACCTCGTACGGCAACCCGGAGCCTTCCATCATCTTCACGCGGCTGGCCTCCGAGCCCACGCGCACGGCCGAGGTCCAGGTGACGAACGGGGGCGCCCCGTTCGTCCTCACCTCCGTCGACCTCTACTCGAGCATCACGCAGATCCCGTACACGCTGTCCGGATCGCTGGGGTCGACCCCGGTGTTCACGACGTCGGGGATCCTGCCGAACACGTACGGCAATTTCGTGACGGTGGTGAACCCCTACGGCGCGGACATGATCGACGCGCTGTCGATCACCGTGTCGAACCCCGCGACGCCGTGCTGCGACAACCCGGCGGGGCTGGACAACATCACGATCGCCCGGTAGCAGGGGCCCTGCGGGCGCGACCGCGGGCGGCTACTCCTCCCGCGGCGGCCCGGCCGGCCAGCGTTTGGTGAAGTCCAGCGTGTAGCTCACCTTCACGCTCCGGCCGTTCGTGTACCGGATGGTGGCGACGATCGTGAAAGGTCTGGACCCGGACTCGGTCAGCTCGAACTGCTTGTCGCGGTCCGTCGTCACTCGAAAGGGCCGGGAATAGGTGCGGTCCAGCACGTACTCGACGCGCCGGATGGACTGCAGCGCCCGCGGCGGCTCCTCGACGAACACGCGCCACTGGTAGATGCGCTGCCCGTTCCGCACCTCCGTCAGACGCGCGTAGTTGCTCAGCTTCGGCGCGTCGCCCGCGGGCGCCCGGCCGGGCTCTTCCGCCTCGACCACCGGCAGGATCGCCGGCCACGCCGACCGCGTGGACGCCGGAGACGGCCGATCGTCGTCGGCCAGGGCCTCGAGCGTCCGCCCGATCGAGTTCGGATAGAACGGCCGCACCTCCCACCGGGCGCGACCGTCGTGCTCGAACGTGAGGGACACCGCCTTGTCGAGCACCTTCGACGGCAGCTTCACCTGCCACCGGGCGTTGTCATAGGTCAGCTCCGGCGCGCCCTCGCTCGTCCTGACGCCGCCCCGCCCGTCCGGCTCGTCGTACGCGTAGGTGGCCTTGTACAGGTTGAGGTCGGCCGGCAACTGCCGCCCATCCGGCGGCACGAGCCTGACGAACAAATCCACCGGCCTGTCCGCGGGCGGCCGCATCATCGCGCTGAAGACCGTGAACACGGCGCCGGCCAGCGTGACGATGAAGGTCCCGACCGCCCACTTCTTGAAGGCCGGGTCCGCCTTGGGAAAGAACCCGATGGCGACGCCCAGCGAGAAGACGCCGATGACAGCAAAGAAGCAAAGGAACACCCAACGCAGAGCGGCCGCATAGATCGGGTCCATGTGCGCCCCCTTCACTGCCGGCGGTTGACACCCGTTCTGTGGGAAGTGCGTATACCTTCGCAGACCGCACGAGAGAACACAAGCCCTCTTCCCGGCCCGCGCCGGAAGGTCCTCAGCAGGAAGACAATTGGAGGGAGTGTGTCGGCGGTCCACGCCTGCTTCAGCACGCCGGTCAGCAGGTGCGGGTTCTCGCACGCGTAGACGCCGCCGCCGAGCGACGCGTTGTAGCCCTGGTCGCGGAGCTCGCGGCCGATCAGGGCGCCGAACGCGACGCCGACGTCGGCCAGCTGCAGGTCGGGCAGGCCGAGGCGCGGAATGCCGGGCGCGAACCCGGCGCCGCCGTTCGACCGGGCGAGCTCGAGTTCCCTCGCGGGATCGGATGCCGTCGTCCCGCGAGGCCTGCTCAGACCGTGGACCAGGCCAATCTTCTCGTCGAGCGTCATCTCGGCGAGGACGAGCGACGCGCGCTCGTCCGGCGAGAGCGCCGTGTTCATCCAGGGATGCGGCGGAGCTTCGTCCGGCTGCGGCCTCTGGGCGCGCACGGGCGCGAGCACGAGCCCCAGCAGGACGACGACGATGGCGCTCCGACGCATGTGCACTCCCTTCCGGATGGGTTCGTCGCGCAACGTGGCCTATGCGACGAGAGTATCCCGCAGGAACGCCACCGTGCGCCGGAGGATCTGCCTCGACCGCGCGTCGTCGTCCAGGATGTCGAAGCCGTGGCGACCGTCGGGGTGGTTCAGCAGGTCGATCGTCGCGCCCTTCGACACGGCGGCCTGGACGAAGCGGTCGATGCCGCCGTTCAGCCATTCCTGGTCGAGCCCGGCGCGCGCGACGAGCATGGGCGGCGCGTCGAGCGCCGAATCGCCCAGCGCGTCAATCGGCGAGAACGCCCGGCGCACGTCGGGGCCGAGCCGGTCCTCCACGCCGGCCGGGACCTGCTGCACGTCCAGCGCCGCGTAGTAGGCGACGACGGCGCGCAGCCAGGACGGCCGCTCGCGGAGCGGCGCCGCCAGGAACGGCCCGCTGCCCGAGAACGCCCAGAGCGCCATCCGGTCGGAATCGACGCCGAGCGCCCCGGCGTTCGCGCGGACGTGCGCCACGAGATCCGCCACGTCGGTGGCCGCGTCCACCAGCCGTTCGGGTGCCAGGAACCGGTGATTGAACGTCACGGCGGTGAAGCCGGAGGCCGCGAGCAGCTCGCCGTACGAGACGAAGACGCCCATGTTCTTCGCGCCGATCCTGGGAATCGGCCCGCCGTGGATCAGCACCACCGTCGCACGCGGCTGCGGCGCGCCAGGCGGCGCGCAGACGTCCATGTGGAGCGGCAGGCCCTCGGCGGTCTTGTACTCGAGATTCCGGCGCGCGCTCACGGCGTCCATGCCGGGCACCTCGAGCACGACCCGCATCCGGATCATTTCCTGGAACTCGGGCGTCCTCTTCTCCACCATCCGTTCTCTCCGGAGCGAGCGCGGCTCCCGACCAGCTACTTGAAGATGTTGAGCGCCTTGAGAATCGCGATCAGGATCGCTGCCCCGGCGACCGCCAGCAGGAAGCTCACCAGGCCCCCGCCTCCGATGCCGAGCAAGCCCCCCAGCCAGCCGCCGATGGCCGCGCCGATAATCCCGACGACCACGTTGGCGATGCAGCCCATCTGCGCGTTGGTCTTCATCACGATGCTGGCGAGCCAGCCGATGACGCCGCCGACGATCAGCCAGATGATGAGGTTCATGGTCCCTCCAGGGTCAGACACAGGATGGCGGGATTACCGGAGGAATTCAAGCACCGAACGCGCGGGCCGCCGGGTGGTCGTATCATGGCGGCATGACAGGCACCCTCGAAATCCTCGCGAGCCTGGGCCTCGGACTGGGGCTCGCGGCCGCGTGCGGTTTCCGCGTGTTCGTTCCGCTGCTGGTGGTCGGCCTCGGGGCGCGGTTCGGCTACGTGCCCCTTGCCCCCGGCTGGGACTGGATCGCGACCACGCCGGCGGCGCTCGCGTTCGGCTCGGCGACGCTGCTCGAGGTGATGGGCTACTACATCCCCTGGCTGGACCACGCGCTCGACACCGTCGCCATCCCCGCCGCCATCGCCGCGGGCATCGTGACGAGCGCGTCCGTGCTCACCGACCTGCCGCCCCTGGTGAAATGGACGGCCGTGATCGTCGGCGGCGGGGGCATCGCCGCACTGGTCCAGGGCTCCACGGTGGCCCTGCGCGCGGCGTCCGGCGCCACCACGGGCGGCCTGGCCAACCCCGTGGTCGCGACCGTCGAGCTGGCGGGCTCGGTGATCACCGCGCTGGCCGCCGTCGCCCTCCCCTTGTTTGCGCTGTTCGGCGTGGCGCTCGCGCTCTTCCTCGCCTTCCGCGTGGCCGGCCGGCGGGCGGCGCGACGATCCGCGCGGGCGACGCGTTCGCCGTCGTGAGGGATCCAGAATGGGCTCGCCCTGCCTGAGACCCCTGAGGCGCTCGATGCCACGAAGCCTCCTGACGTTCGGCTTCGTGTTGGTCGGCCTCGGTACCGTCGGGGCGCCGTACCCGCCGGTCAGTGGCACACAACCGTCCAGCTCATCGCCCGCGGCCGTAGTGGACGCGCTGCAGTCGTACGCCGCCCGCTTCGCGCGCGAGCTGCCGTTCGTCATCGCCCACGAACACTACGAGCAGGAGGTCCGGTCGCTCAGGGGCTCGTACGGCGCCACGGCCGGCGTCGTCACGGCCAGGCGCACGACCGAAGCCGAGGTCGCGTTCGCCAGCATCGCCGACGGCATGTGGATCATGACGCGGCGGGTGTACCAGGTCGACGGCCGAGCCGTGGAGGCGCCCACGCCGCCGCTGGAGGGCGCGAAGACCGAGGCCGAGGCCCTGGCGCGCATGCGCGAGCTGGCCGACGAGAACTCGCGGTGGAACATCGGGCGCATCGTCAGGAACGTGAACACCCCGACGCTGCCGCTGTGGTTCCTGACCGATCCGATCGTGAAGCGCTTCCGCCTGTCGGTCGGCGGGAGCGAGACGCTCCCCGCCGGTCCGTGCCGCATCGTCCGGTTCGTCGAGACGGCCGCACCGACCATCGTGAAGGGCGATGGCGTCGACGCGCCGGCCGCGGGCCGCTTCTGGGTGCTCGACTCCGGCGCCGTGGTCCGAACGCGGCTGATGTTCGAGCCGCCGTCCGACGTCGGCGGGCGCCTCAGCCCCGCGGCGAGCGTGACGACCACCGTGGACTACATCCACGACGCGGCGCTGGGCTTCTGGGTGCCGGAGACGATGAACGAGCGCTACGACCTGAACCGGCGGGACGGCGAGCGGATCACGGGCAGGGCCACCTACTCGGACTACCGCCGGTTCCAGGTCGACGTGAAGATCAAGAAGTAGTGCGCCGCCGCGCCTCGAGCTTCGTCACGCGGCGATCGAGGCCGGTGATGTCGGCGTCCACCCCCTCGAAGCGTCGGTCCACGGACTCCCGCAGGACGACCAGACCCTCGGCCACAATCTCGATCTTGCCCTCGAGCCGTTGGGCGACGACGTCAAAGTGGCGGCGCGTGCGCTCGCCTTCCTCGTGCAGCTCCGCCTTGGTCCCCAGCGGCGCAATGGCCTCGGCCAACTCCGCCTTGGTCGCCAGCGGCGCGATGGCCTCCGCAATCCTCGTGCGCAACTCTTCCTTCGTCGCCAAGGTTGGCAGAATCTTCTCGACCTTCTCCAGGCGTTTGTCGATGTTTCTTACCACCCGTTCGAGGGGCTGCTGGGCCATCCTGCTCGTTTCCTTCCGGAACCGGCGCGCCGACGCGTGCCGTCGCGTCCGGACGGCGATCCTACCATCGTCGGGGAGCAACGCGCGCTCCGTCGAGCGGCCCCGGACGCGGTCGCCCGACCGAGCGCGACGACGGCCGGCGACTCCCGTATAATGGAGGTGACGATCCTTTCACGCGCGCTCCCCGGCGTCCCTGCCCGGCGAGGTCCATGCCGGCACCCGAACTGCAGTCTTTGAGCGACGCGGCCGCGCGGGCCGCGTCGGCTGGCGACCACGCGTCAGCCGAGCGTCTGCTGACCGAGCTCGCGGAGAAGCAGGAGGCCGCTCTCGGCCCCAGGCACCCGGCGCTCGCCAGCACGCTCAACAACCTCGGCGTCGTGTGCGAAGCCCTGGGGAAGCCGGACGACGCGGAGCGACACTTCCGGCGGGCGTGCGCGATTGCCGCGGCGATTCTGCCGTCCAATCACGCCTTCGTGTCCACGAGCCGCAAGAACCTCGAGGATCTCTGCCGTGCGCGGGGACACGCGGTCGACTGGCCGCCGCCGCTCCCGGCAAGCGGGGTCGAGCGGGCCGCGCCGCCGGCGCGCGAACCCGCCACGCCCGAGCGGGATCTTCCGCTGCGGACCCAGCCGGCTCCCGAGCCCGACCTTCCGTCGATCGCTCCAATCGCGCGCGAGCCGAAGGCTCGGGGCGCCGGCGCGCGGGGACCGTTCGCCACGAGGCGCTGGCCCGGCGTTCTGCTGATCGGGGTCCTGGCCGCGGCCGGCCTCGTCGCGGTGTTCATCGCGTCCGGTACGTGGTTCCGTTCCGACCGCTCGCTGGAGGGCGCTCCGGGCGGCGGCGCCGCACCGCCGGCGGCGCCGGGAGCCGGCGCGGCATCGCCGGCCGCGCCGCCCGCCGCCGCCTCTCCCGCCGCAGTCACGTCGGGCGCGCCGCCGCCTGCGAGCGCCGCACCGCCGGCACCCGCGCCCGCGCCCGCGCCCGCCGCGAAGGCCTCGCCCGCGCCGGCCGTCGTGACCGCGGAGCTGTGCCGGGATCTGTCCAAGGGTGGAGGCGTCTGGCACTGCACGCCGCCGGGCTCCCCCGTCGCGCCCGGGACGCTCTACTTCTACACGCGCCTCAAGAGCCCGGTGGGCACGACGGTGCAGCACCGCTGGTACCACGGGGACCGGCTGCACCTGGCCGTGACGCTGCAGGTCGGCGTCAACACGGCGAGCGGCTGGCGCACCGACAGCCGCGTCACCCTTCCCGCGGACGCCGCGGGCGCGTGGAGGGTCGAGCTGCGAAGCCGTGCCGGCGCGGTCCTGGACGAAGAGCGCTTCGTCGTCGGGCCGGGCAGGTGAATCGTTCGAGGGGGGCGTCCGGACGGCGGCGTCCCCCGTGGGAGCACGAGGGACGCCGCGATCGGAACGGACCTACTGCTGGCCGGCGGCCGCGGCCGGCGCGGGCGGCGGCGTCACCAGCGCGTTGAACAGGAACTTGAACGTGCCGTGGGTCTGCGCGCGGTTCTGCGTGCGGAACCCGATCAGCACGACCTTCCCCTGCCCGTAGCCGATCGACGCCATCGCCGTCTTCCCGGCGATGTACTTCTCGCCGTTCAGCCAGCCGCTCCGCTCCACGTTGCGGTCGGCGTAGCGCACGACGATGTCGTTCTTGTCGTTGAAGTCGGTCGCGACCACGTCGAACGCCGGGCTGTAGTGGAACAGCACGAGGCCCTCGGCCGGCATCCCGTAGGCGAGCGGATTCGTGTTGTCGATCTTCACGCGCAGCGTCGAGCCCGGGCAGAAGAACTCCTTGCTGCTGAGCCCCTCCACCACGTTCCGCACGGGCAGGCCGAGCTGCGAGATCGCGAAGTCGGTCGCGCCGCCGAGCGTCACCAGGGTGCCGCCCTTGCGGACGAAGTCGCGGATCGCCTCGACGCCGTCGCGGCCGATGCCGCTGCGGTACTCGGGCGGCGTCGTGTCGGGCACGCCCGCGAAGCTGCGGCCGCGGCCGTAGCCGCCGCCGTCCCCGCCGCGCGCCGGCTCGCCGGTGATCGTGGCGGTCCGGTCGTCGGGGAAGATGAACACGTCGTAGCTGGCGTTCAGGTCGCCCTTCTTGATCTCGGCGTCGTAGACGTCCTTGAACTGGAACGCCCACTGCTCGAACATCCAGCGCGTCCAGCCCTCGTCCATGTTGCCCCCGCGGTAGCGCTGATACATGCCGATGCGCATGCGCTTGATCGCGTGCGCCGCCTTCGGCTCGGCCTGGAGCGGCTTGAAGTCCACGCCGGTCGCGCGCGCGATCTCGGCCAGCACCGCGTCGGGCGCCGAGGCGGGCACCAGGAAGTCGCCCGGCCGCAGGCCGCCCTCGGCCGCGTCGACGCGCCTGAGCGGCACGTTCTTGTCGAAGAGCAGGTTCATCGCCTTGAACGCGTCGTTCAGGCGCCCGTCGATCACGTAGCCCGCGGCGCCCTTCGCCACGCGGCCCGCCGGCGCGATCGGCGCGCCGACCTTCGTGAGCCCGGCCTCGACGGCCTCGTCGAGCGGATCGGCCGTGACGCCGAAGTACTCGGCCAGCACGTCCTGCCCCATGTCATAGGGCCGGATCGGCGTGCCGTCCTGCTCGCGGGTCCACTCGTTGTCGGCGTAGTGCGTCTCGCCGAGCAGGTAGCGGATGAGCCCCATCTTCGGCTGCGCCATCGACACGTAGAACGAGCCGGCCGGGTAGACGACGCCGTCCGGCGTCGTGAACCCCCTGGACGACCGCATGACCTCGATGCCCTGCGCGAGCAGCGCGTTCACCAGCTTGTCGAGCGTCAGCGGGTCGTGCTGGTTCGCCGAGATCGCGTAGCCGGCGGGCTTGCCCTGCGCCCCCCGCTCGGTCTGGCGGCTGGCCTTGAGATACGTGTCCCAGACGATCGTGTCCATGTTGCGGGCCATGCCGTCGAGCAGGGCCCACGCGGCGACCTTCTGCCGCTCGACGATGTCGCGCAGGCGCCACCAGCCGCCCGGCCACGGGTTGGGGAAGTTCATCTGCTCCTGGGTCGGGTGCTCGAGGTTACGAGCCTGGCCCGTGAGCTGGCTGGGGTCGATGTAGAGCGGCGTGGCGATCCGCGCGCTGGCCGACTCGGTCAGCATGCCCGTGATGTTGTGGAACGGCGTGATCCAGTGGAAGCCGAAGTGGCCCCACCCGGAGTACTGCGCGTCGTTCACCACGCCCGACAGCCCCGCCTCCTCGGCCTTGTTCGCCATCTCGGCGCCGTACCACTCCATCTCGCGCCACACCAGCGGGTCGGCGAAGGGGCGGATCGGCTCGGCGTACGGCGGATAGAAGATCCGGGCGCCGTAGCTGCCCATGTGGTGGAAGTCGAAGTAGGCCGTCGGCTTGTACTCGGTGAAGAGGATCTGGCCGACGTACCGGTCCTCCTTCATGCTCATCAGGAGGGCGTCGCGGTTGTTGTCGTGCCCGACGTACTTGTTGTAGAGCCAGGGCAGCGACCCGGCCTCGTACTCGGTCCCGAGGTACTTGTTGTAGTAGTCGACGATCATGATCTCGCCGTCGGGGTTGAACGACGGGACCAGCAGGAACACGACGTTGTCGAGGATGCGCTGAGTCTCGCTGTCGGTCCGCGTGATCAGGTCGTAGGTCAGCTCGGGCGCCATCTGCGCGCCCCCGACCTCCGACGCGTGCATGCTCATCGTCATGCACACGAACGGCTTGCTCGCCGCGGCGATCTTCTTGATCTCGGCCTCGGGAATGCCCCGCGGGTCGGCCAGCTTGAGGTTGTTCTGCCGGAGCGTCTCGAGGTTCTTCTGGTTGGCCGGCGACGTGATGATGGCCAGCAGGAAGGGGTTCCCCATTTCGGTGGGCCCCATGTTGACGAGCTTCAGCTTGCCGCCGCTCTGCTTCTCGAGCAGTTGGTAGTACTCGACGAGCTTGTCCCAGCGGGCCATCTTCCGGTCGGCCCCCATCTGGAAGCCGAAGAACTTCTCGGGCGAGGTGACGGCCTGCGCCCCGGCGCGGACGGGCTGAACCAGCGATCCGCCGGCGACGACGGCGAGCGCGAGCAAGAGACGAAGGACAGGATGACGCGCGGTCGTGCTTCCCCTCATCGGGACCTCCATGACTGCGGGGGTGGAGAACGGTGCAGGCGCGGTTCGCCGCCCGTTCCGCGTCGGAAGGCATGATGGCCGGGCGCGACACGGTAGACGCCCGTCTGGCCACGCGTACGCTACCACAGGCCCCGGATCGGGGGGAAGGCGGCCGGGTCACTCGCGGTGAGCCGCGCCGCGCAGCGGCGACGGCTCGGTCTTCAGCAGGTCGAGCACCACGACGGTGTTCTCGCCCGCGCGGAGCCACGGCGCCGGGCAGTAGAGCCGCGTCTGCGGCCCGATGTCCCAGTAGCGGCCGAGGTTGTGGCCGTTCACCCACACCACGCCCTTGCGGTAGCCGGTCATGTCGATGAACGTGTCGGCCGGCGCGTCCAGGTGGAACGCGCCCCTGAAGAAGGTGCCGGGGCGCTCCGGACCGGGCGGGTCGTCGCCGAGCGACGCCACCCATGCGTCGGCGAGCGGCAGCGGAAACACCTGCCAGTTCATCAGCGTCATCCCGCCGAGCGTCACCCGGTCGGTGATGCCCTTGCGGTCGATCATGGCCTGCCCGAAGTTGATGTGCCCCATGCCCTCGACCAGGAGATCGAGCACGGGCATGGGGTCGTCCGACGGGGGCAGGTCGATCGCGTTCTCGCCCAGCCGCCGGTCCACCGTGCCGACGAGCCGCCCGTCGAGGAACACGGTCGCGTAGTCGTGCAGGTCCGTCATCACGAGCCGCCCGCTCTTCCGGCCGACGAGCGTCGTGCGGTAGAGCATCAGGCCCTGGTTCTGGCCGTACATCTCGAAGGGACGCGGCTGGAGCGCGGTGATGGGCGCCGGCAGGTGGTTCCAGATCGACGCCTCGACGCGCATCGGGAACGGCGGGACGTCCACCGACGGGATCGGATCGGGCACGGGCGGGAGCGGCGCGCCCGCCGGGCGGTACGACGCGATCAGGCCGCGCAGGGCCTGGTACTTCGCCGTCGCCCTCCCCTGCTCGTCGATGGGCGCGTCGTAGTCGTAGCTCGTCACGTCGGGCTCGTAGCCCTTCCCGCCGGAGTTCGCGCCGGCCGTGAAGCCGAAGTTCGTGCCGCCGTGCACGACGTACAGGTTGAACGACTTGCGGTTGTCGAGCAGGAACCGCACCTCCTTCAGGAGGTCGGCGACCGGCGGCTTCGCCCACTTCTCGCCCCAGTGCGTGAGCCAGCCGGGGTAGGTCTCCGACGAGAAGATCGGCACGCCGGGGAACATCGACCGCGCCAGGTCCCAGTCCTTCCGGCTCGAGCCCGAGTCGAGGCCGATCGCCGCGCCCTCGACGTGACCGGCCTCCAGCATGTACGGCGTCGGCCCGTCGGCGGTGTAGAACGGCCCCGGCACGCCGTTCGCCTCCCAGATCGCCTTCAGCCGCGCGGTGTACGCCCGGTCGTTTCCGTAGCTCCCGTACTCGTTCTCGATCTGCACCATCAGGATCGGCCCGCCGTGGGCGACGAGCAGCGGCCGGACGACGGGCGCGAGGTGCGCGAGGTAGCGCTCGACCGCCTGCATGTAGGGCGGGTAGAGCCCGCGCACCTTCAGCTCAGGATCGGCGAGGAGGTACGAGGGCAGGCCGCCGAAGTCCCACTCGGCGCAGACGTACGGCCCCGGCCGCAGCAGCACCCACATCCCCTCCTCCTGCGCGAGGCGGATGAAGGCCGCCAGGTCCCGGCCGCCGGTCGTGAAGTCGAAGACGCCCTCGGCCGTCTCGTGGTGGTTCCAGAAGACGTAGACCGCGATGGTGTTGCAGCCCATCGCCTTCGCCATCCGGATCCGGTGGCGCCAGGTACGCCCGCGGGATGCGGGCCGGGTGCATCTCGCCGGCGACGATCTGGAAGGGGCGCCCGTCGAGGAGGAAGTCGCTCGCGCCGAGGGCGAAGGTGTGCCGGTCCGTCGCGGGCGCCGGCGCGGGCCCGCCGGCGGGCCGGCCCGCGCCCAGGAGAAGGAGCCACGCCGCGACGATGACGCACGCGTATCGCATGAGGCCTCGCGCCGCCACTCTAGTGGACGGCCGCGTGCCGGCGCAACGGTGCACCGTTACATTCTTGTGCCCGGCCGCACGGGGGACTATCCTGCCCCGGTCTTTCCCGCCCGGCCGTCATCGCGCCCCAGGGAGGCACACATGAGGATCGCGCTCGCACGTCCCGCCTGGCCCGTGATCGCCCTCGTGCTCGCAGCCGCGTGCGGGTCCGGCACGCCCGACCAGGCGCCTGGCGGGGCGGCGGCCGCCAAGGCCGCCACGAAGGCGATGGCGACGGCCGCGCCCGGCGCGATCGACGCGTCGCAGATCCTGACCAAGGCGGACGCGGAGGCCGTGCTCGGCAAGGAGGTCGGCGATCCGACGGCGACCAGCACGGCCGGCGTCGTGTCGACCTGCAACTACATGGCGAAGGACCTCACGGGCCTCCACATGCTGATCCGCGCGTCGGCCAGCCCCGACGCGGCGCGCGTCATCTTCGAGGAGGCGCAGAAGCAGTCGAAGGTCCTGTCGAGGGCCGATCCCGAGCCGGTCGAGGGCCTCGGCGACGCGGCCTACTGGGCCGGCGGCAGCCTCGACCAGCTGAACGTGCTGAAGGGACGCTACTGGGTGATCCTCTCGGCGGCGGGCGCCGCCCACCCGCTCGACGTGACGAAGCTGGCGGCCGAAAAGGCCCTGCCGCGCCTGCAGTAGGCGCGGGCGGGTGCGCTCCGCGGTCCTGGCCCGCCGGAGCGCCGCGCGCGAAGGCGGCCGGTCAGTCCTCCGGCCGCCCGAACCGCCGCCGCAGCCACACCCCCGCCAGGATCCCGGCCACCCAGGCCCCCTGGACCCAGGCCAGCGTGCCGCGCTCGAGGTGCCGCCCGAGCCAGAACTCGATCAACAGCGCCCCGAGCACCACCAACGCGACGGCCACGGCGAGCTGCTGGCGCCCCTCGCCCACGCTACGGCCGGCCGCCCCCGCCCGGCTTCTTCTTCTTCAAGAGGTTGCCGATCCCCTTCTTCAGCTGGTTCTTGAGCTCCTCGGTCGCCGCCTTCTGCACGAGGCCGCGCGCGTCGACCGACACGTTCGGCTGCGCCACCGGCCCGCTGACGACGGCCGGGAAGGTCATGCGCGTCCGCTCCCCGGTCAGGCGCGCGGCATCGCGGCCGACGCGCCTCGACAGGTCCTCGGACAGCCGCAGGTTCGCGCGCACGTCCATCGACGCGGCCGCGAATGACACGCTGCCCGCGCCGTCCACGTTGAGGTCGCGCGAGTCCATCGTGAGGTCCTTCGACCTCAGAACGCCGTCGGCGAGCGAGAAGCTCCCGCCGAGCGTGGAGAAGGCCTCGCCGGACCCCTTCGGCGCCTCTCCCGGCCGGCCGAGCGCGCGCACGACGGTGCCGACCAGCTCGAGGTGCGGCAGCGTGCCGTTCTTCACGTCCACGCGGCCGGTGCCGCTGAGGCTCTTCAGGGCCGCCGCCGCGTCGGCGCCCGCGCCGGTGAGCCGCACGCGGGCCGAGAGCCGGCCCGTCATCGACGGGTCGGCGCCGGCGGCCGCGAGCGCGGCGGCCACGTCGACGCCGTCGAGCGTAGCGGCCCACGCGAAGGCCGGCACCGCGCTCGTCGCGTCGAGCACCAGGCTGCCGGCGTAGCGGCCGCCCAGGACGCCGAAGTTGAGCGGCTCCAGGGTGACACTCCCTTCGTGCACGGTGGCTTTCGCCCGCAGGTCGGTGAAGGCGACTCCCGCCGCCCGGCCCTTCGGCGCCGTCAGCGACACCGTGATTCGCGGCGCCTCGGCGGCGGCCGGCCCGCCGGCCGGCGATCCGCCCGGCGCGGCGGCCGGCGGCGGCATCTGGTCCGGCGAAGTCTCGGCGAACGCCGCGAGGATCGCCATGATGCGATCGAGGTCCAGGTCGTTGGCCGTGAGGTCGAGCACGGCGTGCGGGTCGCTCAGGTCGGCGACCGAGCCGGTGCCCTCGATCTGCAGGCCGTCGGACGTGGCCGCGATCCGCCTGATGTCGAGGCGGTCGGCCGACAGCGCGGTGTCGAGATCGAGCGACACCGTGCGGCCCCCGCTCATGACGCGCACGTTTCGGAACGCGATCGTGTCAACCGACACGATCGTGAGCCCGCCGCCCGGGCCCGGCTCGGCCGGCGCGGCGGACGCCGCACCGGCGGGCGGCGATCCGCCCAGCGCGATCGGCGGCAGCGGCAGCTCCGCCATGCCGCCGTCCACGACGACCTCGGCGCCCTCCACGCGGCGGCTCAGCAGCGGCCGCAGCCCAGTCGCCACGCGCACGCGCTCGAGCGTCAGACGCGCGGGATCGCCGACGCGAACGCCGCTGAGCTCGATCCCGATCTTCGGGCTGAACACGAGGTGGGCGCGCTCAATCGCGACGGGCTGGCCGAGCGCGGCCGTCAGGCGCGAGGACAGCTGCGCGCGCACGCTCTCGTCCGAGACGAGCGACCGCAGCACGAGGTACCCGCCGGCCGCGAGCAGCACGAGCAACGCCACGAGGGCCAGCGATATCTTCTTCGTCATGGATCGTCCGCCTCCGGTCGGGTTGGTCTGGCTCGAACAGTCGCGCCTCTTATACCGGCAGGTGCCCCGAAACACAAGCTGAAGAGCGCGGCCGGATGGAGCCGAACGACGGGCTACCGCCCGGTGAGGCTCCGGATCAGGGTGAGCATCATGTCGATGGCGATGGTGTTGTAGCCGCCGACGGGAATGATGATGTCGGCGTAGCGCTTGCTCGGCTCGACGAACTCGAGGTGCATGGGCTTGACGGTGGACTGGTACTGCTCGATCACCGACTCCATCGTCCGCCCGCGCTCGGCGACGTCGCGGCGCAGGCGCCGGATGAACCGCGTGTCGGCGTCGGTGTCCACGAAGACCTTCACGTCCATCAGCTCGCGCAGCGGCGCGTCGGTGTAGATGAGGATGCCCTCGACGATGACGGCCTTGCGCGGGAACGCGGTCTCGGTTGCCGGCTTGCGGGCGTGCAGGGTGAAGTCGTAGGCCGGAATCTCGACGTCCCGGCCGGACCGGAGCTGCTCCAGGTGGGCGACGAGCAGGTCCGTCTCCAGGGCGTCGGGATGGTCGTAGTTGAGCGCCGCCCGCTCCTCGAGCCGCAAGTCGTTCCGGTCGCGGTAGTACCGGTCGTGCTCGAGAACGGTCACCTGGTCGCCGCCGAGGCTCTCGAGAATGCGGCGGACAACGGTGGTCTTGCCCGAACCGGACCCTCCGGCGACGCCGATGACGACGGGATGGGGGGCGGTCGGAGGGTTCGCGGCCACGGCGTAGAGCATACTCCAGCGTCGGGCCGGCTGAAGCCGGCCCCCACAGGGCACTACGTAGGGGCCGGCTTCAGCCGGCCCGGGGGAGCGGAAGTCTGCTTCAGAGCGGAAGGATTTGCGCCGTTTCCACGGCTGTGATATTCACCATGGTCTCCAGTTTCGGGGTAGTAGTGAGCCCATACGAGGATGTCCATGACAAGAGCACGTGAGGTGTGTGGCACCGGGGCCCTGTCCGTTCTGCTGGCGCTGACGCTGGGTGTGACGGGGGCCGCGGCGCAGGGCGCGTCGACGTCTCCCCAGGCGCAGCCGCAGGACCAGGAGCAGGGCCAGCAACAGGGGCAGCAGCAGGGGCAGCAGCAGGGCCAGCAGCAGGCCCAGAAGCCGCCGCAGAAGCCGGAGCAGAAGCCGGCCGAGCAGCCGCAACAGCCCCCGACCTACGCCGAGACGGTGGTCGTGACGGCATCGAAGGTGGAGACCCAGTTGGTGAACGCGCCGGCGACGATGTCGGTCATCAGCAGTCAGCTGATCCAGGCCTCGGCGTCGCAGAGCTACGCGGATCTGATGCGGGCGGTGCCGGGGATGAACGTCGCGCAGACGTCGGCGCGCGACATCAACATCACGAGCCGGGGCGCGACGTCGACGCTGTCGACCTCGCAGCTCGCGCTGCTCGACGGCCGGTCCCTCTATCTCGACTTCTTCGGGTTCGTGGCATGGGACTTCCTGCCCGTGAACATGGACGAGATCAAGCAGATCGAGGTCATCCGGGGGCCGGCGTCGGCCGTCTGGGGCGCCAACGCCCTGACGGGCGTGGTGAACATCATCACGAAGTCGCCGCGCGAGATGCAGGGTGACGAGCTCACGATCGGCGCGGGCGCCTTCGACCGCAACGTGGGCGGCAACGGCCTGGGGCAGGGCTCGCTGTTCTACGTGAACGGCACGCACGCCGCCGCGCCGAACGACCGGTGGTCGTACAAGATCTCGGCGGGCGCCTTCACGCAGGACGCCTTCGCGCGGCCGACGGGGACGATCCCGAACCAGTTCCACACGGCGTACCCGGCGTTCGCCAACAGCGGGACGACGCAGCCGAAGTTCGACACGCGGGTCGACTACGACCTGGAGAACGGCGGCAAGGTCGTGGTGGCGGGCGGCGTGGCCGGCACGAGCGGGATCATCGACACGGGCATCGGGCCGTTCCAGATCGAGTCGGGCTCGGTGCTCGGCTACACGAAGGTGAACTACAGCAAGGGCGCGCTGAAGGTGAACGGCTACCTGAACCTGCTCGACGGCAAGGCGCCGGCGCTCCTGAGCGTGGACGCGACGACGGGCCAGCCGGTCAACTTCACGTTCAACACCAAGACGTTCGACCTGGAGTTCGGCAACTCGAACGCCATCGGGACGACGCAGGTCCTGAGCTACGGCGGCAACTTCCGCCACAACTCCTTCGCCCTGTCGATCGCGCCGAACGGCGACAACCGGACCGAGGGCGGGGCCTACGTGCAGGACGAGATCTTCCTGTCGAAGTACTTCCGCTGGCTGGTGGGCGCGCGCGTGGACAAGTTCAGCGTGCTCAAGAACGCGGTGTTCTCGCCCCGGACGACGTTCATGATCAAGCCGGCGCCGGACCAGACCTTCCGCGTGTCCTACAACCGGGCCTACCGCGCGCCGTCACTCGTCAACAACTTCCTTCATCTGACGATCGTCAACCAGCTCAATCTCGGCGCCATCAACCCGCTGCTGAACGGGGTGCTCTATAACTTCCCCGTTCAGGCGTACGGCAACGAGAACCTGAAGGAGACCTCGCTCGACGCCTACGAGGTCGGCTACACGGGCACGATCCGCGACCGCGCGACGGTGACCGCCGCCTTCTACGTGAACGACACGAAGAACGACATCTTCTTCACGCAGGTGGGGTCGTACAACTCGCACAGCGTGCCGCCGGGCTGGATGCTGCCGCCGCAGGTGCTGGACCTGCTGATCGCGAAGAACGCGTTCGGGCCTGGGTTGGGGCTGCCGTCGGCGTTCAGCTACCTGAACTTCGGCAAGGTCCGCGACAAGGGCCTGGAGCTGGGCCTCGACCTGGCGGTCAACCGGGACGTGCACGCCTACACCAACTACTCGTACCAGGCCACGCCCGTCCCGACCGGCTTCGACATCTCGGAGATCAACATCCCGGCGAAGCACCGCTTCAACGCCGGGGCGAACTTCACCTACGGCCGGTACCTCGGGGATCTGTCGGTGAGCTACAGCGGCGAGGCGGTCTGGAACGACGTGCTCGACGCCCGCTACCACGGGCCGACGAAGGCCTACACGATGGTGAACGGCGGCTTCGGCGTCCGCTGGGCGCACGACAAGATCACGACGTCGCTGAAGGTCACCAACATCGGCAACGTCGACATCCAGCAGCACGTGTTCGGCGACATCATGAAGCGCCGGATCGCGGGCGAGTTGAAGGTGAAGTTCTAGTAGGGGCGACCCGGCGGGGCGCCCCTACGAGAGGTGGCCCCGGCGGGTCGCACCGGCGCGCGCGATCGCGCGCTGCAGGTCCGCGCCGAGCTCGACCGGGTACTCATCGGCCCGGTCGAGCCGGCGCACCCCGTCCGGGAGGCGCGCCAGCTCCCGGCGGCAGCGCTCCCGCAGTTCCGCCATCGGCGGCGACGGCGCCAGCCGCCGGCCGCCGCGCATGACCGGCTCGAGCAGCGGCTCGCCGCCGGCGGGCGCCACGGCGCTCTCCAGGTCCAGCACGTCCCGCACGGCCCCGCCCGGACCCGCCACGCGCCAGGTCTGCTTGCGGCCCGGGTAGGTCTCCTTGTCCGGGCTCGACTTCATCACGCCCACCGCGCGGCCGTCCCGCTCGAGCTCGACGAGCTTGTAGACGGCGCCGAGTGACGGCGCGTCGAACACCACGGTCAGCGCGGCCCCCACGCCGAAGCCGTCGATGGGCGCGCCGCCGGCGACGAGCGCCGCGATCTTCCGCTCGTCCAGGTCGCCGCTGGCCAGAATCCGCGTCGCCTCGAGGCCGCCCGCGTCGAGGATCGCCCGCACCGCCGAGGCCAGCGCCGCGAGGTCGCCGCTATCGAGCCGCACGGCCGACGGCCGCAGGCCGGTCGCGACGACCCGCCGCGCAGCGGCCAGCGAGTCGAACGTATCGAGCAGGAGCACCGCGTGCGGGCCGAACGACGCCGCGTAGGCCCGGAACGCCGCCTCCTCGTCGGGAAAGGCCAGCACCCAGGAGTGCGCCATGGTGCCCGAGACCGGAATGCCGTAGCGCCGCCCGGCCTCGACGTTCGACGTGCCGTCGCATCCGGCCAAGTAGGCGGCGCGCGCCGCCAGCACTCCCGCCTCGAGGCCGTGCGCGCGCCGCGCGCCGAACTCGGCCACGGCCCGGCCGTCGGCCGCCGCGGCCACGCGCGCCGCCTTGCTGGCCACCGTCGTCTGGAAGGTGACGAGCGAGAGCAGCGCCGTCTCGACCAGCTGCCCCTCGGCGAGCGGCGCCGTCACGCGCAACATCGGCTCGGGCGGGAAGACGGGCGTCCCCTCGGGGACGGCCCACACGTCGCCCGTGAAGCGGAACCGGGGCAGGTAGTCGTCGAAGAAGTCCTGGCCGGCGCCGGCCAGCTGGGGCAGCGCCCGCAGGTAGGCGATGTCGTCGGGCGAGAACCGCAGCGACTCGAGAAAGTCGAGCGCCGGCTCGAGGCCGGCCGCGATCAGGAACGAGCGGTTTGGCGGCAGGCGCCGCGTGTAGAGCTCGAACGTCGCCGGCACGGTCAGGCCCGCCCGGCGGTAGCCCGCCATCATCGCGAGCTCGTACAGATCGGTGGAGAGCGCGCCGGGTGTCATGATCGAGAGACCGCGACCATCCTACCCGGCGGGCACGCCGGACGGCAAACGGGGGGCAGAGTGCACGAAGGTGCACGAGGTGCACCCTGCCCGGTGCACCCTATGACTGCTTGCGCAGCCTGACCGGGGCGCGCTCGCTGTGGATGGCCAGGCGCGGGCCGCCGCCGTTCACGGTCCCCTCGATGCGCGAGCCGACCCGGCCGCGCATCGTGATGGGAAAATCCGACTCGAAGTCGGCCCGGCGCTCGATGTCGGCCCGCAGCTCGAACCCCTGTCCCGACGCGACCCGCACCTCGAGCTCCCCGCGGTCGATCTCGATCCGCGAGTCGCCGCCGAGGGCGGCGACGCCGAGCTGGACGTTCGAGCGATCGGCCACGACGTCGAGCTCGCCGTGGAGCCCGCTCAGCGTCACGTGGTCGCCGCGGTCCACGCGCAGGCGCAGCGGACCGTCGAGCCCGTCCGCCTCGATGTCGCCCCGGTCGCTCTCGACGTCGAAGCGGCCCTGGAAGCCGCCGACCCGCGTGTCGCTGCGGTCGACGTCGAGGCGGATGTCGAGGCGGCGCGGCGCGCGGATCTCGAACTGCACCGGCGGCACGGACCGCGACCTCGACCCGAGGAAGCCGCGCTCGTAGGGCACCGCGTCGTAGTCGGGCGCGATGCGGAGGGCCCGGCGATCGCCGGTCACCTGGATGCGCGTGGCCTCGACGGCCTGGCGGGCGTAGTCGGCGCTCACGCCGTCGGGCTCGTCGATGCGCGCGCGGATCTCGATACGGTCCTGGTCCCAGGGGGTGAGGCGTACGCTGCCCTTGCTCGACACCAGCGTGAGGCTGGCGCCGGCGTCCAGGTCCAGCGTGCGCTCGAAGGTGCGGCTCTGCGCCCCGGAGACGGCCGGCAGGGCCGTCGCGACGGCGAACGCGAGAACGACGTGAAGGCTTCGGCGAGACATGGCGCTCCCTTCGGGCGAAAACCGGCGCCCTGGGCTTAGACGGCGCCGGCCGGCGAACCGTTCGCGGCCAACGCGGGCCGCCCGGATTTCGTCCAATCTCACCGGGAGCCGTTTGCCCGAGAGACCGCTCCCCGCGGAAACCCAATTCTTCTCCGGAGCATTCGCCATGACCTTCTCGAACGTTCGCCTCGGCTGCGCGCTCGCCGCCACCGCCACCCTCCTCGCCCTCCCGGCCGCCGCCGCGCCGGCCCGGCAGGCCACCGCCGACGACTGGTGCGCGGACGCCTACAGCGGCCGGCGGGCCTCCTTCTGCGAGGTGCGCGAGAGCGCGCTGCCGGCCGCGCCCGCCCTGCTGGACGTCGGGCCCGCGCGCAACGGAAGCATCGCCGTCGAGGGCTGGGACCGCAACGACGTCCAGGTCCGCGCCCGCGTCGTCGCGACGGCCGACACCGACGCCCGCGCCCGGCAGATCGCCGGCGACGTGCGGATCACGACCGACGGCGGCCGCGTCCGGGCCGACGGCCCGTCCCGGGACGAGGACGAGAGCTGGTGGGTCAGCTGGCGCATCTCGGTGCCGCGGGCGCTCGCGCTCCGGCTCGGCACCACCAACGGCAGCATCACCGTCGCCGGGATCGCGAGCCGGATGGACCTCCAGACCACCAACGGCAGCCTGCGGCTGACCGATCTCGGCGGCGACGTGCACGGCCGCACCACCAACGGCAGCGTCCGCGTCCAGCTCTCGGGGCGGACCTGGGATGGGGCCGGCCTGACCGTGGAGACGAGCAACGGCTCGGTGCGGCTCGCGGTGCCGGACGGCTACGCCGCCCACCTCGAGACGGGCACGCGGAACGGCAGCGTGCACGTGGACTTCCCCATCACCGTGCAGGGCCGCCTCAGCCGCGACATCTCGGCGGACCTCGGCGGCGGCGGTCCGACCATCCGCGTCACGACGCGCAACGGGTCGGTCCGGGTCCAGCGGAAGTAGGGGCGGTCAGAACCGCAGCAGGTGGGCGAGCTTGACGATGAAGGTGCGGTTCTGGATGAACGGGAAGCCGCGGCGGGTCGTGTCGCGGCCCTCGTTGTAGACGACGAAGAGGTCGCTGCCGGGGATGTACTCCCAGCGGTAGCGCACGTTCGACGAAACGCTGTTGTCGGAGGAGACGTACTGCACGAGCGCGCCGACGGTCATGCGCGGTGAGAGCGCGAGCGTGGCGCGCGTGCTGATCAGGTTGCTCGTGAACGCGCCCTGCAGCACGTCGACCCAGTTCCAGCTCAGCCCCGGCTCGAGCGAGAAGCGCGGCGTCACCTCGACCCGGCCGCGGTAGCCGACTTCGGTGCGGCGGCCGTCGTAGTAGCCGGCGCGCGTGACGGACAGCATCCCCGAGAGCCGCCGCTGCGGCCCCAGCCGGTAGGACGTGCGGAGCTCCTTGCTGTTGTAGCCCCCGACTGGAATGACGATCCCGTCGGTGGGCTCGAACTCCTCGTCGAGCCGCTCGTACGCGTCGGTGACCTCGGCCTGCCATTCGTCGCCGCTCTCGAACTCAATCCGGAACTCCCCCTGCGTCTCCCGCGTGGACAGGCCGCCGCGGCCGTCGGTGATGTAGTCGAGGCTGGCCTGCCAGGTGAGCTTCCGGATGGCCGCGATCGAGGTCGGCCGCGGGCTGAAGCGCGCGCGGACGAAGCTGCGGCGGATGTCGGAGCGGCGCAGGTAGCCGACCTCGGGGTTGAAGTTGGCGCCGATGGCCAGCCGCTCCACCTCGAGGCCGTAGCGGTCGGCGCGGTAGTCCAGCTGCGCGCGGTAGCTGCGGTCGTCGCCCGTGAGGCCCGGCGTGCGCGTCAGGGCGACGTAGGTGTTGAGGTTGAGGTTCTGGAAGAACGAGAACCCCGCGTCCACGCCGGCGACGTAGTTGGCGCCGATCCCGTCGGTGGTGGGCCCGCGCCGGGTGCCGATGAAGCCAATCGTGCTGCGGCGCAGGATGTCGCGCTTCACGCGCACCACCGAGAAGTTGGTGCCGACGGCGCCCGCCGACGCCTCCGCGCCGGTCTGGATGTTGAGCAGCCCGACGCTGAACCGCCCGGCCTTGCCCGTGACGCGCGCGCCGGCCCGCACCGGCACGGTCACCGTCGAGTCCTCGCCCTCGTAGAGGCCGATGCGCCGGCTGAAGAACAGCACGGGTGTGTCGCTCGGGCCGCCACCCCCGCCGCCCGGGCCGCCGCTCCGGGCCCCGCCGAAGCTGAAGATGCCCTGCCCCTCGAGGAAGAAGTCGCGCTTCTCGGGAAAGAACAGGCTGAACCGCGTGAGGTTGACGCGCTGCTCGTCGTCCTCGACTTGCGCGAAGTCGGTGTTGTAGGTGACGTCGAGCGTCAGGCCGCGCGTGAGGCCGTACTTGAGGTCGAGCCCGGCGTCTCGCGTCGGATCGTTGACGACGCCGTTCTCGAGGTCGGTGCGAAGGCCGGCCGTCACGTACGGCTTCAGCTCCAGGCTGGCGCCCGAGGGCGCTGGCTCGAGCCCGACGAGCGTCGCGGCCTGCGACAGCCGCGCGATGGCGTTCCGGCCGAAGGACGCGGGAATCCGCGTGAGGTAGTCCATCTCGTTCTTCGAGCGGACCGCCCGGCGGAAGTTGAGGCCCCAGACCTGTGCGCCGCCGGAGGCGTAGCGGAGCGATCTCGAACGGGATCGCCATCTCGACGGTCCAGCCCCCGTCGAAGTTGGCCACCTTCGCGCGCCAGACCGTGTTCCAGTCGCGGTTGGTTTCGCTCTCGTCGGTCACGAGGGCATCGGAGAACCCGCCGATGGCGTTGACGTAGAAGAGGAAGCCGTTGCGGCGGTCGCGGAAGGTGTCGAGGATGACGCCGAAGTGGTCGTTCTGGAAGATGTTGAGGTTGTCGCGCCGCATCTCGTTGGCGACGCGCGCCGACGGCTCGCTCTCCCAGCAGCGCGCCGAGATGTAGAGCGTCGCGCCGTCGTAGAGCACCCAGGCCTCGGTCCGCTCGGTGGCCGGCTCCCCCTCGTGCGGTTCCTGCTGCACGAGGTCCCCGATGGCCTCGACCGTCCTGTACACGGGCTCGTCGAGCGCGCCGTCGATCACGAGCGGGTCGTCGATGCGCGTCGCCCGGACGGTGACGCGGCCCTCGTCGTCGCGGGCGACGACGCGCGGCGGCACGGGCGGCGGCGGGCCGTCGATGGCCGCGGACGCGGCGTCCAGGCCCTGGGCGGACACCGGCACCGCCGGCGCGACCAGCCAGACGAGACACACGAAGACCGCGAGGACACGAACGCCCATCGGGCCTGACTATATCAGCGGGCCCGGCCGCGGCCGCCGGGGTGATACGGTGAGGACACGGTTACGTGGCTTCGGCTTCGGAATCGGGCGCACGGACGTCGAGGGGCCGCAGGACGCGCTCGTAGATGCGCATGATGTCGTGGCGCGACACCATGCCGACCGGACGCAGATCGGCCTCGGACTCCACGACCGCCAGGGCGTTCAGGTCGCTCTCGCCGAGCCGCGCGAGCAGGGTCTCGAGCCGCTCGGTGGTGAGCACGTGCCGGTCCTTGACGTCCTGCATGATCTCGGCGATCGAGGCGGGGCGCTGGTCCGAGGCCGCGGCGGTGGCGAGGCGCTCCAGGGTCACCACGCCCACCAGCTTGCCGTCGGTGTTGACGACCGGCAGCGCCGGCGCACGGCGGCTGGCCGCGGTGGTGAGCGCCGTGAGCACGCTGGCCGTCGTCGGCACCGGCGGGATGTCGGTGCGCATGGCCTGCGCGACGGTCACACGGTGCGCGCGCTGGAGCTCGACGCCCGCGTAGTAGGGGATGTTCCGCTGGCGCAGCTTCAGGGTGTAGATGGACTCGCCCACCATCGCGCGCACGACGACGATGGCGATGACCGTGGACACGAGCACCGGCAGGATGACCCGGTAGTCGTCGGTCATCTCGAACAGCAGGATGATCGCGGTGAGCGGCGCGAGCGCCGTGCCGCCCAGCATCGCGCCGATGCCGACCAGCGCGTAGGCCCCGCTGCCGGCCGTGGTCGCCGGGAACAGCGCGTGGACCACCCAGCCGAACGCGCCGCCGAGCATCGCGCCGACGTACATCGCGGGGCTGAAGACGCCGCCCGACCCGCCCGAGGAGAGCGTGAGGGACGTCGACAGGATCTTGAGGGGCACCAGCGCGAAGAGCGCCATCGGCGCCAGGCGCCCCCACGTGGCGGCCTCGATCGCCCCGGCGCCCTCACCCAGCACCTCGGGGCGGAACCGCGCGATGATGCCGACCATGAGGCCGCCGATGACCGGCTTCAGGACCGGCGGGAACTTCCACTCCTCGAAGCGGTCCTCGAGGTTGTACAGCACGCGGATGAAGCCCACGCCGACCAGGCCCGCGATCAGCCCGAACAGCACGTAGAAGCCCAGCTCGCTGTTGCTCACCAGGTCGTACTTGGGCACGATGAACGACGGGTAGTTGCCGAACAGGCTCCGCGAGACGACCGTCGCGCTGACGGCGGCCAGGATGACCGCGCCGAACGCCGGCGTCAGCTCGCCGGTGATGACCTCCAGCGCGAACATCGCGCCGCCGACCGGCGCGTTGAACACGGCCGCGAGCCCGCCCGCCGCCCCGCACGCCACGATCGTGCGCATGTGCCGGGGCGCGATGCCGAGGCGCTTGCCGATGGCCGAGGCCGACGCGGCGCCGATCTGCACCATCGGCCCCTCGGGCCCGGCCGAGCCGCCCGAGCCGATGCAGAGCGCCGAGGTCACGATCTTCGAGATGGCGACCCGCCCCCGGATCTCGCCGCCGCGGGTGGCGACGGCGGTCATGACCTCGGGCACGCCGTGGCCGGCGGCGTCGGGTGCCATGCGCTGCACGAGCAGGCCGACGATCAGGCCGCCGAGCGCCGGCAGGAAGAGGACCGCCGCGGGCCCGATGGGCGCGAGCAGCCCGGCGATGGTGCCGAAGAAGAGGCGGTGGACCGCCGAGAGCGAATAGGTGAACCCGGCCGAGCCGAGCCCGGCCACGACGCCGACGACGATCGCGACGAACAGGAGGTAGTTGTCCTCGGCGACGAACGACAGGCTCGTCATCCGGAGGAAGGCAATCTTGATGCGCCGGCGGCCGGTTCGTCCGAGGGGCCAGCCCCGGCGCGCGCGCTCACTCATGGCGTGTCCTGGTCGTGACGCTGGCCGCCGCGGCAGGCTGGAGCAGGGTGAAGAACCGATCGCGCCCGCGCCGCACGGTCACGAGGTGCGCATCGTGCGCCGGGCGGGCGAGCAGCGCCCGCTGCAGCGTGCGCACCGAGGTCACGGGCCGCAGATCCACGGCCTCGACGACGTCGCCCGTGACGAGGCCGTGCGCGGCCGCCTCGCCGCCCGGGGCGACGACGATCTCGACGCCCGGCTGCGCCTCGCTCGCCATCAGGCCGAACGAGCCCAGGTCGTGGGTGCCGACGGGCAGCGGCTCCTGCCGGTCCTCCACGGTGACGCTGACGGGCTCGGGCGGCGTCTTCTGCCGCGGCGCCGGCACGGGCTCGAACTCGATCGTCTGGCCGACCTCCAAAATGTTGTCCACGCCCTCGCGCGTGTGCGCCGTGCGATCGCCGGCGCGGACCTCGACGAAGGCCATGCCCGGCTTGAACCCCGCGCGATCCGCCGGTGAATCCGGCTCGACGTACACCGTGACCAGCGCGCCGTCGGCGAAGTAGGCGCGCAGCGGCCCGTCGACCGTCTGCAGCTGGACGCCGAGGAACGGGTGCTGGTGGCGGCCACTGGTCGCCAGCGCCTTGACGATGTCGGCGAGCTCGTAGGCGTGCAGGGGCGCCGGGCCGTCCTCCGTCTCGGCGCCGAAGGCGCGCACGCGGCCGTCGGTGTCGAGCGCCATTTCCCCCGGCCGGAGCGACGCGTCGTCGAGCATCTCGTCGTAGGACGAGGCGCTGACGGCCTTGGCGAGGAGGCGCACCTCGCCGCCCGTCGCGCTCGCCTGCATGCCGATCAGCGGCTCGACGCTCGCCAGCGGGACATCGGTCGCGATGGGCATCGTGACGTGCGGGCCCGGCAGCTTCGTGCGCAGGAGCGCGAGACCGTGGATGGCGTCCACGCCCGCCAGTTCGCCTTCGGCCACGTCGCCCGACGCGGTCCGCACGTGCCACTTCTGCGCCGCCGAGACGAGCGACACGAGCACGGAGCCGTCGTTGTCCACGACGAAGCCCGTGGTCGCGAGCCCGTAGTCGTCCGGGTCGGGGCGGGCGCTGACGAGCGCGGGCCGCAGGCGGTCGAGCAGGTTCTCGAGGTACTCGCCTTCGTAGAGCAGGGGCGTCTTGTCGAGGATGCGGCGCGCCGTCTGCGGCGCTTCCGGCACCACCCTGGCCTGCGTCTTCGTCGCGATCTGCGAGGGATACCAGACGTCGTACGCCACGATGAGCGTGACGGCCGCGGCGAGGGTGCTCAGAAAGATACGGGTCTTCGTCGAGGAGGTCACCGTCAGACTTGATGGAAAGGCCGGAGGCCGGGAACCCCCGACGGCCGACCGTCCCTTCAGTCTATCGCAAAGCGCGCCGGAACGATACCGCCGGGGCGGATCAAGCCGGATTTCAGGCCTTTGTCGGGCTCGTTTCGCGCCGGTGCGTCAGGGTGACGTTCACCGGGACCCCCTTGCGGAGGCTCTGGGTCACCACGCAGAAGTCCTCGAAGAGGGCGCTGCAGCGCTCGAGCTTCGCGAGGTCCTCCCCCTCGAGCTCGGGCTCCAAATCGACGTCGATGTGGCTGATCCGCAGCCGGCCGTCGTCGTTGCGGCCCACGTGCGCCGCGACCCGGGCCGTCATCGCGCCGACCGACGCGCGGGACTTCCGGAGGCAGAAGAGCAGGCTGGCCGCGAGGCAGTTGCCCGCCGCGGCCGCCACCAGCATCGCCGCGTTGGGGCCCTGGCTGTCGCCGAGCGGCGACGGCTCGTCGAGGTGCACGGTGGGCTGGCCGGGCAGGTCGTCGAATCGCGCGGTGAACTCGAACTTGCGATCGAGCGACAGGGTCACGTGGTGCACGGGATGTTCGGACATGTCTGGGCTCTCGACTCGAAAAGCCGCCCCGCGCGTTCCGGCCTCGTGGCCGGGATCAGCGCGCCGAGGCCGGCGTGACCGTCCCCAGCTGCTGCCGCGCCTGCTCGAGCAGCGCCACGGCCCGCTGGCCCTCCGGCGAGCCCGGGCTCGCCTTCACCAGCCGCTCCCACGCGTCGACCGCCCCCTTCAGATCCCCCTTCCCGTCGCGGCGGACGATGCCGAGGTTGAACAGGGTCTGCGGGTGCGCCGGATCGATCGTCAGCGACTTCTGGAACTGCGCGAGCGCGGCGTCGGTGCGGCCAGCGTACCACAGCGTGGTGGCCAGATCCGTACTGAGGTTGATGTCGGAGGGCGCCAGCGTCCAGGCCTGCTCGTAGTACGGCACGGCGTCGGCGTAGCGGCCCGCGTCGTACAGGCGGTTCGCGATCGCGGTCGCCGCGCGGACGTTGTTCGGGTCCTTCGCCAGGATGTCGCGGTACGCCTGGAGCTCGCGCTCGTCGAGCGCGGACGTGGCGGCCGGCGCGGGCGTGGCGGCCGCCGCCGACGTGGCGGCCACGGCCGCCGGCGGCGCGGCCGGCGCCGCGTGCTGGACGGCCACGGCGTAGCCGACGAGCAGTCCGAAGAGCATGCCGCCGACGCCGCCGAGCGCGGCGACGGGCGAGAACGAGCGGGTGCCGTAATCAGCCATCAGGATCCCCCCAACGGCCCGGTGAAGGAGCAGCTTCCGTGCCAGCCGGCCGGGCGCGGAACACCCCGCCAACGGGCCGGCGGCCGCCCGGGCGGCGGGGAATATTCCCGGCCCGTGGCGGGAAATTGGGGTCAGACCCTCTCTTCGGGACGGACGCCGGCCCGAAAGGGACGTGACCCCAATTTCCTCACTGGAACGAGTGGCAGAGCGTGCAGTCCTGCGGGATGACCTTGCCGTCGGCGGCCGTGTGGCTGCCGTCGTGGCAGCGGAAGCAGCCCGGCGAGTCCATGTGGCCGATGTTGTTCACGTAGGTGCCCCAGGTGATGTTCATGTCCGGGAAGACGTTCCGGTTGTAGAGATCCTGGGTGCTGGCGACGGCCTTCGTGACGGCGGCCTGGTCCTTCGCGTAGACGTCGGGGTACTTGTCCTTGTAGAAGCCGGTCAGGCTGGACGCGATCGTCTCCCGCGCCTGCTCGCGCGTGGGATAGCTGGCGGTCAGGAGCTGGACGGTCTCCTTCTTCACGTAGGGCAGACTGGCGGCGATGAAGCCGTCGGCCATGGCGGCGTCCACGGCCTTCGACGCCGAGGCCGCGAAGGTGTGCGTGGGCCGGTTGTGGCAGTCGATGCAGTCCATCGTGCGCGGCTCGATGCCGGCGAGCTTGTCGTCGGTGACGCCCTCGGCGTTGAACACCGTCTCCTTGCCGTCGGGGGTCGTGAGCCGGACGCGCGCGATCACGTCCCGCTTGTCGTCGGTGGGCCAGTACTCGATCTTGTTGCCGGGGTTCACGTGCCAGTGGATGCCCTCGCCCGCCTGCACGCGCTCGCCGCCGCCGCCGATGTGGAGCTGCAGCGTGGTGTCGCTCTCGGTGTTGGCCTCGTCGTCGGCGTACTCGCGCAGGGTCAGGACCTTGTCGCCGTGGAACTGCGCGGGCCAGTGGCACTGCTCGCACGTGTCGCGCGCCGGCCGGAGGTTGGTCACCGGCGTCGGGATCGGGCGCGAGTAGCTGTGCGCCATCACGGCGAACACCTGCCGGACGCCGGAGAGCTTCGACTTCACGAACCACGGCGCGCCGGGCCCGATGTGGCACTGCACGCAGAGCACGCGCGCGTGCGGGCTGTTCTGGTACGCCGTGTACTCGGGCTGCATGACGGTGTGGCAGACCTGCCCGCAGAACTGCACCGAGTCCATGTACTCGATGCCGCGGTACGACGCCAGCGACACGATGACGACGTTCAGGAACGTCATCACCAGCACGACCGTCGTCGTGCGGCGCGTCACCGGGTTGTTGAGGTCGAGCGTGGGCCAGGCCGGCTTGCTCGGTCTGCGGCCGCTCAGCTGCCGGCGCCGCTCGATCCACATGCCGATGGGGATGACGACCAGGCCGCCGATGAAGAACCCCGGCAGGATCAGGAAGACGACGATGCCGATGTAGGGATTGGTATGAAAACCGAGCGCGTCGAGCAGAAAGACGATCAGAAACAGCACGGCGCTCAGCGTGGTGACCACGGCGCCGCCGATGGAAATCCAGTTGCGGGCGTACTTCATCCTCGGCAGATCCACGAATTCCTCCCCTGGCAATAGCGGGTGGATTGTACCCCATCCGGCCGGGCGGATTGCCCCGGCCGGCGGGAAGGGGGGCTACGCGAACACCGCGTAGAGAATCAGGCCCACGATCAGCAGGCCCACGGTCACGGCAGTCGTCCCGATGATCCGGCCGGCGCGGATGAGGTCGGGCGAGGGCGGCGTGGTCAGCTGCGCCTCGAACCGGCCGTCGTGCACGGCGCGCTCGAACTCGTCCTGCCGCTCGTGGCGGAACTCGTCCTCGCTCACGCGCCCGGTGAAGATCACGAGGTCCATCGGGAACTTGTCGGGCCGGAGGTGGCCGTTGAAGAAGTGGATGGTGAAGATGAAGCCGACGGCCAGGAGCGCCTCCTCGCCGTGCACGACCATCGCCACGTTGAACATCCAGCCGGGCAGGATCTTCGCGAAGAAGACCGGGAACCACAGCAGCAGCCCCGACCCGCCGATGATGCCCATGCCCCAGAACACGGCCCAGTAGTCGAACTTCTCCCAGTAGGTGAAGTGGTCGAAACGGGGCCGCGGGCCGACGCCGAAGAACCAGCGGAGGTGCTGGAGCAGCTCGACGACGTCGCGCGGCTGCGGCACCATGGACGCCGGCCCCCAGAGGGTCGACAGGTCCTTTTCGACGAACAGCCGGTGCAGCACGCGCCACAGGTGCAGCGCGAAGACCGTGATCAGGATCACGGCGAAGGTGCGGTGCAGCCGGCCGGCGATGACGAACCCGCCCCAGAAGCGCGCGACGACGCGGGCCCACGTCGCGTCGCTGAACAGCAGCGGCAGGCCCGTGCCGGCCAGCCCGAGGAAGCTGAGCATCAGGAAGCCGTGCAGCAGCCGGTGGTACCGGTCGAAGCGCAGCACGTGGCGGCCGCCGCCGGGCGCGCCGGTCTGGACGTCGTGATCAGGTGTCATGCCGATTCGCTCCGCCGGCGGCGCCGCTCGCGCACCTCGCCGACGAACCAGAGCGCCGTGTGCAGGCCGAAGAAACCGAAGACGAAGAGGAGCAGCGTCTTCATGAACCGCGCCGTGTAGTACAGGAACGGGTTGCGGGCGCGGTTCTCCTTGTCGGCGTGCGGGTCGTACTCCACGAAGTTCGCGTTCGCCCCCGCGTGGCAGCGCTGGCAGGTCGACACCAGGTTGGCCGGCGCCACCGACGAGCGCGGGTCCGACGGCTTGAAGATGCGGTGCGCGTTGTGGCAGTCGGCGCAGGCCGCCACGCGCGCGAAGCCGAGCGCCGTCACCTGCCCGTGGAAGGTGTCACGGTAGGTGCGAATCGACTCCACGTGGCACGTGCCGCACTCCCGGATCACGTCGAGCCGCCAGGCCACCGTCTCGGCGCGCTGGATGTTGTGCGCCGTGTGGCAGTCGGCGCAGGCCGGCGCCGTGGGGTTGCCCGAGGACAGCGCCTCGCCGTGCACGCTCTCGTGGTACTCGCGCAGCACGCCCTCGTGGCAGTGCCCGCAGGTCGCCGGCACGTTGGCGCGGTACACCTTGCTCTTCGGGTTCGCGGCCCGCAGGATGTCGTGCGCGCCGTGGCAGTCGGCGCAGTTGGGCGCCACCACCAGCCCCGCCCGCGTGAGCGCCTGGCCGTGGATGCTGTCGTTGTACAGCGTCGCGACGTTGCCGATCTCGATGTGGCCGCGCTTGATGACGTCCGGGTTGCCGTGGCACCGCTCGCACGTCTGCGGCAGGTTCAGGTGGAACGTCCGCGACGCGGGATCCGACGACGGCAGGATGTCGTGCGTGCCGTGGCAGTCGGTGCACGTGGCCGCCGGGCTGTTCGGATCGTCGGCGCGCGCCTGCGCGTGGATGCTCTGCTGGTACTGGGCGACCTGGTCGCCGTGGCACATCGAGCAGTCGACCTTCGCCAGCTTCTCGGGGTGCGGCAGCTCGGTGAGATCCGCCAGGTCCACGTGGCAGTTCACGCACTCGAGGCCGCCGTGAATGGAGGCCTCGAACTTCGCGCGATCCACCGCGACCGACCGGCCGTCGGCCCGCGTCAGCCCCGGGTCCTCGTGACAGCCGAAGCAGTCGTCGTTGGACAGGGATGCGGCCGGCTGCGCCGCGGACGGCGCAGCCAGCCAGAGGAGCAGGAAGGAAGCCAACAGGCCGGTCCGGCCGGCGGCGCGCGCGACTGACGACATGATCATCACAGGAGACACCGCCCCGGGGACTCGTCGTCTCGCCGCGCCCGCGCGCGACCGGTCCGGAGCGCGATTACTGCTTGAGGCTCTCGAGATACGCGACCAGCGCGTCGAAGTCCGCCTTCGGCAGCGTGGCGTACGACTTCATCGGAAGCTTCCGCGCGTGCGGGAGACTCGCCTTCATCGTCTTCGGATCCTTGAGCCACTTCTCGATCTCCGCCTTCGTCAGCTTGGACCCGATGCCGTCGAGCTTCCCGCTCGCGTTGCCCTTGCCCGCCACCGCGTGGCACATGGTGCAATGCTGCGCGGTGAACACCTGTTCGCCGTGCTTGACCTGCGCGGCGTCCTTCGCGAATGCCGGCATGGCCCAGGCCAGCGCCAGCACCACGGTTGCGATCGTCAACACCCGCTTCATATGTCCCCTCCAGAGGTCACGGGCCTGCACGTGTCCCCGTGACAAGCCACTCGAATCGGCCGCACGCGCACACGCGCACGGTCACCGATCCTCGCCTGGAGCGGGCGCGCCGAACGGAGCTAAATGCGAAACAGCTGAGCCACGACGGGCGCGAAACGCGAGGCATCCTGCTCGCGAAGCGCCTGCGCGGCACGGGCCGCGATTCCCCGAACGACCTCGATCGTGAGGTCGTCCACCTGCTCGCGTTGAGCCGCACTCAGCGACGAAGTCTTCTTGCGAAGCCGCTGCAGCTCCGCGCGTGAAACCTCTTCGAAGCGGGCGTCCAATGCTTGAGCAACACTCCCCACGCCCACAGCCGAGGCAAACGCGGTGCCACCTGCCCGTCCCTCTCGAAAACACGAGGAAAGCCGGGCCTCCACGGCCAGGATCGATCTGCCGCCAGCATACAAGAAAAGCAGAGGCGACGAAAATCCGGCACGGGCCGTTGCCGGAAAGATGTCAGCTCCACCGACTCTCACCTGCGGGTCCGCGCGGGACCGGCCGGGCAGGGCATCGCTGGCTGGGGAACGGCAGAAAGGAAGGGGGACGCCGGGAACCTAGGCCTGCGCGGGACGCTTCTTGAACAGCCGGAACTTCGCGCCGTTCTCCACCTCGTTCGCGAGGTAGCAGATGTCGCTGCACTGGATCGAGAAGTGGTAGCCGAGCTCGGCTTCCCGATCCGTCACCTCTTCCCACTCGTCGTCGAGACCGACGATGGCGTTGGCCGCCGCCGCCAGCTGCTCGGCCGTGGAGCCGGGGAACCGCTTGGCCAGCACCGCGAGAACTTTTTCCCGATCGACCATGTCGCCTCCCGTGGCGGACGGTGGAAAGGGGCCCTCACGCCGAGACGCCGCGGGAAGCCACGAACTCCGGGGCGGCCTGGAGGATGTATGAGGCCTGCTCGCGGCATCGCGGGACCCAGCGGAGGGCCACGGGGGGCGCACTCGCAAGCGGGATGCCAGACGGTGGCGCGCGTGTGAAAACCGCCCGGAACGGGCGATTCGCGCGGCTAGGCGGCGTCGGCGGTGTGCGACGACGTCGCGGGCGGCTCGTTCGTGCCGGATTTCCGACGAGCGCGCGGGCGCATCCGCAGGTGGAACAGGGGCCGCGCGGCGAACCGCACGGCGCGCCGCCACGCCTCGTAGGCGTAGAAGCCGGCCGTCCGCTCGGCGAGGAACGCCGTGTCGTCCGGGTTCACGACGATGCTGACCTCGATGTTCGGCGCGGCGCCGATGGGAATGCGGTGGCGCCGGCACGCGTCGTAGACGCGCGTCATCACGAACCGCATGTCCTCGTAGCGCGGCGGCGGCCAGTCGGCCATGTCCGAGCCCACGGTGGGCCGGAACACGCACACCGTCGGGAACGCGCCGAGCTCCGCGATCCGGTCGATCGCCACGAGCGTGGCTTCGATGGGCTCGAGGCCGGCGATGATCTCGCCCGACACCGCGCCGTGCGGCAGGCGCCGCGCCGCGTAGGCCATCGCGTCGAAGTAGAGGTCCTGGCTCAGCATGCGCGCCTTGCCGGGACAGATGCGCTCGAACCACTCGGGGTCCTGGAACTCGACGCAGAACGACAGGTGGTCCACGCCGGCGTCCACGAGCTCGTCGTAGCGCCGGAAGTCCTTCTCGGGCGCCAGCTGCACGCCCACGAGCAGCCCGACGCGTTCCTTGATCGCCCGCACGTACGGCAGGATCGGCGTGATCCCGTTGGACCCGTGGAAGCCGCCGTTCAGGTGCACGAACGTGATCCCCGACTCCTGCTTCGCGGCGTGACAGGTCTCGATCACGTCCTCGATGGCCTTCTCCATCGCCTCGGCGCCGCCCACGTTGGTGCCCGTCGTGCAGAAGCGGCAGTTCAGCTTCGGCTCGTAGTGCCAGAACGCGCACACCGGGTTCACGTAGATGCCGAGGTAGGTTCCCTGCAGGACGCCGACGCGGTTCATCGGCACCTCACGCGAGGTCAGGCGGTGGTACCACGCCGGCTCGCGCGGAATGCTGATGGGATAGCGGGTGCGGTCGCGGTCGTCGTGGATGGCGTAGCCCTCGGCCGGCGCCCCGGTCAGGACGTAGGGCGACGACTGCGCGAAGGGCTCGGCGACGGGCACGTTGACCCAGATGCGGGGCTTCAGCCAGCTGCCCGTGGGCAGCACGACCTCCAGGCCGGATCCGAGGCCGGCTCGCGTGCGCGAGATCCCGCGCGCGCCGTCGAGCGGCACCTCGTCGGGCACGCGCATGCCGCGGCAGAACAGGTCGATCTCGAGCTCGCAGGGATTCAGCGGCATTGAGGTCGGGCCTCCAGGTTTCCTCCCACAGTAACACCATACAGGAAAAACGGGGCGGGTGACCCCCTACGGGCCGAGCCGGGCGAGCATCCGGCCGGCCGCCTCGACGAACGGCCGGCCCCACTCGTGCCCGCCCTCGAACACCACCGCCTCGACGTCGACGCCGCGGGCGCGCAGGTGCGCGACGTCGGCCTCGAGCGTCTCGACGCGGTACCAGCCGTCGCGCGTGCCGCAGCCGATCAGCGCCGACGGCAGGTCGAGCGCGGGCGTCGCGCGCACGTCGGGCGGCACGTCGCCGGCGAGCGCGATCACGCCGCGGCACGGGCGCCCGACGAACGCCGCCGCCCGGTACGCCATCGCGACCCCCTGCGAGAAGCCGGCGTAGACGAGCGGCCCGCCCACGGCGTGCGCGCGCGTCACCTCGTCGACGACCGCCCGCACGTAAGCGACGTTGTCCTGGATCAAGAGGTCGCGGTCCTCCCGCGTCATCCAGCTGGCGACCGTCTCCTCGGTCTTCGTGTTGTAGAAGCGGTGCAGCCCCTGCACGGACACCACGAGCCAGCCCTGGGCGGCCGGGACGCGCAGCGCCCGATCGAGCCAGGTCCCGGCGTGCTCGCCGTAGCCGTGAAAGCCCACCAGGAGCGGCGCCCGGCCGCCGCGCGCCGGCGGCGACACCAGGTAGCGGCCGTGCGTGGTCGCCTCCAGCGAGCGGACGAGACGGAGACGGTCGGCGGAAGCGGACATGGCGCGGGCTCCTGCGTACACGACTCGGGACGGCCCCGCGGGCCGCCCCGAGCCAGGCCACGGACAGATTGCACCTCAGTGCCAGTGCAAGAAGGACGACAGCCGAATGGCCCCGGCGCACAGCGGATCAAGAGCGGATCTCGATGGGTCGTGCTCTAGCGGACGTACGAATGAATGGTAGCGAACAGGGAGGGAACGAGAACGATTGTGCGCCGGAGCCATTGGCTGCTGAACGATCGGAGAAACGACCACCGCGGCGTCACGGGTGTCCATGCCACCGCGAAGCGGCCGGACCGGGTCGGCGAGCGTGAAACGCGTGATCATGCCGTCGTTCCCAGGGAGCGTCACGATGCTCCCTCCACCCCGTCCGGTGCGGCTGCTGGCGGCGACCCCGCTGGCCTCGCGCCACGCTCGCGCCTCCTGGGGTGATTCGACGAAATCGAACGCAAGCTGGGTGCCAGCTGGGGTAGCCCGCCAGACAGCGCGCGCCGCCGGCCGGCGCGGCCGGATCCCGCAGACGGAGGCCCGCGCCGGGTGCCGAAGAATCCCCGGTTCCGGGACCGGACCGGCGGAATAATCCGCAGCCGCGGACGCGCGCTCCGGGGGCGATCCGGCCGGCGCCGGGTCGGGCCGGCGGAGGGGCGCCGGGCGCCCGCCGCTTCTTCCGCACCGGGTGGGGCCCACGACGGCCCAACTGACGGGATTTCGGCGCCCTCGAGACCACGCGGTGGCTCCGTCTCTCAACCCCTTGCGGAGCTGAGAGTTGCACGAGGGCCGAGGGCGCGCGTTCTGGCACGGCGGTTGCGTTTGGTTTCCGACCGAGGCAGGTCCGCGGGCGCGTCCCTCCTGACTCACCTCACACGCTTTCGCGGCCGAACAGGCCGCTACATGGAGACCCCACTCATGGCACGTCGGTGGATCACCGTAGACGGCAATGAAGCGACCGCGTCGGTCGCTCACCGCACGAACGAGGTGATCGCGATTTACCCGATCACCCCGTCGTCGAACATGGGCGAGTTCGCGGACGAGTGGTCCGCCAAAGGCCGCAAGAACGTCTGGGGCACGATTCCCCAGGTGACCGAGATGCAGTCGGAGGGCGGCGCGTCGGGCGCGGTGCACGGCGCGCTGCAGGCGGGCGCGCTGACCACGACGTTCACGGCGTCGCAGGGCCTGCTGCTGATGATCCCGAACATGTACAAGATCGCGGGCGAGCTGACGTCCTACGCGATGCACGTCTCGGCGCGCACCGTCGCGACGCACGCGCTGTCGATCTTCGGCGACCACTCCGACGTGATGGCGTGCCGGCAGACCGGCTTGGCGCTGCTGGCGTCGGGCTCGGTGCAGGAGGCGCACGACTTCGCCTGCATCGCGCAGGCGGCGACGCTGCGGGCGCGCGTGCCGTTCCTGCACTTCTTCGACGGCTTCCGCACGTCGCACGAGGTGGACAAGATCGAGGAGCTGGCCGACGACGATCTGCGGAGCGATGCTGCCGGACGAGCTGATTGCGGCCCACCGGCGGCGGGCGCTGTCGCCGGACCGCCCGGTGCTGCGGGGCACGGCGCAGAACCCCGACGCGTTCTTCCAGGCGCGCGAGGCGTGCAACCCGTTCTACCTGGCCTGCCCGGGCATCGTGCAGGAGGCGATGGACCAGTTCGCGGCGATCGACGGGCCGGCAGTACCGGCTGTTCGACTACGTCGGGCACCCGAGGCCGAGCGCGTGATCGTCATGATGGGCTCGGGCGCCGAGACGGCGCACGAGACGGTGGACTGGCTGGTGTCGCAGGGCGAGAAGGTCGGCGTCGTCAAGGTGCGGCTCTACCGCCCGTTCTCGCTCGAGCGACTTCGTCGGCGGCGCTGCCGCCGTCGGTGCGGGCGATCGCGGTGCTCGACCGGACGAAGGAGCCGGGCGCGCTCGGCGAGCCGCTCTACCTCGACGTGGTGGCGGCCCTCAACGAGGCGCGGTCGGCGGGCCTCTCGTATCCGTCGCACGTGCCGGCGATCGTGGGCGGCCGCTACGGGCTGTCGTCGAAGGAGTTCACGCCGGCGATGGTGAAGGCGGTCTTCGACGAGCTCGCCGAGTCGCGGCCGAAGACGCACTTCACCGTCGGCATCATCGACGACGTGACGCACCTCTCGCTGCCGGTGGACCCCGACGTTCGACATCGGAAGCACGCGCAAGGACGTCGTCCGCGGCGTGTTCTTCGGCCTGGGCTCGGACGGCACGGTGGGCGCCAACAAGAACTCGATCAAGATCATCGGCGAGGAGACCGACAACTACGCCCAGGGCTACTTCGTCTACGACTCGAAGAAGGCCGGCGCGGTCACGATCTCGCACCTGCGCTTCGGGCCCGCGGCCGATCCGGTCGACGTACCTGATCAAGCGGGCGCAGCTTCGTCGCCTGCCACCAGTTCGAGTTCCTCGACCAGCTACGACGTGCTCGAGTACGCCGAGCCGGGCGCGGTCTTCCTGCTGAACGCGCCCGTTCGGCCCGACGAGGTCTGGGACCAGCTGCCGCGCGAGGTGCAGAGCGCGATCATCGAGAAGCAGCTCAAGTTCTACGTGATCGACGCCTACACGGTGGCGCGCGACGCGGGCATGGGCGCGCGCATCAACACGATCATGCAGACCTGCTTCTTCGCCATCTCGGGCGTGCTGCCGCAAGGACGAGGCGATCGCGCAGATCAAGAAGGCGATCGAGAAGACCTACGGCAAGCGCGGCGACGCGGTGGTCCAGGCGAACTTCGCCGCCGTCGACCGCACGCTCGCGCACCTGCACGAGGTGAAGGTGCCCGGCGCGGCGTCGGCCACGCGCACGATGCCGCCGATCGTGGCGGACGCGGCGCCGGACTTCGTCCAGCGCGTCACGGCGGTCATGCTGGCCGGCAAGGGCGACCTGCTGCCGGTGAGCGCGTTCCCGGTCGACGGCACCTGGCCGACCGGCACGGCCCAGTGGGAGAAGCGGAACATCGCCGCCGAGATCCCGGTCTGGGATCCGGCGATCTGCATCCAGTGCAACAAGTGCGCGCTGGTCTGCCCGCACGCCGCGATCCGCGCCAAGGTCTACGAGCCGGCCGCGCTGGCCGGCGCGCCGGAGACCTTCAAGTCGATCGACTTCAAGGGCACGCGAGTTCAAGGGCATGAAGTACACGATCCAGGTCGCGCCCGAGGACTGCACCGGCTGCAACCTGTGCGTGAGATCTGCCCGGCCAAGGACAAGTCGAACCCGAAGCACAAGGCGCATCAACATGGCGCCGCAGCGCCCGCTGCGCGAGGCGGAGCGCGAGAACTACGACTTCTTCCTCGATCTGCCCGGAAGTCGACCGCGCGACGATCAAGAGCGACGTCAAGGGCGCGCAGTTCCTCGAGCCGCTCTTCGAGTACTCCGGCGCCTGCGCGGGCTGCGGCGAGACGCCCTACATCAAGCTGCTCACCCAGCTGTTCGGCGACCGGGCGCATGATCGCCAACGCCACCGGCTGCTCGTCGATCTACGGCGGCAACCTGCCGACGACGCCCTACACGACGAACCGCGACGGGCGCGGCCCGGCCTGGTCGAACTCGCTCTTCGAGGACAACGCCGAGTTCGGCTTCGGCTTCCGGCTGGCGGTCGACAAGCACCTCGAGCAGGCGCGCGAGCTGGTGGCGGCGCTCGCCGGCCAGCTCGGCGTCGGAGCTGGCCGACGGCCTGCTCGAGGCGGACCAGTCCGGCGAGGCCGGCATCCGCGCGCAGCGCGAGCGCGTCGGCGCGCTGCGGAAGAAGCTCGCGGGCCTCGGCACCCCGGAAGCCGCGCGCCTCGACCAGCTCGGCCGACTACCTCGTGAAGAAGAGCGTCTGGATCGTCGGCGGCGACGGCTGGGCGTACGACATCGGCTACGGCGGTCTCGACCACGTCCTGGCGATGGACCGCGACGTCAACATCCTCGTGCTCGACACCGAGGTCTACTCCAACACCGGCGGCCAGCAGTCGAAGGCGACGCCGCTCGGCGCCGCGGCCAAGTTCGCCATGGCCGGCAAGGCGACGCCCAAGAAGGACCTCGGGCATGATGGCGATGGCCTACGGCCACGTCTACGTCGCGCAGGTGGCCTTCGGCGCGAAGGACGCGCAGACGGTGCAGGCGTTCCTGGAGGCGGAGGCCTACCCCGGGCCGTCGCTCATCATCGCCTACAGCCACTGCATCGCGCACGGCTACGACCTGGTCCACGGCCTCGACCAGCAGAAGCTGGCGGTCGACGCCGGCTACTGGCCGCTCTACCGCTTCGATCCGCGGCGGCAGGCCGAAGGCCAGGTGCCCCTCGTGCTCGAGTCTCCGGCGCCGAAAATCGACCTCGGCAAGTACACGCTCAACGAGTCGCGCTTCCGGATGGTCGAGCAGGCGTTCCCGGAACGCTTCAAGAAGCTGCTCGCGGCGGCGCAGGAGGAAGTGACCCACCGCTACGCGCTCTACGAGCAGATGGCCGGCAAGAAGGAGAAATAGGGGCGACCCGATTCCGTCGGGCCGCCCCACCGGGCGCCCGCGCCAGGAGACCGCATGGACCTGTCAACGACGTACCTCGGATTCACGCTGCCACACCCGCTCATGCCCGGCGCCTCGCCGCTCGTCGACGACCTCGATACGGTCAAGCGCCTGGAGGACGCGGGCGCGTCGGCCATCGTGATGCACTCGCTCTTCGAGGAGCAGATCACCCGCGAGCAGATCGGCGCCGTCCACAACATCCTCGTGCACGAGGATTCGTTCGCCGAGGCGCTTTCCTACTTCCCCAAGCCCGACGAGTACGCCCTGGGGCCCGACCGGTACCTCGAGCACCTGCGGCGGATCAAGGCCGCCGTCGGCGTGCCGGTCTTCGGCTCGCTCAACGGCACGACGCCGCAGGGATGGCTGAGCTACGCGAAGCAGATCCAGGAGGCCGGCGCGGACGCGCTGGAGCTCAACTTCTACCACGTGGCCACCGACCCGAAGGAGAGCGGCGCCGAGGTCGAACGCCGCCTGCTCGAAGTGGTCCGCGTCGTGAAGGACGCCGTGACCATCCCGGTGGCGGTGAAGCTGTCGCCGTTCTTCTCGTCGCTGCCGCACCTGGCCACCGCGCTCGACGGCCTCGGCGCCGCCGGCCTCGTGCTGTTCAACCGGTTCTACCAGCCCGACATCGACCCCGAGACGCTCGAGGCGGTGCCGCGGCTGAGCCTGTCGACCTCCAACGACCTGCTGCTGCGGGTGCGCGCCCTCGCCATCCTGTCGGGCCGGATCAAGGCGTCGCTCGCCGCGACCGGCGGCGTGCACACGTCGCTCGACGCGCTCAAGGCCGTCATGGCCGGCGCGCACGCGGTCCAGATCGTCGCCGCGCTCCTCCACCACGGACCCGAACACCTGAGCCTCGTGCGCGACGAGCTCGCGCGGTGGCTCGAGGACCACGAGTACGAGTCGCTGCGACAGGCGCAGGGCAGCATGAGCCTCGAGCGCTGCCCCGACCCCGAGGCGTTCGAGCGCGGCAACTACATGCGCGTGCTGCAGACCTGGCGCCTCAGCCGCGCCTGAGGGAGGCCAGCCGATGCGGGCCGTGCCCGTCGCCGTGGCGGCGTCCGTCCTCCTGGCGGCCTGCGTGGGGACGGCCCGCCGCCGACTTCGACCACGCGGTCGTCGCCGCCATGGCGCCCTACTACGGTGCCCTGGCGGCGAGCGCCCGCGGCGACGCGGAGTCGACCCAGCGCCACCTCGTCGTCTTCCGGACCCGCTGGGCGGCCGCCACGGCCGCCCGGGCCTCCGCCCGGCGCGCCCTCGTCGAAGACCCCGCCTGGAGCGACCTCTTCGCGAACATCGACCGCGCCGTCACGCGCGCCGAAGCGCTCGTGCGCGACCGCAACGTCCACGACGCCCACCGGGAGATCGAGGGCGTGCGGCTGGCGCTGTACAGGCTGCGCGCCCGCCACGCCCTCGTGACGTTCGACGACCGGCTCACCGAGTACCACGAGTCGATGGAGCGCCTGCACATGCGGGCGTCCATGTACAACGAGATCGTCCTCGGCGACGCCGACTACGCCGAGATGACGCAGGATCTCGCGCACGCCCGGAGCCGGTGGGCCACGCTCGTCCGCGAGGCCGGCCCGCTCGCCGGCGCCGAGGGCTGGCAGGCGGCCGCCGCCCGGTCGGTCGCCGCCCAGGACGACCTCGCACGCCTCATCGCCGCGCGGGACGAGCCGGCCCTCGCCCGCACCGTCGAGACGATGAAGGACGCGTACCTGGAGCTGCTCGACGTGATGTCCCGCGTCGCGCGGTAACGGGACTCGAGAAGAGGGTTCGAGTTCGCGGGTTCGGGAGTTCCTGGTTCGCAGGTTCGCGGGTGCTCAGGCGCTGGTTGCCGGTTCGGCGGCTCGGGCGAACCGTGAGAACTCGTGAACCCGAGAACCGCCGAACCCCCGAACGGACAATCGTCAGAACCCCACAGTGAACGCAATCCCACCCAAGTGAGACCGATAGCGGTAGAGGAAGTCGTTCGACTCGTGGTGCGTGTACGTGTAGTGCAGCACGAGGTCGAGCGCCACGGCGCCCGTGCGGGACGGGGCGACGGGCAGCGTCCAGTCGGCGCCCGCCCGGAACAGCCGGTCGCGCCGGAGCGGGTCGCCGGCGAGCGGCTCGCCGGCGAGATCGAGCGCGAGCGTCGCCGTGTAGGTCTTGCGCGCCCACGACGCCCAGCCCCGCAGGTCGTCGCCGCGGGCGAACGCGTGCTTGAGCGTCAGATCCACCGCCGACCGATGGCTCGCGAACCAATCGTCGTACACCCCGTCGTCGAAGAAGAGCGCGGGCGTCTCGACAATCGCGGGCGCCAGGTCGCCGAACGTGTGCCGCCGGCTGTACTGCACCGAGAGCCCGGTGAGGTCGTCGAGCGACTGCGCCACGCGGGCCAGCCACGTGACCTGTCCGGCGCGCGGCCCCTGGCCGGCGCGCCCTGACACGGCCGGCGGCGCGACGACGGCGACGCGCCGGCCCGCCGCGCGGCCGCGGCCTGGCGCCCCGATGAAGTCCGCGCCGGACACCGCCTCGCCGCTCAACGCCCCGCCGTCGTACGTCTTGCGGCCCACGTGCACCTCGCCGACGAGCGTCGTGCGCGAGGGCAGGTTGACGAGCCCGCTCGCGAAGCCGTCGTGCTCGGTCTGGTCCAGCTCGCCCAGATCGGGGAAGCGCCGCACGTCGACGCGATAGCCGAACCGCCAGGCGGCCGTGGGCGACGGCCGCAGCTCGACGTTCGCCATCGCATGGAGATCCCGGAAGTCCGTCCCCCCCCAGGCGTCGCCGTTCAGGCGCCAGGCCGCGCCGCCGCCCAGGAAGAGCCGCCGCGACGGCCCGCCGAGGCGCACCACCGTGCCCGCGTCGTGCACGAAGTAGCGCCAGTCGCCGGGCGTGCTGTAGGTGCCCGCATCGAGATCGTAGAAGAGCCGCACGCGCTCCTCGTTCAGCCGGTACTCCGCCGCCAGGCCGCCGGAGGTGACCTGACCGCCCTCGCGATCCACCAGCGAGGCGCCCGCCGCGTCGATCGAGCTGCCGAGCGTGAGATCGACGGAGGGCTGCGCCGAGGCCGGCGTGGCGGTGAGGAACAGACACGACAACGACCACGGAAGGACCACGGAAAGAAGCCACGGAAATCGCCACGGAAACGGACGGCGTGTGACGCGGTCCCGCCCCGCGAAGCGGTCACTCTTCAGTGCCACCATAATCGAAGCTCCTCTTCCGCTTTCCGTGGCTCATTCCGCGTTGATTTCCGTGGTCATTCCGTGGCGCATTCCGTCGCTAGCCCCGTCCGCCGCGGCGGCCGCGCCCCTTTGGACCGGTGCCGTCGCAGACGCCCGTGCCGGTGCCGGACACCGCGCCCGCCGTCGCGCCGAAGCCCGTGCCGTCGCGCGGGCCGACGCCCTGGTTGCCGGTGCCGTTGCCCGGCCCGTAGCCGCCGCGGCCGGCGCGCCGCCCGCGGGCCGACGTGCCCTGCGCCCCGCGCGCCTGACGCAGATCGCAGATGCCGTCGCCGTCCGCGTCCACGAAGTTCGGACCGACGGTCGCCTGCGCCGCCGGCGCGACCTGCGGAGCGGCCGGCGCGGCGGGCGCCGGCGTCTGCGCCAAAACAGTCGCCGCAGTGACCAACACCGCCGCAAATGCCAGGATGAGTGCTCGCTTCATGGTTCAACCTCCTGAGGACCACCTTGTCCTCTTGAAGGGCAAGCGCCAGGCCAGCCCGGGCCAGCTCCGAGTCGATCCCGTAACGTATGTGAATCAAGTGACTTGGCTCGAATGCCGCCCGGCGGGTCGGGGCGGGCCTGGCCGCTGCTCGCGCCCAACTCGTCGAGGAGATCGACCATCTGGTCGACCGCAGGAACAGATGCGAGCGGAGTGGAGCCTTGGCGTGGGAGGGAAAGACGATGCGGGGGTCAGTGCCGCTGCGGGCGTGGGCGTTGGGGGCGCCCGCAGCGTGCCTCCGACGACGAGCGGACTATCGAGGCGCGAGGTAGGTGACCGTCACCCGGTCGTACCTCTGGAGCTGGAACGGGGCGACCCACATGCCGTCGATCTTCACCCGCGTGTCCGGATCCATCTTGAACTCCTTCTCCTGCAGCCGGCCGTCCACGACCTTGCGCACGACGAAGGTGTCGTTCTTGAAGTTCATGGACTCGACGTGCCCGGTGAACGTCATGTCCTGCATGTGCGACTGCCGCAGCTGCGGCGTCACGTGTGGCGACGCCTGCGCGACGGCCCCGAACGCGAGGCACGCGGCCGCTGCCACGGTGACCAATGCGTATCTCATTGCCTTCTCCTTGCTTCTTGCTTCGCCGGCACGTCGAGCGGTCCGGGTGCGGCGTCTGTCGGCCGGCCCGGCCGGATTCCGTGTCCGGCCTTCCAGCAAATCGAGGGAGCAAGATTGACGCCACGGCCGCGGCCGTCAGCCGCGGCCGTGCTGCGGGCCTGCGATCTCCAGGCCGGGCAGTCACTTGTGCGGCACGTCCGCGCGGCCGCACGCGGCCGCGCGACGCGGCGGGCGCGTGGCGAAATGCCTCGTGTGCAGAGCCGCCACGACACAGCCGTTGAACAGAATGCCTACGGAATGCCCACGGAAGGCCCGCGGAACGCTCACGGAACGGGGGAAATCACGGTCAAATGGGACTGCGGCCGCGGCGAGCGGGAGAGAGCGCGGCACCGGACGCTCGCCCTCCGCGCGGGCGCGGGCGTGGGCGCGCCCGCCGCGAAGGGTCGAAGGAGGCAGGCGCTATCCGCGCTTCCTGGGCGCGAGGTAGGTCACACTGACCCGGTCGTGCGGTTCGAGATCCCCGAGCACGGTGTACTGCCCGTTGAGCTTGACCCAGGTGCCGGGCTCGATCCGGAACTCCCTCTCCTGCACCTTGCCGTCGTGGTCGTTCCGGACGGTGAAGGTGTCCTTGTTGTAGTTGATGGCCTCGATGCGGCCCGTGAACGTGTGGCTCACCATGTGCGTCTGGTGCAGCAGCGGCGTGACGCGAGGCGACGCCTGCGCGACGCCACCCACCGCCACGCACGCGGCGGCTGCCAGCGTGACCAGTGCGTATCTCATGTGCGTTCTCCTTGACGTCTGTGTCGCGCGCACCCGAATCGCCTCGGCGGCGTGCGCGGGCGCCGTTCGGCGGCCGGGCGTTCGTGATGTCGCGTGCATCCTTTGCGACTGCAAGGGGGACGCCACAAGAACGCTGCACCAGATCTGCAACACCTCGCGCGTGTCGGGGTCTACCGGGGGCGCGCGGATCCCCGGCGTCGTCAGGCGGTTACGCCGGCGCGCGTCCGATCCGCTGTTGGCCGTCTCACGCGCCGCCGCTCGGGGCGAATTGCCTCCCTCGGCAGGGACGCCACGACACGGCGCGCGCGGAACGCCCGCGAAACGCACCACCGCGCGCCGGCGACGGGCGGCGCCGCCCGGTACGCGGGTTGCTCCCCTTCCTGATGTCACGGCCACCACGACATCTTCACGAGGAGGGACAGTCGATGGTCCGGTTCACACGCACGCTCGCACTGTCGGCGGTCGTGTCGGCACTCGCCGCCGCGCCCGCGCTCGCCGCCCCGCGCACGGCCACCGGGAGACTGTCGGATCGCTGGGTGACGACGAAGATCGAGGCGGAGTACTTTCTCGACCACCATCTCAAGACGCAGGACATCACGATCTCGACCCGGCACGGGCTCGTCAGCCTGATCGGCACCGTGCCCGACGCCGCCGCGCGAAACAAGGCCGTCGCGATCGCGCACGCCACCGATGGCGTGACGGGCGTGGTCGACATGCTGCGGATCGCGGGCACGGGCGGTGCGCACGCGCGCGCGGCCGGCTCTGGCGAGAACGCCGAGGCGGACGCCCTGCTCACCAGCGACCCGGCGATCGCGAGCCAGGTGAGGGTCCTGCTCGCGCTCGACACCCACGTCCAGCCGCCGTCGGTGCACGTCTCGGTCTCGCACGGCGTCGTCACGCTGACCGGCACGGTCGGGCCGATCGCGCACGACCACGCCGTGGAGCTCGCGCGCGACATCCGCGGCGTGTCGCGCGTCGACGACGAGCTGACCGTGAAGTAGCCGGCCGCAGGGGCCCGGCTGGCGGCCGGGCCCGGGTTCCCGCCGTGCCGGGATCTCGTCAGAACGGGCGTGTTCCGCTGCGAGATCCTGTCAATTACCGCCCGAAAGTGCCTCTTTTCAGGCTCTTTGCGCCGATCCCCGCGGCACGCCTGTTGCTCCGTTCGGATGTCGGCCCCCCCCGGCCGGCACCGGCGGCGGGGCTCGTCTCCGGGGTCGGCCAGCGCGGGGGTTCGGACATGGAACTGCTACGAGCGCTCGGCGCCGTCATCGAAAAGCCGGACACCGCGGTCACCCGGCTGGCCGCGCTGATCGAGCTGCCTGCCCGCCCGACGGCCACCGAGCACGCCCTGCTGTTCGAGGCGCAGCTGCCGCCGCACGCGTCGCGCTACCTGAGCGCGGACGGCGCGCGCGCCGACGCGATCTGCGAGCGCATGGCGAGCTACTGGCGGGCGACCGGCGCCACGCCGCCCGCCGAGCCCGACCACCTCGGCCATCTGGTGACGTTCTACGCGGATCTCGTCGAGATGCAGGCGCGCGAGACCGACGACGCGCGGCGCCACGCGGTCGGCCGTCTTCGCAAGACGGTCCTGTGGGAGCACCTGCTGACCTGGCTGCCCGCGTACCTCACGAAGGTCGATCTGATCGCGCCGCGCGTGTACCGGCGCTGGTCGCAGCTGCTCTGGCAGGCGGCGACGCGCGAGGCCTGGACGGTCGGCCCGCCGAACGCGGTGCCCGGGTTCCTGGCCGATCTGAACGCCCTCGCCAATCCGCCGCAGGACGACGTCCACGCGCTCGTCGCGCACCTGTCGGCGCCGGCCCGCTGCGGGCTGATCCTGGTGCCGGTCGACGTCCGGCGCGCGGCCGACGCGCTGCAGACACCGGCGCCCGAGGGCACGCTGGCCGCGGCGCTCGCCGAGCTCATCGAGCGCCGCACCGCGGGCATGCTCGAGTGGCTCGCCACCGAGGCGCGGCGCTGGGAGACACGGCACGAGCGCAACCGCGACCTGCTGCCGGCGCTCTCCGACCACTGGACGCGCCGCGCGCGCGCCACGCGGTCGCTGCTGCACACGGGGGCGCGCGCGCCGCACGCCGAGCCCCAGCTCGCCGCCGTGGCCGGAGCGGCCGCCCACACGTCCCTCACCGCAGCGCCCGCGCGCCAGCCGGCGGGCTCCGGGAAGGGCCTGTCGTAACCCGCGCGTTTCAGGTACGCTGTCGGGGCGTCCGCCGGTCCCCGCCGCCACCCGCGGGCACCGCGGCGCCACGACGTGCCCATGCCCGATCTTCCGTCCGCTGACGCGCCAGACCGGCGGCCCGACACCGCGCCACCGGAGCGGCGCCGCCGGCGCTCGTTCGGCGTCCAGCTGGACCGGCTGCTCGACTCGGTGTCGGGCCCCGCGCCGGCGCTCTTCGCCGCCTGGCTCGCCGCGCTCGTCCTGATGGCCGCGCAGTCGCCGCGGCTCGCCGTCCTGGTTTCCGTGGGCCTCGTCGGCGCATTCGTCGCCGGACTGGTGGGCACCGGCGGCGCGATCTTCATCATCCCGCTCCTCATCTACGCGCCGGCCCAGTTCGGCCAGCCGGCCCTCGACATCCACGCCGCGTCCGGCGTCACGATGGTGCAGGTCGCCGCGTCGAGCACGGTGGCCATGCTGGCCCACCGGCGGGGCGGCCACCTCGACGTGCGGCTCGCGCTCACGCTGGGCGGCGCGGTGGCGACCGGCTCGTTCATCGGCGGCCTCGTGTCGGCCGTCACCCACGCCGCGCTGCTGAGCGGCGTGTTCGCCTCTCTCGCGACGATGGCCGGGTTCACCATGCTGTTCGGCCGGCGGACGATCGCCGCCGTGCCGACCGACGGCGCGGTGTCCTACAACCGCACGGTGGCGGTGGTGATCGGCAGCGCGGTCGGCCTGCTGGTCGGCATGGTGGGCGGCGGCGGCGGGCTGCTGCTCATCCCCATCATGGTGTTCGTGCTTCGCATCCCGGTGCGCGTGGCCGTCGGCACCGCGCTGGCGATCGTGGCGGGCAGCGGCATCACGGGCGCCATGGGCAAGGCCATCGGCGGACAGGTCGAGTGGCTCCTGGCGCTGGCGCTCATCGTCGGCGCGCTGCCGGGCGCGTACCTCGGCACGCGCGTCAACCGGCGGCTGCCCGTCGCGGTGCTCACGCGGCTGTTCGGGATCGTCATCCTGCTCATCGCGGCGAGGATGTGGTGGGACTTGGCGGGAGGATGATCGCACATGATTGAGAGCTTCCGTCGGATTCTCGTGCACGTGGACGTCATGGCGGCGGCGCACCCGGCGCTCGGACGGGGGCTCGACCTGGCCCGGCGCACGGGCGCGTCGCTCACGCTGATCGATGTCGTGCCAGACGTCCCCCGGCACGCCCGGGTGTTCCTCCCCGAGGACCTGCAGACGCTGCTCGTCACCGAGCGCACGGAGCGGCTGAAGGCCCTGGCCGAGCGCACGCGCGGGGCGCTCGGTCCGCCGGTCGCCATGCAGACCGAGGTGCGGGTCGGTCAGCCGGCGATCGAATCGTGCGCGCCGTGCTGCGGAACCGCCACGACGTCGTCCTGCGAGCGCACGCCTCCCTGGACGAGCGCCACCCGCGCCCGCTGTTCGACGCGGTGGAGATGCAGCTGCTCCGGAAGTGCCCCTGCCCCGTCTGGCTCGTCGGCCCCGACCGGCAGCCGGGCGGACGCGTGGTGGCGGCCGTGAACCCCAACCCCGAGGACGAGACCGAGCAGACGCTGAACCGGGCGATTCTCGAGACGGCGCTCTGGCTCGTCGAGCAGGAGTCGCACGAGCTCGTCGTGCTGCACGTGTGGAACGCCTTCGGGCAGGAGCTGCTGGCGCCGCTCGCGGACCCGCCGGACGTCGAGGCCTACGTGAACGCCGCGCGGGACACCGCGCAGGCGGACCTTGACGCGCTGCTCGAACCGTTCAAGCGGCGGCTCGAGCGGGCCCACGCGCAGGTGCGGCTCGAACGCGGCGAGCCGGGCACGCGCATTCCCGAGATCGCCGGCGAGGAGAAGGCGGCCCTGGTGGTGATGGGCACGGTGGCACGCACCGGCATCCGCGGGTTCATCATGGGGAACACCGCGGAGCGCGTGCTCGGCGCGCTGCCCTGTTCCGTCCTCACCGTGAAACCCGAGGGGTTCGAGTCGCCGGTGTCGCTCGAAGAATGAACGGAGACACGCTCACCACGGTGCCTTCGTGCGCGGCTCACGGGAGCATCCACAGCGACACGCCGAGCGCCCCTCCGAGTGCCGCCAGCCCGCCGACGGTGAACCACCGGAAGCGGCCGCGGCCCATGAACGCCGCGATCAGCAGCTTCAGCGCGGTGTTCGACAGCACGCCGATCACGACCGTCCGGGCCGCCAGCGCCATCGTCACGCCGCCGGTCGAGTGCGCCATCGACAGCAGCAGCGGGTCCACGTCCACGAAGCCGACGACGGCGCCCGACACCTGGACGCCCAGGCTCCCGTAGAACTCGTTCGCCACGAACACGCCGAAGAGCACCAGCTGGAACACCAGCACCATCTTGAGCGCCATCGAGAACTGCAGCGGGTTGGCCACCACGCGGACGTCGGGGCCGCGGTTCTCCTGCCACCTCAGGCAGAGGAGACTGCCCACGGCGGCCACCACGAAGGGTCCGACGAAGTACGGCGCGACGGCGGCGGCCAGGCCCGGGCCCAGCACGGCCAGGATCACGAGCACGCGGAGGAAGAGCACGGCGTTGGCGGCGAGCACGCCCGCGGCGAGCGACCGGCCGAACCCGCGCTCGCCGCGGCTCACGCCGGCGAAGGTGAACGTCACGCTGGTCGACGACACCAGCCCGCCGAGCAGCCCCGTCGTCGCGTAGCCGTAGCGGGGTCCGAGCACGCGCCGCGCCAGGAAGCCCGCGAAGCTGATGCCCGTGAAGAAGAGGACGACCGCCCACAGCTCGCGCGGCCGGACGCCGCCGAGCGGCCCGTACGGTCCGACTGGCAGCAGGGGCAGGACGACAATCGCCATCACGCCGAACCGGACGCCGGCGCGCAGGCTGGTGTCGTCGATGCGCGCGACGAAGCCGTGGAGCCGCGATTTCTCCACGAGCACCAGCGTGGCCGCCGCGAAGATGCCGCTCGCGACGGCCAGGTGGCCCGCGCCCGACAGCAGCCCGGCGCCGAGCACCACCAGCGCGGCGACGTCGGTCGTGCCCGTGACCTCGCCGTGCACGGCCGCCGCGTAGGACAGCGCCACGATCAACGCCGCCGCGCCCGCCGCCAGGACGACGGCGAGCGGCATGGCGCCGGCCGCCCAGAACCAGCCGACGATCCCCGCGTAGCCGCCGAGCAGGGTGAGCGTCCGCAGGCCCGCGAACCGCGCGTGCGGCCCCTCCGCGTGGCCGGACCACTCGCGTTCGAGGCCGATGGCGGCGCCGCCGAGCGCCGCGACGACGAGGCCGGCAATCTCTCGCAGCTCGGGTGCCATGGTCGCGTCCCGGGCCCGCCGCGGCGGGCTCTATAGGCCGTACTTCTTGAGCTTGTAGCGCAGGTGCCGCTCGCTCATGCCGAGCAGCCGCGCCGCCTGCGTCTGCACGCCGCCCGCGCGTCCGAGCGCGTCCACGATCAGCTGGCGCTCGAAGCGCGTGACGCGCTCCACGAACGTGCCGGCGCCGGCGTCGGTCTCCGGCGCGGCGTCGGCGACCGGCGCGGGCAGGTCGGCCGTGGTCACCAGCGATCCGCGCGCCAGCACGACCGCCCGATGGATCAGGTTCTCGAGCTCGCGGACGTTGCCGGGGTACGGGTACTTGAGGAGGAGGTCCAGCGCCTCGCGCGAAACCCCGGTGAGAGGCGGCGTGCGCTCCCCCGCGAAGCGGCGGAGGAAGTGATCGACGAGCAGCGGCACGTCTTCGCGCCGGTCGCGCAGCGGCGGCAGGTCGATCGAGACGACGTTGAGGCGATAGTACAGGTCCTCGCGGAACTCGCCGGCGCGGATGAGGGCCTCGAGATCGCGGTGGGTCGCGGCGATGATGCGGACGTCCACCGTGATGACGCGGCTCGCGCCCACGCGCTCGACGGTCTGCTCCTGCAGCACGCGCAGCAGCTTGACCTGCAGGCTGCGCGGCAGGTCGCCGATCTCGTCGAGGAAGAGCGTGCCGCCGTCGGCCAGCTCGAAGCGCCCGCGCCGCTCGCGGTCGGCGCCGGTGAACGCGCCGCGCTCGTGGCCGAAGAGCTCCGACTCGAGGAGCGTCTCGGGCAGCGCCGCGACGTTGACCGCGACGAGCGGCCGGCGCGCCCGCGGGCTCGCGTAGTGAATCGCCCGCGCCAGCAGCTCCTTGCCCGTGCCGCTCTCGCCGCGGATCAGGATGGTGGCGCGGCTCTCGGCCGCGCGCGCCGCCACGTTGATCGCCTGCTGCATGCGCGCGTTGGCGGTCTCGAGCCCCTCGAGCCGGTACCGGCTCTCGACCTGGCGGCGCAGCTCGGCGTTCTCGGACACGAGCGCCCGGCGCTCCAGCGTGCGGGCGATCAGCACCTCGAGCTCGTCGAGGTCGATCGGCTTGGTGAGGTAGTCGGCCGCGCCCCGCTTCATCGCCTCGACGGCGGTCGCCACGGTGCCGAAGGCCGTCATGACGATCACCGGCACCTCGGGGTTGACGCGGCGCAGGTCGTCCACCAGGTCGATCCCCGTGCGCCCGGGCATGCGCAGGTCCGTCAGCACGAGGTCGATCGTGCGGGACGAAGCCTCCGCGACCGCGGCCTCGGCGCTCGCCGCCTGCACCGCCTCGAAGCCCCGCTTGCGCAGGAAGCCCGCCAGCACCTTGCGCTGGGTCTCCTCGTCGTCGACGATCAGGATCACGCGTTCAGGCACGGTCGGCCCCGTCCTCCGGCGGCAGGTGGATCGTCATGCGGGTGCCGGCGCCGGGCGTCGAGCGCACGTCCATCGTCCCGCCGTGCGCGCTGACCATCTGGTGGGCCACCGCGAGGCCGACGCCGGTCCCCTGCGGCTTGGTGGTGAAGTAGAGAATCGAAGACGCGCGGCAGGTGCTCGGGCGCGATGCCCTCGCCGGTGTCGGCCACCTCGATGAAGTGGCCGCGTCCCTCGCGGCGCGCGGCGACGCGCACGCGGCCGCCGGACGGCGTCGCTTCGATCGCGTTGCGCACGAGGTTGGCGAGCACCTGGCGGAACTGGTCGGGGTCGAGGCTCGCCTCGCCCACCCCCGGCGCGTCGACCTCCAGCGTCACGCCGCGCGCGACGGCCAGCGGCCGGTCGGGCTCCACCGCGTCCTCGACGAACGCCGCCAGATCCACCGCGCGCCGCGCCAGCGCCGGCGGGCGCGCGAACTCGAGGAACTGCTGCACGATGGCGTTGATGCGGCGGGCCTCGCTCTCGATCACGCCGACGAGCTCCCCCAGCTCGGCGTCGGGCTCCGCGCCCGGCGGCGGCGTGAACTCGCGCGCCAGCCGCCGCGCCGCCATCGCGATCCCGTTCAGCGGGTTGCGCACCTCGTGCGCGACCGTGGACGCCAGCTCGCCCATCGCCGTCAGCCGGTCGCGCCGCCGCAGCGCTTCCTGCGCGGCCTGGTGCCGCTCGCTGAGCGCGCCGTACTCGCGGCGGAGGCCGAGGAAGCCGATGGCCACCAGGGTCAGCACCAGCGCCATCGACAGCGATCCGAACAGGCGGACGAGCGTCTGCCGCTCGGCGCGCCGCACGCCGTCGAGCCGCAGGCCCAGCCGGAGCGTCGCGTCGTCGAAGCCCTCGACCGGCAGCGGGCCCGCGAGGTCGAGCACCGGCACGCCGCCGACGACCGCCTCGCGCTCGCGCGCGGCGCCGCCGGCGGGCGCGGGGCCGAGATCGGGCAGCGCCGCCTCGTCCACGCCGTGCACCAGGCGCAGCGAGCCGGCGGTCAACGCGACGTAGACGAGCTCGTCGGTGCTCGCCGCCATGTCGCCGAGCAGCGTGTCGAGCGAGAAGGGGCGCTGGAGGCGGGCCACGGCCGTGGCGTCGGCGTTCACGATGATGGCGCCGCCGCCGGCCCGGCGCACGCCCGCCGCCACGCGGGTCTCGCCGCCGGAGCCACGCGCGGCGTGCATGCCGCTGACGGCCTCCCGCTCGGCGCCGGCGAGCAGCTGGTCGAGCAGGCGCCCGCCGCCCGCGCCGGGGCCGGGGCCGGGGCCGAGACCGCCGCCCGGCCCCACGCGGGACCCGCCGAAGCCGAAGCCGCGCGGGCCGCCGCTTCCGCGCTGGCGCACGCCCCGGGCGTCGAAGACCGTGACGCGGAACAGGCCGTTGTCGCGCGCCAGGGCGTCGAGCGTGGCCTGGTCCAACCCGCCCCGGCGGTCCAGCTCGGCCAGCAGCCGCGCGTTGTCCAGCAGGCGGGAGGCCAGGTCCTGCTCGGCCTGGGCGCCCGCCAGCTGGTTCACGCGGACCGCGGCGGTGACCGTCGCGCGGAGCGACACCGCCTGGTCGCGGAGCAGCTCGAGCAGGCCCTGCCGCGTGGCGCGGTAGTCCACCCAGCCGACCGCGACCAGCGCGGCCGACACGAGCGCCGCGGCAGCCAGCACGGGCGCGTTGAGGGTCAGTCGGTTCGGCATGGAGGGATCGGACGGCCACCGGCCGTCACATCGGTTCCAACCGGCTCCGGTTGCCGCCGTCGATGGCCAGGCGCACCTTCTGCGCGAGCGCTTCCGGCGTGAACGGCTTGTGCAGGAACGCGATCCGGCTGCTCATGACGCCGAGCATCGTGGCCTGGTCGGCGTAGCCCGAAATGTAGAGCACGGCGAGGTCCGGCCGCTGGGCCACCAGACGCTGCGCCAGCTCGGGACCGTTCACCACGCCGAGCCGCACGTCCGTCAGCAGCAGGTCGAGATGCCCCTCGAGACCGGCGGCCAGCGCCTCGGCCTCGGCCGCGTCGGCGGCCTCGAGCACGCGATACCCGATCCCGATCAGCACCCTCGCGATGAAGGCCCGCACGGGCGCCTGGTCCTCCACGACGAGCACCGTCTCGGTGCCGGCGGTCGAGCTGGGGGCGGCGCCGTCGTCGTCGGCCGCCACGTCGGCCGCGCGCGGGAGGAGCATGCGGAACGTGGTGCCGCGTCCCTCCTCGCTCTGCACCATGAGGTGCCCGCCGCTCTGCTTCACGATGCCGTAGACCGTGGACAGGCCGAGGCCCGTCCCCTTGCCCGACTCCTTGGTCGTGAAGAAGGGCTCGAAGAGCCGCGCCTTCACCTCGGGCGGCATGCCGGTGCCCGTGTCGCTCACGGTGAGCGACACGTATTCGCCGGGCGGCGGCGCGCCGGCGGCGGCGGCGGGGCCGACCGAGAGGTTGGCCGCCTCGACGATCAGCGAGCCGCCCGACGGCATGGCGTCGCGCGCGTTCACGGCGAGGTTGAGCAGCACCTGCTGCATCTGACCCGGATCGGCGGCGACCGGCCACAGCCCCGGCGCCGGGATGGAGACCAGCGTCACGTCCTCCCCGATGACGCGCCGCAGCATGGCGTCGATCTCGCGCACGACGTCGTTGAGGACGATGAGCCTGGGGCGCAGCACCTGCTTGCGGCTGAAGGCGAGCAGCTGTCGCGTCAGTCCCGCCGCCGACTCCCCCGCCTTGCGGATCTCGAGCACGTCGGTCCGGACGGCGTCGGGCAGTTGCTCCTCGAGCAGCAGCTCCGCGTAGCCGAGGATGGCGGTCAGCAGGTTGTTGAAGTCGTGCGCGATGCCGCCCGCGAGCCGGCCGATGGCCTCCATCTTCTGGGCCTGCCGGAACTGCTCCTCGAGCTGGCGCTGGTCGGTCACGTCCTCGAACACCGTGGCGAAGCAGTCCGGCGCGGTCTGGAACGCCGACACCTGGAACGTGCGGCCGAGGGGCTCGAACGCCATCTCGAACGACACCGGCTCCCCCGACTCGGCCACGTGGCTGTAGACGTCGAGGTAGGGCGACCGTGCGCCGTACGCCTCAGACGCCAGCCGCCCGATCACGCTCGCGGGCTCGAGCCCCGTGTGCCGGTGAAAGGCCGGGTTCACGTCGAGGATGCGATAGTCCACGGCCCGGCCCTCGGCGTCGCGCACCAGCTCGTGCAGGGCCACGCCCTCGCGCATCGACGCGTAGAGGGTGCGGTACCGGCCCTCGCTCTCCGCGATCGCCCGCTGCGCCTGGCGCTCGGCTGTCAGGTCGATGACGGTGGAGACGCGGAACAGGAGCGCGCCCGACGCGTCGCGCACGCCGGCCACGTGCAGGAGCACGGGAAACCGCGTGCCGTCGCCCCGGATCTGCGTCGTCTCGAAGCTGGCCTGCCCCTCCTCCTTCACGCGCCGGATGAAGCCCGGCACGCCGTCGCGCGCCTCGGGCGCGAACAGCGTCTCGATGGGCGCCCCGACCAGCGCGTCGATCGGGCGCCCGTACATCGCCGCCAGCGCCGGATTCACCAGGGAGAGGCGGGGCTCCTCGCCGACGGCCAGCGCCAGGCCCACCGCGGCGTGGGCAAACGCCTCCCTGAGCATCGAGATCTCGGGCGCGTCGCCCTCGTGGCTGAGCTTGCCCGGAAGCCGTTCGTCGCCTGTCGGCATGGGTCCCTTGTCCGTTTTCGCGCGCGTGTCAGTGTACACCGGCCGCGCCCCGCCACCCGCCGGGCTGCCCGGGCCGGCCGCCGCTGCGATAGCATGGAGGCCATGGACGCACGTCCCACCGAGACCGTGGCCGACCTCGTCGATCGCCTGCGCCGCGCCCCCGACGCCGAGGCGGTGCGGCAGCTGGACGAGACGCTCGCCGCCGCGGCGGCCGCGCCCGGCGACGAAGCGGCGACGCTCGATGAGGCGGCCGTGCTGCTGCTGGCGGATCGGCGCGAGGGCGATGCGCTCCTCGCGGGCGTGTCGCTCGACGCGCTCGACGCGCTGGCCCGCCGGCACCTGGATTGGCTGGCCGCGGCGGGCCCGGCGCCGCCCGTCGAGGCGCGCGCGCGCGTCTGGGAGCTGCTGGACGTGCTGCGGCGCTCGCCGCTCCTCCGGCGCTTCGCCGCGGCGGGCGCCACCGACGCCTGGGCGGCGCGCATCCTCGCGCTCGTCGAGGCGTCCGACTACACCTTCGGCGAGCTCTTCGCCGAGCGCGCCGCGGCCTACGCCAGCCGGACGCTGTTCCGCGTGCCGGGCCCGCGCGGCCCCCAGTCGATCACGTGGCACCAGGTGTCCGGGCGCGTGGACCTCGTCGCGCGCGGCCTCGTCGCCGCCGGCGGCGACGAGGCCGCGCCGGTGGCCATCCTGTCCGAGAACCGGCTCGAGGTGGCGCTCGTGGACTTCGCCTGCCTCGCGCACGGCCTGCTGAACGTGATGATTCCGGCGACGGCGACCGACGCCGACGTCGCGTACATCCTGGCGCACGCCCGCGTCCGCACGGTCGTCGTCTCCTCGCGCGAGCAGCTGCAGAAAGTGCTCAAGTGCCGCGACCAGCTGCCGGGCCTCGGCCTGATCGTGGCGCTCGACGCCGACGCCGGCACGGCGCGCGGCGTCGTGCCCTTCGAGCAGCTGCTCGAGCGGGCCGCGGGGGTGCCGGCGGCCGCGCTCGTCGAGCGGCGCCACCGCGTGCGGATCGGCGACCTCGCCACGGTGATGTACACGTCGGGCACCACGGGCACGCCGAAGGGCATCTGCTTCTCCCACCGCAACATGGTCTTCAAGCGCTTCGCGCGGGCGCTGGCGCTGCCCGAGATCGGCGAGTCGGACGTCCTGCTCTGCTACCTGCCGCTCTTCCACACGTTCGGCCGGTTCCTGGAGCTGCAGGGCAGCGTGTTCTGGGGCGCGACCTACTGTTTCGCCCAGAACCCGGCGATCGACACGCTGGTGCGCCAGATGCGGGAGCTGCAGCCGAGCATCTTCATCAGCATCCCGATGAAGTGGATCCAGCTCTACGACCTGCTGCGGCAGGAGGTGGACGTGGAGGCGGCGTCCGACGCCGAGGTGGCCGCCGCGGTGCGCCGGCTCTGCGGCGATCGCCTGCGCTGGGGGCTGTCGGCGGCCGGCTACCTCGACCCGGAGATCTTCCGCGTCCTCCAGCGCCACGGCGTGGAGCTCATGAGCGGCTTCGGCATGACCGAGGCGACCGGCGGCATCACGATGACGCCGCCCGGGCGCTACCGCGACGAGTCGCTCGGCGGCGCGCTGCCGGGCATCGAGGTCCGGCTCGCCGACAGCGGGGAGATGCTCATCCGCGGCCCCTACGTCCTGGAGGGCTACCTCGGCGACGACGGGCCGGTCCCGGCCGGGGACGAGGACGGCTGGTTCCACACGGGCGACCTCATGGAGGAGGACGCGGACCGCTTCTACCGCATCATCGACCGCAAGAAGGAGATCTACAAGAACGTGAAGGGGGAAACGATCGCGCCGCAGAAGATCGAGAACCTCTTCCGCGACTTCGAGTCGATCGGCCGCATCTTCCTCGTCGGCGACAACCGTCCGTTCAACAGCGCGCTGGTCTTCCCCAACCCGGAGTTCAAGGCGCTCGACCTCTCGAGCCTCGCCCCGCAGGAGCTCAAGTCGCACTTCCGCTCGCTCGTCGTCACGGCCAACTCCTTCCTGGCGCCGTTCGAGCGCATCGTGGACTTCGCGGTCATCGACCGCGACTTCTCGGCCGACCACGGCGAGCTGACGCCGAAGGGCACCTTTCGCCGCAAGGTCATCGAGCGCAACTTCGCCGACACGATCCGCCTGCTCTACCGCCGGACGACGTTCGCGGTGGGCGGCGCGCAGGTGACCTTCCCGAACTGGCTGTTCCAGGCGCTGGGCGTGACGGCGCAGGACCTGCGCGTGGAGGGCGGCCAGATCACGCTGGCCTCGGTCCGCACCTCGCTCACCGTCCGCGGCGAGCGCGCGGGCCAGGTGCAGGTCGGCTCGGCCGTCTACCGGTACGCCGGCCGCGCGGTCGACCTCGGGATCCTGCTCTCGACGCCGCGGCTGTGGCTCGGCAACGAGCAGCTCGTGCGCTTCGCGCCGCTCGACGACGAGCTGCGGTACGGGCGCCGCCGGGCGCCGGCCGAGCTCGACTGGCTGCGGCGCGCGAGCCCGTACCAGCCCACGCCCGCCGACCGCGAAGCCGCCTCGGCGCCGCTCGGCCGCAAGTCGCTCGCGGCGATGGACCTCCACCGCGCGGCGCTCCTGGCCGCGGCGCCCGACCCGGCGGACGCGCAGCTGGGCGTGCGCCTGCTGGAGACCGCGCTGGGCATGGAGGAAGGGCCGATCGTCGAGGCCGCGCGCCGCATCCTCGGCCGCGCCGCCGTCGCGGCCGTGCCCGTGGTGGTCCGCCGGGCGTTCCAGCTGCTGGCGATCGGCGAACCGCCGCCGCGCCACCGCGAGACCATCGGGCGCTTCCTCGCCTCGCCCGTGCGGGTGCTCGACCCCGAGACCTCGGCGGCGATCGTCGAGCGCGGGCTGTCGCCCGAGCGGCTCGACGCGTTCGTCGACGAGGCCGAGGCGCGCTGCCACGCGGCGGTCGAGGCGCCCGAGTCGTTCGAGACGACCGACGACCTCCTGACGCTGCTCGCCGACTACGGCGCGGCCCACCCGACGCGCTACCGGCCGCTGCGCGTGGTGCTGACGCGCATCGCCATGCGCGCGCCGTCGGCGCGCACCCGCGCCCACGCGAGGAAGGCGCTCGCCCGCCTCACCGACGGCTTCCGGCGGTGGCTCGGGCCGCCCTCGCGCATCGCCGTGGACCCGGAGACCGGCCTCGAGTACCGCTGGGAGGACGTCGTCGCGTTCGCCGACGAGGTGGACGAGGACGCGCGCACCCGGCTCCTGGCCGCCATCAAGGAGACGCCCCTCATCGCCGAGGCGGCCTTCCTCTTCTCCGACCGCGCCACGGTCGGCCTGGGCGACATCCTGCCGGGCGGCGTGTGGATCCGCCTGCTCGGCGCCGACCACGGCAAATCGGTCTACCGCGTGGCGGTGAAGACGCGCGTGCGCGAGCAGTTCGACCTCGCGATCAACCTGAGCCGCGCGCTGTCGGCGGCGGAGATCGAGGAGGAGATCGGCTGGCTCGTCGTCTGCGGCGAGGCGCGCGACGTCGGCCCGCTCGTGGAGGACTTCGGCGGCTACTGGCTCCGGCACGGCCTGTGGACCGAGGAGTTCATTCCGGGCGACACGCTCGACCGCGCGCTCAACCGGCTGTCGCGCCGGCCGCAGGACGAGGAGCGGTTCACCGGCGTCTGGCCGCACGCGGCGTGGAGCGCCCTCAGCACCTACGTCGACTTCTGGCACCGCACCGGCCGCCGCCTCGTCGTGGCCGACCCGACGCCGACCAACGTCATCGTGCCGATGCACGACTACCAGACCGGCCCGCGGCTCGTGTCGATCTCGGCGCGCGAGCCGTTCACCTCGCTGCTCGCGCTGCTCCACTCGTTCCGCGAGCGGTTCGTCGCCGCCGTCGAGCGCGAGCACCCGCGGCTCGCCGGCCTCGTCGGCTGGGACATCGCGCTCTCGTCGGTCCTGGAGATCCTCGGCGAGGACGAGGGCAGCGCCCTGCTGCGCGCCGCCATCGACGGACAGGGGACCGACGTGGACCCGGAGCTGCGCGCGTGCGCCGAGGGCTTCCTCGGCTCGGTCGAGCGGCGGGGCTTCCTGCCGCGGCACCTGTTCTTCGCGGCGCAGCGCTTCCGGCGGTGGGCGCGGCTCAACGCCGACGCCACGCTCCACGCCCAGGCCTCCACGCTGCAGGAGCTCTACGTCACCTACGGCCTGCCGCGCCTGCAGGCGGTGTCGCCCGAGACGCGCGCGCGCTTCTTCCGCGAAACCGTGTTCCGCGCGGCCGGCCCCGGCCTCGCCGAGGGGATCGAGGAGATCATCCGGCGGCTGCGCGCGCGCCAGCTGCAGCCCGCGGACCTGAGCGCCGCGGTGGCCGACCTGCGCGCGCACCTCGAGCTGACGCCGGCCGAGAACTACTTCCTGACGCGCCTCTCCTACCCGTACCTGCGGCCCGAGGACGAGGCCGAGCTGGTCGCGAACGCCGCCGGCGGCATCCGGCAGAGCGAGATGGTCGTGACGCTCGCCGACGCCGACGGCAACCCCGTGCTCGTCCGGCACGCGCTCAGCCCGCGGGAGGTCGGCAAGCTCCACCGCCTGTTCCTGGCCGCCAAGCTGCCCGTGCAGTTCCGCCCGGAGCACCGCTTCCTCGTCGCCATGAACGAGCGCGGCAGCCTGCTCGGCGGGCTGTTCTACGAGGTGCACCCCGAGGAGCGGTCGGCGCACATGGACAAGATCGTCGTGGCCGAACGGTTCCAGCGGAAGGGCGTCGCCGCGGCGCTCATCGAGGAGCTGTGCAAGCGGCTGCAGACGGCCGGGATCCGGTCCCTCACGACCGGCTTCTTCCGGCCGCAGTTCTTCTACCAGCTCGGCTTCAGCGTCGAGGGGCGCTATGCCGGCCTCGTGCGGGCGCTCGACGGAGCGGAAGACTAGACAGGGGTCAGCCGTCAGGGGTCAGCCGTCAGGAGTCAGGTCATGTCGCAGAATCTGATCGAGAAGATAGCCCAGCGCTTCGCCGAGGGCCTCGAGGCCGGCCACGTCGTGCGGACCGGCGACTACGTGTCGATCCGACCGGCGCACGTCCTGACGCACGACAACACCAGCGCGGTGATGCCGAAGTTCGCCGCGCTCGGCGCGGACCGCGTCGCCGATCCCCGGCAGCCGGTGTTCGCGCTCGACCACGACATCCAGAACCGCGATGAGGCGAACCTCGCCAAGTACGCGCGCATCGAGGCGTTCGCGCGGCAGCACGGGGTCGACTTCTACCCCGCCGGCCGCGGCATCGGCCATCAGGTCATGTGCGAGGAGGGCTACGCCTGGCCGGGCACGCTCGTCGTCGCGTCGGACAGCCACGCGAACATGTACGGCGGCCTGGGCTGCCTGGGCACGCCCGTGGTGCGCAGCGACGCCGCCGCCCTCTGGGCGACCGGGCGGACGTGGTGGCAGGTGCCGCCGGTGGCGCGCGTGACGCTCGCCGGCCGGCTGGCGCCCGGCGCGACCGGCAAGGACGTGATCATCACGCTCTGCGCGCTGTTCAACGAGGACCAGGTCCTGAACCACGCGCTCGAGTTCGCGGGCGAGGGCGTGGCGCACCTGTCGATCGAGGAGCGCCTGACGATCGCGAACATGACGACCGAGTGGGGCGCGCTCGCCGGCGTGTTCCCCGTCGACGAGCGCACGATCGGCTGGCTGCGGGGCCGGGTGCGCGACGGCCACCCGCGCCTGACCGCCGCCCGGGTGGACGCGCTCGCCGCGGGTCCCGTCCGCGCGGACGCCGGTGCGGCCTGCGCGCGGACGATCACCCTCGACCTCGCCACCGTGCAGCCGTACGTGTCGGGGCCCAACAGCGTGCGGGTGGCGCGGCCGGCCGCCGCGCTCGACCGGGAGGGCGTCGCCATCCAGAAGGCGTACCTGCTCTCGTGCGTGAACGGCCGGACCGACGACCTCGCGGCGGCCGCCCGCGTCCTCGCCGGCCGGCGCGTCGCGCCGGGCGTGACGCTGTACGTCGCGGCCGCGTCCAGCGAGGTCCAGGCCGAGAGCGAGCGGCGCGGCGACTGGGCGGCGCTCCTCGCGGCCGGCGCGGTGCCGCTGCCGCCCGGGTGCGGCCCCTGCATCGGCCTGGGCCAGGGCACGCTCGCCGACGGCGAGGTGGGCATCTCGGCCACCAACCGCAACTTCAAGGGCCGCATGGGCGCGCCGAGCGCCCAGGTCTACCTGGCGTCGCCGGCCGTGGTGGCCGCCTCGGCGGCCGCCGGGCGGATTGCCGTGCCCGAGGGCGCCGCGGCGCGCGACGACGGGCCGGCCGGCACGGTCGAGGTCGCCGAGACTGCGGCGGCCGCGCGGGCGCCGGTCGCGATTCTCGACGGGCTGCCGCCGCGGCTGGCCGGCGGGCTGCTCTTCTGCCCGCAGGACAACCTGAACACCGACGGCATCTACGCGGGGAAGTACACCTACCGCGACGACCTGACGCCGGCGGACCAGGCGGCGGTCGTGATGGAGAACTACGACCCCGGCTTCCGCCAGCTCGTGCGCACCGGCGACCTGCTGGTGGGCGGCTTCAACTTCGGGACGGGCAGCTCGCGCGAGCAGGCGGCGACGGCGCTCAAGCACGCCGGCATCCAGGCGGTGCTGGCGGGCTCGTTCAACGAGACCTACAAGCGCAACGCGCTCAACAACGGCCTGCTGGTGATCGAGGCGCCGGCGCTGGTCCGCGCGCTCAAGGCGCGCTTCGGCGCCGACCGGCGCACGGTGCGCACCGGGATCGACGCCGAGATCGACATCGCGGCCTCGGCCGTGCGGGCCGGCGGCGAGACGTACGCGATCGATCCCATCGGATCCGTGGCGCAGGCGCTCGTGCGGGCCGGCGGCCTCGACGGCTGGGTGAAGGAGTCGCTCGCCCCCGGCGCCACGAAGGCGTGACCCTGCCCTCCAAAACGAAACGGGGGACCGGAGCCAGGCTCCGGTCCCCCGCCAATCCCGCCGTGACGCGCGACCCTACGCGGTCGCCACCGCCTTGGCGATTTCCGACTGGATCCACTTGGTCGTGACCGACTTCGGCCGCGTGATCGGCAGGCCCATGCCGCGGGCGATGACCGCCTGCGAGCAGATGCCGAGCGCACGCGACACGCTGAAGAGCACCGTGTAGTACGGGAACTCGGTCAGCCCGAAGTGGAAGAGGAGCGAGCCGGAGCCGGCGTCGACGTTCGGCCACGGGTCCTTGATCTTCTTGACCTGCTTGAGCACGTCGGGCACCGTGTCGAACACCTTCGCCACGGTCTGGAACACCGGGTCGTCCGCGCAGTGCTTCTTGCCGAACGCCAGGAAGGCGTCGAAGCGCGGGTCGGTCACGCGGAGCACGGCGTGGCCGTAGCCCGGCACGACGCGGCCGGAGGACAGCGTCTCCTCGGCGTACTGCTTCAGCTGCTCGCTGGTGGGCGAGCCGCCGAACTTCTTGTTGGTGTCCAGGATCCAGGCCAGGCACTCCTGGTTCGCGAGGCCGTGCAGCGGGCCCGCGAGGCCGTCGAGGCCGGCCGAGAGCGAGTAGTAGAGGTCCGACAGCGCGGAGTTCACGACCTGGCCGGTCATCGCGCTGACGTTGCCGCTCTCGTGGTCGCAGTGCAGCGTCAGGTAGAGCTGCATCAGCTTGGCGAACTTGCCGGTCGGGTCCGGGATGCCCAGCATGTGGACGTAGTCGGCGCCCCAGTCGAGCTTCGGGTCGGACGCGATGATCGGGCCCTTGTTGAAGCGCAGCCGGTACACGCCCGCCGCCACCGCCGGGAGCTTGGCGACGATGTTCAGCGCGTCCTCGAGCGTCGCGTCCCAGTACTCGTCCTTCTTCATGCCGGCGTCGTAGCGCTGGCGGAAGACCGATTCCTTCTCCATCACCAGGATGGCGGTGTTCAGCATGGCCATCGGGTGCGAGTCGGCGGGCATCGCCTTGAGGACGGCCCACACGTAGTCCGGCACCGTGGCCCGCTTGCGCAGGTCGGCCTGGAGATCCTCGAGCTCGGCCTTCGTCGGCTGGTCGCCGGTGAGGAGGAGCCACAGAATCTCTTCGGGCAGCTTGTCGGTCAGCTGGCCGATCGGCGTGCCGCGAACGATCAGACCCTTGTCGGGCGGCACTTCCGACGTGTCGCACACCAGCGACTTGACGCCGCGCATCCCGCCGTAGGCCTGCGCGATCGTGCACTGCGAGATCACCTGCGCGCCGTGCTCCTTCTGGATCTTCTTGACCTCGTCACGCGCGACAGGGATCCGCTCGGCCAGCCGTTCTCGTAGTTTTGACATCAAACCCTCCTTCGACCCCGCATTCATGATTTCAGCCGCGACAATGAACCTCGTCCGCGCGCGCCACCCGGCGCGCGCCTCTCATCGGGCGACCCCGCCGCTTCCGACCAGCTCCTTCGCGGGAGCACGGTCGTCCGGCCCGGGCGCGCCGAACGTCTCGGCGGCCACCGCGGTGATGGCCGTCAGATTCACGATGTCGGCCACGGTCGTGCCGTGCGCCAGGACGTTGACCGGACGCCGCATGCCCATGAGGATCGGGCCCACGGCCTCGGCGCCGCCCAGGCGCTGCACGAGCTTGTAGCCGATGTTGCCCGCCGCCAGCCCCGGGAACACCAGCACGTTGGCGTCGCCCTTGATGCGGGAGTGCGGGTAGTTGGCCTGCACGATCTCTTCGACCACCGCGGTGTCGAGGTGCATCTCGCCGTCGATCACGATGTCGGGCCGGCGCGCGGCGACCAGGCGCACCGCTCTGGCGCCGCGCTCGGCGATCGGATGGCGGACCGAGCCGAAGCTCGAGAACGCCAGCATCGCCACCTTCGGCTCGACGTCGAAGAACCGCGCCGTGTCGGCCGACAGGATGGCGATCTCGGCCAGCTCCTCGGCCGTCGGCTCGATGTTGATCATGGTGTCGGCGCAGAAGAACAGGCCGTGCTTCAGCACGAGCAGGTGCAGCGCGGACACCCGCGTCACGCCGTCGCGCAGCCCGACGATCTGGAGCGCCGGCCGGATCGTGTCCGGGTACGGCTTGTACATGCCGCCCACGAACCCGTGCACGTCGCCCTTGCGCACCATCATCAGGGCGAACATGGTCGGATCGGCCATCAGCTCGCGCGCGAGCGTCGGCGTCAGGCCCTTGCGCTGGCGCAGCGCGTACAGCTCGTCGGCGAAGGCCTGGAACTGCGGCGCCGCGGCCGGTGTCACCACCTGGACGGCCGCGAGGTCGAGCCCGGCGTCCCTGAGCTTCGGCTCGATGATCTCGCGCCGGCCGAGCAGCACCGGGCTGGCGATGCGCTGGTCCACGATCTGCCGCGCCGCGCGAATGACCGTGTCGTCCTCGCCCTCGGGCATCACGATCCGGCGCAGCGGCTGGCTCTGCGCCTTGTGGAACACGAAGCGCATCACCTCGCGCGACGGCCCCATGATGCGCTCGAGCGACTCGCGGTAGCGGTCGAGGTCGGGCAGCGGCCGCCGCGCCACGCCCGTCCGCATCGCCGCCTCCGCGACCGCCGGCGCCTCCCACAGCAGCACGCGGTGGTCGAACGGCTTCGGGATCAGGTACTCGCGTCCGAACTTCAGGCTCTTCAGGCCGTAGGCCTTCAGCACCGGCTCGGGCACGTCCTCCTTCGCCAGCGCCGCCAGGGCCCTCGCCGCGGCGATCTTCATCTCCTCGTTGATCGCGCTCGCCCGGACGTCGAGCGCGCCGCGGAAGATGAACGGGAACCCGAGGACGTTGTTCACCTGGTTGGGATAGTCGGAGCGCCCGGTCGCCATGATCACGTCCGGCCGCGTCTCGAGCGCCAGCTCGTAGGTGATCTCCGGGTCCGGGTTCGCCATCGCGAACACGATCGGGTCCTTCGCCATGCTCTTGAGCATCGAAGGCGTCACCAGATCCTTCGCCGACACGCCGACGAACACGTCGGCCCCCTTCATCGCCTCGTCGAGCGTCCGGAGCTTCGTCTTCTGCGCGAAGCGCTGCTTGTAGGGGTTCATCTTCTCGGTGCGCCCGTCGTAGATGACCCCGACCGTGTCGGTGAACAGCACGTTCTCGCGCCGCACGCCCATGCTCACGTACATCTCCGCGCACGCGATGCCGGCCGCGCCCGCGCCGCAGAAGACCACCTTCACGTCCTCCATGCGCTTGTGCACCAGCTCCAGCGCGTTGATCAGCGCGGCCGACGAGATGATGGCCGTGCCGTGCTGGTCGTCGTGGAAGACCGGGATGTTCATCGACTTCTTCAGCGTCTCCTCGATGTAGAAGCACTCGGGTGCCTTGATGTCCTCGAGGTTGATGCCGCCGAAGGTCGGCTCGAGCGCCTTCACCACGCGGATGATCTCGTCCGGATCGTGCGTGTTCAGCTCGATGTCGAAGACGTCCACGTCGGCAAACCGCTTGAAGAGGACGCCCTTGCCCTCCATGACCGGCTTGCCGGCCAGCGCGCCGATGTCGCCCAGGCCCAGCACGGCGGTGCCGTTCGACACCACGCCGACCAGATTGCCCTTGCCGGTGTAGCGGTAGGCGGCGTCGGGGTCCTTCTCGATCGCCAGGCACGGCTTCGCGACGCCCGGCGTGTACGCCATCGAGAGATCGCGCTGCGTGAGGCACGGCTTCGAGGTGACCACCTCGAGTTTGCCGGGCCGCGGTTTCTCGTGATACTCGAAGACGTCTTCGTCGCGTAACATGGTGGTGCGTCCTCCGCTTCGCGCGGCCGCGTTGGTGTGGCCGGACTCCTGGGTGTGGTCGGTCAACGGTGGGCCGGTCCAGGCGCTCCCAGTGTCGCAAGGTGGGTGCCACCCGCACCCCCACCGGGCGCCTGGAGAGGGAAAGCGCTAAACGCCCGCAAACACAGCTATTATACGCCGTACAGGTGACGGGGCCCATCCGCGGCCGGCGCCGGCGCGCGGCGCGTGCCGACAATCCGGCGGGAAGCACGGAGGGACGGAGGCGGGGAGCACCACGAAGGGGGGATCTTCTTCTCTGTCACGCCGCCAGCCGTGAGCCGTGAGCCCTCGGCTCCGACCGTGACCTCAGTCCCGGCAGCGCGTCGCGGCCCGCCGCCCGGCCGGCGTCCGGCGCCCCGGCCCCTGGGTGAGCAGCTCGCGAATGCGGGCGCGCGCCCGGGCGCGCACGGCCGACGGCAGGTCCGCGCGGCCCGCCTCGTGACAGAGCGCCACGGTCCGGCGCAGGCTGTCCACGAAGTCGTCGCAGCAGGGGCACTGCCGGAGGTGCCGCGCCACCTCGCGGCGGTCGTCCGCCGAGAGGTCGCCGTCGATGAAGCGCGAGAGCTGCTCGACCAGCTCCCGGCAGCCCCGATCGTGGCGCTTGGTCATAGATCCTCCAGCTCGCGGCGCAGGAACAGGCGCGCGCGGTGCAACCGGGTCTTCACGTTCGCTTCCGAGATCCCGACGACCCCGGCCACCTCGCGCGTCGACAGGCCCTCGATCTCCCGCAGGAACACGACGACGCGGTGCTGCCTCGGCAGCTTGGCGAGCGCGGCGCGAATGCGGCGCCGCAGGCGCCTGTTCACGGCGTGCTCTTCGGGCCCGCGGCCCTTGTCCGCCGGCTCCGGCACCCGCGGGCCGTCCTCGGGCGACGGCATCAGCTCGTCGAGCGAGAGCAGGTGCGCCGGCTCGTCCACCCGCCGCCGCCGACGGACGAGGCAGGCGTTGCGGACCGTGCGGTACAGCCAGGTCTTGAACGCCTCGGGCTCGCGGATGCGCGTCGCGAAGCGGTACGTCTTCAGCAGCGCGTCCTGCATCGCGTCCTCCGCGTCCTCCGCGCCGCCGCACACCATCAGGCTGAACCGCCAGGCCGCTTCCTGGGCCCGCATGAGCAGGCGCTCCATGGCCTGCCGGTCGCCCGTCTGCACCGCCCGGACCAGGTCCGGGTAGTCACGGTCGCGGGCCGCCGTGGCCGTGTCTCTAGAAGAAGGATTCTTGGCCATGCCGAATCGTCACATTCTATCCGGTTCTGTCACCTTTTCGGGCCCGGCGAGTCCTTGGGGTGAAGGGACACGTATGAGACGAACGCTCATTTTCGCACTCGTCACGGGCCTGGCGGCGACCGGCGCCTCCGCCCAGGAGCCGCTCACGGTGGCCGAGGCGGTGGCGCGGACGCTCGCCCACAACCCGTCGGTCCGGGCGGCCGAGGCCGGCGCCCGGCAGGCCGGCGCCAAGCTCGATCAGGCCCGCTCCGGCTACCTGCCCCGCGTCAACGTCTCGGAGTCCTGGCAGCGCGGCGACCAGCCGGTCTTCGTGTTCGGGTCGCTCCTCGCGGAGCGCCGGTTCACGATGGCCAACTTCGCCATCGACGCGCTGAACCACCCTGACCGGGTCGACAACTTCAAGACCGCCGTGGCGGTGCAGCAGTCCGTGTGGGACGGCGCGCGCACCTCCGCCGGCATCCGCGCGGCGCACCTCGGCGTCACGATCGCCGGGCTCGAGCAGCGCAAGCTCGCGGCGGCGCTCACGCTGGGCGTCACCCAGGCCTTCGGTCAGGCGCTCGCCGCGCAGGCGGCCAGCGACGCCGCGGCCGCCGCGGTGACGTCGGCCGAGGAGGACCTGCGGCGCACGACCGCGCGGCGCGACGCCGGCCTCGAGACCGACGCCAACGTGCTGGCGCTCCAGGTGCACGTCGCCCAGATGCGCGTCCGGAAGATCCAGGCCGACAGCGACGCCACGATCGCCATGGCCACCCTCGACCAGACGATGGGCGGCGACCTCGACCGCGTGTACCGGCTCGTGCCGCCGGCGCCGGCCGCGGTGGCCGCGCTCGACGAGGGCGCGCTCGAGCAGCAGGCGCTGACCGCCCGGCCCGAGGTCGCCGAGGCGGACGCGCAGCACGACCTCGCGCTGGCCAGCCACCGCATGGCGCGCGCCGGTCTCCTGCCGCAGGTCGGCTTCCAGGCCGGCCTCGAGTTCAACGGCGCCACCTTCGGCACGCGCGCGTCGTCGTGGGTGGTCGGCACGCAGGTGAGCTGGAACCTCTTCTCGGGCGGCGAGACCCGCGCCCGCATGCGCGAGGCCACCGCGGCGGCCGACCGCGCCGACGCCGAGCGCGACCGTCTGCGGTCGTCGGTTCGCCTGGACGTGCGCTCCGCGGTCGCGCGCCTCGAGTCCGCCCGCGCCCGCGAGGCCGTGGGCCGCGCCGCCGTCGCGCAGGCGCACGAGAGCCAGCGCATCATCCGCGATCGCTACGACGCCGGGATGGCGCCGGCGAGCGAGCTGCTCCGCGCCAACCTCGCACTGCTCGACGCCGAGACCCTGCGGACCTCGTCGGTGGTCGACCTCGTCGTCAGCGCCGCCGCGCTGGACCGCGCGGTGGGGCGGTAGACGGAAGGACCACGGAAATCGTCACGGAAATCGCCACGGAAATAGACACGGAAAGCGACACGGAAGTCGCGACGGAAGTCGACACGGAAACCGTCACGGACCGGGACCGGCCGGCTTGTCCGCCGCAGCCTGCAAGGCCAAGGCGGACGCCGGCCCCTACTTGGACAGTCAGACCATGATGTCAACGCTAGTTCGCACCGCAGGAATCACGGCGCTCGCCGGGCTCGTCGTCGCCTGCAGCCACGAGCCGCCGGCCGCCGTCGCCGAGGGCACGCCGATCGACGTCACCGTCGCGAAGGTGGCCACGGCCAATCTGCACCGGCCCTTCGAGTCGGGCGGCACCGTCCGCGCGCGCACGACCGCCACCATCGTCGCGCGCATCGTCGCCGAGGTGCGTGAGGTCCGCGTACGGCCGGGCGACCGCGTGCGGGCGGGCCAGCCGCTCATCGTGCTCGACAGCCGCGACCTCGACGCCAACCGGGCGCGTGCCGAAGCCGGGGCCGCCGCCGCCGACGCGGCGGTCAGGGCCGCCGACGCGGGGCTCCAGGCCGCCGAGGCCGGGCTGAAGCTGGCCGACGCGACGCACCGGCGCATCGCCGGCCTCGCCGACCAGAAGGCCGCCACGGCCCAGGAGCTCGATCAGGCCGTCGCGGGCCAGCGGGCGGCGCAGGCGCAGGCCGACGCGGCCCGCGCGCAGGCCGCCGCCGCCCGGAGCGGGCTCGAGGCGGCGCGCGCCGGGGCCGACGCCGCGCGCGTGATGGCCACCTACGCGGTCCTCACGGCGCCCTTCGACGGCGTGGTGACCGAGAAGCTGGTCGAGCCGGGCAACATGGCCTCGCCCGGCGTGCCGCTCATGTCGGTCGAGGACACGCGCGAGTTCCGGCTCGAGACGCGCGTCGACGAATCGCGCGCCGCGCTCGTCACGGTGGGCGAGCCGGTGGAGATCGAGCTCGGCGGCGCCGAGGAGCCGGGCAACGAAGCGGAGCGGCTGCCCGCGGTCACGGGCAAGGTCTCGGAGATCGCGCGCGCGCTCGACCCCGGGTCCCACGCGTTCCTGATCAAGGTCGGGCTGCCCGACGGCGTCGCGGTCCGCTCCGGGATGTACGGGCGCGCCCGGTTCGCGGGCCCGTCGCACCAGGCCGTCGCGGTGCCGGTGTCGAGTCTCGTGCGCCACGGCCAGCTGGTCAGCGTCTTCGTGGTCGGCGCGGACCACCACGCGCGCATGCGGCTCGTGAACGTGGCGGAAACCGACGGCGGCCGCGTGGAAGTGCTGGCCGGGCTCGACGCGGGGGAGACGATCGTCCTCGCCCCGCCGCCCGCGCTGACCGACGGCGCGCCGGTGAACGCGCGCGCCGGCGCCGAGGGAGGCCGCTGATGACGCGCCATCTCGGAGCGGCGGGCCGGCTGGCCTCCGCCTTCATCGACTCCAAGCTGACACCGCTGCTCATCATCGCCGCGCTGGCGCTCGGCGTCGTCGCGGTCATCGCGCTGCCGCGCGAGGAGGAGCCCCAGATCATCGTCCCGATGGTGGACGTGATGGTGGGCATGCCCGGCGCGTCGCCGGAGGAGGTCGAGCAGCGGGTCACGCGGCCCATGGAGAAGCTGCTCTGGGAGGTGCCCGGCGTCGAGTACCTCTACTCCACCTCGAGCCCCGGCATGTCGATGGTCATCGTCCGCTTCTACGTCGGGCAGAACGAGGAGCAGGCGCTGGTCCGGCTGAACCAGAAGCTGGCCTCGAATCTCGACCGCATCCCGGCCGGCGTGACGCCGCCGCTCGTCAAGGCGCGCTCGATCGACGACGTGCCCGTGATGGCGCTCACGCTCTGGGGCGCGCGCTACGACGACTTCCAGCTGCGGCAGATCGCCGCGCAGCTCGACGACGGCCTGAAGCAGGTGACGGACGTGTCGGAGGTCACCCTTCTCGGCGGGCGCTCCCGCCAGGTCACGGTCGAGATCGACCCCAACCGGCTGGCGGCCTACGGGCTGGACCCGCTCATGGTGCGCGGCGCGCTGATGATGTCGAACGCGCGCATGCCGGCCGACTCGCTGGTCACCGGCAACCGCAGCGACCTGCTCGAGGCGGGCCGCTGGCTGCGCGACGCGTCCGACGTGCGCAACGCCGTCGTGAGCGCGCAGGGGGGCCGGCCCGTGCTGGTGCGCGACGTCGCCAGCGTGCGCGACGGCGACGCCGAGGCGACGAGCCTCGTCACCTTCATGGGGCGCGACGGCCGCGCCTACCCGGCGGTCACGATCGCCGTCGCCAAGCGCAAGGGCACGAACGCGATCGACCTGACCCGCCGCATCAACGAGAAGATCGAGACGCTGCGCGGCACCGTGCTCCCGTCCGACCTCCACGTGACCGTCACCCGCGACTACGGCCAGACGGCCGAGCACAAGTCGAACGAGCTGCTCTTCCACATGCTGCTGGCCGTGCTCTCGGTCGTCGCCCTGATGTGGCTGACGCTCGGCCGGCGCGAGTCGCTCGTGGTGCTCGTGGCCATTCCGGTCACGCTGGCGCTGACGCTGTTCGTCTTCTACCTCTACGGCTACACGCTCAACCGCATCACGCTCTTCGCGCTCATCTTCTCGATCGGCATCCTCGTGGACGACGCCATCGTCGTCGTCGAGAACATCGTGCGGCACGCGCGGATGGCGAACGACGAGCGGAGGCCGTTCGCGGCGATCGCCGTGCGCGCCGTCGACGAGGTCGGGAACCCGACCATCCTGGCCACCCTGACGGTGGTGGCGGCCATCCTGCCGATGGCGTTCGTCGGCGGCCTGATGGGCCCCTACATGCGGCCGATCCCGGTGGGCGCCTCGGCGGCGATGATGTTCTCGCTGCTCGTCGCCTTCATGGTGACGCCGTGGGCGGCGATCCGCCTGCTCGGCAAGGCTCGCCATCCACCACCACGAGCAGGAGGACCGGCTGATCCGGCTCTACCGCACGGTGATGGGCCCGCTCATCGGCTCCGCCAAGGTGCGGTTCGCGTTCCTGGGCGGCGTCGTCGTGCTGCTCCTCGCCGCGGTCGCGCTGGTGCCGCTCGAGCTCGTGACGGTGAAGATGCTGCCGTTCGACAACAAGAGCGAGTTCCAGGTCGTGGTGGACATGCCCGAGGGCACGCCGCTCGAGGACACCGCGCGGCTGACCGCCGCGCTGGCGCGCGCCGCGCTGGCCGAGCCCGAGGTGACCAACGTGCAGACCTACGTCGGCACGTCGTCGCCCTACAACTTCAACGGGCTGGTGCGGCACTACTTCATGCGCCGCGGCAGCAACCTGGCGGACATCCAGGTGAACCTGGTGGACAAGAGCGAGCGCTCCGCGCAGAGCCACGCGGTGGCGAAGCGGGTGCGCGACGCGCTCACGCCGCTCGCGAGGGCGGCCGGCGCGCGCATCCAGGTGGCCGAGGTCCCGCCGGGGCCGCCCGTGCTGCAGACGCTGGTGGCCGAGGTCTACGGCCCCGACGGCGACCGCCGCGTGGCGCTCGCCAGGCAGGTCAAGGACATCTTCGAGCACACGCCGGGCGTCGTGGACGTCGACTGGTACGTGGAGGACCCGCAGCCCAAGCTGACGCTGCGCGTGGACGACGAGAAGGCGGCGGCGGCCGGCCTGTCGGCCGCGGCGGTCGCGAACGTCGTCCGCATGGCGGGCGCCGGCGTGCCGGCCGGCCTCGTGCACGACCCCGCGGCGCGCGAGGACGTGCCGATCGTGCTGCGCCTGCCGCGCGACGACCGCGGGTCGCTCGACGCCGTGGAGTCGATCCGGCTGGCGGGCGCGCGGGCGGTGGCGGTCGGCGAGGTCACGACCGTGGCCCGCTCGATCGAACACCGCAGCATCTACCACAAGAACCTGCAGCCGGTGACCTACGTGATCGGCGACGTGGCGGGCGCGGCCGAGAGCCCCGTCTACGCGATCCTCCAGATGAACCGCGCCATCGCCAAGATCGCAGCTGCCCGAGGGCTACCACTTCGACGTGCACACCGCGGCGCAGCCGTTCGACAGCCAGCGCTACGCGATGAAGTGGGACGGCGAGTGGCACATCACCTACGAGGTGTTCCGCGACCTGGGCCTGGCGTTCGCGCGCGGTGCTGGTTCTCATCTACATCCTGGTGGTGGGCTGGTTCCAGTCGTTCAAGACCCCGCTGACCATCATGGCCGCGATCCCGTTCTCGCTGGTCGGCATCCTGCCGGCGCACGCGCTGATGGGCGCGTTCTTCACCGCGACGTCGATGATCGGCTTCATCGCCGGCGCGGGCATCGTCGTGCGCAACTCGATCATCCTCGTGGACTTCATCGAGCTCCGGCTGCGCGACGGCATGCCGCTCGACCAGGCGGTCGTGGACGCCGGCGCGGTGCGGTTCCGGCCGATGGCGCTCACCGCCGCCGCCGTGATCGTGGGCGCCGCCGTCATCCTCTTCGACCCGATCTTCCAGGGCCTGGCCATCTCGCTGATGGCCGGCGAGGTGGCGTCGCTGCTGCTGTCGTTCGTGACGGTGCCGGTTCTCTACTACGTCGGCAACCGGAAACACCAGGCCGTCCAGGCGGAGGCCTGATCCCGATGCCGCAGGACACTGTTATGTGGACATTCCCGCCGAAGCGGATTCTGGTGGCCGTCGATTTCGGAGACGCGTCGAGCCACGCCGTGCGCGTCGCCGGCGCCCTCGCCGCGCGCTTCGACGCGCGGCTGACCGCGCTGCACGCCGAGTCGCTCGAGGTGCCGCCCTACTTCACCCACGGCCAGATCGAGGCGCTCGAGCACCAGCAGGTGGAGACGCGCGCGCGCGCCGCGCGCTATCTCGGGAAGCACGCCTCACACCTGACGCCCGTCCCCGTCGAGCCGCTCGTCACCGACGGACCGGCCGGCGCGGCCCTGCTCGACGCGGCCGAGCGGCACGACCTGCTCGTGATCGGCACCCACGGCCGCCGCGGCCCGAGCCGCTGGTGGCTCGGCTCGGTCGCCGAGCGCGTCGTGCGCGGCACGCCCGTCCCCGTGGTCGTCGTCCGGGCCTCGGACGAGCAGCACCCGCCCGCCGCGCACTTCCGGCGGATCCTGCTCGTGACCGACGGCGACGCGATCGAACCCGCCGCCGAGCGGTACGCCGCGTCCCTCGCGGACAGCTTCGAGGGTCAACCCGTCGAGCGGCTGACCCACTGCACCGAGGAGTCGGCGGCGCGGCGCGAGGCGTCGCTGCTCGTCACCAGCGTCCCGGCACACCCCGGCGGACGGCTCTCGGACATCGCCGAGCGCCTGATCCGCACCTGCCGGGTGCCCATGCTGTTCGTGCCGGAGGAACGCCGGGCGTCGGCGGCACAGGTCTGAGACCTGTGCCACACCGTAAACCGTGAGCCGTCTGAGATCACCCCCATGACCATCGAACGCGCCCTTCGCCTGATCGCCGGGTTCTTCGTCGCCGCCAGCGTCCTCCTCGGGATGTACGTGCACCCGTACTTCTACTGGTTCGCCGTCTTCGTCGGGCTCAACCTGTTCCAGTCGGCCCTGACGAACTGGTGCCCGATGATGGCGGTGCTCAAAGCGCTCGGCCTGCGCCAGGCCTAGGAACGGCCGACGACGGCCCGTGTGGCACAGGTCTGAGACCTGTGCCCACCCACCCGGCTCGGTCAGCGAACAAACCACGAAAGCCAACCCGCCCACAGATCCGCGCGAACGAGGAGTTTCACCCCGTCTTTTCGGGCTTCGCGGCGCGCATTCTGCCCCGTGGCGGCCCCGATCCGGCGTATCATTGGATGTTATGCACTCGGATCGTTAGTCAACCCGTCACCATGGCTGCTTCATGACCCCACACCCCAAGGGCACCCGTGCCCGCGTGCTTCTCACCTCGGTCTTCAAACCGTTCGCACAGGACGACGAGTTCGGCAGCCGGGCCATCAACCCGATGGAGCTCTACCAGAACCAGGTGACGCGCGAGCAGGGGCCGTTCTCGCTGCGCATGTTCCACCGGTCCTGGGGCCTGATGTTCCTCCAGCAGAACATCACCGCGCCCTGCACGCTGCTCGACTTCCCGACGCGCGAGCGGTTCATCCGCGAGATCACGCGGCACGACTACGACATCGTGGGCATCTCGGGCATCATCGTGAACATCGGCAAGGTGCGCGAGATGTGCCGGCTGGTGCGCGAGCACTCGCCCCACTCCACCATCGTCGTCGGCGGGCACGTGACGGCGATCCCCGGCGTCGAGCACCTGTTCGACGCCGATCACATCGTGAAGGGCGAGGGCGTCTCCTGGCTGCGCGCGTTCCTCGGCGAGGAGGTGGACCGCCCGATCGTCCACCCGACCATCCCGTCGTCGTTCGGGTTCCGGCTGATGGGGCTGCCCAGCCCGCGCGGCGGCGGCAGCCCCGCGGCGACGATCATCCCGTCGGTCGGCTGCCCGATGGGCTGCAACTTCTGCACGACGTCGTCGTTCTTCGGCGGCAAGGGCAAGGTCGATCAACTTCTTCGAGCCGCGGCGCCGACCTCTTCGAGGTGATGTGCGAAGCGGAGCGGAAGCTGGGCGTCTCGTCCTTCTTCATGATGGACGAGAACTTCCTGCTGTACAAGAAGCGGGCGCTCGAGCTGCTCGAGCTGATGAAGGACGCGCGCCAAGGCGTGGTCGCTCTACGTCTTCTCCTCGGCGAACGCGGTGCGGAAGTACGACATCCGGCAGCTGGTCGAGCTCGGCGTCGAGTGGGTCTGGCTCGGCCTCGAGTCGCCGCAGGCGTCGTACGCGAAGCTCGACGGCACCGACACCTTGAGCGCTGACGCGCGAGCTGCAGTCGCACGGCATCAGCGTGCTCGGCTCGAGCATCATCGGCCTCGAGCACCACACGCCGGAGAACATCGACGAAGAGATCGACCACGCCGTGGCGCACGACACGGCGTTCCACCAGTTCATGCTCTACACGCCGATGCCCGGCACCCCGCTCTACCAGGAAGTGAAGGCCGAGGGGCGCATCCTCGACGGCATCGACCTCGCGGACATCCACGGCCAGGACAAGTTCAACTTCCAGCACCCGGCCATCTCGCGCGACGAGTCGAAGACGTTCCTCGACCGCGCGTTCCGGACCGACTACGAGCAGAACGGCCCGAGCCTCTACCGCCTCATGCGGACGATGTTCGAGGGCGTGAAGCGGTACGGGCACGATCCGGACCCGCGGGTGAAGCAGCGGCTGGCCGACGCCGCCACGCAGCTCAGGACCGGCTACGGCGCGGCGCTCTGGGCGATGGAGAAGTACCTGCGGGAGTCGAACCAGGCCGCGAGCGAAAAGGTCCGCGCGCTGCGGCTGCAGATCGAGCACGATCTGGGCGGCATCTCGAAATACGTCAACAACCTCGTCGGCCCGGTGCTCCTGTGGACCTCGCGCCGCGAGGCGCGCCGGTTCCCCGACGGGCGGCCCATGGAGCCGCGCACCTTCGTCGAGCGCACGAACTGGGCTTGACGGGGACTGACGCTTGTCCGTTCACGGGGACTGACGCTTGTCCGTTCACGGGGACTGACGCTTGTCCGTTCACGGGACTGACGCGGGTCCGTTCACGGGACTGACGCGGGTCCGTTCACGGGGCTGACGCTTGTCCGTTCACGGGGCTGACGCTTGTCCGTTCACGGGGCTGACGCTGGTCCGTTCACGGGGACTGACGCTTGTCCGTTCACGGGACTGACGCGGGTCCGTTCACGGGACTGACGCGGGTCCGTTCACGGGACTGACGCTGGTCCGTTCACGGGGACTGACGCTTGTCCGTTCACGGGGCTGACGCTTGTCCGTTCACGGGGCTGACGCGGGTCCGTTCACGGGGCTGACGCGGGTCCGTTCACGGGGACTGACGCTTGTCCGTTCACGGGACTGGCGCGGGTCCGTTCACGGGACTGACGCTTGTGCGTTCACGGGACTGACGCAGTTCCGTTCAGCGCGACACGTTCCGAACGGACAGACCTCTTCCCGAACGGACGAGCGTCTTCGCCCGAACGGACAAGTCTCCCCCCGAACGGACAAGGATCCCCCCGAACGGACAAGGATCCCCCGAACGGACAAGGATCCCCCCTGAACGGACAAGGATCCCCCCTGAACGGACAAGGATCCCCCCGAACGGACAAGGATCCCCCGAACGGACGAGCACTCACCCGTTCAACGCCTCTCGCACCTTCTCCAGCAGCTGATTCGGCGTGAAGGGCTTCGGCAGGAAGCTTGCGCGGCCGGTGAGCAGCAGGCGGCCCTCCGCGGCGTCGCGCGAGTAGCCTGACATGAAGAGCACCGGCAGGTCCGGTCGCGCCGCGCGCAGCCGCTCGGCCACCTCGGCCCCGCCCAGATCCGGCAGCACGACGTCGGTCACCAGCAGCGCAATCCGGTCGATCGCCGTCTTCGCGGCCTCGAGCGCCGTTGCGCCGTCCGACGCGACGACCGTCCGGTAGCCGTGGCTCTCGAGCACCCGCTTGACCAGGTTGCGCAGCATCGGCTGGTCCTCGACGACCAGCACCGTCTCGCCGGCGCCGGCGCGCCTGGCGGCGGCCGCTGGCGCGGGCGCGCTCTGCGCCTTGCGGTCCACCCGCGGCAGGTAGATCCGGAACGTCGTCCCGCGGCCCGGCTCGCTCTCGACCCAGATGAACCCGCCGCTCTGCTTCACGAACCCGTAGACCATCGACAGCCCGAGGCCCGTGCCCTGGCCCGGCGGTTTGGTGGTGAAGAACGGCTCGAAGACGCGGGCGCGCGTCTCCGCATCCATGCCCGCGCCCGTGTCGGTGACCCACAAGGCCACGTACGGCCCCGGTTCGATCGGCTGGTGCTCGCGGGCGTAGGCCTCGTCGACCGCCTCGTCGGCCGTGCCGATCGTGACCGTGCCGCCCTGCGGCATGGCGTCGCGCGCGTTCACGGCCAGGTTCATCAGCACCTGGCCGAGCTGGCCCTGGTCCACCTCGACGTTGCCGAGCGCCGGGGCCGTCTGGATCTCGAGCCGCACGTCCTCGCCAATCACCCGTTGCAGCAGCGTCGTCACCTCGTTCACGACCTGGTTCGGGTTGAGCACGCGGGGCTCGAGCACCTGCTGGCGGCTGAACGCCAGCAGCTGGCGTGTGAGGCCCGCCGCCCGGTCGGCGGCGTCGCGGATCTGCGCGAGCTCGCCCCCGCCCTCGGGCGACACCCGGCCCGCCGCCAGCAGGTCGGTGTAGCCGGTGATCACCGTGAGCAGGTTGTTGAAGTCGTGCGCCACCCCCGCCGCCAGCCGGCCCACCGCCTCGAGCCGCTGCGCCTGCTGGAACTGCTGCTGGGCCGCGCGCAGCGCCGCCTCCTGCTCGCGCCGGTCCGTGGTGTCGCGGATGATGGCGACAATCATGGGCTCGGCGTCCAGGACGACGCGCCGCGCGTGGATCTCCACGGGGAAGCGCGTGCCGTCCTTCCGGACGTGCTCGGTCTCGAACCGGAGGTGATCCTGCCGCGCGATACGGCCGAGAGAGCCATCGACGTCGGACCGCGTCTCCGGCACGCGCAGGTCGCGCACGTGCCTGCCGATCAGGTCGGTCCGCGCATAGCCGTACGCCTCGACGGCGCGCCGGTTCGCTTCGACGATGCGACCGTCGGGCGTCAGGTACAGGATGACGTCGTCGGCGTGGTCCACCAGCTGGGCGTAGCGGGCGTCGCTGCGCGCGAGCGCCTCTCGCGCCCGCGCGCGGTCGTTTCGCACGACCCCGTAGCCGAGCCCCATGAACGCCAGCAGGATGGACGCAGCCGCCACGGCCGTGCTCACGAGCCGTGTCCGCAAGTCGGCGTAGGCTTCCCTCTGGTCGATCTTCACGACGAGGCCCCAGGGCGTGCCCCGGACGCGACGCATGGCCGCCAGCACCGGCACGTCCCGGTAGTCCGCGAACGCGCCCTGCGACGCATCGGTCACGAGCAGCTGCGCCGCGGCCAGATCCCGCGTCGACACTGGAAGCCGCCCGAACGGGCGCAGCGCCTGGCTCAGCCGCACCGGGCTGAGAAAGACCACGTCGGCTCCGTCACGCGCCACGAGCAGGCTCTCGACCGTCTCCGACGCGAACGGCTGCCCGGCGAGCAACGGGTAGAGGTATTGCTGCGGATCGACGGCGAGCACCACCAGGCTGCGGCCGGGTTCGTCCCGCCGTGCGGCCGGGACGAACGTCGCGAACAACAGCCGGACGCCGCTCTTGTGCGGCACGAAGCCGCCGAGGGTGCTGGTGCCCGCCGCGAGCGCGTGGGCGGCCGCCAGGTCCGCCGGGTCGAGATTGGGGGCCCCCGACGAGCCCACGAGGACCCGGTCGCCGCGGACGACCCAGACGCCGACGTAGTCGTAGGCGTCGACCGCCGCGTCCAGCAGATCGCGCAGCTGGGTCTCCGGGCCTTCCTCGCTGGGGAACGGCAGCGGACCGCCCGCCCGCTGGTTGGCCAGATAGCCGACCGTCGGGTAGTGCCCGATGACGTCCGCGTCGCCCCGCCGCTCCCTGACCCAGGCCTCGATCGCGATCTCGCGGTCGGCGGCCATGCTGGCGAGCGTCGACATCCACCGCTCGGTCACGGAGGTCCGCTGCTGCGCCGCGTACCACCAGCCCGCCCACACGACGACCGCCGCGGCCGCCACGAGGGCGAGCACGCTCACCAGGCCGGCGGATCGGATCGGACGGGAACGGCTCACGGAGTTGACCTTCCGAGCGAAGCTGATCCGGTCGAACGACGTCGGGGCCCTGGAGGCGCCACCTCATCCTTCAGGACAAGCCCATCCGTTCCCGACGATCATCGGTGAATGGCAGTGCCGGGATTGTACCGCACCGGGCCGGACGCGCCCGTCAAATCGTCTGGCCGCCGTCGACGACGAGCACCTGTCCGGTGATGTGCGAGGCGAGCGGCGAGGCGAGGAACACGACGGCGTGCGCGATGTCGGCGGGATCGCCCAGGCGGCCGAGCACCGCCTCGGCGCGGGCCTGGGCCAGCACGGGCTCGGGCAGCGCGCGCGTCATGGGCGTGTCGATGAAGCCGGGCGCCACGGCGTTCACCCTGACGCGCTCGCGCGCCAGCTCCTTCGCCACCGCGCGGGTGAAGGCGATGAGGCCGCCCTTCGAGGCCGCGTAGTTGGCCTGTCCGAACTTGCCCCGCAGCCCGTTGATCGACGCGATGTTCACGATGGCGCCCCGCCGCCGGGCGCGCATGATCGGCGCGGCCGCGCGCGTCATCCGGAACGCGCCGCCCAGGTTGACGTCCAGGACCGCGTCCCAGTCCTCGTCGGACAGCTTCCAGACGACGCCGTCGCGCGTGATGCCGGCGTCGTTGACGAGGATGTCGGGCTCGAGCCCGCGCGAGGCGAGGCCCGCCGTCACGGCGGCGACCGCGGCCGCGTCCCGCACGTCGAGCGCGGCCGTCGAGACGCCGTCCGCCTCGGCGGCGTCGCCGTGCCCGACGTCGAGCGACACGACGCGCGCCCCCGCGCCCGCCAGCGCGCCGACGATGGCCCGCCCGATGCCCGACGCGCCGCCGGTCACCCAGGCGACGGAACCGGTGAGGTCGATGGTCAGAGACATGGCAGCTCATTGCCGATTGACGATGGCCGATGGCCGATTGAAGAGCCTCGCGTCACGCGGCCAGCGTGATCCCACGCCTGTCAATCGTCAATCGGCAATCGTCAATCGGCATTGCTCCTGGGCGTTTCCGGCAGCCGACACTCCCCGCACTCGCCCGTCACGACGATCTCGCCCGTGGCGGCGCGGGGGACGGGCGCGGCGCCGCCCGCGCCGGCGCGGTGCGCGCCGGCCATCCGCTGCCGGCCCAGCACGGCGCAGCCGAGCGCGGCGACGTCCTGCACGATCCCCTCGGGCAGCACGTTGGGCGAGGGCGTGAGGCGCTCCTGCATCAGGGCGGTCATCGATTCGAACCGCAGGATGCCGCCGACCAGCGTGATCTCGGGCGCCATCTGCACGCGCTTGAGCAGCTGGATCGACCGGTCGACGAGCGAGAGGATCGCGCCCTGCATGATGTCGGCCGGCGCCGCGCCCTGCGACAGGTGGTTGATCACCTCCGACTCGGCGAAGACGGCGCACACGCCCGAGATCGGCACGGCCTGGTGCGACGTGGCCGCGAGGGGCCCGATCTCCGCCGTGTCGAACCCCATGTAGCGCGCGGTCTTCTCGAGAAAGGCGCCGGTGCCCGCCGCGCACTTGTCGTTCAGGCGGAACGCCTTCACCTTGCGCGCCTCGTCCAGGCGGCTCGCCTTCATCGTCTGGCCGCCGATGTCGAGCACGGTCCGCGTCTTCGGGAAGAAGAACGCCGCGCCGCGCGCGGCGCTGGTCAGGTCGGTGACCTGCAGATCGCGGAACGCCACCTGGAAGCGGCCGTAGCCCGTGCTCATCACGTAGCCGACGTCGGATTCGGCCAGGCCGGCCTCCCGGAGCGCCTCGTCGTACACGCGGCGCGCCGCCTCGGCCAGCCGGAACCCCGTCCGCGCGACGCTGCGGCCGACGATGCGGTCGTACTGGTCGAGGATGACCGCCTTCGTGTAGGTGGAGCCGACGTCGATCCCGGCCGTGTAGCTCATCGCGCGCCCTCCGCCGGCCCGGCCGCGTCGCGGCGATCGAGGATCCGGTCCATGGCGAAGAGCGCCGCGCCAATCGCGCCCATGAAGTGCGAGTCCGGGCTGACGTTGGGCGCGAAGCCGAGGGCATCGCCGAGCGCCTTGACCATGCCCACGTTGCGCGTGACCCCGCCCGTGAAGGTCACCTCGGGCTCGATCCCCACGCGGCGCATCAGGCCGATGGCGCGCGAGACGATCGACTGGTGCACGCCCAGCAGGATGTCCTCGATCTTCTTGCCCCGCGCCATCCAGGACAGGACCTCGGACTCGGCGAACACCGTGCACGTGGTCGTGATCGGGACCGGGCGCTCGGCGCGGAGCGCGGTGGGCCCGAGCTCGTCGAGCGGAATCTCGAGCGCCGCGGACGCGGCGCCAAGGAACCGCCCCGTGCCGGCGGCGCACTTGTCGTTCATGCAGAAGTCCACGACGTCGCCGGTCGGCCCCACGCGGATGGCCTTGGTGTCCTGCCCGCCCATGTCCACGACCGTCCGCGTCCCGGGGAACATCTGCACCGCGCCGCGCGCGTGGCAGCTGATCTCGGTGACCTGAAAGTTGCCGAACGTCACGCGGTAGCGGCCGTAGCCGGTGCCCACGACCAGGTCGATGGCCGAATCGAGCAGGCCCGCGTCGGCGATCGCCTCGGCGAACGCGCCCTCGGCGGCCGCCACCACGTTGGCGCCCGTGTCGATCAGCGCCCGCCCGACGAGCGCCCGCCGCTCGTCGATGACGACCGCCTTGGTCTGCGTCGATCCGACGTCCACGCCTGCGGAGTAGGGCATTCGGTGATCCTCGTCAGCGGTCAGGGGTCAGCGGTCAGCAGTCAGGAAGAGCCTCCGGTCACGGCGGCTGCGTGACGGTTTCGGGCTCTACCTGCCCCCTGACGGCTGACCGCCGCCCCCTGTCGAACCGCCTCGTTTCGTCGCCAGCCCTTCGAAGAACGCGTCGATGCGGTTCTTGAGCTGCGCCTCCGAGACGACGCGGCGGTCCATCATGTCGGACTCGATGAACAGGCTCGGGATGTCGGTCGCCTCGGTCAGCGCCCGGCGGCCGTCGGCGAGGCCCGTCGAGACCGTGCGGCAGCTCTTGATCGGATGGTAGATCACGCCGTCGATGGCGTAGGGCTCGAGCATGCCCGCCACCATCCGGTCCTGGAAGAACATGGCGTCCATCGCGTGGCGGACGCTCACCAGCACGCCCTCGGCGAGGCTCTCGAGCGGCCGGGCGAGGTCGTAGGTCCACGCCAGGTTGGCGCCGCCGGAGGCGAACCACAGGTAGGTCGAGCTCACGAAGGCGCCGCCCCACTCGACGAACATCTCGTTGAAGCGCCGGAAGATCGGGTAGCACGGCACGCCGACGAACACGAGCCGGTACCGCTCCTCGCGCAGCGTGCCCTGCCCGTGCGCGACCTTGTGCCGCATCTCCTCGATGAGATCGCGGAAGTAGGCGGCGCCCTCGGGCGTGCCGCGGAAGCCGTTGGCGACGCCCAGGTAGACCGTGCCGTCCGTGACAGCGTTGAAGGGCGCGGGGCGCGAGCGGTTGAGGTCGAGCACCGTCTTGAACGCTTCGCCCATGGCGTTGGCGTGCCCCATCACCTCGCGCAGCCGGTCGATGTCGAACCGCCGCCCCGTGACCGTCTCGCAGATCCCGATGAGCTCGCGGATCTGGCCGAGCACGTAGTCACGGTCCCGCGCGAACTCCGGGTCGCCCGGCCACGTCTCGCCGCCCGCCGTGCGCGTGCCCGGCACGTCGAGCGTGAAGATCGGCACGTCGCTGTACATCCGCTCCCAGATCTCGCCCCACTTGATGTAGGTGTTGCACGCGTTGGTGAGCACGGCGAGCGAGGGCGGCGGGATCCGGCCCATCGGGTGCGCGCCCCGGCGCAGCTGCACCGCCACGTCGGCCTTCACGTAGCCGCAGATGTCCGGCGAGTAGCCGTAGTCCTCGGCCTCGTTCAGGTACTCGTGGGCCACGTGCCGCACGGCCGTCTGCAGCGAGTTGATCTCGGGGAAGACGAGGTTGATGTCGAAGGCGCGCAGCAGCTCGGCCAGGCTGCCCATGACGAACACGTAGGCCGACGGCCGCCCCTCGGCCGCCGCGCGCTCGAGCGCCGCGAACCAGTCGCGGAACAGCTGCGCGCCGTCGGCGGCGCCACGGCCGATCGAGAGAGCCGCTCAGTCGTCGCAGTCCATGTCGATCGCCCGCCTCAGTCGAACAACACGTTCTCCACGAACGTCTCGAGCTGGACCTGCAGGTGCTCGAACGTCGTCATCCGCTCCTCGAACTCGCTCACGAAGTACGGGATGCCCGCCGCGTCCAGCGCGCGCGCGTAGGCCACCTGCTCGTCGAGCCCGGGCTCGCACATCTTGGCCGCCGTGACGATCACCGCGCCGGCGCCGGCCGCGCGGACGCGGTCGAGCAGCATGCGCTCCTTCGGCTTGCGCGGGTCGTGCTGCACGGGGCTGTACGTGGAGTGTTCCAGGTAGGCGTCCGCGAGGGCCAGGAGCGGGTCGCCGCCCGCGTCCACGTCCTCGAGGATCCAGCGCAGCCCGATGAGCAGGTCGTCGTCCACGACGTAGCACGAGTCGCCGATCGTGCGGAGCAGGTCGAGCGGCGGCTGCTCGCAGAAGCCGCCCTCGAACACCACGCGGATCCGGTCCTGCGTCTTCGCCGCGCGCGCCTCGATGAGCGGCAGCGCCTCCGCGAGCAGCGCGTTGTGCTCCTCGCGCGGCAGCAGGCCGCCGAGCGCCGTGAGGGCGTACGACTCGTGCACGGCGAGCTTCCACGGCGTGTCCCGGCGGACGGCGTACAGGCGCCGGAGCAGCCGGCGGTTCTCGTTGAACACCCCGATCGACCGGCGCAGGTCGTCGTCGGTCACCGGCCGGCCGGCGATCGTCTCGACCAGGCGCCGCAGCCGGTCGTACTCGCCGCGCAGGTAGGGCGCGGCGTGCGGCGAGCCGGCGTTCTGCGGCAGGTAGAGGAGGTGCGACGGGTAGTCCCGGTTGCGGCCCCACACCGCGGCCAGGTTGCGCGCCGCGTCGCAGATGGGGTGGCTGACGAACAGGTCCAGCTCGAGGTGCCCGTTCAGGGCGAGCTCGAGCGACGTCTTGAGGATGGAGCAGATATAGGAGCCGAACCGCGCCTCGGCGCGCCGCGCCTCGACGCGCGCCCCCCGGACCTTCACGGGCAGCAGCCCGGCGGCGTGCGCGATCTCCTCGGGAAAGTAGACCTGGAAGTGCCCGACCACCTTCCCGCCCGCGCTCGCGCCACCGGCGCACGGTCGGGAAGTCGGTGTCCTCGACGATCGTCTGGGCCTGAGTCAGAATCTCCTCGAGCGACCGCCCCTCTCGGCGCTCCAGGAGCGGGTTCACCATGTCGCGATCAGCTCCTCGTAGTCGTCCAGCATCTTCTCGTAGCGCCGCCGGTCGGCGATCCGGGCGCACGACTCGTCGATGGCCATCATCCGCCCGTAGAGCACGTCGTCCTCGGCCGGCGACAGCAGGCGGGACACGTCCTGGAAGTAGTGGTCCTCGATGCGCATGTGCTCGCGCAGCAGCCGCGCGTAGTCGCGCGCGCTCGCGGCGAACATCCGCAGCGCCTGCGCGTCGCCCGCCCGCAGGCGCGCGACCGCCGCGTGCATCTCGCGCAGGTAGGCGTGGTTGGCGTCGTGCTGCTCGCGCAGCGCGGCAATCGGGCTCGAGTCGAGGCTCATGCCGTGCTCGTCCAGCATGGGGAACAGATGGTGCTCCTCTTTGGCGTGGTGGCAGTTGGACGTGAACTGCTCCGAGAAGTCCATCACGTCCACGAGCACGCCCGGGGCCACCTCGCCGCCGGCGTCGAGCTGCCCGGCCAGGGCCTCGAGAATCGACACCATGCGCCCGATCATGCGGTGCTCGTACAGCAGCACGTCGACCGACTTCATGCGTTCCTCCAGGACGGGCGTCGCTTCTCCACGAACGCCGCGATGCCCTCCACGGCGTCGTGCGTCTGCATCAGCCGTGTCAGGTAGAGCTCCTCGAGCTCGGCGAGGCGCGGCTCGACCTGCGCGCGCACCGCGCCGCGGACGGCCGTGGTCGCGTGCCGCAGCGCGGCGGCCGACTTCGGCGCCAGCCGCGACGTGAACCAGCGCTCGACGGCCTGCTCGAGCTCGGCGGCCGGCGCCACCTCGGTGATCAGGCCGATCTCCGCCCACCGCGCCGCCGAGACGGCCTCGCCCGTCAGCACGGCCTCGGCCGCCCGCGCGGCGCCGACCTTGACGGGCAGGAGCGCCGCCGCGGCCGGCGGGAACACGCCGAGGGCGATCTCGGGGACGCCCAGCGTCGCGTCCTGCGAGGCGAAGATGAAGTCGCAGGCGAGCGCCAGCTCGAAGCCGCCGCCCAGGCACTTGCCGCGCACCACGGCCGCCGTCGGCGCGGGCACGGCGAGCAGGTCGCGCACGAGCGCGTGGAACTCGGGCAGCATCCGGCCGACCTCGTCGGGCCGGTGCTCCTCGACGCTCGCGCCGAAGCTGAAATGGTCGCCGGCGCCCTCGATCGTCACCAGCTTCACCGGGCCCTCGGCGAAGATGCCGGCCAGCGACGCGCGCATCGCGCCGATCACCTCGGCCGTGATGATGTTGCCCTTCGGACGGTCGATGACCAGCCGCACCAGCTGGCCGTCGTACCGCGTGCACACCCTGAGCGGCTTCATGAGCGGTCTCCGCCGGACGGCTCCCGCACGGGATGGATCGCCCGGAACATCTCGTCGTCCCACGTCTCGCCGCGCGCCAGGCGGCGGCGGAGCTCGACGAAGTCCACCTCGCGGCGGCCGGGGGCGCCCTCGTTGAACGCGCGGAAGCCGGCCTTCGCCTCGGTCATCATGTTGAGCGCCAGCCACGCCCGGTTCGTCTCGGCGTTGCGCTGCCAGTGCTCGAGCTTCTTCTTGCGCAGGCTCTCGAGCGTCTTGGTCAGGCAATCCGGCATCGTGTGGAGGAGCTTGGTCGCCAGCGCCTCGACCGCCCGGTCGAGCGGCTCGAGGTCGATCTCGCTCGCCGCCAGGATCGCCTTCGCCGCCGGCATGGACGAGCTCCCGACCGGCTCGCCGTACACGAGGCCGCTCTCGTCGGACCAGCGCGAGGTGATGACCAGCGGGTTCGTGATGAAGCGGCCCTGGTGCTTGAGCACCGGCACCACCTGGTTGACGAGGCCCAGGCGCAGCGCCTTGTAGGCCGACCACGGCTCGCAGAGCGTGCAGCTCTCGATCGCATGGCCGATGCCCACGTAGAGGTGCAGGAAGTCGGTCGAGCCCCCGTCGGGCGCCGAGCCGTGCTTCGGGCCGGCCTGCCCGAAGCGCGCCAGGTCCGAGGCGATCGTGAAGTCGCAGGCCATGCCGAGCTCCTGCCCGCCGGCGATGCGCAGGCCGTTCACCCGGTTCACGACCGGCTTGTCGCACGTCAGGATCGACGTCACCGCGTCGTTGAACAGCCGCATGTACTGCCGGTACTCCTGCGGCCGCCCCGCGTAGTACTCCGCGTACTCCTTCGTGTTCCCGCCCGTGCAGAACGCGCGCGTCCCCGTGCCGGTGAACACCACCGCCACCACGGCGCGGTCCACCGACGCCTCGCGGAACGCCAGGATCAGCTCGGCGAGCGCCCGCGTCGTGTAGCTGTTGAGCTGCGACGGGTTGTCGAGCCAGATCCACGCGTTGAACAGGCCGTCCACGTCGCGGCCCTCGGAGTCCCGCACGGGACGGCGCTCGTATTTGATCTGCGTGTATTCGACCGGCGTCAGGCGATGATCTTTGAGTTCGGACATATTACGGCTCACGGCTCACGGCACGAGAATGACGCGCTTCGACGCGTGGCCGCCCGCCGCCTGCTCGGCGAAGAGCGCCGGCGCCTCGTCGAGCGGCCGGCGCTCCACGAAGGGCTTCACCTGCACGCGCCCCGACCGCACCAGCTCCACCGCCGCCGGATAGTGCCGCGGGCTGCAGCCCCAGCTGCCGAACGCCGTCGCGTCGAGCGCCATCAGGTTCGACAGGCGGATCTCCGGCCGGTCCATGGTGAAGCCGATGACGCCCAGCGTGCTCGCCGGCGCCAGCAGCGCCCACGCCAGCTCCTGCCCTTTCGCGGTGCCGCTCATCTCGAGGATGCGCCATCGCGACGTCGCCACGCCCGCGTCGGCCGCCAGGCGCTTCTTGATGGCCCGGCCGTCGGTCTCGCGCGCGTCGAAGGTCCAGCGCGCGCCGAGCGACGCGGCGCGTTCGAGCTTCGCCGGGTCCACGTCCACGGCCGCGACGTCGGCGCCGAGCGCCCGCGCGATTTGCAGCCCGTAGGTGCCGATCCCGCCGACGCCGATGATCACGACGAGGTCGCCGGCGATCACGCCCGCGCGGTGCAGCGCCTGGTAGGGCGTGGTCACCGCGTCGGCCACCACGGCGAGCTCGGCGAGGTCGAGGCCGCCGAGGTCGTCGGGCAGCTCGACCAGGTGCCGCGCCGGCGCCACGACGTGCGTGGCGAAGCCGCCGTGGCCGTCGTTGCCCGGCATGAACTGCGCGGCGCACGCCGTGTCGCGGCCCGCCCGGCAGAGCGCGCACTCGCCGCACGGCACGACCGCCGGCAGGAGCACCCGGCGGCCGACGAGCGAACCGTGGGGCGCGGGGGCCGCCTCCACGACGCCGGAAATTTCGTGTCCGAGGATGAGGGGCAGCGGGTGGCGCGTCTTGACGGCGCCCGTGTAGAACGACACGTCCGTGTGGCACAGCCCGCAGCCGGCCACACGCACCCGGACCTCGCCGGAGCGCGGCTCGCCGGGCTCGAACGCCTGGAGCTCCAGGCGCCCCGGAGCCGTGAGGAATAGTCCGCGAGCCGATGAAGACATGTCCCCCTTGCCGGATTTCCGGTGCGTCTCTTCGTCGCCGGACACGAGGTCCGAAGGGCGCCACCGGCCGCCGCCTGGGGCGTCACGCGGACCGAGACCTTCGCCAAAAACCCAGGAAAAGGCCCTGTTCGCGCCGAATGACTGATGACCTGGACCGTGTCCTCTGGGAGCGCGCCGTGCCGGATTTCCGGCATGGCGCAACTCGCGGATGAGGTATTCGCAAACAACGTGCCCTGAACCGCCCGGGCACATCGTTTGCGTTGAATTCAGCCGGTGGTGCCCTCGAGGCGCCGAAGCGGAGCGTGAGGCGTCCGAGCGGCGGGAAGGTTGTGGTCTCGCGGTTCAGACAGGAGTTCGCCGATGGGCACGGGATTGATCGTGATGCTGGCCCTCGTGGCGGTCGTGGTCACCTTCGCAGCCTGGGCGCTGCGCGCGTACCTGCTGCAGCGCGGTGAGCGCATCGTCACCTGCCCGGAGACCCTCGCGCCGGCCGCCGTCGAGGCCGATGCGGCGCACGCCGCCGTCACGGGGCTCATGGGCCACACCGAGCTCAGGCTGAGCGACTGCAGCCGCTGGCCGGAGCGGCAGGGGTGCGGCCAGGACTGCCTGGCGCAGGTGAGCGCCGCGCCGCACGGCTGCCTGATCCGGAACCGGGTGGCGGCGTGGTACGAGGACAAGACCTGCGCGCTCTGCGGGCGCCCGGTGGGCGAGCGCGAGTGGCTCGAGCACGAGCCCGCGCTCATCGACCTGCGCGATCCGTCGCACCCGACGCGCACCTGGCACGACGTGGCGCCCGAGCGGATCTGGACCGTGCTCGAGACGCACGCGCCGCTCTGCTGGAACTGCCACACGACCGAGACGTTCCGCCGCCTGCACCCCGAGCTGGTGGTCGAGCGGACCGGGTCGGGCCAGACCGCTGACGACGCGCGGCGCTAGCGAGCCTCGTGCACGGGGCGCGGTATACTCTCCCGGTCCAGCTCGTCCGCGCGCGCCCGAGCCCCCTGTGCCTGCCAACCCCACACAGCCCGCCGCCTCCGACGTCACGCGGGCGGGGCTGTGGGGACTCGCGGCGGCGGCCGCCCTCCTGTCCGCCATCGTGGCCGGCAGCCGCGGTCTGCGCGACTTCAACCCGGCGCTCGTCCCCTACGCCGGCGCGGCGGTGCTGGCCGCCTTCGGTCTGGGCTACCGCTACGCCATGTGGCTGCACCGGCCGCCGACGGGCCTCTATTGGCGGCGCGGCTGGGCGATCTTCCTCCAGAACGGCGCGCGCCGGCGCAATCTCCGGCTGCTCGGGCGTCTCGTCTGGGACGACCTCGTGACCCAGCGCTTCATCGCGCGGCGCTCGCGGACGCGCCGGGCGGCGCACTGGCTGATCGCGTGGGGCTGCCTGCTCGCGGCCGCGGTCGCCTTCCCCATCTCGTTCGGCTGGATCCGCTTCGAGACGGCGCCCGACTCGCAGGCGGTGTACCGCGCGCTCCTCTTCGGCTTCCACGTGCTGAGCTTTCCGCTCGACGGCTGGTTCGCGCCGCTGGTCTTCCACGCGCTGGATCTCGCCGCGGCCATGGTGATCGCCGGACTCGCGCTGGCGATCTGGCGGCGCGGGCGCGACCGCGGCGCGCTCGCCGGCCAGCAGTTCGCGAACGACCTCTTGCCGCTGGCGCTGCTCTTCGCCGTGAGCGTCACGGGCCTCCTCCTGACGGCCTCGACGTACCTGCTCAGCGGCCTCCAGTACGCCGTCCTCTCGCAGGCGCACGCGGCGGCCGTGGCCCTGACGCTGCTCTATCTGCCGTTCGGGAAGTTCTTCCACGTGTTCCAGCGGCCCGCGCAGCTCGGCGTGGCGTTCTACAAGCGGGCGGCCGCGGCCGGGGCCCGCCGGCGCTGCGAGCGGTGCGGCGAGCCGTTCGCCTCGCGCCTCCACGTCGAGGATCTCAAGCAGGTCGAGGCCGCGCTCGGCATCCGCTACGAGCTGGACGATGGCGGCCACTACCAGGACGTGTGCCCGTCGTGCCGGCGCAAGGCGCTCGCCCTCGCGCAGGACGCGCTCTGGCGCGCCGCCGCCCGCGATCCCGTGGTGAGGGGGCTGGGTGGCTAGGCTGCCCCTGCCCGTGCCGGACCTCGTGCGGCGCTACGGCCCGCGCCTCGACCGCGGCGCGGCACCGGGCGGCGAGCCGGAACGGCTCGTGGCCACGCACTGCGGCCTCTGCGGCCAGCAGTGCGGCATCCAGCTGAAGGTGCGGCGCCACCGGGTGGTGGGCTTCGAGCCGCGAGAGGACTTCCCGTTCAACCGCGGGATGCTGTGCCCGAAGGGCGTCAAGGGATACCTGCAGGGCGGACACCCCGACCGTCTCCGGGCGCCGCTCCAGCGGCGCGACGGCGCGCCGTTCGCCGAGATCTCGTGGGACGCCGCGCTCGACCGCACCGCGCGCGAGCTCCGGCGCCTCCAGGACCAGCACGGCCCCGGCGCGGTCGCGGTGCTCACCGGCGCGTCGCTCAGCAACGAGCGCGCGTACCTGATGGGGAAGTTCGCCCGCGTCGCGCTCCGGACGCCGCACATCGACAGCAGCGGGCGGATGGGCATGGCGCCGGCCGCGGCGGCGGCGAAGCGGATGCTCGGCTTCGAGCGCGCCGCGAACCCGTGGAGCGACATCCCCAGGGCCGAGGTCGTGCTCGTGGCCGGCGCCAACGTCGCCGAGTGCGCGCCGATCACCACCGACTACCTCTGGCGGGCCCGGGAGCGCGGCGCGAAGATCATCGTCCTCGATCCGCGCGTGACGCCCCTCGCGCGAACCGCGGATCTCTTCGTCCCGGTGAAGCCCGGCGGCGACATCGGCGTGCTGAACGGCATGCTGCGCGTGATGATCCAGCGCGGCTGGATCGACCGCGCCTTCATCGCCGCCCACACGAGGGGCTGGGACGCCGTGGTCGAGGCCGTCGAGCCGTACACGCCCGAGCACGCCGGCGCGATCGCGGGCGTGCCGCCCGCGCTGATCGTGCGCGCAGCGGAGCTCTGGGGCCCGGCCAGGACCAGCGTCCTGCTGCACGCCCGCGGCCTCGAGCACCACGCGCAGGGCGTGGACGCCTGCATGGCGGCGCTCGACCTCGTGCTGGCCACCGGCCGCATCGGCCGCGAGGGCTGCGGCATCGCGGCCGCCGCCGGCCAGGGCAACGGCCAGGGCGCCTGGGTGCAGGGCCAGACGTACGACCGTCTGCCGGGAGGGCGCGATATCTCGAGCCCCGACCACCGGCGCGACATCGCCGGCGTGTGGGGGGTGGACGAGGCGTCGCTGCCCGGACCGGGCCTGTCGGCCGTGCCGATTCTGGACGCCGTCCGCGAGGGGCGCATCAAGGGCCTGCTGCTCGCCGGCGCCAACCCTGCGGTGTCGCTGCCCGACGGGAACCGCGTGCGCGAGGCCCTCGAGCGGCTCGAGTTCCTGGCCGTGCTCGACGTCTTCCTGTCCGAGACGGCGCGCTACGCGGACGTCGTGCTGCCGGCCGCGCTGATGGCGGAGGACGAGGGCACGGCGACCAGCGTCGAGGGGCGCCTGGTGCGCCACCGGAAGGCGGTGGACCCGCCGGCGGGCGCGCGCACCGACTGGCGGATCGTGGGCGACCTGGCGTCGCGGCTGGGCGTCGGCGACAAGTTCGCCTATCGGTCGCCGGCCGAGATCTTCGACGAGCTGCGCATGGCGTCGCGCGGCGGGCCGGCCGACTGCTACGGCATCACCTGGGATCGGATCGACCGCGAGCACGGCGTCGCGTGGCCCTGCCCCACGCCCGAGCACCCGGGAACGCCGCGCCTCTACGAGGGCGGCCGGTTCCACTTCCCCGACGGCCGCGCGCGGTTCCAGGCCGTGACGTGGCGCCCCGCCGCCGAGCCGGCCGACGCCGAGTACCCGGTCGTCCTCACGACGGGCCGCGTCGCGGCGCACGGCGGCTCGGGCGCCGGAACGCGGCGCCTCGCCGCGCTCGTCGACCAGGCGCCGCAGCCGTTCTGCGAGATGCACCCGAAGCTCGCCGCCCGGCTGCGCGTCGCCAACGGGGACGCCGTCAGGATCGAGAGCCGCCGCGGCGCCGTCGTCGTGCGCGCGCGGGTCGTGCGAACCATCCGGCCCGACACCGTGTTCGTCCCGTTTCACTGGCCGGGCGACCGCTCCGTGAACACCCTGACGCTCGGCGCGCTCGACCCCGCGTCGCAGGTCCCCGCGCTCAAGGCGTGCGCGGTGCGGGTGACGCGGGTGGAGCGGCCGGCCGACGCGCTGGCCGCGCTGCCGCCCGAGGCGGGAGGCCTGTCGTGACCGGCGACCGCGCCTTCTTCATCGACCACTCGCGCTGCATCGGCTGCCGCGCGTGCGTCCACGCGTGCGAGGAGTGCGACACGCACCGGGGCCAGTCGATGATCCACGTCGAGACGATCCACCGGCCCGACAGCGTGCAGACCTCGCCGCAGATCTGCATGCACTGCGAGGATCCGATCTGCGCCGCGGTCTGCCCGGCCGACGCGATCAAGGTGACGCCCGACGGCGTCGTGCAGACCGCGCTCTCGCCGCGGTGCGTCGGCTGCTCCAACTGCGTGCTCGCCTGCCCGTTCGGCGTGCCGAACTACCAGGTGGCGGCCGACCTGATGATGAAGTGCGACCTGTGCTACGACCGCACCAGCGCCGGCCTCACGCCCCTGTGCGCCGCCGTCTGCCCGTCGCAGGCCCTCGCCTTCGAGCGCCCCGCCGACGTCGCGCGCGACCGCCGCGGCCGCGCCGTCGGCGAGTGGCGGTTCGGGGGAGAGACGGTGCGCACGAGGGTCTTCGTGACGGTGCCCGGCCAGGCCGGCGCCGTGCGCGTAGACCTCCGCCGGCGCGACGGCTCCACGGGCGCCTCGCGCGGGCTGCCGCCCGCCGCCGACGACGTGGCGGCGATCCTGGGGGAGACATGACGGACGAACGCGACGGCCGCCCGGGCCAGCGGCCACCGCGCTGGCGCGAGGACTTCCCCGTGCGCTGGGAGGAGGACCACCTCCTGACCCGCCGCGAGCTGGCGAAGTTCCTGACGCTCGGCTCGGGGCTGATCCTCGGCGCGAACCTCGGCCTCGTCGCGCTCGCCCGCCGCGGACGGCCCGGCCCGTTTCCCGAGGTGAAGGTGGCCGTCGCCTCGGCGGTGACGCCGGGCGGCTCGGTCCTCTTCCGCTACCCGACCGCCGACGATCCGTGCATCCTGATTCGCACGAACGCGGGGGTGCTGAAGGCCTACTCGCAGGTGTGCACGCACCTCTCGTGCGCGGTGGTGCACCGCCCGGCCGAGGACGCGCTCGTCTGCCCCTGCCATCACGGCCGGTTCGCGGCGGCCGACGGCCGCCCCACCCTGGGTCCGCCGCGGCGGCGCCTGCCGCGGATCACGCTCGACGTGCGGGGCGACGACGTCTACGCCGTGGGAGTGGACGTATGAGCCGCACCGGCCAGCGCACCTCGCTCTTCACGTTGCTCGTCGTGCTCATCGGCACGCTGGTCGTCGTCCAGCTCTGGCTGCTCTCGGCCGCGCTCGAAGGCCTGCTCGCGCGCGACACGAGCCTCCTCCTGCCGGCCGCGCTCGCCTCGGCCGTGCTCTTCGCCGTCAACGGCGCGCTCTTGCTGTACGGATTGAGGCTGGTCCGTTCGGGCTGAGACGGGTCCGTTCAGGACGTGTCACGCTGAACGGACCCGCGTCAGCTCCCGTTCAATTTCCCTTCACCTGCCGCTGCACCGCCGGCCAGTCGATCGCCGCGCTCGCCTTCTCCTTGGCGAAGTCGGCGGCCGTGGGGGCCGATCGGAACGCGTAGTAGCTCTTGGCCAGGTTCGACTCGTCGACCACTGCGCGGACGTACGTCGCGTCGGCCGCCGGCAGCCACTTGCCCGTTGACCAGTCGGTGACGAACGTCCCGGCGGGCTGCTCCGAGGGGTGATTGACGAGGTACTTCGCCAGGCACGTCACGTTCTCGAACTTGTACGCGCGTCCACCGGCGTCGATGATCTGCGCGGCCAGCTTGGGCTCCGCGATCACTTTGCCACAGGCGAAGCAGGTGTCGCCGCCCCTGATGGGCAGCGGCTTCAAGGCGCTGCACCCCAGAAGGGTCAGCGCCGCGAGCGCGGCGATGGCGAACCGCATGGCGTCCTCCCGCCGGAAATCCGGCATGGCGGCGGTCCCCCCTCCAAGGATGTCGCAAGAGCCGTGCCGGACGCTGACGCCTCCAACGGGTGAGGAGCGGGTCCGTTCACGGGTGAGCACGGGTCCGTTCACGCTGAAGACGGGTCCGTTCACGCTGAAGACGTGTCCGTTCACGGTGAGGGCGGGTCCGTTCACGGTGAGGACGTGTCCGTTCAGGCGAGAGCGGGTCCGTTCACGGGTGAGGGCGGGCCGTTCACGGTGAGGACGCGTCCGTTCACGGTGAGAACGGGTCCGTTCACGGGTGAGCACGGGTCCGTTCAGGGTGAGAACGGGTCCGTTCACGCGAGAGCGGGTCCGTTCCGGGTGAGGGCGGGCCGTTCACCGTGAGGGAACTCCGTTCGGAACGGGCACAAATCAACTCCGCGAACGGACCCGCGTCAGTTCCGCGAACGGACAAGCGTCAGTTCCGTGAACGGACAAGCGTCAGTCCCCGTGAGATGCGGTGTCGACGAGAATGCTGCGCGCGACGGTCCGCTCGACCGCGAGCTCGGTCTCGTCGCACTGGAACACGATGCCGGGGAACGTCTGGAGGACGTGAATCCGGGCGCCCGGCGTGACGCCGAGCGCGGCCAGCCGCTCGGCGCGATCCGCGCGGTCGCGCAGCACTCTCGCGACGACGCCGGTCGCGCCGGCCTCGAGCGACGAGAGCGGACGCGCCTCGTCAAAACGCGATATGGAGCAGCCCAAAGGCATGGTTGAGAATCGCCCCCGTTCCGACGGCCACCGTGGTGACGAACACGAGAATCGCCAGCGCAACGCGCACGCCGCGTTCCTTCACGATCATGAGCAGGTTGGCGACGCACGGCACGAATAGCGTCATCACCGTCAGCGCGACGACGGCCTGCACGCCGCTCAGCAGCCCCCGGTGCGCCAGGTCGAACAGGCCCGCCGCGCCGTAGTCGCGCCGCAGGAAGCCCATCACGAACACCTCGGCGGCCTTCGGCGGCAGGCCCAGCCACCCGGTCACCACCGGCCGGCTCACGCGGGTCAGCCAGTCCAGCCCGCCGGTCCGGTCCAGCGTGAAGAGCAGCGCCGTGCCGATGAGGAAGAGCGGCACCGCTTCGCCCAGGTACCACCGCACGCGCTGCACCGTCTTCGCGAAGATGTTGCCCGCCTTCGGCCAGCGGATGGGCGGCAGCTCGAGGATGAACTCCGACCGGTCGCCGGGCAGCACGCGCGCGGCCAGGAAGCCGACCGCGACCATCTGCAGCACCACGACGCCGAACAGCGTCAGCAGCGCCGCGAACGAGATGCCGCCCAGGATACCCATGATCGTCGCCAGCTGCGCCGAGCACGGCACGCCGAGCGCCAGCAGCACGATGGCGATCAGCCGCTCCTTGGGCGTGCCCAGGATGCGCGTCGTCATCGTGGCCATCGTGTCGCAGCCGAGCCCGAGCACCATCGGGAGCACGGCCTTGCCGTTCAGGCCCATCGCGCGGAACAGCCGATCGCTGAAGATCGCCAGGCGCGGAATGTAGCCGCTGTCCTCGAGGAAGCCGAAGATCAGGAAGAACGTCGTCACCACCGGCAGCACGATCGCGATGGCGTAGGTGAGGCCCATCGTGATCAGGCCGTAGTTGCCGGCCAGGAAGTCCCGCGCGAGCGGCGGCAGGTGGCTGGCGGCCGCGACGACCGCCGGGTTGATGATCTGCCCGAAGAGCCGCCCCTCGAGCAGCCCGACGAGGGTCTGCGCGCCGAACACGCCCACGACGAGGTAGGTCACGTAGAGCACGGCCGCCAGGATCGGCAGGCCCGTCAGGGGCTCCCGCACGGCCTGGTTGAGCCACTCCTGGAACCGGCTCACCGAGCGCCGCCGCTGGCGCCGGAACGCCACGGCCAGATCGTGCGCCCAGCGGATGTGGTCCTTGCCCGGCTCGGCGCGCACCAGCGGCGCGGCCGGGCGCGTGAGCGCCGTGCGCAGCTCCGTCAGGCCGCGCCCCTCGACCGCCACCGTCTCGATGATGGGAATCCCGAGCTCCGCCGCCAGCCCCGCGGCGTCGATCTCGATGCCGTGCGCGTGCGCCTCGTCCACCATGTTGAGCACGAGGATCATCGGCTTGCCGAACTCGGCGATCTGCCAGGTCAGCATCAGCGCACGGCGCAGGTTCCGCGCGTCGGCCACCTGCACGATCAGATCGGCGTCGTCGCCGGCCAGAATCCGCCGCGTGATGGCCTCGTCCTCGCTCAGGTTCCCATCGAGCGCGTTCACGCCGGGGGTGTCGAGCAGGTCGCACACCTCGGCGCCGATGAGGGCCCGCCCCCGCGTGATGCCCACCGTCGTCCCGGGGTAGTTGGAGACCGTCGCGTAGTGCCCGGTCAGCCGGCCGAACACCAGGCTCTTGCCCACGTTGGGGTTGCCGACCAGGACGATGCGGAGGGGCCGGGCGCGGAGCTTCAGCAGGGGGGCTTCGGCGGTGTGGGGGGCGACGTAGGGACAGGCCACGCCCTGGAGAGAGGCAAACCCGATACCATCGGGCCGGCGCTGGGAATGCCGGATTTTCGCCAGTTTCAGCGAGCGGCCTCTAAACCCCGACCAGAATAGGGGTTTTTGGCCGCCGGGGCTGCGGGAATTTTCCCCTGCGGGCGGCCCCCGGCCTGGGCCCCCTACTTCAGGGTCCCGAGGTAGGCGACGAGGGCGTCCAGCTCGCCGTCCTTGAACGGAAAAAGGGGCATCTTCACCTTGTACCTGGGGGTCCTTCATCTCCTTCTCCGGGTCCTCGAGCAGGCGCCGGAGCGAGGCGGCGTCCCGCCGCAGGGCGACCCCGTCCAGGTCGGGGGCAAGCGCGCCACCCTTGTCCCCAAGCTTGTGGCACAGGAGGCACTTCATCCGGGTGAAGACCTCTTTGCCTTTCGCCACCTGCTGAGCGTCGGGGGCCTTGACATCGGTTGAGGCGGCGGGCGCCTGCGCGCCGGGCACGGCGACACCGAGGGCGAGCCCCAGGAGTACGGCCAAGGCTATGCGCATGGCGGGCATTGTACAGGAAGAGCCGGCCACCCCGCGAGGGGGTGGCCGGCTTCCCAGGGAGGAGTTGCACCAGGCGCGCGACCGGCCGGAAAGGCCGAACGAGCGCCGCGCGTGAGCCGCCGGAGCGGAGTGGGGCGAATGGGGCCCCACGAGCGACGGCGTAAGGGGGTCCGGGGGGCGAAGCCCCCCGGATCTTGCCTAAAAGAACATGATCACGCGGAGGAACCCGGTGTTCGCCGTGTAAGGACGAACGAAGTAGCCGAGCAGCAGCGCGCCCTGCGGGTCGAGCCGCGGTTCGCTGGAGCCGGCCGCGGGGTCGGGCGTCGCGAAGTCCGTGACGGCGTACTTGTCGAACCAGTACGCCACGCTCAGCGCGGTCTTGGACGTGATGTAGTAGCGCACGTCCACGGTGGCGCGGTTGAACTCGTTCACGTTCATCGGCAGCTGCCCGAACTGGCCGAGCGAGGTCAGGCGGTCGATCTGCGCCCCGCTGTACAGGAAGTTCGAGTCCGACTTGCTGTAGTCGTAGCCGAACCGGATGTCGGTCTTCTGGATCGCCTTGATGAGATCCAGGTTCGCCGAGAAGTTGTTCACCTTCTCGTCCGCGTTCATGTCCCAGTTGTAGGACGGGTCCACGAACGTGGCGCCGGGGCTGGCCATGCGCGACGCCGCCAGGTTCGTGTACTTCTCGTAGGCGTACACGACCCCGAAGGTGACCGTGTCGGCCGGGAACAGGTCGAACCCGACGGTGTAGGTCTGGTTCTTGTTGTTCAGGAGGCCGAACTCCTGGTCCGGGTAGGTGTCCTTGCCGGCCGCCAGCGAGAAGGTCACGTCCGACTTCGCGTTGGGCGTCAGCGTGAACATCACGGTGCCGCGGTTCCGGTCGCGGTTGGCCACGTCGTAGTGCCGCATCTCGGGCTGCTGACCGGCGTCGGACAGCACGGCCTCGTCGAACCCGCTGCCCGTCCGCTTCGCGTACTCGTAGGACGAGCGCAGCGTCACGAGCGCCGACCCCACCGAGTCCACCGAGAACTTGATCGAGTTCTCGGTCGTCGTGGCGAACTCCCGGAACGTCCGGTCGATCGCGTTCCGGCCGTAGTCCACCTTGAACGAGGCGTGCGGCATCGCCGAGTAGGCCATGCCCAGGGTGAGCTGGTTCTGCTTGATGTTCAGGTTGTCGGTCTCTCCGCCGGTCTCTTCCATGACCTGGTCGAGCCGGACGTACTCTTCGCCGTTGAACGCCGGCGTCTTGTTGTCATGGTTGAAGTAGCGATACCGCGCGTTCAGCCAGAGGTTCGCCGCCGGACGCGAGTTCAGACGCAGGCCGAACGAGGCCACGTTCACCTTCGCTTCCGCGGTCGTCCGCTCCATCGGGATCGTCGGGATCGCCGTGTTGATCGTGAACGGGATGATCGTCCCGTTCTGCTTCAGCGTCGCGACCGCGAAGTTCGCGGCCACCGTCGTCCGGTGCGCCAGCCGGCCCACCGCCGTCCCGCTGAACGTGTCCTCGGTGTTGCTCGGCGGCAGCGACAGCCGGCCCTGCGACGTGCCGTTGCCCGTCGTGTAGGCGTTCGAGGCCGTCGTGTCGGTCACGCGGTAGGGGCTGTCCCACACCAGCTCCTGGATGTGGTTGTCGAACTGCGAGTGCGCGAAGCCCACGTTCACGGCTCCGTGCTGGTTCCCCCACTCGAGCTTCCCTTCCACGTCCGCCGTCCGGTTGTCCACCGGCGCCGCGATTTCCACGCCCTGGCTGAACCCGAACGACGCGCCCCACGGCTGCGTCCCCTGCCGCGTGGACGTCCTCACGTTGAACGACAGGTCCACCTGCTCGGTCGGCGAGAACACGAACTTCCCGTCGAGCGTGTTCCGCAGCGACTTCATGTCGATCGGGTGGTAGAAGCCCAGGAACGACGTCCGCTGGTTCGGGTTCCCCGGCACGGCCACGGCGTTGCCGGCCTGCACGGCCGCCCGCGTCGCGTAGTCCAGCTTGTAGTCGCCGTCGTACGGCGTCTGGACGTAGCCGTCGTCCTTGAACCCGTAGTTGAGCGGCTGGCCCGTGAAGCTGACCGTCGCCTTCACCTTGCCGCCCGCGTTCACCGACGCGAACAGCGCCTGGTCGTCGTAGCCCACGTGCTGGCCGCCCCACTGGACCCGCAGGTCCGGGGTCGTCTTCTCGCCGAAGAGGTCCAGCGCCATGCCGTTCTTGCGCAGGTCGCTGAACCGGTCGAACCGGGCCCGGTCTCCCGTCACGTTCGACGCGGAGAAACCGATGCTGGCCCAGACGTTCTGGTCGAATGCCGCGTCTGCCGCCTGATCCTGGGCAAAGGTCGTCCCAGCCGAGGCGAGCAGAAGTGCGGCTGCAATGACAAGCAGTTTGATGCGCATCTTCATAGCCTCCTCGGTTACCGCAGGAAGAACTCGCCCGACGCCGCGTTGGATCCGTGGATGTTCTGGTGGCACACCACGCACGACCGCCCGACGATGCGGTTCGCGGCCGTCGAGTTCTGCCGCGCGTAGTTGTCGTACACCGTTGGCGGATGGCGTGTCGTCACGTGACAGCGCTGGCAGAGCATCGGCTCCTGCGTCACCAGCATGCGCTGGAACGACGAGCCGTGCGGGTCGTGGCAGTTGGTGCAGCTGTCCACCACCGCCGCGTGCTCCCACAGATACGGCCCGCGCTTCTCCGTGTGGCAGCTCGTGCACAGGTCGTTCACCGACGTCCCCGTCCGCAGCATCTTCTCGTTCGCGCTGCCGTGCGGGTTGTGGCACGTCGTGCACTCCATCGACTGCGCCGGACGGTTCGGGTCGTTCGACACCGGCATGTGCGCCGAGTGCTTCGTCTTCATGACCTTGTCCCGGTGGCAGGTGGCGCACGTCTCGCTGATCGTCGCCTTCTTCAGCTGTGCCTGCGACGACTTGAAGCTGTGCACGCTGTGGCACGTCGTGCAGCCCACGTTCCGGCTCTCGTGCGCGCTGCTGTCCCACATCAGGTGCTCGCCCCGGTTGTGGCACGTCGTGCAGACCGCGCTGGCCTCGCTCGCCGTCATCGTGCTGAACGTCTGAATCTTCGTCTTGTCCCCGCCCCCGTCCACGTGCGCCTGGCCGGGACCGTGGCAGGATTCGCACCCGTGCGTGGCGGCGGGCGTCTTCGCGTCGCCCGACATCCCGTGCGGGGTGCCGTTGATGGCCTTCTTGTCTTCGTGGCAGGTGAGACAGGTCTCCTCCCCCACGTACCCACTGGCCTGCGTCGACGCCTGTGCGCCGCTCGTTGCCGTGACCGCCGCCGGCGTCGTTTCCGCCGGCACGGTGGCCACCGCCACGACCCACAACGCCAGCGCGCCGGCGATGGGAACCGCAGGGCCAAGGGTTCGCTTCCAGCGACCCATGGTGATCTCCTCCCCTGGCCTCGGGACGCGGCCACGTCGTGAATAAGTGCGCGTCAGCGCCGGATGACCGGCTCGGACAATCTCCCTCCCGTAGGAGACCAGCTGGCGATGAGCAAGCGGTATGCCGCTGAAAGATTCAACAACGATTCTCAACACCGCGTCTGGAACCTGTTGACGCGACGTTGAAAAAGCGAACATAGCCCACTCCAGTACACGGTTTGGCCCTCTTCAGGGTTGACTGACGAGGTGCCGGATTTTCGCCGGGTGGGCGGATCAGCACGGCCGGGGGGAGCCGGAGGACCGGCAGTCGGAAGGGGCGCGGGCGGCGAAGGACTTTCGAGGTTGGGGCACCTGGGGCAGGTGCCCCCGGCCCGGGGCCGGACGGTCGGGGGGGAGGATCCCGAATGTCCGGCCCCGGCTGGGGCGGTCGCCGACGCGCGATGGACGCGCGCTAGAAGAAGAGCAGCACCCGGAAGAAGCCCGTGTGCGCCGTGTAGGGACGGACGAAGTAGCCGAGGAGCAGCGCGCCCTGCGGGTCCACGCGCGGCTGGCTCTCGCCGGCCGCCGGCTCGGGGGTCGCGAAGTCGTCGACTTCGTACTTGTCGAACCAGTAGGCCAGGCTCAGCGCGGCCTTGGGCGTGACGTAGTAGCGCACGTCCACGGTGGCGTGGTTGAACCGGTTCAGGTTCGTCGGCAGCTGGTCGAACTGGCCGAGCCCCATCAGGCGGTCGATGTTCGGCCCGCTGTAGACGAAGTTCGCGTCCGACTTGCTGTAGTCGTAGCCGAACCGGATGTCGGTCTTCTGGATCGCCTTGATCAGGTCCAGGTTCGCCGAGAAGCTGTTCACCTTTTCGTCCGCGTTGTCATACCAGTCATAGGCCGGGTCGACGAACGTGGCCCCAGGGTTGGCGTTCCGGGACTTCATCATGTTGGTGTACTTCTCGTAGCTGTAGACGACGCTGAAGGTCACCATGTCGTTCGGGAACACGTCGAACCCGGCCGTGTAGGCCTGGTTCTTGTTGTTCAGCAGACCGAACTCCTGGTCGGGGTACGTGTCCTTGCCGGCCGCCAGCGAGAAGGTCACGTCCGTCTTCGCGTTGGGCGTCAGCGTGAACAGCACCGTGCCGCGGTTCCGGTCGCGGTTGGCCACGTCGTAGTGCCGCATCTCGGGCTGCTGCCCGGCGCCGGACAGGACGGCCTCGTCGAACCCGCTGCCCGTCCGCTTCGCGTACTCGTAGGACGAGCGCAGCGTCACGAGCGGCGAGCCCACCGAGTCCACCGAGAACTTGATCGAGTTCTCGGTCGTCGTGGCGAACTCCCGGTGCGTCCGGTCGACCGCGTTCCGGCCGTAGTCCACCTTGAACGAGGCGTGCGGCATCGCGCTGTACGCCATCCCCAGGGTGACCTGGTTCTGCTTGACGTTGAGCGCTTCGGTCTCGGCGCCGGTCTCTTCCATGACCTGGTCGAGACGGACGTACTCTTCACCGTTGAACGCCGGCGTCTTGTTGTCGTGGTTGAAGTAGCGGTACCGCCCTTTCAGCCACAGCTTCGGCGCCGGGCGCGACGTGAAGTTCAACCCGAAGGTCGCCACGTTCACCTTCGCTTCGGCCGTGGTCCGGTCCATCGGGATCGTCGGGATCGCCGTGTTGATCGTGAAGGGGATGATCGTCCCGTTCTGCTTCAGCGTCGACACCGCGAAGTTCGCGGCCACCGTCGTCCGGTGCGCCAGCCGGCCCACCGCCGTGCCGCTGATGGTGTCCTCGGTGTTGCTCGGCGGCAGCGACAGCCGGCCCTGCGACGTGCCGTTGCCCGTCGTGTAGGCGTTCGAGGCCGTCGTGTCGGTCACGCGGTAGGGGCTGTCCCACACCAGCTCCTGGATGTGGTTGTCGAACTGCGAGTGCGCGAAGCCCACGTTCACGGCGCCGTGCTGGTTCCCCCACTCGAGCTTCCCTTCCACGTCCGCCGTCCGGTTGTCCACCGGCGCCGCGATTTCCACGCCCTGGCTGAACCCGAACGACGCGCCCCACGGCTGGTTGCCCTGCCGCGTGAACGTCTTCACGTGGAACGACAGATCCACCTGCTCGGTCGGCGCGAACACGAACTTGCCGTCGATCGTGTTCCGGAGCGACTTCATGTCGATCGGATGGTAGAAGCCCAGGAACGACGTCCGCTGCGCCGGGTTGCCCGGAATCGCGATCGCGTTCCCGTTCTGCACCGCCGCCCGCGTCGCGTAGTCCAGCTTGTAGTCGCCGTCGTACGGCGTCTGGACGTAGCCGTCGTCCTTGAACCCGTAGTTGAGCGGCTGGCCGTCGAAGCTCACTGACGCCTTCACCTTGCCGCCCGCGTCGATCGACGCAAACAGCATCTGGTCGTCGTAGCCCACGTGCTGGCCGCCCCACTGGACCCGCAGGTCCGGGGTCGTCTTCTCGCCGAAGAGGTCCAGCGCCATGCCGTTCTTGCGCAGGTCGCTGAACCGGTCGAACCGGGCCCGGTCTCCCGTCACGTTCGACGCGGAGAAACCGATGCTGGCCCAGACGTTCTGGTCGAATGCCGCGTCTGCCGCCTGATCCTGGGCAAAGGTCGTCCCAGCCGAGGCGAGCAGAAGTGCGGCTGCAATGACAAGCAGTTTGATGCGCATCTTCATAGCCTCCTCGGTTACCGCAGGAAGAACTCGCCCGACGCCGCGTTGGATCCGTGGATGTTCTGGTGGCACACCACGCACGACCGCCCGACGATGCGGTTCGCGGCCGTCGAGTTCTGCCGCGCGTAGTTGTCGTACACCGTTGGCGGATGGCGCGTCGTCACGTGACAGCGCTGGCAGAGCATCGGCTCCTGCGTCACCAGCATGCGCTGGAACGACGAGCCGTGCGGGTCGTGGCAGTTGGTGCAGCTGTCCACCACCGCCGCGTGCTCCCACAGATACGGCCCGCGCTTCTCCGTGTGGCAGCTCGTGCACAGGTCGTTCACCGACGTCCCCGTCCGCAGCATCTTCTCGTTCGCGCTGCCGTGCGGGCTATGGCACGTCGTGCACTCCATGTGGCTCGACGGACGGTTCGGGTCGTTCGACACCGGCATGTGCGCCGACCGCTTCGTCTTCATGACCTTGTCGCGGTGGCAGGTGGCGCACGTCTCGCTGATCGTCGCCTTCTTCAGCTGCGCCTTCGCCGACTTGAAGCTGTGCACGCTGTGGCACGTCGTGCAGGCGACGCCCCGGCTCTCGTGCGCGCTGCTGTCCCACATCAGGTGATCGCCCCGGTTATGGCACGTCGTGCAGACCGCGCTGGCCTCGCTGGGCGTCAGCGTCTCGAACATCCGGATCTTCGTCTTGTCCCCGCCCCCGTCCACGTGCGCCTGGCCGGGACCGTGGCAGGATTCGCACCCGTGCGTGGCGGCGGGCGTCTTCGCGTTGCCCGACATCCCGTGCGGGGTGCCGTTGATGGCCTTCTTGTCTTCGTGGCAGGTGAGACAGGTCTCCTCCCCCACGTACCCGTTGGCCTGCGCCGACGCCTGTGCGCCGCTCGTCACCGTGGCCGCCGCCGGCGTCGTTTCCGCCGGCACGGTGGCCACCGCCACGACCCACAACGCCAGCGCACCGGCGATGGGAACCGCAGGGCCAAGGGTTCGCTTCCAGCGACCCATGAGATCTCCTCTCCGGCCTCGGGACGCGGCCGCTACGGATGATGCCTAACTCCGCAGTGGAGCTTGATTACGGAGCTCCACTAATGCCCACCTCCCGTATGGGCTGTGCTCCACCTGAGCAAACGGCGTACCGCTGAAATATCCATCAATTCCCCTGTGTTTTCAGCAGGATCCGGACCGTTCCGTGGAAAAACCCAACGGTCCTTGACGAAAACCCGGCAGGCGGCTTCTTGGCGCCTCGCCCCGTGCGCCGGAATCTCGCCGCCTCCGCACGCCGGGCCGGGCGCCGCGGGCGGGCGCGCGGCAGAGTATGATCCTTGCCGTGCCCGCGTCCGCCGAAGAGCTCCTCCGCACCACGCCCGTCTTCCGCCGGCTCGGCCCCGAGGACCGGCGCCGGCTCGCGGAGGTGTCCCGCGTCAAGGCGTACGCCCGCAACGACGTCATCTTCGACGAGGGCGCGACCCCGGAGTTCTTCTATACGATCGCCAGCGGCCGCGTGAAGATCTGCAAGTCCACGCCGGCCGGCAAGGACGTCATCCTGGAGGTCTTCGGCGTGGGCGACCCGTTCGGCGCCGTGGCCGTCTACGAGGGCCGGCGCTTCCCCGCCTCCGCCGTCGCCCTCGAGGAGACGGTTTGCGTGCTCGTGCCGCGCGAGGCCTTCTTCACGCTGCTCGAGCAGCACCCGTCGCTCGTGCGCGGCCTGCTGCTGGGTCTCACGCACCGGCTGATCGAGCTCACCAACCGGATGGCTGAGCTGACCGGCGGCCGCGTGGAGCCGCGCGTCGCGCGCCTGTTCCTCAAGATGGCCGACGACAGCGGCCAGCCGCGCGCGGACGGCCTCTTCATCCCCCTGCCGCTTTCCCGGCAGGAAATCGCCGACCTGACGGGCACCACCATCGAGACGACGATCCGCATCATGAGCCGCTGGGGGAAGCAGCGCGTCGTGCGGACCGAGAAAGACGGCTTCCTGGTCGTGGACCGAGGGGCGCTCGAGGATCTCGCCCTCGCCTGACGGGATCGGCTGGGGCCCGCCAGGCCTGGAACCCATCTTGCTTCACCAGTGGTGCGGTCAGAGCGCCCTTCGTTTGCGCGCACGCCGGCGCGCCCGCATCCGTCTTCCTGGGGAATGGCCATGGTGGAACTGCACTGGAACGTCGTGTACGGCCCCGTGAAGTCCCGCCGGTTCGGTCCGTCGTTGGGCGTGAACCTGCAGCCGGCGGACCGGAAGATCTGCACCTTCAACTGCTGCTATTGCCAGTACGGCTGGACACGGCTCGAGGCCGAGGGCCAGCTGCCGCCGGCCACCGCCTGGCCGAAGCGCAGCCAGATCGTCCGCACCGTGGAGCGGGAGCTCGCCGCGCGGATCGGCCGGGGCGAGGCCATCGCGCGCCTGACCATCGCCGGCCACGGCGAGCCGACGCTGCACCCGGAGTTCCAGGCCGTCGTGCGCGACCTGCGCACCGTCCGCGACCGCGTGGCGCCGGCGCTCCCCCTCGTGATTCTCTCGAACTCGACGACGCTCGACCGGCTGCCCGTGCGCAAGGCGCTCGCCGAGCTCGACGAGCGCCACATGAAGCTCGACGCCGGCGACGACGAGACCCTGCAGCGCATCAACGGCTCGGCCATCCCGACCGATCGGATCGTGTCGGGGCTCAAGAAGCTGCACGACGTGCGGCTGCAGGCGATGTTCGTCACCGACCGCAACGGCCGCATGGACAACACCGGGCAGGAGACCGTGTCGCACTGGCTCGCCGCCGTGAAGGCCGTCAAGCCCCGCGAGGTCCACCTCTACACGATCGACCAGCAGCCGGCCTTCCCCTTCCTGCGCGCCGTCGCGGCCGACAAGCTGGAGACGATCGCCCGCCGCGTGCGCGAACTCGGAATTCCCGCTCTCACGTACGCGTGACGGGGGCTGACGCTCGTCCGTTCACGGGGACTGACGCTTGTCCGTTCACGGGACTGGCGCGGGTCCGTTCACGGGGACTGACGCTTGTCCGTTCACGGGACTGGCGCGGGTCCGTTCACGGGGACTGACGCTTGTCCGTTCACGGGACTGGCGCGGGTCCGTTCACGGAACTGACGCGGGTCCGTTCACGGGGCTGACGCCGTCCGTTCACGGAGCTGACGCCGTCCGTTCACGGAGCTGACGCTCGTCCGTTCAGCGTGACATCTTCCGAACGGAAGATGATCGTTCGGAACGGACCCCTGATCCTCCCGAACGGACCGAGAGCCCTCCCGAACGGACCGAGATGCCCTCCGAACGGACCGAGATGCCCTCCGAACGGACTGAGATGCCCTCCGAACGGACTGAGATCCCTCCGAACGGACTGAATCCCTCCGAACGGACTGAGATCCCTCCGAACGGACCGAACTCGGCGTCAGTTCGTGAACACCTTCTCGAGCCAGGTGCCGGCGCAGCCCTCGCGGATGAGGGCGTAGCCGCGGCGCTGCAGCATGGCGAGCGCCGTGGCGGGCGGCGTGACGATGAGGCGGCGGTGGCCGCCGGCGAGGCAGGCGGTCTCGAGCGCGTCGAAGAGCACGTTGAGCACGTCGTGCGTGCCGGGACCCGACGTGACGGACACGCCCAGCTCGGGCACACGCAGCTCGTCCTCGGCGCGCAGGTAGAGCGCGAGGGCCACGAGCTGGCCGTCGTCGGTCACCTCAATCCGGGCGGCGTGCCCAATGCGGTCGAAGCGCGGCGAGAACGGGCGCAGGCGGGGGAACAGCCGGCCCAGGTCGGCCGGCGGTACCGGGTCGGCGTCGGCGCCCAGCACCTGGACGCGCAGCACGCTACTGGACGGGGCGATGGTCGAAGCGACGGCGGACTCCATGACGGTTTGAGGTAGCAACACCGATACCAGCGCGGGGTGGGACACGGGATGGCCCGGAAACACGGGCCTCGAACGAGTCCGCCGGCACGCCGCCCCGCGGCCGTGCCGGCCTTCCGTCAGTTGACCTCGAGGTGGTCGAGGCCGAGCTTCTTGATGCGATCGCCGAGCGTCGAACGCTTGATCTTCAGCACCTCGGCCGCGCGCGACTTGTTGCCGTGGCTGACCTTCAGCGCCCAGGTGATCAGCCGCGACTCGACCTCGGCCAGCCGCTCGTCGAGCGAGACGGCGGGCCGCGGCGCGCTCATCTCGATGATCGGCTCGGCCACCTCGAGCTGCGGGTGGAAGAGCACGCTCGCCGGCACGCAGCCCAGGCGCACCTGGTCGCAGGTGCACGTCTGCGCGATCCGCTCGCACGCGTTCTCGAGCTCCCGCACGTTGCCCGGCCACGAGTAGCCGAGGAACGCCTGCCGCACGGCCGACGCCGACGCCTTCGGGTCCTCCCCGCGCTCGCGGAAGTAGCGCGCGAGGAAGTGGTCGGTCAGGATCGGGATGTCCTCGCGGCGCTCGCGCAGCGGGGGCAGCACGATCGGCACGACGTTCAGCCGGTAGTACAGGTCCTCGCGGAACTTCCCTTCCGCCACCAGCTGCTTCAGGTTGCGCTTCGAGCCGGTGATCACGCGCACGTTCACCGGGATCGCGCGCGTGCCGCCCACCCGCTCCACCGTGCGGTTCTGGAGCACGCGCAGCAGCTTCACCTGCACCGAGCTGGGGATGTCGTCGATGTCGTCGAGGAAGATCGTGCCGCCCTCGGCCAGCTCGAAGCGCCCGGGCCGGTCCTTGATGGCGCCGGTAAACGCCCCGCGCTCGTGGCCGAACAGCTCCGACTCGATCAGCGTCTCGGTGAGGATCGCGCAGCTCACCGGCACGAAGGGCCGGTGCCGCCGCGCGCTCGAGTAGTGGATCAGGTTCGCGACCAGCTCCTTGCCGGTGCCGGTCTCGCCCGTGATGAGCACGCTGGAGTCGCTGTCGGCGATGACGCGCACGAAATCGAACACCGCGCGCATGCGCGGGCTCCGCCCGACGACGACCGAGTCGATGGAGAAGGTGCCGCGATCCGGCATGGCGGTCCTCTTTGCTTGAATGGCGGGGTCCCCTGCACCCCGCCAGGCGCGTTGGGGGGCATGGGGCCCACGTGCCCACGCCGCCTCCGCGCGCGTCGCCCGTCTGCGCTCCTCCAGCGCGTGTGGTCTGCTTGTGCGGCTACGCCGACTCGAGCGCGCCGAGCGCGCGCCGCAGGCGCGTGTCGGCCTCGGCGGCCACCGCCTTCAGCGCGTCGTTGCCGATCATCCCCATCGCGGGGATCGGCGCCATCGCCGACACGGCCGTGCGGCCGTCGTCGCGCTCGTACACGATCACGTTGCAGGGCAGCACCAGCCCCAGCTCGAGCTCGGCGTCGAGCGCGCGGCTGGCCAGGTGCGGATTGCAGGCGCCCAGGATCACGTAGCGCCGGAAGTCCTGATCGAGCTTCAGCTTCAGCGTCGCCTTCACGTCGATCGTCGTCAGCACGCCGAAACCCTCCGCCTTCAGGGCTTCGGTCACGCGGCCCAAGGTCTCGTCGAACCCGGTGGCCACGTCGATTCCCAGGCCGTACCTGGTCTCCTTCACGACCCGCTCCTCCTCGGCCTCGCCCGTCAGGACAGGCTGCCGACGGCCACCGGCGTCTCGGGCTCGTTGTCGGTCACGAGCCTGCCGAGCCCGCAGCGATTGATGCGGTCGCCGAGCGTCGAGCGCTTGACCTGCAGCAGCTCGGCAGCCTTCGACTTGTTGCCGGTGCTCATGCGCAGCGCCCAGCTGATCAGGTTGGCCTCCACCTCGCGCAGCCGCTCGTCGAGCGACAGGCCCGAGGTGATCGGCGCGGGCTCGGTCTCCGCCGGCTGGACCGCCGGCCCGCGCCCGTCGCCCTGGAACAGCACGCTCGAGGCCACGCACCCCACGCGCACCGTCCCGCACTGGCAGGTCTGCGCAATGCGCTCGCACGCGTTCTCCAGCTCCCGGACGTTGCCCGGCCACGGGTACTGCAGGAACGCCTGCCGCACCGTCGGCGCGATCTCGGGCATGTCCTCGCCGCGGGCCTTGTAGAAGCAGCGCAGGAAGTGCTCCATCAGCACGGGCACGTCCTCGCGGCGCTCGCGCAGCGGCGGCAGCACGATCGGCAGCACGTTCAGCCGGTAGTAGAGATCCTCGCGGAACTTCCCCTCGGCCACGAGCTGCTTCAGGTCCCGCTTCGACCCGGTGATCACCCGCACGTCCACGGGAATCGTCCGTGTGCCGCCGACCCGCTCGATGTTCCGGTTCTGCAGGACGCGCAGCAGCTTCACCTGCGCCGACAGCGGCACGTCGTCGATGTCGTCGAGGAAGATGGTGCCCCCCTGCGCCAGCTCGAAGCGTCCCGGCCGGTCCTTGATGGCCCCCGTGAACGCCCCGCGCTCGTGCCCGAAGAGCTCGGTCTCGATCAGCGAGTCGGAGAAGAGCGCGCAGCTCACCGGCACGAACGGATGGTGCCGCCGCGGGCTCGAATGGTGGATGACGTTGGCGATGACCTCCTTGCCCGTGCCGCTCTCGCCGGTCACCAGCACCGTGCTGTGGCTGTCGCTGATGACCCGGACGAAATCGAACACGGCGCGCATCCGGGCGCTCTGGCCCACCACCACGCCGTCCATAGAGAATGTCTCGGGGTTCTGCATCGCTCGCCGATCCCGTCAGACGACCTGAAGCTCCTCGAACTCCCGGATCTCCTCGCGCAACGCCATCTCGACGCCCATGTACAGCGTCATGTGCGCGCTCGGGCAGCCGGCGCACATGCCCGTCAGCCGCACCTTCGCGCTGTTGCCCTGGACCTCGAGCAGCTCGATGTCGCCGCCGTCCGCCTGCAGGAAAGGACGAACCCGCTCCAGCACTGCCTCGACCCGTTCACGAGTCACCATGCCTGACTCTCCCGCGCTCCCCCCGCCCGCTGCGCCGGGGAACCGCTGATCCGGGCCTGTGCCCTCACGCAGGCAACCACCCGCCGGATTTCCAGCAACCAGCGTGCCAGAATAGCGGCAGCAGAGGGGTGAGGACGGGCCGGTTTCCCGGCATTGGAGGCAACGGGACGGGGCCGCTTGGGGAATATTCCGCCCAGGCCTGCGGAAAATGGGGGTGAAGCCCCGGGTGGCGTCGGCGCGCCACCGGCGCGCCCCGCGCGAACGGAGTGGGGCTCGTGGGGCCCCACGAGTGAGCGCGTAGGGGGGTCCGCGGGGGCGAAGCCCCGCGGGCTACTTGCCGAGGCCGAACTTCTCGATGCGGTAGCGGATCTGGTCCCGGTTGAGGCCGAGCAACGCCGCCGCCCGGGTCTGGTTGCCCCCGCACCGGGCCAGCGCCTGGACCACCAGATCCCGCTCCAGCTCATCCAGATGGACCCCGGTCGGCGGCAGCTCGAAGCCCGACGCGGCGGGCCGCGTCGCCAGCATCGGGAACTGATCGGCCCCGAGCCGGTCGGTCTCCGCCAGCAGCACCGCACGCTCGACGACGTTGCGGAGCTCGCGGATGTTGCCGGGCCAGCCGTGCCGCTGCAGCCGCTCCATCGCCTCGGGCGTCACCCCGCGCACCGCCTTGCGGAACTCGCGGGAGAAGGCGTCGACGTAGTGGGCCGCGAGCAGCGGGATGTCGCTCGGGTGGTCGCGGAGCGGCGGCAGCGTGACGGGCAGCACGTTCAGCCGGTAGTAGAGGTCGTCGCGGAACCTGCCCTGCGAGACGGCCTCCTCGAGGTTGCGGTTGGTCGCCGCGATCACGCGCACGTCCACGCGCACGTCGGCGGCGCCGCCCACCCGCTTGAAGGCTTTTTCCTCCAGGAACACGCAGCAGCTTGGCCTGCAGCGCCGGCACCATCTCGCCGATCTCGTCGAGGAACACGGTGCCGCCGTCGGCCGATTCGAGCAGGCCCCGCTTCTGCTGCCGCGCGTCGGTGAACGCGCCGCGCTCGTGGCCGAACAGCTCCGACTCGAGCAGCGCCTCGGGCAGCGCCGAGCAGGTGATGTTCATGAACGGGCGGCCGGCCCGCGCGCTCGTGTAGTGGATCACCTTCGCCGCGAGGTCCTTGCCCGTCCCGCTCTCGCCGGTCAGCAGCACCGTGGACGCCGGGCTCACGGCGACCTTCGTCAGCAGCTCCTTGAGCTGCTTCATCACCGTCGACTCGCCCACGATCCGCTCGATGTCGTAGCGCTCGGTCTGGCTGGCCCTGAGCGTGCGCAGCTCCCGCCGGAGCGCCGTCGTCTCGAGCCCCTTCGCGACGAGCAGCACGACCTCGTCGAGGTTGAAGGGCTTGCCGACGTAGTGATACGCGCCCTCCTTCATGGCCTCGACCGCGATGTCCACGCTCGAGTACGCCGTCATCATGATCACGACGACGTCGGGGTGCGCCTTGCGCAGCTGCCGGAGAAGCGCCACGCCGTCGGCGTCGGGAAGCCGGTAGTCCAGGAGCACGAGGTCCACGTCGTCGGTACAGCGCTCGACCGCCTCGGCGCCCGTGCCCGCCTCGAGCACCCGGTGTCCTTCCTGCTGCAGCCGCTCGACGAGCGACCAGCGAATGAGCTGCTCGTCGTCGACGACGAGGAGGGTCGCGATGGCCATGTATTCGGTCATTATAGCGGGTCGGACCGGCGGAAGGCCCGCGGAAGGCGAGACGGAAGCCGCCACGGCAGGAGGGCGGAATGGGGCCCGGACGGCGGTACGGAATGGTGGGGGGGACGGGTGGCCCAGGTGTTCGACCTGGGCTGGCCCGGCACAGGTCGAAGACCTGTGCCACCGGATTTAGGAGGCCCGGCTGGCGAGGGCCTGGCGGACGAGGCCGATCATCAGGTCGAGATCGAACGGCTTGTCGACGACCTGGAATGCGCCCGACGCGAGCGCCTCGTCCACGAGCTCGGGCGTCCCGTGCGCGGTCATGATGATGATCTGGCACTGAGGCGCCATCTCGCGGATCCGGCGGAGCAGGGAGAGGTCCTGGGAATCCGGCAGGCGCAGGTCGAGCAGGACGACGCAGACCCCCTCGGGCAGCTTCTCGAAGAACCGGAGGGCGCTCCGGCGGTCCGGCGCCTCCAGAACGTGGTAGCCTGCGTTGGTCAACGATTCAGCCAGAGACCACCGGATGAGCGCCTCGTCGTCGACCACGAGCACGTTCTTCCGAGGGGATTTTCCCGGCTGCATGGCGAATATTTCCCAGGCCTTTTCGGCAGTTTTCGGCCCCTTTTCCGGGCTTCGCTGTGGATTGAGCCGAACTGCCACGGCCATATTGCAAACTCCCAGCCCGGTATCCTTCAATTCTCGGGCCATATGAGCGGACACCCCAGGGAAACCCGTATCGCCCCCGATCGCGGCCTGCTGCTGACGGCCATGGCGCTGACCGCCGTCATCTTCGTGGTCAGCCTGGTCTTGCCGGTCGAGACCGCCGTGGGCTCGCTGTACCTGATCGTGGTGCTGCTGGGCTTGCGGGCCACGAGCGACCGGTTCTCGCTCATCGCGGCGGCCGTGGTGACGGGCCTCATGGTGGCGACCGCCCTGCTCGCGCCGGTCGACGCCCACCTGCGCACGGGCCTGGTGAACCGGGCGCTGTCGATCGTGGTGGTCTGGATCACGGCGGGGCTGGTCCGGCAGTACAAGCGGGCCCAGCACGACGCCGCCGGGCAGGCCGACCAGACGCAGCGCTACCTCGACGTGGCCGGCGTCATCCTGATGGCGCTCGACCGCGCGGGCACCGTGCAGATGATCAACCGGCAGGGCGCGACCGTGCTCGGCCGCCAGGAGGAGGACATCGCCGGCCTGAACTGGTTCGATCACTTCGTGCCCGAGCGCCAGCGCGCCACGCTCCGCGAGCTGCACGCCAACATCACGCACGCGGCGGCGGGCATCGAGTACTACGAGAACCCCGTCGTGCGCGCCGACGGCACCGAGCGGCTGATCGCCTGGCACAACACCCTGCTGCAGGACGAGGACGGCGCGATTCTCGGGACGCTGAGCTCGGGCACGGACGTCACCGAGGAGCGCGAGGCGAACCGTCGCCTGCGGCTGTTCACGAAGGACATGGAGGACCTGAAGTACGCGCTCGATCAGTCGGCCATCGTCGCGATCACGGACGTGCGCGGCAACATCACCTACACCAACGACAAGTTCTGCGAGATCTCCAAGTTCTCGCGGGACGAGCTGCTGGGGCAGAACCACCGCATCATCAACTCGGGCTACCACCCACCGGAGTTCTTCCGCGGCCTGTGGCAGACGATCGCCGCCGGCGGCATCTGGCGGGGCGAGATCCGCAACCGCGCGAAGGACGGCGGCATCTACTGGGTGGACACGACGATCGTCCCGTTCCTCGACGAGCGCGGCCGGCCGTACCAGTACATGGCCATCCGCAGCGACATCACCGAGCGAAAGCGGGCCGAGGCGCTGCTGCGCGAGCAGACCACGCTCGCGCGGCTGGGCGAGATGGCGGCCGTCGTCGCGCACGAGGTGAAGAACCCGCTGGCCGGCATCCGCGGGGTGCTGCAGGTGATCGGCTCGCGCATGCCCGCCGACAGCCGCGACCGCGCGATCGTGTCCGACGTCCAGGAGCGGCTCGACGTGCTGAACGAGCTGCTGCAGGACCTGCTGCTGTTCGCGCGGCCGAAGGAGCCGAAGACCGCGCCGGTCGCCGTCCGGCCGCTCATCGAGGACACCGTGCACCAGCTCAAGCGCGACCCGGGCATGTTCGGGGTCGAGGTGACGGTGAGCGGCGACAGCCCGACCGTGCAGGCCGACGCGGGCCAGCTGCAGCGCGCGCTGCTCAACCTGCTCATCAACGCGGGCCAGGCGATGCAGGGCGCCGGGCGGATCGCGATCGGGGTGCAGGCCTCCAACGGCGCCTGCCGGATCACGTTCCAGGACACCGGGCCCGGCATCCCCGCCGACGCGCGCGAGCGCATCTTCGAGCCTTTTTTCACCACCAAGCACCGCGGCACCGGCCTCGGCCTGCCGACCTCCCGCCGCATCGTCGAGCGCCACGGCGGGACGCTCTCGCTCGAGACGCCCCCCGAGGGCGGCACCGTCGCGAGCATCGTGCTGCCGGGCGATTGACCGGATGGGGCCGCGCCCCCGCCGCGCCGCTTGCCTTTTCCGCGCGGACGCCGCAAGATGCGCGCGAGAGGCGCGCCATGATTACCATCAAGACGATCCTCGTGCCGATTGACTTCTCCGAGACGTCGGCGGCGGCGCGGCGCTATGCGTGCGCGCTGGCGCGAGCGTTCGGCTCCGACGTGCACCTGCTGCACGTGGTCCAGGACCCGTACGTCCAGCCGTGGGCGGCCGAGGCCTTCGGGGTGTCCCTGGCGGGCGTGCTGGAGCGGTGGGAGCAGGACGCGCGCACCCAGCTGGACGGCATGCGGCCGACCGACCAAATGGCGGAGCGCGTGCACTGCGTGACGCGCGTCGGCCACCCGTTCGTCGAGATCGTCAACTACGCCGCCGAGCACACGGTCGACCTGATCGTGATGGGCACGCACGGACGCGGCGCGGTGGCGCACATGCTGCTCGGCAGCGTGGCCGAGCGCGTGGTCCGCAAGGCGCCGTGCCCGGTGCTGACCGTCCGGTCGGACGAGCCGCAGGTCGACGCGTTGACGGAGGACGGGTAGGGAGCTGACCGCTGGTACCTGAATGCGCCGGGTGCGGGGGCGCGGCGCGCGGCGGTCGACGCGCATGCGGATGTCCACGGCGCGCACGCCCTGCGTGAGCACCTTCACGGGGTTCATGTCGAGCTCCTGGATCTCGGGGCAGACCTCGAGCATGACCGACACGCGCAGGAGCGTGTCGATGAGCGCCCCGGCGTCCACGGCCCCGCTCCCGCGGTAGCCCTCGAGCAGCGCGCTGCCCTTGAACTCGCGCACCAGATCGGCGGCGTCGACGTCGGTCAGCGGGTGAATGCGGAACGCGGTGTCGCCGATGAGATCCACGAGCACTCCGCCGCTGCCGCACGCCACGAGCGGACCGAACGTCGGGTCGTCGAGCCCGCCGATGAGGACCTCCACGCCGCCCGGCACCATCTGCTGCACGAAGGCGCCCGTCATGCGGTCGCGGAGCTTGCGCGCGAGGCTCCGGAACGCGGCCGCCACCTGGTCGGCGTCGCGCAGGCCGAGGCGCACGCCGCCCACGTCCGACTTGTGCACGATCGTCGGGCCCGCGGCCTTGAGCGCGACCGGGTAGCCGATCGCCTCGGCGGCCGCCACGGCCTCGTCGGCGGTCTCCGCCATGCGCGCCGCGGCCACCGGGATCCCGAAGGCCGACGCCACGTCCTGGGCCTCGACGAGCGTGAGCCAGCCGCCGCCGCGCCCGATGGCCTCCTCGATCACCCGCCGCGCGCCGTCGCTGCGCACGTCGTCGAACTCCGGCGCGCGGCCCGCCGGGCGCTCCCGCCACGCGCCGTACGCCGCCGCGCGCGCCAGCGCGATGGCCGCCGACTCGGGGAACATGAACGCGGGGATCGGCAAGAGCTTCGGCGCGGCGCCCTCGGCGCCCATGAAGCTCGCCGCAACGGTCTTTCCGCCCGGCTCGCGCGCGCCCTCGACGATGGCCGCGGCCACCTGGTCGGCCTCGGCCAGCACGGGCGGAATGTAGATGACGAGCACCGCGTCCACCCGGTCGTCGGCGAGGAGCAGCTGCAGCGCGTTGCGGTACTCCTCGGGGCCGGCCGACGCCACCATGTCCACGGGGTTCGCCACGCTGGCGGCCTCGGGCAGGAAGGCGCGCAGCGCGGCCACCGTCTCGTCGCCCAGGGTGGGCAGCTCGAGGCCGTTCGCCTCGCAGGCGTCGGCCGCCAGGATGCCCGGGCCGCCGGCGTTGGTCAGGATGGCGACGCGCGGCCCCTTCGGCGGCGGCTGGTGCGAGAGCAGGACGCCGACGTCGAACAGCTCCTCGAACGTGTTGGTGCGGATGACGCCGGCCTGGCGGAAGAGCGCGTCCACGATGGTGTCGCTCGCCGCCAGCGCGCCGGTGTGCGACGAGGCCGCCCGCTGGCCGGCGCGGGACCGCCCCGACTTGACCACGACGATCGGCTTGTCGCGGCCGACGCGCCGCGCGATCTCGCTGAACTTGCGCGGGTTGCCGAAGCTCTCGAGGTACAGCAGGATGACCGCGGTGTTCGGGTCCTCGGCCCAGTACTGGATGAGGTCGTTGCCCGAGACGTCCGCCTTGTTCCCCGCCGACACGAATGTCGAGATCCCCAGGTTCAGCCGGCTCACGTAGTCGAGGATGGCCACGCCGAGCGCGCCGCTCTGGGTCATCATCGCCACGTTGCCCGGCCGCGGGCAGACGGGCGAGAACGTGGCGTTGAGGCCGACGGCCGGATCCGTGTTGATGATGCCCATGCAGTTGGGCCCGATCATCCGGACCCCCGCCGCGCGGATCCGCTCGACGAGCGCGGCCTCGCGCTCCCGCCCCTTCGCGCCCGTCTCGCTGAAGCCCGCCGTGATCACGACGACGCCCTTGACGCCCTTGGCGAGGCAGTCCTCCACCACGCCGAGCACGGCGGCGCTCGGGACCACGATCACCACGAGGTCCACCGGCCCCGGGATCGCCGACACCGACCGGTAGGCCGTCACGCCGTCGACCGACACCGCGCCCACGTTGACCGGCACCACGGTGCCCGTGAACCCGCTCCGCAGGTTGAAGAACACCTCGGCGCCGATCTTCCCGCGCGTGCGGCTCGCCCCGACCACGGCGACGACCGACGGCTCGAACAGCCGCCGCATCGACGCGGTGGCGGCCTCCTGCGCGCGCGCCGCCGCCCGCTCCTGGTGCGCCTCGGTCTCCTCGAGCGACAGCGCCACGTGGAAGACGCCGCCGTCGAGCCGCCGCGTGACCTCGTAGCCCGAGTCGAGGAACACGTCCATCATCCGGCGGTTCTCGCCGAGCACGTACGCGTCGAACGCGGTGAATCCCTGCTCCCGCGCGATCGTCGCCAGCCGCTCGAGCAGCCGCGTGCCCACGCCGCGCCCCTGCAGCGCGTCGGCGATCGCGAAGGCCACCTCCGCCCGGTCCGGCGCCGCTTCCGCGCGCGAATAGCCCGCCACGGCCACGATCCGCCCGCCGAGATCCCCCACCATCGCGAACTGCCGTTCGTAGTCGACCGCCAGCAGGGCGTCGAGCTTCTCGCCCTCGAGCCTCGGCACCGTGAAGAAGCGGAAGTACAGGCTCTCGCTCGACAGCCGCCGGTAGAACTCGACCACCCGCTCGCGATCGTCCGGATGGATCGGCCGCAGGTGCAGCGTCGATCCGTCCCGCAGCACGACGTCCGAGTCGGTACTGCATCAGGAACTCGAAATCCGCCTCGTTGAAGGCCGACTGGTCGGGCGTCACGGGGTCCCCTTTCCACCTTCACTGTACTCCCATCCGGCGCCCGCCCGTGCCCCCGGGGACCGCGCCGGATTTTCGGCGCCGGCGCCGGCCCGCGCGCCCGCCCCGGCGGAAAACCCGCGGCCAAGCGGCCTCGGCGTCCGCCGGCCGCGCCTGGCACCGCGCTTGCCACGTTCCAGGGGTGGCCGTCCGGCACCGTGGACGGCGAGGGGGCGCTCATGGCGACAATGAAAGCGGTGGTGTTCCGCGGGCCGGGCCAGCTGGCCGTCGAGGATCGGCCCAAGCCGGCTCCCGGACCGGGCGAGGCGGTCGTCCGCATCACGACGACCAGCATCTGCACGACCGACGTGCGGATCGTCCGCGGCGAGTACCGCGTGCCGCGCGGCCTCGTGCTCGGCCACGAGCCGGTCGGCATCATCGACGAGCTCGGCGCCGGCCTCCACGACGAGTACACGGTCGGCCAGCGCGTCGTCGTCCCCGCCATCACGCCGTGCGGGCAGTGCTACTACTGCCTGAACGGATCGCCGGCGCAGTGCGGCGGCACGACGGGCGGGTGGCGCTTCGGCCACACCATCGACGGCGCGTGGGCCGAGTACCTCCTCGTGCCGCACGCGGCCGCGAACCTGGCGCCCATTCCCGACGGCCTGTCGGACGACGCGGTGCTGCTGGTGCCGCACATCCTGTCGGCCGGCCTGGCGGGCATCGAGGCGGCGGGCGTGCGGATCGGCGACGCGGTGGCGGTGTTCGCGCAGGGCCCGACCGGCCTCTGCGCCACGCTCGGCGCGCACCTGCGCGGCGCGGCGGTCGTCGTCGCCGTGGACGGGCTGCCCGAGCGGCTGCTGCTCGCGCGGCGCTTCGGCGCGACCGACACGATCAACTTCCACGAGCAGGATCCGCTCGTCGCCATCCGCGGGCTGACCGGCGGCCGCGGCGTCGACGTGGCCGTCGAGGCGCTGGGCGACCAGCGCTCCTTCGAGGCCGCGCTCGGCGCGGTCCGCGCCGGCGGCACGCTGTCGAGCCTGGGCGTCTACGCGGGCAAGCTCGTGGCGCCCCACGGCACGCTCGGCTCCGGCATCAGCGACAAACGGATCCTCACCACGCTCTGCCCCGGCGGCAAGGAGCGGATGCGCCGGCTGCTCGCCCTCGTGGCGGCGGGCCGCGTGGACCTCACGCCGCTCGTCACGCACCGCTTCGCGCTCGACGACATCCACGAGGCGATCGATCTCTTCGGCCAGCGCCGCGACGGCGTGATGAAGGTCGCGCTGCACCCCGCCGTGCGCAGCCACGACCGCCTGCTGGAAGAGTCGCGCGTCTCGGCGTTCGCCGACGACGGCGCGTAGTCGGGGGGACTCCGGGGGGACTCCGGGGGAATCCTTGTCCGTTCCGGGGGGATCCTTGTCCTTTCCGGGGGGATCCTTGTCCGTTCCGGGGGGATCCTTGTCCGTTCCGGGGGATCCTTGTCCGTTCGGGAACGTGTCACGCTGAACGAGCCCGCGTCAGTTTCCGTGAACGGACCCGCGCCAGTCCCGTGAACGGACAAGCGTCAGTCCCCGTGAGCGGACCCGCGCCAGCTCCCGTGAACGGACCCGCGCCAGTCCCGTGAACGGACAAGCGTCAGTCCCCGTGAACGGACCCGCGTCAGCCCCGTGAACGGACAAGCGTCAGTCCCCGTGAACGGACCCGCGCCAGTCCCGTGAACGGACAAGCGTCAGTCCCCGTGAACGGACCCGCGTCAGCCCCGTGAACGGACAAGCGTCAGTCCCCGTGAACGGACCCGCGCCAGTCCCGTGAACGGACAAGCGTCAGTCCCGTGAACGGACAAGCGTCAGTCCCCGTGAACGGACGAGCGTCAGCCCCGTGAACGGACAAGCGTCAGTCCCCGTGAACGGACCCGCGCCAGTCCCCGTGAACGGACAAGCGTCAGTCCCCGTGAACGGACAAGCGTCAGTCCCCGTGAACGGACAAGCGTCAGTCCCCGTGAACGGACAAGCGTCAGTCCCCGTGAACGGACCCGCGCCAGTCCCGTGAACGGACAAGCGTCAGTCCCCGTGAAGGACAAGCGTCAGTCCCCGTGAAGGACAAGCGTCAGTTCCCGTGAAGGATCCGCGTCACCGTCACACGTGCGTGAGCCGATCGCGCTTCTGCACGCGAGCGACGTCGCGGGCGAGGCCGATGAGGTCGGGCGTCAGGAGATCGAGCACGTCGTCGAAGGCGATGATGCCCGTCAGCTCGCCGTCGGCGCCGACGATGGGCAGGCGGCGGACGGCGTGCGCGCGCATCTTCTGGAGCGCGTCGGCCAGCAGCGCGTCCTCCGTGATCGTGACCGGACGCTCGGTCATCGCGTCGCCGACCCGCTGCGCCTCCAGCGCGTCGGGCTCGAGCGCCAGCGACCGCGTCACCAGGTCCCGGTCGGTCAGGATACCCACGGGGCACTGGTGGCCCTCGCGCTCCTCGACGACGACGACGTTGCCGATGCGCCGCGACCGCATCTGGCGCGCGGCGTCCACGAGCGTGTCCTGCGGACGGCAGGTCACCACGTCACGAGTGCAGGCTTCTCCGACGGTCACGCGCGCCTCCCTGGGTACACACCCTTTGCCTTGCGCCTGAGCGCCGGCGTCGGTCGCGCGCGAACGCCCGGAGGTGGAGCCGCTCCGCACGTCACGCGACGAGATCCCGCCGACCGAACAGGCCGCTCTTCATCTGGGTAAGATAGCCCGACAGCATCAGCTCGCGCAGGATGCGCTGACAGCACCCGTGCTCGAGCCCGAAGAGCAGCTTGGCCTGCCCGAACGTCAAACGCAAGCCCGGCATCTCCTCGAACTCGTCCCTGATGCGCCGAACCAGCTGCTCCCTCGCCACCCAGTCCCGGCGCTCCGCGCCGAGGAGCCGGGATGGGAACCCGAGGGAGGGACGGGCGGTCCGCCGAACCAGACTCTCGTCCATGACCAGCCCCCTGACCAGCGTTGCACCTCCGGGGCGCAAGATTGGTGCCCGGTGTGCGCGGCGTGTGTACCGTGTTTCCGGCCCGAAACCCCGTCCGATGAAGGTCCGCTCGCGAGGATTCGGCGGCCGACCGACGGGAAGCTGGCGGCAGCCGCTGGGACACGGCCCCGCCCCGTCCGACCGGCTTCGCCGTAAGATACGGGCCATGGCGACCCGACTCGCCGCTGGCAAGCTCCCGGCGGCCCACCTGGCCTCCCTGGTGGACCGCCTGCGCCGCCCCGACCCGCAGTTGCTCGTCGGGCCCGCGCCCGGCGAGGACGCCGCCGTCCTGGAGATCGGCGGCCGCGCGCTCGTCGTCGCCACCGATCCCGTCACGTTCGCCACCGACCGGATTGGCGCCTACGCCGTGCACGTCAACGCGAACGACGTGGCCGTGCTCGGCGCCCGCCCGCGGTGGTTCTTCGCGGTCCTCCTCCTGCCCGAAGCGTCGGCCACCGCCGGCCTGGCCGAGGGCATCATGGCCGACGTCGCCGCCGCCTGCGACGGGCTGGGCGCCACCGTGTGCGGCGGCCACACCGAGATCACCGTCGGCCTCGACCGCCCGGTGCTCGTCGGCCAGATGCTCGGCGAGGCGGCGCCGGCGCGCGTGCTGGCCAAGACGCGCCTCGTCCCGGGCGACCGGCTCCTGCTCACCCACGGCGCCGCCATCGAGGGCACCGCGATCCTCGCGCGGGAGCGGCGCGCGGCGCTCGAGGGCCGCGTGGACGGCGCGACGCTCGACCGCGCCGCCCGCCTGCTCGACGATCCCGGCATCAGCGTCGTCGAGGCGGCGCTCGCCGCCGCCGGGGCCGCCGACGTGCACGCGATGCACGACCCGACCGAGGGCGGCGTCCTGACCGGCCTCGCCGAAATGGCCGCCGCCTCTGGCCACGGGCTGCGCGTCCTCGCCGACCGCATCCCCGTCCTGCCCGAGACCGCCGCCGTCTGCGCCGCCCTGGGCCTCGACCCGCTGGCGCTCATCGCCTCGGGCGCGCTCGTGGTCGGCGCGCCGCCCCGCGAGATCGAAGCCGTCGCCGCCGTGCTGGCCGCCCGGAACGTGCCCGCCACCGTGGTGGGCGAGATCCGCCCCCGGGCCGACGGCGCCACGATCGAGCACGCCGGCCGCGTGACGCCGCTCGAGCTGCCCGCCCGCGACGAGATCGCCCGGGTGTTCGGTGGCACAGGTCTTTGACCTTTGCCACGGCGCCCAGGTCGCATTCCTGGGCCACCCGGTTGGCGGCACAGGGCCATCCGCTCGTCAGGTCGTCAGCTCCTCCTCCGCGATGCGCGCCACCTTCGGGTGATCGACCAGGTGCATGTCGGTCCCGACGGGCGGCGCGGCCAGCCGCATCGAGAACCACAGCGCCAGCAGCAGCACCATGACCGTCGTGACGGCAATCACGAGCAGCATGTGGAACATCTGCGTGTGGACCGGTCCGAACAGCTCGGCCTCCGACTGCGACACGGCGACCACCCACGCCAGGTTCGGGTAGCTCGCCCCGAGCTGACTCGGCGCCACGCCGACGAGCTGCTGCTGGCCGTTGCCGTCCACGGCGGCGAAGGCCACCTGCAGCGTCGGGTCGCCCCATCCGCTCTGCTGCAGCCGCTGGCTCAGCAGCGTCGCGGCGAAGTAGCGCGCGTCGGGCGCGTACGGCCGGCGGCTGAACACGACCGAGCCGCCCGGCCTGACGACGGCGGCCTCGCCGGTCGTGCCGGGCCGCGCGCTGTCGACGAAGGCGAGCATCTCGCGGCTGTCCGCCACGACCTTCAGCACCCCCGCCAGCTCGCCGTCGCGCCCGGGCATCGGCACCGGCACCGAGATGTCAATCGCGTAGGTCCGCGCGCTGTCGTCCCACCGCACGTCGGCCAGATCCACCCGCCCCGAGCGGCCGTCGCCGAACGCGGTCTGCCACCAGTCCTCATCCGACTGGTCGTAGTCGCTCGAGACGTCCGACGACGCCACGAGCCGCCCGTGCCGATCCGCGAGCAGGATCTCGCGGTAGGCGCTGTCGCGCGCGACGATGTCGCGCAGGTAGGCCGCCGTGGGGCCGTCGATCGTGTCCTGGAGCTCGGCCGGCACGCCGTGCGATCGCCACTCGTAGTCGAGCGCCTGCATGCGGTTGGCGTCGAACGGCGCGGCCGAGGCCCGCGCGGCGGCCTCGCGCAGCGTGGGGATCCGGCCCATGCGCGACACGTCGATGATGCGCCGGTACATGTAGGTGTCCAGCGTCGCCGCCGTCTGCTCGGCCACCTGCGCCAGTTGGTGCCCGTAGGTGATGCGCAGCTGCGACTGTCCGCCTCCCAGGACCACCATCGCCCCGACCGCGAGCAGCGGGAGCGAAACGAGGGCGAACACGGCGAGGACGCGCACGTTCATGTGGGGATGCGGAAGGTGAAGCGGCATGTCGTCCTCCTTGCCGGCTTGCCGGACGACGAAGACACCTCGAACGGGAACGGGCGGGAGACTCTGCCAGAATTTCGGTCGAAACCCGGGGATTGTCAAGCTCGGGCGGAGCGGAGGCGGGCCCGCCGTGCGATCGCCCGGATCAGGCCGGCGAACATGACGGCGTGCACGGGCAGAAGGGCATACCAGTAGAGCCGCCCGGCCAGCCCGCGCGGCTCGAACTCCGCCGTCTGCCGCAGGCGGCTCCCGCCCTGCCGGCTCTCGACCTCGAAGGACAGCCACGCGCGCCCCGGCATCTTCATCCGCGCCCGCAGCCGCAGGCGCCGGCCGGGCGCCACCGCCTCGACCCGCCAGCCGTCGATGATGTCGCCCACCCGGCAGTCGTCCGGGTCCCGCCTCCCCTGCCCCATGCCGGGACCGCCGACGGCCCGATCCAGAAGGCCGCGCAGGCGCCACAACCCGTCGCCGAAATACCACCCCCGATCGCCGCCGATGCCGCGAACCACGTCGAACACGGCTCCGGCCGGCGCGCCCACCTCGATGGTCCGGTCGTCCACGAACCGGCGGCCGGCCCTCCCGCCCTCCGCGATCGCGGCCGCGACGGCCGCCTGGAGCCCGACGGCCCGCACCGAAAAGGCCCGGGCCGCGCGATCGGACCGGACGACCGTGGCGTTGCGCACGCCGTCGATGAGCTTGCGCCCCACGCGCGCCTGCAGCGGCGTCACGAGCGCCAGCCACAGGCTCGACAACCGGGGGGTCAGGAGCGGCACCGAGATCAGCACCCGTCGCAGGCCTCGCTGCCGGGCGTACTCGCGGAGGATGTCGCCGTAGGACACGACGTCGGGCCCGCCAATCTCGTACACCCCCTCGGCGCCCCGCGGAAGGTCCAGCGCCGCCACCAGATAGGCGACGACATCGGCGGCGGCGATCGGCTGGGTGAGCACGCCGACCCACCGCGGACAGATCATCACGGGCAGCCGGTCGGCCAGCGCCCGCACCATCTCGAACGACAGGCTGCCCGAGCCGATCACGATCGACGCCCGCAGCTCCACGACGGGCACACCGCCCTCGGCGAGCGCCCGCCCCGTTTCGTGCCGGCTCGACAGATGGGGCGACAGGTCGTCCTCGGGGTCGCCCAATCCGCCGAGGTACACGATGCGGCGCGCGCCCGCGCGCGCGGCGGCGGCGCCGAAGTGGGCCGCGGCGAGGCGATCCAGCGACTCGAAGTCGCCCCCCGCCGACATGGAATGCACCAGGTAGTAGGCGGCGTCAACGCCCTGGAGCGCGGGCGCCAGCGTGTCCGGGGCCAGGCAGTCGCCTTCCACCACCTCGACGCCCGCCGGCGCCTCGAATCGCGCCTCGTTCCGCACGAGGCAGCGCACCCGCGCGCCGGACGCGACCAGCGCCGGGAGGAGGCGGCCGCCCACGTAGCCGGTCGCGCCGGTCAGGAGGATGGTCGGGCCCACGAGTCCCTCCAGTCGAACGCGGCCCCCGGGGCCGTCACACCGCTGGTCGTGTCTTGGGGAAACGACCGGTGCGAGGGCGCGCCGGAAGACCGCAACCGCGTCGCCCGCCACCACACGTGAACGGTATCGGGGAAAAGCTGCGGCGGCTGCGTGGGCCTGGAGTACTTCTTCGCGGGCCCCCGGGAGCGGCCGACGGTCGCGGTGGTTCGCAAGAAGGACCGCCTGCGCTTCCCCGAGCGCCCCGGCGGCCCGAGACGGGGCGGCGCCGCACCAGCACCCGGGCGCCGCGTTCGTCTACGTGCTGCGGGGAGAGCTGGCGCTGCGGGTGGAGGACGCCGAGCACGTCCTGGAGGCGGGCGACTCGGTGTACTTCGATTCCGCCGCCCCGCACGCCTACACGCGCGCCGCCGCGCCCTGCGCGGCGGTCGTCGTCACGACGCCCTGGAACCACTCGCGCCGGGTGCTAACGCTTCTTGACGCCGAGGGCGGCGAGCTTCGCCACCATGTCCTCGCCCGCCGTGGCCGTGTGCACGGTCTTGTCGATGTCGAGAATCTTCCCGTCGGGCCCGATGTAGAACGTCCAGCGCCGCGCGAAGCCGCTCGGCGCCAGCACGCCGTAGGCCTCGGCCACGTTCTTCTCGGGGTTCGCCAGGATGGGAAAGTCCGCTTCGTGCATCTTCGCGAACGCGGTGTTGTCCTTCAGCGTGTCGACGCTGATCATCGAAGTACTGCGCGTCGAACTGCCGGATGAGGTCGCCGCTCGCACGGAGCGACTTGCACTCGGCCGTTCAACCCCCGGTGAAGGCCTTGGGGAACCAGGCCAGCACAATCGTCTTCCCTTCGAGGTCGGCCAGCGTGTAGGTCTTGCCGTCGCTCGCCGGCAGCGTGAAGTTCGGCGCCGGATCGCCCGGCTTGAGCTCCTCACCGCCCGCCGGGCCGGCTCCGGACGCCGCCGCCGCCATCGCCAGCACGAACATCCCGCCGAGGACCAGCAGACCCGGTCCCGAGGTCGTCATCATGGGCCGTCTCCCGCGTGAAACGAACTGAAGTGGAACGGCCCAGTGTCCCCCGAATCGCAGGCTCCGCGCAAGCCTGGGGCCGGTGGGGTGGCTTGGCGCGGCCGCGAGGCTGGGCTATGCTGCACATTCTCCGGACCGGTTGCGGGCATGGACAACTTCTATCAGCAGTTCGCCGCCGCGGCCGCCCGCTTCGCCGGGCACACGGCCGTCGAGGTCCAACGCCACGACGGCCTCGACGCGGTCCGCTACGGCGAGCTGGAGCGGATGGCCGGGCGCGCCGCCGTCCGGCTCGCCGCCCGCGGAGTCCGCCCGGGCGACCGCTGCGCGATCCTCGCGGGCAACGACGCGCGCTGGTGCGCCGCGTACCTCGGCATCCTCCGGCTCGGCGCCGTCGCGGTCCCGTTCGACACCGCCTACCACGCGGACCAGGTCGCCACACTGCTCGGCGACTGCCGCGCGAGCGTCATCTTCACCAGCCCGCGCTACGCGCCGGTCGCCCTCGAGGCCGTCGCCGGCCTGCAGGCGCGCACCGGCCACGTCTGCGAGCCGCTGCTCCTCACGGGCCGCCGGCCGCCGCTCGTCAGCTTCGACGACGTGTGGAACGACGAGGCGGCCGACGCGGCGGAGCCGCCGGCGTGCCCGTCCGGACCGTCGGACCCGGCGGTCGTGCTCTACACCTCGGGCACGACGGCCGACCCGAAGGGCGTCGTCCTCACGCACGGCAACCTGCTCGCCGAGCGCGAGGCGGCGTTCCGCGTCGTCCACGTGGACGAGCGCGACGCGATTCTCGGCGTCCTGCCGCTCTTCCATGCGCTCGCGCAGGTGGGCAACCTCCTGCTGCCCTTCGCCGCCGGCGCGCGCGTCGTCTTTCTCGAGCAGGTGAACACGACCGACCTGCTGCGCGCGCTCACCGAGCGCGAGATCTCGGCGTTCGTGTGCGTGCCGCAGTTCTACTACCTGATCCACCAGCGCGTGATGAAGGAAGTGGCGGCCGCCGGGCGCCTGGAGCGTCTGGCGTTCCGCGCGCTCGTCTCGCTGAACGGCTGGCTGCGCGCGGGGCTGCGGGTCAACCTCGGGCGCCTGCTCTTCGCGAGGGTCCACGCCGTGATGGGCCCGCGCATGCGCCTGCTCGTCACGGGCGGCTCGCGCTTCGACCCGGCGATCGGCCGCGACCTGTACCGTCTCGGGTTCGACATCGTGCAGGCGTACGGCCTCACCGAGTGCGCCGGCGCCGCCACGCTCACGCCGCCCGGCGGCCGGCTGACGACGACGGTCGGGCCGCCGCTGCCGGGCGTCGAGATCCGCATCCTGCCGCCCGAGGGCGATCGCGACGGCGAGGTGGCGATCCGCGGGCCGATCGTGATGGCGGGCTACTACGGCCGGCCCGACGCGACGGCCGCCACGCTCGTCGACGGCTGGCTGCACACCGGCGACCTGGGCGTCCTCGACGCCGCCGGCCGGCTGTCAATCACGGGCCGCAGCAAGGAGATCATCGTGCTGTCCTCGGGGAAGAACATCTACCCCGAGGAGATCGAAGCCCACTACGTCCGCTCCCCGTTCATCAAGGAGCTCTGCGTCGTCGGGCGCGCGCGCGAGGACGAGCCGGCGGCCGAGCGGCTGCACGCCGTGGTGGTGCCCGACCTCGAGGCGATGCGCGACCGGCGCATCGTGAACACGCGCGAGATCCTGCGGTTCGAGATCGAGGGGCTGTCGGTCGGGCTGCCCAGCCACAAGCGCATCCAGGGCTACGACATCCGCCTGGACCCGCTGCCGCGCACGACGACCGGCAAGCTGCAGCGCTTCGCGATCGCGCGCGACCTCGCCGCGCGGGCCCGGGAGGCGGAAGCCGAGCGGACGCGGCCGTGGCAGCCCGCGGACCTCGCCTGGGCCGACGACCCGCACGTGGCGCGCGCGCTGGCGGCCATCTCCGCGGCCGCGCCCGCCGGGTCGACGGTCGGGCCGGACGCGAACCTGGAGCTGGACCTCGGGCTCGACTCGATGGAGCGCGTCGAGCTGCTCACGCGCCTGGAGGAGGTCTTCGAGGTGCGCGTGCCGCCGGAGACCGCGCAGGGTCTGTACACCGTGCGCGAGCTGGTCGAGGCGCTGCGGCCCGCCGGACCGGGGCGCCCGGACGTGCGCCCGGCGCGCGGCGACGTGTGGAGCCCGCTGCTCGCCGGCCGCGACACGCCGGACGCGGCGCTCGAGCACCTGCTCGTGCCCCGCCGGCTGTTCGCGCCGCTGCTCTTCGTCGCGGCGAAGGTCGTGGCCGGCCTCGCCCGCGTGGCGCTGCGGCTCGACGTGCAGGGGCGCGACCACCTGCCCGCGGAGGGCGCGTTCATCCTGAGCCCCAACCACCAGAGCTACCTGGACGTGTTCCTGCTGGTGAGCCTGCTCCCCTTCCGCACGTTCCGCGACCTCTTCTTCGTGGGCGCGAGCGAGTACTTCGACACGCCGTTCCGCCAGCGGCTCGCGCGGCTCGTCAACGTGATCCCGGTGGACCCGGACGCGAACCTGCTGCGCGCCATGCAGGCGGGCGCCTTCGGCCTGCGCCACGGCCGGGTCCTCGTGCTCTTCCCCGAGGGCGAGCGCTCGATCGACGGCGAGCCGAAAGGGTTCAAGAAGGGCGCGGCCATCCTCTCGGCGCACCTGCGCGCGCCGATCGTGCCCGTGTCGATCGACGGGCTCTTCGAGGTGTGGCCGCGCGGCCGCGGGCTGCGCTGGCGGACGCTGGTGCCCTGGATCGGGTCGCGCGTCCGCTGCCGGTTCGGCCCCCCGCTCGAGCCCGAGACGCTGCCCGACGTCGGCGCGCAGCCGTCGGCATTCGAGCGCCTGTACGAGCGCGCCACCGAGCGCCTGCGAACCGCCGTGGTGACGATGTGGCAGGCCGCGCGCCTGTCGCGCGGCCCCGCCGGCCAGGCGCTCGACGGCCCGGAGGGAGAAGCCTGACATGACCCATCGACCGATCCTCAGCGACAACCTGCCGAAGCCCGTGGGCCCCTACTCGCCGGCCGTGGCCTTCGAGCGCCTGATCTTCGTCTCGGGCCAGGGCGCCACCGACCCGGCGACGGGCCGGCTCGCCGGCCCCGACATCGAGACGCAGACCGAGCAGGCCCTGAAGAACGTGGCCGCCATCCTCGAGGCGGCCGGCTCGAGCCTCCAGCGGGTGCTCCGCTGCGGCGTGTTCATCGTGGACATGCGCGAGTTCCAGCAGATGAACGCCGTGTACGAGCGCCTGTTCGCCGGCCACAAGCCCGCACGCACCACCGTCCAGGTCGCCAGCCTGCCCCACACGGGGCTGCGGGTCGAGATCGACGCCATCGCGTATACGGACTGAAGGCACTGACGCTTGTCCGTTCACGGGAGCTGACGCTTGTCCGTTCACGGGAGCTGACGCGGGTCCGTTCACGAAGCTACGCTTGTCCGTTCACGGGAGCTGACGCTTGTCCGTTCACGGAGCTGACGCTTGTCCGTTCACGGCGCTGACGCAGGTCCGTTCACGAAGCTGACGCTTGTCCGTTCACGGGAGCTGACGCTTGTCCGTTCACGGGAACTCACGCAGGCCCGTTCAGAGTGCTCCGAACGGACAGCGTTCCGCCTGAACGGACAAGGATCCGTCCTGAACGGGCAAGCGTCCAGCGTGAACGGGCAAGCGTCCAGCGTGAACGGACAAGAGTCCAGCCTGAACGGACAAGAATGCTCCGTGAACGGACAAGCGTCCAGCTCCCGTGAACGGACAAGCGTGCAGCGTGAACGGACAAGCGTGCAGCGTCAACGGACAAGAATCACCCTGTAGTACACTCATCCGTATGGATCGATTGAAGTTTGGCGGCATGGGGTGCCTGGCGCAGGCGCTGGCGATGGTGGTGCTCGTCGCGGGTCTCTGGACGGGGTCGGCGACGCTGCTGGCCGAGCCCGGGCCGCCGCAGGCGGCGTTGCCGACGCCCGAGTCGGTGCTCGGCTTCAAGCCCGGCGCCGACTATCACCTGGCGACCTACGACCAGTCGATCGCCTACTTCAAGCGGCTCGCCGCCGCGACCGATCGGCTCCAGCTCGTCGAGGTCGGCCGCACGTCGGAGGGCCAGACCTGGTACATGGCCGTCGTGTCGAGCGCCGCCAACCTCGCGAACCTGGACCACTACCGCGAGATCGCGCAGCGCCTCGCGCACCCCAAGGGGCTCACCGACGCCGAGGCCCGGCAGCTCGCCGGGGAGGGCAAGGCCATCGTCCACATCGACGGCGGCCTGCACGCGAGCGAGGTGGCGCCGGCGCAGCACACGATCCAGCTCGCCTACGACCTCGTGTCGGGCGCCGACCGCGACCCGCGCATCAGGCACATTCTCGACAACGTGATCGTGATGCTCTGGCCGTCGGTCAACCCCGACGGGCAGAACATCGTGGCCAACTGGTACGCGTCGAACCTCGGCACGCCCTACGAGGTGGCGCCGCTCGTCCAGCTCTACCAGAAGTACGTCGGGCACGACAACAACCGCGACGGCTACATGCTCAACATGATCGAGTCGCGGACGATCGAGCGCACGTGGCGGGCGTGGGAACCGCAGATCATCTACGTGCACCACCAGACGGCGCCGTTCCCGACGCGGATCTGGCTGCCGCCGTTCGCCGACCCGATCGGCTCCGACGCGCCGCCGCTCATGGGCCGCGAGGTCAACAGCATCGGCATGCTGATCGCGCAGGCGCTCGAGGAGCACGGCCAGCCGGGCGCGACGCACATGGGCACGGGCTTCGACGCGTGGTACCCGGGCTACATCGACTACATGCCGATGTTCAAGAACATCGTGTCGTTCTGGACCGAGACGGCGCTCTACCGCTACGCGACGCCGCACTACTACACGCTGTCGGATTTCCCGCGCGACATGCAGGACATACGGGCCGAGTCGCTCTACTCCAGCCCGTGGAAGGGCGGCTGGTGGCGCCTCGGCGACGCCGTGTCGTACATGCTGACCGCGTCGACCGCGGTCCTCGACTACGCGGCGCGCTACAAGGACGAGCTGCTGTACAACCGCTATCAGGCCGGCCGCGACACCATCCGCGAGTTCCAGGACGGTCCGCCCTACGCCTACGTGATCCCGCAGGACCAGCGCGACCCGGTCGCGCCCGTCGAGCTGCTGCGCCGGCTCGCCTACAACGGCATCCGCGTCTCGGCCCTCTCGGCGCCCGCCGAGATCGACGGCGCGACGTACCCGGCCGGCACGTGGGTCGTCCCGATGGACCAGGAGTACGCGCAGCTGGCGAAGGAGGTGCTCGAGGTCCAGCACTACCCCGACCTGCGCGAGTACCCGGAGGGGCCGCCCGAGCAGCCCTACGACGCCGCCGGCTGGACGCTGCCCTACCAGATGCAGGTGCAGGTGATCGCGTCGATGGCGCCGCTCGGCGACGCGGCGCGGGCGGCGCTGAAGCCGGTCGCCGGCCAGGCGCTCGACTGGCGGACGGCGGGCGACGCCGACGCGGCGCCCTTCGACAGCGTGCCGGGGCCGGGCTTCAACACCGACGCCACCGCCGCCGGCATCGTGCCGCTCGTGCCCAAGGTCGGCGGCCGCGGGCCCGTGCTCGTCGTCGACGGGGGGCAGAACAACGCGTATCGCGCCGTGAACGCCGCGTGGAAGGCCGGCGGCGCCGTGCGCGTGGACGCGCACGGCCGCTACGAGATCTCGGGCGTCGCCGAGGGCACGCTGAACCAGTGGGTCCGGTCGCTCGCGCTGCGCGCCGAGCGCGCGCCGAGCGCCGCCGGCGTGCGGCTGCAGAAGCCGCGCATCGGCCTGTTCCGCCCGTGGACCGCCAGCATCGACGAAGGGTGGACGCGCTGGCTGCTCGAGCAGTACGGCTTCGACTTCACCAGCGTCTACGACGCCGACGTCCGCGCCGGCGGGCTCGGCGCGCGCTACGACGTGATCCTCATCGCCGACGAGCGGCCGCGCACGATCCTCGACGGCTACCGCGACGGCACCGTGCCGCCGCGCTACGCCGGCGGCATCGGCGAGGCCGGCACGCGCGCACTCGACGAGTTCGTGCGCGGCGGCGGAACGCTCGTCTGCTTCAACGGGAGCACCGCCTTCGCCATCGACGCCTTCCACCTGCCGGTGAAGAACGTCGTGGCCGGCCTGCCCCGGAACCAGTTCTTCGCCAACGGGTCGCTCCTGCAGGTGATTCCCGACACGTCGCACCCTGTGATGGCCGGCATGCCGGACCGCGCGGCGGTGTTCGTCGACCGCAGCCCGGTGTTCACCACGCTCGACGGCTTCGAGGGCGCCGTGCTGATGAAGTACCCGCCGAACGGATCGCCGCTGATGTCGGGCTACCTGCTGGGCGAGTCGCACGTGGACGGCCACGCCGCCGCCGTGGACGCCCGGTACGGCGACGGCCACGTCGTGCTGCTCGGCTTCCGCCCGCAGTGGCGCGGGCAGTCGTTCGGCACGTTCAAGGTAATCTTCGCCGCCGCCCTCTTCCACGGGGAGATAGCGAAACGTTGAACGGGGAACGGAGAACAGAGAACAGAGAACGGGGTCCGTTCACGCTGAGCGTCTGTCCGTTCGGGAGAATCTCCGTCCGTTCAGGAGGAGCTCCGTCCGTTCAGGCAGACTTCCGTCCGTTCCCCCGAACGGACCGCGTCAGCTAGGTGAACGGACCGCGGCAGCACCCCGAACGGACTGCGTCAGCCCCCCGAACGGACCGCGTCAGTTCCCGTGAACGGACAAGCGTCAGTCCCCGTGAACGGACAAGCGTCAGTCCCCGTCAAAGCCCGAACCACGCGAGCGGCAGCCACGCCTTGAGCCGCTCGACGTAGGGCCGCACGACGGTGCGGTTCGCGGGCGGGACGTCGCCAGGCGGCGCGGACGTCACGGCCACCTCGTCGTTGCGGCTCGTGAGCGCCCGCCGGATCGACTCGGCGTCCACGCTCGTCACGAGCAGCCCCGCCGCCTCGTACATCTGGCGCCGCACCCACTCGGTACTCGTCCAGCGAGAAGCCCGCGCGGTTGAGCGCCTCGACCTGCGCGCGCTTGCCGTCCTCGACCGCGCCCACCACCTCCTTGTAGACGTCCATCACTGCCGCGATCGGCGCCGTGCGGCCCGACGCCACCGCCTTCTGCAGCTCGCCCGCCCGGCGGGACAGCTCGTCGTATCGGTTCCCGAGCGCGTCGCGCACCGACCGCTGCACCTGCGCGAACCGCTCGGCCATCGCGGGCGTCAGCTCACCGGAGGCGGGCGGCACGAAGGGCCCCTTCTTGCCGATGCCCTTGTCGAGGTCGCCGATCGCCGCCACCCGCGGCAGCGCCGCCAGGTACTCCCGCGTGGGCTCGACGATGTGCACGTAGGCCCAGAAGGCGCCGACCGCCGCCAGAATGCTCATGACGCCGAAGCAGCCGAAAGCTAGACGCTTCATTCTCGTTGGTTCGGAAGGTTCGGAGGTTCTCGGGTTCTCGGGTTCTCGGGTTCGGGTTCTCGGGTTCGGGTTCTCGGGTTCGGGTTCGGGTTCCTGGTTCCCAGGTTCTCGGCATCCCGGTACTTCATGTCTTCGGTCGGACGCCGCTCGATATCCAGTCCCGGCCTACCTCCCGCGCCCCTTACCTGTGCCTTCGATGGCCATTTCCGTGGCGATTTCCGTGGCGATTTCCGTGGCTCATTCCGTGGCTCATTGCCCCCGGCCCCCGGACCCCTGTGCTAGTCTCACCCGGGATGCCCCGGTTCAAGCTGCTCGTCGAGTACGCCGGCACGCGCTACAGCGGCTGGCAGATCCAGCGGAACGCGCGCACCGTGCAGGGCGAGATCGACCGCGCCGTGCGCCAGGCGCTCCACACCGATCGGTTCGAGCTGTACGGCGCGGGCCGCACCGACGCGGGCGTGCACGCGCTCGGCCAGGTGGCGCATCTCGACGTCGCCGTGGCCGTCGAGCCCGACGCGCTCCGCCGGCGCCTGAACGACGCGCTGCCGGCCGACATCAACGTCCTGCGGGCCGAGAAGACGACCCGCCGCTTCCACGCGCGGCACTCGGCCGTGGCGCGCACCTACCTCTATCAGGTCGCCCGCCGGCGCACGGCGCTGGGCAAGGCCTACGTCTGGTGGGTGCGCGATCCGCTCGACGCGGGCGCCATGCGGCGGGCCGCCGCGCTCTTCACCGGCCTGCGCGACTTTCGCGCGTTCACCGACGACGAGCCCGACGAGAAGTCCACGAAGGTGCAGGTGCAGCGGGTGGAGATCGCCGAGGCCGGCGACCTCATCCTGATCCGCGTGCGCGGCTCGCACTTTCTCTGGAAGATGGTCCGCCGGCTGGTCGGCGTGCTCGTCGAGGTCGGCCGGGGCGCCATGGCCCCCGCCGACGTGCGGGGCCTGCTCGAGGGATCGGGCAGCGCCGCCGCGCTGACCGCGCCGCCGTCGGGGCTCTTCCTCGAGCGCGTCCTCTACGACGAGGCCGAGCCCGACCCGCCCCTCGCGCCCGCGTTCCCGGTGCCGGCGCCGTCCGACGGATCGGGCGCCGCGCCGGCCTGATCGGCCTCCGCCGCCTCGCGCTCGAGCCGGTCGGCGACCTCGCCGACGAGGCGCTCGATATGCGCCGCGCACGCCGCGTGATCCTCGACCGAGCCTCCGTACGGATCCGCGACCTCCTCGCCGGGCGATCCGGCGAAGTCGCCGATGAGCTGCACGTCGCCGTGGGTGAGGATGCCGCGCGCCTGCTTCGTCACCTCGCGATCCAGGGTCAGCACCAGATCGGCGCGCAGGTTGCGGCTCAGGCGCCGGGCGCGGTGCCCCGAGAGCTCGAGCCGGTGGTTCGCCCGCATGACGGTCAGCGTCTGCGGCGGCGACAGGCCGCCGTCGGCGGCGATGGTGCCGGCCGAGAAGACCTCCACGTACCGCAGGCCGTCACGCTCCGCGATCGACCGGCGCATGAACGCCTCGGCCATCGGACTGCGGCAGATGTTGCCGGCGCAGACGAACAGGAGGCGGATCGTGTGCGGCATGCGATCAGGCGGACGGAGCTGGTGTGAGAAGCCCTCCGGATGGGCCATTGTACCTGAGAAATGCCCGCGGAAGGCCCACGGAATGCCCGCAGAAGGCCTGCGGCAGAGGTGCCTACCGCCGCGGGCGCGCGAGGATCAGGCTGACCAGGCCCAGGAGGATCTCGTCGACGAACGGCAGGGGATCGGGCACGAGCAGGTCGGCCACGAACAGCGCCGCGGCGAGCGCGAAGAGGTACGGCCACCGCAGCCGCCCCAGGTAGCGCAGGAGCGGCTGCAGCAGCAGCCGCAGCAATCTGGTCATGAGGCGATGGTAGCAGGTCAGTGGTCAGCCGTCAGGGTTCAGGGCCAGCCCCCTGACCGCTGACCGCTGACTACTTGTCGTCCCGGTCCACCAGGGCGCGCACGAACGCGGCGCGCACCGGCGGCGGCATCACGGCGCCGGCGCCGTGGACCGACTCCCAGATCACCTGGTTGAGCTCGAGGTCCGGCGCGCGGTCGGCCTCCGCGAAGTTCATGCGCATCGACGCCGCGGCGCCGGGCGCGTCGGGCCCGTTCCGCTCGTCGAACGACGTCTGCGCCGGCTGCCGCGCGTAGGGCGCGGGCACGGGCGTGGTCGTGAACGCGCCGTAGAGCGGCCGCGCGGCCGCGTCGTACTGGCTCATCGGCGGCAGGCCGAGGATCAGCTCCATCGTCCGCAGGACCGACGCGGTGGTGTAGAGCGTCGAGTCGGTCACGCCGTGGCGCGCGAACGGGCTCGCCACGAGCAGCACCGAACGGTGCGCGTCCACGTGGTCCGGGCCGTTCTGCGCGTCGTCCTCCAGGACGAAGACGGCCGACTCCTTCCAGTAGCGGCTCTTCGAGATCGCCTCGACGATCCGGCCGAGCGCGTAGTCGTTCTCGGCCACCATGGCGCGCGGCGTGTGGGCGCCCGGCCGCGTGCCGAACGTGTGGTCTCCGCCGAGGCGCAGGATGTTGAGGCGCGGCAGCTCGCCGTTCGCCTCGAACTCGCGGAACTCCTTCAGCCATTCGTCCACGCGCCGCTCGTCGGGCACGTTCGAGATCCCACGGCTCGTAGTCGGGGCAGACCTTGCCCTCGAGCCCGGGCACCGTGGCGCGGGCCGGCTGGCCCTTCCCGCCGCGCTCGGCGAACTCGCCGTAGCTGCGCACGCTGACGCCCGCGCGGTTGGCGAAGTCCCAGATGTAGCCGTCGGCCGGCGCCGCGATGTTGCCGAACGCGTTGCGCCGCTCGTAGCCGCCCTCGCTCAGGTAGAGGCCGCCGCGGCCGCCGTAGTTGGTCGGCCACATCTTCTCGACGAAGTCCGTGGCGTAGGCCGCCGTGGAGTAGGCGTGGCCGTCGTAGCTCACCTCGGCGTTCACGTAGAAGTTGTCGAAGAGCACGAACTGCCGCGTGATCGCGTGGGCGTTGGGCGTGACCTTCTCGCCGAACAGGGCGAGGTTCGGGTCGCCGTTGCCCGCCGGGGCGTCGCCGAGGACCTGGTCGTAGGTGCGGTTCTCGCGAATGATGTAGAAGACGTGGCGGATCGGCGAGGCGCCCCCGACCTCGCGCGGGATGGACGAGGCGCGCGGCGCGTCGGGGGGCGCGAGGCGCCCCGCGTCCGTGTACGGGGTGAGCGCGTAGACGCGCTTCGTCATGGCCGCGAGGGCGCTCGTGTCGGGCATCGGCACGAACGAGATCGCGCCCTGCATCATGCCGCCGCTGTACTGGCCGGCCATGCCGGGGCTTCCGCCGTTCGCCCCGCGCGGGTTGGCCTGCGACATCAGGCCCTTGCCGCTCAGCACGAGCAGACGCCGCCCCTCCTGGTCGAACCGGACGCCGGTCGGGTACCAGCCCGTGGGGATGAAGCCCTCGACCTCGCTGGCGCCCTCGTCGCCGACGTCCACGAGCGCCACCGTGTTGTTGTCGGCGTTGGCGACGGCCAGCGTCTCGCCGTCGGGCGACAGCGCCAGCGCGTTGGGCGTCGAGCCGGCCGGCGCGTGCGGGAAGAGCGCGACCGAGACCTGCTCGATCGCCTTGCGCGCGGACGTGTCGATGGTCCACACCGTGTTGCGGTTGGCGCAGGCGACGAACAGCCGCCGGCCGTCCTTCGAGAACACCATCGCGTTCGGGTGCTCGTCGGTCGCGATCTCGCCCAGGCGCTCGAGGCTGCGCGCGTCGAACACGGCCACCTTCGCGCCGCCCCAGATCGACACGTAGAGCGTCGAGGCATCCGGCGAGAGCGCCACCGCGTAGGGCTCGGCCCCGAGGTCGATGCGCCTGAGCACCGCGCGCTTGTCGAGATCCACCACGGTGAGGGCGCCGCCGAGCATCTGCAGCGCATACAGGCGGCGGCCGTCCGGGCTCACGGCCAGCCCGCCCGTGAAGCCGCTCGGGTGCCCCTGCGGCCAGCCGTGCGCGATCTCGGGCTCGCCGAGCGGGATCTTCCCGCGGCTGGTGAGCGTGCCCTTCTCGTACGAGAACACGTAGACGGCGTTCTCCGCCCCGCCGGCCGAATAGAGCCGCGTGCCGTCGGGATCCCACGCGAGCCCGTACCAGGCGTTGTCCACCGGCACCGTGGCGGCCACCATCTGCAGCTTCAGATCCACCATCGTCAGCGTGGGCTTTTCCAGGCCGTTGTTGGTGATGACCGCGTAGCGATGGTCCGGCGTCTCGACCAGGTTGAGTGGCAGGCCGCCGACGATCAGGTGCGTGCCGGCGGGCTGGATCGTCCAGCCGTTCGGGAGCAGCGTGGCGCCGCCGCCGGCCACGCCGGGCAGTTGCGGCGGGGCCGGTCCCCGCCGGGCCCCGACCAGCAGCCCGCCCGTCACCGCCGACACCAGAATCAGGAACACCGAGAGTCGCAGTCGCGTGGCCATGACCCGTCATCTTAGCGGAGTCCGCTGAGATTCGGGAAACGTCGCGCGTGCAATTCTTCGACCCGGCATCCACGCCCAAGGGGTATGCTCTCCGGGGTATCCGGAACCGAGGGCAGGGTGCATGCTCCCGTTCATCCTGCGGCGTCCGTCCGGCGGACCCGTCCTGGTGTACGACTCGCCGCACAGCGGCCGGTTCTACCCGGACGACTTCAAGACGAAAGCCACGGCGGTCGAGTTGCGCCTGGTCGAGGACGCCTACGTGGACGACCTGCTGGGCGCGGCCGTGGTGCACGGCGTGGCCGTGCTCGACGCCACGTGGCCCCGCGCCTACGTCGACGTCGACTGCGCCACGGACGACCTCGACGTTTCCCTCCTGGCCGACGCCTGGCCCGCCCCCGTCAAGCCGACCGAACGGGCGCTGCAGGGCTTCGGCCTCGTCCGCCGCCTGGCGCGGCCGGGCGTCGACCTCTACGACCGCCCGCTCACCGCCGCCGAGGTCGAGACGCGTCTCGAGAAGGCGCACCGCCCGTACCACAGGGCGCTGGCGCTGCTGCTCGAGGAGGTGCGCGCGGCGTGCGGCTTCGCGTGGCTCGTGGACTGGCACTCGATGCGCTCGGCCGACGCCGCGGCCCTGGCGGGGGGCGGACCCCGCCGCCGGCCCGACTTCATCGTCGCCAACCTGGACGGCGCGAGCGCCGGCGCCGAGCTCACGGACCGGACCGTCGACACGCTGCGGGGAATGGGCTACGGCGTGGCCCTCAACGCGCCGCGCCACGGCGGCGAGATCCTGCGCCGCCACGGCCGGCCGGCGGCCGGCGCCCACGGCGTGCAGGTCGTGATCGACCGCGCCCTGTACCTCGACGAGGCGATCGTCACGCCGAACGAGGGGATGGCCGCGCTCCGCCGCGACATCGACCACTTCACGAGCGTGCTGGCCGACGCGGCGCGCGCACGCGGAGAGGCTTGAGGCTTGGGGCTTGGGGCTCGAGGCTTGGGGCTCAGCTCACAATCACGCTGCAGCAGGTCACGGCGCCCTCGGCCTTGGCCAGCTCCGACAGGTCCACCGGCTCGACCGCGACGCCGCGTGACACGAGCCGCGCGCGCGTGCGCGGGAACGCGGCGCCGTGGATCACGGCGCCGCCGACGGGCAGCGCGTTCGCGGCAAAGGGCTCCGACGGGTCCACGTCCACGAGATCGAAGCCGGCCAGCGCGGCCGTGTCGATCCACGCGCGGTTCACCAGGAGCAGGCGCTCCCCCACGGCGGTGACCGCGGACTTGAGGTGCAGGCAGCCGTCGACCGCGACCTGGCGCACGTCGTAGCCGAAGGGCCCGACGGCCGCCTCGAGCGCGGCGAAGCCGGCGTCGTTGGTGCGGCTCGAGCGGCCGACGAACACGGTCCGGCCCACGCGCAGCACGTCACCGCCCTCGATCGTGCCCGGCGCTTCCACGCGGACGGTCCGGCGGAGCGGCGCGAGCGCCTCCGCCATCGACGCCACTTCGGGCCGCCGCGACGCCGCGCCCGGCCGCGCGAGCACCGCGACCTCGTCCACGACGACGACCGTGTCCTCCACGAACACGGCGTCGGCCAGCGCCGGCGCGTCCGGCAGCCGCCGCACCTCGCACCCCAGCGCCGCCAGCCGCGCCTCGTACGCGCGGTGCTGGGCCCGCGCGCGCGCCAGATCGATCGGCTCGCGCGCCAGGTGCGTCAGCTCGCACCGGACGATCGCGTCGCTCACGTCGCGGGTGAAGGCGATGGGAATGGGCTGACGGCTCACGAGTCTTCCCCCGCGGCCTCGACGATGAAGACGCCGGCCTCTTCGCGGACCAGCATGAGGCCGTGGCGCATCCGGAAGCCGCACGACGGGCAGACCGACGAGCCGGTCTGCTCCCCGGTCTTCCCGGCGTCGTCGTCGAGCGCGAGGTTGACCGGGCGGTACCAGTCCTCGTACTCGTGATGGCACTTCGGGCACTCGATGGCGATCCGCCGGGGCGAGGATGATGGCGTCATGGCTCTGTCGCGTCGGCCGCGCCGGTGCGCGCCGCACCGCGCTAGTGTAGCGCAGCCCGGCCGGATCGAGGCCTACTGACGGAACCGGTACGAGATCCCCGCCATCACGCGGACCTGCGAGGTCGCCTGGTCGGCGGTCCGCTCGGCCTGCACGAGCAGGGTCGTCGTCCGCCCCACGGTGATCACCGCGGACCCGCTGAACCGGTTCAGGCGCGGGCGGAGGTCCACCTGGATCGGGTCGATCTGGCCGGTGGCCCGGATCACCGACAGCGACGACGAGTAGTCGCCGGAGAGGTACACCCGCCGGCCGGCGGAGCGCCCCACCGACACGTACAGCGAGTCGTACCGCCCGGACGGGCGGTTCATGCGCGAGTCGGTGGCGGTCACGTCGAACCCGCTGCCCGCGAGGTTCGAGATGCTGACGCCGAAGTTCACGCGGCCGGACGCCGTGTCGTCGCGGTTGGTCTTGTCGCGCGAGTAGCCCGCCTGCAGCCGCACGCCCCGCGCCACTTCCAGGTAGGCGCGCCCGCCGGTCGACTCGTAGAGCAGCCCCTCGAGGGAGCTCGTGGCGACCGTCTGCCCGCTCAGCTGCGCCTCGACGATGCCGCGCGTGTCGATGGATCGTCCGCGGTTGTAGAGGCCCTGCAGCTCCAGACGGCTCGTCGCGGTCACGCGGGCGTTCGCGAAGAAGTAGGTCAGGCCGCCCCGGCCCATGCCGCCCGGTCCGCTCAGGTCGGTACTCGGCGGCCTGGTACAGGAAGAAGCGGCCCTGGACCGGCAGGTAGTTCGTGAAGGTCAGGACCGACCGCTCCGTGAGGTTCTGGTCGCGCACGTTCACGTAGCCGACGACGTGGCGCTCGGCGCCCTTCCCGTCGTAGGCGACGTAGGCCCCCATCTTGCGGACGCGGCTCGCGTAGCCCAGCTCGTAGACCTTCGGCTCGAGGCCGCCGAAGACGCCGACGCGCAGGCGCGTGCCCGCCTTGGCGTCCGACTCGCGCCGCAGCTCCACGAGGGCGCCGGCGACCGAGCCGAGAGCGCCGAGGTCGTTCAGCCACATGTGCCCGACGCGGGCGCGCATCGCGCCGCCGCGGAGCCGAGCCCCGACCCAGCCGTCGTAGATCGAGACGCGCGCGGGGCGGCCCTCGGCCGCGTAGCCCGCTTGGCGCAGGTCGAGGCCGTAGTCGAGGCCGTCCGTATCGGTGTCGGGCGCGCGGAAGGTGACGGTGGTGATGAACTCGCTCAGCACCGTCGGCGCCGGCAGACCCGACACCTGGTAGCGCGTCGAGGTCGTGTAGAAGGAGACGCGCCCGTAGGGCCGCTCCGAGAACGACTGGGCCCGGGCCGGTGCGCTCCAGGCGAGCGCCACGGCCGCCGCCAGCGCGGCCGCGCGCGCGAGTAGACGCGGCTCGAATCGCTCGTTCACGTCAGTCCCCCCGTCCGTTCGGATGGCAGGCATAGCAGGCGGCCGAGTCGTACCGGTACCCGTTCACGCCGTGGTGATGCGAGTCGGTGTCCGACCGGCCGTGGCAGGTGGTGCAGGTGAAGACCGCGTAGCTCGACGGGTTCGTGTGACACGCCGAACACGGGCGCCCGGCATGGTGACCGGACGTGATCGGGAACCACGAGTGGACGAACCGGCCCTGGTCCCACGAGGCGTCGCTCGCCTTGTGGCAGCTGTCGCACGTCGTCGGGAAGCCCGCCGCCGCGTGGTTGGGGTTCGTCGTCTTGTTGTAGTCGGCCTGGTGGCAGCCCACGCACGCCGTCGGCGTGCCCTTGAACACGTTGTTCTTGTGGCAGACCGCGCAGGCCACGGTCGCGTGCACGCCGACGAGCGCGAAGAAGCCGTTGTGGTTGAAGCCGCCGCCGCTCGCCCAGCTCGGGTCGCTCGCCTTGTGGCAGCTGTCGCACGCGGTCGGGAAGCCCGCCGAAGCGTGGTTGGGGCTCGTCGTCTTGTTGTAGTCGGCCTGGTGGCAGCCCACGCACGCCGTCGGCGTGCCCTTGAACACGTTGTTCTTGTGGCACGTCGCGCAGGCGACCGTCGCGTGCACGCCGACCAGCGCGAAGACGCTGCTGTGGTTGAAGCCGCCGCCGCTCGCCCAGCTCGGGTCGCTCGCCTTGTGGCAGCTGTCGCACGCCGTCGGGAAGCCCGCCGAAGCGTGGTTGGGGCTCGTCGTGCGGTCGTAGTCGGCCCGGTGGCAGCCCACGCAGTCGGTGGGCGTGCCCTTGTAGACGCTGTTCCGGTGGCACGTGGCGCAGGCCTGCGTGGCGTGCGCGCCGACGAGCGGGAAGTACTGGTTGTGGTTGAACGTCGCCTGCTGGAACGAGACGTCCGACGGCCGGTGGCACGTCTCGCACGCGGTCGGGAAGCCGGCCGCCGCGTGGTTCGGCTGCGTCGTCGCCTGGTAGTCCCTCATGTGGCAGGAGGCGCAGTCCACGCCGGGCGTGCTGAAGTTGCCGTCGCGATGGCACGTGTCGCAGGCGAGCGTCAGGTGCTGCGGGCTGAGCGCCACGCCGGCCTGCGCGGCGTGGTTCCAGCGCGCCGGAAGCCAGCTGGTCGTCGTGTGGCACGCCTCGCACTGCGCGCCGAGCCGCGTCTTGTACCGATCGTCCTGCCGGCGGATCCAGTGGCAGGAGAAGCAGGTGGTGGGCGTGCCCTTGAACACGCCGTTGACGTGGCACGCCTGGCACGGCACCGTCTGGTGCCGGCCGTCGAGCGGGAACCCGGTCGCCTTGTGGAACGCCCGGTTGGGCGTCTCCCACTGCGTGCGCACCGACGTCGGGAAGACGAGGAGCGCGAGGGCCCAGACGCCGGCGAGGAGCCAGAAGCGCTTCATGACCGGGTCTCCTGGGCCGGTGCGAGCGGCTTGTGGCAGGTGATGCAGTCGTTGCCCATCGTGCCGTGGTGCGGATCGGTGTGGCACGTGGTGCAGGTCGTCGTCACGTGGAAGTTCATCATCGGACGGCCTCCGGCGACCGGCGCGACGGTGCGCGTGTGGCAGGCGTCACACGCCGCCGCCGCGTGCGCGCCGATGAAGAAGGTCGAGTCGAGCGCGCGGTTCTTGTGGCGGTACGTCTTGACGGCGAAACTGTCGGTCGTGTGGCACGCCTCGCAGCGCGGCGGGAGCTGCCCGCGGTGCGCGTCGGCGTGGCACGACGCGCACGCCGTGCCGAGGCCGACCAGGCGGACGGCCGCGCCCCGGCCGGCCGGGAAGGCCGCGGTCTCCTTCTTGTGGCACGCCACGCATTCGATCGCGGCGTGCCGTCCCGTCAGCGGGAACCTCGTCGTCGCGTGCGCGAACCCGGCCGGCGCGAAGCGCGGGGCGGCCACCGTGTGGCAGCGCGCGCAGTCGGCGCCCACCTGCCCCAGGTGGACGTCCTCGTGACACGACGCGCACGCGGTCGTCACCGCCTTGAACCGCACGCGGAACGCGGGCGCGCCCGTGCGCGCGGGATGGTCGAGCGGCGGCGGCACGTGGCACTTCGCGCAGGCCAGGCCGGCGTGCTGTCCCGCGTAGAACGCCGCGGGCCCCTGGTGCGCGAACGACGTCACCGCGAACGTCTTCGGCGTGTGGCACGCCTGGCACGCGGCGCCCAGCTCGCCGCCGTGCACGTCGGCGTGGCACGACGCGCAGGTCGTGGAGAGTCCCCTGAAGTCGAGGACGTCGAGGACGGCGCGGGCGCCGCGCGCGGGCGTGCCCCGGCCGGCGGCCGCGCCCGGCGGCCGCGCCGCCGGCTTGTGGCACTTCTCGCACGCCAGCCCGGCGTGCTTGTCCGCCAGCGGGAACCCCGTCGCCGCGTGGTCGAAGGGCGCCGCCTTCCGGAAGCCGTCGACGGTGTGGCACGCGGCGCAGTCCTGCTTGAAGGTGCCGCGGTGCGGGTCGGCGTGGCACGACGCGCAGGAGGACGACGGCGGCTTCACGGCCATCGCCGGCTGCTTGTGGCACGCCGCGCAGGCGACGCCGGCGTGCCGCCCCCGGAGGGGGAACGTCGTCCGGTCGTGATCCACCTTCGAGGTGCGCCAGCTCTCGCTGCCGTGGCAGCGCGCGCAGGTCGTGCCGAACGCGCCCCGGTGGGGGTCGCGGTGGCAGGCCGCGCACGACGCGAACGCCACGCCCTTGAAGGTCTTCATGTCCGTGTGGCACTTCTCGCACGCCAGCGTGCGGTGCGCGCCCTCGAGCGGGAACTTCGTCTTCGCGTGGTCGAAGCCCGCCTTCGCGTCCTTGAACGCGACCGCCGTCGAGTGGCACGTGCCGCAGGACGGGCCGAGCGCGCCCTTGTGCGCGTCCGCGTGGCAGGTCTGGCACGCGGGCTTCAGCGTCAGGTACGACCGCGTCTTGTGGCACGCGTCGCACTTCGCGGCCACCTTCGCGTGCAGGCCGTCGAGCGGGTACCCGGCGTCGCGCGCGTGGTCGAAGCCGTGCGTGTCGAAGGGCCGCAGCTCGCCCTCGCGCCCGGTGTGCTCCGCGTGGCAGGTTCCGCAGTCGCCCTTCACGTCGCGGTGCACGCCGCGCTTCGCGGCGATCCGCTCGGCGACGGGCTTGTGGCACGCGAGGCACCGCGCGGCCGTCGCGCCCTTGCCCGGCTCGTGGCACTTCTCGCAGTTGCGCAGCCCCTCGAGCTGCGCGTGCGGCGCGGTCAGCGGGCCGGGCGACACCAGCTGGCCGAGCTGCGCCTCCGCGCGGCCGGCGGCGCCGAGCGCGCACGCGAAGACCGCGAGCGCCGCCCATCGGCTCCGCCGCCAGCCGGGTCCCGTCGTCATGCCGCCTACCGCCCGAACCCCGCGTATCCCATGTAGACCACCACCGTCACGTGCAGCGCCACGATGACGAGCATCACGTAGACCAGGGGCAGGTGGAACACGTGCCACAGGTCGAAGAGCCGTCTGGTCCGCTGGAGGTACGCCAGCGTGCGCAGGAGCTTCGCCCGCTCGGCCGTCGCGCCGAGCACTTCGTCGAGCGGCCCGCTCGCCAGGCCCTCGCGCCGGCACGCGCGCGCGAACGCGCGCAGCCGGCGCCGCAGGCGCAGCTCGCCGACGAGCAGATCGAGCCAGGACAGGTCCGCCGCCGACTGCGGCAGCGCCGCCCGCTCCAGCGCGTCGATGCGCGCGACGAGCGCGGGCGAGACGAGCGCGGCGAGCTCCTCGCGCAGCGCCTCGGCGCGCGTCTCCAGCTCGGCCCGGCTGAGCTCCGCCCCTCGAATCGTGCGCGGGATCCGGACGTACAGGTGGCGTCCGATGAACCCGGACGCCATGACGGTCATCATCGACCAGTAGGCGACCGACACGAGGCCGTTGAACTTGAACGACGTGTGAAACGTGATCAGCACCGGCCCGACGATGCCGCAGAAGATGTGGATCTCGAGCAGCGTCTTCAGGTTGCCCAGCGCGCGCAGCCTCTTCAGCCGCTTGCGCAGCATGTAGAGGAACGGCACCAGCATCAGCACGACGCCCGCGATGCCGAGCATCTGCCCCACCGGCCCCGACGGCCGCAGGAGCGCGTGGCCGGGGGCGTAGGCCCGCACGGCCAGCGGCGTCGTGTAGTAGCGCCAGCCGCCCAGCGGGCCGAGGACGGCCGCCGCGATCGCCGCCGACACCAGGAGGCTCAGGAACACGCTGCCGCGCAGCACCTTCGGCGAGAACCAGGCCGCGTCGCCGGCGGGCAGGGCGCGGGCCGTGCCGGGCATCGGCCGGACGGAGGTGGTGAGGTCGCCGTTCATGCGTCCACCGTGCAGTCGCCGAGCGGCGTGGACACGCACGCCAGCACGACGCCCTCGCGCCGGTCCTCGTCGTCGAGCAGGTCCGACGCGCAGTCGACCTGGCCGTCGATCACCTTCGTGCGGCAGGTGCCGCACACGCCCGATCGGCAGAGCGACGGGATCTCGATGCCCGCCGCCTCGGCCGCGTCGAGCAGCGTCTGCGGCGGCTCGACGGCGATCTCCCGGCGCGAGCGCGCGCAGGTGATCCGGTGGGCCGCGCCGTTGACCCGCGCCGGCGGACGACCCGCGCGCGCGGCCGACGCGGCGGCGGCCGCCTGGAAGATCTCGAAGCGGATCTGCGCCGGCGGGACGCCCAGCGCGGGCAGGCCTTCCTTGAGGGCGTCGATCATCGCCTGCGGCCCGCACATCAGCACGACCGAGTGCGCGAGGTCGGGCGCCGCCGTCCGCAGGAGCTCGGCGTCCACGCGGCCCCGGTAGACGTCCGTGCGGTCGGTGCCGCCCGTCACCGCGAAGAACACGCGGAACGCCGGGTGGCGGCGCGCGGCCGTCCGGATCTCGTCACGGAAGGCGAGGCCGTCCCACGCGCGCGCGGAGTAGACCAGCGTCACGGGCCGCGTCGGCTCGGCGAGCAGCGCGTGCCGCGCCATGCTCATCAGGGGCGTGATGCCCACCCCGCCCGCCACGAGCACGAGCGGGCGGTCGTCGCCCGACGGATAGGTGAACGCGCCCGCCGGCGCCTTCACGGCGAGCGACGAGCCGGGCCGGACGGTCGCGTGCAGCGTGCTCGACACGAGGCCCTGACGCTTCACCGAGATCTCCAGGTAGCCCGACGCCTCGGGCGGCGAGCTGATCGAGTAGCAGCGCGCGTGGTCCTTCCCGTCGGCCCGCACGCGGATCGTGAGGAACTGGCCGGGCACGAACTCGAAGGCCTCGGGACGCCGCAGCCGGATCGTCTTGATGTCGCCGCCCTCGTCCAGCACCGTCAGCACGGGCGTCTCGACGAAGCCCCTGGGCCGGGCCGGCGCCGCGGGCGGGCGCGGGGACGCGGCGGGCGCGCGGGAGACCGCGGCCGCGCGCGGCGCGGCGCCCGGCTTCGCCGTCGCCGCCGCGCGCCCGGGCGGCGCCAGGCGCTCGCAGACGAGGAACCAGAACAGATGGGCGGCGAGACCAAAGCCGACGCCGGCCGCCGTGGGAAACAGCCAGGGCGTCGCCGCGAGCAGCACGGAGATGCCCGCGAGCGAGCTGGCCCGGGTGCCCGCGGGACGGCGGTGGTTGCGCAGCGAAGCCAGCGCGAGGTGCACCGTCGACACGAAGGCCAGCACCGACACGGAGACTGTATCGGGACTCATCAGACGACTCGTTTGAAACGGACACGAAGACCACGCACGGGCCACCCGTCCCGACGTGGAGGCGCTGAGTTGTGCGACGTGAGAGCAAAGCGCGTGCCCCGAAACGTCAGGTTCGGGGTCCGCGCACGAATCCGCGCGGCGCCCGTAACTTCAGGCAGCCGCCGGATTTCCGGCGATGGGCGCCGTACGGGTTTTGTCGCCGCATTTCAGAACTGTACGGGGGTACCGTCAACAATCGGGTGGCGCACGGGGCGGCGAAGCGCGGGGCGTCGCCGCCTCCGCCGGGTGCGCCGCCACCTCATCTCCGCCGCGCATCGCGTAACAACTGCTCACCACACGACCGCTGCAGGGGACAGTTGTCTGCCGTGGGTAACACAGGCGCTGCCTTGACCCTGACGCCTGACGCCTGCCCCCTGACCCCTGGGTTATCATCCCCTCGCCATGTCGAGTGAGGCCGCGCTCGCGGCGCACGCCCGGCTCGTCGCGCGTCTGCACGACGCGGCGGGCGCGGCGCGGTGGGGTCTGAGCGTGGACCGGTTCGCGGATGCGCTGGCGCGAAGCGCCGCGCGGCGGTTCCGCCCGGCGGCGCTCGACGCGGTGCCATCGGCCTCGCTGGCCGCGTACCTCGAGTCGCTCCACGTGGCCGACCTGGCCCTGGCGGCGGCGTGCGCCGGCGGCTCGGACGCGGCGTGGGACGAGTTCATGCGGGCCCACCGGCCCGCGCTCTACGCCGCCGCGCGCGCGGTCGCGGGTGAGGCCGCCGGCCGGGAGCTGGCCAATCTGCTCTACGCCGATCTCTACGGCGTCACGGAGCGCGACGGCCGGCGGCGCCCGCTGTTCGACTACTTCCACGGGCGGAGCCGGCTCGCGACCTGGCTGCGCGCGGTCCTCGCGCAGCGCCACGTGGATCGCGTGCGTGCGGCGCGCCGGACCGAGTCGCTCGACGAGGATCGGGAGGACGCGGCGCCCGGCGCCCGCCTCGCGTCCCTCGCATCGGCGGACCCGCCGCCCGACCCCGACCGCCCGCGCCTCGCCCGGCTCTTCGACGAAGCCGTCGCCGCGGCCGTCACGGCGCTCGCGCCCGCCGACCGCCTCCGCTTGTCTTATTACTACCTGCACGACCTCACCCTCGCACGCATCGGCCGCCTGATGGGCGAGCACGAATCGAGCGCGTCGCGCAAGCTCGAGCGCGCCCGCCGCGCGCTCCGCGCCGACATCGAGACGCGCCTGCACAGGCACGGCCTCAGGCCGGACGACGTGCGCGCGCTGGTGGAACAGGCCGCCGCCGAGGGCCGAATGAACCTCGACTTGCTGGAACCCGAGAACCCGCGAACCCGAACCCGCGAACCCGAACCCGAACCCGAACCCGAACCCGAACCCGAGAACCCCCGAACCCGAGAACCCCCGAACCCCCGAACCCCCTGAGTGCAAGAATGCAGGATTCCCCCGTTCAAAGATCAGGAGCCGCCATGCCGGGCACACCGCGCCAGCCATCGCCACCCGACAATCTCGTCGCGGCCGCGCTCGGGCGCGCCGCGCGCGCCGGCGGTCCGGAGTGTCCGGACGCCGAGACGCTGGCGGCGTACTACGAGCGCGCGCTGGATCCGGCGGAGCTCACGCGGACCGAGGCGCACGTCGCGTCGTGCCTCGCGTGCCAGCAGCAGCTCGCCGCGCTGGTCCGGAGCGAGCCCGGCGCCGCCGCGCCCGCGCCCTGGTGGCGCGCGCTCGCCGCGTCGCCGTGGCGGTGGGCGGCGCCCGTCCTCGCGGCCGGGCTCGTGATGGCGGTGTGGCTCGCCGAACGGCCGTCGCCGGTGCCCGCGCCGGAGCTCACGCTCGCGTCGCGGGCGACCGGGCCCGCCCGGCCCGAGGCCGCGCCGCCGGCGACGCCCGAGCGGAAGTCCGAGCCGGCGCCGCGCGCCGAACATATGGCGGCGGCCCCGCCGCCAGCGACGCCGGCCGCTCCGCCGGTCGCGCAAGCCGACACTGTCGCGGCGCCCCCCAACGAGGCCGCCCGCAAGCCGGCCGCCGAAGCGCAGGCGCTCGCCGGCGCGGCGCCGGCGGGCCAGGCGGCCGAGGAGCGGGTGGCCGGCGCGCTCGCGGCCGCGAAGGCGCCGGCGTCGCCCGTCGTGCTGGCGGCGCCGGGCGGGCAGGTCCTGTGGCGCGTCACGGCCGGCGTTGTCTCGCGCTCGGACGATGGCGGCCGGACGTGGCGCGAGCAGATGGCCACGGGCGCCGCGCTGACCGTCGGCGCGGCCGTCTCCCCCACCGTCTGCTGGGCCGCCGGACGCGCCGGCGCTGTCTGGCGCACGACCGACGGCGAGCGCTGGGAGGCCGTCGCCTCGCCCGCCGCCGCCGACCTCACCGGCCTCACCGCCACCGACGCCGCGCACGCCACGGTCACCACGTCCGACGGCCGGCGCTTCGAAACGGCGGACGGCGGACGGACGTGGACAGGGCGTTGAATGTCCACGGAAATCGCCACGGAATGAGCCACGGAAATAGAACCTGAGAACCCGAGAACCCGAGAACCCCCGAACCCCCGAACCCCCTGCCTTGCAAAATCCACCGGTCCCTCCGTTCTACCCCTAGAAGGAGGAACCGACATGCTGTTCCGAGTCCCCGTCATTCGCACCCTCTCCGCTCCCTTCCGGCGTCATCCGGCCGCCGTGCTCGTGGCCCTGGCGCTCGCCGGCGGCGCCGCGCTGTCGCCGCACGGGTCGCGGCCCGTGTCCGCCCTGGACCAGACGCTCGCGGCGGCGCCGGCCGCGGGCGGGCAGGCGGCGACGAGCCTCGACGACCAGGTCGACGTCGCCGTCACCGTCTACAACGGCCAGCTCGCGCTCGTGCGCGACGTGCGGCAGATCGCGCTCGGCGCGGGCGATCTGCGGCTGCAGTTCACCGACATCGCGTCCACCGTGAACCCCGCCACCGTGCACGTGCGCTCGCTCACCGACCCGTCCGCGCTGCGCGTGCTCGAGCAGAACTACGAGTACGACCTGCTCGACCCGCAGAAGCTCCTGCAGAAGTACGTGGGGCGCGAGGTGACGCTCGTGCGCGCGGTCCAGGCGAACGGCACGACCAGGATGGAGGAGACGAAGGCGACCTTGCTCGCCCTGAACGGCGGGCCCGTGTGGAAGATCGGCGGCGAGATCGTGACCGGCCTGCCGACCGACCACTACCGGTTCCCCGAGCTCCCGGCGAACCTGTACAGCCGCCCGACGCTCGTGTGGCTGATGGACAACCGCGGCGCGCCGAAGCAGCGGCTCGAGGTGTCGTACCTCGCCGGCGGCCTCAGCTGGAGCGCCGACTACGTGCTGACCGTGGCGCGGGACGACCGCGCCGCCGACCTCGACGGGTGGGTGACGCTCGGCAACACGAGCGGCACGGCCTACCGCAACGCCCGGCTGCAGCTCGTCGCCGGCGACCTGCACCGCGTGGTCAACGGTCCGGCCGGCGCGATGGCGGCCAAGCGCGCGCTGATGGAGGTCGCCGAGGCCGCGGCGCCGGCGTTCGCGCAGGAGGCGTTCTCCGAGTACCACCTCTACACGCTCGGACGCCGCACGTCGATCGAGAACCGGCAGACCAAGCAGATCAGCCTGCTCGCGGCGACCGGCTTCCCCGTCCGCAAGCGCTTCATCGTCGACGGACAGCGCTTCTACTACCACAACGGGCGCCACCCGGGCGCGCCGATCAAGGACGCCGTGAAGGTCTACTACACCTTCAAGAACGACGAGGCGGCCGGCCTCGGCATGCCGCTGCCGGCCGGCACCGTGCGCGTCTACCAGGCCGACTCGAAGGGCGGCGTGCAGTTCATCGGCGAGGACCGCATCGACCACACGCCGAAGGACGAGACGCTGACGCTGCAGGTGGGCACCGCGTTCGACGTCGTGTGCGAGCGCAAACAGACCGACTTCCGCAACTTCGGGAGCACCTGGGAGATGGCGTTCGAGATCACGCTGCGCAACCACAAGGCCACGCCGATCACCGTCGAGGTGAACGAGCCGATCGGCGGCGACTGGGAGATGATCTCGTCCAGCCACAAGTGGACGAAGACCGCGGCGTGGGCCGCGCAGTTCGCCGTGCCCGTGGCCGCAAACGGCGAGGCCGTGCTCAAGTACCGGGTGAGGATGCGGTAGCGGTCAGCGGTCAGGGGTCAGGAAGAGCATCCTGTCACGCCTCGGCGTGACCGCGTCGCAGGCTCTCCCTGACCGCTGCCCCCTGACCGCCCCTGACCGCTGACCCCTGATCTCACTCGCCCCCGAGGATCCGCGTCGCCTCGCGCCAGACGCGCGCGAAGTGATCCGGCCCCTCCGGGATGAGGCCGTCGGTGGCGTCGCAGAGCCGCTGCGCGAAGGCGGCCATGCCCTGCGCTTCCGGGTTGCGCAGGTAGCGCGGGTCGAGGTCGCCCAGGCGGACGCGGTCGAGGCCGTCGCTGTCCTTGAGCAGCGCGATCAGCCGGCGGTGCGGGTGGTCGGCGGCCGGCTCGCCGTTGCTGTGCATCGTGACGGCGGCCTCGACGGCCGGGTAGTCGGCGTCGGTGACGCCCACGCGGGCGAACCGCGCGCGCACCGCGCCGAGCGTGGCGAGCCGGGCCCAGGCGGCCGCGCCGTGGCGCGGCTCCACGCCGTCGTGCGTCCGCGCCAGGTCGTGCAGGTACACCGACGCCCACAGCCGCGGCAGCTCGCCGGCGGCGCCCGTGGCCTCGACGAGCCGCAGCGCGTGCACCATCACCCGCGCGACGTGCGCCTGGCCGTGCAGGTCGCTGCGGTGGCCGAAGAGCTCGGGCGGCGGGACTATCTCCTCGTCGCCCAACGGCACGAGCGCGCGGACTTCACTGAGGGTCATGGACGGCGGGATCCGTCGTCGCCGTGAGCGCTCGGTCGACGATCGCGAAGCCCTCGTCGAGCTCCGCCTCGGTGATCGAGAGCGGCGGGTTGGTGAAGAACGTGTGCCAGCGGGTGAACGTGAAGAAGCCCGCCTCGCGGAAGAAGCGGGCGAGCGCGGCCATCTCGGGCGACGTGCCGTTGAAGGGCGCCATCGGCTCCTTCGTGCGCCGGTTGCGCGTCAGCTCGACCATGCCGAAGAGGCCAATCGAGCGGGCCGCGCCGACCGACGGGTGGCGCGCCGCGAGGTCGGCCAGCTTCGCCTTCATCTTCTCGCCCATGCGCCGCGCGTTCCCGACGAGGTCGTCCTCCTCGTACACCCTGATGGCGCCGAGCGCCGCCGCGCACGCGAGCGGATGGCTGTTGTAGGTCAGGCCGCCGTAGTAGACGTGGTCCTGGAAGTGCCGCACGAGCGGCGGCCGCAGCCCGACCGCGCCCAGCTGCACGTAGGAGCTCGTCAGGCCCTTGGCCATGCAGATCAGGTCGGGCACCACGTGCCAGTGGTCCACCGCGAACCACTCGCCCGTCCGCCCGAAGCCCGACATCACCTCGTCGGCGATCATCAGGATGCCGTGCTTCGTGCACAGCTCGCGCACGCCCTGCAGGTAGCCGTCCGGCGGCACCAGCACGCCGTTGGTGCCGGTCACCGGCTCGAGGATGAACGCCGCGATCGTCTGCGCGCCCTCGAGCTGGATGACCTCCTCGAGCCGCGCGAGCGCCTCGTCCGCCGTGTCCCAGCCGCGCTCGAGGCCGTGGTACGGGTCGAGCACGTGCACGACGCCCGGGATGCCCGGCTCCGCGGCCCACCGCCGCGGGTCGCCCGTCAGCGTGAGGCTCCCCGCCGTCCCGCCGTGGTACGAACGGTACCGCGCGAGGATCTTGTGCCGCCCGGTGACGAGCCGCGCGATCCGGATGGCGTTCTCGTTCGCGTCGGCGCCGCCGTTGGTGAAGAAGAACGTCTCGATGTCGCCCGGCGCGATCTCGGCCAGCTTCGCGCCCAGCCGCGCGCGCGCCTCGGTCGCCACGTGCGGGCTCGCGTAGGCCAGCGTCGCCGCCTGCTCCTGGATGGCGCGGACGATGCGCTCGTCGCCGTGGCCGGCGTTGACGCACATCAGCTGGCTGTTGAAGTCGAGGTAGCGCTTGCCCTCGGGCGTCCAGAAGTACGCGCCCTTCGCCCGCGCCACCGGGATGGGGTCCACCTTGCCCTGCGCGGTCCACTCGAACAGCGTGTGCCGCTTCGTCAGGGCGATCATCTGCTCGCCCGTCATCGCGCCGGAAGTCGTGGTCGTCACGGGTTCGCCCTCCGGGCTCACCGGCCGCGCGCCAGCGTGCCCGTCAGCTCGAGCACGGCCAGCGCCAGCACCTTGGTGGCCGTCGTCAGATCGGAGATTGTGCACCATTCGTCGGGCTGGTGGGCCATCTCGAGCTCCCCCGGCCCGTAGGCGACGCAGTGCGGCACGCCGGCGATGGCCGCCACGTGCTTGTGGTCGTAGGTGCCCGGGCTCGCCACGAGCGTGGCGGCCTCGCCGCGGACGCGCGCGATCGCGCCGGCGAGCGCGGCGATCACGGGCGAGTCGTCCGGGGTCCGCACCGGGTGCACGACCATCAGGTCGCGCACCGCGTGCGCGAGGCCGGGCATCCGCCCGGCGGCGCGCTCGACCAGGTCGAGCACCTCGGCCTTCGTGAGGTCGAAGCCCTCCTCGAGCAGGAAGCGGCGGTCGAACACCGCCCGGCACCGGTCGGCCACGCACGGCGTCTGGATCCCGCCGACCCTCTGGCCGCCCTCGATGCCGTTCACGTTCAGCGTGGCGTGGCGCGCGCCGTCCGGCACGACGGGCACCGCCGTCGTGCGCGACGCGAGCGCCGGCTGCAGCTCGTCGCGGAACGCCCGCAGCACGAGGCCCATGCCGTCCACGGCGTTCACCCCGAGGAACGGCATGCTGCCGTGGCCGATCCGCCCGCGCGTCTCGACCTCGAACCAGTACACGCCGCGGTGGCCCACGCAGATGCGGCCCACGCCGAGCGGCTCCGGGATGATGACGGCGTCGGTGCGGCCGGCCGCGATCCGGCCGCGCTCGGCCAGCCACGCCACGCCGGCGTAGCCGCCGCTCTCCTCGTCCACCGTGCCGCTCACCTCCACCGTGCCGGCGAGCTCGACGCCCGCGCGGCGGATCGCCTCCACGGCGAAGACGGCCGCCGCGACGCCCGCCTTCATGTCGCACGCCCCGCGCCCGTAGATCCGGCCGTCGCGCACGAGGCCGCCGAACGGGTCCACGGTCCACCCGTCTCCGGGCGGGACGACGTCGAAGTGGCCGTTGAGGTGGACGAGGGGGCGCGCCGCGGCGCCGCGGCGGGTGCCCACCACGTTCACGCGGGGGTGGGCCGCCGTGTGCTCGGGCCGGCCCTCGGCTTCGAGGTACTCGACCTCGCAGCCGGCGCGCGCGAGCCGCTCGCCGATCGCGCGGGCGCAGTCGGGGTAGGCGTCGCCCGGCGGGTTCACGGTGGGGATGCGCACCAGGTCGGCGGTGAAGGCGGCGGCCTCGTCGGCCGCCGCCTCCACCGCGCCCAGGACGCGGTCGATGACGGTCTCGGACAACGGTCTTGGTCCTCCATGTCGGGCCGGCTAAAGCCGGCCCCCACGTACGGCCCCCAGGTACGTGGGGCCGGCTTCAGCCGGCCCTGGGCCGCCTGAAGGCTGGCCCCACTGTGCGCCCCGAACAGGTACCGGAAGCCGAACTGCACCTCGCGCCCCGACAGATAGGTCGCGGGCGTGCCGAACTGGGGCCCGGACACGTTGGAGACGGTGGCGACGTTGGCGCGGTTGAGCAGGTTGAACGCCTCGACCAGCACGGTCACGCGGTGCTCGCCCAGGAACCGCACCTGCTTCTCGACGCGCAGGTCCACGTCGCCGTAGGCCTTGGTGCGGAACCCGTTGCGCGGCTGCGTCGTGTCGCGCTGGTCCACGAGGCCGTCGCCGTCGAGGTCCTGGATCCCGCGCGGGCTGAACGCCGAGCCGCTGCGCCAGTAGACGATGCCGCTCACGTGGAAGTCCAGCGGCAGGACGACGAGGCCGTTGGCCACGAAGATGTGCGGCACCGACTGGTTCGACACCCCGTAGTCGAGCTCGGGGTGGTTGTTGTTCGAGAAGGTCGAGCCCACGTCGCCCGTCAGCAGGTTGTCGCGCGCCTTCGACCCGGTGTACGACACGGTCAGCTGGTAGCGCTGGCTGAACCGCTTGCGCAGCGACAGGATCACGCCGTCGTAGTTGATCCGGCCGTCGTAGCCCACCAGGCTGATGCGCGGGCCGCCGTCGGTCGTCTTGCCGAAGTTCGGGTCGCCGGGCGGCACGTCGAACAGGTTGATGATGCGCCGCGAGAGCAGGTCGCGCGACCGGCGGTGCACGTACATCGCCGACACCGTCATGTTCGCGGAGATCTCCTGGTCCACGCCCACGCTGAACGCGCGCGTCCAGGGCGTCTTGTCCTGCGAGTACTGCGACACGTCGCGGCTGGTGTCGAGCGGGCCGCGCGGGAAGAACGACAGCACGCGGTCGCCGACGATCGACCCGCCGGGCACGTCGAAGAACATCCAGTCGGTGCCGGGCCACGTCTGCTGGAGCAGCGCGATCGCCTGCGCCGGCGTCTTGCCGCTCAGCTGCTGGATGTTGTCGGACGTCACCACCGGCGGCTTCGACGGATCCGTGACGTTGATCCCCAGCAGCTGGTAGATGGCGAGCGGGTTCGAGCGCAGCGCGTTGGCCATCGGCGTGTAGAGCGGGTTCTCGGCCGGCGTCCGCCCGCCGCCCCCGGTCGGGAAGCCGGACGTGATCACCAGGTCGATGAGCGAGTCGGTGTAGTCGGAGCCCAGCCGCGGCAGCGCCACGTCGAACGCGGACCGCGTGAACACGCCGCCCTTCTCGGGCACCGTCGCCGCCGCGCTCAGCACGTTCCGGTCGTAGAAGATGCCCCAGTTGGCCTTCACGACCGTGCGGTGCCGCCCGCCCACGTCCCACGAGAGGCCCAGCCGCGGCGCCACGTTGTTCTTGTCGCCGCCGAACAGGCTGGACCAGTCGTAGCGCACGCCGAGGTTGAACGTCAGATCGTCGCGCGGCCGCCACGAGTCCTGCGCGAAGAACCCCAGCTGGTTGTTCCGCATGTTGACGTCCAGGCTGCCGTTGGGGTTCGCCGACAGGGTGAAGAAGCGCGCGGCCGACTGCTCGAACCCGAGGTTCGTGAAGTTGTCGGCCATGATCTGGTTCACGGTCGGGTAGAGGAACGCCGCCGAGTACTCGACGTCGTTGGTCACCTCGTTGGTGCCCGCGAGGTGCGTGCGGTCGACGCTCCAGCCCGCCTTGAGGCTGTGGTCGCCGCCCCACCCCGTCACGAAGTGCGACAGCGACTGCTGGAACGCGTACTGGTCGGTCTTGCGGTCCACCCGGCCGCCGAACGGCGCGCCGGTCTGCAGGAAGCCGCTCCGGAGCAGGATCAGCAGCGGCTCGGCGCGCGTCGTGCGGTCGAGGTTGTTGCCGCTCTCGCCGCGGAGGTAGCTCCCGGACGACTCGAGGAAGGTCGAGGGGCCGAAGACGACCGTGTCCCGCGCGCTCACGCTCAGGCCGGGCGCCGCCGTCGTGGCGGCCGCGCTCGGCAGCGCCACCGTGCCCGCCACCGGCGAGCTGATGCTGCCCGTGACGTCCTGCGTGCTGCGGTCCACCGACACGCTCAGGTGGTGGTTGCCCGTGACCGTCCAGTCGAACTTGCCGAAGCCGGTGTAGCCGGCCGTCTTGGGCCCGATGCCGAAGTTCTCCGCGCCGCCCGGCGTCGCCAGGCCGTCGAGGACGAAGGCCGGGATCTTCGACTGGTCGAAATTGGTGCCGCGCGTCTCGTTCAGCTTCTCGAACGACGCGAAGAAGAACATCGAGTCGCGCTTGATCGGCCCGCCGAGCGTCGCGCCCCACTGGTTGCGGTTCAGCTGCTGCGGGCTCTGGCCCTTCACGTTCGACGAGTCGAGCCGGTTGTTGCGGTAGAACCAGAACGCCCGGCCGTCGTAGTTGTTCGTGCCCGAGCGCGTGATGATGTTCGCCACGCCGCCCTGCGCGCGGCCGAACTCCGCGTCGTAGCCGCTCGTGATGACCTCGAACTCCTTGATCGAGTCCTGCGTGTAGCGCACCTGCGGCCCGCCGTCGAGCGGGTTGTTGTTCGTGGCGCCGTCCACGAGGTAGGAGACGGCGGCGCCGCGCTCGCCGAAGATCTCCACGTTGGTCCCCTCGGGCCGCGTGGGATCGGGCCGCGCGCCGGGCGCCAGGCCGATCAGGTCGATGAAGTTGCGGCCGTTGAGCGGCAGCGCGTCGATCGTCCGCTGGCTCACGTTCGCGTTGATGTCGGCGCGCGACACCTCCACGAGCGGCGCCGGCGCCGACACCTGCACGGCCTCCGACACCCCCGCCACCTTCATCGTGAAGTCCAGCGTCGTCTGCCGGTTGAGCAGCACGTCCACCTGCGCGCGCGTGCCCGTGCCGAAGCCGCTGAGCGTCGCCTCGACCGCGTAGACGCCGGGCGGCACCAGCGGGACGCGGTAGGTCCCGTCGGCCGCCGTGACCGCCGTCAGGCTCGCGCGCTGCAGCGCCGGCCCCGTCACCGTCACGGTGACGCCCGGCAGCACGGCGCCGGTCGAGTCGTGAATCGTGCCGGCGATCCAGCCGGTCGTCGCCTGGGCGCCCGCCCGGGCCGGCGCGATCAGGACGAGCAGGCACGCGCCCGCCCATATCAGCCCGTGTCGTCGGTTCCTCGTCATGGTCCCCCCCGCCATGTCCTCAGTACCGTGTCGTGATCACCTTCTGCTCCGTATAGAAGCGCACGCCGTCCTTGCCGTGCGCGTGCAGATCGCCGAAGAACGACCCCTTCCACCCGGCGAAGGGGAACATCGCCATCGGCACCGGCACGCCGACGTTCACGCCGATCATGCCGGCCTCGACCTCGCTCGTGAACGTCCGCGCCGCGCCGCCGTCGCGGGTGAAGATCGACGCCGCGTTGCCGAGCGCCGACTGGTTCACCACCGCCAGCGCCTCGGCCAGGCTCCCGGCCCGGATGACCGTCAGCACCGGCCCGAAGATCTCCTCGCGCGCGATCCGCATGCCGGGCTTCGCGCGGTCGAAGATGCTGGCCCCGAGGAAGAAGCCCGGGGTCTTCGCGCGCGCGCGGCCGTCGAGCACGGAGATCCGCGCCTTCCCCGGCGCCCACCGCCAGGTACTGCGCCACCCGATCGCGGTGCGCCGCGGTCACGAGCGGCCCGAGCTCGGCGCCCGCCTCGTCGCCGGCCGACATCTTCAGCTCGGCCGCGCGCGCCTTGATCCGCGCGACGAGCGCGTCGCCGCCCGGCTCCACCGCCACGACGACGCTGCCGGCCATGCAGCGCTCGCCGGCCGACCCGAACGCCGAGCCCACGATGGCCGGCACGGCCTGGTCGAGGTCGGCGTCGGGCATCACCACCATGTGGTTCTTCGCGCCGCCCAGCGCCTGCACGCGCTTGCCGCGCGCCGCCGCCCGCGCGTAGACCGAGGCCGCCGCCGCGCTCGAGCCCACGATCGACACCGCCTTGACGAGCGCGTGATCGACGAGCTGCTCGACCTGCGGCGCCGTGCCGTGCACGAGGCTCACCACGCCCGCCGGCAGCCCCGTCTCCGCGAGGAGCTCGACGAGCCGCGTGGCCGTGAGCGGCACCTTCTCGGACGGCTTGAAGACGAACGTGTTGCCGCACGCGATCGCCAGCGGCAGCATCCAGAGCGGCACCATCGCCGGGAAGTTGAACGGCGTGATGCCGACCGCCACGCCGAGCGGCTGCCGGATCGTGTGGCAGTCGACGCCGCGCGACACGTGCTCGAGCGTCTCGCCCATGAGCAGCGTCGGGATGCCGCACGAGAACTCCACCACCTCGAGGCCGCGCTGCACCGACCCGCGCGCGTCCTCCAGCGTCTTCCCGTGCTCGGTGACGATGAGCCGGGCGACCTCGTCCTTGTGCCGGTCGAGGAGATCGCGGTAGCGGAAGAGATAGCGGGCGCGCACGAGCGGCGGCACCGTCCGCCACTCGAGGAACGCCGCGTGCGCGGCCTCGACCGTCTGGTCCACCTCCGCGCGCGTGCAGAGCGGGACCCGGGCGATCACGCCGCCCGTGGCGGGGTTGTACACGTCGAGCTGCTCGGGCGCCGACGAGGGGCGCCACGCGCCGTCCGAGAAGTACTGGCAGACGGCGGGCGCGCCGGTGGCGGACACGGCCATGGGAAACCTCCCGGTGCGAAAACGCACGCGGCGAATGAAGACGGATGAGGTAAGGAGCATCTTGTATCTCAATGATGTAACGTTGTCAACATTGCAGCGCTTCCTGTAGGATGCTTGCCATCCAGCGACCCGAGCAGCCATGAGCCCGTCTCCCGCGTCCCGTCGGGGCGGCCCGCGCGGCCGCGCGGCCCGCACGGCCGGCGGCACCGGACGCTTCCGCCCGCTCACCGTGGGCCAGACCGCCCGCCTCGTGGGCGTCAGCCCGTCCACGCTCCGGCTGTGGGAGAGCGTGGGCCTGGTCGCGCCCATGCGCAGCGACGGGCGCTACCGCCTGTACAGCGCCGAGCTCGTGAGCGTGCTGAAGCGCATCAAGTACCTGCGCGACGTCAAGCAGCTCAACGTGCCCGGCATCAAGGCCGCGCTCGGCCCCGCCCCGCGCGCGCGCGCCGGCGCGAAGCCCACGCCCAACCTCGGGCCCAAGCTCCGCCGCCTCCGCCTGCGCCGCGGCCTCGGCATCGTCGAGGCCGCGCGGCGCGCGAAGATCTCGGCGGGGTTCCTGAGCGCCGTCGAGCGCGCGCGCGCCAACGCCTCGGTCGCCACGCTCCAGCGCCTCGCCAGGGCCTACGGGACGACGGTGATCGAGCTGTTCGGCAAGCCGCGCGACACCGGGCGGCTCGTGCACGCCAAGGACCGGCGCGTGCTGCAGACCCCGTCTGGCGTGCGCATGGAGCTGCTCTCGAGCGGCGCGACCATGCTCGAGTCGATGCTGTTCCGCGTGGCGCCCGGCGCGGGCAGCGACGGGTCGTACTCGCACCAGGGCGAGGAGTTCATCTTCATGCTGCAGGGCACGCTGGAGGTGTGGCTCGACGAGCTCGAGTGCCACGTGCTCGAGGCGGGCGACAGCTTCTGGTTCGAGAGCACGCTCGGCCACCGGTGGTTCAACCCGTCCGACACCGAGGTCGTGCTCCTGTGGATCAACACGCCGCCGACGTTCTGACCGCCATCGCGAGGAGCTTCTGATGCAGGACTTCCATGCCGCCGCCGTCGCCGTGCTCGCCGTCGCGCTCCTCGCGACCGCCGCGCGGGCGGCGGACGAGAACCATACGCTGACCGCCGTGACCGGCCTCGAGGTCGGGCACTACACCCTGACCGAGCGCCCGACCGGGTGCACCGTGATCCTCGCGCCGCCCGACGGCGCCGTCGCCGGCGTGGACGTGCGCGGCTCGGCGCCCGGCACGCGCGAGACCGACCTGCTCAACCCGATCAACCTGGTCCAGAAGGTCAACGCCATCGTGCTCGCGGGCGGGAGCGCCTTCGGCCTCGACGCCGCGAGCGGCGTCATGAAGTGGCTCGACGAGCACCACCGCGGCTACGACGTGGGCATCACGAAGGTGCCGATCGTGCCGGCCGCGATCCTCTTCGACCTCGGCGTGGGCGGCAGCCCGTCGATCCGGCCCACGGCCGACTGCGGCTACCGCGCGGCCGAGGCCGCGAGCGCCGCGCCGGTCGCCGAGGGGAACGTGGGCGCGGGCGCCGGCGCGACCGTCGGCAAGCTCCGCGGCCCGGGCCGCGCCATGAAGTCCGGCCTCGGCAGCGCCGCCATCACGCTGCCCAACGGCCTCGTCGTCGCGGCCATGGTCGCCGTGAACGCCGTGGGCGACGTGATCGACCCGTCCACCGGCCAGGTGGTCGCCGGCGTGCGGACGGCCGACGGCAAGGGCTTCGCCGACGCGCGCGTGCTCATCCGCTCGGGCGCGCTCCTCCAGGGGCGTCCCGGCGGCAACACGACGATCGGCATCGTCGCCACCAACGCGAAGCTGACCAAGGTGGAGGCGACCAAGATGGCGCAGATGGCGCAGGACGGCCTCGCGCGCGCCATCTCGCCCGCGCACACCATGGCCGACGGCGACACCGTGTTCGCCATGGCGACCGGCACGTTCGACGGCGAGGCCAACGTCACGATGGTCGGCGCGCTCGGCGCCGACGCGATGGCCGACGCCATCCTGCGCGCCGTGCGCATGGCGACCGGCATCCCCGGCCTGCCCGCGGCGCGCGACCTGGAGAAGCGGAAGTGAACACGTCGCTCGTGCTGCTGCTGGTCTACTCGGCGGGCCTCATCGGGCTCGGCCTGTGGATCGGCCGCCGCGTGCGCGGCACGAGCGACTTCTTCGTGGCCGGCCGGCGGCTCGGGCCCGGCCTGCTGTTCGCCACGCTGCTGGCCGCGAACATCGGGGCGGGGTCGACCGTCGGCGCGGCGAGCCTCGGGTATCGCGACGGCCTCGCCGGCTGGTGGTGGGTCGGATCGGCCGGCATCGGGTCGCTGGTCCTCGCCGTGTGGATCGGGCCGCGCATCTGGGGGCTCGCGAAGACCTGGGACCTCCGGACCGTCGGCGACTACCTCGAGCTGCGCTACGGTCCCGGCGTGCGCGCCGCGATCGCGGCGATGCTGTGGGTCGGCACGCTCGCGATTCTCGCCGGGCAGCTCATCGCCGGCGCCTCGATTCTCACGGCCATCGTCGGGCTGCCCATGTGGGCCGGGGTGCATCATCAGCGGCGTGGTGATGACCGTCTATTTCGCCGCCGGCGGCCTGCTGACGTCGGCGTACGTGAACCTCGTGCAGCTCGTCGTGCTGCTGGCCGGGCTCCTGCTGGCGCTGCCCCTGGTGATGGCGGGCGTCGGCGGCTGGGCCGGGCTGCGCGCGGCGAGCCTGGCCGTGTCGCCCGAGCAGCTCGACTTCTGGCACCACGGCGCGTCGGGCGTCGTGTATCTGGCGATGCTCGGCCCCGCGTTCGTCATCTCGCCGGGGCTCTTGCAGAAGATCTACGGCGCGCGCGACGCGCGCACCGTGCGGATTGGCGTCGGCGCGAACGCCGCCGTGCTGCTCGTGTTCGCGTTCGTGCCCGTGCTGCTCGGCATGATCGCGCGCGCGCGGCATCCCGACCTGCCGACGATCGACCTCGCGCTGCCGACGCTGCTCGTCAAGGACCTGCCCGCGGCGGCCGGCGCGCTCGGCCTCGCGGCGCTCTTCTCGGCCGAGGTCAGCTCGGCCGACGCCATTCTGTTCATGCTCTCGACGTCGCTGTCGCAGGATCTCTACCGGCGGTTCCTGCGGCCCCAGGCGAGCGACGCCGCACGTGTTGAAGGTGGCGCGCGGCGCGGCCGTGGCCGGCGGCACGCTCGGCGTGCTGCTGGCGATCGTGTCGGGCACGATCATCGGCACGCTCAGCATCTTCTATACGCTGTTGAGCGTCAGCCTGTTCGTGCCCATTCTCGCCGGGTTGTACATGCGGCGCGCCGGCACGCCCGAGGCCGTGGCGGCGATTGGCGCCGGCGTCGGCGCGCTGATGGCCATCCAGCTCGGCACCGGCGGCCGCGGCTACGCCGGCCTGACCCCGGCGCTCATTGGCCTGATCGCCTCCGCCGCCGGCTTCGCGGTGGTGCTCGCGGCACGGCCCAGGAGAACCCAGATGTAGGGGCCGGCGTCAGCCGGCCCGTCCAGTCCCGCCTGCGCCAAGGCTACGGCGGGCAAGCCGGTACCCAGTACCGAGTACCGTCACGATCGAGGAGAACCCCATGAGCGATACCGACCTCTTCCGTCTCGACAGCAAGACCGTCGCCGTCATCGGCGCCGGGTCCGGCATTGGCGAGTCCGTGGCGCGCGGGTGCGCGAAGCAGGGCGCGTACGTGTCGTGTCTCGACGTCAACGAGGAGTCCGCGAAGGCGACGGCGAAGCGCATCACCGGCGCCGGCGGGAAGGCCGAGGCCGGCGCGCTGGACATTCGCGACCCCGCGGCCGTGGACGCCGCGCTCGACGCGCTCACGCGCGCGCGGGGCGGCCTCGACGCCGTCGCGTGCACGCCCGAGCATCAACGTGCGCAAGACCCTGCTCAACTACACCGTCGAGGAGTTCCAGCGCGTCATCGACGTCAACCTCAAGGGCAACTTCAACGTGCTGCGGTCGGCCGGCCGCATCATGACCGCGCAGAAGCGCGGCAGCATCGTGCTCTTTTCTTCCATCAGGTCGCAGGTCGTCGAGCCCGGCCAGGCCGTGTATGCCGCGACCAAGGCCGGCATCCTGCAGCTCGTCAAGACCGCCGCCGCCGAGTTCGGCCCCTCCGGCGTCCGCGTCAACGCCGTCGGCCCCGGCGTCGTCGAGACCCCGCTCACCGCGCCGATCAAGTCGAATCCCGACTGGTACAATGCCTACGCGGCGAAGAACGTGTTCAACCGCTGGGCGCACTCGGACGAGATGATCGGCCCCACGGTGTTTCTCATCTCCGACGCCGCGAGCTACGTGACCGGCACGCTGCTCGTCGCCGACGCCGGGTGGCTGGCGGTGGACGGGCGGTTCACGCCGCCCGGGATGTAGCATGCCGGAGGCCGGGCTTGGCGTGAGGCGACGTAGCGCACACCTTCAGGTGTGCGCCCTCACCCAGTGCTCGACCGGCTTCGCCAGGAACTCCTCCGACGCGATGCCGTCGCCGCCCACGAGGAGCTGTGCGCGTCGGCCGGAAGGCGTCCGCGAACGCAGCCATGCCGGCGCGGCGTCTCGCGCGTGCGCCCGCTCTTCACCTCGATCGCCGTCGAGCCGCGCGCCCCGCGCGCACGACGAAATCCACCTCGCGGTTGCGCTCGCGCCAGTAGAAGAGCTCGCACGCGCCCGCCGGCGCGGCGTTGGCGAGGTGTGCGCCGACCGCCGACTCGACCAGGCGACCCCAGAACTCCCGGTCCGCCCGCGCCTCCTCGAACGAGAGTTCCGACTGCGCCGTCATCAGCGCCGTGTTCAGCACCTGGAGCTTCGGGCTCGAAGCCGCGCTGCCGCGCGCGCCGCCCGGCGTACTTCTGCAGCCCGACCAGCATCCCCGCGCCCGCGAGCAGGTCCAGGTAGTGCGCGAGCGTCGTCGTGTTGCCCGCGTCCTGGAGCTGGCCGAGCATCTTCGTGTACGAGAGGACCTGCCCCGAGTAGCGGCAGCCGAGCTCGAACAGGCGCCGGAGGAGCGCCGGCTTGTCCACGCGCGTCAGCAGCAGCACGTCGCGGGAGATCGTGGTCTCGATCAGCGAGTCCGCGCACGTAGCGCGCCCAGCGCTCCGGCTCGTCGATGAGCGGCGCCGCGCCCGGATATCCGCCGTAGAAGACGATACTGCTCGAGCGTCCAGCCGAACGCCTCGCGCATCTCGGCGAACGTCCAGTGCGGCAGGCGCAGGACCTCGAAGCGCCCCGCGAGGCTCTCCGTCAGCCCGCGCTGGACGAGGAGCGGCGCCGAGCCGAGCAGCACCACGCGCAGCGCGCCGCCCGCGCGCGTGTCCTCGTCCCAGAGCCGCTTGACCGTCTCCGGACCAGTCCGGCGACCTTCTGCACCTCGTCCAGCACGAGCACGCGCGCCCCGCGCGTCCCGCCTCGCCCGCCAGCCGGGCGCGCCGCGTCCCACTGCTGCGTCGATCCACTCCGCGCCGCGCAGCGTCGGTTCGTCGGCGCTGGCGAAGCGGACCGGCACGGCCCACGGCTGCCGATCACCTGGTGGACGAGCGTCGTCTTGCCCACCTGCCGCGGGCCCGCGACCACCTGGAGGAAGCGGCGCGGCTCGGCGAGGCGGCGGGCGAGTACGGTGGCTGCTGGGCGTTGGTACGCCATCGTCGACAGATTACTCAGTACGTTGAGTAATTTTACTCATGTCCATGAGTAAAATACAACCGGCGCGGAAATGCCCGTGGAATGCCCGCCGACTGCGGGCTACGGCGTCTCGTGCCCCTCGACCCGCGGCTTCACCACCACTTCCCCGCGCCAGCGGAAGCCGGACGCCACGACGCGGAGGCGGACGAGGGCGGCGCCGGCCGGCGGCGTGGGGCCGGTCCACTCGAACTTGTCGAGCGACTCGGCGGGCACCTCGCGCTCGTCGCCCGGCTCGAGCACCGGCTCGAGGTGCAGCGACTCGCGGGCCCAGCGGAGCGCCGCGGCGGGCACGGCGCGGTAGCCGCGTCAGTTCTGGATTCGCGGCGCTCCCGTCGTCCGCGCTCAGCGCCGCGTCGAGCGCGGCGAGATCGGCGAGGACGCGCTCGTCGGCGAGCGCGCGGACCAGGCGCGCCTCGTGGTCCACGATCGCGGCTTCCTTGATCAGGTGCAGGTGATTGAGCGCCGTTGTGCTGGCGTCCGACACGCGGCGCAGGCCGACGACGAGCGCGCGGACGGCGCGCTTCGCCTCGCGCGCCGACGCGTCGCCGGTACGGGGGCGCGGCGGGCGACGCGGGCGCGCGCGCCGGCGCGGCCGGCGCCCGCGCGCACGTGTGCGCGCTTCGCCGTGGCGCGCCGTTTCCGCGCGGCCGTCATTCGTCCTCCTGCCAGGTCTTCGTCCCGAGCTTCGCGGCGACGACGGCCGAGCTGTCGCCGCCGTAGAGCTCGTTGCGGTCGATCTCGCGGCGCGCAGCTGATGGGCCTTGTCGGCCAGCTCGTATTCGCCCCGCATCTGGCGGACATCGGCCATCCGATACCAGCCTTGGGGGTCGAGCGGCGCGGCGTCGATTTCCTTCTGCGCCAGCGTGAC
>CAWEUE010000004.1:0-232500 GCA_963812185.1 uncultured Acidobacteriota bacterium
CCTAGTTCGCTTGAACGGCCGGTGACACCTTGTGCAATTGGCAGAGACTCCACCGGCTGACCAACCACAGTCCGTCGCGACAAGCCAAAGCCCTGCGCGGTGCTCAGAAGGACAGACGATGTACTGGATAATCGTTTTCTCGGCGTCGGTATTGGGAGCCGTTGTCCAGATCGTAGTCACGGGGCTGGGCCCGCAGCCCGTTTCCCACATCGCCGAAGTCAGTCTCATTTGGCTGCTGGCGGGATTCTACGGCCTAGCGACGCTCATGGCCGGTCTTCAGCACTTGTTCAACTCGGACCAGATTGCCAAATCAATCGGCTGGCCGACAGGAAGCGGTTTTCAACATGAGCTGGGGTGGGCCGAGGTCGGCCTTGGCGTAGCCGGGTTCCTTGTGATCTGGTTCAGGGGGGCGTACCTCTTGGCTCCGGGCATCATCGGTTCGTTTCTGTATCTTGGAGCGGCGTTTGTACACTACCGGGACTTGAAGAATATGGGCAATGTCAACCCGGGCAACGCTGGACCTGTGTTCTACATCGACATTGTCGCCCCGGTTGTCGTGATTGTGATGCTCGTGCTGTATGCACCCTGGGACCATATATAGTCGACGGACCAACTCGCAATCACACTCGCTAGTCTCCCGCGCATTCCTGGCCGCGGCTCCGAGGCCACCATGCTGGCCTCCATTCTTCGAGTGCTCCAGGAAGGCAGCCCGTAGCCGGTGCCGCGGACGGCGTGCTTGCGGGAGACACCCGCACGCAGGGGTTCGACGAAACACCGCTCGAGAGACCCGCGACTGCTGACGCACCGCGCAGGAAGATGCGAGAACATGATCATCAAGAAGGTACAAGCACTCTGTCCGCTTCTACGTTCTGGCAACAGCCATACCTTGGGGCTGGCGTGATCGTGCTCAGAGACAAGGCCTTCTTCTTCAACAGGGAGCTCACCGGCATCGCCGAGCGGAGTCTCGTCCAGTCCCGACGGGGATAGCCCCCGGCGGCACGTTGCGATTTGGAAGCAAGGCGGTTCCGCCGCAAGATGGAGTGGCTGTGATGTCTGACCGCCTCCGCTCTTCGAGCTTCGGCTTGCCGGGCCGAAGCGCCGGCGCGAAGGCTGGCGAGCCCGCCGTAGCCATGGCGAAGGCAGGAGCCGGCCCCCACATCGGCGCTGGGAACCTGGGAACCTGAGAACCTGGGAACCCGAGAACCCCCGAACCATCGAACCGGCTACTGTGGCACCTTCCGCAACGGGTGCGCCTCCGTATTGAACGTCACCGCATCGAAGTCGATCGCGCCCGGGTCGAAGAGCAGGTACAGGTACTTGAGCGTCTCGGCCAGGAAGAAGCTGTGCATGCGGTCGCCCTGCTCCTTCGTGACGACGCTCTTCAGGATCGTGTAGCCGTCGTCCGTCCGGCACCAGCGCTTCAGCGACTCGAACATGTCGCGCCCCATGTCGAGGTACCGCGGGTCGTGCGTGGCGTGGAAGAGGTAGTACGCCGACTCGATGTTCTCGGGGCGGAGCTGGTAGCCCGGGTACTTGATCGTCATCGTGCGGTAGTCCAGCGCCTCCGGCTCGATGCCCTGCAGCATCCACATGCGGAAGTTCGACGTCTGCAGGCGCTCCGCGCGATCGAGGTCGCCCGACAGCACGAGCACGGCCGGATAGAAGGCCTGCAGCGCGCCGTAGACCGTCCCCGTGCGGCGGCCGGTGTCCATGTCCGCCTCGCCGTACCACAGGCCGTTCGGCCGGTCGTCGGCCAGGTACTTGTTGGCCGCGGCCAGCGTCGCCTTCGCCATCCGCCCGCAGTCGGCGTCGTCGAACAGCCGCTCGCACTTGACCAGGTACTCGTAGAAGGAGTCGATGCCGCCGCCGATGTGGCTCGTGCGGCCGAGCCACTTGCCGGTGTCGACGTCGATCCCGTCGCCGACGAGGCCCGTCTTCGCGCGGCGGTCGAAGAGCGCGACGAGCGCCCGCTTCGGCTTGTCGTAGAACTCCTGGTCGCCGGTGAGACGGGCCAGCGTGCCCCACTCCAGGATGAGCGTGCCGATCTCGGCGGGGTTCGACGCGCCGCGCGGCGCCGGGCGGCGCACCTGACCGGGCGGCGCGCCCTTGTCGGGCCCCCCGGTCTCGCCCGTCTTCAAGTTCACGTACATGTAGGGCATGCCGGTCGGCGAGTCGAAGACCGGCAGGAGCCGGCGGCCGAGGTCCTCGGCCCTGGCGAGCAGCTGCCGGTCGCCGGTCATCTGGTAGGCCGACAGCAGGCCGCCGAGGATGCGGATGGTGATCTCGAAGTTCTTGACCCAGATGTCGTGGTCGAACGACAGGTGCTCGTCCAGGTACGCCCGCGTCGCGTTCGCCTCGTCGTCGAGGCCCATGATCAGCATCGTGTCGAGGGCGTCGACGGGCGTCATGTAGAGCGGCGTGTTCTCGTACCAATCGTGCGGCGCGCGGCTGAGCGGCAGCAGGTCGTCGTGGCCCCAGGCGTACTGCTTGTAGCCGCGCCACGCGTGCAGGAACTCGGCCTTGACCTCGGCGGCGAGCACGGCGGCATCGGCGGGCGGCGGAACGGTCTGGGCGGCGGCGGCGCGCGGCGCGAGCGCGGCCAGGGCGAGCACGAGCGCGCCGGCGGCGAGCCGGCGGCAAGGACACGGCATGAAGTAGCCCCTCCCGGACCTATTCTACCGTCTACCAGCCGGCCGGATCGGTGACGTTCCAGGCGAGGATCTGGCGCGTGTCGCGCTCGCGGCCGAGGAGGCCGAGCGACGCCGTGTCGAGCGAGAAGATCCGGCCTTCGCGCGCCGGGAACCCGAGCCAGACGGCGCCCAGCACGCGCAGCAGGTGCCCGTGCGAGAAGAGCAGGACGTCGCCGCCGGCCGCCGACGCGCGGTCGATGACGCGCGCCGCGCGGCGGCCCACCGCGTCGACCGTCTCACCGCCGGGCACCTCACCGGTCCAGATGGTCCACCCGGGGTGGTCCTTCTGAATCTGATCGCTGGTGAGCCCCTCGAAGGCGCCGTAGTCCCACTCCATGAGGTCGTCGCAGCGCTCGGCGAGGTCGCCGAGGCCGGCCAGCCGGCACGTGTCCCACGCGCGGGCGAGCGGGCTGGAGAGCACGAGGGAGAATCGGCGTCCGGCGAGGCGCGCGGCGAGGCGCGCGGCCTCGCGCTCGCCGGCGCCGGTCAGGGGGAGGTCCGTCCGGCCGGTATGCTGGCCGGAGCGGCTCCACTCCGTTTCGCCGTGCCGGGCGAGCCAGAATCCGCAGGGGGAGGCCGCCCATCGGCTAGCGCGCCCCTTGCGGGTCGTGCCACGTTCCCGGCTGGACGAGCCGCTCGGCCTCCTTGGGGCCCCAGCTGCCCGGCTCGTACTCGACGGGCTTCTCGGCCACGCCGGCGATCCCGTCGACGATCCGCCACGCCTCCTCGACGTAGTCCTCGCGCGCGAAGCGGAAGGGCTCGCCGTCCATGGCGTCGCCGAGCAGCTGCTCGTAGGCGTCGGCCTCGAACGAGTCCTCGTCGTGGCTGACGAGCAGCTCGACCTCGTCGCCGGCCAGCTCGTCGCCGGGCCGCTTCACCATGGCGCCCACGGCGATGGTCGTCTCGGGGCCGAGCCGGAAACGCAGGTAGTTGGCCGGCGGCACGGACGCGTAGACCGGCGGCGGCTGCTTCAGCTTCACCAACACCTCGGTGCAGGTGACCGGCAGGCACTTGCCGGCGCGGATGTAGAACGGCACGCCCTGCCAGCGCCACGAGTGGATGTCGAGGCGCAGCGCCGCGTAGGTCTCGACGTTCGAGTCGGCCGCCACGCCCTTCTCGTCGCGATAGCCCTTGAACTGGCCGCGCACCACGTGGTCGGCATCGAGCGTGGCGACGCCCTTCAGCAGCTTCACCTTCTCGTCGCGCACGTTCTCGTTCTCGCCGGCGCCGGTCGGCGGCTCCATGGCCACGTTGGCGAGCACCTGCAGCAGGTGGTTCTGCACCACGTCGCGCACGGCGCCGGCCTCCTCGTAGAACGCGCCGCGGCCCTGCACGCCGAACGTCTCGGCCATCGTGATCTGCACCGACTCGACGTAGTTGCGGTTCCAGATCGGCTCGAGGAACGCGTTGGCGAACCGGAAGTAGACGAGGTTCTGCACGGCGTTCTTGCCGAGGTAGTGGTCGATCCGGAAGATGTCCGGCTCGGCGAAGGTCTGGTGCAGGATGCCGTTCAGCTTCCGGGCCGACTCGAGGTCACGCCCGAACGGCTTCTCGACGACGACGCGCGCGCCGTCGGCGCAGTGGTGGCGATCGAGCTGGCCCACCACCGTGCCGAAGAGCGCGGGCGGGATCGCCAGGTAGTGGGTCGGGTGCTTCGCCGCGCCGAGCTCGCGGCGCAGCGCCTCGAACGTGGCGCCGTCGCCGTAGTCGCCGTCCACGTAGCGGAGCAGCGCGGACAGCTTCGCGAACGCGTCCTTGTCCAGCCCGCCGTGCTGCTCGAGGCTGTCCTTCGCGCGGGCCTTGAGGTCGTCGAGGCCCCAGCCCGCCTTGGCCACGCCAATGACGGGCACGTCCAGCCCGCCGTGCTTCACCATGCGCTGCAGGGCCGGGAAGATCTTCTTGTACGCGAGATCGCCGGTCGCGCCGAAGAACACCAGCGCGTCCGACTTGGGGATGTCCATGTCGCCTGCTTCTCCTCAGGGGGTACTCCCCACCATACCAGAGCAGGCGCCGGGGTGGCCACCCGGAGACGTGCGGCGAGGCAAGCCCTGACCGCTGACCCCTGACCGCTGATCTAGAACACGCCCGGCACCATCCGCTTCGTCGTCCGCATGTAGTCGATGTACGCGGGGTAGCGCGTCACCAGCAGCTGCTCTTCACAGAGCATGCGGACGATGGCTCCCGTGGTGATGAGCAGCCCGGCCAGCACCGATCGCACGCTGAGGCCGGCCAGCACGGGCGGCCACGCGAACAGGCAGACCGCCGTGTAGATCGGGTGGCGAATGAAATGGTACGGCCCGCTCGTGACCAGTCCGCCCTCGGTCGGGTTGGCCACCGCGTGGAAGCTGCGCAGGCCGAACGTGGCTCGCGCCCAGATCATCAGGAGCACGGCGGCCGCCTGGAAGGCGATGACGGCCGGTGACGGGACGAAGAGGACCATCACGGGGTACAGCAGCGCGAGGAGCCCGATCACCATCGACAGGAAGGCCGCGACCGACAATCCTCTGAGCATGGCGGGAGTTTACTCCTGAAATTAGGGTCAGACCCCATTCTTCCCGGCGCCTACCGCCGCGGCGCGTCGAGGAGACGCCGGATCCCGGCGACGCCGGCTTCGTCCACGGTGCGGTGCTCGATCTCCGACGCGGGGACGTGCGCGCCGAAGGCGATGAGCGGGTTGGCGGACGTCGAGCGGTCCTGCGCGGCCTCGGTGACGTAGACGTGCACCTGATCGACGCCCGTCTGCTCGACGACGGCCTGCACGTCGTTGGCGGTGATGCCGCCGCCGGCGAGGACCTCGATGCGGCCGCGGGCGCGCTCGCGCGCGCGGCGGATCCCGGCCGCGCCCTCGAGCGCGGTCCTGGCCCGGCCCGAGGTGAGGATGCGCGTCACGCCGAGGTCCACGAGCTGCTCGATCGCCTCGTCCGGGTCCGCGACGACGTCGAAGGCGCGGTGGAAGGTGAGCTCGACGCGCGGCGCGAGCGCCCGCGCGCGCTCCGCGAAGGCGCGAACGCGGGTCACGTCCACCCGCCCGCCCTCGGTCAGGAAGCCGAAGACCAGTCCGTCGGCGCCGGCCTCGATCGCGAGCTCCGCGTCGCGCATCATGACCGCCACCTCGCCGGCGCGGTAGGCCATGCCCCCCTCGCGCGGGCGGATCATGCACATCACGGGCGCCGGGACCTCGGCCTTCACGAGCCGCAGCGTGCCCGCGCTCGGCGTCAGGCCGCCCAGCGCCAGGGCGCCGCACAGCTCGAGGCGGTCCGCGCCGCCCGCCACGGCGGCGCGGGCGTCGTCGAGCGACGCCGCGATGGCTTCGAGCAGGATGCGGGGAGACGTCATGCGTCGTGCCGGGCTTCGGCCCGGCCTGAGTGTTCAGTCTTCCGCTGGTTGGGGCCGATGCGAGACGCGGCGGACGACGCCGCCCGCCAGCTGGCCGGCGAAAAAGGCGCCGACCATGACGGGGAAGGTGGCCAGCTGGAAGCCCAGCCCCGACAGGAGGCGCAACGCGATCACGAAGGGCACGGGGATGTGGACGGCGAGAAACCACTGGCGCGAGAACCGCCCGACGCTCGCCCGCCAGAAGCCGAACGGCAGGTTGAGCACGAGCACCGCGGCCGCCACTCCCCAGAGGCTGTGCATCGCGCTCCAGGGTAGCACAGGCCGGCCGGCCCCGCGGTCGACACGGGCGCGGCGGCTCGGCTACGATGGAGCCGCATCCGCAGACACGAAGAGGGGGCCGGGCCCATGTGGTTCGAGTCGGTCGTGCGCACCGAGACCGGGTGCGCCACGTATGTCGTCGGCGCGTTGGAGACGGGCGAGTGCGCGGTGTTCGATCCCCTGTGGGACGTGCAGCCGTGTCTCGCGGCGGCGCGGCGCCGGTCGTCGCGCGTCCGCTACGTCATCGACTCGCACACCCACGCGGATCACGTCTCGGGCGCGCGGCGACTCGCGGCGGCCACGGGCGCCGAGCTCGTGCTGCCGGCGCTGGCCGAGGCGAGCTACCCCGCCACGCGCGTCGCGGGCGGCGAGCGGCTGCGCCTGGGCGAGGTGACGCTCGAGGTCGTGCACGTCCCCGGCCACCGGCCCGAGCAGATCAACCTGCTGGTGACCGATCACAGCCGCGGGGACGATCCGTGGTGCCTGCTCACCGCGGACTTCCTGCTGGTCGGCGACGTCGCGCGGCCGGACCTCGCGCAGGGCGGCGTCGAGGGCGCGCGGACGATCTTCGACGTGGCGCTGCCGCGCCTGGCGGCGCTGCCCGACTTCGTGGAGGTGTACCCGGGCCACGTCGCGGGCTCCACGTGAGGGCGCGTCACGAGTGGCAAGGTTGCCACCACGATCGGCTACGAGCGGCGGCACAACGCCGCGCTGCGCTTCACGGACCGCGAGGCGTTCGTCCGCTTCATGAACGCCGATCAGCCGTCGCGCCCGGCGAACATCGCCAACATCGTCGCCATCAACCAGGGGCACCGGCCGCTCACCATGGAGGAGCCGTCGGCGCCGGGGCTGACGGCCGACGCCTTCGCCGCCCTGGCGGCCGAGGGCGCCATCGTCGTGGACACCCGGTCCACGGCCGCGTTCGGCGGCGGGCACGTGCCGGGCGCGTATCACGTCCACCTGACCAACGCGGAGTTCGAGCAGCGCGCCGGCTGGATCACGCCGCCCGACGTGCCCGTGCTGCTCCTGCTCGACAAGGACGCCGACATCGCGCGGGCGCTGCACGCGCTGGCGTTCGTCGGCCTCGACCGCCGCGTGCGGGGCTACCTGGCCGGCGGCATCGGCGCCTGGATGGCGGCGGGCCGGCCCGTCGAGACGCTGCCGCAGATGACGGTGCACCAGCTGCACGAGCAGCTGAACGCGGGGACCGGCCTCCGCGCGCTCGACGTGCGCGATCCGTCGGAGCACGCCGCCGGGCACCTCGCGGGCGCCCGCTTCATGAGCTACAAGGAGCTTGCGTGGCAGGCCGACCGGCTCGGCCTGGCGCCCGACGAGCCGATTGCGGTGGTGTGCGAGGGCGGCGTGCGCTCGAGCACCGCGTGCAGCCTCCTGCTGCGGCACGGCTACCGCAACCTGCGGAACGTCATCGGCGGGATGTCGGCGTGGACGGCCGCCGGCCTGCCGCTGGAGAAGCCCTCCCGGCTGCCTGCGGGGTCGGGTGGCCCAGGTCTGTGACCTGGGCTGCCCTGGCACAGGTCGGAGACCCGTGCCACCGCCGACCCGCCTTGATAAGATCGCCCCGCCGGGAAGGCGCATGAGAATCCACCTCGTCGACGGCACCTACGAGCTCTTCCGCCACTACTTCGTCGTGCCCTCCGCGAAGGACGTGCAGGGGCGCGAGATGGGCGCCGTGCGCGGCGTGCTCAACTCGATGCTCTCGCTCATCGACGGCGGCGCGACGCACCTCGCCGTCGCCACGGACCACGTCGTCGAGTCGTTCCGCAACCAGATGTGGCAGGGCTACAAGACGGCCGAGGGCGTCGAGCCGGAGCTGCTCGCCCAGTTCGGACCGCTCGAGGCCGCGCTCGGCGCCATGGGCGTCGTCGTGCTGCCGATGGTCGAGTTCGAGGCCGACGACGGGCTGGCGGCGGGCGCGGCGAAGGCGGCGGCCGACGCGCGCGTCGATCGGGTGCTGATCTGCACGCCCGACAAGGACCTCGCGCAATGCGTGTCGGGATCGCGCGTCGTGCAGTACGACCGGCGGGCCAACGTGGTGCGCGACGAGGCCGGCGTCGTCGAGAAGTTCGGCGTGCCGCCCGAGTCGATCCCGGACTATCTCGGCCTGGTCGGGGACGCCGCCGACGGCTATCCCGGGCTGCCCGGCTGGGGCGCGAAGTCGGCGTCGGCGGTGCTGGCGCGCTTCGGGCGCCTCGAGCGGATTCCCGAGCGCGCGGCGGACTGGGGGCTGACGGTTCGCGCCGGCGCGAAGCTGGCCGCGACGCTGGCCGAGTACAAGGAGCTGGCGCGCCTCTTCCGCGACCTGGCGACGCTGAGGACCGACGCGCCCGTGTTCGGCTCGGTGGACGAGCTGCGCTGGACCGGCCCGCACCCGGAGTTCTTCGATCTCTGCGCCGCGCTCGACGCCGGCTCGCTCTTCAAGCGCGCGCAGGCCATCGCCGAGCGCCGGACGTAGGCGTCACGCCGCGACCGTACCCACGTACATCACCACGAAGAACACGAAGCGCACGAAGGCCTTCACACCGAGGCTGGCGACATCACTTGAGATGAGAGCCTTCGCGCCCTTCGTGGTGAATCCGTCGTGGGCACGCCGTGGCGGCGTGACGGGAAGGGGACGGGAGCCCCGCGCGCAGGCGCGAGGCTCCCATCGTGACTACTTGCTCGGCTTCCGGCCCGGCTCCGCGTCGGGGTCGCCGAAGAAGCGGAAGCCGCCCGCGGCGCGGACGACCTTGAAGCCCGAGGTCTGCGTCTGGCCGTTCAGCGCGACCTCGAGGGTGTAGCCGCCCGGCTCGGCGTACCACTTCATCCAGTCCTCGAACGGGATCTCCTGGGCGGCCGCTCCGCCGCCGCGCCCGCCGCGCACGCCGGCCGGAGGCGTGGCGGGCGCCTGGGCCTGCCTGGCGGCCTCGGCCTTCTTCGCCAGGTCCGCGTCGAGCACGCCGTTCCACTCGTAGGCGTTCAGCCCGGCCACCGCGTCCTGCTCGATGACGCGCAGCGGGTGGCCGTCGCCGTCCTTGACGGTGAGCGTCGCCTTGCCGGCGGCCTTCGTCCAGTAGAAGAAGGGCGAGGTCTGCTCCGGGATCTCGTAGAACGAGCCGTGGAGCTGCTGCTGGAACTGGCGCGACCAGGTGGCCGGCGCCGCCACGTCCTTCACCGGCAGGATGTGCAGCGGCTGGTCGATCACGCGCGCCTGGCCGGCCGTGTCGAGCAGGGCCTGGACCGGCTTCACGTCCACGATGTAGACGCTGCGGCCGTGCGTGCCGACGACGAGCTCGTTCTCGCGCGGGTGGACGAGCAGGTCGTGCACCGGCACGTGCGGCAGGTTGCCGCCGAGCGTCTGCCAGGTCTTCCCGGTGTCGAGGCTGACATACACGCCGAGGTCGGTGCCCGCGTAGAGGATCTCGGGGTGCTTCGGGTCCTCGCGGATGACGTTCACCGGCTCGTCGGGCATGTCGCCCTTGATTGACGTCCAGGTCTTCCCGTAATCGGCGGTGCGGAACAGGTACGCGTGCCAGTCGTCGTTGCGGTAGCCGGTCTGCGTCACGTAGGCCACGCCGTCCTGGTGCAGGGAGGCGAGCACGCGGCTGACGTAGCGGTCCTTCGCCAGGCCGTCGGACACGTTCGTCCAGGTCACGCCGCCGTCCTTGGTCACGTGCACCAGCCCGTCGTCCGAGCCGACGTAGATGAGGCCGAAGGTGCGGGGCGACTCGCTGATGGTGACGAGCGTCGAGTACGGCGTGTCGGACACGTGGGGCTCGTGGTTGGACGTCAGGTCGCCGCTGATCGCCGCGAACGTGCGCCCCTGGTCGAAGCTGCGGTAGAGGCGCTGCGTGCCGTAGTAGAGGATCTCGGGCGTGTGCGGCGACAGCAGGATCGGCGTCTGCCAGTTGTACCGGTTCATCGCCTCGGTGACGTGGCTGAGCGGCCGCACGGTCCAGCTCTTGTTGGTCGTCTCGTCGGTGGCGCGGTAGCTGCCGTACTGCGACCCGCGGATGTACAGCTTGTTCGTCCGCGTGTCGACCTGCACCTGCATGCCGTCGCCGCCGCCGATCGACCGCCACTCGTTCGTGTCGTACGAACGGTCGCTGCGGCCCATGTAGACGCCGTTGTCCTGCAGGCCGCCGTAGACGTTGTACGGCTCGGCCATGTCCACGGCGAGCGAGTAGAACTGCCCGACCGGGATGTTGGCCACGTCGATGAACGTCTTCCCGCCGTCCCACGAGATGTTCAGGCCGCCGTCGTTGCCGTTGAGGATGTGGTCGGGGAAGTTCGGGTCGATCCACAGCGTGTGGTGATCGCTGTGCACGCCGCGGCCGCCGATCGACTTCCAGGTCTTGCCGCCGTCGGTGGACTTGATGAGCGGCACGCCGAGCAGGTAGATGGTGTTCGCGTCCCTCGGCGACACCGCGAAGTCGGCGAAGTAGTAGCCGAACGTGCTGTAGACGCCGTCGAGGTAGTCCACGTTCGCCTGCGTGAAGGTGTTGCCGCGGTCGTTCGAGCGGAACAGCTGCGCGGCGATGACCTCCTTGTCGAGCAGCGTGGCGTCGTTCTCGAGCAGGCGGTCCAGCATGGCCTTCACGGTCAGCGTGCCGTCCTTCACGAGCCGGCGGACCTCGGCGACCGAGTCGGCCGTGTTGGAGCGACGGAGGAACGCCTGGATGTCCGAGTCCTTCAGCGCCAGGAACTGCGCCTCGGTCATCGTCTTCAGCTTCGCCGCCGAGAGCGGCGCGTCGTCCTTCGGCTGGTCCTTGTCGGGCTTCGGCGCCTGGTTGTCGACCGCCACGTAGAGCGTGTCGGGCGAGGCGGGCGTGACGGCGAGGCCGATGCGGCCGAGGCCGTCACCCGACGGCAGGCCGTTGGTCAGCTTCTTCCACGTCTTCCCGCCGTCGTCGCTGCGGTAGACGCCGCCGTGCGGGCCGTTCGGCGTGTTCTTCCACGGCCGCCGCGTCTTCTGCCACATGGCCGCGTAGAGGATCTTCGGGTTGCGCGGGTGGATGGCGAGGTCGGACGCGCCCGTCTGCCCGTCGACGTAGAGCGTCTTCCGCCAGGTCTTGCCGCCGTCGGTCGTCATGTAGACGCCGCGCGCGTCGCTGTCGGTGTAGAGCGGGCCCTGCGCCGCGACCCAGACGGTGTTCGAGTCGCGCGGCGAGACGACGATGCGCGCGATGCGCTGCGTGTCGGCGAGGCCCATGTGCGTCCACGTCTTGCCGCCATCGGCCGTCTTGAAGACGCCGGTGCCGGAGTAGGTGGAGCGGCTCTCGTTCTTCTCGCCCGTGCCCACCCAGTACACGTTCGGGTTGCGCGGGTCCACGGCGACGTCGCCCATGACGATCGACGACTGCGCGTCCATCAGCGGCTCGAACGTCGTGCCGTTGTTGGTGGTCTTCCACAGGCCGCCGGAGGCGTACGCGAGCAGGTAGGTGTAGGGGTTCTTCGGGTCCGGGAACTCCACGTCCACCAGTCGGCCGTTCATCTCGATCGGGCCGATGTTGCGGTACGTGAGCTCGCGGAGGATGGAATGCTGCTCCATCTGCTGCCGCGCCGCGAACGACGCGAGCCGCTCGGCGGCCGGCGTCGGCGTCTGGGCGCCGGCCGCGGCCACGCCGGCCAGGGCGAGCGCCGCCGCGAGCGCGACGATGGAACGGGGACGGTGATCAGTCATGGGTTGGGGCTCCTGGTGGATCGCTATGAGTGCCATGACGGCGATGACGATGCCGCCGGGACGAATATCTGCCGCCGTCGAGCCGTGCGCGTTCTGCCCGAATCAACATCAACGAAGCGGGAACACGACCCCCGGCGCGAGCTTGCCGTCCGGATCGAGCGCGCGCTTGACCTCGCGCATCTCCTCGATCCCCTCGTCGCCGTAGAGTTGCCGGAGCAGCGCCTGCTTCACCGGGCTGCGGCCGACGCCGTGCTCGGCCAGCGGACAGCCGCCGAGCCGCACCACCTCCTCGCCGAACTCGAGGATGGCCTCCTTGCCCGCCTTCACGTCCGCCAGCGAGCGCGGAATCACGTTGGGGTGGACGTTGCCGTCGGAGATGTGCCCCCAGATGGCGTGGTCGAGGCCGCGCCGCCGGTAGCCGTCGTGGTAGATCGACAGCATCTCGCCGAAGCGGTCGAAGGGCACGATCATGTCGGCCGCCGTCTTCTCGACCGGCTCGCCGGTGACGCGCTTCGCCTCGGCGACGCGATGGTTCACGCCGGTCGGCACCGCCTCGCGCACGGCCAGCAGCTGCTCGGCCCGGCGCGCGTCGCCGGGCAGCGCCATCTCGGTCGTCGCCAGCACGCCGTGCGCCTCGAGCAGCCGGCAGAGGCGGACGAGCGACGTGTCCGGCGGCGACGGGTCGAGCGCCGCGCCGATCTCGTCGAACGCGCGCGAGGCGTCGGTGCCCGCCGCCAGCTCGAGCTGCACGAGCAGCGCGATCTCGGTGCCCGGCGGCAGGCTGACGTCGTGCTTCCGGTCCACGCCGTCCTCGTGGAGCATCTGCAGGCACCGCCGGTCCATGTTCTCGATCCCCGCCACGTCGATGCCGAGCGGATCGCGCGCGCGCCACGTCCGCTCCGACGCCTCGCGCAGCGCCCGGACGAGCGCGATCGCCCGCGACTCGGACGGCACCGGCACGAGCGCGAGCGCCGCCGACGGGACGCGCGGGATCACGCGGAAGACGACCTCGGCGACCAGCCCCAGCGTGCCCTCGGCGCCGATGAAGAGGTCGATGAGGTCCATGCCCGGCGCCGCGAAGTAGCCGGCCGACCGCTTCGGCACGTCGGGCATGCGATACGCGGGCACCGGGACGCGCCGCGTGCCGGACGAGTCCGTGACCTCGAACCAGCCGTCGGGGTGCGCCGTCACCTCGCCGCGCGCGAGATCCAGCACGTCCCCGGAGGCGAGCACCACGGTGAGCGCTTCGACCCATCCGCGCGTGCTGCCGTACTTGAAGGTGGCCGCGCCCGAGGCGTTGGTGGCGACGACGCCGCCGGCGAAGGCGCCGGTGTAGGTGGGCGTGGGCGGGTAGTAGAGGCCGTCGGCGGCCAGCCGCTCCTGCAGCACGGTCAACGCCACGCCGGGCTGCACGCGCACCCGATCGCGCGTCACGTCCAGGACGGCGTTCATCCGCGCCGTCGAAACGACCACCTCGCCCATCGGCGTGGCCCCGCCGGTCACCGACGACTGCGCGCCGATCGCCAGGACGCACGCGTGCGACGCGACGAGCGCCGCCATCTCGCCCTCGTCGTGCGGACAGACCACGCCGGCGGCATGCCCCCCCGGGTAGTGCGCCGCGTCCTCCAGAAACGCGCCGAGCGTCTCGGGGTCGCGGTCGACGGGGGGGGCCGGACGGGGGCGACGGGGCGGTCGGGCTTTCGCGCGAAAGGTCGGCATCGCTCGCCTGCGCTATGATTCTACTGTCCGCCCGACCCGTCCGAAAGCCGCTGGTGGTCATGCCCGCGAAGGGACGCTTCACCATTCGTACGGCCGCGGTGTTCTTCGGCCTCTCGGCCGTGGTGTCGCTGGCCTCGGCCGCGACGCCGGTCGTCTTCGGCGGCGCCCTGCGCGACGGCGCGCCCGCCGCAGCCTACCACGCCGGCCTGGCCGTGCTGTTCGGGCTGGTGGGCGTCGGCCTGTGGCGCGGGGCGCGGTGGGGGCCGCGCGCCGTGTACCTGGTGACGGCCCTCTACACCCTCGACAACCTCCGCTACCTCGTCGACATGCCCGGCCGCCGGGCGGAGCTGCTGCACCAGCTGGGCGCCTATCCCGAAGTCATCGAGACCTTCGGCACCGACGTCCTGCTGCAGGTGGTCACGCTGCTCACCCTCGTCTTCGTGGCCTGCTGGTGGGGCTTTGCCGGCTACATCTATTGGAGACGGCACTACTTCGATGGGGGCAACCCGGGCCCCCGGTGAGCCCTGGAACCCTTCGCGCGCGGGGATTGCTCCGTTCTGTAAATAGAATTAGAATTCTAATTTAGTGAAACAACCTCGCCAGGCTCGGAGCCTCGCCTCCCGAGATCGCATCGTGGACGCCGCCGAGGCCCTGCTGGCCGAGCGCGGCCTGGCCGGCCTCACCGTCACCGAGGTGCTCGGCCGCGCCGACGTGTCGGTCGGCGCCTTCTACGCGCGGTTCGGCGGCAAGCCCGCCCTCGTCCGCCATCTCGGCGAGCGCTTCTGGGCGCGCGCCCGCGACGAGTGGGCGGACCGTCTCGACCCTGCCCGCTGGGCCGGCCAGCACGCCGCCCCCATCGTCGAGCGGGTCGTGGCCGAGGAGGTCCGCGCGCACCGCCGGCACTGGGCCTCGCTGCGCGCGCTCGTCGAGTACGGCCTCGCGTCGCCCGAGGCGCACCTGCTCAAGCAGGCGCGCGAGCTCGACGGCTTCGTCGCCGGGCGGCTGGCCGCGCTGCTCCTCGCCCGCCGACCCGGAATCGCGCACCCCGAGCCGGAACTGGCCGTGGAGATCGGCTACCTGCAGCTCGTCGGCACGCTGCGCACGCTCATCCTGGTCGGCTGGCCCCGGCGCGACTGGGCGCCGCTCCCCGACCGGAAGATGGCCGCCGAGCTCACGCGGGCCTTCCTGGCGTATCTCGGAGTGAGATACCGCTGACGGCTCACGGCTGACGGCCCGCGGCGCGGGTTTGGTGAAACCGCACGGTCCGGGTCATAGTCAGGAGTCAAGGAGCGTCTTGCAGATGACCCAGTGGCTTCGGACCCTCTCTCTTGGTGTCGTGATGGCCGGGCTGGCCGTGGGGCCGGCGTGCGCCCGCGCGCAGTCGGCGCCGACGCCCGCGCCGCAGTCGGCGTCGGACGTGGCGGCGCGGCTCGGCGACCGCACGATCACCGTGGCCGACCTCGACGCGAAGTGGCGCGAGCTCGACGCCGCCTCCTACATGCGGGCCACGCAGGAGGAGTACGACCTGCGCAGCCGCGTGCTCGACGTCATGATCGGCGAGTACCTGGTCGAGCGGGAGGCGAAGAAGCGGGGCATGACGAGCGACCAGCTCCTGGCGGCGGAGCTGCCGAAGCGGGTGGCCGAGGTGACCGAAGCCGATCTGCAGGCGGCCTACATGCAGATGCGCGGGCAGATGAACGGCGCGTCGCTCGACCAGGTGCGGCCGGCGCTGAAGGCGTATCTCGAGCGGCAGCGGCAGAGCGGCGCGCACGCGGCGTTCGTGGCCGAGCTTCGGGCCAAGGCGTCCGGCATCGACGTCACGCTGGATCCGCCGCGCTACACCGTGCCGCCCTCGGCCGAGCAGCCGGTGCGCGGGCCGGCCGACGCGCCGGTCGAGATCGTGGAGTTCTCCGATTTCCAGTGCCCGTTCTGCGGCCGCGCGGAGCCGACGCTGAAGGAGGTCCGCAAGAACTTCGGCGACAAGGTGCGGATCGTCTTCCGGGACTTCCCGCTCAGTTCCATCCACCCGCGGGCCTACCAGGCGGCCGAGGCGGGCGAGTGCGCGCGGCAGCAGGGCAAGTTCTGGGAGTACCACGACGCGCTCTTCGCCAACCAGCGGGCGCTGTCGGAGGACGATCTGAAGCGGCACGCGGCCGAGATCGGTCTCGACGCGGCGAAGTTCGGCGCGTGTCTCGACGGCGGCCAGGCGAAGCCCCACGTGGACGCGGACGTGAAGGACGGCGAGGCGCTCGGCGTGTCGTCGACGCCGTCGTTCTTCATCAACGGCCGGTTCGTGGCGGGCGCGCTGCCCTACGACACCTTCGAGCAGATCATCAAGGACGAGCTGGCGCGCAGGAGGTAGTAGGGGCGACCCGCCCGACGTCAGCGCCGGCCCGCGAACCAGTCGACGACGACGTCGATCCGCGGCGCCTCGGTCGGCGCGTCAATCGCCTGCACCATCAGGAAGCGGCCGTCGGGCGCCACGTCGTAGTCGGCGCGCGGCGCCGGCCGCCGCTCGAATCCCTCGAAGAGCTTCACCGGGGGGCCGGCCTGGAACGCCGCGCCCGCCGCCACCCGCACCGCCAGCATCGCCGGTGGGGCGCGGAAGTAGAGCTCGCGGCCGTCCCGCGACCAGACGGGCTCGCGCCCGCCGCCCTGGGACACCCGCCACTTGCCGTCCATGCCTGGAAACAGCGCGACGTACACCTCGTCGCGGCCCGTCTCGTTCGACACGTACGCCAGCCAGCGCCCGTCCGGCGAGATCACAGCCCCGCCCTCGCCGGCGTCGGTCTGCAACAGCGGACGAAACACGCGGTCGTCGGCCGACAGCAGCCAGATGTCGCGTCCGGTCGCGGATCCCGACTGGGTCACCGCCAGGAACTTCCCGTCGGCCGTCCACGACTCGGCGAACTGCAGGAAGCGTCCCGAGGTGAGCCGGACAGGCGGCTCGTCGCCGCTCGGCGTGCGCGAGTACAGGTTGTCGCGGCCGCCGACGTCGAGGTCATAGGTCAGGTTCTTGCCGTCGGGCGTCCACACCGGCCGCGAGCCGGGCCCGGGATCGCTCGCGCGCCCGGTCGCCAGGTCGAACACGACGAGGTGCGACTCGCCGTCCGTCGGCATCCAGACCGCCACGTGACGCCCGTCGGGCGAGATCCGCGGATGCGCGTACTCGCCGGGCGGGAGCGGGAGGGGCCGCACGAGGCCGTTCCGGTCCACCCAGACGAGACGCTGTGGGTCGGCCGCGTCCTTCGGCGGCAGGAACGCGACGGTGCCCGCGCGGGCGACGGCCACGCCCGGAATCGCGCTCGTCGCCAACACGAGGATGTGCGGGACGATCGTCTCGGCGGGGCCGGTCACCTCGAGACGGGCCGCGTCGAACGGCACCTCGACGAGCGCGTCCCCGCGCACGTACACGAGATGGCCGCCGTCCACGTAGCGCCCGCACATGCCGTCCTCGACGATCGGGCGCCGCGCGCCGGTGTCGAACGAAAGGGCCACGATCGCGGGAGGCCTGCCGGCCGAGAGCACGGTGTAGAGGACGGCGCGCCCGCCGGGCAGCACGTCCGGGCACCGATGGCTCAACTCGTCGGGGCCGAGCGCCGTGAGCGTGCGGGCGGGCCCACCGCCAGCCGGCAGCTGCCGCAGGCCCGAGCGGAGCGTGGGCGCGAAGACGATGCCCCGCTCGGGCGACCAGCTCGCGCCGAACGCGGCGTGCGCGTCGGCCATCGGCTGCGCCTCGCCGCCGTCGGCCGGCACCTTCTCGAGGCGTCCGCCCTCGACGAAGGCGATCCACCGGCCGTCGGCCGAGAAGAACGGCGCGCGCGCGCCCGCGGTCCCGGCGAGCGGCCGGTCGTCGAAGTCGTCGAGCCGGCGCACGAAGAGCCGCTCGTCCACGTCCGTCCGGCGTGAGTACACCAGGCGCGAGCCGTCGGGCGAGATCGCGAGCTGCCGGCCGTCGAACTCGGTGGACTCCGACGAGAGCGCCAGGGGAACGGCCAGCCGCACGATGTGGGGCGCCGGCGGGCCCGGCGCGACGAGCGCGACGCCCGCCAGCAGGCCGACGGCCAGCGCGAGCGCGGCCACGAGCGCGGCCGCGGCGGGCGACAGCCTGCCGGACGCCGCGGGCTCGCCGCGTCCGGGCGCGCCGGCCGCCGCGCGGCCCGGCTCGGCCGGCGCGACCGCCGCGATCATCCGGTACCCGCGCTTGGGGATGGTCTCGATGTAGCGCGGCGCCTGGGCGCTGTCGCCGAGCAGCTGGCGCAGCTCGGCAATCGAGCTCGTGAGCGCCGACTCGGCCACCGCCTCCTTGGCCCAGATGTCGCGCAGGATGCGGTCCTTCGTCACGACCTGGCCCGCCTCGGACGCCAGCAGCAGGAGCAGGTCGATCAGCTGCGGGCGCAGGCGCCGGTGCTCGTCGCCGCGCGAGAGGCGGCCGAGTCCTGGCTGGACCAGCCAGTCGCCGATCTGGAAGGCGTCGCGGGAGCGTGATACGGACATGCAGGACCCGCCGTGGGGTCCTAACTATATCGAACTTTGACGGCTCACGGCTGACGGCTCGGCGGTCACGCCGTCCTGCCCCCTGACCCCTGCCTCCTGACCGCTACTCCTGGCACATCGCCTTGACGACGCGGTAGAGGAACTCGCGGCTCTCGTAGAACGGCTTCACGCCCACGCGCTCGTCGCGCCCGTGCGCCCGGGTGTCGTTGATGTCCTCGAAGAGGCCCGACACGCCGTAGGTGGGAATGCCGGCGTTGCGCAGGTACAGCCCGTCGGTCGCGCCGGTGAGCATCGTGGGCACCGTGGGCACGTCCCACATCTCGCGCGTGACCTGCTCGACCGGGATCATGACGTCGGGGCGCAGCGGCGACGGGTCGCTCGGCGTCGCCTGGCCCACCGGGGTGACCTTGATCTGGTCGTCGCCCAGCACCTTCACGATCGTCTGCTCGACCTCCGTGGGGTCCGCGCCGGGCAGCATCCGGCAGTTGACGAGCGCGCGCGCCATCTGCGGCAGCGCGTTGTCGGCGTGGCCGCCCTCGAGCCGCGTCGCCACGCACGTGGTCCGCAGCAGCGCGTGGTAGTAGGGCGACGCCTGCGAGAGCCGCTCGACGGCGGCCGGGTCGGGCGGCGTTTTCGCCACCGCCTTCATGTCGGCCGCCGTCTGGCCCTGCTCGAGCCCGGCGGTCCGCTCGAAGAAGGTGCGCGTGACCGGGTTGAGGGCGACCGGGAAGTCGTACTTCGCGAGGCGCGCCAGGCCCTCGGCCAGGTGGTAGATCGCGTTGTTCCCGGTCGGCAGCGAGCTGTGGCCGCCCGGGTTGGTGACCTCGAGCTGGAAGCTCTGGTACACCTTCTCGCTCGCCTGCACCTCGTTCAGCAGGTAGCGCCCGTTGACGATTTCGCCGCCGCCGCCCTCGTTCAGCGCGAAGTCGGCGTCGATGAGGTCGCGGTGGTTCTCGAGCAGCCAGCTCACGCCGTTGGAGGTGCCGCCCTCCTCGTCGGCGGTCAGCGCCACGATGATGTCGCGGTCGGGCGTGAAGCCCTCCTGTTTGAGCCGGATGAGCGTCGCCACCCAGATGGCGGCCATCGCCTTGTCGTCGCTGGTGCCCCGCCCGTAGAAGTAGCCGTCGCGCTCGACGAACACGAACGGGTCGAGGTCGGGCGACCAGTCCTCCTTCCGCGCCTCGACGACGTCGAGGTGCGCGAGCAGGAGGAGCGGGCGGCGCGCGCCCGTGCCGTGGAGGCGGGCGACCAGGTTGCCTTTGCGCGGGTTGGGCCCGAGGACCCGCACGTCGGCCGCGGGGAAGCCCGCCGCCTTCAGCCGCGCGGCCATCGCCTCGGCGGCCTTCGTCGTGCTGCCCACCGAGTCGGTGGTGTTGATGTTCACCAGCTCCTGGTAGACGTCCCGGGCCAGCCGGTCGTGAGCCGACGGCGCGGGCGCCTGGGCCTGAGGAGCGAGGAGCGTGAGCGCGAGCAGAGCCGGAAGGTGCATGGGCATGGGGGTGTCACGGTGAATGGCGGGTTGGGGTCTGGGAGGCCGCGGCGGGCTCCCGCGAGCGAATCCAGGCGTCGAACGCCGGTTGGGTCTCGACCGTCACGGTGCCGCGCATGCGGTAGTGGCCGAGGCCGCACAGCTGCGCGCAGACGAGGTCGTAGGCCCCGGGCCGATCGGGCACGAACCAGACGGGGACCATCAGGCCGGGGATCGCGTCCTGCTTCACGCGGAAGTTCGGCACGCTGAAGCTGTGGATGACGTCCTTGGTCGTCAGCTGCACGATCACCGAACGGTTCACCGGCAGGTGCATCTGGTTCACCGTCACCACGTCGTCCGCCGCGCCGGCCGAGGCGCGGTCGAGGCCGATCGGGTTCACCGGCGACACCAGCTCGGCCCGCGTCGCGCCGAAGACGCCGTCGGGGCCGGGGTAGTGGATGTTCCACGCGAACTGCTCCGCGACGACGCGGATGACGACGGCCTCGTGCTCGGGCGGCAGGCCCGACACGCGCGAGGCCCAGGCCGGGATCGAGAGGCCGACGAGCAGCAGGCCCTCGGCCACGGCCACGCCGATCTCGACCCAGGTGGAGATCCGCGACCGCGCGCCGGCGTAGTCGGCCTTCGGGTGGCGGCCCGCCCGGAAGCGGAAGAGCGTGTACACGAAGAAGCCGCCCCAGCCGAGGAACAGCACGAGCATGAGCGCGTGCACGAGCCCCATGGTGAGGTCGAGCCGCGCGGCGCCCGCCGCGGCGGCCACCGGCATGCCGAGCCACCGCGCGATCACGCCGGGCTCCTCCCCGCTGGCCACCTGTGGGGGCCGGCTTCCGCCTTCGCCAAGGCTACGGCGGACTCGCCGAAGCTCGAAGAGCGGAGGCGGTCAGCCGGCCCGATCTCCCGCTCGCTTCTCCGTACCACCCGCACGAACAGCACGGCGAAGCTGGCCAGCACGCCGAGCGTGATGCCGAGCAGCGTGAGCACGCCCCAGTTCATGCCGATGGCGAGCGGCGCGTCGGACGCGCCGAAGCAGATCGGGCACGCCAGCGCGTCGCGCGCGGCGAGCAGCAGGATCCCCACCGTCAGTACGCAGTGCCGGCCTTCAGGCCGGCCTTCGGATCTCACCATGGCTGCCGCCTGATCTTCCTGGCGAACGTCCACGCGTGGACGGCGAGGCCGGCGCTCGACAGCAGCCCCGCGCCGCCGAGCAGGGCGTTGCCGAACCCGCGGCCGACCGCGTAGCCCTCGAAGCCCCACAGGCCGAACCACAGGAGCAGCGCGGCCGAGAGCGTGATGAACACGACGTGGACCCAGGCCAGAGACATCGAGACCTCACCGAATCGGCACGCCGGCCTGATCCGCGGCCGACGCCAGAATCAACCCCATGAGCGACGCCGCCAGCACGAGCGTCAGCGCCAGCGCGGCGTAGATCGCGGCGCGCTCGCGGCGCAGGTGCATGAAGTCGAGCGCGACGAGCGACACCTTGAACGCGGCAATCGCGAGCGCCGCCATGACGGCCCACGGCACCGAGAGGCGCAGCGTCGAGACGCCGACCGTCACGATGGTCGCAAGCATCAGCGCCGCGTAGACGCGCAGGTAGCGCATGGCACCTGTCCCTCGTGGCACAGGTCTGAGACCTGTGCCACCCGATCACAGCAGATACAGCAGCGGAAACAGCACGATCCACACGATGTCCACGAAGTGCCAGTAGAGCCCGGCCGCCTCGACGCGGTGGGTGAGCCGCTCGGGGTCGCGCTCCCACATCGTGAAACCCGTGGCGAGCAGCCACGTGTTCACGATGACGCCGGCGGCCACGTGCAGCGCGTGCATGCCGGTCAGCGTGTAGTAGAGGCCCATGAACGTGTTCGTGGACGGGTACAGGCCTTCCTGGAGATGGCCCGCGTACTCGAACGCCTTGATCGACAGGAACATCACGCCGAGCAGCACGGTGAAGCCCATCCACAGCCAGTACCGGCTCAGGTCCCGCTCCTTCAGCGACACCCACGCCAGCACCATCGTCACCGACGAGGTGATGAGGACGCCCGTGTTGAGCGCGCCGAGCGGGACGTCCATGATCGCCCAGCCGTGCGGCCACGTCGGCGCGCCGACGCGCAGCAGCACGTAGGCCGAGAACAGGCTGCCGAAGAGCATCACCTCCGAGGCCAGGAACAGCCAGATCCCCAGCTTGCTGTTGGTCACGCCCGTGTCGGGCCGCGCGGCGGTCGAGTACCGGAATCTCCATTACGCGTTCTGCGGCGTGAAATCGGCCGGCGCGCCCGGCACGCTGTACTGGTACGGCCCGCGGCGCACGGTCGGGATGCTGGCGAAGTTGCCGTGCGGCGGCGGCGACGAGGTCGCCGCCCACTCGAGCGTGGTCGCGCGCCACGGGTTGCCGTCCGCCCGGCGGCCCCGCCGCAGGCTCCAGACGACGTTGACGATGAAGAAGATCTGGAAGAGGCCCAGGACCCAGGCCGACCAGCCCTGCAGCACGTTCCACGGCTGGAGCCCCTGCAGGTGCGGCTGCTGCACGCCGGCGTCATAGAGCCGCCGGTTCATGCCGGCGAGCCCCTCGATGAACATCGGCATGAAGATCAGGTTCATCGTCACGAACGAGCCCCAGAAGTGGATCGCGCCGAGACGGGCGCTCATCATGCGGCCCGTGACCTTCGGGAACCAGTAGTACACGCCCGCGAAGAGCGCGAAGATGGTGCCCGGCGCCACGACGTAGTGGAAGTGCCCGATGACGTAGTAGGTGTCGTGCAGGTGGATGTCGGTCGCGGCCAGGCCCAGCGGCAGCCCCGTCAGGCCGCCGATGCCGAACATCGGCAGGAACGCGAGCGCGAAGAGCGCGGGCGTCGTGAAGCGGATGGACCCGCCCCAGAGCGACACGACGAGCGAGGTCAGCACGACGACCGACGGGATCGAGATGATCATCGTCGTCGTCTGGAAGAACGCGCTCATCGTCGTGCCCATGCCCGTGAGAAACATGTGGTGGGCCCACACCAGGAACGACATGAAGCCCAGGAAGACCACCGAGTAGACCATCAGCCGGTAGCCCCACAGCGGCTTGCGGCTGCTGTTGGCGATGATCTCGGCCACGATGCCCATGGCCGGCAGGATGAGGACGTACACCTCGGGGTGCGCGAGGAACCAGAAGAGGTGCTGCCAGAGCAGCGGGCTCCCGCCGCCGGCCGCCGCCAGCGCCTTGCCGCCCACGAAGAGGCCGCTCGGCAGGTAGAAGCTCGTGCCGGCGACGCGGTCCATGAGCTGCAGGATGGCCGCCGCCTCGAGGGGCGGGAAGGCGAGCAGCAGCAGGAAGGACGTGACGAGCTGCGACCAGACGAAGAACGGCAGCCGCATGAACGACAGCCCGGGCGCGCGCAGCTGCACGATCGTCGTGATGAAGTTGATCGAGCCGAGGAGCGACGACGTGATCAGCAGCACCATGCCGGCGAGCCAGAAGGTCTGGCCCGTCAGGGCGATGTCGGCGAGCGGCGGATAGGACGTCCAGCCGGAGCTCGCCGCGCCGCCCGGGGCGAAGAAGCTCGCCAGCATCACGACGCCGCCGGCGGCGAAGGCCCAGTAGCTCGCCAGGTTCAGACGCGGGAACGCCATGTCCGGCGCGCCGATCTGGAGCGGCACCAGGTAGTTGCCGAACCCGCCCACCGCGAGCGGCACCACGCCCAGGAAGACCATGATGGTGCCGTGCATCGCGCCGAGCTGGTTGTAGAACTCGGGCAGCATGATGCCGCCAGGCGCGCGCGTGTCGCCCAGCAGGCCGCCGACGAAGGGGATCGGCTGGCCCGGGTAGGCGAGCTGCCAGCGCATCAGCATCATCAGGCCGAAGCCGACCAGCAGGAACACCATCGCCGTGACGGCGTACTGGACGCCGATGACCTTGTGATCGGTCGAGAAGAGGTAGCGCCGCCAGAAGGGAAGCGGACGCGCGCCGGCCGGGCTCGCCTGGTCGCTCAATATCGGGGTCTCGAGAGTGTCGGAACCCCGATCATACACTAGTCAATGGGTTCTGGAGGTTCGGGAGGTTCGGGAGTTCTCGGGTTCTCGGGTTCACGGGTTCTACGGGTTCTACGGGTTCTACAGGTTCTGCGGGTTCTACGGATTCTACGGGTTCTACCACGGGACGAGCGTGACGGGCGCCTCCAGCGTGGCCGGTCCGCCGTGGTCCCGGAAGTACCGCAGGTTCAGCGCGTACACGGGCTGGAACACGTAGGCGCGCCCGCGGCTGGTGCGGACGCCGAAGACGATGTCCTGCGCCTTGGGCGGCGCCTCGAAGGGCGGCAGGCTCTCGAGCAGGCGGGAGAGCACGTCGCCCCGCAGCGTCACCGTGCCGTCCGCGGCCATCGGCAGCGTCAGGTCCGGCCCGGCCGTGTAGGTGTTCGAGTACGCGAACCGGTTGTGGTCGAGGTAGACGTCCACGGCGCCGCCGGTCACGCGCGCGCCCTGATCGACGAACGAGATCGTGGTCGTCTCGGGCAGCTTGTAGACATAGCTCTCGGGGAGCGCGGTGCTCTCCAGGCCGATGATCAGGTTCCCCCATTGGTCGAACGTCATCGGCGACCGGCGTCCCGCCACGAGGTTCAGGGCGTCCACGTCGAGCTCGGTCAGCGCCGCCGAGATCGACTGGCCCATCAACCCGTTGTAGGGCGTATGGTACACGACCATCGTGGTGGTGCTCTGATCGAGGGGCGGCATCAGGAAGGTGCCCACGATCGGCTTGCCGTTCTCCTCGATGTCGACGCGCCCGTCGTCGTCGGTGCCCGCCGGATGATGGATCACCGTGTAGGCGTAGAGGTCGACGAGGCCGCGCTGGTGCAGCAGCTCGTGCAGCACGATCCGCTGGTTGGCGAGCACCGCCGGCGCCGCGCCGATGTGGAGGAACCGCTGGTCGCTGGCCGCGTCGGGCATCCGCCACCACAGGTCCACGTCCAGGAAGTCGCTGTTCGACAGCGCGCTCTCGCCCCCGTCCGGAAAGACGACGACCTTGTCGAGCCGCACGCGGTCGCGCACGCCCGTGGGGGCGGTGGGAAACGTCCTGTCGGCGAGAATGGCGTTCCAGTCCTGGATCTGGTCCTGCATCTCGCGCTCGAAGCCCGGACGCCCCGCCAGTGCCATCCAGTCGTAGAGACCTTTCTCGACCCAGAAGCCGATCGCCAGCGCGTCGCTCGCGACCGTCACCTGGTCGTCGTCCGTCGTCGCGTCATCGGCCCCGGGCGGCGGCACGATGGTGAAGTTGACCGCGTGGCGCGTGAACGTCCACGTCCAGGGCATCCGCACCTCGGTTTCGCCCGGCGGCACGTCGAGGTAGCCGGTCTCGACCGGGTCGCCGTCGATGCGCCAGGCGTAGGCCACGTTGGAGACCGTGTCGCTGCCGCGGTTGAGGACGTGGGCGACCCAGTGAACGGCCCGGCCTTCCTCCGGCCAGCCGGCCTTCGGGTCCGCCTGCAGGCTCGTCGGGGCGGTCAGTCGAGGGTCACGCGAGATGTAGCCGACCTCGAGCCGCGCGCCGGAGGGCGTCGACGCCGTCGGCGGCGTGGCCGACCCGCCGACGGGGCCGCCCGTGCCGCTGCACGTGCCGGCGGTCAGGAGGGGCACGAGCAGGACGCACAGAAGACGCAGGGCCACGGCCGGCCGGCCCGCGAATTCGCTGCGTTCCATGGGCGGATTCTAGCGCGCTCGCCGGCGGCTGGATCACCGTCCACCCCGACGTGTGGCCTGGATCATCATCTGCCGCGGGTCGTGGGCCTCGTCCGAGCGGTGCTAGAATCGGCTCATCCCCCCGCCTTGTCCAACCCGCAACCTCGCCCGGTGAACCGGGCGGGAGGATGGCAATGAAACGCACATGGCTGACGGTGGGGCTTGCGGTCCTGCTGGCCGTCGCGGCCGGCGCCGCGCGGCCTTCGGCCCAGAACCGGACGATCGGCGTCAACGTGGTGCTTTCGACGGACGTGACACCCGCCGTCCTGACCGACCTCGGCCGCTACGGCCGCGTGGTCGGCACGATCGACGACATCCGCGCGGTGTTCCTGCGCGCGCGTGAGAGCCAGATCCCCGCGATCCAGGCGCTGCCCTACGTGGCGGCGGCCAATCCCGACCAGGCGCGCCAGGGATCTACCTCGGCGGCACGTCGATGGCCACGCCGCACGTCGCGGGCATCGTGGCGCTGATGCTGCAAAAGGACCCGCTGCTCACGCCGGACATGGCCGAGTACACGCTGGAGGCGACGGCCGTGCCGCTGGCGCCGGGCTGCCGCGACGTGCCGCAGCCCTCGGGCCCGCCGGTCCACACGTGCTGGGGCGCCGACGCCACTGGCGCGGGCCTGGCCACGGCCAGCGCGGCTCTGGCCGCGCTGCCGTAGGCAGCGGTTCGGGGGTTCGGGGGTTCTCGAGTTCGCGGGTTCACGGGTTCGGGTTCCCGGCTTCTCCGGTTCCCGGGCAGCAGAACCCTGGGAACCGCGGGAACCGGAGAACCCGGGAACCCCCGAACCGATTCCTACTAGGATGTATCATCACTCACTGTCATGAGCATCGATTCCGAAGCGGCGCTGGCGGGCATGCGGCGGGTCGGGCGCCTGGTCGCCGAGGCGCTGCGCGTCATGCGGGCCGCCGCGCGGCCGGGCCTGACGACGCAAGAGCTCGACGAGACGGGGGCGCGCTTCCTCGGCGGGCACGGCGCGCGGTCGGCGCCGCAGCTCACCTACGACTTCCCGGGCTTCAGCTGCATCAGCGTGAACGAGGAGATCGTGCACGGCGTGCCCGGGCCGCGCGAGATCCAGCCGGGCGACATCGTCAAGATCGACGTCACTGCCGAATTGGACGGCTACATCGCCGACGCGGCCGTGACCGTGGCCGTTCCGCCGGCCGCCGACGAGGCGCGGCGCCTGGCCCGGGCCGCGCGCGCCGCCTTCGTGAAGGCGATGCGCGTGGCCACGGCGGGCGCGCGGGTGGCCGAGATCGGACGGGCCGTCGAGGCGGAGGTCCAGCGCCGCGGCTTCGCCGTCGTCCGCGAGCTGTCGGGCCATGGCGTCGGCCGCACGATTCACGAGGAGCCGACCGTGCCCAACTTCTACAGCGCGCTGACGCGCGGCCGGCTGACCGACGGCCTGGTGGTCGCCGTCGAGCCCATCATCTGCGCGCGGCGGTCGCCCATCGTGGAGGAGCCCGACGGCTGGACGCTGCGCACGAAGAACCGCTCCCTCGCCGCGCACTACGAGCACACGGTGGTGATCACGAAGGGAAGGCCGATGATCTTGACGGTCGCGTGAGACCGTGCGCATTGCCGATTGCCGATTGCCGATTGAAAACCTTTTTTGTCACGCTGTCACCGCGTGATCCAATGCTCTTCAATCGTCAATCGGCAATCGCCAATCGGCAATGCTCTTCTATATGCCCGACTGGAACGCCCGCGCCTACGATCGTCTGTCCGTTCCGCAGCAGGAATGGGGTGAGGCGACGCTGGGGCGGCTGGAGCTCGCCGGCGACGAGACGCTGGTGGACGTGGGCTGCGGGACGGGCCGGCTGACCGAGCGGCTGCTCGAGCGCCTGCCGCGCGGCCGCGTCGTCGCGCTCGACCACTCCATCCGCATGCTCCAGGTGGCGACGACGAACCTCCGGCCGCGCTTCGCCGGCCGCGTCTGGTTCGTGCGCGCCGACGGCGCGGCGCTGCCGCTCCGCGGCGCGGCCGACGTCATCTTCTCCGCCGCGACCTTCCACTGGATCCTCGATCACGACCGGCTGTTCCGGAGCCTGCACGCGGCGCTTGCGCCGGGAGGCCGGCTGGTGGCACAGTGCGGCGGCGGGCCGAACCTCGCGCGGCTCATCGCGCGCCTGTCGGTCCTGGCGGCCGAGCCGGCCTACGCCCGGTTCTTCGAGGGCTGGCGGGACCCGTGGCTGTTCGAGGACGCCGAGACGGCGGCGCGCCGGTTGCGGGCGGCCGGCTTCGACGGCGTCGAGACGTCCACGCACCCGGCGCCGGTGACGTTCTCGACGCGCGAGGAGTTCGAGGACTTCGTCGCGTGCGTGTGCGTGCGGCACCACCTCGCGCGGCTGCCCGCGGCCGAGCAGCAGCCGTTCGTGAGCCGGCTGTCGGCCCTGGCGGCCGAAGACGACCCGCCGTTCACGCTGGACTACTGGCGGTTGAATCTGCGCGCCAGGCGGGCCGGCTGAAGCCGGCCCCCACGTACGAGCACCTGTCAGCGGCCGGGCTGAAGCCCGGCACTACGTACCTTCTGGTACGCACTACGTACCTTCTGGTACGTGGGGGCCGGCTTCAGCCGGCCCTTCTCGAGGACCACACCATGAAGCGCTTCCTGATCATCCCGTTGCTGTTCGGCTCGCTGGCCCTGCTCGGCGCGCAGGCCCCGTCCGCCACGGACGCCACGCTCGCGAAGATCCGCGCCGAGGAGCGCGCGCACTCGCAGGTGGGCGCCATGTACGACCACCTGACCAACGTGATCGGGCCGAGGCTCACCGGCAGTCCGGCGATGAAGACCGCGGTCGACTGGGCCCGCGAGCAGCTCGCGTCGTGGGGGCTCGAGAACCCGCGGCTCGAGGCCTGGCCGTTCGGCCGGGGCTGGCAGCTCGACGGCTTCACGTTCGAGATGACCGGGCCGCGCTATCTGCCGCTCACCGGCTTTCCCGAAGGCTGGGCGGCGCCCACGGCGGGCGTCGTCACCGGCACGCCGGTCTTCATCGGCGGAAAGTCCATCGATGAGGTGCGCGCCATGGCCGGCCGCCTGAAGGGCGCGATCGTCATGGCGCAGCCCATCGAGACGCGCTTCGTCCGCGAGGACCGCCCGCAGCCGCCGGAGACGCCGGCGGCGCGCCCGGCGGCGCCCGCGCCGCCGCGCCGCACGGGCGCCACGCCGCGCGACTGGAGGGCGCTCTTCCACCAGGCCGGCGTCGGCGCCGTCCTCAAGCCGTCGCCCGGCGAGCACGGCACGATGTTCGTGATGGGGCGCGATTTCGGCGACGACGCCGTCCCGTCGATCGTGGTGGAGGCCGAGCAGTACAACCTGATCGCGCGCATGCTCGAGCACGGGCTGCCCGTCACGCTGCGCGTCGATCTGCGCGCGCACTACCTGACCGCCGACACGAACGCGTACAACGTGCTCGCGGAGCTCCCCGGCGCCGACCCCGCGCTGAAGGACCAGGTGGTGATGTTCGGCGCGCACGTGGACTCGTGGCACGCCGGCACCGGCGCCACCGACAACGCCGACGGCGTCGCGGTGGCGCTCGAGGCCATGCGCCTGCTGAAGGCCGCCGGCGCGCGGCCGCGCCGCACGATCCGCGTCGCGATCTGGACGGGCGAGGAGGAAGGGCTGCTCGGCTCGCGCCACTGGGTGAAGCGCCACCTCGAGGGCGACGCGAACAAGGCGGCGCGCGACGACTTCTCGGTCTACTTCAACATCGACAACGGCTACGGGCCCATCTACGGCTTCTACTCCGAGAACAGCCCGGCGGCCAAGACGCTGTTCGACGCGTGGCTCGCGCCGTTCAAGGGCCTCGGCGCGCGGCACAACGCGCTCGAGGGCGTGGGCAGCACCGACCACGTCAGCTTCATCGATGCCGGCGTGCCCGGCTTCAACCCGATCCAGGACTACGACGACTACGACATCCGCACCCACCACACCAACGCGGACACCTACGAGCGCCTCGACCCCGAGACGCTGAAGGAGGCCGCGATCGTCTTCGCGTCGTTCGCCTACGACGCGGCCATGATGGACCAGCGCTTTCCGCGCGCGGAAAAGTAGGGGCCGGCTTCAGCCGGCCCACGGCCGGCCCAACCTCATCCGTTCCTGAGCACTCCGATCGCCGGATCCGGACACCGGTCGCCGGCGCGGCGTACGTGCGGCGCCGAACCGGGCCGCTGTCAGCCACCTCGCGGCCCGGCCCTCCGGCACACGGCTTGAATTGATCGGCCGGCCCGCCTCGCGGGCCGCGCCGCCGCCGGATTTCCGGGAGCCGTCATGCGCACGCTCGTTCAGGACGTCATCTACAGTCACCGCTTCCTGCGGAACCGTCCGGGCTTCACGCTGGCCGCCGCGCTCACGCTGGCGCTTGGCATCGGCGCCAGCACGGTGGTGGTGGCCGTCCTCTACGCCGCCCTGGTCGAGCCGCTGCCCGTGACCGCGCCGGACCGCGTCGTGATCGTGCACGAGTCGGACGTGCGGCGTGGCGTGCCCTCCTTCGCCTGCTCGCGGCGCACGTACGCCGCCCTGCAGAAGCGCGACGACCTCTTCGAGGTGGTGTCGGCGGCCTACTCCCGCCTGGCCAACCTCGGCGGCATCGAGACGCCGACCACGGTGCGGAGCTGGCAGGTCGACGCCGGCTTCTTCGCGCTCACGGGCATCCGGCCGGTGCTCGGCCGCGGGCTCCACGCCGACGAGACCCGCGTCGGCGCGCCGGCGCCGGTCGCGGTCCTCGGCCACGGGCTGTGGCTCCGCCAGTTCGGGGGCGACCCGGAGGTCGTGGGGCGCGTGGTGACGGTCGACGGCCAGCCGGTCACGATCGTCGGCGTCATGCCGCGCATGGAGGCCTGGCTCGGCGCCGACCTGCTGGTGCCCTTCCAGCGCGTCGTCACCGCGTCGCAGTCGCGGCGCATGCTGCTCGTGTTCGCGCGCCTCCGCGCCGGCGTGCCGCCCGCGAAGGTCGAGAAGGGCCTGCAGGAGACCGCGAGCTTCCTGGGCGCGACGTTCCCCGACACGCACGGCGGCTGGGCGATCGATCTGCAGCCGCTCGCCGACGCCGTCGTGCCGCCCGATGCGCGCCGTCTGCTGCGGGTGCTCGGCGGCGCGGTCCTCCTCGTGCTGCTCGTCGCCTGCGCCAACCTGACCAGCCTGCTCCTGGCGCGCGCCGTCGGCCGGCGGCGCGAAATGGCGATCCACACGGCGCTCGGCGCCGGCCGCGCCCGTCTCGTCCGGCGTCTGCTGACCGAGACGCTCATGCTCGCCGCGCTCGGCGGCGGCGCCGGCGTGCTGCTGGCGCTGTGGGGTGTTGACCTGTTCCGCCGGTTCGGCTCGGGACGCTTCCCGCGCGTGGACGCCGCGGACGTCGGCGTCGCCGTGCTGGCGGCGGCCGCGATGCTCACGCTCGCGGCCGGCCTGATTGCCGGCCTGCTGTCGGCGCTGCACACCTCGCGCGCGCCGGTCGGCGAGTCGCTGAAGGAGGGCGGCGGATTCGAGCCCCGCCGGGATGGGCCGCCAGCGGATGCGCACGATGCTCGTCGTCGTGGAGGTCGCGCTCGCCGTCGCGCTGCTCAGCGGCGCGGGCCTGCTCGCCCGCAGCCTGCTGCGCGCCGTTTCCGTCGACCCCGGCCTCGCCGTCGATCATCGCTACGCCGTCACGGTGAACCTGCCGCCCGGCCTCTACGAGCAGGACGGGCGCGTCGTTGCGTTCTGGCGCCAGGCCCTCGCCCGGGCGCGCGAAGTGCCGGGCGTCCTCAGCGCCGGCGCGACGAGCGACCGCTGGCTGCTCGCCGGACGGCGCGTGGTGCAGTTCGAGGTGGACGAAGGAGAGGTGAACAGGCGCGTGCCCGTCGCCGAGCTGCGCACCGTCACGCCGGGCTACTTCGAGACGCTGGGCATCCCGCTCCTCGAGGGCCGTTTCTTCGACGAGACCGACACGGGAACCGTGCAGGACGTGGCCGCAGGGAAGAAGGTCGGCTTCGTCGTGATCGTCAGCCGCACGCTCGCCGCGCGCCTGTGGCCAGGCGAGCCGGCGGTGGGGAAGCGCATCCGGCCCATCGTGGGCGACACGGAGCGCTTCTGGTCCACCGTCGTCGGCGTCGTGGAGGACATCCGCCAGTCCGCGGTGACCGAGTCGCCCGTGCCGACGGTCTACCTGTCCGAGTAACCAGTACGCGTGGCTCCGCCTGTTCCTGCTCGTGCGCGCCGACCGCGACATCGCGGCGACGCTGCCGGGCGTGCGCAAGGCCCTCCTGACCGGCGAGCCGACGCTCCCGGTGGACGATGTGATGCCGCTCGATCGCCTGCTGGCCGACTCGCTCGGGGTCGAGCGCTCGATGACGATCGGCCTTGCCGTCTTCGCGGCGGCGGCGCTGCTGCTGGCGGTGATCGGCGTGTACGGCCTCATCGCGTACTCGGTGGCGTGCCGCACGCAGGAGTTCGGCGTGCGCATGGCGCTCGGCGCGCGCCGCTGGGACGTGCTGCGCCTCGTCCTGCGGGAGGCGCTGACGGTGGTGGTGGCCGGGGAGCTGGCCGGCCTGCTCGTCGCGCTCGCGCTCACGGCCACGCTGCGCGCGATCCTGTTCGAGGTGTCGACCGCCGATCCGATCGCCTACGGCGTCGCCGCCGCCGTGCTGTTCGTCGCCGCGCTGCTGGCGTCGGTCGTCCCCGCCTGGCGCGCGATGGGCGTGGACCCCGCCGCCGCGCTGCGCGCGGAGTGACGGCGCTCGGCGCGCGGCGCACGCCTGAAGGCGTGCGCGACGGAAGCTCCAAGCCCAAGCCTCAAGCGTCAAGCCTCAAGCGTCAAGCCTCAAGCCTTGATCCTGCGTCTCGTCCGTATTACTCTTACTCATAGGAGTAATACCATGCGTCTGACCAGCAAGGGCCAGGTCACCATCCCCCTCTCGATCCGCGAGCGTCTCGGCCTGCAGCCGTGGACTGAGGTCGAGTTCGAGCTGGAGGGCGACGCCGTGCGCATCCGGAAGAAGACCGGCGCGACGACGAGGGGAGAGCGGCTGCTCGAGGCCATGCGCCGCGCGCCGCGGCCGCGGCGCGGCATGACGACCGACCAGCTGATGGCGCTCACGCGCGGCGACTGAGCAACGAGCGATGGGAGGCACACTCGCCGACACCAACGTGCTCTTCGACTTCCTCAGCGAGGACGCCGAGTGGTCCGACTGGTCGGCGGCGATGCTGAGCGACGCGGCCGAGCGCGGGCCGATCCTGATCAACCCGATCGTCTTCGCCGAGATCTCGGTCCGTTACGACCGCATCGAGGACGTGGACCTCGCGCTTCCGGAGGAGTTCTTCGTGCGGGCTCCCCTGCCGCTCGAGGCGGCCTTCCTCGCGGCGAAGTGCTTCGAGCGGTACCGACGCCGCGGCGGTGCCCGGCGCTCGCCCCTTCCGGACTTCTTCATCGGCGCCCACGCGGCCGTGGCCGGCCTCACGCTCCTCACCCGCGACCCCCGGCGCTACCGCACGTACTTCCCCAGGCTGTCGATGATTGCGCCGTGACGGCTGTCGGGCCGGCTAGAGCCGGCCCCCACATGAGCCAGCTGAAGTGTGACGTACCCCGCTCTTTCCGTGGCTCATTCCGTGGCTGTTTCCGTGGCTCATTCCGCGGCTCATTCCGTGCTACCCTGAACTCTCCGCCGTCCAACGTCCGACAAGTAAGCATCAGGCCAGCTACGGCCGTCGTTAGTCCTATAAGCATCGGTCGTCCGAGCCGGAGGCGCACGCCGCCTCCTGTGTGACAATTCTCGCGGGGGGTCGGGGCACCGCAGTGGGCGAACGCCTCTTCGAGCTGCTGTTCAAGTACCGGCCCGTGGTCTTCGAGCAGGGCGCGCTCGCGCTCGGCGCGAGCTGGCCCATGGTCGCGGCGGCCATCGCGGGCGCGGTCGTGGCGGCGGCGGTCATCGTGGCCTACGCGCGGATCGCGGGCGGCGGGCGCCTGGCGGTCGGGCTGGCGGCCCTGCGCGTCGGCGCGCTCGCGCTGCTCGTCGTCGCCCTGTTGCGGCCCGTCCTCATCGTCCGAACGGTCGAGCCGCGCCGCAACTTCCTCGGCATCCTCCTCGACGACTCCCGCAGCATGCAGATTGCCGACGACGGCTCCGTCGCGCGCGGCGCGGAGGTCCAGCGCGCGTTCGCGCCGGACGGCCCGCTCGTCAAGGCGCTCGGCGAGCGGTTCACGGTGCGCTTCTTCCGCTTCTCCTCGGCGGCGTCCCGGGTCGCCGGCCCGGCGGCCCTGACCTTCGCCGGCACGCGCACCGAGCTCGCGCCGTCGCTGGCCGGCGCGCGCGACGAGCTGGCCGGCGTGCCGCTCTCGGGCCTGATCGTGGCGACCGACGGCGCCGACACGGCCGAGACCGGCCTCACCGGCACGCTGCGCGCGCTGAAGGCCGCGTCGGTGCCGGTCTTCACGGTCGGGTTCGGCCGCGAGCGCTTCGGCAAGGACGTCCAGCTCGGCCGGGTGCAGGCGCCCGCGCGCGTGCTGAAGGACGCGTCGCTCTCGATCGACGTCGTCGTCAGCCAGTACGGCTACGCGGGCGAGACCGTGCCGGTGCAGATCGAGGACGACGGGCGCATCGTGGGCACCGAGGACGTGCCGCTGCCCGCCGACGGCGAGCCGGCCACGGTGCGCGTGCCCTGGACGGCGTCCGAGGCCGGGCCGCGCGTGCTCCGCTTCCGCATCCCGCCCCGGCCGGGCGAGATGGTCACCGAGAACAACGTCCGGGACGTGCTCGTGGACGTGGAGGACCGGGCGGAGCGCATCATCTATATAGAGGGCGCGCCGCGCTACGAGATGAAGTTCGTGCGCCACGCCGTCGCCGACGACAAGAACCTGCACCTCGTCGTGCTGCAGCGCACCGCCGAGAACAAGTTCCTGCGGCTCGGCGTCGAGAACGCGCAGGAGCTGGTCGAGGGGTTCCCCAAGACCCGCGACGAGCTGTTCGCGTACCGCGGCGTGATCCTCGGCAGCATCCCCGCGAGCTTCTTCACGCCCGACCAGCTCCGCATGCTCGCGGACTTCGTCGGCGTGCGCGGCGGCGGCCTGCTCGCGCTCGGCGGCCGCCACGCGTTCGCCGAGGGCGGCTACCTGGACACCCCCGTCGCCGACGCCCTGCCCGTCGTCCTCGAGCCGGACCCCGAGTCGCCGTTCTTCGCCGAGGTGAAGGTGCACCCGACGCGCGCCGGCGAGGCGCACCCGGCCACCCAGATCGGGGCCACCGAGCTGGCGTCGGCCGAGCGGTGGGCGTCGCTGCCGCCGCTCACGTCCGTGAACCAGCTCAGGCGGGCGAAGCCGGGCGCCACGGTGCTGCTGACCGGCGACACCGACGCGGGCCGCGACGCGCAGGTCGTGCTCGCCTGGCAGCGCTTCGGCGCGGGCAAGGCGCTCGCGCTCGGCGTGCAGGACACCTGGCTCTGGCAGATGCACCACGACATCGGCGTGGACGACTTGACGCACGAGCTGTTGTGGCGCCGGCTGCTGCGCTGGCTGGTCGACGGCGTCCCCGACCGGGTGATGGCGACCGCGTCGCGCAGCCGCGTCGAGCCGGGCGAGGCGCTGACCGTCGGCGCGGAGGTGCGCGACAAGACGTACCTCGACGTCAACGACAGCCAGGTCACCGCCACCTTCGTCGATCCCGCCGGCCGCGAGACGACCGAGCCCATGGCGTGGGCCGTCGACCGCGACGGCCAGTACCAGGCGCGCTTCACGCCGGACGCGCCCGGCCTCTACGAGGTGAAGATCGCGGCGCGGCGCGGCGGCGAGACGCTCGGCGAGGACCGCGCCTACTTCCGGGCGGCGCCGAGCGACGCCGAGTACTTCGACGCGGGCATGCGCGCGCCGCTCCTCCGGCGCGTCGCCGAGGAGACCGGCGGGCGCTTCTACACCGCGGCCGACGTGGACGGCCTCGCCAAGGACGTGCAGTACGCCGGCGGGGGCGTGACCGTCGTCGACCAGCGCGACCTGTGGGACATGCCGGTCCTGCTGCTGCTCTTCCTCGGGCTGGTCGGCGGCGAGTGGGCGTGGCGGCGGAGGCGGGGATGGGCGTGAGGCGCGCGCTGGCGGCCGGCGTCCTGGCGGTCCTGATCGCGGCGCCCGCCGCCGCGCAGGAGAGCCGCCTGCTCGTCGTCGTCGGTCTCGGCGGCGACCCCGGGATGGCGAAGACGTTCCACGCGTGGGCCGCCACGCTGGTGGACGCGGCCAAGGCGACGTACGGGCTGCCGGCGTCGGACGTCGTCTACCTGGACGAGACGCCCGCGCGGGACCCGGCGCGCATCACCGGCCGGTCCACGCGGGAGAACGTCGAGGCCGCCGTGAAGCGGATCGCGGCCGCGTCGGCGCCCGGCGACCGGGTGTTCATCGTGCTGATCGGGCACGGGAGCGACACGGAGGGGCAGCCGCGGTTCAACCTGCCCGGGCCCGACATGACCGCGGCGGACTTCGCGCGGCTGCTCGACGCGCTCGCGGCGCAGGCGGTGGCGCTCGTGGACACGACGAGCGCGAGCGGCCCGTTCGTCGAGACGCTGTCGGGGCGCGACCGCACGATCGTCACGGCGACCGCGACCGGCGGCGAGCGCAACGCGCCGCGCTTCGGCGGCTTCTTCGTCGAGGCGCTGGCGGGCGCCGGCGACGAGGCGGACCTCGACAAGGACGGGCGCGTGTCGATCCTCGAGGCCTTCGGCTACGCGAAGCGCAAGGTCGCCGAGGCGTACCAGCAGGCGGGGAACCTGCTGGCCGAGCACGCGATGCTCGACGACAACGGCGACCGGAAGGGCAGCCTCGAGCCCGACCCGCTCGCCGGCGACGGCGCGCTGGCGCGGACGATGTTCCTGACGGCGCCGGCGGCGGCCGCGCCGGCGGCGTCGGCCGACCCGGCGCTCGCCGCGCTCTACGCCGAGCAGAAGGCGCTCGAGGACCGCATCGCGAAGCTGCGCGCCCTCAAGGGCGGCATGCCCGACGAGGAGTACCGGCGCCAGCTCGAGCCGCTGCTCCTCGACCTCGCGCGCAAGACGCGGGAGATCCGGGAGATGGAGAGGAAGAAGGGGGACGCATGACGGCGAGAACCGCCCTGGGGACGGCCGCGGCGGTGGCGCTGCTGGCGGGGGCCGTCGTGGCCGCCACGGCCATCGCCGGCGCGCAGCGCCCTCAGCGAGGCTTCCGGGGCCAGCGCGAGGCCGCGGCCGAGCTCCCCGAGGGCTCGTCGCTCGTGCCCTACGACGGCCGCTTCACCTTCGCGCGCCTGCGCTACGACGAGGGGATCGCGGCGGAGGGCTTCTCGTTCTTCCGGCGGCGCCGGGGCCGCGGCGCGCCGTGGTCGCACGACTACCCGCGCGCCGAGCGCCACCTGATGAAGATCCTCGACGAGGTGACGGCCATCGACCCGTACGACGGCGAGCAGGGCGGCAGCATCGTCGCGATCGGCGACCCCGAGCTCTTCAAGTACCCCGTGGCCTACATGGCCGAGCCCGGCTACTGGACGATGACCGACGCCGAGGCCGGGAACCTGCGGCAGTACCTGCTCAAGGGCGGGTTCATCGTGTTCGACGACTTCCGGGGCTACGACTGGAACAATTTCGAGGCGCAGGTCCGGCGCGTGCTGCCGGAGGGCCGGCTGGTGAGCGTCGGGCTCGAGGACCCGATCTTCCACTCGTTCTTCGACATCGAGTCGCTGGAGTTCCACCAGTACTACGACCGGGGCACGCCCGAGTTCATGGGCGTCTACGAGGACAACGACCCGGCGAAGCGGCTGCTCCTCATCGCGAACTACAACAACGACATCGGCGAGTACCTGGGAATGGTCGGACACCGGCTACGTGCCGATCGACCTGTCGAACGAGGCGTACAAGTTCGGCGTGAACTACTTCGTGTACGGGATCACGCACTAGATCTTCCTCGTGGTCTTCGTGAGCTTCGTGGTGATCGTGGGCTGAGACGCTGGGGGACACCGTGACGGATCAGACGGCAGACAGGCTGGAGTCGCAGGACGACGTGGCGCTCGCGGACAAGATGAAGGCGAGCCGCGACCGCATCGTCGCCGAGCTGGGCAAGGTGATCGTGGGGCAGCACGACGTCGTCGAGCAGACGCTGATGACGCTGTTCGTCGGCGGCAACAGCCTGATCGTGGGCGTGCCGGGGCTGGCCAAGACGCTCCTCATCCGCACGATGGCCGACGTGCTGGACCTGAAGTTCGCGCGGATCCAGTTCACGCCCGACCTGATGCCGTCGGACATCACGGGCACCGACATCATCCAGGACGACCCGCAGACGGGCAAGCGCCACATGGTGTTCTCGCCCGGGCCGGTCTTCACCAACATCCTGCTCGCCGACGAGATCAACCGCACGCCCCCCAAGACCCAGGCGGCGCTCCTCGAGGCGATGCAGGAGCACCGCGTGACGATCCAGGGCCGGACCTACAAGCTCGACGAGCCGTTCCTGGTGTTCGCCACGCAGAACCCGATCGAGCTCGAGGGCACCTACCCGCTGCCCGAGGCGCAGCTCGACCGCTTCATGTTCCACATCGTGATCGAGCACCCGCCCGAGGACGAGGAGCTCGAGGTGCTGCGGACGACGACGGTCGTTCAGGACGCCCGGCTCGAGCACGCCGTGACCGGGCCGGAGATCCTGGCGTTCCAGGAGCTCGTCCGCAAGGTGCCCGTGTCGGAGGCCGTCGTGCGCTACGTGCTGGCGCTCGTCCGGACGAGCCGCCGGCGCAGCCCGGACGCGCCGGAGTTCGTCCGCCAGTGGGTGTCGTACGGCGCCAGCGTCCGCGCGGCGCAGTACCTCGTGCTCGGCGCCAAGGCCCGCGCGCTGGTCAACGGGCGCTACCACGTGAGCTTCGACGACATCCGCGCGCTCGCGCACCCGGTGCTGCGCCACCGCGTGCTGAGGAACTTCCACGCCGAGTCGGAAGGCGTGACCACGGACCAGATCATCGACCAGCTGCTCGACGTCGTGTCGGTGCCGCGATCGGGGATGTGAGGATGGAGAGAGGCGAGTCGAGGCTCGTGATGCGGGGCGCGCGCTTCGTCGACCCCGCCGTGCTGGCGAAGATCCAGAACCTGGAGCTGCTGGCGCGCACCGTCGTGGACGGCTTCATCAACGGCCTCCACCGCGCGCCCTACCTCGGCTTCTCGCTGGACTTCGCCGAGCACCGCGCGTACGAGCCCGGCGACGACCTGCGGCGCGTGGACTGGCGGCTCTTCGGCCGTACCGACCGCTACTACGTCAAGCAGTTCGAGGCCGACTCGAACGCCAACGTGGTGATGGCCCTCGACGTGTCGACGTCGATGCGCTTCACGAGCGGCGGGCTGTCGAAGTTCGACTACGGCCGGTACCTCGCGGCGTCGCTCGCCTACTTCTCGCACCGGCAGCGCGACCGCGTCGGCCTGGTGACCTTCGACCGCGAGATCGTGGACTACGTGCCGCCGTCCATGAAGCACCTCGAGATCGTGCTGCACGCGCTCGACCGCAGCGAGCCCGGCCGGCCCGGCGCGCTCGCCGCGCCGCTGCTCCGCGCCACCGAGCGCCTGCGGCGCCGCGGGCTCGTCGCCGTGATCTCCGACCTCTACGACGAGCCGCAGGCCGTGGCCGACGCGATCAAGCCGCTCCGCTTCCAGGGGCACGACGTCGTGGTGTTCCACCTGCTCGACCCGGCCGAGCTCGACTTTCCGTACGCCGACGCCACGAGCTTCGAGGACCTCGAGAGCGGCGAGCGCATCCCGGTCGTGCCCGACGCCCTGCGCGACGACTACCGCGCGCTCATCCGCGAGCACACCGCGTCGCTCGCGCGCCTGTTCACCGCGAGCCGCATCGACTACGCGCTGTTCAACACGTCGATGCCGCTCGATTACGCGCTGTTCAAGTACCTCTCCACGCGTGAGAGGCTCATGCGGGTGCGCTGATGACCTTCCTCGCGCCGGCCCTGCTCGCCGGGTTCCTCGCCCTCGCGGTGCCGATCTACCTGCACCTCGTGCAGCGCGAGAAGAAGATCGTCGTCGAGTTCCCGTCGCTGATGTTCCTGCGCAAGATCCCGTACAAGTCGGTGCGTCGGCGGAAGGTGCGCAACCTGCTCCTGCTGCTGCTCCGGTGCGCGGCCGTCGCCCTGGTCGTGCTGGCGTTCGCCCGGCCGTTCTTCGGCGGCGGCGCGCTGGCCGCCGCCGCGGGCGGCGGCGCCCGCGACGTCGTGATCCTGCTGGACCGCTCGTACAGCATGGGCTACGGCGACCACTGGGCCCGCGCGCGGGCCGCCGCCCGCGAGGCGATCGGGCGCCTGGCGGCGGACGACCGCGCCACGGTCGTGCTCTTCGACACGCGCGCCGAGATCGGCCCCCGCACCACGCTCGACCGCGCCGCGCTCCTCGCCTACGTGGACCAGGCCGCCGTGGGCCCGGCCGCCACGCGCTTCGACGTGGCCTTGAAGGCGGCGGCGTCGCTCATCGAGGCCTCCGACCGGGCGCGCCACGACGTGATCCTGATCTCCGACTTCCAGAAGCTCGGCTGGGACCGCGCGCAGCCGATCGGGCTGCCCCCGGCGACGACGCTCACGCCCGTGTCGGTGGCCGACCCGACGGCGTCCGACGCCGGGATCGCGGCGCTCGCCTACGACCGCGATCGCACGGGCGGGCGCGAGCGGCTCACCGTCACCGCGCGCCTCGCCAACCGCGGGCCGTCGCCCGTGACCGGCCGGGACGTGTCGCTCGTCGTGGACGGCCGCCTGCTCGAGACGAAGCCCGTGAGCCTCGCCGCCAACGGGTCCGCCGCCGTCACGTTCCAGCCGTTCGCGCTCCCGGCCTCGAGCGTGCCGGCGGTCGTCCGGCTCGCGCCCGACGGCCTGGCGGCCGACGACACGTTCACCTTCCTGGCCGCGCCCGGCGCGACCGTGCCCGTGCTCGTGGTGGACGGCGCGCATCCCGAGCCCGACGCCAGCCTGTACCTGGCCCGCGCGCTCGGAGTCGGCCGCGATCCGTCGTTCGACGTGCGCGTCGCGCGCGTCGACACGGTGACCGCCGCCGACATCGACCGGAGCGCGGTCGTCGTGCTGAACGACGCGCCGCCGCCCGGGGGCGCGGCCGGACGTGCGCTCGCGCGCCGCGTCGAGGCCGGTGGCGGCCTGCTCGTCGCGCTGGGCGAGCGCAGCCGCTGGCCGGAGGGATCGCCGGACCTGCTGCCCGGCGTCATCGGCGCGCCCGTGGATCGGATGGGCGGCCGCGGCGGCACGCTCGGCTACGTCGACTACAGCCACCCCGTCTTCGAGCTGTTCCGCGCGCCGCAGAGCGGCGACCTGACGGCCGTCCGCGTCTACCGCTACCGCCCGCTCGCCGGCGCGTCGCGCGTCATCGCGCGCTTCGACGACGGGACGACGGCGCTGGCGGAGCGGCGGGTGGGCGAGGGGCGCGTGCTCGTGTGGACGTCGACGCTCGACACCTTCTGGAACGACCTGGCGCTCCGGCCGATCTACGTGCCGTTCGTGCACCAGGCCGTGAAGTACCTGGCGTCCTACGTGCGGCCCGTGCCGTCCTACGCCGTCGGCGCGGCCGTCGACGCGGCCGCGATCGATCGCGCGCGCGCGGCCGTCGGGCTCGGAAGCGACCCGGACGTGACGCTGGTGGCGCCGTCGGGACGGCGGCGGCCGATCGGACCGGGCGCCGGCGCGGCGCCGGTCGTCCTGGACGAGGCCGGCCTCTACGAGCTCCGCGGACGAGACAGCGCGAAGAGCGGTCCCGCCCTGGCCGCCAACGTGGACCCGGCCGAGTCGGACCTGACGCCGCTCGACCCGGCCGAGCTCGTCGCCGCCGCCACCTCGGCCGAGCCCGTCGAGCCGGGCGACGCGATGCCGGAGACGACCGCCGCGGACCGCGAGCACCAGCAGTCGCTCTGGTGGTACCTGATCGTCGCGGCGCTGCTGGTGTTGCTCGGCGAGACGTTGTTGGCGAACCGGATGCCGAGGACGACGACGTGACGGTGGAGGCGTTGACCCGGGTGCACAGAGGTGCACAGGGTGCACGTCGTGCAGAGGGTGCGTGGTGGCGCGCAGACTTCGATGGCGCGCGTCTTCCCCATCTGAGAGAAGATGCGCCACGGCGTAAGGGCCGGCGCTTCCTGGCACCCGAGTGCACCTTCGTGCACGTTGCACCGCCGTGCACCTTCAGAAATGTCCCGAGGTTGCCATGTTCAACGAGCCGATCCTGATCAACGACCGCGAGGACCTGCTGCGCGCGATCCGTCAGGTGCGGAGCCGCTGGCGGCTCAAGGTCCTGCTGCGCGGGCTCGCGGCGGTCGCGGGCGCCGGGCTGGCCGCGTTCCTGCTGTCGGCCTACGGCCTCGAGTCGTTCCGCTTCAGCCCGGGCGCCGTGATCGGCTTCCGCGTCGGCGCGTACGCGGTCGCGCTCGGCCTCGTCGGCTGGTTCCTCGTGCGGCCGCTCCTCCGCCGCGTGACCGATCAGCAGGTGGCGCTCTACATCGAGGAGCACGAGCCCGATCTCCAGGCGGCCGTCGTCAGCGCGATCGACGCCGACTCGCCCGCGGCGCGCGCGGCCGCGCGGCTGTCGCCCGCCCTGGTGCGGAAGGTGGTCGAGCGCGCGGTCGAGAAGTGCCGCGAGATCGACTACGGGCGCGCCCTGGAGCGGCCGACCTACCGGAAGTCGTCGGCCGCCCTCGCCGGGCTGCTCGCGCTGGCGGCCGCGCTCATCTGGTTCGGCCCCGCGTACCTACGCCACGCCGCGATGGCGCTGCTCCTGCCCGGCGAGAGCCTGGAGGCCGCGAGCCCCTACCACATCGCCGTCGAGCCCGGCGACGCGACGGTGGCGCGCGGGTCCGACGTGACCGTCAAGGCGTCGCTGTCGGGGTTCGCCGCCGACGAGGCCGACGTCTACACGCGGCGCAGCCCCAACGCGCCCTTCGAGCGGATGCCGCTGGCGGCCGGCGCGGCGCCCGGCCAGTTCGAGGGGATCGTGCTCGACCTGCAGAGCGCGACCGACTACTTCGTCCAGGCGGCGGGCGTCCGGTCGCCCGTCTACACGCTGGAGGCGGCCGACCTGCCCTACGTGCAGCAGCTGCAGCTCGTGCTGCGCTTCCCGGCGTACACCGGCCTCGAGCCGCGCACGGTGGAGCACGGCGGCGACCTCGCCGTGCTGAAGGGGACGGCCGTCGAGGTGCGCGCCACGCCCACGATGAAGGTGCCGGCCGGCGAGGTGCGGCTCGACGAGGCCACGCGGATCCCGCTCGAGGTGCAGGCTGACGGCACGCTGACCGGCGGCTTCACCGTGACGAAGAACGGCTTCTACCGGATCGACCTGCAGGCGACCTCCGGCACGATGGTGGCCGCCTCGCCCCAGTTCACGATCGACGCGCTGGCCGACCAGCCGCCGACGGTGTCGTTCACGAAGCCCGGGCGCGACGAGCGCCCGACGAGCGTGGACGAGGTGTACCTCGAGGCGCGCGCGGGCGACGACTTCGGCGTCGGGCGGGTGGACCTGGTGTACTCCGTCAACGGCGGCGCCGAGAAGACCGAGCGCCTGTACGCCGGCGGCCGCGAGCCGCGCAAGGACGTCGTGGCCGGCCACACCTTCTTCCTCGAGGAGATGAGCCTGAAGCCCGGCGACGTCGTGTCCTACTACGCGCGCGCGACCGACAACGGCGCCGGCGGACAGCGCGTCTCGAGCGACCTGTACTTCCTGCAAATCCGCCCCTTCCGCAAGGACTACAAGCCCGCCGAGTCGCAGGGCGGCCAGCAGGGCGGCGGCGGGGCCCAGGCCGGCGGCGCGCTGTCGGAGCAGCAGCGGCAGATCGTCACCGCCACGTTCAACGTCGTGCGCGACCGGCCGGCGGTGACCGCGAAGAAGCACGGCGAGGACGTCGTCTTTCTAACGCTGATGCAGGGGCAGCTGCGCGAGAAGGTGGACGCGCTCGTGCAGCAGATGCAGATGCGGCTCAGCGGCGGCGACGAGAGCATGCAGGCCATCACGGGCCTGCTGTCGAAGGCCGTCGAGCAGATGAAGGGCGCCGAAACGGAGCTCCAGGGCCAGCGCGCGCGGGCCGCGCTGTCGCCCGAGCAGGGCGCGCTCGCCAGCCTGCTGGCGGCCGAGGAGCAGTACCGCGACGTCCGCGTCTCGATGGGCAGCCAGCAGGGCGGCGGAGGCGGCGGGGGACAGGGCGCGCGCGCCGAGGACCTCGCCGACCTCTTCCAGCTCGAGACGGACAAGCTGCGCAACCAGTACGAGACCGAGCAGCGCAGCCGGCAGCAGGCCGCCGACAACCAGGTGGACGAGATGCTGGAGCGCCTCAAGGAGCTGGCGCGCCGGCAGGAGCAGGAGGCCGAGCGCCAGCGGCGCATGGCCGGGCAGCCCAACGCCGGAGGCGGCGCCGGCGGCGCGCGCCAGCGCCAGCTCGCCGACGAGACCGAGGCGGCCGCGCGGCGCCTCGAGCGGCTCTCGCGCGAGAACAACCGGCCGGACCTGGCCGACGCCGCGCGCCAGATGCAGCAGGCCGCCGACGCCATGCGCCGCGCCGCCGCGAGCGGCGATCAGAACGCCATCGCCGAGGCCGAGGCCGCGCTCGAGCGGCTGCAGCAGGCCGCCGGCAAGCTGGCCGAGGAGCAGGGCAACCGCCTGCAGCGCAACCTGCAGGACGCCGTGCGCCGCGTCGAGCGCCTGCAGCAGGAGCAGCAGGACATCGGCAGCGAGGTGCGCCAGGGCGCCGCGTCGGGCGGCCTCCAGGGCGAGCAGCTGCGGCGGCTGGTGCAGCGCAAGGACGCGCAGGCCGCCGAGGTGGGCGACATCGAGCGGCAGCTGGATCGCACCGCCGCCGAGTCGCGCCGCGAGGAGCCGGAGGCCGCGCGCAAGACGCAGGCGGCGGCCGACGGCATCCGCGACGACAAGCTGAAGGAGAAGATCCAGGTACTCGAAGGCCGTCGTCCAGGGGCGCACCGGCCAGGACGCCGCGGCGTTCGAAGGCATGATCCAGGACGATCTCGGGACGCTCGGCCAGCGGCTGCGCGACGCCGCCGGCGCGGTCGGCCAGCGCGCCGAGGACCCGATGGCCAACGCGCTCCAGCAGACACGCGACCTCGTGCAAGGCATGGAGTCGCTCGAGCAGCGGATGCAGCAGCAGGCGCGGCAGGGCCAGCAGGGCCAGCAGGGCCAGCAGGGCCAGCAAGGTCAGCAGGGCCAGCAAGGCCAGCAAGGCCAGCAAGGTCAGCAAGGTCAGCAGGGCCAGCAAGGTCAGCAAGGTCAGCAAGGGCAGCAGGGTCAGCAGGGCGGGCAGGCGCAGGGCGGCCGGCCGGCCGGCGACACCGCGCCGCGCGGCGGCGTGCAGGCCGGCGCGCCGCCCACGGCGGCCGGCGGCGCCCAGCGCGCGCCGGGCCGGTTCACGCCCGGCGACGTGCGGCAGTTCCGGCGCGAGCTGCGCGAGCGCGCGGGCGAGGCGCAGCAGCTCCGGCGGAACCTGGAAGGGCAGAACGTGGACACCGGCGATCTCGATCAGATGATCCGCCGGCTCCGCGAGCTCGACAATCCCGCCGCCTACCGCGACCCCGAAGGCATCGTCGAGCTGCAGTCGGCCGTCGTGGAGGGCTTGAAGCGCTTCGAGTACGGCCTGCTCCGGCAGCTGCGCGGCGCCGAGGGCAACGAGCTGTTCCTCTCGGGCTCCGAGCCCGTGCCGCCCGGCTACCGCAAGCTGATCGAGGAGTACTACCGCGAGCTGGCCAGGAAGAAGGGGGCCGGAGGCCAGGGACCTGAGGCCAGAAAGCGGTAGATTCTGCCGGTACGTGGGGGCCGGCTTTAGCCGGCCCACCCGCCACCGGAGGAACCCGTCTCCCGTAGCGCCCGCCTTCGGGCGTGCGCCCGCTGGCGCAGGGCTGAAGCCCTGCGCTACGCGTGATCCCCATTCCGTGTCCCATTCCGTGTCCCATTCCGCGCCCCATTCCGTGTCCCATTCCTCAGCGTGCTAGACTCCGGCCGTTCGGGAGGTCCCCCTATGACATCGACCCGCCGTTTCGTCCTGCTGCTTGGTGTTCTCCTCACCGTGCTCTCGGTCACCATGGCATCTGTCGCCGTTGCGGCGGACACGGGCACGCGGCTGCTGCGCACGCCGACGGTCAGCGCCACGGAAATCGCGTTCGCCTACGCGCAGAACATCTGGGTGGTGCCGCGCGCGGGCGGCCGGGCCCGGCGCCTGACGAGCTTCCAGGGCCTGACGATGAACCCGCACTTCTCGCCGGACGGGAAGTGGATTGCCTTCAGCGGCGAGTACGCCGGCAACCTCGACGTCTACGTCGTCCCGGCCGAGGGCGGCGAGCCGGCGCGCCTGACGTGGCACCCCGGCGCCGACCTCGTGCAGGGCTGGACGCCGGACGGCGCGGCGATCGTGTTCTCGTCGACGCGCGCCACGTGGGCGCCGAGCGGCGCGCCGCGCTTCTGGACCGTGCCGCGGGCCGGCGGGGTCGAGTCGCCGATGCCGCTGCCGCGCGCCTACCAGGGCAAGATCTCGCCCGACGGCACGCACGTCGCCTACCGCATGAACAACTCGTGGGACGAGGAGCGCCGCAACTACCGCGGCGGCCAGAACCGCCCGATCTGGATCGTGGACCTGAAGACCTACGACCTGGTGTCGCCGCCGTGGACCGACTCGAAGGACGTCGACCCGGCGTGGCTGGGACGGACGGTGTACTTCATCTCGGATCGGGACGGCGTCGCCAACGTGTGGGCGTACGACACGGCGGCGGAGAAGCTGGACCAGGTCACGAAGTTCACCGATTTCGACGTGAAGGCGCTCGACACCGGCGCCGGCGCCGTCGTCTTCGAGCAGGCCGGCTACGTGCACGAGCTCGACCCGAAGACCGGCCGCGAGCACGTCGTGAGCATCACGGCGCCGGGCGACTTCCCGTGGATGATGGCGCGCTGGGAGGACGTCACGGGCCGGATGACGAACATCGCGCTGTCGCCGACGGGGAAGCGGGTCGTGGCCGAGGCGCGCGGCGAGATCTTCACGATACCCGCCGAGAAGGGCGACGTGCGGAACCTCACGCAGTCGAGCGGGTCGGCCGAGCGCGACCCGGCGTGGTCGCCCGACGGGAAGTACGTGTCGTACTTCAGCGACAAGTCGGGTGAGTACCAGCTGGTCGTCGAGGCGCAGGACGGCCTGACGCCGCCGCGCGCGATTCCGCTCGAGCACCCGACGCATTACTACACGCCGTCGTGGTCGCCCGACTCGAAGAAGCTGGTGTACACGGACACCGGCCTGCACGTGTGGGTGCTGGACGTCGAGACCGGCCAGGCGAAGGTCGTCGGCAGCGACCCGTGGATGGTGCCGCAGCGCACGCTCAACCCCCTGTGGAGCCCCGACTCGAAGTGGGTCGCCTTCTCGAGCCGGCTACGCTCGCTCTACCACGCCATCTTCGTCGCCAACGTCGAGACGGGCGAGTCGCACCAGGTGACCGACGGCCTCGCCGACGCGGTGTGGCCGGCGTGGGACGCGAGCGGCAAGTACCTCTGGTTCTTCGCGTCCACCGACTTCGGCCTGCGGTCGCAGTGGCTCGACATGACGTCGTACGACCACCAGGAGAACTTCGGCCTCTACCTCGCCGTGCTGAAGAAGGGCGAGCCGAGCCCGCTTCTGCCCGAGAGCGACGAGGACGGGGGCGTCGGCAGCGAGAGCGCGCGGCCGGCGCGCGCGGCCCGCGGCGGCGAGAACGGCCAGGAGCCGGCGGCGCCGCCCTCTCGCGCCGCGCAGGCGCCGGTGACGGTGCAGATCGACTTCGACGGGCTCGCGCAGCGCATCCTGCCCGTCCCCGGCGTTCCGGAGCGCCAGTACTCGCTGCTGAAGGCGGGCGTGGCGGGCACGATCTACTACCTCGAGGCGCCGGAGGGCGGCGGCCCCGGCGCCGGCAGCACGCTGCACCGCTACCGGCTGAGCGAGCGGAAGACCGCCGTGTTCGTGCACGGCGTGGCGACCTACGACGTGAGCGCCGACGGCCACAAGCTCGTGTACCGCACGCCGGCCCGCGGAGGCTTCGGCCGCGCGCCCGCGCGGGGCGCAGACGAGGGGACGCGGCTCTTCCTCGTGGACGCGGACCGCACCCCGCCGAAGGCCGGCGACGGCCGGCTGGCGGCGAAGCTCGAGATGCACCTCGACCCGAAGGCCGAGTTCGGGCAGATCTTCAACGAGGGCTGGCGCAACCAGCGCGACTACCTCTACGTGCCGAACATGCACGGCACCGACTGGGTGAAGGACAAGGCGATGTACGGGCAGCTGCTGCCGTACGTCATGCACCGCGCCGACCTCAACTACCTGCTGGACAACATGGGCGCGGAGATCGCCATCGGGCACTCGTACGTGCGCGGCGGCGACATGCCCGAGGTGCCCGCGGTCGCCGGCGGCCTGCTCGGCGCCGACTTCACGATCGAGAACGGCCGCTACCGGATCGCGCGCGTCTACGACGGCGAGAGCTGGAACCCCGGACTGCGCGCGCCGCTCGCCGCGCCGGGCGTGGACGTGTCGGCCGGCGACTACCTCCTGGCGATCAACGGCGTCGAGCTGCGCGGGACCGACAACATCTACCGCCTGCTCGACGGCACGGCCAGCAAGCAGACCGTGCTCACCGTGAACGGCACGCCGTCGATGGACGGCGCGCGGCAGGTGACCGTGGTGCCGGTCCCGAACGAGCAGGGGCTGCGCACGCGCGCGTGGGTGGAGTCGAACCGGCGGCTCGTGGAGAAGCTGTCCGGCGGCAAGCTCGCCTACGTGCACCTGCCCAACACCGGCCAGCCCGGCTACACGAGCTTCAACCGCTACTACTTCGCGCAGCAGGACAAGCAGGGCGTGGTGGTGGACGAGCGGTTCAACGGCGGCGGATCGGCCGCCGACTACATCGTGGACGTGCTCGGGCGCGATTTCGACGGCTACTTCAACAACGTGGCCGGCGACCGCTACCCGTTCACCAGCCCGTCGGCCGGCATCTGGGGGCCGAAGGTGATGATCGTCAACGAGATGGCCGGCTCGGGCGGCGACCTGATGCCCTACATGTTCAAGCGCCGCAAGATCGGCCTGCTCGTCGGCAAGCGGACGTGGGGCGGCCTCGTGCACACGGCCGACACGCCGCCGTTCATCGACGGCGGCTCGATGATCGCGCCGCGCGGCGGCTTCTTCGATCGCACCGGCCACTGGGCCGTCGAGAACGAGGGCGTGGCGCCCGACGTGGACGTGGAGAACTGGCCGAAGGACGTGATCGCCGGCCGCGACCCGCAGCTCGAGCGCGCCGTGACCGAGGCGCTCCGCATGCTGAAGGAAAACCCGCCCAACCGACTCACGCACGAGCCCCCGCCGCCGACGTGGGGCAAGCGACGGGGTGGGTCATAGGGAATGACCACGGAATGAGCCACGGAAATCGCCACGGAATGAGCCGCGGAATTGGCGGGTAGGGGCGACCTGGCAGGTCGCCCCTACCGGGGCAGCTTGCCGACGCGCAGGTACGGCTTCTTCGCGACGAAGCCCGTGAACGTGCGCTTCGCTTCCTCGTCCGACACGTCGGGGCCGATGAGGACGGCGTCGCCCGGCTTCCAGTCGGCCGGCGTCGAGACCGGGTGCGTCTCGGTGAGCTGCAGCGAGTCGATCGCACGCAAGACCTCCTGGAAGTTGCGGCCCGTGCTCGCCGGGTAGGTGATCGTCAGCCTGACCTTGTGGTCCGGCCCGATGACGAACAGCGACCGCACGGTGAGCGTGTCGATGGCGTTCGGGTGGATCATGTCGTAGAGCGCCGCCACCTTCCGCTCGGGGTCGCCGATCATCGGGAAGTTCAGCTTGTGGCCCGTGACGTCCTTGATGTCGTCCTCCCAGCGCAGGTGCGAGTCCACGGGGTCGACCGAGAGGCCGATCACCTTGGTGCCGCGCTTGTCGAACTCGGGCTTGAGCGCGGCCAGCGCGCCGAGCTCGGTCGTGCAGACCGGCGTGAAGTTCTTGGGGTGCGAGAACAGCACGGCCCAGCTCTCCCCCTTCCACTGGTGGAACCGGATCGTGCCGTGGGTGCTCTCTGCGGTGAAATCGGGCGCTTCGTCCCCGAGACGGACTGCCATGGGTCGTCCCCTCCTGAACGTCTGGATTGGTGAGAGAGGACGATTGTACCCCGCCGCCGGGCGAGCCGGGCAAGGACGCGGCACCGTCCGGCCCCGGGGCGAGGCACCGCCTCGCCCCTACTGCTCGCGGAGGGCGCCGGTCGGGTCGAGCCGGGCGGCGCGGCGGGCGGGGAGGAGGCTCGCCACCAGCGCGACCGCGGCCATTGCGGCGGCCGCCGCGGCGAGCGTGGCGGCGTCGCCGGGCGTCACGCCGAAGAGGAGCGAGGCGGCGGCGCGACCCGCCGCGACGGCCAGCCCCAGCCCGAGGGCGGCCCCAATCGCCACGAGCCAGGCCGTCTCACGCACGATCAGCCCCGCGATCCGCCCGCGGCCGGCGCCCAGGGCGAGCCGGATGCCGATCTCGGTCTTCCGCCGCGACACCGAATACGACATGACGCCGTAGAGGCCGATCGCGGCCAGCAGCACGGCGAGCGCCGCGAAGAAGACCGACAGCGCCGCCATGAGCCGTTCGCGGACCAGCGAATCGCGAATCTGGGCGTCGAGCATCCGGAAGTCGATCAGGATGCGCGGGTCGACCCCGGCGATTGCCTGCGTCACGGGCGTCACGAGGCTGGCCGCGCCCCTCCGCCCGCGCAGCACCACCGTCATCGGGCCGGGCTCGGGCTCCTGCGTGCTCGAGAAGAAGATGATCGGTTCGAACGGGTCGCGCAGGTCCCTGTAAGCCGTGTTCCTCACGACGCCGACGATTTCGTAGGACGGATCCGGCTCGCCCGGCCCGACGCCGAGCTGGAAGGTGCGGCCCAGAGGGACCCGGCCGGCGAAGTACTTCTGGACGAACGCTTCGTTGACCACGGCCACAGGCGGCGCCGCCAGCGTGTCCCGGTCGTCGAAGTTCCGGCCCGCCACGAACGGGATCCCCAGGGTCCCAAAGAACCCGGCGCTGACGCGGTTCAGCCACGGAAGGTCCTGCTGGGTGACGTGGTCGATCACGAGCATCCGGTTCATGGTGGACCCGCTCACCGGGACGATGTCGGCGGAATCCGGCAGTGGCGGTGTCCGGCAGCGCCTCCAGGCGCTCGAGGATGCGCCGGTGCAGCGCGGTCACCTGCGCGTCGGGCACGCCCGTCCGGCGCAGGTCGAGGGTGGCCACCAGGACGTCCTGCCGGAAGCCGGGGTCGAGCGTGGTGAGATTGTGGAACGTCCGCGCGAAGAGCAGCGCGCCGACGACCAGCACCATAGAGATGGCCATCTGGGCGACGACCAGCGCGCGGCGCAGGCTCAGTCGGTCGCGGCCTTCGGTGAGGCCCGGGCCCGTCGCGCGCATCATCGCGGCAGGCCCGGTCCGCGTGGCGCGCAGCGCGGGCGTGAGGCCGAAGATGACGCACGTCACGACGGCCAGGCCGATCGTGAAGGCCAGCACCCGCCAGTCGAGGTGCAGCGCGACGAACACCTGGTTCCGATCCGTCGCGATGAAGGCGACGAGCGCCCGGCTCAGCCACTGCGCCAGCCAGACGCCCGCGGCGGCGCCCAGCCCGGCCAGCAGCAGGCTCTCGGCCATCAGCTGCCGGACGATGCGCGGCCGGGACGCGCCGATGGCGAGACGGATCGCGATCTCGCGGCCGCGCGCGCTCGCCCGCGCCAGCATCAGGTTCGCCAGGTTCGCGCACGCGATGAGCAGCACCAGGCCCGCGATCGACAGGAGCAGCCAGAGCGACGTGCCGTATTGTCTGCGCAGATCGGATAGGCCGGTGGCCGCCGGGAACGCCTGGAGCCGGAACGCGAGATAGTTCTTCGCGTCCGCCGGCGTGTACCGGGTCGGGAGCGTCGCCTCGAAGATGCCCGGCGACAGGGCGGTGAGGTGCGCCGACGCGCGATCGACCGTCCAGCCCGGCTTCAACCGCCCGAACGCCGCCAGCCACCACGTGTAGCGCTGGTCGAGCACGTGCTGCTCCGGCCGGATGAACGCCTGCGCGCACAGGGGCACGGCCACGTCGAAGCTGCGCCCGACGTCGAGGCCGAAGAAGCCGCGTGGCGCCACGCCCACGATGTCCACGAGGTGCCCGTCGAGCCGCAGCGCGCGGCCGACGGCCGAGGGGTCGCCGCCGAACTCGGCCTGCCAGAACGGGTAGCTGACGACCGCGGCCGGCGGATTGCACGCGCCCCGATCGTCGTCGGCGGAGGTCAGCAGGCGCCCGGCCGCCGGCTGCACGCCGAGGGTGGAGAAGAAGTCGCCGCTCACCCAGAGGCCGCGCGCGAACCGCGACTCGCCACCCTCGGCCAGATTGAACCGCGTGGTGCCCCACGCGAACAGGTCCGCGAACGCCTGCTGGTGGGCGCGGATCTCCTCCCACTGCGCGTAGGTGAGCCGCGGATGGTCGTCGATGAAGTTACCGGTTCGGCCCCCCTTGGCCAGGCCGATGCGAACCTCCACGAGGCCGTCGGGATCCTTCACCGGGAGCGTGCGCAGCCGCACGGCGTCCACCGCCTGGAAGATCGCGGTGTTGGCGCCGATGCCCAGCGCGAGCGAGAGGAGCGCCACGAGGGCGAAGCCGGGGTTGAGGCGCAGCAGCCGCGCGCCGTAGCGCAGGTCTTGCCACACGGTTTCGAGGGCGGTGAGCGAGTTCATGCGATAGATCTCTTCGCGCACGAGCGTGACGTTGCCGAGCTTGCGGTGCGCGGCGGCGCGCGCGTCGGCCGGCGTCATGCCGCGCGCGATGTTGGCGTCGGTCTCGATCTGGAGGTAGGACTCCAGCTCGCGGGCCCGCTCGTCGTCCCACCGGGCGCGGCGCAGGAATCGGGTCCAACCCATGACGGCACCTCGGAGCGTCAGCCGGCGGTCGGTCGCAGGATGCGGTTGATGGCGACGACGAGCTCGTCCCACCGGGTGGTCTGCTGGACGAGCTGGCGGCGGCCCGCCGGCGTCAGCCGGTAGTAGCGGGCGCGGCGGTTGTTCTCGGACGTGCCCCAGAACGAGGCGATCCAGCCGCGGTCCTCGAGGCGATGGAGCGCGGGGTAGAGCGAGCCGTGCTCGACCTGCAGCACGTCGTCCGAGCCGCGCTCGATGGCGTAGGCGACCGTGTGGCCGTGCGCGGGCCCAAGGGCCAGCGTCTTGAGGATGAGCAGGTCGAGCGTGCCCTGGAGCAGCTCGCCCTGGAGCGGCGCGGTGCCTCGGCTCGGCATGACCCGAATCTTACCACTAGATCATCTACCCAAGAAACGAGTCTTCGCCATGACAGTGTGCGATTCATAGCTCAATTGGTAAATATTTCAGGCGTCAGTCGTTCCACGAGATGATCTTTGGGTCTCGTCACTCCCCGCGCAGCGTGGCCGCCGGGTCGATCCGCGTGGCCCGCCGCGCCGACGGCTGCAACGTGCGCCTGGTCCGGATCGTGGGTCATACTTGATCCCATGTTGCTGCCGCTGCTGCTGTCTCTGCTGTTCGTCCCGGCGCCCATCGCGCCGGCGCCGCAATTCGGGGCGCCCGGGCCTCCCGTGCACGCCCAGTTGAGCCTGCTCGCCGAGCGGACCGTGCTGCGCGCGGGCCACGGGGCCGTCATCGGCCTGCGCTTCACGATGGACCCGGGATGGCACATCTACTGGCGCAACCCGGGGGACTCGGGCGCGGCGCCGGCGGTCACCTGGGACCTGCCGGCCGGCTACAAGCCCGGGGACTTCGAGTGGCCCGTGCCGGAGCGGATCGAGGTCGCGGGTCTCGTGGACTACGGCTACCACGGGAGCGTCCTGCTGCCGGTGACCATCGCGGTGCCGCCGGGCGCGGCGCCCGGGAAGATCGTTACGCTCGCCGCCGGCGTGAAGTACCTCATCTGCAAGGACGTGTGCATGCCGGGCCGCGCCCGCGTCTCGCTCACGCTGCCGGTCGCCGAGGACCGCGGCGAGTCCTCGGACGACTCACCGCTCTTCGACGCCGCGCGGGCGCGCCTGCCGCAGCCGGCGCCCGCGTCCCTGAAGGCCCACGCGACGCTGGCGGGACGCGAGTTCCGCGTGACGATCGAGACCGGGCGCCGCGAGGCGACGGGGATGTTCTTCCCGGTCGACGAGAGCCGCATCGACGACTCGGCGCCGCAGACCGTGACGCCGCTCGCCGCGGGCATCGAGTTCCGGCTGCGGGCGTCCGACCAGATGACGAAGCCGCCCGCCGCGCTGACCGCCGTGATCGTGCTGCCGCCCGACCGCGCCTATACCGTGCGCGTGCCGGTGTCCTCCGGCGCGCGCTGAGAGACGGCGTTGCGTCATGAGTTGTGAGTTGTGAGTTGTGAGTCATGAGTTGTGAGTCATGAGTCTTGAGTCATGAGTCTTGAGTTGTGAGTTGTGAGTTGTGTGAGAACTCAAGACTCAGAACTCAGAACTCACGACTCAGAACTCAAGACTCACAACTCAAAACTCAAAACTCAAACAGGAGTCCCCCTATGCGGACGAGAGCCTGGACCCTCATTGTCGCCGCGGCCCTCGCCACCGGCGCGCTGACCGCCTCCGCGGCGGCGATCGTCGGCGAGCCGGCGCCGGCCTTCACGGCCACCGACGACCGCGGCGCGACCCACAGCCTGGCCGACTACCAGGGCAAGTTCGTGGTGCTCGAGTGGCACAACAACGGATGCCCGTACGTGAAGAAGCACTACAACAGCGGCCACATGCAGGCGCTGCAGAAGGAATGGACCGCGAAGGGCGTGGTCTGGCTGACCGTGATCTCGTCGGCCCCCGGCAAGCAGGGCTACGTGACGGCGGCGGAGTCGCAAGCCTACATGACGGAGAAGGGCGGCGCGCAGACCGCGGTGCTGCTCGACCCGACCGGCGCCGTCGGCCACCTGTACGACGCCAAGACGTCGCCGCACATGTTCGTGATCGATCCCAGGGGCGTGCTCGTCTACAACGGCGCGATCGACGACAAGCCGACGCCGGACCCGGCCGACCTCGCCGGCGCGACCGACTACGTGTCGCAGGCGCTGACCGAGGCCATGGCGGGCAAGCCCGTCGCCACGCCCACCTCGCGTCCCTACGGCTGCTCGGTGAAGTACGCCGACGCGGGGCGGTAGCCCCTGACCCCTGACCGCCGGCCCCTGACCGCTTGACTGCGGCCTCCTTCTGACAGAGGATGCGCCATCCGATGCCGAAGGAGGCCCCCGTGTCCCTCACGCCCCGCCGGTTCCGATCCCCGCTCGCCGCCGGACTCGCCGTCGCCGCCGCGCTGGCCGCGCTCTTCGCGGCGTGCGCGCCATCGCGTCCCGGCGTGCGCTTCGAGATCTCGTATCCCGCGTCGCTCGACGCCGGCCCGCTCGACGGCCGCGTGCTCCTGATCGTGTCGAAGCACGCGGATCAGGAGCCGCGCTTCCAGGTGGGGGCGAGCCCGCGCTCGCAGCCGCTCTTCGGCGTGGACGTGGACGGCCTGCGGCCCGATCAGCCGGCCGTCATCGACGGCACGACGCGCGGCTGGCCGGTGGAGAGCGCCGACCAGATCCCGGCCGGCGACTACACGGTGCAGGCCGTCCTCAACGTCTACACGACGTTCCACCGCGCCGACGGCCACACCATCAAGGCGCACATGGACCGGTGGGAGGGCCAGCACTGGAACCGGTCGCCGGGCAACCTGATGAGCGCGCCGCAGCAGGTGCACATCGACCCGGCCAGCGCGACGCCGATCCGGATCAGCCTCACCGAGAAGATGCCGCCCGTCGAGACGCCCAAGGACACGAAGTACGTCAAGCACGTCAGGTTCAAGAGCGAGATCCTCAGCAAGTGGTGGGGCGCCGACATCGATCTCGGCGCCATCGTCGTGCTGCCCGAGGGCTTCGACGAGCATCCGAACGCGCGCTACCCGATCGCGTACGACCAGGGGCACTTCCCGCGGACGTTCTACGGCTTCAACGAGACGCCGCCCGGGCCGGACGTGAAGGGGCGGGCGCGCGACAACGCCGAGGCGGGCTACCGCTTCTACCAGGACTGGACGTCGGGCAAGCTGCCGCGCTTCATCCTCGTCCTGATCCAGCACCCGACGCCGTTCTACGACGACTCGTACGCCGTGAACTCGGAGAACAGCGGGCCCTACGGCGACGCCCTCACGCAGGAGTTCATCCCGCGCATCGAGAAGCAGTTCCGCGCGATTGGCGAGCCGTGGGCGCGCGTGGTGTACGGCGGGTCGACCGGCGGGTGGGAGTCGCTCGCGTGGCAGGTGTTCTACCCGGACCTCTTCAACGGCACGTGGACGTTCTGCCCGGACCCGGTGGACTTCCGCCACTTCCAGCTCGTGAACATCTACGACGACGACAACGCCTTCCACCCGAACAGCGAGTGGATGACGTCGCCGATCCGGCCGTGGTCGCGTCAGACCGACGACCAGGTGACCATGTCGCAGAAGGACGCGAGCCGCTACGAGGCCGTGCTCGGCTCGCGCGGCCGGTCCGGCGATCAGATGGACGTCTTCATGGCCACGTTCGGCCCGGTCGGAGACGACGGGTATCCGAAGCTGCTGTACGACAAGTGGACCGGCGTCATCGACAAGAGCGTGACGACCTACTGGCGCGACCACTACGACCTGCGCTACATCCTCGAGCGCGACTGGAAGACGCTCGGGCCGAAGCTGGTCGGGAAGCTGCACCTCTACGTCGGCGACACCGACACCTACTACCTCGAAGAGGCGGCGTTCCAGCTGCAGGCGTTCCTCGAGAGCACGAAGGACCCGTACTACGCCGGGAGCTTCGACATCGGGAAGCGCGCGCCGCACTGCTACGCGGGGATGCCCGAGTACCCGGGCCAGCGCGCCGAGGAGCGCGTGCTGCCCGAGATGGCGAAGCGCATCCTGGCGACGGCGCCGAAGGGCGCGGACGTGAAGAGCTGGCGGTACTGATCGTTCCGAATGTCGAATGTCGAATGTCAGAATGTCGAGTGCGGAATGTCGAATGCGGAATGCCATCGCCCGTCCGCCGCAGGGCACGTGACAACCCGTAGCGCACGCCTCTAGGCGTGCGCCCGTCCGCCGCAGGGCTGAAGCCCTGCGCTACGCGTGATCGTCCATTCACTCCCCGCGCAGCACCCTCGCGGGATCCACCGCCGCCGCGCGGCGCGCGGGCAGCGCCGCGGCCAGCGCGGCGCTGGCGACGAGGACGGCGGCGGCCGCGCCCAGGACGATCGGGTCGTAGCTGCTGACCCCGTACAGCTGGGCGCGGAGGGCGCGGCCGGCCGCGAGCGCGAGCGGCACGCCAATCACGAGGCCGAGGGCGGTCTGCGCGAGCGGGCCGCTCACCATGGTCCGGACGATGCGCGCGCCGTCGGCGCCGAGCGCCATGCGGACGCCAATCTCGCGCGCCCGCCGCGCGACCGCGTGCGCGGTGACGCCGTAGAGCCCGAGCGAGGCGAGCGCCAGCGCGAGCAGCCCGTAGAACGACAGCAGCCGGGCCATCAGCCGGTCCATGCTGAAGTTGTCGCTCACCTGCCGGGCGAGCGTCACCAGCCGAATCACCGTCAGGTCGGGGTCCACGGCGGCGAGCGCCCGGCGGATCGCCTCGTCCATGTCGCGGGCGCCGGGCGCGGTGCGCACGACGAGCGCGCCGGGCAGCAGCGACCGCGCCTGCGCCGTGCGCATCCCCGCCGTCTCGTAGGCCACCGTCTGGAAGGCCGGCAGGAAGATCATCGGCCGCACGGGCCGGCTGGCGCCGGAGTACTTCACGTCCTCGGTCACCCCCACGATCTCGAAGTCGTTGCTGTGGCGCGGGTCGCCGATGCCGAGCCGGTGGCCGATGGGATCGTCGGACTCGAAGAACCGGCGCACGAACGCCTCGTTGACGACCGCCACGTGCTGGGCCGCGGCCGTGTCGCGCTCGTCGATCGCGCGGCCGCGCACCACGCGCGTGCCCAGCGTCTCGAAGTAGCCGGGCCCGACCCGGTTCCACGACGATGAGAACGGGTGCTCGGGGTCGGCCGTCTTGCCGCTGATCTGGATGCCCGACGACCAGTTGTTCCCCTCCATCGGGCTGTAGAGCGCGTAGCTGGCGGCCTCGATGCCCGGCACGCGCAGCAGGCGCTCGCGGATCCGTCCGAACAGGCTCGCGATGGCCTCCGGCTCGCCCGCGAGGCCGGGCGGGTCGACGTGCACCACCAGCCGGTGGGCCGGCTCGAAGCCGAGCGGCTGCCGCTGCAGGTTGCCCAGGCTGGTGGCGAGCAGGCCCGCGCCCGCGAGCAGCACGAGCGAGAGCGCGACCTGCACGACGACGAGCGTGCGCGCGGGCACGAACGATCGCTGCTGCCCGTCGCGCCCCACGCCGTGCAGCGCCGCGAGCGGGCGCGTGCGCGCCATCGCCCAGGCCGGCCCCGCCGTGAACACCGCGCCGGTGACGACCGCCAGCGCCAGCGCGAAGAGGAGCACGGGGCCCGACGGCGTGGCGTCGACGGGGAGGGACGTCGCGCCGGGGAAGGCGAGCGCGAGCAGCGCGCGCGTGCCCGCCGTCGCCACCAGCAGGCCGCCCAGCCCGCCCGCCAGCGCCAACACGACGCCCTCGGTCAGCGACTGGCGCATCAGCCGGATGACGGGCGCGCCGAGCGCCACGCGAATCGCCGCCTGGCCGCGGTCGGCCCGCGCGAGGAGCAGGTTGGCGAGGTTGGCGCACGCGACGAGCAGCACGAGCGCCGAGGTCACGAACAGGATGGCGAGCGACTGCGAGAACTCAATCCGCATCAGCGCCACGCCGCCGCCGGCCGGCACGACGGGGATGTGTTGCTTCGCGATGTCCGCCCGGTCGCTCTCGTCCACGAACGCCTGCGCCGAGAGCCACGACCGCAGGGCGGTCGTCGCCCGCGCCGACACTTCCTCGGGCCGCGCGCCGGGCTTCAGCCGGCCAATCGCGTACAGCCAGTCGGTGCCGGGCCGGTCGACCAGGGAGCCCGCGCCCTGGATGGCCGGCTCCTGGCCGACCGGGATCCAGATGGCCGCCGGGTTGGGACGCACGGTGTCGCCGAAGAAGCCCTCGGCGGCGACGCCGACGATCGTCATCGGCCGCCCGTTGACGACGAACGTCGCGCCGACGACCGAGGGGTCCCGCCCGTAGCGCTGCGCCCACGCCCGGGCGCTCATCACCGCCACCGGCGCCGCGCCCGGCTCGTCGTCGGCGGGCTGCAGCAGGCGCCCGGCCGCCGGCCGGACGCCGAACATCGTGAAGTAGTTGGCCGTGACGAACTGTCCCGGCATCGACTGGGGCAGGGCCGCGCCGCTCCGCCGGACGCCGAGGTTCTCGGTGCGCGCCTGGAACGCCGCGAGCTCCGAGAACTCGGGCAGCGAGTCGCGCAAGTGCTCGTAGAGACGGTAGGAGAAGAGCGAGTAGCTCGTCTGGAGGCCGGAGTTCACGCAGCAGTTGCCGTTGTCGCCGAGCCGGTAGAGCGCCTCGGGGTGCGCGACGGGCAGCGACCGCAGCATGAGCGTGTGGACCAGCGTGAAGACGGCGGTGTTGGCGCCGAGCCCGAGGGCGAGCGTGAGGATGGCGACGGCCGCGAAGCCGGGCTGGTGCGCGAGGCGCCTGAACGCGAGCCGCAGATCGTCTCGAAGCGTGTCCATTGAGACCCCCGACGTCGTTAGACGGGCGGGGTGGGGGGATCGTTGCCTGGACCAGCGCGGTCAGAGGTCAGCGGTCAGGGGTCAGGGGTCAGCGGTCAGGAAGAGCATCCTGTCACGACTGCTGCGTGACAGCGTCACGGGCTCTGCCTGACCCCTGACCGCTGACTGCTGACCGCTGACGATGGCTGACGGCCTGACGCGGGAGCCGTCGGCCCGTCAGCCGCGCTAGTGCGATCGCGTGTGGAACCCCGCGGCCTCGAGCGCGGCGCGCACCTCGTCGAAGGTGCGCTGGAGCGCCTCGGGCGCGCCGCCTGGCAACTGCCGCAGCCGCCGGTCGACGGTGTACATACGGAAGCGGATCGCTTCCATGTGGAAGGCGTCGACCGCGCGGTCGAGCGCCTCGATCTCCTCGACCAGGGCGCCGCGGCCTTCAATCTCGGGCAGGCCCTCGATGCCGGCGGCGAGCGCGGTGAGGCCCGCGCGGGCCTGCTGTCTCTCGGTATCCTTCATGTAGGGGCGACCCGTCGGGTCGCCCCTACTATACCGGGTCCCCGCCGTCCCCTTCAACGCTCGCGGGGTAGAATCGGACCGCGAGCGACGACGTGCCATCCGAACCTGTTCCGGCCAGACCGGCGACCGAAGACGACGCGACGGCCGTGTACCGCGCGCGCGAGGCGGACGAGACCGCGCGGCGCGACGCGGAGGCCGCGCGCTCGAGGGTCGTGTCCAACCTGCGCCTCGTGACGTTCCTTGCCGGCGCCGCGCTGGCGGCCACGGCGGCCTTCGGGCGGCTCGCGGGGTCGGCGTATCTCTGGGCCGGCGCGGCCGCCGCGTTCGCCGCCTTCGGCTGGCTCGTCGTGCGGCACGCGCGCATCGAGGAGCGCCGCGCGTGGCACGCGGCGCTCGCCGAGGTGAACCGGCTGGGCCGCGCGCGGCTCGCGCGCGACTGGGGCGCGCTGCCGCCCGCGGGCCCGCCCGTCGCCGCCGACGCGCACCCCTACGCGACCGACCTTGATCTGGCGGGTCGCGCGTCCCTGCTGCAGCTCCTGGACACCGGCACCGTCCCGGGCCGCGCCGCGCTCGTCTCCTGGCTTCTCGCGCCGGACGCGCCCGGCGTGATCCGCGAGCGGCAGCGGGCGGTGGCCGCGCTGGCGCCGCGCGTGGGCTTCCGGCAGGCGCTCGCCGCGCACGGCCGTCTGGCGGCGGGGGAGCGGGCGCACGACCTCGGCGCGTTCCTCGAGTGGGCGGAGGCGCCTCCGCGTCCCGTCGTGCGGGGGTGGCTCGCGTGGACCGTGCGTCTGCTCACCGCGGCCACGTGGCTCGCGATCGCCGGCGGCCTGGCCGGGCTCCTCCCGGGCACGCTCTGGCTGGCGCCCGTGCTGCCGTCGATGGCGCTCACCTACGCCTACGAGCGCAGGACGAGGGCCACCTTCGACCGCGCGTTCGGACAGGGGCGCGTCTTCGGCCGCTATGCCAGCCTCTTCGCGCTGGTTTGCGGCCTCGACGTGGACGCGCCGCTCGTGGTGTCGTGCCGCCGCGCGCTGTGCGCGCCGGGCGAGGCCGCGGACCACATGCGGCGGCTCGACCGCCTCATGGCGCTCGCCGACGTTCGCTACGCGATGCCCCTCCTCTATTTCATCGTCCAGGCGCTGACGTTGTGGGACTTCCACGTGCTCGCCGCGCTGGAGCGCTGGCAGCGGACGGCGGGCCCGCGCGCGCGCGGCTGGTTCGACGCGCTCGGCGCGGTGGACGCGCTCGGCGCGCTGGCCACCCTGTCGCACGATCACCCCGGCTGGGTGATGCCCGAGATCGTCGAGCGCGACGGCCCGCCCGCGGTGCGCGCCCGCGCGCTCGCGCACCCGCTGCTGCCCGGCGCGGCGCGGGTGGCGAACGACGTCGAGGTGGGGCCGCCCGGCACGGTGCTGCTCGTCACCGGCTCGAACATGTCGGGCAAGAGCACGCTGCTGCGCGCGATCGGCCTGAACGTCGTGCTCGCGCAGGCGGGCGGGCCCGTGTGCGCCGCGGCGCTCGCGCTGCCGCCGCTGCAGGTGCAGACGAGCATGCAGGTCCACGACTCGCTCGAGCTCGGCATCTCCTACTTCATGGCCGGCCTCGCGCGGCTCAAGGCGGTCGTCACGGCCGCGCGCGCGGCGTCCGGCGAGCGGCCCGTGCTGTACCTGCTCGACGAGATCCTCCAGGGCACCAACAGCGCCGAGCGGCTCGTCGCCGTCGAGCGCGTCATCGCCCGGCTGGCGGGCGAGCGCGCCATCGGCGCCGTGACGACGCACGACCTCGCGCTGGCGGAGGCGCCGGCGGTGGCCGCCGTCGCGCGGCTCGTGCACTTCCGCGAGACCGTGGCCGAAGGCCCGAACGGGACCGCGATGACGTTCGACTACCGCCTGCGCCCGGGCCTGGCGACCTCGCGCAACGCGCTGCGGATCATGCGGATGATGGGGCTGGACGACTAGCCTGCCGTGCGGAAGCTCTTCGCGGCGGCCGCCTCGTCGGGGAACGCCTCGAAGATGCCGTGGAGGCCGGCGAGCGTGAGCAGCTGGCGCAGGTGGTCGGGCATGCCGACGAACTTGAGCCCGCCGCCGCGCCGGGCGAGCGAGATGTGGGCGTTGATGAGCTCGCCCAGGCAGGCGCTGTCGAGGTACTTCAGCTCGGCCACGTTCAGCACGACGCGCGACTGTCCGCGCTCCGACAGGCTCTCGACCTGCGTCTTGAGCAGGCCGTGCCCGTCGTTCATGGTGAGCCGGCCCCGGACGTCGAGGACGGTCACGTCGCCCACCTCGCGCTGGTCGATCCTCATGGCCCAGGGACTCCGGGAGAGAGTATAGATCGAGATCCGGGGAGCCGGGGCCCGGATGATATACTCGCCCGGTTCAATCCTCAGCCATGACGGACCAGGCCCGCGAGCCAGACGCCCACGACACCCGCATGACGGGCACCTATGTCCTCGTGCTGATCGTCGAGGCCGTCGTGATCGCCGGACTGTGGAGCTTCAGCCGCTACTTCGGCTAGCCCGTTCGTTGCATGGCGATTTCCGTGGTGATGTCCGTGGCTCCTTCCGTGGCCATTCTCTAGGATGCACTCAGTCGACTGGCTCATCGTCGGCGTCTACCTCTTCTGGGTCATCTACGACGGCCTGAAGCGGACGAAGAACGCCGACGAGGTGGAGGGCTACCTCCTCGCGAGCCGGTCGCTGCCCTGGTGGGTGGTGGGCCTGTCGGTCATGGCCACGCAGCTGAGCGCCATCACGATCGTCGGCACCACGGGCCAGGGCTACGACGACGGGATGCGGTTCGTGCAGTTCTACTTCGGGCTGCCGGTGGCGATGGTGATCCTGTCGCTGACCGTCGTGCCGTTCTTCCACCGCGCGCGGGTCTACACTGCCTACGAGTTCCTCGAGCGCCGGTTCGACGCGCGCACGCGCTCGCTGACGAGCCTCCTGTTCCTGCTCTCGCGCGCGGCGTCCTGCGGCATCATCATCTCCGCGCCGGCCGTGATCCTCTCGATCGTGCTCGGCTGGCACCTCGGCCTCACCGTCCTGGCGATCGGGATCCCGACGACGATCTACACGATGTTCGGCGGCGTGCAGGCGGTGGCGTGGGCCGACGTGAAGCAGATGGTGGTGATTCTCGCGGGCGTGCTCGCGGCGGTGGTGGTGCTGGTCATGGGCCTGCCCGACGGCGTGGGCCTGAAGCAGGCGCTGGAGGTGGCCGGGGCGACGGGCCGGCTCACGACGGTGGACTTCCACTTCGACCTCACCCAGACCTACACGTTCTGGTCGGGCCTCGTCGGCGGCACGTTCCTCGCGCTCGGGTACTTCGGCTGCGATCAGAGCCAGGTGCAGCGCTACCTGACCGCGAAGTCGATCGACGAAGGGCGGCAGTCGCTGCTGATGAGCGCCTTCTTCAAGATTCCCCTGCAGGCGCTCATCCTGCTGACCGGCGTGCTGGTGTTCGTGTTCTACCTGTTCCAGCAGCCGCCGATGCTGTTCAACCCGGTACACGACCCGGCCGTCGAGGCGAGCCCCCGCGCCGGCGAGTACACGGAGCTGAAGCAGGAGTTCAAGGGCGCGTTCGAGGCGCGCCGCGCGGCGGCCCGGGAGTACGTCGCGGCGGAGCGGGACGGCCAGGCGGCCGCGGAGGCCTCGGCGCGCCGGACCTTCCTCGAGAGCCAGTCGGCGCTCACGGCCATCCGCAAGCGCGCCGCGCAGGTCGTCATGGACGTGACCGGCGACCGCGAGTACAACGACGTCAACTACGTGTTCCCGACCTTCGTCACGACGTGGCTGCCGATGGGGCTCGTCGGCCTCATGATCGCGGCAATCTTCGCGGCCGCGATGTCGTCGGTGGCGGCCGAGCTGAACGCGCTCTCGACGGCCACCGTGATCGACTTCTACCGGCGCCACTTCAAGCCGGACGCCACCGACCGGGAGACGCTCCTGGCGTCGAAGGTCGCCACCGGCTTCTGGGGCCTCTTCGCGAGCATCGTGGCGATGTACGCGGTCAACCTCGGCGCGCTCATCGAGGTCGTCAACAAGATCGGGTCCTTCTTCTACGGATCGCTGTTCGGCATCTTCCTGCTCGCCATCGCCTTCAAGCGCACCACGCCGGCCGGCGCCTTCTGGGGCCTCATCGCCGGCATGGTGGCCGTCGCGGCCGTCGGCCTCACGACCGACATGGCCTACCTCTGGCAGAACGTGCTCGGCACGGTGGTCGTCGTCTCGGTGGGTCTGGCGCTGAGCGCGGTCACGCGGGGGGCGGCTGACTAGCCCAGGTCGAAGACCTGGGCCACCCCTGCCGACGGGTGGCACAGGTCTCTGACCTGTGCTCGCGCGGCCCAGGTCGAAGACCCTGGCCACCCCTTGCCGGCCCGTGAGCTGTGCGCCGTGAGCCGTTGTAGGATGTCGCCAATCGAGATGTCCCGCGCCCGCATCCTCTCCCTCGGGCTGGTCGTGGCGGCGTCGGTGGCCGTGGCGGCCCGGCCGCGTCCCGCCTTCGATCTCCTCGTGCGCGGCGGCACCGTCGTGGACGGGTCGGGCCGCCCGGGCGTTCGCGCCGACGTGGGCGTGCGCGGAGGAACGATCGCGGCGGTCGGCCTCCTGCCGGACGCGACGGCGCGCGAGGTCATCGACGCGACGGGCCTCGTCGTCGCGCCCGGCTTCGTCGACGTCCACACCCACGCCGACGACATCGCGGACCGTCCCCGTGCCGAGAACTTCGTGCGCATGGGCGTCACGACGGTCGTCGCGGGCAACGGCGGCCACTCGGCGCTCGACATCGGGGCGGAGCTGGCGCGGGTCAGGCGGGCGGGCGTCTCGGTCAACTTCGCGACGCTCATCGGCCACACCACCGTGCGCGAGGCCGTGCTGGGCCGGGCGGATCGCCCGCCCGACGCCGTCGAGCTCGAGAAGATGAAGGGGTTCGTCTGGAAGGCGATGGCCGACGGCGCGGTGGGCTTTTCGACGGGGCTCCAGCACGCGCCGGGCGCCTATGCCGACATCGTCGAGCTCATCTCGCTCGCCCGCGTCGCGGCCGACGCCGGCGGCCTCTACGCGACGCACCTCCGTGACCAGGGCGCCGGCATCGACGCGGCCGTGGACGAGGCCGTCCGCGTGGGGAAGGCCGCCGGCTGTCCGGTGGAGATCGCGCCCCTCGATCTCGACACGCCCGGCGCCCGGAGCCGGGCCGGCGAGGTGCTGGCGCGGATCGCGGCGGCGCGCGCCGAGGGCGTGGACGTCTGGACCGACGACTACGGAGACGCCGCGCGCGGGCTCGGCGTCTCCGCGCGCGAGCGCCACGCGCTGACGCTCGAGGACGCGATCCGCAAGATGACGTCGCTGCCGGCGCGGCGCTTCAGGTTCGCGGGCCGGGGTCTCGTGCGGGAGGGGTTCGCGGCGGACCTGACGGTGTTCGACCCGGCGCGCGTCGCGGACCGCGCGACCGACGCCGGGCCGGATCAGTCCGCGGCCGGCATTCCGTACGTGGTCGTCAACGGCGTCGTGGTGGTGCGGAACGGCGAGCACACGGGCGCGCGGCCGGGGCAGATTCTGGGGACCGCGGGGCCGCCGGGCTGATTTCAGGCCACGGCGCGCTCGAGCCGCTGGAAGATGCCCCGGACGCGAGCCAGCAGGATGTCCGGGTCGAACGGCTTGGTCATGTAGTCGTCGGCGCCGAGCTCGAGCACGCGCGTTTCCGCGCCCGGGCCGTTCTCCGCCGTCAGCACCATCACGGGCAGCATCGCCAGAGACGGCTCGCGCCGGATTCCGTCGATGGCCTGATAGCCGTTCAACTTGGGCATCATCAGGTCCACGATCAGCAGGTCCGGGCGCTCGCGCAGGGCCAGGTCGATCGCCTGCTGGCCGTTCTCCCCCTCGATCACGTCGTAGCCCTGTTTCTCCAGCAGGAGCTTGACGAGCGTCCGGATCATCCGGTCGTCGTCCACGATCAGGACTTGCGGCCGTTCCCGGTGCTTGGCTTCCTGGGGCTCGTCGTCGTCGGCCAGCACGCGGTTGGCCTCGTCGAGCGAGATCACGCCTTGCGCGACGAACTCCAGCGCGGCGTCGCGCATCGTCTGGCAACCGGAGGCCTGCATGGCCGCCCGGATCTCCGTTGCGGTCGCGCCCTTGATGATCGCTTCGCGCAGGGCCTCGTCCGGCACGAGGACCTCGGCGACGGCGATGCGGTCGAGGTAGCCCGTCTGCCGGCAGCGATTGCAGCCGGGGCCGGCCTCGGCCACGACGCGCGCGATGCCGTGCGCGGTGCCCAGCCGGCGCGCCTCGTGCTCGTTCAGGAGCCGGCGGCAGTCCGGGCACAGCCGGCGCACCAGCCGCTGCGCCACGATGGCCGCCAGGCTCTCCGCCACCTTGAACGGCTCGAGTCCCAGGTTGAGGAGCCGGGTGATCGCCGACGCCGCGTCGGCGGTGTGCATCGAGGTCAGGACGAGGTGACCCGTATAAGCGGCCTGACCGACGATTTGCGCCGTCTCCGCGTCGCGGACCTCGCCCACCATCAGCACGTCGGGGTCCTGGCGCAGCACCGACCGCAGCACGGCGGCGAACGTGTTGCCGGCCCGGCTGTTGACCGGGATCTGGTTCACGCCTTCCACGCGGCGCTCGACCGGGTCCTCCACGGTCACGATGTTGGTATGGCCGCTGCGGAGGTGGTTGAGCACGGAGTACAGGCTCGTGGTCTTCCCCGACCCCGTGGGGCCCGTGATGAGCACCAGGCCGTCCGGCCGCGCGAGCGCCCGCTTCAGGCGCTCCAGCGCCGGCGCGGAGTATCCGAGGTTGTCGACCGACGTCACGACGCTGCCGCTGTCGATGACGCGCATCACGATCTTCTCGCCGCTGACGGTGGGCAGCGTCGAGAACCGGATGTCGACGGCGCGATCGGCGATCTTGGCCCGGAAGGCGCCGTCCTGCGGACGGCTGTGCACGGAGATGTCGGCCCCCGCCATCACCTTGAACCGGTTGGCCACGAGCGGCACGGCGTCGGCCGGAATCGTGAGGAGCGTCTCGAGGATGCCGGACACGCGGTAGCGCACCCGTGCGCCGTCCAGGACCGGCTCGATGTGGATGTCGCTGGCGCTCTCGCGCACCGCCGTGGCGATGATGTAGTCGCAGAGCCTCACGACCACCGAGTCGGCGCTGCCGGACTCGATCGCGGCGGACGGCGCGTCCAGGTGAGTCTCGGCCCGCAGCCGCGACAGGAGCCGGTCGAGCTCGCCCAGCTTGGGGTACGCGCGGTCCAGCGCCTCGAAGATCTGCGAGCGAAGCGCCAGGACGTGCCGCGCGTGCCGGCCGGACGCGAACGCGACGTCCCGATCCGCCGCGTCGTCGATGGACGTGGCCGAGGCGTAGGTCAGCGTCCGGCCGTCCTCGGCGATCGGGAAGATCTGGTGCGTACGCGCGACCCGCTCGGGCACGAGCTGGATCGCCAGCTGGCTGCCCGGTGTTTCATCGAGATCCACGAGAGGCACGTTCGCCGCCAGCGCGAGCTGGGCGTACACGTCCGCCTCGCTGGCGAAGCCCAGCGTGACCACCGCGTCGGCAAGCGTCGAGGCTTCGTGCGTGGCGTGCCCGATCGCGGCGGCGAGATCCTTGTGGCTCAAGCCGGCGGCCGACAGGAGCCGCGCCTCCAGGGCACGCCGGATGAACGCCGGCTCGGCGGGAGCCGCCGGCGGGATGACAGGAGGCGTCGGTCGAGCTGGCTGCGGGTGCGGCAAATTGAACGTCATCGTCACTCTTTATCCCGTTGATACGAGAGGGCCGGCGTCGGACCCGCCCGTGAATGGTCCTCCCTCAGGTCGTAGCAGAAGCCGTGCCGGGCGGCAGAAGGCCCACCTGGGCCCCAATCCGAGGCCCCGGGGCGCGTGCGGATCGCCGGGTGTGCGGCTGTGTCCGCCAAGGCGCACACATCGAACGGGAAACGGCACAAGCGGGGCGGCTTCAGCCGCCGTGCGGCGAGGCGGCGAAAAGGCCGCCATGTTCCCGGTTCCATTCGTCATTGGGCTCCTTCGACGGTCACGTGCCCCGCTTGGCGCCGTTCCTGCAGCGGGGCCATCGAAGCCCGCGGTGCCCACGGTTCTCGTGGGCTGAAACAGCCATGTCCAAAGCGACGATGATCGCGTTGTCAGCCGCCGCGCTGCTCCTCGTGGCGGAGGTCTCAGGCCCGGGCGAGATCGCGAAGAAGGGACGGTACCCGCACGAGTCCTGGCAGGTGGCACAGGGTCTCCCGCATAACACGATCTATGCGATCGTGCAGACGCGCGACGGCTATCTCTGGCTGGGGACCGAAGAAGGGCTGGCGCGATTCGACGGCGTCCGCTTCACGGTGTTCGACAAGCGTCGGGTCAAGGCGTTCGAGAGCAACGATATTCAGGCGCTTCACGAGGCTCGCGACGGCACCCTCTGGATCGGCACCGCCGGCGGCGGCGCTCTCCGCTACCAGCACGGACACTTCACGGCCGTCAGCCCGGAGCCAGGCGATGCGCTCGATGAGGTCGAGAGCATCGCCGAGGACCATCGCGGCCACCTCTGGCTCGGGTCGCGCGAGCACGGTCTCTACGAATTCGACGGGCACGGGTTCACCCGCTACGCCGTCCAGCAGGGGCTTCCCGACGACGCGGTGACCCAGGTCGTCGTGGACGAGAGCGGCACCGTCTGGGTCGGCACGGCACGAGGCCTCGCCCGCCTGCACGACGGCACGTTCGTCGCGGAGCCGGTCGCCGACGATCAACCGGGCCTTGGCATCAGCGTTATCCAACCGGATGTCTCGGGGGCCCTCCTGGTGGGCACGCCGCGTGGCCTCTACCGTCGCCTGCAGAGCGGAGAGATGACGACGTTCGCCGGCCTCCGGAACGCGGCCGTCACGGCGTTGCTCAGAGACCGAACCGGGACGTTCTGGATTGGTACCGCGGCCGGGCTGTATCAGGCGGCCGACGGCCGGCCCGAAGGGTTGGCGCGCGTGGACGGCCTTGTGGGTGAAGTGACGGCGTTGCTCGAAGACCAGGAAGGCAGCATCTGGGTCGGCGCCGGAAGGCTCGGACTGATCCGGCTGCGCGACAGGCCCTTTGTGTCCTTCGACGCGCGCGTGGGACTGTCGGACAACGCGGTGTACACCGTCGCGCCGGCACGCGCGGGCGGCCTGTGGGTCGGCACCGACACGGGGGACGTCAACCTGCTCGAGGACGGCCGGTTCACCGCGCTCGACATCAAGCCGGCGCTGGCGAGCGTCGTCCGGTCGCTGCTCGAGGACCGGACCGGCGGCCTGTGGATCGCCACCGAGCGCGGTCTGTACCGATACCGGGACGGGCGGGTCACGAGGTATCGGTCGCGTGACGGCCTGCCATCCGCGCCGGTCCGGGCGCTCTACGAGGACGCGCGAGGCGACGTGTGGATTGGCACGGACGGCGGCGGCGCCGCCGTCTACCGACAGGGTCGATTCTCGACCTACACCACCGACGCGGGCCTCCCCAACAACCGGATCCGGACGTTTCTGGAAGATCGGAACGGGGACCTTTGGATCGGCACGTACGGCGGCCTCGCCCGGATGCGCGGGGGGGCCTTCCAGAACTACACGACCGCCGACGGGCTGTCGAGCAACATGGTCAGGGTCCTGCACGAGGATGAGGCGGGGACGCTCTGGATTGGCACCTACGGAGGCGGGCTGACCAGGCTCCAGAACGGCGTCTTCACGGCGTTCCGCGAGCGCGACGGCCTGCTGAGCGACGTGATCTACCAGATTCTCGACGACCGGCTGGGGAATCTGTGGCTGAGCTCCAACAAAGGCGTCTTTCGCATCGGCAAGCGGGACCTCGGCCGGTTCCGCCGGCGCGAAACCGCTCAGATCGACGGCACCTCGTACGACGAAGGCGACGGCATGGGCAGCCGCGAGTGCAACGGCGGCAGCCCGGGCGGGTGGCGTACGGCCGACGGCCGGCTGTTCTTCGCCACGGCGGCCGGCGTGGCCATGATCGACCCGGCGCGGCTCGTCCCGAACACCGTGCCGCCGCCGGTCGCCATCGAGGGGCTGACCTTCGATCGCACGCCGCGCGGCGCGGCCGCTGGCCTTCGGCTTCCTCCCGGCGGCGGGCAGGTCGAAATCGACTACACCGCCCTGAGCTTCGTGAAGCCCGGGAAGGTGGCGTTCCGGTTCCGCCTCGAAGGCTTCGATCGGAACTGGGTGGAGGCCGGTGCGCGCCGGTCGGCCTACTACACCAACCTCTCACCCGGACGGTACCGTTTCCACGTCGTCGCGCGGAACAGCGACGGCGTGTGGAACGAGCAGGGCGCGTCGCTGGCGTTCGAGCTGCTGCCGCACTACTACCAGACGAGCTGGTTCTACGGCGTGTGCGCGCTCCTCCTCCTCGGGTCCGCGCTCGGCGCGCACCAGATCGTGATCGGGCGCGTGCGTGCGCGCGAACGGTGGCTGGAAGCGGTCGTCACCGCCCGGACCCGCGACGTCGAGGCCGCCAGGGAACGGGCGGAAGCGGCGAACCGGGCCAAGAGCGAGTTCCTGGCCAACATGAGCCACGAGATTCGCACGCCCATGAACGGCGTCATCGGCATGACCGAGCTCGCCCTCGACACCGAGCTGACCGTTGAGCAGCGTGAGTACCTGGAGACGAGCCGGTCCTCGGCCGACTCGTTGCTGCTCATCATCAACGACATCCTCGATCTGTCCAAGATCGAGACCGGGAACTTCGTGGTCGAGGCGGTGGCGTTCAACCTCCAGGACCTCCTGGCCGACACCGTGAGACCCCTGGCCGTTCGCGCGCATCAGAAAGGCCTGGAGCTCGCGGTCGACATCGACCCCGACGTGCCCGACTCGTTCGTCGGCGACCCGACTCGACTGCGCCAGGTGCTCGTGAACCTGATCGGCAACGCGATCAAGTTCACCGACGCCGGTGAGGTGAGCGTGGAAGTCGGCGCGACGAACCTCGACGACCGCGACGCCGAGCTGCGCGTCGCCGTGCGGGACACCGGCATCGGGATTCCGCTCGACAAGCAGGCGCTCATCTTCGAGGCGTTCGCGCAGGCCGACGGGGCCACGACGCGGCGCTTCGGCGGCACGGGTCTTGGGCTGTCGATCTCGACCCGGCTCGTCACGCTGATGGGCGGGCAACTCCGGGTCGAGAGCGACCCGGGCCACGGCAGCGCGTTCTGCTTCACCGTGCGGCTCGGGCGCGCGGCCGGCGCCGAGGCCAGCGTCCCGGACGCCGCCGCCGGCGCGCTGGCCGGCCTGCACGTCCTCATCGTCGACGACAATACGACCAATCAGCAGGTCCTGCGACACATGCTCACACGGGCGGGGATAGCGTCCACGGTGGTCGGGAGCGGTTCGGAGGCCGTCGCGGCCGTGGCCGCCTCGCGACGCGTGGGCCCGCCCATCGACCTCGTGCTGCTCGACGTCAACATGCCGGGGATGAGCGGCTTCGAGGTGGCGGAGCGCCTGACGCAAGACCCGCTCCTCCGCACCGCCGCCATCCTGATGCTGACCTCCTCGGACCAGGTCAACGACGGCGCGCGCAGTCGCGATCTGGGTCTGAGCGCCCACCTCGTCAAGCCGGTGAGCCGGGCCGCGCTGCTTCAGGCGATGAAACAGGCGCTCGGCGCCCGGCGCGACGAGCCGATCGCAGGGGCTCCCCGGCCGAGCGCGATCAGGACCGGTGCCTCGCGGCACATCCTGCTGGCCGAAGACAACGTCGTCAACCAGAAGGTCGCGCTCCACATGCTGCAGAAGCTCGGGGACACGGTCGACGTCGTGGCGACGGGGTGCGCGGCCGTCGAGGCGGTGGCGAGCCGGCCGTACAATCTCGTGCTCATGGACGTGCAGATGCCCGAGATGAACGGCACCGAGGCGGCCATGGAGATCCGGCGGCGGGAGCAGGGCACCGGCGTCCGCCTGCCCATCCTGGCGCTCACGGCCCACGCGAATCACCGCGACCGCGAGGCCTGCCTGGCCGCGGGGATGGACGCGTACCTCGCGAAGCCGTTCCACGCCGAGGATTTGCGTGACGCCATCGCACGCCTGCTGACGGGCAGCGCGTCTCGAACCGTGGAGACACCCCCGGCCCAGGACCCCTCCGCGCCGGCAGGGACCGACGACGACGGGCAGGCGGCCCGCGATCGGATCCTGGCCACCTTCTCGGGCGACCGCGCCGTCGTCCGTCAGATTACGGCGCTGTTCCTCAGCGAATACCCCGGCCGGATTCGGGAGATCAAGGCGGCGCTCGGAAGGGGAGAGGCGGAGCCCATCGTGCGCGAGGCGCACAGCCTCAAGGGTTCGGTCGGGTTCTTCTCGAGGAACGGCCCGCTCGAGCTGGCGCAGCGCCTCGAGGAGGTCGCGAAGGCCGGCGCCCTGGGCGACGCGCCGCCCATCGTCGACGCCCTCGAAGCCGAACTGGGGCGGCTGCACCTCACGCTTGCGCCGCTGGCCGAGGCGTGAGCATCGTCGAGTCAGGGCGTGTCCCGCACCGGAAGTGGGCGCATGGGCGGTTGCGGCCCTGACCGCACGCTTTCGGCTGGTACGGCCCGGTACGGAACCCGCCTGGCCGGCGCACCTTCCAGCGCTTCTCCAGTCGCTTCAAGCAGATACCGGTGCTCGACTGGCCGGGCGCGGCTGGCGTCGTTCCTGCAGCGTTCCGGCTGTGCCCCTGCGTCGTACGGGCTTCGGAGGGGCGCGACGGGACCGGAGGGAGACAGGCTCATGGATGCACTCACGCGGCGAAGCGAGGTCTGGCGGAAGGCGGTATGGGGCCTTTGCGCCGTGTTGCTGGCGGTGTCCGCGCCGGCCGGCGCGCAGGGCCAGACGCCCGCGACGAGACCGCTGTCGCAGTTGAGCATCGAGGAGCTGCTGTCGGTCGAGATCACCACCGCCTCGCGCAAGGAGCAGCCGCTCTCGTCGACGGCGGCCGCGGTCTACGTGATCACGGCGGAGGACATCCGGCGGTCAGGTCTCACGTCGCTGCCCGAGATCCTGCGCATGGCGCCGGGCCTCCAGGTGGCGCGCATCGACTCGAACAAGTGGGCGATCAGCTCGCGCGGGTTCAATACCCGCTTCGCCAACAAGATGCTGGTGCTCATCGACGGCCGATCCGTCTACACGCCGCTCTTCTCGGGCGTCCTGTGGGAGCAGCAGGACCTGCTGCTCGAGGACATCGAGCGCATCGAGGTGATTCGGGGCCCGGGCGCGGCGGTCTGGGGCGCGAACGCCGTGAACGGCGTGATCAACGTCGTCACCAAGCAGGCGCGGGCGACGGCGGGCGCGCTCGTCGTGCTCGGGACGGGCAATGAGGACCAGGGACGCGCGGCGGTTCGCTGGGGCGGGGCGCTCGGACGCGGCGGCGCGTACCGCGTCTACACGAAGGCGTTCACCCGTCAGCCCTGGAACGGCCCGGCGGCCGGAGGACCCGCGGACAACCTGTCGCGCGACGCAAAGAACTGGCAGAATCTCGAGTCCGGATTTCGCGTCGACTTGTCCCCGTCGTCCCGCGACGAGGTGACCGTGCACGGCGACGCCTATGGCGGCCGGTTCGATCAGATCGTGGACGTGTTCAGGCCGGCAACGGTGACGATGAGTCCGGTGCTCGACCGCGCGAACGTTCGCGGCGGCAACCTGTTGAGCCGGTGGACGCGGCAGCTCGACGGCCCTGCGACGGTCAGCATTCAGGCCTTCTACGACTACAGCCAGCGTCGCGAGGCGGCCGCGGGCGAGGCGCGCCACACGATCGACGTGGAATTCCAGCATCGCCGCGTGCTCGCCCGCCGCCACGACCTCGTGTGGGGCGTGGACTTCCGCACGAGCCGGGGCCGCGTGAGCACCGGGCAAACCCTGCAACTCAGCCCGGCGAGTGAGACGGACGTCCTCACCAGCGTGTACGCGAACGACGAAATCAGCCTCGCGTCCGGCCGCGTGGCCCTGACATTCGGAGCGCGAGCGGAGCACAGCCGCATCGCCCGATTCGAGATCGAACCCAGCGTACGCGTGGCGTGGACGCCCCGTCCCAGTCAGACCGTGTGGGCGGCGGTTTCCCGCGCCGCGCGCATCCCGTCGCGCGGCGAACGGAGCATGCGAGGGTACGTGGCCACCGACTCCCTGCCCAACGGCATGCCTTACGCCCTCGCCATCGTCGGCACGGCCGACCTGCTTCCGGAGACGCTCATTGCGTACGAGGCGGGCTGGCGGGTGCAGCCGTCCAACTGGCTCTCACTGGACGTTACGGCTTTCGTCGATCGCTACAGGCGGCTCATTCTGTACGAGCCGGCCGCGCCCGAGCTCCGCTTCCTCGATGGCATGCCGCTGCTGACGATCCCGCTCGTCGAGCGGAACGGCGCGGGAATTGGAACCGGCGGCGTGGAGCTGGCGCTCACGGCGAGGCCCCTGGACGTCTGGCGTGTCGACGCGACGTACACCTGGTTCGAAGGGGACCGCGGCGGCGAGATCGGCCAAGTCATCGGGGTCATGGGCGCCAACCCGGAGGAGCAGGCGACGCTGCGCTCGCTCGTGAACCTGCCGCACCAGCTCGAGCTCGACGCGATGGTCTCCTACACGGGCGAGCTTGCCCTCGCCGCGGTGCCGGCGTACACGCGGGCGGACGTGCGCGTCGGGTGGCGTCCGGCGGGGCCGCTCGAGTTGAGCGTGGGCGCGCAGAACCTGTTCGGGGCGCCGCACGCCGAGTTCGGGCGCTCCTTCAACGAGCATCCAGCGCTGATCGGCCGGTCTTCCTACGTGAAGGTGACGTGGCGGTTCTGACGCGCGGCCGTGCGGCGGGACGCACGCGGCGCGGCCGGCTCCGCCTCGCCGCGCTGGCCGCGTGCGTCGTGCTCTTCATGGCGGCGGCCCGCGCGGGCGGGGCGCAGCCGCAGGCCGACGAGTACGCGGTCAAGGCGGCCTTCCTCTACAACTTCGTCCGATTCATCGAATGGCCGTCCACGGCGTTCACCTCGCCGGACGCCCCGTTCGTCGTGTGCGTGGCCGGCCGGGATCCGTTCGGCGCCGCGCTCAACCGTACCCTCCTCGGCAAGAACGTCGCGGGACACCCGTTCGCCACCCGGCAGCTCGCTAACGACGAGCAGGCGGACGGCTGTCACGTCCTCTTCGTGGCGCGGTCGGAGAAGCACCGCGCCGGCGCCCTGGCGGACGACGGCCGTCGCCGATCGATCCTCACCATCGGCGATTTCGACTCGTTCGCCAGCGAGGGCGGCGTGATCGCCTTCTATCTGAACGACAACCGCGTGCGGTTCGCGATCAACGTGGACAGTGCGGCGGGCAGCGGCTTGAAGATCAGCGCCAACCTGCTCGCGCTCGCTCGGATAGTGCGGGAATCCCCGGGGAGTTGACGATGAAGCGTCTGTTCGACAACCTGCCGATCGGGCGAAAGCTGGCCGTGCTCATCGTGGCGACGAGCGTCGCGGCGCTGCTCCTCTTGGCCGCCGCCACGGCGATCACCGAAGAGTGGGACTTTCGCACGAAGCTCGCGCAGGACGCCGCCGTTCAGGCGGACATCATGGCGCACAGCACGACCGCCGCCCTCGCGTTCCAGGACGCCGCCGCCGCGCGCCAGACGCTCAGCGCCCTCGACCTGGACTCGCACGTGGTCAGCGCGAACCTCTACGACGCCGACGGCCGGCTGTTCGCGGACTACCGGCGCCCGCTGGCCGCGCTCGTCGTCCCCCCGCCGATGGCCGGCGTCGACCAGCGGTTCTTCGGCGGCCACTTCTTCGTGTCGCGGCCCGTGCAGCTCGAGGCCGACACCCTGGGCACCGTGCGGCTCGAGTTCAATCTCGTCCAACTGCAGGTCCGCCGGGAGCAGGCCCTGACCTCCCTCGCGGTCGTGTTCGTCGTGGTGCTGGCGGTCACGGCCTGGTTCGCCCGGCGGATCGGGCGCGTCGTCTCCGCTCCGATCCTGGAGCTCGCCGAGCTCGCGCGCGGCGTGTCGTCGAGCCGCGACTATTCGCTCCGCGCCGTCCGGCGGAGCGGCGACGAGGTGGGCGCGCTGGCGGACGACTTCAACACCATGCTGGGCGAGATCCAGGCGCGCGACCGGCAGCTGAGCCATCATCAGGACGAGCTCCAGACGGAGGTCAAGGCCCGCACCGCCGATCTCCAGGCCCTGAACGATCAGCTCGTGGTCGAGAAGGATCGGGCCGAGGAGGCCAGCCGCACGAAGAGCGAGTTCCTGGCCAACATGAGCCACGAGATCCGCACGCCGATGAACGGCGTGATCGGCATGACGGAGCTCGCCCTGGACACCAGCCCGACCGACGAGCAGCGCGAGTTCCTCGAGACCGTGCTGTCGTCGGCCGAGGCCCTGCTGGACATCATCAACGACATCCTCGACTTCTCGAAGATCGAGGCGGGCAAGCTGAGCCTCGACGAGGCGCCGTTCAGCGTTCAGGATCTGCTGGCCGATGTCGTCCGGCCCTTCGCGGTCCGCGCGCACGGCAAGGGGCTCGAGCTCGCCACGAGCGTGGGGCCGGACGTGCCGGACGCGGTCGTGGGCGACTCGACCCGCCTGCGCCAGGTGCTCGTGAACCTGATCGGCAACGCCATCAAGTTCACCGAGAAGGGTGAGGTGGTCGTCGAGGTCCGCGAGGGCGCGAGCGACGAAGAGGCGGCGGAGCTGGCGTTCTCGGTGCGGGACACCGGCCTGGGCATCCCCAAGGACAAGCAGGGGGCGATCTTCGAGGCGTTCGTGCAGGCCGACGGGTCTACCACCCGGCGCTACGGCGGCACCGGGCTCGGGCTGACGATCTCGTCCCGGCTCGTCAGCCTGATGGGCGGCCAGCTCGGGATCGAGAGCGAGCCGGGCGTGGGCAGCTCGTTCGGGTTCTCCGTGCGGCTGGCTCGCGCCGATGACGCCGATGTCGCCGCCGCGCCTGTCGCGTCGGGTTTGCTCGAGGGCCGCCGGATCCTGGTCGTGGACGACAACGCCACGAACCGCCGGATCCTGCGCGAGACGCTGACCGGCTGGCACGCGCGCCCCACCTTGGTGGAGAGCGGCCCCGCGGCCATCGAGGCCATCACCGCCGCGCGCCGCGAAGGGGCGCCCTTCGACGTCGTGCTCCTCGACGTGAACATGCCCGGCATGAGCGGCTTCGACGTCGCCGAGCGCCTCGTGCAGGACCCGATGCTGCACAGCGTCACTATCCTGATGCTCACCTCGTCGGACCGCGTGGAGGACGTGGAGCGTACCCGGACGCTCGGCTTGAGCGGGCACCTGGTCAAGCCCGTGAGCCGCACCGCGCTGTTCAGGGTGATTGCCCGGGCGCTCGGCGCCGAAACCGCCCCCGGCAAGGCCGAGCGGCCGGAGCCGAAGGCGCCCGCCCCGTCGAGCCTGCACGTGCTGCTCGCCGAGGACAACGCCGTGAACCGCCTGGCGGCCGTGCAGACCCTGCGGCGGCGCGGGCACCGCGTGGACGCCGTGACCAATGGGCTGGAGGCCGTCGAGGCGGCGGCGCGCGCGCCCTACGACCTGGTGCTGATGGACGTGCAGATGCCGGTGATGAGCGGCATCGAGGCGTCCGCGGCGATCCGCGCCGCCGAGCGGGAGAGCGGCCGGCACGTGCCGATCCTCGCGCTCACGGCGCACGCGGCCAGCCGGGACCGTGAGGCGTGCCTCGCCGCCGGCATGGACGGCTTCGTCTCGAAGCCGTTCCACGCCGTCAAGCTGTGCGAGGTCGTCGAGCGGATGGCCGGGGCTGCGGACGCGCCGCCACCCGCAGAGGCCGCGACGTCCGGCGACAGCGCGACGGGCGACGGCGCGACGGGTGACGGCGCGACGGGTGACGGCCGCGCCGAGCGGGAAGGCATCGTGGCCCGCTTCGGCGACCGCGACGTGGCGCAGCAGGTGGCCGCGGCCTTCCTGGAGCAGTACCCGGCGAACCTGGCCGCGATCGCCAACGCGCTCGACCAGGAGGACGCCGCCGCGCTGGCGCGCGAGGCGCACAGCCTGAAGGGCTCGGTCGGGTTCTTCGGGCGCGACTCGGCGAGCCGAGCGGTCCTGACGCTCGAGACGCAGGCGCGCGACGAGAACCTCGCGGCGGCCCGCCGGACGTATGCTGACTTGCAGGAGGAGCTGGCGCGGCTGCACGAGACGCTCGCGCCGCTCGCCGCGGCGTGAGTTCTGCGAGAATGGGGCACGGAATGGGCACGGAAGGCCGAGAACCTGAGAACCTGAGAACCCGGGAACCCGAGGACCCGAGAACCCGAGAACCCGCGAACCCGAGAACCCGCGAACCCGAGAACCCCCGAACCCCCGAACCCGCGAAGATGAAGATCCTCATTGCCGACGACGACCGCGTGATGCGCACCGCCCTCGAGGCGCTGCTCCGGGCGTGGGGCATCGACGTGGTGGTGTGCCGGGACGGCGACGAGGCCTGGCAGGCGCTGTCGGCGCCCGACGCGCCGGCCTTCGCCGTGCTGGACTGGCAGATGCCCGGGCTCGACGGCCCCGAGGTGTGCCGGCGCGTCCGGCAGCACCGCGCGTCGGACATGCCGGCCTACCTGATCCTGCTCACGGGCAACCGCCGGCCGGAGGACATCGTGTCCGGCCTGAACGCCGGCGCCGACGACTACATCGTCAAGCCGTTCGACCCGGCCGAGTTGCGCGCGCGGGTCCAGGTCGGCATGCGGGTCGTGGATCTGCAGGGCGCGCTGGCCGCGCGCGTGAGCGACCTCGAGGCGGCGCTGGCGAACGTCCGCCAGTTGCAGGGCCTGCTGCCCATCTGCGCGTACTGCAAGAAGATTCGCGACGACAAGAACTACTGGACGCAGGTCGAGTCCTATGTGAGCCTGCACACCGACGTGCAGTTCAGCCACGGCATCTGCCCGGACTGCTACGCGCGGATCATGGCCGAGGAGTTTGGCGAGACCGGCGTCGAGCCGCCGCCCGCCGAGCAGCCGGAGACCGCCCCCGACTAGCCCCGCGCCCCGCGACTGTCCCTCAGGAGCCGTGCCCTCGCCGCCGCGGCCGGGGCGTGCTCGCCGGCAACCCTCGCTTGACGAAACTGAGTCGCGTGAATCCCGGTCGTCTCTGGCGCCGGCGTCGCCCCACCGGCGCCGCGCCGGTGGCCGGCCGGGGGCTCGCGCGGCGGGCTGCTTCTGCGCGGGCGTCGTTCTCCGGCACCCCCCCGCCGGTGGTCGGTACGTTGGGGTGTTGATCGGCCAACCCTGCCCGCCGTGCTGATCGGAAGGGCATCGAGCCGGAGCGAGCGTTCCCGGGCGGCCGGATGCCGGCCTGCGGCGCGAGCCCCCAACCGGCCGCCTCAACGGCGGACCCTACGTGCCGGGCGGTGCGGGCGCCGGGCCCTCGCCGCCGCGGCCGGGGCGCGCTCGCCGGCAACCCTCGCTGCGCTCGGTACCCTGCCGCACCGCAGCGGGCAAGGCAGGCCGACCGACAGCTCCGACGGACCGTTCACCGCCTCGGGCAACGCGACGACCGAAGCCCGCGAAGCGATAGCCCGCTGCGGAAGGCTCGGCTCCGCTCGGGTTGCGCTCGGCTCGGCTCACGGCCGCCGCCGCGAGGGCCCGGCTCCCGGCCGCGTCGGGGGCGGTCGGGGGCTCGCGCGGCGGGCCGTGGAGGCCGCCCGCGACACGGATCCGGAACGCGAGCGGAGCGAGTCTTGCGCGGCGGGCTGCCGCTGCGCGGGCGTCGTTCTCCGGCACCCCCCGCCGGTGGTCGGTACGTTGGGGTGTTGATCGGCCAACCCTGCCCGCCGTGCTGATCGGAAGGGCATCGAGCCGGAGCGAGCGTTCCCGGGCGGCCGGATGCCGGCCTGCGGCGCGAGCCCCCAACCGGCCGCCTCAACGGCGGACCCTACGTGCCGGGCGGTGCGGGCGCCGGGCCCTCGCCGCCGCGGCCGGGGCGCGCTCGCCGGCAACCCTCGCTGCGCTCGGTACCCTAACGCTGCCGCAGCGGGCAAGGCATGCCGGCCGACAGCTCCGACGGACCGTTCACCGCCTCGGGCAACGCGACGACCGAAGCCCGCGAAGCGATAGCCCGCTGCGGAAGGCTCGGCTCCGCTCGGGTTGCGCTCGGCTCGGCTCACGGCCGCCGCCGCGAGGGACCGGCTCCAGGGCCAGCGTTCGCGCATGGGGTGCGCCGGGTCAGAGAGTGTTACTTCTTCTCCTCGGGCAGCAGCGTCACCTGCACGTACCGGCCGATGTCCAGGTACGTCTTCGCGGCGTCCTGGATCACCGCGGGCGTCAGCGCGTCGAGCGACGCGGGGTAGGTGAGCAGGTCGTCGAGCGGCTGGCCCTGCTGATAGCGCACGGCGAGCTGCGCGAGCCAGAAGCCGTTCTGCGTCATGCCCGTCTGGTATTCCCGCAGCATCGCCTCGCGGGCGGCCGTCACCTCGCTCGCCTCGACCGGGCCCGCCTTGAGGCGCGCGATTTCGGCGAGCACGGTCTTCGCGAGCTCGGCGGCGCGGTCCGGCGCGGAGCCGAACTGGATCGCCAGCCGGTACTCCTTCCGCGGCGCCCAGTCGACCGACGGCGAGACGCCCACGCTGTAGGTGGCCCCCAGGTCCTCGCGCAGCTTGTCGCGCAGGCGCGTCTCGAGCACGGTCGCCATGGCGCGCAGCGCGTTGCGGTGCGCGCGGTCGGTACTGGAAGGGGCCGGTGAACACCATCGCGGTCTGGCTCTTCGGCTCGAGCCCCTTGTGCACGACCTTCGTCACCACGCCGTCGGGCGGCTCGATGCCGAGGTCCTTCCAGGTCTCCTTGCGCCCGGCCGAGGGCAGCGACGCCAGGTACCGCTCGACGAGCGGCCGCAGGGTCGTGGGATCCACCTTGCCCACGAAGACGAACGTGAACCCGCCCGCGTCGGCGAACCGTGCCTTGTAGAACGCCATCGAGCGGTCGAGATCCATATGGTCCACCGTCTCGGGCGTGAAGGGCCGCGCGCGCGGGTGGTCGCGGGTCATGGCCGCCTGGAGCGCCGCCTGGAAGGCGAAGCCCGGGCTCGCCTGGCGGTTTTCGAGCGACGCCTTGATCTGCGTCTTCAGCGTGTCGAAGACCTCCCGGTCCGCCCGCGGGGCCGTGAAGTCCAGGTAGATCAGCTGGAACAGCGTCTCGAGGTCCTTGGGCGACGCCGAGCCCGACACCCCCTGCTGGAGCTCGCCGAAGGTCGGCTGCGCGGAGGCGACCGTGCCGGCGAGCCGCTTGCGCAGCGCGATCGCGCTGAACGAGCCGAGGCCGCCCGACGAGACGGCGAACGCGGCCGTCGACGCCGGCACGAAGTCGTCGTCGCTCGCCAGCGAGGTGCCGCCCGGCGCGAACGCGCGGAAGAGGACCTCGTCCTCCTTGAAGTCGGTCGGCTTGACGACGACGGTCGCGCCGTTCGAGAGCGTCCACTGGGTGACGCCCACCGCCGGGTACTCGCGCGTCGCGGTGATCGTGCCCGCCCCGGGCGGCGCCGCCACCAGCGGCTGGTCAGACACCGTGTCGACGTAGGGCGCGATCGTCATCCGATCCACGCCGCTCATCACCGTCCGGAGCTCGGCCGCGTCGGGCGCGTGCAGGCCGGGCTTGTCGGGCGCGTTCACGAGCACGACCGTGTCGTCGCCGCCCAGCCACGTCCGCGCCAGCCGGTTGATCTCGTCGAGCGTGATGCCCGGCACGAACCGCTTGAACAGCTCGTACTGGTACGCGATGCCCGGGCTCGGCTCGCCCTCGAGGAAGTTGTCCACGTACTCGCGGACGTAGCTGGACGAATTGGTCCGGGTCCGCTCGGCGTAGGCGTTCTCGATGCCGCGCATCAGGTCGCGCTTCGCGCGGTCGAGCTCCGAGGCGGTGAAGCCGTAGCGCGCGACGCGCGCCGACTCGACCAGCAGCGCCTGCAGGCCGCGCGGGACGCCGTCCTGCTTCACCATCGCCGTCAGGGTGTACACCTCGGCCGGGCGCACCAGGCGTCCCGTGCCCGACGACGCGTCGATGAAGGGCGGGTCGGGCTTCTGAGCCAGCTCCGAGAAGCGCTGGTTCAGCATCCCGTTGTAGAGCGTCTCGACCAGCATCTGCCGGTAGGCGCCCGCCGTGCCCTCGTCGCGAACCGGCAGCTTGTGGTACACGGCCACGGACGTGCCCGTGGCCTCCTTGTCGGTGGCGATCGCGAACCGCGTGCCCGGCACGTCCGGCACGTCGTACACGCGCCGCGGCCGCTCGTGCGGCGGGTCCGGGATGGCCGCGAAGCGCTGCTTCACCAGCGTCTCGACCTCGGCGGGGTCGAAGTCGCCCACCGCGATCACCGCCATCAGATCCGGCCGGTACCAGTCGTGGTAGAAGCGCGTGAGCGCCGCGTGCGGGAACCGCTCGAGCGTGGCGTGGTCGCCGATCGGCAGCCGCGTCGCGTAGCGGGAGCCCTGGAAGAGGATCGGGAACTGCTTGTCGCGCATCCGCGCGCCCGCGCCCTGGCCGAGCCGCCACTCCTCGATGACGACGCCGCGCTCCTTGTCGATCTCCTTCGGGTCGAACGACAGCCCGTGCGCCCAGTCCTCGAGGATCTGCACGGCCGTCCGCAGCGGGCCCGGCGTGTCGGTCGGCACCCGCATCTGGTAGACCGTCTCGTCGAAGCTGGTCGACGCGTTCAGCTCGGGCCCGAACCGCATGCCGATCGACTCCATGAACTCGACCAGCTTCTGCGCCGCGAAGTGCGTCGTGCCGTTGAAGGCCATGTGCTCGACGAAGTGCGCCAGGCCCTGCTGGTCGTCGTCCTCGAGGATCGACCCCGCGTTGACGACCAGGCGCAGCTCGGCCCGCTTCTCGGGTCGGCCGTTCGCCCGGATGTAGTAGCGCAGGCCGTTGGCGAGCGTGCCCACCCGCACCTGCGGGTCCATCGGCAGGCGCGCGTCGAGGGCCACCGCGCGCGCCGCGGCCGGATCCGTCGCCGGCGTCTGCGCGGCGGCGGTGACGAAGAGGAGCGTGGCGAGCGGAAAGGCGACGAGCGGCGCCGCGAGGCGGCGGAGACGGACGGGCAATCGCATCGAGGGAGTCCTCACAGGGGGTCTAGAGTGTTAGACGTTCCCAGCAGCCGAATGGACGGCGAGGGTACGTAGCGCACACCTTCAGGCGTGCGCGGCGCAGGGCTGAAGCCCTGCGCTACGTACTCTTGGGTACGTGGGGGCCGCCTTTAGGCGGCCCTACGCACCCGGCTCCCGCACCAGCGCGCGGGCGGTGAGCGTGCGATCGCCCGCCTTCAGCGTCACCAGGTACTCGCCGGGCGCCGGCCGGTCGCGCCGGAACGCCCACTGGACGTCGTGCAGGCCCGCGCCGCCCGGGCCCCTGGCCTCGTGCAGGGTCTTTCCCCAGGAATCGGCAAAGGTCACGGTCACGTCGGCGCCGAGGCCGGCCTTCACATAGTACGTCACGGTGAAACCCACCGGGTCGTTCGGCGTCGACAGGTGCCGGTCGCCGTAGAGCTGGTAGTTGCCCCAGCCGCTGGTCGTGTAGAGCGTGGCCGGGCGCACGTCGAACAGGTGCACGGGCTCGTCGAGGACGGCGGGGGTCAGCTGCTCGAGCGGCGCGACGTTCGTGATCCAGAGGCCGCGGCCGTAGGTGCCCGCCACCAGGTCCCGCTCGCGCGGATGGACCACGAGGTCCGTGACCGGCACGCGCGGCATGTTGCCCTTCAGCGCGGACCAGTCCGCGCCGCCGTCGATCGACACGAACACGCCGCCGTCGGTGCCCGCGAACAGCAGCGCCGGGTTGCGGTCGTCCTGCACGATGACGTTGACGGGCCGCTCGGGCAGGTTGGCCGCGATCGGGGTCCAGGTGGCGCCGTAGTCCTTCGTCACGTAGAGGAACGGCCGGAAGTCGTCGTTCCGGTAGCCGGTCTTCGCGACGAACGCGGCGCCCGCCTCGAAGGGCGACGCGAACACCCGGCTCACCCACACCTCGTCGGGCGCGCCGGCGGCCACGAGGGCCGGCGTCCGGTCGGTCCACGTCGTGCCGCCGTTCCGCGTGACCTGCACCTTGCCGTCGTCGGTGCCCACCCAGATGACGCCGGGTGTGACCGGCGACTCGGCGATCGTCGTGATCGTGCAGTAGGTGACGTTGTTGTGGCCGGCGATCTTCGCCGGGTCGTCGCGCGTCAGGTCGGGGCTGATCTCCTGCCAGTGGTCGCCGCGATCGAGCGAGCGCAGCAGCACCTGCGCGCCGGTGTAGATCGTCTGGCTGTTGTTCGGGGAGATCACGATCGGCGCGATCCAGTTGTAGCGGAGCGGCGGCTGGCCCGCGGGCCGCCGCGGCCGGATGCTCGTGCGCGTGCGCCGCCGCTGGTCCACCCGCGACTGGTCGCCGAACTGGCCGGTGGTGTAGAGCCAGCGGCTGTCGGTCGGGTCCACCCGCGTGTACATCCCGTCGCCCTCGCCGACCGTGATCCAGTCCTCGAGCGTGATCGCGCCCGCCCAGCTCTCGCTCGGGCCCTTCCAGTTCTCGTGATCCTGCAGGCCGGCGTAGACGTGGTATGGGTCGTCCATGTCCACGCTGATGCCGTAGATCTCGCCGAGCGGCAGGTTGTCGTAGAAGTCCGACGTCTTCCCGCCGTCGTAGGACAGCTGCACGCCGCCGTCGCTGCCCAGGATGATGCGGTCGGCGTCCTGCGGGTCGATCCACATCGCGCGCACGTCGCCGAACATCTTCGGGAAGAACGCCTGGGGCGGCCACTGCAGGTCCTTCCACGTGCGCCCGCCGTCCGACGAGTTCGCGACGCTGTCGCTCGTCACGTAGATGCGGTCGGGGTCGGCCGGGCTCACCCGGATCTGGTTGAACGAGTACATCGCCTTGCCGCCGACGCTCACGTCGTCCGGGCTCCGCTTGTGCCACGTGCGCCCGCCGTCGTCGGTCCGGTAGACCTCGCCGCGTGCCTGCGGATCGCGCCCGCGCGGGCGGTCGGCCTGGGTCTCCGCCCCGGTGGCCGGCCGGGGGTTGGCGTTCTCGACGATGGCGTACAGGATGTCGGGCTGCTGCTGGTAGAGCGCGAGGCCGATCCGGCCGATCTTGCCGGTGGGCAGCCCGCCGGCGAGGCGCGTCCACTTCGCGCCGCCGTCGGTCGTCTCGTAGATGCCGCTGCCCGGGCCGCTCTCCTCGAAGGTCCACGGCAGCCGCTGCTTCTCGTAGGCGGCCGCGTAGAGCGTCCCCGGCCGGTCGCGGCGCATCACGAGATCCACGACGCCGACCCGGTCGCCGAGATCGAGGACCTTGCGCCAGGTGCGCCCGCCGTCGGCCGTCTTGAAGACGCCGCGCGCCTCGTTGAACGAGTAGAGGTGCCCGAGCGCGGCCACGTACACGACGTCGGGGTTCCGCGGGTCGATCACGATCCGCGCGATGTGCTGGGTGTCGTCGAGGCCCATGTGCCGCCACGTGCGGCCGCCGTCGGCCGACTTGTACACGCCGTCGCCCCAGTAGGAGCTGCGCGCGCTGGCCGGGTCGCCCGTGCCCACCCAGACGATGTCGCCGTTGGACGGCGCCACGGCGACCGCGCCAATCGAGGCGACCGCCTGGCCGTCGAAGATCGGCTCGAAGGTCGTGCCGTTGTTCACCGTCTTCCACAGGCCGCCGCTGCGCGTCGCGACATAGAAGGTGTACAGGTGCGCCCGGGCGGGGGCGTCGGGCACGGCGATGTCGGACACCCAGCCGCCGGCCCGGAACGGGCCCAGGTTCCGCCAGGTGACGCCGGCGACGAGGTCGTCGAGCGAGGGCGCGTCGGCGGCCGCGAGCGCGGCGGTGACAGTGACGGCGACGACGAGCGCGGCGGCGGCGAGGCGGCGGGCGGACGCGGTCATGGGCGGGATCTCCTGGAAGGCGCCCGCGAGGGGCGGCGGGAACGCTCGTCTGGACGATAGCTCGGTCCGCGGTGGGAATCAACCGGGCCTGTCCTCAGGAGCTTGCGGCGCAGGGAGCCCGGGCCGGTCTGTACAACAACGGCACACGAGAAGGAGCATTTTGGCGGCCTCAGCGGTGTCGTTTCAATAATGTAATACGTTTATTTGCAATAGTTTATGTGCCGCAATTTGCGGGCTCAGGCCGGTTGGCGGCGACCTGAAGTGGCGACGGTTTCAGACGCACGCGTTGTCATGTAAAGGAACACACAGTTAACTAATTAATTATCAATTAGTTGCAGACATATGCACTCTCGTGTCATATCGCTTATCGCGATATAGAACACACTCACCTGCGATCACAGATACGAAAATGGACCGCTACAGTGGTTTAAGCCTTTTAATATGAACTTGTTACAATGAATATCCCGGTCTGGGGCGTAGTGGCGGCGTCCTTGCACGTCACGGGGTGTCATGAAGAACCTCCGGTTCCTCACCACTCTCGCTGGAACGGTCGCCCTGCTGTTGGCGACCGTGCCGGGAATGGCCCAAACCACTGGTGCCCGCCCTTCCGATCAGATTCAGAAGCTGGACAAGCAGCTGCGTGAATCGCTCGCGAAGACGCCGCGGCCCGAGCGCGTGATTATCCGGACGAAGGACGGCCGGCGAGCCGCCCTGCGTTTGGCCCTGCAGGCCCACGGCGACGTGGTGACCGGGGACTACCCGGAAGTCGGCGCGCTGAGCGCGGTCGTGCACGGCGAGGACCTGCTGGCGCTCGCCAACGACCCGTCGGTCGAGTCGGTGTCGACTGACGCCGACGTGCGGGCGGACGGCGCGTGGGGCAAGGCCAAGGGCAAGGTCAAGGTCAAGAAGGCGCCGAAGCCGGCCGTCGTCCAGAAGCAGGACGCGAAGACGGACCGCGCGATTCTCCACGCCCAGCGCCAGGAGGCGGCCAGGCTCGCGCGGCACGCGAAGGCGGTGGCCAAGGCCGCCCGGGTGAAGCCGTCCAAGGGGATCCCGACCGGCCTGCTGCGCCGGCTGCAGGGCCTCGACGGCGTGTCGCCCACAGGCCGCGGCGTCGGCGTGGCCGTGATCGACTCCGGCATCGATCCGGACGTCAACGAGCTCCAGCTCGACGTGACGGCGTTCGTGGACTTCACGCAGGGCCCCGACCCGGTCTACACCCGCCCCTACGACGACTACGGCCACGGCACGTTCGTGGCCAGCATGATCGGCAACAACGGCAAGGGCGGCCCCAAGTACCAGGGGATGGCGCCTGACGTCCGGCTCATCGGCCTCAAGGTGCTGGACGGCAGCGGGAGCGGGCACACGAGCGACGTCGTGCGCGCGATCGAGTTCGCGATCGACCAGAAGGACACGCTCGGCATCGACATCATCAACCTGTCGCTCGGCCACCCGATCTTCGAGTCGGCGGCCACCGACCCGCTGGTGATCGCGGTCGAGGAGGCCCACGCGGCCGGCATCGTCGTCGTGGTGTCGGCCGGCAACTTCGGCATGGACCCGACGACGAACCAGGTCGGCTACGGCGGCATCACGTCGCCGGGCAACGCGCCGTCCGCGATTACCGTGGGCGCGGTGGACCAGAAGAACTCCGTGCAGCGCGGCGACGACACCGTGGCGCCCTTCAGCTCGCGCGGGCCGACCTGGATCGACGGCTTCGCGAAGCCGGACTTCGTGGCGCCCGGCGTCGGCGAGGTCAGCCGGCTCTCGGATGGGGCCTCGCTCGCCAAGGCCTTCCCCGAGACCAGGTACCACGACGCGCGGCGCGTCCGACTGGACGATCTCGCGAAGCTGAGCGGCACGAGCATGGCCGCCGCGGCGGCGTCGGGCATCGCGGCCCTGGTGATGGAGGCCAACCCCGAGCTCCCGCCGAACGCCGTCAAGGCGGTGCTCGAGTACACCGCGACCCCGCTGGGCGACCAGAACGGCCAGCCGCTCGACGCGCTGACGCAGGGCGCCGGCGAGGCGAACGCGGTTGGCGCCATCGAGCTGGCGAAGGCGATTGACGTCGATCCCGCCTACGCCGACGGCTGGGTGGTGGGCGACGTGCGCCTCTCGAGCCGGTTCGGCCGTTCCGACGAGCCCTGGGCCCAGAACATCGTCTGGGGCAACTACTTCGTGAGCGGTCTGCCGGCGGCGCTCTTCGCCAACGGCCTGCCCTACCGCGACAACATCGTGTGGGGCACGCTCGGCCGCAGCGCGGACGACAACATCGTCTGGGGCACGTTCCGCCGCGACGGCGACAACATCGTGTGGGGCAACCTGGCGGTGTGGGGCTCGCGCTACGACACGCAGCAGCGCGACAACATCGTCTGGGGCACCTTCGCCCGCCTCGGCGACAACATCGTCTGGGGCAGCTTCGACCGGCGCGGCGACAACATCGTCTGGGGCAGCTTCCTCCGCGGCGGCGACAACATCGTGTGGGGGAGCGTGGCCCGCGACGGTGACAACATCGTCTGGGGCAACAACATCGCCTGGGCCGACAACGTCGTGTGGGGCAACATGCTGCTCGGCACGCGCGACCGCGACAACATCGTGTGGGGCAACCTCCTCAGGTGGGACGGTGACGTCGACAACATCGTGTGGGGCAACCTCGCCAGAGACAACGTCGTGTGGGGCAACCTGTTCGCCAGGGGCCGCGGAGACAATGTCGTGTGGGGCAACTCCGTCGTGGGCTTCTAACCGGATTTCAAGATGGAGACGAGGACAGCCATGCAGACCTTGACCCACCTCGAGCCGGTTCGGGAGACCGTCCTGGCTCCGCGGTTCCCGGAGGCGGAGAGCGTCAACACCGACTGGCGACAGGCGCTGCCGGTGATGACGGGTCGCAAGTTGACTCTCCGGGAGCTGCGTCTCTCCGACGCGCCGACACTTCTCGCGATGCTGAAGACCGAGGAGGTCGAGCGCTTCATCTCGCCGCCGCCCACCACCGTGGCCGGGTTCGAGCGGTTCATCCTCTGGACGCAGCGCCAGCGGCAGGCCGGGCAGTACATCTGCTTCGGCATCGTGCCCGAGGGCATGCAGCACGCCGTCGGCATCTTCCAGGTCCGGCAGCTCGATCCCACGTTCCAGACGGCCGAGTGGGGCTTCGCCCTCGGCAGCGCCTACTGGGGCACGGGGCTGTTCACCGAAGGGGCGCGCATGGTCATCGACTTCGTGTTCGGCACGGTCGACGTCCATCGGCTCGAGGCGCGGGCCGCCGTGCAGAACGGGCGTGGCAACGGCGCGCTGGTCAAAGTCGGCGCAATCAAGGAGGGCGTCTTGCGCAAGTCATTCCTGCGCAACGGCACGTATCTCGACCAGGCGCTCTGGTCCATCGTCAAGGAAGACTGGCTGCGGTCGAAGGCCGTCTGGAGCCAGCGGGTAAACTAAGCCGGCGGACACTGAACCATCCCTCTCGAGTCGTCCCGAATCGCCGGGTGCGCGGTGCGCGCCCGGCGATTCCCCTTGTACGGACCGCCCCCATTGCGCTTGTGAAACACCTCGAGCCAGCCGAGTGTAGCTATCTGACACACGACCTTAATTGGTATATTTCGCAGCCACTTAGGCAGGAGATTAGTCTTCAGGGGCTCGTCGCGTGGCACGTTGTTGAACACATGCCGATCCCTGCGGGTTGACGCCAGGCGCTGGTCATACGGTATAAGTCCATACTCATTAATATCTTACGAGACATTCTCAAATCGCCAGCGATCTGGCGGTCGTCTTGCTTCGCGAGCGGGTCATGAAGTGCCGTCGATCCCTCCTCCCCCTCGCTGGAGCGCTCGCCCTCACGGTGGCGGTCGCGCCGGTTTCGGCCCAGACGGCGGGCACGGTGCCTTCGGATCAGGTCCAGAAGCTGGATCAGAGGCTCCGTGAGTCCCTGTCGAGGACGCCGCGGCCCGAGCGCGTCATCATCCGGACCAAGGACGGCCAGCGAGCGACGCTGCGCCTGGCCCTCGAGGCCCACGGCGACGTGGTGACCGAGGAGCATCCGGAAGTCGGCGCGCTCAGCGCGGTCGTGCACGGCGAGGACCTGCTGGCGCTGGCCAACGATCCGGCCGTCGAGTCGGTGTCGGTGGACGCCCAGGTCCGGGCCGACGGGGCGGCGGGTCGCGTCAAGGTCACGAAGACCAAGGATTCTCAAGCAGGCCGTCGCGGCGGCCACGAAGCGGGAGCTCCTGCACGGCCGGAAGGCGACCCGGACGGCCCGCCAGGCGGCGGCAAAGGCGACCCGCAAGGCGAAGGCGAAGGCGGCCCGCGCCGGCGCGCCGACGCTCGAACCGATCAAGACCGGCCAGTTGCGCCAGCTGCAGGGCCTGGACGGCTTCGCGCCGACCGGCCGCGGCGTGGGCGTGGCGGTCATCGACTCCGGCATCGAGCCCGGCTCGAACCTGGCGTTCGACCTCTCGGCGTTCGTGGACTTCACCCAGGGCGACGAGCCGGTCTACACCAGCCCTTACGACGACTACGGCCACGGCACCTTCGTGGCGAGCATGATCGCCAACGACGGCAATGGCGCCGGCAAGTACCAGGGGATGGCGCCCGACGTCCACCTCATCGGCCTCAAGGTGCTCGACCATGACGGCAACGGGACCACCACCCGCGTCATCCAGGCCATCGAGTTCGCCATTCAGCACAAGGAAGATCTGGACATCGACGTCATCAACCTCTCGCTCGGCCACCCGATCTTCGAGTCGGCCGCGAGCGACCCGCTGGTCCAGGCGGTCGAGGCGGCGCACGCGGCCGGAATCGTCGTCGTGGCGTCGGCCGGCAACTTCGGCATGAACCCCGGCACGAACCAGGCCGGGTACGGCGGCCTCACCTCGCCGGGCAACGCGCCGTCGGCCATCACCGTGGGCGCCGTCGATCAGAACAGCACGCTGACGCGCGGCGACGACTCCGTGGCGCCGTTCAGCTCCCGCGGGCCGACCTGGGTCGACGGCTTCGCGAAGCCGGACCTCGTGGCGCCGGGCGTCGGGGAAGTCAGCCGCGCCTCGAAGACCGCGAACCTGTTCACCCTCTACCCGGAGCTGCGGTTCCAGGACGCGGACTTCCCGAAGTTGACCGATCTCGCGAAGCTGAGCGGCACCAGCATGGCCGCCGCGGCGGCGACCGGCATCGTCGCGCTGGTGCTGCAGGCGAACCCCGACCTGCCGCCGAACGCCATCAAGGCGGTGCTCGAGTACACGGCGATCCCGCTCGGCGACGGGAACGGCCAGCCGCTCGACGCCCTGACGCAGGGCACGGGCGAGGTGAACGCCGCCGGCGCCATCGCGCTGGCGCAGGCGATCGACACCGATTCCCTCGCCGACGGCTGGGTGGTCGGCAACGTGACGCTGGCGACGCCGTTCGGCAACACGGACGAGGCCTGGTCGCAGAACATCGTCTGGGGCAACTACTTCGTGTCGGCGCTGCCCGGCGACATGTTCGCCAACGGCCTGCCCTACGACGACAACATCGTGTGGGGCACGGTCGGCCGCGCCAGTGACGACAACATCGTCTGGGGCAACTTCGCCCGCGACGACGGCGACAACATCGTGTGGGGCAACCTGGCGGTGTGGGGCTCGCGCTACGACACCGAGCAGCGCGACAACATCGTCTGGGGCACCTTCGCCCGCGTGGACGACAACATCGTTTGGGGGACGTTCGCCCGCGGCGGCGACAACATCGTGTGGGGGACCTTCCTCCGCGGCGGCGACAACATCGTCTGGGGGACGGTGAGCCGCTCCGACGACAACATCGTCTGGGGCAACAACATCGTCTGGGGCAGCAACATCGTCTGGGGCAACGCACTCATCGGTTCCCGCGACGGCGACAACATCGTCTGGGGGAACCTGTTTGCCGGCGACGGCGGCGTCGACAACATCGTGTGGGGCAACCTCTACGACGACAACATTGTCTGGGGCAACCTGCTCCGCGACGGCGACAACATCGTGTGGGGCAACAGCCTGATCGGATTCTGATCGGGACGACCGCATCCTTTGCACGGGGGGCACTCATGGACGCGCCGTGGTCTTTCATTGGTAATGGCGGGTTGCACTCCAAGGCCGTCTGGAGCGAGCGCGTGAGTTGAGCCCGGCCGTCGTCACCGCCTTCAGATGACACCGAACCGCCAGGTGTGCGAGATACACCTGGCGGTTCCTTTTGTACCGTCTTGTGCCGTCCTGCGCCACGTCCAGGCGCATCCAATGAACTTAGAGCTCTCGCCTAATGTCCCGTAATGGACCTGTGTTGGGCGTATCACTATGCATCATATGTGTTCAATACAGAACATATCCATGTAACTATATGACATTAAACAGTTTATCGGCGTATAATGGCCCTTGCGGCTAAGCTGAAGTGTCAATTCTGCACAGTCACTTAGGGCGTTTAATATGACACAAGCGACCGATAGGATGCCTAAGTTACTCTCGTTGTGAGCCTTATTGGGACTCTTAGTCACTGGCTGAAGACTGGCCGTAGTCTTGCTCATGAAGAAGACATCATGGCTCACCGACCTGCCCACAACTTCTCGCCGACGCGGATCTCGTGGTTCGAGCGGCCCCGCCCCGTTATGTGGGCGGACTCTGCCCGGCCCTCAATCGAGAGCTGTCTCGGGCCGCTCGTCGGGATGTGGGACGAGGCCACTGATGACGTCGGTCGGTCGGCGGCGCTGTCCGGGGCCGCGCGAGCCACGGCCCGGCAGTCTGACCGCTCGTGGGGGCCGGCTCCCGAGAGGGCCGGCAGCGAGCTCGCTGGAGTTCGGTCGTGTTTCGGAAAGGGGGTGCGTTTGCCACAGCCCCTCTGGTCGATCGCCGAGAACACCTCTTTTCAGTCAAAGGCCGTCTGGGGTTCCTAGCCCCGTCAACGACGGTGGCGATCGATTCCACCACACCATCATCGCCGGGCGCACCGGAGCGCCCGGCGAGTCTTTCTTAGGCCCGGGGGGCTTCGCCCCCGCGGACCCCCCTACGCCGTCGCTCGTGGGGCCCCTCGCGCCCCACTCCGCTCCGGCGGCTCACTCGCTGGCGCTCGTTCGCGGGCGGGGGGGCTTCGCCCCCGCGGACCCCCCTACGCCGTCGCTCGTGGGGCCCCTCGCGCCCCACTCCCGCCTCCGCCAAGGCTCCGGCGTGGCTCGCCGTAGCGGCCCGTCGATCTCGTGCGGCCGCGAAGGCGGCCGCTCCGGCGGCTCACTCGCTGGCGCTCGTTCGCGGGCGGGGGGCTTCGCCCCACACTGTGGGTGGCACAGGTCTTTGACCTGTGCCCGTGTCGCCCAGGTCGTAGACCTGGGCCACCTCTCGGCCGCGCACGGCGGTCAGGTCACCGCCTGACGAACGTGGCGTCCATCAGGACCCACCGGTGCGGGTCGAGCGTGACCAATCGCGGCTCGGCGGCGGCGGGGAGGCTGAAGCGCTGGCGCGCCCCGGTCAGCCGCACGCGCTCGACGGCCGGCGTGCGGCCGCCCAGGTCCAGACCCACCTCGATCGGCAGGTCGAACGGCTCGCCCGGCTGCGTCTGGGCGAGCTCGATCTCGACGGCGCCGGCGGCCGCGTCGTACCGCCAGCTCCCCTCGACTTTCGGCGAGCCGCCCCGGTGCAGCCACTGGCGGAAGAACCAGTCGAGCGGCTGGCCCGAGGCCTCCTCCATCTCCCGGCGGAAGTCGTCGGTCGTCGCGTTCCCGTCGCGGTAGCGGCGGTAGTACGCCCGGATGCCGGCCCAGAAGGCCTCCTCGCCGACCAGGCCGCGCAGCATGTGCAGCGTCCAGCTGCCCTTCTGATAGATCTGGCCGGTGGTGACCTGCCGCATGTCGGCCAGGTCGTCGTGCACGATGTGGTAGTCGGGGTGCTCCGCGTCGAACGCGCGCACGCGGTTCTGGCTGTCGTCCAGCCCGGCGAGGAACGCGTCGCGCCCGTACTCGTGCTCGATGAACAGCAGCGTGAAGTAGGTCGCGAACCCCTCGCTCAGCCACACGTCGTCCCAGTCCTTCTCGGTCACGGCGTCGCCCCACCACTGGTGCGCGATCTCGTGGATGACGACATTCCGGAGCCGGACGCCGCGGTCGCCCGTCACGAGGTTCTCGGCGTACATGATGGCGCTCGCCGCCTCCATGCCGCCGCTGACGGCGCGTGACTGCACGTTGGCGAGCTTCTCGTAGTCGAACGGGCCGATGCGGCGGGAGAAGAAGTCCAGCACTTCACGGGTCGTGCCGGCGAAGTCGCGGAAGCCGGCGTCGCGGTCCTGCGGGTAGACCCAGGTCTGGATCGGCCGGTCCTCGAACGCGTCCGTCCGGTCGACGGCGAAGCGCGCCACGCCCAGCGTGTACAGCCACGGCGCCAGCGGCACCGCCTCGCGCCAGTGGGTGAGCCGCAGGCCGCCGGGGAGGTCCGACTCCTCGACCAGCCGGCCGTTCGAGACGACCTGGTAGTGCGCCGGCGCGGTGACGACGAAGTCGCAGGTCGCCTTGTCGGAGATGTGGTCGACGGTCGGCAGCCAGTTCCGCGCCTTGTCGGGCCAGTCGTCGCTGAAGAAGGTCCGGTCGCCATGGCGGTTCGGGCCGATCAGCAGGCCCGTGGCCGGGATGCCGTGGTAGGCGATCGTGAACCGGCGCCGCTCCCCGGCGGCCGGCGGCGCCGCCAGCGTCAGGCGCAGGCGGTCGCCCGCGTGGGCGAACGCGACCGGCGCGCCGTCCGAGGTGACGCCGGCGACGGTCATGCCGCGGCCGTCGGTCCGTCCCGCCGCGTTCACCAGGTCGAGCTCGACCGTCGCGACGCCGGCCCGGACGAACCGGACGTCCACGGTGGCGCGGCCCTGGATCTCGTCGGTGGCGTCCGAGAGCGTCAGCTGGAACTCGTAGTGCTGGACGTCGACGCCCGGCTGGCGCGGATACGTGTCGGCCGCGGCGGGCGCGGCGGTGGCGAGGGCGGCGGCCAGGACGGCGAGCGCGGCGAGGCGAGGGGCGGTTGTCATGCGGCCCATCATATAGTCAACCTCGCGCCTCGTCCGACCGCAGGAACTCGCGCGTGGCCGGATGGGACGGGTGCGCGAGCACGGCGGGCGCCGCGCCCTCCTCGACGACCTCGCCGCCGGCGAGGATGACGGCGCGGTCGGCGCACGCCTGCGCGAACGCCACGTCGTGCGTCGTGACGACCAGCCCCCGGCCCGCGCGGGCGAGCTCGCGCAGGGTCGCGCCGAGCTCCAGGCGACGCCCCGGGTCGAGCGACGCGGTGGGCTCGTCGAGCAGCAGGAGGGGCGGGTCGGTGGCGAGCGCCCGCGCGATGGCCACCCGCTGCGCCTCGCCGCCCGACAGCTCCCGCGGCAGGGCGCGTACCCGGGCGCCGACCCCGAGCGACTCGAGCAGCGCGGCGGCCCGCTGCTCCGCGTCGGCCCGCGCGACGCCGAAGGCGTGCACGGGGGCCAGCACGACGTTCTCGGTCGCGTTCAGGTGATCGAACAGGTGATGGTGCTGGAACACCATGCCCACCCGCTGCCGGAGCTCGCGGAGGCGCGACTCGCTCGGGATCGGTCCCGGCCGCAGCGTCACGCCGTCGACCTCGATCGTGCCCGCGTCGAAGGGCTCGAGCGCGACGATCGTCCGGAGGGTGGTCGTCTTGCCCCCGCCCGAGAGGCCCATCAGCGCCACCACCTCGCCGCGCGCGGCGGAGAACCGGACGCCCCGCAGCACCTCGCGCGCGCCGCGGGTCACCCGGAGGCCGCCGACGTCGAGCAGCGCGGCGCTCATGCGGTGGGCGCCTTCCACCGCCCCTCCAGCCGCCGTCCGAGGTGCCCGAGCGGCAGCGAGAGCACGAGATACAGCGCGCCGCACAGCAGGCCCGGCACCAGCCAGCTCCCGCTGTTCGACGCGAAGATCGACGTCTGCTTCGTCAGCTCGACGACGGTGATCACCGAGACGAGCGACGAGTCCTTGAAGAGCGCCACGAAGTCGTTGATCATCGGCGCGAGCGCCAGGCGGAACGCCTGCGGGCCGCGCACCAGCCGCATGACCTGGCTCTCGCTCAGCCCGAGCGTGCGCGCCGCCTCGAGCTGGCCCCGCGGCACGGCCTCGAGCGCGCCGCGGTAGATCTCGCTCTCGTACGCCGCGTAGTTGAGCGCGAGCCCGACGATGGCCGCCGTGAGCGCCGGCAGTCGGACGACGGCCGCGAAGCCGTAGTAGAGCACGTAGAGCTGCAGCAGCACGGGCGTCCCGCGCATGACCTCGACGTAGGCCGTGAGGAGCGCGCGCGACACGGCGTCGCCGTACACCCGGCCGCTCGCGATGAGGACGCCCAGCAGGACCGCGAGCGCCATCGCCGTGCACGAGATGACCACGGTGACGCCCGCGGCGCGCACCAGCGCCGGCAGGTACCGGCGCACCGCCCCGGCCGCCGTGCGGGCGGCCGCCGCGCCGCCCGCCTCGCTCTCCGGGCGCCCGCCGCGCGCGATGAGGCCGGCCTCGAAGCGCGCCTGCTCGGCGTCCCACACGTTCCACCGCCGGAAGATGTGCTCGAGCGTGCCGTCGCGCATCCGGTCGAGGAGCACCTGGTCGATCCGGTCCCGCAGCGCCTCGTGGCCCGGCGCCAGCACGCCGATGTAGTGGCCGATGGCCAGGGCCTCGGGCTGGGTCACCAGGCCGGAAACGCGGCGCATCGCGCGCGCCGCGATCACGTGATCCAGCACGACGCCGTCGAGCCGGCCGTTCACCACGTCCGTGTACGGATGGACGTCGTCGTCGTAGGACACGGCGGTGAACCCGTAGCGCGCCGCGGCCTGCTTCAGCAGCTCGTAGGCCATCGTGGAGCCGAGGGTGCCGACGCGGCGGCCCCGAAGGTCGGCGAGCGAGCGGAAACGGTCGGCGTCGGCGGCGCGGACCGTGAGCACCTCGCGGAACTCGAAGTAGGGAAGGGTGCAGGCGTAGCGCGCCCGGCGGCCCGGCGTGTCCTCGACGCCGCTCATGCCGATGTCGAAGTCGCCGCGCGCGACCGACTGGTCGATCGACTCCCAGGCCACCTGCACGAAGCGGGGCGTGCGGCCGAGGCCGCGCGCGATCTCGTCCGCGATCTCGACGTCGAAGCCCTCGAGGCGGGACGGATCGTTCGGGTCGGCCTCGACGAACGGCGCGCCGCCCTCGGCGTCGCCGCCCCAGCGCAGCTCGGGCCGCGGCCCGGCCGGCTGCGCGCGCGTCAGCGCGAAGGCGCCCAGGGAGACGGCCGCGAGCGCGGCGACCGTGGCGGTCACGCGGCGAAGGAGCGGTCTGGGCATCTCGAAGAGCGGAACGCGGGCTGCAGGCTTCAGGCTACAGGCTTCGGGCCACGACGGGAAGCTCTTCCTGCAGCCTGAGGCCCGGGGCCCGAGGCCTCCTGTGTCACGCCGAGGTCGTGGAGCAGGCCGTCCCGGAGGTCGTAGATCCAGCCATGCACCGCCAGGCGCCGGCCCTTCCGCCAGGCGCGGCGGACGACAGCGGTGCGGGCGACCGCGCGGACCTGCGCCGCGACGTTCAGCTCGCAGAGCCGGTGCCAGCGCTCCTCGTCGCTCGCGAGCGCCGCCAGCTCGGCGGCGTGCGCGCGCCGCACGGCCCGCACGTGGCGGAGCCAGCGCTCGAGCGGCGGCGCGACCGCCGGCCCGAGCGCGGCGCGCACGCCGCCGCACCGGTAGTGCCCGCAGACGATGACGTGGTCGACCCCGAGCGTCTCCACGGCGAACTGGAGGACCGAGAGCGCGTTGGCGTCGCGCGGCGGCACGACGTTGGCGATGTTCCGGTGCACGAACATCTCGCCCGGCGGCAGGCCGACGATCTGGTTGGCCGGCACCCGGCTGTCCGCGCAGCCGATCCACAGGTAGTCGGGCGCCTGCTGGGCGACGAGGCGCTCGAAGAAGGCCGGATCGGCCGTCCGGCACCCCGCCGCCCAGGCGCGATTGTTCTCGAGCAGCGCGGCGATCGTCATCGCGGCTTCGCGTGCTTCACGTAGGTGTCGAGCCAGTTGAGCATCTCGGCGACCGTGTCGAGCACCGACTCGCGGCCCACGTAGCCGTGCGCCTCGTCGGGCAGCGTCACGTAGCGGACGGTCGCGCCGTGCCCCTTGAGCGCCATGTACATGCGCTCGGACTGGATCGGGAAGGTCCCCGAGTTGTCGTCCTTCTCGCCGTGGATGAGCAGGATCGGGTCCTTGATCCGATCCGCGTAGAAGAACGGCGACATGTTCTCGTAGACCGATTTGGCCTCCCAGAAGGTCCGCATCTCGTTCTGGAAGCCGAACGGCGTGAGCGTGCGGTTGTAGGCGCCGCTGCGCGCGATGCCCGCGCGGAAGATGCGCGAGTGGGCGAGCAGGTTGGCCGTCATGAAGGCGCCGTAGCTGTGGCCGCCGATCCCGACGCGGTCGCGGTCGGCGATGCCCATCTCCACCGCCTTGTCCACGGCGGCCTGGGCGCTCGCGACGAGCTGCTCCACGTAGGTGTCGTTGGCCGTCTCGCCCTGGCCGACGATCGGCATCGTCGGGCCGTCGAAAATCGCGTAGCCCTGCGTGAGCAGCAGCAGGTGCGACGGGCCGCTGATCGTCGTGAAGCGGTTGGCCGACCCGACGACCTGGCTGGCCGCGTTGGGGTCGGTGAACTCGCGCGGGTAGGCCCACACGAACATCGGCAGCCGCATGCCCGGCTGGTAGCCCGGCGGCAGGTAGATCGTGCCCGACAGCTTCACCCCGTCCTTGCGCGTGTAGGTGACGAGCTGCTTGGTGATGCCGCGCAGCTCCGGCGCCGGGTCCTTGAAATCGGTCACCGCCTTCAGCGCGCCGCTCGCCGTGTTGCGCACGAAGTAGTTCGGCGGGTCGGCCGGCGACTCGCGCCGCGTCAGCACGGACGCGCCGTCGTCGGTCAGCAGGCCCACCACCGTTTCGTAGCTCTTCTCGTCGGTGCGGAAGAGCCGCGTCGCCTTCAGCGTCTTCAGGTCGAAGCGGTCGAGGAAGGGGCGATCGCCCTCGGGCGACGCGCCCGCGGCGGTGAGGTAGATGGACGTGCCGTGCTGCAGGACCGTGTCGGCGCCGGGGCGCGACAGGGGCCGGCCCGGATCGCCGTACCGGTCCTCGGCGCTGCGGTCCCAGACCAGCCGCTTCTCGCCGGCCAGCGTGGCGTCGAGCAGCCACGTGCGGGTCCAGCGCCGCGGCCGGTCGTACTCGGTCACGAGCGCGGACCCCTGATCGGTCCACATCGTGCCGCGGTAGCGGTACTCGGTCTGCAGCAGCTCGGCCGGCGCGCCGGTGAAGGGCGCCTTGAGCGTCATCAGCTTGTCGCGGAAGGGCGCCTTCGCGCGCGGGTTGCCGCCGTCGAGCGCCTCGGCCCAGACGAGCGTGGCCGGCTCGGTCGGCTTCCACTCGTACGCGCGCGGCCCGGGCAGCACGCCGCCGATCGGCACGACGTCGGCGAGCGGCAGGCTCGCAATCGCGCGCGCGACCTCGCCGCGGCGGTTCCACACCTCGACGTCGCGCGGGAAGTCGCCGGCGACCACCAGATACGAGAACGGCCGCTTGATGCGCTCGACGAGCACGAACGCGCCGTTCGGCGACGCGCGCACCTCGTCGAAGATCGCCGGCCGGCCGATCGGCGTCTTCCGTCCGCTCGCCGCGTCCACGAACGCCAGCTGGCTGGTGAAGTAGTACTCGTAGAGCGCCTCGTCGTGCGGGTTCTGCAGCAGGTCCTCGTAGGTGCGGACCGGCGCGGTCTTGCCGAGGTTCTCCATCACGTTGGGGCCGGCCGGCACCTCGGGCTCGGCCGGCGGCGCGCCGCGGCCGTCGGGCACGAAGCGGCACAGCAGCGTCCGGCTGTCGTCGAGCCACGCGCACGGCGCGCCGCGGTTGCCGTACGGCGAGCCGGCGGCGCCGTTGAGCGACGCCGTCGTCACGGCCTTCGCCCGGCCCGTGGCCGGGTCGGCGATCCACAGCTGGATGCCGTCGGCGACGGTCGCCGTGAACGCCAGCATCGTCCCGTCGGGCGAGAAGGCGACCCAGCTCAGCGTGGAGTCCGCGGGCGTCGCCACCCTGGCCCGCGCGCCCGTCTTCAGGTTCTCGAGCGTGATGCCGACGAGCGTGGACGGGCGCTGCGGGCCGTTGGTCCGCGGGTTGACCCGGTAGCCGGCCAGCCGGTACATCGGCTGCGCCAGCTCCCTGATCGACGGCATGCTGCGCCGATCGAGCAGCGCGACCGTGTCGCGGGCCGGGCTGAGCATCGCGCCCGGCAGCGGCGGCGCGTCCAGGATGTCGACGATGACCTGGGGCGGCGTGAGGTATGTGGCAGCCGCGTCCATGCGGGCCTGGCCGGCGACCAGAGCGACCAGGACGAGCGCGGCGGCGGAGGCGACGGCGATGAAGCGGGCTCGCATAAGGGCAACCTCCTGAGGGGGGCATCTTACACCGCGCGAGGTCAGGGGGCGCGATCAACCGTCTGGCCTTCGCCTCCGTCTCATGCCTAGTGAGATAACGCCGCATTATGTCAACGAGACGGCTGCCCGACATCACGCACCTGCAGTTCCTCGTGCTCACCTCGCTGCAGGAAGGCGAGCGCCTCGGACGGGCGATTCGCGCCGAGCTCCGCCGCTACGGCGCCCGCCGGTCCGCGCCCGCCTTCTACCAGATGATGGCGAGGCTCGAGGAGGCCGGCATGGTGGAGGGGTGGTACGAGCAGACGGTCGTGCAGGGCCAGATCCTGAAGGAGCGCCGCTATCGCATGGCGCCGGCCGGCCGCCGGGCCTGGACGGACACGCGGGACTTCTACGCCGCGGCCATCCAGGCCCAGCCGCGGAAAGGGTGGACGCATGCATGACGACCGCTGGGTCGCCCTGGTCCGCCGGCTCGTCCCGACGCGCGGGCGCGCGACGATGTTCGATCCCGCGGCGCTCGACTGGCGGCACGCGTGCCGCGCGCGGCGCGCGCGCGCGACCCGGCGCGTCGGCCGCGCCGCGCTCGGCGCGTGGTTCGTGGCCGGCCTCGCGGGCCTGGCGCTCGAGTGCCTGCGGCTGCACGCGGTGGAGCGGCTGCGCCTCCACGGCCGCGCCGGGCCGCGCAACCGGCGCCGGAGCGATCGACGCGCACACACGAGGAGCGAACGCATGACTGCCTGGATCGCCGACGTCCGCTACGCGCTGCGCCTGCTCTGGCGCACGCCAGTCGTCACCGCCGCGGCCATCACCGCGCTCGCGCTGGGGCTCGGCGCCAACGTCGCGGTGTTCGCGGTCGTCGACGCGTTGCTGCTCCGTCCGCTGCCCGTGCCGAACCCCGACGGCCTCGTCGCGGTGTACGCGAACAGGGAGGAGACTCGCCACCACTTCTCGCATCCCGACTACCTCGACCTCCGTGACGGGCAGCAGACGCTGCCGCTCGCGGCGATGGGCGTGAGCGGCGGCTGGCTCGGCGCGACGAGCCCGGAGCCGGTCGCCGTGCACGTCGTCAGCGGCAACTTCTTCGACGTCCTGGGTGTGCAGGCGTCCGATGGGCGCGCGCTCACCCGCGCCGACGACCGGCCGGGCGCGGCGGGCGCGGTGGCCGTGCTGAGCGAGCGGTGCTGGCGCAACCGGTTCGCAGGCGACCCCGCGGCGGTCGGCCGGACGATCGTGCTGAACGGGCGGAGCTTCGAGGTCGTCGGCGTCGCGCCGTCCGGGTTCACCGGCCTCGCGGCGGACGACCCTGCCGACTTGTGGGTGCCATTCGCCGCCATGCGGCGGCTGGAGCCCGACTGGGACATCGAGCAGCGCGGACGAGATCTGGATCACGCTCGTCGGCCGCGTGCCGGCCGGCACGTCGCGCGCCGCGGCCCAAGCGGCGCTGGAGGCGCTCATGCCGCGGCTGCGCGAGGCTCATGCGACGCCGGGGGCCGGCGACGGCAGCCTGCGGCTGGTGCCGATGCGCGCCGCGACGTTCGATCCCGCCGAGCGCCGCGCGAGCTGGCCGGTGGCGGCGCTGCTCGCCGCGGTCGTGGCCAGCGTGCTGGTCATCGCGTGCGCCAACGTCGCGAGCCTCCTGCTCGCGCGCGCCGCGTCGCGCGCGCGGGAGCTGGGGGTGCGCGCCGCGATCGGCGCGACGCGGACACGTCTCGTCACACAGCTCGTGACGGAGGCGGGCCTGCTCGTCGCGGTCGGCGCCGCCGCCGGCGTGGTCGTGGCGCGCGTTTCGCTCGCAGGGCTAATGGCGATCGCGCCCCCCGCGGCGCTGCCGCCCGGCGTCGTGATCGCGCTCGATGCGCGCACCCTGGTCTTCGCAGCGGCCGCGGCTCTTGTCACCGCGCTCGCGACGGGCCTCGTGCCGGCGCTCGCCGTCTCGCGGACGGACGTGCTGCCGCTCCTGCGCACCGACGCGACCGCCCATGCCCCGTCGGCCGGGCCCGTTCGGCTGCAACGCGCGCTGGTGGTCGGCCAGGTGGCCCTGTCGCTCGTGCTGCTCGTCGGCGCCGGGCTCTTCCTGCGCACGATGGCCTCGGCGCTCGCCGTTGATCCCGGGTTCGAGGCCGATCGGGTGCTGCTCGTGTCGGTCAACCTCGCGGTGCCGCACGATACGCACGACCAGATGCGCGCCTTCTACGCGGACGCCGTCTCGCGCGTCCGCGCCATCCCCGGCGTCGAGGCCGCGGGATTCGGCCAGATCGTGCCCATGAGCGGCGGGTCCACCGCGCGCCCGCTCGTGCGCGACGACGCCGCGTGGCCGCCACCGGGCGGTGAGGATGCCACGATGGTGCCCTACACGGTGGTCGGCCCCGGGTTCTTCCGCGCGTTGGGGACGCCGGTGCGCGGCCGCGAGTTCGACGCCCGCGACGGGGCCGACGCGCCGCCGGTCGTCATCGTCAACGAGACGCTGGCGCGGCGCCTGTGGCCCACGGGTGACGCCCTCGGGCGCCACGTGCGCGTCCCGCTCCGCGAACCCGGCCCGCGCTACGAGGTGATTGGTGTCGTCCCCGACGGGAAGTACCGGACGCTGACCGAGACGCAATCGCCGTTCTTCTACCTGGCGATCACGCAGGCGCCCAGGCCGCGCGTGACGCTCGCCGTGCGCACGGCGGGCGAGCCGGCCGCGATGGCGCCCGTCGTCCGGGCGGCGATGGAGGCCCTCGATCCGCGCGTGCCGCTCTACCGGGTGGGGACGCTGGCGTCGGTGGTGGAGCGGTCGCTCGCGCCCGAGCGGCTCGCGGCGCGGTTGCTGGGGGTGTTCGGGCTCATCGCCCTTGCCGTCGCGGGCGTGGGCATCTACGCCACGCTGGCGTTCAGCGTGGCCCGCCGCGAACGGGAGCTCGGGGTGCGCGCCGCGCTTGGCGCGTCGTCGGGGAGTCTGGCGCGCCTGGCGCTCGGCGAGAGCCTCGCGCCCACGGCCCTCGGGCTGGCGATCGGCCTCGGTCTGTCGGCCTGGGCCTCCCGCTTCGTCGCACGGTTCCTCTTCGGCGTCGCCCCCACGGACCCGGCGACGTTCGTGGCGGTGATCCTGCTGCTTGCCGGCGTCGCGCTCGCGGCGAGCTGGATACCTGCCCGACGCGCCGCCCGGGTGGATCCGGCGAGCCTGCTGAGAGAGTAGGCCGATCGACTCACGGCGCCGGGCTCACGGCTCACGGCTCACGGCGACCGGTAGGTAGTGCCGGGCTTCAGCCCGGCCCCGCACGGCCCAGCGCCCACTTGTGTCACAGTAAGCCCCGTGGCAGCCCCGCCCCGCCCCACCTCGCGCGTGGACGAGCGCGACACGATGTTCGCGCGCGCGGCGCGCGTCGCGGGCACGGCGGCCTACGACGACTACTACGCGCGGCGGCCGGAGCTGCGCGCGGTCGACGACCGGCTGCGCGCCCTGCCGGAACTGTGCCGGCCGGGCGGCCGCCACTACGACGCGGTCGTCTGCGGCCAGGCCGGCGACTACTTCGCCGCCATCGAGACGATCTCGCCCGACCGGGCCGTCGTCGAGACCTGGGCGCCGCTCGTGCGCGCCGCGGGCGACGCCACGCCGATCCTCGAGAGCCTCGCGCGGGCGCTGGGCGCGGTTGCCGTCGGCTGCGCCGCGGTGGACGAGGCCGTCGTCTACACGCACAAGGGGCGGCACGACGCCGACTACGGCCGCGAGGTGCGCCTCCCGCACGCGTGGGCGCTGGTCTTCCTGGTGGAGATGGACGTCGAGGCGATGCGGCGGGCGCCGCGCGCGCCGGTGCTGCGCGAGTCGGCGCGGCAGTACTACCGCGCGGCGGTCGTGGCGAAGACGATCGCCGCGGTGCTCGAGGCGGCCGGCGCGGGCGCGAAGGCCCACTACGACGCGCACTACGACCTGATGCTGGTGCCGCTGGCGGTCGAGGCCGGCCTCGGCGAGCTGGGCCGCCACAACCTGCTCATCGCGGATCGCCGCGGCACGCGCGTGCGCATCGGGGCCGTGACGACGGACCGGCCGCTCGTCGCGGCGGCGCCGGTGTCGCTCGGCGCGGCGCGCTTCTGCGAGAGCTGCCGCAAGTGCGCCGAGTGCTGTCCCTCACGCGCGCTGTCGGCCGGCGCGCGCGAGACCGTGCGGGGCGTGCCGAAGTGGCCGACCGACGTCGAGCGCTGCTACGGCTACTGGCGCGGCGTCGGCACCGACTGCGGGATCTGCATGGCCGTGTGCCCGTTCTCGCACCCCGACACCTGGTGGCACAACGCCGTGCGCGCCCTCATCCGCCGCGCGCCCTGGCTCGCGCGCTCCCTCCGCCTCGCCGACGACCTCGTCTACGGCCGCCGTTGGCCCGCGTGACGGGCCACGTACGGTCACCACAAAGGCACGAAGCTGCATTGGCATGGAGGGCACGAAGGCGTGTCACGCTGCCATTCGTGTCGCACGGAGGAAACCACGAAGCCTCACGACGACCACGAGGAACGATCACCGATCGCGGCGGGCGGCGCGCCCTGCGGGCGCGCCGGCGCCGGAACGGACTCGCGCAAGAGCGCGTGATGAGTGGTTGCCGCGTTCTTGCGCGTGTCCGTTGCGGCGCCGGCTGGCGGCCTGGGCCTGGCTCAGTCCCGGCCGAGGCCGCGCCGACCGCCCCGGCGGACGGCTTTCGTGTCCTTCCGTCGGGGCCGGCGCCCCACACGGTCGCCGGTTCACCTCCGTGCCTTTGTGGCCCCGTGCGTGGGCAAGGAATGCCGCGTGATAGCCCTTCGTGGGCCTCGTGGCCTTCGTGGTGAAACGTCCGTGGGCGTCCGTGGACGCCGTCACTTCAAGACGTCGTCCACGGTGAGCTGGCGGATCGGCCCGAGCTTCAGCGCCTCGACCTTCTGCTCGATCGTCTTCCGGTCGCCGACGATGACCACGGCGAAGCGGCCGGGCGTGATGTACTTCTCGGCCACGCGCTGCACGTCGGCCGCGGTCACGGCCTGGATGTTGGCGACGTAGGTCGAGAAGTAGTCGTCGGGCAGCCGGTAGACGACGAGCTGGGCGAGCTGGGCCGCCATCTGGCGCGTCGTCTCGAACTGGCCGGGGTAGGAGAGCGCGACGTAGTTCTTGGCCCGCTCGAGCTCGGCGGCCGGCACGGGCTGGCGGATGCCCTGCAGCTCCTTGAAGAACTCGGTGAGCGACTCGGCGGTCTTGTCGGTCTGCACCATGGCCGTCGCGTAGAACGGCCCGGCGCCCAGGCGCATGTCGAAGCGCGACCCGGCGCCGTAGGTGTAGCCGTGCTGCTCGCGCAGGTTCTGGTTGAGGCGCGAGGTGAACGATCCGCCGAGGATCGTGTTCATCACCTCGAGCGGGAAGAAGTCCGAGGTGGACCGCTCGACGCCCACGCCGCCGATCCGGATGACCGACTGCGCCGCACCCGGCTTGTCCACCAGGTACACCCGCCGCTCGTCCATCTTCGGCGGCGCCGCCAGCGCGGGCGGCGCCGGCCGCGGGCCGGCGGCCTTCCAGGCGCCGAACACGCGCTCGAGCTCGGGCACGACGGTCTCCGGCGTCACGTCGCCGACGACGATGAGCGCCGCGTCGTCGGGACGGTAGTACCGATCGTGGAACCACTTCAGATCGCCCGGCGTGAAGGCGCGCAGCGTCTCCTCGGTGCCGCCGGCGCGGATGCCGTAGCGGCGGCTCGGCCCGTACACCAGCAGGGGAAACGCGGCGGCCGCGATCGCGGGCGGCGAGTCGTGCGCCTGGCCGAGCGCGGTCAGCCGCTCCTCGCGCAGGCGGTTGAGGTCGGCGGCCGCGAAGGCCGGCCGGAGCGCCACGTCGCCCATGAGCGCGAGCGCGGGCGCCAGCCGCGCGACCGGCACGTGCAGGCTGACGAGCGACGCGTCGTAGGAGCTCCCCGTGGACAGGTCGGCGCCGAGGAAGTCCACCGCGTCGGCCAGCTCCAGCGCGCTCTTGCCGCCCGCGCCCTCGTCCAGCATGTCGGCCGTCAGGCTGGCGAGGCCGAAGCGCGACTCCGGGTCGGCGCCGGCGCCGGCGCGGACCACGAGCGTGACCTGCGCGACGGGCACCGCGTGCTTCTCGACGACCCAGACCGGCAGGCCGTTCGACAGCGCGCGCTTCTCGATGGCCGGCAGCTTCAGCGCGGGCGCGGGGCCCGGCGCGGGCGGCGCCGATCGATCCGGCGCCTGCGCGCCGGCCGGCGCCGCGACGAGGACAAGGGCAACGAGCGAGGTCAGCAGTCGCATCGGTTTCATCCCTGTGGGGGCCGGCTTCAGCCGGCCCGTCCACCGTGGCTCAATACTTCTCTTCCGGCAGCACCGTCAACTCCACTCGCCGGTCCTTCGGCAGCCAGCGGCGAACGGCGGCCTGGATGTCGGACACCGACGCGGCGCGGTAGCGCGACAGATCCTCGTTGAAGTAGTCGGGGTCGCCCGTCTCGGTGTAGTAGGCGTTGAGCAGGTCGGCCTTGCCGCCGAAGCTGCCGACGCGCTCCATGCGGTCGTAGAAGGACGCCTCGATCTGGTTCACGGCCCGCTCGAGCTCGCGCGGCGCCGGCGGCGCGGCCCGAAGCTTGCCGATCTCCTCGTCGATCGCCTGCCTCACGCGGTCGATCATCTGCTGCGGCGTCTCCGCCTCGGCGCCGGGCCCGTGCTTGGCCGTGACGACGATCTGGAACGACGAGCCCAGGCCGCCGGAGTTCTGGAAGGCGGTCACGTCCTGCGCGATCTGCTCGTCGAACACCAGCCGCTTGTAGAGGCGCGAGTTCTTGCCGCCGGTGAGCAGCTGGGCGACCAGGTCCAGCTCGGCGTCGCCCGGCGCGAACTGCTTCGGCGTCAGCCAGGCCAGGTAGAGGCGCGGCAGCTGCACGCGGTCGTGGAGCGTCTCGCGCTTCACGGCGTGCAGGACGGCGGGCGGCGCGTCGATGGGGTCGACCGGCTCGCCCGGCTTCACGTCGCTGAACCACTTCTCGACGAGCGCGCGCGTCTTCACCGGGTCGATGTCGCCGGCGACGACCAGGCTCGCGTTGCCGGGCGCGTAGTACTTCTTGAAGAAGTCGATGACGTCCTGCTGCGTCGCCGCCGTCAGGTCCTTCATGTAGCCGATGACGGGCCAGTGGTACGGATGGTCGGGCGGGTAGAGCAGCTCGCCCAGCCGCACCTCGGCCTCGCCGTAAGGCGCGTTCTCGACGCCCTGCCGCCGCTCGTTCTTCACGACGTCCCGCTGGCCGTCCACCATGGCCGGCGACACCACGTCGAGCAGGTAGCCCATGCGGTCCGACTCGAGGAAGAGCGCGAGCTCCAGCGCGTTCGACGGCACCGTGATCCAGTAGTTGGTGCGGTCCTCGCCCGTCGACGCGTTGTTGTTCCCGCCGGCCGCCTCGAGGAAGTTGTCGAAGTCGCCTTCCTTCACGTGGCCGGATCCCTCGAACATCAGGTGCTCGAAGAGGTGCGCGAAGCCCGTGCGCCCCGGCTTCTCGCGCGCCGAGCCCACGTGGTACCAGATGTCCACGCCGACGATCGGCACGGTGTGGTCCTCGTGCAGGATCACGTGCAGCCCGTTGGGCAGCGTGAACTGGGTGTAGGGCACCGTCAGCTTCGGCGCCTCGTCGGCCGCGCGCGCGGCCGGCGGCGCGGCGCCCAGGGCGGCGGCAATCACGAGCAGCAGGCACGAACGGCGCATGGCGCGCGGCTCCTTCCCGGGAAAGCGGCGAGCGGAGCGGCCGGCTCACCGCGGGGGCGATTGATGATCTAGAGTGTATCGCACGGGCCGGCTCACAACTCAGAACTCAGAACTCAAAACTCAAGACTCACAACTCACGACTCACAACTGCTCTCCATGTGCTTCTCCTCCCGCGTCCCGTCCAATCTCGCTCCGAACCGCCTCGCCCGGGCGCTGGCGCGCCGGCGCGCCGAGGGGCGGCGTGTGGTCGATCTCACCGTGTCGAACCCGACCGCCGTGGGGCTGGCGTTCGATCCGCGCGCGCTCGCGCCGCTCGGCGCGCCCGAGGGCCTGGTGTACGCGCCGGAACCCTTTGGCCACCCCGAGGCCCGCCGGGCCGTCGCCGCCGACTTCGCGCGGCGCGGCTTCGCGGTCGCGCCCGGTCGCGTCGTGCTCACGGCCAGCACGAGCGAGGCCTACGCCTGGCTCTTCAAGCTGCTCTGCGAGCCGGGCGACGAGGTGCTCGTGCCCTCGCCGAGCTATCCGCTCTTCGAGCACCTCGCGCGGCTCGACGACGTGCGGGTGATGGCGTACCCGCTGGACGAGCACGCGGGCTGGGGGCTCGACGTCGAGGCCGTCGCGCGCCTCGTCACGCCGGCGACGCGCGCCGTGTTCGTGGTGAGCCCCAACAACCCGACCGGCACGTTCCTGATGCCGGCCGCGCTCGACGGGCTGGCGGCGCTCGCCGCCGCGCGCGGCCTCGCCCTGGTCGGCGACGAGGTCTTCTTCGATTACCCGCTGGACCGCGCGCGCGGCGAGGTGGCGGGCGTGCTCGATCAGGCGCGGGCGCTGACGTTCAGCCTCGGCGGGCTGTCGAAGTCGGCGGGCCTGCCGCAGGTGAAGCTCGGTTGGATGGCCGCCGGCGGGCCGGACGCGCTGGTCGGCGAGGCGCTGGCGCGGCTCGAGCTGGTGGCCGACACCTACCTGTCGGTGTCGACGCCGGTGCAGCTCGCGGCCGCGCCGCTCATCGCGGCGGGCGCGGCCCGGCGCGCCGCGATTCAGGCGCGGGTGGCCGCCAACCTCGCGGCGCTGCGCCGCGTGGCCGCGGCGCACCCGGCGTGCCGCGTCCTGCCGGTCGAGGGCGGGTGGAGCGCGGTCGTGCAGGTGCCCCGGACCGACGGCGAGGAGGCGCTCGTCGTGCGGCTGGTCGAGGAGGACGGCGTGCTCGTCCACCCCGGCTACTTCTTCGACTTCCCCCGCGAGGCGTTCGTCGTCCTCAGCCTGCTGGCGCCGCCGGACGAGCTGGAGGCGGGCGCGGCGCGGGTCTTCGCCGGCGCGACCCGGACGTGACACAATCGGTCCGAATGCCCCACAGCTTCTCGCCCGGCCGCCACGCGGGCGTGCTCGTCCCGCTCTTCTCGATCCCCACCTCGCGCAGTTGGGGCATCGGGGAGATCACCGACATCCCCGCGTTCGGCGCGTGGCTCCGCGCGGCGGGCCAGGACGTCGTGCAGCTGCTGCCCGTGAACGAGATGGCCGGCGGGCAGCACTCGCCGTACTCGGCGATGAGCGCGATGGCCATCGATCCGATCTACATCGGCGTGGGCGCGCTCGAGGACTTCGCCGCGCTCGGCGGCGAGGCGTCGCTCGACGCCGGCGCGCGGCGGACGCTGGACGAGATCCGCGCGGCGGCGGCCGTCGACTACGGCCGCGTCCGCGCGCTGAAGGAGGCCGCGCTCCGGGCGGCGTTCGCGCGCTTCGTGGATCACGAGTGGCGGGCGGGCACTCCGCGCGCGCGCGCGCTCGCGGCGTTCGTCGAGGCCGAGGCGTGGTGGCTGGACGACTACGCGCTCTTTCGCGCGCTGCACGCGCGCCACGACGGCCGCGGCTGGACGGACTGGGACGAGCGGCTCCGCCGCCGGGAGCCCGAAGCGATGGACGAGGCGCGCGCCGTTTCGGCGCGGGAGATCCTCTTCCGCCAGTACCTGCAGTGGGTGGCCGGCGCGCAGTGGCGCGCGGCGCGCGCCGGGGCCGGCGTGGGCCTGTTCGGCGACCTGCCGTTCATGGTGAGCGGCGACAGCGCGGACGTGTGGGCGCGGCAGGCCGAGTTCGACCTCGACGCGTCGATCGGGACGCCGCCCGACGCGTTCAGCGCCGAAGGCCAGGACTGGGGGCTGCCCGTCTACCGCTGGGACGCGATGCGCGAGGGCGGCTTCGCCTGGCTGCGCGGGCGCGCGCGGCGCATGGCGGCGCTCTACGACGGCTACCGCGTCGATCACCTGGTGGGCTTCTACCGGACCTACGCGCGGCCGCGCGGCGCCACGGCGTACTTCACGCCCGAGGGCGAGGACGTGCAGACCGCGCTCGGCGAGCGCCTCCTCGGCATCTTCGCCGGCGAGGGCGCGCGGATCATCGCCGAGGACCTCGGCACGGTCCCCGACTTCGTGCGCGCCTCGCTGGCGCGCCTCGGCGTGCCGGGCTACAAGGTGTTCCGGTGGGAGCGCGAGTGGCACGAGCCCGGCCAGCCGTTCCGCGACCCGGCCGCGTACCCGCCGGCGTCGGTCGCGACGACGGGCACGCACGACACCGAGCCGCTGGCCGTGTGGTGGGACGAGGCGCCCGCCGGCGAGCGCCGCCTGGCCGGCGCGGTGCCCGCCCTGGCGTCGCGCGGGATCGACTGGGCCGGCGCGCCCTTCACGGCCGCGCTCGGCGACGCGATCCTCGAGGCGCTCGTCGCGTCGGGCTCCGACCTCCTGCTGCTGCCCGTGCAGGACATCTTCTTCTGGCGCGACCGCGTCAACGTTCCCGGCACGACCGGTCCGGAGAACTGGACGTGGCGGCTGCCGTGGCCGGCGGACCGGCTGGCGGACCAGCCCGAGGCGCGCGCGCGGGCCGCGGCGCTCGCCGCGATGTGCGCGCGGCACGGACGGGGTTTCAGGCACGCTACGGGGGGGACGTAGCGCAGGGCTTCCTTGGCCCGCCGAAGCCTCGGCGGAGGCGGCCTGCGCCGGTGATGGCGCACACCCACGTGATGGCGCACACCTAAAGGTGTGCGCTACGTACGGTTCGGGGTACACGCGACGTACGGTTCGGGATAATATGCCGCTCGTCTTGTCCCGCATGTCCGTCCGCCTGACCTGCGCGTTCCTCGCGGCCGTCCTCGCCGGCGCCGCTGCGGCCGGGGCGCAGACGCACATCCGCGTCGAGTTCACGGCCGGCGGCGAGTGCGCCGTGACGACGCGCGGGCCGGGCGGGCACGCGAACGTGCGCTACCCGCGCCGGACCGCCGAGTTGAAGTGCGTCGTGCCCACCACGCTGAGGCCCGGCGCCGTGGATCTCGAGGTGGTGCTGCCGCCCGGCGCGCCGCGGCCGGCCGGCGAGTTCCCGCGGCTCGACTGGGCCGAGTCGGACGGCCGCTGGGTGGGCACCGCCAGCCTGCCCGCGCCGCCCGCGTTCGTCCGCATCCCCAATCCCGTGACCGGCGGCCGCCTCGCGCACTGGCTCGATCTCCTCGTGCTCGCCGGCGCGGGCATCGGCGCCGTCTGGGCGGTCGCCAGGGGGCGGGCGTCGTGACCGGCGGCTTCGGCTGGAGCTTCTACGGCTTCTTCGTGTTCGCCGCGGTGTGGATTGCCGCCTACTTCACGTGGGCGGCCTGGATGAACCGGAGGCCGGGGCGGTGACCTCCATCCTTCCTCTCGTCCTCGTCGGCTACTTCGCGGCCGTGATCGCGCTCGCGTCGCTCGGCTACCGGCGGACGCGGACCGAAGCCGACTTCATCGCGGCCGGGCGCTCGCTCGGCGCGCTGATGGGCGGCGCGACGCTGGCCGCGACACAGGTGAGCGCGGGCACGTTCGTGGGCACGGTGGGGCTGCACTACCTGGCCGGCGTGTCGTTCGTCTGGGCGTGGCCGGGCGCGTGGCTCGGCTGGCTGGTGGCGGCGGCGTTCGTCGCGCCGAAGCTCCGGGCGACCGGCGCGCTCACGATCCCCGAGTACTGCGAGCTGCGCTTCGGCAGCCGCGCGGTCCGCGCACTGGCGGCGGCGCTCATCGTCGTGGCCTACACGGTGTACCTGGTCGCCCAGTACAAGGCCAGCGGGATCCTCGCCTCGGCCGTGCTGGGCTGGCCGGCGTGGGTGGGCATGGCGCTCGTCGTCGCGAGCACCGTCGTGTACTCGCTGCTTGGCGGCCTTCATGGCGGCGCGCGGATCGATCTCTTCCAGAGCGTGGTGATCGCGGGCGGCCTGGTGGCGGCGGTGCCGTACCTGCTGTCGCACGTGGGCGGCGTGTCCGAGCTGGGCCGCCAGCTCACGGCGCTCGACCCGCGGCTGACCGGCTGGTTCTACGGCTGGCGCGAGCTCCTCTCGTTCGGCGCCGCGTTCGGCCTGTCGCTCGCCGCGACGCCGCTCGAGGTCACGCGCTTCATGGCCATGCGCGACGCGGCGACCGCGCGCAACGCCGTCGGCGTGGCGTTCGTCTTCCAGGCGATCATCGGGTCGGCCGTGCTGATGGTGGGCCTCTCGATGCGCGCGCTCTTCCCGAACCTGCCGTCGCCCGACCTGGCGAGCGCGGTCATGATGGCCCACGTGCTGACGCCGGTGGCCGGATCGCTGCTCGTGGTGGCGGCGTTCTCGGCGATCATGAGCACCGTGAACGCGGTGTTGCTCGTGGCGGGCGCGAGCATGGCGTACGATCTCTACGGGCGGTTCCTGCGCCCGCTCGCCGGCCAGGCCGAGCGGCTCATGGCCAACCGCGTGGCCATCGTCGCGCTGGCGTTCGTGCCGATCGCGTTCGCGGCCCGCGAGCCCATGCTGGTGCAGCTCATCGTGATCGTGCAGGCCAACCTGACGGCCAGCGTGTTCTTCGCGCCGGTCGTCCTCGGCCTGAACTGGAGGCGCCCGACCGCGCCGGCCGCCCTCGCGTCGATGATCGCCGGCGCCACGGTGTGCGTGGCCTGGACGCTGGCGCCCGGCCGCCCGCTCGGTCTCGACCCGATCTTCGCCGGCGTCGGCGCGAGCCTCATCGCGTTCGCCGGCGGCGCGTGGCTCGCCCGGCGGCCGCTCGCCTCAGCGTGACGGCGAACCCGAGAACCCGAGAACCTGCGAACCCCCGAACCGCCGACCCTGGAGCCGCATGATCCCCAAATTCCCCGACCTCGAGTCCGCCGCGCACGCGGCCATCAATCTCACCGAGGCCCGCGCGCTCCTCGACCGGTTCGCCGGTCTGACGCGCGAGTCGGGCAGCGCCGACGAGCGCGCGGCCGGCGAGTACATCGCCGCGCGCCTGCGCGCGCTCGGCGTGCCGGTCACCGTGCACGAGCCCGAGCTCTTCCTGAGCGTGCCCGAGCGCGCCACGCTGCGCGTCCTCGACGGCGGGGCGGAGGAGGCGGCCGCCGGGTTCCACTGCCGGCCGCCGGCGTTCGCGCGCTCGACCGGGGACGCGGAGCTCGCGGGCGAGCTCGTGTACGTGCCCTCGCACTACGCCGGCGGCACGGCCGACCTCTTCGACACGCCGATGGCGGCGGCGGGCGCCGGCGGCGGCGCCGACCCGGTCGCCGGCCGCATCGTGCTCACCGAGGGCTACTCGATGCCGGGCGCCGTGCACGCATTCGAGCGGCGCGGGGCAGCGGGCCAGATCTTCATCCACCCGGGCGACGCCGTGCACGAGGGCATCTGTACCCCGATCTGGGGCGCGCCCACCCACGAGTCGATCCAGCGCAAGCCGCGCACGCCGGTCGTCTGCGTGTCGCACCCGGACGGCGACCGGCTGATCGGGCTCGCGCGCGCCGGGGCGCGCGTGGGCATCCGGACGTGGCTCCGCGAGGGCTGGGCGCCGTGCGTGCTGCCCGTCGCCGAGATCCGCGGCGCCGACGACCCCGACGAGTTCGTGCTCGTGCACGGCCACTACGACTCGTGGTACGTCGGCATCGGCGACAACGCGACGGGCGACGCCGCGCTGCTCGAGCTGGCGCGCGTGCTGCAGGGCCTCGCGGGCCGCCTCCGCCGCACGGTGCGGATCGCCTGGTGGCCCGGCCATTCGACCGGCCGCTACGCCGGCTCGGTCTGGTACGCCGACCACTTCGCCGACGCGCTCGACGAGTGGTGCGTCGCGCACCTGAACATCGACTCGCCCGGGTGCGCCGGCGCCTCGGCCTACGAGGAAGTGATGTGGATGGCCGAGGCCGCCGAGCTGTGCATCGACTCGATCGCCGACGCCGTCGGCGTCTTCGCCCGCGGCATGCGCCCGCTGCGCGCCGGCGACTACTCCTTCAACCAGATCGGCCCCACGGCGTTCTACATGCTCCTCTCCAACATCCCGCAGGAGGAGCGCCGGGCGCGCGGCTACTACGCGGTCGGCGGCTGCGGCGGCAACCCGGCGTGGCACACCCCCGGCGACGGCCCGGCCGTGGCGGACCTGGACGTGCTGCGGCGCGACCTGCAGATCTACCTGACGACCATCCTGCGCGTCGCGAACGCGCCCATCCACCCGTTCGACTACGGCGCCAGCGTGGCCGAGATGGCCGGCGTCGTCGGCCGCTACCAGGAGGCCGCGGCGGGCGAGGTGGATCTCGCGCCGGTCGTCGAGGACCTGCGCGCGCTGCGCGCCGACATCGGACGCTGGCGCAACGAGGCCGAGCGCCTGGTGAACGCCGCGCCGGACGACGCCGCGCTCCGGCGGCGGGCCAACGCCACGCTGCGCCGGCTGGCCCGCGTGCTCGTGCCGCTCAACTACGCCCGGGGCGAGCGCTTCGACCACGACCCCGCCGTGAAGCTGCCGGCGGTGCCGCGCCTCGAGGCGGCCGCGCTGCTGGCCTCGGCGCCGCCGGCCCTCAAGCCGTTCGTGCGCACCGCCCTCGTGCGCGAGCGCAACAAGGTGCGGGCCATGCTGCGCGACGCCCGGCGCCTGCTGGCCGGCCCCGACGGGCCGGTGGGGTAGACTGGAGATTGGTGCTCGAAGTCACCAGGATCTTCAAATCGTCCCCGGGGCCGCGTGGACCGCAGCCCGTGCTGGCCGACCTGTCGCTCACCGCGGCGGCCGGCGCCGCCGTCGCCGTCGAGGGGCCCTCCGGCCGCGGCAAGAGCACGCTCCTCCGCGTCCTCGGCGGGCTCGACGCGCCCTCGTCCGGCACGGTCGTCCTCGACGGCGTCGACCCGTACCGGCTCCGCGCCGGGCGGCGGGCCCTCTTCCGCAACCGCCGCGTGGGCTTTCTTTTTCAGCATCACGGCCTGCTGGCCCAGTGCTCGGTGCTCGAGAACGTGCTCCTCCCGCTGCTCGCGGCCGGGCTCGATCGCGCGCCGGCCGACGCGGAGATCGAGCGCGCGCGCGGCCTGGCCGCGCGGGTGGGGCTCGGCGACCGGCTCGAGCACCGGCCCGGCGACCTGACCTCCGGCGAGCGCCAGCGGGTGGCGCTCGCCCGCGCGTTCATCAACGGCCCGGCGCTCGTGCTCTGCGACGAGCCGGCGGGCGATCTGGATCAGACGGCGGCCGAGTCGCTCGCGACCCTGCTCGCCGATCTCCACGCCGAGCACCAGTCCATCCTGATCGTGGCCACCCACGACGCCGCGCTCGCGTCGCGGTGCGCCATGCGCTACGAGCTGACCGGCGGAACGCTGGTGCCGCGCCTGCCGTGAACCCGCTCCTCCTGGCCCGCCGCTCCGTCCGGCTCCACTGGCGCGCGAGCCTCGCCGCCGCGCTCGGCATCGCCGTCGCCGCGTCGGTCGCCGGCGGCGCGCTGATCATGGGGCCGTCGGTCCGCGCGAGCCTGGCCGATCTCGTGCGCGCCCGCCTCGGCCGCACCGACTTCGCCGTGCGGGCCCCGGCGTTCGTGCGCGAGGGGTTCGTCGACCGGCTGTCGCGCGCCCCCGCGTTCGCCGCGGGCTACGAGGCCAGCCCGCTCATCGCGCTGGAGGGCGGCGTGTCGGTCGAGGCGCCGGACGCCCGGAGCCATGCCGCCCGGATCTACGGGGTGGCCGACGGCTTCTGGGCCTTCCACGGCCGCGACGTGCCCGACCTCGACCCGAGGGGCGCGTACCTGAGCGCGGCGCTCGCGCGCGATCTCGGCGCGCGCCCGGGCGACGCCATCGTCGTCCGGCTGGAGCACCGCGCCGCCGTGCCTCCCGACTCGCTCTTCGGCCGCAAGGACGACGTGGACCGCGCGGTGCGCCTGACGGTGACGGGCGTGCTCGACGCGGCCGACCTCGGCGACTTCTCGCTCCGGCCGCGCCAGGGGCCGGTGCGCGCGGTGTTCACGCCGCTGGCGCGGCTCCAGCGCGCGCTCGACCGCCGCGGCCAGGTGAACACGGTGCTCGTCGCCGCGAAGGCCGGCGGTGACCGCTCGGCGCGCGCGGCCGGGACGATCGCGGCGCTGTCGGCGCAGGTGGCGGCGCCCGCCGACGTCGGCGTCGTGGAGACGCTCGAGCCCGCCACGGGCACGATCGTCGTCGGGCGCACCGGCGGCGTCGTCGACGACGCCCTCGCGCGCGCGGCCGAGCAGGCCGCCGCCGACCTCGACCTCCCGGTGCGGCCGGTCGAGGCTTACGTGGCCACCTCGATTCGCGCCGGCGACCGCCAGATTCCGTACTCGATGGTGGCCGCGCTGGACCTCGACGCCGTCGCGCCGGGCCCGGTCACGCCCGGGCTCGAGCCGGGGACGCGGGGCGCGGCGTCGGCCGACGCGGCCGACCAGTCGCCGCTCGAGGACCCGCCCGTCGTGCTCAACGACTGGGCGGCGCGCGAGCTCGGCGTGAGCCAGGGCGACACGATCTGGCTCTCGTACTACCTCTGGGAACCCGAGGGATCGCTGCGGACCGAGATGGCGCGGTTCCGCCTCGCGGCCGTGGTGCCCATCCGCGGCACGGCGGCCGATCCCCGGCTGGTGCCCTACCTCGCCGGCATCACCGACGCCGACCGGGTGTCGGACTGGGATCCGCCGTTCCCGATCGACCGGGCCGAGGTGCGGCCCGAGGACGACGCGTACTGGGCGCGGCACGGCGCGGCGCCGAAGGCGTTCGTGCCGCTCGACACGGGCCGGCGGCTGTGGGGATCGCGCTACGGCAGCCTGACGTCGGTTCGCGTGCTGGCGGGGACGCAGGACTTCGAGCGGATCGCCGCGCGGTATCGGGAGCGCCTGCGGGTTCACCTCGGCCCCGGCGTGCTGGGTCTGGCCACGCGCGCCGTCCGGGCCGACGGTCTGGCGGCCGCGCGGGGCGTGACGGACTTCGGCCCGCTCGTCCTCCTCTGGGCGCTGCCGCTCGTCGTCTCGGCGCTGGTCGTGGCCGCGTCCGCCTTTCGCGCCGGCCTCGACGGCCGCGCGCGCGAGATCGGCGGGCTCGCGGCCGAGGGCTTCCCCCCGGGGCGGATCGGCGCGCTCCTGTGGCGCGAGGCGGCGCTCGTGGCCGGCGCCGGCGCCGTGGCGGGGCTCGCCGGCGCGCCGCTCGTCGCGGGCCTCTTCGCGCGCGGCCTCGACACGCGATGGCGCGGCGCGGTGGACACGAGCGCGATTGCCGCGCACCTGACGCCCGCCGCGCTGGGGCTGGCCGCCGCCGGCGCCCTCGCGGCCGCGGCGGCCGGCGCGGGCGTGCTGCGCTTCGTCGCCCGCCGCGTCGCCCTCGCGCCGCCGGACCGCCTGCTCGCCGGCGAGACCTCGCCCGATCCGCTGGCGCGTCCGGGCCCGCCCTCGCTGGTCGCTGCGCTGAGCGTGGCGATCGCGGCCGGGCTCTCCGGCCTCGGCCTCACGGCCGCCGCGCTCGCGCGGCTCGTGCCGCCCGTCGTGTCGTTTTTCGCGGTCGGCGCGTTCGCGCTGGCCGCCTCGCTCGGCTACTTCGCGTTCTGGCTCCTGCGGCGCGACCATCATCTGATTGAAGGCGTCGGGTGGCGCGGGGTCGCGTGGGTCGGGTTCCGCGGCGCCGCGCGCCGGCCCGGGCGCAGCCTGCGCGTCGTGACGGCCCTCGCGGTGGGGGCGTTCGTCGTGGTCGCGGCCGACGCCTTCCGACACGGCGCGGACCCGAACGCGCTCGCCGACGAGCCGGGGACGGGCGGCTACCCGCTCATCGCGGAGTCGCTCGTGCCGATCGTGCACGACCTGAACACCGTGACGGGACGCCGCGCGATCGGCTTCGAGCTGCCGCCGGAGCTGCCGATCTCGGCGGCGCGCTTCACCTGCCTGCGGCTGCATCCGGGCGACGACGTGAGCCGGCGCAGCCTGTACCGGCCGACCGACCCGCGCATTCTGGGCGTGGGGCGCGATCTCGAGACGAGCGACCGGTTCGTGTTCGGGGCCACGATCGCGCGGACGCCCGACGAGCGGGCGCACCCGTGGACGCTCCTCGACCGCGCGCCGGCCGACGGCGCGGTGCCCGTGGTGGCCGACGCCCGGTCGATGGCCGACGTGCTGCACGTGTCGGTCGGCGGCACGATGACGATTCAGGACGCGGCCGGCCGCCCGGTCGCGCTGCGCTTCGTGGCGGCGCTCCGCGGCAGCGTCTTCCAGGACGCCGTGCTGATGGCCGACCGCGACTTCGAGCGTCTCTTCCCGGACGAGCCCGGCTACCGCGCGTTCCTGATCGACGTCGAGCCGCGGTGGGCGCCGGCGCTGGCGGATCGCCTCGAGGCCGCGCTCACCGACTTCGACGTGACGGCCACGCCCACGCCCGCGCGCCTCGCGTCGTTCCGGGCCGTGGGCGACGCGCGCCTCGGGATCCTGCAGGCCCTCACGGCGTGGGCGCTCGTGCTCGGCGCGCTCGCGATCGGCACGCTCACCGCGCGCACCGCCCGCGAGCGCCGCCGCGAGTTGGCCGCGCTCGAGGCGGCCGGCTTCACGCGCGGCGACCTGACCGTGCTCCTTGCCGCCGAGCACGCCCTGCTCGTCGGCGTCGGCCTCTGGCTCGGCGCGGCCTGCGGCCTCGTCGCCACGGCGCCGGCCTTCCTGTCGGACGGCGGCACGCTGCCGACCGAGCGGCTGCTCGTCGTCCTTCTCTGGGCCGCGCTGACCGGAGTGGCCGCGAGCACGACGGCGGCCGCACGCTCTTCACGCTGAGCCTTGTCCGTTCACGGGTGAGGCTTGTCCGTTCACGCTGAGCCTTGTCCGTTCCGAGTGCCCCTCGTCCGTTCAGAGTGAATCGGGTCCGTTCCGAGTGACCCTCGTCCGTTCAGAATGAACCTGGTCCGTTTCCGGTGAGCTCGTCCGTTCAGCGGAACGGTTCCAGAACGGGCAAGGAATGTCCCCGAACGGACGCGCCTTCCCGTGAACGGACCCACGTCCTCCCCGTGAACGGACAAGAATCCCCGTGAACGGACAAGCCTCAGCGTGAACGGACAAGGATCCCCGTGAACGGACAAGCCTCAGCGTGAACGGACAAGGATCCCCGTGAACGGACAAGGATCCCCGTTAAGATAAGAAGATATGCGTTTGCGGCGGCGATGGTGGTTAGTCGTGCCGGCCGCGTTCGCGGCTCTGGTGCTCCTGCTGCTGGTCGGGGTGCAGCTGGGCCCCGTGCGCGCGCGTGTGCTCGCGGCCGTCGCGGCTCGTCTGCTGGCCCAGAACCATCTCGACCTGACCGCCGCGCGTCTCGACTACAACCCCCTCACCCTGTCGGTGCGTCTCGAGCAGGTGCGGCTCGGCGCCGCGGCGGACGGCGGCCGGCCCGCGCCCCCGCCGTTTCTCGAAGCCGACGAGATTCGCGTCGCGCTGCCGTGGTCCGTGGTCGCGGGCCGCCTCGCGATCGACCGCGTGGAGGTGACGCGGCCCCGTCTCACCTTCGTGCGCGACGAGCAGGGCGAGCTGAACCTGCCGCGCGCGGCCGCCGGCGGCGGAGGGCTCACCCGGCTGTCGATTGGCGCGGCGCAGGTGGACGAAGGAGACGTCCAGTACGTCGATCGCCAGCACGGCTTCTCGATTCACGCGCGGGGCCTGACGCTCGCGCTCCAGCCGGTGGCCGCCGGCGTGTCCGCCGGCCCGCTGTCGATCGCGGCGCTCGGCGTCGCCGCGGCGGGCCGCGAGACCGAGACGACGAGGCTCGAGGGCGGCGTGCGGTACGATGGCGCGGACGTGGTGCTGGAGGCGCTGCACGCGGTCGCGCCCGAGGGCGATCTGCGGATCGACGGGCGCCTCGCGTCGCTCTACGCGTCGCCGCAGGCCGACCTGACGTACCGCGCGGCGCTCGACCTCGCGCGCCTCGCGCCGTGGCTGTCGATCGCGCGCGCGCCTGCGGGCACGCTGGGGGCGTCGGGCCGCGTCACCGGCGCGCTCGCCAATCCGCAGGTGGCCGTCTCGCTGTCGGGCGAGGGGCTGTCGTGGGCGGCGTGGCGCGACGTGGCCATTGCCGGCGACCTTTCGGTGTCGTCCGCCGGCGCCACGGTGCGCTCGCTGCAGCTCACCTCGCCCGGCGGCCGCGCCACGGCGACGGCCGCGCTCGACTTCACGGGATCCGGAGCGAGCCGCGCGCACGCCGACTGGCACGACGTCTCGATGGCCGACGTGCTCGACGCGCTCGACCAGAGTCTGCCGGTGCGGCTCGCGGCGCGGCTCGACGGCGCGGCCGACCTGTCGTGGCGCGCGGCGCGTCTCGACGCGCTGCAGCTGAGAGCCGAGAACACCGCGCGTCGGCCCGCCGCGCCCGCGGCGGGCGCGCTCGCGCTCGACGGCACGGCGCGGCTGGTCCTCACGAATGGGGCCTACCGTCTCGACCAGACGCACCGCTTCGGCGGCGCGATCGAGGTCGCCGGCCTTGCCGAGGGCGCGCTGGCGGCGGGCGACGTCGCCGCGTCCAGCCTGCGGGGCACGGCGCGCGTGACCTCCGATGATCTCGCCGCCGCCGTGCGCGGCCTCGGCGCCGCCGGCCTCGATCTCTCCGCGCTCGACGCGCTGGATCTCGCCGGCCGCGCGCGCGCCGAGCTGGCGCTCTCGGGCACGCTCGGCAGCCCGCGCGCCACCGGCCCCGTCACCGGCGCGGACGTGCGCGTGCTGGGCGCGCCGCCCGCGGCCCTCTCGGCGTCGCTGACGCTCTCGCCCGCCGAGGTGCGGGCCGACGGGATCGACCTGCGGGCCGGCGCGAACCGCGTGCGCGGACACGTGGCCGCCGCGCTCGATCGGGAGACGCTCGCCGGAGAGATGACCGGCGATCTCGGGGCGCTCGGCGACGCGCTCGCCGCCGTGCCCGCGCGCTGGCGCCCCGCCGGCGCGGCCACGGCGACGGCCACCCTCGGCGGCACGTTCGCGGCGCCGCGCATCGACGCGACCGTGTCCGGCAGCGACCTCGGCGCCGCGGGCCAGCGGGCCGAGTCGCTGCGCGCGGCGATCCGTCTCGACGGCTCGACGCTTCAGCTCACCTCGCTCGAGCTCACGCAGCCCGGCGGCGGACGGCTGGAGGCGAGCGGCACCTACGCGCTCGCGAGCGGGCAGTACTCCGTGAAGGCGCACGGCACCGGCGTCACCGTGCACCCGATCCCAGCCGCCGGCGCCGAGGCCGCGCTGCCGCTCGAGGCGTCCGTGGACGTGCAGCTCGAGGCCGCCGGCGAAGGGGCCAGGCCGTCGGGCACGGGCACCGTGACGGTGCGCCGCCTCGCGTGGGACGGCCACGAGGCGGGGCCGGGCCGCGTCGGCGTCTCGCTCGACCGCGGCGTCGCCACGATCGACCTGACGGCCACGGATTTCTCCACGACCGTCCACGGCACCGTGTCGATTCCGGCGCCGCGCCGCTTCACGGCGCGCGCCGAGGTCGCCGGTCTCGACCTGGCGCGGCTCGCGGGGCTGCTGGGAGCCGCCGATGCGCACCTCGCGGGCACGGCCGATCTCACCGCGTCCGTGTCGGGCGACCTCGATCGCCTCGCGGAGGCCGGCGGCGAGATCGATCTGCGCCGGCTGGACGTCACGCACGAGTCGAACGCGATCGCGCTCGTCGAGCCCGCCACCCTCGCGTACCGCGACGGCGTGCTCACGGCGGGCGGGGTCGCGTTCCGGGCGGGGAAGACGTCGCTCACCGCGTCGGGCCGGCTCGCGCGCGGCGGCACCGACGGCGAGCTGGACGTCGCGCTCGTCGGCGACGTGCGGGATCTCCTGCCGTTCGTGCCGGGCGCCAGCGACCGGGAGGGCCTGGAAGCGGCGGGCGGTCTGACGGTGCGCATCAGGGCGACCGGCTCGCTCGACCGGCCCGACGTCACCGGGGACCTCACGATCGAGGACGGGCGTCTGGCGGTGGCGGGGCTTCCGGCCGCGGAGGCGCTCGGCGTCACCGCGTCGTACCGCGGGGGCGTCCTCGACGTGAAGGCGTTGCGCGGCGTCTGGCAGGGCGCGGTCGTCACCGGTTCGGGGCGCGTCCCCGCGCGCCTTCTCGCGGAGTGGCTGCCCGCCGGCTACGTCGAGTCCCTGCCCGCGGGCGGCGGCCCGGCGCGGCTCTCGGCGCGGGTCGAGCCCCTCACGCGCGCCGCGCTCGCGCCCTGGGTCTCGGCCGACGTGCTCGCCCGGCTCAACCTCTCCGCGGCGGCCTCGCTCACGCTCGAAGCCGATCGGCCCGCGCTCGACGCCGTCACCGGCGCGCTGGTGCTCGACCGCCTGTCGCTGTCGGCCGCGGGCGTGCCAATCCAGGAGGAGCGCCCGACCCATCTGGCGCTCGCCGGCGGCCGCGTGGCCGTCGAGGAGTGGGACTGGGCCGGCGGCGGGACGCGGCTGTCGGTGACCGGCGGCGCCAGCCTTGCCGACCGGCGGCTCGACCTGGGCGTGAAGGGCACCTCGGATCTCCGTCTGCTCTCCGCGTTCATGCCCGGCGCGGCCGCCGGAGGCACCGCCGACGTGGACGTCCGCGTGCGCGGGCCCGATCGACGACCCTCGCTCGACGGACGGATCGCGCTCGCCGGGGGCCGAGCTCGCGCATGCGCAGCCCGCGCTTCGCGGTGACCGACGTGTCCGGCGCGATCACGTTCGCCGGCGACCGGATCGTGGTGGACGGTCTCGGCGGCAACGCGAACGGAGGGCTGATCCAGCTCCGGGGCGAGCTGCAGCACGACGGCCTCGCCCTCACCGCGGGCACCTTGTCGCTCGAGGGGCACCAGATCGCGCTCGACGTGCCCGAGGGGCTGCGCACGGAGGTCGACGCGGACCTGAAGCTCGAGGCCGGCGGCGACGTCCCGACAATCGCGGGCACGGTGACGATCCAGCGCGGCGCGTACCGCGAGCCGATCGTGCTGACGGGCCGCCTGCTCGCGCTGCTGCGGTCGAGCAACTACCTCCCGCCTCCGACCGGCGAGCCGTCCGCCCTCGACCGCGTACGGCTGAACGTCGCGGTGGTGACCGCCTCCGACCTGGTCGTCGACGACAACTACGGGCGCGTGCGTGTCGGCGTGGACCTGCGCGTCGGCGGCACGCTCGGGCGGCCGGCGCTCGGCGGGCGCGCCACGCTGCGCGAGGGCGGCCAGCTCTTCCTGGGCGGCAACACCTTCCAGATCCAGCAGGGCAGCGTCGACTTCGTGAATCCCAACGGCATCACGCCCGACCTGAACTTCAGCGCGCAGGCGCGCGTGGCCGCGCACGACATCACGCTGAGCGTGACCGGCACGCCGGCCACGATCAAGGCGAACCTCTCCACCGCCGACGGCACGCTCGGCCAGGCCGACATCGTCTCGCTGCTGATGACGGGCAGGACGCTGTCCGAGGCGGGGACGCAGCAGTCGGCGGCCGGCGACCAGGCGGCCCTGCGCCTGCTGTCGGGGGACATCCTCGGGTTCGCCGGCCGCGCGGTCGGCGTGGACACGCTGCGCCTCACGCAGGGCGAGCCCACCGACGACTTCGCCACCGACCCGAGCCTGGTCACGTCCACGGCCGATCCATCGACGCGGCTGACCCTCAGCAAGAGCCTCAGCCGCCAGGTCGAGATCATCCTGTCGCAGAGCCTGCGCGGCGGCGGCCTCACGTGGATCGCGGTCTACCGTCCCATCCCGAGCCTCGACGTCCGCGGCGTGTCGCGCGACGACGGCAGCCGGTCGTACGAGACGTTCCAGTCGCTGTCGTTCGGGGGCGCGCCGCGGGGCGCGCGCGAGGGCCGCGCGGCGCCGCGGCCGCGGGTGGCCGCCGTGCGCATCACCGGCACGCCCGGGTTCGAGCCCGACGAGGTCCGGCGCCGGCTCTCCCTCGACGCCGGCGACCGCTTCGACTTCTTCAAGTGGCAGGAGGACCGCGACCGGCTCCAGGGCTTCTACCGGGATCGCGGCTATCTCGAGGCGAAGGTGGCCGCGTCGCGCGCCGAGGGACAGGACGGCCGCGTCACGCTGACCTACGACATCACCCGCGGCCCGAAGACGGCGCTTCGCGTCGAGGGCTACCGCCTGTCGGACGACGTGCGCGAGCGGCTGCGCGACCGGTGGGCCACGGCCGTCTTCGACGGCTTCCTGCTCGAGGACCTGCGCGCGATGGTCCGGACCGCGCTCGCCGGCGACGGCTACCTCCGCGCGCAGGTGGCCGATCGGATCGAGCACGGCGGGACCGGCCCAGGCGCGGAGAAGACGATCGTGATCGCCGTCACGCCCGGCCCGCAGAGCGGCACGCGGCGGATGGTCTTCCGGGGGAACGCCCACGCCACGGGCGACCAGTTGCGCGCGGTGCTCGCGGCCCAGGGCCTGGATCTGCAGGCGTGGCTCGACCCCGCGGACGCCGAATCCGCGCTGCAGGCGTTCTACCGCGGCGAGGGCTTCCTCGACGCGACGGCCAGGATCGGCGCGCCCGAGTTCGCCGGCGCGGCGGCGACGCTCCCGGTCGTCGTCGACGAAGGCCCGCGGTTCCACGTGTCGGGCGTGTCGATGACCGGCGTGCACGGGCTCGACGGCACCGCCGTGCGCCGGACGTTCGGCGTCGCGGCCGGCGCGCCGTACGTCTTCGCGCGGATCGACGACGGCCGCCAGCAGGTGGAGCAGGCCTACCACCGCGACGGGTTCGCCGAGGCGCAGGTGACCGTCGCCCCGGACGTGTCACGGGAGAAGGCCGAGGTCGCGCTCACGCTCGACGTGCGCGAAGGGCCGCAGCGCGTGCTCGCGGGCGTCGACGTCACGGGCGCGTCGGGCACGCGCCGCGGCGTGGTGAACCGCGCGATCCAGGCGAAGCCGGGTGAGCCCGTCGATCCCGAGGCGTGGTACCGGGCGCGCCGGCGCCTGTACGACACGGGCGTGTTCCGGAGCGCCGACATCGAGTTCACGCCGGTCGGCGAGGCCGCGACCGCGGACGGCGTGACCCGCCAGCCCGTGCGCGCGGACGTCACGCTGCAGGAATCGCCGCCCTGGCGCCTGCGCTACGGCTTCCGGCTCGACGACCAGGTGGCGCCGTCGGGCACCGGCCGCGACCTGTCGCCGGGCGTCCTGGCCGACCTGCAGCAGCGCAACCTGTTCGGCCGGGCGATCGGCGCCGGGATCACGGGCACGTGGCAGCGCGACATCAAGCTCGCGCGGGCGTTCCTCACGGTGCCGCGGCTCGTGGCGCTGCCGATCAAGACGAACGTCTTCCTCACGCGCTCGCGGCAGGACATGAACAGTGGGGGGGCACTGCCGTTCCTCGTGGACAAGAGCATCCTGTCCGCCGAGCAGCAGCTCCAGCCCGCCGAGGACCTGAAGGTGACCTACGGCTACCGCTACGAGCGCAACCACACCTTCGACCCGGACGCGGACCCGACCGACCCGCTGGCGCTGGACTTCACCGTGAACATCGCCCGGCTGAACGGCGCCGTGGTCGTCGACACCCGGACCGACCCGTTCGACTCGAAGGGCGGCTGGTTCCACTCCTCGAACTTCGAGTACGCCGCCAGCGTGCTCGGGTCCGACCTGCGCTTCGTGAAGTACCTCGCCCAGCAGTACTACTACCGCGAGGTCGGGCCCGTGACGCTCGCCTCGGCGGCGCGCTTCGGTGCCGGCCACGGCCTCGGGCAGGATCTGATCTCGAGCGAGCGGTTCTACGCCGGAGGCGGGACGACCGTGCGGGGTTACGCCCAGGACGGCCTGGGGCCGGTGGACTTCTTCGGCGACCCGGCCGGCGGGGACGCCATGCTGGTGCTCAACCAGGAGGCGCGTTTCCCGGTCTACCGCTGGGCGCACGCGGTGGGGTTCGTCGACGCGGGCAACGTGTTCCCGACGCTGGGCGATCTGTCACTTGGCGGGCTGAAGGTGGGCGTGGGCGTCGGCCTGCGCCTCTACACCCCGTTCGCGCTCGTGCGCGTCGACTTCGGCGTGCCGCTCTCACGCGAGCCCGGCGCGCCGAAGGGCCGGTGGTATTTCTCGTTCGGGCAGATATTCTAAATTGCCGATTGGCGATTGCCGATTGCCGATTGAAGAACATCAGATCACGCTGTGCGGCGTGACAGAATGCCTTTCAATCGTCAATTGGCAATCGCCAATCGGCAATGATCTTATTTCCCCCGGATGCTCCGCATCAGCGACTCGATCGCCGGGCGCTCGGGGGCGTTCGGCGCGAGCTTCAGGAAGCGCTGGAAGAACATCGCCATCTTGTCGATGCGCTTCAGCTGGTAGTACTCCATCCCCGCGTAGTACTGCGCGTAGGCGAAGCTCGGCTTCATCGTCGTCGCCTTCTCGAGCGTCAGCGCGCCGTTCCGGAAGTCCTTCGCTTCGGCGTAGGCGAGCCCTAGCTGGTACACCGCGTAGAAGTTCTTCGGCGCGAGCTGCACGGCCTTCTTCCCGTCGGCGATCGCCCTGGTGTCGTCGCCGTTGACGGTGTCGGTCGCCGAGCGTCCGATGAACGTCCAGGCGTCGGTGTCCTTGCCGCCGAGGCGCTTGAACCAGTTGCGGGCCTGCAGGTCGTCGGGCGGGTCGAGCCGGCGCGCGCTCTGGCCGGCCAGGTAGATGTCCTGGGGCGCCGGCGCCTCCTGCGTGTGGACCCGCTCGATGAGCTGGCCGTACTGGCCGCTCTCGAACAGGCTCTGGATCGACGGCGGCGGCTCCTGCGCGGGCTGTGCGAAGGCGAGCGTCGCGGCGAGCAAAGTGACGAGAAACGGCATGAAGTGCCTCCCTTCGAGGACGGTCGGGCCCGAAAGTTGTCGTGCTGTCCCCATACTATCCAATTCCCGTGCCGCCCGCAGGCGCGCCTCCGGCGCCCCGTCGGGCGGCGCCGCCGGCCCGCCACCGTGCAGATCTTACCGGGCGCGTCTTGCCGGATCCGGGAAGAGGTCCGTGCTGAGGTACTTGAGGCCGGAATCGGTGATCACCGTGGCGATCGTGATCGGGCGCGCGGCCTCGCGCGCGATTCGGAGCGCCGCCGCCACGTTGCCGCCGGAGGTGAACCCGCAGAGAACGCCTTCCACGCGGGCGAGCGCGCGCGCGGTGCGGACGGCCTCGGCGTCGGTGACGGTGAGGTAGCCGTCGGCGAGCGACCGGTCGAAGAGCTGCGGCACCTCCATGTAGCCGAGGCCCTGCAGCTTGTGGCGGCCGGGGGCCTTGCGGCGTCCCGACAGCACGGCGGCGTTCTTCGGCTCCACCACGTAGCACCGGATGGCCGGGTTGCGCCGCTTCAGGAAGCGCGACACGCCCGTGAAGGTGCCCGACGAGCCGACCACCGACACGAACGCGTCGATCCGCCCGCCGGTCTGCGCCCACAGCTCGGGGCCGGTGCCCTGCTCGTGCGCGCGCACGCTGCTCGGGTTCTTGAACTGGTCGGCGCGGAACGCCTTCAGCCGGCGGGTGAGCGTCTCGGTCACTTCCTCGACCTTCTTCAGATCGGCGCCCGTCACCTGGTTCGGCCGGCCGGTGACCTGCGGCACGACGACGACCTTCGCGCCGAGGGCGGCGAGCATCTGGCGCCGCTCGGCGCTGTTGCCCCGCGACATCACCACCACCAGCTTGTAGCCGCGGCGCAGGCAGGCGAGCGCGAGGCCGGTGCCCATGTTGCCGCTCGTGCGCTCGACGATCGTGTCGCCGGGACGGACGAGGCCGCGGCGCTCGGCGTCGGCCACGATCCGGTCGGCCGCCCGGTCCTTCACGCTCAGGCCGGGGTTGGCCGACTCGAGCTTCGCGAGCACGCGGCAGCCGGTGCCCGCCGCGAGCCGCGCGAGCGAGAGGCACGGCGTGTCGCCGATGAGGTCCAGCACGCTGTCCACGACGCCGGGGTTGCGCATGTCTTCATCCTTCGCGGTCGAGGCGCGCGAGCGTGGCCACCGCCAGGCAGTTGCCGCCGACGTTGACGACCGTCCGGGCCATGTCGAGCAGGGGATCGATGCCGAGCATGATCACCAGCCCCTCGGGCGGCAGGTGGAACTGGGCGAGCATGCCGCCCCACACCAGGAACAGCGCGCGCGGCACGGGCGGCAGGCCCCGCACGACGACCATCACCGTGGCGACGAGCATGGCCTGGTCGCCCCAGCCGAGCGCGATGCCGTTCAGCCTCGCCCAGAACAGCGTGACGAGCGGCAGGTACACCGCCGTGCCGGTCAGGTTGAAGCTGTAGCCGAGCGGCAGCACGAACGAGATCAGCCGGCGCGACGCGCCCCAGCGCTCGAGCGACTCCATGGCGCCCGGCAGCGCGGCGGCGCCGCTCGCCGTCGAGAAGGCGAGGACGAGCGGGCTGGCCAGCGCGCGCAGGAAGCCGGCGGCGCCGAAGCGGCCCGCCACGCTCGACGCGGCGACCAGCACCACGCCGAACCCGAGAATCGCGGCGTAGCCGACCACCAGCAGGGCCAGGAACGCGCGCAGCCCCGCGCCGCCGCTGCCGGCGACGACGGCGGCCGACGCGGCGAACACCGCCGCGGGCGCCGTCCACATGACGCCCGCCGTCAGCTTCAGCATCGCCGCCGCGAGCGAGTCGAGCAGGCGCCGGAGGGGCGCGCCGGCCTCGTCGCCCGTCGCGCGCACCGCCAGCGCGAACAGCACCGTGAAGAACACCACGGCGAGCAGGTTGTTGTCGGCCATCGCGGCCACGATCGACGACGGGATCAGCGTGTCGGCGAAGGAGGGCGCGTCGGCCGGGACGGGCGGCGCCGCGTGCACGCCGGCCGGCGGCGCGACGGGCACGAGCGGCGCCAGCGCGTGGGCGGCCGCCACGCCGACGAGCGCGGCGACCAGCGTGGCCGCCACGAAGTAGACGAGCGCGCCCACCGCGATCCGGCGGAGCGCGGCGGCCCTCGCCATGGACGCCAGGCCCGCGGCGAGCGTCGAGAAGACGAGCGGCGCCACCAGCATCTGCAGCAGGCGCACGAACAGCCGCGACACGATGGCCAGGTGGGCGGACGGCCCGGGGGCCACGGCGCCCACGAGGAGGCCGGCGACGAGCGCCACGAGGATGAGCGTGGTGAGCGACGGGCGGACGCGGGTGGCCATGTGCGGTTCGCCGGTCATCGTATCACCGCGGGGCGCCCGTTTCGTCCCGGCGGGCCGCCGTCTCGCGGCTGCCGGGATTCCGTCGGTCCGCGACGCCACGCCGGCCAACCCGATGTAAAACCGCGGCTTATCGAACCATGCAATCGAGCATGGATGTTGCTCTCCTCATCTCCAGCGTCGGGGTCTCGACCACCGCGCTTCGAGAGCCCGGGTGGAATTCCGGGCACCAAGGCCGCGCACGGCGCGGCCCGCGAGGGAGCGGCGCGGGGCGAAGGGGCCCCCGCAAGCGACCGAGCCGGGGGCCGGGGCGGAGCCCCGGCTAAACAAGGAGCTGTATCCATGGCCGACCTCGTGGTGCTGGGAGACGAAGCCGTCGCCCTGGGCGCCCTTCATGCGGGCATCACGGCCGCCTACGCGTATCCGGGCACCCCGTCGACGGAGATCCTGGAGTACCTGCGCGTGCACGCGGCCCGACACGGAGGGCCGCTGGCGGTGTGGTCCGCCAACGAGAAGACGGCCTACGAGGCCGCGCTCGGCGTGTCGTTCGCCGGACGGCGCACGCTCGTGGCGATGAAGCACGTGGGGCTCAACGTCGCGGCCGACCCGTTCATGAACTCGGCGCTCGTCGAGCTGCACGGCGGCCTCGTCGTCGCGGTGGCCGACGACCCGGGCATGCACAGCTCGCAGAACGAGCAGGACAGCCGGTACTACGCCGACTTCGCCCGCGTCATCTGCCTCGAGCCGGCCAACGCGCAGGAGGCCTACGAGATGACGCGCGAGGCGTTCGACCTGTCGGAGCGCTTCCGCGTGCCGGTGGTCGTGCGGCTGGTGACGCGGCTCGCGCACAGCCGCGGCGTGGTCAAGGCGGCGCCGGCGCGCGACGAGAACCCGGTCCGGAAGTCCGCGACGCCGGCGTCGTGGATTCTGCTGCCGGCGCACGCGCGGCGCCAGTGGCGCTCGCTGCTCGAGCGCCAGGAGGCGGTGCGCGCCTACATCGCCGCCAGCCGCCACAACGTGCTCGCGCTCGACGACCGCAGCCTGGGCGTCATCACGGCGGGCATCGGCCGCAACTACTACCTGGAGAACCTCGGCGACCTCGGGTTCGTCCCCTCGCACCTGCACATCGGCGCCTATCCGGTGCCCGTCGAGGCGGTCAGGATGCTGGCCGGCCACGTGCGGCGCGTGCTCGTGGTCGAGGACGGCTATCCGTACCTGGAGCGGCAGCTGCGGGGCCTGATCCCGCCCGCCGTCGAGATCCAGGGACGCGAGACGGGGCAGCTGCCGCCCGACGGCGAGCTGACGCCGGACCTCGTGCGCCACGCGCTCGGGCTGCCGTCGCGCCCCGGCGTGTCGCTCCCGGACGTCACGCTGCCGGGCCGGCCGCCGCAGCTCTGCCAGGGCTGCCCGCACTGCGACATGTTCCAGGCGCTCAACCGCGCGCTCGAGGGCTACGGCGAGAGCGCGGTGACGTCCGACATCGGGTGCTACACGCTGGGCGCGCTGCCGCCCTACAACGCGATCGAGTCGTGCGTCTGCATGGGCGCGTCGGTGGGCATGGCCAAGGGCGCGTCCGACGCGGGCATCCGGCCCGCGGTGGCCGTCATCGGCGACTCCACGTTCCTGCACTCGGGCCTCACGCCGCTCATGGACGCCGTCGCGGCCAACACCGACATGACGCTGGTGATCCTCGACAACGAGGCGGTGGCCATGACGGGCGGGCAGCCGACGCTGCTGCCCGCGTCGCGCATCGAGCCGCTCTTGCGCGGCCTCGGCGTGGACCCCGATCACCTGCACGTCGTGCAGGCGCACCCGCGGCAGGTGGACGTCATCGCCGACCTGCTCCGCCGCGAGATCGACCACCACGGCCTCTCGGTCGTCATCGGCGTCCGCGAGTGCCTCGAGACGGCGAAGACGAAGAAGACGAAGAAGACGCCGGAGACCGTAAAGGCGTGAGCCGATCATGACTTTTGACATCATTCTTTCGGGCGTCGGCGGGCAGGGCGTGCTGTCGCTGTCGGCCATCATCGCGTGGAGCGCCATGCGCGAGGGGCTGCACGTCAAGCAGTCCGAGGTGCACGGCATGTCGCAGCGCGGCGGCGCCGTGCTGGCCAACCTGCGTCTGGCCGACCACGAGGTGGCGAGCGACCTGATCCCCGAGGGCGGCGCGTCGCTGGTCCTCAGCATGGAGCCGCTCGAGAGCCTGCGCTACCTCAAGTTCCTGTCGCCGGCCGGGGCCGTCATCACCTCGCTCAACCCGGTGGTCAACATCCCGGACTACCCGGACCTCGACGAGCTGGTCGGCAACATCCGGCGGCTGCCGCACGTGATCCTGCTCGACAGCGAGCGCCTCGCGCGCACGGCGGGCTCGGCCCGCGCGTCGAACATGGTCATCGCCGGCGCCGCGTCGTGCCTGCTGCCGCTCGAGGTGGAGACGATGGAGCACTTCATCTCGACGCGGTTCGCGTCCAAGGGCGAGCGGGTCGTGCGGCAGAACCTCGACGCGTTCCACGCCGGGCGGGAGGCGGCCGCGTGACGCGTCTGGCCGGCCTCGTCGCGACCCTCGCCGCGCGCGCCCGGAGCGAGGGGCGCGACGTCCTCCTCGAGCACGAGGGCTACGACCTGCTCGACGCCGCGGGCGTCCCAACGCCGCGCCGGATCGTCGTCGGGTCGAGCGCCGAGGCGGCGCGCGCCGACCTCGGCCGTCTCGGCGGCGACCGCGTCGTCGTGAAGGTGCTCTCGCCCGCGATCCTGCACAAGAGCGACGTCGGCGGCGTCGCCGTCGCGGCCAACCGGCCCGAGGCGGTGGCCGACGCCGTGCGCGCGATGGAGACGCGGCTCGGCGGGCACCCGATTGCCGGGTTCCTGCTGTGCGAGTTCGTGCGCTACGACGCCGAGATCGGCGGCGAGCTGCTCGTCGGCCTGCGCTGGACGGACGAGTTCGGGCCGGTGCTGACGGTCGGGCCCGGCGGCGTGTACGCCGAGTTCCTCGCCGGCAGCTTCAAGGCCGGCTCCGGCGTGGCGCTGCTGTCGCCCGCGCTCGACGCCGCGCGGCGCGCGGACGCGCTCAGGCGCGCCGGCGCGGTCCGCCTCGCGCTCGACGGCTGGCGCGGCCAGCCGGGCCGCGTGACGCCTGACGGCCTCGCGCGCGCGCTGGCGCCGTTCCTGGCGCTCGGCGAGGCGGCGATGCCGGAAGGCCTGGAGGAGTGCGAGGTCAACCCGCTGGCGCTCACCGCCCGCGGGCCGGTGGCGCTCGACGTGCTCGTGAAGCTCGGCGGGCCGGCGCCGGCGGCCGCCGCGCCGCGGCCGCTCGCGAAGATGAAGCGCCTGCTCGAGCCGCGGTCGGCCGCGATCATCGGCGTGTCGGAGCAGCTCAACCCCGGGCACATCATCCTCAACAACCTGATCCGGGAAGGCTTCGACCCCTCGCGCATCTACGTCGTGAAGCCGAATGCCGCCGAGATCGAGGGCTGCCGGTGCGTGCCCGACGTGGCGTCGCTGCCCGAGCGCGTGGACCTGCTCGTGCTGGCGGTCTCGGCGGCGCAGGTGCCGCGCATCATCACCGACGTCGTCTCGCTGGAGAAGGCCGAGAGCCTCATCGTGATCCCCGGCGGGCTCGAGGAGAAGGCGGGGACCGAGGCGATCGTGCGCGACATGCACGCGGCGCTGGCGCGCTCGCGCGCCACCGCGTGGCAGGGGCCGCTCATCAACGGCGGCAACTGCCTGGGCATCCAGTCGCGGCCCGGCCGCTACGACACGATGTTCATCCCGGAGTACAAGCTGCCGGCCGCCGGGCGGACGGCGCGCGTGGCGGTCGTCTCGCAGAGCGGGGCGTTCGCCGTGGCGCGCGCCAGCAAGCTCGCCGGGATCCGCCCCGAGTACACGATCACCGCCGGCAACCAGATGGACCTGACCGTTGGCGAGTACCTCGAGTACCTCCAGGACGACGAGGAGATCGACGTGTACGCGGTGTACGTCGAGGGCTTCAAGCCGCTCGACGGCCGCCGGTTCCTCGAGGCGTCGGCGCGCATCGCCGCGCGCGGCGCCGCGGTGGTGCTCTACCGCGCGGGGCGCACGGCCGCCGGCGCGAAGGCGACGGCCAGCCACACCGCGTCGATTGCCGGCGACTACACCGTGACGCGCGGCCTCGCCGAGGCCGCGGGCGTTGTCGTGGCCGGGACGCTGGAGGAGTTCGAGGATCTGGTGCGGCTGCTCGCCTGGATGGGCCGGACGCCGCTCGACGGCCGGCGCCTGGCCGCGGTGTCGAACGCGGGCTTCGAGTGCGTCGCGATTGCCGACAACCTCGGCGGGCTCGAGCTGGCGCGGTTCGCGCCGGCGACCGTCGCGCGGCTGGGCGAGGTGTTCACGCGGGCGCGGATCGCCTCGGTCGTGGACGTGCACAACCCGCTCGACCTGACGCCCATGACGGCGGACGCGGCCTACGAGGCCGTGGTGCGCGCGATCATGGACGATCCCGGCGTGGACCTGGGCGTCGTCGGCTGCGTGCCGCTGACCGGCGCGCTCCAGACGCTGCCGGCCGGACCGGGCCACCGCGAGGACCTGACGCGCGACGACTCGGTGGTGCGGCGCCTGGTCGGCCTGCGCGACGCGATCGCGAAGCCGTGGGTCGCCGTGGTGGACTCGGGCGCCCTGTACGATCCCATGGCGCAAGCCCTGGACGAGGCCGGGATTCCCACCTTCCGCAGCGCCGACCGCGCGCTGCGCGCGCTCGACCGCTTCGCCGACGCGCGCCTGCGCGGCGCCGGCGTGCGGGAAACCGCGCTCGCCGGCGCGTGATCGCTGTCACGCGGCCTTCCCGGTCACGTACGGTCACCACGGAGGGCACGAAGGCCACGAAGAACTGTCACACTGTGACGCCCCTTCGTGCCCTCAGCATCTGACGGCGACCTGCGGGCCCAACGGGCCCGCCAGAGACGGGACGGAGCCGCGCAAGAACGCGCGGGTGCCGTTCTCCTGAGCGCGCTCTTGCGCGGCTCCGCCCCGCCTCCGGCCAGCAGCCCGGCCTGCTGTTACGATCGAGGCCGGGCCGCGGCAAGGTCGCCGTCGCGGTCTTTGTGCCATCGTGTTCCCGTACGTGGACACGTTCGCAACGTGACGGTCCCTCCGTCGTGGCCCTCGTGAGCTTGGTCGACGTCCGTCCTCATTTCTTCATGTGCGCCTCGAACCAGGCGTACTCGCGCGTCATCTTGTCCAGCTGGTGCGCGGGCTCGCGGAAGACGTGCGGCTCGCGCGGGTAGGCCACCAGCTCGGTCTCCACGCCGGCGGCCTTCAGGCCCTTGTAGAACTCCACGCTCTGCGGGTACGGGCAGCGCACGTCCGCCAGGCCGCTCAGCAGCAGCGTCGGCGTCTTCGCCCGCATCACGTAGTTGATGGGCGAGTGGGCGAGGTAGCGCGCGGGATCCGCCCACGGGACGCCGCCCACGTAGAAGTACTCCACGTCGAACGTGAGGTCGGCCTGGCCGAAGACCGAGAAGTGGTCCGAGACCATGGCGCCGGCCGACGCGGCCCTGAACCGGTCGGTGTGCGTCACGATCCAGCCCGTGGAGATGCCGCCCCAGCTCCAGCCCATGACGCCGAGCTGGTCCGGGTCGGCGACGCCCTGCGCGATCACCGCGTCGACGCCCGTCATGATGTCCTCGAAGTCGCCGCCGCCGGTGTCGCGGTTCATGCCCTGGACGAACCGGTCGCCGTAGTTGGTGCCGCCGCGGTAGTTGGGCCGCAGCACGGCCCAGCCGCGGCCGGCGAGCACCTGGTGGTAGTCCATGTAGCCGGGCGTCAGCGCGAGCGTGACCGCGGCCTGCGGGCCGCCGTGCAGCACGACCATCAGCGGATAGCGCCGGCCCGGCTCGTAGCCCACCGGCAGCGTGAGCAGCCCCTCGATCTCCCAGCCGTCCCGGCTCTTCCACTGGATCGCGCGGGTCTCGCCGAGCCGCCACTCGGCGGCCTGCGGGTTGACGGTCGGCGTCGCCGCGGCCCCGAACGGCTGCAGCGGGCCCTGCCAGAGCTCCGGCAGGTGCGCCGCGTCGCTGAAGACGTACGCGATCGACGCGCCGTCGGCCGAGACGTCGAAGCCGCCCACCGTGCCGTCGGTCCGTGTCAGGCGATCGATCCGTCCCGAGGCGAGGTCGAGGGCGCACAGGAGCCGGCCGGCCCGGACACCGCTCGTGAAGAGCAGCCGCCGCCCGTCGGGCGCGAGCGCGGGGCTCTCGATGCCGGTACTCGTAGCTGCCGGCGAGCCGCGCGATCGCGCGGGTGGTCACGTCGATCCGGAAGAGCTTCGACTCGGCGTTGACGAAGCGCGACTCGTCCGGGGCGGTGTAGAAGATCGACCGCCCGTCCTTCGCCCAGACGAGGTCCGATTCCGGCGTGTCGTTGTCGGTCAGGCGGGTGAGCGGGCCGCCGCCGGCCGCCATGACGTAGATCTCCCGCCGCCGCACGAGGTCGTAGAGCGTCGTGGGCCGCGCGACCAGGGCGATGCGCGTCCCGTCGGGCGACCAGGTGAACGCCTCGACGTTGAGGTCGTCGGCGAGCAGCCGGGTCTCGCCGCCGCTCGCGACGTCGAGGGCCCACAGCTTCGGCCAGTCGAACGTCGCGTCGACGACCACCTGGTCTTCGCCCGCCTTCGCCTTCCGCTCCTCGTCCTCGGAGCGAGGATCGGCGGCGGTGAACGCAATCCGCCGGCCGTCGGGCGACCAGTGGAACGCCTGCACCGGCGTGGCGTGATGCGTCGCGGCCCTCGCCTCGCCGCCGTCGCGCGGCATGAGGTAGATCTGCGTCTCGCCGCCCCTGTCCGAGAGGAACGCCAGCGTCTGCCCGTCCGGCGCCCAGCTCGGCGCGCGGTCCCGGCCCTCGAACGTGATCGGCCGCGATCGTCCGGCCGCGGCGTCGTAGCGCCAGAGGCGGGTCGTGAAGGCGTGCCCGTCGAGGTCGGCCTCGCGGACGACGAACGCCACGAGCCGGCCGTCTGGCGAGATGGCGGGCGACGAGACGCCCTTGTAGCCGATGACGTCCTCGAAGGTCATGGCGCGCTGCGCGGCGGCCCCCACGGGCCACGCGAGCGCGAGCGCGAGGACGGCGGCGGAGACGAACGGCGGATGGCGTCTGGACATCGCTCACCTCTGTCGTGAATCGCGTTCCGGCTTCGACGTGAAGGCTACGGTTCTGCTCCGCGAATGTCAAAGTCACGCCGTATTCGCGATCACGTACGGTCACCACGAAGGGCACGAAGCCCACGAAGGGCTGTCACGCCGTGACGCTCCTTCGTGCCTTCCGCACCTGACGGCGACCTGCGCGGTCCGGCCCGAGTCGTGTTCCTCGTGGTCGATGTACGTCGGCATCCCGTCCGGCGTGACGGCGGGTAGCCCGCGCCGGGCGGGCTGTGCTACAAGAGCTGGTCGGCACCGCGAAAGGAGCGCGTCATGAGACGACGGGTGAGCGTGCGGACCGGGCTGGTGCTGCTCGCGCTCCTGTGCGCGGGGCTGTGCACCGGCCTGATGGCGCAGGGCGCGCGGCGGCTGGCCGACGGGCCCGCCGCGTCGGCCGGCATGGACCAGGCGGCGCTCGACAAGGGCGTCGAGCTGTTCCGTCAGGCGATCGCGCGCGACGAGCTGCGCGGCGCGGTGCTGATGGTCGCGCGGCACGGCACGATCGTGCTGCACGAAGCGCTCGGCTGGCGGCACCACGGCTACCGCCTGCCGATGGAGAAGGACTCGCTGTTCCGCATGGCGTCGAACACCAAGCCGGTCGTGGCGACCGCCGTGATGATCCTCCAGCAGGACGGGAAGCTGCAGGTGGGGGACCGCGCCGGCGAGTACCTGCCGTCGTTCGACACCTACCGGTCGCGCGAGATCACGATTGCGGAGCTCCTCTCGCACACGTCGGGCCTGCGCATCGGCCCGATCTTCTACCCGTTCGACAAGGACGAGCCGCCCACGCTTCAGGGCGCCGTCGCGAAGTTCGGCGAGGAGGGGCCGGTCGAGACGCCCGGCAAGACCTTCAGCTACAGCAACGCCGGCTTCAACACGCTCGGCGCCATCATCGAGAAGGCGTCGGGCATGCCCCTCGAGGCGTTCCTGAAGTCGCGCATCTACGATTCGCTGGGCATGACCGACTCGCTGAACCACGAGGATCCCGCGACGCTCGCGCGCATGGCCACGGTCTACCGCGGCACGCAGGTGGACGGGAAGGTGGAGTGGACGCAGGGCTTCGTGCCGGACGACCCGCCGGACTTCCCGGTCATCCGCGCCTCGGGCGGGCTGATCTCGACGGCCATGGACTACGGCCGCTTCCTGCAGATGTTCCTCAACGGCGGCGCCTACGGCGGCGCGCGCGTCCTCACGCCGGAGTCCATCGCGGCGATGACCGCGCCGCACGCGGACACGGGCACGGACGGCGCGTACGGCTACGGCTGGTTCGTCGCCGCCGGGGGCGTCTACTGGCACAGCGGGTCGGACGGCACCTACGCGTGGGTCGACCCGGCCCACGATCTCTTCGGGCTCGTGTTCACGCAGAGCCCCGGGGGGATCAATCCCCGGGAAGAGTTCAGGAAGATCGTCACCGACGCGTGCCGCTGAGCCGTCGTCCTGGTCACTTTGCCCCGGTCTTTACCTCTCGGATGAGCAACCCCGTCGTGGAGACGCGAACCTCGAATTCCGCGGGCCTCGTCACCGGGACGAAGGTGCCCGAGCCATATTCGGCATCGAGCAGCGGCGTGAGGAACGCGTAACGCCTGCGGAGCCCGAACAGATCCACCGGCCTGTCCTGGACCAGTGAATACACCGTCCGGTTCCCGGACCGTTCCTGGGCGATGTCGTCATAGCGTCCTGCGACGCGGTCGAGTTCGTACGCGGTGTGCAACCCGAACACGTTCGCCATCGGCTTCCATTTCAGAACATGCGCATCGACGTAGATCTGGTCTCCGGCGAGCTCGTAGGTCGTCTCGGGACGCCCCGGCACGAGAAACGTCGCCAGGAAGTGCTGCGGGCCGGCCGGCCGCACGACGATGCGGGCAGCGACGTCCTCGCGCGTGAGCGCCCGGTAGCCCTTCATGCCGACCCCGATCGTTCCGGCGAGCCCGCCGAGGGAGAGGAGCAGCAGTCCGGCGAGCGTTCGCAGCGCGAATCGCAAAGGCCTCGCCCGCCTGAGAGCCACAAGGCCGGCGATGATGGAGATTCCGCCCCACGCTCCAAGCAGGGCGGCCACCAGGACGAACGGCGAGATCCCGAATACTGGTGTCACCACGGCAGCGGCCCCGGAAGAATCCAGACGGTCAAGGTGAGCCCCATCTTGGCACAAGGCGGGTCGGCCCGGGTCATGGAACATTCGATCGCGCGTCAGGCGAGGCGGGCTACAATCGTGCACGGAGGCGCAGGTGGACTTCTACGCGAAGCTCGAGGCGCGGCGCGCCGAGATTGAAGACCGTTACCGGCGACTGACGCCCGCGTCGGCGCGGCTCGCGCGAGAGGCGGAGGACGTGCTGCCCGGCGGCACGACGCGCGACACCGTCGTGCGCCGGCCGCATCCCCTGTTCGTCGCGTCGGGCGCCGGCGGCCGCGTGACCGACGCCGACGGCCGCACGCTCGTCGACCTCTGGCTCAACGCGACGACGCTGCCGCTCGGCCACGCCGACCCGCGCGTGGTCGCCGCCGCGTCGGCCTGGCTCGCGAAGGGCACCGTGTTCTACGCGCCCACGGGGCTGGAGGCCGAGCTGGCCCGCGAGATCGCGCGGCGCCTGCCCTCGGCCGAGCGCGTGCGCTTCGCCAACTCCGGCACCGAGGCCGTGATGCTCGCCGCGCGCATCGCGCGCGCCCACACCGGCCGCGCGCTCGTCGCCAAGTTCGAGGGCAGCTACCACGGCAGCTGGGACGACGTGCAGTGGTCCGTGGGCGCGCAGGGCGACGGCATGGGGCCCGCGTCGGCGCCCGAGCCGGTCGCGGCCACCGGCGGCCTCGTCGGCGCGAAGGGGCGCGTCCTGGTCCTGCCGTACAACGACCTCGACGCCACCGCGCGCCTGCTCGATCGCCACGGCCCGGACGTCGCGGCGCTCCTCGTCGAGCCGATCGCCAACCGCATGGGGCTGGTGCTGCCCAGGCCGGGCTTCCTCCAGGGCCTGCGCGATCTCTGCGACCGGCACGGCATCGTGCTCGTGTTCGACGAGATCATCTCGTTCCGCCTCGGCTATCACGGCGCGCAGGGCCTGGCCGGCGTCACGCCCGATCTGACGACGCTCGGCAAGCTGATTGGCGGCGGTTTCGCGGTGGGCGCGGTGGCGGGGCGCGCGGGGATCATGGCGGTGACCGAGGCGGGCCACCCCACGCGCGTCGCGCACGCCGGCACCTTCACGGCCAACCCGCTCACGATGGCGGCCGGCAAGGCGACGCTCGACGCGCTGACGCCCGAGGTGTTCGACCGGCTGAACGCGGAGGGCGAGCGCCTGCGCGCCGCGCTGCGCGCGGCGTGCGCCGGGCGCCCGCTGCAGGTGACCGGCGCCGGCTCGTTGTTCAAGAATCAACGCGACGCCGGACCCAATCGTCGATCACCGCTCGTCGCTCGCGGCCGACACCGCGTGGGAGGAGACCGCGTCGCTGGCGCTCCTCTGCGACGGCTTCTTCCTCACGACGCGCCTGCACGGCTGCCTGTCGACGGCGACCGAGCCGGCGGACGTCGACCGGTTCGTGGAGGCCGTCGCCGCGCTCGTCCGCGGGTGATCGACGGCTTCGAGAACTCCAGGATCTCCTGCCCCTCGAGCGCGCGCGCGAGGTCGTCCACCTCGAAGGCCACGTGCCGAGGTGGTGGTATCTCATCGTTCTCACTCCGCGGCGACGAGGCGGATGGTGGCGGGGAACATGCCGCTACGACTCCACGGAGCAGCGTGGCATGCGGTACGCGCGAAGCGTGCCGCGATTCAAGACGAGGAGGAGATCCGAATCCATCCTGAACCGCGGCGTCTCGTTGTCGTGCCAGGCGTCCGGGATCCGCCATGACTCATCGAGGCGCAGGTTTCGCCCCACGAGGTCCCAATCCGGCTCGTGCTTCTCACGCAGGACGAGGCAGGAGCCGTCGGCCGAGAAGCCCTGGATCCACGGCTCGACCTGAGCGTCGATCTGCCGGTGCGCCAGCACGCGGCCAGTCCCGTCGACGATCGACAGCTGCCATGGGCCATCGGAGATGAGCGTCCGGTCCGGCCAGGGCAGCTCGGCGATGGCGACGACGCGCCCGTCAGGCGACATGGCGATTTCGGGATCCCAGGACCTGCGAGTCCACCGCGTCCGGCCTTCCGGGTCCAGGAACGCCACTTCGCCTCCAGGCGGCCCGTGCGCCGCCACGTCCAGCGCCGCGAACGCAGCTGCGTTCCTGTCCGGGAAGATCCGCGCGAAGCCCTTGGGAGACCACCGCCACCGAAGGTCCAGACCGAGCAGGCCGACGGTGTCCCAACCGGTGACGAGCAGGTGCGTTCCATCCGCCGTGAATTCGACCACGACTGGGTCGCCGTCCGCGACGCGAGCCCGCCTGATCACCTGACCCGACCGCGTAACCGTCATCAGATCGTCCGGAGCGACCGCCAAATCGGTGCCGACCGCCAACAGCGTGCCGCCAGGAGAGATGTCGAGCGAGGCGACGCGCACGAAGCGTCCCGCAGATTGCCTGTCGCCCAGGTCGAGGGCGACGAACGTGCCGTCTTCCCGTCGAACCTGCAGTCCAGGCACGCGGCTGCTGGTCCACACGGCCGCCCAGTCACAGGCCGGCGAGACGGCGACGATCCAGTCGCCGCCGACCGGCTCCTCCAGCGGCAGCAGGGGGGCCTCCCACAACTGACGGCCGTCTGCGTCGAATGTGATGACGCTCGATCGCGTCGCGACCGCCACGCACGCCCCCTGGCGCGACAGCCCGATGCCCTCGATCTTCGTCTTGGCGGGTGGCGCGAACGTCCACACCGGCCCGGGCGCGATGCCCGAGGGCATCCGCTTCGGCTCGACGTCCACGACCACCGACAGGCACACGGGCACGGCCCGGCCATCGATGACGGTGACGGCGTACTTCCACAGGGATGCCGCGCGCCAAATCGCGGCCTGGATGCCGGGTGATGGGGTCTCGAATCCTGATCGCTCCAGCAGCATGACGCGATGGACGCCGCCGTCGGGCCCTATCAGCACGTCTGCCGCCCATGCCCGCCGGCGAGACGCGTCGCCCGAGGCCTGGTCGTCGGCGGGGGCCACGTAGTACAGCCTGGCCGGTGGGGAGATGGCGCGGCTCGCCCGCACCGCTGGCATGTGGAGGAGGGCACGGGAAGCCTGCTCGCACGTGATGACCACCGGTGGATGGACCGGCTGGAGCTGCTGCTCCGGCCCGGCGCCCTTCAAGCGAAACGCGTGGTGCGCCGCGAAGATCCCGAAAGACCAGACGATGACGACGGACAACACGCAGAAGAACTTCCGCATGCCTGGCGCCCTCCGTCCTCCGGTGGCGCGTGCTCCTACTTCCGCGTGAGCGTGACCCGCGCGAACGGCACGAGCTTGCCGCCCTGCTCGCCGTCCATGATCCACCGCCACGAGTCGGCGCCGCGATCGTACGCGAACGTCGTGTGGAAGAGGCTCCCGTCGCCGTCCTTGAACAGGAACGGCAGCTCGTCGCCGGCGCGCGTCGCGTGGCCGATGGCCTCGCCCTTCAGGCCGTTGCTGCCGGTGGAGTCGAGCCACATGCACGCGTACTGGCCGGAGGCCTGGTCCCAGCCGACGAGGACGATGGCTTCGTAGGCGGGCCGCCCGCTGGCGTCCCTCTCGCGCGACACTTCGTGCAGCCTGACGTACCCGTGCGCCAGGACCCAGTCGGCCTGGATGTCGTGCGTCGTCTGGCTGCCCGCAATCGTGCCCTCGAGCACCCAGGTGCCGACCAGGCGATCGAGCAGGGGATCCTGCAGGGGGCCCTGCTGCGCGGAGGCTGAGAGCGACGCCACGACCATCAGGGCGGCAACGGCGGCTGTCTTCATCGTCTACTCCAGGATCTGCTCGGCCAGGGACTCGATCGTCAGACGGGTCTTCTCGCTGAATCGTTCCAGGTCATTGGGCGCCAGCAGCTCCAGCGCGTGCAGGCGCGCAGCCTGCCAGATCATGCGCGCGCGGCTCGGGTCGTCGAACGCGGCGGCGAGCTGCTCGTCCCGTTCGCGCACGAGACGGTAGAGGTCGAGGTAGCGTTCGTGGTGGCTGCGCGATGTGTCCTGGAGCAGGCGTTCGACCTCGCCGAGGACCCGCGTGCAGAACCGCTCGAGCGCCGCCCGCTGCACCTCGCGAAACACCCGCCAGTCCGCTTCCGGAGCTTTGTCCGTCATGAACATCCCGCCGAGGCAGGGGGATCGTAGCACGCCGTGAGCCGCCGGCAGCCGTCAGCCGTGAGCCGTCAGCCGTATAATTCAGCATTCGCCATTCGCCATTCGCCATTCGGAACGATGCCCCTCATCTCGCTCGACCGCGTCTCCCTCGCCTACGGCCACCTGCCGCTCCTCGACGAGGTGGCGCTGCAGGTCGAGCCCGGCGAGCGCGTCGCCGTCATCGGACGGAACGGCACGGGGAAGTCCATGCTGCTGCAGATCGTCGGCGGCGAGCTGCCGCCCGACACCGGTTCGGTGTGGCGGCAGCCGGGCGTCCGCGTGGCGCGGCTCCAACAGGACGTGCTCAGCTTTGGATCGGCGGGGCCCCCTGCACCCCGCCTGGCTCGGTCGCTCGCGGGGACCCCGACGCCCCGCTCCGCTCCCTCGCGCCCGTCCCGCCCGGTGTTCGACGTGGTCGCCGAGGGGCTCGACGACCTGCGCGACCTGGTGACGGCCTACCACCGCGCGGCGGTCGAGGTCGCCGAGGACGCGACCGACGCGCGGCTGGAACGGCTCGGCCGGCTTCAGCACGAGCTGGAGGAGAAGGACGGCTGGCGCGTCGAGCAGCGCGTGGAGCTGGTGCTCGCGCGCCTCGGTCTCGCGGCCGACGCGCGCGTCGACGAACTGTCGGGCGGCTGGCGCCGGCGCGTGCTGCTCGCCCGCGCGCTGGTCGCGCAGCCCGACCTGCTGCTGCTCGACGAGCCGACCAACCACCTCGACATCGACGCCATCGTCTGGCTGGAGACGTTCCTCGCGGACTACCCGGGCGCCGTGATGATCGTCACGCACGACCGCGCCTTCCTCCAGCGCTTCGCCACGCGCATCGTCGAGCTCGACCGCGGCCGGCTCACGTCGTGGCCGGGCGACTACACGACGTTCGTGCGCAAGAAGGACGAGTGGCTGGCGAACGAGGCGGTGCAGCAGGAGAAGTTCGACAAGCGGCTGGCCGGGGAGGAGGCGTGGCTTCGCCAGGGGATCAAGGCCCGGCGCACGCGCAACGAGGGCCGCGTGCGGGCGCTGCTGGCGATGCGGGCCGAGCGCGCGGCGCGACGCGAGCTGATGGGCACGGCGCGCCTGCAGGTGGAGCTGGCGGACCGGTCGGGCCGGCTGGTGTTCGAGGCGGAAGCCGTCACGAAGGGCTTCGGCGGCGCGCCCGTCGTCCGCGACTTCTCGACGCGCGTGATGCGCGGCGACCGCATCGGCCTCATCGGCCCGAACGGATCCGGCAAGACGACGCTTCTCCGGCTGCTGATCGGGGAGCTGGCGCCGGACGAAGGCGAGGTGCGGCCCGGCGCGAACGTGCAGGTGGCCTATTACGACCAGCAGCGCGAGCAGCTCGACCCCGAACGCACGGTGTTCGACACGGTGGGCGAGGGCAACGACACGGTGACCGTCAACGGCCGCACGCGCCACGTCAACGGGTACCTGAGCGACTTCCTGTTCCCGCCCGAGCGGGCGCGGGCGCCGGTCAAGGCGCTCTCGGGCGGCGAGCGCAACCGCCTGCTGCTCGCACGGCTCTTCACCCGGCCGGCCAACGTGCTCGTGCTGGACGAGCCGACCAACGACCTGGACCTCGAGACGCTGGAGCTGCTCGAGGACGAGCTGGTCGAGTTCCCCGGCACGCTGCTCCTCGTCGTCGCACGACCGCGTGTTCCTCGACCATGTGGTGACGAGCACGCTGGCGCTCGAAGGGGAGGGGCGCGTCGAGGAGTACGTCGGCGGCTACGAGGACTGGCTGCGCCAGCGCGGCGCGGCGGCGGCGCCGCCGGCCGCGGCGGCCGGCCGGACGCCGCGCTCCCGCGGAACGGAGCCCGCCGTCTCCGCCGGCGCGCCGGCGGCGCCGCGCAAGCTGACCTTCCGCGAGCTGCGCGAGATCGAGGAGCTGCCCTCGCGCATCGAGGCGCTCGAGGCCCGGCAGCGCGCGCTCCGGGCCGAGGTGACGGACGGCGAGTTCTACAAGCGCCCCGCCGCCGAGATCAAGGCCGCGCTCGCGCGGCTCGAGGCGCTCGACGCGGAGCTGGTCGCCGCCTACGCGCGCTGGGACGATCTGGATTCTCGGGCGTGACGGCTTGGGCCACCCGCTCTCTGATCTGTGCCACCCGCTACTCCCCGTGCCACACGCCGTGCGCCAGCACGAACAGCGCGGCGAGCTGGACGAGGTGGAACAGCGCGTTGTGGTCGAACGGCCACACGACGGTGAGCGAGAGGGGGCTGGCCTGGACGCCGGCCGCGGCGAGCGTGAGGGCGATGCCGGCGGCGACGTAGCCCGCGCCCCGCCGTCCGCCGGCCGCGAGCCGTACATAGATGATGAGGGCCGCGAGCATCCCCGCCGCCTCGTACACCACGAAGAGGCCGAACCCTCCCCCGTCCGCCGCCGTGATCGCGTAGAAGATCGCCCCCACGGCCAGGGCCGCGGGGAGCAGGCGCCGCGCCGTCGCCTCTCCGCGCCAGTCGCGGAGGGCGCCGACGAGGAACAGGGCGATCGTCAGGCCGAGCGACAGGTAGAGCGGCTGCCAGAGCGCCCAGCGGACCGTCCCGCCGAGCGCCAGCCCGTGCGCCGCCGCCCCCAGCGCGGATCCCAGCGCCGTCAGCCCGAACACCCACGCCCACAGCCCCATCCGCCACCGGTCTCCGGCCCGGCGCAACGCGAACACGAGCGCGAACGCGGCGCTGACGACGGCGAGCGCGGCGTCGGTCGCGGCGGTGGTGAGCTCGGTGACGGGGCTGTTCAACATGGGCTCGCAGGACGACCCGGCGGGTCGCCCCTACCGCGGCTGCAGCGCGGCGGTCGCCGCGACGATGAAGGCGATGGTGACCAGCGCGACGGTGAGCGCGGCGCCCACGATCGACCAGATGCCGACGAACCGCCAGAACGCCCGCTGGGCCGTCAGCGCGTTCTCGAGGTGCTGCTCGTGCCCGCTCGACACGTAGTCGCGGATGCTGTGCGCGTAGCGGAGCAGGTGCATCGACGGGAACAGGTAGAGCAGGCCGAGGAGCGGATAGGCGACGAGGAACATCACGGTTGCGGGCTGCCGCGTGGCCAGCCCCAGGCCGGCCGCCGCCACGCCGAGCAGCACGAGCAGGCCGGCCATGCAGAACCCGAGGACGCTGAGCAGCATGACCCAGGGCCGGGTGGTCTCCAGGATGCGCTGCACGCCGGTCTTCGACCTTCCGGGCGGTGGGATGGGGACCGCGGGCGCGTACGGATCGTCCTGCTGGTCGCTGTCCATGGCCATCGGCTCCTGGTTCCGGACACCCGGGCGACGGCCGCCGCGTCAGGCGGCGGCTTCGATCACGGTCATCAGATCGGCCGTGGAGTCCACGAGCGCGTCCGGCGCGGCGGCCTCGAGCTCGGCGCGCTCGCCGTAGCCCCAGCCGACCGCCACCGCGAACGTCCCGACCCGGCGGGCGGCCGCCACGTCGTCGGCGCGGTCGCCGACCATCGCCGCCGAGGCCGCCGGCGTCGCGCCGGCCCGCAGCGCCTCGACGAGCAGCGCCGCCTTGTCGGGGCGCCGATCGCCGAACGCGGGCCCGTGCACCGAGTGGAACGCGCGGGTCAGGCCGAAATGATCGAGGACGCGCCGCGCGTAGACGAGCGGCTTGGCCGTGACGACCGACAGGCGGTGGCCGCGCGCGCCGAGCGACGCGAGCAGGGGCTCGATGCCGGGGTAGACGCGGTTCTCGAAGAGGCCGACCGCCTCGAAGCGCTCGCGGTAGGCGGCGACGGCGCGCAGGACGAGCGCCTCGTCGTCCGAGCCGAGCAGCGTGGCCAGGCTGTCGTGAAGCGGCGGGCCGATGAAGCGCCGGAGCGAGGCCTCGGGCGGCTCCGGACGGCCCAGCGAGACCACGGCGTGCTGCAGGCTGCGCGCGATCCCCTCGCGCGAGTCCGTGAGCGTGCCGTCGAGGTCGAAGCAGAGGTGCTTCACGCGGCGATGCTACCACGGGCTTGGCCCGCCGAAGCTCGAAGAGCAGGCGGCTTGGCCCGCCGAAGCTCGAAGAGCAGGCGGCTTGGCCCGCCGAAGCTCGAAGGGCGAAGGCGGCCCTCACCGGCTCACGATGGCCTGATACACGAGCGCGCGGACTTTGGCCTGGTCGTCGAGGCCCCGCGCCGGAATGAGCTGCGTGAAGTACGTCACCACGAGGTCCTCTTTCGGGTCGACCCAGTAGGACGAGTGGTACGCGCCGCCCCAGGAATAGGCGCCGACCGAGGTCGGCTCGGTCTTCGGCCCCAGATCGCGCACCACGGAGAAGCCGTAGCTCCAGCCGTCGCCGTTCGGCTGGTAGAGGTCGCCGACGTGGTTCGTCGTCATCAGCGCCACGGTGGTGGGCGAGAGCAACCGCGCGCCGTCCAGCTCGCCGCCGTTGAGCAGCATCTGCAGGAACCGCGCGTAGTCGGCGGCGGTCGAGAGGAGGCCCGCGCCGCCGGAAAAGCTCTTGCGCGGGCCGTCGGCGTAGGCGCCCTGGCTCACCATCCCGCCATGGTCCGGCGCGCGCGCCAGGCCGGCGTCGGTCGCCGAGTAGACCGTCGCCAGCCGGCCGCGGTCGGCGGGCGGCAGGTAGAAGTGCGTGTTCTTCATCCCGAGCGGCTCGAAGACGCGCTCGCGCAGGAAGCGGTCCAGCGGCATTCCCGACGCGCGCTCGACGACCACGCCGAGCACGTCGTTCGAGTAGCCGTAGATCCAGCGCTCGCCCGGCTGCGCGTCGAGCGGCAGGGCGGCCATGCGCGCGACCGTGGCGGCGATCGGCTCGTCGCGGTCCGCGAAGTACCACCCCTGGATTCCCGCCGCCTCCCAGCGATCGCGCGCGGGGCCCCCGCCGTAGCTGAGGCCGGAGGTGTGGGTGAGCAGATCCAGGATCGTGATGGGGCGCTTCGCCGGGACGACGTCGTAGCCGCCGCCGGCGCGCGGCACGGCGACCGTCGTCTTCTGGAACTCCGGGATGTACTTGCCCACCGGGTCCGAGAGCAGCAGCGCACCCTGCTCCTGGAGCATCAGCGTGGCGGCGCTCACCACGGCCTTCGTCTGCGAGGCGATGCGGAAGATCGTGTCGTCCCGCATCGGGTTGTGCGACTCGCGATCGCGCTCGCCGACGGCGCGGAGGAACGCGACCTTGCCGTGCCGGGCGACCAGCACGACCGCGCCGGCCAGCTGGCCGTGGTCCACGTACGCCTGCAGCGCCGAGCCCAGCCGCTCGAGCCTGGCCGACGAGAGGCCGACCTCCTCGGGCGTGGACCGCGCGAGCGTCTGGGCCGAGGGAACAGCCGGCAGGACGAGGAGCGAGACGAGCAGCGCGGCGCACCAGGAACGAAGGGGGGATGACGGCATGGCTGTGGCCTCCACGTCTGCGGATGGTAGCACCATCGAGCGCCGCCTGCCCCTGACCCCTGCCCCCTGACCCCTGATCTCGCGGTACACTCGGCGCATGTCTCTCCGCCGGATCGTGCACGTCGACATGGACGCGTTCTACGCGTCGGTCGAGCAGCGCGACGACCCGTCGCTCGTGGGGAAGCCGGTCGCGGTGGGCGGGCGGCCCGAGGGGCGCGGCGTGGTGGCGGCGGCGAGCTACGAGGCGCGCGCGTTCGGCGTCCACTCGGCGATGTCGATGGCGCACGCCGTCCGCCTCTGCCCGTCGCTCGTCATCGTCCGGCCCGACTTTTCGAAGTATCGCGCCGTGTCGGCCCAGGTGTTCGCCATCTTCCGCTCGTGCACGCCGCTCGTCGAGCCGCTGTCGCTCGACGAGGCCTACCTCGACGTGACCGAGAACCTGTGGGGGGAGGCGCTGGCGACACCGGTCGCGAGGCGGCTGAAGCGGCGCATCCGGGAGGAGGTGCGGCTGACGGCGTCGGCCGGCGTGGCGCCGAACAAGTTTCTCGCCAAGATCGCGTCGGGGTGGCAGAAGCCGGACGGCCTGACGGTGATCGCGCCCGATCGCGTCGAGGCCTTCCTGCAGAAGCTGCCGGTCGGCGCGCTCTGGGGCGTGGGGCCGGTTACGGCGCGGAAGTTGCGCGAGGCCGGCGTCACGCGGCTGGTCGACGTGCGCCACGCCGACGCGGGCCGGCTGCGCGCCACCGTCGGCAGCCAGGCGCGATGGCTGCAGCGGCTCGCGTGGGGCGAGGACGAGCGCGCCGTGACGCCGGACCGCCCGCCGAAGTCGTCCGGCAGCGAGAACACCTACGCCGAGGACCTCGTGGACCTGGACCGCATCCGCGAGGAGGTCGAGCGGATGGCGCGGCGCGCGGCGGCGTGGCTCGCGCGCATGTCACTCGGCGCGCGCACGGTGACAATCAAGGTGCGCTACGACGACTTCACCACGATCACGCGCAGCCACTCGACGCCCGCCGCCACCGCCGACGCGGACGACTTCACCGCGCGCGCCGTCGCGCTCCTCGCCCGGACCGAGGCCGGACGCCGTCCGGTCCGCCTGCTCGGCGTGAGCGTGCACGCGCTCGTCGCGCCGGGCGGATCGCCGGTCGGCCTCGTGCGGCTGCCGTTCGACTGAAGAGCAGGTGGTTGGTGCTTGGTGCTTCGTGCCAGGTGCCTCGTGCCTGGCGCGTCGCCACGCTCCACTCAGCACGACACCCACACTCGGCACCAAGCACGACGCACGCACTCGGCACCAAGCACGACGCACGCACTCGGCACCAAGCACGAAGCACCAGGAACTGGCTATTCCTGAAACACCGTCGTCTGGAACACGGCGAGCGTGGCGCCGGCGCGCCACGCATCGGCGGGCAGGCCGGCTTTCAGGCAGAGGTTGTCGAGGAGCTGGTCGCGCGTCCAGCCTTGCTGGGCCGCGATCTCGGGCAGGAACACGGCCGACTTCCCGTTCTTGACGAGCACCACGCCGTCGCGCCCGAGCACGATCTGCTCCGGGCTCGCGACGCGGCGGAGCGGCGTGAGCAGCGAGACCTCGAGATGGAGGCGGTCGAGCTCGTCGGGCCGGACCGGCCCGAAGCGGGGATCGTCGACCGCCGCGTGCAGCGCCATCGCGCCCGTCAGCCACTGCACCGGGCCGTCGGGCACGAGGCGGCCGATGCAGCCGCGCAGCTCGCCGCGCTCGGTGATCGTCACGAACACGCCGCGGCGCGCCATGCGCGGCGCCGGCACGTCGCGCGCGAGCGGCGCCGTCCCCGTCCGCACGTACTGGTCGATGGTCCGCCGGGCCCAGGCGACGAGCGCGCGCCCGTCCGCCGGCGTCAGCGCCTCGTCCGTGCCGCGCGAGGCCGTCGCCGCGGACCCGCGGGGCGTCTCCTGTCCCTCGGCGGCGCCGTCCGCCGCCGGCCCGTCCGCGGCGATGGCCACCGCGCCGTAGCCGACGACGCGCGCCGGGTCGCCGGCGGCCGAGTCGGCCGCGTTGGCGTAGCTCACGATCCGGCCGCGCGTCGCGCCGAGCGCGCGCGCCGCGGCGATGGCCGCGAGGATGGGCGCTTCCCCGCACGCGCCGGTCACCAGGCCGCCGATGCCGCGCCGCCGCGCGGTGCCGAGCTCGCGCGCCACCGCGGACGCGTCCAGCGCGGCGATCGTCTCCAGCGTGCCGCGGTCCACGGCCCGCGCGTCCGCCGCCGAGGGATAGTGCGACAGATCCGAGCTCGCGACGATGAGCGCGCGGCGTCCCTTCAGGAGGCCGGCCAGCGCGCGGCCGAGGCGCGCGCAGACCCCCGGATCCTGTGTGGCGACGATCACGGGCAGGATGCGCGCGGCGGGGAAGAGCCGCTGCACGAAAGGCACCTGCACCTCGACGGAATGTTCCTTCTCGTGCACCCGGTCGTTCCACGAGACGTCGGGGTCGGCCTTCACGAGCGCCTCGGCCAGCGCCGTGTCGATCGGCGCCACGCCGAGCGGCGTGCGGAACCCGGAGCCCTTGTAGAGGCCGATGCCGCCGAAGGCCGCGTCGGTGTGGTTGGGGCCGAGGATGACGACGGTGTCGTAGGCGCCGCCGGCGGCCTGCGCGAAGCCGTCGGCCGCGATCTGGCCCGAGAAGAGGTAGCCCGCGTGCGGCACGACAATCGCGATCGGCCGGACGCCGGTTGCGGGCCGCGCGCTCGCGAGGTACGCGTCGAGGGCGCCGCGCAGCCTGGCCGCGTCGTCGGGATAGAACTGGCCGGCGACCGCCGGCGGCCGCACGTCCTTCCCGGCGGGCGGCGCCGGGTTGGCGGGGACGGGCCGGGCGAGAACGAGCGTCAGCGCCAGGGCCGCGGGGAACATCGGGGACTAGTGTAGCGGCTCAGGGCCCGGAAGGCCGAGCGCCCGGCCCCGAGCCGCCGGGGTGGCACAGGCCTGCCGAGGGGGTGGCACAGGTCTCAGACCTGTGCCACCGGCCCGTCAGCCGTTCAAAACCGCGGCGGCCGCGGCTCGGGCAGCGGCTCGCGCGGGATCATCCCGTCGCGGTTGGCGGCCTCGTACACGAACGCCGCGACGATCACGGCGTTCTGCATCATGTCGGGCGCCTGGATCCGCTCGTAGACGTCCATGTTCGAGTGGTGCGTCCGCGTGCTGTAGTCGATCGGGTCCTGGATGAACTGGAAGCCCGGCAGGCCCACGGCGTCGAACGACAAGTGGTCGGTGCCGCCCGTGTCGTCGATGCTCAGCTGGGTCATGCCCAGGTTGCGGAACGGCTGCATCCACTGCCGGAAGATGGGCGCCGCCATCTCGTTGCCCTGCAGGTAGACGCCGCGGATCGCGCCGGTGCCGTTGTCCACGTTGAAGTAGACGTCCAGTTTCGCGTGCTCGGGCTTGAGCTGCATCGTCGCCGGATCGGCGAAGTGCTCCTTCACGTAGGCGCGCGAGCCGAGCAGGCCCTGTTCCTCGCCCGACCACAGCCCGATGCGCACGGTGCGCCGGAGCTTCAGCCCGCTCGCCTTCAGGATGCGCATCGCCTCCATCATCACGGCCGAGCCGGCGGCGTTGTCGGTCGCGCCGGTGCCCGCGTGCCACGAGTCGAAGTGGCCGCCGATCATGACAATCTCGTCCGCCTTGTCGGTGCCGGGAATCTCGCCCACGATGTTGAAGACGTTCTGATCGTTCGGGAAGAACGTGTTCTTGATGTCGATCTCGAGCGTCACCGGCACCTTCTTCTCGACCATCCGGACGATGCGGCCGTAGTGCTCGGCGGCGATGGTGATCTCGGGCAGGGGCGGCGTGAACTTCGGGTCGCGCGCGTCGCGCAGGCTGCTGCCTCCCACGAACACGGTGCCGTCGTCACCGCGGCTCTCGTCGAACACCGCGAGCGCGCCCTCGGACTTCAGGAAGTCCATGCGCTTGCCGGGGAACGTCCGATCGAAGTTGAACCGGCGCGCGCCGCGCGGGTTCTTGTCGGTCTCCATCGCAATCCGGTCGAGGTCCTCGTCCGTGTAGCGGTGCGCGTCGGGTTCGAAGTGCGCCGCGATCTCCCGCGGCGCCGAGATGAAGACGAACTTGCCCTTCAGCGTGCCGGCGTACTTCGCGAAATCGGCCTCGCTCGTGATCGGCGCGTAGGCCACCTCGGCCTTCACCGGCCCGTTCGTGCCGGCCGCCCAGGCCTTCGAGTAGCCGAGGATGGGGAACGGGTCCGGCGAGACGGCGAGCACCACCGTGCGCTCGTTCTCCCAGCCGCGGCCGAACGGCCCCCAGGGCTCCATCTTCACGTTCACGAGACCCCACCCGGTCATTTCCTTCATGGCCCAGTCGGCCGCCTTCGTGATGCTCGGCGAGCCCGTCAGGCGCGGGCCGTAGACGTCGGTCAGGTAGCTCATGATCTCCATTACGTGCGAGTTCTGGAAACCCTGCTGCTTGATCCTGTAAATCGCGTCCAGGTCGACGTTCTCGCGCTGCGCCGCGAGCGGCAGCACGACCAGGCCGGCGAACGCCAGCGCCAGGCCGAGCGTCCGGACTCGATGTCGGGTGCAGAAAGCCATCGGTCGTCTCCTTGCTGAGGGCTGGGGGGCCGGGGCGGGTTGCCGTGGCTCGCGCGCGGCCCGTCTGGAGGCGCCAGCATATACCGACCGGGCCCGGCGCGACGACCGGCGTCTCGATCACGGATCCGCGCGCCGCCGACGCAGCTTGTAAGCGCCGGCCCACGGCCGGACCGGCAACGATACCGACAACCTGTTGAAAGAGAATGAATTAGCCGGCGGTGTCGGCGGGAAACGGGTTGGCGCGGCGGTTGCAGACTCGCAACAATGCCGTCCCTCCGTTCTCGATTCCTGTAGACGCCGGACCATGAGTGTACCCCTTACCGCCGATTCGCCCGTCTTCCGCGATGGGCTCGGAGACCGCCTGCACGTGAGCGATCCCCAGGGCCGATCGCTCGAGGTGCTTCGCGTTCGCGCCGCGCTGCAGGCCCATTCCGCCTTCGAGCCGGCGCTCCGGGAGCGCGTGGCCGCCCTGGAGTCGTTCACCGACCCGGCGTTCGCGCGGGTGCGCCGCGTGGGGCCGCTCACCGGTGCGACGCCGGCGCTCGGCGTGCTGTCGGACCGGCCCGAGGGCACCCGGCTGTCGAGCCTGCTCGCGCGGGCCGCGGCCGGCGAGCTCGACACCACGCCGCGCGTCGCCGTGGCGGTGCTGCGGCAGCTGGTGCCGGCGGCCGCCGCGCTCTGCCGGCACGCGCCCGGCCTGGCGCACGGCGCGCTCGCGCCCGAGCGCCTCGTCGTCGAGCCGGACGGCCGGCTGCGCGTGGTCGACGCGGTGTTCGGCTCCGCTCTGGAACGGCTCAACCTGTCACGCCGGGAGCTGTGGCGGGAGTTCCGGATCACGATCCCGCCGGCGGCGGGTCCCGTGCGCTTCGACGAGCGCGTGGACGTGGCCGCCCTCGGGGTCATCGCGCTGGCGCTCCTGCTCACGCGGCCGGTCGGCGAGGACGAGTATCCGGGTCGCGTGGCCGCGCTGGCCCGCGAGGTGGAAGACCTGTGGGTGCTGCGCGGCCGCTCGGCGCCGCCCGCCGTGGCGGAGTGGATGGCCACCGCCCTGCAGGTCGACCCGCGGCGCTCGTTCGCGACGATGGCCGATGCGCTCGCGGCGCTGACGCGAACGCCGGCCTGGCAGATCGACGAGGCCTCGGCCCGCTGCGTCCTCGCGGCGTGGGCAGCCGGGGAAACCGTCGCTCGTCAGGCCAGGCGCTCGCAGCGCATCCGGCTCGCCGCGGCCGACGGCGTGACCGCGCCGCTGCCGCCCGTCGCGGCGGCCGCGCCCGGTCCCGCGCCGGGGCCGCCGCCCGCGGCGCTCGCGCCCGCCGCGGCGCCGCGTCCGGTCGCTGCGCGCCGTCCGGCGCTGTGCGTGGTCGCGCCCGCGGCGCCGCCCGTCCGCCCGCGCTGGCGCTGGGTGCTGTGGTCGGTTGCCGGCCTCGTGGCGATCGGCACGATGGCCTTCGTTCTCCGCGGCCGGCCCGCGCCGGCGTCGGTCGACGCCCGGACCGGCACTCTGGTCATCGACTCGGTGCCGCCGGGCGCCCAGCTGCTCGTGGACGGCGATCGCCACGGCGTGACGCCCGCCCGCCTCGTGCTCGAGGCCGGGCTGCACACGGTGGAGCTCAGGAGCCGCGCCGGCCGGAAGACGATGCCCGTCAAGATCACCGCCGGCAAGCAGCAGGCCCGGCACGTGATGTTCCGCGCGGTGCCGCGGCCGGCGCCGGTGGCCGCCGCGTCCGCGACCGACCCGGGCTGGCTGATCGTCGACGCGCCCTTCGACCTCGACGTGAGCGAGGGCGGCGCCTCGCTGGGCATCCTGAAGAGCGGTCGCCTGCCGCTCCCGCCCGGCCGGCACGAGCTTCAGCTCGTCAACGACGCGCTCGGGTTCCGCCAGACCTGCCAGGTGCAGATCGTGGCGGGCCACCCGACGATCCTCCCGGTGGACGTGCCGCTCGGCCGGGTGCACGTGAACGCCTCGCCGTGGGCGCAGGTCTGGATCGACGGGACGGAGGTGGGCGACACGCCGCTCGGCGACCTGTCGGTGCCGATCGGCCCGCACGAGTTCCGGTTCCTGAACCCGCAGTTCGGCGAGAAGCGGTATGCTGGGACGGTGACGCTGGCCGAACCCCTGTACCTCACCGTGGACATGAGGGCCGAATGAGCCGGACTGCCGTCTGGGGCCCGGGCCGGCCGGCCGCGGTCGTCGCGGCGCTCGCGCTCGCCGCCGCGCTCGCCGTGCCGGCGCGGGCGCAGCAGGCGCCGCCGGCCGACCCGCTGGCGGCCGCGCGGACGCTCTACGCGTCGGCGCGCTACGAGGCGGCGCTCGAGCTGCTCGACCGCCTGCGCCAGGATCCGACGGCGGAGCGCGTCGACGCGGTCGACGTGGACAAGTACCGGGCGCTCTGCCTGATGGCGCTCGGCCGCGAGAGCGACGCCGAGGCGGCGTTCGCGGGCGTGGTGACGGTCGATCCGATGTACCTGCCGGACACGCGCGAGGTGGCGCCCAGCGTGCGGGCGTTCTTCCGCGACGTGCGGCGCCGCATGCTGCCCGGGATCGCGCGGACGCGGTACACCGAGGCCAAGGCGGACTACGACCGCGGCGACTATCGCAAGGCCGCCGACGCGTTCCGCGGCGTGGTCGCGATCCTCGACGACCCCGACATGGAGCCGGGGCACGACGATCTGCGGCAGCTGGCCGACGGGTTCCGCGAGCTGGCCGAGGTCAAGGCGCCGCCCGCGCCCGCCGCGCCGCCCGCGCCGGCCGCGCCGGCCGCGCCCGCGCCGCCGCCGGCTCCCGCCGAGGTCGTCTACGACCAGCAGTCCCCGGGAGTCGTGCCGCCGGTCGTGCTCGTCCAGCGCGTGCCGTCCCCGCCCGCCGAGGCGCGGCTCACGGGCCATGCGACGGGCGCCTACGAGGTGACCATCGACGAGCGCGGCCGCGTCGAGTCGGTCGTCGTCCGCAGCTCGAATCCAGCCCGCCTACGACCGCGAGTTCATCGACGCGACCGCCGCGTGGCGGTACCAGCCCGCCCGGCGTGACGGCCAGCCCGTCAAGTTCAAGAGAGTGATCGAGGTCAGCGTCCGGTAGGGGGGATCGAGTAGCCCCGGGCCTCGCCGTGCCCGCGCGGGTCAGCCGCGCCGCGGAAGTGCGCCGGGCGCCCGCCCGGCCCGTAGGCGATCGTCAGGCCGTGGGCGTTGCCGAGCGCCCGGACAATCCGCACGTGGTGCCCGAGCGCGGCGAGCGCCGCGCGCACGTCCTCCGGGATGCCCTCCTCGACGGCGAGGACGTCGGGCTCGACGAAGCTCACGCGCGGCGCCGCAATCGCCGCCGCGATGTCCATCCGGAAGTCGATCAGGTTCATCACCATCTGCGGCACGGTCTGCCCAATCGTGTGCCCGCCCGGCGTGCCGAGCGCCGCCCACGGACGCCCGTCCTTGATGATGATCGTGGGGCAGTCGCCGGACAGCTTCCGCCGGCCCGGGAGCGCGTCCATCGGGTTGCCCGGGGGCTCGAAGGTCGAGGTACTGCAGCGAGTTGTTCAGCCAGATGCCGGTGCCCTCGGGCATGATGCGGCTGCCAAACGGGTTGCCGAGCGTCTGGGTGGCCGACACGACGTTGCCCCAGCGGTCCGCGACGACGAAGTGCGTGGTGTGGTTGCCGCCGGAGAACGCGGGCGGCACGAACGGCATGGCGCGATCCGGGTCGATGCGGTCCGCCTGCTCCTGCCAGTACGTCGGCGACAGCAGCTGGTCGAGCGGCGGCGGCGCGACGCCCGGGTCCCCCGCGTAGCGCAGGCGCACCCAGAAGCCCAGCTTGGTGGCCTCGGCGAACCGGTGCAGGTAGGCCGCGCTGTTGTGGCCGAGCGCCGCCGGATCGAACCGGCTCATCACGCCCAGGCGCAAGAGGTAGTCGAACGCGTTGGCTGGCGGCGACGCGGTGTAGACCTCGTAGCCGCGGTAGGTGATGTGGATCGGCGCCCACCACTCCGCGCGGTCGGCGAGCAGGTCGCGCCGGCGCAGGAACCCGCCGCGCTCGCGCATGGCGCGGTCGATGGCCTGGCCGAGCTCGCCGCCGTAGAGGACGCCGGCGCCGCGCGCGGCGATCTTCCGGTAGGACGCGGCGAGGTCGCGCTGCACGAGCGTCTCGCCCGCGGCGAGCGGCCGCCCGTCGCGGCCGAAGATCGCCTGCGCGTGCGGCGGGAACGACGGGAAGGCGCGCGCGACGAGCGACGCCGTCTCCTCGTCGAGCGCGAAGCCCTCGCGGGCGAGCCGGATGGCGGGCTCGAACAGCCGCGCCCAGGGCAGCGCGCCGTACTCCTCCGACATCGCCTCCCACGCGTGCAGGTTGCCCGGCGTGGACACGGCCTTCGCCCCGCGGCGGTTCTCCAGGTAGTCGGGCGTCGGCGGACGGAAGGCGCGCGGCTCGACGCCGAACGGGATGCGCCCGCTCGGGTTGAGGAAGCGCACGCGGCCGCGCGCGGCGTCGTAGACGAGGATCGTCCCGTAGCCGCCGAGCCCCGACATCGGCGGCTCGACGACGTTGAGCGCGGCGGCGACCGCGACGGCGGCGTCGAAGGCGTTGCCGCCGGCGCGCAGGATCTCGAGGCCCGCGGCGGTCGCCAGCGGGTGCGCGCTGGACACCAGGCCCGAGACGCCCGTGCCCGGGCCCGGCGCGGGCGGCGGCGGGGCGGGCGCCTCGGCCGGACGGGTGCACGCGGCGAGCACGATCGCGGCGGCCATCACGCGCGCGGCCGCTCCGCGGCGACCGGGGGGGAACGTCGCCATGCGGCCACTCTACACCCGCGCCGCGGGGCGCGGGAACTGACTCGCGCGGATTGGCGTCCAAAGCGCGTGCGGCGTACATCGCGCCGTGCGTGATTTCTCACCATCCGGACGGGGCCGCGCCCCCGGGGAGACGAGCGACATGAGACGAGCCATCACGACGGCGGCGGTGATCTTCGCGATCGGCGGCGGGACCGCGCTCGCGCAGATGGGCGGCAACCCGGCGACCGACGGCTCGAAGTGGGCCTACGGCATGGTGAAGGGCTATCTGGTCAAGACGGCCGAGCAGGTGCCCGAAGCCGACTACGCGTTCCGGCCCACGCCCGAGGTGCGGACGCTCGGGCAGATCCTGGGCCACGTGGCCGATTCCAACTTCATGATGTGCGCCGCGGCGTCCGGCATGAAGCCGCCGATGAGCGACGTCGAGAAGACGAAGACGAGCAAGGCGGATCTGACCGCCGCGGTGAAGCAGTCGTTCGACTTCTGCGACCAGGCGTTCGCGTCGATGACCGACGCGAAGGGGGCGGAGCTCGTGAAGTTCTTCGGCGGCCAGCGCTCGCGCCTCACGGTGCTCGACTTCAACACGAGCCACGACTTCGAGCACTACGGCAACCTGGTGACCTACATGCGCCTGAAGGGCATGGTGCCGCCCTCGAGCCAGCGCGGGCAGTGAACGCGGCCGCAGGCGCGGCTTTGTGCATCGCGGGGCGTTTGTTACACTCACCCGTGATGCCGCGGACAGCACTAGCGGGCGCGCTGGCGCTCCTTTCGGCGGGGCTCCTCTCGGCGTGCGCGGCGCCGGCGGAGCCCTCCCGCTCCGCGCCGGCGCGCGCCGACATCGTTCTGCCGCTCGACACGCGCACGGTGAGCGCCACGGTGCCGCGTGACGCCACGCTCGAGACGCTGCTGCGCGCCGACGGGCTGACGCCGGACCGTGCCCTGGCCCTCATCGACGCCACGCGGTCCGTCTTCAACCCGCGCAAGCTCCGTGCGCGCCAGCCCTACCGCCTGGTGCTGGGCCTCGACGGCGCGCTCCGCCGCTTCGAGTACCAGATCGACAACGACCAGTACCTGCAGGTGGTGAGCCGGGACGGACCCTCGGGGCCCGCGCTCGACGCGCGCATCCTCTCCTACGACCGGAAGACCGCGCTCGTGGCCGTGCACGCGGAGATCGACGAGGACCATCCGTCGATCATCGCGGCGCTCGAGGAGGTGGGCGAGGGCGTGCCGCTCGCCGTCGAGGTGGCCCAGGTGCTCAGCGGCGAGGTGGACTTCAACACCGACCTGCGCGTGGGCGACCGGATCGACGTGCTGTTCGAGCAGAAGCTCACCGAGGGCCGGCCGACCGGCTACGGCCAGGTCGTGGCCACGGCGCTCGAGAACGGCGGCCGTGTCGTGCGCGCGTTCCGGTTCGTGGACCCGACGGGGCAGGCCGGCTACTACGACGAGAACGGCCGGTCGCTGCGCCGGATGTTCCTGAGCTCGCCGCTGCCCTTCACGCCGCGCATCACCTCGGGCTTCTCGCGGCACCGCTACCACCCGATCTACAGGATCTACCGCCCGCACCTCGGCGTGGACTACGCGGCGCCCATCGGCACGTCCGTGATCGCGATCGCGAACGGCGTGGTGGTGTCGGCGGGGTGGTCGGGCCAGTCGGGCCGGATGATCCATCTCCGCCACGCGGACGGCTACGAGACCTACTACCTGCACCTGTCGGCGATCGCGAAGGGGATCCGCCGCGGCGCGCGCGTGGAGCAGGGGCAGCTCATCGGCCGCGTCGGGATGACGGGCGCGGCCACCGGCCCCCACCTCGACTTCCGGGTGCGCCAGCGCGGGGGCTTCATCAACCCGCTGACGCTCCGGCGCAACCTGCCGCCCGGCAAGCCCATCGCGCCGGCCTACCTCGCCGCGTACCAGCTCGTGAAGACGCGCGCCGAGTGGCAGCTGACGATGCCCGCGGCGGCGCCCGCGGCGGTCGCGAAGGTGAACGACCACTAGGCGTTTCGCGGGGCCCGCCGCGGAGCGTCCTCCGCGCCCTCCTGGTGAAGCTCAACCCTCCCCCGGGGGCCCCGATCTGGCCTAGAATACCCGGATGGCGTCGATACGTCCCTTCCGCGCACTGCGCCCGGCGCCCGAAATGGCGGCCCGGGTGTCGTCGGTCCCCTACGACGTCGTCAGCACCGATGAGGCCCGGGCGCTGGCGACCGGCAACCCCCTCAGCTTCCTGCACGTGACCCGCGCGGAGATCGATCTGCCGCCGGACACCGACCCGTACGCCCCCGCGGTGTACGAGCAGGCGGTGAAGAACCTGGAAGAGCTGAAGCGGGCCGCACCGCTCGTGCTCGAGCCCGAGCCGTGCGTGTACTTCTATCGTCTCCGCGTGGGCGCGTACGAGCAGACCGGGCTCGCCGCGTGCTACTCGGTGGACGAGTACGACCGCGATCTCATCAAGAAGCACGAGCGGACGCGGCGCGAGAAGGAGGACGACCGCACGCGCCACATCGTCACCACCCGGGCGCAGACCGGCGTGGTGTTCCTGACCTACCGCGCCTCGGCGGACGTCGACGCGATTGCGGCGCGCGTGTGCGAGCGGCCGCCGCTCTACGATTTCACGGCCGAGGACGGCGTGACGCACACCGTGTGGCGCGCCGAGCGGGAGGACACCCACGCCCTGGCCGCGGCGTTCAGCCGCGTGCCGGCGCTCTACATCGCCGACGGGCACCACCGCGCCGCGAGCGCGGCGCGCACGCGGACGGCGATGAAGGAGCAGGGCCTGGACCCCACCGAGGCGGACAGCTTCCTCGCGGTGGCGTTCCCCGACAACCAGGTGCAGATCCTGCCCTACAACCGCATCGTCAAGGACCTGGCCGGCCGCACGCCCGAGGCGTTCCTCGAGGCGGTGCGGGCGAAGCTGCCGGTGAAGCCGGGGCCGCCCGTGCCGGTGCGGCGGGGCGAGGTGTCGATGTTCCTGGCGGGGCAGTGGTACACGATCGATCTCCGGCCGGCGCGTCCGGCCGGCGGCCAGGACCGGATCGGCGGGCTCGACGTGTCGATCCTGCAGACGATCGTCCTGGACGGGCTGCTGGGCATCGCCGACCCCCGCACCGACGAGCGGATCGACTTCGTCGGCGGCGCGCGCGGGACCGGGGCGCTCGAGCAGCACGTGACGGCCGGCCGCGCGGCGGCGGCGTTCTCGATGTATCCGGTCATGGTGGACGATCTGATGGCGATCGCGGACGCCGGCGGGATCATGCCGCCCAAGTCCACCTGGTTCGAGCCGAAGCTCCGCGACGGCCTGCTCGTACATCTCATCTAGCGGCGGCGTTCATTCCTCCCTGCTCGCGGGCGACCACCCGCAGGAGGCACGTGTCATGAAGGTACTCATCGCCGACAAGTTCGAGAAGAGCGGACTCGACGGCCTCGCGAAGATCGGCTGCGAGGTGGACTTCCAGCCCGAGCTGAAGGACGCGGCGCTCGTCGACGCCGTGAAGAAGACCAGTGCCGACGTCCTGGTGGTGCGATCCACCAAGGTGACCGAGCCGGTGCTCGACGCGGGCCGGCTGACGCTCGTCGTGCGGGCCGGGGCCGGCTACGACACGATCGACGTGAAGGGCGCCTCCGCGCGGGGCGTCTACGTGGCCAACTGTCCCGGCAAGAACTCGGTGGCCGTCGCCGAGCTGGCCTTCGGTCTCATCCTGGCGCTCGACCGGCGGATTCCCGACAACGTCGCGGACCTCAGGGCCGGCAAGTGGAACAAGAAGGAGTACTCCAAGTCCGGCGGCCTGCATGGGAAGACGCTCGGCGTGCTCGGCTTCGGCAATATCGGCCAGGAGATGGCGCGGCGCGCCCAGGCGTTCGGGATGCACCTGGCGATCTGGAGCGAGCTCGGCGTCGAGGTGGATTGGTCGGGCCTGCCGATCGACATGCCCCTGCTGGTCCGGCTGCGGCCCTCCTCCGGCTACCCGGTGGAGCCGTTCGCCGAGGTGTACGAGTCGCCCGAGGAGGTCGCCGAGAACTGCGACATCCTGAGCGTGCACCTGGCGGCCAACGACCGGACGCGCGGCCTGATCGGCGCGAACGTGTTCAACCGGATGAAGAAGGGCGCGTTCTTCATCAACGCGGCGCGCGGCGAGATCGTGGACTACGCGGCGCTCGCCGCGGCGGTGAAGGAGAAGGGCCTGCGCGTGGCGCTCGACGTGTACGCCAAGGAGCCGCCGTCGGGCGTCGGCGAGTTCGCCGACCCCATCGTCCAGCTACCGAACGTGTACGGCACGCACCACATCGGCGCCTCCACCGATCAGGCGCAGGAGGCCATCGCGGAGGAGGTGGTCCGCGTCGTGAAGACCTACCTCGAGACCGGCCGCGTGCTGAACGTCGTGAACCTGTCGCGCCAGACGCCTTCCACCCACGTGCTGGTCGTGCGGCACAAGGACGAGCCGGGTGTGCTCGCCCACGTCTTCGACACCCTGCGCGACGGCCGCGTCAACGTGCAGGAGACCGAGAATATCGTGTTCACCGGCGCGAAGGCGGCCATCGCCCGGATCAACATCGACGGCGAGGTGACCGAGGACCTGGTGCGGCGGATGACCGCGAACGCCTCGATTCTCGACGTCCACGTCGTCCCGCTGAACGCGCCGGCCGCGTCCTACCAGCTGGCCCGCTCGCTGAGCAACTGGTAGGGAGGAGGGATCATGCCCACGACCACACGCATCTTCAACTTCGCGGCCGGCCCCGCCGTGCTGCCCCTGCCCGTGCTCGAGGAGGCCCAGCGCGATCTGGTCGCCCTGCCGGGCGTCGGCATGTCGGTGATGGAAATCAGCCACCGCTCGAAGACCTTCGACGCCATCATTCAGGGCGCCGAGGCGGACTTCCGCGAGCTGGCCGGCGTCCCCGACGGGTACCACGTGCTGTTCCTGCAGGGCGGCGCCAGCACCCAGTTCTCGATGGTGCCGATGAACCTGCTCGCGCCGGGCGCCACGGCCGACTACATCGTCACCGGGTCCTGGGGGAAGAAGGCCGTCAAGGAGGCCAAGAAGGTCGGCTCCGTGAACGTCGCGGCGACGACCGAGGGCGACAAGTTCGCCCGCATCCCGCGGCAGGACGAGCTGACGCTCACCCCGGGCGCCGCCTACGTCCACATGACGTCGAACAACACCATCTACGGCACGGAGTGGAAGGCCGCGCCCGCCGTGGGCGACGTGCCGCTCGTCTGCGACGCCTCGTCGGACATCCTCTCGCGCCCGATCGACGTGAAGAAGCACGCCCTCATCTACGCCGGCGCGCAGAAGAACCTCGGCCCGTCGGGCGTGACCCTCGTGGTCATCCGCGACGACATGGCGAAGCGCGGCAGCGAGTCGCTGCCGACGATGCTGAACTACGCGACGCACGTGGAGGGCAAGTCGCTCTACAACACGCCGCCCGTCTTCGGCATCTACATCCTGGGCCTCGTGCTCAAGTGGCTGAAGGCCAACGGCGGCCTGGCCGCCATGACGAAGGTCAACGAGCGCAAGGCGGCCAAGCTCTACGCCGAGATCGATCGCACCGGGTTCTACCGCGGCCACGCGCAGAAGGACAGCCGCTCGCTCATGAACGTGACCTTCCGGCTGCCGAGCGAGGAGCTCGAGGCGCAGTTCGTGAAGGAGTCGGCCGCCGCCGGGTTCAGCGGCCTCAAGGGCCACCGGTCGGTCGGCGGCCTGCGCGCCTCGATCTACAACGCCTTCCCCGAGGCGGGCATCGACGCGCTCGTGTCGTTCATGCAGGACTTCGAGAAGAAGAACGGGTAGGGGCGACCCACCGGGGCGCCCCTACGGACGGGCCCCCACGGAATCGGCCCGGCGGCGCTCCACGCCGCCGGGCCGTTTTTCCTCCGGTTTTTGCCGCCCGCCTCCGCTCCGTCCCGCCCGGCCGGCTGTGCTAAAATATTGCGTTCCCGTTGCGAAGAGGATCAGGCTGGCTGCGCTGGGCGCCCGTGGTGACGCCCGCGCCCCCTCAGCCCTGGAGGTCTTGCGTGCTGCTCTCGTTTCTGATCGCCCTCATCGTGTCGTCAATCGTCACGCAGATCGCGGTGTACAGCACAACGATCTACCTGCACCGAGCCGCCACCCACCGCGCGGTCGTGCTGCACCCGCTGGCCGCGTGGGTGTTCCGGTTCTTCATCTGGGTCACGACGGGCATCGTGCCGCGGGAGTGGGTCGCCGTGCACCGGAAGCACCACGCCTTCACCGACGAGGAGGGCGACCCGCACAGTCCGCTGCTCAAGGGCTTCTGGAAGGTCCAGCTCGGCAACTTCTTCTATTACGTGAAGGAGCTGAAGGATCCCGCCGTCGTCGGCACGTACGCGCGCGACCTGAAGCCGGATCTGTGGGACCGCGTGTTCTTCGACCACGGCTCGATCGGGCTGCTGGCGGGCGTCGTGGCGCTGTGCCTGACGCTCGGCATCGGCTGGGGCCTGTTCGCCGCCGTCCTGCACGCCGTGATGTACGTGTTCGTGCTCTCGTCGTCCATCAACGGCCTCTGCCACTACAAGGGCTACCGGAATTTCCAGAACACCGCGACCAACATCCGCTTCATCGCCTGGCTGACCGGCGGCGAGGGGCTGCACAACAACCACCACGGTTACCCCCGCAGCCCGAAGTTCAGCTTCCGCCAGGGCCGCCGTTTCGAGTTCGACCCCGGCTGGCTGATCATCAAGGCCCTCACCTGGGTGCGGCTGGCGCGTCCGCTCAAGACGATCGAGGAGAACCTCAAGCTGCACGGGCCCGCGCAGCCGCAGGAACTCGGGGCCTGATGCTCAGTGCCTGGTGCCTCGTGCCTGGGGCGCCAAGTGCTTTCCGTCCGGCCAGCCGTGCCCTTCTTGCGTCATACTAGGGGATGGCGCCCGCCACGCGGGCGCCGTCACGACATCAATCCAGGAGAGACGACGCATGGAGAGATGGAAGGGGCTCTGCCTCGGCGCGGCGCTGGTCCTTGCGGCCGGCCCGGCCCTGGCCCAGGGAACCGGCGCGCCGGCCCAGGCCCCCCAGCCGAAGGACGTTCAGACGAAGGCCGCCCCGGCGCCCGCGCACCCGTTTCCCGCCGACGCCACGCTCGCCTACGTGGACATGCAGCGGGTGGGGCAGGAGTCGAGCCTGGGCAAGCAGTACGCGGCCCAGATCGAGGCTCTCCGCGTGAAGTGGAGCGACAACCTCAACGAGCAGAACAAGGCGCTCCAGGCCGAGCAGCATCAGCTCGAGCAGTCCGAGTCGGTGATGAGCCCCGACGCGCGCCTCAAGCTCCAGCAGGACATCGAGGCCAAGACCCGCAAGCTCCAGTACGACACCCAGGAGGCCCAGGCCGACCTGGACAGCCTCAAGCAGGATCTCGGCCGCAAGTTCAACGCCGCGGTCAGCCCGATCCTCGAGAAGGTCGCCCTCGCGCGGCACGTGCGGCTCCTGTTCGGCCGGAGCCAGACCGACGTGGTGTGGGTCAACCCCGCGGTCGATCTGACCAGCGAGGTGGTCGCGGAGCTCGACGCGCCGCCGGGCGCCGCGGAGAAGAAGCAGCCTCAATAGCGGTCAGCCGTCAGCAGTCAGGAAGAGCGAGGGAGCGGCGCGGGGCGGCGGGGCCCCGCTAGCGACCGAGCCGGGCGGGGTGCAGGGGACGCCGCCGATCCCAGCTAGAGGTCGCGCCGCGCGAACGCCGTGTAGGCCACGGCGAGGGGGGGCCGGCGAGTGCATGGCGCCCTCACAGCATCCGGTCTCTCCCCGTGAGCTGGTCCAGGAACGAGAGCAGCGTGTCGAAGCCCTCGGGCTTGTAGAAGAGGTGCGCCCGGTAGCGCGCGATCATGCGCTCCTCGTCCTCGTCGATCACGCCGCCCGTCATGACGAGCACCGGGATGTCGGCGAGCTCCGGCCGGCCGCGCAGCGGGCGGAGCACGTCGAGGCCGGTGTGGCCGCCGGGCAGCCGCACGTCCAGGATCACGGCGAAGACATCCCGGGTGCGGACCACCTCGAGGGCCTGCTCGAAGGTGGTCGCTTCGACGGCGGAGTACCCGTAGATCTCGAGGAACCTCCGCATCGTCCGGCGGATGCCGGCGTCGTCGTCGAGCACGAGCACGGCCGGGCGGGGAGCGGGAGGGTCGGTGGTCATCGTCACTCCCTGGGGCCGGTCCGGCGCGGCCGCCGCCGCCGACGCCGCCGGCGGCGGCGGCCTGCCGGGGCCGGGCCGTCGGCTGCGGGATTGTCGGGCGAACCGGCCGCGGCCGCGCGCCAGTGCTCCACCAGCTCCGGCTGGCGGCCGTGGATCTCGAGCCAGAGCAGGGCCTCGCCGAACACGGGACGGCCCATCACGTTGTGCTGCGCGCGGGGCGGCGCGGCGAGGTCGGCGAGCCGGCGCCGGAGCGCGGCCATCTGGCGCAGGCGCTCCACGTCGCGCCGGGCGATCGGCAGGATGCCGAGCGAGGGGCGCGGCTCTCGCGCCCCGTCGGGGTCGCCGTCGGGCCTTTGCGGTCGCCGGCCGATCAGGCCGAGCGGCGAGAGCAGCGTGCCGACGAGCAGCGAGTTGGTGAGCGTCTCGGGGGCCGTGGTGAACCGCGCGCGGTACTCGTCGAGCGCGCGCAGCGACTCGGTCAGCGCCGCGGACGGCCGGTGGAGCTCCGGCGTGATGTGCCGGAGCAGGCCCGACTCGCGCAGCGCCGCGAAGGTGGCCTCCGCCGCCCCCGACCGCAGGATCTTGAAATACTCCTCGAGCAGCCGCGCGGGCGCCGCCGTTCCGATGAGCGCCTGGTTGCGGCGGATGGAGGCGGCGGCCGGCGGGTCGATCGTCAGGCCGAGCCGCGTGGCCAGGACGACGGCGCGCAGCATGCGCACCGGGTCCTCGTGGAACCGGACGTCGGGGTCGCCGATCGACCGGAGCAGCCGCGCCTCGAGGTCCTTCAGGCCGCCGACGTAGTCGATGATCGAGAACGTGGCGATGTCGTAGAAGAGCGCGTTCACCGTGAAGTCGCGGCGGAACGCGTCCTCCTCTGGCGTGCCGAACGTGTCCTGGTGGTGCGCGTGCGGCGAATCGGCGGGGGCGTCGCCGGCCGACGCCGTCTCCGGGGCGGCGCCCGCCGGCGGCTCGGGCGGGTCCGGCTCGGTCTCGGGGATCTGCCGCCGGAACGTGGCCACCTCGATGGTGTTCGTGCCGAACTTCACGTGCGCCAGGCGGAAGCGCCGGCCGATGATCCAGCAGTTACGGAAGAGCTTCTTGATCTCGTACGGGTGGGCGCTGGTGCCGACGTCGAAGTCCTTGGGCCGGCGGCCCAGCAGCAGATCCCGGACCCCGCCGCCCACCAGGTAGGCGATGTGGCCGTGGTCCTTGAGCCGGTACAGCACCTTCAGCGCGTCGGGATCCACGTCGCGACGCGACAGCGTGTGCTGGGCCCGGGGGACGATCGTCGGCTCCACCATGCTCGATTCCGATTATAGATGGGCGGGCTAGGCCTTCGCCTCTTTCCAGCTGCCCCCCACCCCCACGTCCACCGTCAGGGGGACCGCCAGGGCCGCCGCGCGCTCCATGTGGTGCCGGACCAGCGCGCCGACCTCGTCGGCCTCGGCGGCGGGCACCTCGAAGAGCAGCTCGTCGTGCACGGTCAGGATCATCCGGGCCCCCGACGCCGGGCCCCGTGCGGCGAGGGCGGCGTGGACGTCGATCATGGCCCGCTTGAGGATGTCGGCGGCCGTGCCCTGGACCGGCATGTTGACCGCCATACGCTCGGCGGCCATGCGGATCTGGCCGTTGCGGCTCGTCAGCTCCGGCAGCAGGCGGCGGCGCCCGGACAGGGTGCGGACGGCGCCGGTCTCCCGGGCGTCGGCGAGCGTGCGGTCGATGAACGTCCGGACGGCGGGGAAGCCGGCGAAGTACGCGTCGATGAACGCCTGCGCGGCGGCCTGCGGCACGCCGATGTCGCGCGCCAGGGTGAAGGCGGTCTTTCCGTAGAGCAGGGCGTAGTTGATGATCTTCGCCCGGCGCCGGAGCTCGTGGCGGTCGAGGCCGCTGGCCTCGCCGAACACGCGCGCGGCCGTCTGGTCGTGGATGTCCTCGCCGCGGCGGAACGCGTCGATGAGCGCGGCGTCGTCGGAGAGGTGGGCGAGCACGCGCAGCTCGATCTGCGAGTAGTCGGCCGAGATCAGCACCGACCCGGGCGCGGCGACGAACGCGCCGCGGATCTCGCGTCCGAGCTCGGTGCGGACCGGGATGTTCTGCAGGTTCGGCTCGCTGCTGCTCAGGCGGCCGGTGGCGGCCACCGCCTGGTTGAACGTCGTGTGCAGCCGCCCGGTCGCGGGGTTCACCAGCTGGGGCAGCGCGTCGAGGTAGGTGCCCTTCAGCTTCTGGAGGCTGCGCCACTCGAGGATCTCCCGCGGCAGCTCGTGCACGAGCGCGAGCTCCTCGAGCACGTCGACGGCGGTCGACGCCGTGCGGGTCTTGCCGGTGCGCTTGCCGGCCGGCAGCTGCAGCCGCTCGAAGAGCACCTCGGAGAGCTGCTTCGGCGAGTTGATGTTGAACTCGCCGCCGGCCAGCTCGTGGATGCGCCGCGTCCGCGTGGCGAGATCCTGCTCGAGCCGGCGCGCCTGCGCGCCGAGCGCGGCCGTGTCGAGGCGCACGCCCGCCTGCTCGATCGCCACGAGCACGGGAATGAGCGGCTGCTCCAGCTCGTCGTACACGGCGGCGAGCGCCTCCCGGTCCACGATCGGGCGCAGGACGTCCGCCAGCTGGAGCGGCAGGTCGGCGCGCTCGCTCGCGAAGTCGAGCGCCGCGTCGAGCGGCAGCTGGTCGAACCCGAGCGCCTTCGCGCCGCGTCCGCGCACGGCCTCCTCGGCGAGCGGCCGGTAGCCCAGGTGCTCGAGCGCGAGCTCCTCGAGCGGCTGGCTGGACCGGTTCGCGTCGATCACGTAGGCGAGCAGCATCGTGTCGGCCTCGAGGCCGGACAGCGCGATGCCGCGGCGCGCCAGCACGAGCGCGTCACGCTTCGCGTCGTGCGACACCTTGCGGACCTCCGGGGCCTCGAGCGCGGTCTTCAGGCGGGCGAGCGCGTCGGCCGGCGAGAACTCGGTCGCCGCGTCGAGCCCCGAGTGTCCGATCGGCACGTAGCGCGCCTGCCGCGCGCCGGTCGAGAAGGCGAGGCCGGCCACCCGGGCGACGAGCGGCGAGGCGTCGTCGGTCAGCACCCGGAGGCCGACGCGTCCGGCGCCCGCGAGCGCCGCGGCCAGGGCGTCCAGCTCGGCCTGCGTCCGCACGAGGGCGTAGTCCTTCTCGACCGTGTCGGCGGTGGGCGCGAACTCGGTGACGATCGTGCGGAAGCCCAGCGAGCCGAAGAGCGCGAAGGCGCGCTCGCGCTCGGGGCCGCGGTAGCGGAGCGCTTCCGCGTCGAAGGCGACCGGGACGTCGGTGCGGATGCGCGCCAGCTCGCGGCTCTGCCGCGCCGACTCCGCGTGGGTCTCGAGCGCCTCCCGGTACCGCTTCTGTGACACCTCTCCGGCGCGCGCGAGCAGCGCGTCGAGCGAGCCGAAGGCCGCGATGAGCTCGCGGGCCCCCTTCTCGCCGATGCCGGGCACGCCCTTGATGTTGTCGCTCGCGTCGCCCATCAGCGCGAGCGCGTCGACCACCTGCGCGGGCGTGACCCCGAACTTCTCCGCGACGCCCGCCGCGTCGTACCAGGTGCCCTCGTCCTTCGGGTTGTAGACCTTGACGGCGCCGCCCACCAGCTGGAAGAAGTCCTTGTCGCCGGTGACGATCGCCACCTCGAAGCCGGCGTCGGCCGCCTGCCGCGCCAGCGTCCCGATGACGTCGTCGGCCTCGAACCCCTCGAAGGTCAGGACGGGCACGCCGAGCGCCGCGCACGCCTCGTGCACCCACGGGATCTGCTCGGCCAGGTCCGGCGGCATGGGCGCCCGGTTCGCCTTGTAGTCGGCGTTGAGCACCTTGCGGAACGTCGGGCCCGCCAGATCGAACGACGCCGCGAGATGATCGGGCTGGTGGTCCGCCACGAGCTTGCGGAGCATCGCGACGAAGCCATAGACGGCGTTGGTGGACCGTCCGTCCGGGCCGGTGAGGCCCCGGATGGCATGGTACGCCCGGTACATCTGGGAGCTGCCGTCGATGAGGTAGAGACGAGGCATTCTGTTGCGGCGAGTCAGTATATCATTCAGCCAGTGCGACTTCGGCAGCTCATGATTCTCCTCGTGGCGGTCGCGCTGGCCGCCTCCGGCTGCGGCCGGTACTTCGGCCGCGACATCGAATACGAGGAGCAGATCTACCTCGATCTCGACGGCTCGGCCACGGTCGTCGTCAACGCCTCGATAGCCGCGCTCGTGGCGCTGCGGGGCCTCGACCTCGATCCCCGCCCGGGCGCCCGGCTCGACCGCGACGCGGTGAGGGCGGCCTACGAGGCGCCCGGCGTGCGCGTGCTGCGCGTCGGCCGGCCGTGGTGGCGCAACGGCCGCCGCTTCGTCCAGGTGCGGCTCGAGGTGGACGACATCCGCCGGCTGGGCGCCGATCCCCCCTTCGCCCCGGTCACCTTCCGCTTCGCGCGATCGGGCGACACCATCGAGTACCAGGAGAACGTCGGCGCGCCCGTCGGGCGGCCGGTGGGCGACGTGGGCTGGACCGGGCGCGAGCTCGTCGCCTTCCGCGCGCACCTGCCGAGCCGCATCCTCTACCACAACGTGCGCAACGTGGAGGACGGGTCGCCGGGCGACATCCAGCGGGGCAACATCCTGAGCTGGGAGCAGACGCTCGGCGACCGGCTGCGCGGCGTCCCGCTGCACATGGACGCCCGCATCGAGGCGGCGTCGATCCTGCGGACGACGCTCTGGCTGTTCGTGGCTTCGACGGCCGCGGCGCTGCTGCTGCTCGCCGGGTGGATCTGGTGGATGATCCGGCGCGGCCGGCGCGCCAACCTCGTGGCGCGCCCGCCGGCGTGACTCAGCCGACCTTCAGATCCTGCGCGACCGTGCCGCCGTCGCCGACGGTCACGCGCACGGCGCCCGGCTGCAGCGTCTGCAGGAACGACGGGTCGAACCACTCGCCCCGCTCGACGTCGTCCACGGCGGCGAGGAAGTAGTCGCCCGGCGGCATGCCGCGGAAGCGGTAGGCGCCGGTCTGGTCGGGCTGCACGGCCTCGATCATGCGCGACTGCGGGCGCCACGTGGACGAGTCGGTGGAGAAGAGAACGACCGTGTAGCCGAAGACCGGCTGGTTGTGCGCGTCGGTGACCGAGCCGGCCACCGTGGCCAGCCGGTCGGTCAGGACGACCTGCACGCGGCTGATCGTCTGGCCGTTGCGCACGTCGAGCGGCTCGTCGGCCACGTCGCGGCCGTCGACGATCACCGACTTCAGCGACCAGCCGGCCGGCGGGCTCGGCACGCGGATGAACCGGCGGCCGGCGGGGATGCCCGTCACCTCGAACCGGCCGTCCTGGCCGACGCGGGACGTCTGGTTGCCGCCGAACGGCACCGGGTCAATCGCGGGCAGGGACACGCGGATCGCGGACAGGTCGTCGGGCGGCCGCTGGCTGGACGCGTCGAAGGCCACCACGCCCGAGATCACCGCGCCCGGCGCGAGCGCCACGACCAGGTTCCGGATGTCCTGGCCGCCGACGACGAGCGAGTGCGCGGCGTAGTTGGCGTCCTCGCCCCGGAAGGCGCGGCTGCGCGCCCAGAGGACGTAGCGGCCCGGCGGCACGTTGTCGATCGTGAAGGCGCCGTCGGCGCCGACGCGTCCCATGAGGCTGGCGCGCGAGGCGAGGTCGCTCTGGTCCTCCGCCAGGATCACGTTCCCGCCCGCGAGCGGGCTGCCGTCCACGTCCACGACCGTGCCCGACACGCGCGCCATCGCCACGAGGCGCAGCTGGAAGTCCACGCCGCGCATCTCCTGCCCGAGCGCCAGGCTGACGGGCGTGGCCTCGGAGGGCGCGGTCACGCCGGGGTAGAAGGTGGGCGCGTAGCCGAGCACGCCCTCCCCTGCGTCGGCCTCGGCGCCGGCCGCCTCCAGCAGCCGCGCGAACGGCCGGTTGAGCAGGCGCGAGACGGCGCTCACGTCGTAGTCGCCCGGCGGCAGGCCGTAGACGCGGTACACGCCGCGGTCGTCGGTCTGGTCGCTGCCCGCCGGCACGAGCCGGCGCTCGCCGTTCTGGTACTGGTAGCGCAGGACCGTCACCGCCACGCGCGCGATCGGCTCGGCGTCCTCGTCGAGGACCTGCCCCGTGATGACGCTGCCGCGCGGCAGGCTGAAGCTGATGTTCGTGACCGCCTGCCCGTCGGCGACCTCGACGGGCGTGCCGGGTCTGAGCGGGCGGCGCTGGCCGTAGACGACGTCCACGAAACCGGTCTTCGACGCCGTCACCATGTAGCGCCCGGCGGGCAGGTCGCGGATCTCGTAGCGTCCCTGCTCGTCGGTCTGGGCGGTCCGCATCATGCCGAGCGCGGCGCGCAGCGGGCCCATCCCGCCGCCGCGGCTGCCCCTCTGGCCGAGGCGGCCGCCCATGGCGCCCGGCGCCCCGCCGCCGGCGAGCATCTCGGCCAGCTGGTTCGCCTGGGCGCTGCCGCTCACGACGATCCGGACGCGCTTGAGCGGGCGGCCCGTGTCGGCCGCCACCACGATCCCCGAGACGACCGCCGTGCCGGACGCCTGGCTCGGCGCGGACTGGTCGCGGGCCGGCTGCTGCGCGCCGAGCGAGACGGCCAGGACGGCCACGCCGGCCGTCACGAACGCCGCGGTGAGTGAACGGTGTGCCATGTGCGGTTCCCCTGCCTGGACCGGGCCCTCGTGCGTTGGACCATCGGCCGGGCCGGAAGCTTCCCTCGTGCCCCCCGCGCTTGCACGGGCGGGCCCGTTTCACTACAGTTCTCTTTTCGGAACCCGTGCCGCCCGCGGTGCCGTGGGCGTCTCGTACCGGCCGCCCGAAGGACTCATCATGCCCTCACCGAACCTCGGCGCCAAGCCCACCGTCCTCCGGTGCTCCCGCTGCGGACGCTTCGTCGACTGGGAGGACGCGCGCCTGCAGACCGTGTGCGGCTGCCGCGCCTACGTGAAGCTGCCGACGGTCATCATCCGTGAGGGCGAGGAGCGCGACCAGCCGGGGATCACGGCGCTCTTCGAGCGTGACTTCGGCAACACCAACATCGTGTCGTTCGGCGAGGAGGTCGTGCTCGACGGCGCGCCCGCGCTCGTCGCGTGGATGAAGGGCGAGCTCGCCGGGGCGCTCGCGTACCGGCTGCTGCCGGACGCGCTGCTCATCCTCGCGCTGGCGACCGATCCGATGTGGCAGCGCTCGGGCGTCGGCGGCCACCTCGTGGCCGAGGGCGAGGCCCTCGCGCGCAGCCGCGGTCTGGGCTGCCTGCGCGTCTCCACGACCAACGACAACCTGCCCGCCCTCTACTTCTACCAGCGGCGGAGCTTCTTCGTCACCGAGGTCGTGCCGGGCGGGCTGCTGGGCCACATCAAGGAGCCGGGTGCGGTGGGGTTCGGCGGGATCCCGCCGCGCGACGAGATCCGGATGGAGCGGCGCTTCGAGTAGGGGCGATCCCCGGATCGCCCCCACCCTTCCTGCCTAGGTCATCTTCTCCAGCTGGGCCTGCACCTCGGCGTCGGTCTTGAGGTCGTTCTTGACCGAAAGCGCGTTGAACTGCGTCGCGATCGACCGGGCCAGCATCTTCTCGACCTTCGAGTTGACCACGCCGGTGAGCGTCACCCTGCCGTTCTCGACGATGACGTGAATCGGAGGGTTCACCATCGCCGCGTAGGTCCAGAACGACGGGTTGCCGTAGATGGCGCGGGCGATCTGGTACCGGAGTCCGTCATCGAACATGGACACCGGCAGTACCTCGATCTTGTCGACCACCCCGGTGACGCCCTCGACCTTCGCCACGCGCTTCTGAATTTCCGTCGACTTGAACGGCATCGTCACCTTGCCGTAGAGCGTGACGACTCCGTCGTGCACCGACGCGCTGACGTCGTCGAAGATCGTGTAGTAGGCGTACCGCTGCACCTGCCGCGACACGTCGTTGAAGATCTGCAAACTCTTTCGCGGACGCACCTGGTCCGGCGCCGCCGACGCAATCGCGGCGACTCCGAGCAGGGCGAGCACGAGAACTGACGAAACGAGGGGCTTCCGCATGACTCACCTCCTGGCCGTCACTGTTCTTGGCCAGGTTCGTGGCGCTGACGTTCGCCACTCACTTCTGTAGCAAGGCTGGTGCCAGGAGGTGCTCGCCACGCATGTGCCTGCGCGCGCACAGGTTGGGCAGCGGCGCCTGATCCGGGAGCGTCCTGTGGAGGGGCCGTTGCTGTCCCCTGAGGGCTAGCGCGTCGGCGCGGCGACGTAGCCGGCGCGCGCGCGGACGCGATAGTGGCCGCGCACCTCGACACGGATCGTGTGCCACCGCCCGTCCTGGGGGCCCGGCGCTGCGTAGCCGAGGAAGTACTGCTTGCTGAGCTCGTCGGCGATCGAGGCGGTCGCCGGGTCGAGGTCGCGCGCGGTGCGGATGATCTCGGTGCGGCCGCCGCTGTCGTCCGTGATCTCCCGGAGCGCCTCGACGTTCACGGGGTCGCCGGCGCCGCCGCCCGTGCGCGGCAGGGTGATCGGCGGGCGCGGCTGCTGCGGGGGCTCGTACGGCGGCCGGCGGCCGCCCGGGTGCGGGAACGGCGACGGAATGGGCGGCCGGCGCGGCGGCTTCGGCGGCTGGAAGACCGGGCCGCGCGGCGTGCCGAGCGTCGGCGTCGCCCGTCCGTCGATCCCGATCGCGTACACCAGCACCTCGGTCTGGCGGATGAGCTGCTGCAGCGTGCTCACGTCGGTGCGGCTGCTCGTGTCGTTGCCGTCGGAGATGACGACGAGCGCCTTCTTCCGGTGGTGGCCCGCCTGCGCGCGCGGCACCGCGTCGGCCACCGTGTCGTAGAGCGCCGTGCCGCCGCGCGGCGAGATCCGCGCCAGCTCGCGGCCGATGCGGTCGCGATCGGTGGTCCAGTCCTGGATCAGATCCGGCGCGTTGTCGAAGCGGTAGACGAAGATCTCGTCCTTGGGATCCAGCAGGTCGTCGAGGAAGCGGTTGAGCGCCTGACGCGCCGCCACGATCTTCTCGCCGCTCATGCTGCCGCTCGTGTCGAGCGCGATGCCCAGGCTGACCGGCACGCGCTCGTTGCTGAAGTACGAGATCGGCACCGGCCGCCCGTTGTCGTAGACCGCGAAGTCCTCGCGGCGGAGCCCCGGCACGAAGCGCCCGTTGGCGTCGATGACCGTCACGGCGACGTTGACCAGCTCGACGCCCGTCCGGAAGCGGAAGCCGCCCTGCCGCGGCGGCGTCTGCCCGCCGCCCGCGACGAGCGTGGCCGCGCCCAACGCGGCCGCAAGGGCCGCGGCCAGGGACGTGCGGCCGAACGGCGATGACGAGGTCATCGGCTTCTTTCCGTGGCGATTTCCGTCAATCGGACTGCGGGTGGCCGGCGCCCGCGGAGGCCACGCCGCCCGCCGCCGCGGTATCCCCGCGCCGGTCCACGTGCGCGAGCACCTGCCCGTCCCGCGCACGGAACCCGAGGCGGTAGCGCGTCACGCTCTCCGCGTGGTCGACCACGATCACGAACGGCGACGCGTCGCCCGGCACGAGCCACGTGTCGTCGACCGGCGCGGTGCCGCTGCCGACGAGGTGGCCCGATCGATCGAAGAGGAACGCCACCGCGACGACGTCGCGTTGCTCCACGCCGTCCGTCGGGTTCTGGACCATCCCGGTGATCCGCAGCGCGTCGCCCTGCCGGTCGCTGGCGAGCGACACCAGCTCGATCGGCGCCCCGCCGGCCGCCGGCGCGCCGGCCGCGCCGCGTTCGGAGAGCCGCCAGACGCCCCAGACACCCGCCGCCATCACAATTGCCGCCGCCGACAGGGCAAGCAGCCGCGGGCCCAAACGCGAGGACGGCGACGGCGGGGTGAACAACGCCGGCGTCGCGACCGGCGCCGCGACATCCGGCTCGAGGGGCCGCAGCGGCAGCGAGTCCCAGGTCGCGGCGTTGCCTTCCGTAGCGATTTCCGTGGACCTTCCGTGGGCCTTCCGTGAATGCGCCAGGTCGGCGAGCGCCGCGACGCGCGCGGCGGACCGCCGGCGCTCCTCGCGCAGCAGCCGCCACGCGACGGCGCCCATGGCGACGGCCATCCCGAGCGACATCAGGGTGACGACGACGAGCGTCAGCTCCATGGCGAATCGTTCCTCATCGCAGGCTGAAGTCCACGGCAATCTCGACGACGACGTCCACGGGCGTGCCGAGCCGCCGCGCGGGCTCGAACAGCCACTGCCGGACGGCGTCGATCGCCCGCTCGTCGAGTCCGGCGCCGAGCCGCTGCACCAGGCGGACGTCGCCCACGTGCCCGTCGTGCAGCACCACCACCTCGACGACGACCTCGCCCTCGAGACGCTGCCGGAGGGCCGCCTCCGTGTACTGCGGCTTCACCTCGCGCAGCAGCCGCGGCGGGTCGATGCCGCTGCCGGGCTGATACGGCCCGCCGCCCGTGCCGCCGCCGCTGCCGGGACCGAGCCCCGGCCCCGCGCCCTCGCCGATGCCCGTGCCCTGGCCCGTTCCCACGCCGCCGCCGGTTCCCCGGCCCTGGCTCGTGCCGGTCTCCTCGGCGGTCTCGACGAGGCCGAGCCGGTCCACGCGGTCGGCGGCGATCGTCGCGACCGGGGCGGCCAGCGTCGCGAAGTCCCGGTGCTCCAGCAGCGGCGCCGGGGTCTCCACCGGGCGCCGCGCCGCGACGACCGGGCGCGGCGGCACGGGCCGGCGCCGCTCGATCGGGCGCGGCCGCTGTGGAGGCGTCAGCCGCGCCACGACCGGGCTGGCGACCTTCGACGGGCCCCGCAGGCGCGCCTTCGGCGGCGGCGCCTTCTGCTGCAGCCCACCGCCGCCCCCGCCGCCGCCCGGGCCCGGGAGTGTCAGGTACACGAGCCGCAAAGGTTTGACGGGGGCCGTGGTCGATTCGATGGGGCCGCGGGTGCCGAGCGCCGAGAGCAGCAGGACGAGGCCGAAGGCCGCGCCGTGGAGGGCGCCCGACGCCAGGAGGGGCGTACCGGTCGGCCGGCGGGACGTGGCCGCCGGCTCGAAGATCTGCCGGGCCGGCCGGACGTCTCCGCGCAGGAGGCGCACGGCCCGCGCCGCTTCGCGCGCGCCGACGAACCGGCCGTCCAGCGTGGCGAGGCGTCCCGACCGCACCAGCCGCGCCGCCTCGCCGGGCCGCACGCCCGCCGCGCGGGCGATCTCCTGGGAGGTATAGACGTCGGGCGGCGGTGTGGGCTGCTGCGGCATCGTGTCGGCTGTCGCCACCGGGAGCCGGGACGTTCGGGATTTGGACGGCAAAAGCCTTGCCGGGGAGCCCCGGTCCCGGCGAGCGGATCCCCCTCGTATTCTCGGCGTTTGGGCGCCCCGCCTTTGCCCCGGCCGTCCCGGACTGTGCTCGGAGCAAGACAGGCTGTCACTGGAAGGGGCCAGGGGGCAGAGGCCAGAGGCCAGAGGCCGAGGCGAGGCCGGAGGTGGCGGCCCGCGTGAGCCGTGAGCCGTGAGCCTGTGATAGAACTCTCTCCTATGTCTACTACCGGCAAAGTCGCCATCGTGACGGGTGCTACGAGCGGGATCGGGCGCGCGACGGCGCGGCGGTTCGCGCGGGATGGGTATGCGGTCGTGGCCGTGGGCCGCAGCGCCCCGGCGCTGCAGGCGGTGACGGGCGAGGTGGAGGCCGCGGGCGGGCGGGCGCAAGGGCTCGCGGCGGACGTGACGGCGGCCGACTCGCCGGCCCGCATCGTGGCGCGGGCGGTCGAGGCGTTCGGCGGAGTCGACGCGCTGGTCAACGCGGCCGGCATCATCGCCTCGGGCACCGTCGAGACGACGACCGACGAGGCGTGGGACCTGATGCTCGACATCAACGTGCGCGCGCCGTTCCGGCTGATGCGGGAGGCGGTGCCGCACCTCGCGGCGCGCAAGGGCGCCGTGGTCAACGTGTCGAGCGTGACCGGGCTGCGCGCGTTCCCGGGCGTGCTGGCCTACTGCGCGAGCAAGGCGGCGGTCGATCAGCTCACGCGGTGCGCGGCGCTGGAGCTCGCGCCGAAGGGCGTCCGCGTGAACGCGGTGAACCCGGGCGTCGTCGTGTCGAACCTGCACCGGCGCGGCGGGATGGGGGACGAGCAGTACGCGGCGTTCCTGGAACACTCGCGCGAGACGCACCCGCTGGGGCGCGCCGGGCAGGCCGACGAGGTCGCCGAGCTCATCGTCTTTCTCGCGACGGATCGGTCCGCGTGGATCACGGGCGACACGATCGCCATCGACGGCGGGCGCCACCAGACGTGTGCGAGGTGAGCGGCCAGCCGAGCCCCTGAGCCGGCCGAAAGGGGCGAGGGAGGGGGCGTCGCTACCGCGGCCGGACGGCTTCGACGAAGCGGAGGCCGGCGCGTTCGCTGAGCGTGCGGACGGCGGCGAACCCCGCGGCCTTGAGCGCCGCCTCGGCGCCGCCCGACGCCACGTACCGGGCGTCCGGCGGGCGCCGGCCGATGAGCGCCGCCAGGCCGCTGCGGCCGATCCCCTCGACGACGAGCAGCCGGCCGCCCGGCCGGAGCACCCGCTGCGCCTCCCGGAGGCCCGCGGCCCGCGGCTCGGGGGCGAGGCCGCCCAGGAGGTCGTTGAGGACGACCACGTCGAAGGCCGCGGCGTCGTGGGGGAGCCGGTCGTAGGGCGCCTGCGCGATCTCGACCAGGACGCCGCCCCTGGCGGCGCCCCGGGTGCCCCGGGCCACGCCGGCCGCCGAGTCGTCGACCGCGCAGGCCCGGCCCGTGAGGCCGACTTTGGCGGCGAGCGCCGCGAGCAGGCCGCCGTCTCCGCAGCCCATCTGCAGGAAGGTGTCGCCCAGCTTGAGGCCGACCATGGAAACGGCCAGATCGTGCGGCTCGCCGAGCTTCCCGAAGAATTTCATGGGGTCATGATATAGTTCCGAAACGTGAAAAGCGCGATTGAAATCGCCTCGGCCGACGGCAAGGTCGGGGTGTTGCTGGTCGGCCTTGGCGCCGTCAGCACCACGTTCATCGCCGGTGTGCTCGCGGTCCGCAGAGGGATCGCTCCCCCCATCGGCTCGCTCACTCAAATGGGCACCATCCGCCTCGGCAAACGCACCGAGGGACGGTCGCCCACCATCAAGGACTTCATCCCGCTCGCGTCGCTCGACCAGCTGGTTTTCGGTGGCTGGGACATCTTCGAGGACGACTGCTACACCGCGGCGAAGACGGCCGGCGTGCTGGAGCCGGCGCTCCTCGAGCAGGTGCGGACCGAGCTGGCGGCCATCAAGCCGATGCCCGCCGTCTTCGACCAGCGCTACGTGAAGCGCCTCGACGGTCCGAACGTCAAGCAGGGCAAGAACAAGCGGGATCTGGCCGAACAGGTTCGGGCGGACATCCGGAAGTTCAAGGCGGATCACCGGCTCGATCGCCTGGTCATCATCTGGTGCGGCAGCACCGAGATCTACATGCAGGAGTCGGCGCCGCACGCCGACGTGGCGTCGTTCGAGCGGGCGCTCGAGGAGAACAGCCCCGACATCCCGTCGAGCATGGTGTACGCCTACGCCGCCCTGAAGGAAGGCGTGCCGTACGCGAACGCCGCGCCGAACCTGACCGCCGACGTGCCGGCGATGCTCCAGCTCGCGGCGGAGACGAAGACGCCGGTGGCGGGCAAGGACCTCAAGACGGGCCAGACCCTCATCAAGACGATCATCGCGCCGGGCCTGAAGGCGCGGCTGATCGGCGTCAGCGGCTGGTACTCGACCAACATTCTGGGCAACCGCGACGGCGAGGTGCTCGACGATCCCGAGTCGTTCAAGACGAAGGAGGAGAGCAAGAAGTCCGTTCTGGACTACATCCTGCAGCCCGACCTGTACCCGGAGCTGTACAAGGACCTGTGCCACGTCGTCCGGATCAACTACTACCCGCCGCGCGGCGACAACAAGGAAGGCTGGGACAACATCGATCTGGTCGGGTGGCTCGGCTACCCGATGCAGCTCAAGATCAACTTCCTGTGCCGCGACAGCATCCTGGCGGCGCCCATCGTGCTGGACCTGGTGCTGTTCCTCGACCTCGCGCACCGCGCGGGCCTGCACGGCATCCAGGAGTGGCTGTCCTTCTACTTCAAGAGCCCGATGCACGCCAAAGGGCTCTATCCCGAGCACGACCTGTTCATCCAGCTGATGAAGCTGAAGAACACGCTTCGGTATCTGCGGGGCGAGGAGCTCATCACGCACCTCGGCCGCGAGTACTACGACTGAACCGGGCGGGCGGCCGCGCGCGGCCGCCCGCACGGCTGCTGCCGGGAGGTCGCGATGGACTCCAGCAAGCTGCAACCGGTGCTCCTCGGCGGGGTCTTCATCGGGGTGCTCTCCGCGCTCCCGGTCATCGGCATCGCCAATTGCTGCTGCCTGTGGGTGATCGGCGGCGGCGCCCTGGCCGCGTACCTCGTCCAGCAGAACCAGCCGACCGCCATCACCATCGCCGACGGCGCCGTCGTCGGGCTGCTCGCCGGCCTGGTCGGCGGCATCATCTGGTCCCTGCTCTCCATCCCGCTCGAGATGGCGATGCGTCAGTTCACCGCCCCGTTCGTCGAGCGCATGGTCCGGTCGAACGGCGACATGCCCCCGCAGATGCAGCAGTTCTTCGAGAGCATGACGAGGGGCGGCGCCGCATCCGTGCTGGTTCACGTGATCCGGATCTGCGTCTTCGTCCTCGTGAGCACGGTCTTCGCCATGCTGGGCGGCATCCTCGGCGCGGCCATCTTCAAGAAGGGCAAGCCGCCCTCCGAGCCCGGCACCATCGACGTCGTTTCCTAGCCGGCGTCAGCGGTCAGCCGTCAGCGGTCAGGGGGCAGCGGTCAGCAAGATCTTGCTGACCCCTGACTCCTGACCTCCGAGTTGGCCGCTGGCCGCCGCCTCCCCCTAACGTCCCTCCTCCGCCGAGCCGAAACCTAGGTAGGAAATTCTGTGCAGCCGTGGGCGAGGGTGCGCGGCCGCGGGCGCAGAACGACGGTAAGACATTGAAGAAACAGTCACTTGACCTATTCGTGGCCCTGGCGCTGGCGGCCTGGCCGGTTGTGGCCCTCCGGGCCCAGACGCCGCCGCCGACCCCGGGCGCCGCGTCCGCGGCGGGGCCGCCGCCCCCGCTGACCGTCAGCCGGATGGCCGGGCCGGGGGCGGGCGCCGAGATGGGGGAGCCGCTGCAGACGCCGCAGGTCGCCTCCCAGGCGCCCCTCCAGCCGCTGCCGGTGACGCGGCTCGAGGAGGAGCCGCGCGAGGCCCACCTCGACGCCGGGCGCACCTTCTCACTGCGCATCGCCGCGCCGCGCCCGGTGCAGCAGGTCCTGCTGCAACTGGTGCGCAACACGCGGTTCAGCATCGTGTCCGAGCCCGGCGTCCAGGGGTCGTTCGTCGGCGACCTGAAGGACGTCACGCTGCAGCAGGCGCTCGACCTCGTGCTGCACCCGCTCGGCCTCGACTACGCCGTCGACCGCAGCTTCATCCGCGTGTTCCCGCGGCGCGTGGAGACGCGGATCTTCGACGTGAACTACGTGCAGACGGCGCGGACGAGCCGCCGCACGCTCACCGCGGCGCGCCCGGGCGCGGGCCAGTCGGCGGGCAGCCGCTGGTCGCTCGACGCGTCGGACACGGCCAACCTGTTCGACGAAGTCGGCGCCGGCGTGCGGACGCTCCTCTCGCCCGACGGGCGCTTCAACCTGGATCGCCAGGCCGCGCTGTTGCAGGTGACCGATTACCCGGACCGGCTCGACCGCGTCGGCCTGTACGTCGAAGCGGTCGAGCAGCGCGTCACGCGCCAGGTGCAGATCCGCGCGCTGGTCGTCGAGGTGGCGCTGAAGCCGGAGTTCGCCGCCGGGCTCGACTGGCGGGCGCTGCGCGCGAGCCTCGGCCTCGAGGCGTCGGTCGGCGGTCGCACGCTGCGGGTCGATCTGGCCGACCCGTCGCGGCTCCTCGCCGCGCTCCGCGCGCAGGGCACGGTCGACGTGCTCGCCAGCCCGCAGGTGGTGGCGATGAACAACGAGCCGGCGTTCATGCGGGTCGGCCGCCACGAGGTGTACTTCGTCACCACGTCGTCCACCGACGCGGCGACCGGCCGGGTGGTCCAGACGACGGAGCGGCCCGAATCGGTGGCCGAGGGGCTGGTGCTGAGCGTGACGCCGCAGATCACGGCCGACGGGATCATCCAGATGAGCGTGTCGCCGAGCGTGACCGCGCGCGCCGGCGAGGCGACGTCGAGGGCGGGCGACGTGGTGCCCGTGATGAGCGTGCGCGAGGCGGACACGCTCGTGCGCCTGCGGGCTGGCGAGACCGCGGTGATCAGCGGGCTCATGCAGGGCGGTGGGTCCGCCAAGACGGACCTCGTCGTCTTCCTGACGCCCACGCTGGTGGCGCCCGCGGCGCTCGCGCGGCCGGGCGCGGCCGGCGGCCGCTGAGCGGGAGTGCGGACCATGTACGAGGAATACTACGGGTTCACCGAGAAGCCCTTCAGCCTCACGCCGGACCCGCGCTTCCTCTTCCGGAGCGAGTCGCACGCCAGCGCGTTCGACCTGCTGCAGTACGCCATCCGCCGCCGCGAGGGCTTCGTCGTCGTCACCGGGGACATCGGCACGGGCAAGACGACGCTCTGCCGCGCGATCCTCGAGCGGCTGGACCGCCGGACGTTCACCGCGCTCGTGCTCAACCCGTTCCTGTCCGAGGAGGACCTGCTCAAGCTGATCCTCCGCGACTTCGGCGTGGTCTCGCGCGACGAGGTGAAGCGGGGCCGGCTCGCCGGCGTCAGCAAGCAGGACCTGATCGACACGCTGAACGAGTTCCTCCTGTCGCTGCTGCCCATCGGCGCGCGCGCCCTGCTGATCATCGACGAGGCGCAGAACCTGCCGGCGCAGGTGCTCGAGCAGATCCGCATCCTCTCGAACCTCGAGACCGACACCGAGAAGCTGCTGCAAGTGGTGCTGGTGGGCCAGCTGAACCTGCACACCCTGCTCCGGTCGCCCGGCATGCGGCAGCTCGATCAGCGCGTCTCGACCCGCTATCAGCTCAACCCGCTGACCCGGGAAGAGACGGCGGGCTACGTCGCGCACCGCCTGCGCGTGGCGGGCGGCGGCTGCGTCACGTTCACGCCCAAGGCCCTCGACCTCGTGCACCGCTACTCGGGCGGGACGCCGCGGCTGATCAACCTGCTCTGCGATCGCGCGCTGCTCGGCGGCTACTCGACGCGCACGAGCCGCATTCCGCCCGAGGTCGTGGCGAAGGCGGCCGAGACGCTCGACCTCGGCCGCCGGCGCCCGGGCTGGGTCCTGCGCATGCGCCGCCTCGCCGGCGCGCTGACGGCCGGCGCCGTCGCCTCGGCGCTCGTCGGCGCCACGGCCGCCGGCGTGGTGGGCGAGGCGCGCGGCCGCCTGGTGTCCGTCCGGCCGGCGGCGCACGCCGCCGCCACGACGTCGGCCGCGCCCGCGGGCGCCCCGGCCATTCTGGTAGGATCGTTCGCGGAGCCCGCCCGCGCGTCGTCGGCCCGCCTGCGCCTCGAGCAGCTCGGGTACCGCGCGGACCGGGTCGGGATCGCCGTGGCCGGCGACTCCTCGTGGCGGGTGTGGGTGGGCGGCTACGACGACGCGGCCGAGGCGCGCCGCGACGAGGCACGCCTGAAGACCATCCCGGGGTTCGAGGCCGCGCGGGTCGTGATCGCGGACGCGTCGTCTGCGCCCGCGCCGGCCGGGGACGGGCGGCGCCCGTGAGCCAGATTCTCGATGCGCTTCGCCGCGGCCGGCGGCCCGACGCCGCCCAGACTCCTCCCGAGGAGCCCAAGCGGACCGCGCATGCCGACGCCGTCCTGGCCACGCTGGGCTATACCCGGACCGCCGGCCCGCGCCGCCCGCCGCTCGGCCCGCTCGTCACCTACCTCGTGCTCATCGGCGCCATCGTGGGGTCGGCCTGGCTCGTGACCGCCTGGCTGCAGTCGTCGAACCTCGCCCGGCAGAACACGTCGCAGACCGCCGAGCCGCCCTCGCCGGAGGCGGCCCAGACGCCCGCGCCTGTAGTCCAGCCGCCCTCACCGGCCGCGCAGATGCCCGCGCCTCCGGTCGAGAAGCCCGCGCCGGCGGCGGCGACACCCGCGGCCCCGGTCGAGAAGCCCGTGCCGGCCGCGCAGATGCCCGCGCCCCCGGTCGAGAAGCCCGTACCGGCGGCGCCGAGGCCGGCGCCTCCGGTCGAGAAGCCCGCGCCGGCGGCGGCGACACCCGCGCCCCCGGTCGAGAAGCCCGTACCGGCGGCGCCGAAACCGGCGCCTCCGGTCGAGAAGCCCGCGCCGGCCGCCGACGAGTTCCGCCTCGCGCTCTACTACCAGCGATCCGGCGACTTCGACAACGCGCTCCTGCACTACCGCGCCCTGCTCGCGAAGAACGAGCTGAACGCCGAGGCCCACAACAACCTCGGGCTCCTCTACCAGCAGAAGGGCCTGCTCGACGACGCCGTGCGCGAGTTCCGGCGCGCGCTCTTCATCGACGGCAAGTACGTGAAGGCCCGCAACAACCTGGGCGTCGTGTTCCTCCGCCAGGGCCAGCTCGACCTGGCGGCCGCCGAGCTCAAGACCTCGCTCGGCGTGGATCCCCGCAACGTGGACGCGCTGGTCAACCTGGCGCTCGTGGACAAGGCCCGCGGCGAGTCGGACCCGGCCCGCGGCCTGCTGCTCCAGGCGCTCGAGATCGATCCCCACAGCGCCGCGGCGCACTATAATCTGGCTCTACTCTACGAAGGGGCGGGCGAGACGGTGAGCGCCATCCGGCACTACCGTCTCTTCCTGGCCGACGCGGGAGCGGATCACGCGAATCTCGCGTCCGAGGTCAGGGCCCGCATCGAAGCGTTGAGCCGGTAACAGACGGGGCCGGGCGCCTTTCCGGAGCGCAGCCGGCCTCAGGGGACGTCCATCCCCGGTGACGCCATCGCCATGACCGAACATTCTGATCGACCGTCCGAGATTTCAGCCCTGCTGCACGAGAACCGCCGCTTCGATCCGCCCGACGCGTGGCGGACGGGCGCCGTGGTGACCGACGCCGGCGTCTACGAGCGGGCCGCCGCCGACCCCGAGGCGTTCTGGGCGGCGTTCGCGTCCGAGCTCGAGTGGATGCGCCCGTGGGACCGCGTGCTCGAATGGACGCCGCCCGACGCCAAGTGGTTCGTCGGGGGCACGCTCAACGCGAGCGTCAACTGCCTCGACCGGCACGTCCGGACGGCGCGGCGCAACAAGGCCGCGCTCATCTGGGAGGGCGAGCCGGGCGACCGCCGCACCTTCACCTACTTCGACCTCTACCGCGAGGTCTGCTCGTTCGCCAACGTGCTGCGCTCGCTCGGCGTGGGCCGCGGCGACCGCGTCGCGCTCTACCTGCCGCTCGTGCCCGAGCTGGCCGATGGCGATGCTCGCCTGCGCCCGCATCGGCGCGGTGCACAGCGTGGTGTTCGGCGGCTTCAGCGCCGAGTCGCTGCGCGACCGCATCAACGACGCGCAGGCCGTCGCTGCTCGTGACGGCCGACGGCGGCTTCCGCCGGGGCCGGCCGGTGCCGCTCAAGCAGACGGCCGACGAGGCCCTCCAGGACACGCCCTCGATCCGCCACGTCGTCGTGGTGCGGCGCGGCCAGGGCATGCCGGAGCCGGAGATGCAGGAGGGGCGCGACCGCTGGTACCACGAGCTGATGGCGTCGGCGAGCCACGTCTGCCCGCCCGAGGAGATGGACGCCGAGGACATGCTCTACATCCTCTACACGTCGGGCACCACCGGAAAGCCCAAGGGCATCGTCCACACGACGGGCGGCTACCTCGTCGGCGACCTACGCCACGACGAAGTGGGTGTTCGACCTGCGCGACGACGACGTGTACTGGTGCACGGCGGACATCGGCTGGGTGACCGGGCACAGCTACCTCGTGTACGGCCCGCTCGCCAACGGCGCCACGGCGGTGATGTACGAAGGCGCGCCCGACTGGCCCGAGAAGGACCGCTTCTGGCGCATCGTCGAGCGCTACGGCGTGACGATCCTCTACACGGCGCCCACCGCGATCCGCGCGTTCATGCGGTGGGGGACCGAGTGGCCGGCGCGGCGCGACCTGAGCAGCCTGCGCCTGCTCGGATCGGTGGGCGAGCCGATCAACCCCGAGGCCTGGATGTGGTACCACGAGCACATCGGCGGCACGCGGTGCCCGATCGTCGACACCTGGTGGCAGACCGAGACGGGCATGATCATGATTACGCCGCTCGCCGGCGTCACCAGCCTCAAACCGGGCTCGGCCACGCGTCCGTTCCCGGGGATCACCGCCGAGATCCGGAGCCAGGCCGGCGACCGCATCGACGTGGGTGGCGGGCTGCTCGCGATCACGCGCCCCTGGCCCTCCATGCTGCGCGGCATCTACGGCGACCCCGAGCGCTACCGGCAGCAGGTACCTGGAGCCGGTGGGGCGACGGCGCCTACTTCACGGGCGACGGCGCCAAGCGCGACGAAGACGGCTACTTCTGGGTGCTGGGCCGCGTCGACGACGTGCTGAACGTCGCCGGGCACCGCATCGGCACCATGGAGGTCGAGAGCGCGCTGGTGGATCACCCCAAGGTGGCCGAGGCGGCGGTCGTGGGCAAGCCGCACGAGGTCAAGGGGCAGGCGGTCACCGCGTTCGTCACCGTCAAGGAAGGCGTCCAGCCGTCGCCGGCGCTGGCCGACGAGCTCAAGGAGCACGTGGTGAAGAAGATCGGCGCGCTCGCCCGGCCCGACGACGTGCTCTTCGCCGGCGACCTGCCGAAGACGCGCTCCGGCAAGATCATGCGCCGGCTGCTCCGCGACATCGCCGAGGGCAAGGCGCTCGGGGACACGACGACGCTGGCCGACCCGGCGGTGGTGGCGCGCCTCAAGAGCGAGTACGAAGAGCGGGGGTAGACGGAAGGGCTACGGAATGGGACACGGAATGCGGTTCCATCCCCACGCCCCGAGCGGCAGACCCCAGGCCGTGAGCCGTCAAAACGGCAGGGACCGCTGCACCTTGTAGTGCTCCACGGCCTGGCGATCGATGTGGTAGTGGCGGCCGCGCCGCGCCGCGGGCAGCTGGCCCGTGCGGACGAGCCGCCGGATCTCGCGCGGCGTGCAGCCGAGGAGGTTGGCCGCGCCGAGCAGCGTTACCGAGGTCGGCTGCAGCGCCACGCGCTCCATCTGGTCGGGCCCGTTCAGGCGGGCCCGCAGCAGCGCCGCCTCGGCCTCGTCGAGCATCTCCACGGGGTCGATCTCGGAGACGACGCGACCGACGCCGACGACCGCCCCGGTAATCGTCACCGGCACCCGCACGTCCGTCTTGTGGTCGCGCAGCAGCAGCCGCTCCTTCACCGTCCGGCGGAACCGGTTCGCCAGCGCCGCCGCGTCGTCGAGCGTGGTCTCGGGGAGCAGCGCCGCGATCGAGTCCTCGCCGTGGCGCCCCACCCAGTCGTCGTTCCGGAAGAAGCGCTCGGCCAGGATGCCCAGCCGCTCCAGCAGCCGGTCGCCCGCGCCGTAGCCGAGCTCGGCGTTGATGCCCGACATGTGATCGACGTCGAAGAGCGCCAGCGCCACGGGGTGGCCCCGCCGCTGCGCCCGCGCCACCTCCTTGCCGAGCGCCATGTCCAGGACGGGGCGCGCGACGAGGGTGGTCAGGGGGTCCTGCACGATGCCGGAGGCGGGCGAGAGCGCCTGCCGCTCGGCGAGCGCGATGTGCACGTCGAGGGCGGCGAAGCGAACCAGTTGCACGACCAGCGCCCAGGGCTCCGACGTCGCGCCCAGGTGCTCGTGGAGCGCCAGCTCGTCGAGCACCACGCGCTCGGCGCGGTAGACGCACTCGAAGAGGGTCCGGATCGTCACCCGGTCGCGGCAGATGTGCTGGATGTCCACGACGCGGCCCGAGCGCGAGTCGAGCCCGCCGGCTTCGACCGCCATCTCGAAGAGCTCGAGGATGAGGGCCGACGCCTGCGCGGCGAACCCGGCGTCGGGCACCTCGCCGAGCACGTCGCTCAGCGCCGCGGCCAGGTCGGCGTCCAGCAGGTCCTCGCGCTCGCGGAGGACCGACCCGAGGCGCGTGCGAATGTCGGTGTCCGGGATCGCGTTGCTCATGCCCTTCGATGCCGGCGGTGCGGGCCGGAAGGTGCGCTGAAGGACGGCGACCGGAGGGGAGCCGGGCCGGCAGAAGCCTCAGCTTGCCCCGAACGGCGCCGGTTGTCCATACCCCTCTTATCGGCCGGACCGCGCAGGCCTATTCCGAATCCAGGGCCGGACCGAAAGGATTGGCGGCGGGCCGAGGTGCGTCGCCGGCCGGTCCTCCAGGCCGGCCCGGGGCCGTGGTTCGCCAGCAACGGCAATTACACCAGAGTTTGCGCAGAATCGTGCAATAGGCCCAGATCCCGGGTTGAATCAGGCCGGCTTCCTGCGTAGCATGGTCATTCGCCACTACCGCGTCGTCCCGTCCCAGAGAGTGAGTCGATGAGGAAGAAGATCGGCGAGTGCCTCATCCAGGCCGGACTCATCACTGAGGAGGATCTCCAGACCGCGCTGGTCGAGCACAAGCGCACCGGGGAGCGGCTCGGTTCGGTGCTCGTGCGCCTGAACCTGGCCACCGAGAAGCAGATCACCAAGGCCCTCGCCTACCAGCTCGGCTTTCCCTACAGCAGCCTCGCCGAAGAGCCCCCCGATCCCGACGCGATCGTGCTCATCCCGAAGGACGTCGCGTTCAAGCGCGTGTGCGTCGCCGTCCGTCTCGAGAAGAACCTGCTGACCGTGGCGATGTCCGACCCGCTGCTGTTCAGCCTGGTGCAGGACCTCGAGTTCCAGACCGGCTACCGCATCCGCCAGGTGGTGGCCACGCGCTCGGACATCCTGGAGGCCATCGAGCACGGCTACCCGGACAAGGCCCTGACGCGGTACTCGCCGAACGTGTCCACGGGACTGGCGGTGAAGCCGGGCTCGGCGTCGAAGGGGCGGCTCACGGAGGCGGGTGGCACGGGGCTGGTGCGGCGGCCCGGGGAAGAGGTCTTCGAGGCGCCGGCCGCGTCGGTGCCGGCCGAGGCCAGCGACGCGGCGCCGATCGTCGATCTGGTGGACCTGGTCGTCAACAGCGCGGTGACGAGCCGGGCGAGCGACGTCCACATCGAGCCGATGGAGAAGGGCGTGCTCGTGCGCCACCGGCTCGACGGCATGCTGAAGGAGGTCATGGACCTGCCCAAGTGGGTCCAGGACGGCCTGGTGGCCCGCCTGAAGATCATGGCGGGGATGGACATCGCCGAGAAGCGGCTGCCGCAGGACGGCCGGCTGCGGGTGAAGACCGATGACGGGCGGGACGTGGACTTCCGCGTGTCGACGCTGCGCACCCTGTTCGGCGAGAAGATCGTCCTGCGCGTCCTCGACCAGCGGAAGGGGCCGCCGCCGCTCGAGGAGCTCGGGTTCTCGTCGGGCTCGCTCGAGGAGATCTGCGGTTCTTCCTGCGGCACCAGCACGGCATGATCCTGGTCGTGGGGCCGACGGGCAGCGGCAAGACCACGACGCTCTGCTCGGCGCTGACGTCGATCCGGTCGGGGCGCACGAACATCATCACGATCGAGGACCCGATCGAGTACCAGATTCCCGGGGTCAACCAGACGCAGATCAACGAGAAGGTGAAGCTCACTTTCGCGAGCGCGCTGCGCGCGATCCTGCGTCAGGATCCCGACGTCATCCTGGTGGGCGAGATCCGCGACCACGAGACCGCGCGAATCGCGATGCAGGCGTCGCAGACGGGCCACCTGGTGCTGTCGACGCTGCACACCGACGACGCGCCGTCGGCCGTGACGCGGCTGATGGACATGGGCATCGAGCCCTACGTCATCTCGTCGGCGCTCATCGGCGTCGTGGCGCAGCGCCTGGTGCGCCGCCTGTGCACCGAGTGCCGCCGCCAGTACACCCCGGCGCCCGAGACGCTGCGCGGCCTGAACGTCACCGAGGCGCGACGCGGCGCAGTGGCCGTTCTTCCGCGCCGTGGGCTGCGACCACTGCAACCACACCGGCTACCGGGGCCGCATCGCGCATCTACGAGGTCATGCGCGTCGGCGAGAAGGTGCGGCGCCACGTGTCCCAGCGGGCGGGCGAGGACACCGTGCGCGAGAGCGCGCTGGCCGCCGGCATGGCCAGCCTCGGCGAGGACGGCCTGGCGAAGGTCAAGTCCGGCGTGACGACAGCCGAGGAGCTGCTGCGCGTGGTCACCGAGGTCCGCGAGATGCGCACCTTCTGTCCGGGGTGCGGCGGCGCGGTGGGCCTCGATTACGTCGTGTGCCCGGCCTGCGGCCACCGGCTGAGCGGCGGCTGCACCAAGTGCGGGCGCGCCCTCCAGCCCGGTTGGAGCTTCTGTCCTTATTGCGCGAGCTCGACCGAAGCCAAGCGGTCCCGGCGCCTGCGCGACTCCCGCCGCCAGCTCGAGCTGCCGCCGCCGGCCAAGATCAGCGAGTTCAAGAAGTCCTGACGCGCGGCGTACCCCGCGTCCGGCGCGCCACGGTTGCGGTGGCGCGCCGCTTGAGGAAGAATGAACGCTGACCGCGACGAGAGCCGTGAAGAACTACTACGATCTGCTCGGTGTCGGCCCGGCGGCGACCACCGAGGAAATCAAGCGCGCATTCAAGCACGAGATCTCCCGGTACCATCCGGACAAGGTCGAGCACCTGGGGCAGGAGTTCCAGGATCTGGCGGCGACCCGCGCGGCGACGCTGACGCGCGCCTACCAGGTGCTGGCCGACGCCACCGCGCGCGAAGAGTACGACCGCGACCTGGGCGCCGCCGCGGCGGCGCCGCCGGTCTCCGCGCCGCCGCCGCCGGCCGCCGCGCCGGCGCCGACCGGGCCGGCCGGCGCGCCGGCGCCCGAGCGCCCCGCGCCGCCGCCCGGGGCGCGCGCCGAGCGGGCCAGCAATCCCATCGTGCGCCGCGCCGCGCTCGCGCGCTTCCGCAAGGCGCTGGAGTCGTCCCTCGGCGAGGTGGAGGCGGTGCCGCTCTCCGGTTTCGACGTGTCGGTGCTCCAGCGGGCCCGCCGCAGCCTGTTTCGCAAGGGCGAGGCCGACCTGCGGCTGCTCGCGCGGTTCGTGCCGGTCGTCGACGCGGCCGCGGTCGACGACACCTGGCGGCTCGCCCGCCGCGGGCTGGCCTCGAGCGACATGACGGCCTGCCTGTTCCTCCTGGGTGTGGCGCTGGCGGAGCGGGCGGAGCTGGCCGGGGCGGTGGACGCCAACCGGCGCCACCGCAGCGGACGCGCGGCGGGCCTGCTGCTCGTCCCTGTGGACGTCCGCACCTGGGACGCCCTGATTCCGACGGGCGCGCCCGCGCCGGTGCGCGCTCTCATCGAGCATCTCCGGAACAAGAACCCATGACGAGATCTCTTCCAGGACGGGCGCGCCCCGCGCGGCTCGCCGCGTGCGGCGCCCTCGTCCTCGCCCTCGCGGCCTGCGACGCCGACCGGCCGGCCGCGCGCGCTCCCGAGACCGCGCCGGCGCCCGCGCCGATCGCGACGGCCCGGACCGACGTGCCCCATGTGAGCGTCGCGCTGCTCGCCGTCACCCGCGCCGGCGAAGCCACCGCCGACGTGCGCTTCTCGCTCTCCAACGCTCCAGACGCGCCCGGGCCGAGCCCGATCGCGGATCTCCTGGCGCGCGCGCCGGGCGACCGCGGGAGCGTGGCGGACGTCTATCTGGTGGGGCCCGCGGCGGCGAAGAAGTACTTCGTCGTGCGGGGGGCCGACCGCACGCCGGTGAGCAGCCACGACCTCGAGCCGCTCGCGCCCGGCGAATCGCGGGTGCTCTGGGCGACGCTGGCCGCCCCGCCGCCGGGGGCCGGCACCGTGGGGGTGAAGATCCCGCACACGCCGCTGTTCGCCGACGTGCCGATCGGCGGCGGCGAGCCGGTCCGCGCGGGCGCCGGCAAGGAACCGTCCCGCCAGGCCGGCCGTATGTAGTACCTTGGCGGTCAGGCGTTCATTCGTGACACGGCCCGCCGGCGAGCGGGCAGAGGCAGGCATGGCTCTCATCGAGACCCGGGATCTCTGGAAGACATACGTGATGGGCGCGGAGGAGATCCACGCGCTGCGCGGCGTCTCGGTGCAGATGGAGCGCGGCGAGTACGTGGCCATCATGGGCCCGTCCGGATCCGGCAAGTCGACCCTGATGAACCTGATTGGCTGTCTCGACACGCCGAGCAAGGGCTCCTACCTGCTCAACGACAAGCAGGTCAGCCAGATGAACGACGACGAGCTGGCCCGCATCCGGAACGAGGAGATCGGCTTCGTCTTCCAGACCTTCAACCTGCTGCCGCGCGCCACGGCCCTGCACAACGTCGAGCTGCCCCTCGTCTACGCGGGCGTGCCCACCAAGGAGCGCCAGGCCCGCGCGCGCCACGCGCTCGAGCGGGTGGAGCTCGCCGACCGCATGCTGCACCGGCCCAACGAGCTGTCGGGCGGGCAGCGGCAGCGCGTCGCCGTCGCCCGGGCGCTCGTCAACAACCCGTCCATCCTGCTGGCCGACGAGCCGACCGGCAACCTCGACTCGAAGACGGGCGCCGAGATCATGGGGCTCTTCGAGCGCCTGCATCAGTCGGGCAACACCATCGTGCTCGTCACGCACGAGGCCGAGATCGCGCAGCAGGCCTATCGCGTCATCCACATCCGCGACGGGCAGGTCGAGGACGACGTGCGCCACGCGGCGTGAACGCGAGCCGGGCTCGACCTCTTCGTCCCCGCGCGGACCTAGACGGCGGCCCAGTGCCCGGCGGCGACCTCGCGCAGCGGCAGGCTGCGGTCGACGGACTCCTCTTCCAGGACGAGCCTCGTGCGCGGTGCGCCGGGGTCCAGCACCGGAATCGCCGAGAGGAGCGCCCGCGTGTAGGGATGCTCGGGCGTCTCGAAGAGGGCCTCCGCCGGCGCCAGCTCCACGATTTGCCCCCGATACATCACCGCGACGCGGCCGCAGATGTGCCGCACGAGCCGCAGGTCGTGGGCGATGAAGAGATAGGTCAGCTTCAGCCGCTGCTGGAGCTCCATCATCAGGTTGACCACCTGCGCCTGCACGGACACGTCGAGTGAGGACACCGGCTCGTCGGCGATGACGAGCGACGGCTCCAGGGCCAGCGCGCGCGCGAGGCCGATGCGTTGCCGCTGGCCGCCGCTGAACTCGTGCGGGTAGCGGTCCGCGAGCGCCGGGTCCAGCCCCACCAGGTCGAACAGCTCCGCGACGCGCCGGCGCCGGGCCGTCCCGTCCCCCAGGCGGTGGATGACGAGCGGCTCCTCGACGATCGCCCCCGCGCGCATGCGCGGGTTGAGCGACGAGTAGGGGTCCTGGAACACGATCTGCATCTCGCGCCGGACGCGCCGCATCTCGGCGGCCGAGAGCGCCAGCAGGTCGCGGCCGCGGAAGCGCACCTCGCCCGAGGTGGGCTCGATGAGCCGCAGCACGCACCGCCCCGTGGTGGTCTTGCCCGATCCGCTCTCGCCGACCAGGCCGAACGTCTCGCCCTCGTCGATGTCGAAGCTCACGTCGTCGACGGCGCGCACCACGGCGCCGTGGCGGAGCAGGCCCTGCCCGCTGGTGAACTCCTTGACGAGATGGCGGACCTCGACGAGCGGCATCAGCGCGCTCCGGGCACGGCGGCGGCCGGCTCGACCGCGTCGCCGTGGAGATAGCACCGGACGGTGCGCCCGTCGCCGGCGCGCGACGCGCCGGGCGGCTGACGGTCGCACGGCTCGAAGCGGTCGGGGCAGCGCGGCGCGAAGGCGCAGCCGGGCGGCAGCGCGCCGAGCGAGGGCACGGCGCCGCGGATGGCCTTGAGCGGCGTCCCCGGCCGGCCGTCGGGCACCGACGCCAGCAGGGCGCGCGTGTACGGGTGTTTGGGATCGTGGAACAGGTCGGCGACCGGCGCCTCCTCGACGATGCGGCCGGCGTACATGACCGCGACGCGGTCGGCCGTCTCGGCGATAACGCCGAGGTCGTGCGTGATGAGGAGGAGCGACAGGCCGAAGCGCCCCTTCATCTCGCGGAGCAGGTCGAGGATCTCGGCCTGGACGGTCACGTCGAGCGCCGTGGTCGGCTCGTCGGCGATGAGCAGCGCGGGCCGGCAGGCGATCGCCATCGCGATCAGGGCGCGCTGGCGCAGGCCGCCGGAGAGCTGGTGCGGGTACTCGTCGAGGTGCCGCGCCGGCACGGGCATGCGGACGGCGGCGAGCAGCTCCTCGGCCTGGCGCCGCGCGTCGGCGCCGGTCGCGCGGCCGTGGACGGCCAGCGTCTCCTCGAGCTGGCTGCCGATCGTGAAGACGGGGTTGAGCGCCGTCATCGGCTCCTGGAACACGAGCGCGATGCCGGCGCCGCGCAGCGGGCGCATTTCGCGCTCGGGGAGCCCGACGAGGTCGCGGCCGCGGAAGCGGATCCGGCCCGAGGCGATCCGGCCGGGCGGCTGGACGAGCCGGAGGATGGAGAGCGCGGTCACCGACTTGCCGCTGCCCGACTCGCCGACCAGGCCGAGGGTCTCGCCGGCGCCGACCGTGAAGCTCACCTGGTCGACGGCGGGGAGGGACCGGCCGCCGATGTCGAAGACGGTCGTCAGGCGGTCGACCTCGAGCAGCGGGGCGTCAGCCAACGTCGATCTCCCGGTGCTCGCCGAAGACGGCGCGCAGCGCGTCGGCGATCTCGCCCACGGTGGCGCGCGCCTCGACGGCGGCGATGATGGGCGGCACCAGGTTGTCGGCGCCGCGCGCGGCGGCGCCGACCTGGTCGATGGCGGCGCGCCACGCGGCGGCGTCGCGGTCGGCGCGCGTCCGGCGGACCCGCGCGATCTGCCGCCGTTCCGTCTCGGGGTCGATGCGCAGCGTGTCGATCGCCGCGTCGTCGTCAGTCGCGAACCGGTTGACGCCGACGACCACCGTGTCGCCGCGGTCGATGGCCTGCTGCGCGCGGTAGGCCGACTCCTGGATCTCGCGCTGGATGAAGCCCGTCTCGATGGCCTTCAGCGTGCCGCCGGCGGCGTCGATGCGGTCGAGGATCTCGCGCGCGCCGGCGTCGATCTCGTCGGTGCGGCGCTCGATCGCCCAGGCGCCGGCGACCGGGTCCACGGTGTTGGCCACGCCGGTCTCGTGGGCGATGACCTGCTGCGTCCGGAGCGCGAGGCGCGCCGCGGCCTCGGTGGGCAGCGCGAGCGCCTCGTCGCGGCCGTTGCAGTGCAGCGACTGCGTGCCGCCGAGCACGGCCGCCATGGCCTGCAGCGCCACGCGGACGACGTTGTTGTCGGGCTGCCGGGCGGTGAGCGTGCTGCCCGCGGTCTGCGTGTGGAAGCGGAGCTGCTGCGCCCGCGGGTGCGTCGCGCCGAAACGGTCGCGCATCAGCCGCGCCCACAGCCGGCGCGCCGCGCGGAACTTCGCGATCTCCTCGACGAGGTCGTTGTGGGCGTTGAAGAAGAACGACAGGCGCTGGCCGAAGCGGTTCACGTCGAGCCCGGCGTCGACCGCCGCCTGCACGTAGGCGACGGCGTGCGCGAAGGTGAACGCCACCTCCTGGACCGCCGTCGCGCCGGCCTCCCGGATGTGGTACCCGCTGATCGAGATCGGGTTCCAGTGGGGCACCTCGCGCTCGCAGTACGCGATGACGTCGGTCACCATGCGCATGGAGGCGCGCGGCGGGTAGATGAAGGTGCCCCGCGCGACGTACTCCTTGAGGATGTCGTTCTGCACCGTGCCGGCGAGCGCGCGCGGCTCGACGCCCTGGCGCCTGCCGACCGCCACGTAGAGCGCCAGCAGGATGATGGCGGTCGCGTTGATCGTCATCGAGGTCGACACGCGGTCGAGCGGGATGCCGTCGAACAGCTCCGCCATGTCGTCGATCGAGTCGATCGCGACGCCGACCCGGCCCACCTCGCCCGCGGCGAGCGGCGCGTCCGAGTCGTAGCCGATCTGCGTGGGCAGGTCGAACGCGACGCTGAGGCCGCTCACGCCCTGGGCGAGCAGGTAGCGGTAGCGCTGGTTCGACTCGGCCGCCGACCCGAAGCCGGCGTACTGCCGCATCGTCCAGAGGCGCCCGCGATACATCGTCGGCTGGATGCCGCGCGTGTACGGGAACGAGCCGGGGTGGCCGAGATCCCGCTCGGCATCCCAGTCCGCCAGGTCGTCCGGCGTGAAGACAGGCTTGGTCATGGCTGCGCGGGGCGCCGGCGATCCACGGCGGGCCGGACGCCCATCGAAATTCTAGACCAACGCGGGGCATTCCGCCCCGCGGGCGGCCGGCCGGAGGGACGCGGGCCAAATTGACACTGACCGATCCCGAGTCTACAATGAATTCGGGTCCTGCATTTCGCCCTCCCTATGGACACCATGAACCCCCTGATCCCATCCCGGCGACCACTCCAGGCGGATGTGGAGCGGGCGGCGACGCGCTCCGGGGGCCGCTGACCGGCGGCGCGGAGGAGGCAACATGGATGACGTCGTGAATCGCCTGGCGCACGAGCTGGCCGATACCATTGCAGCCGTGGTTGCCGCGGATCCACGAGTCGAGGCCTGCCGCGAGAAGGCGCGCGCGGCGGGTTATGAGATGCGGGTGTCGCTCGAGGCGGTCGTCGGGTTCGCGAGCCGCACGGCACCCGGCACGGCCAAGCCCAAGGTGCCGCGCACGCGGCCGGTACGGGTGCCCGAGATGAACGCGAACGACCGGCGGTTCCTGCGGTCACTCCGCATCGCCGCCGACGAACCCACCGGGAAGCAGGTCGAGTAGTTCCGGCGCCGCCCGACGGGCGTCGCCTCACGCCGAACGAAGCCCGCACGGCTTCGTTCGGCGTTCGTACGTACGGGCCCGCGCTCAGCGGGCGGGGGCGTTGATGGCCGCGCGGCCCGCGTAGCGTCCCGCGGCGCCGAGCTCTTCCTCGATGCGGAGCAGCTGGTTGTACTTCGCCACGCGGTCGGTGCGGCTCGCCGACCCCGTCTTGATCTGTCCCGCGCTCGTGCCGACCGCGAGGTCCGCGATGGTCGTGTCCTCGGTCTCGCCCGAGCGGTGCGAGATCACGGTGGCCCAGCCCGCGCCCTGCGCCATCGCCACGGCGTCGAGCGTCTCGGCCACGGTGCCGATCTGGTTCAGCTTCACGAGCAGCGCGTTGCTGACGTGCTCGTCGATGCCGCGCCGGATGATCGCGGGGTTGGTGACGAAGATGTCGTCGCCCACGAGCTGCACGCGGCCGCCCAGCCGCGCGGTCAGCGCCTTCCAGCCCGCCCAGTCGCCCTCGGCCAGGCCGTCCTCGATCGAGATGATCGGGTACTGCCGCACCCAGTCCTCGTAGAGCGCGATCATCTCGTCGGCGGTCCGGGCGCGGCCGTCGGACTTCGCGAAGACGTAGCGTCCGCCGCCGGCTTCGTCCCACAGCTCGCTCGCGGCCACGTCCATGGCGAGGTACACGTCCTGGCCCGCCCGGTAGCCGGCCTGCTGCACGGCCTCGAGCACGACCTCGACGGCCTCCTGGTTCGACGACAGGCTCGGCGCGAAGCCGCCCTCGTCGCCGACGCCGGTCGTGTGGCCCCGCTGCTTCAGGATGCCGCGCAGCGTGTGGAAGATCTCGGAGCCCGCGCGCAGCGCCTCGGCGAACGAGGGCAGCACCGGCCGGCACCACCAGGAACTCCTGGAAGTCCACGTTGGTGTCGGCGTGCGCGCCGCCGTTCAGGATGTTCATCATGAGGGACGGGCAGCCGCCACTCGCGCGGGGCACCGCCGGCGAGCGACGCCAGGTAGGCGTAGAGCGGCTGGCCCGCCGCGGCCGCCGCCGCCTTGGCGGCCGCCATCGACACGCCGAGCAGCGCGTTGGCGCCGAGCCGGCCCTTGTTGGGCGTGCCGTCGAGCTCGACGAGCCGCCGGTCGAGCGCGCGCTGGTCGCCGTCGAAGCTCGCGATCGCCTTCGCAATCTCGCCGTTGACGTGCCCCACCGCACGGGAGACGCCCTTGCCCTTGTAACGCGCCTTGTCGCCGTCCCTGAGCTCGAGCGCCTCGCGCTGGCCCGTCGACGCGCCGGAAGGCACCGCCGCGCGCCCCCGCGCGCCGCCGGCCAGGGTCACCTCGACCTCGACCGTCGGGTTGCCCCGCGAGTCGAGAATCTGCCGTCCGTGGATTCGTTCGATGTGCACCGCAACCCCCGTGACTGAGAGAAATGAGAATGCTGAATGTCGAATGTCGAACGCTGAATGCCGAACGCCGAATGTCGCGCTATCCCCTCCGGTCCGCCTGCGACTCGAGCCGCAGCGCCTCCTCGTCGACCGCGCCGGTCGCCACGGCGTCGTCCCTGGTGACGATCACGATGCCGCGGTCGCTGACGGCATGGCGCCGGCGGTCCTCCTCGGGGTCGAGGCCGATGCGGGCGCCGCGCGGGACGAACACGTCGCGATCGATGATCGCGCGCCGGATCCGCGCGTGGCGGCCGACGCGCACGCCGGGCAGCAGGATGCTCTGCTCGATCGTGCAGAAGCTGTGCACCCGGACGTTGGGGCAGAGCACGCTGCCGAGCACCCGGCTGCCCGAGATGATGCAGCCGTTCGAAATCGTGGAGTCGATCGCCTCGCCGCGGCGCCACTCGTCCGCGAAGACGAATTTCGCGGGCGGCGCCTGCGGCTGGCTGGTGCGGATCGGCCACTCCGGATCGTACAGGTTGAACTGCGGGTTCACCTGGCAGAGGTCCATGTTGGCCTCGTAGTACGCATCCAGCGTGCCGATGTCGCGCCAGTACTTCGCCGCCTTCTTGTTCTCGTCGTAGAACTGGTGGGCGTTGACCGTGCGCCCCGTTGATGAGCGCGGGGAGGATGTCGCGGCCGAAATCGTGGTGCGACGCGCTGCTGCGCGTCGGCCTCGAGGACCGGGACGAGCGCGTCCATCCGGAAGATGTAGATGCCCATCGACGCGAGCACGGGCGCGTCGCCGGGGCCGAGCAGCTCGGGCGACGGCTTCTCGAGGAAGCCGATCACCCGGTCGTCGGCGTCCACGCGCACCACGCCGAAGCGCGCCGCCTCCTCGCGCGAGATCTCGATCGTGGCCAGGGTCGCGGCCGCCCCGCTGTCCTTGTGGGCCCGCAGCATCTTGCCGTAGTCCATCTTGTAGACGTGGTCGCCCGACAGCACGATCAGGTGGCGCGGCTCCTCCCGGACGATGGAGTAGAGGTTCTGGAAGACGGCGTCGGCCGTCCCCTGGTACCAGCGCTGGCCGGTCCGCATCTGGGGCGGCAGGATCTCGATGAACTCGCCGAGCGCCTCCGAGACGACGTTCCAGCCGATCCGGAGGTGCCGGGCGAGTGACAGGGACTTGTATTGGGTCGCGATGAAGATGCGGCGGAGCCCGGAATTGAGGCAGTTGCTGAGCGTGAAGTCGATGATGCGGTACGGGCCGCCGAAGTACACGGCCGGCTTGGCGCGTTCCCGGGTCAGCGGATAGAGGCGCTCGCCGGCGCCGCCGGCGAGCACGATCACAATCGCGTCGTCCAGCATGGTCGGCCCTTCGGTTTGGGGCGGTGCGGCGGCCGGCGCTCGGGGGCCTCGGTCGACGAGGACCCAGGGGCCGATGATATCATGCCGGCTCGGGCCGGACGGGTGTGCGAAATCCGGCAAAATCTCTTGGATTCAACGGTTTGACTTGCCCTTCCGCCTCGCCTATCATTGGGATACTGGGCGGTTCGGCTTTATACGCAATCGGGAGAGATCCATGATTTCTAAGGGAAGGCGCCTCGGCTGTCGGCTGACGGCCCTCGCCGTGGCCGTGCTGCTGGCGGCGCCGGTCGCGGGCGCGGCGGCGGCGCAGAAGAACGGCAAGAAGCAGGAGCCCAAGCGCTCCAAGGAAGAGAACCAGCAGATCCAGGCCGTCTACCAGGCGGTGGACAAGGTCATGGCGGGCGATCCCGCACCCGCGTCGTTCCAGATCGGCTGGCACAACGATTTTCTGAAGGCGCAGAACGGCCTGATCTACGTGCCGTTCACCCTGTCGGTCGACCCCTCGGCGCTCCCGCGGAAGGACGTCGTGGTCTACCTGCGCGTGGCCGAGCGGCCCTCGGCCGACGAAGCGGCGGAGAGCGGCAAGGACAAGGACAAGGACGGGAAAGAGCGGGTCTACCCCTACGAGGACGTGTGGTTCCCGACGCTGGCCTCGCCGGCGGCCGGGCTGCCCCTCGAGCTGAGCCGGGCGTTCGCCGTCAAGGCGGGCGACTACGACGTCTACATCGGCGTTCGCGAGCGGACGAAGGACAAGAAGGCGAAGCCGGTCGAGACGGTGCTCAAGCAGCCGCTGACGGTGCCGGACTACTGGAACGGCCAGCTGGCGACGAGCAGCGTGATCGTGGCCGACAGCGTGAAGCAGCTGGCCGCGCCGCTCTCGGCGAAGGAGCAGGCCGATCAGCCCTACACGATCGGGCAGATGCAGATCACGCCCGCGCTCGACCCGACGTTCAAGAAGACCAGTGAGCTGTCGATCATCTTCCTCGTCTACAACCCGGCGCTCAAGGACAACAAGCCGGACGTGGCGGTCGAGTACAAGTTCAACCAGAAGACCGCCGACGGTGAGAAGTACTTCAACAAGACCGCTCCCACGCTGCTGAACGCGTCGACGCTCCCGCCCAACTTCGACCTGGGCGCGGGCCATCAGCTGGTGGCGGGCCAGTCGGTGCCGCTGGCGTCGTTTCCGCCCGGCGACTACCGGCTGGAGATCGACGTGCAGGACAAGCTGTCGCAGAAGACGATCACGCGCGACGTCTTCTTCACCGTGGCAGGCTCGTAAGGATCGGCGTCAACCTCCCGCTCCCGGAGGTCCGATGAGACACCCAACTCGAACGCTCGCGACCGTGCTGGTGCTCGGCCTGGCGGGTGTCGTGCGTCTCGGGGCTCAGCCGGCGCCCGTTCCGGAGTCCGTCCGCCAGGCGAGCCTGGCCGACGGCGTCATCCAGGGCACGGTCAGCGACGCCGCTGGCCGCGGCCTCGCCGGCGCCCTCGTCACCGCGCTCGGCGCGGCGAGCGCGGTGGTGACCACCGACCTGGACGGCACGTTCACGATGCGGGGGCTGCCGCCGGGGCACTACCTCCTGCGCGCCCATCTCGCCGGCTTCTTCGCCTCGGAGCGCGAGATGATCGAGCTCCGGCCCAACGCCCGGCTCGTGCGCCTGATTCAGCTGCGCGCCGCGGCCGCCGAGGCCATGTCGGTCCCGGCGGTGATGACGGCCGGCTTCCCGGGCGACCTCTTCCAGCCGGCGCCCGGTTCGGGCGACGACGCGGCCGGCGGCGACCACCCGCACACGCCGATGGCGTGGCAGCTGCGGCACATCAAGCGCAGCGTGCTGCGCGACGTCAACGGCCTGCCCCTCGACTTCGGCGCGGCCGACGACACGCTGCAGCCCGGCGACGCGTCCCCGGGCACGTGGCTCGGCTGGGCGTTCGCCTCGTCGGCGCGCATGGCCAGCGCCCTCTTCTCGGAGTTCCCCTTCAGCGGCGAGATCAACCTGCTGACGACCAGCACGTTCGACGACCCGCAGGACCTGTTCTCCGGCGACCGCCTGCCCCGCGGCGTCGCGTTCCTGTCGCTCGGCGCGCCTGCCGGCGAAGGGGACTGGTCCATGAAGGCCGCGCTCACCGGCGGCGACGTGTCGTCCTGGATCCTGGCCGGTTCCTACGCGGTCCATGGCCCCCGGGCGCACGCCTACGACGTCGGCCTCTCCTACGGCACGCAGGCCTACAAGGGCGGCAACACCGCCGCCCTGGCCGCGCTCGCCGACAGCACCCGCAACGTCGGCGCCGTGTACGCGTTCGACGACTGGAAGATCTCGCGCCGTGTCGAGCTCGACTACGGGGCGCGGTGGGCCCGCTACGGCTACGTCGACCGGCCGAACATGTTGAGCCCGCGCGCCGCGCTGCGCGTGTCGCCGTTCGCCCGCACGTTCCTGCGCGCGTCGGTGTCCCAGCGCATGCTCGCGCCGGGCGCCGAGGAGTTCCTGCCGCCGACCTCCGGCGTCTGGCTCCCGCCGGAGCGGACCTTCACCGGCATCGGCTCCGGGGGCTTCCGCGCCGAGCGCGTCCGGTCGTTCGGGCTGGCGCTCGAGCGGCAGCTGGACGATTCGTTCGTGCTGTCCGTCCGCCGCTTCTACCAGCGGTCCGACGACCAGATGGTGACGCTGTTCGGGTTCGGACCAGCGCTCGGCGTCGGCGCGGACCGCGGGCACTACTACGTCGGCTCGACCGGCGGCGTGGACGCCGACGGCTGGGGCGTCAGCCTGAGCAGCTCGTCGTCGAGCCGCCTCAAGGGGTCGATCGACTACAGCCGGACGCGCGCGCGCTGGACGACCTCGACCGACGCCGGCCTGCTCGAGACGCTGGTGCCGTCGGCCGTTCGGCTCGACTCGGAGGACTTCCAGGATCTGACCACCTCGGTCGAGGCCGCGATTCCGGAGACGGCCACCCGCGTGTACGTGGTCTACAAGCTGAACACGGCCTTCGCCCGCGCCGACGCGACCACCCCGGGGTTCGACGGCCGCTTCGACGTCCAGGTCAACCAGACGCTGCCCTTCCGGCTGGTCAGCGCCGAGTGGGAAGTGCTGGTCGGCGTTCGCAATCTGTTCCGCGAGGCGGGCGACCAGGGGTCGGTCTACGACGAGCTGCTGGTCGTGCGGCCGCCCAAGCGCATCATCGGCGGCGTGCTGGTGCGCTTCTAGGCGCGCCCCGCCGGGACGTTCGTGGCAACTCGAAGGGGTGCAGCGCTCGCCTGCACCCCTTTTTTTATGGGAGGCAGGGTCGGGTCCTGACAACTGTCCGTTAATCCGCAGGTTAGCGCGACGTCACCGTCACGGAACCGGCAAATCCAAATGATTGGGATTTCGATACGGACAGTTGGATTCAACGGTGCTCTTCAGTGTTGAAACGGGCTTAACGGCCTGATAGAGCACGGTTTATGAGGCAGAGCCCGTACCCGGTCGTGGAATGTCGTTTGCTTCGACTCCAATGTTTGGGCCTCGTAGTGTGTCCAGTCGTGACCACGAGGGGCCCGTCCGAGTCAGGCGCATGACGGCTGGAACCAGGTTCTCGTGGGTGCGGGTGGCGTGGCCGGTGGGCGTCGTCGCGCTCCTGCTGTGCCTGGCCGCCGCCAACGTGGCCCGGCGGGCCTGGACCGAGGTCGAGGACGGCGTGCTGTGGGCGGGCCGTCCCGAGGGCGTCGTGGCGGTGGAGGTGGCGCCCGGCTCGCCGGCGGCGCAGGCGGGCGTGCGCGCCGGCGACATCCTCGAGCTCGTCGACAGCCGGCCGGTCGATCGGCCGCGCGACGTCCTCTCGCTCCTGCACCGGGGGCGCCGGGGTGAGGCGGTCTCCTACACGCTGGTGCGGCCGTCGGCCCAGGTGGCGCTCACGCTGCACCTGGAGCCGATTCCCACCGGCGACCTGACGATCTACTACATCCTGGCGGCGGTCGGCATCTTCACGCTGCTCGTGGGCGCGTCGGTGCGCCTGCGCCGGCCCGGCGACCAGGCGACGCTGCACTTCTTCTGGCTGTCGGTGGCGTTCTTCGGCGTGATGGCGTTCTCGTACAGCGGCCGCCTCGACACGCTCGACTGGGTGTTCTTCTGGGGCGACGTGGTGGCGCTGCTCGCCGTCCCGCCCATGTTCCTCCACTTCGCGCTGGTGTTTCCCGACCGGCCCGATGCGTGGGTGCACTCCGACACGGGCCGCACGCTGCTGCCGCTCATCTACCTGCCCTCGCTGCTGCTCGGCGGCGCGCGGGTGGCGGTGATCGCGCGCGGCGCGGCCGCGAGCACGCTGATCTCGCGGGTGCTCGAGACAGTGGACCGGCTGGAGCTGCTGGTGCTCGCCGTCTACCTCATCGCGGGCCTCGCGCTGATGGTGCGGGCGCTCGGGCGCGTGCGCTCGGTCACGGCCCGGCGTCAGCTGCGCTGGATCACGTGGGGCACGCTGCTCGGCGGCCTGCCGTTCGCGCTGGGCTACGGACTGCCCTGGGCGTTCGGCTTCGACCCGCTGCCGGGGATGGAGTACACGGCGGTGCTGCTCGGCCTCGTGCCGCTGGCCTTCGCATCGGCCATCGTGCGCTACCGGCTGATGGACGTCGAGGTCATCATCAAGCGCGGGCTGGTCTACGCGGCGGCCGTGGCGGCGATCGCGGCGATCTACGCCGTCCTGCTGCGGGTGGCCGGCGGCGTGCTGCTCGACTCACCGGATCAGCACAACACCGTCATCGCGATGCTCGCCACGCTGGTCGTGGTGCTGCTCGCCAACCCGGTGAAGAACGCCATCCAGACGGCGCTCGACCGCGTGTACTACCGCGACCGCTACGACTACCGGCGGGCGCTGGTGGCCTTCGCCCGCGACCTGAACAGCGACCTCGACCTGCTGCGGCTGAGCGAGCGGCTCGTCACGCGCGTGCGCGAGACGCTGCTCGTCGACCGGATGGCGCTGATGCTGGCGCCGACTGGCGTCCGGGACGGCCGGCGACTTCAGCACGATCGCGTCGGCCGGCTTCGAGGAGACGAACCTGCCGGTGCGGCTGACCCGCGCGTCGGACCTCGGCGCTCGGCTGATCGGCCGGCACCTGATCGCGCTCGACGACCCGATCACGCTCCGGCGGGTCTCCGCGAAGGAGATCGAGGCCTGGCGCGACGCGGGCATCTACTACTTCGTGCCCTGCGTGTCGAAGGAGGGCACGATCGCCGTGATGGCGCTGGGCCGCAAGCCGCGCGTCGAGCCGCTCAGCAGCGAGGACATGGCGCTGCTGGCGGCGGTGGCCGGCCAGGTGGCCACCGCGCTCGAGAACGGCCGGCTCTACCGCCAGCTGCACGTGAAGGCCGACGAAGCTCGAGCGCATGCGCGAGTTCAGCGAGAACATCCTGGAGTCGCTCGACGACGGGCTGGTCGTGCGTCGACGTCGCGGAGCGCGATCGTGCGGTGGAACCGCGCGCTCGAGGAGTCTGTTCGGGCGTCCGGCGGGCCGAGGCGGTCGGCCGCCGGCTCGACGAGCTGTTCGACGCGACGTTCGTCGAGGCGCTGCGTCGGCGCGCGGCGCGAGCACCCGACGGCACCGACGCTCTACCGGCGTGCCGCTGGACGGTCGGCCCCGGCGACGCGCCGACGCCGGCTGCTGGCTGAACGTGACGGTCGTCACCGCTGCACGCTCCGGACGCCGTCAGGCGTCGACGGGCGGCACGATCGTGCTCATCGAGGACATCACCTCGCGGGTCCAGCTCGAGGAGCAGCTGCAGATCTCCGAGAAGATGGCCTCGATCGGCCTGCTGGCCGCCGGCGTGGCGCACGAGGTGAACACGCCGCTCACCGGCATCTCGAGCTTCACCCAGATGCTGCTCGAGCGGGCCGACCCGACGACCCGCGGACGCGGCTGCTGGAGAAGATCGAGCGCCAGACGTTCCGGGCCGCGAAGATCGTCAACGGGCTGCTGAACCTGTCGCGGCCCGGCGCGCCGGGTGGACGAGCGCGGCCGGTGGACCTGCACGCCGTCGTCAACGACGTCCTGTCGCTGCTCGAGCACCAGTTCGAGGACGGCCAGGATCAAGGTGCGCCGCGAGCTCGCCGCCGGCGCCCGCTCGGTCGTCGAGGGCATCGAGCACAAGCTCCAGCAGGTGTTCCTGAACCTCTTCCTGAACGCGCGCGACGCCATGCCCAAGGGCGGCTGGCTGTCGGTGTGCGACGCGCGTACGACGGAGGCCAGGCCTCGGTCGGAGGTCGCCGACACCGGGCTCGGGCATTCCGGCGGAGCACCTGTCGCGGATCTACGATCCGTTCTTCACGACCAAGGCGATCGGCCAGGGCACGGGCCTCGGGCTGTCGATCACCTACGGCATCGTGCAGGAGCACGGCGGCGCGATCGCACTGCGACAGCGTCGTCGGCCAGGGGACGCGTTTCACCTGACACTGCCGCTCGTCGCGGACCCGGACGGTCGACGCGGCGAACCAGTCGGGCCGACGATGACGGCGTCGGCACAGCTCGGACCAGGGACAAGAGGCTTCCGGAACGTCAAAAGACACCAGGCGGTCACGGCACATCCTCGTCATCGACGACGAGGAGATCATGCGGGAGATCCTCGAGGCGCTCCTGACGCGCGAGGGCTACGAGCGTGCGCCTCGCGGCCAACGCGCGAGGAGGGGCTCGAGCTGGCCCGGACCCTGCCGTTCGACGCCGCCATCGTGGACGTGATGCTGCCCGGGCATGGACGGCATCGCCACTGCTCGACGAGCTGAAGAAGCTCGACGAGGACCTGCCCGTCATCATGATCACGGCGTTCGCGTCGGTCGAGAACGCGATCGCCGCCATGAAGCGCGGCGCGTTCGACTACATCACCAAGCCGTTCAAGAACGACGAGGTGCTGGTCGTCGTCGCGCAACGCGCTCGAGCGGCGCCGCCTGGTGGACGAGAACCGCGCCCTGCGGCAGAACCTCCAGGAGCACTACGCACAAGTTCGCGAACATCATCGGCACGCAGCCCGCGGATGCGGCAGGTGTTCGACCTGATCATCCAGGCGGCGCCCAGCCGGATCGACGATCCTCGTGACCAGGGCGAGAGCGGCACCGGCAAGGAGCTGGTCGCGCGCGCCATCCACGCCAACTCGGCCGCGCGCCGACCGGCCGTTCGTCACGGTCAACTCCGGCAGCCTGCCGCCGGACCTGCTCGAGTCGAACCTGTTCGGCCACGTGCAAGCGGCGCCTTCACCGGCGCCGTCTACCCGAAGAAGGGGCTCTTCGAGCTGGCCGACAAGGGCACGCATCTTCTTCGACGAGATCGGCAACGTGCCGCTCGAGACGCAGGCCAAGCTGCTGCGCGTCATCCAGGAGCGGGAGTTCATGCGCCTGGGCGGCGTGGAGACGATCAAGGTCGACGTCCGGATCATCGCCGCGACCAACGTCGACCTGCGGCGCATGATGGAGGAGGGCCGGTTCCGCGAGGACCTGTTCTACCGGCTGCACGTCATCACCGATGCACCTGCCGCCGCTGCGCGAGCGCAAGGACGACATCCCGCTGCTGGTGCAGCACTTCCTGGAGAAGTACGGCCGCGAGAACAACAAGACCGGACCTCGAGCTGACGCCCGAGGCGCTGGACCTGCTGACGGACTACGACTGGCCGGGCAACGTCCGCGAGCTCGAGAACGTCATCGAGCGCGCCGTCGTGCTGACGTCGGGCTCCCGCATCGAGCGCGAGCCTGGTCCCCGACCACGTCCGGCGGACCCGCGCCTTCCAGCTGCCGCAGTTCGTGCGTGCCGCCCGAGGGGATCTCGTTCAAGGACGTGATCACGGATTTCGAGAAGCGGCTGATCGAGTCGACGCTCGAGGCGGCCGGCGGCGTGCAGAAGCGGGCGGCGGAGCTGCTGCACATCAAGCCCACCACCCTCAACGAGATGATCAAGCGCTACGACATCCGGCCGCGACGCAAGCGCGGCGGCGCCCGGCCGGATCCGAGACGGGCGAGGCCGAGCCCGCGCATCCGTCGGCCAAGCCGGCCGGCTGGACCGAGTCGCAGAGGACGCGCCCCGGCCCGCACGGTCGGCGTCGAACGCGACGAGTAGCGGGATTGGGACTTCGCCGGCGCCACGGAGGGCTGAAGCCCGTCGTGGTGAAGATCCTCGGTGGTGACTAGTCCCGCGTCGCGCCCCGGAGGCGCGCGAACATCCGCTCGTACTTCCCGAGAATCACGTCCCAGCGGTAGTTGCGCCGCACGTACGCTCGCCCGTTCCGTCCCAGGCCGCGCCGCAGGGCCTCGTCGGCGAGCAGCAGCTCCAGGCACTCGACGAACTCGTCGCGGTCCGCGTAGTACAGGCCCGGCGTTGCTGCGCAGGCAGTGGTCCACGAGCACGTCGCTTCGCGCGTTGGCCAGCACGGGCGTGCCGACCGCGAACGCCTCCAGCGCCAGCAGCGACAGGCTCTCGTAGGGCGACGGCACGACGACGACCGTGGCGGCTTCCAGGGCCTCGAGCCGCTCCTCGCTCCGACAGCCGCCCCGCGAACCGGATGTAGGGCTCCTCGGGCAGCGGCATGAGCTTCACGCCCATCAGCGCGAGCGAGGCGTCGCCGCCGCCCGCGACGTAGCTGCCGAAGTACTCGATCAGCTCCTCGCACCCCTTGCCCGGGTCGATGCGGCCGCCGTAGAGGACGAACGGCCCGTGCAGCCGGTGGCGGCGGCGGAACCGGGCGCCGCGGCGCCGACAGGTGCGCGGCGTTCGTCGTCCGCCTCGTCGGCGGGCGGGTCGTCGGCGTCCTCCTCTCGTCGGCCGGGTCCGCGGTCGCCGCCGGCCATGCAGCAGGTCGACGCCGCAGCCCACGGTCTCTTCGGCAATCGCCCGGATCGAGAAGCGTGTCGTCAGGAACCTGCGCTCGACGTCGGTGTTGTAGGCGATCGCCGCCGGCAGGCTGAAGACCTCCTGGTAGATCTCGAGGTGGATCGCCGGCTCGTCGTGCGCCGTCGGCACGAGCAGGCTGCGGCCCGGGGCGATCTCGCAGGCCCAGCACGGTCGGCGCGTAGAGGTACGTGAAGAAGATCAGCACGTCGTAGGACGCGTGCTGCCGCTCCAGGTAGTCGAGCAGGGCGAGGGCACCACGGGCCCTGCTGCGCGAGCCACTCCATCTCGTCCTGGCGCGTGTGCGGGTGGGTGAAGATCCAGTCCGAGTACCGGTTGAACGCCTCGATGTCGCGCGTCCGCGGCATTGGCGAAACGCCGCACGGTGACGCCGCGCACCCGGTCCGGCCCCTCGGGGTACTCGTTCTTCCAGGTGATGTAGTCGCGCGCGCAGGTGGTGAGCACCTCCACCTGGTGCCGCTCCGCCAGCCGCTCGGCGATCAGGCGGCAGTGGTATTCGGATCCGCCGAGGATCTCGGTGCCGTAGCGCTGGATGACGAAGCCAATCTTCACGAGTCCATCCCTTCAGGCCGGCCGTCGGGCCGGCCGCCCGCGACCTGCGACAGCAGCGCCTCGAGCCGGGGCGTGAGCCGCTCCGTCGAGAAGTCCTGGAGGCGCCGGCGCTGGCCCGCGAGGACGTCCCGCCGGACGTCCTCGTCGTACGCCAGCAGGCCGAGCAGCTCGGCGGCGTGCTCCAGGTCCTTCGGTTCGAACAACACGCCGGCGCCGCCGAGCGTCTCGGGGACGGCGCCCGCCGCGTAGGCGAGCACCGGCACGTCGAACGCCATCGCCTCGACGAGCGGCGCGCAGAACCCCTCGTGCTCGCTCAGCGAGACGTAGGCGTCCGCGCAGCGGTAGTAGGCGGCCAGGTCCGCGTCCGGGACCGGGCCGGTGAACACGAACCGTTCCTCGCGCATGCGGTACTCGGCCATGAGCGCCTGCACCGTCTGGATAGTAGCGCGGCACGGCGTCGGTCTTGCCCACGAAGATGAACCGGTAGTACGCGTCCACGTAGCGCTTGTAGTGCTCGGCGAGCCGCAGGTGGTCCTCGATGCGCTTGTTCGGCGCGATGCGCCCGACGAACAGGAAGTTCGTCCAGTCGTCGGTCAGCGCCCGCTCGAGCGCCGGCCGCCGGGGCGCCCGCGTCAGCCGCTCGACGTCCACGGCGAGCGGCAGAACGCCCGTCGGCGAGAAGCCGAGCGACTCGAGCTCCCGCCGGTTGAACTCGGACACGCCCAGCGCCAGCTCCACGCGCCCGGCCAGCGCGGCAGATCTCCTGCCGCCCCAGCGCCGCCAGGCGGAAGATGCCGGGGTCGTAGGGCGCGAAGAAGCGGGCCGGCGTCACGTTGTGGTAGACGAGCACCCGGCCCCGCGGCAAGCCGCCGAACGCCGCGGTCATAGGCGAGGCCAGCGCGAAATGGAGGATCGTCACGTCGCCCGCCGCCGACGCCGCGCTCTCGAACGGCCGCACGTCGCCTGCGAGCGCGGCGTCGATCGTCAGCGCGTAGATGTCGGACGTGTGGCCGAGGCCCCGCAGGAGCGCACGGAGGCGCCGGGCGCTGTCGCCGATGGCATCGCCCTGGTGCGCGGCGGGGACCCACTGGTTGACGACCATCGGCTCACGGCTCGTCGCCGGCTCCGAGCCTCGCGGGGTTCGCGGTCGGCGCGGCCGGCAGGGCGCGGTAGGCGGCCGGACGGCTGGCCCGGATGGCCTCCAGCCGGTCGTACTGGTCGATCTGCTGCCAGAAGTCCCAGGCGACGGCCGGCCGCGGCCGGCGCGCCGCGCGAACGACCTGGTCCATGAAGGCGAGCAGCGTGCCGCCGAAGTCGCGCGCGTACAGCCGCTCGAGCGCCGCGTCCTGGCCGTCGACGATCCGCTCCCGGAGATCCGCGTCGGACAGCACGGCGTTCATGAGCGCGGCGACCTCGCGGGGGGACTGCGTCTCGTAGAGCACGCCCGCCCCGTCCATCGTCGCCGGCACCGCCGTCGCGGCGTACGCCATCACCGGCACGCCCTCGTGGAACGCTTCGATGAGCGGCACGCAGAAGCCCTCGTGCTCGCTCGCGCACAGGAACAGGTCCGCGACGTCGTAGCAGGCGGCCAGCTCCTCGTTGGACACGTGACCCAGCAGGTGCACGTCGTTCGCGCCGATCGTCGCGATCAGGGTGTGGAGCTGCGACAGGTAGCGCTCGAAGCCGCCGTACGAGCCGACGAGCAGCAGGCGCGACCGCGGATTGTAGCGCGTCTTGTAGGCCTGGAAGAACCGGATGAGGTTGTCGAAGCGCTTGTTCGGGATGACGCGGCCCACGAAGAGGACGTTGGTCCAGCCGTCGTCGAAGTCGCGGGTCAGCCAGCCGTTCGGCGGGACGTCGAGGTGCGAGAAGTCCGGCACCACGGGCAGCACGCCGGTCGGCGCGAAGCCCGTCGCCTCGAGCTCCTGGCGGTTGTACTCCGAGTCGCCGAGCGCGAGGTCGCACCGATCCACGTACGCCGTGAGCTCGCGGCGCCCGTGGTAGCAGAGCCGGACCAGCTGGCGGTGCACGCCCAGGAAGTACTCGGGCGGCGTGATGTTGTGGTAGACGAGCACCATGCGCGCCGGCAGCGCCCAGGCCGTGCGCGACGCGCGCGACCCGATCGAGAAGTGGTGGATCAGGACGTCGTCCTCGCCGACCGTGTCGATCAGGTCGCGGTAGTCGAGCGTCAGTGACTCGAGCCGGCGGTCCGCCGTTTCCACGAAGATCTCGGACTCGTGCCCCGCCGCCCGCAGGACGCGCTGGATGCCCAGCACCTCGTTGCCGATGGCGTCGCCGTAGCTGAGCGTGGCGAGTACCTGGTGGATGCGCATGGATCGCCTGCCGGACGTCTCCAACTCGATTACGACGGGCGCCGGCGTGGCCGGCGGCCGCGCCGGTCCTGGTACGACCGGCCGCCCGTCCGTGCCTGGCTCGTCCGTGCCTGGCCCGTCCGCCCCTGGTCCGTCCGTCGCTGGTCCGTCCGTCGCTGGTCCGGCCGCCCCTGGTCCGGGCGGGGCGCCGGCGCGGCCGTGGGCTGCGGCGGACGCGAGGCCGGCGCGGCGGGGCCGGTGGGCAGGCCCTCGAGCACCTCGGCCGCCGGCGGCAGCGTCCGCCGCCGGCGTGCCCACCAGCCGGGGAGCGCCGCCATGCCCGGCGCGGCGCGCCCGGCGCGGTCATCCTCGGCGAGCCGCTCGAGCATCCCGTCGTATTTGCGCTCGATGACCGGCCACGCGTAGTGCCGCTCGTAGAACGTCTGGCCGTTGCGGCCGAACGGGCCGCTGAGCGGCCCGTTGGACTCGAGCGCGTACAGCGTCTCGACGAACTCCTCGCGCGTCTCGTAGTACAGCCCGGCCCCGCTGCGCAGGCACTGTCCCCGCAGCACGTCGCAGCGGCCGTTGACCAGCACCGGCCGGCCGATCGCCCACGCCTCGAGCACCGCCATCGAGAGGCTCTCGAAATACGACGGCATGATCAGCAGGTCGGCGGCCGCGATCGCATCGAACTTGTCCTCGTCCGGCAGGAACCCCAGGTGGCGGATGCGGGGGTGATCCGGCACCGGGATGACCGTCCCGCCGACGAGCACGAGATCCAGGCCCCGGGGGAACGCCGACGCGTAGCTGGTGAAGTGCGCGAAGAGCTCGGGGCAGCCCTTGTTCTCGTCGATCCGCCCCACGTAGACCGCGAACCGCCGTTCGAGGCCGTGCTTCCGCCGGAACCGCTCCGCGCTCGGCCGGTCCGGCACCTCGGAGCCGACGCCGACGACGACCGACGGCACCGACGCGTTGTCGGCGGCGGCCTGGATCATCGCCCGCTCCTCGAGCGAGTTGTACATGATGCCGCGCACGCCGCGGAAGAGCGGGCCGAACAGGTCCAGGCCGACCGCCGGATCGCGTTCGGCCGTCGGCACGAGCACGGCCCGGCCGCCGGCGGCGCGCGCACCGTGGTACGCGTGGTAGTAGCGGTAGCTGAAGAAGAGGAGGAAGTCGTAGTCCGCGCGGCGCCGGCGGACGTAGGAGACGAGCGCCGGGCTCGCCGGGCCCTCGCTCGCCAGCCAGGCCAGCTCGTCGGCCGTCGAGTGCGTCGTGTCGAACACCCGGCGCGACCAGCGGCCGAATTCCGCCGGGCGCCGCTCGCGGCGCACCGGGAAGCGGCGCACCGCGACGCCGTGGACCGTGTCGAGCCCGGCCGGGAGCTCGTTGCGCCACGTGATGTAGTCACGCGCGCAGGTGGTGAGCACCTCCACCTCGTGGTGGCGAGCGAGGTGCTCGGCCACGAACCGGGCGTGCTGCTCGGCGCCGCCGTTGATGTCCGCGCCGTAGCGCTGGACCACGATGCCGAGCTTCACTGGTCCTCGGGGTCGGGTTCGCCCGCGGTGGCGTCGTCGGCCGCCGGGCGTTCGTCGCCCGCCGGCGCGTCGGCGGGGACCTCATCCATCTCGTCGGGGGCGTCGCTCGCGTCGCCTCCGGGCCCGGACGGCGCGCCGGCCGCCGCCGCGCCGCCGGCCTCGTCCGCCGGCCGGGCGCCGCGGCGGCGCCGCCGCCGTCTCTTCCGCCGGCGTGCCTCGCCCTCGGCTGCTTCGTCGCTGGCCGGCGCGCGGTCGGCCGGGGTGTCCGCCTCGGCCGGGCGCTCCGCGGCCGGAGCGGCGGGGGGGGCGCCGGGCCGGGACTGCACCACGCCCTCGAGCGCCCGCGCGCGGCGCTCGTCGAAGTCGAGCCGGCTCGACAGCGACTCGACGCGCATCTTGAGGTTCTTGACCTCGATGCCGAGGCGGGTCATTTCGAGCACGAGGTTGTGCATGACCTCGAAGTAGAGAGGATCGAGCTGCTCCCGCTTCTGGTTGCGCGTGTAGAACCGCTCGTTGATCTCCGCCTGCAGGTGCAGGACGTGGGCCAGCGGCCCCGGGTTGAAGAACAGCTTGAGCACCGGGTTGAGCAGCCGGCGGATCCAGCGGAGCCCGCCCCGGTGCGTCGCGTAGAGCGTGTCGTCCTCGAACGTGTAGTTGAGCGGATCCATCGGCTCCGGGCGGCGGCGCTGGAACTGCTCGAGGAGGTCCGAGCGCACGCCGTTCGGCTCGAGGAACTTCTCGAGCTTCACGGTTGCGAGGCGGCGAATCTCGTCTTCGGTGTAGTCGACGCCGCGCTTCTCGCGGATCCGAGCCCGGATCTGACGCATGATCTGCTCGACGTCGATGGCATCGGCGCGAATGTTGAACTCTGCCATAGGTGCCTCGTCCGGCCGCTCACGGCGTCGGCGTGCCGGCGCGGCGCCGGCGGGCCGTGAACTCTGGAGCCTCCTTCAGGCACGTGCCCAGGATCCCCAGCGAGCGCAGGAGCGCGCGCAGGCCCGTGCGCGGCGCGGCTGCAGGTTCGGTGCCCGTGAGCGGATAGCCGTCCGCGTCGGGCGTGACGTGCTCCCAGTTCCGGAACAGGCGGCCCCAGGGGCTCGCGAGCGCCGCCCGCATGGCGCGGCGCGCCTTGAGCGGGTACCAGAAGCTGTCGTGGTAGACGACGCTCGCCACGTAGGCCCACGGGGCGAGCACGGTCCTCAAGGACCATTCGAGAGGCCGCTTCAGCGGCCCCCAGTAGATCTGGTGCTGCATCCGCGACGCGAACGTCATGCGCCGGAACGGCCCGACGAAGTGCCAGTTGGCCGCCGCGGCCTGCGTGTCGCCGGCGATCTCGATCTCCCTCGGGTCGGCGCAGCCGAGGCCGAGGTCGTGGGCGAGGCGGAGGTACCGGATCGAGAGCGGGTCGAAGCCCATGAGCTTCGCGGCGACCGCGTCGATCGCGACCTGGTCGGCGCTCGCCAGGATCACGTCCTTCACGTGGGGCACCATGCACCGCGGCCCCGGCCCGTCCCCCGCGAACGTGCCGTCCATCACGGCGAACACGCCCCGGTGGATCGCGCGCTGGATCATCAGCAGGTCGACCAGCGTCTCGTGGATCACCGGGTGGGTCCAGTGCCGGCGCTCGTTCAGCAGCCCGCCGAAGGCGTTCTTCATCGCCCCGGTGGTGGTGGTGAAGACGTGGGTCTTCACGGTGGGCAGGTGGATGATGTTCTCGCCGATGAACCGGCGCGGGATGAGGAAGCCCTTGGGGTAGACGTCGTTCAGGCAGATGAACCGGCGCGTGAGGTCGCCCACCGCCTCACGGATGTCGATCCACTCCTCGCCCGGCTCGTAGATGTGGAGGTTGCGCAGGCCGTGCGCCTCGACGACCTGGACCTGCTTGTTCTCGCGCTCGCCGAGCCGGGCGTCGATCACGACGGTCCGGTTGTGGCACGCGTGGATGCGCGCCGGGTCGTAGCCGTCCCGGCGCATCGCCGCGATCACGCCGTCGAGCTGCCACGGCGTGGTCGAGCTGCCCGGGAAGAAGAAGTGCCAGGAGATGTTGACCTTGAGCGCCGTCTCCGCGTCGCGCGCCACCACGTCCTGGTAGCCGGCCAGGTTCATCAGGTCGTGGTAGTCGCGCCGCGCCGTCTCGGGGCGCGTGTGCCGCAAGGCCACCTTCGCGCGTGCCATGAACTCCTCGGCCCTCCGTGCCCAATCAGAACAACGGGAGCCGTCCCCCGTAGATGATCAGAATCACCGCGAGGCCCCAGAGCGCCACCGCGGTGAGCAACGGCCCGTCCGTCAGCAGCGCCTCCGACGGGCTGCCGCCGCCGTCCTTCCGGTACACCAGGTACAGGTACCGGAAGATGCCGTACGCCGGGAACGGCAGCGTCAGCTCCAGCTGCGCGGTGCCGAACTTCTGCACCGTCTCCGGGCTCGCCGTGTAAATCACGTACGCGATGAGCGTCGCCGCCGCCACGACCGCGATCATCTGGTCGAGCAGCTGTGCGCTGTAGTCCGCCAGAATCGACCGGTGCCCGGTCGCCCGGTCCCCGAGCGTCAGGATCTCGTGCCGCCGCTTGCTGAAGCCCAGGAACAGGGCCAGCATCAGCGTGAGCACCATCAGCCAGTCACTGAACGGGACGCCGACCACCACCGCGCCGGCCCACGCCCGCAGCACAAAGCCAATCGCGATGGTCAGCACGTCGACGATCACGATCCGCTTCAACGGGCCCGAGTAGAGCGCCAGCAGGCCCAGGTACGCCGCCGCCACGAGGGCGAAGCTCCAGCCGAGCCACACGGCCGCCGCCAGGCCCGCCGCGCCGAGCACCAGCGCGGCGCCGAGGGCGGCTCCCACCGGCAGCTCGCCGGCGGTAATCGGCCGGCGAGCCTTGACCGGGTGCTCGCGGTCGGCCTCCCGATCCACGACGTCGTTGACCAGGTAGACGACGCCGGACAGCACGCAGAACACGGCGAACGCGCCCGCCGCCCGCCCGACGGCCGCCGGCGCCCCGAGCCGCTGGCCGAAGATGAGCCCCGCGAAGATGATCAGGTTCTTCGTCCACTGATGCGGACGGAGGGAAACGAGCAGGTGGCGCGCGAACGAACGAGGCGCCGCCCCGGTCGGCGGCGCCGTGCGCGGCTCTACGATGTCTTGAGCTGACCTGCGCGCCATGTAAGCGCGGCGGGGAAAGGGCCCGAAGGCCCCACCTAGGCGGAGAAGCTCGCGAGGGCCTCTTGCTCCGAGTCGAAGGTCTCGAATACCGTGAGCAGCTTCGTGATCGACAGCAGATCCTGGATCCGCTTGGTCAGGTGGACGAGCTTCAACTTGCCCCCCTGCCGGCTGACCGTCGTATAGGTGCGGACGATTTCGCCCAGACCCGCGCTGTCGATGTACGGAACGCCTTCGAGGTTGAGCAGGATGGCCTTCCGCTCCTGCTGGACGAGCGAGTTGATCTTGTCCTTGAGCAGCTCGTCACCTTCGCCCAACGTGAGCTTGCCCTTGAGATCGAGCACCATCACGTTTCCGACCACTCGTTCCTCGATGTGCATACAGCGCGCTCCCTCTCACGCCCACTTCGGTCCGCACCTCGCGGGGACACGATGCAGTCCTCAACGGGGCCTCGAAAAGACGGGCGAAGTGTACCGCGAAAAATCCAATCGTGTCAAGGACCTGCGGGAATTTCAGACCTTCCCGCAGGCCCCTGGGTCGGGCGCCGCGAGCCCCCCGCGGGGGGGGCTGCCAGGCGACCATGGCGAGCGAACCGACGGCCGGGGTCAGACCCCGCCAGCGGCGGTCTTGCGCTGCTGGAAGCAATCCCGGCAGAACACGGGACGCCCCTGCGTCGGACGAAACGGGACGGTGGTCTCCTTCCCGCAACTGGAGCACACCGTCCGGGTCTCCACGCGCTCTCGCCCCCCCGGCGAACCGGTCGCGATCCGCTCGGCGCGTTTCGCCTTGCAGGCGCGGCAGCGCTTGGGCTCGTTCTTGAAGTTCTTGTCCGCGAAGAACGACTGTTCACCCGCAGTCCAGACGAACTCGGTCCCGCAATCGATACACTGAAGGGTCCGGTCCTGGAACTCCATGGCACGCCCTCGTCTTCACTACTCAGCCTCTCGGCGCTGCTTCTTGCGCGTCCGCTTGCGAGCGAGCGCCTGCTTGGCCCGACGCTTGTCTCCAGGCTTGAGATAGAACGAGTGCTTCTTGATATCCTTGATGATATCTTCCTGCTGCACCTTGCGCTTGAAACGGCGAAGCGCGCTCTCGATCGATTCGCCGTCCTGCACCTTGACTTCAGCCAACCTTACTTCACCCCCTTACATGCGGCTCCAATCCGCTCGGTGAAGGCCCGTACCACTCACCAGAATATGCTAGGCTATCACACGTAGGCGCGGATTCCAGGCAGAATCTCGGCAGCCGTCAATGAATTGTCAGTGAACTGTTAGTCCTGCCCAAGTCATTTAGAATCAGCAACATAAGCGAATTGCGATGAGGCTTCTGGTCATTGGCGGCGGCGCGCGGGAGCACGCCCTCGTCTGGAAGCTGGCGGCCGAACCCGGCGTCGACGAGGTCGTCTGCGCGCCCGGCAACGCCGGCATCGCCACCCTCGCGCGGACCGTGCCGGCCGACCCCGCCGACCCGGATGCGCTGCTGGCCGTGGCGGCCCGCGAGCGGGCCGATCTCACGGTCGTCGGCCCGGAGCAGCCGCTCGAGCGCGGCATCGCCGATCGCTTCGCGGCCGCCGGCCGGCTCCTGTTCGGGCCGACGCAGGCGGCCGCCCGCCTCGAGACGAGCAAGGTCTTCGCCAAGGAGTTCATGGCGCGCCACGGCGTGCCGACCGCGCGCTTCGCCGTGTGCGACACGCCCGAGGCGGCCCTCGACGTCCTGGCGCGCGGCACGCTCGGCGTGCCCGTCGTCGTCAAGGCCGACGGCCTGGCCGCCGGCAAGGGCGTCGTCGTGGCCCCCGACCGCGCAACGGCCGAGGCGGCGGTGCGCGACGCGATGGTCGATGGCCGCTTCGGCGCGGCCGGGCGCCGCATCGTGCTCGAGGAGTGCCTGACCGGGACCGAGGCCTCGTTCTTCGTGCTCGCCGACGGCTCGCGGGCCGTGGAGCTCGTCTCCGCCCAGGACCACAAGCGCGCCCTCGACGGGGACGAGGGGCCGAACACCGGCGGGATGGGCGCGTTCGCGCCGAGCCCGCTCGTGGACGCCGCCACCCGGCGCGTGATCCGGTCGGCCATCGTCGAGCCCGTGCTCGAGGGGCTCCGGGCCGAGGGCCAGCCATATCGCGGCTTCCTCTACGTGGGGCTCATGATGACCGCCGACGGGCCGAAGGTCATCGAGTTCAACGTGCGCTTCGGCGATCCCGAGGCGCAGGTCGTGTTCCCGATGATCGAGAGCGAGCTGGCGCCGGTGCTGGCCGCCGCCGCGGGCGGCGACCTGGCCGGCGCGACGTGCCGGTTCAGCGCGGAGCCGCGCGTCGGCGTCGTGCTGGCCTCGGGCGGGTACCCGGGCCGCTACGAGTCCGGGCGGCCGATCGAGGGGATCGACCGTGCCGAAGCGCTCGACGGCGTCGTCGTGTTCCACGCGGGCACCGCCGAGCGGGACGGGCGCGTCGTGACGGCCGGCGGCCGCGTGCTCACCGTGGTCGGGCGCGGGGCCGACTACCGATCGGCCATCGACCGCGCCTACGAGGGCGTCGCGTGCATTCGTTTCGACGGCATGCACTACCGCCGGGACATCGGGCGGACGGCGCTGGCGGCGCGCTGAGCGCGAAGCCCGCACGAAGCACCAGGCACCAGGGACGCACCAAGCACAGAGCACGAAGCACCAGGCACTGACAGGAACTCTCCATGCCCAAAGTCCTGATCCTGATGGGATCGGCCTCCGACGCGCCGGTGATGCAGGCGGCGGCCGACGCGCTGAAGCAGTTCGACATTTCCTGCGACATGACGGTCGCCTCCGCGCACCGCTCACCCGCGCGCGTGCAGCGCCTGGTGGAGGAGGCGCCCGCCCGGGGCGTGGGCGTCTTCATCGTCGGCGCGGGCGCCGCGGCGCACCTGGCCGGCGTGGTCGCCGCGCACACGACGCGGCCCGTGATTGGCGTGCCCATCGACTCGTCGGCGCTCAAGGGGCTCGACGCGCTGCTCGCGACGGTGCAGATGCCGCCGGGAGTTCCCGTGGCGACGATGGCCGTGGGGAAGCCGGGCGCGACGAACGCCGGCATCCTGGCCGCCCAGATCCTGGCCGGCGCCGACGCGGGCCTCGCCGCGAAGCTCGACGCCTACAAGAAGACGCTGGCGGCGAAGGTCGAGAAGGCCGCGGCGGAGGTCGAGGCGGGGCAGAAGTAGGCGCTGGCCTTCGACACGCTCGGGCCATCCGAGCCTGTCGAGGGATGGGCGCTGGGGCGCATGAAGTACTCCATCGTCACGTTCGGCTGCCGCGTGAACCAGGCGGACTCGCAGCGCCTGGAGGCAGGGCTGCTGGCCCGCGGCGCCGAGCCCGCCTCGAGCGACACGGCGGATCTCGTCATCGTCAACAGCTGCTCGGTGACGGCGTCGGCCGACCAAGGCGTGCGGCAGATCGTCCGCCGCCTGGCGCGCGCCAATCCCGCGGTGCGCATCGTGGTGACCGGCTGCTACGCGACGCGGCGGCCCGGCGAGGTCGCCGCGCTTCCCAACCTGCTGCGCGTGGTGCCCAACGACCACAAGGACGGCCTGGCGGCCGACCTGGCCGGCGCGCTCGGCCTCACGACGGCGGCGCACTTTGGCGAGGGCGAGGGTTCGTGCGGCGCGCGGATCCAGCCCGGCGTGGCGGGGCGCACGGCCTACACGCTGCGCGTCCAGACCGGCTGCGACGAGGGCTGCGCCTACTGCATCATCCCGGCGACGCGCGGGCGCTCCCGGAGCGTGCCGCTCGCGCAGGTGCTCGACGAGGTGGACCAGGCCGAGGCCGCGGGCTTCGCGGAGATCGCGCTCACCGGCGTGCACCTGGGCGGCTACGGCCGCGACCTGTCGCCCGCCACCTCGCTGCTCGCGCTGCTCACCGCCCTCGACGCGAGGCCCGGCGGCCTGCGGTTCCGCGTCAGCTCGCTCGAGCCGATGGACTGCGTGCCCGCCATCGTCGACCTCGTCTCGGCCGGCGACCGCTTCCACCCGCATTTCCATCTGCCCCTGCAGCACGCGAGCGACCGGATGCTCTCCGCGATGCGGCGGCCGTACACGCTGGACGCCTACCGCCGCACCGTCGATCGCGTGCGCGAGCGCCTGCCGCACGCGGCGATCGGGTCCGACCTCATCGTGGGCTTTCCGGGCGAGACCGACGAGGACTTCGCGGCCAGCGAGCGCTACCTGCCCGCGTCGCCCCTGACCCACCTGCACGTCTTCCCGTACTCGCACCGGCCGGGCACCCTCGCGGCGTCGCGGCCCGGCGCCGTGCCCGGCGCCGCCGTGCGCGACCGCGCCCGGCGGCTTCGCGAGATCGGCGCCGGCCTCGCGTCGCGGTTCCGCCGCGCCCACCTGGGCACGGTGAGGCCCGGGCTCACGCTGGAGGACGGCACGCTGGTCGTGACCGACAACTACCTGAAGGTGCTGATCGGGGAAGGGCTGACGCGAAACGTCCCCGTGCGCGTGCGGATCGACGAGGTCGAGCCCGTCATCCGCGGCTGCGTCGTGTGAGGAGGCGGGGACGGCACAGGTCCTCGACCTGTGCTCCTAGGCAGCCGACGACGTCTTCCGCCCGGGCCGGTCGGGCGCTTCGCGCCGCGAGTCGAGCCAGCGATGGCGGACGGCGAGGATCGGGTGGCGCAGCAGCATGCGCGGACCGGCGTAGCGCATGACGACCTTGACCGCCTCGCGCATCTCCGCCCGGTAGCAGTGCACCTTGCAGTTCACGCAGGTGGGCTTGTCCGTCTCGAACGGACAGTGGATCAGCCGCTGCTCGGCGTAGCTCCTCAGCCCCTCGCACTCCGCGCACAGCCCGCGGCGCCGGCCATGATGGTCGCGGCAGTAGATCTCCATCATCGCGTCAAACGTGCGCTGCTCCCGGGCGAGCCGGCCAACCAGGGGGTTCGTCGCCATACGCTTCGCTCCGCTATCAATCATGCCCACCCGCCGGGCGAAGTTGTATGACGGTGGTCATACGGGAGATTCTTGTCCGTTCAGGGAGATCCTTGTCCGTTCAGGAAGATCCTTGTCCGTTCAGGGGCCATCCCCGTCCGTTCACGGTGATTCACGTCCGTTCGGACGGAGGTGAGTCCGTTCGGAACGTGTCAACCCTGAACGGACGTGCGTCAGCCCGTGAACGGACCGCGTCAGCCCCGTGAACGGACCGCGTCAGCCCCGTGAACGGACCGCGTCAGTCCCCGCGAACGGACCGCGTCAGTCCCCGCGAACGGACCGCGTCAGTCCCCGTGAACGGACTCCCGTCAGTCAGCGTATGAGCCCGGCCAGGCGCTGAGCGGGGGACTGCTGCGGGCCTTCCACGATGAGCTGGCCGCACGCGGCGCGGATGTCGCGGCCGCGGCTCTTGCGGACCATCACGGTGAGGCGGTGGTCGGCCAGGATCTGCGCGAACCGGTCGACGCGCGCGTCGGCCGGCCGGCCGAACGGGATGCCGGCCGCCTCGTTGAGCGGCAGCAGGTTGACCTTCGCCTTGACGCCCGAGAGCAGCTTCACCAGGCGGCGCGCGTCCTCGTCGGTGTCGTTCACGCCGTCGAGCAGCACGTACTCGAACGTGATCCGGTTGCGCCGCTTCAGCGGGAACTTCCGGCACGCGGCGACGAGCTCCCGCAGCCCGTACTTCCGGTTCACGGGCACCAGCCGCTCGCGCATCTCCTCGGTCGTCGCGTGCAGCGAAATCGCCAGATTGGGCATCAGCGGCTCGCGGGCGAGCCGCTCGAGCGCCGGGAGCACGCCCACCGTCGACAGCGTCACACGCCGCGGCGACACCGCGAGGCCGTGCTCGTCGGCCAGGATCCGCAGCGCCTTCATCGTCGCGTCGTAGTTGTGCAGGGGCTCGCCCATGCCCATCAGGACGATGTTGAAGGGACGGTCCAGCAGGTCGAGCTCGCGGGCGAGCACGCGCACCTGTCCCGCGATCTCGCCCGCCGTCAGGTTGCGCGCGAGGCCCATCCGGCCGGTCAGGCAGAACGCGCACTTCATGGCGCAGCCGACCTGCGTCGAGATGCAGAACGTCTGGCGCGGCGTGTCCGGGATGTACACGGACTCGATGCGCCGGCCGTCGCCGAGCGCCAGCACGAACTTCGTGGTGCCGTCGGCCGACACGTCCCGTGCGGCCACCTCGGGCGTCGACACCTGGATCCGGTCCGCCAGCGTCGCGCGGAGGCTGCGTCCGAGGTCGGTCATCCGGTCGAGCTCGACGACCCCCTTGCGGTGGACCCACCGGAAGACCTGGCGGGCGTGGAACCGGCGCACGCCGAGCGCCTCGAGCGCGTCCTCCAGCTCGGCGCGTTCCAGCTCGGCGACGTCGGGTCGTGAGGCGGTGGTCATGGCGGGTTCGACCCCGATTGTACCTTGCGGGCCGGCGGCGCGCGTGCTATGATTGGGGTTCCTGATTAGTCGCGTAACTCCTCATCTAGCAAAGACTTGCAGAATACGTTGCCGTCTCGCGCCGCCGGTCCGCGACCTTCGAGTCCGGCCGGTTCAGCGTACGCGTGCCGCCCATGATCGTCCGAGATGTACTCGACAACGGACTGCGCCTGATCACCGAGACCATGCCCCAGGTGCGGTCGGTGACGATTGGCGTCTGGCTCACCCGCGGGTCGCGTCACGACGGCGCCGAGCGGAGCGGCATCGCCCACTTCGTCGAGCACATGCTCTTCAAGGGCACGACGAGCCGGACCGCCGAGGGGCATGGCCCAGGAGATCGATTCGATCGGGGGCCATCTCGACGCCTTCACGGCCAAGGAGTACGCCAGCTACTACATCAAGGTGCTCGACGAGCACCTGCCGATCGCGGTCGATCTGCTCTCGGACCTGGTCCTCAACCCGGCGCTGCGCGACGGGGACGTCACGCGCGAGCAGAAGGTGGTCCTCGAGGAGATCAAGATGGTCGAGGACACGCCGGACGACCTCGTCCACGAGCTGTTCACGCAGCAGTTCTGGGAGGGCCACCCGCTCGGCCGGCCGATTCTCGGGACGCGCGAGACGGTCGAGGCGCTCACCTCCGGGACGCTGCGCGAGTTCTTCGCGGGCGCCTACGTGGCGTCGAACCTGGTCGTCGCGGCGGCGGGCAATCTCGAGCACGCGCGGGTCCGCGAGCTCGTGGCGCGCGCCTTCGACCGTCTGGCGGCGAAGGGCGCGCCGGCCGACGACCAGCCGCCGCGCTCGTGCGCCGGGCTGTCGGCCCGCGCGAAAGACCTCGAGCAGAGCCACCTCGTGATGGGCACGAGCGCCTACCCGCAGCGCCACGAGGATCGCTACGTCAGCTACATCCTCAACACGGTGCTCGGCGGGTCGATGAGCTCGCGGCTCTTCCAGAACGTGCGCGAGAAGCGCGGGCTGGCCTACGCCGTCTTCAGCGGCCTGAACGCGTACCGCGACGCCGGCGCGCTCACCATCTATGCGGGCTGCGCCGCCGACTCGGTCGCCCAGGTCGTCGACCTCGTGGTCGAGGAGCTGAAGGGCATGAAGACCGCGCCGGTCACCGCCGAGGAGCTGCGGCGCGCGAAGGATCATCTCAAGGGCAGCCTGATGCTGAGCCTCGAGAACACGGCGAGCCGCATGTCGCACCTGGCCCGGCAGGAGATCTACTTCGAGCGCCAGTTCGGCCTGGACGAGACGCTCGACGGCATCGAGGCCGTGACGCCCGACGACGTGATGCGCGTCGCGGGCGAGCTGTTCGCGAACGGATCGCTCGCCGCGACCGTGCTCGGCCCTGCCAGGGCCGGAACGCTCGCGCCCGAGCGGCTGAACCTGGGCTGATCGCATGATTGCCCGATACACGAACCCCGAGATGGGCGCTATCTGGAGCGACCAGCGGCGCTACGAGACCTGGCTGCAGGTCGAGATGGCGGCGGCCGAGGCGATGGTCGAAGCCGGGATCGTGCCGGCCGAGGCCGCGCGCGACATCCGCGAGAAGGGCGGCTTCGACATCGCCCGCATCGAGGAGATCGAGCGGACGACGCAGCACGACGTGATCGCGTTCACGACGGCCGTCGCCGAGCACGTGGGGCCGTCGGCCCGCTGGCTGCACTTCGGCCTGACCTCGTCGGACGTGCTCGACACCGCGCAGGCGCTGCAGATGCGCCAGGCGTGCCGACCTCGTCGTCGCCGACCTCGAGACGCTGCTGCGAGGCCGTGCGGGCGCGCGCCGAGGAGCACCGGCGCACGCCGATGATCGGCCGGACGCACGGCGTGCACGCCGAACCGATGACCTTCGGGCTGAAGCTGGCGCTGTGGCACGCCGAGCTCGCAGCGCGGGCTCGCGCGCGTCGTCCGGGCGCGCGAGGCGGTCAGCGTCGGGAAGATCTCGGGCGCCGTGGGCACCTTCGCGCACCTCGACCCGTCGATCGAGGCGCGCGTGTGCGCGCGGCTGGGCCTGACGCCCGCGCCGGTGTCGTCGCAGGTGATTCAGCGCGACCGCCACGCCGAGCTGCTGACGGCGCTCGCGCTCGTGGCGGCGTCGCTCGAGAAGTTCGCGCTGGAGATCCGCGGGCTGCAGAAGACCGAGATCGGCGAGGTCGAGGAGCCGTTCGGCAAGGGCCAGAAGGGCTCGTCGGCCATGCCGCACAAGCGCAACCCGATCGGCTGCGAGCAGATCACCGGCCTGGCCCGGCTGCTGCGCGGCAACGCCATGGCGGCGATCGAGAACGTCGCGCTGTGGCACGAGCGCGACATCTCGCACTCCTCGGTCGAGCGCGTGATCCTGCCCGACAGCTTCATCGCCCTCGACCACATGCTGCGGCGCTTCACGCGAATCGTGAAGGGCATGGTGGTGTACCCCGACCGGATGCTGGAGAACCTGCGGCGGTCGCGCGGCGTGGTGTTCTCGGGCACCGTGCTGCTCGAGCTGGCGCGCCGGGGCGTCTCGCGCGAGCAGGCCTACGAGTGGGTGCAGCGCAACGCCATGCGCTCGTTCCACGAGCAGCGCGACTTCGAGTCGCTGCTCGAGGCCGACGCCGAGGTGACCGCGGTGCTGCCGCCGGCCGAGATCAAGCGCGCCTTCGACCTCGACCACCAGCTGCGGCACGTGGACGCCATCTTCGAGCGGGTCTTTGCCGAGCCGTCAGCCGTAAGCCGTCCAGCGACAGGAATGTGACCGTGAAAGCACGGGTGTTCGTCACGCTCAAGCCGTCGGTCTTCGACCCGCAGGGGCGCACCGTTGCCGAAGCGCTGCACACGCTTGGCTACGATGCGGTGGAGGGCGTGCGCCAGGGCAAGTACTTCGAGCTCGACGTCCGGGCCGGCACCGCCGACGAGGCGCGGGCGCTGGCCGCCGAGGTCGCCGACACGCTGCTGGCCAATCCGGTGATCGAGAGCTACCGGATCGAGGTCGGCGACGTGTAGGGGCCGCGCCGCCATCGTGTAGGGGCGACGCGCTGCGTCGCCCATGAGGCAGTCCATGCGATTCGCCGTCGTCGTCTTTCCTGGTTCGAACTGCGACCACGACGCCCACTACGCCGTGAAGCACGGGCTCGGCGCCGAGGCGGTCTTCGTCTGGCACAAGGAGACGGACCTCGGCGGCGCCGACGTCGTCATCCTGCCCGGCGGGTTCTCGCACGGCGACTACCTGCGCACCGGCGCCATCGCGCGGTTCTCGCCGGTCATGGCGGCGGTCGGCCGGTTCGCCGCCGCGGGCGGCCCCGTCATCGGCATCTGCAACGGCTTCCAGATCCTGCTGGAGGCCGGGCTGCTGCCGGGCGCGATGCTCCGCAACCGCGGCCTGAAGTTCCTCTGCGAGCACGTGCACCTGCGGGTCGAGCAGCACCGACACGCCCTTCACGACGCTTGCGACGGAGGGCCAGGTCCTCACGATGCCGATTGCGCACGGCGACGGCAACTACTACGCCCCGCCGGAGGTGCTGGCCCAGCTCGAGGCGGACGGCCGCGTCGTCTTCCGCTACGCCGAGCCGGACGGCCGGATCACCGACGCGGCCAACCCCAACGGCTCGCTCAACAACATCGCCGGCATCTGCAACGCGTCGCGGAACGTCGTCGGGCTGATGCCGCACCCCGAGCGCGCGTGCGAGGCCGAGCTCGGGAGCGCCGACGGCCTCGTGGTGCTGCGCTCGGTGGTCGCCTCGCTCACGGGCGAGGGCACGCTGCGCGCGCAGGCGCGGTAGACGGGGGAGCCATGGGTACGTCCGTCACCCCGCGCACGCTGATCGGCCGGGCGCTCCTCGCGTCGTCCGTGGTCATGGCGGCGCTGGCCGCCGCCTTCGGCACGGGTTGGCTGGAGGTCGCGCCGGGCGCGCGCGCGCCGGTCGTCGGCGTCCTCGTCCTGGCCGCCGTGGTCGACGCCGTCATCGGCCTGAAGTTCCTCCAAGAGTCGAACCAGTGATGATCGATCCCGTCATTCTCGAACGCCACGGCCTGACCCGCGAGGAGTACGACCGCATTGTCCGGACGCTCGGCCGCGAGCCGAGCGAGACCGAGCTCGGCATCTTCTCGGTGATGTGGTCGGAGCACTGCAGCTACAAGAGCTCGAAGGTGCACCTGCGGCGGCTGCCGACGCGCGGCCCCCGCGTGCTCCAGGGCCCGGGCGAGAACGCCGGGGCGGTGGACATCGGCGACGGCCTGGCGGCGGTCTTCAAGATCGAGTCGCACAACCATCCGTCCTTCATCGAGCCCTACCAGGGCGCCGCGACGGGCGTCGGCGGCATCATCCGCGACATCTTCACCATGGGCGCGCGGCCCGTGGCGCTCCTCAATTCGCTGCGGTTCGGACCGCTCGACAAGCCCCTGACGCGCCGGATCCTCGAGGGCGTCGTGGCCGGCATCGCCGGCTACGGCAACAGCATCGGCATCCCCACGATTGGCGGCGAGGTCGCCTTCGAGCCGGGCTACGCGGGCAACCCGCTGGTGAACGTGCTGTGCCTCGGCGTCGCGCGGCGTGACGCGCTCGTCCTGGGGCGCGCGGGCGGCGCGGGCAACCCGGTCTACTACGTCGGCGCCGGCACGGGCCGCGACGGCATCCACGGCGCGACCATGGCCTCGGCGGAGTTCGACGAACGGTCGGCCGAGAAGCGGCCCGCGGTGCAGGTGGGCGACCCGTTCATGGAGAAGCTGCTGCTCGAGGCGTGCCTCGAGCTGATGAAGACCGATACGCTCGTGGGCGTGCAGGACATGGGCGCCGCCGGTCTCACCTGCTCGACGAGCGAGATGGCGGCGCGCGGCGGCGCGGGGATCGAGATCGACGTCTCCCTGGTGCCGCAGCGCGAGATCCGGCATGACGCCCTACGAGATCATGCTGTCCGAGTCGCAGGAGCGCATGCTGCTCGTCGTCAAGGCGGGACGCGAGGCGGAGGTCGAGCGGATCTTCGAGAAGTGGGACCTGCACGCGGTGCGGATCGGGACGGTCACCGACGGCGGCCTGCTGCGCGTCAGGGACCACGGCCGGGAAGTGGCCGTGGCGCCGACCGCCGCCCTCGTCGACGAGGCGCCCGTCTACGAGCGCCCGATGGCGCAGCCCGCCTACCTGAAGGACGTGCAGGGGCTCGAGCCGGCCATGCTGACCGACGGGCGCTCGCCCGAGGCCGCGTTGTTCGCGCTCCTCGAGAGCCCCGCGATCGCCAGCAAGAAGTGGATCTACCGCCAGTACCGACCACATGGTCCGCACGAACACGATCGTGCTGGCCGGCATGGGCGCCGGCGTCGTGCGGATCAAGGGCACCACGCGCGCGCTGGCCGTGTCGGTGGACGGCAACGGCCGCTACGGCTACCTGGACCCGGAGCGCGGCGCCATGCTCGCCGTGGCCGAGGCCGCGCGCAACGTCGCCTGCGCGGGCGCGGTGCCGGTCGGCGCGACCAACTGCCTGAACTTCGGCAACCCCGAGCGGCCCGAGATCATGTGGCAGCTCGCGCGCGCGGTGGACGGCATCGCGACGGCGTGCACGGCGCTCGGGATGCCGATCACCGGCGGCAACGTCAGTCTGTACAACGAGACCGACGGCCGGCCGATCGACCCCACGCCGGTGCTCGGCGTCGTCGGGCTCATCGAGCACGCCGACCGCACGCTCGGCCGCGTCTTCCGCGGCCCGGGCTCCGCGATCGTGCTGCTCGGCGAGAACTTCGGCGAGCTGGGCGGCAGCGAGTACCTGAAGATCGTGCAGGGCCTCGTCCGCGGCCGCCCGCCGCGGATCGACCTCGAGCGCGAGCGCGCCCTCCAGGCGCTCGTGGCCGCGCTGGCGGCCGACGGCCTGATTCGGTCGGCCCACGACTGCTCGGACGGCGGGTTCGCAGTGGCGCTCGCCGAGTGCGCGTTCGACTCGGGCGGCGTCGGCGCGGTGGTGGACGTGCCCGGCGCGACGCTCGACGCACCCTACGACCTCCCCGCTGCGACGCTCTTCGGCGAGTCGGCGTCGCGCGTGATCGTCTCGGCCGACCCGGCGCAGCTCGACGCGGTGATCGCGTGCGCCGCCGCGGCCGGCGTGCCGGCCGCCACGATCGGCGAGACGGGCGGCGGGCACCTGCGGATGTCGGTGGACGGCGTCATCGCCGTGGACTGCGCGCTCGCCGAGGCCGAGCGGCGCTGGGCCACCGGGCTGGACCGCTTCTTCGCGGGACGCGCGGCGTGAGCGCGCGCGTCCCTGGACCGGAGCATGCTCGATAAGTTCAAGGACGAGTGCGGGGTCTTCGGGATCTTCGACCATCCCGAGGCGGCCAACATGGCCTACCTCGGGCTGTACGCGCTCCAGCACCGCGGGCAGGAGAGCGCGGGCATCGCCTCGGGCGACGGCGCGCGGCTGAAGCTGGCGCGGGCCATGGGGCACGTGGCCGACGCCTTCGACGAGGACCGGCTCGCCACCCTGCCGGGCCGCCTCGCCATCGGGCACGTGCGCTACTCGACGGCGGGCGATTCGGGCCTCGCCAACGCCCAGCCCTTCCTGATCGACTGCGCGCACGGCCAGATCGCCATCTGCCACAACGGCAACCTCGTCAACGCCCAGGAGCTGCGCGACGAGCTGGTGGCGCAGGGGTCGATCTTCCAGACGACGAGCGACACGGAGGTCCTGCTGCACCTCTACGCGCGCTCCCACGCGGCCACGCGCGAGGATGCGCTCGTCGAGGCGCTGTCGCAGGTGCAGGGCGCCTTCTCGTTCGTCCTGCTCACCAAGGACAGCATCGTCGCCGTGCGCGACCCGCACGGCTTCCGGCCGCTCGTCATCGGCCGGCTGGGCGACGCCCGGGTCGTCTGCTCGGAGACCTGCGCGCTGGACCTGATCGGCGCCACCTACGAGCGCGACGTCGAGCCGGGCGAGGTCGTGATCGCCGGCCCGGGCGGCGTCCGGTCGCTCCATCCGTTCCCGCCGGCGCGGCTGTCGCACTGCATCTTCGAGCACGTGTACTTCGCGCGGCCCGACAGCCTGGTGTTCGGCGAGAGCGTCAACGACGTGCGCACGAACCTCGGCCGCGTGCTCGCCCGGGAGTCGGGCGTCGAGGCGGACGTGGTCGTGCCGGTCCCCGACTCGGGCGTCTGTGCGGCGCTCGGCTATGCCGAGGAGTCCGGGATCTCCTTCAACATGGGGCTCATCCGCAACCACTACGTGGGGCGGACCTTCATCGAGCCGCGGCAGTCGATCCGGCACTTCGGCGTGCGCGTGAAGCTCAACCCGGTGCGCAGCATCCTCGAGGGCAAGCGCGTCGTTCTGGTGGACGACTCGATCGTCCGCGGCACGACGAGCCGGAAGCTGGTGCGGATGGTGAAGGCCGCCGGTGCGCGCGAGGTCCACATGCGCATCAGCTGCCCGCCGACCGTGTCGCCCTGCTTCTACGGCGTCGACACGCCGCGGCGCTCCGAGCTCATCGCCGCCACGCACACGCTGGAGGAGATCCGCACGTACCTCGGCGCCGACACCCTGGCGTACCTGAGCCTCGACGGCCTGCTCAGCGCGGTCGGCGACCGGCGCAGCGCCTACTGCACCTCCTGCTACACGGGCGAGTACCCCGTCGTCTTCCCGCGCGACGAGCAGGCCTACCTGCAGCTCGCGCTCAAGCTGCACGAATGATCGGCGCGCTCGCCTTCCAGCCGTGAGCCGTGAGCCCTGAGCGGTGAGCCGCGGAGACACAGCCATGGACTACAAGCAGTCGGGCGTCGACATCGACGCGGGCCACGAGGTCGTCCGGCGGATCGTGCGCCTCGCCCGGAGCACCTTCACGCCGGGGGTGCTGTCGGAGATCGGGTCGTTCGGCGGTCTCTTCCGGCTCGACACGTCCGGACACGGCGAGCCCGTGCTCGTCGCGAGCGCCGACGGCGTGGGCACGAAGCTGCGCGTGGCCTTCATGACCGGGCGGCACGACACCATCGGCGCCGATCTCGTGAACCACTGCGTGAACGACATCCTCGTGCAGGGCGCCGAGCCGCTCTTCTTCCTCGACTACCTGGCCACGGGCCGGCTGGCGCCCGATGTGGCCGTGCAGGTGGTCGAGGGGCTGTCGGGCGCGTGCCGCGAGAACGGGTGCGCGCTCCTCGGCGGCGAGACCGCCGAGATGCCCGGCTTCTACGCCGACGGGGAATACGATCTGGCCGGCTTCATCGTCGGCGTGGTGGACCGCGCGCGTCTGGTGGACGGCCGCGGCATCCGTCCCGGCGACCGCCTGGTCGGCCTGCCGTCGTCGGGGCTGCACACCAACGGGTACTCGCTCGCGCGGCGCATCCTGTTCGACACGCTGGGCCTCGCGCCGGACGCCTACCTCGCGGAGGTCGGCTGCTTCGTGGGCGACGAGCTGCTGCGCGTCCATCGCGCGTACCTGCCGATCGTACGGCCGCTGCTCGGCGAGTCCGTGATCAAGGGGATGGCGCACATCACCGGCGGCGGCATCACCGAGAACCTGCCGCGCGTGCTGCCCGAGGGCACCGCGGCGCGCGTGGACCGGTCGGCGTGGACGCCCCAGTTGATCTTCGACTACCTGCAGCGCCACGGTGAGGTGTCCGACGCCGACATGTTCCGCACGTTCAACATGGGCATCGGGCTGATCCTCGTCGTGGCGGCGGGCGACGTCGACCGCGTGATGGCCGGGCTGGCCGCGGCGGGCGAGCCGGACGCCGTGGCGATCGGCGAGATCGTCGAAGGCGACCGGGTGGTACAGTATGCGTGACCGCCGGGCCGGGTCCCGGCGCTGAGCCATGAACCGCACCCTCGGCATCCTCATCTCCGGCCGCGGCAGCAACCTGCAGGCGATCATCGACGCGATTGCGGCGGGCCGGCTCGACGCGCGCATCGCCGTCGTCGTCTCGAACCGCGCGGGCGCGGCGGGCCTCGAGCGGGCGCGGGCGGCGGGTGTCGAGACGCTGGTGCTCGATCACCGCGACAGGGCGCGCTATCCCTCCCGCGAGGACTACGACCGCGCGATCGTCGCCGAGCTTCGCGCCCGGCACGTCGGCTTGGTGTGCCTGGCCGGCTTCATGCGTCTGCTGACCCCCGCGTTCGTCAACGCCTTTCCTAACGGGGTCCTGAACATCCACCCGTCGCTGCTGCCGTCGTTCCCCGGGCTCGACGCGCAGGTGCAGGCCTGGGAGCACGGCGTGAAGGTGAGCGGCGTGACGGTGCACCTCGTGACCGCCGACCTCGACGCGGGACCGATCGTGCTGCAGCGCGCGGTGCCGGTCAGCGACGACGACACGCCCGAGACGCTGGCGGCGCGCATCCTCGTCGAGGAGCACCGCCTCTACCCCGAGGCCATCCGCCTCGTCCTCGACGGCGCCTGGCGCCTCGACGGCCGCCGCTTCCTCGGAGGACGGCAGCCGTCCTGAGGGCTCAGACGCGGCCCTGCTTCTTCAGCGTGAGGACGGCGACCTCGGGCGGGCAGTTGAGCCGCACCGGCAGGTACACCGTGCCGATGCCGCGGCTCACGAAGATGGTGGTGTTCTCGCGGCGGGCGGCGCCGGCGAGCACCGGGAACTTGTGGCCGGCCGGGGCGCCGATGAGGGGCAGGACGATCTGCCCGCCGTGGGTGTGGCCGCTCAGGACGAGCGGGACGTCGAGTTCGGCGGCCTCGCGCAGGCGGCGCGGGTCGTGCGCGAGCAGCACCGTCGTCACGGCGTCGGCGCCGACGACGCGGGCGATCTCGTCGGCGCGGCGCGTCCAGAAGCGGATGCCCGCGAGCTGCAGCGCCTCGCCGCGGATGGCCAGCCGCGTGCGCGCGTCGAGCAGGACCTGGATGCCGCGCGCCGTGAGCGCGGCCGGCATCTGGCGCTCGTCGTCGTGGTTGCCGAGGACGGCGAACACGCCGAACGGGGCGGTGAGCGGGGCGAGCGCCTCGGCCGCCGGCCCGACGAACGCGGGGTCGCCCCAGGTGACGTAGTCGCCGCCGAGCACGATGAGGTCGGGGCGCTCGTCGAGGAGGAGGCGGACCGCCGCCGCCGCGAAATCGTGGGGCACGGCCTGGCTGCGATGGAGGTCGGTCAGCAGGCCGATGCGCAGCCCTTCGAGCGCGTCGGGCAGGCCCGACACCGGGAGCGTCGCGCGCGTGACGCCGAGCGCGTGCCGCGCCGTGGAAGTAGCCGTAGGCCCCCGCGCCCGTGACGGCGCCGACCGCGACGGCCGTGATCCCCTGCAGCGCGGTGCGGCGGGTCACCTTCCCCGGCATGGGTTCATAGTAGCAGGCCCGGTCCGGCGCCGGGTAAGATCGCGCGCGAGGGCAGAGTTGGAGGCCGGCACGGTGAGCATGAACGTCTACGAAGAGTTCCAGTGGCGAGGCATCGTCTACGACGCGACCGAGGGCGTGCCCGAGGTGCTCGCGCGCGAGACCGTCACCGCGTACATCGGCTTCGACCCGACGGCGTCGAGCCTGCACGTCGGCTCGCTGCTGCCGCTGATGGCGCTCGGCGCGGCTGCAGCGCTTCGGTCACGTGCCGATCGCGATTGCGGCGGCGGCACCGGGCACGATCGGCGATCCGAGCGGCAAGACGCAGGAGCGCACGCTGCTGTCGCTCGAGGAGATCGAGCGCGAACCTCGACGGGCATCCGCCCGCAGCTCGCGCGCTTCCTCGACTTCGACGCGTCGACCGAACGCCGGCGCGGATCGTGAACAACGCCGACTGGCTGGCGGGCCTCGACCTGCTCGGCTTCCTGCGCGACATCGGCAAGCACTTCACCGTGAACTACATGCTGCAGAAGGAGTCGGTGAGCCGGCGTCTGCGAGAGCGAGGACGGCATCTCGTTCACCGAGTTCAGCTACCTGATGCTGCAGGCCTACGACTTCCTGGAGCTGTTCGACCGCCACGGGTGCACGCTGCAGCTCGGGCGGCAGCGATCAGTGGGGCAACATCACGGCCGGCATCGATCTGATCCGCAAGGCTGCGCGGCGAAGAAGGCGCACGGTCTGGTGATGCCGCTCGTGACGACGGCCTCCGGCGCGAAGTTCGGCAAGACCGAGGCGGGCGACGGTCTGGCTCGATCCGGCAGCGGACCTCGCCGTTCCGCTTCTACCAGTTCTGGCTGAACACCGACGACCGCGACGTGGTGACGTACCTGAAGTTCTTCACGCTCCTCGACGCGGCCCGCGATCGGGGAGCTCGAGGCGGTGGTGGCGCGCCGCGCCCGAGCGGCGCGAGGCGCAGCGTGTGCTCGCGCGGGAGGTGACGCGGCTCGTGCACGGCGACGAGGCGCTGGGGCGCGCGGAGCACGCGTCGGCGGTGCTGTTCGGGCGAGCGGCGTCGCGGACGCGCCGAGCGAGGCGGTGCTCATGGCGGTTCGACGACGTGCCGTCGATCGGAGATGGAGGCGTCGGAGCTCGAGGACGAGGCATGCGGGTGACGGAGCTGCGGCGCGGGCCGGGCTGGCGAAGTCGTCGGGCAGCCAGGCGACGCGGCTCGTCC
>CAWEUE010000004.1:237500-1438537 GCA_963812185.1 uncultured Acidobacteriota bacterium
CCTGACGCCTGCCCGGTGCCGGAAGGTTAAAGGGAGGGGTTAGCCGCAAGGCGAAGCTCCGAGCTGAAGCCCCGGTAAACGGCGGCCGTAACTATAACGGTCCTAAGGTAGCGAAATTCCTTGTCGGGTAAGTTCCGACCTGCACGAATGGCGTAACGATCTGGGCGCTGTCTCAACGAGGGGCACTGCGAATTTGTGGTACCGGTGAAGACGCCGGTTACCCGTGGTAAGACGGAAAGACCCCGTGCACCTTTACTACAACTTAGTAGTGAATGCTGGCGCGTTATGCGCAGGATAGGTGGGAGACGGTGAACCGGGCCTCTTGGGGTCCGGGGAGTCAACGGTGAGATACCACCCTTAGCGCTCCGGCGTTCTAACCTCGACCTGTCATCCAGGTCAGGGACACTGCTAGGCGGGTAGTTTGACTGGGGCGGTCGCCTCCTAAATTGTAACGGAGGCGCGCGAAGGTTCGCTCAGGCTGTTTGGAAATCAGCCGCAGAGTGCAAAGGCAGAAGCGAGCTTGACTGCGAGACCTACAAGTCGAGCAGGTGGGAAACCAGGTCTTAGTGATCCGGTGGTTCCGCATGGAAGGGCCATCGCTCAACGGATAAAAGGTACGCCGGGGATAACAGGCTGATCCTAGCCAAGAGTTCACATCGACGCTAGGGTTTGGCACCTCGATGTCGGCTCATCGCATCCTGGAGCTGTAGCAGGTTCCAAGGGTTCGGCTGTTCGCCGATTAAAGCGGTACGTGAGCTGGGTTTAGAACGTCGCGAGACAGTTCGGTCCCTATCTACCATGGGCGGAGGAGATTTGCGGGGGGCTGACCTTAGTACGAGAGGACCGGGTTGGACGGACCTCTAGTGTACCAGTTGTCGCGCCAGCGGCAGCGCTGGGTAGCTACGTCCGGACGTGAGAAACGCTGAAGGCATCTAAGCGTGAAACATTCCCCAAGATGAGATCTCCCAGGTCGCAAGACCTCTAAAGGCTCCTGGAAGACTACCAGGTCGATAGGTCGGGTGTGTAAGCGTGGCGACACGTTTAGCTAACCGATACTAATTAGCCGTGCGGCTTGACCATAAACCTCTTGCACATACGTGATTGGGGTCGCGAAACTACCGTTCGCAGGATATTCAGTTGTCAGCCAGATTGCCCAACGGGCTTCAGCCCCGAGGGCGCCGGCCCCCGCCACATGTGTGGGGCTCCCGGTTCGTTCTTTGACAGACGAGTTTCCCGGTGGTCATAGGAGAGGGGTCACACCCGTTCCCATTCCGAACACGGAAGTTAAGCCCTCTACCGCCGATGGTACTGCGTGGGCAACTGCGTGGGAGAGTAGGTCGCTGCCGGGATTTATCCGTCGAAAGGCCCGGGACCGTCAGGTCCCGGGCTTTTCCTTTGTACGCCCCTCCGGCCCGCGCGAGGACGCGGCGCTCGTCAGCCCAAGGCGCTCGAACTCCTCGCCGACCCGCCCGGCAAACCAGTCGAACCCGCACTCGCTCCGGAAGACGTGCTGCCAGCCGGTGATCGTGCCGGCGCTCCACATCACCGCCACCGTCAGAGTTTCATCGTCGCGCCGGAACATCCACCGGTAGTCACCGGCCGGCTCCAGCCACAGGCACTCACCGAGCCCGCCGGCGCGCACGGCCTCGAGCGCCGCGCGCAGCCCGTCGGTCGCGCCCGGCATGTTGGCCGCCGTCACGGTGGCCGACGACTGCTCGTCGACGAGCTCGCAGACCAGCCGGCCGGAGGGGTCGCGTACCGAGGAAGAGATCCATGCGTTCCGGCTTCACGTCTCTACTTCGTGCAGTCGCCCAGCCGCTTGCCCTTGTAGTTCATGGTCATCTCGCCGGTTTCCATCTTCATCTTCATCCAGCCCTCGTAGGTGTCGCCGGAGTAGACGAACTCGCCGTTGCCGGTGATGGCCTGTGGCGTGGTGCACGAGACCGACCAGGTGATCTTGTTCCCCTCCACCTTGTAGTCGCTCACCTTGCAGTCGTTGTTCTTGTCGGGCGAGCCGGACGGGACCGCCGTGTTGGGGTTCGCGGCCTGCTCCGGCGTGACGCACTGGGTGATGGTGTGCGGCGGCATCTTCATCGGCATGCCCGGCATCTCCATCTGCACCGTGACCTGCCACTTGCCGTCCTGCCGCGGCGGGGCCTGCGCGAGCAGGGCGGCGGACGCGAGGGTTCCAGCGACGAGGGCGGCGGCGACGAGCGAGCGCTTCATCGATTGTCTCTCCTGGGCCGGCGTGTCGTGACGAGGCCAGCCTCACCGCAGCATACCAGGAACCCCGGGCGTCTGCCGAGCCAAGGCTATAATGTCCCTTCGCGGTCGAGAGGCCGCGAGCCCATTCACAATCACTTTGCGCGGAGAGTCCGGCCATGCCGAACATCGGGGCCTTCCATCCCCAGATCGTCCACTTCGTCGTCGCGCTCCTGTTCATCGGCGTCCCCCTCCGGCTCGTGTCCCTGACGGGGAAGTTCAAGTTCACCGGTCCCGCGGCGGCGACGCTGATCCTGATCGGCTCGCTCGCGGCCTGGGGGGCCGTGCGCTCCGGCACCCAGGCCCACGGCGCCGTCGAGCGGATTCCGACGGCCCGCGCGGCGGTCCAGGTGCACGAGGAGTGGGGCCACCGGACGGCGAACGTGTTCTCGGCCGTCGCGGCGCTCGAGCTGCTGGGCCTCGGGCTGGTGCTGATGGGCAGCCGGCGCGCGAAGCTGGCGTTCGTCGCGTCGGCGGTGGTGGGCGTCGTGGGGCTCGGCGTGCTCTTCGAGGCGGGCGACCACGGCGGGGACCTCGTCTACTCGTACGCGGGCGGCCCGGGCCTCCGGACGGGCAACCCGGACGACGTGGGGCGGCTCTACGTGGCGGGCCTCTACGAGCAGGCGATGCAGGACCGGAAGGCGGGCCACGGCGCCGAGGCGGCGGATCTGATCGCGATGGCGGCGAAGCGCTTCCCGGACGACATGGATCTGCAGCTGTCGGTCGCCGACTCGCTCATCCAGGATCGGAAGGACCCGCAGGCGGCGCTCGCGCAGCTCGACGCCATGACGGTCGCGTCCGACGACGTGCGCACGGCGCTGCGCGTGGGGCTGCTCAAGGCGACCGCGCACGAGGCGGCGGGTGACAAGGCCGCGGCGCGCACGGAGCTCGAGTCGCTGAAGTCGCGGTTCCCGGGCAACGCCAACCTGGCCCGCTTCGTGGACCGTCGGCTGCGGCAGCTGAAGTAGAGGCCGGGCGCTAGCCTTCCACTTCCGGCGCCGGCTCCTCGCGGGTGGACGGCGCCGGCGCCGGCGCGTCGTCCGGCGCGATCTCCGCGCGCGCCAGCAGGCGATCCGCGAGGAAGTCGAGGGCCGCGTCGTCCGAGCGGGCGAGCAGCGCCTCGAGGGGCGACCGGGCGGCGCCGCCCGGCTCCCGCGCCTGCATGCTCGGCCAGGTGCCGTCGGCGCGGCGCGGGGCGTACCGGCACCAGAAGCCCAGGTGCCAGCGCGCGAACTCGCGCACGCGCGTGCGCCCGTGGTCGTCCTCGCCCCAGTGCTCGAGCGCGAGGTCGACGTAGCGCCGGTAGAGCGCCAGGCGCTCGTCGGCGCTGATGTCGCGGTAGCCCTCCGCCGCCTCCCCGAAGATCCAGGGCTTGATGAGCGCGCCGCGCGCGACCATGACCGCGGCGCAGCCCGAGCGGCCGTAGGCGGCCTCGATTTCGTGCGGGAACAGCAGGTCGCCGTTGCCCACGACCGGCACCGGCACGGCGGCCGCCACCTCGCCGACGGCGTCCCAGTCCGCGCTCTGGCGGTAGCGCGCGTTCCGCGTGCGTCCGTGGACGACGATGGCGTCGGCGCCGCCGTCGACGGCGGCGCGGGCGACGTCGAGGTAGTTGCGCATCTCGTCGTTCCAACCGAGCCGGATCTTCACGGTGATCGGCACGGCCTGCACGCCGCGCTTCATGGCGTCGACGATGCGCTGCACGCGGCGGGGCTGCCGGGCGAGCGCCGCGCCCAGGCCCTTGCGCGTGAAGTGATCGATGGGGCAGCCGAGGTTGACGTCCACCAGGTCGGCGCCGCGGAACTCCACGAGCGCGGCCGCCCAGGCCATCTCCTCGGGGTTGGTGCCGGCGAGCTGCACGCCGAAGCACGGCTCGCCGGGCGCCTTGCGGATGAGGGCGAATTCCGACCGCCGCTTCTGCTTGAGCCGGCGCGCGACGGTCATCTCGCTCATCGTCACGCGCGCGCCCAGCTCGAGGCAGAGGCGGCGGTAGGGCAGGTTCGAGCCCTTCGTCATCGGCGCCATGACGACGGCGCCGGTCAGCTGGTCGTGGAGGAGCATTGCTTCACCGGGTCCGACCGCCGGAAGCGGACGAGCGTGTCACGGCGGTCATGGCCGAGTATGCCTGCAATCGATCGCCGTGGCGAGCCGTGGCGCCGCAGACGAGCATCGCGCCTGCGGGAGGGGCGCTGACGCCCTCCACGGCGTTCGGGTCAAGCCGCCGAACGGCGTCGGAAGAGACGGCAGCGAACCAATCGTAGCCGCGCGCGAGGAGGAAGCGGACGAGCGCGGGCGGCTCGTACCCGAAGTCCCGCGTCCAGTCGGGCGACGCCTCGAGCGAGAGCATCGGGTGGTGTGTGGTCAGGCACGTCTCGGCACCCTCGAGCACGCGCAGCTCCGCCCCTTCGACGTCGCACTTGATCAAGTCCACGCGATCGACCCCGTGCTCGCGAACGTAGGCGTCGAGGGTCGTCGTGTTCACGGCCTCGGACAGGACGTCGCCGGGTCGCGACCACAATCCGGCCTCGTGGGGGATCAGGGACGCCTGCCCACCGTCTCCGGCCGGCACGTGGATACGGCACGTGCCGACCGCGTTCGTGCACGCGGCCCGGTTGAGCCTAACGTTGTCGGCCCGCGCGTGGCGCGCGACGGTTTCCGCGAGTTGCGCGAACGTCGCGGCGACAGGCTCGAAGGCATGCACCCGGCCGGCTGGACCTGCCAGATCCGAGAACAGCACCGTGAAGAGTCCGAGGTTGGCGCCCACGTCAATCACGACATCGCCGCGACGGACGAGCGCCACATAGGCCACACGCTCGCGGTCAGCAGGCCGCCATCGCCGGAGGAACCGCAGGTAGAGGCCGGGGTAGCGGGCGAACAGGGCATTCAGGCGCCGGACCCAGTCGCGGTGCCGCGGCGGAGTGACGCCGGATGCGGTCGGTGGAAGGCCATCGCTCATAACGGGTGAACCGGACGCCGGCTCGATCGCTAGTGTAGACTAAGCGGGGTTTGCCGCACCATGTCCGTGAAGCGAGGAGTCGCACGCGGCGTGCTCGGGGCCGCCACGATCATCTGGGGCCGTCCGGCGCCGCTGCCCGCCGACCCTGAGTCGATCTTCGTGCTCCGGAACAACGACATCGGGGACACGATTGTCATCACCCCGCTGTTCGACGCGCTCCGCCGTCTCTTTCCGCGCGCGCGTGTGGTGGCGGGCGTCGGCCCGTGGAGCGCGCCGGTCCTGGAACACAACCCTCACCTGTCCGGCTGGCTGCCGGTCGCGGCGCCGTGGCACAACAAGGCGAGACCGCGTGCGACGCTGGCCGGCCAGCTGGGCTACGTCCTGTGGTCCGGCGAGGCGCGCGCGATCCGGCGCGAGCGCTTCGCGGTCGGCATCGATGTGCTGGGCAGTCCACAGGGGTCCCTGCTTCTGATGCGCGCGGGCATCCGCTCGAGGCTCGGCGTCCGCGGGTACGCGGGCGGCCACGAGGTGACGAGCGCCTGGGTCGAGTACGACGAGCGGCGCCACGTTGCACGCGCCGCGCTCGGCTTCGCGGAGCTCCTCGGCGCCCGCGACCTACCGCTACCGGTGCCGCAGCTGTTCTTGACCGGCGCCGAACGCGAAGCAGCGGAGTCTCGCTGGCGCGTGGCCCGCAGGAGCCCGGGCGCGCCGGCGCGCCGGATCGTCCTGGCGCCAGGGGCCGGGCTTCGAGAGAAGCGATGGCCGGCCAATCGATTCGTCGGCCTGGCCAGGCGCCTGGGCTGCATCGGAGCCTGCGAGATTGTCGTCCTCGGCGGGCCAGAGGACCGGGCGATCGGCCAGCGTCTTGCCGAGGTCTCGGCGTCCGTCACGGACCTTACCGGCGCGGCGAACCTGCGGCAGACGTTCGCGGCTGTGGCGACGGCCGACGCGGTCGTCACGTCTCCCAGCATGCCCACGCACGTCGCGGCCGCCTTCGGGACTCCCGCGGTCGTGGCGCTCGGGCCGCTGTTTCCGTCAGTCGAGCGGTACGAGAGGCAATGGGGATATCCGGCGACCGAATGCACGATCGGACACGAGGCGACGGAGGAGGATGCCCTGGCGGCGCTCTCGACCGTGATCGCACGTCAAGACGCCGCTGCTCGACCCGCGCGCTGAAGACCCATCACCGCGCACCAAGTCGAGTCCTGCGAACGAAGGGCGAGTCACGCCGCAGCGGAAATCCGGGGACCAGCGCGACCGCCGCCTGGCTGGTGTTCAGTCCCTGCCGAACTTGATCCCCTGTGCGAGCGGCAGCTGGGTGCTCCAGTTGATCGTGTTCGTCTGGCGGCGCATGTAGGCCTTCCAGGCATCCGAGCCCGACTCGCGGCCCCCGCCCGTCTCCTTCTCGCCGCCGAACGCGCCGCCGATCTCTGCGCCGCTCGTGCCGATGTTCACGTTGGCGATCCCGCAGTCGCTGCCGCGGGGCGAGAGGAAGCGCTCGGCCTCTCGCACGTGCTCGGTGAAGATGGCCGACGACAGGCCCTGCGGCACGCCGTTGTGGAGCGCGATGGCCTCGTCGATCTCGTCCACCGCCTGTCGCGGTGTCGCGTTCGGCTTGCCGTAGCCGATGATGTAGAGGATCGGCGCGAAGGTCTCCTGCTGCACGATCGCGAAGTCGTTCTTCGCGGCCGCGATGCAGGGCGTCACGTAGTGGCCGCCGGGGTGGTCGGGGCCGTCGAGCCGCGTGCCGCCGAAGAGCACCTCGCCGCCCTCTTTCTTCACCTGATCGACGGCGCTCATCATCTCCTTGACCGCGCCGTGGTTCACCAGCGGGCCCATGAGCGTGCCGTCCCGGCGGGGATCGCCGATCTTCACGTCGCCGTAGGCCCGCGCGAGGCGCCGGACCAGCTCGCCGCGAATGGACTCGTGCACGATGATGCGGCGGGTGGACGTGCAGCGCTGCCCCGCCGTGCCGACGGCGCCGAACAGGATCGCCGGCAGCGCCAGCTCCAGGTTGGCGTGCGGGGTCACGACGATCGCGTTGTTGCCGCCGAGCTCGAGAATCGTGCGGCCCAGCCGCTTGCCCACCACCTCGGCCACGTGGTACCCGACCGTGCAGCTCCCCGTGCACGACACGAGCGGCACCGTGTCGTCGTGGAGCATGCGCTCGCCGACGCTCGAGCCCTTGCCGATCGAGAGCGAGAAGACCGCCGGGTCGACGCCGTTCGCCCGGCACACCTCCTGGGCGATCCTCGTCACGGCGATGGCCGTGAGCGGGGTCTTGCTGGCCGGCTTCCACAGCGTCGCGTCGCCGCAGACCGCTGCGATGGCCGCGTTCCAGCTCCAGACGGCGACGGGGAAGTTGAACGCCGAGATCACCCCGACCACGCCGAGCGGGTGCCACTGCTCGTACATCCGGTGGTCGGGCCGCTCGGAGTGCATCGAGAGGCCGTAGAGCTGGCGCGACAGGCCCGTCGCGAAGTCGCAGATGTCGATCATCTCCTGCACTTCGCCCTGGCCCTCGACCAGGATCTTGCCCATCTCGAGCGTCACGAGCGCGCCGAGCGGCGCCTTGCGCTCGCGCAGCTTGAGCCCGAGCTGGCGGACGAGGTCACCGCGCTTCGGCGCCGGCACCTTCCGCCACTCGAGGAACGCCGCGTGCGCGCGCGCCACGATGCGGTCGTACTCCGCTTCGGTCACCTGCCTGACGGTCGCGATCTTCGAGCCGTCGGCCGGGGTGATGACGTCCAGGGCCGGGCCCGAGCCCAGCCATTCGCCGTCGAACCCGCCGGGGTTGACGTCGGTGATGCCGAGTTCCGCCAGCAGGCCTTTCGTATCGAGTGCGTCGCGCATCGGAAACTCCCGGAATGAAGGGGCGCGCCCGGACCGTGGGCGCATCCCTATAGCGTATCCCGAAAATGGGGTCTGAGCCCATTTTCGGCGAGGTAGGATCGAGGCGTGCCGCCGGCGCCGCTGCCCATCGACCCGTATCTGCACGCCGTCCGGACCGCCGTCGGCCGCCACCGCGCGGCCGTGGTCACGGCGCCGCCCGGCGCCGGCAAGACGACGCGGGTGCCGCCGGCGCTGGCCGCCGACGGGCCGGTCGTCGTGCTCGAGCCGCGGCGCGTCGCCGCGCGGGCGATCGCCCGCCGGATCGCCGCCGAGCAGGGCTGGACCATCGGCGAGGAGGTCGGCTGGCACGTGCGCTTCGAGCGGCGCGCCGGCCCGCGGACGCGCCTCGTGATCGCCACCGAGGGGATCCTCACGGCGCGGCTGCAGCGGGACCCGCTCCTGTCCGGCGTGCGCACCGTGATCCTCGACGAGTTCCACGAGCGGAGCCTGCACGCCGACGTGGGCCTCGCGCTGGCGCGGCAGGCATGGCGCGCGCGCGACGATCTCGGGATCGTCGTGATGTCGGCGACGATCGACGCCGCCCGCATCGCCGCCTTCCTCGACGACTGTCCCGTCATCGACGTGCCCGGGCGCCTCTATCCGCTCGAGATCGACTACGCGCCCGGCGCGTCGCTGGCCGAGGCCGCGGCCGGGCTCGTCGCGGGCGGGCACGGCGACCTGCTCGGGTTCCTGCCGGGCGCGCCGGAGATTCGCCGCGCGGAGCGCCAGCTCCGGCCGCTCCTGCCCGAGAGCGTCGACGTCGTGCCGTTGCACGGCTCGCTCGACGCCGAGGCGCAGGACCGGGCGATCCGGCCGGGCCCGCGGCGGCGCGTCATCCTGGCCACCAACATCGCCGAGACCTCGCTCACCGTGCCGGGCGTCACCGCGGTCGTGGACACCGGCCTCCACAAGGTCGCGCGGTACGACCCCGAGCGCGGCATCGACAGCCTGGAGGTCGAGCGGATCACGGCCGACTCGGCCGACCAGCGGGCGGGCCGGGCCGGTCGCGTCGGGCCCGGCCGCGTCCGCCGGCTCTGGGATGCCCGCGATCGCCTGCGGCCGCGCCGGGAGCCGGAGATCCTGCGCGTCGATCTCGCCGCGGCGGCGCTCGACGTGATCGGGTGGGGCGGCGATCCCCGTACGCTCGACTGGTTCGAGGCGCCGCCGCCCGAGGCGGTCGACGCGGCGCTGGCGCTGCTGGCGCGGCTGGGCGCCGTCGAGCGGGCGCCCGGCGCGCCGCCGCGGCTGACTCCCCTCGGCCGGACGCTGGGCCGGCTTCCGCTCCACCCGCGGCTCGGGCGGATCCTCGTCGCGGCGGGCGGCGGCCGCGAGGCGGCCCTCGCGTGCGCGCTGCTCTCCGAGCGCCACTTCCTGCCGCCGCGCGCGGCCGCCACGACGAGCGACGTGCTGTCGGCCATCGACGACCGGCGCGGCCTGCCGCCGCACGTGACGGCGGTCGCCGACGGCATCGCGCGGGCCGCGGCGCGCGTGCTCGGCGCCGCGCCGCGCGCGCACGCGGGCGAGACCGCGCTGCGGCGCGCGCTCTTCGAGGGCTACGCGGATCGGGTGGCGCGCCGCCGCGCGCCCGGCTCGCCGCGTGTCCTGCTCGCCTCGGGGCACGGCGCCGTCGTCGCGGAGGAGAGCGGCGTGACCGGCGGCGAGTGGCTCGTGGCGATCGACGTGCAGGCCGGCGCGCGCGGGGAGGGCCGCGAGGCGCGGATCCGGGTGGCCAGCCAGGTCGACCGCGAGTGGCTGACCGCCACGGGCGCCGACGTGGAGCACCGGTTCGACCCGGCGTCCGGCCGCGTGGTGGCCGTCGCCGTCGAGCGGTACGACGCGCTGCCGCTCGTCGAGCGGTCGGTCGCGCCGGACCCGGAGCTCGCCGCGCCGCTGCTGGCCCGGGCGTGGCTCGACCGCGGGCCGGGCGAGGCGGACCGGCAGCTCGTGCGGCGCCTCCGTTTCGCCGGCCACGCCGTCGAGCTCGACGACCTGGTGTCGCGCGCGTGCGCGGGCGTGACGAGCGTGAACGAGGTGCGCCTCGCACGGCACCTGCCGGCCGGGACGGCGCGCGACCTCGACCGGCTCGCGCCGGAGACCATCGCGATTCCGAGCCGGCGCTCCGCGCGGCTCGAGTACCACGACGACGGGACCGTGTCGGCATCGGTGAAGCTGCAGGAGCTCTTCGGCCTCACCGAGACGCCGCGCGTCGGTCCGCGCCGCGAGCCGGTCGTGCTGGAGCTGCTCGCACCCAACGGCCGGCCAGTGCAGGTCACGCGCGACCTGCGCAGCTTCTGGACGCGCACCTACCCCGAGGTGCGACGGGAGCTGCGGGGGCGCTATCCGAAGCACCCGTGGCCGGAGGATCCCTGGACGGCGACCCCGACGGCGCGGGCGAAGCGGCGCCCGCCGCGCGGGCGCGCTTGACCTCAGGACGCCCGGCGCGAGACGATCGGCCCGCGCCGCACGCGTCGGAGGGAGTCATGCCGTCACGCACGACCCGCGACCTCGTTCTCGTCCTGCTGCCCTGGCTGGCCTTGCCCGTGATGGCCGGTCTGCTCTTCTCGGCGCGCACGTCGCTGCCCGCCCGCATCGCCGTGCACTTCGGCATGGAAGGCCGGCCGGATCGCTGGGTGGGGCCGGAGACCTTCATCGCGGCGTCGCTCGGGCTGCTGGCGGTGCTGCTGGGCGTGTTCACCGTCCGCTCGCTGAAGGCGCGCGCGTCGGGACGGCTCTATTCGCTGCTCGTGGCGCAGTACGTCCTGGTGATCGTCATCTGCACGGCGATCTGGCAGGTGCTGGGGTTCAGCCGGGACGGCACGAAGCCGTCGCTCACGCTGCTGCTCGCCGGAGTGGCCGTGGCGGTCGTCGCGAGCGCGGTGGCGCGCCGCCGCCTGAAATGATCCCCCCTCCGTCCTAGCGCTCGAACACGATCCGCCCGCCCACGACGGTGGTCGTCACGTGGGCGTCGCGGATGCGCTCCGGCGGGATCGAGAACAGGTCCTGGTCGATGACGACGAAGTCGGCCAGCATGCCGGGCGCGAGCATGCCCTTGTCGCGCTCGGCGAACTCGGCGTAGGCCGCGCCCGTCGTGTAGGCGCGGAGCGCCTCCTCGACCGAGATCTTCTGGTCGGGCACCCATCCCCCGGGGTTCTTGCCGTCCAGCGTGCGCCGGGTGGCCGCCGCGTAGATGCCCTCGAGCGGCGTGGGCGGCGCGACGTACCAGTCGCTGCCGAAGGCCAGACGCGCGCCCGCGTCGAGGAGCGAGCGGAAGGCGTAGGTCGTCTTGATCCGCTCCGGCCCGATCACGCGCTCGGCCCACCGGCCGTCGTCGATGGCGTGGTACGGCTGCATGCTCGCGATCACGCCGAGCTGGGCGAAGCGCGGGATGTCGGCCGGGCGGATGTGCTGGGCGTGTTCGATGCGGAAGCGCCGGTCGCGCGGCCCGTCCTCCTGCTCGACGCGGGCGTAGATGTCGAGCATCGTCCGGATCGCGCGGTCGCCGATGGCGTGCACGACCACCTGCAGGCCCGCCTTGTCCGCGTTCGAGGTCCACGTGTAGAGGTCTTCGGGCGTGTTGACGAAGAGCCCCCGGTCGTTCGGCGCGTCGGTGAACGGCTCCTCGAAGGCGGCGGTGTGCGAGCCGAGCGACCCGTCGACGAAGCCCTTGAGGTCGCCGACGTGCAGCCACGCGTCGCCGCGGCCGTCGGGGCCGAAGTCCTTCTTCGCGACGAAGTCGCGCAGGCGGGCCCAGGTCGCGAGGGGGACGGCCGCGTAGATGCGGGTGGCGAGCCGTCCCGCGTCGTGCGCGCGCCGGAACACCGCGAGGTCGCCCCAATTACCCATGTGGCCGACGGAGGTGACGCCCTGTTCGGCGACGTACTTCATCGCGGCGTCGAGCGCGTGGTCCTGCTGTTCGGGCGTGGGGTCGGGCACGACGCCGTCGAACAGGCTCATCGCGTTGTCCTTGAAGATGCCCGTGGGGTTGCCGTTCCGGTCCCGCACGATCGTCCCGCCCTCGACGTCCATCGTGGCGCGCGTGATGCCGGCCGCGCGCATCGCGGCGCTGTTGGCGAGTGACATGTGGCCGTCCAGCCGGTTGACGAGCACCGGGCGGTCCGGCGTCACGGGGTCGACCCACTCCTTGGTGGGCAGCTCGCCGCCCCAGAGCGAGTGGTCCCAGTTGCCGCCGGTGATCCACGCGCCCGCGGGCGCCGTGGCCGCGAAGTCGCGGATCCGGTCCACGAACACCTGCTTCGTGGCGGCGTCGCGCAGCTGCACCGACGCGAGGTCGGCGCCGCCCTCGAGGAAGTGCACGTGGGCGTCGATGAAGCCCGGCGTGAGGAGGCGCCCGCCGGCGTCGATGACCTTCGCCCCGCCGGCCCGAGCCTTCACCTCGTCGTTCGTGCCGACGGCGACCAGCCGCTCGCCGGCGGCGGCCAGGGCCTCCGCCCACGGGTGCGCGGGGTCCCCGGTCCAGATCCTGGCGTTGAGGACGGCAAGCGTCACGGTGGATTCACCTCCCTGAGGCGGCGCGCCCGACGAGCAGGCCAGCGCGAAGGCGAGCGGCAGCGCGGCGCCGAGACGGCAAGCGTTCGTCATGTCCGTGTCCCATCCTGCGAGTCCGTGGTTGCCTCGAACACGCCGCTCTCGCGGTTCTTGCGGCAGCGGTCCCAGCGGAAGTGCATGCCGTTCATCGCGACGTAGACGCCGCGCGGCAGGATCTGGGCGAACGACAGCGCGCTGCCCAGGTTGAAGAGGCCGTCGGAGCTGCCGAACGCGTAGGGGATCATCGCGCCCGTGAGCACGATGGTCTTGCCCAGGCCGGCTCCGGCCAGCGTGCGCGCGGTCTGCACCATCGTATCGGTGCCGTGGGTGATGACGAGCGCGGACTCCGGCGACTCGCGGCAGCGCTCGACGAGCCGCGCGCGGTCGGCGTCGGTCATCTCGAGGCTGTCGATCATCAGGACGGTCTCGATCTCGATGTCGAGACGGCAGCGGCCCAGCCGCAGCATCTCCGGCACGTGCGAGTTGCGGAAGAAGAGCGAGCCGGCCAGCTCGTTGTATTCCTTGTCGAAGGTCCCGCCGGTGACGAGGATGCGGAGGCGCATACAGTGGCGGCCCCAGTATACGTCGGCCGCACGTCACTCGGCGCGAAGCGCCGCGACGGGGTCGACGCGCGTGGCGCGCAGGGCGGGGACGAGCCCCACCAGGACGGCCACCAGCGCCTGGGTCGCCGCCGTCGCCGCGTAGGTGGCCGGATCCGCCGGCCCGATGCCGGTCAGGCCCGCGGCGAGCAGCCGGGCCGCCGCCCACGCCCCCGCCAGGCCGATCGTCGTGCCGACCGCGGCGAGCCGGACGCCGTCGCGAAGTACCTGGCGCACGATCCGGTCGGCCGTCGCGCCGAGCGCGAGGCGCACGCCGAACTCGCGGGTCCGCTGCGCCACGGTGTAGTGCGTGACGCCCGCCAGCCCGACCGACGCGAAGAGCAGCGCGACGCCGCCGCAGAGGCCGAAGAAGGCGAGGGCCACCCGCCCCGGCCACATCGGCAGCTCCAGCAGGTCCGTCATCGTCTCGAGCTGGGACGGCGGCAGCGTGACGTCGAGCGCCGCCAGCGCGTCCCGCACCGGCTCGAGGAGCGCCCGCGGGTCGCCGCTCGTCCGGGCCATCAGCCAGACCGCCCGGTTGCCGGCGGCGTCGCCGGCGTCCAGCGCCCGCCAGAACATCGGACGCGCGGGCCATCCGACCGCGCCCGTCGTGAGGTCGGGGATGACGCCGATCACCTGCCAGGCGCGCCGTTCGGTTCCGACACCCGCGAAGAAGGTCTCGCCCACAGGGTTGCGTTGCGGCCACAGGCTCTCGGCCATCGCGCGGCTCACCACGGCGTCCGGCGCGCGCCGGTCGGAGGCCTCGAGGTCGCGCCCTTCGAGCACCGTGATCCCGAGCGCGGCGGGGTAGCCCGGCGTCACGGCCACCTCGGACGCCGCAGGGCACCCGCCCGCCGAGCAGTCGCGGCCGTCGCCCGACACGGGCAGGCTCCGCGCGCCGCCGCCCACGCTGAACGGCACCCAACTGGTCAACGCCGCGGCCTCGACGCCCGGCAGCGCCGCCACGCGCTCGCGCAGCGCCGCGAACAGCGCGCTGGCGCGCGCGCCGTCGTACCCGTGGAGCCGCGGATCCGCCGTCATGACCACGATGTGGCGCGTGTCGAAACCGACGTCCGCGCGCATGGCATGCGCGTAGCTCTGGACGAAGAGGGCGGCGAGCGCCAGGAACGCCGTCGAGCCCGCGATCTGCAGCACCAGGAAGACGTCGCGCAGGCGCGAGGGCCGCGCGCCGCCGGCGAGGCCCTCGACCTTCAGGGCGTCGGTCAGGTCGGCCCGGCTCACGTGGAGCGCCGGGGCGACGCCGGGTACGAGGCCCGCCACCAGGACCAGCATCGCGACGAACGCGACCGTCCGGCCGTCGACGTCGAGGTTGATGGCCTGTGGGATGGGCGCCGGAATGGCCAGGCTGGAGAGCAGGCCGCGGCTCCAGATCGAGACGAGCAGCCCGGCCGCGCCCGCGAGCGCGGCGAGCAACAGGCTCTCGGTCACGAGCTGCTGCACGAGGCGCCGCCCGGTCGCGCCGAGCGCCGCCCGAATGCCCATCTCGCGCCGCCGATCGACCGCGCGCGCGAGCACGAGGCTCGCGACGTTGAAGCACGCGATGAACAGCACGAGCGCCGTGGCGCCGAGCGCGAGGGCCGACGCCGCGCGCATGCCCCGGTACTCGTCCGGGTCGCCGGGCGTCAGCGGCGTCACCACGCCGACCCGATCGCGGTCGACCGCCGGATAGGCGGCCGCGAGGCGCTCGGCCAGCGTGGGGATCTCGGCCTGCGCCTGCGCCATCGAGGCGCCGTCCCGCAGCCGTCCCACCAGGCGCAGCCAGCGCTCCTCCCGGCCGAGCAGCCCCGGCGCGACGCCGGCCGTCCGCGCCGCGTCGAACGGCAGCCACACGTCCGGCACGTAGATGCCGCCGGGGCCGTGGAAGCCGTCGGGCAGGACGCCGATCACCGCGAAGCTGCGGCCGTTGAGGACCACGCGCCGCCCGGCGAGATCGGGCGACGCGCCGAGGGCCCGGCGCCAGTAGGCCGCGCTCACGACCGCCACCGCCTCGCCGCGCGCGTCGTCGGCGCCGGGCAGGCGGCCGATGGCCGGCCGGACCTCGAGGACGGAGAAGTAGTTCGGCGAGACGAACAGCGTCCAGACCTGGATCGCGCGGCCGTTCAGCTCTCCGCCGAGCGGCAGGAAGCCCTCGGCCGCGAGATCGAGACTGCGGGTTCCGGCGCCGAGGTCCACGAAGTCCGCGTACGACGTCTCGCCGTACGGGTTGCTCCGGGCGCCCGTGTAGACGCGCACCAGCCGGTCCCGGTCCGCCGCCCCGGGCGCCGGCCCCTTCAGCAGGATGCCGTTGACCACGGCGAAGACGACCGTGTTCACGGCGATGCCGACGGCGAGGGTGGCCACCCCGAGCGCCGCGAGCCAGGGGTGGGCGACCAGGCCGCGCGCCGCGCTCCGCAGGTCCTGCCAGAGGTGCTCCATACGGTTCCCTAGACGAGCCGGCGCCGGCCGCGGTTCGTCGCGGCACGGCCCCGCGGAACATCCGGCTCCATCATGGCGTATTCTCGACCGGATCGGCCCCCGGGGCCGACGAGCCAGCCATGACCGGTTTCCTTCACGACGCGCGCCTGGCACTCCGGGCCCTGGTCCGCCGGCCCGGCTTTGCCGTCGCCGTCGTCCTCACCCTCGCGCTCGGCCTGGGTCTCAACGCCGCGTTCTTCTCGATCATCAACGCCGCGCTGCTGCGGCCGCTGCCGGTGCGGGACCCGCACCGGCTGGTCAACGTCTATACGAGCCGGGCCACCGGGTCCGGGTTCGGCCCGATGTCGTACGCCGACTACCGCGACCTCCGCTCGTCGGTGTCCGTGTTCGACGGCGTCGTCGGCTGCGGCGGCTTCATGGGCACGGTCACGGGCGCCGGCCGCGCCGAGCCGGTATTCGGCGAGATCGTCACCGGCAACTTCTTCGACGTGCTCGGCGTCGTCCCGGCGGTCGGCCGCACGTTCCGTCCCGAGGAGGATCGCACACCGGGCGCGGCCCCGGTCGCCGTGCTCGGGTACGGATTCTGGCAGCGGCGCTTCGGCGGAGATCCCGGCGCCGTGGGCCGCAGCCTCACGCTCAACGGCCGTCCCTACACGATTGTCGGCGTCGCGCCGCCCTCGTTCACGGGCCTGCTGGTCCGCGGGTTCGCGGCGGATCTCTGGGTGCCGGCGATGATGATGGGCCCCATCCGCGACAGCCGGCCGGACGCGCGGAACGAGCGGTGGCTGTTCGTCAAGGCGCGCCTCGCCGCCGGCGTGTCGGTCGAGCAGGCGGCGGCCGCGGTCGAGTCGGTCGGGCTCGTCCTCGAGCGCGAGCATCCGGCGACGAACGAGAGGCGGCGGTTTCGCGTCGTGCCGAGCGACGCGGTGCTGTTCATGCCGGACGCCGACCGCATCATCGGTCCCGTCGCGGCGACGCTCCTGGCGGCGGCGGGACTGGCGCTGCTCGTTGCCTGCGTCAATCTCACCGGCCTGTTGCTGGTCCACGTCTCCGGCCGGCATCGTGAGATCGCGGTGCGGCTCGCGCTCGGGGCGGGGCGGGCGCGGATCGTGCGCCAGCTGCTCGCCGAGCACGCCGCGCTCGCGGCGCTCGGCGGCGCCCTCGCCCTGCTGCTGGCGTCGTGGGCGGCGTCGTGGCTGGTCGGCTTCAAGCCGCCGTTGCCCGTGCCGCTCTCGTTCGACGTGCGGATCGACGGGCGCGTGGCGGCCTACACGGCGGGGCTCGCGGGGCTGGCGGCGTTGTTGATGGGTCTGCTGCCCGCGCTGCGGTCGTCGCGCCTCGACCTCGTTCCGGCCCTCAAGGGCGCCGCCGGTCCGGCCCGGCGCCGCCGATGGAACCTCCGCCTGTCGCTGCTCGTGCCGCAGGTGGCCGCGGCCTTCGTGCTGCTGCTCGTCGCCGCGCTCTTCACGCGCAGCGTGAGCCGGGCCGGCGCCGTGGACTCCGGCTTTGATCTGGATCACACCGCGCTGGTCGCGCTCAACCTGGGCCACAGCGGCTACGACGAGGTGCGGGCGCGTGCGTTCTACGAGGCGCTGCTGCGCCGGGTCGCGGCGCGGCCCGGCGTGCGGGCGGTCGCGGTCACGGATCGAATTCCGCTCGACCTCTACGGGTCGCAGTCGACGGTGCTCACCGGTGGAGGCGACGACGAGGCGGAGCGCTCCGCGCCGGGGCAGATGGGACACGTCGGCGCCGGCTACTTCGACGCCATGGGCGTGGCCGTCCTGCGCGGCCGTGGCTTCACCGCCGCCGACACGGCGGCCGGCGCGCCGGTGGCGGTCGTGAGCGCCGAGGCGGCGAGACGGCTCTGGCCTGGCGAGGACCCGATCGGCCGGCGGCTGCGGCTGGGCGGAGAGGACGCGCCGTGGCTCGACGTCGTCGGCGTGGCCGCGGACGTGAAGGTGCAGACGCTCGGCGAGGCCCCCGTGGCCTTCGCGTATCGGCCGCTCGCCACCCGCTACACGGGCCTGCTGCGTGTCGTCGCTCGTGTCGACGGCCGCCCTGGGCGGGCTGCGGACTGGCTTCGCGAGGACGTGGGGGCGATCGACGAGCGCGTGGCGGTGTTCGAGAGCGGCACGATGACCGACGTGCTCGGAGTGATGCTCTTCCCATTCCGCATGGCCGCGGCGCTCGGCAGCGTGCTCGGGCTCTTCACCCTGGCGCTGGCCGGCGTCGGGCTCTACAGCGTGGCGGCGTTCACGCTGTCCCGCCGTCGGCGCGAGCTGGCGATTCGTGTCGCGCTCGGCGCGGCGCCCGGCGACGTCGTCCGGGTCGTGCTGGGGGGCGGGCTCGGGGCCGTGGGCATCGGCCTGCTCGTCGGGCTGCCGGTCGCCTTCGTCGTCGCCAGGCTGATGGGCGCGTGGCTGTTCGCCGTCACGCCCGCCGATGCGGTCGCCTACGCGAGCGCCGGCGGCGTGCTCGTGGCCGCCGCGGTGCTCGCGCTCATCCGGCCGGCCCGGCGCGCGATCCGGCTGGATCCCATGTCCGCGCTGCGCGACGAATAGAGCGGCGCCGCTACGCCAGGCGCGCGCGCTGCCGCCAGAGGACCCTCGCCCCCCAGACGAGGGCCCCCACCATCAGCAGGCTGCCCACGACGCGCGCGTCGCGCGCGAGCGCGTGATCGAGGTGGAGCCATCCCAGCTGGGTCAGGATGGCCTCCCAGTCGTGCCCCTCCACCTCGGCGCCGGTGTGGCCGCCGAGCAGCACCATCTGGAGCGCCCGCGCGTCGTCGATGTACGGCGCGAGGTCGAGGAAGTTCTGGCCGCCCCACCACAGACACACGGCGGCGCCGAACGGGTCACGGTTCTTCACGAGCAGGGCGCCGGCGCAGACGAGCGGCACCAGGATCTGCATCAGGCTGCCGCCGAGCATCGTCATGAAACGCCCGAGCGGCGCGAAGATGATGTGGCCCGCCTCGTGGAAGACCAGATCGATCAGGTGCAGGGAGGAGTCGCCGAGCACGCCGAGCGGCCGCCGGAAGAAGGCCACCGTCCACACGGCGAGCGCCGCGAGCAGCAGCAGGCGGCCCACGAACGCCGCCGGGCTCACGGTGTCGCGGTCGAAGGGCTCCATGACCTGGGTATTCTACGCGCGGACGCCGAACCCCTGCGACTGACGCCGCTTGCTGGCGGCGCGCGGTCCCGCTAGCATGGGACGCATGAAACAACCAGCCGGGGCCGGGGTGGCCGCCCGGTTCGGCGCGTTCGTGGCCGAACGGTACCCGTTCGCCCTGTCGCTCGCGCTCGAGGCGTTCGACCGGGCGGGCGGCGCGGAGGCCGGCCGCGACGAGAAGTCCATCGAGGCGCTGCGCGCGCGGCTGCGCGACGCGCTGGCCGCCCGGCCCGACTTGTCGCCGCCCGCCGCCGAGACGACGCCCGGGGTGGCGGCGGCCGACCGGCTGCGCGCCGCGCGGGCGGAGCTGGCCGAGGCGTGCGACGGCTTCCTGCGCCGCGAGGCGATTGCGGCGTCGCTCACGCCGGACGAGCGGCGCGAGATCCTCCGCGGCATGGTGCTGACGCGCGCGACCGACAACCGGCTGAAGTCCTTCTTCACCGGCGGCGACGTCCGCTACAAGGACGTCTCGTTCCAGGGCAAGGGCTTCCGGTCGCTCGGACAGGAGGCGATCTACGCGGCGGCGCTGCGGCTGCGCCGCGGGCCGGCCCATCGCGCGCCCGACGGCGCGTGGCGCGGCGACGTGGTCGCGCCGGTGATCCGCGATCTCGGCGTGGCGCTGGCGATGCGGCCCGACGCGGCGGGCGAGGCCGTCCGGCAGGTCCTGTCGGCGCAGATGGCGAAGGCGGGCCCGCCGATGGACGGCAAGGACCTCCACGTGGGCGACTGGGCGTGGGGCGTGCTGCCCGCGACGGCGCCGCTGGCCGTGGGCACGCTGACCATCGCCGGCGTGGCGCTGGCCTTCGCGCGCGAGGACGACGGCCGCGTGGCCGTCTCGTTCATCGGCGAGGGCGGCTCGTCGCTCGGCGAGTGGCACGAGGCCATCAACGCGTGCGCGGCGCGCCGGCTGCCGGCGATCTTCTGCCTCCAGAACAACCAGACGGCGCTCTCGACGCCGGTGACCGAGCAGTCGGCCGTGCGCGTGTTCGCCGACAAGGCCGCCGGCTACGGCATCCCCGGCGTGACGATCGACGGCACGGACCCCGACGCGGTGGCCGCCGCCTTCGCGTGGGCGGCCGAGCGGGCGCGCGCGGGGCTCGGCCCCACGCTCCTCGAGCTCGTCGCCATGCGGATGTGCGGCCACGCGCATCACGACGACATGCTGTACCTCGGCAAGGACCCCCAGCCCGCGTGGGAGTACCCCGCACCGTCCGAGCAGGGCTACGTGGACGGCGAGCGCTACGCCTACTGGGCGGCGCGCGACCCGATCGCGCGCTACGCGGAACGGCTCGAGGCGGCGGGCGTCGTCGACGCCGGCGAGCTGGCGCGGCTGAAGACGGAGGCGGACCGGATCGTCGAGACCGAGGCGCGCGCCGTCATCGACGCGCCGTGGCCCGACCCCGCGCTGGCCGGCCAGGGCGTGCTCGCGGGCGAGGCGCCCCGCGTGCGCGTGGAGCCGCTCGACGCGCGCGGGGCGGGGGTGCGCGCCGCAGGGCTGCCGCCTGTCGAGGCGGCGCCGCCCTTCGACCGGCACGGCCGCACGTTCCTCGAGGCCGTGATGCTGGGCGTCGGCGACGCGCTGCGCGCCGACCCGCGGGTGCTCGTCTACGGCGAGGACGTCGGCGGCCGCTATGGCAACGCGTTCCTGCTGCTCCGGCCGCTGCTCGAGGAGTTCGGCGAGCGCATCCTCAACTCGCCGCTCGCCGAGGGCGCCGTGCTCGGCGTGTGCGTGGGCGCCGCGCTCGCGGGCCTGCGGCCGATCGGCGAGATGCAGTTCAACGACTTCGTGGCCACCGGCTTCAACCAGCTCGTGAACAACGCCGCCAAGATCCGCTACCGGTGGGGCGGGTCGGTGCCGATGGTGGTGCGTATGCCGTGGGGAGGCCTGCGCCACGCCGGGCCGTACCACAGCCAGAACACCGAGCCGTGGTTCTACCGCACGCCGGGCCTCAAGATCGTCGTGCCCTCGACGCCCGCCGACGCGCGCGCCCTCATGGCGGCCGCCGTGGCCGACCCGGACCCGGTGCTCTACTACGAGCACATCGCGCTCTACCGCGACCCGCGCATCCGGCAGGCGCTGGACGACGCCGCGCCGGCGCCGCTCCCGATCGGCCGCGCGGCGCTCCGCCGCGCGGGCCCGGATCTCGCGTTGGTCTCCTACGGCGCCTACGTGCACGCCGCGCTGCGGGTCGCCGACCGCCTCGCCGCCGACGGCATCGAGGCGAGCGTGCTCGACTTGCGGAGCCTCGCGCCGCTCGACCGGCCGGCGCTCCTGGCCGTGGCGCGGCACTGCGGCAGGGTGCTGATCGTGCACGAGGATTCGCGCACGGGCGGCATCGGCGAGAGCCTGGCGGCCGTGATCCAGGAAGAAGCGTTCGAGTGGCTCGACGCACCGGTGCGCGTGCTCGGCGCGCTCGACACGCCGGTCCCGTACTCGCCGCCGCTCGAGGAGGTCGTCCTGGTCTCCGAGGCCGAGATCGAGCGCGCGGCGCGCGCGCTCGCGCGCTACTGAGCGGGCGCGCGCGCGAGCCGCAGCACGCGCCGCCACGACACGGCGGCGGCGGCGAGGAGCAGGAGCGCCGCGAGCGCCGCCGCCCACGCCGGCGCCCCCGCGCGCACGGCGGTCAGCCACCACACGTTCAACGTGTTCGACGCCTCGACGTTCAGCGGGCTCGCGCCCCCGACGACGTCGTACGGCAGGCTGCGGCCGGCCAGGCGCGACAGGTTCCGGCCCGCGCTCACGAGCGCGTCGGTCAGCTGGGATCCGGATACGCTCCACACGACCTGCGGCCCCATGCGTCCCGTCTGCGCCAGGTACATGTAGCGGTAGTGCCAGTTGACGACGAGCGCGCCGAGCTGCACGACGAGGCTCGCGCCCACCAGCAGGCCGAGCCACCGCCGGCCGGCGCGCGAGGGCCCCAGCGCGCGGCGGACCACGACGACGGCCGGGAGCAGCAGCCACGGCACGATCTGGATCGCGTACCGGGCGCCCCAGCCCCAGTCGCCGCTCCAGTCCCGAAGCGCGGCGTGCACCACCAGGAACGGCACGACGACGCCGCCGGCGAGCCATGTCTCGGCGGGGCGCTCGCGCCAGAACGTCCGCAGGCCCCACAGCGCCGCGACCAGCGCCGGCGAGAAGAGCACGATCGCCTTGCCGGGGCTGACGGCGAATCCCGTCAGGCCGACGAGGACGTTGCCGTCCAGGGCGTTGTTCGCCGCGTATTGGGGCAGCGCGAGCGGCGTGACCAGCGGATGCCCGGTCCGCAGCCAGTTGTAGTACGCCTCCCACAGCAGGAACGGCGCCGCGGCCACGCCGAAGAGCAGCGCCGCGCGCGCCGCGTCGGCCCATCGCCCGCGCCGCCGCCAGGCCACCCAGCCGAGCCACGCGACGGCGGCCGGCGCGAACAGCAGGCTGACGATGCGCGTCATCGCGGCGTACCCGAGGCAGGCGCCGGCCAGGAGCGCCGCGCCCGGGCCCTCCGTCGCGCGGGCGGCGAGCAGCAGCGCCAGCAGCCACGTGGTGAAGGCCGTCGCCAGGACGCCCTCGAAGAGGTTCCGCGAGTACGGCCAGAGGATCGTGCAGAACACGCCGAGCGCGGCCGTCGCGACGGCGGTGGGCGCGTCCTCGTCCAATCCCCATCGCACCGCCGCGAAGAGGGCGACGCCCGCGAGCGCGATGTAGACGCCCGGGAGGAACGAGAGCAGGAAGGGCGTCAGGCGATGGCCGCCCACGCCGGGGAACGCTCTCGCGAGCGCGCGTCCGAGGGCGACGACCGGCACCAGCGGCAACGTCGCGCCGAGGTCGTGCGAGGGGTAGTAGAGCCCGTCCGGCCCGCGCGCGTAGATGGCGCCGAGCGGTTCCGGCGAGCCGAGCGTGCCGGTCGCCAGGAGGTGCGCGGCGAGCGCGGAGTCCCCCTCGCTCGTGTCGAAGCCGGCGTTGGTGAACGCGAGCACCGAGAGCAGCGCCGCGAACAGCCAGGCCAGGATCCGGGCATCCCGGCGGATGAGCCGGCCGAGCGACGGCGCCGCGTGGGCGGGAGTCGTCATGGCGCGCCAGTTGAACCGGGCCATTATACGGGCGCGTGCGACGCGGCCGAAGCTCACGCGGCATTCGAGCGCGGGCGATGACTGTGTATACTGGCTTGTTGTGAGCAGCCAGTCCCACGATTCCGAGGCCGACCCGCGCCCGAAGGCGCCGACCGGTCTCGACAAGGTGCTCGCGCCCATCCTGCCGCCGTCCTACGAGCGGGCGCACGGACAGGCCGAGCGCGTCGAGTTCGCCGCCGATCGCCGCATCCGCGAGCGGAACAAGGTCAGCTACCGGCTGTATCACTGGCCGATCTGGATCTGGGTCTTCTTCATCGCGCCCGGCCCGCTCACCTTCGATCTGTTCGAGCACGGTTTCGACTACCGCATGGCGCTCTGGCTGGGCGCGGTGCTCGTCGGCACGGGGATCGCCGGGCTGCGCGGGCGCCTGCCCGGCGTGGAGCCACGCCCGTACATCATCCGGTTCACCGAGGACAAGCCGAACCCGCTCTATCGCCGCGTCTGCTACACGTTCGCCTGGAGCGCGGTCGTCACCTTCGCGGTGCTGAACGCCGCCGGGCTCGCGTGGGCCATCGTGACGGGTGAGTGGCGCCTGCGCCAGATGTACGACGCCGCGTACTTCCCGATGGCGGGCGCGATCTGGCTCCTCGGCCTGGTCGGGCGGCTGCCGCGCGTGCTGCCGTCCACGAAGAACGAAGGCCACGAGCGGCGGTACTTCTACGGCTCGGTCTGGGCCGTGTGCATCGCGCAGCCGGTGCTCTGGCTGCTCTGGCGCGTGCTGCCGCACACCAGGACGGCGGACGCCTTCAAGCTCGCGGTGTTCGTCGGCATCCTGGCGTACGTCGGCAACCTCGCCAGGCGCGGCCTCCTGCCCCGCACCCGCCCCATTGTGCCGGGCGAGCTGGCCGTGTCCGACTGATATCGTCCCGGCCCCGGTGTCGGCAGACTGAGTCCGTCATGCACCCGAGCGTCAGGCGCGTGCTTCGCCGGGCGGTGCCCCGCGGGCTGGTCAATGCTCTTCGGGCGCCCGGCCCGACGCTGCGGTGGGCGTGGCACGAGGCGCGCTACCGCTGCGGCCTCGCCGAAACCGTGGACGTCACGCCGGGCTGGCGCGTTCGCTGCCATCCCACCAGTCGCATCGTGTTCGAGATCCACCGGGAGGAGGAGGAGTTCCGGCTCGAGCTCGACGGGTTCGTCCGTGCTTGCCGCCCGGGTATGACGCTCGTCGACGTGGGCGCCCACGTCGGCTTCTTCACCCTCGCGGCGCTGCACCACGCCCCGGCCGGCCGCGTGATTGCCGTGGAGCCCTCGCGCCACGCCCGCCGCGTGCTGCGCGCCAACCTGGCGCTGGCCGGCGCCGCCGACCGCGTCCGCGTCGAGACCGGCGCGCTGGGCGCGCGCGGCGGCCAGGTCCGGCTGCTCGACGGGGGCGCGGGCACGATGTACCAGCTGATCAGGCCCGCCGACGTCCGCCCCGACACCGCCGGCCTCGCGGCCACGACCCTGGACGCGCTCGTCGAGCGGGTCGGGTGGGAACCGACGCACGTGAAGATCGACGTGGAGGGCTACGAGGCGGAGGTCATCGAGGGCGGCCGCGCGACGCTCGGCCGCCTCCGGCCGGTCGTCTTCCTTGAGCTCCACAACACCCTGCTCCGCCAGTTGGGCCGCCGTCCGGAGGACCTGCTCGGCGACTTGGCCGCCCTCGGCTACACCCATCTCGAGCGGCACGGCGAGGCGATCGGCGCCGAGGCCGCGCTGGCGCCCGCCATCAGCCGTCTCGTGTGCCGGCCCCCCCCAGGCCGGCGACGGACCGAAGCGAGCCACCAACTAACTGATTAATAAGCAGTTATGTGAATCGACCCGACTCGGCAGGCCGTGGTGTATCGAACTGGCTCCAGCTCTGTATCTTTATTGACCCGCCATCCAGGCACTGTCACGATAGGCCAGCACGTCTCGAGCCGAAACATGGACCGGCAGTCCCCTGTGACTGAGGGGGCGAAGCTGTCCCGTGGGCTCGCGGGCGCCGTCCCACCGCGGCGGCGCCATCCGGCGCTCGCGTCCATTTGCGCGAGTCGCATAGAGGACCGTACATTGCCGCAGTCAACACCAACGCCGGTGGACGGCGCGCCGGGTCGCGGCGCAGTCCGTGCCTCCTGGCCGCCGGAGCTGCTGGGCGGGTCGGTGCCCGCCCGCCGGGCGCGCGACGTGGCCCGTCAGGCCGCCGCGCCCGACGCGCGCGCCCTGATCGTCACCGAGCCGGGCCTCGATGCCCAGGCCGTCGCGCGGGCCATCCATTCGCTCGGCTCGCCGCCGGCCGCGCCGTTCGTGGCCGTGGACTGCGCCGCGGCGGGGCGCGGCGTCGAGGAATCTCTGTTCGGCTCGGCTGGCGGGCTGCTGGCCGCCCGCGGCGGCACGCTGTTCCTGGAGCACGTAACGGATCTGCCGGCGGCGGTGCAGGCGCGCCTGGCGCGGGCGGTCCGTGACGGCGAGGACCGCACGGCGGGCCACGGCCGGTCGGTGCCGGTCCGGGTGCGGCTGCTGGCGAGCGCGGCGCCCGCCATCGACGCCGACGTGGACGACGGCGCGTTCCGCGCCGATCTCTTCCGCCGGCTGTCGGCGCTGCGGATCGACGTGCCGCCGTTGCGCCTGCGCCCGGAGGACATCGGCGCGATCGCCCGCCACCTGGCGGTGTCGAGGGGCGACGGGGCCGATCGCCCGGCGCTGCGCTTCACGGGCGCGGCGCTCGGGTTCCTGGCGGCGCTGCCGTGGGACGGCAACCTCAGGGAGCTGACCGAACTCGTCGAGGCGCTGGCGCGCCGGGCGCCGGCCTCGGCCTTGCGGGTCGAGGACGTCCTCGGCCAGATCCGGCTGGACCGGCCGTTGGCGCCCATGCGCTACGGCTGCCTGCGCGACGCGCGGCGGGAGTTCGAGCGTGAGTACATCGCGGCGGTGCTCCGGCAGCACGGCTGGCGGATGGGCGACGCCGCGAAGACCCTGGGAATCCAGCGGACGAACCTCTATCGCAAGGCCCGGCAGCTCAAGATTCCCCGGGTCAAGGTGACCAACTAGACATGCCTCAGTCGCCGACCGTCCCGCCCGCCTCGTTCGGTCGTGCTCTCGCGCTCGCGCTCCTGGCCTGGATCGCGCTGGCCGCGTCGGGCTTCGCCCAGGCGCCGCTGCCCACCGACCCGGCCAGGAACGCGCGCATCAGGATCGGGCCTTTCTTCCTGCAGCCGACCCTCAGCATCACCGACGCCGGCATCGACACGAACGTCTTCAACTCGAGCGACCAGCCGGAACGGGACTTCACGATCACGATCGTCCCGGCGTTGCTGACCGGCTTCGCGGTGGGGCCGGCGCGGTTGACCGTCGTCGACCGAACGGAGTACGTCTGGTATCGGCGACTCAGGAGCGAACGCTCGGTGAACGGCACGATCAACGGCCGGTTCGAGCTCCTCTGGAACCGGTTCCGGCCGTGGGTCCAGGCGGAAGCGTCGAAGACGCGCTCGCGGTCCGGCGACGAGATCGACATCCGCGCGCGGCGCTCGGTGCCGCTGTACGCGGCGGGCGCGGAGTTCGGCATCGCCAGCCGCACCTGGGTGACGACGGAGGTCCGGCGGACGTCGACGGCCTACAGCGCGGGCGAACAGTTCCTCGGCGTGGATCTCGCCCAGGCGCTCAACAACACGTCCGACGCGGCGACCGTGGGGCTCAAGCTCGAGCTGACCCCCCTCACGACGTTCTCGCTGCTGGGGCGGCTCGAGCGGGTGCGGTTCGACAATGCCCACTTCCGCGACTCGGACAGCTACATCGTGTCGGGTTCGCTCTCGTTCGACCCCGAGGCGCTGATCGCCGGGCAGGCGACCGTCGGCTACCGCAGCCTGACGGCCCGGTCGGCCGGCGTCGCCGACTTCAGGGGCGTGACGGCCTCGATCGGCCTGTCGGCCCGGCTGCTCTCGAGCACCCGCTTCGGCCTGATCGCGAGCCGTGACGTCTCGTACTCGTTCGAGCCGTTGTATCCGTACTACGTGAAGACGAACATCTCCGTGTCGGCGAGCCAGCGGATCGTCGGGCCGTTCGAGGTGGTCGCGCGGGGACGCCGCGACTGGCTCGACTACAGCCCCCTGGCCGGCCAGGCGCTCGCCCGCACCGACCGCATCGACGAATACGGCGCCGGCGTCGGCTTCCGGTTCGGCGCGCCCCGCCTGGGCTTCGACGTCGAGCGCATCCGGCGGCGCTCGCCGGTGACGGCCCGGCGGTACCAGGGTACCCGCTACTTCACGTCCTTGACCTACGAGTTCTGACCATGCGTAGAGCCATTCTCGTCCTCGTCCTGGCCCTGTCGAGCGTGCTCGTGCTGACGGCCCAGCAGCCCGTGTCGAACGACTACGTCGTCGGTCCTCACGACGTGCTGAGCATCACGGTCTTCAACGAGCCCACGCTCACCGGCCGCTACACGGTGCAAAGTGACGGCAGCATCAACTTCCCGATGATCGAGCACGTGCAGGTCGGCGGCAAGACGGTCCGCCAGATCCAGGACGAGCTGACGAAGCGGCTCGAGGCCGGCTACCTGCGCGACCCGCAGGTCACCGTGCTGGTGGAGCAGTTCCGGAGCCAGAGCGTCTTCATCATCGGCGAGGTGCGCCAGCCCGGGAAGCACACGATCCAGGGCGACCTGACGCTGCTCGAGGCGCTCTCCGAGGCGGGCGGGGCGACGACGAGCGCGGGCACCGAGGTGCTCGTCAGGCGGCCGAAGAACCCGGCGGTCACGACAGGCCCCGTCGATCCCTCCGACGACACCGCCTCGGTGGTCGTCGCGCGCATCAACCTGGACGACCTGCAGAACGGCCGGACGCCGAACGTCACCATCAAGGACGGCGACACGATCTTCGTGCCGAAGGCCGATGTGTTCTTCGTGATCGGCTACGTCAGGAGCCCCGGCACCTACGTGTGGGAGCAGGGCACCACGGTGCTGATCGCCCTGTCGAAGGCCGGGGGCATCACCGAGCGCGGGGCCAGCGGGCGCATCAAGATCATCCGTCTGGTCAACGGCGAGCGCAAGGAGATCAAGGTCAAGATGACGGACCTGGTCCAGCCGAACGACACGATCGAGGTCCCGCAGCGCTACTTCTGAGAGCGCCGGGCCCGGGCGCTCCCGCACCGGCTCCTAATCTGTGAACATCGTACGCCTCGTGAGAGCCCTGCCGGCGCCGTTGCGTCGGCACCGGCTCGTGCGGGCGCTGTTGTGGCTGTCGCCGGGTTCGGCTGTCCAGGACGTGCGCTTCAACGGCGGCGCCCGGGTGATCGCGGACATCTCGGATCCGTTTCCGCGGGCGTACATGCTCGCCGGCCTGTACGACCCCGAGTTCTTCTCGATCACCACCCCGTTTCTCGTCCGCGGCGGGACCTTTCTCGACGTGGGCGCGAACATGGGCTTCTGTGCGTTCGGCCTGATCCGGGCCCTGGCCGGCACCGCCAGCCTGGACGTCCATCTCTTGGAGGCCAACGAACGGCTCTGCGCGCTCCTGCGGAGATCGGCGGCGGTTCATCCCGGTGAGTCCATCACCGTCGTGCACGGCTGCGTGACCGACCGGGCCGGCGTGTCCCGTCTGCGCGTGGTGCACGAGGAGCTCGGCGGCTCCTACATCTCCGACGAGGGCAGCGAGGAGGTGGCCAACGTCGTGCTCGACGAGTACCTCGAGTCGCGGGGCATCGCGCGCGTGCCGCTCATGAAGATGGACATCGAGGGCCTCGAGCCGCAGGCGCTCGCGGGTGCCGCCCGCAGCCTCGAGTCTGGCCAAATCGCCGCCGCCTACGTCGAAGTGTCGACGCTCAACCTGGCGCGGCAGGGCCGCACGCCGGAGGCGACGCTGTCGTCGTTGCGCGCCGCCGGCTTCGACCTGTTCTTCGTCAAGGCCCAGGACCTGCGGCGGGTCCCGGCACGGGCGCGCGTCGCGCTGGAGGTGAACGGCGTTTCCGTTCCCGCCGCGCAGCTCGAGGCGTTCCCGCCGGACCTCCAGACCGACGTGCTTGCGGTCCATCCCTCGGCGGCCGCCGTTCGAGTCCGGCGTGATCCGTGACGGTCCTGCCGGAAGACACGGCGTCCGGCGCTCTTCGTCCTCGCGCGGCCGCTCGGACGCCCACACGGTGATCATGCGCATCGCGCAGCTCACGGCGGACTGGTCGGAGAACGGCGGGGTGGTGTCGTACGTGCGCGACCTGGGCCTCGCCCTCGCTGTGGCGGGCCACGCCGTGCACGTCGTGCACGCGGACCCGCACGCGCCGGTCGCGACGGGCGGCGTGACCGAGACGCTCGCCGAGCACTACGCCGAGTACGCGGCGTCGCCCGGCCGCGAGGCCGGCGCGCGCGCCGTCCTGGAGGCGCTCGAGCGGTTCAGGCCCGATGCGGTGCACGTGCAGGCGTGCAACAACTTCCCGCTCGAGGCGGAGGTCCGCCGTCGCTATCCCACGGTGAAGACGCTGCACGTGTTCGACTTCTGTCCGAGCAACACGAAATACCACCACGCGACCGGGCGCGCATGCAGCCATCCGACCGGGGTGCTGTGCCTGCCGCGCATGGCCTACAAGCGCTGCCTGCTCGACAAGCGGCCGGCGGTCCTCTGGCACCTGTACCGCCGCGCCGCCGACGCCAACCGCCACAACCGCGGCTATCGCGCGCTGATCGTGGCGTCGGAGTACGTGCGCCGCCAGGCCCTGGCTACCGGCTACGACGCCGGTCAGGTGCGCACGCTGCCGTATTTCACGCGCCCGCCCGCCTCTTCGCCGCCGCCGGCGAGTCTCGACACCGTGCTCTTCAGCGGCCGGCTGGTGCGCGAGAAGGGGCTGCACGTGCTGCTGGCCGCGCTGGCGCGTGTGGCGCGGCCGTGGAAGCTGCTGGTCGCGGGCGACGGCGGCGATCGGCCCCGCGCCGAGGCGGTCGTGCGGCGGCTCGGCCTGGGCGACCGCGTGCGGCTCCTCGGCTGGGTCGATCGCGTCACCGTCGCGCGGTGCCACCGCGACGCGGCGCTGGTCGCGCTGCCTTCCCTCTGGCCCGAGCCGTTCGGCATCGTCGGACTTGAGGCCATGGCGCACGCGCGGCCGGTCGTCGGGTTCGCCGTGGGCGGCGTCCCCGAGTGGCTCGCGGACGGCGAGACCGGCACGCTCGTGCCCGCGGGCGACGTCGGCGCGCTCGCCGACGCCATTTCCGAGCTGCTGGGCGACCCGGCGCGCGCGGCCGCGCTCGGCGCCGGCGGCCGGGCCCGCGTCGAGCGCGAGTTCGGCGCCGCGACGCACCTCGAGCGCCTGCTGGCGATCTACCGCGACGCCGCGTCGGGGACCGCTTCATGATCCGGACGGACCGTTTCCGGTCGAGCGTCTCGGGCCTGCTGGCCTGGAACTTCGTGTTGCAGGCCGGCACGCAGGGCGTGGCCCTGGTCACGGGCGTCGTGACGGCGCTCGTGCTCGCGCGACACCTGGGCGTTGACGGCTTCGGGGGCTTCAACTACCTCTTCGCCTTCATCTATTTCTTCCTCGCCCTGAACGACCTCGGCGTCAACACGGTGGTCGTGCGGGAGATCTCGAAGACGCCGGCGCGGGCGGCCGAGGTCATCGGCGGAATGCTGTCGTTCCGCCTGCTGCTCGGGACGGTGATGCTCGTCCTCGCGTGGGCCACGATCGCGTGGATGCGGTTCCCCGCGGGCCTGGCCTGGCCGCTCGCGGTCTTCTCGCTGGTCGTGCCGCTCAACGCGCTGCGGCTGCCGGCGACGATCTTCCAGTCGGAGCTCCAGTTCGAGTACGGCGCCGTGGTCGAGATCGGCTCGCGCATCGCCAACCTCGCGATGGTCCTCGCCGTCGTGTGGGCCGGCGGCCGGCTGCTCGGCGTGGCGTCGGTGCTCGCGGCCGGCGAGCTGGTGGGCATCGTCCTCACCTGGTGGCTGGCCGGGCGCCTGGTGCGGCCGGTCTGGCACGTGGACACGCGGCTCTGGGCGACCGTGCTCAAGTCCAGCCTGCCGATCGGCCTGGCCGGGGTACTGGTGGCCGCCGTCAACCGCGTGGATTTCCTGATGCTCGAGCGGATGGCGAACCTCGATCAGGTGGGGCTCTACGGCGCGGCCTACAAGGTGACCAACCTGCTCGAGCGCGTGCCGCAGATGATGATGGTCGCCTTCTACCCGCTGATGGCGCGTGCGTCGACGGCGGGCGTGGGGTCGCTGCGGCGCCTCTACCGCCGGAGCGCGCTCGGCCTCGGCGCGCTGGCGCTGCCGATCGCCCTGGCCGTCACGTGGGCCGGTCCGACCCTGCTGCGCCTGATGTTCGGCGCCGACTTCGTGGCCGCGTATTCCGGGCTGCGCGTGCTCATCTGGTCGACGGCGTGCATCTTCACCGCGATATCGGCCGGCTTCGCGTTGGTCACGATCGGCTGGGAGCGCGCGAGCCTCGCGATCTGGGCGGTCGCCACCGTCGTCAACGTGACCCTCAACCTGCTGTGGATTCCGCGCTTCGGGTTCGTCGGCGCGGCCTGGGCGACCGTCTGGGCCTACGTCGTGGTGCTCGTCGGGCAGGTCGTCGCGGTCGAGATCTACTTCTGGCGGGCGCGCGGCCGGGCGCGCCCGGCCCAATCGGAGACGGCGATCGAGCAGCGGGCGATGGAGGACCTCTCGATCGGCGCGATCGGATCGAAAGACTGACAGCCATGGTGGACGGCTCGGACGACGCGGCGGATCGGTACCGGGTGGCGTTCCTGGCGAACGCGGTCTGGGGCGCCGGCGGCCAGGGCGAGTTCCTGCGCCAGATGGCCTGCGCGCTCGATCCGCTGCCCGCAGCGCGCGTGTTCTGCCGGCAGGGCCGGCCCGGCGACGCCCGCGACGTGGCCCTGCCGTTCCGGCGGAGCGGCCGGCGGCTCGTGTTCTCGGCGCTGCGCCGCGCGCCGGTCCTGCGGCGACGCGTGGACTGGCTCACGCTGCTTGCCGACGTCGATTTCGACCAGCGGGTGGCGCGGCGGCTGGGCGCGGTGGATCTCGTCGACGGCGTCATGGGCCAGTGCCGGCTCACCTTCGAGCGGGCGCGCGGGCGCGCGCGGGCGCTCGTGCTGACGAGCCTCAACACGCACATCGATCACCTCGCCTCGGCGCTCGAGGCCGAGCACCGGCGCCTGGGCTTCACGGGACCGTCCTTCGTCCATCCTGGCATGCGGCGACGCGCGCTGCGGGAGATCGCGCTGGCCGACCGGATCCGCGTCACCTCGGAGCTCGCCCGCCGCACCTTCGTCGAGCGCGGGGTGCCCGGGGAGCGGCTGGTCACGATCCGTCCCGCGGTGGACCTCGATCACTTCCGGCCGCAGCCCGTCGCGGACGGGCCGTTCCGCGTCATGGCCGTGTCGTCGATCGAGCCGCGCAAGGGCGTCCACTACCTCCTCGACGCCTTCGCCGACGCCGACCTGCCGGGCGCCGAGCTCGTGCTCGTCGGCGGCACGGGCGAACGCCAGTCGCGGCGGCTGGTCGATCGCGCCGCACGCGTCGACCGCGTGCGCGTCGTCGTCGCCGACGTGACCCGCGAGCCGGTGGCCGACACCTACGGGACGGCGAGCGTCGTCGTGCACCCGGCGATCGAGGACGGCTACGGGCTGGTGATTCCCCAGGCGCTCGCGAGCGGGCGTCCGGTGATCGCCAGCCGGGGCGCGGGCGCGTCCGAGCTGGTGCAGCACGGCGTGAACGGCTTCCTGGTCGAGCCGGGCTCCGCGCGCGAGATCCGCGAAGCGCTTTGCGCGCTGGCGGCGGACCCCGCCTTGCTCGAGCGGATGAGCGCGGCGGCGCCGGCGGCGGTGCGCGGCCTCGGCTACCCGGACTTCGGGCGCGAGGTGCGGCGGTTCTATCGGACCATCCTGACGGGGGCGGAGGGGGCATGAGCTGGCGTTCACGCTTCCGGGCGAGGTGCCCATGAAGGGCTTCCTCGATCACACCTGGGACGAGTACCGGCAGTACATCGACACGGTCCTCAAGGGCGCGATGCACTGCTGCCAGGCCGTGCTGCCGGGCATGGTCGAGCGCCGCTGCGCCGGGCAGGTGGTCACGGCGTGAAGGTCCTCCACGTGTCGCCCACGGAATTCGGGCACGGGGCGATCTTCGGGGGCGGCGAGCGCTACGCGTTCGAGCTGGCGCGCGCCATGGCCGCGCGGGCCGACGTCGTGCTGCTCACCTTTGGCGACGCGCGGCGCGCGTCGAGGGACGGACCCCTGGCGCTGGAGCGCCTGCCGGCCGGCTGGACGGCGCGCCGGAACCCGCTGGCCGCCAACCCGCTGCGCGCGCGGTTCGCGGGGCTCGTGCGATGGGCCGACGTCGTGCACGCGCACCAGGCGGCGACCTTCGCGACGGCGGCGGCGATGGTGCTCGGACGCGCGCTCGGCCGGCGTACGTTCGTGACGGATCTCGGCGGCGGTCACGCCTACGCCCCGACCAGCTACCTGCCCATCCTGCGCGGGATCGACGGGATGCTGCTGCTGTCGGCCTACTCGCGCCGCCTCTGGTACGACATGCCGCGGGCGCAGCGTCCCGATCGCCTCGACGTCATCTACGGCGGCGTCGACACGGCGCGCTTCTCGCCGGGAGGCGGCCCGAAGCGTCCCGGTGAGGTGCTCTTCGTGGGGCGCGTGCTGCCGCACAAGGGCGTGAACTACCTCGTCGAGGCCATCGAGCCGCCACTCCGGCTCACCGTGGCCGGGCGTCACTCCGACGCCGGCTACTCGCGGTGGCTGCGGGACCTCGCCAACGGCCGGCCCGTCCGGTTCCTGGACGAGGTCACCGACGAGCAGCTGGTCGATCTCTACCGCGGCGCGATGGTGACGGTCCTGCCGTCCGTCTACCGCGCGTTCGACGGATCGCAGACGGTGGTGCCCGAGCTGCTCGGGCTGGTCGTGCTGGAATCGCTCGCGTGCGGCACCCCGGTCATCGTGTCCGAGGTGGCGTCGCTGCCGGAGCTGGTCGAGGACGGCGTGACCGGCTTCGTGGTGCCGCCGAACGATCCCGCCGCGATTCGGTCCCGCCTCGAGCACCTGCGGGCGCATCCGGAGCTGGCCGCGCGGATGGGCGCCGAGGGGCGCGCGCGCGTGCTGGCGCGCTTCACCTGGGACGCCGTGGCGCGATCGTGTCTGACCGCGTACGCCGACGGGCGGGCGGAGGCGGGCGCGGGTCAGGAGGTCGGATGAACGGGACGAACCCGCGCGTGCTCGACGTCGGCGCCGGCCGCGACCGGAGCGCGCCGGGCGCGGTCACCGTGGACCGCGTCGCGGCGACGAATCCGGACGTGGTGCACGATCTCGACCGCTACCCGTGGCCGTTCGAGACCGACAGCTTCGACACCATCGTGTGCAAGGACGTGATCGAGCACCTCGCCGACGTCGTGCGCGCGATGGAGGAGTTCCACCGCATCGGCCGGCCGGGCGCGCGTCTCCACATCATGACGCCGCACTTCTCCTGCGCGAACTCGTTCACCGATCCCACCCACCGCCACCATCTCGGCTACTTCTCGTTCGACTACTTCACGGGCGGGAACCAGTGGGGCTTCTACACCGAGGCGCGGTTCCGGATGGCCGGCCGGCGCCTCCGCTTCTACGGCCGCTACAAGAACCTGCACGTGTCGTGGCTGGCCAACCGGTTCCCGCGGTTCTACGAGGAGCACCTCGTCTGGATCTTTCCGGCGTGGTACCTCTGGTTCGAGCTCGAGATTGTCAAGTGAAGCTGCTCCACGTCTCGCCGACCTGGTTCGGCGACGGCTCGTTCGTCGGCGGCGCCGAGCGCTACGTGCGCGAGCTGACGCGGGCTTCGGCCGAGCAGGCGGAGGTCACCTGGGTCAGCTTCGGGGCGCGCCGCGAGTCGAGGCGCGAGGGCGCTCTGCGGATCGAGATCCTGCGGCGGTTCCCGCTGCCGGGGGCCGGACGGCTGGCGACCAACCCGCTCTCGCCGCGGTTCGCGCGGCTGGTGCGCGACGCCGACGTCGTGCACTGCCACCAGCCGTTCACGCTGAGCACCGACGCCGCGCTGGTGGCGGCGCGGATCTTCCGGCGGAAGGCGTTCGTGACCGACCTCGGCGGCGGGCACCGCTGGGCCCTGTCCAAGGCGCTGCCGCTGCTGCGCGGCGCCGACGGCCTGCTGTTGATCTCCGACTACTCGCGCCGCCTCTGGGCGGCGGCGCCGGCCGCGCGGCGGCCGGCGCGGCTCGAGGTGATCTGGGGCGGCGTGGACACCGCCCGCTTCTCGCCAGGCCCCGGTCCGCGGACCGGCGACACGCTCTTCGTCGGACGTCTGCTGCCGCACAAGGGCGTGGACTACCTCGTCGAGGCGATGCCTCCCGGCGCGCCGCTGCGCCTCGTCGGACGCCCCTACGACCCGCGCTTCCTGGCGCGGCTCGAGACGCTGGCCGCCGGCCGCGCCGTCACCTTCGAGACCGACACCGACGACCCCACGCTCGTCGAGCGCTACCGCACCGCGCTCGTCACCGTGCTGCCGTCGGTGTACGACGCGAGCGACGGGCGCCACAGCCGCCAGCCCGAGCTGCTCGGCCTGGTCGTGCTCGAGTCGATGGCCTGCGGCACGCCCGTCATCGTGACGCGCGTCGCTTCGCTGCCCGAGATCGTCGAGGACGGGGTGACGGGGTTCATCGTGCCGCCGAACGACCCCGGCGCCATCCGCGAGAAGATTCTCTGGCTGCGCGCCCATCCGGGCGAGGCGGCCGAGATGGGACGCCGCGCGCGCGCGGCCGTGCTCGACCGCTTCACCTGGCCGGCCGTCGTCGCGCGCTGCTTCGCCGCGTACGAGGGGCGGGCGGCGGGCGCCCCGCGGCACCCGGCGCCGTGCGCGCCATGAGCGGCTACCTGGTGATCTGCCCGACGTCGCCCGGCCGGTTCGACGGCGTCGCCGACTACGCCGCCCGGCTCGCCGCGTCGCTCTCGACCACGGCGCCCGCGTGGCTCGTCGGCCTGCCGGCGCCGGGCACGCCGGCAGGTGACGTGGTTCCCGAGGTCGGCCGTCTCGAGGTCGCCAGCTGGCGCGATCTGTGGCGGCGCCGGCGGGAGTCGCCGTTCGCCGACGCCACGCCGCTCGTGCAGTACGTGCCGCAGCTCTACGTCGGACGGATCGACTCGCTCTGGCTGCTGCTGTGGCTGGCCTCGGTGCGGGCCGGCGGGCGCCAGGCGGCCGTCACCGTTCACGAGTACGCGGTGCCGGCGGCCGCGTCGGTGCGAAGGGTGGCGGGCCGCGTGGTGCTGCCGCTCGTGATTGCCGTCGCGGGCGCGTTGACCTCGCACGTCGTGACGACGATCGGCCTGACCGATCGGCGGCTGCGGCGCCTGCTGTTCTGGAAGCGGCGCCGCATCGCGCTCGTGCCGGTCGGCGCCAACATCCTGCCGGGCGCGGCCGCGGTCCCGCCCCGGACGGACGCCGCCCGCCGCCCGGTCGTGTGCACGCTCTTCGGCCAGCCGGCCGCCATGAGCGCCGAGGCGGTGGCGGCCGTCGGCGCATGGGCGCGCGGCGAGGGGGAGCGGGTGCGGGTGCGCTGGGTGGGACGCGCGCGCGACGAGATCGTCGACTTCTGCGCGCGCCGGTGCGGCCTGCCGCCCGACACCGTGGAGGTCCTCGATCATCAGCCCGTGGCGGCCGTCTCCGCCCTGCTCGCGTCGAGCGACCTCTTCCTCGCGCCGCTGGTCGACGGCGTGTCCACGCGGCGGACGACGGTCGTTGCCGCGCTGGCGCACGGGCTGCCGGTCGTCGGGACCGACGGGCCGTCGACCGACCCCGTGCTCCGCGAGTCGGCGGCGTGCGCCCTCGCGCCGGCCGGCGAGCCGGCCGGGCTGGTGGCCCGGCTGCGCACCGTGGCCGCCGACGCCGGCGCGCGCGAGCGCATGGGCCGCGCGGCGCGCGCGCTCTACGAATCGCAGTTCACCTGGGACGCCATCGCGGCGGCCTACCTTCGGCACCTGGCGGCGTGAAGGGGCGGGCGCTGACATCATGATCCTCGGCATCTACCATCCGGCGCGCGGGGTCGGGCACGACACGGGGGTCGCGCTCGTCGGCGACGACGGCCGTCCGATCGCGGCGCAGTCCGAGGAGCGGTTCAGCCGCGTGAAGATGGACGGGGGCTTTCCGTTCCGGGCGCTGGAGTCGCTGCGGCGCTCGACCGGCTTCACGGCCGGGAACCTCGCCGCCGTGGCCGTGCCGTTCATGGGGCCCGGCGCGCAGGTGTCCGAAGGCGCGCGGCTGCTCGCCGCCTCGCTGCGCGATCCGACGATCGCGTGGCGGCAGATCACGAGCCGCCTGCGCGGCGACTTCTTCCAGCGGGGCATGGCCGCGATCGGCGCCTACGGCTACCTCGACGACTACAAGGCGCGGCTCCGGCGCGTGCGGGACGAAGACGGGCGTCCCCCTCTGGCCGACTGGCGGGCGTTCCTCGACTACGCCGGGCTGAGCGGCGTCCCGCTCGTGCGCATGGATCACCACCTCGCGCACGCGGCCGGCGCGTACTTCACGAGCGACCGGGACCCGTGCCTCGTCATCACCTGCGACGGGATCGGCGCGCTCAAGAGCGGCATCGTGGCGGTGGGGCGCGGAGGCCGTCTCCGCGTCGTGGCGCGGACGTTCTACCCGCACTCGCCGGGCGAGTTCTGGGAGGTGCTGACCGTCATCTGCGGCTTCCACCACATGAAGCACGGCGGCAAGATCACGGGACTCGCGGCGCACGGCCGGCGCGACGCTCCGTGCTACGCCGTCATGCGTGAGACGCTTCAGGACGACGGGCTGACCGTCCGCACGCGAATCGACCCGGTGCGGCTGAAGGCCGCGCTCGCCGGCGTTCCGCGCGAGGACATCGCCGCGACCGCGCAGCGCCGGCTCGAGGAGGTGGTGAGCGCGCTCGTCGCCCGCGCGGCCCGCCGCACGGGACTGCGGTCGGTCGCGCTCGCGGGCGGCGTGTTCGCCAACGTGCGGCTGAACCAGTGCATCGCCGAGCTCGACGGGATCGACGACGTGTGGGTGTTTCCGGCGATGGGCGACGAGGGGCTGGCGTTCGGCGCGGCGGTCTGGGCCGCCGCGGGCCGCCGCGCGCTGCGCCCGTACCGGCTGCCCGACGTCTACCTCGGCGCCGAATTCGGCGAGGAGGACATGCGGCGCGCGCTCGCCGCCGAGGGGCTGCCGGCCGACCCGCGGTCCCACGACGATCTCGCGGCGGCCGTCGCCGAGCGGCTGGCCGCCGGCCGCGTCGTCGCCGTCTGCCGCGGCCGCATGGAGTTCGGCCCGCGCGCCCTCGGCCACCGCTCGATCCTCTACCAGGCGACCGATCCCACGGTGAACGACTGGCTGAACAAGCGGCTGAAGCGGACCGAGTTCATGCCCTTCGCGCCCATCACGCTCGCCGACCAGGCGGATCGCTGCTACGTCGGCCTCGACGCGTGCCGCCACTCGGCCGAGTACATGACCATCACGTGCGGCTGCACGCCCTGGATGCGTGAGGTCTCGCCGGCGGTCGTCCACCTCGACGGCACCGCCCGGCCGCAGCTCGTCTCGCGCGACCGGGCGCCGTTCTACCACGACGTGCTGGCGGAGTACTACCGCCGCACGGGCATCCCGACGCTGATCAACACGAGCTTCAACATGCACGAGGAGCCAATCGTCTGCACGCCGGCCGACGCCGTGCGGGCCTTCCTCCAGGGGCACCTCGACACCCTCGCCCTGGGGCCGTTCCTCGTCGACCGGGCCAGCCTGCCGGGCGCGGCGGCCGGAGACCTCGAGCCATGACGACGCCCGCCGCCGGGCCGGGCCGGCGCCCGCGGCGCTGGCCCTGGGTGGCGCTGTTCCTGCTGACGCTGCCGCTCGTCAACCCGTACGTGCGCGGGGACGGCAACGGCTACTACGCCTACGTCCGCTCGGCGGTGATCGACCACGATCTCGACTTCGAGAACGAGTTCCGGCGCGGCGATCCGCTCTTCCGCACCATCTACTTCGAGGACGACGGCGCGCTGCGGCCGTCGATGCGGTCGCCGACCGGGGACGTCGTGGACCAGTGGGCCGTCGGCCCGTCGCTGCTGTGGCTGCCGTTCTTCCTGGCCGCCCACCTCGTGGTGCGGGTGCTCGATCTGCTCGGCGCCGGCATCGCGGCCGACGGCTTCTCGCCGATCTACCGGTACGCGTGCGCGGCGGGCACGGCGCTCTACGGCGCGGCGGCGCTCCTGCTCTCGGCCGATCTGGCGGCGCGCCTCGCGGGGCGGCGCGCGGCCGCCCTCGCCGTCATCGCCATCTGGTGGGCGTCGTCGCTGCCGGTCTACATGTACTTCGTGCCGTTCCACGTGCACGCGCTGTCCGCCTTTGCGGTCACGCTGTTCCTGTGGTGCTGGATCCGCTGGCGCCCGTTCGCGCCGGAGGCGGGGAGGTGGGCCGTCTGGGGCCTGACGGCCGGCCTGATGATCGACGTCTACTACCTCAACGCCCTGCTGCTGGTCGCGGCCGCGGCGGAGTGGGCCGCCACGGCGGCGCGCGAGCGGAGTCCGGCCGGCGCGGCGAGAGCGGCGGCGGCGTTCGCCGCCGGCACGCTGGCCGCGCTGGCGCCCCACTTCGCCGCGAAGTGGATCGTGCAGGGCTCGCCCTTCTCGACCGGCTATCACGTCGAGTTCTTCTGGCTGTCGCCACGCCTGTGGCAGGTCGCGTTCTCGGCCGAGCACGGGCTGTTCCTGTGGACGCCGGTGCTCCTGGCCGCGGTCGCCGGGTTCGTGCTGTGGTGGCGGGTCGAGCCGGCGACCGGTGCGCCCGTGGCCGTCTCGTTCGCGCTGTTCTACTACGCGGTGGCGTCCTACCAGAACTGGCACGGCCAGTCGTCGTTCGGGAACCGTTTCTTCGTCTCGTTCACGCCCGCGTTCGTGGTCGGCCTGGCGCTCGTCCTCGCCCGGCTCTGGCCGGCGGACCGGGGGCGGCTCGCGCGCGCGGCGGCGCCGGCAGTCGTCGCGATCGCGATCGTCTGGAACGTCGGCTTCATGTTCCAGTGGGGGACCAACATCGTACCCAATCGCGGCCCCGTCGACTTCGGCCAGGTGGCGCTCGACCAGGTGACCGTCGTGCCGCGGCGGATGGCCACGTTCGCGTGGCGCTACCTGACGGCGCGGACGGCGCTCACGCACGACGTGGAGCAGGGTGATATCCGGCAGCGGCGGGACTACGAGCTGAAGCGATGAGCCGGTTCATGCGCGCGGTGGTTCACTTCACGTTCTTCTACACGTGCGTGGAAGGGCTGATCGTGAACATCCTGTACCCGGCCACGCTGCCGTTCGTCTACAAGGACATCGTCCTGGCGGTCGTCTATGCCGGCGTGATCCTGCCGAATCTCGATCGTGTCATCAGTCCGTCGCCGCTGGCGAGGCGGCTGAACGGGATGCTCGTCCTCTTCGCAGGCATCCTGACGATCTACATGGTCGTGCCGTCGCCGGTGAACACGATGTCGGAGCTCGTGGCGATCAAGCAGCGCCTGTTCTACGTGCCGCTGATCGTCGTCGCGTGGTTCTTCCTGCGCACGTTCGAGGACCTGAAGTGGCTGGTCATCGCCATGGCGGTCTACGCGATCGGCGTGTCGCTGTTCGGGATGTACCTGTTCTTCGCCGGGCCGGAGGGCCTGCGCCACATCGGCGCGAACTACTCCGCGGTCTTCTACACGCCGATGGGGCAGTCGAGCGTCACCGACTGGCGCGTGCCGGGGACGTTCACGTCGGCCGGACAGTACGGCGCCTACCTGATGGCGAACCTGATCTTCGTCGCCGGCCTGCTGATGACCGTGGGCCTGGAGCGGTGGATGCGCGTCGTCGGCATCGTGGCGGTCGTCACGCTCGTCCTCGCAATGCTGGTGTCCGGCTCGCGGGCGCCGCTCGTGCTGGGGACCGCGGGCGTCGGCCTGATCGCCATGGCGTCGGGGCGTCTCAGCCGGAGCGCGATGTGGGCGCTGCTGCTCTATGGCATCTTCGCCTACGGGTTCGTCGTCTTCGGGCCCGGCGTCCAGGATCGGCTCGGATCGATCGTCGCGAGCGAGAACCTCCAGCGGTTCCAGAAGACCTACTTCGGCCAGCTGTTCCTGCCGTCGCTCTTCGCCAACCCGCTCGGATCGGGCCTCGGCATCGCGACGATCGGCGCCCGCCACTTCGCCGACCTGTACCAGGTGGTACTCGTCGAGAGCTACCTGGGCATCCTCGCGGTGGAGACCGGCTGGCCGGGCCTGGTGGCGTTCATCCTGGTCGAGCTCGCGATCCTGCAGATCATCGTCAGCCAGAGACGGCTCATGACCGCGTCGCCGTACGGCATGCTGTGGCTCGCGTTGGCGGTCTACGTGCTCCTGACCATCATGATCCTGCCGGTCAGTACGGCCATCGACAGCGCACCGTCGAACTTCTACTTCTGGTTCGCCGTCGGCACGCTGATCCGCCTGGTGGAGCTCGAGTACCTGGCGCCTGTACGAGGAGCAGAACGGCGAGGACGCCGAGCCGTCCGGGGACGCCGACCTCGTGCCGGCGGCCGTGGAGCCGTGATGGCCCCGGCCGGCGTGCTCTTCGTCACGGCCGGCGGCCAGCGGGGCGGCGCCGAGACGGTACTGCTCACGCTCGTCCGGCACCTCGACCGCGCCAGGGTTCGCCCGGTCGTCTGCTGTCTCGCCGCGGGACCGTTCGAGGCCGAACTCGCGCGCGTCGCCGGCGTCGAGGTAGTCGCGGCGCCGGTCGAGGGGCTGCGTCATCTGCGCTCGGGCTGGCGCGCCGTCGGGCGTCTGCGCGAGCTCGTGCGGACCCGCGCGATTGCGCTGGTCCACTCGAACGGCACCGGAGCGCACCTCTACGGCGGCGTCGCCGCGCGGCTCGAGCGCGTGCCGGCCGTCTTCCACGTGCACGACCTGCTCGACGGCGGCTGGTCGGGCCAGGGCCTGGTCAACGGCGTCGCGCGCCGGCTGCCGGCTGCCGCGGTGGTGACGCCGTCTCGCTTCCTGGCGCAGTCCATCGGCGGTCTGGTGCGCGCGCCCGTTCACACGATTCTCAACGGGGTCGAGGCGCCCCGCGCGGCGTCGCCGCCGGCCGCCGGCCATGCGGTCGTCTGGTGCGGCCGCCTGCAGCGCTGGAAGGGCGCGCACGTGTTCCTCGAGGCGGCCGCGCGAGTCCGGCGTGCGCGGCCGGGCACGCGGTTCGTGGTCGTCGGCGGCGCGCTGTTCGGGCTCGAGACCGGGTACGCGCGGTCGCTCGCCGGGCAAGCCGCCGCGCTCGGCCTCTCCGACGCCGTGCGCTTCACCGGTCACCTCGACGACCCCGCGCCGGAGCTGGCCGCCGCCGAATCTCGTCGTCCACAGCGCGATCCGCCCCGAGCCGTTCGGGCTCGTCCTGGTCGAAGCCATGCTCGCCGGCCGCGCCGTCGTCGCGTCGGCGGCCGGCGGCCCGCTGGAGATCGTGGAGGCTGGGGAGACCGGCCTGCTCGTGCCGCCCGGCGACGCGGACGCGCTGGCGGCCGCGATGCTCTCGCTCCTCGACGACGACGCGCGGCGTGCGGCGATGGGCGCGGCCGGCCTGGCGCGCGCGCGCGCGCGGTTTGGCGCGGACGCCATGGCGCGGGGTTTCGAGCGGCTGTACGCGGACCTGCTGGGGGCCGGATCGCGGGTGACGGGAGCACGCGAGGACGCATGACGTCAATCAAGAGCCGTCTCTACGCGCTCGCGCGGGGGCGCAGCCGCGACGTGGGCGAGGTGCCGATTCCGTTGCGCGACGTGCTCGGCTACCTCTGGCACCGGGGGGCGACGCCGTACCTGCGCGGCCTGCTCTGGCGTCCGCGGCTCGGCCGCTGCGGCGGGCGCTTCTTCGTCGGCCGCCGGGCGGCGCTGCGCTTCCCGCGCTATCTCTCGGTCGGGCGCAACGTCTACATCGGCGACGACACCTACCTCAGCGCGCTCTCGACCGGCGGCGTGCGCCTCGGCGACCACGTGCGGATCCGCGAGCAGGGCTGGATTCAGGCGACCGGCACGCTCGACAACCCGGGCGTGGGGCTCACCATCGGTGACGGTACCTACATCGGGCCGCGCGCCGTGTTCGGCGCCGGCGGAGGCCTCACGATCGGCCGCCATGTCACCATGGGCGCGGCCGTGCACCTGCTGGCCGAGAACCACGCGTTCCGCGACGCCGGCCGATCGATCGAGGCCCAGGGCGTCACCCGCCTGGGCATCGTGATCGAGGACGACGTGTGGATCGGGAACGCGGCCATCGTGCTCGACGGCGTGCGCGTCGGCCGCGGAGCGGTGATCGGCGCCGGCGCGGTCGTCACGCGCGACGTGCCGCCGATGACGATCGTCGCGGGCAACCCGGCACGTGCCATCGGACAGCGCGGGGCGCCGCGGGACCCCGGAACCGCCTCCGCATGAAGGTCGCCCTCTTCCGCGCGTTTCCCGACCCCTTCCGCGCGAGCATGTCGATCTATGCCGACCAGCTCGCGCGCGGGCTCCGGGCGGCCCTGGGGGCGGGGAGCGAGGTGCGGGAGGTGGCGCTGGACGGCGCGCGGCTCGCCGGGCTTGGCCGCTACTGGGATCAGTACGTGCGCTACCAGCGTCTGGCCGGCCGGCAGGCGGCCGACGTCTTCCACCTGCTCGATCATGGATACGGCCACCTGGGGTACGCGCTCCCGCCGCCGCGCACGGTCGTGACGTTCCACGACGCGGTCGTCCTCAAGGTCGCGGGCGTCAGCTGGCGCACGAAGCTGTCGCTGCGCTACAGCCTCCGCGCGATCGCGCGGGCCGGCCGGGTGGTGACCGACTCGCACGCCGCGCGCGAGGACTTCCTGGCCCTGGCGGACTACCCGGCCGACCGCGTGTCGGTGGTGTACCCCGGCGTGGACCCGGCGTTCCGGCCGCCGGCGGACCGCGCGGCCGCGCGGCGCGCGCTCGGCCTCGAGGGTCCCGTCGTGCTGCACGTGGGCAACTCGCTGCCCTACATGAACGGCGGGCGCGTCGTCGGCGCCTTCGCGCGGCTGGTCCGCGACCATCGCCTCGACGCGACGCTGGTGAAGGTCGGGTCGCTGACCGATCCGCAGCGCGCGCTCGCGGCGCGGCTGGGCGTGGGCGACCGCGTCCGCGAGCTGGGCCGGGTCCCGCTCGCGGGCCTGCCCGGGGTCTACGCCGCGGCTGACGTGCTGCTGTACCCGCCGCTTCACGCCGGCTTCGGGCTGCCGCCGCTCGAGGCGATGGCGTGCGGCACGCCCGTCGTGTGCTCGGACCGCGGCTCGCTGCCGGAGGTGACCGGCGACGCGGCGGAGCGGGCCGACGCGGAAGACGAGGGCGCGCTCGCCGGTGCGATGGCGCGCGTGCTCGCCGACGACGCGCGTGCGGCCACGCTGCGGGCGCGCGGGCTGGCGCGGGCGGCCGCGTTCACGTGGGACGCCACCGCGCGCGGCGTCCTGCAGGTCTACCGGGACCTCGCCGGTGCGTAGGATCGCGATGGTGCAGCGGTTCCTGCCCGGCCGCTCGCGCGGCGGCGCCGGGCACTTCGCGCACGGTCTCGCGAACGCGCTGGTCGCGCGCGGGCACCGCGTCACGATGTTCAGCGAGGACCCGGCGCCGGACGGCGCGCGCTACGACGTCGCTCTCGTGCCGGCGCCGGCGTCAGGCTGGCGCCGGCGCCTGTCGCCGCTGTCGTTTCCGCGGCGCGTGGCGCGGCAGGACTTCTCCGGTTTCGACGTCGTGCACGCGCAGGGCGACGATCAGCTGATCCGCCGGCGGCTGGCGCCGCCCGTGGTCCGGACGCTCCACGGATCGTCGCTGCTGGAGGCGGTGCACAACGGCTGGCGGCGGCGCTCGCCGAAGCTCTTCCTGCTGCACCTGTACTTCTACGCCGGCGAGCTGATCGCCGCGATGCGGGCCGATCAGGTCGTGGCCGTGTCGCGCCACACGGCTCGCTACTACCCGCGGGTCGATCACGTCGTCGCCAACGGCATCGACGTGGAGCGGTTCGCGCCGCGCGGGACACCCAGGTCCGCGGCGCCGACGATTCTCTTCGTGGGCGAGCTGGCGAGCCGCAAGCGGGGAGACCTGCTCCTGCGGGTCGTGCGCGACGAGGTGCGGCCCCGCGTGCCGGCCGTGCGGGTCTGGGTGGTCGGTCCCGATCGCGGCGACGAGCCGGGCGTCGACTGGTTCGGCAGCGTGGACGACGACCGGCTCGCCGAGCTGTACCGGGCGGCGTGGGTCCTCTGCCTGCCGAGCTCGTACGAAGGCTTCGGCCGGCCGTATGCCGAGGCGCTCGCCGCGGGGACGCCGGTCGTGGCGTCGCCCAACCCCGGCGCCCGCGAGGTGCTGGAGGACGGGCGCTACGGCGACCTGGCGCGCGACGAGGATCTCGGCGCCTCGCTGTGCCGCATGCTTGAGGACGCCGCGCGCCGGGCGGACTTCTCGCGGCGCGGCCTCGTGCGCGCGCGCGACTTCGCGTGGGACGCCGTGGCCGCGCGCTACGAAGCGATCTATGAGGCGGCAATCGCCCGACGGACGGCCGGACGCGCCGCGTAACGTCCTCTACCTGCACACGACGTCGGAGGTGGGCGGGTCCGACGTGTCGCTGGTGCGCCTCGTGGAGGGGCTCGACCGCTCGCGCTTCCGTCCCATCGTGGCGCTGCCGTCGGACGGCCCGCTCGTGGCGCGGCTCGAGGCCGCCGGCTGCGCCGTCGCGATCGTGCCCCGCATGATCAAGCTGACCAGCCGGCGGGGCTACGGCTTCCTGGCGGGCTTCGCGCTGAACTACCCGGTGGCCGTCGCCGCGCTGGCGCGCCTGGTGAGGCGCGCGCGCGTCGACCTCGTGCACACGAACACGATCCACAACCTGTACGGCGTGGGCGTCGCCCGGCTGACCCGCCGGCCGCACGTCTGGCACGTGCGCGAGATTGTCTGGCAGTCGGGTCCGGTCAGGCGGGTCGAGCGCGCGCTGGCGCGCCTCGCCGACCGCGTCGTCGTGACGAGCGACGCCGTCGGCGCGTTGTTCCGCGACGGCGGCGGGGCGCTCGCGCCCAACGTGCGGGTCGTGCCGAACGGCGTGGACGTCGAGGCGTTCCATCCCGGCGCGCCGGATTCGCGCGTGCGCGCGGACCTCGGGCAGCCCGGCGACGCGCCGCTCGTCGGCGTCGTCTGCCGTCTGGATGCGTGGAAGGGCGTGGACGTCTTCCTCGAGGCCGCGGGAAGGCTCCACGAGACGGCGCCGGCGATGCGGTTCGCCGTCGTGGGCGGCGCCATCGCCGGGCAGGAGGACCACGCGCGCGACCTCGAGCGCCTCGCCTCGCACCTCGGCCTCGACGCGGTCGTGCGCTTCGCCGGGTGGCGCTACGGCCCCGCCGATATGCCCGACGTGTTCCGGGCGCTGGACGTGCTCGTGCTGCCGTCGCGGCAGCCCGAGCCGTTCGGGCTCGTGCTCCTCGAGGCCATGGCGAGCGGCGTGCCGGTCGTCGCCACCGACCAGGGCGGCCCGCGGGAGATCTGCGTGCCGGGGGAGACCGGCCTGCTCGTGCCGCCCGCCGACCCGGCCGCGCTCGCCGACGCCGTGCGTTCGTTGGTCGGCGACCCCGACCGCGCGCGCGCGATGGGCCGCGCCGGCCGGCTTCGCGTGGAGGCCCTGTACCGATCAGCGTCTGACCGTGCAGCGCATCCAGGCCCTGTACGCCGAGTTGCTCGACGGGGCACGGCTCGGGACTGACGACTGACACCATGTGCGGCATCCTCGGTTACGTGACGCACGCGCCGGCGCGCGATGACGCGCGGGCGGCGGCGGTCGTGCGGATGCGCGACGCGCTGGCGCACCGCGGCCCCGACGGCTGGGGGCTCGTCCGGCTCGAGGGCGACCGCATCGAGGAGGACGGGTCGGGCCGTCCGGCCGCGCGCCGGCCACGGACGCCGGCGGCGCCGTGGGCGGCGGCGCTCGGGCACCAGCGGCTCGCGGTCATCGACCTGACCGACGGCGGGCGGCAGCCGCGCGCGTCGCCGGACGGCCGGTTCTGGATCACCTATAACGGCGAGATCTACAACTACCGCGAGCTGCGCGTCGAGCTCGAGTCTGGCGGCGCGCGTTTCACCTCCGAGTCGGACACCGAGGTGCTGCTCGCGCTCTACGCGCGCGACGGCGCCGCGTGCCTGGACCGGCTGCGCGGCATGTTCGCGTTCGCCGTGTGGGACGACCGCGACGGCGTCCTCTTCCTGGCGCGCGATCGGTTCGGCATGAAGCCGCTCTGCTACGCGTCGACGTCCGCCGGCGCGATCGCGTTCGCGTCGGAGCCCAAGGCGCTCCTGGCGGCGGGCCTGGCGTCGCGCCAGCCGGCGGAGGGGGGCGCCGCGCGCTTCCTCAGGCGCGGCAGCCTGCCGGCGGACGCGAGCTGGTACGCGGACGTCCGCGTCGTCGCGCCCGGCGGGTGGGCGCGCTGGACGCGCGACGGGATCGCGACCGGACGCTACTGGAGCCTGGACGAGCCGAGCGACGGACCGCCGCGCCCGGTGCCCGCCGAGTCCGCGGCCGCGGCCGTCAGGCGGGCGCTCGTCGCCTCGGTGAAAGCGCACCTGGTGGCCGACGTGCCGGTCGGCGTCTTCCTGAGCGGCGGGCTCGACTCGGCGGCCCTGCTCGCGGCGGCGCGCGAGGTCTCGAGCGGGCCGCTTCGCACCTTCACGGTCGTGCTGCCGGGCACGCCGCACGACGAAGGCGCGCTGGCCCGCCAGGCCGCCGAGCGCTTCGGCACCGAGCACGTCGAGATCGCGGTGTCCGGCGACGGCTTTCTCGAGCAGCTCGGCCGCTTCTTCGACGCGATGGACGAGCCGACCGTCGACGGCGCGAACACCTACCTCGTGGCCCAGGCCGCGCGGTCGGCCGGTCTGAGCGTCGCGCTCTCCGGCCTTGGCGGGGACGAGCTGCTCGGCGGCTACGGCAGCTTCGTCGCCGTGCCGCGCCTCGGCCGTCTCATCGCCGCGCTCGGGAGCGTCCCGGGCGGGCGCGCCGCGGCTGCCTGGTTCGCCGGCCGGCTGCCGACGCGCGGCGCGCCGAAGATGGCGGAGCTGCTCGGCCGGACGCCGCCGCGCCTGGACGAGGTCTGGCGGGCCTACCGCGCGCTCTTCACCCACGCGCAGGTGGGGGCGCTGGCGGGCGCGGAGGCGCCGTCGCCGGATGCCGCGCCGGGGCGGACCGATCGCGATCCGTTCTGGACGGTCTCCCGCTGCGAGATCGAGGAGTTCATGGAACCCCAGCTTTTGCGCGACGCCGACGCGTTCACGATGGCCTGGGGCCTCGAGCTGCGCACGCCGTTCGTGGATCACGAGCTGCTGGCGGCGGTGCGCGCGGCCGGGCGCTGGGCGCGCGCGGGCGGTGCGTCCTACAAGGCGACGCTGTTCCGCCGCATGTCCGGCTTCCTCCCCGAGGGTCACCTGGGCGTCGCGAAGCGCAGCTTCGTGCTCCCGATCGAGCGGTGGCTCCGGCGCGCGCTGGCCGATCCGTCGGTCCGCGACGCCGCGCTCGAGTCGGTGCTCGCCGAGCCGCGCTGCCGGCCGATCGTCGAGCGCTTCGCGCGCGGGCGGCTGCACTGGTCGCGCGTGTGGGCGCTGTACGTGCTCGAGCGGTTCGCGCGCCGGGGCGCCGGCGAAGGGGCGGTGCGGCCGTGATCGACCTCTCCGTCGTCATCGTCGGCTACCAGTCCGCGCCGTTCCTCGACGCGTGCCTCGACTCGATCGACCGTGCGCTGTCGGCGCTGTCCTACGAGGTCGCGGTCGTGGACAACGCCTCGTCGGACGCCAGCGCCGATCTCCTGGCGGGCCGGGCTCGCGTGCAGCTGATCCGGAACCCCGTCAACCGCGGGTTCGCGGCGGCGGTGAACCAGGGGATTGCCGCCACGACCGGGCGCGTGGTGATGTGGCTCAACCCCGATTCGGTGCTGCTCGACGACGGCGCCGCCGCGCTCGTGCGCACGCTCGACGAGTGCCCGGACGTGGGCGTCATCGGACCGCGCATCCTCGATCCCGACGGCCGCCTGCAGCGGTCGGCGCGCGCGTTTCCTTCGTACGACTGGGCCGTCGGCCACCGGCATTCGTGGCTCACGCGGCTTCTGCCGAACAACCCGTACTCGCGCCGCTACCTGCTCGCCGACCTCGACATGTCGGCGCCGCAGGAGGTCGACTGGGTGTCCGGGGCGTGCCTTCTGCATCGTCGCGCCCTCGTGGACGCGATGGGCGGTCTCGACGAGCGCTTCTTCATGTACTGCGAGGACGTGGACTTCTGCCTGCGCGCGAGGCAGGCCGGACGGACCGTCCGCTACGACCCGCGGATGCAGGTGCGCCACCAGGTCGCGGGCAGCACGCGCCTCCGGGCGCGCCGGATGCTCTACGAGCGGCACCGCAGCCTGTGGCGGTACTACAAGAAGCACTTCCCGCGCCGCGTCCTGGTGGACCCCGTGGCGTGGGCGGCGATCTGGGGGCGCTGCGGCCTCGTCGTGGCCGGCGACACCGTGCGCGGCCTGTGGGGGAGTCGTGGCTGATCGGACGGCGACCGCCGTGGGCGCCGGCGCGCCCGAGGCCCTCGCCCGGCGGGCCGCGCGCATCGTCGCCAGTCCGGCCAAGCGCGCGCTGGACGCGATGCTGGCGGGCGTCGGCCTGCTCGTGTCGGCGCCGGTCTGGGCGCTGGTCGTCACCGCCGTGAAGCTGGAGGACGGCGGGCCGGTCTTCTTCGGGCAGGCGCGCGTCGGGCTCGGCGGCCGCCGGTTCCGGGTGCTGAAATTCCGATCGATGATCCCGGACGCTGGAGACCAGCGTCAGGCGGTGGCGGACGACCCGCGCGTGACGCGCATCGGACGGATCCTGCGCGCGACGGCGATGGATGAGCTGCCCCAGTTGTGGAACATCTTCCGCGGGGACATGAGCTTCGTCGGCCCGCGGCCGCTGGCGCCAGGCGAGATCGAGGTCCACGGATCCGGGCGTCCGATCGAGGAGGAGCGGGGTTTCGCGGTGCGCTGCCTGGTGCGCCCGGGCCTGACCGGCGTGGCGCAGATCTACGCGGCCCGCAGCCTACCCCGCCGGTTCAAATTCCGCTACGATAGGCTCTATATCTGGCGGCAGTCGCTGTGGCTCGACCTGCGGCTGATCGCCCTCTCGTTCTGGATCAGCGCCTCCGGCGCGTGGGAGCACCGTGGCCGGGAGCGGTCCGCGCCGGCCAGCCGCCCAGAAGGCGGCACGCGCCATTCCCACGATTGATGACTGTGCGCGACGTCATTGTCATCGGGGCCGGGCCGGCGGGCCTGGCGTGCGCGGATGCGCTGGCGTCCGGGGGGCGTGACGTGCTCGTGCTCGAAGAGCACGACGCCGTCGGCTACCCGGTCCACTGCACGGGCATCGTCGGGCAGGACGCCTTCGACGAGCTCGACCTGCCGCGCCACACGATCCTGGGGCGCTGCCACGCCGCATCCTTCTTCGCCCCTGGCGGGACATCCGTGTTCGTCGAGAGCGATCACATCGTCGCCGCCATCGTCGATCGGGGCCGCTTCGACTCGGCCCTGGCCGTGCGCGCGGCCGACGCGGGCGCCGAGCTCGAGACCGGCGCGCGGGTGCGGCGGGTCGAGGTGGACGACGCCGGCGTGTCCGTGACGACGGCGGCGGAGCGTCCGCTGCGCGCGCGCGCGTGCGTGCTGGCGTGCGGCGCCCGGTACCGGCTCAACCGTCAGCTCGGGCTCGGCGTGCCGCGTGCGTTCGTCCAGTCGGCGCAGGTCGAGATGCCGTTCGTGGACCTGCCGCACGTCGAGGTGCACCTGGGCCGTGAGGTGGCGCCGGCCGGCTTCGCCTGGGCGGTGCCGTTCGCGCGCGAGGGCCGTCCGTTCGCGCGTCTGGGTCTCATGTGCCGGCGCGACGTGCGCCGGCGGTTCGTGGCGTTCGTCGACCACCTCGGGCGCCGTCTGGAACTGAGCGGGCTGGACGTGCCGCCGCCGCGGCTCAAGTTCCTGCCGCTTGGGCCGGTCCACAAGACGCACGGGCCCCGCGTCGTCGCGGTGGGCGACGCCGCCGGCCTCGTGAAGCCGACGACGGGCGGCGGCATCTACTACGGGCTGCTGAGCGGCCGGATCGCCGCCGAGACGCTGCTCGAAGGGCTCGCCGCCGATCGGCTCGACGAGCGAACCCTGCGCGTCTACGAGACGCGCTGGCGCGAGCGGCTCGGTCCGGACATCCGCACCGGCCTTGCGTTCCGCGCCATTGCGAGCCGCCTGAGCGACTCGGGCATCCGCGCGCTCGTCGAGCTGGCGCGCGTCGACGGGCTGGTGCCGCTCCTGAAGCAGACCGCGGACTTCAACTGGCACCGCAACGCCGCGCTCGCCCTCCTGCGCAACCCGTCGTTCCGCCGCATCGTCCTCGCCTCGCTGCTCGGCTGAGGGCGCCCGTCCTTCCGTTTCCCATGTCCAACGCGCCGGCGGTCGATCTGATCGCCGCGATCATCCGCGGCGACGTCCGGGACTGGCCCGGCCCCGACGGGCCCGGCGCGGCCGAAGGCTTCCTCGCGGCCGCGCGGCGCCACGGCCTGCACCTGGTCGTGGCGGCGCGCCTGCACGATGCGGGCGCGCTCGGGGCGTGGCCGCCGCCGGTCGCGGCGGGGCTCGCCCGCGAGCGCCGCGCCGCCGTGATCGTCGAGGAACTCCGCCGCGCGGAGCTCGTGGCGACGCTCGATCGGCTGGCCGGCCGCGGCGTCGAGACGCTCCTCTTCAAGGGCACGCCGCTCGCCTACATCTGCTACGCGGAACCCTGGCAGCGCCCCCGCGTGGATACCGACCTGCTGGTGCGGGACCGGGACCGCACGGCCGCGGTCGCCGCGCTCGAGGCGGCGGGCTACCGGCGCACGCCGTTCGTGGACGGCTCGCGCGTGATGCGGCAGGCGGAGTACCGCCGCGAGGACCGCGCGGGCGTCTCGCACGCGATCGACCTGCACTGGCGCGTGAGCAACACCGCGCTCTTCGCCGACACGCTCGGCTTCGACGAGCTGCTCGCCGCGGCGCGGCCGGTGCCGGCGCTCGGCGGGGCGGCGCGCACGCTCGATCCTGGCCATCACCTGCTGGTCGGCTGTCTCCACCGGGTCGCGCATCACGGCCTGACGCCGTGGCTGGTGTGGGACTACGATGCGCACCTGCTCGTCTCGTCCCTGGCGCCCGGCGCGCGGGAGGCGTTCGCGCGTCTCGCCGTCGAGCGACGGGTCGCCGCGCTCTGCGCGCACGAGATCGCGCGGGCGGACGGGCGGTTCGGCACTGGCGCGGCGTCGCTCGTCGAGCAGCTGCGGCCCGCATCGCCCGAGCCGTCGGCGGACTTCCTGCGGCCCAGCCGGCGTCGCGTCGGACGCCTGGCGACGGACCTTCGCTGGCAGCCGCGCTGGCGCGATCGCGCGGCGCTCGTCTGGCAGCACCTCTTTCCGAGCCCGGCGTACATGCGCGCGGCCCACCCGGGCGTCGGCCGGGCGTGGCTGCCGGCCCTCTATCTCCGGCGCATCCTGAGCGGCGCGGTCCGCTGGATCCGCCGGGACGACTGAAGAGGGGACGGGAGTCTCTCTCCGCGCCGCCACCGCTGAGCGTGGCGGCGGAACGGAGAGAGGCTCCCGTCCCCTCTTTCGTGCCTGGTGCTTCGTGCTTGGTGCCGAGTGCGGTCGGGGTGCCAGGTCCCCGGTGCGCCGTCACGCCGCGTCGAGCCCAGCGTGATCCCGCACCAAGCACTTGGCACGAGGAACGCACCAAGCACCAAGCACCAGGAACCAGGTCAGTCCTGAGGCTCGGGCCGGGGGGAGCGAGGCTTGAGCGGCAGCGTGTCCTCGTGGCCCGTCTGGAACCAGTCGATCAGGCGGTGCAGCCGGCCGCGCCGCTCGGTGAGCACGTGCTGTGCGCGCTCGAGCACGTCGAGCGTCTCGCGCAGCGTGGAGACGACGCCGATCCCGCGGCTCAAGGCGTGGTCGCGGAGGGCGCGGGCGCCGGGGTCGCGCAGCAGGAGGATGGTCTTCGCGGACGATCCGCTGACCACGTCCACGCAGTTGTGCAGCTGGTCGTCCACGACCATGTCGAGCCGCAGCGCGTTGGCGAGGTCGCCGCGCGATCCCGGCACCGTGACCACGGCGGGCAGGTAGAAGCCCTGGCTCTCGAGCCACCACTGCGTCTGGAACTGCACCGGGTCGCCGCTCGACTCGGGGCGGCGGGTCATGAAGACGACCTCCCAGCGCAGGCTGCGCGAGAGGGAGTAGAGGCGGGCGATCTGCTCGGGCTCGTGCGGGGCCAGACGGGTCCACCAGTTCGAGGTGCGCTGCACGATCGACCAGACGCGCTTGACCTCGCGCGAGGCGAGCGGCTCGCCGCCCTCCTCCTCTTCTTTGGGCTTGAGCTCGGGGTCTGCACCGGTGGTGGCGCCGCCGCGCGCCGCGGCCTCGAACGCCGTACGGAAGTCCGCCAGCACGCCGTCGATGTCGAATCCCAGGCGCAGGGCCATGTCTCGGGTTCAGTCGCGGGACCCGTGCCCGGGCCGGTACAGGAGGATGGCGGCCGAAACGGCGAGCAGCACTCCGTTGGCCGGCATCCGCAGCACGGTGTCCCACACGCTCTGCACGGCAACCGCCACGAGTCCGGAGGCGGCGCCCACGCGGAGGCTCCAGAGCGGCGATCGATCCGCGGCGAGAGCCTCACGGGCGCCGGCCACCAGCGCCACGAGGGCCACTGCGGCCGGCACGGCCAGCAGCACGCCGCCCTCCATGGCGACCTGCAGGTACTGGCTGTGGGCGTGATTGTAGAACACTTCCCGGGTGGCGGTCTGGTAGAGCGTCATCGCCGCCTGGTACCCGCCGAGACCCACGCCCGTCAGCCAGAAGCGCCCGGCGACCGACAGCGTATCACGCCAGATCAGGGCCCGGCTGCCAATCCCGCTGTCCAGCCGATCCATCTTGAGCGCCAGGTAATCCAGGTTCGCCCACGCCGACACCGCCAGGCCGACCAGGACGAGGAACACGGCGAACGCCCAGCGGCCGCGGTGGCCGGTGCGCCGCCTGCCGACGATCGATCCGAACACGGTCGCCACGGCCAGGCCGGCCAGCGCCGATCGGGATCCCGTCACGAACACGCCGAGCGTCATGAGCATGCTGGCGCTCGCGAGGAGCAGCAGGCGGCCGCTGGCGAGCTGCCGGAGCTGCGCCTGCCAGTCGCGGCGCTCGCGCCCCCCGCCGTGCGTTTCTATGTGCGCGACGAGATAGCCCACTGAGATCGGCAGGGCCAGCAGCAGCCACGCGGCCAGCTGGTTGGCGTTGACGACCGGTCCGATGGGCTGGGCGCCGTTCTCGATCGGCCGCCACAGGCCGTAGACGTAGCCCGGCGCCACGGCGCGCTGCACGACGGCGATGACGGTCACCGCCAGGCCGAGCCCGCTGGTCGTCCGCACGATCGACCGGGCCCCGCCGGACGCGAGCATCTGCCGGCAGGCCCAGAACAGGAGCACGATGGTGGTGACGAGCGCGAGCGTGTACGCGGTCGTGGGCGGGTCGATCGCCAGCGCGTGCGGTCCCGTCGCGCGCGCGGCGGCGTCCACGCGGAACGCCGCCTCGAAGGCGCTCACGTTCGGGGAGAGCCGCGTCAGCAGGGTCCGTGGGAGCGGGACGAGCTGCAGGAGGCCGGCGAGCAGGAAGACGAGGAGCGCGCCGTCGAGCCAGGCGAAGGTGCGGGTGCCGCCCAGCCGCGGCCGCAGCACGAGGGCGAGCCCGGTCGAGACCACCGCGATCGGCGCGGCGCCCCAGGGATAGACCGCCCCGACGGCCAGCAGCGACCAGACCAGGAGCGCGTTCACCGTCAGCACGGGAAACACGCGGCGGCTCCCCTCAGGCGTTGGCGGTCGCCTGACCGTAGTAGCTCTTGTACCTGGTACCCGTAGTACCGCGAGTAGTAATAGCGATTGCGGTCGAAGTTGACGCGGTTCAGCACCGCCCCGACGACGCGCGGCTTGCTGACCATGAGCATCTGCACGGCGCGCTCGGCCAGGCGCAGGCGCGTCATCTCGGCGCCGAACACGAACACGACGCCCGATGCATAGGGGGTGAGGATGACCGCGTCGGTGACCGCCAGGACGGGTGGCGTGTCGAGGATGACCCAGTCGAACGGGCTCGACGTCAGGTTCTGCATGAACGCCCTCATCCGCTCCGACGACAGGAGTTCGGACGGGTTGGGCGGCGTGCGGCCGGCCGTCATCACGTAGAAGTTCGGATCGCTCGTCCGCTGGATGGCTTCCCGCATGCGCGCCTGTCCCACCAGCACGTGCGACAGCCCCACCGAGTTCTGCATCTCGAGCGCGCGGTGCACGCTCGGCCGGCGCATGTCGGCGTCGACCAGCAGGACCCGCGAGCCGCCGAGCGCGAGCACCAGCGCGAGATTGCAGGCCGTCGTGGTCTTGCCCTCGAGCGGCTGGGAGCTGGTCACGGCGATGATGCGGGTGGTCTCGCTGCCGCTCGTGAAGACGAGCGACGTACGCAGCGCGCGGTACGCTTCGCCGAAGTCGTGCGGCACCGAGCCCGAGATGATCGGCAGCCGCTCGCCGCGCACCGCGGGCACCAGGCCGAGGAACGGCACGTTCAGCCGCCGTGTGATGTCGTCCGGCGTCTTGATCGTGTCGTCCAGATAGTCGAGGCCGAACGCGAGCAGGATGCCGATCGCCAGGCCGACACCCACGCCGACCATCAGGTTGCGCGGCACGTTCGGCGTGAACGGCGCGCCGGGCCTCTCGGCACGCTCCGCCACGCGCACGTTGTTCGCCCGGCTGTTGCTCGAGACCTTCAGCTCCTGCTGCTGCTGGAGCAGCTGCTGGTAGATCTCGCGGTTCGTCTTCGCCTGGTTCTGCAGGACCGAGTAGTTGATGTTCTTGCGGTTGAGCGACTGGGCGTCCTGCTCCGCCTGGGCGTAGGCCTGCTGCAGCCGCCGCTCGTCCGCCAGCGCCGCCTCGTAGTCCTGCCGGGCCGACTCGATCACCGTCCGGATCTCGTTCTCCAGCCGTCCGTTGGCGTCCGCGATGGAGCTGTCCAGCTGCTTCATCTCGGGGTGGAGCGGGCCGTACCGCTGAGAGAGGTCCAGCCTCCGCTGCTGCAGCGACGTGATCTCCTGGCGGATGCGCTGGATGTTCGGGTTCTGCGCGATCATCGGAAAGGTGTCGGCCTTCGGATCGTCGCCCTTCAGATTCTTGATCTGGTTGTAGAGTGACTCCTTCTGGACCCGCCTCGACTTGGCCTGGTTGGCCTGCTCGTTGAAGAAGTTCAGCCGGTTGTTGACGACGTTGTTGTCGCCGAGCGAGATCGCGTTGTTCGACTCGCGGTAGTTCGCCAGCGCCTCTTCGCTCTTCTGCAGCGCCTGCTCCCGATCCGTGATCTGCGCCTGCAGCCAGTCGAGCGTCTTCCGCGTGTTCGCCTGCTTGACCTCGATGTTCTGCTCGACGTAGGTCTCGGCGAGCGCGTTGGCGGCGACGGACGCGAACGCCGGATCCTGCGAGACGTACACCACGTTCACCAGCTGGCTGGCCGGCTGAGGCTCGACCCGCACGCCGCCGAGAAAGGCGCTCACCAGCTGCTGCTCGGCCGCGCTCTCGTCGGCCAACGGGGCCTCGGCACCCTTCGACGGCTTCTGGAGCAATGCCGACAGCGAGCCCGACAGGTGCCGCCGCAGCGACGAGAGGAACGCGCGCACGCCCGTCGACTGCGTGGTCGGCCGGATGAAGAGCGGGGAGTGCGCGAGGTCGAGCTTGCGCACGACCTTCCGCGCGAGCTCGCGGCTGCCGAGGATCGCGTACTGGGTGTTCTTGTAGACCTCGGGGTCCTGATACAGGTAGGTACTCGGCGTTCTGGAAGCCCGCGACGGGCGGCCGCTCGTCCTCGATGAGCACCTGCGCGCTCGCCCGGTAGAGCGGCACCGTCGTGTAGGTCTGCACGACGGCCGCCACCATCACCAGCAGCAGCACCGCGATGACGACGTGGCGGTACCGGAACAGCACGCCGAGGCGGTCCAGCAGGTGGACGTCACCCTCGGAGCGGCCGGGAAACCCCGGCGGCAGTCCCTGTGGCTTGCCGGGCCGGCCCGCGGCGGCGTTGGCGGTGTCCGTCATGAAAAGGCTGCAGATCGTGCCGGTCGGCGGCGCCTAGCGGTCTGCGCTCGCGGCCGTCGCCGGAGGTGCCACCGCCGTCACTCCAAGGCTCGCCGCCGACGAGATCGCGGCTTCCGCCGCGTTCGTGAAGGCGCCAGAGAACCACGACGCGGGCGCGCCCAGGCGGACGAACGTCGCGACCGTCTCTCCCTGTGCCACCGTGAACGGCGCGCCCAGCGCCAGCACACGGCCGTTCTCGTTCACGAGCTCCACGACGTACGTGCCGCCCTCGACGTGGTCGAACAGGAACTCGCCGGTCGACGACGTGTGCGCCGTCGCCTCGACACGTCCCGTCAGCACGTTGCGCAGCTGGACCTGCGCGCCGGGCAGCGGATCGCTGTTCGCCGACCACGCGAAACCCATCACGGAGGAAGCGCGCGGGAACGGCGCGCCCGGACGCGGCGCGACCGTGAGGCGCGCCACCGAGGAAGACGTCGCAGACGGCTGCTGCGCCGCCGCCAATCCGGCGACGCCAGCCAAACTGCTCACCACCGCGACGACGAGGAGTGCTTCCCTCATTCGAACAACCTTTGCCGGTATGAAACCGGCGCTCGCGGGGCCACGGTCTTCCGAGCGGTCTTTATGAGACAGCTGCTGACTCTATGATACAGTCATAGAACTAGCCACTTGAATGTTACCGTAGGTGACCGGCAGAGACAAGGGAGGAGACGGGGCCCACGCGAGACGGAAGAAGTCGCCTAAGATACTGACTTCGTGTATTTTAGCTCAGCGGACCTCACGCGCGCCGGACGCCGTCCAGGCCGCGCGTCTCTCGTCCGCGCCGCGAGTCTCGCGAAACGTGGCAGCCGGCCGGACAGCGATGACCACCTTGACGCTCCAGACGCAGGTCGTGCCGAGCCCCGACGTGGTGCACCGGGAGCTCGACGGCGAGGCGGTGCTGCTCAACCTCGGCACCGGGAGGTACTTCGGCCTCGACGAGGTGGGCACCCGCGTGTGGCGCTGTCTGAGCGAGTCCACCGACCTCGCCGCGATCCACCGGACGCTGCTCGACGAGTACGAGGTCGCCGCCGACCGGCTCGAGGCCGACCTGATCGAGCTCGTCGGCGCGCTGGCCGAACGGGGGCTCGTTCATGTCGTCGACGCCCCGCGCTGATCGGGGTGATCCCATGGAAGGCTGGCAGGGCTGGGACGACTACGCGGCGTTCTACGACTGGGAGAACGCCCGCACGCTGGGGCGGCGCGACGTGCCGTTCTGGCGCGGTCTCGCGCTCGGGGCCGGCGGCCGGGTGCTCGAGCTCGGCTGCGGCACGGGCCGCGTGCTCGTGCCGCTCGCCCGGGCCGGCGTGCCGATCGTCGGCGTCGATCGCTCGGCGCCCATGCTGGCGCGGGCGCGGCGGCGCCTGCGGCGCCGGCCGGGGCCGGCGCGCGGCACGCTCGTCCGCGCCGACATCCGCCAGCTGCCGTTCGACGGCGCCGAGCCGTTCCCGCTGGTGATGGCGCCCTACGGCATCCTGCAGTCGCTCATTCGCGAGCGCGACCTGGCAGCGACGCTCGAGTCGGTCGCGCGCGTGACCGCGCCGGGCGGGCTGTTCGGCATCGATCTGGTGCCCGACCTGCCGCGATGGGACGAGTACCAGCGGCACGTGAGTCTGCGCGGCACGGGGCTCCGGCGCGGCACGCACCTGACGCTCGTCGAGTCGGTGCGCCAGGATCCGCGGCGGCGGCTCACGATCTTCGATCAGGAGTACGTGGAGCGCCGCGGCCGCGCGCGGCGCACGCACCGCTTCTCGCTCGTGTTCCGCACGCTCTCGGTGCCTCAGATGCGGCGCCGCGTCGAGCGCGCCGGCTTCGAGATCGAGGCCGTGCTCGGCGGCTACGACGGCGGCCCGTGGGACATCCGCGCCGACGTCTGGCTGATCCTCGCGCGGAGACGGTGATGACCAGCGCCCAACCGGCCTGGCGGCGCTCGATCCGCGTGCTGCGCGCGATGTTCCGGGGAGACCGCTGGCGGCTGGGGCAGGCCGCGGTCGGTCTTGCCGCGATCGAGCTGCGGCTGGCGGGCGGCGGGGCGGCGTTACGCGAAGTGGGACGGTCATGAGCGGGATCATCGGGACGGTGCATGCCGGCGACGCACCGGTCGACGCGCGGCTGCTCGAACGGATGACCGCGGCCATGGAGGGCCGCGGGCCCGACGCGCGGCGCGTCTGGGTGGGAGCGTCGGCCGGCCTCGGCCACGCGTGGCTGCGAACGGACCCCGACGCCCAGCCGGACACGCAGCCCTGCAGCCTCGACGGCCGCGTGTGGATCGCGGCCGACGCGCGGCTGGACGATCGCGACACGCTCGTTGGCGCGCTCGCCGGCCGCGGGCGGTCGAACCTCGCGGGCGCGAGCGACGCCGAGCTGCTGCTGCACGCCTACCACGCCTGGGGCGATCGGTGCCCGGAGCACCTCCTGGGCGATTTCGCGTTCGCCGTGTGGGACGGACCCGCGCGGCGGCTGTTCTGCGCGCGCGACCATTTCGGCGTGAAACCGTTCTACTACGCGCACGCGGACGCCTGGTTCGCCTTCGCCAACGGTCTCGACTGCCTCCGGCTGCACCCGTCGGTCGGCCGCCGGCTCAACGAGCAGGCGATCCTCGATTTCCTCGTCGCGGGCGTCAACGGCGATCCGGCGACCACCTGCTTCGCCGACGTGCGGCGGCTGCCGGCGGGGCACGCCCTGACGTGGCACCAGGGCGCGCCGCGCCTCTGGCGGTACTGGACGCTGCCCGTCGACGGTCACGTCCGATTCCGGCGCACCGAAGACTACGTCGAGCGTTTCCTCGAGCTCCTCGGGCAGTCGGTCGGCGACCGCCTGCGCGGCGCACGCGTCGGCGTGCTGATGAGCGGGGGCCTCGATTCGGCGGCCGTCGCGGCGCTTGCCCGGCGACACAACGCGGTCGACCTGCGGGCGCACACCGTCGTGTACGACCACCTCATCCCCGACGAGGAGCGGCGATATTCGAGCCTGGTCGCGCGGCATCTCGGGATTCCCGTTCACCATCTGGCGGCGGACGACCACGCGCCGTTCGCATGGCGGGGGACCAGCGCGCGTCTTCCAGAGCCGGATGACAACCCGTTCCGGCACCTGTGGGTCGATCTCCTGACCCAGGCCGCCGTCCACGGTCGCGTCCTGCTCAGCGGAGAAGGCGGAGACGAGGTCTTGAAGCCGTCCTGGGTTGCCAACCTGATCGGCGGCGTGCCTTGGACCGAACTGGCCACCGATGTCACGCGCGCTCTCGTGCTCACCGGGCGGCGTCCGCCTCTGGGGATCCGGGCGAAGGTTCGCGCCTGGCTCGGGGCCGGCCCGGCGGAACGGCCCCGGCCACCGTGGCTCATGGCGGAGCCGGGCGCAAGGCTCGCGGATCCCGGCCGCTGGACGCCGACCGACGATCGTCCCGTGCCTTGTCACCGAAGGCGACCAGACGCGTACCGGAGCCTCACCAGTCCGCTCTGGCCGCCCTACCTGAGCGCCTGCGACCCGGGCGTCACGGGCGTTCCGGTGGAGGTGAGGTTCCCGTACCTGGACGTGCGCCTGGTCGAGTTCATGCTCTCGGTCCCCGCGATCCCGTGGTGCACGGACAAGATGCTGCTTCGCCTCGCGATGCGAGGCCTGCTGCCCGACGAGATTCGTGACCGTCCCAAGGCCCCGCTCCAGGAGGACCCAACGACCCGGCACTTGCGCGGACCCGGGCTGGAGTGGTTGGATAGGTTCGAGCCGGATCCCCAGCTCGGCGCGTACGTGGCTCGGGAGAAGATCCCGCCGATGGCGGGCCGGACCAACGAGCCCCACGAGTGCTGGGCCAACCTGCGTCCGCTGAGCCTGAACATGTGGCTCGAGCACCTGGCCAGCGCCGATTCCTCGCGAGGTCAGCCATGAGCACCGAACACCGCGATTCCGGGCGGCCGGAGAAGCCCCGCAAGCCGTACCGTCCACCCCGCGTGGTCGAGTATGGCGACATCCGCGCAGTCACCCGGACCCTTTCACCGCAAGGCAAGAACGACGGCGGCGGCGGCAAGACCAAGACGGCGTAGCCCGTCCTCGTGCCGCCGCCCGCGGTCGATGGCACCATGGCGCTTCAGTACTCCGCCTTCGGCCTCTCCCTGTCGGCCAACCAGCCGATACCCGGGCTCGCGCCCGTCGCCGCGACGTCCGAGGTCGACACGCGGATCCGGCTCGGCGCGCTGCCCGACATGCCCGCGGCCGACGGTTCCGGCGCCGGACCGGGCGAGTTGCGGCATGCGACGCCGGGTGTCGTGGACGGCGGCCTGCCCGCCCTGACCGCGTGGACCGTCGCGAGCGGTGACTTCTGGCGGCTCCGCTACGCGGACGGTACGGAGTTCGTCGTCGACCGTCACGGCCGGGACGTCTGGGTGGCCTGGCCGGCGCCGCTGACCGTGGAGGACACGGCGACGTACCTGCTGGGTCCCGTCCTCGGCCTGGTGCTGCGCCTGCGCGGCGTGACCTGCCTGCACGCGAGCGCGGTCGCGGTGGGCGACCGCGCGCTCGTGCTCGTCGGGCCGGCGAGCGCGGGCAAGTCGACCGCAGCGGCCGGTCTCGCCCGGGCCGGCTGCGCGGTCCTCTCCGATGATGCCGTGCCGCTCATCGAGCGCGACGGCGTCTTCCTCGCGCAACCCGCGTACCCGCACCTGCGCCTGTGGCCCGATTCGGCTGCCGCGATCTACGGGTCGGCCGAGGCGCTGCCGCGGCTGACGCCGACTTGGGACAAGCGCTACGTGGATCTGACCGCGGGCGGCCACCGCTTCGAACGGCGCGCGCTGCCCATCGGCGGGCTCTACCTCCTCGACGAGCGCTGCGCGGGCCGCGGCGTCGCGCCGTTCGAGCCGGTGACCGGCCACCGGGCGGTGCTCACGCTCGTGGCGAACACGTACGTGAACTACCTGCCCGGTCCGGACGCGACGGGCGGGGAACTGGAGCGTCTGCACCGCCTGCTGACGTCCGTGCCGCTCCGGCGCGTCCGCCCTCCGGCCGATCCCGCGCGGCTGCCGGAGCTCTGTCGGGCGCTCGTCGACGATCTCCGCGCGCGCGGCGGCGCGGCCGTGCCGCGGGCGCCCGGGGCCTCGAGCGAGTATGTACAGCGTTGACGGCCACGCGAAGATGCTCGCCGACCGCACGCGCGTCGCGGCCTACCGCGAGGCGCTCCGGCGCACGGTGAAGCCGGGCGCGGTCGTCGTCGACATCGGCACGGGCACGGGCGTCTTCGCCGCGGCCGCCTGTGCGGCGGGGGCGCGCCGCGTGTACGCCATCGAGCCGGGCGAGGTGATCCACGTCGCGCGCGACCTGGCCGCGGCGAACGGCTACGCGGATCGCGTCGAGTTCCTGCAGGCCGAGTCGACGCGGGTGACGCTTCCCGAGCGTGCCGACATCGTCGTGTCGGATCTGCGAGGCGTGCTGCCGCCCTTCGGGCAGCACCTCGTCAGCCTCGTGGACGCGCGCGCGCGGTTCCTGGCGCCGGGCGGCCGTCTGGTGCCCCGGCGGGATCGCCTCTGGGCGGCGCTCGTCTCCGCGCCGGATCTCTACCGGCGCTTCGTCTCGCCCTGGGACGACGAGGCGTGCGGGCTCGACCTGGCCGCGCTGAGGCGGCTGACGACGAGCGCGTGGCACAAGGCGCGGATCGAGCCGGCGCACCTGCTCACGGACGCGCGGTGCTGGGCCGAGCTGGACTACGAGACGCTCGAAGAGCCCGACGTCCGCGGGCGCGCCGCCTGGACCGTTCCGCGCGCCGCCGCCGCCCAGGGGATCGGCCTGTGGTTCGACGCGACGCTGGCCGACGGCGTCGGGTTTTCGAACGCGCCGGGCGTCGGGGAGCTGATTTACGGCCAGGCGTTCTTTCCGTGGCCCGAGCCGCTCGGCCTGGACGAAGGCGACGCGGTGGAGGTCGCCTTCGACGCCACGCTCACCGGCGCCGACTACGAGTGGCGCTGGATCACGACGGTGACGGGCGGCGCGTCGTCCGGCCGCGTGAAGGCCGAATTCCGGCAGTCGACGCTGGCGTCGCTGCCGCTCTCGGCGGCGTTCCTCCACAAGACCGCGGCCGATCACGTGTGCTCGATCAGCGAGGAGGGCGAGCTCGTGCGATTCGTGCTGGAGCGCATGGACGGCGCGCGAACGCAGGCGGCCCTCGCCGACGAGCTCGTCGGCCGGTTCGGGGCGCGGTTCGAGAGCCGCGAACAGGCGCGGATCTTCGTCAGCGCGGTCGCGGTACGGTACGCTCGGTGATGGATCCGGGGGGCTTCGCCCCCGCGGACCCCCTTACGCGCTCACTCGCGGGGCCCCGCGAGCCCCGCTCCGTTCGCGCGGGGCGCGCCGGTGGCGCGCCAGGGCCGGCGTCCCGGCCGCGCCTTTCGTGGTAGAATTTCCGGTCTTACTCGTTGGCAATGTGGGAGATCCGACGATGTCCGGCCACTCGAAATGGCATTCGATCAAGCACAAGAAGGGCGCGGCCGACGCCAAGCGCGGGAAGGTCTTCACGCGCATCATCAAGGAGCTGACGGTCGCCGCGCGCGGGGGCGGGGGTGACCCCGACACGAACCCGCGGCTGCGCACCGTCGTCGACGCCGCCAAGGCCGTCAACATGCCGGCCGACAACATCAAGCGGGCGATCCGGCGCGGCACCGGCGAGGAGCCGGGCGTCTCGTACGACGAGGTCACCTACGAGGGCTACGGCCCCGGCGGCGCGGCGCTGATCATCGACACGCTCACCGACAACAAGAACCGCACCGTCGGCGAGCTGCGCCACATGCTGGCGAAGCACGGCGGGAACCTCGGCGAGACCAACAGCGTCGCGTGGATGTTCGAGAAGAAGGGCTACCTCGTGGTCGAGAAGAGCCAGGCCGACGAGGAGACGCTCATGGCCGCGGTGCTCGAGGCCGGCGCCGACGACATGAAGCGACGACGGCGACAACTGGGAGGTCGTGTGCCCGCCCGACCCGTTCCAGGCGGTGCACGACGCGGTCAAGGCGCTCGACATCGAGCCGGTCACCGCCGAGGTGTCGATGATCCCGCAGAACTACGTGAAGCTCGAGGGGAAGACCGCCCAGCAGATGCTGAAGCTGATGGAGGCCCTCGAGGAGCACGACGACATCCAGCACGTCTGGTCGAACTTCGACATCGAGGAACAGGAGATCGAGGCCTCCCTGGCGTGAGGATCTTCGGGATCGATCCCGGCTCCGCTCCGCACCGGCTACGGCTGCGTCGAGAGCGACGGCCGCCGCCATCGGCTGGTGGCGTGCGGCGACGATTCCGGTGCCGCGCCACGCGCCGCTCCCCGACAAGCTGCTGGCGATCCACGCGGGCCTGCGGCGCGCTCCTCGCGGAGCACCGGCCCGACTGCGTGGCGGTCGAGAACATGTTCCACGCGCGCAACGTGCGCAGCGCGCTCGAAGCTCGGCCACGCGCGGGGCGTGGCCATGCTGGCCGCGGTCGAGGCCGGGCTGCCGGGGTCGCCGAGTACACGCCGGCCGAGATCAAGCGCGCGGTCGTGGGCTACGGGCGCGCCGAGAAGCGTCAGGTGCAGAGCATGGTGCGGCTGCTGCTCGGCCTCGACCGCCGTGCCGTCTCCGCACGACGCGGCCGACGCGCTCGCGGTGGCCATCTGCCACCTGCACTCGCCGGACGCCGGCGGTGCCGCCGCCGGCCGCGCCGGGCCGCCGGGCGACGCGGGCCGCCACGAGCTGGCGGCACTACCGGCCGGCGGCGCACGGGAAGGCCTAGCCCGATGATCGCGTTTCTCACGGGGCGCCTGCTCGAGAAGCACCCCAACCGCGTGACTGTCGACGTCCACGGCGTCGGGTACGACGTGGCCGTGCCGCTGTCGACCTTCTACGCGCTGGGCGAGCCCGGCGCGGACGTGTCGCTGCGCATCCACACGCACGTGCGCGAGGACGCGCTCGCGCTCTTCGGGTTCGCCACGCCGCTCGAGCAGCTGCTCTTCGAGCGGCTCATCGCCGTGAGCGGCATCGGCCCGCGGCTGGCGCTGGCGGTGCTCTCGGGCATCGAGCCGGCGGAGCTCGTGCGCGCCGTGCGGAGCCAGGACACGGCGCGGCTGACCGCGATTCCCGGCGTCGGCAAGAAGACCGCCGAGCGCATCGGGCTGGAGCTGAAGGACCGGCTGCCCGCGCACGCGTGGCGTCGGCGGGCGCGCCCGAGGCGGCCGGCGAGGGCGCGGGGCTGCGCGACGACCTGCTCTCGGCGCTGGTCAACCTCGGCTACCAGCGCGCGGCGGCCGAGAAGGCGATCGATCGGGTGATCGAGGGGCGCGGGCGACGCGTCGTTCGAGGCGAGCCTGCGCGAGGTGCTGAAGACGCTCACGCGATGACGGACGACCGGCTCGTTTCGACGACACGGCGGCGACGAGGACGCGCAGTACGAGGTCGGGCTGCGCCCGCGCACGCTCGACGAGTACATCGGGCAGGACCGCGTGCGCGAGAACCTCGCAGGTCTCGATCGCCGCGGCCCGGCAGCGCGGCGAGGCGCTCGACCACGTCCTGCTCTACGGCCCGCCGGGCCTCGGCAAGACCACGCTCGCCTACGTCATCGCCAACGAGCTCGGCGTGGCGGTGCGCGCCACGGCCGGGCCGGTCCTCGAGAAGCCGGGCGACCTGGCCGCGATGCTCACCAACCTGCAGGCGCGCGAAGTCCTCTTCATCGACGAGATCCACCGCATGAGCCCGGCGATCGAGGAGATCCTCTATCCGGCGATGGAGGACTACGAGCTCGACATCGTCATCGGGCAGGGGCCGAGCGCGCGGTCGGTGAAGGTGCCCCTGCAGCCGTTCACGCTGGTCGGCGCGACGACGCGGACGGCGCTGCTGACCTCGCCGCTGCGCGCGCGGTTCGGCATCGTGCACCGGCTCGACTTCTACGGCGAGCGGCGACATCGAGGAGATCGTGCGGCGGTCGGCGCGGATCCTCGGCGTGCCGATCGACGAGCGGCGGCCGCGGCGAGCTGGCGCGCCGGTCGCGCGGCACGCCGCGCATGGCCAACCGGCTGCTGCGGCGCGTGCGGGACTTCGCCGAGGTGCGCGCCGACGGCAGCATCACGTGCGCCGGTGGCCGCGGACGCGCTGAAGCTGCTCGAGGTGGACGCGCACGGCTTCGACGACATCGATCGGCGGCTGCTCCGCGACGATCATCGACAAGTTCGGCGGGGGCCCGGTCGGGCTCGGCACGCTCGCCGCGGCGCATCAGCGAGGAGAAGGACGCCATCGAGGACATCTACGAGCCGTTCCTGATCCAGATCGGCTTCCTCGATCGCACGCCGCGGGGCCGCGTGGCGACCCCGCGCGCATACGAATATTTCGGCCTGACCGCCCCGGGAAAGGACTCGAAGACTGTGGTGACAGCGAGCGCGGATCCGATCGCGCTGCGGCGGGCGTCAGATGGCCATCGCGGGGCTGGCGACCTACGTGCCGCCGCGGCTGCTGACCAACGCCGACCTCGAGAAGATGGTCGACACCACCGACGAGTGGATCCTGCAGCGCACCGGCATCCGCGAGCGGCACGTCGTCGATCCGGGCGTGGCGACGTCCGACCTGGCGAAGGAGGCCGCGCTCGCGGCCATCGCGCAGGCCGGGCTCACCCCGGACGACATCGGCTTCATCGTCGTCGGCACGACGACGCCCGACATGATGTTCCCGAGCACCGCCTGCCTGCTGCAGCACAAGATCGGCGCGCGTGCACGCGCTGGGGCTTCGACCTCGGCGCGGCCTGCTCGGGGTTCACCTACGCGCTGACCGTCGGCCGCGCAGATGGTCGCGACCGGCGCGCCACGAGCACGCGCTGGTCGTCGGCGCCGACGTCATGTCGAGCATCATCGACTACACGGACCGCGCGACCTGCGTGCTGTTCGGCGACGGCGCCGGCGCCGTCGTGCTGTCGCCGGCGCGCGAGGACGGAGCCGCGCATTCTCGACTTCGCGCACGAGATCGACGGCAGCGGCGGCCCGGCGCTGCTGCATGCCGGCCGGCGGCAGCCTCCGGCCCGCGTCGCACGAGACCGTGGAGCAGCGCCTGCACTACGTGAAGCAGGACGGCGCAGACCGTGTTCAAGTTCGCCGTGCGGAAGACCGAGGAGATCGCGCGCCGGCGTGCTCGACGCGCAACGGCCTGAAGCCGGCGGACGTCGAGCCTGTTCGTGTCGCACCAGGCCAACCGCCGCATCATCCAGGCGGCGGCCGAGCGGCTCGGCTTCGACGACCGACAAGGTCGATCATCAACATCGAGACGCTTCGGCAACACCACCGCCGCGCACCATTCCGCTCGCGCTCGAGCGACGCCGTCGAGCGAGGGCCGGCTGAAGAAGGGCGACCTCGTCCTGCTGGCGTCGGTCGGCGCCGGCTTCACCGTCGGGTCGGTGCTGCTGCGCTGGAGCCTCTAGACAGCCGTCAGGGGTCAGCAGTCAGCGGTCAGGAAGAGCATCCCGTCACACGGCAGCGTGACTGCGTCCCAGGCTCTGCCTGACCCCTGCCCCCTGACCGCTAGTCGACGGCTTCCAGGATCGCCACGGGCAGCGTGGCGAAGACCCGCGCCAGGAAGAGCCAGGCCTCGTCCGGCTTGCGGGCGGGCTCGAGGCGCTCGCCCGTCAGCAGGTTGCGGAACGCGCGGCCGGCGAGCGCGGGCGGCAGGAGCACCCGCGAGATCGTCCAGGCGTCCGCGTCGAGCGGGAACGGCCGGTCGGGCTTCGCGACGCCGGCCCACAGCCGGGGCGCGACGACGACGATCGCGCGGCCGTCGAGCTGGCGGGCGAACGCCACCGCGTCCGCGCCCGGCACCGTCTCGGTCTCGAGCGGCGTGTAGGTTCCCGCCAGGAAGAGATTCGGGGTCGCGCCGTCGCGCGCGCAGCCCCGACGCCGTCACGTACAGCTTGATCCGGCCGTCCGGCCAGGTCTTCAGCAAGTCCCCTACCGCCGCGGCCCGCGCCGTGCCGCGGGCGTCGAGCAGCGGCTCGAGCGACTCGAGCCGCTCGCGCCGCCCCGCGAAGTCCACCGCCCGACGGTTGTCCGGGTCCACGAGGCTCAGGTCCCACAGCTCGCTGCCCTGGTAGAGGTCGGGCACGCCCGGCGAGCAGAGCTTGAGGGCGGTCTGGGCGAGGGAGTTGCCGGCGCCGATCGCGGCGACGCGGCGCGCGAAGGGAAGCAGGGCCGTGAGGAAGCGCCCCGAGGTCGGGCCGGCCAGCGTCTGCTCGACGAAGGCGGCGGTCGCCTCGTCGTAGGCCTGGTTGTCGTTGATCCAGCTCGTGTGCAGCTTGGCTTCCCGGATGGCCTTGATCATGTAGTCGCGCACGCGGGCCACGAGGTCGGGCGGCGCGACGGGCTCGGCGTGGCCGGGCGGCCAGATGCCGACGAGCACCTGGTAGAAGCGGTACTCGTCGTTCCGGTCCGGCGCGGGCTCGCCGTCCACGAGCCGGCGGTTCCCGCGGTTGAGGCGCATCCAGCGCGACACCTCGCGCCCCCACTCGTCGACCAGCTCCGAGAGGACGTCGAGCCGCGTCCGCACGTCCTCGCCGAGCTTGGTGTCGTGGGTGGAGGTGGCCAGCAGTCCGTAGGGCCACTCGTCCAGCCGCCGCCGGTTGCTCTCGTGGAACTCGGCGGAGCTGCGCCCGACGCGCGCCGGGTCGCCGCCCACCTCGTTGAGCGAGAGGAGCGCGTTGTAGCGGTAGAACGCCGTGTCCTCGACCCCCTTGGCCTGGACGGGCGCGGTGTACTGCTGGAACCGCATCGCGACCTGCAGCCGCCAGGCGGTGGCGCGGTCCTCGAACGGCGCGCGGTCCTCCCGGCGCTCGGCGCCGGCGGGCGCCAGCACGTCCCGCAGGAACGCGAACACGGACGGCTCGAGCGCCGGGTTGCGCCGGCGCGCGCGCGCCACGGCCTCCTCGATGATCTCGCGGTCGCGCCGCGTCCACCCGGCCTCGGTGACGTACGTGCGGTACACCGGGAAGCAGGCGACCACCTCGGTCAGCGCGTCCCGCAGGCTGTTCATCGTGAAGTCCCGCGTGTCGCGGTTGCTCTCGGCGATGCGGTCGACGGCGTGCGTGAGCACGGTCAGCTCGCTCGCGAGCGCCGTCTCCATGATCAGCCGCTTGCTCGCGTAGACCACGTCGTCGAACGGCTCCTGGCGGCCGGTCAGGCGCGCGTAGAGCCGGCGGAGCCGCCGCGCGCTGGACGGTTGCACGAACAGGCCGTTCACGTCGTTCAGGAAGTCGTAGCCGGTCGTGCCGTGCACGGCCCAGCGCGCCGGCAGCCGCTCGCCGGCCGAGAGGATCTTCTCGGCCACCACGTAGGTGGGCCGGTCGTCGTCGAGGTCGGCGCCGGCCCAGGCGCGGCGCGCGAGCGCCTGCACCATGTCGAAGTAGCTCGCCGGGTCGTAGAGCCCGTCGGGGTGGTCGACGCGGAGGCAGAGAGCGTGCCCCGCGCGCATCAGCTCGAAGAGGAGCGCGTGGGTCGCCTCGAACACGGCGGCGTCCTCGACGCGCAGGCCCGCCAGGTCGTTGTTGTCGAAGAAGCGGCGGTAGTTGATCTCGTGCGCCGCCGTGCGCCAGTAGGCGAGCCGGTACGGCTGCGACTCGAGCAGCTCGTGCAGCGCGTCGAAGCTCTCGGGGCGGCCCGGCTCGCCGTTGAAGGCGAGCGTCGCGTGGTCCACGTGCGCGCGCACGCGCGGGGACGTCTCCACCAGCCGCGCCAGCCGCCGCCGCGCCACCTGCTTCTCGCGTCGGCGCACGGCGATGCTGTCCGGGTCGCGGTCGGTGTAGGCGGGCAGGTTGTGGAGCGCGGTGAGGATGCTCAGGAACTCCATCAGGTCCGGGTGCTCCTCGCCGAGGTCCGCCTTGAGCGAGGCGAGCCCGTGGCGGTACACCCGCGGGGCCTGGCGCGGGTTCACCGGCAGCCGCTGGTCGAAGTAGCGCAGCACCAGCTGCCCGTCCTCGAAGGCGAGCGACAGCTCGCCGCGGAGCAGCACGGAGCCGTACTGGTCGCCCAGGATCGGCAGCAGCACGCGGTCGGCGAGGTCCACCTTGGCGGGGAACCAGTCGATGTCGAAGAAGCGCGCCCACGGAGAGCACGAACCGTTCTCCAGCACGTCGCGCCACCACTCGTTCCCGGCCGCGTCGATGCCCATGTGGTTCGGCACGACGTCGACGACGTGGCCCATGCCGAGCGCGCCGAGCGCCTCGACGAACCGCGCGAAGCCGGCCGCCCCGCCGAGCTCCGAGTTGATCGAGTTGTGGTCGGCGACGTCGTAGCCGTGCGAGCTGCCCGGCCGGGCCGTGAAGTAGGGCGACGTGTAGCAGTCGGACACGCCGAGCCGCGCCAGGTAGTCCAGCACCTGCCGCGCGTCCTCGAAGGTGAACGACGCGTTGAGCTGCAGCCGGTAGGTGCCGAGCGGCACCCGCCGCGGCGGTCGCGCCGGCGTCCGCTCGACCGTCGCGTCGGAGGTTCGGGGCTCGCGCGTCATGACCACCTGAGGACGAGCGCCGCGGGACCGTCGAACCGGACGGCCGGCGCGCCCGCCGTGTCGACGAGGACCGGTGGACGGGACCCGGACGCGAACGCCGCGTCCTCGGTCGAGAGCGCGACCGCGGGGACGCCCGCCCGCCGCGCCCCGGGCGGCAACAGCGCCACGGTGCCGCCGCCGCCGAGCCGGGCGACCACGGTCAGGGCCGGGCCGACCCGCGGCGCGAACGCCAGCGCCACCGTGTCGGCGTCCGGCGCCGTCGCCTCGAAGGGCACGCCGGGCGCCAGGGCCGGCTCGAGGCGCCGGAGCGCCAGCAGCGCCTGCGTCAGGCGCCACGTTGCCGCGTGCCCGCCGGCGCGGCGCTCCTCCCAGACCAAGCAGCTGGCGTCGAAGGTCGCCCGCGCCTGCGGGTCCGGAATCCGCGCCCGGACCTCGGCGTCGGCGAACGCCGCGAAGCGGCGGAACTCGCGGCGCCGACCCTCGGTGACCAGCCGTCCCAGCGCCTCATTATGGTCCGTAAAGTAGAGGAACGGCGTCGACGCCGCCCATTCCTGCCCCATGAAGAGCAGCGGCGTCCCGGGCCCGGCGAGCAGCAGGGCCAGCGCCGCGCGGTACGCCGCCGGGTCGACCGCGTCGTGCAGGCGGTCGCCGAACGCCCGGTTGCCGATCTGGTCGTGGTTCTGCAGGCACACGACGAAGCGCGAGAGCGGCACGCCGGCGGGGTCGGTGCCGCGCGGCGCGCCCTTGTAGGCGGAGTGCTGGCCGCGGTAGAACCAGCCGGCGCCGAGCGTCGCGGCGACGTCGGCGGTCGCGCCCGTGTAGTCCGCGAAGTACCCGTCGGTGTCGCCGGCCAGACGCCGGCGCATCTGGTGGTGGAGGTCGTCGGCCCAGACCGCGTCGAGGCCCCAGCCGCCCTCCTCCGGCCGTCGCACCATGACGGCCAGGTTCCGCTCGTCCTCGGCGATGGCGAGCGTGCGCCGGCCCGGCGTCTCGTGCACGGCGGCGGCGAGGTCGGCGAGCACGTGGCGCGGGCTGTCGTCGGCGAGCGCGTGCGTCGCGTCGAGGCGCAGGCCGTCGAGGTGGTACTCGCGGATCCAGTGCCGCGCGTTGTCGGCGAGCAGGGCCCGCACGACGGCGCTGCCCGGTCCGTCGAGGTTGACGCCGCGGCCCCACGGGTTCTCGTGGCGGTCCGAGAAGAAGGCCGGGCTCACCGTCCACAGGTACGCGCCGTCGGGCCCGAGGTGGTTGTAGACGACGTCGAGGATCACGCCCAGCCCCACGCGGTGCGCCTCGTCCACCAGGCGCCGGAGGTCGTCGGGCCGCCCGTAGCAGCGCGCGGGCGCGAACAGGCAGACGCCGTCGTAGCCCCAGTTGCGATCGCCGGCGAAGTCGGCGACCGGCATCAGCTCGACGAGCGTCACGCCGAGGTCGCGCAGGTAGGGCAGGCGCGCCCGCACGCCGTCGAAGGTGCCCTCGGGCGTGAAGGTGCCGACGTGCAGCTCGTAGACCGACGCGCGGTCGAGCGTCGCGCCGGTCCAGCCGGCGTCCGACCAGCGGAACGCCGACGGGTCGACGACCTCGGAGGGGCCGTGCACGCCGTCGGGCTGGAAGCGCGACGCCGGGTCGGGCAGGGGCGGGCCGCCGTCCAGCCGGTACCAGGTACCGGTCGCCGGGGACCACGCCGGGCAGCCAGCCCTCGAAGGTGCCGTCGGCGGCGCGGGTGAGCGGACGCTCGTCGTCCGCGCCGCCGGCGCGCTCGACGGCGACGAGCACCTCGCGCGCGGCCGGCGCCCAGACGCGCACGCGCGTCGCGCCGGTGTCGGGCCACGCCCCGAAGGCGGGCACGCGGGGAGTGGTGGCGGTCATGGGCCGATCCTCACGCGGGGTCGCGGACGAGCGGCAGCATGCCCCACAGCGGAATGCGGAGCCAGTCGGGCCGGTTGTTCAGCTCGTACTGCGCCTCGTAGAGCGCCTTGTCGAGCAGGAAGGCCTCGAGCAGCCGCCCGAGGTCGGTCTCGTCGGCCGGCAGCAGCGGGCCGTCGCCGGCCGCCTCCAGGTAGCCGCGAAGGAACGCCGACGCGCACCAGCGCTCCCAGAGGCGGGCCCACGGCTCGAGGCGGTCGAAGTCGGCCGGGAGGTTCGCCGTCGTGATGAACAGCGCGGCGTAGGCCGCGTAGCTGAACGATCGCAGCATACCCGCCACGTCCTTGAGCGGCGACTGCTTGCTGCGGCGCGCCGCGAGCGGCCGCGCCGGCTCGCCCTCGAAGTCGAAGATCACGAAGTCGCCCTCGGACCACAGCACCTGGCCGAGGTGGTAGTCGCCGTGGATGCGGATCTTCGAGGCGCCGGCGCCGAGCGCGGTCAGGTCGGCGAAGCGCGCGGCGATCCGGGCGCGCCCGTCGAGCACGTCGCGCGCCCAGTCGGCGACGTCGCCCGTGAACGACGCGAACCGTTCGGCGAGCGCGTCGAGCGCCCGGCCGCCGGTCGCCGTCATGTCGGCGCTGAGCTCGCGGAGATCGCCGGCGCCGAGGGGCTCGGGCGTGAACGCGGGGTCGGTCCGGTCCGACGCGAGGGCCAGGTGCAGCTCGGCGGTCCGCCGTCCCAGCAGGGCGGCGGCGTCGAGGTAGCCGCCGATGGCGTCGTGGGCGAGCGGCGGCGGCGCCTCGGCGGCGCGGGCCAGCAGGGACGCGGGCGGCGGGTCCTGCGGCGGCAGCGTCCGGCCCGACGTGCGGTCGAAGTAGCGCCGCACCTCGTCCACCGCGTGCTCCCAGCCGTTCGCCTGCGCCTCGACGAAGGCCTGCAGCATGGCGAGCGTCGCCGGCTCCTGGTCCGCCGCCTGGTACTCGATCGCGCCGGCGAGCGCCGGCACGCGCGTGAAGCCGGCGCGCTCGGTCAGGTACCGGCCGATCTCGAAGTCGGGGTTGGGGCCCGCCTCGACGCGCCGGAACATCTTCAGGATCATCCGGTCGCCGTAGATGATCGAGGTGTTGCTCTGCTCGGCCGGGCTGCGGCGGATCTTGAGCGGCTCGTCCCGCGGGCCGCGCGCGGCGTCGAACGCCGAGCCGGCCCGCGCCCGGATCAGGCCGGCGTGGGCGCGGAACTCGCGGTTCTCCTCGATGGACGTGAGCAGCGTGGCGCCGAAGCCCTCGTCGTTCGAGGGGTCGTACAGCACGCCCTTGCGCGCGCCGGAGATCGGCGCGATGACGACGTGGGCGTGGTAGGAGAGCAGGTCCTCGCCGTCGCGGCCGCCCTTGACGGCCAGCGGCACGAAGTAGCGCTCGGCGCTCCCGTCGGCGTAGGTCACCTCGGCCATCGTCAGGAACATGGTGTCGGGGCTGCGCGCCACGAGCGACCACTCGACGATGCGGCACTTGCGCGGGTCGCGGGCCTTGCCGCCGAACCAGCGCTGGCGCGCCATGAAGGGCAGGAGGCAGTCGCGCTCGATGAGCGTGCGCACGTTGCCCTCGAGCAGCGTCTCCCAGGCGGGCCCCATCATGAGCGGCTCGGGCAGCTCGACCTCGGGCCGCGGCTCGGTCGCGACGCGGACGGCAATGGTCGTCGGCGTGCGCTGGAGCAGGAACCAGTAGAAGGTGTGGGGCCCCAGCGTCACGAAGTAGGGCAGCTCGCCGATGCGCGGGAAGTGCGTCAGGCCCAGCATCTCGACGGGCGTGTAGCCCTTGAACGCCGACAGGTCGAGCTCGACCGGCTGCACGGAGCGTGCGAGGTTCGCGAGGACGAGGATCACCTCGTCCTCGTGGCGCCGGATGAACGCGAGCACCTTGCGGTTCTCCGGCTGGAGGAACTCGATCGTGCCGCGGCCGAACGTGCGGTGCTGCTTGCGCAGCGCGATCAGCCGGCGCATCCAGTTGAGCAGCGAGGACGGCGAGCGCTCCTGGGCCTCGACGTTGATCGACTGGTAGCCGTAGACCGGGTCCATGATGAGCGGCGCGTAGAGCCGCGCGGGGTCGGCGCGCGAGAAGCCGCCGTTGCGGTCGCCGGTCCACTGCATGGGCGTGCGGACGCCGTTCCGGTCGCCGAGGTAGATGTTGTCGCCCATGCCGATCTCATCGCCGTAGTAGATGATCGGCGTGCCCGGCATGGAGAACAGCAGGCCCGTCAGCAGCTCGATGCGCGATCGGCTGTTCTCGACGAGCGGCGCCAGGCGGCGGCGGATGCCGACGTTGAGGCGCATCTGCGGTTCCGACCCGTAGGCGCTGTACATGTAGTCGCGCTCCTCGTCGGTCACCATCTCGAGGGTCATCTCGTCGTGGTTCCGGAGGAAGAGTGCCCACTGGCAGCCGTGGGGGATGTCGGGCGTCTGGCGCAGGATCTCGGTGATCGGGTGCCGGTCCTCCTGGCGGACCGCCATGAACATGCGCGGCATCAGCGGGAAGTGGAACGCCATGTGGCACTCGTCGCCATCGCCCAGGTAGGCGCGCACGTCGGCGGGCCACTGGTTCGCCTCGGCCAGCAGCAGCCGGTTCCGGTAGTGCGCGTCGAGCTCGGTCCGGATCATCCGCAGGATGGCGTGCGTCTCCTCGAGGTTCTCGCAGTTGGTGCCCTCGCGCTCGATGAGGTAGGGCACGGCGTCGAGCCGCAGGCCGTCCACGCCCGCGTCCAGCCAGAAGCGCATCACGCGCAGCACGGCCCGCAGCACCTTCGGGTTGTCGAAGTTGAGGTCGGGCTGGTGGTGGAAGAAGCGGTGCCAGTAGTACGCCTTGGCCTCGTCGTCCCAGGTCCAGTTCGACGACTCCGTGTCGGTGAAGATGATGCGCGCGTCCCCGTAGCGCTGCTTGGTGTCGCTCCACACGTAGAAGTCGCGCTTCGACGAGCCCGCCGGCGCCCGCCGCGCCGCCTGGAACCAGGGGTGCTGGTCGGACGTGTGGTTCACGACCAGTTCGGTCACCACGCGCAGGCCGCGCTCGTGCGCCTCGCGCATGAACGTGCGGAAGTCGCGCATCACGCCGTAGTGCGGGTGGATGCCCTCGTAGTGCGAGATGTCATAGCCGTCGTCGCGCAGCGGCGACGGGTAGAAGGGCAGGAGCCACACGCACGTGATGCCCAGCGACTGGAGGTAGTCGAGCTTCTGGGTCAGTCCCTGGAAATCGCCGTTGCCGTCGCTGCTGCTGTCGTAGAACGCGCGGACGTGCACTTCGTAGATGATCGCGTCCTTGTACCAGAGCGGGTCGCCGTTGGGTTCGTATCGCATCGGTCCGTCAGAGCCTGGGGGACAGGATGTGCGCCGGCCGCGTGCCGGGGTCGAGGCGCACGTAGTTCCACTCGCCGTGCCACGTGTAGCGCTCGCCGCTCAGCAGGTCCTCCATGTCGTAGGTCGCGTCGGCGGCGAGCCCCCAGGCCGCGAGCGGCGCCTGCACCCAGCCGTGCTGCGTGTGGAACGGGTCCAGGTTCACGACGAGGAGCAGCGGGTCGTCGCCCGCCGGCGTCTGCTTGCTGTACGCAATCAGCTGGTCGTTGTCGGTCGCGTGGAAGCGCAGCGTCCACGTGTGCTCGAGCGCCGGGTGCGCGTGCCGGATCCGGTTCACCTGGCCGATGAGCTCCTTGATGTGCCCGGGCCGGTCCCAGTCCCACGCGCGGATCTGGTACTTCTCCGAGTCGAGGTACTCCTCCGTGCCCGGCACGGCCCGGTTCTCCGCCAGCTCGAACCCGTTGTAGATGCCGTAGCTCGCGCCGAGCGTGGCCGCCAGCACGAACCGGATCTGGAACGCCGGCCGCCCGCCGGTCTGCAGGAACGCGTGCAGGATGTCGGGCGTGTTCGCGAACAGGTTCGGCCGCAGGTACTCGCGCACGTCGGTCTGGCTGAGCTCGGTCAGGTAGTCGGTCAGCTCCGCCTTGGTGTTCCGCCACGTGAAGTACGTGTAGGACTGCGAGAACCCGGCCTTCGCCAGGTAGCGCATTACCTTGGGCCGGGTGAAGGCCTCCGACAGGAACACCGCCTCCGGGTGCGCGCGCCGCACCTCGTCGATCACCCATGCCCAGAACCGGAACGGCTTGGTGTGCGGGTTGTCCACCCGGAAGATCGTGACGCCGTGCGAGGCCCAGAAGAGGAACACGCTCTTCAGCTCCTCCCACAGGTCCGCCGCGTGCGACGACTCGAAGTCGAACGGGTAGATGTCCTGGTACTTCTTGGGCGGGTTCTCCGCGTACTTGATCGTCCCGTCCGGACGGTGGCGGAACCACTCGGGGTGCTCGCGCACGTACGGGTGGTCCGGCGACGCCTGGAAGGCGATGTCGAGCGCCACCTCCATCCCAAGGCGCCGCGCCGTGGCCACGAAGCGGTCGAAGTCGTCCAGCGTGCCCAGGCCGGGCTCGACGGCCTTGTGCCCGCCCTCCTCGCCGCCGATGGCCCACGGGCTGCCCGGGTCGCCGGGCGCCGCGACCAGGGCGTTGTTGCGCCCCTTGCGGAAGCTGCGCCCGATCGGGTGCACCGGCGGCAGGTACACCACGTCGAAGCCCATGTCGGCGATCGCCGGCAGCCGCGCCGCCGCCTCGTCGAGCGTCGCGCTCCGCGCCGGGTCGGGCCCGGCCGACCGCGGGAACATCTCGTACCACGCGCCCGCGCGGGCGCGCGTCCGCTCGACGACGACCGCGAGCGTCCGATCGTAGGTGACCGCCGCCTCACGCGGGTCGTGGGTCCGCATGGCCGCCGTGAGAATCCAGGTCGAGCGCCGCGGCCACCCGCACCGACGGGTCGCCGTCGCCGCCGACCACGGCGGCGCGCTCCAGCAGCCACGCGCGCCCGCGGCCGGCGGCCGGCGCGATCTCCGCGGTGGCTTGGATCATCGCGCCGCCCTCGACGAGCTCGCTCGCCACGTCCTGCCCGGCGCCGAACTTCTTCGAGAGCTCCGCCTGCCACGATGCGAAGTGATCCACCCACGCCTGCACGGTGTACTCGTAGCGCCCGAGCGCCTCGACCGTGAACCGCGCGGTCCAGCGGTCGTTGTCGAGCGCCGTCATGGGGACCTCTCGCCACGCGTCGGCCGGCCACTCGGCGGCGCGGTAGCGCACGACCGCCGCCACCCGGTCGTGGCCGTCGACGAAGACGTCGGCCGTCACCACCACGTCCTCGCCGGCGGTGCGCTTGATCGGGAACCTCCCGCCGTCCACCTCCGGCCCCACGGCCTCGACGACCGCGCGGCGGCGGTGCGCCGTCGTGCGCTCGGCGCTCGGCGCGATGGGGGAACGGGAGGGGCGGGCCGGCTTCTGGGTGTTCTTCATACGTGTGGGTCGGCGTCCAACGGGTCAGGACGACCGTCGCCCGGCTGACATGGTGTTCCCCTATTCTATCGGGTCGAGCCGAGGATGACAGGGCACGGCGCCGCCTCACGGCTGAGGTTGGCCGTCTGGCGCCGCGCTATCAGTCACTTACGACGATCTGCCGCGCTGGACGAGGCGGAACACGGCCATGGCCCGGTCGGCCAGCTCGTAGGGGGTTCCGGGGAGCACCGTGGCGGCGCGGCCGGGATCGGCGGTGTCCACGAGGAGCTCCCACCGACTGTCGGGGCCGTCCTTGGGGAGGGTGAACGCGCAGGCGGTCGTGTCGGCGTTGAAGAGGATCAACAGCGTGTCGCCGACGATCGGGCGGCCGTGCGCGTTGATCTCCTCGATGGCGTCGCCCGCGAGGCGGAACCCGAGCCGCCGCGCGTCCGGCGCGTTCCAGTCGGCGTCGGTCATCTCCTGGCCCGACGGCTGCAGCCAGGCGATGTCCTTGACGCCGGCGCCCCGGATCGGCCGGCCCTGCAGGAAGCGCCGCCGGCGCAGCACGGGCTGCGTGCGCCACAGGTGGATCATCCGGTGGGTGAACTCGAAGAAGTCGCGCTGCTCGGGCGCCAGGTCCCACGGCGTCCAGCTGATCTCGTTGTCTTGGCAGTAGGCGTTGTTGTTGCCCTGCTGGGTGCGCGCCACCTCGTCGCCGCCGCTGAGCATCTGGACGCCCTGTGAGGTGAACAGCGTGGCCACGAAGTTGCGCATCTGGCGCTGGCGCAGCGCCAGGATCCCGGCGTCGTCGGTGGCGCCCTCGGTCCCGCAGTTGAAGCTCAGGTTGTTGTTCTCGCCGTCGCGGTTGTCCTCGCCGTTCGCTTCGTTGTGCTTCTCCGCGTAGCTGACGAGGTCGGCCAGCGTGAAGCCGTCGTGGGCGGTGATGAAGTTGATGCTGGCGTACGGCCGGCGGCCGCTCTGCTCGTAGAGGTCGCTGCTGCCGGCGAGGCGGGTGGCCATCTCCGACATCACGCCGCCGTCGCCGCGCCAGAAGCGGCGCACCGTGTCGCGGTACTTCCCGTTCCACTCGGTCCAGCCGATGGGGAAGTTGCCCACCTGGTAGCCGCCCTCGCCGAGGTCCCACGGCTCCGCGATGAGCTTGACCTGCGACAGCACCGGGTCCTGGTGCACGATGTCGAAGAAGGCGCCCAGCTTGTCGACCGCGTGCAGCTCGCGCGCGAGGGCGCTGGCCAGGTCGAAGCGGAAGCCGTCCACGTGCATCTCGATGACCCAGTAGCGCAGGCTGTCCATGATCAGCTGGAGCACGCGCGGGCTGCGCATGTTCAGCGTGTTGCCGCAGCCGGTGAAGTCCTCGTAGAAGCGGCCGTTGTTCAGCCGGTAGTACGAGCGGTTGTCGATCCCGCGCAGCGACAGCGTCGGCCCCAGGTGGTTGCCTTCCGCCGTGTGGTTGTAGACGACGTCGAGGATGACCTCGAGCCCCGCGGCGTGCAGCGCACGCACCATCATCTTGAACTCGCGCACGCCTTCGAGCCACGACGGCGAGGCGGAGTAGCGGATGTCGGGCGCGAAATACGAGAGCGTGTTGTAGCCCCAGTAGTTGGTCAGCGCCTTCTGCGCCAGGTGCCACTCGTTGGTGTGGTGGTGCACCGGCATCAGCTCGACCGCCGTCACGCCGAGGCTCGTCAGGTGCTCGATCGCCGACTCGGAGGCGAGGCCCAGGTAGGTGCCGCGCTCGGCCAGCGGCACCCGCGGGTTCAGCATCGTGAAGCCCTTGACGTGCGCCTCGTAGATGAGCGTCTCGTGCCAGGGCGTGCGGGGGGGGCGGTCGTCGCCCCACGTGAACGCCTGGTCGACCACCGCCGCGAGCGGCGCGTAGGCCGCGTCGTCACGCTCGTCGGGCGCGGTGTCCTCGGGCGCGTCGAGCCGGTAGCCGAACAGGCTGTCGTGCCAGCGCACCGTGCGCCCCACCGCCTTGGCGTACGGGTCGATCAGCACCTTCGCCGGGTTGAAGCGGAGGCCGGCGCCGGGGTCGTACGGCCCGTGGACCCGGTAGCCGTAGAGCTGGCCCGGCCGCGTGTCCCGCAGGTAGCCGTGCCAGACCTGGTCGGTCTGCTCGGGCAGCGGCACGCGCGTGCTCTCGACCGTCGCGTCGGCGGAGTCGAACAGGCACAGCTCGACGGCCGTCGCGTCCTCCGAGAAGATGGCGAAGTTGACGCCGGTGCCGTCCCATGTGGCGCCCAGGGGGTACGGGAAGCCCGGCAGGATCTTCATCACGCTCAACGCTACTCTCGTCCGCACGGACCGGCGGCCCGGAACCGGGGCCGCGCCCGGCCGCGCAACGGATGACTCTATCACGATAGAGTGAAGGCCATGGAGGTGTCGGCGTTCGGCTTCGATCTGCCGTCCGAGCTGGTGGCCCAGGCGCCCCCGGCCGAGCGGGGCACGTCCCGCCTGCTCGTCCTGGACCGTGCCGGCGGCCCGCCCGCGCACGCCGGCGTGGCCGACCTCCCCCGGTTCCTCCGCGCCGGGGACCTGCTGGTGGTCAACGACACGCGCGTCTTTCCCGCGCGTCTGCTCGGCCGCCGCGTGCCGTCGGGCGGCGCGGTGGAGTGTTTGCTGATCGAGCGGCACGACGCCGGGCGCTGGGACGCGCTGATGCACCCGGGGCAGAAGCTCCGGGCCGGCGCGAAGGTGGTGTTCGAAGGGCCGGGCGCGCGTCTCGAGGCCGAGGTCCTGGAGCGCCGGTTCTACGGCCGGCGCGTGATCCGGCTCGAGGCCGCCGGCGGCGACGTGGACGCCGCGATCGACGCGCTCGGCCACGTGCCCCTGCCGCCCTACATCAAGCGCCCCGACCAGCGGGCCGACCGCGAGCGCTACCAGACGATCTACGCGCGGCACCGCGGGTCGGTGGCGGCGCCCACCGCCGGCCTGCACTTCACCGACGCGATCCTGGCCGCGCTCGAGGCGAAGGGCGTCGAGCGGACCTCGATCACGCTGCACGTGGGCTACGGAACCTTCAAGCCGGTGCGCGCCGAGGTGGTCGAGGAGCACCGCGTGGACGAGGAGCACTACACGATCGGCGAGGCGGCGGCCGCGGCCCTCGACCGCGCGCTCGACGCGGGGCGGCGCATCGTCGCCGTGGGCACCACGACCACGCGCGCGCTCGAGACCGCCGTGCGCGAGGGCGACGGGCGCGTCCGGCCGGGCGAGGGCGTGACCGGCCTGTTCATCCACCCCGGCTTCGAGTTCCAGGCCGTCGGCGCGCTGTTCACGAACTTCCACCTGCCGCGCTCGTCGCTGCTCATGCTCGTGTCGGCGTTCGCCGGCCGCGAGCGCGTGCTCGCCGCGTACGCGGAGGCCGTCGCACGCCGCTACCGCTTCTACAGCTACGGCGATGCCATGCTGATTCTGTGACCAGGGGTCAGCCGTCAGCGGTCAGCGGTCAGGGGGCAGGAAAGGCGGTCAGGGGTCAGGGGTCAGGAAAGGCGGTCAGCGGTCAGCGGTCAGGAAGAGCGGTCAGCGGTCTGGGCTCAGCGGCCAGAGAGGCTGCCTGCAGTGCGCGCCCGATGTCACTTCCGGGACACTTTGATCGAGCGGGCCCGGTGCTAGACCGCGACCGTTTCCTGGCTGCGACGTGGCACCATCCAACAGGGGTTGAACCTGACGGGGTGGGCGGGGGGTCGGACGGTTGCTCGGCTTGCACCTCACAACTGCCGCGGAGCATGCTGCTCCCGCAGGTAACCCCAAAGTCGTTCGCCGGACAGAGGAGGAGCGGGCCAGTGGACGACAAGCGCACGCGCGTGGTGGCTTCGAGCGGACTGGCGGTGGGAGCGGTGTTCGGGATCGCCGGGACGTTCGCGCCATCCCCGGCACTGCGAGGCGTCGCGTGGGGTATCGACGGAGTGGCCCTCGTCATGGCCAGCGCGTTGCTCACCATCAAGTTCTTTCGCAGGCGCCACGACCTCATCGCTTCTGGCTTCCTGGTGTTTCTTGCCGGCCAGGCCCTCGTTCTGGCGACAGCCGGTATGGACCTAGCCGCCGGCGCTCCGGCGTTTGGAGCCGGCACCAGCCTGTGGGCGCTGGCCCTCGTCATGATCAGCACTCCGCCCACCTTCTCGCTCGTGGTTCGCGGTCTGGGTCTTGTTGCGGCCGCTCTGTTCGCAGCCACGGCGTTTCAGATCTTCGCCGGTGCGCCGGTCACCGCACTCACAGCTCCATTGCCGTTTCATGCGTACCCCGTCCTTGTGGCAACCATGGCAGGCTGGATATGGACGCTCATGACGACGGGTCCCGAGCCAACAGAGGCTACATGACGGTTGGGCTGCCGTAGCGTGCGGGAAGGGCCGGCTCACGAGGAGTTGCAGCTGACAGAGCCCGCCATCTTCTCGGTTCGCGCGGGCTTTGCAGGTGGACTCCGGTTTGAGGCCGCAATGAGGAGACATGCATGCACGGAATGAATGTTCGTGTTCGGATTCAACCGGGGAAGGTCGAAGAGGCCGCAAGGCTACTGCGTGAGGAGGTCATGCCTACGGCAGCGAACTACCGAGGATTCATTCAGAACTTCCTGATCGTCGATGCTCCGAACAACCGCATAGCCTCGTTGAGCGTGTGGGAGACCGAGACAGACGCAAAGGCTATCTACGAGGACAAGGGCGGCTTGTACCAGACCGGCATCGCAAAGTTGAAGCCAATGCTATTGGAACCACCGGACGCATGGATGGGCCCGCTCACTCGTGTGGAAAAGTAGAGCCAGTGGGCCGCAGGATACCCCGTCGCCGTCCAACAAGGCGTACATGGACTCCTCCCGATTGTGGAGTCGACGATCATCGTCGGGCGCCGAGGGTTCCCGGTGCAGTCGTATATGCGGCCTCGGTTCGTGGAAGTGGGGAGGAGTCCATAACGCAGCGTGAAAGGCCCGGAGAGAAGCCCTCCTCTCTGGAGCAGTCGTTAGGGTGGTTTCGGGCGTCCGAGTACCGGCGAACCGTCGAACAGGAACGGGAGAACGCCGGAACCCGAGCACCCCCGAACCCCCGCACGGACCCCGATCTCACCGCACCGTGCCCACGGGGCTTTCTTCACAGCCCTGACCGCTGCCCTGCTCCCTGACCCCTGACCCCTGACCGCTGTTCTAGAACCCCGCCACCACGGACACCATCACCGACGCCCCGGGTGCGAGCACCGCGCGGCTGTCGGGGCTGAGCAGGTACGACTGGTCGAGCAGGTTGCGCGCGGAGACGCGCAGCTCGACGCCGGGCGACACGTGGTAGCCGCCGACCACGTTCACGAGCGTGTGCGCGCCGACCGACTGCTCGGACGGGCCCGGGTGCGTGTCGCGGGCGTAGACGGCGACGCGCGCCTGCGCGTAGCCCTTCGCCCCGATCTCCCGGCGGACCTGCGCCGCGATGGTGTCGGTCGAGATGTCGTCGAGCGCCGTCCCGTCGTCGAGCGCGACGCCACGCTGCACCTGCCCGGTCAGCTCGGCCGAGAGCCCGCCGGCGAGCTCGGCCTGCAGCTCCAGCTCGACGCCCCGGATCCGGGCGCGGCCGCGGTTGCGGAAGAAGTAGAAGTCCTTCTCGGTCTGGTAGCGCTCGACGAGGTCCGTGATGCGGTACTGGTATGCGTAGAACGCCCACCGGTAGCGGGCGGCCGTGTAGCGCACGCCGAAGTCGAGCTGCAGGCTCGTTTCCGGCCGCAGGTCGGGGTTGCCGGTGATGAAGCCGCGTCCGGTCGGGCCGCGGTAGTAGCGGTCCGACAGCGTCGGGTCGCGGAAGCCGCGCGACACCTGGCCCGTGGCGTTCAGGCCGCGCGCGACCGGCGCGGTCAGCGACACGAAGCCGGACACCGAGCCGTTCGACGTCGAGCGGTCGCCGAAGTAGCCGCCCTGGTTGCTCGTCGTGACGATGTCGCCGCGCGCGCCGGCGGCCAGGGCAACGCGCTTGCCGAGCGGCGCGTCGATCTGGCCGAAGAACCCGCTGTCCGCGCGCCGCGCGCTGTCGACCGAGACGTTCGTGGTGGTGTCCGTCAGCGCGCCGGCGAGGTCGTAGTCCTCGAGGATGTCGAGCGCGTGCAGCCCGTACCGCCCGTTCACGTCCACGCCCACGGTCGCCTTGGCGGGACCGACGATGCTCTCGGCGCGCGCGCGGACGTGGAAGTCGTTGGCGGCGACGTCGGCGCGCTCGACGCCGCGCGGCGTCGTGGCGGTGGCGAAGGTGTCCTGGTCGGTGACCTGCGTGTAGCGGCCGACGAACGCGGTCACGTCGACGTGGTCGATCCGGCCCTCGCGGTTCAGCTCGTAGGACGCCGTGAAGCGGTGCGAGTCCTCGGTGGGGTAGACGAACCGGGTCTTCCGCGAGTTGTTGCGCGGCCGCTCGACGTCGCGGCCGAAGTCGCTCTGCCAGCCGGCCGAGAAGAGCCCGGTGCCGACCGCGTGGTCGCCGCGCACGAGGAAGCCCGTGCCGCGCCACCCGGAGTTGAAGACGTCGCCCCCGGGGCTGCGGTAGTCGCTCGCGTGGCGGTACGACGCCTGCGCGAGCAGGCCGCCCTGCTCGAAGCCCTTCGACACCTCCACGCCGGTGTGCTGCTCCGGCACGCCCGCGCCGGCGGCGCCCATGACGCGGAAGCCCAGCGGCGCGCCCGGCGCCACGCGCCGCGTGCGCGCGTAGATCACGCCGCCGAACGCGTCCGAGCCGTAGGCGACCGAGCCCGGCCCGCGCGAGACCTCGACGCTGTCGAGCATGAACGGATCGAGGTAGGTCGCGCTCGGCCCGACGCGGCGCTCCGAGGTCACGCGCGCGCCGTCGATCAGGATCAGCGTCCGGCCGCGCGCGAGACCGCGGATGGCCGGCACCGCCGCCTGGCCCTCCGACACGACCGACACGCCCGCCACGGTCTCGACCGCCTCGGTCAGGTTCGCGACCTGGCGCTCCTGGATCTCGCCGCGCGACAGCGTGGCCGTGCCGGCGCCCGGCGTCGACTCGATGTTCGGCGCCGAGCCGACGACCGTGACGGCCTCGTCGACGAGCGGCGCCACCTCGATCGTCAGCACGCCGCCGGTCAGGCGCTCGACCAGCACCGGCCGCATGAACCGGCCGCCCGGCTGCACGACCAGCACCTCGAAGGGCGGCTGCGGGTCGGGCGTCCACGTGAAACGGCCCTCGGCGTCGGTGTAGGCGACGCCCGGCAGGCCCAGGATCGACACCTCGGCGCCGGCGACCGGGGCGCCCGTCGCGCGGCTGACGACCTTGCCGTCGAGCGCGAGGGCGGGCGCGGCGGCGAGCAGCGCGACGAGAAGCGGCACGAGGTGCGAAAGGTGCGCGAGGAGCGTGCGTGCGAGGGGAAGATGCACCACCGGGAACCTCCGAGAGGATACGGGCCGCAATGAAACGCAATGAAAGACGACCAAGCCGAACGCATGCAGCCTACGTGTCGGGCGAAGCTACTACCAGTCTTCGTAGACGGCTGATGAGGTGGCGGGGCCTGGCTCGGCCACGCTCTACGGCAGGCTCGACACGACGATCTCGACGACGCGTTGGACGTGGACGAGGAGGCGGACGTCGACCGCGCCGGCCGCCGCGACGGCCACGAGCATCGAGACCAGCCCGCGCGCGGCGAACAGCCAGGGGGCGCCGGAGCCGCCGGGCGCCCAGTTCAGCAGGCGGCGCACGCGCCGCTCGACGGTTTCGTTGTGGCAGAGCGTGCTGGCCGGCAGCGCCGCGTGCGTCCCGCCCGGCAGCATCCGCGCCACCTTGACGAGCGCGCCCGCCAGGTCCAGGGCGCGGCCGCCGGCGGTGCGCGCCGCGTGATCGTCGGCCGCTTCCTCGGCCGCGTCGGCCCAATCGTGCTCGATCGCCGGCCCGGCCGGCGTGAAGGCCAGCAGGTCGGGCGCCGCGCGCATGAGCAGCCGCTTCAGGTTGTCGAAGGCCGCGACGTGCCCTGCCTCGTGCGCGGCGATCGCGCCCAGCTCCTGCGGCGTGCACGCGTCGAGCACGCGCCGCGCCACGAGCAGCCGCGGACGCACCAGCCCGACGACGGCGACGAGGGGGAACGCGCTCTCGACGCGCACGGCCGGGACCGTGGCGTCCGCCAGCGTGATGGGGCAGGCCCGGGTCATCCACGCGCGCACGAGCCGGCGCGTGGCGCGCGCGCTCAGCCATCCCCGCACGGCGGCGCCGGCCACCAGCAGCACGCCGAACACCGACAGCGCGAGGAGCGAGGCGCCGATCGTCTCGTCGTGCCCCCGCGGCTCGAACGCGTGGAACGCCGGCAGCACGACGCCGGCCACCAGCACCAGGCTCGCGCCCGCCGGCAGCAGGCGCACGAGGAAGAGCCCCCGCGCCCGCGCCGCCGGCGACAGCCGGTCGGGATCCCGCCGCGCCGCGCGCCAGAGGAGCGCCGCCACGCCGGACATCGCCACGTTCGCCACCGCGAACGCGGCGAGCACGACGACGAGCAGCATCGCGTCGTAGCTCACGACGGCTTCCTCTCCTGCCGCTTCTCGCGCACCAGCCGCTCCAGCTCGTCGAGCAGCGCCGCGTCGCGCGCGCCGATCGTCTCCACGAAGCACGACAGCACCGGCCGCATCGACCGGCGGTCGCGCCCGATGAGCAGATCGAGCACCTGCTCGACCAGCCCCGACTGCAGCTCGTCGGGCGTGAACCGCGGCCGGTAGACGAACGCGCGCCCGGCCTTGACCCGGTCGAGCACCCCCTTGCGGTGCAGCCGGTCGAGCGTCGTCATCAGCGTGGTGTAGGCCGTGTCGGGGAAGTCCGATTGGAGGTCGCGCACGCTCGACGATCGAAGCCGCCACAGCGCGTCGAGCACGCGCACTTCGAGCGGCCCGAACACCGAGCCGAGGTCGCCGCGGGCGGCGCCGACGAGCTTCCGGACGGAGGTGCGGACCACGAGGGAATTATAGACCAGGGGGCAGCGGTCAGGGGACGGGGGGCAGGACAGGGGCGGGGTGGCACAGGTCTCGGACCTGTGCCCAGGCCCCCGAGTAGAATGTCCCCGTGAAGCTGCCCTACGAAAAGTTCGACCTGTCCGGGGTCCGGACGCATCCGCTGGCCTCGCGGAAGAGCAAGGCGCGGGCCGCCGATTTCGCCAGGCCTTACGCCCGGGGCGCCGGCCTCGGCGCCTGGCTCGACGGCCTGCCGCGTCTGCTCGCCGCGTCCGATTTCACGGCGGTCGTCGATGCGATGGTCGGCGCGCGCGCGGCGGGCGCCGGCCTCGTGTGGGGCCTCGGCGCGCACGTGATCAAGACGGGCCTGTCGCCCGTCCTGATCGATCTGATGGAGCGTGGCTTCGTGTCGGCCATCGCCACCAACGGCGCCGGCCTCATCCACGACTTCGAGCTCGCGCTCTCGGGCGCGACCTCCGAGGAGGTGGACGAGTCGCTCGGGCCCGGGCGCTTCGGCATGGCCGAGGAGACCGGCCGCCAGCTGAACGAGGCCATCGCCGCCGGCGTCGGCGCCGGCCTGGGCATCGGGCAGGCCGTCGGCGGATACCTGCGAGACCTCGCGCCGCCGCACGGCCACCTCAGCCTCGCCGCCGCGGCCGCGCGTCTGGGCATTCCGCTCACCGTGCACGTGGCCATCGGCACCGACGTCATCCACATGCACCCGGCGGCTTCGGGCGCCGCGCTCGGCGAGGGCAGCCTCCGCGACTTTCGCTACTTCGTGTCGAACGTGGCGCGGCTCGCGGGCGGCGTGTACTTGAACTGCGGCTCGGCCGTGATCCTGCCCGAGGTCTTCCTCAAGGCCGTCGCGCTCGCCCGTAATCGCGGCCTGGCCCTCGACGGGCTGACCACGGTGAACCTCGACTTCGTGCGCCTCTACCGGCCCGAGACCAACGTGGTGACGCGACCCGTCGCCGGCACCGGCCGGGGCTATTCGCTGGTGGGGCACCACGAGATTGATGATTCCGCTGCTGGCCGCCGCGGCCATCGAGCGCGGCGCGTGACTGACGGGAGCCCATCACGTCGCCATGGTTCCGGGGGCTTCCCCGGCGTCCCGCTCAACCGGCCGCAGCGGGTGTTTCTCCTCGGGCTGTCCCTGCTGCCGCTGGTGACGCTGGCGGGGTTCGTGTTTCAGCGGGCCATGGGGCTCTGGCTGCTGGCGGCCTCGTTCCTGGGGCTGGGTCTGCTGATCTACGGCTGGCGCAGGGCGGAAGAGATCAAGAGTCGGCGTCCGCTGGCGATCCTGCTCTGGGTCTACCGGGTCCTGTTCGTACTGCTGCTGGCGACGCTGTTGCTGCTGGCGGCGTTCGCCTCCCGGCTGGGCCCCGTGCGCTGACCCCCGGGCTCGGCGACGAGCCGCCGGGAGGGCGCTGGTGTGCCCCGGGACGCGCGGATCCTTGTGGTAAAATGAACGTTTGTCCGCCGGTGTAGCTCAGTTGGTTAGAGCACGCGGCTCATATCCGCGTTGTCCGGGGTTCAAGTCCCTGCACCGGCACCATGCACGACGGGGCCGCAGGCTTCGTTCGCCACGCGTCGATCGGTCGGGCGTCGCGAGCGGGCCTTCGGCCCCGTTCTCTCTTTCGGGGTACAACCCATGCGGGCGCTGCCCGATCGTGTTCGCCGGACCATCCGCGCGCACGAGATGGTCGATCCGGGCAGTCGCCTCGTCGCGGCCGTCTCGGGCGGGTCGGACTCCGTCGCCCTGCTGCACCTGCTGCACGCGCTCTCGGCGTCTGGCGAGTTCGTGCTCGCCGGCGTGGCGCACTTCAACCACCGGCTGCGCGAGACTGCCGAACGCGACGAGGCGTTCTGCCGCGGGCTGGCGGACGCGCTCGGCCTGCCGATCGACGTGGAGTGGGCCGACGTCGCGGCGCTCGCCGCGGAGCGGCGCCAGTCGATCGAGGTGGCGGCCCGCGAGGCGCGGCACGCCTTCTTCGTCCGCGCCGCGGCCCGCACCGGCGCGGACCGCGTCGCGCTCGGTCACACGCGCGACGACCAGGCCGAGACGTTCCTGCTGCGGCTGCTGCGCGGCGCCGGGTCCCGCGGCCTCGGCGCCATGAGTCCGCGCGCCGGCCTGCTCGTCCGCCCGCTGCTCGACGTCGGGCGCGACGAGCTGCGCGCCTACCTCACGGGCATCGGCTCGAGCTGGTGCGAGGACGAGACCAACGCGGATCTGGCCAACCCGCGCAACCGCATTCGGCACGAGCTGCTCCCGTACCTGTCGCGTCATCTGGCGCCGGACGTCACGGCCGTGCTGGCCCGCGCGGCGGCCCTCGCCAGGGACGACGAGGACTCTCTCGAGGCGGCGGCAATCGAAATCGCTCCCGGGATCGTCTTATCAACAGACGAAGCCACCCGCCTCGACGTGCGGGGGCTGCTGGCCCTGCACCCCGCGGTCGCCCGGCGCGTGGTGCGGAGGGCCCTGGTGGCGCGTGCCGCGGGCCGGTTCGTCGGGTTCGACCACGTCGAGGCCGTGCTCGGGCTGACGCGCGGCCGGAGCGAGGGTGCGGCCGTCGACCTGCCGGGGCAGCGCGCCGAGCGCGAGGGCGGCCGCATCGTGCTGGGGCCGGCCGCGGGCCGGTCCGATAAGCCGGGGAGAAGGGCCGAGCTGGCTCTCGAGCCACGGGAGCTGCCCGTGCCCGGGGGCCTGACCCTGGATGAGCTCGGCTGGGCGCTGACGACGGAGCCAGTTGGCGCCGACGGTGTCAAAGATCTGAGAGAGCTCTCGGCGCGGGGCCTGCAGGTGGCCGTGGACCGTGCCGCGCTGGCCGAGCCCCTGGTCGTCCGGACCCGCCGGCCGGGCGACAGCCTCCGGCCCATCGGCGTCGGGGGCCGGAAGAAGCTGCAGGACCTGCTGGTGGACCGGAAGGTCCCCCGGAACGAGCGGGATCGGGTGCCCCTGGTCGTGGACGCGGAGGGCCGCCTCGTCTGGGTGGTCGGGCACGCGCTGGCGGAGGAATTTCGGGTCACGGAGGCGTCGGCTGCCGTGATATTCTTGAAGGCAAGCCGTTTAGGAGGACAGGGGTGAACTCGACCCTCAAGAGTTTGTTGTTCTGGATGGTCCTCGTTGTCGTCGGGGTCCTCATCTGGAACTTCTCGACGAATTTTCAGGGGAAGGACCAGCCTGTCTCGTTCAGCCACTTCATCTCCATGGTGGATGCCGGGGAGGTGGAGTCGGTCACGATCCAGGGGAACGAGATCACGGGGACGACCAAGGCGTCGCCCAACGAGAAGTTCCGGACGTATGCTCCCCCGCAGTACGACGGTCTGGGCAACAAGCTGATCGAGCGCAACGTCCAGATCGTCAGGCGAAGCCCGAGCAGAGCAGCCCCTGGGCCACGCTGCTGTACTCCTGGGCCCCGATCCTCCTCATGATCGGCTTCTGGATCTTCATCATGCGGCAGATGCAGAGCGGGGGGAACAAGGCCCTCTCGTTCGGCAAGAGCCGCGCGAAGCTCTCGTCGAGCTCGCAGAAGAAGGTGACGTTCAAGGACGTCGCCGGCGTCGAGGAAGCGAAAGAAGAGCTGCAGGAGATCATCGAGTTCCTGAAGGAGCCGCAGAAGTTCCAGAAGCTCGGCGGCCGCATCCCCAAGGGCGTGCTGCTCATGGGCTCGCCCGGCACGGGCAAGACGCTGCTGGCGCGCGCGGTGGCGGGCGAGGCGAACGTGCCGTTCTTCTCGATCAGCGGCTCGGACTTCGTCGAGATGTTCGTCGGCGTGGGCGCGTCGCGCGTGCGCGACCTGTTCGAGCAGGGCAAGAAGAACGCGCCGTGCATCATCTTCATCGACGAGATCGACGCCGTCGGCCGGCACCGCGGCGCGGGTCTCGGCGGCGGCCACGACGAGCGCGAGCAGACGCTCAACCAGCTGCTCGTCGAGATGGACGGGTTCGAGTCGAACGAGGGCGTCATCCTCGTGGCGGCGACCAACCGGCCCGACGTGCTCGACCCGGCGCTGCTCAGGCCCGGGCGCTTCGACCGGCGCATCGTCGTCAACCCGCCCGACGTGAAGGGGCGCGAGGGCATCCTCGCGGTGCACACGCGCAAGATCCCGCTGGCCGACGACGTGGACATGCCACGTGCTGGCGCGGGGCGTCGTCCGGCTTCTCGGGGGCCGACCTGGCGAACCTGGTGAACGAGGCGGCGCTCAACGCCGCGCGCTACAACCAGAAGACCGTCCGGATGTACGACTTCGAGTTCGCCAAGGACAAGGTGATGATGGGCTCCGAGCGTCGCTCGATGATCATCAGCGACGAGGAGAAGCGGATCACCGCCGTCCACGAGGCCGGCCACGCGCTGCTGGCCGTGCTGCTGCCGCACGCCGACCCGATCCACAAGGTGACGATCATCCCGCGCGGCATGGCGCTCGGCGTGACCCAGCAGCTGCCGATCGACGACCGGCACAACTACTCGAAGCGAGTACCTGAACGACCGCATCGCCATCCTCTTCGGCGGCCGCATCGCCGAGGAGATCACGCTCGGCGGCATCACGACCGGCGCGGGCAACGACCTCGACCGCGCGACCGAGCTGGCCCGCAAGATGGTCTGCGAGTGGGGCATGAGCGAGGCCATGGGGCCGCTCACCTTCGGCAAGAAGGAGGAGCAGATCTTCCTCGGCCGCGAGATCGCCCAGCACCAGGACTACAGCGAGGACACGGCGATCCGGATCGACCAGGAGATCAAGCGCCTCGTCACGGCGAACTACGAGCTGGCGACGAAGATCCTGAGCGAGAACAAGTCGATCCTGCTCCGGGTCTCCGAGGAGCTCCTCGTGCGCGAGGTGCTCGACGCCGACCAGGTGAAGCGCATCGTCGCCGGCCAGCCCGTCGACGAGCCCAAGCCGGCCGCGCCGGCCGACGAGTCGCCCGCCGGCGCCAAGGAGCGCGGCGCCGTCGCCACGCTCGTGACCGCCCCGCTCAACAAGCCCCTTCCGCAGGAGTAACGGACGGGCGAAATGCCCTCGGAAGGCCCACGGAATGAGCCACGGAGCGCCGGCGCTTCCGTGGCTCTTCTTTTTCCCTTCCGCGGGCGTTTCCCGGGCATTCCCCGGCCATTCCGTGGTACTTACTTCTCCCGTGACCCAACCCCGCCCCCGCTTCCTCCTCCCCCACGCCACCGGCACGCTCGCGCTCGGTGGCCGCACGCTGGTGATGGGCATCGTGAACGTCACGCCGGACTCGTTCGCCGACGGCGGCCTCAGGCTCGACCCGGCGCGGGCGATCGAGGACGCGCTGCGCATGGTCGAGGACGGGGCCGATCTGCTGGACGTCGGCGCCGAGTCGACGCGGCCCGGCGCCGCGCCGCTGCCCGAGCGCGAGGAGCTCGCGCGGCTGCTGCCGGTCCTCGAGGGCCTGGCCGGGCGCCTGACGGTGCCCCTGTCGGTGGACACCTACAAGGCGGCGATCGCGGCGGCCGCCCTCGAGCGCGGCGCGTCGATCGTCAACGACGTGAGCGCGCTCGCCTTCGACCCGGCCCTCGCCGGCGTCGTCGAGGCGCGCGGCGCGGCCCTGATCCTGATGCACACGCGCGGGCGTTCGGCCGACATGTACGCCCAGGCGCGCTACGGCGACGTGGCGGGGGAGGTGACCTCCGAGCTGGGGGCGCGCGTGGACGCGGCCGTCGCGGCCGGGGTGCCCCGCGAGCGGATCGTCGTCGATCCCGGGCCTGGGCTTCGCGAAGCACGCCGTCCACAGCTACGCCGCGCTGGCCGGGCTGGGGCGGCTCGCGGCGCTCGGCCGGCCGATCCTCGTGGGGCCGTCGCGCAAGTCGTTCGTGGCCGAGCCGCTGGGCGGGCCGGCGCCGGATGCCCGGGAGTGGGGCACGGCCGCGGCGGTGACGGCGGCCGTCCTCGCCGGCGCGCACGTCGTGCGGGTGCACGGCGTCCGGGCGATGGCGGACGTCGTCCGGGTGGCCGACCGCGTCCGGGCGGCGTCGGAGGCCGAGGCGGCCCGACGGCAGGGCTGAAAGTACAGTAATCTAGCGCTCGGACATGGAGAGCCTGCGCAATCTCCCGTCGTTCGGCTGGTGGGATCTCGTCGACATCGCGATCGTCTCGGTGCTCATCTACGAGTTCCTGAAGCTGATCAAGGGCACCCGCGCCGTGCAGATGGCGCTCGGGTCGTTCCTGCTGGTCCTGCTCTTCTACGGGTCGCGCCTGGCGCCGCTGCAGACCGTGAACTGGCTGGTCCGCAACGTGCTCGTGTACGTCGTCTTCGCGGCCATCGTCATCTTCCAGTCCGACATTCGCCGGGCGCTCGCGCACTTCGGCCGCGCGCCGTTCTTCCGCTATTTCGCCCGGCCGGAGGGCGCCGAGGAGACGATCGAGGAGATCGTCGTGGCCGCGACGATGATGGCGGGGCACCGGACGGGGGCGATCATCGTCGTGGAGCGCGAGATCGGGCTGCGCAACTACATCGAGAGCGGCATCCCGCTCGACGCGGCGCTCACCTACGACCTGCTGGTGACGATCTTCCAGCCGGGCTCGCCGCTGCACGACGGGGCGGTGATCGTGCAGGAGGAGCGCGTCGCCGCGGCGGCCTGCTTCCTTCCGCTGACCGTGGCGCCGCGCTTCGCGCGCGACCTGGGCAGCCGGCACCGCGCGTCGGTGGGCATCACCGAGGAGTGCGACGCGGTGGCGATCGTGGTGTCGGAGGAGACCGGGCACATCTCCCTGGCGCTCGACGGCAAGCTGGAGCGCAATCTGGACGCCGACCGCCTCCGGGCGCGGCTCGAGGGGTTGCTGCTGTGGCGGACGCACCGGCGGCCCGCGCCGGCCGAGGCGCACGAGCTGTAGCATGCCGTACCATCCCTTCAGGAACCTCGGGTTGAAGCTGCTGGCCGTCGGCCTGGCGACGCTGCTCTGGCTCACGGTGCTCGGCGAGCACGTCGTCGAGCGCAGCCTGCGCGTGCCGCTCGAGTTCCAGAACATCCCGCCGAAGATCGAGATCCTCGGCGACACGCCCACGGCGGTGGATGTCCGCGTGCGCGGCACGTCCGGCCTCCTGAGCCGGCTGCAGCCGGGCGAGGTCGTGGCGGTGCTCGACCTGCTCGGCGCGCGTCCGGGCTCGCGGCTCTTTCACCTGCGCACCGACCAGGTGCACGCGCCGTTCGGCGTGGAGGTGACGCAGGTCGTGCCGTCGACGCTCGCCCTCGACCTCGAGCGATCCGCCGAGCGGGAGGTGCCCGTGGTGCCGGCCGTGGACGGCGCACCCGCGCCCGGGTTCGTGGTGGGGGAGGTGACGGCCGTGCCGCCGACCGTCGAGGTGGTGGGGCCCGAGAGCCGCCTGAAGCAGCTGCGCCAGGCGACGACCGAGCCCATCTCGGTGGACGGCGCGACCCAGACGGTGACCGACGTGGTGACGGTGGGCGTGATGGATGCCTCGCTGCGGCTCGTCGAGGCGCAGAACGCGACGGTGACCGTGCAGGTGCTGCCCGCGCCGGTGACCCGTGACCTGCTCGACGTGCCCGTCGAGCGCCGCAACCTCGGGCGGGGCCTGCGGGCCGAAGTGACGCCGGCGGCCGTGACGGTGAGCGCGCGCGGGAGCCGCGAGGTGCTGGGCGGCCTGGGCGCCGCCAGCGTGACGGCCTTCGTCGACTTGGCCGGCCTCGGCCCGGGCCAGTACAATCTGGCCGTGCGCGTCGATCCGCCCTCCGACTTCGGCATCAGCGGCATCGCGCCCGCGACCGCGACCGTGCGCATCAGATGAGCCCTCACCTTTTCGGTACCGATGGAATCCGCGGGACGGCCGGACGGCCCCCGCTCGACGCCCCGACGCTCACGCGCGTGGGCGCCGCCTTGGCCCGCGTGCTGTCGGCGGGCGGCCGCGCCCCCCGCCTCGTCGTCGGGCGCGACACGCGCGAGTCGGGCGCCTGGATCGAGGCCGCGCTGGGCGGCGGCGCGGCCGCCGGCGGCGCGATGCTGGCCAGCGCGGGCGTGCTGCCCACGCCCGGCGTGGCCTACGTCACCCGCGCGTTCGGCTTCGACGCGGGCGTCGTCGTCTCGGCTTCGCACAACCCGTTCGAGGACAACGGCGTCAAGGTGTTCTCCGCGCGGGGCGAGAAGCTGTCGGAGGAGGAGGAGCGCGCCATCGAGGCGCTCGTGGCCGACCCGGCGTTCGCCCCGTCGGCGCGGCCGGCGCCGCCCCCAGAGCCCGGCGACTACGCCGGCGCGTACCTGACGCACCTCGCCGAGGCGCTGCCCGACCCCGGGCGGCTGGGCGCGCTCCGCCTCGCGATCGATACGGCCAACGGCGCGACGTCCGCCGTGGGGCCGCGCCTCTTCCGCGGCCTCGGGTTCGAGGTCGAGGTGATCCACGCGCGCCCCGACGGCCGCAACATCAACCTGGGCTGCGGGTCCACGCACCCCGAGGCGCTCGCCGAGGCGGTCGTCGCCGGCGGGCACCGCCTGGGCGTTGCGTTCGACGGCGACGGCGACCGCGCGATCTTCGCCGACCGGGCCGGCCGGGTCGTGGACGGCGACGCCGTCATGCTGCTCTGCGCCCGACACCTCAAGCAGGAGGGCCGGCTGCCGGGCGACGTGGTCGTGGCCACGGTGATGAGCAACCTCGGCCTGGAGATCGGCCTCCGCGAGGCCGGCATCGCGCTCGTGCGCTGCCCGGTGGGCGACAAGTACGTGAAGGAGGCCATGGACGGCTGCGGCGCCGCGCTCGGCGGCGAGCAGTCCGGCCACGTCATCTTCGCCGACCGCCAGGCGACGGGCGACGGGATGCTGACCGCGCTCGAGGTGCTCCGCGCGATGGCCGACACGGGCCGCGAGCTCGACGAGCTGGCGGCGGATTTCGTCGCCTACCCGCAGGTGCTCGTGAACGTGCGGGTCGCGCGCAAGGCCGACCTCGCCGGCGTCCCGGGCGTCGCGCGGGTGATGGCGGAGGTCGTGGCCGCGCTCGACGGCCACGGCCGCCTGCTCGTGCGCTACTCGGGCACCGAGCCGCTCCTGCGGATCATGATCGAGGGAAAGAACCAGCAGGACATCCAGCGCTGGGCCGACGAGCTGGCCCGGCAGGTCGAGCACGATCTGGGGTGAGCGTCATGCGACTGGCCGTCAATATCGATCACATCGCCACCATCCGCGAGGCGCGCAAGGGCCGCCAGCCCGAGCCCGTGGCCGCCGCGCTCCTCGCCGAGCAGGCCGGCGCCGAGGGCATCACCGTGCACCTGCGGGGCGACCGGCGCCACATCAAGGAGCGCGATCTCGAGCTGCTCCGCCAGGCGATCGCGACCCGGCTCAACATCGAGATGGCCGCGACCCCCGAGATGGCGCGCGTCGCCCTCCAGATCCGCCCCGATCAGGTGACGCTCGTGCCCGAGCGCCCGCAGGAGCTGACGACCGAGGGTGGGCTCGACGTGGCGCTCAACCAGGTCGCCATCCGCGAGTTCGTGAAGGGGTCGCAGGATGCCGGCATCAGGATCAGCATCTTCATCGACGCCGATCTCGACCAGGTGAAGGCGGCGCGCGCGGTGGGCGCCGACGCGATCGAGCTCAACACCGGCCCCTACGCCGAGTCGTCCGGGGAGGCGCGCGCTGCGATCCTGGTGCGCCTCACCGATGCCGCGCGCATGGCGAGCCGGCACGGTCTCGAGGTGCTGGCCGGCCACGGCCTCGACTACTTCAACGTCGGCCCGGTCGCGGCCATCCCCGAGATCGTCGAGGCCAACATCGGCCACAGCATCGTGGCGCGCGCCGCCTTGGTCGGCCTCGACCGCGCCGTCCGCGACATGGTGCAGCTCATCGGGCGGTGAAGCGGTCACAGGGTGCTCTTCCTGACCGCTGACCCCTGCCCGCTGACCGCTGCTTGTGGCCGGGCGACCGGGCTGCTATCCTCAATTCAATGAAGCGAGACGCCGTCGTGTTCGCCGTGTCGGGGGTGTTCTTCGGCCTCCTGGTGGGCTGGATTCTCGGGACCACGCAGCACCCGCCGGGCGGCGGCGTGGCGACCGCGCCGATCGCGCAGACGCCGACGCCCGCCGCGGGCACGTCCGGGACGCCCGCGCCGCTCGACGAGTCCAAGATCCGGGGCCTGGAGGCGCAGGCGAACGCCAGCCCGAACGACCCCACGCCGCGCATCCAGCTGGGCAACGCCTACTTCGACGCGGAGCGCTACGCCGACGCCATCAAGTGGTATCAGGAAGCGCTCCAGATGGACCCGAAGAACGTGAACGCCAGCACCGATCTGGGCGTGGCCTACTACTACGTCAACCAGCCCGACAACGCGATCCAGCAGTTCGAGCACTCCCTGTCGATCGATCCGAACCACGTGAAGACGATCCTCAACATGGGGATCGTGCGGGCGTTCGGCAAGCAGGACCTGGCCGGCGCCGCGAAGGACTGGGAGAAGGTGATCCAGCTCGCGCCCGACAGCCCCGAGGGGCGCGCGGCCAAGCAGGCGCTCGACGGCCTGCGATCGGCGCACCCGGGCGTCGGCGGCGCCCCAGGCGCCTGAGGCGCCGGCATGCTGATTCGCTGGCTGCTCATTCTGCTGCTCGTCAGCCTGCTCTTCCGCGCGCTCGGGCGGCTGGTCTCCGGCTTTCTCGAGGGCGCCGGCTACTCGCGCGCGCCGCAGGAGGCCGGCCGCGGCAGCAAGGCCGTCCCGCTCGTCCGCGACCCGGTCTGCGGCACCTTCGTCGTGCCCTCCCGCGCGGTCACGCTCGGCACCGGCGCCGCCCGCCTGTACTTCTGCTCCGAACGCTGCCGCGATCGCTACGTGTCCGAAGCGCATCGCGCCTGATCTCCCGCCCCGTCGCTTGCCGGCCCCGCAGGCCGGGCGTATAGTCCTCCGCGGAACGCTCTCGAAGGAGGCGCCCGGTGATCATGCGCATCACGCCCTGCCCGAATTGCGGAAGCGAGAACCTGTACCGCAGCAAGCCTGTGAGCGCCGGCGGCGGCCACGCGCCGAACTACCTGCCGGGCCTGGGCGGATTCCTCACCTCCGAGAAGTTCCGGATCGTCGTCTGCAAGGCCTGCGGCCTGACCCGGTTCTTCGCCAGCGCGAGCGCGATGGAGAAGGTGTCCGACGCGAAGCAGTGGGAGCGAGCGACGGTGAGCCGGTGAGCGCGCCCGCTGGAGACGGCCGGGCGCTGGCCGTCATCGAGGAGATCCGCCGCGCGTTTCGCGACACGCCTTACCCGGGTGACGCGCTGCTGGCGTCGGCGGACGGCGGGTCGGCCGATGAGTTGGCGGGTCTGATGGGCCGGCGCGACTGGCCGGCCATCGACGCCGCCACGCTCGACGCCAACTACGACGCGCTGAGCCTGCTCTCGGAGGCCGGTTTCCGCTTCTTCCTGCCCGCCTATCTCGTGGCCGATGTCGAGGGCGCGCTGCGGACCGCCGACCCGGTGTTCCACCTCACGGTCGGCTTCCACGACGGCTCGGTGGAGACGCGCGCCGGCGGGCAGGTGTTCGCGCGCCGGTTCGGCGCGTCCGTGCTCGTGAACCCTCGACGCTACGGCGCCATCACCTTCGCCGACGTCGCGCGCCGGCGCCTCGCGGTCTTCACGCGGGAGGAGGCCGCGGCCATCGTCGCCTACCTCGGCTGGCGGCGAGAGGCCAATCGGGTCGCGCTCGACCGCGCCGCCATCGACGCCGCCCTCGAGTCGTTCTGGCGCCACCGCGCCGCCGGCGCGCCGACGGCCGACGACCTCGCCCGGCATCTCGAGGCGGAGCGGCAGTACCTGGATGCGCTGATGCGGGATCGGACGGGCGGAGCGGGCTGAGATCGGGCTCACGAGCGCGACGAGGTGCGCGCGCGGTGAGATCCGTGCCCGCGACCTCCTCGGTGACTCGAGCGGGGCGTGCGGTCAGACGTCAGGGGGGCAGGTAGGGGTCAGCGGTCAGGGGTCAGGGGTCAGGGGTCAGGCAGGGCCTGTCATACCGTCAGCGTGCAGCCGTGACAGGAAGCTCTGCCTGACCCCTGCCGGCTGACCCCCGACCGCTGTTACCGGGGCGTCGCGTCCGGCAGGCCGCCGTCGACCGGAATCGTCGCGCCGGTCGTGGGCGTCTGGCGCGTGGCGAAGAACAGCACGGCATTGGCCACGTGCTCGGCCGTCACCCGCGCCTTGAGCAGGTTCCGGTTCCGGTAGTACTCCTCGAGGCCCTTCTCGTCGAGGCCGCGCGCCTTCATCCGGTCGGGCCCGACCTCGGCCCAGAGGCCCGACCGTCGCGCGCCGTGCGAGAAGACGGCGTCGGGCGAGACCATGTTCACCCGCACGCCCAGCTCGGCCAGCTCGAGGCTCGCGATGCGGGCCAGCTGGTGGGACGCCGCCTTCGTGGCGCTGTAGGCGCCGAAGCGCGCGCCGGGCGCGAACACGTTCTTCGTCGAGATCACCACGATGTCGCCGCCCGCGGCCTGGAGGGCGAAGTGGCGCGCCGCCTCGGCGAGGACCGTCAGGGTGCCCTCCACGTTGACCCGCTCGAGCTTCCGGAACGTCTCGATCTCCATCTCGGCGAGCGACGACACGAGGCCGATGCCCGCGTTGACGACGACGAGGTCGACGCCGCCCCAGGTGCGGATGACGGCGCCGAAGGCCTCGGCCACCGACGCCGGGTCGGTCACGTCGAGCGGCACGCCGACGACCCGCGGCCCGAACGTGGCGCCGAGCTCGGCCGTCATCGCGTCGAGCCGCTCGCCGGCGAGGTCGGTCACCGCCACGTGGCAGCCGTGCTCGAGCAGGGCCTGGCAGATGCCCGCGCCGATCGCGCCCGCCGCGCCCGTGACGAGCGCGGTGTGGCCCTCGAGCGGCGGCCGCGCCGCGTCGAGCTTCGCCTGCTGGAACGCCCGGTACTCCATCTTGAACAGGTCGCGCTCCGCGAGGCCGAGGTACCCGCCCATGGCGGCCACCCGCTCCTTCACCGCGAGCGTGTGCGCGGTGATGTCGCGGGCGATCGTCGAGGCGTGGACGTCCTTGCCGACCGCGAGCGCGCCGAGGCCGGGCAGCAGCAGGACGCGCGGCAGCGGGTCGGCCGGCTCGCCGAGGCCCGGCACGCTCGCGCGGTGCTTCGCCACGTAGGCCTGGTACTGCTCGGCGTAGTCCGCGACGGCGGTGGCGAGCTGCAGCGCCAGCTTCTTCGGGTCGTCGTAGTCGAGATCGGCCGCCCACAGGGGCAGCGGCTTGGTGCGGATCAGGTGATCGGCGGTCAGCGGCGGCGTCAGCGCCAGCGCGCGGCCCTCCTTCGAGTCCACGACGTTCAGCGTGTCGGCGTCGGTCAGGGCCTGCACGATCACCGGCCGGCGCGTGCCCGCCTCCCGGTCCTGCGCGGTCAGCAGCCCGCGGACGATCGGGGCCACGCGGGTCAGGCGCGCGGCGACGACGTCGGGCGGCGTGGGCGCGTCGACGCGGAGCCCCCGCGACGCCTTGCCGGCCGCGTACTCCTCGGCCTTCGTCACCAGCTCGATCATCCGCTCGTAGGACTCACGCGCCGTCGCGCCCCACGTGACGAGGCCGTGGCGCATCCAGACCATGCCGCGGCTCGCGGGCTGCGCCTCGAAGGCGTCGGCGGCGGCGCGGGCGAGCAGGAAGCCGGGCGCCACGTACTCCAGCAGGATGACGTCCTCGCCGAGCGCCTCGCGCAGGTGCCCGGCCGCGTTCACCTGGTTCGTCAGCGTGAGGATCGCGTCGGCGTGCGTGTGGTCCACGAAGGCGTGGGGCAGGAAGGCATGGACGAGCGTCTCGAGCGAGGGTGTCGGGCTGCGGTAGTCGAACAGGTGCGTGCGCAGCTCGTTCGCCATCGCCTCGTCGGACAGGTCCGCGAGCGCGCGCAGCTTCCGCAGGTGCTCGAGGTCCACGGCCGGGTGGCCCTCGGGGCCGAGGGTGGCCATGTCGCGGCCGGACGCTTTCACGAAGATGGCGGGGACCCGCTCGCCGAGGGCGTCGGTCATCTCGCCCTTGACCGAGGTGTTGCCGCCGCCGTGCAGCACCAGGTCGGGCTCGGCGCCCAGCAGGCGGCAGGTGTAGGTCCGGAGCGCGAGGGGCTCGCCCCATCGCTCCGCGTACTCATCGATACAGCGTTGGGCGTCGTCGTCCGACCATCTGGAGCGCATGGCTGTCAGTGGGTCCGCACCGCCTCGAGCATGGCGGCGGCGTTCGCGGCGGCGGCCTTGCCGTCGAACACCGCGCTGCCGGTCACGATGAGATCCGCGCCCGCGCGCGCCACCTCGGCCACGTTCTGGCGGGTGATGCCGCCGTCGACCCCGACGAGGATCCGCCGCGCGGCGCGCGCCACCATCTCCTTCACGCGCGCCAGGCGGTCCAGGGTGGCGGGGCCGAAGCGCTGTCCGCTCCAGCCGGGGTTCACGGCCAGCAGCAGGACCAGATCGGCCTCGTCGAGCAGCGGCTCGACCGCCTCGACCGGCGTGCCGGGGTTGAGCGCCACGCCGCGCACGATGCCGCGCGCGGGGTCGTTGACGTTGGTCATGGCGCCGAGCTGCTGCAGCACGCGGTGCACGTGGGCGGTCGCCTCGACGTGCACCGTGACGATGTCGGCGCCCGCGGCGACGTAGTCGCCCACCTTCATGATCGGCTCGTCGATCATCAGGTGCACGTCCTTGAGCAGCGGCGTCTTCATCGCCTGGACGATGGGCGGCCCCACGGTCATCATGGGGCAGAAGCAGCCGTCCATGACGTCCACGTGCGCGACGCTCACGCCGGCGCGCTCGAGCAGGGCGAGCTCCGATCCGAGCGACAGGAGATCGGCCGTGAGGATGCCCACGCTCAGCGTGGGCGCGATCCCGGCGAGGATCGACAGGCCGTCTTCAGGCGCCAACGCCGGCCTTCTCGCGCTTCAACGTCTGGTAGAGGTCGAGGGCCTGCTCGGGCTTCATCATCTCGTGCACGACCCGGCCGACCGCCTGGATCATCGCCGCCGGCGCGTCGGACTGGAAGATGTTGCGGCCCATGTCCACGCCCGCCGCGCCCTCGCACACGGCGCGGTACGCCATCGTGAGCGCCTCGAGCTCCGGCAGCTTCTTGCCGCCGGCCATGACGATCGGCACGGGGCAGGAGGCGGTCACCGTCTCGAAGTCCTCGGGCACGTAGTAGGTCTTGACGAACTGCGCGCCGAGCTCGGCGCAGATCCGGGTGGCCAGGCGGAAGTAGCGCGCGTCGCGCACCATGTCCTTGCCGACGGCCGTCACGCCCATGACCGGCACGCCGTGGCGCAGCCCCGCGTCGACCAGGCGCGTCAGGTTGTGGATCGACTGCGTCTCGAACTCCCCGCCGATGAACACCTGCACGGCGAGCGCCGAGACGTTCAGCCGCGTGGCGTCCTCGACGTCGACCGCGATCTGCTCGTTCGACAGCTCCTTCAGGATGCTCGGGCCACCGCTCGCGCGCAGCACGACGCCGTTTCCGAAGGCGGAGGGAATCGTGGTGCGGAGGATGCCGCGCGTGCACATCAGCGCGTCGGCGTGCTGGAGCAGCGGGACGATCGTCACGTCCACCCGCTCGAGGCCCGCCGTCGGACCCTGGAAGTAGCCGTGGTCGACGGCCAGCATCACCGTCCGGCCCGAGCCGGGCCGGAACACGCGGGCGAGCCGGTTCTGCATGCCCCAGTCGAGCGACGAGGCGCCCTTGACGTGGAAGCTCCCGGCCTTCGCGGGCACGTCGAAATAGTAGTCCTTGGTGTCCTTCAGGTTGTCGGTGTCGGCCATGAGCGCGGTTCTCCCTCGGATTGACGGTCTAGTGTACACGCTGGCCTGTGACGCCGTCCATGCGCTAACATACGCGCTGTTCCGCACGCGCACACGGGGCCGCGATGGTCCCCCGGCGGTTTTCAGGGAGGCACAGCATGGGCGAGGCGCTCGGCATGGTCGAGACCAAGGGCCTGGTCGCGATGATCGAGGCGGCGGACGCCATGGTCAAGGCGGCCAAGGTCACGCTGGTCGGCTGGGAGAAGATCGGGGCGGGGTATGTCACCGCCATCGTCCGTGGGGACGTGGCGGCGGTGAAGGCCGCCACCGACGCCGGCGCCGCCGCCGCCCGCCGGGTTGGCGAGCTCGTGTCGGTCCACGTCATTCCGCGCCCGCACGCCAACCTCGAGGACGTCCTGCCCATCGGCAAGACGGCCCAGGGGAAGGGCTAGTCGAGGCGACCCGGCGGGTCGCCCCTGCGCGGCCGCCGGCCACGCACCATGATCCTCGCCAGAATCGTCGGCACCGTCGTCGCCACGCGCAAGGACGAGAAGCTGGTCGGACGCAAGCTGCTCGTGGCGCGCGCCGTGTCGCCGCGCGGAAAGAACGAGAGCGCCTACGTCGTGGCCGTCGACACCGTGGACGCCGGCGTCGGCGAGACCGTGCTCGTCGTGAGCGGCAGCTCCGCACGCATGGCGACCGGGCTCAAGGACACGCCCGTGGACGCCGCCATCGTGGGCATCGTGGACACGGTGGAAATGACCGAAGACTAGAGGCCAGAGGCCAGGGACCGGAGGCCAGACGCGTCGCGCCGGTCGTCCGGCCTTTGACCCCCGGCCTCCGGCCTCTGGGGTTCCCGTATGCAGCTGGCAAGGGTCGTCGGCGACGTCGTGGCCACGCGGAAGGAGCCGGCGTTCGACGGGGTCGCGCTGCTCGTCGTGCAGCCGATCGCCGCCGACGGACAGCCGGTCGGCCGGACCCTGGTCGCGTTCGACTCGGTGGGCGCCGGCGTCGGCGAGACCGTCTTCTTCGTGCGCGGCCGTGAGGCGTCGTTCCCGTTCCTGCCCGCCGAGGTCGCGGCCGACGCGACCATCGTGGGCATCGTCGATCACTGGGACGTCGGGTAGCGGCTCACGCCTCATGGCCCACGGCTCACGCGTGAGCCCCGAGTACCAGGACCCAGTACCGTCAACGTCAGTTCGAGATCGCCATGCAGCTGGGCGTCGTCGTCGGCACGGTCGTCGCGACCAAGAAGAACCGCGACTTCGATCACGCGAAGCTGCTGCTCGTCGAGCCGCGGACGCTCGACGACCGTCCGGCCGGGCCGGCGCTGCTGGCCGTCGACGGCGTGGGCGCCGGCGTCGGCGAGCGGGTGCTGGTCGTGCTCGAGGGCCGCTCGGCCGGGCAGGCGGTCGGCCGCCCCGGCGCGCCGCTCGAGGCCGCCATCGTCGGCATCGTCGACGAGGTGGAGCTGACGGGGGAATGAGGCCGGGGGACAGAGGCCAGAGGCCAGGGGCCACGAGCCCGAGCCTCAAGCCTCAAGCCTCAAGCCTCGAGCCGGCGTGAACCGTGAGCCATCGATGAACGAATCCGATCTGCGCGCGATCGTGCGGGAGGTGGTCAAGCGCCGCCTGTCCGGGGCCGGCGCACCCGCCGCGCCGCGGGCCCCGTCGTGCGCCGAGCATCCGAGCTACGCGCTGTTCGTGATCGCGCGCGGCGACGAGACGGGCGGCCCGTGCGTCATCGAGCCGGCGGTCGCCTGCAGCCATTGCGAGTACTGCCGTTCCCGCGGGTTCTGAGGGTCCCGCCGCTCGACCGCCCATGAAGTTTCCGGTCCTGCTCACCTATCGCATCCCGTCCGGCCCCGCGCGCGCGCTCGAGGAGGCCTGCGCGGTCGAGCGCCTCGAGGAGCGCCCGGTCACGCGCGAGCGACTGATGGCCCGCCTGCCCGGCAAGCAGGCGCTCATCTGCCTGCTCACCGAGCGCGTCGATCGCGAGGTGCTCGACGCCGGCCGCGACCTCAAGGTCGTGGCCAACATCGCCGTCGGCTACGACAACATCGACGTCGCCGCCGCGCGCGAGCGCGGCGTCGTCATCACCAACACGCCGGACGTGCTGACCGAGGCGACGGCGGAGTGCACGTGGGCGCTCGTCCTGGCCGCCGCGCGCCGCATCCCCGAGGGGGAGCGCCTGCTGCGCCGCGGCGAGTGGCGGGGCTGGGCGCTCGACTTCATGCTCGGCACCGAGCTCACCGGCAAGCAGCTCGGCATCGTCGGCATGGGGCGGATTGGCCGCGCCGTGGCCGCCCGCGCGCCCGCGTTCGGGATGCGGGCGGTCTACGCGGAGAGCGGGCGACCGCCCCGGGCCGGACGTGGACGGCGCCACGCGGGTGTCGCTGGACGAGCTGCTGGTCACGTCCGACGTCGTGTCGCTGCACGTGCCCCTCACGCCCGCGACGCGGCACCTGATCGACCGCCGCGCGCTCGCGCGCATGCGCCGCACGGCGATCCTCGTGAACACGTCGCGGGGGCCCGTCGTCGACGAGGCGGCGCTCGCCTGGGCGCTCGACGGGCGGCTGATTGCCGCCGCGGCGCTCGACGTCTACGAGCGCGAGCCCGAGGTGCTCCCGGCGCTGCTGGCGCTCGAGAACGTCGTCCTGGCGCCTCACCTGGGGAGCGGCACCGTCGAGACGCGGACGGCGATGGCCGACCTGGCCGTGCGCAACGCGATTGCCGTGCTCGAGGGACGGCCCCCGATCACGCCCGTGCCCTGACCTGCGGACCCACAGCCCATGCCTCCTGCTCCCAGACGCGTCGCCACGGTGATGCGCCGGCTGGCCAAGGCCGTCGACGGCCTCGACGAGCCGGCGGTCGAGAAGATCTCGAAGGAACAGCGCGGCAACCCGTTCCACGTGCTGATCGCCACCATGCTCTCGGCGCAGACGCGCGACCAGGTGACGCACGAGGCGTCCACGCGGCTCTTCCGCGTGGCGCGCACGCCGCGCACGATGGCCGCGCTCACCGAGCGGCGGATCGAGAAGCTGATCTACCCGGTGAGCTTCTACCGCAACAAGGCCGAGCACGTGCGCGAGACGTGCCGCCAGCTCGTCTCCCGCTTCAACGGCCGGGTCCCGGAGACGATGGAGGAGCTGCTCGACGCTGCCCGGGGTGGGGCGCAAGACGGCCAACCTCGTGCTGATCCAGGCGCACGGCAGCGACGAGAACATCTGCGTCGACACGCACGTGCACCGCATCTCGAACCGGCTCGGCTGGGTGCGCACCAGGACACCCGACGAGACCGAGCAGGCGCTCTACCGCGCGGTGGCGCGGCGCTGGTGGCCGCTGGTCAACCTGTACCTGGTCACGTGGGGCCAGAACGTGTGCCGGCCCGTCTACCCGCTGTGCGGCGCGTGCGTGCTCGCGGATGTGTGCCCCCGCGTGGGCGTGACCCGCGTCGGGCGCACGCCCGCGGGGCCGGTCGTATAATGAGCCGCGTGGGTCCGCGCGGCGTTCGACGCGGGCAAGGAGGTGAAGCCGTGCAGCTATCCGCTCTTCGTCGCTACGCCCTGGGGCTCGTGATCGCGCCGGCGGTGCTCGCGCTGGCGCCGCCGGCCGCGGCGCCGCAGGCCACGGCAGCCGGTCCGGTCCTCGTGGTGGCGACCGTGAAGGGGACCTTCGAGATCCAGACGTTCCCCGAGGAGGCGCCGAAGACGGTGGCGCACGTCCTCGCGCTGGTGAAGAAGAACTTCTACCGCGGCCTGCGGTTCCACCGCGTCGAGAAGAACTTCGTCGTCCAGGTCGGCGACCCGCAGACCCGCGACCGCACGAAGGAGGAGAGCTGGGGCAAGGGCCCGGCGTCGGGCAGCGGCACGCCGATTGGCGTCGCCGAGTTCTCGAAGCTGCACCTGCACAAGAAGGGCGCCGTCGGCATGGCGCACGCCGGCGACGCGACCCAGGCCGACAGCCAGTTCTACGTCATGCTGCCGCAACGCGCCGTCGCTCGACGGCAAGTACACCGTGTGGGGCCAGGTCATCTCCGGCATGGACGTCGTCGGAGAAGATCGAGTTCGGCGACGTCCTCAAGAACATCACGGTAAGAGCGGGGACCGGGAACTGACGGTGACGATGCCGTCGGTGTCGGGGTAGCGGCGGACGAACTCGGGCGGGTACTCGCCCGGCACCGGCTGGCCGAGCTGGTGCTTCAGGACGGCCGCGTTCGCCACGGCCTTCGCCTCGAAGTGGTTGTTCATGTACACGCGCAGCTTGCGCGCCGCGCGGCTCGCCTCGGCCACCGCCGAGGCGACCGGCGCGAGCTCCGCCGCGGAGTACAGGTAGTCGTACCGCTCGGCCGGGTGGCCGTGCGCCCACCACGCGGCCGCGTTCCGCCCGTGCAGGCGCATGTAGTAGCACGCCCGGCACGTTCGGGCGGAAGTCCTGCCGGATCGAGAAGCGGAACTTCGGCTCGTCGATCTGCACCCAGGCGGCGCCGTGCTCGCCGAGCAGCGCGAGCGTCGAGGCGGTCGCGTCCGACCAGCTGCGGTGGCGCAGCTCGACCGCCAGCGGGTAGTCGGCGAAGGCCGCCAGCAGCCACGCGAGGTACTCGCGCGTGGCCTCGACCGCGTGGAAGCTCGGCGGGAACTGCGCGAGCAGCGCGCCGAGCTTGCCCGCGCGCGGCGATCGGGTCGATCGCCGCGCGGAACTCGTCGATGTCGGCCCGGCCGAGCGCGGTACCGGGTCGAGGCCGGTGGTCCGCTCGAACAGGTCCGGGATGGGTGAACTTCTGGTACAGCTTCAGCGAGAACTCGAAGCCGGACGGCGTGCGCGCCGCCCAGCGTCGGGTCGTCTCGGGCGCGGGCGTGCGGTAGAAGGACGAGTTCACCTCGACGGTGTCGAAGTGCTCGGCGTAGTACGCCAGCTCGTCGCGGCGGCCGCGGCCGCCGCGCGCCGGCGGGTAGAAGACGCCGGTCCACGCCCCCGGGCCGCTCGGGTAGCTCCATCCCGAGGTGCCCACGCGCACGTCGGCCGAGGGGTCCAGCGTCATGGGCTCAGGCGGGCGGTCACGTCATTTCAGCTTGCCGTAGGCCGCCTTGTCGAATCCGAACAGAACCCGGCGGCCCGTGATCAGGACGGGCCGGCGGATCAGGTTCGGCTGCTCCAGCATCAGCGCGATGGCCTCCTTCTTCGACCGCGGCAGCGGCCGGGTCTTGAAGACCGGGCTGCGCGTGCTCACGAAGTCCAGGAACCGCGCCGCGTCCACGTGCTTCTCCAGGAAGTCCCGCGGCGGCGGGGTCTTGTTGATGTCGCGCTCCTCGACGTCCACACCGATCTCGTCCAGAAACCTTCTGGCGTTGCGGCAGGTCGTTCAAGTGGGCTTCCAGTAGAAGACGGGCCGGCTCATCGCGTTCGTCCTTCCTCCGGTGACGGACCACGGGGTGGGGAACCCACCTCATTCTACTGGTATAATCGTCGTTTTCAATTCGCCTGCCAGGGGATGTCGGGCGAGTCCCCGGCCGGTGCCGGCATGCTGACGATCAACGAGATCTTCCACTCGATCCAGGGCGAATCGACGCTCGCGGGCCGGCCCTGCGTGTTCGTGCGCCTGACGGCCTGCGACCTGCGCTGCGCCTGGTGCGACACGCCCTACGCCTTCGTCGAGGGGCGGAAGATGTCGGTCGACGAGGTGCTGCGGCGCCGTGGCCGCCTACGGCTGCCCGCTCGTCGAGATCACCGGCGGCGAGCCGCTGCTGCAGGAGGACGTCTACGCCGCTCATGAAGCGCCTGGTCGACGAGGGCCGGACCGTGCTCCTCGAGACGGGCGGGCACGTGAGCGTGGCCCGCGTCCCGCCCGAGGTCGTCAAGATCGTGGACGTGAAGTGCCCCGCGAGCGGCGAGTCGGAGAAGAACCACTGGGACAACCTGGAGAAGCTGGGGATCCGCGATCAGGTGAAGTTCGTCGTGCAGGACCGCGCCGACTACGAGTACGCGCGCGACGTCGTCGCGCGCTACGCGCTCGACCGCCGCGTAGCGGCCGCGCTGTTCTCGCCCGTGCACGGCGTGCTCGAGCCGAAGACGCTCGCCGAGTGGATCCTCGCCGACGGGCTGCAGGTGCGCGTCCAGCTCCAGGTGCACAAGTACATCTGGGGCGCCGCCGCGCGCGGCGTGTGACGGACGGACGCACGACGTACGACGCACGAGGCGCACGAAGGACACGAAGGGGTGTCGCGCTGTCCCGCTCGGTGACTCTTCGTGTTCCTCGTGTTCTTCGCGGTGAGTTCCGTGGGTACGATCGCAGCGTGACAGGGAAGGGCGGACGTTGACCGAGACACGCAGGGCCGTCGTCCTGCTGAGCGGCGGGCTCGACTCCTACACGGCGGCCGCGATGGCGCGCGAGGAGGGCTACGCGCTGTACGCGCTCACGGTGCGCTACGGCCAGGTGCACGCGCGCGAGATCGAGGCGGCGCGCGCCGTGGCGCGCGCGCTGGGCGTGGCGAAGCACCTCGAGCTGACCGTGGACCTCGCGGCCATCGGCGGCTCGTCGCTCACCGGCGACGGCGACATCCCCAAGGACCGGCCGCTCGAGGACGGCGCCATCCCGTCCACCTACGTGCCCGCCCGCAACACGATTCTCCTGTCGCTCGCCCTGGCCTGGGCCGAGGTCGTCGGCGCCGGCGCCATCGTCCTCGGCGTGAACGCCATCGACTACTCGGGCTATCCCGACTGCCGCCCGGACTACCTCGCGGCGTTCGAGCGGCTCGCCGCGCTGGCGACCCGCGCGGGCGTCGAGGGGCGGCCGCTCGCGGTGCTCGCCCCGCTGCTGCGCCTGTCGAAGGCCGACATCGTCCGCCGGGGGCTCGCGCTGGGCCTCGACTACGGCCTGACCCACAGCTGCTACGATCCGGACGAGGACGGGACGCCGTGCGGCCGGTGCGACAGCTGCCGGCTGCGCGCCCGGGGCTTCGAGGAGGCCGGGGTCGTCGACCCGGCGAGGGGGCGCGCGTGACCGAACGGCTCTACTACACCGACGCGCACGCGACCGAGTTCGACGCGACCGTCGTGGCGGCCGGCGAGCACGACGGCCGGCCGTGGGCCGTGCTGGACCGGACCGCCTTCTACCCGACGTCGGGCGGCCAGCCGCACGACCTGGGCGAGCTCGGCGGCGCGGCGGTCGTCGAGGTGACGGACCGCGACGACGGCACGATCGCGCACGTCACCGATCGCCCGCTCGCCGCCGGCGCCGCCGTGCACGGCCGGATCGACTGGGTTCGCCGGTTCGACCACATGCAGCAGCACACGGGGCAGCACGTGCTGTCGGCCGCCTTCGACCGGCTGTTCCAGGCGCGCACCGTGTCGTTCCACCTCGGCGCCGACGCCTGCACGATCGACCTCGACCGCGTGATCGCCCCCGAGCGCGTGGCGGCCGCCGAGGACGAGGCCAACCGCATCGTCTGGGAGGACCGGCCGGTGTCGGTGCGCTTCGTCACCGCCGCCGAGGCCGCCGCGCTGCCGCTGCGCAAGGAGCCGCAGCGCGAGGGCCCGCTGCGCCTCGTCGAGGTCGCGGACTTCGATCTGTCCGCGTGCGGCGGCACGCACGTCTCGCGCACCGGCGCGATTGGCGTCGTGGCCGTGTCGTCATGGGAGAAGTTCCGGGGCGGCCTGCGGGTGGAGTTCCTGTGCGGCGCGCGCGCGCTCGGACGCTTCCATGCGCTTCGCGACGCGGTGGCCGGCAGCATCCGCGCGCTGTCGGTGGCGCCGGCCGAGCTCCCCGACGCCATCGCCCGCGGGCAGGCCGACAACAAGGAGCTGCGGCGCGTGCTGCGCGGCCTGACCGGGCAGCTCGCCGTCCACGAGGCGGGGCGGCTGGTCGCCGCCGGCACGAAGGTGGGGGGCGTGACCCTCGTCGCCGAGGCGTTCGACGGGTGGGACGCGACCGGCCTCAAGGCGCTCGCGACCGCCGTGGCCGACCGGCCCGGCTGCGTGGCCGTGTGCCTGAGCGCGGCGCCGCCCCTGCTCGCCGCCGTCGCCCGGTCGGCCGACGTCGCGGTCGACGCGTCCGTCGTGCTGAAGGCCCTCATCGCCGAGTTCGGCGGAAAGGGCGGCGGCAGACCCGAGCTGGCGCAGGGCGGCGGGCTCGCCGCGGAGCCCGCCCAGGTCATCGCCGCCGTGACCCGGCAACTCACCTGACCCACGCGAGCGACATATGGCTGCAGGCTCCGTTCCCGATCGCCCGCTCGTCCTCGTCGTGGACGACGATCCGGCGGTGCTGCTGCTCGTGGACGTGCTGGGCGAGCGGATGGGCTTCCGCACCAAGGCCGCGAGCTCGGGCCTGCAGGCGCTGGAGCTGCTGCGCGAAGGCCTGCGGCCGACCGTGATCCTGCTCGACATCATGATGGAACGGATCGACGGCGTGACCTTCCTGTCGCACCTCCACGAGATGAGCCACGCGGCCGACACGCCCGTCGTCGCCATGAGCACGCCCGCCGTGCTCGAGCGCTACGTCCCGATCCTCCAGGTGGACGGCGTGCTGGCGAAGCCCATCACCATCCAGAACCTCGAGGCGTGCCTCACGCGCTTCCGCGGCGAGCGCGAGTGAAGGCGCACACCTGAAGGTGTGCGCTACGTCTTCCTTGACCGCTGCCCCCTGACCGCTGACCCCTGATCTACCGCCGCGTGAAGGCGGCGAGGCGGGCGACGGCCGCGTCGGCCGTCTGGGTCACCGTCGAGGCCGGCACCAGGAAGTTGTTCGCGATGATCGAGAAGACGAGCGGCTCGCCGTCGCGGGTCGTCACGTAGCCCGAGAGCGAGCGGACGTTGGCGAGGGTTCCGGTCTTGGCGCGGGCGTTGCCCGCCGCCGGCGTGTGCTCGAGGCGCCCGGCGAGCGTGCCGTCCACGCCGGCGATGGGCAGCGTGGCGAGGAACGGGTCGCGGTGGCGCGGGTCGTCGTAGAGGTGCTTCAGGATCGCCACGATCAGGTCGGCCGTCACGTAGTCGTAGCGCGACAGCCCCGAGCCGTCCACCTGCACGTAGCCGTCCGGGTCGAGGCCCCAGCCGGCGAGCACGTCCCGCACGGCGGCGATGCCCCGCTCGGCCGTTCCCGGCCCGCCGTCCCGGCCCAGCGCCTTCAGCAGCGTCTCGGCGTACAGGTTCTGGCTGACCTTCATGAGCACGGTCGCGATGTCGGAGAGCGGGGGCGACTGGGTGAGGGCCAGCACTCGTCCGTCCGCGGCCGCGTCCGCCGCCGCCGGCCGCTCGGCGGCCGTGGCGGCGCCGCCGCGGATCTCGATCCCGCGCGCGGCCAGGGCGGCGCGCGCGGCGCGCGCGAAGTACGCCGCGGGGTCGTCCACCGACACGCTCCGCACGAGCGGGGCGGCGCCGGCCGGCACCGTCCCCCGCGCCTCCAGCCGGGCCTGGCCCGGCAGGCGGCGGAAGTCGAGCGAGGGCCGTTCGTCCGCCGCGCCGGTGGTCACGAGGTTCGTCACCACCAGGCCGCTCTCCGGCGGCTCGAGCGCCAGCGCGGCCGAATCGCCCGGCGCCGCGCCCGGCGTGATGGTGAGCCGCGCCAGGCCCTCGTCGAACTCCAACGCGCCGACCGGCGCGGCGTAGCCGTAGGCCAGGTCGTCCCACGCCCATCCGGCGCCGAGGCCCTCGCGGTCGAAGGCGCGGCCGTCGGCGACGAGCGCGCCGGCCACCGCGTGGATGCCCGCCGTCCGGAGCGAGGCCGCCCATGCGTCGAACACGGCCGCCGCCCGTCCGTTCCGCTCGTTGAGGCTCGGGTCGCCGCCGCCGACCACGACGAGATCGCCCTGGAGGACGCCGTCCGTCACGGGCGCGGACGACACCAGCCTCGTCTCGAAGCGGTAGTCCCACCCGAGCCGCTCGGCGGCGGCCGCCAGCGTGACGATCTTCATGTTGGAAGCGGGCATCACGTGGATGCCGGGGTTGAGGGAGAAGAGGACCTCCCCGGTCCGGAGGGACTCGATCCGGACGGCCCAGAAGGCGTGCGCGAAAACGGGCGCGCCGAACAGGCGCGCCAGGTCCACGCGAAGGGCCGTGGCCGGGCGGCCGGGCGTGGCCGGCGCGACCGTGGGGTGCGCCGGGGCGCAGGCCGCGGCCATCAGGCTGGCCGCGAGCATGGCGGCCCGCGCGGCGCGCGCCGCGCGGGCCCCCGGTCTACTTGGCCAGCGCATCGAGCGCCTTGAGCGCGTCGTCGAACGCGGTGGCGTCCACCTTGGCCGCGCCCGGCTCGCCGGCGTGCAGCGCGTAGACGGCGCCGCCGGCTTTGGCGAAGGACACGCTCTCGGTCTTGCGATCGCTGGCCTCGCCGTAGGTGACCTTCACCGCCGCGACCGGCGAGTCGAGGCCCGTCCCGCGCGTCGAGTCCACGAAGGAGTCGGCCCGCAGGTTGGAGAAGGTCGAGAGGACCGAGTTGACCGCCGTGGCGTCGGGCGTCTTCTTCTCGGGCGACGTCTCCTGCCACGCCTGGCCCTTGTCGGTCTTGACCTGCTCGAAGACCGTCGTCTTGCCGCCGCGCGTGAACTCGACGCGGGTGGCGTTGAACGGCCGGAAGTCGAAGAGGTCACGGGCGCGGTAGTCGGCCACGGGCTTCTCGAGGGTGTCGGCCATCGACTTCTCGATCTCGAACACCATCGGGCGGGACACGTCGCGGGCGTACACGCGGTCGGTCGCGCCCTCGGCGGGCTTGCCGACCTCGAGCGTGGCCCGGGTGCTGCCCGCGCCCACCTCCACGGTGGCGATCGGCCGGTCGAGCCCGTACTTGCGCAGGTCGTCGGCCGGGTCGGCCACGATGGCGGTCATCTTGCCGTCGCCGAGGGCGCCGACGAGCCCCTCGACCGTGCCGTAGTCGGCCCGGGCCTTCCACGGGCTGGTCAGGCGCCAGTCGCCGCCGGCCTTGGCGAGCGCGACCTTCTGCCCGCCGTGCGTGACGGCGAGCGAGTCCACGGCCGACCGCGAGAACTTCAGCACCGCCTTGTCGCGCAGCGCGAAGGTCTTCTGGTCGAATGTCGTGTCGAGGTACGCCTGGATGAGGAAGACCCGGTCCTGGCCGGCGAGCCGCGCGTACATGTCGCCGCCGGTCGGCGTCTTGCTGCCGACGAGCAGCTGGTGCGGCGTCTTCTCGTCCTTCGTCGCGAAGTCGATCTCGAGGCGCGGCGGCTGGAGCCCGAACTGCGTGTAGTCGCCGGGCTTCTGCTCCACGACCCGCTGGAGCTCCAGCGACGCCAGGTTCGAGGTGATGCCCGAGACCACGCCCTCGTCCGCGTCGGCCTTCACCGGGTCCACGATCTTCCAGTCGTTGCCGCTCTTCTCGAGCGACGTCGTGTCGCCCGACGACGACTTGACCTTGAGCGAGTCGATGGCCGCGGCGTCCACCGAGAAGACCTTCTCGGCGGGCTTCCCGGCGTTCGGGTTGCGCTTCGACTCGACGAAGTAGATGTAGGCGCCGAGGCCCGCCGCGATCACGACGAGCACGATGAGCGATCGCAGTCCGCGCATCACCGCCTCCGCCACCAGGTCTGGACGCCCGTCATGAGCAGCAGGCCCGGAATGATGATGACGGCCAGCCAGAAGACCATCGTCTGCTGCTCGGCCGTGAGCGTGAGACGCCGGTCGTCGGGCTGCTTCGGCCGGATGGCGATCAGGTTCTCCTGCTGCGCCAGCCAGTTGACCGTGTTCAGGAACAGGTCGCGGTTGCCCTGGATGCCCAGCGCCATGTTGGAGGCGAAGTCGGAGTCGCCGATGGCCACCAGCCGCGACTCGGGCTTGGGCGGCTCGGGCTCGTCCTTCGCCACGGGCTTCTCCTGGTCCTTGTCAGCCGCCTCGGCGGGCTTGGGCGGCGTCTTGGCCGGCACCGCCACCGCGGCCCCGATCGTGATCGGGCCCGGCGTGTCGCCCTTGTCGGGCTCCATCTTCACGGGCTTGCCCGCCATCAGGTCGGCGATGTCGGCCTCCGCCCAGCTGCGCGGGCCCGTCTCGATGATCGGCTGCGCCGTGCGCCCGTCGCGCCCGCCCGACTCGGGCGTCATCGACCGGGCCAGCGGGTAGGCCGTGAGGACGCGGAAGTTGTCCGTGATCGCGTGCGGCGGGTAGCTCATGGCGATCGGCACCGAGGCGTCGGTGCCGATCAGCCGGCCCATGCCGCTCGCGTCCACGACGACGTTGCGGCCCGGCTGGATGTCCCAGGCCTCGAGCAGCCCGTCGAGGTTCTTGAGCGGCGGCGCGTCCGCCTTCGACGGCGGGTCGAGCAGCACGAGCAGCTTGCCGCCCCGATCGAGGTAGTGCTCCAGCGCGTCGATCTCGGTCGGCAGGTAGTCGGTCTGCGGCCCGGCGATCACGACCACCGTGGCGTCGGCCGGGACCTGGCCCGCCTGGGCGAGCGGCAGCTTGTCGATCGAGAAGTTGTCGCCCTCGAGCGCGGTCTTCGCGCCGCTGAAGCCCACCCGCTCGTCGGAGCTCGTCGGGTCCTTCTCACCGTGGCCCTCGACGAAGTACACCTTCTTCTGGGCCCCCTCGACGACCTTGATCAGCGCGTTGGTCAGCTGCTGCTCGCCGTCGGAGGCCGCCCGCTCGGTGCGGCCCTTGTACTGGAAGATCACCGTCCCGTAGGACTGGATCTTGTACTGATTGGCCAGCTGCGGCTTCTGGTCGACGTCGATGTAGTCGATCGAGAGCTGCTTGGTGTCGTTCGCGTACTCGGTGAGCCGGTCGCGGAATCGCTGGAAGTCGTCGCTGCGCGTGAAGACCATCACGTGCACCGGCGCGTCGAGCGAGGCCAGCACCTTCTTCGTCTGGGGCGACAGGCTGTAGACCTGGTTCGCCGTCAGGTCCCACCGCTTGTGCTCCCGCGACGCGATGTAGTTGATCGCCACCATGATCGCGACGACCACGAGGACGCTGCCGAGCGCAATGGCGCCGAACTTGGCCTGGCGCCCCGACACGGCGCGGGCCAGCTCCCGCCACTGGCTCAGGATGTAGACGAGCGCGCACACCAGGCCCGCCACCGCGAGGCCGTTGTACGTGCGCTGCCACGAGGGATCGAGAAACCGCACGGCGACCGCGCTGAGAACGAGCGCCACGCCGAGCCAGCCGAATAATCCGATGATTCTGTTGAGCATAGCTCTCAGGGACCAGCCGGCTAGCTGCGCCAGCGCTCGCTGTCCACCGCCTTTGCCGTGAGAAACAGCCCGAGCGTGATGAAGCTCAGGTAGTACACGATGTGTTTGGTGTCGATGATCCCCTTCGAGAAGTCATCGAAGTGATCGGTGATCGACAGATAGGAGAGGACGTCGCGCGTGGTCGGCCCGACGAGGCTGCCGGCCCAGCTGATGACCCACAGCATCAGGAAGATGCCGAAGGTCGCCAGCCCCGCGACGATCTGGTTCTGCGTCATGCTCGAGACGAGCAGCCCGACGGCGATGAAGCAGCCGCCGAGCAGCAGCAGCCCCAGGTAGCCCGCCGCGATCGGCCCCACCTCCGGGCTGCCGAACCTGAACAGCAGCACCATGTAGACGACCGTCACCGCCAGCATCGACGCGTAGAGCGTCAGCGCGCCGAGGAACTTGCCGCCGATGATCTGCAGGTCGGTGACCGGCGAGGTGAGCAGCAGCTCCATCGTGCCCGAGCGCTTCTCCTCGGCGTAGGTCCGCATCGTGATCAGCGGGAGCACGAAGAGGATGATCACGCTCGTGTTCTGCAGGAGCGGCCGGATCATGTCCTGGTTCACGTTCAGCGCCTGCGGAGCCTGCCCGAACTGGCTCATCTGCAGGCCCTGCCGCACGAAGAAGGACATGAAGAGGTAGTAGAAGAGCCCGAACAGCAGGGTGAAGAACCCGAGGATCACCCAGCCCATCGGGGAGGCGAAGTAGCCGCGCAGCTCCTTGCGGGCGATGGTCAGCGTGTTACCCATTCGACACCTCCGCCACCGGCTCCTCGCTCGTCGTCAGCTGCAGGAAGATCTCCTCCAGGCTCATGCCCGTCGGCCGGAGCTCCAGCAGGCCCCAGCCCTCCTGCACGACCGCCCGCGCCACCTCGCGCCGGATGTCCTGGCCGCGCGCCATCTCCACCTCGCAGGCGACGGCGCCGTCGGTGCGCCCCGTCGTCGCTCACCCGCGTCACCCCGGGCAGCCGCTCGAAGAGCGCCCGCGGGTCGCCCGCGCCCGGCGTCCACCTCCACGTGCAGCACCTCGCTGCCGCGGAGCCGCTTGGTCAGGTTCGCCGGCGTGTCCACCGCCACGACCCGGCCCTTGTTGATGATCACCACGCGCTGGCAGGTCTGCGACACCTCGGGCAGGATGTGCGTGCTCAGGATGATGGTGTGGTCGCCGGCGAGCTCCTTGATGAGCTCGCGGGTCTCGATGATCTGCTTGGGATCCAGGCCGGCCGTCGGCTCGTCGAGGATCAGCACTTCGGGATTGTGCAGGATGGCCTGCGCCAGACCGACGCGCTGGCGGTAGCCCTTCGACAGCTTGCCGCAGTGCCGGTCGCGCATGTCCGCGATGCGCGTCCGCTCCATCACCGCCTCGACGCGCGGACGGCGCTCGGCGGAGGGCACGCCTTTGAGGTGCGCGACGAAGTCCAGGTATTCGCGCACGGTCATCTCGGGGTAGAGCGGCGGTGTCTCGGGCAGGTATCCGGTCCGGCGCTTCGCGTCGAGCGGCTGCTCGAACACGTCGAACCCGGCGACGACGGCGCTGCCTTCCGTGGCCGGCATGTAGCCGGTCAGGATGCGCATCGTCGTGGTCTTGCCGGCGCCGTTGGGACCCAGGAACCCGAGGATTTCGCCCCGCTCGACTCGGAAGCTCACGTCGTCAACGGCCGTGACGCGTCCATAGCGTTTTGTGAGGTGGTTGACCTCGATCACGGGCGATCTCCGTTTGGCTAGAGTCTCGCCAGGGCGACCGAGCCGGCCGCTCCGGCCGAGACGGTGAGGTGCTAAGGTCTAGAGAGAGAGTCGATTACCGACCCAACTCATCATACTAGGCGCAGCCGAAAAACAGTGTCAAGCGAACGGCTTGACGGCGGGAGGCTCGTTGCCTATGATGATATATGAACGTCTGCTCATATGTGCATATGGACAGACTTCTGAAAGGCGGGTGTCCATGTCCCCGACCGCTCCAGTTCCCGCGGGCGCCGCGGCGGACAGCGATCGCTGCGAGGTCCGGCACGCGGATCCGGCCCGGCTCGAGGCGCGGCGCGCGGCGCTCCTGCCGGCCGACGCCGTCGGCTCGCTGGCCGAGACGTTCAAGCTGCTCGGCGACGCCACGCGCGTGCGCATCCTCGACGCGCTCTCGCACGGCGAGCTGTGCGTGTGCGAGATCGCGGCGCTCGTGGACCTGAGCGAATCGGCCGTGTCCCACCAGCTGCGCCTGCTCCGGGGCCTGCGCCTCGTGCGGCCGCGGCGCGCGGGGCGGCTCGCGTACTACTCGCTCGACGACCAGCACATCATGGGCCTCTTCCAGCAAGGGCTGCGGCACGTGCAGGAGCCCCGCGACCAGGAGCCCGCCTAGGGGCGACCCGCCGGGGCGCCCTCTTCCACGCCCGGAGAATCCGCGATGGCCGTATCCCGCGCCGCCGACTGCCCGGTCTGCGAGCTGCACGCCGAATCGACGTTCAAGATCGAGGGCATGGACTGCCACGAGGAGGTGGCGCTGCTCGAGCGCCGCCTCACGCGGCTGGGGGTCGAGCGGCTCTCGGCCGACGTGATGAGCCAGCGCCTGCTGGTGACCTACGACGCCGCCCGCCTCTCGACCGCGGCGATCGCCGAGGCGGTGGCGCAGACGGGCATGCGCGCGTGGCTCGAGCACGAGGAGCCCCACCGGACGGCGACGGCGCCCGTCCGCCTGCGCCTGGCGCGCGCGTGGATCTCGGCCGCGCTGCTGGGCGTGGCGGCCCTGCTCGACTGGACCGGCGGGGCGGGCTGGGTCGTTCCGCCGGTGGTCGGCGCGGTCGTCCTCCTCTCGGGCTGGCACACCGCGCGCCGCGCGGCCGGGTCGCTGGCGGCCCGTTCGGTCGACATCCACGTGCTGATGATGGTGGCGGTCGTCGGGGCGCTGGCGATGCGCCAGTGGTTCGAGGCGGCGATGGTCGTCTTCCTCTTCGACGTCGCCCAGCTCCTCGAGACGCGCAGCATGGACCGGGCGCGCGGCGCGATCCGCGCGCTCATGGAGCTGGCGCCGGCCGAGGCGCTGGTCCGGCGCGACGGGGCCGAGGCGCGCGTGGCGGTCGGCGACGTGCGGGTGGGCGAGGTGGTCATCGTGCGGCCGGGCGAGAAGATCCCGGTCGACGGCGCGGTGACGGCCGGGACGAGCCACGTGAACCAGGCGCCGGTGACCGGCGAGTCGCTGCCGGTGAGCAAGGCGGCGGGCGACGAGGTCTTCGCCGGGACGATCAACGGCCGTGGCGCCCTCGAGGTCGAGGTGACGCGGCTCCAGCGGGACACGACGCTCGCGCGGATCATCCACCTGGTCGAGCGTGCGCAGTCGCAGCGCGCGCCCAGCCAGACCTTCGTCGATCGCTTCGCGCGCGTCTACACGCCGGTCGTCCTCGGCCTGGCGGCGGTCGTGGCGGTGGGGCCGCCGCTCCTCGCCGGCGCGTCCTGGAGCGCGTGGATCTACCGCAGCCTGGTGCTGCTCATCATCTCGTGCCCGTGCGCGCTGGTGATCTCGACCCCGGTGTCGATCGTCTCGGCGCTGGCCGGCGCGGCGCGGCAGGGCGTGCTCATCAAGGGGGGCGCGCACCTCGAGACCCTCGCGCGGGTCACCTGCGTCGCCTTCGACAAGACCGGCACGCTGACGCGCGGCCGTCTCCGCGTCGAGGGGGTGGAGGCGCTCGACGGCGCGGGGCCCGAGGCCGTGCTGTCGCTCGCGGCGTCCCTCGAGGCGCGTTCGGAGCACCCGATCGGCCAGGCCATCGTGCGCCGCGCCGAGGCCGAGGGGCTCTCCACGCGGCCCGCCGAGGCCTTCCAGGCGCTGCCGGGCCGCGGCGCCGAAGCGACGGTGGACGGCGCGGCAGCCCTCGTCGGCAACCATCGTCTGTTCGAGGAGCGGCGGCTGTGCTCGCCGGCGATCGACGCGCGCCTCGAGGCGCTCGCCGCGCGCGGCGCCACGGCGGTGCTCGTGGCCGCGGGCGGCGCGCCCATCGGCATCATCGCCGTCGCCGACGAGATCCGCGAGTCGGCACGCGAGACGATCGCGCTCATCCGCGAGCAGGGTGTCCGGCGCGTGGCGCTGCTCACCGGCGACAACCGCGTCGCCGCCCGCGCGGTCGCGACGGCGCTCGGCGTCGACGACGCCGACGCGGAGCTCCTGCCGGAGGACAAGGTGGACGCGATCGAGCGGCTGCGCGCCCGCTACGGCACGGTCGCGATGATCGGCGACGGCGTGAACGACGCGCCCGCGCTCGCCGCCGCCGACGTCGGCATCGCGATGGGCGCCGCCGGCACCGACGCGACGCTCGAGACCGCCGACGTCGCCCTGATGGCCGACGAGCTCGTCAAGATCCCCTACGCGCTCCGCCTGAGCCGCGCCACGGTGCGCACCATCCGCGCCAACATCGCCTTCTCCCTCGCGCTCAAGGCGCTCGTCCTCGCGCTCGGCATCGCCGGCCTCGCCACGCTGTGGATGGCCGTCGTCGCCGACATGGGCGCGTCGCTGGTCGTGATCGCGAACGGTCTGCGGCTGCTCCGGACGAGATGACCCGCGGGCAGCGGGCAGGAAGATCTTGCTGACCCCTGACCCCTGACCGCCGACCCCTGACCGCTGTCGAGGCCGAAGCTCACTCGAGTTGAGCACGTAGCGCAGGCCTTCAGGCCTGCGCGGCCCGCACAACGCAGGGCTGAAGCCCTGCGCTACGCGAGCGGGCCGATGGCAACTCAAGTGGCTCCAGGATTAGGCCTTGCGATTGCTGAAGAAGTGCTGGTCGACGAACTCGTCGATCGCGAGCTGGTCCTCGGCCGACATGCGCTCGAACTGGAGGCCCATGCCCGCGCGCCGGTCGCTCCACGCGACGCGCGACTCGGCGTCGATGTCGCGCTTCGAGCCGGGGAGGCGGAACCGCGCGCGCACCTTCGTGCCGGCGACGAGCGGCGTCATCGTGCGGATGCCGAGGCCGCCCTTGCTGATGTTCAGCGTCAGCGCCGCGGCGATGGTGTTCCCGAACCGGTAGGCGACCGGGATGCCGAGCACGACCCGCGGGCTGCCCCGGCGGTTGAAGTTGTCGGGGAACAGGTGCGGCGCCAGCGACGGCAGGATGTGCTGGACCGCGCTGTACTCGTTCACGTAGCCGGCCACCCCGAGCGCCGCCAGGTCGCGAACCTCCTCCGCGTTCGCGATCGTGCCGCTGAACACCAGGATGGGCAGCACGCCGGCGTCCAGCTTCCGGATGGCCCGCACCATCTCGACGCCGCCCGCGTGCGGCAGCTGCAGGTCCAGGACGATGAGGTCGATGTCCGCGAGGTCCCCCCGCACCCGCGCGAGCAGCTCCGCGGCGCTCTGCAGGGTGATCGCGCGGTGTCCGGCCACCTGCAGCGCGTGCGCGAAGCGATCGCGCACAAACGCCGTGTCGTCGGCGATCAACACGGTCTTGGGTGCGGCTGCCGTCGTCATCGGGGTGTCGGTCCGCGCCGCCTGATCCGCGGCTGCATTGCAGAATGTAGCAGGTTCTCGCTATAATCCGAACCTTATCGCGATCTTGCGCCAGGATTCGCGCGGTTCAAATCGCTCGGCCGCTGACGGTCGCTGCTGTGCCCGGACGAGGACCTTGACATGGCCATCTGTCCTGCCTGTGAAGCCGAGATCGAAGTCGACGAGTTCGATGTCGACAAGGGCGATCAGCTGAGCTGCCCCGAGTGCGGTGAGACCCTCGAGGTGACCAACCTCTCGCCGGTCGAGCTCGACCTCCTGTCCGACGAGGACGAGGACGAGGACGAGGACTACGACGACGACGACGCGGACGAGACGTCGGACGACGACGAGTCGAACGATTGGGACGAATGACGCAGCCCAGTGTTTCCCGGATCGACGACGGTGAGGCGCCCTTCGACGCGGCGCTGGAAGCCAAGGCCGGGCGGCTCGACGCGTTGCTGGCGGACCTCGGCTCGGTCGTGGTCGCCTTCAGCGGCGGCGTGGACAGCGCCTACCTCGCCGCCGCGGCGGCGCGCGTGCTCGGCGCGGGCGCCCTCGCGGTCACCGGCGACAGCCCCAGCTACCCCGAGCACCACCGCCAGCTCGCGCTCGCGGCCGTCGAGCGCTTCGGCTTCGCGCACGAGTTCGTGCGCACCGGCGAGATGCAGCGGCCCGAGTACCGGGCCAACGACGCCGATCGCTGCTACCACTGCAAGCACGAGCTGTTCACGCGGCTCACTACGCTCGCCGCCGAGCGCGGCTTCCGCGCCGTCGTCGACGGCTCGAACGCCGACGACCGCGGCGACTACCGGCCCGGGCGCCGGGCGGCGCGCGAGTTCGGCGTGCGCAGCCCGCTCGACGAGATGGACCTCACCAAAGCCGAGATCCGCGAGCTGGCCCGTCGCGAGGGCCTGCCGACCTGGGACGAGCCGTCCTCGGCGTGTCTCTCGTCGCGCATCCCGTACCGCCGCGAGGTCACCGGCGAGAAGCTGCACGCGATCGAGGCCGCGGAGTCCGCGCTGCGCGCCCTCGGCTTCCGCGTCTGCCGTGTCCGCCACCACGACGAGGTGGCGCGGATCGAGATCGGCGCGGACGAGCTCGCCCGCGCGCTCGAGCCGGAGATGCGCCCGCGCATCGTCGAGGCCGTGAAGGCCGCCGGCTTTCGCCACGTCACGCTCGACCTCGAAGGCTACCGCACCGGCAGCTTCAACGCGGCGATGGCCCTCCGTCCCGTCGGCTGACCCGCCCGGGCGCGCGCGCCGATGGCCCCGGAAAATTGACAGCCCTCCGCTAAGCCGTTATTCTGCAAGCGGCTCCGGCCTCTTGTTGGACGGGTTCCGGCCGGTCACCGGACTCGAGGACTACAGGAGACACTGATGAACCGTGTGGAACGAATCCTGATTGCACTGACTCTGTGCCTCGCGATCGGCGCCGTGTCGTGCGGCAAGAAACCCGCGCCGGCACCGCCGCCGCCACCGCCGCCCGCGCCTGTGGTGACGCCGCCACCGCCGCCGCCGCCGCCGCCCCCCCCACCCCCACCGCCGCCGGCGCCGGCGCCGACGCCGGACGAGATCTTCGCGCAGAAGTCGCTCGATCAGCTGAACGCCGAGCGTCCGCTGACCGACGCCTACTTCGACTTCGACAAGTCGGACCTGCGCGACGACGCCGTGGCGTCACTGCAGAAGGACGCCGAGTGGCTCAGGCGCTGGACGAGCACGAAGGTGACCGTGGAGGGGCACTGCGATTCGCGCGGAACGGCGGAGTACAACATCGCGCTGGGCGAGCGCCGGGCCAACTCCGTCAAGGACTACCTGGTGAGCCTCGGCATCGCGAGCGATCGGATCGACGTCGTCAGCAAGGGCAAGGAAGATCCGTTCTGCTTCGAGGAGAACGAGGCCTGCTGGGCCCAGAACCGGCGGGGACACTTCATCATCACCGCCAAGTAGGCCGGAACGGGGGGCCGCGCGTCAGCCGGGCTGGCGCCCGGTCCCCCGGGCCGCGAGCAGCGCCTCGAGCGCGTCCGGCGTGATGCGGTGCCGCGCCACCTCGTGCCCGTCGAGCGCGAGCACGGGCACGTCCCACCCGTACCGTGCGACGAGCGCCGGGTCGCCGTCCACGTTCACCTCGTCCACCGTGAACGCCCACACCCGCGCCGCGTCCCGCACGACCACCTTCATCTCGTCGCACAAGTGACATTTCCGCCGCGTGTAGATCGTGAGGCGCGTCATGCGATCTCCGCGAGGATCCGCTCGGCGGCCTCGCGCGGGTCCGGCGCGGCGATGATCGGGCGCCCGACCACGAGGTAGTCCGCGCCGGCGGCCACCGCCCCGGCCGGCGAGAGCGTGCGCCGCTGGTCGTCGGGGCCCGCCGTGGTGGCGCCGCCGCCGCGGATGCCCGGCGTGACGATGACGAAGCCCTGGCGGCGGGCGCCGCGCACGAGCGCGGTCTCCTGGGGCGACGCGACGACGCCGTCGAGCCCGGCGCGCTCGGTGAGCGACGCAAGACGGGCGACCTGGTCGGCGGGCGTGGCGCCGGCGAGGCCGATCGACGCGAGCGCCTCGGCGGCGAGGCTCGTGAGCACGGTGACCGCGATCACGAGCGGCGGCGGCGTCCCGCGCCGCGCCGCCGTCTCGGCCGCGGCGTCGCGCGCGGCCGCCATCATGGCCTCGCCGCCCGACGCGTGCACGTTCAGCATCCACACGCCGAGCCCGGTGGCGGCCGCCACGGCGCCGGCGACCGTGTTCGGGATGTCGTGGAACTTCAGGTCGAGGAACACGCGGTCGCCGCGCTCGGCGAGCGCGCGGACGATCCCCGGGCCCTCGGCCGTGAAGAGCCGGCTGCCGATCTTGAAGCCGCCGGCCGCGCCGCGCAGCGCGTCGGCGAGCTCGAGCGCGCGGTCGCCGCGGTCGACGTCGAGGGCGACGAGGATCCGGTCCCTGGCGGTCATGGTCTGGAGGTGTCGAGCGTGCCGACCACGTCCATCCAGCGCGCGAGGCCGTGCCGGCCGAGGTAGTCCTCGATGCCGGCCCGGAGCTTCGGCCAGATGAGCGGGTCGACGAAGTTGGCGGTGCCGACCTGCACCGCGGTGGCGCCGGCGATGGCGAACTCGAGCGCGTCGGCGGCGCTCGCGATGCCGCCCATGCCGACGATCGGCAGCCGCGTCGCCTGGCGGCACTCGTGGACCATGCGCACGGCGATCGGCCGGATGGCCGGGCCGCTCAGGCCGCCCATCACGTTCGACAGCTTCGGCCGGCGCGTCTCCACGTCGATGGCCATCGCGAGGAACGTGTTGACGAGCGACACCGCGTCGGCGCCCGCCTCCTCGGCCGCGCGCGCGAACGACGCGACGTCGGTCACGTTCGGCGTCAGCTTCGGGATGACGGGCAGCCGCGTGACCTTCCGCACCCCGCCCACCACGCTGCGCGTGCCGGTGAGGCTGCACCCGAACTGGATGCCGCCCTCCTTGATGTTGGGGCACGAGATGTTCAGCTCGAGCGCGCCGACACCCTCCACGTCGGACAGGATGCGCGCCAGCTCGACGTACTCGTCGAGCGTCGAGCCGCAGATGTTGACGATGACCGTGGCGCCCAGCCGCCTCAACTCGGGCATCTGCTCGTCGACGAAGCGGCCGACGCCGATGCCCTGCAGGCCGATCGCGTTCAGCATGCCCGACGGCGTCTCGACGATGCGCGGGGGCGGGTGGCCCTCGCGCGGCGCGAGGAACAGCCCCTTGACCGCGATGCCGCCGAGGGACGACAGGTCGACGAGATCGGCGTACTCGACGCCGTAGCCGAAGCAGCCGCTCGCCGCGATGAGCGGGTTCTTCAGCCGCAGCGGGCCGAGCGCGACGGAGAGAATCCGCGGGCGTGCTCACGGGCCGAGCTCCTCCCAGACGACCTCGCGGGCGTCGAAGACCGGGCCCTCGACGCAGGACCGGACGAAGTGCGGCGGCTGCTCCCCGCGCCGGACGCGGACGACGCAGCTGTAGCAGCCGCCGAGCCCGCAGCCCATCACCTGCTCGAGCGAGACCTCGGCCGGGCACGCGTGATCGGCGGCCAGGCGGGCCACCGCGCGCATCATCGGCGTCGGCCCGCAGGCGTAGAGCGTGGGCGGCGGCGCGCCGGCCCGCGCCGCCAACGCCTCGGCGAGCGGCGCCGTGACCCGCCCGCGCCGGCCGCGGCTGCCGTCCTCGGTGGCGAGCGTGAGGCCGGCGCCGAGGCGCTCGAAGAGCTCCGTGTAGAACAGGTCGGCGCTGCGCCGGCCGCCGTAGAAGAGGGTGACGGCCACGCCGCGCGCGCGCAGGGCGGCGGCCAGCGTGGCGAACGGGGCCAGGCCCACGCCGCCGGCCACCAGCCACGCCTCCGCCGGCGCGTCGATCAGGGTGAACGGGCGGCCGAGCGGCCCCAGGCACGCGAGGCGCCGGCCGGGCTCCACCTGGTAGAGGAGCGTCGTCCCGACGCCGACCCGCTTGTTGAGCAGCGTGACGCCCGTGGGCCGTCCGTCGACGCCGGTGAGGACCTCGAAGATGGAGAAGGGACGCCTGAGCAGCGGGTCGGTGCCGCGCGCGGGCTTGACCATCACGAACTGGCCCGGCCGTGCCCGCTCGGCGATCGCCGGGGCGTCGAGCGCCACCACGCTGTAGTCGTCCGACAGGCGCGTATTGGATCGGACAACGGCCTCGACATCCACCGGCATGCTGTCCGGAGTATAGCGCAGGAGCGCGCGCGGCCGCGGGCGGCGGACGCGCCGAGGCGGTATCATGGGGACCGGACCCGGGTCCACGCGCATGCGCTACCTCCGGATGCTCACCAACTCGGCGCTGGCCGCCGCGCTCGGCGCGGCGTACCTGACCGTGCTGCTCCTGCAGCTCAACCCGCAGGTGCCGCTCGTGTCGCCGACCGTGGGGCGCTGGTTCATCCGGCTCCTCCTCTTCTACGGCGTCAACCTCACGGTGCTCTTCTACGCGTTCTTCGTGCTGCGCGAGCTGCTGGCGATGCGGCCGCTCGGCCCCGGCTGGGTCAGCGTGCGCGTGCTCGCGTGGGTCACGGCGCTCACGGCGGGCGCCGCGTCGTTCCTCATGTGGCGCAACGTGCGGGGCCTCGCGCTGGTGCTCGACGCCGACACCATGCACCGCATGCTGCTCGGCACGGCCGCCACCACCGCCTCGGCCGTGGTGCTCACCCTGATCGCGGTCGTGCGCTACTCGTTCGGGCGGCGGGGCAGCGCGGTGAGCGCGGCGCTGCTCGCCATCGCGGTGACCGGCTCGCTCGCGCTGCCGCTGGCGGCGCGCGGCCCGGGCCACCCCCGGCCGCTCGGCGCGCGCAAGCTCGGCGGCGGTTTGACGGGCCCGGGGCGCCCCGCGACGGTCCCGCGCGTGACCATGATCCTGCTCGACGGCGCTTCGCTCGACTACCTGTGGCCCCGGGTGAGCGAGGGGCGCTTCCCGAACTTCGGCCGCATCCTCGACTCGGGCGCCGCGATCGACCTCGCGACGCTCCGGCCGACGCAGGCCGAGCCGGTCTGGGCGGCGGTGGCGACCGGCAAGTACCCGCCGAAGAACGGCGTGCGCTCGTCGGCGACCTACCGCGTGGAGCCGGGCGACGCGCCGGTGGACCTGCTGCCGGACGGCTGCTTCGCGCAGGGGCTCATCGAGTTCGGCTTCGTGCGCGCCGAGCCGCACACGTCCGCCGACTGGCGGGCGCAGCCGGTGTGGGAGATCATCGGGCGCTACGGGCTGTCGGTCGGCGTCGTCCGCTGGCCCGTGACCTACCCGGTGATGCCGGTGCGGGGCTTCATGGTGAGCGACCGGTTCCAGACGGTCGCCGACTCGCCCATCCCGAGCGACACGGAGCAGGCGGCCTACCCGGCCGACCTCATCCCCCTCGCGCGGTCGGTGTACGCGGACGCGACGACGCCGGCGTCGCGCCAGATCCTGCCGGCTCAGGCGCCGGTGCTGCCCGCGGCCGACGAGCCGCCGGGCTCGCGGCCCGAGCGGTGGGACCGCATGTACGGCGAGATCGCCGAGCGCGCCCGCCGGCAGTTCGACGTGAGCTTCCTCGCGGTGCGCTACCAGGGGCTCGACGCCACCGGGCACATGTACCTGCGCTACGCCGAGCCCCGGGCGTTCGGCGACGTGACCGACGCCGAGCGGACCGAGTTCGGGCTGGTGCTGGACCGGTACTACGGGTTCATCGACGGGGAGGTGGGACGGGCGATGGCCACCCTCGGCCCCGACGACCTGCTGCTCGTCGTGTCGGGCTTCGGCATGCAGCCGGTGTCGCCGGGCAAGCGGCTCCTGGCGCGCGTGCTGGGCTCGCCGGACCTCAGCGGCACCCACGAGGAGGCGCCCGACGGGTTCCTGCTGGCCTACGGCGGGCGGGTGGCGAGGGGCAAGTTCCCGCGCGGGTCGGTCGTGGACATCGCGCCGACGGTGCTCTACTACCTCGGGCTGCCGGTGGGGCGCGACATGGACGGCTTCGCGCGCACGGATCTGTTCGTGCACGCGTTCACGGCGAGCCACCCGATCACCTACATCCCCTCGCACGAACGTTGAGGGCGCGGCGATCGGGTGGCACAGGTCTCTGTCCTTGCGAGACCGCGCCCGGGCCGCAGACCCGGGCCGCGTGCCCGCCGGCGCGTGTGATACAATCGCTCGTCTCTTTAAGAACGGTCCGGTGAGACCGTCAAGAGGTTCCTTCCGTGTCCCACGCCGCCGAACGCCTGCGGGTTCTTCTTCCCACATCAGGATTGCCGTTTTTCCTTCCCGTGGCGCGCGCGCGCGCGCCGAGGAGCGCGTGATGCCGACGGTCATGGACACCGATCGCATGGGGCGGACGCTCACCCGGATCGCCCACGAGATCCTGGAGCGCAGCCGCGGGGTGCACGAGCTGGCCTTCGTGGGGGTCCGCACGCGCGGCGTGCCCATCGCGAAGCGGCTGGCGGCGCGCATCGAGGAGATCGCGGGCATCCACGTGCCCACCGGGGCGCTCGACATCACGCTCTACCGGGACGATCTGATGCGGCACGCGGTCGGGCCCCAGCCGCTCGTGCGCAGCACCGAGATTCCGTTCTCGATCGACGACAAGAAGATCCTGCTCGTCGACGACGTGCTGTACACGGGCCGCACGGTGCGCGCCGCGCTCGACGCGCTCATCGACTTCGGGCGGCCGCAGTCGATCCAGCTCGTCGTCCTGGTGGACCGCGGCCACCGCGAGCTGCCCATCCGGGCGGACTACGTGGGCAAGAACCTCCCGACGTCGCAGCAGCAGAGCGTGCAGGTCCTGCTCGAGGAGATCGACGGGCACGACGAGGTCCTGATCGAGGGGTAGGGGAGCGGCGCCGCCGGAACGCGGCGCCGTCGGACGAGGAGACGATGACCACCGATGCTTCGGTACACCGGGGAGACGAGGGGACCGGCCGCCCGGAGCCGGCGCCGTCGCTGCACGTGCGGAACCTGCTGGGGATTGCCGACCTGGGCCCCGAGGACATCACGCTGTTGCTCGACACCGCGGTGGCGATGAAGGAGGTCGGGGCGCGGGCGATCAAGAAGGTGCCGGCGCTGCGCGGCAAGACGGTCGTGAACCTCTTCTTCGAGCCCAGCACGCGGACGCGCACCTCGTTCGAGGTCGCCGAGAAGCGGCTGAGCGCCGACACGCTCAACGTGGCGGCGTCCACCTCCAGCGTGACCAAGGGCGAGACGCTGATCGACACCGCGCTGAACATCGAAGCGATGTCGCCCGACATGATCGTGCTGCGCCACGCGTCCTCGGGCGCGTGCCACCTGCTCTCGCGCATCTGCCGGTCGCGCATCATCAACGCCGGCGACGGCATGCACGAGCACCCGACGCAGGCGCTGCTCGACGCCTTCACCATCCGCGAGCACAAGGGCCGGCTCGCCGGGCTGAAGGTGGCCATCATCGGCGACCTGCTGCACAGCCGCGTGCTGCGCTCGAACCTGCTGCTGCTCACGAAGATGGGCGCCGACGTCTGGGTGTCCGGCCCGACGACGCTCATCCCGCCGGGCGTGGAGCGGTTCGGCGTGCGCGCGACCTGGCGCATCGAGGAGGCGGTGGAGGGCGCCGACGTGGTGATGATGCTCCGCATCCAGCGCGAGCGGATGCACGGGCATTTCATCCCGTCGCTCCGCGAGTACTTCACGGTGTTCGGCCTGACGGCCGCCCGCGCGCGCCTCGCGAAGCCCGACGTCATCATCATGCACCCCGGCCCGATGAACCGGGGCGTCGAGATCGCGTCGGACGTGGCCGACGGGCCGTACTCGGTGATCCTCGAACAGGTGGCCAACGGCGTCGCGGTTCGGATGGCGGTGCTCTACCTGCTCGCCGGCGGCGTCACGGAGGGGGCGTTATGAAGATCCTCGTCAAGGGCGGCCGCGTCGTGGACCCCGCGCAGGGCCTCGACGCGACGGCGGACGTGCTCATCGACGGCGGCGCGATTGCGGCCGTGGGGGCCGACCTGCCGGCCGCCGGCGCGCGCGTCGTCGACGCCGCCGGTCTCGTCGTGTGCCCGGGCTTCGTCGACATGCACGTGCACCTGCGCGAGCCGGGGCAGGAGCACAAGGAGACGATCGCAACGGGCGCGGCGGCCGCCGTGGCGGGCGGCTTCACGGCCGTGGCGTGCATGCCGAACACCAGCCCGATCAACGACAACGCGGGCATCACCGAGTACATCGTGCAGAAGGCCGCGGCGGCGGGCCTGGCGCGCGTCTACCCGATCGGGGCCGTCTCGCGCGGGTCGGCCGGCGAGCAGCTGGCCGACATCGGCGAGCTGAAGCAGGCCGGCTGCGTGGCCGTCTCCGACGACGGCCATCCGGTGGCCACCGCGCTGCTGATGCGCCGGGCGCTGGAGTACGCGGGCATGTTCGGCATGCCGGTGATCGACCACTGCGAGGACCAGTCGCTCAAGGGCGACGGCGTCGCGCACGAGGGCTTCCACGCGTCGGCGCTCGGCCTGCGCGGGATTCCGGCGGCCGCCGAGGCGCTGATGGTCGAGCGCGACGTGACGCTGGCCGAGCTGACCGGCGCCCACGCCCACATCGCCCACATGAGCGTGCGCGGCTCGCTGCGCGCCGTCCGCGCGGGCAAGGCGCGCGGCGTGCCGGTGACCTGCGAGGTCACGCCGCACCACTTCACGCTCACCGACGAGGCGCTGGCCGGCTACGACACCCACGTGAAGATGAACCCGCCGCTCCGGGAGACCGCCGACCGCGACGCGCTCATCGAGGGGCTGACGGACGGATCGATCGACGCGATCGCGACCGACCACGCGCCGCACCACGCCGACGAGAAGCAGCTCGAGTTCGACCGCGCCCCGTTCGGCATCATCGGCCTCGAGACCGCCGTGCCGCTGGCGCTCGACCGTCTGGTGCACGCCGGCCACCTGGGCCTGCCGCGCCTGGTCGAGCTGCTCTCGGTGAACCCGGCGCGCATCCTCGGCGTGCCGGGCGGCACGCTCGCGCCGGGCGCGCCCGCCGACGTGACCGTGCTCGCGCCCGATCACGCCTTCGAGGTGGACCTCTCGCGCTCGCGGTCGCTCGCGCGCAACTCGCCGTTCGACAGGTGGACGCTGCGCGGCGCGGTCGCCGCGACGATCGTCGGCGGCCGCGTCTGTTACGTGAACCCGGACGTCCCGGGCGCCCGGGCGTTCGACGAGAAGGGCTCGTGAGACTCACGTCCTCCAGCAAGGAAGGTACGCGGTGAACCGTCGCGACGAAGTGCGCCAGCAGGCGCTCCGGAACCTCCAGGACTTCGAGGTGCTCATGCTCGACGGGCACTTCGACTACGGCAACGGCTTCCACGGGCGGGTGTACCTGAACCCGCACCAGCTGTTCCGGCAGCCGTCCACCATCTGGCGGTTCGCGCAGGACCTGCTCGACATCATCCCCGGCGACCTGCTGGCGTCGACCGAGATCGTCGCCGGGCCCGTGACGGGCGGCGCGCTGCTCGCGCACACGATGGCGGGGCTGCTCGACGGGCGGCGCAGCCTGACGCATCCGCCCAGCCAGTTCGCCCCGTTCACCGTGCACCCGCAGCACCGTTTCGTCCTGCGGCCGTTCTACGCCCGCCAGATGGCCGGACGCCGCGTGATGCTCGCCGACGACGTGCGCAACACGGGGAAGACGTTCGAGAGCTGCGCCGCGCTGGTCGCCGAGGCCGGCGGCACGGTGATCGCGACGGTCCAGATCTACGACCGTCTCGAGGCGGTCGTCGACCTCGGCGTCCCGAACTTCGCGCTGGCCGGCTATCGCGCCGCCGAGAACTACCCGGCCGACGCATGTCCCATGTGCCGGGCCGGTCAGCCCGTCACCGCGTTCTGAGCCCTCCGATGCCCGGGCGCCGCACATCGGCCCGTCCGGCGCGCCCGCGCCCGCCGGATCCCGCGCTCCGGCCGGCGCTCGACCGTCTCTACGACGACTTCAACCGCGCCGACTCGGCCCTGGACCCCATGCACGTGGTGCGCCGGTATCCCGATCCCGCCGACCGCGAGGTGGTCGGGCTGATCGCCGCGGCGCCTCGCCTTCGGCCGCGTGGCGGGCGTGCTCGCGTCGATCGAGAGCGTGCTCGCGCCGATGGGCGGCAGCCCCGCGGCATACGTGCGGCGCTTCGACCCGCGGGCGGACGGCGCGGCGCTGGCCGGCCTGGTGCACCGCTGGGCCTCGGGCCGGGACCTGGTCGCGTTCGTGTGGACGATCGGGCAGATGCTCGGCCGCGCGGGGTCGATCGAGCGCTTCTTCCTGGAGGGGCTCGACGCGGGCGCCGCCGACGTGGAGGCCGCGCTCGAGTCGTTCGGCGAGCGGGCGCGCGCGCTCGACGTGACGCGCGCCTACGGCCGCCGGCCCGCGCGCCCCGGGGTGTGGTTCTTCTTTCCGCGCCCCTCGACCGGGAGCGCGTGCAAGCGGCTCAACCTCTACCTGCGGTGGATGGTGCGGCGGGACGAGATCGACATGGGCGTGTGGGCGGGCGTCGCGCCGGCCCGGCTCGTCGTCCCGCTCGACACCCACGTGATCCGCGTGGGGCGCTGCCTGGGCCTGACCCGCTGCCGCACGCCCGGGCTGGGCGATGGCGGTCGAGATCACCGCGTCGCTGCGCGCGCTCGACCCGGTCGATCCGGTCCGCTACGACTTCTCGCTGTGCCACCTGGGCATGATGAACGCGTGCGGCTTCCACACGTCCGCAGGCGCGATCGCGAAGTGCCCGCTGCGCGGCCTCTGCCACCCCGCCGCCCGTTGAATCTTCGTCAGTCGACCTTGGCGCGGGCGCCGCGCTTCACGACGCTCTCGTAGACGGCGAGCGTGTCGCGCACCATGCGATCGGCGCTGAAGCGGGCGGCCACGCGGGCGAGCCCCGCCGCGCCCATCCGCGCCCGCAGGTCGGGGTCCTTGAGCAGCCGCACGATCGCCGCCGCCAGCGCGCGGTCGTCGCGCGGCGGCACCAGCAGCCCCGTCTGGCCGTCCACGACCACCTCCGGGATGCCGCCGGTGGCCGTGCCCACGACGGGCTTGCCGCACGCCATCGCGTCGAGCGTCGACGTGCCCAGGCCCTCGGTGACCGACGCGAGCACGAACACGTCGAAGCTCTTGTGCAGCGAGAGCACGTCGGGCCTGAAGCCCGCCAGGAAGACGTGCTTCTCGAGCTTCCGCTCCTTGATCTGCCGCTCCAGCGCCGGCCGCAGCTCGCCCTCGCCCGCGATGACGAACCGCGCGTCCGGCACCTCGCGCACGACGCGCGCGGCGGCCTCGACGAGGTGCCGCTGGCCCTTGTGCGGCACGAGCGCGGCGACGTTCCCCACCACCGGCGCCTGGTGCGGCAGCCAGAACTCCTCGTGGATGTTGATCGGCGGCGCCGCCGCCACGTGCGAGAGGTCGATCCCCTCGTGCACGGTCACCGCCGTCTCGGCCGGCACGCCGTCCTGCAGGAGCATCGAGCGGATGGCATCCGACGCGCAGACGAAGCGGTCCACCTGCCGGTACTTCCAGCGCGAGAGCGCGTTGCCCTTCAGGTGGAAGTCCACCCGCCGCGCCGCGACGAGCGGCGGCCGGGGATCGGGCGCGCCCATCGAGAGCGCCAGCGCGGCCATCGCCACGGCGTGCGGGTCGTGCGCGTGCAGGATGTCGGGCGTGAGCCGGCGGATGACGCGCGACAGGCGGTAGGCCGCCGCGAGGTCCATCTCGGTCCTCGGCGTCAGCGGCACCAGCTCGAGCCCCTCGGCCGCTCGCGCGCGCAGCTCGCCCTCGCCGTGCGCCACGAGGGCGGCGCGGTGCCCGAGCGCGCGCAGGCCCTCCACGGTCAGCAGGACCTGGTTCTGGCCTCCGCGCCACGTGCGGGCGGTGTCGATGTGGAGGGAGAACATGGCTACCGGCCTCCCGCCTCCGGCCCCCGGTCCCCGGCCTCCGGCTCCCGGCCTCCGGACCCCTGCAGCTCCCACAGCTTCGCCAGCTTGAGGAACACGTAGAAGGCGTTCATGCCCGAGACGATCAGGCCGGGCACGCCGTCCTTGAAGCCGCCGCGCAGGACGTAGTTGCGCAGGAACGCGAAGCGGCGGGTGCACGGCCAAACCCGCGAAGCCCGTGCGCCGGCCTTCCTCGTGCAGCTGCCGCGCCGCCAGGTCGGTGTACCGCTGCATCGTCTCGAAGTGGTGCGCGAGGTCGCGGTAGGCGTAGTGCTGAATCTCGCCGCGGAGCGTGCCGGGCCGTCCGTCGACGGACACCGACTCGTGCACGTGGCGCTCGACCCACCGGCCCGCGCGGCGGTCGTAGAGCCGGAGCTGGAAGTCCGGGTACCAGTCGGTCGATCGGATCCAGCGCCCGAGGTGCCACGTCACCCGCGGCATCCGGTAGCCCCTCTCGGGCGGCTCTTCCGCCAGCCGGGCCCGGATCTCGTCGGCCAGCGCCGGCGTGATCCGCTCGTCGGCGTCGAGCGACAGGATCCAGTCGTGCCGGGTCAAGCGTGGCGGCGTGGTTCTTCTGCGCGCTGTAGCCGGGCCACTCGCGGACGAACACCCGGTCGGTGAAGCGCCGGGCGACCTCGACCGTGCCGTCGGTGCTTCCCGAGTCGACGACGACGATGTCGTCGGCCCAGGCGACCGACGCCAGGACGCGCCCCAGGTTCGCCTCTTCGTTCCGGGTGATGACCGTGACCGAGAGCTTCGGCACGGGGGGAGTCTAGCAGAGTATGGGGACGGGAGCCTCCCGGTGAAAGGACGAGGCTCCCGTCCCCCTCTCGCGGCGCAGAGGGCAGCCGTCAGCGTTCAGGCAGGGCCCCTGTCAGCGTTGCCGCGTGACAGCGGAGCAGGCTCTGCCTGACCTCTGCCCCCTGACCGCTGACCGCTCTACTGCAGCGGCGTCTCCTGCACCGCCGCGAAGTTCACGAGCGACTTGTTGTAGTCGATGATGGCGGCCAGCTCGTTGAACCGCGCGATGGCGAGGTCGCGCTGCACCTGGAAGACGATGAACGAGGACGTCAGGCCCACGCTGAACTTCTTCTGCTCGGCCTCGAGGCGCCGCTCGGCCAGCTCGCGCGCCTTCTGGGTCGCCTCGACCCGCTTCAGGTTGGTCTCCACCTGGCGGCCGACGTTCCGCACCGAGGCGGCGACCTGCAGCTCGAGGTTGCGCAGGTTGGTCTGGGCCTGGGTCTGCTGGAGCCGCGCCCCGGCGAGGGCGGCGTCGGCCTGGCTCGTGCCAATCGGGTAGCCGATCTGGAGGCCGACGGTCCACGCGGGGTACGCGCGGTGGAAGACGTCGCCCAGCACGCTGCCGAAGCCCTTCACGGACTGGCTCTCGATCTGCGGCGGATAGCCGTCGCCGAAGGTGAACTGCGTGCCGCCCGTGCCGGTGAGGCCGTAGGTCAGGTTCAGGTCGACGCTCGGCAGGCGCTGGTTCCGGTAGTAGTGGACGTCGATCTGGGTGTTGTCGAGCTGGCGCTTGGCCGTCAGGAGGTCCGTGCGGTCGGCGAGCGCGGTGGTGACGGCCTTGTCGATGTCGATCGCGACGGGCTTCAGCTCGGCGGTCTCGGCCGGCTCGAACCGCGTCGTCCAGAAGTCGGGCAGGTCGGGGTTCATGATGAGCACGCGCAGGTTGTCCTGGGCGTTCTCGATGAGCGACTGCGCCACGATCACCGACTCCTCGTTGCGCGCCACCTCGGCCTGCGCCTCGACGATGTCGATGGGCGCCATGGTGCCGACCTCGACGCGCGTCTGGTTGTCCTTCAAGGACTGCCGGGCGAGGTCGAGCGACTGCTGGGCGACCTGCAGGTTCGCCATGGCGCCCACCAGGTCCCAGTACGCGTTCCGCACGGTGCGCGTCGTCGAGACGATGCTCTGGCGGAGCCGCAGGTCGGCGATCCGGCGGAGGTTCTCGGTGTTCCACACGGCGCGCCGGTTGGTGTCGGTGGAGAAGTTCCGCAGGAGCGGCTGCTGAAAGGCGAAGGTGAGGCTCGAGCTCAGCTGCGGGTTGAAGTTCGAGTACGCCGTGGTCTCCGAGCGCGCGCCGGTCCACCGGATGTCGTAGCTGCCGCCCGCCCACGGCAGGCGCTGCTGGATGCCCGTCGTGTTCGTGAAGCCCGTGTTCGTGAACGTCGGATTCAGCGCCTGGGTGAAGCTCAGGGTCTGCTGGGTGTTGCTGTTGCGGGTCAGTCCCGAGAACACGTTGGGCGCGAACACGCCGCGCGCCTGCGCCACCGCGTCATCCTCGATCTGCGGCCCGAGCCGGTCGGCCTTGATGCCGAGGTTCGACTCGAGGGCCATCGAGACCGCCTCGTCGACCGTGAGACGCCGGGCCGGGCCGGCCGGGGGCGCCGCCGGCTGCGCGGTCGCCTGCTGGACGGCCTGCGCCGCGGCCGCGGCCAGCGCCGGCGCGGGCGCCGGTGCTTGTCCGGAAGCGAACACCTGACGGCCGGAAATGGACACGAGCCCGACGAGCAGCGCCACCGCGCCGATCCCCGAACCCGCCCGAATCATGTGCTGCACGCGCATTTCAGATGTTCTCCTGTCGGTAGCTGACGTCAGACGGATCGGGGGAAAAGCAAGAACCGGGCGCGCCCGCCGCCTCTCCGCGCCCGCGCGGCCGCCATGTCAAATAACAGTAGACGGAGCGGGCCCCGCCCCGGTTTCAGCCGGCATGTATACTTAGGGGCCGCCGGGCGGCCGTTCCGGCCGCCCCCGCTTCATCACGCGAGGAACTGGTCCCATGCGTCGATTCCTGCTCGTGCTCCTGACGGTCGCCTGCGCGTCCGTGCCGACCTTCGCCGGCCGCGCCGGACAGGGCGCCGCGCCCGCCGCGTTTCCCCTGACGGTCGACAGCATCATGCGCGGCCCCGACCTGCTGGGCGAGGCCCCGGCCGGCCTGCGCTGGTCCGGCGACTCGAGCCGCCTGTACTTCGAGTGGACGAAGCCCGGCGAGGACGAGGCATCCACCTACGTCGTCGGGCGCGACGGCGGCGAGCCGCGCAAGCTGACCGACGCCGAGCGCCGCCTGGCGCCGCCGCCCCGCGGCGAGTGGGACCGCGCCCACCGCCGGGTTCTCTTCGCCGAGGACGGCGACATCGCCATCGTCGACTCGGTGGCCGGCACGCGCATCCAGCTCACGCGGACGACCGGGCGGGAGGGGAGCCCCCGCTGGGCGCGGAACGAGACCGCGGTCACCTTCGTCCGCGACGGCAACCTGTTCATCGTGCCCGTCCAGGCGGGCGGGGACGCGCTCGTCACCCAGCTCACGGACATTTCGACGAAGAAGGCCGAGCCGCGGTTGACCGACAGCCAGAAATACCTGAAGGAAGAGGAAGCGAAGCTGATCGAGTACACGCGCGAGCAGATCGAGAAGAAGAAGGAGGCCGAGGCGAAGGCGGCGGCGGAGGCCCTGCCGAAGCTGGAGCTGGCCGACGGGCAGTCGGCCGTGGACCTGCGGCTCTCGCCCGACGGCGTCCACGTGTTCGTGCTCGTGAACCAGCGCGCGCGCGGCGCCAGGGCGACCGAGGTGCCGCGCTACGTCACCGAGAGCGCCTACGTCGACGAGATCCCGGGCCGCACCGACGTCGGCGACGCGCAGAGCACGCGCAAGCTGGCCATCCTGAACCTCCAGACGAAGAAGAGCGTCTGGGCCGACGGCGCCTTCGCGGGCGAGGCGCCCGCGAAGGCGGGCGAGGCGACGGGCAAGCCGGCGCCGCGCGAGATCGACTGGGGCATGCCCGCGATCTCGGACGACGGGGCCTACGCGGTCGGCTACGCGCGGGCGTTCGACAACAAGGACCGCTGGCTGGTGCGGCTCGACCCCGAGACCGGCGCCGCGCGCGTCGTGGACCACCTGCACGACGACGCCTGGATCCGGGAGGTGCGGGGCTTCTTCGGCGGGAACATCGCCGAGTTCCTGCCCGACAACACGCACATCTGGTTCATTTCCGAGAAGGACGGCTGGGCGCACCTCTACACCGAGGACGTCTCGGCGCCCTCGCCCGAGGCCGTGCAGCTCACCAAGGGGCCGTGGGAAGTCACCGCGGCGGCGCTCGCGCCGGACCGCCGGCACTTCCTGTTCGTGTCGACCGAGGTGGACCCCGGCGAGCGGCAGGTCTACACGATGGCGCTCGACGGCGGTCCGCGCACCCGGCTGACGACGGCCACCGGCGCGCACGACCCCGAGATGGCGCCCGACGGCTCGATGTTCGGCGACGTGTACTCCTACAGCAACAAGCCGCCGGAGCTGTACCTCGTCGCGGCGCAGCCCGACGCGCCCATGCGGCAGCTCACGACGACGCCCACCTCGGAGTGGCGGTCGTTCAAGTGGGCCGACCCGCAGGTGCTCACCTTCAAGGCGCGCGACGGCGTGGACGTCCGCGCCCGCCTGTACACGCCCGAGATGATGGGCGCCAGGCGCGATCGGACCCACCCCGGCGTCGTCTTCGTGCACGGCGCCGGCTACCTGCAGAACGCGCACAAGTACCTGGTCGAGCTACTACCGCGAGTACATGTTCCACAACCTGCTGGCCGCGCGCGGCTACGTCGTGCTCGACGTGGACTACCGCGGGAGCTCGGGCTACGGGCGCGACTGGCGGACGGCCATCTACCGCCACATGGGCGGCACGGACCTCGACGACATCGTGGACGGCGCGAAGTACCTGGTGACGGCGCAGAAGGTCGACCCGAAGCGCATCGGCGTCTACGGCGGCAGCTACGGCGGGTTCATCACCCTGATGGCGATGTTCACCTCGCCCGACACCTTCGCCGCCGGCGCCGCGCTCCGGCCCGTGACCGACTGGGCGCACTACAACCACGGCTACACGTCGAACATCCTCAACGAGCCGCAGAACGACCCCAAGGCCTACGAGCAGAGCTCGCCCATCTACTTCGCCGACGGGTTGAAGGGCGCGCTGCTGATCTGCCACGGCATGGTGGACACCAACGTGCACTTCCAGGACTCCGTGCGCCTCGCGCAGCGGCTGATCGAGCTCCGGAAGGAGAACTGGCAGCTCGCCGTGTTCCCGGTCGAGAGCCACGGGTTCGTGCGCGCGTCGAGCTGGGCGGACGAGTACAAGCGCATCCTGAAGCTGTTCGAGGACAATCTGCGGCTGAAGCGGTGACATAGGCAGCGGTCAGCGGTCAGGGGGCAGCGGTCAGGCAGAGCCAGCACGCGTGACAGCATGGTTTTCCTGACGGCTAGCCGCTGACGGCTGACCGCTGGCCAAGAGACGACGTATGAAACGCGACGAAGTTCTGGATCTGTTCCGTCAGTCGGGCGCGCTGCTCGAAGGGCACTTCCGCCTGACGTCCGGCCTGCACAGCGGCGGCTACCTGCAGTGCGCGCTGGTCCTGCAGCACCCGCCGCACGCCGAGGCGCTCGGACACGCGCTCGGGGGCGCGCTCGGGGTGTTCGTCGAGACCGCCGGCGCGACCGCCGTCCTGTCGCCCGCGCTCGGCGGCGTCGTGATCGGCCACGAGGTGGCGCGCGCGCTCGGCGTGCGCGCGTTGTTCGCCGAGCGCCAGGAGGGCAAGCTCACGCTGCGCCGGGGCTTCACGCTCGGCCCGTCCGACCGCGTGGTCGTCGTCGAGGACGTCGTGACGACGGGCGGGTCGACGCGCGAGACCATCGAGGTGGCGCGTGCGGCCGGCGCCGAGGTGGTCGCGGCTGCGTCGATCATCGACCGCGGCGCCGAGCCGAGCGTGCTCGACGTGCCGTTCGCCTCGCTCGTGCACTACCCGCTGCCGACCTTCGAGGAGGCGGAGTGTCCCCTTTGCGCCAAGGGGCTGCCCGTCGTGAAGCCGGGGTCGCGCACGTAGAGAATCTTGTCAGTTCGGGGGGTAGATGGACGGAAAGACCGTGACGTTCTCCGGATGGAAGGCGATGGTCGTGCTGGTCATCCTGGCCAGCTTTGCGGGGTTTCGCATCGCGACGGCGCGCTCCAAGCTCGACACGCAGGGTCGGGCCGCGCTGGAGAGGTGGGTCCAGGCCGAGCTGGTCCGGTCCATCGTCGCCGACACGACCAAGTCGCTGGCGGAGCGGGGCGCCGCCGCCGCAGAGGCATCAGCCGTCACGATCCGGTCGATCGCGGTCCGCGGTCCGTTGAGCAATGCCGTCGTGCGAGTGGAGCTGAACCCGAGCCCGGCGCTCCCTCCGGGCGCCGATCTGGTCCGGGACCTATCGCGCGCAGTATTCGGAGATCACTGGTTGGGTGCACCGCGGTCGCGCGACCGTCATGAACTGGTACATGGCCGCCCTTCCCTTCTGAGGGAGGGCAGGGATCCATGGCCGGCGAACGCGACGCCAGGCCCGCGGGGTGGCTGAAGGGTCTCGTAGCCCGCGCCGCGCGGCTCGTCGCCGATCGTTAGCCAGAATCGAATCCCCACACTGAGGGCAGGAGCGGCCTCGTGCGCGTCATCAAGCTGACCGTCGCCTACGACGGCACCGCCTACGTGGGCTGGCAGCGCCAGCCGAACGGGCGGTCCATCCAGGCGCTCGTCGAGGACGCGCTCGCGCCCATCGAGGGAGGGCCCGTCACGGTCGCTGGCGCCGGACGGACCGACGCGGGCGTCCACGCGCTCGGCCAGGTCGCCAGCGTCGAGCTCGCCGCGACGCTCGAGCCCGCCACGCTCGCCCGCGCGCTCAACGCGACGCTGCCCGCCGACGTGCGCGTGCTCGAGGCCGCCGAAGCGCCGCCCGGCTTCCACGCGCGCTTCTCGGCCGCCGGCAAGACCTACCGCTACCAGATCCGCCAGGCGCGGGTCGTGAGCCCGTTCGAGCACCGCTTCGTCTGGCACCATCCGCGCGCGCTCGACGTCGACGCGATGGCGCGCGCGGCGGACGCGCTCGTGGGACGCCACGACTTCGCCGCCTTCCAGGCGGCGGGGAGCGACGTGGCGACGACGGTGCGCACGGTGACGGCGGCGCGGGTGGAGGCGCGGCCGGCCGGCGCGCCGCCCGACGCCGGCGTCCTCCTGGTCGTCGAGATCGCGGCCGACGGCTTCCTGCGCCACATGGTCCGGACGATCGTCGGGACGCTCGTCGAGGTCGGGGACGGCCGGCGGGCCCCCGACGCGATGGCCGCGCTCGTCGAGGCGGGCGACCGGAGCCTGGCCGGGCCGACGGCGCCCGCGCGCGGCCTGACCCTGGTGCGGGTCGAGTACTGAGGGCCCAGGTCGGAGACCCGGGCCACCCGAACCCAGAGGGCCCGGGTCGGAGACCCGGGCCAGCCGGGGCTTTACTCTGTGGCGCAAAGTCATCTATAGTCGGAGCGGGGCGGGCGTGGCGGGCGGGCCGGTGGTTCCTTGCAACCGTCTGCTAAGACTCTGTATCATCGCGAGTTAGGTTTAACCGAGATACGACGCGAGTCCATGAGTCTCCAGGACATTCTCGACGGCGCGGTGCCGGGATCGCCGGAGGAGGCGCTCGCCCGCCAGATCGATTTCGATCGGCTGCCGGTGCACGTGGCGATCATCATGGACGGCAACGGCCGCTGGGCCTCGCGGCGGCACCTGCCGCGGGTCGAGGGCCACCGCGCCGGCATCGACTCGGTGCGCGACGTGGTGGAGACGTCTGCGCGTCTGGGGATCGGCGTCCTGACGCTCTACGCGTTCTCGCTCGAGAACTGGAAGCGGCCGGTGAGCGAGGTCTCGACGCTCATGAGCCTGCTCAAGCGCTACCTCCGGCTCGAGCTGAAGACCCTCGTCACCAACAACATCCGGTTTCACGTGGTCGGGCGGAAGGACGAGCTCGCGGCCGACGTGCGGCGCGAGCTGACGCTCGGCGAGGAGAAGACGGCGCACTGCACGGGCATGCTCTTCAACATCGCCCTGAACTACGGCGGGCGCGCCGAGATCGTCGACGCCGCGCGCCGCGCGATCGCCTCCGGCATGAAGGCCGACGAGCTCGACGAGCGGCGGTTCGGCGAGCTGCTCTACACGGCCGGCCAGCCGGATCCGGATCTGCTCATCCGCACGAGCGGCGAGATGCGGGTGAGCAACTTCCTGCTCTGGCAGATCGCGTACGCGGAAATCTGGGTCACCGACACGCTGTGGCCCGACTTCCGCTGCCGCCACCTGCTCGAGGCCATCCTCGCCTACCAGAAGCGCGACCGCCGCTACGGCGGTCTCAAGGAGCCGGCGGTCGCCGGCCGCTGAGCGCGCTCCCGGGCGCGGGCGCCGAGATCCGATGACGCGCATCCTGAGCGCTCTCGTCCTGCTGCCACTCGTCCTCGGCACCGTCTGGTACCTGCCGCCCGTCGCGACGCTCGGGCTCGCCGAGGTCGCGGCGCTCCTCGCGTTCGTCGAGTACGCCAGCCTCGCCGAGCACCTGGGCGCGCCGTTCCCGCGCGTGCTCGCCGGCACCGCGGTGATGGCCTGCTGCGCCGCGATCGGCCTGGGCCTGGCGCCGTCCGCCGACATCCTGCTCGCCGCGCTCATCGCCATCGCGGCCGCGGCGGTCGGCTTCGGGCGGCCCGGTCCGACGGTGCTGCCGGGCGTGGCCGCCGCGATCTTCGCGCCCGTGTACCTCGGCCTGCCGCTCGGCGCGCTGGCCGCCGTGCGCGCGGTGCACGGCCGCGGCGCGGTCCTGGCCCTCATGCTGACGGTGATGGCGAGCGACTCGGCGCAGTACTATTGCGGGCGGCTCTTCGGGCGGCGCGCACTCGCCCCGTCGATCAGCCCGAAGAAGACGGTCGAGGGGGCCGTCGGCGGCGTCGTCGCCGGCGCGCTGGCGCTCGTGGCGGCCGGGCACGTCTGGCTGCCCGGCCTCGGCCCGTGGCGGCTGGCGCTGGTGGGCGCCACGCTCGCGGCGCTCGGCATCGTCGGCGACCTGTTCGAGTCGCTGCTCAAGCGCAGCGCCGGCCTCAAGGACAGCGTCGGGCCTCATCCCGGGCCACGGCGGCGATGCTCGATCGGATCGACAGCTGGCTGTTCGCGGCGCCGGCCTTCTATCTCTTCCTGCGCTATGCGGGGTGAGCGAGGGCGGCCCGTGGAGACCTCGCAATCGTGAAACGGATCGCCATTCTCGGCTCGACCGGCTCGATCGGGCGCAGCGCGCTCGCCGTGGTGGAGGCGCATCCCGACCGGCTGCAGGTCGTGGGCCTGGCGGCGGGGGAGAACGCCGTGCGGCTCGCCGAGCAGGTCGGCCGCTTCCGGCCCCGCGCGGTCGCCATGGCCACCGAGCCGGCGCTGGCCGTGCTGCGCGCGGCGCTCGCGCAGCCCGGCGCGCCCGAGGTGGAGATTGAGGGCCGCGGCGGCGCGGGGCTGGTCGCGCTGGCGACGCGGCCCGACGTCGACATCGTGCTCTGCGCCTCGTCGGGCACCGCCGCGCTCGACGCGGTGCTGGCGGCCATCGAGGCGGGCAAGACCATCGCGCTCGCCAACAAGGAGGTGCTCGTGATGGCGGGGCGCCTCGTGATGGAGGCGGCCCGGCGCCACCGGGTGCCGATCCTGCCGGTCGACAGCGAGCACAACGCGATCCACCAGTGCCTGCACGGGCGCCGGGCCGACGAGGTGCGCCGGCTGATCCTGACCGCGTCGGGCGGGCCCTTCCGCGGCCTCTCGTCCGAGGCGCTGTCGGCGGTGTCGGCCGACGATGCGCTGCGCCATCCGACGTGGAAGATGGGGCCGAAGATCACGATCGACTCGGCCACGCTCATGAACAAGGGGCTGGAGGTCATCGAGGCGCGCTGGCTGTTCGGCGTGCCGGCCGACCGCATCGACGTCGTCGTGCACCCGCAGTCGGTCGTGCACTCGCTCGTCGAGCTGCGCGACGGCTCGGTCATCGCGCAGCTCGGCGTGACCGACATGCGGCTGCCCATTCAGTACGCCTTCTCGTACCCCGACCGCTGGGACGCCGCGCTGCCGTCGCTCGACCTGGCCCACCTCGGCCGGCTCGACTTCGAGCACCCGGATCGGGACCGCTTCCCGTGCCTCGGGCTGGCGTTCCGGGCGCTCGGGTCCGAGGGCGCGCTGCCGGCGGTGATGAACGCGGCCAACGAGGTGGCCGTCGAGGCCTTTCTCGCGGGCCGGCTGGCCTTTGCGGCCATTCCGGACGTGATCGAACGCACCATGGACGCCTGCGAGCGGGACGGGGGACGCCCGGACGACACGCTGACCGAGGTGCGCGCCGCCGACGCCTGGGCCAGGGCCTATGCCCGGACCCGCCTGCCGGGGTAAAATAAGAACTTCCGGCGTAGCCAGCCGTCGGCCAGGCCGACTCGGGCCGCATCTTCCGACTGCCACTGACTGGGGATCGCGTTTTGACGAGCGTTCTCGCGTTCGTGTTCGTGCTGGGCGTGCTGATCTTCGTGCACGAGCTGGGCCACTACCTGATGGCGCGGCGGATCGGCGTGCGCGTGCTGACGTTCTCGCTGGGCTTCGGGCCCAAGCTCGTGAACGTGCGGCGCGGCGACACCGACTACTGCATCAGCGCGATCCCCCTCGGCGGCTACGTCAAGATGGCGGGCGAGACGGTCGAGGACGAGCGGACCGGCGCCAGCGACGAGTTCCTGTCCAAGTCGAAGTGGCAGCGGTTCCAGGTGCTCGTCGCCGGGCCGGTGATGAACATCCTGCTGGCGATCGTGGTGCTGGCGTTCGTGCTCTACCAGGGCGCCGACGTCCCGGCCTACGAGCAGCAGGCGCCGGTCGTCGGCACGGTCAACGCGGACTCGCCGGCCGCCAAGAGCGGCATCCGGCGCGGCGACCGCCTCGTGAGCATCGCCGGCCACGACGTGGACACCTGGGAGCAGGCCTACATGGCCATCGCGCCCAGGGCCAACCGCACGATCCCGATCGTGGTCCGCCGCGCGGACGGCCTGCACACGCTGGACGTGACCCCGGAGGCGCAGACCAAGTTCGAGGTGGGCGACATCGGCGTGCTCCCCGAGCTGCACCCGCAGATTCACGGCGTCTCGCCCGGCGGACCCGCCGACAAGGCCGGCATGAAGCCCGGCGACATCGTCCTGGCCGTCAACGGCAAGCAGGACATCACGCTCAAGGAGCTGATCGACACGATCAAGGCGAACGAGGGGAAGCCGGTGTCGTTCGAGCTCCGGCGCGGCAGCCAGGTGCTGACCGTGTCGGCGATCCCCGCGCTCAACGGGAGCGTCCCCCAGATCGGCGTCGAGCCGCTGCCCTTCGAGGTGCGCCGGATCGAGCCCGGACCGATCCAGGCCGTGCAGCTGAGCCTCGCGAAGAACTGGGAGTGGACGAAGCTCATCGTTCAGACGCTCGTCGGGCTCTTCACCCGCGAGACCTCCGTGAAGCAGCTGATGGGGCCCGTGGCGATCGCCGAGCTCTCGGGCGAGTCCGCGCAGCTGGGCCTGCTCGCGCTCTTCAACCTCATGGCGATGATCAGCCTGAACCTCGGGCTGCTCAACCTCATGCCGATCCCCGTGCTCGACGGCGGCCACATCGCCATCATGGCGCTCGAGGGCCTCGCCCGCCGCGACTTCAGCGTGCGCGTGAAGGAGCGGCTGCTGCTCGCCGGCTTCGTGCTGCTGCTCACGCTGATGGTCACCGTCATCTACAACGACCTCACGCGCGTGCAGTGGGTCGAGCACCTGATGTTCTGGCGCTGAGCGCGCCACTCACCGCCCGTTCTTCTGTGGAACAATAACCGCGTGGCTGTCTCCGACGTCGCGCCGTCCGGCCCGCGGACGCGAGGACGCTGGTTTCGGGAGGACTTCCGCCCGATGCTCGCGCTCGCCTGGCCCGTGGTCCTCGCCGAGATCGGCTGGGTGTCGATGGGCATCGTCGACACGATCATGGTGGGGCCGCTCGGCCCGGCCGCCATCGGCGCCGTGGGCGTCGGGAGCTCGCTCTTCGTCGCGCTCGCCGTGTTCGGCATCGGGCTGCTGCTCGGCCTCGACACGCTCGTCTCGCAGGCCTTCGGCGCGGGACGGCTCGACGAGTGCCACCGGTGGCTGCACACGGGCGTCGTGCTCGCCCTGGCGCTGACGCCGCTGATGACGGCCGTCGCCTGGGCCGGCACCCTCTCGCTCGGGATGTGGGGGTTCGCGCCGGCCGTGTTCGTCCTGCTGCGGCCGTACCTCGAGATCGTCATCCTGAGCGCCCTGCCGCTGCTGCTCTACGCCGCGTTCCGGCGCTACCTGCAGGCGATGAACGTCGTGCGGCCGGTGATGTTCGCGCTCGTCAGCGCCAACGTAGTGAACGCGGTGGCGAACTGGGCGCTCATCTACGGGCGCCTGGGCGCGCCCGCGCTCGGCGCCAACGGCGCGGCGTGGGCGACGGTGGTGTCGCGGATCTACATGGCGGGCGTGCTGCTGTGGGCGATCGTGCGGCACGCCCGGCGCGGCCGCACGGGGCTCTTCGACGTGCCGTTCGCGGCCGACCTCGCGCGGCTCGGCCGGCTCGTCCGGCTCGGACTGCCGGCGGCGTTGCAGGTGGTGCTCGAGGTCGGCGTCTTCGCCAGCGCCTCCGCGTTCGCCGGGCGTCTGGCGCCCGTCTCGCTCGCCGCGCACCAGATCGTGCTCAACCTCGCGGCGCTGACCTTCATGGTGCCGCTCGGGCTCTCGTCGGCGGCCGCCGTGCGGGTGGGGCAGGCGGTCGGCCGCGACGACCCGGCCGGGGCGGGCCGCGCCGGCTGGACGGCGCTCGCGCTCGGCCTGATGTTCATGTCCGTGGCGTCGCTCTCGTTCCTCCTCGTGCCGCGCCCGCTCGTCGAGCTGTTCACCACCGACGCCGACGTGGTGCGCATCGGCGTGTCGCTGCTCTTCATCGCCGCGCTCTTCCAGCTCTTCGACGGCACGCAGGGCGTGCTCACCGGCGCGCTGCGGGGCCTGGGCGACACGCGCAGCCCGATGCTGTGGAACCTCGCGGGCCACTGGCTGCTCGGCCTGCCGCTCGGCTACTCGCTCTGCTTCTTCTGGGGCTGGGACGTGCAGGGGCTGTGGGTCGGCCTCTCGACCGGGCTGATCGTGGTGGGGTTGGTGCTGCTGACCGTGTGGACCCGCCGCGTCGGCGCGCTCGCCGCCGCGCATGAGCCGTGAGCCGTCAGCCCTTCTTCGGGTACTTCCCCTCGACGTAGTCGTCGATGAGCGCGCGGAACGCCGCCGACAGCTCCTCGTAGGTGCCGCGCAGCGTCGTGGCGTGCACGCCGTCGATGAACACCGGGCAGTGGGGCGCCTCGCCCGTGCCGGGCAGGCTGATGCCGATGTTGGCGGCCTTCGACTCGCCGGGGCCGTTGACCACGCAGCCCATCACCGCCAGCGTGAGCGTCTCGACGCCGTCGTAGCGGGTCTTCCACTCCGGCATCCGCTCCCGCACGTAGTCCTGGACGCGCTCGGCCAGCTCCTGGAACGTCGAGCTCGTCGTGCGCCCGCAGCCGGGGCAGGCCGTCACGCTCGGCGCGAACGACCGCAGGCCCAGCGCCTGCAGCAGCTCGCACGCCGCGTAGACCTCCTCGCGCCGGTCGCCGCCGGGCCGCGGCGTGAGCGAAACGCGGATGGTGTCGCCGATGCCCTCGGCGAGCAGCGTGCCCATCGCCGCCGACGACCACACCAGGCCCTTCACGCCCATGCCCGCCTCGGTGAGGCCGAGGTGCAGCGGCTGGTCGGTCTGCCGCGCCAGCGCGCGGTACACCGCGATGAGGTCCCGCGGGCGCGACACCTTGCACGAGATGATGATCTGGTCCTTGCGGAGGCCCGCCTCGATCGCCAGCGCCGTCGAGTCGAGCGCGGAGATCACCATGCACTCGTTGATGATCTCCTCCGAGGTCCGGCCGAGGTCGCCGTCGGTGTTCTCCTGCATCTTCGCGACGACCAGCTCCTGGTTGAGCGAGCCGCCGTTGACGCCGATGCGCACCGGCTTGCCGTGGTCACGGGCGATCTGGCAGATCGTGGCGAACTGCTCGTCGCGCCGCCGGCCGGTGCCGACGTTGCCCGGGTTGATGCGGTACTTGTCGAGCGCCGCGGCGCACGCCGGGAAGCGCGTCAGCAGCAGGTGCCCGTTGTAGTGGAAGTCGCCGATGAGCGGCGCCGTGCAGCCCGCGTCGAGCATCCGCCGCTTGATCTCGGGCACGGCGGCCGCGGCCTCCGGCAGGTTCACCGTGACGCGCACCATTTCCGACCCGGCCTCGGCCAGCTCGACGCACTGGCGCGCGGTCGCCGCCACGTCGGCCGTGTCGGTCATCGTCATCGACTGGACGGCCACCGGCGCGCCGCCGCCCACCTGCACGTGGCCGACCTTCACCCCGACCGTCCGATGGAGCTTGAGGGCTGTGGACATGTCCTCCTCGCATCATACCATTGGCGAACCGGGACTTCGGGCCGTGGCTGAGGTTGAGTCAAGTGCCGCGGCGTCAAGGGGTTGTGACTCGACCGCCGAATTCCGTGGCATACTGGGTGAATCGCGGTTCGCACACACAATGACGGAACGCGGTTCCATCGAGACCGTGTCAGGAGAGCAATCATGCGTAGCGTGGCGCGCGTAGCCGGGCTGGCGCTCGCGACGGTCGTGCTGATCGGCATGGCCGGTCGCGCGTTCGCCCAGAGCAGCATCACCGAGAACGACATCAAGCGTCTCGAGTTCAACTTGAACGACGCCAAGGCCGACCTGGCGCGTGTGAAGAGCCACGACCCGGCCGCCGCGGCGAAGTTCCAGGCCGAGCTCGACGGCCTCAACGACGAGGTGACCTACCTCCGCGTCAAGCTCTCCCGCGAGGGCAGCGTGGAGCGCAGCAACTACGAGGCGACGCGGAGCAGGATCGACGACCTGCGCATGCGCATGGAGTCCGACGCGCCGCGCGCGGCCGGCTCGGCGATCACCATCGCGGTCGGCACCGAGTTCGACGTGCGGCTGCAGACCGAGCTCAACTCGGGGACCGCGGCCGTCGAGGACCGCTTCGAGGCCACGACGCTCGTCGACCTGGCGCGCGACGGCCGCATCATCATCCCGGCGGGGTCGGTGATGCGCGGCGTCGTGTCGGCGGTGGACAAGGCCGGCCGCGCCGATCGCAAGGGCAGCCTCACCCTCAGCTTCGACCGGGTCACCGTCAACGGGCGTCCCTACGACATCAAGGGCACGGTGACGCAGGCGATGGAAGGCAGCACCAGCAGCGAGGTGAAGAAGGTCGGCGGCGGCGCTGCGGCCGGCGCGATCCTCGGCGCGCTGCTCGGCGGCGGGAAGGGCGCGCTCATCGGCGCCATGATCGGCGGCGGCGGCGTGGCCGCCGCGACGCCGGGCTCGGACGTGACGCTGCCGGTCGGCACCATCCTGCGCGTCCGGCTCGACACGCCGCTCACGCTGCGGTAGCGGCTCACGGCTGACGGCTCACGCCGTCAGCCCATCTCCGCGAACGTCTCCCGCGCCGCGGCAATCGTCTTCGCGATGTCCCGCTCGGTGTGCGCCGCCGAGAGGAACCACGCCTCGAACTGCGACGGCGGCGGGTAGATCCCCCGCGCGAGCATCCCCTGGAAGAAGCGGCCGTAGGCCTCGGTGTCGGACGCGGCCGCGGACCGGAAGTCGCGGACGGCGCCGCGCGTGAAGAACGGCGTGAGCAGCGAGCCGACGGCGTTCACCTGGAGCGGCACGTCCGCCGCCCGCGCCGCGTCGGCCAGCCCCGCCGCGAGGCGTCCGCCGAGACGCGCGAGCCCGCGGTACAGGCGGGGCGTCAGCCGCTGGAGCGTCCACAGCCCGGCCGCCATCGCCAGCGGGTTCCCCGACAGCGTGCCCGCCTGGTAGACGGGGCCGCTCGGCGCGACGAGGTTCATGAGATCCCGCCGGCCGCCGTACGCGCCCACCGGCAGCCCGCCGCCGATGATCTTGCCGAGGCAGGTGAGGTCCGGACGGATGCCGAACAGCCCCTGCGCCCCGCCGGCCGACGCGCGGAACCCCGAGATGACCTCGTCGAAGATCAGCAGGACCTGCTCGCGGTCGCAGAGCTCGCGCAACCCGGCGAGGAACCCCTCGGCCGGCGGCACCAGGCCCATGTTGCCGGCGATGGGCTCGACGACGATGGCCGCGACCGCGCCGCGGTTCTCGTCGAGCAGCCGCTCGACCGACCCGAGGTCGTTGTAGGTCCCGACCAGCGTGTCGGCGGCCGCGGCCGCCGGGACGCCCGGGCTGGTCGGCGTGCCCAGCGTGAGCGCGCCCGAGCCGGCCTTCACCAGGAACGCATCGGCGTGCCCGTGGTAGCAGCCCTCGAACTTGACGATCCGGTCGCGCCCGGTGGCCGCGCGCGCGACGCGCACGGCGCTCATCAGCGCCTCGGTGCCCGAGTTCACGAAGCGCACGCGCTCGACCCACGGCATCAGCCGGCGCACTCGCTCGCCGAGCGTCACCTCCAGCTCGGTCGGGGCGCCGAAGCTCGTGCCGCGCGCCGCGGTCGCCGCGAGCGTGCGGACCAGCCCGCGCGGCGCGTGCCCGAGGATGAGCGGGCCCCACGACATCACGTAGTCGACGTAGCGCCGGCCGTCGGCGTCGACCAGGTGCGCACCCGAGGCGCGCCGCACGAAGAGCGGATCGCCTCCAACGGCGCGGAACGCGCGCACGGGGCTGTCGACCCCGCCGGGCAGGATGCCCTGGGCGCGCTGGAACAGCTTCTTTGATTTCGGATGGGCGGGACGTCGCGCGGCGCTCATGTCAGGAACATATCACACGCGTCGCGGGCGGCGCGTCCGGCTCGTCGCGCCAACCGTGCTAACATCCGGCCCCGGCCGCGCGCGCAGGAGACCCCATGTCGAAACGCTTCCTCTTCGCCCTGTTCGTCGTCACCGCGGTGGCCGCCGCCGTGGCGCAGCAGCCGGACGCGGCCCGCGCCGGCCACGCCTCGCTCGTCGTCCGCGACGTCACGCTCATCGACGGCACCGGCGCCGCGCCGCGGCCCCACGCCAGCCTCGTCGTGCGCGGCGGCCGCGTCGCCTCGATTGTCGCGGCGGGGCAGGAGCCGGCGGCCGACCTCGTCGTGGACGGCCGCGGCTGGTACGCCATTCCCGGCCTGATCGACGCCCACGTGCACCTGTCGGGCGGGCCGTTCGCCTCGGCCGCCGACTCGCTCCGGCGCACGCTCGCCGGCGGCGTGACCGCTGTCTACGACGTGGCGGGCGACGACCGCGAGACCGGCGACCTGGCGCGCGCGGTGCTCGCCGGCGAGATCGAGGGGCCGACGGTCTACTACGCCGCGCTCATGGCCGGGCCGCCGTTCTTCTCGGACCCGCGCGTGCTGGCCTCGTCGCTCGGCTTCGACGCGGGCACGGCGCCCTGGGCGCAGGCCGTCACGTCCGGGACGGACCTCGCGCGCGCGGTGGCCGCGGCGCGCGGCACCGGCGCGACCGCGCTCAAGCTGTACGCGGCGCTCGACGCCACGCTGGTCCGCCGGATTGCCGACGAGGCCCACCGCCAGGGGCTCCACCTGGTGGCGCACGCCACCGTGTTCCCCGCGAAGCCGAGCGACCTGGTCGCCGCCGGCGTGGACATGCTGGCGCACGCGGCGTACCTGGTCTGGGAGGGCAGCGCGCCGACCCCCGACTACACGCGCCGGGCGTTCGGCGACTTCGCGCACGTGCCCGTCGACTCGCCCGCGATCGAGGGGCTGCTCGAGTCCATGCGCGACCGCGGCGTGGCGCTCAACCCGACGCTGTGGATCTTCGCCAAGGGCCAGAAGCCCGACGAGGCGTCGGCGCTCAGGACGCCGTGGATGTACGCCGTGACGAAACGCGCGTCGGAGCTGGGCGTGACCCTCGCGGCGGGCACCGACGACATGCTCGACACCTCGCGCGACCGGCTCCCGCTCCTGCACCGCGAGCTCGAGACCGAGGTGAGCGGCGCCGGACTGACGCCGATGCAGGCGCTCGTGTCGGCGACGCGGGGCGCCGCGCACGCGATGGGCGCCGACGCCGTGCGCGGCACGCTCGAGCCCGGCAAGGCCGCCGACGCCGTGCTCCTCGACGCCAACCCGCTGGACGACATCCGCAACACCCGCCGCATCCGCCTCGTCGTGAAGGACGGCCGGATTGTCGGCGGCGTGCGGGCGCCCGGCCGTCGTTGAGGACTCGGAACTCAGAACTGGGAAGCTCGAAACTCACTACTCAAGACTCAAGCCTCAAGCCTCCGTGAGGACCCCAGCCATGTCCGAGACCCATCCTTCGCCGGTCAGCCGCCGCGCCGCGCTCAAGGCCTTCGGCCTGGGCCTGGCCGGGGCGCCGGCGGTGCTGCGCGGCCGCTACCGGCTGTTCGCCCGGTCGGCCGACACCTACTCGGCGCGCGCCGTCGACCTCCTCGGCGGTGCCACGGTCGTGGACCTGCTGAACCAGTTCCGGTTCGAGGACTTCGCGGACGACCCGCCGAAGATCGACCGCTGGCTCACGCGGCCCGGCAGCTTCACCGCGGCCGACTTCGAGGTCTACCGCACGTCGGGCACCAACGTGTTCTGCCTGGGCGACGGCGCGAACGACTACGCGTCGGGCATCCGCTTCTACGCCGACTGGAACGGGTTCATCGCCGGCTACCCGGACTGGCTCATGCGCGTCGGCGACGCGGCGGACTTCGAGCGGGCGCGGACGTCGGGGAAGGTGGGCGTCATGCTGACCTTCCAGAACTCCGTCCACTTCCGCGGGCCGCGCGACGTGGACACCTTCTGGGGCCTGGGCCAGCGGCTCTCGCAGCTCACCTACAACTACGCGAACCTGATCGGCTCGGGCTTCCTCGAGGCGCGCGACGCCGGCCTGACGGTGTTCGGGCTGGCGATCCTGAAGCGGATGAACGAGGTGGGCATGGCCGTCGACGTCTCGCACTGCGCCGACCGCACCACCCTCGACGCGCTCGCGGCCTCGACGGCGCCCGTGGTCTTCACGCACGCCAACTGCCGCGCGCTCGTGCCGGGCCACCTGCGCTGCAAGACGGACGAGGCCATCCGGAAGATGGCCGCCACGGGCGGCGTGATGGGGATCTCGTTCCTGAGCTTCCTCAACCGCGACCGCGAGCCGGTCACGATCGAGCACGTCCTCGACCACTTCGACCACGTGGCGAAGCTCGTGGGCGTCGAGCACGTGGCCGTGGGCAGCGACCTCGACGTGGTGGGGAACCCGAACCCGGTGAACGGCCCCGAACGGCCCGACCCGCCGAACTTCGACCGCTATCAGGTGCACCGCGACCCGGAGGGCCGGATCACCGTGCGGGGCCTGGATCACCCCAGGCGGATGTTCGATCTGGCCGAGGGGCTCATCCGGCGCGGCTACCGCGACGCGGACATCCGCCTGATGCTGGGCGGCAACGCCGTGCGGGTGCTCGACGCCGTCTGGGGCAAGGCGAAGGCCTGAACAGCGGTCAGCGGTCAGCAGGCAGCGGTCAGGCGAGCACGCGCGAGGCCTCGCGCGCGTAGTAGGTGATGATGATGTCGGCGCCGGCGCGGCGGATGGCCGTCAGCGTCTCCATCATCGCGCGCGGCTCGTCGATCCAGCCGTTGCGCGCGGCGGCCTTCAGCATCGCGTACTCGCCGCTCACGTGGTACGCCGCCGTCGGCCGGCCGAAGGTCTCCTTCACCTTCGTGATGACGTCGAGGTAGTGGACGGCCGGCTTCACCATCACGATGTCGGCGCCCTCCTCGAGGTCGATCTCCACCTCGCGCAGCGCCTCCTCCACGTTGGCCGGGTCCATCTGGTGCGTGCGGCGGTCGCCGAACGCAGGCGCCGAGTCGGCCGCGTCGCGGAACGGCCCGTAGAACGCCGAGCAGTACTTCGCGGCGTACGACATGATGGCGACGTCGGTGAACCGCCCGCCCTCGTCCAGCGCCTCGCGGATGGCGCCGACGCGTCCGTCCATCATGTCCGACGGCGCGATGACGTCCGCGCCCGCCTCGGCGTGCGACACGGCCGCCCGCACGAGCTGCGCCACCGTCGGGTCGTTGATGATCTCCTCGCCGCGCACGATCCCGCAGTGGCCGTGCGAGGTGTACTCGCACAGGCAGACGTCGGTCATCACCAGCAGGTCCGGCACTTCGCGCTTGACCGCCTTGACGGCCATCTGCACCGGCGCCTCGGGGTCGTAGGCGCCCGAGCCCACCGCGTCCTTGTGCGACGGCAGCCCGAAGAGCAGGATGCCGGAGACGCCTTCCCCCTTCGCGGCCGCCGCCTCCTTGACGATCTCGTCCACGCTCAGCTGGTACACGCCGGGCATCGAGGCGACCTCGCGCCGCACGCCGCGGCCCTCGCACGCGAACAGCGGGTACACGAACATGTCGGGCGACAGGCGCGTTTCGCGCACCAGCTGCCGCATGGCCGTCGACCGGCGCAGCCGGCGGGGCCGCTGGACGAGCTCCAGGTGATCGAAATGGCCGTCGGCGATCGATGGCGCGTCGTGGTCTCTGCTCATGATGGATGGCCTCGAACGTCACGCGCCCCGGAAGTGCTCCACCAGGGCGTCCACGAGGGCGGGGATGGTGTAGGTCGACGGCATGACGCGGCTCTGGATGTTCAGCTGCTTGGCCGCCTCGCACGTCACCGGCCCGATGCAGGCCACCACCGTCGTCCGCAGCAGGTCGGCGGCCGGCTCGGGGCCGATGATCTTCACGAAGTTCCGCACCGTCGAGGCGCTGGTGAACATGATCGCGTCCACCCGTCCGTCGAGCAGCATCCGGTAGACGTCGGGCTCGGCCCCCGTCTCGGCCAGCACGGTCCGGTAGGCGGCCACCCCGACCACCTCGGCGCCCTCGGCGCGCAGCCCGGCCGGCAGCACCTCGCGCGCGATGTCCGCGCGCGGCAGCAGGAACTTCAGGCCCGCGAGCGGCGTCCGCGCCTTGAGCGCCTCGATCACCGCCTCGGCGCGGTACTCCGGCGGCGTCAGGTCCACCTTGATGCCGTAGCGCTCCACGCGCGCCGCCGTGGACGGTCCGATGGTGCAGACGCGCACGCCCTTGAGGTCGCGCACGTCGCCGGCGCCGGCGAGCAGCCGCGCCATGAAGTGGTCCACGCCGTTGGCGCTCGTGAAGACGACCCAGTCGAACCCGCCGACCTCGGCCGCGGCGCGGTCGAGCGCCTCGAACGACTCGAGCGGCGCGATGCGGATGCTCGGCGCGACGATGGGCTCGGCGCCGAGGTCCTCGAGCCGGCGGACCAGCTCGGACGCCTGCTCGCGCGACCGCGTGATCACGATGCGCTTGCCGAACAGCGGGCGGTCGTCGAACCAGCGCAGGTGCTCGCGCAGCCCCACGACCGCGCCGATGAGGAGCGTCGCGGGGAAGCGGATCCCGGCGTCCCGCGCGCGCGCCTCGATGTCACCGAGCGTGCCCGTCACGGTCTGCTGCTCCGGCGTCGTGCCGCCGCTGATGAGCACGGCCGTCTCGTCCGTCGGGCGGCCGCCCTTCACGAGGTGGCCGACGAACTCGGTGAGCTGGCGCGTGCTCACGAAGATCGTGATCGCGCCGCGCACGCCGGCGAGCCGGCCCCAGTCCACGTCGGGCAGCGCCTCGGTCTCGCTCTCGTGGCCGCGCACGAGCGTGACGACGTCGCCGCCGCCCGGGTAGGTGAGGGGCACGCCCGCGTAGCAGGTCGAGCCGACGGCGGTCGGCACGCCGGGCACCACCTCGAACGGGATGCCCTGCTCGTGCAGGAACAGCGCCTCCTTGCCGCCCGTGTCGAACACGAACGGGTCGCCCCACTTCAGGCGCGCGACCGACTTGCCCTCGCGCGCCTTCTCGGCGAGCAGCAGGCTGATCGCGTCCTGCTCGAGCGGCTGCGGCGCGGCGGGCCCGACGTCGATGGTCTCGGCGTCCTCGCGCGCCGAGCGCAGCAGGCGCACGTGCACCCGGTGGTCGTAGACGACCACGTCGGCGGCCTCCAGCAGGCGGAGGCCGCGGACGGTAATCAGGCCGGGATCGCCGGGCCCGGCGCCGATGAGGCACACACGTCCGAGTGGCATCGCAGTGATTGTAGATCGGGCCGGGCGCCCGCCCGCCTTATACCTGAGGTGGCGCCTGCTGGCGCCGGACCTCGTCGAGGATGGCCGTGGCGCCGTCGGCCGCGAGCCGCGCGGCCACGGACCGGCCGAGCGCGGCCGGGTCCGCCACGGGGCCCAGCTCGTGCGCGCGGACCGCCCGCCGTCCGTCGAGCGACACGACGATCGCGTGGAGGTCGAGCGCCGCCGGCGTCCCGCCGTCGCCCTCCCGCGGCAGCGCCACGGCGCCCAGCGGCAGCTGGCACCCGCCGCCCAGCGCCTCGACCAGCGCGCGCTCGGCCGCCAGCGCGGCGCCCGACGGCCGGTGGTCGATCCGCGCCACCGCGGCGCGCGCGCGCGCGTCGTCGGCGCGGATCTCCACGGCGACCACGCCCTGTCCGGGCGCGGGCACGCAGGTCGCGACGGGGATCGCCACGGAGATGCGCGAGGCGAAGCCGAGCCGCTTCATGCCGGCCACGGCCAGCACGAGCGCGTCCGCCTGGCCCTCGTCGAGCTTCCGCAGCCGCGTGTCGAGGTTGCCGCGGATGGCCTCGAAGCGGCCGCCGGGCAGCACGCGGACGAGCTGGGCGACGCGGCGGGCGCTGCTCGTCCCGATCCGCGGCCGGTTGCCGAGCGCGCCGAGCACCTCGTCGAGGCCGGTGGCCGCCACGGCCGACGCCGGCAGCACGAGCGCGTCGCGCGGGTCCTCGCGCGGCAGCACGCCCGCCACGGCGAGGCCGCTGGGGAGCTCGGCCGGCAGGTCCTTGGCGCTGTGCACGGCGAGGTCCACCGCGCTCGCGAGCAGCGCGTCCTCGATCTCCTTCACGAAGAGCCGCTTGCCGCCCGCCTCCGACAGCGACGCCTCCTGGAGGCGGTCGCCCGACGTCTTGATGATCACGAGGTCGCAGGGCGGGCCGCCCGCCTCCTCGATGCGCGAGGCGACGGTGCGGGCCTGCCAGAGGGCGAGCTGGCTTCCACGGGTGCCGATCTTCAGTCTGGTCACGGGTTGGCTCGGGGCTTGGGTTCGGCGGGCCTCTCGTCCTCGTCGTCGGGCCGGGCCGGCCCGCGGCCGTGGCCCTTGCGGCCGACGTCGCTGGCGGTCAGCGAGAACAGGCTGTTCAGGGCGTCGGCGTACGCGACGATGGTCGACGGGTCGTCGGCCGCCTTCAGCTGCTCGGTCGGCGTGAGCAGCAGCTTCTCCACGATGAGGTGCGTGATCTCGTCCACGCGCGCCTTGGCCTCGGGCGGCAGGCCCGCCAGCTTGCCGTCGAGCCGCTGCAGCTCGGCGCGGCGGATCTCCTCGAAGCGGGCGCGGAGCGCCACGACGGTCGGCACGGCGCCGCGCGAGCGCAGCCACTGCGCGAACTGGTCGACCTCGGCGCGCACGATGCCCTCGGCGCGCTCGAGCTCGGCGGCGCGCCGCGCGAGGTTCTCGTCCACGATCGCGCGCAGGTCGTCGATGTTGTAGAGGAACACCTGCTCGATGTCGTCGGCCGCGGGGTCGACGTCGCGCGGCAGCGCGATGTCGATGAGGAAGAGCGGCCGGTTGCGCCGCTTCTTCATGGCGGCCTCGACGCGGGGGCGCGGCAGCACGGGTTCGGTCGCGCCGGTGGCCGTGATGACGATGTCGGAGGCCTCGAGCGCCGCGTCGAGCTCGCGCCACTCGACGGCGTGGCCCCCGATCCGTCCGGCCAGCAGCCCGGCCGACTGGAGCGTCCGGCTCGCCACGACGATCCGCTGCACCTGCTGGGCCTGCAGGTGGATGGCCGTGAGCTTGGCCATCTCGCCGGCGCCGAGGATGAGCACGTGGAGGCCGGCGAGGTCGCCGAAGATCTTCTTCGCGAGCGACACGGCGGCGTAGCTCACCGACACGGCGCCCTCGCCGAGGCCGGTCTGCGAGCGCACGCGCTTGCCCACGGTGAACGACGCGTGGAAGAGGCGGTTGAGCAGGGGGCCGGTGTGCCTGCGGTCGGCCGCCTCGGCGTAGGCGTCCTTCACCTGGCCGAGGATCTGCGGCTCGCCCACCACGAGCGAGTCGAGGCCGGCGGCGACGCGGAACAGGTGCGTGGCGGCCTCGTGGTCCACCAGGCGGAAGAAGTGCGGCGCGAGCGCGGCGGCGTCCACGCCGTGGTGCTCCGCCATGAAGCGCGCGAGGTCCTCGGCCGCGGCCAGCGGGTCCTGGCACGCCGTGTAGATCTCGGCCCGGTTGCACGTCGAGAGCACCACGACCTCGTCGAGCGCCGGACGGGTGGCGAGCGCCTCGAGCGCCGCGGGGACGCCCTGGCGGGCGAAGTCGACCTGCTCGCGCAGCTCGACCGGGGCGGTGCGATGGCTCACGCCGAGGAGCAGCAGGTGCATCAGAAGTTGTGGCTCTTCGTGAGGAAGTAACCGATCGGCAGGAAGTTCAGCAGCACGATGCCGAACCCGATTGCCGAGAGCCAGGCCGATCGGCGCGCACCCCAGCGGAAGGTGCGGCGCGCGAAGAGCTCGAACGAGTACACGCCCCACGAGACGAAGGCGAAGAAGATCTTCGGGTCCATCATCGTCATGGCCTGCGCCCGGGGATCCGCCGATGCCCGGAAGTTGGTCTGCGAGGCCCAGACGATCCCGATGATGACGCCCGCCGTCATGAACGCCCAGCCGATGGTGACCGCGCGCATGTTCATCCGGTCGAGCACCTGCAGCGAGGGCAGCCGCGCGTAGAAGAAGCCCAGCTGCTTCGCGCTTGATCTCCTTGAACAGCAGCACGTAGGTCACGCCGATCATGCAGGCCAGCGCGAAGCTCGCGTAGGCGAAGAGCACCGACGCGACGTGGATCGTGAAGAGCGGGCTGCGAAGCACCGCCGGCCGCGCGCCCAGCACCGGCACGTCGAGCGTCGGGATCAGCATCAGCAGCACGAGCAGCGGCATGATGAACACGCCCATGGCCCGCTCGTCGGTCGACATCTCCGTGTAGAGGTAGGCGAGCGCGAGCAGCCACACGAAGACCGAGACCGCGGAGGTCGTCCCGACGAACGGCATGTAGCCGATCTGCATCCGCTCCATGCCGATCAGGAACGTGTGCGCCACGGCGCCGGCCGCGAGCAGCGCCGTCGCCGCCCGGCCGGCACGGTCGCTGCGGCGGGCGAAGTTGGCGCCGTAGGCGACCGCCGCCGCCGCGTAGAAGAGGAGCGCGAGGATGTACACGATGTCTCCGTCGCTGTCGGGCGGGCCCCGTCCCGCCTATTGGCGCGCCGCCGTCGGCGCGTAGTATCCCTGCTTGGTGCGGGCCTGGACGCTGGCCCGCGACACCTTCACCACGACCCGCCGCCACAGGCCGTCGCGCCGGGGGTTCGACGAGGTGTAGCCGAGCGCGTACTGGCTCGCCAGCTCCTCGGAGATCTGGTCGTAGATCGCCGGGAGCTCGGCCACCGTCTCGGGGAAGAACGCCCGGCCGCCCGTCTCCTGCGCGAGCTGCCGCAGGACGAACTCCGCCTCGTGGAACCCCTCGCCCTGCTCCTGGCGCGGCGACCGCAGGCCGATCGCGTAGATGGCCGTCTCGGAGCGCTTGGCCAGGTCGAGCACCTCGTCGTAGCCGATGAGGCTCGACGTGTCCTCGCCGTCCGACAGGACGACGATGGCCTGCCGCCGGATCTCGTCCGGCGCGCGGGCCTGCACCTTGCGCAGCTCCTTCAGCGAGATGTACAGCGCATTGTAGAGCGAGGTCGAGCCGCCCGCCGTCGTCTTGTGGATCGCGTCCTCGAGGGCCTTCACGTCGTTCGTGAACGGCTGGAGGATCTCGACCCGGCTGTCGAAGTCGATGACCTCGGCGACGTCGTCGGGCCGCAGCCGATGGGCGAAGCCGATGGCCGCCGCCTGCGCCGTCCCCAGCTTCTCCTCCATGCTCGCGCTGGTGTCGAGCAGGAGTGCCAGGGCGATCGGCAGCTGCGAGTGGGAGAAGAAGCCGACCGTCTGCTGGATCCCGTCCTCGTACACCTGGAAGTCGTCCTTGCCCAGGTCGGTGACGTAGCGCCCGTCGGCCCCGGTCACCGTGACGTTCAGCGAGACGATGTCGATGCCGACGCGGAACCGCTGGGCGAGCGCCGGCGCCGACGCCAGCACCACGGCCGCCCCGAGGCCCGCCGCGAGCCGGCGGGCGGTCATCGATCACCCGCCAGGGTCGTCGCCCGCGCGGTCAGGCCGCGGCGCCGCACCGAGACTTCGAGCTTCGTCGGGGGGATGAGCGAGTCGGGCCGCGCGTACACCAGCCGGTACTCGTGCGTCAGCTGGCGCCCCAGCAGGTCGAGCTGCGGCGTGACGGCCGTCTCCGCGAGCAGGAACTGCCGGCTGCCGCCGGTCGACGCCGTCCCCCGGGCCAGCACGATCTGCCGGTTGCGCGCCTCGTCGGTCGTGTCGCCCGCGGCCGCGTTGTCGGTGAGGATCAGCGCGTTCAGCGACGCGTGGCTCTGGTGCAGCGCGTCGAGCACCTGGGCGTAGTAGTCGTTGCTGAACTCCTGGCCCTCGGTCGTGATCGCCACGATGACCGGCCGCTCCGGGTTGCGGACCTTCAGGCCCCGGCTCGCCTCGACGATCGCCTCGAGCAGGTAGGCGCCGCTGCCGGGACGCGCGAACAGGCGGTTGACGCCGTCGGTCAGCTGCGCCAGCGTCGCCGTGTAGTCCACGAGGATCGTCGGGCGCTCGCCGACGGTGATGAGCGAGATCTCGTTGCCCTTCGAGAGGGCCGTCACGAAGCTCTGCAGGCCCTTCCGGATGTCCGGGATCGCCCGGGTCGCGGCCTGGCTGTCGTCGATCAGCACGGCGATGGTCATCCGGCCGGTGGCCGGTCCGACCCGCAGCACCTCGCGCGACACGCCGTCCTCGCGGACCTCGAAGTCGGCCGGCGTGAGCCCCGCGACCGGCTCGCCCTTCGCGTCCACGACGCTCACGTAGACCTGCCGGTCCTGGTGGCCCTGGGCGCGCAGCCCGGCCGGCAGCGCGACCGACACGAAGGCGGCGGCCACCAACCCGAAGGCCGCCGCCGTCAGGCCCGCGGCGGGCGGGCGCTGGATAACCATGAACTGTCCTCGTCGTCGAGGTGGCGGGGTGTGAGGCCGCACCGCGAACCAGGTCGGCAAGCCGGCAAATCGCTCTTGTTCGCAGTATAGGACCCGGCGGAGGGCGCGTCAAGGCGCGCCGGTGTCCGAAACTCGTTGAAGGCGTTGGAGTTGCCGCGTCCTCACCCCCCGTCGTCCGGGTGGGGCGTTTCTTGACGCCCCCCGAACCTGCGTGCTATAAACTACCGTTTCTCTGGCGCGCTGGCGCGCGGGCCTGACGGAGACGTGCCAGCGCCGGACCGACGCGGCGGAACCCACCAGCTGTCCCACGCCGATGCTCCAGGCCTACGTTCCCGTCCTCCTGTTCATCCTGATCGCGATTGGCTTTGCCATCGCCACGCTCCTCGTGGCGGGCCTCGTGCGGCCGGGCAAGTACGGCAAGGTGAAGCTCGAGCCCTACGAGTGCGGCATCGAGCCGCTGACCGACGCCCGCGATCGCTACAGCATCCGCTACTACCTCGTGGCGATGCTCTTCGTCATCTTCGACGTGGAGACCGTCTTCATGTTCCCGTGGGCGGTCATCATGGACCGGCTGCTGGTGTTCGGTCTCGTCGAGATGTTCATCTTCCTCTTCATCCTGGTCGTGGGCTACTTCTACGCCTGGCGCAAGGGCGCACTGGAGTGGGCGTGATGCCGGACGAGACCAACCCGACCCCGCCCGCCGCCGCCGCGCCGGCCGCGAAGAAGCCGGTCGAGAAGAAGATCGAGCCGCCGCCCGGGCCCCCCGACCCGCCGCCGCCCGACGACATGGCGCGGCCGGCGTTCGTGACGGCGGCCGAGGCCGCGCTGGGCGACGCCCTCGTGCAGCTCAGCTACTTCGTCGGCGACTGGACGCTCGTGACGACGCCCGGCCACCTCGTCGACCTGGCGCACCACCTGCGCGACGACCCGTCGAGCCGGTTCGACTTCTGCTCGGACGTGACCGCGTCGGACTGGCCCACGCGCGACGCCCGCTTCGACGTGATCTACTGCCTCTACTCGACGCGGCTCCGCCACCGCGTGCGCGTGAAGGTGCGCGCGGCCGACGGCGAGCCGGTGCCGTCGGTGACGGGCGTGTGGCCCGCCGCCAACTGGCTCGAGCGCGAAGTCTGGGACATGTTCGGCGTCAACCTCGTCAACCACCCCGACCGCCGGCGCATCCTGATGCCGGACGACTGGCAGGGCCACCCGCAGCGCAAGGACTATCCGCTCGAGGGCCCCGGCGAGCTGCTGCTCGAGGATCCGCTCGAGTGGCTGCGTCTGCGCAACCAGCAGTCGACGGCCGAGATCGAATAGCGCCCGGGACCGAAGCCATGGCCAACGCCCCTCAGCCGATGTTCGACACCAACGAGCTGGTGATCAACATGGGCCCGCAGCACCCCAGCACGCACGGCGTGCTCCGGGTGGTCCTCCGGCTCGACGGCGAGAAGGTGGTCGATTGCGACGTCGTCATCGGCTACCTCCACCGCGGCATCGAGAAGCTGTCGGAGAACCGCGACTACACGCAGATCGTGCTCCTCACGGACCGCATGGACTACGTGGCGGCCGCGACGAACAACCTCGGCTACTGCGAGACCGTCGAGAAGCTGATGGGCCTCGAGGTGCCGCGCCGCGCCCAGTACATCCGGACCATCCTGTCCGAGCTGCAGCGGATCGCCAGCCACAACGTGTGGCTGGGCACGCACGCGATGGACATCGGCGCGATCACGGTCTTCCTCTACAACATCCGCGAGCGGGAGCTCGTCCTCGACCTGTTCGAGGAGTACTGCGGCGCCCGGCTCACCTACAACGCCATGCGCATCGGCGGCCTGCCGCAGGACATTCCCGTGGGCTGGGACCGCAAGGTGCGCGAGTTCTGCACCATCCAGGAGGAGAAGCTCGTCGAGTACGAGACCCTGCTGACGCAGAACCGCATCTGGCTGGAGCGGACGCAGCAGGTCGGCGTGATCACCGGGCCCGACGCGATCGCCATCGGGCTGAGCGGCCCGCCGCTGCGCGGCTCGGGCGTCGCGCGCGACGTCCGCAAGGACGAGCCCTACGCCGCGTACGACGAGTTCGAGTTCGACATCCCCGTGGGCGCGGCCGGCGACACCTACGACCGCTACCTGGTGCGGCTCGAGGAGTTCCGCCAGTCGATCCGGATCATCCGGCAGGCGCTCGACGGGCTGCCCGAGGGCCCGATCATCGGCAAGGTGCCCCGCCTCATCAAGCCGCCGGCGGGGGAGACCTACCACGCGATCGAGTCGCCGAAGGGCGAGCTCGGCTACTTCATCGCGAGCGACGGCAAGTCGACCAGCCCGTATCGTTTCCGCGTGCGGCCGCCGTCGTTCTGCAACCTGCAGGCGCTCCGCCAGCTCGTCCGCGGCCATCTCGTGGCGGACGTCGTGGCGCTCATCGGCTCGATCGACGTGGTGCTCGGCGAAGTGGATCGTTGAGGCGGCCCCGGGCCGCGGCCGCGGGCGCTCCGGCCCCGGCCTCCGGCCTCCGGCCTCTGAACCATGCTCATCAACACGGTCATCATCCCGCTCCTCAAGATCGTCATCCTCCTGGTCGCCGTGCTCTCGGGCGTCGCGTACATCGTGCTGCTCGAGCGCAAGGTGCAGGCCTGGGTGCAGGTGCGCCTCGGGCCGATGCGCGTGGGGCCGCACGGCGTGCTCCAGCCCATCGCCGACGCGCTGAAGCTGTTCGTCAAGGAGGACATCACGCCGGCGCGCGCCGACCGCTGGGTCTACACCCTGGCGCCGATGCTGTCGCTGGTGCCCGCCCTCATCGTCTTCGCGATGATCCCGTTCGGCGGCGACGTGCACCTCTTCGGCCGGAACGTCCACCTCTACGTGGCGGACGTGAACGTGGGGCTGCTGTACATCGTCTCGGTGGCCTCGATCGGCGTCTACGGCCTGATCCTCGCGGGCTACTCGTCGAACAGCAAGTACCCGCTGCTGGCCAGCCTGCGGGCCTCCGCGCAGCTCATCAGCTACGAGGTCGCCGTCACGATGACGCTCGTCAGCCTCATCCTGATGGCCGGGTCGCTCAGCATGGTCGGCATCGTCGAGGCGCAGCAGCACCAGGGCGTCTGGTACGTGTTCGTCCAGCCGGTGGCCTTCTTCATCTTCCTGGCCGGCGGCCTCGCCGAGACCAACCGCGCGCCGTTCGACCTGCCCGAGGCCGAGCAGGAGCTGGTCGGCGGCTTCCACACCGAGTACAGCGGCATGCGGTTCGCGTTCTTCTTCATGGCGGAGTACGCGAACATCTTCGTCGTCGCGTCGGTGGGGACGACGCTGTTCTTCGGCGGCTGGCTGCCGCCGTTCCCGAACGTCGCGGCGCTCGCGTTCCTGGCGTTCGTTCCGGGGTGGATCTGGTTCCTCCTGAAGATCTTCTGCTTCCTCTACCTGTTCCTCTGGATCCGGGCGACGCTGCCGCGCTACCGCTACGACCAGCTGATGCGGCTCGGGTGGAAGGTGCTGATTCCGCTCGCCATCGCCAACGTGGTCGTGACCGGAGCGATGAAGGTGTTGTTCTAAGGTTCGGACGAGCCGCGCTATGGCCGAAGCGATTGCGTTCTACTCCCTGGCGGCATTCATCCTCGGTTTCGCCGTGCTGGTGATCACGGCGCGGAACACCGTGCACAGCGTGCTGTTCCTCGTGGCGAACTTCCTGTTCGTTGCGGCGCTCTACGTGGTGCTGCACGCCGAGTTCCTCGCCGTCATCCAGGTGCTGGTCTACGCGGGCGGCATCGTCGTCCTGTACCTGTTCGTGGTGATGCTGGTGAATTTGAAGCGGCCGCCCGAGGCGCACTCGGACCCGCGCCGGCGGAGCCGGCTCGGCCTGGCCGTGGCCGGGCTGCTGCTGGCCCAGCTCGTGGCCGTGCTGGGCTACAGCGCGACGCAGGCGCTGCCGGCCGCGAGCGCGGCGGCCGCCGGCGCGCCCGCCGGCGGCAACGTGCAGCAGGTCGGGTGGCTGCTCTACACCGACTACCTGGTCCCGTTCGAGGTCGCGTCGATGCTGCTGCTCGTCGCGATGATCGGGGCGATTATCCTGGCCAAGCGGGAGCTGTAGCGACATGGTGCCCATCACGCCCGCGCATTACATGGTGCTGTCGGCCGCCCTGTTCATGATCGGGGTCATCGGCGTGCTCGTGCGGCGCAACATCATCGTCATCTTCATGTCGATCGAGTTGATGCTGAACGCCGTCAACATCAACCTCGTGGCGTTCGCCTACCAGTGGCACCAGGTCGTGGGGCAGGTCTTTGCCGTGTTCGTCATCGTCGTCGCGGCGGCCGAGGCGGCCGTCGGGCTGGGCATCATCCTGGCCTTCTACCGGAACAAGGAAACGGTGAACATCGACGAGATGAACTTGATGAAGTGGTGAACGGATTCGTATGCATCTCATCTGGCTCATCCCGCTGCTTCCCGGGTTCGGCGCGGCCCTGAACGGGCTGGTCGGCATCCGCTTCTTCAGCAAGCGCACGGCGGGCCTGGTCGCCTGCACGACGATGGCCCTGGCGCTCGCGATCGCGGTGTGGGCGTTCGTCGGCCTGATCGGCCTGCCGCCTGACGCCCGCGCCTACGACGTCGTGCTGGCGAGCTGGATCCCGCCGATCGCGCTCCAGACGGTGCACGGCATCGGCGCCTTCCAGGCGGCGTGGACCTTCCGCCTCGACCCGCTGTCGTCGGTGATGATCCTCGTCGTCACGCTGGTCGGCTTCCTGATTCACGTCTACTCGATCGGGTACATGCACGGCGAGGGCCGCGGGCCGTTCGCACGCTACTTCGCCTACCTGAACCTGTTCTGCTTCTTCATGCTCACGCTCGTGCTGGGCGGCAACTTCCTGGTCATGTTCGTGGGCTGGGAGGGCGTGGGGCTCTGCTCCTACCTGCTGATCGGGTACTGGTACGAGAAGAAGAGCGCGTCGGACGCCGGCAAGAAGGCCTTCATCGTCAACCGCATCGGGGACTGGGGCTTCATCCTCGGCATCTTCCTCGTGTTCTACACCTTCGGCACGCATCGACTTCCGGCCAGGTGGCCGACGCCGCGGCGACGATGCCCGTCGAGACGGCCGGGTTCGGCACGCTGTCGCTCATCTGCCTGTTCCTGTTCATCGGCGCGACCGGCAAGAGCGCGCAGATTCCGCTGTACGTCTGGCTGCCCGACGCGATGGAGGGCCCGACGCCGGTGTCCGCGCTCATCCACGCGGCCACGATGGTGACGGCCGGCGTCTACATGGTGTGCGCGCAACGCGGTGCTCTTCACCCACGCGCCCGAGGTCATGCAGATCGTCGCGATCATCGGCGTGCTGACCGCGTTCATGGCGGCGACGATCGGCCTCGTCCAGAACGACATCAAGCGCGTGCTCGCCTACTCGACCGTGTCGCAGCTCGGCTACATGTTCCTGGCGACCGGCGTCGGGGCGTTCGCGGCCGGCGTCTTCCACCTGATGACGCACGCCTTCTTCAAGGCGCTCCTCTTCCTCGGCAGCGGCTCGGTCATCCACGCGATGGGCGGCGAGCAGGACATGCGGAAGATGGGCGTCGCTGCAGCGCTACATGCCGGTCACCTACGTGACGATGCTCATCGCCACGCTGGCGATCGCGGGCGTGCCGCCGTTCGCGGGCTTCTTCAGCAAGGACGAGATCCTGTACCGCAGCTTCCTCGACAACCGGCTGCTGTGGGGGCTCGGCGCGATCACGGCGCTCTTGACCGCCTTCTACATGTTCCGCCTGATGTCGATGACCTTCTACGGCGGCTACCGCGGCCAGGCGTTCGGCGAGGCCGCGCACGACGCGGCGCACGGACCCGACGCCGCGCACGGCGGCGGCCACGGGCACGGCGCGTGGCACGGGCCGCACGAGTCGCCGAAGGTGATGACGATCCCGCTGATGGCGCTCGCCGTCGGCGCGATCGTGACGGGGTTCCTCGGCGTGCCGGCGGCGCTCGGCGGCAACAACGCGATCGAGAGCTACCTCGAGCCGAGCTTCACGGCGTCGGCCGCGGTGCACGGCGCGGCGGTGGCGGGCGAGACCGCGGCCGCGGAGCCGGCCGCGGCGGCCGAGGCCGAGACGCCGGCGCACGGCGAGGAGGGCGCGCACCTCTCGCTCGCGGGCGAGTGGGGCCTGATGCTCTTCTCGGTGCTCCTCGCCGTCATCGGCATCTGGCTGGCGTACCGGTTCTACGTGACGCGCCCGGAGATCTCCGAGGGGCTGGCGGCGCGCTACCCCGGTCCCCACAGGGTGCTGCTGAACAAGTACTACGTCGACGAGCTGTACGACGCGACCGCCGTGCGCGGCACGCTGGGCAGCGCGCGCGGGCTCTGGGCTTTCGACCGCGGGGTGGTGGACGGCGCGGTGAACGGCTCCGGCTGGCTCACGCGGTTCTCGGCCTGGCTCTCCAACATGTTCGACAAGTACGTGGTGGACGGCCTGGTGAACCTGGTGGGCTGGCTGGCCGGCGAGGGCAGCTACGTGCTGCGCCGCGTGCAGACCGGCCTCATCCAGAACTACGCGCTGCTGATGCTGTTCGGCGTGTTTGCGTTCCTGACCTTGTACCTGTTTACCCGCTAAACGACGCGAAGTCATATGACCAACGCCGCCCACTTTCCGCTGCTGTCGCTCATCCTCTTCACGCCCCTGACGGGCGCCGTGCTCCTGCTCTTCGTGAACAAGAAGCACGAGGATGCCATCCGCTGGATCGCGAACCTGTTCGTGCTGGCGGGCTTCGTGGTCTCGCTGCCGCTCTGGTTCTGGTTCGACATCAAGGACGGCGGGTGGCAGTTCGCCGAGAAGACGAGCTGGATCCCGTCGATCGGGGCGCAGTACCTCCTCGGCGTGGACGGCTTCAGCACGCTGCTGGTGCTGCTCACCACGCTCATGGGCGTCATCGCGGTGCTCTCGTCGTGGACCGCGATCACCGAGCGGGTCAAGGAGTACTACATCGCGATGCTCGTCCTCCAGACGGGCATGATCGGCGCGTTCGTCTCGCTCGACTTCCTGCTGTTCTTCCTGTTCTGGGAGGTCATGCTGGTGCCGATGTACTTCCTCATCGGCATCTGGGGCGGCGGCCGCCGGCTCTACTCCGCGATCAAGTTCTTCCTCTACACGCTGGTCGGCTCGGTCGTGATGCTGCTGGGCATCCTCGCGCTCTACTTCTACAACATCGACGTCGTCCACGGCGCGCCGACGTTCGACATCACGGTGTTCCAGCAGCTCCACCTGCCGTTCAACCTGCAGTGGTGGATCTTCCTGGCGTTCTTCCTCGGCTTCGCCATCAAGGTGCCGATGTTCCCGTTCCACACCTGGCTGCCCGACGCGCACACCGACGCGCCGACGGCCGGGTCCGTCATCCTGGCGGCCGTCCTCCTGAAGATGGGGACGTACGGGTTCATCCGCTTCAGCCTGCCGATCCTCCCGGAGGCGACACGCTACTTCGTGCCGATGATGATCGGGCTCTCGATCATCGGGATCGTGTACGGCGCGCTCGTCGCCATGGCGCAGCACGACTGGAAGCGCCTGGTCGCGTACTCCAGCGTCAGCCACATGGCCATGGTCATGCTGGGCATGTTCGCGCTCACGCCCGTCGGCATCACGGGCAGCATCGTGCAGCAGCTGAACCACGGCATCTCGACCGGCGCGCTCTTCCTCATCGTCGGCATCGTCTACGAGCGCCGGCACACGCGCGAGATCTCGGAGTACGGCGGCCTGTCGAAGGTCATGCCGGTCTACGCCGCGGTGTTCATGATCATGATGCTGTCGTCGATCGGCATGCCGGCCCTCAACGGCTTCATCGGCGAGATCCTGATCCTGCAGGGCGTCTTCGTCGTCAACAAGCTCTGGGCCGCCGTGGCGGCCAGCGGCATCGTGCTGGGCGCGGCCTACATGCTCTGGCTCTACCAGCGCACGATGTTCGGCAAGATCGAAAACCCGAAGAACGAGGACCTGAAGGACCTCAACCTCCGCGAGTTCGCCACCTTCGTCCCGCTCATCATCCTGGCGTTCTGGATCGGCATCTACCCGAAGCCGTTCCTCGAGCGGCTCGACCGGTCGGTGGCGAACGTGATCGCGCGCGTCAACACGGCCTACCCGCAGAACGCGAGCCTCACGGACTGCGGCGCCGGACAGCCCGTCGCGGCCGACGCCGCGGGCACGACGGCGCCGGCGGGGACGTTCCTGATGGCGCCGTGCGGTGACGGCGCCGCGAAGACGCCCACCCAAGCGGCGGCCGCGTCCAAGGGAGACCGCTGATGCCGGCCGGCTTCTCGTTCCAGACCTTCGCGTACCTGCTGCCGGAGCTCGTGCTCGCCGGCGGGGCGCTCCTGCTGCTCGTCGCCGACGTCCTCACGCCGCGCGAGCGGAAGGGATGGCTGCTCGGGCTGTCGCTGGCCGTGCTCGCCGCAACGGGGCTCGCGCTGCTGACGACGGCGGGGGAGAACGTGACCGTGGCGGCCGGCATGGTCGCCGTGGACGGCTTCGCGTTCTTCTTCAAGGTGGTGTTCCTGCTGGCGGCCGCCCTCACGCTGCTGATGTCGTCCCGCTACATGGCGATCGAAGGCGCCCCGATCGGCGAGTACTCGTTCCTGGTGCTCTGCGCCACGCTCGGCATGTTCTTCATGGCGGGCGGCATCGACCTGGTCACCATCTTCATCGGCCTCGAGACGATGGCCATCGCGTTCTACATCCTGACCGGCTACATCAAGCCGAGCCGGCGGTCGAACGAGGCGGCGGTGAAGTACTTCCTGCTCGGCGCCTTCTCGCTGGGCATCCTCCTCTACGGGATGTCCCTGCTGTACGGGCTCACGGGCACCACGCAGCTGCACGGCATCGCCACGCGTCTGGCCGCCGCGCCGCACGGCCTGCTGCTGCCGCTCGCGGTCATCCTGGTGGGCGCCGGGGTGGGCTTCAAGATCGCGGCCGTGCCGTTCCACATGTGGGCGCCCGACGTGTACGAGGGCGCGCCCACGCCGATCACCGCGTTCCTGTCGGTCGGCTCGAAGGCCGCCTCGTTCGCGATGCTGCTGCGCATCTTCATCGTGGGCCTGCCGGAGTTCCGCGTGAGCGGCCTGAGCATCGTGTTCGGCCAGTCGATCGGCTGGACGACGCTGTTCTACGTGCTGTCGGTCGTCTCGATGACGGTCGGCAACCTGGCCGCGCTCACGCAGAGCAACATCAAGCGCATGCTGGCCTACTCGTCGATCGCGCACGCCGGCTACGTGCTGATCGGCGTCGTGGCGGGCACCGAGCGCGGCATCGTCGCGACGCTCGTCTACATCGCCATCTACGCCTTCATGCAGCTCGGCGCCTTCGCCGTGGTCGTCGCGCTGCGCCGGCGCGACGTGATCGGCGACGAGCTGAAGGACATGAGCGGGCTCTACTTCCGCAGCCCGCTGGCCGCCTTCGCGATGCTGTTCTTCATGCTGTCGCTCGGCGGCATCCCGCCGACCGCCGGCTTCATGGGCAAGTTCTGGGTGTTCGGCTCCGCCATCCAGGCGGGCTACGTGTGGCTCGCCGTCATCGGCGTCGCCAACAGCGCGCTGTCGCTCTACTACTACGTCCGCGTCGTCGTCTTCATGTGGATCAAGGAGGAGTCGCTGGGATCGCCGATCGCCATGGCGCCGGCCGTCGGCCTGGTGGTCGTGATCGCGCTGGTCGGCACGGTGCTCTTCGGCATCTACCCGGCGCCGCTCTTCGAGTTCGCCCAGCACTCGGCCGCGACCCTCGGCCTGGCCCCAACACCGTTCTAGACGCGCGGGGCGCCGCACCGCCTCCCCGAGCCGCCGCCCATGCCCGCTCCACGCAAGTCCTGGGTCGACTCCTGGCGCACGGCCGGCGAGGTCGGCTCGGTCGGGCTCTCGTTCGTCATCGCCGTCCTGATCGGCGTCTGGGTCGGCCGCACGCTCGACGCGTGGATGGGCACCGCGCCGTGGATGCTGCGCCTGTTCTTCGCCTTCGGCGTGGCGGCTGGGGTCCTCAACGTCTACCGGACGCTGAAGAGATTCCTGAAATGACCGCGCGGGAAGCCGACCCGATGCTGCGCCGGCTCGAGCGGCACGCGGTCATCGCCTGCGTGGCGATGGCGGCCGTCGCGCTGGCCGTCCGCGGCGGGCGGCCCGACGTGGCGATGGGCGTGCTCGGCGGCGGGGCGCTGGTCGGCGCGAGCTACCTCAGCATCAAGGGCTCGGTGAACCGGCTGACCGCGCGGATCGTCGCCCGGGCGCCCGACGGGGCGGGCGGCGCGACGGGCCGCAAGAACCGGGCCGGATGGGCCTTCGGCGCGGCCCTGTTCGTGTTCCGGTACGCTTTACTCGCTCTGATCGCGTACGTTATGATTGCGCGTTTGCGCCTGCACCCCGTGGGCCTCATCGTAGGCGCGACGTCGGTCGTGGCGGCCGCTGCGGCCGAGGCCATTCGTACCATCAGGACCTGACAGTCGCAGGGCCGCCGGCCCTGGACGGTCGCTGGTGTCATGGAAAAGCTTCATCATCCCCTCTGGATCGTCGAGTTCGTGAACGCCCTCCTGGGACCCCTGGTCGTCGCCGCGGCGCGTCCGTTCGGCATCGAGTTTCCCGCCGGACAGCCCGTCATCCCCGATTTCCTGGTGATGTCCCTCATCATCCTCGTCGCCGTGACCGCCGGCTGCCTGCTCATCCGGAACCGGCTGAAGGTGGAGAACCCGAGCCGGACGCAGATCGTGCTCGAGGACGGCGTGGCGGCGCTCCACGGCATGCTGGACGAGTGGATCGGCCCGGGCGGACGCCGCTTCCTGCCGATCGTGGGCTCGGTCGGCGTGTTCATCCTCATCGGCAACTACATGGGCCTGGTTCCCGGGTTCATGGCGCCGACGAGCAGCTACAACGTCACGCTGGGCTGCACGCTCACCGTGTGGGTCTACTACCACCTGCAGGGCCTGAAGGCGCAGGGGCTCTGGCCGTACCTGAAGCACTTCGCGGCGCCGCCGGGCGCGCCGCTCGCGATTGCGCCGATCATGCTCCCGATCGAGCTGATCAGCCACTGCTCGCGCATCCTGTCGCTCTCGATCCGGCTCTTCGGCAACATCTTCGGCGAGGAGCTGGTCATCCTGATCCTGTTCAGCATCGTGCCGTTCATCGTGCCGCTGCCGATGATGCTGCTCGCGCTGATCACCGGCGGGCTGCAGGCGTTCATCTTCGTGCTGCTGACGATCATCTATCTGCAGGGCGCCGTGCAGGTGCACAACGCCGAGCACGACGCCCACGGGCACGAGGTCGAAGCCCTCGGAGCGGTGTAGTGCGGCGGCGCGGTTCGCGTTCGTCCTTTTTCTGGTCTCGGGTCGTTGTTCACTTCGAGGAGGCTGTGGTCGTGAGGAATCGTGCCGTTCTCTACATGCTGCTGATGCTGGCGTTCGTGGCCGTCGTGCCGCTGCACGCCCAGGAGGCCGGGGCCGCGGCGACGAACCCCGAGCTGATCAAGTGGTCGATCATCACCGCCGGGTTCGCCCTGGGCTTCGCCGCCGCGTTCGGCACGCTCGGGCAGGCGAAGGGCCTGGCCGCCTCGGCCGAGGCGATCGCCCGCAACCCGAGCGCGGCCGGCGAGATCCGCGGCGTGTTCATCCTGGGGCTCGTGCTGATCGAGTCGCTCGTCATCTACGTCCTGCTGGTCTCGCTGATCCTGTTCTTCGTCAAGCCGTTCGGCGGCTAGGGCAGGACGAGGCTCGAGAGGGGGACGGGAGCCGCCGGCGGACGCCGCGGCTCCCGTCCTTCCGTCCGTCGCGCGCCCGCCGGCGCGCAGCGCCTCGATCCGGCCTGACCGGTGTGTCCGGACGATGGGCACGCGCACCCTCGGCCTTTCGCGGACCGACGCGCTGCTGGTGCTCCTGATCCTCATCTGGGGGAGCAACTTCAGCATCGTCAAGCACGCCTTCTCCGAGGTGGAGCCCGCCGCGTTCAACGCGCTGCGGCTCGGCCTCGCGTCGATCACCTTTCTCTCCGCCATCGCGCTGGTGCAGCGGCTCGCGCACCGCGGGCCCGACGCGCCCCCGTGGCAGACCATCCTGCGCACCGACGCGCCGCTCACGGGCGGCGACTGGCTGAAGCTCGTCGGGCTCGGCCTCGTCGGGCACTTCGCCTACCAGCTCGGGTTCGTCGGCGGCCTGGCGCGCACCAGCGTCTCGAACAGCGCCCTCATCCTCGGCGCGTCGCCCGTGACCGTCACGCTGCTGAGCGGCGCGCTGGGGGAGGACCCCGTCCGGCGCCGCCACTGGATCGGCGTCGCGCTGTCGATGCTGGGCCTCTACCTGGTCGTCGGCCACGACGTGGAGGTGAGCCGGGAAGGGCTCGTCGGCGACGCCCTGATCGGCCTCGCGGTCCTCTGCTGGACCGTGTTCACGGTGGGCGGCCGCCGCATGATGGTGCACCACTCGCCGCTCGCCGTGACGGGCCTGTCGATGTCGATCGGCGCCGTGCCCTACACCATCTACGCCTGGCCGGCGCTCCGGCGCCTCGACTGGGCCGCCGTGAGCTGGACGACCTGGGCGGCGCTCGTCTACTCGGCCATGTTCGCGCTCTGCCTGTCGTACCTCATCTGGTACGTCGCCGTGCGGCAGCTCGGCAGCGCCCGGACGTCGGTCTACTCCAACGTGATCCCGATCGTGGCGATGGCGGTGGCGTACCTGTTCCTCGGCGAGGCGATCGGCACGGCGAAGGTCCTGGGCGCGGCGGCCGTGCTGGGCGGCGTGGGCGTCGCCCGGCTGGAGCGCCGCCGGCCGGCGATTCCGGCCGAGGAGTAGGGCCGCGGGAGCGCCCGTGCTACGCTGACAGGGGGACGGGTGCGTCCCCCTCGACCCCATGAAAGCCCACTATTTCGGCCAGCACGCCGGCGGCCTCCGTGCCGAGCTCGCGCGCGCGATCCCGCGCGACGAGCTGCGCGTCCTGCACCGGAAGCGGCCGGCGCGGCATCTGCTCGTGGCGGGGCGGCAGTTCCTCGTCCTCGCGCTCACCACCTGGGGGCTGATCCGGGTCACCAACCCGCTCGTGTGGGTCCCGCTGGCCGTCGTGCAGGGGTTCACCGTGTTCAACTTCACGGTGCTGCTGCACGAGGTGCTGCACCACCTCGTGTTCGAGCGGCGGCGCCCGCGGGCCGAGCGCCTCCTGGGGCTCGCCTACGCGGTCCCGAGCGGCATCTCGGCGAGCCAGTTCACGCGCTGGCACCTCGATCACCACGCCGAGCTCGGCTCCGCGGAGGACGACCCCAAGCGCCACCACCTCTCGCCGAAGCGGAACGCGCGGTGGTACAAGCTGCTGTACTGCACGCCGGCGCTCTTCCCGATCTACTTCCGCGCGGCGCGGCGCGAGACGGCGACGTATCCGCCCGAGCTGCGGCGCACGATCCGGTGGGAGCGGTGGCTGGCGATCGGGGCGCACCTGACGGCGCTCGGGCTGATCGGCGGCTTCTTCGGCCTCGGCGCGGCGCTGCGCGCCCACGTCGTGCCCGTGTTCTTCGTCTTTCCCGTGGCCTTCACGCTCAACCGGCTCGGCCAGCACTACGACATCGACCCGTCGGACACGGCGAAGTGGGGCACGCTGATGAAGAGCCAGTGGTTCTGGAACTTCGCGTTCCTCAACTCGAACTTCCACCTCGAGCACCACTACTTCCCGGGCGTGCCGTTCTACCACCTGCCCGCGCTGCAGCGCGCGCTGACCGCCTTCTACCGGCGCAAGGGCATGCGCTGGCAATCGGTACTCGGGCCTCCTGTACGGCTGGTTCGTTCTCAATCGGGCGCCCCACACCGACTGGAGCGTCGGCGAGCCCGGCGGGACGCAGCCCAGCCGCCCGGCCTGACCACCGGTCCGTCCGGCCCGGGCGAGCCGGGGTCGCGTCTGGTGATAAGCTCGCCTGGAACGTACGGGACGGCGCCATGATCACACGTCTTCTCACCGACGACCAGCTGGCGGCGCTCACCGACGAGCGGAAGCTCCTGGGCGAGTTGCGCGTGGCGCTCGCCGGGTCCGGCGTCGGTCCCGAGATCCAGGCGACGCTCGCGCGGTCGTCCGACCAGCTGGACGAGCTGTTCCTGGTCGTCGTGGTGGGGGAGTTCAACGCCGGCAAGAGCGCGTGCATCAACGCGCTCCTGGGCTGCCGGATCCTGCCCGAGGGCGTCACGCCGACGACGGCCGACGTGACGATCGTGCGCTACGGCGACACGTCGGCCTCGGCCGTCGTCGAGCCGCACCTGCGGACCGTCGAGGCGCCCGTCGATCTGCTGCGCGACCTGCACATCGTGGACACGCCGGGCACGAACGCGATTCTGCGCCAGCACGAGGCGATCACGTCGGCGTTCGTGCCGCGGTCCGACCTGGTCCTCTTCGTGACGTCGGCGGACCGGCCCTTCACCGAGACCGAGCGCGCGTTCCTCGAGCGCATCCGCGACTGGGGCAAGAAGGTCGTCGTCGTGATCAACAAGATCGACATCCTGGAACGGCCGGAGGACGTCGACGAGGTCGGACGGTTCGTGGCCCAGAGCAGCCTGGCGCTCCTGGGGCTCACGCCGGAGGTCTTCCCGGTGTCCGCGCGCCAGGCGCTGCGCGCCCGTGAGGGCGGCGGGGAAGCGTGGGCCGCGAGCCGGTTCGGGGCGCTCGAGAACTGGCTCACGTCGACGCTCGACGAGACGAGCCGGGTGCGCCTCAAGCTGCTCAACCCCCTGGGCGTGGCTCGCCAGCTCGTCGGGCGCGTGCTCGCCACCGTCGACGAGCAGCTGGCGCTCCTCGGCGACGACGTCTCCATGCTCGATGACGTGGAGCGGCAGCTGCAGGTGTACGAGCGGGACATGGGCAGCGAGTACGCCCTCCGCATGGCCGAGATCGACAACATCCTGCTCGAGCTCGAGCGCCGCGGGCACGAGTACTTCGACGAGATGATGCGCCTCGGCCGCGTCTTCGACCTCGTCAACCGCGGCCGTGTCCAGCAGGGGTTCGAGCAGCAGGTGGTCGCCCAGGCGCCGCAGCAGATCGAGCGCAAGGTCAACGCGCTCATCGACTGGCTCGTCGACGCGGACTTCCGCCAGTGGCAGGCCGTGACGTCCTACCTCGCCGATCGCCGGCGCGCCTACCGGGACCGGATCGTCGGCGAAGGCGAGGGCTCGAGCTTCCATTCGGATCGTGCGCGCCTGATCGATTCGGTGGGGCGGCAGGCGCAGCGCGTGGTCGAGACCTACGACCGGCGCGCGGAGGCGTCCGCGCTGGCCGACGGCGCGCGCAACGCCGTCGCCGCCGCCGCGGCGATCGGCGCCGGCGCGCTCGGCCTGGGCGCCATCGTCAGCCTCGCCGCGACCTCTGCGGCCATGGACGTCACGGGCCTCCTCGCCGCCGGGTTCGTGGCCGCGGTCGGCCTGTTCATCATCCCGGCCAGGCGAAGGCGCGCGAAGCGCGAGATGCGGGAGAAGATCTCGGCGCTCCGGGACGCGCTCGGCCGCGCCCTGCGGACCGAATTCGAGAGCGAGCTGTCCGCGAGCGCCCGTCGAGTCCGCGAGGCCGTCGCGCCCTACGCGCGGTTCGTCCGCGCCGAGCGGGACAAGCTGACCGGGACACGGGACAGGCTCGGCCGCTTCGACGACGACATCGACCGCCTGAAGGCCCGGGTCGAGGCCCTCTGACCCGCTGGTGGGACCGGAGCGTCCCGGTCGTGGGACCGGGGAGCCACCTGCGGGATCCCGCCAGGGGCCTTCGTCCTGATTCCCTGAGCGTTTCGGAACTCTTCGCGCGACCGACCCGTCTACTGGCCCGGCAGCGTTCTTGATCACAGGGCGCGGGGGGAGGGCTTCATGGGCTCGATCGGTCAGGATGTCCGCTACGCGTGGCGGCTGCTCGTGCGGAACCCCGGGTTGACGCTCGTGGCGGTGCTGGCGCTGGCGCTCGGCATCGGGTCGCTCACGGTCACCTTCAGCATCACCGACGCCTACCTGCTGCGGCCGCTGCCGTTCGCCGCGCCGGACCGCCTGGTCCACGTGTGGTCCACCAACCGGACGCAGGGGTGGGACACGCTGCGCGTGTCCGTGCCCGACTTCCTCGACTGGCGCCAGGAGACGCGGTCGTTCGAGGACCTGGCGGCCTTCAACTACACCGGCGAGGACCTGACCGGCGGCGACCGCCCGGAGAAGATCGCGGCGGGCCGCGTGTCGGCCAACGCGTTCGACGTGCTCGGTGTCCAGCCGGTCCTGGGACGCGGCTTCCGCGCCGGCGAGGACGCGCCCGGGCGGGGCAACGTCGCCGTGCTCGGCTACCGCCTCTGGCAGACGCGCTACCACGGCGATCCGGACGTGCTCGGCCGGACGATCGAGCTCAACCGCCGCGCGTACGAGATCGTGGGCGTGATGCCCGCCAGCTTCGTGTTCCCCCTGCCGATTACCCAGCTCTGGGTGCCGCGCGAGCTGGACACCGCGCGCTACCCGCGGTCGGTGGACCTCGTGCAGGTCGTCGGCCGCCTGAAGCCCGGCGTCACGGCGGCGCAGGCCGGGGCCGAGATGCGGGGCATCGCCGACCGGCTGGCGAAGGCGCACCCGGCCGAGGACGCCGACAAGGGCGTGAACATCGTCCCGCTGCGCGCGGCGCTCAACTTTGGCTACGACATCTTCCGCATGATGGCCGTCGTGCTCGGCGCGGCCAACCTGTTCGTGCTGCTCATCGCGTGCGCGAACGTGGCCAGCCTGCTGGTGGGCCGCGCGCTCGGCCGCTCCCGCGAGGTCGCGGTGCGGGCCGCGCTCGGCGCGTCGCGCCGGCGGCTGATCCGCCAGTTCCTCGTGGAGAGCGTCGTGCTCGCGCTCGCCGGCGGCGCGGCCGGCGTGCTGCTGGCGGCCTGGAGCGTGCGCGCGCTGGGCGCGGTCATTCCCGACGAGCTGTACCGTGTCGGCGCGATCGCCATCGACGGCAAGGCGCTCCTGTTCAGCCTGGGCGTGACGCTCGGCACGGCGCTCGTCTTCGGCCTCCTGCCGGCGCTGCGCTCGAGCCGCTGGGGGCTCAGCCGCACGCTGCGCGAGACGGGCGGCCACGTGACGACCTCGCGCGGCGGCCTGCGGCTGCAGGCCGCGCTCGTCGCCGGCGAGATCGGCATGGCGGTCATGTTGCTCGTCGGCACGACGCTGATGCTGCGCAGTTACGAGAACCTCCGGACCGTGGACCCGGGCTTCGACGCGTCGCACGTCCTCACGCTGACCATCTCGCTCCCGCCGCAGTACGACGCGCCGGCGCGCGTCGCGGCGTTCCACCGCGCCGTCGTCGACGAGGTGTCGCGCGTGCCGGGCGTGGAGGCTGCCGCCACCGTCAACTACCTGCCGCTCAACCACGAGACGGACTACGCCGAGTTCACGGTGCCCGGCCGCGATCCCGATCCGTCTGGTCGCAAACCGACCGCCCTCAGCCTGTCGGTGAGCCCGTCCTACTTCGCGGTGCTGCGCATCCCGGTCCAGGCCGGCCGCGCGTTCACGGACGCGGACGACGCCGGGGCCGCGCGGGTGGCGATCGTGAGCGAGACCCTGGCGCGGCGCTTCTGGCCGGACGCCGGCGCCGTCGGACGGCGTCTCGACCTTTCGGAAGGCGGTCCCGTCACCATCGTCGGCGTCGTCGGCGACACGAAGCAGGAGGACATGGCGGCGTCGGCCGGCGCGGAGATCTTCTTCCCCGAGGCGCAGGTCTCCACGCGGTACCTGCGCGTGCTGGCGCGCACGACGGGCGAGCCCGGTTCGCTCGCGCCGGCGGTGAGCGACGCGATCTGGCGCGTCGATCGCAACCTGCCGCTCGTCCAGATTCGATCGCTGGCCGACGTCGTGCAGGAGTTCCTCCTGCCGCAGACGGCCATCTCCAGCACGCTCTTCGTGCTGGCGCTCGGCGCGCTGTTGCTCGCCGTCGTGGGCATCTACGGCCTCATGGCGTTCTTCGTGACCGAGCGGACGCGGGAGATCGGCATCCGCCTCGCGCTGGGCGCGGCGCCGGCGGTCGTGGCGCGGCACGTGCTGGCGCGCGGCGTGCGGCTGACGCTGGCCGGCGTGGGCGCCGGCCTGCTCGGCGCGCTGGGGCTTGCCCGGCTCATGGCCAGCCTGCTCTTCGGCGTCGGCGCGGTGGACCCCTTGGCGTTCGGCGCCGTGCCCGCTATTCTCGTGCTGGTCGCGCTCGTGTCGTGCTTCGTGCCGGCCCGGCGCGCGGCGTCCGTGGACCCGCTGACATCCCTGAGGTGCGAGTGATGGCCGCTTCCGCCGAGATCGACCTGCTGCTCGGGTGGCTGCACGAGGCGTTCGACGCCCGTGCGTGGCACGGCACGCCGCTGCGCGGATCCCTGAGAGGACTCGACGCGAAGGCCGCGGCGTGGCGGCCGGCGCCGGGGCGCCACAACATCTGGGAGATTGCCGTGCACGCGGCGTACTGGAAGCACCGCTGCCGGGGACGACTGACCGGCGACAAGACCGTCCCGTTTCCTCTGAAGGGCCGCAACTGGTTCCGGCGGCCGGGTGCGGGCGAGGCCGGGGACGACACGGCGTGGCGGCGCGATGTGCGGATGCTCGTGGCCGAGCACCGGAAGTTCCTCGACGTCGTGCGCGCGCTGCCAGCGTCGGCCCTGCGCCGTCCGAGCCGGGCGCACCGCCAGACGCCGCTGGAGATCATCCGTGGCATCGCCGCGCACGACGTCTATCACGCCGGCCAGATTCAGATGCTGAGAGCGCTCGCGCGCCGCTGACGGCGGCGCGCGGTCAAGGTTGACACGCGGCGTCCGGGGACCGAGCGAGGGCGCGCTAGAATAGGGAATCATGCCTGCGCCACGCTTCACGCCCAAGACCCTGTCCTTCCTGCGCGCGCTCAAGCGGCACAACGACCGCGAGTGGTTCAAGGCGCGGAAGGCCGACTACGAAGAGCACGTGCGCGGCCCGATGGTCGCGTTCATCGAGCGATTCGCCGAGGACTTCCGCGACTTCGCGCCGGAGCTGATTGCGTCCGAGCGCGTGTCGCTCTACCGCGTCTACCGCGACACGCGGTTCAGCCCCGACAAGACGCCGCTCAAGACCCACATCGCCGCCATCTTCCCCTGGAAGGGCCTCCCGAAGCACGAAGGGGCGGGGCTCTACTTCCACGTCTCGCCGACCGAGGTGTGGGCCGGCGGCGGCATGTACATGCCGCAGACCCACCAGCTGCACCTCGTCCGGGAGCACCTGGCTCGGAACCACCGGCGCTTCCGCGCCATCGTCGAGTCACCGTCGTTCAAGCGGCGGACCGGCGGGCTCGACGGCGAGCGGCTGCAGCGCGTGCCGCGCGGCTTCCCGGCGGACCACCCCGCGGCGGAGTACCTGAAGTTCCGTCAGTTCCTGGCCGGCGTGGAGTACGAACCGGCGTTCGCCACCAGCCCGCGCTTCTACGCGACGCTGCTCGCCCTCTTCCGCGAGATCGCGCCGCTCATACGGTTCCTGAACCAGCCGCTGCTCGCGGTGACGAAGGACCCGCTGCTCGACTAGGCCGGAACTCACGTGCGTTGACTGTAGGGGCCGGCTTCAGCCGGCCCTCGGCGGCCCGCCGCGCGAGCCCCCGACCGGCCACCGATCGCGGTGTCGCTGCCCGCGGCCGTGTGGGGAAGGGCCGCGTGTCGTGCGTCAGTCGGTGCTGCGCCGTGGCCGCTGGTTGGCGGCGAGGATGCGCTTGCGGAGGCGGATGCTCGTCGGGGTGACCTCGACGAGCTCGTCGTCGTTGATGAACTCGATCGCCTGCTCGAGGCCGAGCACGCGCGGCGGGATGAGGCGGATCGCCTCGTCGGCCGTCGAGGCGCGCATGTTGGTCTGCTTCTTTTCCTTCGTCACGTTCACGTCGAGGTCTTTCGTGCGCGAGTTCTCGCCGACGATCATGCCCTCGTAGACCTCGGTGGTCGGCTCGACGAAGATCTCGCCGCGCTCCTGCAGGTTGGAGATCGCGAAGGGCGTCGTCTTGCCCTGGCGGTCCGCGACCAGCGCGCCGGTGGCGCGCGTGGGGATCGCGCCGTGCCACGGCTCCCACGCGCAGAAGCGGTGGTGCATGATGCCGGTGCCGCGCGTCTCGGTCAGGAACTGCGACCGGAACCCGATCAGCCCGCGCGACGGGATGCGGAACTCGAGCCGCGCGCGGCCGCTGCCGTGGTTCACCATCTTCGTCATCGTGCCACGGCGCGTGCCGACCTGGGCGATGACCACGCCCTGGAACTCCTCGGCCACGTCGATCACCAGCTCCTCGACCGGCTCCACGCGCTGGCCGCCCACGTTCTTGGTGACGATCTCCGGCCGCGACACCTGCAGCTCGTAGCCCTCGCGGCGCATCATCTCGATCAGGATGGACAGCTGGAGCTCGCCGCGGCCGAGCACCTTGAACTGCTCGGGCGTGTCGGTCGGCTCGACCTTGATCGACACGTTGCCCAGCAGCTCCTTGTCGAGCCGGTCCTTGAGCTGGCGCGACGTCACGTAACGGCCCTCGCGGCCCGCCATCGGCGACGTGTTCACGCCGAAGATCATCGACACGGTCGGCTCGTCGATCGCCATCGGCGGAATCGGATCCGGGTGCTCGAAGTCCGTGATGGTCTCGCCGATCGTGATGTCCTCGATGCCGGCGAGGCAGACGATGTCGCCCGCCGCGGCCGACTCGATGTCCACGCGCTTCAGGCCCTCGAACGCCATGAGCTTCGTCACGCGCGTCTGCTGCATCGTGCCGGTCAGCTTCGCCACCGAGACCATGTCGCCGATCTTCACCCGGCCGTTGAAGATCCGGCCCACCGCGATGCGGCCCACGTAGTCGCTCGCGTCGAGGTTGGCGACGAGGATCTGCAGCGGCGCGTCGGCGTCGCCCCGCGGCGGCGGCACGTGCTGAACGATGGCCTCGAACAAGCGGCTGGAGGTCGCGGCCCGGGGCGTCGGCCGACGGCGCTCGCCTGGCCCGCCTTGGCGTTCGTGTACAGCACCGGGAAGTCGAGCAGCTCCTCGGTCGCGTCGAGATCGATGAAGAGGTCGTAGATCTCGTTCAGCACCTCGGCCGCCCGCGCGTCCGGCCGGTCGATCTTGTTGATGACCACGATCGGCGGCAGCCGCCGCTCCAGCGCCTTGTGCAGCACGAAGCGCGTCTGCGGCAGCGGGCCCTCCGAGGCGTCCACCAGCAGCATCACGCCGTCCACCATCGACAGCGTCCGCTCGACCTCGCCGCCGAAGTCGGCGTGGCCCGGCGTGTCCACGATGTTGATCACCATGTCGTGGTAGCGGACCGACGTGTTCTTCGCCAGGATCGTGATCCCGCGCTCGCGCTCCAGCTCGTTGCTGTCCATGGCGCGCTCGACGACCCGCTCGTTGGCGCGGAACACCCCGCTCTGCTGGAACAACCCGTCCACCAGGGTCGTCTTGCCGTGATCGACGTGGGCGATGATGGCGACGTTGCGCCGGAGCGGGTTGGCCACCCCCGGCGCAGCTTTCGGGCGATGGGGCATCCTTCCAGTATACCCGCCTTCGCGCACCGCGCTTCGGCGGGGCAAGGGCCATCACAGGCCGGAGGCCAGGGGCCGGAGGCCAGAGGCCGGGGGCTGGGACCAAGCCGCAAGCCCCAAGCCCCAAGCCCCAAGCCCAGATCAACCCCCTGGCCCCCCCGAACGTCCTATGGGTGACGTGAGCCGGGTGTCCCGAGCCGGACCATTCGCGGCGGTGGCGGCCTCTGACCGGCCTGGCTCTTCCGTGTACGATGAGTCGGCGCGGCCTGCGGCCTCCCGGCGGGTTGGCGGGACCGGCTCAGGCGTCTCCGGCCTCCGATCGGGACACTCGATGGACGACGCCCAGCTCATCCCGCTCGCGGCGCAGGGCGACCGCGTCGCCTTCCAGACGCTGGTGGAACGGCATCGGACCATGGTGTACCGCGTTGCGTACCAGTTCGCCGGCAACCATCACGACGCGGACGACATCGCCCAGGAAGTGTTCATCAAGGTGCACCGCTCCCTGCAGCGCTTCCGCCAGGACGCGCAGTTCACCTCCTGGCTCTATCGGATTGCCATGAATGCCTGCATCGACCACCGCCGGCGGCACGCACCGCTCGAGACGGACGACGAGTTCACGCTGAGGAACCACTCGACGGGCGAGCCCGATCCCGAGGAGCGGGCGTACGCGGGCGAGCTGGGGGCCACCCTGAAGGCCGCCATCGACCGGCTGCCGCCGCGCCAGCGGCTGATCTTCGGCATGCGGCACTTCGAGGGGCTGAAGCTCATCGAGATCGCGCGCGCGCTGGGCCTGGCCGAGGGCACCGTGAAGCGGCAGCTGCACGCGGCCGTGCACCGCCTGCGCGACATCCTGCGCGACGCGCGGCCGGCCGAGGAGCGATCGTCATGACCTGCGGGTTCCACGAGCAGGGCGTCGTCGAGCAGCATTTCTACGGGGAGCTCGAGCCCGCCGAGCGGGCGCGGTTCGAGGCGCACCTGGAGGCCTGCGAGGCGTGCCGGGCCGCCCTCGCCGATCTCGAGACGATCGCCGGCGCGCTCGCCGCGCAGCCGCGGGTCGCCGGGCCGCCGGACGGCGACTGGACGTCGTTCATGGATCGGCTCGAGGCGCGGACCGCCGGCCGCGACGGGGCCTGGCGCGCGGCGATCGGGCCGGCGCTGAAGATCGCGGCCCTGCTCGCGCTCGTCACGATCGCCGTGCTGGCCGGCCGCCGGTGGGAGCGGGCCGGCCATCCGGCCGAGCCCGCGCGCACGGCCGAGGCGGCGTCACCGGAGGGCGCCTTCGAGGCGCTGGCCGAGCAGCACCTCGAGCGCTCGAAGCTCGTGCTGTTCGGGCTGGCGACGAAGGACCCGCACGGGGCGCGGCCGGCCGACTGGCGCTACGAGCGCGGTCTGGCGTCGGCCATGCTGCCCGACACGACGCAGTACCGCCTGATCGCCCGCCAGCAGGGGCTCGACGGACTGGCGGGCGTCCTGGGCGACCTCGAGGTCGTGCTGCTGCAGACCTCGCTCAGCGACGACGCCGACCCGGGCGCGCTGGCGCGGCTGCAGTCGCTCATCGACAAGCGCGACCTCCTCGTGAAGATCGAGGTCATCGGCACGATCGACCGGACGGACACGGCACGGCCGGCCACCGGGGCGCGGCCGTCGGGGAACGGAGCATGACCACCATCACTCGGCATCTCACGCGGGTCTCGGCACGCTGGATTCCCGTCGCGGCGGCTGCGGCGGCGCTCGTGCTGTCGCTCGCCGCGCCCGTCACGGCGGCGCCCGACTCGCAGCACCTGGCGCGGGCCAAGGACTACATCGCCGACGAGCGCTGGGCGCAGGCGATCGACGAGCTGCGCGCGGCCCTCGACGACCCCAAGGAGCCGGCGCCGGACGAGGCGATGTTCTGGCTGGCCCACAGCCTGTATCACCACGGCGACTCGGCGTCGGCGCTCGGGACCATCGACCGGCTGACGAGCCGGTACCCGAAGAGCCGCTGGACGAGCCCCGCCAACGCGCTGCGGATCGAGATCGCGTATCAGCTGCGGCGCGACAATCTGCTGTGGCCGCTCGCGGAGCCGCCGGCGCCACCCGCACCACCCGCCGCGCCCGCGCCACCCGCCCCGCCCGCGCGGCCGGCCCCGCCGGCGTCCCCGGCGCCGCCGGCCCTGCCGGCGATGCCCGCGCCCCCGGCGCCCCCGGCGCCACCCGCGCCGCCGGTCCCGCCGGTGATGTCGGACACGGACCTGCGCATCCAGGCGCTCGGCACGCTGATGGACACCGACGCGGAAAAGGTGATTCCCATCCTCCGGAAGATCGTCATGACCGAGGGCAACGTGGCCGAGGCGCGCCGCGCGCTCTTCGTCCTGGCCCAGTCGCGTCGCGCCGACGCGCAGGGGACGCTGCTGCAGGTGGCCAAGGACGGGCCCGAGCGGATCCGCGCGGCCGCCGTGCGCGAGCTCGGGCGTTTCGGCGGGCCGGACGTCAACCAGCAGCTGCTCGTCGTCTACGCCGGCGGCAGCTCGCCGGTGAAGCAGCAGGTCGTGCGCGTGCTCGGCTGGCGGCGCGACGCCGGCGCCCTCGAGCAGATCGTGACCAAAGAGTCCAACGTCGTCCTGCGCGACCAGGCCATCCTGGCGCTCGGGCGGGCCGGCGGTCGCGCACAGCTCGCGACGCTGTACGGGAAGGCCGGCTCGTCCGACCTGAAGGAGCAACTCGTCACGGCGCTCTTCAACGCGGAGGCCGACGACGAGCTGATCCGGATCGCGAAGACCGATCCGAACGAGTCGGTACGCACGCTCGCCATCGACCGGCTGCGCCTGCTCGACACCGACAAGGCGCGCGCCTTCCTGAAGACGTTGAAGTAGCCGCGGGGCCGCCTCGACGTCGCGCCTCCGTCTGTAGTAGAAGAAGGGCGGAGGCGCGATGACCCGGCACGCGGCCGCTCCGCTCAACCTGTCCTCGATCATCGAGCACCACGCGGCGCAGACGCCCGACCGTCCGGCCGTGGCGCTCGACGACCGCCGGTTCACCTACGGGCAGCTGAACGCGCTGGCCTGCCAGGTCGCGAACGGGCTGGTCGCTCTGGGCATCCAGCCGGGCGACCACGTGGCGCTCGCGTGTCCCAACCTGCCGTTCTTTCCCATCGTCTATTTCGGCATCCTGAAGGCCGGCGCCGTCGTCGTGCCCCTGAACGTCCTGTTCAAGCCCCGCGAGATCGCGTACCACCTGCGGGACAGCGACGCCCGCGCGCTCTTCGTGTTCGAGGGCACGCCGGAGCTGCCCATGGCGCGGATGGCCCGGCAGGCGTGTGACGAGGTGCCCGGCTGCGCGAAGCTGGTGGTGATGACGGCGGACCCCGCCGCGGCCGCGCCCGTCGAGCGCGCGCGGACGATCTGGCAGCTCATCGCCGGCCAGCCGGACCGCTTCGAGACGTGCCCCACCCAGCCGGACGACACGGCGGTCATCCTCTACACGTCGGGCACGAGCGGGCAGCCGAAGGGCGCGGAGCTCACGCACTTCAACATCTGGATGAACGGCGCCGTCTCCCGGGATCTGATGGCGCCGATGATCGACGCGCGCGTGGACGGGACCAACGTGTCGCTCATCACGCTGCCGCTGTTCCACTCGACGGGCCAGGTGGCGCAGATGGTCGCCAGCCTGATCGGCGGGCTCGCTCTCACTCTGGTGCCGCGCTTCGACCCGGCGACCGTCCTGAAGGTCATCGACCGCGACCGCGCGAACTTCTGGATCGGCGTGCCGACCATGTACTGGGCGCTGCTGCAGCACGTGCGGGCGAACGGGCTCGACCCGGCGCCCTTCAGGAAGCACCTGCGCCTGTGCATGTCGGGCGGCGCGCCGATGCCCGTGGCCGTCATGCAGGAGTTCGAGCGCATGTTCGGCGTTCGCGTACTCGAGGGCTACGGCCTGTCCGAGACCTCGCCCGTGGCGGCGTTCAACCACCTCACGCGGCCGTCGAAGCCCGGCACGGTCGGCCAGCCGCTCCACGGCGTCGAGATCCGCTGCGTGGACGACCGCGACCGTCCCGTGCCCGTCGGCGAACCCGGCGAGGTGGTCGTTCGCGGCCACAACGTGATGAAGGGCTACTACAAGCGGCCCGAGGCGACCGAGGAGGTCATGCGCCACGGGTGGTTCCACACCGGCGACATCGGCATGTTCGACGCCGAGGGCTACCTGTCGATCGTGGACCGCAAGAAGGACCTGATCCTGCGCGGCGGCATGAACGTCTATCCCCGCGAGCTGGAGGAGGTGCTCCTGACGCACCCCGCGGTCTCGCTGGCCGCCGTCATCGGCGTGCCCGACGACCGCCTGGGCGAGGAGATCCTGGCCGTCGTCGTGCGGAAGCCGGACGTGTCGCTGACCGAAGTCGAGCTCCTGGCGTGGTGCAAGGAGCAGTTCGCGGCCTACAAGTACCCCCGCCGGATCGAGTTCCGCGATCGCCTGCCGATCGGGCCGACGGGCAAGATCCTCAAGCGAGAGCTGAGGGCGGAGCACCCGTGACGACGCCCGCTTCCGGCGCGCCGCTCGTGCTGCTCGTCGAGGACTACGACGATGCGCGGGAGATGTACGCGGCCTACCTGCGCCTGGACGGTTTTCGCGTGGAGGAGGCCGCCGACGGCGCCGAGGCGCTGCGCGCCGCCGCCGCCCTGGCGCCCGACGCGATCGTGCTGGACCTGAGCCTGCCGGTCCTCGACGGCTTCGAGACGATCGCGCGCCTGCGCGGCGAGCCGGCCACGCGCGCCATCCCGATCGTCGCGCTGAGCGGGTTCCCGGCGGCGCGGGAGCGGGACGCGGGCTGGAACGCCTTCGTCACGAAGCCGTGCATGCCGGAGGAGCTGACGGGCGCCGTGCGGAGCGTGCTCAGTCGACCCTGAACTCGAAGCAGCCGGGCGATACGAGCAGGCGGTGGCGGTCGGGGAAGAAGAAGGTCGCCGGCGACAGGAGGCCGGCGCCGCGGAACTGTAACGTGCGGATCTTGTCGCCCGACGCGTCGTACACGTAGGTGTAGGGCACCGTCAGCGAGACCCACAGCCGGCCGTCCGGATCGACGGCGGCGGTCCGCACGGTCGGGGGCACGAGCGGCATCTCGACGTCGCGGAATCGGCGCCGGGGCCACGTGGTGGGGAGCCCCTGGACGAGCGGATCCACCTCGGGCCCCTCGATGTGGCGCTCGTACAGCAGCCGGCCGTCCTGCGCGTAGCGGCGGAACATCGGCACGCCCGCCTGGAACACGAAATAGTACCCGCCCGACGGCGCCGCCAGCGGCAGGCCCGCGTTCAGCGCGATCCGCAGGTCGCGGTCTTCGTCGTGTCCCGTCTCGCGCAGCCGGCCGATCGACCGGAAGGCGCGGCCCGACAGCGTGTATTCCGTGATGAGCGAGCCGGACTCGGGCTCGCTGACGAGAATCGCGCGGCCCGTGTACGCGATCGCGCCGACGCCGCTCAGCACGAGATCACCCAGGCTCACACGCGGCGCGGCGCGGCCTGGCAGCGAGAAGCCGCCGATCGGCACGCCGTCGGGGCGGAAGATCTGGATGCGCTCGACGCCGTTGGGCGCGTCGGCGACGACGAAGGTGCCGTTCGGCTCGAGCGCGAACGAGCTGGCGTCGAGGATGCGCCCCGGCTCGCCGCCGATGGTCACGATGGGCCGGGCGGCCGTGGCGGCGGCGTCCACCCGGTAGACGGTGTGCCCGCCGCGGTCGAAGACGTAGGTCCGCCCCTCGCGGTCCTCGGCGTACCCGCCGGGATCCCTGAAGGCGCCGGCGATGAAGGCGGGCAGCCCGCCAGCCGAGTCGAGCACCTGCACCCGGGCGCGCCCGGACGCGGGCACGCCGGCGGCGGCCAGGGCGAGCGCGGCGAGCAGGCGGCGGCTGCGCGTCATAAGGGCCCGAGCAGGCGGCCCCGGCAGGACCCACCTAGTATTTCACCAGATCCCGGATGGCCTGGAGCACGGTGGCCGTCTGCGGCAGGATCGCCTCTTCGAGGTCCGGGCAGTAGGCGACCGGCGTGTCGAGCGCCGCCACGCGCCGGACCGGCGCGTCGAGCTGGTCGAAGAGCTCGTCGGCGATGCGCGCGGCGAGCTCGGCGCCGAAGCCGCAGGTCAGCTGGTCCTCGTGGGCGATGATCACGCGGTTCGTCCGCGTGACGGCGTCCGCGATGCCCTGCCAGTCGACGGGCGCGATCGTGCGCAGGTCGACCACCATGACGCTGATCCCGTCCTTCTCGGCCTGCTGCGCCGCGAGCAGCGCTGCGCTGCACGAGCGCGCCCCAGGTGATGACCACCAGGTCGGTGCCCTCGCGCCGCACGGCGGACTTGCCGAACGGCATCATGTAGTCGGCGCCCGGATAGGGCGCCCTTGTTGTAGGTCTGGCGGTACAGGTGCTTGTGCTCGAGGAACATCACCGGGTCGTCGCAGCGGATGGCCGTCCGCAGCAGCCCGGCGGCGTCCTGCGCGTTCGACGGGAACGCGATGCGGATGCCGGGGCAGTGCGCGAAGATGCTCTCGCCCGACTGGCTGTGGTACGGCGCGCCGCCGCGCAGGTAGCCGCCGATGGCCGTGCGCACCACCATCGGGCAGGACACGTGTTGTTCGACCGGTAGCGCAGCATCGACATCTCGTCGCGCATCTGCATCATGGCCGGCCAGATGTAGTCGAAGAACTGGATCTCGACGACCGGCTTCAGCCCGCGCGTCGCCATGCCGATCGGCGCGGCCGACGATGTTGGCCTCGGCGAGCGGCGAGTTGAACACGCGGTCGGCTGCCGAAGGCCCGCTGCAGGCCGTGCGTCACCTTGAACACGCCGCCCTTGCCCGGACACCTCGTCGAGGCTCGCCTCGTGGCTGCAGTCGGCCACGTCCTCGCCGAAGACGACGATCCGCGGGTTCGCGCGCCATCTCGTCCTTGAGGGTGCGGTTGATGGCGGCCACCATCGTGTCGGGCTTGCCGTCGGGCGCGGCCGGGGTGTCGAACGCCGCCGACGTCGGGTCGACGTCCGGCGAGTAGACGTAGAGCTCCACCGAGTCGGGCGACGGCTTGGCGGCCTTCACCGCCTCGTCCGCCGCGGCGGCGAGCTCGCGGTCGATCTCGGCCGCGAGCGCCGTCAGGTCGGCCTCGGTGGCCAGCTCCTCGGCGAGGAGGAACTGCCCGCAGGTGCGTGATCGGGTCGCGCGTCGCCTCCTCGGCCGCGCTCGCGCCGGCGGTCTTGTAGAGCCGCTCGTCGTCGGACAGCGAGTGCGAGTAGGGCCGGACCACCGTTCGCGTGCACGAGCGCGGGGCCCTTGCGCGGCGCGGGCGTAGGCGACCGCCTCGCGCATCGCGCGTAGCTCTTCACGGCGTCGGTGCCGTCCACGTCGATCGACGTGCAGGCCGGGGAAGCCGCGGACGAGCGCCGCGACGTCGCCGCCGGGCGTCTGCACCTCGACCGGCACCGAGATCGCGTAGCCGTTGTCCTCGACCAGGAAGACGACGGGGAGGCGCTTGGTGCACGCGGTGTTGAGCGACTCCCAGAACTCGCCCTCGCTCGTGGTGCCGTCGCCGAGCGACACGTACACGACCTCGTCCTTCTCGAACCGCGGCGCCTCGCCGTCGGGCCGCCGTCGAGCCCCGCGGCAGATCAGGCCGGCCTCGGCGCAGCCGACCGCCTGGAGGCACTGCGTGCCCGTCGGGCTCGACTGCGACACGATGTGCCGGGCGCGGTGGCCCCAGTGCGACGGCATCTGCCGGCCGCCCGAGCTCGGGTCGTCCTTGGCGCCCACCGACGGCGAGCAGCATCTCGAGCGGCGTGACGCCGAGCGCGAGGCAGAGCGCGCGGTCGCGATAGTAGGGGTAGAACCAGTCGTAGCCGGGCTTGAGGACCATGCCCGGCCGCCGCGAGGATCGCCTCGTGCCCCGCGCCGCTGATCTGGAAGAAGATCAGGCTCTGGTTCTTCAGCTGGATCTCCTGGTCGTCGAGACGCCGCGACAGCAGCATTGTCCGGTAGAGGCGCCGCAGCTGGTCGGCCGACAGGCCGTCGTACGTCCTGCCGCGCTCGCGCGGTGCGCGAGCCACCTCGCCGTTGTTCACAGCCGGACCCTTCATGCGGGCGGTCTCCTCGAAAGGTGGAAAATGCCGTGAGGCTTCCGGAAATTATACCATCGGGCGGCGATCCGGACGGGCCGCGTGCCCGGCGGGCGCGGGCCGGAATCCACGCTATAATTCGAAGGAAACCACGCGCGACGCGGCAGGGAGGACCTCGGCATGGCGGAGAACCGGGCGGTGAGCCTGTATCGGTGGGACGAACTCGAGCTCGAGAAGGTCACCGAGATGATCTCGCGCAAGATCGTGACGGGCGCGCGCGAGATGATCGCGCAGATCTACCTCAAGAAGGGCGCGCTCGTGCCGATGCATTCGCACGAGAGCGAGCAGATGACCTACGTGCTGCAGGGCGCGCTGCGATTCCTCATCGGTGGCGAGGAGATCACGGTGCGCGAGGGCGAGATCCTGCACATCCCGTCGTGGGTCGAGCACCAGGCCGAGGCGCTCGACGATACGTTCGAGGTGGACGTGTTCAGCCCGATCCGGCAGGACTGGCTGGACAAGACCGACGACTACTTCCACCGATAGGTCTTCACGGTGCAGACAGGGCTGGACGGAAAGGTCGCGCTGGTGACGGCGGCCAGCAAGGGGCTGGGCCGGGCGTCGGCCGAGGCGCTGGCGCGCGAGGGCGCGCGCGTGGCGATCTGCGCCCGCGACGAGGCGCGGCTCCGCCAGACCGCCGGCGCGATCGCGGCCGCGACCGGTTCGGAGGTGCTGCCGGTCGTCGCCGACGTCGCCGTCGCCGCGGACATCACGCGCCTGGTCGAGACGACTGTCGCGCGCTTCGGCGGTCTCGACGTCCTGGTGACGAACGCGGGCGGGCCGAAGAGCGGGCCGTTCGAGTCGCTCGACGACGAGGACTGGGCCCGGGCGGTGGACCTGCTGCTGATGAGCGTCGTGCGGCTGAGCCGGGCGGCGCTGCCGCACTTGCGGCGGCGCGGCGGCGGGCGCATCATCAACATCACGTCGGTGTCGGTGAAGCAGCCCATCGCGTCGCTCGTGCTCTCGAACGCGCTGCGCGCCGCGGTCGTCGGGCTGTCGAAGACGCTGGCCAACGAGGTGGCCGCCGACCGCGTGCTGGTCAACTGCGTCGCGCCCGGCTACACGCGGACCGACCGCGTGACGGCGCTCCAGGAGGCGGCGGCGCGGCGCGAAGGGGTCGAGCCGGCGGAGATCGCGCGGCGAACGATCCAGCGCATTCCGCTGGGGCGGATGGGCGAGCCGGGCGAGCTCGGCGACGTCGTGGCGTTCCTGGCGTCGGATCGGGCGGCGTACCTGACGGGCGCCACCATCCAGGTCGACGGCGGATACGTGACGAGCCTGTTGTAGCGCGGCGCGGCGCTCGGTGACCGTGGCGGCCGAGGCCGCCTTCAGACGAAGGATGCAACCATGACGGGTCTCCTGGTCCTGATCGGGCTGGCGGCGGTGCTGGTGTTCTGGGCGATTGCCGTGTACAACCGCCTCATCGGCCTGCGCAACCAGACGCAGAACGGCTGGCGCCAGATCGACGTGCAGCTCAAGCGCCGGCACGATCTCATCCCCAACCTGGTGAACACCGTGAAGGGCGCGATGGAGTTCGAGCAGACCACCCTCACCAAGGTGATGGAGGCCCGCGCCCGGGCGGTGTCGGCCACCGGGCCGGCCGACGCGGGGCGCAAGGAGGGCGAGCTGACCCAGGCGCTCGGCCGGCTGTTCGCCGTGGCCGAGAACTACCCGCAGCTCAAGTCGAACGAGAACGTGAAGGCCCTGCAGGAGGAGCTGACCACCACCGAGAACAAGATCTCGTTCGCGCGCCAGTTCTACAACGACATCGCGACGAAGTTCAACACGGCGCAGCAGACCTTCCCGTCCAACCTGATGGCCTCGACCTTCGGGTTCAAGCCGTCCGAGCTGTTCGCGATCGAGGAGCCGTCGGAGCGGGCCGTGCCCAACGTCGACCTGTCGCTCAAGTAGACCGGCCTCCCGCCTTCGCCAGGGCTCCGGCGGGCTCGCCGAAGCTCGAAGAGCGAAGGCGGCCGGCCCCTGAACCTATGAACCTCCTCGAGCAGCAGGCGTCGAACCGCCGGCGCACGATCCTCGTGATGGGCGTGTTCATCGCGTTCTTCGTGCTCCTCGGCCTCGGCTTCGACGCCTTCATGATGGGGAGCCGCCACGGCTTCGTGCCGATTGGCGGCCTCGTGGCGCTCGCCTTCGGCACGGGGTCGGCGGCCGTCGGCTACTTCCACGGCGACAAGGCCGTGCTCGGCTCCACCCACGCGGTCCCGCTGGCGCAGCTGGCCGAGCGCGCCGGCGAGACGGACAAGCTCAAGCTCCGCCAGCTCCAGAACGTCGTGGACGAGATGGCCATCGCGTCGGGCCTGCCGCGCCCGCACGTCTACGTCGTGCCCGACGACGACCCCAACGCGTTCGCCACGGGCCGGGACCCCGAGCACGCGTCGATTGCCGTCACGCGCGGGCTGCTCGGCGCGCTCGACCGCGACGAGCTGCAGGCCGTCGTCGCGCACGAGATGAGCCACATCCGCAACTACGACATCCGGCTCATGATGATCATCGCGGCGCTGGTCGGCGCCGTGGTCCTGCTCGCGGACTGGTCGCGGCGCATGATGTGGTTCGGCGGGATCGGCGGCGGCCGGCGCGGCCGCGACCGGGACGGGGGCGGCGGCGTCGTGATGGCGATCGCGCTCGTCGCCTGGATCGTCGCCATCGTCCTGGCGCCGATCGCGGCGCAGATGCTCGCCATGGCGGTGTCCCGCCAGCGGGAATACCTGGCCGACGCCTCGGGCGCCGAGCTGACACGCAACCCCGGGGCGCTCGCCGACGCGCTCGAGCGCATCGAGTCGCACGCGGAGCCGACCAAGAGCATCAAGCAGGGCGCCGCCCACCTCTGCATCGCCGACCCGCTCGGCAAGCGGGTGGGGCTCAAGGAAGGGCGCTGGTCGGACGTCTTCGCCACCCATCCGCCCATGGCGAAGCGCATCGCCCTGCTGAGACAGATGGCCTACCAGCCGACGCGGGGGTGAGCGGCGCGGGGGCCCTGCCGATCCAATCAGTGCACGCGGCGGTTCGAGTCGTCGCGGCGGCCGCCTGACACCACGTCGAACTTGCGGCGCAGCCGCGCCATCTTCCAGCGCAGATAGCGGTACTTCACCTCGGCCACGAGGCCCTTGGGGCCGCGCAGGTACAGGTAGCCGACCACGAGACCGCCCAGGTGGGCCGTGTGCGCGACCGAGCCGCCCGCGCCGGCGCCGACCGACGACATGAACGTCAGCGCGCCCATGAGGATGACGAAGTACTTCGCGGGGATCGGGAAGAGCAGGAACATCAGGATCGGGCGCTCCGGAAAGTACAGCCCGAACGCCAGCAGCAGGCCGTAGATGGCGCCCGACGCGCCGATGGTCACGCCGTAGTAGATGGCCGTGGCGCCCGGCAGCGGCAGCATCGACCAGGCCAGCGTCGTGGCCGCGGCCCCGAGGCCCGTGACCGCGTAGAAGCGCAGGAAGAACCGCGTGCCCCACATCCGCTCCAGCTCGACGCCGAACATCCAGAGCGCGAGCATGTTGAAGAGGATGTGCATCGTGCCGCCGTGCACGAACATGTAGGTGGCCGGCTGCCAGATCCACAGCCGCTCGAACACCGCCGGCGGCTCCAGCCCGAGCAGCAGCACGAGGCTCGGGAACAGCCAGGTGAGCACGTACACGGCGACGTTGGCCCAGATCAGGGCCTTCACGGCGGGCGAGACCGGGCCCGGACCGAAGGTATAGGAGACCGAGGAGGCGTAACGCGGGTTGCGGCGCATCGGCTGAGTCGGGGTGCGATGGACGGTCCATCGTACCACACCGTCTCGCGCCTCAGGCCGCCGCGGGCGGGCCGGCGGGCGCGGGGACGCGCGCGGGGAGCGGGATCGCGCACAGGACGCCGAGCAGCGGCACGGCCGCCACCCACATGAGGGCCGCCTCGAGGCCGATGCGGTCGGCCAGCAGGCCCACGAGCGGCACCGCGAGACCGGCCGTGCCCCAGGCCGCCCCCATCATGAGCGACGCCACCGTGCCCGCGCTCACCGGCGCGAGCATCTGCCCGAAGGTGACGGTCACGGGCTGGGTGGCCAGCAGGAAGAAGCCGCCCACCGCGATCACCACGACGAACCAGCCGCCCGTGAGCAGGGGCGCGACGACGAGGAACGGCGTGGCGGCGGCGAGCGACGCCAGGATCACGCGCCGCGGACCGAGCCGGTCGGCGACGGCCCCGCCGAGAAAGCCGCCGGCGCCGCTGGCGAGCAGGTACAGCGCGAACGCCGAGCCGGCCTCGGCCAGGCTCATCCCGCGGCCCGTCAGGAGCACCGGGACGTAGGTCGTCAGGCACAGACCCGTCAGCGTGCGCATGACCGCGATCAGGTAGAGCAGCGTCAGGGGCCGCGCGTACGGGCGCAGCGCCCGCAGCCCGCTGCGCGCGGCCTCGGGCACCGCAACCACGGCCGGCGCCCGGCGCAGGAAGACCGCGAGCACCACCAGACCCGGCAGCGCCATCGCCGGCGTCCACGCGAGGCCCAGCCATTCGGTCATCGGCGCGAAGAACAGCGGTCCGAGCGAGAAGCCCAGCGTGCCGCCGGTGACGTAGACCGACATGGCGAAGCCCGGCCGCGGGCCGCCGAGCCGGTGCGCCGCCACGGCCGCCGGCGGATGGAACGCCGCCGAGCCGAGACCGCCCACGACGAGCGCCGCCGCGAGCATGGCCGTCGAGCTGGACCAGCCGATGGCGCTCAGCGCGATCACGGCGACGATGGGGCCGACCGTGAGGAGCACGCGGGGCCGCCAGCGGTCGGCCAGCCACCCGAAGCCCAGCTGCGACACCGAGCCGGCCACCTGGAAGAGCATCGCCAGCGTGCCGGCGGCGGCGAGCGACAGGCCCAGCCGCGGGATCAGCAGAGGCAGGAGCGGCGCGTAGATGTTCGCGTAGCCGTCGACCACCAGGTGCGCCGTGGCGAGCAGCAGGATGGTCGGCGGCAGGGCGGACAGCGCGCGCGCTCGCATGCAGTGCACCCCCGTCGGGATGGTGGTGATCAGGCGCGGCCGGCCGTCGGCGCGAAGCGGCTCAGCACGCGCCGCATGGCCTGCTCCAGCTCCTCGAGACGGAGGAGCTTCGCGCAGGCGACCAGCACGAGCATGCCGATGCCGATCGAGCCGAAGACGCGGACGGCCTTGAAGAGCAGCCCGTTGCCGGGCAGCGGCCCGTGCAGCCACGCCTCGGTGCCGTACGCGGCGGCGCCCATGACGAGCGACGCCAGCACGATCTTGCCGAACGCGATCGCGACGCGGCGCCCCTCGAGCCCGTTCAGGCGGCGCGAGAGCAGCCACAGCAGCATCGAGGCGTTGAAGATCGCGGCCAGCGCCGTGCCCAGCGCCAGCCCCCGATAGCCGATCACCCGGACCAGCGTGATGTTGAGGACGAGGTTGACCATGACCGAGGCCACGCTCACCAGCACGGGCGTCCGGCTGTCGCGCAGCGCGTAGAACGCCGGGGACGCCAGCTTCACCGCCGAGTACCCGAGCAGGCCCGGCGCGTAGAACATCAGCGCCGCCGCCGTCGGGCCGGTGCTGTGGTCGAGCGCGAACCGCCCGCGCTCGAACAGCATGGCGACCACCGGCGACGCGAGCGCGATCAGCCCGACGGTCGCCGGCACGTTGAGCATCAGCATCATGCGCAGCCCGCTCGAGAGCGTGCGCCGCATCCCGGGCAGGTCGTCGTCGGCGGCGTGCCGCGCCAGCTCCGGCAGCGCGGCCGTCGCGATCGACACGCCGAACAGCCCGATCGGCAGGTACATCAGGCGGAAGGCGTAGTTCAGCCACGACACCGCGCCGGTGCCCTGCCCGGTCGCGAGGATCGTGTTCACCACCACGTTGATCTGCACGGCGGCGAGCCCCAGCGTGCCCGGGCCCATGAGCAGCAGGATCTCCCGCAGGCCCTCGTCCTTCGTGTCCAGCCGGAAGCGGAACCGGTAGCCCTCCCGCCGGAGCACCGGCCACTGGATGAGGATCTGGCCGACGCCGCCGAGCAGCGCCCCGATGGCGATCGCCACGATCGGCTCGAGGCCGAGCGGCGCCATCAGCGGCACCAGCAGGAACGCCGCCGCGATCGTCGCCACGTTGAACATCGCGGGCGACAGCGCCGGCACGAAGAAGCGCCGGAGCGAGTTCAGCATCCCCATCATGGCCACGGCGACCGCGACCGTGGTGAGGAACGGCAGCATGATGCGGGTCAGGCGGACCGTCAGCTCGAGCTTGTCGGGCACCGACGCGTAGTCGGCCGCCAGCAGGTGCACGAGCGGCCGCGCGAAGACGATGCCGCCGAGCGCCAGGGCGCCCGTCACGACGAGCAGCGTCGAGACGACGAGGTTGCCCAGCCGCCACGCCTCGTCGCGCCCCTTCGACGTGAGGTACCGCGTGAAGGTCGGGACGAAGGCCGCGCTCATCGCCCCCTCGGCGAAGAGATCCCGCACGAGGTTGGGGATCCGGAACGCCACGAAGAAGGCGTCCATCGAGTCGCCCGCGCCGAAGAGCGCGGCGAGGACCAACTCGCGCGCCACGCCCAGGAGGCGACTGGTCATCGTGGCGGCGCCAACGAGGCCCGCAGAACGGGCGAGACGGGTGCTCATGAGCGAAGGGAGGGTGGAGGCGCCGGACGGTCGCCCGGATGCCGGGCCGTGCGAGCGGGAGCCTTGCACGCGCGGTGGAACGGCCAGCCAGGCATGGCGACGACGCCAGCGTATCACACGGCCGTCGGTCGGATAAAAGGGGGCCAAAAAGAAAGGTCCCGCGGTTGCCCGCGGGACCCTTCCGGAGGATGGATGAGAGGCTCTATCGTGCCTTCTGAACGGTTAGACGACGGCGCGCGCAAAAAGTTTGCGCAAAACGCGGAGGCCGCCGCTACTGCGAGGTTTCGCTCAGTTTGCGGCGGACGGCCTCGTTGACCGCGCGCCCGTCGACCGTCTGGCCGGCGAGCTTCGGCATCAGCGCCTTCATCACCCGGCCGAGGTCCTTCGGCCCGGCCGCGCCCGCTTCGGCAATCGCCTCGGCAATCGCGCGGTCGATGACCGCCGGGTCCGCCGCCGGCGGCAGGTACGTCTCGAGGACGCCGATCTCGGCCTCCTCGCGCTCGGCCAGGTCCGTGCGCCCGCCCTGCCGGAACTGCTCGATGGAGTCGCGGCGCTGCTTGACCAGGCCGGCCACGACCTGGCGCTCCTCGGCGTCGTCGAGCGGCCGGCCCCGCTCCACCTCGCGGTTGACCAGCGCCGTCTTGAGCATGCGCAGCGGCGCGAGCCTGGCCTGGTCCCGGGCCTTCATCGCCGCCCCGATGTCGCGTGCCACGTCGTCTGCGATCTTCATGGTCGTACCTCGTGCCGTCGCGCCCCTTGGAGCGCTACCGGTCGTAGTCGCTGTCGCCGAGCGTGACGTGCCAGCGGTCGGTCTGCTCGTAGAAGGACGCCGGTACGTCCAGCGCGTTGACCTTCACGACGAGCTCGAGCGACGACTTGATGGCGAAGTAGCCGGCCCGCCGGAGCTGGCGCCGGAACCCGGCGTGGAGGGCGAAGCAGCGGACCTTGTCGGAGTCGGCCGCCCGCGCCTCGCGGTCCACCCAGCCGAGCAGCGTCCGCAGGCCGTCGTCGTCGTCGGGGTCCACGAGGAAGTCGACGATCAGCGTGACGCGCCCGAGCGGCTCGTGCACGTGGCGGTACACGACGTAGCCTTCGTCCCGGTCGCCCCGGCGCAGGATCGCGATCGTGTAGCGCGCGTAGGGCGGCGTCGCGAACTTCCACGCCAGGTAGGCGGGGTCGCGCCGCACGGCGAGGTCGAGCCGGGGCGCCACCCGCTCCCACAGCTCGGCGAACACGTCGTCGAAGCGCCGGGAGAGGTGGACCTCCGCGGCGAGCGGCCGCGCGCGCCCGACGACCTTGACGAACGGCAGCGTCAGCGCCGAGACGAGGCGGTTCGCCGTCACGGACCAGGTGGGCATGCGCAGGGCGCGCCGCGTCAACGGCTTGACCAGGCAGGGCACGGTGACGAGCGACCAGCGCAGCTTCCGGACGAGCGGCGCCGACGACTCCGAGAGCCCGAGGCCGAGGGCGACGCCCACGCTCGCGTCCCACCGCCGCAGCAGCAGCTCGCCGAGACCCTGCCGGCGCCGCTCCGGCGTCACCATGGCGTCGGTGCCCCAGGCGCCGTCCACCTCCTGGCCGCGGACCACCACCCGCACGGGGATGGCCGCCAGCTGACCCACGACGTTCGTGCCCTCGCGGGCCACCCAGATGAGCGGGAGACCGTCGGCGCTGGCGGGGTTGCTGCGGTGCTGCCAGTCCCACTTCAGGCGGTTGGCCTCGGCCGCGTCGTGGCCGAACACCCGCCGGTACAGCGCCTCGATGGCGCGTCGGTCATCCGGACGGTAGCGGTCGATGTCTGGCATGGCGACGAGGGTCGAGCGGTGACGCCGACACCGGCGCGGCGATCGCGCTCGCAGAATTCTAGTCTACTTCCGTGGAGGGGCTGGGTTCAGCGGCCGCCGCCACCGCCGGGCTTGCGCGGTGGAACGGCGGGCACGACGCCCGGATAGCCGGGCGGGAGCGGCATCACGCTGCCGGGCGCCGTCGGCGGCACCGGGAGGAAGCCCGGGCGCGGCGACGTCTGCGGCTGCGCCGGCTGGGTCGGTGGCTCGCCGCCGGTTCCGGGGAACGGGCCCGGGTAGGGCTGCAGCTGCTGGACCGGATCCGCGTCCTGCGCCCCGCCCTGGTCGAACTGGTCGCCGCTTATGGGCGGCTGGATGAACGGCGCGGGGCGCATCGACGGCGCAGAGGCGCGGGCGCTCACGGCGGGCGCCCGGCTCGCCGCCAGGATCAGGATGCGATCGAACCGCGACGCGCCCGGCTCGCCCGCCGGCCGCGGCGCCACCACGAACCCGGCGGCCGACCGCAGGACGACGTCCAGCGCATCGCGCTCCGGGACGTTCTCGAGGTGGAGCGTGAGAGGAGGCCCAGTCAGCTTCTCGGCGTTGACGACGTGCGTGTCGCCCACCTTGGCCCAGTGCTCGAGGATCTGCCGCGCCGAGACGCCGTCGGCGACGAGCGTGACCCGTCCGTCCTTGAGGGTGAGCTGCAGATCGCCCGCCCACACGGGCACCGCACACACCGACAGGGCAACCGCCAGAATGAGCCGGTACGGGCCGAGCAGCCTCATAGTCTGTACTCCGAATCTGTCCTTCCAGTATACGCCTGTACGCCTCGGGCGCCGCCCGGGCCGGCCGTCAGCCCGGCCGGGCGGGCGCGAAGCCGCGCACGGCGTCCGCCGCCAGCTCGACCGTGGCATCGGCGCGCCGTCAGCCGCGCGGCCGGCGGCCGAACCGCAGGCGCCAGGGCATCCACAGCGCCTCGGCCAGCACGCTCCGATTGAGCTTCGACTGGCCCTCGCGGCGCTCCACGAAGACGATCGGCACTTCCGTGATCCGGAAGCCCAGGCAGGCCGCTTCCCACAGCATCTCGATCTGGAAGGAGTATCCGTCGGACACGATGCGATCGAGCGGCAGGCGCGCGAGCGCCTCGCGGCGCCAGCACCGGAAGCCGCCGGTGCAGTCGCGCACGGGCAGCCGGGTGATCGCCCGGATGTAGGCGTTGGCGGTCGTGCTCAACACGATCCGCCGCAGCGGCCAGTTCACGACGCTGATGCCGTGCAGGTACCGCGAGCCGAGGACGAGGTCGTGGTCCCGCGCCGCCTCCACGAGCGCCGGCAGGTACGCCGGGTCGTGCGACAGGTCGGCGTCCATCTGGCAGACCACGTCCACCGGCTCGTCGATCGCGGCGCGAAAGGCCTCGAGATACGAGCGGCCCAGGCCGCGCGGTCCGGTCCGGTGCAGCACCCGCAGGCGCCCGCCCCATTGGGCCGCCAGCGCGTCGGCCAGCTCGCCCGTCCCGTCGGGCGAGCCGTCGTCGGCCACGAGCAGGCGATAGCCTTCCTGGGCGAGGACCGCCGGCACGAGGGCCGGCAGGTTGTCTCGCTCGTTGTACGTGGGGACGACGACGAGCACGTTCATGACGGGTGCCTGTCGAGACGGCGGCGGGCCGGGCGGCATCCTATCACGTGGCGAACCGGAAGTTGATGACGTCGCCGTCCTGGACGACGTACTCCTTGCCCTCGAGCCGGAGCTCCGCGTGCTCCTTGCAGGCGGCGAGCGAGCCGCGCGCGAGGAGCGCGCCCTGCTCGACGACCTCGGCCCGGATGAAGCCGCGCGCGATGTCGGTGTGAATCTCGCCGGCCGCCGTCTGCGCCGGCGTGTGGCGCGGGATCGACCAGGCCCGGCACTCGTCCTCGCCGACCGTGAAGAACGAGATGTAGCCGAGCAGGTCGTAGCTGGCCCGGATCACGCGATCGAGGCCCGACTCGCGGAGGCCGAGATCGGCGAGGAAGGCCTGGGCGTCGGCCGCGTCGAGCTGCGCGATCTCGAGCTCGATCTTCGCGCAGACGGCCACGGCCCGCGTGGCCGCGCCCTCCAGGAACCTCGACAGCCCCGCGACCTCCACGGCCCGGTCGAGCGCGCCCAGATCGGCCTCGTCCATGTTGATCACGATCAGCAGGGGCTTGGCCGAGAGGAACTGGAACCCGCGCAGCCGCTTCAGGTCGTCGCCCGCGAGATCCAGCGCGCGCAGGGGACGGCCGTCCTCGAGCGCGGCGCGGCAGCCGATGAGAATCTGCTGCTCGGCCTTGAGCTCGGCGGAGGGCGTCTTCTTCAGGTCCCGCTCGAGCCGCTCCAGGCGCCGTTCGACGACGCCCAGGTCGGCGAGGATGAGCTCGTCCTCCATCGTCTGGGCGTCGCGGGCCGGGTCGATCGACCCGGCGGGATGGGGCACGGACTCGTCGCGGAAGGCCCGGATCACGTGCACCAGGGCGTCGGCGTTGCGGAACGGGACGACGTCGAGCAGGGCCTTGGCGTCGGCGCGGCCCGCGCCGGCGATGTCGGCGAACTCGACGGTCGCGGGCACGCGCTTGCGCGGGTTGAAGAGGGCCGTGAGGCGGTCGAGGCGCTCGTCGGGCACTTTGGCGACGCCGACGTTGGCGTCCTTGCCGTGCCCGCGCGCGTCGTGCGCGCTCGTCAGCAGCTGGAAGAGCGTGGTCTTCCCGGTGGCGGCAAAGCCGATCAATCCCGCGCGGAGCATGAGGGCCCTTTCCCGGCCGCGTCGCCGCACGCGGGCGCCGCCGCCCGGGCCTTGGGGGCCGGGGCCGGTCCACTGGCGGGCGCCGCGCGACTCGCGGATCTGCACATCGTAGCATGCGCCGGCTATCGGCCCCCTGATATTCGCAGTATGTTCGCTGGCGAAAATTTAACGTAAGTCTAACGGGTTCTAGATTTTGCGGTTGACAGTCCGCCGGGACCTCCGTAATATCGCGGTGGATTTTTCTGGACTAAAGTGGAGCGCAAGCTGTGCTTCGAGGCAACATCACCGCCAAGATCGATGACAAGGGGAGGCTCAAGATCCCGACCGCCTTCCGCACGTTCATCGAGCAGGAGCACGGCGTCCAGCTGTTCGTGACCAGCGTCACCGGCGATTCGGTCCGGGTCTACCCGATGCCGGTGTGGATGGGCATCGAGAGCAAGCTGGCGCGCATGCCGTCGACCCATCCCGTGCGCGCGCGCTTCTTCGACCGCGTGAACTACTTCGGGCAGGCGGCGGAGTTCGACACGCAGGGCCGCGTGCTCATCCACGGGCGGCTGCGCGAATCGGCCGGCATGGCGGGCGAGGTCGACGTGCTGGGCCAGTACGACTTCCTGGAGATCTGGAACCACGAACGGTTCCTGGCCAAGCTGCAGCGCGAGCCGTTCACCGACGACGACGCGCGCACGCTGGCGGAGTTCGGGATCTAGCGATGACCACGCACGAACCAGTGCTCGTCGCCGAGACGCTCGCCCTGCTGCAGCCGGGCCGCGGCGGCACGTTCGTCGACTGCACGGTCGGCCTCGGCGGGCACGCGCGGGCGCTGCTCGAGGCGGGGGCCGACCGCGTCATCGGGCTCGACCGGGACCGCGACGCCCTCGCGCTCGCCGAGGCGGCGCTGGCCCCGTGGGCCGGCCGCGTGGACCTGGTGCACGCGGACTACCGGTCGGTGGCGGAGGTGCTGGCCGACCGGCGGCTGGCCGCCGTGGACGGCGCGCTCGCCGATCTCGGCGTGTCGTCGATGCAGCTCGACGATCCGGCGCGGGGCTTCAGCTTCCGGCACGACGCGCGGCTCGACATGCGCATGGACCGATCGGAGGGGCCCACGGCCGCCGAGCTGCTGCGCACGGCGACCGAGGCCGAGCTGGCCGACGTGATCTTCCAGTACGGCGAGGAGCGCTACGCGCGGCGCATCGCCCGGCGGATCGCGGAGGAGCGGCGCCGGGCGCCCATCGAGACCACGGGCGAGCTCGCGGCGATCGTGCGGCGGGCGGTGCCGCACCGCGGCTGGCAGCGGATCGACCCGGCGACGCGCACGTTCCAGGCCCTGCGCATCTGGGTGAACCGCGAGCTCGACGGTCTGGAGGCGTTCCTGCGCGGCCTCGTCGGGGTGCTGCGCGCGGGCGCGCGCGTGGCGGTCATCGCGTTCCACTCGCTCGAGGACCGCATCGTCAAGCGGACCTTCCGGGCGCTCGGGGCGGGCGGCGAGGCCGCGGTCCGGGTCCTGACCAAGCGCCCGCTCGTGGCGGGCGAGGACGAGATCGCTCGAAATCCCCGCGCGCGCAGCGCGAAGCTGCGCGCGGCCGAGAGGCTGGCATGAGCACGATGGACTTCGAGTACGCGATCAAGAAGGACGTTCGCAACAACCCGATCGTGCGCGAGGTCGACGAGACGCGGCAGCGCGAGCTCTGGCGGTCGGTGGGCGTGGGCGTGCTGCTCGTGGGCGTGCTGCTGTTCTCGGCGTGGCAGCACTTCGAGCTGCTCCGCCACGGCTACCAGATCGAGCAGATGCAGCAGGAGCGCGCGGTGGAGGAAGAGGTGAACCGGCACCTGCGGCTCGAGATCGAGAGCCTGCGGTCGCCGGCCCGCATCGAGCGGATTGCGAAGGAGAAGCTGAAGCTGGTCGAACCGGCGGCCGACGATGCCATCGTGATCGAGCGGGTGACGCCCACGGCGTCGCCCGACAAGGCCATCGTCGCGTCGCGGTAGGGGGAGGGCGCGGTGCCCGATCACACACCCAGGACGAGCCTGCACTGGCTGCAGCGGCTGTGCGGCCCGGCTCGTTCCGGGGCCGACGGGCCCCGCCGTGGCGTCGCGCCCGGCGCCGCCGACGCCCGCTGGCGCCGCACCGTCCGCCAGCGCGTGATCGTCGCCGCGTCGCTCCTCGGCCTCTGGACCGCCGGGATCCAGGCGCGCCTCGTGTACCTGCAGGTCGTGGACCGCGCCGAGCTGACGATGCGGGCCGAGCGGCAGCAGCAGCGCACGGTGGACCTGCCCGCCGAGCGCGGCGAGATCGTGGACCGCGACGGCCACATCCTCGCCTACAGCGTCGACGCCGACTCGATCTACGGCGTGCCGGCCGAGATCGGCGACGCGTCCCGCGCGGTGGACCGGCTCTGCGGCGCGTTCGGCAACTGCACGGCGGCCGAGCGGCGGACGCTCGTGGACCGGCTGAGCGGCCAGCGCGCCTTCTCGTGGGTGCGGCGCCAGGTGTCGCCCGACGTGGCGGCGCGCGTCGAGGCGCTGGACCTGCCCGGCATCGGGTCCCTCAAGGAGAGCCGGCGGTACTACCCGAAGAAGGACCTGGCGGCGTCGCTGCTGGGCTTCGTCGGCGTGGACAACGTCGGCCTCGCCGGCATCGAGGCCACCTACGACTCGGCGATCCGCGGCCACGACGGGCGCATGCTGATCCAGACCGACGCCCGCCAGCACGCCCTTTTCAGCCGCGTCGAGCCGGCGCCGACCAGCGGCGCCGACCTCGAGCTGACCATCGACGAGTACATCCAGTACATCGCCGAGCGCGAGCTCAAGGCCGGCGTCGACGCGAACGGCGCAAAGGGCGGATCGATCGTCGTGATGGACCCGTGGAGCGGCCAGATCCTCGCGATGGCCAACTGGCCGACCTTCAACCCGAACGTCTTCCAGCGCGCGACGGCGGAGGCCCGGCGCAACCGCGCGATCCAGGACCTCTACGAGCCGGGCTCCACGTTCAAGATCGTCACCGCGTCGGCGGCGCTCCAGGAGCACGTCGTGCGGCCCGACGACTCGATCGACGTGAGCGCCGGCCTGATCCGTTTCGGCTCGCGCGAGATCGACGACGACCACAACTACGGGGTGCTGACCTTCACCGACGTGATCGTCAAGTCGAGCAACGTCGGGACGATCAAGGTCGGCCTGAAGCTGGGCGCCCAGCGGCTCGACCAGTACGCCCGCCGCTTCGGCTTCGGCGAGGCGCTCTCGCCGGACTTCCGGGGCGAGAGCCCGGGGATCGTGTGGAGCCCGGACCACCTCAACGACAGCGCGCTCGCGTCCATGTGCATGGGCTATCAGGTGGCCGTCACCCCGCTGCAGATGGCGACGGCCGCGAGCGCGGTCGCCAACGGCGGGGAGCTCGTCGAGCCGCGCGCGGTCCGCGCCGTGATTCGCGACGGCCGCCGCGCGGAGATGCCGCGGCGGATCCTCGACCGCGCGATCACGCCCGGGACCGCGTCGACCTTGACCGCCATCATGGAGCAGGTCGTCGCGCGCGGCACCGGCGTGCGGGCGCAGGTGCCGGGCTACCACGTGGCGGGCAAGACCGGCACGTCGCACAAGCTCGTGGACGGCCGCTACTCCAACACCGAGTACAACGCGTCGTTCGTGGGGTTCGTGCCGTCGCGCCGGCCGGCGCTGACCATCGTGGTCGTGATCGACTCACCGCGGAAGCGCGGCTACTACGCCGCGGCCGTGGCCGCGCCGATCTTCGCGCGCGTGGCCGAGGCGTCGCTCCGCCACCTCGGCATCCCCCCGACGATCAACCCGATGCCGCCCGTCATGGTGGCCCGCGCGTCGGCCGACAGCCCGGTGCCGCAGCGCGTCCGGATGCCGGCCGTGCTCGCCCGCGTCGCCGGCCCCGTCACGGCGCACGGCCTCATGCCGGACCTGACGGGCCTGAGCGCGCGCGAGGCGCTGCGGACGCTCGCCGAGCTCGGGCTCGGCGTCCGCCTCGTCGGAGACGGCCTGGTGGTCGAGCAGGAACCGGCGGCGGGCACGCGGCTCGACCGGGGCGGCTCGGTCACCCTGCGGCTCGAACGCCGCGCCGCCGGCGGGGTGGGCCAATGATCCTGGGCGAGCTGCTCCGCGCGCTCGACGCCCCGGCGCCGCAGGCGGCCGCCGCGCTCGGCGACGCCGTGCTCGGGCGCGAGGCGTCCGCGGTGGCCTACGACTCCCGGCAGGCCGGGCCCGGCGCGGTGTTCGTCGCGTGGCGCGGGCGCAAGGCCGACGGCGCCGCGTTCGCCGGCGAGGCCGCCGCGCGCGGCGCGGCGGTCGTCGTGGCGGAGTCGCCGCGGCCGGCCGGGCTCACGGTGCCGTGGATCGAGGTGTCCGACGCGCGGCGGGCGCTCGCGGTCCTCGCCGCCGCCTTCTACCGTCACCCCTCCCGCGAGCTGGCACGTCGTCGGCATCACGGGGACGAACGGCAAGACGACGACGAGCTACATGCTGAGCGCGATCTTCGAGCGCGCCGGCCTGCGCTGCGGGCGCCTCGGCACGGTGAGCTACCAGATCGGCGGGGAGGAGCGCGACGCGCCCCACACGACGCCGGAGGCGCCGGAGCTGCAGGGCCTGCTGCGCGAGATGGTGGACCGCGGCTGCCGCGCCTGCGTGATGGAGGTGTCGTCCCACGCGCTGTCGCTCCAGCGCGTCGACGGCACGCGCTTCCGCGGCGCGGTGTTCACCAACCTCACCCGCGACCATCTCGATTTCCACCACGACATGGAGTCGTACTTCGCCGCGAAGCGACGGCTCTTCGAGATGCTGGAGGACGGTGCGCCGGGCGTCGTGAACCTGGACGATCCGCACGGCGCGCGCCTCGCACCGGTCTCGCCGCGCGCGGTGACCTACGCGATCGACCGCGCCGCCGACGTCGTGCCCGGGCCGATCGACCAGTCGCTCGGCGGGCTGCGCTTCGAGATCCGGTCGCCGCGCGGGCCGCTGCGCATCGCGTCGCGCCTCGTGGGCCGCCCCAACGTCTACAACATCCTCGCCGCCGCCGCCGCCGCGGGCGCGCTCGACCTGCCCGCCGCCGCGATCGAGCGCGGGCTCGCGGACGTCACGCTCGTGCCCGGCCGCTTCCAGGTGGTGTCGGATGACGCCGACGACGTCCAGGTGGTCGTCGACTACGCGCACACCGACGACGCGCTGCGCAACCTGCTCGAGACGGCGCGCCCGCTGGCCGCCGGCCGGCTGGTGACCGTGTTCGGCTGCGGCGGCGACCGCGACCGCACCAAACGGCCGCTCATGGGCGCCGTCGCCGCGCGGCTGAGCGACGTCCTGGTGGTCACCTCGGACAACCCGCGCAGCGAGGATCCCGAGGCGATCGTCGCCGAGATCAAGCGCGGCGTTCCGGCGTCCGGGGACCGGCCGGGCCGGGGCGTCGGCCCCGGGCCCGAGTGCCTGACCGTGCTCGACCGGAGGGAGGCCATCGAGCAGGCGGTGCAGCTCTCGCGGCCCGGCGACCTCGTGCTCGTGGCCGGCAAGGGTCACGAGCGGTACCAGGTGATTGGCGACCGCACGCTGCCGTTCGACGACGTCGAGGTGGCCCGGGCCGCCCTCGCGCGCCGCCGCGCGGGGTCGGCGGCGCGGTAGGGGCTCCGGTGCGGCTGACGGGGGGAGCCATCGCCGACGCCATGACCGCGAGGGTCGCCGCCGGCGACCCGGCGGTGGCGATCGACGGCTTCTCGATCGACACGCGCACGCTGGCGCCGCGCGACCTGTACATCGCCATCCGCGGCGCCCGCCTCGACGGGCACGCGTTCGCGGCCGCCGCGCTGGCCGCCGGCGCCTCGGGCGTGGTGGCGAGCGACCCGGCGGCAATCGCGGGGCTCGTGGCGGCGCGGTCCGCCGGCCTCGTGCTGGCCGTGGACGACACGACGGCGGCGCTGCAGGCGCTGGCCCGCCACGTGCGGCGGGCGTCGGGCGCCCGCGTGGTGGCCATCACGGGCAGCGCGGGCAAGACGACGACGAAGGAGGCGGCGGGGGAGATGCTCGCGGCGCGGTACCGGGTGTTCCGCAACCGCGGCAACCTCAACAACCACATCGGGCTGCCGCTCTCGCTGCTGGAGCTGCGGCACGAGCCCGAGGTGCGGGGTCATGGAACTGGGCATGAATCACGCGGGGGAGCTGCGCACGCTGGTCGTCCATCGCCGAGCCGGACGTGCGGGTGTGGACCAACGTGGGCGACGCGCACCTCGGGTTCTTCGCGTCCGTCGACGCGCTCGCGTCGGCGAAGGCCGAGATCCTCGAGCGCGCGCGTCCGGGCGACAGCGCTCGTCGCCAACGCCGACGACCCGCGCGTCATGGCCCACGCCGGTCGCTTCGAGGGCCGCGATCGTGACCTTCGGCTTCGACGCCGCCGCCGACGTGCGCGCCGAGGCGGTGGAGGACCTCGGCCTCGACGGCAGCCGCGCCCGCGTGACGACGCCCTCGGGCGCGGCGTCGTCGTGACGACGCCGCTCGTGGGGCGCGGCCACCTGGCGAACGTGCTGGCGGCCGTCGCCATCGCGACTGCGAGTTCGACGTGCCGCTCGAGGCGATCGCGGCGCGCGCGGCCGCGCTGCGGCCGGCGGCGCACCGCGGCGAGGTGCTGCGGCTGCCCGGCGGCGTCACGCGTGGTGGACGACTGCGTACAACTCCAGCCCCTCGGCCCTGGCCGCGGCGCTGGCGCTGATCGGCGGCGCGCGCGGCAGCGCGCGCAGGGTGGCGTTCCTGGGCGAGATGCTCGAGCTCGGCGCCCACGCGGCGTCGCTGCACGCCGCGAGCGGCGCGCGCGCGGCCGCGGCCGGCCTCGACCTGCTCGTGACGATTGGCGGCGCGCCGGCGCGCGCCCTCGGCGAGGCGGCGCGCGCGGCCGGGCTGCCGGCCGGCGCCGTGCGTCACGTCGAGTCGAGCGCCGAGGCCGCGGATCTGGTGCCCGCGCTCGTGCGCGCCGGGCGACCTGGTGCTGGTGAAGGGCTCCCGGGGCGTGGCCACCGACCGGGTGGTCGACCGGCTGAAGGCGGAGTTCGCCTGATGCTCTACTACCTGCTCGCGCCGTTTCACAGCCAGGTCGGCGGGCACGTGTCGGTGCTGAACGTCACGCGCTACATCACGTTCAGGACCGCCGCCGCCAGCCTGACCGCGCTGGCGATCAGCCTGCTGCTGGGGCCGTGGCTCGTCAGGACGCTGCGCGAGTTCCAGATCGGACAGGTCATCCGGCACGAGGGGCCGCACCAGCCACCGCCCGAAGGCCGGCACGCCGACGATGGGCGGACTGCTGATCCTGACCGCGGCCCTGGTGCCGACGCTGCTCTGGGCCGACCTGGCCAACCCGTTCATCTGGATCGCCGTGCTCTCGACGGCCGCGTTCGGCGCGATCGGGTTCGTGGACGACTACCTGAAGGTCGTGCGCCGCGACCACCACGGCCTGCGGCCGCGCTACAAGATGGCCGCGCAGACGGCCGTCGCGATCATCGTCGGCCTGGTGCTGCTGAGCCTGAGCCACCAGGACCCGCCGCTCTACACGACGCGGCTCATCTTCCCGTTCTTCAAGAACCTGATCCCCGACCTCGGCTGGGGCTACGTGCCCTTCACGGTGCTGGTGCTCGTCGGGGCGTCGAACGCGGTGAACCTGACCGACGGCCTCGACGGCCTGGCGATCAGCGCTTCGCCGTCGTCGGCCGCGACCTTCACGGCGCTGACCTACGTGACCGGGCACGCGGTGTTCGCCGAGCTACCTGATGCTGGTGCGCTTCCCGCAGGACGCCGAGCTCACCATCTTCTGCGGCGCGCTGGTCGGCGCGAGCCTCGGCTTCCTGTGGTGGAACTCGTACCCGGCGGACATCTTCATGGGCGACGTCGGGTCGCTGGCGCTCGGCGGCGCCGCTCGGCACCGTCGCCATCCTGATCAAGCAGGAGCTGCTGCTCGTGATCGTCGGCGGCGTCTTCGTGCTCGAGGCGCTGTCGGTGATCCTCCAGGTCGGCTCCTTCAAGCTGACGGGCAGACGCATCTTCAAGATGGCGCCGCTCCACCATCACTTCGAGCTGATCGGATGGAGCGAGCCGAAGGTGATCACGCGGTTTCTGATCGTCGCGATCGTCTTCGCGCTCTTCAGCCTGACGACGCTGAAGCTGCGGTGACGGCATGGAGGCGACACTCGAGAGCCGGTTGACGATGGGCGACTTCACCCTGGCGGGACGACGGGTGGTGGTAGTGGGCGCGGCGCGCAGCGGCGTCGCCGCCGCCGCGCTGGCTGCCGCCCGCGGCGCCCGCGTGACCCTCACCGACCTCCGGCCGGAGGTGCCGAGGCGGCGGATGGCCTGGCGCCGGGCGTCGCGCTGGAGCTCGGCGGGCACCGGCCCGGCACGCTCGCCGCGGCCGACCTCGTCGTGCTGAGCCCGGGCGTGCCGCAGGCGACCAGCCCGCCCTCGAGCCGGCGCGCCGCGCCGGCGTGCCGGTCGTCGGCGAGATCGAGCTGGCGTGGCGGTGGCTCGAGGGACGGGTGATCGCGATCACGGGCACGAAGGGGAAGTCGACGACGACGACGCTCGTCGGCCGGATGCTCGCCGCGGCCGGCTTCGACGCGCGCGTCAGCGGCAACATCGGCCGCCCGCTGAGCGCGCAGGTCGAGGGCTCGACGCCCGACACGCTGCACGTCGTCGAGGTGAGCAGCTTTCAGCTCGAGACGACCGTGACGTTCCGTCCGTGGATCGCGGCGCTGCTGAACCTGTCGGCGGACCACCTCGACCGCCACGCGTCGGAGGCGGAGTACGCCGACGCCAAGGCCCGCGCGTTCGCGAACCAGGAGGCGGGCGACTGGGTGGTGGTCAACGCGGACGCGCCGGCGGCGCTGGCGCTCGCCGCCCGCAGCGCGGCGCAACGCCTGACCTTCTCGCTCGACGCGCCCGGGGACGCCGGGGTCGGCGTGGAGGACGGCGCGATCGTGCGGCGCGGCCCCGGCGGGACCCGCCGGCTCGTGCCGCTGGCGGCGGTGCGGCTGCTCGGACGGCACCTGCTGGCCGACGTGGCGGCGGCCGCGGCGGTTGTCGTCGCTCGCCGGCGCGCCGGCCGAGGCCATGACGCGCGCCGTCGAGACGTTCACCGGCCTCGAGCACGCCCTGGAGCCGGCCGGCGAGGTCGGCGGGCGTGCGGTTCGTGAACGACTCGAAGGCCACCAACGTCGAGGCGGCGCGGCTCGCGATCGACGAGCTTCGACCGGGTCGTGCCGATCCTCGGCGGGCGCTTCAAGGGCGGCGATCTCCGCGACCTGCGCGACGCGGTCCGCGGGCGCGCCCGGCTGGTGGTTGCCATCGGCGAGGCGCGGCCGCTCGTCCACGCGGCGCTCGCCGGCGCGGCGGAGGTGCGGGACGCCGCGGATCTGGCCGAGGCCGTGCGCATCGGGTTCTCGGCCGCGGGCCCGGGCGGAACGGTGCTGCTGGCGCCCGCCTGCGCGAGCTTCGACATGTTCCGCGACTACGCGGAGCGCGGGCGGGTGTTCAAGCGGGAGGTGGCGCGGCTCGGGGAGGAACGTCGGGAGTGAGGTGAGCGGTGAGCAGTCATCAGTCGGCGGGCGGCGCTGAAGAGCTGGTCGCTGGGAACGCAGGCTGCCCCGGTCTGCGAGGCTGGTGTCTTCGGCCCGTTGCCGGCTGGTGACTGCTGACCGCTCACGGCTCACGGAATCGCCGGGCAGCGTCGCCCGGCGGCGGCTGTGGCCGCGCGGTCGGCCGGACGACCCGTCGTGTCCCCGTCGGGCCTTCCGGACCGTGTCGGGCGCGCGGCTTGCGGCCGCGCGTCGGATCAATTGTCGGATCGGGCACGGCGGACCTTTAGGGCCGCCGCCCCGTCCGGGCTGAGAAGTATGGCGCGAAAGCTGAAGTCCGACAAGCTGCTCTTCATGGCCACGCTGCTCCTGGTGTGCACCAGCGTGGTCATGGTCTACAGCGCGTCGGCCGTCCTGGCCATGGCCCGGTACCAACAGCCCTACTGGTTCCTGATCAAGCAGGGGACCTGGGCCGTGCTCGGGCATCTTCATGCTCGCCGTCACGATGCGCATCGACTACCGCACCTACCGGGAGCCCGTCGTGATCTGGACGGCGCTCGCCGTGGTGACGCTGGCGCTCGTGGCGGTGCTCTTCCGCGCGCCGATCAACGGGACCCGCCGCTGGTTCGGCATCGGCGGGATCGGGCGTGCAGCCGTCCGAGCTGGCGAAGTTCGGCGGTGATCCTGTTCACGGCGGCGCTGCTGGAGCGCCGGATGGACCGGATCAACGAAGTCCGCTACGCGCTCGTGCCCATTGCGGTCGCGGTCGGGCTGGTCACGGGGCTCATCCTGCTGCAGCCGGACTACGGCACGGCCGTGTCGCTGCTCGTCGTGGTCGCCGCCATGGTCTTCGCGGCGGGCCTGAGCTACCGCTACATCGTGGGCCTGGGCCTCGTGATGCATGCCCGTGCTCTGGATCGTGCTGGTGAGCGCGGACTACCGGCGCCGCCGCCTGCTGGCCTTCCTCGATCCCTGGAGCGATCCGCTCGGCGAGGGGTTCCAGATCATCCAGTCGCTCATCGCGGTGGGCACGGGGGGCGTGTTCGGCAAGGGCCTGATGGCCGGCGTGCAGAAGCTGTTCTACCTGCCCGAGCCGCACACGGACTTCATCTACGCGGTGATCGGCGAGGAGCTCGGCCTGGTGGGCGGCACGGCGATCCTGCTCTGCTTCGCCGTGATCGCCTGGCGGGGGCTGCGCACGGCGGTGCGCGCGCCGGACCGGTTCGGCGCGCTGCTCGCCATCGGCCTGACGACGATGATCGTCTTCCAGGCGTTCGTGAACATCAGCGTCGTGCTGGGGTTGATGCCGACCAAGGGGATCCCGCTGCCGTTCGTCAGCGCGGGCGGGTCGTCGCTGCTGATCAACCTGGTGGGTATGGGCATCCTGCTCAACATCTCCCAGCACGCGTCCTCGTCGCCCGGGGCATGACGGATGGCGCACTCTTCGCCGCTCGGCGTGGTCATCGCGGGCGGGGGCACCGGCGGGCACCTGTATCCGGGCATCGCGGTGGCCCGGGAGATCTGTCCGGCAGCGGCCCGATGCCGCGGTCACGTTCGCCGGCACGACCGGCGGGATCGAATCGAAGGTCGTGCCCAGGGAGGGCTTCACGATCGACTTCATCCGGAGCGCGGGCCTGAAGGGGAAGTCCATGGCGTCGCGGGGCCGCGGCCTGGCGCTGCTGCCGCTGTCCGGCCTGGACGCCTGGCGGCTCGATCTCGCGCCGCGCGCCGGACGTGGTGGTCGGCGTCGGCGGGTACAGCGTCGGGTCCCGTCGTGCTCGTGGCCGCGCTGCGCGGCGTGCCGACGATGCTGCTCGAGCAGAACGCGCTGCCCGGGCTGACCAACCGCCTGCTGGCGCGCGTCGTGCGGGCCGCGGCGGTGACCTACGAGGCTTCGCTGCCGTACTTCCGCGGCCGGGGCTTCGTGAGCGGCAACCCGGTCCGGCCGGAATTCATCGCCGGCGCGGATCGGCGGGAGGGGGCAACCGATGACGTGGCGAGGGTGTTGATCGTTGGCGGTTCTCAGGGCGCGCACGCAATCAACGTGGCCATGGTGGAGGCGGCGCCGCAGCTGGCTGCCGGATGCCCACGCCTGTCGGTTACGCATCAGACAGGCGAGCGCGACGTGGAGTTGGTGCGCGAAGGGTACCGACGCGCCGGCGTGGCGGCCGCGGTCGAGCCGTTCCTGTTCACCATGGATCGGGAGATGAGTCGGGCCGACGTCGTCGTCTGCCGCGCGGGCGCGACGACGCTGGCCGAGCTGGCGGCGATCGGGAGGCCGGCGATCCTGATCCCGCTGCCGACGGCGACCGACGACCACCAGCGGAAGAACGCGGCGGTGCTCGCGGCGGCCGGTGCGGCGGAGTGCGTGGACGAGCGCGGCCTGCACCGGCGCCGCGCTCGCCGCCCGACTCGTGACGCTGCTCGGGAACCCGGCGCGCCGCGCGGCCATGTCCGACGCGGCCCGCCGGCTGGCCCGGCCCGACGCCGCGCAGGCGATCGCGGACCGGGCGCTGGCGCTGGCGGGACGGTGATGCTGGGACGAACGCGGCGCGTGCATTTCGTCGGGATCGGCGGCATCGGCATGAGCGGCATCGCCGAGCTGCTGGCCAACCTGGGGTACGCGGTGAGCGGCTCCGACCTGCAGGGGTCGGACGTGACCGACCGCCTCGCGACCCTCGGCGTGCGCGTCGCCATCGGGCACGACGCCCGCCACGTGGGTGATGCCGACGTCGTCGTCGTGTCGTCGGCCGTGGCGGCGGACAACCCCGAGGTCGTCGAGGCCGGGCGCCGGAAGGTGCCCGTGATTCCGCGCGCGGAGATGCTGGCCGAGCTGATGCGGCTGCGCTACGGCATCGCGGTGGCCGGCGCGCACGGAAAGACGAGCACGACGTCGATGATCGCGCTGGCGTTCGAGCGCGCCGGGCTGGACCCGACCGCCGTGATCGGCGGCCGCGTGCAGGCGCTCGGCGGCAACGCGCGGCTGGGCGAGGGCGAGTACATGGTGGCGGAGGCCGACGAGAGCGACCGGTCGTTCCTGCGGCTGACGCCGACGATTGCCGTGCATGACGAACCTGGATCACGAGCACCTCGAGAGCTACGGCACCTTCGAGCGTCTGCAGGAGGCGTTCGTGGACTTCGCGAACAAGGTGCCGTTCTACGGCGCCGTCGTGGCGTGCGCCGACGACCCGGCGCTCGCGGCCGTGCTGCCGCGCATGACGCGGCGCGTGCTCACCTACGGGTTCACCGCCGCGGCCGGGGACGTGCGCGGGTCCGACGTGCGGCTCGAGGGATTCGGCGCGCGCTGCGTGGCGCGGTACCGGACCGGGCGCGATCCCGACCGGTGGGAGGAGGGCCAGATCATCCTGCGCGTGCCCGGGCGGCACAGCCTGCTGAACGCGATGGCGGCCGTCGCGGTCGGCCTGGAGGTGGGCGTGCCGTTCGCGCGCGTCGCCACCGCGCTCGCGGAGTTCGCCGGCGTGGAGCGCCGCTTCGAGCTCAAGGGCGAGGTCGGCGGCGTCATGGTGGTGGACGACTACGGCCACCATCCCACCGAGATCGCGGCGGTGATCGCGGCCGCGCGCGCCGGTTTCGGCCGCCGCCTGCTCGTGGCGTTCCAGCCGCACCGCTACACGCGCACGCACGCGCTGGCGGCCGAGCTCGGCGCGGCGCTCGCCGGCGCCGACGAGGTGGTGCTGACCGACATGTACGCGGCGGGCGAGGCGCCCATCGCCGGCGCGACGGTGGATGCGGTCGCGGCCGCGGCGCGTGCGGCGACCGACCGCCCGGTGCACGTGGTCGGGCCGGTCGACGAGGTGGCGGCCGCCGTGGCGCGGCTCGCGCGGCCCGGCGACCTGGTGCTGACGCTCGGCGCCGGGTCCATCGGGACCGTGGCGGACCGGATCCTGGCCGAGCTGCGGGCGCCGGCGGAGGCCAAGGCTGCGCGCGGCGCGCGCGGAGGCGACGGGAGGCCATGACGGTTCGAGCCCCGGCCGATCGGCGGTTCCGGCGCGCGCAGGTGAAGCCCACGCGCCGTCACCGCGCGCGCGAGCTGTTCCGGTGGCGGCGGGTCCGGCCCGCGCTGCTGGCGCTCGTGGTGCTGGCGGCGGCGTACCAGGCCGTAGACCTGGCGCTGGGCGCGTCGCTGTTCCGGATCGAACGGATCGTCGTGCGGGGCAACGACCACCTGTCGACGGGCGAGGTGCTGGCGCTGGTGTCCGGGCTGCGGGGGCGGAACCTGCTCCGCGTCGAATCTCGCCGCCTACCGCGCGCGCCTGCTGGGCTCGGCGTGGGTGGCCGACGCCACGCTGCGGCGCGTGCTGCCGTCGACGGTCGAGATCCTGCTGGCCGAGCGGGCGCCGATCGCGCTCGCGCGGATCGGCGAGCGGCTGTACCTGATGGACGAGGGCGGCACGCTGGTGGACGAGTACGGGCCGCAGTACGCCGAGTTCGACCTGCCCATCGTCGACGGCCTGACGGTGAGGGGGTCGGGCGACCCGACGGTGGACGCGGCCCGGGCGGCGCTCGTCGCCCGGCTGCTGGCGTCGCTGGCGGGGCGGCCGGGCCTGGAGCGGAAGGTGTCGCAGATCGACGTGAGCGACGTGCACGACGCGGTCGTGATGCTCGACGGCGACGCGGCCCGGCTGCACCTGGGCGAGACGCGGTTCGCCGACCGGCTCGAGTCGTACGTGGAGCTGGCGCCGGCGCTGCACCAGCGGGTGCCGGACATCGACTACGTCGATCTGCGCTTCGACGATCGAGTGTACGTGAGACCGGGCGGAGACGGCCACGCGACGGCGGTGCCGGTCGCCCGGCGGTACTGACCAGGGCGGCCGGGGCCGCCGCAGGAACCCGCGGGCGGGGCCCGCTCGGAACGGAGGACGTGTGGCACGGAGAGAGCGATATCTGGTGGGGCTCGACGTCGGCACCTCGAAGATCGCCGCGATCGTCGGCGAGATCATGGAGGGCGGCGGCCTCGACATCATCGGTATCGGCCTGGCCGACTCCCGCGGCATCCGCCGCGGCGTCGTGGTCAACCTCGAGGCTGCCGTCGACGCCATCAAGAAGGCGCTCGAGGAGGCGGAGCTGACGGCCGGGGTCGAGATCGACTCGGTGCACCTCGGGCTGTCCGGCGCCCACGTCAAGGGGTTCAACAGCCGCGGCGTGGTGGCCGTGGCCGGGAAGAACCGCGAGGTGACGCGCGAGGACGTGCGGCGGGCGATCGACGCGGCGCGCGCCGTGGCGCTGCCGAGCGGCCGCGAGATCATGCACGTGCTGCCGCAGGACTTCGTGGTGGACGACCAGGACGGCATCGGCAACCCCGTGGGGATGACCGGCGCGCGGCTCGAGGTGAACGTGCACGTGGTCACGGGCGCCTCCTCGTCCACGCAGAACATCGTGGCGTGCGTGAACCGCGCCGGCGTGGCCGTCGCCGACACCGTGCTCGAGCAGCTCGCCGCGAGCGAGGCCGTGCTGACGCCGGACGAGAAGGAACTCGGCGTCGCGCTCGTCGACATCGGCGGCGGCACGACCGACTTCGCGATCTTCGAGCGCGGCAGCCTGTGGCACACGGGCGTGGTCGCCGTGGGCGGCGACCACTTCACGAGCGACATCGCCGTGGGGCTGCGGACCCCCATCCCCGACGCGGAGAAGATCAAGCGCCGGGCCGGCTGCGCGCTGTCGTCGATGGTCGGCGAGGAGGAGACGCTCGAGGTGGCCAGCGTCGGCGGGCGCAAGCCGCGCCTGATGGCGCGCCGCATCCTGTCCGAGATCCTGCAGCCGCGCGCCGAGGAGATCTTCCACCTGCTCTGGGACGAGATCCGCCGCGCCGGCTACGAGAAGTCGCTGCACTCGGGCATCGTGCTCACCGGCGGCGGCGCGATGCTCGACGGCATGGGCGAGATCGCCGAGCAGATCTTCGATCTGCCGATCCGGCGCGGCTGTCCGGCCGGCGTCGGCGGCCTCGCCGACCACGTCAACAGCCCGGCGTTCGCGACGGCCGTCGGCCTGGTGATGTACGCGCACCGCAACCACGCGACCGAGGGGCCGCGCGCGGCAGGCGCCGGCGCGTTCAGCAAGGTGGCCGGACGGCTGCGCACGTTGTTCAAGGAGTTCTTCTGATCCCCACCGTGATCCCGGCACGAGCCAATTCCGGGAGGTATAGGGAGGCCTGAGCATGGCAGACGCGCACGACAAGGGCACGAGGCACGCAACCGGCGCCCCGGACCTCCGGCTCACGATCGACGACGACCGGAGGGCGAGCGCCCGCATCAAGGTGATTGGAGTGGGCGGAGGCGGCGGCAACGCCGTCAACCGGATGGTGCAGGCAGGGTTCGACGGGGTGGAGTTCATGGTGGCGAACACCGACGCCCAGGCGCTGCGCGCCAACTCGGCGCCGGTGAAGCTGCAGATCGGCTCGAAGCTCACCAAGGGCCTCGGGGCCGGCGCCGATCCGACCATCGGCCGCCAGGCCGCCCTCGAGGACACCGAATACGATCATCGAGGCGCTCGACGGCGCCGACATGGTCTTCGTGACGACCGGCCTCGGCGGCGGCACGGGCACCGGCGCGGCGCCCGTCATCGCGAGCCTGGCCAGCGAGCTCGGCGCGCTGACGATCGCCGTCGTGACGAAGCCGTTCCGCTTCGAGGGCCGCAAGCGCATGGTCCAGGCCGACCGCGGGCTCGAGGAGCTGCGCGAGTGCCTGGACACGGTCATCACGATCCCCAACGAGCGCCTGCTCTCGACCATCGACCGGACGACGAGCCTCACCGACTCGTTCGCCACGGCCGACGACGTGCTGCGTCAGGCGATCCAGGGGATCTCGGACCTGATCCTCGTCCCGGGCCTGATCAACCTCGACTTCGCCGACGTGAAGACGATCATGTCCGGCGTCGGGCTCGCGATCATGGGCACGGGCATGGCCGAGGGCGAGACCCGGGCCATGGACGCCGCCAACCGCGCCATCTCCAGCCCGCTGCTCGAGGACGCGTCGGTCAAGGGCGCGCGCGGCGTCATCATCAACGTCACCGGCGGCACCGACCTGTCGCTCGTCGAGGTCAGCGAGGCCTCGGCCGATCATCCAGGAGGCGGCGCACGAGGACGCCAACATCATCTTCGGCGCCGTCATCGACCCGAAGATGAACGGCCGCGTGAAGATCACCGTCATCGCCACCGGCTTCGACCGCCCGGGCGCCGTGCCCGCGGTGCGCGAGACGAGCCGGACGCCGGTGGACATGAACGCCTACGCGTCGTGGAAGGAGGAGGTCGGCGAGCGCGCGGCCGCCGCGGGCGGGTCGCGCATGGTCGTGGCGCGACGTCCGGCGCTCGACCTGCCGCCGATCGCGCCGCCCCAGGCCGGCCCCGACGAGTCCGCCGCGGGCGCCGAGTTCGAGCCGGCCTCGCCGCTCGACGTGCCGGCGTTCCTCCGCCGGCAGCACGAAGCGTAGGCCCCGCGCGCCCCCCGCCGTGTCCGGGGGGCGCTCGCGCGCGTGGTAGACTAGGAAAATCCAGGGCACACGGGACCGCCGGCGGCGCAAGCCGAGCCGCTTCACCGGTCCCGCACGCGCGTCGAGTGCCCCCGATTCCGCCACCTGATTCCGTTCCAGCTGCTCGTCCATGAAGCTCTGGCAGCAACGCGACCGGGCCCGCGAGATCCTCGCCCGCGAGGTCGGCTTCGTGCAGAAGCCGCACGGGGGCAGGCTGCGCGTGGCCCTCGCGTTCCCCAACACCTACTTCGTCGGGCATGTCCAACCTGGGGCTGCAGACGGTCTACGCGCCTCTTCAACGCCCTCCCCGACGTGGTCTGCGAGCGGGTGTTCCTGCCGCCCAAGCAGGAGCTGCAGGCCCAGATCGCGGACCGGTCGCCGCTCGTCACGATCGAGTCGCAGACGCTCGTGTCGGACTTCGACGTCCTCGCGTTCTCGGTCTCGTTCGAGTGGGACTACACCAACGTCCTGACGCTGCTGCGCCTGGCCGGCGTGCCGCTGCGGGCGGCCGACCGCTCGCCGCTCGACCCGCTGGTCGTCATCGGCGGCGCCGTCACGTTCGTCAACCCGGAGCCGCTCGCGCCGTTCGCCGACGTGATCGCGGCGGGCGAGGGCGAGGTCCTGGTGCCCGCGCTCGTGGCCGCCATCACGGGCGCCGCGAGCCGCGACGATCTCTCCCGCCGCCTGGCCGCCGAGCGCGGCTTCTACGTGCCCTCCCTCTACGACGTCCGCTACGCGGACGACGGGACGATTGCCGGGTACGTGGCGAAGGAGGGAGCGCCGCTGCCCGTGCGGAAGGCGGCGGTGAAGGGCACCGAGACGCTCGAGCCCCCGGCCACGTCCATCTTCACGCCCGACACCGAGTTCGGGTCGCGCCTGCTCATCGAGGTCGTCCGCGGGTGCGCCAACCTGTGCCGCTTCTGTTGGGCGGGCTACAACTACCTGCCCGTGCGCCCCTTCGAGACGGCGCGCATCCTGGCGCTGGCCGAGCGGGCGCGCGCGCACGCGGACCGCGTCGGGCTCGTCTCGATTGCCCTGTGCGACCACCCGGACATCGTGGAGATCCTCACGAAGCTGGCCGCGATGGGCTACTCGATCAGCCCGGCGTCGCTCCGCCTCGACGATCTCACCGAGCCGATCGTCCGCCTGCTGAAGGCGAGCGGCGAGCGGTCGCTCACGATCGCGCCGGAAACCGGCTCCGACCGCCTCCGTCGTGTCATCAACAAGACGGTGACCAACGACGAGATCCTCGACCGCGCGCGGCTGATCTTCGAGAGCGGGATCGAGAACCTGAAGCTCTACTACATGATCGGCCTCCCCACCGAAACAGACGACGACCTGGTCGCCATTCGGGATCTCACGCTGGCGATGCGCGAGATCATGGTGGCGCACGCGCGCGGCCGCGGACGTCTGGGCCGGATCGCGGCGAGCGTGAACCCGCTCGTGCCCAAGCCCGGCACGGCCTACCAGTGGCTGCCGATGGAGCGCGCGGCGGACATCGACCGCAAGATCCGCCGGCTGCGCACGCTGGTGGCCGGCGTGGACAACGTCCACTTCAGCATCAAGTCGGCGCGGAACTCCTCCTATCAGGCGCTGCTGTCGCTCGGCGACCGCCGCGTGGCGCCGGTCATCGAGGCGGCCGAGCGCAACGGCGGCGACTGGAGAGCGGCCGCGGCCGAAGCCGGCGTGGACGCGGACTTCTACCTGTTCCGCGACCGCTCCCGCGACGCCGTGCTGCCGTGGGACGTGATCGACGGCGGCCTGAAGGCGTCGTTCTTCCGCTCCGAGTTCGAGAAGGGCCTGCGCGAAGAGTGGACGCTGCCCCCCAAACGGCTCCAGGAGAACGCGCGGCTGCTGCCCATCCTGCCGTGAGCGTCCCGCGGCCCTACTGCGCCATGGCCGCTTCGGCCTCGTGCTCGGCGAGCGCGTCGAGCACCAGACGGCGCACGCGGTCCTGCGCCGTGGCGTCGACCATGGGGCGCAGGAGCGCGAAGCTCCGCCGCTCGCCGTTCACCGAGTACTGCCGCGCGGGGAAGGTGACGTTGCGGCCGTTGCCGCCCCGCCGCTCCCACACCGCGAACCCGATCAACTTGAGGCCCTCGAGAGGGCCGTCCGTGAAATGCAGCTCCGCGTCGGCCAGCTTGCCCGGCGGATTCCCCTTGTCGTTCGGCACGATCTTGACCACCATTTGAAGGCTCCCGTTCTGTGACGCCGGCGGCGATCGAGAACGCAGGAGACGTGCCGGACCGGCGGAACCGGCGTGGTCCGCCGAAGTCTCAGAGGACAGGCCAGTTGGCGGGGCGGGGCGCGGCGAGGCTCCCGCGCCGCGTCCTGGCCGGCGGCCCGTGTGTCAACCGGCGGTGCGCGCGCGGGGTCTCCGCGCGTCTCTGGCGCGGTCCGCGGGCTGCAACGCCGGTTGACCGGGCGCAACGGGAGTTGTCGCGGCTCGAAGGAAAGGAGCGGATCACGGCGTGACCGAGGCAGCACGAGGGAGCGGGCGACCGCAGGCCGGTGACGGATTCGAGTGGGGCGCGGCGCCGTGGGGGCCGGTGCTCCGGTGTCCGGCGCTCGGCGCGGTCGGCGCGCACCTCTTCACGGCGCGCGATCTGGCGCTCGAGCACCCCGAGACGCCCGGCGACGGCTGGGCCCGCGTGGCGGGGGCCGTCGGCGTGGCGCCCGAGGCGCTGCGGCGGGTCAGGCAGGTGCACGGCGCGGCGGCCGTCTGCTACCGGAAGGGCGACACGCGTTCCGGCGCGTTGCCCGCCGCCGACATCGTGCTGACGGACGACCCGTCGCTGGCCGTGGCCGTGCAGGTCGCCGATTGCGTGCCGCTCCTGCTGGCTGACGCCGGAACGGGGGCCGTGTGTGCGGCGCACGTGGGGTGGCGGGGCGCGGCGGCGGGCGTGCCGGGCGCGGCCGTGGCGGCCCTGGCCGACGCGTTTGGCTCACGGCCCGCCGATCTGGTGGCGGCCATCGGCCCGAGCATCGGCCCGTGCTGCTACGAGGTGGGGGAGGAGGTGCGCGATGCGTTCCGGCGGGCGGCCCGCGGCGGGCGGTCCGGCGAGGCGTGGTTCCGGCCCGGCGCCCGCGGCCGGCCGCACCTCGATCTCTGGCGGGCCACTGCCGACCAGCTGCTGGCGGCCGGGCTCGACCCGCGCCGCGTCCATGCGAGCCGCCTGTGCACGGCCGACCACCGCCGGTTCTTCTATTCCTACCGCGCCGACGGGCCCGGGACCGGACGAATGGCGGCGGCCATCAGAATGCTGAACGCTGAATGACGGAGGCTGGGGGCCGCAGGCCGGAGGCAGGGGGCGGCCGCTACACCTTCTCGGCGGCCGCCTGGCGCTCGGACTCGTCCATGGCCAGGTTCGAGAGCCGGTCGGCTTCCGTATTCTCGGTTCGGCGGACGTGGCGGATCGTGAACCGGGGGATCCGGATCGACAGCAGGCGGGCCTTCGCGTAGAGCGGCTTCAGCCCTTCGTTCTTGACCTTGTACTCGCCCCGCATCTGGCGGACCAGCAGCTCCGAGTCCGAGCAGATCTCGACGTCCCGGTGGCCCTCGGCGATCATGTACTCCAGCGCGGCGATGAGGCCGTGGTACTCGGCCACGTTGTTGGTGGCCCGGCCGAGGGCGCCGGTGAGCTCGGCGACGAGCGTCCCGTCCTCCCGCTCGACGCGCACGCCGTAGCCGGCGGGCCCGGGGTTGCCGCGGGCGCCGCCGTCGGTGAACGCGCGAATCATGCCTCGGCCTGCGTCTGGCCGGCGTCGGAGGGCGGGGCGTAGTAGAGGATGCGCAGGCAGGTCTCGCACTGGATCAGGCTGTCGTTGCGCCGCACCTCGTTGTAGTGCTGCGGGCGCAGCCGCACGTGGCACTCGGCGCAGTGGCCGTCCCGCGCCTCGGCCACGACGATGCCCGGGCGGCCCTTCGCCACGTACTCGGTACAGGGCGAGCGCGTCGGGCGAGATCTTGACGACGAGGGCCCGGCGCCTGACGCCGGCCTCGGCGATCTCCTTCTCCAGGGCCACGCGGGCGGCGTCGAGCTTCTTCTTCTCCGCCTCCACGACGGCGCGCTCGGTCTTCAGGGCGCCCTCGGCGGCCTTCAGCCCGGCGCCCAGCGTCTCCATCTCCTCCATGCGCTCGAGGATGCGGTCCTCCATGGCCCGCACCTCGTGCTCGGCGGTGGCGATCTCGTGCTGCATCGCCTGGTATTCCTTGTTGGTCTTCACCGCCATCAGCTGGTCCTTGTAGCGGCTCAACCGCGTCTGCACGCCGGCCAGCTCCTTCTCGACCTCGCGCCGGCCGTGCTGGCTCTCGTCGAGCCTGGCGCGGACGTCGGCGACGGCTTGCTCGCCGGCGGCCACGCGCTCGTCGAGGGCGGCGAGCTCCCCCGGCATGGCGGCGATGGTGGCCTGGGCGCGGGCCGTTTCGGATTCGAGCTGCTGGAGGTGGATGAGGTGATCGAGGTCGGGATGCATGCCACTCAAATGAAAAAGGCCCCGCAGGAGCGGAGCCTCTTGATGGTGAAGCGGGTCGCCGGGCGCGCTGACGCCCGCCGGACCCGCCTGTCGTGTCCCAGTCGCATATGCAGCATTGTACTCCGGGGCGGGGGTGGTGGGCCCACCAGGATTCGAACCTGGGACGGGCCGGTTATGAGCCGGCGGCTCTGACCGCTGAGCTATGGGCCCCCCGACGCCTACGTCCGCCCCTCGAGGAACGCCCGCAGCTTCCGGCTGCGCGACGGGTGCCGGAGCTTGCGGAGCGCCTTGGCCTCGATCTGCCGGATGCGCTCGCGGGTGACCGCGAAGCTCTGGCCGACCTCCTCGAGGGTGTGCTCGCTGCCGTCGCCGACGCCGAAGCGCATCTTGATGACCTTCTCCTCGCGCGGCGTCAGCGTCTTGAGCACCGACTCGGTCTGCTCCTTGAGGTTCAGGTTGATCACCGCCTCGGCGGGCGAGATCGACCTGGCGATCCTCGATGAAGTCGCCCAGATGCGAGTCCTCCTCCTCGCCGATCGGCGTCTCGAGCGAGATGGGCTCCTGGGCGATCTTGAGGACCTTGCGGACCTTGGCCACCGGGATGTCCATCCGCTTGGCGATCTCCTCGGAGGTCGGCTCGCGGCCGAGCTCCTGCACGAGCGCGCGCGAGGTGCGGATCAGCTTGTTGATCGTCTCGATCATGTGCACCGGGATGCGGATGGTGCGGGCCTGATCGGCGATCGCGCGGGTGATGGCCTGGCGGATCCACCACGTCGCGTAGGTCGAGAACTTGTAGCCGCGGCGGTACTCGAACTTGTCGACGGCCTTCATCAGGCCGATGTTGCCTTCCTGGATGAGGTCGAGGAACTGCAGGCCGCGGTTCGTGTACTTCTTGGCGATCGAGACGACCAGGCGGAGGTTGGCCTCGACGAGCTCCTTCTTGGCCTGCTCGGCCTGGGCCTCGCCGCGCCAGATGGTCTCGAGCGTCCGCATGAGCTGCTCGGGCGTCTCCTCGAGCTCCTGCGCCATGGCGCGGATGGAGGCGCGGACCTCCTTCTGCTTCTTGGTGAGGGCCTTGCGCTCCTCCTCCTTGACCTTCCCGCGGCGGTTCTTCGGGTTGAGCTGGCGGTCGATGGCCTCGATCTCGCGCTGGGCGCGCCGCACGTTCTCGACGCCCTCCTTGATGAGGTCGATCAGCCGGCGCTTGACCGTCTCGGTGAACTCGATCTCGCGGATGAGCGTCGACAGCTCGACGCGGGCGCGCAGGGCCTTCCAGCGGAAGCGGCGGTAGCGGCGCTTGTCGCGCTTGGGGATCGTGGACGAGCTTCTGCTCGCGCTTCTGCGACTCGCTCCAGGCCTTCCGCACGGCGTCGGTCTGGCGCAGCACCTCGCGGGCGCGGTCCTCGACGCGGTCGTCGGTCAGCTCCTCGTCCTGGAAGGTGACCAGCTCGCGGATCGTGCGCTCGCCGCTCTTCAGCTGGTCGCCCAGCAGCATGATCGCCTTGGCGACGGTCGGGGTCCGCGAGATGGACTTGATGACGGCCAGCTTGCCGCGCTCGATGCGCTTGGCGATCTCGACCTCGCCCTCGCGCGTGAGGAGCGGGACGGTGCCCATCTCGCGCAGGTACATCCGCACGGGGTCGTTGGTCTTGTCGAGCGCGCCCGGCGTCAGGTCGAGCTCGACCTCCTCGGCGCCCTCGGAGGTGCGGTCGAGCAGCTTGTCCTCGCGGTACTTCTGCTCCGAGTCGACCACCTCGATGCCGGCGTTGCCGAAGGTGCTGAACAGGTCGTCGAGCTCGTCCGACGAGGTGATGTCGGACGGCAGCAGCTCGTTGACTTCGTCGTAGAGGAGGTAGCCCTTCTCCTTGCCGATGGAGATGAGCTGCCGGACCTCGTCGTATTTCTCTTCGATCGACAACGGACCCTCCTACCGAAAGACGCCCCCGGCCCCGACCCCGCCGTCAGAGTCCCAGGGCTTCCAGTCGCTGAACCAGTTCTTCCTTCCGCCGCCAGAGCGCGTCGATGCGCGTATCGTCACCCGAGGCGCCAGACTCCTGCAGGCGATCGATTTCCCGCTGGAGCTCCGCGCGCTGCCGCTCGTACCTGAGACGCTTGAGCGCGTAGACGCAGCCATCCGGGGGGGCCGGCGGCGCCGGCCGCTGGCTGATCTGGGAGACCAGATCGGCCTCCTGATCGTTTAGACGCTCGAGAAGCGTCTTTGGCAACGCCGTCCCCGCCGATTCTGCCAGCGAGCGCGCCAGGGCCAGGATCGGCGCCGTCCGCAGGCCTTCCAGGTCCTCGGGCTCCAGGGCGGTCAGGAACGGGCCCGTGGCCGCCGGATCGTGCATCAGGTTCCACAACAGGCCTGTTTCAGCCGTCTTCAGCTCCCCCGCCGGCCCCTGGCCCAGACTGGCCGGTGCCAGCTCGGTGCGCCGCTGCACGGCCGCCTTCCGGATCTCGGCGCGAACCACCTCTTCCGTAATCCGGGCCTTGTGGGACAGCCGGTCGGCGAACTGGTCGCGCGCGGCCGCGTCCGGAATCCGGGCGGCCACGCCCAGCATCCGGCCGAGGAACGCCCGGCGCCCGGCGTCGCTCCCGAGGTCGTGCTCGTCGGCGGCACGGTCCAGCAGGTATTCCAGGTACGGCCGTGAAGTGCGCAGTTTTTCCACGTAGGCCTCGCCCCCGGCCGTCTGGATAAACGTATCGGGATCTTGACCGGCGGGCAGCATGGCCACGTTCACCTGAAAGCCTTCCGTAACGAGCAGTTCCGACGATCGGGCGGCCGCCGTCCGGCCCGCCGTGTCCGGGTCGAAGCTCAGCACCACTTTCGACGCCAGCCGCCGCAAGGTCCGTGCCTGGGCCGGGGTCAGCGCCGTGCCGCACGAGGCGACCAGCGGCGCGATGCCGGCCTGCCACGCCTGGGCGAGGTCGAAGTACCCCTCGACGAGCACTGCATACCCCAGACGCCGGATCGCGCTCTTGGTGACATGCAGCCCGTAGAGCGTCCGTCCCTTCACGTAAATCGGCGTTTCCGGCGAATTCAGGTACTTCGGCACCTGGCCGGCGTCGAGCGCCCGCCCGCCGAAGGCCACGACCGACCCGCTCTCCCGGCAGATCGGGACCATCAGGCGGTTGCGGAACCGGTCGACGAGCTGCCCGCCCTCGCGCTCCACCACGAGGCCCGCCCGGACCATCTGCGCGGGCGGGAACCCCTTGTCCCGCAGGTGGCGCCGCAGCCCCTCGCGGTCGGACGGCGCGTAGCCGTATCCGAGGGCGGCGATCGTCGCGGGCGTCAGCTTCCGATCGTCGGCGAGGTAGGCGCGCACGCGCGCGCCGCCTTGACCCTCGAGCGCCTCGCGGTAGTACGCGGCCGCGAGCTCGTGCATCTTCAGCAGGGCCTCGCGCTCGGCCTCCTCGGCCGCGTCGCGGCGCCCCTGCTCCGGCTCGGGCACCGGCACCCCGACCCGCGCCGCGAGCATCCGGACGGCCTCCGGGAAGGAGACCTTCTCGAACAGCTCGATGAACTTGAAGACGTCGCCGCCGACGCCGCACCCGAAGCAGTGGAACACGCCGCGCTCCGGGTTCACGTTGAACGAGGGCGTCTTCTCCCCGTGGAACGGGCAGAGGCCCTTGTAGCTGGCGCCTGCCCGCCGGAGCGAGACGCGCTCCTGGACGACCTGCAGGATGTCCGCCTGCATCTTCAGGTCGTCGATGAACGATTGCGGAAACAGGCCCATGGCGTCCCGCCCGCTATTCCTTCAGCTCCACCAGCGTCACGCCGCCGCCGCCCTGGCCGTCCGGCGCCGGCCCGAAGGCGGCCACCAGCGCATGGCCGCGGAGGAACTCGGCAATCGCGCGCCGGAGCTGCCCGGTCCCGAACCCGTGGATGACGCGCAGCGTGCGCTGCTCGGTGACCAGGGCCTCGTCCAGGAACCGCTCGGCGCGGGAGAGGGCCTCGTCCACGGTGCAGCCGATCACGTTCAGATCGGTCGAGACGCCGTCGCGCGGCTGCAGCTGCACGCTCACGTTGACGGCCGCGCGGGGCGCGGCGGCGCCGCCGATGGTCCTCAGGTCGTCGACCCGGACGCGCAGGCGCTTGCCGCGGACCTCGACCTCCGCCTCGTGCTCGTGCACCAGCCTGACGACGCCCTCCATGCCCAGCCCGCCGATCAGGACCCGGGCGCCGACCGCGAGCGGGCCGCTGGACGCCGGGGCGGCTTCGTCGGCCACGGCCGCCGGCACGGCGGTCGGGTCGGCGAGGCCCGTGCGCTCGCGGACCCGGCGCTCCACGCCGTCGAGCGCCGCGCGCGCGGCCGTTCGCGCGCCGCCCGTCTCGCCGGTGGGGATGGCGGGCGCCGCCGCGCCGGCGCGCCGGGCCTCCTCGGCCAGCCGCGCCGTCTGCGCCTTGAGCGCGTCCACCACGGCGTCGATCTCGCGCCGCGCCTCGCGGATCTGCTGCTCGAGCCGGTCGTCGAGGCGCTTCTTGAACGCCTCCTCGCGGCGCTTCAGCTCCTCGTCGCGCGCGTGCAGGCGCGTCGTCTCGTCGGCCAGCGTCTCGCGCTCGCGCGTCGCCAGGCGCCGTTCGTGCTCGAGCGCGCCGAGCTCGTGGTCCATCTTCGCGAGGTGGTCGGCGAGCTGCGCCTCGCGCGCCGAGCGCCGGGCGCGGGCCGCCTCGATGATCGGCTCGGGCACGCCGAGGCGCGCCGCCACCTCGAGCGCCAGGCTGCGGCCCGGCGACCCGTAGTTCAGCTTGTACGTCGGCGTGAAGTGTTCCGGGTCGAACCCGAACGCCGCGCACGCCACGCCCTCGGTCGTCGACGCGTACGACTTCAGCGAGTCGTAGTGCGTGGTCGCCACGACGAGGGCGCCGCGCTGGCGGAAGTAGTCGACGATGGCCAGGCCGAGCGCGCCGCCTTCGATCGGGTCGGTGCCCGCGCCCACCTCGTCGAGCAGCACGAGCGCCGGCGGCGCGAACGTCCGGTCCATCGCGGCGACGTTCGTCATGTGCCCCGAGAACGTGCTCAGGCTCGCGGCGATCGACTGCTCGTCCCCGATGTCGGCGAACACCGAGCGGAGCACGGTGATGTCGGGATCCGCCCGCCGCGGGCACGTGCAGGCCGGCCTGCGCCATGAGCGCCAGCAGCCCCGCGCTCTTGAGCGCCACCGTCTTGCCGCCCGTGTTGGGGCCGGTGATGACGAGCACCCGCGTCGGCGGGACCAGCACGAGGTCCACCGGCACGGGCGCGGTCGCCGGCGCCGCGTCCGGCTCGCCGTCGGCGATCAGCGCGCGCACCGCCGGCACGAGCAGCGGGTGCCGCGCCGCGCGGAACTCGAGCCGGCCGTCGGAGGCCAGCGCGGGCTCGACGCCGTCGCTGAGGCCCGAGAAGCGCGCTTTGGCCTGGATGACGTCCAGCTCCACGGCCGACTCGACCGTGCGCGTCAGCTCCGCCGCCCGGCGGCGGAAGGCGTCGGTGAGCCCGAGGAGGATGCGGCGGACCTCGTCGCCTTCCTGCTGCTCGAGCGCGACGACCTCGTTGTTGATCTCGACCGTGCTCAGGGGCTCGAGGTACAGGCTCGCGCCGCTCGACGAGGTGCCGTGCACGATGCCGGGGATGGCGGTGCGGTGCTCGGAGCGGACCACCAGGACGTAGCGCCCGTTGCGGTCGGTGACGATCTGGTCCTGCAGGTACTTCGACGTCTCCCGGCCGCGCAGGAACGACTCCAGCGTGCCGCGCAGGCGCGTCCGCTGCTTGCGCAACCGGTCCCGGATGATCCTCAGCTCCGGGCTCGCGTCGTCGGCCACCTCGCCCGTCTCGTCGATCTTCCGGCGGATGTCGGCGACCTCGCGCTCGAACGACGCGGTGGCGTCGACGAGCGCCGAGAGCTGGGGCAGGTGGCGGCCGGCCCGGCGGACCGCGGCCCTGGTCGCGTCGACCGACGTCAGGAAGCGGCCGAACTCGACGAGCGTCGCCGGCTCGAGCAGGCGTCCCTCGATGGCGAGGGTGGTCAGGATGCCGTCGAGGCTCGCCGGCGCCGCGAGCGGGAAGTCGCCGTGCTCGCCCAGATAGGCCACGCCCTCGCTGGTCGCTGCGAGCGCCGTGGCGACCGCCCGGGGGTCGGTCAGCGGACGGAGCGCGCGCAGCCGTTCAGCGGCCAGCGGCGTCGTGGCCAGGCGGCACACCGCCTCCACGATACGGTCGAATTCGAGGGCCCTCAGGGCGCCAGGGTGCATCGGGCGTGTTTGGTATTTGGAGAGCAGCGGCAGAGCGCCATTCTGCAGCCCAGCCTGCCGCCTGCAGCGAAGGCAATCGCTAAGTTTACGCCAAGTGAGGCCTTGCGATCAATATTCCCAATCTTCTGAATATGGGCGCTGGACCGCGGGCTGTCAAGCCTCGCGGGGCGGGCGGGCGGATCTAGTCCAAGTGATTGATGGCGCTGGCGATCGCGGCCGCGCCGAACCCGTTGTCGATGTTGACCACGGCAATTCCCATCGCGCAGCTGTTCAGCATGGCCAACAGGGCCGTCAGGCCCTGGAAGCTCGCGCCGTAGCCCACGCTGGTCGGCACGGCAATCACGGGCGACCGGACGAGGCCGCCCACGACGCTCGGCAGGGCGCCCTCCATCCCGGCAACGACGATGATGACGCGGGCCGTGGCGAGGCGGGGGCCGGCCGAGAGCAGCCGGTGCAGGCCGGCCACGCCCACGTCGTACAGGCGATCCACGTCGTTGCCCATGATTTCGGCCGTCAGCGCCGCCTCCTCGGCCACCGGCAGGTCCGAGGTGCCGGCGGCCGCCACCAGGACCGTGCCGCGGCCCCGGGGCTGGTCGCCCTGGCTGAAGGTGATGACGCGGGCCCTCTCGTCGTAGGCGGCGCCGGGGATCGTGAGGCGGACCTGGTCCCACGCCTCGCGGCTGACGCGCGTCACCAGCAGGCTGTCGCCGGCGGCCACGATCCGCTCCGCGATGGCCGTTACCTGCTCGGGCGTCTTGCCCTGGCCCCAGACGACTTCCGGAAAGCCCTGCCGCAGCGGGCGGTGGTGGTCGACCCGGGCGAAGCCGAGATCCTCGAAGCCCGGCATCGTGAACTGCTCGACGAGCAGGGCCTCCGCGGCCTCTGGCGCGAGGGCGCCCTGCCGGACCTCATCGAGCAGCGCCCGGAGGCGGTTGCGGTCCATCATCGGGAACTCCAATTCCTCGTTTGACTTCCGGTTGATCCGGGCGCTACCATTCGGGGGTTCGGATACCGCCAGCACCCATTCGTCATGTCGCTCATCGACGCAACCATTCTCGGCCTGTACTTCTTCGTCCTTAGCATTCTTGCGGTCTACGGCTGGCATCGATACTACCTCGTGTACCTGTACACGAAGAACCGGGACCAGGTGCCGCGCCCGGCCGGCGAGTTCGATCCGCTGCCGGTCGTCACCGTCCAGCTTCCGGTCTTCAACGAGATGTACGTCGTCGACCGGCTGATCGGCGCGGTGGCGCGTCTCGAGTACCCGCGCGATCGGCTGGAGATCCAGGTGCTGGACGATTCGACCGACGAGACGCGCGAGATCGCCGAGGCGGCGGTGCGCCGGCTGACGGCGCGCGGGCTCGACGTGAAGTACCTGCACCGGACGGACCGGAAGGGCTACAAGGCGGGCGCGCTGGCCGACGGCCTGCGCGTGGCGCGGGGCGAGTTCGTGGCCCTCTTCGACGCCGACTTCCTGCCGACGCCCGACTTCCTGCGCCAGGCGATCCACCACTTCACCGACCCCGGGGTCGGCATGGTGCAGGCGCGCTGGGGGCACATCAACCAGGACTACTCCCTGCTCACCAAGGTGCAGGCCATCCTGCTCGACGGCCACTTCGTGCTCGAGCACGGCGCCCGCAACCGCGCCGGCTGCTTCTTCAACTTCAACGGCACGGCCGGGATGTGGCGCCGCACCGCGATCGAGGACGCGGGCGGCTGGCAGGGGGACACGCTGACCGAGGACCTGGACCTGAGCTACCGGGCGCAGCTCAAGGGCTGGCGGTTCGTGTTCCTGCCCGACCTGATCGCCCCGGCGGAGGTCCCCGTCGAGATGAACGCGTTCAAGTCGCAGCAGCACCGCTGGGCCAAGGGGTCGATCCAGACCTGCCGGAAGCTGCTGCCCTCGCTGCTCGCGGCGGACCTGCCGCTCGGCGTGAAGGCCGAGGCGTTCTTCCACCTGAGCGCGAACTTCAACTACCCGCTGATGATCCTGCTCTCGGTGCTCATGTTTCCGGCGATGTACGTCCGGTACAACATGGGCTGGTACGAGATGCTGCTGATCGACGTGCCGTTCTTCATCGCGGCGACGGCGTCGGTCGGCTACTTCTACATGGTCTGCCAGCGGGAGGCGTACCCCGACTGGCGCGCCCGCCTCAAGTACCTGCCGCTGCTGATGTCGGTCGGCATCGGCCTCTCGGTGAACAACACGCGCGCCGTGCTCGAGGCCATGCTCGGCCGGCCCAGCGAGTTCACCCGCACGCCCAAGTACGGCATCGAGCGCAACGGCGACGACTGGATGGGCAAGCGCTACCGCCAGCTCACCGCCGTGCAGCCGCTCATCGAGCTGGCGCTGGGCCTCTACTTCACCGGCGCCGTCCTCTACGCGCTGGCCAACGGGATCTACGGGTCGCTGCCGTTCCTGGTGCTCTTCCAGGTGGGCTTCCTGTACACCGGCCTGCTGTCGGTCTTCCAGCAGTTCGGCGGCGACGTGATGCTCAAGGCGCCGCAGGTCGCGAGCGGCAAGTAGGGGCGACGCGGCGCGCCGCCCGAGGAGCGTCCATGAACTTCCCGCGCCTCGCTCTGGCGGCCGTGGCCGCCTGGCTGGTCTCGATCGGCGTCGGATACCTGGTGGACGCGTACCTGATGGCGGACATCTACGCCGCCCACGCCCACATCCTGCGCCCGCAGGAGAGCATGAACCTTCCGCTCGGCTTCGCCGGGCAGCTCGGCGGGTTCTTCGTCTTCGCCTACATGTACGCGAAGGGCTACGAGGGCAGCAGCGGCGTGCAGGAGGGCCTGCGCTTCGGCGTGCTCGTGGGCCTGCTCCTCATCGGCTTCTCCGTCACGTGGAACTACGTCGTGCTGCCGGTGTCCGGCACCCTGGGGATCGACTGGGTCGTGGCCACGCTGCTGGAGATGGCGCTCTACGGCGTCATCGTGGGGTGGCTGTACCGGCCGCGCGCCGCGGCGCGGCGCGCCTGAGCGCCAACACGGACGTGGAACCCGACATGCCGGACGACCGCGCGGGCAGGGGCGGCCTGGAAGACGTCGTCGCGGCGCGGTCCGCGATCTGCTGGCTGGACGGGCCGCGCGGCGTGCTCGCGTACCGCGGCGTCGACATCCACGATCTCGCGCGCGGCGCCTCCTTCGAGGAGACCTGCTACCTGCTGTGGCACGGGCGCCTGCCCGGCCGGGCGGCGCTCGGCGACCTGCAGTCCGAGCTGGCGGACGCCCGCCTCCTGCCCGAGCCCCTCCTGCGGCTGATCCGATCGCTGCCGGCGTCCGACCCGTCGAGGGGCGGCGGCATGGACGCGCTGCGGACGGTCGTGTCGGCGCTGGGGCAGAGCGACCCCGACGCCGGCGAGACGTCACCCGCGGCCCGGCTGCGCACGGCCGTCCGCCTCACGGGGCAGGTGGCCGGCGCCGCGGCGGCCTGGGGGCGGCTGGCCGCGGGCGGGGGCGCGATGCGGCCCGACCCCGCCCTGGGGCACGCGGCGAACTTCCTGTACATGCTGAGCGGGCGGCGGCCGGACCCGAGGGAGGCGCGGGCCCTCGACGTCGCGCTCGTGCTCCACGCGGACCACGAGCTGAACGTCTCGACGTTCGCCGCGCGCGTCTGCGCCGCGACGCTCTCGGACCTCCACTCCGCGGTCGTGGCCGCCATCGGCACGCTGAAGGGGCCGCTGCACGGCGGCGCGAACGCCGCGGCGATGCGGCTGCTCCTCGAGCTCGGCGAGGACGCGGCGCCCGAGCGTGTCGAGGACGCGATCCGGGCGAAGCTGGCGCGGAAGGAGCGGATTCCCGGGTTCGGTCACCGCGTGTACCGGACCGCGGACCCGCGGGCGACGCACCTGCGCGAGCTGTCGCGCGAGCTGGGCGAGCGGAGCGGCCAGAGGGGCTGGTTCCGGATGTCGCAGCAGATCGAGCGAATCGTGAAGGACGCCACGGGACTCGACGCCAACGTGGATTTCTATTCCGCGTCGGTCTACCACGCGCTCGGCATCCCCCTGGATCTCTACACGCCCGTCTTCGCCGTCAGCCGCGTGGCCGGCTGGACGGCGCACGTCCTCGAGCAGTACGCCAACAACCGGCTCATCCGGCCGCGGGCCGAGTACGTCGGCCCGTCCCATCCGCAGCCCTTCGTGCCGCTCGAGCGGCGGTAGGCGCCCTCCGCCGTCACCGCGGCCGCCCGCCGGCCGCGTCCGGCAGCCGTGCGGGTCGCGCGGGGCCGGGGGCAAGGCTATAATCAGAGGATCTGGTGCCCATGGATCTTCGTCATATCCGGAATTTCTCGGTCATCGCCCACATCGACCACGGCAAGTCGACGCTGGCGGACCGCTTTCTCGAGCTGACCGGCGCCCTCCAGGCCCGCGAGATGGAGGCGCAGGTGCTCGACTCGATGGATCTCGAGCGCGAGCGGGGCATCACGATCAAGGCGCACTCGGTCCGCCTCAACTACACCGCGTCCGACGGCCAGATCTACGTCCTCAACCTCATCGACACGCCGGGGCACGTGGACTTCTCCTACGAGGTGACGCGCTCGCTCGCCGCGTGCGAGGGCGCGCTCCTGCTCGTCGACGCGTCGCAGGGCGTCGAGGCGCAGACGCTCGCCAACGCCTACCTGGCGGTGGACAACAACCTCGAGATCATCCCGGTCATCAACAAGATCGACCTGCCCGGCGCGCAGCCCGACGTCTGCCGCCGGCAGATCGAGGACATGATCGGCCTCGACGCGAGCGGCGCGATCCTCACGAGCGCCAAGGAGGGCACGGGCGTCCGCGACGTCCTCGAGGCCGTGGTGCACCGGCTGCCGGCGCCGACGGGCGACCCGGACGCGCCGCTCAAGGCGCTGATCTTCGACTCCTGGTACGACCCCTACCGCGGCGTCATCGTGCTCATCCGGATGATCGACGGGACGATCCGGCCGAAGCTCAAGGTCCGCCTCATGGCGAAGGGGCAGGACTACGAGATCGAACAGGTGGGCGTGTTCTCCCCCAAGCCGCTCGTGGTCGAGGAGCTCGGGCCGGGCGAGGTCGGCTTCGTCATCGCGAACATCAAGACCGTGAGCGACGCCAAGATCGGCGACACCATCACGGAGAGCATTCGGCCCACGGCCGAGCCGTACCCGGGCTTCAAGGAGATGAAGCCGATGGTCTTCGCCGGTTTGTACCCGGTCGAGGGCCACGAGTACCCGGAACTGCGCGACGCCCTCGAGAAGCTGCGGCTCAACGACTCGTCCTTCTTCTTCGAGCCCGAAACGTCCGCCGCGCTCGGCTTCGGCTTCCGTTGCGGGTTCCTCGGCTTGCTGCACATGGAGATCGTGCAGGAGCGGCTCGAGCGCGAGTTCAACATGGACCTGGTGACCACTGCGCCAGGCGTGCTGTACCGCGTGACGACGACCGACGGCGCGGTGACCGAGATCGACAGCCCGGCGAAGCTCCCCGACACGTCGCGCATCGACCAGATCGAGGAGCCGATCATCACGGCGATGATCCTGACGCCGTCCGAGCACGTCGGCGCAATCCTGAAGCTCTGTCAGGAAAAGCGGGGCGTGCAGAAGACCCTCGAGTACCTGGCGAGCGACCGGGTCCTCATCACCTACGAGCTGCCGTTCAACGAGGTCGTGCTCGACTTCTACGACCGGCTGAAGACGATCTCGCGGGGATACGCGTCGCTGGACTATCATGTGACCGGGTACTGGCAGTCCCCCCTGGTCAAGCTGGACATCCTGGTGAACGGCGACCCGGTCGACGCGCTGTCGATCATCGTCCACCGGGACACGGCGTACGCGCGGGGCCGCGCGCTGGTGTCGAAGATGCGCGAGCTCATCCCGCGCCAGATGTTCGAGGTGGCGATCCAGGCGGCCATCGGCAGCCGCATCGTCGCGCGGGAGTCGGTGAAGGCGCTCCGGAAGAACGTGCTGGCCAAGTGCTACGGCGGGGACATCTCCCGGAAGCGCAAGCTGCTCGAGAAGCAGAAAGAGGGCAAGCGGCGCATGAAGCGCGTCGGGCGCGTCGAGATTCCCCAGGAGGCGTTCCTGGCCGTCCTGAAGGTCGGGCAGGGCGAGGAGTAGGGGCCGGGCGGACGCACATGGTCGAGTTCAAGAAGTCCACCGCGCGCGAGTACTTCGAATCGATCGTCATCGCGGTGATCCTCGCGCTCTTCGTGCGCACCTGGGTGGTCCAGGCGTTCAAGATCCCGACGGGATCGATGGAGCCGAACCTGCTCATCGGCGACCACCTCCTCGTCAACAAGTTCGTCTTCGGGCCGACGGCCACGTGGCTCGAGCGCGCGCTGCTCCCCGTCGAGAACGTCAAGCGCGACGACGTCATCGTGTTCAAGTACCCGGAGGAGCCGGAGCGCGATTTCATCAAGCGCGTGATCGGGCTGCCGGGCGAAACGGTCGAGCTGCGCGACAAGCGCGTCTACATCGACGGCAGGCGCCTCGACGAGCCCTTCGTCCGCTTCCTGGAGCCGCCCGGCGCCGCCGACAGCAGCATGAGCGCCCTCGACGTCCGCGTCCGCTACGGGCCGGTCCAGGTGCCGCCCGACAGCTACTTCGTCATGGGCGACAACCGCGACAACTCCGAGGACAGCCGCTACTGGGGCTTCCTGCCGCGGTCCTACGTCAAGGGCAAGGCGATGATGGTGTACTGGTCCTACGAGTCGGGCCGCGAGGACTACCGGGAGACGGGCCTCGTCGGGACCCTGAAGGGCCTGGGCTCGGTTGCGGTGCACTTCTTCACGCGGACGCGGTGGGAGCGGATCTTCCACCAGATCGACTGAGGCCAGGAGCGCGAGAGGGGGCGTGAGGCGATGATTCGCAAGGCGATCGGTCTCGCGGTGTTCGTGCTGGTCGCGCTGTTCTTCTGGCGGGTCGTACCCGTCTGGATGACCTACTTCGACTTCAGGGACGAGGTGCGCGAGGCGTCGCGCTACTCCGAGGGGCAGACCGCCGGGCAGGTGCAGCAGCACATCCTCAACCTCGCCCAGAAGGACAACATCCCCCTCGAGATGAATGCGATCAAGGTGCTCAAGGAGGCGCAGCTCGTGCACGTGAGCATGGCCTACACCGAGCAGCTGCAGGTCCTGCCGGGCTACTTCTACCCGTACGAGTTCACGATCGAGGTCGACACCCAGATCTCGCCGATCCCGCCCATCAAGGCGCGGTAGGACCGTCCCAGGTCCGGCCTCAGGCGAGCCGCCCGCGGGCCCGGGCCGCGGCGGCCTCGGCTTCCGCCAGCAGCCGAGCGACGTCGGCCGCGGCGCCCTCGACGAACCCGGCGTCCTTCACGCTCCCCAGGTTGATCTCGACGTTCAGCTTCGCGCCGCGCAGCCCCGCGACCGCCAGCTCGAGGCCGACCTGCACGTCGCTCGAGGCCGACGGATTGCCGCGCTCGGCCACCGTGTCGCCGAGGCGCGTCGCCTCGGCGCACGCGCGCATCACGGCCAGCGGCGTCTCGGTCGCCGCCCGCAGCGCCGTCTGGATGGCCGCGCTCCGGGCCGCCTTCTCCTGGTCGCTTCCCTTGGGCAGCCGGAAGGCGGCCATCACCCGGTCGTACGCCTGGGTGTCGCGGTCGACGAGCTCGGCGAGCTGGTCGCGCAGGTCGACGAGCGCGCCGCGCGCGGCGTCGAGCGCCTGGCGATCCTCGTCGCTCCCGTGGCGCGTCTTCGGCAGCCCCGCCACCATGGCGAGCAGCGACGCGCCGACCGCGCCGGCGAGCGCGGAGGCCGAGCCCCCGCCGGGCGTGGGGTCGCAGGACGTGAAGGCGTTCAGGAGCGCGTCGAAGGGCATCGTTCTCAGCATGATCAGTCCCGTGTTGGAGGTCATGAACGGCCGGCGCCGCGGTCAGGACGGCGACCCCGGCAGGCGGCCGCGCACGACGCGGCCGCGCTTGAGGACCGCGGCGACGGCGGGCGCCCCGATCCGGATCAGGCCCACGGCCTCGCCGCTGACGACGACGGCGTCGAGCGGCTTGCCGGGCTCGAGGCTGCCCGCGCTGGCGTGGCGGTCCACGCTGTACGCGCCGTTGATCGTCGCGCCGACGAGCGCCTCCTCGAACGTCAGGCCCATGGCGAAGCAGGCGAGCGCCATCGCGAAGGGCATGGACGGCGAGAACCCCCCGCCGGGGTTCACGTCGGTCGCCAGCGCCACCGGCACGCCGGCCGCGATCAGCTCGCGCGCGGGCGCGTAGCGCCCGAGCTTGAGGTAGAACGCCGCCGGCGGCAGCAGCGTCGCGACCGTGCCCGCGCCGGCCATGGCGCGGATGCCCTCGGGCGGCACGTGGATCAGGTGATCGGCCGACCGCGCGCCCACCGCCGCGGCCACCTGCGAGCCGCCGCTCGCGCCCAGCTCGTCGGCGTGGATCCGCGGCGCGAGGCCGGCGCGCGCGCCGGCCTCGAGGATGGTCCGCGACTCCTCCGGCGTGTACACGCCCGTCTCGCAGAAGACGTCGCACCACGCGGCCAGCCCCTCGCGCGCCACGGCCGGGATCATGGTGTTCACCACGAGGTCCACGTACGCGGCGCGGCGGTCCCGGTACTCCGGCGGGATCTCGTGCGCGCCCATGAAGGTCGGCACGAGATCGATCGCGTGCTCCGCGTCGAGGCGGCCGATGACCCGCAGCATCTTCAGCTCGGCCTCGGGCGTCAGGCCGTACCCGCTCTTCACCTCGCAGGTGGTCGTGCCGCAGGCGAGCATCTCGTCGAGGCGGCCGCGCGTGGCGGCCGCCAGCTCGTCCTCGGTCGCCGCGCGCGTCGCGGCGACGGTCGAGAGGATGCCGCCGCCCTCGGCGGCGATCTCGGCGTAGGTGGCGCCCGCCAGGCGCCGCCGCAGCTCCTCGTGGCGGTTGCCCGCGAACACCGCGTGCGTGTGCGCGTCCACGAAGCCGGGCACCAGCGAGCACTCGCGCGCGTCGACGACGCGCGCGCCGGGTTCGGGGGCGACCAGGCGGTCGCAGTCGGCGGTGGAGCCGGCGAAGACGATCGTCCCGTCGCGCGCCGCGACGGCGCCGTCGGGGATCGCGCCGGCGTCGCGCTGCGCGGCGCCCCGGCGCGGGGCCGGGCCGGCGCAGGTCAGGACGGATCGGGCGTGGCGGATGACGAGATCGGCGGCATGCATGGGCGGCAACCGGCGGTCGCGGGCAGGGCCTCGCTCCGTGGGCCGGGCGTCAGTCGCCGCTGAGTATAGCGGAAAGCCGCCGGCGGGCGTCCTCCGGCGACAGGCCGTCGACGCGCACCCGCTTGTCTCGGGACCGCGCGCCGCCGGCCAGCGCCACGCGGCTCTTCGGCACGCCCAGAGCGCCGGCCACGAGCGCCACCAGGGCCTCGTTGGCCGCGCCGTCCACCGGGGCGGCCGCCAGCCGGACGACGAGCGCGCCGTCGCGCACGCCGGCCACGCGCGTGTGCCCGGCGCGCGGCACGACGCGCACCGCGATCACGGCGTGGCCCTGCCGGTCGGCCTCGACGCGGGGAAGGGAAGGGGCGTCCGTCGTGGCTCAGCTCTGGCCGGTCGAGCGGCGCTCGTCGCGCGCCGCCTCGGCGCCGGTGGCCGGCGCCTGCGGCGCCGCGGCCTCGCCCTGGCGCGGCCGGTGAAGCAGGATCTTCTCGTCGCGCTCCGGCTGGTCCTGCTCGCGGATGAACTCGAGCGCGTGGTAGAGCGCCTGGATGGACGCCTCGAGCGAGCCCTCCACGCCGCGGCGCCGGAGCCGCAGCTCGTTGATGTCGCGCTCGATCTGGTCGAGGCGCACCTGTGTCTTTTCGAGCAGGAGCCCGGCGCGGCCCTCGGCCTCGCGGACGATCAACTTCGCCTCGTTCTGCGCCGCCTCCTTGATCTCGTCCGCCAGCCGCTGCGCGGTGAGCAGCGTGTTCCGGAGGTTCGCCTCCCGCTCCCGGTGCTCGGTGAGCAGCGCCTCCATGCGGGCGAGGTCCTGGCGGAGGAGGTCGATTTCCCGGAGGGCCTGCTCGTAGTCGTCGGCGGCCTCGGTCAGGAAGGCGACGACCTCGGTGGGGTCGAACCCGCGGAACGCCTTCCGGAAGCGCTGCTGCCTGAGATCGAGCGGCGCGATCTTCATGATGCGTTCCGGGCGCTCGCCCGGCTCGCCGGCCGGCCCCTTCCCGGACGGCGAAGAGGTTCGAGAGTCAAACATGGGCGGTGTCCTCTCCTGCGGGCGCCGGCTGGCGGCCGGCCCGCGTTCTCCAGTCAGTCTCTCACGCCGGCGGCCGGGGCCGCGCGCCGAAAATGGCCGTGCCCACCCGGACCAGCGTCGCGCCCTCCTCGATGGCCACCTCGAAATCGTGGCTCATGCCCATCGAGAGCTCCCCGAGGGCGCCGGCGGGCACGCCCGCCGCGACGAGCTCGTCGCGGAAGCGCCGGAGGCGCGCGAAGTAGGGCCGCGACGCCTCGGGATCCTCCGCGAACGGCGGCAGCACCATCAGCCCGGCCAGCCGGACGCCGCGGCAGGCCGCGGCGGCCTCCACCAGGCGGCGGGCCTCGTCGGGCGGGGTGCCGAACTTCGTCGCCTCCCCGGCGAGATCGACCTGCACGAACACGTCCGGGCGCGAGCCCTGCTCGGCGGCCGCCCGGTCGAGCCGCTCGAGCAGCTCGAGGCCGTCCACCGAGTGGATGACGCCGAACGGGCCGACGGCCTTCCGGGCCTTGTTGGACTGCAGGTGGCCGACCAGATGCCACCTGATCTTGAGGTCGGCTGTTTGTCCGATCTTCTGTAGGGCTTCCTGGACGCGGTTCTCGCCGAAATCGACCTGCCCGGCGGCCGCGGCCGCGCGGACGTGCTCGGCCCCGAAGGTCTTGGAGACGGCGACGAGCCGGATCGACGCGGGATCGCGGGCGGCACGCCCGGCCGCGCGCCCGAGCCGGTCGCGCACGTCATCGAGGTTGGCGCGGATGATGGTGTCGAGCGACACGGGATTGGATGCGGCTCGGAGGCGCAGCCGGGACGTCGCCGCGGACGTCCCGGCCGGACCCGGCCTACTTCTTCAGTTGCGCGACGATGCCCTTCGCCTGCGCGGCGTACTGGCCGTCGGGCGCGAGCTCCAGGTACTTCTCGAACTCGGTGACCGCCTCGGGCAGCTTGCCCTCGTTCACGCTGGCCATGCCCAGCCAGTAGTGGGCCTCGGCGTGGTTCGGGTCGAGGCTCACGACCTTCTCGAACTGCGCCTTCGCCTCGGCGATCTTGCCCGAGTTCCAGAGGATGATGCCCTGGTTGAACAGGCTGTTGGCGTCCCCGCCGCCGGCGCCGGTGGACGATGCGAGCTCGTTGGCCTTCGCGCTGGCCACGGCCGCGTCGTCGAAGCGGCGCTGTGCGTTGTAGATGTTCGCCAGGCCGTTGTAGGCGTCCGGCAGGGCGGGGTTCTGCTCGATCGCCGTGTTGAAGGCCTTCTCGGCGTCGTCGTACTTCTTCTCGCGCGCGTAGATCGAGCCGATGTTCACGTAGCACTCGCCGCACTTCTCGAGCGTGCCGGCGACCTCGGTGAACTTCGCGATGGCCTCGTCGTCCTTGCCCGCCTGGCTGAGCGCCACGCCCTCGTTGAAGGTCGCGGTCGCCGTTTCGATCTTGGCCTTCAACTTCTCGGCTTCTTCCTTGGTCATCGTCGAGCCGGTGCCCGGCTGGAGGACGAAGTTGACCTCGGACATGTTGCCGATGCGGACCTGCGCCTCGAAGGACTGCGACATGTCGTCCTTGTTGGCCGTGATCCGGTACCGGCCGGACTGGAGCCCGATCTGGACGAAGTCTCCGCGCTTGTTCGTCTTGGTCTCGAACTTCCGCGTCAACGCGCCGATGTACTCGATGGCGATCGTGGCCCCTTCGACGGGATTACCCTCGGCATCGACGACCTTGCCCTTGACCTGTCCGGTCTGCGCCGACGCGGGGATGGACAGGAATGCAATCAGGCCGAAGACGACCGCGCCGACCGCCAGTATGCGGGGGGCGAGCAAAGCGCGCTTCATCAGTACCCTCCGTGGGAATGGAGTAGGAAGAAAACGGCCAATATCCGACGAATAATACCGCCCCTAGTTTACACCTTTTGCGGCAGGTCCCGGGCGCCGGCGGCGTCCGGATCCACGTTGGTGATCAGGTACTCCATGACCGGGCCCCGGGCGCCCGCGCGGGAGTTGATCGCCCGCCGGGCGGGCACCTCGAAGGCCCGGAGCCCCGCCGAGCGGGCGGGGGGGTGCTCCACGTACAGGCGCCGGATCTCCGGGGCGGTCGAGTTGCTCAGGAGCACCTGGCAGCCCCGGGCGGCCAGTTCCACGACCACGTCGCGCAGCCGCACCTGGTCGTCGGGGCCGAAGCCCCCCGCGGTATAGGCCGTGAAGCGCGCCGTGGCGCTGAGCGGCGCGTAGGGCGGGTCGATGTAGACGAAGTCTCCCGGGCCGCCTCCCGCCAGCACGCCTTCGAAGCCCCCGAGCACCAGCGACACGCCGCGGCGGCCCAGCGCCGCCGCCACGCGGCGGATGTTCGCTTCGTCACAGATCCGCGGCGCGGCGTAGCGCCCCGCCGGCACGTTGAAGTCGCCTCGCGCGTTGAGCCGGTAGAGGCCGTTGTAGCCCGTCCGGTTCAGGTAGATGAGCATCGCCGCCAGCGACGTCGGGTAGCGCCGGCGCGCGCCCGCGCCCGGCCGGCCGGCCGCGCGCCGGGCGGGGTTGAAGCGCCGGTCGCGCACCTCGTAGTAGAACTCCGCGCCCCGGCGGCGGTGGGCGGCCTCGAGGGCCGCCAGTTCGCCGACGAGCGCCGTGGCGGCGTCGCGCACGGCCCGGTAGCAGCCGATGATGTCGGCGTTGCGGTCGGCCAGCATGGCCTGCCGGCCCTCGAGCCGGCCGAGGTTGTGCAGGTCGAGGAAGACGGCGGCGCTGCCGAGGAACGGCTCGATGTAGCGATCGAACCGCGCCGGGTAGAACCGCCGCAGCTCGGGCAGCAGCTGCCGCTTGCCGCCCGCCCACTTCAGGATCGGCCGCGCGGGCGCGTCGTGGGCGGCCGGGGGACGCCGGCGGGCGCGGGGGCCGGTCACGGGGCGGGCGCCTCGAAGAAGCGCGCCACGTCGTCGATCCGGTCGGTCACGGGCGCGGGCGGCATCGAGGCCAGGAACCGCCGGCCGTATCCCATGGTCCGCAGGCGCGGGTCGAGAATGGCCAGCACCCCGCGGTCCGTGCGGTGGCGGATGAGGCGTCCCAGCCCCTGCAGCAGGGTCAGGATCGCCAGGGGGACCTGATAGTCGCCGAAGGCCGAGCCGCCGGCCTCGGTGATGGCCTCGATGCGCGCCGCGGTGACCGGGTCGCCCGGCGACGCGAACGGCAGCTTGTCGATCACGACGCAGCTCAGGGCCTCGCCCACGACGTCCACGCCCTGCCAGAAGCTCGACGTGGCCAGCAGCACGGCGTGCGGGATGCGGCGGAAGTCGCGCAGGAGCGCCGAGCGCGGCGCCGAGCCCTGCACGAGCACGGGGTACGGCAGCTCGGCGGCCACGACGCGCTCGACCTCCCGCAGGTTCGCGTAGCTGGTGAACAGCACGAACGCCCGGCCGCGCGTCCGCGTGAGGATCTCCAGGATCTCGCGCGCGGCCGCGACGGGGAACGCCGGCGCGCGCGGGTCGGGCAGGTTCCGCGGCAGGTACAGCACGGCCTGACGGCGGTAGTCGAACTCGGAGGGCACCTGCACCTCCATCGCCGCGCCGACGCCGAGCCGGCCCTTGATGTACCCGAACGACCCGTCGACGGCGAGCGTCGCCGAGGTGAGCACCGTGCCGGTCAGCCGGTCGAGCAGCAGGTCCCGCACGATCGACGAGACGTCGATCGGGGAGGCCCGGAGGTAGACCCCGCGGCCGCGCGTCTCGACGAAGTAGACGAAGTCGGGGTCGTCGGCGCGGAGGAGGACGCGCAGGTCGGCGCGGAGCTCGGCGGCGCGCCGGCCCAGCGCGAGGACGTCCTCGGGCGCGTCCCGCAGCAGCGCGACGCTCGCCTCGAGCGCCTCGAGCGCGCCGGTGAGGCCCTGGCCGGCGTCGGCGACGCGCTGCAGCAGCGCCGGCGTCGCGCGCACGCGCGCGTCCGCCGGCGGCTCCGGCGCGTCGGCGGCGAACAGGCTCTCGTCGCGCGCGGGCTCGTCGCCGCGCGCGCGGCGGTCCGGGACGAGCCGGCCCGCGCCCCGCGCGGCCACCACCGTCTCGAAGAACGCGCGGGCCCGCTCGCGGACGCGGATGGCGTCCTCGCGCAGCGTGACCGCCTTCTGCGGCTCGCCGCCGAGGGCCGACGCGGCGGCGCGCTCGACGTCGCGAGCGAGGTCGAGCAGCCGGTAGTTGCTGACCGCGACGCCGAAGTACTGCGTCGCGACGTCCTCGAGCTGGTGCGCCTCGTCGAGGATGGCGAAGTGGCACGTCGGGATGACCTCGCCCCAGGCGCTCTGCCGCACGGCGGCGTCGGCGCAGAGCAGGTGGTGGTTCACGACCACGAGGTCGGCCTCGGCGGCGCGCTGCCGCATGCGCGTGACGAAGCACGCGTCGTAGCGCGGGCACTCGGTGCCGATGCAGTTCTCGCCGGCGGCCGAGATCTCGCTCCACAGGGGCAGGTCGTCGGGCAGGTCCTCGATCTCGGCCCGGTCGCCGGTCTCGGTGTGGGCGGCCCACTCGGCGACCAGGCGCAGCGCGATGTGGTCGTCGGGCGTGCGGGCCGTGCCGCTCGCGCGCAGCGTCTCGAACCGGTGGAGACAGAGGTAGTTGCCGCGGCCCTTCATGTAGGCGGCCTTGAAGGGCACGCCCAGCGCGTCGGCCACGACCGGCAGGTCCTTGTAGAAGATCTGCTCCTGGAGGTTCTTGGTGCCCGTCGAGACGAGCGTGCGCTGGCGGCTGAGGATCGCGGGCACCAGGTACGCGAGCGTCTTGCCCGTGCCGGTGCCCGCCTCGGCGAGCAGCACGCCGCCCTCGGCGAAGAGCCGGGCGACGGCGGCGGCCATCTCCCGCTGGCCGGGACGCGGCTCGAACGCCGGCAGGGCGCGGGAGAGGACGCCGGCGTCGGCGAACGCGGCGGCGACCGCGTCGCCTAGCTGACCGGGCGTTCCGGGTACAGAGGGAACTTCCGGCACAGCGCTTCGACCTCTCCCCGGACCCGCCCGAGCGCCGCCTCGTCGTCGGGCGTCTCGAGCGCCCGGGCGATCAGCTCGGCGATGACGTCCATCTCCCCCTCACCCATGCCCCGCGTGGTGATGGCCGGCGAGCCGAGGCGGATGCCGCTCGCGACCATCGGCGGGTTCTGGTCGAAGGGGATGGCGTTCTTGTTGACGGTGATGCCGGCCTTGCCGAGCGCGGCCTCGGCGACCTTGCCCGTGAGGCCCTTCGAGAACACGTCGACGAGCATCAGGTGGTTGTCGGTGCCGCCGCTGACCAGCCGGAAGCCGGCGTCGGACAGGCCCTTGGCGAGCCGGGCCGCGTTGGCCACGACCCGGCGCTGGTAGGCGGCGAAGCCCGGCTCCATGGCCTCCTTGAAGCAGACCGCCTTGGCGGCGATCACGTGCATGAGCGGGCCGCCCTGCACGCCCGGGAACAGGGCCCGGTCGAGGTCCTTCGCGCGCTCGGCGCGCGCGAGGATCAGGCCGCCGCGCGGGCCGCGCAGGGTCTTGTGCGTCGTCGTGGTGACGAAGTCCGAGTGCGGCACCGGGCTCGGGTGCACGCCGGCGGCGACGAGGCCCGCGATGTGGGCCATGTCGGTCACCATGGCGGCGCCGACCTCCTTGGCCACCGCCGCGATCCGCGGGAAGTCGATGACGCGCGGGTAGGCGCTCGCGCCCACCATGATCATCTTCGGCTTGTGCTCGCGCGCCAGGCGCTCCAGCTCGTCGTAGTCGATCCGCTCGTCGTCCTGGCGCACGCCGTAGGGCACGATCGTGTAGAGCTTGCCCGAGAAGTTCAGCGGGTGCCCGTGCGTGAGGTGGCCGCCGTGCGCGAGGTTCATGCCGAGGACGGTGTCGCCGGGCTTGAGCAGCGTGAAGTAGACGGCCATGTTGGCCTGCGCGCCCGAGTGCGGCTGCACGTTGGCGTGCTCGGCGCCGAAGAGCTGCTTCGCCCGGTCGATGGCCAGCTGCTCGGCGACGTCCACGAACTCGCACCCGCCGTAGTACCGCTTCCCGGGGTAGCCCTCGGCGTACTTGTTCGTCAGCACCGAGCCCATCGCGTCGAGCACGGCGGTCGAGACGAAGTTCTCCGACGCGATCAGCTCGAGCCCGGAGTTCTGCCGGTGCGTCTCATCGGCGACGACGCGCGCGATGTCGGGGTCGGTGTCGGCGAGCGAGCGGACGCGGGTGGACGAGGTGGTGTCGGTAGACATGAGTCCCTCGATGCTCTCCGGCCCGGCGGGTCAGCACCGCTCGAGGCCGGCGATCTTGTCGACGCGGCGCTGGTGGCGCCCGCCCTCGAAGGGCGTCTCCAGGAAGACGCGAACGATCTCGAGCGCGCGGTCCGGCGCCGTGATCCGCGCGCCGAGCGTGAGCACGTTGGCGTCGTTGTGCTCGCGCGAGAGGCGGGCCGTCACCACGTCGCCGACCGGCGCCGCGCGCACGCCGGCGACCTTGTTGGCCGCCATCGCCATGCCGATCCCCGTGCCGCACACGAGAATGCCGCGATCGTAGGCGCCCGACGCCACGCCGCGCGCGACCGGCGCCGCGAAGTCCGGGTAGTCCACCGGATCGGCCGACCCGGCGCCCAGGTCCTCGACCTCGACTCCCATCGCCGGCAGGGCCCGCTTGATGGCCTCCTTGAGCGGAAAGCCGGCGTGATCGGCTCCGATCACCACGCGCATGGCGAGGAATTGTACTATAGCTCCCGTCATGGCACCCACCGCCGTCGTTACCCGCCGGGGCGCCGACCGCGTCCGCGGCGGCCACCCGTGGATCTACCGGACCGACGTGGTCGAGGTCGACGCCCGCGCCGGAGACACCGTGCTCGTCGTCGGCCCGCGCGGGCGCCCGGTCGGCCGCGCGCTCTTCAGCGATCGGTCCGAGATCACGCTGCGCCTCCTCTCGCGCGGGGACGCGCCCGCCGACCTCGACCTGTGGCGGCGGCGGCTCGAGCGCGCGATGGCGTACCGCGCGTCGCTCGGCATCGACGCCACGGCGTACCGGCTGGTGCACGGCGAGGCGGACCTGCTGCCCTCGCTCGTCGTCGACCGCTACGCCGACTGGCTCGTCGTGCAGACGCTCTCGCAGGGCACCGATCGCCTGCTGCCCGACCTCGTGCGCCTGCTGGTCGAGCTCGCGGCGCCGGCCGGCGTCCTCGCGCGCAACGACCCGCGCGTGCGGCAGCTCGAGGGGCTCGAGCAGACCGTGACGCTCGCCGCCGGGGAGGTGCCCGAGTCGATCGAGGTGCGCGAGGGCCGGGTGACCTTCACGGTCGATCCCTGGCACGGGCAGAAGACCGGGGCGTTCCTCGACCAGCGCGAGAACCACGCGGCGGCGGCACGCTACACCCGGGGCCGCGTGCTCGACTGCTTCACCTACCAGGGCGGGTTCGCGCTCGCCATGGCGCCGCACGCCGAGACGGTGCTCGCGCTGGACGTCTCCGAGGAGGCGCTCGCCGCGGTGGGGCGCCACGCCGCCGCGAACGGCCTCGCGAACGTCGAAACGCGCGCGGTGAACGTGTTCGACGAGCTGCGCGAGCTCGAGCGGGCCGGCGCCGTCTTCGACACCATCGTGCTCGACCCGCCCGCGTTCGCGAAGAACAAGGCGTCGGTGCCGAAGGCGGTGGCCGGCTACAAGGAGATCAACCTCCGGGCGCTGAAGCTGCTCGCGCCCGGCGGGCACCTGGTGACGTGCAGCTGCTCCTACAACGTCGACGAAGCCACCTTCGGCCGTATCGTCGCCGACGCCGCGCTCGACGCGCACGCGCCCGTGGCGCTGGTCGAGCGGCGGCTGCAGAGCCGCGACCATCCGATTCTCGTCGGCGTGCCGGAAACCGCCTACCTGAAGTGCCTGATCCTGCGGAAGCTGGACGCCTGAGGCGCGCGACCCCCCATGTAATTTCGCCACGATCGTGGCGGGCTCGCGGTTTCGCCGCCCGGGGCCGCCCGGCCGCGAGTCCAGCCGGGTCAACCACTTGCGCCGTTGCGCGGCCCTCGGACCGGAACTTGCTCCCTCGAATGGCTTCGAAGGGAGGTCCGATAGTGCGCGTGCGAACCCTCGGGATTCTCGCCTTGACGCTCGGCGTCGCCGTCGGTCCGACGGCGGTCGCCTCCGCCCAGCAGCACGTGGGCGTGCGCGCCGGGGTCAGCGGTGGCCCGACGCAGTTCTACTTCGGCGGCGACTTCGAGACGCCGCCTGTCATCGACCACCTCACGTTCCGGCCGAACGTCGAGGTCGGCGTGGGCGATCACCAGACGCTCGCGGCGCTCAACTTCGAGTTCGCGTATCACGTTCCGCTCTCCAACCAGCCGTGGACGCTCTACTTCGGCGCCGGTCCGGCCGTGAACTGGGTGACCTACCGGACGGGCAATCCCCGCTTCGGCAACCCGAACGACGTCGAGGGCGGGTTCAACCTGCTCGTCGGCGTCGAGCACCGCGGCGGCCTGTACACCGAGCTGAAGGTCGGGATGATCGACAGCCCGAGCGTCAAGTTCGGCGTCGGGTACCACTTCCGCTAGACACGTCTTCGGGGGACCGGCGCCGCCTTGCGCGGCGCCGTCCAGCCCGCACCCGCCCGGCCCGGAAAGTGCTATAGTCGAACGAAGCCGCCAGGGGTATCTCCCGAACGATCCGCGACGGGGATTGAGAGCACACCCTTGGAACCTGACCCGGTTGAGACCGGCGGAGGGAGCGCGGCGGCGCCCGCCCCGTTTTCCCCTCGCCGCTTCCCTCAGCCCGCCATGCGGCTCGAAACGAGGGTTTCGTACCTGTGGCAGGGGCCCGCATAGCGGGCCAGGCCGCGCACCGCGCGGCCCGCGCAGCCGCGGAGTGGGGCTCTCGGGGCCCCGCGGAGCGACGGAGCGGGGGTTTGGGGCGAAGCCCCATCTGATCAAGGCCGTCCGTGCAAGGAGACCAGGCATGTCGAAGTCGTACCAGCCGCTGACCGACGCCGATTTCCGCTCGGCGTTTCCCGGATCCCGGAAGGTGCTCGTGGACGGACCCGGCGTCCGTGTGCCGATGCGGGAGATCGCGCTCTCGGACGGGGAGCCGCCCCTCCGGGTGTACGACGCCAGCGGCCCGCTCGATCACGACGCGCGCGGCGGCGCGCCGCTCGTGCGCGACGCCTGGATCCGCGCGCGTGATGTCGAGGAGACGCCGCGCAGCTTCCGGCCGGCCGGATTCGACGCGCGGATGCCGCCGGCGCTGGCGGCGCGCACGCGGACGTCGCGGCGCGGCCGCGGCGGCGTCACGCAGCTGGCCTGCGCCCGCCGCGGCGAGGTGACGCCGGAGATGGCGTTCATCGCCGTCCGCGAGGGGCTGGACCCCGAGTTCGTGCGGAGCGAGGTGGCGCGCGGCCGCGCGATCATCCCGGCCAACATCAACCACCCCGAGCTCGAGCCGATGATCATCGGCCGGCACTTCCTGGTGAAGATCAACGCCAACATCGGCAACTCCGCCGTGTCCTCCTCGATCGAGGAGGAGGTGGACAAGATGCGGTGGGCGACGCTCTGGGGCGCCGATACGGTGATGGACCTGTCGACGGGCGACGACATCCACGAGACGCGCGAGTGGATCCTGCGCAACGCCGCGGTGCCGATCGGCACGGTGCCCATCTACCAGGCGCTCGAGAAGGTCGAGGGGCGGCCCGAGGAGCTGACCTGGGAGATCTTCCGCGACACGCTCGTCGAGCAGGCCGAGCAGGGCGTGGACTACTTCACCGTGCACGCCGGCGTCCTGCTGCGCTACGTCCCGCTCACCGCCCGGCGCGTCACGGGCATCGTGTCGCGCGGCGGCTCGATCGTCGCCAAGTGGTGCCTGGCCCACCACCGCGAGAACTTCATGTACACGCACTTCGAGGAGATCTGCGAGATCATGAAGGCGTACGACGTGTCGTTCTCCCTGGGCGACGGGCTCCGGCCCGGGTCGATCGCCGACGCGAACGACGAGGCGCAGTTCGCGGAGCTGCAGACCCAGGGCGAGCTCAACGAGATCGCCTGGCGGCACGACGTGCAGGTGATGAACGAGGGGCCCGGGCACGTCCCCATGCACCTCATCAAGGAGAACATGGAGAAGCAGCTCGAGTGGTGCCACGAGGCGCCGTTCTACACGCTCGGGCCGCTCACGACCGACATCGCCCCCGGCTACGACCACATCACGTCGGCCATCGGCGCCGCGATGATCGGCTGGTACGGCACGGCCATGCTGTGCTACGTCACGCCCAAGGAGCATCTCGGGCTGCCGGACCGCGAGGACGTGAAGGCCGGCGTCATCGCGTACAAGATCGCCGCCCACGCCGCCGACCTCGCCAAGGGGCACCCGCGGGCCCAGGCCTGGGACGACGCCCTGTCGAAGGCGCGGTTCGAGTTCCGGTGGGACGACCAGTTCAACCTCGCGCTCGACCCGGTGACCGCGCGCGCCTACCACGACGAGACGATGCCCGCCGCCGGCGCCAAGGTCGCGCACTTCTGCTCGATGTGCGGCCCGAAGTTCTGCAGCATGGAGATCACGCAGCAGGTGCGCGATTTCGCCGCCACCCGGGCCCTCGACCCGGACGCGGCGCGCGCGGCGGGCATGCGCGAGAAGTCGGAGGAGTTCCTGCGGAAGGGCGCCGACGTCTACGTGAAGGAATGACCGGCGGCCGCGCCGGCCGCAACCGTCATCGGCCGGATCCGGCGGGTGGGGCGACGATCTGGATGATCGTGGGATAGCGCGTGCCGGTCGTGCCGTTCACGGCGAGATAGCCTTCCGACCCGTTCCACGTGTAGTCCTTCACCGTGACCCCTGGAGGAAAGACCATCGAGTCCTCGCGGAACTTCCCGACCTCGAACATGTAGGTGCCCGGCGCGTCGAAGACCTCCTCACCCTTGTCCTTCAGCACGACCTTGTAGTAGTTCACGATGTCGGTGTAGGAGTTCTTGGTGCCGAACAGGTAGTAGCTCTGGCCGCGTCCCGCGTCGAACGCGCCGAGGTAGGCGGCGCCGGGATAGACGGGCACGCCGAGCGTCGCCTCGGTGGGCTCGCCGGCGGCCCCGGTGGGCGCGACGGCCGTCGCGGGCGGCTGTTGCGGCGCCGCGGGCGCGGTCTTCGCCGGGGCGTTCGGCTTCGGAAACGGCTGCGGGACAGGCGGCGGGACGGGCGGCGGCTGCGCGCCGGCGGTCCCGACCCCGAGAAGCGTCGCGACGAGCGCGCCGCACGCGATCCGCCCCAACCGCCGTGTGACCATACCGGTATTATAGGGAAGTCCGGAGGCCTCGACCATCCCATGCAGCAGCTGCTGGCGTTCTGCGAGTCCCAGCGCGACTGGCTCCTCGAGACGATCGAGGGGCTGGCGCGCGCCGAATCCCCGAGCACCGACAAGGCGGCGGTCGACCGGTGCGGCCGCGAGCTCGGCGGCCGCCTGCGGGCGGCCGGCCTGCGGGTGACGCCGGTCCCGTGCCCGACCGCGGGCGACCACCTCGTGGCCGAGGCCGGCGACGGGGCGCGCCAGGTGCTGCTCCTCGCGCACTTCGACACGGTGTGGCCGGTGGGCCAGCTCGAGCGGATGCCGCTCAGACGCGACGGCGGCCGCCTGTACGGCCCCGGCGTCTTCGATATGAAGGGCGGCCTGGCGATGGCGATGCTCGCCGTGCGCGCGCTGGAGCAGGCCGGCCGGTTGACCGGCGGGCGCGTCGTGCTGCTCTGCACGACCGACGAGGAGATCGGGAGCCGCTCGTCGCGGGCGCTCATCGAGGCGCAGGCGCGGAAGAGCGACGCGGCGCTCGTGCTGGAGCCGTCGCTGCCGGGCGGGGCGGTGAAGACGCGGCGCAAGGGCTGCGGCGACTTCGACATCGTCGCCACGGGCGTGTCGGCGCACGCCGGCATCGACCCCGGCAAGGGCGCGAACGCGATTCACGAGCTCGCGCACCAGATCGTCGCCGTCCAGGGGCTGCAGGATCTCGAGCGCGGCGTCTCGGTGAACGCGGGCATCGTGTCCGGCGGCACGCGCACGAACGTGATCCCCGAGCGCGCCGTCGTGCGCGTGGACGTCCGGGCGCCGACGCTGGAGGACGCCGCGCGCATCGAGGCGGCGTTCAAGGCCCTGACGCCGAAGATGGCCGGCACCTCGGTCGAGGTGTCCGGCGGCTTCAACCGGCCCCCGCTCGAACGGACCGCCGGCGTGGCGCGTCTGTACGAATGGGCGCGGGAGGTGGCGCGCGGGCTCGGCCGCGACCTCGCGGAGGGCGGGACCGGAGGCGGCTCGGACGGCAACTTCACGGGCGCCCTGGGCGTGCCGACGCTCGACGGCCTTGGCGCCATGGGAGACGGCGCGCATGCCCTCCACGAGCACGTGGAGATCGACGCGCTGCCCTGGCGCGCCGCGCTGGTCGCCGGGCTGATCGCCCGGATCCTCGGCGGAGGGTAGAATCGAATCATGGGGAACACGGTGAAGACGGCGGCGCTCCTCGGGGCCCTGAGCGCGCTGCTGCTGGCCATTGGGGAGGTGTTCGGCGGGGCCAACGGCCTGCTGATCGCGTTCGCGATCGCGGTCGTGATGAACTTCGGGTCGTATTGGTTCTCGGACAAGGTCGTGCTGCGGATGTACCGGGCGCGGGAGGTCGGGCCGGACCACCGGCTCCACCAGGTCGTGGCGCGGCTCGCGCGCAACGCCGGGCTGCCGATGCCCAGGGTCTACGTGATCCCGCAGGCCTCGCCCAACGCGTTCGCGACGGGCCGCAGCCCCGCCCACGCGGCGGTGGCCGCGACCGAAGGCGTCCTGCGCCTGCTCGACGACACCGAGCTCGAGGGCGTGCTCGGGCACGAGCTGGCGCACGTGCGGCACCGCGACATCCTGACGAGCTCGATTGCCGCGACGATCGCGGCGACCATCATGATGCTCGCGCGCTGGGCGCAGTTCGCCGCGATCTTCGGCGGCTTCGGGGGACGGAACGACCGGGAAGGCTCGAACCCGATCGCGCTGCTCGCGACGATCATCGTCGCGCCCCTGGCGGCCGCGCTCATCCAGGCCGCCATCTCGCGGTCGCGCGAGTTCGCCGCTGACCGCGGCGGCGCGGCGATCGCGGGCAGTCCCTACGGCCTGGTGAGCGCGCTCAGGAAGATCGAGGCCGCGTCGAAGCGCGTGCCCCTCGACGCGAACCCCGCCACGGCCCACATGTTCATCATGAAGCCCTTCTCGGGCCGCGGGATGATGGCGCTCTTCAGCACGCACCCGCCGACCGAGCAGCGTGTCGCCCGCCTGCTCGGCGAGCGCTGACCGCGGCTTCCTCCGGCGCCGCCCCCCTGGACACCCCCTCCTCGCCGGCCAGGCGGCGCACTTCGTCCTTCACCCGGTCCGCGTAGGCCCACGGCGGGGTCGCGCCCGCGTAGAGGCGGGCGTATCGCGGCAGCAGCGCCGGGAACTCGCGGGCGAGGAACTCGAAGAAGTGCGCCCGCGCGCCGTCCTGCAGGCGCATGAGGCCCGTGCCGGCGAGCCGCAGCCCGTGGTCGGCAATCGCGCCGAGCGTGCGGCGCAGCCTGGCGGGCTGCGTCGTGAACCCCGGGACGATCGGCATCATCAGCACGGCCGCCGGCACGCCCGCGTCGGCCAGGGCGCGCGCCGCGCGCAGCCGCTGCAGCGGCGGCGCGGTGCCGGGCTCGAGCGCCTGCCAGGCGTCCTCGTCCACGGTCGGCACGCTCAGGTAGACCGTGCACTCGACGGTGCGCGCCAGGTCGGCGAGCAGGTCCCGGTCGCGCACGACCATCGGGCCCTTCGTGACGATCCCGACCGGCGTGCGGCCGTGCAGCAGCGCGGCGAGCGATCGGCGCGTGAGCTGGTAGTGCCCCTCGATCGGCTGGTACGGATCGGTCGCGGTGCCCAGCGCGACCGTCTCGCGGGTCCACGACGGGCGCGCGAGCTCCCGCGCGAGGACCTCCGGGAAGTTCGTCTTCACGAGCACGACGCGCGAGAAGTCGTCGCCGGGCCCCAGCTCGAACTGCGTCTGGTACCGGCGGGCGTAGCAGTAGTGGCAGGCGTGCGTGCAGCCCCGGTACGGGTTGAGCGTCCACGCGAAGGGCATGCCCTCCACGCGGTTGAGGGCCGACCGGCAGGCGACCTCCTGATAGCGCACGTGGTCGGACCGCTCGACGGCGCCAGGCAGGCCCTCGACGCCGCGCTCGCGCACGGCCAGCGCCACGTCGCGGGTCGTCGGCCTCCCGGGCGGCGGGGCCTCGAGCTCCCGCAGGAGCATCGGTTGGCGCATGAATGACGATAGTTTCGCCGTTTGTTCGCTGTCTGTCAAGGAGCGCGTCGGGCCTTCGTGGGGTGCGGGCGTCGCCGGGCTACAGCAGGTAGGCGGCGGCGAAGCCAATCTGGGCGACGAACATCATGCGGTACATGTGCGCCCAGGAGACGTGGTTCTCCTCGACGGCGAGCTCCTCCGGGCGCCGCAGCATGAGGTAGCAGACGTAGAGGCCGTAGGCCGTCATGCCCGCGCCGAGGATCTGGAGCAGCCAGAAGTGGCCGGTCAGGATGTGGGCCGACGCGCCCACGTTGATCATCAGGAACGGCACGACGAACGACGGCGAGATCATCCACGCCGCCCGGCTCACGCCGTGGATGATCGGCAGGGTCCGGCAGCCGCCGCGCGCGTCGCCCTCCATGTCGGCGAAGTCCTTGGTCGTCGACGCGCCGAGCAGGAACAGCCCGAAGATGGCGCCGATGAACCACGGCTCGAGCCCCATCACCGTCTTGACCGCCGACCACCCGGCCACCTTGAGCAGCAGGCCTCGCGGCACGGCAATCGTGACGTTGGCCCAGATGCCCCGCCGCTTCGTGCGCACCGGCGGCACCGAGTACGCCAGCGTGAGGACGACGGCGACGACGACGATCCAGAAGCACTCGTGGCGGCCGTCCGGGGCGACGAGCCAGGCGAGCCCGAGGGCCAGCAGGTAGGCGACGATCGTGAAGGCCCACGCGCCGGGGAGCCCGAGCCGGCCGCTCGGCAGCGGGCGCTTCGGCTTGTTCACCCGATCGATCTCGAGGTCGTAGATCTGGTTGAGCGCGTTGCTGCCGGCGTTGAACACGGCCGCCATCAGGATGCCGATCGCCGGGTAGGTGAGCAGGTCGAGACGCCAGGTCTCGGGCGGGAAGGCCCCGGCCGCGCTCGCGGCGCCGGAGGCCATGCCCAGCGCCGGCGCCACCAGCGTGAACGGGCGCGCAAACTCGTAGTACACGCGCAGCTTGGACATGGTCGCGCTAGTGGGCGGCACGCACCAGCAGGACCGCCACGGCGGCGGCGCAGGCGGTGTTGAGGAAGTTTAGCAGATCGTTGTTGAGCACGCCGGGCGCTTCGAGCGTCGCGCCGAGCGCGCTCTCCACGAAGGAGGCAAAGGTCGCCGCGGCCGCGACCACGAGCACGGCGGCGGCCGGCACCAGGCCGAGCGCGGCGCCCACGGCCGCGAGCAGAACGGCGGCGCCCACGCCGGCGGCCGTGCCTTCCCACGAGATGGCGCCCGAGGTGCCCGGCGGGACGCGCGCCAGGCTGGTGACCAGGAACGTGTGCCGGCCCCACGCCTTGCCGATCTCGCTCGCGACCGTGTCGCTCGCGCCGGCGGCGAGCGCGGCGGTCAGCGCCAGCAGCGCGAGGTCGCGGTGCGGCGACGCGGCGGCCACGAGCGCCGCCGCCGCGGCGAGGCCCGTATTGGCCAGCGCGTTGCCGGGGCCCCGCCGGCCGCCCCGTTCCTCGGCGATGCCGAGCAGGACCTTCCGGCGCAGGCCGAGCCGCGTCGTGATCGTGGCCGTCAGGAACGCCGCGAGGAGCAGCGTCCAGCCCTGCCACCCGGCGGCCGCGAAGACGACCGTGCCGATGGCCCACCCGGTGAGCGCGCCGGGCCACGTCACGGTGCGCGCGCGCCAGCCGGCGGCGGCCACGAGCGCGTTGACGGCGATGGCCGGACCGGCGAGCCGGACGATTGAGGGCAGCGCAGCCTCGAAGGCGGGGGCCGACAGCAGGCTGAGCGTCCAGAGCGTTCCTGCCGCGGCGGCCGGCACGCTGAGGTTGTCGTCGAGCCGCACGGGAACCGTCTCGACGAGGGCCGCCACGGCCGCGGCGGCGAGCGGCGCGGCCGTGAGGAAGAGCGGGCCGGGAGCGGCGGCCACGGCCGGCGCGGTCCACCACGCGAGCGCGATCCCGGCGCCGCCGCCGGCGAGCACGAACGACGCGAGGCCCGCCACCGTCTTGTCCCGGTTCCACGGCAGCGCCGGCCCGCCCATCGCGCGCCCGCCGAGCGTCGCCGCGCCGTCGCCGAACGCGAGGATGGCCCACGACGCCGCCGCGATGTCGGGCCGTGCGGGGAACACGAGGATGAGCGCCAGCACCGCGGCGGGGTACAGCACGATGCCGATGGGGTAGCCGCGCGCGCGGTCGCCGGCGCGGTACAGCGCGCGCCCGCCGACGCGCGGCAGCACGTAGAGGTTGAAGGCGAGGGCCGCCACCGCGCACGCCGCCGCCTGCCAGGCGGTCAGCACGCGCAGCAGGAAGGCGAAGCCGCCCATCGCCATGTGCACCGTCTGGCGGCCGATCTCCGATCCGGGCGTTCTCATACGGCGTCCGATCCGGCCTCGCCCGCCACGGCGGTGCGCCAGTGATCGAGCAGATCCCGCAGTGACTCGTCGAGCCGCCGTTCGGGCGCCCAGCCCAGCTCGCGGCGGATGCGCGACCCGTCGCCGACGAGCACGGGGTGGTCGGCCGGCCGCAGCCGCGACGCGTCCTGCCGCACCTCGAGGCGCACGCGCGCGAGCGCCAGCAGGCGGTCGAGGACCGTGCGGACGGACGTCGCCTCGCCCGTGCAGATGTTGTACACGCGGCCCGGCTCGCCCGCGTCGGCGAGCCGCACGTAGGCGCGCGCGACGTCGCGCACGTCCGAGAAGTCGCGCTGCGCGTCGAGGTCGCCCACCTCGAGGACCGGCGGCGTCAGGCCGGCCTCGGCCCGGGCGATCTGCCGCGCGAAGCTCGACGTGGCGAAGCTCGGCTCCTGGCGCGGGCCGACGTGGTTGAACGGGCGCGCGACGATCACCGCCTGCCCCTCGGCCGCGCCCGCCAGCGCGATGCGCTCCTGCGCCAGCTTGCTCAGCGCGTACGGCGAGGTCGGCCCGATCGGCGCGTCCTCGCCGAGCGCGGCCGCCGACGGCCGGTAGACGAGCGCCGAGCTGGGCACGACGACCCGCGCGTCGAGGCCCAGTCGCCGGACGGCCGCCAGCAGATGGTGCGTGCCGAGCGCGTTGACCTCGAGGGCCGCCACGTTCCGCTGCCAGGACTCGGCGACGTGCGGCAGGCCGGCGCAGTGGACGATCCGCGCGGGCCGGCTGTCGGCGAGGGCGGCCTCGACGGCGGCCGCGACGCGCACGTCGACGGCCGTCCAGGCGACGCCGCCGACGCCGGCGTACGGCGCCTCGCCGGGCCGGTGCCACGCCGCCAGCGGCGCGCCGGACCGCGCCAGCACGTCCAGCAGGTGGCTTCCCGCGAAGCCGCCGGCGCCGGTGACCAGGATGGGACGTGTCACGATGGGGTCCTACTTCCCGCGGTCGCCGTACTGCTTCGAGTAGTAGGCGCGGAACGCGGGGTCCTGCTCCTTGATCGGCCGCCACCAGCCTTCGTTGGCGCGGTACCAGTCCACCGTCGCGCGCAGCCCCTCGTCGAACGGGACCTCTGGCCGCCATCCGAGCGACCGGAGCTTTGTGGTGTCGAGCGCGTAGCGGCGATCGTGGCCGGGACGGTCGGGGACCGGCGAGACGAGCGAGGCCGGCTGGCCGAGCAGGCCGAGGATCTGGTGGGTCAGGTCCAGGTTCGTCACCTCGTGGCCGCCACCGATGTTGTAGACCTCGCCCGGCTCGCCGCGCGCGATCAGCAGATCGAGGGCGCGGCAGTGGTCCGACACGTGCAGCCAGTCGCGCACGTTCAGGCCGTCGCCGTACAGCGGCACCGGGATCCTGTCGAGGGCGTTGGTGATGAAGAGCGGGATCGACCTTCTCGGGGAACTGGTTCGGGCCGTAGTTGTTCGACGCGCGGGTCACGACGACCGGCATGCCGTAGGTGGCCCAGAAGCTGTACGCGAGGCGGTCGGCCCCGGCCTTGCTGGCGGCGTACGGGTTGCGGGGCTTGATCTCGTCGGTCTCGCGGCTCAGGCCCGTCTCGACGCTGCCGTACACCTCGTCGGTCGAGATCTGCACGAACCGGCGGAGGCGCGGCGCGTGGCGCGCGGCCTCGAGCAGCACGAACGTGCCGAAGACGTCGGTCGTGATGAAGTCGCCGGCGGCGAGGATCGACCGGTCCACGTGGGTCTCGGCGGCGAAGTGGACGACGATCTCGGCGGCGGAGACCAGTGGCGCGGCGACGGCCGCGTCGGCGATGTCGCCGCGCACGAACCGGTGGCGGGGATTGCCCTCGACCTCGCGCAGGTTCTCGAGCCGCCCGGCGTAGGTGAGCTTGTCGAGCGTCGTGATGCGCCAGTCCGGGTGCGCCGCCAGCGCATGGCGCACGAAGTTGCTGCCGATGAATCCGGCGCCGCCGGTGACGAGGATCTCGACCATTGGAGGCGTGAGGACAGGAGGAGGCATTCGCCCGCGCCTACCAGCGGATGCCGACCTCCGAGTTGTCGCCGAGCATGAACCGGTACGCCGACGGTTTCAGGTTCACGCGGTAGATCCGGACGTCCTTCCCGATCAGGCTGTCGACGATGCGGTTCTCGAGTTCCGAGATGCGGCTGCCCTCGAGGATGATGCTGTGCTCGACCTCCGACCCGCGGATCTCGACGTTGTTCATGATCGACGTGAACGGCCCGACGTAGGCGTGGACGATGCGGGCGCCCGCGCCGACGATGGCCGGGCCGCGGATGACCGAGCGCTCGACCACGGCGCCGGCCTCGATGACCACCTTGCCCTCGATGCGCGAGTCGGCGTCCACCTGACCGTCGACGCGGCGGGCGAGCGTGTCGAGGATGAGGCGGTTGGCCTCGAGCATGTCCTCCAGCTTGCCGGTGTCCTTCCACCAGCCGTCCACGATGTGGGGCCGCACGGTGAGGCCGCGGTCGATCAGGTCCTGGATGGCGTCGGTGATCTCCAGCTCGTCGCGGAAGCTCGGCTTGATGCGCTTGACCGAGTCGAAGACCTCGGGCCCGAAGAGGTACACGCCCACCAGGGCGAGGTCGCTCTTGGGCGCGGCCGGCTTCTCGACCAGCCGCACGACGCGGTCGCCGTCGAGCTCGGCGACGCCGAACATCTGCGGGTCGGCCACGCGCGCGAGCAGGATCTGCGCGGCGGGCCGCTCCCGCTCGAACTCGCGCACGAACGGCGCGATGCCCTTGTTCAGCAGGTTGTCGCCCAGGTACATCACGAACGGCTCGTGCCCGAGGAACGGCTCGCTGATGAGCACGGCGTGAGCCAGGCCCCGCGGCGCGTCCTGCTCGATGTAGGTGACCTTCACGCCCCAGCGGGCGCCGTCGCCCACGGCCGCCCGGATCTCGGCCGCCGTGTCGCCGACGACGATGCCGATGTCCCGGATGCCGGCCTCGGCCAGCGCCTCGATGCCGTAGAAGAGGACCGGCTTGTTGGCCACCGGCACGAGCTGCTTGGCGCTCGTGTAGGTCAGCGGCCTCAGTCGCGTGCCCTTGCCGCCGCTCAGGATGAGCCCCTTGGTCATTGCCTCTGGTTGCCTCCGAAGGCGCCGAGCAGGTTGGAGAAGGTGCCCACGCCCGCCAGCGTGAACGAGATGTTGAAGCGGCGGTCGTGCGAGAGGCCCGTGCGGGGGTCCGGGAACAGGAAGTTGTAGGTCTGGAACTCCATCGCGATCCCGCAGCACTGGGCGTTGTAGTAGCCGATGACCCGCTGCTGCAGGACGTAGTTGCGGTACAGGTCGTAGTTGAGCGCGTAGGTCCCGCCGACCCGCCCCTGCTTGAACCGCAGCGTCGTCGAGGTGTTGATCGCGTCGGACTGCGAGCCGGTGCTGTTGTAGCCCTTGATGTACAGGGTCCGGCTCCAGCCGCCTGTCGCCTGCAGCCACCCGGCCGACACCGAGCCGTTCGCGTTGAACGAGCGGAACCCGTGGAAGTGGGCGTCGTACTCGGTGCTGAACTGCCCCGACGTGCGCGGCGTCGGGCTGGCGCGCAGGGTGAGCCGGATGGGCGTGAAGTTGCTCCGCGTGTCGCCGGTGAAGCTCGTGGAGTAGTTCGGGTCGTACTTGGCCGCGTTGGCGTCGGTGAAATAGCTCTGCGTGACGGATGCGTCCAGGATGTCCAGGGCGGGCGCCGCCTGGCCGCCCGCGCTCGGCTTCACGTAGAGCCGGCTCGTCACGCCGTAGGCCAGCGAGGTCACGTTGCCGACGACCAGGTCCTTGCCGTCCAGCTTGACGACCTGCTTGAACACGTCGATGGGCGACGAGCGCTCGAAGGTGAACGACGGCTCGATGACGTGCTTGATCTTCCGGGCGTAGCGCCCGCTCGGGCGGTCCCAGATCCGGTTGAACGTCGGCCCCGTGACCTGCGCCGTGAAGTCCCAGTAGCGGCGGCTCACGCCCTGGGGCACCTGCAGGCCGCTCTCGTCCAGGCTCTGGGTCCAGTAGGTGTCCCGCCACGAGAGCGACGTGTTCAGCGTCAGGAACGGCCAGCGCGTGAACGGCACGCGCACCGTCGGCATCACGTCCACGCGGCTCAGGCCCTGATCGCGCTCCGTCGTGCCCGACACGCTCTTGCGCAGCAGCGTGGCGAACTCGGTGTTCACCGAGACGTAGACCGGGGAGCTCCCGATCGGCCGCTCGGACCGCGAGAAGTTGACCTGCGGCAGCGTGCCGGTCAGCGTCGAGCTCGTCGCGTTGTAGAACGTCTGGCTGTGGTTCAGCGTCGTGTTCAGCACGTACGGACCCCACGAGCCCGTGACGTTGCCGCTGATCGTGCGCGTGCTGAGCGACGAGTTGTAGATGCCGTAGTAGGTACTGCTGGGTCGAGAGGTCCGAGAAGTAGTTCACGTTGACGCGGGCGTTCATGCGGCCCGGCAGCGCCTGCGCCGCGTTCGACCGGATCTCGTAGCTCCGCCGCGCGGGGCTCACCGTTCCCGCCGTGGACTCGACGGACTTCTCGTCCAGGAAGTAGAACCGGGCGTTGCCCTGCGAGCCCGGCGCCGTGACGTAGCGGTACTCGCTCCCCACGCCATGGCCGCTCGCCGTGTACCAGTCGTCGAAGAACGTGGCGTCCTGGCTGCGGTTGATCGCCCAGAAGAAGGCGTTGCTGATCGACTGGCCCCGCAGCGTCGACGTGCCGTAGGTGGGGATCAGGAACCCGGTCGCCCGGTCCTCCTTGTTGATCGGATAGTAGATGATCGGCGCGTAGAAGAGCGGCACGCCCTTCACCTTGAGCACCGGGTTGCGCGCGAGCGCGTAGTGGTTGAGCGTGATCGTCGCGCTGTCGGTGACGATCTCCCACCGCGGCGTGGGCTGCACGCAGGTCGTGAACCCGCCCTTCTTGATGCGGTACTTGTCGGGGCCCAGCTTGTGCAGCTCGGTGCCCCAGAACATCGCGATCGGCTCCTGCGTGCCGAACAGGCTGCGGTCCGTCTTCTGCGTCACGTTGGCGGTGCCGAACGCGTTGTAGAACACGCCGGTTCGCGTCTTCGTGTCGAACGTCATCCGGTCGGCGTGGACCTGCGCCTCGGGCGCCGCGAACGTGACGTTGCCCCGGGCCTCGATCAGGTTGGTGTCGGTGTAGACGTCCATCTCGTCCGCGAAGAACTTGTCCTGGTCGCAGACGATCTCGACGTTGCCCGTGAACCGGATGTGGTTCTCGCTGATCTGGTGGGCCGACTGGCTCAGGCGGTTCCAGTTCACGCAGCCCGCGAGCGAATCCTGGGCGGCCGCCGCGGGGGCGTGCAGGAGGGCTCCGCCGAGGAGGCTGTAGAACAGGAGGAAGCGTAGGCGGTTCATCCGGTCACCGGTCCGATCGGCCGCACGATCGGGCACGCGCCGGGTCCGGCAACGCGCCGGGCGCGCGGAAGCCTCGAGAATCGCCCGCAGAATACCACGAGCGTGGTCCGCCTCCAACCGAGCCGACGGCCTCACGCCTCCGCGTCGGCACCCCGATCGATCAGCCAGCCCCGCACGTCGCCCACGAGGAAGATCGACCCGGCGACGCACACGAACGGCGCCCGCGCGCGCGCCCGCGTCACCGCCTCCTCGAGGTCCTCCACGACCTCGCGCGGCACCGCCGGCGCCGCCTCGGCCGCCGCCTCGTCGAGGCGCGCCGGCGGGCACGCCCGCGGCGTCCGGGCGCGGGTGAGCGTGAAGCGCGTCGCGACCGGCGCGAGCGCCGCCAGCATGCCCGGGATGTCCTTGTCGCGCATGGCGCCGAAGACGATCGGCAGCCCGCCGGGGTGCGTCTCGGCCAGGTACGCCGCCAGCGCCCGGGCGCCGGCCGGGTTGTGCGCGGCGTCGAGGAGCACCGACGTGCCGAGGTGGCGCAGGACCTCGAGCCGGCCCGGCCAGCGGGCCCCCGCCAGGCCGGCCTCGACCGCGCCGGGCGGCGCCGCGATCCCGAGCGCGTCGAGCTCCTCGAGCAGCACCGCGGCCGTGACCGCGTTCGGGATCTGGTGCCGTCCCCGCAGGCCCAGCCGCACGGGGCCGTAGCCCCGGCGCGCCGTCCGGATCTCGAGCCGCGCCCGCCCCTCGTGGAGCTCGCCGCGGACGCCGGCCGCGCCGGCCTCGACGAGGCGCGCGCCGCGCGCGCGGCAGACCTCGGCGACGACCGCCCGCACCTCGGGCTGCGGATCGCCGAGGACGACCGTCATGCCCTCGTGAACGACGCCCGCCTTCTCGCGGGCGATGGCCGGGAGGCTCGATCCGAGGAGCGCCTCGTGATCGAGAGCGATGCTGGTGATGGCGGCCGCGAACGACGCCTCGGCGTTGGTGGCGTCGAGCCGTCCGCCCAGGCCGACCTCGACGACCGCCACCTCGACGCCCGCCCGCCGGAACAGCTCGAAGGCGGCGGCCGTGGTGGCCTCGAAGAAGGTCGGCTGGCCCGGCAGGCGCCCGGTCCGGATCAGATCCGCCACCGCGCCGCGCACGGCCTCGGCCGACTCGCGAAGCGCGGCGGTCTCGACCTCGCGCCCGTCGATCGCGAACCGCTCCTCGAGCCGGCGGAGATGGGGCGAGGTGTAGCGCGCCGTGCGGTGACCGGCCGCGCGCAGGGCCGTGTCGGCCATGGCGGTGACCGAGCCCTTGCCGTTCGTGCCCGCCACGATGACGCGCCGGTAGGCGCGCTGCGGCTGGCCGAGGGCCTCGAGGATCGCGCGGATCGAGTCGAGACCGAACTTGATCCCGAGCGTCTCGAGGCTGAACAGGTAGTCGATGGCGTCCATGAGGTGGGGCTCCGGATGGGGCCCCGGTGCGATCAGCGGGCGCCGGCCGGGCCGGGCGCGGCGGGCGCCGGCGCCTGGCCGGCGTCGGGCGTGCGCGCGAACCGCAGCGCGCGCACGATGACGTCCTTCATCTCGCGGCGGTCGACGACGGCGTCGATCATGCCCTTCTCGAGCAGGAACTCGCTGCGCTGGAAGCCTTCGGGCAGCTTCTGGCGGATCGTCTGCTCGATGACGCGCGGCCCGGCGAAGCCGATGAGCGCCCTGGGCTCGGCGATGTTCAGGTCGCCGAGCATCGCGAAGCTCGCCGTCACGCCGCCCGTCGTCGGGTCGGTGAGGACCGAGACGTAGGGCAGGCCGGCCCGGTCGAGCCGCGCGAGCGCCGCGCTGATCTTGGCCATCTGCATCAGCGAGAGGGTGCCTTCCATCATCCGGGCGCCGCCCGACGCCGACACGATCACGACCGCCAGCCGCCGCTCGATGGCCATCTCGATCCCGCGCGTGATCTTCTCCCCGACCACCACGCCCATGCTGCCGCCGATGAAGCCGTACTCCATCGAGGCGATCACGGCGCCCATGCCGCCGACGCGGCCCGTGCCGACGATGACGGCGTCCTTCAGGCCGGTCGCCGCCGCGCCCGCCTTCAGGCGGTCGCGATAGGGCTTGGTGTCGGTGAACTGCAGCGGGTCGGTCGACAGGAGCCCGGCGTCGTGCTCCTCCCACACGCCGTCGTCGAAGAGCAGGCGCAGCCGCTCGGCGGCGTTGATGCGGAAGTGGTGGCTGCACTTCTTGCAGACGTTGGCGTTGGCCACGAGGTCCTTGTTGTAGAGGATCTCACCGCACGACGGACACTTGACCCACAGGCCCTCGGGGACCCGGCTCGGTTTGTCGGCCGGGGATTCGATCGGCTTGCGGACCTTCTTGAACCACGCCATCTTCGGAGCTTAGAGAATTGCCGCGCGCGCGGTCAAGCGGCGCGGCCCCTACCGGGTGCGCGGCACGTAGTACCGGGTGCCGCCCGCCATGCTCGACATCTGCTTGAGCAGGTCGTCGAGCGCCTCGTCGCCCCAGCTCAGGTCGAACTGCGAGGTCTCGACGGCGAGCAGCGGCGTGGCGGTGTAGTGAAAGAAGAAGTGGTTGTAGGCCTCGTTCAGCTCCCGGAGGTAGTCGGGCTCGAGCGCCGGCCGCTCCGCATCCCGCTTCTGGCGCTCGCGCACCCGGCGGACCAGCACGTCGGTCGGCGCCTGCAGGTACAGGACCAGGTCGGGCGCCGGGACGTCGCCGGCGAGCAGCGTGTAGAGCCGCTGGTAGATGAAGAGCTCGTTGTCGTCCAGGTTGAGGAACGCGTAGATCTTGTCCTTGTCGAACAGGTAGTCGCAGATCGTGACCTGGGCGAAGAGGTCCGCCTGGCGGAGCGTCAGCTGCTGCCGGTGCCTGGCCAGCGTGTAGAAGAGCTGCGCCTGGAAGGCCGAGCCGGCGCGGCCCGCGTAGAAGTCGGCCAGGAACGGGTTCTCGGTCTCGTCGAGGACGACCGTGGCGTCGAGCCTGGCGCCGAGCCGCTCGGCCAGCGCCGCCTTGCCGACGCCGATCGGCCCTTCGATGGCGAGGGAGCGAAACTCCAAGGTGGGGCGAAGTATAGCGGAAGGCGCTGGGGGACCGGTAGCCGGCGCCCGGCCCCGGCCCGAAACCGCGTGATATCATGCCGGAAACTCGAGCGCGTCCAGCCGGACGCCTCTTTTCCCCGGGGCCTGCCGTGCGCATCGAACGCCTGGAGCTTCGCCTCCTCCGCCTGCCCCTCGTGCACTTCTTCGAAACGAGCTTCGGCCGCGTCCACGACCGGACGTTCGTGCTCGTCACCGTGGAGGGTGACGGCGCGACCGGCTACGGCGAGTGCGTTGCCGAGCAGAGCCCGTACTACAGCTCCGAGACGACCGAGACGAGCTGGCACATCATCGAGCGGTTCGTGGCGCCGCGCGTGCTCGGCGTCGAGTTCGCCCATCCCCGGGACGTCTTCCCGGCGCTCGCCCGGATCCGCGGCCACAACATGGCCAAGGCCGCGGTCGAGATGGCGGCGTGGGACCTCTACGCGCACCAGCAGGGGCTGCCGCTGTCGCAGGTGCTGGGCGGCACGCGCGCCGAGATCGCCTCCGGCGTGTCGATTGGCATCCAGGACTCGCTGGATCAGCTGGCCGACAAGATCGCCACGGAGCTGGCCGCCGGCTACCGCCGCATCAAAATCAAGGTCAAGCCGGGCTGGGACCTGGACGCCGTGGAAATGGTGCGGGCGCGCTTCGGCGACGTGCCGCTGATGGTCGACGCCAACGCCGCCTACACCCTGGAAGACGCCAGCCATCTCGCGCGCCTCGACCGCTTCGGCCTGATGATGATCGAGCAGCCGCTCGACTACGACGACGTCGCGAATCACGCCGTGCTGCAGCGCCAGATCGAGACGCCGATCTGCCTCGACGAGTCGATCCACACGGTGAAGATCGCCGAGGAGGCCATCCACGCCGGCGCGTGCCGCATCATCAACGTCAAGCCGGGGCGCGTCGGCGGCCACGGCCCGTCCGTGCGCCTCCACGACGTGTGCGCCGCGCACGGCATCCCGGTGTGGCACGGCGGCATGCTCGAGAGCGGCATCGGGCGGGCCCACAACGTCCACCTCGCCAGCCTGCCGAACTTCTCGCTGCCGGGCGACATCGCGGCCAGCAAGCGCTACTACCAGCCCGACCTCGTCGAGCCGCCGTTCGAGGTGCGGCCCGACGGGACGATCCCGGTGCCGACGGGCCCCGGCCTGGGCGTGACCCCCGTCGCGGACCGCATCGCGCAGGCCACCGAGCGCGTGGCGGAGCTGAGGGCGACGTGAGGGCCCGCCGCGGGCTCGTCGCGGCCGGCGTGCTGCTCGCGGCCGGCTGCGCGAGCGCGCCGCCCGCGCCGCCGACGGCGCCGCCGCCGCCCACCCTGGACCAGAAGCTGGGCTGGATCCTCCAGCTCGAGAACGAGCGGATCCTGCGGGAGCCGGCTCCCGCCGCGCCCGCGCAGGCCGCCGCCCCGGTCGCGACCGCGGCGCAGGGGGCCGCGCCCGTCGTGGCGCCGGCGCCGCCGCCGGAGCGCCCCGACCTCGTTCGTTTGCTCGGCGACGCCGACGCCCGCGTCCGCTTCCGCGCCGCGCTCGGGATTGGACGGGTCGGGCTCGCCGAGGGCGTGCCGCCCCTGGCCGGCGCGCTCGCGGATCCGGAGATGGAAGTGCGGCAGATGGCCGCCTTCGCCCTGGGCCTCATCGGCGACGCGTCGGCCGGCGCGCCGCTCGCGCAGGCCCTCGCCACCGACGCCTCACCGATCGTCCGGGGCCGCGCCGCGGAAGCGCTGGGCCGAATCGGGGATCGCGAGGCCGCGGCGGCGATCGGCCGGATGGTCGGCGACGGCGTGCGGCAGGGCGCGCTCGGCGCGCTCGGCGCGCTCGGCGCCGACCGCGCCGACCTGCCGCCGGCCGCCGAGGCCGTCCGCCTCGGCCTGTTCGCGCTCGCGCGGCTGAAGGCGTACGCGCCGCTCGCGTCGGCGGTGCTCGGCCCCGACGGCCTGCCCGTCTCGCGCTGGTGGCCGATCGCGTTCGCCTTCGCGCGCGTCGGCGACCCGCGCGCGCTGACGATCCTGATGCACCTCGCGACGGGCGGCGGCGCCGACACGGTGGCGCTGGCCGCGCGCGGCCTGGGCGACCTGAAAGACCCGTCGGCGGTGCGGGTGCTCACGCCGCTCCTGGACCCGTCGACGCACGATCCGCAGGTCGTCGCGGCGGCCGTGCGGGCGATGGCCCAGATCGGGGGCGACGCGCCCAAGGCCCTGGTCGATCTGCTGGGGCGGCCGTCGCTCGATCCGAGCGTCCGCCTGGAGGTCGTGAGCGCGCTCGGCACGCTCCGGGCGATCCCCGCGGCCGACGGGATCGTGGACCGCGTCGCCGATCCCTGGTTCGCGATGCGGGCGGCCGCCATCCGCGCGCTGGCGCGAATCGATCCGCAGACCTTCGTGCTGGTGCTCTCGGGGCTGCCGCCCGACCCGCAGTGGCGTGTGCGCGCGGCCGTCGCGTCGGCGCTGGGCGAGCTCGACTACGACACGGCGGCCCCGCGCCTGGCGACGCTCCTCGACGACCCCGACCGCCGGGTGGTGCCGGCGGCGCTCGACACCCTGGTCAAGCTGCACCCGGCGTCGGCGGCCGGGACGCTGCTGGCGAAGCTGAAGGACGAGGACCCGGTGGTGCGGGCGGCGGCGGCGCGCGGCCTCGGCAGTCTGAAGCCGGCCGGCGGCGCCGACGCGCTCGTCGCGGCGCATCGGGCGGCGGCCGATGATCCCACCTACGTGGCGCGGGCGGCCGCGCTCGGCGCGCTGGCCGAGTACCGGGGCCGCGGCGGCGCTGCCCACGCTGAAGGCGGCCTTCGCCGACCGCGACTGGGCCGTGCGCGTGCGCGCCGCGCAGCTGGCCGCCCGGCTCGATCCCCTCCGGCTCGTATCAGGACGCCATCCGGCCGGCGCCCGGCGGGCCGCCCCCCGGCGTGGAGCGCTACGACAATCCGACCCTGATCGCGCCGGCGTTCTCGCCGCAGCTCTACCTCGACACCGACAAGGGGACGATCCAGGTCGAGCTCGCGGTGCTCGACGCGCCGCTGACCACCCGCGCGCTCGAGGCGCTGGCGCGGCGCGGCTTCTTCGACGGCCTGACCGTCCACCGCGTCGTCCCCGGCTTCGTGGCGCAGATGGGCGACCCGCGCGGCGACGGGGAGGGCGGTCCCGGGTTCACGCTGCGCGACGAAATCAACGAGCGGCCCTACCTGCGCGGCACCGTGGGGATGGCGCTCGACTGGGCCGACACGGGCGGCTCGCAGTTCTTCATCGCGGTCGCGCCCGAGCCGCACCTCGACGGCCGCTACACGGTCGTCGGGACGGTGGTCAAGGGCATGGACGTCGTGGATCGCCTGGAGCAGGGGGATCGCATCCGGCGGGCGCGGGTGTGGGACGGCGTGACGATGAGCGGCGGCGGGTGAGGCGCGCGGCGCGCGACCGCCCGTACAAGCAAAAAGGGGGCGACGGTCGCCCCCTTTTTGGCGGGTGTGGACAGCTTACCGCTTCTTGCCGCCCTTCTTCTTCCCGCCCTTGGCAGCCTTCTTCGCCATTGTGCTTATCCCCCCCTTCATTATGGGATTCTGCGTGCGCGAGCCCCACTGCACCGCATGTCCGCTGCCGCCTGGCACGTCGGCTGCGCGTGCAGCGCTCGTCGCCTCTTTGCTAACTCCCGCGCGATGCGGGAGGTCGGCATCAAAAAAGAGGGGGTGTCATTCGAAGCCGACACCCCCGGACCGGTCGACGGCAACTACCGCTTCTTGCCGCCCTTTTTCTTTCCGCCCTTAGCAGTCTTCTTCGCCATTCTTCCTCCTAGGGAATTGGCTGCTCAGCTCGTTTACCGGTTCCGAGGAGTACCTACAGGTGGGCTGAGCCGTCCACCCTCATACAAGATGTAGATTATGGATGAGAAATACTTTGTGTCAAGCACAAAGTGAAGAAAAAGTCAAAAAACAATCCCTCGCGTACCGCGCTCATGCACGGTCTTTCGGACGCACGCGCCGAATGCAGTAGAGGGACATGCGACGCGCGCCGATCGGTGGCGATCGTTCAGCGCGCGGTCGTGCGGAGCTGCTCGCGCTGCTCGTGCCGTTCGATCGCGAGCGCGATCAGCCGATCGAGCAGCGCCGGATACGCGAGACCGGAGGCCTCCCACAGCTTCGGGTACATGCTGATCGTGGTGAAGCCGGGCATCGTGTTGATCTCGTTGAGCACGAGCGCGCCCGACGCGCGTGACAGCAGGAAGTCCACGCGGGCGAGGCCGGCGGCGTCGACGGCGCGGAACGCCTCGATGGCCACGCGGCGCACCTCGGCGGCCTGCGCGGGCTCGAGCGGCGCGGGAATGATGAGCTTGGATCCTTCGTCGAGGTACTTCGCGTCGTAGTCGTAGAACTCGCGCGAGGGGACCACCTCGCCCGCCACCGACGCCTCGGGCTCGTCGTTGCCGAGCACCGCGCACTCGATCTCCCGCGCGTCGGGCACCGCCGCCTCGACGATCACGCGGCGGTCGTACTCGAACGCGAGGTCGAGCGCCGGGGCCAGGTCGCCCCCCGCCTTCACCTTCGAGATGCCCACGCTCGAGCCGAGGTTCGCGGGCTTCACGAAGAGCGGCAGGCCGAGCGCGGCCGTGAGCCGCGCGGCCCAGCCGTCGCGGCCGGTGTCCCACTCGCGACGCGTGATCGTCTGGAAGGGCGCGATCGGCAGGCCGTGCGACGCGAAGACCGCCTTGGCCAGCGCCTTGTCCATGCCCACGGCCGAGGCGAGCACGCCCGCGCCGACGTAGGGCACGCGCGCCAGCTCGAGCAGCCCCTGGATGGTGCCGTCCTCGCCGTACGGTCCGTGCAGCACCGGGAAGACGACATCGAGCCCCAGGCCGGTCACCCGCGCGCGGCCCTCCTCGGTCGGCGCGCGGTCGATGGTCACGATCGTGTCGCCGTCGGGCCGCGCGAGCAGGTGCACCTCCCGCGTCCGTCCGCCGGCGAGCGCCGCGTCCCGCCGGGTCTGCGCGATGGCCTCGGCCGCCGACGCCGTGGCCGGCGCGCGGTCCGGCAGCATCCACCGGCCGGTCCGGTCGATCCGGATCGGCACCGGCTCGTACCGCGCCCGGTCGAGGTTGCCGAGCACCGCGGCCGCCGAGGCGATCGAGACCTCGTGTTCGCCCGACCGGCCGCCGTAGATCACACCCACCCGCAATCGCTTCACGAGAGCCGTCCTTGTCGATGACCGTCCGTCCGGCGTGCGCCGCCGCGGAGTCTGGGAAGGATGACAAGGACGCCGTGCGAAATCAAGGTATCCTCTAGGCCGTCGTGCCCACGGGTCTCGAGTTCCGCGTGACGCACCGGGATGGCGCCGCCCGCCGCGGCCGGCTCACGACGCCGCACGGCGTGGTCGAGACGCCCGCGTTCATGCCCGTGGGGACCCGGGGCGCCGTCAAGGCCCTGACCCCCCGGGACCTGACGGACCTCGGCGTCCAGATTCTGCTGGGCAACACCTATCATCTCTATATGCGTCCGGGCGACGCCCTGGTCGCCCGGGCCGGCGGCCTGCACCGGTTCATGGCCTGGGACCGGCCGATCCTCACCGACAGCGGGGGTTACCAGGTCTTCAGCCTGGCCAAACTAAGGCAGGTGACCGAAGACGGGGTTCGCTTCCGGTCGCACCTCGACGGGGCCGAGCACCTGCTGACCCCCGAGTCGGCCGTGGACATTCAGTTCCGGCTGGGGTCGGACGTGGCGATGGTCCTCGATGAGCTGCCCGGGGCGGGCGTGCCGGAGGCGGAGGCGCGCGGCGCGATGGAGCGGACGGCCCGGTGGGCGCGGCGGGCGCGGGCGCGCTTCCTGGCGGTGGCGCGGGGCGAGGCGGACGTGGGGGCGCCGCTGGCGACGCCGGGCCAGGCGCAGTTCGGCATCGTGCAGGGCGGGGTGCACCGGGCGCTCCGGGAGGCGAGCGCGGACGCCACCCGGGCGATCGGGTTCGAGGGCTACGCGATTGGCGGTCTCAGCGTCGGGGAGCCGGTCGAGGTGATGTACGACGTGGTGGGCTTCACGGCGCCGCGGCTGCCCGAGGACCAGCCGCGGTACCTGATGGGCACCGGCATGCCGGACGATCTGGTGGAGTGCGTGGCCCGGGGCGTGGACCTGTTCGACTGCGTGCTGCCGACCCGCAACGCGCGCAACGGCTGGCTGTTCACGAGCGGGGGGCGGCTGGCGATCAAGAACGCGCGTTACGCGGAGGACCCGGCGCCGCCGGACCCGGCGTGCGGGTGCTACACGTGCCGTCATTTTTCACGCGCGTACCTCCGGCACCTGTTCCTGTCGGGCGAGATGACGGCCGCGACCCTTAACACGTTGCATAACCTCTACTTTTACCTTGACACCATGCGGCGGATTAGGGAGGCTATTGTGTTCGGCTCGTTCGAAAAGTTCAAACAGAACTTCCGCGAGCGCTTCTCCCGCCAGTCCCCGCCATGACGATCGGGCTTGCGGAGACGCACGGCCGGGTCGGCCGCGCGGGCCAGGGCGGGGCATAACAGGTACCCATGCCGTTTCTCAGCTCTCTTGGATTCGTGGCAGCGATGGCCGCGCCGGCCGACGGCAACGGCAGTCTGCTGCTGCAGTTCTTGCCCTTCGCCATCATCCTGGCGATCTTCTACTTCCTGATCCTGATGCCCATGAAGCGTCGGCAGAAGAAGATCCAGGAGTTCCAGGGCGCGCTGAAGGTCGGGGATCGCGTCATCACGACGAGCGGGATCTACGGCCAGATCACGAAGATCAACGAGAAGTCCCTGCAGTTGCAGATCGCCGACAAGGTGCGGATCGAGGTCGCCAAGGCCTCCGTCGGCGGGTATCAGGGCCAGGAGCCCGTGGTGCCCGAGCAGAGCGGGCTCTAGAGCGGGCAGTCACGCCATGTACAAGAACCTTCGCTGGAAGCTCCTCACGGTCGTGGGCGTCACGGCGCTCGCGGTCTGGTCGTTCTATCCGCCGGCCCAGAAGGTCAAGCTCGGGCTCGACCTGCAGGGCGGCGTGCATCTCGTGCTGCAGGTGCAGACCGACGACGCGTTGCGGCTGCAGACGCAGACGGCGGCCGAGCGGCTGCGCGAGGAGCTGAAGACGCAGAGCCTCGACGTGGGCGACGTGGCCGAGATCGACGCGACGTCGTTCAAGGTGACCGGCGTGCCGACGGACAAGGACTCCGAGTTCCGCCGCATCGCGCAGGACCAGGTCGGGACCGACTACGACCGCGAGCCCGGCGTCAACGGGGCCTACACCTTCCGCATGAAGCCCAACATCGCGGTGCGCACGCGGCAGGACACCGTGACGCAGGCGCTGCAGACGATCGAGCGCCGCGTGAACGAGCTGGGCGTGTCGGAGCCGCTGGTGGCGGCGACCGGGCCGAACGGCGACCAGATCATGGTCCAGCTGCCGGGCGTGACCGACGTGGCGCGCGCCAAGGAGATCATCAAGTCGACGGCGGTCCTCGAGTGGATGGCCGTCGACGGCGGGCCGGCGGCCACCCGCGAGCAGCTCCTGCAGGCGACCGGCGGCACCGTGCCGTCGAGCGACGAGGTCGTGCCGGGCGACGACGAGTCCGGGTCGGGCGACTCCGTCTACTACCTGCTGAAGAAGGTGCCGGTCGTGAGCGGCACCATGCTCCGGAACGCGCGGCCCACGCTCGACGAGTACAACAAGCCGGCGGTGTCCTTCTCGCTCGACGCGGAGGGCGCGCGGCGCTTCTCGCGGTTCACGGGCGCGAACATCGGCAAGCGCGTGGCCATCGTGCTCGACAACCGCGTGCGGTCGGCGCCGCGGATCGACAGCCGCATCGGCGGCGAAGGGCGGATCACCGGCGCCTTCTCCCAGCAGGAGGTGCAGGACCTCTCGCTCATCCTGAAGTCTGGCGCGCTGCCCGCCTCGCTGACCTACCTCGAGGAGCGCACCGTGGGGCCGACCCTGGGCGCCGACTCGGTCCGCGCCGGCGTCATCTCGTCGATCACCGGGCTGCTCGCGGTGGCGGTGTTCATGCTGTTCTACTACCGGCTCGCCGGGATCAACGCGATCGTGTCGGTCACGCTGAACCTGGTGATCCTGATGGGGTTCATGTCCTACGTCGGGGCGGTCATGACGCTGCCGGGCATCGCCGGCTTCATCCTGACGATCGGCATGGGCGTCGACTCGAACGTGCTCATCTTCGAGCGCATCCGCGAGGAGCTGCACGCGGCCAAGGGCGTCCGCGCGGCGGTGGCGGCCGGGTTCGACCGCGTGTTCCTCACCATTCTCGACACGCACGTCGCGTCGATGATCTCGGCGGGCTTCCTGTTCCAGTTCGGCACGGGCCCGATCCGCGGCTTCGCCACGACGCTGTTCTTCGGGTTGCTCTCGAACCTGTTCACGTCGGTGTTCGTGTCGAGGACCCTCTTCGAGACGTACCTCTCTCGGCGGTCGGTGACGACGTTGAGCATCTGACGGCCGGCGTGGCCGTCGCCAGGCGCAGGACGTTCTGACGGAAGACTTGGCGTATGCAGATCTTTAGAGACACCAACTTCGACTTTTTGAGATGGCGCTGGTGGGCCCTGGCCGCGTCGTGGGTGGTCATCATCGCCGGCGTCGCCGCCCTGTACGCGGAGGGCGGCCTGCCACTGGGCATCGACTTCTCCGGCGGCACGATCGTCGTGCTCAAGTTCGAGCGGTCCGTGACCGTGCAGGAGGTCCGCCACGCGCTCGATGCGATCTCGGGCGACAAGGTGGTGCAGAAGTACGGCGCGAGCAGCGAGAACGAGATCCTGATCCGCCTGCCCCAGGAGGTCAGCGGCGCGGGCGACAGCCTCGAGCAGGGCGCGGCGGGCGTCGTCAGCGCCATCAAGCAGGCCGGGCTGGGCGGTTTCCAGGAGATCAGCCGGGAGATCGTCGGGCCCGTCATCGGCCGTGACCTGCAGAAGAAGGGCATCTACGCCACGCTCGCGGCCATCGTCGGCATCCTGTTCTACATCGCGTTCCGGTTCAGGTTCAGCTTCGCTGTCGGCGCGACGATCGCGACCCTGCACGACCTGTTCGTGACCGTCGCGTTCCTGACCTTCTTCGGCTACGAGCTGTCGCTGAACGTGGTGGCGGCGCTGCTGACGATCGCCGGTTACTCGGTGAACGACACGATCGTCATCTTCGACCGCGTGCGCGAGAACATGCGCCTGTCGCGGCGCGAGCCGCTCTACGACATCGTGAACCGCAGCGTGAACCAGACCTTGAGCCGCACGATCATCACGAGCGGCACCACGTTCCTCGCCGTGCTGTCCCTGTTCCTGTTCGGCGGCGAGGTGCTGCACGGCTTCGCGTTCACGATGCTCATCGGGGTGATCACCGGCACGTATTCGTCGGTCTTCATCGCCGCGGCGATCGCCATCATCATCACGGAGCGATCGAAGGGCGCACGGGCGCGCGGCGCGGCGGCGCCGGCGCCTTCGCCGAACGAGACCAAGACGCGCAAGGGCGGCCGCAAGGCCCGCGCGTCCTGACGCCGGCGTCCGGGTCGCCCGGACGGCCTCGCGGGGTGGCGACCCACGCCGCCCCGGGCCGTCCGGCCCGCGCGCTGGAACACGGGTGACGGAGTGCACTGGCTTCGCCGCAGCTTCATCACCGGGTTCTTCGTGACCGTGCCGCTGGTGATCAGCGTCGCGGCCTTCGTCTGGATTTTCCGCGTCGTCGACGGCTTCACCGGCCCCTTCTACGCACGCCTGCTCCACCGCGAGCTGCCGGGTCTCGGCATCGTGACCGTGGCCCTGGGCGTGCTGGCCGTCGGCGCCATCGCGAACAACATGCTCGGTAAACGCCTGCTGCAGAAGGCCGAGGGCTATCTGCTCCGCGTGCCCGTCTTCAAGACGATCTACTCGCCGGTCAAGCAGCTGGTGGCGGCGTTCTCCCCCGACAACGAGTTCGGCCTCAAGCGGATGGTGATGGTCGAGGCCCCGGCGCGCGGCGTCGTGCTGGGCTTCCTGACGCGAGAGTTCAGCGTGGACCGCGGCCAGGGGCCCGAGCGCATGGTCGCCGTCTACGTGCCGACCAATCACCTGTACCTGGGCGACGTGCTCGTGTTCCCGAGGGACGGCGTGTCGTTTCCCGACCTCAGCGTCGAGGAGGGCATGCGCGTGTTCCTGACGGGCGGCATGGCGTTGGCGGCACGGGTGCACGCCACGCAGGCCGATGCGGGGGGCGACAGTGGACGGGGGTAGGGGAGAGCGGCGCGCCGGTCGGGTCGGCGCCGCCGCGGAACGAGCCGGATCGGGCTCTTCGCGGGCGGCGCACGACCATGTCCAAGGGCGGATTCATTCATGGCAGCTGAACTGTTTTATACGCTCGGCATCGGCGGCCCCGTGGTCGCCGGACTCTTCGCGGTCTTCCTGATCCGCAGCATCGGACGGCGGGACGCCGGCTCCGATCGCATGCAGCGCATCGCGGCGCTGATTCGGAGCGGCGCCATGGCGTTCCTCTGGGTCGAGTACCGCGTGCTCGCCGGGTTCGTCGTCCTGATGTTCCTGGTGCTGACCTTCTTCCTGCCCGACAACGGCCTCTCGACCGCCATCAGCTTCGCCGTGGGCGCGTCGCTGTCGGCCCTGGCCGGCTGGATCGGCATGCGCACCGCCACGATGGCCGCCGTGCGGACCACCCAGGCCGCGCGCACCGGCCTCGCCGAGGCGCTGACCGTCGCCTTCTCGAGCGGCGCCGTCATGGGCCTCACCGTCGTGGCCCTCGGGACGCTCGGCATCACGCTCCTGTACCACTTCTTCGGCGGCCTCGCCGGCCGCGGCGCCCTCGCCACGGCCGACCTCTTCGGCTTCTCGCTCGGCGCGTCGTCCATCGCGCTCTTCGCGCGCGTGGGCGGCGGGATCTTCACCAAGGCGGCCGACGTCGCGGGCGACCTCTCCGGCAAGGTCGAGGCGGGCATCCCCGAGGACGACCCGCGCAACCCGGCCACGATCGCCGACAGCGTGGGCGACAACGTCGGCGACGTCGCCGGCATGGGCGCCGACCTGTTCGAGTCCTACGTCGGCAGCATCATCTCGTCGATCGCCCTGGCGTGGGCCCTCACGGCCGCCGACGCCGGCCAGCTGTGGGGCGTGGGCGACGCGGCGTTTCCGGCGCTGCAGAACTCCCTGGTGCTCTTCCCGGTGATCCTCGCCGGCGTCGGCATCCTGAGCTCGATCCTCGGCACCTTCGCCGTCCGGACGCGGAACGAGCAGAAGGTGCAGGCCGCCCTCTTCCGCGGCCTGTTCCTGGCCTCCGCCCTCGTCCTGGCCTCCGCGTGGGGCCTGACCGTGTGGCTCGGCCTGCCGTTCAAGATCTTCGGCGCCGTCATCACGGGCCTGGCCGCCGGCGTGGCGATCGGCAAGCTCACCGAGTACTACACGGCCAGCGGGAGCCGCCCGGTCCTCCACATCGCCGAGCAGTCGAACACCGGCCCGGCGACCAACATCATCGCGGGCCTCGGCGTCGGCATGATGTCGACGGGCCTGCCCGTGCTGGTCATCTGCGCCGCCATCTACTTCAACTACCAGTGGGCGGGCCTCTACGGCATCGCCATCGGCGCGGTCGGCATGCTCTCCACGCTGGGGATCAGCCTGGGCGTGGACGCCTACGGCCCGGTGGCGGACAACGCCGGCGGCATCGCCGAGATGAGCGCCTGCGGGCCCGAGACGCGCAAGCGCACCGACGCGCTGGACTCGGTCGGAAACACGACGGCGGCCATGGGCAAGGGGTTCGCCATCGGCTCGGCCGCGCTCACCGCGCTGGCGCTCTTCAGCACCTTCCGGGCGGCCGTCGACCAGGCGGTCGCGGCCGCGGGCGGCGCCGCAGCGTTCGAGGCCCGGTACCTGAGCCTGAACCTGGACAACCCGAACGTGCTGGTGGGCATGCTGATTGGCGGCATGCTGCCGTTCATCTTCTCGGCCCTGACCATGAACGCGGTGGGCCGGTCGGCGAACAGCATGATCGAGGAGGTCCGGCGGCAGTTCCGCACGATCACCGGGCTGATGGAGGGCAAGGCGGAACCCGATTCGGCGCGCTGTGTCGCCATCTCCACAAAAGCCGCGATTCGCGAAATGATCGCGCCCGGCCTGCTGGCCGTCATCGCGCCGGTGTTGACCGGCTACGTCCTGGGCATCTCCGGCCTCGGCGGCCTGCTGTCGGGCGCGCTGGTGACCGGCGTCCTGATGGCCCTGATGATGGCCAACGCCGGCGGCGCCTGGGACAACGCCAAGAAGTTCATCGAGGAGGGCCACCACGGGGGGAAGGGGTCGGATCCGCACAAGGCCGCCGTCATCGGCGACACGGTGGGTGACCCGTTCAAGGACACCTCGGGGCCGAGCCTGAACATCCTCATCAAGCTCATGAGCATCGTGGCGGTGGTTTTCGCGCCGCTGGTCGTGAGCTGGCTCGTGTGACGATCGCCCTGCGGAGGGCCCGGCCGGGGCCTGGGGGGCTCCGGCCGGACGTCCCCCTGAAAGAGGGGGAACCCCGATGGCCATTTTTGTGGAACCGGTGTCTAACTCAGGCAGATGGTGTCTTGTGCGGCGCGATCGGGTCGTTTCCAGATTGATTGACACCAGTTTTTGCCGCTGGATATAATTCACCGCTCTTTCGGCCGGCGTTCGTGCAGAACAGGGTAGGAGGGGAATCTCGTGCCACGTGACATGTTCGGGGACGTCGTCAACCCCTCGGTCAGGGTGGGCTCGCAGAAGTGGTACACGGTGCCGCTGTCCATTGCGGCACACGTGCTCATCTTCGCGGCGATCATCATCATCCCGTTGATGGCCACCGATGTGCTGCCGACGCCGCCGTCGATGATGGCGTTCGTCGCGGCTCCGCCACCGCCGCCGCCGCCACCACCGCCACCACCGCCGCCGCCGCAGGCCGCGGCGCCCAAGCCGCCGCCGATCACCGACGTGAACCAGAATGCGGCGCCCGTGGAGGCCCCCAAGGAGATCATGCCCGAGACCGGCATCGCGGATCTGGGCGCGGGTGTCGTCGGGGGGGTCGAAGGCGGGATTCCGGGTGGGGTCGTCGGTGGAGTCGTGGGCGGGCTGCCGGAGGCGCCGCCGCCGCCGCCGCCGCCGGCGCCGGTCCGCGTGGGCGGCAACATCAAGGCCCCCCAGAAGATCAAGGACGTCAAGCCGGTGTACCCGCCGATCGCGCAGTCGGCCCGGGTGCAGGGCGTGGTCATCATCGAGGCGACGATCGGGCCGGACGGCCACGTGACCGACGCCAAGGTGCTGCGCTCGGTGCCCCTGCTCGACCAGGCGGCGCTCGATGCGGTTCGCCAGTGGGTGTTCACGCCGACGCTGCTCAACGGCGTGCCCGTGCCGGTCATCATGACCGTCACGGTGAACTTTACGCTGCAGTAGGCGTGAAAGGGGGCCGGTGCGCCGCGGGTGCGGGCGGGCCGGTCCTGTGAGCGGACTTCTGAAGCTCGTTTAACCTCGTGTTTGCCTCGGAGGGTGGAGAATGAACCTCATCGAGTTGTATCAGTCGATGGGCTTGGTTGCGAAGGCGATCGGCGTGGTCTTGGTTATCATGTCGATGTGGTCATTCGGCGTCGCCATCGAGCGAATCTACACGTTCACGCAGGCGAAGAAGCAGTCGAAGCTGTACGCGCCTCAGGTTGCCAAGCACCTCAAGGAAGGGCGCCTGAAGGACGCGATCGCCGTGTCGACCTCCAAGAACTACCGCTACAGCCACTTGGCGAAGGTGGTCCTGGCGGGGCTGCAGGAATACCAGTTCCAGCAGGAATCGGGGGGCAACCTCAGTCGTGAGGACCTGCTGGACACGGTGCGCCGCGCCATTCAGCGCGCCGCGGCCCTGACGGCCTCCGACCTGAAGAAGGGCGTTTCCGCGCTCGCGACCATCGGCGCGACGGCCCCGTTCGTCGGGCTGCTCGGCACGGTCATCGGCATCATCACGGCGTTCCAGGGCATCGCGGCCACCGGCTCGGGCGGCATCGGCGCGGTGTCGGCCGGTATCGCGGAAGCGCTGGTCGAGACGGCGCTGGGCCTCGTCGTGGCCATTCCGGCGGTGTGGTTCTACAACTACCTGTCGGGCCGTATCGAGTACTTCAACGTCGAGATGGACAACTCGTCGTCGGAGCTCGTGGACTACTTCATCAAGAAGACCGCGTAGCGACGGGCGAGGCGGTCGTGCCGGTTGCCGCGGGACGGTCCGCCGTCCCGCGCGCACGGCGTGTCCGTGGCGATAGCAGGAGAACGACACCATGGCAATGGATGTTGGCGGCGCCAAGGGTGGCCTGAAGTCCGACATCAACGTGACGCCGCTCGTCGACGTCATGCTGGTGCTGCTCATCATCATGATGCTCGTCGCCCCGATGCTGCAGAAGGGCGTCGATGTCAGGCTGCCGGAGGCTGGCAATACCGTGGACAAGCCCGATACCCAGGAACAGACGGTCATCGCGATCACCGCCGACAAGCGCTTCTACGTCGACGGCGTGCCGGTGGCCGACAACGAGTTCCTGAGCCGCGTGCAGTCCAAGCTCGAGGGCAAGAAGGAGCGCATCGTCGTCATCAAGGGCGACCAGGATGCTCCCTACAGCGCCATCATGCAGGCCATGGACGATCTGCGCCAGGCCGGCATCGAGGACGTGGGGCTCATCACCGAGCGCAAGCTTCAGCCCGGTCAGGGAGGCAACTGATGGCGCACGCACATCAGCACTTGGGCGCCGACAAGGTGGTCGAGGGGAAGAAGCTCGAGGCGAGCTGTGACATGAACGTCACACCGCTCATCGACGTGCTTCTCGTGCTCCTGATCATCTTCATGGCCGCCCTGCCTCTGACCCAGAAGGGCGTGGACATCAACCTGCCGGCGGAGACCAAGCGGAACACCGACGCGACCCCGGACATCAGCCAGATCGTGGTCGAGGTACACGGCGGACCGTCACATCTCCATCAACAAGCAGGACACGACCCTGAACGAGCTCGAGACGCGGCTGCGTAACATCTACGAGCAGCGCAAGGACAAGACCATGTTCCTCGTCGGCGCGCCCACGCTGCGCTACGGCGAGATCGTGGCCGTCATCGACGCCGCCAAGGGCGCCGGGGTCGAAAAGGTCGGCATCGTGACCACCGGCATGCGGCAGGCCGCAGGCGCCGCCCCCGTGGGCGGCGGCAGCTAGCGGCGGTCGTCCGCCCGGGCCGCCGGCCCGGGCCGTTCGGATCGGCTGGTTCGACAACACCCTCCGGCCCTGCGCCCGTGGACGCCACGGGCGCAGGGCCTTTTCTGTACGCATCACTCCCTCAATCCCTCAACGCGCTTCACGCGCCCGTCCGCGGATGGCGGCCGGAACGGACCGCCCGCCTCCGGCCGGCGGCCCTCCGGGGCGCCAGGCTCGTTCCTGAGGCGCTTTCCGGAGGCCCGGCCGGTCCGGCCTCTCGGCGCTCACGCACCGCGGCCTGGGGGCCGTCCTCGGCCCGGGGCCGAGCCCTGTGGCTGGCGGCTGCACGGGCGCGCGCTCCCGTCCCGCACAGCCGGCCAGGTCCTCGTCCACGGTTCGGGCGGAGCTGGAGGGCGCGGTGAGACGGCGGATGGGGGCCTGCCGCCCGTCCCCCGGGGAGGGCGCGGGCCTGGCGGGACGCTGGGCGGCCGTACAAAGCGAGAGGGCCGCCCCGCCCGAGGCGGAGCGGCCCTCGAAGGCCTTGCGCGGCGTGCGGGCTAGTCGCCCACGCCCGCCGTCTTCTCCTTCTGCAGGGCGATGGCCTGGTCGCGCAGCTTGTCGGCCTCGCTCAGCAGCTCCTTCTGCTTCTTGGGGTCCTTCTCGAGGTTGGCCTCGAGGCGAAGCAGCAGGTTCTTGTAGGTCAGGGCGTCGATGTAGTCCGGCTTGAGGGCCAGGGCCTTGTCCTCGGCCTCCAGGCCCTTGATGACGAAGTCCTTCTTTTCGGGGTCCTTCAGGCGGAAATCACGGAACGCCTTGTCCCAGTAGTAGGTGGCGATCGTGTGGAACGCCTCGGGATTGTCGGGCTCGCGCGCGGCGCGGGCCTCGAGCGCCTCGATGGTCTTCTCGAACTCGCCCTGGCGGTTGTAGAAGCCGGCGAGCGTCGTGTAGACGGTGGGCTCGTTCGGCCGGACCTCGCGGGCCTTGAGGAGCGTGGCCTCGGCCTCGTCGTACATGCCCGAATCCTCGTAGATCTTGGCGAGGGCGAAGTAGTTGGTCGGCTCGTCCGGCTCCATCTCGATCATCTCTTTGACGATCGGCTCGGCCTTGGCCGGGTCGTTCAGTTTGTCCGGCCCGTAGGCGGCGACGAGGTACTCCAGGGCCAGCTTCTTCATCTTCGGGTCGGTCTCCCTCTCGGCGGCCAGCTTGTAGTTGGCGATGGCCTTCTGGAGATAGGAGTCGTTCTGCGCCTCACCGGCCCGGGAGGGCTTGTATTCGTTGTCGTAGCTGTTGCCGAGGAAGAAGTACGCCTGGACGAAGTTCGGGTCGGCGGCGACGACCTCTTCGTACTTGGCAGCGGCCTTCCCGTAGTCCTGCTGGGTGTAGAGCGTGTTGGCGTCCAGGAACAGCTTCTTCGCTTTCAGAGCCGAGAACGAGTACTTTCCGCACCCGACGACGACTAGGCTGAGTCCGAGGACAATGGCCAGCGGCAGCCTGAATCGGTTAAGCATAAGTTCCTCCTTAGGCGCTACGTGCCGGATGTCCCGGGTCCAGGCGCTTCTGGGAAGGTGCGTGTCGACCGCCCGGCGCTTCATGCGGACCGGATCGGGCAAGGTGGCCCGTCGTCCGAGCCGGGTCAGTATAGTGAACCCCAAAATACGGCGTCAAGCCAGCCGGAAGGCGTCGAGCCCGCCTCGGGGTCGGCCCGGCGGGGCACGGGAGACCGGCCGGAAACTCCTCTCAACCGTTCACTTGCGGTCCCGGACGCCTTGACCCCCCTCTCGGCCCGTCTCTATGATTGCTTTCAGAGGGTCCGTTCGCAGGGCCGCGCCCGTCACGTGTCCCTGGTGTTTAGACACCGCCCATCATGATTCGGTTCGAGGACCTCGTCGAGAAGGTCCGGGCGGGTTCGCCCGAGGCCGACGTTGAGCTGCTCCGGAAGGCGTACGTCTTCTCCGCCTTCGAGCACAAGGGACAGGTGCGCCACTCCGGGGAGCCGTACCTGGTGCACCCCCTGGAGGTGGCGGCCATCCTGGCCGACCTGAAGCTGGACGTGGTGGCCGTGGCGGCGGGACTGCTGCACGACGTCGTGGAGGACACGCTCACCAGCATCGACCGCATCCGCGAGGTGTTCGGCCAGGACATCGCGCACGTGGTCGAGGGGGTCACCAAGCTGGGCGCGATCCCGTTCTCGTCGAGCGAGCAGCGGCAGGCGGAGAACTTCCGCAAGATGCTGCTGGCGATGGTCGACGACATCCGGGTCATCCTGGTGAAGCTGGCCGACCGGCTGCACAACATGCGCACGCTCCACCACCTGCCCGAGGAGCGGCGGATCAAGATCGCGCAGGAGACCCGCGACATCTACGCGCCCATCGCCAACCGGCTCGGCATGAGCAAGATCAAGAACGAGCTGGAGGAGCTGGCCTTCAAGCACCTGGAGCCGAAGGCCTACGAGGCGCTGCGGGCGAAGGTCGAGAGCCGGCGCAAGGCCAACGAGGGGATGATCGAGGAGCTGAAGCGGACGATTGCCGCGAAGCTCGCCGACGCGCACGTGCCGGTCCTCGAGGTGGACGGGCGCATCAAGCGCCTGTTCAGCATCCACCAGAAGCTGAAGCGGCAGAAGATCGACGTGGAGCAGGTGTACGACCTGGTGGCGCTGCGCCTGGTGACCGAGTCGGTGAAGGACTGCTACGCCGCGCTGGGCATCATCCACCAGACGTGGGCGCCGGTGCCGGGCCGGATCAAGGACTTCATCGCGATGCCGCGGCCCAACGGCTACCAGTCCCTCCACACGTCGGTCATCAGCGAGCGCGGCTTCCCGTTCGAGGTGCAGATCCGCACGATCGAGATGCACCGCGTGGCGGAGGAGGGCATCGCGGCGCACTGGAAGTACAAGGAGGGCCGGATCGGCGCCGACCGCGACGAGCAGGTACTTCGCGTGGCTGCGCCAGGTGCTCGAGTGGCAGCAGGAGGTGCGCGACCCGCAGGAGTTCATCCAGAACCTGAAGATCGACCTGTACCCCGAGGAAGTCTACATCTTCACGCCGCGCGGCGAGGTGAAGGTGCTGCCGGCGGGCGCGACGCCGGTCGACTTCGCCTACCTCGTGCACACCGACGTCGGCCACCGCTGCGTGGGCGCGCGCGTCAACGGCAAGATGGTCCCCCTCCGGACGCGCATCAAGAACGGCGACATCGTCGAGATCGTGACGGCGCCGGGCCACAAGCCGAGCCGGGACTGGCTCGGCTTCGTCACGACCTCGCGGGCGCGCAGCAAGATCCGCCACTTCATCCAGGCGGAGGAGAAGGCGCGCAGCATCGATCTCGGCCGGAAGCTGTTCGAGAAGGAGGCGCGCCGGTTCGAGGTGAACTTCAAGCAGATGAACGACACGGCCACGCTCGACCGCGCCGCGGTGCTCTACGGCCTCTCGCGCGCCGACGACCTGCTGGCCGCCATCGGCTACGGGAAGGTCGCCGCGCGCAACGTCCTCGAGAAGCTCGTGCCGACCGAGGAGCTCAAGGAGCGCAAGCCGGACACGCCCATCGCCGCCGCCGTCAAGCGCGTGCTCGGCACCGGCGAGCAGCGGATTCGCGTGAAGGGCTTCGACGATCTGATGGTGTTCCGCGCGCGCTGCTGCAACCCGATCCGCGGCGAGAAGATCGTCGGCTACATCACGCGCGGCAAGGGCGTCTCGGTCCACTCGGTGAGCTGCCCCAACGTGCTCAACCTGCTCTACGACCCCGAGCGCCGGATCGACGTCGAGTGGGACAGGGGCAGCGACTCGTCGCCCTATACCGTGCGCCTGACCATCCAGGTCGAGGACCGCCGCGGGCTCCTCGCCGACGTCAGCGCGAGGATCTCCGGCATCAACACCAACATCCGCAACGTGGAGGCCACCGCGGACGAGGAGCACCACGGTCGCATCAACATGACGGTGGAGATCAGCGACGTGAAGCACCTGCAGAAGGTGATCAAGTCGCTGCGCGGAATCGACGGGGTGCTGGACGTCGAGCGGCTCGGGCGTTAGGCGGATATAGCCACGGAAGGACCGAACGGAAATCATCACGGAAATCGCCACGGAACCGCGAGAGAGCATCGCGGGGCGAAGGGGCTGGTCGTTCTAGGAGACGACGGCGACGGCTTCGATCTCGACGCGCGCGTCGAGCGGCAGCCGCGCCACCTGGACGGTCGCCCGGGCGGGCGCCGGCGCGGTGAAGTAGCCGCCGTAGACCTCGTTGACCGCCTTGAAGTCGCCGAGGTCGGCCAGGAAGATCGTGGTCTTGACGACCGCGTCGAGCGAGCTGCCCGCCGCCTCGAGCACGGCCTTCAGGTTCTGCATCACGCGGTGCGTCTGGGCGGCGATGTCGCCCGGGACGAGCGCGCCCGTGGCCGGATCCAGGGGGACCTGGCCCGAGAGGAAGAGCAGCGAGCCGGCGCGGATCGCCTGCGAGTACGGGCCGATGGCTTTCGGCGCGGCGTCGGTGGCGACGGCCTGGCGCGTGCCCGCCATCTCAGGCCACCTTCACGACGCGGTTGGACCGGATGCAGCGCGTGCAGACGCGGATCCGCTTGACCGTGCCGTCGACCTTCACCCTGACCCGCTGCAGGTTCGGCTCGAACCGGCGCGCCGTCACGTTGTGCGCGTGGCTGATGTTGCGCCCGACGACCGGACCCTTCCCGCAGATTTCGCAGCGATTCGCCATGGTTCCCGCTCCCATCAGTGACACAAACGCCGAATTATAGCACGGCCCCGGCCCGCCGCCCTAGCCTCAGGGCCCTCAGGGCCCTCAGGGCAGGATGATGCGGCCCGGCTCGGCCGCCGGCGCGTCGCCCTCCGGGGCGTCCGGTGACGCCCCCTGGAAGAGGCTGGCCAGCAGCTCCAGCCAGGCCCGATCGCCCCCCAGGGCGGCCGCGGCCTCGGACGCGCCCCGCACGGTCGTCTTCAGGGCCAGGGCCACGTCGGCGTCGCGCGGCCCGCGGCCGTCCTTCGCGAGGGTCTCGATCGCCGCCTTCAGGTCGGTCGCGAGGCGCTGCGCGGGCAGGGACGCCACCTGGTGCTCGTAGATGATGCCGCGCGCGGCGGTGTCGAGCGTGTCCGCCATGGCCCGCGCGGCGGCGGCGACGTCGGCGTCGGTGAGCGCCGGAACGGCGCGCGCGGCATGCTTGACGACGGCCATCTGCAGGAACAGGAACAGGTGATACGGCGTCTCGCTCAGATCGCGCACGACGCCGGCGAGAAAGCGCCCTTCCATCTCGCGCCGCTTCTGCACGGCGGCGGCCGGGTGCTGGCGCGCGCTGGCCAGATAGCCGCAGTCGGCGGGGCAGGCGATCTCCGTGAGCCGCTTCGTGCCGCAGCAGACGGCGCAGATCGAGCGGCCCAGCGCGGGACAGGCGCGCCGCCCGCGTCGCTGCCCACAGGCGGGGCAGAGCGTGTGATCCGTCATGTCGACCGAGCTTCCCACAGCGCGCGGGAGGCGTCAAACCCCGGGACGCGCCTGGGGAGGCCGTATAATGGTGCCGTAACCCCGATACTTCATCCCTCCGGCGTCGGCACCGGGAGGCGCGTCCATGGCGACCGCAGAGGCGATTCGCGACGAGCAGCGCCGGGTCCGGCGCGTCCAGGCGATCGCCCACGTGACGACGAGCCTGCTGATGCAGGCGCGGCTGTCGAGGGCGGACGGCGAGGCGCTCGTGGCCTACGCCCGCGCGCGTATCCTCGAGCTCTTTCCCGGCCGCGACGAGACGTACGAGATCCTCTACGGCCGTCGCTTCCAGCGTCTTCTCGACGAGTGCACCGGCGCTGGCCCGTCCCGGGGCCCGGCCGTCGTCATTCCATTCCCGGGGCGGCGACGGGGCAGCACGGCGCCGTGAGTCGCATCGCCGTGGCCGCTCGAACTGCCCAGCTGCCTCCGCCGGAGAGCAAAAATGCCACAGTTGGCGTGTCGGTAGCCATACAGTCCCGGTCCGTCGCGCCACCACTCCAGGACAGGTAAAAGCCCTAGCGTGTCACCCAGCAGGGACAGGCTTGCCCTCTTCCGGCAGAGAACCGATCCGTGTCTGGCGGCGTCTAAACTGACAATCGGGTCGGAATGGCCCGGGGGATCTCGCTCGCTCAGCCGTAGTAAACGACAGCCCATGCGAGAGATAGCCGATCGCGGCGAAGACAGGAGTGGACCGTAGGAGGGCGCGCCCGCCGCGCCGGCCTCCCCCTCCCTCCCGCCGCCTCGGTCCCTTCCCCGGTAACCATTCACCCCGCACGGAGTCTTTGAGTTGAGCTGACCGAGGGCCGGTATTCGTGGCAAATATTTTGCAGAGGGACTGGCCCGAAAGCGGCAATGCGACGCTCGAAAGGAGTCGCAGCACCATGGCGAAGAACACTGGCGAAGGAACGGTGATGGCCAAGGACCGATACCTTGAGCTGAAGAAGATACTGGACGGGCGCCGGCGTGAGATCCTGAGCGAAGTCCATGAGAAAATGCGCGACGTCAGGGTCGAGGGTTCGACGGCGAACGTGCAGGGCGTCCTGGACGCGGTGGAGAGTTCGGAAGCCGACATCCAGGAGGACATCGAGCTCGCCCTCATCCAGATGAAGGCCGAGACGCTCCAGAAGATCGAGGAAGCGCTCAGCCGCCTCGAAGAGGGCAGCTACGGCTACTGCTTCGAGTGCGGGGCCGAGATCTCCGAGCGACGCTTGCGCGCGCTGCCTTTCGCGGTGCGCTGCAAGGACTGCGAGGAGGCGCGGGAAGTGGCCGAGCAGCGCGAGCGCGTGCTGGCGCAGCGCCGCGGGGCCGCGTCTCTCTTCTTCGACATGTCGCACTAACCGGCGTTTTCTTGCCCCAGGGCAGGCTCCGCCGGTGGGCGGGGCCTGCCAGCCCCACCCATCGGCGGCGCCCATCCAGGAGGATCGCCATGCGCGATCGCTACGAGCGTCTTTCCGCGGAGGAAGGCGCCGCGGGTGACCGGCCGCTCTCCGTGCCGTCCGAGCTGTCGATTCTTCCGCTTCGGGACACGGTCCTGTTTCCCAACTCGTTCATGCCGCTCGCCGTGGCGCGAGAGAGCTCCGTGCGCCTCGTCGACGACGCGGTGGCGGGCGGGAAGCTGATCGGGGTGTTCACGCAGCGCGACCCGGCCGTGGAGGAGCCCTCCGCCGCCGACTTGTACCCGGTCGGCGTGGCGACCCACATTCACAAGATGTTCAAGCTGCCCGACGGCAGCCTGCGCCTGATCGTGCAGGGCCTCGTGCGGCTGCGGCTCGAGGAGATGGTGGCGACCCAGCCCTTCCTCCGCGCGCGCGTGGCGGAGGCGCCCGAGGCGCTCGCCGACGACGACCGCCTCGAGATCGACGCGCTCCAGCGCAACATCAAGTCGAACTTTCAGCAGGTCGTGTCGCTCTCGCCGCTCTTGTCGGACGACCTGCAGGCGCTCGCCGCCAACATCACCGACCCGGCCAAGCTCGCCGACTTCATCGCCTCGAGCCTGAGCACGCTGGCGACGCCGGCCAAGCAGGAGGTCCTCGAGAGCCTGGACGTCCGCCAGCGCACGGACGCGCTCAACCGGCTCCTCATCAAGGAGCTGGAGGTCCTCGAGCTCGGCTCGCGCATCCAGTCGCAGGTGCAGTCCGAGGTGGGCAAGAACCAGCGCGAGTACCTGCTGCGCGAGCAGATGAAGGCCATCCAGAAGGAGCTCGGCGAGGGCGACGACCAGGCGCGCGAGATCGAGGAGCTGCGCGAGAAGATCGACGCCGCCGGCATGCCCGAGGCGGTGCTCAAGGAAGCCCGGCGCGAGCTCGACCGCCTGTCGAAGATGCCCGTTGCGGCCGCCGAGTACACCGTCGCGCGCACCTATCTCGACTGGCTCATCGCGCTGCCCTGGGAGCGCCGCACCGAGGAGACGATCGACCTGCCCCACACCAAGGCCGTGCTCGACGCCGACCACTCGGACCTCGAGAAGGCGAAGGACCGCATCCTCGAGTACCTGGCGGTGCGCAAGCTGAACCCCGGGGTGAAGGGGCCGATCCTCTGCTTCGTCGGCCCGCCCGGCGTGGGCAAGACCTCGCTCGCCAAGTCGGTCGCCACGGCGATCGGCCGCAAGTTCGTGCGCGTGTCGCTCGGCGGCATGCGCGACGAGGCCGAGATCCGCGGCCACCGCCGCACCTACATCGGCGCGCTGCCCGGCCAGGTGGTGCAGGGCCTGCGCCGCGCCGACTCGAAGAATCCGGTGTTCATCCTCGACGAGATCGACAAGCTGGGCGCCGACTTCCGCGGCGACCCGGCCTCGGCGCTGCTCGAGGTGCTGGACCCGGAGCAGAACAACACGTTCCGCGACCACTACCTCGACGTGCCGTTCGACCTCTCGGAGGTCCTGTTCATCACGACGGCGAACGTGCTCGACCCGATCCCGCCGGCGCTCCGCGACCGCATGGAGGTGCTCGAGCTGGCGGGCTACACGGAAGAGGAGAAGCTGAAGATCGCGACCGAGCACCTGATCGCGAAGCAGGTCGCGAACCACGGCCTCACCGCCGAGCAGATGGCCTTCGAGCCGGCGGCGGTGCACGCCGTCATCCGCGGCTACACGCGCGAGGCCGGCGTCCGCAACCTGGAGCGCGAGCTCAGCGCGCTCTGCCGCAAGGTCGCCCGCCGCCGCGCCGAGGGCGACGAGCGCCCGGTCACGATCACGCCCGACCTGGTCGCCGAGCTGCTCGGCGCGCCGAAGTTCCTCGACGAGGAGGTCGACCAGCGCACGAGCAGGCCCGGCGTGGCCGTCGGCCTGGCCTGGACGCCCAGCGGCGGCGAGGTGCTCTTCATCGAGGCCACCCGGATGCAGGGCGGCGGCTCGCTGACGCTCACCGGCCATCTCGGCGACGTCATGAAGGAGTCGGCGCGCGCCGCGCTCTCGTGGGTGCGGGCCCACGCCGAGCGGTTCGGCCTCGACCCGGAGTTCTACCGCAACTCGGAGCTCCACGTGCACGTCCCGTCCGGGGCGATCCCGAAGGACGGCCCGTCGGCGGGGGTCACCATGGTCGTGGCGATGCTCTCGGAGCTCACTGGCCGGCCGGTGCGCGGCGACCTGGCGATGACCGGCGAGATCACCCTGTCGGGCCGCGTGCTGCCCGTCGGCGGGATCAAGGAGAAGGTGCTGGCCGCGCGCCGCCATGGCATCACCGAGGTCGCGCTCCCGCGCCAGAACGAGAAGAACGTGAAGGAAGACCTGAGCGAGGAGCTGCGCCGCGGCCTGACCGTGCGGCTCGTCTCGACGATCGACGAGGTCGTGGAGCTGGCGCTGCTGCCAGCCTCCTCCGACACGGGCCGCGCGTCCGGCCGGGAGATGCAGGAAACGCTGCGGTGAAGCTGGTCTGGTCGTCCCGGTACCGCATCGACATCGGCCTGCACGTGTGGCCGACCGACAAATACGACCGCATCCGCGAGCAGCTGATGGCCGACGGCCTCGTCGGGCCCGACGCCTTCGTCGAGCCCGAGCCGGCCTCGTGGGACGACCTCGCGCTCGTCCACCATCCCGACTACCTGGACGGCCTCCGCGCGCTCTCGCTCTCGCTCGACGACGTCGCCCGGCTCGAGCTGCCGCTCTCACGCGATATCGTCGAGGGCTTCCGGCTGATGGCCGGCGGCACCTGCCGCGCCGCCGGGCTGGCGCTCGACGATGGCCTCGCCTTCCACGTGGGCGGCGGCCTGCACCATGCCTTCGCCGGCCACGGCGAGGGCTTCTGCATGTTCAACGACGTGGCCGTCTCGATCCGCCGGCTCCAGCGGGACCGGCGCCTGGCCCGCGCGGCCGTTGTCGACTGCGACGTGCACCAGGGCAACGGCACCGCGGCGATCTTCGACGGCGACGCGTCGGTCTTCACCTTCTCGATCCACCAGCAGAACAACTACCCGATCTACAAGCCGCCCAGCGACCTGGACGTCGGCGTACGGGACGGCGCGGGCGACGCGTCGTACCTCCACGACCTCGACCTGGCGCTGCCCGACGTGATGGCGTCGAAGCCGGAGCTGGTGTACTACCTGGCGGGGGCCGACCCGTTCGAGCACGATCAGCTCGGCGGGCTCGCGCTGACCCTCGAAGGGCTGCGCCACCGGGACCGGATGGTGCTCGACTGCGCCCGCGCCCGCGGCGTGCCGGTCGTCATCGTCCTGGCGGGCGGGTACGCGCGTCAGGTCGACGAGACCATCGCCATCCACGTCGGGACCGTCAAGGAAGCCCTCGCCCACGCGCGCGCGTAGCTGCGCCGTCACGCTCACATTCCTGTCCACGCACGCGCGCCACGAAGGCCGCGCAGGCCTGAAGGCCTGCGCTACGTCCTCGACTCAAGTGAGCTTCGGTCCTAGGGCCTGCGCCCGTCGGCGGCGCGCTCGAGCGCGGCGATGTCGAGCTTGCCCATCGTCAGCATCGCCTCGGTCGCGCGCCGGGCGCGGCCCGGGTCCGGGTCGGCGAAGAGTTCCTGCAGCCGCGTCGGCACCACCTGCCACGACAGGCCCCAGCGGTCCTTCAGCCAGCCGCAGCGGCTCTCCGCGCCGCCGTCCGAGAGCGCGGCCCACAGCCGGTCCACCTCGGCCTGATCGGCGCAGGCAATCTGGAACGAGACGGCTTCGGTGAACGGGAACTGCGGCCCGCCGTTCAGGGCGACGTAGCGGGTGCCCGCCAGCGTGAACTGAACGGTGAGCACCGTGCCGGCTTTGCCGGACGGCGTGTCGGCCGGGGAGCGCGTGATCCCGTCGAGGTGCGAATCGGGGAACAGCGAGACGTAGAAGCGGGCGGCGTCCTCGGCCTGCCCGTCGAACCAGAGGAACGGGGTGATCTTCTGCATGGAGTACCACCGCGGCGGAACCGGCGCCGGCCCGATCGCGACTGCGTTCGTGGAGAAGATCGGATTCTAGCACGCACGGCGCGGCCGCTCGGTCAGCGCCGGAAGATGCCGTGCGGGTCGTGCTCGAAGTGATAGAGCTGGGCCACCTCTAGGCCCACCAGCCGTGCCAGACGCCGGCCACGACCGCCGGGCCCAGGTTCCCTCCCAGGTCCCGTCCGGAGCGTCGCGGGTTTCGACGGCGCGGGCGCCGGCCGCTTCGAGGCCGCGCCGGAGCGCCGTCCAGATCGCCGGGTGCCACGACGTGGGGACGGACGGGAAGTGGAGCACGACCCGGGGCACGCCGAGCCGCGCGTCGGTCCCGAGCGGCGGGTAGGGGAGCCGGGGCACCAGGTAGACCTCGGCCAGGTAGGCGCGGCTGTCGGGAAACGTCACGACGGACAGCTGCAGGAAGTGCCCGTCGGCGTCGAGGCCGATCCCATCGGGGTGCGTCCCGCCGCGCGCGGCCTCCACGCACGACAGCAGCGAGCCGCCGGCGTGGCCCGGGTCCGGCTCCGCGACGACGTGGCACGGCCCGGGGTAGCCGGTCGATGCGAGCCCGGACGCGTCGATTGCGGCGATCAGGTGGTCTCGAAGCGTGTCGAGCAGCGCCAACGGCTCGGCGACGTCCGCGGTGGCCACGACGGCGTAGTCGTGCGGAAGAGAATCCGCCGTTTGTGCGGCGACCGGCACCGCGAGCAGACGCAGCGCGAAAAGAGACGCGATCGACGCGAGGACGTGCCCGAGCATGGCGCGCGTGTCGTTCATGGCCAGGGCCCTTCCGCCCGCGAGGTCAGTCCAGTGGGAAGGTGAACATGACCTGATCGCGCGCCGCCTCCTGACCGCCGGTCGACGCGTACAGGCGCATCGCCGCGTCGTTCGCGCGATGGGTGAGCACCCAGGCCTCCCGACAGCCAAGCTCACGAGCCCACACCAGCACGGCGTTCAGCAGCGCCGTCGCAAGCCCCCGCCTGCGGTGCGTCCGCGCCACGCCGAGCTCGTTGATCCAGACCTCGGGGACGGGCTTGTCCGGATGCACGTAGTGGACCGCCGTGACCGACCCGACCACGACGCCGTCGTCGAGCGCCACGACGACGTGATGGCGCGCGTCGCGCAGGAACTCGACCACGCTGGCGCGGACCAGGGGGTCGTCGTACACGCCCTCTGCCACGTGATCGAAGATGGCCGCGTCGTCCGGTCCCAGCCGCTTCAGCTCGTCGCTCATGTGCCCTCGAGGCCGGTCTCGATCAGCTGCAGCCCGACCACCGTCTTCATGTCCACGATCTCGCCGCGGGCGACGAGCTCCCGCGCTTCGCGCAGCGTGAAGGTGCGCGGCTCGATCTGTTCGTCGGCGTCGGGCTCGGCCGTCGTGTCCGGTACGACGAGGCCGTCGAGGCGGAAGATGTGCATGCGCTCGTCGCAGAAGCCGGGCGTGGGGTAGAGCGACATGAGCGGCGTGAGCCGCTCGGGCAGCCGGCCAATCTCCTCGTGGCACTCGCGCCGCGCCGCGGCCTCGGGCGTCTCGCCCGGCTCGATGCCGCCGGCCGGCAGCTCCCAGATCCACTGGTCGAGCGCGTAGCGGTACTGCCGGATCAGGACGACGTGATCGGGGTCGGGCAGGGGGACGAGCACGACCGACGACCCGTGGCGCACGACCTCCATGTCCACCTCGCGGCCGTTCGGGAGCGCGACGCGGTCCACCTCGACCTTGAAGATCCGTCCGTCGTGCACGATCCGTCTCGCCTTCACTTCGGGTCGCCGTTCGGTCATCGCTGTCTCGCCTCCGGCGTCACTCGGCCGTGACGCGGATCTCGTCGAGCACCGCCTGCAGGTCCCCGGGCAGCGGCGACTCGAAGACGAGCCGCCGGCCGTCGGCCGGGTGCGCGAACGCCAGGTGCCACGCGTGCAGGAACGGCCGCTCGAGCCGCTGGACCGCCTTGAGGTAGGGCGGCACGCGACGGTGAAGGCCGCCGTAGGTCGAGTCGCCCACCACGGGGTGCCCGATCGCGCTCAGGTGCACGCGAATCTGATGGGTGCGCCCGGTCGCGATGCCCACCCGCAGCAGCGACACGCCGCGCAGGTGCTCCGCGGCGGCGACGCGCGTCACCGCCGACCGCGCGCGCCGCGCCCGCGCCGACATCTTCTGCCGGTTGCCCGGGTCCCGGCCGATCGGCAGGTCGATGCGCCGTCCCGCCTGCACCAGGCCCCACACGAGCGCGTAGTACTCCTTGTCCACCTCGCGGTCGTGGAACTGCCGGGAGAGCTCGGCGTGCGCGCGATCGTGCTTGGCCACCACCATCACGCCCGACGTCCCGCGGTCCAGCCGGTGAACGATGCCCGGCCGCTCCTCGCCGCCGACGCCGCTCAGGTCTCCCACGTGGTGGAGCAGCGCGTTCACCAGCGTGCCCGACGCGTGGCCCGCCGCCGGGTGCACCACCATGCCCGCCGGCTTGTCCACCACGACGAGGTCCGGGTCGTCGTACAGGATCGTCAGCGGCAGCGCCTCGGCCTCGACCGACGACGGCTCGGGCGGGGGGACGTCCAGGCGCACGGTCTGCCCGGCGTGGACGGCGGTGCTCACGCGGCACGGCCGCCCGTCGAGCGTGGCGCGGCCGTCCTTCACGAGCCGCTGGATCTGCGAGCGGGATCGCTCGGGCAGGACGGCGGCCAGGAAGCGGTCGAGGCGCAGGCCGTCGTGCTCGGCGCCCACGTCGAGGCCGAGCAGGGTCGTCTCGTCCGGCGCCGTGGGCGTGGCGGGATCGTCGGTCATGCGGGACTGGCCCCCGGGGAGACGTGTGGCGTCAGGTGTCGGAGCCGTGGGGCTTCACGCCCAGCAGGTCGAGCAGCACGAGGCACGCGCCGGTCGTGATCGCGGCGTCGGCCACGTTGAACGCCCAGAAGTGCCACGTGCCCCAGTAGATGTCCACGAAGTCGACGACGTAGCCCGTGGCGGCGCGGTCGATCAGGTTGCCCACCGCGCCGCCGAGCACCAGCGTCAGGCCGAGGCGCGCCAGCCGGTCGCGTTCGGGCAGGAGCGTCGCGTAGTAGGCGATCGCCGCGAAGGCGGCCATCGCCACGGCGAGCATGATCGCCGACTTGAACGGGAAGTTGGCGGCGTTCAGGATGCCGAACGCGGCACCGCTGTTGTGGACGTGGGTCAGGTCGAGCAGGCCGGGGATCACGTTCACGCTGTCGTGCAGCGGGATCCGCCAGCGGACGAGCGCCTTGGCGATCTGGTCGGCCGCCACGACGGCGCCGGCCACGACGTAGGTCACGGCCTGGCCCGGCCGCGCGGGCGCCCGCTCGCCCTTGGCCTCGGTCGCCGTGGTGGTGTCCATTCCGGTCGGCTCGGTCATCGCGTCTCGTCCGGCGGGACGGTCGTCTGCGCGACGGCGTCCACGCAGCGATCGCACAGCCCCTCGGTCCCCGCGGCGTCCGACACCGCCGGGACGTACCGCCAGCACCGCGGGCATTTCACGCCGTCCGCCCGTCCGACGACGACGCGCACGTCGCCGTCCCCGGCCCCGCCGGCCTCGCGCACGAGCGTGACCTCGGAAACGATGAACAGGGCGGGAAGGTCGGCCGCGTGGCGCGCGAGCAGGTCGGCGGCGGCGCCCGGCGCGTGCAGCTCCACCCGCGCCTCGAGCGAGGTGCCGATCGTCTTCTGCTGCCGCACCTTCTCGGTCTCGATGTTCACCGTCTCGCGCAGCGCGAGCAGCTGCTCCCACTCCTCGACGAGGGCCGGCGCCCGAAGCTCGTCCACGTCGCGGGGGAACTCGGCCAGGTGCACGGACTCCTCGCGGCGGCCGGGCAGGTGGCGCCACACTTCGTCGGTCGTCACCGGCAGGATCGGGGCGATGAGCCGCGCCAGGCCGTCGACGATCCGGTAGACGGCGGTCTGCGCCGAGCGGCGCGCCGGCGCGCCGGCGGCGTAGGTGTAGAGCACGTCCTTCGACACGTCGAGGTAGAACGCGCTCAGGTCCACGGTCACCAGCGCGTTCAGCGTGAAGAAGATCGTCTGGAACTCGTAGCGCTCGTAGGCGCCGATCATGCGCGCGGCGGCGTCCGCGTAGCGCGCCAGGGCGTAGCGGTCCACCTCCTGCATCGCCTCCGGCGCGACCAGGTCGGCCGCCGGGTCGAAGTCGTGCAGGTTCGCCAGCAGGAACCGGAAGGTGTTGCGGATCTTCCGGTAGGCCTCGACCGCCCGCGCCAGCACCTCCTTGCCCAGCCGCATGTCCTCGCGGTAGTCGACCATCGCGACCCACAGGCGCAGGATCTCCGCCCCGCTCTTCGCGATCGTGTCCTGCGGGGGGATCACGTTGCCGAGCGACTTCGACATCTTGCGGCCCTGGTCGTCGAGCACGAAGCCGTGCGTGACGACCTGGTGGTACGGCGAGCGGCCGCGCGCGCCGAGGCCGACCAGCAGCGAGCTCTGGAACCAGCCGCGGTACTGATCCGAGCCCTCGAGGTACAGGTCCGCCGGCCAGGCCAGGCCGTCGCGCTGCTCGAGCACCGCGAGGTGGCTCGACCCCGAGTCGAACCACACGTCGAGGATGTCGCCCTCGCGCTCGAACGCCGCGCCGCCGCAGGCGGGGCAGGCGAGCCCGTCGGGCAGGAACGCCTCGATGGGCTGCTCGTACCACGCGTCGGCGCCGTCGCGGGTGAAGACGTCGGCCGCGCGGTCGGTGAGGCCGGTCGTCAGGATGGCCTCCCCGCAGGCGGTGCAGCGCACGGCCGGGATGGGCACGCCCCACGAGCGCTGGCGCGAGATGCACCAGTCCGGGCGCGCGACGAACATGTTGCGCATCCGCTCCATGCCCCACGCGGGGTACCAGGCGACCTGCTCGGTGGCCGCCACGGCCATCTCGCGGAGCGTGGGGCCGCCGCCGTCGCCGTCCATGCGGATGAACCACTGCGACGTGGCGAGGAAGATCACCGGGTTGTGGCAGCGCCAGCAGTGCGGGTACGAGTGGTTGAACGTCTCGCGGTGCCACAGCCGGCGGCGCGCGGCGAGCGCTTCTTCGATCGTCGGGTTGGCGTCGAACACGCGCAGGCCGCCGAAGAGCGCGACCTCGTCGAGGAAGTGCCCGCCCGGGCCCACCGGCGCGTAGATGTCGAGGCCGTAGCGCACGCCCGTGGCGAAGTCGTCCGACCCGTGGCCCGGCGCGGTGTGGACGGCGCCGGTGCCCTGGTCGAGCGTCACGTAGTCGGCCACGACGGCGACCGACTCGCGCTCGTAGAGCGGGTGCTGGAAGCGCAGGCCCTCGAGCGCGCGCCCCTTCATGCGGGCCACCGGCCGCCCGAGCGTCACGCCGGTGCGCCGCTCGACCTCCGGCGCCAGCGCCTCGGCCAGGATGACCGTCGTGTCGCGCGCGTCGTAGGCGGCGTAGTCGAAGTCCGGGTGGAACGCGATCGCCAGGTTCGACGGGATCGTCCACGGCGTCGTCGTCCAGATGAGGACCGACACGGGCCGCCCGGCGAGCGCCGGCACGCGCGCGGCGAGATCGGCCGCGCCCGCGGGCGCGAGCGGGAACTCCACGTCGATCGACGGCGAGGCGTGCGGCTCGTACTCGACCTCGGCCTCGGCGAGCGCCGTGCGGCAGTGGATGCACCAGTGCACGGGCTTCTTGCCCTTGTAGACCAGGCCGCGCTCGACGAAGCGGCCGAGCGCCCGCACGATGGCCGACTGGTAATCGTGGCTCATCGTCAGGTACGGCGCGGACCAGTCGCCGAAGATGCCCAGCCGCTGGAAGTCGGTGCGCTGGATGCCGACGTACTTCTCGGCGTAGCGGGCGCACGCCCGCCGGAAGTCGGCGATGCTCATCTCGCGCTTCTTCGGCCCCAGCTCCCGGTCCACCTTGAGCTCGATGGGCAGGCCGTGGCAGTCCCAGCCCGGCACGTACGGCGCGTCGAAGCCGGCCAGCGAGCGCGACTTCACGACGACGTCCTTGATGATCTTGTTGAGCGCGTGGCCGTTGTGAATCTCGCCGTTCGCGTAGGGCGGGCCGTCGTGCAGGATGAACTTCGGCCGGCCGGCGCGCGCCCCGCGAATCCGGGCGTACAGGTCCATCGCCTCCCACCGCGCGAGCGTCGCCGGCTCGGTGGTCTGCAGGTTCGCCTTCATCGGGAAGGCGGTCTTCGGGAGATTCAGCGTCGCTTTCCAGTCACGCATGCGGCACGCGTCGCGTCAAGGCGGGCCCAGGGAGCGGCCACCCGCGCACGGGTCGGGGGCCCGAAAAGGCTCGATCCTTCTATTCTAGTGCAGGATCGGGCCGCGCCGATCCGGCTTGTATAATGGCCGCATGGCCTCCAGCCCGGCCCCCGTGCCGGCCGTCCGGCGCGTGGTGCTCGACAACGGCCTCGCCGTGCTCGTGCGCGAGGTCCGAACGGCGCCGCTCGCCTCGGTGTGGTGCTGGTACGGCGTCGGCTCGAAGGACGAGGGCGCCGGCCTGACCGGCGTCTCGCACTTCGTCGAGCACATGAACTTCAAGGGCTCGACCAATATTCCCCGCGAGCAGATGAAGGGCCTCGTCGAGAAGTTCGGCGGCACCTGGAACGGCTACACCTGGCTCGACCAGACCACCTACTTCGAGACCGCCTCGCGCGACGCGCTCGACCGGATGCTGTTCATCGAGGCCGAGCGCATGGCCAACTGCCTGTACGAGCCCGAGGACTGCGAGGCCGAGCGCACGGTGATCATCTCCGAGCTGATGGGCGGCGAGAACGACCCCGACCAGCTCCTCGAGATCGAGCTGACCGCCACCGCGCTCAAGGCGCATCCCTACCGGCACCCGACCATCGGCTGGCTGTCGGACCTGCGGGCCATGCGCCGCGACGACCTCTTCGGCCACTACCGCCGCTACTACGGCCCGAACAACGCCGCCCTCGTCGTCGTCGGCGATGTGGACGTGGACGAGGTCGCGCGCGGCGCCGAGCGCCATTTCGGCGCGATCGAGCCCGTGGCCGAGCCGCCGCGGCCGCGCACCGTGGAGCCGCCTCCGCTCGGCGAGCGCCGCGTCGTGCTCGAGCGCGAGGGGACGACGGCCTATCTGAAGCTGGCGTGGCACGCGCCGGCGGTGGACGACCCCGACTTCATGCCGATGCTGGTGCTCGACGCCATCCTGACGGGCGCGAAGGGCGTCAACGTGTGGTCGAGCTTCCGGACGCCGCCGCCGCAGCGCCGGTCGCGGCTCTACCGCGCGCTGGTGGACGCGGGCCGCGCGTCGGCCGTCGGCGGGTCGCTCATTCCCACGCGGCATCCGTTCCTCTACACCATCTCGATCACGGTGACCGACGGCTTGCCCATCGCCGACGTCGAGTGCGACGCGCTCGAGGCGATCGAGCGGCTGCGCATCGACGGCGTGACCGCCGAGGAGCTCGCGCGCGCGCGCCGGCAGCTCGCCGCGCGGTTCGTCTTCGAGAACGACAGCGTCACGAACGTCGCGCACCAGATCGGCTTCTTCCACACGGTCGCCACCGTCGACACCTACCTGGCGATGGCCGACCGGCTCGCGGGCGTGACCGGCGCGCAGGTCGAGGCGGTGGCGCGGGCCCGGCTCGCGCCCGGGCGCCGCACCGTCGGCTGGTTCAGGCCGGTGCCGGGCGACGGCGCCGCGGCGGGTGCACGGCCGTGACCCGGACGTCCGCTCCGGGCCTCGCGCCCTCGCGCCGCGTGCTGCCCAACGGCGCCACGATTCTCGCGAAGCAGACGACCGCGACGCCGGCGGTGGCGATCAACCTGAGCGTCCGCGCCGGCATCATGCACGAGCCGGAGGCCCAGCCGGGCCTCGCGCACTTCCTCTCGCGCACGATCGACCGCGGGACCGAGCGGCGCTCCGCCGGCGGGATCGCCGAGGCGCTCGACGGCGTGGGCGTGTCGCTCGCCGTCGGCGCCAGCCGCCACACGCTGACGCTCGGCTGCACCTGCCTCGCCGAGGACGCGGCCGACCTGCTCGATCTGGCCGTGGACGTCGTCCGCCGGCCGACGTTCCCCGAGGCCGAGGTGGCGCGGCGGCGCCAGGAGATCGTGACGGGCCTCAGGCAGGACCAGGACAACCCGGCCGTGCGCGCCGTCCAGGCGCTGCTCGTCGCGCTCTACGGCCCGGCGCACCCGTACGGGCGGCCGGCGAAGGGGCGGATCGAGGATCTCGGCCGGCTCGATCGCGAGGCGCTGGTCGGCTTCCACCGCCGCGCCGTGACGCCCGGCGGCCTGACGCTCGCGCTGGTGGGCGACCTCGAGGTCGCGCGCGCGCTGGACCTGGCGTCGAGCCTGCTGGAGGACTGGTCGGCGGCCCCGCCGGTCGAGGTGGCGATCGCGCCGCCGCCGCCCGCCGCCCGCCGCACGATCGTCGCGCCGATGATGAGCAAGGCCCAGGCCGACATCACCTACGGCTTCGCCACGATCCCGCGGACGGACCCGGGCTACGACGCGTTCTGGGTCATGAACACCGTGCTCGGGCAGTACGGCCTGGGCGGCCGGCTCGGCGACAACATCCGCGAGCGGCAGGGCATGGCCTACTACGTGTACAGCACCTTCGAGCCCGCGTTCGCGCCGGCGCCGCTGGTCGTCCGCGCGGGCGTGGACGGCGCCAACGTGGAGCGGACGATTACCGCCATCGACGCCGAGATCGGCGCGCTGGCGCGCGACGGCGCCACGCTGGAGGAGTTCGAGGACACGCGCCGCTTCCTCGTGGCGTCGATGCCGCGCCTGCTCGAGACCAACGCGGGCATCGCCGACTTCCTGCAGATGTGCGAGCTCTTCGGCCTCGGCCTCGATTACGATGTGCGCATGCCGGACGCGCTGGCCGCCGTCACGCTCGACGCGGTGCACGAGGCGGCGACGTGCCTCGACCCGGCGAGGGCGATCGTTTCGGTGGCCGGACCGTACGAGCCGAAGGCGTAGCGCAGTGGGAGCGACCCGGGCCGTCTTCTTCGATGTCGACTTCACGCTCATCTACCCCGGCCCGACCTTCCAGGGCGAGGGCTACCGAGCGTTCTGCGCGAAGCACGGCGTGACGGTGGACGCCTCGCGCTTCGACGCGGCGGTCGCCGGCGCGTCGGCCGTCCTGGACGAGGCGCAGGACCACGCGTACGACCCCCAGATCTTCATCGACTACACGAGCCGCGTGATCCACGGCATGGGCGGCGCCGGCCCGGCCGTGGCGCTGGCGGCGCGCGAGATGTACGACGAGTGGGCCGGCAACCAGCACTTCCTCCTGTACGACGACGTGCCGGACGTGCTCGCCGGCCTGCGCCGGGCCGGCCTGCGTGTCGGCCTCATCTCGAACTCGCACCGGTGCCTCGCGTCGTTCCAGAGCCACTTCGAGCTCGAGGGCCTCATCACGGCCGCGGTCTCCTCGTCCGAGCACGGCTACCTGAAGCCCCACCCGAGCATCTTCGAGGCCGCGATGCGGCTGGTGGACGCCACGCCGGCCGAGTCCGTGATGGTGGGCGACAGCCTCGCGCAGGACATCGAGGGCGCGCGGCGCCTCGGCATGCGCGGCGTCCTCGTCGCCCGCTCCGGACGGCCCCACGCCCCGGCGCCCGGCGACGTGCCCGTCATCCGGTCGCTCAGGGAGCTCGAGGCGCTGCTGTGAAATGGGAAGGGACTGGGGGCTCGGAGAGGACAGGGTGGCCCGGGTCTTCGACCTGGGCTCTCTGGCACAGGTCACAGACCTGGGCCACCGAGCCGTGAGCCGTAAGCCGTGAGCCGTGAACCATGCAGATCCGAGACCTGACCACCATCGAAGACTTCCGCCGCGTCGTCGAGCTCGAGATGGAGATCTGGGGCTATACCGACAGCGACGACGCCGTGGGCGTGCCCATCCTGGTCGTCACGAGCAAGCGCGGCGGCATCCTGCTCGGAGGCTTCGACGGCCGGCAGATGGTCGGCTTCGCGTACTCGCTGCCGGGGATCAAGGCCGGCCGGCCGATGCAGTGGTCGCACATGCTGGGTGTGCTCCCGGGCGGGCGCGACACGGGGCTCGGCACCGAGCTGAAGCTGGCGCAGCGGAGCCGCGCCCTGGCCATGGGCATCGATCTGATCGAGTGGACCTACGATCCGCTGCAGGCGCTCAACGCGCACCTCAACTTCACCAAGCTGGGCGTCGTCGTGGAGGAGTACGAGCTGAACATCTACGGCGACTCGTCGAGCCCGCTGCACAAGGGCAACCCGACCGACCGGTTCGTGGCCGAGTGGTGGATCCGCAAGCCGCACGTCGAGCGGCGCCTTGCGCCCGGCGCGCTGCCGTCTCCGCGCGCCACCGGCGTGTTCGACGCGCCGCCGGTGAACGAGACCGCGCGCGCCGGCGAGTGGCTGCGCTGCCTGTCGTACGACCTCGACCGCGCGGACCGGCGCCTGACCGTCGAGATTCCGATGGGCTTCGGCGAGATGATGCAGCACGACCCGGGGCTGGCGCTCGACTGGCGCATGCGGACACGGGCGATCTTCACCGGCTACTTCGAGCGGGGGTACCGCGTGGTGGACTTCTTCCTGGACCGGCGCAACGGGCGCGGGCGCTATCTGCTGGCGCCGCGCGAGGCGGCCGAGGCCTAGCCCGGCGGCCAGCCGAGCCGCCGCCCGCCCAGCAGGTGCAGGTGGATGTGGTACACGCTCTGGCCGGCGTCGCGGTTGCAGTTGAACACCGTGCGGTAGCCGGCCTCGTCGATGCCGCGGACCCTGGCGATGGTTGCCGCCCGCCGGATCATCTCGCCCACCAGGCCCTCGTCTTCGCCGGTCAGGTCGTTGAGCGTCGCGATGTGGCGCCGCGGAAGGACGAGGACGTGCACCGGCGCCTGCGGATTGACGTCCTCGATGGCCACGATCCGCTCGTCTTCGTGGACGAGGCGCGCGGGCGTCCGGCCCGCGACGATGCGGCAGAAGAGGCAGCCGTCGCTCACCGCGGGGCGTCCTCCTCGCGCCGCGCGACCACCGTGCGGGCGATGCCCTGCAGGTCGGCGCGGACGCGCTCGATCGTCCAGCCCCGCGTGAAGTAGCTCCGCGTCTCGTCCTCCTGGCCGAGCCCGAACTCGCAGACGAAGCGCCCGCCGGGCCGCAGGCAGCGCCACGCCTGCCCGGTGAAGCGCGCCAGGGTCTCGGGCCCGTCGGTGCCGCCGAAGAGCGCGACCGCGGGCTCGTAGTCGCGGACCTCGGGCTGCAGGCCCTGGGCGGACCGGCTCGCGACGTACGGCGGGTTGGCGACGATGAGGTCGGCGGCGAGCGCCAGGCCGTCCAGGAGATCGGCGCACACGAAGCGGATGCGCGCGGCGACGCCGTGGCGCTCGGCGTTGCGCCGCGCGACGACGAGCGCCACGGCCGAGACGTCGGTGGCGACGACGCGCGCCGACGGGAGCTCGTGCGCCAGGGAGATGGCCAGGCAGCCGCTGCCGGTGCCGACGTCCACGACGAGCGCGGGCGGATCGCCCGCGGCGATGGCCAGCGCCTCCTCCACGATGAGCTCGGACTCGGGTCTCGGGATGAGGACGTCGGGCGTCACCTCGAAGTCGAGGCCCCAGAACTCGCGAATGCCGAGGATGTAGGCCGGCGGCTCGCGGCGCGCCCGGCGATCGACGAGCGCCTGGTACCGCGTCTCGAAGTCGGCGGGGCCCGCGTCGCTCCGGTGGGCGAGGTAGTGGGCCTGGTCCCAGCCGAGGACGTGCCGCGCCAGCAGCTCGGCGTCGCGCGCCGCCCAGCCGGCCGGAAGGCCCGCCGCGCCCAGCGCGCCCGCCGCGCGGTTCACATGGTCGAAGATTGTCATGGCGTAGCGGGCCTCGGCCGCTCTCCGCCGCCGCCCTGGTCGTCGTCGGAGGCCTCGGTCGCCTGCTTCAGCTTCTCCGAGTTGAAGTGCGTGATCACCTGATCGACGAGCTCGGTCAGGTCGCCGTTGAGCACCTCGACGAGCCGGTGCGTCGTGAAGTTGATGCGGTGATCGGTGATCCGGTTCTGCGGGAAGTTGTAGGTCCGGATCTTCTCGGAGCGCTCGCCGGTGCCCACCTGGCTGCGGCGGTCCTTCGCCATGGCGTCGTGCTGCTTCTGCCTCTCGATCTCGAAGAGACGCGAGCGCAGCACCTTGAGCGCCTTCGCGCGGTTCTTGATCTGCGACTTCTCGTCCTGCTGCGACACGACGAGGCCGGTGGGGATGTGGGTGAGCCGCACCGCGGAGTAGGTCGTGTTCACGCTCTGCCCGCCGGGGCCGCTCGAGCAGAAGGTGTCGACGCGCAGGTCCTTCGGGTCGATCTGGATGTCCACCTCCTCGGCCTCCGGCAGCACGGCCACCGTGGCCGTCGAGGTGTGGATGCGGCCGCTCGCCTCGGTCTCGGGCACGCGCTGCACGCGGTGCACGCCGCTCTCGTACTTCAGGCGGCTGTACACCCGGCGGCCCTCGATCATGACGATCGCTTCCTTGATGCCGCCGCCGCTCGTCTCGCTCAGCGACATCATGTCGACGCGCCAGCTCTGGTGCTCGGCGAAGCGCGTGTACATCCGGAACAGATCGGCCGCGAACAGCGCGGCCTCGTCGCCGCCCGTTCCCGCCCGGATCTCGAGCATGACGTTCTTCTCGTCGTTCGGGTCCTTGGGAATGAGCAGGACCCTGATGTCGCCGAGGATGACGTCGCGGCGCGCCTCGAGCGTCTTCAGCTCGTCGAGGGCCAGCGCGCGCATTTCGGCGTCGTTGCCGGCGGCCAGCTCGCGCGCCTGCTCGATCTCGTCCACGACGGCCTTGAACTCGCGGAAGCGCTCCACGAGCGGCTGCAGTTCGGCGAGCGCCTTGGCGTGCGTGCGGTACGCGGACGGATCGGCCTGGACCGACGGGTTGGCCAGGAGCGCCGTCAGCTGCTCGTAGCGGGTCTCGACGGCGTTCAGCTTGTCGAACATGGTGTGCAGTCCCGGATCAGCGCCGTCCGCCGGACACGGGCGGCAGAAAGGCCACCTCGTCGCCCTCGGCGAGCGTCCGCGTCATCGGCGAGTAGTCGTCGTTCACCGCGGCCGACACCAGCCGGCCGTAGGGCTCGAGCGCGGGGAGCTCCCGTGCGAGCGCCGCCCAGAGGTCGGCGACGGTGGCGCCCGCGGCGGCCTCGCGCGCGAGCTCGTCGTGCCCGGCCAGCTCGCGGAGCCGCGCGAACAGGCGGATCGTCACGCGCATGCGCGTTTCATCGCCTCTTGGCGCGCCCGGCCGTCGTCGGGGTCGGCCGTCGCGCCCTCGATCCAGGCGTCGCCGCCCTCGAAGTACTCGTGCTTCCAGATGGGCGCGACCTGCTTCACGCGCTCGATGGCGTAGCGGCAGGCCGCGAACGCGTCGGCGCGGTGCGGCGAGCCCGCCGCGATCGCGATGCTGGCCTCGCCGATCGCGAGCCGCCCGATCCGGTGACAAAGCGCGAGCCGCACCGACGGCCACGTCTCGACCACCTCGGCGTCGATGCGCTCGAAGGCGCGAACCGCCAGCCGCTCGTGCGCCTCGTACTCGAGACGGAGCACGCGGCGGCCGAGGTTGTGGTCCCGCACCAGGCCCAGGAACGTCACCACCGCGCCCGGGCCCGCGGCCGCGCCGCCGGGCGCCGACACGAGCCCGATGAGCGGGTCCAGCGAGAGCCGGTCGCTCGTGACCGCGAAACGCGGGTTGGCCATCGATCCAGTATAGCCCAGCGGCTACCGGTCCCTGCGCGGCGCGGCCGCCTCGATGGGCCACAGATGGTCGACGGGGCCGTGGCCGCGCCCGAGCCCGGGCGCGCGGCGGATGGCCTCGGTCAGGTAGACCTTCGCGCGCCGCACCGCGTCGAGGAGCGTGGCGCCGAGCGCCAGGTTCGCCGCGATCGCCGAGGCGAACGTGCAGCCGGTGCCGTGCGTGCTCGTGCCCGGGAGCCGCGGCGCCTTGAGCGGCGTCATCTCGTGGCCGTCCCACAGGAGGTCGATGGCCTCCGGGCCCTCGAGGTGCCCACCCTTGATGACGACCGCCTGCGGCCCCAGGTCGCGAATCCGTCTCGCGGCGCGCCGTGCGTGGTCGAGGTCGGCGATGGTCATGCCGGCGAGGACTTCGGCCTCTGGCACGTTGGGCGTGACGACGAGCGCGTGCGGCAGCAGCTCGGCCTTGAGCGCCGCGACGGCCTCGTCCTCGAGCAGGCGATCGCCGCTCTTGGCGATCATGACGGGATCGACCACGACACGCGGGAGCTCCAGGCTCTCGATGGCCGCCGCCACGGCCTCGACGATGGCGGCGTTGGCGAGCATGCCGGTCTTGACGGCATCGGCGCCGATGTCGGTCGCGACCGCCTCGATCTGCGCCGTGACGAGGTCGGCGGGCAGCGCGAGGACCGCGGTGACGCCGACGGTGTTCTGCGCCGTGATGGCCGTGATGGCGCTCGTGCCGAACACGCCGTGGGCGGCGAAGGTCTTCAGGTCGGCCTGGATGCCCGCGCCCCCGCCCGAGTCGCTGCCGGCGATTGTCAGTGCGGTGTGCATACAGTAGAATCCTCAGCTATGACGAGCGGTCGCGCCCAGCGCTTCGCGGTGTCCGAAACCCTGCTGTCGGCCTTCGCCGGCCGTACCGACTTCGCGTCGGCTACGCGCGTCGGGGCGGTGCTGTTCATCACGGCGCTCACCGCCGCCGCCGCGCAGGTCAGCGTGCCGCTGCCGTTCACGCCCGTGCCGTTCACGCTGCAGCCCATGGTCGTGCTGCTCGGCGGCGCGGCGCTCGGCGCGCGGCTCGGTCTTTCGAGCCAGGTGCTCTACCTCGCGCTCGGCATCGCCGGGCTGCCGGTGTTCGCGGCCTCGCCGGTGCTGCCCCAGGGCATCGCGCGGCTCATGGGCCCGACGGGCGGCTACCTCATGAGCTATCCGTTCGCGGCCTTTGCGGCCGGCTGGCTCGCCCAGCGCGGCTTCGACCGCCGCTACCTCACGTCGGTCGTGGCGATGGCCGCCGGCCTCGCCGTCATCTTCGCCGCGGGCGTCGCCTGGATCGCCTGGCTGCAGCCCGGCCACGTCGGCTTCGCGCTCGCGATCCAGACCGGCCTGGCGCCGTTCCTGCCGGCCGACCTGCTGAAGATCTTCCTGGCCGCCGCCGTGCTCCCGCCGATCTGGCGGTTCACCGGCCTAGGCCGCCACGCCTAGGCCCAATCGGCAATCGGCAATCGGCAATCGCCAATCGGCATTACCGCACGTACCCCAGACTTCGCAGCCGCTCGATCGTCTCCTTGTCCAGCGCCTGGCCCCGGCGCGGCTCGTCGGGCGCGACGCGCGGACCGTAGGTCGCCACCTCCCGCAACGGGTGCGCGCCGACGAAGGCCGGCGCGAACAGGCCGAGGACCGGCCGCCCCGCGAGCGCACGGCTCGCCGGCAGGCCCAGGGCGTAGAGCAGCGTCGGTGCGATGTCCACCGCGTGCGCCTCGAGGGCCGGCGCGGGCTCGTGCGCGCCGTCGCCCGCGAGCGCGAACAGCCCGGGCCCGCCGCCGGCGACGCGGCCCGGCGCGGTCACGAGCGCGACGAGCGCGCGCGGCGTGGCGGCGCGATCCACGAGCGGCGCCACCAGCCCGTCCAGGAACCGATAATACGCCTCCAGCGCGTCCACCCGTCCCGCGAGGGAGGAAGGCGGCAGCGCCGACGAGCCGGGGCCCGCCAGCAGCGTGTGTTGGGCGATGTCGAGCCCGGGCAGGTAGACGACGAGCAGGTCCAGCGGGCCGAGCGCCTGGCTCGTCGCCATCTCCACGACGAGCGTGTCGAGCTCGGCGGAGCGCGCCAGCACCTCGCGCGCGCCGGCGTCGGCGACGGCGCCGAACGCCTCGCGGGCGCGGGCCCGGGCTTGCGCCCGCATCGCCGGCCACGCGGCGTGGAACGTGCCGTACAGCGCCGGCGGCGCGATCTCGGCGTCGAGCGTGCCGCCGCGCTCGAGGCGGATCGGCGCGCGGTCGGTCACGACGATGCCGGCGCCCTTGGGCGCGGGCCACGTCGCCCACCAGTTGACGACCGCCGTTCGCAGCCCCTTGCCGGCGGCCACCTCCCAGAAGGTCTTCTCGCGGCGCTCGTCGGCGCTCGCCACCGCCGGCCGCGTCAGCCGCACGAGGTCGGTGGCGGCGGCCAGGGCCTCGACGAGGGGCGAGCGGCTGGCCGCCACCGCGCCCTGCACGCCGGCCACGCGGCGCGTCTCGAGGCCCGTGACGCCGTGCACCGACGGCGGCTGGCCGGTCGCGATCGTCGTCCAGACGGGCGCCGGGTCCGTGCTCGTCTGCGGGGCGAGCCGCGCGCGCGCCGCGCGCTCGAGCGCGGCGAGGTGGGGCAGCGCGCCGCCCTCGACCAGCTGGCGGGCGAGCGCCGCGTCGAAGCCGTCGATGGCGACGACGGTGACGGCGGCGCCGGTGGGCACCACCGCGAAGTCGGGCGCCGCCGCGGCGTCGGCCCGCTCGGGCGTCGTCGACAGGAGCAGCACGCCGGCGCCCAGGAACGCCACGAGGCCGAGCGGCGCGGTCAGGCGCCAGAAGGAGCGCCGCGCGCGCGGCTCGAGGGCGGCGCCGTCGCTGGCGCGGGCGATGAGCGCGAGCGTGGTGATCGAGACCGCGTGTCCGAGCAGCAGGCTGATGGCGACGGCGACGGCGAGCGCGAACGCGGTCCAGGCGGGCGCGCTCCAGCCGAAGCCGGCGTTCGCCGTGCGCCACCAGAGCGTCAGGTAGACGAGGCAGAGGGCGCCGAGCGTCACGCCCGTGATGCGCGCGGCGCGCCACGCGTGCGTCGTCGCGCGGCGGGCCACCTCGGCGGCGGCGAACGCGGCCGCGGCCACGACGACGCCGAAGACCACCGCCAGGTAGAGCGCGATGACGATCGCGTCGCGCGGGCCGGTGACGAGACCCGGCATGCGCAGGCCGAGGCCCACCGCCGCGGAGGGCCCGAGCAGGAGCGCGGCCAGCAGACCGATGCGCGCGCTCGAGCGCAGGGCGATGGCCGGCGCGCTCCGTCCGCCTCGGGCCGGCGCCAGCACGAAACGGTTGACGCCCGCGTCGAGGTAGCCGAGCGCCTTCAGGCGCTCGCGCAGGTCGTCCACGCCGTGCTGGTCGGATGATTGGGTCATGGTCTCCGTGGGGCCTGGCCCCGCATGGGTGGCACAGGTCCGCGACCTGCGCCTGGCCGCCCAGGTCGGAGACCTGGGCCACCGGGCCTGGTTCTACGCGCGGCGCGCCACGACGAAGGCCGACAGCTGGCGGAGCCGGTCGGCGCGGCCGCCGAAGCGCTCGAGCGCCGCGTTGGCCGTCTGGCACAGCTCGCCGGCGAGCTCCCGCGCGCCGTCCACGCCGCTGAACGACACGAACGTCGTCTTCTTCGCGTCGGCGCGCACGGCCTTGCCCGTCTCCTCCGGGCTGCCCGTGACGTCGAGCAGATCGTCGACGATCTGGAACGCGAGGCCGAGGTTCTTGGCGTAGGCCTCGAGCGCCGCGATCGTCTCCGGGCCGGCGCCGGCCGTCAGCGCGCCCGCTGTCGCCGCCGCGCCGAACAGCGCGCCCGTCTTGCGCCGGTGGATGCGCTCGAGCGTCTCGAAGCCGATGTCGCGGTCGGTCGACAGCAGGTCCTCCGCCTGCCCGGCGATGAGCCCGTCCGAGCCGACGGCGCCGGCCAGGAGCGCCGTGAGCCGGACGGCGAGCGCCGGCTCGTACGCGCGCGTCAGCGCGGCGAACGCCTCGTTGAGCAGGCCGAACGCCGCCAGGATGGCCGTCGCCTCGCCGAACCGCAGGTGGTTCGACGGCCGTCCGCGCCGGAGCGGCGCGTCGTCCATCGACGGCAGGTCGTCGAGGATGAGCGACGAGGCGTGCACCAGCTCCATCGCCGCCGCGGCCGGGAGCGCGCGGCCGCGGTTGCCCGCCAGATCGGCCGCGAGCAGCGTGAGCACGGCGCGCACCTGCTTGGACGGCGCGAGCAGGGTATAGCGCATCGCCTCGGCGACCGGGCCGTCGCCGACGCCGTCCATCAGCCGGCCGAGCTCGGCGCCGACCTCCGCCTGGAACGCCGTGAAGAACGCGGGCAGCGCCGGGGACGCGGGCGATGTCATCGGCCGAGGATCAGGAGGTACTGGTACCGGAGGAAGTTGTCCCGCTGCAGGAGCCGCAGGCCCGCGGCCTGGGCGTCCCGCACGATGCGGTCGGGGTCGACGCGATCCGCGAGGTCGGGTCCGGGGCCGCCGCCCTCCTTCGTGAAGTCCACGACGCCGATGCGGCCGCCGGGCGCGAGCGCGTTCCGGATGTTGCGCAGGAGCGTGACCGGGTCCTCGACCTCGTGGTACGTGTCCACGATCAGCACGGCGTCGACGCTGCCGGCCGGGAGCCGCGGGTCCTCGGGCGTGCCGAGCACGGTGCGCACGTTGTGCAGCGCCTCGCGCTGCACGCGGCGGTTGATGGCCTCGATCATCTGCGGCTGGATGTCCTCCGCGTAGACGAGCCCGTTGGGCCCGACGCGGCGCGCCAGGCGGATGGTGAACCACCCGCCGCCGGCGCCCAGGTCGGCGACCACGCTGCCGTCGGCGATCCCGAGCGCGTCCATGATCTGCTCGGGCTTCTGCCACGCGTCGCGGTCGGGGCCCTCGAGCAGCGCCAGATCCGACGGCGGGAACAGCCGCCCGTGGCTCTGCGCCCCGGCCGCGGAGCGGGCCGCCGGCGGCGCCGCCAGGGCCAGCGCCAGGAGGGCCGAAACGGCCCGGATTGCGGGTGTCATGTGGCTTCGGTGGCCGGCGCGCCACGGGCCATCCGCGCCGTTCGCGCCGGAGTATACTGCTTCATTATGCTACCAGCATTCTTTGACAGCATCGTCGAACTCATAACCCGGACCTCCACCGACCTGCCGCCCGACGTGCGGGCGGCCATGGCGACGGCGCTCGGGACCGAGCCCGCCGGCTCGCGGTCGAACCAGGCGCTGACCGTCATCGCGCAGAACATCGACCAGGCCGAATCCTGCGAAGGCCCGATCTGCCAGGACACCGGCATGCCGACCTTCGAGATCAAGACGCCCGTCGGCGCGAACCAGATCTGGATGAAGAAGCAGATCCAGGAGGCGCTCGCCGAGGCGACGAAGCGCGGCAAGCTGCGGCCGAACTCGGTCGACTCGATCACCGGCAAGAACTCCGGCAACAACCTCGGGCCGGGCACGCCGGTCGTGCACTTCGAGCAGTGGGAGCAGGACGACATCGAGGTGCGCCTGCTGCTCAAGGGCGGCGGCTGCGAGAACACCAACATCCAGTACTCCGTCCCGTGCGAGCTGCCGCACCTCGGCCGCGCGGACCGCACGCTCGAGGGCGTGCGCAAGTGCATCCTCCACGCCGTCTGGCAGGCGCAGGGCAAGGGCTGCAGCCCGGGCGCCATCGGCGTGTGCGTCGGCGGCGACCGGACGGCGAGCTACGCGCACGCGAAGATGCAGCTCTTCCGCACCCTCGACGACGTGAACCCGGAGCCGAAGCTGGCCGAGCTCGAGGCCCAGATCATGGCCACGGTGAACGGCCTCGGCATCGGGACGATGGGGTTCGGCGGCGACGTGTCGCTCATCGGCTGCAAGATCGGCGCGCTCAATCGCCTGCCGGCGAGCTTCTTCGTGTCGGTCGCCTACGACTGCTGGGCGTTCCGGCGCCTCGGCCTGCGGCTCGACGCGGGGACGGGCGCCATCAAGCAGTGGCTCTACCGCGGCGACGGGCGCTCGGCGCCGATGCTGGGCGACGCCGCGACGGGCGGGTTCCCGCGCACCGGGCGCGAGGTGACGCTCCGGGCGCCGATCGACGAGGCCACGATCCGGTCCCTCAAGGTGGGCGACGTCGTGCTCATCTCGGGCCGCATGTACACCGGGCGCGACGCCGTCCACGCGTACCTGATGAAGCACGAGCCGCCGGTGGACCTGCGCGGCGGCGTCCTCTATCACTGCGGGCCGGTCGTGCTCAAGGAGGGCGACGGCTGGAAGATGACGGCCGCCGGCCCGACGACGAGCATCCGCGAGGAGCCCTACCAGGGCGAGGTGCTGCGGCGCTACGGCATCCGCGCCGTGATCGGCAAGGGCGGCATGGGCGCCAAGACGCTCGCGGCCTTGCAGGAGACCGGCGCGGTGTACCTGAACGCCATCGGCGGCGCGGCGCAGTTCTACGGCCGCAGCATCGAGAAGGTGGTCGACGTCTCGCTGCTCGAGTTCGGCACGCCCGAGGCGATGTGGCACCTCGAAGTGAACGACTTCCCGGCCATCGTCACGATGGATTCGCACGGCCACAGCCTGCACCAGGTGGTGGAGGAGGAGTCGGCCAAGGCGCTGGCGGGCCTGCGCGGTTGACCGGAGGCGAAGAAAAGACGAACATGGCGGGGCGGCCGCGTTGAAGACGCGCGGCCGCCCCGCTATAATCGAAGTATTCCAACATGCGACTGTTGGGGGGAGTCAGTAGAGATGATTAACGTCACCGAGACGGCAGCCACCAAGATCAACGAGCTGCTGGCGGAAGAGAACAAGCCGGGCGCCGGCCTGCGGGTGTTCGTGCAGGGCGGCGGCTGTTCGGGGTTTCAGTACGGGCTGATGATCGACGAAGGTGAAGGCGACGCGTCCTCCGACCAGGTGTTCGAGGTGAACGGCGTGCGCCTCATGGTCGACCCGATCAGCATCCGCTACCTCAAGGGCGCGGAGGTCGATTTCGTCGACAACGTCGCCGGCGGCGGGTTCACCATCCGGAATCCGAACGCGAAGTCCACCTGCGGGTGCGGCTCGTCGTTCAGCGTCTAGGGCCCGCGCTCGTTCTTCGGCGGCCTGCGGCGCCTCTGCGCCGCAGGCGCGGCGCCTCATGGAATCCACCGCCGCCTACCTCGAACGGCTGCGCCCCGAAGGGGGCAAGCGCTCCAGCAAACGCGACCTCATCGTCAACGTCTTCCTGCGCCAGGAAGGGCACCTCAGCGCCGATGACCTGGTGGACCTGATCCGCCAGGAGGACCAGAAGATCAGCCGGGCCACCGTCTACCGCACGCTGCAGTGGATGGTGGACGCCGGCATCGCGCGCAAGGTCGACTTCGGCGAGGGGCGGTTCCGGTTCGAGCACTCCTACCGCCACCCGCGCCACTTCCACCTGATCTGCAAGACCTGCAACACCTCGTCGGAGTTCCTCAGCTCGGACATCGAGGCACTGATCGAGGAGGTGGCCGCGGCGCGCAACTTCACCGCGCGGCAGAGCGTGCTCCAGATCTACGGCACGTGCGAGGCGTGCCGCACGGGCCGGCGGCCGCCGGCGCGGTCCGTCCCGGCCGACGTGCTGTTCGCGCGCGACGCCCTGCGCATCGCCATCGCGACCGAGCGAAGCGGGCTCGAGTTCTACACGCGCGCCGCGCGGGCGACGAAGGACGCGCGGGGGCGGCGGATCTTCCGCAAGCTGGCCCTGGAGGAGCAGGAGCACCTCGCCACGCTCGAGCGCCGCTACCAGGCCCTGCTCGCCGAGGACCCCGAGCTCGAGTCGCGGCCGACCTTCCTCTTCTTCAAGGGCGCCGCGAACGGCCTGTTCGCGGCCGGCGCCGACGAGATCAGCCGCGGCGTGGACGACCGCCAGGCGCTGCTCATCGGCATCCGCTGCGAGCGCGGCTCGCACCGGTTCTTCAAGCGCTACGGCGGGCAGTTCGAGGACTCGGAGGGGAAGCGAATCTTCCTCGAGTTCGCCGACGAAGAGCGCAGCCACCTGGACCTGCTCATCCGCGAGTACCGCGCCCTCGTCGCGCGGACGGCGAAGGCGAAGCGGGCGGCGCGGGGGCGGTCCAAGGGGCGGCGGCGGTCCGGGACCGCCAGAAGACGCGGCCGGCCTTGATCGATCTCCACACCCACACCACCGCGTCGGACGGCCATCTGGCGCCTGCGGCGCTCGCGCGCCGCGCGCACGAGGCCGGCATCACCGTGCTCGGCGTGACCGACCACGACACGACCGCGGGCATCGCCGCCGCTGCCCTGGCGGCTGCGGACCACGGCCTGGCCGTCGTGCCCGGCATCGAGATCACCGCCGTGCACGAGGGGCGCGACGTGCACGTCCTGGCCTACTTCATCGACCCGGCGTCGCCCTCGCTCGCCGGCTTCCTCGCCGCGCAGCGCGCCGACCGCGCGCGGCGCGGGCGCGAGATCGCCGAGCGGCTCGCCGCGCTGGGTTGCCCGATCGACACCGGGCCCATTGCCGCCCGGGCCGACGCCGGGGAGGTGGTGGCCCGGCCGCTGATTGCCGCCGCGCTGGTGGACGCGGGCCACGTCGCATCGGTGGCCGAGGCGTTCGATCGGCTCATCGGCGAGGGCCGGCCGGCGTACGTGCCGCGGCGCGGCGCGACCCCGGCGGAGGTGATTGCCGTCGTGGCGCGCGCGGGCGGGATCGCCTCGCTCGCCCATCCGGGCCTGCTCGGCCGCGACGACCTCGTTCCCGCGCTGGCGGCCGCCGGCCTCGGCGCGATTGAGGTCTACCACTGCGATCACGACGCGGAGGACGAGGCACGCTACCGCGACCTGGCCGAGCGGCTCGATCTGGGCGTGACCGGAGGGTCGGATTTCCACGGCGACGACGCTCACCGCCACGCGGCGCTGGGGTCGGTCGCGCTCCCCGAGGCCGACTACCGCCGCCTGTGCGCGCGGGCCGGCCGGGAGGCGCCGAGGTGAGCGGCGCGATCGTCCCCGCCGTGGAGATCGAAGGCGTCACGAAGGCCTACGGCGGCCTGCGCCCGTTCCGCATGGCGAGCCTCGTGGTCCCGCGCGGCGAGCGCGTGGCGCTTTCGGGGCTCGACGCCGCGGCGGCGGAGATCTTCACCAACCTGCTCACCGGAGCGACGCTGCCGGACGAGGGCACGGTGACCGTGCTCGGGCAGCCGACCAGCGCCATCGCGGACGAGCGGGCCTGGCTCGCCTCGCTCGATCGGTTCGGTATCGTGAGCGCGCGCGCCGTGCTGCTCGGCGGCTCGACCGTCGCGCAGAATCTCGCCATGCCGTTCACGCTGTCGATCGACCCCGTGCCGCCCGAGGTGGCGGCGCGCGTCGAGGCGCTCGCCGCGGAGGTCGGCCTGCCGGGGGACGCGCTGAGCGGCGTGGTGGGGAGCGCGCCGCCCGAGATCCAGGCGCGCGTGCACCTGGCGCGCGCCCTGGCGCTCGAGCCCGCGCTCCTGGTCCTGGAGCATCCGACGGCGCTGGCGCCCGCCGGCGCCGCTCCCGCGCTGGCGGCCGACATCGTCCGCCTGGCCGGGCCGCGATCGCTCACGGTCATCGTGATGACCGAGGACGCGGGTTTCGCGTCGGCCGTCGCGGAGCGCCGCCTGGCCCTCGACCCGGCGAGCGGCGAGCTGAAGGACGCCGCCGTCCGCCGGCGCTGGTGGGGACGTCCGCCTTCGCCGAGGCAACGGCGGGACAAGCCGGTGCGATTCGACCCGGAGTGACCTCATGCAGCGTCTCGTGCTCTTCGACATCGACGCCACGCTCCTCCTGACCGGCGGCGCCGGCCAGCGGGCCATGACGCGCGCCTTCGAGGCGCTCTACGGCGCGCCCGACGGCTTCGCGGGCATCCCGATGGCCGGGCGCACCGATCCGGCGATTCTCGCCGAGGGGCTGCGCCGCGTGGGACGGAGCCTCGACGACGACATGCTGATCCGGTTCCGCGAGGAGTACTGCCGCCTGCTCGGCGAGGAGATGGCGAGGCCGGCCGACGGCAAGACGCTCATGCCGGGCGTCAGGCCGCTGGTCGAGACGCTGGCCGGCCGCGGCGACGTGTTCCTGGCGCTGCTGACGGGCAACTTCGCCGAGGGCGCGCGCCTGAAGCTCGACCACTTCGGCCTGTGGAAGCCCTTCCGGTGCGGCGCGTTCGGCGACGACAGCCACGAGCGCGCGGCGCTCGTGCCCGTCGCCCGCGCGCGCGCCGAGGCGCTCGGCGGCGGTCCCTTCACGCCCGACCGCATCTTCGTCGTCGGCGACACGCCGCTGGACGTGGCGTGCGCCCTCGCCTGGGACGCCCGCGCGATTGGCGTCGCGACGGGCGGCTACGACGCCGCCGCCCTCGCCGCGAGCGGCGCACACCACGTGTTCGAGGACCTGAGCGACGGCGACGCGTTCCTGGCTGTGTTGGGGTAGGAGTGGGCACGTAGCGCCGGGCTTCAGCCCGGCCCGTCACGAGCGCCGAGTCCGGCCCTTCCTGTGAGGCTGGCCTGAAGGCCAGCAGACGTACGGTCAGGCCTGTGTGTTGGTTGCTGGCTTGCCCCCAGCCGTAGCTCGCTCACGGCTGCAGGCGAGCGAAGGTAGGCTTGCCCAGCCGTAGCTCGCTCAAGACTGCAGGCGAGCGAAGGTTGGCTTGCCCAGCCGTCGCTCGCTCAAGACTGCAGGCGAGCGAAGGTTGGCGGAAGCGCCTGGGAGTCGAACCCAGCCCTCCCGCAGAGCGGGAGGCGACCGGTTTTGAAGACCGGGAGGGCCACCGGGCCCCATTCGCTTCCTCATTAACTGGGGGGCTTCGCCCCGCCAGACCCCCCTACGCCGTCGCTCGTGGGGACCCCCACAGGCCCCACTCCGCTCCGGCGGCTCACTCGCTCACGCTCGTTCGCTAGGTGGGGGGCTGCGCCCCCGCGGCCCCCCCTACGCCGTCGCTCGTGGGGACCCCCACAGGCCCCACTCCGCTCCGGCGGCTCACTCGCTCACGCTCGTTCGCTAGGTGGGGGGCTGCGCCCCCGCCAGACCCCCCTACGCCGTCGCTCGTGGGGACCCCCACAGGCCCCACTCCGCTCCGGCGGCTCACTCGCTCACGCTCGTTCGCTAGGTGGGGGGCTGCGCCCCCGCGGACCCCCCCTACGCGCTCACTTACGGGGCCCCAAGAGCCCCGCGCCGTGCGCGCGGGGCCGCGCCGTGCGCGGCCTGGGCGAGGGGGCTGCGCCCCCGCCAGTTTGCTGCGCCGCGAAGGCGGAGCCTGCCACGCCGTAGCGGCGCCGTGAATGCTGCGCCGCGAAGGCGGAGCCTGCCACGCCGTAGCGGCGCCGTGAATGCTGCGCCGCGAAGGCGGGTTCATTATGCGCCGAGTCCGCCCGCGTAGGCGATGAGCTTGATCCATTCGAACAGCGTGTTGCGCACAGCGGCGCGCGAGCGCCACCAGTGGGCGGGATCGCTGCTGTCGTAGCGCGAGGCGCGGACGATCGGCACGACGTTCGACCCGGCCAGCGCGCGGCGGAAGGCCAGCCGGGCCCGGCGCGTGTGCTCCTTCGACGTGACCACGATGATGCGCCGCCAGCCCGATCGCTCAGCCAGGCGCCGGGTGTACACGGCCTCCGCCGCGGTGTTGTCCGGGCGGCCCGGCAGCATCTCGATGGCCGCGGCCGGCACGCCGAGCTTCAGCATCGCGTGGCGCGCCACATCGGCCTCGCTCGGCAGGGTGATGCCGCGCTTCGCGAGGTAGCTCTCGCCGTCCTGGGTTGCGCCCTGGCTGAGGACGATGCGCGGCGCGTCGCCGGCCTTCAGCAGATCGATGGCTCCGAGCCACCGCTCCGCGCGGGCCCCGGCCAGGACCACGATGGCGTCGGCGTGCTGGGTCGGATCCTCGACGACGAGCGCACGGCCGAGATAGGGGAAGGCGGCGACGGGGATCAGGACGAGTGCAACGACGAGCGCCGTCCTGAAACGGCGGCTGAGCCGAGAGCGTGAATCCATCGGCACAGCGCGCGAAGGCATGGCTGCGGGACGGACGGAAGAACGACGACTCGAAGGAACCGCGCCGGGCGGCGCGACCGCCGCCCGCCCGGTTCCTTCGCTCTGACTGACGCCGGCTCAGCCTTCGATCAGGCGCACTTCGCCGGCGCGGGGACCCTTGGTCGATTCCTCGGGCGTGAACTCCACGCGCTGCCCCTCGCGGAGCAGCTCGAAGACCGCGCCGCGGACCGCGCTGCGGTGGAAGAAGTGCTCGATGCCCCCTTCGTCACGGATGAATCCGAACCCCTTGTCGATCAGGAGCCGTGCGATTGTTCCGGTTGGCATACCCGTCTCCTCTGCTGAGCGAACGTCCCCAGGCGCATCCCGAGGGACCCGTGAGGTCGATTGGGCAGAGGGACAGGGCCGGGAGGCGTGCGCGGCCCCGTTTTCGAGAAGAGAACGAGACGCCGACGACCTTCCGATACTTCCCGATGCCCGAGTCAGCCTCGAGCCTTGCGGCCGAATGGCGGCCCGACGCCGCTACCGGCCGGTCAAGTTGTGTCCCACCGGCTGCCCCCTCCGGTCGAGCCGGCTCGGTGGCTGCTCTCTGCACCGCCGCGAAGCCCCGAGAGCCGCTCTGTACTGCACGGGACCACCCGCTTCGCACCGACAGGCCTATCGACCCGCGCGGCGCGGGCGCCAAGAGGTAGGGGCAGTTTAGGGAACTCCTCAAGGGAAGTCAAGCCAGTGGCGCAAGTTAGCGTTGGCGGGCCGATCCGCTTCGGGGGGCGGTCCGGTGGGGCACATGCAAACCCGCCACGGGCCTGCCACACCGCACCTGGCGCCTGTCCTACAAGCCCTCAGTTGGTGTTTCCCACCGCTGCAGGGGTGGCGGGCGCCGCCGGCTTGGCCTCCGCCGCGGGCTTCGCCTCGGCGGGCTTTGGCTCGTCCTTCTTCGGCGGCGGGTACGTGCTCCAGAAATGTCTCCCGCACGCCGGACACACCCAGAACTGATCCGGCTTCCAGTCGCTCCCCGGCGCCGGGTCCCTGAGGTCCATTTGCGCGCCGCAGCGCTGGCACCGAATGCGGATGTTCACGTCGGCCATCCGCTGATTCTAGCCCAACGCGCGCCCGGGCGTACAATCCCCTCATGGTTCCGGGCGTGGTGCTCGCGGCGGGGGCCTCCTCGCGGATGGGCCGGCCGAAGGCGCTGCTGCCGACCGGCGTGCCCGGCGAGACATTCCTCTCGCGCATCGTCGGCACGCTGGAGGCGGCGGGGCTCGACGACCTGGTGGTCGTGGTGGGCGAGGGCCGTCCCGACCTCGCCCGCGCGGTCGCCGGCCTGCCGGGCCTCGTGCGGCCGGTCCTCAACCCCGACCCCTCGCGGGGCCAGCTGTCGTCCCTGCTCGCCGCCCTCGCGGTGGTCGATCGGCCGGGCGTGACGGGGATGCTGGTGACGCTCGTGGACGTGCCGCTCGTGACGGCCGCCACGGTGGAGGCGCTCCTGGCGGCCTACCGGAGGTCGCGGGCGCCGATCGTGCGGCCGGCGCGCGCCGGGCGGCACGGTCACCCCGTGATCTTCGACCGCGCCGTGTTCGACGCGCTCCGCGGGACCGACCTCGCGGTGGGGGCCAAGGCCGTGGTGCAGGCCCGGCTGGGGGAGGTGCTCGACGTGGCGGTGGACGACGCGGGAGCCTTCCAGGACGTGGACACGCCGGACGACTACGCCCGGGCTTTCGGCCGCTCGCTCCCGGAGGATGGTGCGGGGAGCACGAGTTGAGCTAGAATTATCGTTTGTTGCGTTGAATGGGCCAGTGGCGCAGTTGGGAGCGCGCGTGAATGGCATTCACGAGGTCACCGGTTCGATCCCGGTCTGGTCCACCATCCTTCGCTCGCCCTTCGGGCGAGCTTCGGCTGGGCAAGCCACGTGAGGGCAGTCCCGCCGTAGCCGCGCCGGCGAAGGCGGACCCGCAGCGAGTACCCCCTCCAGCACCTGCGTCGTCGGGACCGTCCGGTCCCCGTGTGGAACTGCCCTCCTTGCGGCCTCCGCTCACCCGGTGACGAGCGGAGGGCAACCGAGCAGTGCGGGCGCGAGCGCCTCGCGCGTGGCCTCCGCCGTGGGAAACCGCTCGCGCGGGTCGGGCGCCAGGCAGCGCCGCAACAGCGCTTCGAGCGCGTGCACCTCCGCCGACGCGCCGGGCAGGCGCCAGGCCACGTCGGCGGGCCGCGCGTAGTCCCGCTCGGCGAACGGGTTCCGGCCGGTGAGCGCCTCGAGCAGCATGACGCCGACGGCGAAGAGGTCGGTGCGCTCGTCCACGTCCCGCCCCGTGAGTTGCTCCGGCGACATGTAGGCCAGCGTGCCCATCAGGATCCCGGTGGCGGTCATCGTGCCGCTGGCGGCCGGCGCTTCGGCTCGGAGCTTGGCCAGTCCGAGGTCGAGGATCTTGACGAGGAGCGCGCCCGACCCGTCCCGCCGGCCCATGACGTTCTCGGGCTTGAGATCCCGGTGAATCACCCCGGCGGCGTGCGCCGCGCCCAGCCCGTCGAGGACGGGTCCGAGCCAGGCGGCCGCCACGCGCGGAGCCATCACCCGCACCCGGCGGAGCTCCTCGCGCAGCGTGACGCCGCGCACCCGCTCCATCACGAGATACGCGCCTTCGCCTTCCAGCGAGCCCACGTCGTGCACGGCCACGACGTTGGGGTGGTTCAGCTGGGCGGCCGCCCGCGCCTCGCGGCGGAAGCGCCGGAGCGCGGTGGCCCGGCCGAAGCCGCGCCCCAGCATCACCTTGACCGCCACCGTCCGCCGAAGCCGCAGGTCCGACGCCTCGTAGACGGCGCCCATCCCGCCCTTGCCGAGCAGACGTTCGAGACGATATCGGCCGTCGAGCGTCCGCGCCACGGGCAGCGACAGCGTGAGCGCGTGCCCGTCGTGCTCGCAGCGCTCGACGACGCCGTCGAAGCACGCCCCGCAGGACGGACATTCCTTCAGCAGGTTGGGCAGCCGTCCGTCGAGCTTCGCGAGGACGTCGTGGCGGACCCGCAGCTCGTCGCCGACCCGCGCGCGCAGGTGGAGCGTCTCGCGCACGACGGCCGCCTGCCGGGCGATCGCGCCGAGCAGACGGCGGTCCGCCGCGTCGTAGGGCTGCTCGGACTTCTTGGCGCCGAGCAGCAGCGCGCCGACCAGGCGATCGCCGCTGTCGGTGATGGGCACGATCAGGCTGATTTCCCGATCCGTGAACCAGCGGGCGTCGTCGGGCGGCAAGCCGGCGTCGGCCGGCAGCGGGAGCTCGACGGGCCTGCCGCGCGCTTCGAGCCACGCCAGCCAGCGCGCGTCCGATGGCACGTCGGGCGGCGTCACCAGCGGATCCGACGACGAGGCGATGGCGAGGTCCTCGGGATCGCGGTACCACACGTGCGCGCGGGTGGGGTGCAGGACCGACACCATCCGGTCGTTCACCAGGCGCGACAGCTCGGACAGCGACTCCACCGTGCCGACTTCGTCCAGCATGCTGACGAGCAGCTGCTCGCGGTCGTGCTCCTCCCGGAAGAACCGCCGATCGAGCGCCTGGCGGATCGGACGCCTGAACCGCAGCGCCACGACCGTGGCGGCGAGCCAGTAGAGGTACGCCTGCGACTGGTGCGCCAGCTGGTCGATCGTCAGCGACCGGTGAGTGACAACGATCACGGCCAGCGCGAGCATCGGAACGGCGATCCCCACCTGCAGGACCCGCTTCGCGAACAGGTACTGGACCGTGCGGCGGACCACGACCTTGATGTCGAACACGTGGTGCCGGACGACGGCGTAGGCCACGCTGATCGGAATGGTCACCGTCAGCGCGTTGGCGGTCAGATCCAGCCGCGGGACCGGGGCCGGTCCGACGAACACGTCGAACAGGTTGACGACCGCCCACCAGATCTGCAGCGCCAGGGCGGGGGCCGCGCCGTAGAAGACCCACCGCACGCGGCGCCGGTGATCCTCGTCGGTCAGCGCCCGGTAGCGAACCGGCACGACAATGGCCATGGCGACCGCGGCGGCCGCGCCCGCGAGCGACGCGAGCGGCCAACGCAACGCGAAGAGCGTCGCGTGGCTCGTCGCGACGTGAACGGCCGCCGCCGGTCCACCGACGAGCAGCGCCCCACGTCCCCAGAGTCCAAGGACCGCCGGCATGCCGGCGGTCGCGTACAGCAGGACCAGCGACCGCTTCCACCAGCCCGTCGTGGGACGGCCGGTCGGGAACCGCGCGAAGAAGTGGAACCCCAGGACCATGTGCAGGGGCTGCCAAAGCGGGCCGCTCTGGATGACGCCGACCTCCAGGAAGACCAGACCCGTCGAGACGGCGGCGGCCCAGGCGAGACGGGGGAGCACCGTGTCCGGCCGCGCGAAGCCGATGAAGAACCCGATGGCGCACCAGACGAGCGCGACCGTGAAGTAGGTCAGGACCTCGGGGAGCACGTTCGGCCCGGGCACGGCGGTGAGCCGGAAGGAGAGGTGGCGTCCGTCCCGCTCGACGGTCATGCGGTACGTGTCGCCCACGTCGAGGCTGCGGAGGACCAGAAGCGTGCCGGCGTTGGCCAGCGGAGGCAGGCCGTTGACGCTCACGATGCGGTCGCCCGTCTTCAGGCGACCCGCCGCCGGTCCGTCGGCCCGGACGGCCGCCACGTAGTCGCCGCCGGCCTGCGGGCGCTCGAGCCAGCCGAGCGAGGTGGCCACGCCGCCGCTCGCCACGATCAGCCAGCCGGCGTACGCGAAGGCGGCCGCGACCGCCGCGGCCGCCGGCCACAGGACCAGCCGGAACGGGTGCCGCCGTGGCGGTCGCGGCCGGGTTCCGATCGCAGGCTTGTCGCCCGGGACGTCGTGTGCGCCCGCTGGATCCGGCGCGGAGGGTGGAAACGGGAGCGGCGCGTCGCCGAACGCGCCAGCGTGGTCGTGGGCGGCCAGCAGCCAATCGATTTCCGCGCGCGCCGCGTGGCGGCCTTCACAGGCGTCGTCGAGGAAGGCCCGGCGGGCGGACGGATCGCGCGCCAGCGCGTCGTGAAAGACCGCCGTGACGAGCCGCCAGTCTTCAGGCGTCATCCCCCTGGTGCCCTGAGAGCCTGCTGAAGAGCCACGCGCGCGCGACCTGCCAGTCGCGCTCGACCGTCGCGAGCGACGCGCCGACGACCTCGCCCGTCTCCTCGAGCGAGAGCCCGCCGAAGAACCGGAGCTCCGCGACGCGGGCCTTCCGGGGATCGAAGGCCGCGAGAGCGGTGAGCGCGGCGTCGAGGTCGAGCACGTCGACGTCGAGCGGCGGAGTGACGGCGGCCGCCGGGTCGAGCGTCACGCGGGCCCATCGTCCCGACCGCTTCGCCGTCCGGTGGGCGCGGGCGCGATCGACGAGGATGCGGCGCATCGCCTCGCCCGCGACGGCGAAGAACTGCGCGCGGTTCTGCCAGACGACCCGATCCTGATCGACGAGCTTGAGGTAGGCCTCGTGGACGAGCTCGGTCGGCTGCAGGCTGTGGCCCGGCGGCTCGCGGCGCAGGCGCGCGGCCGCCCGGCGCCGGAGCTCGGCGTAGACGACCGGGATCAGCCGATCCCGGGCCGCCACGTCGCCGCTCCTCCAGGCCCGCAGGAGCTCGGTGACGTTGTCACCCGACGTGTCCAAACCGCCCCCCCGGCCGCGATTCTGGCCCCTGCGGAAGAGGGAGTCAACCCCGGGTGAGCAAGGCCGGCCGGGAATCTCGCGTCTAGCTTGTGGGAGGCCAGATCATGCGAATCACACGACTGTTCCGCGCCGGCCTGGCCGGCGCGGTTGGCATTGCCATCGCGGCACTCGCGCCCGTGGCGCTGGAAGCCGCCAACGGCTCGCTGAAGGTCACGTCGTTCCCCTCGGGCGCGGAGGTATGGGTGGACGGCGCGAACACCGGGAAGGTGACGCCGATGTCGGTGAGCCTGGCCGAGGGGGACCATCAGGTACCTGGTGCAGATCCCGAACTCGGGCTGGGCGCCCAACACGCGCACGGTGACCCTCGTCCCGGGCAACAACGACCTGAGCGTCACGCTGCTGCCGCTGCTGACGACGGGCCCGCAGGGGCCGCCGGGACCCAAGGGCGACAAGGGGGACGCGGGTCCGCAAGGGCCGCAGGGACCGAAGGGCGACACGGGATCTGTCGGTCCGCAGGGATCCCAGGGTCCTCAGGGGCCGCAAGGACCCGCGGGGCCGCAGGGCGAGACGGGGCCGGCGGGACCAGCCGGACCCCAGGGACCGGCCGGGCCGACTGGCGCGACCGGACCGGCGGGCCCTGCCGGTCCGACCGGACCGCAGGGGCCGCAGGGACCACAGGGGCCCCAGGGAATTCAAGGACCGCCCGGACCGTCCGCGCCGCCTCCGCCGCCGACGCCTTACGGGGGCACATACGTCCTGCAGCTCGATCAGGGGGAGCCGATTCCCCTGACGTCGTTCGCCGGCTGCGGCGACAAGATCCTTGGCCTCGAGTACCGAGGACTGCTACTTCACGACGAACCGTCTGTCGCCCAACCTGCTCCAATGGATGAGTGACACGGTGGATCCGCTCCGCGACTCGCGCCGCGATCCACTGGATGTGTTTGAGATCGATCCCGCTGGTAACGTGGTCGCAGAGGTGGTGATCCGTCACGCGTTTCTAAGCGATTTCCGAATTTCGGACTTCGACAAGAGCAGCAGCGACCCTGGCACCCTCGCCTTCGTCGTGGTTCCCGACGGCCTCGAGGTGCAGAGTGCCTCCGGCCTCGCGGTGGCGCCTCCTCTGCAGCTGTTCACTCAGGACGATTTCACGTTCACGATGAGCGAGGGACTGGAAGGTCTCTCGGTTGCTGCCGTGCGAGGTCTGCACGTCTCCGTTCCGAAGGTCCCGTCTCCGCACCCGGACAACCGGCAGCACTTCCAGCCCGGGGTACCACAACTCGACGTCATCCGTGTGGACGTCTACGGCTCGGATTTCAGCGGCATTCAGCGATTGGTGGACGAGGCGGCGGCGGGCAACCCGGCGCAGGTCACAGGAACTCTGACGATCGACGACCAGAGGAACAACCCGTTGTTTGAGGTGGACTTCGACTCGCTCGTTCCAGTGGCGTGGACCCCGTTCCCGACAGTGGTGACCACGGTCTCGAGTATGCGCGCGCTGACGCTCGAATTCTCGTCGATCGACTTCCGCCAGTGACGCGGGGAATTGTCGCCAATCGAGGTCTGCCCACGCCGGCGTGTTGCGCGGCCGACCTCGACGGCGAGGAACGAGCCCAGGACCTCGGGTCGTCGGTATGGGGCAAGACATGTCGAGGACGCTGTCGGCCGCCGTCGCGTGCACGCTGTTGGCGTGTGCCTGGCCTGCACGGGCGCAGGGGCCGCCGTCAGGCGATCCCTGCGCCCAACGCGCGAAATGGCGTCCCAGCGCGACGGAGCTGAAGCTCCTTCTGCAGGCTCACACCCAGCGGCGCGAAGCTCTATTTCGCCGATTTGACCCACGCGCGGTACGCCCCGAGATCCGGCCCGCCGAGCGCCGACGTGGCCGGCCTCCGGGGCGTCAGCACGCTACGCGCTCCCGCGGACGAGCGGATCGGCCTCGTCGAGCTCAGGCTTCTCTTCAAGAAGGCCGAGCTGCGCGAACTCGAGCGGGAGGCGACCTTCGCCATCGAACGCAGTCGGACCGGCGACGCACTTGTCGTCCGGGAACGAACGCTGGCGGGCCTCGCCGAGGCGGTCTTCCGGACCGTGGCGTACAATCTCACCACGGCCTACGGCCTGCATCCGTCGCGCGCCCTGCTCATGATGATCGTGGCGGGCGTCCTGTTGACGCCCGTGTACCTCGTCGCGCTTGCGGCGCCGCGCACCGGCCGGGAGCGTCTCGCTGGAATCTACCGGATCTGGCCGTCCGATCGGATCCAGGTGGCAGCAGGAGGGCCGCAGCTGACGGGCAGCCCCCAGGTCGAGCGTCTGCGGCCAGGCGCTCCTCGCTCGCTGGCGTGGGCCGCCTACTTCTCACTGCTGTCCGCGTGTCACATCGGCTTTCGGGAGATCAACGCGGGCAAGTGGATTGCCTCCGTGCAGGCGCGCGACTACGATTTGCGACCTGCCGGCTGGGTCCGTACGGTCTCCGGCCTGCAGGCTCTGCTCAGTCTCTATCTCCTCGCGATCTGGGTGCTGACCTACTTCGGCCGGCCGTTCGGCTGAGTCTCGGTACTCCTCGAACATCCGCTGAATCTCCGCCGGGTCGTCGGTCTTCGTGAGCGCCAGCATCAGCAGGATGCGCGCCTTGATGGGCGCGAGGTCCTCGGCCGAGATCCGTCGCGCGAACGCCGCGCGCTGCGCCTCGGTCATCGTCCGGGCGAAGCGTTCGGGCAGCGGGCCGCGCCGCGCGGCGACCCGCCCGCTGCCGGTCCGCGTGCCGATGACGACGATCGCGCCCTTCTCGGCCGCGTAGGCGATCCCATCGCTCTGGGTGCCGCTCGTCGCGCCGGCGCCGGCGCCGGCGATGACGATCCCCTTGGCCCCGTGATCCACGGCGCACTCGATGAGGTCGCCCGGCGCGCCCTGGTAGGTCAGGATCACGTCCACGCGCGGCAGCTCCTTGATGGTCGACACGTCGAACTCGCTCGCCTTGGTGTGCCGCCGGATCACGTCGCGGTAGTACACGACGCGGTCCCGGTCGACGGTGCCCAGGATGCCGTAGCCGCGCGTCTGGAACGTCTGCAGGCGGAGCGCGTCGGTCTTGGTCACCTCGCGCGCCGCGTTGATCTCGTCGTTCAGCACGACCATCACGCCCTTGCCGCGCGACGCCGGGTCGGCCGCCACGCGGAAGCCCTCGAGCAGGTTCGCCGCGCCCTCGTAGCCGAGCGTGCTCGGGTTGCGCATCGAGCCCACAACGACGACGGGCCGGTCGTGCTTGACGGTGAGATTCAGGAAGTAGGCGGTCTCCTCGAGCGTGTCGGTGCCGCTCGTGACCACGACGCCGGCCAGGTCGGCATCGTCGGCGAAGAGCTGGTTGATCCGGCGCGAGAGCTGGAGCCACTGGTCCAGCGTGAGCGAGCCGCTCGCGACGTTGGAGAACTGCTCGGTACTCGGGCCGGACGTAGCGATCGAGCCCGGGCATCGACTTGACGAGCTCCTCGGCGGTCAGGCGGCCGCCGTCGCGGTTCGAGATGGTGCCGCCGGTGGCGACGAGCCGGACTCTCGGAAGGGGCGGGGCATCCTGCGCGAACGAGACAGCCGTCGCGGTCGCGAGGACCACGGCGGCGAGACAGGCCAGTCGGAACGTGGATCGAAGGCGCATGTGCGGAGACCTTTCCGGCCGCCGGCGCGTCGCGAGCGGGCGCGCGTCGGGCGGATCCCCGTCGGCACGGAAGACCCGCGGCGGCCTCGCGGCCCCCAACTATACTGGATTCGTGACCTGATGGTGCGCGCGGGACAGCCACGCGGCCAGCTGCTTCGCCGCATCGGCCGGCGTGGTGCCGTAGAAGGGCATGAGCGCCGAGCAGCCACCGGGCAGGCGCGCGATCTGCGCGCGCCAGCGGCCGACGCTGACTTCGGAGACCTCGATGAGGTACTCCCGACCGTTGATGAGCTCTTCGAATCGGTGGACCGTCACGACGTTCGCACGTTGAGCGAGAGGGCAAATTCCGGAAGTAGGACGAAGATGAATTCTAGTGGAGTGGCTGGAGACGTCAAGCGAAAGAACCATCGAAGATGAATCCACAGCGCGCGCGCGCGCGTCGTTGGGCCGGAACGCGGGAGAAAAAGAATTCCTTGTCGGTGGGTCCACACGAAATCCACGATCGTTCAACAGGTTTTCCACAGACCGTCAAACGCGGTGCGCGCTGACGCTCCGCACTTGACGCGCACGATGTGCCGAATTAGTACTTGAGGCTGCACGGCCTGCCATGATCGACTGCCCGCGTTCCGTCTCATCGCTCGCGGCGCTGCTCGCGGCCATGCTGTGCCTGGCGGCGCCGCGCGCCGCCACCGCTGCGCCGCCGCCGCAGCCGGCCGACGCCGTGCTCTACCGGATTTTCCTCACGGACGGCGTCACGCTCTCGAGCTACGGCGACTACGCGCGCGTCGGCGATCACGTCGTGTTCTCCATGCCGCTCGGCGACGTGCCGGGCGGCACGGTCCCCCCGCTCGAGCTGGTCACGATTCCCGCCGACACCGTGGACTGGCCCACGACCGAGCGCTACGCCGAGTCGGCGCGGGCGGCCCACTACGCCGCCACGCGCGGGCCGGCCGATTTCGCGAAGCTGACCGGTCAAGTGGCCTGGGCGCTCAACGCGATCTCGCAGACCAAGGACCCGTCCGATCGGCTGGACCTGGCCCGCCGGGCGCAGGCGGTGCTGAACGACTGGAACCAGACCAGCTACGGCTATCGGGCCAAGGACGCCGCCGAGCTGACGGCGCTCGTCGACGAGGTGGTCTCGGGCCTCCGCGCGGCGCGGGGCGCCGACCAGTTCCAGCTGAACTTCGTGGCGCACGTCGCGCCGCCGCCGTCGGTGCCGTTGATGCCCGCGCCGTCGGCACGGGAGCAGGTGGAGCAGATGCTCGCCGCCGCCCGCCTGACGCCCGATCCGGGCGACCGGCTCGGGCTGCTCCGCTCGGCCGTGGCGCTCCTCGACGCGCACGCCGCGACGCTGCCGCCCTCCTTCGTGGCGGCCACGCGCGGGCGGGCGGCGGCCGAGCTCGCGACGGAGGTGCAGACCGAGCGCGCCTACGGCGACCTTCGCGCGCACGTGCTCGAGGCCGCGGCCGAGCGCGCGCGGTCGGCCGACGTGCGCGGCCTGCAGGATCTCATCCGCACGGTCCTCAGCGCCGACGACCGGCTGGGCCACCGGCGGCCCAACGCCATGTCCGCGCTGCTCTCCACGCTCGACCGCAAGCTCGACGCGGCGCGGCGCCTGCGGCTCGCGCGCGATCAGTGGGCGCTGAGGGCCACCGCCTATCGCGCCTACCGGAAGCAAATCGACCGGACGCTGCGCGCGTGGTCGAAGGTGCGGCCCGCGCTCGAGGACGTGCGGGCGCTCGCCGGCCCCGCGCCGCGCGCGCTCGCGCGCGCCGAGGTGCGCGTCGGCGAGGCCCAGAACGCCCTGGCCGCCATCGTGGCGCCCGAGGGGCTGCGCCGCGTGCACGCGATGCTCGCCAGCGCCTTCCAGCTCGCCGGAAGCGCGTCGCGGATGCGGCGCCAGGCCGTGTCCCGGGCCGACATGCACGCCGCGTGGAACGCGTCGGCGGCGGCCGCCGGCGCCCTCATGCTCTTCACGCGCGCGCACGACGCGCTCGACAAGGCGCTCGAGCCGCCCGAGCTCCAGTGATCACGCCCAGACGGACCCGCCTCGTCCGGACTCCCGACCTGCGGGCGTTCCAGGCGGCGATTGCCGCGCTCGCGTGCGACGGCGGGCCGGAGGCCTGCCGCGCGCGCACCGTGATCGTGCCGACGCGTGCCGCGGCCGTCGAGCTGCGGCGGACCATCGAGAACCGCCTCCAGGATCCGACGGCGAGCGGGCCCGCCGCGCTCGCGCTGCCCGACCTGGTGACGCGCGAGGGCTGGTACCGGCTCCTGCACCGGCGGCTGGGCGACGCGCCGCCCCGCGCGTCCAGCTTCGAGCGGGAGGTGCTCTTCGGCCGCGCGGCCCGGGAAGCCGCCGCGGCGGGCGCGCCGCCGCCCTTTCCGCTGCGCCCCGGCCTCGTCGTGGAGATGCTCGCGCTCTACGACGAGCTGCACCGCCGCCATCGCACCATCGACGCGTTCGACCGGCTGCTCGTCGGATCGCTCGAGCCCAGCGCGGAGGTGGATCGCGGCGCGGCCCGCCTGCTCGACCAGACACGCTTCCTCGTGGCGGCGTTCCGCGCGCAGGCGCGGCTCGTCGAGGCGTCGGGACGGCTCGACGAGCAGGCGCTGCGCGCGCGGCTGCTCGCGAGCCAGGCGCCGCCGCCGGGCCACGTGGTCGTGACCGTGGCCGACCAGAACGCCGACGCGCACGGCCTGTGGCCCGCCGACTTCGACCTCCTGTCCCGGCTGCCGGGCCTGGAGCGCGTGGACGTCGTCGCGACCGAGGAGACGCTCGCCACGGGGTTCCTCGAGCGGCTCCACGACCTGCTGCCCGGGATCGAGGAGGCGCGCGAGGGGGACGGCGGTTCCCCGCGGCCGGTGCTCGTGGCGCCGCCGGTGGACACCGAGCGCCTCCACTTCCTGGCGCGCGATCGCGAGGAGGAGCTGGTCGAGGCCGTCCGGCGGATGCGCGCGGCGGGCGTCGGCCCGGAGGCCGGAGACCGCACCGCCGTCGTGTTCCAGCGGCCGCTGCCGTACGTCTATCTGGCGCGGCAGGTGTTCGGCGCGGCGGGCCTGCCGTACCAGGCGCTCGACGCGCTGCCGCTGGCGGCCGAGCCGTACGCGGCCGCGCTCGACCTGCTCTGCTCGGCGGTCGCGTCGGGCTTCACGCGCGGCGACACGGTGGCGCTCCTGCGGTCGCCGCACTTCGCCCTGGCGCCCGACGGCGCGGCGCTCGACGCGGCCGAGACCGCCGCGTTCGACCGCGTGCTGCAGCAGGCGCGCTATTTCGGTGACGCCGGGCGCCTCGTCCGGCTCGCGGACGAGATCGCGGCCGACAGGCCGGCGCCCGACCGGGCGGACCGCCGCCTGGCCTCGCGCGCGGCGCGGGCGGCCGCCGCCGCGGCGCTCGCCCTGGCGCCGCTCACCGAGCCGGCGCGGCCGACGGCGCACCTGGCGGCGCTCGCGGCGTTCCTCGCCCGCCACGGCCGGCCCCCCGAGGGATTCCGCCTGGTGGCACGAGCGCCACCTGCGCGCGCGCGCCGCGGTCGACGGCGCCGTCGCCGCGCTGGCGCGCGCGCACGCGGACCACGACGACGAGCCGGGTCCGTTCGACGAAGTGGCGGCCGCCTTGAGGCGCTGGATCGAGGGGCAGACCTTCTCGCCCCGCACCGGCGAGGCCGGGCCGCACCTCGTCGACGCCACCGCCGCGCGCTACGGCGACTTCGACGAGGTGCACCTGGTCGGCCTCGTCGAGCGGGACTGGCCCGAGGCCGCCACGCGCAACATCTTCTACCCCGCCTCGCTCCTCGTGCAGCTCGGCTGGCCCGCCGAGCCCGATCGCGCGAGCGCGGCGCGCGCCGCGTTCCGCGACCTGCTGACGCTGGCCGCTTCGCGCGTCGCGCTCTCCGCCTTCACGCTCGAGGACGACGCGCTCGTGCGCCCCTCGCCGCTGCTCGAGGAAGTGGAGGACGCGGGGCTCGAGCCGGCGCGCGTGGCCGGCGGTCCGCCGCCGCGGATGTTCGTGCACGAAGCGCTCATGGAGGCGCCCGTGATTCCCGCGGCCGTCGGCGGACCGGCGGCCGACTGGCTCGCGCGGCGCCTGGCGCGTCCTGCCGGCGGCGACGGGCGATTCCGCGGCGCCACGGGCCCGCGCGCGCCGGGGGCCTACCGCGTCAGCGCGATCGAGCGCTACCTGGCGTGCCCGTTCAAGTACTTCGCCGCGCACGTGCTGCGGGCCGAAGAGGAGCGCGCCGAGGAGCCCGGGCTGTCGGCGCTCGAGCGCGGCCGGCTGGTGCACGAGGTGTTCGAGGCGTTCTTCACGGAGTGGCAGGCCGCCGGCCGCGGCGCGATCACGCCGGAGAGCCTGGCCGAGGCAATCGACACGTTCGGCCGCGTGGCCGAGGCGCGCCTCGAGACGCTGCCCGAGGCCGACCGGGCCCTCGAGCGCGCGCAGCTGCTCGGCTCGGCGGCGGCCTCGGGCTTCGGCGCCCGCGCGTTCGAGTTCGAGATCGAGTCCGGTGCGGCGGTGGTCGAGCGCCTGCTCGAGCACGCGCTCGAGGGGCCCTTTGTCGTCGACGGCGGGGACGGACCGCGCGAGGTCGCGCTGCGCGGCAAGGCCGACCGGATCGATCTGCTGGAGGACGGCACGCTGCGGCTGGTGGACTACAAGCTCGGACACGCGCCCAAGCCGGCCCGCGCCATCCAGCTCCCGGTGTACGGCGTGTGCGCCGAGCAGCGGCTGCGCGGCCGCCACGGCCGCGACTGGACCTTCGGCGCCGCCGGGTACGTGGCGTTCGGCGAGCGGCAGCCCTTCGTTGCGATGGGCGGTCGCACGCGGTTCGCCGACGCCGTGACCGAGGGCATCGGGCGCCTGCTCGCCGCGGTGGACGGCATCGAGCGCGGCGAGTTCCCCGTGCGCCCCGACGAGCCGTTCCTGTGCACCTACTGCGCGTATCCGTCGGTGTGCCGCAAGGACTACGTGGGCGATGAGTGAGCAGCCGGGCCTGTTCGACCGCGAGCCGCCGGAGCCCGGCCCGGACGCCGGCGCGGCGAGGGACCGCGCGGCGCGCGCCTTCGCGGTCGACCCGCGCGAGAACGTCGTGCTCGAGGCGTCGGCGGGCACGGGCAAGACCTCCGTGCTCGTCGAGCGGTACCTGAACCTCCTGCGCGCCGGCGTCGACCCGTCCAACATCCTCGCGATCACCTTCACGCGCAAGGCCGCCGCCGAGATGCACGAGCGGATCGTCGCCGGTCTCCGCGAGGCCGCCGCGCGGTCGGCCGCCGACCGCGCGCGCTGGCGGGAGCTGCGGGACCGGATCGGCGAGATCGCCGTCGAGACGATCGACGCCTTCTGCCTCTCGCTCATCCGCGAGTTCCCGCTCGAGGCGGACCTCGATCCGGGCTTCGAGATGGCCGACGAGACCGAGATCCCGCGCCTGGTGGACGCCGCGCTCGACCGGGCGCTGCGGATCGCCGTCGGTCTCGCGCGCGAGGACGCCGACCTCGCGCTCCTGCTGGCCCAGCTCGGCCCGTCGCGCGCGCGCGCGGGGCTGGCGCGCCTCGTGTCGCGCCGCCTCGTGGCGCGCGAGTCGCTGGACCGGTTCCTCGCCCGGGGGCCGCGCGACCTGACCGTGGAGACGGCCGCGCGGCGCGCGGTCGGCGCGCTCGAGGACACGCTCGCCGGGCTGCCCGACGGCCTCGAGACCTTCCTCGCGTCGGGGCCGGTGGCCCACCCGAAGTACCGGGTGCTGGCCGCGACGCTGGCCGGTCTGCCGGCCCTCGCGACGGCCCCGCCGGCCGACGTGCGCGTGGCGCTCGACCGCGTGCGCGCGCACTTCCTGACGCTCGAGGGCCGGCCGCGCAGCGGACGGATCCCTCCGTATCGTGCCGCCGACTGCCGCTCGGACGCGGGCTGGCGCCGGCATCGCGACGCGGTCACCGCCGTCGGGCCGCGCGTGGCCGAGGTGCTGGCCGCCTGGGACCGCGACCTCAACGTCGTCCTGGCCCGCGGCCTGAAGCGCCTGTTCCGGGTGGCCGAGACGCAGTACGCGCGCGCGCTCGCCGAGCGGTCGCTCGTCGATTTCACCGACCTGGTGGAGCGCGCGCTGGCCCTGCTCGGGCGCATGGACGAGTTCGCGCAGAGCCGCTTCCGCCTGGAGTCGCGCTACCACCACGTGCTGGTGGACGAGTTCCAGGACACCAGCCGCGCGCAGTGGCAGCTCATCGCGCTGCTGATCCGGTCCTGGGGCGAAGGGTTCGGCCTCGTCCACGAGGCGCCGCTCCCGCCGTCCATCTTCGTGGTCGGCGACCGGAAGCAGTCGATCTACCGCTTCCGCGACGCGGACGTGCGCGTGCTCGACGAGGCGGCGCGGTTCATCGGCGCGCTCCGGCCGGAGGGCCGGCCGCGCCGGTCGATCGCGCAGAGCTTCCGCGCCGTGCCGGAGCTGCTCGAGTTCGTGAACGACGTGTTCGCCGAGGTGGAGCACGCCGAGCGCGCGGACGCCTTCCGGTACGGCGAGGACGATCGCTTCCCCGTGGACGCGGCGGCGGGCAACGCGCTCGCGGGGGAGCCGGTGATCGGCCTGGCGGCGGGCGAGTCCCCCGAGGCGTGCGCCGACGCCGTGGCGGACGAGATCGTGCGCCTGGTCGAGGAGGGCAGCGTGCGCGACCGGCGCACCGGCGTCGCGCGCCGCGCGCGGCCCGGCGACGTCGCCATCCTCTTCCGCTCGCGCGCGAGCCACCGCGAGTTCGAGCGCGCGCTCGAGGCGCGGGGCGTGCCGGCGTACGTCTACAAGGGCCTCGGCTTCTTCGACGCCGACGAGATCAAGGACCTGTCGGCGTTGCTGCGGTACCTGGCCGAGCCCGCGTCGAGCCTGCGCGCGGCCGCGCTGCTGCGATCGCGCCTGGTGCGCGTGTCGGACGCCGGCCTGGCCGCGCTCGCGCCCGACCTCGCCGGCGCGCTGGCCGCGCCCGATCCGCCCGCCGCTCTGGCGGCGCTCGACGCCGACGACCGCGCGGCGCTCGGCCTCGCGCGCGCGAGCGTCCGCGGCTGGCTCGCGCTGGTGGACCGCATTCCGCCGGCGGACCTGCTCGAGCGCGCCCTGGCCGAGTCCGCCTACGCCTTCGAGCTCGCCGGCCCGCGCCGCCAGCAGGCGTGGGAGAACGTGAAGAAGCTGCGCGCCCTGGCGCGCCGCATCCAGAACCGCGGCTACGCGACGCTCGCGCGCATCGCCGACTACATCGAGTGCCTCCACACGGGCGACGAGTCGAACGCCGCGATCGAGGCGCTCGACGCCGTGAGCCTCATGACCGTCCACGCCGCCAAGGGCCTGGAGTTCCCCGTGGTCTTCGTCGTGAACCTGGCGAAGGGCGCCGGCGGCCCCAGGCCGCCCGTGCGCGTGAGCGCCGAGGGCGGCGGCGAGGACGACGAGCCGGCGGTGTCGATCGGCGCGCACCAGTCGGCCGCCGACGAGGACGAGCCGCTGCGCGAGCTCGAAGAGACCAAGCGCCTCGTCTACGTCGCGTTGACCCGCGCGCGCGACCGCCTGTACCTGGCGTCGGTGCTCAAGGACGGCAGGCTCGACGCGGCGCGCGGAAGCCTGGCCGGCGTGCTGCCCCTGTCGATGGCCGCGCTGTTCGCCCGGGCCGCCGCCGGCGGCGCCGGCGGCGAGCTCGCGTGGACCAGCGCCCGCGGCCGGCCTTACCGCGTGCGCGTGTGTCCGGTGGTGGGCGGTGGGCCGGCGGTCGAAGGAGCGGGGGCGCTCACGCCGGCGTCGCGCGGCGATGCGTTCGCGACGGGCGACATGCCGGCCGCGCCGCGGCGGGTGGCCGTCACGGACTGGAGCGCCGGGCGCGCCGCCGCGCCGTCGGGCGGGGCCGCGGCCGCCGGGGAGCGCGCCCTCGGCGCGCTCGTGCACCGGCTGTTCCAGCACGGCGGAGGCCTCGAGGGACCGGCCGTGGAGGCGCTGGCCGTCGATCTGGCGGGCGACGACGAGATCGATCCGGCCGGACGCGCGGGCTTGGCGGCGCGTGCGGCGGCGGCGTACCTCTCGCTCCGCGCGCGAGACGATGTCCGGGCGCTGCTCGACAGCGGGGAGCGTCTCTACGAGGTGCCGTTCTCGCTCTGGCTGCCGCCGGGAACCGGAACGGACGCCGGCCGGCCGCCGCTCCTGCGCGGGACGATCGACTGCCTCGTCCTCACGCCGGGCCGCGCCGTGATCGTCGTCGAGCTGAAAACCGGTCGGCCCCGGCCCGAGCACGACGCGCAGCTCGAGCTCTACGTCACCGCGGCGCGCGCCCTGTTTCCCGGGCGCGCCGTGCGCGGGCAGCTGATCTACCCGTGACGACGAGCGCGGCGACGTGTGAATAATTGCGCTCGCGGTCGTGTCCTCGCCAGCTGTTTCCAGGACGATCTGGCGTCGATGTGTTGCGCTTTGGCACACAGGACGCCTGAGCGCTGTCCTGAAGCCGCACACGCCCCGAGCCAGCGAAACTCGAGGACGATCCGGTCACCTCGCGTTGGACTGCCGAAGTTGGCACGAACCGGCGACGGGTTGCTGCCATTAGTCGTGGAAGTCTTTTCCGCAGCAGACTTCCTGGAACAACGCCGACGCACGGGGAGTCTAAGCTGACGAGATGGCCTCCGGTTTGCAGTGGTAAGGAGCGGGGAGGACAGGCCTATGATGGTGGCATCGGCAACGGTGACTCGCGCCAAGCCAGCCAAGCTCTTCGAGCTCGAGGCGCTCGAAGGCCTGCCATGCGGGTGCGTCACCGTCACGTATCGTGCGCGGTCATGGGACCTTGCGGTCGTGTCGCTCGAAGCGAAGGGCCCGCACTGCACGCTCGCGGGACACACCGTGGGCGAGATTCTGCAGCTCGGGGACCCGGATTGTCTCGATTGCGACGAGGACGACGCGCTGTGAGCAGGACGGCCCCGGTCCGCCGCCCGCACGCCCCTCGCGGGGCGCGCCCACGCGTACCGGCGGCTCAGGCGTTCCCGGCGAGCGCGTCGGCCCACGCGCGTGCGCGCGTCTCCGCCTCTTTCTGCGTCTGACCCACCAGGATCACCGAATTCACCGGCTTTCCCTTGTCGTCCGGCACCCAGGCCACCCAGTGCGGCCCGCGCGCCTCGCTGCGTACGGCGGTTGAGGTGGTGCGTTCGTCGCTCATCGGTCCTCGTCGTGGGACGGGCGTCCTGGCGCCGCCGCGGCGCCACCGCCCGATCGAGGGATAGTACACCACGCCGGGTCCGCGTTTCGCGGCGAGATCGCGCGCGAGGGCGATCAGCTCCGAGGTGTCGCAGAACGCCCGCGTGTGGGCGGAGGCGCCAGCCAGGTGGCCCGGAACAGGAGGCCGCCGGCCGTTCGCCGGCTCGGCCGTAGCGTTCCAGGCCTCCGGCCCGCCCGGTGACCGGGGCCCGCCGCGGCCTGCCCGTTGTGCGGGCGAACGCGCTGGGGAGACGGAAGCCGACCCATGGCACGGCTCCTAAGGTGATGGTGACGTGCTGATTATGGGACGTTGCGTGCGGAAGTCAACCGGGAATGCTCGATCGCGCGTCGGGCCGGACTCTGGCCGACCTCAATCGCGCGACCGGCGGCGTCGGGGAGTATCGGCCAGACCCGGCCGTGAAGATTCCATTGCGCCCGGACCGGCCTATTCCGTACAATTTCCCTACAACGTTGCTCTGCGTGTGTACAGAGCCGAGGAGATCAGGCCGATGCCGCTGATTTGTCCGAGTTGCGGAAACGACCGCAACTTCCTGGTCAAGACCCTTCAGATGCACGTCGTGCACCTGGAGGACACCCGTGTCGAGATCACCGAGGAGAGCCGTCCCGCGATTCTCGAAGTGCTGTGCGACGAGTGCGATACGGCGCTCGACTTCGAGGAGTTCGAGGACTCCCTGCGCAAGGAAGTGCAGCTGACTCTGGGCGCCCGCTAGGCCCGATCGCACGCGCCGCGTCGGCGCACGCCCTTCCGATCATCCTCAGCTACGCCTCTTTCTTGTCGTCGGCTTCCTCGAAATAGTCGCATTCGGGGCAGACCCACTCCCGCAGCTCGCGCGTGCGGTAGGTGTGGCTGCCCGGCACGCGGTCGACCTGCTCGCGTACCACGATCCGCATCGACTCGCCGCACATCGGACACTCTCGTGCTGGTGGCATGGGTGGGTGGGCCGGCCGGCGGGCCGGCGCCGCCGCCCTGTCGGGGCGGCGCACGACGAATGCTACCAGGAAGCGCCGGCGGGGTCACGCGCGCGCCGCGCGTCGTCTTGACAAGGGGTGGGGCCGCTCCTATCGTACGGGGAAGCCGCGCCGTCGGCGCGGAAGAACGATGCGCGATTATTTTCACGTCCTCGGTGTGGCGCCCAACGCGCGCGCGGCGGAGATTCAGCGTGCGTGCCGGCAGCTCGCCCGGCGGTACCATCCCGACATCTCGGGAGAGGAGCCGGTGGGCGCCTGCCTGGAGACCGTCGCCTGGGCGTTCGGGCCCGCCAAGGCGGAGGCCCGCGCGGTCGCCGCTGCCCGCGCCGACGGCTGCCTCGACGATGAGATCGCGATCGACTTCCCGTCGATCGACGGCGCGCTGGATCGGATGCGCGCGGCGTTCTTCGGCCGGCTGGACGCCGCCCCGCTCGTGACGGCCGAGGTGTCGCTCACGCCGCAGGAGGCGTTCTTCGGCGCGGTGGTGCCGCTGCGCCTCCCGGTGCGGACCGTCTGCCGGGCGTGCGGCGGCCGCGGAGAGAGCTGGCGCGAGCCGTGCCCGGCCTGCGCCGGCACCGGCGAGGTCATGGGCCTGCACGACCTCCGGCTGGAGGTGCCGCCCGGCGTCGCCGAGGGAGCCACGGTGCGCATCGGCGTGACGGCGCCGGCGGCGCCCCCCACGCTCGTCGACGTGCGCATCTTCATCGCCTGACCCGTCCGTCGTGTCCTGTCCCCCGCCATGACGGAGCCGAGCCGGTTCGCCGACACGCACGTGAGGCTGCTCGGCGTCCTGTTCGTCGTGTGGGGCGGCCTGGGGCTGCTCGTCGGCGTCGCCCTGCTCCTGCTCGCCTCCGGCGCGGCCGTCATCGCCGCGGCGCCCGCGGCGGGGGGCGCGGCGCTGGCCACGCGGGTCACCGCGGCCACGCTGTCGCTCTTCGGCGTCGTGCTCGTCCTCGGGGGCGGCGCCCATGTCTGGGTCGGCGCCGTGCTGCGCGGGCGGCGGAGCGCGGCGCGGCTCGGGGCGCTGCTGCTGGCGCTGCCGAACCTGTTCCTGCTGCCGTTCGGGACGGTCTTCGGCGCCTACGCGCTGCGCGTGCTGCTCGACGATCGCGTCCGCCGCCAGTTCGACGAGACGTTCTGACCCGCTTGTGAGGGCGTCGCATCGCCGCTATGATGTCGCCCATCGAGCTTGACACGCCGCAGCCGCGGCAAGGAGACGGGTGGATGGACAACAACACGCCTTCGGCCGGCAAAGAGACATCGGGCACGGGGCTGGACCCCAACATCGCTGGAGCCCTGACCTATCTGCTCGGGTTCATCACGGGGATCGTCTTCCTGGTCATCGAGAAGCAGAACAAGTTCGTGCGCTTCCACGCGATGCAGTCGCTCATCACGTTCGGCGGGCTGTTCGTGGTGCAGCAGGTCCTGGTGTGGGGCGTGCCGATCCTTGGCGCGTTGGTGTCGCTGCTCCTCGTGCCCCTGAGCATCCTGGTCTGGGTGTTCCTGATGTACAAGGCCTTCAGCGGCGAGAAGTTCAAGCTGCCGTACATCGGCGACATGGCCGAGAAGCAGATCGAGAAGCAGGCCTAGGCGGCCTCGGACCCGCCCGGGTCCGGTACCGATAGAATCAGATCCAGGGATCCCGTCGGCCGGCTCCATGGGGAGGAGCCGGCCGGGGGCGTCCCCCGGCCGCTTCGCCGCGCGTCCCTCCGCACGTCCCGTTTATCCCCCCGATCATGGAAGTGTCATGGCTGTGAACGAAACCGCCGTCCTCGAGGCGCTCAAGACGGTCCAGGATCCCGATCTCCACAAGGACATCGTCAAGCTCGGGTTCGTCAGGAACCTGTCGATCGACAACGGGCGCGTCGCCTTCACGATCGAGCTCACGACGCCGGCGTGCCCGGTGAAGGACCAGCTCAAGGAGCAGGCGCGCCAGGCCGTGTCGCGGATCGAGGGCGTGACGGCCGTCGAGGTCGAGATGACGTCGCAGGTGCGCAGCACCGGGCACGGCGACGCGGGCCGCACGGCGGTGCCGGGCGTGAAGAACGTGATTGCCGTGGGCGCCGGCAAGGGCGGCGTGGGGAAGACGACGGTGGCCGTGAACCTGGCCATCGCGCTCGCGAAGCTCGGCGGCAAGGTCGCCATGATCGACGGCGACATCTACGGGCCGAACGTGCCGATCATGCTGGGGTTGGACACCCAGCTCACCACCGACGGCGACAAGATCGTGCCGGCCGAGAAGTACGGCATCCAGGTCGTCTCGATGGGGTTCCTCACCCAGGGCGACGACCCGGTGATCTGGCGAGGGCCGATGCTGCACGGCGTCATCCAGCAGTTCTTCCGCGAGGTGCGGTGGGCCGAGGTGGACTACCTGGTGGTGGACCTGCCGCCGGGCACCGGCGACGTCGCCCTGAGCCTGGCGCAGACCGTGCCCGTGTCGGGCGCGATCGTCGTGACGACGCCGCAGGCCGTGTCGCTCGCGGACACCCGCCGCGCGGTGCGCATGTACCAGAAGCTCAACATCCCCACGCTGGGGCTCATCGAGAACATGAGCCACTTCGTCTGCCCCAACTGCCAGCACGAGAGCGACATCTTCGGGAAGGGCGGCGGCGAGTCGCTGGCCGAGTCGATGGCGGTCCCGTTCCTGGGGCGGATTCCGATCTACGAGCCGATCCGCGTCGGCGGCGACGACGGGGTGCCCATCGTCGCGAGCGAACCCGAGTCGGTGGCCGGCCGGGCGTTCCTGTCGGCGGCCGAGCGCACGGCGGCGCAGGTGTCGATCGCGAGCTACCGCAAGCCGATCCCGCTGACGCCCGTCAACTGACGGGCGTCGCCAGTCACGCCGCGGCCGTACTCCACGTACGCTCACCACGAAGCACACGAAGATCACGAAGCTCGAGACCTTCGCGCCTTTCGTGGTGATCGTCCGTGTGCGGGATTGCGGCGTGATCCGGGAATGCGCCGCGGCTCACGCCGTCGGCGGGGGATTCGTGGCGAGCGCGCGCATGGCCCACGCGCCGAGCAGGGGGCCCGGCGCGAGCAGGACGAACACCCACGGCCAGCCCAGCGTCCCGGCCGCGACCGGCACGAGCCGGATGGTGAGCAGCGTCAGCAGGAAGCCGCTGCACGTCTGGAGCGTCAGGGCGGTGCCGACCTCGGTCGGCGGGCAGTAGTCGGCGACGAGCGCGGAGAACTGCGCCGAGTCGGCGACCACGGCGAAGCCCCAGACGGCGCCGAACGTGACGAGCGCCGCGAACGGCCGCCCGAAGACGAGGCCCGCCGCCAGCGCGCAGGCGGCGCTGGCGAGCATCGCGCCGCCGGCGACGCGGGCCTTGCCGATGCGGTCCGCCAACAGGCCGGCGAGGACGCATCCCGGCGCGCCGCTCGCGACCGCCACGAACGCGGCGAGCGAGCCGAGGCGCGCCGCGTGGGCCGGGTCCGCCGCGGCGAGGCTCGCCGCGGCGAACGCCGCGAACCAGGTCCACATCGCGTAGAGCTCCCACATGTGTCCGAGATAGCCGAGCGTCGCCAGGCGCGCGCCGCGGTTCGCGAACACGTCGGCCGCCGCGCGCGGGTTGAACGGCGCCGTGGCCGCGACGTAGGGACCGTCGCGCACCACGGTCACCACCAGCACGCCGCCGGCCAGCGCGAGCGCGGACGCGACGAGAACGACGCCGCGCCAGCCCGCGCCGGCCGCGAGCCCCGAGAGCAGGTGCGGGAACGCCGACCCGACCGTCAGCGCGCCGACCACCACGCCGAGCGCCGTGCCCCGGCGGTGCCGCGTCCATCCGGCCGCGATCTTCAGCCCCGGCGGGTAGACCCAGGCGAGCGCCACGCCCGTCACGAAGCGGCAGGCGACGAGCGCCACCGTCCCGCCCGCCAGCGCCACGCCCGCGTTGGCCGCGGCGCCGACGCCGCAGCCGAGCGCGAACAACCGGCGCGAGTTGACGAGGTCGGGAAGGCTCAGGAGCGCGCTGCCGAGCGTGCCGACCACGAAGCCGGCCTGCACCGCCATGGTCAGCCACGCGGTCTCGCCCGGGGTGAGGCCGAACGCCGCCACGATCGGCGCCGTGACGGCCGTCGCCGAGAACCACATCGTCATGCCGAGCAGTTCGGCGAGCGAGACGAGCGCGAGCATCAAGGTCGGCATGGCGGTCGGGGCGCCGGGTGTCTGGCGGTGCTCCAGTATCCTCGCGTCGGCCCGCCGGCGACAAGCCGCCGCCGGTCCTGGTTTGCCCGAAGCGGGTTTTCCGGTAGGATGCTCGCAAGCGGAGCCTCCATCGGATGCTGAGCATTCCGTTCGTCGGCGAGACGCTCGAGAACGGCCTGGACGTGATCGTGCACGAGGATCGGCGCTGCCCGATCGTCGCGGTCAACGTCTGGTATCACGTCGGCTCGAAGAACGAGCGGGCGGGCCGCACCGGCCTCGCGCACCTGTTCGAGCACCTGATGTTCGAGGGCTCCGAGCACTACGACCGCGGCTACTTCCACCCGCTGCAGGAGGCGGGCGCGGCCCTCAACGGATCCACCAACGCCGACCGGACGAACTACTGGGAGGTGGTGCCGGTCAACGCGCTCGACCTGGCGCTGTGGATGGAGTCGGACCGGATGGGCTATCTGCGCCCGGCGCTCACCGAGACCAAGTTCCGCAACCAGCTGGACGTGGTGCTGAACGAGCGCCGGCAGAACTACGAGAACCGGCCGTACGGGCTCGCCACCATGGCGCTCGTCGCGGCGCTGTACCCCGACGACCATCCGTACCACTGGCTCACGATCGGCTCGGCCGACGACCTGCGGGCGTCGAGCCTCGAGGAGGCGCGGGCCTTCCTGGCGCGGTACTACCACCCGGCCAACGCCTCGCTGACGCTCGCCGGCGACATCGACGCCGGCGCCGCGCTGGCGCTCGCGCGGCGCTACTTCGGCGAGATCGCGCCCGGCCCCGCCGTGCCGCCCCTGACGGTCGAGACGCCGGCCGTCGCGCGCGAGACGCGGCTGCTGCTCGAGGACCAGGTCGAGCTGCCGCGGCTCTACCTCGCGTGGCACTCGCCGAAGCTGTTCGCCCCGGGCGACGCCGAGCTGGATCTCGTCGCCGACCTGCTGGGCAACGGCAAGACGTCCCGCCTCTACCGCGTGCTCGTGTACGAGCGGCGGATCGCGACCGAGGTGGCCGCGTCGCAGAACTCGCGCGAGCTCTCGAGCTTCTTTCAGATCGTCGCGACGGCCGCCCCCGGCCGCTCCCTCGCCGAGATCGACGCGGTGATCGGCGAGGAGATCGCGCGCCTGCAGGCGTCCGGCCCGGACGAGGGCGAGATGGAGGGCGCCTTCGCGCAGGCCGAGGCGCACTTCGTGCAGCGGCTGCAGACGGTGGGCGGCTTCGGCGGGAAGTCCGACCAGCTCAACGCCTACAACGTGTTCCTGGGAACGCCCGGCCAGTTCGGGCGCGATCTCGCGCGCTACCGCGAGGCCTCGGCCGAGTCGATCCGCCGGGCCGCGGCCGCCCACCTTCGCCCCGACGCGCGCGTCGCCCTCTCGGTCGTGCCGCGGGGCCGCGCGGACCTCGCCATCGCCGGCGCCGCGCCGGTCACGGTGTCCTGATGCCCGTCGACCGGTCCTCGCTGCCCACGCTCGGCCCCGACCCCTCGTTCCGCTTCCCGGCCATCCGCAAGGGCGCCCTCGCCGGCGGCATGCGGGTCTGGACGGTGGAGCACCGCGCGGTGCCGCTCACGACCCTGCTGTGGCTGCTGCCCGTGGGCGCCGCCGCCGACCCGCCGGGACGGCCCGGGCTGGCCGCGCTCACCGGAGACCTGCTCGACGAGGGGGCGGGCGACCGCTCCGCGCTCGCCGTGCACGAGGCGCTGTCGCGCCTGGGCGCGCGCCTCGATACCGACGTCGGCGCCGACGCGACGACGCTCACGCTGACCGTGCTCTCGCGCAACCTCGACCGCGCGCTCGACTTGCTGGCCGAGCTCGTCGGCCGGCCGCGGTTCGAAGCCGAGGAGTTCGAGCGCGCGCGCGAGCGGCGCCTGCACCGCCTCGTGCAGCTCCGCGACCTGCCGCCGGCCGTCGCCGACCGCGCGTTCCTCGGCCTCCTGTACCCGGACCACCCGTACGGGCACCTGGCCGTCGGCACCGAGGCCTCGCTCCGCGGCTTCACCGTGGACGACGTCCGCGCGTTCCACCGGCGAGCGTACGCGCCGTCCCGCGCGACGTTGATCATCGCCGGCGACGGCGACCACGACACCCTCGCGGCCGCGGCGGAGCGGGCCTTCGGCGGCCTCTCCGCGGGCGCGGCCAGCGACGTCGTGGACGCGGCGGCGATCCCGCCGCCCGCCCGGCCCGCGACGCGCGTCGCGCTCGTCGACCGGCCCGGCGCCGCGCAGTCCGAGCTGCGGATCGGCCGCGTCGCCACCTCGCGCCATTCGTCCGACTACCACGCCCTGCTGGTCCTGAACATGGTGGTGGGCGGCCAGTTCGTCAGCCGCGTGAACCTGAACCTGCGGGAGGACAAGGGCTACACCTACGGCGCGCGGAGCTCGTTCGACTTCCGGCGGGGCCCCGGGCCGTTCGTGCTGCAGATGAGCGTGCAGACCGCCGTCACCCGCGCCGCCATCGACGAGGCCCTCCGCGAGATCGACGTCATCCGGGCCGAGCGCCCCGTCGAGCCCCGGGAGCTCGAGGTCGCGCGGGCCGCGCTCGTCCGGGGCTATCCCCGCAGCTTCGAGACGGGCCTGCAGATCGCCCGGGCGTGCGCGCAGCTCGCCCTCTACGAGCTGGCCGACGACTATTTCACCCAGTTCGTGCCCCGGGTCCAGGCCGTGACCGCCGACGACGTGACCCGCGCCGCCGACCGCTACCTGTCGCCCGACGGCCTGGTGACGCTGGTCGTCGGTGACCGGGACCGGACGCTGGCCGAGCTCGAGCGGCTCGGTCTCGGCCCCGTCACGGAGCTGTCGCTTCCGGCCTGACGGCCTGGGGCATCCGTCCCCAGGCGAACCAACCCGGCGGTCCGTGCGTCATACAGTGTTGACCGCTTCGGTCGAGTCCAGCTGATGTACACTGAGCGGGATCGTATGAGTGTGGCTCGTGTCAGTCTGAGCCTGTTCGGGATGGTCGGCATCCTCGCCGCGACCATCGCGGCCGCGACGATCTGGCTGCTGCTGACCGACCCGGTGACGGTGGCCGACGCCGTCGCCAGCGGCGAAGTGTCCCCGCTCGTCAAGGCCCTCGCCGGCGTCCTCTACAACGCCATGCAGGGCATCCTCAAGTACCTGTAGCAGTCAGCGGTCAGCGGTCAGGAAGAGCGTTCTGTCACGGGCGTGACAGCGTCGCAGGCTCTCCCTGACCCCTGACCCCTGACTGCTGACCCCTGACTACAGATTCCGCCTGAGAAACCGCGTGAGCACGTAGCCGTCCACCCAGCTGAACGGCGCGTGGCCCGTGCTGTAGTGGCCGCAGGGCAGGACGGCGAGCTCGTGGGCGATGCCCGTCGCGTGGAACTCGTCCACGAGCCGGCGCGAGAGGTACACGGGGAAGGTCAGGTCGTACAGGGCGTACACGAGCAGGATGCGCTTGCCGCGCATGCGCTCGATGAAGGGCAGAGGGCTGATCGGCAGCCAGCACCGGCGGAGCCGATCCAGGTCGATCTTGTCCTCGAGGCCGCGCCGCACGTGCTCGGTGGACAGCCCCTCCCACACCACGTCGGCGAAGAACGGCGAGATGTGGTTGAGCGCGGCGGTCTCGACGAGGGGCTCGTGCGCGGCGGTCAGCATCGCCAGGCACGAGCCGAGGCTGGTGCCGAGGATGCCCAGCCGCCCGTAGCCCTGCCGGCGCAGCCAGGCGAGCGCGCGGCGGCTGTCGACCACGGCCTGCCGGCACACCTGCGCGGTGCGGCCGACGTTCGCGCTGACGATGTAGTCGGCGCGCGTGAGCTCGGGCGGCATGCGCCGGTCGTGGTACGGCAGGCTGAGCCGCAGCGCCGCCACGCCGAAGCGCGCGAGCAGGCGGCACAGGGCGACGTGGCCCTGCTCGTCGGCGTTCCACTGCGGCAGCACCAGCACCGCGCGGCGCTTGCCCCGCGCGCCCTCGTCGGCGGCGCGGAACAGCCGCGCGTGCACGACGTCGTTCTCGGGGTGCGGCGTCCGGATCGCGCTCGGGAAACGCACCCACTCGCCGTCGAACTCGTAGTCGTCGGTGGGCGGGCAGGCGTAGAAGCGGTCCGGGTCGGCCATCGCCTCGTCCACCCACGCGTCGAGATGCGCGAGCGGGCCGCCGGCCGGGCGGCCGCCGTTCCGTCCAATCCAGTCGAGGCCCCACTCGAACGGCCGGACGACGCGCTCGCCGTCGCTCCGGGCGGCGAGGCGGCGCTCCCAGCGGTGGAAGAGTCCGGCGACCACCTATGCCTCCGTCGCCGCGGGACCGCCGGTCACGTGCGCCTCCAGCCCTCCGGCCAGGTCGAGCAGGCGCATCGTGTCGCCGTGCGGCCCGACGATCTGGCACCCGCACGGCAGGCCGGCCGGCGTCGTCCCGCACGGAATCGAGACGGCGGGGTGACCGGTCATGTTGAAGAGCTGCGTGAGGCGCAGCAGGGCGGAGCGCACGACCTCCGGGCCCGACTCGATCTGCACCGTCGTGGCGCCGATCGGCGGCGCGGGGATCGGCAGCGTCGGCAGGATCAGCGCGTCGCGTCCCGCGAGCGCGGCGTCCACCTCGGCGCGCAGCGCGCGGCGGCCGTCGAGGGCGCGCAGGTAGTCCTCGGCGAGCACGTAGCGGCCGAGCTCGAGGCGCAGCCGGACCGGCTTGGTGTAGTCGTCGGGCGACTCGTCGAGGGCGCGCGCGTGGTAGCGCGCCGCCTCGGCGAGGCTGATGTGCAGGTAGATCGGCGCGATGTCGCCGGCGTGCGGCACGTCGACGGGCTCGATGACGCAGCCGGCGGCGGACAGCCGCTCGACCGTGGCGTCGAACGCGCGGCGCACGTCGGCGTCGAGCCGGTCGAGGAAGTAGCGGCGCGGCAGGCCCAGCCGGATCGGGTTGGAGAGCGCGCCCGCCGGCGGCACGGGCAGGTCCGCCATCACGGTGAACAGCAGGCGCGCGTCGCCGACCGTTCGCGCGAGCGGGCCCACGTGATCCATCGTCGGGCTGAGCGGCACGACGCCCGCGCAGCTGAGCGCGCCGATCTGCGGCTTGAGGCCGACGACCCCGCACGCCGCGGCCGGAATGCGGATCGAGCCGCCGGTGTCCGTGCCGATCGAGGCGAACGACATGCCGGCCGCGACCGAGGCCGCCGAGCCGCCGCTCGACCCGCCGGGCGAGCGCGCCGGGTCGTGAGGATTGCGCGCCGGGCCGAACGCCGAGTCCTCGTTGGTGACGCCGAAGGCGAACTCGTGAAGGTTGGTCTTGCCGACGAACACGGCGCCGGCCTCGCGCAGGCGCGCGATGACGGGCGCGTCGTGCGTGGCCCGGTGGCCGACCCGCACCCGCGAGGCGGCGGTCGTCGTCACGCCCTGGACGTCGATGAGGTCCTTGATCGAGATCGGGATCCCGTGCAGGGGTCCGCGGTAGCGCCCGCGGGCGATTTCCTCGTCCGCCGCGCGCGCCTGGGCGATCGCCGCGTCGGCGAGCACGGTGATGAAGGCGTTCAGCGCCTGGTGCGACGCGATCTCGCCGAGGCAGTCGCGGACGAGCGCTTCCGCGGTGACCTCGCGGCGCTCCAGGAGGGGCGCCACGTCGAGAATCGGCAGCCGGTGCGGGTGCCGGGCCATGTCAGGCCGTCCCCCGTCCCGTGCCGGCGGCGCCGCCGGCGCGGAAGCTGATGGGATCCTCGGTGTTCCAGTCGGCGCGGCGGAGCGCGTCGGTCGCCTGCGCCAGGGCCTGGAGCAGCGGTCGCAGCTCGGCGAGGCCGCGCCGCTCGGCGTCGGCGATGGCGGCCTGAAGCCAGTCGGTGATGTCCATGATGGTGGCTGGTCGAGACGGCGCCCGCGCGCGGCGGGCGGTGCCGGCGCTGGTCGCGTCGCGCCCGGGTGCGGTAAGCTGGCGGACGCTACGAGGTACTTTATCACGTGACCAGACGAATCCTCGCCGCCGTCATGACCGCGCCGGAACGGCCCGTCGAGCTCCGGGAGTTCGCGGCGCCCGAGCTCGCCGAGGGCTCGGCGCTTCTCGAAACCGCGTTCTCGGAGGTGTGCGGCACCGACGTGCACCTCTGGCACGGCCGCCTGGCGGGCGTGCCGTACCCCATCATCCCCGGCCACGTCTCGGCCGGCGTCCTCTCGGCGGTCCGGGGCGCGTTCCCCGGCATCGACGGGCGGCCGCTCGTCGAGGGCGACCGGGTGGTGTTCTTCGACGTGCACCGCACCTGCGGCCGCTGCCGCGCCTGCACGGTGAACGGGACGCCGACGCGCTGTCCCTCGCGCCGCGTGTACGGCATCACCGACCCGGCGAGCGAGGGGCTGTTCGGCGGCTGGTCGCAGGCGATCTACCTGGAGCCGGGCGTGTCGGCGGCGCGGCTGCCCGACGCCGTCTCGTTCGAGGACTACATCGGCGGCGGCTGCGGGCTGGTGACCAGCGTGCACGCGATCGAGCGCGCCGGCGTCACGCCGGGGGACGCCGTGCTCGTCCAGGGCACGGGCGCCGTCGGCCTGAGCGCGATCGCGCTGGCCCGGCTCTCCGGCGCGACGACGGTCGTGGCGGTCGGGGCGCCGGCCGACCGGCTCGAGCTGGCGCGGGCGATGGGCGCCGATCACGTGTTCGATCTCGCGGCGACGACGCCGGCCGAGCGGATCACGGCGGTGCGCGAGCTGACGCGCGGCGACGGCGTGGACATCGTGATCGAGGCGGCCGGCTCGGCGCGCGCCGTCGAGGAGGGGCTCGAGCTCGTGCGTGACGGCGGCACGTACGTCATCGCGGGCCACTACACCAACGCCGGGCCGAGCACGGTGAACGCGCACGAGCAGATCAACCGCAAGCACCTCGACATCCGCGGCTGCTGGGGCAGCCACGTGCGCCACTTCGCGCGGGCGCTGCGCCTCCTCGAGCGCCACGCCGCGCACGTGCCGTGGCGCTTCATCGGCGCCCGGACGTACCCGCTCGACCGCATCAACGAGGCGCTGGCCGACGCCGAGGCCATGCGCATCCCCAAGGCGCTGGTGCAGCCCAATCCGCGCGAGACGGTAAGCTAGCCGGACGTGCCGTGATGCGATTCACCAAGATCATCGCCACGCTCGGGCCCGCCAGCGCGACCGAACGCGTCGTCGCCGACCTCGTGTCGGCGGGCGTGGACGTCTTCCGGCTGAACTTCTCGCACGGCACCCGCGAGGAGCATCGCCGGCTCTGCGCCCTGGTGCGCGAGGCCGCGCGCAGCGCCGGACGGGTCGTCGCCGTCATGCAGGACCTGAGCGGGCCGAAGATCCGCACGGGCCCGCTCGCCGGCGAGCCGTTCGCGCTCGCCGAGGGCGACGCGCTGCGCATCGCGCTCGGCGACTTCGCGGGCGGACCGGGTCGCGTGTCGACGACCTCGGAGGCGCTCGTGCGCGGCGTGCGCCCCGGCGGCCGCCTCCTGCTCGACGACGGCCGGATCGAGCTGGCGGTGAAGGCCGTCGACGGCGACGAGATCGCCGCCGAGGTGACGAGCGGCGGGCGGCTGGGCGCGCACAAGGGCATCAACGCGCCGGGAGTCGAGCTGGCCGCGAGCGCGCCGACCGACCGGGACGTCGACGATCTGCGCTTCGGGCTCACGCTCGGCGTCGATCTCGTCGCCCTCAGCTTCGTGCAGGCGGCCGCCGACCTCGCGAAGATCCGCGACGTCATGGCCGGCGCCGGCCACGCCGTGCCCGTCGTCGCCAAGATCGAACGGCCGAAGGCGGTCGAGCGGATCGACGAGATCGTGCAGGCGTGCGACGCGGTCATGGTGGCGCGCGGCGATCTCGGGCTCGAGATGCCGCTCGAGCAGGTGCCGCGCATCCAGAAGGAGATCACGCGGCGGGCGCGCGCGCTCGGGCGTCCGGTCATCGTGGCCACGCAGGTGCTCGAGTCGATGACCGTCGAGCCGAGGCCGACGCGCGCCGAGGTCGGCGACGCGGCGCACGCGGTGGACTCCGGCGCCGACGCGATCATGCTCGCGGGCGAGACAGCCGTCGGCGCGTACCCCGTGCGCGCGGTGCGGACGCTCGCGGCGATCATCGACGACGCCGAGCGCGATGCGTCCACCGGACAGGCGCCGTTCGGCCGCGGGCAGGGGAGCGGCCACGGGCGCGCGCTCGCCGAGTCCGCCATCGTGCTCGCCGCCGCGAGCGGCGCCGGTGCCGTCGTGGCGGTCACCCGCGGCGGGAAGACCGCGCGGCTGCTCGCCGCGCTCCGGCCCGCGGTGCCGGTGTTCGCGGCGACCGACAGCCTCGGGATCGCGCGCGAGCTCGCGCTCTACCGCGGCGTCGTGCCGGTCGTCGCCGAGGTCGGCCCGGAGGCCGCCGTCGAGCGTCAGCTCGTCGAGCGCGGTCTGATCGCGCACGGCACCGTCGTCGTCTTCGTCAACGTGCACGCGGACCTGACCCGCCCCGAGGCGAACTTCGTGAACCTGCTTCGGCTGGCCTGAGCAGCCCCAAGCCCCCAACATGTCCTCTCAGCCCCACGAGTCCCGCGCCGGCATCGTCCACTTCGTCATCAGCAACTCGCTGCTCCTCGTCTTCGGCACCGTGGCGGCGCTCGTGTGGGCCAACGTGCACCTCGAGAGCTACGAGCAGTTCGCGCAGCTGGTGCACTACGCGGTGAACGACGTCGGGATGGTGTTCTTCTTCGGCCTCGCCGCCAAGGAGGTGTACGAGGCCATGCTGCCCGGCGGCGCGCTGTCGTCGCCGCGGCAGGCGGCCGTGCCCGTGCTGGCCGCGGCCGGCGGCATGCTCGCGCCGGCGCTGATCTACCTGGCCGTCGTCTCGGTGGCGGGGCGGCCCGAGCTCGCACGCGGATGGGCGGTCCCGTGCGCGACCGACATCGCGTTCTCGTACATGGTCGCGAGGCTGATCTTCCCCACGGGCCATCCGGCCATCCCGTTCCTCCTCCTGCTCGCCATTGCCGACGACGCGCTCGGGCTGGTGATCCTGGCGGTGTTCTATCCGACCGAGGCCGTCTCGGTCCTGCGCTTCGCGCTGTGGATGGCGCCCGCGCTCGCGCTCGCCTGGGGCCTGCGGCGGTTCCGCGTGCAGAGCTTCTGGCCCTACGTGCTCGGCGCCGGCTCGCTGTCGTGGATGGCGCTGCACGCCGGCGGCTTCCACCCGGCGCTCGCGCTCGTGCCCGTCGTGCCGTTCCTGCCGCACGAGGCGCCCGCGCCCGCCGTCCCGGGCGCTCCCGCCGCGCGGTCGACCCTGCAGGCGTTCGAGCACTGGTGGCTGGTGCCGGTGCAGATCGTGCTCTTCTTCTTCGGCTTCGCGAACGCCGGCGTGCCGCTCGGATCGCTGGGGCTGCCCACCTGGGCCGTGATGAGCGGGCTCTTCGTCGGCAAGCCGCTCGGCATCTTCGTGTTCACCGCCGCCTCGGTGGCGGTGGGCTTCGAGCGGGCCCGGGGCCTCTCCTATTCCGCCGTGCTCGTGCTCGGGCTGGTCGCGGGCATCGGGTTCACCGTGGCGCTCTTCTTCACGACCGCCGCGTTCCCCGGCGGCGGCGAGACGCTCGCCGAGGCGAAGATGGGCGCGCTCGCCAGCTTCGCCGCCGCGCCGGCCGCGTGGGCGCTCGGCCGCGCGCTCGGGTTCCGGCCGGGCGCGGCTTCGGGTGGCACAGGTCTCTGACCTGTGCCGGTGCCGCCCAGGTCGAAGACCCGGGCCACGCCTATTGCCCCAGCGCCCAGCGCCCAACGCCCAGCGCCTACGTCGTGGCTTTCCTGTAGAAGATTCGCCCGATCGCGAGGATCGCGACCGCCTGAAGGATCAGGCTGACCTCGTAGTTGACGACGCTCGCGCCGGGCGGCGGGATGAACGTCAGGACGATCGAGATCGTCGTGGCGACGATGCCGGTGCCGGCGAGCAGCCACAGCCCGGGCCGTCCGCCCGGCGCGCGGATCTCGCCGGGCGCCCGCCGCGCCGGCGCCTCGGCCCGCAGGCGGACGAAGGCGAGGAAGAGGTACACGTAGGGCACGAAGTAGATCAGGATGGTGAGGTTCACCATGATGTCGTACGCGTCCTGGATGCTCGTCTTCTGGGACGTGAACGACAGGAAGACGCTGACGAGCAGGATGGCGGTGGCGGCCAGGCCCTGCACGATGAGCGCCACGTACGGCGTCTTGTAGCGCGGGTGCAGGCGGCCGAGCGCCGCCGGCATCGCGCGGTCCACGCCCGCGGCGAACGGCACCCGGGCGGCGCCGGCCACCCACGAGGCGGTGCCCGCCAGCGCGCCCAGCGCGAGCAGCCCGCCGGTGAGGCCGCCGAGCGCGCCCAACCCGACGCGGCCGCCGACCAGATCGACCGCGTCGGCGATCCCGCTCAGCTCGTTGAACGATCCCTGCGGCAGCGCGACGAGCACCGACGCCGAGCCCAGGATGTAGATGGCCGCCGTCGCCAGCCCGGCGATGAGCACGCCGGACGGGATCGTGCGCGTCGGGTTCTTCACCTCCTGGCCCACGAACGACGTGATCTCGAAGCCCGAGAAGGCGAAGCACATCGCCGACCACAGGCTGAGCGTCCCCAGGAAGTCGACGTCCATCGGCGGCGTCATCGACGAGACGGTGAACGGCGTGGCCGACCCGAACCGCGCGAAGGCGAACGCGCCGGCGCCGATCAGCAGCCCCGCCGGCACCCATGTGCCCAGGCTGCCCACGTTCTGCACCCACTTGCCGACGCGCAGGCCGACGATGTTGATGCCGATGCAGAGCCAGAGCCCGACCAGCACGTAGAGGACGGAATAGGTCCGGCTCTCGACCAGCGCGGTGTAGCGCGTGCCGAAGATGGCGAGGGCGTTCGCCGCCCCGAAGAGCAGCAGCGACGGAAAGTAGAACAGGTTGTTGACCCAGAGGCACCAGCCGCAGATGTAGCCGTGCCCCGGCCCGAAGGCGCGCCGCGTCCAGGCGTAGATGCCCCCCTGGTCGGGGTGCCGGCTGGCCAGCTCGCTGACCGCGGCCGCGAGCGGCACGAAGAAGGCCAGGCAGGCGAGCAGCCAGAGCGTGACCGACGGCGGCCCGACCCGCGCGCCCCGCGCGATCCAGCGCAGGCCGACCACCGCGACGACGTTCATCAGGATGACGTCGCGGAGACCCATCGTCTTGATGAACTCGATCGGGCGGGCCGGTTCGCCCGCGGGCGTGGTCAAGCCTTCCTCCGGCGCCGGGCCTCGCGCTCGCTGGCCGTCGGCGGGTCCTCGAGATGGTGCTTGAGCGCCGCGAGCGAGGTGTACCAGCCCGGCGTGATGACCTCGTAGTAGTGCTGCCAGCGCTCGCTGTCCTCGTAGCCGCTCTGGCGGACGCGCAGGCGGCACGCCGGGCCGTCCATGGCGCAGCTCACCTCGAGCGCCATGGGCCCGATCGGCTCGCCGGCCGGCGGGAGCCAGAAGGCGTCGGCCACGGCGAACCCGCGCGTGGTCTGGTATTCGATGACCGTGCCGAAGAACGTGCCGCCGAGCGGGCCGAGGATCTCGTCGCTGAAGGGCGTCGGCTCCCACTCGACGGCGTACACGCCGAACAGCCGCGGCGTCGTCACCGAGCGCGCCGTCTGCCACCAGTGCGCGAGGGTGTTGGGATCGAAGAACGCGGCCACCACGCGGGTCGGCGCGGCCTTGATGAGCAGCGAGTGCTGGAAGCTCGGCGGCGGTGGCGGCGCGACCTTGTTTCGCTTTCGCCTGCCGGGCAGCGGGATGGTGCGCAGCGTCGCCATGGGTACGGTTCTCGGGCCGCAGAGTTCCCGGGGGCCCAATCGTAGCGGCTCCCGGGCGAGCGAGTCAAAACCGGATATGCTGTGGCGGGCGCGAGGGAGCGGCGCGGGGCGACGGGGTCCCCGCAAGCGACCGAGCCGGGGTCCGGGGCGAAGCCCCGGTGATGCAGATGGACACCTTCGACGGCTGGGACGAGCACTATCGCGACGAGCGGGACGCCGCGTTCCTGTACCGGAAGCTGGCCGGGCTCGAGCGCGACGCGGTCCGGCGCGAGCTGTTCGCGCGTCTGGCCGAGGTCGAGGATCACCACGTCGAGCGCTGGAAGGAGCTGTTCACGGAGAACGGCCGGCCGCTGCCCGGCTACCGGGTGTCGCGCAAGACGCGGCTGCTCGCCTGGCTGGCCCGGCGCTTCGGGCCCGGGTCGATCCTGCCGCTGGTGCTGGCCGAGGAGGGGCGCGAGGTGCAGGCCTACCTGCAGCTCGCGCGGACGACGCCGGCCAAGCGCACGCACGAGGCCGCGGTCGGCATCGCCAGCGACTCGGCCACCCACGCGCGCGAGCTCGCCGAGCTGCTCGGCCGCGAGGGCGAGCCGTGGCACACGGGCGGGGCCGGCGGCTACCTGCGGAGCATCGTCTACGGCTTCAACGACGGGCTGACGGCCAACTTCGGCCTGGTGGCCGGCGTGGTGGGGGCGGCCGTGGAGCCGCACCTCATCATCCTGACCGGCATCGCGGGCGCGATGGCCGACGCGCTGTCGATGGGCTCGAGCGGGTATCTCGCGGCCAAGAGCGAGGCCGAGGTGCAGGCGCACCAGATCGAGCTCGAGCGGCGCGAGATGCGGCTGATGCCGGACCTCGAGGAGGACGAGCTGGCGCTCATGTACGAGGCGAAGGGCCTGACCCGCGAGCGGGCGCGCGAGATGGCCCGGACCGTCATGCAGGACCCGGCGCAGGCCCTCGAGACGCAGGTGCGCGAGGAGCTGAACATCCAGCCGGCCGAGCTCGCGCCGCTCCGGGACGGGCTCGTCACCGGCGTCGCGACCGCCGTCGGCGCGATCATTCCCATCGTGCCGTTTCTCGTCCTCGAGGCGCACGTGGCCGTGTGGGTGTCGCTCACCATCAGCATGCTGGCGCACTTCGCCATCGGCGCCGCCCGCAGCCTGTTCACGGGCCGCACCATCTTCGCGAGCGGCCGCGACATGTTCCTGGTCGGCTTTGGCGTGGCCGCCGTGGGCTACGTCATCGGCGACCTGGTGGTGAAGTTGCTTTAGTTGTGAGTTGTGAGTCCTGAGTTCTGAGTTGTGAGCCGTGAACCGATGGTCAAACCACCCAAACCTGCCTTCCTCAATGCCGGGTTCCTCGACAGCGACGCCGGGCGTCCGTTGCGCATCCTGTCCGAATACCTGGAGCCGCGCGACCGTTTCGAGCGCGAGCAGATCGACGACACCGTGGTGTTCTTCGGGTCGGCGCGCGTGCTCGATCGCGTGACCGCGCGCCGCGGCGTCGCGCGCGCGGCGGCGGCCGTCGAGGCCGGCGCGACGCCCGCGCGGGCGGAGCGGCTGCGCCGGGCGCGCAAGGCGCTGGCGTGGTCGCGCTACTACGAGGACGCGCGCGAGCTGGCCCGGCTGCTCACCGGGTGGAGCCAGTCGCTCGAGCAGCCCCGCCGGCGCTTCGTCGTGTGCTCGGGCGGCGGCCCGGGCATCATGGAGGCCGCCAACCGGGGCGCGCGCGAGGCCGGGGGCCGCACGATCGGCCTCAACGTCGAGCTGCCGCACGAGCAGGCGCCCAATCGCTACGTCAACGAGGAGCTCGGCTTCGAGTTCCACTACTTCTTCATGCGGAAGTTCTGGTTCGCCTACCTGGCGAAGGCGTTCGTGATCTTCCCGGGCGGGTTCGGCACGCTCGACGAGCTGTTCGAGATGCTGACGCTCGTGCAGACGCACCGCGTGGGCAACCGGATGGCCGTGCTGCTCTACGGGCGCAAGTACTGGGACCGCGTGCTGGGCTTCGGGCCGCTCGCCGACTGGGGCGCGATCAACCCGGCGGACCTGCGTTTGCTGGCCCGCGCCGAGACGCCGCAGGAGGCGTTCGAGCACCTGCGCGACCACCTGAGCCGGTACCACCTGGAGCGGCCAGCGCCCGGGCGGAACCGCGCCCGCCGTTCTCGCCGCCGCGCGCGCGCAACGCGCTGACGGACCCCGGGCGGCACAGGCCACGTACGGGACCACGATGGCACGAAGGGACGAACCGGCGCCTCGGTTCATCGTGCGCCGGTGGGTTCAAGGGCACGCACGCCGCAGCCTTCAGCGTGTGTTCTTCCTGTTCTTCGTGGTGAACGTACGTGGCCAGGGGCGGCGTGACACCCTTCGTGCCATCGCACGCGCGACGCCTTCGTGCCTTCGTGTTCCCGTGAGTCAGTACAGCAAGATGTGGCTGCGGATCTCCAGGAAGCGCTCGAGGGCGGGCTGCCACGTGCCGGCGACGATGTCGAGCGGCGTGTCGGTCTCGACGAGATGGCGGAGCGCGTCCGAGCCGTAGAGGATGTCGATCGGCATCTTCTCGGCCTCGTACTCGTAGGGGGGCTGGCGCCAGGCGAACTTCTCGGGGCCCATCCGCCGGAACGCCTCGAGGATCGCGATGGCGGTCTCGATCGGGCGGAACGCGGCGCGGTCCTGGACGTGCAGCTGGCAGCCGCCGCAGCGCAGCCCGGCGTGCTTCTGGAACGTCGGCTCGAAGAACACCGGACGGAACCGCACGCCCGGCAGCGCCTGCGCCTCGAGCCCCGCCGCGAGCGCCTCGCCGTCGATCCACGGCGCCCCGCACAGCTCGAACGGGCGCGTCGTGCCGCGGCCCTCCGAGAGGTTCGTGCCCTCCAGCAGCACCATGCCGGGATAGACGAGCGCGGAGTCGAGCGTCGGCAGGTTGGGCGACGGCATGACCCAGGGGAGGCCCGTCTCGTCGTGGCGCATCTCGCGGCGCCAGCCCTCCATCTGGACCACGTCGAGGGGCGCGCCGAGCCCGAAGGCCTCGTTGAAGAGCCGGGCCAGCTCGGCGATCGTCAGGCCGTGACGGAGCGGAACGGGAAACTGCCCGACGAACGACGTGAACGCCTCCTCGAGCACGGGGCCTTCGACGCGGTCGCCGCCGACCGGGTTCGGCCGGTCGCAGACGATCACCGGCACGCCGTGCCGCGCGGCCGCGCGGAGGCAGTTGGCCATGGTGTACGCGAACGTGTAGACGCGCGTGCCCACGTCCTGGAGATCCACGATCAGCACGTCCAGGTCCCGCAGCATCTCGGCGGTCGGCTCGCGCGTCTCGCTGTAGAGCGAGTGGACCGGCACCTGCCGCCGCGGGTCCCGCCCGTGCGGGCTCTCGATCATGTTGTCCTGGAGGTCGGCCCGGAAGCCGTGCTGTGGGCCGAAGATGGCGGCCAGCGTCACCCCGTCCGCCTCGGTGAGCCGGTCGACCACGTGGCGCAGGTCGGCGTCGACCGACGCGGGGTTGCACACGACCCCGATTTTCTGGCCGCGCAGCGCGCCCGACGCGATGAGCCGTTCGGATCCGAGCGTCACCCGGCCCGCGTCTCCGCTCATGACGACCCTCCGTTCGGGCGCGGCGCGCCGCCCGCCGCCCGCCGCGCGCGCGTGGCGGACACGAGCCGATCGGCGACGAAACGGCCGCGCAGGGCCTCCGAGAACGCGTTGCAGCGGAAGCGGTAGGCGGCGTCCCGCGACGGCGCCACCAGGACGAGGTCGCGGCCGTCGCGCGCGACCTTCGTCACGCCGCTCCAGGGCACGGACGTGACGCCGCCGCCGACGAACACGACGCGGTGCTCGGTGAAGAACAGCTTGCCGCCGGCCTCGACGCGGTCGGGCAGGAACGCCGGCGTCCAGAAGTGGCAGCGGTCGGCGCCGAGCACGCGGTGCTGCGTCTCGATGACGGGCAGGCCGTCGCGCGCCACCTCGGCCGTGAACGCCGCGAGATCCTCGAGGCCGTCCAGCATCTCGAGCTCGATGGCCGCGTCGTCCTCGCTGAGACCCAGCGCCTCGCGCTCGGCGCGCAGGCGGTCGAGGGCGCCGGCGTCGGCCGCCTCGCACGCCGCCTCGACTTCGCGACGGAACGCCGCGAGCCGCGGGTCGCCCGCCGGCTTGCGCATCCGGGCGACCAAGAGCCAACCGGCGACGAGGATGATGACGACGACGACCGCGAGCAGCCAAGCCATGCCGAACCGAAAGCCTAGCCCGTCACGGGGCGTTTCCACAAGCAGAAGTCTCCCCGGCGGGTGACTTCGGCTGCGGCCGGCGCGTCTCCCCCTACAATCGGCGGCGAGGAGAATCCACGGGCCGGCTGAAGCCGGCCCCTGCAGCCGTGAGCCGTAAGCCGTGAGCCGTGAAAGGAGCGTCCCATGATCCGCTGGAGCATCGTTCCGCTGATCCTCGCGCTCGCCGCCTGCGGCGGCGGGGGCGACCGCGCCGCCACGGCGGCCGACCCGCAGGCCGAGATGGGGCCGTACGGGCCCCCGATGGGCGTGACGGCCGAGGTCGTCCGTTCGGCCTCCATCGAGACGACCGGCGCCGTGTCCGGGGACCTTCGCCGGCAAGTCGTCCGAGGGGACCGCCGGCCTGATGGGGCTGTGCAACCCGAACACGTTCGCGAACTTCCTGATCAAGACCGGCGATCCCGGCGGCAAGGAAGTGTGGGCGGGGATCATGTCGAAGCGCGAGGTCGGTACGGGCGCGACCGGAGACTTCCGCCTGGACTACCTCGAGATCACGTTCCGCGACATGTCCGGGGGCGACTTCAGCCAGCGCGATTTCCGCGGTCCGGCGACGCTGACCATCACGACGCACGACGCCGCGCCCGGCGCCCGCCACATGGTCGGCTCCATCGTCGGCACCGGCCTCGAGGGGCGCGCGGATGAGGACCAGGGGAAGACCATCGACGCCACCGTCCGCTTCGACATGGACTTCTCGTGCGGGGTGACGGGGGCAGGAAAGTAGGCGATCCGCGCAGGAATTACACCGGGGCGGGCCCCGTGCCCGCCTGCCGGCCCAGGCAAGAAGTTCAGCATACCCACCCCACGACGGAGGCGCGGGCGGTGGCCTCCGCCTCGATCTCTCGCGTTCGCAGGGGGTTACGGTCCAGGGCGCGAGATCGACACGCCTCTTGCAACACCTCCACGCGGCACACGGAATCAAATGAGGAGGTCGGTATGCAGAACAGGCTGCAACGCTTTGGCGTGCACGTCGTTCCGGCTGCCGCGATCGCCGCCACGGTCGCGCTCTTCATCGCGCCCGCCCTGGCCGCCGCGCCGTCCCAGCCGCGCCAGGCCGCGGCGCAGATCGCCCGGAAGCCGGGTCAGGTGCGGGGTGAGCTGACGCGCGTCAACGCCCGCGCCAAGACGATCACGATCCGCGAGGACAACGGCGCGGTGATGAAGTTCCGGTACACCGACGACACGAAGGTGACCGGAGCCGAGACGAACATCGCCGGGCTGGCCGGCGACAAGGGCGAGCGGGTCACCGTGCACTACGAGATTGACAAACAGCACGACGGAAGGATGCTGGCCTTCGTGGTGACGCGGCTCGACGTCCACCCGGCGAAGCGCTGACGCGCGGCTCCGACGCGGGCCGCGAGCCGTCGGCCGTGAGCCATAATGATCGCGTATGCGCCTCACGCTTCTGCTCGCGGCCGTCGTCACCCTCGTCGCACCACTCCCGTCGCGCCCTCTCTCGGCGCAGGCGCCGCCGCCGCGCGCCGCCCGGTCCGTGCACCTGCGGTACGAGGCGCCCGAGGCGGCCGCCTTCTACGGCGAGGTCACGGTCGAACGCTCCGTGCCCGGCAGCTACTTCGAGGTGTGCGGGTTCACCGGCGGCTACTTCGGCATCCAGGAGCAGGCGAAAGGGCGCAAGGTCGTCATCTTCTCGGTCTGGGACCCGACCAAGGGCGACAACCCCAACGCCGTGCCCGAGGACGAGCGCGTCGAGGTGCTCGACAAGGCCGACGACGTGGTGGCGCGCCGGTTCGGGGGCGAGGGCACTGGCGGCCAGAGCTTCTACACGTACGACTGGCAGGTGGGGAAGACGTACCGGTTTCTCGTAACCGCGACGGTGGCGGGAAAGCGGACGGCGTACGCCGCGTACTTCTACCTGCCCGAGACCGGCGCGTGGAAGCACCTCGTGACGTTCCGCACCATCGCCGGCGGCCGGCGCCTCGAGCGGCTCTATTCCTTCATCGAGGACTTCCGGCGCGACACGGCGAGCGCGCGCGAGGTGCGGCGCGCGGCGTTCGGCAACGAGTGGGCGCGGGACACGGACGGGGCATGGCACGCGCTGACGCGCGCGCGGTTCACCGCGTCGGGCGCCACATGGGAGGCGAAGGACACGGTCGACGCCGGCGTCGCCGGGGACCGCTTCTACCTGCAGACGGGCGGCGACACGGCGACCCACACGCCGCTCCTCTCGGTGGTCGCGCGGCCGAAGGGCGAAGGCCGGCCGCCGCAGCTGCCGAAGGGGCTGTGATGTGCGACCACGTGCTGCATGGAGACCGCTTCGGCCCGCCCGGCTGGCCGTGATCGCGTCGGCGTGCGCGAGCTCCGGCAGAACCTGAGCGTCTATCTCGAGCGCGTGGTGGTGCGCGCGCGGGCGGAGGCCGTGCTGGCGGCCCTGGTCCTGGTCCGCGTGGACGACCCGGTGCTGCAGCGCCTCGAGCCCCAAGTCCCGATCCCCCAGCCCCCAGCCCCAGGCCCCACGCCCGATGCGCTAGAATGCCCGGGATGGCTCTCGACGAACGCGCTTTCTTCACCGAGCGGCCCGAGACGCGTCCCGGCCGCTTCCAGTGTCCCCGGTGCCGCCGCACGAGCGAGTATCAGATCCGCTGGTTGCGCCGCGCGAAGAAGGACCGCGCGCCGCAAGGCGCCGACGAGCGCGACCGCGCCCGGTTCGCGAAGCTCCGCGACCACCTGCTCCGCCTCGACGAGGAGGTGGTGTGCAAGGCCTGCGGGAAGAGGTTCGAGATCCCCTCGCAACACTCGCTGGTCTTCACCGATCAGCTGGAAGGCCTGCCGAACGACGCCGAGCTCGAGGCCGAGATCGCGGCGGCGTCCGGTGAGCCCGAAGCTGCTCCGGACGAGAAGCCGAAGCTGCCCGAGCGCTTCACCCGCCCGTCGCGCGGCTGGCGCGGGTGATCCGCGCTTCTCCAGGAAGTCCTCCGCCACATCCAGAGCCGTGCGCAGACCTGCTGTTTGCGTCAGAATGGTGAAGGGCAACGAGCGCCCCCCGGAATGGCAGGAGCGTGCGTGTGAGCGAGAACGACGAGCAGGATTTCGCGGCGCTGTTCGCGGCGTCGACCCAGGCGAAGCGGATCCAGAACGGCGATCGCATCGAGGGAACCGTTGTCGCGATCGGGCCCGACGTGGCCTTCGTCGACGTCGGCGGCAAGGGCGAAGCCACGATCGATCTCGCCGAGCTGCGGGACGACGACGGGGCGCTCGAGGTGGCCGTGGGCGACCGCATCGAGGCGACGGTCGTTTCGACGCGCGGCGGGGTGACGCTCTCGCGCCGGCTGCAGCGCGGCGCCGCCACGGCGCAGCAGCTCGAGGACGCCTTCCGCGCGGGGCTGCCGGTCGAGGGCAAGGTCGAGGGGCCGGTGAAGGGCGGCTACCAGGTGAGCATCGCCCGGCAGCGGGCGTTCTGTCCGTTCTCCCAGATCGACACCGCCCGCGACACCGATCCGGCGTCGCACGTCGGCCGCGTCTACACGTTCAAGATCGTCGAGTTCGGTGAGGGCGGGCGGAAGTTCGTCGTCTCGCGGCGCGCGCTGCTCGAGGAAGAGCAGAGGGCGCGCGCGGACGAGGTGCGGCGCGCCCTGGCGGTCGACGCCGTCGTGACCGGCCGCGTCGTGTCGATCCGCGACTTCGGCGCCTTCATCGACCTGGGCGCCGGCGTCCAGGGTCTGCTCCACGTGTCGGAGATGGGGTGGTCGCGCGTCTCGAGCCCCGCCGAGGTCGTCGAGACCGGGCAGGAGATCACCGTCAAAGTGCTCCGAAAAGACGACGACCGGATCGCGCTGGGGCTGAAGCAGCTCCTGGCGGATCCGTGGTCCAAGGTGCCGGCGACCTACGAGGTCGGGCAGGTGCGCCCGGGCCGCGTCACGCGCGTCGCCGAGTTCGGCGCGTTCGTGGAGCTCGAGCCCGGCATCGAGGCCCTGGCGCACGTGTCGACGTTCCCGCCCGGCGGCGCCGGCGCGTGGAAGGCGTCCGTCCCGGTGGGCACGACGGGCGCGTTCGAGGTAATGAGCGTCGATCCCGAGCGGCGGCGCATCGGCGTCGCGCCCGTGGACGAGGCCTCGCCGCGCGCCCGCGCGGCGGCCGCGGACGCGGCGGGCGAGCCCGCGCGGCCGAGCGAGCCGCAGCCCAGTCAGCCGTTCGGATCGCTCGCCGACAAGCTGCGCGGCGCGCTCAAGCGGCGGGACTGAGCATCGGCGCTCAGGGCTGCCTTTCCGGCTGCAGGTTCTCGCGGAAGAACGCGTCGACCCGGCGCCACGCGTCGCGGACGACAAAGCTCCGATCGAAGTAGTGGAACTCCCCCGGGTACATCATGAACGTCGTCAGGTCGCCCTTCCCGGCCTTCAGCAGCGCGTCGATGAGCAGCGCGGATTCGATGAACGGCACGTTGATGTCGGCCGTGCCGGCCAGCACCAGGAGCGGACGCTGGATCTTGTCGACGTGCGCCATCGGATCCGCCTGGTCGTAGACGTCCGGGTGCTCTTCCGGCGTGCCGATGCGGCTCGTCGTCCAGCCGCCGTGGTACGGGTCTTCGTAGTACAGGTGGTAGTCGGTCACGCCCGCGACGTCCACGGCCGCGCGGAACCAGGTCGGCTCGTGGGTCACGGCGAGCAGCGTGAAGAACCCGCCGTAGCTCAGGCCCCAGACGCCGACGCGGTCCGCGTCCACGTACTCGAGCGTCTTCAGATACTGGTACGCCATGCGGGCGTCCGTCGCGTCCTTGCCGCCCACGTCCATGTACACGTCGTTGCGCCAGTCGCGCCCGTAGCCGATGCTGCCGCGATAGTCCGGCGCGATGACGACGTATCCCTGCTGGAGCAGGTACTGGTGGAACTCGTAGTAGACGCCTTCGTTGCGGTCGGGGTGGAATCCGTCGTAGTTCTGGTTCACGCCGTCCGGGTGAATCCACACGATCGCGGCGTGCTTCTTCGTGCGATCGAGATGGTTCGGCACGAAGAGCCAGGCCGGCACCATCTTCCCGTCCGGCCCGGGATAGTGCACGAGCTGCGGCGCGACGAACACGGTGTGGTCGATGCCCGCCGGCATCGAGGAGGTCAGCCGGGTCGGCGTCGCCGCTGCGGCCGCGGCCGCCACGTACAGATCGGGTGAATTCCGGGCGTCGGTGTGCTGGAAGAGGAGGCGTGCGTCGTCGGGCGACCACTCGGGCGCGGTGTTCACGCCCCGTCCGGACGTGACCGTCGTGATGGTCGCGCGCGCCGGATCGTCGCCGATCGTCGCGAACTGGATCTGGCGATCGCCCGGCGCGTCGGCGGTGTTCGCGTCCCAGGCGATCCGCGTGCTGTCGTGCGACCAGACGGCACGCCAGTGCTCGCCCGGGGTCTTCGTGATCTGCACCGCCTCGCCGCCCGAGGTGGGCATCACGTAGATCTGGTCCCAGCCCGTCGTGTCGGCCGTGAACAGCAGCCACTTGCGGTCGGGCGAGATCGCCGACACGGTCGTGTTGATCGCGCTGAAGAACTTGTCCTCGTGCTCTTCGTGCAGCGGCGTCGGGGCGCCGCCGTTGACGTCGATCGCTTCGGAGGTGCGCGTCTTGCCGTCGTCGGACGCGCGCATGGAGAGCACGTGCGCGTCGTCGAGCCAGATCCCGTCGCTGCGGCGGCCGTACCCGAACGACCGGCCGGCGCCCTCGGGCAGGACGCGGGGCGTTCCGCCCCGGGCCGACACCACGAAGCGCTTCGCGTCGCCCCGTGCCCGCTCCGTCGCCACGAAGACGATCTTCGCCCCGATTTCCGGCCGCGACGTGTAGTGCGGGATCGTCGTCATGACGACGCCTGAGACGTAGGTGAGGCTGGCGCCGTCCGGCGACCAGGACACGCCGCTCATCGGGCCGTCCGCGTGCACCAGCGTCGCCTGCCTGCCGTCCGCGAGGTCGGCGACGATCAGGTCGGACGTGCCCGTCGCCCCGCGGCCGGCGCCCGCGTTGCCGGAGGGCGTCCCCGGCCCGCGGCCCCGGCCACCGCCGGTCGAGCTGACGAACGCCAGCCGGGTCCCGTCGGGCGACCAGCTCAACGAGCCGAGCGCGCCCTCTCCGTGCGCGACCTCCAGGTCCGCGCGACTCGCGAACGTGTGGACGATCAGCGTGGCCCCGGCGACGAACGCCACGCGCGTGCCGTCGGGCGACAGCGTGAATTCTCCGGCGTGTTCGGCCGACGGCCACGCCAGGCGTGATTCGCCGCCGGTGACCGGGACGCTCTGCAGCCCGCCGTCACGCGGGTAGTAGAACGTCCGGCCGTCCGGGCTCCAGAACGCCCCGTTGCCGGTCTGCCCGTCGGGATAGTGGGTGAGCGCCACGGGCGCGCCGCTGCCGTCGGCCGGCGCCGCCCAGACGTTGTTGACGCCCCCGTCGTCGTACGTCCACCAGACGTGGCGTCCGTCGGGCGTCCATTGATGCCCCGAAGGGTGCTTGATCTGCACCAGCTCGTCGATGGTGAGCTTCGATGTCGGCCCCTTCGTGGCCGGCGCCTGCGCCGTCAGCGTCAGCGTCGCCGTCAGGGCCAGGGCACACGTCGGCAGGAGTCGTGAAATGCGCATGCCGATACACTACCGCGTTCGCGCGGCAATGCCAATCGGTCGAGGAGGTGCGCGGCGCGCGCGGGCGGGACTGACGTTCACTCGCACGAACGGACACGAAAAAGGCCCGGCGATGAGCCGGGCCTTTTCACGTCGTCTGGTGCGGAAGAGGGGATTCGAACCCCTACGATATTGCTATCGCCAGCCCCTCAAGCTGGTGCGTCTGCCAGTTCCGCCACTTCCGCGTATGAGGGCCGACTGATTATATGGCAGTCGCTCGATGCCGGCAAACAATGCCATGCCAGGCCGGGCTCGAGAACGGCCTGTGCAAAACAGCACACTCGACGACGTCTCTCACTGATAACGTGCGCGATCAGGACTACGTTTGCAGAGGTGTGCAGTATGACGACGCGCTCGACTGCACGGCCAACCGGTATCGTGGATCACGGCGACCGAGCTTGTCAAAGAAACACGTCATGAAGATCCAGTCCCCCCACCGGAAGTTGACGAAAGTACTCACGGGAATTCAGGGATTCGATGAAGTCACTGACGGGGGGCTGCCTTCGGGACGAACGACCCTGGTGACAGGCGGACCGGGCAGCGGCAAGACGGTCTTTGCCCTTCAGTGCCTGGTCAACGGCGCACGCCAAGCGAAGCAGGCGGGCATCTTCGTTGCCTTCGAGGAGGGTACGCGCCAGATCATCGCGAACGCCAGCACCTTCGGATGGGATCTTCGCGCGCTTGAAAAGGAGAAGCTCTTCTTCCTGGACGCGCGCCTCTCCCCGGACGTCGTGAAGGCCGGTGAATTCGACCTCATCGGCATGCTCAAGATCCTCCAGGCCAAGGTCGAACAGCTCGGCGCGACGCGCATTGTGTTCGACGGGATCGACGTGCTGCTGTCACTTCTCGACGACCCGGCCGTGGAGCGTCGTGAAATCTATCGCGTCCGCGACTGGCTGTTGGAGACGGGGCTGACGGGCATCGTCACGCAGAAGGTCGGCGGTGACGAAACAGACCGGCGCTACAGCTTCCTGCAGTTCATGGTCGACTGCGTGGTCGTGCTCCGGCACCAGGTGGTCGACGGGGCGTCCTTCCGCCATCTGCGCGTCATGAAGTATCGCGGCTCGGGCTTCGCGGGCGACGAGTTTCCCATTACGCTCACGAGGGACGGCCTGGAGCTCATCAATCGTGGTCCGACCGAGCTGCGGTACGAGGTCACCGACGAACGAATCTCGACGGGTCTCCCTCGTCTCGACAACATGCTGCGTGGCGGCTACTACCGCGGCAGCAACGTGCTCATTTCCGGCGCGCCGGGAACCGCCAAGTCGACGCTGGCCGGGCTCTTCGCCGCCGCCGCGAGCGAGCGCGGCGAGCGCACGCTGTATGTCAGCTTCGATGAAGGCCCCGCTCAGATCGTGCGTAATCTCGCCTCTGTGGGCGTTCGACTCGCTCCTCATGTGAAGTCCGGCGTGCTCAAGATGTACTCGACGCGGACGCGGGGGCCCAACGTCGAGGACCAGTTTGCCGTGCTGCGCACGAAGGTGAGCGAGCACAATCCCCAGTGCCTGGTGATCGACCCGCTGTCGGCGCTCGCCACGAAGGTCGAACACGTCGCTTCGGCCGACGCGGCGGAGCAGTTCCTGGACTTCCTCAAGGCGCGGGGGATCACAGTCGTGAACACCTCCCTCATGAACGGAGTCGGCACCAACGAGGCCACCGCCTCCGGCATCTCGACCATCGCCGATACCTGGATCCACGTCTCCTATGTCGTGCAGGACGGCGAGCGGAATCGCGCCCTGACGATCGTCAAGGCGCGCGGCACCGGGCACTCGAATCAGGTTCGAGAGCTGACGCTCGCCGACGACGGCGTCAGCCTCACCGATGCGTTTGTCGCCCAGGGCAAGGTGCTCATGGGAGTGGCTCGCTGGGAATGGGAACAGGCAGAGCAGGCGAAGGCCAAGGGCCACCGCGCGGCTGTGGTGCGCCGGCGGGTGGAGTTGCAGCTTGCGCAAGCCGAAGCGGCCGCTCGCCTGCAGGTCATCCAGACGGAAATGGAGGCCCGCAGCGCTCAAATTGAGGTCCTCGCCGACGCGACCGGGTCGGCGTCCAAGCTTCAATCGACCGACCAGGCCGTGCTGCGCAAGCTGCGTCACGCCGACGAGGACGTCCGCGTCGGCAAGCGAAAGACCGCGAAAGGCAGCGCACCTCCCAACGGCGGCCGCGGAGCCCATTGACATGACCGACGCCAGAAGGAAGAAGGCGGGGCTTGTGCTGCGCCTGTACGTCGCGGGCAGCGCGCCCAACTCGCAGCTCGCGATCGCCAACGCCAAGGCGATCTGCGACGAGCATTTCGCCTCCAGGTACGAGCTCGAAATCGTCGACCTGCTCGCGTGCCCGCGGCGAGCGTTCGCCGACGGGATCATCGTGACGCCGACCCTCCTCAAGCTGCTGCCCCTCCCGGTCCAACGCGTGATTGGCAACCTCAGCGATACCAGTCAGGTGCTCCTGGCCATGGGCGGCAAATGAACGCCAGCCACGAGCCGCAGGCGCGCGAGCTCGTCAGACGACTCGCCGAGGCCGAAGCGACCATCGAGGCGTTGCTTTCCGGCCAGATCGATGCGGTGGTCGACTCCAGGACCCAGACGCCGGTGCTGCTCGCAAAGGCCCAGGATGCCCTCCGCCAGGAGCGGGACCGGGCGCAGCAATACCTCGACACGGCCGAAGTCATCCTGCTCGCGCTGGATCTGAACGGACGGATTGGGCTCGTCAATCGCTACGCCTGCTCCGTTCTCGGATGGACGTCCGACGAGCTGCGCGAACGCGACTGGTTCGAGACCTGCGTGCCTGCCCGGCTGCGCGACACGGCCAGAAGCTGGTTCCACAACCTGCTCGGCGGAGATCTGTCCGTTGCGGAGACCCCTGTGCTCACCAGATCGGGCGAGGAGCGGCTGATCGAATTTCGCAGCAGTCTGTCGCGCGATGACGCGGGCCAGGTGACCGGCACGCTCAGCTCCGGATCGGACATCACGCAGCGCAGGCGTGCCGAGGAGGCGACCCTCCAGGGCGCGCAACTGTCAGCGTTGAGTGCGGCCGTTGGCCTGTCCCTGACCAAGAGCGACTCGCTCGCCGTCGCGCTTCAGCGCTGCGCCGAGGCGCTCGTCACGCATCTGGGGGCGGCCTTCGCGCGAATCTGGACCCTGAACGAACGGGAAGGCGTGCTCGAACTGCGAGCGAGCGCCGGTCTCTACACGCATCTGGACGGTCCGCATGCCAGGGTCCCGCTCGGACAATTCGCGATTGGCCGCATTGCCCGGAACCGCACGCCATACCTGAGCAACCGCGTCATCGACGACCCCGAAGTGAGCGACCTCGAAGGGGCGCGGCGGGAAGGGATGGCGGCGTTCGCAGGCCACCCGCTGATTGTGGACGGCCGCGTCATCGGCGTCATGGCGCTCTTTGCCCGGCATGCGCTGTCCGAAGGCGTATTCCTGGCGCTGGCTTCCGTGGCCGATCACATTTCGCTCGGCATCGAGCGCCACTGGAGCGCCGAGTCCCTGCGTGAGACGGAGCAGCGCATGTCGTTTGCGCTCGAGAGCGCGAACGTCGGCGTCTGGGACTCGGATCCCATCACCGGAACGGCCCGATGGTCGGAGATCCTCGAGGCCCAATTCGGGCTCGAACCCGGAACGTTTGCCGGAACCTTCCAGGCATTTATCGAGCGCGTTCATCCCAGCGATCGGGAGTCCCTGCTCGACACGATCACGAAGGCCATGAAGTCCGGAGCCGATTTCTCGGTGCAGTACCGCCCGCTCCGGCCCGACGGTGAGGTCCGGTGGCTGACCAACGACGGTCGTTTCCAACTTGGCGAGAACGGCGAAGCGCTACGCGGCCTCGGGATTTCCCAGGACGTCACCCGTCGCCGCACGTTGGAGGCGCAGATGCAGCAGGCGCAGAAGATGGAGGTCGTGGGACAGCTGGCCGGCAGCGTGGCGCACGACTTCAACAACCTGCTGACCGTGATCCTGGGGGTGTGCGAGCTGTTGCTGGCCGATTGGGATCCGGCCGATCGGCGCCACGCCGACATTGCCGAGATTCAGGGGGCGGCCACCCGTGCCGCAGGGCTCACGCGCCAGCTGCTCGCCTTCAGCCGCAAGCAGATCATCGAACCGACGCTGCTGGACCTGAACGAGGTCATGGCCGGCATGCAGGCCATGCTCGGCCGGCTCATCGGCGAAGACGTGACCGTCGTGCTCAACCCGGGGCCGGAGCTGCCGCTCGTCAAGGCCGATCGCGGCCAGATAGAGCAAGCCATCATGAACCTCGCCGTCAACGCGCGAGACGCCATGCCGAAAGGCGGCATGTTGACGATCGAGACCGGCCATGTCGAGCTCGACGAGGACGACGCGGAGCGGCGGCCACCGCTGAAGCCGGGTCCCTACGTGACGCTCACGGTGACCGACACGGGATTCGGGATGACGCCGCAGGTGCAGGCTTGTGTGTTCGAGCCGTTCTTCACGACCAAAGAACTCGGCAAAGGCACAGGGCTCGGCCTGGCGACGGTTCACGGGTTCATGGCCGGGAGCGGTGGGGGCGTCACCGTCAGGAGTGAAGTCGGCAAAGGTACGTCGTTCACCTTGCATTTCCCACAGGCGGATGCGGCGGGGACAGGCATCGACGCTCCCGTGCCCGTGGCCCGACTCCGCCGCCGGGCCGAAACGTTGCTCGTCGTGGAGGACAAGGCGGCGCTTCGCGAGGTGACGCGGCGAATGCTGCAGCGGCAGGGCTTCACGGTGCTGGTCGCCGCGGACGCGGACGAGGCCTTTCGGCTGTTCGAACAGAACGCGCCGGTCGACCTGCTTCTGAGCGATGTCGTGATGCCGGGGATCAGCGGACCGGAGCTAGTCAGGCAGTTGGTGGAGCGGAGGCCGGCGCTGAAGGTGCTCTACATGTCCGGGTATGCAGACGAGGCCCTCGTCCCTCACAGCGTCCTGAAGTCCGGGGTTGCCTTTCTCCCCAAGCCGTTCACGTCTGAGACACTCGGCCGGAAAGTCCGAGAGGTGCTCGATTCGGTAGGTAGCGGCGTGTCGGGCTGGCCTGAAGGCCAGCACTCCGTACCGCTACTGTCCGCCGCCGGGCTTCTTCTCGGGCGCCTTCTCGGGCGTGCCGGCCGGCTTCTGCTCGGGGTGCGTCGCCTGCGGCGCCGGAGCGCCCGGGGGCGCCGGGGCCGTCGTCGTCGGGGCCGGGGCGGCCGGCGCTGAAATCGGGGCCGGGGCGGCGGCCGGGGCCGTCACGCCGCCGACGACCGACCCGCTGCCGCCGCGCTGGCCGACGATCGCCAGCACGAGCGCGCCCAGCATGAACAATGCACCGAGGACGGTCGTCGCGCGCGTCAGCACGGTCGCGCCCGAGCGGGCCCCGAAGGCCGTCTGGCTGCTGCCGCCGCCGAACGCCGCCGCGATGTCGCCGCCCTTGCCCTGCTGCAGCAGCACGACCACCAGCAGCAGCAGGCAGATCAGCACGTAGACGCTGTCGAAAACCACCTGAAGCATAGCGTTCTAGTATACCGCGACTACCGGCTTCGCGCCACGATGTCGGCGAAGGTCCGGACGTCCAGGCTCGCCCCGCCGACCAGGGCCCCGTCCACGTCCGGCACGGCCATGAAGGCGCCGATGTTGTCGGGCTTCACGCTCCCGCCGTAGATGACCCGGCAGCCCTCGGCGGCGGCCCCGCCGAACCACTGGCGCAGCCGCGCGCGGATGTGCCCGTGGGCCTCGGCGGCCTGCGTCGGGCGTGGCGTTCCGCCCCGTCCCGATGGCCCACACCGGCTCGTAGGCCACGACCAGCGCGGCGGCCTGGCCCGCCGGTCACCCCGTCGAGCCCGCCCTTGATCTGCGCGGTCGAGCACCGCCAGCGTCTCGCCCGGCCTCGCGCTCCTCGAGCGTCTCGCCGATGCAGACGATGGGCGTGAGGCTCGGCGCCGAGCGGGCGTGCGACCTTGCGGTTCACCGACTCGTCGGTCTCGCCGAACAGGCGCCGCCGCTCCGAGTGGCCGACGATGCCGTACTCGGCGCCCGCCTCCTTGATCATGGCGCGGGCTGACCTCGCCGGTGAAGGCGCCCTCGCGCTCCCAGTGCACGTCCTGCGCGGCGATGCCGATCGACGAGCTCCGCGCGGCTTCGGCCGCGGCGTGCAGCGCCGTGAACGGCGGCGCCACCACGACCGTCGACGTCCGCGGCGTCCTTCACGAGCGCGCGCAGCTCCTTGACGAAGAACGACCGCCTCCTGGACGGTCTTGAACATCTTCCAGTTGCCGGCGATGAAGGGAACGCGCATGGTGGTCTCCCTCATTTCTTGTCCGGCAGCACCGCGACGCCGGGCAGCGTGCGGCCGCCGAGGAACTCCAGCGACGCGCCGCCGCCGGTCGAGATGTGCGTGATCTGGTCGGCGACGCCGGCCTTGACGACCGCGGCCACCGAGTCGCCGCCGCCGATGATGCTCGCGCCCTTGACGGCGGCCACGGCGTGGGCGACGGCGATCGTGCCCGCGGCGAACGCGTCGATCTCGAACACGCCCATCGGGCCGTTCCACACCACGGTGCGGGCCCCGGCCAGCACCTTCCGGTACGCCTCGATCGTCTTCGGGCCGATGTCGACGCCGATGCGCGCGCCGATCGCCGGGTCGTCCACCGCCAGGATCTCGTGCGCCGCGCCCGCCTCGATCTTCTCCGTGACGACGTGGTCCGCGGGGAGCGCGAACTGCCGCGCGCCGTCCGCGACGCGCCGCTCCACGTCCTTCGCGGTCTCGAGGAGGTCGTCCTCGACGAGCGACCCGCCCACCGGCAGGCCCCGCGCCTTCAGGAACGTGTAGGCCATCGCGCCGCCGATGAGCAGGGCGTCCACCTTGCCGAGCAGGTTCTCGATGACCTCGAGCTTGCCCGACACCTTGGCGCCGCCGAGCACGGCCACGAACGGGCGGGCCGGCGACTCGAGCACGCCGCCCAGGTGGCGCAGCTCGCTGGCCATCAGCAGCCCCGCCGCCGCGTGCGGCACGAGCTTCACCATGCCCTCGGTCGAGGCGTGGGCGCGGTGCGCGCTGCCGAACGCGTCGTCCACGTACACGTCGGCGAGCTCGGCCAGCCGCGCGGCGAACGCCGGGTCGTTCTTCTCCTCCTCGGCCGCGGAACCGCAGGTTCTCGAGCAGCACCACGCCGCCCGGTCCGGCCTGCTCGATCGCCGCCCGCGCCGCCTCGCCCACGCAGTCGGCGGCGAAGACGACCGGCCGCCCCAGCAGCTCCTGCAGCCGGGCCGCCACGGGGCGCAGGCTCAGCTCCGGCTTCACCTGCCCCTTGGGCCGCCCGAGGTGCGAGGCCAGGACGAGGGTGCCCTGGCCGATGCGCTCGAGCGCCCAGCGGATGGTCGGGAGCGACGCCTTGATGCGCGTGTCGTCGCCGATCACGCCGTTCTTGATCGGCACGTTGAAGTCGACGCGCACGAAGACACGCTTGCCGTCGAGATCCAGGTCGCGGATCGTCAGCTTCGCCACCGTGTGCCTCCTGCGGCCACGGCCGGCTGGCGCCGGCCTTCCTACAGGCCCTTCTCGACGATGTACTTCAGCAGGTCGACGCAGCGGCTCGAGTAGCCCCACTCGTTGTCGTACCAGGAGAGGACCTTCACGAAGTCGCCGTCCATCACCTTCGTGTACGGCGCGTCCACCATCGACGAGTGCGGGTTGCCGCGGAAGTCGATCGAGACGAGCGGCTCCTCGACGTACTGCGAGGATGCCCTTCAGCGGGCCGTCGGCCGCCTTCTTGAACGCGGCGTTCACCTCCTCGGCGCTCGTCTTCCTGTCGACGATCACCGCGAGGTCCACGACCGAGACGTTCGGCGTCGGCACGCGCATGGCGATGCCGTCGAGCCGTCCCTTGAGCGCGGGCAGCACCTCGCCGAGCGCGCGTCGCCGCGCCGGTCGTCGTCGGGATGATCGACAGCGCCGCCGCGCGCGCGCGGCGGAGGTCCTTGTGCGGCAGGTCCAGCAGGTTCTGGTCGTTGGTGTACGAGTGCACCGTCGTCATCCAGCCCTTGCGGATGCCGAAGCTCTCGTGCAGCACCTTGGCCGACCGGCGCCAGGCAGTTGGTCGTGCAGGAGGCGTTCGAGATGATGTGGTGCTTGGACGGGTCGTAGGTGCCCTCGTTGACGCCCAGCACGACGGTCACGTCCGGGCCCTTGGCCGGCGCCGTGATGATCACCTTCTTCGCGCCCGCCGCCAGGTGCTTCGCGGCGTCGTCGCGCTTGGTGAACCGGCCGGTGGACTCGAAGACGACGTCCACGCCGAGGTCCTTCCACGGCAGCTTCGCGGGGTCCTTCTCGGAGAGCACCTTGAAGTGCTCCTGGTCCACGGCGATGCCGTCGCCCCGGGCGGTGATGTGCGCCTGGAGGTTGCCCAGGATCGAGTCGTACTTCAGCAGGTGGGCCAGCGTCGCGGCGTCCGTGATGTCGTTCACGGCCACGAAGTCGATGTCCGCCTGCCCGAGCGAGGCGCGCATGATGTTCCGGCCGATCCGGCCAAACCCGTTGATCCCCACCTTGATGGCCATCGAGCACTCCTTCCGCAGCGAAGCCGGCCGCAGTCGAGTCGCCGAGCGAGGCAAGAAAGGATTGTCAAACCTCGAATTTTTCATTCTAATGATCGGCTAGCACAGGGTCAAACCGTGTATTGGGTCTACAGCCTCGTCAGCCTGGCCGTGTTCGTGCTGGTCTCGCCGTACTTCGTGTACCAGGCGGTCCGGTACAACAAGTACGTCGGCAGCCTGGGCCAACGGCTGGGCTACCTGCCCGTGTCCTTCAACCTCGACGGCGAGCGCTCCATCTGGATCCACGCCGTCTCGGTGGGCGAGGTGCTCACGGCCCGCGCGCTCGTCGCCGAGCTCCGGAGCCCGCTACCCGACGCTCCGGCTCTTCGTCTCGACCACCACGATGACCGGCCAGCGCGTCGCCCGCAGCAACATCCAGCACGTCGACGCCGTCTTCTTCTTCCCGTTCGACTTCGCCTTCATCGTGAACCGCACGCTGAAGCTCGTGAAGCCGCGGCTCTTCATCATGATGGAGACCGAGATCTGGCCGAACCTCCTGCGCGCCTGCCGGCGTCAGGGCGTGCGGACGCTGCTCGTCAACGGCCGGATCTCGTCGCGCTCCTACCCGCGCTACCGCCTGGCGCGCGGCTTCTTCCGCCGCGTGCTCGACGACGTGGACCGCTTCTGCATGCAGAGCGAGGAATCGGCCCGCCGCATCATCGAGATCGGCGCCGACCCGGCGCGCGTCTCGGTCAGCGGCAGCCTGAAGTTCGACTCGCTGGAGCTGCCCACGGCCCAGTCGCTCGGCCGCGGGCCCGCCCGCGTGCTGCGCTTCTTCCGCATCCCCGAGACGCGCCCCGTCGTGATCGCGGCCACCACGCTCAAGGGCGAGGACGACGCGGTGCTCGCCGCCTTCCGCCGCGTGAAGCGCACCGCGCCGGACGCGCTGCTGATCATCGCGCCGCGCAAGCCCGAGCGCTTCGCCGACGTGGAGACGCTCGCCCGCCAGGAGGGCTTCCGCGTCGTCCGCCGCACCGAGCTGCGCATCGACGACGAGCCCCGCGCCGACGTCGTCGTGCTCGACACGATTGGGGAGCTGGCCCGGCTCTTCCAGGTGGGCACCGTCGTCTTCGTCGGCGGGAGCCTCGTGGACGCCGGCGGCCACAACATCCTCGAGCCGGCCGTCTTCGGCAAGCCCATCCTGTTCGGCCCGCACATGCAGAACTTCGCCGAGATCGCGCGCGCGTTCCTCGAGCACCAGGCCGCGCGTGCAGGTCGCCTCGGCGCGCGAGCTCGAGGACACGCTCGTGGCGCTGCTGGGCGACCCGGTGCGCCAGGCGAGCCTCGGCGCCGCCGCGCGCGCCCTCGTCGAGGCCAACCGCGGCGCCAAGGACAAGAGCCTGGCCGTCATTGCCGCGCTGCTGCCGCCCGCCGCGCCCTCGGGCGTCGTCACGCCGTTCCGGCGGGTCCAGTGAGACAGCGGTTAGGCGGTAGCCGTCAGCGGGCAGGAAGAGCGGTCAGGGGGCAGGGGGCAGGGATCAGGAAGAGCATCCTGTCACGGTGGCTGCGTGACCGCGTCGTGGGCTCTACCTGACCGCTGACCGCTGACCCCTGACCCCTGTCCCGACCCCTGACCGCTGACCGCTGAAGAGCCCCTGTGCTGAGCACCCTCTACGCCGCCGCCGCCCGCGAACGCCGCCGCTGGTTCGACCGCCATCCCGAGGCGCGCCGGCGCCTGGCGCGTCCCGTCGTGAGCGTGGGCAACCTCGCGGCCGGTGGCCGCGGCAAGACGCCGATGGTGGCGCACCTCGCCGGGATTCTCGCGGCGGCGGGCGAGCGGCCGGCCGTGCTCAGCCGCGGCTACGCCCGGCGCGCGCCGCGCGCGGGCGTCGTCGTCGTGAGCGACGGCGAGGCCGTGCGCGCGGACCTGGCCGAGTCCGGCGACGAGCCGCTGATGCTCGCCCGGCGGCTTCCGGGCGTGCCCGTCCTCGTGTGCCCCGACCGCCACCTGGCCGGCGTGCTCGCCGAGCGGCGCTTCGGCGCCACGGTTCACCTGCTCGACGACGGGTTTCAGCATATGATGCTGGAGCGCGACGTCGACCTGGTGCTGCTGGATCCGCGGGACGTCGTCGCGCCGCGCACGCTGCCCGCCGGGCGGCTGCGCGAGCCGGTCGAGACGCTCGGGCGGGCCGACGCGGTCATCGTCGACGGCGACGCCGCGGCGGTCGCGGCGCGCCTGGCGTCGTTCGGCGCCGGGCCCGTGTTCGGCGCGGTCCGGCAGCTCGGCGCGGCGCGCTGGCTCGACGGCGACGGGCCGCTGCCGGCGCCCGCCGGCGCGCGGGTGGTGGCCGTGTCGGCCATCGCCCGGCCCGCGCGGTTTGCCGCCGATCTCGCGGCGGCGGGCTGGCAGGTCGTGGGGGAGCTGCCGTTCCGCGATCACCATCCCTTCACGCGCGCCGACCTGGATCGGATCGCGCGCCGGGCGGCCGCCGACGGCGCCGACCTGGTGCTGACCACGGAAAAGGACCGGGTGCGCCTGCTGCCGCTCCGGCCCGCCGCGCGGACGATCGCGTGGGTGCCGCTCGAGACGGGCGTCGAGCCCGCCGCGGCGTTCCAGGAGTGGCTGCTCGGGCGCCTCGCTGACAGACGACGTACCCGTGCTTAGTGCCTGGTTCTTGGTGCTTGGTGCGTTCCTGGTGCCTGGTCCTTGGTGCGATGTCACGCGGCACCGGAGATCAGCGTGATCCCGCACGAGGCACGAGGCACCAAGCACGCACCCTTGGCCGCCGTAGCTCGCAGAGCGAAGGTGGCAGGCACGAAGCACCAAGCACTTAGCACTGGCTACTGAGAACCGTGCGCTATCGTCTTGAGTACGTTGCCGTCCAGCTCGTCCGCCAGTCGGTGCGGATCCTGCCGTGGCGCGTCGCGCGCGGCGCGGGCCGCCTGCTGGGCCTGGCGTTCTACGTCTTCGACCGGTCCCACCGCCGGCTGGCCGTCGAGAACCTGCAGCGCGCCTTTCCCCTGCGGTCGCCCGCCGAGTGCCGCGCGATCGCGCGCGCGACGTTCGGGCACTTCGGCCGGCTGCTCGTCGACCTGCTGAAGTTCAGCACGCTCCAGCCCGGCCGCATGCTGGCGCGCGTGGAGATCGAGGGCGCCGACCGCGTGCACGCGGCGCACGCCGAGGGGCGCGGCGTGCTCCTCTACACCGCGCACTTCGGCTTCTGGGAGCAGAACGCGCTGGCGCACGGCCTGGCCATCCAGCCGATCTCGGTCGTGGCGCGGCCGCTCGACAACCCGCTGCTGCACCAGCTGCTCGAGACCGTGCGCACCTGCACCGGCAACAGCGTCATCTACAAACGCGGCGGGCTCCGGAAGATGCTGCGCGCGCTCGCGGCCAACCAGGCCGTCGCGCTGCTCATCGACCAGCACATCCAGGCGGCCGACGCCGTCTACGTCGAGTTCTTCAACCGCCCGGCGGCCACGACCTCCGCGCTCGCGGCGATCGCCCTGCGCACCGGCGCCGTGGTCATCCCGGTCTTCGCGCTGCCGCTCAAGGGCGGGCGCTACCGGTTCGTGTACGAGCACGCCGTGGAGCCGCCGCGCGAGGACGAGCCCGAGCCCATCCGCGAGTTCACCCAGCGCTGCACCGACGTCCTCGAGATGTACGTGCGCCGCTATCCCGAGCTGTGGCTGTGGATGCACCGCCGCTGGCGCGACGTCGGCCAGACGACCGCCCCGGCGCGGGGCATGTTCCCGGCCGCCGGCGCCGCGGCGGAGAAGGCCGACGGCCATGAGTGACGCGCCCGCGCGCCTCGTCGTCCGCATGCCCAACTGGCTGGGCGACGCCGTGATGGCGCTGCCGGCCGTTCGCGCGGTCCGTCGTCACTTCCCCGAGGCGGCCCTGACCGTCGCGGCGCAGCCCTCGGTGGCGCCGCTCTTCGAGGAGGACGCCGGTCTCGGCGGGAGCGCCCGCCTCGTGCTGCGCGGCGGGCGCCGGGCGCAGGCGCAGGTGCTCGGCGGCGGCCGCTTCGACGCCATCCTGCTGCTGACCAACTCGTTCGGCTCGGCGTGGGTGGCGCGCCGGTCGGGCATCCCCGCGCGGTGGGGCTACCGTGCCGACGGGCGCGGCCTGCTGCTCACGCGCGGCGTCCGCCGGCCGAAGGGGCACGTGCACCAGGTGGACTACTACCGGGCGCTGGCCGAGGGCCTCGGCATCGCGCGCGACGAGGCGCCGCCGGCGATCGCGCCCGGCGAGGAGACGCGGCAGCGCGCGGCGCGCGTGCTCGAGCGCCACGGGTGGACGCCGGACCGCCTGCTGGTCGGCTTCGCCCCCGGCGCCGCGTACGGCCACGCCAAGCGCTGGCCGCCGGCGCGGGTGGCCGAGGTGATCGCGCGGCTGGCGGACGCGCGCGGCGCGACGGCGGTGCTCGTGGGCGCGGCAGGCGACCGCGACGCGGGTCGTGCGGTAGAATCGTCGCTCGCCGGTCCCGCGCGCGGGTCGCTCGTCAACCTGATCGGCCAGACCGATCTCCGCGACGCGATGGGCGTCGTCTCGTGGTGCCGCGCGTTCGTGACGAACGACTCGGGCGCGATGCACCTGGCCGCGGCGCTGGGGCTGCCCGTGACGGCCGTGTTCGGGCCGACCGACGAGCGCGAGACCTCGCCGGCCGGCGCCGGCCACGCCGTGCTGGCGGCCGGCGTCTTCTGCCGGCCCTGCATGCTGCGCGACTGTCCGATCGATCATCGATGCATGAAGCGGATCACGCCGGACCAGGTCCTCGACGCCGTCGTGCGGCAGATCGACCGCGCCGGGACGGGCGCGCTTCAATGACGGGCGCGAGGGAGCGGCGCGGGGCGTCGGGGCCCCCGCGAGCGACCGAGCCAGGCGGGGTGCAGGGGGCCCCGCCGATTCCATGAAGATGACGCCAGCCGTGTTCATCGACCGCGACGGGACGCTCAACGAGGACATCGGGTACCTCAACCGGATCGATCGCCTCGTCCTGTTCCCGTGGAGCGGCGACGCGGTGCGCCTCCTCGGGCGCGCCGGCTTCAAGGTCGTCGTCGTGACGAACCAGGCCGGCGTCGCGCGCGGCTACCTCGACGAGGCGTTCGTGGGCGAGACGCACCGCGTGCTCGCCGAGCGCCTGGCTGCGGCCGGCGGGCGCCTGGACGGGTTCTACTACTGCCCGCACCATCCCGACGCGCCGGCCGGACCGTACCGGCGCGACTGCGAGTGCCGCAAGCCGAAGCCCGGCATGCTGACGCGGGCCGCCGCCGACCTCTCGATCGACCTCGGCCGCTCCGTCGTCGTCGGCGACCGGTGGCACGACGTCGAGGCGGGACGGGCGGCCGGCGCGCGATCGGTGCTCGTGAAGACCGGCTACGGCGCCTTCGACGCCGAGCATCCGCGGCCCGGCGTCGAGGCCGATCTGGTCGCGGCGGACTTGATGGAGGCCACGTCGTGGATCCTGCGGGAGCGCGCGCGATGGGCGTGAAGGGCGCGGACCGGCTGCTCGAGGTCGTCGCCGGCTTCGGCCGGCGCCGCGTGGCCGTCGTCGGCGATCTCATCGCCGACGAGTTCATCTACGGCCAGCTCGACCGCGTGTCGCGGGAGGCGCCGGTCCTCATTCTCAAGTACGACGCCACCCAGGTCCTGCCGGGCGGCGCCGGCAACGCCGCCAACAACGTCGCCGCGCTCGGCGGGCGGGTGCGCCTGGTGGGCGTGGCCGGCCGCGACGAGACCGGCGACCGGCTGCTCGAGGCGTTCCAGCGCGGCGTGTCGGCGGCCGGCGTGGTGCGCCCGCGCGCGTACCGCACGCCGACCAAGACGCGCATCCTGGCCGGCGGCATCCACTCGGCCAAGCAGCAGGTGGTGCGGATCGACCGCGCCACGACGCAGCGCGTCGACCGGCGGACGCTGCAGGACGTCGAGCGGCGGCTCGGCCGGGCCGCGGCCGGGTGCGACGCGCTGCTCGTCTCCGATTACGGCACCGGCCTCGTCACGCCCGCGCTCGTGGCGAAGGCGCTGCGCGCGCTGGCGGCGCGCGGCCGGAAGGTGCCGGTGCTCGTGGACTCGCGCTACGCGCTGCTCGCGTACCGCGGCATGACGGCCTGCACGCCGAACGAGTCGGAGGTCGAGCACCTGCTCGGCGTGCGCATCGACGACGACCTGCGGACGCTGGAGCGCGCGGGGCGGACCCTCGTCCGGCGCACCGGCGGCGCCGCCGTCCTCATCACGCGCGGCGGCCGCGGGATGGCGCTGTTCGAGCGGGGCGAGAAGACGCGCCACATCCCGATCTTCGGCTCGGACGAGATCGCCGACGTCACCGGCGCGGGCGACACCGTGATTGCCACCATGACGCTCGCGCTCGCCGCCGGCGCCACGCACGAGGAGGCCGCGCGCATCGCGAACTACGCCGGCGGCCTCGTCGTCATGAAGCGCGGCACCGCGACGGTCTCGGCGGACGAGCTGCGCGCGGCCATCGAGCGGGATGGAGGACAATGAGCCACGGAAGGGCCACGGAAATCGCCACGGAAAGGACCCGAGTACCGGTCCCCGTGATCTTCCCAATCGTCAATCGGCAATCGGCAATCGGCAATCGGAACGATCATGGCCCGTATCGTCACTCGTGAAGAGCTGAAGGAGCTGGTGGAGGCGGATCGCGGCGCGGGGCGCACGGTGGCGCTGGCCAACGGCTGCTTCGACCTGTTGCACGTCGGCCACGTGCGCTACATCGAGGCCGCGTCGGCCGAGGCCGATCGGCTGATCGTCGCCGTGAACGACGACGAGTCGGTGGCGGCCCTCAAGGGCGCGGGCCGGCCGGTGATGGCCGCGGCCGACCGCGCCGAGCTCGTCGCCGCGCTGCGCGCGGTCGACTACGTGGTGCTGTTCGGCGAGCCGACCGTCGCCGAGCTGCTGCAGCAGCTCCAGCCCGACGTGCACTGCAAGGGGACCGACTACACCCCCGACACCGTGCCCGAGCGCGACGTCGTCCGCGCCTACGGCGGCCGCGTCGCCATCGTCGGCGACCCCAAGGACCACTCGACCCGCGATCTGCTCTCGAAGATCAAGCAGGCTTGAGCGTGACCGACCCCCGAGTGACCCAGTACCCAGTACCGTCTCGATCGCATCCTGATCGTCCGCCTCGGCTCGCTCGGCGACATCGTGCACGCGCTGCCGGCCGTGGCGGCGCTGCGCGAGGCGCACCCGGCGGCCGCGATCGACTGGCTCGTGGATCGGCGCAACGTGGAGCTCGTGCGGCTCGTGCCGATCGTGGACCGCGTGGTCGTGCTCGAGCGGCCGACGCTCGGCGGGTGGCTGGCGGTCATCCGGGAGCTCAGGCGCACGCCGTACGACGCGGCCGTCGACCTGCAGGGGCTGATGAAGTCGGCCGTGCTCGCGCGCGCGTCGGGCGCGCGGCGCGTGCTCGGCTTCTCGATCTGGCACCTGCGGGAGCGGTCGGCGCGGCCGTTCTACTCGGAGACGGCCGAGCCAGGCGGCCCGCACGTCATCGAGAAGAACCTCGCGCTCGTCTCGCGGCTCGGCGCGGGCGCGGGGGAGTGGCGGTTCCCCCTGGAGGTCGAGGCCTCGGCGGCGCTCGACGCCGTCCGTGCCGCGGTGGGGCCGGACGCGCGCCTCGCGCTCCTCAACCCCGGCGCCGCGTGGCCGAACAAGCGCTGGCCGCCGGCGCGCTTCGGCGAGGTGGCGCGGTTCGTCGCCGAGCGCTACGACCTGCGATCGGTCGTGCTCTGGGGCCCGGGCGAGCAGGCGCTCGCCGCCGAGGTCGTCGCCGCCTCGGGCGGCGCGGCCCTGCAGGCGCCGGCCACGTCGATGGCCGATCTCGTCGCCCTGTCGCGCGCGGCGTCGCTCGTCGTCTCGGGCGACACCGGGCCGCTGCACCTCGCGGCCGCGGCCGGCGCGCCCGTCGTGGCGCTGTTCGGCCCGACCGACCCCGCGCGCAACGGTCCGTGGGCGGCGGCCGACCGGGTTATCTCCCGCTACGGCACCTGCGCGTGCCACTACCGGCGACGCTGCCGCGCCCGCGAGTGGTGCCTCGGCGGGATTGCTGTGGACGAGGTGACGCGCGCGATCGAGGCGCGGCTGTCATGACCCGGCGCCCGGCGCCCATGATGGCGCTGACCATGACCCTGGCGCGCCTGCGCGTCCCGCTCGGCTTCCTGTTCGGCGCGTTCGCGCTCTGGCTCGCCGCGCCGACGCGCGCGACGATGATCGCGGGCGGCCTCGTGGCGGTGGCGGGCGAGGCCGTGCGCGTCTGGGCCGCCGGCCATCTCGAGAAGGGCCGCGAGGTGACCTCGTCGGGCCCCTACCGCCTGACGCGGCACCCGCTGTACGTCGGCTCGACCCTCATGGGCGTCGGCCTCGCCATCGCGAGCGCGCGCTGGGAGGTCGCGGCCCTCGTCGCCCTGTATCTCGCCGCGACGCTCACCGCCGCGATCCGGTCCGAGGAGGCCTTCTTGCGCTCGGCCTTCGGGGACACCTACGATCGCTATCGGAACGGCCGGCTGCCGGCCGCGTCGCGCCGCTTCTCGTGGCGGCGCGCGGGCCGGAACCGCGAGTACCGCGCGGTCATGGGGCTCGCCGCGGTCATGCTCATCTTCGCGTGGAAGGCCCTCGGCTGAGATTGACGGAGTCCCGTAACGTCCCTATAATGGGATGTTTGGTAGGCAGTCGGCTGGGTCTGTCCGGGCGGTTAGCTCAGTGGTAGAGCACCGGCCTTACACGCCGGCTGTCACAGGTTCGAACCCTGTACCGCCCACCAACGCTAGTGCTTGGTGCTTCGTGCCTGGTGCTTGGTGCGTGCGGTTGCGAGAGCCGAGGGTTGCCTTTGAATGAGGACGCGCCCCATCGACGGTCACGGCGCCTCCTCGTACTAGGCACCAAGCACTAAGCACCAGGCACTTGTTCTTGCGGGGTCGTAGTTCAGTTGGTTAGAACGCCGGCCTGTCACGCCGGAGGTCGCGAGTTCGAGTCTCGTCGACCCCGCCACTTTTCGCGGAGCGAAAACTGTCCGCCGTAGCTCCGCTGGAGCGAAGGCGGACGAACGAGAAGGCCCGGAGGGATGACATCCTCCGGGCCTTTCGTGTGTACGGGGTGCGCGGCGTCGTGAGACTCCTCCAAGGAGTGCACCCGTCGGCGCCCGGGTGTGCACAACTGCACAGATCCGGTCGCCCTCCTTTCATAGACTCGCGTCAGAGGCTCGCGCCGACAGGTGTGCTCGCAAGGGCGGCCGCGCGGTCGTTCCGCGGACGTGGGTTCAACCTACCTGCTTCTTCCGTGCACGGCTGGTGAGCAGAGAGGGGATATCGCGAGGGAATGCCATGACACTCACGAATCGGTGTCTCATCGCCGGCGTGAGTCTGGCCACCCTCCTTTATGGGGGCTCTCCGGCCTGGGCGCAAGCGACCGCGCCGTCACTGGGTGCGGCGGCGCCTTACACGGTCTTGGGTACGAACGGCATCCCGACTGCGGCGACGGTCACCTGCACTGGGAGCACCATCAACGGAAGCGTGGGCTCCACCTTCACCTCGATCACGAACACCGGATGCACGATTACGGGGTCGACCGACACGCCGGTCGCCGGTTCGGTTGTCACCGACTTCAACGCCGCGTTCACCGCGATCGACACCCTGAACCCGATATGCGACGGCGTCATTCCGACCACCACCACCACGCTCGCGCCCGGTGTCTACTGCTCCGTCGCAGGGACCACGATAGGCGCCGGCGTCACTCTCACGCTCGCCGGAACCGCGACCGACGTGTGGATCTTCAGGGTGGGGACCGGCGGGGCGGGCGCCCTCACGCTCACCGGCGCGTCGGTGGTCATGAGCGGCACGGCGCAGGCGTGCAACTCGTATTGGAAGACCTCCGCGGGCTCGACGATGACGGATGCGACATTCAATGGAACCATCCTCTCGGGTGCCGCCGTCACCATGACCAGAGGAAGCTGGACTGGCCGAGCCCTGGCGACGACCGATGCGACGGTGACTGGCCCGGCGTCATTGACCTTCGCGGGGTGCAGCCCGCCGGTGCGCCCCACGGTCGCGAAGGCGTTCAGTCCGGCGAGCATCGCTCCGGGCGGCGTCTCGACGCTCACCATTACGTTGAACAACCCCAACGCGTCTGACATCAACCTGAACACCTTGTTCACCGACACCTTGCCCGGTATCGTGCGGGTCGCGGCCGTGCCCAACGTGGCCACCACGTGCGGCGGCGGCCCCGCCAGCGCGGTGGCCGGCGGAACCACCGTGACCCTGGCGAACGGGAGCACGATTCCTTCAGGGTCCTGCACCATCACGGTCGACGTGACCGCGGCGGCCGCGGGCAGCTATACCAACACGATTTCGGCCGGCGACTTGAAGACCAACACCGGAAACAACGCCGCGCCGGCCACCGCGACCCTGACAGCCACGTGTCCCACGATCACGGTCGGCCCGGCGACGGTGCCCCCCGGACGGGTGGCGGTGCCCTACAGCCAGCAGCTCACGGCGAGCGGCGGGACCGGCCCGTACGTCTACACGGTGTCGGGTGGCGCGCTGCCGGCGGGCCTCACGCTCTCGTCGGGCGGCCTGATCTCGGGGACGCCGACCACGCTGGGCTCCACCCCGGTCACCATCCGAGCGACCGACGGGAACGGGTGTTCCGGCACCCTCGCGTACACGATCGTCATCGCCGCGGCGGCGTGCCCGGCGATCACGGTCGGCCCGGCGACGGTGCCCCCCGGACGGGTGGCGGTGGCTTACAGCCAGCAGCTCACGGCGAGCGGCGGGACCGGTCCGTACGTCTACACGGTGTTGAGTGGCGCGCTGCCGGCGGGCCTCACGCTCTCGTCGGGCGGCCTGATCGCGGGGATGCCGACCACGTTGGGCTCTTCCACGGTCACCATCCAGGCGACCGACGGGAGTGGGTGTCCCGGGGTCATCGCGTACACGGTCGTCATCGCCGCGGCGGCGTGCCCGGTGATTACGGTCGGCCCGGCGACGGTGCCCCCTGGAAGAATGGCGGTGGCCTACAGCCAGCAGCTCACGGCGAGCGGCGGGACCGGCCCGTACGTCTACACGGTGTTGAGTGGCGCGCTGCCGGCGGGCCTCACGCTCTCGTCGGGCGGCCTGATCGCGGGGACGCCGACCACGTTGGGCTCCACTCCGGTCACCATCCAGGCGGCCGATGGGAGCGGATGTCCCGGCGTCATCGCGCACACGATCGTCATCGCCGCGGCGACGTGCCCGGTGGTGACGGTCGGCCCGGCGACGCTGCCGGCTGGAACGGTGGCGGTGGCCTACAGCCGGCAGCTCACCGCGAGCGGCGGGACCGGCCCGTACGTCTTCACGGTGTTGAGCGGCGCGCTGCCGGACGGTCTCTCGCTCTCGTCGGGCGGCCTGCTCTCGGGGACGCCGACCACGCTGGGCTCGACCCTGGTCACCATCCAGGCGAACGACGGGAGCGGGTGTCCCGGCGTCATCGCGTACACGATTGCCGTCGCCTCCGGTGTGCCGACCCTGCCTCTGGTCTTCGTCGTCCTGCTCGTGCTGGGGCTCACGGGGGCCGGACGCTTCCGGCTGCGGCGGTGGGCTCGAGCGGAATGATCGCGCCGGGGCGCCGGCGCCGCGCGCCTACGCGAAGCCGGCCAGCTCGGCCGAGATGATCTTCTTGCACTCCGGGCAGACGATCACGCGGCCGCGCCGCGGCAGGGTCGAGGTGAAGTTCACGCGGGAGCGGAGCAGGCGCACGACCTGGAGCGACTTGAGGGTCTCCCCGCAGAACGGGCACGTCGCGTCGTACTCGAGAGTGTACTCCGCCTCCATCTCCCGGTCGTCGACGGGTTCCTTGAGTTCCTCGGCCATCCAGGTCTCCTCCCGGGGTATGTCGGCACCACGCGGCCCGAACATTATGCGCACGGCCCCGCCGGCCTTTCGGTGGCGATTTCCGTGGCGGTTTCCGTGGTCCTTCCGTGGCAATTGTCAGAGGTCGAGCAGAAACAGTCCTGTCGCCTCGTCCAGCGTCCGCAGCTGGTAGCCGGGCAGCTTGCGGATCGTCAGCTCGCAGGTGGCGCCGACGCGGGCATCACTTGGATCGGCGGGGCCCCCTGCACCCCGCCTGGCGCGCTTCGCTCGCGGGGACCCCTACGCCCCGCTCCGCTCCGCGCGCTCTTCTTCGATTGGCGGAGCCCCCTTTCGGAAGGCTCAGGGTCTGAGGCGCGGCGGTCGGTGTCGCGACGGCGGCCCGTCCGACCTCGCGCGGGGGCGCAGCCTCGAAAACGGGTCTGCAGGCGGTCCGGGCGCGGCGGCGCCGCTTTCGACAAGGAAGGTTACGTTGCCCGGTTGCTGCACGTGATTGCTGGCTGTCCTCCCGACAAACCCCAGCCGACGCGCGGATCGATAGGACGCGCGCCGGAGGACCTGTTTTCCGCGCGAGCCGTCGGCCGGGACGACGGTGCGACACCGGCCGCCGCGCCGACTCGGGGATCCGACGCGCGCGGTCGTCTCACGGCTCAAGGGCTCAGAGATTCAGCAAATACAGTCCCGTAGCCTCGTCCAGCACCCGTAGCTGGTAGCCGGGCAGCTTCCGGACGGTCAGCTCGCAGGTGGCGCCGACGCGGCCCTCGAAGAGGTGGCCGCCGACCGTCTGGAAGTCGGGCCCGCCGAGCACCACGTGGACGTGGGCGATCGGCCGGCCCTCCCTGATCGCCAGGTTGCCCTGGAGCGACAGGAGCTCCCACTCGCCCGGGAACGTCTGGCGTCTGTACCTCCCGGGCCGCGCGGTCGAAGTACCCCAGCGTCCAGCCGTAGCCCGCGCCGAGGCCGGTGACCGTGCCGGCGTCGATGCGCTGGCCGGCCGCGAACGTGGCGATGGCCTCGGCAATGTCCACGCCGGTGTCGAGCCGGACAAGATAGGTGTCGCCGAACTGTGTGTAACGCATCACTGCCTCCAGGGCCGTCCGGGCCCCTATGATACGATGGCCTCGCCCATGCCCTTTCGCGATCTGGCGGGCCATCGGCGCCTCTTCGAGCTGCTGTCCCGCGCCGCCATGCGGGGCTCGCTGCCGCCGAGCCTCGTCTTCGCGGGGCCCGACGGCGTGGGGAAGCGCGCCGCGGCCGTGGCGTTGGCGCAGCTCGTGAACTGTCTGGATCTGCCGGCCGGCGCGGGGCAGGACGGCCCGGCCGACGCCTGCGGCGCGTGCGCGGCCTGCCGCCGCATCGCGCGCGGGGTGCACGCCGACGTCCTCGAGCTCGCGCCCGGCGACAGCGGCGCCATCAAGGTGGACGACGTCCGCGAGGCGATCGACCGGGCGGCCTACCGGCCGTTCGAGGGCCGCCGGCGGGTGGTCATCGTCGACGAGGCGCAGGCGCTCAACGCCGAGGCGCAGAACGCGCTCCTCAAGACGCTCGAGGAGCCGCCGCCCGCCTCCACGTTCGTGCTCGTGACGAGCCGGCCCGACGTGCTGCTGCCCACGGTGCGCTCGCGGTGCCAGCGCATCCGCTTCGGGCGGCTCACGGAGGCCGAGGTGGCCGGCGTGCTCGTCTCGCGCCACAAGTACTCCGAGGCCGACGCGCACGCGGCCGCGGCCGCCGCCGACGGCAGCGTCGGCCGGGCGCTCGAGGGCGGGTCGGCCGAGGTGACCGACGCGCGCGCGGCCGCCGCGCGGCTGCTCGCCGGCGCCCTCACGCCGCGCGACGCCGTGGAGCGGCTCGCGCTCGCGCGTGAGCTCGCGTCGGGCGGCGGGCGCGGCGAGCGCGAGGCGCTCGGGCGCAAGCTGCGCGCGATGGCCTCGCTCGTGCGAGACCTCGGCGTGCTCGCGTCGGCGGCCGACGACCGCTGGCTGGCGAACGCCGACCTGCGCGCGGATCTGGAGGCGCTGCTGCACACCTGGAACGCCGACCGGGCGCTCCGGGCCTTCGCGACGGTCGACCGGGCGCTCGCGGCGCTCGATCGCAACGCGAGCCCCAAGGTCGTGGCGGACTGGCTCGCGGTCGAGCTGTAACGAGCTCTGCCGCGTTTACATAGTTGTGGGGGTCCGATGGACGGCCGGACTGTTCGCCCGTTCGTCAGCGTGAAGTTCTCGCCGGTCAGCCGGTACCAGAGCTTCCTGCTGCCCGAGTTCGCCCTCGACGACCCGCCCCGGCCGGGCGACCCCGTCGTCGTCCAGGGCAACGGCACCATCGCGGTGGGCACCGTGATCCCGCTGGCGCCCGAGCTGGCGCCCCGCCGCGAGCCTCCCGCCGACTCCGACCACACGCTGGTCCGCCGCGCGAGCAAGGACGACGTGCTGACGCGCTTCCGGCAGCGGCAGCGCGAGCAGGACGCGCACCGCGTCTGCCTGATGAAGATCCGCGAGCGCGCCATGGCCATGAAGCTGACGCGCGTCGAGCAGCTCTTCGACGGCTCGCGCCTCATCTTCTATTACACGGCCGAGGGCCGCGTGGACTTCCGCGAGCTGGTCCGTGAGCTGGCCTCGCACTTCCGCTGCCGCATCGAGATGCGCCAGATCGGCGTGCGCGACGAGGCCAAGATGCTCGGCGGTTACGGCCCCTGCGGCCGCCCGCTCTGCTGCACCACCTGGCTGAACGGCTTCGCGCCCGTCTCGATCAAGATGGCCAAGCAGCAGCAGCTCAGCCTGAACCCGTCGAAGCTCTCCGGCCAGTGCGGGCGCCTCAAGTGCTGCCTGCGCTACGAGCTGCCGAACGGCAAGGGCGTGACGCGCGGCGGCTGCGCCGACGAGGGCGACTGCTCGCACGGCGGCTGCGGCCTCGACGGCTGCGGCGCGGGCTGCAGCTGTGGGGGCCGGCTCTAGCCGGCCCTCTCCCACGGTGTCGCGCACGGCTTCCTTGGCCGCCGGAGCCTTGGCGAAGGCGGCAGCCGGCTCCCGTACGCTACTCTTACCCACCGAATGCCGACCGACCCCTCCCCAGCGGCCTCGTTGACGGCGGCGCCCGCGTCCGCGCCGCGGCCGCTCGTCTTCCTCGTGCTCGCGGCCTCCGGCGTCGCCGCCGTCGTGGCCGGCGCGGTCGCGACCCTGCACCTGTTCTGGCAGGTGGACGTGCCCTGGCGCGCCATCCCGCGCGCTCACTGGCTCGGCCTCGGCGTCGCGATCGGCCTCACCCTCGCGTCGCTCGGCCTGCGCGGCCTGCGCTGGGTCTTCCTGCTGCGCCGCGCGCAGGTCTACGTGCCGCTGCGCGATTCCGTCGTCGCCTATCTCGGCGGGCTGAGCCTGCTCCTGGTTCCGCTGCTCGGCGGCGAGGTGCTCGTGCGCGGACTGGTGGCCCGGCAGCGGCGCGTCGCGGCGGCCGAGCCCATGGCGCTCGTCAGCGTCTGGGGGCGCGGCTTCGACGTGCTGGCGCTCGTCGTCCTGGCCGGCGCGCTGGCCGGGCCGCGCAGCGTGCTGGCGGGCCTGGCGGCCGTGCTGCTCGTGGCCGCGGCGATCGAGCCCGTCCGGTGGGCGGGCGTGCGCGCGGCGCGCGGCGGCGCGCGGTTCGTGGCGCGGCTCGTGTGGCGCGAGGCGCCGTCGGTGACCGACGCCGGGGCCCGGCGGCTGGCCGGCCGCGCGTCGTTTCTCGTCGCGCTCGTGCTGAGCCTCGGAGCGTGGGTTCTGCCGGGCGCCGGGCTGTGGCTGCTGGCGCGGGCGTGGACCGGCGGCGTGCCGCTCGGCGCGGCCGAGGCCATGTTCGCGCGCGCGACGCTGGCCGGCGCCGCCGTGCTCGCGCCGGGCGGCGTGCTGGTCGTGGGCGCGTCGCTGATGCGCGCCCTGCAGGCCGACGGCCTGGACGCGGCCACGGCGACGCTCGTCGTGTTCACCGTGCGCGCGGCGACCGCCGGCCTGGCCATGGCGCTGGGCGCGGCGTTTCTCGCGTATCACATGGCGCGCCGCGGCGGCGCGACCGGCTCCGCGCACTTCGACCACATCGCGGGCGTGTACGACGCGCAGATCCCGGAAGACCGCCGCCTCGCCCTCCTCGCGCGCAAGACCCGGTTGATGCAGGACGAGCTGGCGGCGAAGGGCGTCCGCCTGGCCGGACTCGACGTCGGGTGCGGGCAGGGGCACTACGTGAAGCGCATGCGGGAGCTCGGCTTCGACGTGGTCGGCATGGACGACTCCGCCCAGCAGGTCGAGAGCGCCGCGCGTCTCTTCGCCGAGGCGGAGGTGGTCCGCCGCGGGTCCGTGCTGCAGATTCCGTTCGAGGACGCGCGCTTCGATTTCGTCTACACCATCAACGTGCTGCACCACCTCGACTCCATCGAGGCGCAGCGCCGCGCGTTCACCGAGCTGGCGCGCGTGCTGAAGCCCGGCGGCCTCCTCTTCGTGCACGAGATCAACACGCGCAACTGGCTGTTCCGGTTCTACATGGGGTATCTCTTCCCCGCGCTCAACTGCATCGACGAGGGCGTGGAGCGGTGGCTGCTGCCGCACCGGCTGGCCCGGTACACCGGCCTGCCCGTCCGGCGCGTGGAGCACTTCACGTTCCTGCCCGAGTTCGTGCCCCCGGCGGTCGTCCGGTGGCTGACGCCGCTCGAGCGCCGGCTGGAGCGCTCGCGCTGGGGCGTGTACTCGGCGCACTACATGGCCGTGCTCGAAAAGCAATAAGCTGTACGTAGTGCCGGGCTTCAGCCCGGCCGTGAAGTGCACAGGGTGCACGGGGTGCACCAGGTGCACCGGGTGCCAGGTGGCGCCCCTTCTGACGCCGCGGCGCGTCTTTCTTTGAATGAAGCTGCGCGCCAGCCTTGAATGAAGCCGCGCGCCATCGAAGCCATCGCGCCACCTCGCACCTTGTGCACCCCGTGCACCTCCGTGCACCGTGTGCACTCTTGACCGCCATGTCTTTGCCCCGCCTCGCCATCACCGCCGGCGACCCCGCCGGCATCGGCCCCGAGATCGCGGCCAAGGCCGCGGCCGATCCGCGCGTGCGGGGCGTGTGCGAGCCCGTGATCTACGGGCCGTCGCCGGAGGAGGCCGCGCGGCGGTTCACGCCCGGCGCGCTGTCGGCCGAGGCCGGCCGCGCCGCCTACGAGACGATCGTGACGGCCGTCGCCGACGCCGTGGCCGGGCGTGTCGGGGCGGTGGTGACCGGGCCCATCAACAAGGAGGCCTTCGCGCTCGCCGGTCTCCGGTGGAAGGGGCACACCGATCTGCTGGCGCACCTCACCGGCGCGCGGCGCGCGGCGATGATGTTCTACTCCGACGCGCTGCGCGTCGTGCTGGCCACCGTGCACGTGCCGCTGGCCGAGGTGCCGCGCGTCCTCACGCGCGAGCTGATGGAGGACATCATCGGCCTCACCGCCGCCGAGCTGCCGCGGTTCGGCTACGCGCGGCCGCGCGTGGCCGTGGCGGGCCTGAACCCGCACGCCGGCGAGCACGGCCTGATGGGCCGCGAGGAGGAGGCGGCGATCGAGCCGGCCATCGCCGCGTGCCGCGGCCGGGGCGTGGACGTGTCCGGGCCGCTGCCGGGCGACACCGTCTTCGTGCGCGCCATCGGCGGCGAGTTCGACGCCGTCGTCGCCTGCTACCACGACCAGGGGCTGATTCCCATCAAGGTGCGTGGCGTTCGGCCGGTCGGTCAACGTGACGCTCGGCCTGCCGATCGTGCGGACGTCAGTCGATCACGGCACCGCCTTCGACATCGCCGGCAAGGACCTTGCAGATCATTCGAGCCTCGTGGAGGCCGTGCTGCTGGCCGCTCGCCTCGTGAAGGTCCGCCAGGACGGCGCGCCAGGCTGAGCACGGATTGCGGCTGAACGCGCAGATTGGGAGAAGGGACCGACACATGTCACCGGGCGCGGAGCGCCGGCTGCCCGTCGGCGATCGAGGCGCGTGGCGGGGGGTCGCGCTGGCGGCCTGCGCGGGCGGCGTGCTGCTCGGGTTGACGGCCTTCGCGCAGGCGCCCCAGCGCGTCCGCGGGCTGCCGACCGTGATGGTCGACGGGCGCGAGGCGGTCGCCGGGGAGGTGCTGGTCAGGTTCCGTCCGGGCATGGCGGCGGCCGCGCTCGCCCGGGTGGCGGCGCAGGCGGCCGCCGAGACCAACGAGCCGATCGGGCGGGTCGGTTTCCGTCTGTTCCGCTCACGGAGCCGCGGGACGGGCGCGCTGCTCGCGTTTCTGCGCCAGCGTTCCGAAGTTGCGTACGCCGAGCCGAACTACGTCATTCACGCCTATCCGGGCACGACGGTCCAGATGCAGACTGTGGCGCAGAGCGTCGTGCCCAACGACACCTTCTTCCCGCTTCTGTGGGGTCTCCGGAACACCGGCCAGACGATTCAAGGCGTGGCCGGCACGAGCGGCGCCGACATCTCCGCCGCCGCCGCGTGGGGCCTGACGACCGGCTCGCGATCCAATGTCGTGGCGGTGATCGACAGCGGCGTGGACTACACGCACCCCGATCTGGCGGCCAACATGTGGTCGGCGCCGTCCGGGTTCACGGTGACCATCGGCGGAAGCCCTGTCACCTGCGCGGGGGGCACGCATGGCTACAACGCCATCACCGGGACCTGCGACCCCATGGACGATTTCGGGCACGGGACCCATGTGGCCGGCACCATCGGAGCCGTTGGAAACAACGCCGCCGGGGTCACGGGGGTCGACTGGACGGCGAGCATCATGGCCATCAAGTTCTTGGACTCCACGGGCAGCGGGCTCACGTCCGACGCGATCGGCGCCATCGACTTCGCGATCCAGGCCAAGGCGGCGTTTGCCGGAACGTCCGGCGCCAACGTCCGCGTGCTGAACGCCAGCTGGGGCGGCGGGGGGTTCTCCCAGGCGCTGCTCGACGAGATCACGGCGGCCAACAGCCAGGAGATGCTCTTCGTCGCGGCGGCCGGCAACGGCGATGCCCAGGGTGTCGGCCAAAACGACGACGTCTCCCCCGAGTACCCGGCAAGCTACGCGGCGCCGAACGTCGTGGCCGTGGCGGCCACCGACAACCAGGACGCCCGCGCGCTGTTCTCCAACTACGGGGCGACTTCGGTGCACCTCGGCGCTCCGGGTGTGGATATCGGGTCGACCTACCCGAGCAACCAGTACGTATACGATAGCGGTACCTCCATGGCCACGCCGCACGTTGCCGGGGCGGCGGCGCTGGTCCTGGCCGGGTGTTCGCTGACCACCGCGGAGCTGAAGGGCGACCTGCTCAACAGCGTCGACCGCATCGCGTCCCTGTCGGGCGTGACCGTCACGGGCGGCCGCCTGAACGTAGACAGGGCGCTCCGTTCCTGCAGCGCCGCGCCGACGATCAGCGTGCAGCCCCAGGGCCAGCTCATCGCCGCGGGGCAGACAGCGAACCTGAACGTCACCGCGTCGGCGCTGACCTTCCAGTGGTACGTTGGCGCGAGCGGCGCGACGGGCAATCCCGTCGCTGGCGCGACGTCCAGCACGTTCACGACGCCGAGCCTGGCGCAGACGACGAGCTTCTGGGTGCGCGTGTCGAACGCCTATGGCGCCGTGGACTCGAACTTCGCGAACGTCTCGGTCGCGACGACGCCGACCATCGCCCCGGCGGGCCAGCCGCAGAGCCAGACGATCCAGATGGCGCACGCGACGAGCCTGAGCGTGGCTGCGTCCGGCCTCGCCTTGTCGTACCAGTGGTACGTGGGCGCCAGCGGGGTGACGTCGAGCCCGATCTCCGGAGCCACCTCGAGCACGTACGTGACACCGCTGCTCGGGAGCACGACGCAATACTGGGTCAGGGTCTCCAACGTTGCCGGCGCGGTCGCGTCCAGCACGGCGACGATCTGGGTCGTCTCGTACCGGCCGTTCACCGATGACACGCTCGTGCCGGGCTCGACCCCGATCCGGGCCGTTCACGTCGCCGAGCTGCGCTCGCGTATCGACGCGTTGCGCGCCAGGGTCGGCCTCGCGGGGTATCAGTGGACCGCACCGGACCTTCTGAGGGGCCTCACGCCGATCCGGGCGCGGCACATCATCGAGCTTCGCGCCGCCTTGTCGCAGGTGTACGCCGCGCTGGGGCGGGTCCCGCCTGCGTTCACCGACCCCCTGCTGGCGCCGGGCACGCGCATCAGGGCCGTGCACATTGCAGAGCTGCGCGCCGCGGTCGTCGCCCTCGAGTAGGGCGGTCCGCCCGGGCGGTGTCCGCTTCCGCGCGGCCCTAGTTCATGGTATCTATCATCGTTCTGACCGATGACTACCGATCGCGAGAAAGCACAGAAGATCGTCGCCGAGAACCGCAAGGCGTCGCACGACTACCACCTCCTCGAGACCTTCGAGGCGGGCGTGGTGCTCGTCGGCACCGAGGTGAAGGCCATCCGCGAGGGGCGGGTCAACCTGCGCGACAGCTACTGCCGCGTCGAGGGCGGGGAAGTGTACGCCTACAACGTGCACATCAGCGCGTACAGCCACCGGGGCTACGCCGACCACGAGCCCACGCGCCGGCGCAAGCTCCTGCTGCACGCCGAGGAGATCCGGAAGCTCATCGGCAAGACCGTCGAGCGCGGCATGACGCTCGTGCCCGTGCGGCTCTATTTCAAGAAGGGCCGCGTCAAGCTCGCCATCAGCCTCGCGAAAGGGAAGAAGACGTACGACAAGCGCGAGACCGTCAAGCGCCGCGACGCCGACCGCGAAACCCGCGCCGCCATCAAGGCGAGGATAAGGTAGCAGGGGCGGTAGTACGTGGGGGCCGGCTTCAGCCGGCCCAATCGGCAATCGCCAATCGGCAATCGGCAATTCCTATGGTCCCACTCCTAGATCTCAAAGCCCAGTTCGCTCCGCTCCGTGAAGACATCCTGGCCGCCGTCGCGCGTGTGTGCGACAGCCAGCGCTTCGTCCTCGGTCCCGAGGGCGAGGCGCTCGAGCGGGAGCTCGGCGCGCTGCTCGGCGTCGGCCACGTCATCGGCGTCTCGTCGGGCACCGATGCGCTCATCGTCTCGCTGATGGCGCTCGGCGTCGGGCCCGGCGACGAGGTCGTCACGAGCACGTTCTCCTTCTTCGCCACCGCCGGCGCCGTCGTCCGCGTGGGCGCGACGCCGAGGTTCGTGGACATCGACCCCGTGACCTGCAACCTCGATCCCGCGGCGGTCGAGCGCGCGATCACGCCGCGGACCAAGGCCATCATCCCGGTCCATCTCTATGGCCTGTGCGCCGACATGGACGCCATCCTCGCCATCGCGCGGCCGAAGGGCATCGCCGTCATCGAGGACGCGTGCCAGGCGATCGGGTCGACGTACAAGGGCCGGCCGGCGGGCGGGATGGGCGAGCTCGGGGCCTTTTCGTTCTTTCCCAGCAAGAACCTGAACGCGTTCGGCGACGCTGGGATGGTGACGACGAACGACGGCGAGCTGGCGAAGAAGGTGCGGCGGCTGCGCGTGCACGGGATGGAGCCCAAGGTACTACCACCACGAGGTGGGCGGCAACTTCCGGCTCGACGAGCTGCAGGCCGCCGTGCTGCGGGTGAAGGCGCCGCACCTGACCGCGTGGAACGACGCGCGGCGCGCGAATGCCGCGCGCTACAACCAGCTGCTCGGCGCCGTGCCCGGCGTGGCGACGCCCGTCGAGCCCGAGGGTTACCGGCACATCTATCATCAGTACGTCGTCCGCGTCCCGCGGCGCGACGCCCTGAAGGACCACCTCGTCAAGGCCGGCATCGGCTGCGAGGTCTACTATCCCGTGCCGCTGCACGTGCAGCCGTGCTTCGCGCCGCTCGGGTATCGGGCGGGGGACTGTCCCGTGTCCGAGGCCGCCGCGCTCGAGGTGCTGGCGCTGCCCATCTACGCCGAGCTGACCGAGGCGCAGTTGGGGGAGGTGGCGGGGGTGATCGGGGCCTTCTACCGTGGGCTAGCGACCGGTTTTCCTTGACAGACCCCGGCAGAACGGGGCACAATTACGCCGTTCATTGCGTGAACGGCTGATTTCCTTTGAAAATACCGCGCATCCAGCTCGGCGTCCACTAGATCGTTCACCGTGTGAACGATTACGTTCATTGTGTGAACGCCTCAAGGTGTTCACGCGGTGAACGACGTCCCCTCCCAGCCGTCCCGCCCTCGCTGCCTGTAAGCGAGAGGCACGAAGTGCCTTCGCACACCGCGTGACTTCCCACGACGAATACACGCACCGGATCCTCTCCCAGCTGGAGAACGGGGATGGTGTGTCGCAGCGGACGCTGTCGCGAAGCCTGGGCATCGCCCTGGGTCTCACGAACCTGCTCGTCCGCAAGCTCGTGCACCGCGGCTTCATCCGCATCATCCACGTGAAGCCGAACCGCGTCCGCTACCTGCTCACGCCCGCCGGCATCGCCGAGAAGGCGCGCATGTCGCGCGAGATCCTCGAGCACAACGTGCGGTTCTACAAGCAGGCCCGCGACCGGATCCGTGAGAGCTTCGAGCAGCTGTCGGCCGAGTGCGATGGCGCCGCGCCGCACGGCAAGCGCATCGTCTTCTTCGGCGGCGGGGAAGTCGCCGAGATCGGCTACATCTGCCTGCAGGGGACCGACCTCCAGCTCGTCGGCGTGGTGGACGACGAGCGCGTCGGGTTCTTCGGCGTGCCGGTCCACCCGGCCGGATGGCTGGAAGGGCAGGTCAGGACGGAGGAGGCCTTCGACCGCCTCGTCGTGATGTCGTTCGGCGAGGCCGAACCCGTCCGCGCGCGTCTGGACGCGGCGGGCGTGCCGCCCGACCGCGTGTTCTGGATTTGACGAGGAGCGAGCTGATGTCCGTGCTCGACCGACTGAACGTCCGCGTCTTCGCCGACGGCGCCGACCTCGAGGGCATCGCGGCGATGGCGCGTAACCCCTTCATCAAGGGCTTCACGACGAACCCGACGCTCATGCGCAAGGCGGGCGTCGATGACTACCGCCGGTTCGCGCGCGAGGTGCTGACCGTCGTGGCCGACCGGCCCATCTCGTTCGAGGTCTTCTCCGACGACTTCGACGAGATGGAGGCGCAGGCGCGCGAGATCGCGTCCTGGGGGCCGAACGTCAACGTGAAGATCCCCGTGACGAACACGCGCCGCGAGTTCTCCGGGCCCCTTATCTCGCGTCTCTCCGCCGCCGGCGTGTTCCTCAACGTCACCGCCGTCATGACGGTCGAGCAGGTGGACGCGGTCGTCGCCGCGCTGCGTGGCGACGCGCCGGCGTTCGTGTCGCTCTTCGCGGGCCGCATCGCCGACACCGGCCGCGACCCGGTGCCGATGGTGCGCGAGGCCGTCGCGCGGGTGCGCGCGCGGCCCCGCACCGAGCTGATCTGGGCCAGCCCGCGCGAGCTCCTGAACATCTTCCACGCCGACGAGGCCGGCTGCCACGTCATCACCGTGACCAACGACCTCCTGAAGAAGCTGCCGCTCGTCGGCAAGGACCTCTCCGACTTCTCGCTCGACACCGTCCGCATGTTCCGGGACGACGCGGTGAAGGCCGGATACCGTATCGACGGCGCCCACGGCTCCGGTGCGCCGGCCCCTGACACGAAGGAGCAGCAAGCGTGACTTTCGAAGGCGCCAACATCCTGCTGACCGGCGGCACCGGCTCGTTCGGCAAGCGCTTTGTCAAGCGCCTGCTGCAGAGCGCAAGGCCGTCGCGCCTGGTCATCTACAGCCGCGACGAGCTCAAGCAGTTCCAGATGCGGCAGGAATACCCGGTCGACCGCTTCCCGAACGTGCGGTTCTTCATCGGTGACGTGCGCGACCGCGACCGCCTCTACCGCGCGCTCGACGGCGTGCAGGTCGTCGTCCACGCCGCGGCGCTCAAGCAGGTCCCGACCGCCGAGTACAACCCGCTCGAGGCGATCAAGACCAACATCATGGGGGCGGCCAACCTGATCGACGCGGCCGTGGACTGCAACGTCCAGAAAGTGCTGGCGCTCAGCACCGACAAGGCCGCCAACCCGATCAACCTGTACGGCGCCACGAAGCTGTGCTCCGACAAGCTCTTCGTCGCGGCCAACGCCTATTCCGGCATGCACCGCACGCGGTTCAGCGTCGTCCGCTACGGCAACGTCGTGGGCAGCCGGGGCAGCGTGATCCCGTACTTCCTGGCGCAGCGCGCGTCGGGCCGTCTCACGGTCACCGACGCCCGGATGACGCGGTTCCTCATCACCCTCGACCACGGCGTGGATTTCGTGCTGCGCTCCCTCGACGAGATGCAGGGCGGCGAGATCTTCGTGCCCAAGATCCCCAGCGTGAAGATCACCGATCTCGCCCGCGTCTGCGGGCCCGGCTGCAAGCAGGAGATCATCGGCATCCGGCCGGGGGAGAAGCTGCACGAGACGATGGTGCCCGAGGACGACGCACGCATGACGCTCGAGTACGAGGACCACTTCGTCATTCAGCCCTCGCACTCGTTCTGGAACCGCAAGGACTACCTGGCCGGGCGGCCCGGCGGCCACCCCTGCAAGGACGGCTTCAGCTACAGCAGCGACTCGAACAGCTGGTTCCTCAAGGACGAAGAGATCACGGATCTGGTGAAGATGGTCGAGGCCGATCCCTCTATCGACGTGATGCCCAAGCCCACCGAGCCCAGCTTCATCGTCGGCGGCTAGGACGGAGACATGAGCGCGTCAGGGAAGACGGATCCGGGCAAGCCGAGGCCACTGGCCTACGGCCGGCAGTCGATCGACGAGACCGACGTCCAGGCCGTCGTGGAGACGCTGCGGGGCGACTGGCTCACGCAGGGGCCGGCCGTCGAGCGGTTCGAGCAGGCCATCGCGGCCGAGTTCGGCGTCGCCTACGCCGTAGCGTGCAGCAACGGCACGGCGGCGTTGCACCTCGCGGCGATGAGCCTCGGCTGGGGCGCCGGCGACGTCGTGCTCGTGCCGGCCGTGACGTTTCTGGCCTCGGCGAATTGCGCCGCCTACGTCGGCGCCGAGCCGTATTTCGTGGATATCGACGACACGTCGCTGACGGTCGATCCCAACGACGTCGAGCATCACGTGAAGAAGCTGCGGGCGGCTGGCCGCCGCGTGCGGGCGATCGTTGGCGTCGACATGGGCGGCCATGCGTGCGACTGGCCCGCCCTGCGCCAGCTCGCCGACCGCTACGACCTGTCGCTCGTCGACGACGCGTGCCACGCCATGGGCGGCACCTACGACGGCGGCGTCAAGGTCGGATCCTGCGCCCACGCCGACGTCTCGATCCTCAGCTTCCACCCTGTGAAGCACATCACCACGGGTGAGGGAGGCGCCGTGCTCACGAACGACTCTGCCGTCGCGGAGCGCGCCGCGCGCCTGCGCAGCCACGGCACGGTGCGCGGCCCGGAGCGCATCGCGGAGTGGGACGGCCCCTGGCACTACGACATGGTCGACCTCGGCTACAACTACCGGCTGACCGACCTGCAGGCCTCGCTGGGCCTCTCGCAACTGAAGCGGCTGCACCGGTTCGTCGATCGGCGCCGGGCGATTGCCGCCGCCTACGCCGAGCGCCTGGCGGCGCGCCCCGTCGTGCGCCCGCCCGCCGAGCGGCCCGGCGTCCGCCACGCGTACCATCTGTACGTCGCGCGCGTGCCGTTCGACGACGGGCCGGTGAGCCGGCGGGAGCTGTTCGAGCGGTGCCGCCGGCGGGGGTTGAGCCTGCAGGTGCACTACCGCCCCGTGTTCATGAACAGCTACTACCGCGACCGGGCCGACAACCGCGACGCGGCGGCCCGCATGCCCGTCTCCGTCCGGTACTACCGCGAGGCGATCTCGCTGCCCATGTTCCCGGACCTGACCGATCAGGACATCGACCGCGTGGTGGACACGCTGGAGGAGTGCCTCCGCCCATGACCGCCGCGCTCGGCATCGGCACCGCGACCTTCGTGCCGGGCTATGGGCTCGGGCAGGTCGGATCGACCGGCGTCGAGTTGATCGAGGCCGCGCTGGACCGCGGCGTGCGCTACGTCGATACGGCCGCGGCGTACGGCGACAGCGAGCGGGCGCTCGGCACGGTGGCCACGCGTCTGGCGCAAGGCGGCGTGCGCGTGGCGACCAAGGTCTCGGCGGCGGAGGCCAGGTCTGGACGTGACGCGCTGGTGGCGGCGGTCCGGGCGTCGCTCGAACGGCTGCGCGTGGAGCGCGTGGACACGGTCCTGCTGCACAGCGCGGAGACATCGGATCTGTGCGAGCCTTCGATTGGCGCCGCCTTTGAAGCGGTCAAGCGCGCGGGTCTGGCGGCGCGCGCCGGCGCGTCCACCTACGGCGTCGAGGCCGCCGAAGCAGCTCTATCGCAGGAATGGGTGGACGTCGTGCAGGTGGAGCACAGCCTGCTGAACCAGGCGGTCGTGCGCGCGGTCGCCGGCGGGAAGCGCCCCGGGCAGGAGCTGGTCGCGCGCAGCGTGCTCTGCAAGGGGCTGCTCACGGCGCGCCGTGCGGCGCTCGGCCTGCTGCCCCCGGCGGTCGCGGAGGCCGTCGATCGGCTCGAGGGCGAAGCGCGCGATCGCGGTTGGGCGCTGCCCGAGCTGGCCATCCGCTTCGCGCTCGACACGCCGGGCGTGGACGTCGTGGTCGTCGGCGTCGGCACCGGCGAGGAGCTGGAGACGGCGTTGCTCGCCTCGGCCCGGCCCGCGCTCGGGGCCGCCCGTGTCGCGGAGCTCGCGGCATTCGATCGAAGCGGCGAGGACTTCGTGCATCCGGAACGCTGGAGCGCTGCGCGCGCGCGTTGAAGGGTCGATCCGTATGGCACACGTGGACATCATCGCCGAGGTCGCGCAGGGCTACGAGGGCGATCCGTCGCTTGCCCGTCGTTTCGTCGGCGCCGCGGCCGCGGCCGGCGCCGACCTCGTCAAGTTCCAGATCGTGTACGCCGACGAGCTGGCCACGCCGAGCTACGTGCACCACGGTCTGTTCTCCAGCCTCGAGATGCCCGACGCGGCGTGGCGGGCGGTGGGCGACGAGGCGGCGGCGCGCGGAATCGGCTTGGCCTTCGACGTCTTCGGCCCGCGCTCACTCGACGTGGCGCTCGCGTGCGGCGCCGCCGCGGTGAAGGTGCACTCGACCGACTTCTTCAACCACGGGCTCGTGGCCGACGCGCTGTCGCGCGCGCCGAGGGTCTACTTCTCGGTCGGCGGCATCGAGCCCGACGAGGTCGCCGCGTTCGTGCGGCGCCACGAGGCGCACGTGGCGCGGCTGACGATGATGTACGGGTTCCAGGCCGAGCCCACGCCCGTCGCGTCGAACCACCTCCGGCGGCTGCAGGCGTGGCGCACGCGGTTTCCCGGCCTGGCGCTGGGGTTCATGGACCACGCCGATGGCGCCGCGGACGAGGCCGGCTGGCTCGGTCTGCTCGCACTGCCGCTCGGCGTCGCGGCCATCGAGAAGCACCTGACGCTCGACCGCGCGCTGCGTTTGGAGGACTTCGTGTCGGCGCTGGCGCCCGAGGCGTTCGCGCGCTACGTCGCGCGCGTCCGGGCGGCGGAGGATGCGCTGGGCTCGACCTCGCTGGATCTTCCGACGCCGAGCGCGCCTATCGTGACCGGGCGCTGAAGGTGGTCGTGGCGACGCGGGCGATCGCGGCCGGGACGACCGTGGGCGAGGGAGACGTCACGCTTCTGAGGACCGCTGTCGAGGCAGGTCGTCGTCCGCTCTGGAGCCGACGCCGCGATTGGACGAAGGCTCTCGGCGGACGTGGGGGTTGGTCAGGCCGTGTGCGAGGAGATGCTGGCATGAGCGGCAAGCGGAAGCTGGTGGCGGCGCTGGCGTGCCGGGTGAACGGGGCGCGTCTCTACGGGAAGCCGCTGCAGTTGCTGGACATCGAGCGGGGCGTGTCGGTGCTCGATCACATGGTGGCGATGCTTCGCGACCGAGCCGGCGATTGGCGACGTCGTGCTTGGCGTGTCCGAAGGGCGCGGGCAACGATGCGTTCCACGCCGCGGCGCGCCGGCTGGGCGTGCGCTCGATCACCGGGAGCGAGCGCGACGTGCTGCAGCGATTGATCCAGTGCGGCGAGGTCGCCGGCGGAACGGATGTGTTTCGCGTGACGACGGAATCGCCGTTCACGTACTGGGAGGCCATTCCGGACGTCTGGCGCGCGCACGTCGAACGCGGTAACGACGTGACGGTCATCGACGGCGTACCGGAGGGTGCGCACTTCGAAATCTACACGCTGGAATCCCTTCAGCGATCTCACGCACGCGGCGACGAGCGCCACCGCTCGGAGCTGTGCAGCCTGTACGTGCGGGAACACCGTGACGAGTTCAAGCTCGAGGTGCGGCCGGTACCCGCCTCGCTGGAACGCCTCGATCTGCGCCTGACCGTGGATTACCCGGAGGACCTCATCCTCTGCCGCGAGGTCTACGCGCACCTGGCGGATTGCGCACCCCGGCTTCCGCTCGATCGAATCATTGCCTTTCTCGACTCGCGAGCAGATCTGACGAACCTCGTGAGGGCGTACGTCGTGCCGGCGCGATTGTACTGACCCAGAGAGCCGGCTTCACCGGCCGGATGGACGCACCATGTCAACGACTGTGAGTTCCTCCACATCGAAGGTACCGCTACTCGATCTCATTCCCGGCGGTTGTCACACGTACAGCAAGGGCGCCGACCAGTTTCCGAGCAACACACCCGCCACGATTCTGAAGGGGCGTGGCTGTCGGGTGCTCGGCTGCGACGGCCGCTGGTACATCGACTGGGGCATGGGCCTGACCTCGGTCTGCCTCGGCCATGGCCATTCCGAGGTGTGCCAGGCCGTGTCCGACACCATCGCCGACGGCGTGAACTTCATCCGACCGAGCGAGCTCGAGCGCACCGCCGCGCTGCGGTTCCTGGCGGCCATGGGCGGGGACATGGTCAAGTTCTGCAAGAACGGATCGGTCGCGACCACGGCCGCCGTGAAGCTCGCGCGCGCGTTCACCGGCCGCCGCCTCGTGGCGGTCCCCGTCGAGCATCCGTTCTTCAGCTACGACGACTGGTTCATCGGCACGACCGAAGCCAGCCTGGGCATCCCCGACGAGCACAAGCGCCTGACCCGCCTCTTTCACTACAACGACCTCGCGTCGATCGAGCGAATCGTCGCCGAGGAGGGCGACGATCTGGCGTGCGTCATGCTCGAGCCCGTCAAGTTCGATCCGCCGGTGGACGGTTTCCTCGAGGGCCTGCGTGACCTCTGCACCCGTCACGGGGTCGTCCTGGTGTTCGACGAGACGGTGTCCGGCTTGAAGTGGGCCCTGCGCGGCGGACAGGAGTACTTCCACGTCGAGCCGGACCTCAGCGTGTGGGGCAAGGGTCTCGCAAATGGCTTTTCGGCCTGCGCGCTCTCGGGGCGGCGGGACATCATGTCGCTCGGCGGGTCGCGCGTGTCGGGTGACCGGGTGTTCCTCGTGTCGACGACGCACGGCGCGGAGAGTAGCAGCCTGGCGGCCATGATCGCGACGCTCGACATCTTCGAGCGCGACAACGTCATCGAAGGCAACTGGAAGCGCGGTGCCATCCTGAAGACGCGCCTGCAGGGCATCATCGATCGACACGGCCTACAGGAGCACCTATACATGATCGGATATCCCTGCCTGTTGCTCTTCGGGTGGAAGGGGCTTCCCGAAGCCCGCATGCTCGAATGGAAGACGCTTCTGATGCAGGAGCTGGTCGCGGAAGGCGTGCTGACTCAGGGCATGCTGTATCCGACGCCCGCTCACGACGAGGGTGTCCTGGACGAGACGGTCGCCGCGTTCGACGCCGCCCTGGCTCGCGTCGCGGACGCCTGGCGTGCGGGTTCGGTGAAGGGCTTCCTGAAGGGGCCGGCCATCAAGCCGGTGTTCAGGCGGTACGCCGAGTGTGTGAAGACCCGCTGCGGCCGCGTGTACGGCGACGAGGCCAAGGAGCCCTGCTGTGGCCGATAGCGGTGGACGCGACCAGGCCTGGAGGTCGAGGCCATGATCCCGCAGATCCAGATCGGCGCGCGCGAGGTCGGGGACGGACGGCCGTGCTTCGTCATCGCCGAGGCCGGCAGCAACCACAACGGCAGCCTGGAACAGGCCCGTTGCCTGATTGACGCCGCTGCGGACGCCGGAGCGGATGCCGTGAAGTTCCAAATCTTCAGGGCCGAGCGGCTCTACCCGCGGTCGGCCGGTCTCAGTGACTATCTGGGTGTGCAGAAGTCGATCTTTGACGTGATTGCCGAGCTGGAGGTGCCGTTCGGCTGGATCCCGGCGCTTGCCGAGCATTGCCGTGCGCGTCAGGTCGTCTTCCTGGCGTCGGCGTTCGACGAGGAATCGGTCGACGCGCTCGATCCGTACGTGCCGGCCTTCAAGGTCGCCTCCTACGAGATGACGCATTACCCGCTGCTGCGCCACACGGCGGCGAAAGGCAAGCCGGTGCTGGTGTCCACCGGGACGGCCACGTTGGACGAGGTCGCCGAAATGGTGGACGTGTTTCGCGCCACCGGCAATCCGGGCCTGGTGCTGATGCAGTGCACCGCCGCGTATCCGGCACCGCTCGAGTCGCTGAACGTCCGGGTCGTGCCTGCGCTCAAGGCCGCGTTCGGCGTGCCGGTCGGCCTGTCGGATCATTCGAGAGACGCGGTGATCGGTCCGTTGGCGGCGGTGGCCGTCGGTGCGAACTCGGTGGAGAAGCACTTCACGCTCGGCAACCGGCTGCCCGGGCCGGATCATCGGTTCGGCCTCGAGCCGGACGAACTGCGCCGGATGGTCGAGGCGGTCCGCGAGACCGAACGTGCGCTCGGCGACGGGCGGAAGAGTGTGCATCCCGTCGAAGAGGAGCTGCGGCATTTCGCCCGCCGCAGCGTGTTCACGCGTCGGGCTGGTGGCCGCCGGGGAGACGTTCACGGCAGAGAACACCGCCGTGCTCCGGTGCGGGAAGCTGGGTGCCGGCGTCCCTCCGGGGCGGTACCCCGAGATTCTCGGCAAGCGTGCGACCCGCGATCTCGCAGCCGAAGAGGCGATCCAGATCGGGGACTATGCGTAGCGGTCGCGGCACGCTTCGACTGCGCGATGCCACGGCGGCCGACTGCCGGCGCGTCTGGGAGCTCCGGAACGAGCCGGCGGCCCGTGCCGCGTCCTTCAACAGCCGGGAGATTCCCTACGACGAGCACGAGCAGTGGTACCTGGCACGGATTGGCGGCTCACGGACGCGGATCGTGGTGGCCGCGGAGCCCGATGGGCGGACGATCGGCTACGCGCGCTTCGACGTGGACGATGCCGAGGCCGAGATCAGCGTGTGCATCGACGCGGGTTGCCGCGGGCAGGGGTTCGGTTCCGCCATGATCCACGACGCCACCGAACGGCTGATCGCAGAAGGCGCACGTGCGGGAGGTCCGGGCGCTGGTGAAGGTGGACAATCTCGCCTCGCTCGCTGCGTTCGAACGGGCGGGCTACGCGCGCGATCGTCGCACCCAGATCGGGGCCTCGGAGGCCTGGGACCTGCGGTACGGGAACGCGCCGGTCGGTGCAACGCCCGGCGTGCTGTTTCGAGTGGACGCAGGGTCAGACGTCGGGTTGGGACACTTGCAGCGCTCGCTGTCCTGGGCCTCCGCGCTGACCGCGCGCGACGTGACATGCCGCTTCCTGCTCAACGAGGAGCGGAAGCGCGCGCGCGGGTCGAGGCGGCCGGCTATCCCCGTGCGGTCCTCGGCGACGTGCCTTCGTGGAGGGCCGCCGATTTGGGCGCCGCTATCGCAGAGGCGCGAGCCGGGGCAGCCAACGTCGTGATCGTCGATTCCGACTATGAGGGGGAGAGCTATCTCGACGGCCTGCGCCAGGCCGGCCTGTTCGTCTGCGCGGTGGAGGACCTGGCTGAGCATCCCTTCCCGGCTCACATGGTGCTGAACGGGGACGCCCATGCCGCCATGCTCGACTATCGATCGTCGACCGGGGATACCCGCTTCCTGCTGGGGCCGCAGTATGCGCTGTTGGGACCCGAGTACCGGCGACACCCGGCGCCGGCCGCGCGGGTGCCTGCCGAGCGGATCCTGGTGAGCCTCGGCGGCAGCGACGCGCACGGGCTGCTGCCCGCGGTCGTCCGCGCCCTCGATCGCCTGCCGGTATCGATTGCGCTCACCGTGAGTGTGGGGCCGTTCGCTCGAAGCCGGGGCGAGGTTGAAGCCATGGCCGCGCGGCTCCGGCGTCCGGCCGAGGTCGTCGTAGGGCCGGCCTCGCTCCATTCCCTGATTGCCAGCGCTGATCTCGTGGTGACGGCGGCCGGGCAGACCTTGAACGAGCTGGCACGCTTGGGCCGTCCGGCCGTGGCCATCGAGGTCGCGCGCAATCAGCACGAGCAGGTGCTGGCCTTCGTCGAGGCCGAAACCGTCCGGCTGGCCGGCAACGCCCGCGAGCCGGACATCGAGGAGCGTGTGCTCGAAGCCGTGGCGGCGCTTCTCGGTGCGCCACAGGAGATGATCGCCATGGCGGCGGCTGGTCCCCGCTTCATCGACGGGCACGGCGCGGAGCGGGCGGCCGACGCGCTCCTGCTGGCGGCAGCAGAGTCTCAGGTCCGTGCCCGCCCGTGAGGGCGACTCGTAATGACGCAGACCGAACGACCGACATCCACCCTGACGGGCGAGGGGTACTGTTTGAAGCCCTTTTCCGAGGCCCTGGTGACTGATCGTTATGTCACCTGGTTGAACGACCCGGAGATCACGCAGTTCCTCGAGGTGCGGTTCGAGCGGCAGACGCGTGACATGGCACTGCAGTTCGTGCGGTCGTTCGCCGGACCCGTCGAGAAGTACATGTGGGGCGTGTTTCCCCTGGACGGCCCGGACATGGTTGGAACCGCCACGCTTCACTCGATCAATCGCATCCATGGGTTTGGCGAGATCGGTCTGCTCATTGGCGAGAAGGAGCACTGGGGACGAGGTGCCTCTCTTGACGTCATCTCGGTGATTGCGGATTACGCCTTCGGCGAGCTGGAGTTGCGCCGGTTGACGGCGGGCACGTACGCCCGGCATTGGGGCATGAACTTGATGTACCGCAAGCTCGGCTTCACCCTCGAAGGCACGCTTCGGCAGGCGTACGTGCTCACGCCCGGCACCTACGTCGACGGCTATCGCTGGGCGATCCTGGCCGACGAATGGAGGGCGAGGCGAACCCATGCGGACTGAGGTTGACCGGCTGTCGGCCGTCTATGACTGTCTGGCGCAGGCGCTGGCGCTCGACGACGCGGAGCGTCTCGCGCTCACACCGGACACGTCGGCGGCCGACCTGAAGAAATGGGATTCGATGGGGCACGTGCGCCTCATGCTGGCGATTGAGGAGCGCTTCGGCATCCAGCTACGCGACGAGCAGGTCGTGGAGCTGGTGTCGGTCGGCGCCATCGTGAGAGCCGTCGCGGCAGCCCCATGAGTCAGGACGCCTTCCCCATTCTCGTGCCCCAGCTCAACGTGAACGACGAGCAGGTGCGGTTCGTCCGCTGGCTCGTCGAGCCCGGCGACACGGTCGCGGCCGGGCAGGTGATCTGCGTCGTCGAAACGTCGAAAGCGGCGACCGATCTCGAGGCGGAGCGGTCCGGGGTCGTCGTGCCGACTGCCGCACCCGACGAGATGGTGGGCGTGGGCGGGCGAATTGGCTACATCGGTGCGAGCCGTGAGGCGGCCGAGGCCGCCTTGACCGCTGAACGCAGCGTCGCCCCGGCGATCGCGGCGGACGACGCACCGAGGGCGACCCCACGGGCGCAGGCGCTGGCCCGTGAGCAGGGCCTTTCGCTCGCCGAGGTGGCGGCGCTGGGCGTACCGGGCACGATCAAGGAGGAAGACGTGCGCCGGGCCCTGGCGGCCCGCGGTCCGTCCGAGCCCGTGCGGCAGGCTCCGGTCCTACCCGGTGACCTCACCTCGCGCGTGACCGAGGGGCAGCCGCTGGGCCGCCACGAACGCGCCGCCCTGGACGGGCTGGAGGAGACCGCGCGGTCGCTGATTCTCGCGACGGTGGACTACGAGCTCGACCTTTCACGTGTGCGCGAGCGGCTCCGGGCCGCGCAGCGGGACGGCCTGATGCTGAGCCTGATGCACCTGGCGATTGCCGCGGCCGGCCGGGTTCTGCCGAAGTTTCCGAGACTCATGAGCGTCCGCCGCGGGACGACGGTGTTCACCTACCGCGGCGTCGACGTGGCGTTCCTCGTGCGCACCCCGGACGGCCGCCTGTTCACCCCGGTGGTCCGGGCGGCGGACACGCTCGACGCGGCCGCGGTGGCCCGCGCCTGCGGCGCGATGAGCATGCGGGTGCATCGGGGCCGCATCGCCCCCGAAGATCTCGACGGCGGGTGCTTCACCGTGTCGAGCGTCGCGGAGCCTGGTGTGTCCAGGTTCGTCGCGCTGCCCAACCGGTACCAGTCGGCGATCCTGGCCGTCGCGGCCGAGCGCGAGGTCGTGCGCATCGTCGACGGAACCCCGGCGGGCGTGCCGGTGGTGACCTTGGTGCTCAGCTATGACCATGGTCTCTGCGACGGCATCCTGGCTGCGCAGTTCCTGCGCGCCGTCGGCGAGGAGATGGAGCGTCTGTGAGCATCGTGTCGGGGACGCCGGCTCCGATCCGGCTCGAGACCTGCGATCGTTCGGCCGGAATCGAGGATCTCTACGCCTCGATGTTCGCAATCCGTCTCTTCGAGCAGTCGTTGCTCGACCTATTCGGCCGCGGCGTGCTGGCGGGCACCACGCACACGTGCCTGGGCCAGGAGGCGACCGCGGTGGGGGTCGTCTCAGTGCTCGATCGATCCCGGGACATCGTGTTCAGCAACCACCGGGGCCACGGGCATTTTCTCGCCTACTGCGGGGAGGTCGAACGACTCTACCTCGAGCTCATGGGTAAGCCCGGGGGCGTCTGCGGCGGCCGCGGCGGCAGCCAGCACCTGCACCATCGCAACTTCTACTCCAACGGCATCCAGGGGGGGATCGTGCCGGTGACGGTCGGCATGGCCCTCGCCGAGCGGCGCACGGGCTCGGGCGCGGTGTCGGTCGTGTTCCTCGGGGACGGCACGCTCGGGGAAGGCTCGGTCTACGAGGCCATGAACCTCGCGGCGCTCTGGCAGTTGCCGGTGCTCTTCGTGATTGACGACAACGGCTTCGCTCAGAGCACTCCGTGCGCGCTCCAGGTGGCGGGGGAAATGCGCGCCAGGCCGCTCGCGTTCGGCATCCCCGTCGAGGAGCGGCGCACGACCGACGTTCGCGAGGTGGCCACGCTGGCGGCCACGCTGGCGGACGACGTCCGGTCCGGCGCCGGGCCCCGGTGCCTGCTGCTGCACACCTATCGTCTGGGCCCGCACAGCAAGGGCGACGACACCAGGGACCCGGGCGAAATTGCCGGCGCCTGGCGCCGCGAGCCGCTCGCCGTGCTCGGGCCGGCTCTCGAGTCCGGGCGACGGGCCGAGATCGAGCGCCGTGTCGAGGCCGTCGTGTCTGACGCACGCGAGCGGGCGCTGGCGGCGGAATCCTATGGCGGGTGAACGGCAATCCCGGACGGTGGTCGCCTCGCTCAACGGGGCGCTTCACGACATGATGGCCGGCGACGAGCGGGTGGTCGTCATCGGCGAGGATCTGCTCGATCCGTACGGCGGTGCGTTCAAGGTGACGGCCGGGCTGTCCACGCGTTTTCCGGATCGCGTGCTGACCACGCCAATCTCCGAATCCGCCATCGTCGGCGTCGCGGCTGGAGCGGCGCTCCGGGGGCTGCGGCCGATCGCCGAGATCATGTTCGGCGATTTCCTCATGTTGGCGGCCGATCAACTGGTCAACCATGCCGCCAAGTTCCGGTGGATGTACAACGAGCAGGTGCGCGTGCCGCTCGTCGTCCGGACGCCGTCCGGCGGACGGCGTGGCTACGGCGCGACGCACAGCCAGAGCCTCGAAAAGCACTTGATGGGCGTACCCGGGCTCTGGATCGTGGCGCCAAACGTGTTCGGGGAACCGGGCGCGCTGCTCCGGCAGGCGGCGCTCGAGTGCGACGACCCGGTGGTGTTCGTCGAGAACAAGGCCGCCTATGCGGCTCCTCTGCTCGACGGTCTCGACGGCTACGCGTCGCAGACAATCACCGATGCCGCGGCGCCCTTTCCCACGCAGCTGCTGTTGCCGTCCGGCTTGCGGCCGGACGCCGTCCTCAGCTGCTACGGAGGCATGGCCGGGCTCTGCGCGGAGGCGGTCGTGAAGCTCCGCGACGAGGAAGGGCTGTCGGTCGCCCTCGCGAATCTTCACGCAGGTGTCGCCGACGCCGGCGTCGCACGTCGCCGCGCTGGCGGACCTGGTCCAGCCCGACGCGTGCGTATACGTCGAGGAATCGAGCGCGGCCGCGGGCTGGTCGGCCGAGATGCTCAGCGTGATGGAAGAATGGCGGGTTTCGGGCAATCGGGGGCCGATCCGGCACCGTCGAATCGGCGCGCAACACCGGCCCATTGCGAGCAGCCGTGAGCTCGAGGCGGCCACCCTGCCCCAGGTGGCCGACATCGTGCGCGGCGTGGTGGAGTGCTTCTAGTCATGGTGATCTGGGTCGCGGGACTCTCGGGAGCGGGCAAGACGACGTTGTGCCAGGCCATGTGGCGGCGGCTGAAGCCGCAGCTGCCCACCCTCGTGATGCTCGACGGGGACGCGGTGCGCGCCGCCTTCGGCGACGACCTGGGTTTCTCCGAGCGCGATAGGCACATCCAGATTCGCCGGTTGCAGGGCGTTGCCAAGCTGCTGGCGGATCAGGGCCTGGTCGTCGTGGTTGCGGCCGTGTACTCGCCGCCCGACCTGCTCGCCTGGAATCGCGACCACCTGCCCGGCTACTTCGAGGTGCACGTCGATGCGCCAATCGAGCTGGTGCGCGGCCGCGATCCGAAGCAGCTGTACGCGCGGGCCGCCACCGGAGAGGTCCGCGACCTGGTCGGCGCCGACATCCCGTGGCAACCACCACTGGCGCCGGATCTCGTCGTCGACGCGACACGCGAGGAGGCCCCCGACACCTTGGCGGCCGAGGTCATCGCGGCCATTCCTGGTCTGGCCGCTCACGCGTAGGCTGACATGTCGCACCTGGCGCTGAACCGACGTCAGTTCTTGGAGCTCGAGAAGCTCGCCGTGGGCGCGTTCGCACCGCTGTCGGGCTTCATGACCGAGGACGAGCTGAGGGGCGTGGTCGGCTCGATGCGGCTGCCCTCGGGCAATCCGTTTCCCATGCCCATCGTGCTGGACGTCACGCCCGACGTGGCGGCGGCCGCGCGTCCGGGCACCCGTGTGAGCCTGACGCTCGACGGGCTGGAGGTCGGCGACGTCCTCGTCGAGAGCGTGTACGCGTGCGACAAGGCCGCGGTGGCGGTCGAGGTGTTCGGGACGGCCGACGAGGCGCATCCCGGGGTCGCGCATTTCTTCCGGATGGGCTCGCACTTCATCGGAGGGCCCGTACATCTTCACCGGCGCGTCCGGTTCGAGTTCTCGGACTACGAGCTCACGCCGGACGAGGCGCGGGCGCGGTTCGCCGAGCGCGGATGGCGGACGATCGTCGGGTTCCAGACGAGGAACGTCCCCCATCGCGCGCACGGACCTGCAGCGGGTTGCGCTCGAACAGGCGGACGGGCTGTTCATCCAGCCGCTGGTCGGACGCAAGAAACGCGGCGACTACAACCCATTGGCCATCCTCACCGGCTACCGCACGCTGATTGACCAATTCTTCCCGTCCGAACGCGTGGTGCTGGGCGTGCTGTCGACCTCGATGCGCTACGCGGGGCCGCGCGAAGCGGTCTTTCACGCGATCATCAGGCGCAACTACGGGTGCACGCACTTCATCGTGGGCCGCGACCACGCCGGAGTCGGGGACTATTACGGGAAGTACGAGGCACACGATATGACCCGGCGCTTCGACGGGGAGCTGGGGATCGCCGTCATGCGCCTGTGCGGCCCGTTCTTCTGCCGGCGTTGCGGGGGCATCGTCACGGAGAAGACCTGCCAGCATCTTGCCAGCGACCCCGACGCGACCCGACAGATCAGCGGCACGGACGTCCGACGCATGCTCCTCCACCAAGGCCAGGTGTCGCCCGACATCATGCGCCCGGAGATCGTCGACAGTCTCGACGGCACACCGCTCTTCATAGAAGAAGACGAGGAATGACGCGTACGAAGATCGTCGCCACCATCGGCCCTCGCACCGTGAACGAGCGATCGATCGTGGCCATGCTCGACGCCGGGATGGACGTGGCCCGTCTCAACGGCTCGCACAGCACGCCCGAATGGCACGCTGCCGCAGTGGACCTCCTGCGCCGGGTGGCACCGGACCTTCCGATCCTGCTGGACATCCCGGGACGGAAGATCCGAACCGCCCGCCTCGCGCACGAGCCGACGTTCGTCAACGGCGACACGATCACTCTGACGACGGACCTGGAGCACGACGGGCGGTCCAAGGTGCCCGTGAACTACCCTCGGCTGCACGAGGACCTGTCCCAGGGCGACATCATCCTCGCCGATGACGGGCAGTTGCGTTTCACGGTGCTCGATGTGCGCGGCGCCGACATCGTCTGTCGCGCCGAGGGAGGCGGCACGCTGCGGAGCGCGAAGGGCATCAACGTGCCGAACGTGGAGCTGCGGACCGCGCTGGTCACCGAAAGGGACCAGCATCTGCTCGCTTTTGCGCGGAAGAGGGAACTCGAATACGTCGGTATCAGCTTCGTCGAGAGCGCGGAACACGTCCGCGCCGTCCGGGAGCTCCTCGGAGTGGACAACGTCCGGATCGTCGCGAAGGTGGAGAACCGGCGCGCCATGGGGCACCTGGACGAGATCGTCCGAGTGGCGGACGCGATCATGATCGACCGTGGCGACCTGTCGGTCGAGACGGCGCTCGAAAGCGTGGCACTGTCGCAGAAGCAGATCCTGAGGGCGGCGCGTGTCGCGGCGTGTCCGGTCATCGTGGCGACCGAGATGCTGCACTCGATGATCGCGAGCCCGAACCCGACGAAGGCCGAGATCAGCGACATCACGAACGCGGTCCTCGACGGGGCATCGGCGCTGATGCTCTCGGGAGAGACCGCGATCGGCGAGTACCCGGTCGAGGCGCTCGGGACCATGCGGCGGACCGCCGATCGCGCTTGGGACTTCCTGCAGGCCGAAGCCGGCGCCTTTGCCGGGGGCGAGACGACGCCCGAGGCGATGGGCGACGCCATCGCGCTCATCTGCCGGCGCGCGCCGGTGACGAAGATCGTCGCGATCACGATCTCGGGGTTCGCGGCGCGCATGGTCTCGGCCCAGCGGCCCCGCCAGCCGATCATCGCCGTCAGCAATCAGGCGGCCAGTGCACGGGCGTTCAACCTGCTGGCCGGCGTGGCCGGCGTGTTCATGGACATTCCCTTCGTGCGGGACAGCACCGACCACATTGCAGCGTGCCTCGAAGGTCTGTGGCGGCGCCAGCTGCTCTGCGATGACGACATCACGCTCGTCGTGTCGCTTGCGTACCCGAAGTCCGGCAACCGCATGAACCTGCTCCAGATGCATCGCGTCGGCGACTTGCGCGACAGCTTGGGCTGGGACCGCTGATGCACCGCATGGCCTGGGCGGGCCAGGTGGGCGAGACTGATCGTCAGACCATCTTCGGCCTCCGTGGCCCGGTCATGGAACTCATGGAGACGACGACCTCGTCCGGCATAGTGGGGCGCCCAGAGGTGGTTCGCGCCGTGACCCGCTTCAAGCCGGACGGAAACCGCATCGATCACACCCGCTACGGCGGCGACGGCCGCTTCATCTCGCGATACGTGTTCACTTACGACGACGGGGACCGCCGGGCCGGGCCGCGCTTCTACGCGGGCAGCCCCGACAGGCTCGATCACGTCGTTCGGTTCACGTATGACGAGTCCGGACGCCGCCGGCGGATGCAGGAACAGCTCACGCCGGACGGCGCGCTGATGTTTACGGTTGGTTTCGAGTACGACGAACTGGACCGGCGGATCCAGCAGGTCTGGCGGAAACCCGACGGCAGCGTCATTCGCACCTATGAGTTCCACTACGACGACCAGGGCAACCGGACCGCGGTGGTAAGCCGGAGCGGAAACGGGCGTGTGGAGTGGAGCAGCCGGACCTGGTACCGACGAATCCGGCGACCCGATCGGGCAACGCCGGAGACGCGGTCTCTCTCGCTTCAGCGGCGACCGGACGCGTTATCTCTCGCGTGACGTGCACGGCAACTGGACCTCGGCGGAACGCCGGTCGTGGCGCCTGGCGCGCGGCGTCGTACCCCTGTTCGAGCGCCATCGTCTCGTCCGAGAGATGCGCTACGCCGAGCTGTCCGACGTCGGCCCCACAGGTGCTTGATGCCCGAACTGTCGCATACGGTCAACCTCGCACCGACCGTCGTCTACGTCGACGGCCTTACGCGCTCGGGCAAGTCACTGCTTGGTCCCATCCTGTCGGCGTTCGAGCGGGTCGAGATCGAGCGGATGGAGCCGATCGTCGACTGGCTTGGCGATGCCTGGCACCTCGGGCGGATTCAACGCGACGCCGCAGTCACGCTGATTCGGATGGCCGTCGACGAGTACCTCTACGAGGGGCTGATCGGCCGCAACACGAACTTCCGATTCGGGGATCACACCAGCGTCTGGCACGCACCCAGGCCCTGGCGCTACCTGCGCCGCATGCTGGTCGATGAGCGCCTGCCGATCGCGGAACGGGTCGTACACGAGCGCCCGGTGTTTCAGAACATGACGCACCATCAGCTCATGAACCTGGAGCTCCATGTCGAGGCATTCGGGCCGAGGCTCCGCGTGCTGGAGATGATCCGGGATCCCGTGGACCTGGTGGACTCGTGGATGCGGAAGCAGAAGGGCGAACTGCTGGGCCAGGATCCGCTCATCAATATCGTCTACATCGGCTGGAACGGGCGTGACCTGCCGTGGTACGCCGCCGGTTGGGAGGATGAGTATTTGGCCTGCTCCCCTGTCGAGCGCGTCGTGCGGCTCGTGGCGACCAAGTGGGACCTGACGATGGCTACCTGGCGGGCGCTCGACGATGGCGCCAGGCGGCAGGTGCTGCTGATGCCGCTCGAGGACTTCATCGAGCGGGCGCCGGACTTCGTGCAGGTCATCGCGGACTTCATCGGGGTCCGGCCGACGAGAGGCATTCGGCGAGCACTCAAGCGGGCCGGGTGTCCCCGTCCCTACGACCGTGAAGCCCGTGTCAGACGTCTGGACCGTCTGCGGCGTGACATGCCGCCGGCCACCTCCGCGCTGCTCGATCGTCTCGTAGCTGAGCACGCCGAGCTCATGAGGCGACCGGCCAAGTAAGGGAAATCCCAGGACATGCAGCATCCGTTTCGCGTGCGGGTGACAACGGGGCAACGGGCGGCACAGGCCGTCGACGGACTGCTGCAGACGCTCTTTCATTCGTCGGGGCTGCGCGTCGAGGGGACGGGGCAGGTGTCCCGCGTCGAGCTGGGCGGCGGACGGCTCGCGTTCCTGGCTGGAGAGGTCACGGGTCCACGGGCCGCAGGCGCGGCACCCGGGCCGTCGGGATTGCCCGCCCTGAAGGACTTGCTTGCCGACGAAGGCGATCTGGGCAGCAAGCTCGAAGGACGATTCGTCCTCGTGCGGATCGGGCCGGACGGCGCCTGTCGGATTCGCCTCGACCGCTTCGGGCGGGCCGACGTGTACTACGATGGGCGAGGGGCGGACTGCACGCTTGCGACCGACCTCGGGCTCCTGCACGGTCCAGCGTCCGGCGGATTCGACCAGGCGGCGTGGATCCACGCGCTGGCAGTCTATGGGTATCGCCCGCCCAAGCGCCATAAGTTGTACGCGGGCATCCGGCGACTGGGCGTCGGGCAGATCGCGTGTGTGTCGGGCGGACGCGTCTCGCTGGAAACTGTGCCCTTCGAGCCCATACGGGCCGGGCAGGTCGGCGAGCGCGAGCTCGGTCAGTACGCCGATCGTCTGCTCGAGGCCGTTCGCGCGCTCGGCTCGCCGAACGGCAACGTCGTCTACCTGTCCTCGGGCTGGGACTCGACGTCGCTGCTCGCCTGCCTGGTGCATCTGTTCGGCAAGCGCCGCGTCCGCGCCGTCATCGGACGGATGATCTACGCCGAGCGGTCCGGCGTCATCAACCAGTTCGAGATCGACCGCGCGCGCGCCGTGGCCGACTACTTTGGCGTGCGGCTCGACGTCGTCGATTTCGACTATCGCCGCAATGCCCGCGCACATCTCGATCGGGTCCGCCCGCTGTTTCGCGATCATCACCTGGCGAGCGTCACGGGCATCAACCACGCGGTGCTCGCGGACTTCACGGCCAGAACGTCGCCAGGGGACGAGGTCGTCTTCGCGGGCGAGATCTCAGACGGGGCGCACAACCTCGGCTTCGCCCAGTTCGTGACGATCTTCCACCCGGTCCCGGCCTTCCGCGAGTACGCGGACAAGATGGCCTCGTATCTGTTCGGGCCGACGTTCCTCGGGCTGCTCCAGCGAGAGGAGCACGAGCAGGACGCCGTCTACGGCTTTCTCCGGGGGCGTCTCGGGGACGCCAGGTTGGACGCGCCGTCGCCCGACGGTGCAGCGGCACGGACACGGCAGCTGCTCGCCAGCTTCTTCCTCCGCGGCGGGCGGTTCCCGCTGTTCTCGCTGGGCAACAGCCGTGTGCCAACGGAGGAAGGCGCCGCGCGGTATGCGCACGAGATGGAGGAAGCGTATCTGGCGGACGCCGCGCGCGCGTGCTCTCACGATACGCTCTATGCCTGGTACCTGCACCTGTACAACTCGTTCCACTGGCAGGGCTCGACAGTCGCGACGCTTGCGCTGACGGCTGAAGCAAGGGGACTCCGGGCGGCGCTGCCGTTCTGGGACGCGGGAGTCCAGGATTCGCTGGCGGCCCTCCCTGAAGAGGCGGGCCGTGGACTCGACCTAAACCCCACCAAGTACCCCCTCAAGTGGACCCTGCGCAACCGGCTGGACTATCCATTTCACCTGCAGGTGGGCCCCCACTCGTACCTGTACGACGTCGATCCTTCCTTCAGCCATTCCGCCGAGCTCGCCTACGGCTCGTCGTTTGCTCCGGTCTTTCGCGAAGTCCTGGGCTCGAAGCGCTATCACGACGTGCTCGATCCCGGCCTGGTCGACGTGATCTATCTGGACGCCATCGTCGACCGCTACTTGGGGGGAATCGAAGTGCGCGGCGCCGAGCTCAGCGACCTTCTGGCGCTGGCGACGATTGCGGCCATCGGGTGGTACGAGTCTTGACGCGCGTGAATACCGGCACCGTTTTTTGCGACCGCCTGAGCGCCAAGGCGGCCGCGTGGATCACCTGGATGCGCCTGCGCGGGCGCATGCCGGACGGCGGTGTCGCTGTGCTGGATGGGCCGCCGTCGGGGGCGGTGGAGCGTCTGGCCCAGTCGGCACTGAGGCTGCTCGGTGTGGAGGTGAGCGAGGCGCCGTTCTTCGCCGGGCACCTTCAGACGGCGGAGGGCGAGGCGGTCCGCCCGGCGGCCCGCAAGGCGGCCTTTCGGCTGGCGCTCGACGCCGCGGCGGATCTCGTCTCAGGTTCGGCTGCATTGCGCGGCCTCGACGACAGGTGGCCCCGCCATGTGGTGAGGCTGCACCTCGCGCGCGGACTATGGCTTCCTGCAGAAAGGCTCATGCTGCGGGTCATGGTCGCTGAGACCATCGCCCGCGCGTCGGGCCGGCTGCCGGCGGCGATTGTGCTGCCGAAACCAAGCGAGCTGCCACGGGATCGCCGCCCGCGCTGCAGTCCGACCGGCGGGTGCGTTTCGCCGGGCGGACCCGGGCGAGCGCCAGGACGTCCCGTGCCGGCATGGTGGCGTGGTGGCTCCGGAAGTTGTGGCGAGGAGGAAAGGTAACACCGCAAACGCGGCCGCGCGTCTCCCTCGCTGCTCGTCCCGCAGGAGGACGAGCTTTCCCTCGACCGCTCCTATCGAACCCAGCCGCACTGGTTGGCCCGCGGAAAGGGCCGACCGCCGTTCCGCACGCTCGTGCTGTGCGCCACCGACAGGCCCAACGGGCCGCGCCGATGGGACCTGCCCGCCTTGGTGTCGCGCCGCTCGGAGTGGCGGCACCCGCGATTCAAGGTCTCAACGCCCTCGAGAAACCCATCCGCGCGCAGGCTGCAGCGCGACCTCCGCCGCAGCCTCGGTCGGAGGTCTGCTCTGCCCTCGCCGGAACTGGCGATTGCGCTCGCCGAGACAACCCGGCTCTTCGGCCCTGCGCTCGGGCTGGCCGCGCTCTGCCGGCGCGAGAACGTCAAGGCCTTCATGACCTGCGAGAACTACATGCTGGCGGCGGACGCGATGCAGCTCGTCGCGCCGGTCCTGGGTGTGCGGACGATTGCGACCAGAGACAACCTGGGCTATCCGAGCGTCGCCTGCTCACGACCGCAGACGTGATGGCGACCTTTTCGGAACACTTTCACGATTGCTGGGTGCTCGACGGGACTCGCCACGGGAGTTCGTGGACGTGGGATATCCCTTCGACGGGTCGTTCGCGCTGGTGCACGAACGTGCCCGAGCCCGCCGGACGCGGATGCGGGAGGCGGGCGCCGAGTTCGTCGTCTGCTACTTCGACGAGAGCGTGCAGGACGACAAATACGGACTGGTCCACCGCAGGAGCAGGCAGACCACCTACTCCGTCTTCTCGGCCGACTGGAGCGGGACCCGACGCTCGGCCTGGTGATCAAGACCCAGTTCCACCACAACCTCTATCGTCTATCGCCAGACGTGGCGGAGGCGGTCGCCAGAGCCGAGCGCACCGGGCGCCTCGAGCGCCCCGAGCAGGGGTCGCACCGGAACTCCGTGTTGCCGGCGGAGGCGGCGCTGTCCGCCGACCTCGTCATTGGCTTTGCCATCGGCGGCACGGCGTCGCTCGAGGCCGCGCTGGCCGGGCGGCGAAGCCTCATGGTGAACGTGTACGGGTTTCGCAGCGCGGCCGATGTGCTCTACGCGCGTTGTGACATCGTGTATCCCACGCTCGATGCAGCACTGGAGGCGATCGAGGCTTACAGGCGCGGTGACGCTCCGCGGGCTCGTCTCGGCGACTGGTCGCCGATTCTCTCCGAATTCGATCGCTTCCAGGACGGCCGGGCAGCGAAGCGACTCCGGAATCTCGTGGAACGAATGTGCGCAGGTGAAGCTGATGGGGGCGTTCAGCTTGACGCGGTGTTTCCTGGGACGGCCGTGAAATGACCGAGCCGAAGAGCCGGGCCCTGACCTACTTCCTCAGGCATTACGCCCGCCTGGACATAGCCTCACCCTGCTCGCCGTTGCCTCTGCCGCGGTTGAGGCCGCGTCGGTCGCGGCCATGTATCCGTTGTTGACCTTGGTGCTGGACGCTCGTGTGGAGGGCGGGGGGCGCGTGCTGGGTGCCCTTCAACAGGTCGTCGACGCGCTTCCCGAGGCCCATCGACTGGCGGGCGTGCTCGGGCTTTTCGTGTTCATCCTGCTGCTCAACGCCCTGCTGAAGTTCCTCAAGGAGTGGCGCGCGGCCGCCACCAGCGGGTTCGTCGCCTTTGACGTCAAGCAGCGCTTGATGGGGCGCTTCATTCGCGCACCGGAACTCTTTCTCCTGACGCAGAAACAAGGCGAGCGACCTATCGCCTGTCGACGGCCACGGCGAACCTGTTGTTCGCCCTGTATCTGGTGGCGTCGGTCTTCAACGCGGCCCTGACGGCGGTGTTCCTGGTGCTGGTGCTCTCCTCGATCGAGTGGCGAGTGACGGCGGCGATGGTGGCGCTGGGAGGCGCCATCTACTACGCGAACCGCGCCGTAGCCAGAAACGTGTCCGCCTGGGCGGGGCGCGGCAAGCAGGCGGCGGCATCCGCCGAATTTGAGATCGTCCAGCAACTGCTCGTTGGAGCAAGGAGATCGGCGTCGCAGGAACTGGAACGATCTGGGCTGGTCGATTCCGTGAGCAGGGGGCTCGCTATTGGCAATCCTGGTCTTTAAGGACCTCGTCTGGGCGTCCGTGCCGGCCGTTACCAGCGAGTTCGTGGTTTTCGGGATGGTGGCGCTGGTGCTCACCGTCATCCGCGTGTCAGGGGCCAGCAATGTCGCGGGCCTGCTCCCCCTATTGGCCGTGTTCTACTACGGAGTGCGCCAGCTGCTGACCTCTGTCAACACGCTCGGACGCCAGTCCCTCAGAGTGGCGGGCCTGCTGCCCGATGCCGAGTTGTTACGCCGATCGCTCGAAGAACGATATCCGGACGTGAAGGACGGTGGCGCGCAGGTGCCAGCCGACTGGGCCGGATTGGGTTCCGACGCCGTCGAGTTCGTGTATCCGTCTAGGGAAATCTGAGGCCATAGACCGCGCTTCGAGTTGTTGATGGAGCGAGGCGAGACAGTCGGCCGAATGGCTGCGGCGTTCCGGCTCGGGCAAGACGACCATCGTGAGCCTGCTTATACGCCTGTTCGACCCGAGGACTGGCAGCACCATGCGGGTGAACGGCGCCCGCTCACCGGATTGAGCCGCCGTTCCTGGCTCGATGGAGTGGCGTATGGCGGCGCAGGAGAGCTTCGTGTTCGACGAAGCTCATTTCAGACCGGATCTCCGGGCTTTCGCAGCACGCAGCCCATGCCCGAGGTCGAGGACGCCGCGCGGGCGGCGACTCGCCAGCGGCTTCATCAGCGGCACTGCCTCGGCAGCGTGGAACCACCATGGTGGGTCCGCACGGTATGGCGCTCTCCGGTGGCCAGCGCCAGCGGCTCCACCGTGCGCGTGGCTCTGAGGACAACCGGACCTCCTGGTCTTGGACGAGGCGACCAGCTCGCTGGACGCGCAGATCAGAACAGCTGCAGTCCGGCGCCGCATTGTTCGACCCTGCGGCGGCAATGCACGCAGGTGGTCGTAGCCCATGGAGCTTGTGGGACCGAATCATGATGCGGACGTGGGTTGTTGGTTGCCTGTCCAGCGGACGCGTGGTCGAGGCGGCCAGCGCGCGCGGAGGCTGTTGCTGGAATCGAGCCGGAGTTTGTCCCGGCGCTGCGCCACCCCCAGGTCGTTCAGGGATTCCGACGAAGCTGCGCGTGCAATCGACCGCGGTCGTTATCAGATCGGCCCATGACCTCGAAGGACTGCGGGACTCACTCGGGAGGTCGTATTACGAGGAGGTCATCGTCCAGGCCGGCGTCTGCGCGCGATCCGGTCCGCAGGCCATGTTTCGGCACAGGCTCCTCATCATCGGCGGGCAGAACGTGCGCATCGGCGCCCACTTTGGTCTGCTCGCGGCACTGCCTATGGCGTCCTGCCACGACGGTTAGAATATCAAGATTCGCAATCGCGTCGCGTTCAACGCGAACGTGTGCGTGCGATGTTCCTAAAGCGGCCGCCGGGGTACCCGGTGATTCGCAGCGACGTATCGTGGGCCCGAACGTGGTCATGCGGTAGAGCGACCATGCGTTCGATGCAACTTCGAGCCCGTCCAATCCGCGAGCAGGGCCATGCCCAAGACGAATGTGGATGCGAAGACGACGTATGCGCTCGGTTCGAACATGACGCTCGTGGGCGGCATGCGCATGCTCGGGCGCAGGGTATGTGGTGGCGGCCGGCGCTGTGGTGACCAAGGACGTGGGCCCGATGAGCCTTGTCGCGGGGCGTGGCGGCGCCAGCTCGTCCGGCAACGCTTCCAGGACCAGGCGCCCGATGACGCCGACGGTGCGCCGTCCTCGTGCTCGACTTCGACGGCGTGGCCGTTCGAGTCGGCTCTCCGGGGAAATGTAGCGCGTGCAAGACGACGTATCGATGGTAGCCCGAGCCCCGCGAGGCTATGGTGCCCGTGCCGGCGAGGCTGCCGGGGCGTCCCGGCTGGTTGTGGTCGGGCTCATCGCGCGCGACGTGCTCGGTGGAGACCGTTCCATGCCAGAGGTCTACGCCACGCTGCTGGGGCGGTTCTCCGATGCGGCCGTGAATCGCGCGTCGGCGTGCCCGGAGGTGGCGGGCGCTCGCGCGTTTCTCGAGAGTGCTCGGCCCTAGTCCCGCTCTACCTGTCCTCGCTGACGCCGCAGGACGAGCTGCACGCCATCGTCGAGTCCCGCGGGCTCTGCCGGTACCTCGCGGCGTCTTCGGTAACCCCCCGTTCACCAAGAAGCAGGCGGTCGCCGAGGTGCTGGCGCGCGAGGGAATCGCCCCCGGCGACGTGCTGCTCGTCGGCGATTCCGTGGCGGACGGAGAGGTGGCCCGGCGGCGGGCCTGAGGTTCGTCGGACGCGACAGCGGGCTCGGACTTCCGTCGACGACGGCGCCTTGTGGCACGGACATGTGGGAGGTACCGGAGATGGTGCGGCCGCTCGTGACGGTCTCGGTGTCACCCCGGAAGGCGGCCAGGCGACGCGGCTCTTCATCACCGGCGCCAGCGGTCTGCTGGGGCTGAACGCGGGCCTGCAGTGCCGCGATAGATTGCGCGTGACCGGGACGTCCCCGACCACCCGGTGGCGATCGACGGTGCGAGGATGATGCGGCTCGACGTGCTCGACGCCGCCGCCGTCGATGCCTGTCTGGCCGACGCGCGGCCGGAGGTCGTGCTGCCCCACGGCCGGAACATGACCAACGTGGAGGTCTGCGAGCGCGATCCAGCGGCGGCGCGGAGTCTCAACGTGGAAGCGGTCGCCAGCGTGGCGAGATGGGCCACGCGGGTGAGTGCGTCGCCTGATCCACGTTTCGAGCGATCGCCTCTTCGACGGAACGGCCCCTTTTGTCGACGAGGACGCTTCGCCGTCCCCGCTCAACGTGTCCGCGCGGACGAAGGCCAAGGCCGAGGCCGCGGTCGCTGCCGCCTGCCCCAGACGCGCTGATCGTCCGCACGAACTTCTACGGGTCGGGCAGTCCCCTCAAGGCGTCGTTCAGCGACAAATCCTTGCGGCCCTCAGAAGGGGGAATTGGCTCAGCATGTTCACCGACGTGTTCCTTCGCGCCGGTCCTGGTCATCGACCTGATCGATCTGGCCCTCGATCTGGCGGCAGTCCGAGCAATCGAGCATGTTCCACATCGCCGGGGCCGAGCGGCTGTCGAAGCACAAGTTCGCGCTGAGGCTCGCCGGGCGCTTGGGCTGTCGAGCGCCGGCGTTACGACATAAAGCGTCGAGGGGTTCGCTTTCAAGGCGCGCCGGCCCAACGACATGTCCGTGTCGTGCCGGAAGGTCGAGCAGTGCCTGGTCGATCGATGCCCACTCTCGATGAAGGCCTGGACCGTCTGCTCACCCTCGAGCGTCAGGGCTGGCCCGAACGGATGAATCGAGCGATCAGCGGCGCGACCCGGACCAGAGTCTGACATGACCGACTACACCGACACGCTGTTCAACCTCCAGGGCGCGTCGCGGCCCTGACGGGCGCCGGAGGCCACTGGTCGGCGAGAATCTCGGGGCCTGGCCGGGCGGGCGTGCGCGTGGCCGCCCTCGACGTGAGCCTCGACGCCGCGGAGCGGACGGCTGGGGAGATCCGCGCCAGGCGGCCACGAGGTCGCCATCCAGGTGGATGCCCGGCGGCGCGAGGACTACGAGCGCGCGCTCGGCGAGGTCCTGGGGCGTTCGGTCGTCTCGACTGTCGCCTTGTTCGGCGCGGGGCTCAACGCGCCGACGCCGTTCCTCGAGATCCAGCTGGAGGAGTGGAACGACATCCTCGCCGTGCAGCTCACCGGCACCATGCTCGGCTGCCAGGTGTTCGGCGGGCACATGGTCGCGCAGGGCTCGGGCTCGATCGTCACCATCTCCTCGGCCTCGTCCGGACCGCCTCTGTCGAAGGCCTTCACCTACTCGGTGGCGAAGGCCGGTGTGAGGAACCTGACGCAGAACCTGGCGCGCGAGTGGGCGACCGCAGGCGTGCGCGTCAACGCCATTCGGCCCGGCTTCTTCCCGACGGAGTGGAGCATGAAGCACTTCATCACACCAGAGCGCGAGGCTGCGATCCTCGGCCACACGCCGATGAAGCGGTACGGGCACCCGCGCGAGCTGGTGGGGGCCGTCCTGTGGCTCTTCTCCGACGCGGCGAGCTTCGTGACGGGCGCCGAGATTCCCGTGGACGGCGGCTTCACCGCCATGACGATATGACGATGAGCGGACGAGTGAAGGCGAAAGACCTCAGGGCCGTGCTCGAGCGCGCGGCGGAGTTCGTGCGCGCCGTGAAGCTGGACCGGCTCGACGTGGACATGAAGGGCGACGGCTCGCCCGTGACGGCGCTCGACCGGCAGCTCGACGAGCACCTGAAGACGGAGCTCTCGCGGCTGATGCCGGAGGCGGGATGGTTGTCCGAGGAGACGGCCGACGATCGCAGCCGCTTGGAGCGTGAATGGGTCTGGGTCGTGGACCCGCTCGACGGCACCCGAGACTTCGTCAAGGGACGGCCCGAGTGCGCCGTGTCGATCGGCCTGGTCCGCGACGGGCGGCCGGTTGCGGGCGCCGTGGTGAACCCGGTCACGGGCGAAGGCGGGGCGACCGACGAGGCAGGCGGCCTCGAGCTCTGGGGATGACGGCCGCGCCGCCCGCGCCGTCGCTCGACGAGGCCGTCGGCGGTCGTGAGCCGGACCGAATCCGGGCCGGCGTCATCGCTCGGTACGGCGCGCTCGTCAAGGAGCTGCGGCCGCTGGGCTCGGTGGCCTACAAGCTCCTGCGCGTGGCCGGCGCCGCCGATCACCTGACGTTCTCGGTCGTCCCGAAGTCGGAGTGGGACGTCTGCGGGGGCCTCGCGCTGCTGCAGGCCGCCGGGTTCCCCTACGTCCGCTTCGACGGTCGACCCCAGCGGTTCAACGAGCCCGACACGCGCATCACGTGTGGCGCCGTCGCGGGCCCGGCGCCGCTCGTCGAGGCGTTCCTCGAGCGGCTGGCGAAGATGGAGGAGCAGTGAGCGGCCAATCCGAGCGCGTGGTCCTCGTCACCGGCGGAGGCCGGGGCATCGGCGCGTACCTCAGCCGCGCCTTTCACGACGCGGGCTACCGGGTCGCCGTCGCGTCGCGGACTGACTCGGGGCTCGCCGGCGAGCTTGGCGCGCGGGCCCGGTTCGTGGCGTGTGACGTCCGGCGGCCGGAGGACCTCCGGCGGGCCGTCGAGGACGCCGGCGCGTGGGCGGGACGGCTCGACGTCCTCGTGAACAACGCCGGCTACTCCGCGTGGCGTCCGCTCGCCGAGATCGACGAGGCCTTCTGGAACGACATGCTCGCGACGAACCTGACGGGCGTGCTGTTCGGCTGTCAGGCCGCCGCGGCGGTCCTGCCGCGCGGCGGCTGCATCGTCAACGTGTCCAGCCTCGCCGGCAAGCGCGGCAGCGCCAACAACGCCGCCTACTGCGCGTCGAAGTTCGGCGTGAACGGCGTTACGCAGGCGCTCGCCAAGGAGCTCGGCCCCCGCGGCATCCGCGTGAACGCCGTCTGCCCGGTCTACGTCGGCACGGACGGTCTGCTCGAGGCACTGGCCGATCCGCGATCGCCGGCCCAGGGACGCGACGTGCCGGCGTATCTGGACGAGTTCACGCGCACCCAGACGGCGCTCGGCGTGCTGCCGGCCGGCGAGCTCATGGCCGCCACGTGCGTGTTCCTCGCCTCCGATGCGGCCGGCGCCGTCACCGGTCAGTGCCTGAACGTCGATTGCGGGGTGCTTCCCCAGTGAGTGCCGGGGCGGTTGCAGCGAAATCCGAAGCCCTCGACCGTGGTCTGCCGAATCGAGACGCGATCGCGGCGATCGTTGACCGCTACTACCGCAGCCGCGATTCCGCGGCTGACGTGTCGTCACACTGGCGGCACTACAGCAGCCTCTTCGAGATCGACGTCGACCCGGATGGAAGCCTGCGCCGACTGGAGGGCCGTGGGTTCGGAAACCCCCGGTGGGGAAGCAGGGCGCACCGGCTGGCCGATCGGGCCTGCATCGCGAGCCATCTAGCCCATCTTCCCCGGCGACGCGATATTCGCCAGCTACGTGAATTGCTGACCAGTGTGTGTCGGCGAGCGGGCCTCGACCCGACGTTGGACGCCTTTCGGCAGCTTTGCACGCTCGAGTTGCTGGACGAACATCTTCGAAGCCCGCGCGAGGTCCGGCGCGATCGGATTCTGCTGATTGGTGACGGGTACGGCGTTCTTGGTGCGCTGCTCAAGGAACGATGGCGGGACGCGACGGTCGTGTTCGTCGACATCGGGCAGACGCTGCTCTTTCAGCTCGTGCACTGCCAGAAGGCTCACCCCAAGAAGAAGCATGTCTTGGTCGGGGCCGGCGGCGATTCGGCTCGCGCTGACTTTCTCTATTGTCCCTCGGACCAGTTGCACTTGCTCGACTCGCTGGACTTCGACATTGCCGTGAACGTCGCTTCGATGCAGGAGATGGCTCCGGCGACGGTTGCAGCGTATTTTACCTTCTTGCGGCAGCGGCTTCGTCGCGCCAACCTGTTCTATTGCTGCAATCGGGAATCGAAGCGACTTGCCGGAGGGGAGTTGTCGGAGTTCGCGCGATATCCGTGGCGCCCTGATGACAGGATCGTCGTGGACGGTCCGTGTCCCTGGCATGAGTACTTCTTCACTCTCGGTCGGGCGAGCAGGGGACCTTCGGTGATGGGTGTCCGCGTGCCGTTCGTGGCCTACTACGACGGCCGTCACCTGCACAGGCTCGCGGTGCTGCAGACTGAGCGGATCTAGATGCACGGCAGGAAGGTTGTTGCGGTCATCCCCGCGCGCATGGCGTCGTCGCGGTTCCCGGGCAAACCGCTCGTCTCCATTGCCGGTTTGCCGATGGTGGAACACGTGCGCCGGCGCGCGTTGCTCGCCGGCGGCGTGGACGAGGTGGTGGTCGCGACTTGCGACACGAGCATCCTTCAGGCCGTGACCGCTGCCGGCGGGCGCGCGCTCATGACGAAGGACACGCACGAGCGCTGCACCGACAGGGTCGCGGAGGCGATGCTGTCCCTGGACAGCGACGTCGTCGCGATCGTGCAGGGCGACGAGCCGCTGCTGCTGCCGGGCGCGGTCGAGGCTGTCATCAGGCCCCTCGTCGAGCGCGACGACGTCGTGTGCACGAACCTGCTGTCGCCGCTCGAGAGCGACGACGACCTCGGGAACCCGAACATCGTCAAGGCCGTGTGCGCGCGGGACGGGCGCGTGCTGTTGCTCTCGCGCGCGCCCATCCCGTACTTCCGAAAGAAGGAGGCCTGCCCGGTCTACCGGCAGACCGGCATCATGGCGTTGACGGCCGACTTCCTGCGAACCTACTCGATGCTGCCCGAAACGCCGTTCGAGCGCGTCGAGTCGGTGGACATGCTGCGCGTGCTCGAGCACGGCTTCCAGATCCTCGGGGTGCCCCTGGACTACTCGACGGTCGGCGTCGATCGGCCCGTGGACGTCCCCGTGGTGGAGCAGCTGCTCGAGCGCGATCCCGTGCAGCGGGACCTTCTGGCGCGGACGAGAGGATGAGCGTGCGACCGCTGCGGGCCGGGATCGTCGGGTACGGGTACATGGGTGAGATTCGAAGGCGAAACGTCGAGGCGCACCCCGAGCTCGAGCTGGCGGGCGTGTGCGACCCGAAGCTCGAGGTCGCGCCCGCGCCCGGCGTGCCCCTGTTCGAGAGCCCCGAGGCGCTCGTCGCGGCCGACCTCGACGTCGTCTTCGTGTGCACGCCCAACAACCTCACGCCGCTCGTCGTCGTGGCGGCGCTCGAGCGCGGCCGCCACGTGTTCTGCGAGAAGCCGCCCGGACGCTCGCTCGCCGACATCCAGCGAATCGTCGAGGCCGAGCGCGCCCATCCGGAGCAGAAGCTGATCTTCGGCTTCAACCACCGGCACCATCCCGGAGTGACCGACGCCAAGGCGATCGTGGACGGCGGGAATCTCGGCGACATCCTGTATCTGCGCGGCGTCTACGGGAAGTCCGGCGGCGACGGCTTCGAGCGGTCGTGGCGGAACGACCCGGCGGTGGGCGGCGGTGGAATCCTGCTCGACCAGGGCATCCACATGCTCGACCTGTTCCGCTTCTTCTGCGGCGACTTCGACGAAGTCATGGGCATGGCGGTGACGTCGCATTGGCACATCCCCGTCGAGGACAACGCGTTCGTGCTGCTCCGCAACGCACGAGGCCAGATGGCGCACCTGCACTCGACCGCCACATCGTGGAAGCACACCTTCCGGCTGGAGATCGGCCTGGAGAAGGGGTACCTCACGATCTCGGGCCTCCTGTCGAAGACCGGCAGCTACGGGCGCGAGACGCTGCTCATCGGGCGGAGGCCGCAGCGCGGCGAGGCCGCCGCGCTCGGCAACCCACGCGAGGAGCTGACCTACTACGACAGCGACCCCTCGTGGGATCTCGAGGTGGGCCACTTCGTGGAGTGCATCCGGCGCGACCAGGCCGTCGCGCAGGGTACGTCGACCGACGCGTTGAAGGTGATGGAGATCGTGGACCGCGTGTACCGCCAGCAGCCCGCGTCGTTCATCGGGCGCAGGGCGGGCAGGGAGCAGGCATGAAGACCATAGTGTCGCTCCAGGAGCTGCTCGAGCAGGAGATCAAGCCAGGCCGTCTGCTCGCCGAGTACGCCACCCTGACGGCGGACGAGGTGCGCCGGCGCTGGAGCGGCGGGAAGGGGTTGATCGGGGTGCCGTGCCCCGGCTGCGGGCGCGCGGACTCCGAGCCCGCATTCGACAAGCTCGGGCTCACGTACCGCGTGTGTCCCGGCTGCCGATCGCTCTTCGTCTCGCCGCGGCCGTCGGAAGCCGAGCTGGTCGGGGTACCATCGGGAGTCGCCGCCGGCGCGCTTCTGGCGCGAGAAGGTCGTGCCCGCGACGAGGGCGGCGCGGCTCGAGAAACTCGTGGGCCCCCGATCCGACTGGGTGGCCGACGGCGTGGCGGAGTACCTGCCCGACGCGCGCAGCTTCGCCGACATCGGGCATGCCGCCGGCCCGCTGCTGGCGGCCCTTCGCGAGAGCTGGCCGGCCACCGCGCGGACGCTCGCGGCGCACCCGCTCGCCGGCCTGGAAGGGGAGGGCGGGCCGGGCATCGAAGCCCGACCGGTCGGGGCGGCGGGTCTCGCGGCGATCGGGCCGGTCGATGCCGTCATCGCCATCGACGCGTTTGACCGCGCGGCCGACCTGCCCGCGCTCGCCGAAGGCGCCCGGCAGATGCTGCGCCCGGGCGGCCTGCTGTTCATCATGGCGCCCTGCGCAAGCGGGTTCGAGCTCCAGGTCCTGTGGGAGCGCTCGGCGGCGGTCCTGCCGCCCGACAAGCTGAACCTCCTGTCTGCCGAAGGGTACCTGGCGCGGTTCGCCGAGCCCGAGTGGCAGATCCTCGAGTTCAGCACCCCGGGCATGTTCGACGTCGAGAACGTCCGGCGAGCGGTCGAGGCGGAGCCCGATCGCGACTGGTCGCGGTTCATCCGGACGCTCGTAACTCGCGACGAGACCGCCCGCGTCGAGTTCCAGACCTATCTGCAGCGGTTCCGGCTGGCGTCGTTCGCTCGCCTCGTCGTGCGGAGCACGGCGTGAGGTCAAGAAGACTGCAACGGATCGACGTGCGGCTGGGCTTCGCCGGTGGCATCCTCGCGCTGCTGACCTGTGGCTGCGGGGGCACCGGAGTGTCGTCGGTGTCGCCGTCGGCGACGCCGGCATCAGTGCCGGCCGTGCTCGTCGGCGCCGGGGACATCGCTGAGTGTCCTCCGACCGGTGCGGAAGCCACGGCGACACTGCTCGACGGCATCAAGGGTGACGGTGATCACGCTCGGCGACAACGCCTACCCAAGCGGGACGGCGGCCCAGTTTGCCCAGTGCTACGACCCAACCTGGGGTCGGCACAAGTCCCGGACGCGTCCGTCGCCCGGCAACCACGACTACGTGACCGCGGGCGGCGCACCCTATTTTGCCTATTTTGGTGATCGCGCCGGCCCGGCCGGCGTCGGCTACTACAGCTTCGACGCGGGCAACTGGCACGTCGTGTCGTTGAATAGCAACGTGCCCGCCGGCGTCGGGTCGGCCCAGATGCAGTGGTTGAACGCGGATCTGGACGCGCACCCGTCCCGATGCACGCTGGCCTACTGGCACCAGCCGGTGTTCAGCTCGGGGCCGCACAACTACGATCCGACCATGCTCGACGTCTGGCGTGTACTTCATGCGGACGGCACCGACGTGGTGCTCAACGGACACGATCACGACTACGAGCGATTCGCGCCGCAGGATCCAGATGGCCGGGCGGATGCCGCGCGCGGTATCCGGGAGTTCGTCGTCGGAACAGGCGGGGGCGATCTCTACCCGTTCGTCAGGGTTCTCCCAAACAGCGAGGTGCGCATCGCCGGGACGCACGGCGTGCTGCGGCTGGAGCTGTCCGACGGGAGTTATGCCTGGTCGTTCATCGCGGTCGGTGGAGCGGTTCTCGACTCGGGAACGGGGACGTGCGTCGGCTGAAGGCCAGGAGGAACGGGTGCTGGCATCTGACATCAAAGCAAAGCTGGAGTGTGGTGAGGCCGTCATCGGATTGTGGATGTCGATGGCACACGTGTCGATTGCCGAGATCCTCGCCATGGCCGGCTACGACTTCGTGGTCGTCGAGACCGAGCACACGGCGATTGACGTCTCCGAGGTGCTGACACTGATGATCGCGCTCAAGCGGCGGGGCGCCGTGCCCCTCGTGCGTCTGGCGTGGAACGATCCCATCCAGTGCAAGGCCGTGCTCGACTCGGGCGCTGCGGGCGTCCTCGTGCCGATGGTCAACACGAAGGAGGACGCCGAGCTGGCGGTGAGGAGCGTGAGGTACCCGCCGCTCGGGTTCCGCGGCGTGGGCCTCGCCCGCGCGCAGGGCTACGGGCAGGATTTCGACGCCTACGTGCGCGGGGCCAACGACGCCACGCTCCTCATCGTCCAGATGAGCACGTGGACGCCGTGCGCAACATCGACGCGATCCTGTCTGTTCCCGGCATCGACGGTACGTTCATCGGACCCTACGACTTGTCGTCGTCGATGGGCATCCCGGGACAACTCGACCACCCCGACGTCGTGGCGGCGAAGGACAACGTGCTCGCCGCCACCTTGAGGCGAGGGCTGGCCGCTGGTATCCACCTGGTCCACCCCGACCACGCCGTGCGGGATCTGCCAGACTGCCTGGCCAAGGGTTATCGCTTCTTCGCGCTCGGCACGGACATCCTCTTCCTCGGCGACTCCTGCCATCGCTCCAGGCGCAGGCCCGTCGCGCCATCTCGTGACCGCGTCAGTCCTGCGGGCCCTAGTGCTCGACTTCGATGGGGTGATCCTCGAGTCGAACGACGTGAAGACCGAGTCGTTCCGCGAGGTGTTCGCGCGGTTTCCCGAGCACGCCGACGCGATGATGCGCTATCACGCCGAGCACGTGTCCGTGTCCCGCTTCGCGAAACTGGAGTCCTCGTGTTCGAGCGGCTGGGGCGGCCCGGTGACCGCGCGCTGGTCGAGGAGCTGGCTGCCGACTTCTCGCGCCGGACCCGCGTGCGCACGGCCGTCTGTCCCTCGGTACCGGGGGCCGGCGAGTTCCTCGCGGAGTTCGCGCCGAAGCTGCCCCTGTATCTCGCCTCGGTGACGCCCGAGGAGGAACTGGCCGACGTGCTGGCTCGCCGCGATCTGGCCCGGTTCTTCGTGCGAATCTTCGGCTGCCCGCCCTGGACGAAGCCCGGGGCCGTGGTCGCGGTCCTCGAGGAGGTCGGCGGGACCGACGGCGTCGCGCTCGTCGGCGACTCGGCGGGCAATAGCGCGCCGCGCGCGGGGCGGGGATCGAGTTCATCGCGCGCGATCGGGCGTATGTTCGACGAGCCCGGGACACCGGCGTGCCGGGACATGTTCGCGGTCGCGGATCTCGTGAGGCCGCGGGTGAGGCACTGATGTCGGATCGGATCTTCGTGACGCTCTCCACCTTCGCCGAGTACGACGAGGCCCCGCGCCTGCGCCTGGAGGAGAGCGGCATGCCGTTTTCCGTGAACACGAGCGGCAAGCGGATTACTACGGGAGCAGCTGGTTGCGCAGGCCGCGGACGCCACGGTGACCATCGCCGGCGTGGAGCTCTACGACGCGCCACGGTCCTGGCGCGGCTGCCGAACCTCCGGTGCATCAGCCGGTGTGGCGCCGGCACCGATGCCATCGATCTCGAGGAAGCCCGCCGGCGCGGCGTCGCCGTGCTGAACACGCCCGACGTGCCCACCGAAGCGGTGGCCGAGCTGGCGATGACGATGATCCTCGCCCTCGCGCGCCGGCTGCGGCAGCAGGCGAACCTGATGGGACGCCGAGAGTGGAAGCGTCTTGAGGGGCACCTGCTGGCCGGGGCGCCGCGTCGGCCTCGTAGGGCTCGGGCGGATTGGCCGACGGGTGGTCGAGCTGCTCCAGCCGTTCCGGGCCGTCGTCGCCGCGGCGGATCCGGGCGCCGACCGCGCGTGGGCCGACGCACACGGCGTGGCCCTGGTTTCCCTCGTCGAGCTGCTGGCGACGAGCGACATCGTGTCGATTCACGCCGCGCGGTCGGGTGCCAACGCGCGACGGCTCGGCATTGCCGAGCTCGCGCGGATGAAGCCAGGCGCCGTGCTCGTCAACCTCGCGCGCGGCGGGATGGTGGACGGAGTCCGCCCTGCACGAGGTGCTGACGTCCGGGCGCCTGGCCGGGGCCGGCCTGGACGTGTATTCGGAGGAGCCGTATCGCGGGGCGCTCTGCGACCTCGAGAACGTCGTGCTGACGCCGCACGACGCCACGCTCACCGTCGAGACGACGTGTCGCGATGGAGCTCGAGTGCGTGGACAAGGCGCTGCGGTTTCTGCACGGAACGCTAAGCGTGAGCGAACGCGTGACATGAGTTACCCTGCGGATGAGGCCAGCTGATCGCACGATCGTGACTGCCAGCGACTCAGACCGAGCCCAGTGTCGTTAGAGATGCGAAGCGCAGACATCATGACGGCTAGCGGAGTTCCCCGCGTCGCCGTGACCGACCATTTGAGAAGTCCATCCTGTCCCGCATGCGAGTGCAGCAGGACTCGACCAGTCGCACCTTATCGATTTAGGACGACTACTTTCTCGAACAGGCAACGATACGCATGCGATGAGTGCGGCATGGGCTTTGCGTGGCCCATGCCGAGCGATGATGAGTTGGCTGCCTACAACGCACAGGACTCTCGGAAACGCGCATGGGGGAACCCCTGAGGGACCAGTAGCCCTTGCTGTACCATCGCGCGGTGGCGGCGCTGCGCGTGGATCACGTGGAGCGTTACCTTGCCGAGCGTCACCTTGCCCCCCGGGTTGTTCTCGAGATCGGTCCAGGATTGGGCTTCTTTGCGAGCCGTTGGCTGGAAAGACGAGCAGCCATCGAGTACAGCGCTATCGAGACTGACACGACATGCGTACCGCAACTCGAGGCACTGGGAGTCAGGGTCTATGCGAACGTTCGTGAGCTTCCAGACGGCGGTCCGATTGAGCTGCTAGTGCTCTCGCATGTCCTCGAGCACACATCCGACCCTGCCGCATTCCTGGGGCCTCTTGTTGAACGCCTGCAGCGAGGAGCGGCGATGTTCGTCGAGGTGCCCTGCCGCGACTGGGAACACAAACCAGTCGACGAACCACATCTCCTCTTCTTCGACGAGCAGGCAATGCGCGAACTGCTGGTGAGGCTCGGTCTTTCGCAGATCAGTCTGAGTTATCACGGCCGCGCGATTGCTGACCTCCGTCGCCGGATGGGCGCGACTAGAATCGGAAGAGCTGTGGCCGCGCGTATGTTGTCAGCCGGATTTGTTGGTCCCATGGGACGTATGGGCCCGGGCCTGGAATGTGTCGACGACAGGATGGGGCGAGCTGCCGCAAGGCTCTTTGACGTCCATCGCGAGCGAACCGAGCCGGCGTGGTGGCTGCGCGCGCTTGCCATCAGGACAGACTAGGACGCCGAGCCGTCGAAGTTGGCGTCAGGCGCTGGTGTTCCCGTTGGACCGGACACGTCTCGGCCTTATCCGTGTGACCGAATGGATCACGCAGCCTACGAGAAGCTCACGGAGACGTGTGACAAGGTGATGCGCTCCGGTAGCCGCACGCGGGTGTCCATCCCCTGGCTGCACGTCCTGAGTGAGCATCCCAATAATCTCCGCCACTATCAGCGGCTGCTGACGCACGGCACTCGTGAAGCGCCCGATCGGATTCCTGAGGCCCTGGCTGACGATGGGGGCGCCTTGCGGCACGGTCCTGTGCTGGTTCAGCGAACGATCCTCGGAAGTGGCGCTCGCGCTTGAGTCTCCCCGAGGGCGACGGTCCTAGAGTGCTGATTGTGTCGCACTTGCTGAGCAGCGAGCAGGCCGAAGTAGAGGAGGACTTCTACTTCGGACGGTTGGCTGCGAAGCTCGAAGAACGGGGAGCGTCGACCGTAACAGCCCTGATCAACCATGCAGCCGGTCGGGAATCCGAGTTGCGCGCGGGCGTATTCAGGCGCCTGCCGCTTTGCATATTGCTGCCACGAGCGCTGGATCCGCGCGCCGAGTACCGACGCGTTCCGTTCGATGTCCGTTGTCGCGCGCGAGATGCGGGCCCATGCCGGCACGATCCTGGATCCGTACGAGGCGGCGGTGCTCGTGGAGGCTGCACACCGTGCGACCGATCCGTTGACGCTCGCGCACGTGCGGATTCAGCACCAGGTTGGGGCGTTGTGCAGATGGTTCAGGCCCAGGGCTTTGCTGGTGACCTATGAAGGGCACGCGTGGGAACGGCAGGCGTTTGCGGCGGCACGAGGAGTCGACCCGGATATCCGGTGTGTTGGCTATCAGCACACCATTCTGTTCCCTCGTCAGCATGCAATACGCCGGTCGCTCGGATGGCCCTTCGACCCGGACGTGATTCTCACTGCCGGAGATGTCACGCACGAGCTGCTCGCAGCCGGCCAATCCCTGTCTGGCACGAAGCTGATTACGTAACGGTACCGCAGCGCCGGGCCCCGGCTCCGTTGCCGCGCGCGCGGGATGACGCTCGTCGTTGTCTGGTGATCCCGGAGGGACTGGAATCCGAGTGCGCCGTGTTGTTTGACTTCGCGATCGCGTGCGCGGAGCAAATGCCAAGCCTTACCTTCATCCTGCGGATGCACCCGGTGTTACCGTTCGCCAGACTGGCACGTCGGCAACCTCGGTTCCGCCGCCTGCCACACAACGTCAGCGTGACCGACAGAGTTGATATTGCGGAGGACTTTGCTCGCTGTGGTTTCGCACTCTACCGGGGCAGTTCGGCCGTCGTGCATGCAGTGACCGCTGGCGTTAAGCCCCTGTACGTAAAGCAAGAACACGAATTGATCATCGACCCGCTGCACGCCCTCGACGGCTGGCGAGAGTACGCTCAAGACCCCGGCTGAGTTCGTCGCCGCAGTTGCGGTTGATCGAGCGATGGCGCGGGACGCACGACGGAATGAGTGGGCCTCAGCCCGGCGATACTGCGAACGGTACGTTCAGCCACCTGACTACGATGCCGCAGTCGAGGCACTGCTGGGCGGATCCATCGTCCACCACCAGTAGCCAGAATTCTTCAGCCGAGTCCGACACGAGAGAGGCCTTCGATTCCATGTTTGCAGCAGACTACTTGAACGAGACGGCTCGGATCTGTGCCCAGCTGGACGCCGACGTCGTCGAGGCGATGGCCGACGCACTGGTCGACCTGCGCGAGCGCGGCGGACGCCTCTTCGTCCTCGGGGTCGGGGGAGGGGCCGGGCATGCGTCGCACGCCGTCTGCGACTTTCGGAAGATCATGGGGATAGAGGCGTACACTCCGGTGGACAATGTGTCCGAGCTCACGGCGCGAACGAACGACGAAGGGTGGGACACGACCTTCGTTGAGTGGCTGAGGGGCAGCCGCCTCGTGGAGCGAGACGCCGTCCTGGTCTTCTCCGTCGGCGGCGGAGACGTCGAGCGCAACATCAGCACGAACCTCGTGCGAGCCATCGACCACGCAAAGGCCGTCGGCGCAACGGTGTTGGGAATCGTAGGCCGGGACGGAGGTCATACCGCGAGGGTGAGCGACGTGTGCGTCGTCGTTCCTACCGTGAACCCCGAACACGTAACCGCGCAGACCGAGTCGATTCAGGCCGTCGTCTGGCACCTCCTGGTGTCTCACCCGCGCTTGCAGCGGCAGGGCATGAAGTGGGAGTCGACCCGCTAGGTTGGGCCAGGAGGAGAAAGACCATGCGCAATCGCTACGTGCTCCTCGCCGACGTGGTCTTGATCGTGTTGGCCGCGATTGGGGCCTTCTGGCTCCGGTTCGAGTGGCGATTCTATGTGTTTAGGCCTGAATTCGTACTGTTCGTGGAGACCGCACTCGTCGTCAAGCTGTTGACGTTCTACGTCTTTGGCCTCTACCGGCGCTATTGGCGGTACGCGAGCGTCGCCGAATTATGGGTCGTCGTGCTCGGCGTCACCACGGCGAGCGTCACCATGGCTCTTGTGGTTGCCCTCGTCCTGACGATGCATCCCCCGTTGTTGGGGTTCTCACGAGCTATCCTTGGAATTGACTGGCTGCTCACCCTGGTCTTTGTCGGAGGGCTGAGAATGTCAATCCGGATGGCTGCCGAGGTGGGCAGGCGCCAGACCGGCTCGAAGAGTTCGACCCGGAAGATTCTCGTTGTTGGGGCCGGCGATGCGGGGGCGATGGTGGTTCGTGAGATGTACCCGGAACCTCCAGCTCGGTATGCAGCCAATTGGGTTTCTCGATGACGACACGAGCAAACGTGGAAAGAGGATTCACGGCATTCCGGTCCTGGGCGATCCGAGCAGTCTGAGCGAGGCGGTCAGGGTGCACGGGGTCGACGAAGCCGTCATCGCGATGCCCACGGCTCCGGGCTCGGTCGTGCGCGCGGCCGCTGAGGCGTGCCGTCGGATAGGCATCCCTTCGAAGGCCGTGCCCGGGGTGTTCGAGTTGCTCGACGGAAACGTGACGGTCAACCGGCTGCGAAACATCGACATCACCGATTTACTGCGCCGGGCGCCGGTTCGGGGGCGCCGGTCCGCCAGTGTCTACATCGCGGGTCGTGTCGTGTTGGTAACTGGAGGCGGGGGCTCGGTCGGCCGGGAGCTCTGCCGGCAGATCGCGCACGCATCACCGTCTCTGCTGGTCGTGCTCGGACACGGCGAGAACAGCATCTATGCGACCGAGCAGGAGCTGCGGGACTTGTTTCCAAGAGTAGCCGTTCGGGCCGTGATTGCCGATGTGCCGCAACGCCGCAAGACTGCGTTCGGTGTTCAAGGAGATCAAGCCATCGGTCGTGTTCCACGCGGCCGCGCACAAGCACCTGCCTCTCATGGAGGACAACCCGGAGGAGGCCATCACGAACAACGTCGTGGGCACCCGGAATGTCGTGCGCGTCGCGAGAGAGACCGGGGCGGAGCGGTTGGTGCTCGTGTCCACGGACAAGGCCGTGTCTCCGTCGAGCGTGATGGGTGCGTCCAAGCGTCTGGCGGAGGCCATCGTTCGGGCCGCCGCCGCAGCGGCGCGTCGGCAGTTCGTGGTCGTTCGCTTCGGCAACGTGCTCGGAAGCCGCGGAAGCGTGGTTCCGGCCTTCAAGCATCAGATCGAACAGGGTGGACCGGTGCGCGTCACGCATCCTGATGTCACGCGCTACTTCATGACGATTCCCGAAGCCGTGCACCTCGTGATCGAAGCGGGCGGTATGGCGCTGGGCGGCGAGCTCTTCGTGCTGAACATGGGCAAGCCTGTCCGCATCGTCGATCTGGCCAAGGACCTGATCCAGCTGTCCGGCTTCAGCCTGAGCGAGATCCCGATCGTCTTTACGGGGCTGCGGCCAGGAGAGAAGCTCGAGGAGCGGCTTTGGGAGGACGGCGCAACGGTCGAACCGACGGATGATCCGGGAGATCATGAACGTTCGCGAGCCCGAGCTCGAACACCTCGAGCAGCTCGACGCAGCGATCGAACGGATGTTCGAGGCGGCACAGGCTGGGCGGCGTTTGGACGTCCAGAAGCTGCTTCGAGAAACCATTCGGACGTTTGTCCCAATCGACGGATTAGAGACGAAGGCTGGCGAGCCGACGGACGCGCAGAGGGAAGCTCGTCTACGTGTCGTTCGCCCATAGTTCCACGCGGCGTGACGGGCGGCAGCCTGGGTGTGGCGCCAGGCGCCGGGCGCTGAGCGTGTTGTCGCCATGACCCCCCGCCTTCTGTACGTCGTCAACGACACTCCGGTACTTCGTGCTTCACTGGTTGGAGCGCGCCATCGCCGCGCACGACCACGGCTACGAGACGCACGTGGCGGGGAGCGACGATGCCGCGGCGGAGCATGTTCTGTCGCGGGGACTCCGGTTTCACCCCGTGCCGTTCACCCGTGGCCGATCAGGTTGGCTGACCGAAGTCCGGGCACTACTCGCCGTCAATCGCCTGTATTCGGCCGTCCGACCGGATCTGATCCACCACATCACCATCAAGCCCGTCATCTACGGGGGCCTGATGGCGCGCTGGCGGGGTGCGCCGGCGGTCGTCAGCACGGTGCCCGGCCTTGGCTACGTATTTGGGCAGGAAGGTTGGCGAGCCGCCTTGCAGCGGGCGGCCGTCAAGCGTGCGTACCGAAGCGCACTGACCCACGTCCGCTCGCGGGTGATTTTCGAGAATCCGGACGACCTGGGGGACTTTCTTGCGTGGCGCCTCATCACCGAGGACCAGGGCATCGTAATCAAGGGCGCCGGCGTCGAATCTCGACCGGTTCCGACCGAAAGAGGGCGCGGCGGCCGTGGGTCGCCCCATCGTGATCTTGGCGAGCCGGCTCCTGTGGGACAAGGGTATCGGAGTATTCGTGGAGGCCTCGACGCTGGTGAGGCAGGCGCGGCCCGACGTTCGAATGGTGCTCGTGGGAGACAACGATCCGGCGAGTCCCGCCTCGATTCCGATCGAGCAGCTGCGGGCGTGGACTCGCGACCAGGCGGTCGAGTGGTGGGGCCGAAGCGACGATATGCCGCGCGTCCTCGGGAACGCGACGATCGTCTGCCTGCCTTCCTTCTACCGGGAGGGTATCCCCCGGGTGCTGATCGAGGCCGCCGCGTGCGGCCGCCCCATCGTGACGACCGATACCCCAGGGTGCCGCGAGGTCGTCCGCGACGGCGAGAACGGGGTGCTCGTTCCGACCAAGGACGCGAAGGCTCTCGCGCTGGCCCTTCTGAGACTGCTCGACAATCCTGGACTGTGCGAACGAATGGGGCGTACCGGGCGGGCCCGCGCCGAAGCCGAGTTTGGAAGCGCTCGCGTCCTCGCCCAGACCCTGGCTGTGTACGACGAGCTCGTCGAACAGCCTGCCTGACATGCGGACGTGAAGGTCAAACGCTGGGTCCCTTGGTGGGCGAAGGTCGGAACGAAGCTCGTACCTGTCGAGGCTGGGCCTCCCATACCGACGGTGGCAGCAGTGCGGTCTCTTCGTTCACGGTGCGATGGACCACCCAACGTGACACGGTCCAGGTGGTCTGCTCACATCTGGCGCGCGCCGGGTGGACCGACCTTGACGGGCGTACCGTCCTGGAACTCGGGCCGGGCGACAGCCTCGCCAGTGCCGTCATCGCACGCACGCTCGGTGCCGACTCAGGTGTATCTGGTCGACGCGGGCGACTTCGCAGGCGTCGAACCCGCCAGATACGCTCACCTCCAGCGTCACCTTGAGGCGCAAGGGTTACATCCGCCGAAGGTGGCGGCTTGCCCGACTCTGGCCGAGCTCCTCGCATCGTGCCGTGCCGAATACTCCACCGACGGCCTGGCAGGTCTCCAGCGGGTGCCGACGAGCTCGGTGGATCTGGTGTTCTCGCAGGCGGTGCTCGAGCACGTGCGCCTCGCGGATTTCGACGAGACGCAGCGGCAGATTCGACGCGTGCTGCGACCGGATGGCCTCGCCTCGCATCAAATCGACTTGAAGGACCACCTGGGCGGCGCCCTCAATCATCTACGGTTCAGCGAGTCGCTCTGGGAACGGGACTGGATGGCCTCGTCGGGCTTCTACACGAACCGACTCCGGTGTTCGGACGTGCTGGCATCGATGCGCGACGCGGGATTGACGCCGGAAGTCACGGCCGTCGAGCGCTGGCCTGGCCTGCCCACGCCGCGGGCGCGCCTGGCCCCGCGGTTCAGAGCGATGCCCGACGAGGAACTGACGATCAGGCAATTCGATTGCGTGGCGCGCGTCGCTCGGCACGAGGAGCCGGTCTCGCGATGATCGCCGAGCTGTCGCCTTTGCGCGTTTGCCTGATCTCGCAGGAATTCCCCCCTTACACGAACTGGGGTGGCGTGGGCGTGCAGTTCGACATTCTCGCGCGAGCCCTCGCTCAGCGTGGCCACGAGGTGACCGTCGTCTCGAGAGCCGCCACGGACGCGCCGCTGGCGGAACGGCTCGCCTGCGGGGTGGACGTGTGGCGGATCGGGGCGCGCATCCGTCGCAAGTGGTTCGTGGGCCGGACAGTCGATCGCATGCTGCACGCGTGCGCCGTCGCAGGGCGGGTGGGCCGGTTGGATTCCGAGCGCAGCTACCATGTGTTCGAAGCAGCGGTCGCGAGCCTGGATGGCGAGCGCCTCGTCCGGGACCCTCGGTTCGTCGATTCGAACGGTGATCTGCTGCCACGGCAGCAACTACCTGGGACAGGCAGTCGGCGGCCTCCTGGGACCGCTTCACCAACTCGACTGGAGCTGGAGCGGCCACCGCGAGGACGTCTGCCTGCGGCGTGCCCGGACCGTGGTGGTGAGCAGTCTGGCGACCCGCGACTTCGTGCTCGGACAGGGCGTGTCTCCGGCCAAGATTGAGCTGATTCCCTTAGGGGTCGACGTGGAGCGATTCCGGCCCCCGGAATCCCGGCGGGACGGCAGACCCTTGACGGTTGGTTTCGTCGGGCGCCTCGAGCAAGTCAAAGGCATCGATTTCGTGTGGCGGGTGATGGGCCTTCTGGGAGCGGACAGTGGCATACGTTTTCGCTTCAAGGGCACCATCCACCCGTCCACGCGCGCTCACGTGCTGCGGCAGCTGGAGCGGTTCAAGGCGTCTGCCGACTACGAAGCCGCGGGTCCACACGAAGCGATGCCCGAGTTCTTTCGTTCGCTCGACGTTCTCCTGTTGCCCTCTCGCTTCGAGAACTTCGGATTGACCTACGCCGAGGCAATGGCGACGGGCCTGCTGGTGTTCGCCGGTCCCGGTGGCGCCGGCGTTGAGGCCGTGAAGGACGGCGTGACGGGCTTCCTGGCCGACCCGGACGGTTCGCCGCAACCTGTCGTGGACCGATTGCGCGCCCTCGCGGCGGACCGGACGGCGTTCGACGACATCCGCCGTCGCGCGAGGCACCACGTGGTCGAGAACGCGTCGGTCGATCGCTTCGCACGCGCCAAGGAGGACCAGTATCTGAGGATCCGGAATCGCCTTCGAGCGCCGGAGGCGCGGATCCCATGAAGGTCCTCGTGACCGGCGCGAGCGGGTTCTTCGGCACGGAGATTGTCGCACGTCTGCGTCAGGCCGGCCACGAGGTGGTGGCGGCCTCGCGCCGCCTGGCGCGCGGGCCCGGCACCGAGCTCCTGGACGTCGCCTCTCCCGAAAGCTGTCAGCAGGCGTTGAACCACGTCAGGCCCGAGGCCGTCGTTCACGCAGCCGCGCTGGCGCACGTTCCACCTGGAGCAGTGTCGGCGGCTTTGTGCCGCGCGATCAACGCCGGAGGAACGCGGAACATGTGCGCGGCTTCGGTGGCCGCGCGAGTGAGCCGCTTCGTCTTCATCAGCTCGGTCATGGTCTACGGCGACTACGACCTGCCGCCGGTCGCCCGGGAATCGGACAGGTGCGTCGGGCACGGTGTGTACGGCCAGGCGAAGATTGCCGCGGAGGCAGCCTGTCACGTGTCGGCCGGTGAGATGGATTTGTTCATCCTGCGCATGGCCACGATGTACAGCCCGGACTGGCTGTGGAACATCAGGAAGCGGGTCAGACCGTTGAGTGCGGGACGGCCGGTGTACTTCACGCTGAACGCCAATAGCCGGCGCTACTCATTGTGCTCACGTCGCAACGGAGCGGAAGCCGTCCTCTGGGCGACGGAGAAGCGCCTGCAGCCGGGTGTCTACAACGTGGCCGATCAGTACCACTACCGACAACTGGACATCCTACGGGTTGTTCGGAGCGCCGACGGGGCCGGGCCCTGCGTGCATGTCCCGACAATCGTCCCAAGGATGATGTGGCACGCCGTCAGACTCACCGTGCCCGTTTCCAGGTGGCGTGCCAACGCCCGAAGCCGCTACTGGAAGTTCTGCGAGTCGAACCTCTACTCATCAGAGAAGCTCAACGCCTGCGGTCTGGCTACCCCACCCGACCTGCTCGGGTTGGGGCATGCAGAACGCGTGACGACAGACGGTCGAACCGTGGAACGAGACAGATGCTAGACAGCAGGAACATCAAGCGGGCGGCAATGTGGTCGTTGCTCCCCGCGCTGCTCCTCAATGTCACGGTGGCTAATCAGCAGTGGAAGGTCGGCCCGCTTCTGGTGAGCCAGTTCCTCTTCTTCTGGCCGAGCATCGCCTGCGCGTCTGTCGTTGTCGTGTCCGCACTGGGGGCGCGCAGTGTCTGGCCGCCGCTCTTGATTGGCGGGCTGTTCGTGTCCAGGCTCATGAGGCTCAACGACGCCGCCGGCCCTCTGTACTACCTGTATGGTGTGCCGCTCTTCACGCTCTTCACGCTCGCGGGCGCCATCATCGCTCTCGAGAGGCGGGAACTGCTCTTTCGCCAGCTGCGCTTCTACCTGCTGCTCAGTGTGCCTTTCATGTTGCTGCAGGTCGCCGGTGCGGGGGACTGGACTCTGGCGCTCAACACGGAGACCCTGGCGGTGCCGAAGGAGCAGATTGCCGAGGCGAGGACCACCCACCCTACGCTCTTCGTTCCTCCATCAGAGGCCGAGTTCGCGATCGGCCAGTCGCGGCCCGCGGGCTTCATGCACGCCAACAACGTGCTTTCGCTCGTCATCATGTTCGCACTGGCCCTGCAGTTCGGTCGGATTCGGTCTTCACGCGTGACCAGGGCCGACGCGCTGTTCTGTGCCGCAATGGTGCTCGCGATGGCCAAGATCGTGGTGCTGGGATTCCTCGTGATGGTCTTCTGGCTGCACGTGCGCCGCCCCGGGCTGGTCAGGGCACGCATGCAGCGGGTCGTCGCGCTCACCGTCCTGCTGTACGGAGTCTATGCCTTGCTGTTTCCCGCCTTGTTTGTTCATCACTTCAACGAGCAGCACGTCAGCTACAGCGTCTTCATCCGGCTGAACGACTTCGTCGCTTCGCTCGACCCCGGGCTCCCTGGCGTTCATTGGCTCTCCTCGCTGTTGCGAGGCACCCCGAACCGCCTCAGCGAAGCCGCAGCCGGAAGCCTGTCGGGCTATGGCAACATTTCCCATGCCCTTCCGCTCCTCATCCCGCTGGGGCTGGTTGCCGCGTTCTTCCTCCGGCTCGGATTCAGTCGGTTCGGAAAGGTGTGTTCGACCGGGGCGAACGTGGCGTTCCTCGTGCTCCTGATGGCTCTGCTGTTTCCGGCGGCGGTTCCCATCTGGCCGTCACCGCTCTATTGGTTCATCCTTGGCGTCGGCCTGATGCCCCTGCCGTGGCTCCTGTCCGCCCGCGTTCGCGAGAGCGTGGCCAGCGTCTCTGGTACTATCCGGAATTCAGACCGCTCGGGGATGCATGAACCCCACGGCTCGCAGACGGACACAGCTCGCTCTGGGGGCGCTCTGTCGCTCCCATCGGAGTTGGCGGGCCAATGAGTGGCGCCCACGTGGAATCCGCCGGGCAGGCGCGCGGGAGACAGCCAGAGGTGTCGGTGCTGATGGCGGTCTTCAACGGCGAGCGGTACATCCGCCTCGCGATCGACAGCGTGCTCAGCCAGGACTTCCGCGAGCTTGAGCTGATCATCGTCGACGATGGGAGCGCGGATGGAACACCGGCCATCATCCGCGGCTATGAAGACGACCGCATCGTTTACGTGCGCAATCCGACCAATCTCGGTCAGACCAGGTCGCTGAACGTTGCGCTCGCACGATCCCGCGCGCCACTGCTGTGCCGAATCGACGCTGACGACGTCTTTCTCCCCGGCAAGGTCGCTCGCCAGTTCCAGTTCATGATGCACCACCCGGATGTCGTCGTCTGCGGGACCTGGGCGATGCGCATCGACGCAGAGGGCCGGCAGACGGGCGTCAACCGCCTGCCCACACAGCCACTGGACATCAGATCCGTGCCCTGCGTACCCGTGCCCGTGTGCCACGTCAGCGTGATGATGCGGCGCAACGACATCGTGGCCTGCGGCGGATATTCCGATCGCTATCGCTACGCAGCAGATTTCGCCCTCTGGTCCTCGCTTCTGAAGCGTGGCAGCGTGATCACGAACGTGCCCGAGGTGCTGGTTCAGGACCCGGAGTTCGGGGAGTCCTTTGGCGCAGGGCAGAAGGTTGGCGCCGCCGGAGCGGAGTCGGCGGAAATCATTCAGGCCAACGCCAGGGACCTGGCAGGAGTGGAGCTGACCGCGGAAGAGAGCCGTGGGATTGCCCTGTTCTATTTCCCCGCGGCGGGCATGAGCCCGACGGACCTGTGCCTGACCTTTCAAAATCTCGGGAAGCTCGCTCGTGCGGGTGCACGGGTGAACACCGTGGAGGGCCGCCCTCGGGCTGAGCGGCTCTCTGTTCTGGGCGCTCACCAAGCGGCTGGCGTTCATCCGGGCGCAGGAGTCGCGTGCGGCTGCGCGGGAGCAGGGGTGGGCGGCCCGGAAGCGGTTCTGCCGGCGACCCGCAATCGTGGGTGGGGTGGCCTGCGCGATGCTCGTCGCACCGCTCGGAGAGCATCGAATCGTCCGCATCAAGGAACTCATGATGCAGAGGCGCCCCAGGGGTGTGTCTGACTAGTCGCAAGTCGCCTCGCGGCGGCATGGGGTCGAGTCGATGAACGGCGCAGCGCATCTCCCTTCTCTGGATAGACCATGACAGCGGCCTCGATACTAAGACGAACGCGAAAGGGGATCATCGTTCTGTGGCAGACGGGCCCAGGCCCGCTGTCGCGCATTGCCTTCGTTTCGTTCGTCCTGCCGCTGGTCATGGATACGCTCGTCGTATATGCGCCCGCTCACCAGAAGATCAAGAAGCTGTGGCAGCTCCTGGTCGCTCGCGTGCAGGTTCGTCGCTATCGGCGTCGCAGCGACGAATTCCTCGCGCTCGGTCCCGCGGGGTACCGGCTGGCGCTCGAGGACCTCGGGCTGAGCGAGGAACAACTCGAGATCGTGGATGCCCGGCTCCAGACGCACCCCGCGTTCACGCTGGCCGATATCGACCAGGACGGGTTCGTTCTCTCCCACGTAGGGCCCATACGTGGCATGCCGTGCGTCCCTTCCCAAGACTTCGTCGAACGGAAGCGTTTTCGTCTGACGCTCGTAGCCCAGGCCGGGGCCGTCGGTATCAAGAAGGACTACCGCGGCAATAGATTGTCCTTCGTCAGCGAGCTGAGGGCACTTCACGAGCTCGGAAGAGCGGGTTGCAGCGTTCCCGCTCTCATGGACATCGACTTCGACAGGCTGACACTGACCTTCTCCTACATTCGGGGGAAGGAGCTGCGCCCCAGCTCGCCGATCGCGGGGCGCGCCTGCTCGATCGAATCATCGAGCGCGAACCCGTACGACCGGTTGTCGAGGCTCAGCGACGTCAGAAGCAGGCCGACGAGGGAAGGCCGTTTCTCCAGGACGTGATCGACGCCGGATTCACCGAACGCCTGTTCGAGCAGCTGCAGGCCGTGCATCGGGCAGGCTTCATCTGGAGAGACGTCAGGTACGGCAACGTATTGATCGAACAAGAGAAACGCGACCCCTACTTGATCGACTTCGACAGCACGTATGATCATTCACGCACTTGGCGGCCGCTGCTCCGCATTCTCTGCGATCAGAACATCGAGGAGTTCAACCGCTGCTTCGGCACAGACAAGCCGACCTACGTTCGTGTGAAGCGGAAGACCCGCTTACGGGCGGCGCCAGGAAGCGGCCGGGGCGCAGACGGGTATCACCGGCGTATTTTGGCTACGGTCTTCGCAGCGGCGTTCTCGTGAAGAACTATGTCGGATACGGACGTTGGCACTTCATCCTCAGGGACAACCTGCCGCCGCTCGCTGGAGCCAGGATTCTCGACTTGGGGGCAAATGAAGCGTTTCACTCGGTTCAAAGTCTGCGGGAGGGCGCCGTGCAGGTGACAGCGGTCGAGCGCAACGACGACGCGATTCGCGAGGGCGTCGGTTCAAGGAGGTGTTCGAGTGGGCGGACAATCGACGCTATGACCTGCGGATCTTGAAGGCCGACATGTCAGACCTGCCGACGATCGATGGGGGCGCTTCGACTTCGCCATGGCGTTGTGCTCGATCGACTATCTCGACGACGGCCTGATCGCATGCCTCATCGCGCATCTCAAGACGATAACGGATACCGTGGTTCTACAATGCAACACCGAGACAGACATTGGCAGAACAGACCCTCACGAGGCCGCCAAGGCGTCCGTCGCGTACACTGTTGACGCGTTGGTGAAGAACGGCTTTCCCCTGACGACGGTAGTGGCGCCGAAGGATAGACAGTCGACCGCTCGTCATCGGACGGACTGGCCCGGCGGGGGGGATGGTCGGTCGGTCGTGATGCGCGAGTCGGTCTTCAGCTCCAGGATCGACGCCTGATAATGCGTTCCTCGCTAACGTCAGTGATGGTGGTGGCTGCGGCAGTGGGGGTCTTGTCGTACATCGGGTGCTGGCTGGTTCGGGTGCACGCGCGTCGCGTCGGCCTGATCGACTTGCCGAATTCCCGCAGCTTGCACACCCGGCCAACGCCGCGCGGCGGAGGCATAGCCATTGTCGCCGCGACGCTGGTTGGGCTGTTGGCTCTGCCCACCCTGGGTGTGACGCTGCGCTGGCCTTTGTGGGACGCGCTGATCGTCGGAGGCAGCGCGATAGCGGCCGTGAGCCTGGCGGACGACGTCCGCGGTGTCGCTGTTCCCGCACGTCTGACGGTGCACCTTCTGGCAGGTGCTCTGGCGGTGACCCTGATCGGCCCCATCGAACAGGTCGGGCTTCCGGGCTTCGGTGTGCTGCGGTTTGGCCCGCTGAGCCCCGTGCTGAGCGTGGTGTGGGTGGCCGGGCTTACCAACGCGTTCAATTTCATGGACGGGATCGACGGTCTGGCCGCGGGGCAGGCGACGGTAGCCGCTGGCGCATGGGCACTCGTGGGCGCGGCTACCGGCCGAGCCGACGCCTTCGCAGTCGGTCTCGTGCTCGCCGGGGCTGCAGGTGGCTTCCTCTTTCATAATTGGAGTCCCGCCCGCTTGTTCATGGGGGACATTGGAAGCGCATTCCTAGGCTACGCGTTCGCCGTGTTGTCCCTGGACAGCGGCCGAACGGCGTCCGTGATGCCCGTCGTCGCGGTGCTGCTCGTGTGGCCGTTCGTCTTCGATCCGGTTTTGACGCTCATACGGCGGGCGGCACGCGGGGAGAACTTGTTCGCGGCTCATCGATCCCATCTCTATCAGCGGCTGGTCGCCGCCGGCTGGGGACACAGGCGAGTGTGTGTGAGCTATCTCTGGTTGGGGCTCCTCGCCAGCGTGTCAGGCATCCTGTTGGCCTGTCACGTACCGTGGACTGGGTCCGCCGTCTTGATCGGCATGCCGCTCTCGGTGTTCATGACGTGGGCGTTGGTTCTGCGGCGCGAGCGCGTCAGTCGGGTCGGGGGCGCCGAATGAGGCGCGCCGGGGGGCCGCCGTTTGGGAGTGCCCAGGCAGGACCCGTTCGTCGGCGTTGGGGACCAGTTCGTTCGACCCTCCCGCTTTCGTCACCGAGTAATCAGGAATCATGGAGGCCGTGGCGGCATGACCACTAACGACTCCGATCCGCAAGGACCCGTCATCATCGACCAGGACCTCGATCTGCGCCAGTATGCCCGACTGATCTGGCGCCATCGTCTGGTCATTGGGATTGTGGCCATCGCGTTCGCCGCGGGGGCGTTCGGTCTAGGAGTCACGTCGAAGCCCACCTATATCGCTCAGGTGACGCTGGCCGTCAACTCGCGCAGTCCCGGTCTAGATGGCGGCGAAAGGCCCTCGCTGGCCAGTCTCCGGCCCTACGTCCAGAATGACGCGTCGGCAGCGAAGGTCATCTCCGAGCTTGGGCTCGACAAACCTCCTTATGGTGAACACGTGAGCGGATTCTTCGGATCGGTCGTCACGATCGAGGAGGTCAAGAATTCGACGGTGTGGCTGCTGACCGCGACCCTTCAGGATCCGGACCAGGCGGCCCGTCTGGCGAATACCGTGGCCGCCATGATGGTCGACATCTCTCAGCGTGTGAGTCGCGATCAGGTCGTGCAGGTGAGAGACGAGAAGAAGGCGCAAAGGGATGAAGCTCAGAAGGGGCTGGACGAGGCGGAAGACCAGTTGCGGACATTCCGTGAGGCGTCGCAGATTGAGCTGTTGCGGAAGGATGTGGACGCGGCCCTGGATCAGCGTGGGCAGCTCTTGTCACTACTGATTCAGATTGAGACTGAAAAGGCCAGGCTGGCGAAGGCTGAGCAGGAACTGGGTGCCCGGAAGCCCGTAGAGACGCTAAGGCGGACAATCGACTCTGACCCAGCTCTGATGGAAGGCGCCAGGTCTCCCTCGATGGTGCCAGGCGCCCTGCTGGGTCTCGAGACCAGAAACGAGATAATCAACCCCGTCTACCAGCAACTCGACTTGCAGATTGCCAAGAGTCAGACCAACCTTGCGGCCCTCGAGAAACAGAAGGCGGAGATCATCGACGCACGCAAGCTAGACGGTGCACACCTGGCCATGCTGAACAGGCTCTACCAGGCCGAGGGACAACTGCAGGACCTGCAGATGCGGGATGATCTCGCACGCGACCTCTACAAGCAGGTGGCGGCTGCCTACGAAGCTGCTCGGGTGGCGGCCGCCGGACTCCCCGATCCGTTGCAGATCGCCGCGCCTGCGGTGGCGCCGGACCGTCCTCTCGCCCGGCACCTGGCAAGGAAGACCCTCACTGCGGCAATGATCGGCTTGATTCTCTCGGTGCTGGGCGTGCTGCTATATGGCTTGCTGTTCGCGAAGCCCCTCGAGAGTTAGGCTCCGGGGCCTCGCGCAGTGGTCCCACTGGCCGAGGCGCTTCCGTCAGCCGGTCGATGCTCATGGCGCCTCCGCAACCAGAGCTGCCAATCGGTCTGCGATCGCCAAGGACGCTGTAAGGCCGGGCGAGTCGATGCCAGCGGCGTGCACGAGCCGCGGCTGCCGCGTGTCGCGCGCCAGGTGGAAGTCGGCGAACGATTCCGCGGGCGGGTGCAGCTTGGCGCGCAGGCCGCTGCCGCCGAGGCGCAGGTCGCCAATCGTCACGTCGGGCAGCAGCCGGCGCGTCGGCTCGACGAAGTCCTCCAGCGCCAGCCGGCCGCTCTCGAGGTCGCGCTTGTCCTCCTGATACCGGATCGTCGGCCCGATGAGCACGGTGCCCCACGTCGTCCGCGTGAGGTGCACGCCGAGGCCGTGGCCGGACGGGTGCGGCGGAGGGTAGACGAGGCCGTTGACGAGGCCGCAGCGACGCGGCGCCAGCTCGGCGTACTCGCCGCGGCAGGGGTAGATGCGGAACGCCTCGCCGCCGAGCAAGGCCGACACCTCGTCGGCGAAGAGGCCGGCCGCGTTCACGACGACGCGCGCGCGAATCTCCTCCTGGGGCGTCCGTAGAACGAGGCCGTCGCGGGCGTCGCGGCCGCCTACGAGCGGCGTGCCCGGCAGGACGGCGACGCCGCGGTCGTCGCACAATCGCTCGAGCGCGCGCACCAGCGCTTCGGCCTCCACGACGCCGGTCTCGGGCGACCAGAGCGCGGCGACCGCCCGCACGTGCGGCTCGCGGCGCCGCACGAACGCGGCGTCCACCATCTCGAGGCCCGCCACGCCGTTCGCCCGGCCGCGCGCGCGGAGCGCCTCGAGCTCGGGAACCTCCACGTCCTCGGCCGCCACGATCAGCTTGCCGCTCTTTACGCAGGGCACGCCGTGCGCGGCGCAGAAGGCGTAGAGCCGCTCGCGCCCCTCGACGCACAGCTTCGCCTTCAGCGTGCCGGCGGGATAGTAGATGCCGGCGTGCAGGACACCGCTGTTGTGCGTGCTGGTCTCCATCCCCGGACGGGGGTGGCGCTCGAGCAGGCAGACCGAGCGCCCGCTCCGTCCGAGTTCCGCCGCCGCCGCGAGCCCGACGACCCCGCCGCCGATGACGGCCACGTCCACCGATTCCATGGCCGCCTATTCTGCCACGACGGAGCGGGCGACCGCGAAAGACCCGATGATATAGTGAGGCCCTGAGCCGCGACGAAGCCGGGCGAAGCCCGGCACTACGTACGGCGCAGTCCGTAGCGCTGGCCTTCAGGCCAGCCGGCGGGCCGGGCAGACGCCAGCCGTAAGCCGATAACCATGTCCAAGCGAGCCATCATCACCGGCATCACCGGTCAGGACGGGTCGTACCTCGCCGAGCTGCTGCTCGAGAAGGGGTACGAGGTCGTCGGCGTCGTGCGGCGGTCGAGCGCGCCGAACACGTCGCGCATCGCGCACCTGCTGGACCGCGTCACGCTCCGGCCGGCCGACCTGCTCGACCAGCTGTCGCTCATCCGGGTGATCGAGGACGTCAGGCCGCAGGAGCTCTACAACCTCGCGGCCATGTCGTTCGTGCCGGCGTCCTGGGACCAGCCGATGCTCACCGGCGAGTTCAACGCCCAGGGCGTGACCCGCGTGCTCGAGGCCGTGCGCGCCGTGGACACGTCGATCCGCATCTACCAGGCCTCGTCGAGCGAGATGTTCGGCAAGGTGCGCGAGGTGCCGCAGACCGAGCTGACGCCGTTCCATCCGCGCAGCCCCTACGGCGTCTCGAAGGTGTTCGGGCACTACATCACGGTGAACTACCGAGAGAGCTACGACCTGTTCGCCTGCTCGGGCATCCTGTTCAACCACGAGTCGCCCCGGCGCGGCCTGGAGTTCGTGACGCGCAAGGTCACCGACGGCGTCGCGCGCATCAAGCGCGGGCTGGCCGATCATCTCTCGCTCGGCAACCTCGAGGCACACCGCGACTGGGGGTTCGCCGGCGATTACGTGCGCGCGATGTGGCTGATGCTGCAGCAGGACGCGCCGGACGACTACGTCGTCGCCACCGGCGTGAGCCACTCGGTCGGCGACCTGGTCGAGACGGCCTTCGGCCACGCCGGCCTCGACTGGAGGACGCACGTCCGGCAGGACCCCGCCCTGATCCGCCCCGCCGAGGTGGACCACCTGATCGGCGACGCGTCGAAGGCGCGCGCGACGCTGGACTGGGCGCCGACGGTCGACTTCGCGGGCCTCGTCCGGATGATGGTCGATGCCGACCTCGAACGCGTGCAGGGCGCCTGACCCCTGACCTCTGACCCCTGACCTCTGATCGCCACCCATGAGCCAAACCGCCCGGCGGCTCGAGCTGCTCTCGAAGCTCGTCGTCATCCTCTCAGCCGTCGTCGCGGTCGGGGGCGAGACGTATCTTGGCGCGCGGGCGTGGCGGCCGCTGCTGCCGCTGGCGCTCGGCGTCGGCGTCGCCGCGTTCCTGGTCGCCCGGCTGCGCGCGGCGGTAGCCTGGGCGCTCCTCCTGCCGGCGATCTACCTGGCGCCGGCCATCTTCCTTGCGATCATCGGGCGGGACTTCTTCACCAACCAGGCGGCCTGGATGGCCGCGCTCCTCGGGGCCATCCTGGGCTCGACGAGCTTCCGCGGCTGGTCGCTGCCGGCGCGCTGGAAGCTGGCGCTCGTCTTCTGGGCGCTCGTCGTGGCGGCCACCTGGCCGGTGGTCGTCTGGCGCGAGTGCGACTTCCGCTGGTCGATGCTCCTGTACGAGCACATCGGCAACAGCGGGCGGGGCGGCAACGGGGCCTCCCAGGCCGTCTGGGTGCAGTACGTCGCCCTGACCTACCTCCTGGGCATTCTCTGGTTCGACGCGCTCTTCCACTCGTTCACGAACGCCGACCCCGTGCGCTTCCGCCGCGTCGTCGCGCTGCCGCTCGGCATCGGCGCGCTGCTGGCGTCGGCGGTCGCCGTCTACCAGGGGACCGTGGATGTCTCCTGGCTGAGCGACCACCAGTGGCCGATCATCCACCGCGCGGCGGGCACGCTCGTCGACGGCGACGCGTTCGGCGCCCTCGCGTCGTTCTGGTCGAGCGCGTTCGTCGGGTTCGCCGGCCCCGCCGGCCTGGCGTGGGCGGCGTTCGGCGCGCTGGGCGCGGTGGTCTCGTGGGGCGGGCTCTGGGCGACCGGATCGCGCATGGGGCTGCTCGGAGGCCTGATCGGGCTGGCGTTCATCCTGATCTACGGCGTCCAGGTCGTGTGGCGGCGGGGCTACCGGCGCACGCTGGGCGCGGCCGTGGCGGTTGCGGCCGTGGTGCTCGCCGTCGCCCTGCGCGTGGCGCTTCTCGGGCGCGTCCACGCCCGACGCGCAATCCGGCGGGCGCCTCTTCTCGAGCCAGAGCCCGCTCGCGCGCGCGATCGAGGCGCTGCCGTCGCTGGACAGGACCTCGCTCGAGCGGTTCGCGCTGTTCGAGCTCTGGGACCGCGGCACCGCCTATGGCTCGGCATCGCTGCTCATGGTCGAGCAGTATCCGGCGGTTGGCGTCGGCATCGGCAGCTACCACGAGCTGTTCCCGGATTACTCATACGTGCTCACTGGGATGAGGCCGAACTTCGACAACGCCCAGAGCTGGTACCGCCACCTCCTCGCCGAGATGGGCATCGCGGGCAGCCTCGGGTGGATCGCCTGGGTGGTCCTGTTCGCGGCGCTGCTGGTGACGACGCACGCGGAAGGCGCGAACGAGCTGCCGGCCGCGGCGCTCAAGGGCAGCTTCGTTGCCATCGCGGCGATCTGCGCCGTGTCGATGCCCACGCAGAACGCCGCCGTCTCGATCACGTTCTGGCCGCTCGCGTTCTGGTACCTCATGCTCGTTCCGGAGAGCCAGGGGCTCGCGCGCCTGCGAAAGGGGCGCCTGGCGTCGCGCGGCTGGGCCTGGATTGCCGTGTGGCTGGTCGTCCTGGGCTGCGCCGGCGGGACGGCCTACGTCGGGTGGAAGGACCTGCGGCCGCCGTACCGCGCGCTCTGGGCCAACTGGGACTACCCGTACGGCCTCTACAACCTGGAGAAGCCGCCGGTCGGCGAGCCGTTCCGCTGGACGAAGCAGCTCGCCGTGGACGTGTTTCCCGTGCCGGCGTCGGAGCGAGACACCTGGCTGAAGCTGACCTTCTGGATCCACCACCCCGACGCGGCCGAGCATCCGGTCGAGGTCAAGATCTGGCGGAAGGACCCCGACAAGGAGCGCCTCATCGTGGACATGCGGCTCAGTGACGACGAGCCGGTCACGCGCTACGTGAAGGTGCCGCCGCTGCCACATCCGCGGATGATGCTGGAGACGTGGGTCAGCCGGACGTGGACGCCCGCCGCGTTCGGCGGGTCCGACACACGCCAGCTCGGCCTGGCCCTCGCCGACTGGACCTTCGTGCGCGTGCCGCCGAGGCGCGCCGTCCTGATTCGATAGTTGGGGCCGCCTTTGGGCGGCCCAGGGCCGGCTGAAGCCGGCCCCCACATCCAGCCCAGACGATGAAGACTCTCATCACCGGCGCGGCGGGGCAGCTCGGCTCCGCGTTTGCCGCGGCCCTGGCGCCGGCCGGCGACGTCGTCGGACTCACGCGCGCCGAGCTCGACCTCACCGACGCGCCCGCCGTCCTCGCGCGGGTCTCGGCCCTCCGCCCGGCGCTCATCGTCAACTGCGCGGCGTACAACCAGGTGGACGCGGCCGAGAGCCGATCCGCTCGCCGCGCTCGCGGTGAACGCCATTGCCGTTCGTACGCTGGCGCGTGCCGCGGCCGAGTCCGGCGCGACGCTCGTGCACTTCGGCACCGACTTCGTGTTCGACGGGGCGGCGTGTCGTCCCTACACCGAGGACGACCCGCCCAACCCGCAGAGCGTCTACGCCTCGTCGAAGCTGCTGGGGGAGTGGCTGGCGCGGGACGCGCCGACCTGGTACGTGCTGCGCGTCGAGAGCCTGTTCGGCGGCGCGCGCCGGCGGGGCAGCGTGGACACGATCGTCGACCACCTGCTGGCCGGACGCGAGGCGCCGGTCTTCACCGACCGCACCGTGTCGCCGAGCTTCGTCGAGGACGTCGTGGCGGCCACGCTGGCGCTCGTCGAGCGGCGGGCACTCTCGGGGGTCTACCACTGCGTCAACAGCGGCCACACCACGTGGCACGACCTCGCCCTGGCCGCCTCGCGTCTCCTCGCCGTCGAGCCCCGCCTGAAGCCGCTTCGCGCCGCCGAGCAGCCCTTCAAGGCCGCCCGGCCCCTCTACTGCGCGCTCTCGAACCGCCGCCTGGCCGAGATGGGCGTCGTGATGCCGTCGTGGCAGGACGCCCTGGGGCGGCACCTCGCGACGAGAGCCTGAAACCCCGCCTTACTGCACCGTCAACAGGGCCAGAATCTCGCCCTTGCCGTTCGGCAGCGCCTCGAGGGCCTTACCGAGGATGGTGCCCGGCCGGTGCATCATGACCCCGTTCATCGACACGGGCCGGGAGCGCATCGCGTAGCCCGCCGTGGGGCTCGTCACCAGGAGATCGCCGATCCTGATGGCGCCGTAGCCGGCGTCCACCTTGATGCGCACACGGCCGCTCTGCGCGACCATGGCCTTGTCCTCGCCCTTCTCGCCGAGCACCAGGCCCGGCTGGCGCGACACGGCGCCGGCCACGCGGGTGTCGTAGGCGCGCGAGGTCGGCAGCACACGATTGGGGCTCGTCGGGTCGACGATCACGACCGTTCCCGGATCGAGCGGCGTGGGCGTCTCGACCCACTCCGCGACGTCCTGGTACTTCGCGTTGATGTTGCCGCTGACGTTGATGTCGCCGTTGACGTCCAGCGCGGCGGTCGGGCTGGCCGTCCCGATGCCAACGTAGCCGCCGTCCGGCGTTGATGACGAGCGGCAGCTGCCCCAGCGAGCCGCCGTAGATGTACCCCTGGTTCGCATCCGCCCAGAACCGGAAGTTGGCGCTGCGCGTGGCATCCTGGACCATGATCCCGCCCGACGGCGTTGTTTACGTTCTCCAGGATGTGCAGGGTCGAGATGCGGTGCCGCTCGTTCCGACGCCGACCTTGCCGCCGCCCGGGTTGATGCACGAGCGGCAGCTGGCCCAGCGAGCCACCGTAGATGTACCCCTGCGTCGCATCCGCCCAGAACCGGAAGTTCGCGCTCACGGTGGAATCGACCACCATGACCCCGCCAGACGAGTTATTAGCGGTCTGGCGGATATCCAGTTGCGTCTGGGGCGCCCCCGTACCGATTCCTACCTTCCCGCCGACCTCCGAGACGGCAGAGCTGTCTGTCGTTCCGGCGCCGTCGGTGAACTTGACCAGCGCGTTCGCCGACGCCGACAGCGCCGTGACGGTGCCGCCCAGCGTCGACACGCCGCCGGAGCCCGGCGTGCTCAGCACGGATCTCACGCTGTTCGCCAGGTTCGAGGCCAGCACGAAGTCGCTCGCGGTCTTGCCGTCCAGCGACTCGGCGACCCGCGCCTTCAACGCGTAGGGCATCGTGATGAGCATGATGCGCGGCTGTTCGGCTTCGCCTTCCACCGCGACGCCCAGCCAGCGGGCGGCGCCGTTTGCGAAGTACGCCTCGGGCAGGCCGTCCGGCAGCGTCGCCCCGGCGTAGATCGAGTAGCGGCCCTGCTGGTCGAGCGTCACCAGCTGGTGCTCGAGCCACAACGGCGCGGGGTCCTGCTGGTCCGCGTAGAGCGACACGACGAGCACGACGCTCCCGGTTCGCGGCTCTCCGGTCGCCGTCTTCAGGGCGCCCGCCACGTGAATCAGCAGGGGAGCCGACGCCGACTGGGTGGACGTGGTTTGCGCCGGGGCCTGTTCGGGCGCCGGCGCGGCCGCCATCGCGGTCCCCGGCAGGCACGCGCCTGCCACGAATATGGCGGCCATCCTCACCAACAGAAACCTCATAGCTTCGCTCCCTGCCCAGGAACACTCGAACTGCGAGCGCCTGCCTTCGTTCGTTCCCGCCTCATCGTCATCCCCAGACCGTTCACTCACTGAAGCGCCGTCACGGCGGCCCGCAACTCCGCGATGTGCGCCGCCTTGATCACGGTCCCGGCGCCCAGGCCGGGGTCGGTGAAGCTGGGTGGGGTTCGGTTCAATCGCCTGTACACGTCCGAGATTGCCGTGCGCAGCTCCAGGATGTGCTGCGCCTTGATCCGCGTCGTTCCGGCCGTCAGATTGAGATCGGTCCACGCGAAGGGAGACAGCCCGTATTGCACCCGGAGCTGGTCGATCCGCGCGCGAAGCTCCGCGATGTGCACTGCTCGGATCAAGGTCACGCGCGGCGTCAGCGTGGAGTCCGTGAACGGCCCGGTCCCGACGACGCTGAACGACAGGCTGTCGTACAGGGCCTCGAACGGGGCCGCCGCCGCCGGGACCCTTGCCCACACTTCCACGGTGTGGGTGCCGACATCGCCGTTCGTGGGCGTCCAGGTGTAGCTCGCCGAGCTGCTGTAGCCGCGCAGCAGGACCTTGGTCGTGCCGGTGACGAGCCAGAACTCGTAGTCGAGCGCCGGGCTGCCGGCCGCTGGCGTCGCCGTCCACGTCACCGGCACGCCGGGCGCGGTCGGCAGGCCCCTGTTGGCGGTCAGCGACGTAATGGAGGCCGTGAACCCCGACACCTCGGTGCTGTACGGGCTCCGCAGGCCCGTCGCATCGTAGGCGCGGACGGCGAAGTAGTACCAGTGCCCCGGCTGAAGCGCGGGCGTCACGGCGGTCGTGGTCGACCCGACATCAATCGTGGTGGTGTAGGTGCCGGACTGCAGTCCGTATGAGAGCTCGTAGCCCGCCGCGCTCGCGCTGGCATCCCACTGGAGCTTCAACGCGGACTGCGCCGAGGCCCACGCGGGCGCGGCGAGCAGCGCGAAAGCCAGCGCGACGGCACGAAACCGGGCCTGGGAACGATCCCCCGTCACCATGCAGATACCTAAGGCAAACCTCGTACCGGAAGAGGCGGAGTGCCCACGATCCGCCCCAGCCCCACCCAGAACTGCTTCCTGCTGAGCCGAGGCCGTGGGTGGAGCGAGCGGGCGGTTCCCCCGCGCACCAAGTCGGCGGCTGACATGACGAGATTGTAAGTCACCGCAGACCGACTGCGGCGCCGGACCTCGCCCGACTCTGGCCTCGAGCTAGTTACAATAATGCAACGCTGGTGCCAATGGGGAACGCCACCAACGGCACTCGATTGCCGCAACCTGCTCGGCGACAGAGTCGTCCGCGCACACCGAGAGGCTGACCAAAGTTCCGGGTAAAGCAGGGATGTCCTGGTCGCAGGCTCTCTGTTCCGGCAGGCCCTTCATCTCGAGATGACGAACGTCCCGGTCGCCTTCCACGCCTCGAACGGCGCGCCGGAGCCGTGGCTCCGCACGCGCACCTGCACCGCATGCCCGCCCTCGTCTCCCTCCGCCGGCGTCCACGACCACGCGCTCGCCGCGGAGTAGTCCTGCACCAGCCTCCAGCCCGATCCGTCATCCAACCAGAACTGGTAACTGGAGCTCGAGTGCGTCGGTCGCGGCAGCAGGATCGACGACGGCCGTCCACGTGATGGAGGCACCCGTGGGAAACGGCGAGACGCCGCTCTCGACGACGGCCGACACGCCGTAGCCGGCGGCGGCTGCCGAGAGGGCGTAGGGGTTGTCGACGGCCCCGGCTTCAACCCAGCTGTGGGCGCCGACCTGACGTGCCCAGACGGCCACGACCGGCATCGCTCCGGCGGGCCCCGGCGGCGTCCAGGTGAACGAGGGGCTGGCGTCGTACGCTCGAGCCGGACTCCAGCCAGCGTTCTGCCCGCCCCACATCCAGAACGCGTACTCGACCGCAGGACTGTTCGTTGGGATGGCCGCAGTCCACACGACGGGCACGCCGATCGTCAGCGGGAACGAGTGATCGGCGGTAAGCGAGACCACTGAGGTGGTGAAGCCCGAAACCTCGTTCGAGTAGGGACCCGGGGTGCCGGTCACGTTGTAGGCCCGCACGGCGAAGTAGTACCACCGACCGAGTGTCAGCCCCGGCACGAGGCAACTCGTTGCGCCGCCGACATCGAGCGTGTTCGCGTAGACTCCGGGCTGCGTGCCATAAGACACTTGATACCCGGCGACGCTCGGATCGCCGCTTGCGTTCCACTGGACCAGAAGAGCCGTCTGGCCCGAGGCCAAAGACGGCACCAGAGCGAGGGCCAGCCAAGCTGCGGTGGTCGCGAGCCGCAGGCGGCCATGAAGTCGTATGGGCATGAGCCAGCCACAGGCGAACGTCCGCGCTGTTCCAACGACCGTTGATGTGGAAAGGCGCACTACAGCGCCGTCGCACGGGCCGTTACAGCTACAGGCTGGTGCAATCGAGATGCCGTGGCCGCTCGCACGAAGGAAGACGAGACTGATCAGGAAATTCGGGTATCATCAAGGAATAGAGCGCAATCTCAGTCCTGGCGGGCACACGGGGCCTGATCCGGCGATGCCACACAAGAATCGTGTAGCCGGGCCAATTGTGCATACCGTGGCGGACGGCCACACGCGCGCGCGGTGTGTGCGGAAAGGGCGCACGGTGGGCGCGGCGCTCGGAGCAGCGCTGGCGGTCGCGGGCCTTGCGGCGGCGGCGACGAGCTGCGGCGGCTCGCCTGCGGCCCCTTCGTCGCCCGCACCGGCCGGGGACGTGACGATCTCCGGCTCGGAGCGGATAGGCTGGGACCAGCCCACAGGCAGCGCCTCCACTGCTCAGGCGCTCACCTACTGGATGTACGTCGATGGCAACCGCGTGCGCCTCAGCGGTTCGCAGTGCTCGAGCGCGGCCGACGCCAGCGGGTTCCCCTGCTCGGCGCAGTTGCCGTCGCTCTCGCCCGGCCGGCACGTGCTCGAGCTGTCCGCGTCTCTCGACGCGGATGGGACCGCCGAAGGGCCGCGCTCGCCGCCGATCACGGTCGTCGTCGGCGCGGCCTCGACAACGTCGCTCACGTTGAGTCCGCGCTCGGGCGCGGGACCTGCGCCGGCCGTGAAGCCGGCGCGCGCGCGAAAGCAGTGAGCCGGACCAGCGGCATTCTCTACCCAGACGAGGATAAGGTGAAGAAACTCCGGAATTGCCGCGACTAGCGGCTGACGCCGCGCGCACCGCGCGGGCGGCCGCGGCGGGCTGTCTTCCCCACAACTGTCTTTCCTGCAACGACTTGAGATGGCTCAGACGGGCGCACCCCTGCACCTTCCTTCGAGGGGTGCGGGTGGCACGCGGCGTGCTTTATGAGACCACACCATAAGAATCGACATCGACCGAACCGTCCGGACTTGTTGGGTTGCAGACGGACTTGTGGAGGTGCTATGCCCCCGAAGCGCTTTCCCTGGCTTGTAACGGCTCTGGCGGTTGCTGCGCTGTGGCCGGTCGGCGTCAGCGCCACGCCGATTACGTACAGCAAGACCAGCGGTGACCGTTCCGCCAGCGTGGTCTTCGACACCTCGGGGAGCGACCTCCTGGTGACGCTCACCAATACGTCGACGGCCGATGTCTTGAACCCGGGCGATGTCCTGACGGCAGTCTTCTTCGACATCGCCGGTGATCCGACGTTGGCCGCGACCAGCGCGGTCCTGGCGACGGGCAGCTCAGTCTGGTTCGGTTCCACCGACCCTGGTGGGAGCCTTGGCGGCGAGTGGGCCTACGCGAGTGGCCTGTCTGGCGCGCCGTACGGCGCTTCCCAGGGAATCAGCAGCAGCGGCCTCGGCCTGTTCGCCCCATCGGATCTGTTCGGCGGAACGAACCTGCAGGGCCCTGTGGATCCCGACGGCCTGCAGTACGGGATCACCTCTCTGGGCGACAACCCGACGACCGGCAACAAAGCCGTCACCGGGACCAACGCGCTCATCTACTACTCGATGGTGTTTACGCTTTCGGGGCTGCCCGGCAACTTCAGCCTGGACAGCATCGACAACGTGAGCTTCCAGTATGGGACGTCGCTGAAGGACACGAACCTTCCGGTTCCCGAACCGAACACGCTGGCGCTCCTGGCGATGGGGCTGGGCGTCGCCGGCTTCCTGATCCGCAGGCAGCAGGGGACCGCCCTCTAAGAGTCGCCGACGGCCGTCGGCCCGCACTCCAAGTGGGTCGGCGGCCCGCCTTTCCATCAAGTCCATCAAGGACCTCCCGCACGCCCCCGGTCGCCCCACCAGCAGCCAGCCAAAACCGGTTCCGCACGTTTGAATAGTGCTGGACGTGTGTACACGCGCGAGGCACAGACGGTCCTCGACGCCTGGCGGGCCAGGACTACAAATCACGTCCGCCCCCTTGCAGGACCGGACGCCGGTGGAAATGGGCGCACGATGCTAGAGACCGAAACCACCTGTGCGTATTGGGAGAGGCGCGGTGGGCGCTCCGGCAGGGCTTTCGATCGGGCCAACGGGTCAGCCGCCGGAGAGTCAATCGGGGGCACCCGGCTCAAGCCGGGTGCCCCGTGTCCTGCCAGGCCGGCGCCGTGAAGGGCGCGGGCCCGGCCTGAAACTCCGGGCGTTCACCCGGCAATCGTCGGGCCCAAGCGGGCCTGTCGCCGCCGAGTGATGACGGTCGCCAAGCCGCACCCGACAAGCAGAAGCACCAGCGTGCCGGGCTCGGGGACCTTGTCAACCAGCGCAAGCTGGTCCTGCCTGTTGCCGCTGAACAGCCCGGTGGACGGGTCGTACGCGGCGTAGAGGTTGAGCACCCGCACGTCACCGAGCCCGACCCACGCCCCACTGCTCACGGCCTGGTCCGCGAGGCCGACGTAGTAGAGCGCCAACTGGTTCGACACGCTCGAGATCTGCCCCTGCAGAAACCAGATGGCCTGCTGCAGCGCTGTGGCCGTTTGGGTCCGCGTGTACGACGCGCCGTCGACAACCGAGGTACCGGACGCCGCATAGGTGTAGCTCAGCGACAGGTCGCGGAACCCGGAGTAGAGATAGGCCGTCTGGGATGCCAGCGGTTGGCCACCGGCCTGGATGGTGTTGCCGATGCCGCCGATGTACATCGTCTGGCCCAGATAGAAGTACTCGTCGTGCTGCACGCAGAAGGTGAGGAAGTCGATGCTGCCGTCGGCGTTCAAATCGGCATTGAACTCCCCGCCAGGCATGCTCCCAATCCCATCGTAGAGCGCGATGGACTGGCTCACGTACACGGGGTCCGCGAGTGCGGGGACCGAGATGCCGACCAGGCCAGCTGTTATGGCGGCCAGCGTGAGGACTCGCAGCGATCGTGACATTTTCACCCTCCGGACCGGGCCCACTTCATCTCACACCGAGACGGTGTGGTGCCCGATGCCTGTGCACGATCTGAGCCGGTCGCCGAAGGAGCCGCTCGTTCGGTGGAACCTGCTGCCTGACGGGGCTTTGGGGGGCCAGAGCCTCCAATGGCCGGCCCATGCCCGGGCAAGGATTTATCGATTCAGGCAGTCTTCAGTTCACCTCTTCCCGAGACTTTTGCCCCTTTGGGGGCGTTCCGCCCGTGGGCTGGCGGGGACGCGCTCATTCCAGGCGGATCGGGCCGAGATACAGGTGGGTCGGCCGCTCGAGGTGGCGGGCGTACAGCACGACACCGCGGATGCGGGCCATGTTCATAGGGCGGCCGCGCGGTGCCCGACGGACCTCGTCGAGTGGCACGCTCACGAGCCTGGCGCCGCGCCCGACGGTGAATGACAGGTTGAACCAGTCGTTCCAGCCGGCGCCGCTCCCGGCGTCATGGATCCGTAGAATCAGGTGGAGCGGCGTGTTGGTGTCCGAGTACGTCCAGAACACGAGCCGCTGGTAACCCCTCCAGTCCGGGTACGGCTCCTCGAGCACCAGGCCCGGCACGCGGCCCGGCTTCAAATCCAGCCGCGCCAGCGATCCGATGCCCGCGCCGACCGAGTCACCCGGCAGCGCCTTCGGGGCCAGCTCCGCGTCGTCGAGCAACACGAACCGCCGCTCCCATCGAGCGCCGTCCAGCGCCGCGATCGTGGGGAAGGCTCGGTTGCGTTGGACGTAGTCGCCGACGACCCCCGCGAACGGCCCAGCCGCGGCCGCCAGCAGGGCGATGGCCAGGGCCGCCGCCGCGACCCGCCGGCCGGCGGTCCACGCGCCGCGGCCCGCACCGCCCGCCGCGACGGACGCTCGCAGGAGCAGGAAAGCGGTGGCGCCGACCGCGTCCCTCAGGAAGTCGCCCACCGACGCGTCCCGCCCGGGCTGATAGAGCTGCAGGATCTCGCTGGTGGCCCCCAGGATCACGGTGAGTCCAAGCGCCCAGACCGCGCCGGCGCGAACGCCGCGCAGCGGCGGCATCGCTGCCAGCACGCCGCTGATCAGGACCGCCGCCAAGCCGAACAGCAGCACGTGACCGAAATCAAAGAACGAACCCCAGAACATCGTTCGATCCGGCTCGTCGAGGAACACCAGCGTCGCCATGAGACATGCCAGCAGCGCGAGGCGGGCGAGCGTAGGGCCGCGCTCGGGCCTCCCGGCAGTCGTGGCGTTGGACGGCATGTTCTGAGCATAGCTCAGACTTTCGCTTTCAGGCGGCCAACGGCGTCGTCTCGCGCCGGTCCTCCCACCGGCGGCCGCTGTTACCCTCGCAAGGGAGCCAATCGCGACTAAAGTCCCGGATCGATCAGACAACCTGCGTCGTAGGGGCCGACGCCATGGGAGGGAGCCGAAGCTCTGCGGTGCCCCGCAATCTCCATGGCAGAAGCAACTTGACGCATCCGCGAAGGCTGAATTGCTTCTGGATGCAGGTGCCCCGACACCGGTGGCAGCGCAATTGCGAGATGGGCTGGCGTGTCCCCAGTCAATCGATCGCAAGCTGTCGTCAGGCCCGTCGTCAGTACTTCGGTCGGCGCCGCGTTGATCGTGTCCATCACGACCGTCGTGCTGTTGGCCGTTCCCTCGATTCCGCCAGGGTCCGCCAGGCGCGGACTGGCGCCGGTGAGTCCGGAGGTTTCGACGTCAGCCGCTGCTGGCAGAACGGAACTGGCGTCGTACATCGTCAGCCGTGAGCCCGCGCGCCGTGCCGCGCCCGCCGCGGGCCGGGGTCAGGACGGCGTGCCGAACGAGTCGACAGTGCTGCTGATGCTCGGCGCGGGGCTGTTGATGCTGGGGCGCGGGCTGCGACGGGGGCGCGACCACGCCTGATCTGGGCGCCTGGCGCCTTCTCCGGTCTTTTTCGCTTCTTCTTCGCCGAAGGCGTTCACGTGAGGCGCCGTCCTTCCTACGGGACCTGTGGTTCGCGTTCTTCCCGTGCGTCGTTCAGTCCCGCCGTCCCGGCTGCGGTCGACAGCTGGCTTCTCCGTGCGATCGCAGCCTCAGCCGTTCGCGGACCCCTGGCTTCCAGGTGCGCAACAGGTTGACTGAATTCCTCGACAGGCAGACTTGTGTCAGCCCCACGGCGAAATCCCGCTGGTAGATGTCCCGTAAGTAACAGTACCAAAGTAGCTTAGAGTTATTTCCAGGATCTCGGCCGAGCGGGAAGGCTCTTTGCACCTCCCGTCCCGTTCACCGAGAACTGCGCGGACCGGCCGGCCGGACCGCCACCAGCGGCCTCCAGGCACGACTGTGGTGGAGTCCCCAATCTCACGAACCGCGAGGGTCATGTTGGATTTCGACCGGGCACGAGGACCGAGACGAGGCTACCGCCTGCGGGCGCTGCTGCTGGCCGGCATGGTGCTGCCGCTGCTGCACGTCGGGTCCTGCGCGCGGGACCCCGAGGTCCGGAAGCAGCGATACCTCGCCAGTGGCAACGCGTACTCCGAACAGGGCAAGTACCGCGAGGCGATCATCGAGTACCTGAACGCCGTGCGGATCGACCCCAAGTTCGCCGAAGCCCGCAAGCGGCTGGGCGACGCCTACATCAGCGTTGGCGAGCCGACGGCCGCGGCCCGCGCGTACGTGCGGGCCGCGGATCTGCTTCCAGCCGACCTCACGGTCCAGCTGAAGACGGCCAACCTGCTCCTGCTCGCCGGCGACCACGACGATGCACGGGCGCGCGCCGAGGCCGCTCTGAAGCTGGATGCGGACAACGTCCAGGCGCACATCATCCTGGGCCTCGCGCTCGTCGGACTCAAGGACACCGACGGCGGACTCAAGCAGGTCGAGGAGGCCCTGCGTCTCGACCCGAGCAGCAGCCAGGCGCACTCCTTCCTGGGGATGCTGCAGGTGGCGCAGGGCAGGCGCGAGCAGGCCGAGGCGTCGCTGCGGAAGGCCGTCGAGCTCGGTCCCAAGTCGGTGCCGGCCATGCTGGCGCTGGCGAACTTCCTCTGGACGACCGGGCGGATCGACGAAGCCGAGCGCTGGATGAACTCCGCACTGAAGCTCGATCCGCACAACCTGCTGGCGAACCGGAGCCTGGCCGCGCTGTATCTGAGCACGGGGCGACAGGCCCAAGCCGAGCGATACTTTCGCGCCATCAGCGAAGCGTCGTCCGGTCCCGAAGGCCAGCTGCCGCTCGCCGACTACTACCTGACGGTGGGACGCCTCGCCGACGCCATTCACCTGCTCGAGCCCCTGGCGAGCGATCGGTCGGTGGCGACCGCGGTCGAGTTGAGGCTGGGTGAGGCGTACCTCGCCAACGGGGACAAGGCGGACGCAGGCAAGATGGCCGGCCAGCTGCTCGCGCGCGAACCTGGCAACGCCGGAGCGCTCCTGCTGCAGAGCCGGCTGATGGCGTCGGACGGGAAGATGGACGAGGCGGTCGAGCGCGCGCGCGCCGCGGCCGTCGCGGCGCCGCAGTCGGCGCAGGTCCAGTTCATCCTCGGCAGACTGCTAGCCGCCCGGGGCGACGCCGACGGCGCCCGCCAGGCGTTCACGAGGGTGCTCGCGCTGAATCCGCGCGCGGCCGCCGCTCGTCTGGAGATGTCGAAGCTGCACCTGGCGCAGGGGCGGCCGGACCTCGCCACGGACTTCGCCGAGGAGGCCGTCAACGCCGAGCCCGACAGCCTGCAGGCAAAGCTGGCGCTGGCGCGAAGCCTTCTTGCCGAACGCCGTATCGAAGACGCCGCGCGCCAGCTCGCGCCCGTGCTGGCCGCGCGTCCGGACGACGCGGAGGTCCAGGTGCTCGCGGGCCTTGTCGCCGGTGGGCGGCAGGACCGCGCGGGGGCGCGAGCGGCCTTCGAGCGGGCCGAGCGCCTCGCGCCCGGTTCGCTTGAGGCGTTGAGCGGCCTCGTGGGCTTGGACCTCGCCGCGCGGGACTTCAAGGCGGCGGAGGCCAGGGTGAACGCCCGAATTGCCGCCGGGAGCCCGAGCTCGGGTCTGCTTGTGCTGGCCGGGCGCACGTTCCTCGCCTCCGGGGACGCCGCGGGCGCCGAGCGCTTCTGGCGCCAGGCCATCGATGTCGACCCAGCGGCCCTCGACGCATACGCGCGGCTCGGGCGCCTCTACGTCAGCCAGCGGAGGCTCGACGACGCACGGCAGGAGTTCGAGGCGCTGGCCACACGGCAGGTGAAGCCGGTGGCCGCGCTGACGATGGCCGGCCAGATCCTGCTGCAGGAGGGGCGGACCGACGCCGCGCGCGAGCACTTCGAGCGCGTGCTGGCCCTCGACCCCAACGCCGCGGTGGCGGCCAACGATCTGGCGTGGATCTACGCCGAGACGGGCGTGAAGCTCGACGAGGCGCTGCAACTCGCCCAGACGGCCGTCGCCTCGCTGCCCAAGTCGGCCGAGGCGCGCGACACGCTGGGCTGGGTCTACTACAAGCGGCAGGCCCCGGAGCTGGCGGTCGGGGCCTTGAAGGAGTGCGTGGCCCAGGAGACGGGCAACCCCGTCTACCGGTATCATCTCGGCCTTGCGTACGTGCTGGCCGGTGACGTCGCGCGCGCCCGGGCGGCGCTCGAGCGTGCGCTGGCGCTGAACCCGCACTTCGCCGGCGCCGCTGACGCGCGCCGGACGTTGGCGGATCTGGCCGGCTAGGGTTTCCGCCGGGGGACCGGGGTCTCGCGTCGGTCGCATGCGCGCAAAATTGGCGCGATGTGACTGAGAGGGCGAAGCTGTGCGCCCCTCCCCACAGCATCATCTGCACCCAGACATGTTCTCCAAAGACGTGCTCGTCCAGGATTCCGCCGCCGTCGCGAGCCGAATCGAGGGAGCGATCCGGCGTCACCTGGCGCAGCTCCGACGGCGCGGGCTCGTCGTCGGTCTTTCGGGTGGCGTCGACAGCTCCGTCGTCACCTGCCTGGCAGTCAGGGCCGTGGGCCGGGAACGCGTGCTGGCGTTGCTCATGCCGGAGCGCGATTCGTCCACCGACTCCCTCGCGTTCGGCCGGCTGCTGACGACGACCTTCGAGGTTCCCACCATCGTCGAGGACATCGCTCCGATCCTCGATGCGACCGGCTGCTACCGGCGTCAGGCCGAGGCCATTCGGGCGGTGTTTCCGGACTACGGTCCGGGGTGGCGATTCAAGATCACGCTACCCTCCATCTTGGGCGGGGAGCGCTTCAATATCTCCGAACTGACCGTGGAGACCGCAGACGGCCAGCAGCGGACGTCGCGCATGCCGGCCCCCGCGTACCGGCAGATCGTGGCGGCGACGAACTTCAAGCAGCGCGTCCGCAAGATGCTGGAGTACTACCACGCCGATCGGCTGAACTTCGCGGTCGCCGGCACGCCCAACCGCCTGGAGTACGACCAGGGCTTCTTCGTCAAGCAGGGAGACGGCGAGGCGGACATCAAGCCCATCGCGCATCTGTACAAGACGCAGGTGTACGCGCTGGCCGAGCACCTCGGCGTGCCCGAGGAGATTCGCCGCCGGCCGCCGACGACCGACACGTTCTCGATGCCGCAGACGCAGGAGGAGTTCTACTTCGCCCTGCCCTACGACCAGATGGACCTCTGCCTGTACGGCAGGAACCACGGCGTGGCCGCCGCCGAGGTGGCGGCGGAGATCGGCCTCACGCCGGAGCAGGTGGCGCGTGTCTATCGCGACATCGACCAGAAGCGTCGGACGACCGGTCCGCTCCACACGGCGGCGCTGCTCGTGGAGCCCGTGGCAAGGGTGACCGCCTGATGTGCGGGATCGCGGGGATCGTGACGCTCGACCCCGGCGCGGCGCCGGTCCGTCTCGACGAGCTGACCACGATGGGAGGCGCCCTGCGCCATCGAGGGCCCGACGAGTTCGGCGTCTATCGCGACGAGGTCGGAGGGCTGAGCCACGCCCGCCTCTCGATCATCGATCTGCCGACGGGGCAGCAGCCGCTGTCGAACGAGGCGGGCACGTTGTGGGTGGTCTTCAACGGCGAGATCTACAACTACCTGGAGCTGCGAGCCGAGCTCGTGGCGCGCGGCCACCGCTTCCGCACGCAGAGCGACACGGAGGTGATCGTCCACGCGTACGAGGAGTGGGGCGACGGTGCGTTCAGGCGGTTCAACGGCCAGTGGGCGCTGGCGCTCTGGGACGCGCCGCGCGCGGCCCTCGTCGTGGCGCGCGATCCGTTCGGCGTACGCCCGCTCTACCTCTGTCGCCACGCCGGGCGGCTGTACTTCGCGAGCGAAGTGAAGGCAATCTTCGCGGCCGCTCCCGACATGCGGCGCGCGCTCGATCCGCTGGGCCTCGAACAGGTCTTCACCTTCTGGGCGACCGTGGCACCGCGGACGGTGTTCGAGGGCGTCGAGGAACTCGAGCCGGGTCTCGTCCGCACCTATCAGGGAGGGCGGGTGCGCGAGACGCTGGCGTACGAGCCCGCCTACCCGGTGGCGGCCGAAGGGTACTGCGGCTCGCGGGACGACGCCGCGGCCGCCGTCCGCGAGGCGCTCGAGCGGGCGACGCGCCTGCGAATGCTCCGCGCCGACGTACCCGTCGGCGCGTACCTGTCGGGCGGGCTCGACAGCTCGGTCGTGGCGGCGCTCGCGCTCAGGGCGAAGGGACGCGGATTCGCGACGTTCTCCCTCCGGTTCGAGGACGCGGAGTTCGACGAAACCACGTGGCAGCGGAGCATGGCCGCCCATCTCGGCAGCGAGCATCACGAGGTGCGGGTGTCGCGCCGCGACATCGCCCGCGTGTTTCCCGACGCGATCGCGCACACCGAGCGTCCCGTGCTTCGCACCGCGCCCGCCCCGCTCTACCTGCTGTCGAAGCTCGTCCGCGAGCGCGGCATCAAGGTGGTGCTCACTGGAGAGGGCGCGGACGAAATGTTCGCCGGCTACGACCTCTTCCGCGAAGCCAAGGTGCGCCGGTTCTGGGCGCAGCAGCCCCAATCTGCGTGGCGTCCCCGCCTGCTCCAGCGGCTGTACCCGTACCTGGCGACGTCGCCGGCCGCGCACCTGGCCATGGGCCGTCAGTTCTTCGGCCACGCCCTCGATCGATGGGCGTCGCCCGGCTTCGGCCACGACCTCCGGTGGCGGAGGGCGCGCGCCGTCGCCCAGCTGTTCTCACCGGAGCACCGCGCCCGGGTGAACGGGTGGGACGCCCGCGAGGAGCTCCTGGCGCACCTGCCCGCCCGTTTCGGCGACTGGTCGTTCCTGGCCCAGGACCAGTACCTGGAGGTGCGGACGCTGCTCTCGAGCTATCTCCTGTCGTCGCAGGGCGACCGCATGCTGATGGCGCACTCGATCGAAGGGCGGTTCCCGTACCTGGATCGCGACGTGGTGGCGCTCGCCGAGCGGTTGCCCGCCTCCTACAAGCTGCGAGGGCTCGACGAGAAGCACGCGCTCAAGCGTGCGGCGGTCGACCTCGTGCCCCGCGAAATCCTCCAGCGCAAGAAGCAGCCGTACCGCGCACCGGACGGCGTGGCACTCGTGGGCGACGGACTGCCGGAGTGGGCGCTGGAGGTGGCGGGGGAGCGCGCCCTGGCCGATGCCGGCGTGTTCGCGCCGGCGGCCGTGGCCAGGTTGTTCCAAAAGTGCCGGGGTGCGGCAGGACCCCTGTCGCACGTCGACAACATGGCCGTCGTGGGCGTGCTGTCGACCCAGCTCGTGCACGAACTCTTCGTACGCCGGCGGCCGACGGCCGAACCGGCGCACCGGCTGACGACGTGCGTGGACAGGATCCGCACCGGGGCCGCACCCGGGCAGGACGTATCCCGTTGACGAGCTCTCAGGTTCCCGTGCTCGTGCATGCGCTCCTCGAGCGGGCGGCGCGCCGCACGCCGCAGGCGGTGGCCGCCATCGAGCCGCACGGCGTCGCGACCTATGCCGAGCTGGACGGGCTCGCGAACCGCCTCGCGCGGCTTCTCGTCGATTCGGGTGTCCGCCGTGGCGACCGCGTGATCCTGGCGATGCCCAACTCCATCGACCTGGCGGCCTTCTATTTCGGCGTGATGAAGGCCGGGGCGGTGGCCGTGCCCCTGGCTCCGGGGCCTCGCAGCGACCGTCTGGCTCCGGCCGTGGCCGACTGCCGGCCCGCGGCGTGCGTGCTCGATGCCGCGTCGGCGCGGCACTTGGCGTCCGCCGGCGCGCTCGAAACCGTGCCGGTCGCGTTCGTCCACCAGGCGCGTGGTGCGTGGTCCGGCGCGGGCGTCGGCCGTGCCGCCGCCCTGGCGCCGCGCCTCGACCGGATCTCCCCGGCGCCCCTGGCGCTGGAGCAGTCGGACGCCGATCTGGCCGCACTCGTCTACACCTCCGGAAGCACGGGCCGTCCCCGCGGCGTGATGCTCTCGCACCGGAACATCCGGTCGAACACCGAATCGATCGTCGAGTACCTCGCCCTGGGCGCCGACGATCGCGTGATGTGCGTACTGCCCTTCCACTACGTGTACGGATTGTCGTTGCTCCACACGCACGTCGCCGTCGGTGGTTCGATCGTGATCGACAACCGCTTCATGTACCCACACGTCGTCCTGGCCGCCGTGCGGAAGCACGGGGTGACCGGCTTTGCCGGCGTGCCGTCCACGTTCGCCCTGCTGCTGCACCAGCCGGGCCTGACGCTGACCGAGCTGTCGTCCCTGCGGTACATCACGCAGGCCGGCGGCGAGATGCCGCCTGCACGGATCGCGGAGTGGCTCGACCGGTGCCCCAACGTGCCGTTCTTCGTCATGTATGGGGCCACCGAGGCCTCCGCGCGGCTGACCTACCTTCCACCGGAGGATGTGAGGCGGAAGCTCGGTTCGATCGGACGACCCATCCCGCGGGTCGAGATCGAGGTGCTGCGGGACGACGGTACCCGGGCGCGGCCGTGGGAGACGGGCGAACTGGTGGCGCGGGGCGACAACATCGCACGCGGCTACTGGAACGACCCGGACGCGACCGGGGAGCGTTTCGGGCCGCAGGGCTACCGGACCGGCGACCTCGGGTACGCGGACGAGGATGGCTGTCTGTACCTGGTCGGCCGGCGTCACGACCTGATCAAGGTCGGTGCCCACCGCGTCGGCGCAAGGGAGATCGAGGACGTTCTGCAGGATCACAGCGGCGTCCATGAGGTGGCCGTCGTGGGCATGCCGGACGATCTCCTTGGCGAGGTGCCCGTCGCCGTCGTGTCCGCGCGGCCGGGCGCCTCGCTCGACGCGCGCGGGCTGCTGGCCTTCTGCCGGAAACGTCTGCCGCCGCACAAGGTGCCGTCGCGCGTTCTGGTCGCGCACGACGTGCCGAAGGGACCCACGGGGAAGATCGACAAGCGCACGGTCAAAGCGCAGCTCGCCGCCGAAGACGGGGACTGGTTTGCGGAGGTGAGCTTGCCCCTGATGCGCCGTGTACCCGCCAGGAGGGGTGTCCGTTGATTCACGATGAGCATGTGAGAGAGGAGACCATGCCCTTGGGGCACGATGCCGTTCCAGCCGGAGGCGCACGTCTGGAGGCCCTCGAACGCGCGGTCCGGGCGTTCGTGATCGACAACTTCCTGTTCGGGGAGGACGACGGCACGCTGGCGGGGGACGACAGCCTCCTCGAGAACGGTGTCATGGATTCCACCGGCGTGTTGGAGCTCGTTGCCCACCTGGAGCAGACCTACGGGATCCAGGTACACCACGACGAAATCCTGCCGGAAAATCTCGACTCCATCTGCAGGGTCGCGATCTTCCTGGCGCGCAGGATAGACGAAGGAACGACGCATGACGGGTCCGATCAGGTCTGAACCTGCGCCGACCGGCGTCGTGAACGCCATGAGCGTCGACGTGGAGGACTACTACCACGTCAGCGCCTTCGAGAAGTTGGTGGCCCGTGAGCAGTGGGGCGAGTTCGAGAGCCGGGTCGGACGGAACACGGATCTTCTGCTGGAGCTGTTCGATCGCCACGGCGTCCGCGCGACGTTCTTCGTGCTGGGGTGGGTGGCCGAGCGGCAGCCCGCGCTCGTCCGGCGGCTGGCCGCGGCGGGCCACGAGCTGGCCTGCCACAGCCATGGCCATCGCCTCGTCTACGACATGACGCCCCGGGAGTTTCGCGAAGACGTGCGGCGGGCCCGGGCGGTCATCGAGGACGTGAGCGGCGTTCCGGTCCGTGGCTACCGCGCGCCGAGCTTCTCGATCACGCGCGCCTCGCTCTGGGCGCTCGACATCCTGATCGACGAGGGCTTCCTCTACGACGCCAGCGTCTTTCCGATCCACCACGACCGCTACGGCATTCCGGACGCCCCACGCCACGTGCACCGGATCCGGCGCGCCGGGGGCGCCATCTGGGAAGTGCCGGGATCGACGGTGCGCCTCGGGCCGCTCAACCTGCCGGTCAGCGGGGGCGGCTACTTCCGCATCCTGCCTTACGCGTGGACGCGCTGGGGCATCGCCCGGTCCAACGCGCGCGAGGGTCGGCCCGTCGTGTTCTACCTTCACCCGTGGGAGCTCGATCCCGAGCAGCCGCGCCTCGAGGCCTCCGCGTTGTCGCGATTTCGCCACTACACGGGTCTCCGGCACACGCGCGCGCGGCTCTCGAGGCTCCTCAGCGGCTTCCGGTTCGCGCCGGTGGCCGATCTCGTCCGGGCGTGCGAAACCGCCGAACCCGCCGGGCAGCCCGGCCAGCTCGAGCAGGCCCGGCTGGACTGAATTCACCGAGCGTCATTTGGGGAAACGGACGTCGAGCATGCCGGAGAAGCACACGAACCAGCGTCTGCGGGTCGGGATCGTCGGAGCCGGCTTGAACGCCGACTACCACCTCAACTTCGCGAAGGCCTACCGGGAGGCCGAGATCGTCGGGATCGCCGACTGCGATCTCTCCCGGGCGGAGGAGCGCGCTCGCGCGCACGCCATCCCGCGGGCCTTCGCCTCCGTGCGGGCGCTCCTCGCCGAGGCCGCGCCGGACGTCGTCCACGTCGTGACCCCCCCCAGGACCCATTGCGCCGTGGTGCGCGAGTTGCTCCAGGCCGGCCGGCACGTCCTCGTCGAGAAGCCCATGGCGCTGGACGCCAGGGAGGCGGAGACGCTCTACGCCCTCGCCGAGCGGCAGGGCGTGCAGCTGTGCCCGATGCACAATCACCTCTTCGATCCGTGCATGCTGCGCGCGCGGGCGCTGGTGGACGCGGGCGCGCTCGGCCCGATCGTGAACGTCGAGAGCTACTACGGGCTCAACACGCGCATCCCGGCCTTCCGGGACTACCCGAGGCCGAACGTCCTGCCCTGGCTGTACGGCCTCCCGGGAGGCGTCTATCAGGACTTTCTTCCGCACCCGACCTACGCCCTGCTGGACTACACGGGCGCGGTCCGGTCGCTGACCGTGAAGCACCGCGCCACGGGCGTGCTCCCGCGGAGCCTGCCGGACGAGATCCGCATCCTGATCGAAGGCGAACGGGCGCTCGGGACGATCACCGTGTCGTTCGCCGCCAGGCCGCATCTGCACTTCCTCCGGATCCACGGAACCGAGGCGATGGTGGAGGTGGACTTCAACAACATGACGACGGTCGTCCACCCGGTGAGTTCGCTGCCCAAGGCCGCGCAGAAGCTCACCTACAACCTGCAGGACGGCTGGCAGCGCACGCGCGGCACCGTCGGCAACGCGTTTCGCTTCGTGTCCGGCCGGCTGAAGCCGTACCACGGCATGATGAACCTGATCCACGCGTTCTACGACTCCCTGCGGGCCCAGGAGCCTCCTCCGGTGTCCCGGGCGCAGGCGCTCGGGGTCGTGCGGACGATGGACGCGGTGTTCGAGCAGCTGCGGCCGCAGCCGTTGCGGTACGAGACGGCTCCGTCGACCTGGTCGCGGCCATCGGGCGGCCGGCGCGTGCTCGTCACCGGAGGCACCGGCTTCGTCGGCAGGGTCCTCGTCAAGCGGCTGGTGGAGCAGGGCTGTCGGGTCCGGGTGCTCGCGCGCAAGCTCTCCAACGTCGACGAGGTTGCCGCGCTGGGCGCGGAGGTCTGCTGGGGAGACGTTGCCGACCTCGAGTCGTTCGAGCAGGGCCTCGCGGGCGCCGATGCCGTCGTCCATCTGGCGGCGGGCACCAGCGGGTCCGAGAAGGACGCCGCCGTCGGGACGCTCCAGGGGACGAAGAACCTTCTCGAGCTCTGCTCGAAGCACCGCCCGCAGCGGCTGGTCTACATCAGCTCGTGCAGCGTCTACGGCGTCGCGGACATCAAGAAGCGCGCCGCGGTGCGCGAGGATGCGCCGCTCGAGCGCTTTCCGCAGCGGCGCGGGGCCTACTCGGCCTCCAAGCACGAGGCGGAGCGGTATGTGACCGACTACATGCGAGACGGATCGGTGCCCGTCGTGGTCCTCCGTCCGGGGACCGTCGTGGGGCCCGGCGGGGAGCTGTACACGCCGATGCTGGGATTTTCGGCGGGCCGTCTCTTCGTCGTCATCGGAACGGGAGGGTTCGTCCTGCCGTTGGTCTACGTGGACAACCTCGTCGACGCGATCGTCCAGAGCCTGGAGCACCAGGACGCCCCCGGCCAGGTCTTCAACGTCGTCGATCAGGACCGCATCACCAAGCGGACGTACATGAACCGGGTGATCCGGCGGGTCCACCCGCACGCCCGAGTCGTCTACCTGCCGGTACTCGATTCTCTATGCGATGACCCTGGCCCAGGAGGCCGCCTTCCGCCTCCTCGGGCGGAAGCCCGTGCTGAGCCGCTACCGGCTCACGTCCTCGCAGAAGAGCGTCCTGTACGACAGCGGCAAGATCGCCACGAGGCTCGGCTGGCAACAGCGGGTCCGATCGGATGAAACCCTGAAATGTCTGGCCAAGCCGCAGCTGTCGCAGAGCGTCTGACGGTCGGGTGTCACGACGACGCCATGCCCAGGCCTGAGCCGCTCCGGATCGACGGCCACGAGCTGACCGTCGAGATTCGCCGGTCGCTCGAGGGGCTACAGGGACTCCGGAGTTCCTGGAGCGATCTGCTGTCGGATTCGTCCGCGGAATCGGCCTTCGCCACGTGGGAGTGGCTCGCCAATTGGGCGCAGTGCTTCGTCGGGCCGAACCGGCGGCCGCTGGTGATTCTGGTTCACGACGGTCCGCAGCTGATCGGACTGGCGCCCTGGTACGTGCAGCGGCGCTCGGCGGGCCCGCTGCACGTTCGGGAGATTCGGTTCCTGGGGCTTCCCGAAGCGGGCTCCGACTACCTGGACGTGATCACGAGGCGGAGGAAGGAATCGCTTGTCGCCCGTGCGCTGCTGGCGACTCTGTACGGCCAACTGGCGTCCGAGTGGGACGTGGTTCGGCTGCAGGACGTGCCGGCCGACTCGGTCTTCCTGGCCCGGCTCCTCGCGCAGCTTCGTCTGGCCGGCAAGCACTGCGAGATCGCGGAAGGCTCGTGTTGCCCCGGCGCGTACCTGCCGGGCAGTTTCGAGTCGTACCTCGGCCAGCTGTCGGGGCACGCCCGGCGCGCGTACCGCCGCAAGATGAGGCTCCTCATGTCGCACGGAGAGGTCGCCCACACCGTGTCCAGAGGCGCCGAGCTCGGGGCCGCGCTGGAGGTGCTGCAGGCTCTGTACGCGCGGCGCTGGGGAACCTCGGCGGATGACCTCTTCCGCCTGCTGGTCCGCTGCGGCGAGCGGAACGACGCGGGCTGGCACGTGGAGGTCGACCTCCTCCGGGTCGGTTCCCGCCCGGTCGCGGGGTTGCTTCACCTGGTCAACGGACGCAAGAAGTGCCAGTACCTGATGGCCATCGACCGCGCCTTCGACAAGTCGATCAGCCTTGGCACGCTCATGAGCGGTCTGAGCATCCAATCGGCCATCGAAGAGGGGTTCACGGACTACGACTTCCTCAAGGGGCAGGAAGAGTTCAAGCTCCAGCTGATGAACCGGCTGAGGGTGTCGTTCGACCTCACGATCTTCAACCGGACCATGGCGTCGGTGGCGACGTGGTCCGTGGGCCGGGCGCGGGCGCTCGGCAAGATCATCCTGCGGTAGGCCCTGGACGACGCGACACCATGAACGGGTCGACACTCCTGACGACGGCGCGGGCGGCCTCGCGCTCGCCGGGCAAGGCCGTGAGAGTGCTGATGGCGCTGGCCAGGGGCCGCTGGTGCCGGCTCAGCTGCCGGCTGCGCGGCGTCCGCTTCGAGTGCGGACGCAATCTCCGGGTCTACGGGCGCCTGTCCATCAAGGGGCCGGGGCAGGTCCGGTTCGGCGACGACGTCGTTGTCGACATGACCGTGACGCCCTGGACGTTGGAGCGTCGGGCGCTGATCGAGGTCGGTGACGGCACCTTTCTCAATGGCACACGGTTCGGCTGCGCCCGCCTGATTACCATCGGTGCCGGCAGCATCCTGGCCCGTGCCTCAATCATGGATACGAACTTCCACAGCGTGGCCCCCAACCGGCACGATCCTGACGCGCCGGTGACGGTTGCGCCGGTGCAGCTTGGCCGGAACGTGTGGATCGCTGCTGATGTGGGCATCCTCCCGGGGACGACGATCGGCGACAACTCCGTCGTGGGATACGGGGCGGTGTGCTCGGGCGAATATCCGTCGAACGCGCTGATTGCCGGACCGCGTGCGGCCGTGGTCAGACCCCTTCAGGTGGACTGACCCGCGCGCGACGGCTTGACCGAGGAGTGGGCATGTTCCTGGTCGTAACCATCGACACCGAAGAAGACAACTGGGGCGATCACGCGGGCCAGTCGTGCACGCTGGGCAACATCGAGCGGATTCCCCGCCTGCAGCGCGTGTTCCAGGATCGCGGAGCAAGACCCACGTATCTGATCACGCACCCGGTCGCGACCAGTCGCGCCGGCACCGAGATCCTGGGACGGTATCGAGACGAGGGTGTCTGCGAGATTGGAAGCCATCCTCACCCATGGAACACACCGCCCGTCGAAGAGGAGCGCACGGTCTTCAACAGCTACATCTCGCATCTTCCCGCGGCCCTGCAGTATCGGAAGCTGCAGGTGCTGCGCGACACGATCGCAGCGAGGTTCGGGATCCGCCCGACGTCCTATCGCAGCGGAAAGTGGGGCTTCTCCGACGATGTGGCCCGCAATCTCGTCCGTCTGGGGTACACCGTCGACTCGTCGATCTCGCCGACCTGGGACTGGAGCCCCTTCGGGGGACACGACTTCTCCTCGCATCTGCACGAGCCCTTCGTCTACCGCCTCGGCCCCTCGGCGGGCGAGGCCGGCGGGTCCCTGCTCGAGGTGCCGGCCAGCATTGGATTTCTGCAGGGGCGCCAGGCGCTCGCGAACTCGTGCTTCTGGTCCATCAAGCGCAGGCTGCCGCTCGGCGGTAGGGTCGCCGGCCTCCTGAGCCGTCTCGGCGTGCTCAACCAGGTCTGCGTGTCGCCGGAGACCCACGACGCGCCCCGGATGATCCGGCTGAGTCGCACGCTGCTCGACGGCGGCGCCAGGGTGATCAACATGTTCTTCCACTCGCCGTCGCTGCTCGCGGGCTGCTCGCCGTTCGTCAAGACCGAGGGCGAGGTGGACCGCTTCATCGCTCGCATCGATGCCGTGCTCGCGTTCGCGCAGTCGGCCGGCCTGCGGTTCGCGACGCTGTCGGAGCTCCGCGCAGGGGAGATTGGCGCCACCGGCGTCCGGCGCCTGCCGGCGTCGCCGTCGAAAGGGTCCCGGGCGGGAGCCGGCCTCGACGAGGTGAGGGACGGGATTACACGATCGTCAGCGACGGTCGATCTGGGCCGGCGCGGAGGTCGGCCGGGGACGCCTTCGGCCCCTGTGTCGTGGCGGCATGAACCTTGCTCGGCGGCTTACATGCGGTACGATCGTCCAGGAGCGAATCCGGGAGGTCAGAGCTCATGAGGGAGTGGCGCCGCTTCGGCGTGGCGTTCCTCGTCTGCGGGATCGCGACGCTGGCGATCGGCCTCGGATCGTCCGCGCGGGACCTGCTCGCGCAGGGGACCTCCACGGTGCTGGTCCAGGAGAACTTCGAGGACGCGAACGTGGCGTCGCGGGGCTGGTACGACAGCACCGGCCCCGCGCTGTCGACGGCGGAGAAGTTCGCCGGCAACAGCTCCTACGAGTGCCACTTCACGGCCGGCGGGACCAAGTGCAGCGGCGGCGATATCGGTCGGCACCTGTACCAGAACACCGACGCGATCTACGTGAGCTACTACATCAAGCACAGCACGAGCTGGGTGGGCTCCGGCAAGAACTACCATCCGCACATGTTCTACTTCTTGACGAATCTGGATGGCGCGTATGTCGGGCCCGCCTATACGCACCTGACGGGGTACATCGAGAACGTGGCCGGCGTGCCGCTCTTCCTGATCCAGGACGGCCAGAACATCGACGAGACGCGGGTCGGCCAGGATCTGACCGCCGTGACCGAGCAGCGGGCCGTCGCCGGGTGCAACGGCGACAGCGACGGGTATGGCAACGGAGACTGCTACCCGGCGGGCTCGGTGCACTGGAACGACAAGCGGTGGTCGCCCGGCCAGGTGTACTTCGACAACACGCCGGGCAGCCCCCGCTACAAGGGCAACTGGCACCTGATCGAGGCCTACTTCAAGCTCAACACCATCGTGGGCGGCAAGGGCGCGAAGGACGGCATCGTCCGTTACTGGTACAACGGCAGCCTGATCATGGAGCACCTCGACGTCGTGCTCCGAACCGGCGCGCATCCGACGGCGATGTTCAACCAGGTGGCCCTGCTGCCGTACATCGGCGACGGCTCACCGGTCGATCAGCGGATGTGGATCGACAATCTGCTGATCGCGACGGCACGTCCCGATCCGCCGCCACCGCCCCCGGGGGCGCCCGCGGCGCCCACCAACCTGCGAATCATCCGATAGGCGCCTGGCCGTCGCCGGGCCTCCTTAGCGTGCAATGACGAACGTTGAACCGAAAGCGGCGTGGCCGCTGGCTGGCGTAGCGCTGATCGTGGCGCTGTTCGCCGCGGCCTACTACCGGACCTTCGCGATGCTGGTCACGTACTGGGCGCAGAACGACATGTACTGGTACGGCTTTGCCGTGCCCGTCCTGGCGGGCGTGCTCGCATGGACCCGGCGGGACCAGTGGCGGGGCCTGCGTCCGTCGTCGAGCCTCGTGCTGGGATCGGGTGTCCTGGTGGGCGGCCTGCTGATGCTCCTGGCGGGACGCGTCTCCGCCACGAACCTGGTGGAGGAGCTGTCCCTGGTGGCGAGCGTCAGCGGAGTGGTGCTGTTGCTCTTCGGCACTCGCGCGTTCAGGGTCGTGGCCTTTCCCATCGCGTACCTGCTTGCCATGATCCCGTTCTGGGACCTCCTGACAGTCGGCTTCCACCGGTACTTCCAGCTGTACTCGGCCGCCATCAGTGTCGATCTCGTCAGGCTCGCCGGTGTGCCCGTACTCCGGGACGGGTTCCTCATCCGGCTCCCCAACGTCACGCTCGAGGTGGCGCAGGCCTGCAGCGGGGTCAACTACCTGATCGCGATCTTCTGCGTCGGCATCCCGATGGCCTACCTCTTCGTCCGCGGGTGGCCGAAGCGGCTCGCGATTGTGGGCGCGTCAGCGTTGATCGCCCTCCTCGGGAACGGGTTGCGCGTGGCCGTCGTGTCGATGTTCGCCTACTACGGCATCCACGGCGCCAACGGCGACATCCACGGCCCCTTCGCGCTCTTCCGGTCGCTGTTGATCTCCGGCGTCGGGTTCGTGGCGCTGTTCTGGCTGATCTTCCGCTTCGGCGACCGCGACGCGCTTGCCGCGCGGCGGGCAGCCGCGAACCCGCCTGGACCGCTGGGATCGCTGCGCCCGCACGGGACCGGAACGCTCGTCGCCGGCGCGCTGCTCGGAGCGGTCCTGGCCTTTGGCGCCTGGCATCGTGTCGCGGCCGTCCCGCCGGCAGTGGACCTGCAGGACTTCACGTCCCGGATTGGCGATTGGCGCGCGACCGAACGGGTCACGTTCGAGAGCGATCTCGATCCCCTCGAGTTCGACGAACGGCTCTCACGGAGTTACGTGGGCCCGGATGGCACGGAAGCCAGCGTCTTCGTCGGGTACTTCTCCAGGCAGAAGCAGGGCCGGGAGCTCGGGGGCTACGCGATCCGGACGGCCCTGGAGAAACAGGGGCGTTCGACCTCCACGGCACCCGGCCGAACCGGCCGCTTGAACGACTTCATCGCCGAGATCGGCGGGCGGACGTTCCACGTCAGCTACTGGTACGTCCTGGACGGCCGCCTGGTCGCCGACGACTATCGCGCGAAGCTGCTCACCGCCTGGAGCGCCCTCGTCCACGGCCGGACCAACGGGGGAGTGGTCGAAGTGAAAACGCAGGTGCCACCGCACACGTCGTTGGCGGAGGCCAGGCGCCGAGACCGATCTCTGGTCGATGGGACGATCCTGCACGTTCTGGCACACCTTGGCCGGGCCGCATAATCGTCACTCCGTTGTTGCCCGACGACGTAATCGTGATCGTCGAATCGGCGAACGGTCGAAGGGAACGGCGTCGGTGGCCCAGTCGCGTTGCCACGTCTGCCGTGGCATCCATCTTGCTAGAGTTCTACCGTTTCTGGAGGATTTCGGTGCCATGAGGGAATTGCGCGGCGCAAATCAGCGGGGTGAAGGGCATTTCCGCCCAGTGGGCGGTTCGCTGGGACTGAGGTGGGCCGTCGCCGTGAGCCTGCTGCTTCTGGCTCTGGCCTGGGCCCGCGTGCCCGTGGGGCACGCGCAGGTGTCTCTCCTCTGGCAGACCACGTTCAACTGCCCCGAGTGGGACCAGAGCATGGGCATCAGCAAGAGCCAGGTCAACTGCGACGGTCTCTCCGGCTGGGGGAGCTGGACGACGTCGGCGGGCGACAAGGAGCAGATTACGTCGGCGGCGAACTATCCGGGCGGCGCGGGCGGCAGGGGCCAGCGCCACTGGGTCGGCCCCGGCACCAACAACAACTCCGGGGGCCTGTCCCTGTCGTTTCCGAGCACGTTGTCGCAGGTGTGGATCCGGTGGTACATGCGCTACCAGGCGGGCTTCACCTGGAACCCGCTCGGCTATCACAAGTGGCTCTACTTCTACGGCTCTGCAGGCAACGCCGTCCCCGAGTTCTTCAACGTCGGCGTCAACATCTGGTCCGAGCACGGCAGCAACTACTCGTCCTCAGCGGCCACCTGGAACTCCGTCATGGGCGGGGCTGGGTCCGACGGACAGTGGCACCAGTACCAGGTGCACCTCAAAGAGGACACGAACGGCAGCAACGGCATCGGCCAGATCTGGATTGACGGCCGGCTGGTCCTCGACGTCAGCAACGCCTACTACGGAACCGGATCCGGATGGGCGAGCGTGACCTTGATGTCGAACGCTCGCACGGCGGCGAATCCGAGCGACTACTACGTCGACGTAGACGACATCTCGGTCAGCACCGCCGGCTACATCGGCGTCCCGCCGGCGGCCCCCACGAACCTGAGAATCATCCGCTGACGGCGGTCGCCCGCTCGGGCGCGCCTGCCGTCCGTCTCGCCGGCCCTCTGGCACCTCGCCGGCGAGCGTCACACGTCGAAAACCTGTGAACATTTCCGTCGTCAACGTTGCGGCCGACGCTTCGCAACTCTGGGACGAGTATGCGGGGCGGGCGGCCAGCGCGACCCTGTACCACCTCTATGGCTGGAGGCGGGTCGTCGAGGACACCTTCGGCCACCGGACCCACTATCTGGCCGCCCGGGGCGCGGACGGCGTTCTGGGCGTCCTGCCGCTCGTCGAGCTCAGGAGCCGGCTGTTCGGCCACATGCTGGTGTCGATGCCCTTCTTCAACTACGGAGGCATCTGCGCCGACGGCGAGCCGGCCCGGCAGGCCCTTCTCCACGCGGGAATCGAACTGGCCGAAACGCGCCGGGCGGATTTCGTCGAGATCCGCCACGACGACGACTGGGAGAGCGGGCTTCCCACGAAGACGGCGAAGGTCTCGATGCGCCTGACCCTCCCGGGTTCGCCGGAGGAGCTCTGGAAGTCGTTTCCCTCCAAGCTGCGCAGCCAGGTCGACCGGCCGCGCAAGGCGGGCATGACGGCAACGCTGGGCGGCCGGGAGCTGCTGGACGCCTTCTACGAGGTTTTCTCGACGAACATGCGCGACCTCGGCACTCCGGTCTACCCGAAGTCGTTCTTCAGGGCCATCCTCGACGCTTTTCCCGATCGGACCTGGGTCGGCGCGGTCCATCTCGAAGGGAAGCCCGTCGCGGCGGGATTTCTCGCGGGCTTCCGCGATCGACTGGAGATTCCCTGGGCCTCTTCCGTCAGGGCGTACAACCGGTCCAGCCCCAACATGCTGCTCTACTGGACCTGCCTCGAGTTCGCCTCTCGGAGCGGCTACCGGGTCTTCGACTTCGGCCGTTCGACGCCGGGCGAGGGCACGTACCGGTTCAAGGCGCAGTGGGGCGCTGTCGCCCACCCGCTCCACTGGCACTACTGGCTGAGGAACGGGGGAGCGCTGCCCCAGGTCAACCCGAAGAACCCGAAGTACCAGCTGGCCATCGAGCTCTGGAAGCGCCTGCCCCTGGGCGTTACCCGGCAAATCGGGCCGCGCATCGTCAAGTACATCCCATGAAGATCCAGCGGACCGTGGCGCCGGTCGGGTACCGCGTACCCGCTCGCGACCTGCTGCGTGCGGCGTGGCAGACCGCGGTCGGGCCACGGCGTGGACCGGCGGGGCTCCTCCGGGAGGTGGCCGACCGCCTCGGCACGCGGGAAGTCTTCGCCGTCTCGTCGGGAAAGGCGGCGCTCACGCTGATCCTCTCGGCGCTGGCGTCGCTCACGGGGCGTCGGAAGGTCATTCTGCCGGCCTACACCTGCTACTCGGTGCCGTCGGCGATCGTGAAGGCGGGACTGGAGCCGGTCCCGTGCGATATCGGTCGCGGCTCGTTCGACTACGACTACGATCGGCTGCGTTCTCTCGTCGGTCCCGACGTGCTGTGCGCCCTGTCGGTCCACCTGTTCGGCATCCCGTCCGACACGGCGCGGCTCCGGGCCCTCTGCCAGCCGGACGGCGTCCTGGTCGTCGAGGACGCCGCGCAAGCGCTCGGCATGGTCCGCGACGGACGGATGCTCGGAACAGGTGGAGACGTCGGGTTCTTCAGCCTCGGACGCGGCAAGAACCTGAGCTGCGGCGGCGGCGGGCTCATCGTGCCGACATCGGAGGCGGTCGCGCGGGCCATACGGCCGATGGTCGAACGTCTGCCGCGGACCGGAAGGGCCGAAGACCTTCGGGCGCTGGTCCAGCAGACCGCGCTGTCGGTCCTCATCTCGCCGTTCCTGTACCTGGCTTCCGGCCGGGATCCCCGGCCTGCGGCTGGGGGAGACCATCTTCCACGACGATTTCCCGGTCGGGCATCTCTCGAGCTTCCGCACGTTGCTCCTGGGCCAGTGGTCGGACGAGCTGGCCCGGTTGAACGCCATACGACGCCTGCACGGACAGCACTACGTCCGTCACGTATCCGCGGCCGCCGACTACGGCCCTCTGGCATACCTGCGGTTTCCCGTCGTTCTGGACGATCCGTCGGCGAAGGCGACGGTGCTCGTGGAGCGCAATGGGCGTGCGCTGGGCATCAGCGGCATGTACCCGGCCACGGTCGCGACCATCCCGCAGCTGCAAGGCCGACTGCCTGAGGGGCGCTATCCAGAGGCGGAGCGTGTCGCCTCGTCGCTCGTGACACTTCCCACGCACGCGCTGCTGTCGACCGCCGATCGCGAGCAGGTGTGCGCCCTGATGAACCGGGCCGCACACGGCTCTCCGGACCGACCGCGGCCTGCGGTCGCCATGTCCACGCGCGCTTCGTAAGAGGAACACCCCATGTGGTCGATCATCCGTCGCGAGCTCTACTATCGGCGGACCTTCAGGCAGCTACAGAAGAGAGGGCTCAAGGTCGGCACGGACGTGTGGGTCGCGCCGTTCGTCGTCTTCGATACCACCTACCCCTTTCTCATCGAGGTGCACGATCACTGTCGGATTTCTGCAGGCACCCTGATCCTCAGCCACGACGCGACGACGTTCCGCCAGCTGGGTGCGACGCGCCTGGGTCGGGTCCGGATCCTCGAAGGGACCTTCATCGGGTCCAACTGCATCATCCTGCCTGGCTGCACAATCGGGCCTCATGCCATGGTCGCGGCCGGCTCGGTCGTCAACCGCGACATCCCCGAGGGGTACCTGGCTGCGGGCAATCCGGCCCGGCCCTACGGCAAGCTCTCGGACCTGCTGGCCAGGCACCAGGCGATGATGGCCGAGTCCCCGATCTTCGACTACGAAGGGTTCGTGCGACGGACGGTCGCGCCACGGGACATCCAGGCGGCGCTCGACCGTCACCCCGTCGCGTTCATGCGCGGGCTGAAGCGGACGAAGCCCCTCATCGAGCGCGTCCTGAGCTGGGGCAGGGCCTAGCCGGACCGACGAAGGAGAGGAGACATGGTCACCAGGCTGCTGCTGATGACGGGAGGCGCGACGCTGCTGGCAGGACTGGCGCTGTTGCCGCCGGCACTCTACTCTTCGCCATCCGGCAAGTACCGGATCGCGATGGCGGGGCGATCCACGATGCACCAGTGGTTCAAGTCGTGGAACTGGCCCTATCTCCTGCACCGGTACTCGATCTGGCGCCCGTGGCCGATTCCCTTTCAGCGGTACGCGAAGGGGCGCTACTACTTCGATGTCGTACCGGTGCCGACACCGGCTCTTTCCGACGATCCCGACGAGAACGGACGGAACATGTTCGACGCGGTGGCCGCGCAGGCAGACCCGCAGCGGTACGATGCGGTCTTCTTCAAGTTCTGCTACGTCGACTTCCAGGACGGCACGCTGACGCCGGAGCTCAGGCCGGCCCGCTTCAAGCAGATGACGTCGCTGGTGTCCAACGTCCACGCGATGGCGCGCCAGCGCGGGCTGCGCCTCCTCCTCGGCACCGCGCTGCCCGTGCAGCAGCCGGCGGCCGAATCGAACGCGCTCCGGCGGGAGTTCAGCGACTGGGTCCGGTCATATGCCGAGGGCCACGCGGATACGGCCGTCGTCGATCTGTACGCCCCTCTGGTGGATGAGGCCGGCCGGCTCCGTCCCGAGTACGCGCGGGCCTCGTACGACGATCACGTGGGGTGGTGGGGTTTCAGGCGCCTGGACGCGGAGCTCTTTGCGCAGCTCGACCGGCTCTTCCAGAACGCGCCGCCGACGGAGGGGGGCCGGTGAGCCCTTCAGGCCTGCGCCGCCAGCCGCCTGACCCAGGCCGCGAGCGCCTCGGCGACGCGTTGGCCCGCACCGCCGTCCCACAGCGGGATGGTCTGGCCCGGCGGCCAGGCGCCCGCGAGGACGTCGGCGAACGCGGCGCGGATGCGCTCGGGGTCGTTGCCGACCAGCCGGCTGGTGCCGAGCGTCAGGGTCACGGGCCGCTCGGTGTTGTCGCGCAGCGTCAGGCAGGGGACGTGGAGCACGGAGCTCTCTTCCTGCAACCCGCCGGAGTCGGTCAGGACCACGGCGGCCTCCGCGAGGAGCGACAGGCTGTCGAGGTACGGCTGGGGCCCCACGCAGAATCGAATCGGGCTGGCCGGCCGCGAGGAGGGGCGCGAGGTCGGCCCGCGCCGCGGCCGCTGCGGTCCGCGGGTGCACGGCGAAGACCAGCGGAAGGTCGCGCGCGAGATCGCGGAACAGATGCAGCAGACGGGACAGCGTGGCCGGGTCGTCGACGTTCGACGGCCGGTGCATCGTCACGTAGCCGTAGCGACCGTCGCCGAGGCCGAGTCGGGCGGCGGCGTGCCGTGCGCGGGCGAGCGGCAGCTGGGAGAGCAGGGTGTCGATCATCACGTTGCCGACCAGGCGCACCTTCGCGGGGTCGGCGCCCTCGCGCTCCAGGTTGGCCACGCCGCTCGGCTCGGACACGAGCAGCAGGTCGGCCACGGCATCGGTCAGGAGGCGGTTGATCTCCTCGGGCATCGAGCGGTCCTGGCTGCGCAGGCCCGCCTCGACGTGGGCCACCGGCACGTGGAGCTTGACGGCCGCCAGGGCGCAGGCCACGGTGCTGTTCACGTCCCCGAACACCACGGTGCCGGCCGGGCGGTGCTCCAGCAGGTGCGCCTCGTAGCGCTCGATGATGCGCGCCGTCTGGGCGCCGTGCGTGCCCGAGCCCACGTCGAGGTGCACGGCGGGCGCCGGAATGCCCAACTCCTCGAAAAACACGTCGTTCATCGACGCGTCGTAGTGCTGTCCGGTGTGGACGATGCGGAAGCCGGCGTCGGCGCGGCCGGCCAGGGCCCGGACGACCGGGGCCAGCTTCATGAAGTTCGGACGGGCTCCCGCGACCAGATCGAGGATGGGTGTAGGTGTCATCGGTGACATGCAACGGAACTGAAACCGGAAGCGTTGCCCGCCACAATATCACGACCGGGGGCGGCGTCCTCAGCGGCGCCGCCTCGCGCCGGGACGCGGTCGCGGCGCGCCGTCCGGCGTCCTGCCGCCCTGGAGCCATGTGACCGTGGACGTCCAGGCCGTTCGCAGCCGGGTCATCAGCGGGGTCTTCTGGGTGGGCGCCACCAAGGCGCTCGGCCAGGCGATCGCCTGGATCATCACGATCGTCGTGGTCCGGCTGCTGTCCCCGGGGGACTACGGCCTGATGGGGATGGCGGTGCTCGTGATGGGGTTCCTGCTCCTCTTCAACGAGCTCGGGCTTGGCGCCGCGATCATCCAGAGCGAGCACCTCGATCCGGACGAGGCGTCCAGCCTGGTCTGGGCGATCTTCCTGATCAACGTCGCTCTGTTCGTGCTCCTGCTGCTGTCGGCGCCGGCGGTGGCGCAGTACTTCCGCGAGCCCGCGCTGACGAGCATCGTGCGCGTCATCGGCATCGGCTTTCTGCTGAACGGCACCGGCGCGACGTCGATGTTCCTGCTGCAGCGCGAGCTCAGCTTCAAGCAGAAGTCGCAGGCGGAGGTGGCCGGTAGCCTGGCGGGAGGCGTGTCGACCCTGGCGTTCGCCCTCGCGGGGTTCGGGGTGTGGAGCCTCGTCATTGGCTACCTCGCGCAGCAGTTCACGACCAACGCCCTCTATTGGCTGTTCAGGCCTGCCGCGATCGGCTGGCCGTTCTCGTGGAGACGCGTCCGGCGCTTCCTTCACTTCGGGTCCCAGGTCGCGTCGGCCAGGGTCCTCTGGTACGTCTCTTCGAACGCCGACTTCATGGTCGTCGGGCGGATGCTCGGCGCGATGGAGCTGGGCTTCTACAGCCTGGCCTTCCAGTTCTCGTCGCTCCCGATCGAGAAGATCGTCAGCGTCGTCACCCAGGTGGCGTTTCCCTCGTTCTCGGTGCTCCAGAACGACGACGAGACGCTCCGGCGGTACTTCCTGAAGCTGGTCGGCGTCGTGGCCAGCGTGACCTTCCCGATGTTCCTGGGCCTGTTCCTCATTGCCGACCGCGGGATCGATCTGTTCCTGACGGCGAAATGGGCCCCAGTGGCGCTGCCGCTGAAGATCCTGTGCCTGGTCTCCTGCGTGCGGGCCGTCGACACGCTGAACGCGCCGCTGGTCCTGGCCAAGGGGCGGCCGCGGATCATCCTGATGAACAGCCTGCTCAAGGCCGTGCTGATGCCCGCCGCCTTCTACGTCGGCGCGCGCTTCGGGCTGAAGGGGGTGGCGCTGGCCTGGCTGCTCACGTTCCCGGTCCTGTCGCTGATCGTCACCGTCCAGACGCTGCACCTGGTGGGCCTCAGTGTCGCGCGGTACGCGGCCGCGCTGAAGCACGCGGTCGCCGGATCGGCGGCGATGGTCGTCTTCACGATGGCCGTGCAGAGGTTCCTGCTGGCGGGCCGGTCCCCCGCGCAGGAGCTGGTGGCGACCGTGGCGCTCGGCGCCGCCGTCTATCTCGGGTACATGGTCACCTTCAACGCAGAGATGCTGCGGGCCGCCCGCGCCATGCTCCAGCGCCGCTCCGGGCCCCTGCCCGCCATCGTCGCCGGGGCGGCCGCGTCCCCGGCAAAGACGGAGTGACCGTCCGAATGATGCCCGACGTCGTCCGCCGCAGGATGCTCCTCGTGACTTGTCACTTCCCGCCAGATCCCGCTGTCGGTGGCATGCGCCTCGCGAAGCTCGCGAGGACGCTGCCGCGGTTCGGATGGGCCCCGTACGTGCTCGCGGCCGCCTGCGAGGGCCGGGAGTCGCTCGACTGGGGACGGCTGGCGGCGCTCGAGCAGGTGCCAGTCGTCCGCGTGAAGGAGCCTCGCAGCCTCTTGCACGCGGGTCTGGCCCTCAGAGGGCGTCCGCGCGCGCTCGTCGCGCAGGTCGCGGCGACGGACACAGTCGACATCCAGAATCTCATGAACCCCGCACCCGTTCTGCTCTGGACAGGCGTCTTCGGGACGCTCTACGCGTACGCGGGCTTTCCGGCCCTGGTCTCGCTGCTCGGACGGAGACGCCGGGGCCAGGGCGCGGCCCGCGACGCGTCCGGTGGACCGCCGGCCACCGACGTCGTGACCGTGATCGTCCCTGCGTACAACGAGGAACGCAGCCTCGAGGACAAGATCCGCAACACGCTCGAGGCCGACTACCCGCGCCAGCTGCTCGACGTGATCGTCGTGTCGGACGCCTCGACGGACCGGACCGACGAGATCGCGCGGGCGTTCGCGGGCGAGGGCGTGCGGCTCATCGTGCAGGACCGCCGGTGCGGCAAGACCGCGGGGCTGAACCGGGCGGTCGAGGCCGCGCGCGGCGCCGTCCTGGTGTTCACCGACGCCAATGCCATGTTCCCGCCGTCGGTGATCGGCGCGCTCGCCGGGCGCTTCGCCGATCCGGCGGTGGGGCTGGTCACCGGCTTCACCCGTTACGCCGTGTCGGCGAGCGGAGACGTCGCGGAGGTCACCAACCTCTATACGTGGCTCGAGCGCGTGATCAAGCGAGCGGAAAGCGCGTGGGGCTGCTGCGTGGGGGCCGACGGCGCCATCTTCGCCATGCGGCGCTCCCTCTACCGGACGCTTCGGGCGGACGACATCAACGACTTCGTCCTGCCGCTGGCCGTCATCGACCAGGGCCAGCGATGCGTCTTTGCCGAGGACGCGTTCTGCTCGGAGCGCGCCGGCGAGACCCTCGAGAGCGAGTTCCGGCGGCAGTCTCGCATCACCAATCGGACGCTCCGGGCCCTGTGGCGCCATCTCCGGCTGTTCAACCCCGTGCGCTTTCCGTGGTTCTCGTTCTTCCTGTTCTCCCACAAGGTGGCGCGGTTCCTCGTGCCGGTGTTCCTGGCCGTCTCGGGCGCGGCGCTGCTGGCGCTGGCGCCGGCGGGGGGGCTGTATCTCGCGGCGAGCGTGGCGGCGGTCGGCGCGGCCGCGGTCGGCGCGCTCGCGTTCGTCGCGACGCGGCGCGCCGGCAGGATTCCGGGACGCCGGATCCTCCACATGGTGAGCGCCTTTCTGACGATCAACCTGGCGATGCTGAACGGGTGGTGGCGGTTCCTGTCGGGACGGGCCGACGTGACCTGGCAGCACGAGAGGACGGTGGGGCGGTGAGGTCGTCCGAGCGACGGGGGCGCCGGCCGGGGCCGGGGACGACGGCGGCAGACGATCGGCCGGACACGGCGTTCTACATCTTCTGCCTCTACACCTTCATCCTGGTCGGCCGGCCCCAGGATTACGTGTCCTTTCTCGTGCCGTTCAGGCTGGCGCTCGTGTTCACGGCGGTGGCCGTCGCGGTCACGCTCTCCGCGCGCCGGCAGGGTCCCGGCCCCCTCGGCCGGTTCGAAACGAAGCTGTACCACTTCTTCTTCGCCGTGATGTGCGCCGGGATCCCCTTCTCCATCTATCGTCGGGCCTCGTTCGACTTCCTGATGTTGGGCTACATCGTCAACGTCGTGTACTTCACGCTGTTCCTGATCCACGTGAACACCGCCGCACGGCTCCGCCAGACGGCGTTCGTGCTCTTCCTGTCCATGCTGGCGTTCACCCTGGCCAGCCTGGCGCAAGGGCGGTTCGTCGACGGTCGCTTCTTCACAGGCAGCGACATGTTCGACCCGAACGACGTGGCGTTCGTGGAACTGGCGCTGATCCCGTTCGGGCTCTTCGTGTTCCTGCGATCGCAGCGTCTCGTGGCGAAGCTGCTGACGGCGACGGGCCTGTCACTCTCGGTCCTGTTGATCCTGTACACCGGGTCCCGCGGCGGCCTGCTCGGTTTGGCGGCGATGTCCCTGCTGTTCCTCGCGATGCGAACGCCTGGCGTGCGGGCGAGCCACAAGGTGCTCGTGCTGCTGCTAGCGGGCGTGCTGGTCGCCGCCAACGCCCACAAGATCGACATCAAGCGCTACATGACCCTGACCGACGTCCAGGACGACTACAACCTCAACGGCGAGTTCGGCCGGGCGCAGGTCTGGCGTCGCGGCCTCGACCTCTTCCTGGCCCAGCCGCTCACGGGTGTCGGCGTCAGCAATTTCGGCGCGGCCATCGGCACGATGCGGGCGGCGGAGGACGTCCTGCCGCGCTGGCAGGCGGCGCACAACTCGTACGTCGAGGTCATGACCGAAACAGGCGTGTTCGGCATCATGGCCTTCGTGCTGCTGGTGCTCGTCTCCCTGAAGACGTTCGTCAAGCTGAGGCGCAGCGATCGATGGCCGTCAGATACGGGGCTGGACGTGCTGGCCACCACCCTGGCGGCGGGCTACTTTGGCCAGATGGTGTCAGCGTTCTTCCTGTCCCAGGCCTACTCGATGTTCTTTACCCTCTCGTTCGCGTGTTCGGCCTCCCTCGGGCAGCTGGCTTCGAGGGCGGAGGAGCTGGGGCAGGTGGTCGGCGCCTCCTCCGTCCGCAGGACGGCCCGTCACCGGACCGGAGCCCTGACCGGGAGGACGGCATGGTCGCGTCGCTGACACGAGGGGAACGGTCCGCAAGGAGGCGCAGGATGCGCGTGGCGGTGTTCGCGACGGTGATCGATTTTGGAGGCATGGACCGGGTCGTGCTGAACCTGCTCAAGCACGCCAGCGAGGAGGTCGACCTCAGGCCGGTCGTCTTCACCAGGACGGACACCCGGGAACAGACCTTCTTCGACCAGCTCGATGCCCTCCAGATCCACTACGAGAAGTTCTACGTCAACACCAACGCTGTCAAGTACCTCAACCCGGTGAGAAACGTCGTGGAGCTCGCTCGGCTCTTCAGGCGGGAGCGGTTCGACGTCATCCACTCGCACGGGTACAGAGCGGACGTTCTGGCGACCATCCTGTCCCGATGGTCCGGCGTGCCGGCCGTCTCGACCTGCCATGGGTTCACGGCGAGCGACCGCAACCTCCGTCTCTACCGCGCGCTGGACGTCTACCTGCTGCGCCGGTTCGCTCACGTGATTGCCGTGTCGACGAAGATCGGGGACGAGCTGGTCGGGGAGGGACTTCAGGCCTCCAGGCTGACCGTGCTGCCCAACGCCGTCGAGGCCGCCGAGGAGCCCGAGGCCCGCCGCCTGCGGCGCGAGATCCGGACGCGGTGCGGCCTGGCCGACTCGGACGTCGTGTTCGGCTTCGTGGGGCGCTTGAGCGGCGAGAAGGGCGTGGAGTTCCTGGTCCGCGCCGCGCCTCTCCTGCCCGCCGGCCTTCCGTGGAAGCTCCTGCTCGTGGGGGACGGTCCGGAGCGACAGCCCCTGGTGGAGCTGGTCAACCAGCTCGGCCTCGGCGCGCGCGTCGTCTTTGCCGGCTTTCAGCGCGACGCGCTGGCCTGGTACCCCGCGATGGACGCCTTCGTGCTGCCGTCGATCACGGAAGGAACGCCGCTGGCGCTGCTGGAGGCCATGGCCCACGGGGTGCCGGTGATTGCCACCGCGGTCGGCGGCGTCCCCGCCGTGGTGTCGGACGGCGTGGACGGTCTGCTGGTTCCGGCGGCGGATTCGGCGCGGCTCGCTGCGGCGATGGGGAAGGTCGCCGAGGACGAGGCGCTGCACGGTCGCTTGTCGGTCTGCGGGCGGAACCTGGTGCACCGGCGCTACGGGGTGGACGACTGGGTCCGCCGCACGGTCGACGTTTACGCGGCGGCGGGCCGGCGCCCGCGCCGGCTGGCGTCTCTTGGAGGCCCTGCAACGAATGAAAGCCGCAATCCTGACAGCTCGCGGGCCTGAGCACGCCTTCGTGGCGAGGGCCCTTGTCGACGCCATGGGCGCAGACGTCGTGTGCGCCGTCGTGGAAGAGGCCGGCCAGGGACGATCCCTCGCGGGCTCGCTCCGGTCCGCTCGACGGCGCTATGGCGCCGGCCGCGTGGCCGAGCGGCTCGCGACCAAAGGGCTTCGAGTCCTGCTGCGGCACGGCGCGCGCCAGGCGAGGAGCCATCGCCGCCTCCTCGGGGCGTGCGAGAGTCCGTGGCCGTTCGGCCTGCCGGTGCTGTGCACACGCTCGATCAACGCGCAGACGTGCATCGACTACCTGGCGGCGCACGCCCCGACGCACCTGTTCGTCTACGGCACCGGGATCGTGCGCGCGGGCGTCCTCGGCGTGCCGACGGTCGGCTCGTTGAACCTGCACACCGGCCTTTCCCCCTTCTATCGGGGCAGCGACACGTACTTCTGGCCCCTCTACGACGGCGTGCCCGAGATGGTCGGCGTGACGGTGCACGAGTGCACCGCGGCGCTCGACGGCGGGGCCATCTACGCGACGGCGTCGGTCCCGCTCGACGAGACCGACGACCAGTTCTCGGCCTTTTCGAGGAGCGTCCTCGTCGGGGCCCGGCTGTACTCCGAGGTGGCGGCGCGCCTCGCCACCGGCGAGCGGCTCGCGCCTCAGAACCAGGAATCTGGCGCGCGGACGCGTGTTCCGGTTCGCGGACCGCCGATTCACGCACGACCTCCGGATGGAGTACCAGACCCTCTCGGGTCGCTTGCGGCGCGCCATTCGTCGCGTGAACGCCTCTGGCGCCCACGGCGCAGCGTCCAATGCTCGCTAGATCCATGGTCCGCGCGGCCAACGCCTCGACGCTCGTGCTGCATCGCCTTGGCATGAACCGGCCCGTGCGCCGGGCGGGCAATCTCCGGGTCGTGGTCTTCCATGGAATCGGGGAGCGGAGCTCCCCGTGCATGAGGCACCTCGACGATGAGACCCCGGCGGCGACGTTCGCCGCGCAGCTGTCCTATCTGCAGACGGCATACCGGATGGTGTCGCTCGAGGCGGGCGTCGCCGCCGTCGCGAACGGCAAGGCCTCCGGGCCCCTGTGCTCCGTGACGTTCGATGACGGGCTCGAGAGCGTGCATTCCGTCGCGTTCCCGATCCTGGCGGCGCGCGCGATCCCGCTGGAGGTCTTCCTGAACACCGCGGTCCTGGGTAACCGCAGGCTGTTGTGGCATCACCTGCTGAGCTACGTCATCGAGACGCACGGGCTGGCGCCCACGCACCGGCGCCTGGCCGGATACGCCGGGTGGTCCCTTTCGGAGACGCCGGCGACGGGGTTCGAGCTGATTACGATGTGCCGCCATCGTTTCCCGAGCTTCGAGCGCTCCCAGGCCCTGGAGCGGCTGGTCCGGGACCTCCGGATCGACCCCGAATCGGTGGCCGCCCGCGAGCGGCTGTATCTCGACTGGGACCAGGTGCGGACCATGGCGGGCCGGGGCGTCGGGTTTCACAGCCACACGGCGAACCATCTTCCGCTGGGCGCCGTGAGCCTCCAGACGATGCAGCGGGAGATCGACGTGGCCCGCCGGGACCTGGCCGGCCAGCTGGGTCCGGCGAGCGGCTTCATCAGCTTTCCCTTCGGGATGAGGGCGACCTTTGGCGTGCGGGCGTCCGAGTATGCGCTGGCGAACGGGTACCAGGTACGTCGTCGAGGTCGAGGACGGCTGGAACCCCCCGGGGCGGGTGCGCCGGGAGCGATGCGTGAGGCGGGTCTGTCTCGGCACGGCCGACAGCCGCCCGGGCGCCTTGTACTCGGCGATGGAGGTGCTGCCCCTCCTGAAGGGCCTGTTGAACGTGGCGATTGGACGGAACCGCCGGATGCGGAACGGAAGGCGGGCGAACCCCGAGTACTCCGGGCAGACGGGAACGGCGTAGAGGTGCGGAGAAGAGCGATGGAGAAAGTCGACAGGCAGAGGGGGAGGGGATGACGGCGCTCGTGGTGATCGTCTCGGCGCTCGGAGCCTACCTGACCGCCTACGTGCTCTACCAGTTGCTGCTGTTCGCGGGCAACGCGTTCATCCCCGACCCGCCGGAGCGGGCGCCGCAGCGGCTCCGTCGGTTCGCGGTGCTGATCCCGGCGCACGACGAGGAGCTGCTCCTCCCGAGGCTCCTCGCCAGCCTGGCCGAACAGACGTATCCGCGGGCGCAGTTTCAGGTGTTCGTCATCGCGGACAACTGCACCGACGGGACGGCCCGCGCCTGCCGCCCCTTCGACGTGCGCGTCCTGAGCCGCACGGACCACGAGAGAAGGGGCAAAGGGCACGCGATTCGATGGGCTCTCGAGCGCATGGGCCTCGAGCAGTTCGACGCGGTGGTCGTGGTGGACGGAGACAGCACGGTCGGCGCTGGGCTCCTCGATCACCTCAATCTCCAGATGGACCGCGGCGACCGCGTGATCCAGTGCTTCAACGCCGTCGCGAATCCGCAGCAGAGCTGGTTCACCCGCCTGGCGGCGGTCTCCAGATCGGTCAGCAACGAAGTTCTCCATCCCGGCAAGCGGAAGCTGGGCTTGTCGTCGTACCTCATGGGCAACGGTATGTGCTTCGAGGCCGACCTGCTCAGATCACAGGGGTGGGATGCGTTCTCCGTCGGCGAAGACTGGGAGTACTACGCGCGGCTGATCATGGCCGGGATACCGGTGGGCTACAGCCGGCAGGCTCGGGTCTATCACCAGGAGTCGGTGGACCTCCGCCAGGCGTCGTCCCAGCGGCTGCGCTGGTCGGGCGGGCGCTTCGAGGTCCTGCGGCGCTACGGCCTCCGGCTGTTTCTGCGGGGCCTGGTGCGGCGGGACGTGAGGTGCCTCGACGCATCGCTTCCGCTCGTGTTTCCCAACCCGTCGCTGGGCATGAACCTGACCCTGCTGGGCCTCCTGTTCTCCGTGGGCGGCCTGTTTCTCGGGGCGTCAGTCCTGCTCACCGCCTGGTACGTGACCCTCGCCGTCCTGCAGGTCGGGATGTTCATGGTCGGGGTGCTGTACACCCAGGACCGCGCGGCCAACGCCGCGTCGCTCGTGCTGGCGCCGCTCTTCCTCACGTGGAAGATGGGCGTCGACGTCGTGTCTCTGTGCGGGATCGGTCGCAGTGAATGGCGACGCACCGATCGACGCGTGCCGTAGAAGCGGCATGGTGAAACAACGGACGCCGGACGGACCCCTGGTGCACCGCGCCCGGGAAGCCGCTCGGTCGGCCGCGAACGGCCAGACGAAGGAGCGCAATGCCTGACTATTCCAGCCTGTGTTGTCCGAAGTGCCGGGGTGCCCTCGATCAGGGGCCGAGCCTCCGGTGTCGTGCGTGTGGAACCGACTACCCGATCCAGGCCGGTGTTCCCGTCATGCTGCCCAGTGTCAACGGCCACGGGCACCAAGACGGGCAGGACGTGCCGAACGAGAAGGCGTTCTACGAAACGATGTTCTCCGATCTCAAAGGTCCGTCGGACGGCTACTGCATCGTCTACGGCTACGAGCCGGTGTACCGGGCCGTCGAGAAGCTGGACCGCGGCAGCATCCTGGAGCCCGGCTGCGGGACGGGGCACTACAGCGTGAACTTCACAAAGATGGGCTTCTCCGTCACGGGCGTCGATCTGTCGATGAACGGCCTGGCCGCCGCGAGGCAGCGTGCCTCGGACGCGGGCCAGGACACGCTCTTTCTCTGCGGCGACATCAAGCAGCTCCCGTTCGACGACGGCCACTTCGACATCTGCTTCTGCTCGCTGGTGCTGCACCACTTCACGTCGCTGGAGCACGTGCTCAAGGAGCTCAGCCGGGTGACGCGCAAGCACCTCGTGGCGTTCGAGGTCAACGCCTACGACCTCATCTCCTTCACGCGGTTCAACGTGCTCAACCCGCTCTTCGGGCTGGAGAACATCTCGAAGAACCAGCGCGCGCTCTTTCCCGGCACGATCCGGTCGCTGCTCGAGCGAGAGGGATTCACGAAGTTCGACCTCGAGTTCATGGACGTCCATCACTATCTCGGCCGGACTCCGAACACCCCGAAGGCGGCCGCCCTGCGGGCGTTCAAGGGTGCCATGAAGCTCTTCCCCTCGAAGTTCTCCAGGAACAAGTTCCTGCTCCATGCCTCCCGCTAGCCTGCGTCCGCTCCGTGACGAGGAGCAGACGGCGCGCGCCGTGACGCCCTTCCGCCGGCCCGAGGGGGCGGGGCCCGCGACGCCCCTGCCCGCGGGCGACGCCGTGCGGAAGATCCGGGTGCTGTTCCTGATGATCCAGATGGCGATGGGCGGGACCGAGCGGCTGGTGCTCAATCTGGCCAGACGGCTCGACCGGCGGCGCTTCGAGCCGTCGGTCGCCTGGCTCACCGACGGCCCGCCGCTCGAGGAGTTCGAGGCGCTGGAGATCCCGCTCTACTGCCTGCCGAAGTCCCGCCGGTTCGACTGGGGCGTCATGAGAGCCGTCGGCCGCCTCGTGCGCGAGCAGGACATCGATGTCGTCAACGCTCATCACTTCCTGTCGTTCGTCTACGCGTACTACGGCTGCCGGATCGCGGGCCGCGCGGCGCTGGTGTACACGGAGCACTCCGAACACGACGTGACGAGCGCGCAGGGCAAATGGCGCACGATCGGCGGATGGCTGGCCAGGTCGAGCAGCGCCGTCGTCGGGGTCAGCCGTCCCGTGTCGGACACGCTCGCCTCGCACTTTCACGTGGCGCCTCGTCGCGTCCATACGATCGAGAACGGCGTGGACGTCGAGCTCTTTGGGGCCACCGGCCTGCCGCGCCAGCGGGCGCGCGAGCGGTTCGGGTTCGGGCCCGGCGAGGTGGTGATCGGCCATGTGGCGAACTTCCGCCACAACAAGAACCACCTCTTCCTCCTCAGGGCATTCCGGGACGTGCTCCGCCGCCGGCCCGGCGTGAGGCTCGTGTTCGCGGGGCAGGGGTTCCCCGGCGATCCCGAGAGCTCCGAGGCCGAGGTGAGAGCCTTCGTCCGGCAGCACGGCCTCGAGGAGCGGGTCAGCCTGCTGGGCTATCGACCGGATGTCCACGATCTGCTGCGCGCCCTGGACGTCTGCTGCCTGGTCTCCTATCGGGAGGGGCTTCCGTTGAGCCTGATCGAGGCCATGGCCACCGGCCTCGCGGTCGTCGGCACGGACGTGCCGGGCATCCGCGACGTGATCGAGCCGGAGCGGAACGGCTTGCTGGTGCCGCCCGACGACGTGGCGGCGCTCGCGGGCGCGCTGGAGCGGCTCGCCCGGGACGAGGCGCTGCGAGATCGCCTCGGGCGCGCCGGGGGGCGGACCGCCGCCGAGCGGTACTCGCTGGCGCGATGCGTGAACGACACCGAGCGGCTGTTTGCGTCGGTGCAGCCACACGCGGAGGCGCGGCTCCGAGCCTGAAGCCGCGAGCCACACCTGTGACACAACCAATCGGCGAGGGCAAGGGCGCAAGCGGGGCACGCACGGGCAACATGCCCGGACCGGCCGCGCGGATGGGATCAGCGTGACTGCACGGATGTCGAGGCTTTCGTTCGGGGCCGCCAGGCTGCAGTGGCGGGTGCGGGGGGCGTGGCGCCGCCTCCGTCCCGGCACGCGGCGGATGGAGATGAGCGACATGGTCGGCTTCTACGGCCGGATCTGGCGGGAGGCCGCCAGCCAGCTCGCCGCCGAGATGAGCGAGGTCGCCCCCGGCTACTGGCGAGTCCGGCGCGACGACCGGTCGACGCTCATCCAGAACTACATTGTCCAGATCGACGACCCCGTCATCCTGAACCTCGCGGGAGACAAGCCGCTCTGCCACCGGCTGATCGCGGCGCAGGGCCTGCCCGTGCCGCCGCACCAGGTCTACACGGCCCAGGAGTTCGACAAGGCGCGGGCGTTCATGGCTGCGTGGCCCGGCGCCGCCTTCGTCGTCAAGCCGGCCGCCGGCACGTCTGGCGCGCGGGGCGTCACCACCCACGTCCGCACCGTCGCGGAATGCCGCCGCGCGTCGGCCCTGGCGTCGTGCTACGGCCCGCGCCTGCTCATCGAACAGTGGATTCCCGGGGAGTCGTACCGGTTGCTGTTCCTGGACGGCGAGCTCATTCACGCGTCCCGCCGCCGGGGCGCCCGCGTGGTCGGCGACGGCCGGTCGACGCTCGGCGCGCTGTTGCGTCGCGACGGGTACCCGACGACGTCGGGCGGGTCGCGCGAGAGGGCGCGCGACATCACGGCGACGCTCGAGGCCCAGCAACTGCGGCTCGATTCGGTCCTGGAGCGGGGACGCGTGGTGGTGGCGGGCAGCGTCAGGCGGCCGCTGGGCGGACGGGTCGAGGCGCGGACGGTCTTCGACGAGGACGCCACGGCGGACATCGGCCCGGCGCTTCGAGATCAGGCCGCGCGGGCCGTTCAGGTCATCGGGTCGAGCTTCACCGGCGTGGACGTCATCACGTTCGATCCCAGTCGGGCCCTCGAGGAGACGGGGGGGGTCGTCAACGAGATCAACACGACGCCGGGTCTGCATCACCACTATGGGCTCGCGAGTGAGCCGCCGGCCGTCGGGCCGGCGGTCCGCGTGCTCGCACGTCTCCTCTCGGTCGACGTGACGGAGGCAATCGCCTACGAAGGAGGGCGCAAATGACGCCAGGTAATGAACAGGGACGGGGAGAGGGTCTTCACAAGACCGCCGACTACCTGCGGCTGATCGGCGTGCCGCCGCTACCGCCGCGCACCTGCCCGTTCGATCCCGGCTACGACCCGGTGACGGTCGAGAGCCACATCGAGCAGAGCCACCACCTCATGTCGGTGCTGAAGATCTCGATGGCGTGCTGGCAGGTCGCCAGCGAGTGGGCGACGCGCCGGAAGGTGAGCGCGGCGCGGCGGTTCGGGGTGCCGGTCTGCACCGGCGGCGGACCGTTCGAGGTGGCGGCGACGTTCGGCATGCTGCCGGCCTTCCTCGATCTGTGCGCCGATATCGGCGTGACCTGCATCGAGGCCGGGGAGGGCTTCACCGAGCAGTCGCTGGACCCCGGGCAGATCGTCCGGATGGCCGCCGAGCGCGGGCTGGACGTGCAGTACGAGGCCGGGAAGAAGCACGACGGAACCTTCACGGCGGACGTCGTCGAGGACCTCGTCGACGAGGGACGCCGATGGCTCGACGCCGGCGCGAAGCTCATCGTGATCGAAGGGCGTGAGAGCGCCCAGGACGTCGGCTTGTTCGACGGGCGGGGCCGCGTGAACGCCGCGTTCGCCGACCGCTTCGTCGAGGCCTACGGCATGGATCACGTCGTGTTCGAAGCGCCGAACAAGCCGAGCCAGTTCGCGCTGCTCAACCACTTCGGTCCGCTGGTGCAGCTGAGCAACGTCCGCCTCGAGGAACTGCTGCGCGTCGAGATCTATCGGCGCGGGCTGCACTCCGACGCGTTCCAGCACCAGAACCTGCGTCCGGCCGGTCCGGGCGAGGCCCGGCTGAAGGAGGGCGCCGCATGAGCGGCCGCGTCATCATCGACTGCTTTCCCGAGTGCGTGGACCGCTACCGTGACGGCTTCGCGGTCGTGGCCATCGACGTGATCCGCGCCACCACCACGGTCACGACGGCCCTGAGCCTGGGCCGGCGCGTCCTTCCCGCGCGCACGACCGACGAGGCGTCGGTGATTGCCGCGACACTGGAGAACCCGCTGCTCGCCGGCGAGCTGGGTGGGCACATGCCGTTCGGGTTCCACGTGACCAACAGCCCGGCGCAGATTGCGGCGCGGTCGGACGTGGACCGCCCGATGGTGCTGGTGTCCTCGTCGGGCACCCAGCTGATCCTCAACGCGGCGGGCTGCGAGGCGGTGTACCTGGCCTGCTTCCGCAACGCCGCCGCGGTGGCCCGGCTCGTCGCCCGCCGCCACGCCCGCGTCGCCGTCATCGGCGCGGGCACCCGGGGCCAGTTCCGCCGCGAGGACCAGATCGGCTGCGCGCGGGTGGCCCGGCGCCTCCTGGACTCGGGCTACGAGGCCGCGGACGAACGGACCGTCGACGTCGTGATGCGCTGGTGCGAGGCGCCGCTCGACACCGTCCGGGAGGGACGCAGCGCCGCCTACCTGCGCAGCTCGGGCCAGGAGCAGGACCTGGAGTTCGTCCTCGAACACGTGGACGACCTGGACACCGTGCCCGCGCTGGCCGGAGTCGAGCTGATCGATGCCGAACGCCGGGACGTGACCGAGCCTCTCTCGACGCGTCCGGCGTCCGCGCCCTGACCTGGAGACGACCGTGAGGTTCGCCCATACCGACACACCGGTGCTCGTCGTGAACGGCAAACTGGGGGGGCTGGCCATCATGCGCAGCCTGGGCCCCCTCGGCGTGCCCCTCCATGCGGTCGACGCCGATCCCGCGGCTCCTGCGTTCCAGTCGCGGTACTGCCGCGGGAGGTTCGTGCTCGACCACCTCGAGGAGCAGCCCGGCGACTACCTCGAGGGCCTGCTCCGCATCGGCCGCGGGCTGGGGATGCGGGCGATCCTGATCCCGACCTCCGACGAGACCGCGCAGTTCGTGGCGGATCACGCCGAGGCGCTGCGGGGCTCGTTCCTGTTCCAGGACAACACGCCCGACCTCGTCCGGCAGCTGGCCAACAAGCGTGAGATGGCCGAGCTGGCGACCCGGGTCGGCGTGCCGACGCCCGCCACGATCTTCCCGCGCGGACTGGAAGAGGTCCTCCAGTACGCCGCGCACGGCCGGTTCCCGGTCATGCTGAAGGGCATCTACGGCAACCGGCTGCAGGTCCGCACGCAGCGGAAGATGGTGATCGTCCGCACGCCGGACGAGCTGATCGCCGAATACCGCGCCATGGAAGATGTCGACTGTCCCAACCTCATGCTGCAGGAGTACATCCCGGGAGGCGACGACCAGATCTTCGTCTTCAACGGGTACTTCGACCGCGACTCGGAGTGTCTCGTGGGCTTCACGGGTCGGAAGCTCCGGGCGTTCCCGGTGCACATGGGGTGCATCTCGCTCGGCGAGTGCCGTCGCGTCGACGAGGTGGCGCGCCTGACCGTCGAGTTCATGCGCGCCGTCGGCTACCGGGGCATCCTCGATATCGGCTACCGCTTCGACGCCCGGGACGGCCAGTACAAGGTGCTCGACGCCAACCCGCGCGTGGGCCAGGCGTTCCGGCTGTTCGTCGCTCGCAACGGCCATGACGTCATCCGCGCGCTCTACCTGGACCTGACGGGTCAGGCGCAGCCCGCGGCCGAGCTGCGCGAGGGCCGCCGGTGGATGATCGAGGACTTCGATCTCATCTCCTCGTACCACTACCACCGCGAGGGCACCCTGAGCGTGTGGCAGTGGTTCCGGTCCCTGCTGGCGGTGCAGGAGACCGCCTGGTTCAACTGGCGCGACTGGCGCCCGTTCCTGTCGATGCTCCGATCGCTGTCGACGAGGTCTACCCGATGGGTCAGGACGAAATCCAGGCTGGCGCTGTCCAGGCCGTAGCGCAGCCCGCGGGCCGGACGGCGGGGCGCGCCAAGCGCGGGCTCAGGCGCCTGGTGACCTGGGGCCTGCCGGCGCCGGTCAGACGCCGCCTGGCGCTCTTCGTCGAGCGCCAGGCCTGGCTGGACCCGGCCAGGCGGCACCGCTGGTCGATGGAGCTGGTGCGGGATCTCGCCGACACGGACGCGAATGCCTTCCACGCGTTCCTCTGGTCGAACCATCTCGGCTACGCCAGCTCGTACGAGGTCGCCGAGCGCTTCGGCCCGGAAAACGTCAAGCTCTCGCGCCGGATGTTCTTCACCGACCTGGTGGACCACCTGGGCGCGCTCGGCCTCCCCCGCCTGGACCAAGTCGGTTCGGTGTTCGAGGTCGGCTGCTCCCTCGGGTATCAGCTCAGGTTGATGGAGACGGAGCTCTTCCCGGGGGCGACCGAGCTCGAAGGCATCGACATCGATCGCTACGCGATCGAGGCCGGGGCCGACCACCTCCGCCGCCAGGGCTCCAAGGTCGTGCTCCGGTGCGCCGACACCCGTGAGCTCGGGCCGATCCTGGGCGGGCGGACCTTCGACCTCATCGTCTGCACCGGCGTCCTGATGTACCTGACCGAGCCCCTGGCGGCGGCCGCCGTCGACGTCATGCTGTCGCACGGCAGGGCCGTGGCGCTCTCGGGGTTGGCGCATCCGGACATCGACAACGCGCGGCTGGATCGGTCGGACGTCCGCGCCAGGGACAATACCTTCATCCACAACTTCGACCGCCTGGTCGAGTCGGCGGGCGGGACCGTGGTCTTCCGGCGGTGGGAGGGCAGCAGGGACGTGGACGGCAACACCATCTATTTCGTCTTCGCGAGGCGGACCTGAACATGGCCATTCATCTCGACGCGCTGCCGGGCGGCAGGGCGATCACCGGCACGCTCGTCTGGCAGAGGGCGAGACACCATCTGGCCCTCCTGGGGGCGCCGCGCGTGAACTCGTCCTTCACCGGGTTCCTGCGCCTTCCGACGCAATACGAAGCGCTGACCGGTCCTGTGGTGGACCTGGCGAGGCGCCACAGAGACGGCGCGCCGCTGTCGGTCGTCGTGCTCGGCTGCTCCAATGGCGCGGAGGCCTACTCGATCGCGTCGTGCCTCGGGCGCCGCCATCCCGACCTCGCCTTCGACATCCGGGCGTACGATATCGACCCGGAGTGTGTGCGCGCGGCCAGCGCCGCGCGCTACACGCATGACGAGGTCTTCAACAACACCCTGATCGAGCACGACTTCGTGGACGCGACCTTCGATCGCACAGAAGAGGGCTTCGTCGTGAAGCCGGCGATCGCCGCGCGGGTGTCCTGCGCAGTGGGCGACGTGCTGAGCGATCGGCTCATGGCCGCGATCGGTCCGTCCGACATCGTATTCGCGCAGAATTTTCTCTTTCACCTGCGCCGTCCGCTCGCGCGGCAGGCGCTCAGAAACGTGTTTCGGCTGCTCCGTCCCGGTTCGGCGGTGTTCATCGACGGCGTGGATCTCGACTTGCGGCAGCGTCTCGTCCGACGGCGGGGGCTCCAGCCCCTCGACTACAAGATCCGGGAAATCCACGACGAAGCCAGGCGGGCGCGGAGCGTGGGCTGGCCCTACGAGGTACCTGGGGGCTCGAGCCTTTCATGAGCACGCGGCACGACTGGCAGAGGCGATATGCGACGGTCTTTCTCACGGCGTAGCGGGGCGGCCGGCGGTCGGCGCCAGTCGGTTCGGCGCGACGACGCGTTGGCGGCGGCGCGACGGGAGATTCTGCTCATCGCCTACCATTTCCCGCCCAGTGCGGCGGTGGGAGGGCAGCGAATCGCGAACTTCACCCGCTGCCTGCCCGGCGCCGGTTGGCGCCCCAGCGTCCTCACGATTCCGCGCAGGGCGATCGAGGAGATCGACACGGACAGGCTCGAGGGCATCGGCGCGGTCACGGTTCACACGGCGCCGATGCTGCCAACGGTCCTGGCGACGTGGACGGCGGCCCGACGATGGTGGAAGCGGCGGGCGTCTCGAGCCGCGTCAGGGCCGGCCGATCGCTCCGGGCCGTCCCGGACGGACGTCGCCGCCGGCGGGCGCGCGTCCCGGAGCCGTGGCCTCGTCCGGTGGGCCTACCGCCAGGTCCTGGCCCTGCTGACGCTGCCGGACCAGGACCGCGGCTGGATCATCCCGGCCAGCCTCTCGGCGATTCGGCTGGTCCGGCGGCGCCGGATCGAGTGGATCGTGACCAGTTGCCCGCCGTACTCAACGCATCTGGTCGGCCTGGTGGTCAAGCTCGCGACCGGGCGGCGATGGGCGGCCGACTTCCGGGACCCCTGGATGATGACCGGCACAAAGGGGGTCTACGTGACCTCCGCGCTGTCGCTCAGGATCGAAGGCTGGCTGGAGCGGAAGGTGATCGAAAAGGCCGACCTCGTCGTGTTCAACGTGAACCGGCTGCGGGACGCATACCGGGCGCAGTACGGCTACCTGCCGCCCGAGAAGTTCGTCTTCGTGCCGAACGGCATCTCGCCGCAGGGCGCGTCCGCCCAGCCGCCGGCGAAGTACGACGTCTTCACGGTGAGCTACACGGGGTCCCTCTACGTAGGGCGTTCCCCGGAGCCGATCTTCCAGGCGGTGTCGGGACTGATCCAGTCCGGGCGGATCGGCCCGCGCTCGGTCCGGATCAGGCTCATCGGGCACTGCCGGCAGGTCAACGGCGAACCGACGTCCCGCCTGGCGCGGCGCTATGGCCTCGACGGGATGGTCGAGGTGCAGGATCCGATCTCGCACACCGACGCTCTGGACGTCGTCAGGAAGAGCCACCTCGCGCTCCTCCTCGCGCCGAACCTGCCGTTCCAGATTCCGGCCAAGGTCTACGACTACCTCGGCGCCGGAAGCCGGATTCTCGCCATCGCCGAGTCGGGAGGCACGGCGGACCTGGTGTCCGAGTCCGGCGCCGGCCGCGCGTTCGAGGCCGGCGACATCGACGGGATTGCCAGGTTCATCTACGACGAGATGCAGCACCCGCAGAGCCCGAACGGGCACACGGCAGCCTTTCTTCGCCGTTTCGAAATTTCCGGTCTCACCGCGGATCTCGTCAGCCACCTGGATCGCGTCGGTGGTGCGGACGCACGGAGGGACGTGCGGTGACGAGAGGCGGTCCAGAGGCGGCGGTACTGTGGGAGGCCTCGCGGGTCCGCTTCCGGATCTCCGAGGACATGGTCTCGCGGTTCGCCGCCACGACCGGTGATCGCAGCAGTCTGCACGTGAGCGAGGCGTTCGCCCGCCGGTCGGCCTACCGCCGCCGCGTTGCGCACGGGATGCTGCCAGTCGCCTTCCTTCCGCTGCTGGCGCCGTTCGAGATCGAGGGGTGGCGCTGCGTCCCGGTCGCCCTGTCGGGGAGGTTCGCGGCGCCGGTCCATGCCGGCGACGAGCTCACGCTGCACGCGGGCCCCGGCCGCGTGCGCGAGACGGGGGAGTTCGACTTCGACTACCGGATCGAGCGCGAGGCCGCCGTCGTGACGACGGGGGCCGTGAGCGTGGTCTACGAACGGCCTCCAGCGGCGATCGAGCCGGGCGCGGCCACCGGCGACGGGGGACTGCTGGTCCGGCCCGCCGAGCCCGCCCGACTGGAGCTCGAGCAGCTCGACGTCGGCGCGACCGACGATCTGCGGTTCAGGGTCACCGGCGCGGCGGTTCGAGCGTTCGTCGAGCTGCTCGGCCAGGGGGGCGTCGCCGACCGCGCGCCCGGGCCGGCGGACGTCGCGAAGTGGTTCCATCTGCCGAACCTGCTGGCGTTCCTGCTGCTCTCGACGTCCGTGGGCTCGTCGCTGCCTGGGGACCTGGCCACGTTCCTCGAGTTCTCGGTGCGGTCGGCGGCCCCGGTCCGGCCGGACGTCGAGTACCGGCTGCGCGGTACGGTGACGCACCGTTCGATGTCGACGCGCATCGTGCGGAAGCGGATCACCGCCGCGACGGGCGATCACCCGGACCAGCCGGTCTACGAGGCGAAGGTGGCCACGCTGGTGAACCGGCCGGCGAGGAGCATGCCGACGGTCGCGGAGCTGAAGGCGACGGCGGTGGCCGCCGGCCTCCAGGGCAAGGTGGCGCTGGTGACGGGCGCCAGCCGCGGCATCGGAGAGACGGTCGCGAAGCTGCTGGCGCTGCACGGCGTGAAGGTGGTGGTGAACTATCATCGCGGCGAGTCCGACGCGGCGCAGGTGGTGAGCGACATCGTCGGCGCCGGCGGCGAGGCCGTCGCCGTGCGCGCCGACGTCTCGGATCCGGCCGAGGTCGCCGCGCTCGTGGCCGCCGCGAGGGCGCGCTACGGCACGGTCGACATCCTCGTGAACAATGCGGCGCGGGACTTCCGCCCCAGCCCGTTCCTGACCTTGTCGTGGGACGAGGTGCAGAAGGACCTCGACGTGATCGCGAAGGGCGCGTTCCTGTGCTGCCAGCACGTCGTGCCGCTGATGCTGGAGCGGGGCGGAGGGAAGATCGTGAGCATCTCGTCGGTGGCCGTCGACAACCCTCCGCCGGATCAGACCAAGTACGTGATGGCGAAGGCCGCGCTGGTCGGGCTGACGCGCAGCCTGTCGATCGAGCTCGCCGCCCGCAACATCCAGGTCAACCTGGTGGTCCCGAGCTTTGTCGAGACGGACTTCGTGGCCCATATCCAGGACGGCTTCAGGGCGAGGATCGCCCAGGACACGCCGATGCGCCGCCACGCGTCGCCGGTCGAGGTGGCACAGGCGGTGGTCTTCCTGGTCTCCTCGCACGCCTCGTTCACGACCGGACAGAAGATCATGGTGACGGGTGGCGGAACGCCTTATCTGTGAGGCCAGACAGCGATGCTGAGAGCGACCTTCAACCGCGTGTTCGACGAGCGCCAGAAGCGGGTCATCAAGACGACGCTGAATGGATGGAAGGTGCGCGCCGTGCGGACGTTGCGCGCCTACGACGGCCGGGCGCTCGCGTCCTGCCTGCGCCGGATGGGGATCGCCGAGGGCGACACCCTGATGGTCCACTCGAACTTCCAGCCCGACAGCGGGTTCCAAGGTTCGCCCCAGGACGTGGTCAGGGTCCTGCGAGACGTGGTGGGCCCGTCGGGCAACCTGTTGATGGTCTCGATCCCCTTCCGCGGGTCGGCCTACGACCACTTGCTCCGCAACAAGGCCTTCAACGTCAGGAAGACGATCTCGATGATGGGCCTGATCACGGAGATGTTCCGCAGGACGCCGGGCACGCTCCGGAGCCTGCACCCGACGCATCCCGTGCTCGCCGCTGGGCCGGACGCGGCGCGGCTGGTGGCGGACCACGAACGGTGTCTGTACCCCTGCGGATCGGGGTCGCCCTTCGAGAAGCTCGTCGGCCTCAAGGGTAAGATCCTCTTCTACGACGTCGGCTTCGGAGCGATCACGTTCTTCCATCACGTGGAGGACGTCCTGAAGGATCGGCTGCCGTTCCCGGTGTACGACGGTCGGCTCTTCACGGCCGAGGTGATCGATGGCGACGGACGCAGCGGAACCGTGCAGACGTACGCGTTCTCGAGGTCGCCGGCGCGTCGTGCCGACAAGCTCGAAGCGGAGATGCGCGCGCGCGGACGGATACGCGGAGCGCGGGTCGGCAACTCGCACCTGCTGCTGGTCACGGCCGCCGACGTGGTGTCGTGCCAGACGGCCATGGTGGAGGCCGGCAACCTGCCGTACGGAGACTGAAGGCCTTTGACCCAGAAGGTGGAGTGGCTATGGACGAATTCGGCCAGCGAATCAAGGAGTTCATCATGACGGAGGTCAATCCCGATCTGCACCTCACGGAGATCGGTGATGACGAGCCGCTCATCGAGTCCGGGATCATCGATTCACTCGGGATTCTGAAGATTCTGGGGTTCCTCGACGAGGCCTTCGGCGTCGATCTCGGGTCGGACGAAATCAAGCTCGAGAACTTCAGGACGGTACGCTCCATCTGCGAGCAGATTCCCAGACAGTGAGGGGAAACGACATGGACGAGAGGATTCGGGAGCTCTTTGCGGCGATGCTCGAGGTCGCGCCGACGGAGGTTACGGAGACCACCAGCCCGGCGACGCTGGCCCGGTGGGACTCGATGCGCCACCTCATCCTGGTGTCCGGATTCGAGGAGGAGTTCGGCATCGACGTGGACCCGGAGGAGGCCGTGGAGATGTACAGGGACTACGCCACGTTCCGGAAGGCGGTCTGGACGAAGATCGAGCACAAGACGTCCGGCGCGCCGCCAGTCGCGTGAGGTGAATCGATGCCGAAGTCACGATTCGAGGGTGTGAGGATCCGCGGCATTGCGGGCGCCGTGCCCGACACGGCCGTGGACAACCTGGTCGACCATCAGTTCTGCTCCGCGGACGACTGCAGGAAGATCGTCGGCCTCACGAAGGTCGGTAGCTACCGGAAGGCGGCGCCGGGGACGTGCGCGTCGGACCTGTGCCAGGCGTCCGCCGAGACGCTGCTGGCGGGCCTGGGCATGACCCCTGCCGACATCGACGGGATCGTCCTGGCGACCATGACCCCCGACTATCGGGTGCCCTCGACCGCGTGCCTGCTGCAGGATCGGCTGGGCTGCCGCCAGTCCGTGGTCGCCTACGACATCAACATGGGCTGCTCGGGCTTCGTCGTGGGCCTCTACAATGCCTGCTCGCTGATCGTGGGCGCCGGCCTCAAACGGGTCCTGCTGCTCGCGGGCGATACCCAGACGAAGCTGTGTCACGACGAGGACAAGAACGTCGTGTTCATCCTCGGCGACGGCGGCACCGCCACGCTGCTGGAGGCCGACCCGGGGGCCCCGCCCATCACGGTGGAGCTGATGACCGATGGCAGCCGCTTCCGCAACCTCTACGTGCCGGCCGGGGGGTTCCGCCGACGGTCCACCGAGGAGACCCGCGCCCTCCGCCGGGGAGCGGACGGCGCCGTGCGATCGGAAGAGCACCTCTACATGAACGGCATGGAGATCTTCAAGTTCTCGGTGACCGACGTCGTGAAGTCGATTGCGCAGTTCATGGAAGCCGAGGCGCTGACGCCAGACTCCGTCAGCCAGCTGTTTCTGCACCAGGCGAACTGGTTCATGAACGACAAGATCGCCAGGAAGCTCAAGTTCCCCGCCGAGAAGGTCCCGTACACCATCGAGTTCTTCGGCAACACCGGCTCGGCGTCGATCCCCCTGACGATGGCGCACCACCTCTCCCGCGGGGGCGGTGGAGACGGCCGGCCGAGCCTGTTCTGCGGATTCGGCGTCGGCCTGTCCTGGGGCGTCGCGACCGCGGTGCTCGACCACGTGTACGCGCCGCCCGTGGTGGAGTTCCGCCAGGACGCACGCGAGGCGAAGGAGGTGTCATGAGCGAGAGGGTGTTCCTGTTCCCGGGCCAGGGGTCGCAGGTACGTCGGCATGGGCAAGGCTTTCTACCAGGATCGCGCTTTCGTGCGGGCGCTCTTCGAGGAAGCCTCCGACATCGTTCACCTGGACCTCGCCACGCTCTGCTTCCAGGGGCCGGCCGAGACGCTCGTGCGGACGGACCGCGTTCAGCCGGCCATCACGACCGTGAACCTCGCCTGCCACCAGGTCCTCTGCCACGAGGGCATCACGCCCTCGGCGGCCGCCGGGCACAGCCTCGGCGAGTACTCGGCGCTGTGCGCGGCCGGGGCGCTCGAGTTCGCGGACTGCATCCGCCTTGTCCATCTCCGGGGCAAGGCCATGCAGGAGGCGGCTCAGCGCAACCCGGGGGGCATGGTGGCCGTGTTCGGTCTCGGCGCCGAGACCCTCTCGGAGGTGTGCGCGGACGCGAGCGAAGCGGGGTCGGTCGAGATCGCGAACGACAATTCCCCCCTGCAGCTGGTCCTGACCGGCGACGCGCCCGGCCTCAGGCGCGCCGTGGAGCTCGCCAAACAACGCGGAGCCAAGCTGACCGTGCCCCTGAAGGTCAGCGGGCCGTGGCACAGCCGGTTCATGGCCGAGGCCCGGGACCAGCTGCGGAACGCGCTGCAGGCGTGCCCCGTGTCCCAGCCGTCCCTGCCGGTCGTCGCCAACGTCACGGGCGAGCCGCATTCGAACGACCCCGACCGCATCCGGGAAGCGCTGCTCGACCAGCTCGTGCGGCCCGTGCGGTGGACGCAGTCGGTGCGCTGGCTCGCGCTCGAGGGGCACCAGACCTTTGTCGAGGCCGGGCCCGGAAAGGTCCTCGGCGGGCTCGTCCGCAGCATCGACCGGAGCCGCCGGATCGTGAACGTCCAGGATACCGACAGCCTGGCGAAACTGCTGGCCGCCTGAGCCGGCCTCTCCATCCGAACACCCGTGAACACGCTTGACTTCGTCAGGACCGAGCACGCGAGCTTCGGCTTCAACGACTACCTCCGGCACCTGCCGGCGGTCGAGCGCTCGAGCCCGGACGCACGGCCGCTCCGCGTCGCCGTGCTCCGGAGCTACACGGCCGAGCCGCTCGAACCGATCCTGAAGCTGCGCCTGCTGCTCGACGGGCTCAACCCGACGTTCTGGTTCGGCGGCTACAACCAGCACGCCCAGGAGATCCTCGATCCGAACAGCGCGCTGTACGCGTTCGCACCGCAAGTGGTCCTCCTGCTGCTTCGCATCGATGAGATCCTGCCCGCTTTCGTCGATGACTTCGCCAGCCTGTCGCCGGCGGAGTGGGAGAAGCAGCTGACCTCGCTGGCCGGCTCCCTGGAGGGCCTCCTCGAACGCCTCGAGGAGTCGGTTCGGGCGCCGATCCTGGTGCAGAACCTGATGCTGGCGGGGCGGAGCTTCTTTGGCAGGTTCGACGCGCAGCAGCCGGACGGCCAGGTGTACCTGTTGCAGCAGTTCAACCGGGCCCTGAGCGCGGCCTGTTCCCGGCGTCGGGGGGCGTTCGTGTGGGACTTCGACGCGCTCGTGCGGGAGAAGGGCTCCGAGAGCCTGTACGACGCCAAGCAGTGGTACGTCTCGCGCAACCCGTTCCGGCAGGCCGCCTATCCGGCGATTGCGGGCGACCTGATGCGATACCTCCGCGCCGTGCTCGGCCCGGCCAGGAAGTGCGTCGTGCTGGACCTGGACAACACCCTGTGGGGCGGCGTCGCGGGCGAGGACGGCCTGGAAGGCGTCAAGCTGGGCCGCACCTATCCGGGCAACTGCTACCGGGACTTCCAGACGGAGCTGCTCAAGCTCTACCACCGGGGCGTGATTCTGGCCATCAACAGCAAGAACAACGAGGCGGACGCCTTCCGCATCATCGACGATCACCCCGACATGGTCCTCCGCCGGCGGCACTTCGCGGCGGTCCGCGTCAATTGGCGCGACAAGGCCACGAATCTCCGGGAGCTGGCCAGCGAGCTGGACATCGGCGTCGACAGCCTCATCTTCCTGGACGACAGCCCGATCGAGTGCGAGCTGGTCCGGCAGGAATGTCCGGAGTGCCACGTCGTGCAGCTGCCGGCCAAGCCGTACCTCCTGCCGGCGATCCCGTCCGCCCTGCCGGGGCTCGACAACCTGAAGCTGACCGCGGAAGACCGGAAGAAGGGCGAGATGTACCGCACCCGCGCGGCCCGCCGCGCGGACGAGGGGCGGCACGCCGACCTGGACGCGTTTCTGCGAAGCCTCGAGCTCGAGGTGGAGATCCAGCCCGCGCGCGCGTTCACCATTCCGCGCATCGCCCAGCTCACGCAGAAGACGAACCAGATGAACATGACGACGCGACGCTACACCGAAGCGCAGATCTCGGCGCTCGCCGGCGACGAGGCCTGCGAGGTGCTGTCGGTGGCGTCGCGCGACCGCTTCGGCGACGACGGCATCGTCGGGGCGGCGATCCTGCGGTTCGACGGAGACGAGTGCCGGATCGACACCTTCCTTCTGAGCTGCCGGGTCATCGGGCGCGGCATCGAGCAGGCCATGCTTGCCGACATCGCCCATCGGGCCGCGGCCAGGAACGTTCGCACGCTCGTCGGGGAGTTCATTCAGACGGCAAAGAACCGGCCCGCCGCGGGACTCTACGAGCGCGCGGGCCTTCGGAAGACGACCGGGACGCGGTTCACGGCCGACCTCACGGCCGTCTCTCTCCCGTACCCCGTCCACATTCGTCCGTTCGCGACGGAAATCCGTTGAACGTAGGGGGGGGCATGGACGTCGATCCCAGGCAACCTGCGCCGGCTGTGGCGATTCCGGCCGTCGCCGATCGACCGTCGATCGGCGCCACGGACAGCGCCAGCGGCGCCGGGCTCGGAACGTGGCTCAAGGCCATCCGCGTGAAGCAATGGGCGAAGAACTTCTTCGTGCTGGCGCCCTTTCTCACGAGCCCGCGGTTCGGAGCGAACGAGTACCTGCTGCGGTCGGTGACGGGGGTGGTCCTGTTCGGGCTGATGGCGAGCGCCGTCTACCTGTTCAACGACATCGTCGACGCGCCGGCCGATCGAAAGCACCCGACGAAACGACTGCGACCGGTGGCCTCGGGACGGATTTCGAGGCTGAAGGCCGGCGCGGTGGCTGCGGCGTTCCTCGTGGTCGGCCTCGGCGGCGGCGCGGCCATGAACCGGGGCTTCCTCCTCATGCTGGCGGCGTACGGCGCCAACAACCTCCTGTACACCACCTACGTCAAGCGCAAGACCGTCCTCGACGCGATCTCCATCGCGACCGGGTTCGTGCTGCGCGTCTACGCCGGCGGCTACCTTGTCGACATCGTGGTCACCAACTGGCTGGTGGCGTGCGTCTTCGGTCTCTCGCTGCTGATGGCGTTCGGCAAGCGCCGCGCCGAGTACGAGCACCTCCAGGCCGGCGCCCAGCAGACGAGGAAGGTGCACCAGTCGTACACCATCCCCAAGCTGGACCTGCTGGTCGCCATCTCCGCGAGCCTGACCATCATGACCTACATGCTGTACACGATGGCACCGGACACGCAGGCGCTGCACCACACCGACAAGCTCATTTTCACCACACCGTTCGTCGTGTACTGCATCTATCGCTTCATCCTGAAGATGCAGGAGCCGGGCTGGGGCGAACCCTTCGAGCTGCTGCTCAAGGACCGCGGGTTCGTGCTGGGCGGGCTCCTCTGGCTGGTGTCGATGCTGTATCTCGCGCATTGAGGCGTGGACGTGACTGCGACACATCCGACTGCGTGGTGGGGGCCGCGGTGGGCCCAGGTGCTGCTGCTGCTGATCCTTGCGGCGTCGGCCGCGACCTACGCCCGGGCGTTCCGGGGCTACGTGGGCCTCGACGACGCCGAGTACGCGCATCTCGCGTACGAAATCGCGCGGGGCACCTTCCATCCCGGCGCGTACCACGGCCCGGTGGTCTTCCCGCTGCGGGTCGGCGTCCTGGTGCCGGCAGCCGCGGTCTACTACGCGTTCGGCCTGACCGAGTGGAGCACCGTGCTCTACCCGTTCGTGGTCGCACTGCTGTCCATCGCGCTGGTCTACGCGTGCGCGACGATGCTCTTCGGGCACCGTTCGGGGCTGATCGCCGCCGTGCTGATGGCGATCCTCCCCTGGCACATCGACAGCGCGACGAAGCTGCTGCCGGACCTGCCGGCCGCGTTCTTCGCGACCCTCGCCGTCGCCGTCCTGATCCTCGTCGGCCGTCGCCGCGTCGCCGGGCGGGGCGCGCTCCTGGCGTGGGGCGGGGCCGCCGGGCTCGCCCTCGGCGCGTCGTGGCTCTGCAAGGAGAGCGTCGCCTACCTGGCGCCGTTCTTCCTGGTGGCGCTGATCCTGACCGTGAGGCGCGAGGGGCCACGGATGTGGCTGTTCTGGATCGGCCTCGCGGCCGCGTCGCTCGGCGTCCTCGCCGGTGAGATGCTGACCTACTACCACCTGCACGGCGACCTGCTGTTCCGGTTCCACCAGGTCGAGGTCGACTACCGGCAGAACGCGAAGTACTTCTTCACCGAGGGCAGCGCGCACGGCTGGAGCGAGGGCGGAAGCCGCTGGCGGGCCGTGGCGAACCGCGTGTTCGTGAGCGGTCCCTCCACGCTGTTCCTCGACCCGTCGCTTCTGTACCTGCCGCTGATGGCCGCCATCGCCACGCTGTACGGGTGGGTGCGGCGCGAACGGACCTTCCTGCTCCCGGCCATCTGGTTCTGGACGCTCGCCTTCATGTTCGACTTCGGGTCGAGCTCGGTCACCGAGTACATTCCCCTGGCCCTGTTCCAGCGGTATTTGTACCTGCTCTACTATCCGTCCATCGTCCTGGCCGCCGGGTTCCTGGCGCGGACGCTGCTCCCGTCGCGCGCGCCGGGCGTCGCGCCAAGGGCCTGGACGCCGGCGTTCCGCCTGGTGGGTCTGGCGATGGCCGCCACGATCGTGTGGGTGGGCGGGCGGCAGGCTCTCTACGACGTCCGCCATCCGCAGACGTGGTGGCTCGACGACGTGAGAGCCGTGAGGGGCCAGGTGACGCCCGAGACGGTCCTGTTCGCGGACACGCTGAGCCTGCGCGCGCTCGAGTTCTTCGACCGCTACCCGGCGCACACCCGCTGGACGGACTTCGATCAGGTGCCCGCCGGCGCCCAACTGCCGGGCGGGAGCCTGGTGATGGTCAACAAGCGGTACCTGCAGTGGCTGCACCAGCACGGGGGCATCTGGGGAAGCCGGCGGACCGGTTACCCGGTCCTGGCGTTCTACGACCGGGCGCCCGCTTCCTGGACCGTCGTCTGGCAGAACAGCAACCTCTCTCTTTACCGGGTGGGCGGACCCGGCCCGCGGGCATCCGCCCGCTGAGCCGAATCGTGTCAGTGCGATCACGCAGGCAGGTACCGGACCGGGTCCAACTGGAGACCCGACGGGCGCAGCGAGCAGTAGGGGTCGACGGGGCCGGGGCGTGTCCGACTCCGAGCCGGGAGGATGGAGATCATGAAGGCGCACGCCGTCGTTGAGGCCGCGAGGTACTACGCGTCGCTGGCCGATTTGGACGTGGCCAGGACCTACCTGACGCAGCCGCGCCGCCGCCGGACTCAGGCGGATCCCCTGCGCGAGGCGATCCGATGGATCTGCCACGCCCAGGACGCCGCCGGCGACGGAGGCGTCGCGCGGAGCTACTCGCTCGCCTACAACCAGTATTTCCAGCGGCGCGGCTGGATGGCCGCCTATCCCGAGACCACGGGCTACATCATTCCCACGATGTTCGACTACGCCCGGCGTGCGGGAGACCGCGAGGTCTTCGAGCGCGCGGTCCGGATGGCGGAGTGGGAGTGCCGCGTGCAGATGGACAACGGGGCCGTGCGGGGCGGAACGGTGGACGCCGCCGCAACGCCCGCGATCTTCAACACCGGCCAGGTGATCTTCGGGTGGCTTCGCGCGTTTCAGGAGACCGCCCAGGAGTCCTTCCTGGCCGCGGCCGTCCGGGCGGGGGACTACCTGGTGGCGAACCAGGCCGCGGACGGCGCGTGGCGGCGGCACCTCTCGGACTTCGCGATCGACAGCATCTCCAGCTACACCTACAACACGCGAACGGCCTGGGCGCTGCTGCTGCTCTCGACCGCCACGGGGACGCCCGTGTACCGTGATGCTGCGATCCGGAACGTCGAGTTCGCCTTGACCGAGCAGGCGCCGAACGGGTGGTTCCGGCACAACTGCCTCTACGATCCGGACCGGCCGCTCCTGCATACGATTGCGTACGCGCTGCGGGGGATCCTCGAGGTCGGCCGCGCGCTGGGCGAGGAGCGGTACGTGCAGGCCGCGCGGCGGGGCGCGGACGCCGTCCTGGCGCAGCAGGCGCCCGACGGCCGGCTGGCGGGACGCTTCGACGACCAGTGGCGGCCCGCCGTCAAGTGGAGCTGTCTGACGGGCAACGCCCAGATGGCCGTGATCTGGGGGCTGCTCTTCGAGATGACCGGCGACGCCGACTACCTGCGGGGCCTGACGAAGGCGAACGCGTTCCTCCGCTCCGTCCAGTGGCTGGGCACCGGGCGCGCCGGCCTCGACGGTGGGATCGCCGGGTCGTACCCCCTGCACGGGGCCTACGGCCGCTTCGAGGTGCTGAACTGGGCCGTGAAGTTCTTTGCCGACGCGCTCATGATGGAGGAGTCGATCGCGAGGGCGCGCCAGGCCTTGACCGCCCCGGAGCCGTCCGGCACGAGGGAGACGCCGCCGGCGGTCGAGGCCGTCGACGCCCGGACGGCCGAGGCGGACCGGCTCCGGTACGACGGGCACCACTGGGCGCGCGAGGAGGACGAGCAGGCCGCACTGGCGCAGTATCTCCGGCTCGGAGACAAGCCCTACAACCGCACCAAGTTCACACTGTTCCGGGCCCTCACGGGAGAGCTCGAAGGCAGGAAGGTGCTCGACTACGGCGGTGGCGCCGGCATCATGGCCGTTCCCTACGCCAAGGCCGGCGCAGAGGTGGTGCTGGTCGACGCGGAACCCAACGCCCTTCGCACGGCCCGCCTCTATGCCAGACAGGAAGGCGTGGACGCGCGGCTCGTCACGATCGAGTCCCTGGCGGTGCCACAGGACCTGAAGGACGAGCGCTTCGACATTATCCTCGCGAAGGACATCGTCGAGCACATTCCGGACGACCAGGGGGTGCTGCGCGACCTGCACGCCTGCCTGCGGCCCGGCGGAGTGCTGCTGCTCAGCACGCAGAACTGCTGGTCGTCGAACTACGTCGTGGAGGGCTCGTACCAGCGCTTCTGGCGAGGGAACCTCCGGTGGCTGGGCTGGGACCAGACCCACGTGCGGTTCTACTCGCCGGTGTCGTTGAGCCGGAAGCTCAGGCAGGCCGGCTACCGGCCGCGAAGGTGGGCGAGCGTGTTCCTGATCCCCTACGACCTGCTCTCCTGGTTCTTCCTGCTCAAGGTTTCGGTCGAGGTGCCCGCACTGCGCTATGTCGATCTGACGCTGGGGCGGCTGTTCCCGTTCAACCGGCTCGGCTGGAACGTGATCGTGAAGAGCGTCAAGCCCTGACCGGCGGGAGCCGAGAGGAGCGCGCGAGCATGTGCGGAATCACGGGTGCCTTCAACCTCGATCGGCGGACCGCCGTCGACGGCGAGGTCCTCCGGACGATGTGCCGGGCCATCACGCGGCGCGGTCCGGACGATGAAGGCTACTTCCTGGCCGACGGCATCGGCCTCGCCGCCCGCCGTCTCTCGATCATCGACGTGGAGGGAGGTCACCAGCCGATCTCCAACGAGGACGGCACGCTCACGATCGCGTTCAACGGCGAGATCTTCAACCACGAGTCTCTCGCAGAAGGGCTGAAGCGCCGCGGGCACGTCTTCAAGACCCGCGCCGACACCGAGGCGGTGCTGCACCTCTTCGAGGAGGAAGGGCCGCGCTGCCTGCGGCATCTCCGCGGCATGTTCGCCATCGCGATCTGGAACGCGCGGACCGACGAGCTCTTTCTCGCGCGCGATCGTCTCGGCATCAAGCCCCTGCACTACCACTACGACGAGGGGCGTCGATTCGTGTTCGGCTCCGAGTTGAAGTGTCTGCTGGCGGACCCCACGATTCCGCGGCAGGTCGATTGGACCGCCATCGACGCGTTCCTCTCCTACGGGTACATCCCGGCGCCCTGGACGGCCTACCGCTCGATGCGGAAGCTGCCGCCCGGTCACTACGCCGTGGTCGGCGATCGCGGGGTCCGGATCGAGCAGGACCTGGGACCTCGCCATGGAGCCGAAGTGGTCCGGGTCGGAGCGGGACCTGGCCGAGGAGTTCATGGCGCGGTTCCGCGAGTCGGTGCAGATGCGGCTGCTCGCGGAGGTTCCTCTCGGCGCGTACCTGAGCGGCGGGATCGACTCCAGCCTGGTCGTCGCCACCATGGCGCGGATGTCCGCGAACGTGAAGACGTTCACGATCGGGTTCGGGGGACAGACGGGTGCGTTTCTCGACGAGCGGACCTTCGCGCGCGACGTGGCGGCGCGCTACCGAACGGAGCACCGGGAGTTCGAGGTCCAGCCTCGCGTGGAGGAAGCGCTCGACGTGGCGGTTCGTGCGTTCGACGAGCCCTTTGCCGACGACTCGGTCATCCCCACCCACCACGTCTGCGAGCTCGCCCGGCAGCACGTCACGGTGGCGCTCACCGGTCTCGGCGGCGACGAGAACTTCGCGGGCTACGAGCGCACCCTCGGGTTCCATCTGAGCCAGCGCGCGGCCCGGTTCCCCTGGCGTCAGGCGATCGGCCTCGCGAAGCCGGCCATTCGGATGCTGCGCGAGCAGAAGGGCGGACACAACCGGATCAACCACCTCAAGCGGTTCGTGGAAGCCCAGGATCTCCCGTCGTCGGAGCGCTGGCGCAGCTACCTCGAGGTGTTTTCACCCCGCGAGCGGCGGGCGCTGTACGCGCCGGAGATCGCCAGGGAAGTGGACTCCGAGGCGGTGTCGTTCGCGGGCCGGCAGTACTACGAGCGCGTCGACGCGAGGGACCCCGTCGACCGTGCGCTGTACCAGGACATCAAGATGTACCTGCCGGACGACATCCTCGCGTTGACCGATCGGGTGGGGATGTGGCACTCGCTGGAGCTGCGCGTGCCGTTCGTGGATCACACGGTCATGGAGTACTGCGCCCGGATCCCGAGCTCGATGAAGCTCCGCTGGGGGCAGAAGAAGCACCTCCTCCGCCGGGCGGCCTCGGATCTGCTTCCGCCGTCGGTCCTGAACCACCGCAAGCAGGGGTTCGCCGCTCCGCTCGCTGCCTGGCTGCACGGGGACCTGCGGGCGTTCGTCGAAACCAACCTGTCACCGGCCACCGTCTCGCGTTTCGGGGTGCTGGACCCCGGCCAGGTGGCGCAGCGCCTGCACGCCCATCAGGCACGTCGCCAGATGAACGACCGGCAGATCTTCGCGATGCTCATGTTGCATCTGTGGCTGGCGGCGCGAGCGTGACCGCGGTCCTGTCGTTCGGCCCCGCCCGTCGGTGATCCGGCCCCGGATCGCCGGTCAGACACCCGCCGGATCCCCCTGATCCTCTCCCTGCGGGCCCGCCACGATCTCTGCGCGATCATTGACGAGCAGGCGGCGGAGCGTTCGCAGATCGTTCAGGATTCGCCGGGACGAATCGAGCTGCTCCGCCAGCTGCTTCAGCTTGTACTCCGCGAGATGGAGCGCGTCCACACGTCGCGCCGCCCCGCTCCGAACGGCTTCCGCGACGTCCTCCTCGATGTCCTCCCGGGCGGCGCCCACCTCGAGCGCCAGCAGTTGGACGAACGCCTGCGCGCTCTCGATGCTGTCGAACGGCGTGTCGGCCATCGTTCACCCCTCCGTCCCGACGTCGGCGTTGCGCTGCGTGCCGGGCGTCACAGCAGCCCGGGGACAAAATGCGCGACGATTCTCAGGCACAGCCACGCGTACGCCCCCGCCACGAGATCGTCTCCCACGTCCCCCAGGCCGCCGGTCCCGTGCCGGTCGATCCACGAGGCGGGGTAGATCTTGACGATGTCGATGGCGCGTTCGACGAAGAACGCCAGCAGCGCCAGCGGCCAGCTGAAGCCGAAGCCCGCGGTGGCCACCAGGTAGCCGGCGATCTCGTCCCACACCAGGATGGGGCTGTCCTTCTCTCCGAGGATTCGGCCGCAGATGTCGTGAACCGCGACGGCGGCCGCGGAAAACCCGACGAGGAGCGCCACGGTCCAGGCGACCGGCCAGCCGGCGGTGGCCCAGAACAGCGGCACGCCGACCACGGCGACGGTCACGGTCCCCGACGCGGGAGCGTGACCGAGGGGTCCCACCGATCCGATCGAGACGAGCAGCTTCCTCACCATCAGCCCGACGCTCCCCCGCGCTCTTCCTCCCGACCGCGCGATCTTCGTCGCCCCCACCCGTGAGTGGAAAGGGGGGACCGCCTCGTCCGCTCGCATCACGATCCCGGCCGCATGAGGACGGTCTTGATGGTCTCCATCAGGATGAAGACGTCGAACGGCAGGGACATGTGCTTGATGTAGAAGAGGTCGAACTGCAGCTTCTGCAGCGCGTCCTCGACGGTCGCCCCGTACCGGTGCCGGATCTGCGCCCAGCCGGTCAGCCCGGGCCGGACGGCGTGCCGCTGGACGTAGAACGGAATCTGCCTGGTCAGGCTCACCACGAATTCCGGCCGCTCCGGCCGCGGGCCGACGAAGCTCATGTCGCCTCTAAGCACGTTCCACAGCTGGGGGAGCTCGTCGAGCCGCGTCCGGCGCAGGAACCGGCCGACCGGCGTGACGCGCGGGTCGTTCACCCGGGACCAGACGGCGCCCGTCCGCGCCTCGGCGTCGACGCGCATCGACCGGAACTTGAAGACCGTGAAGTGGCGTCCGTCCTTGCCCACGCGGCACTGGCTGTAGATGGCCGGGCCCGGTGACGTCCAACGCACGAGCAGGGCCACCACGAGCATGATCGGGGAGGCGAGGACCAGGCCCACGGCCGCCAGCACGAAGTCGCCCGCCCGCTTGGCCGCCATCGTCACCCGGCTGTGGCGGAAGCCCTCCGAGAAGATGAGCCAGCTCGGCCGCAGGTTTTCAACGGCGATCTTCCCCGTGTACTGCTCGTACACCGAAGCGAGATGATCGAACCGCACGCCGTGATTCAGCTTCATGGCCAGCAGCTGATCCATCGAGAGCTTGCCACGGGCGTCGACCAGGCTCACCACGACCCGATCGACGTCGCGGGAGTACACGATCTCCGGGATGTCGGCCACGGTCCCGATGACGCCGGGGTTGATGATCGACATGCCAACGCGCGCCGGGTCCGGGTCGACGAATCCGATCAGGTCGACGCCCAGCTCCTGCCGGCGCTCGAACAGCTCTCGCGCGAGCGCGATCGCCGCCTCGTTGGTCCCGACGATCAGCAGGCGCTCGGCGGGGCCGACCCTCAGCGAGAGCCACTCGAAGAGGATGCGCCAGCCGGCCACCAGCGTAATGATGAGGACGGAGGCGATGACGATCACGCCACGGCCAATGACCAGGCGGGGAATCCAGAAGTACAGCACGGCGAGAATCAGTGACGCGCTGCCGAGCGCCTGCACCAGGCCGGTCACGAGATCCCGGCGGTCGCCGAGCGTCCGGAGGTCGTACAGGTCCCCGTAGTGCAGGCAGACCTGGAGCACCAGCGCGATGATGACCGCGCGCCAGAGCAGCCCGTCGTTCAGGAAGTGCGTCTCGGCCGGCCCCACACGGACGATCGCGGCGGCCGCGACGGCGAGCACGATCAGCAGGTGCTCGGTGCCGACGAGCAGGAGGGTTCTGAGTCTCACGTTGGCGAGCGGTGCGAATGCCACAGGTCACTTGCTCCTGGCGCGGACCGGGACGGCACTGCCGTAGGACCTGAGCGTAGGTCCCCCGTTCGACCCGCTCCGCGCGGTTCAGGACGATGCCGAGGATCCGGTCGCGGCCAATCGCGTCGATCGCTCGCTCGACGGTGGGCAGCCGGGTGCGGCCGGCCTGCACGATGAACAGTGTCGCGTCGACCATGCTGCTGAGCAGGCTCGCGTCGGAGACCGGATCGGCCGGCGGCGCGTCGAGCACCACCCAGTCGAAGCGGGCTGCGGCCTCGGCGAGGATTCGCCGCATGCGCGGCGAGGTGAGACCGCCCATCGGGTCCGGATCCGGACGCCCGGCGGGCAGCAGAATCAGGTTCTCGGTCATCCGGAGCACCGCGAGCCTCTGGTCGGCGCCCGCCCGCAGCGCCTCGCTGAGCCCTGGCGACGTCGAGATGTCGGCCAACTCGCGGATCGACGGGCGGCGCAAGTCGGCGTCGACGAGCAGCACCCGTTGGCGGTACGACTGGCTCAGGGTCAGGCTCAGGTTGACCGCGGTGACGGTCTTGCCCTCCCCGGGCTCGGAGCTCGTGACCATCAGCGTCTTGATTGGGTGCGCCTGGCGGCTCCGGTGCAGGGCCGCGCCCAGGCTCCGGAACTGCTCCACCAGCACCGGGTCGGCCTGCTCCGATACGACGAACTGGTCCAGCCACTCCTTTCGAAACGCCACGTGCGGCTCGGCCTCGCCCAGCAGCGGCGGACCTTCGCGGGGGGCGACCACGCCGGCCGGGTCGGGCTCGGGCGCCCGCCGGTTTCCAAATGTCCACGGCGGCGCCGCCGAGACGTGGCTCGTCTCCGCCGTGTGCAATCCGCTGGCGCCCGCGCGACGAAGCGCCTCTTCGACTCGGCCCATTCGCTTGCTCCTTAGAGGAGATACCGCCAGAGCTGCATCGACCAGAACACGTACGTCCCCCCGCCGACCGCCATCACCAGCGTGGCCGAGACGAGCAGCCGCCGCCGGCGCCGCCGCACCCGCTCCTGGCCCGTCTCGACGGCGGGAATCATCGCCAGCACCGGCAGGTCCAGGAGATCGAGCACGTCGGCCGCCGTCCGGAAGCTCGTGTCACGGAGCTCGAGGAAGGCGGCCAGCCCCAGGCCGAGGAGCAGTCCGAGGCCGAGGCCGGCGCCGTTGACCCGCATCCGATTCGGCCCGACGGGCGTCACCGGCACGCGCGCCGGATCGAGCACGCGGAACTGCTCGCCGATCTGCCGGCGCTCGAGATCGGCCGCCATCTGGGCGGACTCGCTCTTGGTCAGCAGGCCCCGGTACTCGTCCTGGAGCGTGTTGTAGTCGCGGGTGAGGGCCACATACGCCGTTTCGTTGCCCGGGATGGCTTCGATGCGCCGCTGGTATTCCGCGATCTCGCTCTCCAGACGCTTCTCCTCGGATTCCTTGAACGTGATCTGGCGGTTCAGGCTGTCGATCTCGGCCTGCATCTGATTGAGGCGCCGCCGGCGATCCTGCTCCTCTGGAGTCAGGACCGGCTCGGCCGGCGCGTCGGACGGCCGGGCCGAGGCGGTGTCGGCTGCCTTCTTCTCCAGATCCGCGATCAGGCGCTTGGTCCGGATGACGTCGGGATGCTCGGGCGTCAGCCGCAGCTCGAGACGCGCCAGCAGCTCGCGAGCCGTCTGGAGCCGCTGCGCGGGGCTGCCGGAGTCGGGCAGGGCCCCCGGATCGGCGTGCGCGTTGGCGGCGTTGCCGGCCTGAGGCGCTGCGGCCGCGGCCGGTTGCGTCCGCGCGTCCTCGTAGAGCTGCTCGAGCGTCAGCTTGCGATCGCGATCACGCGCGAGCGACTCGACCAGCGCCTGCCGCTGCAGCTGCGCGTTCTGGATGGCCTGCATGTTGAAGTCCATCTGGGACGGCAGCTTGCCCGCGTTCTTCTTCCTGAACTCCTCGACCTTCTTCTCCTGGGCCGACAGTCGGTTCCGCGCGTCCTCGAGCTGGGACTGGAGGAACTGATCCGTCGCCTCGGCCAGTGTGCTCCGCTCCCGCGCGTTGAAGTCGGCGAAGAGAGAGCCGAGCCGGGACGTGACGCGGGCGGCCAGCGCCGGATCGGTGTAGGTGAACTGCACGTGAAACGCGTCCGGCGAGCGGCCGCCGACCGAGGGCTCGACGTCCACCTTGATGGCGCGCCGCATCTCGTTGACCACGTCCTGCATCGGCAGCCGCGCCGTCAGGTCCGCATAGAGGTTCCAGTCGCGGATGATCTTCTCGAGCTCGGTCCGGCTCAGGATCTGTTGCGACAGCGACTGGATCCGCTCGTCGGTGCGCAGCGTGACCGTGGATCTGACGTAGCTGTCGGGCACGCGCTGCGGGATGATCTGGATGAGCATGTCCGACTGGTACAGATTGGGGAGGTGCGCCGACACGATCAGCGCCGTGAACGGGCAGACGACGAGCGGCACGGCGATGATCCACCGGCGGCGCCAGGCCGCGCGCGTGATCTCGGGTACGGTCAGCTGATCTCTGGGCAACATGATGCTAGCTTCCGGTCTTGCGCGGGAGATCGACTACCGGGCGCGGCAGGCGCGACCGGTGAAGGGGAATCCAGAACGTCAGGCCCGCCTGCACCGAGTCTCGTCGAATCCGGCCCAGGAGCGGCGTCGGCAAACCGGCGACGTGCCGGAGCACGTACTGGTAGTGTGTGAAGTTGGCCACGGCCGCGCACCAGGCGGACACCGTGTACCGGACCTGCCCGGTGACGGCGGCGTTCTCGTAGGCGCCCCGGGCGCCGGCGCCGGTCCCGGGTCGCGCGTGCCCAATCGCGTAGGAGCCCGACAGCGCGACGTCGAGCCGGTCCGTGATCTGGCCGGCAATCGCAGTCACGACCGTGTCGGTGACGTACGGCTCGGGGGAGACGCTGTTGGGGACGATGAGGGCTCGATGGTAGTCGGCTTGCACCGTCCAGGTGCGCCCCAGGTCCACATTCGCGCGCGCATAGCCGCCGGGGAGCCAGTTCGTCAGGTCGGCCCGAGAGACCAGCGCGATCGTCCGCGCGCGGGTCAGCGCCGCGCCCGCGCTGAACGCGATTCGCCGCGTGGGCGAGAGCCCCTTGTCGTACCGGAACCCGGCGTCGACGGTGTGCTGCTGGATGGGCAGGACGCCCGTCGGGTCCAGCACCGTGGACGTGTCGAAGTAGCGATAGGAGACGGTGAGGCCCAGCGACCGACCGGTCTGCCGGTAGTAGTCGGCCGACGCCGTCTGGGTGTCGCTGTCGAACCCCAGCTGGCCGGCGCGGCCGGGGTAGCGCCGCCGGCTGAGGCTGTAGTTCACGTTGCTCGAGCTGCGCCGGCCCCACTTGTGCTGAAGCTGTCCCGACGCAGTCAGCGTCCAGGCCCGCGAGAAGTACACCGCCTGCGTCGGGCTGGCGCCCGGAACCGCCGCCGCGGCCTCGCCGGGAGTCAGCCCGGCGAACGGGTCCAGCCGGACGAATGGGTCCGATGTGAAGCGCAGCCACCCCTGCACGCTGTTCCGGGCGCCCAGGTCCTTCTTGGCCCGCGTCTGTGCGTCCCCTCCCCAGAACGGCTGCAGGTTGGCCACGCCGAACAGCGTGCCGTATCCCCGGCCGCTCACCTCGATCTCGCTGTGCGCGCGCAACCGCTGGTAGAGGATCCTGGCGTCTCCGTACCCGTTGTATCCGGACTGGAGCCCGTTCTGGGACGCCAGACCGTACCGCTGGATGTCGCTCCCGTAGCCTCCGAGCAGGTCGGACGTCAGGACGAGCGTGTCCTGCGTGCGTGCAGGAGCGCGCGCCGGCGTCTCGGCCCGCTCAGGGCGCGCCAGCACCTGGGCGCCGGACTCGCGATCGGCCGGTCCGGCCGCCACCAGCGCCACGACCGCCAGAACGAGCGGGATGAGCTCTCTTCGCATCGCAGCGTCCTAAGGAACGACGACCGTGTCGCCCGGTTTCAGCGAGCGGTTCTGCGCCAGGTGCTTGCCTTTCGAGACATCGCCGTAGTTGAAACGGAAGCTCAGCGTACGGCCTGCCTCGACGCGGAGAATCGAGATGGACCCCTTATCGGCGTACTCGCTCAGCCCGCCGGCGAGGGCGATGAGCTGCATGACGGTCATCGGCGCGAGCAGCGGGTACGCACCGGGGTGTGCCACCTCGCCCGTGATGAACACCTTGCGGCTGTTGATCTGCCGCACGACGACGGTGATTGACGGGGCCTCGATGAACTTCGTCGCGGCCTTCGTGATCTCCTGGGCGAGCCCTTCGGGTGACAGGCCGGCCGCCTGGAGGTCCCCCACGAGGGGCAGCGTGATCTTGCCGTCGGGCCGGACGGTCACGTCCGTCGTCATGTCCTTGTCCCGCCAGAACATCACACCGAGCACGTCTTCCGGCCCAATCACGTAGTCCGGCGGTGGCTTCACCGTCGGTCCCGCCGGGGCCGTCGGAGCGGGGGAGGGCTGCTGGGGCGCGAGGGCCAGCAGCGGGCTGGCCGGCGTCGCGGCGGCCAGCGCCGCCACCGCGACCACTCGAAGCACGGGCTTGGACAGTATCTGCATGGTTCAGAAGAACGAGAAACGGCGTTTCCGCGAGTAGAGCGTGAACATGTCGTCGCCGCGGCGCGGCGCTTCGGTCCGCCCGACGGCCGGGCCAGGGGCCGCCCCGTCATCGTCGGCGTCCGGCGGCGCCGCAGGGGCGAGGGGCAGGGCTTCCGGGGCCTCGACGCCACCCGGGCGCGCATCGCCGTGCCCGTCGGCGCGCTCCAGGTCCGCCTCCGATCCTTCAGCAGCGAGATCGAAGTCGCGGCAGACCTCCATGACCACGTCGGAGGTGACCGGCTTCACTTGCGCAGCCATGCCGCCCAGCATGGCGTTGTCACAGAGCACGTTGATCGTCCGGGGAATGCCGCCCGCCGCTCCGTAGACGACCTCGACGGCGCCGCGCGTGAAGATGTCGGCCGGCGAGCCTCCCGCACGTCGGATGCGCTTGGCGATGTACGAGGCGGTTTCCTCGAAGTCCAGGGGCGCGAGCGTGCAGCGCAGCGTGACGCGCTGCTTCAACTGGCGAAGCGACGGCTGGTTCAGCCGATCGGACAGCTCGGTCTGTCCGGCCAGCACGACGTTCAGCAGCTTCTCGGTGTCCGTTTCGATGTTGGTCAGCAGCCGAATCTCCTCGAGCAGATCAGTGGGCAGGCTCTGCGCCTCGTCCACGACGATCGCGTGCGGGCGGCCAGCGTCGCGGCCGTCCCGAAGGAGGCGCTCGAACTCGAGGAGGAACCGGGTCTTCGACCCGGCGGCCTCGGGGCTCATGCCAAAACCGGCCGCCAGGTACTCGTAGAACTCGGCGCGCGACAGTCTCGGGTTGGAGATCAGGACGTAGCGGCCCGGCCGCGTGCCGACTCGCGACAACGTGGAGCGGACCAGCGTCGTCTTGCCCGTGCCCGCCTCACCCAGCAGCAGCGTCAGGCCCTTCGGCGTTGTCAGGCCGTAGAACAGGGTGCTCAGGGCCTCCCGGTGGCGCTCCGCCAGGAAGAGGTAGCGTGGGTCGGGCGAGAGGTCGAACGGTCGTGCGCGCAATCCGAAGAAGGCTTCGTACATGGGCGACCCGGTCAGACGCGATATTCCTTGAACGACGGCTGGCAGTCGTGCTTGCGCAGGAAGTTGAGGAACTTCTTGTAGTCGCGGTCGCTCATGTTGAACATTCGCGTGACAATTCGATAGTTGCCCTTGGATTCCTGCAACGCCCGCTTGACCAGATCCCGCAGGTGGCTCTTCGTGATCTCTCGTTGCATGTAGAGCGGGTAGACCGTCGTCCAGAACGACTCGCGCTCCTCGACCAGGCGCCGGTACAGCTCGTCGACCGGTCGCCGCCGGCGCTCGTGCACCGGACGGAGCGTCACCGTCCCCTGTGCGCGGATGTCCAGTGGGAGATCGTCCAGGGTGATGACCGGCGTCCGGCCGGTCACGACCAGGCGCTCGATCGCGTTCTGCAGCTCCCGGACGTTGCCAGGCCACCGGTAGTCCACCAGTGCCGCCAGCGCTTCGGGCGCGATGTCCCGGACGACCGTTTCGGCGTTCGCCGCATGCACCGAGAGGAAGTGGCGCACCAGCACCGGGATGTCCTCCCTCCGCTCGCGCAACGGGGGCACGAGCAGGTGCACGACGTTCAGCCGATAGAAGAGGTCCTCCCGGAACTGCCCCTGGTCGATGAGGTCGCGCAGGTTGCGGTTGGTGGCCGACACCACACGGACATCCACCTGCCGTGAGGCGTGGTCGGCGCCGACCTTCTGGAGCTCACCCGTCTCGAGGAACCGGAGCAGCACGCCCTGCATGCGCAGGCTCATTTCTCCGATCTCGTCCAGGAACGCGGTCCCGCCATCGGCCATTTCGAGCTTTCCGGTCTTGTCGCGGTAGGCGCCCGTGAAGCTGCCGCGCGCGTGGCCGAACAGCTCGGATTCGAGCAGGGTCTCGGTGACGCCGGCGCAGTTCACCGCCACGAACGGCTGCTGGCACCGTGGGCTCCCGGAGTGGATGGCGCCGGCAATGAGCTCCTTGCCGACGCCGCTCTCACCGGTGATGAGCACCTTGGCGTCCGACCTGGCGATTCGCTCGACCTCCTCCAAGAGGCTCGCCATCTGCGGGCTTGCCGCGACCGGCTTCTGATCGCCGTTGTTCCTCATCGACAGCCTCGCTTCATCGATCGCGCGCTCCCTTGGATCTTCACCACCCCGAGTGGGACGCTCACCGCCCGCGCCACCCCGTTTCCGGCCGGCGCAAGCTCTTCCCGCACGGGCTCTTTGGGCCCGTCGGAATCGCGCCGGTTCCGAGCCGCCGGGGGCGCCGGCGCCAGCCGTCTGCCGTTGAGGTGGCTGTCTGCGTAGCACAGTTACGCAAAGGCGTGGCCAATGTCGCCCCGGCTGGCCTTTGTGGACACATGAGCTGAAGCCTAGTGTTATCAAGTAGATACGGAGTTGTTTCGTGGAGGCTGCCGGTTCCCGGAGACTGCTTCGGAAGAAAGAAGTCAACCTGTCTCGCCTCTGCGGAACTCGATCCGGGAGCCGGCAAGCGCAGCTGGTCGGACGCAACTGTATGACGAGCAGAGGCCGTGGACCCTCGGCGTATACGGCATCGAGGAGGGCCGGGATCGGGTCACCTGGCAGACGAAAGTTCCGACTGCAGGAGACGTCGAGCTCCTCCCGCGCGAGATCGCGAGGGGCGTGGCGCCGGCACCGCCGGTCCCCGAAACGCGGCTGCGGGGCGCGGTCCACGCCTGCGGACGTCACGGCGGCGACCGGTCGGAAACGCGCGCGCACGGCCACCGCGGAGATGGCCGTGTTCTTGCTCCACCGACAGCGGCTCCGAACAGGCGACTGGCGCGTTCGTGTCGCGCAGCTGGCCCATAACGCTCGATCCGCGCCCCGGCGCGGGCGTCGAGGGAGGTGTCTCGCCATGTGCGGCATCATCGGATATGTGGGCCCGAAGTCCGCTCTGGGTGTGTTGGTGGACGGCCTGCAGCGGCTCGAGTACCCGCGGGTACGACTCGGCCGGCGTGGCCCTCGCAGCCGGCGGGTGCATCTCGCTCCGGCGCGCGCGCGGCAAGATCGCCAGCCTGACCACGCAGCTCGGCGGACTGCCGATCGAGTCCCACTGCGGCGTCGGACATACGCGCTGGGCGACCCACGGCGCGCCGAGCGAGGGCAACGCCCACCCGCACCGCGACTGCGGCGGACGTCTCGTCGTCGCGCACAACGGGATCATCGAAAACTACGTCGAGTTGCGGGACGAGCTCCGCAGCGAGGGCCATGCGTTCCGGAGCGAGACGGACTCCGAGGTCATCGCTCACCTGGTCGAGCGCGAAATGCGAGGCGACGGCCTCGAACGCGCCGTCCGGCGCGCGCTCGGACGGGTGCGAGGGCACTTCGCCATCGTGCTGATCTCGGCTGATGAACCGGACACGATCGTGGCCGCGCGCAACGGACCGCCGATCGTGATTGGCCTCGGCCAGGGGGAATTCGTCGTCGCGTCGGACCTGCCGGCGATTCTGCAGCACACCCGGGACGTGGTGTTCCTGGGCGACCGCGAGATCGCGGCGGTGACGCGGGAGCGCGTCCGGTTCACGGACTTCTCGGGCGCGGACGTGTCGACAGTCAGCCAGCGCGTTGCCTGGGACCCGGTGCGGGCGGAGAAGGGCGGGTACACGCACTTCATGCAGAAGGAGATCTTCGAGCAGCCGCGGGCCCTGCAGGAGACGGTGGCCGGCCGTGCGAGGATCAGCACGGGCGAGGTCGCGCTCGATGAGATCGGGCTGGACGCCGCCGAGCTCCGTGCCGTCGATCGCATCGTGATTCTGGCGTGCGGGACGTCATGGCACGCGGGGCTCGTGGGCAAGGTCTACTTCGAGCGGCTGGCCGGTCTCCCGGTGGAGGTGGACTACGCGTCGGAGTACCGGTACCGGGCACCGCTAGTCGGCCCGCGCACGCTGGCGATCGCCGTCACCCAGTCGGGCGAGACGGCTGACACCCTCGGCGCCTTGCGCGAAGCCCGCGGTCTGGGGGCGGCGGGCCTGGCGGTGTGCAACGTCGTGGGCAGTCAGGTCACGCGCGAGTGCGACGGCACGATCTACACGCACGCCGGGCCGGAAATCGGCGTGGCGTCGACCAAGGCCTTCACGACGCAGCTCGTGGCCCTGCAGCTGCTGGCCCTCTACATCGGCCAGGTGCGAGGGACGCTGCGGCGTGAGGAGGTGCGCCGGCATCTCGAGGGCTTGGCGAGCCTTCCACACCTGGTCGAGCGCGCCCTGGCCTGCGAGCCCCTCCTGGAGCGGATTGCCGACGAGGTTCATCGCGAGGCCGATTTCCTCTACCTCGGCCGCGGGATCAACTATCCCATCGCTCTCGAAGGCGCGCTGAAGATGAAGGAGATCTCGTACATCCACGCCGAGGGCTATCCGGCAGGGGAGATGAAGCACGGCCCCATCGCGCTCATCGGTGGAGGCACGCCGACCGTCGCGCTGGTCCCGCGCGACGCGGTGTTCGAGAAGATGCTCGGCAACATCCAGGAGGTGCGGGCGCGCGGAGGACGTGTCGTGGTTCTGGCGAGCGAGGGCGACGAACGCGTTGACGCCGTCGTGGATCCCGCGCGCGACTTCGTGGTGCCGGTACCCGTCTCAACCGAACTGACCACGCCCGTGCTGCTGGCGGTGCCCCTCCAGCTCCTCGCGTATCATGTCGCCGTGCGGCGCGGATGTGACGTGGATCAGCCGCGGAACCTGGCCAAGAGCGTCACGGTCGAGTGAGCTCGACCGCGGAATCGGCGACGGAACGCCCAGGCAGCCTCGGCGAGGCCCCCTCTCCGCTCGCCGGGAGATCCGCATAGACCGGCGTCGCGCGCCAGCCCTGGAACGGCACCTGGCACTGGTGCTTCCGAAGGAAATTGAGAAACCGCTTGTAGTCGCTCGGCGGCATGTGCAGGTACTGGACCAGGGCCTTGTAGCTGCCGCGGGTCTGCTCGAGCCCGAGCTTCACCAGCGCGCGGACGTGCTCGCGCGTGAGATCCCGCGCCATGAAGGGCTCGTAGACGGTTGACCAGAAGCTGCCGCCGCCCTGCACGATGCGGTTGAACAGCACGCGGGCTTCGGCCGCCCGCCACGAAGCGCCGGACGCGCTGCCGGGCTCCGAGCCCTCGCCGTCAGCCGGCCCGTTGACGCCCGACGGCAACTCGGTGGGCGGCACACGCCGTCCCGCGAACCGGACGGTCAGCTGCTCGACGAAGTTCATCAGCTCGCGCACGTTGCCCGGCCAGTCGCGATCGGACAGTAGCGCGCGCGTGTCGGGCGGGAGCGTTGGCTGCTCGACCCGGTACACGCCGGCGAAGTGCCGGAGGAAATGGTCGAGCAGCACCGGGACGTCTTCCTGCCGCTCGCGCAGCGGCGGGATCCAGACGTGGATCACGTTCAGCCGATAGTCCAGAATCCTTCCGGAACTCCCGGTCGGGCATCCCCTCGAACAGGTCCCGGTTCGTTGCCGCGATGAGGCGGACGTCCGACCTCGTCGGCCGCAGACGGTCGGAGCCGACCGGCTGGACTTCCCCGGTCTCGACGAAGCGCAGGAGCAGCGCCTGCATCCGCGGGCTCATCTCGCCGACTTCATCCATGAAGAGCGTGCCGCCGTCGGCCTGTTGCAGCAGTCCCCGCCGGTCGCGGTACGCGCCGGTGAAGCTGCCGCGCACGTGCCCGAACAGCTCCGATTCCAGCAGCGTGTCGGCGAGGCCGGCGCAGTTGACGGCCAATAGCGGCTTGCGGGCCCGCGGACCACCCGCGTGGATGAGACGTGCCACGACCTCTTTGCCCACCCCGCTCTCGCCGGTGATGAGCACGCGAACGTCGAACTTGGCCGCGCACGCAATCTCCTCGCGCAGGCGACGGATCTGCGGGCTGTCGCCGATCAGAGCGGGATTCTCCAGCATTGGTCCTACGTCCTACACGAGGATCCTACGTCCTACTCGAGGCTTGCAAAAGTCTGTGACGCAGGAAACTCTAGCGCCGCTTCAGCCAAGAGTCAACCCAGATGCGGAAGATACTACAGAGAATTCGCGAACGTTGCACACGTCATGAGAAACCGCCGGAATTGCGAGAAACCGCCGAAAATATAACAAAATTGTCTTCTAACCAGCCACGTCCGTTCGAGTCTGAGGGATGACCGGAGGTCAACACGCTGACCATCGGCCAACTTCTTGCCCAGTCGCGGCCTCACCGAGACACGTACTTCGAGGCCGATTGTTGCGTCTGAACCGTGGTTCTTCGGGGGAATCGTCCGCTCCCGGCGGATGGAGCGCGTCTTGCACAGCGACAGGGGCAATGATGAGCCAGGCCTTGGTTGAGTCACCATTGCGATACCTGCGGGCACCAGCTCGCAGGAGTGCCCGGCGACGCGCCCGGCGGCGTCAAGACCTTTCGGTGTCCGCAGTGCTTCGCGAGGTTCCCCGCGGCCGGTGCGCTGGTGCTCACCCGCGCCAGGGGCGGCAGCGCGCGGCGACTCGGTCATGGGGTTCCGAGCTTCCCCGCGCCACAGCTAGGGCTGTTTCAGTAACATTTGTTAGCGGACTTACGGATTTGAGCGTCGCGGAGAGCGGCGCCGATGCCTCGCGGCACGCCGGCGAACGACCCCCGCCTCAGGCAAGTCCCGCGGAGCCGGTGACCGAATCCACGAAGGTCCGCCAGCCAAGAGCGGACGAAGCCCCGGGCTCGACGAGTTCGGCTCCGCAGGCGAGCTTGCCGCTCGAGGATTGATCCCACCAGACCGGCCGGACACGGACCGACACCGGCGGGTCGACCAGCTCGAGCTGAACGAGCGTCCGGAGCCGGCCGAGGGGCCAGTCCTTCACCTCGATCCGCACCCCGCCATAGCTCACGTCGAGCACCTGCGTTTCCGTGCCGTGCAGACGGCCGGGGAGCCAGGCGGCCAGCCGCGTGCGCGGCCACCGGCGCGGGACCGAGACGGGCGACTCCCGCCCGCTCGTGGGCTTTGCCACTGCGTGCTGGAAGCTGGAGCGCGTGATCGGCCTGACCAGGTACGCGTCGGCACCAGCGCGCTGGGCTTCGGTGCGGAGCGCGTGGGCCGGGTCCGTGCTGGTCACAATCGTACGCACGTGCGCGTGGCCGTACTTGGCCATGAGCGCCAGGTGAATACCGTTGAACGCTCCGAGGTGGACGTCGGCGATGAGCACGTCCGGCGGGTCGGCATCCAGGAGCCTTCGGGCATCCTCGAAGTTCGAGGATGTCGTGACCTCAAACCCAGCCTCCTGCAGCCACGCCGACTCCCGGCGCAGGCTGCCTGGGTCGCTGCCGACGAGGAGGGCTCGGGGAGTCATGGTTTGATCCGCAAGGGCGCTAGCCTCATTGCTAGCCCCACGCTATGTGCAAAACTCAAGCCACATTCTCGGGTCCGGGGGAGCCGCCGACGGCTGAGAAATCCTGCCAAGCCTGCTCTTCAGTGTACGCCATGCCAACCAAAGTATGGGTGGGCTCAAGGAGGGGCTCGCGACCACAGCCGGGCGCCCCGTAATGGCCCAAAGTCTAGGTTCTATGCCCTATTGCGGCGTAGTCGAGGTGCGTGAACATCCGCTCGTTCAGGCGATCGACGTTGGCGTTGCACGTCCGCGCCCACTCGACGAGACGCCGCACGGGCGCGTCATCGGGCGTTCCGGGCGGAACGGGCGGCTCGGTGACGGGCTGCAGCCTGCCGGACTCGGGCACGGGCGCCCGAAAGACGATGTCGACCGTCGCGTAGCCGCTCGAGAGGAGCAGGAACTTCAGCGTCTCGGGGTGGAGCGGCCGCACGTGCGTGAGGTCGCGGATGTAGCTCTCGAAGAACGCCACCCAGCACGCGGGGTTGATCGTCTCGAGCACGATCTTCGAGCCGGGCCGGAGCTTGTGGTACGCGACCTCCAGGAAGCGCAAGAGATAGCCGGGCTCGAAGTGCTCGACCACCTGTGACGCGATGAGGCCGCCGAGGCTCTCGTCGGCGAGCCCGCTCAGGTAGTCCAGCGCGTCGCCTTCGGCTGCGTCCAGGCCCCGCTCGCGGCACATCTCGACCATCTCGTGGTTGAGGTCGAGGCCGCGGGCCTGGATGCCCGCCTCCTTCAGCAGCGCCAGGAGTTCGCCCCGCCCGCAGCCGATGTCGAGGACATCCGTCGCGCCGGCGAACACGGGCACATAGTCGCGCATCCGCGCGCGGATCTCGTCCTCGGACCCGCGGAAGAGATCCTCGAACCCCACATACTTGTAGGCGTCGCTCGCGCCGGCCGCCGGCGAGGCCGGAGGCGCGGCCGGAGCAGGCGCAGGGCTGAAGCCCTGCGCTACGTGCGTTCCGTAGCGCTCGACCTCGCGCTTGGCCATCATCGACGAGCGCTGCGACAGCTCGGCCACGGCCCGCACCTCGGCCACGGCCGCCGCGAGCTCGCGGTCCTTGGACTCGACGAAGGCGGTAATCTGCTGGAGGAACTGGATCAGGCGCGAGTCGAAGGAGGCGCGCGCCTCGGCCTGCGCGCCGACCGCGACGACGAGGTCGGCGAGCGCCCGGTGCGTCGCGGCGTGGCCCGCGGCGTTCCGGTTGAGGTGATCGACCATCGCGGCGTTGAGCGCGCGCTGCTGCTCGAGCGCGGGGCCGACCAGACGCCAGACGAAGGCCGTCAGCCACCCGCGCCACCCGCCGGCTGGCGCCGGGGCGCCCGACGGCAGGATGTCCCATCGCGCCTTCGCGTTGATGTCGTCGAGCAGCGACCGGTCGTAGGGCGGCGGCACCTCGGGCACGCGCATCGCCGCCGCCAGCGCGCGGTCGAGCCGCGTCAGCGCCTCGTTGTAGAGCCGGTCGGCGTCGTGGCGCTCCCGCGCGAGCCGCGTGGCGCGATCAGTGGGCGAGTCGGTCATAAGAGACGTAGCGCACAGCTTCAGCTGTGCGCGGCGCGGCGCACGCCTAAAGGCGTGCGCTACGTACGAGAAGGCCGGGCTGAAGCCCGGCACTACGTACGCGGCGTGCCCACGAGCCCATCCACCGGGCTGCTGGCCGACGCGTAGCGCTTGCGCGGGATGCGCCCCGCGCGGAACGCGAGGCGGCCTGCCTCGACGGCCAGCTTCATCGCCTCGGCCATGGCCACCGGGTCGTCCGCGCCGGCAATGGCCGTGTTCATCAGCACGCCGTCGGCGCCGAGCTCCATGGCCACCGCGGCGTCGGACGCCGTGCCGACGCCAGCGTCCAGGATCATCGGCACCGTGAGCGCCTCGCGGATGATCGCGATGTTGTTGCGGTTCTGGATCCCGAGGCCCGAGCCGATGGGCGCGCCGAGCGGCATCACGGCCGCGGCGCCCGCGTCCTGCAGCTTCTGGCACGCGATGAGGTCGTCGCTCGTGTAGGGCAGGACGACGAACCCTTCTTTGACCAGCGCGCGCGTCGCCTCGAGCAGGGCCTCGTTGTCGGGGAAGAGCGTGCGCTCGTCGCCGATCACCTCGAGCTTCACCCAGTTCGACAGCCCCGCCTCGCGCCCGAGCCGCGCCGTGCGGATCGCGTCGGCCGCGGTGTAGCAGCCGGCGGTGTTCGGCAGCAGGAAGTACTTCTTCGCGTCGACGAAGTCGAGCATAGATGGTTTGGAGCGGTCGGAGATGTTCACGCGCCGCACGGCCACCGTGACCATGTCGGCGCCCGACGCCTCGTGCGCGCGCACCATGATCTCGTTCGTGGCGTACTTGCCCGTCCCCACGATCAGGCGGGAGCGGAACGTGCGGTCGGCGATGACGAAGGGATCGGCATGCATGACGGTATCGGGAGGCCGGAGGCCGGGGGGCGGGACGGGTCCTGCCGGCCTCTGACCTCTGGCCTCGGGCCTCCGGAGGGGCTAGCCACCCCCCACGAAATTGACGACCTCGACCTCGTCGCCCTCGTCGACGACGGTGTCGTCGTAGGCGACGCGCTTGACGACGACGAGATTGCGCTCGACGGCGACACGGCGGGCGTCGAGGTCGTAGCGCGCGAGCAGCGCGCTGACGGTCATCGGACCGGGGACGTCGACAGGCTCACCGTTGAGGCGGATGCGCAAGGTAGAGTTTGGTATAAGCCAAGGTGGTTGGCGTCAGCCGAGCGTATCGTGCGCCCGTCGAACAAGTCAAGGTTAAGCCGTTCAATGACAGCCGTTTGCCAGCGCCGGCCGCGCGCCGTGACGCGCCGGCGTGAATTGACTTGGCCCGGACGGGTCCGATAGCATGAAGGGCCGGGCTTCCGGAGGAGGCCCGCCGCTGTCACGCGGCGATCTTCAACGCGCCAGCTTGAGAAACGGTTCACAAGGCGAGCGGTCAGCGGTCAGCGGTCAGGGAGAACCTACGACGCTGTCACGCTGCAGTCGTGACAGGATGCTCTTGCTGACCGCTGACTCCTGACCGCTGACTGCCGATCGCTAACGTCATGCCCATCAACGGTTGGCTCTCCATCGTCATCATGATCGGTCTCGGCGTTGCGTTCGGGGCCGGCTCCGTCGCGATCTCGAACCTGCTCGGCCCCCGCAAGCCCACGCCCGAGAAGGCGGCGCCCTACGAGTGCGGCATGCCGCCGGTCGGCGACGCGCGCGAGCGCCATCCGGTGCAGTTCTACCTCGTGGCGATGATTTTCCTGCTGTTCGACATCGAGGTGGCGTTCCTCTACCCGTGGGCGATGGCGCTCAAGAACGGCGCGGACGGCAGCCCCGGTCTCGGCTGGGGCGGCTTCGTCCAGCTCGTGATCTTCATGCTCATCCTGCTCGGCGGCTACGTGTACGTCTGGCGGAAGGGCATCCTGGACTGGGGACCGAAAGAAGAGAAATGACTGCTCATTGCCGATGGCGATTGCCGATTGGCGATTGAAGAGCATGGCACGACTGACCGGGACCGGAAATGCCTGAGATAGAAATTCCGATTCTGACGACCACCGTCGAGAAGATGGTGCAGTGGGCGCGCCGGTCGTCGATCTGGCCGGTGACCTTCGGGCTGGCCTGCTGCGCGATCGAGATGATGTCGATGAGCGCCTCGCGCTACGACATCGCCCGCTTCGGCGCCGAGGTGTTCCGCGGCTCGCCCCGCCAGTCCGACCTGATGATCGTGGCCGGCCGGCTGTCGCGGAAGATGGCGCCCGCGCTGCGCCGCGTCTACGACCAGATGCCGGAGCCGAAGTGGGTGATCTCGATGGGCGCCTGCGCCTCCTGCGGCGGCGTGTTCGACAACTACGCGATCGTGCAGGGCGTCGATCAGGTGGTGCCGGTCGACGTCTTCGTGCCGGGCTGCCCGCCGCGGCCAGAGGCGCTCATCTACGGCATCGTCCAGCTGCAGCGCAAGATCGATCAGCAGCGCATGAGCGCGTAACCGGCGGGCACGCCCGCCCCGACTGGCGCCGTCACCGGCGCGAGGTATCCACGCTCGATGGAGTCCACGGCCGTCATCGCCATCCTCCAGCACGCGGTTCCCGGCGCCGCTTTCGAGGCCGGGTCCGCGACGGATCAGCCGACCATCTACGTGCCGCGCGAGCGCCTCGTCGAGACGATGACGGTCCTGCGCGACCATCCCGAGCTCCAGTTCTCGCTCCTCGCCGACATGACCGCGACCGACTGGCCGCCGCGCGAGCCGCGCTTCGAGCTGGTCTGCCACCTGGCGTGCCTCGGCGCGGCCGGGTCCCCCGAGGGCGCCCCGGCGCCGCCGCCGGCGCGGCTGCGCGTGAAGGTGGGCGTGCCGGGCGACGACCCGCGGGTGCCGACCCTCACGGGTGTCTGGCCCGTGGCCGACTGGCTCGAGCGCGAGGTCTGGGATCTCTTCGGCATCGTGTTCGACGGCCACCCCGATCTGCGGCGCCTGCTGATGCCCGAGGACTGGGACGGCCACCCGCTGCGCAAGGACTACCCGGTGCAGGTGCGGATGGCCGCGCGCGCCAGCGAGCCGCTGCAGCTGTCGCCCGAGCAGTTCGCGGCCAACATCGCCGCGGCGCGGCACGCCGCCGAGAGCGGGAAGAAGAAGGATTGAAGGTGGCGGACGGAGACGGGCGCGGGCCCGGCGACGCGGACGCGCGGCTCATCATCGCGCGCACCTTCGCCGAGACGATCCGCCTGCACGAGAAGGTGGCGGCGCTCGACCCGGAGCCGATCCTGGCGGCGGTGGAGCTGATCCTCGGCGCCTTCGGCCGAGGCGCCAAGGTGCTCGCGTTCGGCAACGGCGGCAGCGCCGCCGACGCGCAGCACTTCGCCGCCGAGTTCGTGGAGCGCTACCTGCGCGACCGGCGCGGGCTGGCGGCCGTGGCGCTCTCGAGCGACCCGAGCGTGGTCACGGCCGTGGCCAACGATTCGGGCTACGCCCGGGTGTTCGCGCGCCAGGTCGAAGCGCTCGGCCGGATGGGCGACGTGGCCGTCGGGATCTCCACGAGCGGCCGGTCGGCCAACGTGGTGGCCGGGCTCGACTCGGCGCGGCGGCTGGGGATCGCGGCGATCGCGGTGACCGGCGGCGACGGCGGGCCGGTGGGGCGCGCGGCCGAGGTGCACATCAACGTGCCCGACGAGTCCACGCCGCGCGTGCAGGAGGTGCACCGGACGCTCCTGCACGTCATCTGCGATCTGGTCGAGGCGCGGGTCGCGAACGCGCTCTAGGAGTCAGGAGTCAGGGGTCAGGGGTCAGACAGAGCCTGCGACGCTGCCACACCGCAGTCGTGACAGGATGTTCTCTCTGACCGCTGACCGCTGACGACCGACCGCTGACAACTGAAACACCTATGCCTGAACTGCGCACCGAGACGATGAGCGTCAACATGGGGCCCCAGCACCCCAGCACGCACGGCGTGCTGCGGCTGGTCCTCACGCTGGACGGCGAAGTGGTGATCTCGAGCGACGTCACCATCGGCTACCTGCACACGGGCATCGAGAAGACCACCGAGCAGAAGAAGTGGCAGCAGGTGATCCCGCTCGTCGAGCGCATGGACTACCTGAGCTCCCAGTCGAACTCCATGGCGTTCTGCCTGTCGGTGGAGCGCCTGCTCGGCCTCGAGATGCCGGACCGGGTGAAGTGGATCCGCGTGCTGCTGGCCGAGCTGCAGCGCATCAACAGCCACCTCGTGTGGCTGGGCACGCACGGCATGGAGATCGGCGCGGTCACGGTGATGCTGTACTGCTTCCGCGAGCGGGAGCTGCTCCTGAACATCAACGAGCTCATCGCCGGCTTCCGCATGTTCCCGAGCTACATGCGCATCGGCGGTCTCCGGGAGGACCTGCCGCCCGGCTTCCACGACGCGGTCCGCGCGTTCCTCGCGAGCTTTCCGCAGAAGCTGAAGGAATACCAGGACCTGCTGACGAAGAACCCGATCTACATCCAGCGCACGAAGGGCGTCGGCGCGCTCACGCGCGACGAGGCGATCGGCCTGGGCCTGGTCGGGCCCCTCGCCCGCGCCTCCGGCGTGGCCTACGACGTGCGGCGCGCGTTCCCGTACCTGGGCTACGAGACGTTCGACTTCGACGTGCCGGTCGGCGGCGCCGGCGACGTGTTCGACCGCTACCTGGTGCGTATCGAGGAGATGCGCCAGAGCGTGTCGATCTGCCAGCAGGCGCTCGAGCGCATCACGCCGACCGGCGTCTTCGACGTCGAGGACTACCGGATCGTGCCGCCGCCCAAGGACCGGGTCTACACCGAGATGGAGGCGCTCATCCAGCACTTCCTGATCTACTCGCAGGGCTTCAACGTGCCGGCGGGGGAGGCCTACGTGCCGGTCGAGGGCCCGCGCGGCGAGCAGGGCTTCTACGTGGTGTCGGACGGCACGAACCGCCCGATGCGCGTCAAGCCGCGCTCGCCGTCGATGCTGGCGTGCCAGGCGCTGCCGAAGATGATCGTCGGCGGGCTGATCGCGGACGTGATCGCGGTCATCGGCTCCACCGACGTCGTGATGGGGGACGTGGATCGATGAGCTTTCACCCGGTGATGTCGTACGGCGCGGAGCACCACCAGTCCGTGCGGGCGTTGCTCGAGGAGGGGCCGGAGTTCGCCTTCACGCCCGAGCGCCGCGCCAGGCTCGAGGAGATCTGCAAGCGGTACCCGCCCGAGCACCGACAGTCGGCGGTGCTGCCCGCGCTCTACCTGGCGCAGGAGCAGCAGGGCTACATCACGGCCAACGTCGCCCGGCACGTGGCCGAGGTGATCGGCATCACGCCCGCGCAGGTCGAGGACGTCGTCTCGTACTACACGATGTTCTTCACGCGGCCGGTGGGGAAGTACGTGCTGCAGGTGTGCCGCACGCTGTCGTGCGCGCTGAACGGCGCCGAGCGGCTGACCGAGGAGCTGTCGGCGAAGCTGGGCATCAAGCCGGGCGAGACCGACGCGAGCGGCGACTTCACGCTGATCGAGGTCGAATGCCTCGGCGCGTGCGACCGCGCGCCCGTCGTGATGGTGAACACCGACTGGCACGAGTGCGTGAAGCCGGGCGACGCCGCGAAGCTGGTCGACGACCTCCGGGCCCGCGGCATGGCCGCGCTCACGGGGTGCCACTTGAAGAAAGAGTAGAGGCCAGAGGTCAGAGGCCAGGGGTCAGCCGTCAGTACGTAGTGCCGGGCTTCAGCCCCGCTGTAGACACTTATGGAACCCGTTCTCACCAAATACGTCCGCGAGCCGAACTGCTACACGCTCGACTTCTACCTCCAGCACCAGGGCTACGAGGCGCTGCGCAAGGCGCTCGCCATGAAGCCCGACGAGGTGATCGACCTGGTGAAGGCCTCCGGCCTCCGGGGCCGCGGCGGCGCCGGCTTCTCGACGGGCATGAAGTGGAGCTTCATCCCGAAGGACTCCTCGAAGCCGAAGTACATCGCCTGCAACGCCGACGAGAGCGAGCCGGGGACGTTCAAGGACCACGTCCTGATGGAGCGCAATCCGCACCTGGTCTTCGAGGGCTGCGCGATCGGCTGCTACGCGATCGGGGCGAAGGTCGCCTACATCTACATCCGCGGCGAGTTCTACCACGTGCAGCAGGTGCTCGAGCAGCAGCTCGAGGCGGCCTACAAGGCCGGCTACCTGGGCAAGAACATCTTCGGCACGGGCTTCGACTGCGACATCTACGTGCACCGCGGCGCCGGGGCCTACGAGGCCGGCGAGGAGACGGCGCTCATCGAGTCGCTCGAGGGCAAGCGCGCGCAGCCGCGCATCAAGCCACCGTTCCCGGCCGTGTCGGGCATCTACAACTGCCCGACGGCGGTCAACAACGTCGAGACGCTCAGCAACGTGCCGCCGCTCATCCTCAACGGCGTCGACTGGTACAAGAGCCTCGGCGTCGAGAAGAACACCGGGCCGAAGCTCTACTGCGTCAGCGGGCACGTCCAGCGCCCCGGCGTCTACGAAGCGACGATGAAGACGACGCTCAAGGAGCTCGTCTACGACTACGCGGGCGGCGTGCGCGACGGGCGGCAGCTGAAGGCCGTGATCCCGGGCGGCTCGTCGGTGCCGATCCTGATGCCCGACCAGCTCGACATCCCGGCGAGCTTCGACGCGGTGGCGCAGGCCGGCTCGATGCTGGGCTCGGCGGCCATCATGGTGCTCGACGACACGACCTGCATGGTCTGGCTCGCCGAGAACCTGCTGCACTTCTACCGGCACGAGTCGTGCGGCAAGTGCACGCCCTGCCGCGAGGGCACGGACTGGCTCTACAAGCTCATCTCGCGCATCGAGCGGGGCGAGGGCCGGATGCAGGACATCGACCTCATCACGACCATCGCCAACAACATCGGCGGCAAGACGCTGTGCCCGTTCGGCGACGCGGCCATCGCGCCCGCGCTGACGACGGTGAAGCACTTCCGGCACGAGTACGAGGCGCACGTCCGCGAGGGCCGGTGCACGCTGCCGGCGGACTGGCGGGCGTCGGGCCGCGTCGCGGCGCACTGACGGTTGACGATCATGATCGAGTTCATCAGCACCTACCAGCAGGCGATCGCGCAGATCATCCTGATCCTGATCGTCTTCACCTGCCTCCTGCTGTCGGCCGCCGCCATGGTCTACATGGAGCGCAAGGTGGCGGGCGCCATCCAGCAGCGGTTCGGGCCCTACCTGGTCGGGCCGAAGGGGCTGCTGCAGCCGTTCGCGGACGTGATCAAGCTGATGTTCAAGGAGGAGCTGCGGCCGAAGGCGGCCGACGCGCTCCTCTTCTCGATCGCGCCCATGCTCTCGGCGGCCGCGGCGTTCGCGGCCTTCGCCGTGGTGCCCTTCGGCGCCGAGACGACGCTGTTCGGCCTGCTCAGGGAGCCGATCGAGCTGGGCGTGGCCGACGTGAACGTGGCGCTGCTCGTGATCTTCGCCATCACGTCGATGGGCATCTACGGCATCGTGCTGGCGGGCTGGAGCTCGAACAGCAAGTACCTCGCTGCTCGGCGCGCTGCGCTCCTCGGCGCAGATGATCAGCTACGAGCTGAGCTACGGCCTGGCGATCGCGGCCATCGTGATGTTGGCGGGCTCGCTGTCGCTGCGCACCATCGTGGACACCCAGGCCGGCTACTGGTGGCACGTCATCCCGCGCTGGAACGTCTTCCCGCAGATCGTGGGCTTCTTCATCTTCATGTGCGCGGGCATCGCCGAGACCAACCGCGCGCCGTTCGACTTCCCGGAGGCCGAGCAGGAGCTGGTCGCCGGCTACCACACCGAATACAGCAGCATGAGCTTCGCGATGTTCTTCCTCGCGGAGTACATCAACATGGTGACCGTCTCGGCCGTGGCGACCGACCTCTACCTGGGCGGATGGCACGGTCCGTTCGTGCCGGCGTCATTCGGGTGGCTGTGGTTCCTGGTGAAGGCGTTCGTGCTGCTGTTCTTCTACGTGTGGATGCGCTGGACGCTGCCGCGCTACCGCTACGACCAGCTGATGGCCTTCGGCTGGAAGTTCCTGCTGCCCCTGGCGGTGGTGAACCTGATCGTGACCGCCGGCTTCGTGGTGTACCTGGGCTGATTGACCGCCATGGATGTCTACCTCTTCTACCTGCTGGGCGCCGTGGCGATTGCCGCCTCGGTGCTGGTCGTCGGGCAGCGCCACCCGATGTACAGCGTGCTGCTGCTCATCGTGTCGTTCATGGCGCTGGCCGGCCTGTACGTGCTGCTCAACGCGCCGTTCCTGGCGGTGACGCAGATCATCATCTACGGCGGCGCCATCATGGTGCTCTTCCTGTTCGTGGTGATGCTGCTCAACGTGCCGCGCGAGGACCCCGCGCGTCTGTTCGGCGGGGCCGGGGTGCGCCGCTTCGGCGCCGCGCTGTCCGTCGCGCTGGCGATCGAGCTGGCGTGGGCGCTGCGCCGCATGGGGACGATGACGCCGCCCGGCCAGCTCGCCGACATGAGCTCGGTGCGGCTCATCGGGCAGGTGCTCTTCACCGACTACCGGTTCGCCTTCGAGGCCACGTCGGTCCTGATCCTGGTGGCGCTCGTCGGCGCCATCGTCATGGCGCGGAAGGAGTCGTAGCCCGTGGTCACCTTCAACAACTACCTGGTGCTGTCGGCCATCCTGTTCTCGATCGGCACGGCCGGGGTGTTCCTGCGGCGGAACGTCATCACGCTGCTCCTGTCGATCGAGATCATGCTGAACGCCGTCAACCTGACGTTCGTGGCGGCCGGCCGCTTTCTGGGCACCGTCGACGGACAGATCATCGTGTTCTTCGTGATGACCGTGGCCGCGGCCGAGGCGGCCGTCGGCCTCGCCATCGTGATCGCCCTCTTCCGGCAACGGGAAACGCTCAACCCCGACGCCTTCACGTCGCTCAGGTGGTAGGCCCGTGCTGCTGCTGATACCGCTGCTGCCGTTCCTCGGATTCGTCGTCAACGCCGCCGTCGGCCGCCGCCTGTCGAAGACGGTGTCGGGCGCGGTGGCCTGCGGCGTCATGGTGGCCTCGTTCGCCGTGGCCGCCACCGCCACGTGGCCGCTCCTCTTCGGCCACGGCGCGCCGGTCGAGCAGATCGTCTACCGCTGGATCGAGGTGGGCGATCTCGACGTCTCGTTCGCGCTGCGGCTCGACCAGCTCGCGACCGTGATGGTGCTCGTGGTCACGGGCATCGGCGCGCTCATCCACATCTACTCGATCGGGTACATGCACGAGGAGACCGACAGCGAGTACGCGCGGTACTTCTCGTACCTGAACCTGTTCGCCTCGTTCATGCTCGTGCTGGTGCTGGCCGCGAACTTCGTGGTGATGTTCGTCGGCTGGGAGGGCGTGGGGCTCTGCTCCTACCTCCTCATCGGCTTCTGGTTCCAGAAGCCGTCGGCGGCCGAGGCGGGCAAGAAGGCGTTCATCGTCAACCGCGTCGGCGACTTCGGCTTTCTGCTGGGCGTGCTGCTGATCTTCGCCCACTTCGGCACGCTCGACTTCCAGCAGCTCGCCGGCCTGGTGGCCCCGATGCCGCGCGAGGTCGCGGGCGGCACGCTCACGCTCATCACGCTGCTGCTCTTCGTCGGCGCCACCGGCAAGTCCGCGCAGATCCCCCTCTACATCTGGCTGCCCGACGCCATGGAGGGCCCGACGCCGGTCTCCGCCCTGATCCACGCCGCGACGATGGTGACGGCGGGCGTGTACATGATCGGGCGGAACGCCGTGCTCTTCGGCCACGCCCCGGAGACGCTCGCCGTCGTGGCCGTCGTCGGCGCCGTGACCGCGCTCATGGCCGGCACGATCGGGCTCGTGCAGAACGACATCAAGCGCGTGCTGGCCTACTCGACCGTGTCGCAGCTCGGCTACATGTTCCTGGCGATGGGCGCGGGCGCCTGGGCCGCGGGCATCTTCCACCTGATGACCCACGCCTTCTTCAAGGCGCTGCTGTTCCTCGGCTCCGGCGCGGTGATCCACGCGCTGGCCGGCGAGCAGGACATGCGCAAGATGGGCGGCCTCAAGCGCGAGCTGCCGGTGACCTACTGGACGTTCCTCGCGGCGACGCTGGCCATCTCGGGCGTGCCGCTCTTCTCGGGCTTCTTCAGCAAGGACGAGATCCTCTTCCGCACCTACACGGCCGGGTTCCCGATCCTGTGGGGCATCGGCGTCGCGACGGCGCTGCTGACCGCCGTCTACATGTTCCGGCTCGTGTTCCTCACGTTCCACGGGGAGCGGGCGGCGGAGGCGGGCGGCCACGGCGGTCACGGCGGCCACCATCACCTGCACGACGCGCCGCCGTCGATGGCGGTGCCGCTGATCCTGCTGGCGATCGGGTCGGTGCTGGCCGGCTACGTGGGCGTGCCGCACGTGCTCGGCGGCGAGAACCGGATCGAGCGGTTCCTCGAGCCGAGCTTCGAGGCGCACGGCCCGGTGACGGCGCTGCACGAGGTGCGGGCGCCCGAGCCAATCGAAGCCCCGCCCGAGGCGCCGGCCGAGGGCGCGGCCGTGCCGGCCTCGACCGAGTACGGCCTCATGGCGATCTCGACGGTGCTGGCGCTGGCGGGCATCGGGATCGCCGCGTTCTTCTTCCTGAAGCGGCGTGACGCCGCCGACGCGGCCGCCCGGCGGTTCGCGGGCCTGCACCGGCTGCTGCTGCACAAGTACTACGTGGACGAGCTGTACGACGCGACGATCGTGCAGCCGATCAAACGCCTGTCGACCGGCGTCCTCTGGAAGGTGGTGGACGCCGGCGTCATCGACGGCACGGTGAACGGCGCCGGGATCACCGTCCGGGCCGGCGCCGGGCTGCTGCGCCGGCTGCAGACCGGGTCGGTCCGCGTCTCGGCCGCGGCCCTCTTCATGGGAGTCGTCGTCATCGTGGGGTACTACCTGTGGCCCTAATGTCATTCCCCCTGCTGACCGCCATCGTCTTCCTGCCGCTCGCCGGCGGGCTGCTGGTGCTCCTCGTCGGGCGGGACGGCGAGCGCGACGAGCTGGTGCGCCGGCTGGCGCTGGGCTTCTCGCTGGTCGCCTTCCTGCTGACGCTCGCGCTGTGGGCCCGGTTCGACCCGACGTCGGCCGAGTACCAGTTCCAGGAGCACCACACGTGGCTCCCGGCCTTCGGCATCTCGTACCACATCGGGGTGGACGGCATCAGCCTGCTGCTGGTGGTGCTGACGGGCTTCCTGACGCCGCTGGCGCTGCTCGGGGCGTGGCGGTCGGTCGGGAAGAAGGTGAAGGAGTTCGCCTTCTTCATGCTGGCGCTCGAGACGGCGATGCTCGGCGTCTTCGTGTCGATCGACCTCTTCCTCTTCTACCTGTTCTGGGACGCGATGCTCATCCCGATGTACTTCCTCATCGGGATCTGGGGCTACGACCGGCGCGTGTACGCGGCGGTGAAGTTCATCCTCTATACGATGGCGGGGAGCGTGCTGATGCTCATCGCCATCCTCGGGCTCGCGTACCTGCACAGCCAGAGCCCGGCGGGGAAGTACAGCTTCGACCTGGTGGAGCTCTACCAGCTGCACATGAGCCCGCGGCAGGAGTTCTGGTTCTTCCTGGCCTTCGCCCTGGCGTTCGCGATCAAGGTGCCGCTGTTCCCGTTCCACACGTGGCTGCCCGACGCGCACGTCGAGGCGCCGACGGCGGGCTCGGTCATCCTGGCCGGCGTGATGCTGAAGATGGGCACCTACGGCCTGCTGCGCTTCGCCTTCCCGCTGTTTCCGGACGCGGCGCTCTACTTCGCGCCGTACCTGGCCGGCCTGGCCGTCATCGGGATCGTGTACGGCGCGCTCGTCGCCATGGTGCAGCCCGACCTGAAGAAGCTGGTGGCCTACTCCTCGGTGAGCCACCTGGGCTTCGTGGTGCTCGGCATCTGCGCCCTGAACCTGCAGGGCGTCGAGGGCGCCGTGTACCAGATGCTGAACCACGGCGTCAGCACCGGCGCGCTGTTTCTCATCGTCGGCATGCTGTCCGAACGCCGGCACACGCGGCTCATCTCCGAGTTCGGCGGCCTGAAGAAGGTGATGCCGCGGCTGAGCGCGGCCTTCCTGGTGATCACGCTGTCGTCCATCGCGCTGCCGGGGCTCAACGGGTTCGTCGGCGAGTTCCTGATCCTGATGGGCGCGTTCCTCTGGAACTGGCGCTTCGCGGCCGTCGCGGCATCGGGCGTGATCCTGTCGGCCGTCTACATGCTCTGGATGTTCCAGCGCGTGAACTACGGGCCGGTGACCAACGAGAAGAACCGGAACCTGCCCGACCTCTCGGCGCGCGAGGCGTGGGTGCTCGTGCCCCTGATCGCCATGGCGATCGTGATGGGCGTGATGCCGGGACCGTTCCTGAAGCCGATGACGCCGTCGGTCACGAAGATCATCGAGCGCATGGAGGAGCACCGGTCCGCCGTGGTGCTGAACGAGGGGGACATCGACCTCCCGGTCATCGCCCGTGAGGCCGCCGCGCCCCGTGCCGCCCGCCCCCGTACCGCTTTCGTGGACACCGCATCATGAGCGATCTGGCTGCCGTCATCCCGATTCTGATCGTCACGCTCTCCGCCGTCGCGGCCATGGTGGCCGAGGCCTTCCGCGAGCCGGGCGAGCGGATCCCGAGCGGGCTCGGGCTCATCGGCCTGGCCGGCGCCATCGTGGCCTCGGTGTTCCTGTGGGACCGGGGGGCGGTCGCGTTCGAGGTGGTGAAGTCCGACAACTTCGCGCTGTTCGTCAACGTCGTGCTCGCGATCATCGGCATCCTGACGATCCTCCTGTCGAGCGAGATCGTCGAGCGCGAGCAGATTCCGGCCGGCGAGTACTACGCGCTGGTGCTGTTCGGGCTCGCGGGCATGATGCTGATGGCCGCGGCCACCGACCTCCTCGTCATCTTCATCGCGCTGGAGATCTTCTCGCTCTCGGTCTACGTGCTCACCGGCATCCGGCGGACGAGCCCGACGGGCGCGGAGGCGTCGTTCAAGTACTTCCTGCTCGGCGCCTTCTCGAGCGCGTTCTTCCTCTACGGCATCGCGCTCACGTTCGCCGAGACCGGATCGACGCGCCTCGCCCAACTGGGCCCCCTGGTGGCCGCGCAGGCGATGCACCCGTCGGTGATCGCCCTGCTGGGCGTCGGCCTGCTCATGATCGGGTTCGCCTTCAAGGTCTCGGCGGTGCCGTTCCACATGTGGACGCCCGACGCCTACCAGGGCGCGCCCACCATCGTCACCGGCTTCATGTCCACGGCCGTGAAGGCGGCGGCATTCGCCGCCTTCGTGCGCGTGTTCCTGTCGGCGTTCGAGCCGCTCAGCACGAGCTGGGTGCCGGTGCTCTGGTGGATCGCCGTTCTGACGATGATCCTCGGCACCGTCGTCGGGGTGGCGCAGACCAACGTGAAGCGCATGCTCGCCTACTCGAGCATCGCGCACGCGGGCTTCATCCTGGTCGGCATCGTCGCCGCGGGCCTGCCCGGCGGCGACCCGTCGACGGGCAAGGCCGCCGTGCTCTTCTACCTGCTGGCCTACGCGGTGACCAACCTCGGGGCCTTCGGCGTCGTCGCCCTGCTGGCCACGCGGGAGCACGCGCACGACGAGCTGAAGGACTTCACGGGCCTGTGGTACCGGCGGCCCGGCCTGGCCGCCCTGATGGCTGTCTTCCTGCTCTCGCTCGGCGGGTTCCCGCCGACGGCGGGCTTCATCGGGAAGTGGTACATCTTCTACGCCGCCGTGCAGCAGCAGCAGTACGCCCTGGCCATCATCGGCGTGCTGTCGAGCGTCGTGTCCGTCTTCTTCTACCTGCGCATCATCGTGATGATGTACATGACCGAGCAGCCGGCCGAGGCGCCGCAGGAGTCGAAGGTGCCGCGCCTGGCGATGGCCGCGCTCTCGTTCGCCGTCGTCGCGATCTTCTACCTCGGCGTGCTGCCGACGCAGGTGCTCGACCTCGCGGCGCAGTCGGTCTCCAGCATCTTTTGATTGATCGGCGGGGCCCCCTGCACCCCGCCTGGCTCGGTCGCTCGCGGGGACCCCAACGCCCCGCTCCGCTCTCTCGCTCTTCCTGACCGCTGACCGCCGACCCCTGACCGCTGCTAGACGAGCTGGCTCAGCAACCGCGCCAGCTCGTCGTCTTCTTCCGGCAGCACCGTTCTGAGATCCAGCAGCAGGCGATCGCGCTCGATGCGCGCGATGACGGGCGGGTCGAGGCGGCGGAGCCGCGCCTCGAGGGCGGCCGGCGTGTCACCGGAAAGGCCGAGCGAGACGAGACGGGTGGGGAGCGCGGAGCCCGGCGCGCTGCCGCCGCCGATCGTGGAGGCGCCGTTCACGATCTCGGCGGTGAAGCCGGCCGGGCGAAGCCGGCCGGCCAGCGCCTCGGCGCGCGCGCCGATGGCGTCGGCCGTCGCGGCGATCATCCGCGCCACGGGCACGGTGGCGTCCGCGCGCCCGGCGAGGTGCTCCTGCAGCGTCGCCTCGAGCGCGGCATAGGTCATCTTGTCCACGCGGAACGCGCGCATCAGCGGGTGCGTGCGGATCCGGCGCAGGGCGTCCTCGCGGCCCACGATGAGCCCCGCCTGGGGGCCGCCGAGCAGCTTGTCTCCGCTGAACGACGCGACGTGCACGCCCGCCCGCACGCTCGCGCCGACGACGGGCTCGTCGGCGAGGGGGCCGCCGGGCTCGCCGGCGGGCCCGCCGAGCCAGCCGCTGCCCAGGTCCTCGAAGACCGGCACGCCGACCTGCCGGCCCACGGCCACCACCTCATCCAGCGTCGGGCGTTCGGTGAACCCCTCGACGCGGAAGTTGGACGGGTGGACCCGCAGGATGAGGCCGGTGCGCTCGCTGACGGCGGCGGCGTAGTCGGCCGCGCGCGTCCGGTTGGTGGTGCCGACCTCGCGCAGGATCGCGCCCGACTGCGCCATCACGTCCGGCACGCGGAACCCGCCGCCGATCTCGACCAGCTCGCCGCGCGAGATGACGACCTCGCGGCCGGCGGCCAGCGCCGCGAGCGTCAGCATGGTCGCCGCGGCGTTGTTGTTGACGACGACGGCGGCCTCGGCGCCGGTGAGCAGGCAGAGGAGCCGCTCGGCGTGCGCGTCGCGCCGGCCGCGCCCGCCCGCCGCGAGGTCGTACTCGAGGTTGGTGTAGCCGGCCGCGATCTCGGCGACGCGCCGCGCCGCGGCGCCGGCGAGCGGCGCCCGTCCCAGGTTCGTGTGGACGATGACGCCCGTGGCGTTGACGGCGCGCGCGAGCGACGGCCGCTGGCGCGCGGCGAGGCGCGTCTCGAGGCCGCGCTCGATCCCGTCGGCGGCCTCGTCCGCGGTCGCGATGCCCGGCGCCCCCGACGCCAGGCGCGTCCGCAGCGCGTCGGCCTCCTCGCGCAGCCCGGCGACGACGGCCTCCCGGCCGTAGCGCGCCTCGAGCGCCCGCACGCGGTCGCGCTGGCGCAGCTGCTCGATGGAGGGGATGAGGCGCAGGAGTTGGCTCACGGCTGGCATTCAGGATACCATCACGGACGCGCCGAAACTGCGAGTCCTGCGACCCATGAGCGACCAGCCTGTTCCCGCCACCGACCGCCACGACGCCGGGCACGACGCGCCGGAGTACCGGCCGGTCGAGCGGTTCTGGCCGTACGTCGACCTGCCCGAAACGCCGACCGACGAGGAACTCGCCGCGCTCGATCCGCGCCTGGCTGCGGCCCTCTTCGGGACCTCGCCGCGGCCGTTCTCGCTGACGCTGGTGTTCCCGGCGTTCGAGGGTCCCGACTACCCGCGCGCCCTGGAGCTGGCGCGGGCCTCGGAGGAGTACCGCGAGGCCGGCACGGGCGGCGAGCCGTGTCACCGCGCGCGGTTCAGCTCGGCGGACGTCCTCCGCGTGCGCGAGCTCTGGGAGATCATCGGCCGGCTCGACGCGTCCGAGGTGCTGCTCGACGACCAGCCGGTGCCGTACGCGCGGGAGCTGTGGCTCCCGCTGTTGTGGCTGCTCATCCGGTGACCTGGCGAGACCCGCAATCGTGGTAGACGAAGGAGATATCAGGCGCGATCTGCAGGTGCTCGAAGCGGAGCTGAAGCGGCTGGAGGCGGAGTACAACATGTTCTTCGCCGGCCGGCTGCCGCGGCCGCCGTGGGAGACCCGCGGTCGCGTGGACGCGCTCGTGAAGCGCTGGGACCGCGGCCACATCCAGGGCTCGATGGAGCGGTTCCGCTTCTCGACGCTGCAGGCCCGCTATCACTCGTTCGTCGATCTGTGGGATCGGGCGCTGCGGGCGAAGGAGGAAGGACGGGCCGGTCCGTTGATGCCACGCGGCGGGGAGGCCCCGCCCGGCGGACGCCCGCAGCCCGACAAGCGAGTGCTCCACGCCACGTCGTTCTCCGACCCGATGCGGGAGATGGACAAGCTCCATAGCCTGTACGAGTCGGTCATGGACGCCCGGCGCACGGGCGGCCACGACGTCGTCCCCTTCCACAAGTTCGCGGCCCTGGTGCGCGACCAGGTCAAGAAGATCCGGGACTCCGGCAGCGAGGAGGTGGCCTTCAGGGTCACCGAGAAGGACGGCAAGATCGCGCTGTCGGCGAAGGGAACGAAAGGGAAGGGGCCGAAGGGGAAATGACCGGCCCGTACACGAAAACGCCCCGGACCGGGGCGGCCGATCCGGGGCAGGCGAAGCGGCGCTATTCGGATGCCGGCTTCGTGACGTTTCCGGCCTGCGGGCCCTTCGGGCCGTCAACGATCTCGAACTCGACCGCCTGGCCTTCCTCGAGCGTGCGGAAGCCGTTGCCCTGAATCGCGGAGAAATGAACGAACACATCGCTCCCCGAATCACGCTCGATGAAGCCGTAACCCTTGGCGTTGTTGAACCACTTGACCTTGCCTGTGATGCGCATCGTGCTTTTCCTGCCTTGCCTTGCGCGGCGCGAAGCGCCGCTTGATTCGCCGGTTCCGCCGGTCCGCGTCACCGCGGCGGCGGGGCACAAAAAAAGACCGCGACTGCGGTCTCATCGCCCGGCGCCGACCCGCCAGCGCCGGGCGCAATAGTAGCCAGCCTCACTGGAGCTTGTCAAGACAGACCATGCGAGCCATTCTCAGCGTATCCGACAAGACCGGCCTGGCCGGTTTCGCCAAGGGCCTTGCGGCCCACGGGGTCGAGCTCGTCTCGACCGGCGGGACCGCCCGCGCCCTCGCCGACGCCGGCCTGCCCGTCGTCAACGTGTCCGATGTCACCGGCTTTCCCGAGATGATGGACGGCCGGGTGAAGACCCTGCACCCGGCGATCCACGCCGGCATCCTGGCCCGGCGCGACCGGCCCGACGACCTGGCGGCCCTGGGCCGTCAGGGCATCCGGGCCGTCGATCTGGTGGTCGTGAACCTGTATCCGTTCGCGCGCGCGGCGGCCGACCCGTCCACCCCCTTCGACGGGCTGATCGAGCAGATCGACATCGGCGGTCCGAGCCTGGTGCGCGCGGCGTCCAAGAATTTTCGCGACGTCCTGGTGGTCGTCGACCCGGCCGACTACCCGCGCGTGCTCGAGGCGCTCGGCCAGCCGGGCGGGCCGCCGCCGGCGTTCCGGTTCGCGCTCGCCCAGAAGGCCTTCGCGCACACGGCGGCCTACGACCGGATGATCGCCGCGACGCTCGCCGGCGTGACCGCCGAGCCGTCGGGCGAGTTCCTGCGCGCGCCGCAGAGCGGACTCCCCGCGACGCTGGACGTGACCGGCCGGAAGGTCGGCGACCTGCGCTACGGCGAGAACCCGCACCAGCCGGCGGCGTGGTACGCCGACGGCTCCGGATCGGGGCTCGGCGCGGCGACGGTGCTGCAGGGGAAGGGGCTGTCCTACACGAACCTGCTGGACCTCGACGCCGCGGCCCGGATCGTGCTCGAGTTCAACGAGCCGGCCGCGGCCGTGATCAAGCACACGAACCCCTGCGGCGCCGCGACGGGCGGCTCGATCGCCGAGGCCTACGTGCGCGCGCGCGACGCCGACGCCGTCTCGGCCTTCGGCGGCATCGTCGGGCTGAACCGTCCGGTGGACGCCTTGACCGCGGCCGCGATCGCGTCGACGTTCATCGAGGCCGTCGTGGCCCCCGGCGTGGACGCGGCGGCCCGCGCCATCCTGGCCGAGAAGAAGAACATGCGCGTCGTCGTCGCGGACTTCGCCGCGCTCGAGCGCGAGGGCAGCCGCGACGTGCGCGGGATCCTGGGCGCGCTGCTCGTGCAGGCGCGCGACCGCGTGCTCGAGGCGCGGGACGAGTGGCCCGGGCCCGAGGGGCTGGTCGTCGCCACCGTCCGCCGGCCGACGCCCGAGGAGTGGCAGGCGCTGCGCTTCGCCTGGAGGATCTGCGCGCACGTGAAGTCGAACGCCATCATCTTCACCACCGCCAACCGCACGCTCGCCATCGGCGCCGGGCAGATGAGCCGCGTCGACGCGGCGAAGGTCGCGCAGATGAAGGCGGCCGGCACGCTGACGGGCTCGGTGGCGGCCTCGGACGCCTTCTTCCCGTTCCGTGACGGCCTCGACGAGGTGGCCGCGGCGGGCGCGACGGCCGTCGTGCAGCCGGGCGGGTCGAAGCGCGACCCGGAGGTGATCGCGGCGGCCGACGAGCACGGCCTCGCCATGGTCTTCACCGGGCGGAGGCATTTCAGGCACTGATGCGCCGCGCCATCCTCGTCGTCCTGCTCGCCCTCGCGGTCGTGCCCTACTTCGTGGGGCTCGGCGACTCCGCGATCTGGGACGCCAACGAGGCGTTCTACGTCGAGACGCCGCGCCAGATGGTCGAGACCGGCGACTACGTCAACCCGAGCTTCAACGCCGCGCCGCGCTTCAACAAGCCGCCGCTCAGCTACTGGGTCGTCGCCGGCTTCTACCGTGTGTTCGGCGTCTCGGTGGTGACCGAGCGGGTGGCGATCACGCTCGGGGCCCTCACGCTGATCCTGGCGACGGTCCTGATCGCGCGCCGGGCGTTCTCGCTCGAAGCGGGCCTGATGGCCGGGCTGGCCGTGGCGTCGGCGCCGCGCGTCGTCATGTTCGCGCGGCGGATCTTCATCGACGTCTGGGTCACGATGTTCATGGCGCTCACGCTTCTGTTCCTCGTGCTGGCCGAGAGCCAGCCGGAGCGGCGGCGCCGGCACCTCGCGTGGATGTACGTTTCGATGGGGCTCGCCTTCATGACCAAGGGCCCCATCGGCGTGGTGCTGCCCGGGCTCGTGATCGTCGTCTATCTCGCGCTCGAGCGGCGGCTCGGCGACCTCCGCCGCTTCATGATCCCGACGGGCATCCTGATCGTCGCGGCGATCGTCGTGCCGTGGTACGCGGTCCTCTACGCCCAGCACGGCGGCGTGTACATCCGGAAGTTCTTCATCGACGAGAACCTGGGCCGGTACGCCGCGCCCTACGGCAACATGGCGGGCGGCCGCGGGCCGTTCTTCTACGTGCCGGTGCTGCTGACCGACTTGTTTCCGTGGTCGGTGTTCCTCCCGGCGGCGCTCTGGTTCCTCGGGCGCGCGGCGTGGGCCGCGCGCGGCCGGCGCGGCGCGGCCGCGGCGCGCCCGGGGCGGCTGACGACGCTGCTCCTCGTCTGGATCGCGGTGATCGTCGGCTTCTTCACCCTCTCGCGCACCAAGCAGGATCTGTACATCTTCCCGGCCGTGTCGGCCGTCGCCGCCCTCATCGGCGCGTTCCTCGCCGAGGCGGTCGCGGACCGGCGGGGCGGGACGCCGCCGCTCGTCCGCTGGATGACGTGCGGCGCCGGCGCGATCCTCGCCGCCGTCGGCGGCGGCATCCTCTTCCTGTTCGCCTCGGCCGAGCGGGTGTACGCGATCGCCGGCGCGACGCTGACGAGCTGGGTGGCCATCCTGGCCGGCCTCGCGGCCGTCGGGCTCGCCGCGCGCCGCCGGACGTTCGGCGCCGTCGCCGTCCTCGGCGTCGCGGCCGTCGCGATCAACTGGATCTTCGTGGCGCAGGCGCTGCCCAGCTTCCGGAAGTACCAGCCCGTGCCGGCCATGGCGGCGCGCATCGCCCAGACCGCGAGCGGGTCGGCCCGCGTCGCCTACTACCACCTGGCGCTGCCGAGCCTCGTCTACTACCTGCACCGGCCGGTGATGGAGCTCTTCGAGCCGAAGGCCGTGGTGGACGTCTTCCGGGATGGGGAGACGTACTGCCTGATAACCAGGAAGGACTACGACGAGATCGAGAGCCAGCTGCCCGGCCACACTTGCATCGTCGCCCGCCGGCCGGTCTTCGACGTGAAGATCGGCAGCGTCCTCGCGCTCAAGCCCCTCCCTGAACTGCTGTTGGTTTCCAACAACTGTACGGAGTAGGTTCGGGAAGTTCGGGGGTTCTCGGGTTCACTGGTTCTCTTGTTCCGAGTACCCAGGACCCAGTACCCAGTACCGTCTACCGAGCACCGTCTACAACGATCCCAGCAGCTCTTCCCGCGTGACTGTCGCCGGGCCGAACTTGCCGACGACGATGGCGGCGGCGTGGTTGGCGAGCGTGGCGGCGTCGAGGAGGGACGCGCCGGCGGCCAGGCCGAGGGCGATGGTCGCCGTGACGGTGTCGCCGGCGCCCGTGACGTCGGACACCTCGCGCGCGGCGGCGGCGAGGCCGTGCTCGGCGCCGCCGGCATCGAGCAGCCACATGCCGTGCTCGCCGCGGGTGATCAGGACGGCGTCGCACCCGGCGCGCGCCCGGAACGCGCGCGCGGCCTCCCGCGCCTCGTCCGGCGTCCGGATGGGCAGCAGCGTGACCGCCTCCGCCTCGTGGTGGTTGGGCGTCACCAGGGTGGCGCCGCCGTACCGATCGACGTGCGGCACCTTGGGGTCGACGACGACGGGCACGCCGCGCGCGCGCGCGGCCTCGATGGCCCGCCCGGCGACGCCGCGCGTCACCGTGCCCTTCAGGTAGTCGGACACGACGACGGCGTCGGCCGATGCCGCCGCGGCCTCGAGGGCCGCCGCGACCTTCGCTTCGACCTCGGCCTGGAGGTCGACGTCGCTCTCGTAGTCGATCCGCGAGACCTGCTGGTTCCGCTCCGTGACCACGCGCGTCTTGGTCGTCGTCGGGCGGGACGGGTCGGTGAGGACGCCGTCGGCGGGGATGCCGGCGCGCGCCAGCAGCTCCCGCAGGCGGTCGGCCGCGGGGTCGGCGCCGACCACGCCGACGACCGTGACGCGGGCGCCGAGGGACACGAGGTTGGCGGCGACGTTGGCGGCGCCGCCCAGGCGGTACTCCTCGCGCTCGAACCGCACGACGGGCACGGGCGCCTCGGGCGAGATCCGGGTGACGCGCCCGACGACGAAGTGGTCGAGCATGAGGTCGCCGAGGACGAGCACGGAGCGGCCCGCCAGGCGCGAGACGACCTCACGTGCGCTCGCGGACGTCACGGCGCGGGCACGGCCGCGTCCCGGTCCCCCCGCTCGGCCGCGAAGACCAGCGTGATGAGGACGAGGAACGGGATCAGGAACTCGGAGTCACCGAAGTTGTACTCGAACAGGCCGGCGGCCAGCATGCTCGCCAGGGCGGCGAGGCCGGCGCCGGCGAGCGCCGGGTAGGGCCCGTTGCGGAACCGCCGCCACAGGGCGAGCGCCGCGGCCAGCACGAACCAGATCCAGAGCGCGAGCGCCGGCAGGCCCCGCTCGGCGGCGATCTCCATCGGCACGTTGTGCAGGTGCGGGTTGAGCGGCTCGACCGCGTCCGGCTCGCGGTACTCCGGGTAGACCTCGGCCACCATGGCGGGTCCCAGGCCGAAGATCGGATGGTCGCGCACCATGTGGAGCCCGGCCTGCGCCATGGCCAGCCGGTCGCGGTTGGTCGGGTCGTTCAGGTTGAACGTGGAGTACACGCGCGCGGTGAGCGCGGCCGGCGCCGTCGCGAAGAAGATGGCGGCGAGGACGGGGAGCACGCCCAGCAGCCGCAGGTCCTTGAGCACGAAGAGCAGGCCCACCGCCACGCAGGCGCCGACCCACGCGCTTCGCGTGAAGGTCAGCGACAGGGCCACGACCAGCACCGGCAGCACGAGCGCCGGCCAGGTGCGCCTCTCCTTGCGGAAGAGGACGCGCGCGGTGGCGGCGCCGATGGCCAGCATCAGCGTGCCCGAGTAGGTCATGTAGTGGCCCAGCGTGCCCTGTGGGCGCCGGCCGAGCGTGTCGTAGTTGAGCACGCCGTACTCGAACACGCCGATCAGCGCGCTGATCGCGCCGATCGAAATCAGCACCTCGAGCACGGTGAGCGCCCGCCTGCCGCGGGCGATGCGGTAGACGGCGGGGACGATCAGGAACAGCAGCAGCTCGCGCTGGTCGCTGAGGCTGCGCGCCGGGTGCAGCGAGAACGCGACGGCGAGCAGCGTCCAGGCCATGTAGCCCGCGAGCGGCCACGCGAACGGCGGCAGCTCCGGGCGCTCGCGCCCCACGACGAGGAGCGCGATCCAGCAAAGCAGGGTCACCGCGAGGAAGATCTCGGCGACCGCAATCGAGAAGTACACGGTCGCCACGACCGCCAGCAGTCCACCGTAGGCGACCTGCTCGAGGCGCGCGGCCGGGGAGGACGGGTGGACGAGGGCAGGGGACATGGCTCGGCGTGCAGCCGCTACGGCTCGACGGTCGCTTCCTCGATGAGCATCACCGGGATGTCGTCCTTGATCGGGTAGACCCGGTTGCACTGGCGGCACTTGAGCGCCGTGCCGTCCTTGACCAGCTCGACCGGCGTCTTGCAGGCGGGGCAGGCGAGAATCTCAAGCAGCTCTGGGTCGACAGTCATGACGGGTGATCCTCCAGGGGGCGGACCCAGTGACTATACATTGCCGATTGCTGATTGCCAATTGTCGATTGATAAGGCCTGCTGCGCTGTGAAAGGATCGGAAGGACACGACCGCTTCCATGAGCTTGCTGACCGTTCTCCTGCTCGGCGCCGTCCTCCAGGCGCCCGCCCGGGCTCAAGCGCCGGCCACCCAGGCGCCCGCGTCGGCCACCGGCCGCACGGCCGAGGCGTATTTCCAGTTCATCACCGGCCGGCGTCTCGAGAGCGAGGGCGACACCGAGGGGGCCGTGGCCGCCTACAAGCGGGCCGCGCAGCTGGACCCCGAGGGCGCCGAGATCCGGGCCGAGCTGGCGGCGCTCTACGCGCGCCAGGACCGCGCGAAGGAGGCGATCGACTGGGCCGGCCAGGCGCTGGCCATCGACGCCACGAACCGGGAGGCGCACCGCATCCTGGGCCTGGTCTACGCGGCGCTGTCGGACCAGCCGGCGGCGGGGTCCGCGCTCGGGCTCGGCACGACGCCCGAGGAGTTCACGACGCGCGCCATCGCGAACCTCGAGCAGGCCGACGCCGACAACGTCGTCGATCCGACGCTGCACTACTCGCTGGGCCGCATGTACCTGCGCCGACGGCTCTACGCGAAGGCGATCGATGCCTTCCAGCGCCTGCAGGTGGAGCAGCCGGGCGTCTCCGACGCGTCGGTCATGCTCGCCGACGCCTTCGCCGGCGCGGGCCGGCTCGACGAGGCGCGGCAGACGCTGAAGGACGCGCTGGCCGACCAGCCCGGCTTCTCCCGGGCGCGGGTGCGGCTGGCCGAGCTGTACGAACGGAGCGGCGACTGGGAGGCGGCCGCCGCGCAGTACGGCCTGGCGGTCCAGCGCGAGCCGGGGAGCGCCGAGCTGAAGCGGCGGCACGCCGGCGCGCTCCTGCGCGCCGGCCAGCCCGCCGCGGCGCGCGACGCGATCCAGGATCTCGTCAAGGGCCCGCAGGCGAGCGGCACCGACCTCTACCTGCTCTTCCAGGCCGACCGCGACCTCGGTGATCTCGACGCGGCCGAGAGCACGGCGCGGCGGCTGATGAGGGCCGAGCCCGACAGCGTGCGCGGCGTCTACGCGCTGTCGCAGGTGCTCGACCGGCGCCGCGACTACGAGGGCGAGGTGAAGGCGCTCGAGCCGGCCATCGCCCGGCTGCGCGCCGGGCACGCGCCCGGCAGCCAGCTGGCGGCGCTCCTGACGCAGCTCGGCTTCGCCTACCAGAGCCTCGGCCGCAACGACCGCGCCATCGACGCCTTCGAGCAGGTCCGCGCCGCGACGCCCCGCGACGCGGCGGGCTCGGTCTACCTCGTGCAGGCGTACCTCGTCGGCGGCCGCAACGCCGACGCGGTCGCGCTGGCCGAGAAGGCGCGCGCGACGTTCCCCGACGACCTGCGGCTCACCGAGCTGCTCGCCGAGGCCTACCGGCGGCAGGGGCAGGTCGACCGCGGCATCGCGCTGCTCGAGAAGACGCTCCAGACCCGCGACGAGCCGTCCGTGTACGTGTCGCTTTCGGAGCTCTACGCCTCGGCCTCGCGCGAGAACGAGGCCATCGCTCTGCTCACGCGCGCGCGCGCCAGCTTCCCGGACAACGAGGACGTGCTCTTCCAGCTCGGCGCCGCGCTCGAGCAGGCGCACCGCGACACCGAGGCCGAGAAGGTCTTCCGCGACCTGCTCGCACGCGACCCGTTGAACGCGCAGGCGCTCAACTACCTCGGCTACATGCTGGCGGACCGCGGGCGCTCGCTCGACGAAGCCGTCACGCTGATCAAGCGCGCGCTCGATCGCGACCCCGGCAACGCCTCCTATCTCGACAGCCTTGGCTGGGCCTACTTCAAGCTCGGCCGGTTCGACCTGGCCCTCGAGAACCTGCGGCAGGCCGCCCACACGCTGACGACCAACTCGGTCGTGCAGGATCATCTCGGCGACGCGCTGTTCCGCCTCAGGCGCGTGGACGAGGCGATTGACGCGTGGCAGCGGGCCCTCGAGGGCGATGGCGTGTCGATCCAGCGCGACACCATCGAGACCAAGATCAAGGACGCGCGCAAGCAGGGCACCTCCCGGTGAGCCTCCGCTCCCGCCTCGCGTTGGCGCTCGGCGGCGCCGGCCTCGTCATGGCCGCCGCCTGCGCGCCCCGTCCCATCGCGCTCCCGTCGGGCCCGGCCGCGCCGTTCCGGGACTTCCAGGACGCCTACCGGCAGGCGTCGGAGGCGTGCCGCGGCGTGCATACGTGGTCGGCCGAGGTGGCGCTCTCGGGCCGGAGCGGGCGCGCGAAGCTGCGCGGCCGGCTGCTCGCGGGCTTCGCGCCGGGCGGGCTGCGGCTCGAGGGCGTCGCGCCGTTCGGGCCGCCCGCCTTCGTGATGGTCGCCCGCGACGGCGACGCCACGTTGCTGCTGCCGCGCGACCGGCGTATCCTCCGCCATGCCGCGCCCGGCGAGGTCGTCGAGGCGCTGGCCGGCGTGGCGCTCGGCCCCGACGCGCTCCGCGCGCTCGTCGCCGGCTGCGTGGCGCCCGGCGGCGCGCCGCGCGACGGCCTCGCGTACCCGGGCGGCTGGGTGGCCGTCGATCTCGGAGACGGCGCGACGGCGCTGCTCAGGCAGCGGGACGGCCGCTGGCGGATCGACGCCGGGCGCCTGCCCGGGCTCACCGTCGAGTACCGCGAGTTCGAGGGCGGCACGCCGCGCTGGCTGCGCCTCCGGTCGGACGCCGCGGACCGCCCAATCGTCGACCTGACGCTGGCCGCCTCGCAGGTGGACATCAACGTGCCCGCGCCCGCCGCCTGGTTCGCGCTCGACGTCCCGCCGGACGCCGTCCCGCTGACGCTCGCCGAGCTGCGCCGGGCGGGGCCGCTGGGACAGAAGAACTAGTGCCTGGTGCCGAGTGCCTGGTGCTTGGCACCAGGAGGCGCGGGGGCTTCGATGGCGCGCGTCTTCATTCAGCGTGATCTCGCACCAGGCACCAGGCACTCGGCACGCACGAGGCACGAAGCACCAGGCACCCGGCACGAGTCATGAGCCCCCTGACCGTCAAGGCCTTCGCCAAGATCAACCTCGAGCTGCGCGTCCTGGGTGTCCGCCCCGACGGCTTCCACGATCTCGAGACGGTGTTCCAGACGATCGCGCTCCACGACAGCGTCACCTGCGAGGCCCGGCCGGGGCCGTTCGCGCTCGCGTGCGACGCGCCCGGCGTGCCGTGCGACGAGCGGAACCTCGCGTGGCGGGCCGCGGCCGCGCTCTGGCGGCGGCTCGGCCGGCCGGGCGCGCCCGCGGGCGTGGCGATGGCCATCGAGAAGCGCATTCCCGCCCAGGCCGGCCTGGGCGGCGGCAGCGCCGACGCCGCGGCGGCGCTCTGCGGTCTGGCGCGCGTGTGGGGCGGCGGGGCCGGTCCGGACGTCCTCGCCGAGGCCGCCGCCGAGGTGGGGTCCGACGTCGCCTTCTTCCTGGTGGGCGGCACGGCCGTCGGCCGGGGGCGCGGCGAGCGCCTCGTCGCGGCCGCGGACCTGCCGCCGCGCGGGCTCGTGCTGCTGGTGCCGGATTTCGGCGTGCCCACCGCCGCCGCGTACCGCTGGTACGACGAGGACTACGCGGGGCGGCCGGCGGCCGGCCCGCTGGGCCCCGGCTGGACGCTGCCGGCCGGGTCCATCCGGAACGACCTCGAGGCCCCGGTCGCGCGCCGCCATCCGGCGATCGGGCAGGCAAAGGCCGACCTTGCCGCCGCGGGCGCGGAGACGGTGGGACTATCGGGTTCCGGCTCGACTGTTTTCGGCGTTTTCCCGACCCTCGAGGCCGCGGGGGCGGCGGCCGGCCGCCTGGCCAGGGGAGGCTGGCGCGCGCTGGCCACGCGGACCCTCTCGCGGGCCGAACACGAGAGACGGTGACCACGGGGAGTGCCCAGGTCATAGACCCGGGCCACCTCCCGGGAGTGCCCAGGTCATAGGCCCGGGCCACCTCCCTCGGTGACCTGCCAGCGACCTGGGGTGGCACAGGTCTTCGACCTGTGCTGCGGGTTGCCGGAACAGGGCTAATCGTATACACTTATCGATTTGCAGCGGTGCCCGTGGGCCACACCTTCGAGAGTGCTCCCTCCGGTCAACCAGCTTCGGGCAGGACAGGCGATCCAATGGGTGGCAGCGCGACGGAGCGGACGGGCCCCACCGCGGCGACGAACGGGCGGATCGAACGGATGGGGCGTGGCCAAGTGGTAAGGCGCGGGACTTTGGCTCCCGTATTCGAAGGTTCGAATCCTTCCGCCCCAGCCACCTCTTCGGGGAGACGGATCGAGCGGGGAGCGGGGAGCGTATGACCCACGGGGCCCTGAAACTGTTCTCCGGCAGCGCGCATCCGGCGCTGACGAAGGAGATTGCCGACTTCCTGGGCGTGCCCGTCGGGAACGCCCGGCTGCAGCGGTTCCCCGACACGGAAGTGTCGTTTCAGATTGGCGACAACATCCGTGGCACGGACGTGTTCGTGGTCCAGCCGACGTGCCGTCCGGTGGACGAGAGCCTCGTCGAGCTGTGCGTGATGATCGACGCGTTCCGGCGTTCGTCGGCGTCGCGCATCACGGCCGTGCTGCCCTACTACGGCTACGCGCGGCAGGACCGGAAGGACAAGCCGCGGGTGCCGATCTCGGCCAAGCTGGTGGCGAACCTGCTGAGCGCGGCGGGCACGAACCGGGTGCTGACGATGGATTTGCACAAGGCGCAGATCCAGGGGTTCTTCGACCTGCCGGTCGACCACCTCTTCGCGGCGCCGGTCATCATCGAGTACCTGGCGCGCCAGAGGTTCCCTGACCTGACGATGGTCGCGCCCGACGCGGGCGGGGCCGAGCGGGCGCGGGCCTACGCGAAGCGGCTGGACGCCGAGCTGGCGGTGATCGACAAGCGGCGGTCCGACGATGGGACGGCCGAGGTGATGAACGTGGTCGGCGACGTCGAGGGCCGGACCTGCATCATCCAGGACGACATCATCGACACGGCGGGCACGATCCAGAAGGCCGCGCAGGCGCTCAAGGACAACGGCGCGGCGCGGGTGCTCGCGGCGGCGGTGCACGGCGTGCTGTCCGGGCCCGCATTCGACCGCATCGAGTCGGCGCCGATCGAGAACCTGATCGTGACCAACACGGTCCCGCTCGGCGACCCGTGGACGCAGAGCAAGAAGGTGGTGGTGCTGTCGGTCGCCCGGCTGCTGGGCCAGGCGATTCGGAGCATCCACGAGGAGACGTCGGTCTCGTCGTTGTTCGTCTGATCAGCGTGGGGCTTCGCCCCACACCCCGGCTCACCGCAGGGGAGTTGGGGACGTTCGTGTGGGGCCGCATCACGGGCCGAGTGAAGCCCGGCATCGAAGGATAGAGACCATGGAAGCGACGTTGGAAGCTCGGAGCCGCGACACCTTCGGCAAGAACGAGGCCCGGCGGCTGCGCCGGGACGGCCTGATTCCCGCCGTGCTCTACGGCGGGCAGGCGGTCGGCGAGCAGCCCGTGGGGCAGCCGATTGCCGTGGACCCGAAGGTGCTCTCGCGCATCCTGCATTCGCAGTCGGGCGTGAACACGCTCATCGGCCTGCAAGTGGACGGCGCGGCGGACCCGGCGCGGGTGCTCGTGAAGGAGTACCAGCTCGACCCGGTCAGCCACGCGCTGCTGCACGCGGATTTCTACCGCATCGCGATGGACAAGCTGCTCACCGTCACCGTCCCGATCCTGCTGCAGGGCGAGTCGCGCGGCGTGAAGCAGCAGGGCGGCCTGGTGGACTTCGTCCACCGCGAGATCGAGGTCGAGTGCCTCCCGGCCGACATCCCCGAGCAGATCACGGTCGACATCACCGAGCTGATGCTCGGCGAGAGCGTCCGCGTGCGCGACCTGGCGCCTGGCGCGTGGAAGCCGCTGAGCGAGCCGGAGATGATGCTGGTGCACATCGTCGCGCCGCGCGCCGAGGCGGAGCCGACCGAGGAAGAGGCGGCGGCCGCGGCCACGGCGGTGGCGGGGACGACCCCGGCCGAGCCCGAGGTCATCAAGAAGGGCAAGGCCGACGAGAAGAAGGACGAGGGTGAGTGAAGCTCGTCGCGGGGCTCGGCAACCCGGGCGCGAAGTACCGCGGCACCCGGCACAACGTCGGCTTCGAGGTGGCGGACCGGCTGGCCGGCCGTCACGGCGTGACCTTCGAGTCGGCGCCGGCCGACGCGCTCGTCGCGCGCATCCGCGGCGCGCAGCCGGTGCTGCTCGTCAAGCCGCTCTCGTTCATGAACCTGAGCGGCCGGCCGATCGTCGAGCTGGCGCACTACTTCCGGGTCGAGCCGGCGGACGTGCTCGTCCTGCTCGATGACGTGAACCTGCCCCTCGGGCAGCTCCGGGCGCGCGCCCGCGGCTCCGAGGGCGGGCACAACGGCCTGCGATCGGTGGCCGAGATGTTCGGCACGCGCGAGATCGCGAGGCTGCGGATCGGCGTGGGCCGCGGCGACCCGAGGCGGGACCTGGCCGACCACGTGCTGGCCCGGTTCGACGCCGACGAGCGTGCGGTCGTGGAGGAGGCCCTCGAACTGGCGGCGGACGCCGCCGAGCTGTTCGTCGCCGAGGGCATCGAGCCGGTGATGAACCGGTACAATCGGAAGGCGGATACGGCGGAGGCGGACGAAGAGCGCGACTGACCCATCGTCGACGTCACGTGCTCCTTGCCACCCCGGAGCGGGGTGGCCGCCGGCCGGCCGGGCGGGACGCCCGGGCGGCCATCGAGACCAGAAGGAGTCTTATGAGCGAATCCCGACAGTACGAACTCGTCTACATCGTCGCGCCCGAGACCGGCGAGCAGGAGCTCACCGATCTGCACGCGCAGATCGAGGGCATCGTCGCCCGGTTCGAGGGCCGGATCGAGAACACCGAGCAGTGGGGCCGGCGGAAGCTGGCGTACGAGATCGGCCGCCACCGCGAGGGCATCTACGTGCTCGATCTGATGACCGGCCCGGGCGACATGATCAAGGAGCTCGACCGGCGCCTGAAGGTGATCGACCTGGTCATCCGCCACATGGTGGTGCGGGTCGACGAGGAAACGCGCATCGCGGAGCGGCGCAAGGCCGAGCGCGACGCCGCGGTCGCGGCGCGGCGGGTCGCGCGCGGACTGCCGGCCGAGGCCGCGGCCGAGACCGGCGAGACGGCATCGCAGCCGGCGGAGGACAGCCATGAGTGAGGAACGAGGACGCGGGGGGCGCGGCGGCGGTGGCGGCCGCGACCGGGGCGATCGCGAGCGGGGCGGCCAGCGCCGTTCCTTCTTCCGCCGCCGCCGGGTGTGCAAGTTCTGCGTCGACAAGATCGACCACATCGGCTACAAGGACGTGCGCCTGCTGGCGCCGTTCATCCCGGAGCGCGGCAAGATTCAGCCCCGGCGCATCTCGGGGACCTGCGCCGCGCACCAGCGCAAGCTGCAGACGGCGATCAAGCGCGCGCGCCAGATCGCGCTCATCCCGTACGTCACGGACTGAGGCGCGCTCGAGCGACAGGAGTCGAGATTCATGGAAGTGATCCTGAGAGAGCACGTCGAGAACCTCGGGCAGCGCGGCGACGTCGTCAAGGTGGCCGCGGGCTACGCGCGCAACTACCTGCTGCCGCGCAAGCTGGCGCTCGCCGTCAACGAGGGGAACCGGCGTCAGATCGAGAAGGAAAAGAAGGTCGCCGAGGCGCGCGAGGCGCAGGAGAAGGCCACGGCCGAGGCGTTCGCCGCCCGGATGGCGGCCGCCGAGCTGGTGATCGCCCGCAAGGTGGGCGAGCACGACGTGATGTACGGGTCGGTGACGGCGGCCGACATCGTCCACGCCCTCGAGGCCCAGCACCAGATCGAGTTCGATCGGAAGAAGATCCAGCTCCAGGAGCCGATCAAGGCGCTCGGCGAGTTCGAGGTGTCCGCCAGGGTGCACCGCGAGGTCGTCGCCACGCTCAAGGTCAAGGTGATCGCCGAGGGCGCACCGGCCGGGTCGTCCGCGCCGGCCGCCGAGCCCGCGGCGCCGCCCGCCGCGACCGAGTAAGGACGGACGGGCGCGGGGCATCGCCGGACCGGCGAGCCCCGCGCCGTCCCGTTTCTGCTACACTCTCGTTCGATCTCGCCAGCCCGTCCCGACACCCATGGCCGACGCCGCCGCGCCCGCGCGCACGATGCCGCACAACCTCGAGGCGGAGAAATGCGTCCTGGGCGCGATCCTGATCCAGAACGAGGCGTTCAACCAGGCCGCCGAGCTCATCGACTCCCGCGATTTCTTCCGTGACGCGCACCGCCGCATCTTCGACCGCATGGTCGGATTGAGCGAGCGTGGCCGAGCGATCGATTTCGTGACGCTGAAGGACGAGCTCGCCCGCGCGGGCGACCTCGACGAGGTGGGCGGCCCCGCCTACGTCGCCTCGCTCGTGGACGGTGTGCCCCGATCGGCCAACGTCGAGTACCTACGCACGCATCGTCAAGGAGAAGGCCACTCTCCGCAACCTGATCCACTCGGCCAACCGGATCGCGACCGAGGCCTACGACGCGGAGCAGGACGCGGACCTGCTGCTCGACGAGGCCGAGAAGGCGATCTTCGAGATCGCCGACGACCGGATCCGGGCCGGCTTCGTGCCGCTGCGCGACCTGGTCCAGTCGAGCTTCGCCACGATCGAGAAGCTCCAGGAGCACAAGGGGCTCGTCACCGGCGTGCCGACCGGCTTCACCGACCTCGACGAGATGACCTCGGGCCTCCAGCCGTCGGACCTCGTCATCGTGGCGGCGCGGCCCTCGATGGGCAAGACCAGCCTCGTGCTCAACATCGCGCAGCACGTGGGCCTGCACCACGGCCTGACCGTCGGCGTCTTCAGCCTGGAGATGTCGAAGGAACAGCTGTTCCTGCGCATGCTGACCTCCGAGGCGCGCATCGACGCGCACCGGTTCCGCGGCGGCTTCCTCAACGAGAGCGACTACGGCCGGCTGTCGCACGCCCTCGGCACCCTGGCCGAGGCGAAGGTGTTCATCGACGACTCCGCGTCGATCGGCGTGCTCGAGATGCGCGCGAAGGCGCGGCGGCTCGCCGCCGAGCACGGCCTGCACCTGCTCGTCATCGACTACCTCCAGCTGATGCAGGGCCGCGGCCGCTTCGACAACCGGCAGCAGGAGCTGGCCTCGATCTCGCGCTCGCTCAAGGGGCTCGCCAAGGAGCTGAACGTTCCCGTCGTCGCGTTGTCGCAGCTGAGCCGCGCCCCCGAGGCGCGCTCCGATCGCCGGCCGCAGCTCTCGGACCTCCGCGAGTCGGGCGCGCTCGAGCAGGACGCCGACGTCGTGCTCTTCATCTACCGCGCCGAGATGTACGACCGCGAGGAGACGGCGCCCGAGGACGAGGGCGTCGCCGAGCTCATCGTGGGCAAGCAGCGCAACGGCCCGACCGGAAGCGTCCGGCTGACCTTCATCAAGGAATTCACCCGCTTCGAGAACTTCGCTCGGGACGCGTGACGCGGGAGCCGCGCCCGTTCGGGGGTTCGGCGGTGCCGGGGTTCACTGGTTCCGGCGTTGGAGTTCGGCGGTTCACCGGTGCTCAGACGCCCGACGTCGGGATTCGCGAACCCGCGAGCCCGGCTCCGTGAACCCGAACTCGAGAACTCGCGTACCCGAGAACCCCCGAACCTCCGAACCGACGGAGCGCGAGGCACGAGTGAGACACCCGACCGTCGCCGCCGTGGACCTGGCGGCCATCCGCGCCAACTTCGAGGCGATCGCGGCGCTGGTCCCGCGCGTCATCGCCGTCGTGAAGGCCAACGCCTACGGCCACGGCGCCGCGGCCGTGGGCCTCGCGCTCGAGGCGGCGGGCGCCACGATGCTGGCGTGCGCCGACGTCGAGGAGGGCATCACGCTGCGCGAGGCCGGCGTGCGCGCCCCGATCCTCGTCTTCGGCGGCCTGGGCGTGAGCCGCCTCGACGGGATCTTCACCCACGATCTGACGCCCACCGTCTCGACGCCCTGGGCCGGCCGCGCGCTGCAGCGCGAGGCCGCCGCGCGCGGCGTCCGCCTCGCGTGCCACCTCAAGGTGGACACCGGCATGAACCGGCTCGGCCTCCGCGCCGACAACCTCCGGCGCACCGCGCCCGAGATCGCCGGCCACGCCAACCTGCTCATCGACGGCGTCTACACCCACTTCGCCACCGCCGACGACGTGGAGGGCCCGTGGTTCGGCGAGCAGCGCGAGCGCTTCGAGCGGGCGCTGGCCGAGCTGGCCGCGCTCGGCGTCCGCCCGCGCGTGCGCCACGCGGCGAACAGCGCCGCGCTGCTGCGCGACTCGCGCGTGTGGTACGACCTCGTGCGGCCCGGCCTGCTGCTGTACGGCGTCGTGCCGGCCCCGCTCGCGAGCACGCTGGCGCTGCGCCCCGCGCTCACGCTCGCCAGCCGCCTCGTGGCCGTGAAGGGCGTCCGCGAGGGCGAGGGCGTCGGCTACGGGCTCGCGTGGCGCGCGCCGGGCCCGCGCACGCTCGGCGTGGTGCCGGCCGGCTACGCCGACGGCCTGGACCGCCGGCTGGCCGGGCGCGGCTGGGTCCTCGTCGGCGGCCGCCGCGCCCCCATCGTCGGCGCCGTCAGCATGGACATGCTGACCGTGGACGTGACCGGCCTCGACGTGCGGCCCGGCGAGGAGGTCGTGATTCTGGGAGCGCAAGGCGGCGAATCCATCGGCGTCCGCGAGATGGCCGCGACGATCGGCACGATTCCCTACGAGATCCTGGCGCGGATAGGCACGCGGATCGAGAGGACGTATCATTGAGAATTGCCGATTGCCAATTGGCGATTGCCGATTGAAAGGCACCGGATCACGCAGCGTCAGCGTGACAGGCTCTTCAATCGGCAATCGGCAATCGCCAATCGGCAATGAGCAAGTGAATCCATGAAGCCCCGTCCCGTCTTCGTCTGCCAGGAGTGCGGCGCGCAGGCGCCGAAGTGGCTCGGGCGCTGTCCGGACTGCGGCGCGTGGAACAGCTTCGTCGAGGAGCGGCCGGCGCCCGCGGCGGGGCCCGCGCCCGCGGCCGGCGAGGCCCGCTACGCCCTGCCGGGCGCGGGCGGCGGCGCGCGGCGCTACGACGAGATCGACGCGGTCACGGCCGTCCGGCTCTCCACCGGCATCGGCGAGTTCGACCGCGTGCTGGGCGGCGGCGTCGTGCCCGGGTCGCTCGTGCTGCTCGGCGGCGAGCCGGGCATCGGCAAGTCCACGCTGCTCCTCCAGGCGGCGGCGCACTTCGCGCGCGAGGTCGGCCCGGTGCTCTACAGCTCGGGCGAGGAGTCCGAGCACCAGGTGAAGTCGCGCGGCGAGCGCCTCGAGATCGGCAGCGCGCCGCTCTACCTCCTGGCCGAGACCTGCCTCGAGCGCATCCTGGAGGAGATCGCGAAGCTCCAGCCGGCGCTCGTGATCGTCGACTCGATCCAGACCGTCTTCTCGCTCAAGTTCCAGTCGGCTCCCGGCAGCATCGGGCAGGTGCGGGAGGCGGCCACGCAGCTCCTCTTCACCGCCAAGGGCCTGAACATCCCCACGTTCCTGGTCGGCCACGTGACGAAGGACGGCGCGCTCGCCGGTCCCAAGGCGCTCGAGCACGTGGTGGACACGGTGCTGTACTTCGAAGGAGAGCGGCACCAGTCCCACCGCGTGGTGCGCGCGGTCAAGAACCGGTTCGGCGCGATCAGCGAGCTGGGCGTGTTCGAGATGACCGGCACGGGCCTGCGGCCGGTGCCCAACCCCTCGCAGCTCTTCCTGGCGGAACGGCCGGTCCACGCCTCGGGCTCGGCCGTGCTGTGCTGCATGGAGGGGTCGCGGCCCATGCTCGTCGAGATCCAGGCCCTCGTGAGCGGCACCACCTTCGGCAACGCGCGCCGGATGTCGAGCGGCGTCGACCCGGGACGGCTGTCCCTGCTGCTGGCGGTGCTCGAGAAGCGGGCCGGCCTGAACCTGGCCGGCGAGGACGTCTTCCTGAATGTCGCCGGCGGCATGGCGGTGGACGAGCCGGCGGCGGACCTCGCGGTGGTGGCCGCCGTGGCCTCCAGCCTCCGGAACCGGCCCATCCGGGAGGGCACCGCCATGTTCGGGGAGGTGGGCCTCGCGGGAGAGATCCGGGGGACGACCCAGGCCGCGCTGCGCCTCAAGGAGGCCGCCCAGATGGGCTTCTCCCGGGTGGTCCTGCCGGCCGGCAACTGCGCGCCGGCCGACGCGCCCCCCGGCCTCGAGCTGGTCGGGGTCGGCCAGGTTTCGGCGGCGCTCGACGCCCTGATTGCCTGAGCGGCCGGGATTCGGGGCCCGGCACGGCCGTGCCCGCCCTTCTTGGGCGTGTTCTCGACCACTCCCGATACTCCTCCCCGGTCGTTTCGAGTATCATCGTCCCGTGCATTCTTGGAGTTCGGCCCTCCGGCCCGTCCGCCCGTTGCTCGGGTGGCTCGCCCCGGTGATCCCCCTCATCGTTCATTTCGGCTTCATACCGGCTTTTCTCGGAGCGCTGACATGGTCTGGTTCATCCTGGTGCGAGGGCTGTTCATGGCGGCCGTCGGCTACGCCGCCGCAGTCATGCGGCCGATCCCGACCGACCTCGTGGCGGTCAACCTGGCGGCCGGCCTTGCGATCGGCCTCGTCGTGGTCGTGGTGGAGTCCCGCCTGCGCGAGACGTCCATCACCAGTCTGCTGGGCGCCCTGATCGGCGGCGCCATCGGCCTCGGCCTGGCACGGACGGTCGACGGCGCGCTGTTGTGGATCCAGCCCACTGACCCGCGCGTGCGGTTCGTCTACAGCCTGCTGCTGCTGGGGCTCCCCTACATCGGCATCGTCGTGGGGATCCGGCGCAGCGAGTGGCTCGAGCCGTCGCGCCTCGTCGGGCTGTTCCGTTCCACCGGCCCGCAGCGCCGCTACAAGATCCTGGACACGAGCGTCATCATCGACGGCCGCATCGCCGACATCTGCGAGACCGGCTTCCTCGACGGCACCCTCGTGATCCCGCAGTTCGTGCTGAAAGAGCTGCAGCTCGTCGCCGACTCCTCGGATTCGCTCAAGCGCAACCGGGGCCGCCGCGGGCTCGACATCCTGCAGAAGATCCAGAAGATGGCCGGCCTCGAGGTCTCCGTCTCGGACGTGGACTTCCCGGACGTGCGCGAGGTGGACTCGAAGCTGATCGAGCTGGCGCGCACGCTGCACGGCAAGATCGTGACGAACGATTTCAACCTCAACAAGGTGGCCCAGCTGCGCGGCGTGGACGTGCTGAACATCAACGAGCTGGCCAACTCGCTCAAGCCGGTGGTGCTGCCGGGCGAGTTCATGAAGGTGTTCATCCTCAAGGAAGGCAAGGAGTACAACCAGGGCGTCGCCTACCTGGACGACGGCACCATGGTCGTCGTGGACAACGCGCGCAAGCTGATCGGCCGCACGATCGACGTGGTGGTCACGAGCGTGCTCCAGACGACGGCGGGCAAGATGATCTTCGGGCGGCACATCGAGCCGGGCGCGCTCGCCCAGGTGCAGGCACACGGCCAGGGGCCGGTGCCGGGCAACCCCACCGCCGAACGGTACGAGAAGGGAGAGCGGGACGAGCACGGGCGGCGCACGCGCCCGGTTCCGCACGCCTGAGCCCTTGCGCGTTCCTCCGTACCACTGGTGGCGGACCGTGTTCTTCCTCATTCCCGCCATCAGTGTGTACACGATCGTGCTGGGCACGCTGTCGGTGGGCGCCAGCCTCTTCGAGCGCCGCGGCCTGTTCGCGCACCGGTGCGCGCGGCTCTGGTCGCGCCTGATTCTCCGCACGACCGGCGTGCGGGTGACGCCGTCCGGCGTCGAGCGCCTCGACCCGCACGCGAGCTACGTGCTGGCCTCGAACCACCAGAGCATCTACGACATCCCGATCGTGTTCGACACGGTGCCGCTGCAGCTGCGCATCGTCGCCAAGGCGTCGCTCGGCCGCTTTCCGTTCCTGGGCTGGCACCTGCGCCGCACGGGCCACCTGCTCGTCCAGCGTGACAATCCGGGCGCCGGCGTCTTCAAGCGGATGGCGGGCCTCGTGGGCGAGCAGGTCTCGCTCGTCGTGTTTCCCGAGGGCACGCGCAGCCGCGACGGCCGCGTGGCCCGCTTCAAGGGCGGGCCGTTCCTGCTGGCGATCTCGGCGGGCCTGCCCGTCGTGCCCGTGAGCGTGGCGCACAGCCGCCACGTCATGCTCAAGGGGCGGCTCATGACGTGCCCGGGCGACGTCGTGCTGACCGTCCACGAACCGATCTCCACCGCCGGGCTCACGCGCGAGGACGCGCGGGCGCTCGCCGAGCGCGTGCGCGGCATCGTGGCGGCGGGCGTGGCCGCGGCGGGCGACGCGGGCGACCCGCTCCCGAAGGCGGCGCCGTGAGCGCGCCGGTGCCCGAGGTGGCGCTCGGCCCGGACGTCGCCGCGGCCGTCGGGCTGGGCGTGCTGGCCGTCGAGCAGGCCACGGTCCGGGCGCGCGACCCGGAGCTCGACGCCGTGTTGGCCGAGGCGGCCGCCCGGCTGCGCGCCGGCGGCGCGCTGGAGGAGGCGCTGGCCGCCACGCGCGCCATGTACCGGCGCCTGGGCCTCGACCCCACGAAGACGCGGCCGTCGTCGGAGGCGCTGCTGCGACGAATCCGCAAGGGCGACGAGCTGCCGCGCATCAACACGCTCGTCGACCTGTGCAACTGGTGCTCGGCGGAGTTCCAGCTGCCCTACGGTCTCTACGACCTCGACCGGATCGAGGGGGACGTGGAGCTGCGGCTCGGCCGCGAGGGTGAAGCCTACGCCGGGATTCGCAAGGACGCGGTGCACGTGTCCGGCCGGCCGGTCCTGGCCGACCGGCGGGGCGCGTTCGGCAACCCGAGCTCGGACTCGGCGCGGACGATGGTCACGCTCGAGACCGTCCGCGCGCTCGTCGTGGTCTACGCGCCGCGCGACCAGGCCGCCCGGCGGCTGCCCGGCGTGCTCGACGTCACCGAGGCGCGCCTCGCGCGCCACGCGGGCGGCGTCACGCGCCGCCGCGCCGTCCTGGTCACCCCGCCGGCTGTATAATTGAGCACTTCGGCATCACGCGACGGGCCCGCCCGTGCGGAGCCCTGTCGAGACCGTTCGTGGGCCCGTCGTGCCGCTCGAAGCGTGAACTCCGACCCGTTGTGCGAGTGGCATGACGGGCCGGGCCGCGCACAGCGCGGCCCGCGCAGTCGCGGAGTGGGGCGTTGGGGTCCCCACGTAGCGACGGAGCGGGGTTTGGGGCGAAGCCCCATCTGAAGTGGGAGCCACCATGCACGTGGTCGCCATCATCGCGGCGGCGGGGCAGGGCCGCCGGTTCGGCGCCGCCGTCCCGAAGCAGCTCCTCGAGCTGGGCGGGCGGTCGCTCGTCCAGCGGTCGGTCGACGCGTTCGACGCCAGCCCGCTCGTCGACGAGATCGTGGTGACCGTGCCGCCGGAGCTGGTCGGGGAGGCCGGCTTCGCGCTCGCGGCGGCGTCGAAGCCGCTGCGGATCGTCGCGGGCGGCGCGCGGCGGCAGGACTCGGTGGCGAACGGGTTCGCGGCGGTCGCCGACCGCGCGGATCTCGTCGTCGTGCACGACGCCGCGCGGCCGTTCGTGACGGCCGATCTGATCGCGCGGACGATCGCCGCGGCGGCGGAGTCGGGCGCGGCCATCGCCGCGGTCGCGGCGCGCGACACGGTGAAGCGCGCGGCGCCCGACCTCCGGTCGGTGGGCGAGACGCTGCCGCGCGAGACCGTGTTCCTGGCGCAGACGCCGCAGGCGTTCCTTCGCGACGTGCTGCGCGATGCGATCGCGCGCGCCGGGAGCGACGAGGCCACCGACGAGGCGGCGCTGGCCGAGCGGGCCGGACACGCCGTGCGGATCGTCGAGGGAGATCCCCGCAACATGAAGATCACCACACCCGACGACCTGACCGTCGCGCGCGCGCTGGCGGACGGTCCGGCGGCGCCGGCGCCGCGGGTCGGCGCCGGCTACGACCTGCACCGTCTGGTGGAGGGGCGCCGGCTCGTGCTGGCGGGCGTGGAGATCCCGGGCGGCCGCGGGCCGCTCGGCCACTCCGACGGCGACGTCGTCTGCCACGCGCTCACCGACGCGGTGCTCGGCGCCGCGGCGGCGGGGGACATCGGGCGCCACTTCCCGGACAGCGACCCGGCCTGGAAGGACGCGCCGGGCCTGGACCTGCTCGCCCGCGCCGTCGCGATCGTCGGTGCGCGCGGCTTCCGCGTCGGCAACGTCGACGTCGTGGTCCTGCTCGAGCGGCCGAAGATCGCCCCCCACCTCGACGAGATCCGGCGTGGGCTCGCGGCGGCGCTGGGCGTCGCCGCGGACCGCGTCAGCGTGAAGGGCAAGACCAACGAGGGCGTCGATGCGGTCGGCCGCGGCGAGGCGATTGCCGCGCACGCCGTCGCCCTGGTGCGGCATGGCTGACGCCTCGATCCGCGTCCGCTTCGCGCCCAGCCCGACCGGGCAGCTGCACGTGGGCAACGCCCGCACGGCGCTCTTCAACTGGCTCTACGCCCGCGGGCGCGGCGGCACGTTCGTCCTGCGCATCGAGGACACCGACCGCGAGCGCTCGACCGCCGCGTCGGAGGCCAGCATCCTCGAGGATCTCCGGTGGCTCGGCCTCTCGTGGGACGAGGGCCCGGACGTCGGCGGCCCCGTCGGCCCGTACCGCCAGTCCGAGCGCAGCGCGCTCTACCGCGAGCACGCCGACCGGCTGCTCGCGCACGGCCAGGCCTACCACTGCTTCTGCTCGCCGGAGCGGCTCGACACCGAGCGCAAGAAGGCGCTCGCGGCGGGGCGTCCCTACCGCTACGCGGGCACCTGCCGCCGCGTCGCGCCCGACGAGGCGGCGCGCCGCCGCGCGGCGGGCGAGCCGGCCGTCGTCCGGTTCCGCGTGCCGGACCAGCCCATGGTGCGCTTCGTCGACCTCGTGCGCGGCGAGCTGGCGTTCGCCAGCGAGGTGATCGGCGATCCGGTGCTGCTGCGCTCGAACGGCACGCCCGCCTACAATTTCGCCGTCGTCGTCGACGACGTGTCGATGGGGATCAGCGACGTCGTGCGGGGCGAGGACCACATCTCGAACACGCCGCGGCAGGTGCTGCTCTACGAGGCGTTCGGCTATCCGGTGCCGCGCTTCGCGCACCTCGCGCTCGTGCTCGGCCCCGACCACACGCCGCTCTCGAAGCGGCACGGCGCGACGTCGGTCCGCGAGTTCCGCGAGCGCGGCTACCTGCCCGAGGCGCTCGTGAACTACCTCGCGCTCCTCGGCTGGTCGCCGGGCGCGGGGGAGGAGCTGCTGCCGCTCGAGGAGCTGGCGCGGCGTTTCAGCGTGGAGGCCGTCGGCCACAGCGCCGGCGTGTTCGATCCCGAGAAGCTGGCCTGGATCAACCGCCACTACATGAAGGTGGCCGACCCGGCGCGGCTCGCCCGCGAGACGACGCGCTACTTCCGCGCGCGCGGGTTCCTGCGGGAGGACCACGCGGCCGGGCTCGCCTACCTCGCGGACGTCATGTCGATGGCGGCCGGGTCGGTGGATCGTCTCGAGGAGATTCCCGACCGCGTGCGATTCCTGTTCGAGCACGATCCGGCGGCCGCCCTGGCGCAGCCGGACGTGCGCGAGGTGGTCGGGGAGCCCGGCGCGCGCGAGGTGATCGCGGCGCTCGCGGCCGAGCTCGCCTCGAGGCCGCGGCTCGCCGACAGGGACGCCTTCCGCGCGGCCGCGGCGCGCGTGCGCGAGCGCACCGGCGCCCGGGGGCGGGCGCTGTTCCACCCGATCCGGGCGGCGCTCACGGGCGAGGCCGGTGGACCCGAGCTGGACCTGGCCGTGCCGGCCATCGAGCGGGGCGCGGACCTCACGGCGGCGGCCGGGCTCGCGCCGATCGTCGGATGTCGCGAGCGGGCGGGGGCCTTCACCCGCGCGCTGCAGGCGGAGTGAGGCGATGATCGTCTTCGGCATCAACCCCGTGATCGAGGCGCTGCGCGGCGGCCGGGTGGTCCGCGTGCGCGTCGCCGACCGGGACGACCGCCGCATGGCCGAGGTGATCCGCCTCGCCGAGCGGGCGGGCGTGCGCGTCGAGCGCGTGCCGGCGGAGGTGGTCACCCACGCGTCGGGCGGTCAGGCGCACCAGGGCGTGGTGGCCGAGCTCCGGGCGGCGGAGGACTACAGCGTGGCCGACCTGCTCGCCGCCGCCGAGGGGCCGCCCCTCGTGGTGGTGCTCGACGGCGTCGAGGACCCGCACAACGTCGGGGCGATCCTGCGGTCGGTGGACGCGGCCGGGGCAAACGGACTCGTCCGGCAGACGCGCCACGCGGCCCCGCTCGCCGGCGGCGCCGCCAAGGCGTCGGCGGGCGCCGCGGCCTGGGTGAAGGTGGCGCACGTCGTGAACATCGCGCGGGCGCTCGACGAGCTGAAGCAGGCCGGGGTCTGGACGGTCGGCCTGGCCGGCGAGGCGGCCGCCGTGTACGACGAGGTGGACTACCGGCAGCCGACGGCCCTGGTGCTGGGGGCCGAGGGGACGGGGCTCCGGCGGCTCGTGCGCGAGCGGTGCGACTGGCTCGTGTCGATTCCGATGCGGGGGCACGTCGGGAGCCTGAACGTGTCGGTGGCGGCCGGTGTGGTGCTCTTCGAGGCGGCACGGCAGAGGCGGCTGGGCGGGGCGAAAACCGGTCCCGAAGGGGGGTAAGGACCCTCTCCGGGCCTCGGGCCTGGAAGCCGTGTGGAGAGTTGGCCCTTGCGGAAGTGGCACAGGATGTGCTACAAATATCGTTTTGTCTGGCTGGCGTAGCTCAGTCCGGTAGAGCAGCTGATTTGTAATCAGCGGGTCGGGGGTTCAAATCCCTTCGCCAGCTCCATGGCTCGACGGGCAAGCGTCCCGCAGACACGGTGGTTCCAGCCAGGTCCAGCCCGGGCCTTGGTCAGTCCACAGGGAATCGCGATCAGGCTTTCAACCCACACAGACGAGACCAGGTCGGGGGAGATGACGTCCGCGCGGTCGCAGCGGGGGGGCGTGGCTGGCGGACGAGTTGAGCAGGTGTCGGCGAGGTTGCGGAGCGGTCAAACGCAGCAGACTGTAAATCTGTCGCCCTAGCGGCTTCGGAGGTTCGAATCCTCCCCTCGCCACCAGCCTTCGCTCGACCGCTTGCGCGACCGAGCTTCGGCTGGGCAAGCCGGAAGCCGGGGCGGCCAGGCTGGCCGCGTGCGTCGTCGGCGGATCGAAGTGGTGGGTTTCGGTGGTCACGGGTTCATCCCGCCGAAGCGCCGAAGGCGCGAAGGCGGGCACGAAGGCGGGAGTAACTCAGTGGTAGAGTCACAGCCTTCCAAGCTGTTGGTCGCGGGTTCGATCCCCGTCTCCCGCTCCAAGGCTGTTTGGAACGTTCGGGCCGCGCGGCGGCGCCGCGCCGCGGGCGCGGCGGCGAGCCTCGCCGGCGACGGCGATCACGGATAGATCGGCAGGGTCCGGCGTGGGGCCGGACATGAAGACGCAAGCCGATGTAGCTCAGTTGGCAGAGCGCGTCCTTGGTAAGGACGAGGTCACCGGTTCAAGCCCGGTCATCGGCTCCACTTGTTCAACGTGGCCCGGTCTGGTGAGGCCGGCTCTTACGATTGGCGGCGCGGTTCGGTGGCGGCCGTCAGGTCTCGAGAGACTAGAAGACGAGGGTTGATCGACATGGCGAAGGAAAAATTTGATCGCTCCAAGCCGCATGTGAACGTCGGGACCATCGGTCACATCGACCACGGCAAGACCACGCTGACCGCGGCGCTGACCAAGGTGGCGGCGGACAAGGGCTGGGCCCGGTTCGTGTCCTACGACGAGGTCGCCAAGGCTTCGGAGTCGCAGGGCCGCCGCGACGCGACCAAGATTCTGACGATCGCGACGAGCCACGTGGAGTACTCCACGGACAAGCGCCACTACGCGCACGTGGACTGCCCCGGGCACGCGGACTACATCAAGAACATGATCACGGGCGCCGCGCAGATGGACGGCGCGATCCTCGTGGTGGCGGCGACCGACGGCCCCATGCCCCAGACGCGTGAGCACGTGCTGCTCGCGCGCCAGGTCGAGGTCCCGTGCCTCGTCGTGGCGCTGAACAAGGTGGACGCGGTCGACGACCCCGAGCTGCTCGACCTCGTCGAGCTCGAGGTGCGCGAGCTGCTCAGCAGCTACGGCTTCCCGGGCGACGACATCCCGGTCGTGCGCCTCTCGGCGCTCAAGGCGCTGCAGGGCGAGCAGGAGGGGGTCGACGGCGTCATCAAGCTGATGGAGGCGCTGGACAGCTACGTCCCGCTCCCGCAGCGCGAGGTGGACAAGCCGTTCCTGATGCCGATCGAGGACGTGTTCTCGATCTCCGGGCGCGGCACGGTCGTCACCGGCCGTGTCGAGCGCGGCAAGGTGAAGGTGGGCGACGAGGTCGAGATCATCGGCTTCCGGCCCACCCAGAAGAAGATCGTCACGGGCGTCGAGATGTTCAAGAAGCTGCTCGACGAGGGCGTGGCGGGCGACAACATCGGCGTGCTGCTGCGCGGCACGGAGAAGGACGACGTCGAGCGCGGCCAGGTCCTGGCGAAGCCGGGGACCATCACGCCGCACACGAAGCTGTCGGCCCGGGTCTACGTGCTGAACAAGGACGAGGGCGGCCGCCACACGCCGTTCTTCAACAACTACCGGCCGCAGTTCTACATCCGGACCACCGACGTCACCGGGTCGCTCCACCTGCCGGAGGGCGTCGAGATGGTCATGCCGGGCGACAACACCGACGTGACCGTTGAGCTGATTTCGCCGGTTGCCCTCGAGAAGGGCTCGCGCTTCGCCATCCGCGAGGGCGGCCGCACGGTGGGCGCCGGCACGGTGACCGAGATCATCGAGTAGAAACGGACATTCAGTCATGCGCGACATCGTCAACTTGGCGTGCCACGAGTGCAAGCGGCGCAACTACAGCACGACCAGGAACAAGAAGAAGACGACCGAGCGGCTCGAGATGAAGAAGTACTGTCCCTCGTGCCGGACGCACACCGTGCACAAGGAGACGAAGTAGGCGCGGAGACGGCGTAGGGCGTCGGGGCCCCGCCGCGACCGAGCCGGGGTATGGGGCAGAGCCCCATGTGAAGTTAGGCCAGTAGCTCAACTGGTAGAGCACCGGTCTCCAAAACCGGGGGCTGGGGGTTCGAGTCCCTCCTGGCCTGCCAGATCGTCAGGGACGCAGGGAAACGACTGAGCCATGGCACTCGAAACGGTGAAGGACGCGCCAGCGAACTGGTGGGCACGATCGCGCCGGTTCCTCTCCGAGGTGCGCAACGAGCTGGCCCGCGTGACGTGGCCGTCGAGCAAGGAGGTCTATGCCACGACGTTCGTCGTCATCGTGGTGTCGATCGTCTTCGGCGTCTATCTCTGGGGCGTGGACTTGGTGTTGAACGGCGTCGTCGCCTGGATCTTCAGGAGCTTTGGTGCGGCATGATGGACGACAACACCAGACAGTGGTACATCGTCCACACCTACTCGGGGTTCGAGAAGAAGGTGGCCGAGTCGCTCGTGCAGCGGGTCCAGGCCTATGGGCTGGGCGAGGAGATCGGCGAGATCCTCATCCCGACCGAGGACGTGGTCGAGATGCGCGGCGGGCGGAAGGTCGTGAGCTCGAAGCGCTTCTTCCCCGGCTACATCCTGGTCGAGATGGCGATGTCCGACAACGCGTGGCACGTCGTCAAGAACACGCCGAAGGTGACCGGGTTCGTGGGCGCCGGCGCGAAACCGACGCCGCTCACGCGTGAGGAGGTCGACCAGATCCTCCACCAGGTGACCGAGGCCGCCGAGAAGCCCAAACCGAGGTACACCTTCGAGAAGGGCGACCAGGTGCGGATCAACGAGGGGCCGTTCACCAGCTTCAACGGGGTGGTGGACGAGGTCAACCTCGACAAGAACACGCTGAAGGTGATGGTGACCATCTTCGGCCGCTCCACGCCGGTGGAGCTGGACTTCCTTCAGGTGGAGAAGCTCTAGGCGGCGCAGGCCGGTCGAGCTCGGGCGGGATATATGGCGAAAAAAATTCAGGCAATGGTGAAGCTCCAGATTCCCGCGGGCAAGGCGACGCCCGCGCCGCCGGTCGGCACCGCGCTCGGTCCGCACGGCGTGAACATCATGGACTTCTGCAAGGCGTTCAACGCCAAGACGGCGAGCCAGGAAGGTCTGATCATCCCGGCGGTCGTCACCGTCTACGCGGACCGGAGCTACAGCTTCATCACGAAGACGCCGCCGGCTTCCGTGCTCCTCAAGCGCGCCGCGAACCTCGCCAAGGGATCGGCCGAGCCGAACCGCAGCAAGGTCGGCACGGTGACCACGCAGCAGGTCGAGGAGATCGCGAAGACGAAGATGCCCGACCTGAACTGCGAGAGCCTCGCCGCGGCGGTCAAGACCGTGGCCGGCACGGCGCGGTCGATGGGCATCGATGTGATCGGGTGAAATGCTGACTGCCGACGACGTTCGATATTCGACATTCGACGTTCGACATTCGGAACGACAGGTGGGAGGGCTTCGGCCCGTTCGGACCACGAGGTGACGCATGGCAGGAAAGAAGTTCGTCGCCGCCCGCAAGGCGGTGCCCGAGCGGCCGCACTCGATTGAGGAGGCGGTGCCGCTGATGCAGCAGGTCAAGTTCGCGAAGTTCGACGAGACGGTCGAGCTGGCGATGCGGCTCGGCGTCGACCCGAAGCACGCCGATCAGATGGTGCGCGGCACGGTGGTGCTGCCGCACGGCCTCGGCAAGTCGAAGCGCGTGCTGGTCATCACGAGCGGCGAGAAGCAGAAGGAAGCCCAGGAGGCCGGCGCCGACCAGGTGGGGGGCGAGGAGCTGGTCGAGAAGATCCAGGGCGGCTGGATGGACTTCGACGCCGTGGTGGCGACGCCCGACATGATGCGCGCCGTCGGCCGGCTCGGCAAGGTGCTGGGGCCGCGCGGCCTGATGCCCAACCCGAAGACCGGCACGGTGACCGTCGAGATCACCAAGGCGGTCCGTGAGATCAAGGCGGGCAAGGTCGAGTTCCGGGTGGACAAGACCGGCATCGTGCACGCCCCGGTCGGCAAGGTCTCGTTCCCCGCCGAGAACCTGATCGCGAACGCGCACGCGCTGATCGACAGCGTGGTGCGGGCGAAGCCGGCGGCGGCCAAGGGCAAGTACCTCAAGAGCGTGACGCTGTCGTCGACGATGGGCCCGGGGATCTCCATCGAGGTGGCGACGCTCGACGTGGCGGCGAAGCGGTAGTCATTCGGAGGCCGCTTCCGGCCTCGACAGGGTTGTTGAATCATGGCAGTCACCAGACAGGACAAAGTCGCCGAGCTCGCCGGGCTCGAGCAGGCGTTTCAAGCATCGGACAGCGCGATTCTGATCGACTACACGGGGCTCGACGTGCCGGCCGTCACCGAGCTCCGGCGGCAGATTCGCGCGGCGCACGCCAGCTACCGTGTCGTGAAGAACACGATCGCGAAGCGGGCGCTCAAGGGCACGGCCTTCGAGGCGCTGGACGCGCACTTCGTCGGGGTGACGGCGGTGGCCTTCAGCGCCGACGATCCGGTGGCGCTGGCCAAGACGCTCGCCACCTTCGCGCGGACCGCGCCCAGCCTGACCATCAAGGCGGCCATCGTGCAGGGGCGGGCGCTCGAGCCCGCGGCGGTGGCCGAGCTGGCCACCCTGCCGGGCAAGCCCCAACTCTACGCGCAGCTGCTCGCCGTGCTGCAGGGCCCGATGACCCAGCTCGTGCGTGTGCTGAACGCGGTACCGCGTGATCTGGTAAACGTGCTTTCGCAGGCGGAAAAGAAGAAGAGCGAGTAACGACCGAGAGTCTTGACCGGCCTAGCGCCCGGAGCCTAGAGCCCACAGCCGTGCAGGAGACAGGACAATGGCGGATCTGAACCAGCAGCAAGTGATCGACTACATCAAGGGGATCTCGGTGCTCGAGCTGTCGCAGCTCGTCAAGGCGCTCGAGACCGAGCTCGGCGTGTCGGCGGCGGCGGCGATGCCCATGATGATGCCGGGCATGATGGCGGGCGCGGGCGGGGCCGGCGCGGCGGCGGTCGAGGAGAAGACGGACTTCGACGTCATCCTGACCGACATCGGCGAGAAGAAGATCAACGTGATCAAGGTGGTCCGCGAGGTGACGAGCCTCGGACTGAAGGAGGCCAAGGACCTGGTCGAGGCGGCGCCCAAGGCGGTCAAGGAGGGCGTGCCGAAGGACGAGGCCGAGGCCGTCAAGAAGAAGTTCGAGGAAGTCGGCGCCAAGGTCGAGATCAAGTAGCCAAGGATCGGCGGTCGGAGGCCGGCGGCCGGACGCCGGGAGCGGATGCTTCCGGCGCCCGGCCCCGGCCTCTGGCCTCTTGTAAGCGGCCCGCTCCGGACGCGGGTGCCCGGGGCCGTCTCGTGGAATTCTGTGCGGCGCACCCGTGCGCCGCTGGGGCCTTTGACGCATGTACAGCCTTCCCAAGAACGTCTACCGTGAGCGCATCGACTTCTCCAAGATCAACACGACGGTTCCCATTCCGAACCTGATCGAGATCCAGAAGAAGTCGTACGAGCGGTTCCTGCAGATGAACCGCCTGCCCTCGGAGCGGGAGGACGCCGGCCTGCAATCGGTGTTCAAGTCGGTGTTTCCGATCAGCGACTTCCGCGAGAACTCCTCGCTCGAGTTCATCGAGTATTCGATCGGCAACTGGGAGTGCAAGTGCGGACGGCTGGCCGGCCTGCACCACCTCCGCAAGCCCTGCGCGGGTTGCGGCACGACGCTCGTGGCCGATCCGTACGGCGAGCACGAGGTGCTGTGCCCGAACTGCGGCCGGGCCAACGAGGCGCGCGGCGACGTCTGCGACATCTGCGGCAACACGGTCGGCCTGAAGCTGAAGTACGACGTGGACGAGTGCCAGGAGCGCGGCATGACCTACGCCGTGCCGCTCAAGGTCACCATCCGCCTCGTCGTGTGGAACAAGGACCCCGAGACGGGGGTCAAGACCATCCGCGACATCAAGGAGCAGGAGGTCTACTTCGGCGACATCCCGCTGATGACGGACAACGGGACGTTCATCATCAACGGCACCGAGCGCGTCATCGTGTCGCAGCTCCACCGGTCGCCGGGCGCCTTCTTCCACTCCGAAGACAAGACGCTGTTCATCGCGCAGATCATTCCGTACCGGGGCTCCTGGGTGGAGTTCGAGTACGACGCGAAGAACCTGCTCTACGTCCGGATCGACCGGAAGCGGAAGTTCCTGGCCACGGTGTTCCTCCGCGCGCTCGGCCTGCGCGGCGCCGACGAGATCATCCGCGCCTTCTACACCGTGGACCGGATCCACGTGCGCGAGGGCTCGCTCTTCTGGGTGGTCAACGAAAGCCTGGTGGGGCTGCGCGCCGCCAAGGACATCACGGTGCCGCACTCCGACATCGTGATCCACGCCGGGAAGAAGATCACGCACGCGGCCGTCACGGCGCTCCGCAAGGCGGGCGTCGAGGCGGTCGAGATCGCCGACGCCGAGCTCGAGGGCGCCTACGCCGCCGCCGACGTCGTGGACCCGTCCACCGGCGAGGTGATCCTCGAGGCCAACGAGGAGCTCGCCCCGCGCATCGTGTCGATGGCGCAGGAGAAGAACGTCGACCGCCTGGAGATCTTCTTCCCCGAGCGGGACGAGATCGGCCCGGTGCTCTCGCAGACCCTGAAGAAGGACCCGATCCACACGCACGAGGAGGCGCTCATCGAGATCTACCGGCGCCTCCGGCCGGGCGACCCGCCGACGCTCGACTCGTCGCGGTCCCTCTTCGAGAACATGTTCTTCAACCCGCAGAAGTACGACTTCTCGCGCGTCGGCCGGCTCAAGCTGAACACCAAGCTGAAGCTGAACACGCCGCTCGACGAGAAGATCCTGCACCCGCAGGACTTCTACGAGGTCATCAAGTACCTGCTGAAGCTGCGCCGCAACCCGGGCAACGTGGACGACATCGACCACCTGGGCAACCGCCGCGTGCGGTCGGTCGGTGAGCTGCTCGAGAACCAGTTCCGGATCGGCCTGGTCCGCATGGAGCGGGCGATCAAGGAGAAGATGTCCGTCTACCAGGAAATGGCGACGGCCATGCCGCACGACCTGATCAACGCGAAGCCGGTGATGGCGGCCATTCGCGAGTTCTTCGGGTCGTCGCAGCTGTCGCAGTTCATGGACCAGACGAACCCGCTCTCCGAGATCACCCACAAGCGCCGGCTCTCGGCGCTCGGGCCGGGCGGTCTGTCGCGCGAGCGCGCCGGGTTCGAGGTGCGCGACGTGCACCCCACGCACTACGGGCGCATCTGCCCGATCGAGACCCCTGAGGGGCCGAACATCGGGCTGATCTCGTCGCTGTCGTGCTACGCCCGGATCAACGAGTTCGGCTTCATCGAGTCGCCCTACCGCAAGGTGAAGGACGGCCGGGTGGCCGACTTCGTCATCGTGACCAACGCCGGCGGCACGCGCTTCAAGGCGGGCGACGTGCTCGAGGAGGCCGAGGTCGTCGAGGAGAACAACGCCTCGCGCGCGCGGAAGAAGAAGGCGGCCGAGTTCGAGCCGCACTCCTTCTACCTGTCGGCGTGGGAGGAGGACCAGTACGTCATCGCCCAGGCCAACGCGCAGGTGGACGAGGTCGGCAAGCTGGTCAGCGACCGCGTGAACGCGCGGCAGGCCGGCGACTTCATCCTCGCGCCCCGCGAGAAGGTGGAGTACATCGACGTCTCGCCGAAGCAGCTGGTGTCGGTCGCGGCGTCGCTCATCCCGTTCCTCGAGAACGACGACGCCAACCGCGCGCTGATGGGCTCGAACATGCAGCGCCAGGCCGTGCCGCTGCTGCGCGCGCGGTCGCCCTACGTCGGCACGGGCATGGAGTACATCACCGCGCGCGACTCGGGCGCGGTCGTCGTGGCCCGGCGCTCCGGCACTCTGGACTACGTCGACAGCCAGCGCATCGTCGTGCGCGTCGAAGGCGGAGAGTCGGCCGAGCTGTCGAAGGACATGGGCGCCGACATCTACAACCTCACGAAGTTCAAGCGCTCGAACCAGAACACCTGCATCAGCCAGAAGCCCATCGTGAAGGTCGGGCAGAAGGTGCACAAGGGGCAGGTGCTGGCCGACGGCCCGTGCACGGAGCTCGGCGAGCTGGCGCTCGGCCGCAACGTGCTCGTCGCGTTCATGCCGTGGCGCGGGTACAACTTCGAGGACGCCATCCTCGTGTCCGAGCGGATGGTGAAGGACGACTACTACACCTCGATCCACATCGAGGAGTTCGAGATCGAGGCCCGCGACACCAAGCTCGGGCCCGAGGAGATCACGCGGGACATCCCGAACGTGTCGGAGGGCTTCCTGCGCGACCTCGACGACAGCGGCATCATCCGGATCGGCGCCTACGTGAAGCCGGGCGACATCCTGGTGGGCAAGGTCACGCCGAAGGGCGAGACGCAGCTCACCCCGGAGGAGAAGCTGCTGCGGGCGATCTTCGGCGAGAAGGCGGGTGACGTTCGCGACGCGTCGCTCATCTGCCCGCCCGGGATCGAGGGCATCATCGTCGGCGTGAAGATCTTCTCCCGCAAGGGCATCGAGAAGGACGATCGAGCCAAGGCGATCGAGCAGGAAGAGCTCGACATGATGGAGAAGAACCTGCAGGACGAGATCCGCATCCTCCACGACGAGGTGAAGAAGCGGATCGTCCAGATGCTGCAGGGCCAGAGCCTGCGCGCCGACCTCTACGACGAGCACGGCCGCGAGCGGATGCTCAAGAAGGGCACCGCGCTCACGCCGGAGACGATGCTGGCGCTGCCCTACGAGGTGCTGGTGCGGGCCAAGGTCGCCACCGACGACCCGCGCCTCGAGGAGGACCTGCGCCTGCTCGAGGAGCGCACCAGCAACCAGGTGGACGTCATCCGCCAGCTCTTCGAGGAGAAGAAGGAGAAGGTGCGGCGCGGCGACGAGCTGCCCCCGGGCGTGATCAAGCTCGTCAAGGTCTACGTCGCGATGAAGCGCAAGCTGTCGGTCGGCGACAAGATGGCCGGCCGCCACGGCAACAAGGGCGTCATCGCGCGCATCCTCCCCGAAGAGGACATGCCGTACCTGCCCGACGGGACGCCGGTCGAGATCGTGCTCAACCCGCTGGGCGTGCCCTCGCGCATGAACGTCGGCCAGATCCTGGAGACGCACCTGGGCTGGGCGGCGCACGCGCTCGGGCTGTACTTCGCGACCCCCGTCTTCGACGGCGCGACCGAGACCGAGATCAAGAACTGGCTGGAGCAGGCCGGGCTGCCCCGCGGCGGCAAGACCACGCTCCACGACGGCATGACCGGCAACCAGTTCGAGCAGAGCGTGACGGTCGGCTACATCTACATGCTGAAGCTGTCGCACCTGGTCGACGACAAGATCCACGCGCGGTCGATCGGGCCGTACTCGCTCATCACGCAGCAGCCGCTCGGCGGCAAGGCGCAGTTCGGCGGCCAGCGGTTCGGCGAGATGGAGGTCTGGGCGCTCGAGGCCTACGGCGCGGCGCACATCCTCCAGGAGCTGCTGACGGCCAAGTCGGACGACGTGACGGGCCGGGCGAAGATCTACGAGTCGATCGTCAAGGGCGACGCCTCGTTCCAGCCCGGGCTGCCGGAGTCGTTCAACGTCCTCATCCGCGAGCTCCAGGCGCTCTGCCTGGACGTCGAGCTGATGAAGACGCGGCGCAAGCCGGCCGAGCTGGAACCACCGCCGCCCGAGCCCGAACCCGAGCTCGTGTAGCGGAACCGGAGGCCCGGGGCCTGAGGCCCCGGGCAGAGAAGAGACGCGAGGCCGGGCGGCGGCGCCGCCCGGGGTTGGTAGCCAAAGACTATGAGACCCAGCTTTCACGATAGAGGCGCCCTGACGCTCGATTTCGACGCGATGCGCATCAGCCTCGCGTCGCCCGAGAAGATCCTCTCCTGGTCGCACGGTGAGGTGACCAAGCCCGAGACGATCAACTACCGCACCTTCAAGCCGGAGCGGGACGGGCTGTTCTGCGCCAAGATCTTCGGACCCGTCACCGACTGGGAGTGTCTCTGCGGCAAGTACAAGCGGATGAAGCACCGCGGCGTCATCTGCGACAAGTGCGGCGTCGAGGTGACGCAGGCGAAGGTGCGGCGCGAGCGGCTCGGGCACATCACGCTGGCCACGCCGGTGAGCCACGTGTGGTTCTTCAAGGGCCTGCCGAGCCGGATCGGGCACCTGCTCGACATCTCGCTGCGCGACCTCGAGCGCATCCTGTACTTCGAGGCCTACGTGGTGGTCGACGCGGGCGAGACCGAGCTCAAGCCGAACCAGCTGCTCAACGAGGACCAGTACCGGAAGGCCCGCGAGGACCACGGCCCCAAGTTCCGCGCGCAGATGGGCGCCGAGGCGATCAAGGAGCTGCTCAAGCGCGTCAGCGTGGAGAGCCTCGCGACCGAGCTGCGCGAGAAGATGCGCACGGAGGCTTCGACGCAGAAGAAGCTGAAGTACGCCAAGCGGCTCAAGGTGGTGGACTCGTTCCGCAAGTCGACCAACCGCCCCGAGTGGATGATCCTGGACGTGATCCCGGTGATTCCGCCGGAGCTTCGGCCGCTCGTGCCGCTCGACGGCGGGCGGTTCGCGACCTCGGACCTCAACGACCTGTACCGGCGCGTCATCAACCGGAACAACCGCCTGAAGAAGCTCATCGAGCTGAAGGCGCCCGACGTCATCATCCGCAACGAGAAGCGGATGCTGCAGGAGGCCGTCGACGCGCTGTTCGACAACGGGCGGCGCGGCCGCGTGCTGCGCGGCGCGAACAACCGGCCGCTCAAGTCGCTCTCCGACACGCTGAAGGGCAAGCAGGGCCGCTTCCGGCAGAACCTGCTCGGCAAGCGCGTCGACTACTCGGGCCGCTCGGTCATCGTCGTCGGACCGGAGCTGAAGCTGCACCAGTGCGGGCTGCCCAAGAAGATGGCGCTCGAGCTGTTCAAGCCGTTCATCTACAACAAGCTCGAGCAGCGGGGCCTGGTGGCGACCATCAAGCAGGCCAAGGAGATGGTCGAACAGCAGCGGCCCGAGGTGTGGGACGTGCTCGAGGAGGTCATCCGCGAGCACCCGGTGCTGCTCAACCGCGCGCCGACCCTGCACCGCCTGGGCATCCAGGCGTTCGAGCCGGTGCTGGTGGAAGGCAAGGCCATCCGCATCCACCCGCTGGTCTGCACGGCGTTCAACGCGGACTTCGACGGCGACCAGATGGCGGTGCACATCCCGCTGTCGCCCGAGGCGCAGATCGAGGCCTCGGTGCTGATGATGTCGTCGAACAACATCCTGTCGCCTGCGAGCGGCGCGCCGATCGCGGTGCCGTCGCAGGACATCGTGCTCGGGTGCTACTACCTGACGAAGGCCAAGCCCGGCGCGAAGGGCGAGGGCCGCGTGTTCGGCAACGTCGACGACGTGCTGCTGGCGCTCGAGGCCGGCGAGCTCGAGACGCTCACGCCGATCCGCCTCCGCTGGACGGGTCAGCTGCTCGACCTGACCGTGGCGCGCGACGACCAGGACGTGCTGCACACGGACGTGCAGACGGTCCAGAGCAAGATCATCAACACGACGGTGGGCCGCGTGATCTTCAACGACGCGCTGCCGGCGCCGGTGCCCTACGTGAACGGCCTGCTGAAGAAGAAGGGGCTGCAGCAGCTCGTGCAGTACGCCCACCTGCACTACGGGCTCGAGAAGACCGTCGACATGCTCGACAGCCTGAAGAACCTCGGGTTCCTCTACGCGACGCGGTCGGGCCTGTCGATCGGCATCGACGACCTGGTCATCCCGTCCGAGAAGGGCGCGCTCGTCGAGTCGGCGCGCGACGAGGTGATCAAGGTCGAGGGCCAGTACCTGGAGGGCGCGATCACCAACGGCGAGCGCTACAACAAGGTGATCGCCATCTGGTCGGACGTCACCGAGAAGATCGCCGACGAGATGTTCAACGAGATGGAGGAGACCGACCAGCACGGCAACTTCAACGCCGTGTACATCATGGCGGACTCCGGCGCGCGCGGCAGCAAGCAGCAGATCCGGCAGCTGGCCGGCATGCGCGGCCTGATGGCGAAGCCGTCGGGCGAGATCATCGAGACGCCCATCACGTCGAACTTCCGCGAAGGCCTCACCGTGCTGCAGTACTTCATCTCCACGCACGGCGCCCGGAAGGGCCTGGCGGACACCGCGCTCAAGACGGCGGACTCGGGCTACCTCACCCGCCGCCTGGTGGACGTGGCGCAGGACGTGATCATCTCGGAGATCGACTGCGGCACGATGGACGGGATCGAGGCGCGGGCGATCGTCGAGAGCGGCGAGATCATCGAGCCGCTGCGCGACCGCATCATCGGCCGCGTGACCCTCGAGCGCCTGACCGACCCGTTCAGCAACGACGTGATCATCGACGCGAACGACGAGATCACCGAAGACCTCGCGTCGGCCATCCAGGAGGCCGGCATCGAGAAGGTGAAGATGCGCTCGGTGCTGACCTGCGCGTCGCGCCGCGGCGTGTGCGCGAAGTGCTACGGCCGCGACCTGGCGACCGGCCGGCTGGTCGAGCTCGGCCTCGCGGTGGGCGTCATCGCCGCGCAGTCGATCGGCGAGCCCGGCACCCAGCTGACGATGCGGACGTTCCACATCGGCGGCACGGCGTCGCGCGTCTCCGCGCAGTCGACCCTCGAGGCCCGCCACGCCGGCGTGGTGAAGTTCCAGGGCCTGCAGGTCGTCGAGGCCAAGGACGGCAGCCTGGTCATCATGAACCGGACCGGGTCGCTCGTCGTGCAGGACGCCAAGGGCCGCGACCGCGAGCGCTACCAGATCGTCTACGGCGCGCGCGTGAAGGTGAAGGAGAACCAGCAGGTCGAGCAGGGCCAGACGCTCGTCGAGTGGGACCCCTACACCTTCTCGATCCTCACCGAGGAGGCCGGCCAGGTCCGCTTCAAGGACATCATCGAGGGCATGACGGTGCACGAGGAGGTGGACGAGGTCACGGGCCTCTCGCGCCTCATCATCATCGACTCGCCCGACGAGAAGAAGCAGCCCGCGATCGAGATCCGCGGCAAGAGCGGGGCCGTGTCGCGCAAGTACCACATGCCGTCGCACGCCCACCTGATGGTGAACGACGGCGAGACGGTCTCGGCCGGCGACGTGCTGGCCAAGATCCCGCGCGAGACGACCAAGACCAAGGACATCACGGGCGGCCTGCCGCGCGTCGTCGAGCTGTTCGAGGCGCGCAAGCCGCGCGAGACCGCCGTCATCAGCGAGATCGACGGTCTGGTCAAGCACGGCGGCGTCGTGAAGGGCCTCCGCAAGATCCTGATCGTGCCGGAGGAAGGCGGCGAGGCCCGCGAGTACTCGCTGCCGCGCGGCGTCCACGTGAACGTGCAGGAAGGCGACCGCGTCCGCGCCGGCGAGCCGCTGATGGACGGGCCGAGCAACCCGCACGACATCCTGAGCGTCCTCGGCGAGAAGGCGCTGCAGAGCTACCTGGTCAACGAGATCCAGGAGGTCTACCGCCTGCAGGGCGTCAACATCAACGACAAGCACATCGAGACGATCGTCCGGCAGATGATGCGGTGGGTGAAGATCGAGGAGGTCGGCGACACCGAGTTCCTGATCGAGGAGCAGGTGGACCGCTTCCGCTTCCTCGAGGAGAACGAGCGCGTCATCGCCGACGGCGGACGGCCCGCGACCGGGCGGCCGCTGCTGCTCGGCATCACCAAGGCGTCGCTCTCGACCGATTCGTTCATCTCGGCCGCGTCGTTCCAGGAAACCACCCGCGTGCTGACCGAGGCGTCGATCTCGGGCAAGGTGGACCACCTGCGCGGGCTGAAGGAGAACGTCACGATGGGCCGGCTCATCCCGGCCGGCACCGGCTTCGAGTACTACCGGCACGTGACCATCCCGCCGGACGAGCCGCCGCCGCCCCCGCCGCCCACGCCCGAGGAGCTCGAGCTCGAGCGCGAGATGGAGTACCTCGTGGAGGCCGACGACACGTTCGGCGTCCGCGACGAGCCCGCCGAGTAGGCGGGGGCCGGGAGCGTTCCCGGTCGGCTGGAAGATCCCGAGGGCGGCGATCGGCAACGGTCGCCGCCCTCGTCGTGTCTGCGGGTTACGACTCCTCCTCGCAGAGGAGCCGCAGCATCTCGCGCAGCGCCTCGTCGCCGACGCCGAGCGCCCGGGCCTCGCCGACGGCGTCGGCGAGCCTGCCCTGGACGAGCGTCAGGCGCTTCTCGCGGAGGAATTCCCGGCTCTGGGCGGCCACGAAGGTGCCCTTGCCGCCTACCGTGTCGATGAGGCCTTCCTTCTCGAGCTCCTCGTAGGCCCGCTTGGTGGTGATCACGCTGATCTGGAGCTCCTGGGCCAGCTTGCGGATCGAGGGCAGGGGGGTGCCTTCGGCCAGGTCGCCGGCGATGATCTGGGCCTTGACCTGGCGCACGACCTGCTCGTAGATCGGGTCGGGCGAGGCGTTCGAGATGAGGATGCGCATAAGCTGTATTTTCTGATACTACTGTGTATATCAAACATATACAGTTGGCCACGAGCTCTGCGGCTTGTCAAGGCGAAGGTGGAAAGGGGCCCCGGGAGGCGCCTGTCCGGCCGACGGTCGGGCGCCCGTAAGTTGCCCGTCCGGACGAGTTGTGTTAATCTCGTAAGGTTCTGTTGGAGCCAGGACACCCTATCTGGTTCCACGCCGTCCCTGTGAAGCCGTCGAGCTTCCTTGCGCGCGGGGTCCGCGGCCGTGGCCGCCGGTATCGCCGCCAGACGACAACACACGAATAGGGTCAGTCTGCTTCCGGGCGCCAAGGTCCGCCGCGGGCGGGTCTTTTAGGCCTGGAGCCAGTCAGCCGCGCGAGGCGGCGGGGCGTGTCGTGGCCCCCTGCGCCCGGCTGGCTGCCGGAGTTTGGAACGACGCGGACGTGCGTCGCGTGATGCGCCGTGCGGCCCGCAGTGGAGTGAACGTGCCGACGATCAGTCAGCTGGTCCGCAAGGGGCGCGCGCGCGTGCTGAGCAAGACGAAGAGCCCGGCGCTGCAGGACAGCCCGCAGAAGCGCGGCGTGTGCGTGCGCGTGTTCACCCAGACGCCGAAGAAGCCGAACTCGGCGCTGCGCAAGGTCGCGCGCGTCCGGCTCACCAACGGCATCGAGGTGACGACCTACATTCCCGGCGTGGGGCACAACCTCCAGGAGCACTCGCTGGTGCTCATCCGCGGGGGGCGCGTGAAGGATCTGCCGGGTGTGCGCTACCACGTGGTGCGCGGGACCCTGGACGCGGTGGGCGTGCAGGGGCGCAAGCAGGCTCGTTCGAAGTACGGCGCCAAGCGGCCCAAGGCCTAGGTGCCCCTGAGTCCGAGGGATTGACGTTATGCCACGCAGACGCGAGGTTCCCAAGCGCGAGGCTCCGGCCGACCCGATCTACAACAGCGCGTTGGTGAGCAAGTTCATCAACACGGTGATGCAGGGCGGCAAGCGGAGCACCGCCGAGCGGATCATGTACGGCAGCCTCAACATCATCAAGGAGAAGACCGGCGACGATCCCGTCAAGGTCTTCAAGAAGGCGATCGACAACGTCAAGCCTTCGCTCGAGGTGAAGTCGCGGCGCGTCGGCGGGTCGAACTACCAGGTGCCGATCGAGGTGAACCCGAACCGGCGGCTCTCGCTGAGCATTCGCTGGCTGGTCAGCTACGCGCGGTCGCGCGGCGACGGCAAGACGATGCAGGAGAAGCTGGCCAACGAGTTCATGGACGCGGCGAACCTGCGCGGCGGCGCGGTGAAGAAGCGCGAAGACACGCACCGGATGGCGGAGGCGAACAAGGCCTTTGCCCACTATCGCTGGTAAGTCAGCGCGAGACACGAGTCGGATGGCCAGGAAAGTCAGCCTCGCGAAGACCCGGAACATCGGCATCATGGCGCACATCGATGCCGGGAAGACCACCACCACCGAGCGGATCCTCTTCTACACGGGGATCACGTACAAGCTCGGCGAGGTCCACGACGGGACCGCGGTGATGGACTGGATGGAGCAGGAGCAGGAGCGCGGCATCACGATCACGTCTGCCGCGACGACGTGCTTCTGGCGGGATCATCGCGTGAACATCATCGATACGCCCGGCCACGTCGATTTCACGGCCGAGGTGGAACGGTCGCTGCGCGTCCTCGACGGCGCGGTGGCCGTGTTCGACGCCGTGGCCGGCGTCGAGCCGCAGTCGGAGACCGTCTGGCGTCAGGCCGACAAGTACCGGGTCCCGCGCATCTGTTTCGTCAACAAGATGGACCGCGTGGGCGCCGACTTCGCGCGCACGCTCGAGCAGATCAAGACGAAGCTCCAGGGGAACCCCGTGGCCGTCCAGCTGCCGATCGGGGCGGAGGACAAGTTCACCGGGGTCATCGACCTGGTCGCGATGAAGGCCATCCGCTACAAGGACGAGACGCTGGGGGCCGACTACCTGGTCGAGGAGATTCCGGCCGAGCTCCGCGCCCAGGCCGACGAGTACCGCGAGCTGCTCATCGAGAAGTGCAGCGAGTCCAACGACGAGCTGCTCGAGAAGTACCTGCACGGCGGGGAGATCACCGAGGACGACATCAAGGCGACGCTGCGCAAGCGCACGATCGAGTCGGTGCGCGGCGAGGACAAGCCGTTCGTGCCGGTCATCTGCGGCTCGGCCTTCAAGAACAAGGGCGTGCAGCCGCTGCTCGACGCGGTGGTGGAATATCTCCCGTCGCCGCTCGACGTGCCGCCCATCACCGGCATCGACCCGAGCCGCGCCGAGGAGACCATGGTCGAGCGGCCGTCGTCGGACGAGGCGCCGTTCTCCGCGCTGGCCTTCAAGATCATGACCGACCCGTTCGTCGGCCAGCTCGCCTTCTTCCGGGTCTACTCCGGCGTCATGAAGTCGGGCGCCGCGGTCTACAACGCCACCAAGCAGAAGTCGGAGCGTGTCGGGCGTCTGCTCAAGATGCACGCGAACAAGCGCGAGGAGATCAAGGAAGTCTACTCGGGCGACATCGCGGCGGCCGTCGGCCTGCGCAGCGTGTCCACGGGCGACACGCTCTGCGACGAGAAGCACCCGGTCGTGCTCGAGTCGATGGACTTCCCCGAGCCGGTCATCTCGCTGGCCATCGAGCCGAAGACCAAGGTCGACCAGGAGAAGCTGGGCCAGGGGCTCGCCAAGCTGACCGCCGAGGACCCGACCTTCCGCGTGCGCACCGACCCCGAGACGGGCCAGGTCGTGATCTCCGGCATGGGCGAGCTGCACCTCGAGATCATCGTGGACCGGCTGCAGCGCGAGTTCTCGGTCGCGGCGACGGTCGGCCCCCCGCAGGTGGCCTACAAGGAGACGCTCACGCGTCCGGCCGACGGCGAGGGGCGCTACATCAAGCAGACCGGCGGCCGGGGCCAGTACGGCCACGCGAAGATCCGGATCGCGCCGCGCAAGCCCGGCGAGGGGTTCCTGTTCGTCAGCGAGATCGTGGGCGGCACGATTCCCCGCGAGTTCATCAAGCCCATCGAGCAGGGCATCGCCGAGGCGCTGACCACGGGCGTGCTGGCCGGCTACCCGGTGGACGACGTGGCGGTGACGCTCTACGACGGGTCGTTCCACGACGTGGACTCGTCGGAGATGGCCTTCAAGATCGCCGGCTCGATGGCCTTCAAGGACGCCGCGAAGAGGGCGCATCCCGTGCTGCTCGAGCCCGTGATGCGGGTCGAGGTGGTGGTGCCCGAGGAGTACATGGGCGAGATCATCGCCGACGTCAACTCGCGCCGCGGCCGGGTCAACTCGATGGAGACCCGCGGCAGCACGAAGATCGTCAACGCGCACGTGCCGCTCGCCGAGATGGTCGGGTATGCCACCGAACTCCGGTCACGCACGCAGGGGCGCGCCACCTACTCGATGCACTTCGATCGGTACGAGCCGACGCCGCACTCGGTGAGTGAAGAGGTCGTCGCGCGGATACAGGGCAAGTAGCGCGCGTCTTCGGACGCGCGCCGGGGATGACGAACGATGGCGACAGCATTCAGCGACAAGATCCGCATCCGGCTGAAGGCCTACGACTACCGGGTGCTCGACCAGTCGACCTCGGAGATCGTGGAGACGGCCAAGCGCACCGGCGCCCGGCTGGCCGGACCCATTCCGCTGCCGACCGAGAAGAACAAGTGGACCGTGCTCCGCTCGCCGCACGTCGACAAGAAGTCGCGCGAGCAGTTCGAGATCCGGACGCACAAGCGCCTGATCGACATCTTCGAGCCGACGCCGCAGACCGTGGACGCGCTCATGAAGCTCGATCTGCCGGCCGGCGTCGACGTGGAGATCAAGGCGTTCGGCAAGGAGCACAAGTAGACGGGATGGTGGTTCGGGAGGTTCGGGAGTGCTCGGGTTCGCGAGTGCTCGAGGTTCGACGCCGGGAACGCCGAACCGAGGAACGTGGGAACCGGCGAACCGGCGAACCCGCGAACCGGCGAACGCGAACCCGAACCAGGGAACCTGAGAACCTGAGAACCCGCGAACCGGCGAACCGACAGGATTGAACGGCCATGGTAACAGGCATCATCGGCAAGAAGGTCGGCATGACGCAGGTCTTCGACAAGGACGGCGTCGTCACGCCCGCCACGGTCATCAAGGCCGGGCCGTGCGTCGTCGTGCAGGCCAAGACCGTGGACGCCGACGGCTACGAGGCCGTGCAGCTCGGACTGGTCGAGGAGCGGGCCGCGAAGGCCAACAAGCCCACGACCGGCCACTTCAAGAAGGCGAACGTCCCCCCGACACGCGTGCGGCGCGAGGTGGCGCTGGGACCGGGCGGGGAGCCGAGCCAGGCGGGCGACCAGGTGCTGGTCTCGGGGATTTTCGCCGACGGCGATCAGGTCGACGTGATCGGCACGAGCCGCGGCAAGGGCTTCCAGGGCGTCATGAAGCGCCACAACTTCGGCGGCGGCGCGGGCTCCCACGGCTCGATGTTCCACCGCGCGCCGGGCTCGATCGGCGCCTCGTCGTACCCCTCGCGCGTCGTCAAGGGCATGCGGGCGGCGGGCCGGATGGGCGGCGACCGGGTGACCGTGCGCAACCTGCAGGTCGTCAAGATCGACCAGGAGAACCACCTGCTCGTGTTGAGCGGGGCGGTGCCGGGCGCGCCGGGTGGCTACGTGGTGGTGCGCAAGGCCGCGGCGCCGCGGCGGGCGACCGTGCCGCAGGTGGAGAAGCCGAAGGGCAAGCGATAACGACGCGAGCCGTACCCGGGCGACCGGGCGGAGAAGACCATGCAGCTGGACGTTGTCAACGCGCAGAACGAGAAGGTCGGGTCGCTGGACCTCAAGGACGAGGTCTTCGGCGGACGGCCCAAGCTCGACCTCGTGTGGGAAGCGGTCGTGCAGCAGAACGCGAGCGAGCGCCGCGGCACGCACGCGACCAAGAACCGGGCCCTGGTGAGCGGCAGCGGCCGCAAGCCGTGGCGCCAGAAGGGCACCGGCCGGGCGCGCGTGGGCGAGGCGCGGAACCCGCTGTGGCGCAAGGGCGGCACGGTGTTCGGGCCGCAGCCGCGCGACTACTGGTACAAGCTGCCGCGCAAGATGACCCGCGGCGCGCTGCGCGAGGCGCTGGCGCAGAAGATGCGGGAGGGCGCGGTGGTCGTGGTCGATCGCCTGGCGATCGAGGAGACGAAGACGAAGGCCGCCGTGGCGCTGCTCACGCAGCTGGGCCTGACGCCGGGCACCGGCAAGACCCTGCTCATCGACGTGCAGCCGGACGGCGCGCTCGCACTGGGAGCGCGCAACGTGCCCGGCGTGCGGATGGTCTCGGCCCGGACGGTGACGGCGCGCGACGTGATGGACACGACGCGCGTGGTGGCCAGCCAGGCCGCGCTGGAGCGCCTGCAGGAGGTGCTGGGGTCATGAAGATCACCGACGTGATTCGCCGGCCGCTCATCACCGAGAAGACCACCGGCCTGCGCGAGGAGGCGCAGACGATGGTGTTCGAGGTGGCGATTGGCGCGACGAAGGTGGACATCAAGCGGGCCGTCGAGCAACTGCTCGGCACCAAGGTCGCCTCGGTGCGGACGGCGATCGCGCACGGCAAGGTGAAGCGGCAGGGCCGCTACGCGGGCCAGCGGTCGGACTGGAAGAAGGCGCACGTGCGGCTCCGCGCCGGCCAGAAGATGCCCGACTTCCTCGAGGGAGCGTAGAGGGCATTGCCGATCGGCGATTGCCGATTGACGATTGAAGAGACCTCGTGTCAGCGGATCTGAGCGATCTTCAATCGGCAATTGGCAATCGGCATCCGGCAATGAACAGCGAAGGATCAGGTACGATGCCAATTCGCAAATACAAGCCGACCTCGGCGGGACGCCGGTTCCAGACGGTGCAGGTCTTCGACGAGATCACCGAGTCGAAGCCCTACAAGCCGCTGACCGAGCCGCTCCGGAAGTCCGGCGGGCGCGACAACCACGGTGAGCTGACGTCCTGGTGGCGGGGCGGCGGACACAAGCGCGCCTACCGCGTGATCGACTTCAAGCGCGACAAGCGGGACATCCCGGCGACGATCTCGACGGTCGAGTACGACCCGAACCGTTCGGCGCGCATCGCGCTGGTGACCTACGCCGACGGCGAGAAGCGCTACATCCTGCAGCCGATGGGGCTGAAGGTGGGCGACACGATCATCGCGGGCGACGCCGTGGACATCCTGCCGGGCAACGCCCTGCCGCTCCGGAACATCCCGCTCGGCACGCTCGTGCACAACGTCGAGCTGAGGCCGGGCAAGGGCGGGCAGATCGCGCGCAGCGCCGGGTCCTCCGTGCAGGTGGTGGCCAAGGAAGGCCAGTACGTGTCGGTGAAGATGCCGTCGAGCGAGATCCGGCGGATCAACCTCGACTGTCTCGCGACGATCGGCCAGGTGGGCAACATCGACCACGAGAACGTGTCGGTGGGCAAGGCCGGTCGCAGCCGGTGGCTCGGCAAGCGGCCGCACGTGCGCGGCGTCGCGATGAATCCGGTGGACCACCCGCTGGGCGGCGGCGAGGGCAAGACGTCGGGCGGCCGGCACCCGGTGACGCCGTGGGGCAAGCCGACCAAGGGGTACAAGACGCGCGGCCGGCGACCGAGCGATCGGTTCATCGTGCAGCGTCGGACCAAGTAGCCAAGCGGGCCCGCCGCCGGGCCCCGGGAAGTGACATGAGCAGATCACTGAAGAAAGGGCCGTTCATCGACCTCCACCTGCTCGAGAAGGTGGAGATCATGAACCGCGCCGGCGACAAGAAGGTCATCAAGACCTGGTCCCGACGGTCGACCGTCGTGCCCGAGATGATCGGGCACACGATCGCGATCCACAACGGCAAGAAGTTCATCCCGGTGTACGTCACCGAGAACATGGTCGGCCACAAGCTCGGCGAGTTCGCGCCGACGCGGCAGTTCAAGGGGCACACGACCAAGAGCGAGAAGACGGCGTCCACCACCGCGGCGGCGCCGCCGGCCGCGAAGGGGTAGGGACATGATCCGGGCGACAGCGACGGCGCGCTACATCCGCACCTCCGCGCAGAAGGCGAAGCTGGTGCTGGACCAGATCCGCGGCCGCGACGTGAACCACGCGCTGGCCACGCTGCAGTTCAGCCGCAAGCTGGTGGCGCGCGACATCGAGAAGGTGCTGCGGTCGGCCATTGCCAACGCGCAGCAGAAGGAAGGCTTCGGCGGTGACGTGGACCGGCTTTACGTCTCGGCGTGCCACGCCGACCAGGGCCCGTCGATGAAGCGCATCCGGCCCGCCCCGATGGGGCGCGCCTTCCGCGTGGTCAAGCGCACGGCGCACCTCACGGTGGGCGTCTCCGAGCGGGCGCTGAAGGTGAAGAAGGCGGCCGACGAGGACGCCGGGAAGCGGCCGCGGCGCCGCGCGGCCCGGGCGGGACAAGCGGCAACCACACGGGCGAAGAAGCCCGCGGCCAAGCGGTAGGCGAGGACGAGAGCTCATGGGCCAGAAAGTTCATCCGTACGGATTCCGGCTCGGCTTCAACAAGACCTGGCGGTCGCGCTGGTTCGCGGATCGCGAGTACGCGAAGCTCCTGCACGAGGACCTGGACCTGCGCCAGAGCCTGAAGCGCCGCTTCGCGCACGCGGGCGTCTCGAAGATCGACATCGAGCGCGCGGCGAACAAGCTGAAGATCGACATCCACACCTCGCGCCCCGGCATCATCATCGGGCGCAAGGGGACCGAGGTCGACAAGCTGAAGACCGAGATCCAGAAGAAGACCCAGCGAGAGGTCTTCATCAACATCCAGGAGATCCAGAAGCCGGAGCTCGACGCGCAGCTGATCGCCGAGTCGGTCAGCTTGCAGCTCGAGAAGCGCGTCGCCTTCCGCCGCGCGATGCGCAAGGCGGTGGAGTCGGCGCTGCGGTTCGGCGCGCGCGGGATCAAGGTGCGCGTTTCCGGGCGCCTGAACGGCGCCGAGATCGCCCGCTCGGAATGGTACCTGCACGGCCAGCTGCCGCTGCAGACGCTGCGCGCGGACATCGACTACGGGTTCGCCGAGGCGAACACGACCTACGGGCAGATTGGCGTCAAGGTGTGGCTGTACAAGGGGGAGCGGCTCGAGCCGCGTGTGGGGCGCGAGGAGGACTACCGGACGCCGCGCCGCGCGGCGCGGGCGTAGCTCCGAGTCCCGAGTCCCGAGTCCCGAGTCCCGAGTCCCGAGTGCCGATTGTTGGGTGATTCGTCATGTTGATGCCGAAGAAGGTCAAGTATCGGAAGCAGCAGCGCGGCCGCCGAAGAGGCAAGGCGTGGCGCGGCTCCGACGTGTCGTTCGGCGACTTCGGGCTGAAGGCCATGGAGGCCTGCTGGCTCACCGACCGGCAGATCGAGGCGGCCCGCGTCGCCATGACGCGGTTCATCAAGCGCGGCGGCAAGATCTGGATCCGGGTGTTCCCGGACAAGCCGATCACCAAGAAGCCGCAGGAAACTCGCATGGGCAAGGGCAAGGGCGCGCCCGAGCAGTGGGTGTGCGTGGTGCGGCCGGGGCGGGTGCTCTTCGAGATGGAGGGCGTCCCGGAGGCCGAGGCGCGCAAGGCGATGCGGCTGGCCGCGGCGAAGTTGCCGATCCCGACGAAGTTCGCGACGCGGTTCGCGCAGGAGAGGGCGTCATGACGAAGGTGTCCGAGTTCCGCGATCTCGGGGCGGACGAGCTCCGCCAGCGCGAGCACGAGATGGACGATAAGCTCTTCCGGCTCCGGATCCAGAAGTCGATGGGGCAGACCGAGGCGGGCTACAAGGCGAAGGTGATCCGGAAGGATCTGGCGCGTCTCAAGACGGTGCTGCGCGAGAAGGCGCACGCCCAGTAGGCGGGCGCACCGCGGGAGTCGACATGGCAAGCAAGACGGAAGCAATCGGCGTGGTGGTCAGCGACAAGATGGCGAAGACCGTCGTCGTGGCGGTCGAGCGGAAGGTGCGCCACGAGCTGTACGGCAAGTCGCAGCGCCTGACCTCCAAGTTCCTGGCCCACGACGAGCAGAACGACGCCAAGGTGGGCGACACGGTGGCGATCGCGGAGTCGCGTCCGCTCAGCCGCCGCAAGCGCTGGGTCGTGACCCGGGTCGTCGGGCGCGCCAAGGTGGTGTAGAGCGGCGGCCGGCGCGTGAGCCGGCCGGCCTGGCGGAGAGATCACCATGATCCAAATGCGATCGATCCTCGACGTGGCCGACAATTCGGGTGCCCGCAAGCTCGCGGTGATCAACCCGATTGGCGGCTCGACGGGGCGCTACGCGCGCCTCGGCGATATCGTGACCGCGTCGGTGAAGGAAGCCACCCCAGAGTCCAACGTGAAGAAGGGGCAGGTGGTGAAGGCGGTCATCGTCCGGACCCGCAAGGAGTACCGGCGCAAGGACGGCAGCTACATCCGGTTCGACCGGAACGCGGCCGTGCTGATCAACGACCAGGGCGAGCCGGTCGGCACCCGCGTTTTCGGGCCGGTCGCCCGTGAGCTGCGCGAGCGGAAGTTCATGAAGATCGTCTCGCTGGCGCCCGAGGTGCTCTGACGATGTCCCAGCTTCAGACTCCGATTCGCAAGAACGACACCGTCGTGGTGATCACGGGCCGGGATCGCGGCAAGCGCGGCCGCGTGCTGCGCGTGCTGCCCGATCGGAACCGGCTCGTCGTGGAAGGCCTGAACTTCGTCAAGCGCCACACGAAGCCGAACCCGTCCGCGAACGTGAAGGGCGGCATCGTGGAGCGCGAGGCGTCGATGCACGCGTCCAACGTGCAGCTGGTGTGTCCCGAGTGCGGCGCCCCGACCCGGGTCGGGCGGCGCGTGCTCGGTGACGGCCGCAAGGTCCGGATCTGCCGCAAGTGCGAGGGAGTGGTGGACAAATGAGCCGGCTGAGAGAGCGGTATGTCAAGGATGTCGTGCCGGGCCTCCGCAAGGAGTTCGGCTACGCCAACATCATGGCCGTGCCGAAGATCGACAAGATCGTCGTGAACATGGGCCTCGGCGAGGCGACGCAGAACGTCAAGATCATCGACGCCGGCGCCGACGAGCTGGGGCGGATCACGGGCCAGCGGCCGGTCACGACGCGCGCCAAGAAGTCCGTCGCGCAGTTCAAGGTGCGCAAGGGCATGCCGATCGGCACGATGGTCACGCTGCGCGGCGAGCGGATGTACGAGTTCCTCGACCGCCTGATCGCCATCGCCCTGCCGCGCGTCCGGGACTTCCGCGGCGTGTCGCCGCGCGGGTTCGACGGCCGCGGCAACTACACGCTCGGCCTGCGCGATCAGCTGATGTTCCCCGAGATCGACTACATGAAGGTCGACAAGTCCCGGGGCCTGAATATCTCGGTCGTCACCACGGCCAAGACCGACGAAGAGGCGCGGCGGCTGCTCCAACTCATGGGCATGCCGTTCCGCGCGAACTAGGGGAACCGGGACCGACACCATGGCCACGACTGCCAAGATCGCCAAGGAACGGAAGGCGCCGAAGTACAAGATCCGCCTGCGGAACCGCTGCCAGCGGTGCGGCCGGCCGCGGGCCTACATGCGGAAGTTCGCGCTCTGCCGCCTCTGCTTCCGCCGTCTCGCCCTCGACGGCGAGGTTGCGGGAGTGACGAAGAGCAGCTGGTAGGAACGAGCTATGACAGACCCGATTGCCGACATGCTGACACGGATTCGCAATGCCACGCTCGCCCGCCAGGCGCGCGTGGACATGCCGTCCTCGAAGCTGAAACTGGAGATCGCGCGCATTCTCGAGCGTGAGGGCTACATCCAGGCCTACCGGATGATCGATCCGAAGCCGGACACGCCGCCGCAATCGACGCTGCGCCTGCAGCTCAAGTACGGGCCCCGCGGCGAGCGGGTGATCTCGGGGCTGCAGCGCGTGAGCCGCCCGGGCCGCCGCGTCTACTTCGGCCGCCGCGAGGTGCCGGCCGTGCTCGCCGGCCTCGGAACGAGCATCCTGACGACGTCGCGCGGCGTCATGACGGGCCGCGACGCGGTGCGCGCGGGCGTTGGCGGCGAGGTGCTCTGCAACGTGTGGTAATCCGGAGGCCGGGCGCCGGGGCCCGGAGGCCGGAGGGGCCAGCCCTTCCGGTGCCGCGCCGCGGGCGCCCCGCTGCCGGCTTTTGACGGGACGAACCATGTCACGCATTGGCAAGAAACCGATCGCGATTCCGAAGGGCGTCAGCGCCCACATCGAGCCCGACGCCGTCGAGGTGAAGGGGCCGAAGGGGACGCTCCGGCAGGCCCTGCCCCGCGGCGTCAGCATCGAGCAGGACGACGGCCACCTGATCGCGAAGATCACGGGCGAGCCGCGCGAGATGTCCAAGTTCCACGGGCTGGCCCGCAGCCTGGTCGCGAACGCGGTGAAGGGCGTCCACGAGGGCTTCCGCCGGGACCTCGACATCGTCGGCATCGGCTACCGCGCCGAGCTCAAGGGACGGCAGATCGTCTTCGCGCTCGGCTACTCGCACGCGATCGTGTTCGACATCCCGCAGGGGATCGACATCGCGATCGAGAAGCAGACGCACCTGACGGTGACCGGCGTCGATCGGCAGCTGGTCGGGCAGGTGGCGGCCAACATCCGCGCGCTGCGCAAGCCCGACCCGTACAAGCAGAAGGGCGTGCGCTACACGGGCGAAGTGCTGAAGAAGAAGGTCGGCAAGACCGGCGCGTAGCGCCCGGCGGCCGTGAAGGGGCGAACCCTATGAGGATCAAGACAAAGCGAGATCGCCGCGAGCGCATCCGGCTGCGCCAGCGCAAGCGCCTGGCGGGCACGGCCGCGCGGCCGCGCCTGGCCGTGTTCCGGAGCGTCTCGCACATCCACGCGCAGGTCATCGACGACCAGGCCGGGCAGACGATCGTGTCGGCCTCGAGCGTCGAGCCGGCGGTCAAGGCGAAGATGACCGGCCCCGCGCGGACGGGCAACAAGGCGGGCGCGCAGGTGCTCGGCAAGGTCATCGCGGAGCGCCTGATCGAGAAGGGCATCTCCCAGGTCGTCTTCGACCGCGGCGGCGTGCTCTACCACGGGCGGGTCCGCGCGCTGGCGGAAGCCGCCCGGGAAGCCGGACTGAAGTTCTGAGGCAGTCATGATCCACACACGAGAGAAGATCGATCCGTCGCAGCTCGACCTCCGGGACACGGTCGTCTCGATCAACCGCGTGACCAAGGTCGTCAAGGGCGGCAAGAATCTCAGCTTCAGCGCGCTGGTGGTCGTCGGCGACGGCCACGGCATCGTCGGCTTCGGCGTCGGCAAGGCCAAGGAGGTGCCCTCGGCGATCAAGAAGGGCATCGAGTCGGCCAAGAAGGCGCTCATCCGCGTCCCGATGCAGGGCACGACGATTCCGCACACCGTGGTGGGCCGCTTCGGCGCGGGCAGGGTGCTGCTCAAGCCGGCGCCCGACGGCACCGGCATCATCGCGGGCGGCGCGGTGCGCGCCGTCGTCGAGTCGGCCGGGATCACCAACGTCCTGACCAAGTCGCTCGGCACGGCCAACCCGCACAACGTCGTGCGGGCCACGATCAGCGGCCTGGCGTCGCTCAAGGACCCGGTGCAGGTCGCGCGGCTGCGGGGCAAGACGCTCGAGGAGCTGGCGTCATGACGCAGAAGACGGAGCGCACGGGCGGGACCGTGAAGGTCACGCTGCTGCGCAGCACGATCGGCTTCAACCGCGAGCAGGCCCACGTGGTGCGCGGGATGGGCCTGCGGCGCATCGGGCACACCGTGGAGCTGGCCGACTCGCCGGCGACGCGAGGCATGATTCACAAGGTCCGCCACCTGGTGAAGGTGGGGTAGGGGATCAGCATGGATCTCAGCAATCTGCGCCCGCCGAAGGGCGCCAAGCACGCAAAGAAGCGCGTGGGACGCGGCCAGGGCTCCGGCAACGGCAAGACCGCCGGACGCGGCCACAAGGGTGCGCAGTCGCGCTCGGGTTACAAGTCCAAGCGCGGGTTCGAGGGCGGCCAGATGCCGCTGCACCGCCGCGTGCCGAAGCGCGGGTTCCACAACCCGTTCCGCGTCGAGTACGTCGTGGTGAACCTCGACGACATCGCGGCCGCCTTCGAGGCGGGCGCCGAGGTGACGCCGGACACGCTGCGCGGCCACGGCCTGGTGCGCGGCGGGCGGCGGGCGCTCGTCAAGGTGCTGGCGCGAGGAGACATGGACAAGGCGCTGACCGTGCGCGTGCACAAGTTCAGCGGCAAGGCCGCGGAGAAGATCTCCGCGGCGGGCGGGACGGCTGAAGTGCTGGCCCTCTAGGGCGCGGGGCGCCCCGCGAGCTGACCGAGAAGCCACCCATGCTGGAGAACGTCAAGAACATCGTCGCGGTCCCGGACCTGCGCAAGCGCATCTTGTTCACGCTCGCGCTGTTCGCGGTGTACCGCATCGGCGGGCACATCCCGACCCCGGGCGTCGACCCGAAGGCGTTGAACGAGCTGGCGAACCAGCTCGGCAACACCATGTTCGGGCTGTACGACATGTTCTCGGGCGGCAACCTCCGCCAGATGACGATCTTCGCGCTGGGCATCATGCCCTACATCAGCGCGTCGATCATCCTGCAGCTGTTGACGGTGGTCTCGCCCTACCTCGAGCGGCTCTCGAAGGAAGGCGAGCTGGGGCGGCGCAAGATCACGCAGTACACCCGCTACGGCACCCTGGCCATCAGCCTGGTGCAGTCGCTGGGCATCGCCATCTTCCTGGAGCGGCAGACGGGCATCGCGGGCGGCCTGGCGCTGGTCACGCACCCCGGCTGGGGCTTCCGGCTGATGACGGTGCTGACGCTCACGACCGGGTCCGGCTTCGTGATGTGGCTCGGCGAGCAGATCACCGAGCGCGGTGTGGGCAACGGCATGTCGCTGCTCATCTACGCCGGCATCGTCGTCGGCCTGCCGCACGCCGTGGTCACCACCCTCGAGCAGCTGCAGACCGGGCAGATGGGGCCGGTCCGCCTGCTCCTCCTGATCGTGATGATGGTGGCCGTCGTCGCGGCGATCGTGTTCGTCGAACGGGGCGCGCGGCGGGTGACGGTCCAATACGCGAAACGCGTCGTGGGGCGCCGGATGTACGGGGGCACGAGCACCCACATCCCGCTCAAGGTGAACACGGGCGGCGTCATGCCGGTCATCTTCGCGGCGTCGATCCTGGCGTTCCCGGCGACGCTCGCGCCCGTGGTGCAGAACGAGGGGTGGCTGCAGTCGACGCTGACACAGCTCGGCTACGGTATGCCGCTGTACAACCTGCTGTACATCGTCCTGATCATCTTCTTCGCGTACTTCTACACCGCCATCATCTTCAACCCGGACGATGTCGCGGAGAACATGCGGAAGTACGGCGGGTTCGTGCCCGGCATCCGGCCCGGCAAGCGGACGGCGGAGTACATCGACACGATCCTGACCAGGGTGACCTTCGCGGGCGCCATCTACCTGGCCGTCATCGCGATCCTGCCGATGTTCCTGATCAGCGGCATCAAGGTCGCGCCCATCCCGTTCGTCGGCGAGTGGCTCGACTCGGTGCTGCCGCGGTTCGTCACGGAAGGTCTGAACGTGACCTTCTACTTCGGCGGCACCTCGCTGCTGATCATCGTCGGCGTCGCCATGGACACGGTGCAGCAGGTCGAGTCGCAGCTCATCATGCGGCACTACGACGGGTTCATGAAGAAGGCGCGCGTCCGCGGGCGCCGGGGATGATTCCCTAGCTGGCGATGGGAGACGACGGATGGCGCTGAACCTCGTGATGCTGGGGCCGCCCGGTGCCGGCAAGGGCACGCAGGCGGAGGCGTTCGCCCGGGAACGGGGCATCCCGCGGATCTCGACCGGCGACATGCTCCGTGACGCCGTGCACGCGGGGACACCGGTGGGCCTGGCCGCGCGCGAGCGCATGGACGCCGGCCTGCTGGTCAGCGACGATGTGATGATCGCCATCGTGGGCGAGCGCCTCGCGCGGCCCGACACGCACCCGGGCTTCGTGCTCGACGGCTTCCCGCGCACCGTGGCGCAGGCCGAGGCGCTCGACCGGCTGATCGACGGCCGCTCGCCGCTCTGGGTGCTGGAGATCGTCGTGCCGACCGAGGTGCTGGTGCGGCGCGTGCGCGGCCGCCGGGTCTGCGATCGGTGCGGCGCGAACGCGAAGCCGGGCGACGCGACCTTGTGCTCGAGCTGCGGCGGCACGTTCGTGCAGCGCAGCGACGATTCGGAGACGGTAGTCCGCGAGCGGCTGCGGATCTACGAGCGCGACACGCGACCGCTCGTGGCGTACTACCAGTCGCGGCCTACGTTCCGGACGCTCGACGGCGACCGTCCGCCGGACGTGGTGGCGCGCGCGATCCGCGAGGCGCTCGGCACGGCCGCCGGCGCGGCGCGGGAGGCAGGACGGCCGTCGTGATCGTGTGCAAGTCGCCCGCCGAGATCGCGCGCATGTCCCGCGCCAACGCGCTGGTGGCGGCGATCCTGGCCGAGCTCGCGGCGGCGACCGGCCCGGGCGTCACGACGCGCGACCTCGACGCGCTGGCCGATCGGCGGATTCGCGAGGGCGGCGCCCGGGCGGCGTTCAAGGGCTACCGGGGCTATCCGGCGACGCTCTGCGCGTCGGTCAACGACCAGGTGGTCCACGGCATCCCGTCGGACCGCGCGCTCGTCGAGGGCGACATCCTCTCGCTCGACATGGGCGTGGTGGTCGACGGGTTCTACGGCGACTCGGCGGTGACGGTGGCCGTCGGGCGGATCGCGCCGGAGGCGGCGCGGCTGCTGCAGGTGACCGAGGAGGCGCTCGCGCGCGGCATCGGGCAGGCGCAGGTGGGCGGCCGGCTGTCGGACATCGGCCACGCCGTGCAGCAGTGGGTCGAGACGAACGGGTTCTCGGTCGTGCGCGAGTTCGTCGGGCACGGGATCGGGCAGGCGCTGCACGAGGAGCCCCAGATCCCGAACTACGGCGAGCCGGGGCGCGGCCCCCGCCTGGCCGAGGGCATGGTGCTCGCGATCGAGCCCATGGTCAACGCGGGCAAGCCGGGCGTGAAGGTGCTCGACGACGGGTGGACGGCCGTGACGCGGGACGGCAGCCTGTCGGCGCACTTCGAGCACACCGTGGCCGTGACCGCGGACGGGCCGCAGGTGCTGACGGCGCGCGACGGCGCGGGAAGGTAGCCCCGCGTGGACGACGACCGGACGGGCGACGGCGAGGAATCGGGCCCCGCGGCGGGCCGTGTGGAGGGCGTGGTCACCGAGACTCTGCCCCACGCGATGTACCGCGTGGCGATTGGTGGAGGCCGGCACGTGCTGGCGCACGCGGCGCAGGGCACGCGCCGCAACTTCGTCCGGATCCTGGTGGGCGATCGGGTGACCCTCGAACTGTCGCCCGTGGATCGAACGCGGGGCCGTATCGTGCGGCGCCAAGACGGCGGGACGGCCTGAGGGCTCCCGCGGCAGGTAGCGGATCATGAAGGTCAGAGCATCGGTGAAGCGAATCTGCGCGAACTGCAAGGTCATCCGGCGGCAGGGTGTCGTCCGCGTGATCTGCAAGAACCCGAAGCACAAGCAGCGGCAGGGCTGATGAAGGTGCCTGGTGCCCGGTGCGTGGTGCGTCGTGCGTCCCTGGTGCTTCGTGCGCCGTGCGCGGTCACGCGTCGGCGCGAGGTCCCACGGGGCGCCGGGCGCGCACGAGGCACGAGGCACGAGGCACGCATCAGGTACCAGGCACCAGGCACCAGGAACTGACAAGGATTCCAGCGTATGGCACGTATTGCAGGCGTCGATTTGCCGAGGACCAAGCGCGTCGAGGTCGGGCTGACCTACATCTACGGCATCGGCCGGAAGCGCTCGACGGACATCCTGACGGCCGCCGGGGTCAGCGGGGACATCCGGGTCAAGGACCTGTCGGAAGACGACGTGCGCAAGATCAGCCGCGTCATCGAGGAGCAGGGCGGGGTGGAAGGCGATCTCCGCAAGGAGATCTCGATGAACATCAAGCGGCTGATGGAGATCGGCAGCCTGCGGGGCCTTCGGCACCGGCGCAACCTCCCGGTGCGCGGCCAGCGGACGCGGACGAACGCGCGCACGCGCAAGGGGCCGCGCAAGGGCGCGATCGCGAAGAAGAAGACCGTCTAGGCCGCGCACGGCGCGGCCCGCGAGCCCCAACGCGCGGACCGTGCGCGTGAGGGTGGGAGGGAGCGGCGCGGGGCGAAGCGGTCCCCGCGAGCGACCGAGCCGGGTGTGGGGCGAGGCCCCACAGGAGAGTAAGGATGGCGAAGACAGATTCCGTCGAGAGCGCAACGCCCGACTCCGGGAAGAAGCCGAAGCGGAAGAAGACGTTCAAGAAGCGCGGCGAGAAGCGCATCGTGCACCACGGCTATGCGCACATCACGGCCTCGTTCAACAACACCCACGTGACGATCACCGACACGGAGGGGAACGTGGTGGCGTGGTCGAGCGCGGGCGCCATCGGCTTCAAGGGCTCGCGCAAGGGCACCCCGTTCGCCGCGACGCAGGCGGCGATCTCGGCGGCCAACGCGGCGAAGGCCTTCGGCCTGCGCAGCCTCGAGGTGCGAGTCAAGGGGCCCGGCGCGGGGCGCGAGTCGGCGATCCGGGCGCTGCAGACCGTGGGGCTGAACGTCAAGTCGATCCGGGACGTGACGCCGATCCCGCACAACGGCTGCCGGCCGCCCAAGCGGCGGCGCGTGTAACAGGAAACAGCGGTCAGGGGTCGGGGTCAGAGGGCAGGCAGACTGCGTACCCCTCACGAAGGAACAGACAGCATGGCACGCTATATCGGTCCCGTCTGCCGGCTGTGCCGGCGCGAAACGATGAAGCTCTTCCTGAAGGGGGAGCGCTGCTATACGGAGAAGTGCGCGATCGAGAAGCGCAACTTCCCGCCCGGCCAGCACACGAAGGCGCGTCGGCAGAAGCTGCTGGGCTACGGGCTGCAGCTGCGCGAGAAGCAGAAGGTCAAGCGCATCTACGGGGTGCTCGAGAACCAGTTCCGCCGCTACTTCGAGACGGCGGAGCGGCAGCGGGGCATCACCGGCGAGACGCTGCTCCAGCTGCTCGAGCGGCGGTTCGACAACGTCATCTACCGGATGGGGCTCGCGACGTCGCGGCCGCAGGCCCGGCAGATGGTGCGCCACGGCCACTTCCTGATCAACGGCCGGAAGGTGGACGTGCCGTCGGTACTCGCTGCGCGCCGGCGACGTGGTGACCGTACGCACCACGAGCGCCAAGAACGCGTCGATCGAGCACGCCATGGAAGAGGTCAAGGGACGCGGGATCCCGGCCTGGCTCGAGTTCAACCCCGAGCAGCTGACGGGCCGCGTGGCGTCGTTGCCGACGCGCGAGCAGATCAACCTGCCGGTGCAGGAGCAGCTGATCGTCGAGCTCTACTCGAAGTAGGGTCCGGCTTCAGCCGGACCGTGGAAGCACCAGGAAGCTAGCCGCCGGCCCGCAGCCTCTCCAGACCTGCGGTGGGAGGCCGGTGGCGAAACGGCAGGTCTGGCGGCGGCGGGCGAGGTCCCCGCCGTGCGAACGCGAAAGGAAGCGACACCCATGTTGTGGAAAGGTTTCCAGCGCCCCAAGCGGCTGGAGTTCGAGCGCGAAACGTTGACCGACCGGTACGGGCGCTTCTACGCGCAGCCGTTCGAGCGTGGCTTCGGCACGACGATCGGCAACGCGCTCCGGCGCGTGCTCCTGTCGTCGATCGAGGGCGCGGCGATCTCGGCGGTGAAGATCGACGGCGTGCTGCACGAGTTCTCGCCGATTCCCGGCGTCGTCGAGGACGCCACGGACATCATCCTGAACCTGAAGCAGATCCCGCTGAAGATGCACGTCGACCAGACGAAGACGCTCTACCTGAAGGTCGAGAAGCCGGGCGAGGTGAAGGCGCGCGACATCCAGACCGACGCGGACGTCGAGATCCTGGAGCCCGACGCGCACATCGCCACGGTCAGCGACGGCGGCCAGCTGACGATGGAGATGCGCGTCCGGCGCGGCCGCGGCTACGTCGCCGCCGACAAGAACTTCGACGAGGACCTCGGCATCGGCTGGATCCCCATCGACTCGGTGCACTCGCCGATCAAGAAGGTCAACTACCTGGTGGAGGCGGCGCGCCTCGGCCAGACGACGGACTACGACAAGCTGACCGTGGACGTCTGGACGAACGGCTCGATCACCCCGCGTGACGGCGTGTCGCTCGCCGCCAAGCTGATCCGCGATCACCTGAACATCTTCATCACGCTCGACGAGACGCTCGACCTGCCGCACGAGGCGGCCGCCGATCAGGCGCCGGCCGTGCTCAACGAGCACCTCGACAAGAGCGTCGAGGAGCTGGAGCTCTCGGTGCGGTCTGTACAACTGCCTCAAGAACGCGAACATCCGGACGATTCGCGAGCTGGTGCAGAAGACCGAGCCCGAGATGCTGAAGACCAAGAACTTCGGACGGAAGTCCCTGAACGAGATCAAGGACATCCTCGCGAGCATGGGGCTGAGCCTGGGCATGCGCCTCGATCAGGCCGCGCCGCAGCAGACCCCGTCCGAGTGACCTCGATCCGGCGCGACTGGAAGGACCTCACGACATGCGTCACCGAGTAGCGCACCGCAAGCTGGGACGGGTCAGCGAGCACCGGCTGGCCCTGCTGCGCAGCCAGGCCTCGGCGCTCCTGCAGCACGAGCACCTCGAGACCACGCTGCCCAAGGCCAAGGAGCTGCGGCCGTTCGTCGAACGGCTCATCACGACCGCCAAGCGCGGGCTGGCGGCCGGCAACACCGAGGGCCGCGAGCTGCACGCCCGGCGCCTCGTCCTGCGCGACGTCGTCGACCAGGGCGTCGTGGCGAAGCTGTTCGACACGATCGCCCCGCGCTTCGCCGAGCGCCCGGGCGGCTACACGCGCATCCTGAAGCTCGGCTACCGCCGCGGCGACAGCGCCGCGATGGCCCAGATCGAGCTCGTGGGCAGCGAGTGGGCGCCGAAGAAGGCCGAGACGGAGGGCGGCGAGAAGGCCGCGGCGAAGTCGAAGGGCGTCGGCGGCCGGCTGCGCGCCGCGGCGAAGCGCATCCGCGGCGAGAAGGCCGGGAAGGCCGAGAAGGCCCCGAAGGCGAAGGACGCCGAGGCCAAGCCCGAGAAGGGCGCCAAGAGCAAGGCGAAGGGCCCGAAAGCCAAGGCCGCGAAGAAGGGCGGCAGCAAGAAGGGCGACTGACGGTCCGCTCCGACCGCTGACCGCTGACGGTACAGAACAACGGCCCCGCGCGACGCGCGGGGCCGTTGGCGTGTACCGCGGTCTGACTACTCCTCTTCGACCTGTTCCTCGCCCTTGGCCGCCTTGGCCGCCGCGATGATCTTCTGCTGCTGCACCGCGGGGACCTCTTCGTAGTGCGAGAACTCCATGTGGTACGAGCCGCGGCCGCCGGTGGAGGCCGTGAGCGTCTGCTCGTAGGTGAGCATCTCGGACATCGGCACCTGCGCGCGGATGATCGTGGCGGAGCCGCGGGTGTCCATGCCCGCGATGCGCCCGCGGCGGCTGTTCAGGTCGCCCATCAGGTCGCCGGCGAAATCGCTCGGCGCGTGCACCTCGACCTCCATGACCGGCTCGAGGATGGTGGGGCGGGCCCGCGACATGCCGTCGCGGAACGCCAGGCGGCCGGCCATCTTGAAGGACAGCTCGTTCGAGTCGACCGCGTGGAACTGGCCGTCGAACACGGTCGCGCGGAAGTCGACAACCGGGTAGCCCGCCAGGTAGCCGCGCATTCGCGCGTCCTGGATGCCCTTCTCGACCGCCGGCACGAACTGGCGCGGGATGGAGCCGCCGAAGATGTCGTCGGCGAACTCGAAGTCGGACCCGCGGGGGAGCGGTTCCAGCCGGATCTTGCAGTCGCCGAACTGCCCGTGTCCGCCGGTCTGCTTCTTGTGGCGGCCGTGGGCCTCGGTGGCCGCGGTAATCGTCTCGCGGTACGGGATCCGCGGCAGCTTCAGGTTCACCTCGACGCCGAAGCGGCGCTTCAGCTTGGCCACGGTGACCTCGATGTGGACCTGGCCCTGGCCCGACAGCAGCAGCTCGTTGGTCTGCGTGTCGCGGCTGTAGGCGATGGTCGGATCCTCCTCCTCCAGCCGGTGCATCGCCGTGCTGATCTTCTCCTCGTCCCCGCGGGTCTTGGGCTCGATCGCGTACGAGAGCACGGGCTCGGGGAACTTGATGGGCGGAAGCAGCACCTCGACCGTCTTGTCGGCGAGCGTGTCGCTGGTGAGCGTCTCCTTGAGCTTCGGCACGGCGCCGAGGTCGCCCGCCATGATCTCGGAGACCTGCACCTGGTTCTTGCCCTGCATGAGCACCAGGTGGCCGAGGCGCTCCTGCGTGTCGCGGGTCAGGTTCTGGACGGTCGTGTCCGACTTGAGCGTGCCGGACACCACTCGGAAGAGCGTGATGCGGCCCGCGAACTGGTCGGCCACCGTCTTCCACACGAAGGCGCAGTAGGGCGCCGACTCGGACACCTCGATGAGGGTCTCCTCGTCGGCGTTGGCCCGCTTGCCGCGCAGCAGGTGGTCGGCCGGCGACGGGCCGTAGGCGACGATGGCGTCCATCAGCGGCTGGAGGCCGATGTTGAGCGTGGCCGACGTGCAGAACGCCGGGAAGATCTTGCGCGCGAGCGCGCCGCGGCGCAGGCCGGAGACCAGCTCTTCCTGCGTCAGGGTGCCGGCCTCGAAGAACTTCTCCATGAGGGTGTCGTCGGCCTCGGCGACCATCTCGATGAGCGCCTCGCGCGCGGCCTGCGCGCGGTCGGCCATGTCGGCCGGGATCTCGCCCTCGGCGGGCGTGCCGCTGCCGTCGGCCGGGAACGTCACGGCCTTCATCGTCACGAGATCCACGACGCCGGTGAAGGACTTTTCCTCGCCGATTGGAAGCTGAACGGGAATGATGGCGCGGCCGAGCACGTCGCGCAGGGAGTCGAGCGAGCGCTCGAGGCTGGCGCGCTCGCGGTCGAGGCGGTTGAGCACGACGAAGCGGGGCACGTCCAGCTCGTCGGCGACCGACCACACCTTCTCGGTGGACACCTCGACGCCGGAGACCGCGTCGACGACCACCAGGGCCAGGTCGACCACGCGAATCGCCGCGCGCGCGTCGCTCAGGAAGTTCGCCATCCCGGGCGTGTCCACGATGTTGATTTTGTGCTTGTCCCACTCGGCGAACGCCGGTGAGGCGCCCAGGGTGTGCTTGCGGGCGATCTCTTCTTCGTCGTAGTCGGTGACGGTGGTGCCGTCGTCCACCTGGCCGAGCCGGTTCACCATGCCGGCGTCGAACAACATCGCCGTGGTGAGCTGTGTCTTGCCCGCGCCGCTGTGACCGACGACCGCCACGTTCCTCAGGCCAGCCGCGTCATACACCTTCATAGCCGGTAGCCCTCCCAAGGGCCGCGAGCGACGCGCGCCGGGGCCCTCCCAGCCGTGTCCCGGGACACGGCAACCTGACGATCATACAGGACGGCCGCGCGGATTCGTAGGGGGCGGGTGGCTTCTTCGCCGGTTCGGAGGTTCGGAGGTGCTCGGGTTCACGGGTTCTCGGGTTCGGTTCAGGTTCGGACGTTCCGGAGCCCGCATGCCGCTGCACGGGCCCACTTCAGCCGTCCCGTTTCCGTGGTGATTTCCGTGGACATTCCGTGGACATTCCGTGGAACTTGCGGGCGACCCGCCGGGTCGCCCCTACTCGTAGCGCAGGGCTTCGATGGGGTCGAGCCGGGCGGCGCGGATGGCCGGGTAGAGGCCGAAGAAGATGCCGACGGCCGCCGAGAAGCCGATGCCGAGGGCGAAGGACCACCAGGGCAGCGAGACGGGGAAGCCGGCCAGCGTGTTGACCCCGAGGCCGATGGCGCTGCCGAGGACGATGCCCAGCAGGCCGCCGAGCGAGGTCAGGACGATGGCTTCGATCAGGAACTGCCAGAGGATGGCCCGCCGACGGGCGCCCAGCGCCTCGCGGATGCCGATCTCGCGGGTGCGCTCGGTCACGCTGATCGTCATGATGGCCATGACGCCGATGCCGCCGACCATCAGGGCGATCGAGGAGATCACGACCAGCGCGAGGAAGATCGCCTGCGTCAGCTGGTCCAGGATGCGCGTGACCGACTCGGCCGTGACGAGGTCGAAGTCGTTCGCCTGATCCAGCTTGAGGTGATGGCGGCTCCGCATCAACTGCTCGACCTCGAGCAGCATATCGTCCCGCGGGACGCCGGGCCGCGCCGCGACGCCGATCGCGAGAAAGCTCATCAGGTAGCCCCGGAAGCGCATGGTCGGGAACTGCTTCTCATACGTGGTGGCGGGGATGACCGCGAACTCGTCGGTGCTGGAGCCCAGGAGCGCGGGGCGCTGCTCGAGCACGCCGATGACCGTGTAGCGGTCGTTGCCGATCCGGATCTCCTTGCCGATCGGGTCGGTGTCGGGGAAGAGCACCTTCGCGGGGGCGTCGCCCAGCACCACCACCATGCGCCGGCGCTCCACCTCGAACGGGGCGAAGAACCGTCCCTGCGCGACGTTGAGGAAGGTCACCTGCAGCCAGTCGGCGTCGGCGCCGATGATGCCGATCTGCTTGGTCGATCGGTTCTTGTAGGTCAGCCGGCGCGCCTGCGCGCCGGGGCCCTCGCCGACGTAGTAGGTCACGGTGGCCGCCCCGGGCACCTGTTCGCGAATGGCGCGCGCGTCGGCGGCGGTGAGCTGCGGGCGCTTCATCAGATCCCAGAAGTCCCTGCCGCTCGTGAAGCTCTCGAGGCCCGCCCGCTGGATGTAGATCGTGTCGGAGCCCAGCTGCTGGATGAGCGCGTGCAGGTTGTCGCCGAACCCGCGGATGAGCGCCGTCATGGCGACGATGGACGTGACGCCGATGACGACGCCGAGGATGGTCAGCGCGGAGCGCAGCTTGTTGCTGCGCAGGGTGTCCAGCGACATGGCGACGATCTCGCCGAGCAATGCGATTCTGGCCGCCATGGCTATTCCCGCCTCAGCGCTTCAATGGGATCCAGGTTGGCCGCGCGCGTGGCGGGGTAGATGCCGAAGAACAGGCCCACGAGCGCGGTCATGCCGATGCCGAGCGCGACGGACCACATCTGCACGGCCGCCGGCATCGGCGTGAGGGCCTCGACGAGCAGCGCCGCGCCGAAGCCCAGGGCCGTCCCCACGATGCCCCCGATGATCGACAGGGTGGTCGACTCGGTGAGCACCTGCCAGATGATGTCGCGCTTGCGCGCGCCGAGCGCCTTCCGCAGGCCGATCTCGCGCGTCCGCTCGCTCACCACCATCAGCATGATGTTCATGATGACGATGCCGCCCACGAGCAGCGACAGCGACACGATGCCGAGGAGCACGGCGAACGCGCTCTGGCTGAAGGTCCGCCAGAGGTTCATCAGCGTGTCGGACGTGAAGATGCCGAAGTCGTCCGCGTCACGGGGCCGCAGCTTGCGCTCGATGCGCATCGCCACGCGGCCCTCGTCCAGGGACGCCTGGAGCAGCGAGGGGTCGGGCGGCTTGACGGTGAGCTCGAGCGAGCGGCGCGCGCCGAACAGCTGCTGGAACTTGCCGAGCGGGATGACGGCGAAGTTGTCCTGCGACTGGCCGAAGAACGAGCCCTTCTTCCCGTTGACGCCGACCACGCGGAAGTGCGTCCCGCCGATCTTGATGACCTGGTCGACCGGGTTGCGGTCCTTGAACAGCTTGTCGGCGGTGTCCCACCCGAGGAGCACCACGGGGCGGCTGCGCTGCACCTCCAGCGGGCTCGGCAGCCGTCCCTGCTCGATGTCGTAGCCGCTGAACTCCTGGTACTGCGACGACACGCCCCGGATGCGCACGTTCTCCACCGTGGTCGCCTCGAAGCTGACGTTGGCCTGGGTGCCGGACTCGGCCATCACGGACGCGATGAGCGGGCTGAAGCTCTGCACCGCCCGCAGATCGTCGCGCGTGATGCGCGGGTTGCGGCGCATGGCCTCCCGCTCCGCCTCGTCTCCGGTCACGATGCCGACCCGGTCGATGCGATAGGTGCCCGCGCCCACCTCGCGCAGGATGGCGTCGCCCACGTACCCGTTCATGCCCTGGATGATCGACACCACGGCGATGATGGACATGACGGCGACGATGTTGCCGAGCACCATCATGAACGAGCGAAGCTTGTTCGCCCAGATCGACGCGAAGGCGATGCTGAGCGCTTCGAAGAATCTGACCATCGTTCAACGTGGGGCTTCGCCCCACACCCCAGCTCGGTCGCTTGCGGGGGCCCCTTCGCCCCGCGCCGCTCCCTCGCGGGCCGCGCCGTGCGCGGCCTGGCCGTGCGTACGAGAGCGTGATCGCTAGCGGGCCACGGTCGGCGCGGCCTCGATCTTCACCCTGCCCTGGTCCTTCAGGTTGCGCACGTTCGAGAAGGGCCCCGTGATCACGAGGTCGCCCTCCTTCAGGCCCGACAGCACCTCGAAGTACTTGTCGGCGGCAATCCCGGTCTTGACCGGCACGAACTCGGCGACGTCGTCGTGGACGACGAACACGCCGTCGGTGTCCTTGCGGGTCTGGCCCTTCGGCAGCGGGGCCGCGTCACCGGTGGCCGCCGCGCGCGGCCGCGGCCCGGGGTTCGCCGGCTCGCGCACGACCTTGCCGTCCTTGTCGAAGACGAGCTCACGGGTCGCCATGGCCTGGATGGGCACCGCCAGGGCCTCCTGCCGCGTGGCCGTGGTGATGTCCGCGGTGCAGCTGAACCCCGGCCGGACGTCGGGAACCTGCTGGTCGAGCGTGACCTTCACCAGGAAGTTCGTCGCCTGCTGGGTGGAGCTCGACGCGCCCGCCTGCTGGATGGGGCTGTTGCCGATCTCGGTCACGTGGCCCGGGAACGTCTGGTCGGGCAGCGCGTCGATGGTCACCTTGGCGGGCTGCCCGATGGCCAGCGCCGGCATGTCCGTCTCGTCCACCTCGATCTGGGCCTCGATGACCGACATGTCGGCGATCGTCATCAGCACGGTGCCGGCGTTGTTCATCGTCCCGATGACCACCGTCTCGCCCTCCTCGATGTTCCGGCGGGTGATGATGCCGTCGATGGGCGATTCGATGCGCACCTTGCTCAGGTTGTACTTCGCCGAGTCGAGGCCCGCCAGCTCTTGATTGATGCGCTTCTCCTGCGTCGCCACGGACTGCCGCGCCTGCTGGAGGGCGGCCTGGCGCATCTGCTGGTCGTTCACGGCCTGGTCGTAGGCCTGCTTGGTCGCCAGGCCGTGATCCCACAGGTCCTTCTGACGCTTCAGGTTGTCGTTGGCCAGATCCAACGCGAGCTTGGCGCTCTCGACCTGTGACCGCGTCTGTTCGAGCGTCGACTTGGCCGCCGCCAGGCTCGCCTCGCCCTGGTTGACCGCGGCCCGCAGGTTGCGCGGGTCGACCTGCAGCAGGAACTGGCCCTTCGTGACGCGCTCGCCCTCGTTCACGGCGAGGTTCACGACGCGCCCCATCGTGTCGGCGCTGATGTTCACCGACCGCTTGGGCTCGATCGTGCCCGACGCCGACACCACGGCCTCGAGATTGCGCTTCTGCACCTTCTCCGCGTTGACCACCGTCGCGTTGGAGCGCCGGTACTTCAGGTTGACGAAGGCCAGCGCGCCGAGCACGACGAGCACGCCGATGACGATGAAGACCTTCTTGCGTGTCACGACTACGAGCCTCCCATCCAAGTCCGGACGCCCGCGATGCAGAGCGCAATGACGGCGTAGATGACGAAGAGCGTGATGGCGATCGGCTGCGTGCGCCGCTTGTTGACCACGCCCAGACCGATGGCTATGACCATCGTCGACCAGACGATGAACACGTCGACCGTCCCGAGCAGGTACGTGGCGAATCCGTGCTCCGGCAACATCGGCAGGAACGCCGCCAGGTTGGTCGGGCTCGACATCGCCCCTCGCGCGTAGTTGATCGGCAGCACGAACAGCTGCTGCACCACGCCGATGGCCCCCGAGTGCACGACCACCGCAAAGACCTGCTTGTAGGTCGCCGCGCCGCCCATCGCCGCGCTGAAGATCGCGAACAGGATCGCGGCGATGATCAGGTCGACGATCGGGAGCATGACCAGCTGGCTGATGCTCCCGATGTACGCGCTGATGCTCAGGCGCTGCTGCATCTGCGCGTACTGCTGGTCGCTGACCTGCATGCCGAACGACTCCATCGTCGACACCTGCTGCTCGAGCATCGCGCGCTGGCCGACTTCCGTTCGCATGAAGAGGAACGTGGCGCTCGCCATGAAGATGGTGACGACGAGGAGCATGCCGACCCAGCGCGGCGCCGCGGCCACGCTCTCGAACGTCGCTTTCGGGGCCAGAATCACGCCGATGAAGCGAGCGGGCAGGCTCTTCGCGGGCGCCGGGGGCTGCGCGGCGGAGGAGTCGGAGACGCTGCTGGTCATGGGTCTACCTCAAAGGGGAAGGGCCACGTGGCCCAGGGGTTAGACGGGACCCGATCCCCCCAATTGTACCCAATACGATGCCGGGACCTGCGGGGTTTCGCTCTTTGTGCGTGAGAGCCGGCTGGCTGGCCTAAAGGCCAGCACTACGTACCGACTGTACGTAGTGCCGGGCTTCAGCCCGGCCCCGGCGCCGTACGCTAAGCTGGCCCATCATGGATTCCCGGCGGTTCTTTGCGCCCATCCCGAGCCGGGGGCGTCCCCTCGTCGCTCGCGCTCCTTCTCGTCCCGATCCTGGCCCCCGCCGCCCGGGCCCAGGCGCCCGACGTTGTCGGCCTGCGCGCCCAGGGCATGGGCGGCGCCTTCGTCGCCGTCGCCGACGATGCGACGGCCGTGTACTGGAACCCGGCCGCCCTCGCCAAGGGCGCCCTGCTCAGCGCCGTCGTCGAGGGCCTCGACCGGCGCGACAATCCGTCGCGCCGCCCCGCGGGGCCGGCCGCGACCCGGCGCTCCGAGCTCTTCGTGGGGGTCGGCGTCCCGTCGCTGGGGCTGGCCTACTACCGCACCAGGCTCATTCGGGCCCCGGCTGGACTGGCGGACGGCTCGAGCCGAAACGTGGGCCGAGCGGGCGCCGTGGGCCCGTCCTCGCTCACCGTGCACACGCTCGGCGCGAGCGTGCTGCAGTCGCTCGGCGAGAGGCTTGTCGTCGGCGCGACGCTCAAGTGGGAGCGAGGCGTGGCGGCGGCGGCGTCCGAGGCGCCGGGCGCCACGCCGGGGGAGCGGCTGGACGGCGCCTCGGCGCTCTCGGGCCGGTCCACCTCCCGGTTCGACGCCGACGTGGGGGTGCTGGCCGTCGCCGGGCCCCTTCGGGTGGGGCTCGTGGCGCGGAACCTCCGGCAGCCGGCGTTTCCGACGCCAGACGGGGAGACGATCGATCTCGAGCGGAGGGTCCGGGCGGGCGTGGCCCTTCTCGCGGCGCCCGGGCTGACGCTGGCCGTGGACACGGACCTGACGCGGACGACCGGCGCGGACGGCGGGCGGCGCCGGACGGCGAGCGTGGGCGGCGAGGCTCGCGTGGGGGGCCGCGTGCGGCTGCGGGCCGGTGTGGGGCTCACGACGTCGGGGCCGGCGCGGTCGTCGGCGAGCGCGGGCGCCAGCGTGGCGCTGGGGCATCGATGGTGGCTGGACGCGGCGCTGACACAGGGTGCGGCGGGGGCACGCGGCTGGGGAGTGGGGACGCGGCTCGATTACTGAATTGTGCAAATATGTGTCACTTCCGGACATTAAATGTCCTTATTGACGAAAAGTGTCCCCTGTGTATGATCAGTGGGTTGCGCATCTACTCCCCGGCATTGGTGTGGTCGTCGCGATGACGTCGGGCGCGCGTGGGCGGGTCGCGGACGAGCGAGCGATCGCGACCTGGAGAGACTGAACGATGCCGGTTCGCATAGGCGAGCTCCTGCTGAAGGAGAAGCGCATCACGCCGGCGCAGCTCCAGGAGGCGCTCAACTATCAGAAAGCGCACGGCGGCAAGCTGGGCTTCAACCTGGTGAAGCTCGGCTTCGTGAAGGACGAGGAGATCACGGCGCTCCTCAGCAAGCAGTACGGCGTTCCCTCCATCAACCTCGCGCAGTTCGAGATCGATCCCACCGTCATCAAGCTGGTGCCGGCCGAGACGGCGCAGAAGTACCAGATCTTGCCGCTCAGCCGGTCGGGCGCGACGCTGACGATCGCGATGACGGACCCGACGAACGTGTTCGCCATGGACGACATCAAGTTCATGACGGGCTACAACGTCGAGCCGGTGGTGGCGTCGGAAGGCGCGGTGCTGGACGCGATCCAGAAGTACTACGGCGGCCCCGGGCCCGAGGAGCGGGTGGCCACGGGCGAGAGCTCGCTCGAGCTGGCGTCGAAGATGCTCGAGGATCTGCCGTCGGTGCAGGACGACGACGTCGAGGTCCTGCAGGAGCTGGACGAGATCGACGTCTCCTCGCTGGAGAAGCAGGGCGGCGAGGCGCCGGTCATCCGGCTGGTGAACGTGATCCTGATGTCGGCGATCCAGAAGGGCGCGAGCGACATCCACATCGAGCCCTACGAGAAGGAGTTCAGGGTCCGGTTCCGCATCGACGGCATCCTCTACAACGTGATGGTGCCGCCGATCAAGTATCGCGACGCGATCACGTCGCGCCTCAAGATCATGTCCAAGCTGGACATCGCGGAGAAGCGGCTCCCGCAGGACGGGCGCATCAAGATCCGCTTCTCCGACAACGGCCGGTCGAAGGAGATCGACTTCCGCGTGTCCTGTCTGCCGACGCTCTTCGGCGAGAAGATCGTCCTGCGTCTGCTCGACAAGGACAAGCTGATGCTGGACATGACGAAGCTGGGCTTCGAGCCGGAGTCGCTCGAGCGGTTCGAGGCGGCGATTCTCCGGCCGTGGGGCATGGTGCTCGTCACGGGGCCGACCGGCAGCGGCAAGACCAACACGCTCTACTCTTCGATCTCGCGCATCAACACGCCGGAAACCAACATCATGACCGCCGAGGACCCGGTCGAGTTCAACCTGGTGGGCGTCAACCAGGTCCAGATCCGGGAGGGGATCGGGCTGAACTTCGCGGCGGCGCTGCGGTCGTTCCTGCGGCAGGACCCCAACATCATCCTGGTCGGCGAGATCCGCGACTTCGAGACCGCGGAGATCGCGGTCAAGGCGGCGCTCACGGGCCACCTGGTGCTGTCGACGCTGCACACCAACGACGCGCCGAGCACGGTGAACCGGCTCATGAACATGGGCATCGAGCCCTTCCTGGTGGCGAGCTCGGTGAACCTCATCTGCGCGCAGCGCCTGGTCCGGCGCATCTGCGCCAACTGCAAGCAGGATCAGCCGCTGCCGCCCGCGGCGCTCGTCGAGGCGGGCTTCACCGAGGAGGTCGCTGCGGACGTCGTGCCCAAGAAGGGCTCGGGCTGCGAGAAGTGCAACAACACGGGCTACAAGGGCCGTGTGGGCCTCTACGAGGTCATGGCGATCACGGACGAGCTGCGCGAGCTCATCCTCGTCGGCGCGTCCGCGCTGGAGCTCCGGCGCAAGGCCATCGAGGAGGGCATGCTCACGCTGCGTCAGAGCGGCCTGCGGAAGGTGCGGGACGGGCTGACGACGGTCGAGGAGGTCGCCCGCGAGACGGTGAAGTAGACAAGTCAGACTTTCACGGGAGACATGATCGATGGCCACGCTGCCTGACCTGCTGAAGATGACGGTCGATCTCGAAGGGTCCGACCTTCACCTGACGACCAACTCGCCGCCCGTGGTGCGCGTGAACGGAGAGATGCGGCCCCTGGAGCTGCCCGTGCTCAACGCGGCCGAGACGAAGCAGCTCGCCTACAGCGTGCTCACCGACTCGCAGAAGAAGCGGTTCGAGGAGACGCTGGAGCTGGACTTCTCGTTCGGCATCCGGGGCGTGGCGCGGTTCCGCTGCAACGTGTTCAACCAGCGGGGCGCGGTCGCGGCCGTCTACCGGCTGATTCCCGAGAAGATCATGTCGTTCACGGAGCTGGGGCTGCCGCGGGTCATCTCGCAGCTGGCCGAACGCCCGCGCGGGCTCGTGCTGGTCACCGGCCCGACCGGCAGCGGCAAGTCGACCACGCTGGCCGCGATGCTGGACCAGATCAACAAGGCCCGGCACCAGCACATCCTGACGATCGAGGACCCGATCGAGTACATCCACCAGCACCAGGGCTGTCTGGTGAATCAGCGCGAGGTGCACAGCGATACGCACGGCTTCTCCGAGGCGCTGCGCGCCGCGCTCCGCGAGGACCCCGACATCGTGCTCATCGGCGAGATGCGCGACCTCGAGACGATCGAGGCGGCGCTGCGCATCGCGGAAACGGGGCACCTCACGTTCGCGACGCTGCACACCAACTCGGCGATCCAGACGATCAACCGCATCATCGACGTCTTTCCGTCGCACCAGCAGGGCCAGATCCGTACGCAGCTGTCGCTCGTGCTCGAGGGCGTCGTCTGTCAGACGCTGCTCAAGCGGGCGAACGGGCAGGGACGCGTCGTCTCGCTCGAGATCCTGGTCCCGACGCCGGCCATCCGCAACCTGATCCGCGACGACAAGGTCCACCAGATCTATTCGTCGATGCAGGCGGGCCAGGAGAAGGTCGGGATGCAGACGATGAACCAGTCGCTGGCGACGCTGGTGCAGCGCCGTCAGATCACGCTGGACGAGGCGCTCTCGGCGTCGTCGTTGAAGGACGAGTTGACGGAGATGATCAACCGCGGAGTGGGCGTGGTGGCCGGCGCGGGCATGAACCGGCCGGGCGCGTCAGGGCCGCCCCGGCGGTAGCCGGGAGATTGGGTGGCCCAGGTCCGTGACCTGGGCAGCTCCGGCACAGGTCGAAGACCCGTGCCACCCCAGGGAGCAGAGTCAGGGGTGTTCGGCCGAACACTTCAGGGCAAGGGGGCCATATGCCGACGTTTGCTTACACGGGTCGCACGCGCGCGGGACAGAACGTGAGCGGCGAGCGGTTGGCGGATTCGATGGACGCCGCCGTCGCCGCGCTGCGCCGCGACCAGATCATGGTCACGAAGATCGATCCGGTCAAGGCCAAGGCCGAGAAGGCCGCGGGCGCGCCCCGGAAGAGCAAGAAGGTGCCCGCGAAGAACCTGGCGATCTTCGTCCGGCAGTTCTCGGTCATGATCGACGCAGGCCTGCCGCTCGTCCAGTGCCTCGACATCCTGGGCAAGCAGGAGCCGGACAAGAACTTCTCGCAGGTCATCCTGGCGACGCGCAGCGAGGTCGAGGGCGGCGCCTCGCTGGCCGACGCGATGCGCAAGTACCCGGGATCCTTCGACCCGCTCTTCACCAACATGATTGCCGCCGGCGAGGCGGGCGGCATCCTCGACACCATCCTCAAGCGCCTCGCGACCTACATCGAGAAGAACGTCAAGCTCAAGGGGCAGGTCAAGTCCGCGATGATCTACCCGGTAGCGGTCGTCGTGATCGCGGGCCTGGTGGTCACCGTCATCCTGTGGAAGGTCATTCCGACGTTCGCGAGCCTGTTCGCGGGCCTGGGCGCCAACCTCCCCATGCCGACGCGCATCGTGATCTGGCTGAGCGACGCGCTGGTGAAGTACATGATCTTCATCATCCCGGCCTTCATCGGGCTCGGCTGGCTGTTCCAGCGCTACTACGCCACCGAGTCCGGGCGGCGGGTGGTCGACGGCGCCCTCCTGAAGGCGCCCGTCCTCGGGTCGATTCTGCGCAAGATCGCCGTGGCCCGGTTCTGCCGGACGCTCTCGACGCTCCTCAGCTCGGGCGTCCCGATCCTCGACGGGCTCGACATCACGGCCCGGACGGCCGGCAACTCCATCATCGAGGACGCTGTGCTCAAGACGCGCGCGAGCATCGAACGCGGCGAGACCGTCTCGACCCCGTTGCGCGAGACCAACGTGTTTCCGTCGATGGTCGTCCAGATGATCAACGTCGGCGAGACCACGGGCGCGCTCGACGCCATGCTGGGCAAGATCGCCGATTTCTACGAGGAGGAGGTGGACACCGCGGTGGCCGGGCTGCTGACGCTGCTCGAGCCCATCATGATCGCGTTCCTCGGCGTCGTCGTCGGCGGCATCGTCATCGCGATGTACCTGCCGATCTTCGACCTGATCAGCAAGCTGACGTAGGGGGAGCCGGAGGCCGGAGACCGGAGGCCGGGGGACGGTGCCCCGGGCCGCGGGTCCCGGCCCTGAGGCGCGTGTCATGACGATGTCGGTTCGAGGCAGGCTGCTGTGGCTGATCGCGGCGCGCGCCGCCGCGATCACGCTGCTGCTCGGCTCGGCGATCCTGGTCCAGATCAACGACCCGGGAACGCTCGCCATCGATCCGTTCTTCTACCTGATCGGCCTCACCTACGGCCTCACCGCGTTCTACGCGCTGACGCTCCGCTACGCCGAGCGTCACCGATGGCTGGTGGACGTGCAGCTCGCCTCCGACGCGCTCATCGTGTCGGCCGTCGTCCTGCTGAGCGGCGGCGTGACGAGCTACTTCTCGTCGCTCTACGCCCTGCCGATCGTCGCCGCCTCGGTCCTGCAGTTCCGCCGCGGCGGTCTCATGGTCGGCATCCTGAGCGCCCTGATGTTCGCCGGCCTGGTCCTCGCGCAGTACACCGGGGCGCTCGTGCTGCCGACCGCCGAGACGCTGCCCCCCGTCCGCGTGGCGGTCTTCTCGATCGGCCTCAACACGTTCGGGTTCCTCAGCGTGGCCCTCCTCAGCGGATACCTCGCCGAAGGGCTGCGCCGCGCCGACGCCCAGTTGGTGCAGACGTCGAGCGAACTGGCCGACCTGCAGGTGTTCAACCAGCACGTGCTCGACAGCCTGACGAGCGGCCTGCTCACCACCGACCGGGAGGACCGCGTCCTGACCTTCAACCGCGCCGCCGAGGCCATCACGGGCCTGCCGGAAGCCCACGCCGTCGGCCGGCCGGTCGACGAGGTGCTGCAGCTGCCGCCGGGCTGGGCGGCGCCGCACGGGCGTCTGCTCGAGGCTGCCCGGGGCCGCCGCATCGAGATCCCGCTCCGGCGGCGCGACGGCCGGGAGATCGAATTGGGCTACAGCTCGGCGCCGCTCATGACGCCGAACGGCCCGGCCGGCACGATCTTCATGTTCCAGGACGTGACCGAGATCCGGAAGACGGAGCGCGAGATGCGCGTGCAGCAGCGCCTCGCGGCCGTGGGCGAGATGGCGGCGGGCATCGCCCACGAGATCCGGAACCCGCTCGCCTCGATGGCAGGCTCGATCCAGATCCTGCGCCAGGAGCTGCCGCTCTCCGAGGAGCAGGCGCAGCTGATGGACATCGTGCTGCGCGAGTCGGAGCGGCTCAACGACACCATCCGCAGCTTCCTGGCCTACGCGCGGCCCCAGCGGCTCTCGACCTCGCGGATGGACCTCGGGCAGGTGCTGCGCGATGCGGCGATGCTCCTGCGCAACAGCGCCGAGTGCCACGAGGACCACGAGATCGTGCTGGACCTGCCGCCGTCCGAGGTGTGGTACGAGGCCGACGAGGGCCAGGTCCGCCAGATCGTGTGGAACCTCGCCACCAACGGCCTGCGCGCCATGCGCGACGGCGGGCGGCTGACGCTCGCCGCCGGCTACGAGCAGATCGCCGCCGCGGCGGTCGGCCTGCCGTCCAACGTCGTGTTCAGCGTGCGGGACGAGGGGGTCGGGATCCCGCCCGAGGAGCTGGACCAGATCTTCCAGCCCTTTCGCGGCGCGTTCGAGCGGGGGACCGGCCTCGGCCTGGCCATCGTCCACCGCATCGTGAGCGATTACGGCGGGGAGGTCGAGGTGTCCTCGCAGCCTGGGAGCGGCACCACCGTCAGGGTGCGCCTGCCGGCCCCCGCCGCGATTGCGGTTCGATAACCCGTCACGTGGACACGACGGGCCAGGCCGCGCACGGCGCGGCCCGCGAGGGAGCGGAGCGGGGCGCACGGGGCCCCCGCGAGTGACCGAGCCGGGGTGTGGGGCGGAGCCCCACGTGAGGTTGGACAGCACACGCCATGGGAGCCGACATAGTCGTTCCGGCGGGTCAGGCCGCGAAGATCCTCGTCGTGGACGACGAGCGGTCGATGCGGGAGATGCTCGAGATCCTCCTGCGCCGCGAGGGGCACGACGTACGGGTGGCCGAGAACGGCGCCCGCGCGCTCGCCCTGCTCAAGGCGCAGCCGTTCGACATGCTCATCTCGGACATCAAGATGCCCGACATGAGCGGCGTCGAGGTGCTGCGCGCGGCCAAGGCGATCAACGATCAGATCATCGGCATCATGATCACGGCCTACGGCTCGAAGGACTCCATCCAGGAGGTGCTCCGGCTGGGCGCCGCCGACTACCTCGACAAGCCGTTCAACGTCGACGAGCTCAGCTTCCGCGTGCGCAAGGAGCTCGAGCGCCACACGCTGCAGCAGGAGAACTCGCTGCTCCGCCGCACCCTGCGCGACCACCACGCCTTCGGCAACATCATCGGCCGCAGCCCCGCCATGCTGGCCGTGTTCCAGCTGATCGAGACCATCGCGCCCACCACGAGCACCGTCCTCATCACCGGCGAGTCGGGCACCGGCAAGGAGCTGGTGGCCCGGGCGATCCACTTCAACTCGCCCCGGAAGGATCGGCCGTTCGTCGCCGTCAACTGCGGCGCGCTGCCCGAGGCGCTGCTCGAGTCGGAGCTGTTCGGCCACGTCCGTGGCGCCTTCACCGGCGCCGACGTCAACAAGAAGGGCCTCATCGAGGTCGCCGAGAAGGGGACCATCCTCCTCGACGAGATCGGCGAGATGAGCCCGCCCATGCAGGTGAAGCTGCTCCGGGTGCTCCAGGAGCGCCGGTTCCGCCGCGTGGGCGGCACCGACGAGACCGAGGCCGACATCCGCATCCTCGCCGCCACCAACCGCGACCTTGCCCGCCTGGTGGCCGAGGGCCAGTTCCGCGAGGACCTCTACTACCGCATCAACGTCATCCCGGTGCACATGCCGTCGCTCCGCGAGCGTCAGGACGACGTGCCGCTGCTGGCCGAGCATTTCGCCGCCAAGTACAACGAGCAGCTCGGCAAGACGATTACCGGCATCACGCCCGAGGCGATGCAGTGCCTGCAGGCGTACGCCTGGCCCGGCAACATCCGGGAGCTCGAGAACGCCATGGAGCGGGCCGTCGCGCTCGAACGGGGCACGCTCATCGCGTCCGAGAGCCTCCCGGAGCAGGTCCGCGACGGCAACACGGTGGGAGACCAGCCCGTGGCCGCCGCGCGCCCCGAGGCGTTCCCCGAGGATGGGATCGACCTCGAGCAGCACGTCCGCAAGATCGAGCGGGATTACATCGCTGCGGCGCTGCGCCAGGCCGGCGGCGTGAAGGTGAAGGCCGCCGACCTGCTGGGGATGAGCTTCCGGTCGCTGCGGTACTACATGAAGAAGTACAACCTGTAGGCTCACAGCTCACGCCGGCCCTTCCGACGGTGGGCGGATTCCGGTCCGGCTGCCAATTAATGGCTGCCACGACTGACACAAATTGTCAGTTTGACACACCGCGGCACCTTCATTCGAGCTCTTCCGTAGGCGGATTATATTATGTAAATCATTGATATATATAGTCTTAGTAATCGCTCTCTCCAAAAAGCCCCATCTGGCACCGCCGTTGCTACTCTCTGCTGCGTGAGCGGTGGGCCAAGGCCCACCGCCACAAGACATGACAGAACGGCTCGAGGCAATTCAGCACCGGGTCACGGTGACGGGAAGGCACGAGGAGGGGAGACTATCATGAAGGTCCGGATGAACAACAAGGGCTTCACGCTCATCGAGCTGCTGATCGTCGTGGCGATCATCGGCATCATCGCGGCGATCGCGATCCCGGGTCTGCTGCGCGCCCGGATGTCCGGCAACGAGGCGTCCGCGATCGGTTCGATGCGGGCGATCAACAGCGCCGAAGTCAGCTATTCGGCAGCCGCGGGCCAGGGCGGATACGCGATCCTGCTGGCGGACCTCGCCTTGGGCTGCAACGGCGGCCAGGGCTTCATCTCGCCGGACCTGTCGGTGGATCCCTCCCTCAAGAGCGGGTACACCGTGACGCTCGCGGTCGGTGCGAACGCGATTGTTGGCGCGCTCGACTGCAACGGCACGGCGACCCAGACGGCCTACTACGCGACGGCCGTGCCCGCGAGCGTCGGGACGACCGGCAGCCGTGGGTTCGCGACGAACGCCGGCGGGACGATCTACTTCGACTCGACCGGTGTGGCCCCGGCTGAGGCGACCATGGTCGTCGGCGGCGCCGCCACCCCGATCCAGTAAGCCTGGCGGCGGTCGAACGCGGTCCTCGGGCCGCAGTCAACCTGGAACGGGACGTCCGGATTCCCCCGGGCGTCCCGTTTCCCCGTTCACGGACAAATCAGGAGGACGCCTGTGGCCTCGACAGCATCGGGCGGGCAGCGCATGCGGCCCACCGGCCGGCGGTCCGACACATCAGGGGGCTTCACCCTGATCGAGCTCCTGATTGTCGTCGCCATCATCGGCATCATCGCGGCGATCGCGATCCCGGGCCTGCTGCGCGCCCGGATGTCGGCCAACGAGGCCTCGGCGATCGGCTCGCTCCGCGCCGTCAACAGTGGGCAGGTCAGCTATTCTTCGAGCTGCGGTCAGGGCGGGTACGCGACCAGCCTGACGATTCTCGGCACGCCGTGCGGCGTTGGCGCCACCGAGGGGTACATCTCCGCCGATCTCAACCCGGCGTCGGCGGGCGCCACGGTGGTGGGCACGGGCCTGATCAAGAGCGGGTACAACGTGGACATGATCGCGGCCGGCGTTGCCGGACCGACCGACGCCAGCGGCGCCGCGACGTGCACCGAGTACACGGCCACGGCGGTTCCGCGGCAGCTCCATAGCTCGGGCGAGCGCGGCTTCAACACGAATTCCGCGGGCACCATCTTCTTCGACCCGGCCGGCGGCGCGGCCGGCCTCACGCCGATCCAGTAGTCTGATCGGCGGGGCCCCCTGCCCTTCGACGTGGCTCAGGGCACCCCGAGCGAAGTCGAGGGGTGCACCCCGCCTGGCGCCTTCAGCGGCCGTCCGGTCCCGAAGGTGGTATCTTGAGTGATCGGGATGTCTCCTGAGAGCTGCGATCCGGGCCGACGGCGGTGCCCGCCGGGCAAGGCGCCTCCGGCCGCAGGGCGGTCGCCGGCGCCGGGCTTCACGCTGGCGGAGCTGCTGATCGTCATCGCGATGATCGGGACCGTGGCGCTGGTGGTGGTGCCGTTGCTGCTCCGCGCGCGCCTGGCCTCCAACGAGGCGTCGGCCATCGCGTCGCTGAACGCCGTGGTCAGCGGCGAGGTCGCGTACTCGTCGACCTGCGGCCACAACGGCTACGCGACGGCGTTCGCCACCCTGGGGATTCCCGTGCCCGGCAGCCAGGATCCGTTCCTTCCGCCGGACCTGACGAGCGACGTTCGGCCGCAGATGCGCGGGTACGCCTACACGCTTGCGGCCGGCGCCGGGGCGACGCGCGGCGTGCGCGACTGCAACGAGACCGAGACCTGGACCGGCTACTACGCGACGGCCGTGCCGATCCGGCCGGGCGTGACCGGCAGCCGCGCGTTCGCGGCCAGCAGCAAGGGCGCCGTCTGGCAGGACACGGCCCAGGGAGGGGCGGCAGCGCCGGCCGAGCCGTTCGCCGTGACGGCGAGCATCACGCCCATTGAATAGAGCCGCACGACTTGACGACCGATGGCTCCTGCCAGTACAAGTGCCTCAGTGGCCAACAAGTCTCGTTCGTCGGCACCCGCTGTGGTGGGCATGGCGCGGCGCACCCGCGGCTGGCTGCTCGGGTTCGCGCTCGTGGGTCTCGCGGCGTCGGCGGCGGCCACCTACACGCACTATCAGCTCCTGCGGCATCCCGGCTATCTGAGCTTCTGCGACATCAGCCAGACGGTGAGCTGCACGCAGGTCTACGCGAGCCGCTACGGCTCGGTGGCCGGCGTGCCGGTGGCGCTGCTCGGCCTGATCTGGTTCACGCTCGTGACCGGGCTGGCGGCTGCCGCGCGGCGGGGGCCGGCGGCGTTCCGGGAGAACGCGGGCAGCTACCTGTTCGTGCTGGCGACGATCGGGCTGGCGGTCATCCTGTACCTGGGCTACACGTCGTTCTTCGTGCTGAAGACGTTGTGCCTGCTGTGTTTGACGACCTATGTCGGCGTCCTCGGCGTGTTCGTGATCTCCGGGGCCGCAGCCACACAACCCATGCGCACTCTGCCCGGCCGCCTGGCGGCCGACCTTCGAACCCTCGCCGGCGCGCCGCGCGCGCTGGTGCTCGCGGTGCTGTTCCTCGCGGCGGCCGGCGCGTCGGTCGTCTGGTTCCCGCGCGAGTCGGTGGCGGCCCCCGCGGCGGGCGCGACGGCGCAGGACACGCCGCCGGTGACCGACGCGCAGCGGTCCGAGTTCGCCCGCTGGTACGCGCAGCAGCCCCATGTGAACCTGCCGGTGCCGCGCGACGGCGCGAAGGTGCTCATCGTCAAGTTCAGCGACTACCAGTGCCCGGCGTGCGCGCAGGCCTACCTGATGTACCGCGACCTGTTCGCCCGCTACCAGACGACCAACCCGGGGGCGGTGCGGCTGGTGGAGATGGACTTCCCGCTCAACCCGGGGTGCAACGCGGCGGTGCCGCGGATCGTGCACACGGCGTCGTGCGAGGCGGCCGTGGCCGTCCGCCTGGCGCGCGAGCACGGCAAGGGCGCCGCGATGGAGGAGTGGCTGTACACGAACCAGGCGATGGAGTCGCCGGCCTCGGTCAAGCAGGCCGCCCGCGAGATCGGCGGCGTAACGGACTTCGACGCGCGCTACCCGTCGGTCGTCGCGGCGGTCAAGACCGACGCGGCGCTGGGGGCGCTGAACAACGTCCACTCGACGCCCACGTTCTTCATCAACGGCACGATGCTCGCGGGCACCCTGCCCCCGCAGTTCTTCCAGCAGGCAATCGAGATCGAGCTGCAGAAGGCGTCCCAGGCGTCCAAGTAGCAGGACATGCAGAGCGCGATTCGTACCGAGGAGCTCACGAAGGACTACGCGGTCGGGTTCTGGCGCAAGCGGCCGCATCGCGCGCTCGACCGTCTCTCGATCGACGTGGCCCCCGGGGAGGTCTTCGGCTTCCTGGGGCCGAACGGCGCGGGCAAGACGACGACGTTGAAGCTGCTCATGCAGCTCATCTTCCCCTCGTCGGGCCGGGCCGAGATCCTCGGGCGCCCGGTCGGCGACGTCGGCGTGCGCCGCCGCCTGGGCTACCTCCCCGAGAACCCCTACTTCTACGACTACCTCACCGCGGAGGAGCTGCTCGGCTACTTCGCCAGCCTGTTCGGCTACACCCCGGCCGAGCGGCGGCGGCGCGTGTCCACGCTGCTCGACGAGGTGGGCATCGGGGCCGAGCGCCGCCTGCCGCTGCGCAAGTTCTCGAAGGGCATGCTGCAGCGGGTCGGGATCGCGCAGGCGCTGATCAACGACCCGGAGATCGTGTTCTTCGACGAGCCGATGTCGGGGCTCGACCCGATCGGCCGCCGCGAGGTCCGGGCGCTCATTCTGCGGCTCCGGGACCGTGGCACGACGCTGTTCTTCAGCTCCCACATCCTCGCCGACGCCGAGGCGCTGTGCTCCCGCGTGGCCATCCTCGCCGGCGGGCATCTGACCGCGATCGGCCAGCTGTCGGACCTGCTCGCTTTCGAGATCCGCGGCTGGGAGCTGATCGTCTCCGATGTAAGACCTGAACTGGTGGACCGGCTCGGCGCGATCGTCCGGCGGCACACCGAAATCTCACCGGGCCGCTACGCGCTCGAGCTGACGCCCGTCGAGCCGCCGGAGCGCGTGCTGGCCGAGGTGCTGCAGGCCGGCGCCCAGCTGGTCGCGCTCAACCCGATGCGCGACACCCTGGAGGACGTATTCGTGCGGCGCGTCGCCGAAGCGGCGGCGAGCCGTGAGCCGTGAGCCGTGAGCCGCGAGCCGTGAGTCCTGAGCCGTCAGCGAATCCCATGCGTGTCATCGGAAACATCGCCATCAACGTGTTCCGGGAGTCGGTGCGGGACAAGGTCCTGTACAGCCTGGTGTTCTTCGCCGTCCTGTTGATCTCGGCGTCGTACCTCCTCGGGCAGCTCACCGCCGGACAGGACGTCAAGATCATCAAGGACCTGGGCCTCGCGGCCACGTCTCTCATCGGGTTGTTCATCGCCGTGTTCATCGGCATCGGCCTGGTCTCGAAGGAGGTGGAGCGGCGTAGCGTGTACGCGCTGCTCGCCAAGCCGATTCGCCGCCACGAGTTCGTGCTCGGCAAGTACCTCGGGCTCGTCCTGACGCTGGCGGTCAACGTCGCGGTGATGGCCGCGGCGCTCTACGTGGTGCTGGGCTACATGGCGTGGATCACGCCGGCGGACGTCCAGGCGGTGTGGGACGCGCCAGCGCTCGACCCGGCCCTCCTGAAGGCGGTGTACCTGATCTTCATGGAGCTCTGCCTGATCACGGCCGTCGCGCTCTTCTTCTCGACCTTCTCCAGCCCCATCCTTTCGGCCGTGCTCACCTTCGGCCTGTACGTGGTCGGCCATTTCGACGCCGACCTGAAGGGCTTCGAGCAGGTCGTCAAGTCGCCGGTGGCCGCGGCGGTGGCGCGGGGGGCGTACTACGTCCTGCCCAACCTGGCGTCGTTCGACGTGAAGGCCGATGTCGTGCACGGCCAGTCGGTTCCGTGGCCCGTCGTCGGGCTCACGACGGCCTACGGGCTGGTCTACATTGCCATGCTGGTGCTGGCGGCGATGTTCATCTTCTCCCGTCGGGACTTCAAGTAGGGGGGCAAAGCCCGCATGCCGCGGCCTGCGCGGTCCACTGTCGTGTTCGCCGTCGCGATTGCCGTGCTGATGACCGTGTCGGTGGGGCTGCAGATCGCGCGCGACCGGGCCGAGCCGGCCTACAGGGCGACCGCCCGGTACCTGTATCTGCGGTCCGGATCGGCCGTCAAGGACCTGACGGTCGCGTACCAGACACTGGCGGCCGACGTCTACTGGATCCGGGCCATCCAGCACTACGGCGGCGACCGGCTGTCGGAGGGCGGCCACGGCCGCTACGAGCTGCTCTATCCCCTGCTCGACATCACGACCACGCTCGACCCGCGCTTCACGATCGCCTTCCGGTTCGGCGCCATGTTCCTGGCGGAGGCGCCGCCCGGGGGGCCGGGCCGCCCGGACCAGGCCATCGCGCTCCTGCGCAAGGGCCTGCGGGCCGAGCCCCGCAAGTGGCAGTACGTGCACGACATCGGCTTCGTGTACTACTGGGACCTGCGCGACCCGGTGACCGCCGCGCGGTGGTTCCGCCGCGCGGGCGAGATTCCCGGCTCGCCCAACTGGCTGGCGCCGCTCGCGGCGACGATGCTCGCCCAGGGCGGCGACCGCCGGGCGTCGCGCTTCCTCTGGCAGCAGATGCGCGCGACCGCCGATCAGGAGTGGCTGCGCAACCTGGCCGACCACCGCTTGACGCAGTTGCAGGCGATGGACCAGATCGACGAGATTCAGAGAGCCGTGACCGAGTTCGACCGGCGCTCGCCGCCGGCGCGGCTCACCTGGGAGCGGCTGGTGCGGGCGGGCGTCCTGCGGGGCGTGCCCGCCGACCCGACCGGCGTGCCCTACCTGCTCGACCCGATCCGCGGGACGGTCCGGCTGTCCCCCGAGTCGACCCTCTACCCGCTGCCGGACGAGCCGGCGGCCATCAAGGCGCCGACCTCGTGAGCCCGGCATACGTGGGCCTGGCGTCGCTGGGGGTGTTCGGCCTGCTGGTGGGCAGCTTCCTGAACGTGTGCGTGTACCGCCTGCCGCGCCGCGAGTCGCTCGTGTGGCCCGGCTCGCACTGCCCGTCGTGCGCCGGGGCGATCCGCTGGTACGACAACGTGCCCGTGCTCGGCTACCTGTTCCTCCGCGGCCGGTGCCGCTCGTGCCGCGCGCCGATTGGCGTGCGCTATCCCGTCATCGAGCTCGCCACGATGGCCGTGTTCGTCTCGCACGGCTGGCTGTTCGGCTTCACGCCGCTCGCGGCGGTCCGCATCGCGTTCGCCTGCGCGATGATCGTGCTCTTCGCCATCGACCTCGAGCACCAGATCCTTCCCAACGCCATCACGCTGCCGGGCATCCCCGTCGGCCTGGCGGCCAGCGTGTTCCTGCCGCCGGGCTTCCTGAGCGCGCTCATCGGCGCGCTGGTCGGCGGCGGGTCGCTCTGGCTGCTCTTCGCGCTCTGGAAGTGGATGCGCGGCGTCGAGGCGCTCGGCATGGGCGACGTGAAGATGCTCGCCATGGTTGGCGCCTTCCTGGGCTGGCCGCAGGTGATCCTCACCCTGGTGCTGTCGTCGGTGGCAGGGTCGCTCGTCGGCGTCGGGCTCATCGCGACCGGGCGGGGCTCGCTCGGCTCGAAGCTGCCCTTCGGCACCTTCATCGCCCTCGGCGCGATCGCGGCCAGCCTGGTGGGCGGCCGCCTCGTGGCGTGGTATCTCTCGCTCTACTGAGCGCCGATGACCAACCAGGCCTACCTGCTCATCGGGCTGACGGCCGTCGTCGCGGCACTGGTGTCCGTCCTGGTGTACGCGATGCTCCGGTTCGCCGCGGCGGCGAAGGAGGCGCGCGGGCGCCTGCGCGAAGGCGGCGCCGAGACGGCGTTCATGGCGGCCGCCGTGGAGCAGGCGGTGACGCGGCTGCGCGAGCAGGAGCGCGCCATGAAGACGCGCGCGGAGGACTCCGAGCGCCTGAGCGGCGACATCATCGCCAGCATGACCTCCGGCCTGCTCATCGTGGGGCCCGGGGACGACGTGCACACGCTCAACCCGGCGGGGCGGCGGCTGCTGGGGCTGCCGGAGGCCGAACGCACCGGCCCGATGGGCGACGTGCTGGCCGCGGCGCGGCCGCTCGCCGACGCCGTGCGCGAGTCGCTCGCCACCGGGCAGCCCATCATGCGCCGGACGCTCACCATGACGCCGGCCACCGCCGGCGGCGCGCGCTACCTGGGCGTGACCGTCTCGCCCGTGGCGGTCGGCGGGGCGATCTGCCTGTTCACCGACCTCAGCGAGGTCGTGGAGCTCGAGGAGCAGCTGCGCCTCAAGGACGGCCTCGCCCGGCTCGGCGAGCTCACGGCCGGCTTGGCGCACGAGTTCCGCAACGGCCTGGCGCCGATCCACGGCTACGCGCGCCTGCTGCCGCTCGACAAGCTGCCGGCCGAGTACCGCCCCTACGTCGAGGGGATTCGCCAGGAGGTCGACGCCCTCGGCAAGATGGTGAACAACTTCCTGAACTTCGCCAAACCGGCCGAACTGGCCGTGGCGCCGGTCGATCTGGGCGCGCTGATCGAGCGGGCGGCCGACGAGGTCCGGGCGGAGGCTGAATCGCGCGGCGGCGTCGTGCGCGTGAGTGGCGCGTTCGGCATCGTCGACGGCGACGAGGTGCTGCTGCGCCAGGCGTTCAACAACCTCTGCCGCAACGCCCTCGATGCCTGCGCGGAGGCGGGCCGCACGCCGCAGATCGACCTCGACGGGGTCCTCGATCGCCCGCAGGGGCTGGTCCGGGTGACCGTACGCGACAACGGCCCGGGGCTGGACCGAGCGGTCCGGGACCGGATCTTCCAGCCGTTCTTCACCACACGCGCCGCCGGGACGGGCCTCGGCCTGGCCGTCGTCCAGAAGATCGTGGTGACCCACAACGGGCGGGTCTCGGCGGGGCCCGCGCCGGGAGGGGGCGCGAGCTTCCAGGTCGTCCTGCCCCTTTCATAACTGTGCGCGGGCGGCCCCAGAGCTGTCAGTCAGCGTCACATTCTGGAACAGCCTCCTAGTTCGACCAGCCTCCGATCGGCGACGCGATCGGCACTCAAGCCAATACATACAAACAGGTTAGGGCGGTCAGCAGCCCTGGCGGCCTTTTCTGGCAGCCCCATTGCTTCGCAAGGGTTCTGTCATGTTGACGAAGGGCCTCTGGCGGAGAGCAGGCGGTTTCACGCTCATCGAGCTGATGCTGGTCGTGGCAATTGCTGCCACTCTTACGGCGATCGCCGTCCCGATGATCGCCGACTTTGCCGAGTCGCAGCGGCTCGCGACGGCCACGCAGGAGGTGGAGCGTGAATTGCAGTCGGCTCGGCTTCAGGCCGTCTCGACGAACTGCCGCCTCTGGGTCCGGACGAACTGTCCAGTCACGGGGGTGCTGCGCACGACGGAGTACCTTGGGACCGCCGAGGATACGGCGGCCGATCGTTGCTCGACGACGACCTACCCGTTTCCGGCGGCGGACAACGACCTCACGACCGTGCCCAATTACGACGGGCCGGTGCGCTATCTGTCGACGAACACGACGGTGACCACGGCGGTCGTGGAGTTCAGGCCCGACGGCACGGCGCGCGAGGTGGTCGGCGGCGCGCCACAGCCGATCGCGACCACGGTGAACATCGTCGTGACCCGGTTTGCCAACTCAAGGACGGTGACGGTCAATGCGCTGGGCAAAGTTGCAATCCAGTGAGCGGGGCTTCAGCCTCGCCGAGGTGATGATCGCGATGGCCATCCTGATGTCCGTGTGCATCGGGGTGATCCAGCTCTTCGCGACGGCCGTCCAGGCGAATCTGGGCGCCAAGTGGCAGACGTCGACGGCGCTCCTGGCGACCGAGAAGATGGAACAGCTCCGCGGGCTCACCTGGGGCTTCGACAACACCGGCCTGGGCCTGCCGCTGAGCGACACGACCACGAATCTGTGCTACGACCCCCCGACCAACGCCGGCCTGGGCCTCAACCCGTCGCCGCCCGGCACCCTGCAGAGCAACACGCCCGGCTTCGTGGACTATTTGGATCAGCACGGCAACTGGGTCGGCACGGGCGCCACACCGCCGGCGAGCGCGGTCTTCATCCGGCGCTGGTCGATCGAGCCGCTGCCCACCAACCCGAACAACACGCTGGTTCTCCAGGTGATGGTCACGACCGTGTCCACCGAGGCCACGGCCAACCGCGCCGGCGCCACGTCGCGCTGGCGGCTGACCAACGACGCCTGGATCGTGAGCGTCAAGACAAGGAAAGCCTCATGAGCGCGACCCGCAAGATACCGACCAACGAGGCGGGCTACTCCCTGCTGGAGCTGCTCGTGTCGGCCGCGATCATGCTCGCGGTGACCGGTGCGATCTTCCAGCTGATGAACCCGTCGCAGGGCATCTCGCAGACGCAGCCCGAGGTGGCCGACATGCAGCAGCGCCTGCGGGTGGCGACGGACATGATGTACAAGGACCTGGTGATGGCGGGCGCCGGGCCGTATCAGGGCGCGACGACGGGCAGCCTGATGAGCTACTTCACGCCCGTCCTGCCGTATCGGGCCGGCGCCCTGAACAACGACGCGGCGGCGGGCGTGTACTATCGGCCGGACGCGATCACGCTGGTCTACGTGCCGAACACGGCGTCGCAGACGACGATCCGCACGGCGATGCCTCAGCCGTCGTCCGAGATCAAGGTCAACCCGCAGCCGAACTGTCCGCCCGACACCGACGACCTGTGCGGGTTCACGGACGGTATGAGCCTGCTGATCTTCGACAATACCGGCGCGTGGGACAGCTTCGAGGTCTTCAACGTTCAGAGCTCCGCGCTGCATATGAACCACCGCGGATATGCGTTCCAGAAGGCCTACGACGTCGGCGCGAACATCGTGCAGGCGGAGTTCCACACCTACTACCTGGACACGGCGACCAACCAGTTGATGCACTACGACGGGCTGGCGACCGAGCTGCCCGTCGCCGATGACGTCGTCGGGCTGAGCTTCCAGTACTACGGCGACCCGAATCCACCGCTCGCGCCCAAGCCGGTCATCGGCGTGGCGAACTGCCTGTTCGACACGTCGGGCAATTCGGTGCTGCCGACGCTGCCGGCCACGAGCGGGTCGCTGGTCGAGCTGACCGGCGCGATGCTCTCCGACGGGCCGTGGTGCGGGGTCGGCGGGTCGAGCCAGTTCGACGCGGATCTCTTCCGCGTCCGCAAGGTCCGCGTGACGGTCCGGACCCAGGCGGGCGACGCCCGGTTCCGGGGGGTCAACACGACGCTGTTCGCGCAGCCGGGCACCTCGCGGGGCGGCGAGCGGTTCATCCCTGACTTCGCCATGTCGTTCGAGGTCAGCCCGCGCAACCTGAACTTGTCGAGGTAGGCATGGCTACGACTCTGGTTCCACGGCGGGCGGCGGGCCTCGTGCGCGACGAGCAGGGCGTGGCGCTCATCATCGCGCTGCTCGCCACGATGCTGCTGACCGCGCTGGCGATGGCGCTCATCATGGTGACCAACACCGAGACGAAGATCACCGCCAACTTCCGCAACAGCCAGGAGGCGCTCTACGCGGCCGATGGCGGCACGGAGCGCGTCGTGCAGGATCTGCTGCTCGTGCCGCGCTGGAACGACCTGCTCACCGGCACGGTGACGTCGAGCTTCCACGACAGCACGATGACACCCTCCCTCCCGGGCGGCGGCGCGACGATCAACCTGGCGAACGCGACGGCGCAGCTCCAGGCGACGTCCGATGCGGCCAACCTGTGGGGACCGAACAACCCGCGATGGCGCCTGTATGCCTGGGGCCCGGTGACGAGCCTGCTGCCGAGCAACACGATCGACAGCTGGATGTACATCGCGGTCTGGGTGGCCGACGATCCGTCCGAGATCGACGGCGACCCGCTCACCGACGTCAACGGCGTGCTGACGCTGCACAGTGAGGCCTGGGGCCCCAGCGGTGCGCACAAGGTCGTCGAGATCACCGTTGCGCGGACGACCTCAACTGAAATCGAACGCGGCCAGATTGCCCAGCGCGGTCAGGAAGAGTTGAACCAGCGCGCGCGCAAGGCCGCCGTCCAGACGCCCGGTCAAGCCTTGACGGCTTCGGGGATGAACCTGCAGACCGGTGGCATGGTGGTGCACTAATGCGTGGAACAACGGTGCGGTTTCGGCAGGACGGCGCCCGGCGCGTCCGGCGCGCGCTCGCGGGCGCGGCGCTCGCGGCGGTGATGGTCGCCGCCTGGTCCGCCAACGCCTTCGCGCAGCTCGACCCGCTGCTGTTCATGAAGCGGATCCCGCCGACGGTCATCGTGGTGGTCGACAGCTCCCGCGCGATGCTCGAGGACGGCAACGGCTACTACTACGACCCGGAGTTCTACACCGCCGCCGACGACCCCGGCGTCGCCACCGCACTGGGCGTGACGTCGGTCACCTACCGGCGCAAGTACAAGAACCTCGACTACGAGGCGACCGTCGACGCCTCCTCAAAGTACACGGCCGAGGACATCCAGGCCGTGGACATGCTGTGGGACCCGTCGAACGCATTGACGTCGAACGCGCCGGCCGACCTCGCGTTCCTGGACAACACCCGGTACCGCATGGCCACCAAGGGGCTGACGCAGGCTGTCGCCGAGAACGACCGCTGGACGTACCGGTGGGGCCTCATGAAGCTCCGCCAGAGCGGCGCGGCGTGGCGCACGTCGCCCAACTGTGACGCGCCGGTCCGCATTACCGCCAACCTGACGCTGCAGGGGCTCTTCGACAGCAGTCCGTGCGCCGTCGGGACCGTCGGCCGCTACGGCATCTACGCCCCGTCGGTCTCGAGCCCGAGCTACTCGATAACGGCCTCGCCGGCCGACACGGTCATGGTGGCGCCGGGCGCGAGCACGTGGCAGGCCATGGAGGACGTGCTGGACCGGCCCGTGCGCGACCCGCTGGCGATCATCCCGGCCTCGTCGGGCGGGCAGGGCTACTACGACCGGCCGCTCGCGTTCGCCCTCACCGACGCAAGGGCGCAGGCCTCGGCGGTCATGGCCGCCGACAGCGCGACGTACCGGGCGCGGCGCAACACCGTCGTGGTCCTCATCACGAGCGGGGCCGACAGCGGCGACACGAGCTACATGTCGTCGAACGACGTGACGTCCGTCGCGTCGACGTTCACCGCGGTGGCGGGCGGCGGGGTGACCAAGCGCGTGCCCATCGTGGTCGTGGCGATCAAGCCCCCGGCGGCCGACGAGGCCCAGCTGCAGCAGATCGCCAGCAACAGCGGCGGCTACTACTTCAACGTCAGCAGCGCGGCCGAAGTGACCCGCGCGGTCGAGTTCGCCGTGCAGGCCGGCTTCAGCCGGGCGTCCGACTTCGATACCAGCACGCCGTCCGAGTTCTCGCCGGTCAGCCCGGTTGTCGGCACGGTCGATCTCAAGAACGCGGCGTCGTCCACGGGCGCGGCGCTGCCCGACACCGACATCGTGTCGAGCCCCGGCGCGCAGGCCGTGCCGCAGCGCAGCAACATGCTGCTGACGGCCGGTTTCGCGCTGCCCGGCTTCGAGGGCCGGCTGCGCGCGTTCCGTACCTACAAGCCGGTCGTCGACGCGTCGAGCCCGTCCGGCTGGCGGTTCGACGCCGACGGCACGCCGCTCTGGCCGGACCTCGACGGCCGGCCGCAGTTCGCCGGCATGGCGCGGACGCCGAGCAACCCGGACTCGCGGAACATCTACACCTACATCCCGGACGGGTCGGGCGGCGGCTCGATGGTGGCGTTCACCACGGCCAACGCCGCCGTCATCGGGCCGCACCTGGGCGGCGCCGACGCCGCCACGCTGATCCCGTACGTGCGGAGCCTCCCGCTCGGCGCCGTCATCGGATCGACGCCGGCCCTCATGGACCCGCCGTCGCTCGATCCGCCGCCCGACGACGACTACGGCCGCACCGACGCGGCCGGCACCTTCGCCGGCGACCACGTGGACCGGCGTGCCATGATCTTCATCGGCACCAACGACGGGATGGTGCACGCGATCGACGCGCGGACCGGCTACGAGGTCTGGGCGTTCATCCCGTACAACCTGCTGCCGAAGCTGCGCACGCTCGAAGACGGCCAGCCCGTCGAGGAGTTCGACTACTTCGTCGACAGCTCGCCGAAGATCGCCGAGCTCAAGGTGAACGGGGCGTGGCACAGCTACATGTTCATCGGCGAGGGGCCCGGCGGCGTGTTCTACCAGGCCTTCGACGTGACCGAGGCCGGCATGGGCTTGGCCCCCGACGACGACGGCATCGGCGCGGTGAATTCGCTGCTCGCCGAGTTTGCCTCGCCTGGCCAGAGCATCCAGTTCCTGTGGTCGTTCCCGAACTACTCGAGCTTCGACCCGACCTACTACGCCGAGTTCCCGCTCGCCGACGGGAGCCCGGGCAACATCGTCAAGTTCTACGGCGACCTGAAGGCGAGCGCCACGCCGGCCGAGAAGAGCGTCGGCTTCACGTGGTCGGACCCGGCCGTCGGCGCACTCGACACGGCGCGCGACGTCAACGCCCTCATCGTGGGCTCGGGGTACTTCCCCGCGGTGGAGGACCTGATGCCGGGCCGCGGCGCGGGGTCGCCGCGGGCCGGGCGCTCCCTCTACCTGATCGACGTGCGCGACGGGACGCTCGTCGGGAACGCCGGCGGCGGCGCCTGCGCCGGCGTGGGCTGCATCGACGTGGGCGACGTCGCCAACGTCCGGAAGAACGCGCTGCAGGCCGACCCGTCGGCGGCGGCGGAGACCGGGTCCTACGTCGTCACCAAGGCGTACCTCGGCGACCTCGACGGCGAGTACTGGCGCTTCAACTTCGACTCGAGCGGCGCCATCACCAAGAACGAGATGGTGTTCGCCGACCAGCCGGTCTACGCTTCGTCGGCCCTGCTCTTCGTCGGCACGTCCGACATCTACATGTTCTTCGCGACCGGCAGCGATCTGCTGCCCGTCACCGCCACCGGCGGCACGGGCACCTTCCGCCTGATCGGCCTCAAGGACAACTACCCGGGCGGCGGCGCGACGACCATGTTCACGCAGGACCTGGCGACCGTCACCGACTCCGGCAGCTACGCGGTGGGCGAACGGCCCTCCACGTCGCCCTCGGTGGCCGGCGACATCGTCTTCTACACGACGACGGTGCAGGACGCCAGCGGCTACGTCACGTCGAACCTCTATGCGTTGACCTACCTGGGCGGCGCGGCGTACGATTCGACCGGGGACGGCAAGATCAGCAGCAACGAGAGCCCCATCGTCCGGACCTCGACCGGCCGGGCCTCGGCTCCGTTCATCGTGGACCAGCACCTCTACTTCTCGAGCACGGGCGAGAGCGGCGCGAGCGTCGAGGTGATGGGCGACCCCCAGGACTTCAACAACGGCGTCGGGCAGGTCGGCGTGCGGATCCTCTCGTGGAGGGAACTGCGGTAGGTGGCCGAGACACGCGCTTGTCCGCGGTGCGGCGCGAACGTGCCGATCGGGTCGTCACGGTGCCCCCAGTGTCGTACCGGTGGTGCCCCGGCCGCGGCCCGGGGCGGAGCCGTCCGCGGCGGTCCGCAAAGGGGCGTCGCGGCCGGCGCTCGTCACGACCGCCGTGCTGCTCGCCGTCGTTGCGGCGGTCGCGTTCTGGCCGCGCACCAAGCCCGACCTGCGCGCCGTGCCGGCGCCGCGCCAGGCGCGGACGCCGGCGGCTCCGGCCGGACCACCGGCCACCGCCGCGCCCGCCCGGCCGACCGTGGCCGATCCGCCGTTCCTGACGCCGAGCGGCAAGGGCGTGCTCCAGTACGAAGGGGGCGACTACGAGAAGGCCCTCGCGTATTTCCAGGACGCCATCCGGCGCAACCCCGACGACGCGGAGGCGTACAGCAACCTCGGGCAGGTGCTGGTCCGCCTCGGCCGCGTGAAGGAGGCGATCCCCGAGTTCGAGCGTGCCGTCGCGCTCCTCCCGGGCCGCTGGGCGTACCACTTCAATCTGGCGCACGCGTCGGGGCAGCTGGGCGACTGGGACCGGGCGGTGAGCGAATACCGCGTGGCCGCGCGGCTGTTTCCGAACGACTACGCGACCGAGTTCAACCTGGCCCAGGCGCTCCACCAGGCGGGCGACGAGGCGTCGGCGGTGGAGGAGTACCAGAAGGCCATCGCGCTGTCGCCGGAGGACCCGACCTTCCGGCTGGCGCTGGGCATCAGCTACGAGAAGCTCGGGCGGAGCCCCGAGGCGGTCGGGGCCTACCAGGAGTACCTGCGGCTGGCCCCGCAGGCGGCCGACGCCGACAAGGTGAAGGCGCGCATTGCGCTGCTGCAGAAGTCGAAGGACAGCGGCGGGCCGGGCGGACCGTCTTCGAAATGACCCGGGACTGCCCAGGGACTGCCCACGAGACGGGGCGGTGACGGCGGACTGGGGGCAGCGGTGCATCGAGCCGATAATGAACGGAGAATGACCCGGGGGCAGGACATGCAAGCACACGACTCGCCGTCGAACCGTTGGCGCCGGTTGGGGACCTGGGGCGTCCGGGGCCTCGCCTGTCTGCTGGCCTGTGGGCTGTCGGCCACCTCCGTCGGGGCCCAGTCGCTCGCCGAGGTCGCCCGTAAGGAGGCGGCGCGCCGGAAGACCGTCAAGGCCGAGGCCAAGGTCTACACCAACCAGGATCTCGGGCCGGACGCCGTGAAGCCCGGGCCGGTGGCCCCGCCGGCCGCCACGCCGGCGCCGGAGCCGGCCACGACGGACGACAAGAAGACGGACGACAAGACGGACGTCAAGGACGAGAAGTCACTGGCGCGGCCGGATCACCGCCGCGCGCGAGGGCCTGGCGCGGGCCGAGGTGCTGCAGGCGGCCATCCAGAGCCGGCTCAACGCGCTCCAGACCGACTTCGTCAACCGGGACGACCCGGCCCAGCGGGCGACCATCGCGCAGGACACCCAGAAGGCCAAGGACGCGATGGCGCAGAACCAGGCCGACATCGACAAGTTCAAGAAGGAGATCACGGACGTCCAGGAAGAGGCCCGCAAGGCCGGCGTGCCTCCGGGCTGGCTGCGCTAGGCGCGCCGCGGACCGTCCGTCTTCGTCTTGTCTGAACCCGCCCTCATCCTGATCGTCGAGGACAAGGACTCACTCCGCACGATGTTGCGGCACGCCCTGGAGCGTGAAGGGCACGCCGTGACCGAGGCGCGGGACGAGCCGGAGGCCGTTGCGCGGCTGGCCGAGACGCCGCCCGCCGTGGTGCTGTCCGACCTGCGGCTGCCGCGCGGCGACGGCTTCGGCGTGCTGCGCGCCGCCAAGGAGCAGGACTCCGCGACGCCGGTCATCGTGATGACCGCCTACGGCGGCGTCGAGGACGCCGTGTCGGCGATGAAGGACGGCGCGCTCGATTTCCTCGCCAAGCCGGTCGACCCGGACCACCTGCTGCTGCTCGTCTCGCGCGCGCTCGAGCAGCGGCACCTGCTGACCGAGAACCTCTTCCTGAAGGAGGAGCTGGCGGTCCGGCGCGGGGCGCCGCAGATCATCGGCTCGGACCCGTCGCTCATGCGCGTGCTGGGGTCGCTGCACCGGGCGGCGACGACCGACACCACGGTGCTCATCGAAGGGGAGAGCGGGACCGGCAAGGAGCTCTTCGCGCGGTCGCTGCACGCGCTGAGCGACCGCGCGGGCGGGCCGATGGTGGCGATCAACTGCGCGGCGATCCCCGAGACGCTGCTCGAGACCGAGCTCTTCGGGCACGAGAAGGGCGCGTTCACCGGCGCGGTGGGCCGCAAGCTCGGCAAGTTCGAGATGGCGCACCGGGGCACCCTGTTCCTGGACGAGATCGGCGACCTGACGCTGGGGCTGCAGGCGAAGGTGCTGCGCGCGCTCGAGGAGAAGTGCTTCGAGCGGCTCGGCGGGACGTCGCTCGTGCAGGTGGACGTGCGCCTGGTCGCCGCAACGAACAAGAACCTCAAGGCGGCGGTGGCGGCCCGGACCTTCCGCGAGGACCTGTACTTCCGCCTGTCGGTGTTCCCGATCACCGTGCCGCCGCTGCGCGAGCGCAAGGACGACCTGGTCACGCTCACGCACCACTTCGTGGAGCGGTTCTGCCGCGACATGAAGAAGCCGGTGCTGGGCATCGCGCCCGAGACGGCCGAGGCGCTGCGCGCGTACCACTGGCCGGGCAACGTGCGCGAGCTGCAGAACTGCATCGAGCGCGCCGTCATCCTCGCCGACGGCGACAGCATCCAGCCGCGGCACCTCAACCTCTCGTTCCGCACGCCGCCGCCGGCCGTGGAGGGTCCGCCGGACCCGTGGGCGGAGGTGGATCTGTCGGGTAGTCTGGCGGAAGCGGTGCGCAGGGGCGCCGTCGCCGTCGAGCGCCGGAAGATCCAGATGGCGCTCGAGGAGAGCGGCGGCAACCGCCTGCGCGCGGCCGAGCAGCTGCGCGTGAGCGCGAAGCTGCTCAACGCCAAGCTGAGGGAGCACCGCCTGGAGTAGGGGCGACGCGGTGCGTCACCCGGATCAGCACCGCCCGCGCCGCTACGCGCGCATGCCCGACGCCCGCATCGCCCGCTCGAGCTCCTTCTCCTTCACATCGTCGACGATCGTGACCTCGCCGATGCGGGTGGGCAGCACGACGTGCAGGCGGCCGGCCACGACCTTCTTGTCGCGCCGGACGATGTCCAGCGCCGCCGCGGCCGAGAGGTCCGCCAGGGCGGGCAGGGGGCCCATCTGGGCGACGGCCCTCGCGAGGCGCGCGCGCTCGTCCTCCTGCAGGAGGCCGCGCGCGACGGCCAGCTCGGCGGCCGCCAGCATGCCGAGCGCGACCGCCTCGCCGTGCAGGAAGCGACGGTAGCGCGTCATCGCCTCGAGGGCGTGGCCGACGGTGTGGCCGAAGTTGAGGACGCGCCGGGGCCCGTGCTCGAGCTCGTCGTGCCCGACCACGTCGGCCTTGATCCGGCACGACTCGGCCACGATCGGGTCGAGCGCCGCGGGCTCGCGCGCGAACACGCCGGTGAGCGAGCCGACCACGCGGTCGAAGAGATCGCGGCTCGCGATCACGCCGTACTTCACCACCTCGTAGAGCCCCGAGCGGAACTCGCGGCGCGGGAGCGTCTCGAGCAGCAGCGGGTCGGTGACGACGAGCGCCGGCGGGTAGAAGGCGCCCACGAGGTTCTTGCCCGCCGAGAGGTTCACGCCGACCTTGCCGCCGACCGAGGCGTCGACCTGCGCGAGGAGCGTCGAGGGCACCTGCACGAGCGGCACGCCGCGCAGGTAGGTCGCCGCGGCGAAGCCGGCCGTGTCGCCCACCACGCCGCCGCCGAACGCGACGAGCGTGGTGGCGCGGTCGGCGCCGGCGCGGACGAGCGCGTCGTAGATCCGCGCGACCGACGCGAGCGTCTTGTGGCGCTCGCCGTCGGGGAGCAGGATGGGCTCCCGCCGTCCCTGCACCTTCGCGAGCGCCTTGCCGTGCAGGCGCCACACGCGCGCGTTCGTCACGACGATGCGGCGGGCCGGCAGCGCGCGGTCGTCGAGCAGCCGGCCGGTCTCGCGCGCGAGGCCGGCGCCCACGTGCACCGGGTACGCGCCGTGGCGGCTCGGCACCTCGATCTGGATGGATGAGGGCATGGTCTGGACTGGTAGGATAGCAGTACCCGGTCGGACCCCTGACAGCGTGACGCTCCGCGCCGTGACGATATACACTGAGAGACCCGTTTGAACGGACACCGCAGCGAGGAACGGCACTGATGGCGGACAAGAAGGGCGCATTCGTCACCGAGATCACCCCGCGATCCGAGGATTTCTCCCGCTGGTACACCGACGTCATCCGGCGCTCGGAGCTGGCCGACTACTCGCCCGTCAAGGGGTGCATGGTCATCCGGCCCTACGGCTACGCGATCTGGGAGCTCATCCAGCAGGGCCTCGACCGGCGCCTCAAGGAGACGGGGCACGTGAACGCCTACTTCCCGCTCTTCGTGCCCGAGAGCCTGCTGCGCAAGGAAGCGGACCACGTCGAGGGCTTCGCGCCGCAGGTGGCCTGGGTCACGCACGGCGGGGAGGAGGAGCTCGACGAGCGCCTCGCCATCCGGCCGACCTCGGAGGCCATCATCGGGACGATGTACGCCAAGTGGGTCCAGTCGTGGCGCGATTTGCCCGTCCTCATCAACCAGTGGGCGAACATCGTCCGCTGGGAGAAGGTGACGCGGCTGTTCCTGCGCACGACCGAGTTCCTGTGGCAGGAGGGGCACACCGCGCACGAGACGGCCGAGGAGGCGGAGGCCGAGACGCGGAAGATCCTGGCCCTCTACAAGGACTTCGTCGAGACCGAGCTGGCCATGCCCGTCATCGACGGGCGCAAGAGCGAGAGCGAGAAGTTCGCCGGGGCGGCGACGACCTACTCGATCGAGGCGCTCATGGGCGACGGCCGCGCGCTCCAGGCCGGCACGTCGCACAACCTCGGACAGAACTTCGCGAAGGCGTTCGGGATCCAGTTCCAGGGCCGCGACAAGTCGCTGCAGCACGCCTGGACGACGTCCTGGGGCATGACCACGCGCCTCATCGGCGGCGTCATCATGACGCACGGCGACGACAGCGGCCTCGTGCTGCCGCCGCGGGTCGCGCCCTACCAGGTGGTGATCGTCCCCATCCAGCGGGGTGACTGGCAGACGACCGTGCTGCCGTCGGCGCAGCAGGTGCGCGACACGCTGGTGGCCGCCGGCGTGCGCGTCTACCTCGACGACCGCGACAGCTACACGTCGGGCTGGAAGTTCTCGGAGTGGGAGCTGCGCGGCGTGCCCCTCCGCCTCGAGATCGGCCCCAAGGACATCGAGAAGTCGCAGGTCGTGCTCGCCCGGCGCGACACGCGCGAGAAGCTGCCGACGCCGCTCGACGGGCTCGGCGACCGCGTGACGGCGCTGCTCGGCGAGATCCAGCAGAACCTGTTCGCGCGCGCCGTCGAGTTCCGCGAGTCGCGCACGACGCGCGCCGCGAGCTGGGAGGAGTTCGTCCGCCTGATGGAAGGGCGGCCCGGCTTCGTGATCGCGGGCTGGTGCGGGAACGACGAGTGCGAGGCGCAGATCAAGGCGGACACCCAGGCCACGCTGCGCAACATCCCCTTCGGGCACGAAGGGCAGGGCGGCACGTGCGTCAAGTGCGGGAAGCCCGCCGTGGCCGAGGCGTGGTTCGCCAAGGCCTACTGACGCCCTTCGATCATGGCCGGAGCCCACGGCGAAGACGGCAGACGGCGCGGGCGCGAGGGAGCGGCGCGGGGCGACGGGGTCCCCGCCGATCTGACCAATAGATTGGCGCCCGCGCTGGCCGCCGCCCTGGGCGCGCTCGTCTACCTCGGCGCGCTCCGCAACCCCTTCGTCTACGACGACCACGCGACGATCCTGAGCAACCCGTCGCTCGTGCACCTGGCGAACTGGCGGTTCGTGCTCGTCTACAGCCTGTTCCGGCCGGTCGTCAACGTGTCCTACGCGATCGATCGGGCCGTCTGGGGCTTCAACCCGCTCGGCTTCCACCTGACCAACCTCCTCCTGCACCTCGTCAACGTCGTGCTCGTCCACCGCCTGGTGTGGCACGCGGCCGGCGACGCCGCCGCGCGGCGCCACGAGCCGCCCGCGGGACGCAGCCTGGTGGCCTTCGCCACCGCGGCGATCTTCGCCGTCCACCCGCTGCTGACCGAGGCCGTGGGCTACGTGTCCGGGCGCTCCGAGGTGCTGTGCGCGACGTTCGTCCTGGCGGCGCTGCTCCTGGTGCGGCGCTGGCTGGCCGGCGGCGCCTGGCCGTGGCTGGCCGGCGGTCTCGCCGCGTTCGGGCTCGCGCTCGGCGCGAAAGAGGTCGCCGCGGTGTTTCCCTTCCTGCTCCTCGCGTACGACTGGCTGCTCGCGGGCGGCGCGCCCGACGCGCGGCGCCGGCGGCTCTGGCGCCTGCACCTGCCGCTCGTGGCCGTGGTCGTCGCCGCCGGGACCGCCCGCCTCGCCACGCTGGCGGCCGAGCCGACGGCGTCGGGCTTCCGCTCGGCCTGGACGAACGCGCTGACGCAGGTGACCGTCGTCGTGCGCTACCTGGGGATGCTGATCGTGCCCGCGGGCCAGTCGATCGCGCACGCCGTGCCGGCGCCGCCGTCGATCCTCGCCGTCGCCGGCGCGGCGGTCCTGCTCGGCGTGATCGTGCGGGCGGCGTACGGCGTCCGGCGCCAGCTGCCGCTCGCGACCTTCGGCGTCGCCTGGTTCCTGCTCCTGCTGGTGCCGTCGAGCGCCGTGCCCCTGCGCGAGCCGATGGCGGAGCACCGCGTGTATCTCGCCAGCATGGGCGTGTTCCTGATCGCGGGGATGCTGCTCGGATCGGGCCGGCTGAAGCCGGCCCCCACACCGGCCGGCAAGAAGGGGCCTCCGCCGGTCCGGTCGAACGGGTGGCGCACGGGGGTGCTCGGGGTGATGCTGGCGATGCTGGGCTGGCTGACCGTCGCGCGGATCCAGGTGTGGGCGAGCCCCGTGTCGCTCTGGTCCGAGGCCGCCGCCGCCGCGCCCGGCGCGTGGGAGCCGCACTACCAGCTCGCCGACGCGCTGCGCGAGCGCGGCCAGTGCGCGCAGGCCGTCGGGCAGTACCGGATCGTCACGAGGCTCCGGCCGGACGACCGGGACGCGTTCAACAACCTGGGCATCTGCCTGGCCCAGACGCGGCGGCCCGACGCGGCGCGCCAGGCGTTCGAGCGCGCCCTGGCGATCGATCCGTCCTTCGTCCGGGCGCACAACAACCTGGGCGGCCTGGCGATCCTCACGCGCGACCCCGAGGAAGCCCGGCGCCAGTTCGAGCGGTCCCTGGCGCTCGACCCGGCCAACATCGTGGCGCGACGTCAGCTCGCCTCGCTCTTCGAGACCGTGTTCCACGATCCGGCGGAGGCCGCGCGCCTCTGCCGCGAGATCGTGGCGATTGACCCCGCGTCCCCCGGCGCCGCGGAGTGCGTGGCCCGCAACGAAGCGAAGCTGAGACAGGTCAAATAGGCGCCGGGTGTCGGGCGCCGGGCGTGAGCCGTGAGCCGTCAGCCGTGAGCCGACCGATGCGCGTCCTGCACGCGATCCACGACTTCCTGCCGCGCCACCGGGCGGGGTCGGAGATCTACGCGTTCGAGCTGGCGCGGCGGCTCGCCGCCCGCCATCACGTGTCGGTGCTCTGCGCCGAGTCCGACCCCGCGCGCGCCCACGGCACCGTGACCTGGCGCGCGCACGAGGGGCTGCCGGTCGTCGAGCTGGTGAACAACTGGGCGTTCGCCACGTTCGAGGAGACCTACCGCTCGCCGCTCGTCAACGATCGTCTCCGCCACGTGCTGGCGGCGATCCGCCCGGAGGTCGTCCACGTCCACAACCTGCTGAACCTGTCCATGGATCTGCCCGCGCTCGCGCGCGCGCAGGGCGCGGCGGTCGTCGCGACGCTTCACGACTACACGCTGGTGTGCCCGTCGGGCGGGCAGCGCGTGCACGCGAGCGAGGCGCACGTCTGCACCGAGATCGACACGGCGCGCTGCGCCCGGTGCTTTGCCGAGTCGCCGTTCCACGCGCCGATGGCCGTCGCGCGGCTGGCGCGGCCGGCCGGCCTGGCGCTGGCCGGGGCCCTGGCGCGCCGCGCCCGCGCGGCGGCGCCGCGCCTGGCCGGGGCGATGCACGACCTGGCGCGCCGCGCGCCGGGGCCGCCGCTCGCCGCGGCCGACATGGACCGCCGGCTGGCGTACGCCGCGCGCGTGTTCGAGCAGGTGGACCTGTTCGTCGCGCCGTCCGAGGCGCTCGGCCGCGAGTACGCGCGCCTGGGCGTCGCGCCCGGGAAGATCCGGGTGTCGGACTACGGCCTGCCGCCGCTCGCCGCCGTCCGGCGGGCGCCGGGCGACGGCCGGCTGCGCGTGGGCTTCGTCGGCACCCTGGTCTGGCACAAAGGCGCGCACGTCCTGATCGACGCCGTGCGCGAGCTGCCCGCCGACCGGATCGACGTGCGCCTCCACGGCGATCCGACGGCGTTTCCGTCCTACGCCGGGCGCCTGCGCGCGGCCGCGGCCGGGCTGCCGGTGCGGTTCATGGGGCCGTTCGAGCCGGCGCGCGCCGCCGAGGCGTACGGCGGCCTGGACGTTCTCGTCGTGCCCTCGCTGTGGCCCGAGAACTCGCCGCTCGTCATCCACGAGGCGTACATGGCCGGCGTGCCCGTCGTCGGCGCGCGGCAGGGCGGCATTCCCGAGCTGGTGACCGACGGAGTGAACGGCCTGCTCTACGACGCCTTCTCGCCGCCGGCGCTGGCGGCCGCGCTCGCGTCGCTCGTGAACGACCCCGGGCTCCTGGCGGGATTCCGCGCCGCGCTCCCGCCGGTGAAGACCGCCGACGAGGACGCCGACTGGTGGCAGGAACGGTACGCTGAAGTTGTGACAATGACCACGGAATGAGCCACGGAATGGTCTCCATCGTCGTGCCGACGCTCGACGGCATGGCTACGCTGCCGGCGCTGCTCGACGCGGCGGCCGCGCAGCGGGCGCCGTTTGCGTTCGAGATCGTGGCGGTCGACTCGGGTTCGACGGACGGCACCGTCGGCCTGCTGGAGGGGCGCGTCGATCGCCTCGTGCGCGTCGAGCGGACGGCGTTCGACCACGGCCTGACGCGCAACCTCGGCGTCGAGACGGCCCGTGGCGAGCTCGTGGTGCTGATGGTGCAGGACGCGGTGCCGGCGTCTCCCGGCTGGCTCGCGGCGCTCGTGAGGCCGCTCCTCGAGGACGCGTCGATTGCGGGCAGCTACGCGCGCCAGGCGCCGCGGCCCGACGCCAGCCGCCTGACGCGAACGTACCTGGCGCGCTGGGCGGCGGCCAGCCCGGACCCGCGGCCGCCGCAGCGCCTGACGCCGGGCGCGTTCGCCCGCCTGACGCCGCCTGGGCGCCTGCAGGCGTGCGTGTTCGACGACGTGTGCTCGTGCATCCGGCGTTCCGTGTGGGCGGCGCACCCCTTCAAGGCGACGCCCATAGGCGAGGATCTCGAGTGGGCCCGCGACGTCCTCCTGGCCGGACACGCGCTGGTCTACGCGCCGGACGCGGTCGTCGTGCACTCGCACGAGCGATCGGCCCGGCACGAGCTGAGGCGCACGCGTCTGGTGCACGCGCGCCTGGCCGAGCTGTTCGACCTGCGCCTCGTGCCGGACGTGCCGTGCCTGCTGCGCGCGGTGGCCTCGACCGCGGCCGCCCACGCGCGGCTGGCGGAGTGGCGCCGGCCGCGGGCGGCGGCGCGCGCGATGTCGCTCGCGGTCGCCTGGCCGCTCGGCCAGTATCTGGGCGCGCGTGACGCGCGGCCGTTCACGCCGATCGAGGGGACCCGCTGATGCGCGTGCTGACCGTCGTGCACGGGTTTCCGCCCGCCGCGACAGGCGGCACGGAGATCTACGTTCACGACCTGGTCCGCGCGCTCGACCGGCGGTTCGCCGACGAGATCCTCGTCCTGACGCGGGAGGACGATCCCTCGCGGCCGGAGTACGCCGTGCGGCGCGAGCGGCGCGACGGCCTCGAGATCGTCTGGATCAACCACGGCTACCGCGCGTGCCGGTCCTTCGAGGACAGCTATCGCCACGCGCGGGTCGCGCGGATTGGCGCGGAGGTCGCGGCGGGCTGGCGGCCGGACGTGGCGCACGTGCACCACCTCACGCACCTGTCCACCGAGCTCGTGCCCGCCCTGGCCCGTCGCGGCGTGCCCGTTGTCTGCACGCTCAACGACTATTGGCTGATCTGTCATCGCGGTCAGCTCTTCGACCTGGACGAACGGCGCTGCGAGGGGCCGTACCCGGACGGCTGCCCGCGGTGCGTGCCCGACGAGCTCGCCGCGTGGGGCGCCGGCGCGCTGGCGCCCTGGTGGCGGCGGCTGGCGCCGAAGCTGCCGGCGCCCGTCGCCGACGCGGGGCGCCGTGCCGGCGTGGCGGCCGCGTCGGCCCTCGGCGCCGGCGCGGGCCGGCGCGCGTCGGCCGTCCGCCTGGCCGCGATGCGGGCGCTCGTGCCGCACGTGTCGGTGTTCCTCGCGCCCTCGCGCACGCTGCGCGAGGAGTACCACAGGTTCGGCATCCCCGACGACAAGCTGGTTCTGCAGGAGCAGGGCATCGATCAGTCGCGGCTCGCGGGCCTGCGGCGGCGCCCGGCCGATCGCCTTCGCCTCGGCTTCCTCGGGAGCCTGATGGTCTCGAAGGCGCCGCACCTGCTGCTCGAGGCCGTCGCCGGGCTGCCGGCGGATCGCGTCTCGGTCACGCTCCACGGCGCCATCCAGCCGTATCACGGCGACGACGGCTATCGGGCGCGCCTGGCGCCGCTGCTGACGCACCCGGCGGTGCGGCACGCCGGCGCCGTCGCCCACGAGGACGTGCCGCGCGCGCTCGAGGACCTCGACGTGCTGGTCGTGCCGTCCGTCTGGCTCGAGAACGCGCCGTTCATCATCCGCGAGGCGTTCGCCGCGGGGCTGCCCGTCGTCGCCTCGAACCTCGGCGGGATGGCCGAGCTCGTGGACGACGGGCGGAGCGGCCTGCTGTTCGAGCCCGGCGACGCCTCCGATCTCCGCCGGGCGATCGCGCGCCTGCTCGACGAGCCGGGTCTCCTCGACCGGCTGCGCGCCGGCGTGCCCCGCATGAAGACGATCGAGGAGGACGCCGCGTGGACGCGCGAGGTGTACCTGGCGCATCTGGGCCCGACCGCGCAAGCCATCGCGCGCAGGCCCGGGCCGGCGCCGCGCCCGTCGGGCCGCCGCCTGGCCGCCGTCGTGCTCAACTACCGCACGCCCGACCAGACGTCGCTCGCCGTGCGCGCGCTCGACGCCTCGCGCCGCGCGGTGGACGACCTCATCGTCGTGGACAACGGCTCGGGCGACGGCTCGGCCGGCGCGCTGCGGCGCGCGTGTCCGCGCGCGGCCGTGATCGAGAGCGGGACGAACCTCGGCTTTGCTGGCGGCGCGAACCTGGGCGTCCGCGCGGCGCTCGACCGGGGCGCGGACCTCGTGCTGCTCGTCAACAGCGACACGATCGTGCCGCCCGACACGATCGAAGCGCTCGAGGCGGCCTTCGAGGACCCGGCGGTCGGCGTCGCGGCGCCCGTCGTGCTGGCGCGGGAGCACCCGTCGCGCGTGGGGTCGTGCGGCATGCGCTTCGACCCCGCGACCGCGCGCATGGTGCACCCGGAGGCCGGGGCCGACGCCGTGTCGCTCGCGCTCCCGGCGCTGCACCGCGTCGACGGCGTCAGCGGATGCGCCATGCTCGTCGGCCGCGGCGCGTTCGCCCGCGCCGGCCTGTTCGACGAAGGCTACTTCTTCTTCCTCGAGGACCTGGATTTCTGCCTGCGGGCGGCCGGCGCCGGGCTCCGGACGGTCTGTGTGACGTCGGCGCTGGCCTACCACGAGGGCAGCCGGACGATCGGCCGCCGCGCGCCCGCGCGCCTGTATCACGCCACGCGAAGCCACCTGCGCCTCGCGCGCCTTGCCGGCCGCCCGTCGGCCGGCCGCGCCGCGTGGCGGTCGGCGGCGGTCGTGGCCTTCAATCTCGCGCACGCGCTCGCCGGCACGTCGGCCAGCCGTCCCGCCGGCGTGTGGGCGGTCACGCGCGGCGTCATCGACGACCTCCTCCGGCGGCCGGTCGCGCCTCGCGTACGGACGTAGCGCAGGGCTTCAGCCCTGCGCCTCGCCTGGCGCACACCTGAAGGTGTGCGCTACGTACAGGGCTTCAGCCCTGCGCTACGTACCGTCCCGCTTCTCCATCTCCCGCAGCTTCGCCTCCAGAATCGCCACGTCCTCGACGAGCTGCTCGATCCGGTCGCGGTGCTGCGACAGGACGACCGAGACGTAGAGCGCGCCGACGAAGCCGAACAGGATGACGACGAGCAGCAGCACGGCCGGGCCGTAGGCGATGCCCAGCCACACGGCCACCATGTCGATCAGCCCCCTCCAGATCGACAGGGCGAGCAGCGCCAGCGCGCACGCGATCCAGATGAACGAATGCTCCTCGGTGAGCTTCCTCCGCCTCACCAGCTCCAGCACGATCACAAGTAGCACAACTGAAACGACGATGGCGACGACCTGGAGGAGGCTGGTCATGGGATCACACCTTTGCTGGCGACCGGAGCGGCACGACGACGAGCGCGAGCAGCGTCCGGGCCAGCGCGTGGCCCGTCCGCCCGAACGTGAGCGACGTGCGGCCGCCGCGCCGCGGCCGCATGCGCACCGGCACCTCGACGACCCGCAGCCCGTTGCGCGCGAGGAACAGGCGCAGCTCGGGCTCGGAGTAGCCGGTGGGGTAGTGCGTCGCCAGCAGCCGGACGGCGCGCGGGCCGAACGCCCAGAAGCCCGACGTCGGGTCCGTGGCCGGCTGGCCCGTCAGGCCGCCAATCACCCGCGACAGGCACCAGCGCGCGGTCTGCCGGCCGGGCGAGGGCCTCCGCTCGTGCCCGTCCAGGTAGCGCGAGCCGATGACCGCGTCGGCGCGGCCCTGCTGGATTGGCTCCGCGAGCGTGGCGAGATACGCCGGGTCGTGCTGGCCGTCGCCGTCGACGCGAATGACCGTGCGGGCGCCGCTCTCGTACGCCCGCCGCAGCCCGGCGCGCATCGCGCCGCCGACGCCGAGCCGCGTGCCCAGCCGGACGAAGGGCACCCGCAGCGCCTCGAGCCGCGCCGGCGTCCCGTCGCTGGACCCATCGTCGACGACGAGCAGCGGCTGATGGGTGTGTGCCCGGCGCAGCTCCTCGATCACCGCCGGCAGGTTCTCGGCCTCGTTGTAGGCCGGGATGACGACGAGCGGGCGGCCGGCGTCCGCCGGCGGGGCGGCGGGCGCGGGCGTGCCCGCGGCGCGCGGCATGCTGGCGGCCGGCGTGGCGCGCCGGCCCAGCGCGCGCCGCACGGCCCACACCGTGATGGCGGCCGCCCAGGCGGCGTCGCGGGCGAGGTGGACGACGGGGAAGAGCAGCGCGCCCGGATCGCGGTGCCGGCGCGCCGCGCGCACGCCCGCGGCGAGCCGGTCGAGCGCGAGGGCGCCGACGACGAGCGCGGCCGCGGCGGCCGGCGGCGCCCACGCATGGCCCGCGATCGCGGCGCCGGCCGCCGCCAGGGCCAGGACGATCGCCAGCAGGGCGGCCGGCGCATGGGCCATCATCGCGGCGCCCGACACCGCGTCGCCCGCGAGCCGCGCCGGATGCCGAGCGACGACGTCGAGCCGGCCGTAGCCGAGGCCGTACTGCTGGCGCAGGTAGCCCGCCAGGCCCTCCCGCCACCGGTGGCGGCTCGTCGCGTCCGGGACGAACCGCAGGCGCCATCCGGCCGCGGCGAGCCGGTAGCTGAGGTCGTTGTCGTAGCCGTAGCCCAGCGACTCGTCGAGGCCGCCGACCGCCGCGAGCGCGTCGGCGCGGTAGACCGAGTTGCCGGTGCAGACGTGGTCGGTGCGCCCGTCGGGCAGCTGGTCGTACCGATCGGCGAGGTCGAGCGCCATCACGCGCGCGAACAGCGTGTCGTCGTCCGACGGGACGTAGCGGCCCTGCGCGGCGCCCACGCCCGGCGCCTCGACGGCCGCCGCGAGGCGCGCGAGCCAGCCGGGCCCGAGCGTGACGTCCTGGTCGACCTGCGCGATGAGCGGGTAGCGCGCCTCGGCCAGCGCGCGGTTGATGGCGGCGGCCGCGCCGCGGCCGTCGCCCACGAGCACGCGCACGCCCGCCTCGCGCGCGGCGCGCGCCAGGATGTCCGGCGACGCGTCGCGGCTGCCGTCGTCGACGGCGACGACCTCGATCGGGCGGCCGGCGTCCTGCGCCAGGATCGAGGCGAGCGTCGCCTCGAGCGTCCGCGCGCCCTCGTAGACCGGCACGATGAACGTGACCCCGGCGTTCGTCATGGGGTGTCCGGCCCGGCCGTCACGACCTCGCGGTAGAGCGCGTCGAGGGCGCGGGCCACGGCGTCGGCGCCATACCACTCGCGGATCCGGCGGCCCGCCTCGTCCACCGGCGCCCGCCAGTCGTCCGGCCGGTCGATGACGCCGGCGATGGCGCGCGCGAGCGCGGCGGCGTCGCCTTGCGGCACCACGAGGCCGCCGCCGACGCGCGTCACGATCTCGCCGCAGCCGCTGTCGTCGGCCACCACGACCGGCGTGCCGCACAGCAGGGCCTCGAGGGGGACCAGGCCGAACACTTCGTGCTGCGACGGGTACACGACCACGGTCGCGTCCACGAGCGCGGCCAGCCGGTCGGCGCCGGCCAGAAGGCCCGTGAAGAGCGTGCAAGCCCCAATCCCTGCGCGGCCCGCCTGCGTCCTGGCGGCTTTGCCGGCGCCCATGTCGTTGCCGGCGATCACAAGTCTGGTATCCGGACGTCGCAGCGCGGCACATGCGGCGACGAGCACGTCGAGGCGCTTGCGGGGGGTGAGCTTGCCCAGGTACAGGACGATCGGCGCGCCGCCGAGGCCGTGCCGGGCGCGGAACGCGCCCGCGGGAGGCAGGGCGGCGAACTCGTCGAGGTCGAGCGGGTTGGGGATCAGGGCGATGCGCGCGGGCGCGACGCCGATCGACTCGAGCTGCCGCCTCTCGGCCTCGCTCACGGCAATCACGCGCGCGGCCGCGGGGAGGACGCGCCTGCCGACGGTCGCGTCGAAGAGGAGCTTGGCCAGCCGGCGCCGCTCGATGCGCGGCGCGGTTCCGTTGGGCTGCAGCACGTAGGGCACGCCCGCGGGGAGCAGATGGCGGGCGGCGGCCGTGCCCAGCAGGTGATGGCACGCGTGCACGTGGGCCACGTCGAAGCGCGCGGCGTGCTCGGCGAGGTACGCGCCGAGGCCCACGGGCGTGAAGAGCTGATAGCGGTACGCCGCCCGGTTGGACCGGTTGGGAAAGACGTGCGTGTCGACGGCGCCGGGCTGGGCCGGGCCGGGCCAGCGGGCCGTCTCGTCGCCGGCATCGGTTGTGCAGACGGTGACCTGGTGGCCGAGCCGGGCGAGCGCCCTCGCCTGGGCGGACGCCAGCCGCGGGATGCCGCCGTAGGCCCACGCGCCCTCGAAATACGGCGTCACGTGCAGGATGCGCAGCGGCAGCATTAGCGGTGTCGGGCGGGCGTTCGGTGCCGTATAGTATCAGGGTTTCGCGAAGCCTCCCGATGCCGGAGATCGCCAGGACCGACGGGCCCCAGAGGGCGACCGGCGCGCCCGCGCACCGCGTCGAGCGCGAGAGCGCCCATCTCGCCGGCCTCATCTGGACCCTCGTCCGCACCGACTTCAAGACGCGCTACCACGGGACGGTCGGCGGGTTCCTCTGGGCCCTGCTCAAGCCGATCACGATGTTCTTCGTGCTCTACGCGGTCTTCTCGTTCGTCTTCGCGTCGAACCCGGCCTACAAGGTCAACCTGATCGTCGGTCTGTTCCTCTACGAGTTCTTCGGCGAGGCGACCAAGACGGGCCTGCTCTCGCTGCGCGCGAAGGGCTTCCTGCTCACCAAGGCGCGCTTCCCGCGCTGGGTCCTCGTCGTCACGTCGTCGTCGAACGCGGTGATCACGCTGGCGCTGTTCTCGGCGGCGCTGATCTTCGTGCTCGTGCTCCAGGGCCACGCGATGAGCCCGGCGGCCGTGGCGCTCTACGTGTGGTACCAGGTGCAGTACCCTGGGGATCGTGACGGGCTTCTCGCTCGCCGCGAGCGTGCTGTTCATGCGGTTCAGGGACCTGAACCAGATCTGGGAGGTGGTGGTCCACGCCGGCTTCTTCGTGGCGCCAATCATCTATCCGCTCGACATCCTGCCCGAGCGGCTGCACATCTACCTCTACGTCTGGCCGCCGACGCCGATCATGATGTTCTCGCGCGCGGTGCTGGTGGACGGCCAGATCCCGTCGCTGCCGGCGCACGTCTACCTGGCCGTCGAGACGCTGATCATCGTCGGCCTGGGGGCGCTGATCTACCGGCTGGCGTCGCCCCGCATCGCGGAGTACGTGTAGCCGTGCCCGACGCCATCCCGCTGATCGAGGTCCGGAACGTCTCCAAGCGCTTCAGGATCCCGAGCGTGCGGCGGGAGACGGTGCGCGAGCACGTCCTCGATCTGTTCCGCCCGCGCCCGAGTGAGGTGCTGCAGGTGCTCGACTCGGTGACGTTCGACCTCCGGCGCGGCGAGACGCTGGGCCTGATGGGCCGCAACGGCGGCGGGAAGAGCACGCTGCTCAAGGTCATCACCGGCATCTATCCGCCCGACGGCGGCGCCGTCGTGCGGCGCGCCGGGATCACGCCCATCCTCGAGCTGGGCGTCGGCTGGAACCCCGACCTCGACGCCATCGACAACATCGACCTGCTCGGCTGCGTGATGGGCCTCTCGCTGGCCGAGCTGCGCGCGGCGACCGACGAGATCCTCGCGTTCGCGGGGCTGGAGCGCTTCGCGAAGCTCGAGCTGCGGCACTTCTCGAGCGGCATGGCGTCGCGGCTGGCCTACTCGGTCGCCTTCCGCGCGGTGCGCGAGATCCCGATCCTGGACGAGATCTTCGCCGTCGGCGACGCGGGGTTCCGCGAGCGCTGCCAGGACCGCTTCCAGTCGCTGCGCGACGCCGGCCACACGCTGCTGCTCGTCAGCCACGAGCCGCACACCATCGAGCGGTTCTGCGACCGGGCGCTCCTGCTCGAGGGCGGCCGCATCGTCATGGACGACGCCGCCGGGGCGGTGGCCGAGGCGTACGTGCGCTTGCTGACCGACGGGGGCGTGTCGGGCGCCGGCGGGGGAGGCGGGCGCTGATGGCCGCCGGCACGGACGCGCCGCGCGTCACGTTCGTCGTGCCGTGCCACGACCTGGGCGCCTATCTCCACGAGGCCCTCGACAGCGTCTTCGCGCAGACCGTCCAGGACTTCGACGTCATCGTCGTCGACGACGGATCGACGGACGAGGCGACGCGGCGCACCATCGACGCGCTCCAGCGGCCGCGCACGCGCGTCTTCCGCACCGAGAACCGCGGCCTGTCGGCGGCGCGCAACTACGGCGCGGCGCGGACCGAGGCCGAGTTCCTGTGCGCGCTCGACGCCGACGACCGCCTGGCGCCTACCTACCTCGAGCGGTCGCTCGCCGTCCTCGACGCCGACCCCTCGCTCGCGTTCGCGTCCCACTGGGTGCGCACGTTCGGCGAGGAGGAGCGCGACTGGACGCCCGAGCGGTGCGACCTCGCCGCCGTGCTCGACATGAACACGCTGAACGGCGCCGCCCTGGTCCGCCGCGCGGCCGTCGTGGCCGCCGGCGGCTGGGACGAATCGTTCCGCGACGGCTGTGAGGACTGGGACTTCTGGCTGACGCTGCTCGAGCGCGGCCATCGCGGCACGATCATCCCCGAGGTGCTGTTCCACTACCGCCGCCGTCCCGGCTCGATGAGCCGCGTGATGATGCAGAGCGACGTGCACCTGGGCGTGTTCGGGCAGATCCTGGCGAAGCACCGCGAGAGCTACCGCCAGCACCTGGGCGAGCTCACGCGGCGCCGCGAGGCCGACATCGCGCGGCTCCTCGCCGAGATCCACGACCTCGACCTGGACCATCACGGGTGGCTCCTGCCGCAGATCGACCGCGCGCGCGAGGAGCTGGCGGCCGTCCGCGCGAAGGTCGCGCGGGTGGAAGGCGAGCGCGCGCGCGAGGCCGAGCTGGCGCGGCTCGAGAGCCGCGCGGCGGCGCTCGAGCACGAGGTCGCCGACTTGCGCGGGTCGATGAGCTGGAAGATCACCGCGCCGCTGCGCGCCGTGTACGGCTGGCTGCTGCGGATGGGAGGCCGCTCGGATGGCTGAGCGCGTCTCCCTCGTCGTCGTGCCCGGCGCGTGGACGGACGACGTGCGGCGGACGGTCGCGAGCGCGGCCGGCCAGCGCGGCGTGGCCGCCGAGGCGCTGCTCGTGGACGACGGCCGGCCCGAGCCGCGCATCCGGTCGGCCGTGGCCACGCTGGCCGCAATCGGGCCGGCGCGGGTGGTCGAGGCGGAGGGCGCGTCGGCGGGGGCGGCGCGCAACGCGGGCGTGCGCGCGGCCTCGGGATCGTTCGTCGTGTGCCTGGACGAGGGCGATCTGCTCGACGCCGATTTCTGCGCGGAGGCCCTCGAGGCCCTCGGCGCCGGACCGGCGGCGTACGCCGTCGCGGGCGCGGTGGCCGAGCCGGGCGGCGAGCCGTTCGAGCCGCCGCTCGCGGCCGGCTGGGACGCCGGGGCCGTGCTCGGCACGACGCTGGCCGCGCCCTCGGCGGTGCTGTTCCGCCGGACGTCCTGGGAGGCGGCCGGCGGCTTCGACGAGACGCTGGACGCGCTGGTCGCCTACGACTTCCTGGTGCGGATCCACGAGTCGGGCGGCCAGGGCCTCCGCCTGATACGTGCCGGGCTCCGGCGCCTGGCGCGCCGCGACGCCGGCTACCGCGCGTCGATCGAGCCGGAACGCTACCTGGCCGCCGTCCAGGCCGTTCTCGACCGCCACCGCGCGACGTTCGAGGCCGATCCGCCCACGGTCCTGTTCGGCCGGGAGCGGGCGCTGCGCGAGGTGGCGCGGCAGCACCGCGCGCGCGTGGACCGGCGCGACCGGCTGTTCGGCGAGCTCCGCGAGCTGACCTGGGAGCTGGGCCGCCTGCGCGACTGGCTGCGGCAGCAGGGCCGCGACGGGGTGGACTGGGGCGACCTGCGGCGGACGAGCCCCGTCAGCCGCGAATGGGGCTACGACCGCGGCACGCCGGTGGATCGCCCGTACATCGAGCGGTTCCTCCAGGCCCACGCCGACGACATCCGCGGCGTCGTGCTCGAGGTGCAGGAGAACGACTACACGACGCGGTTCGGCGGCGCCCGCGTCACCCGCAGCGACGTCGTCGATCTGAACCCGGCGAACCCCCGCGCCACGGTCGTTGCGGACCTGAGACAGGCCGTCACGCTCGCGTCCGACACCTACGACTGCATCGTCCTCACGCAGACGATCCACGTCGTGGACGACATGCGCCGCGTCCTCGAGGAGTGCCGGCGCGTGCTCAAGCCGGGCGGCGTGCTGCTCGTGACGCTGCCGTCGGCGAGCCGCGTGTGCCTGGAGTACGGCCGCGACGGGGACTTCTGGCGCGTCACCGAGGCCGGCGCCCGCGCGCTCGTCACCGCGGTCTTCCCGGCCGGCCGCGTCGAGGTGCGCGGCTACGGCAACGTGCTCGCCAACGCGGCGTTCCTGTACGGCGTGGCGGCCGAGGACCTGACGGCCGAGGAGCTCGACGTCTACGATCCGTACTTCCCGCTGCTCGTGGGCGTCCGGGCCGTCAAGCCGACGGCCGAGGCGGCCGGCGGCGGGCCGTCGCCGCGCGCCGGCCGGCGGGAGTGGGCCGGCGCCGCCATCCTCCTGTATCACCGGGTCGCCGCGCCCGCGACCGACGTGCACGGGCTGTCGGTGCACCCCGACCACTTCGAGGAGCAGATGGCCTGGCTGGCGCGGCACGCGCAGCCGATGCCGCTCGCCGAGCTGGCCGACGCGGCGCGCGCGCATCGGCTGCCGCCGCGCGCGGTCGCCGTCACCTTCGACGACGGCTACGTGGACAACCTGATGGTGGCGCAGCCGATTCTGGCGCGACACGGCGTGTCCGCCACGTTCTTCGTGCCGGCCGGCGCGATCGAGTCGGGCGGCGAGTTCTGGTGGGACGTGCTCGAGCGGCTGTTCTTCGGTCCGGCGCCGCTGCCGCCCGAGGTGCCGCCGGCGCTGGCAGGCGGCGCGGAGCCTTTGCCCGTGCGCTCGGTGGAGGAGCGGGCCGCCGCGCACTGGGCGGTCTACCATCGCCTGGTGCGGCTGGGCGCGCCCGAGCGGACGTCGAGGCTCGCCGCGCTCGCTGCGTGGGCCGGTCTCGCGCCCGGGCCCGCCGCCGGCGCGCGTCCCGTGACCGTCGCGGAGCTCCGGCGTCTCGCGGCGGCGCCCGGCGCGGCCATTGGCGCGCACGGCTGGAGCCACCTCGCCCTGCCCGCGCTGGAGCCCGCGGCGCGCCGCGCGGAAATCGAAGGCGGCCGGGCTCGGCTCGAGGCGTGGCTCGGCGCGTCCGTCACCGCGCTGGCGTACCCCTACGGCGCATGGGATCCGGAGACGGCCGGCCTCGCGCGCGACTGCGGGTTCGCGCTGGCCGTCACCTGTGACGAGCGCCCCGTCGAGCCCGGCGCCGACCCGTGGCGCCTGCCGCGGATCGAGGTCAAGCCGTCGATTCGCGCCGATCTCGGCCGCCTGCTGTCCCGCCTCATTTCCTGACCACCACCGGAGTAGAATGACCAGTTGGAGGACTGAAGCCCAGTCGTCCGCGGCGTCATCTACGCGTCGGTTTCCTAATCCGGTTTCCTCTACCCCCCGAGAGGTCCTCATGTCACGACGTCTTGCCCTCATCGTCGGCCTGGCGGCCGTGCTGGCCGCCCCGGCGGCGGCCCAGCCGGCCGCGCCGTCCAACCCGCTCCTCCGAGAGTGGACCACGCCGTTCGGCGTGCCGCCCTTCGCGGAGATCAAGCCCGAGCACTTCCTGCCCGCCATCAAGCAGGGCATCGAAGAGCAGCGACGGGAGACCGACGCGATCGCGAACGACCCGGCGCCGGCGACCTTCGCCAACACCATCCTGGCGCTCGACGAGTCGGGCGGGCTGCTCCAGAAGGTGTCGGCGGTCTTCTCGAACCTGAACTCGGCCGACACCAACGCCGGGCTCCAGGCGATCAACCGGCAGACGACGCCGCTCCTGTCGGCCCTGCGGGACGACCTCAGGCTGAACCCGAAGCTCTTCGCGCGGGTGAAGGCCGTGTGGGGCGCGCGCGAGACGCTGGGGCTCACGCCCGTGCAGATGCGGCTGCTCGAGAACACCTACAAGAGCTTCGTGCGGAGCGGCGCCAATCTCGGTCCGGACGACCAGGCGAAGCTCCGGAAGATCAACGCCGAGCTGTCGATGCTGGGCGTGCAGTTCGGCGAGAACCTGCTGCACGACACGAACGCCTTCCGGCTGGTGATCGACAAGGAGGCCGATCTGGCCGGGCTCCCGCCGTCGGTCGTCGCCGGCGGCGCCGACACCGCGAAGAAAGCCGGCATGGCCGGCGCGTGGGTCTACACGCTGCAGGCGCCGAGCATCTGGCCGTTCATGACCTACGCGGACAACCGCGAGCTGCGCAAGCAGATCTTCACCGCCTACACGACGCGCTGCGACCACAACGACGAGTACGACAACAAGGTCGTGCTCGCGAAGATCGCGGCGCTGCGCGCCGAGCGCGCGCAGTTGATGGGCTACCCGTCGTACGCGGACTTCGCGCTGGAGGAGAACATGTCGAAGACGCCGAAGGGCGTCTACGACCTGCTGAACCAGCTCTGGACGCCCGCGCGCGCCGTCGCGATCAAGGAGGCCGCCGCGCAGCAGGCGCTGATCGACCAGGCCGCCGGCGGCTTCAAGCTGGAGCCGTACGACTGGTGGTACTACACGGAGAAGGTCCGCAAGGCGCGCTTCGACCTCGACGACCAGGCGCTCCGCCCGTACTTCCAGGTCGACAAGGTGCGCGACGGGATGTTCTACGTCGCGAACCGGCTCTACGGCATCACGTTCACGCCGCGGCCGGACCTGCCCGTCTACAACCCCGAGGTGTCCGCCTTCGAGGTGAAGGACGCGGACGGCACCACGCTCGGCGTGTTCTACACCGACTACCATCCGCGGCCCGGCAAGCGCGTGGGCGCGTGGACGAGCGGCTTCCGCGGCACGCGCGTCAAGGACGGCAAGCGGGTGCTGCCCATCGTGACCAACGTCGCCAACTTCTCGCGCGGCGCGGGCGACCAGCCGGCGCTCCTCAGCCTCGAGGAGGTCCAGACGCTGTTCCACGAATCCGGCCACGCCCTGAACAGCCTGCTCTCGCAGGTGCCGTACTCGGGCGTGTCGAGGGGGCCGCGCGACTTCACCGAGCTCCAGTCTCAGATCATGGAGAACTGGGCGCTCGAGCCCGACGTGCTGAAGGTCTACGCGAAGCACTACAAGACGGGCGAGGTCATCCCGCTGGATCTCGTCGAGAAGATCCGCAAGTCGGACCAGTTCAACCAGGGCTTCCTGACCGTCGAGTACCTCGCCGCGTCGCTCCTCGACATGGACTGGCACACGATCACCTCGACGACGCCGCTCGACGCGCGGTCGTTCGAGGACGCGGCCATGGAGAAGATCCAGATGCCGCGCGAGATCGTGTCGCGCTACCGCAGCCCGTACTTCAACCACGTCTTCGGGCCCGGCGGCGGCTACGCGGCCGGCTACTACGGCTACATCTGGGCCGAAGTCCTCGTGGCCGACGCGTTCGAGGCGTTCAAGGAGAAGGGCCTCTTCGACCAGGCCACGGCGCGGTCGTTCCGGAAGAACATCCTCGAGGCCGGTGGCACCGAGGACGCCATGACGCTCTACGTCCGCTTCCGCGGGCGGGAGCCGAGCGTCGAGCCGCTGCTCAGGAAGCGGGGGCTGACGGGAAACTAGACGGCTCACGGCTCACGGCTCAGGGCTTACGGCTTACGCCGGCTGACGGCTTACGGCTTACGGCTGACGGCCTACGGCTCCAGGCTTTGGGCTCTGGGCTTTGGAGGTGCTCACGTGACGCTCCGCGCGACCGGCCGCGTCGTGTCCCTCATCCTGGCCCTGGCCGCCGCTCTGCCGGCGGCGGCCGCGGCCGGGTCTCCCCAGGGCGCCCGCATCGTCCCGCTGCCGGCGCCCGACAAGTCCGGTGGACGTCCGCTGATGCAGGCGCTTGCCGACCGCCGCTCGCAGCGGGAGTTCGCGCCCACGCCGCTGCCGGACCAGGTGCTGTCGAACCTGCTGTGGGCCGCCTTCGGCATCAATCGGCCCGACGGCCACCGCACGGCGCCCTCGGCGCGCAACTGGCAGGAGATGAAGGTCTACGTCACGCGCGCCGACGGGCTCTATCTCTACGACCCGAAGGCCCACGCGCTCCAGCTCGTCGTCTCGGAGGACCTGCGCGCCGCGACCGGCGGGCAGGCGTTCGTGGCCGATGCGCCGGTGAACCTGGTCTACGTCGCGGATCTGAAGAAGGCGACGGGCGTGACGCCCGACACCCAGATGCTCTACATGGGGGCCGACACGGGCGTCATCGCCCAGAACGTCTATCTCTACTGCGCCTCGGAAGGCCTCGCCTGCGTCGTCCGGGCGACGATCGATCGCGAGGGGCTGGCAAAGAGGATGCAGCTCGGACTCGACGAGCGCATCACGCTCGCGCAGACGGTGGGGTATCCGAAGAGATAGTGCCTCGTGCTTGGTGCTTCGTGCCTGGTGCTTCGTCCGGGATCACGCTGTTGTCGGGCTCAGCGTGACCGCGCACCTCGCACCAGGCACAGGCCAGCCGGTCAGCCGGGCTGACCGCCTCCGCTCTTCGAGCTTCGGCGAGTCCGCCGTAGCCTTGGCGAAGGCGGAAGCCCGGCACTACGTACGTAGTGCTGGCCTTTAGGCCAGCCCGCGTTCTACTCACTGCGAAGGGTGGTGGCGGGATCGACCTGCGTGGCCCGGCGGGCGGGCAGCCATGTGGCGAACGCGGCGACGAGCAGGAGGAGCGCAACCGCGGCGGCCAGCGTCGTGGGGTCGGTCGGGCTGACCTCGAAGAGGAGGCTGCGGATGACCCGGCCTCCAGCGAGCGCGCCGGCGAGGCCGATCGCGGTGCCCAGACCGGCGAGCATTGCCGCCTGCCCGCTGACCATCCGGCGTACCTGCGCCGGCCGCGCGCCCAGCGCCATGCGGATGCCGATCTCGCGCGTGCGCTGGCCGACCATGTGCGCGAGCACGCCGTAGAGCCCGACCGCCGCGAGCACGAGCGCGACACCCGCAAAGAGGGACATCAGAAGCGCCTGGAACCTCGTGCCGGCGCCGACCTTCTCGACCGTGGCCTCCAGTGTCCCCGACTTTCGAATGGCGAGCTCGGGGTCGAGCTCGCGAAGCCCCTTGCGTACCGCCTCGGCGATCGCTGCGGTGCCAAGTGTGGTGCGCGCCAGCAGATACGCGTGGTAGAACCCGTGCCGCGTACCGAGCGGGACGTAGGCGGCCGGCAGCGTGAGGCGGCTGAGGCCGTCCTGCTTGATGTAGGTCGCACGGATGCCACCGACCTCGGTGATGCTTCCCACGACGCCGATGACCTCACGCCAGGTTTCACCGACCCTGATCCGCTGTCCCACTGCTCGGCCCGGCGGATCGAACCGCCGCGCCAGTGCCTCGTTGACGATGGCGACCTGTCCGTTTCCCGCGTCCTGGGCTCCGAACATCCGTCCCTGGCGAAGCGGAACCTTCAGGAGCGGCAGGTAGGCGAGGTCCACGGCCGACACCGAGGTGGGCACGGACACGTCGTCTGTCTGCACCCGGACGTTATTGAGCGCTCCCCAGGAGAACGGCACGTCATCACCCAGAGCGCCACGGTGCACGCCGGGCAACCCGCGCGCGATGTCCAGCCACTGCCGGTCCAGCCGCGCCGCATGATCGGCGTTCGTCCAGCGTGTGGGCAGCCCGACGTCAACGACGACGACGTGTTCGGGGTCGAACCCGAGGGCGAGGTGCGCGAGACGCCAGAGGCTGTTGGTAACGATCCCCGCGGCGGCGAGCAGCACGACTACGAGCGCGGTCTCCGCGATCACCAGCGCGCCGCGCAACCGGCGTGTGCCGGGCATGACCGCGAGGGGACCTACCCGCGTGGCCAGCAACCGCGTCCTGGCGAGCGCCCAGGCCGGCGCCGCCCCAAACACCAGACCGGAGACCAGCGAGACGGCCAGGGCGAACCCCAGCACGCCGAGGTCCATACGAACCTGATCGAGGCGTGGCAGCGACGAGGGGGCGAGTCTCGCGATCGTCGGCGTCGTCCAGGCGGCGAGCGCGACGCCCAGCAGGCCGCCGAGCACTGCCAGCAGCAGGTGCTCGGTGAGGAGTTGGCCAAGGAGCCGGCGGCGTGAGCAGCCGATCGCCAGGCGGATGGTGAGCTCGCGCGTTCGACGAGCGCCGCCGGCCAGCAGCAGGCCCGCGACGTTCACGCAGGCGATGAGCAGGACGAGCGCCACGCCGGCGCCGAGCAGGAGCAGTGTCGGCCGGGTCTGTCCGAGCAGCTCGTCGCGCAGCGAGACGATGCGCGCACGGAATTCCTGAAGGTCTGGCAGCTGCCGCGTGAAGGTTGCCATCAGCGTGCGCGCGTTCGCGCTGGCTTGTTCCACCGTCACGCCGTTCGCGAGGCGGCCGAATGTGAACCACAGGCTCAACCCGCCACCGGCTTTGACCTCACGGTCGGCGTTCGTGATCACCTTCGGTGCGTACACGTCCGGCTGAAGCGTGGGGAACCTGTAGAACAGCTGGACGCTCGACGGGACCACGCCGACCACCTCGTACGTGTCTCCCATGGAAGAGTTCGGGCTCTGGCCGGCTAGGCGTACGCGCCTGCCGACGACGCCCGGATCGCCACCGAACACGCGCCGCCAGTACCCTTCGGCGAGCACCATCACGTGCTCGCCGCCTGGCCGCCCATCTGCGGCGGTGAGCGTGCGGCCCACGATAGGGCGAACGCCCAGCATGTTGAAGAGGTTCGGCGTCACGAGAAAGGTCTCGCACCACTCGCTGATTCCGGGTGCGATCAACGTGTACCAATCCCGATCGACTGCGGCCAGTTCCACGAAATCGGTGTCCCGTGCTCGGAGCTCGAGGATCTGGGGCATCGTCATCGGTGCGTCGCCATAGTCCTGGATGGACTGCCAGACCGCAACGAGCCGATCGGGATCCTGGTAGGGCAGCGGGCGCAGGAGCACGGCATCCGCGACCGAGTAGATGGCCGTCGTCAGGCCGACGGCCAGGCCAATCGTGACGATCGCCACGAGGGCGTTGCCGGGCTCGTGTCGCATCCGGCGGAAGGCGTAGCGGAGGTCCTGCGCGAGCCGGTCGAATACCGTCGCGCGCTGGTCTCGGACGGCCTCCTTCGTCTGATCGATCCCGCCAAGGTCTACCAGAGCCTTCCGCCGCGCCTCGGCAGGGGAGAATCCTCTCGCGAGATTCGCCCGCGTCTCCATCTCGACATGGAAGGCCACCTCCTCGTCCAGCTCCCGCTGGACGCGCCGCCGCTGCAGGAGTCCGCGGATGCCGGCTGCCAGTCGGTCGAACATGGTTCGTACCCTGTAGCGCAGGTCTGAAGACCTGCGCTACGTTCCGACGTCGTGCCGGTCGTCTGGCTGGCCTGAAGGCCAGCGCTCCGTACAGGTACGTAGTGCCGGGCTTCAGCCCGGCCTCCGTCGTTTACGTGGCGCGCAATACGCGCCTCATCGACGCCACGAACTGCTCCCAGCTCTGGACCTCGGCCTCCAGCCGCTTCCGACCCGCGGGGGTGAGCTCGTACACACGGGCCCGGCGGTTGTTCGCCGACGGCACCATCTCCGAGGTGACGAACCCACGTGTCTCGAGGCGGTGGAGGGCGGGGTAGAGCGAGCCCTGGCTGGCGCTCAGCTCCTCGCGCGAGATCTGGCGGAGCCGGCTGGCGATGCCCCAGCCGTGGTTCGGCTCGAGCGCGAGGACCCGGAGGATCAGGAGATCGAGCGTTCCCTGGAGGAGATCGACTTTGGCCATCGGCCACTCCTCTCGGATGGCGAGAGGAGTGTAGGTCCGGCGGTGCCCGGTGTCAAGGTGGGTTCTCCGCGAGTCCTAGCGGGATTCCAGCGCGCGCTCAACGAGCGCTTCGAAGGCCGGCACACGCTCGGGCTCGTCGAGCGCGTCGGACAGCTCCCGCACGATGCGGCGGACGCGATCGAGGTTCATCGTGCGCCCGTGTCTCACCACGAGCCGCTCGATGTCCGCGCGATCTCGGTCCCGCCACGCGACGGCCTTGTAGATCACCAGATCCTCGGCCGTCGCCACCCGCACGGCGATCCCGCCGAACTCCACGGGCGTCGCCCGCTCGAGCGCCTCACGCTCGAAGGGCAGCCAGGCGAGGCTGATCTCGAGCGGCGTCCCCGTCGGCTCGTGCCGAACCAGCAGGACCTGCCGTTCGAGCGCAAACCGCTTTGCTTCGGGAACGCGTGGGACGATGTGATGGCGCGCAAGCGTGTCGAGCAGGCGGTCCAGATCCAGGTGCTCGGCCCAGACCGCCGCATCGACGTCGACCGTCTGTCGTGGCACCCCTCGGGCGATGACGGCAATGCCGCCGATGATCATGCCTGGCGCGTCGATTTCGTCCAGCACGCCCGAGAGGTCGCGCACGGCGCCGACCAGCGCCTCGTCCGCCGTCATGACGGCCGCATCCGGCGCCGCAGTCGCGCCCACCGGTCGTACATTTCCAGATCTTCGCGGCGGCTGACGGGATCCTCCTCCACGGGCCACCCGTGGAGGCGGCCACCCAGGCGGATCAAATCGAGAGCAGCGGCAATCGGGTCGGGGACCACGTCGCGGCCGCGCGCCAAGTCGCGCTCGACGCGCTCGGCGTCGCGCTTCTGCGCGACCCACCGCCGCAGATCCTCGGGGCGCATGAGGCCAGTATACCTGTCACACCCGGGTCGGAGGCCGCGGTATCAGCGGTCAGTGGTCAGCCGGCAGCGGTCAGCAAGATCTTCCTGACCCCTGACTGCTGACGGCTGATTTCCTATCGCTTCGGCAGGAGCGCCGCGGCGGCGTCGGGCCACCGGGCCAGCACCTTCTTGACGGCCGCGTGGCGCCGCGTCAGATGCTCGCGGCGGACGATGTCCTGGAAGGCCGAGGCGAGGTGCGTGCGCCACCAGTCGTGCCGGGGGCCCTTGGCGCGGGCGTACGCGGCCGCCAGGGGCTCCAGGCACGACGCGTCGCCAATGCCCGCCAGCGCCGCCAGGAAGCCCACGGGCAGGGGTTCCTTGGCCGCCTCGAGGGTTTCCCTCAGGTCGTAGAGCGCCACCGTGCTGCGCCGGGCCGCCAGCGCCTGGTGGATGGCCGCCCGGGCCACCAGCCAGCCCGTACCGGGCCTCTCCGCGCTCGGACGACTCCCGCGCCCGGACCACCCCGACGAGCCGGTGCAGGCTCGCGAGAGGCGCGCCGGCCGCCTGGGCGGCGACGAGGGCGCCGAGCTCGTCGGGCGTGCCGGGCAGGGCGCCCCCGGCCGCCGCCTCGAACGCCGCGGGCGAGCAGTCGGGCGGCGCCTCGGCGGGGCCCCGCGCCCGCGCGCGCACGGCCGGGCTGGCGTCCTCGGTGAGGCGCGCCCGCAGCGTGTCGCGGGCGTCCCCGGGCACCTCGTCCAGCGCGTCGAGCGCGGCCAGGCGCACGGCGTCCGGGCGCTCCGGGTCGAGCGCCACCTCGGTCAGCCGCTCGAAGGCGCGATCGGCCTCGGCCGCGACGCGCGACGTCAGGTGGCCGCGGACCACGCCGACCGCCGCCTGGCCGAGATCGGGGTCGGCGTCGGGCGCCTCGAGCGCGCCGAGCGCCGGCGCGAGCGCGCGCCGGTCTCCGATGGCCTCGAGCGCCCGGAGCGCGCCCGCGCGCGCCGGAACGGGCAGGTCGGACCCGAGCACGTCGAGCAGGCTCTGCACGGCGCGGGTGCCCACGATCGCCAGGCGCGCGATCGCGGCCTCACGGCCCATCTCGCTTTCGCCCGCGAGCTGCTCGATCAGGCGCCGGACTTCCGGTCCGGCCGAGGATTTGATTACCATGGCACCTTCAGAGTCTCACGCCGGAGGGGGTCGATGAGCAAGCGCTACGCGTGGGTGCCGGCGGTGGCGGCGGCCGCCGCTTCGATTGGCGCGGCGCAGTGGGTCGCGCCGCGTGTGGACGTCGTCCTGCCCGACCGCACGGTCGTGCACGCCGAGCTCGCCCGGACCGAGGCCGTGCGCGAGCGCGGCCTCATGTTCCGCACGGATCTGCCCGGTGGCCAGGGCATGCTCTTCGTCTTCGACGAGCCCGGCCGCTATCCGTTCTGGATGCAGAACTGCCTGATCTCGATCGACATCGTCTGGCTCGACACGGCCGGGAAGGTCGTGCAGGTCGCGGCGTCGGTGCCGCCGTGCCGGCTCGCCGCGTGCGAGCCTCCGTGCGCGTCCAACCAGTGCCCTTCGTACGGCGGTGACGAGCTGGCGAAGTACATGCTGGAGATCCCGTCGGGCTACGCGAAGGCGCACGGCGTGACGGTGGGGGAGACGCTCGGGCTGCCGAAGGGGATTCTGTGAGAAGGGCCGGCTGAAGCCGGCCCAGGCAGGCCTGGCCGGCCCTGACGTCCTGAGCCTACTGTTGTTCGGGCAGCGTCGCGTCGGCGTCCTCGGGCTTGCGCCGGCCGAAGACCCACGCGATCAGGATGCTGACCCCGTAGAGCATCAGCATCGGGGCGGCGACCAGGAGCTGCGAGAACACGTCGGGCGGCGTGATGATCGCGGCGAGGATGAAGATCACCAGGACGGCGTACTTGGTCTGCCGCAGCATCATCCGCGCGGACACGACGCCCATGCGCGCGAGAAAGAAGACGAGCGTGGGCATCTCGAACACCAGGCCCAACGCCAGCATCATCTTCGAGTAGAGCGAGAAGGTCGGCGCGACGCGCGGCAGGAACTCCAGGTAGTCCGAGTTGAAGCCGGCGAAGAACCGCCAGGCGAAGGGGAACACGACGTAGTGGGAGAACGCCGCGCCCGTGATGAAGAAGAGCGACGACAGCAGGACGAAGGGGACGGCGTACCGCTTCTCGTGCTGGTAGAGACCCGGCGCGATGAACAGCCAGAGCTGCCACATGATGACGGGCGCGGCGATCACGGTGCCGACGAGCGCGGAGATCTTGAGGTAGAGCAGGAACGCCTCGGGCGCCTCGGTGTAGACGAGCTTGCCGCCCGGCGGCAGCGCCTCCTGCAGCGGCTTCATGATGAAGCCGAAGATGTAGGTGCTGAACGCGAACGCGATCAGGAACCCGACGACCACCGCGAGGGCGGAGATCGTCAGCCTCTTGCGGAGCTCGTCGAGGTGCTCCAGGAACGACATGCGCGCTTCGGTATCACGCGGGGGTCGCTTGGCCACGGCTCCTCATCGTCCTCACCGGGTCTCATCCCGCCGGCCGAACATCCACGCCACGCCGATGCTGATCCCGTACAGCCCGAGGACGGGCACCGCCAGCAGCACCTGCGACACCGCGTCGGGCGGTGTCAGGATGGCGCCGATGATGAAGGCCAGCAGCACGGCGATTCGCGCCTGCCGGATGAGCGTGTGGTGCGTGATCAGCCCGGCGCGCGCCAGGAAGAACACGACGGTCGGCATCTGGAACACGACGCCAAACGCCACCACCATCTTCGCATAGAGCGAGAAGGTCGGCGCGATCCGCGGCAGGAACTGCATGTAGTCGGTCGCGAAGCTGGCAAAGAACTGCCACGCCCAGGGGAACACGACGAAGTGGGCGAAGCTCGCGCCGGTCAGGAAGAGCACGGTCGTGAAGAAGACGAACGCGACCGCCATCCGGCGCGTGTGCGCGCCGAACCGGGCCGCCACCAGGCCCCAGATCTGCCACAGCAGGTACGGGGAGGCCACCACGGCGCCCACCAGCGCCGCGACCTTCAGGTTCAGCATGAAGGCCTCGGCCGGGTCCGTGTAGATGAGGTGCGAGCCCTTCGGCAGCACCGCGTCGAGCGGCTTCATCACGAACTCGACGATGGGGGTGATGAACCAGAAGACCAGGAGGAAGCCGGCCACCAGGGCCAGGGCGATGCGCACCAGGCGGCGGCGGAGGTCGTCGAGGTGGGAGAGCAGCGACAGTCCGGGCGCGTCGTCGTCGGCGCCGCGGCCCGCGCGGCCGGTCGCGCGGGCAGGTAGCCGCCGCTCCTGCTCCAGACCGGGCCGCTCGGAACCCGACGGTGCCATTCCGGCCTATGCGCCGACGCCGGGATCGCGGGGCACGGCGTCGCTCGGACGGGGCGCGGCGTCGCTTGAACGGGGCTCGGCTACCTTGGGCGGCACCGGCGGTTGCTGCTCGACGCGGATCTCCTCGTCGAGCGTCTGCCTGAGCTCGTTCGACGCGCGCTTGAACTCCGACAGGCTCTTGCCGAGCGACCGACCCAGCTCGGGCAGCTTGCGCGGGCCGAAGATGATCAGCGCGATCACGAAGATGATGATCAGCTCCGGCATGCCGATCGAGCCAAACATAGCGAACCGTTCCTTCTGACCGAGCTCCGAATTTCAGGGCGCGGGTGACGGACCGAGCACCCGCAAGTCGCTGATCGCATTATAGAAACGGCCCCGGAGGGCGGTCAAGCGAGACCGCGGGCGCGTGTCCCGAACTCGTTGCCGGCACAGGGCTTATCTGTTACGATGCGATCATGCTGAAGTATCGCTGGCTCCCGGTCGCGGTGCTGACGGTGCTCGTCTCGGCCCTCGCCGGCGGGCTCATCGGGCGCCGGGCCCTGGCCGACGAGGACGAGGTCACCAAGGAATACCGCGTGTTCACGGCCGCGCTCGCCACGGTCGAGGCCGACTACGCCCAGCCGGTGGACTCCACCCGCCTGGTGTACGGCGCCATCGACGGCATGCTGAAGACGCTGGATCCGCATTCCAACTTCATGGACCCGCGGACCTACGCCCAGATGCGCGAGCGTCAGGAGGGCCACTACTACGGTCTCGGCATCAGCATCGTCGTCGTCAACGGCGACATCACCGTGGTGAGCCTGTTCGAGGGGTCGCCCGCCTACAAGAAGGGGCTGCGCCGCGGCGACGTCATCGCGAAGATCGAGGGCAAGGACGCGCACGGCTGGACCAGCGACCAGGCGGTGCGCGCGCTGCGCGGCGAGAAGGGCACGTTCGTCCACATCTCGATCCGGCGCCCGGGCACGCCGGAGCTGATCGATCTGGACGTCGCGCGCGGCGACGTCAACATCACGACCGTGCGCGGCGCGTTCATGGTCGACAAGGAGACCGGGTACATCCGGCTCACCGAGTTCTCGGAGACGAGCAACCGCGAGATGGGCGAGGCTCTGGCCAGGCTGACCAAGGCCGGCATGAAGCGGCTGCTGTTCGACCTGCGGGACAACCCGGGCGGCTCGCTCGACCAGGCCATCAAGGTCGCCAACCGGTTCCTGCCCCGCGGGGACATGGTCGTCTACACGCGCGGCCGGATCCAGAACTCGGACGAGGACTACCGCGCCACCGAGACCTCGGAGTACACGGACCTCCCGCTCGTCGTGCTCGTGAACCGCAACAGCGCCAGCGCGTCCGAGATCGTCTCCGGCGCGCTCCAGGACCATGACCGCGCGCTCATCGTCGGCGAGCGCACGTTCGGCAAGGCGCTCGTGCAGTCGGTCTACCGCATCACCGGCGGCGCGGGCCTCGCGCTCACCACCGGACGCTACTACACGCCGAGCGGCCGGATGATCCAGCGGCCGTGGGACGGCTCGTTCGACGACTATTTCACGTACACGCTGAAGGACAAGCAGGCGTTCAAGCGCAACCCGGCCGACCTCAAATACACCGACAGCGGGCGCAAGGTGTACGGCGGCGGGGGGATCGAGCCCGACCGCTACGTGCTCGGGCCGGTCGAGGGCTTCGACCCGACGCGCTTCTCGCGGCTGCTCACCGCGCGCCAGGTCTTCGAGAAGTACGCCGAACGCTACTCGGCCGAGGGCGACACGCGGCTCGGCGCGCAGGGCAAGAACCGCAAGATCGTGGCGCCGGGCTTCGCCGTCACCGATGCGATGCTCGCCGACTTCCGGACGTTCCTCGTGGGGGAGGGCGTCAAGATCGACGAGGCCTCGTTCGCCAAGGACCTGCCCTTCATCCGCGCCATGATCCGGTTCCAGATCGATCAGGCCCTGTTCGGCGTCGACGAGGCCCGCAAGCGCCTGCTGGCCGACGATCCGCAGGCCCAGGTGGCCCTGGGCCTGTTCGCGGAGGCGCACCAGCTCGCCGAGGCGGGCCGGGCCCACCAGAGCCGCGGCGGGGCTCTGCAGTAGCGCCGGATGCCCTCCCTCGGCCCCACCCCCCCGGGGCCGTGGTTGAGACCCAGGGGTGCTAGATTTTGGGGTCAGGATTGAGCTTGCCCCTAGGAATGGGCCCTGTTACACTGACGACCGGTTACCGGCTCAACGGGGCGATCCTGCTTGGGGCGGGGTGATCTGGGCCGTCTATCGGTCCGTTCGTCGCACCCTCGTCCGGCCGCCGGCAGCTCTGCCGGCGCCGGTCGGCCCTCGCTTTCCGGGTTGCGGGGCGCGCACGGCCGCACCGTCCTGGCCTCCGTGCTCCGGCAGAGGGTCGTCGCTCTCCACAGCGTTCCCAGCCGCTCGTCGGTCGAGGTCGGTCGAGCCGAGATCGGGCGGCTGTCTTCGCGTACGCGCTCGGCCCGCCGCAGGGCGTGACGGGCGCGCGAGAGGTTGGCAAGGGTTCGAAACATGCGGCTGCAACGTCTGGAACTCTCCGGGTTCAAGAGCTTTCCCGATCGATCCGAGCTGGCCTTCGACCGTGGCGTGACCGCCATCGTCGGGCCGAACGGCTGCGGCAAGAGCAATCTCGTGGACGCCATCACGTGGGTGCTCGGCGAGCAGAGCGCGCGCAGCCTGCGCGGCGACCGGATGGAGGATGTGATCTTCGGCGGCAGCGACGCGCGCAAGCCCACGGCGGCGGCCGAGGTCAGGCTCAAGCTGACCGGCGTGACCTCGTCGGTGCCCGCACGCCTGTTCGGCCCGCCGTCGACGTCGCCGCCCGCGGCCGACAACGGCCACGACGCGATCCAGACGCCCGGCAACGGGACGGGCAACGGCAACGGCAACGGCCACGGGACGGCCCACGGCGTCGTGGTCGCCGCGCTCGACGAGCTCGAGAGCGACGTCGAGGCGGGCGCGGAGCCGCCGCCGGCGCTCGCCGGGCTCGATCTCGACGAAGAGCCCACGATCGTGCGCGACGTCGAGGTGGCCCGCCGCCTGTACCGGTCGGGGGAGAGTGAGTACCTGATCGACGGCGAGGTCTGCCGGCTCCGCGACGTCCACGACCTGCTGATGGACGCGGGCCTGGGCATCAAGGCCTACGCGGTGATCGAGCAGGGGAAGATCGGGCAGATCCTCAGCGCGCGGCCCACCGAGCGGCGGCAGCTGATCGAGGAAGCGGCCGGCATTACGAAGTACAAGAGCCGGCGGCGGTCGGCCGAACTGAAGCTCGAGGCCGCGCAGCAGAACCTCACGCGCATCGACGACATCGTCTACGAGGTCGAGAAGCAGCGCGGCGCGCTGAAGCGGCAGGCGGCGAAGGCCCGCCGCCACAAGCGGCTGCGCGACGAGCTGCGACGTTGGGAGAAGGTGGTCTTCGCGCGGCGCTATCGGACCCTGGCGGCGCAGATCGAGACGGCGCGCACGCGGCTCGACGACGCGCGCGGCCGCGAGTCGGCGGCCGCCGCGCACGTCGCCGAGATCGAGGCCGACGTCGAGCGCCTGCGCATCGAGCTGGCCGAGGCCGAGACGCGGGCCACCTCGGCCCGCGAGGCGGCGCACGCGCGCGAGCTGGAGATCGACCGGCGCCAGCAGCAGATCGTGTTCGATCGGCAGCAGGTGGCGTCGCTCGAGACGGCCGACGCCGAGCTCGCCGCGGAGCTCGCCGCGCTCGAGGCCCGGCGCGAGCCGGTGCGGATCGAGGTCGAGGCGCGCCGTGCGGCCGCCACCCGGGCCGAGGCCGAGCGCGCCGAAGCCGCCGAGGCGCTGGCCGCGGCCGAGGCCGAGCAGCAGGCGGCGCACCAGGATCTCGAGGGCCTCGAGAGCGACGTCGAGGCGGCGCGCGCGGAGGTGTTCTCGGCCCTCAGCGCCGCGACGGCGCTGCGCCACGCGGTGGACCACGCCGGGACGGCGCGCGAGCGGATCGGCGAGGAGATCGGACGGTTCGACGTGGAGCGCGCCGATCTGGCGCTCGAGGCGGAGCGGGCGAGGACCGAGCAGGCCGAGGCCACCGCCGCGCTCGACCACGCGCGCCAGGCGCTCGAGTCGACGCGCCTGGCCGCGTCGGCCCGCGAGGCCGAGCTGGCGGCCGGCCGCGCGCGTCGCGACGAGCTGGTCCGGCAGAGCCGCGCGCTCGAGCAGGGCGTGGCGGCGCTGGAGGCGCGGCTCGCCTCGCTCAAGGAGATGGACGCGGCGCGCGCCGAGTACGGCGACGCCGCACGCCTGATCCTCGCCGAGTCGAACGGCGCGGTCGGGCAGCTCGGATCGGTCGCGGACTGCCTCGAGGTCGAGCGCGGCTACGAGCGCGCCGTCGAGGCGTGGCTCGGCGACCTGCTCCAGCACGTGCTCGTCGGGAGCCACGGCCACGCGGCCGCCGGCCTGGGTCTGGTCCGCCAGCAGGACGCCGGTCGCTGCGGCTTCCTCGTGGTCGGCGGCGCGGCGGAGACCGTGCCGGCGCCCGCCGGCCCGGCGCCGGCCGGGCTCGTGTCGATGACCGACGTGGTGCGCGTGACCGGGCCGTACCAGGACGCCGTGCGCGCGGCGCTCGGTCACGCCTGGATCGCGGAGACCTACGACCAGGCGGCCGCCGCGGCGCCGCAGGCGGGCGGCCCCGTCGCGACGCTCGCCGGCGAGGTGTTCCGCGGCACGCACCTCGTCTACGGCGGCACGAAGCGCGAGGCCCGCGGCATCCTGGAGACCCGGCGCGAGATCCGGGAGCTCGGCGAGCGCCTGGAGGCCGACCGCGCCGCGCTCGCGTCGGCGAACGAGGCGCTGGCGGCCGTCGACGTCGCCATCGCGGAGGCCGACGCGGCGCTCGCCGGCTTCCAGGCCGAGACGCACCAGCAGGAAAAGGCCAGCGTGGGCTTCGAGGCGCGGATGGCCCGCGCGCTCGAGGAGGCCGAGCGCGTGGCGCGCAAGCAGGTGCTGGTGGGCGCCGAGCGGCTGCGGGCCGAGGATGAGCAGCGCGCGCTCGAGGCCCGTCAGGCCGAGGCGCGTGAGTCGATCCTGCGGCTCGAGGAAGAACAGCGCGAGGCGGACGAGCGCTTCAGCGCCGCGCAGCGCCGGCTGTTCGCCGCGCGCGAAACGGTCGAGCAGCGGGGCGCGCGCGCCGCCGAGGTGAAGGCCTCCCACGCCGCGCTGGTGGAGCGCGCGGCCGGCCTGGCCGCCGAGGTGGGCCGGCTCGAGGAGGCCGCGCGCGACCTCGAGGACCGCGTGCGGGCCAGCGCCGAGGAGCGCGATCGGGCGCGGGCGCGCCGGAGCGAGCTCGACGCGGGCATCGTGGCTTCGGAGCGCCAGCTCGACGAGGACATCCGCGCCTTCGACGCGCTCAAGGACGAGGTGCGCGTCGCCGAGGCGCGCTCGGTCGAGCTGCGCGAGCGGTTCGACGCCCAGGAGCACGAGATCCGCGAGGCGCGCAAGGACCTGGACGCCGTCCGGACCGAGCTCGGCAAGCTCGAGATCGCCAGGGCCACCGCGGAGGCCGACCTCACGCACCTGGCCGAGACCTGCCTCGAGACGGTGCAGACCGGGCTCGACGAGATCGCCGCCGAGGTGGCGGCGCTCGAGGAGAGCGGCGCGCTCGACGGGCTCCAGATGATGGCCGACGAGCCGGAGCCGGCCGAGGGTGGCGAGGGCGACGAGGCGGCCGAGGCCGCGGCCGACGCGGGCGGCGCCGTCGAGGCCGAGCCGGCGGCGGCGCCGGCCCGGGCCCTGACGCCGGACGAGATGGTGGCCGCGCTCAAGGCGAAGCTCGAGCGGCTCGGGCCCGTCAACATGATGGCCATCGAGCAGTTCGACGACCTCGAGAGCCGCCACGCGTTCCTGACCGTGCAGCGCAAGGACCTCGTCGAGTCGATTGCCGCGACGGGCGCCGCCATCAAGCGCATCGACAAGACGACGCGGGAGCGCTTCCACGAGGCGTTCCTGGTCATCAACGAACACTTCGCCCTGACGTTCACGACGCTGTTCGGCGGCGGCCGCGCCGGGCTCGTGCTGCTCGACGAGTCGGACGAGCTCGAGAGCGGCATCGACATCATCGCGCAGCCGCCGGGCAAGCGGCTCCAGAGCGTGCAGCTGCTCTCGGGCGGCGAGAAGGCGCTCACCGCGATGGCGCTCATGTTCTCGCTCTTCAAGTACCGCCCCAGCCCGTTCTGTCTCCTCGACGAGATCGACGCGCCGCTCGACGACGCCAACATCGGCCGCTTCGTCGAGATGCTCCAGGGCATGCAGGACCACACGCAGTTCGTCCTGATCACCCACAACCGCAAGACGATGGAGATCGCCGACCGGCTCTACGGCGTCACCATGGAGGAGCCGGGCGTTTCCAAGCTCATCTCCGTCCAGATGAACTAGACCGGCCGGTCCCGGCTCCGTGAACGAAGACAAAGCCTCGCGTTATCACCGGCTGCGGCGACAGGCGTCCGCCCTCTCGCTCGTGGTGGAGGTCCTCCTGCTGGGGGGTCTGCTGGCCACCGGCGCCTCCGCCGCCCTGCGCGACGTGGCCGCGCGCGCGGCGGGCGGTCATCCGCTCGCCGTCGTGGCGGCGTACGTCGTCCTGCTCGCCCTGCTGCACGAGGCCGTGGGGCTCCCTCTGAGCGTGTACCGTGGACTCCTGCTGGAGCGCCGCTACGGGCTCTCGCGCGAGACGCCCGGGCGCTGGGCGTTCGACCACCTGAAGGCGGCTGGCATCGGGCTGGTGTTCGGCCTGCTGGGCGCTCTGGTCGTCTACGCGCTGCTGTTCGAGCTGCCGCGCGCCTGGTGGGTCGCCTCGGCGGCGATCTTCACGGTCACGACGGTGGGGCTGGCCGAGCTCGCGCCGGTCGTCCTGCTGCCCCTCTTCTACCAGGTGACGCCGCTCGACCGGGAGGCGCTGGCGGCGCGGCTCACGGGGCTGGCCGAACGGGCGGGCAGCCGCGTACTCGGCGTCTACCTGTGGCACGTGGGCGATCGGACGCGGCGCGCCAACGCCGCGCTCGTCGGTCTGGGCCGGACGCGCCGCATCCTGGTCTCCGACACCCTCCTCGCGGAGTACTCGGACGACGAGATCGAGGCGATCCTGGCCCACGAGCTGGCGCACCACGTGCACGACGACATCTGGCGGGCGATTGCCGTCGAGGCCGTGCTCATCTTCGCGGGGTTCGCGTGCGCCGACTGGGCGCTGGGCGCGTTCGGGCCGGCGGCCGGCCTGGCCGGTCCGGCGGACGTCGCGGGGCTGCCGCTGCTGCTGCTCGCGAGCGGCGCCGTGTCCCTCGCGTTCCTCCCGGCCGCGCACGCGTTGTCGCGCTGGCAGGAGCGCCGCGCCGACCGGTTCGCCCTGGCGATGACGGGGCGTCCGGCGGCGTTCGTGTCGGCCATGCGTCGCCTGGCGGCGCAGAACCTGGCCGAGGACGACCCGTCACGCCTGGTGCAGATCCTCTTCTACAGCCACCCGCCCATCCGCGAGCGGATCGCCGCCGCGCTGGCGGCCCAGCCGTCACGCTGAGACGTCCTGGCGTCACGCCGGAAAAACGCATCGTGGGGGCCGCCTTCAGGCGGCCCCCACGGTGAATTCACGTGCGTCGAACCGACCTATCTAGTGCGACGACCGGGGCCGGACGATGAGCTCGCCGTGCATCTTGCGGCAGCCGTCGTCGATGGCGAGGTTGCAGTAGTAGCGGAAGGTGCCGGGCTTGTCGGCCCGGAACTCGAAGGTCACCGTCTGGCCGGCGTTCGCCCGCTTGGCGATCCGGTACTCGTCCACGGTGAAGCTGTGGGCGATGTCCTCGGCGGTGAACGAGATCTTGACGAGGTCGTCCTGATCGACCTCGATGCGGGGCGGCGTGAAGGCGTAGCGCCTGGCCGAGACCGCGAACTCGCGCGTCGCGCCGGGCTGGTTCTGCGCGGCGCGCGACCAGGCCAGCGTGGCGCCCGTTGCGGCCACGACCAGCACGGCCGACGCGATCAGCCACGCGCGCGAGGGGCGTGAGACAGAGCCCGGCCCACCGGTCGAACGAAGTCTGGGGATAGGCATGGCCTTGCAGTCCAGGGGGAGCCAGGCCGGGGCGGGGAGCCGCCCCGGCCTTCTATATGGTTCTGACGCTCGGCCGGCCCGGTTGGTTGCCCGGGCGCTGGTCAGTCGCGGCGCGCGTGCTCGCGCCGCGGGCGCGGCCGTCCGCCGCCGTGGGGTCGCTCGCCGCCGGGGGCGCCGCCGTCCGCGTCGCCGGGCGGCACGCCGCCCTCGGGCACCGGCAGGAGCGCCTTACGGCTCAGCCGGACCTTGCCCGACGGGTCGATGTTGATGACCTTCACGAGGACCTGGTCGCCTTCCTTCAGCTCGTCGCGGACGTCCTTGACGCGGTAGTGGGCGATCTCCGAGACGTGCAGGAGGCCGTCCATGCCGGGCATGATCTCCACGAACGCGCCGAAGTCGGTGATCCGCTGCACCTTGCCCATGTAGGTCTTGTTGAGCTCGGGGCTGGCGGTCAGCTCCCCGATGATCGCGATGGCCTTCTGCGCCGACGCCTCGTCGACCGACGCCACGTTGACGCGGCCGTCGTCCTCCACGTCGATCTTGACGCCGCAGCGGTCGATGATGCTCCGGATCATCTTGCCGCCCGGTCCGATGACGTCGCGGATCTTGTCCACCGGGATCTTGATGGTGACGATCCGCGGGGCGAACGTGGAGATGTTCGTGCGCGGCGCGCCGAGCGTCTCCTGCATCTTGGCCAGGATGTGGAGCCGGCCGCGCCGGGCCTGGTCGAGCGCGGCCTCCATGATCGCCGTGGTGATGCCGGCGACCTTGATGTCCATCTGCAGCGCGGTGATACCGGCCGCCGTGCCGGCGACCTTGAAGTCCATGTCGCCGTAGTGGTCCTCGGCGCCCGCGATGTCCGAGAGCACGGCGAAGCGGCCGCTCGCCTCGTCCATGATGAGGCCCATGGCCACGCCGGCCACCGGCGCCTTGAGCGGCACGCCCGCGTCCATCATGGCCAGCGCGCCGCCGCACACCGACGCCATCGACGAGGAGCCGTTGGACTCGAGGATGTCCGACACCACGCGGACGGTGTAGGGGAACTCCTCCTCGGACGGCATCATCGGCGCGAGCGCCCGCTCGGCCAGCGCGCCGTGACCCACCTCGCGGCGGCCGGGGCCGCGCAGGAACTTCACCTCGCCCACCGAGAAGGGCGGGAAGTTGTAGTGCAGGATGAACCGCTTGTAGATCTCCCCGTCGACCATCTCGATCTTCTGCTGGTCGTCGGACGTGCCCAGCGTGGCGGTCACCAGGGCCTGCGTCTCGCCGCGCGTGAACACGGCCGAGCCGTGCGTGCGGGGCAGGACGCCGACCTCGATCCAGATGGGCCGGATCTCGTCGAACGCGCGGCCGTCGAGGCGCTTGTTGTGATCGAGCACCTCGTCGCGGAGCACCTTCTCCTTCAGCGACTTGAAGATGCTGGCGGCCTCGACCTTGCGCTCGACCTCCTCCTCGGGGATGCTCGCGATCAGGTCCTCGAGCACCTGGTCCACGCGGTCGTAGTTCTCGATCTTGCCGCGGATGCGCATCGCCTCGCTGAGCGGGACGAACACCTTCTCCTCGACCTCGCGGTAGAACTCGGTGCCGATGGCCTTCGCGGCCACCTCGAGCTTCGCGCGGCCGATCTCCTTGCGGAGATCGTCGATGGTGTCCACGATCTGCCGGATGGCGTCGTGGCCCATCTCCAGGGCCTTGACGATCGCTTCCTCGCTGACCTCGCGCGCCCCCGACTCGACCATCACGATCGCGTCGCGGCTGCCGGCCACCACCAGATCCAGCTGGCCCTTGCGGCGCTCCTCGTAGGTCGGGTTGATGACGAACTCGCCGTCCACGATCCCGACGCGCACCGCGGCGATCGTCCGCTGGAACGGGATCTCCGAGATCGACAGCGAGGCCGACGCCCCGGTGATCGCCAGCACGTCCGAGTCGTTCGCGTCGTCGGCCGACAGCACCAGCGCGATGACCTGCGTTTCGTGCCGCCAGCCCGACGGGAACAGCGGCCGGATCGGACGGTCGATCAGGCGGCAGGTGAGGACTTCCTTCTCGGTCGGCTTGCCCTCGCGCTTGAAGAACCCGCCGGGAATGCGCCCCGACGCGTAGGTCGCCTCGCGGTAGTCCACGGTCAGCGGCAGGAAGTCGATGCCCGGCCGCTCGCTCGGCGCGTAGCAGGCCGTCGCCAGGACGACCGTGTCGCCGTAGCGGACCGTGACCGCGCCGTCGGCCTGCTTGGCCAGCTTGCCGGTCTCGATGGTGAGCATCTGCCGGCCGATCTTGACTTGACGTGTATGCATGGTGGTTCTCGTGCCTCGATCCTTCGGTAGTGGGGGCATGCGAGGGCGGGGTGGGGCCGCCGGATCAGGCGGCCCCCGCGGTCCCTACTTGCGAATGCCAAGCCGGCGGATGAGCTCCGTGTACCGCTCGGAATCCTTGCTCTTCACGTAGTCCAGCAGCCGGCGCCGCTGCCCGACGAGCTTCAGCAGGCCGCGTCGCGAATGGTGGTCCTTCGCGTGAGTCTTGAAATGTTCGGTGAGGTAGTTGATGCGCTCGCTCAGCAGCGCCACCTGCACCTCGGGGGAGCCGGTGTCCGAGTCGTGCAGCCGGTACGTCCCGATGACCTCGTCCTTGCGATCCTTCGCCAGTGTCACGTGCTTACCTCCACGCACGGCCCAGACTACGGCACCGTGAGGCCGAACCAGACCGCCGTTGTTGAAAACTCCCTATCATGAAGCAACTCAATATCTTAAACCAATACGACCACCGGGTGCAAAGCCGAGCCCGGGCCGGGCTCGGCAATGGCCAGCAGCCCGCCTTCCCGGTCGAGCAGGCGCACCGGACCTCCGGCCGGCCCCGGCAGCAGCAGCTCGAGCCGCCCGGCCACGTCGCCCGGCCGGATGGCGTTGCCGTGCGCGGCCCGCCGGGCCCCAAGGTCCGTGAGCACCACGCCCGGAAGCTGCGGCAGAAGGTCCGCCATGGGCACCAGCCGCTCGACGCCGTCGAGGCCCTCGCGCTCGAGGTCGTCCAGCGGGACCGCCTCCTCGACGCCGAAGCCGCCCGACCGCGTGCGCCGGATCGCCTCGGCGTGCGCGCCGCAGCCCAGCCGGACCCCGAGGTCGTGGGCCAGCGACCGCACGTAGAACCCCGGCGACGACGCGATCCGGACGCTCACGGCGGTGCCGTCGAAGGCGAGCAGCTCCAGCTCGTGCACGGTCACCATCGCGGGCGCCGGCGCCACGGGCGTCCGGCGCCGGGCGAGGTCGTAGGCCCGGGCGCCCCCCACGTGCTTGGCCGAGAAGGGCGGCGGGTTCTGCAGGTACGCGCCCCGGAACCCGTCGATCGCCGCTTCCACGTCCGCGCGCGCGATGCGGTCGAGCGGGCGCGTCACGGCCGCCGTCTCGAGCGAATCGGCCCAGGGCACCGGCCGCCCGGTGGCGTCGTAGGTGTCGGTCGCGGTTCCCAGCCGGACCGTCGCCTCGTAGACCTTTTCGCCGGCGCTCAGGAAGCGCGCCAGGCGCGTCGCGCGGCCCGTGAGCAGCACGAGCACGCCCGTGGCCATCGGGTCGAGCGTGCCCGTGTGGCCCATCCGCTTGATCCCGGTCGCCCGCCGCAGCCGCGCGACCACGTCGTGCGACGACGGACCGGCCGGTTTGTCGACGACGAACACTCCATGCATTGTTCAGGTCGGCGGGGCCCCTGCACCCCGCCTGCTCGGTCGCTCGCGTGCTTACGGCTCACGGCCCAGGTCGATCGCCTCGGCGACCTCGCGCACGATGCCGTCCCGGACCGTCTCGAAGGCGCCGGCGACCGAGAACCCGGCGGCGTTCGGATGGCCCCCGCCGCCGTGGCGGACGGCCACGACGCGCACGTCCACGGCGCCCTTCGACCGCAGGCTCACGCGGACCTCGTCGGGCCCCTCGACCTTGAAGAACGCGACGGCGCGCACCTCGCGGGCCGAGAAGGGCAGGTTGACCAGGCCCTCGGTGTCGTCGCGGGTGGCGCCGTTCGCCCGCAGCATCTCGTCGTCGAGGTAGAGCACCGCCAGCCGGTCGTCCGCCTCGAGGCGCATGCGGCCGAGCAGCGCGCTCATGAGCTTCAGCTTGCCGACCGGGCTGCTGTCGAAGACCTGCCGCGCCACGGCCGCCGCGTCCACGCCGGCCGCCGCCGCGCGGCGGCACGCCTCGAACGTGCGCGGGGTGATGTTGGCGTGGCGGAACGACCCGGTGTCGGTGAGGATGCCGACGTAGACGGCGGTGGCGATCTCGCGGGTGAGCGGCACGCCGAGCGCGTCGATGAGGTCCAGCACCATCTCGGCGCAGGCGGCGGCCGAGGGGTCGTACCAGTTCAGCGCGCCGTAGCCGGTGTTCCCGGTGTGGTGATCGATGTTGACGATCGTGTAGCGATCGAGGCCGGCCACGCCCGGGCGTGACGGCTCGCCGCACTCCAGCAGGATGGCGGCGTCGAATTCGCCCTCGGCCGCCGGCGCCACGTCGATGAGCTCCACGCCCGGGAAGGCCTGATAGGGCGCGGGCGCGGGGTCGCGGTCGACGATGCGCACGGTCTTGCCCAGGGCCTGGAGGGCCAGCGCGAGCGCGACCTGGGAGCCGATGGAGTCGCCGTCGGGACGGGCGTGGGAGGTGACGAGGAAGCGGCGGCCGCGCGCCAGCGCGTCGCGAATCGGGATCACGCCGGTCGGCTCAGTCATTCGTGTCGTCGTCGTCGGTCGGTGCGCCGCCCGCGGCGGCGTCCTGCTCGTGGATCTCCCGGAGGAGCTGTTCGACGCGTTCCTGCCTGGCGATGCTCTCGTCGTAGTGGAACGCGAGCTCCGGCGCACGGCGCAGCCGCAGCCGCGAGGCCACCTGGCGGCGCAGGAAGGCGGTTGCGCGCTCGAGGGCGCGGGCCGTGTCGCGGCGGGCCCGGTCGTCGCCGAGCACGGTGTAGTAGACGCGGGCGAGCTGGAGGTCCGAGGTGACCCGCACGGCGGTGATCGTCACGAAGCCGACGCCCGGGTCCTTCACCGCGCGCGCGAGCAGCTGCGCGATCTCGGCGCGGATCTGGTCGCCCACGCGGTCGGGACGTGATCCCTGGGGCACGTTCTACACCGTGGCCGCGATGCGCTCGACCGTGAACACCTCGATCCGGTCGCCGACTTTGATGTCGTTGTAGCGCTCGAGGCCGATGCCGCACTCGAACCCGTTCTTGACCTCGCTCACGTCGTCCTTGAAGCGGCGCAGCGAAGCCAGGCGTCCCTCGAAGACGACGACGCCGTCGCGCAGCAGGCGGGCCTGGGCGTCGCCGGCGCGCGTGATGCGGCCGTCGGTCACCAGGCAGCCCGCGACCATGCCGATCTTGGGCACCTTGAAGGTCTGGCGCACCTCGGCCGTGCCCATGTGGACCTCCTTGAGCGTGGGCTCGAGGAGGCCGGCCATGGCCTTCTTGATCTCGTCGGTGACGTTGTAGATGACCGAGTGCTGCCGGATATCGATCGACTCGCGCTCGGCCACGTCGGCGACGTTGCGGTCGGGGCGCACGTTGAACGCGATGATGATCGCGTTCGACGCCGTGGCGAGCAGGACGTCCGACTCGCTCACCGCGCCGGCGCCGCTGTGGATGATCTTGATCTTCACGCGCTCGTCGCTGAGCTTGGCGAGCGTGTCGGCGAGCACCTCGGCCGACCCCTGCACGTCGGCCTTGATGATGATCGGCAGCTCCTTCATGTCGCCCGCGGCGATCTGCTGCTGCAGCGAGTCGAGCGTCAGCCGGGAGGAGCGGCCGACGAGCGCCTTCTCCTTGGCCTGGGTCTGGCGGAAGAGCGCGATCTGGCGCGCCTTGGCGGCGTCGTCGAGCGCCTGGAACGTGTCGCCCGGCTGCGGCAGCCCGCTCAGGCCGAGCACCTCGACCGGCGTGGACGGGTCGGCGGCCTTGGTCGGGCGCCCGCGGTCGTCGATGAGCGCGCGGACCTTGCCGACGACCACGCCGGCAATGAACGTGTCGCCGACGCGCAGCGTGCCGTCCTGGACCAGCACCGTGGCCACCGGGCCCCGGCCCCGATCCAGCTTCGCCTCGAGAACCGTGCCCGTCGCGTTGCGCTTCGGGTTGGCCTTGAGCTCGCCCAATTCGGTGACGAGCAGGATCATCTCGAGCAGCGCGTCCAGGTTCTGGCGCTTCTTGGCCGACACGGACACCGTGACCGTCTGGCCGCCCCACTCCTCGGGCATGAGGCCGAGGTCGGAGAGCTCCTTCTTCACGCGTTCGGGGTTGGCCTCGGGCTTGTCGATCTTGTTGACGGCCACCACGATCGGGACGCCGGCCGCCCTGGCGTGGTCGATGGCCTCTTTCGTCTGGGGCATGACGCCGTCGTCGGCCGCCACGACGAGCACGACCACGTCGGTGACGCGCGCGCCGCGGGCGCGCATCATCGTGAACGCCTCGTGGCCCGGCGTGTCGAGGAAGACCACCTTCCGGTCGTTGACCTCGACCGCGTAGGCGCCGATGTGCTGCGTGATGCCGCCGGCCTCGCGCTCCGCCACGCGCGTCTCGCGGATGGCGTCGAGCAGCGTCGTCTTGCCGTGGTCCACGTGGCCCATGACCGTGACCACCGGCGCGCGCGGCACCAGATCTTCGGGGTTGATGTCGACCGACTCGGCCTCGAGCAGCTCCTCCTCGAAGGTGCGCATCTGCACCTCGGCGCCGAACTCCCGCGCGATCATCGTCGCGGTGTCGGTGTCGAGCGTGGTGTTGATGGTCATCATCATGCGCTTCTCGAGGAGCTTCTTCAGCACGTCCTTCGCGCGCACATCGAGCTTGTCGGCCAGGTCCTTGACGGTCATGCCTTCGGCGAGCGTGATGCTACGGGTGATGGGCGGCGGCGCTGCCGCGGCGGCCGGCATCGACGGCCGCGACGGACGCTCGCGCCGCGGGCCGGACGACCGGCGCTGCGGTGGACGATAGCTGGACCCTGGGCGTCCGCCCATCGGCCGCACCGGCTGCGACGGCAGCGGACGCGGGCCGCCGATCGGCGCGGGCGCCGGCCGGCCGGCCATGCCCGGCCGCGCGGCGGGCGGCTGCACGATGGGCGCCGGCGGCCGCACGACCGCCGAGGGCGGGCGCACGAGGCGCGTCGTTCTCGGCGTCAGCGGCGCCAGCGGCTTGCGGGCCTTCGGATCCTCGACGCGCAGCCGCAGCGTGGGCGGCACCACGCGGCCCGTCGGCTTCGGCAGCGCCGAGGACGGCCGGGGGGCGGGCGGTGCGGGCGGCGGCGCGGGCGTCTCGGCCGGCGCGGCGGTCTCCTCGGCGGGCGCGGGCGCGGCCTCGGCGGCCTCGGCGCTCGCCGCGGGCTCGGCGGATGCCGCCGGCTCGGCGGATGCCGCCGGCTCGGCCGGCTCGGCGACTGGCTCGGCGACCGGGGCCGCGGCGGGCGTGTCGGCCGGCGGCGCTGCCGCGGGCGCCGGTTCGACCGCAGCCGGCGCCTCGGCGGCCGGCGGGACCGGCTCGGCGGCCGGCGCGGCGACCTCCGGCTCCTCGGCGAGAGCCTCGGCCGGGGCGGGCGCCGCGGCGTCCTCGGCCGGCGCCTCGACGTCCTCGTGTTCCTTCTGCGCCTTGGCGCTCTTGATGAGGCGCGGGGGCGGCAGCTTCTGCGCCGCAGGCTTGGCGGGCTCGGCCTTCGCGCTGCGCTTGCCCTTCGCGGCCGGCGCCGTGTCGGTAAACGCCTTGCGGTTCGGCAGCGGCAGGTTGCGCTCGCGGGCGAGGCGCTCCACGAACTGGCGCGCCACGACTTCCTCGATGGTGCTCGACGCGCTCTTCACGACGATGCCGTGCTCCTTGTTGAGCAGCTCGATGACTTCCTGGCTCGTCGTGCCCAGCAGCTCGGCGACTTTGTAGATCCGGACAGTGGCCAACGCTTGTCCTCACTGAACCCGGGGGGCTTCGCCCCCGCGGACCCCCCTACGCGCTCACTCGCGGGGCCCCCACGATCCCCACTCCGTTCGCGCGGGGCGCGCCCGTGGCGCGCCTTACGACCCCAGCTTACGAATGCTGCTTCTCGCCGTCGGTGGCCACGGCCTCGTCGACCGGCGCCACGGCCTCGTCGACCGGCGGCATGGCCTCGTCGGCCGGCCGCATGGCCTCGTCGACCGGCGGCATGGCCTCGTCGGCCGGCGGCGCCACGGCCTCCTCGGCCGGCGCCTGGTCCGCGCTCTCCGGGGCGTCGGCGTCCGGCGTCTCGTCCGCGGGCGCCTCGTCGGCCGCGGAGGTCGGCACGTCGCGCGCGGCGGCGATGACGCGCTCGGCGCTCTCGGCGGACATGCCGGTGGCGGTCGTGACGTCCTCGACCGAGGCGGCGGCGAGCCGCTCGAGCGTGTCGAAGCCGGCCTGCGCGACGCTGTCGAGCGCCTCCTGGTCGACGCCGGGCACCTCCACGGTGACCTCGTCGCCGGCCGCGGCCTCGAAGCCGGCGAACTGCGCCTCGACCTCGCGGCGCTTCTCTTCCTCGCTCTTGATGTCGATCTTCCAGCCCGTCAGCTTGGCGGCGAGGCGCACGTTCTGGCCCTTCTTGCCGATGGCGAGCGAGAGCTGCTTGTCCTCGACGACGACCTCCATGACCCGCTCGGCGTCGTCGACGATCGAGACGCGCTGCACCTTCGCGGGGCTGATCGCATTGGTGACGAAGGCCACCGAATCCTCGGAGAACTCGACGATGTCGATCTTCTCGCCGCGCAGCTCGCGGATGATCGACTGGACGCGGGTGCCCTTCATGCCGACGCAGGCGCCGACCGGGTCGACGTCGCGCTCGCGCGAGTAGACGGCCACCTTGGCGCGGTCGCCGGCCTCGCGCACGGCGCCGCGGATCAGCACGGTGCCGTCGTAGATCTCGGGCACCTCCTGCTCGAACAGCTTGATGAGCAGCGCCGGGTCGGTGCGCGAGAGCACGATTTGCGGGCCCTTGGCGTTCTTGTTGACCGACTTGATGACCGCGCGCACGCGGTCGCCCACGGCGTAGTTCTCGGCGCGCGACTGCTCCTTGCGGGGCAGCACCGCCTCGATGCGGCCGAACTCCGCCACGATGTCGCCGTTCTCGAAGCGCTTGACCGTGCCGTTGACGACCTCGCCGATGCGCTGGCTGTACTCCTGGTGCACGTTCTCGCGCTCGGCCTCGCGCACCTTCTGGAAGATGACCTGCTTGGCCGTCTGCGCCGCGATGCGGCCGAGGACGTCGGTCGGCTTGGGGAACTCGATCTCCATGTCGACCTCGGCCTCGTCGCCGTAGAGCTCCTGCGCGTCGTGCAGCGAGATCTCGAGCTCGGGGTCGGTGACCTCGGCGACGATCGTCTTGACCGCGAACAGCTCGACCTGGCCGGTCTCCTGGTTGAACTTCGTGCGCAGGTTCTCGTTCGTCTTGTAGTATTTGCGCGACGCGGTCAGGACGGCGTCCTCGATGGCCGAGATGATCACCTCGGACTCGATGCCTTTCTCTTTGGCGAGCGCGTCGATGGTCTGCAGCAACGGATTGTTCATCGTACCCGCGGCTCTCGCTCCGGGCTCGAGACCGCGCCCTCCTCTGATGAGTTCACGTCGGGCGGCTCAGAACTCGACCTCCAGCCGCGCGCGCGCGATCCGCGCGACCGGCACGCGGTGCGTCCGGCGCCCCTCGGCGACGAGCACCACGCCGTCCTCCACGCCCGCGAGCCGCCCGGCGAAGTGCATCTGGCCGTCGACCGGTTCCGACACCACGATCTTCGCCAGCCGGCCCGTGAAGCGACGGTAGTCGCCTTCGTGCCGGAGCGGGCGGTCCAACCCGGGCGAGGAGACTTCCAGGGTGTAGCCCCGGCCCCCCGTCGCGTCGTCCAGCAGCTCGTCGGCCTCGACGTCGAGCAGCGCGCTCAGGTCGTGGCTCACGCGCTGGCAGTCCTCGATACTGACGCCGTCGGGACCGCGGTCCTGGACGTCCGGCCCTTCCGGCTCGCGATCGAGGATCACCCGCAGGACCCAGCCGATCGACTCGCGCCTGAACTGCAGGTCGAAGAGCTCGAGCCCGTGGCCCTTCGCGACGCGGTCGGCGAACGTCCTGATGCGCTCCACGATGTCGGCGCGGGGAGAGCCCACGACGTAACTGTCCCAGAGTGGCGACCCGCGTCCGCTCGATGTTGAGCACGGGTCGGACGAACGGCCCTCGCGATGGGCGCCCAAAAAGAAAAAGTGGGCGCGCGCCCACTTTTGAGGTCACCCAAACTGCGCTTGCCAACTATATCACGGCAGGGGGGTTACGGCAACGGACGGGCTGCCACATCGTAGCCCCTGGCGCCCGTCAGAACGGCCCGCACCAGGGTGCCCGGCCGGTAAGCCGTCGGGTCACAATCGGTTAGATACACCACCGGATCGATCTCGGGCGCCTGGCCCTCGAGACGCCCCGCGATCACCAGGGGGTGCTCGGCCGACGGGCCGTCCACGAGCACGTCCACTGTCTCCCCGATGCGGGCGCGCTGGCGCCGCGCGACCAGCCGCTGCTGCGTTTTCATCACCCGGCTGCGCCGCGCCCGCTTCACCCGCGCCGGCACGTCGTCCTCGAGCGCGTAGGCCCGCGTGCCCTCCTCATGGGAGTAGGTGAACACGCCGACGTGATCGAACCCCACCGCCTCGACGAATGACTCGAGCTCGGCCACGTCCTCGTCGGTCTCGCCCGGGTAGCCGACGATGAACGTCGTCCGCAGGGCGACGCCGGGAACCCGGGCGCGGGCGCGCGCGAGCAGGCGCTCGTAGCCGGCGCGCGTCCCCGGCCGGCCCATGCGCTTCAGCACGCGGTCCGACGCGTGCTGGAGCGGCAGGTCGATGTAGCGGCAGACCTTCTCGCACGCGGCCATCGCGTCGAGCACGTCGTCGCGGATCGTCGTGGGGTAGAGGTAGAGCAGGCGGATCCAGGCGAGGCCGTCGATGCCGTTCAGCTCGCGCAGGAGCGCCGCGAGCGCGCCGCGCTCCCGGCGGTCGACGCCGTAGAAGGTCGTGTCCTGCGAGATGAGAATCAGCTCCTTCACGCCGCGCGCGGCGAGCCCGCGCGCCTCGCGCACGATCGAGTCGGCCGGCCGGCTCCGGTAGTGGCCCCTGAGCGTCGGGATGATGCAGAAGCTGCACGTGTAGTCGCAGCCCTCGGCCACCTTCACGTAGGCGTAGTGGCCCGGCGTGGCCAGGCGGCGCGGTGTCTCGGCGTCGTAGAGATAGGTGGGGGCCGGAGGCCGGGGGCCGGAGGCCGGAGGCCGGGGATTGGGGGACTGGGGGCTCGGGCTGCCTCTGAAGAAGGTCACGGGCGCTGGCGCGCCCCCTGTGGGGGCCGGCTTCAGCCGGCCCAACTCCTGCCCGCCCGCGCCGTTCTCCAGCGCCTCGACGATGTCGGGGACCTCGCCGGTGCCGAGGACGGCATCGATCTCGGGAATTTCCCGGCGGAGCTCGTCCCGGTAGCGCTCCGCCAGGCACCCGGTGACCACCAGACGCCGGCAGCGCCCGCCACGCTTCCGCTCGGCCATCTGCAGGATGGCGTCGATCGACTCCTGCTTCGCCGCGTCGATGAACGCGCAGGTGTTCACGACGAGCACATCGGCTTCGTCCGCGTCGGCCGTGATCTCGTGCCCCGCCCGCTCGGCCAGGCCGAGCATGACCTCGCCGTCGACGAGGTTCTTGGGACAGCCGAGGGAGAGGAAGCCTATCTTCATTTCAGCCAGCGGTCAGGGGTCAGCGGTCAGGGGTCAGGGGTCAGGAAGAACATCTTGTCACGCCGCGAGTGTCTCGGCGTGGCAGCGTGACAGAGGCCCTTTCTGACCTCTGCCCCCTGACTCCTGACCCCTGGTTACGGATACAACCTGTACAGCATCCTCGGATACGGCACGGTCTCGCGGATGTGCTCGAGGCCGCAGAGCCAGGCGACGGTGCGTTCGATGCCCATGCCGAAGCCGGCGTGCGGCACGGTGCCGTAGCGCCGCAGGTCCAGGTACCACTCGAAGGCTTCCTGCGGCAGCTGGTGCTCCTTGATGCGCTGGAGGAGCAGGTCGAGGTCCGCGAGGCGCTCGCCGCCGCCGATCACCTCGCCGTAGCCCTCGGGCGCCAGGAAGTCGACGCCGAGCGCGAGCTCCGGCCGCACGGGGTCGGGCTTCATGTAGAAGGCCTTGATGGCGGACGGGAAGCGGTGGACGAGCAGCGGCCGGTCGAAGCGCTTCGAGATCACGGTCTCGTCGGTGCCGCCGAAGTCGCCGCCCCACTCGAATGGCAGGCCTTCCTCCTTGAGCACCGCGACCGCCTCGTCATAGCTCATGCGCGGGAAGGGCGCCTTGATGGCCTCCAGCTTCGTGACGTCGCGCTCCAGCGTCTCGAGCTCGCGCCGCCGCTTGTCGAGCACGCGCCCGACGATGGCGAGGATGAGCGCCTCGCCGAGCGCCATCACGTCCTCGAGCGTGGCGTAGGCCATCTCCGGCTCCACCATCCAGAACTCGGTCAGGTGGCGGCGGGTCTTGGACTTCTCCGCGCGGAACGTGGGCCCGAAGCAGTACACGCGGCCGAGGGCCATGGCGTTGGCCTCGTTGTAGAGCTGGCCGCTCTGCGTGAGGTACGCGGTGGTGTCCTCGAAGTACTGCACGGGGAAGAGCGTGGTCGTGCCCTCGCAGGCGGCCGGGGTGAAGATCGGCGTGTCGGCGAGGATGAAGCCGCGGCTGTTGAAGAAGTCGCGGATGGCGTCGATGATCTCGTGCCGGACGCGCAGGATCGCGTGCTGGCGCGGCGTGCGGATCCACAGGTGCCGGCGGTCCATCAGGTAGTCGACGCCGTGCTCCTTCGGCGTGATGGGGTAGTCGTGGGACTCGCCGACGACCTCGAGGCGCGCCACGTCGATCTCGAAGCCGCCCGGGGCGCGCGTGTCCGCCCGCACCGCGCCCTCGACGACGAGCGAGGTCTCCTGCGCGAGGTGGTCGGCCTCGGTGAACGCCGCGTCGCCGACCGCCTGCTTCGACATCACGGCCTGGATGAAGCCCGTCCCGTCGCGGAGCGTCAGGAAGTGGATCTTGCCGCTCGACCGGCGGTTGTGGAGCCAGCCCTTGAGCGTGACCGTCTGTCCCTCGTAGCGAGCGATGTCTTCGATGTGCGCGTCCATGGACCCTGCTCAGAATCGTGAGTTCGCGGAACCGGTTCCGCACGTGGCGCGTGCGCTCGAGCACCGCGCGGGGCGAACCCCCGCCCTCGAGCTCGAACATGAGCGTGCCGTCGTAGCCCACCTTCTGGGTCGCCATCAGCGCTGCGGCCCAGTCGATGCCGCCGTCGAACGGCATCAGGTGGTCGTCGGTCCGGCCGCCGTTGTCGTGCAGGTGCGTCGTCACCAGGTGGCCCGACACCTCCTCGATGGCGTCCACGACGTCGCCGAGGAGGAACGCGTGCCCGTAGTCGAGGCAGAGCCCCACGTCGGGGAACTCGAGCTGGTCCTCGAGCAGCCGCACGAGGACCTCGGGGCGCGACAGCGCGTTCGGGATCACCTCGACGGCCACCTGCACGCCGAGCGGCGCCGCGGCCGCGTGGATCTCCTCGAGGCTGCGCCGCGCCGCGTCCGCGCTGTTCACGCCGGGCGTCGAAGCCAGCGTGTCGGGCACGCCCAGGTGCAGCACCAGATACGGATACGGCAGCCGGCGCGCGACGCCGAGCGCCGCGAGCGTCTCGGCGACCGCGTCCCGCCGCGCGGCCGCGTCGCTCGACGCGTTCGACAGCGGGGGGCTCCACACGCCGCCGACGAACGACCGCGAGATGGGCGCGTGCACGCTGTGCAGCGCGAGCCCCGTGTCCTCGAGCCACCCCGCGAGCCGCGCGACGGCTTCCTCGTCGTGGTAGTCGAAGTGCGACCGCGTGGCGAACAGCTCGATCTCCTCGAAGCCGTGCGCCGCGATGTCGGCCAGGTGCTCCCGGGCGAGGGGCACGCCGTGAACGAGATGCGTCGAGATGCCGAAGCGCATGAGCGAACGATTCTAACAGCTTTTCAGCGCAGCTCTTCGAGATGGGCGGCCAGCACCTCGCGCAGCCGGCCGAAGCGCGGCTCGCGGGCGAGGTTGTCGCGCACGTAGCGCAGGGTCCGCGGGATGTACTGGATGTAGACGGGGTTGCCGCGCGCGGCGGTCTGGTAGCCGAACGTGCCCAGGGCCTTCAGGTTCCGCTGCAGCGCCATGACGGCGAACCGCTCGCGGAACGCGTCCGCCCGCGCCGTCTGCCCCTTGAGCGCCAGGAAGTACGCGATCAGGTCGTCGACGGCGCCCTCGGGCAGGTCCACGTACGAGTCGCGCAGCAGCGACACCAGGTCGTAGGTGTCCGGCCCCATGCGCGCGTCCTGGAAGTCGATCAGGTACAGCCGGCCCCGGTGCAGCATCAGGTTGCGGCTGTGGTAGTCGCGGTGACAGAGCACCCGCGGCTCGGCGGCCAGCTCCTCGACGATCGCGCCGAACTCCTCGCGGGCCGCCGAGAGGGCGGCGGCGTCGAGCGTGACGCCACGATACGCCGCCACGAAGTGCTTCAGGAAGAACTCCAGCTCCCAGGTCAGCTTCTCGACGTCGAACGCCACGCCGTAGGGCACGAACGCGGGGTCGGCCAGCTCGAAGCCCCGCTGCTGCACGGTGGCGATGAGCGAGACCGCCTCGCGGTAGAGCGCGGCGTGCGCGGGCGCCGGCGCCGCGCCCACGTGCGCCTGCAGCGTCACGTCGCCGAGGTCCTCCAGCAGCACGGCGCCCAGCGCGTCGTGGTGGCCGAGCAGACCCGGGATCGGCACCGGCATCCGCTCGAGCAGCCGCGCCACGTTGACGAACGACAGCGACTCGAACTCGAACGGCTCGGGGTAGAGCGCCAGGACCACCGACGGGGCCTTCGGCACGATCACGCGGTAGTAGCGACGGTCCGACGCGTCGCCGGTCAGCGAGACCGCGCGCGCGCCGCGCGCGGCGAACCCGCTGGCTTCCAGGTACGCCTGGACGCGCCCCGTGACGGCGTCCATCTCGTGGCTCGTGGTCATGCGCGATCGTCCTCCGACAAGGGACTGACGAAGAGCTCGCCCAGGCGCGCGGCGCCGTCCGGCGCGTCCGTCGCCGTGGCGGGCACCAGCACGCGGCCCGCGAGGCGGGTGCCCGCGGGCACCGACGCGCCGTCGCCGACGATGCAGTCGGTCAGCTCGACGTCCGGGCCGATCTCGACGTCGTCCCAGACCGCGGTCCGGACGAAGCGCGCGCCCGGGTCGATGCGCGCGCCGCGTCCCGGCGGCAGCCGATCGCCCAGGCCCTCGGCCCGCGCCACGACGAGCGACGTCGCCAGGTAGTCCCCGGGCGTGCCGATGTCGTGGAACGGCGCGTCGCTCACGTAGGCGGCGATCGACGACGGGTCGTCCCCGATCAGCGCCCGGTAGACGCCCGACACCGATTCAGCGGGCACGCCGTCGGGGAGGCCGGCGAAGACGTCCGCCTCGACCAGCTGCACGCCGATGAAGTGGAACGACTCTCCGGGTGTCCCGCGCGGCACGAACCGGACGACGCGCCCGCGCTCGACGACGACGCCGCCGTCGCGGTCGGGCCGCGGGTGCGGCACGAGCGCCATCGTCACCTTGGCGCCGGCGGCGACGTGCGCGGCGTGCATGGGCTCGAGGTCCAGCGCGTGCAGCGTGTCGCCGTTGATCAGCCAGAACCGCGGCGCGTCGAGCAGCGGCAGCGCGCGCCGCGGGCCGCCCGCCGACCCCAGCAGCGGCCGTTCCCACGAGTAGCGCACGCGCACGCCGAGGCCGGCGCCGTCGCCCACGCGCGCCGTGATCGTCTCGGGCCGGTGGTGCAGGTTGACGACCGCGTCGCGGACCCCCTGGCGCGCGAGCCACGCGAGCGTGCGGTGGATGAGCGGCCGGCCGGCGACGGGCAGAGCGGGCTTCGCGCGCAGCGACGAGAGGACGCCGAGCCGCGTGCCGCGCCCGGCCGCCAGCACGAGCGCGCGATCGGTGAAAGCCGTGATTCTCTCCGTAGGGGCGACCTGCCAGGTCGCCCCTACCCCGCGACCGCCGGCCATTTCAGCGGTCAGGGCTCGTCGAACAGCATGTCGGGTCCCTCGAGGCCGAAGGACTCGCGGCGTTTGAGGTAGAGCGCGCGGTAGGAGTCGAGCAGGTAGTCCTCGGGCCCGTGCCCGATGGCCTGCGCGGCGGCCGAGATGCCGGCCTCGGACCCCTCGATCTCCACGAACACGCCGACGGGCGTCTCGTCCACCGCCAGGACGACGTCCTCGAGCGCGAACTCCTCGCGGTACTTCTGGTAGCGGAACCAGACGTGCAGGCCGAGCTCCTCGAGCACCTGCTGGAGCACCGTGCCGTCGCCCACCACCGTCTCGAGCTCCTCGCGCGTCTTCACGGCCGCCGCCGGCTGCACGGGGCCCTTGTAGGTCACACGGCTCTTGCCCGCCTCGGCCCGGATGCGCAGCACGCACCGCCGGCGCCGGAGCGTCTCGTTCTCGTCGTCGAGCAGGCAGTCCTCCTGCAGCCGGCGCCCGTGCAGCGGGCTGGCGCCCGTCGCCAGGATCGCGGCACGCGCGTCGTCGGCCGAGGCGAACGCCAGCTTGACTTCCCGCTCGATCATCGTCGGCGCCATGAGTGCCCCTATATCGCAATCGTCCGCGCCCGGCCACGCCACAGCAGGCAGCGGATGGTCACATACATCGTGAAGCACTCGAGCGCGAACGCCGGGAACCCGAGGTAACCGGCGATGGGCATCTCGAACAGCTTCCAGTTCTGCATGATGGGCACGGTGTAAACCCACTTGCTCCGCGCCCAGTAGTTCCAGAACTCCCAGAGTACACCACAGACGAGGCCGGCGATGGCCAGATTCTCGGCCCGCCGGACCCGCCCGTACCCGAAATCGCAACACAGCGTGCGCCCGCCCAGCCTCGCGTTGATCGGGTCCAGCAGGAAGGTGAAGCCCAGGAACACCGGCGCGGCGAGGTAGGGCGACGGCCAGACCAGGGGCCAGACGAGCATCGCCGCGCCCGCGACGATCGACGCGATCTGGCCGCCCGTCAGCTTCGGCGGGCACGGCCCGTCGATGCCCCGCTTGGGCGGCGCACGGTGATCGCGAATCACCGACACCAGCTCGCCCGTCTCGAAGATCGCGGGCCAGATCGTGGCGAACGACCAGCCGAACCCGAGCAGCCGCAGCCACAGGTTCTCCGGCAGGCCGACGTAGTGCCAGTTCTGGATCCAGAGGTTGTAGAGCTCGAAGATCAGCCAGAGCGGCACGGAGAAGACGGCCAGGAAGAGGAACTCGGCGGGCGCGCTCTGCAGCCACGAGTCGGAGCGCCAGCGCCACACGAGGCCGTCCACGAGCAGGATGTAGCCGGTCCAGGCGATCGGGGTGTTGAAGCTCGCGAACGGCTCGACTCCGAAGAGCATCCCCACTTCCGAAATCACCATCACGGCGACGCCGGCCAGCGCGTACCTGGGGAGCCTGTGCATGCGGGGAAGGATATCACCGGAATGACCACGGAAATCGCCACGGAATGACCACGGAAATCGCCACGGAGAGGCCCGCAGAACGGGCTACGTCAAGCGGTGGGAGAAGGAGGTGGCCTTCAGGGCGGGGCGGCCGACGCCCCGGCCGAAGACGAGGACCTTGTGGGTGCTGCCGAGGCCGCCGGGCAGGAGCAGGGTCTTGAGCGCCAGGCGGCGCTTGAGGTCGGCCACCTCGTCGCCCGTCCGATCGGCCAGTCGATCGGCCGCGCCGAGCCCCAGCAGGAAGTAGGTCTGGTCGAGCGCCGCGAGCGTCTCGAGGCCCTCGCGCTCGGCCGCGAGACGGACGCCCGTCAGATCGACGTGCGCCGTGATGTCCTGCGTGCCCGGCGCCTTCAGCCAGCCGCCGGCCGCCGGGTCGCTCGCGTGCCGGCTGAACGAGGTCAGCGTGCCGGCGGCGTGTGAGGCGGCGTAGAGGGTGGCGGCCTCGTGGCCGTAGTCGATGACGATCAGGAACCCGCGCGACAGCCGCCGCGCCGCCTCGGACACCCAGCGCTCGGCGGCGAGGTTCACCTCGGCGCGCCAGCCCGGCTCCAGCCGGGCGCCGACGCGCTCCAGGTAGGCCGCGACCTCCGGCGGGGCCGGCGGGCCGTCGGCCTCGACGAACGCGCCGCCCGAGAGGGTCACCACGCGCTCGCGCAGACCGTCCTCGCGCATGACCACCGCCCGCGGCGGCAGCGCGTCGAGCAGCTCGTTGGCGAGGAGTGCCCCGGCGAACGACGCGGGCAGGTCGGGGCCGCTCGAGGCCAGCTTCGCCGCGTGCGGCCCGAGCGCCGCGCGCTGCGCGCCGCGCGCCCGCGCGCTCGTCTCCACCAGGTGCAGCCGCACGGCCGCGTGGAACGCGGCGTCGTCGGCCGCGGCCGCGTCGAGCACGTCGCGCGCCAGCCGGCCGTTGCCCGCCGCCGCCTCCACGAGGTCGAACGCCGCCGGCCGGTCGAGGAACCGCCACATCTCGGCGAGCTGCACGGCCACGAGACGGCCGAAGAGCGGACCGACGTCCACGCTGGTGAAGAAGTCCCCCGCGCGGCCAGAGCGCTGCGGCGCCGTCGAGTAGTAGCCGAGCTCGGGATGGTAGAGCGCGAGGTCGATGAACTCGTCGACGCGGAGAGGCCCGTCGGTGCGAATACGGGACGAAATCAGATCGGAGAGCGCGTCCAAAGTTGGTTCGGGGGTTCGCGGGTGCTCGGGTTCTCCGGTTCCCGGGTTCGAGTTCGCGGGTTCCGGGTTCGCGGGTTCCGGGTTCGCGGGTTCCGGGTTCGCGGGTTCCGGGTTCGAAGGGTCCGAAGGGTTCGAAGGGTTCGGAGGTTCCAGGTTCGGAAGTTCTCGGGTTCGGCGTGGCAGCCGAACCCGAGCACCTCGGAACCCGAGCACCCCCGAACCTCCCGAACCTGCTGCCCGTCAGGGCTTGCTGACAGTGACGAACACTTCCTGTCCGCCGCGCCAGATGAGCAGGAAGACGACGTCGCCCGACGGGGCGCGCTGCAGCTCGCGGGTCACCTGCGGCAGGCCCGTCACCTCCTGGTTGTTCACCTTGAGGATGACGTCGCCGCGCGCGATGCCGGCGTTCTCGGCCGGGCTGCGCCGCTCGACCCGCGTCACCACCGCGCCGCCGCGGCCGTTGGGCACGTCGAGCTGGCGGGCGATATCGGGCGTGAGCGCCTGCAGCTCCATGCCGAGGCCGGTCTGCGTCGGCTCCTCGGGGCCGCCGCCAGCCGACTGGCCCTGCTCGGCCTCGAGGTTCAGCTCGTCGATGGTGACGTGCAGCGTCTGCCGCGCCTTGTCGCGGTAGATGACGACGGGCACCGTGCTGCCCGGCTTGGTGTGCACGACCATGTCCACCAGATCGTCGCTGCTGGTCACCGGCTTGCCGCCGAACTCGACGACGACGTCGCCGGGCTGCATGCCGGCCTTGGCGGCGGGGCCGCCGTCGGTCACGGTGCTGACCACCGCGCCGCTGCGGCTCGGCAGGCCGAACTGCTGGGCCGCCTGCTGGGAGATCGGGTCCTTGCTGATCTGCACGCCGATCACGCCGCGGATGACCTTGCCCTGGCGCAGCTGCGGCAGGATGTCGCGGATCGTGTTGATGGGCATCGCGAAGCCGATGCCGAGGTTCGCCTGCCGCTGGTCGGAGATGATCGACGTGTTGATGCCGACGACCTCGCCGCGGATGTTGAGCAGCGGCCCGCCCGAGTTCCCCGGGTTGATCGCCGCGTCGGTCTGCAGCATGTCCTGCTCGCGCCCCGGGACGCCGCCGGCCGGCCGGCCCTTCGCGCTGATCACGCCCACGGTCACCGTGTGGTCGAGCCCGAACGGGCTGCCGATCGCCATCACCCAGTCGCCGGGCTGGATCTGATCCGAGTCGCCGAACTTCACGACGCTCAGCGTCTCGGCCGGCTTCTGCTTCAGGTGGATGAGCGCGCTGTCGGTCAGCGAGTCGTGGCCGACGAGCTCCGCCTCGTACTCCTCGGTGCGCCCCGCGCCGTACGGGATCACGAAGATCTTGTCGGCGTCTTCCACGACGTGGTTGTTCGTCAGGATGTAGCCGTCACTGTCGATCACGAAGCCCGTGCCGGTGGCCTGCTGCACCGGGGCGTCCCGGCCCTGCGGCGGCTGCTGGCCCTGGCCGAAGAAGCGCCGCAGCAGGTCGTCGCCGATCTGATCCTGCCTGCCCGTCGACTCGGTGCGGATCTTCACCACCGCCGGCGTGACGGCCTGCGCGATGCGGCGGAACGTCAGCGCGTCGATCGGCCCGTCGAGCGGGGCGCTGTTGACGGCCGGGCTCGACATCAGCATCTCGGCTGACGAGGCCGGCGACAGATCCAGCCGTGACGCGATGACCATCCCCACCGCGAGTGAGGCGATCGCGACGAGCACGGTATAGAACAACGTGGTCTTTCGCGTGGACATGCTCGTGTCTCTCCGTAATGCCTGCCCGGGGGCGGTCACCTGGGCGCCAGCCAGGCCAGGACGTCTGGAGGCCGCGCATCTTGAGGCCGATCCGGTGTCTTACGAGTATAGCAGCCCCGGCCGTCCCCCGGCCGCCCGTGCCCGGGTAGACTGGTACTTGGACGCTCGCCGGCCCCGGGAGGTCTGGATTTCATGCCGTATCAGTTCCTCGATCACACCGCCGACGTGGCCGTGCGCGTCACCGCCGCCTCGCTCGACCGGCTCTTCGAGGAGGCGGCCGCCGCCCTGACCGCGACCGTCGTCGAGGCGCCCGGCGTCCGCGCCGACCGGCGCGTCGAGCTGGCGCTCGAGGCGTCCGCGCCTGACCTGCTCCTCGTCGACTGGCTCACCGAGCTGGTGTGCCGCTTCGACACGGATGGCTGGCTGACCGCCCGCGCCGACGCCCGCGTCCGCCGGACGGGCGGCGTCTGGCGGCTCGAGGCGGGGAGCGTCGGCGAGCCGTTCGACGAGGCCCGCCACCGGGTCAGGGCGCTGGTGAAGGGCGTGACCTATCATCAGCTCGCGATCCGGGAGACCGCCGACGGGGTCGAGACGGTGGTCGTCTTCGATGTCTAACGTTGACGGTACTGGGTACCTGGGTACTCGCGCGGTGGGCGTGAGCACAAGATAGCGAGGGAGCGGAGCGGGGCGATGGGGTCCCCGCGAGCGACCGAGCCAGGCGGGGTGCAGGGGGCCCCGCCGATCTAAGAGATGAGCCGTAAGCCATGAGCCCTGAGCCTGTGACTCTCGAACGCCTCGACGCGAACCGGTGGCGCATCCCGCGCGCGGGCGGCATGCGCGTCGACGGGATCGTCTACGCGGACGACCGCCTGATCGAGGAGATCCGCCACGACCCGTGCCTCGAGCAGGTGCGCAACGTGGCCCACCTGCCCGGCATCGTCGGGGCGTCGCTCGCGATGCCCGACATCCACTGGGGCTACGGATTTCCCATCGGCGGCGTCGCGGCGATGGACGCGGTGGACGGCGTCGTCTCGCCCGGCGGCGTCGGATACGACATCAATTGAGGGGTCCGCCTCCTCGGCTCAGGTCTGAGCCGAACGGACGTCCTCCCGCACCTGCGCGCCATCGTGGCCGGGATGTACGGCAACGTGCCGACGGGCGTCGGGAGCCGCCGGCGCGACCTCGCGCTGAGCCTGCCGGCGCTCCGCCGCGTGCTCGAGCACGGCGCCCGCTGGGCCGTGCAGGAGGGCTTCGGCGAGCGGGCCGACCTGGAGGTCGTCGAGGAGGGCGGCCGCCTGCCCGGCGCGGATCCGGATCTCGTGTCGGACCGCGCGCTGGAGCGGGGCCGCACGCAGCTCGGCACGCTCGGATCGGGCAACCACTTCGCCGAGCTGCAGTACGTGGCCGAGGTGTACGACGAGACGGTGGCGGCGGCGTTCGGCCTCTCCCGGGACCAGGTCACCGTCATGATCCACAGCGGGTCGCGCGGCCTGGGGCACCAGGTGTGCCAGGAGCACCTGCGCGGGATGGTGGACGCCGCGAGCCGGCACGGCATCGAGCTGCCCGACCGGCAGCTGTGCTGCGCGCCGATCCGCTCCGCCGAGGGGCGCGCCTACCTGGCGGCGATGGCCGCCGCGGCCAACTTCGCGTTCGCGAACCGGCAGGTGATGGGGCACTGGGTGCGCGAGAGCGTCGCGGCGGCGCTGGGCGTGGCGCCCGATCGGACGGGCATCCGCGTGATCTACGACGTCTGCCACAACATCGCCAAGTTCGAGACCTTCACCGTGAAAGGCCGGCGGCGCGAGCTCTGCGTGCACCGCAAGGGCGCGACCCGCGCCTATCCCGCGGGGCACCCGCAGACGCCGGCCGCCTACCGCGACGTGGGGCAGCCCGTGCTGATTCCGGGGGACATGGGCCGCTACTCGTACGTGCTGGTGGGGATGCCCCGCGCGCTCGACGAGACGTTCGGGTCGGCGTGCCACGGCGCGGGCCGGCGGATGAGCCGGACGCAGGCCAAGCGCGCGGCCCGGGGACGGCCGCTCATCGAGGAGATGCGCGCGCGGGGCGTCGAGGTGATGGCGGCGGGCCTGGCGACCGTCGCCGAGGAGATGCCCGACGCCTACAAGGACGTGGCCGACGTCGTGCGGGTCGTCGACGCGGCCGGCCTGGCCCGCCGGGTGGCGCAGCTGAGGCCGATGGGAGTGATTAAGGGGTAGGGCTCGAGGCTTGGGGCTTGGGGCTTGTAGCGCACGCCTTCAGGCGTGCGACGCGCAGGGCTGAAGCCCTGCGCTACGTACCCCCTAGCCCCCAGCCCCCAGTCCCATCAGGTTTATAATCACCACTTGAGTCAGTTTCTGGCGCCTGCCCCAGTTATCCGGACCTGGAGCCGACGGGCCGGCCGGCCAGCGCGCCGGCCCAATCGGCCGCCCGGGACGTCTAAAGCGTAGATATGCGAAGAGCCTTCGTTTCGATCGGCCTCGTCGTGGCGTTCGTGGCCGCCGTGCTCGCCCAGGGCCAGCCGGCCCAGGCGCCGCCGGGGCGCGAGCAGCCGGCTGTCACCTTCAAGCTCGACGTCAACTACGTCGAGGTGGACGCCATCGTCACCGACGCGCAGGGACACCTCGTGCGGGATCTGACGAAGGACGACTTCCAGGTGCTCGAGGACGGCAAGCCGCAGCCGGTCTCGGTCTTCTCGCTGGTGGACATCCCGATCGAGCGGGCGGAGCGCCCGCTGTTCAAGGCGACGCCGATCGAGCGCGACGTGCAGAGCAACGCGCAGCCGTTCAACGGCCGGGTGTACGTGCTGGTGCTGGACGACCTGCACACCAACCCGCTGCACTCGGCGCGCGTGCGGCAGGCCGCGCGCCAGTTCGTCGAGCGGTACATCGGGGCGAACGACATGACGGCGGTGCTCGAGACGGGCGGGCGCTCCGACGCCGCGCAGGACTTCACGAGCAACCGCACGCTGCTGGTCGACGCGATCGACAAGTTCATGGGGCAGAAGGTGCGGTCGGCGACGATGAACAAGATCGACCAGTACTTCCTGCAGCGCGACTCGCCGAACGGGGGCAGCAAGCTCACCGATCCGGACGACTTCGAGCGGGGCTACAAGGCGCAGTCGTCGCTCGACATCCTGAAGAACCTCGCCGACTGGATGGCCGGCATCCGCGGCCGGCGCAAGGCGGTCGTGTACTTCAGCGAGGGGATCGACTACGACATCCGCAACCCGTTCGACAACCCCTACGCCTCGACGGTCATCACGGCGACGCAGGACGTCATCGCCGCCGCCACCCGCGCGAACGTGAACATCTACGCGATCGACCCGCGCGGCCTGACCAACCTCGGCGACGAGATGATCGAGGTCCAGGCGATGCCCGACGACAACAGCATCACGGCGTCGACCTTCATCGACGAGCTGCGCCGGTCGCAGGACAGCCTGCACGTGCTCGCCGACGAGACGGGCGGGTTCGCCTCGGTCAGCTCGAACGACTTCGCGAGCGCCTTCTCGCGGATCGTCCGCGAGAGCAGCACGTACTACGTCCTCGGGTACTACCCGACGAACGAGAAGCGGAACGGCAAGTTCCGGAGGCTCGAGGTGCGGGTGACGCGGCCGGGCTACACGGTGAAGGCGCGCCGGGGCTACGTGGCGCCGAAGGGGAGGCCCGAGAAGCCGGCCGCGGGCGACAAGACCGTGTCGGCGGCCCTGCGCGACGCGCTGGCGAGCCCGCTGCCGATCAGCGGCCTGACGCTCGACGCGTTCGCGGCGCCGTTCAAGGGCGCCGAGCCCGACGCCTCGGTGCTGGTGGCCGTCGAGGTGCCCGGCACCGATTTCGCCTTCGCCGAGCGCGGCGGGCGGTTCGTGGACGACCTCGAGATGTCCATGCAGGCGATCGACCAGTCCGGCAAGATCCGGGGCGGGGACCACAACGCCGTGAAGCTCGACCTGCGCCCCGAGACCCACGCGTTCGTCCTGCAGCACGGCGTCCGGTTCCTCTCGCGCGTGTCGCTCCCGCCGGGGCACTACCAGCTGCGGATCGCGGCGCACGAGCAGAACGCGAGCCGCGTCGGCAGCGTCCTCTACGACCTCGTCGTGCCCGACTTCACCGACGCGCCGCTGATGATGAGCGGCCTCGTCCTCACCTCGGGCGCCGCGGCGGGCACGCCGACGCCCAAGGCCGACCCGGAGCTCGCCAAGGTCCTGCCCGCGCCGCCGACGACCGCGCGCACCTTCGCGGCCGGCGACGCGCTGGCGATCTTCACCGAGGTCTACGACAACAAGCCCGGGACGCCGCACAGCGTGGACATCACGGCCTCCGTCCTCGCCGACGACGGGCACGTGGTCTACAAGACGGAGGACGTGCGGCAGAGCAGCGAGCTCGGCGGGACGCGCGGCGGGTACGGCTACACGGCGGAGATCCCGCTCAAGGACGTGGCGCCGGGCCTCTACGTGCTGCGCGTCGAGGCGCGGTCGCGCCTCGGCGGCGACCCGGTGACGCGCGAAGTGCAGTTCCGCGTCGTCGACGCGGCGGCGCGCGTGCCGTAGGGGCGCCCCGCACCGGGCGCGCCCCTGTCTTTCATGACGGGGAGGCTGCGATGGTATCGCTCGTGCTCGCAACCGTCTTGCTCGAGGCGTTCATGCCCATGCCCATGCCCATGACTACGATCGCGCGCGGCGGCGTCAGCGGCGTCATGCAGCCGCGGCAGGTGGTGGTCCGCGCGGCCGCCGACTGGGACGCGCTGTGGCGCCAGCACGCCGGGGCGGACGCCGAGGTGCCCGCGGTGGACTTCGACCGCGAAATGGTGGTCGGCGTCTTCCTGGGCGCGCGCAACACCGGGGGCTACGCGGTGGAGATCACGGGGGTGAAGGAGGCGGCGGGGAAGGTGGTCGTCCACTACACGGAGACCACGCCCGGGCGGGACATGATGCTCGCGCAGGTCATCACGTCGCCATTCCACCTGGTGAAGGTGCCGCGCAACGATGGCGAGGTGAGCTTCGTGAAGGACGCGGCGGGCGGCCGTTGAGGCCGCCCGCGGTCTGAGGCCGCCGTCCCCTACTTGCCTTCCTCGGTCTTCGGGAACGACTTGACCGTCTTCACGTCGATCTTGCCGTTCGCGTGCGTGAACTGGAATTGGTTCTGGAAGTACCTCGAGTTCTTCGGGCACCGCAGCTCGATGTCGATCACGTCGCCCGGCAGAAACAGCTTGCGTTGGCGGTAGGTGTCGCCGGCGATGGCGTCGCCGGCCTTGTCGTACCACGTCTCGTCGACGCGCAGCATCGCGATGGCGCCGGTCGACGCGTTGCGGACCTTCATCGTGGTGATGACGTCGCTGCCGACCACCTTGGTCTTCGGCGCGAGGATCTCGATGTCGGCCGTGCCGCGGATCGGCGGCACGAACCGCCGCTCGGGCTCCTGCTCCTTCGAGGCGTCCTGATCAGCCGCCGCGGCATCGCTCGCGCCCGCCTGTGACGGTTCGCTGGTCGCCGCGGGCTCGGTGGAGGCTGCCGGCTGCGCGGCTGGCGTGCCCGCGTCGGCCGGTGCGGCCGCCGCGGCCGTGGCCGGCGGCGTCGTCTCGCTCGTCGAAGAGCTCCCGCAGCCGACGGCGACGAGGCCAGTTCCGATAATTGCAGTCAACAGTAAGAATTCGAGGCGTTTCATTGGCGCCCTCCCAGGCATTCAACCGAACCTATCGCAGGGATTATAGATCCCTGCGTGCGGTGTGCTCAACCCATCCGGGGCGCACCCCGCACCAGGCGCCAGGCCCCAAGCGCTAAATCTCGCCGTTCCAGTCCTCGGGCTCGGGGTTCGACGCGCGGAAGATCTCGAGATGCCACTTGCCGCCGCCCCACGGCTCGATCACCTCGGCCGCCACGACGTCCACCAGGATCTCGGCGAACGTCCGGCCCTCGGGGTCGCCCTCGAGGTGGTACGCGGGCTCGTCCCACGCGAAGCTCGGGTAGAGCACCATCGACAGGAACAGGTCGTAGCCGTCGTCGATGACGATGAGCTGGCCGCAGGGGCGCTTCTGGGTGGAGTGATAGATGAGGTATTTCTCGGCCGAGTGGGCGCGGATGTAGCGCTTGAGCGAGAACTCGCGCGCCACGATTTCCTCGACGGCGATCTTCTTGTCCCAGCAGTCGCGGCAGTAGCGCTCCTCGCCCCTCGGCTCCGAGACGTCCTTGGCCCCGCAGAGGGCGCAGCGCGACTGTGCGACGGTCTTGCGCGACATGATCCCGGATTGTAGTCCCTTCCGGAGGCCGGAGGCCAGCGGTCAGGGGCAGGCGGTCAGGAGTCTGACCACTGACCGCTGACCGCTGGAGGGGCGACCCGGCAGGTCGCCCCTACGACTTCTGGCCGAGCGCCGGCGCGTACATGCGCTCGGCGTATTCCTTGAGCATCCGCCGGGACGAGAAGCGCGGCGTGACCGAGCGGATCGCCTCCTTCACCAGGCCGACCCACCGCCGGGGCAGGCCCTGGTCCTCGCGGTCGTAGAAGGTCGGGACGATCTGCTCCTCGAGCAGGCGGTAGAGGGCGTCGGCGTCGCGCGCGTCGGTCTCCTCGTCGGTCCCCGCCGGCCCGCCGTCGATGAGCCACCCGTTCTGGCCCGTGTAGCCCTCGGCCCACCAGCCGTCGCCGATGCTCAGGTGCGGCACGCCGTTCATGGCGGCCTTCATGCCGCTCGTGCCGCTCGCCTCGTTGGGCTTGCGCGGCGTGTTCAGCCAGACGTCGCAGCCCTGCACCAGGTAGTGCGCGACGTGAAGGTCGTAGTCGTCGACGAAGGCCACGCGGCCGCCGTAGGCCGGGTCGACGGCGTGGCTGTAGACGCGCTGCAGGTGCCGCTTGCCCTGGTCGTCGGCCGGGTGCGACTTGCCGGCGAAGACGATCTGGACGGGCTGGCGCGGCGCGTTCAGGATGCGCGCGAGGCGCGCCGGGTCGTGGAAGAGCAGCTCGGGCCGCTTGTAGCTGGTGAACCGCCGGGCGAACCCGATGGTGAGCGACGCGGGGTCGAGCAGGGTGCCGGCGGCCACCACGCGGTTGGCGCCGACCTGCTCCTCGACCCAGCGCCGGCGGGCCCGCTCGCGCACGAAGACGAACAGGTTGGCGCGCAGCTGCTGGCGGACGGCCCACATCTCCTCGTCCGGGATGCCGAGCACGCCCTCCCAGAAGTCCGGGTCGTCCTCGCGCTCGAGCCACTCGCTGCCGAGGAAGCGCTCGAGCAGGCGCGTCATGTCCGCCGACAGCCAGGTGGGGATGTGCACGCCGTTGGTGACGACCTGGATGGCGCGGTCGGCCTCCTCGCGGGCCGGCCAGAGCGGCGCCCACATGTCGCGGGTGACCCGACCGTGCAACTCGCTCACCGCGTTGACGTTGGCCGCCGCGCGGAGCGCCAGCGCGGTCATGTTAAAGAGCGGGCCGGTGCCGTTGTCGTGGTGCCCCAGCGCGAGGAACGCGTCACGATGGTCGCCGAGCGTGCCCCACGCGCCGGCGAGGTGCTGCTCGACGAGCTGGAACGGGAACGCGTCGTGGCCCGCCGGCACCGGCGTGTGCGTGGTGAAGACGGTCGTCCGCCGCACCTCGGCGAGCGCCTCGAGGAAGGTGCGGCCCAGGTCGATCTGCTCGCGGATGCGCTGCAGCACGACGAACGCGGCGTGGCCCTCGTTGAGGTGCCACACGCCCGGGTCGATCTCGAGCGCGCGCAGCGCGCGCACCCCGCCGATGCCCAGCACGATCTCCTGCTGGATGCGCGTTTCGCGGTCGCCGCCGTAGAGCCGCGCGGTCAGCTCGCGGTCCCACGGCGCGTTCTCCTCCAGGCCGGTGTCGAGCAGGTAGAGATCGACGCGGCCCAGCCGCACCCGCCACACCTGCACGAGCACGCTGCGCGTGCCGAGCGGCACGGCGATGATGCAGGGCTTGCCGGCCGGCGTCAGCGCGGGCTGGATCGGCGCGTCCGCCCAGTCGATCTGCTCGTAGACCTCCTGCTGCCAGCCCTCCGCCGACACCGTCTGGTGGAAGTAGCCCTGCGGGTACATGAACCCGACGGCCACCAGCGGCACGCCGAGGTCGCTCGCTTCCTTGAGGTGGTCGCCCGCCAGCACGCCGAGGCCTCCGGCGTAGATCGGCAGCGACTGATGGAACGCGAACTCGGCCGAGAAGTACGCGATCGGCCGCCGCGCCACGTCGGGGAAGCGCTGGCGCCACCACGTGTCGCCGCCGTTGTGCGCTTCGTCGAGCGCGACGAGCGTCGCGTTGAAGAGGTTGACGAAGCCGGGGTTCTTCACCGCGCGGTCCACCAGCTCGGGCGCGACCTGGCGCAGCATCCGCACGGGGTTGTGCGCGGTCCGCCGCCAGAGCGGGTAGTCCAGGCGCCGGAACACGTCGCGCGCGTGGTGGTTCCAGCTCCACCAGAGGTCGTAAGCCAGCTCGTTCATCCGGGCCAGGCGGTCGGGCAGGGGGGGCAGCGACGACGGTCCGAAGGTCGAAGGGGTCACAGGGATTTCTGATCCTGTCGGGGCTCGGGGTTTGGGACTCGGGACTCGGACGCGGCGGATCGGCACGCGCCGATCACTTCCGCGAACCTCGGCAGATCGATGTTGCCGCCCGAGACGACCGCCATGATCTTCCGGTGGCCGGCGCGGCGCGGGCGGTCCGAGACGGCGGCGGCGATCGCGCACCCGGCGGCGCCCTCGGCAATCACGCGCGCCCGTTCGGCCGTCAGGCGCATCGCCTCGGCGACCTCCTCCAGCGGCACGACGAACGAGCCCGCCAGCCAGGTCGAGAGCATCGGCCACATCGTCGGGAGGACGGACTTGCCGCCGGCGCCGTCCACGAAGGACGCCTGCCAGTCGGGGTACCGGCTCGGCGCGCCGCGCTCGAGCGAGAACGCGAACGGCGCGGCCGTGGCCGGCTCCGCCGCGTAGACGCGCGCCTCGGGCCGCAGCGCGCGCATGACGCAGGCGATGCCCGACAGCAGGCCGCCGCCGCCGAGCGGCGCGATGACCGCGTCCACGTCCGGCAGGTCCTCGAGGATCTCGAGCCCGATGGTGCCGTTCCCGCTGATGAACCGGTCGTCGTCGAACGGGTGCACGAAGAACCCCTGCATGCGGGACGAGGCGCGCGCCTCGAGCGCCTGCCAGCACTCGTCGTAGGACGCCGGCACGATCGTCGCGCCGAGGCGGGTGACCGCCCGGCGCTTGGTGTCCGGCGCCGTGTCGAACATCAGGATCGCGCACCGGGCGCCCGCCAGGCGCGCTGCGAAGGCCACGCCCTGCGCGGCGTTGCCGGCGCTGATCGTCCAGACGCCCTGGGCCAGCTCGGCCGGCGCCAGCTGCCGGACGGCGTTGAACGCGCCCCGGATCTTGAAGGACCCGATCGGCTGCAGGGTCTCGAGCTTGAGGTAGATCTCGGCGTCGCTCTCCGGGTAGTCGAGCCGGACGAGCGGCGTACGGACGGCGGCCCGGTACACGGCCGCTGCCGCCTCACGGATGGTGTCGATGGTGACGTGGCGATTCACGAGGACAACATCACGATACTATGCGCGGGGCCGCGGCGCGTCAAACCCCCGGGCCCGGTGCTAGACTGCCGTTCCGAAGGTCGAATGCGGAATGTCGAATGTCGAATGGCGAGCCCCGGCGGCCGAGCGAGGACGCGGAGCGGGGCGATGGGGTCCCCGCGAGCGACGAGCCAGGCGGGGTGCAGGGGGCCCCGCCAATCCCAAAGAAGGAGCCTCTGCCGTGACCAGACGGTTCAACCGGCGTGACTTCGTGCGGACCGGCGCCGCGGGCCTCGCGGCCGCGGCGGCGACGCCCCGCACGCTGTTCGGACAGGGCTCGACCATGATGACGCCCCGCTCGGTGAAGCCCCTCGTCGTGTCGTCCGCCAACGGCCATCGCTACAGGAACGGCGGCACGAAGACGTGCATCGAGACCGCCTACGAGGCGATCGTGAAGGGCGAAGACGTGCTCGACGCGGTCATCGCGGGGGTGAACATCGTCGAGCTCGACCCCGAGGAGACGAGCGTGGGCTACGGCGGCCTGCCGAACGCCGACGGCGTCGTGCAGCTGGACTCGTGCTGCATGCACGGCCCGAGGAAGCAGGCCGGCGGCGTGGCCTGCCTCGAGGGCGTGCGCACGCCCTCGCGCGTCGCCAAGGCCGTGATGGAGCAGACCGACCACCTCCTGCTCGTCGGCAAGGGCGCGCAGGACTTCGCGCGCGAGGTGGGCTTCACGATCGAGGCCGACCTCAACACGCCGCGGTCGCGCCGGCTCTGGCTCGAGTGGAAGCGGCGCACGGACCCCGAGCACTACCTCGACCCGAAGAAGCGCGAGGAGATCGAGCGCAAGGTCATGCGCGAGATGGTCGCGGAAGGGCTCGTCGACCGGAACCACATCTACGGCACGATCAACTGCAACGGGATCGGCCCCGCGGGCGAGATCTGCGGCGTGACGACGACGAGCGGCTGGGCGTGGAAGATCCCGGGGCGCGCCGGCGACTCGCCGATCCTCGGCGCGGGCCTCTACGTCGACGGCGAGATCGGCGCCGCCGGATCGACCGGACGCGGCGAGGCCAACCTCTACAACCTCTGCTCGTTCATGATCGTGGAAGGGATGCGGCGCGGCCTCGCCCCGAAGGACGCCGGCATGGAGGCGCTCAGGCGCATCCAGGCCAACACGGTGGAGAAGCGGCTGCTCAACAGCCGCGGCCTGCCCAACTTCGGGATCAACTTCTACATCCTCGACGCGCGAGGCGCGCACGCCGCCGTGGGCATGTACGCGGAGGCGTCCTACGCGGTGTGCGACGAGAACGGCCCGCGCCTCGAGCCCATCGAGGCGATGCTGCCGGGGAAGCCTGAAGACTAGGGCACTACCTGTATTTCTGCAGTATCGCCTTCACCCGGTCGATCGGGATGGCCTTGGCGGTGTGGCCCATGCCGGTGACGGTCGTCGCCTGGAACAGCGAGTTGTAGACGGCCTCCTCGGTCGTCTCCAGCGCGGCCTCGAACAGCGGCGAGACGGCGTCGGTCGGCAGGATCGCGCGCGCGCGCGGGGCGGTCTCGCCGTAGCGGAACCGCATCTCGGGCGAGGTCGAGAAGGCGATGGCGAAGTCGCCGCTGCCGTTCGAGTAGGACGAGCCGACGCGGGCGAGGCCGTACACGGCGCGGGCCGCCAGGCGGCGCAGGTCGCGCGCGTCGAGCGGCGCGTCGGTCGCCACGACGATCATGCAGGAGCCGTCGCCGGCCGCGGCGCCGGCGTCCTTGTACGCGTAGCGCCCCAGGATCTTCCCCACCGGCGCGCCGTCGATCGTGAGCACGCCGCCGAAGTTGGTCTGCACGAGCACGCCCAGCGTGTAGCCGCCGTCGCGCGCCGGCAGCCGGCGTGACGCGGTGCCGATGCCGCCCTTCCACCCGAGCGCCTGCGTTCCGGTGCCCGCGCCCACCGATCCCTCGGCCACGGGGCCGCCCGCGGCCGACCGGATGGCGGCGAGCACGTGCTCGCGCGTGACGTGCAGGCCGCGGATGTCGTTCAGCCCGCCGTCGTTCGTCTCGCCGACGAGCGCGTTGACCGAGCGCACGTCCTCGTTGCCCGGCTCGGCGAGCGTGTAGGCCACGACGGCCTCGACCGCCGTGCCGACCGACAAGGTGTTGGTCAGCACGATCGGCGTCTCGATCGTGCCGAGCTCCTGCACCTGGGTCGAGCCGGCCAGCTTCCCGAAGGCGTTCCCGACGAACACGGACCCGGCCACCTTGTCCTGGAAGACGTTGCCGCCGTGCGGCAGGATGGCGGTCACGCCCGTCCGCACGGTGTCGCCCTCGATGATGGTGGTCTGTCCCACCGTCACGCCGGCCACGTCGGTGATGGCGTCCAGGGGGCCCGGAGGGAACACGCCGGGCGCGACGCCCAGGTCGCGCGCCCGCGGCCTCGGCGCCTGCGCGTCGCCCGCGGCGGCGGCCAGGACGAGCACGGCGCCGGCGGCGACGATCCACGCGAAGGTGAGCTTGATCATGCGGGCATTCTGGACGCCCGCGGTGGTCCGGTCAACGACCTTCCGCGCGCGCGGGCCTTCGGGGATAATGGCGCGGGAATGAGCCACGGAATGGCCACGGAAATCACTACGGAAATCGCCACGGAAATCGCCACGGAAAGGCTCCCGGCGACCACCAAGGTAGGAATCATGCCTCATCGAGCCTCGTTGCGGCGGCTGTCCATCGTCCTCGTGCTCGTCGTCTGCTCGGCCGCGCTCGCGTCGGCGCAGGCGGTCGTCAAGAAGCCCGTCTCCTACGACGCCTACGACAGCTGGAAGTCGATTCGCGGCACCGAGGTGTCGCGCGACGGCACGTGGCTCGTCTACGCGCTGGTGGCCGAGGAAGGCGACGGCGAGCTGGTTGCCCGGAACCTGAAGACCGGCGTCGAGCACCGGTACCCGCGCGGCGAGCGCCCCGCCATCACGCCCGACGGCCGCTTCGTCGTCTTCACGATCGTGCCGCCGAACGCGGAGGTCGAGCAGGCGAAGAAGGACAAGAAGAAGCCGGAGGATCAGCCCAAGAGCGGCCTGGGCATCATGACGCTGGCGACGGGCGCCGTCACCGCCGTCGACCGGGTGAAGAGCTTCGAGTTGCCCGAGGAGTCGTCGGCCGTCGTCGCGTACCTGAAGGAGCCGCCCGCCACGACCGGCGCCCGCGAGGAGAAGCCGGCGGCGGAGCCGCCGGCCGCGAAGCCGGAGGGCGGGAAGAAGGACCGGAAGCACGAGCCGGGCACCGAGCTCGTCGTCCGCCAGCTCGCGACCGGCCAGGAGACGTCCATCCCCGAGGCGACCGAGTACGAGTGGAACCGGGACGGCAGCCGGCTCGCCTACGCCGTGTCGTCGAAGACGCCCGACGACGACGGCGCGTTCGTGCGCGCGGCCGACGGCGCGACCGTGGCGCTCGCCCGGGGCAAGGGCGTCTACACGGGCCTCACGTTCGACCGGTCGGGCGGCGAGCTGGCGTTCGTCAGCGATCGCGGCGCGTACGACGCCAACCCGCCGACCTTCACGCTGTACTTCTGGCGCGCGGCCGACGGTCAGGCCGCGGCGCTGGTCTCGTCGGCCACCACGGGCATGCCGTCCGGATGGTCGGTGAGCCAGAACGGCACGCTGGAGTTCTCGAAGGACGGCGGCCGGCTGTTCCTGGGCACGGCGCCCACGCCGCGGCCCGAGCCGGGGCCCGACGCGCCCGAGCCGGTGCAGGTGGACATCTGGAACTGGAAGGACCCGCTGCTGCAGCCGATGCAGAAGGTGCGCGCCGAGGAGGAGCGCAAGCGCAGCTACCGCGCCGTGGTGAGCCTGTCCGACCGGCGCTTCACCCAGCTCGCCACCGCCGACATGCCCGAGGTCGAGCTGGCCGACGACGCCAGCGTCGGGCTCGGCGCGTCGCCGATCCCGTACCTGCCGCTCATCTCGTGGGACGGCAGCTACAACGACTTCTACACGGTGAGCGTGGCCGATGGCACGCGCACGCGCATCCTGGAGAAGGCGTACTTCGACGCGACGCTCTCGCCCGGCGCGCAGTACGTGGCCTACTTCGACGATCGGGACGACAACTGGTACACGTACCGCATCCGCGACGGCCGCCGCGTGAACCTCACGGCGACGCTCGGCGTCCACTTCGAGGTGGAGGACTGGGACACGCCGAGCCAGCCGCGGCCCTACGGGCTGGCGGGCTGGACGTCCGGCGACGCCGACGTGCTCCTCTACGACCGCTACGACATCTGGGCCGTCCGGCCCGACGGCACCAACGCCCGGCGGCTGACGGGCGGCATGGGCCGCGCCGAGCGTCTCGTCTTCCGCTACCAGCGCCTCGACCCCGACGAGAAGGCCATCCCGACCGGCCACCCGCTGCTGCTCCGCACGACCGACGATCGGACGAAGGCGAGCGGCTTCTACCGCGTGGCGTTCGCCGGCCAGGCCGCGCCGCAGAAGATCGTCATGCTCGACAAGGCGTTCGGCGGCCCGATCAAGGCGAAGGACGCGGACGTCCTCGTCTACACGCTCTCGCGCTTCGAGGAGTTCCCCGACCTGTGGACGAGCGACGCGACGTTCGCCGACATGGCGAAGGTGAGCGACGCGAACCCGCAGCAGAAGGACTACCTGTGGGGCACCTCCGAGCTCATCGACTACGTGAACGCCGACGGCAAGACGCTGCAGGCCATCCTGACGAAGCCGGAGCACTTCGACCCGGCGAAGAAGTACCCGCTGATGGTCTACATCTACGAGAAGCTGTCGCAGGGGCTGCACCGCTACGTGCCGCCCGCGCCGGGCACGAGCATCAACGTCACCCGCTACGTCAGCAACGGCTACGTCGTGCTCGAGCCCGACATCGTGTACGACGACGGCTACCCCGGCCAGAGCGCCGAGAAGTGCGTCGTGCCGGCCGTGCTGAAGGTCCTCTCGATGGGGTTCGTGGACCCGGCGCGCGTGGGCATCCAGGGCCACAGCTGGGGCGGGTACCAGATCACCTACCTGATCACGCGCACGAACATCTTCCGCGCCGTCGAGGCGGGCGCGGCCGTGCCCGACATGATCAGCGCGTACGGCGGCATCCGCTGGGGCTCGGGCATGTCGCGCGCCTTCCAGGTACGAAAAGACCCAGAGCCGCATCGGCGGGCCGCCGTGGGAGCGGTCGCTGCAGTTCATCGAGAACTCGCCCCTCTTCTGGGTGGAGAAGGTGCAGACGCCGTACCTCACCATCCACAACGACGCCGACGACGCGGTGCCGTGGTACCAGGGGATCGAGTTCTTCAGCGCCATGCGGCGGCTGCACAAGGAGGCGTACCTGTTCGTCTTCAACGGCGAGAAGCACGGCCTCCGGCAGCGCGTGAACCAGAAGGTACTGGACGGTGCACCTCGACGAGTACTTCGACCATTTCCTGCTCGGGAAGCCCCTGCCGGAGTGGATGGCGAAGGGCGTGCCGTACCTCGAGCGGGGCGAGCGCGACATGACGCCGTTCTACGGCAAGAAGGGCGGCGCCGACCGTCGATGACCGAGTGGACGATCGGCCCGGACGACGCCGGGGGGCGCCTCGACGCGTGGCTGGCGCGGCGTCCCGAGGTCGCGTCGCGCGCGCGGGCCCGCGAGTGGCTCGCGCGCGGCAAGGTGTTCCTCAACGGCCGCGAGCTGGCATTCGCCGACGCGGGCGCCGTGCTGCGGCCCGGCGACCTGGTCGGCCTGTGGGAGGACCGGCCCGGCAGCGCGCGCCGCGCGGACCGCGAGGTGGCGGCCGTGCGCGGGCACCTGCGGGTGGCCCACGAGGATCGAGCGATCCTCGTGGCGGACAAGCCGCCCGGCATGCTCGTGGAGCCCCTGCCGGGCGACGCGCGCGCCGAGGTCACGCTGCTCGACCTGGTCGACGACCACCTGCGCGCCGCGCCGCGCGCGCGGGCGCTCGTCGTGCATCGCATCGACCGCGACACGAGCGGCCTGGTGCTCTTCGCGAAGACCCCGGCCGCGCAGGCGGCGCTGAAGCGGCAGTTCGAGCGCCACGCGCCCGAGCGTGTCTACCTGGCGCTCGTGCGCGGTCGCGTGCGGCCGTCCTCGGGCGCCTGGACCGACCGGCTCACGTGGGACAAGACGCGCCTGGTCCAGACCCGCTCGCACCCGCGCGACGCGCGCGCCAAGGACGCCGTCGCGCGCTACCGCGTCGTCGAGCAGTTCGAGGCGGCGGCGCTGCTCGAGGTCTCGCTCGTCACCGGCAAGCGTAACCAGATCCGCGTGCAGGCCGGCCTGCGGGGACATCCCATCGTGGGGGAGCGGCTGTACCTCTTCGGCGCCGGGCCGGCGCCGCCCGGCGCGCCCGCGCTCGGCCGCCAGGCCCTTCACGCCGCGCGCCTCGCCTTCGAGCACCCGGCGACCGGCGCGCGCGTGGAGATGACGGCGCCGCTGCCGGAGGACATGGCCCGCCTGCTCGACGCGCTGCGCGCCAGGCCGGGCTGACCGCCCGGCACTGCTCCGGTGGCACAGGTCTGTGACCTGTGCCCGCTCAACGGCGCCCGAAGTGCTCGTCCACGAACCGCACGAGGTCGGCGACGTCCGTGTAGGCGCGCGTCGTGCACCGGGGATCGGCGTTCCCGGAGATGAGGCGCGAGATGGCGCTCCGGCGATCGGCGCGGAACAGGAGGTACGCGCGCGGCGACGAGCCCGCCGCGCGGCCGAGCACGTAGCCCACCTCGAAGCCCACGCCAAAGCTCGAGCCCGAGGCCTCCGCGACGAGGGCATCGCAGCCCGAGAGCCACTCGATGTCGCGCAGGTAGACGTCCCGCTCGGTGAGCCGGCTCTCCGCGGCTTCCACGTCGTCCTCGAGGAGGTGCGCCGTGAGGACGGTGTGGCCGTGGTGCTCCAGACGATCGCGAAGCGCGCGGGCGGCGTGGAGCGCGCCGCGGTCGCCCCGGACCGTGCAGGCGAGGTAGATGCGCATCGAGAGAGAGTACCATGTCAGGGGTCAGCGATCAGGGGGCAGGAGTGGTCAGGGGGCAGCGGTCAGCCGTCAGGAAGAGCGCTCTGTCACGCTGTCACGTCATCCTGACCGCGGACCGCTAACCGCTGACCGCTGTGGAGGACGTATGCGACAGGTGACGCGGTGGGCGTGGGCGGGCGGCGTCGGGCTGATCGTGATGGCTCTGCTGGGCGCCGCCGCGCCGGGCGCGCAGCAGGCGCAGCAGACGCCGCCCCGGACGTTTCCGGTGCCGACGGCGGACACGGGGCCGGTGCCCGTCCAGGGCAGCGTCTCGATCAACAACATCCCGACGGTGAGCGCGGCGCAGGCCGGCCCGTGGACCGTCAAGGTGGACGGCCCGCAGGACGTGCACGTGCTGGCGCCGGCGTTCCTGCAGGCCGGCCAGATCTACAGCTTCCGCTGGACGATGGATCGGGAAGAGCGCTACAAGCTCGTCTCGATGAGCGACGGCTGGGTGCTGGGCGAGGCCGTGGGTGGCCCGGATCCGGGCGCGCGGCGGTGGCTGAACCCGTCGCTCGCGATTTCGATCGAGGCGGTCAAGCCCGGAGGCCAGAGGCCTGGGGCCTGAAGTAGAATCCGCCCCATGCTCAGCGCGCGCATCCGGCGGCTGCGGCCCGACGTGCCGCTGCCCGTCTACCAGACTCCCGAATCGGCGGGCTTCGACCTGGCGGCGAGCGAGGACACGACCATCGCGCCCGGCCAGGTCGCGCTCGTCCCGACCGGCCTCGTCATCGAGGTCCCGCACGGCTACTTCCTCGGCGTCTTCGCCAGGAGCAGCACGCCCCTCAAGCGCGGCCTGATGGTCGCGAACGGCGTGGGCGTCGTCGACCCGGACTACTCGGGCCCCGACGACGAGGTGAAGATCGAGGTGATCAACTTCACGCAGGCCCCGGTCCACGTGAAAAAGGGCGACCGCATCGCGCAGGGGCTCTTCATCCCGGTCACGCAGGCGCGCTGGGTCGAGGCCGATACGATCCGAGCCGAATCGCGCGGCGGCTTCGGCGCGACGGGGTGAGGACGGGCCTCGCGTAGCGCACACCTTCAGGTGTGCGCCTGCGGCGGCTACGCCCTCCGCGGTACGTCCACTACCCGCGGCGCGTGGCCGGTCGCCTGCAGGAACCGCTCGATGTCGCTCCGCGCGACGCGCAGCGTGGCCGTGTTCACGAGCGGATGGCAGAGGAGCGCGTCGGCCTCCCACAGCGCACGATCCACGACGAGCTCGACCTCGTGCGCGGGATCGTTGACGAGCGCGAACAGCGAGACCGCTCCGGGCTGGATGCCGAGCCGGGCCGCGAGCCGGTCCGGGGACCCCAGGCTCAGCTTGGTCGATCCAATCGCGGGGGCGAGCGCCTTCAGATCCACCGACGTGTCGTGCCCGACGACGACGAGGAAGTGGCGCCGGCCCTTCTGGTCGCGCAGGAACAGGTTCTTGGTGGCCGCGCCGGGCAGCTCGGGCACGAGCCGGCGCGCCTCCTCCACCGTGAACACGGCCGGATGGTCGGTCCGCTCGTACGGGATCCCGTGCGTGTCGAGAAAGGTGAGGAGTTCGGGAAGGTCCAGGGGCATAGGGTCATCCGGGCGTTCGTAGTGCCGGCCTTCAGGCCGGCCCGGCGCAGGGCTGAAGCCCTGCGCTACGTACGTCTTTCACCAGTTCCCGCGCGGTGGCGGCGATTTCCGGCGTGGCCTGGCCGCCGTCGAGCACCTGCTTCAGGAGATCCGCCGCGGCGTCGGCGTGGCCATCCTGCAGCTCGAGCACCGCCAGATCCAGGAGCACGCGCGGCTGGCCGGGATCGGCGGCGAGCAGCCGCCGCGCGATCCGGCGCCCGGTGTCACGCAGGCTCGCGTCGCCCGAGCGGGCGAAGACGGCGAGCAGCACGGGGTCCGCGGCGTTGACGAGCGGCGGGGCGAGCACCGCCGCCTGCTTCGCCAGCGCGACGCCGTCGGCGCGTTTGCCCGCGCCGAACGCGACGAGGGCGTCGAGCATCGTGCGCCGCGCCGACGCGAGGTCCACGCGCACGCGGGCCCAGCGGTCGAAGAAGGCCACCGCCGCGGGCGACCAGCGCAGGTCGCCGAACTGGAGCCAGAACGGCGCGCTCAGCCGATCGGACCGGGCGAGCAGCACGAACGAGAGCCGCCGCCGCGGCAGCGTCAGCATGAGCGCCGAGCCGCCGGCCTGCTGGCCGTAGCACCACCGCACCTGCTCGCCGCCGACCGGCTGCACGAACCAGCCCAGCGCGTAGGGAAACGGATGGCCGCCTTCGTCCCGCGGCGGGCGGAACATCGTGGCGAGCGACGCACCCTTCAGCAGACGTCCATCGCCCAGCGCCATCGTGAAGCGCGCGAGGTCCTCGACCGTGGACTCGACGCCCGTGCTGGGCGTCGCGCGCGCGCCCGCGACGGTGTGACGCATGCCCGCCGGCGTCAGCACGTTGGCTTCGAGCGCGGACGCGAACGACGCGCGTGCGGCGCGCTCGATGGGCGCCTGCAGCTTCGCGAAGAGCGCGCTGCTGTAGACGAAGCGCGCGCCGGGCGTCCCGGCGGCGGTCTGCGACAGCAGGTCGCGCACCCGGACGCCGGGGCCCGCGCCAGGCACGGGCTCGTCCAGCGAGAGCCGGCCGCGCTCGACCAGGCGGAGCGCCAGCGTCGCGGCCAGCGGCTTGGTGAGCGATGCAATTGGATAACGCACCGACTCGCCCGGTCCGGCCTCGACGCCGAAGTGGCGGACCCAGACGATGGTCCCGCCCTCGACGACGGCGGCCGACATGGAGGGAATGCCGAGCGCGGTGCGGAGCGCCTCGAGCTGGGCCTCGAACGCCGCGCGGTTTTGGGCGGCGGCCGGCGGCGGGGCGGCGAGCGCGAGCGCGAGGAGCGCCGCGGGCAGAGCGCGCATGGGCCGATTATGTCAGAGGCGCGCAGCCCAGGTCGAAGACCTGGGCCACCCTGACCTCTGACCCCTGACCTCTGACCCCTGACCTCTGACCGCTGACCTCTGACCCCTGACCTCTGACCCCTGACCTCTGACCCCTGACCTCTGACCCCTGACCTCTGACCCCTGACCTCTGACCCCTGACCTCTGACCCCTGACCTCTGACCCCTGACCTCTGACCCCTGACCTCTGACCCCTGACCTCTGACCGCTGTTACTCCGTCCACACCAGCAGGCGGTCGCCGTTCGTGGCCGTCTGGTCGAGCACGAGGCAGGGGCCCTGCTGCGCGAGGTCGGACGGCGTCACGCCGAGCTTCTCGAGGTCGAGGCCGGTGCCGGCCAGCGCGAACTGGATGGCCGGTCCCTTCAGCTGGAAGAACCAGAACGGCACGTCCGCGCGCACGAGGCGCTCGTCGGCCGCGTGGTAGGCGAGCACGCGCAGATGGCGGGGGCGGGCGGCCGGGCCGGGTGGCGCGGGCGCGCGCCGGACCACGCGGCCCGAGGTGTCGATCTGCAGCATCGGCACGGCGCCGGCGAACGAGGCGCGCACCTCGTCGAAGGCGCGCCGCGCCTCGGACGCCGGCGCCTGGCTCACGTCCACGGCGCGGTACACGAGCACGCCGAAGATGGCGAAGCCGAGGATCGCGCCCGCGAGGAGCAGCAGCAGGAACCGGCGGACGGTCAGTCGGGGCATCTGAATCAGGGGTCAGGGGTCAGGGGTCAGGGTAGCACGGCCTTCCTCCACGCTGACGGATTCTCGGCAGGCCGGCGCAGCGCAAATTTCCCGTAACGCACAGCTTCAGCCGTGCGCCGCGTCGTGTAGACTGGCGGCGATCGGCAAGGAGACCTTCATGCATTCATCCTCCCAGGGCCCCAATCGCCGCGAGTTCGTGCGGACCGTGTCGGCGGGTCTCGCCCTCGTTCCGGTGCTCGGCCTCGACGGCGTGCGTCGTCTCGTCGAGCCGCGCAAGAGCCGCGTCGCAATCGTCGTCACGTCGGACCGCAAGCAGGGCGTCACGGACGTGCTGAAGCTCTTCGGGCCGAAGAGCTGGGCGGGCAAGCGCGTCGTCGTCAAGCCCAACTTCAACTCGGCGGACGCGACACCCGCTTCGACGCACTACGACACGCTGGCGCAGCTCGTGACCGAGCTCCACGAACGCGACGCCCGCAGCGTGACGCTGGCCGAATCGAGCGGGCCGCCCCAGACGCGCGGCGTCATGGAGAAGAAGGGCGTCTTCGACCTCGCCCGCGACCAGCGCTTCGACATCGTCAACTTCGAGGAGATGACCGACGCCGACTGGGTGTCGTTCCCCGCGGCGGGCACGCACTGGCCCGACGGCTTCGCGCTGCCGCGCGTAGTCGCCGCCTCCGAGTACACCGTGTCGACCTGCTGCCTGAAGACGCACGGGTCGGGCGGCGTGTTCACGATGTCGCTGAAGCTGTCGGTGGGGCTGACGCCGAAGACGATCCGCCGGCCGATGCACCGCTCGCCCGACATGCGGCGGATGATCGCCGAGCTGAACACCGGCTACAAGCCGAACCTGATCGTGCTCGACGGCGTGGCGGCGTTCACCGACGGCGGGCCGTCGCGCGGCGAGCTGAAGGCGGGCAACGTGATGATCGCGGGCGACGACCGCGTGGCGGTCGACGCGGTCGGCCTGGCGATGCTCAAGTCGCTCGGCGCGAACGAGGCGATCATGGGCCGCGGGATCTTCCAGCAGGAGCAGATCGCGCGCGCCGTCGAGCTGAAGCTCGGCGCGGCGGGCCCCGACGAGATCGAGATCGTCGCGGGGGACGCCGAGAGCCGCAAGCTGGCCGGGACGCTGCGGGGGATTCTCGCGCAGGGATAGCGGTCAGGGGTCAGCCGTCAGCAGTCAGACGTCAGCCAGAGCGTGCGACGCTGTCACGTCGCCGCCGTGACACGTTGCTCTTCCTGACCCTGACCCCTGACCCCTGATTGTCACGCCGTCACGGTCGGCTTCCAGACCTTCCACACCTTTCCGACCAGATCCGGCCCCGGCGTCAGGGTTGTCTGCCCCGGCTGCCAGCCGGACGGCGTCACCTCGCCGGTCTTCCGCACGTGCTGGAAGGCCTTGACCTGCCGGATGAGCTCCTCGGGATTGCGCCCGACCTCCGGGGTGAGGACCTCGGCGGCGCGAATCACGAAGTCGGGATCGATGATGAAGCGGCCCCGGATGTCGACGCCGGCCGCCTCGTCGTAGACGCCGTACACGTCGCCGATCCTGCCGCCGGCGTCCGATGCCATCGGGAAGGGCACGCCGCCGTCGATCATGCGCGCGAGCTCCTCCTCCTGCCAGATCTTGTGCACGAAGCGGCTGTCGGTGCTGGCGGCGATGACCTCGACGCCCAGCTTCTTCAGCTCGCCGTACTTGGCCGCGACCGCGGCCAGCTCGGTGGGTCAAACGAATGTGAAATCGCCCGGGTAGAAGCAGAGGACGATCCACTGCCCCTTGTAGTCCGACAGCTTCAAGGGCTTGAAGCCGTCCTGGACCAGGGCGTTGGCCTCGAAGTCGGGGGCCTCCCTTCCGACCTGCGCTCGCACCATCGGTTCCTCCCGTGGCGGCCCGGCGGTCGCCGCGGGCACGGGTGCCCCTGCGGCGATGGGTCCGCGGGCCGGCTTGACGCAACCGTCCTTCATCACTGGCATGCGTCCTCCGTTGCCGACGCCGGAACGTCCCCCCTCAGAGCCGTTCGAAGCCCGACGCGAGCGTACTGACGGGGATCGTAGCACGGGCGGGTGGTGACGGGGTCGGTACTCGGGTACTGGGTGCTCGGACGGAGGCCACCTCAGCCGCGCTCGGGAGCGGCGACATAGCTCTTGCGTGCGCGCGCGGTCGCGCCGGGGCGCTTCACGAGCACCTCGAGCTTGTGCGTCTTGCCGTCGAGCTTCTGGGGCGTGAACCCGAGCGCGTACTGATGATGCAGTTCGTCGGCGACGCGCGCGAAGGTGGCCTTGAGATCGGCGGTCGACTGCAGCTCGAAGTAGCCGCCGCCGCTCTCGGCCGCGAGCTTGGCCAGGCCGGGATCGGGCTTCTGCTCCTTGAAGCCCCGCCGGCCGCCGCCGCCGCGCCGACCGCCGAATCCGCCGCCCGGATAGCGGAAGCCGCCGCGGAAGCCGCCGCTCCGCGCCGGCGCGCGCCCGATGAGGCCGATGGCGTAGACCATCATGTCCTCCTCCTGGGCGCGCCGCATGACGTCGCGCAGGCTCTGGTTGAGCCCGCCCATGCCGCCGGGGCTGTCCATGCCGTCGGTGAACACGAGCACGACGCGGCGGCCCTCGACGTGAAGGAGGTCGGTCATGCCCACGTTCACGGCGTTCCAGAGCGGCGTCGGCCCGGGCTCCTGGAGCTGCGTCCGCAGGATGCCGAGGAGCGTGTCGTGGTCGGTCGTGAACTCGCGGGGATCGACCTGGATCCGGTTCGAGAAGCTGCCGATCTTGGCCTGGTCGATCGGCAGCAGCTCGTCGACGAACCGCTCGGCGCCGGCGGCGACCAGGCCGAAGTCCTGCACGACGCTGCCGCTGCGGTCGAGCATCATCACGACCGTAATGGGCTGGACGGTGTTGGCGAAGACCGTGATCGGCTGCGGCCGGCCGTTGTCGAGGATCTCGAAGTCGTCGCGCGTGAGGTCGGGCACCAGCCGTCCGTCCTGGCCCGTGACGGTCGCGTAGATCTCGACCGTGCGCGTGCCGGTGCGGAAGGTGGGCTGCTGTCGAGCGCTGAGGCCGGCGGCGAGGAGCAGCACGCCGGCCAGGGAAGCCGGAACGAGGCGCGTCATAGGACCTTGCGGGCAGGGCGGCGAATCCAGAATACGCCCGTCCGGCGACTGGCGTCCACTGCCTAGCCCAGCGCCATCACCGCCGTCTCGGTCAGGTGCGGGTTGTCGAAGCGCACGCGCTCGCCGGCCTTCCGGCCGGGGATGGGCAGCAGGCGCGCCGACAGCGGCTTCTGGTACTTCGCGGCGAGCGCGGCCATGTCGGACACGACCGCCGCCAGCGCCCGGTCCGTCGTGTCACCCGGCAGCGGGACGACGTCGAGACCCGTGCCGCAGACGCTGGAGTAGAGCAGCAGCTCCGAGACCGCGTAGCGGCGCTCGTCCGCGCGGCGCGCGAGCACCGGGTCCTCGAGCACGGGGAGCATCAGGCCGGTGTATCCGCACGTCTCGACCGTCAGCGCCTTGAGCACGTCGGTGAGCGCCGCGCACGCGGCGAGCGTGGACGGGCCACCGAACGGCGTCCCGCTGAGCGTCTCGATCGTGCGGCCGATGCTGGCGTCGAGGCCGGGCGCCGGCGACGCGTCGATGCCGAGGTAGCGCCAGCCGGTCCGCTGCGCGATCGCCTGGCCGTGCCGCGTCACGCGGCCGAGCTCCGCGTCGAGGCGCTCGGCGATCCGCAGCTTCGCGGCGTCCATGCCGGCGGCGCCGTCGAGCGCGTCGGTCAGCAGGTTCGGCGTTTCGAGGCCGATGCTGAACGTCTGCCCGTCGGCGAACCAGCCCGCCGGGAAGAACGGCGTGCCCGAGGGGATGAACGCCGTGGCGGCGAACCGGAAGTTGCCCTCGCCGCCGGCGGTCGCGTGCGCGATGGCGCGGATGGCTTCGCCGGCCGCCAGGACGCCCTGCCGGTGGACGCCGCGGCCCGACGAGGCCACGCGCGCGCTGAAGCTGATCCGCTTCGTGCGCCGCACGAGCTCCGCCGCCCACGCGGCGAAGCCGTCGGGATGTTCGTCGGCGATGATGACCGGGCCGATGCTGCACTCCACGCCGCTCGCGTCGGCCAGGCGATCGAGGGCCTCGAGCGCCTTCAGCGACGCCGCGCTCGACCACTCCGGGAGGTACGCCGCGAGCGGCTGCGTGGCCACGCGGACGGTCTGCACCTCGTACCCGTCGGCCTCGAACGTCTCGCGCGCCCGGCCGAGGAAGGCCACGGCCGCCTCGAGCGGCCCGGGCGCGCCGCCGCGCTCGAGGTGGACGCCGGCGGTGATCGTGCGGATGCGGAAGCTCTTCGTCATGGCGATTGTCTGCAGTTTCGACGCGACCGGCCAGGCCATCCCCAGGCCCACGAGCCCGGTGAACTCACGCCGTGAGAGAGGAGAGGCCATGCGGGGACAAGATACGTCTTTCGGCCCGCGGATGCCAGCCGCCGGACCGGCCCGTACCTGCGTTCCGCGGCTTTGACTTGGCCGGACCCTGCCGGTACACTCGCCGCCGTTGGGCAGGTCGGAGTGCCTCTTCTGGCAGCACAGGTCCAAGACCTGTGCCACCCGGGTCTCAGACCTGTGCCACCCGCCCCCCTGGAGGTTCCACCGATGACGCTCCTTCGACGATTGCTGCCGGCCATCCTCGCGCTCCTGACGGTCGTGGCGTTCGAGCCGCAGCCGCGCGCGCAGACGTTCGCGCCGGACCTCTTCCACGAGATGCACTGGCGCATGATCGGGCCGTTCCGCGGCGGCCGCACCAAGGCGGCGGCCGGCGTCCCGGGCGAGCCGAACGTGTTCTACATCGGCGTCTGCGACGGCGGCGTCTGGAAGACCACCGACTACGGGCGCACGTGGAACCCGATCTTCGACCACGAGCCGACGGGCTCGATTGGCGCCATCGCCGTCGCGCCGTCGAACCCGGGCATCATCTACGTCGGCAGCGGCGAGGGGCTGCAGCGCCCGGACCTCTCGGTGGGCGACGGCGTCTACAAGTCGACCGACGCGGGGAAGACCTGGACGCACCTGGGCCTCCGCGACGGCCAGCAGATCCGCAGATCATCGTCGACCCGAAGAATCCCGACCGCCTGTTCGTCGCCGTGCTGGGGCATCCCTACGGGCCGAACGAGGAGCGCGGCATCTTCCGGTCGCTCGACGGCGGGAAGACGTTCCAGAAGGTCCTCTACAAGGACGAGAACACGGGCGGCATCGACCTGGCGTTCGACCCGTCGAACGCGCGGACGGTCTACGCCGTGATGTGGGAGCAGCGGCAGGGGCCGTGGGAGAACGGCGTCTTCACGGGGCCGGGCAGCGGCGTGTTCAAGTCGACCGACGGCGGCGACCACTGGCGGCCGATCGACAAGGGGCTGCCGACCTTCGCCGACGACGGCCTGAACCGCATCGGCATCGCGATCGCCGAGAGCAGCCCGAAGCGGCTCTTCGCCACCGTCCAGGCCGAGCGCAAGGGCGGCCTGTACCGCTCGGACGACGGCGGTGAGAGCTGGCACCTGATCAACGACAACCCGCTGGTGACCCAGCGCGGCGACGACTTCGCCGAGGTCAAGGTCGACCCGAAGAACCCCGACGTCGTCTACACGGGCAGCATCGTCGTGTGGAAGTCGGTCGACGGCGGGAAGACGTTCGACCAGATCCGCGGCGCGCCGGGCGGCGACGACTACCAGCGCATCTGGATCAACCCGCGGGACCCGCGCATCATGCTCATCGCGGCGGACCAGGGGGCGATCATCACGGTGAACGGCGGCGAGTCGTGGAGCTCGTGGTACAACCAGCCGACCGCGCAGTTCTACCACGTCACGGCCGACAACGCCTTCCCGTACCGCGTGTGCGGCGGTCAGCAGGAGAGCGGCTCGGCCTGCGTGCAGAGCCGCGGCGACGACGGGCAGATCACGTTCCGCGAGTGGCACCCGGTGGGCATCGAGGAGTACGGCTACGCGGCGCCCGACCCGCTCGACCCCGACATCGTCTACGGCGGCAAGGTGTCGCGCTACGACCGGCGGACCGATCAGACCCGGAACGTCGGACCGAAGCCGCTTCGAGACGGCGACTATCGGGTCGTGCGGACGATGCCGCTCCTGTTCTCGCCGCTCGACCCGCACACGCTGTTCTTCGCGTCGAACACGCTGTGGAAGACGACCAACGGCGGCGAGAGCTGGGACCAGATCAGCCCGGACCTGACGCGCAAGACGTGGGACGTGCCGAAGAGCGTGGGCAAGTACATCGGCACGCCGGCCGCGCGCGTGAGCGACCGCGGCGTGATCTACACCATCGCCCCCTCGTACAAGGACATCAACGTCATCTGGATCGGCACCGACGACGGCTACATCCAGGTGACGCGCGACGGCGGCCGGACGTGGACGAACGTGACGCCGCCCGAGGTCGGGCCGTGGGCCAAGGTGTCGATCATGGACGCGTCGCACTTCGACGTGAACACGGCCTACGCCGCGATCAACACGCTCAGGCTCGACGACCTGCACCCCTACATCTACCGCACGCGCGACGGCGGGAAGACGTGGACGCGCATCACGAGCGGCATCCCGGACGGCACCGTCGTGAACACCGTGCGCGAGGACCCGCAGCGGAAGGGGCTGCTCTTCGCGGGCACCGAGGAGCAGGTCTACGTGTCGTTCGACGACGGCGACCACTGGCAGTCGCTGCGGCTCGACATGCCGGCGTCGTCCATCCGCGACCTGGTCATCAAAGACGACGACCTCGTGGTCGGGACCCACGGGCGGGGCATCTGGATCCTCGACGACATCACGCCGCTCCGGCAGGTGTCGGCCGAGGTGATGGCGTCCGCCGCGCGCCTGTTCGCGCCCGAGCGCGCGTGGCGCTTCCGGTGGAGCAAGTACACCGACACGCCGCTGCCGCCCGACGAGCCGCGCGCGGAGAACCCGCCCGACGGCGCGGTGATCGACTACTGGCTGAAGGCGGACGCGAGCGGTCCGGTCACGCTGACGATCTCGACCGAGAGCGGGGAGGTCGTGCGGCGCTACTCGAGCGCCGACGCGCCCGAGGCCCCGCTCGAGGGGCAGAACGTTCCGGCGTACTGGCTGCGCCCGCCGCAGGTGCTGTCGGCCGGGGCCGGCCTGCACCGCTTCGTGTGGGACGGCCGCTACCCGCGGCCGGCGGTGCTGCGCTTCGGCTATCCCATCTCGGGGATCCCGCACCAGACGGTGTACGAGCCGCGCGGGGCGTGGGCCGTGCCGGGGCGCTACACGGTGACGCTGACCGTGGACGGGCAGAGCGACACGCAGCCGCTCGTCCTGAAGATGGACCCGCGCGTGACCACGTCGCCGGCCGAGATCCGGCGGCAGCACGAGGTGTCGATGCGGATCGACGGCCTGCTGCGCCGGGACTTCGCCGCGCTCACCGAGGCGCAGGCGTTCGCGGCGGATCCCGCGCACGCGGAGCTCGCGCGCGACGCGGGCGCGCTCGCGCAGCGCCTCGAACGGCTCAACGGCGAGCTGGGCGCGCTCTTCCGGATGGTCGAGCAGGCCGACGCCGGGCCGACCTCGCAGACGCTCGACGCGCTGGCGGCGGCCGAGCGGGAGCTCGGGCAGGCGCTGGACGATTGGACGGCGTTGAAGACTCGCACGTAGCGCACACCTTGAAGACGCGTACGTAGCGCACACCTTCAGGTGTGCGCCGCGGCGGGCGCAGGGCTGAAGCCCTGCGCTACGGGGGAGCAGCACGTAGCGCACACCTTCAGGTGTGCGCCGTGGCGGGCGCAGGGCTGAAGCCCTGCGCTCGCGCCAGATCATCGACAACGCCGCCGACGTCGCACCGGGCACTTATCAAGGAGTCAGCCTCATGTTTGCCGCGTTGCTCGCCCTGTCACTCGCCGTCCAGGCCCCCTCCCCCGCGCCGCCGCTGACGCCGGAGCAGACGCTCCAGGTCCGCGGCGTGTCGGACCCGCAGGTCTCGCCCGACGGTAGCCGCGTCGCCTTCGTGGTGACCGATCCGCCCGCGGGGACCGAGCGCAACCGCGACGTCTGGATGGTCACGCTGGCCACGCGCGAGGTGCGCCGGCTCACCTACACGAAGCAGGCCGAGTCGTCGCCGCGCTGGTCGCCCGACGGGCGCACGCTGGCGTTTCTCTCGAGCCGGGCCGGCGCGCCGCAGATCTACCTGCTGCCGATGGAGGGCGGCGAGGCGCAGGCGCTCACCGAGGGCAAGAACGGCGTGCGCGGGTTCGAGTGGTCCCCCGACGGCCGGGAGATCGCGTTCGTCGCCACCGAGCCGCGGACCCCCGCGGACGAGAAGAAGGCCAAGGACAAGGACGATGCGCGGGTCGTGGACACGGACGACCGGCACGGGCGCGCGTGGGTCGTGGACGTGGCGTCGAAGAAGGTGCGGCAGCTCACGCACGAGCCCTGGGCCGTGTCGCAGGTCCGCTGGATGCCCAAGGGCGACGCGCTCGTCGTCCAGGCGACCGACGAGCCCGCGTCGGAGCGGGAGACCGATCAGATCTGCCGCGTGTCGCTCGCCGACGGCGCGGTGGCGCCGATCGCCGCGCCCGTCGGGCCGTTCGGGGGCCTGGCGATCTCGCCCGACGGAGCGTCGGTCGCCTACCTCGCGGCGCGCGTGGACGGCCCCTCGCCGCACGACGCCTACGTGCGCCCGCTCGGCCCGGGCGAGGCGCGCAACCTGACGGCGAAGAGCCTCGACCGGCCCGTCGGCGATCTCGAGTGGACGGCGGCCGGCCGGCTGATGGGCGTCGTCCAGGACGGCTTCAAGAGCCGGCTGTACACGATCGCGCCCGACGGCCGCGCCGAGGCCCTGCCGGCCGCGCCGGTCAACCCGTCGTCGTTCTCGGAGAAGGCCGGCGTGCTCGCGTTCACGGGCGAAACGGCCGTCGAGCCGCCGGAGCTGTGGCTGTCGGTGAAGGGCGGCGCCGCCGAGCGCGTGACGCACGTGAACGACGGCTGGCAGCACCCGCCGTTCGTCGCGCCGGAGTTCTTCACCTACAAGAGCTTCGACGGCGCCCCGATCGGGGCCGCGCTGCTCCTGCCGCCCGGGCGCCAGGCCGGCGTGAAGCTGCCGCTCGTCGTGCTCGTGCACGGCGGCCCGACCGGGCGCTGGTCGGACCGGATCGACTCGTGGGGCCAGCTGCTCGTCGCGCGCGGCTTCGCGGTGTTCTACGCGAACATCCGCGGGTCGACGGGTTACGGATGGGCGTTCCTCGCGTCGAACCGCGCCGACTGGGGCGGCGGCGACTTCAAGGACGTGATGGCGGGCGTCGACGCCGTCATCGCGCGGGGCGTGGCCGACCCGGACCGCCTCGGCATCGGCGGCTGGTCGTACGGCGGCTACATGTCGGAGTGGGCCATCACGCAGACCGACCGGTTCAAGGCGGCCGTCGTGGGCGCGGGGCTCTCGGATCTCGCCAGCGAGTTCGGAACCGAGGCGGGGCCGTCCTACGACGAGTGGTTTTACGGCCTGCCCTACGAGCGGCAGGAAGGGTTCATCAAGAGCTCGCCGGTCACCTACGTCAAGCGCGCGAAGACGCCCACGCTCATCCTGCAGGGCACCGAGGACACGACGGACCCGCAGGGCCAGAGCGACCAGCTCTACCGCCCGCTGAAGCGCTACGGCGTCGAGGCGGAGTACGTGCTGTACCCGCGCGAGGGCCACGGCCTGCGCGAGGAAAAGCACCTGCTGGACCGGCTGAACCGCATCGTCGCGTGGTACGAGAAGTACCTGAAGTAGGGTCCGGCTGCTGCGCGAGCCCCCGGCCGACCACTAATACGGCACCGCTTCCACCGCGCCAGCGCACGCGGGAGCCGGGCGCTCGCCGCGGCGGCCGTGAGCCGAGCCGAGCGCAACCCGAGCGGAGCCGAGTCTTCCGCAGCGGGCTATCGCTTCGCGAGCTTCAATCGTCGCGTTGCCCGAGGCGGTGAACGGTCCGTTGGAGTTGTCGGCCGGCATGCCTTGTCCGCTGCGGCAGCGTCAGGGTACCGAGCGCAGCGAGGGTTGCCGGCGAGCGCGACCCGGCCGCGGCAGTGAAGGCCCGGCTCCCGCGCTCAGCCCGTGGTTGGCGATACGCCGTACGTGATCAGCGGCTCGAGAACTTCTTGAACAGCTTCCAGGTGACCCAGAACGACAGCGCGAACACGAGGCCGGGCGCGACGATGCCGGGCAGGTCGTAGAGGATCGACTGGCCCTCGGGGCGGCTGCCGGCGCTGACGGCGGCGGCCGCGAGCACGAGGCCGACCACGGTGAGCGTGCCGACGGTCCACAGGATCACCTGCGCGCGGGGCGTGAAGATGTGGTCGGCCTTCACGATGCGCTTGCGGTAGTTGTAGTAGGCGAGCAGCAGCCCGAGCGCGCTGACCGCGTAGGCCATCACCATCCCGAGGATCTTGCCGACGGCCGGATCAACGTTCATCGTCCGCCTCCCACCGCGTGACGCGGTCGAGGTCGGCGAGGTACTTGGCCTCCTTCGCCTCGAAGTCGGTGGAGATCGCCCGGAGCTTCGGGTCGATGATCTTGAACATCGCGACCATGCAGACGACGCAGAGCACGAGCGCCACCCAGCCCCAGGCCTGGAGCAGCAGGGCGCCCGCGACGCCGATCGTCGCGAGGAAGAACGTGAGGATGGAGAGGATCGAGGCGACGAGGTCGTGGGAGGTCCACTCCTCGGCCTCGATCGGCGTCCAGTCGCGCTTGAAGAGGCTCATCGTCCTGCCTCCAGCTTGAGGTCGCCCGACGGGGTGACGAGGCCGAGCCGCACGGCGTCGCGGCGGACCGGGCCCCAGAAGCCCAGCGGGCGGGCCATCACGTAGTACTTGATCAGGTGCGGGCGCTCGTCGGGCTCGGTCAGGAAGGTAACCGGCACGTACACGAGCGCGACCAGGACCACCAGCAGCCAGAAGTTCGCCCAGTTCGGCAGCTCCGGCAGCACGCCGAGCGCGGGCAGCACCCACACCACCAGCCAGCTCATCACCAGGTTCGCGATCCAGCTCGAGAGGTAGCCCCACGAGTTGAAGCGCCACCAGATCACCTGGAGGATCGACGGCACCCAGATGCCCGCGGCCTGCAGCCACAGCGCGAAGATCAGCCACGACGTGATCGACTGCATGAAGAGGCCGAGCAGGAACGAGCCGGCCAGCAGGAAGATCGTGTTGATCCGGCCGACCTTCACGAGCGTCCGCTCGGAGGCCTCGGGGTTCACGTAGTGGTGGTAGAGGTCGCGCGTCGCGTAGAGCGCGCCGAGGTTGAGGTGCGACGAGATCGTGGAGAGGTGGATGGCGATGATCCCGGCGAAGAACATGCCGAGCAGCCCCGCCGGCAGGTACTCGAAGCCGAGCCGGAACCAGCCCATCTGGTACTGGCTCTCCGCGTGGATGCCGGGGAACATCACGAAGAAGGCCAGGATCGAGACGGCCCAGAAGGCGTTGCGGAAGATCGTGGCGAAGCCGCCGGCCCAGATCGCGTAGCTGGCGTCGCGCACGGTCTTCGCGCTCTGGATGCGCTGCGCCTCCGGGTACCAGTCGATGAAGTTCCCCATGCCGATGCCGCCGGCGGTGGCCATCACCAGCAGGGTGATGAAGTCCATCGTGTAGAAGTGGTCGGCGTCGAGACCCCAGAAGCCGTCGAAATGGAACGGGTTGATGCGCCAGCCCTCGCCGAGCGCCCCGAGCTTGTGCACGATCATCAGCGGGCCGCCGGCCTCGACGATGCCCCAGACCGACACGAGCGTGATGACCACGAACGCGATCACGCCCTGCTGGAAGTCGGCCATGATGACGCCCCAGTAGCCGGCCGACAGCACGTACACCGCGCAGATGGTCGTGAAGAACGTGACGCCGAACCAGGGCGGCCAGCCGAAGAGGTACAGGCAGACCTTGCCCATCGCCGCCGAGACCCACGCGACGACGAACATGTTCATGAAGGTCTGCCAGCCGGCCAGCCAGCCGCGCAGCAGCTCGGAGCCGAGGCCCGAGTAGCGCAGGCTCTGCCACTCGGCCTGGCTCATGGCCATGCTGCGGCGGAAAATGCGCGTCGAGACGAACGCCGAGATCGCCGTCCACGCCGCGAAGAACGAATACCAGATGCCGCGCAGGCCCCACTTGTAGATCACGCCGGCGATCCACATCGGCGTGTCGGTGGCGGTGTGCGTCGCGTAGACCGACGCCGCCGGCAGCCACCAGGGCAGCCCGCGCCCGGCCAGGAAGAAGTCGCTCTCGCTCTTCTTCCCGAGGTTGTAGAAGATGACGCCGCAGAGCGTCATCAGGAGGATGAAGAGGACGGTCCACATCCAGTCGAGGGGCGTGAAGTGGACCAGGGCCTGGGTCTCGTTCATCGGGGGACCTCGGGAGCGGTGAACGGTGTCACGTGCGCCCGCACATGATAAGCCAGCCCGGCCGCTCCCGTCCCCCCGAATCTCGCGTCAGGACGGGCTCACGCCCGCCGCCTTCAGCGAGGCCTCGCGGATGGCCTTGAACTCGGACCCCGGCTTCCACTGCGGGTACGTCGCGGCGTTCGCCACGTCGAGGCCGACCTTGAACAGCAGGTCGAGATCCTCGGCCGCGCCGCGCATGTCCCAGTCCGGCTTCACCTCGTCCGACGGCCGGTGGTAGTCGTTCGCCGTATAGGCGTCGTGCACCTTCGTGCCGTAGCCCTCGGGCTTGCCGACGTAGTCGATGCCCGAGTCGGGGTCGAGCGCGGGCACGCCCACCTTCGCGAAGTTGAAGTGGTCCGAGCGGTAGTAGAAGCCCTTCTCGGGCTCGGGGTCGGGCCGGAGGACGCGGCCCTGGACCTCCGCCTCCTTGCGGGCGTAGTCGTCGAGGTCGGAGTTGCCGAGGCCCACGATCGTCAGGTCCTTCGTCTTCCCCCACACGTTCAGCGCGTCCATGTTGATGTCGGCGAGCGTCTTCGCCAGCGGGTAGATGGGGTTCTCGGCGTAGTACTCGGACCCGAGCAGGCCCTGCTCCTCGGCGGTGACCGACAGGAACAGGATCGACCGCTTCGGCGGCGTCTTCAGCCGGGTGTAGGCCCGCGCCATCTCGATCAGGCCGCCGACGCCCGACGCGTTGTCCACGGCGCCGTTGTAGATGGTGTCGCCGTTGACCGCCGGCCCCACGCCCAGGTGGTCCCAGTGCGCCGTGTAGACGACGTACTGATCCTTCAGCGCCGGGTCGCCGCCCTCGAGCTTCGCGACGACGTTGCGCGACTCGATGCGGCGGATCGTGTTGTGCAGCGTGATCGACGCCTTCACGCCGAGCGGCACCGGCTTGAAGTCCGGCTTCGCCGCCGCGGCCTTCAGCGCGTCGAAGTCCTTGCCCGCCATCTTGAACAGCTTCGCCGCCGCGGCGCGCGTGATCCAGCCTTCGATCGACGGGCGGTGCATGTTCTCGTCGGGTGACTCGAGGCTGAACTCCTCGCCGGCGGCGCTCTGCAGGATCGCCCACGGGTAGCCGGCCGGGCCGGTCTCGTGCACGATCAGCACGCCCGCCGCGCCCAGCTTCGCGCCCATCTCGAACTTGTAGGTCCAGCGCCCGTAGTAGGTCATCGCCGGGCCGCCGAACATCTTCGGGTCGAGCTTCGACGGGTCGTTCGGGTCGGGCACGGGCGGGTCGTTCACGAGCACGACCAGCGTCTTGCCCTTCACGTTCAGCCCCTTGTAGTCGTCCCAGTGGTACTCGGGCGCGACGACGCCGTAGCCGACGAACACCAGATCCGAGTTGTCGAGCGAGACGGTCGGCTTCACGTGCCTGGTCGCCGCCGTGAAGTCGTCCTTGAACGTCAACCGCTCGACGTGGCCGCCCCTCCGGAACGTCAGCGTCGCCTTCGGGTCGGGCGTGATGCCCACCATCGGGACCTTCTGGATGTAGGTGCCGTCGGTGTTGCCCGGCTGGAGGCCGAGGTCCTTGAACTGCTGCTCGATGTAGGCCACCGAGAGGTCCTCACCCTTCGTGCCGGGCGCGCGTCCTCCGTACTCGTCCGACGACAACACCTTGACGTGCTGGAGCACCTGCTGGCCGTCGATGGCCGGGGTCGGTGCGGGCGCCTTGGCGGGAGTCGGGGCTCCACCGCAGGCGGCGGGCAGGAAGGCGAGCAGAAGGGCACAAGGGACGAGCGTGCGCCTCATCGAGATCTCTCCAGTTCTGGGGGGATGGTCAAGGATAGCAGACGACGGGCGGCGGCGCACGGCGCGCGCCCCGTCCTCAGCGCGCCGGCGGCGCGGCCGGCGACTCGACCAGCCCGAGGCGCACCAGCAGGTCCTCGAGATCGGCGAGCGTGTCCTTGTCGAGCTCCGCAATCGGGAACCGCCCGCGCGGCGACCCGAGCGCGCCGCGCCGGTAGTAGATCTGCTTGCGGATCGGCAGGTTGATCCGCGGCTGGTTCTCGAAGCGGATGAGCGGGCAGTAGCGGTAGAAGACCTCGGTCGCCTCGTCCACGCGGCCGGCGGTGAACGCCGTGTAGATCCGCACGAGGATCTCCAGGGAACCCGAAGCCCGTCATCGTGCCGACGGCACCGCGCTTCAGCTCCTCGAGGAACATGTTGCCGCCGAGGCCCCCGAACACCACGAGATCCGCGTTCGCCGCGAGGAGCTGGCCGACCTTCACGGGCGACGGCTCGTCCTCCAGCTTCACGAAGCGGCAGCGCGGCGCCTCGGCGCCGAGCGCCGCCATGAACGCGACGCTCATGAGCACGTTGCTGCTCGTCGGGTGGTCCTGCACGACGACCGGCAGGTCGATGGCCTCGGCCACCGCGAGGTAGTGCCGGCGGAGCGCCGCGTCGGTGGCGCGCGCCAGCTTCGGCGGCGCCACCATCACCGCGCGCGCGCCGAGCGCCTGCGCGCGCCGGCTGAAGGCGACCGCCACGTCGGTGCCCGGCGCGCTCGTGCCGACGCACACGGGGATGCGCCCGGCCACGGCCTCGACGGTCTTCTCGACGACCGTGTCGCGCTCGCGCTCGGTGAGCTTGTCGGCCTCGCCCAGCACGCCGAGGATCGTCATGCCGTGCACGCCGCGCCCGACCGTGAACTCGGCCAGGCGGGCGATGCCGCCCTCGTCCAGCGTGCCGTCGGCGAGGAACGGCGTGGGCGTGATGTTGTAGACGCCGCGGAGGAAGTCGAATGATGTCATATGCGCGCAATTCTACCCGGAATCGCGCCCGCGGGGCACGAGCGGTCCCGGGGCGCGGAGGCGGACGCCGGACGCTACGCCTGTGTGGAAATGGCGGCGACGAGCTCGCCGGCGACGCGGGCGACGACGGTCTGCGCCGCGAGCACCGGATGCCCCGCCAGGCGAGCGAAGGTCTCGCGGTAGGCCTCGTCGTGGCCCATGCAGTCGAGCACGACCACGTCCACGTCGGCGCGCGCCATCTGCGCGGCGGCCGGCCCGAGCTCGTCGTGCGCGCGTGGCGAGGCCCACGCCACCTCGACGTGGAAGCCGTCGCGGCGCCACTTGGCCTCCGCCGCCGCGGCCTGGCCGGCGACCGGCGTGACGACGCCCACCCGTCGTCGCGGCGCCTGCGCTCCGGCCACGGCCGGCAGGATGCGGCCGGGCACGAGCACGGGCACGCCGCATCGAATGTCAGGGAAGTCGCCGGCGCAGAGAACGACGACGGCCGCGGCGCCGGCGTCGGCGAGCGCCCGTGCCGCGATCTCGACGCGCGGCGCCAGCGTGGCCAGCGGGATCTCGGCGGAGCCGCCGTCGCCGAGCCGCACGAGCAGAGGATAGTCGTCGCCCGGACGCTCGAGCGCGCGCACGCCGTCGGGCGCGAGGTCGTCGAGCGCGCCCGCGAGCCGGATCTCCGCGCCCGGCGTGTGGGCCGCGAAGAGGGCTTCGAAGTCGGGACGCGGAGTCTGACCGATCGTCACCAGGCCGAGCACCGGCCGCCCGGGCTCACGCGCCATCGGTCGGCCGCTCCGGCCGGACGAACCGCCCGCGGCCCGGGCGGACCGTGATGTCGCCGTCGTGAAACACACGCACGCCGCCGACGAACGTGGACACGACCCGGGCGCCGAGGCGCATGCCGTCGAAGACCTGCATGTTGCCGCGCGAGCGGGTCCGGCAGCCGCGATGATCGAAGGTCCACTCGGCGGCCAGATCGACGAGCGTGAGATCGGCGTCGGCGTCCACCGCGACGCGGCCCTTCCTCGACAGTCCGAGGACGGTCGCCGCGCCGGTCGAGAGCAGACGCGCGACCGAGGTGAGCGGCAGCCGCCCGTCGCGCGCGGCCGTGAGCATCAGGGGCGCCATGATCTCCAGGGCGCAGAGGCCCGGCGGCGCCGCGAAGATGTCCTGGAAGCCCCGGGCCTTCTCCTCGTCGAGAAACGGCGAATGGTCCGTGCCGATGAAGTCGATCGCGCCGTCACGGACCGCCGCCCACAGCGCCTCGACGTCGGCCGCCTCGCGCAGCGGGGGATTGCACTTCGCGAAGCCGGCGTGCCGCGCCAGCGCGTCGCGCGTGAGAAAGAGATACGGCGGGCAGGTCTCGGCCGTGACCCGCACGCCGCGCGCCCGTGCGTCGGCCACGAGCCGCGCCAATCGCGGGCTCGACAGGTGGACGACGTGGACGCGCGCGTGCGCGTCGGCGGCGAGCGCCAGCACCATGGCTACCGACAGCTCCTCGACAATCGGCGGCCGGCTGTCGGCGTGCGCGGGGCCGTCGGTGCGGCCGGCCGCCACCAGCCGCTCCTGGAGCGCCAGGTAGAGCGGCGCGTGCTCGCAGTGGAACGCGTGCGGGAGACCGGTGGCGGCCACCGCGCCCATCACGTCGCGCAAGGTCGAGGGCTCCAGGCTCCAGAGGCCGTGGAACTCGTCGAGCCGCGCGGGCGGCGGCGGCTGCAGGAAGGTCTTGAAGCCGACGACGCCGGCGGCCGCCTGCTCGGCGATCCGGTCCCCGTTCTCGTCGCCGGCGCCGCCCCAGAGCGCGAAATCGACCACGGCGCCGGGCCGCATGGCGGCCACCCTGGCCTCGACGTTCGCCGCCGAGCTGGTCGGCACCTTCGAAATCGGCATCTCGACAATCGTCGTGATGCCGCCGGCCGCCGCCGCCGCCGTGCCCGACTCGAAGTCCTCGCGCTCGGCCACGCCCGGGTGTCGGGTGTGCACGTGCGGATCGACGAGCCCGGGGAAGAGATGCAGCCCCGTCGCGTCAATGGTCTCGGCGGCCGCCGGCTTCACGTCGGCCTCGAGCACCGCCGCGATCCGCCCGTCGCGGACCGCCACCGTCGCGGGCCGGACCTCACGGTCGGTCACGAGGGTGGCGCCGTGGATGATGAGGTGGAAGCGCTCGGCCATGGTTACCGTCGCCAGGCGTACTGCAGCTTCACGAGCAGCTGGTTCGAGTCGAGCCGCCAGCGGTCCCGGATGTCGCGCACGTTGTGGTTGTAGATGAGGAAGAAGTCGGCCTGCGGCACGAACGTCCAGCGGAAGCGCGTGTTGCTGCCGACCGACTCGCTCTCGTTGTCGTACTGCACGTCGCTCGACACGGTCAGGTCGGGCGACAGGTTCAGCTCGAGCCGCGTGCCGAACACATCCTGGGTGAAGTCGCCACCGGGCATCCGGCCGAGGTTCCGCTCGAGCGAGAGCTGCAGCGTGAAGAGCGCCGAGGGGCTCCACCGCCCGCCCAGCGCGATCGTGTCGAGCTCGCCGTCGTAGAAGCCGCCCGTCTCCCACGACGCCTCGGCGCCCAGCCGCCGCTTCGACGCCGTCGAAGCCTGGAGCTCGTACCGCCGCCACTCGTAGGCGCCCGGCGCGATGACGATGCCGTCGCTCACCTCGAAGGGATCGATCAGGCGCTCGCCGGTCGGTGTGACGCCGACCTCCACCTCGTCACCGCTCTCGAGCTGCCAGTTGACCGGCGTGATCTGCACGCGGTAGCTCTCCCAGCGGCCCGAGAGGTCCGTGAAGAGGCTGGGCTTGAGCTCGTAGCTGGTCTGGCGCACCCACGTGTTGGGGCGGGGCGCGAACGTCACGCCGGCGTTGTAGCGATGGATGGCGCGCCGGGGCACGAAGCCCAGCGACGGGTCGACGTCGCGCCCGATCCGCTTGTAGCTGAAGAAGAGGTTCCACCGGTCGTTCGGGTAGTCGAGAAGACCGCCCCACGCCCGGGTATCCTTGCCGAGGTCCTCGCGTCCGACGGCCAGGCCCCACAGCCCGATGCCCAGGTTCTTGTCTCCGCGGAAGTGCGAGGTGTTGTAGAGAAGGTCCACGCCGGCCGTCCAGGCGCCGCGCCGGCCGAGCGGATCGCCGACCGTCGCGATGACGCCGACCGAGGACTCGCGCCAGATGTTCTGCTTCACCCGCACGACGCCCATCGTGGCCGCGGGCGCGAGGCCGTCGACGTCGCCGGTGTGGGCGACCAGGGCCCCGAGGTTGGTCTGGCCCACGCGCCCGCTCAGCTTGCCGCCCACCCTGAGCGGCACCTCGCGGCCTTCCACCAGGCCGACACGCCGGCTGAAGAAGGGGAGCACCTCGTGCCCGATGTCGGGTCCGAACGTGAAGATGTCGGACCCTTCGAGGAAGAACGAGCGCTTCTCGGGGAAGAAGAGCGGGAACCGCGTCAGGTTGGTGCGGCGGGTGTCCACCTCGGTCTCGGCGAAGTCGGTGTTGACCGTGATCGACGACTGGAGGTTGGCCCCGATCTTCTGCCAGGCGTCGAGGCTCGGCCGGAAGTCGCCCTCGGCGCCCGCCCCGGGCGCCGGGATGCCGCCGCCGGCGGTCACCGCGGGCCGCACGGTCAACCCGAGCCCCAGGTCGAAGTCGGGGAGCCCGGTCAGCAGCCCGGCCCGGCTCATCTGCGTGATCTTCCAGTCGAGCCGCGCGCCGCTCCAGCGGTCGGTCTCCTGCAGCCGCTGGATGTGCCGCTCCACGTTGAAGTGCCACGTGCCCAGGCCGGGCTTGAACGAAATCGTCGTCAGGGGGATGCGGAGCTCGATCGACCAGCCGGCCGGCGTCCGTGCGGTGGCGGCCTCCCAGATGCCGTCCCAGCTCTCGCTGATGCCGTCGCTGCCCGGCTCGATGAGGCCGTCGAACCGCGCGCCCTCCGGGTTGACGCCGAAGACGTACCCGGAGCGGCCGTCGAGGAACGTGTCGATGACGATGCGGACGGCGTCCTCGCCCTCCAGGTCCGGGTCGCGCTTCTTGCTGAAGCTGACGATGCCCGCCGGGTCCGGGTCGTCGCATTCGACGCCGATGACCACGTGGCGGGCGTCGGCCAGCACGCGCACGCGCGTCGCCATCGAAGGCTTCGCCCCCTCGTGGGGCTCGACCATGGTCAGGCTGGTGACCGCGTCGGCCTGGCCCCAGGCGGGTTCGTCGAGCCGGCCGTCGACCCGGATGTCGCCCGACAGCACGCCGGCCCTGAGCCCGGGAACGGGGATGCCGGCCGCCTGCGCGCGCGCGGCCGGCGCGTCCATCGCCGCGATCAGGACGGCGAGGGCGACGGGAAGGGCGAGCGGATAGGCCATCGGCCTACGCGTTCTCCTCGTGGATCTTGAGGAGACGCTCGAGCCGGTCCATGAGCGCCTGGTGGCGCTGCTGCAGGTCGACGAGCTCCTGGCCCTCGCGTTCGCGCACCTCGTCGAGCTTCGAGTGCAGCGCGAGGATCTCCATTTCGGCCTTGAGGTTCACCTCGTAGTCGTTCTGCGCGTCGAGGCGGTCCTTCGCCGCCTGCCGGTTCTGGCTCATCATGATGACCGGCGCCTGCAGGGCGGCCAGGCACGACAGCACCAGGTTGAGCAGGATGAACGGGTACGGGTCCCACGGCCTGGCGCCGTGCGCGTTCGCCAATATCCACAAGACGAGCACGAGGCCGAACAGCATGATGAACGTCCAGCTGCCGCCGAAGGCCGCGACTTGGTCGGCGAGGCGCTGGCCGAACGTGATCTGCTGCTCGAAGGTGGCGTTCAGGTTCTTCGCCACCGGGCGTCGCTTGAGGAACTGCGTGACCACCTGCAGCTCGAGGGCGCCCAGCCGCCGGACCTGCGCCTGCACGTCGTCCACGACCGTCGGCGCGGGCTGGCCGACGAACGCGCCGGCGCGCCGCGCGGCCTGGTCGAGGAGCCGCACGCTGGTGGCGAGGACGAGCCCGCCGACGAACGAGACCAGCACGTGCGTGACCGGCCCACCGGGCGCGGTGACGCCGAGCAATCGGAAGAGCCACACGCCGACGATGCCGCCGGCCATCCCGATGAGGAGATTGCCGAGGAGGCCGTAGCCGCGGCCCTTGCGCGTGAAGCCCGTCAGCCATCCCGCCGCGATGCCGCCGAGGATCCAGGTGAGTACCTGCATGAACCCACTCCTTCGCGATCGTGTCGTCCGGTGTCGGACGCTAGTATGGCGCACACCTGACCGCCTCCGCCACGGCTACGGCGAGTCCGCCGGAGCTTCAGCGAAGGCGGAAGGCGCGCGCTACGTGCGACACGCGTCGCGCAGGGCAGGGGCGGTACGGAGCGAGAGGATGTCCGTAGCGCAGGGCTTCAGCCCTGCGCCCAACGAGGGCTACGCGTCGAGGAGCAGGCGGCCGTCGCGCATGATCACGCGGTCGTCGAACCAGACGGTCGGCCGCTTCACGAGGCCGTCGAGGTGGCTCGCGACGCGGATCGTGCCGCCCATCGACTTGTTGTCGCCGAAGGCGACGTGGATGGTGCCCATCACCTTCTCGTCCTCGATGATGGCGCCGCTCAGGATCGCGCGGTCGTTGGTGCCGATGCCGAACTCGGCCACGTTCCGCGCGTCGGGGCCGTGCGGTTCGAGCAGGGCGCGCAGGCGGGCGGCTTCCTCGCCGCCCTCGATCGTCGTGGCCAGGCCGTCCTCGACCGCGATACGGATGGGCGTGGCGACGACGCCGATGCCGGCCATCGAGCCGTCCACGACGACCACGCCGTGCGACCCGCCCTCGAGCGGCGCGAGGTAGGCCTCGCCGGTCGGCAGGTTGCCCGACTGGCCGCGTTCGCGGAACAGGCCCGTGCTCGCGTGCGCCGCGCGGCCGGCGATGGGCATCGTGAGGTCGGTGCCCGCCGGCGCGGCGACGCGAATCGTCTTCGTCGCTTCCATCAGGCGGCAGATCGCCAGCGTCCGCGCGGCAATCCGGTGGTAGTCGGCGCCCATGCCGCGCGCCATGATCTCCTCGGTCACGCCGGGCAGCGTCGCCACGCGCGCGCCGCCCGCGCTCGCCGCGCGCCGCGCGTCGGTGTGCGTGAGCGACTTCGACGTCGGGCACAGCACGACGTCGAACTGCATCATGAGCGCCGCGACCTCGCCCGGCGGCTCCTCGCCGTTCGAGCGGCGCGGCACAATCTCCACGAGCAGGACCTCGTTGCCGAGCGAGACGACGGCCTCGCGCAGGGCGTGGCCGATCGCGCGCTGGGGCGCGTCGGTCACGACGAGCGCGCGCTCGCCGGGCTGGAGGCCCATGCAGTCGCGGACGGCGATGAGCGCGGCGGTCTGAAGATCCGAGGAGGGCATGGCGGGCTCCTGACGGCTGACGGCTGACCCCTGGCCACTGGCCACTGACCACTGACCGCCGTATTATCCTAGTCCCAGGGAGGCGCTGTCATGAAGGTGATCGTGGATCTGTCGGTCGTGCCGATTGGCGTCGGAGTGTCGCTCTCGTCCTACATCGCCGCGTGCGAGAAGGTCCTGACCGAGGCGGGCCTGAAGACGACGCTCCACGGCTACGGTACGAACATCGAAGGGGAGTGGGACGCGGTGTTCGCGGCCGTGAAGCGGTGTCACGAGGTGGTGCACGCGATGGGCGCCCCGCGCGTGAGCTCGACGCTCCGGGTGGGCACGCGCACGGACCGCGACCAGACGGTGGACGACAAGATGCAGAGCGTCCGGGCCAAGATGGGGTGAGCGGGCGGAGAGCCCGCGGCTCGTGGTACCATGAAATAGCCGCCGGCGGTCCGGGCGGCGAGGTGTGCCCCGCGCGACCGGAGCGCGAATGAGAGCGCAGGGGCCGGGTTCTGACGACAAGGAGGCTGCATGCGAGCGCGACCGACCCGCTTGAAGCGGGAGAAGGAAAAGGCCCGAATCGAGAGGCGGAAGGAGAAGGACGTACGCCGCCAGCAGGCCAAGCAGCGGCGGGCCACCGCCCCTCGCCGCGAGGGCGACTACGACCCCGACATCGCCGGCATCGTTCCCGGCCCGCAGCCGCTGCCCGAAGAGCTCGCCGAAGTCCTCGCCGAAGTCCTCGAGAACGAGGAAGAGGGCTGAGGCCGTCTCAGCCCCCGGCCCGCGCCGCCGCCCGCACCCGGCGCGCGATCTCGTCGAACACGTCCGCCAGCCGCAGCACGCCGACGGCGTTTCCACGCCGCGTCACGAGCACGCGCATCGTCTGCCACATGATCATCTTGTGCACGGCCTGGGTGAGCGTGACGTTCTCGTCGATTGACTCCCGGATGGGCCGCATCACGCGCTGGACCTGCACGTGAGCCGCGCGCTGGCACACATCGTCCAGCGCGTCCTGCCACAGGCTCATCGACTCCATCATCGAGTCGACGAACGTTTCGCTGACGCCCGCGCGGGCGATGGTCTCGAGATCGCCGAGCAGGCTGTACTTGGGCTCGAGCGCCTTGAGGAAGTCGAGGTGTCCGAGCTGGCCGACGACCGTGCCGCGATCGTCCACGACGAGCACGGCGCGCGCGGGCTGACCGCGCGACTGCAGACGGTGGCTCGCGGCCTCCAGCGCGTCGATGGCTTCCAGGATGGTGTGACGCTGGTTGACGGTGCCGTAGCTGCCGAGCGGCACCATGAGATCCGTGACGCGGTTCTCGTTCATGGCGGCCCTCCACGCATGCCGCGCCGGCCGCTCCCACCACGTATGGTAGCGCGAGTGGTGGCCTCCCGATGGGCTTTACTTGACGCCCGCGGCCAGCGTACCATGCAAGTGGTCTGGTGGCCCTGGGTGGGGTGCCGACGCGTGTGGGGAGCGGCGCGGATGACGGCGACGCGCCATGAGCGGTCCGCTCGTGACGGGCACGGCTCCGGGCTCTCCGCCGGGCCGCGGGCCCGCAATTCCACCGACCTCCGTTGCGACACGACACTCGCGCGCGCTCTTCTGGACGACGCTCGGCCGACTCGTCGTCCTCTACTTCCTTCCGCTCCTGCTACTTGCGGCGTTCTTCCATATCCAGTACCGGTATCTGGTCCGTGACAGCCTGCGCGCGCACCTGCAGGTGGTGGCCGAGCACCAGGCGACGACGTTCGACCTGTTCCTGCGCGAGCGCCTCGTCAACCTCGACAATGTCGTCGACGATCCGCGGTTCCCACCCGGCCCGGTTGACGGCGCCGGCCTGAGGCCGTTCCTCGACGGGCTGCAGCACGCCAGCGACGCGTTCGTCGATCTCGGCGTGGTGAACGCCGCGGGCGAGCTCACCGCCTACGCGGGCCCCGTGCGCTTCTCTTCGCCCGTGAACTACCGGCGCGAGCCGTGGTTCCAGGCGCTCGTCGCCGGCGCCGGCGGGCGGCCGTGGGTGATCACGGAGATCTACCTCGGCTTTCGCGGGAGCCCGCATTTCACGATCGCGGTGAAGCGGGAGGCCGGTCCCGCGGCGCGGATCCTGCGTTCGACGCTGTCGCCCGAGCGGCTCGCCGCCTACCTGAACGGCCTCGAGGGCGCGAACGAGGTGCACGCGGCGATCCTGACCGGGGCGGGCGCGGTGCAGATCGCGACGGTGCGCGCGGCGCCCGCGTTCGCGGGCGCGCGGCTGACGCCGCCGGCCGAACCCGCGCGCGGCTTCGTCGCGGGCGCGGGCCCGTCGGGGCGAATCGACTACGCCTACGCCTGGCTGAAGGAGACGCCGTGGGCGCTCGTCGTGACGAGCGCGGCGCCGGCGCCGGCCGGGTGGCGCGCGGGGCTCCCGTCGGGCCCCTCCGGCGCGACGCTGGCCATCCTCGCGCTCGCCGCCGTCCTGATCCTGGTGCGGGCGCGGCAGGTCTCCGGGCGCCAGCTCGCCGTCGAGCAGACGCAGGCCGAGCTCTCCGGGCAGCTGGTGCACGCCGAGAAGCTGGCGTCGGTGGGCGAGCTGGCCGCGGGCATCGCGCACGAGATCAACAACCCGCTCGCGATCATCGCCGAGGAGGTGGGCCTGCTGAAGGACTCCCTCGACCCGGCGCTGGTGCGTGCGGAGGACCCGCCGATCGAGCTGGCGCCGCACCTCGACATCATCCACGACGCCGTCTTCCGCTGCCGCGACATCACGCGCAAGCTGCTCACGTTCGTGCGCAAGTCCGAGGTGCGCCTCGAGCCGCACGACGTGCACGCCATCCTCGACGACGTGCTGGAGATGATGCTCGGCAACGAGCTGGCCATCTCCAACGTCGCGGTGGCCCGCGAGTACGACCCGGCCATCCCGCCGATCCTGACCGACCGCAACCAGCTCGTGCAGGTGTTCGTGAACCTGGTCAAGAACGCGATGGACGCGATGCCGGGGGGCGGCACGCTCACCGTCGAGTCGCGCCGGGTCCGGGGCCGGGCGCGGTTCTCGGTGCGCGACACCGGGTGCGGCATGACGCGCGAGCAGCTCCAGAAGGTGTTCATGCCGTTCTACACGACGAAGGAGCCGGGTAAGGGCACCGGCCTGGGGCTCAGCGTGAGCTACATGATCATCCGGAACTACGGCGGCAACCTCTACGTGGAGAGCGCGCCGGGCCGGGGCAGCCTCTTCGTGGTCGAGCTCCCGTGCCCGCCCGCGGGCGCGGCGTGAGCCGGGGAGAACGGACGATGGCCAGACGAGTGAAGGACCTCATGCTTGCGCTGTCCGAGTACGCCGTCGTGGACGAGGACGCGACGATCCTCGACGCGCTGCACGCCCTCGACGCGTCGCAGGCCCGGCTGCCCGCGGGCCGCCAGCCGCACCGGGCGATCCTGGTGCGCAGCGCCGACGGCCGCATCGTGGGCAAGCTGCACCACTTCGCGTTCCTCCGCGCGCTGCGGCCGGAGCGGCGCACCGTCGCCGACCGCAGCATGCTGGAGCGCGCCGGCGTCGGCGACGACCTGCGCGACCGCTCGATGCAGACGCTGGACCTGCTCGCCGGCGACCTCGTGGACGTCTGCGCGCGGGCGCGCAGCATCGCCGTGCGCGACGTGTGCACGTCGGCCACGGTCGGCATCGACGAGGACGCCACGCTCTTCGAGGCGACGGCGGAGTTTCTCGCGCACCAGACCCTGTCGCTGCTCGTGCGTCGCGGCGGGCGGACGGTCGGGATCCTGCGTCTCAGCGACCTGTTCGACGAGCTCGCCCGGCAGATCAAGCAGGGCGAGTGCGCCGAGGACAAGGACGGACGGTGACCCATGGCGAAGGTGCTGCTGGTAGACGACGAAGACCAGTTCCGGACGTCGCTCGCGGCGCGGCTGCGCGCCCGCGGCTTCGACGTCGTGGACGTGGACAACGGGGAGGCGGCGATTCGGGCGGTGCGCGCCGACGAGGCGATCGATGTGGCCGTGCTGGACCTGAAGATGCCGAAGATGGACGGCATCCAGACACTCCAGGAGCTGCGGGCCTTCCGCCCGGCCATCCAGGGCGTCATGCTGACCGGTCACGGCAGCCTCGACTCGGCCACGGAGGCCGGCCGCCTCGAGGCGTTCAAGTACCTCGAGAAGCCGTGCGACATCGACGAGCTCTCGCGCGTGCTGAAGGAGGCCGAGGAGCAGGTCGGCTACGCGAAGGCGCGGCACGAGATCGCGAACGTGGACCGGCGGGCGTCACGGTGGCGCTGGCTGGTCGGCGCGCACAACTCCCGTCCGCTCTTCGTGCTGATTGGCGCGGCGGTGTTCCTCGGGGTCGTGCTCACGCCGGCGCCGTCCCGGCTCGTCGAGCTGCTCGGCATGGAGAAGCGCGCGCCGGCCGCGTCGGCCGGGGGCGTCGACCCGCTCACGGGCTACGCCGCCTACCGTGACATGGCGCCGGGGCAGACGATTGCCGCCTACTACACCCGCAAGCACAAGGTGGAGAAGACCGTCGTGCGCGCCGACGGCGCGACCGTCAAGACGTCCCTGACGCCCGGTGAGGTCGCGTTCCGCGCGAAGGTGATGGTCGCCGTGATCCTCGTGTCGGCGATCTTCTGGGCCACCGGCGCGGTGCCGGTCGCCGTGACCACGCTGTTCATCGCCGCCTGCCTCTACTTCTTCGGCATCTTCAAGCCTGACGGCATCGCGCAGGCCTTCGCCAAGGACGCGGTGCTGTTCATCTTCGGCGTCCTGGCGCTCGCCAAGGCCATCAGCCGGACCGGGCTCGACCGGCGCATCGGCCTCCTCCTGCTCGCGCCGGCCCGGAACCTGACGCTGTTCCTGCTCGTGTTCATGCCGCTCCTGTCGGTGGCGTGCGCGTTCCTGTCCGAGCACGCGCTGGTCGCCTTCACGATGCCGCTGTTCGTGATGGTGTACGCGACGGCGCTGCGCGCCGGCGGCCTCAAGAAGGACCGCGCCCTGATGGTGCTGCTGGCCCTCGCGCTCTGCTACGCGGCGAACTCGGGCGGCCCGGGATCGCCGGCCGCCGGCGGGCGGAACGCCATCATGGTCGGGATCCTCGCCGACTACGGGCTCGCGCCGACGTTCCGGCAGTGGGTGCTCTACGGCCTGCCGCTCGTACCCGTGATGTCGATGTCAGTGGGGCTCTACTTCCTGCTCGTGCTGCGCCCCAAGGTCCTGGTCACCAACCTGAACATCGCGGCGGAGGTGCGCCGCGCGGCCGAGAAGATCGGGCCGATGACCCGCGACGAGTACATCACGGCGGCCGTCCTCGTCCTGGTGATGGCGCTCTGGATCACGGCCAGCGACTGGCTCGGGCTCGGGGGGCCCGTCATCCTCGGGCTCGTGCTGCTGAACGTGTTCCGCATCCTGCCGTGGCGGGACATGCAGAACATCCACTGGGAGGTGGTGTTCCTGTACGCCGGCGCCACCGCGATCGGGGCCGGCATCGCAGCGACCGGCGCGGCGCTCTACGTCGCGGAGGCGTTCGTGAACGGGCTGCCCGACGCCTTCCGGACGGGCTCCGGCCTGGCCATCGCCTCGAGCTTCTTCACCGGCATCACCACGAACTTCATGAGCGACGGCGCCACGGTCGCGGCGATCGGCCCGGTGACCGTGCCCATGGCGACGGTGGCCGGCGTGCACCCGTGGATGGTCGGCTTCTCGACCGCCTACGCGTCGTCGTTCGCCCACATGATGATCATCGGGACGCCGTCGAACGCGCTGGCCTACGCCATGGCCAAGGACCCCAGCACCGGCGAGCAGCTGGTCACGCTGGGCGACTTCTTCCGGCACGGCGCCGCCGTGCTCGTCATCAGCTTCGTCGTGCTGTGGCTCTGGGCCATTCTCGGCTACTGGCTGTGGCTCGGCTTTCCCGCGGTGTAGGGGCACGAGAGGAGCGCTCCATGGAGCACGTGATCAAGCTGCTCATCGTCGACGACGAGACGCGGTTTCTCGAGGCCATCGCGCAGCGGCTGAGCAAGCGCGGGTTCGACGTCCGGACCGCCGCCAACGGCGCGGACGCCGTCGCCCTGGCGCGCCGCGAGAAGTTCGACATCGCCCTGCTCGACCTGAAGATGCCGGGGATGGACGGCAGCCAGGTCCTCCACATCCTGAAGGACGAGCACGAGTTCCTGGAGGCCATCATCCTCACCGGCCACGGGTCGCTCGAGAGCGCGGTCGAGCTCACCAAGCTCGGCGCCTTCTCGTACCTCCCCAAGCCGTACGAGCTCGACAAGCTGATCGAGACGCTGAAGGACGCCTACACGGCGCGGCTGAAGAAGAAGTTCGCGGCCGACGCGGCCAAGGTGGAGGACATCATGGGCGCCGCGGTCGGCGAGAGCGCGCTGGGCATCCTGCGCCAGCTCCAGCGGCTCGACGACGAGCGCCGGTGACGGAAGCGGAGCGTGGCGCCGCCGCGGAGCGCGCCGTCGGGCGCGCCCCGCATCGGTCGGCGGGTCAATCTCAGAGCCCGAAGAAGGCCAGCGTGACCCACTGCTGGAGCTTGTCGGCGTAGGGCTTCACCAGCGCCTTGTTGGCCTCGGGGACGTCCCCGCCGCCGCCCACCTCCGTCATCGGCACCTCGCGGTTCCCCGACTGGGCGGAGCTGGCGAGCTTCTGGAAGTCCATCTCCGAGAACGGCATGCCCGCGGCGGCGTAGACCTGCTCGCGCACCCACGCGTACTCGTCGAGTGAGAACCCGTTGGCGTTGAGCGCGTCGACCTGCGTCTTCTTGGCATCGACGATGATGCCCGTGAGGTCCTTGATCGCGCCGAGCGCCTCGCCGAACGTCGGCTGGCGGTTCTCGTCGTTCTGGCCCTTCTCGAGCTGGTCGTACTTGGCCTTGAGCTCCGCGCTGCGGGCGCCCAGGCGCGACTCCATGCTCTCCTGCACCTTCACGAAGCGCGCGACCTGATCCGCGGTCAGCTCGCCGTTGTCGGGCGCCGTGAACGACGCCTTGTTCGTCACGGTCTTGTCGATGTCGGCCAGCTCGCCGAGCTGCTTGAAGCTGGTGATGTAGGCCCTGGCCGGCCGTATCACGTACACGTAGCCGAGAATGCCCCCCACCAGGCCGACGACCACGAACACGCCGAGACACCCGAGCGCGACCTTCTTCACGTCCATGAATCCCTCTCCCTTGAGGCGACGGCGTCCATCAACGGTGCAGGCGCATTGTAGCCGACTCGAACGCGCGTGGCAGGGAGGAAATCGTCCGGGTGGAGGGTGGGTCGAGGGGCAGTCGGCGGTGGGACGACGGCCTGAGCGCCCGTCCCCGGCGGGCGCTCAGGCCTGGCGCGAGCCGCTAGCGGCGGCGCCGCACGTTCGGCACATGGAGCGTCACGTGGAACGCGCCGCCGTTGTCGCCGACGTTGCTGTCGTTCACGCCGAGGAACAGCTGGCCGGTGGCGGGCATCGGGATGCTCGTCTGGTCACCGATGCCGAACGGCTGGCCGTTCCCGATCCGGCCGATGAGCGCGCCGGCGAGCGACTTGGGCAGCGGGGCGCGCCAGTCGAATTGGCCGTTGATCTCGCCGGCCGGCCGGGCCACCATGTCGCCCGCCTGGTCGAGCGTGATCTCGCCGGTTGTCTGGAAACTGACGATCGAGCCCTTGACGACGAACAGGGTGGTGTCGGTCCAGGTCTGCCGCGCGGACACGGTGACCAGGTAACCCCCGCCCTGGAGGGGCTCGACCGACGACGCGGGGTTGGCGGGGGTGGCGGGCGTGGTCGCCGCCGCGGCCGCCGGCGGCCGGGCGAGGTAGATGCGCGCGAGGTTGCTCGAGGTGATGTCGCGCGTGCCGCCGCCGGTGCGGATGGTGATGCGCAGCGGCCGCGTGCCGCCGATGTCGTCGAGCTCACCCTTGATGACGCTGCTGTTCTTCATCACGAACAGGTGCTGGGTGGCGGTCACCGCGTCGAGATCCGACTGCTTCACCGACGGCTTGCCGCCGAAGTCGATGAGGCGCACGCGGTTCGTGGGGATCCGCTGGTCCTGACCGTTCACGCGAACGGTGAAGCCGACCCCGCCCAGGTCGATCAGGTCGCCGCTGATCGTCTGGCCCGACTTGAGCGTGAGCGTTGCGGGTACCTGGGCACTCGCCACCAGGGCAAGGCCCAGGATGGCGAGTCCGGCCGTGACGACTGTGATGGTCCGGCGCATAAGGCCTCCCTCGTGGTGAACGGGTCCAGCCCCCATGGTAGCACCGGGCGGGATGCGCGGCATTCGCTACTGGATGATGCCCTTGCGCACGGCGTACAGCGCGATCTCCGCCGCACTGTGCAGGTCGAGCTTTTCCATGATGTGCGCGCGGTGGGTGTCGACCGTGCTCGTGCTCAGGTGCAGTAGCTCCGCGATGTCCTTGTTCGCCTTGCCCTCGGCCACCAGCTGGAACACCTCGCGCTCGCGCTCCGACAGCAGCTGGTAGCGATCCGACAGCCCGCGCTCGGCCAGCGAGCGGACGTAGTCGTCGAGCAGGACGCGCGCCACGGCGGGGCTGAAGAACGACTTGCCCTCGATCACGGCGGTGAGCGCACGCACGAGGTCGGTGTCCGCCGAGTCCTTGAGCAGGTAGCCGCGGGCGCCGGCGTGCAGCGCCTGCGTCACGTACGCCTCGTCGGCGTGCATGCTGAGGATGAGGACCTTCACCTGCGGGGCGCGCCGCGTGATCTGCCGCGTGGCCTCGATCCCGTTGAGCAGCGGCATGCCGATGTCGAGCAGCGCCACGTCCGGCTTGTGCTCGATGGCCAGGCTCGCGGCGCTCCGTCCGTCGCTCGCCTCGGCCACGACCTCCCAGTCCTGCCGCGCCTCGAGAATCTTGCGCAGGCCCTGCCGCACGAGCGTGTGGTCGTCGGCCAGCAGGATGCGCATGGTCAGGCCTCGCGGGGCAGCGACGCGGGCGCGGCGGCGACGACGCTCTCGGGCGCGGGGACGACGGGCGGCGCCAGCGCGGGCAGATCGACGGCGATGCGCGTGCCGCGGCCCGGCGCGGTGTCGAGCACGAACACGCCGCGGAAGCCCGAGACGCGCTCGCGCATGCCCACCAGGCCGAGGCCGCGGGAGTCGGACGACACCCGCCCGGCGTCGAAGCCGCGGCCGTTGTCCTCGACCCGCACGCGGAGCGTGAACCCCTGCCGCGCCAGCGTGACCGTGACGGCCGACGCGTCGGCGTGCCGCGCCACGTTGGTGACCGCCTCCTGCACGATGCGGTACGCGCACGTCTCGATCTCGGTCGACAGCCGGCCCACCGCCCCGTCGGCCTCGAGATCGGCCCGGATGCCCGTGCGGCGCGAGAAGCCTCGCAGCAGCGACTCGGTCGCCGCCGTCAGCCCGAGGTCGTCGAGCAGCGTGGGGCGCAGGAGCTGCGACAGGTCGCGCACCGCGTTGAGCGCGTGGTCGGTGATGGCGCGGGCCTCGTCCAGGTCCGGATCCGGCGCGCCCGTCTCCCGGGCCCGGCGCTGCGCGAGGCCCAGCTCGGTCTTCACCGCCGTGAGCGCCTGCCCCACCTCGTCGTGCAGCTCCCGCGCGATCGTCCGCCGCTCGTCCTCCTGCGCGTGCACCAGGCGCGCGGACAGGCGCTGCAGGGTCCGGCGGTTCTCCTCGTCGCGCTCGGACTGGACCTCGGCCAGCTTCTCCAGCCGGCGCGAGTAGGCGGTGACGAGCGTCGCGATCCCGAGGCTCAGGACGACGGCCACCGCCCCGATGATCCAGACCCGTTGCTGCGTCGCGCGGTAGAACTCGACCACCTCCTGCTGGCGCCGCTCGAACGCCTCCTGGTTGGCGGCGTGAATCTGCTCGGAGATCCGCAGGATGCTCTCGCGGCGCGGCACCGCCCGCGCGCGCAGCTCCTCGGACATCGCCGCCGACGGCGCCTGGTAGGAGGCGTCGAAGACCGGCGCGATGCTGCCCCAGCGGCTGGCCAGCGCCTCGCGCAGCTCGGTGAGCGCCGCCGGCTCCGGCGTGTCGCCGAGCAGCGCCGTGTACTCGGCCAGCGACTGTTCGACGTGCTCGCGCGTCGCGATGAGCTGCTGCCGCGCCCGCCGGACCTCGTCGGGCCGTGTTGCCGACAGCAGGTCGCGCAGGTAGATGGAGCTGAGGAGGGCGTCCCGGCTGACGCTCGACAGGAGCTCCTCCGAGCGCAGGAACTTGGCGTTGGTCGTCCGGGCGTGCGCCTCGACCTCGTGCAGGCGCTGGATGATGTCGTAGCCCGCGCCGATCCAGAGCCCCAGGACCACGGCAAAGCCCAGAAAGGCCGCCCAGCGCATCGTGAGGCGCGCACCCCCGCGCCCGTGCGTCGAGGGCGAAACGAGACCGGGAGCCCGCGCGGACATGGCGACATCCTATCGCGCCGTGTGCACGACGCCAACTCGGACGGGAAACAGGGGAATCCGGGGGGAGGGGAGATACCCAAGGAGGGGGCCCCGGGGCGGCCGACCCGGCGTCTCCGAGGCCCTGAGGGCGAGGCCCGTGGCCTTGGGTGCAGAAAGATTAGTCCGTCGGTGATGCCTCTGCCTATCGGGTCTATACCTGATTTTGCGCCCCGGAAGGCGCTGCGCCGCGCCCGGCCGTCCGCGGACCGACGCCACGGGCGCGTCTCGCCAGGAGCTGCCGCTAATCCATTGAGCGCAAGAGGCTCCCGGGACGAGCTCCCACGGGGGTCGGGGTAGCGCGTGGGGAAGGCGCCCGGCGGCCGGCGTTCGTCCGGCGGCCCCCGGGCCTAGTGTCAGGACCCTACCCCGGCCGGAAGTGCTCCTACCCAGCGGCGGTGACGGGCCGGCCGCCAGGGGCCGTGCGTCACCGCCGTCACATGCCGCCGGCCGAGATCGTGGGCAGGCCGGCCTGGCGGAGCTCGGCGTTGAGCGCGTCGAGATCCTGGCGCCTCAACGCGCTCCACCGCGCCATCACGTCGCCCATCGCGTCCTGCCGCGACCCGACGGCCGTGACGACGGCCGGCGTGGGCGCGACGTCGGCCGCCTGCAGCAGGCCCATCAGCTGCGCGAGCGCGGCGCTCGCGCCCGAGAGCGTGTCCGGGCTCCCGCCGCCGAAGCGGCCGCCGCCCCCGCCGCCTTCGAGCGCGGCGGCCTTCTGGTCGAACGCCGCGAGCGCTGCGGCGGCCGCGCCCTGCGCCCGCCCGCGCAGCGCCGCGACCTGCTGGCGCGCGCCCCTCAACTGCGCGAGCGCGTTCTGCAGCACGACGATGCCGTCGTACAGCTCCTTGGACAGCGTGAACTGCCGTGCGAGTCCCTCGGGCGGCGTCGTCACGCGCGGGTCCATGCGCACGGTGAGCGGCTGCATGGAGGTGCGGCCGCCGGCGGTCAGGCGGACGGTGTAGTCGCCCGGTGGCACCCACGGCGAGGTCGGCGCCGGCGCCGTCTCGTGCGCGACCGCGGCAATCGGGTAGCGCACGTCCGAGCCGGGCGCGGGCGGGTAGTGCAGGTCCCAGACGAACCGGTGCAGGCCGGCCGCGTTCGACAGCCGCTGGGGCGGCCGGACCCAGTAGGTCGGGACCGGCAGGTTCGGGTCGATGGGCGCGATCGGGTCGTCGCTCGCGTAGCGGCGCACGAGCGCGCCGGAGCCGTCCAGGATCTCGAGGGTGACCGGGCCGCTCTGGTCGGCCTTGAGCCAGTAGTCGAGGATCGCGCCGTCGGGCGGATTCTGGCCGGCGGGCTCGTCGGGCGGCAGCGGCGTGTCGGTGTTCAGGTCCCAGCGAACGCGCGTGGCGACCTGCGGCTTGAACAGGTACGCGTCGGCCGCCGTGACCGGCGCGCCGATCTGGCGGAGCGGCGTGATGTCGTCGAGGATCCAGAAGCCGCGTCCGTGCGTGGCCGCGACGAGGTCGTCGTCCTTGACGATCAGGTCGCGGACCGAGGTGGCCGGCATGTTCAGCCGCAGCGACTCCCAGTGGTCGCCGTCGTCGAGCGAGACGTAGACCTCGCGCTCGCTGCCCGCGAAGAGCAGGCCCTTCCGCTGCGGGTCCTCGCGCACGACGTTGATGGGGCCGCCGTCGGGGATGCCGGTGACGATCTCGGTCCAGGTCCTCCCCCCGTCGTGCGTCCGGTAGATGTGCGGGCGGAGGTCGTCGAGGCGGATCGTGTTGACCGCCGCGTAGGCCGTCTGGGCGTCCGAGTGCCCGGCGTCCATCAGGGAGACCTTGGCCCAGGGCACGAGCGCCTTCGGCGTGACGTCGGTCCAGGTGCGGCCGCCGTCGCGCGTCACCTGGATCAGCCCGTCGTCGGTGCCGATCCAGATGGTGTTGGCGTCGACCGAGGACGGGGCGACGGTGTAGATGACGCCCCGCTGGGTCGGCTGCGCCGACGGGGCGTCCTTGTAGATGCCGACGCTCTCCGGGACCGCCCACGTCTTGCGCGTGAGGTCCGGGCTGATCTGCTGCCAGGTCCGGCCGCCGTCGGCCGTCTTCCAGAGCGTGTTCGCGGCGAAGTAGAGCGTGTGCGGGTCGATCGGGGAGAAGAGCACCGGGGCGGTGCGGACGGTGCGGAAGCCGCCCGAGCGGGTCGGGGACGGGCCGACCGTGGCGGCCTGTCCGGTGCGGCGGTCGTACCGGGTCACGCTCCGGCCGCCGTAGACGACGTCGGGGTCGAGCGGGTCGGGCGCGGCGTAGCCGTACTCGTCCACGCCGACGGGGTGCCAGTCGCGGAAGGTGATTTCGCCGTCGTTGCCGCGGCTGGCCACGCACGCCGAGCCGCTCTCCTGCTGTCCGCTGCAGACGCGGTAGGGGAAGGCGTTGTCGGCCGCGACGTGGTAGAGCTGCGCCGTCGGCAGGGCGTACCACGAGCTCCACGTGCGCCCGCCGTTGAGCGACACGATGGCGCCCTGGTCGCTCGCCGCGGCCATGACGTCCGGGTCGTCGGGGCTGACCCACACGCGCTGATAGTCGTCGCCGCCCGGCGCGCCCCGCAGCCCCGTCCACGTGCGGCCGCCGTCGGTGGACTTCCACATCACGACGCTCGCGCTGAACACGATGTCGGCGTCCTCGGGGCTGACGGTCAGCACGGGCAGGTCGCCGCCGCCGATGCGCGCCGCCGGCCGCGCGTCGTTCGTGATCTTCGTCCAACTCTCGCCCGCGTCGTCCGAGCGGTAGATGGCCGTGCCGCCGCCGGTGGCGACCGACGCGTAGAGGCGGTTCGGGTCGCTCGGCGCGACGGCCAGGTCGGCCTGCTGCACCGCGTCGTCGGCCGCGGGGAGACCCGCGGTCAGCTGACGCCACGTGGCGCCGCCGTCGGTGGACTTGAAGATGCCGCCGTTCGTGCCGCCCCACTCGGCGTTCTCCCACGGCCCTTCCTGCGCCTGCCACAGGCAGGCGTAGACCGTGTTCGGGTCGGTCGGGTCGAGGTCGACGTCCGAGGCGCCCGTGTCGGGATCCTTGTAGAGCACGCGTTGAAACGTGCGGCCGCCGTCGGTCGAGCGGTAGACGCCGCGCTCCTCGTTGGGGCCGTACGGATGGCCGAGCACGGCCACGAACAGGCGGTTCGGGTCGCGTGGGTCGACCACGACGCGCGGGATCTGCTGTCCGTCGCGCAGGCCGAGGTGCGTCCAGGTGCGGCCGCCGTCGGTGGACTTGTAGAGGCCGTCGCCGGTGGACAGGTCGGGGCGGTGGAGCCCCTCGCCGCTGCCGACGTAGATGACGTTCGGGTCCGAGGGCGCGACGGCGACGTCGCCGATCGACCCGGTCGGCTGGCGGTCGAAGAGGGGCTGCCAGGTGCGCCCGGCGTCGTCGGTCCGCCAGACGCCGCCGTTCACGACGCCCACTAGGAACGTGTGCGGCTTGCCCGGCACGCCCGTCACGGCCTTGGTGCGCCCGGCCCGGTACGGGCCGATCGAGCGCCAGCGCATCGCGGTGAACGGGCTTCCACCGGCCGGCTGCGCGGCGACGACGGCGCGGTATGGGTTCGTGACGCGTCCTGACGGGCTCGGCGCGAACGCGAGCGGGAACGCGACGAGCAGGATCGCCAGGACGAACCGCGGTCGGATCACGAACCACCTCCGCCGGTCAGTGTAGACGATCTGCGCCGCCGGCTTCGTGGTGCACTACGATGGGGCCAGGCCCCGCCGGGGGCGAGTCCGATCCCATGGCCATCAGCGAGCGCCGGTTCTTCGTGGCAGCCAGCGCACTCGTGGGCGCGGGCATCGTCGCGGCCGCCGTGCGCTCGACGGGCTTCCACTGGCACGACGACTACCTGCACCTCACCATCTCGCGGCTGGCGCTCCGCGATCCGCACTGGCTGCTCGACGTCTGGGGACGCCCGGTGATGACGCTGGCCTACATGCCCGCCGCGGCCGCTGGCGTGTGGCTGGCGCGCGTCACGAGCCTCGCGTTCCTGGCGGCGACGGCGGCGCTCGCGGCCGGTGCGGCGCGCGCCGACCGCGCCGGGTTCGCCGCCGCCGCCGCGCTCTTCCTGCTCGCCCAGCCCTACGCGGCGCTCCTCGGCTGCTCGGTCCTGCCGGGCACGGTGTTCTCGCTCGTCTTCGCGGCGGCGCTGTGGCTGCGCGCCGCCGGGCGGCCGGCCCAGGCCGCGCTGGTCGCGTCGCTGCTCCCGCTCGCGCGCGTCGAGGGGGTCGTCGTCCTGGCGGTCTGGGGGCTCGTGCTGCTGAAGGAGCGGCGGCCGCGCGCCGCGGCGCTCCTCGCGGCCGGCTCGCTCGCCTGGGCCGCGGCCGCCGCCGTCGCCTCCGGTGACCCGCTCTGGCTCTACGACCACAATCCGTACGGCATCCTCGGCTCGCCGTATCCGGCGGCGGGCTGGACGTACGTGGCCGTGGCGCTGGTGCTCGCGGCCGGTCCGGTCGTGGCCGGCCTGGCGCTGCTGGCCGCCTGGCGGCCGCGGGCGCTCGATCCGATCGCGGGCCTGTCGGGCGCGGCGCTGGCGATCTTCTACGCGTTCGCGTGGGGGCTGCCCGCGTTCCGCAGCTTCCGCACGCCGGTCTACCTCGTGTCGATCAGCGTGCCGGTCGCGCTCGCGGCGCGCGCCGGACTCCTGCGGCTCTCCGGCTGGCGTGGCGGGGCGTGGCTGTGGCGGGGCGCGGCGGCTGCGGCCGTTGTCGTGGCGCTGCTGACGATCCGGCCCGTGCCGATCGATCCGCCCGCCGCCCTGGCGCGCGACGCCGTGGCCGCGCTGGGGGCGCGCCGCGCGCATGTCGTGTCGTGGTCGGACCCGGCGTTCGGCTGGTACGCGGGCCTGCTGCCCGACGCGCGGTGGGGCGATCCCCCGCCCATGAGCTGGCGCCCGCTCGACGCGCTGCGGCCCGGCGATCTCGTCGCGTGGGACTCGCTGTTCGGCCCGCACGAGCTCGGGACGACGGAAGCGGACCTCGAGCGGCGGGGATTCAGACGGCTGTGGCGCGAGACCCGCCAGTGGGCGGCCGTCAGCGTGTGGGTCCGCGAGTGAGGGCAGTCCCCAGCCGCCAGTCCCCAGGCTAGACGACCACCGACGGCACCTCCATGCCGCCCTTGCGGAAGGCCGACACGAACGCGTCGACCACCCGGGGGTCGAACTCCGTGCCCGATCCCTTGACGATGATCTCCTTCGCGTCGAACGGCGTGACGGCCTGCCGGTACGGGCGGTCGCTCGTGAGCGAGTCGAAGACGTCGGCGACCGAGATGATCCGCGCCTCGAGCGGAATGTCCGTGCCCACGGTCGGGTTGTAGCCCGAGCCGTCGAAGTGGTCGTGGTGGGCGAGGATGATGGGCAGGATCCGGCGCAGGCTGCCGCCGACCGGCTCGAGGATGGCGATGCCCCGAGCCACGTGCGACTGCATCTCCTCGAACTCCTCCTTCGTCAGCCGCGCGGCCTTGTAGAGAATCGCACGGCTGATGTCCAGCTTGCCGATGTCGTGGAGGAGCGACGCGGCGCGCACGTCCTCGATCCGCTCCGAGCCCAGGTCGAGCTCGGCGGCAATCGTCGCCGCGTAGACCGAGACGCGGTAGCTGTGGTTCTCGGTGTACTTGTCCTTGGAGACGAAGTGCCGAAGGATGAGCAGGATCCCGTGGTACGTCTCGCGGATCTCGCGGACCTGCCGGTCCTTGATCTCGGTCAGCGTGCCGACGAGGTAGCCCGTGACGAGCAGCGTGCCGCCCCAGACCGTGACGTCGGGCCATCGGCTCCAGAAGAGCGCCGCGCCGCTGCCGCCCGCGAACAGGGGGTTCTCCAGGTAGATCAGCAGCCCCACGAGCAGCACGCTCAGCAGCGCGGTCATTACCGCCTGGCGCCGGCCGTACAGGTACGCGGCCATGACGGTCGGCAGCGTGTAGAAGCCGAGCACCATCCGTTGGGACGAGAGGACCAGGTTCAGGATCAGCGCGATGACGAAGAGCGAGAGGATGAGCCAGAGCTCCGCGTTGACGCGCTCGAGCGCCGCTCTGAGGCGCAGCGTCGAGAGCCGCTCCGCGACGAACACCACCGGACGGGCTGCTGCGAGGGGCATGGTGTCTTCCTCGTGTGGCTATTGGCCTGAAAAGGTGATCGTGACCGGCGGCGACACGCCCAGGTTGCCCGCGCGGTCGCGCGCCGCCGCCGTCACCGTGTGGGTCCCCGGCCCGTACCCCGCCGTGCTCACGGCCATCCAGTAGACCGAGTACCGATCGGTTCCGTAGGCGGGCGTCGTCTGCACCGGGCCGACGTCGGCGCCGTCGACCCGGAACTGCAGGTTCGCCACGCCGCTCGGCGCGTCGTAGAGCCCGCCGCGCAGGTCGTACGCCACGGCGACGAGCACGGCCGTGCGCCCGACGCGCGCGCCGGGCGCCGGGTAGGTGACGTTCACGACGGGCGGCGTCATGTCCGGGAACGGCGGTGTGGTCAGATCGACCGCCGCCGGCGGCGACGCGTGCCCCGACGCGTCGACCGCCACGACCGAGTAGTGGTAGGTCGTGGCGTCGGAGAGGCCGGAGTCGGAGAAGTTGGGCAGCGCGGTCTGGCCGAGAGCCACCCCGTTGCGCGACACCCGGTAGGTGGCGACGCCCACGTCGTCGCGGGCCGGCGTCCAGTAGAGGACGCCGCTCGTCAGCGAGGTCAGCGCGGCCGCGAGGCCGGCGGGCGGCCCGGGCGGCGTCACGTCGGGCGGGTCCACGATCGCGCCCATGTAGCCGAGGCCGCTGCCGGTGTAGGTGCCCGCGAGCGAGGCGGACGCCTGGAGCGAGCGCGCCAGCTCGTTGAGCGCGTCCGGCGGCAGGTTCGCGGTCACCGCGTTGTAGTCCACGTAGGCGTGGAAGTACTCGGACCAGAACGGCGACAGGAACGCCAGGTGCTTGAAGTGGGCGAAGTCGACCATGGCCCGCAGGTACTGCGCGTCGAGCGGCGCCCAGAAGCTGAAGGTGTCGCGGCCGAGGATGGTCGAGAGGGGCAGCGTGTCCAGCTCGCTCTGGCGCTCCTTGTACAGCCACGTCTCGGACATGCCGACCTGGCGGCCGGCGGCCGCGGCCATGTCGGCGAGCTCGATCGCGCGCGGCAGGAAGTCGCGGTTGGCCGGGTAGACGTGCATGTCCAGGAAGTCGATGGGCCGCGCGAGGAACGTGCTGGCCCACGTCTGGTAGTCGGCCTGCCACGTGCCGAAGCCCGCGCCGACGGACACGCCGGGCACGGGCGCCGCGCCGAGCGCCTGCAGGATCGCGTCGAGGAGCGCCGCGCTGCCCGCGGACGTGGCCAGCTCGGGCTTGCCGGTCTGGGCGGCCTCGGTATCGGGCTCCTGGATGACCGAGAGGTAGTCGGGCCGCAGGTTCTGCGCGATCGTCTCCGCGACGGCCGCGCGGCCCTGCTCGTACTGGTCGAGCGTGAGGCCGGCGTAGAACGGCCCCACGTTCCAGTTGGCGTAGCCCGGCTGCGAGAAGATGGCCTGCGTCTCCACCACGAGCTTCAGCCCGCGCGCCCGGACCTCCTGGGCCACCTGCGTGTAGAAGCCGAGGTACTGCTGGTAGTCCGCCTGGCTCTGATGGAAGGGCGGATACAGCACCGGGAAGTCGAGGTCGAGCGTGACGGCCTTCGCGCCGAGCGCCTTCAGGCTGTCCAGCTCGAGGCGCACGGCCGTCAGGGCGTTCGGCCCGAGCAGCACCGGGCCGGCCGACGAGTCGGCGGACGAGAGGTTGGCGCTGAAGGCGACCGGCCAGCGCGAGCCGTCCCAGGACTGGTCGATCGTCTGCTGGAAGGCCGCGACGTCGGCGACGAGCTCGTCGTGCAGGTCCTGGTACTCGGGGGGAACGGGCGCTGCGGATTGGGCCGCGAGCGTCGCAGCCGAAACCACTGCGGCCGCCAACCAGAGCCGGCGTGGGTGCATCAGGCGCTCCTCGTCTGCGCGCGTGGCAAAAGGCCTCCGGGCAGGTCTTCGCCCTGCCGGAGCCGCGTGCTGGGATGAGCTTGGGGAGGGGCCCTATGGTAGCCGGTTCGGGCACCGGAGGGAAGGGGGCGGCCTGAACCGACGGCCGTGGGGGCCGCCTTCAGGCGGCCCCCACGGCCGACTCGAGCGATCTCCGGCCTAGTCGGCCCGCTGGTAGCGGCCCGACATGAACTCGTAGGTACATGAACCCGTAGCGCTGGTACCAGTCCTTCTCGCCGTACACCTGCTCCTCGCACTTGGCCAGCGACTCGAGCGCCTTCTTCAGGCTCGCCATGAGCTCGGCGTACTTGTTGTCGTAGGCGGCCTGGACGCCCTTGAAGCTCTTCTCGATCTTCAGGCGCTGGTCGACCCAGGCCAGGCCTCCGACGCCGGCCGCCCCGGCCATGGAGTCGCCAATCGCCAGCGAGTGCCCGACGAAGGACTTGGTCGAGGCGTAGATGCGCCTGAGCTTCTCCAGGCGGTAGCGGGTCGCCTGCAGATCCGACAGCGCCGACTCGAAACCGCACTGCTGGCACTGGCCCGGGTTGTCCACGCAGGCCGACGGCAGCGAGCTCGGGCCGGGGGGGTAGTTGGGGTCGTTGGCCTGGTCGTCCGGCGACAGCGCGTCGAAGTCGTCCTTCAGATCGCGGAGATTGAAGCCCTGCTTGGCCAGCTCGTTGCCCACGCCCGTGCCCCACTTGATCAGGTCGCCGGGGAGCGACGCCGAGACCAGCGCCGGAATGGCGGCGAGGCACGCGGCGATGACGAGCGCACGGGTGATGCGGGTCATGACGCCTCCTGATTGCGCTTGCGGAGCAGGCTCCACCCGACGAGGAACACGAGCACGACGAGGGCCGCTGCGATGATGCCGAGCAGGATGGTGGTCGTGCCGAGGCCGCCGCCGGCCGGCTGGCCGGCGTTCTTCGGCGTCACCACGAGGTTGGACGGCACCAGCTTCATCTCGTCACCGACGTAGACGCCGAGCTCGTAGCGGACGCCGGCGCCGCCGGGGCTCGTCACGTGCATGCCGAAGTTGCCCTGGGTGCGGAACCGGACCTCGCACGGCGTGGCGCCCTGGGTCGCGCAGTTCCGGTAGACGTTGGTCCACTCGCCCTTGACCACCTCGAGGCGCACGGTCTGCGACGGGTCGATCGCCCGCAGCCGCACGGCCACGGGCTGCATGATGTCGAGATCCTGGACCGAGTAGCGGTCGCCGCCCGCCTGGGTCTGGGCCTCGAGGCCGGCCATCTTCGCCTTCTCGACGCCGGGCACCCGCTCGAGCGTCAGGGACTTCGCCTCGTCCGGCTTGGCGTTGTCCTGCGCGCGCGCCGGCGCGGGCGCCGCCAGGACGGTCACGGCCGCCGCGATGACGAAGAGAAATGGATGCCTGGGGGTCGGGCGCGGCTGCCACGCTCGCATCGGGCGCACCTCCTTGCCGCGGGAGCGCGTCGAGTCTACTCCCAAACCCGCCGTCCCGCTACCTCCGGCGCTTGCGGGGCGACGCGCGGAGGGCTAAAGTGGCAGGTTGGGTGGTGAGATTGCCAGGAGGCGCGAGCGTCCTATGGCTGTCTTGCTGATCTCACGCGGCACGATGTCGGGCGGCGAGCTGCTCGCCCAGTGTCTCACCCACACGGCGAGCTTCACCTGCGTCACACGCGAGGATCTCGTCGACTCGGTCAACAAGTACGGCGAGGTGGCCACGCGGGTCACCAGCGAGATCGACCGGGCCGCGCAGTCCTACGAGCGCTTCAGCGAGCACCGCCGTCCGTACAAGATCCTGATGCGGCGGGCGCTGCTGGACTACGCGCGCCGTGACAACCTTGCCTACCTCGGCTACTCCGGCCACCTGCTCGTCGAGGGCATCCCGCACTTCATCACGGTCCGGCTCGTGGCGCCCCTCGAGCTGCGCCTGCGGCTCACCATGGGCCGCCTGCGCTGCGACGAGGACGCGGCCGAGGCGTACATCCGCAAGGCGGACGACGACCGCGCCCGCTGGGCGCGCTTCATGTACGGCCGGAACCTGCGCGACCCCGACCTCTACGACCTCTGCCTCAACATGGAGCGAATGTCGGTGCCGACGGTCTGCTCGCTCCTGCGCGCCACCATCGCGGAGAAGGAGCTGCAGCCCACCGACGAGTCGCGCACGCAGCTGGAGGACGAGTTCGTCGCCACGAGCGTGCTGGCGGCGCTCGTGACCGACCCGGTGACCTTGCCGCTGGAGATGGGCGCGACGGTGACCGACGGGCACCTGCGCCTGGAGGGGCCCTACCTCGACGACGATCTGCTCGCCAAGGTTCGGACCATCGCCGGCGCGGTCTCGGGCGTGCTCGACGTGGATTATCAGCCGGGCTACGCCCCGGCGTTCAAGTTCCTGGCCTGATCGAGGTGACATCATGACGCCACTCCAACCCGCGCCCGCCCGCCGGCGGGCGTTCACCGAGATCCGGTCCGTGCTCGAGAAGACGGCCGGGCTCGAAGAGACCCAGGTGGAGCTGATCCGGGAGCAGAACGAGCTGGCCCGGCGGCGCACCGAGGGCACGGCGCACCTGCTGCAGTTCACCTCGGCGACGGCCAAGCACACCGAGTCGCAGACGGCGATGGCGCAGGAACGGACCGCGCTCACGCGCGAGCAGACGCGGCTGTCGACGCGGAGCACCGAGCTCAGCAACATCCGCACCGACCTGGCGCGCGAGCGCAGCGGCCTCGCGCAGCAGCGCACCGACCTGGCCGTCCGGCGCTCCGAGATGGCGCGGCACCGGACGTCGCTCGCCGAGGGGCGCACGCGGATGGCCGAGGAGCGGACGCACGTGGCGCGCGAGCGGACCGACATGGCCCGCGAGCGGACGGACCTGTCGCGTCAGCGCACGGACCAGGCGGGTCAGCGCACCGACCTGGCGGGCCAGCGCACCGAGCTGGCGAACCAGCGCACCACGCAGTCCCTCCGCCGGACCGATCTGGCGCAGGGGCGCAACGACCTCGCCGAGAACCGCACGCTCCGCGCGCGCACCCGCACCCGCCTGTCGCTCGTGCGGACCGAGCTCGCGCGCAGCCGGACCTACCTGGCTCTCATCCGGACCGGTCTGGCGTTCCTCACGATCGGCCTGACGCTCTTCCGCTACTTCGGCCTGTCGTCGTGGACGATCTTCGACGGCACGCTCGTCGTGTTGAGCGTGGGCCTGGTGGGCTGGGGCATCCGCGGCTACCGCCGCTCGCAGCACGCCGAGGACCAGCTGCTCCAGCTGCTCGGACGTGACGCCGGGTACACGGATCTGCTCGCCTGAGGACTGTGCTACCGTCAGTCTCAGGAGCGTGTATGAGCCTGTCTCGTGCGGTGCCGCTGCTCGTCGCGATGACCATCGCTCTGGGGCCGGGCGCCTCACCGGCGCGGGCGCAGGACCAGGGCCGGCCAGACCTGGCGGGCCGCTGGACCCTCGATCGCGACATGAGCCAGTTCCCGGCCGAGGTCGGGTTCGGCGTGCCGTGGGTGTCGGCCGGCGGAACGGCGACGGGCGAGACCGGCGGGGGGGAGCGGCGCGGTTCCGGCGGGCGCGTGCCCGAACGCCTCTCGATTCCGCTCCAGAGCCAGGACGACGCCAGCCGGGTGCGGCAGCTGACGGCGGAAGTGAGCAGCCCGCCCGCGCACCTGACGATCGCCCAGACGTCCGACGCGGTCACGATCACGGACGACCGCGGGCGCGCGCGCACCTTTCATCCCGACGGCCGGTCCGACACGGTCGATCTCGACGGCGTGCCGGCCGGCGTGACCGCGCGCTGGGAGGCCGGCCGTCTCGTGGTGGTCTACGCGGTGGAGCGGGAGCGGGAGCTGCGCTACAGCTACTCGCGGACCGACGATCCGCCGCAGCTCGTGGTGGACGCGCAGTTCGTGGATCGCGGCCGCCCGGGCGGACCCGTCCGGCGGATCTACCAGCCCACCAGCGCGGCCGAGAAGGTGGCGCCGCCGCCCGCGGCGTCCGCGCCCGCCGCGCCGACGACGAGCGGGGCGGCCGCGCCCGCCGCCGGGCAGACGCCGCCCGGCGCGCCCGCCGCGCCGGCGCCCGCCCAGCCGCTCGACCAGCGGCCTGACGCCGAGCTGCGCGGCATCACGCGTCTCGGCCTCGTCGTGGAGGGGCTGACCTCACAGGCCTCCGCGTGCGGCCTGACACAGGACGCGCTCGAGTCGGCCATCTCGAAGCGGCTGACCGGCGACGGGTTCATCGTCCGCCTGAACTCCGACGAGGACACGTACCTCTACGTGAACGTGATGACGACGAGCCTGCCGGACGGGCTGTGCGTGTCGCGGTACGACGCGGCGCTCTACAGCTACACGACGACCACGCTGTCCTACCAGCGCCAGCCGGTGCTCGTGCAGGTCGAGCTCTTGCGCAAGGGCGGGATTGCCGGCGGCCCCGCGGCGGCGCACGCGGCGGCGGTCGTCAAGAGCCTCGGGGAGTACGTCGATCAGTTCGCGGAGCGGATCAAGAACGCGAGCCAGTAGGGAAGCGGCGTACACACGAAAGGCCCGGTCTCCCGGGCCTTCTCGTGGCTCGTCAGGCGGCTCGAAGCGAAGCCGCCTGATTCATCCGTGCTGCGCCGCCTGACGGGCCGGCCGCGCACGGCGCGGCCCGCGAGGAGCGGAGTGGGGCGATGGGGGCCCCACGAGCGACGAGCCGGGGTGTGGGGCGAAGCCCCACCTGAAGATGACTGGTGCGGAAGAGAGGATTTGAACCTCCACGACCTTGCGGCCACAAGCTCCTGAGGCTTGCGCGTCTGCCAGTTCCGCCACTTCCGCACGGCGGGCCGCGAACGTCCCGCTGACGAACCCTCAGTATAGCAAAGCCCTGAGGCCAGGGGCCAGCCTCTACCTGACCCCTGACCGCTGACTCCTGACCCCCGGCCTCGGCCCCGGCCTCCGGATATACTCGGATCATCTTCTTCATCGAGGAGGCATGTCGTGGCCGAGCGCAAGGGTGTGGTGTTGGTGCTGGTCCTCATCGGGGCCGCCGTGCTGATGTCGGTCGCCGGGCTCCTGCTGCTCGTGGCCCTCGCGACGGGCGGCCAGCCGGCGATCGCGTCGAACTCCACGCTCGTCATCCGGCTCGGCGGCCCGCTCGACGAGCTGGCCCCGAGCGGCCTCTCCCAGCTGTTCACGTCGCCGCCGACGGTGCGCGAGGTGGTCGACAGCCTGCACCGCGCCAAGACCGACCCCGACATCTCCGCGGTCATCCTCGCGCCGGGCGGCGCGGCGCCCTTCTGGGCCAAGGTGCAGGAGATCCGCGACGCCGTCCTCGACTTCAAGACGTCCGGCAAGCCCATCATCGGCTACCTGGAGTACGGCGGCGAGCAGGAGTACTACCTCGCGACGGCGTGCGACCGCGTGTACCTGATGCCGACGAGCGCGGTCGAGCTGACCGGGCTGGCGACCTACGAGCTGTTCCTGCGCGGCGGGCTCGACAAGATCGGCGCGGTGCCCGACATGCTGCACATCGGCGACTACAAGACCGCCGCGAACGTGTACATGGACAAGACCTACACGGCGGCGCACCGCGAGATGGCCGAGTCGCTGAACAACGACCTGTACGGCCAGATCGTCGCGGGCATCGCCGAGGCGCGCGGCAAGACCGAGGCCGAGGTGCGCGCCATGTTCGATCACGGGCCCTACCTCGCGCAGGAGGCGCTCAAGGCGGGCCTCGTGGACGCCCTGGCCTACCGCGACGAGATCAACGGCCGCGCGGCGCTGCCGGGCGACGCCGACCGCACGGTGGACCTCACGACCTACCGGCGCGGCGGGGGCACGTTCTCCTTCACCTCGCGGCCGCGCATCGCGGTCGTCTACGCCGTGGGGCTCATCGCCAGCGGCGACGGCGGCACGGACCCGGTGCAGGGCAACGTCGTCGGGTCCGACACGCTCGCGCGCTACCTGCGCCGCGCGCGCGAGGACCGATCGATCCGCGCGATCGTGCTGCGCGTCGACAGCCCGGGCGGGTCGGCCATCGCCGCCGACGCCATCTGGCGCGAGATGGAGCGGACGCGCTCGGCCAAGCCCCTGATCGTGTCGATGTCCGATCTGGCCGCGTCGGGCGGCTACTACATCGCGCTCCCCGCGCACGCCATCGTCGCCGAGCCGGCCACGCTCACCGGCTCGATTGGCGTCGTCGTGGGCAAGGTCGCCTACGGCGGGACGCTCGGCAAGCTCGGCCTGAACCTCGAGGCGGTCAGCACCGGGCCCTACGCCCAGATGGACTCGCCCGTGCGCCCGTTCACGGACGCGGAGCGCAAGAAGATGACCGAGATGATGCAGGCGACCTACGACACGTTCGTGCGGAAGGTGGCCGAGGCGCGGCACACGACGCCCGCCGCCATCGACGCCATCGCGCGCGGGCGCGTGTGGACGGGCCGGCAGGCCAAGGCCAACGGGCTGGTGGACGAGCTGGGCGGCCTGACGCGCGCCATCGCGCTGGCCAAGGAGCGCGCCGGGCTGGACCCGGCCGCCGACGTGTCGATTGTGGTGTACCCGCCGCGCAAGGGCCTGTTCGAGACGCTCGTCGACCCGCTCGCCTCGAGCCGGCTCGGCCTGGCCCAGGCGCTGGGCGCCGACGGACGCCGCGCGCTCGGCCTGCTCACCGCGCCGTTCGCGCGCTTCCGCCGCGGCGAGCCGCTCGCGATCATGCCGAACGTCTACCTGCGCTGAGGGGAACGCCCATCGACGCGCCGCCGGGCATCAGGAGACGGGCTTGCAGAGGTAGAACCTCCCGACGGCCTCGCCGCCCGGACACGGGCCGTGGCGAATGAAGACCACCTGCTCGGGGTGCGCCGCCGCGAGCTTCGCGTACTCGCGGATGCGCGGGTAGTCGAGCGCGGTGACCTTCACGCGTTCGCGAGCAAGAAACGTGATCTTGTAGGCGTCCCAGTACCCCGCCGCGGCCACCTGAACGCCCTCGGCCACCAGGCGGTCGGCCACCAGCTGCGCCGCGTCTGGCGGCGGCGTGCGGAGGTAGGTCACGAGCACGCGCCCGTGGTCGGCCATCATGAGCGCCGCCCAGCCGATCGACAGGGCCACGACGAGGTGCCGGACCCGGGCCCGCGTCTCGAGTGACAAGATCGACGCCGCGAGGCCGACCGGCGTCAGCAGGCCCAGCGTCACGTAGCGGGAATAGCCATAGAGCACGGGCTTGGCGGCGATGAAGGCCCCGGTGGCCAGCAGGCCGACGCCGAGCAGGTACAGCGCGAACTGCGAGCGCGCGACTTGCGCCTGTACGCGGCGCGTCAGCGACGGCTCGCGGGGCGTGCCGGGCGGCGCGCCCGCCGCCAGAAGGAACAGGACCCGCGCCGCCACCAGCACGGCGCCCGCGCCCAGCAGCCACGGCAGCCATCCATGGTCCGCGAGGGGGAAGCCGGTGTCGACCTGCCGGGCGCCGCCGAACCAGGCCATGATGTCGGGGCTCAGTCTCCACACCCGTTCCGGCAGCGTGTTGGCGTGAAAGTCGAAGCGGTTCAGCAGGTTCGTGACCTGCGAGGCGGATCCCTCGAATGATTGTCCGCGCGTGCCGGGGCCCCAGAGATCCGCCACTCGCTTCAGGGCGTCGACCGACTCCCAGACCGCGAAGAACGCCACCATCGCCGCCAGGTAGTGTTGCAGGCGCTTGACCGTGAGCTTGCTCGTCCAGGCTTCGAGGAGCAGCAGGACCGGCACCGCGTAGAGCGTGAACTCTCGGTTGAGGAACCCGATTCCCAGGACCGCTCCGAACCAGATCGGCCGGTCGCGCAGGAACCAGAGCAGCGCGATGTACACGAACGGTTCGATGATGCCGCCCTGCGCCTCCACCAGATCGCGCGCGATCGACGGGGGCGCCAGCGCGAAGAACAACGCCGGAACGAGGGCCACCCATGGACGCAGACCCGCCCCGCGCTGCAGGCCGATGATCAACAGCACGACGAAGGCGATGTTCCACGCCAGCATCGACGCTCGCAGCGCGCCGAGGCTCGGGCCTGCGACGAGAAAGAACGGGGCGGCCATCCAGGCCTCCACCGCGAGCATGTAGGTCTGCCCGTAATAGAAGAGCGGAAACGCCCGGCCCTCGATCAGGTGTTTGGCCATCAGGCCGACGATGGCCTGATCGGAATCGAAGTCGAGCTGCTCGAAGAAGAAGAAGACCAGGGTGCGGAGGAAGACGAGCGTCACGGCGATCGCGATCACCGTCGTCCGCTCGTCGAGCCGGACACGCCACGGCGTGCGACCATCAGGCCGGATCGGCGGGATCGCGCGCGCGGACATGGCCATGATGCGACGAAGGCGCATGGTAGCATGACCCGCATGCGTTCGTCGCCGGTCTCCGGCCGCTGGATGATCGCCGTGCGCCGCGCGCTCCCCTGGCTGGTCGGCGCGGCGGTGCTCGGCTTTCGGGGGCGGGCGCTCGAGCTGGTCGCCCCAAGCCCCTGTCCCGGTCTGCTGGAGCTGACCGCGATCGGGGCCGCGGCGCTCTGGCCGGGCGCGACGCTGGGCAGTCTTCTGGGCGTGTTGCAGGCCGCAGCCGTCCTGGCGGGCGGCGCGGCGATCGTGGCGCTGGCGCTCGAGGCGACGGACAGCCTCGCCGTGGCGGCGGCGACCGGGATGGCCGTCGGTCTGGGGCCCCTGTTCCCGTTCGCGTTCGCGCCCCCGTGGGAAGCCGCCTCGTTCGCGGTGTGTGCCCTCGTCGGAGCCCTCGTCTGGCGAGGACTCGACCGGCGCGCACCGCGGGGGCCGGCGCTCGTCCTCTCCATGGGCGGCGCCCTGCTGCTGGCCGCCCTGATCGTTCCGGCGTGGACGATCCTCGCGGCGGCCGGCGCCGGTCTCACGGCGTACGTGGCCTCGCCCCGACTCGGCCGGGTGAGCCGCGCAGGTCTGGGGATCGCCTGCGCCGCCGTCCTGGGAATCGTCGTGCTCGGTGTCCTCGGCCTGTCCGGGCCCGACGCGCTGACGCGGTCGGCGGCGCCGTCCTCGCTGGCCTCGTGCCTGCAGCTTCGGCCGGCTTCCGGGCTCGTCTCCTCACGCGCCGCGGACCTCGCCCGCACCTTGGGCGGGCTGCTCGGCCCCCTGGCGCTGGCGCTCGCGGCGCTCGGGGCGTTCGTCCAGGCGCGCCGGGCCGATCGACGCCGCGCGGCGCTGCTGGCCGTCGCGTGCGTGTCGCTCGTGCCCGCCGTCCTCGGCGCCGGCGGCCCGCGCGTGCTGATGGCGCCGCTGCTGGTCGCCGCGTGGCTGCTGGCGGCGGCGGGGCTGCGCGAGACGATGACAATCGCCGGAGGCCGCGCATGGCCGCGCGTGGCCGCCGCGGGCCTGCTGATCCTGGTGCCGGCGCTGCAAGTCGCGAGGCGTCAGGCCCAGACGCCTGACGGTCTGGTGCGCCCGAACGGGCACCAGCAGGCGACGTTGGGACAGATGAGGGCCGTCCTGAACGTCGTGCCGTCCCGCACGGCGTTCGTGGAGGAGGACTCGAGCTTCGACGTGTTGTGGCGAGCGGCCGTGTTCGGCGGCCGCCGCGCGGCCAAGCCGTTCTTCGTGGTGCCTCGCGACCGTGAGGCCGTCAGGCAGGCACTCGGTGAAGGGCCGGTCTATGCGTTTCCGCGCGGTCAGCAGGATCTCGCCAATCGAGGATTCGTCGTGCAGCCCGGGTCCGTGCGGCCGCCGCCGGATCGCGGCCCGCAAGACGTCATTCGCGGGTTCGGGGCGGTCACCGGGGTCAGACCCTGTCACCGCCTGAGCCGGGCGTGGGCGGAGGTGGACGACAGCCTGGCGGACGGACGGATTGCGTTGGTCGCCGATTCGGAGCCGGCACGGGGGCCGGTGACCCTCTACGTTGGCGGCGCGCGCGCCGGGCGCCCCAGACCTGACGGGTGGCCGCCGAGCGCCCGTCGCGGCTTTCACGCCGCCGCGTACGATCAGCGGACGGGCGTGCGGTCGTCGCCTCTCGCGCGCGGCGCGGCCGACGCGGGCCTCGATGAGGGCGCGCCCGTGCTCGCCGCGCCGTTCGTCGTTCGTCTGGAATTGTGGCGGACGCCCGGGGCGCCGCTGGCCCTGCCCGTCGTCCTGGGGGACTCCTTCACCGCCGGTGTCGCCAGGCTGGAGGGTGACGAGCCGGTCGGCACCCTGATGCTCTGCGACGCACCCGCCGTCGAGGTCGTTCCCTTCGGAGCGAAGGCGGCCGACCCCCCGCCTACGCCGTCGCCTGCTGCAGCGCCGAGCGGTTGATCTCGATCTTCATCTTCGCCTTGGCCTTCGTCATGTAGGCGGTGAAGAAGCGGTTGCGGCGGTCGGAGAGCATCTCCTGACGCAGCGCCTCGCGGCCGGCGGCGATCTCGGCCGGCGTGACGTCCGTGTGGTCCAGCACCTTGATCACGACGGCGGCGGTCGCCGTGTCGACGGGCTGGCTGACCTCGCCGGGCTTCAGCGAGAAGGCGACGTCGTCGATCTTGGGGTTGGCGCCGACCTCGGGCCAGGCCGTGCCGCGGGCGGCGAGCTCGGAGGTCTTCACCTCGAGGCCGTCGGCCTTGGCCGCCTTCGCGAGGTCGCCGCCCTTCGCGGCCGTCGCGGACAGCTCGGCGGCCTTGGCCCGGGCCGCCGCGACCGCCTTCTGCACGATCACGTCCTCGGTCACCTTCGACTTCACCTCGTCGAGCTTCGGGATGTAGGCGGCCTGCGTGCCGGTGACGGTGATGATCACGAAGCCCTGCGACGTGCGGATGGGCGGGCTCACCTGGCCCTCGGTCATCTGGAACGCGACGCTGTTCACCTCGGGCGCGAAGCCGATGCCGGCGATGGGCTCCTGCTCGTCGAAGTAGCCCGACTCGCCCACGGTGAGGCCGTGCGCCTTGGCCACCTTCGCGAAGTCCCCGGGCGTCTTGATCTCGGACGACACCGTGTCGGAGAGCTTCGAGGCCTGGGTCTGCGCCTGCTCGAACTTCAGCTGGTCCTCGATCTGCTTGCGCACCTCGGCCAGGGGCTTGGTGACGGCGGCCTTCTTGTCGGTGACCTTGATGATGTGAAAGCCGTACTGGGTCTTGATCAGGCCGCTGATCTGTCCCGGCTCCATCGAGAAGGCGGCCTTCTCGAATTCGGGCACCATCTGCCCCTCGCTGAAGAAGCCGAGGTCGCCGCCGTTCGCCTTGCTGGCGTCGTCCTGCGAGTACTTCTTCGCGAGGGCGGCGAAGTCGGCGCCGGCCTGGGCCTGCTTGAGCACGGCCTCGGCCTCCTTGCGCACCGCGGCCTCGTCCTTGCCCTCGGTCTTGAACAGGATGTGGCTCGCGCGCACCTGCGCCGGCGTGCTGAACTGGTCCTGGTTGTCGTTGTAGTAGCGCTCGACCTCGGCCGCCGAGACGGTGGCCTTCTGGCGCATGGCCTGCACGTCGATCAGCAGGTGCTCGATGCGGCGCTTCTCGGGGATCCGGTAGTTCTCCTTGTGCGCGTCGAAGTAGGCCGTGATCTCCTGGTCGGTCGGCTTGATGCCCGCGCGGAACTTGTCGGCGGGGAAGGAGACCAGCTCGATCTTGACCTGCTCGTGGCGCCGGCGGTACTCGGCGTCCACGTCGTGGTCGCTCACCGTCATCCAGTCGGTGATCGCGCCGTGGAGCTTCGTCACGATCAGGCTGCGCCGGAGCTGCTGCTCGAACTCGGCGGTCGTCAGCGGCGGGTTCTGCATCTGCAGGATCTGCCGGTACTGGGCCTCGCCGATGAAGCGGCCGTTGTCGGTGAAGGCCGGCATCGTCAGGATGCGCTCGCGCAGCTCGGCGTCGCTCGCCGAGATGCCCAGCCGCTGCGCCTCGACGAGCGCGGCCTGCTCGTCGATCATCTGCTGCAGCAGACGCTGGTCGATGCCCATCTGCTTGAGGAGCTCGTCGGTCAGGTTGCCGCCGTACGCCTGCCGGTAGGCCTGGATCTGCTGGTAGTAGGCCTGCCGGAACTCGCCCACGGTGATGTCGCGCCCGTTCACGGTGGCGATGACGTCGCGCGCGGCCGGTCCGCCCTGGGGGGTCAGGAACGACGGGATGTACAGCACGATGAACGCGACGACCACGATACCCAAGCTCCACTTGAGCCACCCCTTGTGGCGGCGCATCCGATCCAGCATCGTCATGGCGTGAGCAGTCCTCTCGAGAGTCGGCCGGCCGCCGCACGTTCGTCGGGTTCCGCGGCTCGGGACAAAACCCCATTATGCCACGAAGCCCCGCCGGCTCGCCCGCGAGACCGGCGACGGCCCGCGCGGGGCCGCGGCAGTCTCGCGGGGGCCGTCACGGGTGACACTTTCGCGAAAGCGGCCCGACGTCGTATGGTATATTTGCGGTGGATAGAAGCACTTAGCGGGAGACCACGCCAGAGAGTCGATGCCGGCAAGACGGGAACATGCGTCTCTCCGCCAGCGCGAGGAGGTCCGCTCCGGAGTTGCGCTTGCCATCTATCACGTCAGCCAGGACTTCGAGCGACACGTCGCCGCGCTGCGCCGGTCGAGTCGGTTCCGGGTGACGTGCCAGCCGCAACGCAAGAGTTCCAGAGTCTCCGTCAAGGGGATCGACGGGGTGCTGTGGGAGCTCGTGCCAGGCAAGAAGCCGGATCGGCGCCGGGTGGCCTCCCTCGCGCGGGGCGTTCCGGTTGTGTCCTACTCCGCGACGGGAGGACGCAAGGCGGCGGTCGTGTCGCGCGCGGCCGGGTTCACGTCCCATCTGAAGGCTCCCCTGAGGCCGGCCGAAGTCGCGCGGGCGCTGGGCGCGGCGCCGCGACCCGACCTGGCGGCCCGGCTCAAGCCGCTCCAGCGCGCGCTCGGCCGCCGGTTCCGGCGGGCGGACGTGCTCGCCGAGCTCGTCCGGGCGACGCTCGTGCCGGTCGAGCCGGCCCGCGTGGCCGACGCGCTGGTTTCGCGGCTGGTCGGCTGGCTGCCGGTGCTGACCTGGGCCGTGGTCACCGTGGACCACGAAGGAAGCACGGGGCTGCTGGGACGGCGGTTTGTGACCGATGAACTGGAGCAGGTGGTTCAGGCCATCGGGCTCTGGGTGATGAGGCACGGCGAGCCCTTCGCGTCGGCCGGCGTGGCCGTGGACCCGCGCGTGGGGCCGGCGGGGGAGGCCGGGGGCGCGGCGCTGGCGTTTCCGCTGACCTCGCGCGGCCGCACCGTGGCGGCGCTCGTCGCCCTGGACCGGCAGTCGGCGTCGCGGGAGCCGCGGCTGTCGGCGGGGACGGCGGCGGCGCTGGCGGCCGTGCTCGAGCCGGCGGCGCTGGCCTTCGACAACGCGCTCCGGGCCGAGCGGGCCGAGGCGCTCTCGGTGACCGACGACCTGACGCAGCTGTACAACTCGCGGTACCTGGCGCAGGTGCTGCGGCGGGAGAGCAAGCGGGCCTCCCGCTCGGGCCGGCCGCTGTCGCTGCTGTTCATCGATCTGGACGGCTTCAAGGGCGTGAACGACGTGCACGGCCACCTGTGCGGGAGCCGGACGCTCGTGGAGGTGGCGGCGGTCATCAAGGCGTCGGCGCGCGAGACCGACGTGGTGTCGCGTTTCGGCGGCGACGAGTTCGCGGCGGTGCTGCCCGACACGGGCAGCGAGGGCGCGGTGGCGGTGGGCGAGCGCATCCGGGACCGCATCGCGGAGTACCGGTTCCTGACCGGCGAGGGGTTGAACATCGCGCTGACCGCGTCGGTGGGCGTGGCGACGCTGCCCGACGTCGCGGCATCGGCCGACGGCCTGATGCGCGCGGCCGACCGGGCCATGTACTGGGTCAAGGACCACGGCAAGAACGGCATTTCGGTCTACACGTCCTGACGGCCGACGGCCGGGACGCTTGAACGGAGCACCTCGTTGAGCCTGCGCTCGGTTTTCTCGCTCTTCTCCTCTGATCTGGCGATCGATCTCGGCACGGCCAACACGTGCGTCTACGCGCGCGGGAAGGGCATCGTGGTCAACGAGCCGTCGATCGTCGCCATCAACAAGGTGAACGGACGCATCGAGGCGGTGGGCAAGGAGGCCAAGGAGATGCTCGGCCGGACGCCGGGCAACATCGTGGCCATCAAGCCGATGAAGGACGGCGTCATCGCCGACTTCGAGGTGACCGAGAAGATGCTCACCTACTTCATCAAGAAGGCCCACAACCGCAACGTGTGGGTGCGTCCGCGCATCGTGATCGGCGTGCCGTCCGAGATCACGCAGGTCGAGAAGCGGGCCGTGAAGGACAGCGCGTACCGCGCGAAGGCGAGCGAGGTGCACCTGGTCGAGGAGGCCATGGCCGCCGCCATCGGCGCGGGCATGCCCATCACCGAGCCGTCGGGCAACATGATCGTCGACATCGGCGGCGGCACGACGGACATCGCCGTCATCTCGCTCGCCGGCATCGTCTACAGCAAGGCGGTGCGGGTGGCCGGCAACGAGATGGACGAGGCGATCATCCAGTACATCAAGAAGACGTACAACCTGCTCATCGGCGAGCGCACGGCCGAGCAGATCAAGATCGAAGTCGGATCGGCCTACGCGCTCGACGATCGGCTGACGATGGAGATCAAGGGCCGGCACCTGATCGAGGGCGTGCCGAAGACCATCACGATTACCGACGAGGAGATTCGAGAGGCGCTGGCCGAGACGGTCAACGTGATCGTCGACGCCGTGCGCGTCGCGCTCGAGCGCACGCCGCCGGAGCTGTCGGCCGACATCGTCGACCGGGGCATCGTCCTGACCGGCGGCGGATCGCTGCTCAAGAACCTCGACAAGCGCCTGCGCGAGGAGACCGGCCTGCCCCTCGCCATGGCCGAGGACCCGCTCTCGTCGGTGGTGCTCGGCGCCGGCAAGATGCTCTCGGACTTCGACCTGCTCCGGAAGATCTCCATCGACTAGGAGCGACGAGGCCAGGGGGCGGGGGAGCCCTTCTGAGCCGTGGGGGGCTCCGGTCCCCCGTGAACGCCGGGGGGCCCCATCCCCCGTGACGACCATGCTCGAGATCCGGCGGCGCACCGGCTACCTGTTCGTGGGCGTGATGCTGGGCCAGGTGATCCTCATCTCGGCCCAGGTCCCGACCCGCTCGGGCTCCCGCGTGCTCCAGGCCGCGGCGCTGAGCGTGTTCGGCCGCGTGCAGGGCGCCGCGACGGCCCTGACCGGCGCCGGGGGAGCCGTCTGGTCCGGCTACGTGGACCTGCGCCACGTCCGCCAGCAGAACGAGGCGCTGCGCCGCCAGGTGGCCGACCTGCAGGTGCGCCTCCAGGAGGAGCGCGCCCAGGCCCTGCGCGCCGGCGGGCTGCAGCGGCTGCTCGGCCTGCGGAGCGAGGTGAGCCTGCCGACGCTCGCGGCCGAGGTGATTGCCGGGGACGCCACGCCGGGATTCCAGACGATTACGATCGACCGCGGGAGCCGGGACGGCGTCGAGCGGGACATGGCGGTCATCGGGCCCGACGGCGTCATCGGGCGGATCGTCGGCGACCCGGTGGCCCACGCGTCGCAGGTGCAGCTGATCATCGGGAAGAACGCGGCGGCCGGCGCCATGCTGGAGCGGACGCGCAACGCCGGCCTCGTCGTCGGCGGCGCGGGCGACCCGCCCCTGGCGCTCGAGTACGTGTCGAACCTGACCGACGTGCAGGTGGGCGATCGGGTCGTGACCTCGGGCATCGACGGCATCTACCCGAAGGGCTTCGCGATCGGCCGGGTCGCGTCGGCCACGCGCGGCACCAACCTCTATCAGACGGTGAAGGTGCGGCCGGCGGTGGACTTCTCGCGGCTCGAGGAGGTGCTGATCGTGCTGACGCCGCCGGTGACCGCCGGACCCGAGGGCCGGCAGTGAAGACGGCCGGCGTCCTGGCGGCTCTGGCCCTGGCGCTGGCGCTGCAGACGACCCTGGCCCGCTTCTCGATTGGCGGGAACACGGTCGTCGATCTCGTCCTCGTCGTCGTGGTCTACGCCGCGCTGTCGGGCGGCCCGCTGACGGGGATGCTCGCCGGCGTGGCCGGCGGGCTGGTGCAGGACGCGCTGGGCGGCGGCCTGGTCGGCGTCGGCGGGCTGGCCAAGACGCTCGTCGGGTTCGCCGCCGGCGTCGTGGGCTCGCAGTTCATCGTGGCGCAGCCCGTGTCGCGGTTCGTCGTCTTCTTCGTGGCGACGCTCGTGCACGCGGCGTGCTTCTACGGTCTCTACGCGCTGATCGAGCCGCGGGGCTTTCCGGCGGTGGCCGCGCTCACCCAGGCGGTGGGCAACGGCCTGGTCGGCGTTGCGGCGTTCCAGGTGGCGGGTCTGATCGCGGGCGGCCCGCGGGCGCGCCGCGGGCGCGGACGGTTCGGACGCCGCGCCTGAGGCGCGGCCGGTGGGGCGGCGCGACGCGCCGCGAGGGGAAGGGCGAGATCCATGGTTCCGGGCGTTTCCGGCGATCGTCGCAGCCATGACACGCGGCTCGCGGTCATGCAGTACACGGTCGCCGGCCTGATCGCGCTGCTCGCAGTCGGCTTCTGGATCCTCCAGGTCCCGCAGCACGAGCGCTACAACGAGATGGCGGAGAACAACCACCTCCGCAGCGTCCCGCTGCGCGCGCCGCGGGGCGTGCTGTTCGACCGCGACGGCACGGTGCTCGTCGAGAACCGCTACTCCTTCAACATCTCGATCGTGCGCGAGCAGAGCCACGACGTGGACGCGTCGATCCGGCTGCTGTCGCGGATCACCGGCGTCGACGAGGCGGCGATGCGCGACGAGGTGCGGCGGCGGCGGCGGGAGCCGAGCTTCCGGCCGATCGTCCTCATCGAGGACGCCACGCTCGCCCAGGTGGCGTCGGTGGCCGCGCGCCGGCTCGAGCTGCCGGGCATCATCGTCCAGCAGGTGCCCACGCGCCGGTACCCCCAGAACGAGCTGGCGGCGCACCTGATCGGCTACGTCGGGGAGGTCACCGAGAACCAGCTCGCGCGGCCCGGGTACCGCGACCTGCAGGCCGGCGCCGTCGTCGGCCAGTCGGGCGTGGAGGAGGCCTTCAACGGGCTGTTGATGGGCACCGACGGCACCCGGTTCGTGAAGGTGAACAGCGTCGGCCGCGAGATCGACGAGGTGCGCAAGCAGGAGGCGGTCGAGGGCCGCCGGGTCGAGCTGACGATCGACTACGACCTGCAGCGGGCCGCCGAGGAGGCCTTCCACGCCAGCGGCTACAACGGCGCGGCCGTCATCATGGATCCGCGCGACGGCGAGGTCCTCGCGCTGGTGAGCCTGCCGGCCTACGACCCGAACAAGTTCGCGGTGGGCATCGACCGGGCGGCGTGGAACGCGCTCAACACCGACAAGCTGAACCCGCTGCAGGACCGCGCGATCCAGGGCCGCTACTCGCCCGGCTCGACCTTCAAGATCGCCGTGGCCGTGGCCGCCCTCGAGGAGGGCGTCGTCACGCCGGACTTCAAGGTGGACTGCCACGGCGGCGGCGTGTTCTACGGCCGGTACTTCCGGTGCTGGAAGCCCGGCGGGCACGGCGTCGTGAACATGCGCCAGGCGATCGAGGAGTCCTGCAACACCTACTTCTACACGCTCGGCTCGATGCTCTCGATCGACCAGATCCACAAGTGGGCGGTGCGCCTCGGCCTGGGCGAGAAGACGGGCATCTCGCTGCCGCACGAGAACGACGGCATCGTGCCGTCGACCGAGTGGAAGCTGAAGGCCACCGGCGAGAAGTGGTACCCGGGCGAGACGATCTCGGTGGCGATCGGGCAGGGGCAGGTCTCGGTCACGCCGATCTCGCTCGCCGAGATGATCTCCACGGTGGCCAACGGCGGCACGCTGTATCGGCCGCGCCTGCTCAAGGCCATCGACAACGGGCACGGCTGGGAGCCGGTGCCGTCCGAGCCGCCGCGCATGGTGACGCACCTCCAGCCGGAGACCGTGCAGGCGCTCCACGACGGGCTCTGGATGGTCGTCAACGGCAGGGGCACGGGCGGCCGCGCGCGCATTCCGGGCGAGGACGTGGCCGGCAAGACCGGCACGGCGCAGGTCATCTCGCTCCAGGGCAAGGCGCGCGCCGGCCAGACCGACAAGGACCTGCGTGATCACGGCTGGTTCGTGTTCTTCGCGCCGAAGGACCACCCCGAGATCGCGGGCGTGATCTTCGCCGAGCACGCCGAGCATGGCGCGCTGGCCGCGCCGATCGCGAAGTACGTCATGGAGACCTACTTCGCCAAGAAGGACGGACGTCCGCTGCCGCACTTCCAGCCGCCCGCGCCCACCGGGGTCGCGGCGGCGGGCGACGCGGACATCGTGCATCACTGAGGGCCCAGGTGTTCGAACGCCGCGTATATTTCCACCTCGACTGGGCGCTGCTCGTCGCGATCCTGCTCCTGTGCGGGCTGGGCGTGGCGATGATCTACTCGACCACCTACGACATCACCCGCGACGTGGCCGGTCCGCAGGTGCGGACGCAGCTCTACGCGCTGGCGCTCGGGCTCGTGGCGCTCCTCGTCTGCCTGTCGATCGACTACCGGGTGCTGGCGGATCACTCGCTGCTCGTCTACGCCGGGCTGCTGCTGCTGCTCGTCTACGTGCTGTTCTTCGGCGACGTGCGCGGCGGCTCCCGGCGCTGGATCGCCTTCCACGGCCTCAACCTGCAGCCGTCCGAGTTCGCGCGGATCGGCGTGGCCCTCGTGCTGGCCGCCTTCTTCGCCGAGAACCGGCGCGGCGCGCGCACCATGAGCGACCTCGCCCTGAGCGGCGCGCTCACCGTGGTGCCGCTGGTCCTGATCGCCCGCGAGCCCGACCTCGGCACGGCCGCCGTGCTCGCAACCGTCTGGTTCGGCATCGCCTTTCTCGCCGGCCTGCGCATGCGGCTGGTCGCGATCATGGTCCTGCTCGGCGCGCTCGCCGCGCCGATCGCCTGGACCTATGCGCTCCAGGACTACCAGCGCAGCCGGCTCTCGACGTTCCTCGACCCGCAGGAGGACGCCCGCGGCGCGGGGTACCAGCAGATCCAGGCCCGGATTACGGTCGGCTCGGGCGGGCTGACCGGCAAGGGCTTCATGCAGGGCACGCAGGGGCAGTACAAGTTCCTGCCGGTCGCCCACAACGACTTCATCTTCTCGGTGCTCGCCGAAGAGCTCGGGTTCATGGGCGTGCTCGTCGCCCTCGGGTTGTACCTGTTCGTGATCGTCCGCTCGTTCGAGGCGGCCCGCCTGGCCCGGGATCGGCTGGGCGCCTACCTCGTGGTCGGGCTGGTATCGGGCTTCGCGTTCCAGGTGATCTACAACATCACCATGTCGGCCGGCCTCGCGCCGGTGAAGGGTTTGACGCTGCCGCTGATGAGCTATGGCGGCTCGTCGTTGATTGCCACGCTGGCAGGGTTCGGGCTCATCCTGAACGTCAGGATGCGCCGTTTCACGAATTAGCGCGCGGAATCGCAGGCGTTCTTCATGACGGTGCCACTGGTCCTCGCCGTGCTCGCCGGGATCGGGTCGCTCGCGCTCGTCGCGCGCGGACTCGCGGTCCGCGCGGGCGGGGCGGCGGCCACCGCACCGCCTGCGCTCCGCCGCTCGTTCCGGAGCTTGGTTCATGAGCAAGGAGATGATCATCTCCTCGAGCAGCCACGAGACTCGCGTGGCCATCCTCGAGGACGACTTCGTCGCCGAGGTGTTCATCGAGCGCGAACGCCAGCGCGCCGTGGTCGGCAACATCTACAAGGGCCGGGTGTCGAAGGTGCTTCCCGGCATGCAGTCCGCCTTCGTCGACATCGGCCTCGAGCGTGACGCGTTCCTCTACGTGTCCGACGTCCTCGAGCCGCCCGCCGAGGACGACGGCGAGGCGTCCGACGACGAGGAGGAGGGCGGCGCGAAGGCCGCCGAGGCCCCCTCGGGCGGCGGCCGCGACCGCCGCGGCCGCGACCGCGGCCCGCAGCCCAAGATCGACGAGCTCCTCAAGCAGGGCCAGGAGGTGCTCGTCCAGATCGTCAAGGAGCCGCTCGGCACCAAGGGCGCGCGCATCACGTCCCACGCGACGCTGCCCGGGCGCTTCCTCGTCTTCATGCCGACCGTGGACCACATCGGCATCTCCCGCAAGATCGAGTCGCGCGAGGAACGCAGCCGGCTGCGCGGCATCGTCCGGACCTTCCGGCAGGAGCACGGCTTCACCGGCGGCGTCATCATCCGCACCGCCGCGCAGAGCCGCCCCGACCAGGACATCCTCGACGACCTGCGCTACTTCCACCAGGTGTGGCAGGAGGTCCGCCGCAAGATGGACTCGATGCGCGCGCCGGCCGTGGTCTACCGGGAGGAGAGCCTGGTGGCCAAGCTGCTGCGCGACCTGCTGACCGACGACTACTCGGCGATCCGCATCGACAGCGAGCAGGAATACGGGCGCGTGCGCAACCTGGTGCAGCGCATCATGCCCAACCTCGTGGCCCGCGTGCGGCACTACACGAAGGACTACCCGATCTTCGACGAGTACGGCGTCCAGGCCGAGATCGACAAGGCGCTGCGGCCGAAGGTCTGGCTCAAGTCCGGCGGCTACATCGTCATCAACCAGACCGAAGCGCTGGTGGCCGTCGACGTCAACACCGGCCGCTACGTCGGGAAGCGGACCGGCAGCCTCGAGGAGACGATCCTCAAGACCAACCTCGAGGCCGTCCGCGAGATCGTCCGGCAGCTCCGCCTGCGCGACATGGGCGGCATCATCGTGCTCGACTTCATCGACATGGAGGAGAAGAAGAACCGCCAGAAGGTCTTCCAGGCGGTCGAGCAGGAGCTGCGGAAGGACCGGTCGCCGTCGAAGGCCGTCCAGGTGTCGGACTTCGGCCTGATCATCATCACGCGCAAGCGCGTGAAGCGCAGCCTCGAGCGGCAGCTCACCGAGCCCTGCCCGTACTGCTCGGGCTCGGGGTCGATCAAGGCCAGCGCCACCGTCTGCTCGGAGATCCTCCTCGAGCTGCAGAAGGTCGGCGCCGACCTCAACGGTCACGGCGTGCTGCTGCGCGTGAACCCCGACATCGCCCGCGCCCTCAAGGAAGAGGAGCGCGGGCTGCTGAAGGAGATCGAGGCGGCGCTCGGCAAGGCCGTGACGATCAAGCCCGACGCCCACCTGCACCACGAGCAGTTCGACCTCATGGCGATCTAGAGCGGTCCGGGACGACGGTACTCGGGTACTCGGTGCTCGGTACAAAGCCAGGGGCCCGGGGCTCATGCCCCGAGCCCCGAGCCCCAAGCCTCTGGAGTCGACTACCGCTTGCGGATGATCACGCTGCCGCTGAAGGTCGTCACGTCGAGCGTCGCGCTGCCGTCGCCGAACACGCCGCGGACCGAGCGGCGCGAGCGGCGCGAGCTCGACTGGCCGGGGCCGCCGATCGTGATGGGCAGGTCGGAGTCGATGGAGCCGCTGAACGTGCTGGCCTCGAGCTCGAAGCCCACGTCGCCCGTGAGCGTCACGCGCACGTCGCCCGAGTGCGACCGGAACTCGTAGCGGCCGCCCTTCTGGAACGAGCCGTTGTACTCGACGGAGCCGCTCGTGGTCTTCAGGTCGGCGGTCTCGCAGGACACCTCGCCCACGTCCACATCGCCGCTGACCGAGCCGAGATCGATCCGGCGCGCCTTGACGTGGCGCGCCCGGACGTCGCCGCTGACGCTCGACGCCTCGAAGGTGCCGTCGACGCTCACGCCGTCGATGTCCACGTCGCCCGAGATGCTCTTCGCGGTCTCGACGCGCTCGGCCTGGCGGATCTCGATCTCGCCGCTCACGCTCTCCGCGTCGAGCGTGCCCTTGATGCCGGTGATCCGCACGTCGCCCGACACGGACCGGGCCTCGACGCTGGTGCCGGCCGGGGCCGTGATCGTGTAGCTCACGCTGACGTTGGTCGAGCGGCGCCCGCGCTCGGGATACCGCGTCCGCACCTCGCCGCGTCCGGCGCGCTCGGTGATCTCGACCTCCACGAGCTTGAGCTGTTCCTGTGCGTCCGCGTCGCTGCCGCCCCGCGCGGTCTTGACGACCTCGATCGTCACGGTGTCGCTGCCGCCGGCCGTGACCGTGATGTCGCCGGCCAGGTTGCCGACGTCGAGCTGGCCTTTCGGCCCGAGCTTCAGCGTGCGCGTGAAGCGGTCGACTTGCGAGCTGCGGTCGCTCCGGCCGCGAATGCCGGCCTGGGGGTTCCCGGCGAGCGCCGGCGCCGCCAGCGACAAGGCGAGCGCCGTCAGCACGAGCAGGCGAGTGGTGGATGACTGCATGTCGTTCTGTCTCCGTGGGCTCATGACTTCTTGAGCCCCTCGACGATGGCGGCCGTGCCGGCCTGGTTGCCGCGGCTCATCTCGCCGACGAGCGCGATCGTGTCCTGAAGCAGCGTCACCTTGCGCCGGAGGGCGTCGAACAGGCTCTCCCTGGCCGGCACGTTCCCGGGTTCCTCGACCAGCGCCGCCCGGCTGTCGGCAATCGCCTTGTCGACGATCGCCACGTTCTGCCGCAGGGCGGCCGTGACCTTCGGGTCGAGCGCCGAGTTGCCGCTGGCGGCCATCCGATCCAGATCCGTGAGCGCCGTCTGGTAGTGCTGCTGGGCCTGCTGCAACTCGTCCTCGACATGTTGGACGATGGCGTCGACCGGCACGTTGCCCGCGGGCGTCACCGCGGCGCCCGTCGACGGGAGCGCGCCCGGCGCCGGCGCCGGCCCGGGCCCGCCCACGAGCAGCGCCGCCGTCACGCCCGCCGCGACGACGACCACCGCCGCCGCGGCGAGCCACGGCGACTGGACAAAGAACGCGGCGAAGCCGCGGCGCGGCGGCGCGGCAATCCCGCTCGAGACCCGCGCCCACACGGCGGGCGGCGGCGCGAGCGGCTCGAGCGCGCCCGCCGCCTGCCTGATCGCCTGCAGGTCGGCCACGAGCGTCCGGCAGGCCGCGCAGTCGTCGAGGTGCGCGTCGAGCGCCCGCCGCCCGTCGTCCGACAGCGTGCCGTCGACCAGCTCGTCGATGGCGTCGGCGAATCGATCGCAGCTCATGATCCTTCCCTCGTCTCCGTCTTCTCCGGCGCGCGCAGCCAGGCGCGCAGGCGCATCCGCGCCTTGTGCACCTGGGACTTCGACGTGCCCTCCGCGATGCCCAGCGCCTCGGCCACCTCGCGGTGCTCGAACCCCTCGACGTCGTGCAGCAGGAACGCCGCGCGGCAGCCCTCCGGCAGCGACGCGATCGCGCGTTCCAGGTCGAGGCGGCTCACCGTCAGCTCCACCGCGCCGGCCGGCGCGGCCGGCATCGGCGGGCCGGCCTCGTCGTCGAGCGACGCCGTGAGCTGGCCCATCCGGCTCGTGCGGCTCCGCAAATGGTCCAGGCACAGGTTCATGCCCAGCCGGTAGAGCCACGTGACCAGCGCCGACTCGCCCTTGAAGCTGTGGAGCTTGCGGTGGGCCTGCAGGAAGATCTCCTGGAGCAGGTCTTCCGCGTCTCCGGAACGCCCGACCATGCGGTAGGCGAGACTGTAGAGCCGGCCCGCGTGGCGGCGGTAGATCTCCCCGAAGGCGTCGAGATCGCCCTGTCGGTGGCGAGCCACCAACTCACGGTCCGCGATCGGTGCAGGGATGGCCACGTTCACTGATCCGTTAGACGGGCGCGGCGCCGCGCCGCGTTGCCCTGGGCCCCAAATAGGCCTGGCGGGACGGCCGGGGCGCCCTTCGGCCTCTCCACCGCCGCTCCGCGAAGTCCCGCACGCGGGCCGCCGAGACCAGGGCGCCCTCGGCCCGCAGCAGCTGCCGCTTCATCGAGAGGTTGCCGCCGTAGCCGCCGAGCCGCCCGCCGGCGGCGATGACGCGGTGGCAGGGCACGTCCGGGGCCCGGCACGCGCGCATGATGTTGCCGACCGCGCGCCAGGCGCGCGGCCGGCCCGCGAGCTCCGCCACGTCTCCGTAGGTCGCGACGCGGCCCGGCGGAATCCGCCGGACCACCGACAGGACGCGCGCCGCGAAGTCGGGCCTTCCGTCCTTTCCGTGGCTCATTCCGTGGCTCGTTCCGTGGCTCGTTCCGTGAGCCGTTCCGTGGCTCGTTCCGTGAACCATTCCGTGGCTCATTCTCAGAAGAGCACCCGCATCCCGCCCCCGGCCTGCAGCCCGCCGGCGTCCAGGTCGAGGCGCGCGCCGTTCACGTCGAAGCCGACCCGCGCCCGGCTGTAGCGGACGATGGCGCCGAGGCCGATCGACGGGGTCAGCCGGAACGTGACGTCCCCGCCGACGTTGTAGCCGGCCTTGTGCTCGCGGATCTTCTGGACCGTGGCCGAGCGGTAGGTCGCCGTGTCGAACGGGTACGACTCGTCGTAGCTCACCCCGGTCACGAAGCCCTGCTCGACGGACAGGAACGTCGGGCCGGCCGACAGCTCGAGCAGCCAGCGCCGCCCGGCGGGCACGAACGCGACGATCTGGACGTGCACCGCCGTCTCGTTGCGGGCGACGCCGGTGGCCGCGCCCGTGATCGTGCGGTCGCGGTCGAAGAAGAACGGGTGCGGGACGGTGCCGGTGACGGCGGCGGCGCGGGTGTCGGTGAAGCGCGAGACGGCGACGCCCGCGCCGACGGACCGCCAGAGGCGCACCGCCGCGCCGCCGTCGAAGAAGGCCTTCACCTTCACCGCGTAGTCGGCCTGGACCTGCGCCGTCTCGACGTATTGGTCGAAGGTGAACGTGTCGGTGAACGAGCGCGACGGGGCCTGCGCGCCCACGTTGGCCGAGAGCACCGCGTGCGGGAGCTCCGTGGGGGCCTGCGCGCGCGCCGCGGGGGCGGCCAGGGCGATCGCGATCGCGGTCAGCAGCAGTCGTGTCTTCATCGTCTCGTCCTCGGTTGCGTGAAGGGAGAGAGGGACCCGCCCCTCAGCGCACCCCGACGGCCGTCCAGGCCTGTGTGATGGCCCGGTACGCCGTGCTCGTCGAGCCATAGAGGTCCCGCGCGGCCTGCTCGCAGGCGGCGCGGGCCACCGAGAACGTGGCGCTCGAGGGCAGGAGCATGGTGAACGCGCGGTAGAAGACGTTCTCGATCTGCTCGCGGTTCGCCGCGCCGACGCCCGTCACGTGCAGGCCGGAGGTCCGGTTAGTGCCTCCTTCGATGGCCAGGTAGAAGGCCTGGTTGGCGATGCCCGAGTTGATGTGGACCCCGCCGCCGTCGTCCGCGCCGGTGTAGCGCTTGCTGTAGTGGTCCGGGTCGCCGAACGCGCCAGGGTTCGACATCGAGCGGATGCCGCCCGGCCGGACGATGTCCTCGCCGATGAGGTAGTCGGCCATCTCGAGGCCGTTGCCCGGCGGCTGGTAGTAGAACTCCACGCTCGTGCCCATGATGTCGGAGAAGGCCTCGTTGAGCGCGCCCGACTCGTTCAGGTAGACGAGCCGCGAGCTGTAGTCGGTCACGCCGTGCGTCAGCTCGTGCGCCACGATGTCGAGGGCGCCCGAGAAGTAGTCCACCGTCTGTCCGCTGGCGAGCACGTAGCCCGGCGGCAGGCCCTCGCCGTAGACCATGGTGCCGTAGCCGTCGTAGAACGCGTTCAGGAAGAACGTCTCGACGACGTCGTTCGAGGCGACGAGCAGGCCGTTCCGGTGCACGGGGTGGACGAGGTTCAGCATGTGGAGGTCGCGGTTGTCGAGGCCGCGCCGGCCGAACCGCTTGTAGTAGTAGTCGTAGACCCAGCCCGAGTAGACGTGCGCGTCCACGTTCGCGCCGTCCGACCAGTCGTTGTCGCTGTCGCTCGCGAGGTCGCCGTCGCCGGGGCCGACGACGCCGTTGAGGACGTCCATCGTCCGCCGGAGGTTGCCGTGCATGTCGAAGGTGCGGATCGACGGCGGCCGCAGCGCGTCGCTCGCCACGAACGTGCCGGCCTGCGCCGTCGTGCTGATCTTCTTCTGGTCGCCCAGCACGCCGTGGCCCTGGCCCACCGCCGCCTGGGCCTCGAGGTCGCTGTAGTCGAACACGACGTCGCCGGTGCGCGCGTCGAGGAAGTACACGCGGAGGTCGCCGCGCGCGAACACGCGCGCCCGCCACGTGAGGGCGTACCCGCCGTCCGGCTTCGGCAGCACGGTGAGCTCGGGCTGGCGCGACGGCCCCAGCGTGACGCCCGTCAGCCGCGCGACCCGCGCGACCGCCGCGTCGCGGCTCAGGGCCGGCGTCGGGTCGAGGTCGATGTTCTCGTAGAGGGTGCCCAACACCGAGACGGTCTGGCCGGCCGCCGTCTGGCGCACGACGTCGGCGCCGAACACCTTCACGCCCTTGTAGTACCTGATCGTCCCGCTCGTGCCGGCGTCCCGGGACCATCGGGTCGTCGTAGGCCTGCCGCACCTGCAGGTCGCCGGAGCGGAGCATGGCGTCGACCCGGACGTCCCACTGGCGCAGCTCGGTGAGCGTGGATGGCCTGACGACGCGAAGACCGGGGTTGACCTGCGCCCAGCCGGCCGTGCCCATCGACAGCCAGAGGGCGCAGCAGACGAAGGCGACACGAATCCGCACGCGCATGAGTCCTCCATCCGCCATGATACCGCGAGCGCGCGGGGTCGCCGCGGGTCTCAGCGGGCGGGGCGCGCGAGGGCTTCGCGGAGCGCGAGGCCGTCCGGCCGCGGGAGCGTCACGCCGGCCAGCAGCGCCAGCGTCGGCGCGATGTCGGCCGGCGACGCCGGGGTCAGGTACTGACCGGGCTGGATGCCCGCGCCCATCAGCAGCAACGGCACGCGCTGGTCGTACTGGTTGGCGCTGCCGTGGGTGGTCGCCTCGCTCGACAGGATCCAGTTGGGCCGCGGCACGATCAGCAGGTCGCCGCTGCGGGCGGGCTCGTCGCTCTCCGCCGCGGCGTGCATCAGCGGGTCGTTCGACGCGGCGGAGGCGCGCCGCACCTCGTCGCTGCGGTAGACCTTCCAGATCCCCGGCTCGGACTCGATGGCGGCGACCACGGCGCGGAGCGCGGCGGGCGTCCGGCGGAGGCGATCGAAGACGCCCGGCGCGAAGTAGACGTCGGTGCCGTCCAGGTCCGCCAGGTGCGCCCCCGGGCCGAGCCACGTCTCGAGCACGGCCTCGAGGCGTGCCTTCATGTGGCGGGTGTTCACGTGGCCGGCGTCGAGGCCGAGCGCCGCCATCTGCTCGGGGATGGGGGCCACGCCGTGATCGCCGGTGAGCGCCACGACGTAGCGGCCGCGGCCGACCGTCCGGTCGAGGTGCGCGAGCAGACGGCCGACCGTGCGGTCCACGCCGGCCAGCACGTCCTGCACCTCCTGGCTCCGGGGGCCGAACCGGTGCCCGACCAGGTCGAGCGCCGAGAAGCTGACGCCGAGGTAGTCGAGGCCGGGGCCCTGGCCGAGCTTCAGCTCGTCGACCGCGGCTTCCGCGAGCCGGCCCAGCCACGCATCGGAGAAGGGGCTCCGGCGCCACCGCTCCCAGCGCTCGGCGTCGGTGCCCGCGCCGCCTCCGTCCAGCGGGTGCGGGAACGTGCGGCTCCAGCCCGGCAGCGGCCGTTCGCCCAGGCCGTCGTCGGCGAACCAGTACGCGCCGGGGTCGAGGCTCCGGTTCCAGACCCCGTCCAGCTCGTTCGCCACGGGATTGGCCTGGACGAACCGGCTGACGAAGGGGACGGGCGCGTCGGCGAACGCGCTCGACGTGGCCCACCCGTTGCCCTCCATCCAGGTCACGGCCGTGCCGCCGTGGCCGGCGAGCATGATGGCCGCGCGCGCCTTCAGCGACATCGTCACGACGCGCGGCGCCGGGTGGAGCTCGGCGCGCAGCACGTCGGCCAGCGTGGGCACCTCGAGGCGCCAGGCGCTGTCGCTCCCCCTCGTCTCGCCGGGTGCGCCGTAGCTCACCAGCGTCGTCTTCGGGTCGGACACGCAGGTCGTCTCGCGTCCCGCCTGCCGGTCGTACCACGCGTTGAGGATGATGCCGTGCGTGCGGGGAAAGGCGCCGGTGCCGACCGTCGCGTGGCCGGCGCAGGTGACGGTGTTCAGGTACGGGTAGCGCGCCTGACGGAACCACGCGCCTTCGTCGACGAGGCGCCGCAGGCCGCCGGTCCAGGCCTGCCCGTAGCGGTCGACGTAGTCGCCGCGCATCTGGTCGACCACGAGGACGACGAGGAGCTTCGGCCGGGCCGGAGCGGCGTCGTTCGGGGCCTGGCGGGCGCGGGGGGCTGCGGCGGCGAGCGTGCCGAGGGCGAGCGCCGCGCTCGTGAGGGCGGCGGCGAGCCGGGCGCGGGTCCGGTGGTCACGGGCGGGCGGGCCATCGTGTCTGGTCATGAGCGTCTCAGGAGTGGAACGTAGCACAGAGCGCCGAGGCAGACGTCGAACGCCGCGCCGCCGACGGCGTACCAGCGCGGCGCGATGCCGGCGGGCAGGAGCCCCGGGCGGTGCGCGATGCCGACGACGGCGTGCGCGAGGAAGGCGACGGCCAGCAGCGTCAGCGCGTCGTGCGGATCGCGCGTGAGCGCGACGGCGGCCACCACCAGGAAGCCCAGGGCGGCCACGACGTCGAGGCCGACGCCGGGCCGGGCCTCGGCCGCCGCCGCGAAGCCCACGTAGGCGCCCGCCGTCAGCGCGAGCAGCAGGGCGGCGAGCCGCACCACGCGGAACTCGGCGACGAGGCGATCGGGCGTGCCGGCGGGGACTTGCGCGGTCCTGATCGCGAGCCATCCGAAGGTGATGGTCACGATGGCGCCGCCGAAGGCGAGGGTCCGAAGCGCGTCGGTCACGGTACAGGCCCTAGAGCATACCCCGTCGGCCCGGCGCGCGTCGCGCCGGCGCCGCGGGGGCGTCACAGGTAGGTCAGCGGGTCGATCCCGAACTCGGCCGGGTCGACGGGGGAGACGACCTGGTCGAGCGTTCCGTCCTCCCGGGGCTCCCACAGGTTGCGCTCGACGGGCTGCTCGATCACGAGGCCCTGGCGGTTGTAGAGCACCTTGACCTTGGGCCGGTACGGGTCCGGCGCGTGGACGTGGACGACCACGGCGACCTCGCCGCTGCCGAGCCGGACGAGGTTGCCGGGCGGGTAGATCCCCATGAGCTGCGAGAAGCGGCGCACCAGGTGCTGGTCGAACTGCGTGCCGTCGTTCCGCTGGAGGACGGCCAGGACGCGGTCGGAGGGGCACGCCTTCTGGTAGGCGCGCTGGGAGCGCATGGCGTCGTACACGTCCGCGATGCTGCAGAGCATCGTGCCGAGGTTGAGGTTCGTCCGCACGGCGCCGACGGGGTAGCCGGTGCCGTCGCGGCGCAGGTGGTGCTCGAAAGCGACGACCGGCGCGAGGATGGGCATCTCGGGCGTGCGCCGGAGGATCTCGGCGCCGTCGACGGTGTGCCGCCTCATGATGATGAACTCATCCTCGGTGAGCTTGCCGGGCTTGTTGAGGATCTCCTTGGGCGTTCGCACCTTGCCGATGTCGTGCATGAGCGCCGAGAGGCCGAACTCGCGCAGGAGGCGCCCCTCGATGCCGAGCGCGCGCGCCTGGCCCATCGTCAGGATCGAGACGTTCACCATGTGCGTGAAGGTGTAGTTGTCGTAGTTGCGCATCGCCGTCAGCGCGACGAGCGCGGTGCGGTTCTCGGTGACGGCGTCGGCGAGGCCGTCGACCACCTGCTTGGCCGCATCCGCGTCGGGCATGCCCTCGGTGGCGGCGGCGTCCCAGGACTGCTCGGACGCGGCGACCGCCTGCTTGTACAGCATGCGGATGGCCTCGATGTCGCTGGTGATGCCGTCCTGCCGCTCCTTGCGTTCCCCGGCGATGCGGCTCACGTGCACGTGCGGGAAGGTCCAGCCCGCCGTCGGGGAGGGCGTGCCGGCGGTGCGCCGGGGCGAAAGCGACGACACGGCCGTCGCGAAGCGGCCCAGCTCGTCGACCGTCACGCCGGGCAGGAACGTGATGCGCTCGACCTCGTGCAGGCGCAGCCGCGCGACGAGATCGCCCATGAGCGTGCTGGCGCGCGGCATGGGCGTGCCGGCGACCACCACCTCGTTGTAGACCAGGCCGATCGTCGCCGAGGCCCCACCCTCCTGGAAGGGCTTCAGCGCGGCGAGCAGACCCTCGATGTTGCGCTGGATGAGCGGGTGCTCGGACTGGTAGAGCTGCGCGCCCCGCACGGTGGCGGCGAAGCGTCTGACGAGCTCCTCGAGGGCCTGCGCCCGCTGAGTCGGTTCCGCCATGTCGTGGACCTCTGGATCGTGACTTCCGCCTCACGCCTCCCGAACGCGCTCGAGCTCCGCCCGCGCCGCGGCGCGCGTCGTGCGGGGGCCGCGGGCGGCCGCCTCCTCGAGCACCCCCTTCGCCTCGTCGCCGCCGATGCGGCGCAGCGCGCCGGCCGCGCGCGCCCGCAGGGCCCGGGTCCGCGCCGGCGCCCACCAGTCCCCCTGGTAGAGCGCGAACTCGAGGGCCCGGACGGCGTCCGGGCCGCCCGTCGAGGCGAGCACGTCGATGGCGGCCTCGTAGCCGCGGCGATGGCGCCCGCGGCGGAGGTGATGGACCAGGTACGCGAAGAGCGGGCCGGCGCGCTCGTCGCGCACGGTCGACAGCTCGTGCTGCAGGCTGGCGCGCGCGCGGGGGCCCGCGGTGGTCAGCGTGCGCACGAGCAGGTCGAACGCCTCGTCGCTGCCGCTGAGCAGGATGCCCTGGATGGCCTCGCGCTGGACCAGCGGCTCGGCGTCCCGGAGTAGCGTCTCGAGGGACGACAGCGACTCGGTCCCGCCGAGCGCGCGCAGCAGGAACGCCGCCGTCCGGCGCACCTCCCAGTTGGACGCGGTCAGCAGCTGCTGGATCTGCTCGCGCCCGGCCGCGCCGAAGCCGGCCAGCACGTGGCGCAGGTGGTCCCGCGCGCGCGAGTCCTGCTCGGCCGAGAAGAGCTCGGCGAGCGTCGGGATGATGGCCGGGCCGATCGCGTGGCACAGGCCGCCCACGCGGTCCGCCAGCTGGTCGTCCGCGCCGCGCAGCTGGCTGATGGCCCCGCGCAAGAAGGGGCCCGAGCCGAGGCGCTCGATCGCCTGCAGGGCGTGCGGCGTCCGGGGCGTCTCGGGCGTGGTCCGCGCCTCGGCGGCGACGACGGCCGTCAGCTCCAGGGCCGGCTCGAGGAGGCCGACGCGCGCGAGGTCCTCGGCGTGGCTCACCACGGTTTCCGCGATGTCGCGCCAGCGCGCCGGGTCGGCCTCGATGCTGAGCAGGTCGAGCAGCAGCTTCTGGTCGAGCCCGCGCAGCTCGCCGTCGGCGACCGTGCCGAGCCACGCGGACACGCGTTCGGGCGGGTCGTCGCTCACCTTGTCCACGTCGATGGCCATCTCGCGGGTGGAGGACAGCTCCTGGGCGTACTCGCTCGAGACGTAGGACTCGTCGGTGTACGACGTGAGCATGGTCTCGACGTGGGTCCACAGACCGTCGAAGGAGTCCTCGTCGGCGAGCGGCGACTTCGCCACCTTTTCGCCGGCCAGGGCGAGGAGCTGGCGCCGGTGATCGACCTCGGGCACGAGCGCCTGGAACGCCTCGGCCAGGCGCGCCGACGGGCTTCGCTCGGCCACGACGGTGCGCGCCACGAAGTCGACGATGGCCTGGTCGTCGATGCGTTCGACGATGGCGCCGACGACGTTCAGCCCGCCGGCGACCACGTCGGGCGAGTCGCGCTCGCGCAGCACCTCGGCGACCGTGTCGGCGGGAAGGCCCATCGCCGCGCGCGCCAGCTGGCTGAACACGGCGTCGATCTGGTCGGGCCGCTTCTCGGCGAGCTGCTCGGCCACGCGCTTGAGCAGGTTGAGGAACGCGGCGCTCTTGCGCTCGCTGCTCTCGCCCGCGAGGCGCTCCTCGAGGCTCGCCAGGAGCGCATCGAGGTGCGCACTCTCGGAGAGGAGGGCCATCAGCGTCCCGCGCGTCTCCTCGTTCCAGTCCGCCAGCTCGCCCTGCAGGCAGGCCTCGATCACGTCGTCGACGAGCGCGTGGTTGCCGGCGCGCTCCCGGAGCACCTCCGCGTAGTCGATCTCGAGAATCTCGATGCTGGAGCCGCCGACCGTGCCCCACAGGTGGCCGATGCCGCCGTCGGCCTGCAGGTCCTCCGGCGCCCGGGCGAGCAGCTTCAGCAGCGTCCGCCAGGAGTCGGCGTCGGCGCCTCCCTGGAGCGCCAGGCCGCCGATCCGGTGCCGGCCCAGCAGGACGGCCAGCTCCGCGACGACCGGGTCGGCCTTGGGCACCAGGGCGCCGTCCACCTTGATGGCGTGCCCGCGGATCTGCAGCTGCAGGACGCCGTTGGCCGTCGCGCGGCCCGCCGCCGCCACCAGCCGGTCGAGCGCCAGGCCGATGGCCGGGTGCGCCGGCGGGTAGAGCGACACCACGCGCGCGGCGGCGCGGCACGTCCGGGCGAACTCGGTGAGCAGCGCGGCCTCGGCGGGCTCCAGGTACTTCGGCGACGAAGCGTCCTCGGGCACGGAATCGGTCACAAGAGCGTCAGTGGATCGATCCCCTCGGCGTCGGGATCCACCGCCTCCATGACGGCTTGCGGGTAGTCGCCCCGGGCGTCGCGTTCCCACGTGTTGACGAGCACGGTCTCCTCCAGACGGTCTCTGCGGCCGTCGGTCACCAGGCGCACCTGCGGGCGGAACGGGTCGTTCGGGTGCTCCAGTGTGACGACGCCGAGCGCCTGCGTGTTCAGCCGGACCAGCGTGCCCACCGGGTAGAGCCCCATCAGGTTGACGAACCGCCGGAGGAGCTTCGGCTGGAACGCCGGCGAGTCCTGCTGAGACATGATCGACTTGATCCGGTCCGTGGGCAAGCCCTTCCGGTAGATCCGGTTGCTGCGCAGCGCGTCGTAGACGTCGGCGATCGAGACGATCATCGTGCAGAGGTTCAGGTCGCGGTGCCCGACGTTCTCGGGGTAGCCGGACAGGTCCTGCCTGAGGTGGTGCTCGAAGGCGACCACCGGCGCCAGGGCCGGCATCTCCGGCGTGCGCCTGAGGATGTGCGCCCCGTCGACGACGTGGCGCTTCATGATCTCGAACTCCTCCCTGGTGAGCCGGTCCGGCTTGTTCAGCACCTCGAGCGGCGTGTTCACCTTGCCGATGTCGTGCATGAGCGCGGCGAAGCCGAACTCGCGCAGCATCGCGCCCTCGAGGTTCAGCGTGCGTGCCTGCGCCATCGCCAGCACCGAGACGTTCACCATGTGCGTGAACGTGTAGTTGTCGTACTTCTTCAGGGCCGTCAGCGCCACGATCGACGTCCGGTCCTGCGTCACCAGCTTGGCCAGGCTGTCGATGATCTGGCGGGCGGCGCCCGGGTCGGGCGTCTCGCCCGCCTTCGCGCTGTCCCAGATCGCCTCGGCGGTCTGGACGGCCGAGCCGTAGACCTTCTGCGCCGCGACGATGCCCGTCGAGGACTCGTCGTCCTCCTCGAGGGCGAGCCGCCCCACCACCACGTGCCGCACGGCCCCGAGGCGCTCGGCCAGCGGCGCGGCCGCGCCGCGATCGCCGAGCGCGGTGACGAGCGCCTGGATCTCGTCGCGCGTCACGCCCCGCTCCAGCGTGATCTTCTCGACCCCGCGCTCGCGCAGGTCCCGCGCGAAGCCCACGAGCAGCGCGGCCGAGCGGGTGAGCCGGTGGGTGTCCACCACCACTTCGTCGCCGACGACGCCGACGACGATCGCGGGCGCGCGCTGCAACCGCTCGAGGCAGAGGGCCGACAGCGCCTCCACGCCGCGGCGGACGAGGGGATGGTCGGGCGAGTAGAGCGACGCGCCGCGGGCCGAGGCGCCGAGGCGCCGGACCAGATCCTCCGCGCGGTCGAGGTCGCTCATGAGGTCACCGTCCGCGCCATCCGCCGCAGGAGCCGGTCGCCCGAGGACGCCGCGTCCTGGATCGCCGAGGCTGCCGCCGGGGAGCCGATGCGCCGCAGCACCAGCAGCCCGGTCTGCTTGAGCGCCCGCATCTTGCGCCGGCGGAACCAGCTGCGGTGCCGCATGACGCGGCTGATGTCGTTCACCGCCAGGTCGTCGCCGATCGTGCCGAGCGCCATCAGCGTGTCGAGCACGATCGGGTGGTCGCCGCCGAGCGGGTCGCTCTCGCCGAGGATCCGCAGCAGCACGGGGACGACGCGCGGATCCCGCTCCGCCACGAGCGCCTCGACGACGGCCCGGCGCACGTCGCCGCGGGTCGCGCGCAGCACGGTGTGGACGGCGCGCGCGGCCGAGGGGTCGTCGATGCCCGCCAGCGCGCGCACGGCCTCGCGCGCGACGCGCGGGTCGGTGCCGCGCAGGAGCGCCTGGAGGAAGGGGACGGCGTCGGGCGACCCGATGTCGCCCATCAGCCGGGCCGCGTTCCGCTGGGCGTGCCACGGCGCGTCGCTGACGAGCGGCCCGAGGCGGCCGATGGCCGCCGGGCCGAACCTGCGGACGATGTCGAACGCCCGCGTCCGGCCCTTCGTTTCCCGTTCCTGGGCCACCAGCGGCAGCAGCGGGTCGACGACGGCGGGGCCGAGCGCGCCCGCCACGTGCGCGAACGACCCGGCGTCGTCGTCGGTCAGGTCGCCGAGCAGCTCCACCGTCTCGCGGACCGCGGACGACCCGGCCAGGCGGTCGATGACGTGGCGGCAGGGGCCGGAGGTCACCGCCGCGCGGTCGGCCGCCCGCGCGGCCAGCGCCTCGACCACGCGCCGCGCCTGCGCGTAGTCGCCTTCGGCGAGCAGGCCCACGGCGAGCCCCGCGACGTCGTCGGCGATCTCCGGCGCGCGCGCCGCGTCCCGCTCGAGGTTCAGCAGGTCGATGAGGAGCGTCACCGACAGCGTGCGCACGTTGTCCTGGCCGAGCGTCTGGACCCAGTCGCGGCTCTCCGGCGGCAGGTCCGGCGTGAGTTGCGCCGCGCGGTTGACCGACTCGTCGAGCGCCGTGCGGTAGGTGGCCGACACGAAGGGCCGCTCGTTGTAGGTGAGCAGCAGCTCCTCCATCGACGACCACAGCGCGTCGAACTGGTTCCGTTGGCCGAAGTCCGTCTCCCGCAGCATCGTCTGCGTCATGCGCAGCACGCGGCGCTTGCGCTCCTCGTCGGGCGCGATCGTGTCGAACACCGACGCGAGCCGCTGCGAGGCCTGTCCCTCGATCGCGAGCGTCGTCGCCAGCAGCTGCGCCACCTTCACGTCGTCGAAGCGCTCGACGAGCTTCGTGACGACGGCGGCTTCCTCGCCGCCAACGGCGGCGGGCTCGCCCGTCAGGACCTGCATCGCGACGGCGGAGTCGAGGCGGCCGGTCGCGGCGGCGATGTTACCCATGACCTCGTCGCGGCGCTCCGGCGCGAGCAACGAGACCACGTTGGACAGGTGGCGGTAGGCGGCGAGCACGGCGGCGGCCTGGGTCGTGAGCATCGGATTGCCGTCGGGCGTGCGGCCCCACTCCATCACGTCGGCCGCCAGCTGGCCGATGGCCTCGACGTCGCCGGCGATCGCCAGCAGGCGCTGCTGCGCCGCGGCGTCGAGCACCTTGTGGCGCTCGATCACCCCGCGGACGATCGCGCGCCACACGTCGTCCCGCGTGGCGGGTGTCGTGACCTCGCGGTCCTCGAGCACCCTCTGGACGTCGATCTGCTCGATGGCGACGCCGCGGTGGTTGCCGGCGTTCCAGCAGACGGCCGGGCCGCCCCGCGCGCGCACGTCGAGGGGGTCGTCCGCGAGCAGGGCCAGCAGGTCCTGGAGCTCCGCCTCCGACACGTCGTGCAGGAAGGAGATCGCCAGGATGTCGCGGGCGTGGAGGTAGGCGGCGGCCTCCGCGATCAGGCTTTCGTCGGGCATGGGCACGCCGTCCACCAGGATCGTCGCGGGCGTGACGGCGAAGCCGATGGCCGCGCCGCCGGCCGCTTCGTGGATGGCCGCCTGCAGGCGGCCGAGCGCCGCCTGTGCCGCGGGGTGCTCCGCCGAATACAGCGCGCGGCTCCGCGCGGCCGCCGACAAGGTCCGCGCCAGATCGCGGAGGCGACGAACGAGCTCCGGCGAGAGCCGGGTCACATCTGCCATTGGCTGACGCGCGTGCCGAACCGCCCCCGGGGCGGCGGCCCGCCAGGCTCGGGGCCCGGCGCGAACCTGTGAATGGCCGGATTCTAACAAAAAACTCGACTATACTGGCTTCCCTCATGCGCGCGGTCGACCTGATCCGGGCCAAACGCGACGGATACGCCCTGAGCCGGGAGGCGATCGACGCCTTCGTCGAGGGCGTCACCACCGGTGCCTGGCCCGACTACCAGACCAGCGCCCTGCTGATGGCCATCGTCTGGCGGGGGCTGTCGGACGACGAGACCGCGTGGCTGACCGACGCGATGGTCCGCTCGGGCGCGCGTATCCGTTACGACGGCCTGGCCCATCGGCCCGTGGACAAGCACAGCACGGGCGGCGTCGGCGACAAGACGTCCCTGATCCTCGCGCCCCTGGCCGCCGCCTGCGGCGCGCCGGTCCCGATGATGTCGGGCCGCGCCCTCGGCCACACCGGCGGCACCCTGGACAAGCTCGAGTCGATTCCCGGCTTCCGCGTGGACCTCGACGAGGCGGCCATCAAGCGCGCCTTGGCGACGGTGGGCTGCGCGCTCGTGGGCCAGACCGGGGCCATCGCGCCGGCGGACCGCCGGCTGTACGCGCTGCGGGACGTCACGGCCACCGTCGAGAGCGTGCCCCTCATCACCGCGTCGATCATGAGCAAGAAGATCGCGGAGGGCATCGGCGGCCTGGTGCTCGACGTCAAGGCCGGGCGCGGCGCCTTCATGAAGACGGAGGCGGATGCGCGGCGGCTGGCGTCCGCGCTCGTGGCCACCGGCGCGCGCGCCGGCGTGCGCACCGAGGCCATCATCACGTCCATGGACGCCCCGCTCGGCCGGGCCGTCGGCAACACGCTCGAGGTCGTCGAGGCCGTCGAGACGCTGAAGGGGCGCGGGCCCGACGACGTCACCGAGCTCTCGGTGCGTCTGGCGGCGAGCCTGCTGACGCTCGCCGGCGTCGAGCCGGCGCCCGACGCGGCCGAGCGGCGCGTGCGGGCGGCGCTCGCGTCGGGCGCCGGACTGGAGACCTTCGCGCGGATCGTCGAGAATCAGGGCGGCGATGCGCGCGTGGTGGACGACTACGCGCGGCTGCCGCAGACCGCGGAGGCCGAGACGGTGGGCGCGCCCGCCGACGGCTACCTGGTCCGGCTCGACGCCGATCTGGTCGGGCGCGCGGCCATGGCCCTCGGCGCCGGCCGCGACCGCGTGGACGCCGCCGTCGATCATGCCGTCGGCGCGCTGGTGCTGGCGCGGCCCGGCGACCGGCTGCGCGCCGGCGACCCGGTCGTGGAGCTCCGCCATCGGGCGGGGCGTGGCCTGGCCGAGGCGGTCGCGCTCGTCCGCGAGGCCGTCGGGATGGGCGACCGGCCGCCCGCTCCCGTTTCCCTCGTGCTCGGCACCGTCGAGGCGCCGGATCAACACCCCTGACCCGCACGTGAGCCCATGTCGAACGCCCACGACACGTCGATCGCACCGCCCTCCGACCGCGCCCTGCGCCTCGGCGCCGCCGGGCTGGCCCTCGGCCTGATCGTCCTGGCCTTCCTGCTGCGCGACACGCTGAACGTCCGGGTGCAGGCGTTCTTCGGGATCGTCTGCTTCATCTCGATCATCGCCGCCTGCTCGTCGAACCTGCGCGCGGTGAACTGGCGCACGGTGGGCTGGGGCATGGGGCTCCAGCTGGCCCTGGCGCTGTTCATCCTGAAGCTGCAGATCGGCGGCGTGCGCCCCGGCTACGCGCTCTTCTCGCGCATGGCCGAGGTGGTGAAGCGGTTCCTGGAGTTCACCAACGCCGGCTCCCAGTTCGTGTTCGGCCCGCTGGCCGACCCCGTGGCGCTCGGCAAGTACTTCCCGAACGGCGGCATCGTGTTCGCGTTCGTGGCGCTGCCCACGATCATCTTCGTGTCGTCGTTCTTCACCGTCCTCTATTACTTCGGCATCCTGCAGTTCATCGTGCGCATCACGGCGCGCGCGATGATGTACCTGCTGCGGACGAGCGGCGCCGAGACGCTGTCGGCCGTCGCCAACGTCTTCATGGGCCAGACCGAGGCGCCGATCATCGTCAAGCCCTACGTGCCGACGATGACGCAGTCGGAGCTGCTGGCGCTGATGGTCGGCGGCCTCGCGACGATTTCGGGCGGCGTGATGGCCGTCTACATCTCGCTCGGCGCCGACCCGGTCGCCATCCTCACGACCAGCGTGATGGCCGCGCCCTGCGGCCTCTACCTGTCCAAGATCCTGCTGCCCGAGACCGAGGAGCCCGAGACCCGCGGCGAGGTGAAGACGGTCGTGGAGCGGCAGCACGTGAACGTCGTGGACGCCGCCGCGGCGGGCGCGTCCGACGGCCTGACGCTCGCGCTCAACGTGGCCGCCATGCTGATCGCGTTCCTGGCCTTCATCGCGCTCATCGACTACCTGCTCGGGCTCGTTCAGCCGGGCCTGTCGCTGTCCAGGGTCTTCTCCTGGGTGTTCTCGCCGGTGGCCGTGCTGATGGGGATCTCGCGGGCGGACGTGCCCGCCATCGCCGATCTGCTGGGCACCAAGCTGGTGGCGAACGAATTCGTCGCCTACGTCAAGCTCACGTCCCAGTACCGGCACGTGCTCGACCCGCGGTCCTACACGCTGGCGACCTACATGCTCACCGGTTTCGCGAACTTCGGCTCGATTGGTATCCTCTTGGGCGGCATCGGCGGCATGGCGCCCTCGCGCAGGTCCGACCTGGCCCGTCTCGGGATGCGGGCCCTCCTGGCCGGGTTCCTTGCCACCATGATCAACGCGTCGATCGCCGCGATGCTGATGTAGAGGCCGGCTCCGCCTTCGTTGAGGCTCCGGCGGGACCGCGGCGCGCCGCAGGTGTGGGGGCCGGCTTCAGCCGGCCCGACAGGGCAGGCGATGACGACGGGAGAGTTCGAACGGCTCGAAGAGGCGGCGGCGGCCGTGGCGGCCACCGCGGGCGCGGCGCCCGAGGCCGCCGTCGTCCTCGGCTCCGGCCTGGGCGACTTCGCCGACCGGCTCGCGGACGCCCGGCGGGTGTCCTACCGCGACATCCCGCACTGGCCCGAATCCCGCGTCGCCGGGCACGCCGGCGAGCTCGTCGTCGGACGCGTGGGCCGGCGCCGGGTGGCGGCGCTCTCGGGGCGCGTCCATCTCTACGAGGGGCACGACGCCCGCGCGGTGACCTTCGCTACGCGCGTGATGGGCCGGCTCGGCGTGCCCGTGATGATCTTCACGAACGCCGCCGGCGGCATCAACACCGGCTTCAGGAGCGGCGCGCTGATGGTCATCGACGACCACATCAACCTGCTGGGCGTCAGCCCGCTCACCGGGGACAACGACGAGCGGCTCGGCCCGCGGTTCCCCGACATGTCGGAGGCGTACTCCCGGCGGCTGCGCGGCCTGGCGGACGCGGCGGGCGCCCGCGCCGGCGTCGCCCTCGTGCACGGCGTCTACGCCGCCGTGCCGGGGCCGAGCTACGAGACGCCGGCCGAGATCCGCTACCTGCGCGCCATCGGCGCCGACGCGGTCGGCATGTCCACCGTGCCGGAGGTCATCGCGGCGCGCCACATGGGCATCGAGGTGCTCGGCATCTCCTGCATCACCAATATGGCGGCCGGCGTCCTCCCGCAGCCGCTCGTGCACGACGAGGTCATGGAGACGGCGCGACGCGTGCGCGGCCAGTTCGGCGCGCTGCTGGAGGCCATCCTTGGCGAGATCTAGGCGGACCCGGAACACGGAGCCACCCGACGGCGAGCGGCGCGGCCAAGCGTCGCCCGCGCCGCCGGAACCCGTGCCGGCGGCCGGGCCGCCGGAGGAGACCCCCGAACCGGCCGGGGACGGGCAGGACGAGCCCGGCGGCGACGTCTGGTTGGATCGCCGCCGGCCGCTGGATCCGGGCGGCGCCTGGGGGGATCGCCGGCAGTCGTCCGAGCGCCGGAGCGGCGGCGACCGCCGCGAGCCGGGCGACCGGCGCAGCGGCCACGACCGCCGGTCCGGCCGCGACCGCCGCGGCGAGGATCTCGGCCCGCCGCCGGGCGTGCGCGAGCGCCGGAGCGACCGGGATCGCCGCGCGGCCGAGCGGCGCAGCGGGCGGGACCGCCGGGACGACGCCGGCTGGGCGGCCATTCCCATCGACCAGGTCGTGGTCGACGCGTTCGACTACGAGGACGTGCTCCTCGACGCGGCCCGGGCCGCGCGGTCGCGGGCCCGCGCCCGCTATTCGGGCTTCCGCGTGGGCGCCGCGCTCGAGACGATCGACGGGCAGATCGTGACGGGCTGCAACATCGAGAACGCCAGCTACGGCCTGACGACGTGCGCCGAGCGCGTGGCGCTGCTCAAGGCGCTCTCGGACGGCCACGAGGTCTTCACCCGCCTCGTCGTCGTCGCGGACAGCGACGAGCCGACGACGCCGTGCGGTCCCTGCCGTCAGCTGCTGTGGGAATACTGCGGCGACATCCAGGTGATCCTGGCGTCGACCACCGAAGTGAAGCGGCGTTACCAGCTCGGACGGCTGCTGCCCATGCCGTTCGACCACCGGCATCTGAAGTAACAGCGGTCAGAGGGCAGCGGTCAGGGGGCAGAAGGGCCCGCGCGGCGAGCCCTGGGCCCCCTCGCCCCGAGTACCCAGTCCCGAGCACCGAACACGGAACACCGTCTGCTATCATCGTTAATTACCTATGCTCCCGACCATCGAGTGGCAAGGCGACATCGTGGTGATGGTGGACCAGCGCAAGCTGCCCGCCCAGGAAGTGTACGTGCGCTGCCGCAGCGCGGCCGAGGTGGCCAAGGCCATTCGGACGATGGTGATCCGCGGGGCGCCGGCGATTGGCGTGGCGGCGGCGATGGGGCTCGCGCTCGGCGTGCGGAAGAGCTCGGCCAAGGGCACCCGGCAGCTGGCCGTCGAGTTCAACAAGATGTGCGACCTGATGGCGGCGACGCGGCCGACCGCCGTCAACCTGTTCTGGGCCGTCAACTGCATGAAGCAGGTGTTCTCGGCCGGCGCGCAGGCGGGCGACTCGCCGGCCGAGCTGGCGGCGCGCCTCGAGGCCGAGGCGCGGCGGATCCACGACGAGGACGTGGCGAGCTGCCGCGCGATGGGCGCGTACGGCGCCGCGCTGGTGCCCGACGGCGCGCGCATCCTCACGCACTGCAACGCCGGGGCGCTCGCGACCGCCGGCTACGGCTCGGCGCTCGGCGTGGTGCGCGCGGCGGCCGAGCAGGGCAAGCGCGTCGCCGTCTTCGCCGACGAGACGCGTCCGTTCCTGCAGGGCGCGCGGCTCACCGCCTGGGAGCTGCTGCGCGACGGCATCCAGACCACCGTCATCACCGAGAGCATGGCGGGGCCGATCATGCGGGCGGGCGAGGTCGATCTCGTGGTGGTCGGCGCCGACCGCATCGCCGCCAACGGCGACGTGGCCAACAAGATCGGGACCTACACGGTCGCGGTGCTCGCGCACGAGCACCACCTGCCGTTCTACGTGGCCGCGCCCGTGTCCACCATCGATCTGGAGACGCCCTCCGGTGACGGCATCCCGATCGAGGAGCGCGACTCGCGCGAGATGACGCACTTCCGCGGCCTGCGCGTCACCCCCGACGGCGCGGGCATCCGCAACCTGGCGTTCGACGTGACGCCGAACCGCTACGTCACCGCGATCTTCACCGAGCGGGGCGTCTGCCGGCCGCCGTACACCGAGTCGCTCGCGGCGGCGGTTCGCGGCGCGGCGACGCCATGCTGATTCTCGGCATCGAGACCTCCTGCGACGAGACGGCGGCGGCCGTGGTGGCCGAGTCCGCCGGCGCGCCGCGCCCCTGGACGATCCGGTCGAGCGTCGTCGCCTCGCAGGTCGACATCCACCGCGAGTGGGGCGGGGTGGTGCCCGAGCTGGCGTCGCGCCAGCACGTGCGCGACATCTGCGGCGTGGTCGAGCGCGCGCTCGAGGACGCGGGCGTTGGCTGGCGCGACCTCGACGCCCTGGCGGTCACCCAGGGCCCCGGCCTCGTGGGCTCGCTGCTGGTCGGCGTGCAGTTCGCCAAGGCGGCGGCCCTGTCGCTCGGCCGGCCGCTCGTGCCCGTCAACCATCTGGCGGGCCACATCGAGTCGCTCTTCCTCGCCCACGGGCCCCTGCCGCTGCCGGCGACCGTCCTGGTGGTCTCGGGCGGCCACACCAGCCTCTATCACGTGCCCGAGCCCGGCGTGTACCGGCTCGTCGGGCGCACGCGCGACGACGCGGCGGGGGAGGCGTACGACAAGGTCGCCAAGCTCGTGGGCCTCGGCTATCCGGGCGGCCCTGTCATCGACCGCCTGGCGCGGGCGGGCGACGACCGGGCGGTCCGGCTGCCCGTGCCGCGCCTGACGCACGCCGACCGGAACCAGCCGGCCTCGACGGCGCCGCCGGGCCTGCTGCCGCCGTCGGTCGAGCGTCGCGCGGACTTCAGCTTCAGCGGCCTGAAGACGGCCGTGCTCCGCCACGTGCGCGGCCGGGGCCCCGGGCCGCTCGACGCGCGCGAGGTGGCCGACCTGTGCGCGAGCTTCCAGCGCGTCGTCGTCGGGACGCTGCTGGATCGCACGTTCGAGGTGGCCGGCTGGCTGGGCGCGCGGTCGATTGGCGTGGCCGGCGGCGTGTCGGCCAACAGCCGGCTGCGCGCGGACCTCGAGGCGCGCGGCCGCGCGGCGGGCCTGCCGGTGTTCGTGCCGCCGATCGCGCTCTCGACCGACAACGCGGCGATGATCGCCGCGGCGGGGCTGCGGCGGCTGGCCGCGGGGGTGACGGCCGGCCCGGAGCTGAACGCCCAGGCCAGCCTGCCCCTGTAGGGGCGATGCGGCGCATCGTTCCTGCGCGAGGACTCACGATGACGTTTCACACCGAGTACCTCTGGTTCCAGACGAAGGCGCGCCGCGAGATCGTCCGCATCACCGACGAGGTGGCGGCCATCGTGGCGAAGAGCGGCATCCAGGAGGGCCTGGCGCTGGTCTCCGCGATGCACATCACGGCGGCCGTCTACGTGAACGACTGGGAGGACGGCCTCATCCACGACTTCCAGGACTGGCTGGAGAAGCTGGCGCCGGCGGGGCTCGACTACCGCCACCACCGGACCGGCGAGGACAACGGCGACGCGCACCTCAAGCGGACGATCATGGGGCACCAGGTCGTGCTGCCCGTGACCAAGGGAGCGCTCGATCTCGGGCCGTGGGAGCAGGTCTTCTACGCCGAGTTCGACGGCCGGCGCCGCAAGCGGGTGATCGTGAAGGTGATGGGCGAGTAGGGGCGACGCGTGGCGTCGCCCTCGCGCGTTGACAACGCCGAAAGGCGCGAAGTAACGTCTCGACCAGGATGGACATGACCCGCGAATCGGCCTGGGCTCTGCTGACCGAGTACACGACGAACGAGAATCTGGTGAAGCACGCGCTGGCGGTCGAGGCCGCGGTGCGCGGCTACGCGCGGCTGTGGGGCGAGGACGAGGCGGCGTGGGGCGTCGTCGCGCTCCTGCACGATTTCGACTACGACCGGTGGCCGAGCCTCGAGGACCACCCGTTCCGGGGCGCGGAGATCATGCGCGAGCGCGGCTACCCCGAGTGGGCGATCCGCGCGATCCAGTCGCACGCCGACCATACCGGCGTGGCGCGCGAAAGCCGGCTCGAACACACGCTCTTCGCCTGCGACGAGATGGCCGGGTTCGTCACGGCGGCCGCGCTCGTGCGGCCGTCGAAGAGCGTGCTCGACCTCGAGGCGAAGTCCGTGCTCAAGCGCATGAAGGAGAAGGCCTTCGCTCGTGCCGTGAGCCGGGAGGACCTCCGGAAGGGCGCCGAGGAGATCGGCGTGCCGCTCGACGAGCACGTCGCCCACGTGATCGCGTTCTTGCGGGAGCAGGCCGACGCGCTGGGCCTCAAGGGGAACATGTAGCGGTCAGGACCCCCGACCCCTGACCCCTGACCGCTGACGCCAGAACCACCCGGGCCGGGAATTCGTATTCTCTGAACGACGCGCACCACGGATCAGCCAGCCGCCGGCGAGGTTCCTGATACATGTCCGAAGTGGTCGTCCAGCTCGAGCGCGTGACCGTGACCTACGGGGCGAACCGCGCGCTGCGGGACGTCAGCGCCGAGTTCCGCCCCGGCGCGGTGGGGCTGCTCGGGCCGAACGGCGCGGGGAAGAGCACGCTGCTCAAGGCGCTGCTGGGCTTCGTGAAGCCCGACCAGGGCGCCATGCGCGTGCTCGATCTCGACGTCGCGAAGGCGCCGCTCGCCATCCGCGCGCGCCTCGGCTACATGCCGGAGAGCGACGCGCACATCCCGGGCATGAACGCCGTGTCGTTCGTGGCCTACTGCGGCCAGCTGGCGGGGCTGCCCCGGGTGGACGCGATGCAGCGGGCGCACGAGGTCCTCTACTACGTGGGCCTGGGCGAGGCGCGCTACCGCAACGTCGAGACCTACTCGACGGGCATGAAGCAGCGGATCAAGCTCGCGCAGGCGCTGGTGCACGACCCCGACCTGCTGTTCCTCGACGAGCCGACCAACGGCATGGACCCGAAGGGGCGGCAGGAGATGCTCGACCTCATCCACGACCTCGCGCACAACAAGAACGTCAACCTGATCCTGTCGTCGCACCTGCTGCCCGACGTCGAGTTCGCCTGCGAGCACGTCGTCGTGATGGACAAGGGGACGGTGGTGACCCAGGGCCCCATCCGGGACCTGAAGGCGCCGCGGGGGCAGGTCTACGAGCTGCGGGTGAAGGGCGACGAGGCGGGGTTCCTCGAGACGCTCCGCGGGGCGGGGATGGACTGCCACGCCACCGACGAGGACGTGATGCGCGTGTTCGTGCCGAACGGTCAGAACCAGCGCGCGCTGTTCGCGCTGGCCGCCCGGGAGGGCGTGCAGGTCCGGCACCTGAAGCCGAGCGTGCCGACGCTCGAGGACGTGTTCGCGAAGGCGATCGGAGAGGAATAGCCGGCCTCTGGCCTCTGGCCTCCGGTACCGCGTATGCCCATCCACGATCAGAGCTACCGGCGCTACGGCGGACACCGCGAGGCGCTCGGGCGCGCCTGGACGGTGATCGCCTGGGCGGGCATCCGCTCGATGATCGCCAAGCGGACGTTCCTGGGGCTGCTCATCTTCGCCTGGATCCCCTTCATCGTCCGCGCGGTGCAGATCTACATCGCCGCCAACTTCCCGCAGGCGTCGATCCTCGCGCCGACCGCCGAGACGTTCCGCGAGTTCATCGAGCAGCAGGGCGTGTTCGTCTTCTTCGTGACGATCTACGTCGGCGCCGGGCTGATCGCGAACGACCGGCGCGCGAACGCGCTGCAGATCTACCTGTCGAAGCCGCTGATGCGCGTGGAGTACATCGCCGGGAAGCTGGCGACGCTCATGGCGTTCCTGCTGCTGGTCACGTGGGTGCCCGGCATCCTGCTGCTGCTCCTGCAGGTGGCCTTCGCCGGCAGCTTCACGTTCCTGCGGGCCAACCTGTTCCTCTTCCCGGCGCTGACGCTGGCGTCGTTCCTGCAGGTCATCGTCGCGTCGTTCACGATGCTGGCGCTGTCGTCGCTGTCGAACAGCTCGCGCTACGTCGGCCATCCTCTACGCGGGCGCGGTGTTCTTCAGCCAGGCGATGTACGGCGCGCTGACGGCCATCACCGGCAGCTCGGCGGTGTCGTGGGTCTCCTTCTCGGCCAACCTGGCGCAGGTCGTGGACGTCATCTTCCGGCTGAAGCCGCACTACGACACGCCGGTGGCGGTGTCGCTCGCTGGTCATCGTCGCCCTGATCGCGCGTGTCGATCTCGGTGCTCGAGCGGCGGGTGCGCGGCGTGGAGGTGGTGACGTGAGCGCCCCGGTGATCACCGCCGAGCACGTGTCGAAGTGGTACGGGCAGGTCATCGGCCTGAACGACGTCACGGTGAGCGTGCCCGCCGGCGTGACCGGCCTGCTCGGCCCCAACGGCGCGGGCAAGTCCACGCTCCTCAAGCTCATCACCGGGCAGCTCCGGCCGAGCAAGGGCGACGTGCGCGTGCTCGGCGAGCCGATCTGGCGCAACCCGCGGCTCTACTTCCGCATCGGCTTCTGCCCCGAGCAGGACGCGTTCTACGAGCGGATGACCGGGCTCGAGTGGGTGACGGCGCTCGTGCGGCTCAACGGCTTCGACGAGCGCGCCGCCGAGGCCGCGGCGCGGCGCGCGCTCGAGACGGTGGAGCTCGTGGACGCCGCCGACAAGAAGATCGGCGCCTACAGCAAGGGCATGCGCCAGCGCGTGAAGCTCGCCCAGGCGATCGTGCACGACCCGGACCTGCTCATCCTCGACGAGCCGCTGGGGGGCATGGACCCGATCGGGCGCCGCAAGACGATCCGCCTGATCCGCGACTGGGGCCGGCAGGGCAGGAGCGTGGTCGTGTCGAGCCACATCCTGCACGAGATCGAGGCGATGACCTCGAACATCCTGCTGATCAACAACGGCCGGATCCTGGCCGAGGGGGACGTCCACCAGATCCGCGACCTCATCGACGAGCACCCGCACACGGTGTTCATCCGGGCCGCCGACCCGCGCGGCCTCGCCCGGGCGTTCCTCGAGCGCGACGACGTGCTGAGCCTCCGGTTCGAGGAGGGCGCGATGGTGGTCGAGACCGGCCGCCCCGACACGTTCTACGCCCGCCTCACGGACCTGGCCGCCTCGGGCGAGTACGGCGACATCGCGGAGGTCACCTCGCCCGACGACAACCTCCAGGCGGTGTTCCAGTACCTGGTGAAGACATGACCGAGACCGCAGCCCCCACCGCCGCGGCGCCCGCGCCCCGCGCGCCGGGGTTCGTCCAGGCGTCGCTGCGCATCATGGACCTGTCGATCGGGCAGATGCTCTGGTCGCGCCGCACCATCTTCATGGCGCTGGTCGTGCTCGGCCCCGTCATCATCGCGCTGGTGGTCCGCCTCATCACCTCGCTCGGCGTGCCGACCCGGATCAACGGGCAGGCCATGGGCGGCCCCGCCATCTTCGGGCTGATCATCTGGATCTTCTACCTGCGGTTCACCGTGCCGGTGCTCGGGGTCTTCTACGGGACCGCGCTCATCGCCGACGAGGTGGACGACAGGACGATCACCTACCTGTTCACCCGCCCGATCCCGCGGGGCGCCGTGCTGGTGGGGAAGTACCTGGCGTACATGGTCGCGACCGGCTTCGTCGTGCTGCCGTCGGTGGTGCTCGTCTACCTGCTGATCGTGCCGATCAACGGCTCGCTCGGGGCCTCCTTCCTCGACTTCGTCAAGGACCTCGCGCTGCTGGCGGTCGGCCTGGCGGTCTACGGCGCCCTGTTCGCCTTCATCGGCGCCTGGTTCAAGCGGCCGCTGCTCATCGGGCTCATCTTCGTGTTCGGGTGGGAGCCAGGCGGCGCTGGCCTTCCCGGGCTACCTGAAGCGCTTCACCGTCGCCTACTACCTGCAGGGGCTCGTGCCCCACGCCATGCCGCAGGACAGCCTGCTCAGCCTCGTGCAGGCCATCGTGCGCGAGACGCCCGGGCTCGGCAGCGCCGTGTTCTGGCTGGCGGTCATCTGGCTCGTCACCCTGTTCCTGGCTGGCCGCATGGTCGAGCGCCGGGAGTACGTCCTCGAACAATAGGTCTGACGACCGAGATTTTGACCTATCAAAGTGTTCGGTTATGGGATCATCGTCCGGACCTGGGAACATTCCTGAGGTCGGATCGGTATAATCCACTAGAGGTTCGGCTCCTATGACCAAGAGGACTCGGTATTTCCTCGTCGGCGCCGCAGCAATCCTGGTGGTTGGCCTGTGCACGGGCCTGGTGGCCTACTACGGCGGCGGTCTGACGTCGCTGTCGGCAGCCACGACCGGGCCCTCCGAGCTCACGTACGTGCCCGCGGACGCGGCCGTCATCGCCTACGCGAACGTGCGCGACGTGATGACCTCGCAGTTCCGCGAGCGGTTCCGGCAGGCGATGCCGCAGCCCGACCAGGGGCGGGACGAGTTCCTGAAGGAGACCGGCATCGACGTCGAGCACGACATCGACCACGTCGTGGCGTGCATGCTGCCAAAGGACGGCGACGACGGTGGGCTCGTGATCGCCCGGGGCCGGTTCAACCCGACCCAGCTCGAGGCCCTGGCCCACGAGCACGACGCGACCGTCGAGGACTACCGCGGCAAGCGGCTCCTGGTCGGCACGGGCCACCGCCAGGCGACGCTGGCGTTCCTCGCGCCCGGCCTGGTGGCCATCGGCGACGTGGCGTCCATCAAGGCCGCCATCGACGCCGAAATGGGCGGGCACAGCGTGCTCAGCAACGACGAGCTCATGGGCCTCGTGAAGGACGTGGACCCGGGCGCGAACGCCTGGGCCGTGGGCCGGCTGGACGTGCTGCGCGCCCGGGCCAAGCTGCCCGAGGAGGTCGAGCGGCAGCTGCCGCCCGTGAAGTGGTTCGCCGCCACCACGCGGGTCGACGGCGGCCTGAGCGGCACGCTCCGCGCCGAGGCGCGCGACGAGCAGTCGGCCGAGAACCTGCGCGACGTGGTCCGCGGCTTCTTCGCGCTCGCGCGCATGCAGGCCGGCTCCAACCCGCAGGTGGCCGCGCTGCTCCAGACGCTGCAGCTCTCCGGGACCGGCACCACCGTGCAGGTGTCCTTCACGGTTCCCGCCGAGGTCCTGGAGCTGCTCGCGAAGGCTCACAAGAACGGCGCCTAGCCGGCGCGCGGAAGACAACGAGAGGTCGAACGGGCCAGGCCATGCGGCCTGGCCCGTTCCGTTTCTGCAGCCCCCCGCGCCGGCCAGGCGCGCGGCTTGACTATCCGGGAACGCCCCTCCTACACTTCGCGGACGAGGTGATCCATTCGTGGCCGAGTTCGTCTTCTTCTACGGCACGCTGATGGCGGGATTCGATCGGCGGCGGCGGCTGGGCATCGACCCGATGCTCCGCTACGCCGGCCGGGGCTCGATCGAGGCCGCGCTCTACGACCTGGGCATCTATCCCGCCGCCGTGCCGACCACCGGCAGCCGCGTCTGGGGCGAGGTGTTCGAGACCGACGCCATCGGCGACATTCTGGCGGCGCTCGACCAGATCGAGGGCCATCGCCCGGACGACCCCGACGGCAGCCTGTACTTGCGCGAGAAGGTGCCCACCCTCCTGCCGGACGGCCGGTCCGTCGAGGCGTGGGTCTACTTCTACAACGCGCCGCTCGGCCAGGCGCCGCTCATCCCCTCCGGCGACTATCTCGAACACGTCCGGGCCCACTGAGCCGCCGCCGCGGCCCGGCCCGTTCCCCGAGGACCGTCCCATGCCCAGGCCCCTGCTGCTCGCCGTTTCGCTCGTGATCGCGCTCGGAGCGCCCGCGCCCGGGTTCGCGCAGGCGCCCCAGCTCGACCCCCGGATCGAGAAGCTGCTCTCCCAGATCTCCGAGGCGCGCCTGAAGGCGCTCGACGAGAAGCTCCAGAGCTTCGGCACCCGCAACACGCTGTCGCGGCAGGACTCGGCCACCGAGGGCATCGGGGCCGCGCGCCAGTGGATCCTCGAGGAGATGCAGCGCTCCAGCCCGCGGCTCCAGGTGAGCTTCGACACCTACCAGGTGGCGGCGCAGGGGCGGATCACGCGCCCCGTGGACCTGCGCAACGTCATGGCGGTGCTGCCCGGCCGCTCGCCCCGGCTGATCTACGTCAGCGCCCACTACGACTCGTTCGCCCGCGCGGCCGGCGGCGCGCCGCCGGCCGACACCCCGGCGCCCGGAGCCAACGACGACGGCAGCGGCACGGTGCTGACGATGGAGCTGGCGCGCGTGTTCGCCGAGAGCCGGGTCGACTTCAACGCCACGCTCGTGTTCATCGTCTTCGCGGGCGAGGAGCAGGGGCTCATCGGCGCGCAGGCGCACGCCCAGCGGGCCGAGTCGGAGAAGCTGCCGATCGAGGCGGTGTTCAACAACGACATGGTCGGCAACCCAAGGGGCGGCAACGGCCTCGTCGACACGTCGAGCGTGCGCGTGTTCTCGGAGGGGCCGGAGGACTCCCCGTCGCGGGCGCTGGCGCGCTACATCCGGCGCTGGGGCGCCCGCTACGAGCCGTCGGACCCGGTCCGCCTGATCGCGCGCCACGACCGCTTCGGCCGCGGCGGCGACCACACGGCGTTCAACCAGCACGGCTACGCGGCGGTGCGCGTCACCGAGGCCCGGGAGGACTACGCGCGGCAGCACACGGCCGACGACACCCTCGTCGATTTCGCGTACGTGGCGCGCAACGCGCGGCTGAACGCCGCCGTGGTGGCGACCATGGCGCTCGCGCCGCCGGCGCCGCGCGTGACGGACGAGCGCGGCCGGCCCACGCTCGGGCGCCGGCCGTCGGGCTACGACGCCCACCTGCGCTGGGCCGCGTCGCCCGGCGCCGTGGGCTACCGCATCTTCTGGCGCGAGGCGTGGACGCCCGACTGGCAGCACGCGCTGGCGATTGGGAACGTGACCGAGTACGTCCTGCCCGACGTGTCCATCGACGACTACGTGTTCGGGGTGGCGGCCATCGGCCCGGACGGGCACGAGAGCGTCGTGTCGGCGTACGTGAACCCGCCGCGGACGGCCGGGCGCGTGCTGTTGAAGTGACGGAGGGGATTCAGCGCGGCGCCGCGTGCACCCGGAGGTGGTTTCCTTACAGCCCGCGCCGGCTCCGGTCGAGGGCCTCGAGGAAGGTTTCGATCGCGCTGCGGACGCGCTCGCTGGGCTCGACGAACTCGACGCCGGCGCGGTAGACGACGCGCTCCTCCTCGACGTCGGAGATGCGGCAGTGCACGATGCGGCCCTTCACGATGACCGACTGGCCGCCGAGCGACAGGCGGAAGTCGTGCAGCGAGTCGAGCTGGAGAGGGAACGCCGTCTCGACCTGTGCGCCGCCCTGGCTCACCTCGGTGACGGTCATCGGCTGGAAGACCATGACCTCGCCGCGCAACTCCCCGAGTATCGCGACGCGAGGTCCCTCTCGCCGGTCGTCGATTGACATTCAGCGCGCACTATAGCATAGGGCGCGCCGGAGGCGCCCCGACCGCGGACGCCTCCGGCGCGGACGACTCCCTCGTCAGAACATCAGCTTCACGCTGACCCGCATCTGCCGAGGCCCCTGGTAGGCGGTCCACAGGCCGCCGCGGGGGTCGACTTCGAGCCCCTGCGAGGCCGCCAGGGCCGCGGCGTCAAAGCCCTGGAAGAACGCCGCGTCGCTCATGCTGAAGCCGTCCTGGAAGGGCGTGTAGTCGATCGACACCGGCGTCTTCTGGTCGAACAGGTTCAGCACGTTCAGCGCCACCTGCAGCCGCAGGTTGCCCGAGAGCCGCAGGTCGTGCTGGAGGTACAGGTCGGTCTTGGAGTACCGGGGCGTGCGGCCCAGGTCGCCACGGCCGAACGGGAAGAACGGGATCCCCTGTTCGCTGTACTGCGTCGTCAGCGGCGTGCCGTTGGCGATGTAGTAGTTCACACCGACCGTCGTCCCGAAGGGGAAGTCGTAGATGCCCTGCACCTTGAACTGGTGCGGACGGTCGGTCGCCAGGCGGCCGAACACCGGCCGTGCGTTCTCGTCGAACGAGTTGTAGAGGCCGTCGAAGAACCGGTTCACGTTCGGGCTCGAGCGGCCGTTCTCGTCCGAGCTGGCCAGCCCCGAGTAGTTGCCGTAGAGCCGGCTGTAGAGGTAGCTCAGGTTCACCGAGAAGTCCCTCGACATCCGGTGCTTGAGGCGGAACTCGACGCCGTTGTAGTTGCGCGTCGCGGGCGGCTGGTCCGGGCACGGCCCGTTGCACTCGGTCGGCAGCGTCGTCTTGGCCACGCCGAAGCCCGGGTTCGCGATGTAGTACACCTCGCCCACGCCGGGGACGATGACGCCGACGTCCTCGATCGTGCGGATGAGCCACTTGCGGACGTAGCGGACGCCGACCGACGTCGTGGCGTTGAGCTCGTGGTCGAGCCCCAGCGAGAACTCGCGCTGCTCGACCGGCTTGAGGTTCGGGTCGATGGTCGGGTTGTTCGGATCGTTGGACGGGTGACGGTAGTCGACCGTCTCGATCAGCGTGCCGGGCCAGTTGCCGTTGACGCCGATCGTGTCCCAGTTGGCCGTGTCCAGCGTGTAGTAGGACTGGATCCACTTGTCTCCGCCGAAGCTGCCGCGCGGCATCTCCAGCTTGGTGATGTCGTAGAAGATGCCGAAGCTGCCGTAGGCCCTCCACTGACCGTCGCCCCGGACGTCGTAGGCAAAGCCCAGGCGCGGCGCCCACTTGTCGCCGAACCCGAAGTCGATGCCCGGGTCGCCCGGCACGTAGGACGGGACCGTCTCCTTCTCGGACCGGATGCCCATGTTGACGGTCAGCCGGTCGCCGATGGTCCAGGCGTCCTGGATGAACAGCCCGATGTTGTTGCTGTGGATGTCCCCCGTGGTCTGGAACTGCCGCCAGCTGTAGTAGCCGAACTCACCCCGCACGTTCCGGCGGCCGTCGAGGGCGTTGCGTCCGATGCCCCAGTAGAGGTCGATGCGCGGCTGCAGCTCTCCGCGCAGCACGTTGTTCGCGTAGCGGTTGAACTGCATGCCGCTCTTGAACGTGTGCCGGCCGGCGAAGTTCGCGTAGTAGGTCACGTCGAAGTCGGCGCCGACGCGCGTGTAGAGGTCGTTGGTGCTCGAGAAGTTCGAGAACAGGTTGGAGTAGCCGCGCTCGCGCTGCAGGTCCCCAGGCACGCCCGGGAAGCCGATCGCCGAGCGCTGGAAGCGGTACCAGATCTCGTTCGGGTAACCCGAGTCGATGTTGTTGTAGCGGAAGATCCCGCCGCGACCCGAGAGGTACAGCCGGTTGTTCGCCACGAAATCCAGCTGGCCGGAGTAGCTGGCGTTCGGCTTCCGGTTGCCCAGCGACGCGTACGGCACGTCGGGGTTGCCCGTGCCGTCCTGCACCGGCAGTTGGCCGATCGTCTTCTCGCTCGCGATGCTCAGCGCGAATTTCGCCCGCAGCTTGGAGCTCAACTGCGCCTGCAGGTTGGCGGTCGCGTTCTGCACCTTGAGGTCCTCGTTGAAGGTCCCGGTCGAGTTGTCCACGGTGAACGGCACCGTGCGGTCGGTGGAGCGCAGCTCGGGGATGTAGCCGGCGAAGAACCAGAGGCGATCCCGCAGGACCGGGCCGCCCACCGTGAAGCCCGGCTCCCACTGCGTCCGCGTGTCCTTCGGGTAGGTGATGTACTCGGCGACGGTGTCGTCGGACGGGTTCAGCCGCAGCGTCGGCCGCTCCGGGCCCGCGAGGTTGCTCCCCGTGTAGTACGCCGTGACGTCACCCGTGAACCGGTCGCTCCCGGCCTTGCTGATGACGTTGATCACGCCGCCCGTCGCGCCCCCGAACTCGGCGTTGTAGCCGCTCGACTTGACCTGCACCTCCTCGACGAAGTCGGTCACGAGCGACTTGCCCGACCGCCCGGTCTGGATGTTGGTGGTGTTGATGCCGTCCACCACGTACTGGTTCTCCGCGCCGCTCGCGCCGTCGATCGAGATGCCCGCCAGCTTGTCCTCGTCGTTGGCGCCCGGGGCGATCGTCACCAGGCTCGTGAAGTCACGTCCCCGCGGCAGCTTGTCCACCAGATCGCCGCTGATGTTCTGGAACGCCGCGCTCTGCTTCACGTCCACCAGCGGCGACTCGGCCGTGACCTGCACGCTCTCGGACACGCCGGCGATCGACATGCGGACGTCGATCGTCTTGATCTGCCCCAGCCCGACCGGCACGTGGACCTGGTAGGTCGTGAACCCCTGCAGCGAGGCGACCAGATCGTACTCGCCGGGTGGGAGCGCGGGGAACCGGTACGCGCCCGTGGAGTCCGAGACGCTCGTCGCCACGCCGACGAGGGCCGGGCTGCGGGCCTCGATCGTGACGCCCGGAAGGACCGCTCCCGAGGTGTCCCGGACGACTCCCTCGATTGCGCCCCGCTGCTCCTGCGCGAGGACCGGAGCCGCGAGGAACGCTGCGAGCAGCGCCGCCGCGGTGATGCGGACACAGTGCTTCATGATCCATCCTCCTCCAAACACGGTCTACCAGCCTGAGGCATACTCGGCCAATGGACCAGTATTTGTGTGCGAAACCTAGCACGAGGCGTGCCGGGACCTCAGGTGTTTCAAGTGTGGAACATGGGCAATTACGGCCAATAAAATGAGATCTTGTCGATCTCGCGCAGGGCCTGAATCAGGCGAGGCGTTTCAAGAAGTTGAATTGCGATTCAAGCGTTTGGATACTGGGGTATTAGTATCAGGCCAAGGTGCGATCCGGGCTGGAGGCGAGGTCAGAGGGGCAGGCGGGCCGGGGGCGGGGACGCATCTGCTATCATCGGTAGGTTTATGCCCGAAACAGACGTCCTGATCCTGAGCGCCCGCCGTACACCCATCGGCCGCTACGGCGGGTCCTTCCGCAACGTCCACCCGGCGGAGCTCGGCGCGGCCGCCGCGCGCGCCGCGCTGGCCGACGCCGGCGTCGAGCCCGCGGCGGTTGGCGACGTGCTCTTCGGCCACGGCCGCCAGGCCGGCTCCGGCCCCAACCCCGCGCGGCAGGTGGCCAAGCGGGCCGGCCTGCCGCCCGAGGTGCCCGCGCAGACCCTCAACAAGGCGTGCGCGTCCGGGATGCAGGCGGTCGCCACGGGCGCGCAGGAGATCATGCTCGGCGAGATCGACCTGGCGCTGTGCGGCGGCACGGAGTCGATGAGCCGCATGCCGTACCTGGTCGACTCGGAGGACGCCCGGTGGGGACACCGCATGGGCGACTTCACGCTCGTCGACGCGATGTACCGCGACGGCTTCTTCTGCCCGCTCGCCGAGATGATCATGGGCGAGACGGCCGAGGTCCTGGCGCGCGAGTACGGCATCACCCGCGAGGCGTCCGACGCCTACGCCCTCGAGAGCCAGCGGCGCGCCGAGGCGGCCATCACGGCCGGGCGCCTCGCCGACGAGATCGTCCCCGTGACCGTGCCGGGCCGGAAGGGCGCGGCGGTCGAGGTTACGCAGGACGAGCACCCGCGCTTCGGCACGACGCTCGACACGCTCGCCCGGCTGAAGCCGGTCTTCGGCCGCGTGGAGGGGCACCCGGGCATCATCACGGCGGGCTCGTCGTCGGGCATCACCGACGGCGCCGCGGCGCTCGTCGTCGCGAGCGCCGCGCGCGCGCGGACGCTCGACTGCGCGCCGCTGGCCCGGATCGTGGGCTGGGCGTCGGCGGGCGTGGACCCGCGGCGGATGGGCATCGGGCCGGTGCCGGCCGTGCGCAAGCTCCTCGAGCGCACCGGGCTCGGGCTCGACGACTTCGACCTCGTCGAGCTGAACGAGGCCTTCGCGGCGCAGGCGCTGGCGGTGCTGCGCGACCTGCCCATCCCGCTGGACCGGCTGAACGTGAACGGCGGCGCCATTGCGCTCGGGCATCCCATCGGCTGCACGGGCGCCAGGATTCTGGTCACGCTTCTGCACGAGATGCGCCGGCGGCGCGCCCGCCTGGGCCTCGCCACGCTGTGCGTGAGCGGGGGCATGGGCATGGCCATGGCCGTCGAGAGAACGACCACGGAATGAACCACGGAATGAACCACGGAATGGGGCACGGAATGGGACACGGAATGGGACACGGAATGGAGTCGCAGGGTCCCAAGCCCCCAGTCCCCAGCCCCCGCATTTGACGGATAGCCAACCATGTCGAAACGCATCGCGGTGATTCCCGGCGACGGGATTGGCAAGGACGTGACCGTCGAGGCGGTCAAGGCGATCAAGGCGACGGCCGAGGCGTTCGGCCAGACCTTCGACCTCCACGACCTCCCGTACGGCGCCGATTACTATCTCGAGACCGGCATCAGCATGCCGCCCAACGGCTACGCGATGCTGCGCGACGAGTTCGACGCGATCTTCGTCGGCGCGCTGGGCGACCCGCGCATCCCCGACATGCGCCACGCGCGCGACATCCTGCTCGGCACGCGCTTCGAGCTGGATCTCTACGTGAATCACCGCCCCGTGCGCCTGCTCGACGCCCGGCTCTGCCCGCTCAAGGACCGAGGGCCCGAGGACGTCGACTTCGTCGTGTTCCGGGAGAACACCGAGGGGCTCTACGTGAACATCGGCGGCCGCTTCAAGGCGGGGACGCCCGACGAGATCGCGGTGCAGGAGGAGATCAACACCTACAAGGGCGTGCACCGCATCATCCGGCACGCGTTCGAGCACGCCAAGACGCACGGGCTCACCAAGGTGTGCATGGCCGACAAGAGCAACGCGCTCACGCTCGGCCACGCGCTGTGGCAGCGCGTGTTCGGCGAGGTGGCGGCCGAGTACCCCGGCATCGAGCCGATTCACCTCTACATCGACGCGCTGGCCATGCAGATGGTCAAGAACCCGGCGCAGTTCCAGGTGATCGTCACCAACAACATGTTCGGCGACATCGTCACCGACCTCGGCGCGCAGATCCAGGGCGGCCTCGGCATGGCGGCGTCCGGCAACCTGCACCCGGGCCGGACGTCGATGTTCGAGCCGGTGCATGGCTCGGCGCCCAAGTACGCCGGAAAGAACGTCGCCAACCCGATTGGCGCGATCCTCTCCGCCGCCCTGATGCTCGAGTACCTGGGCTGCGCGCGCGAGGCCGCGGCGATCGAGGCGGCCGTGCAGGCCGCCGTGCAGGCGGGGGAGGGGCCGGCCGAGATCGGCGGCCGCCTCGGCACGAAGGAGACCGGCGACGCCATCGTCGCGCGGGTGAGGAAGAGCTAGAACAGGGGTCAGGGGTCAGGGATCAGGACCTTCGTACGTAGTGCCGGGCTTCAGCCCGGCCCGGGCTCGTGAGCCGTCAGCCGTGAGCCGTGGGCCAAGAAGGAGCAATGATGTCGGAGGACGTGTACATTCTGGGTGGCGCGCGCACGCCGATGGCCCAGTACGTCGGCGCGCTGAAGGACGTGTCGGCGCTCGAGCTGGGCGCCATCGCGTCGCGGGCGGCGTTCGAGCGGACGGGCGTGAAGCCGGAGTGGGTGGACCACGTCGTGTTCGGCAACGTGCTGCAGACCAGCTCGGACGCCATCTACGGCGCCCGGCACATCGGGCTGAAGGCGGGCGTGCCCGTCGAGGTCCCGGCGCTCACGGTGAACCGCCTGTGCGGGTCCGGCATCCAGGCGGCGGTGAGCGGGGCGCAGCTGATCCTGCTCGGTGAGGCGGACATCGTGCTCGCCGGCGGCGCCGAGAACATGAGCCAGGCGCCGCACGTCATCCGCGGCGCGCGCAGCGGGCTCAAGCTCGGGCAGGGCAAGCTCGAGGACTACCTCTGGGAGTCGCTCCTCGACCCGTACTGCGGCTGCACGATGGCCGCGACGGCCGAGAACTGCGCCCGCAAGTACGGCATCTCGCGCGAGGAGCAGGACGCCTTCGCGCTGCGCAGCCAGCAGCTCGCGCACCGCGCGTGGAGCGAGGGCCGGCTGGCCGAGGAGGTCGTCCCGGTCGAGATCAAGTCGCGCAAGGGCGTCACGCGGTTCGCGCAGGACGACCACATGCGGCCCGAGACGACCATGGAGATCCTCGCGAAGCTGCCGCTGGCCTTCTCCAAGGACGGGTTCGTCACCGCCGGCAACGCCAGCGGCATCGTGGACGGCGGCGCGGCGCTGGTGCTCGCCTCGAAGGCGGCGGTGGAGAAGCACGGCCTGACGCCCCTCGGCCGGCTGACCGGCTGGGCGGCCGCCGGCGTGGAGCCTTCGCTGATGGGCATGGGGCCGGCGCCGGCCACCCGGCAGGTGCTGGCCCGGACCGGGCTGGGCCTCGACGCGATCGACCTCATCGAGGTGAACGAGGCCTTCGCCGGGCAGTACCTGGCGGTGGAGAAGGAGCTGGGCCTCGACCGCGAGAAGGTGAACGTGAACGGCGGCGCGATCGCGCTCGGCCACCCGCTGGGCATGACGGGCACGCGGCTCCTGCTCACGCTGCTCCACGAGCTCCGCCGGCGCGGGAAGCGGCGCGGGCTGGCGACGGCCTGCATCGGCGGCGGCCAGGGCATCGCGGCCATTATCGAGACGGTGTAGAGGGCATCATGCAGATCAAGACAGTCGGCGTGCTGGGATGCGGGTTGATGGGGGCGGGCATCGCACAGGTGTCCGCGGCGGCGGGCTACGCCACCGTCGTGCGCGAGGTGGAGCAGGGGCTGCTCGATCGCGGCCTGGGCCGGATCCGGAAGTTCCTGGACAGCGGCGTCGAGAGGGGCAAGGTGACGCCCGAGGCGCGCGACAGGACGCTGGCCAATCTGAAGGGCACGACCAGCTTCGACGACCTGAAGGGCTGCGACGTCGTGATCGAGGCCATCGTCGAGAACCTCGACGAGAAGGCGCGCGCCTACGAGGCGGTCGAGCGCCGTCGTCGGCGACCACGCCATCCTGGTGTCGAACACCTCGTCGCTGTGCATCACCGAGCTGGCCGCGCGCACGAAGCGCCCCGACCGGTTCGGCGGCCTGCACTTCTTCAACCCCGTGCCCATCATGAAGCTCGTCGAGGTGGTGCGGGCGCTCACGACGGCCGACGAGACGTACCGGACGCTGTTCGACTTCGCCGGGTCGCTCGGCAAGGAGCCGATCACGGCGCCCGACAAGCCCGGCTTCATCGTGAACCGCCTGCTCGTGCCCTACCTGCTCGACGCGATCCGCTGCGTACGAGCACGGCCTCGGCACGGTCGAGGACATCGACAAGGGCATGCAGCTCGGCTGCGGCTACCCCATGGGGCCGTTCACGCTGCTCGACTTCGTCGGCCTCGACACGACCTACTACATCGCGAACATCATGTTCGAGGAGTACCGCGAGCCCGCCTACGCGCCGCCACCGCTCCTCAAGCGCATGGTGCTCGCCGGCCGGCTCGGCCGGAAGAGCGGGCAGGGGTTCTACAAGTACTGACGGGGGGCAGGAGTCAGGGGTCAGGGGTCAGGGCCCCCTGACCGCTGACCCCTGGGCTAGAATACGCATATGCAGGACCTGATTCGGCAGCTGCTGGCTGAGCTGGGCGAGGATCCGGCGCGCGAGGGGCTGCGCGAGACGCCGCAGCGGGTGGAGCGTTCGCTGCGGTTCCTCACGAGCGGTTACGAGGCCGACGTGGACTCGGTGCTGAACAACGCGCTGTTCAGCGTCGAGTACAACGAGATGGTCATCGTGAAGGACATCGACTTCTACAGCCTGTGCGAGCACCACATGCTGCCGTTCTTCGGCAAGTGCCACGTGGCGTACCTGCCGCAGGGGCGCGTCATCGGCCTCAGCAAGATCCCCCGGCTCGTGGAGGTCTTCAGCCGGCGGCTGCAGATCCAGGAGCGGCTGACCAGCCAGATCGCGGACACGATCCGCGAGAAGATCGACCCGCTCGGCGTGGCCGTGGTCGTCGAGGCCACCCACCTCTGCATGTCGATGCGCGGCGTCGAGAAGCAGAACTCGTTCGCGGTGACGAGCGCCATGCTCGGCGTCTTCCGCGAGGACGCGCGCACGCGTCTCGAATTCCTCGAGCTCATCAAGCACCGCGTCCGCGCGCCCGGCGTCGGCGAGCTCCTGCCCGCGCCGGCGCCCGTCGTCGACTGATCGCCGGCGGCGGGTACGCCACCGTGCTCGGCATCCGGCCGTTCCCACGCGGCGTCGGTGGCCGGTCGGGGACCCGCGCCGCGGCCCGGCATCCGGCCGCCCGGGAACGCTCGCTCCGGCTCGATACTCTCCCGATCAGCGCGGCGGGCAGGGTTTGCCAATCAACACCTCAACGTACCGACCACCGCCGGGGGTGTGCCGGAGAACGACGCCCGCGCAGCGGCAGCCCGCCGCGCAAGGCTCGCTCCGCTCGTGTTCCGGATCCGTGTTTCGGGCGGCCTCCACGGCCCGCCGCGCGAGCCCCCGACCAGCCACTGATGCCGTGCCGGTGTCGCGGCGCCGACGCAGCCGGGATCCGGGGCCTCGCCGCAGCGACCGTGAGCCGAGCCGAGTGCAACCCGAGCGGAGCCGAGTCTTCCGCAGCGGGCTATGCCTTCGCGAGCTTCGGTCGTCGCGTTGCCCGAGGCGGTGAACGGTCTGTCGCCCTTCGGCAAGCTCAGGGCGCTCTGAGCGGAGTCGAAGAGCGGAGTTGTCGGTCGGCGTACAAGGCCCGCTGCGTCCGCGTCAGGGTACCGAGCGCAGCGAGGGTTGCCGGCGAGCGCGCCCCGGCCGCGGCGGCGAGGACCCGGCTCCCGGCCCCAGCGACGAACGGCGCGCGGGCCGCGCGCATCCGGTTGGTATACTGAGAGGCGATGATCCCACGACGGACGTGGCGCGGCGGGCTCGTCTGCGGGCTCGCGGCGCTGCTGGCGACGTCGGCGGCCGTCGCGGCCGCCCAGCGGCGGCGCGCGCCGGCGCCCAAGCTCACGGTGGCCAAGGCCGAGATCACCTGCCCGCAGGTGCTCGGCGTCGGCGTCGCGACCGGGCGCGAGTTCTGCGACGTGCTCACCGGGCGCGAGCCCGCCGACGGCATCCTGATCAAGATCCCGCCGCACCGCGGCCAGGCGAAGCTGCTCTTCGACCTGCACGACCGGCAGACGTACTCCGAGGCGCAGGTGAAGGCCGGGCGCGCCTACGCGCGCTACACCGCGTTCGTGGGCGTGCTGACGATGAACAACGACCTCGTGGCGCGCGCGGTCGTGCAGAGCGAGTTCCGCACGGCGAAGGACCTCTTCGACCGCGTGGGGGGCGGCGCCGGCCCGAGCGGCCTCAAGGCCGTGGCGCCCGTCTCGATCGAGCCCGTCACCGTCGTGCTGCCCGACAAGGTGGACGAGGTGAGCCTGCTCGGCGAGAAGCTCGAGGTGGAGCGGCCCGACGGCCGGTTCACCTACGCCTCGCCGGGCCAGGTCGTGGCGCTCGTCAGCAACATCCGGATTGAATACCAGCCGGCGCCCGCGCGGCGCCGGCGCTAGTGGGGCGAAGCCCCACGTTGACTCAGATGTCAGGAGACCCATTCGCATGCACGACGTGCTGATCATCGGCGGTGGCCCGGCCGGCCTCGCCGCCGCCATCGCGGCCTCCAAGGCCGATCTCGACTACCTGGTGCTCGAGAAGGGCGTGCTCGTCAACTCCCTCATGCACTTTCCGACCCACATGGTGTTCTTCACCACGCCGGAGCTGCTCGAGATCGGCGGCATTCCCTTCACCAGCCCGCACGAGAAGCCCACGCGGCAGGAGGCGCTGCAGTACTACCGCAAGGTCACCGACACGTTCGGCCTGAAGGTGGCGCTGGGCGTGACCGTCATGGCCATCCGGCGGACCGCCGACGGGGTCGAGGCGGACGCGCGCCGTGGCGACGGAACCGCCGAGGTGCACGCGGCGCGGACGGTCGTGGTCGCGATTGGCGCCTACGATCACCCGAACCGCATGGGCGTGCCGGGCGAGGACCTGCCGCACGTCTCGCACTACTACACCGAGGCGCACCTGGGCTACCGCAAGTCGGTCGTGGTGGTGGGCGGCAAGAACTCGGCGGCCGAGGCGGCGCTCGAGCTGTTCCGCGCCGGCGCGAAGGTCACGCTGGTGCACCGCGGGGAGGCGCTGGGATCGGGGATCAAGTACTGGGTGAAGCCCGACATCGAGAACCGGATCCTGGAGGGCTCGATCGCCGCGCGGTTCCGCACGACCCTCGTCGAGATCCGCCAGGACACCGTGGTCGTCGCCTGCGACGGGCGCACCGAGTCGCTGCCGGCGGACCTGGTCCTGCTGATGACGGGCTACCGCCCGGATCTGGACCTGTTGGCGAAGGCCGGCGTCGCGATCGACGGGGCAACCGGGACGCCGAAGCACGACGCGATGACGTTCGAGACCAACGTCCCCGGCCTCTACCTCGCCGGCGCGGTCGTGGCCGGCACCCGAAGCGGCCGCGTCTTCATCGAGAATGGCCGGCTCCACGGCGAGATGGTGATCGAGGCGATCAGGAAGAAGCTCATTGCCGATCGCCAATCGGCAAGCGGCAATCGCCAATCGGCAATTCAGTGAATCCCTCCCGTCTTCCACGACTGCCGCGCCGAGAGGGCCTTCATCTCCATCAGCTCGACGAGCGACCGGCTGCGCGCCAGGAGGCCGTCGCACTCGAGGAGCGCCTGCTTCTCGATCGGCTCGAGCTCCATGTACTGCGCCAGCGCGTTGACGAGCTCCTCGTCAGGCATGGCGGAGGGGACGGGGCTGTCGCTGCCGGCGTCGGTCGCGAGCAGCGACTCGAGCCGGGTGCGCGTGAGGCGGACGAGCGCCGGGTCGTCCGGGGCGGAGTCCACGATCGTCTCGACGCGGGCCCGGCGGTAGGGCTGGTCGTCGTGCTCCTCGAGAATCCTGAACTTCTGCAGACCGCGCAGCACGATGTTGTAGCGGCCGTCGGGCAGGGGCTCGGCGTGAGTCATGACGCCGGCGCAGCCCACCGGGTACACGGAAGGACGGCCCTCGGTACTCGAGTTCCCAGCCCGGCTGCAGGAGGACCATGCCGATCAGCCGGTCGGCGCCCAGCGAGTCGGCGACCATCTGCCGGTAGCGCGGCTCGAAGATGTGGAGCGGGAGGAACACGCTCGGGAAGAGCACGGCGTTCGGCAGCGGGAAGATCGGGATCACGCTGGGCAGCATGGCGTCAGTGGACCGTCCGGGTCTTGCGCGTCATGTAGTCCATCAGGACGTACTGACCCAGCGTGTACGGCGTCGTGAAGTAGGCCTTGCCGCGGCAGATCTCCGACACGCGCCGCACGAAGCTCACCAGGTCCCGGTCGCGGGCGAGCATGAACGTGTTGATCAGGATGCCCGCCTTCCGGCACTTGCTCACCTCGCTGAACGTTTCCGCGACGATGAACGGATCGAGGCCGAAGGCGTTGCGGTAGATGTGGCCGTCCGGCTGGGTGAGCGCCGACGGCTTGCCGTCGGTGATCATCACGATCTGCCGCATGTCCTTCCGCTGGCGCTCGAGCAGGCGGCGCGCGAGGCGCAGGCCCTCGCGCGTGTTGGTGTAGTACGGGCCGACGCGCACCCGTGCGAGCTGGGCGAGCGGAATCTCCTCGGCCGAGTCGTGGAAGAGGACGACCTTCAGGGCGTCCCCGGGGTACTCGGTCCGGATCAGGTTGGCGAGCGCCAGCGCGACGCGCTTGGCGGGCGTGAAGCGGTCCTCGCCGTAGAGGATCATGCTGTGGCTGCAGTCCAGCATGAGCACCGTGGCGCAGGACGACTGGTACTCGCCCTGCGCGACGACCAGGTCCTCGTACTGGACGTCGATGGCCGGGTCGCCGGGCGCCCGCCCGCCCGGCGCGAGGCCGGTGCGCTGCACGGCGTTGAGGATCGTGCCGCTCGCGTCCAGGTTGAGCGTGTCGCCGAACTCGTAGGGCTTGGTGGCGCCGCTCGACTCGATGCCGGTCGCGAGGTCCCGCGTGTCGTGCCGGCCGAAGGAGCTCTTGCCCGTCGTGCCCAGCAGGTCGCGCAGGGCGCGGTAGCCGAGGAAGTCGAGCCCCTTGTCGGTGATCTCGAACCGCACGTTCGCGTCGAGCCCCTGGCCCTCTCCCTCGCCCTGTTCCCGGCGCTCGCGCTCGCCCTCGAGGTCGGGCTGCGCGGTGACGTAGCCCTCCTGCACCAGCCGCTCGATGATCTGCTGCACGAGCTGCTCGATCTCCGACCGCGCCTCGTCCTGGTCGGCGTCGGCCGGGTCGCCCATCAGCCGCTCCAGCGCCTCGTCCGAGAGCAGGCCCCCGTTGAGCAGGGCGTCGAGGACGGCGTCGTGCAGCGCCTGCAGCGTGTGCTCCCCCTCGTCGTCGAGGTCGGGCCCGTAGGGGTTGTCGAAGCCGCTCGACAGCAGGAGGTCCGAGAGCCTCGACAGCAGCTCCTCGAGGTCGATCCCCTCGAGATCGTCGCCGGTGAAGCGCGTGTATTTGTACTTCACTGTAGTCTTGAGTTGTGAGTTGTGAGTCTCGAGTTCCGAAACTCATAACTCATAGCTCATAACTCATAACTCATAACTGACAACTCACAGCTCATAACTCACAACTCAGTTGTAATACTTCTTCTTGCCCGGGAACACGCGCGGGTCGTCGAGCAGCGACTCGGTGTCCAGCGTCTGGCTGCGGGTGCGCGGGTGTTCCGTGGCCTGGTACGTCCACTCGTCGCTCCGGCTGATCTTCTTCAGCGCGAAGAGCCCCTCGAGGACGAAGTCGATGGCCGCGGCGACGAGCGGCGCGGGCGCGTCGGGCGCGACGCCGGCGAGCGAGGCGAGCTCGACGAGCCCCTGCACCGCCGAGGCGCGCTCGATGAGGTCGGCGGCCGGCGAGGTGTCGTCGTTCTGCAGCGTGCCGCCCAGCTCGAACCAGTCGATCACCTGCCGCAGGTCGGCGTCCTGGCTGTAGCCGTCGAACACGTTGGCCACCGCCACGCGGATGATCTCGCGCGCGACCGTGTCGGCGCCCTTCAGCTCGCCCTCGTACTCCAGCTCGAACTTGCCCGTGATCGACGGGAGCGCCGCGTAGACGTCGGTCACGCGCGGCACCGCGATCTCCTCCCCGCACACCAGCGCGCGCCGCTCGGCGTTCGAGACGGCGTTCTCGATGCAGGAGATCGGCAGGCGCTGGCTCACGCCCGAGCGCTTGTCGATCCGCTGGTCGCGCCGGGCCTCGAAGGCGATCTCCTCGACCACCTCCCGCACGAAGTTCGGGACCTGGACGGCGGCCGCGCTCGCGCGGCTGGCCCGCTCCGTCCACGCCTCCTGCGCCGTGATCGCCAGCGCGTGGTGGCGCGTCCGCGGGTAGTGCGTGCGGATCTCCGACCCGATCCGGTCCTTGAGCGGCGTGATGATCTTGCCGCGCGCGGTGTAGTCCTCGGGGTTCGCGCTGAACACCATCAGCACGTCCAGCGGCAGCCGCACCGGGTAGCCCTTGATCTGGACGTCGCCCTCCTGGAGGATGTTGAAGAGCCCCACCTGGATCTTGCCCGCGAGATCGGGCAGCTCGTTGATCGCGAAGATGCCGCGGTTCGCCCGCGGCAGCAGGCCGTAGTGCATCGTCAGCTCGTCGGAGAGCTGGTGCCCCCCGCGCGCGGCCTTGATCGGGTCCACGTCGCCCACCATGTCGGCGATGGTCACGTCCGGCGTCGCCAGCTTCTCGACGTAGCGCGCCTCGCGGCCGAGCCACGCGACGGGCATCGCGTCGCCCTCTTCCCGCACGCGCGCCCGGCACGCGCCGCAGATCGGCGCCAGCGGGTCGTCGTGGATCTCGCAGCCCGGCACCACCGGCACCTGCTCGTCGAGCAACAGCATCAGCGACCGCAGGATACGGCTCTTCGCCTGCCCGCGCAGCCCGAGCAGGATGAAGTTGTGCCGCGACAGGATCGCGTTGACGATCTGCGGGATGACGGTGTCGTCGTACCCGACGATGCCGGGGAAGAGCGTGTCGCCGGCCTGGAGGCGGCCGACCAGGTTGTCGCGGATCTCGTCGCGCACCGGACGGCGGGGCGCCGTCCCCGCCTCCACCGCGCGGCGGAGCTCACCAAGGTTGGTTGGGAGTGCCATTGGCCTCAATTCTAGCACGCGCCGACGACGCGCCCGGCGGGCGCGCGCCGGCCGTGGTGTGGCAAGATAGACGTCTGGCCCCGATGGCGCATCCCCACCTGCGACGTGACCGCTCGCTCGTGTTCGCACACCGCGGCGGCGCGCGCCTCCGGCCCGAGAACACGATCGCCGCGTTCGACCACGCGCTCGAGCTCGGCGCCGACGGCCTCGAGCTGGACGTCCGCCTGTCGCGGGACGGGCAGGTCGTCGTCCACCACGACGCCACGGTCGACCGCACGACCGACGGGCGCGGGCCGGTGGCCGCGCTCGACGCGGCGAACCTGGCCCGCCTCGACGCGGGCGCCCGGTTCGGCGCCGCGGCGGGCTTCCCCTTCCGCGGCCGCGGGTTCGGCGTGCCCACCTTGGCCGACGTGCTCGTTCGCTACCGCGGCGTGCCCCTGATCGTCGAGATGAAGGCCGACAGCGAGGCGCTGGCCGAGGCCACCGTGCGCGAGATCGCCGCGGCCGGCGCCGGCGGCGTCGTCGCCCTCGGCTCGTTCCACCCGCGCGTGCAGCGCGTCGTGCGGGCGCTCGCGCCCGACGTGCCGTCGAGCGCCGCGCGGCCCGAGGTGCGGCTGGCCCTCTACCGCTCCTGGGTGGGCTGGCCGAGCCGCCGTCCCCCCTACCGCGCGTTCCAGGTGCCCGAGCGGTCCGGCTGGTACCGCGTGGTCACGCCCCGGTTCGTGCGCGCCGCGCACCGGGCGGGCGTGGTCGTGCAGGTGTGGACCGTGAACGACGAGGCCGACATGCGCCGGCTGCTCGGCTGGGACGTCGACGCGATTATCACCGACCGACCCGACCTTGCGGTGCGGGTCAGGAACGACCACGGAGGAAGGGCCGGCTGAAGCCGGCCCCCACATCATGCTCACACCACCCACGCTGCGCGACGTGTTCGAGGCCCGGAAGCGGCTCGAGGGCATCGTCCGTCCGACGCCGCTCCTGCGCCATCCGCTGCTCGCCGACCAGCTCGGCCTCGACGTCCACGTGAAGCACGAGAACCACAACCCGACCGGCGCGTTCAAGGTGCGGGGCGGGATCAACCTCGTGGCCTCGCTCGACGAGGGCCAGCGCGCGCGGGGCGTGATCACGGCCTCGACCGGCAACCACGGGCAGTCGATGGCGTTCGCCTGCCGGCGCGCCGGCGTGCCGTGCACGATCCTGGTGCCGCGCGGCAACAACCCCGAGAAGAACGCGGCCATGCGCGCCTTCGGCGCGACGGTCGAGGAGCACGGGCGGGACTTCGACGAGGCGCGCGAGCGCGTCGAGGCGCTCGCGGCCGAGCGGGGCCTGCGCTACGTGCACTCGGCGAACGAGCCGCTGCTCGTGGCCGGCGTCGCGACCTACGCGCTGGAGATCTTCGAGGCCCTGCCCGAGGCCGACGTGGTGATCGTGCCCGTCGGCGGCGGCAGCGGGGCGAGCGGCGTCGTCACGGTGCGCGACGCGCTGGGGGCGCGCGCGGAGGTGATCGGCGTCCAGGCGGCGCGCGCCGACGCGTTCGCGCGATCGTGGCGCGGCCCGGCGCGCGTGGTGGGGGAGCGCGCCGACACCTTCGCCGAGGGCGTGGCCACGCGCGTGACCTTCGACCTCCCGTTCGGGATCCTGAAGCGCGGCCTCGCCGACGTGGTGACGCTCGAGGAGGAGGAGCTGGCCGACGGCGTGCGCCTCGCGCTGCGCGCGACGCACAACCTGGCCGAGGGCGCCGGCGCCGCGTCCCTGGCCGCCGCGCGCAAGCTGGCCGGCCGCCTCCGCGGCCGCACCGTCGTGTGCGTGATGAGCGGCGGGAACCTCGACTCGGCGACCCTCGCCCGGATCCTGCAGGTGTAGGGGCGAGGCGCCGCCTCGCCCCGGCCTCGGTCCCTCGCCCCTACTTCGCCAGCTCCAGGGCCGTCGTGAAGACCGGCTCGATGTCGACCGGCACGTCCTTCAGCCGGTCCAGCACCTTCTGCACCGCGGGCCGCACGACGCCGAGCGCCATGAGCTGCTTCGCCCCGGCGTAGCTGCCCTCGGCCTGCACCGTCATGATGTCGTGGGTGAGCGACGCCATGGCCGCCTTGAACTTCGCCTGGTCGAGCGAGAAGGTGCCGTCGGCGTTCTCGTGCACGGCGCCGTGGTCCAGCAGGTAGTTGAGCTGGATGGCGATGCCGCGCCCGTGGGCCTCGTTGACGCCGAAGCGGATGGCCCGGAACGCCGACGCCAGGTAGGTCTCGTACATGTCCCGCGCGATTGCCGGCGCGACGACGCCCTGGTCGGCGAGCTGCTGGAGCGCCCAGAGGCCCGAGATGTCCGCCTTGGCCTCCTCGAGCGTGCTGTAGGTCTCCTTCAGCTCCTGGCGCACCGTCGTCTTGCGGCCGGCGACCGTGATCTCGTGCGGGCCGAGGCCGTGCATGAGCTCGTGCATGACGGTGTGCGTGAAGAACGCGTCGAACGACACCTTCCCCCGGTCCGCCGCCGGCAGGACGATCCGGGAGATCGGCACGAGCACCTGCTCGAACTTCGCCTCCTGCATGTTCCGCAGCATGACCCGCTTCGAGCCCATCTCCTTCACGATGCGCTCGTCGTTCGGCAGGTTGAAGGCGGCGGTCTGCACGGCGTGGTTGCCGTCGCCGGCGGCGAAGATCTCGTTGACCACCCGGATGGGCGCGAGCGCCCCCAGCTTGGGGTTCCGGTACTTCGCGTCGATCGGCAGCGCGTCCTCGAGCCCCTGCAGGTGCTGGCCCATCGTCTCGAGCTTCTTCGTCTCGGCGTCGTCGCGCACCGTGATGAAGGCCTCGAAGGCCGCCTTCAGGTTGAACCACTCGTCGGTGTAGACCTCGTAGGGCCCGATCGTCGGCTCGATCGACGAGTCGAGCTGCATCCAGGCCACGTCGCTCGCGTAGTAGTCGTTCGACAGGAACGCGTCGGCGCGCGTGCGCAGGAACTTCGCGAGCGACGGCTGCCGCGTCAGGTCGGCCGCCTCGCGCAGCAGCGCCGCGGCGTCGGCGAGCGTCCCCTGGTACGCGACGTCGTAGGGCACCGCCTCGAACCGGCCGCCGGCGCCGCGGCGGACGACGGTGAAGAAGCCCTTGGCCTGGGCGCCGGCCGGCGAGTCGAGCCAGGCCTCCACCTCGGCCTTGGTCGCGCCCGCCGGGTAGAAGTTGGCGCCCTCGGGCTTGGGGCCGACGCCGGGGACGAACGGCGCGTTGTGGTCGAGCTCGGACCACGGGCCCTTGTTGATGAGGTAGTAGTGCAGGCGCGCCTGGCCGAGCGGCGTGCGGTCGCCGGCCAGGTGCAGCAGCATCGACGTGTTGCCGCCCCAGACCTGCTCGAGGTAGAGGCCGTCCATCAGGCGGGCCGCCTCGACCAGCTTGCCGAGGGCCTCCCGCTCGTTGGCGGGGAGCGCCGACAGGTCGGCCGTGATCGGCACGGGCGCGAAGCGGGCGGTCATGGCGTGGAGCGTCGCGAGATCGGGCACGGTGGTGTCTCCGGTGGCCCCGAGGACCGCGGGGGCCGCGAGGGCGCACGATACGACGAGAGCGTAAACGAAGCGTGGTTTGATCATCATGGCTGCGCAGTTCTTCACAGGGCGGGGGCCCGCGCGGCGCCGGATGCCGGAGCGGGACTATTCCCGCCGGGCCGCCGCCCGACTTACAATATAAGCTTACCGTTTTCCAGGTGGACCTTTCCGCATGCGACATATCGCCCCGAAGGCCGATCCCGAACTCGAGCGTCAGGAAACCCGCGAGTGGCTCGACTCGCTCGACTACGTCATCCAGGAGGGCGGCCCCGAGCGGACCACCGGCCTGCTCGACGCCCTGCAGCAGCACGCCCGGCAGGCCGGCGTCACGCTGCCCTTCACGGCCAACACGCCCTACGTCAACACCATCCGGGCCGAGGACCAGGTGCCGCTCCCCGGCAGCCGCGAGGTCGAGCGCCGGATCAAGAGCCTCGTCCGCTGGAACGCCCTGGCGATGGTCGTCAAGGCCAACAAGCACTCGGAGGGCATCGGCGGGCACATCTCGACCTACGCGTCGGCGGCCACGCTCTACGAGGTGGCGTTCAACCACTTCTTCCGCGCCAAGGGGCCGAACGGGACGGGGGACCTCGTGCTCTTCCAGGGGCACGCCTCGCCCGGCATCTACGGCCGCGCGTTCCTCGAGGGGCGGCTGTCGCCGAAGCAGCTCGAGAACTTCCGGCACGAGCTGCGGCCCGAGGGCGGGCTCTCGTCGTACCCGCACCCGTGGCTGATGCCCGACTTCTGGGAGTTCCCGACGGTCTCGATGGGGCTGGGCCCGATCACCGCGATCTACCAGGCGCGCTTCATGCGCTACCTCGAGGACCGGGGCCTCAAGCCGCCGTCCGACTCGAAGGTCTGGGCGTTCCTGGGCGACGGCGAGACCGACGAGCCCGAGGCGCTCGGCGCCATCACGCTCGCGTCGCGCGAGAAGCTCGACAACCTGATCTTCGTCATCAACTGCAACCTGCAGCGCCTCGACGGCCCGGTGCGCGGCAACGGCCAGATCATCCAGGAGCTCGAGGCCGCCTTCCGCGGCGCGGGCTGGAACGTCATCAAGGTGATCTGGGGCGGCGACTGGGACCCGCTCCTGGCGAAGGACCACGACGGCCGGCTGGCGCAGCGGATGGGCGAGACCGTGGACGGCCAGTACCAGAAGTACGCGGTCGAGTCGGGCGCCTACATCCGCGAGCACTTCTGGGGCGCCGACCCGCGCCTGCTCGACATGGTGCGGCACCTGTCGGACGACCAGCTCGGACGGCTCCGCCTGGGCGGCCACGACCCGCTGAAGGTCTACAACGCCTACCGGGCGGCCGTCGCGCACACGGGGGCGCCCACCGTCGTCCTCGCCCGCACGATCAAGGGCTACGGCATGGGCGAGGCGGGCGAGGGCAAGAACATCACCCACCAGCAGAAGAAGCTGAACGAGGAGGAGCTCCGCGCGTTCCGCACGCGGTTCGGCATCCCGATCTCCGACAACCAGATCGCCGAGATGCCGTTCTACCGCCCGCCGGAGGACAGCACCGAGATGCAGTACCTCCGCGAGCGCCGGCAGGCGCTCGGCGGCTACGTCCCGTCGCGCACGGTGCGCGCCGAGCCGATTCGTCTCTCGTCCTCGTCGCTCTTCGAGGAGTTCTACGCGGGCACCGAGGGCCGCACGGCGTCGACGACGATGGTGTTCGTGCGCATGCTGGCGAAGCTGCTGCGCGACAAGGACGTCGGCCAGCTCATCGTGCCGATCGTGCCGGACGAGGCGCGCACCTTCGGCATGGAGGCGCTCTTCCGCCAGGTGGGCATCTACTCCCACGTCGGCCAGACCTACGAGCCGGTCGACAGGGACACGCTCCTGTACTACAAGGAGGCGAAGAACGGGCAGATCCTGGAAGAGGGCATCACCGAGGCCGGCTCGCTGTCGTCGTTCATCTCGGCCGGCACGGCCTACGCGCACTACGGCGTGAACACGATCCCCTTCTTCATCTTCTACTCGATGTTCGGCTTCCAGCGGGTGGGCGATCTCATCTGGGCGGCCGCCGATTCGCGCGCGCGCGGGTTCCTCCTCGGCGGCACCGCCGGCCGGACGACGCTCGCGGGCGAAGGGCTGCAGCACCAGGACGGGCACAGCCACGTGCTGTCCTGGGGCGTGCCCAACCTGAAGTCCTACGACCCGGCGTTCGCCTACGAGATCGCCGTCATCGTCCAGGACGGCATCCGCCGCATGTACGTCGATCAGGAGAGCCTCTTCTACTACCTGACCGTCATGAACGAGCAGTACGAGATGCCGGCCATGCCCGAGGGCGCCGAGGACGGCATCCTCAAGGGCATGTACCGCTGCTGCCCGTCGTCGAAGAAGAAGGCGAAGGGGCGCGCGCGGCTGCTCGGCAGCGGCGCGATCCTCAACGAGGTGCTCGCGGCGCAGAAGATGCTCGAGGAGCGCTACGACGTGGCGGCCGACGTGTGGAGCGTCACCAGCTACGCGGAGCTGTCGCGCGAGGCGCACGCCGTCGAGCGCTGGAACATGCTGCACCCGGCCGAGCCGGCGCGCGTGCCCTACGTGGCCGCGTGCCTGAAGGACGCGCCCGGCGTCATCGTCGCCGCCTCGGACTACCTGAAGGTGCTGCCCGACGCCATCTCGCGGTGGGCGCCGCGGCCGATCCACTCGCTCGGGACCGACGGCTTCGGGCGGAGCGAGGACCGGCGCGCGCTCCGGGGCTTCTTCGAGGTCGACGCGCGGCACGTGACCGTCGCCACGCTGTCGGCGCTCGCGCGCGACGGCGCCATCGACGCGGGCGTCGCGGCCCAGGCGATCAAGGACCTCGAGATCGACCCCGAGAAGGCCGACCCGAGGATTTCGTAGAGGACACGCATTGGCCACCGAACTGAAGCTGCCCGAACTGGGAGAGAACATCGCCGCGGGCGACGTCGTCCGCGTGCTCGTGTCGGCCGGCGACGTCATCGCCCGCGAGCAGCCGATCGTCGAGCTGGAGACCGACAAGGCGACCATCGAGGTGCCGTCGTCGCTGAGCGGCCGGGTGGCCGAGGTGAAGGTGAAGGCGGGCGAGAAGGTGAAGGTGGGGCAGGTGCTGCTGTCGGTCGAGGAGGCCGACGGCGCGGCCGCGGCCTCGCCCGCTCCCGCGCCGCCCGCGCGCGGCGAGATCGCGGCCGCCCCGCGTCCGGGGCCGCGGCCCGTGCCGCCCGCGCCCCCGCCGCCCGCGCGCCGGCGCGCGGAGGTCGTGGCGCTGCCCCGGCCCGCCGCTCGTCCCGCGCCCGAGCCGGAGCCGGCGGACGAGCCGGCGACGCCGGTGCCCGCGGCGCCGTCGGTGCGCCGCCTGGCGCGCGAGCTCGGCATCGACATCACCCGCGTGATGGGCACGGGGCCCGCCGGGCGCATCTCGCCAGACGACGTGAAGGCCTTCGCGAAGGCGGTGGTGAGCGGCGCCGCGGGCGGCGGCCCGGTGGCGATGCCGCTGCCGGACTTCAGCCGGTGGGGCGAGGTCGAGCGCCAGCCGATGACGAACATCCGCCGCAAGACCGCGGAGCGGATGGCGCAGGCATGGGCGACCGTCCCGCACGTCGTCCAGCACGACGCCGCCGACATCACCGCGCTCGAGGAGCTCCGGAAGCGCTACGCGCCGCGGGCCGAGGCGGCGGGCGGCAAGCTCACGCTGACCGCCATCGCGCTCAAGGCCGTGGCGGGCGCGCTCGTGCGGTTCCCGCAGTTCAACGCCTCGGTGGACATGGCCGGCGAGGCGGTGATCCTCAAGCGCTACGTGCACGTCGGCGTGGCGGTGGACACCGACCGCGGGCTGCTCGTGCCCGTGATCCGCGACGCGGACCGCAAGGGCATCGTCGAGCTGTCGGTCGAGCTCGCCGCGCTGTCGGAGAAGGCGAAGGCGCGCAAGCTGGCGCTCGAGGAGATGGAGGGCGGCACGTTCACCATCACCAACCTCGGCGGGATCGGCGGGACGGCGTTCAGCCCGATCGTCAACGCGCCGGAAGTGGCCATCCTCGGCATGTCCCGTGCGCGCACCGAGGCCGTCTGGCTGGACGGCGCGTTCGAGCCGCGGTTGATGCTGCCCCTGTCGCTGTCGTACGATCACCGTGTGATCGACGGCGCCGACGCGGCCCGGTTCCTGCGCTGGCTGGCCGAGGCGCTCGAGCAGCCGTTCGTGTTGTCGCTGTAACGCCCGTCGTCCGGCGTTCAGCTCTCGGCCTTCGGCATTCGGCATTCTTCATTCAGCATTCAGCATTCTCATGACCCAGAACCAGCTCGTCGTCATCGGGGCGGGGCCCGGCGGGTACGCCGCCGCGTTCTTCGCCGCGGATCTCGGCATGCAGGTCACCCTCGTCGATCGGGAGCCGAATCCCGGCGGCGTCTGCCTCTACCGCGGGTGCATCCCGTCCAAGGCGCTCCTTCACGTGGCGAAGGTCATCGGCGAGGCGCGACACGCCGCGTCGCTCGGCGTGACGTTCGGCGAGCCGGCCATCGACCTGGACCGGGTGCGCGCGTGGAAGAACGGCGTGGTCGAGAAGCTGACCGGCGGCCTCGGCCAGCTCGGCCGGCAGCGCAAGCTGACCTACATCCAGGGGAGCGCGAGCTTCGAGGACGCGCGCACCCTGTCGATCGAGACGAAGGACGGCACCGAGCGCCTGTCGTTCGAGCACGCCATCGTGGCGACCGGGTCGCGGCCCGCGTCGATCCCCGGGCTGCCCGACAGCCCGCGCGTGCTCGACTCCACGGGCGGCCTCGCGCTCGAGGACGTGCCGAAGCGGCTGCTGGTCATCGGCGGCGGCTACATCGGCCTCGAGCTGGGCAGCGTCTACGCCGCGCTCGGCTCGAAGGTGTCGGTCGTCGAGATGATGCCCGGCCTGCTGCCCGGCGCCGACCGCGACCTGGTCAACGTGCTGGCCAAGCGGATGGAGGCCATCTGCGAGGCGATCATGCTGAACACCAAGGTCGTGGAGGTGAAGGAGGGCAAGAAGGGCCTCGAGGTGCGCTTCGAGGGCGAGGGCGTGGACCCCAAGCCGCAGACCTACGACAAGGTGCTCGTGGCCGTCGGGCGGAAGCCGAACTCGGCGATCCCCGGCCTGGACAAGACGAAGGTCAAGGTGAACGAGCGGGGGTTCATCGAGGTGGACGAGCGGCGGGCGACCGCCGAGCCCACGATCTTCGCCATCGGCGACGTCGTCGGCGAGCCGATGCTCGCGCACAAGGCGTCGCACGAGGCGCGGGTGGCGGTCGAGGCGATCGCGGGCGAGAAGGTGGCCTTCGAGCCGCGCGCCATTCCGGCCGTCGTGTTCACGGACCCCGAGATCGCGTGGTGCGGGCTGACCGAGACCGAGGCCAAGAAGCAGGGGCGGAAGGTGGAGGTGGCCCGGTTCCCGTGGGCGGCGCTCGGCCGCGCGATCACGCTCGACCGGCCCGAGGGCTTCACCAAGCTGCTGATCGACCCCGAGACCGAGCGGGTCCTCGGCGTCGGCATCGTCGGCGTCGGCGCGGGCGATCTGATTGCCGAGGGCGCGCTGGCGGTGGAGATGGCCGCGCTGGCGACCGACGTGAAGCTGACGATCCACCCGCACCCGACGCTGTCCGAGACCATCATGGAAGCGGCCGAGGTGTTCTTCGGCCAGAGCACGCACGTCTACCGGCCCAAGCGCAAGTAGGGGCGAGGCGTTGCCTCGCCCTCACTGCCGGACCTCCGTCGTTCAAGCGTTAGGCTGACCGATCTCGCGGCCTTTCGCATGTGTCACGTCCGACACATGCGCCCGCAACGCCATCCCAGAGAACCACTTGCCGCCGCGTGTCCCGGTCCGGATCACCCGGACAGGCTGACCCGTTTCGCAGCCTTTCCCGTCCTGATATCCAACTCCCCGGAATCACAGGTCTGAAGGCGCCGAAGAACGGCGTTGAGACAGACGAGAAGATCGGGTCCGCCCGTGCGAGCGAGGTGCTATCATCACGCCGATCAACGGATTGCGACACCGCGCGCGACGGTGGCACGGCGGGCGCGTGGGCCCGGCTGCTGGACTGGCCAGCGAGTCGAGGGCCGCGCTCGCGGTCTACTTGCATGTCAGGCTCGGCGCGTCGTGTGTTTCTCGGGACGGCTATGACGGCTCTCCCGCTGATGGCCCAAGGAGAAGGCGGCCCCATGTCACACGCAGTACGTGTCCTTGCCGGGCAGGACCGCTTCGGCGGGCACAAGGCGCTCGGAATCAGCACCATCGACTTCAAGGTGTCCGCCCAGGACAGCGGCGGCGCCCTTCTCGTGATAGAGAACACGAACCGGGCAAAGGGCGGTCCCGCGCGTCACCTGCACACGCCCGGCAAGATGGAAGCCTTCTTTCGTGAGGTGTCGACGGCAAATGCCATGCCCCCGCAGGACCCCGGCTTCTGGCGTGCCACCGGCGCCGCATTTCTTGAGCGAGCGTCGAGCCGCGCCGGTCGCGGCTCAGCGGGAGGTCGTTGGGCGGACGCGCGATAAGGGAGGTGTTGGCAATGACGACGCCAGAGGAGAACAAGGAGCTCGTTCGCCGTGTCATGACGGAGGGTGTCAACGCGCACAACCTCGAAGTCTTCCGAGAGATGCTTGCCTCGGACTACGCACGCCACAGCCAGGCCACCACCGAGATGCCGGAGATCCGCGGTGTCGAAGCCATGCAGAAGTTCTTGAAGGCCAACTTCACGGCCTTTCCGGACTGGCACGAGAAGATCGAGCTCATGATTGCCGAGGGTGACAAGGTGGCGTACATCACGACGGGTACCGGCACCCATACAGGTCCGATGGGCGACATCCCGCCGACGGGAAGAATGATAGAAGTCACCAACTACATCATTCAGCGAATCGAGAACGGAAAGATCGCGGAAACGTGGATTGGATGGGACAATCTCGCAGCGCTGGTCCAGCTGGGGATTCTCCCTCCGCCGGGCGCGGGTGGCCAGTGAGGAGCCGTTCGAAGGCCCAACGCTCCGCACCTCGGCAAGGCCGCCCCCGCAGGACATCCGTTCGGTCGTGCCCTCTGGTCTGCGGATCGAGACCACGCTGATACGAACGGAGGCGCGGGCTGCAGCCGACGAGCGGCGCGGGTGCGTCAAGATGACTCCGACGGATGACTCGGACGATGGTGAGCGCTGCTCGCGGCTGGGCGGCAGTGTGTTTGGCTGACGGGGATCATGAGGACTGCTCAGGCGCTTCTGGCGCTTCTGGCGCTCCTGGTCGGAGCCACTGCGATTGCGGTCGCCTCCTGCGGGTCGTCCGATCGTCAGCTTCGACTCTACGACGAGGCGTTGCGGCTGACCGTCGACGCTCCGAATGAACTTGAATCTGGAGGGCGGGCCGAGCTCTACCTGGCACTGTCGAATGAGAGGTACGCGGACCGTTGACGGATGTTTGGGGCCGTCTCGCGAGGTGTCGCTTGAGTCCGGTGGGCGTAACGCGACGCATTCCACTGTTGTCGACCATCCGGGATGCGTGAGGCAATTCAGGCTGGAGCCGGCAAGCGAGTTTGTCTGGCAGGAGACAGTGCAAGTGCCGACCGCTCCGGGCGGGCCAGGAACGGTCCGAGTATCTGTGCAAGTTGTCGACAGCACCCAGTGCGGGAGCCTCGGTTGTCCGGGGACCATGGTCAGCGCCACTCGGCCGATAACGATTCGCTAGAGCAGCCCAACCTCGCGCTGGAGCGCATGCCGGTGCGGGACGTCAGCGGAGACCCATGAACCACAGCAGCGGACTCATCTTCGCCTTCGCGCTGAACGGAAGCGGAGGCGGCAGGCAACTGGAACTGGACGGTGTCAAGAAGTGGCGCCCAGAGGACGGGCCTCTTTGGGTTCATCTGGACTACACGGAACGCTCCGCGAGAGACTGGCTGCAAGACGACAGCGGGATTGAGCCCGTCATCGTCGAGGCCCTGACGGCGGAAGAAACTCGCCCGAGGAGCCTGGTGCACAAGGGCGGCATGCTGGTGATTCTGCGCGGCGTGAATCTCAATCCGGGCAAGGACCCAGAGGACATGGTGTCCATTCGCTTCTGGATCGATTCGGGTCGCATCGTGACGTTACGGCGCCGTCGTGTAATGGCGATTGACGATCTTCGTCAGGCCGTTGAGGCAGGAAACGGCCCGGTCAGTGCAGGCGAGTTCCTGGAGGACCTGGCCGATCGCCTCGTGCTGCGAATGGGTGACGTCATCTCCGACCTGGACGACTCCGTTGACGCACTCGAAGACGAGGTGATCGCCGAGCAGACCTACGAGCTTCGTCAGAAGATCGCGGACATTCGCCGGGCCGCTATCTCCATGCGCCGCTATCTGGCGCCGCAGCGCGACGTCATGGCGCGTCTGTACAACGAGAAGGTCGACTGGCTCAACGAGACGGAGCGCATGCGTCTGAGGGAGACCGCAGACCGCACAACGCGCTATGTCGAAGATCTCGATGCCATTCGGGATCGGGCAACCGTGACGCAGGAAGAGCTCAACGGTCGCCTGGCGGAGCACATGAACAAGACGATGTACGTCTTGTCGATCGTTGCGGGGATCTTCCTGCCGCTTGGCCTTCTGACCGGGCTGCTGGGCATCAACGTCGGTGGGATTCCTGGCACAGAGAGCCACTGGGCCTTCACCATCTTCTGCGTCCTGTTGCTGATCGTCGCGGCCGGGCAGGTGTGGCTGTTCAAGCGAAAGAAATGGATGTAAGGCCCTTACGCGGCTCTCTTTCTCTTCAATCTCGGCCCGAAGATGAGCGCGGTGCCGTAGAGCGCGAAGGCCACGAACAGCGTGGCCGGGCGGCCCGCGGAAAGATCCTCGAAGACGAACTTCACGCCGGTGATGGCGAGCAGCGGGTAGACGAGCCAGCCCGCCTCGACGAAGCCCGCGGCGCCCTCGGCCCAGGCGAGCGCCAGCGCGCCGGCGACCAGCAGCGCCGTCCGGATCGTGGCCACCATGCCGGGCTCGGCGGCGCGCCCCAGCCCGAGCACGAGCCAGTCGGACCCGAGCCCCAGCACGCCGCCCACCGTCACAATCAGCAGCAGCAGGCGCGGGATCCGTCCGTAGACGGGCCGGTCGCCGCCGTTGCCGAAGAGCCACGTGCAGGCGGCCAGGACGGCGAGCACGACCGGGGCCAGGGCGCCGGGCTCGTGCGGCGCGCCGATCGGGTAGCCGAGGCCGTGGAGCGCGTGCGTGGCCAGGCCAGACGCGACGGCGGCGCCCACCGCGTAGACGGCGCCGTGCGCCTGGAACGTCGTGCGCCCCGAGCGGCGGCCGGCGAGGGCGGCCACCAGCGCGAGGCCCGCCCACGCGACCGGGATCGCCCGGGGCGGCAGGACGAGGGCCCAGCCGGTCATCGTGAAGACCAGCGCGGCCGAGGTGTAGAAGTAGAAGTTCCTGCGGCGTCCCTGGCGCCGCTCCACGAACGCGATGGCGACCGCGTAGGCGGCGCCCCCGAAGACGATCGTGACGAGGCCGAGCGGCAGGAAGCCGACGCCCGTCGTGCGGGTCACGTAGCCTGCGCCGCCGAGGCCGACGACGATGGCGGCAACGGACTGCACCACCTCGAAGGGGATGACGTCCCGGTTGAGGAACAGCGTCCGCGCGCCGAAGCTCCCGAGGTAGAGCCCCAGCAGGAGCAGCTGCACCACGATCGCGCCGGCCGGCGTGTCGAGGGTCTCGGGGCTGACGGCGCGGAACGACAGCACGAGCACGGTCAGATCGACGACGAACGCGACCGGCCAGCGCAGCGCCAGCCAGTCGAAGATGTAGCCGTACCACAGCGTGGTCACGCCCAGCAGGACCAGGTAGATCGCATAGGGCGCGAGGTCGGCGGTCAGCACCATCAGGCCCACGACCGTCACCAGGGCGCCGAGGGTCGTGATCCACCCGAGCGAGCGGATCTGGCTCCGCGCCGCCACGCCCAGCGAGACGACCGCGAAGATGCCCAGCGCCGCGCTGCTCGCCACGGGGTTCAGGAAGTGGTACCGGGCCGTGGCCTCGAAGAGGAGGGGGAGGGCGATCAGGACGAAGCCGACGCCGTGGAACGCGGCGCTGAGCCGGCGGCCGGCCAGGCCGGCGCGGTCGGCCATTACGATCCACGTGAGGGCGTAGGCCATGCCGAGGCCGACGCCCGCGCCCTGCGCGATCGTCCCCGAGTCGGTGAGCGCCCGCAGCAGGTAGGCGCCGCCCAGCACGACGAGCGTGCGTCCGATCAGCGAGACGACGGCAGTGGTGTCGGATTCACGGGACGGCGTCGGGGCGCGCGCCGCGTCCGCCACCGCGACGTCGTCGGCGTCGGACACGTCGGCCGGATGTGCGCGGCCCTCGAGAATTCCCACGCGCTCGTGGAGGCCCGCCAGCTCGCGCGTCAGCGCGTCGAGCTGGGCCTCCAGGCGCGAGAGTCGATCGTCCATACGCTCCCCCCTCCGGCAGCGCACCGAACCCGGACTCCCGGCCGTGGATGACCACGCCGACGATGCACATCCTATCGCGAGTCGCGCGTCGGCGGATCGACCGGTTCGCGAGATCTCCCACGCTGGTTCGGGGATTGCTAGATTGCTAAACTAGAGGGTTGGAAGCCGGCTGTCCTCAGCATTTGGGAGGGCTAGGTGCCGGGAATCCGGCAATCGTGGTGCCTGACGCCGCGTCCGATGCGGCTGGAGGGATTCGATGCAGACACGCTGGTCCGAACGCTTCGCGCAGCGGACCCGGGGCATGCGCAGTTCCGCCGTCCGCGAGCTGCTGAAGCTGACCGAGCAGCCGGACATCATCTCCTTCGGCGGCGGCCTGCCGGCGCCCGAGGTCTTTCCGGTCGACAAGTTCCGTGAGGCGTGCGACCTCGTCCTGAAAGGGGACGGCAGCCGCGCGCTGCAGTACAGCACCACCGAAGGCTATCGGCCCCTGCGCGAGATGATCGCGCGGCACGCCAGCCGTCTGGGCGTGCGGATCGACGCCGACAACGTCCTCCTCACGAGCGGCTCGCAGCAGGCGCTCGATCTCATCGGCAAGGTCTTCATCAATCCCGGCGATCATCTGCTCGTCGAGCGCCCGACCTACCTGGGCGCGCTCCAGGCCTGGCGCACCTACCAGGCCGAGTACCTGCTGCGTGTCGATGGACGACGACGGGATGCTGACCGACGAGGTCGAGGCCCAGCTGCGGACGGGCCCCAAGTTCATCTACGCGCTCCCGAACTTCCAGAACCCGAGCGGCGTGACGCTCTCGGTCGAGCGCCGTCATCACCTCATCCGGCTGGCGGATCACTACGGCGTGCCGATCCTCGAGGACGACCCGTACGGGCAGCTGCGCTACGAGAGCGACCCGCTGCCGTCGCTGGTGCTGCTCGACGGCCAGCGCGAGGGGAGCAACGGGCCGTCGTACCGCGGCAACGTCATCTACCTCAGCACGTTCTCCAAGACGCTGGCGCCGGGCATGCGCCTGGGCTGGATCATCGCGCCGGCCGAGGTGATCCACCGGCTCGTGCAGGCCAAGCAGGGCGCGGACCTGCACTCGAGCACGTTCGCGCAGATGGTCACCTACGAGGTCGCGCGGGGCGGCTTCCTCGACCAGCACGTGCAGTTCATCCGAGCCATCTACCGCGAGCGGCGCGACGCGATGCTGCACGCGCTCGAGCTGTACATGCCGGACGGCGTCACCTGGACCCGCCCGAGCGGCGGGCTGTTCCTGTGGGTCCGGTTCCCGGAGGGCATGGACGCCGCCGACGTGCTGAAGGTGGCCATCGCCCAGAAGGTCGCCTTCGTGCCGGGCCAGCCGTTCTTCCCGGACGGGTCCGGGGCGAACACGGCGCGGTTCAACTTCTCGTACCTGCAAGCCCGAGACGATCGACGAGGGCATCCGGCGGCTGGGCACCGTGGTCAAGTCGCTCGTGAAGGGCGCGCGCGTCGCGGTCGGCGCCCGCGAGGGCGCGCAGGTGGGGTAGCGGCGATCTCGCGCGCGGCCGCGAACACGTCGGCGAGCATCGCCGGCGTCAGCTTGCCGGTGTTGGTGTTCTGCCGGCTCGGGTGGAACGAGGCGAGGACGGCCGGCATCCCGGCGACCCGGTAGACGAGGCCGTGGCCGAACCGCGGTGTCGGCTTCGGGCGGACGCCGCGGTCGCCGGCGAGGCGCCAGCAGGCGTCGAACGCGACGCGGCCGAGCGCCACGATCACGCGGACGCGGGGGAGCAGCGCGAGCTCGTCCACCAGGTGCGCGTGGCAGTTGGCGATCTCCGCGGTCGTGGGCCGGTTGTCCGGCGGCGCGCACCGCGCCACGGCCGTGATGAACGCGTCCTTCAGCCTCAATCCATCGTCGGCGCGCGCGGACGTGGTGCCGCTGGCGAAGCCGTGCGCGTGCATCGCGCGCACCAGGAAGTCGCCCGACCCGCCCGTGCCGTCGCCCGTGAACATGCGCGCCGTGCGGTTCGAGCCGTGCGCCGCCGGCGCGAGGCCCAGCACCAGCACCCGCGCCCGCGGGTCGCCATAGCCCGGCACCGGCTTCCCCCAGTAGACCTCGTCGCCGAAGGCGGCGCGCTTCTCGCGCGCCACCCGCGCGCAGTGCGCGCGCAGGCGCGGGCAGCGCGTGCACGCCACGATGCGGCGGTGGACGGGTGCGAAGGCGGGCGAGGGCGGGGGCAGCGGGCGGTGGCGGAGCACGTGAGCCTTCCCGTAGCGCACGCCTTCAGGCGTGCGTTCGATGCGCAGGGCTGAAGCCCTGCGCTACGTCCAGTCGTGTGTACGTAGCGCACGACTTTAGTCGTGCGCCCCTCCTGCGCAGGACTGAATGAAGCCCTGCGCTACGTCCAGTCGTGTGCGTAGCGCACGACTTTAGTCGTGCGCCCTTCCTGCGCAGGACTGAATGAAGCCCTGCGCTACGGACGTTGGTTGGTGCCCAGGTCGAAGACCTGGGCCACCTGTGGGTTCAGTGGCGCAGGACTGAAATCCTGCGCTACGGATGTTGGCGCGCCCGGTCGTACGCGGCCGTCTGCTCGTGCGCGTGGTAGGAGCTGCGGACGAGCGGGCCGCACTCGGCGTGGACGAAGCCGAGGTCGAGCGCAATCCGCTTCAGCTCGGCGAACTCGTCCGGGTGGTAGTAGCGCACCATCGGCAGGTTCGCCTGCGACGGGCGCAGGTACTGGCCCACGGTCAAGATCTGGCAGCCGGCCGCGCGCAGGTCCTTCAGCACGGCCACGACCTCGTCCCACTCCTCGCCGAGGCCCACCATGATGCCCGACTTGGTCGGGACGTCCGGAGCGTAGGCGCGCGCGCGGTCGAGCAGCTCCATGGTCCGCTGGTAGCGCCCGCCGGGCCGCGCGACCGGGAAGAGCCGCGGCACGGTCTCGGTGTTGTGGTTGAGCACGTCGGGCCGCGCGTCGAGCACGGCGTGGAGCGCCGCCGCGTCGCCCTGGAAGTCCGGAATCAGGACCTCGATGCGGCAGCCCGGCACGAGCGCGCGCGTCCGGCGGATCGTCTCGGCGAACGACCACGCGCCGAAGTCGTCCAGGTCGTCGCGGTCCACCGACGTGATGACGATGTACTTGAGATCCATCGCCTGGATGGCCTCGGCTACGCGCCGGGGCTCCTCACGATCGAGCGCGCCGGGCTTGCCGTGGACCACGTTGCAGAAGCCGCACGAGCGCGTGCAGACGTCGCCGAGGATCATGAACGTCGCCGTGCCGTGGTGCCAGCACTCGCCGATGTTCGGGCAGTTCGCCTCCTCGCACACGGTGTGCAGGCCGAGGCCGCGCATCAGGCCCTTGAGGCGGATGTAGCCCTCCGAGCCCGGCGCGCGCACCTTCAGCCACTCGGGTTTCGGCTGGCGCGGGGCGGGCTGGTGGCGTACGTGGCGGCCGCGCAGAAGCGGCACGGGCACGGGTGTCGTCATGAGATCGTGGTCCCTCGGCAAGTATACTATGGGGAATATCGACCAACCCGGGGGCCACCATGACCGCACAGACCGCAGGCAAGCTCTCCATCACGTGGCTCGGCCACGGCACCTTCATCCTCGGCACGCCCGGTGGCAAGCGCCTCGTCATCGATCCGTGGCTCGACGGCAACCCGTCGTGCCCGGCCGACAAGAAGAAGATCGACAAGGCCGACGCCATCCTGCTCACCCACGGCCACTTCGATCACGTGGGCGACGTCGTGGCGGTCGCGCGCGCGACGGGCGCGCCGGTCGTCGCCATCTTCGAGCTCGGCGCGTGGCTGGGGCAGAAGGGCGTCAAGAACGTGTCGGGCATGAACAAGGGTGGCACGCAGACGGTCGCCGGCGTGGCGGTCACGATGGTGGACGCGCGGCACAGCAGCGCCGCCATCGAGGACGACGGGCGCATCGTGTACCTGGGTGAGGCGGCGGGCTACGTGCTCACGTTCGAGAGCGGCCTGGTCGCGTACTTCGCGGGCGACACGGCGCTCTTCGGCGACATGGCGCTCATCGGCGAGCTCTACAAGCCCGAGATCGCGTTCCTGCCAATCGGGGATCACTTCACGATGGACCCGCTGCAGGCGGCCAAGGCGGTGGAGCTCCTCGGCGTGAAGCAGGTGGTCCCGATGCACTACGGCACGTTCCCGCTGCTGACCGGCACGCCCGACCGTCTCGAGAGCCTCGTCGCGCCGAAGGGCGTGAAGGTGATCACGATGAAGCCGGGAGACACCGTCTCCTGAAATGTCGAATGGCGAATGCGGAATGCCGAATCCTGATGGGACTCACGCCGTCAGCCCCTTGACCAGGTAGTCCGCGAACGAGGCGGCGATCTGCTCCGAGCTCGCGTTCCCCTTGGGGTCGTACCAGCGCGAGATCCAGTTGAGCGCGCCCATGAGGGCGAAGGCGACGAGCTTGGGGTCGCCGGGCGCGAACAGGCCCTGAGCCATCCCGTCCTGGATGATCTTCCGCAGGCCCCGGTCGAAGCGGTCGCGCTTGGCGACCACCTTCCGCAGGAGCGGCCGGGGCAGCGCCTCGAGCTCCAGCGTCAGGCCCGACCCGCGCAGCTCGTCGATGATGAGGTGCACGAAGCCCGCGACGAGCCGCCGCAGGCGCTGGTCCGGCGGCACGGGCTCGGCCTCCACCTGCTCGAGCAGCGCCAGCGCCACGCCAAGCGAGTACTCGTGGCACCCGAAGAGGATGTCCTGCTTGTCGCGGAAGTAGTAGTACAGGTTCCCCTTGGTCATCTTCAGCGCGCGCGCAATCTCCTCGACGCTGGCGCCGTGGTAGCCGCGGCGTCGGAACGCGGCGGCGGCGCTCTTGAGGATCTCGGTGCGGCGCTCGGCGGAGCGGGGCGTGCGGCGGGCCATCCTGGGAGCATCCTACCACCGAATTTGAACGCGCGTTCAAATCTGTAGTAAGCTGGGGCCAACGCGATACATCGAAAACGGACCCGGCAAGCTCTTCGGTGGGGGAGGCCTGCGTGGCGGTAGCGACGACCTCGGACGCGCGTCCGGTCGAGTTCGAGACCCATCCCGACCGGTACCGGCACTGGCAGCTGTCGTTCGACGGCCCGGTGGCGACCCTGTCGATGGACGTCCAGGAGGACGGGGGGCTCTCGCCCGACTACACGCTCAAGCTCAACTCGTACGACCTCGGCGTGGACATCGAGCTGGCCGACGCGCTGGCGCGCATCCGCTTCGAGCACCCGGAAGTGCACGCGGTCGTCGTGACGAGCGTCAGAGAGCGCATCTTCTGCGCCGGCGCCAACATCTTCATGCTGCGTAGCTCGTCGCACGGCTGGAAGGTGAACTTCTGCAAGTTCACCAACGAGACCCGGCTGGCGATGGAGGACGCGAGCGCGCACTCCGGGACTCAAGTTCCTCGCGGCGCTCAACGGCATCTGCGCCGGCGGCGGTTACGAGCTGGCGCTCGCCTGCGACGAGATCCTGCTCGTCGACGACGGGAACTCGGCCGTGAGCCTGCCCGAGACGCCGCTGCTCGGCGTCCTGCCCGGCACCGGCGGCCTCACGCGCGTCGTCGACAAGCGCAAGGTCCGGCGCGACCTGGCCGACGTGTTCGGCACGGTGGCCGAGGGCGTGAAGGGGAAGCGCGCCGTCGACTGGCGTCTGGTGGACGCCGTCGTGCCGCGCAGCCGGTGGGACGAGGAGGTGGCCTCGCGCGCCGCGGCGCTGGCCGCGGTGTCGGACCGCCCGGCCGCCGGGCCCGGCATCACGCTGGGGCCGCTCGCGCCCGCCGTCTCCACGGACGAGACGGCGTACAGCGCCGTCACGCTGGCGCTCGACCGCGGCAAGCGCGTGGCCACGCTGACCGTTCGGGGGCCCGAGGGGGACGTGGAGGCGACGCCCGAGGCCATCCTGGCGGCGGGCGACCGGTTCTGGCCGCTGCGCGTGTTCCGCGAGCTGGACGATGCGCTGCTGCGCCTGCGGGTGAACGAGCCGGAGATCGGCACCGTGCTCGTGCGCACCGAGGGCGATCCCGCGCGCGTGCTCGGGGCCGACCGCGTGCTCGCGGCGCACCAGGACCACTGGCTGGTGCGGGAGATCGTCCACCACATCAAGCGCACGCTGAAGCGCATCGACCTGACGGCGCGCAGCTTCTTCGCGCTCGTCGAGCCGGGCAGCTGCTTCGCCGGGACGCTGTTCGAGCTGGCGCTGGCTGCCGACCGGATCTACATGCTGGACGACCCGGACCGGCCGAACCAGATCGCCCTGTCGCCGATGAACGGAGGGCCGTATCCGATGAGCAACGGCCTGACGCGGCTGGCGGTGCGCTTCCTGGCGGATCCGGCGCACGTCGAGGCTGTGCTGGCGCACGACGGGCCGTTCGACCCGCAGGCGGCGGAGGAGGCGGGCCTGGTGTCCTTCGCGCCCGACGAGCTGGACTGGGACGACGAGGTGCGGCTGGCGATCGAGAGCCGCGCGACCTTCTCGCCCGACGCGCTGACGGGCATGGAGGCGAACCTGCGCTTCGCCGGGCCGGAGACGATGGAGACGAAGATCTTCGGGCGGCTCACGGCGTGGCAGAACTGGATCTTCCAGCGCCCGAACGCGGTGGGCGACACGGGCGCGCTGACGTCGTACGGCTCGCCCAACCGGCCGGAGTTCGACTGGAAGAGGACGTAGGCGGGGCGGGATCGGGTCCTGGGTACTGGTACTCGGGAGAAGGGCATGCTATCGGCCGAACGGATTCCGAACAACGTCGACCTTGCGAGCAACAAGCGGCTGCAGCGGGCGCTGGAGCACTGGCAGCCCCAGTACCTGAAGTGGTGGAAGGACATGGGGCCGCAGGGCTTCCAGGACTACCATCAGGTCTACGTGCGGACGGCCATCAGCGTGGACCCGAAGGGCTGGGCGCACTTCGAGTACGTGAAGCTGCCCGAGTACCGCTGGGGCATCTTCCTGGCGGACCCGGTCCAGGACCGGCGCATCGGCTTCGGCGACTTTTTCGGCCGGCCGGTCTGGCAGGAGGTGCCGGGCGAGTTCCGCAACCAGCTCCGGCGCCTCGTCGTGACGCAGGGCGACACAGAGCCGGCGAGCGTCGAGCAGCAGCGCTGGCTGGGGCAGCGGTGCCCGAGCCTGTACGACCTCCGGAACCTGTTCCAGGTGAACGTGGAGGAGGGGCGGCACCTCTGGGCGATGGTGTACCTGCTGCACTCCTACTTCGGCCGCGACGGGCGCGACGAGGCGGAGGAGCTGCTGGAGCGCCAGAGCGGCAACCGCGACAAGCCGCGCATCCTCGAGGCGTTCAACGAGCCGATCGAGAACTGGCTGGACTTCTTCATGTTCACGATGTTCACCGACCGGGACGGCAAGTCGCAGCTCATGTCGCTGTCGGAGAGCTCGCTCGACCCATTGTCGCGCACGACGCGCTTCATGCTGACCGAGGAGGCGCACCACATGTTCGTCGGCGAGACGGGCGTGGCGCGCATCCTCGAGCGCACCTGCGAGCTGATGAAGGCGAGCGGCTACGCCGAGGACGTCCGCAAGCTGGGCGGCATCGACCTGCCGACGATCCAGAAGCACATCAACCTGTGGGTGAGCCTGAGCCTCGACCTGCACGGCGGCGAGGTGTCCACCAACGCCGCGAACTACTTCGCCAACGGCCTCAAGGGCCGCGCGCAGGAGGACCGCTACGAGGACCACACCGTGAGCGACACCTACTACCAGCTCGAGACGGTCGAGGACGGCCGGGTGCTCGCCAAGGAAGTGGCCATGCGGACGGCCATGAACGAGGTGCTGCGCGACTGGTACGTGAAGGACTGCCAGGGCGGCATCACGCGGTGGAACCGGATCCTCGAGCAGCACGGCTTCTCGGATCGCCTGCGGCTGCCGGATCGCAAGTTCAACCGCCACATCGGCCAGTTCCGGGGCCTGCACTTCGATCCGTACGGCCAGCCGGTCTCCGTCGACGAGTGGGAGCGGCGGAAGTACGAGTGGCTGCCGTCGCCGGCCGACAAGGCGTACCTGCTGAGCATCCAGAACGAACCGGTCTACGAGCCGGGCAAGTTCGCCAACTACATCGCGCCGCCGCGCCGCGGCATCAACGGCCGGCCGATTGACTTCGAGTACGTCAGGACGGAGATGTAGGGGGGCTACGCTGACGGTGCTCGGTACTGGGTACTGGGTACTCGGGCGACGACGGGCGATGACCACGAAGCTCACGAAGTCCACGAAGACCCAGCCGCCTTCGTGCGCATCATGGCCTTCGTGGTAGTCATTCGTGGCACGCGATGCAGTGCGCAATCGAGGACAGACATGACGACGACGGGGATTGACGCGCGGAAGATGCTGATTGGCGGCGAGTGGTGCGAGGCCGAGGGCGGAAAGACCCTCGACGTCGTCAATCCCGCGACCGAGGAGATCATCGCCACGGTGCCGGCCGCCGGGCCGGCCGACGTGGACGCGGCCGTCCGGGCGGCGCGGGCGGCGCTCGACGGGCCGTGGGGCGCGATGAGCGCGCGCGAGCGGGGCCGGCTGCTGTGGAAGCTCGGCGAGCGGCTCATGGAGCGCGCGGACGAGGTCGCGCGGCTCGAGACGCTGCACAACGGCAAGCCCATCACCGAGTCGCGCCACATCGAGATCCCGATGGCCGCGGAGTGCTTCCAGTACCTACGCCGGCTGGGCCGACAAGATCCAGGGCGCGACCATCCCGGTGAACGGCAACGCGCTCGCCTACACGCTCCGCGAGCCGGTGGGCGTCGTCGCGGCCATCGTGCCGTGGAACTTCCCGCTGCTCCTGACCTCGTGGAAGGTGGCGCCGGCGCTGGCCTGCGGCAACACCGTGATCATCAAGCCCGCGAGCCAGACGCCGCTCACCGCCATCGCGCTGGGCGAGATCGCGCTCGAGGTCGGGTTTCCGCCCGGCGTGCTGAACGTGATCACCGGGCCGGGCGCGAGCGTGGGGCAGGCGATCGTCGAGCACCCGGACATCGACAAGATCGCGTTCACCGGCGACACCAGCACGGGCCGCGGCATCATGCGCGGCGCGGCCGAGACGCTCAAGCACATCACGCTCGAGCTGGGCGGCAAGTCGCCGAACGTGGTGCTGGCCGACGCCGACGTCGACGCCGCGGTGCGCGGCGCGACGACCGGCATCTTCTACGGCAAGGGCGAGGTGTGCGCCGCCGGATCGCGCCTGCTCGTGGACCGCGCGATCAAGGACGAGTTCATGACGAAGCTCGTCGCGCGGACGAAGAGGATGGTGCCCGGCGATCCGATGAACCCCAGGACGCGCTTCGGCGCGCAGGCCTCGAAGATCCAGCTCGAGCGGGTGCTGGCCTACGTCGAGACCGGGAAGCGGGAGGGCGCCACGCTCGTCGCCGGCGGCGCCCGCGCGGACATCGGCACGGGCAAGGGCTACTTCATGCAGCCGACCGTGTTCGACGGCGTCACGCCCGACATGACGATCGCCCGCGAGGAGATCTTCGGGCCCGTGCTCGCCACGATCGAGTTCGGCGACGTCGACGAGGCCATCGCGCGCGCCAACGACTCGATCTACGGCCTGGCGGCCGGCGTCTGGACGCGCGACATCAAGAAGGCCCACTACGTCGCCCGGAAGCTCAAGGCGGGCACCGTCTGGGTGAACACCTACAACGTCTACGACACCGCGCTGCCCTTCGGCGGCTACAAGCAGAGCGGCTTCGGCCGCGAGATGGGCGCCTACGCCCTCGAGCACTACACGCAGGTCAAGAGCGTGTGGGTGGACCTGAACATGTAGAGGCCAGGGGCCGGAGGCCGGAGGCCAGGGGGGCCAGCGGCTCAGCCTTCGGCGTCCGGCCCCGGTCTCAGGCCTTTGATCCCCCGGCCTCCGGCCTCTGATCCCCGGCCTCTGGCCCCCGGCCTCCGGCCTCCGGCATCCGATGAGAGTCATCGACGCCCACATCCACGTCCAGCCGTTCCACATGCTGTGCCCCGAGGCGCGGCGGGTGTTCTTTCACAACAAGCCGAACGCGGACGAGCTCGAGGCGCTCGCGGCCGATCCGCGCCGGCTGCTCGCGCTGATGGACCGCGACGGGGTCGAGCGGGTCGGGCTCATCAACTACGTGAGCCCGGACGTCCTCGGCTTCACCGACGAGGCGAACGACTGGATGGTGAAGTACGCGTCGGCCGACCCGCGGCGGCTCATCGCGTTCGGCTCGGTCAACCCGCGCTTCACGCGCGACGTGGGGCCGGCGGTCGACCGGATCCTCGACCTCGGGGTGCGCGCACTCAAGATCCACCCGCCGCACCAGGTCTTCGCCGCAAACGCCTATCTGGACGCGCTGCCCAACCTCGCCCAGCTCTACGAGCGCGCGCAGGCGGCCGGCGTGCCGGTGACGGTGCACACGGGCACGTCGATCTTCCCGGGCGCGCGAAGCCGGCTGGGCAACCCCATGGACGTGGACGACGTGGCCGTGGACTTCCCAAAGCTGACCATCCTGCTGGCCCACGGCGGCCGGCCCATCTGGATGGACGAGGCGTTCTTCGTCGTCCGCCGCCACCCGAACGTGCACCTGGAGCTTTCGGGGATCCCGCCGTCGAAGTTGCTAGAATACTTCCCGCGCCTCGAGGAGATCGCCGACAAGGCCGTCTGGGGCACCGACTGGCCCAGCCCCGGCGTCACCTCGATGCGGAAGAACGTGGACCAGTTCCTGGCGCTCCCGCTCGGCGACGAGGCGAAGCGGAAGATTCTCTATGGCAACGCCGACGGGATCTTTCGCTGACGGTACTCGGGTACCTGGGTACTCGGGGCGATCACGCTAGTCAGTCGTCAATCGGCAATCGGCAATCGGCTTGGCCCGCCGTAGCCTTGGCGAAGGCGGGCAATCGGCAATGGTTATGGATTCACTCCTGAAGTGGCGCGCGGAGTTCCCGATTCTCGACACCTGCACCTATCTGGTGAGCCACTCGCTCGGCGCGATGCCGCGGAGCGCGCGGGCGAGCGTGGCCGAGTTCCTCGACGCGTGGGACCACCGCGGCGTGCGCGCGTGGCACGAGGGCTGGTGGGAGATCAGCCGGACGACCGGCGACCTGCTGGCGCCGATCCTTGGCGTCCCGGCGGGCACGATCTCGATGCACCAGAACGTCACGGTCGCCATGGGCGTTGTGGCGTCGTGTCACGCCTTCGACGGCCGGCGCCGGAAGGTCGTGCTGACCGACCTCGAGTTCCCGACGAACATCTACCTGTTCGAGGCGTGGCGGCGCTACGGCGCCGAACCGGTCTACGTCCGGTCGGACGACGGGATCCGGGTGCCGCTCGATCGGCTGCTGGACGCGATTGACGAGGAGACGGCGCTCGTGCCGCTCTCGTTGGTGCTCTTCAAGAGCGCCTGCGTGCAGGACGCGCGTGCGGTCGTCGAGAAGGCGCACCGCGTCGGGGCGCGCGTGGCGCTGGACGTCTACCAGGCGGCCGGCACGCTGCCGATGGACCTGACCGCGCTCGGCGTGGACTTCGCCGTCGGCGGGTCGGTGAAGTGGCTGTGCGGCGGGCCCGGCGCGGGATATCTGTACGTCCGCCCGGATCTCGCGAAGGTGGTCGAACCGGCGCTCGTCGGCTGGGCGGCGCACGCCGAGCCGTTCGCCTTCGAGGCGGCGGCCATCCGCTACGCCGGCGCGCCCGAGCGGTTCCAGAACGGCACGCCGAATGTGCCGGCGCTCTACTCGGCCCGCGCCGGCTACCGCATCGTCGCCGAGGTGGGCGTCGACGCCATCCGCGAGAAGTCGCTGCGCCTGACGCGCGCGATCATGGACCACGCGCAGGCGCGCGGCTACGCGCTGAACACGCCGCTCGACGACCGCGCGCGCGGCGGGTCGGTCGTGATCGACGTGCCCGACGGCGCGGAGGTGGCCGAGGCGCTCGTCCAGCGGAACGTGATCGTCGATCACCGGCCGGGCGCGGGCATCCGCATGGCGCCGCACTTCTACAACACCGACGAGGAGGTCGCCCGCGCGCTCGAGACGCTCGACGCCATCGTGCACGAGCGGGCCCTGACCACCGACCGCTGATCCCTGACCGCTGTCATGATTCAGTCCATCACCGTCCTCGGCGCGGGCACCATGGGGCACGGCATCGCCTACGCGGCGATGGCCGGCGGCTTCGAGACGCGGCTGTACGACGTGGCCGAGCCGGCCCTCGAGAAGGCGCGCGCGGTCATCGAGGCGATCGTCGCGAAGGGGGTCGATCTCGGGAAGGTCCCCGCGTCCGAGGCGGGACCGATGATGGATCGGCTGCGGACGACGAGCAGCCTGGACGCGGCGCTGGGCGACACGGACTTCGTGATCGAGGCGGCGCCGGAGCGGATCGACCTGAAGATCGCAGCTGTTCGCCGAGGTGGAGCGGCTGGCGCCGCCGCGCGCCGTGCTGGCGACCAACACGTCGGCGCTGAGCATCACCGAGATGGCCGGGTCGCTGAAGAGCCCCGCGCGCGTCGCGGGCATGCACTTCTTCAACCCGGTGCACAAGATGAGGCTCGTCGAGATCGTGCAGGCGCTCGAGAGCGCGCTGGACACGATCGCGGCGGTCACCGAGGTCGCCCGGCGGATGGGCAAGGAGACGGTGCTCGTGCGCGAGTCGCCGGGCTTCATCACGAGCCGCGTCAACGCGACGATCGGGAACGAGGCCTTCTACATGCTGCAGGAAGGCGTCGCGTCGGCGCGCGATATCGACAAGGCGCTGAAGCTCGGCCTGAACCACCCGATGGGCCCCTTCGAGCTGGTGGACCTGGTCGGCCTCGACACGCGGCTGAGCGTGCTCGAGTACCTGCACCGCAGCCTCGGCGAGAAGTACCGCCCGTGCCCGCTGCTGGCGCAGTACGTGAAAGCCGGCCGGCTGGGCAAGAAGGTGGGGAGAGGCGTGTACCAGGTCCTGACCATGCCCTACACCAACATCCTCGTCACCGTCGAAGACCGCATCGCCACGCTGACGGTCAACCGGCCGAAGGTCCGGAACGCGCTGAACCTCGAGACGGTGAACGAGTGCCGGGCGGCGCTCGCCGCGCTGGCGGCCGACGCCGAGGTCGGCGTGCTGATCGTCACCGGTGCGGGGGAGTCGGCGTTCGTCTCGGGCGCCGACATCAACGACATCCGGGCGCGGGGGCTGGCGGAGGGGCTGGCCGCGATCAACTCGTCGCTCTTCGCGGCGTTCGATCGCTTTCCGAAGCCGACGATCGCCGCCGTGAACGGCTACGCGCTCGGCGGCGGCTGCGAGCTGGCGCTGGCGTGCGACATCCGCGTCGCCGCCGACTCGGCGAAGTTCGGCCAGCCGGAGCTCGGCCTGGGCATCATCCCGGGCGCCGGCGCCACGCAGCGGCTGCCGCGCATCGTCGGCCTGGGCTGGGCGAAGCACCTCGTGCTGACCGGCGAGATCATCGACGCGAAGCAGGCGCTCGCCATCGGGCTGGTGACCGCGGTCGAGCCCGCCTCGCAGCTGCAGCTCCGCGTGCGCGAGCTCGCGAAGCGCGTCCTCAGGCAGGGGCCGCTCGCGGCGCGGCTCGCCAAGCTCGCGCTCAACGCGTCGGCGCGCGTGGACCTCGACTCGGGCCTGCTCATCGAGACGCTCGCGCAGGCCATCTGCTACGACTCCGACGACAAGCGCGAGGGCACGAGCGCGTTTCTCGAGAAGCGCAAGCCGAAGTTCAGAGGGGAGTGAGCGGTCCTGGTCGTGGCAGGACAGCCGACGCGTCGTGGACGCTACCGCGCGCGGAAGTACCCCGGCCGGGCCAGGATGTCTCCGCGGGCGTGCGTGAGCTTCACCTCGAGCGTGTGCCAGCCCGCAGCGTCCACGCCCTGGGGGTAGTAGGTGAGCAGGTACCTGCTGCGGATGTGGCGCAGCACCTCCACGAAGGTGTCGCTCAGGTCCCGGTCCGTTCGAGCCCGCCAGGTGCGTCCGCCCGCGGCCTCCGTCACCTGCTTCAGGAACCGGTCGTCGTTCGCGCGATCGCCCGCCTGAACGTTCGGCGCCTGCACGGCGTAGACAACGACGTCGGCGCGGCGCGTCGCCTCGACGACGTCGTCTTCCGTCAGCCAGCTGGCGTTGTCGACGCCGTCGCTGAAAACCACCGCCACGACGCGACGGGTGGTGTGGCTCTGCAGGCACACGGCCGAGTACACCGCGTCGCGCAGCGCCGTGCTGCCGGTGCCCTCGATCCGCTCGAGCGCGTCGCCCAGACGGCGGAGATCGCGCGTGAGCGGCTCGACGAGCGCCACCTGGTGCGAGAAGAGGATGAGCCCCGCGCGGTCGTCGGCCGTCAGGCCGTCGAGAAAGCGCCGGGCGGCCCGGCGCAGGGCGGTCAGCTTGGCGCCGTGGACGCTCGAGCTCACGTCGAGCACGAGGTAGACGTCGAGCGGCACCTGCTCGACGATGAGGTGGTCAATCGTCTGCACGACGCCGTTGTCGCGCACCTCGAAGTTCCCGGGACCGAGGCCGCCGACCGGCCGGCCGTCGCGCGTGACGGACACCTCCACGCGCACGAGCTCCACGCCGGTGCGAAAGACCGGTTGCTGCGCCTTCCCGCTCCACCCGGAGAGCACCGCCAGCGCGACCGCCAGGACCGGTGCCTTCATGGGATCACCACCTGTCGCCGCAAGGCGCCCAGCAAGGCCCGTCCCTGGGTGAACGGTCTGAACGTGTAGCTCCACCAGGGATCGGCCATCTGGTAGGGCCACCACGGCCGCCCGAGGGTCTCGCGCAGCAGGGACAGGGCGCCGGCGGCCTGACCGCGACGGGCCATGAGGTGAACGAGCGCGATCCGAGCGCTCTGGCCGTCCGGCCACGCGGCGATGGCGCGGCGGTAGCTGGCCGCGGCTGCGTCCGCCTGTCCTTCGTCTTCGAGCACGCGTCCCAGGAACAGCGCCGCCAGGTAGCGCTGCCTGCCGTCGGTCGATTGCGCCAGCACCCGGCGCAGCTCGACGCTCGCCTCGTCCGGCCGGTGGCGGAGCGCCAGCACGCGCCCCAGCCGCAGGCGCGCCTCGAGGAGCCCGGGATCGGCCGCGACCGCCTGTTCGAAGAAGGGCTCGGCGGCGCGTGGTCCCCGTGCGGCGGACCGGGCGGGCAATCCGTGCGGCCCGATGTACCCGAGGCCGTGCGTCGACCGTGCGGGTCTGGGAGCGCTCTCGACGATGGTGCCCAGGATCAGCAGCAGCGCCGGATCGTCCGGCGCCAGCTCGAGGCCGCGGCGCGCGAGCACCTCGGCGGCGCCGAACTCCCCGTAGCCCACGAGCGCCTCGCTGACCGCGACGTACCAGTCGCGTGGCGCGAGGTCCGGCGCCGGCCGGCACCCCGGCGGCAGGTTGCGCGGGTCGCGCGACCAGCCCTGCGTCGTGTCCCGCACCCACTCGAGCAGGCGGCGCGCGGCGGACAGCTGGACCTCGAACTCGTGAACGTCGCGGTGATCGAGACGATCGATCGCCGCGTCGGTGTGCAGCATCACGGCGGCGTCGAGATCGACGACCTCGATCTGTCCCGCTTCGGCGCGGCACGCGATGGCGGCATCGGTCTGCCGACAGAGGCACACCCGATCGCCGAGCGTGTCGAGGCTCTCGAAGACCGTCTTGACGAGCGGCTGCGAGCCCTGGCTCACACCGGCAATCGCCCTCGCGGTCTCCCCGGCGCGGTAGGCGGCGACGAGCTCGAGGTAGGGCGCGAGCTGATTCCAGGCCTCGAGCTCCTGGCGGGCTTTCCGCTGCAACGCCTGCTCCGATTGTGCACGCGCGGAGGCGGGCAGCGCCAGGCACACGCCGGCCAGCGCCGCCGCCGCGCCTGCGCGTGCCCGGAGGGTCATGCCGTTCTCTTCTCTGGCGCACGGCTGAAGCCGTGCGCTACGCGTTGGGGCGGTACGTAGCGCACACCTTCAGGTGTGCGCCGGAACGGGCGCACGGCTGAAGCCGTGCGCTACGGAGAGGAGCGGCCGTGCGCTACGGGAGAATGCCGATCTTCACCATCGACGGCCGCGCGGCCGAGCGGTACACGCGCTGGGTCGTCTTCTGGAAGTCGGCCTCGGTCGCCTGGAAGATGTTCATGAACTTCCCGGGGTTGATGTCGAAGAGCGGGAACCAGGTGCTCTGGACCTGCACCATGATCCGGTGCCCGCGCCGGAACGTGTGGTAGACGTCCGACTCGGTGAACTCGACCTTGGTGGCCTCGCCGGGCACGAACGGCTCGGGCTTCTCGAGCGAGTTCCGGAACTTGCCGCGGATCACGTCGCCGCGCACGAGCTGCTGGTAGTCGCCGAGCGCGTTGTTGGTCCCGCCCGCCGCGTCCGGATAGCGGCTCGGGTAGACGTCGATGATCTTCACGATGAAGTCCTGGTCGGTGCCCGTCGTCGAGACCTGGAGGCTCGGGACGATCGGGCCCGCGATCGTGACGTCCTCGTCGAGGACGTCCGTCTGGTACACGAGCACGTCGGGCCGGCGGCCGGCCACGCGCTGGTCCTCGACCATGTAGCGCCGCTCCATCCCGCGGTAGATCCCTGGGGTGAGGGGCACGGGCTTCTTCGGGTCGCTCGTGTACTCGTCGTATGCCGCGCCCTCGCCGGCCGCCGGCGCGTCGAACGACAGCCGGCCGTTCGCGCGCAGGTAGAGCGCCTTCACCTCGGCCGTCTTCGGCGGCCAGGCGTCGAGGCGGTGCCACTGGTTGCGGCCGGTCTCGAACACCGTGGCCTCGGGCAGGGTCATCCGGCCCTTGTCCTTCAGGTAGTAGTCGAAGAAGGGCCGCTCGACCTCGGCGCGGAAGTACTCCGACTGGTGGCCGTCGAAGCGGACGTCGCCCAGCGAGTCACCCGTGCCCCGGGACCAGCCGCCGTGCACCCACGGCCCCATCACCAGAATGTTCGTCGCGCCGGGGCTGTTCGCCTCGGTGTTGGCGTAGACCGCGAGCGCGCCGTACAGGTTCTCGGCGTCGTACCAGCCGCCCACCGTCATCACGGCGGGCTTGATGTTGCGCAGGTGCGGGTTGATGTTGCGCGCCTGCCAGAAGGCGTCCTTCGAGTCGTGCTGCATCAGCGCGTTCCAGAACGGCATCTCGTCGTGGAAGTACCGCGCGTTTGCGTTCCGGAGCGGACCGAGGTTCAGGTAGAACTGGTAGCCGTCGCTGGTGCCCAGATCGATGGGCGAGCCGGGCCTGACGGTGGCGGGGTGGGTGAACGGCCACCCGTTGCCCGCGAACCAGCCGAAGGCGTGCGCCACGAGAAACGCGCCGTTGTGGTGCCAGTCATCCCGCGAGAACCAGTCCGACACGGGCGCCTGCGGCGACACGGCCTTGAGCGCCGGGTGGGCGTCGATCATGCCCGCCGCCGCGTAGAAGCCCGGATACGAGATGCCCCACATGCCGACGCGGCCGTTGTGGTTCGGCACGTGCTTCAGGAGCCAGTCGATCGTGTCGTAGGTGTCCGTGCTCTCGTCGATGTCCTTCGGCCCGGTCTTGTGGTCGAGGTGCGGGCGCATGTCCTCGAACGTGCCCTCCGACATCCAGCGGCCGCGCACGTCCTGGTAGACGAAGATGTAGCCCTCGTCCGCGAAGAGCGGCGACGGGCCCAGACTCGCCTTGTACTGGTCGGCCCCGTAGGGCGCCACGCTGTAGGGCGTCCGCGACAGCATGATGGGATACGCCGTCGAGGTGTCCTTCGGCGAGTAGACCGCCGTGAACAGCTTCACGCCGTCCCGCATCGGGACGTAGAACTCCTGCTTCGTGTACTGGGTGCGGACCGCGTCGAGCCCCTGCGGGCGGAGCGTGACGCTGGTGCCGGCGAACACGAGCGCGATGAGGACGACGAGGGTGAACCGGGATGCGCGGCGAGCAACCATGGGGGGCCTCCTTCGGACGACCGCCGCAGTATAGCCGCCCCGGCACTATAATGTGCGGGTGCCCGACGGACGGACCCCGCCTGTCATCTTCTCCCTGCAGGAAGCCCAGGCGCTCTTGCCCACCGTGAAGCGGCTCACGGCCGAGGCCGTGCGGCGGACCGACGAGCTCGGCGAGCGGCTGCTCGGGCTCTCCGCGCGAGACCCCGCACGGGCGGAGACCGCCCAGGCGCTCGAGGGCGTCGTGAACGAGTGGGCCAGCGAGGTGCGCGCGCTCGGCGTCGAGGTCAAGGGGCCCTGGCTGGTCGACTTCGACAACGGTGACGGCTACTACTGCTGGCAATACCCCGAGGAATCCATCGCGCACTACCACGACTACGACGCCGGCTTCGCCGGCCGCATGAAGATCCTGTGACCGGAGCCACGAGGCCCGCCCAGGCCGAAACCCGACCGCCTGGGGCCTTGATGGGATGATCCGGAAGGGATATAAAGAATAGCAGGAGAGTGGAACGGCATTCCACTCAGTGGAATGACTCAGGCCGCTGACGCTTCGACTCCATCGTCCCTCGACCGGGCGCTCGACATCTGCGAGGCCCTCAGCGCGAGCCCTCGCGGCCTGAGCGTGAAGGACCTGGCCCGCGCCGTCCGGCAGCCGGCGTCCACCGTCCACCGCCTCCTGGGCCGCCTGAAGCGCCGCGGCTACGTCCGGCAGGACGAGGAGACCGCGCGCTACAGCCTCACGCTGAAAATGCTCGACGTCAGCTACCGGATGCTCGGGCGCTCGGAGATCCGCCTCCACGCCTACCCGGTGCTGCGCGAGCACGCGCTGGCGACCGGGCAGCGGGCGTTCCTGGCGGTGCCGGCGGCGGGCGAGGTGACCTACCTCTGGCCCACGGGGCCGGACGAGGTCGGCACCTACACGAGCTACGGGCGGGAGATGCCGGGCCACTGCGCGCAGTATTTCGATGCGGCCCAGGCCCGGAGGCTGAGCTGCCTGCGGCTGGCTGCGGCGCGGGCGCCCGGACCGGCGCCCCTCGCGCGCCTGGGGCGCGCGTCGGAGGCCCCCGATCCGCACCGGCTGATCTGCGCGTGCGCGCCCATTCACGACTACACGGGGCGCGAGGTCGCCCGCGTCGGCCTGTTCGAGCATGCCGCCGACGACGGCGCGCTCGAACGGACGTACCGGCCGGTCGTGACAGAGCTCGCCCGGCACATCTCGATGCGTCTGGGGCATTTGCCCGCGGCCTCGATGGCCGTCGGAGCATGAACGAGGCACGGGTCGGAGACCTGTGCCACCGCGGCGTCTATGGCCTACATCATTTGCGAGCCTTGCGTCGGGACGAAGGACACGGCCTGCGTGGACGTCTGTCCCGTCGATTGCATCCATCCCCGGAAGGACGAACCCGGGTTCGCGGCGGCGGAGATGCTGTACATTCACCCGGACGAGTGCATCGACTGCGGGGCGTGCGTGCCCGCCTGCCCGGTCGAGGCCATCTTCTCGCTCGACGAGACGCCCGATCGGTGGGGTCGGTTCATCGAGGTCAACTCGCAGTTTTACGAGCGGTAACGGCACGAGCGGAGTGAGCCCGTCATGGGATTGATCGACCACAAGTTCGAAGACAACTTCATCACCACCTCGGTCGACAAGGCGCTGGCGTGGGCGCGCCAGTCGTCGCTGTGGCCGATGGGGTTCGGCCTGGCCTGCTGCGCCATCGAGATGATGGCGACCGGCGCGTCGCGGTACGACATCGCGCGGTTCGGCGCCGAGGTGTTCCGCGCGTCCCCGCGCCAGGCGGACCTGCTCATCGTGGCGGGCACGGTCACCAAGAAGATGGCGCCGGTCCTGCGCCGGCTCTACGACCAGATGCCCGAGCCGAAGTGGGTCATCTCGATGGGCAGCTGCTCGAACGCGGGCGGGCCGTTCCCGACCTACTCGGTGCTGCAGGGCGTCGACAAGGTGGTGCCGGTGGACGTCTACATCTCCGGGTGCCCGCCGCGGCCCGAAGCGCTGCTCTACGGCCTGATGCGGCTGCAGGACAAGATCATGAAGCAGAGCACCGTGCTCCGGCACGAGCGGCAGATCCCGCTCGGCGGCACGGAGCCCGTGCGGCTGACCAACCCGGCGTGACGGTCAGGGAGGCGACGACACCGTGGGCACACTTTCCAGGTTCTTTCGCACGATCTTTCTCGTCGATCTCTTCAAGGGCCTGTACGTCACGCTGAAGTACACGCCGCAGCCGGCCTTCACGTTCCAGTACCCGGCCGAGCGGCGGCCCGTGTCGCCGCGGTTCCGCGGCGTGCTGCGCCTGCAGGTCGAGCCCGAGACGGGCGCGCAGACTTGCATCGTCTGCGACCAGTGCGCGAAGGCGTGCCCGGACGACCTGATCTCGCTCGGCGGCCACCGCGAGCCGGGGCTGAAGATCAAGATCCTCGACTACTTCGACTTCAACCTGTCGCGCTGCAGCTTCTGCGGCCTCTGTGCGGAGGTCTGCCCGACCAAGCCGATCAAGGCGCTGATCATGAGCGAGGACTACGAGCTCGGCAGCTACAGCCGCGAGACGCAGATCCTGCGCGTGGACGACATGTACGACGGCGTGGCGATCGAGCAGTACGCGCGCTGACCAGCTCTGCCATTCCGCGATCGGCTCTCGTTCCGACCCCTGCCGATTGACAGGGTCCCGACGTTCGTCCGAACATGGGGCTCCACCTGTCGGTGTTGCGTCACGATTCCCGAGGAGCGCTCGGCGATGAGAGTCGGCCCCCGCGTCCTTCTCGCCTCGGTGACCGCCGTCGTGGCGTTCGCCCTTCTGCCAGGTCCCGCGGCGGCCGTCCGCGCCTCGGACGAGATCCAGCTCCAGCTCGCCGACGTTCTCTTCAGGGCCGGGCACTTCCGGGAAGCCGCCGGCGTCTACCGGCAGGTCACGGAGACCTCGAGCCGGCCGATGCGGATCCACGCGCTGGCGGGCCTGACGACGTCGCTGCTGCGGGTCGGCGAGTTCGAGTCGGCGCTGGGCGAGGCGACGCGGCTGCGCGAGACCGCGCCCGCCGACGGCCCCTCGATGAGCGTGTACGGCGACGCGGTCTGGGCCATGGGCCTGTTCGAGGAAGCCGAGACCGCCTACCGCGCGGCGCTCGAGCTCGCGCCCGGCTCGGCAGGCGCGCACAACGGCCTCGCCCGCTCGCTGGCGGCGCGGAGCCGGCTGGACGACGCGGTGGCCGAGGCGCGCAAGGCGCTGCGGCTCGCGCCGGGCGTCCCGGAGTACCACTTCACGCTGAGCGCGATCTACGAGCGGCAGCACCGGTTCGACGCCGCGGCGCGTGAACTGCTGCGCTACGTGAACCTCCTGCCGGACCCCGAGACGAACGAGAAGGCCCTGTGGGCCCGCGCGCAGGTCCGGTTCCTGCTGTCGTTTTCGGGCAAGCGTCCGTTCGACGTGTCGCGGCCCGACCGGCTCGTCGTGGTGTCGTTCCGCCTCGAGCACGAGAAGGTGATCGTGCGGGGCAAAGTGAACGGCGGCCAGGACATGGACTTCGTGCTCGACACGGGCGCCGAGCAGACCGTGCTCTCGCTGCCGGTGGCGCGCCGCGAGGGCGTGGTGCCGGTCACCTACATGCGGACCGCGGGCGTGGGGGAGCTCGGCGTGCGCGGGCTGCAGGTGGGGCGCATGGATTCGCTGGAGATCGGCGATCTGAAGGTCAAGAACGTGACCTGCCTCATCAAGAACCCCCCGCTGACGGGGCTGCCGCGGCCCGAGATGGAGAGCTTCTCGCCGCTCGCGCTCGGCCTGTCGATGATCATCGACTACGGGCGGCGGCAGATCGTGATCGGAAAGCACCTGCCCGACGAGGCGTTCGACACGGAGCTGCCGCTGCGGATGCACCGCCTGGCCGTGGTGCCGGGCACGCTGAACGGCGAGCGGCCGGCGAGCTTCGTGGTGGACACGGGCGGGGAGGTGATCTCGATCAGCCGGACCTCGGCGGGGGCGCTCGATCTCGACCCGGCCCAGCGGCGGATCCCGCTGAAGGTCTACGGCGCGTCGGGCTGGGACCCGGACGCCTTCCTGCTGCCGGGCGTCGACCTGCAGTTCCAGCAGATCCACTTTGCGAACATCCCCGTGGTCGTGCTGAACCTGCGGACGCCGAGCGTGCTGCTGGGGTTCCAGCTGGGCGGCATCGTCGGCCACAAGTTCCTGAGCCGGTACCGCGTGGCCATCGACCTCGAGCGGAGCGTCCTGCGGCTGAAGACCCTGTAGGGGCGAGGCGGCGCCCCGCCCCTACACGAAAGGCGGCGCTCCCGCCGTACGTGGGGGCCGGCTTCAGCCGGCCCTACAAGGCCACGCTCTCGACGCGGCGCTTCGCCTTCAGGCGCTCGGCGCGCCGCCCCTTCGCTTCTTCCGCCTTCCGCTGCTCCTCGGCGGTCTCGAGCACGAGCGGCGGCACCGGCAGCCGTCCCCCCTTTCCGTCGATGGCGACGAAGGTCAGATAGGCCAGGCTCGTCATCTTGCGCGTGCCGGTCAGCGTCTCCTCCGAGAACACCTCCACCTCGACCTCGAGCGACGTGCTGAAGGTGGCGGTCACCCGCGCCTTCAGGATGATCAGGTCGCCGACCTTGATCGGGTTGAGGAACTGCAGGCCGTCGACGGCCGCCGTGACGAGCAGCGTCCGCGTGTGACGGTGGCAGGCGATCGCGCCGGCGATGTCGATGAGGTGCATGACCGTGCCGCCCAGGATGAACCCGAGGGGGTTCGCGTCGTTGGGCAGCACGACCTGGACCATTTCGGTGGCCGAGTCGGACGGGCGTTTCGGGGTCATGGCGTCAGTTGTGGGCCTGCCGGTCGAGGAAGGCGCGCAGCGAGAGGCGCAGCCCGTCGGGCAGGTCGGACTCGGAAATCGAGCGGAGCAGCGACACGGTGGACCGATAGCTCTTCACGTGGGCGACACAGGCCGCGCAGCGCGAGAGATGCTGCTCGAGTTCGGCGTGGGTGCACGGCGGCAGCTGGCCTTCCAGGTAATCGGCGAGGAGCGAGACGACCTTGGAGCAGGACTTCATGACGGATCCGGCCGGACGTCGGCCGGCCGCCGGCGGGAACGCGGGCGCGTCCCGCCGGCGGCCGGCGTCACACGGTTAGAAGTCGTAGCCGATCCAGACCTGGAAGCGCGCCTTGCGGAAGGCGGAGCTCCCGCCGTTCAGGGCGTTGAAGTAGTCCTCCCACGCCTTGTTGAACGTGGTGCGCCACGCCCAGTCGAAGTGGATCGGGAAGCCGAGCGCGAACGTCTCGAGGCCGATGCCGTAGGACGCGCGGGCGTCTTTCAGGCGGAACCCGGAGATCGTGACCGGATTCCCGTACACCGGGTCGTAGGTGTTCGTGTCGAAGTTCGGCACGTAGTTGACGATCGGCGTCACGGTCTGGCTGCTCCGCGTGAAGGGGTTGAAGGCCTGCCCGGCGAACCCGGCCCCTCCGATATCGAAGAAGAACACGCCGCGGATGCCCCCGAGCACGCCGATCGGGGTGGCCATGGCCTCGATGAGCGGGAAGCGCAGCTCGGCGTTGCCGAAGAAGGCGTCGTTGCCGAGGAACTGCAGGTAGTCGTACCCGCGCATCGACGAGTTCCCGCCGAAGAACGTGTAGTCGGGGAGGTCGCCCCAGCTCTTGTAGCCGCGGGCGCGCAGCGCCAGCACGCCGTTGGTGCCGAGGCGCATGTAGTAGCGCGCGTCGACGTCGGCCGTCTGGCGCGAGAGCAGGCCGCCCATCCTCGGCGCGTACTCGTAGGAGAGGCGCATGGTGTCTCCCGAGAGCGGCCCGTACTCCCGGAAGATGGTGGTCTCCCGCACGTAGGCGGCGCCGAGCGGCATGAACGTGCCGTTGGCGAACAGCTGCCCGCCGTAGGCCTGCTGCTGGTACTGCTGCGCCTGGGCCTGCAGGCCCAGGTCGTTGTACTGCTGCTTGAACTGCAGGAGCCCGGCCGACAGCTCGATTCGCGCGTAGCGGTTGATCGGGTAGATGCCGAAGATCGACCCGCCGCGCGCCGTCTGGGTCGCCTGCGCCTGGTCGCGGCTGATGTAGGCGTAGGACGGGTCGTAGAGATAGCCCGCCCCCAGCCCGTAGAAGAACAGCGTCTGCGAGTAGGCCTGCGTCGCCCACTGCAGCCGGCGCGAGAGGTTCGCGTAGGAGAACAGCAGCGTCCGGTACTGCGCGATCGACGACGCGTAGAAGTTGAACTGCTGGTCGCCCAGCACGTCCGAGAAGGTGAGCGCCGTGCCGCCGAAGATGTCACCGTTGTTCGTGACGCCGACGTTGATCGGCGGCCGGCCGTCGAGGAACATCTTCTCGAACGTCCCCTTCTTGCGCTCGTTGGCCTTCACGAGCGTGTGCTGCAGCGGCGCCTGGAAGTCGATGATCGGGCCGGGCGCGCCGAAGTCGCTCGACGCCACCGTCAGGTCGGCCTGCTTCTCCTCGATCGCGTGGATGCCGAAATCACCCTTGAAGTAGGTCACGAAGGCGAAGCGCGTGAGGCTGCCGTCGTGCAGCACGACGGGCGACAGGGCGGCCGTCGCGGTGTCGGTGTAGCGGCGCAGCTCGCCCGTCTGGAGGTCGAGCGTCCAGACGTTGAAGATTTGTCCGTTCCTGGCGACCTCGGGGTCCACCGGCTTGTTCGGGTCGCTGGCGGTCGAGGCGAACACGACCGTGTGGTCGTCGATGAAGTGCGCCCCGGTGTCGTCGTGCGTGCCGAAGGTCAGCTGGGTCTTCTGCTTGGTGGCGAGGTCCAGCTTGAACAGCTTGTCGTTGCCGCTCACCCGCGTCACGTAGACGAGGAACTTGCCGTCGGGCGAGTACGCCGGCGCATACTCGGCGAAGTCGTCGTTGGTCAGGTCGGTGATCCGCCCCGAGTCGAGATCCATCTGGAACAGGTTCGGCACGGCCTCGCGCAGGCCCGCGAAGGCCACCTTGCGGCCGGTCGGGTCGAACGCGGGCGACTCGGGCGCGTCGATCGGTCGAGATCTCGTAGCGCTTCTCGACCTTGCGCGTCACCACGTTCTGCAGCACGAGCGAGCGGAACTTCTCGGTGCGCACGAAGTAGGCGATCCGGTCGCCGGCCGGCGCCCACGCCATCCACGGCACCGTGTTGAACCGCTGCCCGCCGGCCTGCGAGATGTGCTCCCAGCCCTCGCTCGTGTCGAAGCCCTTCGTCAGGTTCCGGATGACCTTCCCGTCCTTCGACGAGACCAGGATGATGTCCAGCTCCTGATCCTTGCGGTTGCCCGCCGCCACGGCCAGCAGATCGCCGGAGGGCGACGGCTCGATCGAGACCGTGGACACGTACGGCGTCTTCTCGGGCTTGGGCGCCAGGTCCTTGCCGTAGTCGGTCGGCCGCTCCAGATCGCGGAACGGCTTGAACCGCTCCTTCAGGTACTTGTCGAACTGGTCGTCGAAGTCGTCCGGGTCGATGCGGAACGCCTCCTGGTAGGCGTCGTCGCCGCCGCCGACGACGCTCTTGCGCAGCGCGAAGAGGAACTGCCGGATCCCCTCCTTGCCCCACTTCGACTCCATGAACTCGAACGCCGCGTGCCCCATCAGGTACGGCAGCCGGGCGTTGCTGAACCGCGCCGTCTCGAAGTCGCTCATGCGCGGCACGATGTCGGCCAGCGCCGCGTCGCGCAGCACCATGAGGTCGATCGGGTTCCAGGTGCCCGCCTCGTAGTCCGCCAGCCCCTCGTCGACCCACAGCGGCACGCCGCGGCGCACGAGCGAGCGCGGGATGATGTCGAACTCGAAGACGTGCGTCAGCTCGTGCGTGATGAGCTGGTAGAGCTCGTCCGACGGCTGGTCGAGCGGCAGCACCATCCGGTCGCGCTGCGGCTCGGCGAAGGCGAGCACGCCTTCGGGCAGATCGCCAGGCTCGATGTTCTGCTGCTGGAACTCGCTCTGCGTCTTGAAGAGGACCATCGGCACCTTGGCCGCCAGGTCGTGCTTCAGGTCCGCGCTGATCTGCTGGTACGCGCTCTCCGCGTAGCTGGCCACCCGCTCGAGCTGCGGCTCGATTTCCGGGTAGTAGTAGAACTCGAAGTGGTCGGTCGTGTAGATGTGCCAGTCGAAGTGGTCGTACTTGATCCGGTTCTTTCCGTAGTACGGCACGAACTGGTCGTACTGGGCGCTGGCCTCGGAGGCGGTCAGGACGACGAAAACGGCTGCCAGACCCACGGCGGCATATCGCGCCAGGGCACCTCGCAAGCGGCGCGCGTGCATACGTCTCTCCTCGAGAACCGCAGCGGGGAGGCAGGCAGCCCGACTGCGCTGGAAGTGCCAGCGGGGGATCGCCGCTGGGGACGTTTCGATGTTACTGCGGCTAGGACGGTTGCTGCAATCCTGGGGATCCCGACCTCGGGCGAGCAACTGTCGTGCCCGTCCGCTCGCCCGGCCGCCGCGCGGAATCGCACCAGAGACCGCGGCGGACCGCCACACCGTCGCCGCCGCCTGCCCCCCCAAGAGGACAGGGCGGCCGGCCGCCTGTCCTCTGCGACGACAGCACCACGACACGGCGGCGGCCCTTGCCCTATACTGACCTCTCGCGTCCGCCGGCCCGCCTGGACCGCGCGGCGCGGGAATAAACCATCCCAAATCAGGTGTTTTGAGCCTATGACGGGGTCTCGAGCCTGGACCGGACGCCAGCCGCGCCGCGCCGAGAGCCGTGGAGGGCGCGTGCACGACGCCGGCCGGGACGAGTTCGAGCGGGAGGCGCTCGGATTCCTCGACAGCCTGTACGGCACGGCGCTCCGCCTGACGCGGAGTCCGGCCGACGCCGAGGATCTGGTGCAGGACACATACCTCAAGGCGTTCCGGTTCGCCGGGTCGTTCGAGCGGGGCACGAACCTCAAGGCCTGGCTGTTCACGATCCTGCACAACACGTATCGCAACATGCGACGCCACGTGAGCCGCGATCCGGTGGAGGTCGACAGCGACGTCGTGGAGCGGGCCGCCGTCAGCCCGGAGACGTCGCCGACGCCCGAGGATCTGCTCGCGCGCGCCTCGCTCGACGCCGACCTGCAGGCGGCCCTCGATGCGCTGCCCCCGGCGTTCCGCGAGGCGGTCTGGCTGCGCGACGTCGAGGAGCTGTCGTACCAGGAAATCGCCGACGCGCTCGGCATTCCGATCGGGACCGTCATGTCGCGCATCTCGCGGGGACGGCGCCAGCTCTACGCGCGGCTGGCCGGTGAGGGAATGGAGGTCGCCGGCCCCCGGTAGGCCCCGGCGACGGCAGGAGACGATGGAGAAGCCCACGCGCACCCGCTGCGACGAGATCGAGGAGATGCTCACGCCGGTGGCCGACGGCGAGGCTGGCGCGGACGTGCGCCAGGCCGTGGACGAGCACCTGGAGCGCTGCCCCCGCTGCGCGCGGCGGTTCGAGGCCGAGGGCGCCGCGCGGGTCGTCGTCCGCGCCCGCCGTCCCGCCCTGCAGGTCGCCGCGCCGGAGGCGCTCCGCGCCCGCTGCCGGCCGCCGGCGCCGCACCGGTCCCGGCTGCGGCGATGGGTGCCCCTGTCGCTCGCGGCCACGCTGTTCCTCGCCGTGGGCGGCGCGTTCCTGTTCACGCTGGGCCGGCCCGCCGAGGCGCTGGCGGCCGAGCTGGCGCTCGACCACATGAAGTGCTTCAAGACCCAGGACATCGCGGCGCGGGCCGACGCCGCGGCGGTCGCGCGCGATTGGGCGCGGAACCAGGGCTGGACAATCCCGGTCGTGCCGGGCATGCCCGACGAGGGCATCGCGCTCGTCGGCCTGCGCCGCTGCTTCAGCACCAGCGGCCAGATGGCGCACCTCATGTACTCGGACCACGGCCAGCCGCTGTCGGTGTACGTCCTCCGGCGGAGCGGCGCGGGCGCGCACGAGCTTGAGGTCCTGGGGCAGAGGACGGTAATCTGGTCGAGCGGCGATCGGACGTACGCCGTCGTCGGGAACGAGGCGCCGGAGGTGCTGGCGCGCGTGTGCGCGCACGTGCGGCAGGCGGTCGCCCGTTGAGGCGCGTCGGCGGCGCCCGCGCCGCGGACGCCCGAAAGGACTGTCGATGAAGAGCCGTTGGACCCTGGCCGCGGTCGGCGCCGTCGGTCTGGCGTTGATCGTGCTGGCCCTCGTGTCGACCCGGTTCGCCGACGACCCGGGCACGCCCTCCGCCGAGCGCGCCGTCGTCGCGCCCGCGTCGGAGCCGGCGTCGGGCACGTGCGACGTGCCCGCCAAGCCCGCGCCGCTCGACTTCACGCTCACCGACATGGGGGGCAAGCCGGTTCACCTGGAGTCGTTCAAGGGACGGCCCCTGGTGCTGAACTTCTGGGCCACGTGGTGCGGCCCGTGCAAGTCGGAGATTCCGATGTTCGTGGCCGCCGCGGACAAATACCGGGAGAAGGGCTTCACCGTCCTCGGCGTGTCGGTGGACGACCCGGCCCCGGCGCTCCAGGCGTTCGCGGCCCAGTACAAGATGAACTACCCGGTCCTGATGGCCAACGACGGCATCCAGGACGCGTACGGGCCAATCTTCGCCATCCCGGTCTCGTTCTTCATCAAGAAGGACGGCACGATCTGCAGGAAGCACTTCGGGCCGGTGGACGAGCAGGAGATCGACAAGGACATCCAGGCGCTGTTTTGAGCGCCGCCACGGAGACCCCGGCTGTAGTATGATCGTCGGTGACCATGCTGAAAGGGTTCACGTCCGCTCGCCTGTCATGTGGTTGCCGGCTCTCGTTCCGTGAGGGCGTGGAGGGCAGTCCCGTGACGGTCGTGCTGGACAAGAAGGCGCCGGGCTGCCCGCACACGTTCCACGTCGAGTCCCTCCCGCTGTTCGATCACCGCGAGGCGCTCCGGCCGTCCACCCGCCTCGGCCCGCCCGAAGCCGGCGAGTTCGAAGAAGAAGGCTAGTCGCGCTTCGCGTCGCGACCGGCCTTCAGCCGCCCTTCACGCTCCAGCACCTGCCGAAGCAGAAACTCGATCTGTCCGTTCAGGCTGCGCAGATCGTCGTTCGCCCAGCGCTGCGCGGCGTCGAGCACCTCGCGATCGATCCGGAGCAGAAACGGTTTGCGTTCGGCCACGGTTTCCTGTCCGCGGTCCGTCCGCCCGCCGCCGCCAAGGCTCCGGGGGGCACCGGCACCTCGCGCGACGGCGGACGGCGGGCCCTATTGGTAGATCGTGCCGGCGTTGATGACCGGCTGCGTCGCCCGCTCGCCGCACAGCACGACCAGCAGGTTGCTCACCATCGCCGCGCGCCGCTCGTCGTCCAGCTTCACGATCTCGCGGCGCGACAGCAGCTCGAGCGCCATCTCGACCATGCCCACCGCGCCCTCGACGATGCGCTGGCGCGCCGCGATGATGGCGCCGGCCTGCTGCCGCTGCAGCATCGCGGCGGCGATCTCGGGCGCGTAGGCCAGGTGGCTGATCCGGGACTCGAGCACCTCGACGCCCGCCTTGGCGAGCCGGTCCTGGATCTCCTTCTTCAGGTGCTCGGCCACCTCGGCCGTGTGGCCCCTGAGCGACATCTGGCTGTCGTCGTGCGTATCGTAGGTGTAGCTGGTCGCCAGGTTGCGGAGCGCGGATTCGCTCTGCACGTGCACGTAGTTCTCGTAGTCGTCGACGTGGAAGCACGCCTCGTAGGTCTCGACGACACGCCAGACGACGACGGCCGCGATCTCGATGGGGTTGCCTTCGTTGTCGTTGACCTTGATGTGCGAGCTCTCGAAGTTGCGGATGCGGAGCGAGATCCGCCGCTTGGTGTAGAGCGGGTTGGCCCAGCGCAGGCCGGGGACCTTCACCGTGCCCCCGTAGGCGCCGAACAGCTGCAGCACCTTGCCCTCGTTGGGGTTGACCACGAAGAGCCCCGCCAACAGAAAGATGTCGAGGCCGCCGAGCACGCCCGTGCCGGCGACCATCCAGACGTCGTTCGCCCGGACCCCGAGCGCGAACTCGTACACGATTCCCGCCAGCGCGGCGAGGAGCAGCCCGAGCGCCGCCCATCCCGACAGCCCCGCCAACTCTTTCTCGCGTGCCATGCCGGCACCTCCTCTGATAGCGATATGATATCAATATGAAATCGCCTGTCAAGAGGCAGGGGGCCGCGGCTGTCTAGAGCCAGACCCGCAGGTCGGCGACGAGCGGGAGGTGGTCGGAGGCGACGAGGGCCTTGCGGGTGCGCGGCAGCTCGACGTTCAGCACCTCGACGTGTCCCTCGTAGTAGATGTGGTCGAGGTGGAGGATTGGGAAGAACCCGGGGTAGGTGCGGCGGCGGCGGAGGAACGGGTAGAGGTCCACGCTGCTGAGCCGCTCGCTGAGGAGGGTCGTCGTGCGGCCCCGCGTCCACTCGTTGAAGTCTCCGAGCAGGATCTTCGGGCCGGCGGCGCGGCGGTCGTGCACGAAGGTGACCAGGCGCTCGGCCTGGTAGCGGCGCTCGTTGAGGGCCGTGCCCAGGTGCACGTTGTAGACGTGGAGCGCGGCGCCGCCGACGACGAGCTCGGCGCGGTGCGCGTTGCGCGGCTCGCACGTCTTCCAGGACAGGTCCACCTGCGCGTGGTGGCGGATCGGAAAGCGGCTGAGTATGACGTTGCCGAACAGGCGTCCCCGCAGGATGCGGGCGGGCGCCATGACCCAGCCCATGCCGAGCGCGGCGCCGAGCGCCTGCGCGTGGCCCGGCGCGGCCCGGCCGGGGCCGATCATCTCCTGCACGGCGATGACGTCGGCGCCGACGGCGGCGAGCACCTCGGCCGTCCGCTCCGGCAGCGTCCGGCGGTCGAGGCCTCGACAGCGGTGCACGTTGTAGGTGGCGACGCGGACGTCGACGGACGTGCCCGTCCGCCCGCGCCCGGCCTCGCTTCTATGGGGCATGGCCGTTGACGGTCTGCGCGCGCAGCGGCGTCACGCGCAGGTCCCTCGTCTCCCGCGCGCCGACCGTCACGGTCAGCCGGGCCGCGTGCGGGCTCAGGCGCTCGAGGAGCAGTGGTCCGAGGACGTCGGCCTCGTCCACCTCGTCGGTCGCGATGATCAGGTACTCGCCGGCGGGCAGGCTCGCCACGCGGTAGCGGCCGTCGGCATCGGGACGCGCGCGGCGAATGTGGCGCGAGAAGCGGGTCCAGAGCGACGGGTCGATGGGGAAGACCACCACCAGCGCGTCGGGGCGCGGGCGGCCGTCGGCGTCGGCGACGCGCCCTGAAACGCTGGCGCTCACGTCCGAGACGACCACGCGGATGTTCGACACCCGCTGGCCGCCGTCGAGGGAGAAGGGCACGTCGGTGACCTCGCGTCCCATCGAGAAGACGCCCAGGAGGCTCCACCCGCCGGGCAGGCCGCGCACGCGCAGCACGTGGTCGCCGGGCGTGATCGCGGGGAAGGTGAAGTCGCCGTTCGCCTGGATCGGCCCGCTCAACGCGTTGCCGAACGTCACGCCGTCGGTCGCCACCGCCTGCACGCGAATCGTCGTCAGGGCGTCTCCTGTCGGCGGCGTGCGCCCCTCGAAGTCCACGCGGCCGCTCAGCTGTGCGCCGGGGCTCAGCGTGACCCGGACGTTCGAGACATCCCGTCCCTGCACATCCAGGATGAACCGCCCGAAGAGCGAGCGGCCTCCGCGGTCGGTTTCGCCGCGGGCCCGGATCGCGTAATGGCCCGCCGGCACGTTCCGGAACAGGAACGTCCCGTCGGGCTTGATCGTGACGTCCATGATCGGCATGGCCGCGTAGCGATCGCTGCGCGCGGCCGTCATCACGACCGCGCCGGCGAGGAGCTCGCGGCCGTCCGAGGCGACGATCCGGCCGCTGACGCGCGCCGGCCTGACGATCTCCAGCCCGAACTCGACGGGCGGCGTCACCTGTCCGGCGTCGACCTTCACGCGAACGGCCTCGTCGGGGAACACCGTGCCGGGGTAATAGGTCGGGCTGTACTCCAGCGGGCCCGACGCGTCGCCGACGCGGTCGAAGGCGGGGTCGGCGGCGACCACGAAGAAGAGTCCCGGCGGCAGGTCCGCGATCCGGAACCCGCCGAGGTCGTCGGTCATGGCGGACCCCGCGGCGACGAGGGCCTCCCCGCCGTCCTGGAACCGCGGCCGCGTGGCGCTCACGCGCACGCCCGCGATCGGCGTGCCGTCCTCGTCCCTGATCCGGCCCGCCAGCACGCCGGCGGGCGGCAGGGCCACGTCGGCGCCCGTGATCTGATGGCCGGCGGCCAGCTCCAGGTCGAGCGGCGTCCCCGTCGCCTCGCCGTAGGCGGTCGTCACGAACCCCGACTTCACGACGATGATGGCGAAGCGGCCCGGCGGCAGGTCGGCCAGACGGTACTGCCCGTCGGAGTCGGTCAGCGCGACCCGGGGCTCGGCCAGCACCGGCGACGTGACGGTGACGCGTGCCCGGGCGACCGGGGTGCCGCCGCCGGCGCTCGTGACGCGGCCGGAGATGGCGCCCGCGGGCGCCGCCGCGGGCGTCTGCCGTCCGGCAGCCGTCTCCGGCGCGGGGGACACGGCCGGGCCGGCGGCCGTGGAGGCCGGCACGCCCGTGGCGGCCCACATGGCCAGGATGGCGGCGCGCGGAATCCAGGTGCGGCGGGCTGAGCGCATGTGGATATCATATGACTGATGGTGCGCGGACGTGATCGGCTCGGCGCGGCGGGCTGGGCGGCGCTGGCGATCGCCGCCGCGCTCGGGACGGGCGCGTGTCAGCGCCCGCGGCCGGCGATCCTCGTTGAGTCGTTCCAGGTCCAGGTCGAGAACCAGACCGGCGAGAAGTGGACCGGCGTCGAGGTGTGGCTGAACGACCACTACCGCGTGACCGCCCGCGAGCTGGAGGCCGGCGGCCGGCTGGTCGTGCCGCTCGACGTCTTCGTGGCCGGGTTCGGCCAGCGGTTCGACCGGCGGCGGCAGGCGCCGTTCGGCATCGAGGTGACCGCGCGCACCGCCTCGGGGCGCGAGATCCTCATCGACTGGGGCAAGGGCCGGCGACGGTGAGGCGGACCGTCGGGAGGACTGGCATGCTGAAGACGGAGTTCGAGGCGGTCTGTCCGTGCTGCCGGAGCACGCTCGTCATCGACACGGGCCTGCGGCGCATCGTCCGGCACCAGGAGCCCGAGCGCGAGGACAAGCCGGAGCTGGACGAGGCCCAGCGGATCCTCGCCGAAGAGGCGGCGCGCCGCGAGGCGATGTTCGAGCAGTCGGTCTCGGCCGAGAAGAATCGGAGCGACGTGCTGTCGAAGCGCTTCGAGGAAGCGCTCAAGCAGGCACGCGACGAGCCGATCACGAAGCCGACGAGGGATTTCGATCTGGATTGAGGTCGGGCACGATCCCCGTAGCGCAGGGCTTCAGCCCTGCGCCGGCTTCAGCCGGCCCGGCGGCGTGGGCCGTGAGCCGTCGCGAAACTCCGCCGGCAGCTCGCTCCAGCGGTGCCGGTCCCGGTAGAACAGCGGCTTGCGATCGGGGTGCCGCGCCTTGAACGCGCGGTAGCGCGCGCGCAGCCGATCGACGCGGGCGTCCGACGTGGCGATGGGCCGGTGCGGCTCGTCGAGGAGCAGACGCTCGGCCTTCCAGATGTTCCCCTCCGACAGCCGCCAGTCGTAGGTGCCCAGCTTCCGCAGATCGACCACCGCGTAGCCCGTGATGCGGCCGGTGAGATCCACGTACGGCTCCACGTAGCTGAGCGCGAGCGCGCGCGGGCTGGCGAACACGGGCTTGCGGCCGTGGAGGCCCGGGTCCCGCGACCGGGCGACCGACCCCCAGCGCCCGCGCGCCTGGTAGACGAACAGCACGTGGTCCAGCTCGTCAATCGACTCCACGCTCAGCACGAGCGGCGCGTGGCCGTGCTGCTCGAGCACCACGGCCGCCGCGAGCGCCGCCTCGAGGCAGTGCGCGGTGTGGTGCCGGACGACGCCGCGGAAGCTGCGCAGCGTGGCCCGGCCCGGGGGCGGCTCGGTGTTGTAGGGGAGCGCGTTCAGGTAGCGCTGGACGTCGGCCGGCGTCCGCAGGCGGTCGACGATCCGCCGCTCGGCGGACGTGAACGCCGCGCGCGGCGGCGCCTCAGCGCTCCGCCGCCGCATGGGCGATGTCGCCGACGAGCGCGTCCGGGGTCCACTCGTTGCCCCGGTAGAGCGCGGTGAGCCGGCCGTGCGGGTCGATGACGGCCGTGGAGAGTGAGTGCGTGATGATCCGGGGCGTCTTCGGATCGCGGCTGATGAGCAGGCCGAAGTGGGCGCCGAACGCCTCGATCTCGGAACGGGGCGCCGTCGCGAACGTCCAGACGGCCGGGTCGGCGCCCAGCTCCTTCGCGTGCGCCGCGAGCACCTCCGGGGTGTCGTGGTCCGGGTCGAAGCTGAGCGACAGCAGCCGCACCCGGCCCCGCAAGGCGGCGTCGGCCTGGACGCGCGTCTGCACTTCCTTGAACTGCCGGTCCATCAGCGGGCAGAACGTCGGGTACGGGCAGCTCGTGTAGATGAAGGTGAGCGCCACCGTCCGGCTCTGCAGCGACGACAGCGCGAAACGGCGCCCGGCGGCGTCGGTGAAGACCTGGTCGGGCACCGGCGCGCCCGGGGCGAGCACGGGGACCGCGGGCGCCGCGGCCGGCCCGGCGCCCGCGCCGGCCTCCGGCACCGGCGCCCAGCCGGTCTTCTCGACCGACTCGAGGTAGGCGTCGTTGTCGAGGACGACCAGCGTGGCGCGCACCAAATCGCCCGGCTGCCGCCCCTCGAGCAAAGCCGGCGTCTTGACGCGGAAGGGCATCGTCATGCCCTGCATGAAGCCCTTGATGTCGCCGTGCTTGATGGTGAGCGTCTGCCGCGCCGCGTCGACGGCGAGCACCTGTCCTTCGAGCTGGAAGCGGCGCTCGCGCGGGCCGCACGCGACCAGCGCGACGAGCGCGGCCAGCGCGATCCAGCGGGGCGAATGCGTCATGTCTCGGGCCCGCCGGCTACTCGTCGACCACCCAGCCGTCGCGCAGGTTGATGATCCGGCTGCCGTAGGCGGCGTTCACCTCGGAGTGCGTGACCTGGATGATCGTCGTGCCGGACTCGTTGAGCTTCTTGAACAGCTCCATGATCTCCTTGCCCTGGCTCGTGTGCAGGTTGCCCGTCGGCTCGTCCGCGAGGATGACCTTCGGGTTGGAGATGACGGCGCGCGCGACGGCTACGAGCTGCTGCTGGCCGCCCGAGAGCTGGTTCGGGTACAGGTCCTTCTTGCCGACGATGGCGAAGCGGTCGAGGACGTCGCAGACCATGCTCTCGCGCTCGGACTTCTTGATGTCGCGGTAGGAGAGCGGGATGTCGAGGTTCTCGTACACCGTCAGGTGGTCGAGCAGGTGATAGCTCTGGAACACGAAGCCGATGTTCACCTTGTGGAGCCGCGCGCGGTCCTTGGCGCTCAGCTTGTGCACGGGGTGATCGAGGAAGTAGTACTCCCCGGTCCAGGCGCTGTCGTGCATGCCCAGGATGTGCAGCAAGGTGGACTTGCCGGCCCCCGACGGCCCCATGATCGAGACGAACTCGCCGTCCTTCACGTCGATGGTGATCCGGCGCAGCACGTAGGTCCGGCTGGTGCCGTGCGCGTAGGACTTCTCGAGGTTGCGCACCGAGACCAACATGCCAGGCCTAACGGCTTCGGCTTCGATCGGGGCGGGTTCGCTGCTGCTTCTGAACAGGGACATCGCGTGGTCCTCGTGCCTCCGCGCGTTCGGCCGGGCCGGCCGGCGCTTCTACATCAGACGGGCGGGGGCGTGCCGCGGTTCACTCATCATTGTAGATCGGCGGGGCCTCCTGCGCCCCGTCCCGCGCAGGTCGAGCCAATCTACTCCATCCTCAACGCCACCATCGGGTCCACCCGCGTGGCGCGGCGCGCCGGCAGGTAGGCGGCGAGGATCGCGACCGCCAGCAGCACCGGCGGGACCACGGCGAACGTCACGGGGTCGAGGGGACCCACGCCGTAGAGCTGGCTGGCGAGGAGCCGGGTCAGCAGGCCCGCGCCGGCCAGGCCAATCGCCACGCCGGCCAACGCGAGGCCGAGAGACTGGCGCACCACGAGGGCCAGCAGCTGCGCGCGCCGCGCGCCGAGCGCGAGGCGCAGCGCCAGCTCGTGCCTCTGCTGCGTCACCCCGTAGCTGATCACGCTGTGGAGGCCCGCGGCGGCCAGCACCAGCGCGAGCGCGCCGAAGACGGCCATCAGCCACGCCGTGGCGCGGGAGCCCGCCAGCTGCCCGGCGACAATCGCCGCCCACGGCGCGGCGTCGTAGACGGGCACGTCCTTGTCGAGATCGGCGACCACGCGCCTCAACGGCCCGGCGAGCGCCGCGGGGTCGCCCCCGGCGCGCAAGAGCACGGCGACGTCGCGCGAGGGGCGCTGCGCGAGCGGCAGGTAGACGTCCGGATCGTCGGGGCTCACCGCCTGGTCGGCCACGAGCGCCCGATACCGCACGTCGCCGGCGACCCCCACGATCGTGGTCCACGGGCTGTCGGGGCCGCCGAACCGGATGCGGCGGCCGACGGGATCGGCGCCGGCCCAGAATCGGCGGGCCATCTTCGCGCTCACGACCGCGACGAGCGGCGTGTCGGCCGTGTCGCCGGCGCCCGGCGCGCGGCCCGCGGCGATCGGGATGCCCGCCGCCGCGAAGAACCCGGGGCTCACGCGGTGCACGTAGACCCGCTCGCCGCGCCCGTCGGGCGCCAGCGGCCGCCCTTCGACGGCGATCAGCGTCGCGCTCGACCGGCCGTCGAGCGGCAGGTCCGAGGAGAGGGCGGCGGCCGTCACGCCCGGGAGCGCCGCCGCGCGCGCGACGAGCTCGGTGTCGAACCGTCCGGACGCGCCGGCGTCGTAGCGCTGCGCCGGAAGCGAGATCCGGGCCGTGAGCACGTCTGCGGGCCGGAAGCCGACCTCGATCGCCCGCATCGCGCCGAGCGTGCGGACCATCAGGCCGGTGCCGACGAGCAGCATCAGCGCGATCGCTACCTCGGCGACCACCAGCGTGTGGCGCACCCGCTGGCGCCGCCGGCTGTCGGTGCCGGTCCGGCCGCCTTCCTTGAGCGCCTCGTTCAGGTCCGGCCGCGAGGCCTGCCAGCCGGGCACCGCGCCGATGACGAGGCCGCTCGCCAGCGCGATCGCCGCGGTGAACCCGAGCACGAGCGGATCGAGCGAGACGTGGAACAGGCTCGACGGCTGCACCGGACTGAGCGCCACGAGCGTGGGCACCGACCACAGGGCGACGAGCAGACCCAGCCCGCCGCCGGCCGCGCCCAGGAGCAGCCCCTCGACCAGGAACTGACGGACGACGCGGCCGCGGCTCGCGCCGAGCGCCACGCGCACGGCGGTGTCGCGCTGGCGCTCGGCTGCCCGCGCGAAGAGCAGGTTCGCCAGGTTGGCGCATCCGATGAGCAGCACGAACCCGACGGCGGCCAGCAGCACGACGAGCATCGGCCGCACGTTGCCGGCCAGCTCGTCCTGCAGCGGCACCACCCGCGCGCCGTAGTCCGTGTTGCTCCTCGGATACGCCGCTGCGAGCCGCGCGGCGACCGTCGAGAGGTCGGCCTGGGCGCCCGCGACCGCCACCCCCTCCCGCAGGCGGCCGAGCACCTCGTGCCACCGCGTGCCGCGGCTGTCGAGCCACCGGCCGCGGCCGCCGACTGCTGTCTGCCCGATGGGCAGCCAGATCTCGGTTCCGCCGTACGGGCCGTGAAATCCGGCCGGGAGCACGCCGACGATCGTGACGGCGGTGCCATCGAGCTGGACCGGCTGGCCGATCAGGCTCTCGTCGCCGCCGAAGCGGCGGCGCCAGAGCGCCTCGCCGACGAGCGCCACCGGCGGCGCCGACGGCCGATTCTCTAGACTGGTGTAGAGCCGGCCGCGAATCGGCCGGACGCTCAGGATGTCGAAGTAGGCGGGCGAGGCCAACTCCGCCGGCACGCGCTCGGCGGCGTCCCCGCCGGTCAGCGTCACCGTCGTCGTCGAGAAGGCGGCCAGGGCCGAGAACGCGTGGCTGCCCTCGCGCCAGTCGAGGAAGTCGGGATAGGACGTACCGCGCCGCTCGACGATGGTCCGGCTCACCGTTGTCGTCACGTAGACGACGCGATCGGGATGGTCGACCGGCAGCGGGCGCAGGAGCACCGCGTCCACGAAGCTGAAGATCGCGGTGTTCGCGCCGATCGCGAGACCGAGCGAGAGCAGCGCCACCAGGGCGAGACTCCGGTCCTTGATCAGCATGCGGGTGGCGTGGCGCACGTCCTGCAGCATGGAATCCTCTGTGGTGACGGGAACACCGTCCTTCAGCCAGACCCATGCCAACGCGCACGGATCGGCACAGATCTCTGGGAGACAACGACTTGTGGCCAGAGCGACCCTGGCGTGGGCGCGGCGGTGTGTCCGGCCGCGAACGCCCGCGTCCCGTGAGGGGACACTCCGGCCCCGGCGCCTGCTATGCTACCGGCACGTCGGGCGCGGGCCCGGCCCATCCTCCTCATGCCGCACCTTCACGACCCGGGCCGGTTCCCCGAGACCCGGCGGTCCATCGTTCTCGCCGCGTGCAGCGACGACGTGGTCGTCCGCCGCGACGCGCTCGAGGCGCTCGTGGCCGCGTACTGGAAGCCCGTCTACAAGTACCTGCGCCTCCGGTGGCGCGCCTCGGGAGAGGAGGCCGAGGATTTGACCCAGCAGTTCTTCGCGCTCGCCATGGAGAAGCGGTTCTTCGACCGGTTCGAGCCCGCGAAGGCGCGCTTCCGCACGTTCCTCCGCGTGTGCCTCGACGGGCTCGTGGCGAACGAGCGGAAGGCGGCCCGGCGGCTGAAGCGCGGCGGCGCGCACGTCCTCGTCGCGCTGGATTTCGAGACCGCCGAAGGCGAGATCCGGCGGCACGAGGTGGTGGACACGACGGACCTCGACGAGTACTTCCATCGCGAGTGGGTGCGCAGCCTGTTCGGCCTGGCCGTCGAGGACCTCCGCGCGCAGTGCGCCGCGCGCGGCCGGCCGCGCGACTTCGAGCTGTTCCGGCGCTACGACCTCGAGGGCGAGGACGCGCCCGGCGGCCGTCCCACGTACGGCGCGCTCGCCGCCGGGCTCGGCACGACGGTCACCGACGTCACCAACCGCCTCGCCGCGGCGCGGCGCGAGCTGCGCCGGCTCGTGCTCGAGCGCCTGCGCGGGATCTGCGGAAGCGACGGCGAGTTCGAGGACGAAGCGAAGGTCCTCCTGGGAATCACGCCGCGATGACCTGGCTCTCGGACGGCACGCTCGACCACCTGCGCCGCGTGACGGAGTCACCCGACTTCTCCGGGACGCGCTACGAGCTGCGGTCCCTGCTGGGGCGCGGCGGGATGGGCGCCGTGTACCTGGCCGGGGACCGGGAGCTCGGCCGCGAGGTCGCCATCAAGGTGCTGGGCACGGTGACGCCGGACACCGCCGCGCGGCTGCGCCAGGAGGCGCGCATCCTCGGCCGGCTCGAGCACCCGGGGATCGTGCCCATTCACGACGTGGGCACGCTGCCGGACGGGCGCATCTACTACGTCATGAAGCGCGTGCGCGGCGAGCGGCTGGACGCGCACGTGCGGGCCGGCCGGCCGATCCCCGACTTGCTCGGCGTCTTCGAGCGGATCTGCGACGCGGTGGCCTTTGCCCACGCACGCGGCGTCATCCATCGCGATCTCAAGCCCGAGAACGTCATGGTGGGTGAGTTCGGCGAGGTGCTCGTGCTCGACTGGGGCGTGGCCAAGGTGCTGCACGGACCGGATCGGACGGGCGCGGCGGCGGGGGTGGAGCCCGGACGCGCCGGCCCCGCCACCGGGCACGGCACCGTCCTCGGCACGCCGGGCTACATGGCGCCCGAGCAGGCGCGCGGCGACCGTGCGATCGACGAGCGGGCCGACGTGTTCGGCCTCGGCGCTATCCTGCGGTTCATGCTGACCGGCCTGCCGCCCGGCTCGCAAGACGGATCCGCCGGCCTTCCGCGGGCGCTTCGCGCCATCTGGGCGAAGGCGCAGGCGCCCGACCCGCGCGGTCGGTACCCGGACGTCGGCGCCCTGGGCCGCGACGTGTCCCGGTACCGGGCGGGAGAGGCGGTCGAGGCGCACGCGGAAGGGCCTGGCGAGCGTCTGGCCCGGTTCGCGCGCGTCTACCGCGTGCCCATCGCGCTGGTGCTGTCGTATCTGGCGATGCGGGTGGCTCTGCTGTGGCTGGGCGGCGCCTGAGCGGGGGCCGGCTGAAGCCGGCCCCTGCAGTCAGCTCGAGACCCAGGGCTAAAGGAACGCCGGCGTCCGTTTAACAGTGCAGGTGGAGGACACCACCCATGAACAAGCCCGTCTTCGGCATGCTGCTCGGCGGAATCCTCGGCATCTTCGACGGCCTGTCCGCGCTCGTGTCCGCGCCTGAAACGGCGCCCTACATCGTCGGCATCGTGATCGGCTCCACCTTCAAGGGTGTCATCACCGGCCTGCTCATCGGGCTCTTCGCCCGGAAGCTGCGGTCGTTGACCGCCGGCGTCCTCATCGGCCTGGCGATCGGCCTGTTCTTCGCGCTGCTGGTCGCGCTGATGCCGGCCGAGACGGGGGAGCACTACTATTGGCAAATCATGCTTCCGGGTGGCATCCTGGGCATGATCGTCGGCTACGCCACGTTCACCTATCGTGGCAGGCGCGCCGCGGCGTAGGTCCGGCGCGCACTGAAGTCGAGCGTGGGGCCGCCTTCGGGCGGCCCAGGGCCGGCCGAAGCCGGCCCCCACAGGCAGGATTGCAGCCATGACATCCGCTGCCGCCGGTCGCCGCCTGGTGTTCGCGCTCGCGCTCGCGACGGCCGCGAGCGCGGCGCTGTCGGCGCGCGCGGGCTACGACGCCGAGATCCGGCGGTGGCGCGCCGACCACGAGGCGGTGCTCCGGGCGGACAACGGGTGGCTGACCGTGTCGGGGCTGTTCTGGCTGAAGCCCGGGCTGACGCGCGTCGGCGCCGACCCGTCGAACGCCATCGTGCTGCCCGCCGGTTCGGCGCCCGCGCGCCTCGGCGTGCTCGACTTCCGGGACGGCGCGGTGCGGTTCCAGGCCGAGCCGGGCACGCACGTCACCTCCGGAGGGAATCCGGTCGAGAACGTCGTCCTGCGGGGCGGCGCGAGGCCCGTCTCGATCCAGGTGAACCACCTGACGATGTTCGTGATCGTGCGAGGCGAGCGCACGGGGATCCGTCTGCGCGACGCCGACAGCGCCGCGCGGCGCTCGTTCACCGGCGAGCGCTGGTACCCGATCGACCCGGCCTGGCGCGTGACCGCGCGGTTCGTGCCCTACCCGGAGCCGAAGATCGTGGACGTGCCCAACATTCTCGGCGACACGGTGAAGATGACCGGGCCCGGCTACGTCGAGCTCACGGTGAAGGGGCGGACGCTCCGTCTCGTGCCGGTCGTCGAGTCGCCGAACGCCCGGCAGCTTTTCTTCATCATCGGCGACGGCACGAACGGCCGCGAGACCTACCACGCGGGCCGCTTCCTCTACACGGACCTGCCTCACGACGGCACGGTGGTGCTCGACTTCAACAAGCTGGAGAGCCCGCCCTGCGCCTTCACGGCGTTCGCCACGTGCCCGCTGCCGCCGCCCGCGAACCGGCTGCCGATCGACATCACGGCGGGCGAGCTGAGCTACGGGGGACACTAGGCTCTCGGCGCTGGGCGCTGGTGGACCCGAGGACCTGCGAACCCGAGAACCCCCGAACCTCCGAACCGGGAGGGTATACTCTCCCCAGAATGATCGACCTGCGGAGCGACACGGTCACGCTGCCGACGCCGGCCATGCTCGACGCCATCGCCCGCGCCGAGCTGGGCGACGACGTCTTTCACGAGGACCCCACGGTCAACCGCCTCGAGCGGCTGGCGGCCGACCTGCTCGGCAAGCAGGCCGCGGTCTTCGTGCCGAGCGGCACCATGGGGAACCTCGCCTCGCTGCTCGCGCACGCGACGCGGGGCCACGAGGTGCTCGTCGGGGACGAGGCCCACATCTACCACTACGAGGCGGGCGGCGCGTCGGCGCTCGGCGGGCTCGTCTATCACCCGATTCCGACCAATCCCGACGGCACGCTGCCGCTCGCGGCGCTCGAGGCGGCCTTCCGGCCGTCGGCGGGCGACTACCACGCGGCGCCCGCGGGCGTCGTCTGCCTGGAGAACACGCACAACCGCTGCAGCGGTGCCGTGCTCCTGCCCGAGTACATGGCCGAGGTCGCCACGCTCGCCGCGCGGCACGGCGTGCCGGTGCACCTCGACGGCGCGCGGCTCTTCCACGCCGTCATCGCGGCCGGGCGTCCCGTGACGGACTTCACGCGCCACGTCTCGTCGGTGCAGCTCTGTCTGTCGAAGGGGCTGGCCGCGCCGGCGGGCTCGCTCATCGCCGGCGACGAGGTTTTCGTGGACCGCGCGCGCCGCGTCCGCAAGATGCTCGGCGGCGGCATGCGCCAGGTGGGCGTCCTCGCGGCGGCGGGCATCGTCGCCCTGACGACGATGGTGGAGCGGCTGGCGGAGGATCACGCGAACGCGCGGCTGCTGGCCGGGCGCCTCGCGCCGCTGCCGGGCGTGGACCTCGACCCGGCGACCGTGCAGACCAACATCGTGATCTTCCGGATGCCGGACGCCGAGCGGGCGCTGGCGCTGCGCGACGCCGCGGCGAAGGAGGGCGTGTTGATCTGGCCCTTCGGCGCCAACCGCCTCCGGGCCGTCACGCACTACGGAATCACGGCGGACGACTGTCGCGCGGCGGGGGATGCGATCGCTCGCGCGCTTGGCGCGCTCGCGCACTCGGCTCACTAGGTGGTCGACGGCTTGCTTGGCGGTCGGTTCGGGAGTTCGGGAGTGCTCAGGTTCCCGAGTTCACGGGTTCGCGTCACAGCGGAGCCGCCGAACCTGTGAACCCGAGCACCTGCGAACCCCCGAACCGACGGGTTTTTTGTTTCACGATGCGGTGGGTTCGGGAGTTCGGGAGTGCTCAGGTTCCCGAGTTCACGGGTTCGCGTCACAGCGGAGCCGCCGAACCTGTGAACCCGTGAACCCGAGCACCTGCGAACCCCCGAACCGACGGGTCTCTATTTCACGAGGCGGTGGGTTCGGGGGTTCGGGAGTGCTCAGGGTTCCCGAGTTCACGGGTTCGCGTCACAGCGGAGCCGCCGAACCTGTGAACCCGTGAACCCGAGCACCTGCGAACCCCCGAACCGACGGGGCTCTATTTCACGAGGCGGTGGGTTCGGGGGTTCGGGAGTGCTCAGGTTCCCGAGTTTACGGGTTCGCGTCACAGCGGAGCCGCCGAACCTGTGAACCCGTGAACCCGAGCACCTGCGAACCCCCGAACCGACGGGTCTCTATTTCACGATGCGGTGGGTTCGGGGGTTCGGGAGTGCTCAGGTTCCCGAGTTTACGGGTTCGCGTCACAGCGGAGCCGCCGAACCTGTGAACCCGTGAACCCGAGCACCTGCGAACCCCCGAACCGACGGGTCTCTATTTCACGATGCGGTGGGTTCGGGGGTTCGGGAGTGCTCAGGGTTCCCGAGTTCACGGGTTCGCGTCACAGCGGAGCCGCCGAACCTGTGAACCCGTGAACCCGAGCACCTGCGAACCCCCGAACCGACGGGTCTCTATTTCACGAGGCGGTGGGTTCGGGGGTTCGGGAGTGCTCAGGGTTCCCGAGTTCACGGGTTCGCGTCACAGCGGAGCCGCCGAACCTGTGAACCCGTGAACCCGAGCACCTGCGAACCCCCGAACCGACGGGTTTTTATTTCACGATGCGGTCGGTTCGGGAGTTCGGGAGTGCTCAGGTTCCCGAGTTCACGGGTTCGCGTCACAGCGGAGCCGCCGAACCTGTGAACCCGAGCACCTGCGAACCCCCGAACCGACGGGTTTTTTGTTTCACGATGCGGTGGGTTCGGGAGTTCGGGAGTGCTCAGGTTCCCGAGTTCACGGGTTCGCGTCACAGCGGAGCCGCCGAACCTGTGAACCCGTGAACCCGAGCACCTGCGAACCCCCGAACCGACGGGTCTCTATTTCACGATGCGGTGGGTTCGGGGGTTCGGGAGTGCTCAGGGTTCCCGAGTTCACGGGTTCGCGTCACAGCGGAGCCGCCGAACCTGTGAACCCGTGAACCCGAGCACCTGCGAACCCCCGAACCGACGGGGCTCTATTTCACGAGGCGGTGGGTTCGGGGGTTCGGGAGTGCTCAGGTTCCCGAGTTTACGGGTTCGCGTCACAGCGGAGCCGCCGAACCTGTGAACCCGTGAACCCGAGCACCTGCGAACCCCCGAACCGACGGGTCTCTATTTCACGATGCGGTGGGTTCGGGAGTTCGGGAGTGCTCAGGTTCCCGAGTTCACGGGTTCGCGTCACAGCGGAGCCGCCGAACCTGTGAACCCGTGAACCCGAGCACCTGCGAACCCCCGAACCGACGGGTTTCTATTTCACAATCACGTATCCGAGCCCCAGGCTCGCGGCCTCCTTGTTGAGGCCGGCCAGGTCCACCGACACCAGCGAGTCGAACTTCGACGCGTAGCCGTCCAGCTCCTTGTTCTGCTCCGCGAAGACCTGCTGCATGCCCTGCGTCGGCGCGCCGGGGCCGTCCTCCACCCAGCCCATGAGCGGGCCGATCCGCGAGTAGAGCCGCGAGCCGCCCTTCATGGCCAGGATGTCGTAGACCACCTCGGCGGTCGGGTTCTGCATCTGGTCCTCGAGCGCGTTCAGCCAATCGACGATCGCCTGCGACCGCTTCACGAGGCCGGCCGCCGCCGTGTTGCCCTTCAGCGTCTCGATGCGGTTCTCGAGCTGCTGCCGGAGCGAGCGGATCGAGTTCACCATGTCGGTCAGCCGGCTGACGTCGTCGCGGACCTCGAGCGCCAGCGCGAGCTGCGCCTCGAGGTCGGCCTGCGACGCGTGCACGCGCGGGTCGGGCCGGACGGTGACCTTCGTCTCGAGCGTGCGGCCGTCGACGGTCAGCTTCGCCGTGTAGGTGCCCGGCACGGCGAGCGGGCCGGTCCCGGGGTCGCCCGAATCGAGCTTGCCGCCCTGGATCAGACGGGCCCCGTCGTAGCGCAGGTCCCAGACGCCGCGCTGGACGCCGGCCTGGGCGGGCAGGGCCTCCTTCTTGGCCGCCTCCTTCTCGTCCTTCAGCTCGTCGGTGAACCCCACGACCTTCGCCGGCTGGCTGCTAAGGGTCCGGACGTGATGGCCCTGCGCGTCGAGGATCTCAATGGTGACGTCTCCCTTGGGCTTCTCCTTCAGGTAGTAGTAGAGGAGCGCGCCCGCCGGCGGGTTCGGTCCCGTCGGCTCCGAGGCCCACGACCCCGTGCCGTGCTCCCACCGCACGGCGTCGGCGGCGCGGAACAGGTAGGCGTCACTGGCCTCGACCTTCGCGCTCAGGTCGCGCACGGGGATCAGGTCGTCGAGGATCCAGATCGACCGCCCGTGCGTTCCGACGACGAGGCTGTCGTCCTTGACGACGAGGTCGTGCACGGCGACGGTCGGCATGTTCAGCCTGAGCGACTTCCACGTCGTCCCGTCGTCGGGCGAGAACATCACGCCGCGCTCGGTGCCGAGATAGAGGAGTCCGCGCCGCGCCGGGTCCTCGCGCACCGCGTGCAGGTAGACGTCCTGGGGCAGCGCGCCGTCGAGCCGCGTCCACGACTTGCCGTAATCGGCCGTCTTGTACAGGTACGGGTGCGTGTCGTCCATGCGGTGGTTGTCGACGACCACGTAGGCCGTGCCCGCGTCGAAGGGCGAGGGCTCGATGAGATCGATCGTGCCCCAGTGGGGGATGCCCGGCATGGCGCCGGTCACGTCCGTCCAGGTCTTCCCGCCGTCGCGCGTGACGTGGACCAGGCCGTCGTCGCTGCCGGCCCAGATGACGCCCTTCTGCTTCGGCGACTCGGCGATGGCGAACACGGTGTCGTAGGTCTCGACGCCCGTGTTGTCGCCCGTGATCGGGCCGCCGGCCCACGTCTGCTTCGACTTGTCGTTCCGGGTGAGGTCGGGGCTGATGATGGCCCACGTCTGCCCGCCGTCGGTGGTCTCGAAGACCACCTGCGCGCCGAAGTAGAGGACGTTCGGGTCGAAGGGCGAGAACGCGCTCGGCGAGGTCCACTGGAACCGGTACTTCATGTCCTCGGCGCCGTGGCCCGACGGGTTTTCCGGCCAGGGCGTCACGTCGCGCGCGGCGCCCGTGCGGGCGTCGTAGCGCGCCAGGTAGCCGAAGTAGTCGCCCGCATAGGTGATGTCGGGGTCGTCCGGCTTCGCGATCACGTAGCCCGCTTCGCCGCCGCCCACCGAGTGCCAGTCGCTCAGCTGGATGCTGCGCCCGTTCAGGCTGTTGCTCGGCCCGTGCGCCGTGCCGAGGTCCTGCATGGCGCCCATCACGTTGTAGGGCACGTGCGTGTCGACGCTCACGTGGTAGAACTGACTCAGCGGGAGCTTCGGCGCGTACCAGTGGCCGCCCCCGTCGGTCGTGATGTTCACGCCGCCGTCGTTGGCGCTGATCATCCGGCGCGGGTTCGCCGGGTCGATCCACACGTCGTGATGATCGCCGTGGTGAATCCCGTAGACCTGGGTGATGGTCTTCCCGCCGTCGATCGTCTTCAGCATCGGCACCTGCGGGAACCAGACGATGTCGGGGTTGGTCGGGTCGATCGTCATCGTCGAGTAGTACCAGGCGCGCTGCCGGATTCCGCGGTAGCCGCTCGCCAGCGTCCACGTCGCGCCGCCGTCATCCGACCGGAAGAGCCCGCCGTGCTCCGCCTCGACGAGGGCGTAGACCCGCTGGCCGTCGGACGGCGCCACCGCCACGCCCACCTTGCCCCAGACGCCGTCGGGCAGCCCGTGGCCGGTCAGCTGTTTCCACGTGTCGCCGCCGTCGTGGGACACGTAGAGGCCGCTGCCCGGGCCGCCGCTCTTCAGATCCCAGGGGTAGCGCTGCGTCTCCCAGAAGCCCGCGAAGAGGATCCGGGGGTTCGACGCGTCCATCGCGATGTCGGACGCGCCCGCGTGCTCGTCCTTCTTCAGCACCTGGGTCCAGGTCTTCCCGCCGTCGGTCGTGCGGTACACGCCGCGCTCGGGGTTCGGCCCGAACGGGTCGCCCAGCACCGCGGCGTACGCGATGTCGGGGTCCGTGGGGTGCACGATCATCGTGCCGATCTGGCCCTTCTGCGCCCAGACGTGCGTCCACGTCTTGCCCGCGTCGGTCGACTTGTAGATGCCGTCGCCGAGCTGCACGTTGCCGCGGATGTTCGCCTCGCCGGTGCCGACGTAGATCACGTTCGGGTCCGACGGCGCGACGGCGATCGATCCGATCGTCGCGACGGGCTCGTCGTCGAAGATCGGCTTCCAGTCGCGGCCGCCGTCGCTCGACTTCCAGACGCCGCCCGACGCCGCGCCCAGGTAGTAGGTGTTCGGATCGCCGGGGACGCCCACGGCGTGGTCGACGCGGCCGCCCGCGGCCGGACCAATCGCGCGGTACTCGAGGCCCTGCAGCGCGGCCGGGCCCTTGTCGGGCGCGTTCGCGGAAGCGGTGCCCGAGGCCGGCGTCGCCTGGCCGTGCAGGCTGAGCGCGATCCACAGGAGGGAGGCGATCCACAACGGATGGAGTCGGGAACGGAGCATGGTCATCGGATGGGTCCTCAGGGGGGAAGGAACCCTCCGATTCTATACCGCGGGCGGGGCGCCTCGAAATGCGGCGGGCGGCCCGCCGCCGCTCGACTTCGCTCGGGGCGCCTTGAGCGCAGTCGAAGGGCCGGGGCCGCCCGCGGCGCGCGGCAGGGGCCGGCCGTCAGACCAGCACGTGCTGGACGCGGATGCCGAAGTCGCCGATCGCCGGCTTCACGAGCTCGGAGAAGTCGTCGAAGCGCATGCGGATCGCGTCGGTGTGCGTGCCGGCGTTGAAGACGATGTCGAGGTCGATCGTGAGCGTCTGGTCCACGAACACGCGCCGGCCATACAGGCAGCCGAACGGCGGCATGGCCCCGGGTTCGCAGTCCGCGAAGAGCGGCCCGAGCTCCTTCTCGGTGGCCAGCCGCACGTGGCGCGCGCCCGAGAGCCGCTCGAGCCGCTCCGTGTCGACGTTGTAGAGCGCGGGCAGGACGGCCAGGATCGGCTCGCCGTCGGCGAGGCAGACCACCGTCTTGGCCCACGCCTGTCCGGGCACGTGCGCCACCGCCGCCTCCTCCTGGGCCGTGAAGGCCTTGCGGTGGGTCAGCGTGTCATACCGGACGCCGCGCTCCCCCAGGAACCTCTCGATGCTGGACGGAATGGGCATGGCGACCTCCTCGTGTGGGCGGCGACTACCGAGCCGGGCGTGCGACCGACGCGGATTCCGTGACGAAGACGAGAACGCGACGCCGGAAACCCGGCACCGCGGCCGCAGCCATCATCGCGGGGGCGCCCGCCGGGGAAGCGGCCGACCCCCCAAAACCGAGGTCTCTGGGCAGGCGCGCGGGAACGGCCGCGGGAGCGGCCGGGTGCCTGCTGCGATCCTGACGTGAAACGTCCGTGCCAGACAAGCCGAGCCTAGCGCTCCGCCGGCTCCCACGTCAACGACAACACGAGCACCTTCGGATCGGCGTCGTCCTTCTCTCGATCGCCCTCATCCTCGATGAGCTCGGCCGCCGTGTCGTCGTCCACCAGGCGGAAACCGGTGGCCGCGGTGAAGCGTCCGCTCGTGAGCACGACGCGCAGCGGGCCGTCCGTGTCCGCCAGCGGCACCAGCACGTCGCCGGCGTCGCCGTCGGCGTCGGCCGAGAGGTCCGCCGTGAGCGTCCAACGCCAGCCGGTCCCAGTGCGTTCCAGGACCGACGTGCCGGGCACGCCCAGCCGATCGAGGGCGCGCTGGGCCAGCCAGTCGATCCGATCGAACTCGGCCCAGGTCAGCACGAGAAACGGCCGGCGGTCGCGCAGGACCGTCGTCCGCAGCGAGGAAGGCGCGAGGGCCGCGAGCGCCTGGCCGACCGGGTGCAGGCCCTGGCGCGCGGCCTCCAGGTACGTCTGCTCCTCGGCCGTCCGGGCGGCCGGATCGCGCTCGGTCGAGCGCACTTCGCGTTCGATTGCGACCCAGTTCACCGTCCCTTCAGGGGAGAGCTGGATTGTCTGGGTGGCGGCCTTCGCCAGGCAGCCGGCTGACGCGGCGGCCACGATGGTCACGACGGCGGTGAGCACGGTTCTCATGGATGTTCCTCCTGCCTGGAAGGACGGCAGCCGCGGGAGGAGCGAACGGAGGGCCCACGGAATGACGACGGAAATCGCCACGGAAATCGCCACGGAAAGGGACGGGTGCCTGTATTAAGCTTTGGCGCGGTGGATTCCGACGAGACGACGCGGCTGGTTCGCGACGCGAAGGCGGGGTCGCCCGAGGCGATCGAGCGGCTGTACGAGCGGCTCGCGCCGCGGCTGCTGGCGTTCATCCGCCTCCGGCTGGGGCGCACGCTCCGGGCGCACCTCGAGTCGCGCGACATCCTGCAGGCCGCCCTGCTGCGCTCGTTCGAGCGGCTCCCGCAGCTCGAGGGGGCGGGGGCGGGCGAGATGATGGCGTGGCTGACGCGGATCGCCGAGAACGAGATTCGCGACCGCGCCGACTACCACCAGCGCCAGCGCCGCGACGCGGCGCGGGACGTGCCGCTCGACGAGGCGCACCAGGCGATCGCGGCCGACCTCCGATCGATGTCGAGCCGGATCGTCCTCGACGAGGAGACCGCGCGGCTCGAGCGCGCCATCGAACGGCTGACCGACGACCACCGCGAGGTGATCCTGCTGCGGAAGTTCGAGGAGCTCGGCTACCGCGAGATCGCGGCGCGGCTCGGCCGGAGCGAAGACGCATGCCGCATGCTGCTCGCGCGGGCCATGGCGGCCCTGACCGTGGCGATGACGGAGGACACCCCGTGACGCGCCCCGCCGACCTCGAGGACCGCCTGACCGCGTTCGTGGAGCACCACCTGCGCACGGGCGAGACGATGCCCGTCGAGGCGCTCTGCGAGGGCCGGCCCGATCTCGTCGAGCCGCTCGCGGCCCTGGTGCGGGAGTACCTGCGCGTGTCGGCCGCCCTCGATCGCGCCGAAGCGGCGCCGCGCGGGGACGCGCCGCCGGCGCCGCCCGCGCTCGACGGCTTCCGCGCGGTCGAGCGGCTCGGCGGGGGCGGCACGGGCGAGGTCTACAAGCTGGAGGACCTGCGCCTCGGCCGCGTCGTGGCCGCCAAGGTGCTGCGCCGCGACCGCGCGCTCGCGGCCGGCTTCGAGGACTTCCTGCGCGAGGCGCGCGCCCTCGCCCTTTTCAACGACCGGCGCATCGTCCAGATCCACGAGTTCCGGCCCGACGCCGACCCGCCAGTCATCGTCATGGAGCTCGTCGAGGGGTTCGAGCTGGGGAAGCTCGGTCCGTCGCTCGAGTTCGGACAGCGCGCGCGGATCGTGGCCGAGGTGTGCGGCGCGCTGGCCGGCGCGCACGCGCTCGGGCTGCAGCACCGCGACCTGAAGCCGTCGAACATCATGCTGGACGCGCAGCTCGAGCCGCGCCTGCTCGACTTCGGCCTGAGCGGCCGCGACCCGTCCCGCGGCCACCTGCGCGGCACGCTGCCGTACCTCGCGCCGGAGCAGCTCGACCCGGACCGGCCGATCGACGCGCGCGCCGACATCTACGCGCTGGGCGTGATCCTGTACGAGCTGCTGTGCGGCGCGCCGCCCTTCACCGGGCACGACACCGGCGAGACGGTGGAGGCGATCCGGGCGGGGACGCCGCGCCTGCCCGTCGAGGTGGACCCCGCGGTGCCGGAGCCGCTGCAGGCGATCGCCCTCAAGGCCATGGAGCGGGAGCCGGCGGCGCGCTACCAGTCGGCCCGCGAGATGGCCGAGGACCTCCGGCGGTTCCTCGACGGGCGGCCGGTGCTCGCGCGGCCGACCGCCTACGCGGCCGCGCTCGGAACGCGCCTCGTGCCGCACCTCGAGCAGATCGCGGAGTGGGCGCGCCTGAAGCTGATCTACCCGCACGAGGCGGCGCGGCTGCGCGGCGCGTACCGCCAGCTCGATCGCCGCGAGGACGACTGGATCGTCGAGAGCCGCGTGCTCTCGTACTCCCAGATCGCGCTCTATCTCGGCGCCTTCTTCCTCGTGGCGGGCAGCCTGTTCTACTTCGCCGCCGACCGCGTCTACGGCGCCGTCGAGGGGGTCTGGCGGCCGTTCCTCGTGCTGGGCCTGCCGTTTCTCGGCCTCAACCTGGTCGGGCACTACCTCTACCGGCGCGAGCACCAGGCCGTCGCGGTGGCGTTCTACCTGGCCGGCGCCGGGCTGCTGCCGCTCTTCCTGCTGATCCTGTTCCACGAGGCCGGGCTGTGGCGGGTGGACGCCGGCGTCGCCGGGCAGATCTTCCTGGACGGCTCGGTGTCCAACCGCCAGCTCCAGCTCACGACGCTGGCCGCGGCCGCCTGGTGCGGCTGGCTGGCGCTGCGCACGCGCACGGTGGCGCTCAGCACCGTCTGCACGTTCGTCGTGCTGCTGCTGGCGCTCGCCGTCGCCGGGGACCTCGGCCTGCGCCACTGGATCGACGCGGGGCGGTGGGATCGCGTCGCGCTGCTCGTCGCGCCGCTCGTGCCCGTCTACGGCGCGGCCGCCTGGCGGCTCGAGCGCGGCGGGCGCCCCTGGTTCAGCCGCCCGCTCTACGTCGGCGCGGCCGTCCTTCTAGTGGCCGTCGTCGAGCTGCTCGCGCTCGACGGCCGCCTGTTCGGCTACCTCGGCGTCTCGCTCCGGGCGCTGCAGGCGCCCGACGTGAGCAGCCCCGCGCTGATCGACACGTTGACGGCCATGACGGTCAACGGCGTGCTCTTCTACGTCGTGGCCTCGCTGATCGAGCGCCGGGGCTCCGAGATCGTGCAGGTCGCCGCCTGGCTGCTCTTCACGATCACGCCCTTCGCCGTGCTCGAGCCGCTCGGGTACCTCAACGAGACCGGCGAGTACGCGCGCGCCTTCGACTGGTTCTACCTCGCCCTGGCCGTCACGATGGCCGTCCTCAGCCACGCCCGCCAGCGGAAGGCCTTCTACTACGCGGGCCTCATCAACTCGGCGTGGGCGCTCTGGCTGCTCGCCGACCACTACCAGTGGTTCGACCGGCCCGCGTGGGCCATTACGCTGGTCGCGGCCGGCCTGGCCGTGCTCACCGCCGGCTTCGCCCTGGCCCGGAGAGAGCGCCGCGCCGACTAGCATTCCGTGGCGTTTTCCGTGTCGATTTCCGTGGCTGTTTCCGTGGCGATTTCCGTGGCTCATTCTCCGTTCACCGCCCCCGTTCCGCCGTTCGCCGGAATCGCCGGGCACTCTTGCCGCGTCCGCCGTAATCTCCCACATGGAAGGCACGGACATGACGGACGAACGCCGGTGGATGGGATTGACCGTGGCGGTGGGGACCGTGACCCTGGCGGTGGCGGTCTGCGCCATCTGGCTCGCGCTCTCGCGGCCCGTGGCCGTCGCCGAGTCCCTGCAGCAGGGGTCGGTCACGCCGGCGGTGCGGGCGCTGGCCGCCATGCTCGCCGACGCCTGGTGGGCGCTGGCGCGCTGGCTGTGACGCGGAAAGCACGGTGCAGACGATGAGATCGGAGAGCCGGAGCCGGACGAGCCAGATCGTGCTGGGGGTCGTCCTGATCGCGGTCGGCCTGATGTTCCTGGCCGACCGGATGATGTTCGCCCACGCCTTCAGCCGCTACTGGCCGGTCCTCCTGATCATCTGGGGCCTCGGCCACGCCGCGGAGCGGCGCGGCCGGGGCGGCCTCTGGCTGACCGGCACCGGCGTCATCATGCTGCTGCACACGACCCGCGTCCTCGAGCTCGACGAGTCGTGGCCGCTGTTCATCGTCATCGCGGGGCTGAGCGCCATCTGGAGCGGCGTGGTCCCGGGGCGCCGCCGGCGGCGCCTGGAGGACGACCATGAGGGGTGATCGCGCCGGCGTCTCCCTGTCGCGGGTGGTCTTCGGCCTCGTCGTCGTGGCGATCGGCGTCCTCTTCCTGCTGGACAACCTCGGCGTGATGGAGGCGCGGGAGGTGCTGCGGATCTGGCCGGTGGTGTTCATCGCCATCGGCGTGACGTCGCTCGCGGACGCGCACCGCACCGGCCGGCACCTGGCGGGGTTCATCTGGATCTTCGTCGGCGTCTGGCTGCTGCTGTACCAGTTCCACTACGTCTACTTCCATCCCCTGGACTTCTGGCCCCTCCTGCTGGTGTTCGTCGGGGCGTCGATCCTGTGGCGGGCCTTCTCGGGGAGCCCGGCGTGCGGCGCCGACGAGGGGTCGGCCGTGCGCGCCGTGGCGATCATGAGCGGCGTGCACCGGAAGATCGCGTCGCGCGACTTCAAGGGCGGAGACGTCACGGCGGTGATGGGCGGCTGCAAGATCGACCTGCGCGGCGCCGTCATCGGCGCCGAGCCGGCGGTCCTCGACGTGTTCGCCTTCTGGGGCGGCGTGGAGATCGTCGTGCCGGAGGCTTGGGCGGTCGACGCCCGCACGCTGCCGCTGCTCGGCGGCGTCGAGAACCGCACGCACCCGCCGCTCGACGCGACCCAGCACCTCGTCGTCACGGGCACGGTCGTGATGGGCGGCGTGGAGGTGAAGAACTGATGGCGCTCGGGCGCCCGCCGGCGACAGCATGCACCCAATCCTCGCGAGCCGCGCTCGCCTGATCCTCTACCTCGTGGCGTGGACGCCGCTGGCGGCCGGCCTCGCGGCCGGCCTCGTCCTGGCGGGCGGGTTCCGATGGCCGGGGGCCGCGGCCATCGCGGCGCCGGCGGCCCTCGTCTACGCGTTCGTCTGTCTCGCGCCGTGGTACCTGTGCCGCGTGCTGCCCATCGGAACGGTGAGCGCGCCGCGCCTGCTCGGCACCTGGCTGCCGGCCGCCCTCGTGTCCAGCTTCGTCTGGCTGCTGGCCATCCAGCTCGGCGTGATGGCCCTCGGCGCGGCGCTGCCGGGCGAGGACGTGCGGCTGGGGCGCGGCGTGGCGGCCGTCGTCCTGGCCGTGGGCGCGCTGCTGTTCCTGCTGGCGGCCGCGCTGCACTACCTCGCCCTCGCGGTCGAGCGGTCCCGCGCGGCCGAGCGGCGCGCCCTCGAGCTGCGGGTGCTGGCGCGGGAGGCCGAGCTCAAGGCGCTGCGCCGGCAGATCGACCCGCACTTCCTGTTCAACAGCCTGAACTCGATCAGCGCCCTGACGACGGCCGACCCGGCCGGCGCCCGGCACATGTGCCTCCTGCTCGGCGATTTTCTGCGCCTCAGCCTGAAGCTGGGCGCGCGCGAGCGCATCACGCTCGGTGAAGAGGCCGCGCTCATCGGGCAGTTCCTCGGGATCGAGCAGGTGCGCTTCGCCGACCGCCTGCGGGCGGACGTGACGCTCGAGCCCGGCGCGGAGGCCTGCACGGTCCCGCCGCTCCTCCTCCAGCCCATCGTGGAGAACGCGGTGCGGCACGGGATCGCGGGGCTCGTCGAGGGAGGTACCATTGACGTGCGGGCGGCGCGGCGCGGCGGCCGCCTGACGATTCGCGTGGAGAATCCGTGCGACCCCGACCGGCGCGGCCGCGCGGGCGCGGGCGTGGGCCTCGCGAACGTGCGCGGCCGCCTGGTCACCGCGTTCGGCGACGAGGCGCGGGTGGACGTGGCCGAGCGCGACGGGGTCTTCCGGGTGGAGCTGACGCTGCCCGCCGACGAGGACGGCGCCGCCGGCGGGTCGGGGGCGGGGAAGGAGATGTCATGAGCGGCACGCCGCTGCGCGTCGTCATCGTGGACGACGAGGCGCTGGCCCGGGCCGTGCTGCGGGAGATGCTCGCGGCGCACCCGGAGGTCGAGATCGTGGCCGAGTGCGCCAACGGCTTCGAGGCCGTGAAGGCCGTCGCCGAGCGGCACCCGGATCTGCTGCTGCTCGACATCCAGATGCCCAAGCTCGACGGCTTCGAGGTGCTGGAGCTGCTGGGGCGCGGGCCGGCCGTGATCTTCGTCACCGCCTACGACGAGTACGCGCTGAAGGCGTTCGAGGTGCACGCGGTCGACTACCTGCTCAAGCCGTTCAGCGCGGAGCGCCTGGCCGAGGCCCTCGCGCGCGCGGCGGACCGGCTGGCCCGCGGCGATCGGCTGGAGACGGAGGCCCTGCGGCGGGACGCGCGGCCCCGCACCGAGCCGGCCGAGCGCGTGCTCATCCGCGACGGCGCGCAGGTGCACGTGCTGCCGTGCGCCGAGATCGACTACGTGGAGGCGCAGGACGACTACGTGGCGTTCAAGGCGCGCGGGCGGTCGTTCCTCAAGGACCAGACGCTCGCCGCGCTCGAGGCCGACCTCGACCCCGGGCAGTTCGTCCGCGTCCACCGCTCCTACATCCTCAACGTCGACCGGCTGGCGCGCGTGGAGCTGTACGCGAAGGACAGCCGGATCGCCATCCTGAAGGACGGGACGAAGATCCCGCTCAGCCGCGCGGGCTACGCGAGGCTCAGAGAGAAACTCTGATCAATCGGCGATCCTGTTCTTGTTCCCCCCTCCGTGCTTCTTCCCGCACACGGGGCAGTCGGTGGGCGGGAGGTCGTTGTCGATGCGGTGCTTCACCGGCTTGAGCGTCTTCAGGTAGGCGAAGATCGCGCGCAGGTCCTCGTCCGTCATCTTGCCGTAGCTCGCCCAGGGCATCGCGTCGCTCACCTCGCGCGCGCCGACGAAGCCGGTGTGCATGAAGTTCACGAAGAGATCCGCGTCGTAGTAGGGGATGCCCGACGGGTCCGGCGTGAGGTTCGCGGCGGCGACGCGCTTGGACGATCCCTGGATCAGCTGCCCGCCGGCGAACGGCAGCGACGCGATGGGCTGGTTGTGGTCGTCCATCGGCGTGTGGCAGTCGCTGCAGCTCGCGATCGTCGCCAGGTAGCGGCCGTAGGCCGCCGGGTCGGAGCGGTCGGGCGCGGCGACCGGCGCGTCGATCGGCTGGGGCACGGCGTTGATCAGCCGGTCGACGGGGAAGGGGATGGCCGGCGGCGGCGTCGGCTTGTGGATGGGCTTCAACGTCCGGATGTAGACGATGACCGCCGCGAGGTCCTCGTCGGACATGTGGCGGTAGTTCTGGTAGGGCATCAGCGGGAAGAGCGTGCGGCCGTCGTGGCCGATGCCCTCGCGGATCGCCCGGGCCAGCATGTCGTCGGTCCAGCCGCCGACGCCGGTTTCGCGGTCCGCGGTGAGGTTGGCGCTGGAGACGAAGGGGACGTCCTCGAGCGCCATGCTGCGTCCCTCGCCTTCGGTTCCGGCCTTCACGACCATGTGGGCGGTGCGGTCGTTCTCGGAGTGGCACACGAGGCAGCCGGCCACCGCGGTGACGAGGTACTGGCCGCGGGCGAGCCGCTCCGGCGTGGCCGGGAAGGTACGGTCGGTGAGGGCCCGGGCGCGCGGCCCGAGGAGGGGCCGCCAGCCGACGGTGGCGGTGACGGCGAGGGCTAGGACGATCACGACGGCGGCGAGGGCGACGAGCGCGAGACGCAGACCTCGGGACATGGGGCCTCCGGGACGCAGGGTTGGTCGGGAAGAGCGCGCGGATTGTAGCCTGGAACGGGGCCGGCCGTCACGTAGGGGGGTGGTCCTGGCGGGCTTGACATTAACTATACAGTTAGTTACATTAACTAACGAGTTAGTCATGCACAGCACGCGCACGCGCCCCGACTCGCGCACCCGCATCCTCGCCGCCGCCGCCCACGAGTTCGCCGCCCGCGGCTTCGACGGCGCCAACATGGACCGCCTCGCCCGCGCCGCCCGCCTGAACAAGGCGATGATCTACTACCACTTCCGCGGCAAGGCGGCCCTCTACGGCGAGGTCTTCCGCGAGTTCATCCGCGCCGTGCTCGACCGCCTCCACGCCGTCGAGGAGAGCGACGCCGACCCGCGCGACAAGATCCGCGCGTTCGTCCTGGCGATCACCGCCGAGGCCCAGATCCGGCCGCACTTTCCGCCCATGTGGCTGCGCGAGGTCGCCGGCGGCGGCCGCCACGTCGATCAGGCCACCCTCGGCCTGATCGCGCAGATCCCCGCCACGCTCGGCCGGATCGTCGCCGCGGGCGTCGCGCGCGGCACGTTCCGTCCGGTCCACCCGCTCCTGCTGCACTTCGGCATCGTCGGCCCGCTCATCCTGTACTTCGTCACCGAGCCCGTCCGGGTCCGCCTGGACAAAGTCAGCGGACTGCCGCCGATCCCGCCCGACGACGTGCTCGAGCAGATCGTGCACGCGACCCTGGCCACCCTCGACCCCGTCCCGCGGGCGCCGGAGGGCCGGCCGTCCAGACAAGGGAGACGATCGTGAACACCGTGAGCCTCGCGCACCGCCTGTCCATTCCCGTGCTCGCCGCCGCCCTGGCGGCGGCCGGTTGCCGCCAGGAGGCGCCCGTCAACCAGATCCGCGTGTCGGGCTACGTCGACGCGACCGACGTGCAGGTCGCGCCCGAGGTGGGCGGCCGCATCCTCGACCTGAAAGTGGACGAGGGGGATCGCGTGACCGCAGGGCAGGTCGTCGCGCAGCTCGACACGGCCGACACCGGGCTGGCGCTCGCGCGGCTGCGCACCGATCGCGAGCAGGCGCAGGCCCAGCTGCGGCTCGTGCTGGCCGGCGCGCGCGTGGAGGACCTCCACCTGGCCGAGGCCCAGGTCGCCTCGGCCGAGGCCGACGTGAAGGCGACGCAGGTCGAGCTCGCCTCGGCCTCGTCCGACCTCGCCCGCTTCGAGTCGCTGCTCCAGACCAGCTCGGGCTCGGAGAAGCAGCGCGACGACGCGCGGACGCGCCGCGACCTGGCGCAGGCGCGGCTCGACGCGGCCGGGGAGCGCGTGGCGGCGGCCCGCGCGACGCTCGCCCGCCTGCGCGCGGGGGCGCGCCGGGAGGAGATCGACGTCGCCCGCGCGCGGGTCGCAACGGCCGAGGCGCAGATCAAGGTGGTGGAGAAGAGCCTCGCCGACGCGACCGTCACCTCGCCGCTCGCCGGCGTGGTCTCCACCAAGGTCGCCGACGCCGGCGAGATCGTCGCGCCCCGGTCGCCGATCGTGGTCGTGACCGACCTCGACCACGCCTGGGCGAACGTGTACGTGGACGAGCCGCTCGTGCCGCGCATCACGCTGGGCCAGAAGGCGACGCTCGTGACCGACGCGGGCCAGCGGATCGAGGGCACCGTGACCTTCGTGTCGCCGAAGGCCGAGTTCACGCCGCGCAACGTGCAGACCGCCGACGAGCGCGCCAAGCTCGTCTACCGCGTGAAGGTCACGGTGGACAACTCGAAGGGCGTGCTGAAGCAGGGGATGCCGGTGGAGGCGGTTCTGGACCTGAAGTAGAGCATTGAGCAGGGTCTCCAGCCATGGATGCAGTGACGGTTGATCAGGTCTCGAGGTCCTACGGCGCCGTCAAGGCCGTCACGGACCTGTCCCTCGAGATCCACGCCGGCGAGATGTTCGGGATCATCGGCCCGGACGGGGCGGGCAAGACGACGCTCATCCGGATGATGTGCGGGCTGCTGCAAGCCCGACCGGGGGACGATCCGCGCTCTTCGGCCGCGATCCGGTCCGGGAGCACCGCGCCGTCACCGGCATGGTGGGCTACCTGTCGCAGCGCTTCAGCCTCTACGGCGACCTCTCGATCGACGAGAACATCGCGTTCTTCGCGGAGATTCACGGCGTCAGCGGCTACCGCGCGCGGCGCGACCGGCTGCTCGCGATGACGCAGCTCGCGCCGTTCCGCGGCCGGCTCGCCGACCAGCTCTCGGGCGGCATGAAGCAGAAGCTCGCCCTCGCCTGCACGCTGGTGCACGAGCCGAAGCTGATCGTGCTCGACGAGCCGACGACCGGCGTCGACCCGGTGTCGCGCCGGGAGTTCTGGAAGCTGCTGTCCGAGTTCCTCCAGGAGGGCCTGACGATCGTCATGGCGACGCCCTACCTGGACGAGGCGGAGCGGTGCATGCGCGTGGCGCTGATGCACGACGGCCGGCGGCTTGCGCTCGACGAGCCCGCCGCGCTGCAGCGCGCCTTCGCCGGCACGCTCATCGAGGTCGTCGCCGAGCCGCACCGCGAGGCGGCCGAGGTGCTGCGCGCGCTCACCAGCCCGGCCGACGTGCAGCTGTTCGGCGAGCGCGCGCACGTGCGCTGCCAGGCCGGCTCCGCCGACGCGGCGGTCGCGCGCCTGCAGGCGGCGCTCGCGGCGCGGCCCGGGATCGAGGTCTCGAGCATCCGGCCCATCGCGCCGACGCTCGAGGACGTGTTCATCGAAAAGGTCACGGCGGACGGCGCAGGGCCCACGGCTCACGGCTCGAGAGCTGCGGCGGAAGGGGAAGCATGATGCGGGTGAAGAGACTCGGAATCGTGATGGGGCTCGGGGCGGCCGTGCTCGCCACGCCGGCCGTGCGCGCTCAGGACGCGCCGGTGCGCCTGACGCTCGACGCCGCGATCGCGCGGGGGCTGGAGGCCAGCCACCGCCTGGCGGCGATGACGGCGCGGGCCGACGCGTCCGAGGCGCGGGTGCGGGGCCGCGAGGCCGCCGTGCGGCCCCAGGTGTCCGTGCTGGGCGGCTACACGCGCACGAACCACATCGACGCGTTCGGCATCGCGCTGCCGTCGGGCGCCTTCAACGTGATCTATCCCGACGTCCCCGACAACTACCGCGCGCGGCTCGACCTCGCCTGGCCCATCTACACCGCGGGCCGCGCCGACGCGCTGGAGCGGGCGGCGAAGGCCGAGGCCGCCGCGGCCGTCGGCGAGCGCGACGCGACCCGCGAGGATCTGCGCCTGGAGATCACGCGCGCCTACTGGGCCCTGGTGACCGCGCGCGCGACGGTCGGCGTGCTCGAGGACGGGCTGCGGCTCGCCGACGCGCACCTGACCGACGTGAAGAACCGCCAGGCCGTGGGGCTCGTCCCGCCCAACGACGTGCTGAGCGCCGAGGCGGCGCGGGCGCGCGAGCAGGTACAGCTCATCGACGCCCGCAACCGCGCCGACGCGGCGGCCACCGACCTCCGGCGTCTCGTCGGCCTGCGGCCCGACACGCCCGTCGAGCCCGAACAGGCGCTGACCCCGGCGTCGGCCCCCGCCGAGCCGGTGCCGGCGCTCGTCGAGGCGGCGAAGGCGGCGCGCCCGGACCGGCTCGCGATCGCCCGGCACATCGACGCGGCGGCGGCGGTGCGCGAGGCCTCCGCGGCCGCGGCGCGGCCGCAGATCGCGGTCACGGGCGGCGTGGACTACGCGCGGCCCAACCCGCGCATCTTCCCCCGCGCGGCCGAGTTCAACAGCTCGTGGGACGTCGGCGTCAACGGTCTCGTGGTCCGCCTGGGACGGCGGGCGCGTGGCGGCCGCCGTCGCCGAGGCGCAGCGCCAACGAGCGCGCGGCCCGCGAGCAGCTGCTCGACTTCGACACGAGCCTCGACACCGACGTGCGCGAGCGGCGCCTGGACCTGTCGTCGAGCCTCGCCGCCATCGACGCCGCCGAGGTCGGCGTGCGCGCGGCGGCCGAGGCGCACCGCGTCGTGACCGAGCGCTACCGCCAGGGCGTCGCGACCAACACCGAGGTGCTCGACGCCCAGGTCGCGCTCGTCACGGCCCGGCTCGATCTGACGCGCACCCTCGCCAGCAGCCGCCTGGCCGAGGCGAGGCTCGCGCGGGCCTGGGACGGTGACGCCATGTCCGCCATCGACGTCCAGCACCTGACCCGCCGGTTCGGCAAGTTCGTCGCGGTCGACGACGTGAGCTTCGACGTCGGCGAGGGGGAGATCTTCGGCTTCCTCGGCGCCAACGGCGCGGGCAAGTCCACGACCATCCGCATGCTCTGCGGCCTGCTGCGGCCGAGCGGCGGCACGGCGACGGTCGGCGGCGTGGACGTCGGCCGCGACCCCGAGGGCGTGAAGAAGCCGCATCGGCTACATGTCGCAGCGCTTCTCGCTCTACGAGTCGCTGACCGTGGACGAGAACATCCGGTTCTTCGCGGGGCTCTACGGCCTGTCCGACGCGCGCTACGCCGAGCGGCGGCGCTTCGTCCTCGAGATGGCCGGCCTCGAGGGGCGCGAGCTGATGCTCACGCGCGCAGCTGTCGGGCGGGTGGCGCCAGCGGCTGGCGCTCGGCTGCGCCATCCTGCACGAGCCGCGCCTCCTCTTCCTCGACGAGCCGACCGGCGGCGTGGACCCGATCTCGCGCCGCCAGTTCTGGCGTCTGATCGACCGGCTGGCGGAGGAGGGCGTCACGATTCTCGTGACCACCCACTACCTCGACGAGGCCGAGCACTGCGGCCGGGTCGCGATCATGCACGCGGGCCACCTCATCGGCATGGGCACGGTCGCCGAGGTGAAGCACGTCTTCGCCGACCGGCCGATCGTGGAGGTGCGCGTGGACCAGCCCGTCGCGGCCATGCAGGCGCTCGACGCGATGCCCGAGGTCGAGAAGACGAGCCTGTTCGGCACGGCGGTGCACGCCGTGCTGAGGACGCCCCGGGCCGCCGACGTGCCCGTGGCCGACCGGCTGCGCGCCGCCGGGCTCGTCGTCCAGTCGCTCGCCACCGTCCAGCCGTCGCTCGAGGACGTGTTCCTCGACGTGATCGAGAAGGCAGGGGCCTGATGAGGAAAGCGATCGCGGTCGCGCGCAAGGAGCTTCGCCAGATCGCCCGGGACAAGGTGATGCTCTTCATGCTGCTCTTCATCCCGGCGTTCCTGCTGGTGCTCTACGGCTACGCGCTGAACTTCGACGTGCGGCACGTCACGCTGGCGGTGCAGGACCGCGACGCCACGGCCGAGAGCCGCGCCGTCGTGTCGGCCTTCGTGAACTCGGGCTACTTCGACTTCACGGCGCGCGTGGTCGGGGAAGGCGAGATCGAGAGCCTGATGAACCACAACGCCGTCCGGGCGGCGCTCGTGATCCCCGAGGGCTTCGGCCGCCGCCTGCGCCAGGCGGACGACCCGAACGTGCAGGTGATCATCGACGGCGACAACGCCAACATCGCCAACACCGTCGTGGGGTACGCCACCCGCATCCTGGCGAGCGTGTCGGGGCCCGGCGCGACGGCCGCGAGCCGGGCGGCGCCGCCGCTCTCGCTCGAGACACGCATCTGGTACAACTCGGAGCTGCGCAGCGCGCTCTTCCTCGTGCCGGGCCTCATCGCCTACATCGCGATGATCACGGCCGTCGTCTCGACCGCGCTCTCGATCGTCCGCGAGAAGGAGAACGGGACGATGGAGCAGGTGCGGATGGCGCCACTCGGCTCGACCGCGTACGTGGTGGGGAAGTCGATCCCGTACTTCCTGCTGTCGCTGGCCGGCGAGCTGCTCATCGTCCTCGTGTCGATGGCGCTCTTCGACCTGCCGATGCGCGGCTCGTGGGGCGCGCTGATCCTCGCGATCTCGCTCTTCCTGGTCGGCGCGCTCGGCACCGGCCTCTTCGTGTCGACCGTGGCCGAGACGCAGCAGGTGGCGTTCCAGATGAGCCTGCTGCTGGCCTACCTGCCGACGCTGATGCTGTCGGGCTTCATCTTCCCGATTTCGAGCATGCCGAAGGTGCTGCAGCTCATCACCTACATCGTCCCGGCCCGGTACTTCCTCGTGGCGTTGCGCGGCATCGTCCTGAAGGGATCGGCGCTCGACACGCTCGGCGTGCCGATGGGCGCGATGGTGATCTACGCGGCCGTCGTGCTCAGCCTGGCGTCGGTCCGCTTCGCGCGCCAGCACGGGTAGCGTTCCGAATGTCGAATGGCGAATGTCGAATGCCGAATCTAGAAGGTGATTGCCGGCCTCTGGCCCCCGGCCTCCGGCCTCCGACCACTGGAAGCTGACCACCGATATGAGACGCACGCTATTTCTCATCCAGAAAGAGCTGATCGAGCTGACGCGCGACCCGCGCCTGTTCGGCATCGTCATCATCGCGCCGATCCTGCAGCTGACGGTGCTCGGCTATGCGGCGACGACCGACGTGTGGAACGTGCCGGTCGTGGTGGCCGACGGCGACCGGTCGCCCGCCAGCCGCGACCTCATCGCGCAGTTCGACGGGTCGCCCTACTTCTCGATCACGGACGTCGTCACGAGCAACAGCCAGATCAACCCCTACCTCGAGAGCGGCCGCGCGTGGATGGCGCTGGCGATTCCGGCGGGATACGCGCAGGCGCTGCACGGGGCGGCGGGCGCGACCGTGCAGGTGGTCGCCGACGGGAGCGACGCGAGCTCGACCACCGTGGCGCTCGGCTACGCGGCGAACCTGGTGGCGGCCTACGCCCAGCAGCTGGCCGCGGCGCGGCCCGGCGGGCAGCGGATCGTGCGCGGGATGGTCCACCCGTCGATCCGGGTGTGGTTCAACCCGCAGCTCGACAGCCGCGACTTCATGATCCCGGGCGTGCTGGCCCTGCTGCTGCTCATCATCACCGCGAACCTGACGTCGATGGCCATCGTGCGCGAGAAGGAGCTGGGCACCTTCGAGCAGCTGAGCGTGACGCCGCTCCGCCGCTGGGAGCTCGTCGTCGGGAAGCTGCTGCCCTACGCCGTGATCGGCATGGTGGACGTCCTGCTCGTGGTGGCGGTCGCCGTGCTGTGGTTCCAGGTGCCGTTCCGCGGCAGCCTGGCCCAGCTCCTGCTGCTGAGCGGCGTCTACCTGCTGAGCACGCTCGGCCTCGGCCTGTTCGTCTCGACCGTGTCGAAGACCCAGCAGCAGGCGATGATGGTCGTGGTCTTCTTCTTCCTGCTGCCCATGATCTTCCTCTCGGGTTTCGTCTTCCCGATCGAGAACATGCCGCAGGTCATCCAGTACACGACCTACCTGGTCCCGCTGCGCTACTACCTGGTGATCGTGCGGGGGATCTTCCTGAAGGGCGTGGGCCTGGAGACGTTCTGGCCGTCGGCGCTGGCGCTGCTCGCCTGGGGCCTGGCGATCTCGACGCTCGCGGTGTCGCGCTCGCGCAAGCGGCTCGACTAGACAGGGGTCAGGGGGCAGCGGTCAGCGGTCAGGGGTCAGGCAAGGGCCTGTCACGCTGTCACGCGGTCGCGCGGCCCCGCCCACGCGCGAGTGCGACCACCATCCACACGACCGTGGCGATCGCCGCGACGAGCAGCACGACGAACACGGCAATCGGTCCCCACTGCGGCGCCACCCAGGCGACCGGCTGGAAGCCGGCGGCGTCGAGCGCCGCCTGCCGGACGTAGTCGCGCGTCAGCACCATCAGGACGATCGTGGCCAGCGCGAGGCCGATGCCGGTCCGGGCGAGGGGCGCCGGGCGCTCGGAAGCGGCGGCCATGAACACCAGCGCCAGCGCCGTGAGGCCGAGCGTCATGCCGATGGCCAGGACGAGCGTGGGGGCGGGGTTCGTGCCCATGAAGCGCAGCATGATCTCGCGCGGCAGCATGGCGAGCCAGACGAAGCCCACGAGCAGGTTGGCCGCGGTCGGCACCGCGAACCAGAGCGCGCCCCGCCGGACCGCCCATCCGCCGTACGCCGCGTCGCGCTTCAGGGCGTGGAGGCCGTGGCCCACGACGCCCAGGCCGGCGACGGCCACGGCGCCGAGCAGCATGTGGAGGAAGCGGGGCACCACCGCGGGGTCCTGCCAGGCCAGGTGCAGCCCGCGCGGGTCGGCGCGGTAGAGCGCCACGAAGTCGGCCGGCCGCAGCATCAGCGACATGTTGTGCGTGTAGATCAGGCCGATGAGGACGAAGAGCAGCGCGGTGCCGAAGCCGAGCGCCAGGGCGCGGGCGTCGAGCGCCTCGCGGCGGAACGCCAGCGCGTACGTGCCGTAGTACGCGACGACCAGCACGGGGATCACGGCGAACCAGAACCACGCCATGAGCGTGGCCGAGACGAAGAACAGCCGCCCGTAGAGCACCTGTTCGAACAGCAGCGCGGCGACACCCAGCGTGACGGCCGCCGAGACGAGCACGGGCATGGCTCGCGCGATCCACGCGGCGAGCCGTGCGTTCCCGCCGCCGGGGCCGCCGCGCCGCGCGATCAGCCGCGTGAACGCTCCGATGATCGACCCGCCCAGCATCAGGTTCATCGCGATGACGTGCAGGGTGAACGTCAGGATGAGCAGTCCCCAGAGCAGCCAGACGGGCGCGGGGAGGGCGAGGGGATCCGGCTGCGGGATGGCGGGTGTCATCGCACGCCTCCTCCGGGCAAAGACTCGTCGCGCGTGTTGAGGTACTCGGCCAGCGCGCGCCGCTCGGCGTCCGTGCCCTCGAAGGGCGGCATCATGTCGTTGACCTCGGGCAGGCGGCCGATGAGGAAGAAGAGCTCCTGGACGTTGCGGCCCGCGGTGTGAATCTGGAAGTCGCCCGTCGGCCCGTGGCAGACCGCGCAGTTGTCCTCGAAGACACGCATGCCGGCCGACGCCGTGGCCAGCCCTTCGCGCGTGGCGCCGCCGACGAGCGAGAGGTAGAGCGCGAGCGTGTGCCGCTCCTCGTAGGTGCCGGCGAACGGCGGCATCCGGCGGCCGCGCCACGTGGTCAGCCGCGGCTGCGGCCCGGACCAGTCGGACGGCTGCCCCTCGGCGTGCGCCGGCACGGCCAGCCGGGCGACGATCCGCTCGACGGCCCCGGGGCTCAGCCCCGCCACCAGCCGGCGGATCCCCAGGTAGCCGTCCGTCGTGTGGCACGTGCGGCACTCGAGCCGGAAGACCTGTTCGCCCTCGGCGGCGCGGCGGGCGACCTCGTCGGCGCCGTCCGGCGCGGGCGTCGCCCACACCGACGCGTGCAGCACGCCGCCGCGATCGAGCGCGTCGATCGTGAAGCGGTCACCCTCGGTGTCCGCCGGAGGCTGGGGCGTGCCGGACGGCGAAGGCAGGCGCACGCCGTTGACGAACATGTAGCCGCCGATGACGTAGGGCTTCCGCAGCACCTCGCGCACCCACTCCCCGCCGCCCATCGCCACGAGCCCGGCCGCCATCACGACCACGGCCCCCGTCGTCCCGAACCGGCGGCGCGTCACGAGCGTGACCGTCCCGACGAGCACGACGAGCGACGCGAGGACGACGGTGAGCGCGGCGCGCTGGGCGATGGGCTGGCCCGAGGCCGCCGGGTTCAGGATCGCCGCGGCCAGCGCTCCGGCGCCGTCCGACCCGGCGCCGAGGATCTCGCCGACCGGCACGCCCGCGCCCGCCGCGGCGTGGAGGAACCAGACGAGCGCGGCGGGGATGCCCACCGCGGTCGGCAGCACCCAGTACAGCCCGGCCCACCGTCCGACGCGGGCGCGCAGCGCCGCGTCGGGCTCGCGCGAGACGACCAGGAGGACGTACAGGCCCGCCAGGCCGACGGCCACGAACGTGCGCGCCACGAGCGAGGGCACGTAGGTGGGGTTCAGGATCCCGTCGAGGAAGGCGTGCGTCTCGAGCCAGCGGCCCGGCGTCAGCATGAACGACAGGATGCCGTTGATGACGACGAGGCTCAGCCAGGCGCTGGCGAAGTAGATCCAGCCGACCGCCTCGTGTTCGGCGGCGCGCAGCCGATCCCAGCCGTAGTAGTAGACCATCGCCGCCGCGATCTCGATGACGAAGAAGGTCCACTCGATCGCCCAGCCCCAGACGAAGATGTTGATGAGCGACGAGGTGGCCTGCGGGCTGACCAGGCCGATGGTGAACCAGATGCCCACGCCGCTGATGGCGCCGAAGACCAGCGTCAGCAGCACGAACACGCGGCTCAGGCGTCTCACGAACGCCAGGCCCGCGTCGTCGCGCTGCCGCCGCGCCCGCCGCTCGGCCACGACCAGGAACAGGCCGCCGCCGACGGCGAAGTGCGAGACGAAGACGTGAAGGATGGCGACGGCCGCGATGAGCAGACCGGGCGAGGGGAGGGACCAGATGGGGTAGTTCAAGGCGCCCCCGTACGGGAAGTGTCCCCGGCGGCGACGGGTGTCGCTCCCCGCCGGGGACCGGACGAACGCGGGATCTCAGGACGCCGAGCGCGTACGGGCGAGGATCGACTGCCAGCGCGCCTCGACCGAGGTGCGCACGCGCTCGACGGCGGCCTCGTTGCCGACGAGGTGCCGGAACCGCCCCTGCCCGCGGAGGTACTCCTCGATCGGCACGGGCTCCGGGTCCATCGAGAGCGTCCACGTCTCGCCGTACAGAACCTCGACGAGCGGGAAGACGTGCGACTGCACGGCGAGCCGCGACTGGTGGATCGACGCTTCCGACGGGATCTTCCAGCCGGGCGGGCACGGCGACAGCAGGTGGATGAACCGCGTGCCGCGCGTCTGCTTCGCGCGGGTCACCTTGGCCACCAGGTCGTCCGGGTAGGCCACCGTCGCCGTGGCGGCGTACGGGATCCGGTGCGCCGCCATGATCGCCAGCAGGTCCTTCTTGGGGTTGTCCTTCAGGTGCGCGGCCGGGGTGGTGGTCGTCCAGGCGCCGAGCGGCGTGGCGGAGCTCCGCTGCACCCCGGTGTTCATGTAGGCTTCGTTGTCGTAGCAGATGTAGATGATGTCCTCGTTGCGCTCGGCCGCGGCCGACAGGGCCTGGAGGCCGATGTCGAACGTGCCGCCGTCGCCGGCCCAGGCGCACACGGTCGTCTCGGTGTCGCCCTTGAGGTCGAGCGCCGCGCGCACGCCCGAGGCGGCCGCGGCGGCCGACGCGAACGGCGTGTGCATCACCGGCACGCCCGCCGCGCTGTACGGCGACATGCCGTCGATGATCGACCAGCAGCAGGCCGGGATCACCAGGATGGTCTGGCGGCCGAGCGCCTTGAGCGCGAGGCGCATGGCGAGCGTCGCGCCGCAGCCCGCGCACCCCAGGTGGCCGGGGGCCAGGATCTCGTCTTCGGGTATCGCGAACTGAACCTGCTGCATTACGACCTCAGTCTCGGCTGACGGCTCACGGACGGGCTCATTCCTTCAATCCCACCCACAGCGTGTCGCTCTCCGGCCGGTCGACCGCCTCGGTGGCCGAGATCACGTCGTCGATGGCCGCCGGGGTGACGTCGCGGCCGCCGAGGCCCGCGATGTAGGAGAACACGACGGGGGCCGACGGCCGGTTGCAGAGCGCCGACCGGATCTCGGACGCCATGATGCCGCCGTGGCCGAACGACAGGTTGCGGTCGATGACGGCCAGCTTCTTCGCGCCGCCGAGCGTCTGGCGGATGGCGGCGAACGGGAACGGCCGGAACAGGCGGATCTTCACCATGCCGACCTTCTGGCCCGCGTCGCGGCGGGCGTCGACGACGGCGCGCGCCGTGCCGGCGATCGTACCCGAGGTGACGAGCAGCAGGTCGGCGTCCTCGCTGCGGTAGGTCTCGAGGATCGGGTGGTAGCGGCCGAACGTGTCGGCGAACTCGCGGGCGGCCGTCTCGGCCACGCCGACCGCGTCCTGCATGGAGCGCTCCATGCGCGCGCGCAGCTCCATGTAGCCGTCACCGGACGGCAGGCCGCCGAACGCGCGCGGGTCGTCGGGCGCGAGCCCGTACGGCGGCGCGAAGGGCGGCAGGTAGCCGTCCACCACCTTCTGGTCCGGGATCACGACCGGCTCCGACGTGTGCGACAGGAAGAACGCGTCGAGGCAGACCATCGCCGGCATCAGCACCTGCTCGGCCACGCGGAACGCCATGATGATCGTGTCGAGCACTTCCTGGTTGTTCTCGCAGTAGAACTGGATCCAGCCGGTGTCGCGCTGCGACAGGCTGTCGCTCTGGTCCGCGAAGATGTTCCAGGGGGAGCCCATCGCCCGGTTCACGTCCGCGAGCACGATGGGCAGGCGCGCGCCGGCGCACCAGTGCAGCATCTCGTGCATGTAGGCGAGGCCGTGCGACGAGGTGGCGGTGAACGCGCGCAGGCCGGTCTGCGACGCGCCCGCGCACGTGGCGAGCGCCGAGTGCTCCGACTCGACCGCCACGAACCGCGCGTCGAGCCGGCCGTCGGCGCACATTTCGGACAAGAGCTCGACCACGCCGGACGAGGGCGTGATGGGATACGCCGCGATCACCCGCGCGCGGCTGAGCGTCACCGCGTGGGAGATCGCGTGCGTGCCTTCCATGACCTTGGTCGTCATCGCTGCTCCTCGGGCACGAGGACCATGGCGCCGCGCGGGCACTCCTCCACGCAGATCCCGCAGCCCTTGCAGTGCACGAGATCGATCGTGTAGCCGCCCGCCATCGGGTTGCGCTCGATGGCCGCATCCGGACAGAAGACCAGGCAGGTGTCGCAGGTGGTGCAGGAGCCGCACGTGAGGCACCGCTGCGCCTCGGCGGTGGCCTGCACCCACGTCAGGTCGGTCACCACCTCGGTGAAGCCCGAGATGGCGTCGCCGGTCTCCATCAGGCCGGGCCGCACGCGGGCCGACCGGCCGAAGTAGAAGACGTTCACGTCCGACTGCTGGACGCGCTCGGCCTCGCCGGCCTCCACCGGATCCCGGCCGTTCAGGTAGCCGTCGATCGTCTCGGCCGCGCGGCGGCCGGATCCGATCGCCTCGACGACCGTGCCGGCGCCCGTCGCGGCGTCGCCGCCGGCGAAGATCGCGCGGTGCCCGGTGCGTCCCCAGCGGTCGGCCCGCAGCCGTCCGTTCGCCGCCTCCACGATCTCGGCCAGGGCGTCGGTCTCGACGTCCTCGCCAATCGCCGTGTACGCCTCGCGGGCGTCGAGCGTGAACGTGCTGCCGGGAATCGGCTCGGGCCGCGGCCGCCCGCTCGCGTCGGGCGCGCCCGGCCGCATGCGCTGGAGCTCCACGCGCGCCAGCCGCCCGTTCTCGCCGACGAAGGCCGTGGGCGCCGCGTAGAACACGAGCTCGATTCCCTCGGTCTCCGCCTGCGCAATCTCGTCCGGGTGGGCCGGCATGTCCTCGCGCGAGCGGCGGTAGACGATGGTCGGCTGGGCGCCGAGCCGGCGGAGCACGCGCGCGGTGTCGAGCGCGGTGTTGCCGCCGCCGATGACCACCACCGGGCCCGAGGTCCGGCTGCCGCCGGACGCGTTCACCTCGCGCAGGAACTCCACGCCGGAGCGCACGCCCGCGAGGTCCTCGCCCGGCGTCCGCCCCCGCTTCGACCGCTGCGCCCCGATCGCCACGAAGGTCGCCGCGTAGTCGGCCAGCCCGGCCGCGCCCATGTCGCGCCCGAACCGCAGGCCGCCCTCGAACCGCACGCCCATGGCCCGCAGCAGGCCGATCTCGCCGTCGAGCACGGCGCGCGGCAGCCGGTAGGCCGGGATGCCGTAGCGCAGCATGCCGCCCGGCTCGGGCATCTCGTCGAACACCGTCACCGCGTAGCCGCGGCGCGCCAGGTGGTGCGCCGCGCTCAGCCCGGCGGGGCCGGCGCCGACGACCGCGATGGGCGTCCGGCTGGCGCCGACCGGCGGCTCGACCGACAGCGTCGCGGCCATGGCCTCGTTGGCGACGGCGCGCTCGATGGCGTGCACCGCAATCGGCTCGTCGAGCGCGACGCGGTTGCACGCGTGCTCGCACGGGTGGTAGCAGACGCGGCCGCAGACGCCCGGCAGCGGGTTGTGCTCGCGGATCGTCCGCCACGCCGCGGCCGCGTCGCCTTCGGCGGCGAGCGCCAGGAACGCGCGGACGTCGGTTCCGGCCGGGCAGTCCAGGTTGCACGGGGACGGCCGCGTCACGTAGGTCGGCCGGAACGTGCGCCAGTTGCCCGTCGCCAGGTCGCGCGTGCTGCGCAGCGACACGGACATCGGCGTGCCCGCCGGCGCGCGCTCCAGCGCGCGGATGGAAACCGAGAGCGTGGGACGTGGGCTCATCGCGACCTCTATCCCTGCTGGCCGGCCAGCGCGCCGGCGCGCCGGCCCTGGGCCCGGGCGAACGCCTCGCGCGCGGCGGCCTGGTTGGCGTCGGGCTTGATCGGCACCAGGGCCGGAATCGCGCTCAGGACCGAATCCAGCGAGACCAGGCCGGTCAGAGCGGCGAACGCGCCGACGATGGCGGTGTTGACGATGGGGTTGGTGCGGCTGCCGAGCCCGTTGGCCAGCGCGATCGCCGTCGCGTCCGAGCTCCCGATATTGAAGCGGTCGGGCAGTTCCAGCTCCTCGGGCCGGCGGGTCGAGTTCACCATGATCCACCCGCCGTCGGCGAGCCCGGCCGTCACGTCGATCGTCTGCAGCAGCACGGGGTCGAGCACGAACACGTGGTCGGGCTCGTACACCTGGTAGTGCGCCGTGATGGGCGCGTGGTCGGCGCGCAGGAACGCCGCGACCGGCGCACCCGTCCGCTCCGCGCCGAAGGAGGGGAACGCCTGGACCTGCCAGCCCTCCTTGAAGAGCGCCGTCGCGAGCAGCTTCGACGCGATCACGGCGCCCTGGCCGCCGCGCCCGTGGAACCGGATCGAGATCATGGCTGTCTTCCTCGTGGGCCGGCCGAAGCCGGCCCCTGGGGTGGCACAGGTCTCTGACCTGTGCCCCTGTCGCCCAGGTCGGAGACCTGGGCCACCCGCCGCGCCCGCTACGCCCCGTCGGGCAGCGGGTTCTGCAGGAACGCGTCGATGGCGCGCGCCGCCCGCCGGCCCGCCCCCATCGCCGAGATCACCGTCGCGCCGCCGGTGACGATGTCACCGCCCGCGAACACGCCGTGCTTGAAGGTGGCGCCCGTCTGCTCGTCGGCGTCGATGTAGCCGCGCTTGTTCATCTTCAGATCGGGCGTGGTCTGGCGGATGAGCGGGTTGGCGCCCTGGCCGACCGCGAACACCACCAGGTCGACCTCGATGTCGAACTCGGATCCCGGAGTCTCCACCGGGCGCCGCCGCCCCGAGGCGTCGGGCTCGCCGAGCGTCATGCGGATGCAGCGGATCGCCCGCACGCGCTTGCGCTCGTCGCCGAGAATCTCGACCGGCGCGGCCAGCAGCTCGATCTCGACGCCCTCTTCCTCGGCGTGCTCGATCTCCTCGGCGCGCGCGGGCATCTCGTCCCGCGACCGCCGGTAGACCAGGTAGGCGTGATCGGCGCCCAGCCGGAGCGCCGTCCGCACCGAGTCCATCGCCGTGTTGCCCCCGCCAATCACCGCCACGCGCTTCCCGCGGACGATCGGCGTGTCGGTCTCGGGGAACTTGTACGCCTTCATCAGGTTCGACCGGGTGAGGTACTCGTTGGCGGAGTAGACGCCGATGAAGTTCACCCCCGGGATGTTCGGGAAGTAGGGGAGCCCCGCGCCCGTGCCCACGAACACCGCCTCGTAGCCGAGCTCGCTGAACAGCTCGTCGATCGTGAACGTGCGGCCGATCACGTGGTTCGGCTTGATGTCCACGCCGATGCCCTTCAGGCCGGCGATCTCACGCTCGACGATCGCCTTCGGCAGCCGGAACTCGGGGATGCCGTACATCAGCACGCCGCCCGGCTTGTGCAGGGCCTCGAAGATCGTCACGCCGTGGCCCATGCGCGCCAGGTCCGAGGCCACCGTGAGGCCGGCCGGGCCCGACCCGACGACCGCCACCTTGTGGCCGGTCGGGGTGGGCGCCGGCGTCTCGACCTTCCAGCCCTGCGCCGAGGCGTAATCGGCGACGAACCGCTCGAGCCGGCCGATGGCCACCGGGTCGAACTTCACGCCGAGCGTGCACTTCTGCTCGCACTGGTCTTCCTGCGGGCAGACCCGGCCGCAGATGGCCGGCAGCACGTTCTTGTCGAAGAGCGTGTGGAACGCGCCCTCGAAGTCGCGTTGGGAGACCTGCAGGATGAAGGTCGGGATGTCGATCTCCACCGGGCAGCCCGCGATGCACGGCCGGTTCTTGCACTCGATGCACCGCGTGGCCTCGCGGACCGCGTCGTCCTCGGTGTAGCCGGTTGTCACTTCGCTGAACAGATGCCGACGCTCGGACGCGTCGAGGCACGGCATCGGGGTCTTCGTCTTCTGACCGATCTTCTTCGCCATGTGGATCAGCCTCCGATGGGCGCGGTCGACACCGAGCGGCAGTGCGCGTTGGCCTCCGCCTCCTGCTCGCGGTAGGCGGTGAGGCGGGCGGCGAGCTCCGAGAAGTCGACCAGGTGGCCGTCGAACTCGGGGCCGTCCACGCATACGAACTTCTGTTCGCCGCCGACGGTCACGCGGCACCCGCCGCACATACCCGTGCCGTCCACCATGACCGGGTTGAGGCTCACCACCGTGGGGAGCCCGAGCGGGCGCGTCAGCTCGCAGACGGCGCGCATCATCGGCAGGGGCCCGATCGCGATGACTTCGTCGAACTCGACGCCCTCGGTGAGGAACTGCTGCAGGCCCTGCGTGACCAGCCCGTGCATCCCGTAGGAGCCGTCGTCGGTGGTCACGATGTAGCGATCGGCGACCGCCTTGATCTCGGGCTCCAGGATGACCAGGTCCTTCGTGCGCGCGCCCAGCACCGCCGAGACGCGGCCGCCCTTCGCCTTCACGCCGGCCGCGATCGGGTACGCCACGGCGGCGCCGATGCCGCCGCCGATGCAGCAGACGCGGGCGCCCGGCTCGATGAGCGTCGGCTTGCCCAGCGGGCCGGCCACGTCGAGGATGCTGTCGCCGGCGTCGAGGGCGTTGAGCGCGCGGGTCGTCTTGCCGACGCCCTGCACGACCAGCGCGATGGCCCCACAGCGCAGGTCCGCGTCCGCGATGGTCAGCGGGACGCGCTCGCCGTTCTCGTTGAGCCGGATGATGACGAATTGTCCAGGCTTGCGTTTGCGCGCGATGTGCGGCGCGTCGATCCAGAAGCGGACGATGTCGGCGGCAAGGACTTCCTTGGTGAGGATTCGATACACGAGCGCCCCCCGGAATGCGTGGCGGATCCGGGCGCCGGAAATCCGGCGCAGGACCAGTTCACAGTCTTCCGGGAGCAAGGCCAATACCAGAAACGGCCAATCGCGCGCGGGGAGGGGGCGTTGGGCCCCCAGACGTGTCGAATCCTCGGAAATTGCCCGGAATTCTGGCAGTTGAGGCAGTCCGGCCTGCCCGATCCCGAGGGCCGCGCCGGAATCTCGTCGGCCCCCGCACGCCGCAAGTCACACCGGGACCGGGGGATATTCCCCAGTCCCCAGCCCCCAGTCCCCAGCCCCCCGCCTTCGCCAAGGCTGCGGCGGGCGAGCCGGCCCCCTCCACGGTTCGCGCGTCGGCTCGGCAAGCCCGAGTATCATGACCCGCATGTCCGAGAGCCTGCAGGACCACTACGGTCCCGAGTCCATCTGCTTCGGCTGCGGCCCGGCCAACGTGAAGGGCCTGCGCATCAAGAGCTTCCCGGCCGCCGACGACCCGGAGACGATCGTCTGCGACTGGACCCCCGAGAAGCACCACGAGGCCTTCGACGGGTTCGTGAGCGGCGGCATCATCGGCACGCTGCTCGACTGCCACTGCAACTGGACGGCGGCGTACCATCTGATGCGCCAGAACGGCGCCGACCGCCCCCCGTTCACCGTCACGGCCGAGTATCTGATCAAGATGCGGAAGCCGACCCCCTCGGATGCGCCGGTGCACCTGCGCGCCAGGGTCGTGGACGCGGCCGCCGACCGCGCGACCGTCGAGGGAACGCTCACGGCGGACGGCGCGGTCACCGCCACCTGCCGCGGCGTCTTCGTCGCGGTGCGGCAGGGGCACCCGGCGTTCGACCGGTGGGTGACCCCGTAAGGACGACGCGCCGCGTCGCCGGCCAGGATTCGTCGCGACGCGCCGCGTCGCACGGAGGCACGACATGCGTACCCGATTCGTCCCGGTGCTGCTCTTCGCCGCCGGCCTGACGCTCGCGCTCGGCGCGCAGGCCCCGCCGGCCGGGCCGGCATTCGACGCCTTCAAGGCCTACTACGAGGCGGCGGTTCCGCGGGCCGGGGTCGTCGGCAGCAGCGTGCGGGTCGTGCACGACGACCAGGTCGTCTTCCGCGACATGGTCGGCTGGGCCAACCTGGAGACGCGCCAGCCGGTGGACGAGGAGACGGCCTTCCACTGGGCGTCGATCACGAAGACGTTCACGGCCGTCGCGCTGATGCAGCTGCGGGACCGCGGCCTCGTCAGCCTCGACGACCCGATCGTCAAGTACATCCCCGCGCTGCGCGAGACCCACGATCCGTTCGGGCCGGTCGAGGCCATCACGCTGCGCCACCTGCTCAGCCACAGCGCGGGCTTCCGGAACGCGACGTGGCCGTGGGGCGGCGACAAGCCGTGGGAGCCGTTCGAGCCGCCCGGCTGGCGCCAGCTGCGCGCGATGTTCCCCTACACGGAAATCCTGTTCCCGCCGGGATCGAAGTACAGCTACTCGAACCCGGGGCTGGTGTTCATCGGCCGGGTCATCGAAGAGGTCACCAACGAGGACTACGAGACCTACGTCGAGAAGAACGTGCTCCGGCCCCTCGAGATGTCGCGGGCGTACTTCGACCGGAGCCCCTACTTCCTGCTGCGGCACCGCGCCGAGAGCTACTTCCTGCGCGGCGGGACGCCGGAGCCGGCGCGCTTCGACTTCGACACCGGCGTCACCGTGTCGAACGGCGGCCTGAACGCGCCGCTCGGCGACATGGTGAAGTACCTGCGCTTCCTGATGGGCGCGCCGGGCGACGCCGCCCGGCAGGCGCGCTACGACGAGGTGCTGTCGCGCGCCTCGCTCGCGGAGATGTGGACGCCGGTCGTGCCCGTCCTCGGCGACGATGCCAACGGCGCCGAGCGGTCGTCGATGGGCCTGAGCTTCTTCCTCGAGCGGCACGGCGGCCTCGACTTCGTGGCGCACAGCGGCGGGCAGAACGGCTTCATCTCGCATTTCTACGTGCACCTGCCGTCGCGCACGGCCTATATCGTCGCGTTCAACACGCTGGGCGATCCGCCGTCGCCCGACGGCCAGGGCGACACGCGGAAGCTGGACCGGGAGATTCGCGACTACCTCGTCGCGCACGTGTTTCCGGCGTACGCCGGGAAGTAGACCAGCCCCAAGGAGATTCCACGATGACACTCCGTCGTTTCTGTCTCGCGCTGGCGGCGGCGGCCCTGCTCGTGTCCCCAACGATCTTCGCCCAGACGCCGGGCTTCACCATCGAGCAGGTGATGAGCGCGCCGTTTCCGACCGACCTGACGGCCGCGCCGAAAGGCGGCCGGTACGTCTGGGTGCAGGACGACCGGGGCATGCGCAACCTGTGGGTGGCAGAGGCGCCGGCCTACCAGGGCCGGCCGATCACGCGCTACGCCGCGGACGACGGGCAGGAGATCGGCGAGCTGGCGTTCACGCCCGACGGCAGCGCCGTCGTCTACGTGCGCGGCGGCGGCCCGAACCGCGCCGGCGAGATCCCCAACCCGACGAGCGACCCGGCGGGGGCCGAGCAGGCCGTCTGGATCGTGCCCGTCGCCGGCGGCGAGCCGCGGTTGCTCGGGCAGGGGAGCGGACCGGCGGTGTCGCCGAAGGGCGACCAGGTGGCGTTCGTGCGGCGGGGGCAGGTGATGGCGGCCCCGCTCGCCGGGGACGGCAAGGCTGTCGAGCTCTTCAAGGCGCGCGGCAGCGAGGGCTCGCTGCGGTGGTCGCCCGACGGCGCGCGGCTCGCCTTCACGTCGAGGCGCGGCGACCACGGCTTCGTCGGCGTGTGCGACCTGGCGGCGAAGACCGTCCAGTACCTCGACCCTTCGGTGGATCGCGACATGGCGCCGGTGTGGTCGCCCGACGGCCGGTCGATCGCGTTCATCCGGATCCCGGTCAACAAGAGCGCCCTGCCGTTCATCCCCGAGCGCGAGGGCGAGCCGTGGTCGATCCGCCTGGTCGATCTCGCGACGGGCGCCGCGCGTCAGGTGTGGCGCGCCGGTCCCGGGCCCGGCAGCGTGTTCCACGGCGTCGTGATGGAGAACGCGCTCCTCTGGGCGGACGGCAACCGGCTCGTGTTCCCGTGGGAGCGCACCGGCTGGGTGCACCTCTACGCCGTGCCCGCGGCCGGCGGTCCCGCCGTCGAGCTGACGCCCGGCGACTTCGAGGTCGAGCACGTGACGCTGGCGCCGGGCGGGCGCGAGATTCTCTACTCGTCGAACCAGGGCGACATCGACCGGCGGCACCTCTGGCGGGTGCGCGCGGCCGGCGGCGCGCCGGCGCCGGTCACGACCGGCACGGGCCTCGAGTGGTCGCCCGCCGTGGCCGGCGACGGCAGCGTCGCGTTCCTGGCGTCGGACGCGCGGACGCCCGCGCACGCCGAGATCGCGGCCGGCGGCGCGGCGCGCCGGTTCCTGACGTCGTCAATCCCGGCGGACTTTCCCTCGCAGCAGCTCGTCGAGCCGCAGCAGGTCGTCTTCTCCGCGTCGGACGGGATGCGGATTCACGGTCAGCTGTTCGTGCCGCGGGATCTCGAGGCGGGGGAGCGGCGGCCGGCGCTGCTGTTCTTCCACGGCGGCTCGCGGCGCCAGATGCTGCTCGGCTGGCACTACATGTACTACTACCACAACGCCTACGCGATGAATCAGTACCTGGCGAGCCGGGGCTACATCGTGCTGTCGGTGAACTACCGCTCGGGCATCGGCTACGGGCTGAACTTCCGCGAGGCGATCGACTACGGCGCGCACGGCGCGAGCGAGTACAACGACGTGATGGGCGCCGGGCTCTACCTGCGCGACCGGCCGGACGTCGACCCCGACCGCATCGGGCTGTGGGGCGGGTCCTACGGCGGCTATCTGACGGCGATGGGCCTCGCGCGGTCCTCGAATCTCTTCAAGGCCGGCGTGGACTTCCACGGGGTGCACGACTGGAACGTCGTGATCCGCAACTTCGCGCAGGGCTACGACGCGGCCGCGCGGCAGGACGTGGCGCGGCTCGCGTTCGAGTCGTCGCCCATGGCCTCGATCGCGACCTGGCGCTCGCCGGTGCTGCTCATCCAGGGCGACGACGACCGGAACGTGCCGTTCAGCGAGACCGTGGATCTCGCGGAGGCGCTCCGGAAGCAGGGCGTCACGTTCGAGCAGCTGGTCTTTCCCGACGAGGTGCACGACTTCCTGCTGCACCGGAACTGGGTCCGGGCGTACGAGGCCGAGGCGGACTTCTTCCATCGGATGCTCGGCGGCGGAAGGTAGGGCGAGGCGGCCGGTTTCCGCCCGGGGCTGGACACCCGTCAGCAGATGTGCTACATAGGTAGATAACAAAGCTGAACGCCATGCCCCGATCGCTCGGCCTCTCCACCATCGCCGTGCTCCACGCCGTCGCCGGCGGCCGCCGCTACGGCTTCGACATCATCGATGCCACGGGCCTCCCGAGCGGTACCGTCTACCCGGCGCTCGGGCGCCTCGAGGACGCCGGCTGCGTCCGGTCCGCCTGGGAGGACGCCCGCGTCGCGCATGAGGAGAAGCGGCCGCCGCGACGCTACTACGCCGTGACTCCCGCGGGCTCGCGCGTCCTCGCCGAGGCTGGCGAGCGCTTCCGTACCCTGGGCCGCGAGAATCGGCCGCGCGCGGGCGAGGAGCTGACATGCCGTGGCACCGCCGCCTGCTCGTCGTCCTCTCCGCGCTCGTGCCCGACGCCGAGCGCGCCGACTGGCGGCGCGAGTGGGCGTCCGAGCTCTGGTACTACGAGCATCGTCTCCACGGCGATCGCTCGGCGATCCGGGCGTCGGCGGCGCTGCTCTGGCGGGTGGGCGGCGCCGCGGTCCACGCCCTCTGGCTGCGCCAGCGGTTCTGGCGGCGGAGCCTCGCGGGCCACGACCTGAGGCACGCCCTGCGCATGATGGCGGCCCGGCCGGCGCTGACGGCCGCCGTGCTCGTGACCGTCGCCATCGGCGTCGGCGCCAACACCGCCATGTTCTCCGTCGTCGACGCGGTGCTCTTCGAGCCTCTGCCGTTCCGGGATCCGGGCCGCCTCGTCGTCGTGTGGCCCGAACGCCGCGGGTCGCTCTCCCGGCCTGAGTACCCGTGACGTCCGCGACCTGAGCCGCTCGTTCGACGGCCTCGCGGCGGTCAACGCCCGCTCGTCGTTCAGCCTGACCGGCACGGGCGAGGCCGCGCGTCTCACCGGCGTCTACGCGTCGGCGAATTTCTTCGACGTGCTCGGCGTCGACGCCGCCGTCGGCCGGACGTTCCTGCCCGACGAGGACCAGCCCGGGCACGACGGCGTCGTGGTGTTGAGCGATGGTCTCTGGCGGCGACGGTTCGGCGGCGACCCGTCGGTGATCGGACGGACGCTCACCTTGTACGGTGTCCCGCGCGTGGTCGTCGGCGTCATGCCGCGCGGCTTCGCGATGCCGTCGTCCGAGACCGAGCTCTGGGTACCGCTGCCGCTCTACGAGCAGGCGCCCGGGCCGAGCTGGAACGCGCGCTACCTCACGCTCATCGGCCGGCTGAAGCCCGGCGTGGCCGCCGCGGAGGCGGCCGAGGCCCTCAAGCCGATCGCGGCGGCCATCAAGACGCGCTGGCCCAACCACGACCCCGACGACATCGTCGACCGGGGGACCGTCGCGTCGCTGCACGAGGAGATGGTCGGGGACACCCGGCCGACGCTGGCCGCGCTGGCCGGCGCGACGGCGCTCCTGTTGCTCGTGGCGTGCGTGAACATCGTCAACCTGCTGCTCGCGCGCGGCGCGGGCCGGCAGCGCGAGCTGGCGGTCCGCGCGGCCCTGGGCGCCGGGCGCGCCCGTCTCGCGCAGCAGCTCCTGGTCGAGAGCGTGACGCTCGCGGTGGCCGGAGGGATCGTGGGCCTGATCGGTGCGGTGTGGGCCCTCCACGCGGTCGTGCCCCTGCTGCCCCTGCCGCTGGATCTCGCCGGCCGGGTGCGCGTCGACGCCACCGTGCTCGTCGTGGGGCTGGCCCTCGCCTTCCTCACCGGCATCGCCGGGGGCATCGCGCCGGCTTGGCGCCTGACGGCGAGCCGGCTGCACGACGCCCTGCGCGAGGGCCGAGCGCCGGGCACGGCCGGGGCGCGCCGGCTGCAGCGTCTGTTCACCATCGGGCAGGTGGCGCTGGCGACGCTGCTGCTCGTCGGCGCGGGCCTGCTGCTGCGCAGCTTCTGGCGGCTCACGCACGTCGATCCGGGCTTCGACGCGGCGCACGTGCTCGCCGTGCGGCTGACGCCTCCCCAGGAGGCCTACCACGACGCGGCGCGGCGCCGGGCGCTCTACGGAGAGGTGCTGGCGGGCGTCGCGCAGGTGCCCGGCGTGGTCACCGCCGGCGCGATTCAGCACCTGCCCCTCGGGGGATCCAGCTGGAACGTTCCGGTCTTTCCCGAGGGGCGCGAGATTCCCGGCGGCGTCGAGCCGCCGGTGGCAGCCTACCGCGTCGCCACGCCGGGCTACTTCCGCACGATGCGTGTCAGGCTGATCGAGGGGCGCGGCCTTTCGGCCGACGACGGGCCGGGCCGGCCGCCGGTGACCGTCATCAGCGACACGCTGGCCCGCGACCTGTGGCCGGACGGCGACGCGCTCGGGCGCCGTCTGCGCACGGTCATCGGCGACGACGGCTGGATCGAGGTGGTCGGCGTCGTGGCCGGCGTGCACGCCGGCGGCCTCGACGAGCCGCCGGTCGGCGAGATGTACCGGCCCTACGATCAGGATCCGCTGGCATCGATGGCGCTGGTCGTCCGGACGACGGGCGAGCCGACGCGCGCGGCCGCCGCCGTGCGGACGGTGGTGCGGCGCGTCGACACGAACGTCGCCGTGTCCGATGTGCGGCCCCTGACGGCGGTCGTGGCCGCGTCGGTGGCCCGGCCGCGGGCGACGGCCATCCTCCTGCTCCTCTTCGCCGGCCTCGCGCTCGCGCTCGGCGCCGTCGGCGTGCACGGCGTGATGGCGTACGCCGTCAGCCAGCGCACGCACGAGTTCGGCGTCCGCATGGCGGTCGGCGCGCAGGCGGGCGCGGTGGCGCGCCTGGTGGTGGGGGACGCGACGATGCTGGTCGCGAGCGGCCTCGTCCTGGGGCTGGGCGGCGCGGCCCTGGCCGCGCGCGCGCTCGGCAGCCTGCTCTTCGAGATCCGGCCGGACGATCCGCTGACGTTCCTGGCCGTGGCGGGGGTGCTCGGCGCCGCGGGTCTGATCGCCGCGTGGTTGCCCGCGCGCCGCGCCGCGCGGGTGGATCCCGTCGTCGCGCTGAGGGCCGAGTAGCCGGTCGACACGCCGGGGCGTTTCGGGCGAAAATGCGTCGCATGACGCACAAGCTCCTCGTCCGGACCGCCGCCGCGGTCGCCGTCCTCTCGCTGTTCGCGCTTCGCGCGCCGTCACTGCGTGCTCAGTCCGTGGACTGGGCGAAGGTGAGCGACAACGCCATCCAGACGCTGCAGGACTACATCCGCATCGACACGTCGAACCCGCCCGGGAACACGAGCAAGACCGCGGACTTCCTGACCGCCATCTTCCAGCGCGAGGGCATACCGGTCGAGCGCTACGAGTCCGCGCCGGGCAAGGTGATCATCGTCGCGCGGCTGAAGGGCAGCGGCGCCCACAAGGCCATCCTCCTCGAGAACCACATGGACGTCGTCCCGGCCGACAAGAGCCGGTGGCCGCACGACCCGTTCGGCGGCCAGCTGATCGACGGCGAGATCTGGGGCCGCGGGTCGGTGGACATGAAGGGGCTGGGCGTCATCCAGCTGTACGCGTTCCTGGAGCTGAAGCGGCAGCACGTGCCGCTCGACCGCGACGTGATCTTCATGGCCGTGCCCGACGAGGAGGTCGGCGGCGACCTGGGCGCGCGCTGGATGATCGAGCACCACTACGCGGAGCTCGACCCGGCGTACGTGCTGGACGAGGGGGGCATGGGCAGCCGCGACCTCTTCGCGAAGGGCAAGCTCGTCTTCGGCATCTCCGTGGCCGAGAAGAAGATCGTCTGGCTGCGGCTGCGCGCCGAGGGCGTGGCCGGGCACGGCTCGGAGCCGCACGACCAGAACCCCAACGACAAGCTGGTGAAGGCGCTGGCGCGGCTCGTGTCCTCGCCGATGCCGTCGGGCGACGTGACGGTCGTGAAGACGCTCGAGGCGAAGGCCGGGACGCTCGCGACCAACAAGTTCGTCAACGCCATCACGCACACGACCTACTCGCTGACGACGCTGCGGGCGGGCGTGGGGGAGCCGCCGAAGATCAACGTGATCCCGTCGGTGGCCGAGGCCGGGCTCGACTGCCGGCTGCTGCCGGGCGTGACCAAGGAGGCGTGGCTCGCCGACCTGCGCCGCCGGCTGGCGGAATCCGTCGATCAAGATCGAGGAGATCTCCGAGTCGGACGATTCCGTGGTGTCGTCGCAGGACACGCCGCTCTACAAGGCGCTCGTCGCCGCCATCGAGCGGCACCACCCGGACGCCATCGTGTCGCCGATCCTCGTGCCCTACGGCACCGACTCGAACGCCTACCGCCCGAAGGGCGTCAACAGCTACGGCATCTTCCCGGCCGTGCTGCCGGCCGAGATCGTGTTCTCGATGCACGGCGACGCCGAGCGGCTGCCCGCCGACCAGCTCGGGACCGGCATCCAGATCATGTTCGAGGCCTTGAGGGACACGGTGAAGTAGGGGCGACGCGGCGCGTCGCCCTCGCGGCTGACGGCTGACGGCTCAGGCGGGTGGCACAGGTCCGAGACCTGTGCCACGTCGCGGCGCACACCTGAAAGTGTGCGCTACGGCTTTCCCGCCCCAAGCCTCAAGCCTCAAGCCTCAAGCTCCAAGCCCCAGGCCCCACGCCTCGAACCGCGTTTGACACTTTCACCCCGAGCCAGCTAAAATAGGACTTCGGCGGTCGGATATGGGCCGCCGTCTGGCGGGCCGGCTGTTAAGGAGCGGGTCGTCAGCAGTTTGCGTCACGCAGCGCCGGACTCCGACGGGCGTGCGGGCCTGAAGGCCTCCGCCCGTTTTTGAAGGCTCAAAAAGCGGACCGGACCAGTCGCATATCGTGACGAGGCTCCCATGCTGAGGCTGTCGAAACGCGCCGACTACGCGCTCATCGCCATGCGGCATCTCGCGCTGAACGCCGACCGCGGGTGGGCGAGCGCGCGGGAGATTGCCGAGGCGTACAACGTGCCGGTCGAGCTGCTCGCCAAGGTGCTGCAGCGGCTGGTGCGCGGGGAGCTGCTCTCCTCGCACCAGGGCATCAACGGCGGCTACGAGCTGGCGCGGCCGGCCGCGGCCATCTCGGTGGCCGATGTGATCGCCGCGATCGACGGGCCGCTGCGCATGACGGCCTGCTCGGAGGTCGACGAGTCGTGCGACCAGTACGCGCGCTGCAACATCCGCGACCCGCTCTGGCGCATCAAGGACCGGATCGTCGAGGCGCTGAGCACCTGCTCGAATCCAGGAAATGGCGGCCGAGAGCCTCGCGCCGCCGGCCGTGCCGGTGGCGCCCGTGGCGTTGGTGCACCGGTCCGCGGCGGACGTGACGGGCGGCGGCGAGCGGTAACGGACCCGCAGCGACGGATGAGCGAGGAAGCGGCGCGGGGCGAAGGGGGCCCCGCGAGCGACGAGCCAGGCGGGGTGCAGGGGGCCCCGCCGAGGAAGACAGATGATTCAGCTGAGCGACAACGCGTCGAAGCAGATCGTGAAGCTGCTGGTGAAGCAGGAGCTGCCGGGCGGCGGCCTGCGCGTGGGGATCAAGGCCGGCGGCTGCTCCGGGTTCGAGTACGTGTTCGCGTGGGAGGCGGCGCCGCGCGACGGCGATCAGGTGTTCGAGGGCGCCGAGGGCGCGCGCATCTTCGTCGACCCGAAGAGCCTGCGCTTCCTCGAAGGGACCGAGCTCGACTACGACACGAGCCTCATCAGCCGCGGCTTCACGCTGAACAACCCGCACGCGAAGAGCACGTGCGGGTGCGGGCATTCGTTTTCGGTGTAGCGAGCCGGCTCATGGCTCACGACTCGCGGCTCACGCAGGCCCGAGGGTGGCGTCAGCCCTGAGCCGTCAGAGACACCGAGCGCGAGGAGCGGAGCGGGGCGTCGGGCCCCCGCGAGCGACGAGCCAGGCGGGGTGCAGGGGCCCCCGCCGAAGAGGAAAGCCATGACCACCGCGCAGAAGACCATCGAGGATCTGGCGAACCGCGAGTACAAGTACGGCTTCTCCACCGACGTCGAAACCGACACGGTGCCGCCGGGGCTCGACGAGGACGTCATCCGTCTCATCTCGGCCAAGAAGCAGGAGCCGGAGTGGCTGCTCGAGTGGCGCCTGAAGGCGTACCGCGCCTGGCTGGGCATGACCGAGCCGACGTGGCACAACGTCCATTACCCGCCAATCGACTACCAGGCCATCAGCTACTACTCCGCGCCGAGGAAGAAGCCGGTGCTCAACAGCCTGGACGAGGTGGACCCGGAGGTGCGCAGCACGTTCGAGAAGCTCGGCATCCCGCTCGAGGAGCAGAAGCTGCTGGCGGGCGTGGCGGTGGACGCCGTCTTCGACAGCGTGTCGGTCGCCACGACCTTCCGCGAGAAGCTGTCGAAGCTCGGCATCATCTTCTGCTCGTTCTCCGAAGCCGTGCGGGAGCACCCCGACCTGGTGCGGGAGTACCTGGGCTCGGTGGTGCCCTACAGCGACAACTTCTTCGCGACGCTGAACTCGGCCGTGTTCACCGACGGCTCGTTCGCCTACATCCCCAAGGGCGTCAAGTGCCCGATGGAGCTGTCGACCTACTTCCGGATCAACGCGATGAACACGGGGCAGTTCGAGCGCACGCTCATCGTGGCGGCCGAGGGCGCCTCGGTCAGCTACCTCGAGGGCTGCACCGCGCCGATGCGCGACGAGAACCAGCTCCACGCGGCCGTCGTCGAGCTCGTGGCGCTCGACGACGCGACGATCAAGTACTCGACGATCCAGAACTGGTATCCGGGCGACAAGGACGGCAAGGGCGGCATCTACAACTTCGTCACCAAGCGCGGGAAGTGCCAGGGCCGCAACTCGAAGATCACGTGGACGCAGGTCGAGACCGGGTCGGCCATCACGTGGAAGTACCCGGGCTGCCTGCTCATCGGCGACAACTCGGTGGGCGAGTTCTACTCGGTGGCGACGACCAACGGCCGCCAGCAGGCCGACACCGGCACGAAGATGATCCACATCGGCCGCAACACGAAGAGCACGATCGTGTCGAAGGGCATCTCGGCCGGCCACGGCCAGAACACCTACCGGGGCCTGGTGCGCGTCGGCAAGAAGGCCCAGGGCGCGCGCAACTACTCGCAGTGCGACTCCCTGCTCATCGGCGACAAGTGCGGCGCGCACACGTTCCCGTACCTCGACATCAAGAACACGTCCGCGAGGGTGGAGCACGAGGCGTCCACGTCGAAGATCGGCGAGGACCAGATCTTCTACTGCCGCCAGCGCGGGCTGTCCAGCGAGGACGCGGTGAACCTGATCGTCAGCGGCTTCTGCAGGGAGGTCTTCCGCGAGCTGCCCATGGAGTTCGCCGTGGAGGCCCAGAAGCTGCTGAGCGTCAGCCTCGAGGGCTCGGTGGGGTAGAAGTTCGACATGCAACATTGAACAGTCGACACTCGACATTCGAGATTCGACATTCGACATTCGGAACGATCATGCTTGAGATCAAGAACCTGAAAGTCCAGGCCGCCGGGAGCGAGATCCTGCACGGCCTCAACCTCTCGGTGAAGGCGGGCGAGGTGCACGCCATCATGGGCCCGAACGGCTCCGGCAAGAGCACGCTGGCCCGCGCGCTGTCCGGCCACCCGGAATACGAGGTCACCAGCGGCGCGGTGAGCTACCTCGGCCAGGACCTGCTCGCGATGGCGCCCGAGGACCGGGCCCGCGCGGGCATCTTCATGGCGTTCCAGTACCCGGTCGAGATCGCCGGCGTCAACAACTCCTACTTCCTGAAGGCCGCGCTGAACGCGCTGCGCACGCACCGCGGCCAGCCGGAGCTCGACGCGATGGAGTTCCTGGCGCTCGTGCGCGAGAAGGCGAAGCTGCTCGAGCTCGACGCGAGCATGTTGAACCGGCCGGTCAACGAGGGCTTCTCGGGCGGCGAGAAGAAGCGCAACGAGATCTTCCACATGGCGGTGCTCGAGCCGAAGCTCGCAATCCTCGACGAGACCGACTCGGGGCTCGACATCGACGCGCTGAAGGTCGTCGCCCAGGGCGTGAACGCCCTCCGCAGCCCCGAGCGCGCCATCATCGTGGTGACGCACTACCAGCGGCTGCTCAACTACATCGTGCCCGACTTCGTCCACGTCCTCTCCGACGGCCTCATCGTCAAGTCCGGCGGCAAGGAGCTGGCGCTGGAGCTCGAGGACCGGGGCTACGGCTGGCTCGAGAGCGAGCCGACCGGAGCCGGAGCGTAGGGCGATGACGCAGCTGATCGAACGGGCCGTCGGCGTCGATCCCTACCTCGCGGAGTTCGAGCGCGTGCGCCCGGGCGGCCCCGCCTGGCTGCAGGACATCCGCGCGCGGGCCCTGGCGCGCTTCTCGGAGCTCGGGTTCCCGACGACCCGCGAGGAGGAGTGGCGGTTCACGAGCGTGGCGCCGATCGCCGAGCGCCCGTACCGGCTCGCGCCGGACGGGGCGTCCGGCGTGACGGCGGCGGACCTCGCGCCGGTGCTCTTCGGCGACCGCGTCGCCCGCCTGGTGTTCGTGAACGGGCGCTACGCGCCCGGTCTGTCCGACGTGAGCGGGCTGCCCGCGGGCGTCGAGGTGGCCGATCTGGGCGCGGCGCTGGCGTCACGGCCGGAGGCGGTCGAGCCGCACCTCACGCGGCTCGCCGGGGTCGGGCAGGCGTTCACCGCGCTCAATACCGCGTTCTTCGAGGGCGGCGCCCTCGTCGCCGTGCCCGCCGGCGCGGTGGTCGAGGCGCCCATCCACCTGCTCTTCGTCTCGGCCCCGTCGGGGACGCGCACGGTGTCGCACCCGCGCGTGCTGATCGTGGCGGGCGAGAACAGCCAGGTGCGCGTGGTGGAGAGCTACGCGGGCGTGGGCGACGGCGAGTACCTCACCAACGCGGTGACCGAGATCGCGGCCGGCGCGAACGCGGTCGTGGACCACTACAAGGTGCAGCGGGAAGCGGCCCGGGGCTGTCACGTCGGGAGCCTCCACGTGGCGCTCGCCCGCAGCGCGAACGTCACGTCCTGTTCGATCGCGCTCGGCGCGGCGCTGGCGCGCAACGACGTCGTCGGGGTGCTGCAGGGCGAGGGCGCCGAGTGCACGCTGAACGGGCTCTACCTGGTGGACGGCTCGCGCCTGGTCGACACGCACACGACGATCGACCACGCCCAGCCGCACTGCGACAGCCACGAGGTCTACAAGGGCATCCTCTCGGGCCACGGCCGCGGCGTGTTCAACGGCAAGATCATCGTGCGGCCGGACGCGCAGAAGACCGACGCCAAGCAGACCAACCGGGCGCTGCTGCTGTCCGACGACGCGCAGATCAACACGAAGCCGCAGCTCGAGATCTTCGCCGACGACGTGAAGTGCACGCACGGCGCGGCGATCGGGCAGCTCGACGACGATGCCATCTTCTACCTCCGGTCGCGCGGCCTGGATCTGGATCAGGCCCGGACGATCCTCATCCAGGCGTTCGCGGGGGACATTCTGGGGCGGATCCGCGTCGAGCCGCTGCGCGAGCGGCTCGAGGCGGAGATGCTGAAACAGCTGCCGGGCGCGGCGACGGTGTAGGACCGTTCCACGCCCGTCACGATCGACTCTTCGCGCGGGCCAGGCCCGCCGTGGAGGCCTCAACATGAGCGGCGCCCTCAGGGCCACATCCGCGCGCCCGCGACAGTTCGACGTCCACCGCCTCCGGGAGGACTTCCCGATTCTTGCCCGCCAGGTGCGCGGCAAGCCGCTGGCGTACATGGACAACGCCGCCACCACCCAGAAGCCGCAGGTGGTGATCGACGCGCTGGCGCGCTACTACCGCGAGTACAACTCCAACGTCCACCGGGGCGTGCACCTGCTGAGCGAGGAGGCGACGCAGGCGTTCGAGACGGCGCGCGAGACGGTGCGGCGCTTCTTCAACGCGCGCCACGCGCACGAGATCATCTTCACGCGCAACGCCACGGAGAGCATCAACCTCGTGGCGTACGCCTTCGGCCGCGCCCAGGTCCGCGCGGGCGACGCGGTGCTGATCACCGGCATGGAGCACCATTCGAACATCGTGCCGTGGCAGATCCTCTGCGAGGAGCGCGGCGCGCGGCTCGACGTCGTGCCGATCACCGACGAGGGCGAGCTCAGGCTGGACGAGTACGAGCGGCGGCTCGGGCCGCGGACGAAGCTCGCGGCGTTCACGCACATGTCCAACGCGCTCGGCACGGTGAACCCGGTGAAGGCGATGATCGCGACGGCCCACGCCCACGGGGTGCCGGTGCTGATCGACGGCACGCAGGCGGCGTACCACATGCGGGTGGACGTGCAGGACCTGGGCTGCGAGTTCTACGTGGCCACCGGCCACAAGCTCTACGGGCCGACCGGCATCGGCGTGCTCTACGGCCAGGAGGCCGTGCTCGAGCGCATGCCGCCGTTCCTCGGCGGCGGCGACATGATCGCCGAGGTCACGTTCGAGAAGACGACCTACAACGAGCTGCCGCACAAGTTCGAGGCGGGCACCCCGCACATCGCCGGCGCGGTCGGGCTGGGCGTGGCGCTGGACTACCTGACCGGCGTCGACCTCGACCACGTCGCCGAGCACGAGCAGGGGCTGCTGGCCTACGGCACGGCCGCGCTCCAGCAGGTGCCGGGGCTGCGCATCATCGGCACCGCGCGCGAGAAGGCCAGCATCCTGTCGTTCGTGATGGACGGCGCCCACCCCCACGACATCGGCACGATCGTCGACCGCGAGGGCGTCGCGATCCGCACGGGCCACCACTGCGCCCAGCCCGTCATGCGCCGCTACGGCATCCCGGCCACCGCCCGGGCGTCGCTCGGGATGTACAATACCCGCGAGGAGATCGACCGGCTCGTGTACGCGCTCGACAAGGTGCGGGAGGTGTTCTGCTGATGTCAGACCTCAAGGACCTCTACCAGGAAGTCATCCTGGACCACAACCGGCACCCGCGCAATTTCCACGGGCTGACGGACGCGACGGGCAAGGCCGACGGCTACAACCCGCTCTGCGGCGATCGGCTGACGCTCTACCTGAAGATCGAGGACGGCGTCATCCGCGACGCCAGCTTCGAGGGCTCGGGCTGCGCCATCTCGAAGGCGTCGGCGTCGCTGCTGACCGAGGCCATCAAGGGCAAGTCCGTGCAGGAGGCCGACGCGCTGTTCCAGCGGTTCCACGAGATGGTCACCTCGGCGCCCGACGGCCCCAGCGACTTCTCGGACCTCGGCAAGCTGTCGGTGCTGAGCGGCGTGCGCGAGTTCCCCGTGCGCGTGAAGTGCGCGAGCCTCGCGTGGCACACCCTTCGCTCGGCCGTGTCGGCGAAGGACGAGCCCGTGACGACGGAATGACATGTCCTGGAACTTCGACGCCCTGACGACGCCCGAGCCCGGCGGTGACGAGACCGCCGGCATGACGAGCGATCCGCTCAAGACGCTCGAGCTGAAGCCGCGCGTGGTCGAGGCGCTCGCGACCGTGTTCGACCCGGAGATCCCGGTCAACATCTACGAGCTCGGGCTGATCTACGACATTCTCATCGAAGAGACGGGCACCGTCGGCATCCGCATGACGCTCACCGCGCCCGCCTGCCCGGCCGCGCAGACGCTGCCCGCCGAGGTCCGCTACAAGATCCAACAGATTCCCGGCGTCGCCGGCGTGAAGCTCGACATCGTCTGGGATCCACCCTGGGATCGGGACAGGATGTCGGATGCGGCGAAGCTTCAACTCGGCCTGCTGTAAGGCGGTGTGCGCGGCGCTGGCCGTCCTGGCCGCGGTCGCGCCCGTCGCGGCAGCGGCACCCACCGGGCCGGAACTGGAGTTCCGCGCGCCGGCCTCGATGGCCCCCTACGCCGACGAGCTCGAGCACATCGACCGGCAGCGCATCGCGGCGGTCATGCGCCTCGTGGGCCTGCGCGACCCCGGCCGCCCCATCGTCGTCGTGCTCGCCCCCGAGGACTCCGCGCTCGCCGCGCGGTCGCCGTCGTGGGTGGCCGGCTACACCCGCGGCGGGTCCGGCCTGATCGTCCTGTTTCCCCGCCGCGCGGGATCCTACCCGCACGACTCGCTCGAGGAGCTGCTGCAGCACGAGGTGGCGCACGTGCTGATCGCGCGCGCGGCCGGCGGGCGCGCCGTGCCGCGCTGGTTCCACGAGGGCCTGGCGCTCACCGCCGAGCGCGCCTGGGACTTCGGCGACCGGGCGCGCTTCGTCTACGAGGTGGCGCGGCGGGGGGCCACGCCCATCGGGCAGCTCGACCCGCTGTTCGAGGGGAGCGAGCCCTCCGTCATGCTGGCCTACAGCGTGGCGGGCGCGTTCGTGCAGGACCAGCTGGTCGAGCACGGCCCCGGCTGGCCCGCCCGCCTGCTGGCGGCGATGCGGAGCGGCACGTCGTTCGACGACGCGTTCGCGCGCACGACCGGCACGAGCGTGGCCGCCGCGAGCGACGCCTTCTGGGGGAGCCGCCGGCTGGTGGCCGTCTGGCTGCCGTGGGCGACCAGCCCGGCGACGATGTGGTCGGTGATCACGCTGCTGGCGCTGGCGGCCATCGTGCGGCTCCGGGTGCGGCGGGCCGAGCGGCGCCGGCAGTGGGAGCTCGAAGGTGATGTCTGAGATCTACCCTGGCGCCACCCACCTTCCGGCGTTCCTGGGCCTCGACGAGCAGGCGGCCCTGCTCGCGCGCTGCCGCGCGCTTGGCGCGGCGCCGGCCGGCCTCTACCGCCCGGCCGTCCGCGGCGGCGGGCGCATGCACGTCGATCTGTGCTGTCTCGGCATGCACTGGAATCCGCTCGAGTACCGGTACGAGGCGACGCGGTCGGACCACGACGGTCTGCCGGTGCAGCCACTGCCGCCCGATCTCGCGGCGCTGGCGCGCCGCACGGCGGAGGCGGCCGGCATGGTCCTCGCCCCGGACATCTGCCTGATGACCTTCTATCCCGAGGACGGCGGTCTCGGCCTGCACCAGGACAAGGACGAGCGCCCCGAGACGATCGCGGCGGGCGCGCCGATCGTGTCGCTGTCGCTCGGCGACTCGGCGCGCTTCCGCGTCGGCGGCTTCAAGCGGAAGGAGCCGGTCGAAACGGTCGTGCTGGCGTCGGGCGACGCGTTCGCGCTGGGCGGCCCGAGCCGGCTGCGCTACCACGGCGTGCCGGGGCTGCTGGCCGGCACCGCTCCCGCCGCGCTGGGCCTCACGGGACGCTTCAATCTGTCGTTTCGAAAGTATTGAAGCCGTACGTAGTGCCGGGCTTCAGCCCGGCCCGCACGATGCTCGTCGGCTGGTAACGGATCCGTAAGTCAGAGAGGGAAGACTCTGCCGACTCTGGTTCTGGAAATAGGTGGAATTTTTTGCCCCATCGTGCGGCGCAGATCATTAGTATAAGGGCTTGCAGACCGTCACATTTGTTGGAGGAGAAACAGATGAGATTTAAGGCGAGCGTCCTGCTCCCCGCGTTCGTTGCGTCCCTGGCGTTGTGCGCCGCGCCGGTTGCGGCGGGTCAGACCTACGTGCTCACAGCCGCGAAGTGGAAGGCCGCGCAGACCAGCGCGGTCGTCGCGGCCGGCGGCGTCGTCACCTTCAGCCACGAGAAGGGCGGTATCGCGGTCGTGACGTCGGACAACCCGGACTTCCTCGCACAGGTGCTCAAGGGCGGTGCGATCGCGGCGGGCGCCGCGGACGAGCAGGTCCAACTGCCCCCGATGCAGGCGGTCACACTCGATCAGGCCAGCATCACGCCGGATGACGAGCCATACGCGTTCCTGCAATGGCACCTTGACGCCGTCAACGCGCGCGGGGCGTGGGCCGCGGGGTGCACTGGGGCAGGCGTGCGGGTGGCGATTGTCGACGGCGGCATCTGGGACGGGCATCCGGACCTGGTTCCGAATCTCGACACGGCCCGTTCCACGTCTTTTGTGCCAGGGAAGGCCTGGAACGAGGACGTCGGGGCTTTCTGGCACGCCACGCACGTCGCCGGCATCGTCGCGGCGGCAGACAATGGCTTCGGGGTCGTCGGCATCGCCCCGCAGGCGACGCTCATCGGCGTGAAGGTACTCGACAACGGCAGCGGGTCGTTTGGCCAGGTCATCCAGGGGATCCTCTACGCCGCGACGCCGATCGAGGAGAACGGAGCCGGCGCGGACATCATCAACATGAGTCTCGGCGCGCTGGTCACCAAGGCCGGCGGGCACAACGCACTCCTGGGTGCCATCAATCAGGCGGTCAACTTCGCCGCGGGACAGGGCGTGCTCGTCGTGAGCGCCGCCGGGAACGAGGGCGTGGACCTCGACCACGCGCCTTCGCAGGCATTCGTGCCGGCCCAGTCCGGGTCGGGTCTGGGAGTCTCGGCGACCGGGCCGCTCGGCTGGGCGTACGGCGCCACGGACTTCACCCGGTTGGCCTCCTACAGCAACTATGGCAACTCGGCCATCAACGTGGCCGCGCCGGGCGGCGATTTCGCCTACCCGGGCAACGAGGACTGCACGGTCGGAGGGCTGACCAGACCATGCTGGGTGTTCGACATGGTGTTCAGTGACAATTATCTTGGGTATTCGTGGTCCGCTGGCACCTCGATGGCCGCGCCGGCCGCGAGCGCGGTGGCGGCGATCATCAAGGGCAGCCACCCGGGCATCTCGGTGGGCGCGCTCAAGACGCTGCTCCAGCGCAGCGCGGACGACGAGGGCAAGAAGGGCCACGATCCGTACTACGGCCACGGGTTCGTGAACGCCTACAACGCCTGCACGATCAAGTAGAGACGGAAACGGTTCGAGGGATTTTCACGCCGTTCGGGGACGCGCTGCGACGCGTTCCCGGACGGCGTTTCGTTTTGGGATGAGACCGGGTCCGTTCAGGGTACTGACGGGTGTCCGTTCAGGACGCTGGCGGGCGTCCGTTCGAGGTCACTCGCGCGTGTCCGTTCGACGGCTGACGCACGTCGTTCCGGTCTGACGAATGACGTTCAGCCGGCTGCATGTCGTTCCCGATCCCGAACGTCATCGAGCCCCGAACGTCACCGATCCACTGAACGACAAGCGCTCCCCGAACGACGAGCATTCACTGAACGACAAGCGTGCCCCGAACGGACACGCGGCGCCGCCCTCGTCTATTCAGCCCGAAGCGCCGTCACCGGATCGACCTTCAGCGCCCGCTGCGCGGGGACGACCGACGCGGCGAAGGCCACCGCCAGGAGCAGTCCTGCCACGCCCGCGAAGGTCAGCGGGTCGGTCGCGGTCACGCCGAACAGGAAGGCGGCGAGCACCCGCGTGGCGGCCAGCGACGCGGCCAGGCCAATCGCGATGCCCAGCGCCCCCAGCGTCAGCCCCTCGCGGACGATCGGGCCCACCACCTGCCGCGCCGTCGCGCCGAGCGCCACCCGGATTCCGATTTCCCGCTGCCGGTTCGCCACCGTGTAGCCGATCAGGCCGTAGAGCCCCACGGCGGCCAGCACGAGCGCCAGGCCCGCGAAGGTGAGGAGCAGCGTCGCGCGGAAGCGCGGCTCGGCCATCTGGCCGGCCACGACGTCGCCAAGGGCGTGTGTCTCGCCGAGCGGCAGATCGGCGTCGAGCGTGTGCAGCCGCGCCTGCACCAGCGTGCGGACGGCGCCGGCGCCCGCGTCCGCGCGGACCAGCAGCTGCATGAGCGGCAGCGCGAACTGCCGGTAGGGGATATACATCACCGGCGCGGGGCTGGCGCCGAGACCCATCGCTCTCGTGTCGCCGACGACGCCGACGACCTCCATCCACGGGTCGCCTTCGTCGAAGCGCAGGTGTCTGCCGACCGGATCCTCGCCGGGCCAGTACCGCCGTCCCAGCGCGCGGTTCACGATCACCACGGCGGGCGCCTGCGCGTCGTCGTGATCGTCGAACGCCCGCCCCGACTCGAGCGGAATGCGAAGGGTCTGGAAGTAGCCGGGCGAGACGAACGCGAGGCTGGCGCCGGGCCGGTCGGCGCGGCTGGCGTCCGTGCGCCCCTCGATGAAGAAGGAGCCGTGGGCGTTGCCGCCCTTGAAGGGGCCGGGGAAGCCGACCGCCGCGTCATGGACGCCCGGCGCGGAGGTCACCGCCTCGAGCACGCGCCCGTAGAAGGCGGCCTGCGCGGCCGAGTCGGGATAGCGTCCCTGCGGCAGCGGCAGGTCGATGGCGGTGACCGAGTCGGCGCGGAAGCCGGGGTCGGTGTCCTGCAGGCGCACGAAGCTCTGGAGCAGCAGCCCGGCGCCGACGAGCAGGACCATGGTCAGCGCCAGCTCGCCCACGATGAGCGCGCGGCGCAGGCTGGCGCCCGCCGCGCGGCTCGCGCCGCGGTCGCCCTCCTTCAGGCTGCCCACCAGATCCGGGCGCGACGCCTGCAGCGCCGGCACCAGGCCGAACGCGACCCCGGTCAGCAGCGATACGGCCGCGGTGACCGCGACGACGCGCGGGTCGACGGTGATGGCGTCGATGCGCGGCACGCCCTCGGGCAGGATGCGCACGATCAGAATCGACCAGCCAGACGCACGAGACGAGGCCGGCCGCGCCGCCCAGCGACGCGAGCACCAGGCTCTCGGTCAGGAACTGGCGCACGAGCCGGCCGCGGCGCGCGCCGAGCGCCGACCGCACGGCGATCTCGCGCTCGCGTCCGGCGGCCCGCGCCAGCAGCAGGCCCGCGACGTTCGCGCAGCCGACGAGCAGCACCAGGCCGACGGCGCCGAGCAGCACCAGCACAATCGGGCGGACGTCGCCGACGACGGCGTCGCGCAGCCGCTGGAGGCGCAGGCTCCTGGCGCCCGAGCTCGACGGGTGGTCGGCGGCCAGCCGCGCGCCGATGGCGGTCACCTCGGCGTCGGCCTGCGCGAAGGACGTGCCGGCCGCGAGCCGGCCCACGAGGTCGAAGTAGTGCACGTCGCGGCTGGCCAGCAGGTCGCCCTCGACATCGAGCGGCGGCGACGGCACGGGACCGGCGGCGAGCGTCCACGCCTGCGTCGCGCGCGACGGCCAGGCGAACCCGGCGGGCATGACGCCAATCACGGTGAACGGCCGTCCGCCCACGCGCACGCGCCGGCCGACAATCGACGGGTCTCCGCCGAAGTGCTGCTGCCACGCCGCGTGCCCGAGGATCAGCAGGCGCTCGCCCTCGGGGCGGTCGGTTCGCGCGCTGAAGGTGCGTCCGGCCGCCGCCGCGACGGAGAAGACGTCGAAGAAGTCGACGGTCACCTCGGCGCCGCCGAGGCGGACGGGGTCCGCGCCGTCGGCGCTCACGTCGAGCACGTCGGGCCGGTAGGCGGCGAGGCTCGCGAACGCCGTGGCCTGACGCCGGATGTCGAGATAGTCCGCGGGCGCCTGGCCGCTGTTTCTTTGCGACGCCGTCGTGGCCCGCACCACGACCAGCCGCGCCGCGTCCGGGTAGGGCAGCGGGCGGAGCAGGATGCCGTTGGCGACGCTGAAGATGGCGCTGGCCACGCCGATGCCGAGCGCCAGCGTGGCGACGGCGAGCGCGGCGAAGCCGGGCTGCCGTCGAAGCGAACGCAGCGCGTAGCGAAGGTCCGAGAGCATCGGTCTACTCCGTCCTGAGCGCGCGCATCGGGTCGACGCGCGTCGCGCGCCAGGCCGGCACGACGCTCGCCAGCGCCGCCACGCCGGCCAGCAGCGCCGCCGTCGCGGCGAACGTCAGCGGGTCGGTCGGGCTCAGGTGGAAGAGCAGCGACGCGAGCGCGCGCGTGGCGACGAACGCGCCGGCCACGCCCACGGTCACGCCGGCGAGCGCCAGCCGCATCCCGTCGGCCACGACCAGCCGCAGCACGCGGCTGCGGTCTGCGCCGAGGGCGATGCGGATGCCGATCTCCCCGGTCCGCTGCGCGACGCCGTAGGAGACGACGCCGTAGACACCGAGCGCCGCGAGCAGCAGCGCCGCGAGCGCGAAGGCGGCGAGCACGTCGAGCAGGAACCGCGGCTGCGCCACCGATCGGGCCCGCAGCTCCGACATCGTCGCCACGCCGGTCAGCGGCAGCAGCGGATCGATCGCGTGCACGGCGCCGCGCACGGCGGGCGTGAGCGCCGAGGGATCCCCGTTCGTCCAGAGCACCAGCGTCATGTACCGCTCCGGCAGCTGCCGGTAGGGCAGGTACAGCTCGACCTGCGGCGGCGCGTCGAGCCCGCGCTGCAGGATGTCGGCGGCCACGCCGACGATCGTGAAGTGCCGCGCGTTGTCGCCGCGGCCGAACTGGAGGCGGTGCCCAATGGGATCCTCGCCGGGGAAGTAGCGCCGCACGAATGTCTCGTTGACGACGACGACGCCGGGCGCGCCCGCCGTGTCGGCATCCGTGATGCCGCGCCCGCGCACCAGCCGCATCCCCATCGTCTCGAAGTAGCCCGCGCTCGCCATGCGGTACCAGGCGACGGGGCGGTCGTAGTCGCGCGTCGGCTCCGGCCGGCCCTCGATGATGAAGTTCGTGTCGTTGTCGCCGGGCGAGAGCGGCAGGATGGACACGAAACCCGCCCGGCGCACGCCCGGCAGCGCAGACGCGCGCTCGAGCACGCGGTCGTAGAAGCCGGCGATCTCGGGACGGCCGGCGTAGCGGGCCTCCGGCGCCCCGAGCGGCACAGTGAGCACGTGGTCCGTGCGGTAGCCGGGGTCGACGTCCAGCAGCTGAACGAAGGACCGCAGCAGCAGGCCGGCGCCCACGAGCAACACGAGCGCGACGGCGACCTCCGAAGCGACCAGCACGCCGCGAAGCCGTCGCCCGCCCGCCGAGCCCGCGCCGCGGGCCGCGTCCTTGAGCGATGTGGTCAGGTCGGTTCGGGCGGTGTGCACGGCCGGGGCGAGGCCGAAGACGAGGCCCGTCGCCACCGTCAGCAGGGCCGTGAAGCCCAGCACGCGTGGATCGACGTCGATCGGGCCGAAGCCGGCCGCCGTCACGGGGCTGACGGCGACGAGGGCCTGCACGCTCCACGCGGCGAGCAGCGCGCCGGCCGCGCCGCCCGCGGCGGCGAGGAGCATCGCCTCGGTCAGCATCTGGCGGACGAGCCGGCCCGCGCCGGCGCCGAGCGCCGCGCGCACAGCCAACTCGCGGCCGCGGCCCGACGCGCGCGCGAGCGTGAGGTTCGCCACGTTGGCGCACGCGATGAGCAGCACGAAGACCACCGCGCCCATGAGCACCAGGAGCGCCAGGCGGAACGGACCGGCAATCTGCTCGTGCAAGGGCACCAGGACGAAGCGCTCGCCCTTGTCGGTCGAGGGGTACTGCGCCGCGAGCCGGTCCGCGAGCCCGTTCATCGCCGAGCCGGCCGCCGCGAGCGTCACCCCCGGACGCAGCCGCGCCACGACCTTCAGGATGATCAGCTTGCGCGCGGTCGAGGCCGGGTCGAGCTGCAGCGGACCGAAGATCGCCGCGTCGGGCTCCACCGCCGGGCGGAAGTCCGCGGGCAGCACCCCAATCACGGTGTGGCTGACGCCGGAGAGCGTCAGCGTGCCGCCCACGAGGCTCGGGTCGCTGCCGAGACGCCGCCACAGCGCGTGCGACAGGATGACGACCGGCGGCGCGCCCGGCCGGTCGTCGGTGGGCGCAAAGCCCCGTCCGATCGCGGGCTGGACGCCAAGCACGCCGAAGTAGTCCTGGCTGACCTGGGCGCCCGCGAGCCGTTCAGGCTCCCGGTCTCCGCCCGTGAGGCTCGGGCCCCAGCCGGTGACGGCCGCGACGCCCGAGAAGACGTCGCGCTCGCCGCTCCAGTCGAAGAAGAGGGGCGGCGACGCCCATTCGCGCGCCGGGCCGCTCTGGAGCCGCAGATCCTGCCAGATCATCACGAGGCGATCCGGGTGGGGATAGGGCAGCGGCCGCAGCAGCACGCCGTTGACGATCGAGAAGATGGCCGTGTTGGCGCCGATGCCGAGCGCGAGCGCGGCGACCGCGACGGCCGTGAACCCCGGCTGGCGCCGGAGAGTCCGAAAGGCGTATTTCAGATCTGCGAGCATGTGGCAGGTCTCGATTGCCAGACCTGTGCCATCCGTCGCGTGGCCAACTCGTTGACTTGTCGACGGCTTCCGGCGTCACCGGCCGTGTCGCGCGGGCGGGCTGCCCGGTGGTGGGATTCCGGCGTCCCGTCAGCGGACGCCGCCCCTCGTCATACCGCCTTGCGGCCGTCGGGCGCCTCGCGCGCCAGTTCCCAGCCCAGCATGGCCTGTTTGCGCGCGGCGCCCCAGCGGTACTCGCCGAAGTCGCCCGTCGCCCGGATCACGCGGTGGCAGGGGATGACGTACGCGACAGGGTTGTGCGCGACCGCCGTGCCGACGGCGCGGGCGGCGTGCGGCGCCCCGATCCGGCCCGCCAGATCCCCATACGTCGTCAGGCCGCCGGCGGGCACGCGGATCAGCGCCTCCCACACCTTGATCTGGAAGTTCGTGCCGCGCAGCAGCACGGGGAGCGGCGCCAGGCCCCCGCGGCCGGCCGGCCCGAACACCCGCGACGCCACGCGGGCCGCCTCGGCGCGGTCCTCGACGAGCGTCGCGCCGCGCCAGTGATCGCGAAGCGCTCCAACGGCCGCGCGGCGGCCGCCGTCGTGCACGAAGGACAGCCAGCACAGGCCCCGGCCGGTCACGCCCATCAGGCACTCGCCGAACGGGCTGTCGGCGACGCCGTAGCGCACCGTCAACCCGGCGCCCTCGGCCTTCATCTCGCCGGGCGTCACCGCATCGACGGCCACGATCAGATCGTGCAGCCGGCTCGGACCCGACAGCCCGACCTCGCCGGCGACGTCGAGCACGCTCGTGGACTCGGCGAGCAGCTGCCGCGCGTGATCCGCGGTCAGGAACTGCACGAAGCGCTTGGGGCTGATGCCGGCCCAGCGCGTGAACAGACGCTGAAAGTGGAACTCGCTCAGGCCGGCGTGCCGCGCCACCTCGGCGAGCGACGGCTGCCGGCGCCAGTTGGCGGCCAGAAAGCGGATGGCCCGTTCGACGCGCGCGTAATCGCTGGTGTGCATGACGTCTCCCCGCTCGATGACGCCATTGTGCGGGAGAGACTCGGAGAGGAACAACCCGATTCTTGCGGCATCACCACGGAGGGGCATCTCTTCTACCCGGCGCGCAGCACCCGCTGCGGGTCGACGCGCGCGGCGCGCCGCGCGGGCGCGGCCGCCGCCACGATCGCGACGATCGCGAGCACGATGGGGACGGCCAGGAAGCTGGCCGGGTCGTGTGCGCTCACGCCGAAGAGGAACGTGGAGAGGTAGCGCACGAGGGCGAACGCGGCGGCGAGGCCGACGACCAGGCCGCCGGCCGTCATCGCGAGCGCCTGGCCGACGACGAGCCGGACGATGTCGCGCGGCCGCGCGCCGAGGGCGGTACGGACGCCGATCTCCCGCGCGCGCTGCGCCACGCTGTAGGACAGCACGCCGAAGAGGCCGGCGCCGGCGATGGCGAGGGCGAAGAGGCCGAAGCCGCCGAGCAGCATGGCGTAGAGGCGGGGCCGCGCCAGGCTCGTCACCAGACGGTCCTCCATCGTCTCCACGGACTCGAGCGCGAGCGTGGGGTCCTCGTCGTGGACGAACGCGCGCAGCGTCGGGACGAGCGTGGCCGGGTCGGACGCGGTGCGAACGACCAGGAAGGCGACCGAGGACCCGTAGCCGTCCGCCCGCTGGGCCGTCGAGTAGTAGATCTCGGGCTGGGCCGGCTCGGTGGCGCCCCGCTGGCGCACGTCGTCGATGACGCCGATGATCTGCCAGTCGGGCCGGTCGCTGCCGCGGCCGAGCGGCAGCGTCTGTCCGACGGCCGACCCGGCGAGATACCGGTCGGCGAACGTGCGGTTGACGATGACGACCGGCAGCGACGTGCGGGTGTCGGCGTCGGTGAAGTCCCGCCCGGCGAGCAGCCGGATGCGCATCGCGTCGAAATAGCCGGCGCTGACCGTCCGGGGCGTCACGTGCACCTGCACCTCACCGGACGTGCCGTCGCGCGCGGGCATCGTGAAGGCCATGAGCGCGTCGAAGCCGCCGAGCGGCAGCACGCTCGTGACCGCGCCGGCTCGCACGCCAGGATACGCGTGGAGTCGGGCCAGCAGGGCGTCGAGGACCTGTGCGCGGCGGGCCGGCGTGTAGGCGGCCTCGGGCATGTCCAGCCTCGCCGTCAGCACGTTCGCCGGGTCGTAGCCGCGGTCGGCGTGGAGGAGCGCGACGAAGCTCCGGCCGAGCAGCGCCCCTCCCACGAGCAGCACGCACGTGATGGCGACTTGGCCGGCCATGATGACCGCGCGGGTGCGGGCGGTCCGCGACCGGACGCCGCCGCCGACCGGCGCGAGGCCGTCCTCGGCGAGCGACGCCACCAGATCGAGCCGGCGCGCCTGCACGAGCGGGATCAGGCCGAAGAGCACGCCGGTCGCGAGCGACAGGGCCGCGGCGAACGCCACCACGCGCCCGTCGACCCCGATCGCGTCGAGGCGCGGGAAGTTCGCCGGAAGGAGCGCCGGAAGCGCCCGCACGATCGCCCAGGCGAGCGCGAGCCCGGCCAAGCCGCCCGCCGCGCCGAGGAGCGTGCTCTCCACGAGCAGCTGCCGCGCGAGCCGCGGCCGGCCCGCGCCGAGCGCCGATCGGATCGCGACCTCCCGGGTGCGCGTGGTTGCACGCGCGAGCTGCAGGCTGGCCACGTTGGCCGTGGCCGTGACGAGCAGCAGCGCGACCGCGGCCAGGAAGACGAGGATCGCGGGCCGGACGTCGGCCGTCATCGCGTCGAGCATCGGGGCGGCCGAGACGGTGACCTTCCCGGTCGTCCCGAACACGGCCACGCCCACCAGCCCGAGATCGGGCGCCGTGCGTCCCCGCGCCGTGCCTTCCGCGGCGGCCTGGGCCGGCGTCACGCCCGGGCGCAGCCGGCCGATGACCCGCATCATCGACAGCGCGCGCGAATTGGGTTCGTCCGGCGAGAGGACGGGCCGCACCGACATGGGGATCCACCCGCGGGTCTCGCGATCCGGGAACGCGAAGTCGCGCGGCATCACCGCGACGACGCGGTACGGCTGGGTGTCGAGCCGCACGATCCGCCCGAGCACGTTCGGATCGCCGCCGAAGCGCTGCCGCCACAGGCCGTACGACAGGACGAGCACCTTCTCACGCTCGTCCGTCGGGCCGAAGACCCGTCCGAGCAGGGGCCGGGCGCGCACGAGCGGGAACAGGCTGGGTGTGACGTCCGAGATCGGCACTCGCTCGGCCTCGCCCTCGCCGGTCAGCGTCTGGTCGTCCTTGCCCCACGCGGCCATCGACTCGAGCGTGGTCGAGGCGTCCTTCCACGCGAGGTAGGTCGCGTTGGTCAGGATGCCGCCGAACTGGTTGTTGCCGCCCTCCCGCGTCTCGGACAGCTGCACCAGCCGGCCGGCGTCGGGCCAGGGCAGCGGCTTCAACAGCACGCCGTCGGCCACGCTGAAGAGCGCGGTGGTGGCGCCGATGCCCAGCGCCATCGTGAGCACGGCCACCAGCGTGTGGGCCCGGCTCCGGCCGAGCACCCGCACCGCGTAGCGCAGGTCCTGCGCCAGGCCCGCGAGGCGCGACGATGAGCGGGCGGGCGGCGGCTCGACCGCCGGCGGGCGGCGCGGGCGGCGGCGGAGCAGGCCCGCGTCGCGGCACCAGGCGGCGACCTGCGTCCTGACGCGCGAGACGGCCTCGCCCTCCTCGAGCCCTTCGGCCCGGGCGGCGGCGTAGGCGGCGGCCGCGTGCTGCGCCAGCTCCTCGACGACGTCGTCGTCGGGCAGGCGGGGCAGCGGCGCGCAGGCGGAACGGACCTCGTCTGTCCAGATGATGTTCATGGGCTACGTCTGGGTGATGTGCGCCACCCGGTCGAGCGCGACGAAGAACGTTTCCCACACACTGCGCTGGCTGGCGAGCACCTTGCGGCCCGCCGCGGTCAGCCGGTAGTAGCGCCGGCGGCGCTGACCGGCCTTCTCGATCCAGCGGCCCTCGATGAGCCCCTTCTCCTCGAGCCGGTAGAGCGTGGGGTAGAGCGAGGCGACGTGAAAGCTGATGGCGCCGCGCGACCGCTGGTCGATCAGCTGGCCGATCTCGTAGCCGTGGCGCTGGCGCTCCTCGAGCAGGGCCAGGATCAGCAGCTCCGTGCTCCCGCGCTTCAGCTCGCGTTCGAGGTGTGTGGACATATGTGGGCACACCATATATCACGGGGGGACGCGGAGGTCAAACAGCCGAGGGACGCGGAGGTGAACAGCGGTCAGCGGTCAGGGGGCAGCGGTCAGGCGTGTCGCACCGCAGCGCGCAGCGCGGAGGCGGCGGTCAGGGCAGGAAGAGGCGGAAGCCGGCGTGCACGGTGCGCGGCCAGCCAATCGTGCGGATGGGGGTCCGGCCGACGTCGTACTCGACGTCGAACAGGTTCTCGACCGACACGAACGCGTGCAGCGACCGGCCCACGGGGCGGGACGCGAAGACGTCGATCGTGCCGAAGGGCCGCAGCGGCAGGTGGTTCTGATCGTCGTCGAACTGCCGGCCCACGGCGCGCGCCTGCATGGCGAGCGTCAAGCGGCCCGGACCGATCCAGGTGACGCCGAGGGCCAGCTGATAGGCGGGGACCTGCGGCACGCGGTTGCCCCCGAGCTCCGGCGCGACGGACGTGGCGAGGAAGCGGGACGAGCCCGCCGCGGCCGTGCCGGTGATCTGGAGCGCCGGGACCGGCCTCACGTCGAGCTCGACCTCGATCCCGGCGGCGCCGATCCGGTCGGCGTTCTGCCGCTCGCGCGAGATGAGCGACGGCGTGACGCTCAGCGTGACGTTGGTGACCGCGCCGTCGAGCCGGTTCCAGTAGCCCGTGACGCGGGCGGAGGCGCGCGCGGCCGAGATCAGCAGGCCGCCCTCCACGCCGCGGAGCCGCTCGGGCCCGAGGTCGGGATTGGCGGCGGTCACGACGTTGCCGACCCGGAAGCCGCGGTACAGCTCGTTCAGCGTCGGGGTGCGATGCGCGCTGTAGGCCGCGGCCCGCAGCTCGAGATGGCGGGTCGTCTGCCAGGCCACCGACACGCGCGGGCTGACGAAGCCCGCCGTGCGCGCGGCGGGGGCCGGCGCGCCGGACGCCGCGAGCGGGGTCGAGGACCAGTGCTCGCCTCGGACGCCGGCGACCACGGTGACGCCGTCGGCGAGCGGGACGGTCACGCGGCCGTACACCGCCGCGCCCCGTTCGGTGCCGCCGAACGCCGTGGGGCCGATCGGCGGGCCGGCCGGCGGATAGCGGGTCTGGCCCACCGTCGATCGGACCCGGCGGCCCTGGACGCCGACCAGGGCCACGGTGCGTCCCCAGCTCCGAATCCACTCCCCGCTGCCCTGGACGAACCTGGTGGGAATGTCCTGCGCCGTCGTGAGCCGCTCGGTCGAGCGATCGGCGGACACCGCGGAGAACGTCTGCGCGTAGCGCTGCGTGCCGCCGGCGAGGCGGACCGCCCACACGCCGCCGGCGGCCGCGCCGCCAGCTTCGCCCGTCAGCTGCCGCCAGCTGGTCGAGTTGACCTGCGCGGGCGTCCCGTTGCCGCGCCGCTCCGTGAAGGCGGCGCCGCGGATTCCCGCGTGCCACGCGCCGGACGCGTACCCGAGCGAGGCGAACGCCGTCGTGTCGGCGCTGCGGGCCGGCACGTCCACACGCCCGCGGTCCGCGGCCGCCACCACGTAGGCTTCGCTGCGCCGCGCCTCGCCGGCCGCGGACACCGACCAGCGCCCGACCGGCCGCGCGAGGAACAGCGAGGCGCGGCCCGCGTCGCGCGACGCCAGGTCGGCGACCGCCCGGACCCTGGTGCGCGCGGCCGGAAAGGTGAGGACCTGGATCACGCCGCCGAGCGCGACGGGCCCGTACAGGTCGCCGGCCGCGCCGCGCGCGATCTCGACGCGTTCGATGGACGCCTGCGGCACCCGGTCCCAGTAGACCCAGCTCCCGAACGGGTCGTTGAGCGGCAGGCCGTCGGCCAGCACGAGCGTGCGGCTCGCCCCCGACCCGGTCAGTCCGCGCAGCGTCACGCCCTGGGCCGTGGGATTGGCCGTGCGCGACGACGAGCGGCGGAAGAGGCTGAAGCCGGGCGTGCTCCTCAGGGCGTCGTCGAGGGCGCCGGCGGCCGACGTGAGCAGCTGGGCGGACGTGATCACGGAGGTGGCGGCCGGCGTGGACAGGCTGGCGCCGGCCGGCGACGGCGTGACGGTGATCGACTCAGCGAGCGGAGCGGGCGCCAGCACGATGCGCAGGTCGGACGCGCGCCGACCCTCGACGTGCACCCTCGCGCCCGCGAAGCCGGGGGCGTCCGCCTCGATCGTGGCCTCGCCCGGCGGCGCCGGGAACGAAAAACGTCCGTCCAGGCCGGTGCGCACTTCCTGCGGCGCGCCCCCGGCGGCGTCCAGCCGCACGCGGGCGCCGGGCACGGGCGCGCCGGACGCGTCCACCACGACGCCGTCCAGCCGACCCGGCCCTGCTGGCGCCGCCGCGGGGCCGGTCGCGAGCAGGGCGGCGAGGACGATCGTCAGCACTCCCATGGGATGCGGGCCGCGGGTCCGGGGGCTACTCCAGGCCGACCTTCCTGGTCACGCTCGTGAACCGGCGATCGCTCTTGAGCGCCTCCCAGCGCGGGTCCACGTTGATGGAGATCAACTCGAACGAGCGGTCCTGGCACGCTTTGGCGAGCCACTGGAAGCCGGCGTCGGTGTGGCCGAGCGCGAACTGGATCGAGGCGAACTCGAACGGCGAGACGTACCGGGTCTTCGCGAGCGCCTGCAGCCGGCCCAGCACCTTCATCGCCATCTTTCGCTTGTCGGCGAGGGCGAGCACCCGGGCCAGGGCCGACTGGATCCGCGGGCTGTGAGGGGACAGGTGCGCGGCGCGCCGCAGGGCCGCGGTCGCCTCGTCGAGGTCGCCCCGCTGCTCCTGGATCAGGGCGAGCATCCAGTAGACGGGAGAGAAGAAGGGGTTCAGCTCGATCGCCTGGTCGCAGTGATCGAGCGCCGCGTCGTACTCCCCGCGGTAGTAGTGGATCGAGGCGACCTCCCTCGCGATGATCGACGAGATCGGATCGAGCGACTGGGCGAGGAGGATCTCCTCGCGCGCCTCGTCGAGCCGGCCCATCGGGACGAGATACGACATCGCGTACCAGTGATGAGCCGTCGAGTACCGGGGGTCGAGCGCGAGCGCGCGCAGGTATTCCTCACGGGCCCCCGACCAGTCCCAGTCCTGCGTGGCCTTCACGTGCGCCAGCGACGTGCGCGCCTCGGCGGAGTTGCCGTCGAGCATCACGGCGGTCGCCGCGCTCGACGCCGTCTTCGCCCACACTTCCGCCGGCCAGACCACCGCGTAGTGCGCCAGCAGGCTGTACGCGTCCGCCAGGCCGCTGTGCGCGACCGCCAGGTGCGGATCCTCGGCGATGGCCCGCTGGAAGAACTCCTCCGCCTTCTGCAGGGCGCCCTCGGTCCGCTGGTTCAGGTGGTAGCGGCCCTGCAGATACAGATTGTGGGCCGCGAGGTTCTCCGTCCTTCGCCCCGACCCACCCGCGGCGCCGGTCTCGAGCACCGCGGCTTCCACCTGCTTGACGACGACCTTCGTGACCTCGGCCTGAGCGCCCAGGACGTCGTCGGCCGACGCGTCGACCGACTCGGAGCCGCGGTAGCAGCCGCTGTCGCCGTCGATTATCTGCGTCGTGATGCGCAACTGGGCGCCGGCGCGCCGCACGCCGCCGTCGATGACCAGGCCGGCTCCGAGCCGCGCGAGGTCCTCGCGCGGATTGCCGCCGTGCCGGGCGTCCTCCAGGTTCCACGCGAGCACCCGGAGGGTCCCCAGCCGGGTCACGCCGTGGATGATCTCGCGCCGCAGCCCGCTGCAGAAGTAGCCGAGGTCGCCGTCGTGCGTGTGATCGACGAACGGCAGCACCGCGACGGTGTTGCGGCTGGCCAGCGAGATCGTCGTCGCCTGTCTGGGCTGCGGCTCGCCCTCGCGGTGCTTGAAGATCGGCGAGTAGCCGCCCTTGGGCAGCTCGATGACGATCGCGTCCGCGCCGCCCTCGTCGTGGTAGTAGCGGGCCAGGCGGGCCCGGAGCCGCCGGGCCTGCACGCGCACGATCGGGTCCGTGCGTGGGTCGAACGACGCCGTCTTGCCAAAGACCTGCACGCCGACCGTGTACTCCTTCAGCTGGTCGCTCCGTCCCGCCAGCGTCTCCTGGACCACGAACCGGACGAACCGCTTGAGCCGATCGACGGGCTGGAAGGTCGCGCTGGACAGCACGCGATCGAGCTGCTGCCGGACCTGCTTGTCGGAGTGCTTGGAGGACGCCATCGACCTGCCTTGGCCGCCCTGGCGGCCGCCGCGATACCGGGGGGGCCGGGGCGCGGAGTCCCGTGCCGGCATGGAATGGCTCCTGTTGTACACCGTCTGGCCGCGTCGCACAAATCGGTGTCTGGCGCGGCGCGGGGCGGAACCTGTTACCGTACCCGCACGGTTACAGGGTTGGTCCTGCGGCCCGGGCGCGGTATCTCATGGCGTGGCGGGCGGCATGCCGGTCGGTCCGGCGTCCGCGCCCCGGCCTCCACGAGAGGATCCCAGTCCGTGAAGGTGACCTTCCGACCTGTCGCGCGAGTCCTGGCCGTCGCGGTTCTCTCGCTCTGCGGCACGGTCGCCGTGTCGTCGCGTCCCGCGGCACCGGCGCAGACGGCGCCGGCGGCCCAGGGCCGGCCCGCGCCGAAGCGCCTGCTCGCGTGGGGCGACGTGCGCAGCGGCTACCAGCACGACTCGATCTCCCACGCGTTCGCCGTGATCGAGCGGCTCGGCCGCGAGTCCGGGCTGTACAACACCTGGATCCGCACCGACTCGCAGACGATCACCAAAGGGCCCATCCACTTCGCCAACAGCACGGGCATCGCGACCGGCGAGCAGTTCCTCGCCCGGAACCTGAACGACTTCGATGCCATCTTCTTCTTCGGCGTCCGCGAGATCGACATCACGCCCGAGCAGAAGGCGGACCTGATGTCGTTCGTCAAGGACGACGGCAAGGGGTTCGTCGCGGCGCACTCGGCCATGACGGCGTTCTTCTCCTGGCCGGAGTTCGGCGAGATGATCGGCGGGCGGTTCGACGAGCACCCATGGGAGATCATTCCCGCGACGATCATCGTGGAAGCGCCGGACTTTCCCGGCATGGAGCGCTTTCCGCACGTCTCGGTGCGGACCGAGGAGTACTACCAGCTGAAGCACTACTCCCGGGACAAGGTCCGCGTGCTCGCGCACCTCGATCCGAGTACCTGGATCTGAACGCGCCCCTCGTGCACCGGAAGGACGGCGATTTCCCGGTGGCGTGGGCGCGGACGTACGGCAAGGGCCGGGTGTTCGGCTCGGTGCTCGGCCACGCCGACGAGACGTGGGACGATCCGGTCGTGCAGCAGATGTACTTCGGGGCGATCAAGTGGGCGTTGGGGCTGGTGCCGGGCGACGCGCGGCCGCGGCCCAAACCAGCCGACTCAGCGCGCGCTGATCTGGAAGGGAAGGACGTGATCAGGCCGATCCGGTGGCGGAGCCCGGCGGGCGTGGCGGCGTGCGCGGCCGTGGCGCTGGCCGTGTCGGCTCCGGCCGCGCAGACCCCCACGCTCCACCGCCAGGCGCGCCGGATCATGGGGACCTTCTGCGAGGTCCAGGTCTACGACGCCGACGCGGCGCGCGCCTCGGCCGCCATCACCATGGCGCTCGACGAGATGCAGCGCGTCGATCGCCTGCTCAGCAACTACGATCCCGGCAGTGAGCTCAGCGTCATGAACCGCGACGCGGCGCGCGGGCCGTCTCACGTGTCCGAGGAGCTGTTCGCGTTCGTCCGGCAGTGCCGCGACTACGTGGGCTGGACGGACGGCGCGTTGACCCGACCGTGGGACCGCTGGTGCGGGCCTGGGGGTTCACGACGCCCCATCCGGCGAAGCCGCCGGCCGCGGCGCTCGCCGAGGCCAAGGCGCGGTCGGGCTTCGGCAAAGTGCGGATCGACGAGGCGCGCCGGACCGTGCGCTTCGCCGTGCCCGGCATGGAGATCGATCCCGGCGGCATCGGCAAGGGCTACGCCGTCGATCGCGCGGCCGCGGTGCTGAGCGCGCCGGGATCACGTCGGCGCTGGTCAGCGCCGGTGACAGCACGCTCTACGGCATCGGCCATCCGCCGGGCCGCGCCGGCTGGCGGATCGCCGTCAAGGCCCCCTGGGATCCCTCCACGCCCCAGGCCGTCGTCGAGCTTCGTGACGCGTCGATCTCGACCTCGGGGGTCACCGAGCGCTTCGTGCGGGTGGACGGGCACCTCTACCCGCACATCTTCGACCCGCGCACGAAGGCGCCCGTCGAAGGGATGTGCCAGGCGAGCGTCGTGGCGCCCACCGCCACGGCGTCCGACGCGCTCAGCAAGGCGGCGTTCATCCTGTCCAGGGACGAGGTCACTCGCGTGCTCGGCCGTCGCGCCGGTCAGCACGCGCTGCGGGCCGAGGGGGAGTGCGGTCCGGAGAGCGGCATCTGGATGACGCCCTGGTCGGCGTCCGTGTTCCAGCCTTGGAAGCCACGAACGCCGGTCACCGACGGGCGTCGATGACCGGCGTCGAGGGTATGGCTGCGGTGCCGACTACGCGTACCAGGGGCGGGTCCGCTCGAGGGCCGCCCGGTTGTCGGCGAACAGCTTCTTCACGATGTTGACGTTGTCTTTGATCTGGAAGTCGTACATCCCGACCGACAGGAACTCGGCGCCGTTGTCGAAGGCGAACTTGAAGCCGTCGTTCGGCAGGATCGCGCCGGCCGCGAGGACCTTGTAGGCGACGAACGGCTTCTTGGTATTCGCGAAGAACTCGGCCGTCTGCCGCGGCGTGGTCTCCCACAGGTTGTCGTGGGTGGCGGGCCCGTTAACTGGACAGCTCCTCCTTCGAGGGCTTAGTTGGAATCCGGCGTCACTGCCGGGCTGGCGCTCCAGTTATTGCCGCTGTTGAAGGTCTTGAAGTAGAAGTCGCAGTCGAGCTGGGCCCGGTCGACGGCGACCATGGTGTCGAGCAGGTGGCTGCCGATGCCCGCCACGAGGTTCTGGGCTGCATCTTCTCGACCGCGGACGAGATGACGTCGAGGCGGTCGGCCTTGAAGAACTTGTCGCCTTCCAGCCCGCGCACGTAGGCCACCTTGACGCCCGGCACTTCCATCGCGAGGTTCAGGTCGTGGGTCTGGTCCTTCTCGTTGATGACCAGCTGGGCGACCCACTGGAGCTTGCCGCCGCGCTCCGTGTTGTAGCGCTTGGCCAGCTCGAGCTGGCGCGCTTCGACGCGGAGGTACGCGGTGTTGATGCGGCCTCCTGGTACTGCCGGTAGGTATCGAGGATCTTGTCGTCGGTGAAGTAGGCGCGGATGAGCTGCGACACGTAGATCAGGTTGCGGGAGTGCGCCGTGCCGCCGACGATGTTGTGACCGGCGATGAGCCGGCTGATTCTGACGCCGCCCATCTCGCCCGTCGGCATCGGGCCGGGGATGTCGGGCACCGTCACGCGCGGGCGCCGCCCGAACTGCGCCATCAGCACGCTCTCCTCGAAGCTGAGCGCCGCAGTCGCCGTCGCCGTCAGCGCCGTGGCCTTCTTGATGGAATCAGGCCGCCCGACTTTCTCACGAGCCATAAGAAGCCTCCCTCACAGGGTACTTGTCGCAGATCGATCTGACGGTAACGCCGAACATGAAACGGACGACGATATGAAACAACCGGATCCATTGTAGGCTTCCCGCGCCACGATAGCAACATCAGCCGCTACGGCCGGCTCGCCGGCTGGTAGCGCACCTCCACGTCGCGGACGAAGTCGCTGCCGCCCGGACGCTTCTCCGGGCTGTAGAGCACCTCCAGCTTCACGGTCTGTGCGTCGGGCCCGACGACCAGCTTTCCGGTGTACTGCACGTTGTACTGGTCGATGACGTGCATCTCGAAATGGAACTCGTAGGTGCCGGGCTTGACGCCCAGCGCGCCCAGGTCGAAGCTCAGCCCGCCGTTGCCCACGTTGGGCGTCGGTCCGGTCACGGCGTCGACCTGCGCCTGCTCGGCCTTCTCCCAGTTCGCCTGCTTCACCCAGTCCGGGCACGCGTTGCCCATCTTGTACTCGGTGCTCGACAGCTCGTTGCTGACGAACAGCGTCTTGACCAGGTGGTCCTGCGTCGTGGATCCAGATCGCCGTGTGATAGGTCGGATCGACGTCGGTCGGTGGCAGGTAGAGGAACGTGACCTGCAGCGTGCCGGCGGCGCCCGGCGGCGGCGCCGGGGCCGGCGAGGTGGCTGCCGCCACGCCGGCCAGCGCGGCGCCCGCCAGGACGAGCGCGGAACGGACGAGACGGCGTGAAACGAAGCGCATGGGCATGAGGACGGTCCTTGGGGATGATGGTCAAGTGCGTTGGACGCAGTTGGTCTCCCGGGTGAAGGCGATGAGGAGCACGGTCAGAAACGACCAGCCGACGACCAGAAGAAACGCGGTCTGGAACGCGGGGACGTCATAGACGCGGAGCCCGTCTCGAGCCCCCCGGTCCACTGCCGGTCGAGCACGGCGCCGGTGGCGGGTTGCAGCAGCGTGGGGCCAATCATGTTGCCGACGTTGATCGCGCCGGAGATCGTGCCGAGAAACTGCACGGGAACCGACTCCTTCCCGTAGGCGAAGCCGAGGATGACGGCGCCGCACGCGGGGCTGGTGATGGCGGCCACGACGACGAAGGCCTCCAGGGACAGCGGCAGATAGAACATGATCGTCCAGCCGGCGGTCATGATCGGCGCGCCGGTCAGATAGATGGGCTTGCGGCGGCCGGTCTTGTCCGACAGGTAGCCGCAGAGCGGGCTGGCGACGGCCCAGCAGACGATCATGACGGAGCAGACGGCGGCGGCGGTGGTCGTAGCGACGTGGTAGCGCACCTCCAGAAACGACGGGCCCCAGAGGCCCGTGAAGCTGAGGATGGAGCCGACGAAGCCGCCCTGCGCCAGGAAGATCAGCCACGTGTTCCGGTAGCCGAACACGCTGGGAAAGCCCCGCAGCAGCTGCCAGATCGTCGTCTTGTTGGTGTTCTGGATCGCGTCGGGCGCGTAGCTGCGGTAGCCCTTCTCGTTCGGGTCGTTCCGGACGAGCCACCGGCGAGGACGGCCACGACGGCGACGACGGCGGCCGAGCCGAACGTCACGCCGCGCCAGCCGAACGCGTCGACGAGCAGCCGCAGGGGCACCTGGGCGAAGAGGGCGCCGATGTTGCCGACGAGGAGCCCGAGGCCGGTCAGCATCGCGAACCGCCGCTGCGGGAACCAGTGGCTGGCCAGCTTCAGCGTGATGATCCACGCCACGGCCGTCGCGCCGCCCATGAGGGCGCGCCCGACGGTCGCGACCGCGAGGTTGTCGGCCACGCCGAAGAGCACGGCGCCCAGGGCCGCGCCGAGCGCGCCGGTGATGAGCAGCTTGCGCGCGCCCCAGGAATCGACCAGCACCCCCGTGGGCACCTGCATGAGGACGTAGGCGTAGAAGAACGCGGCCGACAGGCCGCCGAGCTGGCCCGCCGTGATCGAGAAGTCGCGCATCAGCTCGGCGGTGATCACCGCCGGTGACACGCGCAGGTAGAACCCCGCGAGGTAGAAGGACGCGGCGACCATCCAGACGGACCACGAGAGCCAGCCGGGCGCGTAGGACCGGGTGGCGGGCTCCGGCGGCACGGGCGAGTTGGTCGAGGATGCGCTCATCGTTGCGGACGCCTGTTATTCGCCCTTGCGGTAGATGTCGTTGATGTCCCAGTGTCCCGGCGTCGGGGTCGGCGCGTTCTCCATCGGGACCTGGATGACGGTCGGCAGCCGGCTGGCCATCGCCTTGCGCAGCGCGGGCCCAAGCTCGGCGGCCGAGTCGATCATGACGCCCTCGGCTCCGCACGCGCGCGCCATCGCCGCGTAGTCGACGCGGTAGGGCTTCTGATCGCACTGGAACATGCACCCGTAGGTCAGCCGTAGTGCATGTTCTCGAGGCCGGCAATCGTGCCGAATCCCGCGTTGTCCATGACGACGAAGATCACGGGCAGCTTCGCCTCCATGGCCGTCGCGACCACCGAGACGTTGGCGCCGAACCCGCCGTCGCCGATGAGCGCGATGGCCGGGCGGTCGGGCGCCGCGTACTTCACGCCGAGCGCGGCGGCCGGGCCGAAGCCCATCGTGGCGAGGCCGCTCGGGGTGATGAACGTCCCGGGCACCGTGATGGCGAACTGCTGGCCCACGCCGTTCTTGTTCCAGCCCACGTCGGTGACGATGAAACCGTTCTCCGGGACCTCCTTGCGCACCTCGCTCAGGATGCGCTCGGGGCGGAGCGGGATACTGGTCGGACTTCCACTGCTCGGCCCAGTTCGCGGCGAACGCCCCGCGCTCCCGCGCGATGTCCGCGCGCAGCGTGCCGCGGCTGCGCGGCCGCATCCCGCGCGCCGCCTCGGCCACTGCGGCCAGGGCGAGCTTCGCGTCGGCGACGACACCGAGCTCGGTCGGCAGGTTGCGGCCGATCTCGGCCGGGTCGATGTCGATGTGCATCACGCGGGTCGGCGGCGCCGCGAACGTGAACCGCGGGTCCCAGGAGCTCGAGCTGGCCTCGGCCAGCCGCGTGCCGACGGCCAGGATCAGATCGGCCGTGCGGCACCGCTCGTTGGCGATGGGCGTGCCCCAGAAGCCGGTCATCCCCAGCAGCAGCGGGTGGTCCTCGCGCAGGCAGCCCTTGCCCATGAGCGTGTGCGCCACGGGCACCTCGAGGGCCTCGACGACCGCCGCGAGCTCCTCGCTGGCGTGGGCGCCGAGCACGCCGCCGCCCACGTAGAGCACGGGGCGCTCGGCTTCGGCGAGCGCGCGCGCGATGTCGGCGGCGGTGCCGGCGTCGAGCGCCGGGCGGTTCATCGGCGTTGGGACCTGCTGGAACGCGTCCACCGGCAGGTCGGCGGAGAACATGTCCATCGGGACGTCCACGAGCACCGGGCCGGGCCGTCCGCTCTGCGACAGGTGGAACGCCCGCTCGATCGCGCGGGGCAGATCCGCCGGCCGGTCGACCCGGTACACCCGCTTGCAGAACGGGCGGTAGACCTGGCACTGGTCGCCGTCCTGGTGGAGGTTGATCTCCTGATGCGGGTGGCGGCCGAAGAAGTACGAGGGCACGTCGCCGGCGATCACCACCATCGGGATCGAATCGAGGGCGGCGTTGGCGACGCCGGTCGCGGCGTTCGTCAGGCCCGGGCCGAGGTGGGTGAGGACCACGCCCGGCTTGCCGGACACCCGCGCGTAGCCGTCGGCGGCGTGCGCGGCGACCTGCTCGTGGCGCGTGCTGATGAAGCGGATCTTGCTCTTACCGAGTGCGTCCAGCAGCGCAATGATGGTGTGCCCGCAGAGGCCGAAGATGACCTCGACGCCGATGCGCTCCAGATAGTCGGTCAGCAGGTACGCGGCGATGCGCGTCTCGGTCGCGCGCTCGTCCCGGTTGCGGGTTCCATTGGCAGTGATAGTCATGGGGGTTCGTCTCTGCAGGAGCTCAACCGAGCTGGCTGTTGTAGAACTCACCGAACAGTTCTTCCTCTGACGGACGATCCTCGGGAAGCGGCCGGCTGACCCAGGTGACGTTCATGTAGTGCTTGAGGGAGATGTTCTCGCTGGTGATGTTGCCGCCCCACGTGCCGCACCCCATGCTCGACGTCATGGGCATGCCGTTGGTGAACGTGCCGGCGTTCGACCGCGACTGCACCTGCCGCACCATGATGCGGCTCACCGGCGCGATGAGCGCCAGGCGGTGGATGTGGTCGTCGTCGAAGGAATAGATGCCGCAGGAATGGCCCTTGCCGCCGGCGTCGAAGATCGCGCGCACCTTCTCGAGCGCCGAGTCGAAGCCGCTGAACTTGAAGATCCCGAGCACGATTCCCAGCTTCTCGGTGGAGAAGAGGTGCTCCTTCCCGATCTGGCTCTCCTCGACGATGAAAAACGTCTTGTCGGCGGGCAGCGCGATCCCGGCCTTCTCGGCCACGACGGCTGCCGGCCGCGCGATGGTATCCGCCGTCCGGCGGCCCTCGGCGTCCCAGTATGCGGCGCGCAGCAGGGCCTTCTCCTGCTCGTTGACCAGGTACCCGCCCTCCTTCTGCAGCTGGGCTAGGAACCGGTCGTAGATCGACGCCTCCACGAGCAGGTTGCCGTCGGCGGAGCACCCGGAGCCGTAGTCGTTGGTCTTGCTGATGCGGCTGTTGTGCGCGGCCTCCTCGATGTCGGCCGTCTCGTCGATCACCATGGTCGCGTTGCCCGCCCCGACCCCGTACGCCGGCCGGCCGGAGCCGTACGCCGCCTTCACCATCGCCGGTCCGCCCGTCGCCATCGTCAGGTCGCAGATCGACATGAGCTCCTTGGCGAGCGGGATGCTCGGCTTCTCGACGCACTGGATCAGGTCCTCGGGCGCGCCAATCCGGGCGAGCGCCGCGCGCATCAGCCGGGCCACCTCGTTCGTCGTCTTCCGGCTGGCGGGGTGCGGCGAGTAGATCACCGCGTCGCGGCACTTGAGGGCGTAGATCGCGATGCCGATCGGCGTGATGTAGGGGCTGGTGACCGGAATCAGGGACGCAATCACGCCCGCGGGCTTCGCGTACTTGACGATGCCCTTCTCGGGGATCTCCTCGATGACGCCGACGCTCTTCTGGCGGAGCGCGTCGCGCAGAATGCCGAGCACCTTGGCGCGGCGGCTCGGCTCGCGGCTGCCCATGCCGCTCTCGTCGACGCTCATGTTGGCCAGCATCACGGCCGTGTCCTGGTTGCCCGCGGCCCAGGCCACGGCCCGGCACAGCCGGTCCACCGCCGCCTGGTCGAAGCCCTCGGCCACCTGCATGGCCGCCCGGGCTCGCCCGAGCAGGTCCTTCGCCAACTGCCGCTCTTCTTGAGTAATCGCTCGCTCTGCCATCGGCTGGGTCCCCCGTCGTCTGCGGGCCGGCCGGTCGTGCGCCTGACGAGGCCGTGGGCCGCCGACGCCGTCCGACGCGCCCGTTCCGGCCCCGGCGGGTGCCGGGGAGAGACGAACGCGGTCTCATAGTATCCGGCAGCGTCCTGAATCAGTGGGTTTTACGGTATTCGCACCGTTACGTCCTGGTTACATGTACCGAGTAGATGTTAAGGTCTGCCCCGGGCTGAGCGAGAGCCCTCTGAATGGTCGGGACATGCGTCGTCGAAACGGGATGGAGGTGAGTGCCGTGCGGACGACAGGGTTACGAGTAGCAACTGCGGTGATGTGTTTCCTGCTCATGGCCGGCGGGTCCGCGTGGGCACAGGCGGTCGCCGGTTCACAGGTGTCCGGCACCGTGCGCGACTCGAGCGGCCTGGCGCTGCCCGGCGTCGCGATCACGATCACGAAGACCGACACCGGAATGACTCGGACGGTGTACACGGGCACCGATGGCGCGTACACGATCACGAACCTCCCGGTGGGGCCGTACCAGCTCAAGGCCGTGCTGTCCGGGTTCAACACCTACGTGCGGGACGGCCTGGTCCTGCAGGTCAACTCGAACCCCGAGGTCAACATCTCGATGACCGTCGGGGGCATCGAGGAGGCGGTGACCGTCACGGCCAACGCGACGATGGTCGAGACGCACTCGACCGGGGTCGGGCAGGTCATCGACAACCAGCGCGTCGTGGAGATGCCGCTCAACGGCCGGCAGATCACCGAGCTGGTGTTCCTCTCGGGCGCCGCGACCGACGCGCCGCGGGGCGACCTGAACACGAACAAGAACTACCCGACGGTGACGATCTCGGTGGCGGGCGGCCAGGCCAACGGGATGACGTACATCATGGACGGGGGCACGCACAACGACCCGTTCAACAACCTGAACCTGCCGACACCGTTCCCGGATGCGCTGCAGGAGTTCAAGGTGGAGACGAGCGCGCTGCCGGCGCGCTACGGGCACCACGCCTCCTCGGCGGTGAACCTGGTGACGAAGTCCGGGACGAACCAGTATCGGGGCGACGGCTTCTGGTTCATGCGCAACTACCGGTTCAACTCGAAGAACTACTTCGCGGCCGAGCGGGACAGCCTGAAGCGCAACCAGGCGGGCGGCACGCTGGGCGGGCCGATCGTCCAGAACAAGCTGTTCTTCTTCGGCGCGTACCAGGGCAAGGTCGAGCGGACCAACCCGGCCGTGAACGTGCGGTACTCGCCGACGGCGGCGATGCGGGCGGGGGACTTCTCGACGTTCGCGTCGCCGGCCTGCAACGGCGGACGGCAGATCACGCTGAAGGCGCCGTTTGTGAACAACATGGTCGACCCGAGCCAGTTCAGCCCGGCGGCGCAGGCGATCCTGCAGTACCTGCCGGTGGCGACCGACCCGTGCGGCAAGGCGCAGATCGGCATTCCCAACAACAACACGGAGCACCTGGCGCTGACGCGGATCGACTACACGATCAGCAACCGGCAGAGCCTGTTCGGGCGCTACTACTACGCGCGGTACGACAACCCGGCGACCTACGACGGGCAGAACATCCTGACGCTGAGTCGGACGGGGCAGCTGAACAAGGCCCACATGCTCGTCCTGGGGCACACGTTCCTGGTGTCGTCGAACGCGGTGAACTCGCTGCACGTCACCTACAACAAGACGTTCAACGACCGCACGCTGCCGGAGTACTTCGGGCCGGAAGACGTCGGCATCAACGTCTACGGCCTGCAGCCGGGCTACATGGGCCTCAACGTGTCGGGCAACGGGTTCTCGGTGGGCTCGGGCGGGACCAACCCCGGCTACTTCAACTCGACGGTGTACCAGCTGGCCGACGACTTCGACCTGATCCGGGGCGACCACCAGTTCTCGTTCGGGGCGAACTGGATCAAGACGAACATCAAGACCATCAACAACCGGCCGACCAACGGCGCGTACAGCTTCAACGGGTCGAACACCGGCCTCGGGCTCGCCGACTTCGTGCTGGGGAAGATGAGCAGCTTCCTCCAGGGCAACCCGGCGCTGGACAACGACGACAACGACTACTTCGGCGCCTACATCCAGGACGACTGGCGGGTGCGGGACAACCTGACGCTGAACGTGGGCATCCGGTGGGAGCCGTTCATCCCGCTGCGCAACACGGACAGCTTCGTGCAGCACTTCGACATGAACCTGTTCGCGCAGGGCGCCCACAGCACGGTGTACCCGCAAGCGCCGGCCGGCCTGATCTTCCCGGGCGACCCGGGGTATCCGGGCCGCGCGACGACGTTCGGCAAGAAGGCCAACTTCGCGCCGCGCGTCGGCCTGATCTGGAGCCCGAAAGACGACGACTCGATGAGCGTGCGGGCGTCGTGGGGCATCTTCCGTGACACGCCGCACCTGTTCTTCAACACGCGGTTCTCGAACAGCCCGCCGTGGGGCGCCCAGTTGACGCTGAGCAACCCCGTGGGCGGCCTCGACAACCCGTATCAGGACTATCCCGGCGGGAGCCCGTTCCCGGCGCTCAACACGGAGTGGAAGGACGCCCCGTTCCCGGCGTTCGGCGTCTACGTGAACACGCCGCTGCACGTGCAGCCGTCGGCGCTGCAGCAGTGGAACGTGACCGTGCAGAAGATGGTCGGGACGTGGATGTTCGCGGTGAGCTACCTCGGCAACCACACGAGCCATCTGTGGCGCGCCACCCAGCTCAACCCGGCGGTCTACATGCCGGGCGCCACGACGCGGAACACCAATCAGCGGCGCGTCCTCTACCTGCAGGATCCGGTGGAAGGCGCCTTCTACTCCACGATCGGCATGCTGGACGACTCGGGGCGGTCGAATTACAACGGCATGCTCCTCTCCGTTCAGCACCGGCTGAGCAACGGCTGGAGCGTGCTGGCCAACTACACGCTGTCGAAGTGCATGAGCGACCCCGCGACCCTCGAGCTGACCGGACCGACGATCGTCGACCCGAACAACCCGAACGCGGACTACTGGTACTGCTCGGCCGACCGGCGGCACCTGGTGAACTTGTCGGCCGTGCTGCGGACGCCGGAGTTCTCGACTCCCGTGATGCGGCGGCTGTTCAGCGACTGGCAGTTCGCGCCGATCGTCCGGTGGTCCAGTGGTAACCGGTCGACGGTGACCGTCGGGACCGACGTGGCGCTGAGCGGCATGGGCAATCAGCGGGCCGCGCAGGTGATGTCGGATCCGTACGGCGACGGCACGCCGAACGACTACCTCAACCCGGCGGCGTTCGCCGCGCCGGCGACCGGCACCTACAGCGACCTGGCGCCGTACTCGATCGTCAACCCGTCGCGGTTCCAGAACGACCTGGCGATCTCGCGCAGCTTCCGCACGCTCGGCGACCGGACGCTGCAGTTCCGCTGGGAGATCTTCAACGTGATCAACCACGTGAACTTCGACGCGCCCACGACAGCGTTCAACAGCGGCAAGTTCGGCAAGATCCTGGGCGCGGGCGATCCCCGCATCATGCAGTTCGCGCTGAAGTTCACGTTCTAGTCGGCCGTCTTCGCTGCCAACCGATGGGCGGCGTCCCCCGGACACTGGGGGCGCCGCCCATCGCCACCTCGGCGTCACGCCGGCGCCGCTCCCGCCGGACGTGCCCGGGCGCCCCACCTGTGGCGTTTCTGCGCGCGAACACTCCTGGCTGTCTCACCGGCCTGCGATTCCACCGTCATTCCCTGGCACGGCGATTGGAATAGACTAGCGGACACGACAGTCGCGGCTTCGAGGCACGACCCGCCTCGCCCTTGGAGGATGCATGTCACGGTGGACCTGGTTCGTCGTCGGGATGGTGGTCGGGGCCGTCGCGCTCGTCGGGGGCGGCTACGGATTCGTGAGAGCCGGCGGGGTCTCGATGGAGACGACGGCGCGGCCGCTGCCGTTCGAACGGCGCGTCGCGCACCTGGCGTTGCGCGCGAGCATCGGCAACGCCGCGGCGCTGAAGGATCCGCTGACGCTCGACGACGCGGACATGGTGGCCGGAGCGGGGATCTACAAGACGCACTGTGCCGTCTGCCACGGCCTGCCGGAGCAGTCGCCCACGCTGATCGCGCAGGGCATGTTCCCGCCGCCGCCGCAGCTGCTCCAGCCGGACGCGATGGTCACCGACGATCCCGAGGGCGTGACCTACTGGAAGGTGACGCACGGGATCCGGCTGTCGGGCATGCCCGGGTTCGGCTCGACGCTGTCGGAGACGCAGCGCTGGCAGGTCACGATGTTCGTGTCCCACGCCGACGAGCTCGCACCGGCGGTGAAGCAGGCGCTCGTGGGCGGGCCCGCCGCGCCCGGCCCGACGAGCCCCGCGCCGCGATGAGCCCGGCTACCTCGGCCCGCCGGCCGGCTTCGGCACCGGCCGCAGGTCCAGGTCCTGGTAGTCGAAGCTGAAGTCCGCCAGCGACGAGCAGGGCACCATCTTCACCCGCTCGACGCGCCCGCGCGGATCCAGGTCGAAGGTGACGAACGCGTCCGGCGTCGTCTTCTCGCGGAAGACGGCGCGGAACGTGTCTGTACTGCCAGTGGCGCAGGTCGGCGACAAGGGCCGGGCTGTGCGTCATCCGCAGCACGAGCCCGCCGTTCTCCAGCGTGACGGTCACCTTGCCGTACCACGCGTCCTCGAGCTCGCCGGCGTACTGCGCGAGCGGCAGCGAGGGCGCGCTCGCCGCGTTGCGCTCGGCCGCGGCCTTCTTCTCGGCCGCCCAGGCCTTCTCGAGCGTCTCGGTCCGTCTCTCGCGGTATGCCGCGATCCAGTCGGTCTCCGGACGTCCCAGGTAGTGATCGAAGATGTGGTACAGCACGGACGTGAAGGCGCCGCCTTCCTCCTGGTTGGTGAGGACGATGACGCCCAGGTTCTGCTCCGGGATCAGGGCGATCGTCGTCACCATGCCGGTCAGGCCGCCCGTGTGCGAGACCACCTTGTGCCCGGCGTAGTCGCGCAGGCCCAGGCCGAGGCCGTACCCGGCGAAGTTCGCCTTGGCGGCCCGGAGCGCCGGGGGCGGGTCGCTGACGCGCTGGGGCGTCTGAACGGTCCGCAGCTCGTTCTCCACGGCCTCGCTCCACAGCCGCGTGCCGTCCGGGAGCGCGCCCTTGTTCAGGTGCGCGATGACCCACTTCGACAGATCGAGCACGTTCGAGCGGATGCCCGCGGCCGGCGCCCACACGTCGTCGCGCGTGTAGTGCACGGGCGTCAGCTCGCCGTCGAGCCGCCAGCCCTTCGAGTGCGGTGACGCGAGGTTGGCGTCGGCCGGCAGCCCGGCGTTGCCGAACCGCGTCTCGGTCATCTGGAGCGGCTGGAAGATCCGCTCGCGGATGAAGTCCTCGTAGGGCCGCCCCGACACCGCGCGCAGGATCTCGCCCGCCACGACGAACATCAGGTTGTTGTAGGCGTACCGGCTGCGGAGGCTGGAGGCGGGCTTGATGAAGCGGGTCTGGTGCGCAACCTCCGCGCGGGTGCGGTCGGTGTCGGGCCAGAACATGAGGTCGCCGGCGCCCAGCCCCAGGCCGCTGCGGTGCGACAGCGCGTCGCGCACCATGAGCTGCTGGCTGACGTAGGGGTCGAACATCGCGAACCCGGGCAGGTCCTTCATCACCGGGTCGTTCCACGACATCTTCTTCTCGTCCACGAGCATGCCGAGCGCCGTGGCGGTGAAGGCCTTCGTGTTCGAGGCGATGCCGAAGAGCGTGTGCGCGTCGACCCGGCCGGGCTTGCCGAGCTCGCGCACGCCGTAGCCCTTCGCGACGACCACCTGGCCGTCCTTGACGATGGCGACGGCCATGCCGGGAACCTCGAACTGCTGCATGGCGCGCGCGACCCACCGATCGAGATCGGCGGGCGGACCGGCGACCTGGGCGAGGGCCGGCCAGGCCAGCGACGAAACGAGGGCGACGGCGGCGACGAGACGGGTCAGCGGCTGGAGACGCTTCCTGTGCATGGGGGATTACTCCGATGGGCCGTTGGCGCGCACGGCCAGCGCGCGTCCGGCGTATGAGGCGGGATCCACCCCGCGGACGATGGTCTTGACACGATGGCCGGCGCGCGGGACGACGACCTCGACGTCCACCCGCTCGAGCGCGGCGAGGCCGACGTGGACGGGCTGATCGCTCTGCGCGTTGTAGCCCGAGCCGGAGTCCACGAGCCGCGCCCCGAGGAGCCGCGTGGTGCCGGCGGCGTAGACGCGCACTTCGGCGCCGGCGAGCGTCGCGCGGCCGCGTGCGTCGAGGACGCGGATCTCCAGCGCGCGTCGCGCGTCGGCGGCCGGGAGCTCGTTGCGCAGCAGCGCGTGCGTGCCGTCCTTCTGCGCGCCGGTCAGCGCCAGGTCGAGGTCGCCGTCGCCGTCGAAGTCGGCCCACGAAACGCCGTGGTCGGCCTCGAGCGCCCGGATGTTCGCGGGCGTCACGTCCTCGAAGCCGCGGCCGGTGTTGCGGAAGAGCGAGTCCGGGTAGCTCACGCCGCCGGTGACGGTGCCGTTCACGTAGAAGTCGATCCGGCCGTCGTGGTCGAAGTCGGCGAAGGCGCACGTGTCGTAGCGCGAGTCGATGGCGACGCCCCACGCCTTCGAGGCGTCCTCGAACCGCAGGCCGCCGCGGTTCAGGAACAGCCCGTTCGGCCCGTAGTTGGCGGTGAAGACGTCGAAGCGGCCGTCGCCGTCCACGTCGGCCGCGCAGGGCCGCACGGTGCCGTTGGCCTCGTCGCGCGGCGCGCGCCCGCCCCAGGCGAGGCCCGCGCGCTCGGCGGCGTCGGTGAACCGCCCCCCGTCGTTCAGGAACAGGCCGTTCGCGTCGCCGTCCATGTTGGCGACGTAGAGGTCGAGATCGCCGTCCCCGTCGGCGTCGAACCAGACGGCGCCGACGCTCTTCCTGGGATCGGCGAGCCCGAGCGACGCCGCGATGTCGGTGAAGCGGCCGCCGTCGTTCCGGAAGAACGCGTTCGGCCGGTCGCGGAACGCCACGAACAGATCCAGATCGCCGTCGCCGTCGAGGTCGATCCAGACCGGCTGGCGCACGGCCGCCGACCCCGTCGTCAGGCCCGCCGCGTCCGTCACGTCGGCGAAGCGCCCGCCGTCGTTGCGGTAGAGGCGCAGCACGGACGCGTCGCCCGGCGCGAAGCCGACGAGCAGGTCCGGGTCGCCGTCGCCGTCGTAGTCGCCCCAGGCGCCCGCACGGGTGGGACGGTCGTCGGCCAGGCCGGCGGCCGCCGCCACGTCGGCGAACACGCCGTGATCGTTGCGGTAGAGGCGGTTCGGCGCGCCGTTGAAGCCGACGAAGAGGTCCAGGTCGCCGTCGCCGTCGTAGTCCGCCCACGCGTTGACCAGCGTGCCGCCGGCCGAGAACAGCGCCGGTTGCACCGGCTCGAAGCGCGGCGGCGACTCCGGCGCCAGGGCGACGAGGGCCAGCGCGGTCGCAATCGTACAGGTTCTCATGGGTTGCCTCGGAGCCCGGGAAGGACCGCCGTCTCACGGCGCGGCCGTTGGCGGGCGGATCCACGCGCCAGCACCGGCACATGGTAGCCCATTCCGGACACCCGGCACATCAATACGGAATCGATGGAACGAACCCAGGCAGGAGACCGGCCCCGTGGTCTCCTGCCCGGGCGCCGCGGGGCCTCGACGCCCCGCGGCCGGGGGGTTACTGCAGGTCGATTTTCGTCGCCGCGGTAGGACCTGCGTCAGCGGAGGGATTGCGTTCGAAGTGGACGGTCACCCTCGCGCCCTCCAGACCGGCGAGGCCCTGAGTGCTGGAGGCGCCAACCACGCTCGTCGCGTCGGAGAACGCGAAGAGGTGATCGACCCCGGAGTCGGACCTGAGCGTGAACGTGTGGTTCTGCAGATCGACGAGGATCAGGTCGCCGGAAATCGTCTCGCCCGCCGACTGCTCCGTCGCGTCGGCGTTCCGCGCCGCCGCGGCGGTCGTTCCGGCGGTCACCGGCGCCGCGCTCTTGTCCGCGGCGTCGGAGCGACCGGCGGCGCTGCAACCAACCAGAGCGGCCGCGGCGAGCAGGAGCGACGCCACCGTCAGGATGTTCCTGGGTCTCATGCGTTGGCCTCCTTTGCGACGGGCCGGATGGACGCTACTGACGCGGATGCACCTCGATCTTCGTCGCCGTGCGGGTCGGTTCCTTGCCCGGCTCCCGCCCGGACTGTCCGGACGGCTCGATCAGGAAGTGGACGGTGACCTCGGCGCCCTTCATCGTGGCCAGGCCGGCGACGTTCTCCTCCGTGCCCGTCACCTCGGTCTTGTCGGTGTAGCGAAACGACACCTCGGTCTGGTCGGCGGCCTTGATCGTCAGCGTCCGGGCCTTCGTGTCCACCCGCAGCAGCTCGCCACGCAGCTCGGTTGGCTGCTGCGCCAGGCGGGCGGCCACCGCGGCCTGCGATGCGAACGACGGCGCCGCTCCGACGAGAAGCGCCAGCGTGCACGGGACGACACACCACCATCGTGCGGTCTTCATGACGTACCTCCTTGCAAAAGCCTGCTGTGTGACGGCCGAGTCTGTGCAAGGATCGTGTCAGCGGGCCGCCGTCACCTCAAGTGACGGGCGCGTCTCGACATCGGTCGCGGGGCGAGCGTGGAGAGCGGACCGGCGAGCGCGGGAACAACGTAAGTCTTGCCCGCCCCGGCCCGCGATGAATCGTCCCGGCCGTGTCATTCCTGCATACCAGGACATTCTTGCTCTCCGGATCCGGGCACCGCGCTATAATCGAAGGCGACGGTCCGGCACGCTGGAAGATTCCGAGCGCTGGCGCCTGCACGGCAAGCCCGACTTCGGCCGACGCCCCGCCGAGCACTTCCCGACTCTGGCTCCTCGAAACCGGATCACGTGATCGCGGCCACGTTCACGGGCGCGGCGTGTCCAGACGCGCCACGCCGTGTCGGGCGAAAGGAGAGCGAGGATGCGGGCATTCGCGCGGGTCTGCGCCATGTCGCTCCTGCTCGTCGCGGCGCCCCTCTTGCCGGCGTTGGCTGGCCCGCCGCCAGCCGACGTGCGGACGGGAGCTGCGGCGATCCAGCGCGTCGTGGACGATCTGAGGGTCCGGCTCTCGATCTCCCAGGAGGTCGACGTCACCCTCGTGGCGACGAACCCGCTGGTGGTCTCGGTGGACCCGCTTCATGGCCGTCAGGGTCCGTTCGAGATGGCGTTCGAGGCCGACTTCGCCGGACAGCTCGACGCTCCCGAGCTGCGGGCGGTCGTCGCCCACGAGCTGGGCCACGTCTGGATCTTCACGCACCACCCCTATCTGCAGACCGAGCAGCTGGCCAACGAGATCGCGATGCGGGTGGTCAGCCGCGCCAGCCTGGAGCGGGTGTACCGCAAGGTCTGGCAGCGCACCGGCGCCAAAGGTGATCTGGCGGAGTTCCTCGGGAGCAAGTAGCGTCGGACGGCGGGCGTCGACCGGCCCGAATCGCGCCGCCCGCTAGGCGAGCGCCAGCAGCACGACGATACCCAGCAGGATGCGGTAGACGGCGAACGGCACGAAGCCGTGCCTGCGGACGTACGCCATGAACCAGGCGACCGAGGCGTACGCGACCAGGAACGAGACGACGAGGCCGACCGCGAGCACGGCCCAGCCGTGCGCGTCGATCTGGGCGACGCCGATCGGGTTGTCCGGCGTCCCGTGGATCGACTTCAGCAGCGTGTAGGCCGTCGCCGCGCCCATCGTCGGCATCGAGAGGAAGAACGAGAACTCCAGCGCCGAGGCGCGCGACATGCCGGCGAGCTGGCCGGCGGCGATCGTCGCCATCGACCGCGAGGTGCCCGGGAACACGGCCGACAGGATCTGGCACGCGCCAATCCACACGGCCTGCCCGAGCGACATGGTTTCCATGGCCCACGTGCGGACGTGGGACGGCGGCGCGGCCGGCCCCCGGCGCTCGGCGGCGGCGTTCCGGGCGTCGACGATCCACATCACGACGCCGCCCACGAGCAGCGACCAGCCCATCACGTGCACGTTCTCGAGCTGGCGGCCGATGACCTTCGTCAGCAGGAAGGCCGGTCCAGCCGTGACGACGAACGCGACGATCGTGAGGCCGAGAGGGTGGGTGAGCGCGTTCCGGCGGCCGCTCTCGCCGCGCGGGTAGGTGGACACGAACCGGACGAGGCGCGGCCAGAAGTACACCGGCAGGCAGAGCACGGCGCCCAGCTGGATGACCACGGAGAACATCTTCCAGTAGCCGTCGGAGAGGCTGATGTGGAGCAGCGCCTCGGAGAGCCTCAGATGCGCCGTCGAGCTGACAGGCAGGAATTCGGTGAGCCCCTCGACGATGCCGAGGAGCGCGGCGACCAGGTAGTCGTGCATGGCCCTCCGACGGTCCGAAAAGGGGCAGGCCGTTCGGCCTGCCCCTCTGAAGCGTAGCGCACACCTTCAGGTGTGCGCCTGCATCCGCACGGCTGAAGCCGTGCGCTACTTCACGGCCACCGTGGCCGTGCGCGTGCCGGCCTTGGCCGAGCTGTAGGTGACGGTCAGCGTCCCGCTGCCCGACACCAGGAACTGGTAATCCACCTTGCCGCCGCCGGGCACCTGCAGGAACTGGATCTCGGGCCGGTGCTCCTTGTAGGCGACCTGGTCGCGGTCGGCGTCGGTCAGCACGCCGCCCGACACGATGGTCAGGCCTGGGCCGGCGGCCTTCACGGTATCGAGCGGGTGCGTCTTCTTCTGCACCGCCGAGAAGCTGAGCGTCGGCATCAGGCCGGCGTTCGCGACACGCAGGCGCACGCGGGTCAGCCCCGCGCCGATACGCTCGGCGCCGAGGACCGACAGCGTCACGTCCGGCGTCTGGCTCGCCGCGTAGAGCACCGCGGACGCGTTGCGGTGCACCAGATCCGGCAGCATGAACAGCTGCGGCAGCCGCGAGCTCATCTTCACCCAGCCGCCGATCTCGATGTCGCCGAACTGGGGGTGCTTGAACGGGTGCCAGTCGACGTACATCGTGCCCTGCATGACGCGGTCGCTGAACTGGAGCCGCTCGCGCTGCTGCTCGTTGTTGCCGTCCATGAAGTCGTCCTCGCTCCCGGAGCTCTCGGGCTTCTCCGCCTCCTTCGGCGAGCGGTACGTCTCGCTCGCCGTGACGAACAGCTCGCCGACGAAGCCGTAGGCGCCGAGCACGTTGTCGGTGAAATCGGTGAAGTCCCCGTAGGTGGGGTAGAGGTCCTTCCACGACACCATGTAATGGTAGCCGGGCACGATCTTCTCGGCGTTCTGGCCCAGCACGTCGTAGACGGCGATGTCGCGCGGGGTCAGCTCGCCCTCGGCCTTGGTGCTCGGCCCCCGCAGGTACATGCCGCCGTTGTTGTGGAAGGCGAACACCATGATGATGTTCGGCCGGTCGGTGACGAACTTCGCGATGGCGCGCGGCACCGCGGCCTGGAACGGGAACTCGCCCGAGCCGCTCTGCACGTAGGGCGGCGCCCAGTTGACGCCCCAGTTCCGGTTGCCGTCGAGGTAGCCGGGCTCGTCCTCGTTCAGCTTGCCGTCGCCGTCGTTGTCGATCCCCTCGTCGCCGAGGAGGGTCCACTCGCCCTTCTCGCCGGGCTTGATCCGCATCATGAGGCGCGGCTCGAGCGGGTCGGTCTTCCACTGGCCGAACGGGTCCTTCCGGCGCATCGTGCAGATGTTGCCGTCGCCGTCGAGGTCCTCCGCCGGGTCTTCGTCCACCAGCCCGTCCTGGTCGTCGTCTCGCGGGACGCGCATGGTGCGGTCGGAGCTGGGGTTGTTCGGGTCGTGGAAGAAGTGGTACCGGCCGTCGACGTTGACGCTCGGGATGACGTAGAAGGCGTTGCGGTCGACGAGCGTCGTGATCTCGTCGTTGTGCCCGTATTCGGTGAGCAGCCGGTTCAGCAGGTACAGGCACACCTCGCCCGCCTGGATCTCGTTGCCGTGGATGTTGCCGTCCACGTAGACGCCGGGCTTGGCGAGCGGCGCCCCGGTCTTCGGGTTGTTCACCGTCATCGCCCAGACGTCGCGGCCCTCCTCGCTGCGGCCGACGACGTCGATCGTGGTGAGCGCCGGGTAGGCGGCGTGCAGCGCGCGCAGCGCCTCGCCGACCTGCTCGTACGTGTAGTAGTGGTCGAAGCGCAGCGGCACGGTGACCGGCTGCGCCTGGGCCGCCGCCGTCACGGACGCACCGAGGAGGGCGGCGGCCGAGAAGGCCATCGACAGGATTCGGGTTCTCACTGCGCACCTCCCAGCCGCACGGTCGCGGCGTCACCCCACGCGGTCGGCGACGCGAGCGTCACGTCCACCGTCCCGGGCCTGTCGGTCTGGAGCAGCCACTGGAGCTTGACGGCCGCGTGGCCGCCGACCTCCTTGACGACCGTCCGTTCCAGGCCCGACAGTCGCGTCACGCCGGCGCCCTTGACCGTCACGATGGCCGGCGGCACGTGCATGTCCCGCTTGCCCATGGCGGTGGGGAAGGGCAGGTATCCGCTGTTTTCGATCCAGACGGTGAGCGCGTACACGCCCGCGCCCCTGGCCGCGACCTCCGTCTTCAGGATGTGCAGGTGCGGGAGCTTGCCGGCGAGTTGCAGCACCCATGGCACCTGGCCGTCGACGAGCGGCGCGATCATCGACGCCGGCGGCGTGGTGTCGGCGAACGGCACCGCGCCGCCGATCTCCACCTCGCCCAGCGTGGGGTGCGTGAAGGACGTCCAGGCGAGGTAGCCCTTGCCGCCCAGCGTCTTGTCGCTGAACGCGACGAGCGCCTTCGTCTTCGGGTCGGCGCCGCTCGCGTCCTTCGGCTTCGGCATCTGCCGCATCATGCCGGCCATCTGCTTCGGCGTCATGCGGCCGCTCTTCACGCCGTCCATGAGCAACTTCGCGCTCACGTTCGGCGGCGCGCCGACCTCCTTCAGGAAGGCCGCCAGCTTGTCCTCGCCGAGCGCGAGAAACGCGTCGCTCGACATGCCCTCGAGCGTGTCCGCCGTGATGCCCGACGGCTCGGCCTTCGGCTCGTCGGCCGCCGGCAGCGTCCAGAAGTCCATCGAGAACGACGGCAGGCCCAGATGGTAGTAGGCCCACAGCTCGAACGCCCCGTCCTTGTCCGGCGCGGGATCCAGGCGCTTGCCGTCCAGCTTCGCCGTCTTCAGGAACGCCTTGTACCTGATCCGACAGCTCCCGGTAGAACTTCAGGTCGTCGTCGAGCGGGTTGACGACGGCGCCGAGGCCCAGGAAGGAGGCGATCATCGACTCGTTGATCTCGAAGCCGGGCGGCACCATCGGCTGGACCATGTCGATGATCTCCTGCATGGAGTAGGTGCGGTTCGGGTCGGCGCCGAAGCGCTTGCCAATCTCCTCGGGGACCTTGATGGCCGTGAAGTCGGCCGACCCCCGCCGGCCGCCGCGCGGCGGGTTCAGGCAGAAGTTGGTCGACCCGAAGGTCACCGCCATGGCGATCTCGGGGTGGGCCACCGCGAACTGCAGCAGGCCGTACGTCTCGGGCTCGTGGCCGGACCACGGGCCGGCCTCCGGCGCGAACGGGTGGAACAGGTGCGGGAACGTGATGCCGATGTTCACGCCGCCCGCCGGGTCCTCGTTGTAGGCGCCATCACCGTCGTTGTCGAGGCCCTCGGTGTAGAGCGTGTAGACGCCCTGCTCGCCCTTCGCGGTGTCGGCCTTCTTCATGAGCCGGGCGTCGCCCTCGACCGGCATCCACTCGCCGGCGGGGTCCTTCACGCGCATCTGGCTGATGACGCCGTCGCCGTTCAGGTCGTCGGGGCCGTCCTCGTCGGCCTGGTCGTCGCGGTCGTCGTTGAGCGACGAGCCGTTGCGCGCGTCGGCGACGAGCGGCTTCGCGAAGAACCGGCGCGCCGCGTCGGGGTTGAGCGATGGCACGATGAACCAGGTCAGCGACTTCGCGGCCTCGGGCCTGGAGAGCAGGAGGTTGGCCAGCGCCAGCGCGGCCTCGCTCGCGAGCGGCACCGTGCCTTCCTCGTTGGCGACGACCAGCACGGCCGGCACGGTCCGCGTCTTCGCGGCGACGTCGGGTCCGATCTCCAGGGCGACCACGTCGAGCCCGGCCGGGCTCTTCGCGATCGTGTGCACCGCGGCCTGGCCCGGATGGGCCTTGGCGTAGGCCTGGACCGCCGCGACAATCTCGGGCGGCGTGTGATAGCGATCGAAGCTCACGGGCGCGCTCGCAGCCGGCGGCGCCTGCTGGCTCGCGCCGCCCGCGGCGACGGCCGTGAGCGCGAGCGCGCACGCGAGCGCGACTCGTGGAATGGGGGGACGTGTGGACACGGAACTCTCCTGCTGAGATGAACGGATCGATGAAAGAGAAGGTGATGGCGTGGGGTTCGACCGGCCCCGGTGGGACGCCATGTCATCCGGAGTCTAGCACCGTTGGCGCGCGGGGGGATAGCGCGGGCGCCCTCCGCGAGGCCCCCGGGGACGTCTAGCCCGGAGACCAGACGAGCGTCAGCTCGCCCGTCCGGTACAGCTCGGCCAGCTGCGCCTCGGACAGGACGTCTCGGTTGTCGAACGGATCCCCGCCGTCTGCCACGAGCCAGACATCGTCGACCTGGGCCGGAGCGAAGCGCGCGACGATTTCGCCGCGATCGTCGGCCTTTCCGGCGCGACCCCACGTGAGGCCGCAGGCGTTCACGCTCAGGTCGACGAACAGGGCGGCCGAGGTCGCCGGCGATCCGTCCGGCCGCCGCACGTGCAGGCGGAACGTCCGGTCCGGTTCGGGATCCCAGACGTGCCGGAGCGTGTGGTCCGCGGACGCGTCCAGGTCCTCGCCCGGCTCGTAGGTCAGCCGCCGGCCGAGCGGGGTGGCGCTCTCCTCGTAGTGGCCCGTCTTCAGGAACAAGGGACCGGGCGGCGCGATGAACTGCGCCACGCCATCGTCGTCCGTCGTGGCCTCGAAGCGGGAATCTTCGTCGCCGTAGCTGCTGTGAGCGCCGCAGTGATTTGATCTCGACACGAACGGCTCGACTTCGACCCGCATTCCGGCGCGGGGACTGCCGTCGGTGTTCAGCAGGCGGAGGTACCTGACGGTCGGTGAAGGCAAGGCGATGACCTTCGAGCTGCCCGTACGATCGGGCCGGCCCAGCCGTTCGACCCCGGGTAACAGCAGTTCCGAGCTGGGCTCCAGATCCGCGATCCGGTACCAACCGGCGCCCAGGGCGTGGAGCGCGACGAACACGGCGTCCACGTTCGGGGGCAGGTCAATCTGCTCGCGCACGGCCTTGGCGGTGAGCTCGACGTGCGCTTCGCCCTCGCGCACGTCACCGAGCCGATAGCGCTCGAGATAGCCCCAGCCGTAGTAGTAGAGCCAGATCTGCCCGTCGGCAACCGGTGTTCCGCCAATGGTGACGCGGAAGGTGGTCACGACGCGGTCGGCCTGGGGTGGACCGGCCGCGCAAAGAGCGAGTGCGGCGGCTGCGCACGTCATGAAGCCTGCGACGCGCTTCCGACGGGATTCCAGCCGCCCGCCGCGGTCGTTCTTCAACAGCACGACGGAAGCGTGATCGGCCCCGCGTGCGAGGGTGAGGGGCTCGTCGGGCGACGGGTCGTCGAGGTCAGTGAGCCGCATGGATGCGCAGGCGCATCGTAGCATGGCAGATGCGCGGGGCGGCGCCGGCTGGCTCGCGCCGGAAACGCTTGCGTGCCGAGGCGCCGTGCACGATACTGACGGCCTTCACCGACGACGACATCCTGCAGTGAGGGAGGATCTTCCCCGTGGCGCACGAGGCATCTCGCACGAACTACCGGGCACGCGCGGGCACACTCGGTCTGGCCCTGGCCGCGCTGCTGGTCGCGGCCCCTGACGCCGGCGTCATCCACGCCGCGCATCGGGCCGGGCAGAAGACGGACCAGGCGCACAACTGGGCCCTGCAACACGAACGCACCGCGGACGGGCCGGAGGCGGATCTCGTCGTACGCACGGGCGACATCGACAATCTCGGGTTTGGGTTTCCGGAGGGTTTCGACCCGTTTTCCGGCAAGGCGACGCCGCCGCACGGGTATCCCTGGGCGCCGCCGGCCAGTTCGGCAGATGAGACGGACCGCCTCATGCTCGGGTCGGCGGTCACCAAGAAGGATCTTGACGCTTCCGATTTCGGTTCGCGGGACGGCTACAGCGCGATCCTGGACGCGTGCAGGCCGGTGCCCGTGCCGGGCGAGCCTCCGTGCAAGGAGCGGCACGAGAGCATGCCGCGTCCGATCGCCCTCGAGGTGGGCGCGCTGCCGGCCAGGATCGACGCGGTGCTGCTGCAGATTTTCGCGGACGATTTCCAGGCCCCGGTGCTCCACTCCCGTTTCCAGGTCAGCGTGAACGGCACGAGGATTCCGTCGTTCGAGGATGCGGTGAACGCGCTGAATCAGACCGGACCGATCGGGAAGCTGATGACGCTGAAGCTGCTGCCGGAGTATTGGCCGCTCTTGCAGTCGGGCACCGTCGAGGTGCTGATCGACGATCCGACGACGCACGTGGGCGATGGCTACGCGGTCGATTTCGTCCGCATCCTGGTGAACCCGCACCCATTCAAGTATCAGGTGACGATCGCGGCGACGGTGGTGGACGCCGCGACGCGCGCGCCGATCCCTGGCGCGACGGTCACCGCCGCGCTCGCATCCGCGACCACGGATCGTCAAGGACGTTGTGAGTTGGCGGGAGTGCCCGCAGGGCTGGTGATTGCGACGGCCGTCGCTCCAGGCTACGACGCGAATTCGGCGCAGGTGGATGTGCCGGCGGGGCAGAGCGGGCAAGTCGAAATCCAACTGCGCGCCCACGATGAAGGCACCGGCGCTTTGGAGCGGTCGATCGCCCAGACCGGCACGGCAACGGTCTATGGGATCCATTTCGACACCGACTCGTCAGAGCTGAGGGCGGACAGCGTGCCCGCACTCAATGCGGTGCTCGGGCTGATCAACAATCATCCTGGGTCACGCTGGCTGATCGCCGGGCACACGGACAGTCAAGGAAACGCTGATCACAATCAGGCGCTTTCGGAAGCGCGTGCGGAATCGGTCGTGTCCTGGTTGAAGGAACACGGCGTGGATGTGAATCGCCTGCTCCCGCAAGGCTTCGGCGCCACGCGGCCCGTCGCCGACAACGCGACGGCGAATGGCAGAGCGCTGAACCGGCGAGTGGAGATCGCGCCGGCGAGATAGGAACCGTGGCGGCCGACAACCCCATCACCCCGTTCCTCGACGCGCAGGACGTCGTCATGCTCGACGGCGGCCTCGCGACGGCCCTCGAGGCCCGCGGGCACGACCTCCGCGACCGCCTGTGGTCGGCGCGGCTGCTCGTCGACGACGCGGCGGCCATCCGTGCGGTCCACGAGGCGTACCTGGAGGCCGGCGCCGACTGCGTCACGACGGCCAGCTACCAGGCCACCATCGAGGGCTTTCGGGCGCGCGGCCTGACGGAGGACGAGGCCGTCGACCTGTTGCGGCTCAGCGTGCGCCTCGCGTGCGAGGCGCGCGACGCGTTCTGGGGCGGCGCCGCCCGGCGCGGACGGCTCCGGCCCCTGGTCGCCGCGAGCGTCGGCCCCTACGGCGCGTTTCTCGCCAACGGCGCCGAGTACACGGGGGACTACGACCTCGACGAGGACGGGCTGCACGTGTTCCACCGGCGGCGCTTCGCGATCCTGGCCGGGGCCGGGGGCGACCTGCTGGCGTGCGAGACGATCCCGTCGCGCGCCGAGGGGCGCGCGCTCGCGCGGCTGATCGACGAGACGCCCGGCGCGCGCGCCTGGCTGTCGTTCAGCTGCCGCGACGGCGAGCGTCTCTGGGACGGGTCGCTCTTCAGGGACGTGGTCGCGGACGTGCGGGGATGCCGCGGGCTCGTCGCGGTGGGCGTGAACTGCACGGCGCCGGAGCACGTTTCGAGCCTGCTCGACGCGGCGCGCGGCGCGACGGACCTGCCGCTCGTGGCCTATCCGAACTCGGGGGAAACCTACGACGCGTCGCGCCGCGACTGGTCGGGCGCGCCGGCGCCGGACGCGGCCGGTCCGGCGGCGGACTGGCGCGCGCGCGGCGCGCGCCTCATCGGCGGCTGCTGCCGCGTCGGTCCCGAGGACATCCGGCGCCTGCGCGCCGAGCTGCTTCCCCGGGGGCCAGAGGCCTGAGGCCAGAGGCCGGGGCCGTTCTATCCCGGAAACCGTCCCAGTGCGGCGAGCAGGTTGAGCTTCGCGCGGCGGAGCGTGTCCTCGACGACCGCCACGGCGGTGTCGGCGTCGCGCGCGGCGCGCTCCGCGTCGATCACCTCGAGGTTGGTCGAGGCGCCCGCTTTGAAGCTCACGTCCACGATCTGGACGACGCGCTGTGCCTGGTCGGCCGCGGCGCGGGCATCGGTGAGGGCGCGCTCGGCGCTCGCGATGGCCTCGCGCGCGACCCGGACCTCCGACTGCGCCTGCGTGACGGCGCCCGCCGTCGTCGCCTTCGCCTCGTCGAGCGACGCCTGGCGCGCCTTCTCCTGTCCGGCGCGCTGCCCCTGGTCGAAGATGGGCACCGACAGCTGGAGGATGGCCCGCCAGCTCTTCTGGGGAGAGAAGAACTGCGCCGGGTACGTGATGCTGGGCTGGAAGATGCCCTGCAGCGACGGCCACCAGTCCTTCCGGCTGTCGTTCACGACGCGCTCGGCGGCGCGCTGCTGCGCGAAGTACAGCCTGAGGTCGGGACGGATGTCCGACAGCACGGGCGGTTGGGCGCCGGGCGGCGGCACGTCGAACGCCGGCTCGCCGGACGCGTCCACCGGGCCGTCGGACACCAGCAGCACGCCGAGCGCCTCCTGCGCCCGGTAGAGCGCGGTCCGCGACGACTCGACGAGCACCGCGTCGCTCGACAGCTCCTGCTGGGCGCGCAGCTCGTTCAGCAGGCTGCCCGTGCCGGCCTCGAGTTGCGTGTGCGCGTAGTCGTAGTGCGCTCCGGCGGTCTTCTGCGCGCGCTCGTTGGCCTCGACGACGCGGTGGCTCGCGATGACGGAGAGGTAGAGGTCGGCGGCGGCGAGGGCGACCTGCCGGCGCGTCTCCGTGGCGCCGAGCGTCGCGATGGCCCGCTGGTCCATCGCCTGCGTGCGGCGCGCCCACGACGCGGGCGCGTAGAGCGGCATCGTGATGTCGACGGTGGCCGTCAGCTGGCTGCGCGGGACGACGGTGTTGCCGTCGAACGACACGCCCGTGTTGAGCGTCGTGGAGTTGACCGTGCCGTTGATGGCGACGCCGGCCGCGGACCGCGCCTGGGCGAGCATCCCCTCGGCGCGCAGGATCTGCGCGGCGGCCATGGCGGCCGACGGGTTGCGCTCGATGGCGCGCTCGACCGCCTGGTCGAAGGTCAGGCTCTCCATCGCCGGCGTCTGGGCCGGCGCCTGCGCGGCGGCGCGCACGGCCGGCGCGAGGGCCGCGAGCGCGACGAGGATCACGGGAATCCGCTTACGCATGGGTCGTCTCGGTGTCATCCGCGCCGCGCGGCCGGTCCGCTCCGCGGCTCACCAGCCGCTTGACGACCACGTACAGCACGGGGATGAAGGCCAGGTTCAGGAACGTCGCGGCGACCATGCCGCCGGCGACCGCGGTGCCGACCGCGTGGCGGCCCTCGCGTCCGGCGCCCGTCGCGAAGACGAGCGGCATGACGCCGAGGATGAACGCCATCGACGTCATGAGGATGGGCCGCAGGCGGATCCGCGCCGCCTCGACCGCGGCCTCGGCGATCGTCATGCCCTTCTCGCGCAGCTGCTCGGCGAACTCGACGAGCAGAATGCCGTTCTTGGCCGACAGGCCGATCAACATGATGAAGCCGATCTGCGCGTAGACGTCATCGGCGAGGCCCCGCGACCAGATGGCGCCGAGCGCGCCGAGGATGCCGAGCGGCACCGCCAGCAGGATGATGAACGGCAGGGTGACGCTCTCGTACTGGCCGGCCAGCGTGAGGTAGACGAACAGCAGGCCGAGGCCGAAGATGATCACCGCCTGGCTGCCCGCCTTGATCTCCTCGCGCGAGAGCCCCGACCACGCGTAGGTCATGCCGGCCGGCAGCACCCGGCTGGAGAGCTGGTCCATGAGCTGGATGGCCTGGCCCGAGCTGTAGCCCGGCGCGGCCGACCCGGTAAGCTCGACCGAGCGGAACAGGTTGTAGTGGCTGATCACCTGGGGCGCGGTGCCCTCCGTGATCGTGATCAGGTTCGACAGCGGCACCATCGCCCCGTCGGGCGCGCGCACCTCGTAGCGGCCGATGTCCGCCGGGTTGGCGCGGAACTGCTTGTCGGCCTGCACGTAGACGCGGTACGACCGCTCGTTGAAGTCGAAGTCGTTCACGTACTGCGAGCCGAGCAGCACCTGCATCGTGCTCGAGATCTGGTCGAGCGAGATCCCCAGGCTCTTCGCGTGGTCGCGGTCGATGGTCACGACGAACTGCGGGTCGTTCGCCGTGAACTGGTTGAACATGCCCGCGAGGCCCGGCGTCTGGTAGGCGGCGCCGACCAGCGCGTTGGCCGCGTCGGACAGGCTGGCGATGGAGCCGCCCGACTGGTCGAGCAGCTCGTACTGGAACCCGCCGTACGTGCCGAGGCCGTTGATCGACGGCGGCAGGAACGGGAAGACCTGGGCGCCCGTGATGCCCATCAGCGGGCCGTAGAGCCGCTGGATGACGGCCTGCGCGGAGTGCGCGTCGCCCGGCCGCTCGTCGTAGGACTTGAGCGCCACGAAGATGATGCCGCGGTTGGGGCTCGAGCCGGCGAAGCTGAAGCCGCCCACCGCGAAGGCGCCCTTGACCTCGGGCACGCGCGCCAGCACGCCCTCGACCTGCCGCTCGATGCCGGTCGTGTACTGGAGCGACGCGCCCTCGGGCGCCTGCACGATGATCATCAGGTAGCCCTGGTCCTCCTCGGGCAGGAACCCCGACGGCACCGTCCGGTACATCCACCAGGTCAGGCCCAGCGTGGCGAGGAAGGCGACCGTCACGGCCCAGCGCCAGCGGATCATCCGGCGCAGCGCCGCCAGGAGCACGTTCGTGCCGGCGTCGAACGCGCGGTTGAACTGGCGGAACGCCCAGTTCTTCTTGCGCTCGCCGCGCAGGAGCAGCGCCGAGAGCGCCGGCGTCAGCGTGAGCGCGTTGAACGCGGAGAGCGCCATCGAGAAGGCAATCGTCAGCGCGAACTGCTGGTAGAGCCGGCCCGTCGTGCCGGGGAAGAACGCCACCGGCACGAACACGGCGCCCAGGACGAGCGCCGTGGCGACGACGGCGCCCGTCACCTCGCGCATGGCCTCCGACGCCGCGCGCCTGGCCGCCGTGCCGTAGTCGTGGATGTGCCGCTGGATGTTCTCGATGACCACGATCGCGTCGTCCACGACGAGGCCCGTGGCGAGCGTGATGCCGAACAGCGTCAGCGTGTTGATCGAGAAGCCGAAGGCCTTGACGAAGGCGAACGTGCCCACGAGCGACACCGGGATCGTGATGGCCGGGATGAGCGTGCTCCGCCAGTCCTGCAGGAACACGAACATCACGATGACGACCAGCGCGATGGCCTCGAAGAGCGTGACGAGCACCTCGTGGATCGACTCGGAGATGACCGAGGTCGTCTCGAACGCCACCTGGTACTTGAGGCCGGGCGGGAAGCGCGCGGACAGCCGCTCGAGCTCGGCGACGACGGCGCGGTACACGTCGAGCGTGTTGGCGTCGGGGCGCTGCATCACGCCGAAGCCCACCGCGTCGTGGCCGTTGTAGCGGAGGCTGGTCGCGTAGTTCTCGGCGCCGAGCTCGGAGTGGCCGACGTCCTTCAGCCGCACCAGCGTGCCGCCCGGGCCGCGCTTCAGGATGATGTCGTCGAACTGGCTCGGGTCGACGAGGCGGCCGACCGCGCGCACGCTGATCTGGTAGGTCTGGCCGGCGGGCGCCGGCTGCTGGCCGATCTGGCCCGCCGCCACCTGCACGTTCTGCTCGCGCAGGGCCTGCACGACGTCCGACGCCGTCAGGCCGCGCGCGGCCAGCCGGTCGGGGTCCACCCAGAGCCGCATCGCGTACTTGCGCTCGCCGAAGATGATCACGTCGCCGACGCCCGGCACGCGCTTCAAGTCGTCCTTGATGAAGCGGTCGATGTAGTTGCTCAGGAACAGCGAGTCGTACTGGCCGTTCTCGGCGTACACGCCGGCGCCCATCACGAAGTTGCTCGACACCTTCTGCACGTTGATGCCGACGGCGTTCACGATGGCCGGCAGCCGGCCCTGGACCTGCGAGATGCGGTTCTGCACGTCCACCGCGGCGATGTCGATGTCGCGCGTGACGTCGAAGGTGATCGTGATGCTGCACGTGCCGTCGCTGCCGCTCGACGAGGACATGTAGGCCATGCCCTGGACGCCGTTGATCGCCTGCTCCAGCGGCGTCGTCACGGCCGACTCCACGAGCGCGGCGTCGGCCCCGGTGTAGAACGCCATCACCTGCACCTGCGGCGGCGCGAGATCCGGGTACTGCGACACGGGCAGCGTCGGGATCGCGATGGCGCCCGCCAGGATGATGACCAGCGACACGACGCTGGCGAGGATGGGCCGCTTGATGAAGGTATCGGAGATCACGCGAATGCCGTCCTTGAGAAGTGCGATCGGGACTAGCGGCCGGGCGCCCCGGCGCCGGTCGCGGGCATGCCGCCGGGCGGCATCGGGGCGATGGGCGCGCCGTCACGCAGCTTCTGGACGCCAGACACCACTACCTGGTCGCCAGGCTGCAGGCCGCTGTGGAGCACGTAGTCGTTGCCGTCGATCCGTCCGACCTCGATCGGCCGCTGGCTGGCCACCAGGCCGCCGTCCTTCTTCTGGGCGACGAACGCGAAGTACTGATCGTTGACGCGCGTCACCGCCAGCACCGGGACCAGCAGGCCCTGCGACGTGCTCCACACGACCTGCGCCTGCACGAGCTGCTGCGCGCGCAGCGACCCGGGGTTGGCGAGGATCCCCTTGACGAGCACCGTCTGCGTCGCGTCGTCCACCGTCGGCGAGATGAAGTTCACCGTGGTCTTCGCCGCGACGGTGCCGTCCGGCCCCAGCACGCGCACCGGCAGGCCGAGCTTCAGGCCGGGCGAACGCTCGATCGGCACCTGCACGTGGAGCTCGAGGCGGTCGTTCTGGTCGATGCTCGTCAGGACCGTGGACGTCGTCACCTGGTTGCCCACCCGCGCGGGCACGTCGCCGACGACGCCCGTGGTCGGCGCGGTGACGGTGTAGTAGTGGAGCTGGACCTGGTTCTCCTCGATCATCGCCGCCTGCGCCCGCAGGTTCGCTTCGGCCGTCTGCATCGCGGTCTGCGCCTGCTCGGCCTGCTGCCGGCTGATGGCGCCCGCCTTGACGAGCGTCTCCGCGCGCTGGTAGTCGGCGCGCGCCTGCTCGACGGCCGCCTGGAGCGCCGCGCGCTGGGCTTGCTGGCTCGACACCGCCGCCTGCTGGCGCCGCGGGTCGATCTCGAAGAGCGGCGCGCCGGCCCGCACGCGGTCGCCCGACTTCACCAGGATGCGCGTGATCTGCCCGGCCACCTGCGGCTGGATGGGCGTCGAGCGCAGCGACTTGAGCGTGGCCACGTACTGGCTCGTGTCCTCGATCGACCCCTGCTGGAGGGCCGCGAGCTGCACCGGGGTCGGCGGCATCCCGCCGCCGCCCGGCATCGCCGCCGGCGCGCCGCCGCAGGCCACCGCGGTCAGCGCCGCCAGGGGCGCGAGCCGGACCAGGCCGCGGCGCCGCGCGCCGGGCCGAAACACCCGAGCCTGTCGAACGGAAGAGATGGAGTGGAACGCAGAAAGAAGCTGAGACATGTTGGCTACCATCGCGTGAGAGGGCCTCGCGGGGTTCCGCCCGGCGGGCTGACCTCTGGCTGGCTTAACTTCTGAGCATAGCCAGCCGGTTGCCGGGCCGTCAATACTGCCCCTCTCGGCCCCAGTGACGCGCATGGGGCTGCCCCAAAGGGAGTTGTCGCGGGTCAAAAACCCTAAGACGCCTCGCACGCACGAGGGGATCCTGACGGGGACTGACGACTATCCGTTCACGGGGACTCACGCCGTCCGTTCATGGGAACTCACGCCGTCCGTTCACGGGGACTCACGCCGTCCGTTCATGGGAACTCACGCCGTCCGTTCACGGGGACTCACGCCGTCCGTTCATGGGAACTCACGCCGTCCGTTCACGGGGACTCACGCCGTCCGTTCACGGGGGCTCACGCCGTCCGTTCACGGGGACTCACGCCGTCCGTTCACGGGGACTCACGCCGTCCGTTCACGGGGACTCACGCCGTCCGTTCACGGGAACTCACGCCGTCCGTTCACGGGGACTCACGCCGTCCGTTCACGGGAACTGACGCCGTCCGTTCATGGCGACTCACGCCGTCCGTTCACGGGAACTCACGCCGTCCGTTCACGGGGACTCACGCCGTCCGTTCACGGGAACTCACGCCGTCCGTTCACGGGGACTCACGCCGTCCGTTCACGGGAACTGACGCCGTCCGTTCATGGCGACTCACGCCGTCCGTTCACGGGGACTCACGCCGTCCGTTCACGGGAACTCACGCCGTCCGTTCATGGGGCTCACGCCGTCCGTTCACGGGGACTCACGCCGTCCGTTCACGGGGACTCACGCCGTCCGTTCACGGGGACTCACGCCGTCCGTTCATGGGAACTCACGCCGTCCGTTCATGGGGACTCACGCCGTCCGTTCACGGGAACTCACGCCGTCCGTTCACGGGGACTCACGCCGTCCGTTCACGGGAACTCACGCCGTCCGTTCACGGGGCTCACGCCGTCCGTCACGGGAACTCACGCCGTCCGTTCACGGGGCTCACGCCGTCCGTTCATGGCGACTCACGCCGTCCGTTCATGCGGCCGGTTCGGTCCGTTCAGCGTGACTTTTCGGAACGTACAGAGATCCACTGAACGGACAAGGATCTTCGTGAACGGGCGAGGGTCTTCGTGAACGGACAAGGATCCTCGTGAACGGACAAGGATCTTCGTGAACGGACAAGGATCTTCGTGAACGGACAAGCGTCCAGCGTCTACTCCGCCCTGAGCGCCTGCATCGGGTCGAGGCGCGCCGCGCGGCGGGCCGGAACGTAGCTGGCCAGGGCGGCGACCGCCGCCAGCGCGATCGCCAGCGCCGTGTAGAGGCCGGGGTCGACGGCGCTCACGCCGAACAGCAGGCTGCGCACCGTACTGCTCAACGCGACCGCCCCGGCGAGGCCCACCAGCACGCCGGCCGCGGCGAGCCCCACGCCCTCGCCGACGATCAGGCGGAGGATCGCGCCCGGGCGCGCGCCCAGCGCCATCCGGACGCCGATCTCGTGGGTGCGCAGCGACACGGAGTACGACAGGACCCCGGCCAGGCCGATCATCGCCAGCGCCAGCGCCAGGAAGGCGAAGCCGCCGACGAGCAGCGACCGGAAGCGCGGCTGGGCCACCGACGCGGACACGACGTCCTGGAACGGGCGGACGGTGCCCTGCGCCAGCGCGGGATCGGCGAGCCGGATCGCCGACCGGACCGCGCCGGCGAGCGCGGCCGGATCGCCCGCCGTGCGCGCCACCAGCTGCCCGAAGTGGAACGGCGCCTGCGCCGTCGGCACGTACATGGTTGGGAGGGGCGGCGTGCCCAGCTCGGCGTGGCGGATGTCGTTCACGACCCCGACGATCTCCCGGAAGGGCGGGTTGTCGCCGAGTTCCACGCGAATCCGCCGGCCGACGGGGCTCTCGTTCGGAAAGTACCGGTCGGCCAGCGCCTGGCTCACGATGACCACCGGCGGCGCCTGAGCGTCGTCGGAGGCGCGGAAGCCCCGGCCGGCGACGACGCGCATGCGAACGGCGCCGAAGTAGCCCGGCGTGACGGCGTCGAATTCCGCGTCGGGCGTGTCGTCCGGCGTCGGCTCGGGTCGGCCCTCGATGGCGAAGCTCAGGTCGAGCTCCGATCCCTGCAGGGGGATCGTCGTCGTCACGCCGGCCGCCTCGACGCCGGGGACCGCCGACACGTCGGCAACGAGCCGGTCGAAGTAGGCGACCTGCCGTGCGGGCTCGGCGTAGAGACCCGCGGGCAGCGCCAGCGACGAGACGAGCACGTGGTCCGCGTCGAATCCAGGGTCGACCGTCTGGAGCCGCGCGAAGCTCGTGACGAGCAGGCCCGCGCCGACGAGCAGCGTCATGGCGAGCGCCACTTCCGCGACGACGAGGCCGTTGCGCAGCCGCCGGCCGCCGCCGGTCGCCGCCCGCTCGCGCAGCGCGTCGGCCAGATCGACCCGCGAGGCGCGCAGCGCCGGCACGAGGCCGAACACGAGGCCGGCCACCAGCGCCGACGCGAACGTGCCCGCGAGCACCAGCCCGTCGAGGCGGATCTCGTCCACGCGAGGCAGGTTCGGCGGCAGGAGCGCCCGCAGCGCCTCGAAGGCCCACAGGCCGACGAACAGGCCGGCGGCGCCGCCGAGCGCGGCGAGCAGCAGGTTCTCGACGAGCAGCTGGCGCGCCACGCGGCCGCGCGCCGCGCCGAGCGCGCCGCGCAGCGTGATCTCGCGCTGCCGCGCGACGCCGCGCGCGAGGAGGAGGTTGGCGATGTTGGCGCACGCGATGAGCAGCACGAAGCCCACCGCGCCGGCGAGCACGAGGAGCGCCGGGCGCACGTCGCCGACCTGGTCCTCCCGCAGCGGCAGCACCGTGATGCCGACGCCGGGGTTGGCGACCGGGTACTCCCGCTCGAGGCGCGTCGCGATGGCCGACATCTCGGCGCGCGCGCGCGCCAGCGTCACGCCCGGCTCGAGGCGGCCGACGACCTGCAGGTAGACCATGCCGCGCCCCGGCATATTCGCGCGGTCGATGACCACCGCCCGCCATGCGTCCACACGGCGTGGGAACGTGAAGCCCGCGGGCATCACGCCCACCACCGTGGCCGACTGGCCGTCGAGCCGCACCTGGCGGCCGACGATCGACGGGTCGCTGCCGAAGCTGGCCTGCCACGCCGCGCGGCTGAGGATGATGGCCGGCGCAGCGCCCTGGCGGTGGTCGGCCGGACGGAACGCGCGGCCGAGCGCCGGCGCCACGCCCATCACGTCGAAGAACCCCTCCGAGACGGTCGCCGTTCTCAGGCGCACCGGCGCCGAGGGGCCGGCGACGGTCACCGCGCCGAGCGTGTAGAGGGCCATGGCCTCGAACACGCCGTTCTGGTCGCGCCAGTCCAGGAAGTTCGGCATCGACACGGTGTTCTTCACCACGCCGTCGGCCAGATCGTTCTGCCAGAGGGCCATGATCCGGTCCGGCTGCGGGAAGGGGAGCGGCTGGAGCAGGACGCCGTTGACGACGCTGAAGATGGCCGTGTTGGCCCCGATGCCCAGCGCGAGCGTGACGACGGCCACGGCCGTGAAGCCGGGGTTCTTGCGGAACATCCGGAGGGCGTAGCGAAGGTCGTTGAGCATGGCCGTCCCGTCCTCGGTCGTTCGGTGCGGTGTTGCCAAACGTACGCCAGGACCGACGCGCACGCTAACGATCGCACTGTCAGCGTGTTAGCGATGGCGCCCGGGCGCGCCTGGCGTGCGCGCCTGTCCGCTCGCGGCCACGTCCGTCCCGGAACCGGACTCGCCCGGCGCGCCCCGGGTTTGGGATATAGTGGCCGCATTCAGCATCCAGCGACGGGCACGTGAGCCCTGAGCCGTGAGCCGCCTGCCCTGAGCGAGCGCAGCGAGTCGAAGGGTGAGCCCTGAGCCATGAGCCAGCAAACGAAGTACTGGATCGGCACCTCCGGCTACAACTACCCCGAGTGGAAGGGGAGCTTCTACCCCGAGAAGCTCGCCGCCGCGAAGATGCTGGCCTACTACGCTGCGCGCTTCGCGAGCGTGGAGATCAACTACACCTTCTACCGGCTGCCCAGCCGCAAGACGCTCGAGGGCTGGGACGCGCAGTCGCCCTCGCCGTACCAGTTCACCTTGAAGGCGCCGCGGCGCATCACGCACGACGCGCGGCTCGTCGGCTGCGACGAGATCCTGCGCGCGTTCCTCGAGGTCGCCGCCACGCTGGGGCCCAAGCTCGGGGTCTTCCTCTTCCAGCTTCCGCCCTTCTTCAAGAAGGACGTGGGCGTGCTCTCCGGTTTCCTCGACCTGCTGCCGCCCCGCACCCGGGCGGCCTTCGAGTTCCGCCACGCGTCCTGGTTCGACGACGAGGTGTACGCGGCGCTGAAGGCTCGGAACATCGCCCTGTGCGTGGCCGACAGCGAGAAGCTGAGCACGCCGCCGGTCGCCACCGCCGATTACGGCTATTTCCGCCTCCGGGACGAAGGCTACCAGCCGGCGGACGTGGCGCGGTGGGCGAGGACGATCGAGGGGATGGCGTCCGCGTGGGCCGACACGTTCGTGTACTTCAAGCACGAGGACGAGGGGAAGGGACCGGAGCTCGCGAGCCTGCTCAGGCGCGAGCTCGGTCTCGGATGAACTCGATCACCCGGCGTTCGGCCCAGTAGCCGTCGAACCCGTTCTCGGGCGTCGAGACGAAGCCGCAGTGCCCGCCCTCCCCGGTGATGACCAGGGTGATGTTGGGGTTCGCGGTCACCGCCGGGTCGCGGAACGGCTCGGGCGGCACGAACGGGTCGTTGGCGGCGGTGATGATGAGCGTGGGCAAGGTGATGTTCCGCACCACCCGCATCGCGCTGGCGCGGGAGTAGTAGTCCGACGCGTCGCGGAAGCCGTGGTGCGGCGCGGTGAAGACCTCGTCGAACTCGCGCACCGTGCGCACGCGGCCGAGGCGCTCGACGGGGAACGCGCCGGGGTAGAGGCGCGCCTTGCGCCGCATGCGCCCCTTCAGGTTGCGCACGAAGTTCCACTCGTACACCGCGTTCTGCCGGCGCTCCAGCGCCTCCACGCACCGGGCCAGGTCCATCGTCGGCGATACGGCGCAGATCGCCCTTATCTCCGGGGGCGGGGTCGGGCCGTACTCGCCCGCCAGCTTGAGCGCCACGTTCCCGCCGAGCGAATAGCCCGCGACGGCGATCGCCCGCAGGCCGTCGAGCTCGACGAGCTCCTGGATCACGGCGGCCGGGTCCTCTGACATGCCGGAGTGGTAGAGCCCCTTGGACAGGTGCTCCGTGCCGCCGCAGTTCCGCTGGTTGAGCAGGACGACGTTCAGGCCGGCCGCGAAGCCCTTGTCGGCCATGCCCCGCATGTAGTGCGCGTCGCTCGAGCCCTCGAGCCCGTGCAGCGCGATGAGCGTCGCGTGCGCCCGCGGCTCGGGCTGCCAGTAGCAGTGCGCGAGCACGCGGGCCTCCGGCGCCACGTCGAAGTAGCGCGGCAGCGGCGCGGGCAGGCGCGGAAACTCGCGCACCCGCGCCCACGTGTAGAGCGTCATCCAATGCCCGCCTTCCCAGCCGGGAAGGGGAACGTAGTCGTCGGCGACGGTCATGGGCCTCTCTAATATATACGGCTCACGGCTCACGGGCCGGCTGAAGCCGGCCCCTACAGATTCCGGCCCCGACAGGCAATTCTCTTTCCGTGGCGATTTCCGTGACGATTTCCGTGGTCATTCCGTGGTAATTTTCCTCCCCGTCCCATGAAGTCCCGCTTCCCCGACCCGCTGGCGCTCCTCACGGCGTGCATCCTGCTCGGCGCGGCCCTGACCTACGTGCTGCCCGCCGGGCGGTACGACCGGCGGGACGACGCGGCGACGGGCCGGGAGGTCGTGGTGGCCGGGACCTACCACGAGGTGGCGTCGCGCCCGGTCAACCTCTTCCAGGCGCTCGTCGCCGTGCCGCGGGGCCTCGTCGCGGCCGGGTCGGTGATCGCGCTCGTGTTCCTCGTGGGCGGGGCGTTCACGGTGGTGGACGAGACGGGCGCGCTCCGCCAGGGCGTCGGGTGGCTCGTGCGCCGGCTCCACGGGCGCACCGCGCTCGTCATCCCCATCGTCAGCCTCGCGTTCGCGGCGGCCGGCGCCCTCGAGAACATGCAGGAGGAGATCATCGCGCTCGTGCCGGTGCTCCTGCTCCTGACGCGCCGTCTGGGCTTCCCGGCGGTGACGGCGGCGGCGATCAGCCTCGGCGCGGCCGGCGTGGGCGCCGCGTTCAGCCCGATCAACCCCTTCCAGGTGGGCATCGCGCAGAAGCTGGCCGGCCTGCCGCTGCTCTCGGGGTTCGGCGCGCGGACGCTCTTCCTGGCCGTCGCGCTCGGCCTGTGGATCTGGTGGACCATGCGCTACACGGCGCGCCATCGGACGGAGCCCGAGGCGGGGCGGCCCGACGAGCGCCGCGAGTTCCACCCGCGCACCTTCGTGGTCCTGGGGCTCGTCGTCGCCTCGTTCGCCGCGTTCATCTACGGCGTGATGCGCCTGGGCTGGGACTTCAACCAGATGTCGGCGCTCTTCTTCGCCATGGGCATCGCCGTGGGCCTCGCGGGCGGCCTGGGCGTCGGGGGGACCGCGGCGGCGTTCACGCGCGGCTTCGGCGCCATGGCGTACGCGGCGGTGCTCATCGGGTTCGCGCGCGCTGTCTTCGTGGTGCTCGACCAGGGGCTGATCATCGACACGGTGGTCAGCGGCCTCGTCACGCCGCTCATGCACCTGCCGGTGGCGCTGTCGGCGCTCGGCATGCTCGTGGTGCACACGCTCATCCACGTGCCCGTGCCCAGCGTGAGCGGCCAGGCGGTGCTGACGATGCCGGTGCTCGTGCCCATGTCGGACCTGCTGGGGCTGTCGCGGCAGGTGACGGTGCTGGCGTACCAGTTCGGCGCGGGCCTGTGCGATCTGATCACGCCGACCAACGGCGCGTTCATGGCCGTCATCGCGGCAGCCGGCGTCCGCTACGAGGAGTGGCTCGAGTTCTTCACGCCGATCTACCTGATCCTGCTCGCCTTCGGCGCCCTCGCCATCGTCGGGTCGATTGCCGCCGGGCTCACGTAGCGCGCGCCGTCATGTGTTATAGTCGCGGCCCGGCCACGTCCGGACGACAGTACCCATGAAGCTGTCCATCCTCATGCCGGCGTACAACGAGCGCCGCACCATCCGGGAAATCGTCGCGCGCGTGCTGGCCGTCGACCTCGGGCCCCTCGAGCGAGAGCTGCTGATCGTCGACGACGGGTCGACCGACGGCACCCGGGAGATCGTCCAAGGCCTCGCCTCCGCCCACCCCGAGCTTCGCTGCATCTTCCAGAGCGTCAACCAGGGGAAGGCCGCGGCGATCGCGCGCGGGCTGCGCGAGATGACCGGGGACATCGTGCTCATCCAGGACGCGGACCTCGAGTACGACCCGGCAGAGTACCCCCAGCTGCTGCGTCCGATTCTCGCGGACGAGGCCGACGTGGTCTACGGCTCGCGATTTCAGGGTTCGCTCGGTGGCCGCCGTATCCTGTATTTCTGGCACTCGGTCGGCAACCAGTTGCTGACACTCGTCTCGAACGCCTTCACCAACCTCAATCTCACGGACATGGAGACGTGCTACAAGGTGATGACCCGCGCCGTGGCGAGCCGTCTCAATCTCCAGTCGCGCGGGTTCGGCCTCGAGCCGGAGATCACCTGCAAGGTCGCGCGGCTCGGCGTCCGCATCTTCGAGGTCCCGATCTCCTACCACGGCCGGACCTACGGCGAAGGCAAGAAGATCCGCTTCAGGGACGCCTTCCAGGCGTTGTGGACGATTCTTCGCTTCGCACGCTGGGAAGCGCCGGAGGACGACGTCGGAGCCATCACGCTGCGCCGCATGTCCGGGCTGGTGAAATACAACGCGTGGCTCCACGACCGTTTCGACGGGCATCTCGGCGACCGTATCCTCGAGGTCGGGGCGGGCGTCGGCAACCAGACCCGCTTCTTCATCGACCGCGAGCGCGTCGTGGCGTCGGACGTGGAGGCGCACTACCTGATCGAGCTGCGGGCCAAGTTCGGCCAGCGCTCGAACGTCAGGGTGGCGGACTTCCACTTCCCGCTGAGCGAAGGCGATCGCGAGGATCTGCGGCGGGAGCGGCTCGACACGATCGTGTGCTTGAACGTCCTCGAGCACATCGAAGACGACGCCGCCACGCTGCGGGATTTCGCCTCCGTGCTGGGGAGGGGCGGGCGGCTGGCCCTGCTGGTGCCGTCCATGCCGTCACTGTACGGCAGCCTCGACGTCAGCCTTGGCCACTACAGGCGCTACGATCGGCCGGCGCTCTCCGACCTGGTGGCCGCCAATGGCTTCGACGTGGACAGCGTGCGATACCTGAATCGCCCGGCGGTGTTCGGGTGGTGGCTCAACTCGCGAGTGCTGAAGCGTCACATCATCCCGCGCCAGCAGGCACGCGCGTTCCGGCTGCTGCTCCCGCTGCTGCGCTCCGAAGAGAAGAAGGCCCCGCGGTTCGGCTTGTCCCTGCTCGTGCTGGCCCGGCGGACGTAGGGACGTCAGCGGGCACAGGGCTGAAGCCCTGCGCTACGTGCAGCCCCCAATCCCCGCCCCCGTGGTAAAGTCCGCGAGGCCGTCGCCGTGGTTCATTCCGGCCGCAGGAGTCTCCCATGTCACAGGTCCGTTCTCTTCGATCCCTCTGGGCGCTCGCCGTCCTGGTCGCCTTCGCCGCCGTCCCGGTCGTCGCGCAGGAGCGCGAGACCGTCAAGCCGAACTACGAGCTGGCGGCCCGCTGGATGACCAAGAAGATCCAGAAGCTCGTGTTCGACACGTCCGTCCAGCCGCACTGGGCCGAGTTGAGCGACCGTTTCTGGTACAGCTTCGAGACCCCGCAGGGCACGCGCTGGATGCTCGTGGACCCGGTGAAGCGGACGCGCGCGCCGCTCTTCGACAACGCGAAGATGGCGGCGATGCTCACGAAGATCACGCGCATCCCGTACGACTCGCAGCACCTGCCCGTGCAGAAGCTCGAGTGGGTGAACGAGGACGCCGGCATCCGCTTCTACGTCGAGGTCCCGAAAGACGCCGAGATCGTCGAGACGAAGCAGGCGGCCGCGGCCGAGGAAGAGAAGAAGGAGGAGCAGACCGAGCAGGTGAAGAAGGAGGAGGAGGGCGGGAAGGCCGAGGGGGCCGAGAAGGAGCCCGAGGAGAAGACCCGCAAGCTCTACTTCGAGTACGGCCTCGCGACCGGCCAGGCGACCCTGCTCGAGGGCTTCGAGCCCAAGCCCGACAAGCCCAAGTGGGCGCAGGTCTCGCCCGACGGCCAGACGATCCTGTTCGCGCGCGGACAGAACCTCTACATGATGGACGCGGCCAGCTACGCGAAGGCGCAGAAGGACTTCGGCGACGAGACCGTCCAGGAGACGCAGCTCACGACCGACGGCGAGGAGCACTACGGCTTCGCGCGGAGGGTCCGGACCGAGGAGCAGAAGGACCTGAAGAAGGACCAGAAGGGCGACGACAAGAACCCGGCGGGGCCGCGGGTGCCGGCGATCCGGGCCTACTGGGCGCAGGACTCGACGAAGTTCGCCGTCGAGCGCGTGGACCAGCGCAAGGTGGCCGACCTGTGGGTGATCGATTCGCTGGCCCAGCCGAGGCCGAAGCTCGAGACCTACCGCTACGCGATGCCGGGCGAGAAGAACGTGGACCAGTCCGAGCTCGTCGTGTTCGACCGCGGCACGAAGCAGCACGTGAAGGTGAAGGCCGACCGGTTCGTGGACCAGTCGCTCGACATCGCGACGGCGCCCATGCTCGACCGCGACCGCGAGCAGGAGAAGACCGAGCCGCGCTGGGTGGCCACGACCTCCGGCAAGCTGTACTTCTGGCGGTCGAGCCGCGACCTGCACCGCATCGAGGTGTGCGTGGCCGACACGGCCACCGGCGAGGTGAAGACGCTCATCGAGGAGCGGCTGAACACGTACGTGGAGACGCGGCCCCTCTTCCTGGTCAACGACGGCGAGGAGCTGATTCACTGGTCCGAGCGCGACGGCTGGGGCCACTACTACCTGTTCGACGCGAACGGCCAGCTGAAGAACCAGATCACGTCGGGCGAGTTCGTGGACGGCAACGTCCAGTACGTGGACGAGAAGGCGCGCGTCATGTACTTCGTCGCGAACGGCCACGAGCAGGGCGAGGACCCGTACTTCACGCACCTCTACCGGGTGAACCTCGACGGCACGGGCCTGAAGCTGCTCAACCCCGGCGACGCGTCGCACACCGCGAACCTGGCCGACTCGGGCCGGTACTTCGTGGACACCTGGTCGCAGGTGAACAGCGCGCCCGTCTCGGCGTTCTTCGACGTGGCGGGCAACAAGATGGCCGACCTCGAGACCACCGACGTCTCGGCGCTGCTCGAGGCCGGCTACCAGTTCCCCGAGCCGTTCAAGGTGAAGGCGGACGACGGCGTGACGGATCTCTTCGGCGTGATGTACAAGCCCTTCGACTTCGACCCGGGGAAGAAGTACCCGATCATCGCCTACGTCTATCCCGGGCCGCAGACCGAGAGCGTGACGAAGACCTTCTCGCCGCGCAGCTCGAACATCGCGCTCGCGCAGCTCGGCTTCATCGTCATCGAGGTGGGCAACCGCGGCGGCAACCCGCAGCGGTCGAAGTGGTACCACAACTACGGCTACGGCAACCTCCGCGACTACGGCCTGGCCGACAAGAAGGCCGCGATCGAGCAGCTCGCCCGGCGCTACCCGTGGATCGACATCGACAAGGTTGGGATCTGGGGTCACTCGGGCGGCGGCTTCATGTCCACGGCCGCGATGCTCGTCTATCCCGACTTCTTCAAGGTCGCGGTCTCGGAGTCGGGCAACCACGAGAACAACATCTACAACCGCTGGTGGAGCGAGAAGCACCACGGCGTCAAGGAGGTGACCGGCAAGGACGGCACGGTGACCTTCGAGTACAGCATCGAGAAGAACTCGGAGATCGCGAAGAACCTGAAGGGTCACCTGCTGCTGGTCACGGGCGACATCGACGACAACGTGCACCCGGCCAACACGCTGCGCCTGGCCAACGCGCTCATCAAGGCGAACAAGCGCTTCGACTTCTTCATCCTGCCGGGCATGCGCCACTCGTTCCAGCCGCTCTACGAGTACGCGTTCTGGCTGCGCGGCGACTACTTCGTGCGGCACCTGCTCGGCGCCGAGCCGCGGGGCGTGGACATCCTCGAGCTGAACAACGAGAAGCCGCAGGTGGGCGCCAAGAAGCCGAGGTGACACGCACGATCACCACGAAGACCACGATGCCCACGAGGAACGGCCGCTGAGGATGCCATCGCCTCCACCGGTGACCATCGTCAACGTCGGGTACCGCGGCACGAACTACTGGGTCGTGAGCGCCGGGACGTCGAGGCTGCTGGTCGATCTCGGCTATCCGGGGACGATGGGGATGATGCGCGCGGGCCTGAAACGGATGGGCGTGCCGCTCGAGGAGATCCGCTACGCGCTCGCGACGCACTACCACATCGACCACGCCGGCCTGGCCCAGGAGCTGAAGCAGGCCGGCGTGCCGCTGCTCGTGCTCGACACGCAGGTCGCGGCCATCCCGCTGATGAAGCGCTGGACGAAGCCGCAGGACCGCTACGTGGACATCACGCTCGACGACAACGTCACCATCACGCCCGCCGGGAGCCGCGCGATCCTGGCGGACATCGGCCTCGCGGGCGAGATCCTGCCGACGCCCGGGCACTCCGACGACAGCGTGTCGCTCCTCCTCGACGACGGGGCGGTGTTCACCGGCGACCTGACGCCGGTCCCGCTGGCGACCGAGGAGCAGGCGGCCGCCGTCGCCGCGAGCTGGCAGCTCCTGCGGGCCCGCGGCGCCACGCGCGTCTACCCCGGGCACGGCCCGGTTCGGGCGGTGGGCACATGAGGACCACCTGGTTCGCGTGCGGCGCTTTCGGTTGCCTGTTGACGACGGTGCCGGGGGCCGCGCCGCGGGCTATCGATCAGTCCGTCCGGATGCAGACCCTGCGAGAGTCTCACACGCTGCGAGCGGTTCTCCAGCGCACGGGCTTCAGCGACGCGATTGCGGTCGAGGCCGCCCGGCCGGACCTCGATCGGCCGATCACGAGCTGGGAGTTCGCCACCTCGGCGGATTCGTTCGTGGCTGCCTATTACTTCATCGACGAGCTGTCAGGCGGCGGCGGACTCGGTCCGCTGCACATCAGCCGCTTTGACGCGCCAGCCCACCGCTGGATCCAGACGCCAGACCCGGGAGAAGGAGTCGGAGGGTCGGTGCTGGGGATCGAGCTGGCCGGCCCATACGTCCTCGTCGATCTCCACTGGTGAGATCGGCCCGTTCGCCGAGGACGTGGACGGAGCCGCGATCGCGATGGCGGTCAGGTACGACAGCGTGCGCTTCCCGGGCGAGGCAGGCTACCCCTCTCTCACGACGGCGGTACGATGCGAGATGAACCGCTCCGGACGCTGGCACTGCCTCGAACAGCCGATCGAGCAGACCGCCCGGACAGCCGGGATCCCGCTGGCCCGCACCGAGACCGGCTTCTACACACAGGAGTCGCTCGAAGCCGTCTTGCGGGCGATCGTGGCGCGATAACCGAAGGTCCAGTCAGGCCGTTGATCCACGTTGTCATCTCGTGATACGCCTGAGCGGTGAACTGGCGTGCCGGCGTGCTCCTGGCGGCGGTGCTGATGGCGGGTGCGCCCGCGCGCGGCGTGGCCCCGCCCACGGGTGGGCCGATCCTCTCGGTTCAGGGCGATCACTTCGAAGTCGACGGCGCCGCCCGATTCCTGTTCCTGGTGTCGTTCTTCGACGGCGTGCGCGAAGCGCGGCTCACGCCTGCGCGGCTCGAGTCGGATCTCGACTACATCCGAACGGCGATCAAGGCGGACGGGATCCGGGTGTTTCCGAACTGGTGGCGGTACGGGACCGACTCGCTGAATCCGGCCAACCTGGGCGCCGGCGAGGACACGCTGTTCGACCCGTCGAGCCCGGACGCGCCGCTGCGGCCCGCGACGCTCGCGGCGCTGAAGCGGCTCATCGCGGCGGCGGGGGAGCGGGGCCTCGTCGTGGACGTGACGTTCACGCGGGAGACGTTGCCGGCCCCGGGGATGACCGTGGCACAGTACCAGGCGGCGCTGGTTTCGGCGGCGGCGGCGCTGCGCGAATACGGCAACGTGCTCTTCGACATCCAGAACGAGTTCAACGCGGACGTCACGCACCGGCTGACCGTGGCGCAGGTGCGGCAGGCGGTCGCGGCGGTGACGGCGCGCGCCGGGGATCCGCGCCGGATCGTGACGGCGTCGGTGACGGCGGACTCGCCCACCGAGGCCGGCCGTGTGGCGGTGGAGACGGGACAGCGGGTGGCGGCGTATCATGATCCGCGGAACCCTCACGCGTGGTACCGTGCGGCGACGCTGCGGGGAATCGTGAGCGGGCTGCAGGCGGGCATGGGAGACACCCACGTGCCGATCGACCTGCAGGAACCGACGGCGTGGGGGCCGCGCGGAGAGGACGACACGACGGCCCCGCACTTCCGGGACGCGGCCGTGGCGGCGAAGGCGGCGGGCGCGGCGGCGTGGACGTTCCACCAGCGGGCGGGGTTCAACCTCGAGACCCGGTCATTCGCGTCGCGCCTCGAGGACGAACCCGTGCTGCTCGACGCGATGAGGTCGATCCGCGCGGCGATCGACGCGGCCGCGTGGGGCGCGGCCGTGAACGAGGGGACGGGCATCCATGAACGATGATCGAGGGAACCTCGACCTCCTCGGCGTGTTCCACTGGGTGCTCGCCGCGGTGACGGCGCTCTTCTCGCTGATGCCGGTCATGCACCTCGTGATCGGCATCTCCATGCTGACCGGCGGCTTCGGCCCGCCGCCGTCGAGTCACGAAGAGTTCCCGTTCCAGGCGATGGGGCTCTTCTTCGTCGTGTTCGCGAGCCTGTTCATTCTCTGCGGCCTCACGCTCGCCGTCTGCCTCGCGTTGGCCGGCCGATTCCTCAAGCGTCACACGCACTACACGTTCTGCCTCGTCACCGCCGCCGTCGCCTGCGCGTTCATTCCCCTCGGCACCGTGCTCGGCGTCTTCACGATCATCGTCCTGCGCAAGGACTCCGTGCAGACGCTCTTCGCGGCGCCGCCGGTGAGCGCGCCGGTCCCGTGACGCGCGGAGAGGAAAGGAGCCTTCGATGCGCCAGACCAGCTTCGCGTCTCTACTGGCCGTGCTCTGCATGACGTCCACCGCGTGGGCGCAAACCGCCACTCCCGCTCTGCCCGGGCGGTTGACAGTGCCCTTACCACTAGGTAAGATATGACATAAGAGGTAAGGACACATCAGCATGCCGGTCGCGACCGTGACCACGAAAGGCCAGATCACCATCCCGAAGGACGTCCGGGACCACCTCGGGGTCGAGACGGGAGACCGCCTCGACTTCATCGTGCAGGATGACGGCACCGTCGTCGTCAAGCCGGCGACGCGCCATGTACGAGAGCTGGGTGGCCTCCTGCGCCGACCGCGCCATCGCCCCGTGTCGATTTCAGACATGGATGACGGCATCGCCAAGAGAATGCGCGTCAAGTTCGGGCGTCGACGATGATCGGGCTGGATACGAACGTCCTCGTCCGGTATTTGACGCAAGACGAGCCGGCACAGTACGCGAAGGCCGCCGCGTTCATCGAGGCTGCAACGGAGAAAGGGGAGCAGTTCCTGGTGAACGCGGCCGTTCTGTGCGAGCTGGTCTGGGTGCTTGGCTCGGTGTACCAGTACTCACGCGACGAGATCGCCGATGCCCTCGAGCAGATGTTCGCGACCGCGCAGTTCGAGATCGAACGGCTTGACGAAGCCCGCCAGGCGCTGAGCGACTTTCGCAGGACGAGAGCCGGCTTCAGTGATGCGCTGATCGGCCGAATCAACCGCGCACTGGGGGCCGAACATACCGCGACGTTCGATCGCGGTCTGAAGGGTGTCGACACATTCCGCGTGCTCTAATCTTAGGTCCAGGCGCTCTTCGCGGCGCCGCCGGTGAGCGCGCCGGTCCCGTGACGCGCGGAGAGGAAAGGAGCCTTCGATGCGCCAGACCAGCTTCGCGTCTCTACTGGCCGTGCTCTGCATGACGTCCACCGCGTGGGCGCAAACCGCCACTTCCGCTCCGCCCGCGCGCGCGGACATCATCAAGGCCGCGGCGGATGTCATGCAGCGCGCGCGCTACTGCGCCCTCGTGACGATCGGCGAGGACGGCCAGCCCCAGGCGCGCGTGGTGGATGCCTTCGCGCCCGAAGACGGCCTGACGGTGTGGATCGCCACCAAGCCCGTCACGCGGAAGGTGGCCCAGATCCGCGCCGACCCGCGCGTCACGCTCCTCTACTTCGACGCGGCCGACCCGGGCTACGTCACCCTGATCGGCACCGCGGAGCTCGTTACGGACGCGGCCGCCAGGCGGGCGCACTGGAAGCCGGCGTGGGCGGGCTTCTACAAGGACGAGAACCGCGGCGACGACTACCTGCTCATCCGGGTGAAGCCGCGCCGTCTCGAGATCAGCAGCGCCCGTCACCATCTCACGGGCGACCCCGACACGTGGCGCCCCGTCATCGTCGACTTCCAGTAGCGCGCCCACGGGTCATCGCGCACGCCGGGCTACGGAACGGGCCAATTCTGTGACGCGCCGTCGCGGGGCGGGCGTGCACCGCGCGGGCCGTTGTGTGAGAATGTCGCGACGCGTTCCACGTCGCGCGTACGGTCGCCCGGCGTCGTCGGGCGGGATCCCCCGGAAAGGAGGCCCTCCGTGACGGCATCCATGCGGGCCGGCGAATACCAGAGTCTCCTCAAGCACATGGAATGGGCCGACGCCGTCGTTTGGACGGCGGTCCTCCGCCTCGCGTCCGCGCGGGAGGACGCACGCCTGCGCGAGCGGCTGCACCACCTCCACGTCGTGCAGTGGGTCTATCTGCAGGTGTGGCGCGGTGAGCCCATCCGCGCGCCCGAGCTCGGCACCTTCGCGGATCTCGACGCGGTTGCCGCCTGGGCCCGCTCGTGTTACCCGAAGCTGCGCGAGTTCGCCAGACGCGTGAAGGCCGACGAGCTGGCGCAGCGGATCGAGTTCCCGTGGGCCGGCGAGGTCGTCACGCGGCTCGGGTCGGCCGGGCCGGCCACGCTCGGCGAGAGCGTGCTCCAGGTGGTGAGCCACAGCACCTACCATCGCGGGCAGATCGCGGCGCGCATCCGCGAGCTGGGCGGCGAGCCGCCGCTCAGCGATTTCATCGTGTGGATCTGGACGGAGCGCCCGGACCCGGCGTGGCCGCAGGCGGGCGCGTGACGGGGAGGCGCGCATGAACTGCTACGTGCACGATCGGACGCCCGCGGTGGGGATCTGCGCCGTCTGTCAGAAGGCCGTGTGCCGTGACTGTGTCGGCGTCGAGACGCCGCGGCTGGTCTGCCGTACGTGCGCGACTTCGCGCGCCGTCCTCGGATACGAATACCGTTCCGCGGCCGCCATCGGCGACTGGCCGCTCGTGCACGTGTGCATGGGCATGGACGCGGTGACGATGCGCCCCAAGGTGGCCAGGGGCGTGGTGGCGGTCGGGAACGTCGCCGTCGGCGCCGTCGCCGTGGGCGGCGCGGCCTTCGGTCTCGCCTCGTTCGGCGGGCTGTCGTTCGGCCTGCTCCTGGCGCTCGGCGGCGTCGCGGTCGGCGTCGGGCTGTCGCTCGGCGGCCTGGCGATCGGCGCGATCGCGGTGGGCGGCGCCGCGCTGGGGTACGTCTACGCCATCGGCGGCGGGGCGCTCGGCCCGGCCGTCATCGACGGCCGTCGGTGCGACCCGGCGGCGCTCGAGTTCGTCCGGCAGTGGGCGGGCTGGCTGGGCAGGCTGCCGAGCTGTCGCTGAAGTGGAGGGCGGCAGTCTTGAGTTGTGAGTTGTGAGTTGTGAGTTGTGAGTTATGAGTTATGAGTCGTGAGCCGTGAGGTGTGAGGTGTGAGGTGTGAGTTGTGAGAGGCCGCGATGGCTGGGCGACCCGGGCGCGCGGTTCCTGCTCGCCCGTAAGCGTTGAAGGAGAAGCTCATGTCCGACATGGTCGCGAACGTCCGCCGGCTGCTCGTCCGCGAGCTGGAGGGCTTCCAGCGCGAGATCCAGCTCTTTCCCGACGACGAGACGGTCTGGCGGACCGTGCCCGGCGTCACCAACTCGGCCGGCGCCCTGGCGCGGCACGCGGCGGGCAACCTGCGGCACTACGTGGGCGCCGTGCTCGGCGGATCGGGCTACGTCCGCGATCGGGCGGCCGAGTTCGGCGAACGATCGGCGACGCGCGCCGAACTCGGCCGCGCGCTCGCCGCGGCGATCGACGAGGTGAACCGCGTGCTGCCGGGGCTCGACCCGCCGGCGCTCTCGGGCCTCTTTCCCGAGCCGGTGGGCGGCGCGCGGATCGAGACCGGGATGTTCCTGCTGCACCTCGAGGCGCACCTGGCCCACCACCTGGGCCAGGTGGGCTACCTCCGCCGCATCCTCACCGGGGACGCGACGAGCAGCGGCGCGATCTCGGTGAAGGAAATCGGCGTGGGGCCGGCGCACGGCTGAAGCCGTGCGCGACGTACCTTCGTACGTGGGGGCCGCCTTCAGGCGGCCCGGGGAAGGGCCGGCTAAAGCCGGCCCCTACGTACGCGGTTGCGTACGCGGTTACGTACGCGGCGCGCGCAGGGCGTACACGCGGAACCGGCCCGCGCGAAAGAGCACGGGAAGATCCAGGTCGCGTTCGGTGACCAGGTAGTCGAGCGCGTACTGATCGGCCAGCGCCCGGGCGCGCGCGGCCGTCAGCTCGTCGAACGATCCCAGCGCGCGGATCCGATCGGCGACGCGCACGGCCACGTCGCGCGAGTAGATCGCGATCGCCGAGTCCTTCACTTCCTCCAGGTACACGTCGCGCAGGGCGGCGGCGCGCACGCTCGTGCCGTACCGCCACGCGTGCCCCGGGTTGGCCAGCACGTTCGACCCCGCCGGCGTCGTCTGCAGCCAGCGCATCGCCTGCTCCCAGTCGGTCGGCGCCGGGCCCAGCCGCGCGAAGGCGGCGCCGCCCGGCCGCCGCCCGCCGTCCACGATCGTCACGTACACCCCGCGGCCGAGCGCCGCCACCGCGAGCACGGCCACCGTGACCGCCCGCCACTGCGGCAGGCGCCAGCCCGGGTGCTCGGTGAGCGCCCACACGACGTAAATCGTCGCCAGGAGATCGAGGAACCAGAACATCCGTGGGATCTGGAGCTGCACGGCGAGCGCCACGCCCGCGGCCACGAGCGGCAGCGTGACGAGGAACGCCGCGACCAGCGCCAGCGCGCCGGCGACGAGGCCCGTCTCGCGCGCGTCGGTGAGCCCGGCCCTGCGGCGCGCGCGGTAGAGGAGGACGATCACCACCGGGTAGCCGAGGTTCACCAGCCAGGCGTCGAGCGGCCAGTGGTTGGGGAAGAGATAGTCCTTCGACGCCAGCACGGCGAGCCAGGCGGCGTCCATCCGCACCAGGCGGCCGGCGAGCGGGCCGGCGAGGACCGCCCACGCGACGACGGCCGCGCCGGCCGCCGCCAGCGCGGCCAGCGCGCGGCGTCCGCGGGGCTCGGCCACCGCGAGGGCGACGGTCAGCCAGACCGCGAACCACGCGCCAATCGTCGGGTGCAGCACTCCGGCGAGCACGACGAGCGCCGCCATCAGCCAGTAGCGGCCGCGCAGGAAGGCCGCGACGGCGGCCAGGCCCACGGCGTAGGCCAGCATGCGCGGGTGCAGGTAGCCCTCGAGCGTGTTGACGCCGGTCTTCGAGATGCGGTGACGGAAGGTGAGCGCCAGGCCGAGCGCGGCGACGCTCCACCAGGAGGCGTAGAACCTCCGCCCGATGAGCGCCGCCGCCAGTCCGAGCAGGAGCAGGCCGGCCGCATAGCCGATCGCGAACAGCCACGGGAGCGGAAGCCCCGTCGCGCGCGCGGCGGCGGCCGACACCTCGTCGAACAGCTCGAGCCGGTCCTGCGCGTCGATGATCAGGCGATCGTGCGGGAAGAGCGCCGGGTCCAGCCTGGCCTCGACCGCCGGCACGTAGAACGCCTGGTCGCCGACGCCGTAGCGGTACCCGCCGGTGTTCAACGTGGCGAGCAGCGCGAAGGCGACCAGTCCGAGCGCGAACGCGGCCCCGGTGCCGTATCGTCCCACGGCCTACATCGCTTCGTCGGCCGACGGTCCGTACATGGCCGGCAGCGGCACGTTCCGCAGGCGGAGGTACACGCTGAACTGTCCGCGGTGGTGGATCGAGTGGTTGAGAACGAAGCTCTTGAAGGCCGCCACGGCCGGCGCCGTGAACATCGTCTGGCCTTCCCGCTTGAACGTCCAGTCCGCCATGAGCTCGCCGTCGCTCTTGCCGGCCAGCCGGCCGCGCGCCGCGGCCACGGCCGTGTCGAACGCGGCCAGCACCTGCGCCCGCGAGGCGGGCGGCTGCGACGAGTGCTCGGCCTTCGGGTCGAGATCGAAGGACGGCTGGTCGAGGATCACCGCGGACCACTCCGGTATCTGCGCGAGGTGCGCCGCCAGCGCGCCCATGCTGAAGGACTTCTCGTGCGGCTTCCAGCCGAAGTCGGCCTCCGGCACCCGCTCGAGGAGCTTGCGGGTCACTCCCATCTCATGGTCGAACTCGGGCAGCAGGGCGTCCTTGATGGCCACGTCGATCCTCCTTTTGACGGCGGGCCCGGCCCGCCGATCCGTTCCGGTTGTCGATACCGAAACTCCGATTGTAGCCTCGAACCGCGTCCCGGCGCCCGTCCCATGCCGTACCGCCCCCTGCGCCCGCCCGGCGGCCGAAAATCCGCTCTTGGTGTTGAATCGCACACAAAATGAGTTAGAATCAGCTCACAATATACTCCCAGTAGAGTATTGGAGGAACACATGGGCGGACGTGGAGTCTGTGCCGGAGGGTCGGCCTTCGTGTGTCTGCTGGCGCTCGCCGCGCCGGTGAGCGGGCAGTGTTTCCATGGGACTCGCCGCACGACCAAGGGCGAGCGCATGTTCTACGTGAACACGCTGGGCGCGCTGAAGGCGGCCATGCCCGCGCCGCCGCCCGGCTGGCGGGTCGTGGAGGAGACCGACGTGCGCGGGCCGAGCGCGATTCTGCGTCGGCCGAGAGAAGGAGCCGCTGTCGCTCGAGTTCGGCGTTCGCTACGAGCCCGTCAGCCCGCCCGCGCCGGGCGCGAGCCTGCAACTGGCGAGCGCCCGCGATGACGACGCCCCGAACGGCCTGCGCGTGGAAGTTGTGGTCAACCGGGCGCGCCAGTTGTTCGATCGATCGGTCGAGCCGGCTGGCGATCTTCCCGCGCCGCTCGCGTTCGAGCGGGCCCGCGCCGGCGGCACGGCCGTCGACGTGCTGCTGGGAGACTGGTCGGTGTACCGGTCCGACGACCCGGCGGACCCGCTGGAGGCGATGGCCCACTTCGACATCGAGCTGCCGTACACCGCCGTCCAGTCGCTGTCGATTCGCATGGCCGGCCCGGTCCAGTCCGTGGCGCTCCTGCGCCGCGACCTCGACGTGAGCAAGCTTCGTGCGCTCGTGCACCGCTAGCGTTCCGATGGCGGCCCCTGGAACCGGGGGCCGCCGGTCCTTCCCGCGCTACAATGCCGGCATGCGTCTGCGCATCTTGAACGTGGGGTGCTTCGGCGGCGGCACGGGCCTGCCGAGCCTGCTGGGCGGTCTCAAGAGCAACCCCTGGCTGATGGTGAACGCCGTCGTCACGATGTTCGACAGCGGCGGCAGCTCCGGGCAGCTGCGCGACCAACTGGGCGTGCTGCCGCCGGGCGACGTGCTCAAGTGCGCCCTGGCGCTGGCGCGCAACGAGCGCGAGGCGCGCAAGCTGCTGCTCTCGCGGCTGCCGATGCTCGAGCACGCGCGGCTCGGCGGCCACACCGGCGGCAACCTCCTGCTGTCGATGATGGAGCAGTACAGCGGGGACTTCCTCGCGGCCGTCGACGGGCTGCGCGGTCTGCTCGGGTGCGCGGGCCGCGTGTGGCCGGTGTCGGTCGAGCCCGCGAGCATCTGCGCGGCGTACTCCGACGGCTCGCAGACGACGGGCGAGGTCGAGGTGGACAACGGCCAGGTGGAGGGCCGGACCATCGAGCGGATCTGGCTCGAGCCCGAGGTCGCCCTCCATCCCGAGACCGCGTCGGCCATCCGCGGCTTCGACGTGGCCGTGATCGGGCCCGGCAGCTTCTACACCAGCCTGATGCCGATCTTCATGGTGCGCGGCGCCGCCGACGCGCTCGCGAGCGTGCCGGGGCCGATCATCCTGGTCACCAACCTGCTCACCGAGGGGCGGGGCATGCGGGGCTTCACGGCCGGCGAGGCCGTGCGCCGCATGAGCGCCGCCATCGGCCGTTCCGTGGACGTCGTGATCGCCAACACGGCGCCGCCGCCCTCCGCCGGGGCGGGCGACCGCTACGCGGCCGAGCACAAGGAGCTGCTGACGCTCGGCGACGTCCCCGAGGGCTGCGAGCTGGTCGCCGGCGACTTCTGGTCGGGCGACATCGCCCGCCACGATCGCCGCCGCCTGGCCTACGCCGTCTGGGCCGTGCTCTCGCGCCTGATGGCGTGATCCCTACCGCTTCTTCGCGCCCTTCTTCTTCGTGGTCGGCTGGCGGCTCGCCGCGAGCTTCTTCCGCGCGGCCTCCTCGATGATCCCGGCGAGCAGGGCGCCGGTCGCACCGGTCTTCACCGGCCGGTCCTGCGGGTTCGACGTCCACACGTCGGGGTCGTCGGCGGCGAGGATGTCGGCGAAGTCGCCCTCGGTCTTCACGCTGAGCGGCGCGAAGGTCGTGATGTCGAGCGGCCCCGCCCACTCGTCGCGGTGCTTGATGAGCAGCCAGCTCTCCTTCTGGCCCCCGAACCCGCGCGTCCGCACGAGCACCCACGAGCCCTTCAGCTTGTAGCCGTCGAGCGTGAATTTCAGGTCGCCCTTCTTCAACGCGGCGCGCGCGTCGTCCGACTCCGGACGCCACGTGCCGTAGTCCCAGAGCATGACGATGCCGGCGCCGTAGCCGGAGGGGATGACGCCCTCGAACATGCCGTACTCGTACGGGTGGTCCTCGGTCTGCGCGGCGAAGCGCTTGTCCTTGGGGTCGAGCGACGGGCCCTTGGGCACGGCCCACGAGAGGAGCACGCCGTCGAGCTCGAGCCGGAGGTCGTAGTGGAGGTGGCTCGCGAGGTGCTTCTGGACGCAGAAGAAGAGCCCCTTCCGCGCGCGGGTCCGCCGCGCCGCGAGCCGGTCGTCGCCGGCCGGCTCGGGCGAGGACGAGAAATCACGCTTCTGGCGGTAGCGTTCGAGCGGCACGGTCCGCGTCAGTTGGCCGCGGCCCGTTCCGCCATGGCGCGGTCGAAGATCGGTCGCAGCCAGGCCAGCGCGGCGACGAGGACCACCGCGGCCAGCAGCGTGAGGCCGGCGACCGAGAGGAAGAAGCGCGAGTGCGGCATCGCGTTCCAGAAGATGCCGCCCAGCATGCCGGCGAAGTAGCCGCCCAGGGACGTCGCGACGAACCAGCCGCCCATGAGCGCCCCGCGCAGGTTGGGCGGCGCGACCTTGGCGACGAGGGAGAGGCCCATCGGGCTGAGGCAGATCTCGCCGACCGCGATCAGCAGGTAGGCCGACACCAGCCACGCCGGCGAGACCCTGCCCGCGTCGCCGCCCACGAACCCGGCGGTGGCCATCACGCCGAACATGGCCGCGGTGAACAGCAGCCCGATCAGCATCTTGCCCGGCGTGGACGGCTCGGCGTTCCGCTTGCGCAGCCAGGTCCAGGCCATGACCAGCAGCGGCGAGAACAGGATGATGCCGAGCGGGTTGACCGCCTGGAAGATCTCCGGTGCGATGGTGGTGGCCGTGTTGTCGCGCGCCCACAGCGTCAGCGTGAAGCCGTTCTGGTAGAACGCGATCCAGAAGATCACCGCGATCGCGAAGACGACGAGCAGCGCCAGCGTGCGGCGGCGCGCCTCGGACGGCTCGGGCGGGGCCTCGGGCGTGGCGCTGGCGGCGTTGCGCTCGCCGGCCGCGGCGACGTGCTTCCTGAACAGGAAGAACGTCAGGAAGGACAGGAGCATCCCGACGGCCGACGAGAAGAACGCCGGCCCCCAGCCGAAGCGCGCGCGCAGCGCGGCCACGCCGTACGGCGCGAGGAACGCGCCGATGTTGATGCCCATGTAGAAGATGTTGTACGCCGAGTCGGCCAGCTCCCCCTTGTCGCGATAGAGATTGCCGACGATGGTCGAGACGTTCGGCTTGAGCAGCCCGTTCCCGCACGCCACCAGCCCGAGGCCGATGAAGAAGAAGGGCAGCGGCCCGAGCGCCACCGACGCGTAGCCGACGGCCATGATCAGCGCGCCGGCCATGACGGCCCGGTTGTAGCCGATCACCCGGTCGGCCAGGTACCCGCCGAACAGCGGCATGAAGTAGACGGCGCCCAGATACAGCCCGTACACCTGCCCGGCCAGCGCATCGGAGAACTGCAGCTTCTCCGTCATGTACAGGGTCAGGATCGCGAAGAGCGAGTAGAAGCCGTACCGTTCCCACAACTCGGTGGCGAACAGCACGTAAAGACCGCGCGGGTGCCGGGTTGCAGCGCTCATGGCCGCCGAGTGTAGCACGGGGGGGCTGCGTTTCCACCCGCCGGGAATAGTACAATCGTCGGCATCGTGCGCGTCCTGCTGCTCTCCACCTACGAGCTCGGCCGCCAGCCGTTCGGCCTGGCGTCGCCCGCGGCGTGGCTGCGCGAGGCGGGCTTCGCGGTCACCTGCCTCGACCTGGCCAAGGTGCCGCTGTCGTCCGAGGCCGTTCGCGACGCGGCCCTGGTGGCCGTCCACCTGCCGATGCACACCGCCACGCGGATGGCGCTGCCGGTCATCGAGCGGGTGCGGCGCGACCAGCCCGCGGCCCACGTCTGCTGCTACGGGCTCTACGCGCCGCCCAACGCGGCGCTGCTCGCCGCGCTGGGCGTCGAGACGGTGCTGGGCGGCGAATTCGAGGCCGCGCTCGTCGATCTCGCGCGGCGGCTGGACGCCGGGGCGCCGGCGGGCCCGCCCGCCGCGGAGGGCGTGCCGCGGCTGGCGTTCCGCGTGCCCGATCGCGCGGACCTGCCGCCGCTCGCGCGCTACGCCGCGCTCGAGACCGGCGACGGGGAGCGGCGGGTCGCCGGCTACACGGAGGCGTCGCGCGGCTGCAAGCACCTGTGCCGTCACTGTCCGGTCGTGCCCGTCTACGGCGGCCGTTTCCGCGTGGTCGCGCCCGACGTCGTCATGGCGGACGTCCGCGCGCAGGTGGCCGCCGGCGCGCGGCACGTCACCTTCGGCGATCCCGACTTCCTCAACGGCCCGCGGCACGCGCTCGACGTCGCGCGCGCGTTCGGCCGCGAGTTTCCGGACGTGACCTACGACGTGACCGTGAAGGTCGAGCACCTGCTCGCGCACGCGCCGATCCTGCCGGTCCTGCGGGACACGGGCTGCGTGCTGGTGACGAGCGCCGTCGAGTCGGTGGACGACCGCGTGCTGGCGCGGCTCGAGAAGGGCCACACGCGCGGCGACGTGGCGCGCGCCGTGGAGGCGTGCCGCGCGGCCGGCCTCGCGCTCGCGCCGACGTTCGTGCCGTTCACGCCCTGGACGACGAGGACGGGCTATCTCGAGCTGCTCGACGCGATCGCCGGTCTCGACCTCGTGGACGCCGTAGCGCCCATCCAGCTCGGCATCCGGCTGCTCGTGCCCGAGGGCTCGCGCCTGCTCGAGCTCGCCGAGGTGCGCGCGCTCGTGGGGCCGTTCGAGCCGCGCACGCTCGCGTACCCCTGGCGGAACCCGGACCCCGCGGTGGACCGCCTGCAGGTGGACGTCGTCGACCTCGTCGGGCGCCGGCCCGGCGCGCCGCGCGCGGAGATCTTCGCGCGCGTCCGCGAGATGGCCTGCGCGGCCGCCGGCGTGCCGGCGCCCCGCCCCACGGCCGCCGCCCCGCGTCCCCGTACCGCGGTGCCGTACCTCAACGAGCCCTGGTACTGTTGAGCCGAGCCCACATCGGAGCAGGTGGCTCTGATATAGGGGTCAGGGGTCAGGGGTCAGGCAGGCTGAGACCTCGTCACGCTGTAGTGTGACAGCATGTTCTTCCTGACCGCTGACCGCTGACCGCTGACGGTTGACCGCTGTCCCAGTGACGGAGCATGAAGCGAGTCCTTCTTCTTTCGGCCACGACCGGCTATCAGGTCCGCGCGTTCGGCGAGAGCGCCGAGGCGCTCGGCGTCGAGCTGGTCTTCGCGACCGACCGATGCCGCGGCCTCGACGATCCGTGGCGCGACCGCGCGCTGCCGGTCCGGTTCCACGACGACGCGAAATCGATCGAGCTGATCGCGCGCGCGGCCGCCGAGCGGCCCATCGACGGCGTGCTCGCGCTCGGCGACCGGCCGACGGTGCTCGCGGCGGCGGCCGCCGAGCGGCTCGGCCTGCCGGGCCATCCGCCCGCCGCCGCGCGCGTCGCGAACAACAAGCGGATCGCGCGCGAGCGGCTGCGCGACGCGGGGCTGCCGGTGCCGTGGTTCACGAGCGTCCGCCTCGACGCCGACCCGGCCGCCGTCGCGGCGCGCCTCCGCTACCCGTGCGTCGTCAAGCCCCTGGCGCTCGCCGGAAGCCGCGGCGTCATCCGCGCCGACGACGAGGCCGGGTTCGCGGCGGCGTTCGAGCGGCTGCGGGCCATCCTGAAGCGCAAGGACGTGCGGGTGCTGCGCAACCCGGCGAGCGAGGAGGTGCTCGTCGAGGGGTTCGTGCCGGGGCGGGAGTTCGCCTTCGAGGGGATTCTGACGCGCGGCGTGCTGCACGCCGTCGCGCTCTTCGACAAGCCCGACCCGCTCGACGGCCCGTTCTTCGAGGAGACGATCTACGTGACGCCGTCGGCGCGCCCGGCCGACGAGCAGGCGCGGATCGAGGCGGCCATCGCCCGTGCGGCGCGCGCCTTCGGGCTCACCCACGGCCCCGTGCACGCCGAGTGCCGCGTCAATCCCGCCGGCGTGTTCGTGCACGAGGTGGCGGCGCGGCCGATCGGCGGCCTGTGCGCCCGCGCGCTGAAGGTGGACGGGCCGGCGGGATCGGGCCGGCCGTACGAGGAGCTGCTCCTCCGCCACGCGCTCGGCGAGCCCGTGGACGGGTGGCGCCGCGAGGCGCGCGCCTCGGGCGTCATGATGATCCCGATTCCGCGGCGCGGCTTCCTGAAGCGCGTGCGGGGCGTGGACGAGGCCTCGCGCGTCGCCGGCGTCGACGAGGTCCGGATCACGGCGACGCCGGACCAGTTGCTGCTGCCGCTGCCCGAGGGCGCGAGCTATCTCGGCTTCGTCTTCGCGCACGCGGACGGGCCCGAGACGGTCGTCGGCGCGCTGCGCGACGCGCACCGGCGGCTCGAGTTCGTCATCGACGCCACGCTGGCGGTGATGGAGTAGGGCGCAATCAGCCCTTCGACTGCGGGACGTACCCGGGCGGCAGCGCGGCGCCCTCGCCGAAGAAGAACTCCTCCATGTGCTTGGCGACGAGCTCCTGAGCCTCCTTCTGGAAGGGCATCAGGCGGTACTCGTTGAGGATCATCTTCATTCGCTCTTCCCAGAGCTTCCACGCGTCGGCCGAGACCTGATCGTAGATGCGCTGGCCGAGCTCGCCGGGCCACGGCGGGGCGTCGAGGCCGGGCAGGTCCCGCTGCAGCTTCACGCAGTGGACCATCCGGACGTTCGAGTCGCCGGCCGTGGGGCCGGGCTTCGGGGGACCGCCAAACAAGGCCATGGATGTCTGCTCCCTCGGTCGAGTAGCGCGCACGCGGCGCGGTCGATCGATTCTACACGCCGTCCGGTTGAATGGGAAACCAGCCGGAAGGCCGGAACCGGAAGCCCGCCGCGCTGCCGGAGGACCGGACTGGAGCGCCAGCCCGTCTGTATCGAATTCTGCCCAACTGTAGTGAATCAATTCATGACTGACTCTGCCGTTTGCCCCTGAGCGGACCGACACACTCGCGAAACCGGCCTGATTCCACGCATGAGGTAATAGCTCAACCTGGCACATCCCTTGTAACCCGGCTCAGCGGGGAAGCGATTGGTGGTCGCTGTCAAGACGCGCGGCCGTGCCCGCGGCACCCGCCCGGGCGTCCGTCCGCAGGAAGGAACGGCCATGAGCTACGAAGCAGTTGGGAGCGCCATGACTGAGACACCGCGTCGCAAGGAACGCAGAGGGTTCGCCTCGATGTCGTCCGACAAGCAGCGTGAGATCGCCAGCAAGGGCGGCCGCGCCGCGCATCAGAAAGGCACCGCGCACCGCTGGTCCTCCGAAGAGGCGCGCGCGGCCGGCCGCAAGGGCGGCCTCATCAGCCGGGGGGGCCGCGGCCGTCTGCCGCTGCCGTCTCACGCCGAAGGCTAACCGTTTCCGGTCCGGCACGGGCGTCGCTCGCCCGTGCCGGGCCCATTCTCGGTCCCGCCGTCTCCGCTTCCTTCGAACTCGCAACTTACGGCTCACGGCTCAGCTGGTGTCACAGGTCCGAGACCTGTGCTACACCTCGTCAGTGCCGCGCGAGGATGGCCACCTGGACGCGGGCGTCGTTGAAGCACGCGCCGCCGGCCAGATCGGTCAGCGAGTCGGGCACGAGCGCGGTGCCGGTGGCGCCGTTGTAGGTGCTCTTCCTCCAGAGCCCCTTCGGGAGCGCCACCGTGCCGGGGCGGACGTGGTCGGTCAGCGTGAGCCCGCAGTGCACCTCTCCCAGCTCGTTGAACACGCGGACGGGGTCGCCCTCCGACAGCGCGCGCGCCGCGGCGTCGTCGGGGTGCATGGCGAGCGACGCCGTGCGCGCGCGCAGCTCGCCGAGCGAGGACGAGATGGTCTTCTCGCTCGCGGGCGAGATGAGCGCGAGCGGGTAGTCGGCCGTCGCGGGGTCGGCCTGGTAGCGGTACAGCGCGCCGTCCGGCGCGAGGCCATCCGGGCAGAGATCGATCCGGCCGTCCGGCGTCGCCGGGAACACGTCGACGAACTGCACGGGCGCGCCGCCGTGCGGCGGCGACGCCGCGCCGGACTCGAACAGGCCCGCGCGCACGTCGTCGGGCAGGTCCGCCGCGGCCTGGAGCAGCAGCTCCGCGTCGTCGGGCACCTCGTCGCCGAAGCCGAGCCGGACCGCCAGCTCGGCGAAGACCTCGCCGTTCGGCCGGGCCTCGCCCGGCGGCTCGATCACGGGCCGCACCAGGTGCAGGGCGATCGGGCCGTAGCCCTTCGCGACGTCGTAGTGCTCGAGGAAGGTCGTCGCCGGCAGCACGACGTCGGCGTACCTGGCGGTGTCGGTCATCACCTGGTCGAAGACGACGGTGAAGAGGTCCTCGCGCTCGAGCCCGCGCAGCACGCGGTTCTGGTCGGGCATCGTGACGGCCGGGTTGCAGTTGTAGACGAACAGCACGTCCACCGGGGGGTCGTCGTACTCGGTGAGCGCCCGTCCGAGGTGGTTCATGTTCACCACGCGCGTGGGCGGCTCGGGCGTCGCCTTCCAGCGCGACGGCGGCAGCCGCCAGGCCGACGAGTTGCTCATCGTGTAGCCGCCGCCGCGCACGCCGAACTTGCCGGCCACGGCCGGCAGCGCGAGCACCGCCATGACGGCGCTGCCGCCGTTGCGGTTGCGCTCGAGGCCCCAGCCGCACCGCACGACAGCCGGGCTCGACTCCGCGTAGATCCGGACGAACCGCTCGAGGTCGGCCGCGTCCACGCCGGCCTCGGCGGCCGCGCGCGCCAGCGGCCACCCGGCGGCGTGCGCGCGGAACTCGTCCACGTGCGTCGCGTGCGCCGAGAGGAACGCCTCGTCGGCGAGCCCCTGCTCGAAGAGGGAGTGGTGGATCGCCAGGGCCACGGGCAGGTCGGTGCCCGGGCGGACCTGCAGGTGCAGGTCGGCGAGTCGCGCGAGCGGCGTGCGGCGCGGGTCGACGACGACCAATGCGGCGCCCTGGCGCTGGGCCTCGCGCACCACCGGCACGAGATGGATGCCCGAGGCCGACGGGTTCGCGCCCCACACGACGATCAGGCGCGCGTGGGCGTAGTCGGCGTAGGTGACGCCCGGCATCTTGCCGTAGAGCGCTTCGTTGGCCGCGCCGGTCGGCGCCGCGCACACCGTGCGGGCGAGCCGCGACGCCCCGATCCGGCGGAAGAGGACGGCGTCGCTCGTGTCCTGCGTCAGCAGGCCGTTCGAGCCTCCGTAGCAGAAGGGCAGGATGGCCTCGCCGCCGCGGCGGGCCGCCGCGTCCCGCATGCGCGAGGCGACGAGGTCGAGCGCCTCGTCCCAGCCGACGCGGTGGAACTCGGCGCGCCCCTTGCGGCCGCTCCGGACCAGCGGGCGGGTGAGCCGGTCCTCGCCGTAGACGCGCCGGTCGAAGCGGCGCACCTTCGCGCAGATGAACCCGCGGGTCGACGGCTGCGCGGTCGATCCGTCGATGGCGACGATGCGGCCGCGCTCGATGGCGACCGAGAGCGAGCAGGAGTCGGGGCAGTCGAGCGGGCACGCCGTCTCGACGGTCGTTTGTCCCCACGAGCGCGGCGGTGAGACATCAGCCATTCCCCGAGTGTAGTGAGGGGCGCCCCGCCACGCAACCGGACCAACGACGAGGCCGGCGCCGAACGGCGGACGTCACACCTCCCACCGGCCATCCGCCCTGAGCGTCTCCGCGCGGTATGATGAAGCGTCACCGTGCAGAACCCGACGGATCCTCCTCGCGTCGTCGTCATTGGTGGCGGCTTCGGCGGCCTGTCGGCGGCGCGCGCCCTCCGGAACGTGCGGGCGCGCGTCGCGCTGGTCGACCGGCGGAACCATCACGTGTTCCAGCCGCTGCTGTATCAGGTGGCGACGGCGGGCCTGTCGCCGGGCGACATCGCGTCGCCCATCCGGTGGATCCTGCGGAGGCAGCGCCGGCTGACGGTGCTGCTCGCCGAGGTGACGGCGGTCGACACGGCCGCCAGGGCCGTCGCGCTCGCCGACGGCGAGCGGGTGCCCTACGACTACCTGATCGTGGCCGCGGGCGCGACCGACGCCTACTTCGGCCACGACGAGTGGCGGCGCGTGGCGCCGGGCCTCAAGACGCTCGAGGACGGCCTCGAGATCCGCCGCCGGGTGCTCGTCGCCTTCGAGCGCGCCGAGCGCGCGGCCGATCCCGACGCCGCGCGCCGCCTGCTGACCTTCGTCGTGATCGGCGGCGGGCCCACCGGCGTCGAGCTGGCGGGCGCGCTGGCCGAGATCGCGCGGCACACGCTCGCGCACGAGTTCTCCAGCATCAACACGCGCGCCGCGCGCGTCGTCCTCCTCGAGGGGGGGCCGCACGTCCTGCCGGCGTTTCCGCCAACGCTCCGCGCCGCCGCCGCGCGCGACCTGGCGCGGCTCGGCGTCGAGGTCCGCACGGGCACGATGGTCACCGGCATTCGACCCGGCCTCGTGGAGGCCGGGGACGTGCGGCTGGAGGCGGGCACCGTGCTCTGGGCGGCCGGCGTGGCCGCCTCGCCGCTCGGACGCACGCTCGGGGTGCCGGTCGATCGCACGGGCCGCGTGATCGTCGCGCCCGACCTGTCCATCCCCGGCCATCCCGAGGTCTTCGTCGTCGGCGACCTCGCCGCGTTCGTCACCGGCCACGACGAGAGGGGACGGCCGGTGCTGCTGCCGGGGGTCGCGCAGGTGGCGATGCAGGAAGCGGTGCACGCCGTGCGCACGATCGAGCGCGCGATCGCCGGGCGGCCGCCGCAGCCCTTTCACTACCGGGACCTCGGCAACATGGCCACGATCGGCCGCGCCTCGGCGGTGGCCGATTTCGGCTGGCTCCGCCTCACCGGCTGGACGGCGTGGCTGGCGTGGCTGTTCGTGCACATCATGAAGCTCACCGGGTTCCGGAACCGCGTGCTGGTCCTCGTGCAGTGGGCCTGGGCGTACTTCACCTACCAGCGCAGCGTGCGTCTGATCACCGGCACGGCGGCGTCGCCCGACGGCGCGAAGGGAGACTGACATGCGCGCGCGCCGGCTGCCGTGGGCGCGGATGGCGATCGTGGCCGTGGCGGGGGTGGCGGCCCTGGCGCCCACGCCGGGCTGGATGGTCGAGCGGTACTACTCGCGCGGCGCGTACCCGCCGCTCCAGCGCGCGCTCACCGGCCTGTCGAACCTCACGCGCGTCGCGTTCTTCGACCCGTTCGTGCTGCTGGCGGCCGCCGGGCTGATCTGGCTCGCGGTGTGCCGGCTGCGCGGCATGCGGCGGGGCGCGCGGATCCGGCCCGTCGCCCGCCTCGCCGGGGACCTGGCCGTCGCCGGCGCCGTGATCTACCTTGCGTTCCTCGCGCTCTGGGGGCTCAACTACCGCCGGCCCTCCATCGAGGCGTCGCTCGACTTCGACCAGTCGCGCGTGACGGCCGCGGCGATGTCGGCGGCGCTCGCGCGCGCCACGACCGAGCTGAACCGGCTGTCGCCGGCGGCCCACGCGCGGCCCTGGCCGTCGCTCGGCGCGATGCCCGCCTGGCTGGGCCCGGCGTACCGCGCGGCGCAGGTCGAGCTCGGCCGCACGCCGACCGCCGTGCCGGGCCGTCCCAAGCGGACGCTGCTGTCGTGGTACTTCGCGCGCGCGGCGATCGACGGCATGACCGACCCGTTCTGGCTCGAGGTGCTGATCAACTCCGAGGTCCTGCCCTTCGAGCGTCCCTTCATCGTCGCGCACGAATGGGGTCACCTGGCGGGCTACGCCGCCGAGTCGGAGGCCAGCTTCCTGGGCTGGGCCACCTGTCTGCACGGCGACGCGCAGGCGCAGTACAGCGGGTGGCTGCGGCTCTTCCTGCGCCTGGCGTCCGACGTGCCGCCGGCCGACTACCGGGCGGCGGTCGGGCGGCTCGACGCGCGGCCGCGCGCCGACCTGTCGGCGATCGTCGCCCGCTTCCGGCGATCGCAGCCCGTCGTGCGGCACGCGGCCGATCGGGTCTACGACCGATTTCTGAAGGCCAACCGCCTGGCGGCCGGCGTCCGGAGCTACGACCAGGTGGTGACGCTCATCCTGGGCACGCGCGGCGGGCTCGACGGCCGGCCGGGTCTGCGCCGCCCGTGAGAGCGGGCGCCGGCGCGCAGACGTTGACGCTTCAATCGGCGCGGCGCTATCCTCAGTCCACTTGCAACCCCCTTTCCGGCGTGGCGGATCCGCCGTCGGAACGCGCGATCCTGGAGGTGGAGTGGCCGGCGAGATCGTGGGGCCGTTCGAGGTGATCGAGCTGCTGGGACGGGGCAGCACGGGCGACGTGTGTCTCGCGATCGACACCCGCAGCGGGCGGCGCGTCGCCCTGAAGCGGCCTTCCGACGAGTGGCTCGAGCAGCCCGACGCGGCGCGGCGGCTGCGCGAGGAGGCGCAGGCCGCGGCCGGGCTCAACAATCCGCGCCTCGCGGCCGTGCGGGACGTCGTCGACGTGGGCGGCCGCCCCCTGGCCGTGATGGACTACATCGCGGGCGAGCCGCTGCAGGCCGTCCTGCGGCGGGGCCGGCTGCCCGTCGAGCAGGCGGTCGCGGTGGCGATCGACGTCATCGAGGGCATCTCGGCCGCGCACGCGGCGGGCGTGGTCCACCGCGACCTGAAGCCTTCGAACGTCTGCCTCACGCCGGACGGGCGCGCCACCGTCCTCGACATCGGCCTGGCGAAGCTGCGGCCGCCGTCGCCCGAGACCGACGTGCCGCGGCCAATCCCTTCGACGCTCGCCGAGGGCCGGCGGTTCTTCGGCACGCCCGGCTACGCGGCGCCCGAGCAGCTGACCGGCCAATCGGTCGATCAGCGCAGCGACATCTACTCGCTCGGCGTCCTGCTCTTCGAGATGGTCACCGGCCGCCGGCCGTTCGAGGGGAGCGATCCGGCCGAGCTGGCGCTCTCGACCATGACCGAGCCCGTGCCGTCGGCGCGCCGCCTCAACCCCGAGGTGCCGCCGGCGCTCGACGCCGTCCTCGCCCGCCTGCTCGCCAAGAACCCCAAGGAGCGCTACCAGTCCGCCCCGCTCGTGGCCGTGGATCTGAAGCAGATTCAGCGCGCGCTCGGTGAGCGCCCGACGCTGCCGCTGGACGAGCAGTGGACGGCGGCCAACCCCACGGCGCACCGCCCGCGCACGCCCTCCTCCCACCGGCTCGTCATCGCCGCCGTCGTCCTGGTCGCGCTGGCCGCGCTGGCCCTGCTCCTCTTCCGCTGAGTGGAGCCGGACACGGCCTCGCGTGGGGTCGGACCCGGTTTTCTGCTAGGATGGCCGTGAGGGACGATGGACAAGTGCCCGGTGTGCGGATCGACGAAGATCTACCCGTCCCGGCACCGGGGCGCCTGGGAACGGACACGCCAGCTGTTCACCGACAAGCAGCCGTTCCGGTGCCACGCCTGCAGCTGGCGGCGCTGGAGGCGGGCCGAGGTCCGCATCCCCACCCAGCCCGACCTCGACACGCGCGTGCCGGGGCGTCCCCGCGCCGACCGCCCGATGACCCAGGACGAGTTGGACGGCCTCGACCTCCCGGGTGCGGCCCGGGCGCACGGGCCGAAGCGGAGTGAAAGCCCCCTGCCGCCCGAGAGCTTCGATCGGCTCGACCCCGACGCGACGGATTAGGCGGCGGTCGCGCGCGCGGCACGCGTCAAATCCCGACCCACGTGCTGCGGCCGTTCCTTTCCCCGGTGGAAGAACCAGATCATCGTCCGTCTCCCGGACGCCGCGGTACCGCGTCCGGCCGGTCCGGGACCGCTACCGGCCGCGAATCGTGATCGACCCGTTCGTCGTCTCGACGTCGATCCGCTCGCCGCCACCGTTGATCGTGCCGTCGAGGCGCCGGCGGTTGGTCTCGCCCCGCGACTGGACGTCCAGATTCTCGGTGCGAATGCTGCCGTTGGCGAGCCGCGCCGAGATGTTGGCGGCCGCGCTCCTCGGGACGGTGAGCTTGACGCCGCCGTTGGTCGTCTCGACCGAGATGCCGCCCCGGCCGACGGCGGCGAGGTCCAGGCTGACGGAGCCGTTGGTGGTGCCGGCCTTCACGCGGCCACTCAGGCCGGTCCCGTTGATTCCGCCGTTGGTGGTTTCGGCCGTGACGTCTCCCTCGAGCCGGTCGAGCTTGATCGAGCCGTTCGTGGTGCCCACGCGGACCTGCGCGCCGGCCGGCACCTTGAGGAAGTAGCGCACTTCGGCGCCGCCAAGGTTGAGGCCGTGCGAGCCGGCGATCTTCGTCTCGATCCGGACCTCGCCCTCGCTCACGTGCTCGACGATGTCGATGCGCCCGAGCGCCTGCTTGGCGGCCTCGTCGGTCGCGCCCTTGCCGACCTTCTCGGCGCGCACCTCGACCGTGTCGCCGTCGGACGGCTCGACCTCGATGCGGCCGTTGACGTTCGACACGTCCACGCGGCCACCCGCCGCGAGCGTGTAGGTCCGGGTCCACTGCTCGGTGGACTGGGCGCTCAGGTCGGTCATGACCAGGTCGCACCCGGTCAGGACGACGGCGGCGAGGGCGGCGGCGGCCATGAAGGCCGCGCGTCTCCAGCGGGGGACGGACCGGGCGTTGCGCATGGGGCCTCCTCGGAAAGGGTTCATCATCATAGATCTTACGCAGCCGGCGTGGAACGGGTTCGCCGCCGGCCGGGCCGGGCGGCCGCCCGTGCCAGGAGCGGGACAGATGTGGCAGGATCTCGCCCTGGAGGTCCTTCCATGCGCGCGCGCTTCGTCACGGTGGACGTGTTCACGGACCGGCGGTTCGCCGGCAACCCGCTGGCGGTCTTTCCCGACGCGAATGACATCCCGCCGGACGCGATGCCGGCCATCACCCGCGAGTTCAACTTGTCGGAGACGGTCTTCGTGCGGCCGCCCGACGATCCGGCGCACGCCCGGCGGCTGCGGATCTTCACGCCGGGACGCGAGCTGCCCTTCGCGGGGCACCCGACGGTGGGGACCGCCTGGGTGCTGGCGAAGCTGGGCCTGATTCCCCTGACCGGCCCGAAGACCTCGGTCGTGCTCGAGGAGGGCGTCGGGCCCGTCCGCGTGGCCATCACCGCCGAGGGGGGCGCGCCCGTGGCGGCGCAGCTCACGACGGCGCGGCTGCCGGAGCCGGGACCGGCGGCGCCGCCCGCGGCCGAGCTGGCGTCCGTGCTGTCGCTCGACCCCGCCGATGTCGCCGGACCGCCCGACCGGCCCGAGGGGTGGTCGTGCGGCGTGCCGTTCCTCTTCGTGCCGCTGCGCGATCGCGCGGCGGTCGCGCGCGCGCGGGTGGACAAGGCGCGCTGGGAGCGCGTCCTGAAGGGATGGTGGGCCGAGGAGATCTTCGTGTTCGCGGCCGACCCCGAGCGGCCGGGCTCCGACCTGCGCGCCCGGATGTTCGCGCCGGGGCTGGGCGTCGGCGAGGATCCGGCCACCGGCTCGGCGGTCAGCGCGCTCGCCGGCTACGTCGCCTCGCGCGGCGCGCGCGGGGACGGCACGGCGCGCTGGGTGGTCGAGCAGGGTTTCGAGATGGGCCGTCCGAGCCTGCTGGAGCTCGAGGTGGACCTGCGCGCCGGGCGTCCCGCCGAGGTGCGCGTCGGCGGGGCGACGGTGTGGGTCAGCGAAGGGGAGATGGAGATCTGAGCGTTCTCAGGCCCTGTCCGTTCGCGGCGCTCGTGCGACACGCCGCCGAACGGCGCCTTCCGCGGGTGCGGCGACTACTTCGTCCTGACCGCGTCGCCGCTCTTGAGCGCCCGCAGCACCTGATACGGCCCCACCACGACGGGCGTGCCTTCCGCGACGCCTTCCACCTCGATGTCGAGGCCGCCGATGATGCCGGTCGTCACTGGCACGAAGCGGACGACCCCGTTCTCGATGGCGAACACGCCGCGCTGCTCCGCGCCGATGTCGCCGGCGCCCTCGGCGCCGGGGCTGCGCAGGACGACCGCCTGGAGCGGGACGGTCAGGACGTTCTTCTTCTCGCCGACCAGGATCTCGGCGTCGCACGTCAGGCCGGGCCTGAGCGACGCGCCGGGGCGATCGAGCCGGATCACCACCCGGAACTCGCGCGCGGCGGCGGTGCCGGTCGTCGGCAGCGCCGACGCGCCGATCTCGACGACGCGGCCGTCGAAGGGACGGTCGGGCAGGGCCTCGAGCGTGACGCGCGCCGGCTGGTCGAGCTGCACCCGCATGACGTCGGCCTCGGCCACCTTCACCTCGGCGTTGATGCCGCTCAGATCCGAGATGGTCATCAGCGTCGTGCCCGGCTGGTTCTGGATCCCGATGACGACCATCTCGCCCTGGCGGACCTGGAGCCTCGACACGACGCCGTCGATGGGCGATTTGATCGAGGTCTTCGCCAGGACGTCACGGGCGCGGGCGGCCTGCGCCTCGGCCTGCGTCACGCGCCGGTCGGCGGCGTCGCGCGCCTCGGCCGCGCTCGCCACGGCGCCGGCGGTGGACGCGACCTGCGCGTTGGCGCCGTCGGCGGCGGCCTGCGCGGCGTCGAGATCGGATTTCGGCGACAGTCCCTGCGCGTGCAGCTCCCGCGCGCGCGCGAGCGTCTGGTTGGCCTCCTGCGCCCGCGCCTTCGCCTGCTCGGCGTCGGCCCTCGCCGTCGCCACGCGCTCATTCGCCGCGCGCGCGTCGGCCTGGAGCGCGCGCACCTGCGCCTCGGCGGCTTCGGCGTCGCTCCGGGCCGGCACGGCGTCAATCTGCGCCAGCAGCTGGCCCGCCTCGACCGCCTCGCCCTCCTTGACGGGCAGGCTGACGATCTTGCCCATCACGTTGGACCCGATGTCGGCGAAGCGCGTCGCCACGATCTCGCCTGATGCCGTCACGTAGGACCGGAAGTCGGCCTTGCGCGCGACCGTGCCCTCGTCGACGAGCACGGCCTCGTGGCGGCCGAGGCGCCAGAGGACGCCCGCCGTGGCGATCGCCGCGACGACCAGCACCCAGCCCATCCATCGCTTCATCGTGTCTATGATACTTTGGCTCACGGCTCACGGCTCACGGCTCACGGCTGACGGCTGACGGCTCAGGACTGACGGCTCAGAACTCAGAACTCAGAACTCAGAACTCAAGACTCAAGACTCACAACTCAAGACTCACAACTCACAACTCACAACTCACAACTCTCCTCCCCGATGCGCCACCACCTGCTCACCCCCATCGCCCAGGCCTTCGGGTCGATCGAGACCCACCGGCTGCGCTCGGCGCTCGGCGCGATCGCCGTCGCGGTGGCGGTCGCGACGATGGCGGCCGTGGTGACGGCGCTGGACGGGGTGTCGCGCTACGCGCGCGCGAGCGCGGCGCGCGCCTTCGGGAGCGACACGTTCGTGGTGGCGCAGGTCGCGGCGCCGGGGCAGACCAGCCGGCGGGAGCTCGAGCGGAAGCTGGAGCGCAACCCCGCCATCACCTCCACCGACGTGCGGTTTCTCGATCGCTACGCCGGCACGGCCGTCGAGTACGGCGCAACGGCGCAGCGTGCCGCCGATGTCAGCGCCGGCCCGCGCAAGTACGCGAACGCGGCCGTGGTGGGCGCGACCTGGTCGCTCGCCGCCATCCGCGACCTGGGCATCGGGGAGGGACGATTCTTCGGGCGCGAGGAGGACGTCGCGGCCGCGCAGGTGGCGGTCATTGGCGCCGACGTCGCCGACGCGCTGTTTCCCGCGCGTGACGCCCTCGGCGCGACGGTGCGGGTGGCCGGGCGCGGGTTCCGCGTGATTGGCGTGCAGGCGCGGCTGGGCAACCTGGGCGGCACCTCGCTCGACCGCAACGTGTGGGTGCCGCTCGGCGCGTTCGCGCGGGCGTTCGGGACGCCGGCCACGCTGCAGGTGCTCGCGCGGCCGCTGGCGGCCGATCCCGACGCGCGCGAGCTGGCGGCGGCCGAGGACCGGGCGCGCGCCACGCTCCGGGCGCGGCGGCGCCTGGAGCCGGGGCAGGAGGACACCTTCGACGTGCTGACGCCGGACGCGGCGCGCAGCTTCGTGTTCCGGCTCTCCGAGCGCGTCGGCCTGGCCGCCGGGCCGATCTCCGTCATGGCGCTGCTCGCGGCCATCGTGGTCGTGACCAACACGATCCTCGTGTCGGTCACCGAGCGGACGCGCGAGATCGGCGTGCGGCGCGCTCTGGGAGCGTCGCGCCGCGCCATCGCGTCGGAGGTGCTCGCCGAGTCGAGCCTGCTGGCCGCGGCCGGCGGGGCCGTGGGCATCGGCGTCGTCGCCCTTGCCGTGCGCGTGGTGTCGCAGGTGGCCCTCGTCGATCTCGAGCTCCGGTTCGCGACGATGGCGTGGAGCATCGGCGCCGCGGCGGCGAGCGGGCTGTTGGCCGGGTGGTATCCGGCGCGGCGCGCGACGCGCATCGAGGTCGTCAACGCGATTCGGGCGGAGTGACAGGACGGGCCGGCTGACCGCCTCCGCCAAGGCTACGGCGGTTCGCCGCAGCTTTACGCGAAGGCGAAAGCCGGCCCCACACGAGCACGGAACGATGACGCGATTCACGCCCTGGCGCACGGCCAGCGGGGAGTCCTTCAACCTCGCGGTGGAGTCGGTGCGCGGGAACCCGGCGCGCTCGATGCTGGCGATCGTCGGCATCGTCATCGGCATCGTGACCGTCGTGCTCGTGGCGACGGTGCTGGCGAACCTGCGCAACTCCGTGGCGCTCCTCTTCCGCGAGCTCGGCACCGACAACGTGTTCGCGTTCCACCTGAGCGGCGATCCGTACCAGCCCGCCTCCGACGCCGAAGCGCGCCGCCGGCCGCTCGACGTGTCGTTCGCGCCGGTCATCGCGCGCGAGGGCAACGCCGTGCGCGAGGTGGCGGCACAGCTCCTCGTGCCGACCATCGAGAACGGCCGCGCGCTGACGGTGCGCGCCGGCGGGAACCTGTCGGACACCGCGCTCATCGAGGGCGCCACGGCGAACTTCTTCGACGTGGTGGGCGCCGAGTTCTCGGCGGGCCGGCCGTTCACGGACCTGGAGGTGCGCGCGGGCGCCCGCGTGGCGGTCGTCGGCGCCAACCTCGCGCGCGCGCTCTTCGGCGCGGGCGGCGTGAAGAGCGCCATCGGCCAGGCGCTGTCCCTGGGCGGCGAGACCTACATGGTGGTGGGCGAGCTGGCGCCGCGCCGCGGCGGCTTCTTCGGAGAGAACCGGCAGGACAACGTGCTGTCGATCCCGGTCACCGCGGCCCGGCAGCGCTACGCGGACGCCAGGGCCACGGTGCTCTACGTCCGGGCGAGGCCGGGCCGGCGCGACGAGGCCTACCGCGAGACCGAGACGATCCTGCGCAAGCTCCGACGCCTCGGGCCGGACCAGCCGGACGACTTCACGCTGTCGACCTCCGACCAGATCATCCAGACGCTCGACCGCGTGAGCGCGTCGATCGGCCTGGCGACCATCGGCCTCGCCGCCGTGAGCCTGCTCATCGGCGGCATCGGCATCGCCAACGTGATGATCATCGCCGTGACGGAGCGGACCCGTGAGATTGGCGTGCGCCTCGCCCTGGGCGCCCGGCGGCGCGACGTGCTCCGGCAGTTCCTGCTGGAGGCCGCGCTCCTCGCCACGGCGGGCGGCGTCGCCGGGGTGGCGGCCGCGTCGCTGATCGGCCTGGCCCTCAGCGGCCTGATGCCCGGCTTCGACGCCGCGGCCCCGCCCTGGGCCATCGCGGCCGGCCTGGCCGCCTCGACCGTGACAGGCGTCCTGGCCGGCTACCTGCCCGCGCAACGCGCGGCGCGGCTGGACCCGGTGGAAGCGCTGAGGTACGAATGAAATTCATTGCCGATTGCCGATTGATGATTGCCGATTGAAGAGCATCAGATCATGCTGTCTTCGTTCGACACGGCCGGCGTGAAGGCCGGCGCCACGTGATTCGGAGCTCTTCAATCGTCAATCGTCAATCGGCAATCGCCAATCGGCAATGCGCTACCGTCCCACGCTGATCACCGCCCTGAACGTCGTCCCGCCCAGGTTGGTCTCGTTGAACTGCTGCGAGAGGCCGCCGGCGCCGAACGCGTTGGGCACGCTCGCGTATTGAATCTCGCCGCCGGCGCGCAGCCAGGCGGTGACGCCCACGTCCACGCCGCCGAGGACGTGGTAGCCGTTGAAACGGCCGGACACGTTCTCGGACGGGTCGGCGAACTTGGACGTCTCGGTGTACTTGTAGCTGCCGAACCCGCCGCCGGCGTACGGCACGAACCGGCCGAACTGCAGGAAGCGGTAGCCGCCAGTGACCTCGATGGGCACGATGGTGGCGGTCAGAGGGATGCCGAGCTGGAAGACCTGGCCCTCGAGGCTGATCGCGCGCTGGCCGGTGTTCTTGTAGCGCGACGCGCTCACGCGCACGAAGATGCCCGAGCGGAGCGCGACCTCGCCGCCGCCGCCGTAGACCGGCCCGGACGACTTGCCCATCGTGGCCTTGAACGTCTGGCTGGCGGTGAAGTTCTCCGCGCCGACGAGCGCGAAGCCCCAGAGTGAGACGGCGGGCGGCCGTGACGCGGACTGCGCGGCCGCGGGTCCGGCGGCCAGGAGGAGCGCGAGCGCGCCGGCGCCGAAGACGGCGAGAGGCTGGCGTGTCATGTCGTCGTCTCCTAGCGGGCCATGCCCAGGCCAAACAGCGTGTTGCGCGCGCTGACGATGCCGTAGCCGTACTCGTCGTCTCGGCCGGGCGCGCCGCGGTCGGTCGCGAACTTCTCCAGCGCGGCCTCGATGGCCGCCGGCGTCGTGATGCCCTGGTGAAGAAGGAGCGCCGCGAGGCCCGACACGTGCGGCGTGGCCTGCGACGTGCCCGTGAAGTAGTAGAGGGCGAAGGCGTCGAACCGCGGCGGGCCGTAGCGCGCGGGTCCGTCCTGGAAGGTCGTGACCAGGTCGAGGTCGTAGGTCTGCTGGAGAATCCCGGCCTCCGTGCCGCCGCGGCGGAAGTCGCCGCCCGGCGCCGCCAGCTCGACGTAGGATCCGGTGCTCGAGTAGTGGGCGCGGTCGAGGTCGCGGCCCACGGCGCCCACGGCCACGACGCCCTTGATGTTCTGCGCGAGGGCGGCGATCGCCTCGTTCGGGTTGCCGTCCTCGTAGTCGTTGCCCGCGGCGATGGCCACGAACGCGCCCTTGGAGACGGCGTACCGGAGCGCTGATTCCACGGCCGGCGCGGGCGGTCCCGTGCGCCCGAGGCTCATGTTCAGCACCTTCGCGCCGTTGTCCACCGCGTAGCGGATGCCCCGCGCCACCACGTCGTCGGTGCCCTGGTTCGGCGAGCCGAAGATGTTGTCCCACTCGCTGTCGATCACCTTCACCGGCATGAGCTGGACGTTGAAGGCGACGCCGGCCACCCCCACGCTGTTGTTGGTGTCCTCGCCGATCGTGCCGGCCACGTGCGTGCCGTGGCCGTCCATGTCCACCGGGTTGTCGTCGTCCCAGATGAAGTCATACGGCTTGACGAAGCGCGACGCCGGGCCGAGGTCGGGCGCCAGAGCGAAGGGGACGTCGATCGTGCCCAGCGACGGGAACGTCTGGCCGTCGACCGTGAAGCCGTAGGCCCGGAAGCGGAGCGTCTCGTTCGTGTACGCGACGCCGGTGTCGATCACCGCGACGATGATCGACGAGTCGGCGCCGGGGTTGATGTCCCACGCGCGCTCGAGGTCGATCGCCGGGAAGTTCCACTGCAGATCGTAGTACTTGTCGTTGGGCACGTACATCTCGTGGACCCGGTAGGCGGCCTGCGCGTATTCGACATCATCGCGCCTCGCCAGCTCGGCGGCGAGCGTCTCGGGGTTCGCGGCGGGATCGATGCGCAGCACGTCGAAGTCGGCGTGTGTCGGGTGCTCGATCGCGCGCACCGCCACGTTCTCGCGCTGCAGGTCGATCTCGCGCGGCTCGCGGCCGGCCTTGAACTTGACGATCACCTTGCCGGCGACGTACGGCGTGCGGCGGTCCCCCCGCGCCGCCACCGCGACGGCGGCCGCGAACGGAGGGTCGCCCGGTCCGGTGTTGCGCAGGCCGCGGTCGATGCCGGGCAGGCCGAACGACGCGACGACCTGGCGCGACGAGACGCCCGGCGCCGACGGTGTGGCCGCGGTCACTGCGGGACGGGCAGTCTGGGTGTTGGGCCGCGTGGGCTCCTGGCCGTGGCCATGAGCAAGGAAGAACACAGCCGCGATCGCCGTCGCGGTCTCGAGGCGCACACGAAGGCTCGGCATTCAGTCGCTCTCCGATCACAACTGCAGGTCTTCCAACGCTACGGCCGGATGGGGGTAGTGTCAAGATCGGGGTGCACGCCGTGCACCCCTGCACCCCCGTGCACCGACGCCGCTATGGGGGCCCTGTCGGCTGTTGCGTCACACCCGTGACCCACCCCGCGACGTCGTCGACGAGGCCGGGCACGAACACCTTCTCGAGCGTGGGGTACTCGGCGGGATTGCCCGTGACCGCCTTGACGAAAGGTGGTTGGCCTCCGGGTACACGACCGGCCAACCCCACCAGCGCCACGAGCATCAGGGTGCGCATGGTTCGTTCCCTTCAGGCTTACGGCTCACGGCTCACGGCTTACGTCGGCTGACGGCTGACGGCTGACGGCTGACGTCACCTACCACGAAGTCCACGAGGACGAGGACGGCCGTTCTGCAGGCCAGTCGGCCGAACGGCCGCCAGCCCGTTTGTGCTTGCCGCCTCGTCGTGGTTGAATGGCCCTCCATCCCAGGAAGGAGCGACTCCCATGGCCTCGCGTTCCGTCTCCGACCCGTTTCTCGTGGCCGCCGTCCAGGCGGCGCCGGTGTTTCTCGATCGCGACGCCACGGTCGAGCGCGCGTGCGCGCTGGTGGCCGAGGCCGGGGCGCGCGGCGCGCGGCTGGCGGTCTTCCCCGAGGGTTTCGTGCCGGCGTACCCCCTGTGGGTCTGGGCCCTGGCGGCGCGCGAGACCCGCGCGCTGCGCGAGCTGTACTCCGAGCTGGTCGCGCAGGCGATCGCGGTGCCCGGCCCCGAAGTGGACCGGCTCGCCGCGGCTGCGCGCGCGGCGGGGGTCGCCGTGGCGATCGGCGTCAACGAGGTCAACGTGGAAGCCAGCGGCTCCACGCTCTACAACACGCTGCTCGTCATCGACGCCGGCGGCCGCCTGATCGGCCGACACCGCAAGATGGTCCCGACCGCCGGCGAGCGGCTGGTGCACGCCCAGGGCGACGGCAGCACGCTCGCGGTGCACGACCTGGGCTTCGCCCGCCTCGGCGGCCTGATCTGCTGGGAGAACTACATGCCGCTCGCGCGCTACGCGCAGTACGCCTGGGGCGCCCGAGATCTGGGTGGCGCCCACGTGGGACTGCGGCGAGCCGTGGCTGTCCACGCTCCGCCACATCGCCAAGGAAGGCCGCTGCTACGTGATCGGGTGCTGCAGCGCGATGCGCGTCGAGGACGTGCCCGAGCGGTTCGCCTGGCGGACGAGCCTGGCCCGCGCCGACGGCTGGATCAACCCCGGCGACAGCGCGATCGTCGACCCCGACGGCAAGTTCCTGTCCGGCCCCGCGCACCAGGAGGCCGGGACCATTCTCTACGCCGAAGTGAAGCCGGCCGACATGGTGGGGCCGCGCTGGCAACTCGACGTGGCCGGCCACTACGCCCGTCCGGACGTCTTCGAGCTCGTCGTCCGGCGCCGGCCGAAGCCGCTGGTGCGCGTGGACGAGGCCGCGGACGCTGGCGAGACCGTGGGCCAGGGCCGGCTGAAGCCCGAGCCTCACAACGCAAACAAGTAGTTGAGCTTCACGACGAGCGAGCGGTTCCTCGGCGCCAGGCCGGCGCGCGAATCGTCCAGCTCGTTGTAGACGACGTACAGGTCCGAGCCGGGCCTGGGAATCCACCGGAAGCGCACGTTGGTCGAGAGCTGGCGCGTGTCCTCGTTGTACTGGAACAGCGAGAACAGCGCCAGGTCGCTGCGGAACGCGAGCTGCACGCGCGACGACGCGAGATGGGTGGTGAACGATCCGCCGGGCAGGTCGATCCAGTTCGTGGCCCAGCTGAACGAGAACCCGAACCGCGTCGCCGGCCGGAAGCTCGCGCCGAGCGACGCCGTGCGCCGCGTGCCGCCGTAGAAGCCGCCGCCCATGTAGGACACGGTGGCCTGCGAGTGGCGCCGCTTGAACGTGCTGAAGCCGGCCTGCAGCGTGTCGAACCGGTACGTCCCGACCGGGATGACGAGGTCGGAGCGCAGCGCGAACGGCCGGTCGAGGAACTCGAAGTGGTCGACGTACTCCGCGGTCGCGACCTCGCCCGACTCGAAGTTGGCCGTGACCTTCTCCCGGCGCTCCCGAGTCTGGAGCACGTTCGCGCGGTTCGTCAGGTAGCTCATCGAGGTCTTGAGCTCGATCTGGCGGACGGAGTGGAGACGCGGCCGCGGGCTGTAGCGCAGCTCGCCGTAGCTCTGGCGGATGTCGCGGCGGTAGACGAACCCGACGCCCGGGTCGAAGCCGCCGCCGAGGTCGAGGTAGCGGTAGACCGCGCCGAACCGGTCCGTGTCGTAGGCGAACCGGCCGTAGAGCGCGTTGGCGTCCTTCTGCCGGTCCGTCTGGTCCACGACGGCCGCGAAGCCCTCGGCGAACCACACCTGCTTGAAGAAGAAGTGCCCGTCGGCGCCGAGCACGCGGTTGAAGCGTCCGCCGCCGGCGCGGTTGGTGACCACGGCGCCGACGCTCGAGCGGCTGAACAGGTCCCGCCGCACGCGGAAGACGGTGAAGTTCTCGCCGGGCAGGGTGCCCGTCGGAGCGTCGCCCGTCTGCATGTTCAGGGCGCCGATCGTCGTGCGGCCCTCCCGGCCGGCCAGCCGCGCGCCGACGCGCAGCGGCACGATGCCGCCCTGGTCCGAGAGGCCGATCCGCCGCGTGAACACCAGCTCGGCCTCGCCCGGCACGCCGAACTGGAACATCTGCTCGTTCTCGAGGAAGAGCTGGCGCTTTTCGGGAAAGAAGAGCGAGAAGCGCGTGAAGTTGATCTGCTGGACGTCCACCTCCTCCTGCGCGAAGTCGGTGTTGGCCGTGAAGTCCGCGGTGAGGCCGGTCGTCACGCCCCACTTCATGTCGAACCCCGCCTCGCGTCGCGTGCGGGTGTCGGCGGCCGCGAGGTCGCGGCTGCCGCCCGCGAGCGCGTAGGGCCGCAGCTGCAGGTTGCGGCCGGGCTCGACGCCGCGCAGGCCGTGGAGCTGGCCGAGCTCCGCCGGCCGGTACCACGACGAGTCGTTGGCGACGAACGGCCAGTAGACCTCCTCGTTCTTGCGCGGGATGTTGCGCTTGAAGCCGATGCCGAAGGTCACCTCGCCGCCGCCGGCGGGCGGCTGGAAGCGAAGCGACTTGAAGGGGATGGCGATCTCGACGTCGTAGCCCTCCGGCGTGTGGCTGCCGCGCGCCGTCCAGACCGCGTCGAAGTTCTCGTTGCGCGTCGCCGTCGTCTCGCCCGTCTGGAGCAGGTCCTCGACCAGCCCGTTGGCGTTCGAGACGAACTGGATCGCGCTGCGGTGGTCGTTGAACGAGTCGAGCATGATCGACACGACGTCGTCCGTCCCGCCGTTCTCGTCGCGGAAGAGCGCCCGGGCGCTCACGCGCTCGGGATGGTCGTCCAGGCAGTGGAAGCCGATGTAGAGGTTCGTGCGATCGTAGAGGACGCGGACCTCGGTCCGCTCGGTGGCGGGCAGGCCCTCGTTGCGCTCGCGCTGGTAGAAGTCGGTGATCGGCGTCGCGCGCTGCCACGCCGGCTCGTCCATGCGGCCGTCGAGGCGGAGCGTGCCCTCCACCGGCGCCGCCGTGACCGACCAGGTGCGCTGGTGGAGGCGCGCGACGCGCGCCTCGCGGGTCTCGTCGGCGGGCGGCGCGTCCTGGCTCCGGGCGGGGGCCGCGGCCGCTGTCAGAAGCAGCAGCGCCGCGGCGGCGGTGCGCAGCGGGGCGGGGCGGCTCATCGCGCGGGCGCGACGGCGTCGGCCACGGCCATGGCGAGCGCGCCGATGCCGCCGGCGTTCTGGACGTTGCACATGATGGCCACCGCCAGCTTACGCGGCGGGTCGCGCAGCAGGAAGGTCGTGCCGCCGGTGGCGCCGCCGCTGTGGGCGATCCAGTGGTGGCCGTTCCGGTCGGTCAGCATCATCCATCCCAGCCCGTAGTCGATCCGCGTGCCGTCGGCCAGCGTGCCCGGCGTGTACATCGCCTGAAGCGTCTCCGGCTTCAGGAGCCGCCCGTCGTCGAGCGCGATGTGGAAGCGGATGAGATCCCCGACCGTCGAGATGATGCCGCCGCCGCCCCACTTGATGCTGAGGTCGGCGTACGGCGCGTTCAGCACGCCCTCGGGGCCGCCGCGCACGTACTGCCGCGCGCGGTGGGCGACGATCGTCTGCGGGTGCTCCAGGTACGTGTGCGCCATGCCGGCGGGGTCCCACACGTGCTCCTGCAGGTACGCCTCGAAGGTCAGGCCGGACGCCGACTCGACGACGCCCTCGAGCAGGTTGAAGGCGTAGGTCGAGTAGCGGTACTTCGTGCCGGGCGTGAAGAGCAGGGGGTCGTCCTTGAAGATCCTGATCGCGTCGGCCACCGAGTCGTAGGGCGTCAGGCTCTCCATCTCGCCCGGCTTGTAGTGCCGGATGCCCGAGGTGTGCGTCAGGATCTCGCGCAGCGTGATCGTGAGGCCGCCCTTGTCGGGGAACGACGGCACGTACTTCTGGATCGGGTCGTCCAGCGACACCCGGCCGCGCTCGACGAGCTGCATGACCGCGGTGGCCGTCATGGTCTTGGAGATCGACGCGATGCGGTACACCGTGTCGGCGGTGGCCGCCACGCCGTTCTCGACGTCGGCGAGGCCGTCGCCCGCCGACCAGGCCAGCTGGTCGTCGACCGCCACGGCCACCGAGACGCCCGGCGCGCCCATTCTCGGGCGCGCCTCCTGGACGAGGCGCGCCGCCTCGGCGAACCGATCCTGCGCGCGCAGTCCGGACGCGCCCGCCTGAAGCGTCAGCAGGGCCGCCGCCACCATCCACGCCGCGTGCCGTCGTGCGTTCACCATGGCCTCCCGTGGGTCGAAAAGCGCGCCTATGTTACCAGACGCGCCGCGGGCCCGAACGGCCACCCCGAGGGTGAGCCGGAAGCCTCCCGTGACCGCGGGCGTGCGGTGGCGGTAGAATTGGAGCGGCCCTCCTCCTGCGGGCCGGGCCGATCATCTCCGTCCGCGGGCGCCGCAACGCCCATTCATCGTTTTGAGAGAGCGTGCCCATGCCGACCCCCGACACCGAACCCGAGGTTCCGCACACCGAGTCCGCCCTGGCCGACGCCGCCGTTCCCGCGATGGTGGAGGAGGACCCGGCGCTCCGGGAGGCGCACGCCGAGTTCCTGCGCGCGTTTCCTTCGTACGCCGGGACGGCGTCGCTCGACGCGCTGCGCATCTCGGAGTACTGGCGGCTCGACGAGCACGCCCACGTGTACCTGGACTACACGGGCGGGGGCGTGCACGCCGACTCGCAGGTGCGCCGTCACATGGAGCTCGTGCGCGGCGGCGTCTTCGGCAACCCGCACTCGAGCAACCCGACCTCGTCGTTTTCGACCGAGCTCGTCGCGCGCGCGCGCGAGCGGGTGCTGCGCTTCTTCGGCGGCTCGCCCGAGGAGTACGGCGTCATCTTCACGGCCAACGCCACCCACGCGCTGAAGCTCGTGGGGGAGTCCTATCCGTTCGAGGCCGGCGACCAGTTCCTGCTCACCTTCGACAACCACAACTCGGTGAACGGCATCCGCGAGTTCGACCGCGTCCGCGGCGCGCGCACGAGCTACGTGCCGATGCTGCCGCCGAGCATGCGCGTGGACGAGGCGACGCTCGACGTCTTCCTCGGCACGGCGCGGCCGGGCGGGCACAACCTGTTCGCGTACCCCGCGCAGTCGAACTTCTCCGGCGTGCAGCACCCGCTCGAGTGGATCGAGCGCGCGCAGCGGCGCGGCTGGGACGTGCTGCTCGACGCGGCGGCGTTCGTGCCTTCCAACCGGCTCGATCTCTCCCGCTGGCACCCCGATTTCGTCACCGTGTCGTTCTACAAGATGTTCGGCTATCCCACGGGCATCGGCGTGCTGATCGCCCGCTGGCCGGCGCTGGCGAAGCTGCGCCGGCCGTGGTTCGCCGGCGGCACGATCTCGGTGGCCTCGGTGCAGGCCGACCAGTACCACTTCGCCCACGGGGCGGCGGCGTTCGAGGACGGCACGATCAACTACACCAACATCCCCGCCGTGGAGATCGGCCTGGACTACCTCGAGTCCGTGGGCCTCGACGTCATCCACGAGCGCGTCCGGTGCCTGACCGGCTGGATGCTCGATCGCCTCCTGGCCATGCGCCACGCGAACGGCCGGCCGCTCATCCGCCTCTACGGGCCGCGCGGCACGAAGATGCGCGGCGGCACGATCACGGTCAACTTCTTCGACGCCGACGGGCACGTCATCGATCACGGCCTGGTGGAGGAGCGGGCCACCGCCCGCCGGATCTCCCTGCGCACGGGCTGCTTCTGCAACCCGGGCGCCGGCGAGATGGCGCTGGGGCTCTCGCGCGACGAGATCGTCGGGTGCTTCCGCAGCGCCGGGGACCACATGGAATACGAGGACTTCCGCCGCTGCATCGACGGCAAGAGCACGGGCGCCGTGCGCGTGTCGGTCGGGATCGCCTCCAACTTCGCCGACGTGCAGACGTTCCTCTCCTTCGTGCGCACGTTCCTCGGTTGACCGGGCTCGAGATGACCTCCGCCGAGGCCGTGGCCCGAACGCTCCGCGACGCCGGGGTCACCCGGCTCTTCGGCCTTCCCGGCGGCGAGATCCTCGACTTCGTGGACGCCGCCCGGCGCGCGGGCATGACCTTCACGCTCGTGCGCCACGAGGCCACCGCCTCGTTCCTCGCCGACGCCCTGGCGCACCTCGAGCGCCGCCCGGCCGTGTGCGTGTCCACGCTCGGGCCCGGCGCCGTGAACATGACGCTGGGCGTCGCCAACGCCTTCCTCGACCGCTCGCCCGTCATCGCCGTGACGGCGTCGCTCGCCGCCGGCGCGCGCGAGTACGCCACGCACCAGAACCTGGATCTCGAGGCCGTGTACCGGCCGTTCACCAAGGCCACGCTGACGCTCGACGGTGTCGACACCGCCGCGAAGACCACCTTCGCGATCGAGACGGCCCTGGCGCCGCGCCGCGGCCCCGTGCACCTGGCGCTGCCGAGCGACGTCGCGCGGCGCGAGGACGTCGTGGCGGGGACGTGGCGGGCGCGCGTGGACGCGGCCCCCGCGGGCCCGCCGTCGCCCGGCGCCGTCGCCCGGATGCGCGAGACGCTGGCGCGCACGCGCCGGCCCGTGTTCGTCGTCGGCCTCGACCTCGACCCGCTCGCCGACGGCCCGATCGTCCGCCGCTTCGTGGAGGCCGTCGGGGCGCCCGTGTTCGTGACGCCGAAAGCGAAGGGCCTCGTGCCCGAGGACCACCCGCTCTTCTGCGGCGTGTGCGCCGGCGTCGCGGCCGACGGCGTCATCGTGGATTTCCTCGCCGCCGCGGACCTGGTGGTGGGGCTCGGCTACGACCCGGTCGAGTCGGACAAGATCTGGCACCAGACGCTGCCGATCGTCTCGATCGGCCCCCTGTCGATCGCCGCCGGCGCCTTCGCGCCGCGCGACGAGCTCGTAGGCGCCTTCGGCGCCGCCGTCGTCGGGCTCCTCGCGGGCGGGCTGCCGCGCTCGGCGTGGAGCGCGGGCGAGATCGAGGCGTTCAAGGCCGAGGTGAGGCGCGTGCTCGCGCCCGCGGCGCCGCCCCGTTCCGGGTTGTCGCCCTACGAGGTGACGTGCCTGCTGCGCGAGCGCCTGCCCCGCGACACGATCGCGACGACCGACGTCGGCTCGGTGAAGTTCGTCGTGACCCAGGCCTGGACGACGTGGGAGCCGCTGACGTTCCTCGAGTCGAACGGGCTGTCGGCCATGGGCTACGGCCTGCCCGCCGCGATGGCCGCCAAGATCCGGTTCCCGGACCGGCCCGTCCTCTGCACGGTCGGCGACGGCGGATTCGGGATGGCGATGGCCGACATCGAGACCTGCGTCCGCGAGCGGCTGAATGTCGTCACGGTGGTCTTCAACGACCGCGCGCTCAGCCTCATTCGCGTGGCGCAGAGCCGCCGCGGGCTCCCCGACTGCGGCGTCGGCTACGGCGAGGTGGACTTCGCGCGGATTGCCGGGGGGCTGGGGGCCTGGGCCCGGCGCGTCGCCTCGCTCGACGCGCTCGGCGCCGCCCTCGACGAGGCGCTGGCCGCCGGACGCCCGGCGGTCATCGACGTCGCGATCGATCCCGCCGAGTACTCCGCGCACGCCGCCCGGCCGAAGCACGGATAGCGGCTCGCGGCTCACGCCGGCGCACGGCTGACGGCTCACGCCGGCGCACGCCTGAAGGCGTGCGCTACGCGGGATCCCGTAGCGCTACGCGGGATCCCGTAGCGCAGGGCTTCAGCCCTGCGCCTGCGGCTACGCGGGACTCCGTAGCGCAGGGCTTCAGCCCTGCGCCCGTGGCACACTCGTCCCGCCCGACCCCTCATGGCACACTCGTGCCAGTTTCGTAATCGCCTGGACGGGCGCTCCGAACGCTCCCCGGACGCGATCCCCCGCCGATTCACCCCCGCTGTCGGCCGGTGCAAAGGCGTGCATCTTGCAGTGGGTCTCGCGTCGTTTGTACGTGGAGCGACGTGGAGGCACTCATGACGGAGATGGAAGAGCGATCCGGTGCGACGCTGGTCATCAAGGGCACGGTGACGGCCGGAGAGGATCTGGTGCTGGGAGGACGCGTGGAAGGGACCATCCGGGTACCCGGCCACATGCTGACCCTCGGCCCCGGCGCGGAAGTGACGGCCGACGTGCAGGCTCACACCGTCGTCGTGAGCGGGGCGGTGAGGGGGGACGTCAGGGCGACCGAGAAGGTCGGTACTGAACGAAACCGGGGCTGTTTCCGGGGATATCCGGTCGCCGCGCGTGGAGATGCACGAGGGCGCCCGGTTGGAGGGCCGCATCGACATGCCGGCGCGGCTTCGGGCCGTGTCCGCCGCGTAGGAAGAAGGGGCAGTCGGGTGGCCCAGGTCTTCGACCTGGGCAGCTCCGGCACAGGTCAAGGACCTGTGTAACCGAACCTAATTACGCGGCCGCCAGCCCGCCTCGCGGAGTTCCTGCTGGCGGGACAGCCACTCTTCGATGAGCCGGGTCGGCTCCTCGAACCGCTCGATCTGCTCGGGCTCACCCACCTTCCGAACCGCCAACTCGAACTCCGGTCCGGTGTCGGCCTGCCGCACTTCGCAGACGAGCAATTCCGATTCACGTTCCAGGAACCACAGCATCGCCGGTTGTCCTCACGGCCCCGGCCGGGTGGGGCCACGTGGGCAATTGCAACTTGCATGCCCGGCTAAACGGCAGAGGCACCTACGGCAGCAACGTTGCATGATCTCCTCCAAACCGCCGGAAGGCCGGCCAATCGTTGGACAGGCCGGCCAAGCGGTGACCCGGCGTCGGCCGGCTCTGACGGCCGCCAGCGCCCGGTGGGCGCCTAGGGCGCACGCCCGGACCGACGCGTGCCGCAGGAGCGCCGCGTCCCGCACTACAATCTCAGACAGGAGGGGACGATGGCGGAACCGGCACGGTGGGCGGGACCGAAGACGCGAATCCGGGGAGACGTATCGGCCAGCGAGGATCTGCTGATCGAAGGGCAGGTGGAGGGCAAGATTCTGCTGCCGGCCCATCGGCTCGTCGTGGCCAGCACGGCGCGGGTCAATGCGGAGGTCTTCGCGCGCGACATCACGATCGCGGGTGAGGCCACGGGCACGTTCACGGCGTCGGAGCGCGTGCAGCTCGAGGCCGGCGCCCGGGTCGAGGGCCGGATCGTCTCGCCGCGCGTGGCGCTGGCCGACGGCGCGGTGTTCAACGGACGGGTGGAGCCCCACAAGGTGGAGGCCGCGGTGAAGGTGGCTGAGTACCGCCTGGCGCACGGCGAGACCCCTCCCAAGCCGGCGTAAGATTCCGGGGCCGGACGTCCGGCCCCGTTCGTTCCTTGCTTCATACCTTCATTCCGGAGTCATCCCATGCCAGTCGACCAAGAGCAGAGCCCGACGCTGAAAGAGCGGCCGAAGCCGCCGAGCAACGTGCTGCGCTACGAGGGGCGCCGCGCGCTCGACGCGATCTTCAAACCCAAGAACGTCGCCGTGATCGGGGCGACCGAGAAGCCCGGCAGCGTCGGCCGGACGGTGCTGTGGAACATCGTCCAGACGCAGTTCGGCGGCACCGTCTTTCCCGTGAACCCGAAGCGCGACAGCGTGCTGGGCATCCGGGCGTATCCCACGGTGGGCGACGTGCCGGTCGACCTCGACCTGGCGGTGCTGGTGACGCCGGCGGCGACCGCGCCGGGACTCATCCGCGAGTGCGTGGAGAAGGGCGTGAAGGGCGCGATCGTCATCTCGGCCGGCTTCAAGGAGGCGGGCGAGGACGGGGTGCGCTACGAGCGGCAGGTGGTCGAGGAGGCGCGCCGCGGGCGGATGCGCGTCATCGGCCCGAACTGCCTCGGCGTGATGAGCCCGCTCACCGGGCTGAACGCGACGTTCGCGAGCGCGATGGCGCGCCCGGGCAACGTCGGGTTCATCAGCCAGAGCGGCGCGCTGTGCACGGCGGTCCTCGACTGGAGCTTGCAGGTCAACGTCGGGTTCAGCTCGTTCGTGTCGATCGGCTCGATGGCCGACGTCGGCTGGGGCGACCTGATCGAGTACCTGGGCGACGATCCGCACACGCGCAGCATCGTGATCTACATGGAGACGATCGGCGACGCGGGGCGCTTCCTGTCGGCGGCGCGCGAGGTGGCGCTGGCCAAGCCGATCATCGTCATCAAGGCCGGCCGGACGGCGGCGGCGGCCAAGGCCGCCGCCTCGCACACCGGCTCGCTCACGGGCAGCGACGAGGTCCTCGACGCGGCGTTCCGCCGCTCGGGCGTCCTGCGCGTGAACACCATCGCCGAGATGTTCTACATGGCCGAGGTGCTGGCCAAGCAGCCGCGCCCGAAGGGCCCGCGCCTGACCATCCTGACCAACGCCGGCGGCCCGGGCGTGCTGGCGTGCGACGCGCTCATCGGCAACGGCGGCGAGCTGACCGCGCTCTCCGAGGAGGCGTTCGGGAAGTTCAACGACCTGCTGCCGGCGCACTGGAGCCGCAACAACCCGGTCGACATCCTCGGCGACGCCCAGGCCGACCGCTACGCGCAGGCGCTCGAGATCGCCGCGAACGACCCGAACAGCGACGGTATGCTCGTCATCCTGACGCCGCAGGCCATGACCGACGCGACCCAGACGGCCGAGGCGCTCAAGAAGCACGCCTCGCTCGAGGGCAAGCCCGTGCTGGCGAGCTGGATGGGCGGCGCCGACGTGGCCGCGGGCCAGGCGATCCTCAACAAGGCGGACATCCCGACGTTCCCGTATCCCGACACGGCGGCGCGGCTGTTCACCTACATGTGGAAGTACAGCTACAACCTGAAGGGCATCTACGAGACGCCCACGCTCGCCGCGACGCCCGAGGCCAGCCGGGGCCGCGAGACGGCGAACGCGATCATCGGCGCCGTGCGCAAGGCCGGGCGCACCATCCTCACCGAGCACGAGTCGAAGCAGCTGCTCGCCGCCTACGGCATCCCGACCGTCGAGACGCGCGTGGCGGCGACCGAGGACGAGGCCGTCGCGGCCGCCGCGGGCATCGGCTACCCCGTGGTGCTGAAGCTCCACTCGGAGACCATCACGCCACAAGACCGACGTGGGCGGCGTGTGCCTCAACCTGAAGGACGAGGCCGCCGTGCGCGGCGCGTTCCAGACCATCCGGTCCTCGGTGGCCGAGAAGGCCGGCGCGGAGCACTTCGGCGGCGTGACCGTCCAGGCGATGGCGAAAGTCGACGGCTACGAGGTGATCATCGGCAGCAGCCTCGACCCGCAGTTCGGCCCCGTGCTGCTGTTCGGGTCGGGCGGGCAGCTGGTCGAGGTCTACAAGGACCGCGCGCTGGCGCTGCCGCCGCTCAACACCACGCTGGCGCGCCGGCTGATGGAGCAGACCAAGATCTTCAAGGCGCTCCAGGGCGTGCGCGGCCGGAAGGCCGTGGATCTGGCCGCGCTCGAGCAGCTGCTCGTGCGCTTCAGCCAGCTCGTCGTCGAGCAGCGGTGGATCAAGGAGATCGACATCAACCCGCTGCTCGCCTCGTCCGACCGGCTGCTGGCGCTCGACGCCCGCATCGTCGTGCACCCGCCGGAAACGGCCGAGGCCGACCTCCCGAAGACCGCCGTCCGGCCGTACCCCTTGCAGTACGCCTCGAGCTGGCGCACCAAGCAGGCCATGGACGTGCTGATCCGGCCGATCCGGCCGGAGGACGAACCGCTGCTCGTGCAGTTCCACGAGGGGCTGTCCGAGCGCAGCGTCTACCTGCGCTACTTCCGGATGCTCAAGCTGAGCCAGCGCGTCACGCACGAGCGGCTCACGCGCATCTGCTACATCGACTACGACCGCGAGATGGCGCTGGTCGCCGAGCACACCGACACGAAGACCGGGGCACGCGAGATCCTGGCCGTCGCGCGCCTGACCAAGATCCACGGGTCGACCGCGGCCGAGTTCGCCGTCCTCATCACCGACCGCTTCCACCACCAGGGCCTCGGGACCGAGCTGCTGCGCCGGCTGATCGCGGTCGCCCGCGACGAGGGCATCGCGCTCATCGTCGGCGACATCCTGCCCGAGAACCGCGACATGGTGGAGCTCTGCACGAAGGTGGGCTTCCGCTGCGAGTACTCGGAGAAGGACGAGGTCGTCAAGGCCGAGATGCGCGTGTGACCCCGCTTCGACTACACTGACCGCGCCCTGCGGCCGGCCCTTTCCGGCCGCGGGGCGTTGCCATCAATCCTGGTCTTCTCACCTTCATCGGCGTCGCGGCGCTCCTGGTGCTCTCGCCGGGGCCGACCTTCGCGATCGTCACGCGGAACGCCGCAGCGGCGGGCCGCGGGTCCGGCCTGGCCACGGCCGCGGGCATCGGCGTCGCCAACGCCACGTACGCCGCGGCGGCGGCGCTCGGTCTCTCGGTGGTCCTGCAGCGCTCGCCGGCGGCGTTCACGGCAATCCGCCTGGCGGGCGCCGCCTACCTCGTGTGGCTCGGCGCGTCGGGCCTGTGGCGGCTCGCGCGGCGGAGCGAGGGAGCGGCGCGGGGCCAAGGGGTCCCCGCGAGCGACCGAGCCAGGCGGGGTGCAGGGGGCCCCGCCGATCTGGGCGAAGGAGGCGAGCGGCGCGACGGGGGTGGCCCAGGTCTCCGACCTGGGCGGCAGCGGCGCGGGTCAGACACCTGGGCGGTCGGCTTCCGGCAGGGCGTGCTGACCAACCTGCTGCACCCGTCGATCGCGATCTTCTACCTCAGCTACATCCCGCAGTTCATCCGTCCGGGCCAGCCCTTCCTCGCGCGCTACACGCTGCTGGCCGCGATCCACGTCGCCATGAGCACCGGCTGGATGTCCGCGTGCGCGCTGGCCGTCGATCGTCTGGCACGCGTGCTGCGCACGCCCGTCTTCGCCCGCACCATCGAGACGCTCGCGAGCGTGTCGCTGCTCGTGTTGGGGGTCGTCGTCGCCCTCTCGCGGTGAACGAGTGCACTCAGACCGTCAGCGCTTTCTCAGATTCAACGTATACGACAGCGCGGCGTCGAAGACCTCGGCCTCCTCGAAGCCGGCCGCGCGGCCGAGCGCCCGGGCGCGGGCGAGGGGGAGATAGACGGGGTTGGGCAGCACGTCGGTGATCGAGAGGGTGCCGCCGGGGCGCAGCGCGCGATGGAGATCGGCCAGGGCGGCCCGGCGGTCGTGCACCTCGCCGAGCATCGCGCTCGCGACGGCGACGTCGAAGGCGTCGGCGGGAAGGGACCCGTCGCCGAGCGCGCCCCGGCGCGTCTCGACGTTGCGCACGCCGGCGGCGGCGAGGCGCCGTTCGAGCCGCTCGAGCATGCGCGGCTGCACGTCCAGGGCGACGATGCGCCCGGCCGGGCCCACGCGCGCGGCGGCGGCGAGCGTGACGCGGCCCGGGCCGCACCCGGCGTCCAGCACGCGCATGCCGGCGCGGATGCCCGCGCGCTCGATCTGCCGCCCCGCGCCGGCGACGAGATCCGTGTACGGGTTCTCGATGAGGAACCCCGGCCAGGGCGGGCACGGCGGCGCCAGCACCCGCCACGCCACTGCGGCGAGCACCAGCGCGCCGAGAACGACGGCTAGAGCAAGAGCGATTTCCGTGGCGATTTCCGTGGCTATTCCGTGGTCATTCCGTGGTCATCATCTCGGCTCACCATACCCCGGCCCTCGCAGCACCTTTCCCGGCAGCGCCTCGGTCTGCTTGCCGTCGTCGATGACGGGCACCCCGTTGACCAGCACGTACTTCATGCCGACCGAGAGCTGGTTGGGGTTCTCGAAGGTCGCGACGTCGTGGATCTCGCTGGCGTCGAAGACCACCACGTCGGCCCAGAGGCCCGTCTTCAGGACGCCGCGGTCGGTGAGCCGCATGCGCTGGGCGGGCAGGGCGCTGAACTTCCGGATGGCTTCCTCGAGCCGCAGCAGGTGCTCTTCGCGGACGTACTTCCGCAGGATGCGCGGGAAGGTGCCGTAGGCGCGGGGGTGCGGGTGCTCCTCGCCGAGCAGCCCGTCGGGCGCGGTGCCCTGCGAGTCGTTGTCGATCGACACCCAGGGCTGGCTGAGCGCCAGGGCGATGTCGGGCTCCGACATGCCGAACACCGCGCAGAAGGTGTAGCCCTCGTCGGCGACGAGCAGGTCGAGCAGCGCGTCGATCGGTTTCACGCCGCGCGCCTTGGCGATCTGGGCGAGGGTCTGCCCCTGGTATTTCTTCAGGTCGGGGTTCTGCACGACGCTCACGAGCACGGCCTCCGGCCCCGGGATCTCCTGCCACTCGTTGTCCCAGTCGCCCTTCGGCGACTCCATGTCCTTGATGACGCGCGCGCGGGACGCGGGGTCCCGCAGCCGCTGGATCATCTTGGCGTCGCCGCCGTCGTGCGCCCACGGCGGCACGAACGCCGACATGGAGTTGAACCAGGCGGGGTAGGCGTAGGTGTCGGCGGTCACGTCGATGCCGCTGGCGCGCGCCTCGTCCACCTTGGCCACGATCTCCTTCATGCGGCCCCAGTTCCTGACGCCGGCGGCCTTGATGTGCCAGATCTCCACCGGGATCTTGGCCTCGCGGCCGATGCGGATGGCCTCGTCGAGCGCCTCCAGCACGGCGTCGCCCTCCGACCGCATGTGCGTGGCGTAGATGCCGCCGTACTTCGCGGCTTCCGACGCCAGCGCGACGAGCTCCTCGGTCGTGGCGTAGGGCGCCGGCGCGTACTGGAGCGACGTCGAGACGCCCACGGCGCCCTCGCGCATCGCCTCGTCCACGAGCTGCTTCATGCGGTCGAGCTCGGCCGGCGTCGGCGCGCGGTCGTCGTCTCCGATGACCACGCGGCGCACCTGCGTCGCGCCGACGTAGGTGGCCAGGTTGATGCCCATGCCCTGCTTCTCGAGCCGGGCGAAGTACTGGTCGAGCGTTCGCCAGTCGGGCGTGATCTGCAGGTGGTCGTAGCCGACGTGGTCCTCTCCGACGAGCGCGTCGGTGAGCGGCGCGACCGACCCGCCCTCGCCGGTGATCTCGGTCGTGATGCCCTGGAAGATCTTCGACGGCAGGTGCGGGTTCACGAGGATCGTGAGCTCCGACTGGCCCAGCATGTCGATGAAGCCCGGCGCGACGACGAGCCCCGTGGCGTCGATGCGCCGCGCGGCGGGCTGGCCCGCCAGCTCGCCGATGGCCGCGATGCGGCCGTCGCGGATGCCGACGTCGCCCTCGTACCAGGGCGAGCCGGTGCCGTCGATCACGTGGCCGTGCTCGATGACGAGGTCGAAGGGCGCCGGCCCGGCCGCCGGGGCGGGGCGGTTCGGCTGGCACGCCGCGAGCGACAGGATCAGGAGGCCGAGTAACCAGCGTTTCATGGGCGCATCCTCGGGAGTCGAGATGGGGTCTACGAGTCGGCGCCCAAGACCATATCACGCCTACAGGAAGGCCACCTCCTCGACGCACTTCAGGTACTCGGCCGCGGCGCGCGGCTGGTCGAGCTGACCGGTGGCGAGGCCCACCTCCAGCACCTCGAGCTTGGCGCGGCAGCCCTGCGCGCGCGTCACCTTCTCCTCGAGGTTGTTCGACTTGAGGAGCTGCGTGGCGAGCGTGGCGGCGATCGAGCAGACCGCCGCCAGGCCGCACAGCAGCTGCCAGGACGGGCCGGAGAGGCCCGCCGCGTGCGTCAGCCAGGCGGTGAACGTCGTGCCGCCGGCCGCCGGGCCGGCGGTCAGCGCGGCGCTGAGCGTCCCGCCGACGATCGTGGTGTTCAGCAGGCGACGCCGGCGCGGCACGGCGCCCGCGATGAACGTGTCCACCTGCGCCCGCTTCTCCTTGAGGCGGCGCGTCAGGTCGTCGGAAGCGGCGTTGGTCATGGGGGACCTCCCTCGAGTGCTTCAGGCTTTGGGCGTCACGTCACCAGCCCAGAGCCCAATCCTGGAGCTCGCTTGAGTCGCCGTCGGCCCGCTCCCGTAGCGCAGGGCTTCAGCCCTGCGTTGTGCGGGCCGCGCAGGCCTGAAGGCCTGCGCTACGCCCTCAACTCGAGTGAGCTCCGGTCTGGAGCCCGAATCCTACTTCGACGTCGACGGCCGGAGCCCGAAGATCCGCCGCATCGCGGCGATCTTCACCTGGCGCGACGCGGTGCGCAGGTCGACGCCGGTCAGCTGCTGGTACTCGTCGTAGAACCCGTTGACGTCGGTCGCGGACGACGACGCGAGGCTGTCGTTGAAGTCGCCCGAGACCCCGATGAACGGCCCGAGCGTCTCGAGCAGGCCGCGCAGGAAGCGGCCGCGGACGCGGCCGTCGCCGTCCTTGTCGACGAACGGGTCGGTCAGGAACACGTAGCCGATCTGGGACAGGTCGAGCTTCGGCACGCTCAGGCCGTAGTGCGAGTTGAACACGCTGATGAACATGTTGGCCGCGATCGCGTTCGCGATCGGCGACGGGTGCACGCCGTCGAGGCTGAACAGGCCGCCCAGGTAGCGCCGCGTGAGCGGCACGCCCGCGATGGTGATCGGATGGGCCGTGAAGTAGGCGAAGGCGGCGTTGGTGTCGGCCACGCCCATGCCGTAGCTCGTGGCCACCGACTTGATCACGTTGTTGATGTTCACGACCTGCTGTTCGATCGTGGCCAGCTCGCCGGCGTCGAGCACGTAGTTCGGGTCGCTGAAGATCGACGGGTCCAGCAGCCCGAGCTTGACGAACATGATCGCCGCCATCGTGGTGCGGCTGTCCGCGGGCAGGCCGTAGTCGGAGCCGAGGAACCGGATCATGTCCTGATCGTCGGCCGCGAACGCGATGTCGGTGACGTTCGGCACCGTGCCGAAGACCACCCGGGTGCCCATGGCGTTGAGGCGCTGCACGATCGACGTGAAGTCGGCCGTGAAGTCGGCGATCGGCGTCAGCTGGCTGGCGTCGAGGTGGTTGAAGTCGATGATCGAGCCCAGCACGTCGTTGTCGCCGATCCAGCACGCCACGCGCTCCGGCATCAGCGACTCGGCGACCTGCATCTGGCTGCCGGTGCGCGGGAACAGCACGAGCTCGGTCTCGTCGCTGATCTGGCTGACGTCGGTGGCCGTCGCGTAGTCGTAGAGCAGCGAGTGCGCGGTGGCGCCGCTCACCGCCAGGTTGAGGCCCTCGACGGTCGGGTCGATGCGGGTCCGGTCCTTGACGCTCTCGATGAACCCCGTCGGGCTGGTCTTGATGAGCGGCTGCGGGAAGTCCGCGCCCATCTGCATCGCGATGAAGTTCAGGTAGCTGGTCGGCTGCGTGTACTGGTTCGCGTCCGCCGACTGCACCGCTTCGCCGATGCTGTCGCCCAGGCCGACGAAGAGCGGCGGGCTGGCGACGGTCCGGCCGGAAGTGGACAGGGTCGTGAAGACGAGCGCGCCCGTCGCGACGGCGCACAGCGACCACCGGGAGATCCGCATCGTGGGCTCCTCCATCACAGGAGACCGGGCGCAGGGACACCCGTCCTGTCGAATGTTGTTGCGGTGGGGACCTTCAGCTTACCGGAAACCGCGCCGGCGGGGAAGGGGATCGCGGCCGCGGGGCCGGGGACGCCGTGCTACACTCCCCGGCACCCTATGAAGCCCGGGCGTCTCGAGGCGTTCAGCGACGGCGTGCTCGCGATCATCATCACGATCATGGTGCTCGAGCTGCGCGTGCCGCACGGCACGGACTGGGCCGCGCTCCGCCCGGTCGCGCCCCCGCTCCTGACCTACGTGCTCAGCTTCGTCTACCTCGGCATCTACTGGAACAACCACCACCACATGCTCGCCACCCTGCACCGCGTCACGGGCGGCGTGCTGTGGGCGAACCTGCACCTGCTCTTCTGGCTCTCGCTCGTGCCCTTCGCGACGGGCTGGATGGGAGAGAACCACCTGGCGCCGCTCCCGACGGCGGTGTACGGCGGGGTGCTGCTGCTCGCGGCCGTGGCCTACTACATCCTCCAGACCACGATCATCCGCGCGCAGGGGGCCGACTCGAGGCTCGAGGCGATGATCGGCCGCGACCTCAAGGGCAAGCTGTCGCCGGTGGCCTACCTGGCGGCCGTCCTCGCGGCCGCCGTCCAGCCGTGGGTCTCGGTGGCGCTCTACGTGGCGGTCGCGCTCATGTGGCTCGTGCCCGACCGGCGGATCGAGTCGCGACTGGCGGAGTAGCCCGGGCGATCGCGCGCCGACGGGGGCCGCCCCCACGCTCACCGGCCGGGCTGGAGCGACGTCGACCAGATGTTGCCGGAGTACTGGACCAGGTAGGCGAGGAAGAGGCCATTCACCACGGCCGACCCGTAGCCGGTCGATCCCCACTGGGTGCGCGCGTCGTGGAAGTGGTACACGGGGAAGACCTCACCGCGCGGACGTCCGGTAGCCGTGTCGATGCGCACCGCGTAGAGGCAGCGGAAGCCGTCGCGCACGAGCAGCAGGTAGAGCAGCGTGCCGTCCGGCGACCAGCCGCACGCCCGGTCGCCGGGCTGCACCACCGGCGCGACGGGAATCCACTCGCTGGTCGCGGGTGGATGGCCCGGATGGAACGCCGCCACCCAGATCCCGTCCCGGGTGTTGAAGGCGATCCACCGCTCACCCGGCGCCACGGCGGGCCGGAGCACGTCCTTGCCCGATACCACCACGTCCGATCGCCGGCCGGTTCCCACCTCGACCAGGCCGATCCGGGCCGGACTTCCGCTCAGGGTGATCAGCGCTTTGTCGTTCTCGAGCCACCCGAACGGCGCGCAATCCTCGCAGACCTGCCGCGGCGCTCCGCCCTCGGCGCCGATGACGTAGCCCGCGCGGGCCAGCGAATAGGCGACCCACCGGCCGTCCGCTGAGATGACCGGGTTCAGATCGACTGCCGGCGTCGAGACGAGCTCCCGCTCGCGGCCCGTCGTCTGGTCGCGGATCCACAGCTCGCTCCCGGCGAACCGGAACAGGGGAAAGGCGATCAGCCGCCCGTCGGCCGACGCGCTCGCCCGCCCCGTGGGCGTCGTGTCGTTCCGGAGCGGGCGCGGCGGGCCGGTGGGCCGCCCCTCGTTCGCGTCCAGCGGGAGCCCGATGAGGGCCTCTCGCGCGCTCAGCCCGGCGAACACGAGGCGCCCGTCCGACGACACGGCCGGCGACTGGTTGGAGCCGGGGCCGGCCGTGATGAGCCGCGGGCCGCCGGTCGCGCGCCCCGTCGCGGCGTCGACGGGGATCGTCCAGATCTCGCTCGCGTCGCCGCTGCCGGCGGCGAACACGACGCCCTCGGCGCTCCACGCCGACGGCCGGGGCAGGTCCTCGCCGCCGCCGCCGGGCAGGACCAGACCGGCGGCGCGCAGCCGGTCGTACGCGCCCGATGGCGTTGGCGCCCGGCCATCGAGCGGCGCCCACCACCAGTCGGCCGGGCCACCGTGGTCGGCCGCCGCGGGCCGGCCGAACAGCAGAAGGGCCCGCCCGTCCGGCGCCCAGATCTGCTCGCCGGCGTTGAACAGCCCGCCGGCAATCCGGCGGGCCTCGCCCCCGGCCGTGGGCACGACGTATACCCGGCGCGCGGCGTTGCGCCCGCGCGCCGCGAGCCATCCACCCGTCCAGAAGGCGAGGGAGCGGCCGTCCGGCGAGAACCGCGGCGCGCGCCCGCCGGGCGCCAGCAGGCGCGGCTCGCCGCCCAGGGCGGGCACGACGTAGACCCCGCCGCCGTCGCGCTCCGATCGAAACGCCACGAGGCCGCCGTCGGGCGACACGTCGGGTTGATGATCGTCGGTGGGGTCGGCCGTCAGGCGGATCGGAGGTCCGCCCGACGTCTGCTGCACCCAGATGTCGAGGCCGCCGTCGCCCGCCCGGTCCGACGCGAACGCGACCAGACGGCCGTCCGCGCTGATGCTCGGCTCGGTCGACAGACCGGCGTCCGCGGTCAGGCGGACGAACGGCCGCGCCATGACGGCCGCCGTCGGTGACGCGCCCGATCGCCGCGCCCAGATGATCCCGCCGACCGCGCCAGCGGCGACGAGCGCGGCGCCCGCGAGCGCCGCCGCCGCCCGGCGGCGCGGCCTGGCCGGCGGCACCACCGCCGCGCCCGGCGGCGTCGTCGATCCGAGATCGTCACGCGCGTCCTCGAGCGTCACCTTCAGGTCCGCCATCGTCTGGAACCGGCGCCGCGGGTCCTTGCGGAGGCACCGGCGGACGATGCGGTCGACGTCGCGGGGCAGGCCGGGCACCAGCGCGCCGAGCGGCTCGGGGTCGTTGGCGAGCGCGGCGTGGAGCGTCTCGATCGGGCTGGCGGCGGCGAACGCCCCTCGCCCGGACAGCAGCTCGTAGAGGAGCGCGCCGAACGCGAAAACGTCGGTCCGCGCGTCCACCGGCCGGCCCTCGATCTGCTCGGGCGCCATGTAGGCGGCGGTGCCCACGAGCATGCCGGGCACGCTGGTCGCGCGCGTCGTCAGGTCGTGAGGCGATCCCGGGGCGCTCGCGCCGGGCTTGGCCAGGCCGAAGTCCAGGACCTTGATCCGCCCGCCGGCGGTCTCCATCACGTTGCCGGGCTTCAGATCCCGATGCACGAGGCCGGCGGCGTGCGCGGCGGCGACGGCATCCGCGATCGCCACCGCCCAGTCGAGCGCGCGGGCCACGGGCGGGGCGCCGGCGGCCAGCACCTGCTCGAGCGTTCGCCCCTCGATGTACTCCATGACGAGGTAGCTCGTATCGCCCTCGACGCCGACGTCGAAGAGCGACACGATTCCCGGATGGTTCAGGGCGGCGGCGGCGCGGGCCTCGCGCTCGAAGCGGCGGCGCGCGTCGGCGTCCGCGACGAGATCCGCGCGCAGCACCTTGATGGCGACGACGCGGTCGAGGCGGGTGTCGCGGCCGAGGTAGACCTCGCCCATGCCGCCGGCGCCGAGCGCGCTGACGACTTCGTACGCCCCGAGTCTGGTCCCTGCTGTGAGAGCCATGAGGTCCCGCCGCCTACGCTCAGTCCTGCCGCTCGAGCAGCGCCACGGCCGACATCCGGTCGTAGGCCTCGCGCGTGGCCTTCGATCGCAGCTTGCCCAGCGCGTTCCACAGCCACCCCATCGGCACGGTCCGCTTGAGCCGCAGGCTCTCGCGCCAGATCGATCGGAACTCGGCTTCGCGCCACCCCATGGGCGCGAAGAACGCCGTCCCCTCGGGCGGCGCGAACTGCATCGGCGCGTTCGCCGCCTGAAGGCTGGGCTGCCAGTTGCGCTTCAGCATCCGGAGCAGCAGGGGCGTGGCGAGGTCTATCAGCCACCAGCGCGCCGCCGGCTGATCGTGGAGGCACGCGGCGATCGTGCCGGCCTGCGCGTCGGTCAGGTAGACCAGCAGGCCCTCGGTGACGACGAGCGCCGGGCCTTCCCCCGCGCGTCCGAGCACGGCGGCGAGCGCCGCCGGGTCCACGACGTCGGCGGCCAGCTCCTCGTGCTCGCACGCCGGCGCCGTGCCGGCCAGGTGCTCGTGCCGGTAGGCGATCATGTCGGGCAGGTCTACGTCGAGCCACCGCAGCGAGAAGGGGAGCGGCAGACGCCAGGCGCGCGTGTCGAGGCCGGCCGCCAGGTTCACGACCGTCGTGGCGCCTTCGGCCACGCAGCGCAGCACGATCTCGTCCATCACGGCCGTGCGCACGATCATCGGCCACGCCATGGCGCGGCCGCGCGGGACCTTCTCGACGATCTCGGCGCCGCGCTCGCCCGCGAGCCGGCGGGCGTACGGGTCGCGGAAGATCGCGTCGGGCCGCTCGGACTCGAACGCGCGGTACATGGCCACCCAGAGGGCGGTGTCCGAGACGTGCCGTATTGGCGCGGTCATGGGGTGTGCCGGGATTCTGCCTCAAGACCCACGGAGTCGGCAACTGGCGAGCCCGGGCGGCCGAATGCCGGCCCGCGGCGCGAGTCCCCGACCGGCCACAGCACGGAACACCGCATCGCGTGCGCCCGGCTGGCTTGGGAGCTGACCCTCGCCGCCGCGGCCGGGTCGCGCTCGCCGGCACCCCTCGCTGCGTTCGGCTCGGCTCACGGCCGCCGCAGCGAGCGCCCGGCGCCCGCGCTGGTGCCACACCTGTGGTCGGTCGGGGGCTCGCGCGGCGGGCCGTGGAGGCCGCCCGCGACACGGATCCGGAACGCGAGCGGAGCGAGTCGTGCGCGGCGGGCTGCCGCTGCGCGGGCGTCGATGGTCGGCGGACTTCGTCCAGATCGGCGGGGACCCCATGCACCCCGCCTGGCTCCTCGCTTGCGGGGGCCCATTGCCCCGCGCCGCTTCGTCGCTCCCGCCGGTGGTCGGTGCGTTGGGGTGTTGATCGGCCAGCCCTGCCCGCCGCGCGGATCGGCAGAGCATCGAGTCGGAGCGAGCGTTCCCGGGCGGCCGCATGCCGGCCCGCGGCGCGAGTCCCCGACCGGCCACGGCACGGACGCCGTATCTCGTGCGCCCGGCCGGCGCGGGCGCCGGAGCCCTCGCCGCCGCGGCCGGGTCGCGCTCGCCGGCAACCCTCGCTGCGGCCGGCTCGGCTCACGGCCGCCGCTGCGAGGACCCGGCTCCCGGCGGCACCGGCGCCATCCTGTGCGCCGCCTCGTAGCGCGCCGTCCAGGTGATCGTCCGGCTCGTCGCCGACCGGCACACGACCTTGACCAGGGCGCCGTCGCGCCCGGCCCGGACCAGATCCGCGTCGCCGCAGCTGGCGGCCGCGAACGTGTAGCCGGCGGGATCGGTCAGGTCGATCTCGTACGCGTCGTTCGCCACGACGGCGCTCCGGCCCGTCAGGGTGTCGTCCGCCCAGGTCACGTCCTCGAGGTCCACGCCGCCGCCCGTGATGTGCCGGCTGGTCGACACGATCTGCGGCCGCGCCAGGCGCTCGCGGATCACGAACACCTGCGAGCGGTACGTGGGGTCGATCGGGCCGGGCGCGAAGGTTCCCGTGAAGCTGCCGAGCAGCCGCTTCGTCCAGGTACTCGTAGACGAGGTACGCCTTCGCCGGGTCGAGGCCGAGCTGGTCGAACGGGACCGCGTCGATGTCGCCGCCCGTGCGCCCGAGCACGGTCCAGTCCTCGAACGGCCGGACGACATCGAGCTGGTACAGGTTCGCCGCCGGCGCCATGCTGGCGTCGAACGGCTTCGGGTCGCGGCCGCTGACCTCACCGTTCACCTGCCACAGGTTCTCCGAGCGCGACGGGTCGACGTCGTAGAGCTGGCCCGGTACGGTGACCAGCACCGGCGCCGCGCGCTTCGCCGGCTCCACGTACGGCGTCAGGTACCGCTCGGGCTTGTCGGTCAGCAGGAACAGCGACCCGGTCAGCGACGTGACCATGGTCGAGCGCCAGGCCTCGCGGTCGCTCAGCTCGATGTGGTCCGGGTCGTTGCGCCAGACGACGTTGTTGAACGAGTTGTACTGGGCCAGGCCGGCGAACGAGAAGCCGTCGGTGCCGAGCCGGCACCCGTCCACGATCCCGACGAGCTCGGGCCTCACGCCCCAGCACGCCAGCACGAAGTGGTCGCGGCCGACCTCCTGGCGGATCGTCTGCACGTAGCGCCGGTAGGCCTCCACGAGATCCACGTGCTTGCGCTGGAAGTAGGCCGCGTGCGCGTTGTAACCCTCGTAGCGGAGGTGCCGGAGCGCGTCCACCTTGAAGTAGTCCCAGCCCGTCCGACGCAGCTCGCGGTAGAGCGGCCGGACGATGGCGTCGAGCGCGGCGGGGTTGGAGGCGTCGACGGGGTAGTCGATCCAGTTGCCGCTGACCGGGTTGCCGGCCTCGTCGCGCACGAACCAGTCCTTGTGGGCGTCCACCTCGGCGGCGTCCGAGAACGTGGCGGCCGTCCACAGGCCCGGCTTCAGCCCCTTGCTCCGGATGTACTCGGCGAGCGCGGGCAGGCCGCCGGGGAACTTCGCGTTCGCGTGCAGCCACGAGTCGGGCAGGCCCTTGCCGCTCTGGTACCCGTCGTCGATCTGCAGGTACTGGAAGCCGTACGGTTCCAGCACGTCGGCCAGGACGTCGGCGGTGTGCTTGATGTCGGCTTCCGTGACCTTGTCGAAGAACGCGAACCACGACACCCAGCCCACGATGGGCTTCGACCAGACATCGTAGGTCCAGGGCTCGAAGAAGCGGAGGCCGCGGTGCCGCTGGTAGAACCGCGGCCGGAAGCGCAGCAGGATTTCGGTGCCGCGCGCGTCGAGCGAGAACGTGCGGCGTGCATCGCGGTCCTCGAGCGGCACGACGCGGGTCCGCGTCCGCGGCTGGTCGTCCACCGACAGCACCCAGTCACGCTTGCGGTCGTAGACGGCCTGGTTGCGGAGGCTCCGGCTCAGCCCCGACGTGTGCCGGACGATGGGCAGGCCGCGCAGCGGGCGGTCGGACTCGGCCGGGAACGCCTGCGCGCCGGCGGTCACGGTGCCGGTGAGCTCCACCGGCTCGCGGCCCCGGGCGGTGAGCGCCAGCACCTCGGTGACCGCGTCGCCCTCGCGGAACGTGTTGAGCGTCCAGCCGCGCAGGGCCGACGGGTCCGCGATCCGTCCGTCGAAGATCGTGCCGCCGTCGTAGGTGACCGTGATAAGGCCGCCGGCGACCACGATGCGGGCGGGCTCGTTCGGCGGCGGCGCGGAGGGCGGGGCGGTCTGGACGGACGACAGCGCGAGCAGGAGGAACGGGGCGAGAGCGGTCCGCAGCATGCGCGGAGAATATCAGATGATCCGCCTAGCGGCCGCCGCGGTCCCGGTGCGCGAAGAGGTCGGTCACCCAGGCCGGCGGCTCCGGGTCGTCGGCGAACCTCACGTGGAGCCCCTTGCTCTTCATCCATCGCCACAGCCACGTCGGGCCGTACGAGCTGACGAGCGTGTCGGGCGTGCGGTAGGCGGGATCGCCCATCGCCTCGTCCAGCGTGACGAACCGGTAGCCGCGCGCCTCGAACCGGCGGAGCAGTTCGTCGAGGACGTCGGCGTTGAGGTGGTTCGCGTGGATGAGCAGCGTCTGCGGCACGTCGCGGCCGAAGACCTCGGGCGCCACGCGCTCGGCGAACGCGGTGGCTTGCAGGCTGAAGTCCAGGTAGGCGTCGCGCAGGCGCCGCGCCAGGTCCGCATCTCCGTCGCGCCGGGCCTGGACGTACACGGCGTTGAAGACGAAGTCCTCGTTCTCGATCGTGTGCGGCGCGATGGTGTACCCGCGGGCGGTGAGGAAGCGGTCGACGGCCGTCTTCTTGGCCTCCGTGTCGCCGGTGTGGTTCATCGGGTGCCGGAAGTAGAGCCGGGCGGGGCGGCGCGGCGCCATGAGCCGCCGGACAATCGCGCCCCCCTTCACGACGTCCTCCTCGAACGCCGCCGCCGTCATCCGGTTGAGGTCGGGGTGCGACCACGTGTGGTTGCCGAGCTGCATCCCGGCGTCCACCCACTGCTGGAGGAGGGCCGTTCGCGCGTCCTCTTCGCCAGGCACCTGGAGCTTGCCGGCGTTCACGAAGCCGACGGCCGGCGCGGCGTGCGCCTCGAGCGCCGCCAGGATTGCCCGCGTCGCCCGCCGCGCGCGCTCGAGATCGGGCCGGCCGCCGATCTCCACGTACGGCAGGTCGTCGATCGTCACGGCCATCGTGCGCGTGGCGGGCGCCGCCGCGTGGAGCCCGGCAAGCGCGCCGAACGCCGCGAACCCGCCGACGACGGCCGCGGCGAACGCGCGTCTCATCGGACCTTGCGGAGCCAGGCGTCCACGCTCCACGGGCCGCCGCCGGCAACCGCGAGGAAGAGGAACACGAAGCAGAAGAGCACCGCCATTTCGCCGCCGTTCAGGATGGGCCAGAAGGCGCGGTGGGCGTGGCTGCGGAAGTAGGCGACGGCCATCTCGCCGGAGAGCAGGAAGGCCACCGGCCGCGTGAACGCACCCAGGAAGACGAGCAGCCCGCCGAACGACTCCAGCACACCGGCGAGGCCCATCAGCGACAGGAGCGCCACCGTGTGCCGCGGCTGGTTCGCCGGCACGCCGAAGAGCTTCTGCGCGCCGTGCGCCATGAACAGGAACGCGGCCACCATGCGCAGCACGCTGTGGAGCCACGGGGCGAGGGAGGACGGGAATCGACCGGACATGGGCAGCTCTTCCTTTGCGCGCTTTGCGCGACGGCTCCTGCGAGCGGAACTGGGTGCAGTGTCAACCAGCCTAGCGCGAGGCGACGTCCGAGGGAAAGCGCTTAGTGCGCGAAGGGTGGGCTACCTCGCCTGCGCGGCCCACTCGGCCTCGAACTGGCGGTAGGGGACGAGGATGCGCTGCTCGAACGCGGCTTCGAAGCCGGCGCCGTTCCCGAGGTCGGTGAGCAAGGCCACGACCGGCGCGGGGCCGGATTCGATCCAGCAGGTACTTCGCGGCGAGCGCGCTCTCGGCGTAGGCGAGGCGGGCCTGGTCCGGCGAGAAGCCGCTGAAGTCGCCGTGCAGCCGGTCGAGCGGGATGAGCGCCCTGGCGCCCGCGACGGTCTCGTGCGCCCACGAGAGGTCGCCCTGCTCGAAGGCTCCGGCGAGTCCCTCGTTGAGCCACTGCGGCACGCCGCGCGTCGCCAGGCTGTAGACGAACGCGTGCGTCAGCTCGTGCGACAGGACGCGCGCGAACTCCTCCGGGTGCTCGAGCGCGCCGCGCACCGGCACCTTGATCCGGCCGTCGTAGAGCCCGCCCGCCCAGCCCGGCGCCCGCGTCACGTCCTGGAACTGCCGCTCCGTGTAGAGCACCACCGTGATGACGTCGGCCGGGTAGGCGCCGAGCGCGCCGCCGATGCGCCAGTAGGACGCCTCGAGCAGCGCCAGCGCCTTGTCGGCGAGCGGCTGCTCGGCCGGGCCCTCGAAGAGGACCGTGAAGTTGGTGCTCATCGACCGCTGGAAGTCCTGGTGCAGCGCGGCTTCCTTGCGCCACGACTCGAGGCGGGCCGTCAGCATCCGGTCGTCCGGCGCCCGCGCCAGGGCGTCCGCGTAGACCTGAATCGCCTCATCCAGGTCGCCCTGCTGGTGCAGGATTCTGTCCCAGCAGCACCGACGCCGGCGTGAGCCCGGCGTCGAGCCGGAGCGCCTCCGCAAGGAACGTCCGGGCGGACGCGTTCTGGCCCAGCTGGTAGGCGGCCACGCCGGCCCCGAGGTGGTAGGTCGAAACGTCCGCGTCGCGCGCGATGGCCGCCTGGAAATGCCGGGCTGCCTCCTGTGCGTGCCCGGCCTGGATTGCGCTCCACCCGGCCCGCGACTCGGCGAGGCCCTCGGGGTCCAGGGGGTGCGTGATCCGCTGCGCGGACGCCGGAGCGCCGAGCAGGAACGCCACATATGTTCCAAGAATGAAACAGGCGACCCGTGACATCGTGCCTGCAAGTCTACGTCACGCGGCCTCCGCGCGCCCAGAACGGCCGCCGCGGGGCGCCGGAGGCCGGAAAATGGCGTCCAACCGGCGCGTCGAAGTGTTAGACTCCGCATGGCGCGCCGGGCCCGCCGGTCCGCGCTCTTCGCCGGACGCGCCTGCCGGAGGAGCGCTCCCCAACTCACGATGGACGCAGTGTTCGAAGAGATCCGCTACGCCTTCCGCGTCCTGATGCGCCGGCGTCTGCTCGCGGCCATCGCCGTGGTCACCCTCGGGCTGGGGATCGGCCTGACGGCTACGATGTTCAGCGTCGTGCACGGCGTGGTGCTGCGCGGCCTTCCGGTCCGCGACGCCGGACGGCTGCGCTACGTCGACCGCGCGTTCGCGAGCGAGCGGTCGGGCAGCCCCGACGTGCCCATGGCGGACTTCCTCGACTGGCGGCGCGCGCAGCACGCCTTCGACGGTCTGGCGGCGTTCGAGCTTGCCGTCATCAACGTCAGCGGCACGCCGGCCCAGCCCCAGCGCTACACCGGCGCGCGGGTCACGGCGAACCTGTTCACCGTGCTCGGGGAGGAGCCCGCGCTCGGGCGCGGGTTCCTCGACGGCGAGGACCGTGCGGGCGCCGCGCCCGTCGCGATGGTGAGCGACGCGCTCTGGCGCGCCCACTTCGGCGCGCGGGCGTCGCTCGACGGCGCGACCATCAAGGCCAACGGCAAGACGCGCTCGGTCGTCGGCGTGATGCCCCCGGGCTTCCGCTTCCCGCTGGGTGAGGACGTCTGGATTCCCATGACCGTTCCCGACCGGGGCGGCGCGCGGCCGGTGACGCCGAGGCTCCAGGTGATCGGCCGCCTCGCGCCGGGCGTGTCGGAGAGCGCCGCGCAGGCCGACCTGTCCGCGATCGAGGCCCGTCTCGCGGCGGAGCATCCCGACACCGACGGGGGGGCCGGGGTGGTGCTGCGCACGCACGTCGAGAAGTTCCTGGGCGACGACGCGGTGGGCATCTTCTACGCGGTGCTGCTCGCCGTCGTCGGCGTGCTGCTCATCGCGGCCACCAACGTCACGAACCTGCTGCTGGCCCTGGGCCTCGTCCGGTCGCGCGAGATGGCGGTGCGCGCGGCGATCGGCGCCAGCCGCTTCCGCCTGCTCTTGCAGGCGCTCGCCGAGGCGCTGCTCCTGGCCGCTGCCGGCGCCGTGCTGGGGCTGGCGCTCGCGCAGGCGGGCGTCGTCTTCTTCAGGGACGCGATCGCCAACACGCACCCGCCCTTCTGGGTCGACATCCGCATGGGCGCCGTCGAGGTGCTGTTCGTATCGAGCCTCGGCGCGCTCGTCACGGTGGTCGCCGGGATCGTGCCGGCCATCCGTGCGTCCGGCGCGCAGGCGGGAGACATCCTGAAGGAGGAGGGGCGCGGATCCACGGGCGGCCGCGTCGGGCGGCTCGGCCGCATGCTGGTCATGGCCGAGGTCGCGCTCTCGTTCGGGCTCCTGGTGGCGGCCGGCCTGATGGTCCGCACCGTCGTCGCCGTCCACGACGTGAACTTCGGCTTTTCGACCGCGGACGTGCTCACGGGCGCGATCACGCTTCCCGCGGAGGCGTATCCGGACGACGCCGCGCGCCTGCGTTTCTGGAACGAGGTCGTGCGGCGCCTGGACCGACAGCCCGGCGTTCGCACGGTCGGATTGGCGTCGGTGGTGCCGGGCACCGGCACGGGCCGCCTGCCGATCGGCCTCGAAGGCGCCGCGTACGCCTCGCCGCGCGACTATCCCCGCGTCCGCTGGCTGGTCGTCGGGCCGCGCCTGCTCGAGACCATCGGCGCGCCGCCCGTAGAGGGACGTGGCTTCCGCGCGGATGACACCCCGGGCTCGGCGCCCGTGGCGATCGTCAACGGCGACTTCGCGCGCCGGTTCTTCCCCGGCGGGAGCGCCGTCGGCCACCGGGTCCTGATCAAGCCGGACGATGGGCCGCCGTCTCCGGTGACGATTGTGGGCATCGCGCCGAACATCCGCCTGGGCGGCGTGCGCAACCTCGAGCCCGAGGCGATCTTCCTGCCGCTGGCGCAGCACGTCGAGCCGACGATGAACCTGGCGATCCGCACCTACGGCGACCCGCGCGCGCTGGCCGCCGGCGCCCGCGCGGCCGTGTCGTCCATCGACGCGGATCTCCCCGTCTACGGCCTGCAGACCCTCGACCGCGCCCTCTACCTGACGACGTGGTTCTACGGCGTCTTTGGCGCGGTGTTCGTGGTCTTCGGCGGCGTGGCCCTGGCGCTCGTTGTCGTGGGGCTGTACGGGCTGCTGGCGTTCTCGGTGACGCGGCGCACGCGCGAGATTGGCATGCGCATGGCGATGGGCGCCACACGGGGGCACGTGCTGAGGCTGGTGTTGGGGCAGGCGTTCGTGCAGCTGGCCGTCGGGCTCGCCGCCGGCGCGGTACTCGCGGCCTCTCTGGCGCGCCTGCTCGGCGCGCTGCTCGTCGGCGTCCGCCCCTTCGACCCGCTCGTGCTGACCTCCATCGTGCTCGCGCTGGTCGTCACCTCGGGGCTGGCCTGCCTGGGGCCCGCGCTGCGGGCGACCCGCATCAACCCGAGCGAAGCGCTTCGGCACGATTGACCCGGGGGCTTCGCCCCCGCGGCCCCCCCGCCGCGCACGGAATTCCCGCCTCTAGCGGCATGACGGGCTGAGGCGAACGCCGTCCCAGCGCCACACCACCGCCGGCCGCAGGTGCACGCCGCCGAGCCAGCGGTCGATGCCCGCGGTCCCGACCCAGTCGAGCTCGCCGTCGAGCGCCGCCTGCCCGGCGTGCGTCAGCGTGAGGTGCGCGGTCAGGTCGAGCCGCTGGGGCCCCGCGGCCGCCAGGAGCGGGCGTGGGCCGCGCGACAGGCGCGCCAGGTACTGGAGAAACGAGGCGTCGCCGAGATACCGAGGCTCCTCGCGGCGCCCGCAGGCCTCGAAAAGGACGCCCGCGTCGTGCGCGCCGGCGGCGACGGCCTCGAGGACCTGCCGCTCGCTGCGCGCCAGCCCCGCGCGCGCGTCGGGCAGCTCCTCCAGCAGCCGCGCGAAGGCGAGCGGGACGTAGGGCAGGGGGGCAGGCCCGGGCGTGGCGAGCACCGGCCAGGCCTCGGGGGTCGGCGCGCGAAACGCGGCCCACGCCGCCTCCGCCAGCTCGAGCTGGGCGGGCGCGACCGGCTCGCGCTTGTCGAGCTCACTCTGGAGCGACATGACCGGCACCGACGTCACGTAGTCGTCGGGGCAGCGGAGCGAGAGCCGCGTGGCGCCGCAATCGGCCGCCACGAACCAGTCGAGCACCTGCAGCAGCTGGAGCTGATCGTCCAGATCGTGCTCGAACCAGAGGACGACCTCGTCGTGCCCGGCGCAGCCCGCGAGGACCGCGTCGCGCGCCGCGAACAGCCGCTCGAGGCTCCGGCGGTCGCCCCAGCCCCAGCCGGCCAGGAACTCGGCCCGGCACCGCGACAGCGCGTCGAGCGGGAGATCGGCCGGCACCGGGCCGTCGTGCAGGACGTCGCGCCAGGGCAGCAGCTCGGCGTCGAGCTGCGCTTCGCGCATCCGCGCGCACGCGGCATCACCGTTCGTGATGATCAACATCGTTCAGGAGTGGACCGGGGGGGAGTCTTTGGCGGGGAGCGGCCGAACGACCGGACCTGGGCTCTATTCTCTCACGATTTCCTTGACGTTTCCGTGGCTACTTCCGTGGTGATTTCCGTGGCGATTTCCGTAGCTACTTCCGCGGTCCTTCCGTGGTCGTTTCCTCGCTCGCGCGCAGCGCGAGCGTCCTGACGGCCTGGACCATCGACATCAGTCCCAGCCCCTTTCCCATCGAGATGTTCTGCCGGAAGATGCGCTCGACGATGTCCGTGTCGACGCGGGCGACCTGCTCGGGCGGCAGGCCCGAGAGCGTGCGGTCGAGAATGACCGCGAGCGCCTTCGCCGAGATGCCCGACGGGCTCTCGACGGCGAAGTGCAGCTTCAGCGTGCCGTCGGGCTGGCGGAGCGCCCAGACGTAGGCGTCCGACTCGCACTGCGGCACCTGGTGGCGCTGCGGGAACGGGCGCGTGGCCACCGACGGCGGCACTTCCCGGAACTTGTCCGCGAAGTCGATGAGCACGGCGGCGCGCTCGGCCTGATCCGTGACGGTCGAGATCATGTCGAGCAGCGCTTGGAGCTTCGGCGGGTAGTCCGTCATCGCGCCGGCCTCGTCATCTCTCGATCGGCACGCCGACCAGGTTACCCCACTCCGTCCAGCTGCCGTCGTAGTTGCGGACTTGGTCGAAGCCGAGCAGGTACTTGAGCGCGAACCACGTGTGGCTGCTGCGCTCGCCGATGCGGCAGTAGGCGACGGTTTCCTTCGCCGGGTCGAGGCCGTTGTCCTCGACGTAGAGCTTCCTGAGCTCGGCGGCCGGGCGGAACGTGCCGTCCGCCGGGTCGATGGCTCGGGCCCACGGGATGCCCTTCGCGCCGGGGATGTGGCCGCCGCGCAGCGCGCCCTCGTTCGGGTAGTCGGGCATGTGGAGGCGCGCGCCCGAGTACTCCTCGGGGCTGCGGACGTCGACGAGCTGGCCGCCGGCTTTCAGGTGCGCGAGCACCTGGTCGCGGAACACGCGGTGGGGCGCGTCGTCACGCGCGTGGGCCTTGTAGCTCGACGGCGGATGGCTCGGGTTCTCGCGCGTCAGCTTCCGCCCCTCCTTCTCCCACTTCACGCGCCCGCCGTCCATCACCCGTGCGTTCGTGTGGCCGAAGAGCTGGAAGACCCAGAACGCGTAGCACGCCCACCAGTTGTTCTTGTCGCCGTAGAAGACGACGGTCATCTTCGGCGTGATGGCGCATCGCGCCATCAGCCGCTCGAAGTCCTGCGCCGTGATGTAGTCGCGCCGGATCTGATCGTTCAGGTCCGTCGTCCAGTCGACGTGCGCCGCGCCCGGGACGTGCCCGGACGCGTAGAGAAGCGTGTCCTCGTTCGACTCGACGAGCCGGACGCCGGCGTCTTCCAGGTGATCGGTCACCCAGTCCGTCGAGACGAGGACTTCCGGATGCGCGTAGCCGCGCGCGTTGATGTCGCTCATGGCATCGTGCCTTTCGGTTGACGGTAAACACCCATTCTACCGCAACCGACGGCGCGACGCTGGTCACTCCGCGCGCAGGGCGGTCACCGGGTCCACCGCCATGGCGCGGCGCGCCGGCGCGACGGTCGCGGCCAACGCCACGAGCAGCAGGACGGCGGCCGTGGCGGCGTAGGTGGCGGGGTCGAAGGGCGCGACGCCGTACAGGAGGCTCGCGAGACCCCGGGCCGCGACGGCGGCGGCGGCGAGCCCGAGCGCGAGGCCGCCGGCCGCCAGGACGAGGGAGCGGCCGAGCACCAGCCGGAGCACGTCGCCGCGCGTCGCGCCCAGCGCGAGGCGCACGCCGATCTCGGAGGCGCGCTGGCTCACCAGGAAGGCGAGCACGCCGTAGAGGCCGAGCGAGGCCAGCAGGAGGGCCGCCAGCCCGAACACGGTCATCGTCGACGAGGCGAGGGTCTGCGGGATGATGGAGTTGGCGACGAGACGCGACAGCGGCGCCACGTCGTAGACCGCGAGGTTGGCGTCGAGGCCGGCGACGGCCGCGCGGACGGCCTGTGCGACCGACGCCGGGGCGCCGGCCGTGCGCGCCGCGAAGCTCATCGTGCTCCTGCGGTCCAGCCGGTAGGGCACGTAGATCTCGGGGCGCGGCGCGTCCGACAGCGCCTGGTGCTGCACGTCTCCGACCACGCCCACCACGGTCACCGGCGTGGCGTCCGCATCCTCGTCTCCGAGCCGGAGCCGGCGCCCGATCGCGGCGCCGCCGCCGAGGTACGCGCGCGCGAAGGCGCGGTTCACGACGGCCACCGCCGGTCCCTCGGGCCCGTCCGCGGCGGTGAACGTCCGCCCGCGCTCGAGCGGCACGCCGAGCGCGTCGAGGTAGCCGGGGCTGACGATGCGGTAGCCCGCGGCGGGCCGCGCGCCCTCGGCGGCCGCCTCGCCGTCCACGGTGAAGCCGATCGTCTCGTCGCTCGTGCTGAAGGGCAGCGTGTTCACCATGCCGGCCGCGTCCACGCCCGGCAGCGCGCCGACGCGTGCCGTCAGCTCGTCGAAGAACGTCTCTCGCGCGGCGCCGCTGCCGTAGCGGTCCTCGGGCAGCGTGAGGCTGAAGGCGAGCACGTGATCCTTGTCGAACCCGGGATCGTGCGCGAGCAGGTTCCGCACGCTCCGGTCGAGCAGGCCCGTGGTGACCACGAGCGCGACCGAGACGGTGACCTCGACGACGACGAGCGCGCCGCTGAGCCCGCGGCGCCGCGCGGTGGCGGTACGGCCGCCGGTCTTGAGCGCGTCCGCCAGCCGCGGGCCGACCGTCTGCCAGGCCGGGACCAGCCCGAACACGAGGACCGTCGCCAACGAGACCGCCAGGGCGAAGGCCAGCGCGGTCCCGTCGAGGCGGATGGCGTCCACGCCGGGCAGCACCCGGAACACGAACTCGGGCATCGCCCGCCGGAGCGCGCCGAGCGCCCACCACGCCGCCACGGCGCCCAGCGCGCCGCCCGCCAGCGCCAGCAGCAGGCTCTCGACGAGCAGTTGCCGGACGAGCCGTCCGCGGCCGGCGCCGAGCGCCGCGCGCACGGCCATCTCGCGGCCGCGCGCCAGCGACCGCGCCAGCAGCAGGTTGGCCACGTTGGCGCACGCGACGAGCAGCACGAGGAGGACCGCGACGGCCATGGCCGCGAACGCCGCGCCCGCCTGCTGGCTGCCCAGCGTGCCCATCGGAACGACACGCACCCCGAGCGCGGCGTTCGTCTTCGGGTGCTCGGCGGCGAGCCGACGCATGACCGCCGCCGCGTCGGTCTGCGCCGACGCGGGCGTGGCGCCGGGCGCCAGCCGCGCGATGGCGACCACCCAGGGCGAGTCCGCGCGCACGGGCGGCGTCCACGACGCGTCGATGGCGAGCGGCGTCCACAGATCGCCCTTGAAGTTGAAGACCGGGAACTCGAAGGCGCGAGGCATGACGCCGACGACCGTGTAGGGCGCGCCGTTCAGCTCGATCGTCCGGCCGACGACGCCGGGGTCGCCGCCGAAGCGGCGCGTCCACAGGCCGTGGCTGAGCACGACGACGCGGTCGTGTCCCGGCTCGGCTTCGTCGGGCGCGAAGGTGCGGCCGAGGGCGGCGTCCACGCCGAGCAGGCGGAAGGTGTTCGCCGACACGCGGTAGGCCGTCACGCGCTCGGGCAGGCCGCCGCCGCTCAGGTTCGCCGTCCAGCCGCGGTACACCGCGACCTGCTCGAACACGTTCCTCCGCGCGGCCAGATCCTGCGAGTCCGCGTAGGGCAGGTTGAAGCGCATCTGGTCGCGCGCCGTGTTCCAGCCCAGGAGGAACGCCACGCGGCCCGGGTCGTGGTAGGGCAGCGGCCGCAGCACGAGCGCGTTCACGAGGCCGAACACGGTGGTCGTCGCGCCGATGCCGAGCGCGAGCGTGCACGCGGCCGCGAGCGCGAAGCCCGGATGCGCGCGCCACGTGCGCCAGCCGTACCGGAGATCCTGCAGGAGTGAGGGCATGCGAATCGCTCCCGTGCGCGCGGCCGGCTCGACGATCGCGCGGCGCCGCGTGCGGCGCGCCACCACCGAGCTCCACGCCTGACGCCAGAACCAGCGGCGGGCGGCGCGGCGCCCGGCCCGCGGCCCGACCTCGACGGCGAACTCCTCGAGCAGATCGCCCGCGATCGTCTCGTAGGCGCCGGCGTCGAGGCCGATGCGGAGCAGCCACAAGGCGGCGCGCGGCGGCGCGGGCGAACGGTCGAGCCGTGGCGCGCCCGTCATTTCGGTGCGAGCCCGGGCGCGAGGCCCCGTTGCATCCGGGCCAGCGCGTCCCGCGATCGCTCGAGCGCCAGGTGGCCGGGCGCCTCGAGACGGTAGTACCGCTTGCGCTTGCCGCCGCGCTCGGGCGTCGGCTCGCCCAGGCGCGACGCGACGAAGCCCCGCCGTTCCAGCCGCTCGAGCGCCGTGTACACCGCGCCGGCCGAAACCGTCCGTCCCGCGCGCGATTCGATCAGCCGGCGAATCGACACGCCGTACGCGTCGTCTTCGAGATGCAGCAGGGCGAAGAGGAGCAGCTGTTCGAATTCACCGAGAAAGGTGCGCATGTTAAGTTCTAACTGTAGGTAATATACGGATGAAACGCAAGGAGGTTCCCTCGGTAGCGGTCAGGGGGGCAGCGGTCAGCGGTCAGAAACAGCCGGTTGACACGCAGTTGCAGCGCGACAGAAGGTCTTCCTGCCCCCTGCCCCCTGCCCCCTGTCCGACCCGTCAGTCCCCCACCTCGTGCGGCAGCGTGCCGCGCGGGGGGCGCAGGTAGGCAAACGGCGTCTGGTAGAGGAAGTTGGACACGCGCGACGTGTAGATGTCGGCGTAGCGCTCGACCTGCCACGCCAGGTGGCTCTTCTCGCCGCCGGTGCGCATGAGCGGGCCCCAGATGGGGTTGAACAGGCGCCCGAGCGCCGCGGCGATGGGCGCGATCTCCTGGTCGAGCCGCTCGAGCCGGGCGCGCAGCTCGCTCGACCGCGCCTCGAGCGCCGGGGCGGTGGCGGTCGGCGGCGGGCCGTAGCGCTGCTGCAGCCGCTGCAGCTCGAGCCGGATCTGCGCGTGCTCGAACTCGAGCGCGGCCTTCTCGGCCATGAGCGCGTCGAGCCGCGCCTGCTCCTCCGCGGCCGCCTCCGACTCGTTCAGCTCGCCCTCGAGCTCGCGCACCAGGAGCGCCGTGCGCCACCGCAGGATGTCTTTCGTCACGCGGACGTCCACGTACAGGTGGTCGCCGACGTACAGGATCTCGGCGCCCGACAGGCCCAGGTACCGCTCGACGAGCGTGGCGCTGCCGCTCACGTAGACGCCGGAATGGCGCAGCGGCCCGGTGACCGGCCGCAGCAGCCCGTCGTCGTTGACGACCTCGAAGGCCGGCGCGACGTGCGAGAAGAAGGTGGGCTTGTGCGCCGAGACGACGACCAGCTCGAAGAGCTCGCGCCACTTCATGCCGTCGGGCAGCTGCGGCTCGAGGCACGACTCCATCACCTGCCGGGTGTACTCCCAGTCGGAGTTGGTCACGAGCAGGAGGCGCTTGCCGGAGGCCTTCTGGTCGAGGAGCGCGAGCGCCACCTCGGGGTCGGCCTCCACGTAGCGCTCGGGCTCCGCGACGGTCTCGGCCTTCAGGCGGCCCTCCGCGTGGGTCTCGTCCAGCGCGCGGTGCACCTGCCGCCACAGGTCGGCGTAGCCCACGATGTCGCCGAAGCGGCGGGCGTCGAAGCGGTCCACGAGCTGGGCGTACATGCACGCCTCGGACAGCGAGAAGAACGTGTTCAGGAAGAGCCAGCGCGGCTCGCCGAGCTCGACCAGCTCGCGCGAATAGGCGCGGCGCTGCTCGTCGAACGCCAGGCGCCGCGTGCCGTGGCTGGCCATGCGGACGTAGCCGAAGCGGTCGGCCTTGACGATGTTGCCGAGCGCCGTGTCGATCACGAGGCCGCGCATCGCGAGCCTCGGCTGGTACTCCAGGTCGGCCACGGGCCAGCCCTGGTCGTCCAGCTTCTGTCTGAGGTAGGCGTAGGCGCGCTGCTCCCACGCGTCCACCTTGTAGTGGATCAGCGTGTAGTCCATGTCGTAGCCGACGGCCTTGATCGCGCGCAGGTTGAGCGTGCGATTGCAGTAGACCTCGCGGCCGCGGGGGACGGGGTGAAGTGGCGCGTTCGCACGGAGGGACGGCATGATCGGGTTCACCTCGAGTTCACCGGTTCCTACAGCGGCACCGTGTGCATGTGCGCGGCGACGGCTTCGCGAATGCGCGCCGGGAGCGCTCGCAGCGGTTCGTGGATGGGCCAGAGGTCGCGGACCTTCTCGGCCGTCTCTCGGGCCGTCCGCAGCACGAGGCGGACGGGCAGCCCGGCTGCTTCGGCCAGTCTGCGGAAGCGCTCGATGTCGACTTCGGCGAAGGCCTTCGTGCCGCCGAGCGACAAAGCCAGGCGATCGGCCGGGATGTACGAAACCGTGCCGACGAGATCGTACGCCGGGGCCAGCCTGGGCGTCCGACGATCCGGATAGATCAGCGACCAATTCTTCAAATGGGCGTCGGCGTTGCCGATCAACACGTTGAACGCAAGCCGGCGGGTGTATTCGGTGACGGCCTCTTCTCCCGCCTCGAGCCAGAGCACACGAGCGATGCTCCCATAGCTCGCGCGCTCGTACTTGCGTTCCGGATAGACGCCGAAGACTTGCGCGAAATCTTCGATGTGCGCACGTTCACCGGCGCGCGGCCTGTCGAATCTTTGCACCGCCAGGCTCTGGCCGAACGCCTCGGGCAGCTCGCGCGGCAGCCGCCCGATGTCCTTCGTGGCCACGAGCCGCACCTCGGGAACGGCGATGCCGACGGCGCCGGCCAGCGTCATCATCGCGTACTCGTTCTCCGGCACCGCCTCGAATCGCGGCGAGGGCAGCTTCACGATCCAATCGCCCCCGACGCCGTCAACCGGCAGCGTCAACCCCCTGGGCGTCTCCATCAGCGCCGAGAACTTGAGCTGAACGCCGGCCAGCGAAAAGCGGAACGGCGGACCGTCCACGCGGACGCGCTGCGGCTCGTCGCCCCCGGCCGGAGGCGCCGTGCGGTCGGCCGGGTGGACCTCGATCGCGCCGGGGAGGTCGGCGCCGAGCAATGCGATGAGGAAGAACTCACGATCCGGATGGACCCCGCCGCGTGCCGCGAGGTACCCGCGGAGGTGCCCTTCCGGCAGCAGGTTCGAGAAGAAGGGCGGCAGCCGGACGTGCGTGGGGCGCGTCTGCTCGACGAGGCCGCCGTCGGCGGCCTTGAACCCGAGGCTGAGCGCCGGACGATCGGCGCCGGCTTCGACGTACCCCCGGTCGAAGGTGAAGATGAGGGCCTCGTTGCCGAGGTGGGTGAGCCGCCCGACCAGGGTCTGACCGAGCCGCACGTCGAGCGCCTGCACGGAGCTGCGATCGCGCGCGCGGGCGGCGGCCGGTGCCGTCATGGCTGTCCCTTGCGCGGGTCGGGCGCGCGGTCGGCTGGGCCGCCAGGCTCGCGAGTCTCTCCGATCTCGACGTGCGCCTCGTCGTCCTCGTCGCCGGACGCCTCGTCGTCACCGAGCGCGTACATCGGCCGGCTGGCGGCGTCGCGGCCGGCGCGCTGAAGCGCCTCGACCGCCGAAATGAGATGGCTGGGGACGAGCATCAGGTCCAGGTCGAGGGCCCGCGCGACGTTCTGGATGGTCGACAACCGAGGGTCGAAGGTGGCGCGTTCGAGATCGGAGATCTGCCGCTGCCGCAGGCCCAGCCGGCCCGCCAGTTCCTCCTGGCTGAGGTGCTTTCTGAGTCTGGCCTGGCGAAGCGCCCCAGATAGTGCCTGTTGGATATCACTTCTAAGTGATTCTGGCTTCGGCTTATCACGGCTAGGTGATTCCTGGCGCCGTCTCATGCCCGCACGATATCACTCATAAGTGATATACGCAAGTACATATCACTTATAAGTGATTACGATTATGATGAAGGGCCGCCATGGTGGCGCACGACGTGACGGCGCGCCGCGAGGAATTCGCGTTGAAGATGTCGCTCGGCCTGTCACCGGCCGCGCTCAGGGCCGCCCGCGTGCCCATGAACGTCCTGCAGCACTGAGCAACTGACGCAAGCGGACGTGGGGGCCGCCTTCAGGCGGCCCATGGCCAGGGCCGGCTCGAGACCGCCCCCACGGTGAACCGGCTACGCGCCGACGGCCTCGCCCTTGCGCGCCCGCGCCAGGATCGGCTTCAGCACGGTCTCGAGCGTGGGCTGGCCGATCTCCTGCAGCTCGTAGCGCACGCGGGCCGTGGGCTTCTTGATCTTCACGATGCGGCTGAGGTCGATCGGCGTGCCGATCACGACGACGTCGGCCTCGGCCTTGTCGATCGTCGCCTCGAGGTCCTTCACCTGCTGGTCGCCGTAGCCCATGGCCGGCAGCAGGATCCCGATGCCCGGGTACTTCTTGAACGTGTCGGCGATCGTGCCCACCGCGTACGGCCGCGGGTCCACGAGCTCGGCGGCGCCCAGCTTCCGGGCCAGCACCGTGCCGGCGCCGATCTTCATCTCGCCGTGCGTGAGCGTCGGGCCGTCCTCGATGACGAGCGCCCGCTTGCCGGGGATGCGCTCGGGGTGGTCCACCGTCAGCGGCGACGCGGCGTCGATGACGACCGCGTTCGGGTTGACCGCGCGGATGTTCCGGCGCACGACCTCGACGGCGTCCGGGTCGGCTGAATCGATCTTGTTGATCACGACGACGTCGGCCATGCGGAGGTTGGCCTCGCCGGGGTAGTAGGAGACCTCGTGCCCGGCGCGCAGCGGGTCGGTCACCACGATGTGCAGGTCGGGCTTGTAGAACGGCATGTCGTTGTTGCCGCCGTCCCACAGGACCACGTCCGCTTCCTTCTCGGCCTCGGCCAGGATGGCGCCGAAGTCCACGCCCGCGAACACCAGCGTGCCGGCGACGATGTGCGGCTCGTACTCCTCCATCTCCTCGATCGTGCAGTCGTGCTTCTTGAGGTCGTCGAGGCTGGCGAAGCGCTGCACGCGCTGCTTCTCGAGGTCGCCGTAGGGCATCGGGTGCCGCACGGCGGCCACCTTGAGGCCCGCCCCGCGCAGGAGCGCGGCGACGCGGCGCGTCGTCTGGCTCTTGCCGCAGCCGGTGCGCACGGCGCAGATGCTCACGACCGGCTTCTTGCTCTTGATCATCGTGGTCGCCGAGCCCATCAGCTTGAAGTCGGCGCCGGCCGCGTTCACGAGCGCCGAGCGCCCCATGACGTAGGCGTAGGGCACGTCGCTGTAGGCGAACACGACCTCCTGCACGCCGTGCTTGCGGATGAGCTCGCCGAGCTCCTCCTCCGGGTGGATCGGGATACCCTGCGGGTACAGCGTGCCCGCCAGCGCCGCCGGGTACTTCCGTCCGGCGATGTTCGGGATCTGGTTCGCCGTGAACGCCACGACGTCGTAGTGGTCGTTCTCGCGGTAGTAGACGTTGAAGTTATGGAAGTCCCGGCCGGCCGCTCCCATGATGAGTGTCTTGATGCGTTCCATTGATCGCCTCGGTTGCTTCGTTAGCCGTTAGTCGTGAGTTACAAGTCCTGAGTCGTGAGTTCTGAGTTCTCAGCCCGGCCCGTTGCCCGGGCATTCCGTGGGCATTCCCCGGGCATTACTTCGTCAGCACCTTGCGAATGCGCTCGAGCGCCCAGTCCACCTCGTCCATCTCGATGACGAGCGGCGGGGCGATGCGGATGACGTGCTCGTGCGTCTCCTTGCAGAGAATCCCCTCGGCCTGCAGCGCCTCGCAGTAGGGCCGCGCGGGGCCGGTCAGCTCGATGCCGATCCACAGGCCGCGGCCGCGGACCTCCTTGACGACCGGGCTCTGGATCTTCTTGAGCTGGTCGAGGAGGTAGGCGCCGAGCTTCGCGGAGCGCTCGACCAGCTTGTCGTCGACGATCACGTCGAGCGCGGCGCGCGCGATGGCGCAGGCCAGCGGGTTGCCGCCGAACGTGCTGCCGTGGTCGCCCGGCTTGAACACGTCCATGACCTCGCGATTGGCGAGGAACGCCGAGACGGGGTAGAGGCCGCCGGCGAGCGCCTTGCCGATGATGATGGCATCGGGCTTCACGCCGTCGTGCTGGTGCGCGAAGAGCGTGCCCGCGCGGCCGAGCCCCGACTGGATCTCGTCGGTGATGAGGAGCACGCGGTTCTTGCGGCAGATCGCCTCGGCGCGCTTCAGGTAGCCGTCGGGCGGGATGACGATGCCCGCTTCGCCCTGGATCGGCTCCACGAGGAACGCGCAGGTGTTCGGCGTGATCGCCTTCTCGAGCGCGTCGGCGTCGCCGAACGGGATCACTGTGAAGCCGGGCGTGAACGGCCCGAAGCCGTCGCGGTACTGCTCGTCGGTGGAGAAGCTGACGATCGTGATCGTGCGGCCGTGGAAGTTGTTCGCGCAGACGATGATCTCGGCCTTCCCCTCGGGGATGCCCTTCACCTTGTGGCCCCACTTGCGGGCCGCCTTCAGCGCCGTCTCCACGGCCTCGGCGCCCGAGTTCATCAGGAGCGCCATGTCCATGCCCGTCAGGTCGTGCAGCTGCTTGAGCAGCAGCGGGAACTGGTCGTTGCGGAACGCGCGCGAGGTGAGCGTGAGCCGCCGCGCCTGATCGGTCGCGGCCTTCACGATCCGCGGATGGCAGTGCCCCTGGTTGACGGCGGAGTAGGCCGCCAGGCAGTCCAGGTAGCGCTTGCCGTCCACGTCGTACATCCACACGCCTTCCGCGCGCGCGATCACCACGTCCAGCGGGTGGTAGTTGTGGGCGCCGTACTGCTCTTCGAGCTCGAGATAGTCGGTGACCGGCATAATCAGACCGGGGGGCTTCGCCCCCGCGGACCCCCCTACACGCTCGCTTGCGGGGGCCCCATTGCCCCGCGCCGCTCGCGTGGCTCACTCGCTGCCGCTCGTTTGCGGCTGCGGCAGCTCAGCCTCCACTCAGCCCCGTGTGCCGCCGAGCTCCGCCGGCACGGCCGCCGTCCGGGTCCGGGCGCTGCCGAGCACGTGCGTGCCCGCCCGCCCGGCCACGGCCTCGGCGAGGCGTTCCGGGGAGGTGATGATCACTTCGCCGCCGCCGTCGCGCAGAAAACGCAGCGCCGCCTCGATCTTCGGCCCCATCGAGCCGGGCGGGAACTGGCCCGCGCGGTAGTGCCGCTCGAGCTCCTCCATCGTGACCTCGTCGAGCGGGCGCTCTCCCGGCTTCCGGTAGTCGAGGCAGACCCGATCGACGCCGGTCGAGATGACCAGCAGCTCCACGCGCAGCCGGCTCGCGAGCAGCGCCGACGCGCGGTCCTTGTCGATCACCGCGTCGACGCCCACGAGCGCGTCGCCGCGGCGCACCACCGGGATGCCGCCGCCGCCGAGCGCCACGACCAGCACGCCGCGGTCGACGAGCGCGCGGATGACCTCGGCCTCGACCACCTCAATCGGCTCGGGCGACGCCACCACGCGCCGGAACCCGTGCGCGGCATCCTCGACGAGCGTCCAGCCGAGCTGCCGCCGCCGCGCGGCCTCCGAGGCCGTGTAGAAGGGGCCGATGGGCTTGGTCGGGTCGGCGAACCCCGGGTCCGTCTCGGACACCACGACCTGGGTGAGGACCGTGGCCACGGGGCGCCCGACCTGCCGCGCCGCCAGCTCGCGGCCGAGCGCCTGCTGGAGGACGTAGCCGATCTCGCCCTGCGTGACGGCGCCGCACACGTTGAGCGTGAGCGGGTAGACTTCCTCCGCGGCGCGCTCCGACCGGACGAGCGCCGCCCCGACCTGCGGGCCGTTGCCGTGGGTGACGAGCAGGCGCCACCCGTCGGCCACCAGCGATGCGACGGCGCGCGCCGTCGCGCCGGCCTGCCGCAGCTCGCCCTCGAGCGAGGCCGGCTCGCCCGCCCGGATGAGCGAGTTGCCGCCGATGGCGACGAGCGCCGTCTTCCTCAGTATGGGACGCACGTCCTCTTACCCCATCACCGACGCGAGCACGGCCTTCTGGACGTGGAGCCGGTTCTCCGCCTGGGTGAAGACCACCGAGCGCGGGGAATCGATCACCGGGTCGGTGACCTCCTCGCCGCGGTGCGCCGGCAGGCAGTGCATGAAGATCGCGTCGGGCCTGGCGCGGCCGAACAGCGCCTCGTTCACCTGATAGGGCCCGAAGATCTTCCGCCGCTTCTCGGCCTCGGCCTCCTGGCCCATGCTCGTCCACGTGTCGGTGTAGACCACGTCCGCGCCCTCGACCGCCTCGCGCGGGTCCTGGGTGAGCGTGATCGTGGCGCCGTGCTCGATCGCCCAGCCGACGACTTCCTTCGCGGGCTCGTAGCCGGCCGGCGTCGCGACGGCGAGATGGGCGCCGACGAGCGCCGCGCCGTGCGCGAGGGAATGGGTGACGTTGTTGCCGTCGCCCACGTAGGCCACCTTCAGGCCCGCCAGCTCGTGCTTCGCCTCCAGCATCGTCAGGTAGTCGGCCAGGCCCTGGCACGGGTGCGCGAAGTCGGTGAGCGCGTTGATCACGGGGACGGTGGCCGACCGGGCCAGGTCGTCCACGATCGCCTGCGCGAAGGTGCGGATCATGATGCCCTGCACCATCCGCTCGAGGTTCTTGGCCACGTCGTAGGTGGACTCGCGCTTGCCCATGCTGATCTCGGCCGGCGACAGGTAGATCGCGTGGCCGCCCAGCTGGAACATGCCGACGTCGAAGGTGACGCGCGTCCGGAGCGACGGCTTCTCGAAGATCATCGCCAGCGTCTTGCCGGCCAGGGCCGTCGTGAAGCCGGCCGGGCCGGCCTTCATCTGGCGGGCGCGCTCGAGCAGGGCGCGCATCTCCTCGCGGGAGAGGTCGCGCAGCGTGCGCAGGTCGCGCCCTCGGAGGGCCTGGATGGCGGCGGCGTGCAGGTGGGACGGAGATGGAACCGCAGAAGCCATGAGTGCCTCGTTCCAAAATGTATAGACAAGTGGAACCTTGTCTTAATCAGTATTTTAAGGGTGAATAGGGGGCCGCGGTCAAGCCGCGCGTGCCGGGTTTCCGGACCCGGCCCTCAGGCCCGGCCGGCGGGTCTTCTTGACGGCTGAGCTAGCGGACCTGGAGGGGCCGGACGGTCACCGGCGAGCCGCAGTGCTCGAACCAGTCGACGCCCTCGAAGACCAGGTCGAAGCGCAGCTGGTAGTCGCCCGCCTGGGGCGGGGCCGGCACCTCGATGGTCACGTCGGTCTGGCCGCCTCCTTCGATCGTCTGGGGCAGCCACGCCCGGGCGTGGTCCAGGTTCAGGAGCGTCCCGTCCGAACGGCAGAGCTGGGCGCCGAGCCGGACGAGGCGGCGGCCGTAGGTCGCCTTGGCGGGGAAGGGCCGGGTGGACAGATTGTGGACGCGCGTGCGGATGACGACGGGCTCGCCCGGCCGGGCGACAAAGAGGTCGCGGCCGTTGCCCGGCTCGACGTCGATGCGCGCGCGGGGCGTGGCGCCGTCGATGGCGTTGCCCAGGCGGCTCGTATCCCACACCTGGTGCCGGATGCGCTCGAGCTCGGCCGTGCCCGGCGCGAAGCGCCGCGAGAACGAGTCCTCGGGGTGGTCGGTGATCTCCCAGGTCAGGCGGTCCACGCCAATCTCGGCGGCCAGCCGGCGCGCGAGCGCCATCTCCTCGTCGCTGTCGTTCCACGTGAAGAGGATGTAGCGCCAGTTGAGGAAGGGCAGGTCCCGCCCGCCGCGGCGCTTCTCGTCCGCCATCGCGCGCAGGTTCGCGAGCGCCACGTCGAGGCGCCCGCGCTGGCGGTAGCGCGCGTAGCTCTCCTGGGTGGCGCCGTCGATCGAGAAGGTGACCTCGTCGATGTTCGAGCGGGCGAGGCGGCGCGCCTGCGCCTCGCTCAGGGCGAGGCCGTTGGTGCTCGTGTAGAGGTAGACGTGCGGGAAGCGCGCCTTGATGTACTCGCACATCTCCACGGCGCGCTTGTGCAGGAACGTCTCGCCGTAGTTGAAGAAGTCGATCCGCCCGAGGGTGGGGCCGGCCTCGTCCACGACGCGCGTGAACAGGTCGAAGTCGAGCATGCCGGCCTGGCGCGTGCGCGTGATGCCGGTCTCGGGCGCGCAGCACGCCTGGAAGCACGAGATGTTGCAGGCCGCCGTGCACTCGATGAAGAGCCGGCCGGGCAGCGGGCCGGCGTCGAGCGGGCGGACGGGCGCCGGCTCGCCCTCGGCCAGCGGCAGCTTGAGCGGGCAGTCGCCGCAGAAGCTCGAATCCGCCGCCGTTCAGGTCGGCGCGCAGCGCCGTGAGCGTCGCGCCCGTCCACACGGCCGAGACCGACTCGCGCCGCGCGTCGCCGAGCACGCGCTTCGCGTAGGGGTCGGCGCACCCGCATACGATCCGCCCGTCGCAGAGCAGCACGAGGATCTCCCAGGGCCACGAGCAGCGGAAACGAGTCGCGCGGTAGTTCTCCGACATGGATGGGAGTGATTATATCTGAGGGTGAAACGTGTCGGTTCGGGAGTTCGGGGGTTCTCGGGTTCCCAGGTTCACAGGTTCTTCCCTCTGGAACCCCGGAACCCCCGAACCCGGAACCCCCGAACCCGGAACCCGCGAACCCGAACCCGCGAACCCGAACCCGAGCACCCCCGAACCCGAGCACCCCCGAACCCCCGAACCTCCTGCATTGACTTCGCCTGATCGACGCCGCACAATCTACCCGCGACGCCGGAACCCTCGCCTGACGGGACCCACGGGACGGCCATGCGACGCCTGTCCATCCTCACCGCACTCGCGGCCGGGCTGCTCGTCTCCTCCTCTCCGGCCATCTCCTTCGGCGAGGCGCCGCTGCCGTTCGCCCTCGCCGTGCTCCGCCGCGACGCCATCCTCCTGCCGTTCGCCAGCTTCGACGGCCGGCGCTGGAGGAACGACTGGCCCGCGCCGCCCGAGAAGGTCGACGTGCCGATCGCGCTGCGCGACGTGCCGGCGAAGTGGTGGCCGGACGACACGCCGCGGCTGGACTGGACGCTCTGGACGCCGGACGGCGACCACCATCCCCTCAAGGTCACCGCGCCGGCCTGGACGCCCGTCGAGTGCGAGGGCATGGTGGGACTGAGGACGGACTACGAGCTGACGCAGCCCGTCCCGCCGCCCGTGGTCCAGCCCTACCCGAAGATCGGCCTCGCGGTGTCGGGCGCGCAAGAAGTCGAGCCCGTCGACGCCGTGACCGAAGGATCGGTCGAGTGGCGCCGGATCGAGGCGCTGCTGAAGACGCCGTTCGACGAGGCCGAGTCCGACGAGGTCCGCCGCCAGGCGCGTTACGGCTGGTTTCACCCCCTCGGCGCGGAAGCGCGGACGGCGGGGCCCGTGAGCCTCGAGGCGGCGTATCGGGCGCCGTGGCTCGCGCCCGGCTCGTTCGTCTACTACGTGGAGGCGGTGCGCCGCTATCCCCGGCCCGACGACGATCCCTCCCGGCCCTGCGATCTCCTGACGTTCGAGGCGGGCTGGATCGTCGTGCCGCGCGACGGCGCGCCCGCCGTCAAGCTGGTGGCGCGCCTCAGCGACTGCGACCGCTACGGCATCACGGTGCTGCTCCCGCTCGGCCTGCTGCGCGCCGACGGCCGCTATCTCTGGGTGGGCCAGTGGTCGGGCTGGGAGAGCGAGAACTACGCCGTCGTCGAGGTCGAGGCCGACGGCGGCGTGAAGACGCTCATCTCCACCCGCGCCGGGATCTGCCGGTAGCTGTAGGACACCCCTTCGCGTGCCTCGTGGCCTTCGTGGTGAGACTCGTGGCGGAATGTCCTCGGGCCGTCACGCAGGAGCGGCGGGGACCGGGGCGCGGGCCGGCAGGAAGAGCGCCGCGATGGTGACCGCCGCCGACGTGACGGCGAGCGCGGCGAACAGCCAGAAGAGACCGGCGGCGTGCTCGGTCGCAAAGGCGACGACGCGGATCGCGAGCGGCGCGGCGCCGAAGCTGAGCACGAACTTGACGCCGAAGGCGGCGCTCTGACGCCGCGGCGCCGTCTCGGCCAGCAGGATGTTCTCTGCGGGGAGCGACGCCGTGTTCGCGATGATCATCAGCGTCGCGATCGGCACGAGCGGCAGCCCGCCGACGTGCGCCGCGGCCCACAGCAGCGGCGCCTGGCACGCGATCGCGATCACGTAGACCCGCTTCAGCGGGTAGCGGTCGGCGAGGTGGCCGGCGGCGATCTGGCTCAGGCCCGCCAGGCCGTACGCGACGGCCACGAGGGCGCCCACCCCGAAGGTGCCGTGGCCGACGAGATCGCCGAGCCGGACCTCGAACAGCTTGGGCAGCACGGCCAGCGTCGACTGATAGATGATCGCGCCGCCGAACATCGTGACCAGCAGCACGCCGAAGGCGCGCCGCCGGTCGCCGCGGCTGGCGGGCGCCGCGGCGGGGGCGGCGTCGGCGCCCGTGCCGTCGCTGACCAGGCCCGTCCGGACGCAGCCCCACATGACCAGGCCGGTGGCAATCACCACGGCGCCCGGCACGACGAACGCCACGCGCCAGCCGGCGAGGTCGATGAGCGCGCCCGCCACGAGACCGGCCGCCGCGACGCCCATGCTGCCGAAGATGCCGTTGATGCCGAGCGCCTTGCCGCGGCTCCGCGACGTCCTGACCAGCCACGGCAGACCCACCGGGTGATAGATCGCCGCGAACGCGCCGAGCAGGCACAGCCCCACCCACAGCCAGAAGGGCGACGGCGCGAGGCCGCACGCGATCGCCGAGCCGCCCAGGCCGACGAAGAACACGATCATCATGCCGGTGGCGCTCCAGCGGTCCGCGATCCACCCGAGTGGCAGCGCGAGCGCGCCGATGAGCAGAGACCCGACCGTCCACAGCTCGATGAGATCGGAGTAGGGAAGCCGCCACTCGCGCTCCAGCGGCAGCACGACGAGGTAGAAGTACACCGAGAAGACGTGCATGTAGCCGTGCCCGAGACTGGAGAAGACCAGCGAGAGGCGGGAGGAGCCGGCCGTCGACATGCGCGACAGCATAGCAGGTCGCCCGGGCGGCCCTTCCTCTGATACGCTACCGGTATGCCACAGACAAGCGTCGCGCCGGGGCGGGCCGAATACCGCTCGATCGGGCCCGCCGAGGCGGAGCCGCTCGTGCGAGAGGGAGACGTCACCGTGCTCGACGTGCGGACGCCGGGCGAGTACGAGCGGCTCGGTCACATTCCGGGGGCGCTCCTCCTGCCGGTGGACTTCGCCGTGTCGGCGCCGGCCGTGCTGCCGCGCGAGCCGCGTCCCGTGCTCGTCGTCTGCGAGCACGGCGTGCGCAGCGTGCGCGCGTCGCAGGTGCTCACGAGGGCCGGCGTGCCCGACGTGATCAACCTGCTGGGCGGCATGTCGGGCTGGTCCGGGCCGCGGGAGTTCGAGCCCGGGCGGATGCGCGGGCCGTCGGAATGGCTGCTCAGGCAGGGGCGTCAGCTGCCGCCCGGCGGGCGCGCGCTCGACGCGGCGTGCGGCGCCGGGCGCCACGCGCTCGTTCTCGCCGGCGCCGGCTACACGGTGACGGCCATCGACCGCGACGAGGACGCCATCGCCCGGCTGAGCGCCACCGCCTCGCGCCTCGGCCTTCCGGTCGAGGCGCAGGCCCGCGACCTCGAGGGCGACGCCGTCGATCTCGGCGACGAGGCGTTCGACCTCATCGTCGGCTTCCGGTACCTGCACCGGCCGCTGTTCCCGGCGCTCGTGCGCGCGCTCAGGCCCGGCGGGCTGCTCGTCTACGAGACCTTCACGCGGGCGCACGCCGAGGCGAGCCGGAAGCCGTCGAACCCGGCGTTCCTGCTCGAGCCCGGCGAGCTCGCCCGCCTCGTGGCGCCGCTCGAGATCGTCGACGCGCGCGAGGGCGCCGTCGACGGCGACCACGTCGCGTCGGTCGCCGCGCGCAAGGCGTAGGGGCGACCTGTCAGGTCGCCCCTACCTCAATTTCCTGATCAAATACTCCGCCGTGGCCTCGTCGGCCTTCAGCCAGCTCGCATAGCGCAGGAAATCGTGGATTTCGTCCGGGATGACGAGCTCCTCGAACTCCACGCCCTTCGCGCGCAGCCGCTGGGCGAGGTCCACGGTCTGCGAGAACTCCACGTTCCGGTCGTCGTCGCCCTGGATGAGCAGCACCGGCGAGCGCCACGTCACCACCGAGGCGTCCGGCGACGAGCGCCACGCCACCTGCAGCGCCTGCTTCACGTCGGCCTCGGTGACGCCGTCGCCGACGATGCCCGCGGTGAGCAGGTCGAGGTCGATCGGCCGCACGCGCGTGTGCACGCCGTGCCAGTCCACGCCCGCCGCGAACACGTCGGAGTTCCGGCCGAGCGCGAGCGCGCAGAGGTAGCCGCCGTACGACCCGCCCCAGATCCCGATGTGCGCCGCGTCCACGTCGGCGCGCCCCTGCAGGTAGTGCCCACCGGCCAGCACGTCCTGGTACTCGGACGCGCCGCGCGCGCCCGCGTCCTCGGGCTGGTGGAACTCGTAGCCGTACCCGATCCCGAGCCGGTAGTTCACCGACAGGACGACGAAGCCGCGGCTGGCGAGGTACTGATTCACGGCGTACGAGTTCGAGTAGTAGTACATGTAGTGCCAGCCGAGCAGCATCTGCCGCGGCGGGCCGCCGTGGACGAACACCACCGCCGGCCGCTTCGCCGCGCCGTTCGCCGACTTGAACAGCTGGCCGTGGACGGTCGTGCCGTCCGGCGCCCGGAACGTCACGGCCTGCGGCGTGACGAGCGCGGCGGCGGGGAAGTCGGCCGGCAGCTCGGACGCGGCAATGGACCGCGCCGCGCCACCCGCCAGCGGCATGACCATCGGCAAACCGGGGTGCTGCGCGTCGCTGCCGAGGTACGCGACCGTGGTGCCGTCGGCGGTCACGACCGGCGCCCACGCGAGCGTCTCGCCGCGCGTGAGCGCCACCGGCGCCGCGCGATCCACCGGCACCTTGAAGAGGTGGCGCCGATCGATGTCGTTCGGCGTGTCGCCCGTGTTCGCGTTGTAGACGAGCGTGCGCCGGTCGGGGCTGAGCGCCACGTCCTCGACCATGAAGTCGCCCGCGGTGAGCTTGATCGGCGAGCCGCCCGCGGCGTCGACCGAGTAGAGATGCGGCCAGCCGTCCTCGTACGAGAGGTAGACCAGCCGGTCGCCCGCCGCCCACCGCAGGTTCGCGCCGCCCGCCACGCGCGGGTAGGAGCCGCGCAGCGTTTCGGGGCTCTGCCACACGGGCCGCGCGTCGCCGGTGGCGGCGTCGGCCACCCAGATGGCCCACGGCTGCGGCCGCGACTCGAGGAGCGGGCCGCGCGCGCCGCCCCGGCCGGGCTGCCGCACGAACGCGAGGCGCGTGCCGTCGGGCGACCAGCGCGGCATCGAGTCGCGCGACGTGGACGGCGCCATGTAGCGGAGCGGCTGGCCGGCGCTCGTGAAGATCGTGATGAAGCTGTGGTCGCCGCGGCTCGAGACGAACGCCACGCGCGATCCGTCCGGCGACCACTGCGCGTCCTCGCTCGCGCCCTTCGCGAACAGCAGCCGCTCGGCCGGCGTGCTCCCGTCGATCGGCGCCACCCACAGCTGGCGGTCGCGCTCGAACACGACGCGGTCGCCCGCCGGCGAGACCGCGGGCACGTCGCCTTCGGCCACCAGCACCGGAGCGCCGCCGGCGACGGCCACCGACCAGATCTGCATTTTCGGCTGGACGGGGCTGCTCGCCGGGTCCGGCATCAGGTTGCCCTGCGCGGGCCAGTTGGCGCCGTGGTCGCCGCCGCGCACGTAGACGAGGTGCGTGCCGTCCTTCGAGAAGCCGACGTTCGTCAGCTCCTGCCCGTCGTCTTCGGTGTAGGCGGTGAGCTGGCGCGGCGCGTAGTCGGGCGCGCGGGCGATCCAGATGTTCCGCACGCCGTGCTGCGTGAACACCCAGGCGATGGCCGGCTCGGCGGGTGAGGCGACGAGCTCGGTCGGGAACGGGTAGCCGAGGATCTGTGGAAACGTGAACGTCGTTTGGGCGGCGGCGGGCGCCGCGAGCGCCAGCGACACGACGAGCGCGAACGGCGTCAGGAGCGATCGAAGCGCGGATCTCACGATAGACCTCCCAGGATCTTCCGGGTCTCCTCCGTCACGTGCTGCACGCAGGTGTCCATGTGTTCCCGGCGGGTGCGGAAGCTGAGCACGCACACGCGCGCCAGCACGCGCCCGTCCACCTCGCAGCCGGTGATCATCACCTTCTGGCGGGCGGTCACGCGCGCCATCAGCTCGGCGGTCGCCTGGTTGCGCGCCGCCTGGGTCGCGCCCGGCCAGTCGAGGTGGAACGCGAAGAGCGAGAGCTGCGGCGGCGCGGCCATCACGACGCCCGGCTCGCGCGCGATTCGCGCGGCGGCGTCCACGGCGAGCGCGCGCTTCTCGGCGATGGCCGCGCGTATCTTCGCCATACCGAACAGCTTCACCGTGAGCCAGACGCGCAGGCCCGGAAAGCCGCGCGAGAGATCCGGGCCGTGCTGCTGCGGGTCGTAGAATTCGTCGCCCTCGACCATGTGCGGCATGTAGCTCGCCGTGGCCGCGTGCGCCGCCCTGAGCGCGGCGCCGTCGCGCACGACCAGCGCGCCCGTGCCATAGGGCAGGAACAGGCCCTTGTGCGGGTCGAGCGTGACCGAGTCGGCGCGCGCGAGACCCGGCAGCAGCGGCCGCAGCTCGGGGCAGATGTGGAAGCAGCCGCCGTACGCGCCGTCCACGTGGTGCCACATCCCCTCGCGGGCGCAGAGGTCGGCGATCGCGTCGAACGGATCCACGGCGCCGGTGTTGGTCGTGCCGGCGGACGAGACGACGAGGAACGGGCGGAGGCCGCGGCGGCGGTCGTCCTCGACGGCCTCGGCGAGGCGGTCCACCCGCATCCGGAAGTCCCCGTCCACGTCGATCGCGCGCACGCGGTCGGGCATGATGCCGGCGAGCTTCGCCGACTTCAGCACCGAGTGGTGCACCTGCGTCGACGCGTACAGGACGCCCGGCCGGATGTCCGGCCCGAGGTGCCGCTCGCGCGCGCACACGATGGCGTTGAAGTTGGCCATCGAGCCGCCGGTGGTGAACAGGCCGCGCGCGCCGGGCGGGAACCGCATCCACTCGCGCATCCAGTCGAGCGCGTTCGCCTCGAGCTGCACGAGGGCCGGCGCCGCCAGCCACACGCCGGTGTAGCGGTTCGTCGTGTCGGCGATGAGGTCGGCGAGCGCCGCGGGGTACACGCCGCCGCCGGGGATGTAGGCCAGATAGCCCGGGCCCGGCGTCGTGAACGAACGGGGAATCCACTCGTCGAACAGCCGGTCGAGCAGCGGCTCGAGCACCGCCGGCGCCTCGGGCGCCGGCTCGCGCAGCGTGCGGCAGAGATCTTCGGCGGTGACGTCCCCGCGGGCGGGCTGCGTGTGGATCGTGGCCAGGTGCGCGACGCTCCGGGCGAGCACCGCTTCGCCCAGCCGCCGCATCTCGGCGGGGGAGTAATCGAGATCGGCCGGGTCGGACGGCGAAGGCATGGGGCGATTATAGACGTGCTAGTCTAGCCGCTCCACCAGGAGGTCTCCATGAAGCGGAAGGCGCTGCCCGTATTCCTGACCGTCGCCGTCGTGACGTTCGTGGCGCTGGCCACGCCGCGGGCCGAACGGCGGGACATCCCCGACGATCCGACCGGCACGTTCTCCATCCTCGGCTTCGACCCGGACACCGGCGAGATCGGCGGCGCCGTGCAGTCGCGGGTGTTCTCGGTCGGCAACGGCGTGCTGTGGGCCGAGGCCGGCGTGGGCGCCGTGGCCACGCAGGCGATCGTGGACGTCAGCTACGGGCCGCAGGGCCTCGCCCTGCTGCGCGCCGGCATCACGCCGGAGGCCGTCGTCAAGGCGATCTGGGACAGCGACCCGGACCCCCGGCCGGACGACTGGACGAAATACGGCCGGCAGTTCGCCGTGATGGACGCCAAGGGGAACTACGCCGCCTACACCGGCCCGAAGGCGTCCGAGTGGGCCGGGCAGAAGAGCGGGAAGTACTGCACCGCGCAGGGCAACATCCTGGCCGGGCCGGCGGTCGTCGACAACATGGTGAAGGCGTTCGAGGAGACGACCGGGCACCTGTCGATGCGGCTGATGGCGGCGCTCGACGCCGGGCAGGCCGGCGGCGGCGACAAGCGCGGCATGGAGTCGGCCGCGATGCTGATCGTCAAGAAGGACGGCGGCGTCTGGCTGCACAACGACGTCGTGCTGCGGCTGCAGGTCGACGACAGCGACAACCCGCTCAAGGAAATGCGGCGGCTCGTCGAGATGAATGCTCAAAGAAGGCATCTGCCGATGAAGTGAGTGACAGGAAGTCGGTTCGGGGGTTCGGGGGTTCTCGGGTTCGCAGGTTCACGGGTTCGGGTTCGGGTTCTGGTTCTAGTTCTGGTTCTGGTTCTGGTTCTGGTTCGGAGGTTCTCTGGTTCGCGCCGCTGAGAACCCGAGCACCGGTGAACCTCCCGAACCTTCCGAACCTCCGAACGGATCCCTACCTCCCGGCCACCCGTCCCCGGTACAGGAGCCACACGTCCGGGTCGAGCGTGAGCCAGGCCGGCTCCGCGTCGGCGGGAATCGAGAACGACTGGGTCCGATCGGTCACGTGGACGGTCTCGACGCGGGCCGTGGCGCCCGGGGCGGGCGTGACGCCGATGTCGAGGTCGAACGTGAAGACGGGGCCCTTCTGCGTCTGCTCGACGCGCAGGTCGATCGACTTGCGCGCGGCGTCGTAGCGCCACGTGGCCGCGAGCTCGGGCTGGCCCGGCTCGTACAGCCACTGGTGGAAGAAGGCCGTGAGGTCCTGGCCGGACGCCTCCGACATGACGCGCGCGAGGTCCTCGCTGAGCGCGTTGCCGTTGCGGTACGTGCGGTAGTAGGTGCGGATGCCCGCCCAGAACGCCTCGTCGCCGACGCGGCGGCGCAGCATGTGCAGCACCCAGCCGCCCTTCTCGTAGGTGTAGGGGCTCAGGACCTTCCTGATCGGCACGCGGTCGTCCACCACGCGCAGGTCCGGGTTGCGGTCGGCGAACTCGAGCACCTCGTCGCGGTCGCGCGCCATGCCCGCCTCGAGCCGGTCGCGCCCGTACGCCCACTCGTCGAAGAGGTGGGTGAAGTAGGTGGCGAACCCCTCGCTCAGCCACGCGTGGTTCCAGTCCGACTCGGTCACCGCGTCACCGAACCACTGGTGCGCGACCTCGTGCACGACGGTGGACTCCACCCGGCGCGTGCCGGTGACGGCCCGCTCCGTGTAGAAGATGTTGCTGGCGTTCTCCATGCCGCCGTAGCGCGTCGTGGACTCGACGTTGGCCAGCTTCTCGTAGTCGTAGGGGCCGATCCGGTCGCTGAAGAACTCGAGCACGCGGCGCGTGCGCGCGAAGTCGAAGAAGCCCTTGTCGCGGTCCTGCGGGTAGACCCACGTCTCGACGGGCACGTCGCCCATCTCGTCCACGTACTGCACGGCGAAGTGCGCCACGCCGACGACCATCAGGTAGGTGGCGATCGGCTCGGCCTCGCGCCAGTGCGTGCGGCGGCGCCCGCCGGCGAGGTCGGTCTCCTCGACGAGCCGTCCGTTGGCGACCACCTGCTCGTCGGCGGGCGCGTCCACGACGAAATCGCACGTGGCCTTGTCCGACGGGTGGTCCACGGTCGGCAGCCAGTCGCGCGCCCGGTCCGGGAAGTTGTCGGCGAAGACCGTGCGGTCGCCGTAGCCGTTCGTCGTGAAGCTCAGGCCTTCGCCTGGCCTGCCGTGATAGACGACGACGAACGACTCGATCGCGCCGGCCGCTGGCGCGGCGGCGAGCGCGATCCGCAGGCGGCCGGCGTCGTGCGTGAAGGTGAGCGTCCGATCTCCGCTGGTCACCTCGGTGACCGTCATGCCTGTCCCGCCGGCGCCCGGGCTGGTGAGGTCGAGCGCGAACGACGTCACGCCGGCCCGCACGAACCGCACGTCCACGGTCGCCCGCCCCCTGATCTCATCGGCGCCGTCGAACGCGAGCTGGAAGGTGTAGTGCTGGACGTCGATGTCCGGCTGGCGCGCGTACGTGTCGGCGAGCGCGGGCGAGAGCCGGAGGAGGAGCAGAACGCTCAGCAGGATCACGGCGCGTGGTCGCATGGGCGGAATGTACCACGGAATGAGCCACGGAAATCGCCACGGAAATCGTGACGGAACGGGAGCGGAGCGGAGGGGGAGCGCCAATCCAAGAAAGAAAAAGCGCCCGGGGGCCGGGCGGCCACCGGGCGCTTCGAGTGTCGCGCAAGGCGCGGCAGGCTACCAGCGCGGCTCGCGACGGCTGCCGCCGCCTCGTCCGCCCTTGCCGCGGCCTCCGCCGAAGCCACCGCCCTTGCCGCCGCCGCCGAAGCCGCCGGGTCCGCGCTCGGGCCGGGGGCGCGCTTCGTTGATCGTCAGCGTGCGGCCGCCCAGCTGCGCCTGGGCGAGCTCGGTGACCGCCTTCTGCGCGTCCTCGTCGCTTCCCATCTCCACGAAGCCGAAGCCCCGCGCGCGGCCCGTCGCCATGTCGCGCATGATGGTCACCGACTCGACCGTGCCGACCTTCTCGAACATTTCCTGGAGCTCGGCCTCGCCGGTCTCGTAGGGCAGGTTTCCGACGAACAGCTTACGACCCATGTTGCACGACTCCTCTGAATGACCGCCGGGTCGCCACGACCCGAGGCGGCAGGCTCACGCCAACGGCGGACGCATCCCGGTCTCGGGACGGTTCGAATGGATTCGGCGCGTCGGCGGGTGGACTGCGTTCAGAGGAGACCTCGGACTCGCGTCGATCTCTTCACGCGGGCACGGCTGAAGGCTGTAATCCAGTCGAAGAACCCACTCTAGCACTTTCGGCAGCCCGATTCCACGGGGAACCGGCTGATGGGCTGGGCGGTGCGTGGGGCGCGCGATCGGGTCGCGGAGAGCGCACGGTATAATCGTGGGAATTCTCACGACCGTGGTCCGTCCTCCACTGGAGCATGCGAGTCATGACCAAGACCGTTCTCGACGCCATCAACGAACAGATCAACGCCGAGCTGAGCGCGTCCTACGCCTACCTGGCGATGTCGGCCTATTGCCAGCTGCAGAACTTCACCGGCTGCGCGAAGTGGCTGCGCCTCCAGAGCGACGAGGAGCACACGCACGCCATGAAGCTGCTGGACTTCGTCCTCGCCCGCCAGGGCAAGGTCGAGCTGAAGGCGATGACGAAGCCGGCGGGCACCTTCCCGTCGGTCCCGGCCGTCTTCGAGGCCGCGCTCAAGCAGGAACAGCAGGTCGGGCGCCAGATCGACCGGCTCTACGAGCTGGCGTTCAAGCAGAAGGCCTTCGCCGCCCTCGTCGAGCTCCAGTGGTTCATCGCCGAGCAGGTCGAGGAGGAGAAGACGGCGCGCGAGATCGTCGGCAAGTTCCAGATGGTCAAGAACGACTCCGCGTCGATGCTCGACCTCGACCGCGAGCTGGGCGCGCGCCAGCCGGGCGCCGACGCCGCGCCGGCGGAGTAGGGGCGACCCGCCGGGTCGCCCTCACGTGAGCGCGCAGGGCTTCGGCCCTGCGCCGTGTGCTATCCTCTGGCCGCGCCGCGCGCCGTGGTTTCGCCGCGGGCCCCCCGTGCGCCGCCCCGTTCCACCCAGGTCATCGATCGAGGAGGGTGCCCCTTGTCTCTCGCCGACCGTCTCTCGCGAGTCCGCACAGTCCGCACGATCCTGCTCCCGGCGCTACTCGTCGTCGCGGCGCCGGCGTTTCTGGCGAGCGCCGGCGCGCAGCCGGCCGCCCGCGTCGCCGCGCCGGAAAAGACCCCGACGATCGAGGACAAGACCGCCGGGATGCAGAGGCTCGACGGCTACTTCCCGCTCTACTGGGACGATCAGTCGGGCACGCTCTACATGGAGATCTCGAGGTTCGACACCGACGTGCTGTACTTCGAGGGCCTGCAGGCCGGCATCGGTTCGAACGACATCGGCCTCGACCGCGGCCAGGGCGGCAACGCCGCGGTCGTGCAGTTCCAGCGGGTCGGGCCGAAGATCCTGATGGTCCAGCCCAACCTCCGCTACCGCGCCACGAGCCAGAACGCCGACGAGATCCGCGACGTGCGCGACTCGTTCGCGACGTCCACGCTCTGGGGCTTCACGACGGCGGCCCGGACGGGCGACCGCGTGCTCGTGGACCTGACCGACTTCCTGCTGCGCGACTCGCACGGCGTCATCCAGCGGCTGCGGCCGGCGACCTATCACCTCGACAAGTCGCGGAGCGCCGTCTACATGCCGAACACCAAGGACTTCCCGAAGAACACCGAGATGGAGGTCTCGCTGACCTTCACGACCGAAGGCAGCGCGGCGCGCGCCGGCGGCGGCTTCGGCCAGGGCTCGCTGCAGGCCGTCGTGCCCGACACCGGGGCCGTGACCGTCCGCACGCACCACTCGTTCATCGAGCTGCCCGACGACGGTTACACGCCGCGCGTCTTCGACCCGCGCGCCGGGTACAGCGGCATGACCTACGAGGACTACGCCGCGCCGCTCAGCGAACACATGACGAAACGGTACATCCGGCGCCATCGGCTGCAGAAGAAGGACCCGTCGGCCAGGATCAGCGACCCGGTGAAGCCCATCATCTATTATGTGGATCGCGGCACGCCCGAGCCGATCCGGTCGGCGCTCGTCGAGGGCGCGAGCTGGTGGAACCAGGCGTTCGAGGCGGCCGGCTACCGCAACGCCTTCCAGGTGAAGGTGATGCCCGAGGGCGCCGACCCGATGGACGTGCGCTACAACATCATCCAGTGGGTCCACCGCTCGACCCGCGGCTGGAGCTACGGCGGCTCGGTGTCCGACCCGCGCACCGGCGAGATCATCCAGGGCCGCGTGACCCTCGGCTCGCTGCGGGCGCGCCAGGACTACCTGATCGCCACCGGCCTCCTGTCGCCCTACAAGACCGGCACCGAGACGCCCAAGGAACTGCAGGAGTTCGCGCTCGCGCGCATCCGCCAGCTGGCCGCGCACGAGACCGGACACACGATCGGCTTCGGCCACAACTACTACGACAGCACCAAGGGCTACATCTCGGTGATGGACTACCCGCACCCGCGCGAGACGCTGCGGCCCGACGGCACCATCGACCTGTCCGACGCCTACCCGGCGGGCATTGGCGCCTGGGACAAGGTGGCGATCATGTGGGGCTACCAGGACTTCCCGAAGGGCACGAACGAGAAGGCCGCCCTCGACAAGATCCTGAACGACGCGTGGGGGCAGGACCTGCGATACCTGTCGAACCAGGACACCGACGTGAACCCGAAGGTTGACCAGTGGTCGAACGGCGTGGACCAGGCCGCCGAGCTGCAGCGCATGATGGACCTGCGCCGCGCGGCGCTGAACCACTTCGGCGAGACCGCCATCCGGCTCGACGACCCGATGGCGACGATCGAGGACGTGCTGGTGCCGATCTACCTCTACCACCGCTACTCGGTGGAGGCCGCGGCGTCGGCCCTCGGCGGCCAGGAGTACTTCTACGCGCTCCGCGGTGACGGCCACACGCCGTTCACCTACGTGCCGGCCGCCGCGCAGCGCGCCGCGCTCGACGCGCTGGTGCGCACGCTCGACCCGAAGGAGCTGGTGATTCCCGAGTCGATCCTGAAGCTGATCCCGCCGCGGCCGGGCGGCTACCGGAGCTACCGGGAGCTCTTCCCGCGGAACACGGGCCTGACGTTCGACCCGATCTCGCCGGCCGCCACCGCGGCGGACCTGACCGTCGGGTTCATCCTGACGCCCCAGCGCGCCGCGCGCATCGTGGCGCAGCACGCCGTCGATACGTCGCTGCCCGGCCTCGACGAGGTGATCGACCGGCTGATCAAGGCCGGCTTCGCGCCGTCCGTGTCGAACGCGTACGAGGCCGAGGTCGGCCGCACCGTCGGCCGCGTCGTGGCCGACCGCCTGATGCGCCTCGCCGGCACGGCCGAGATGCCGCAGGTCCGCGCCATCGCGTCGTGGAAGCTCGAGCAGCTCGAGGCGCAGCTCGACACCATGGAGGCGGGCGGGCCCAACGCCAGCAGCGCCTCCGGCGCCAGCGCGCGGCTGCTCTCGGCCGACATCAAGCGCTTCCTCGAGCGGCCCGCCGAGGCGCTGAAGACGCTCGAGCCGCCCGAGGCGCCGCCCGGCGCGCCCATCGGCGACGCCGGCATGTGGTGGATCCCCGGATCGGAGCCCGCGTGCTCGGTGTGGTGGATCGACGAGGGACGGCGATAAGGGCTATTGCCGATTGCCGATTGCCGATTGCCGATTGGCGATTGAAGAGCCTTCAGTCACGCTGAAGCCCGGCGGCGGGAGACGACGTCTCCCGCCGCCGGGTTTGGCCCAGGTGGCACAGGTCTCAGACCTGTGCCGCAGAATCCTCACGCCTCAAGCCCCACGCCTCACGCCCCGAGCCTTCCAGCGTCAGCTGCCGGTCGAGGCCCCGGCCGGCGCACCAGCGCCTGCTCGATCTGCCGCGCCGTCGCGGCGCCGTACTCGCCGAGCTGACGGATCTCGCCGGCCTCGCGCGCGGCGAGCGGCACGCCGTCGCGGTAGACGATCCGGTTGCTCGCAATCGCCGCCACGACCTCGCCCGTGGTGACGTAGCCGGCGAGGTTGAGCGGGTCGACGGCGCTCACGGCCACGAGCGCGCCCGAGGGCGCGGCGCGGCGCGCGGCGCGCAACGCGCCCACCGCCTCGGGCAGCGCGAACTGCTCGCCCGACATGCCCGCCACGAAACGCCCGCCGCGGATTTCGCCGCGCGCCTCCAGCCGGCGGTAGACCTTCGTCAGCTCGCGCCAGGGCGCCAGGCCCTCCTCCCGCATCAGCCCGCGCCGGAAGACGACGCCGTAGCGGCGGAGCAGCGCCCACGCCTGTGCTTCGATGGCCTCTTCGGGTGGCACAGGTCTTTGACCTGTGCCTGAATGACCCAGGTCGGAGACCTGGGCCACCGGTGCTCGCAGGCGCGACCATCGTCCCGCCGTCTCCACGCCGTCGGGGATCGTGCGCCGGCGGCGCACCGCGCCCGCGCCGCCGAGCGGGCGGCGCTTGTCGGGCGGCGCCACGAGCGCCCGCAGGCCGCCGAAGCCGTCGGCGGCGGCGAGGCCGGCCGCGACCAGCTCGCCGAGCGCGCGCTCGACGCGCGTGGGCAGCAGCCCGGTCGCGGCGACGAGGTCGTGGAAGAACGACGCACCCTGCTGATCGAGGGCGGCCAGGACGTCGCCGGCGTCGGCGGACAGTCCCGAGGGCCCGTCGGGTGCGTGGGGGCCGGCTTCAGCCGGCCCTTCGCCGCCGGCAATCGCCAGCCAGGCCGCCGCGCGCTCGCGCAGGAACAGCGCGACGGGCGTCGTGCGAATGGGGCCGGCCGCGCGCCCCGGCGCGCGCGCGGCCGCCGAGATCCGCCCCCAGCCGACCTCGCCCGTCAGGCACAGCGTGTCGAGCATCGACGGGTCGTAGTCGTCCACGCGCGCGGGCAGCACCTCGCTCTCCCACGCGGCGGCCGCCAGCTCGTACCCGTCGAGCGCCGTGACGACCGCGCGGAGGCCGGCGAGGCCCGACACGCGGTGGCCGGGCGAGACGTGCTGCCAGTCGAACAGGAAGCGCATGAAGTCGGCCGGGCTCACCGGCTCGATCTCGGCGCGCAGGCGGCCGAGCGTGTAGCGGTGGATTCGCGCCAGCAGCCGCCGGTCGCACCACTCGCGCGCGCGCGCGCCGGGCGTGAACGCCCCGCGCAGGACGACGCCCTGGCCCTCGAGCGCGAGGAGCGCGTCTTCCACGGCCGCTTCGTCCAGGCCGAGCGGCGCCCCGAGGGCCGGTGCCGTGATGGGGCCGAGGACGGAGAGCCGGCCCCGGAGCAGCTCGATCGTGTCGGGCCGGCTAAAGCCGGCCCCCACGACGGCATTCGCTCCGCCGGCCCCCACGCTCGACGCTTCGGCGGCGAGCCAGACGGCGCCGCCAGGGGTCTCGACGCGGACGGCGCGGCGCGCCGCGGCGAGCGCGTCGACGAGCGGCGTCCACGGCTCGCCGTCGCGTCCGGCCTCGATTTCCGCGGCGGTCAGGAACCCCGCCGTCAGCAGCGCGTCGTGCAGCTCGTCGGCGTCGCGCGGGTCGGGCCACGCCTCGTCGCGGACGCGCGCGATGGCGCTCTCGTCGAGCGCGCCCAGGTCGTTCGCCGACGAGGGCTCGAACGCGCGGCGCGTGTAGACGGCCTGCGTCCGCCGCTCCTCGAGCGGCGCGTCGTCGAGGAAGCTGTACGGCCGCGCGTTGAGGAGCTCGGCGGCGAGCGGCGACGGCTCCGGCACGTCGCGCGCGAGCCCCTCGATCGCGCCGGCGTGGAGGTCGCGGAGGATGGCGGTCAGGGCCTCGAGGTCCATCGCCTCGTCCAGGCAGTCGCGGACGGTCTGCTGCACGAGCGGGTGGTCGGGGACCTCGCGGTCGCCCGCGATGTTCTCCAGGCACGCGGCCGCGTCGGGAAACGCGGCGGCCATCAGGTCGTCGGCCTCCATGCGCTGGATCTGCGGCGGCACCCGGCGGCCGGCGCGGTTGCGCAGGACGGCGAGCGAGATGGTCGCGTTCCAGCGCCAGCGCGTCTGGAACACCGGCGCGTCGAGAAAGGCCTGGATCAGGATCTCGCGCACGCTGTTGGGGTGCAGGTAGCGGAACACGTCGGCGAGCGGGAAGGAGTGCTGCGGCCCCAGCGACAACAGCAGGCCGTCCTCGGTGGCCGCGGCCTGCAGCTCGAAGTTGAACTGCCGGCAGAAGCGCTTGCGCAGCGCGAGCCCCCACGCCCGGTTCACGCGGCTGCCGAAGGGCGCGTGCAGCACGAGCTGCATGCCGCCCGACTCGTCGAAGAACCGCTCGAGGACCAGCGTGCGCTGGGTGGGAAGGACGCCGAGCAGCCGCCGCGTCTCGCCGAGGTAGAAGACGATCTGGAACGCGGCGGCGCGCGGCACGCCCGTCTCCTCCATGAGCCAGGCGATGGCCGCCTCCTCGTCGTCGAGGCGGGCGTCGAGCTCGCGCCTGAGCTCGGACACGGCCGCCGACAGCTCGCGGCTCCGGCCGGGCGCCTCGCCGAACCAGAACGGGATGGTGGGCGGCTCGCCCTTCGCGTCGGCCACCCGCACGACGCCGCGCTCGATCTTGACGATGCGCCACGAGCTCATGCCGAGCTGGAACACGTCGCCCGTCATGCTCTCGACGGCGAAGTCCTCGTTGACCGTGCCGACGAACAGGTCCTCGGGCTCGAGGACGACGCGGTAGTCGGCCGTGTCCGGGATGGCGCCGCCCGAGGTGATCGCGGTGAGGCGCGCCGCCCGGCGTCCCCGGACGCGCCCGTTGACCGCGTCGTGGTGCACGAGCGCGCCGCGCCGGCCGCGCCGGGTGGTGAACCCCCGCGCGAGCATGTCGAGGACCGCGTCGAACTCGTCGCGCGAGAGGTGGCGGTAGGGATGGGCGCGCCGCAGGCGGTCGAAGAGCGCCGTCGTGTCCCAGTCCTCGCACGCCGACTCGGCCACGATCTGCTGGGCCAGCACGTCGAGCGGCTTCTCGAACGTCACGAGCCGGTCGAGCCCGCCGGCGCGCACCTCGCGCAGGAGCGCGGCGCACTCGACCAGGTCGTCGCGCGAGGTGGGGAAGATCCGCCCCTTCGGCAGGCCGCGCACGGTGTGGCCGGAGCGCCCGACGCGCTGCAGGAAGGTGGAGATGCGGTGCGGCGATCCGAGCTGGCACACCAGGTCGACGTGGCCGATGTCGATGCCGAGCTCGAGCGAGGCGGTCGCGACGAGCACCCGCAGGCGTCCGGTGCGCAGCCGGTCCTCGGCGTCGAGCCGCCGTTCCTTCGACAGGCTGCCGTGGTGCGCCGCCACGTGGTCCTCGCCCAGGCGCTCGCCCAGGTGCCGCGCGACCCGCTCGGCCAGCCGCCGCGTGTTGGCGAAGACGAGCGTCGTCTTGTGGGCGGCGGCGAGCTCGGCGAGCCGGTCGTAGTGCTCGTCCCACACCTCGTGCGCCATCACCGCCTCGAGCGGCGACTTCGGCAGCTCGAGGCCCAGGTCCATGTCGCGGCGATGCCCGAGGTTCACGACGGCGCAGTCGATCGGTTCGTCGCCGGCGCCGGCCGGCGCGCCCACGAGATAGCGCGCCACCTCGTCGAGCGGCTTCTGCGTCGCCGAGAGGCCGAGGCGCACGAGCGGCCGGCGAGCCACGTGCGCCAGCCGTTCCAGCGACAGCGTGAGGTGCGCCCCGCGCCGCGTGCCCACGACGGCGTGGATCTCGTCGACGATGACCGTGCGGACGGTGCGGAGGATCGCGCGGCTGCGCTCGGCGGTGAGCAGCAGGTACAGCGACTCGGGCGTCGTCACCAGGATGTGCGGCGGCGTGCGCAGCATCGCGGCGCGTTCGGCTTGCGGCGTGTCGCCCGTCCGGACGGCGGCGGTCACGCGCGGCGGGTCGAGGCCCAGCTCGCGCGCGGCCTGCCGGATGCCCTGGCGCGGCGCCGCCAGGTTCTGGTGGATGTCGGCCGACAGCGCCTTGAGCGGCGACACGTAGAGGACGCGCACTTCGTCCGAGAGCCCGCCCGCCAGCCCTTCCTTCAGCAGGTCGTCGAGCGCGATCAGGAACGCCGCGAGCGTCTTGCCCGAGCCCGTGGGCGCCGCGATGAGGGTGTGGCGGCCCTCGCGGATCGCCGCCCAGCCGCGCGCCTGCACCTCGGTCGGCTCGCCCAATGCGGCGGCAAACCATCGCCGGACGGCGGGGTGGAACTGGGTGAGGGGCATGGGAGATCTTGATTATAGACGGGGCTGGGGGCTGGGGGCCGGAGGCCGGAGGCCGGAGGTCAGGGCCGGGGCAGACCGGTCGCCGGCCTCCGGCCTTGCTATACTCCGCCCGAGCGGATGCTCCCCGATCTCGAGTTCCACATCGACCGCCTCTACCAGCTGCCGCCGGGCGAGTTCACGGCGGGGCGCAACGCGCTCGCCGTGCGCGTGAAGAAGGACGGCGACGCGGCGGCGGCCGCGCGGGTCCGGGCGCTCGAGAAGCCGAGCGCGTCGGCCTGGGCGGTCAACCAGCTCTACTGGCGCGCGCGGCCGGACTTCGATGCCATCGTCGCAGTGGGCGACCGGGTCCGCGCCGGTCAGGCCCGGCTGCTGGCCGGCCACGAGGTCGCGGACTTCCAGGACGCGTTCGAGGAGCGCCTGCGGGCCATGGGCCGCGCCCTCAAGACGATCGACGGGCTCGCGGCCCGCTCGGGCGTCGATCTCAGCCCGCCGGTCCGCCGGAGGATCCAGACAACGGTCGAGGCCATCGCGAGCCTCGGCTCGAGCGGCGAGCGCGCGTTAGACGGGCGGCTCGCCGGCGACCTGACGCCGCCGGGGTTCGAGGCGCTGGCGGCGCTGGCGGCGTCACCGGTCCCGCCCGCGGCGCCGCGGGCCTCGAAGGCGGCGGCCGCGAAGCCCCGTCCAGACGACGCGCCGCGCCGTGAGGCCGCGGCGCGCCTGTCGCGCGCGCGGTCCGCCGTGGCGGCGGCCGAGTCCGACCTGAACGCCGCGACCGCCGACGCCGCGCGTGCCGACGCCGCGGTCGAGGCGGCCGATCGCCGCGCCGGCGAGGCGCGGGACGACGCGGCGGCGGCGCGGCGCCAGCTCACCGACGCCATGGCGCGGTCGGCGCGGGCGCTCGACGCGCTCAAGGAGGCGCGGCGGCGGCAGGCGAAGGCGTCGGCGGCGCGCGACAAGGCCGGCGCGGCGCTTCGGGCCGCGCGCGCGGTGCTCGCCCGCCTGGCGCGGTGACGGGGAACGGGAGTCCGATGGCCACGACGACGGCGTTTCCCCTGCGGCGGTCCTTCGCGCTGATCCTCGTGCTGCTCGCGGCGCTCGTCGTGCGCCAGGTCGGCGGCGAGCTGGAGCTGCGCAGCACGGCGTTCGCGTTCGGCTTCGCGCTGATCGCGGCGGCGCTGTCCGGCGTGCTGGTCGAGCGCCTGCAGCTGCCGAAGGTCACCGGCTACCTGCTGTTCGGGATGGTCTGCGGCCCCTACCTCGCCAACCTCATCTCGCGCCCGATGGCGCGCGAGCTGCAGCTGTTCAACGGCGTGGCGGTCGTGCTCATCGCGTTCATCGCGGGGCTGGAGATCAACATCGTGCGGCTGCGGCCCAGGCTGCTCGGCATGCTGCGCGTGGGCGGCGTGAACATCCTCGTCACCAATCTCGGCTTCTTCCTGCTCTTCTTCGTCGCCTGGCCGTGGCTGCCGATCCTGCCGTCGGCCACGGGCCTGGTGCGCGTCTCGCTCGCGCTGCTGTCGGCGATCGTGGTCAGCTGCTCGTCGCCGTCGGTGGCGATGGCGGTGATCGCCGAGACACGGGCGTCGGGCCCGCTGAGCGAGCTGGTCGTGGCGGTGGTGATCCTGGCCGACCTGGCGCTGATGCTGCTCTTCACGCTGGCCATGCAGCTGGTGCGCGCGGCGACGGGCGCGACGGGCGCCGCGGAGGTGGCGCTGCTCGCGCGGCTGGCGTGGCAGCTGTTCGGATCGTTCGCGTTCGGCGGCGCCGTGGGCGCGGTCTTCGCGCTCTACCTGAAGCACGTGGGCCGCGAGGTGGCCCTCGTCCTGGTGGCGCTCTGCGTGCTCATCTCGCAGACGGGCGCCCACCTGCACTTCGAGCCGATCCTCGCCGGCCTGGCGGCCGGCCTGGTGGTCGAGAACATCGCGCCGCCCGACGGCGACGCGCTGCGCGCGGGCGTCGAACAGAGCGCGCTGCCGATCCTCATCGTCTTCTTCGTGGCGGCCGGCGCGTCCCTGCAGCTCGACGCGCTCGCCGAGATCGGCGCCGTCGCCGCGGTGGTGGCCGTGGTGCGCATGGCCCTCATGCGCACGGGGACGCTGGCCGGCGCCCGGCTGTCGGGGATCCCCGCGCCGGCGAACGGGATGATCTGGATGGGCCTCGTGGCGCAGGCCGGCGTCACGCTCGGCCTCGTCACGCTGGTCGCCGTGGAGTTCCCGGGCTGGGGCGTGCGGCTGCAGACGCTCGTCGTCGCGCTCATCGCGCTGCACCAGCTCGTGGGCCCCGTGCTGTTCCGCTCGGCGCTCGTGCGGGCCGGCGAGACGGGACGCTCGGCGTAGGAGTGCCTGGTGCTTCGTGCCTGGTGCTTGGTGCGTGCTTCGTGCGTCGTGCGGCGTGCGGGACCACGCCGCGGATGCCGCGTGACCGCGCACCAGGCACCTGGCACCAACCCCGCACCAGGCACGAGGCGCCAGGCACCAGGCACTAGAGTGCGCGCAGCTCGCTCACCGGGTCCACCCTCGTCGCCCGTCGCGCCGGCACGTAGCCGGCGAGGAGCGCGACGGCGACGAGCGACACGGCGACGGCCGCGAAGAGGCGCAGGTCCATCGCGTAGGCGCCGAACAGCGAGCTCGCCATCACGCGTCCGAGAATCACCGCCAGCCCCAGCCCGATCGCCACGCCGACAATCGTCAGGCGCCACGTCTGGCCGATGACGAGCCGCAGCACGTCCCGGGCCTGCGCGCCGAGCGCGATGCGCACGCCGATCTCGTGTCGGCGCTGGGTGACGGCGTAGGCCATCACGCCGTAGACGCCGAAGAGGGCGAGGCCCAGCGACAGCAACGCGAAGAGGCCCATGATTGCCGCGGCGAACTGGAGGCCGATCGTACGTTGGCCGAGCATCTGCCGCATGCTCATCACGTCGAACGCGGGCTGGTTCGGGTCCACCGCGAGGATGGCGGCGCGCGCCGGCTGCGCGAGCGCGAGGGGGTCGCCGCCGGTGCGCAGCACGAGCGCGAAGTAGCCCGTCGGCGCCTGGCGATAGGGCCGGTAGACGACCGGCGTGCGCTGGCTCGACGAGAACCAGTCCTGGAGGACGTCACCCACGACGCCCACCACCGTGAGCCAGGGCCCCTTGTCGTCCCCGATCTTGAGGCGCCGGCCGAGCGGGTTTTCGTCCCGCCAGTAGCGATCCACGAACGAGCGGCTGACCAGCGCCACCATCTGGCCGTCCGGCCCGTCGGCGGTCGTGAAGCCGCGTCCCTCCACGACCGGGATCCGCATCGTGGCGAGATAGCCGACCGAGATCGCGCGGGCGTCCACCTGGGGGCGGCGGGCCGGGTCGTCGTCGGGGGCGCCCTCGAGGATCAGGCTCCGGCTCGAGTTGCTGCCGCTCGACGGCAGGATGTTGCTGAGCCCGACGGCGGTCGCGCCGGGCAGGGCCTCCATCCGGTCGAGCACGGCCGTCGCGAAGACACGACGCGCCTCGGGCTTCGCGTAGGCCGCGTCGGGAAGCGACAGCCGCAACGCGAGCACGCCGTCCGGGTCGTAGCCTTGCGGCCCGTTGAGGAACCGGAGCGTGCCCGCCACGGTCAGCCCCGACGCGGCGATCAGCGCGAGCGCCAGCGCGATCTGCGCGACGACCAGCGCGTGCCGCAGGCGCGCGCGGGCGCGCCCGCCGGTCGTGCCGCGGCCGCCCTCGCGCAGCGCCTCGTTGAGGCGGGGCCGCGAGGCCTGCAGCGCGGGCACCATGCCGAAGACGAGCGCCGTGGTCACCGCCACGGCCACGGTGAAGAGCACGACGCGGTCGTCGATGCCGATCAACTGCCAGCCCTGGACGAAGCGCGCGATGCGGGCCGGCATGCTCGTCCGGATCAGCCTGAGCCCGAGCCAGGTCGCGGCGAGCGCCAGCGGGACGCTGAGCGCGGCGAGCGCCAGGTTCTCGGTGAGCAGCTGCCGCACCAGCCGCCAGCGGCTCGCGCCGATCGCGAGGCGCACGGCGATCTCGCGGTGCCGCTCGGCGCCGCGCGCCAGGAGCAGGTTGGCGACGTTCGCGCAGGCGATGAGGAGCACGAGCGCGGCCGACACCTGCCAGAGCGCCAGGAACGCCGGCGAGCCCTCGTCGACGAGGCCCTTCCGAAGCGCCATGGCCAGGACGGAGCGGTTCTCGTTCGTGCGGGGATGCTGCTCGGCGAGCCGGGCGCCGACGACCCGCAGCTCCGCGCGCGCGTCGTCCAGCGTGCGGCCGTCGCCCAGGCGACCGATCGCGGTCAGGTAGCGCGACCCGCGATCGGCCGCTTCCTTGGCGTCGAAGGCCAGCGGCGCCCAGAGCTCCGCGCCTTCCGGGAAGTCGAACCCCGGCGGCGCGATGCCCACCACGGTGTACGGCTCGCGATCGAGCAGCACCGTCCGGCCGACAATCGACGGGTCGCCGGCGAAGCGCCGGTGCCAGAGGCCGTCGCCGAGAATCACTTCCTGGTGTCGGCCGCGTTGGGCCTCCTCGGGCAGGAAGTCGCGGCCCCGCGCGGGCGCCATGCCGAGCACGCGGAAGAAGGACGGGGAGACGTAGAACCCCTGGATGCGCTCCGGCTCGTCGCGACCGCTCAGGTTGACGTCCCAGTCACTCGTAGGCTGCCACGGCGGAGAGCGTGTGCGCCTGCGCCGCGATGTCGAGGAAGTCGGCCGGTGAGACCGTCTGCTTGAGGAAGATGCTGCCCGGAGTCGGCTCGGCCACCATCACCATGCGGTCCACGTCGGGGATGGGGAAGGGGTCGAGCACCATGCGCTCGATCAGCCCGAAGACCGAAGCGTTGGCGCCGATGCCGAGCGCCAGCGTGACGACGACGATGGTCGTGAGGCCCGGCTGCTTCAGCAGCGTGCGAAGGGCGAAGCGCAGGTCCTGTCCGAGCACGCGCATGGAAGGGTCTCCTTGAGGCCGGCCTCGCCGGCGGGGCCGCGCGGCCGCGACGGCGTCGCGCGCGGCATGGCGCGCGCCGATCCGGACGGCCTGCCACCAGTACCAGGCGCCGGCGCCTCGGCGACCGCCCGCGGCGCGGCGTGCGAACTCCTCGTGCAGGTCGCCGAGCACGGTCTCCCGCCACGCGGGCGAGGAGAGCACCCAGCCGAGCAGGCGCTCGGCGGTCCGTGGGGGCGCCGGCGGGCGATCGGGCGTGGCCGTCACCGCTTCTCCAGCCGGGACTCCAGCCCCTGCCACAACCGGAGCAGCGACGCGCGCGCCTCGCGCAGGGCCGTCAACCCGTAGGGCGTCACCGTGAAGTAGCGGCGCGAGCGCCCGCCGCGCTCCGGCAGCGGGTCGCTCATGCGCGAGGCCAGCAGCCCCTTGGCCTCGAGGCGCTCGAGCGCGGTGTACAGCGCGCCGCGCGCGACCTTCCGGCCGGCGCGCCGGTCGATGACCTCGCGGACGGGCACCGCGTAGGCTTCGTCGCCGAGCTGGAGGACGGCGAGGAGGACAATCTGCTCGAACTCACCGAGAGACGGGGTCGGCATGGTGAATGGCCCGGAACGCCGCCACAATGACTACGTCGTAGGCCATATACGGTTGGCGGGGGCCATTGTTCCCTGACGGGTACTGGGTACTGGGTACTCGAGGCCGCGGGGCGCAGCAGCCCAGGTCGGCGGCGCCGCGACAGTGCGATCTTCCCGAGTCCCGAGTACCCAGTACCCAGTACCGTCCCCCCGGTCCCCCAATCGCGCTATCATCCACGGCCATGAGCGACCTCGGCGGACTCGCGGACGCCTTTCTCGCGCGCTTCGGCGCCGCCCCGACGCGCCTCGTGCGCGCGCCGGGCCGCGTGAACCTGATCGGCGACCACATCGACTACAACGGACTCCCCGTGCTGCCGATGGCCATCCAGCACGAGATCCGCATGCTCGTGGCGCCGCGCGACGACGGGCAGGTCAGGCTGGCGAACGTGGACGAGGCGTTCGAGCCGGTGAGCTTCGAGCTGGGACCGGCGATCCCGGCGCATCCCGCCGGTCACTGGGTCAACTACGCGAAGGCGGCCGGCCAGACGCTCGTCACGACGTGCGGGCCGCTCGGCGGCGTGGACGCGCTCGTCGCCGGCACGATCCCGCGCGCCGCCGGCCTCAGCTCGTCGTCGGCGCTGGTCGTCGCCGCGGCGCTCGCGCTCGTCGACGCCAACAATCTCGACATCGCGCCGCACGCGCTCATGGCGCTCCTTGCCGACGCGGAATACTACGTGGGCACGCGCGGGGGCGGCATGGACCAGGCCATCTGCCTCGGCGCGCGGCGCGGCGCGGCCACGCGCATCGACTTCAGACCGCTGCGCCTCACGCCGGTGGCGATACCCGAGGGCTGGCGGTTCGTGGTGGGGTTCAGCGGCGTCGGGGCGCAGAAGTCGTCGGCCGCGCGCGACGTGTACAACCGCCGTCCGCGCGAGTGCGCCGAGGCGTTGCCGATCCTGGCGGAGGCGGCGGGGCTGGGGCACGAGGCGACGTGGCCGGCGCTCGTCGCCGCCGGGGCCGTCGAGCGCGCCGCGGCGCTGGTCGCCGAGCTGGACCCGCCGCTCGACCGGCGCGCGCGCCACGTCCTCACCGAGGCCGCGCGGGTCGAGCAGGCGGTTGTCGCGCTGGCCGGCGCCGACTTCGACGGGTTCGGGTTCCTGATGACCGCGTCGCACGTGAGCCTGCGCGACGACTACGAGGTGAGCTGCCCGGAGCTCGACCAGCTCGTGGACCTCGCCCTCGACGCCGGCGCGCGCGGCGCCCGCCTCACGGGCGCCGGCTTCGGCGGCTCGGTCGTGGCGCTCGCCGACCAGGACACGGCCGTCACCGTGGCCTCGCACTGGCAGGACACCTACTGCCGCCCGCGCGGCCTCACCGACGCCGTGTTCGTGGCGGAACCGTCAGGGGGGGCCAGCGTGGCGGGCGCGTAATCATTGCCGATTGGCGATTGCCAATTGCCAATTGAAGAGCGTTGGATCACACCCTCTTCGCGGACGGGCCGGCCTGAAGGCCGGCACTACGTCACCTGATGGTTTTCAATCGGCAATCGACAATCGGCAATCGGCAATCGGCAATCGGCAATCGCCAATCGCCAATCGGCAATCGGCAATCGCCAATCGGCAATGATCTACCCCCTCACCCCGACGTACGGCAGCGCCTTGAAGACGCCGGCGATGGCGGCGGCGAGGAGGACGAGGCAGGCCAGGCCGGGGGCGACGCGGCCTTCGAGCAGGAAGCCGGTGCCGAAGAGCGCGGAGTAGACGCCCACGCACCCCAGGAACCAGCACAGGATGGCGGCCGGGAAGCTCTCGCGGCCCGTCGACGGCTGCGTCACGACCGCGGCGCGCCAGCCCGGGCCCACCGGGTGGATCTTGTCGTAGAACGCCTGGAGCGTCCGGCGGTCGGTGGCGGGCGTGAGCCACGTCACGAGCAGCCAGCCGACCGTCGTGACGGCCACGCCGGCGACGAGCGCCGTCGAGGCGGAGAGGGGCGCGAAGCCCAGCGCCTCGTGGCCGAACTGGAAGTAGATCGCGACGACGAAGGAGATCCCCATGGCCGCGATCTCGCTCCAGGCGCTGATGCGCCACCAGAACCAGCGCAGCAGGAAGATCAGGCCGGTGCCGGCGCCGATCTGCAGCAGGATCTGGAACGCCTGCAGCGCGTTCGACAGCCACAACGACAGCGCGCCGGCCAGGATGCTCAGCACGACCGTCGTCGCGCGCGCCACGTTGACGTAGTGGCGCTCGCTCTCCTCGGGCGCCAGGAAGCGCCGGTAGAAGTCGTCCACGACGTAGGACGCCCCCCAGTTCAGGTGCGTGCTCATCGTGGACATGTAGGCCGCGGCGAGCGAGGCGACGACCAGGCCGAGCATGCCGTGGGGCAGGAACACCAGCATGGCGGGGTAGCCCAGGTCGTTGCGCAGGATCGACGGGTCGAGCGCCGGGAAGCGCGCGTGGATGGCCGCCAGGTCGGGGTAGACGAGGAGCGAGGCCAGCGCGACCAGGATCCACGGCCACGGCCGCAGCGCGTAGTGCGCGATGTTGAACCACAGCGTGGCGCGCATGGCGTCCTTCTCGTTGCGCGCGGCCAGCATGCGCTGCGCGATGTAGCCGCCGCCGCCCGGCTCCGCGCCCGGGTACCACGTGCTCCACCACTGGACGGCGATGGGGATGATGAGCACCGCGGACACGGTCTTCCAGTCGGAGAAGTCGGGCAGCAGGCTCAGCTTGCCGGCGAGGGCGGGGTGGCTGAAGAGCCCCGTGAGCCCGCCGACCTCGGGCCGCGCCAGCGCGTAGTAGGCCGCCGCGACCGACCCGGTCATCGCCACGACGAACAGCAGCAGGTCGGTGACGACGACGCCCCAGAGGCCGGAGGTCGCCGAGTAGACGACTGTCACCACGAGCGCGATCACGACCGTCGAGTACTTGTCGAGGCCGAGCAGCACGCCGCCGATCTTGATGGCGGCGAGCGTGACGGTGGCCATGATCATGGCGTTGAAGAACACGCCGAGGTAGATGGCGCGGAAGCCGCGGAGGAACGCCGCGGCGCGTCCCGAGTAGCGCAGCTCGTAGAAGCCGATGTCGGTGAGCACGCCGGCGCGCCGCCACAGCTTCGCGTAGACGAACACCGTGAGCATGCCGGTGATCAGGAACGCCCACCACGACCAGTTCTGGCTCACGCCGCCGGTGCGCACCATGTCGGTGACGAGGTTCGGCGTGTCGGTCGAGAACGTCGTCGCGACCATCGAGGTGCCGAGCAGCCACCACGGCGCCTGCCGGCCCGACAGGAAGTACTCCTCGCGGTCCTGCCCGGCCCGGCGCGTGAACAGCAGGCCGATGACGAGCACCACGACGCCGTAGACGGTGACCACCAGCCAGTCGGGAAACGTCAGCTCCATGGAGGGTCCTCAGGCGCCGAACAGGGAGGGAGGGTAGTCGCCGCGCGCGACGTGCGCGGCGAGGCGCGCGGCCACCGCGTCGCGGTCGGCGCGGGACGTCATGCCGCACCAGCGCCCGTCGGTCGGGAGCGCCGCCAGCGTCAGGTCCCGGGCGGCCACGAGCTCGTCCACCGCGGTGCTGATCAGGAACTCGGCCGACGTGTCGGCGGCCGACGCGCGCAGGAACCGCTCGAAGCCGGCCCGCAGCAGGCCGAGGATCGGCGGCTGGAAGCCCCAGAAGTTCATCGAGACCAGGGCGTCGGGGTCCAGGTCGCCCGTCCCGCCCCCGGCCGTCCGTCCGCGCAGCCGGCCGTCGCGCGCCGCGATGTCGTGGGTCTCGATCACGCGCTCGACCAGGCCGCCCGTCCGCAGGCGGCAGATGCCGCGCGAGACGCCGGCGTGGTCCGACAGCGTGTCGCGCAGCCGGTAGCCGACCATGGCCGCCGGGTACGGCGGCGTCGTCCAGTGGGCGTGCGTGAGGTGCTCGGCCATCGCCCGGTAGGCGGCGGCGCCGTAGAAGTCGTCCGCGTTGACGACGGCGAAGGGCGTGCGGACGAGGGACGCCGCCGCGAGCACGGCGTGCCCCGTGCCCCAGGGCTTCGCGCGACCCGGCGGCGGAACCAAGCCGGGCGGCAGGTCCTCGAGCTGCTGGAACACGACGTCGCCCGCCACGCCCGGCGGGAAGCGCCGGATGCGCTCGCGGAGCGGCTCCTCGATGTCGGGCCGCGCCACGTAGACGACGTGCGTGAAGCCCGCGCGCACGGCGTCGTGCACGGCGTAGTCGAGCAGGAACTCGCCGCTCGGCCCGACGCCGTCCACCTGCTTGAGCGCGCCGCCGTAGCGGCTCGAAAGCCCGGCGGCGAGAATGACCAGGGTCAGAGCCATGGCTTGAAGGGGCCCGGGTGGCACAGGTCTTCGACCTGTGCCGACGCTCGTGCTGACCGTGGAATCCTACAATAGAGTGCGGCCCCCGACCGCACGATTCCTGGCAGGACCCGGTTGGAGTGGGAGAAAAAGGGCCGCGCCGCACATCGCGCGGCGCGGCCCAGAGGACTGGCGAAAGAGCGATTCGACCGATCTACCGCTTCGGAAGCTGGATCCGCACGCCTCCCCAGAACTGGTAGTTGCTGCTGAACTCGCTCGTGTGGTCGAGGAACAGGCGCCCCTCGACGAGGACGAACACCGGGTGCCCGGCGCCCTCCGGGGTCACCGGCACGCCGAAGTGCAGCAGCCACGCGGGCGTGAACGTGGAGCTGCGCGTCAGATCCCAGAACGACAAGCCGGTCCCGACGAACGAGCGGCCGCCCAGGTACTTGTTGACCGCCGCGTCGATGAAGAGCTCCGACTCCTTGACCTTGTTGTCGCCCGTGACGAAGCTGATGGCCCCACCGACGGCGCCGGCCACCTCCCACCCCTTCGAGAGCGGCTTGGCGACGCCGAACTTGAGACCGAGCAGCGGGGAGCACTGGCCGAGCTCGACGGCGCTTCCCGAGCTGCCGGCCGCGCTGATGACCGAGCCGTTGGCCACGCTGATGACCGGGTTGCCGGCCGAGCTGCTGGCCGCGGGGCGCATGCGACGTTCCTTGCCGAACGTGCCGTCGAAGAAGAACTTCACCGTGCTCGGCGGCTGCACGACGTCGACGCCGGCGTTGCAGGTCGCCGTGCCCTCGTACACGGAGTTGCCCGACCGGACCGTCCTCGGCGTGCGCACCGTCGCCGTCGCCTGGTAGGCGCCGGGCCGGCGCACGGTGAACGTGCCCGTCTGGCTGCTGTCGAGCGTCATCGACGATCCGACGACGGCGCCGGTGGCGTCGCGCAGCTCCACCGCGATGGCGGGGCCGACCTCGGAGGTGCCCGTCGTGCTGCCGGTCGCGTCGACCGCGATCGCGTAGCCGCCCTTCACGCGAGTGGACGACAGCGACACCCGGCACGTGGGGCCGACCATGGTCGGCGGCGGGGGCGGCGGCGGCGCCGGGCAGCTCGCGACGCGCGTGGACGCGGGCTCCACCGGGTACGGGTTACCGTTCCGGTCGCTGGCCGAAAAGCTGTACGTCCCGGGCCTGTCCGACGTGAGCGACCAGGACGGTGCGGTCAGCTCGCCGGCGAACCCCCCGTCGATGGTCACCTGCACGCGCGCCACGCGCGAGAGGTCGCCGCGCGCCGTCACGACCGCCCGCAAGGCGCCGTCCGTCGAGCAGCTGCGGTCCACCGCGAGCTGCGCGGGCGGCTTCGGGATCTCCTCGACCCCGGCCAGGGAGAGGTTCGCGCAGTCCATCGGCAGGACGAAGGTGTAGATGCGGTCGTCGGTCGTCACCCGGAAGAGGTACGCATGGAAGGGCTTCGCGCCGGCCCAGCGCACGCCGCGGAGCAGTCCGGGGCCCTTCTGGCCCCTGGGCCGGTAGGCCATCCACAGGAGCGTCCCGCCGGGTTGGAAGTCGCACTGCACGAGCGTGCCGTCAGCGGGCATGGCGTCGGCGCACCGCACACCCTTCACCACCGGTCCCGTGGCCTTCAGGGTGGCCACGACCTGATCGGCGATGGCGGACAGGCCGGCCTGATCGAGCACGTTGCGCAGGTCGGCCTGGATCTGCGGCCGGGCCGTCATCCGCTGCAGCTGGGTGATGTTGGTCATGGGCGGCCGGTAGAAGGACTCCGGGCCACCGAGCCGTCGTGCGTTGTGCTGGATGTCCATGGCGCCCTGCGCCGCGGCCCCGGACGCCAGCGCCAGACCGAGAACGACCGCGGTCGTGCCGACCGCGAACCCACGACGACGAGCACAGAATGGCATGAGCACGCTCCTTCGGAAGGAACGGACAACTGAGCAGCAGATTGTCTCCAAAGCCGAAAGGCCCGTCGGGCCTCCTGCGGTCTAGATTATCAGGAAGACGCGCGATCGCGGTAGGTCCGGTCGCGACAACCGCGGGGGTTCCACGAGGACGGGCGGCGATCAGGAAGGCATGGGGCGAGGCGGGCGTCGGGCGCGTGGCGACGGTGGAGGACGACCTGAAGCGCCAGGCTTCCGGCCGCAGGTCGTCCTCGCGATCAGGCGATCCGGCGGCCCTGAAGGACCCTGATCACCACCACGACGATGGCCACGACCAGCAGGAGGTGGAGGAGCCCACCCATCGTGTAGGAACTCAGGAGCCCCAGGAACCACAAGGCCACCAAGATCAGTGCGAGTGTCCAGAGCATCGTGTTTCTCCCGCTTGAAGCCGACGAGTTGTCCCCGGCCAGTAGTTGTCCCCGTGCAGTCAAGGTTAGCAGCGGCCCGGACGAACACCTGTTCACTTGTGGACACTGGTGCGCATTTCTCCGAGCCCGACCACACCGCGTCGGAAGTCGGCCGGGGCGATTGTGCAATTGTGGACAGACCGCGCGCGTGCCCGCGCCTACGATTGACTGCGCGGCAGGCATCGGCACCGCGAGGGCCGCGAACGAGGAGCACCACATGACAGGTTGGAAGACGATTCCGGGACTCGCGCTGGCGCTGATGTCGGTGGGCGTGGTCGGCGCCCAGACGGTCATCACACCGTCGAAGAACAACTACACGCCGGCGCAGGACGTGGAGCTCGGGCGCCAGGCCGCGGCCGAGGTCGAGCAGCAGCTGCCGCTCCTGCACGACGACAACGTCGCGTCGTTTGTCGCGACGATCGGCCGGCGGCTGGTCGACGCCCTCCCGCCGGACCTCCGGCACGCCGAGTTCCGCTACTCGTTCCAGGTGGTCAACGTGAGCGAGATCAACGCGTTCGCGCTGCCCGGCGGACCGATGTACGTGAATCGCGGGATGATCCAGCGCGCCCACACCGAGGGCGAGGTCGCGGGCGTGATGGCCCACGAGCTGAGCCACGTCGCGCTGCGGCACGGCACCGCGCAGGCCAGCAAGGCCACCAAGTACGAGCTCGGCACGCTGGCGGGCCAGATCATCGGCGCCATCATCGGTGGCCGGGTCGGGAGCGCCGTGTCGCAAGGCACTCAGTTCGGGCTCGGCACGGCATTCCTGCGGTTCAGCCGCGAGTTCGAGCGCGAGGCGGATCTGGAAGGGGCGCAGATCATGGCGCGCGCCGGCTACGACCCGCGCGAGATGGCGAACATGTTCAAGACGCTCGAGCAGGAGGGTGGTTCCGGCGTGCCGCAGTGGCTGAGCGATCACCCGGACCCCGGGAACCGCGCCGAGGCCATCACGGACGAAGCGCAGATGCTCCAAGTGCGGAACCCGGTGCACGACGCGGCCGCGTTCGGGCAGATCCAGGCGCGGCTCGGCCGGATGGCGGCGGCGCCGACGACCGAAGAGGCGACGCGCAGCATGGCGGGTCAGGCCTCCACCTCGGGCTCGCCCGACGGCGGCCCCGGGATCGCCGCCGAAGCGAGCGTGGACCCGCCCTCGTCAGGCAACACCACGTATACCGAAGGGAACCTGTTTCACGTCAGCGTCCCGTCGAACTGGCGGGAGCTGCCGGGCCAGAACGTCGTCACCTTCGCGCCCGAGGGCGCCTATGGAAACGTGGGCGGGCGGAACGTCTTCACCCACGGCGCCCAGATCGGGATCACCCGCAGCGAGACGAGCGATCTGCGGACCGCGACCGACCAGTTCATCGCCTCGCTGGCGCGCGGCAATCCGAACCTGAGCCGGCCATCCGGGTACGGCGGGACGAAGATTGGCGGCCGGAAGGGGCTGCACACGGCACTCTCGAACGTGTCGGACGCGACGGGCCGGCAGGAGCGCATCGAGGTCTTCACGATCCTGCTGCCCGACGGCAACCTCTTCTACGTCCTCGGAGTCGCCCCGGGCGCGCGCGCGTCGGAGTATCAGCAGACGTTCAAGCGCCTCGTGAAGTCGATCGAGATCATGGACTGAGGGCGGCCGCCTCGGTGGCCGCGGGCGCGGGCGGCCCGCGCCGCGGTCACCGTCGTCCGGATCGCCGGCCCGCTCCTGGCGCGATGGGTTATCGGGTCGTCTTCTTCGAGTTGTTGCGCGCGGCGTTCTTCTGCAGCACGTCCACGAGATGACGGCCTGACGGCGGAACGGCGACGCCCTCGCCGGTGAGGATGGCGCGCGCCTCGAGGCGGCGCCCGTAGACCTGTTCGGTGGCGTCGTCGTCGGGACGCAGCGACGCGCCGTCAATCGACACACCGGCGAAGAGACCGCGCGACCGGGAGTAGCTGAGGATCTCGGCGCGCAGCGACGCGTCGGTCGACGCGGTCGCGCTGCGTCCCTTCGGTCCGGCCGCGGCCGAGGCGTTCGCGCCGATCTTGACCTGGCTGTTGATCAACGCATCCACGCCGCGGTTGTTCATGACCAGGAGCACGAAATCGGTGGACTCTCCGCCGAGCTGCAGCCCGAAGCTGCCGCCGTCGATCGCGTACATCGCGGGCGCGCTCCACGGTCCGTTGAACTCCCTGCCGGATCGACACACCATCGCGCCCCGGCCGTAGCTGCCGCCGATGCCCATCGCCATCTTCGTCATCGACGGAATGACGATGACGCACTCGGCCTTCTCGAGCAGCTCCTGCGGGATGTTGTCCGGAACGTCGAGGACCTCCTGCATCACGACGCCGCAATTCTCCAGGCGAGCCTGTTCCTTGTTCTGGTCGCCGCTCTGCGCGGCGAGGACCGTGGCGCCGAACACGAAGCACAACGCAAGACCGAGATAACGGGACATGAGTGACCTCCTGTAACGACGTGGCGTCGTCAACAGCCCTGTCGCGGGCGGTTGCGCCGTAATGGGCTCGGACGCCTCCCATCGCGACGTGTGATACCAGGTCGTATGTTCGCCTGAAGCATGGTAGGCGCAGGGATCAATCGCGTCTGTTCTCTTTTGTACACGGCGCTCGACGCCGTTGCGCGCAAGGTAGTGACTGGGGCGGCCGCGCAGGCCGAGAAGCATCGAACAGGACACTGTCGCGCGCGCGCGGCAGGAGGGGGGATTCATGTTGATGTTGCTGATGTTGCAGACCGCGCAGCAGGCCGGCCGGGCCCGCTACTTCGCGAGCATGCGGATGCTGTGGGTGCTCGTCGTCATCTTTCTGATCGTCGGCATCGCGGTGCTGGTCAAGAAGCTGATGAAATGAGAAGAGCGGGCCTGCCGCGCAGGCGGCCGGCGTTCACCACGGCCGCAAGCACGAGGAGGGGGCCGACCACCGCCCAGGCGCGGACGTCGGCCACGTGAGGCGTGAGGCCGGAGTGGCGGGCGAGCACGTGCAGCGCGATCAAGCCCGCCGCCTGCGTGAGCGCGAGCAGCGCGAGACCGGCCAGCAGGCGTCTCCAGCCGGCGGCGGCGAAGGCCGCCACCCAGAGCGCCAGGTAGAGGCCCACCTGGAAGGCGGGCAGGGCCGCGATGGCGCCCTGCGGGTCGTGGAGCGGCGCGGCGCCGCCCAGCGCCTCCGCCGCCGACGTGACGAGCCAGCGTGTAGGGCGCGCCGAGCAGGCGGACGAAGGCGGCGCCCAGGAGCACGGCCAGCAGCGCCCGGCGCAGGGCGGTCCCGCCGGCGCCGGCACGCCAGAACGCGGCGAGGAACACCACCACCGCGCCAAGCAGCAGTTGGAAGAAGGCGTGCACCAGGAAGAGCGGCGACGCCACGAGCGCCGCCGGGAGCGCCACCACCAGGAGGCGGGCGATGCCAAGGCCGACGAAGAGCGGGACCGTGGCGAGGAGGCCCAGCGCGCCCCAGCGCCACGTGCGCGAATAGGCGAGGACGGCCGCCAGGTAGACCGGGATGAGCGGCGTGGAGACGCACTCCTGGGTGACCGCGAAGCCGCCCCGGGACGTCCACAGCACGTTGGCCGCGGCGCTGGCCTCGGCGCCGAGGACGTGGAGCACCGCCGCCGCCGCGCGGGCGACGAAGGCGGCCACCGCGAGGACGCCGGCGCTCTCGAGGTACAGCGGCGAGGCGGCGGTGAAGAGCAGGAGGAGGGCCGCCGTGAGAATCACGAAGCGGCGGGTGAGGCGCGCCGGGGAAGCACGCGGCGGCCGGCGCCGCGTCTCCGCGCGAGGGACTCACGCAGGTGGCTCCGGACGCCGTCGCCTCCGTCGGCGACGCGCATCCACGCGAACACGTAGCCCGCGATGGCCAGCGTGAGCACCGCCGGCCACAGGTAGACGTGGAGCGTCTCGAACCACGCCGGCGACGCGGCGGCGCGGCCGAGCGTGCCGATGCGCAGCGTGTTGAGACCGAGGATGAGGCCGAGGCCGCCCCCGGCCCCGGCGAGCCGCATCCGCCAGCTGGCCGGGTACGCGAGGATGGCGCCGACACAGAGCGCCAGCGCGTCGGCGCCGCTGCACGCGAGCGTGGCGTCGATGGGGCTCGCGGGCACCCCACACAGCCCCACCGCCAGCCGCCCCTGGAGCTGCGTGAGCGGCAGAAGCCCGTGGGCCTCGACCCAGTTCAGGCGCAGGAGGCCGAACAGGCCCAGGCTCCAGGCGACGGCTCGGAGCGTGAAGCTACCGGCGTGGGTCCAGGTCCGGGCGGTGTCCGTCGGCACGGGGCAGCTCCTGGACCGAGACGCGGCGCGCGCCGAAGGACCGGACCAGCTCGTCGATGGCCTCCTGGCTCTTGAGCCTGCTCGAGCAGGAGAAGATGTCGAGGTTCACGGTGCCGGTCTCCGGCCAGGTGTGGAGGACGGCGTGCGATTCGCGCAGGATGAGCACGCAGGTGAGACCGACTCCGGGAAATGCATGGGACAGCGCCTGCACGATCGTCGCGCCCGAGTGCTCCAATGCCGCGGCGAAGGCGGTGCTGACGTCCTCCGGCGGCAGCGCGGCGAGGGCCTCGCATTCGACGAGGTCGACGGAGTACAGGACGGGCGTGGCGTGAGAGTCCATCACGGGAGCGAAATATACCCAATGGCACGAGGCGTCAGGTGTTCAAAAGTGAACACCCGGCCTCGTCGCGGCGGCGCGGGCGTCAGTCGTGCAGGACGACCGTGAGGAGGGAGTTGTTGACGCGGAGCTCGCCGTTATAGTCGATGAAGCCGAGCTTCCTGAACTTGTTCATGAAGAAGTTGACGCGCGACCGCGTGGTGCCCACCATCTCCGCGAGCGTGTCCTGGGAGATCCGGGGCAGCGCCTGATGCGGCCGGGGCTGCCTGCCCTGGCGCCCGTATCGGGCCAGCAGCAGCAACGTGCGGGCCAGCCGCTTCTCGCTCGAGTTGAAGAGCTGATCGATCAGGTCTTCTTCGATGCGGATGTTCCGGGCGAGCACGTGCGAGATGAAGATGTCCGAGAGGGCGTGTTCCTCGTGGAGCACCCGGATCATCTCGCCCTTGTCGATGACGAGCGCCGTGGTGGGGGTCAGCGCCGTCGCGGTGCCCATGCGGACTTCATGACCTGCCAGGGCCCGTTCACCAAAGAACTCCCCTGGTCCGAGGATGGCCACGACGGCTTGTCGTCCGACCTTGGAGACCACCGACAGCTGTACGCCGCCGTCCTGAATGTAGAAGACGTGCCTGGCGGGGTCGCCCTGGGTGTAGATGGCCTCGGCCCGCCGGAACTTCACGATTCGTCTCGCCACGCCGGCCGAATCGAGAAACGCCTGGGCATCGAACGCGGGCGGCTTCCCGGACGCAGGCGCTTTGGTGACGTCCGGCACGGTGACCGCAGGGGGGGCGCCGTTGGCCGACGTCCGGCCGGCGCCGCGCTTCTTCCGTGTTGCCATAGGGTCCTGGGCCGGCACGTGCGCCGGCAGCCGTCCGCCTGAACGGTCTGAAATGATACCAGGGATCCTGGCCATCGAGGCGTGAATCCGCCGGTGCGCCGTGAACCGGGCCACGGAGGCCACCCGCCCGATTCGGCCCCCGTTTCAGCGCGGCTTCTCCGTTTGGCGCGCCCGCACGATGAAGCGGTCGGGCGCCGCGCCGAGATAGGAGAACGGATAGCACGTGATGAGCGTCAGGGTGCGTCCGCCCGTGGGCAGGAGCACCTGGACGTCGCTGGGCGCCACGACGGCCGTCGATTCGACCAGGTACTCGAAATCACCGGCCCGTGTCTTCAGCGTGATCGCGTCGCCGGCGTGCACGCGCTTCAACGGCCGGAAGAACGTGTCGCGATGGCCCGCCAGCACGACGTTCCCCAGCTCGCCGGGCAGGGCGGTGTCGGCGAGGTGCCCGACGGCGCGCCGGAGAATCGCCGCCGAATCCCCCTGGACGACCACGGCCGAGAGCCCCAGCCGCGGAATCCGAATCTCGCCGAGCGGCACCCCGTCGACCAGCACGGGCGCCGGGGCCGCGTTCGGCCTCGCCTGCTCGAATCGCTTCTGCTCGGTCGCCTGATACGCCTTCGCGTCGAAGACGACGTAGGCGGCGTACCCGAGCGCGAGGAGGCCCGCGAAGAGCAGCACGCGACCAACGACCCGTGCCGCGCGAGAGGTCTGGCTCATGGCTTGTCGTGGTCCTCGTGCTCGTCGCGGTCGCGCGTGCTCGCGGCCATGAAGTAGCCGGGCCGCGTCCGGACGTGGAGCCGGCCCAGACCTGGCGCGGACACCTTGACCTCGATCCTGTGGAACGCGCGTCCACGAGCCGGCGCACCGGGCGCGAAGCCAAGGGTGTACTGCGCCCGGAGATCGCCGGCCACCTGCGTGGACGCCGCGGCGATGTCCTCGGCCGACCGCGGGAAGTGCGCGACGCCGCCCGTGTCCTTGCAGAGCCGTACCGAGCAGCCCCGCGTCTTCCTCCTCCGCGGCCGGAGGCGTGCCCATCAGCCCGATGGCGTAGATGACCGCGTTCGACTGGCGCGCGAGCGCCAGGACCTGGGCGTGCGTGTGCCGGCTGGCGTTGTCGCCGCCGTCGCTGACGACGATCAACGCCATTCTGTTCGAGTGGCCGAGCTGGAGATGCTGGAGGGCCGCGGCGACGCCATCGTACAGCGCCGTGCGGCCCTCGGCGGGAATCGCGGACAGCGCGGCCTCGATCTCGCGGGCGTCGTTCGTGAACGGCCGTCCGCCGGGGAGCGCGAACGCCACGCGATCGTTGACGCCCACCGCGAACACCTCATCGTCCGGACGGCTCGCCTGCAGCACGGCCGAGACCGCGGCCAGCAGCGCAGGGGTCTTCCCGCGCATGCTCTGGCTGCGATCGACGACCAGGCCCAGCGTGACGGGGGCGTCGCCACGCTGGAACACCGAGATGGGCTGCGGCTGGCCGTTGTCGAACACGCGGAAGTTCTCCCGACTGAGCTCGCTCACGTGGTGGCCGCGGGCGTCGGTCACGGTGACGGGGACCGTCACCAGCTCGGTATGGACGCTGATGACGGCCTGGAAGAGCAGAAGCACTGAGGAGAGCAGAAGTGTCACTGAACACGTCTCGCACCGCGGCACATCCAACCCCGCGGCGCACGGCGCGGGCGCTAGACCGCGGCGCCGGCCGCGTGCTTGCCGAAGACCATCAGACCGATGGCGGCCCCGATGGACGCGAAACCGAGCAGCACGATCAGCGGCAGAGCGCTGGCCGTCTGCGGCAGACGCGTGGCGTCCTGCGTGACGCCAGCCGTGCCGGCCCCGGATGACTCCGTATAGGGGGCGGTCGCGGCATTCTCCACGGGCGTGGTCTGAATGGCGGCGGTGACGGGCTCCTCCTGCTCGTCGGGCGTGATGGCGATAATCGGCGCGGCCTTCATTGAGTCGACGTCGGCGGCGTCATCCGCGATCGCGGGCACGGCGGCCTTCGACGCCTTCGCCAGCTGCAGGGCCCGCGCCTTCGGATACACGAACGCCTGGCCGACGGTGTTGCCGGGATAGAACCACGCGCGGAGCGCCTCCGGGGACCCGGCGGGTACCTCGCTGAACTTGATGACCGTCTCGTCGGTCGACGTGAGGCGGTGATCGGGGATCGCCATCACGGTGGCGATCACCTCCGACCCGTCGGCGCCGAAGATCTGTACGATGTGCCGGTCGCTCATCGAGTCCACCAGCTTGAACGTATAGGTGCCCGCGGGCAGCACCTGTCCGGGGATCTCCACCGGCTGACTGAAGGTGAGCACCGTCTTGTCGTCCGTTTGTGCCGCCCGGGCGCTGGACGCCGGCACGAAGCCGAGCAGCGCGAGAGCCAGTCCCATCCACATGGTCTTCTTGATCATTCAATCCGTCGCTTTCTGAAATGCGTTGACGAGGTGTCCGAATCTGAGTGAGCTTCGATGAACGTCCGTGCGGCCTCGCCGCCCGCCGCGCCGGCGACTCGGTCACCGGCGCAGGGACATCGGCCGCCGCGGGACGCCTTCCACGAGCGTCTGGCGTCGGGGTCCCAGGGAGCCGGCTCCCCGGTCGAGCTGACCCAGCAGGCGCTGCGCCTCGTCGATGTCCGCCTCGAAGCGGGCGAGATCGAGTCGCTTCACCTCGGCCGGCCAGCCGAGGCGCGCGCCCCGCTCGTCGGCCCGGCGCAGCTGGCCCCGCGCTTCCTCGAGTTGCCGGCTCGCCGAGAGAAGGTTGCCTTCGTCCAGATCGACACGCGCGCGGAGCAGCGAGATCTGCGCCTCGCGCAGGGCGTCTTGCAGCTCGGACGTCGGGAGCGCCCGATCGAAGTCCCGGTGTCCAGGGGCGCCCCAGAGCCACGCACCGGCAAGAACGATGAGCAGCGCCGCCAACGCTCCGAGGACCGACTTGTTCCTCATCGGGCGTCTTTCCTGGATGTCCGCACGGCCCTGTGTCCTGGTGTCGTTCTCGAGTCTCCAAGCGTATGCGAGCCGGCGACACCCGTCTGTTCAATTGGGAACACACGTTGAGGCGCCATATTTGGGCGTCCCGATCACGACACCGGCGGCGTTCGGCCCGGACCGCGGTGCCCGACGGCAGGCACGCCGCCTGCGCCGTCCAGCCAGGTGTTCAAATGTGAACAGATCCGCGTCGCCCTCGATGGCGATGATGTGAAGACATCCCCGCACAATCCGAGGGAGAGCCCATGACATGGACGCTTCCGGGGCGCGGATCATCTGCGCCGCATCCTCGAGGAGGCCCGGACGATGGTGGGCGAGGCGCTGGCGGCGGAGCCGCGGCGTTCAGGGCTTGCGCGCAAGACGGATGAGGGGAGGACGGTATGAGCAAGCACGAGCGTGCCAGCCACGCGCTCTACAACATCCTGCCAGCGAACGTCGAGGGGGGCGATGCCCTGGCGGAGCTCGCCCTGGACCTGCGCTGGACGTGGAACCATGCCGCCGACGAGGTGTGGCGGCATCTGGATCCGGTCCTGTGGGATCTGACCCATCACCCGTGCGACGTCCTCCAGACGGTCTCCCGGGAGAAGATCCAGGATCTGCTGGCCGACCCGGTCTTCCGCAAGAAGATCGATGCCCTCGTGCAGTCCAAGAAGCAGTCGCACAAGGCGCCCGCGTGGTTTCAGCGACAGCACCCCGGGGCGCCCCTCACCTGTGTGGCCTATTTCAGCATGGAGTTCATGTTGAGCGAAGCCCTCCCGATCTATTCTGGAGGCCTGGGCAACGTGGCCGGCGATCAGCTCAAGGCCGCCAGCGATCTGGGCGTGCCGATCGTCGCCGTGGGGTTGTTGTACCAGCGGGGCTATTTTCGCCAGGTGATCGACAAGGACGGCGCGCAGCAGGCCCTCTTTCCGTACAACGACCCCGGACAGCTGCCGATCACGCCGTTGCGCCAGGCAAACGGCGAGTGGCTGCGGCTGGAGATCGCCTTGCCCGGGTACTCGGTCTGGCTGCGCGCCTGGCAGGTGCAGGTCGGCAGAGTGAAGCTCTATCTGCTGGACACCAATGACGCGGCGAACCTCCCCGTCCATCGAGGGATTACCAGCGAGCTCTATGGCGGCGGACCGGAGCTGCGGCTGAAACAGGAGCTGGTGCTCGGGCTCGGCGGGTGGCGGTTGCTCCGCGCGCTCGGCCTTCGGCCGGAAGTCTGTCACCTCAACGAAGGCCATGCGGCCTTCGCGGTGCTGGAACGCGCCAGGAACTTCATGGAGGAGACGGGCCGGCCCTTCGACGTGGCTCTGGCCGTCACGCGCGCGGGCAACCTGTTCACCACCCACACGGCGGTGGCCGCCGGCTTCGACCGCTTCGGTCCGGCCCTCATGGAGCAATACCTCGGTGGGTACGCCGAGCAGAAGCTCGGCATCAGCCTCCACGAGCTGCTGGCCCTGGGCCGCCAGAACCCGGATGACTCGTCGGAGAGCTTCAACATGGCCTACCTGTCCATCCGGGGCAGCGGGGCGGTGAATGGCGTCAGCCGCCTGCACGGGCAGGTGAGCCGGCACCTCTTCGAGCCGCTCTTTCCGCACTGGCCGGAGGACGAAGTGCCCGTCGGACACGTGACCAACGGCGTCCACATGCCGACCTGGGACTCGGTCCCGGCCGATGCGCTGTGGACGGAGACGTGCGGCAAGGACCGCTGGCTGGGGACGGTGGAGACCCTGGAGCAGGACATGCACCGCGTTTCCGACGCCCGCCTCTGGCGCTTGCGCATCGCCGCCAGCAAGTCTCTCGTTGAATACGCCCGCGAACGGCTGTCCAGGCAGCTGGTCGCCTCCGGCGCGCCGCCAGAGGCAGCCGAGCAGGCGGCACATGTCTTCGACCCCGGCACGCTGACCCTGGGTCTTGCGCGTCGGTTCGCCAGCTACAAGCGGCCGAACCTGCTGCTGCACGACCCGGAGCGGCTGCTTCGTCTGCTGACCAACCCGCAGCGCCCGGCGCAGCTCATCCTCGCCGGCAAGGCCCACCCTGCGGACCGTGCCGGGCAGGCCCTCATCCAGGAGTGGATCCATTTCATCCGGCGGCCCGAGGCCCGCGCGCACGTGATCTTCCTCGATGACTACAACATGCTCCTGAGCGAGTACCTGGTGCAGGGCGTCGATGTCTGGATCAACACGCCCCGGCGGCCGTGGGAGGCGTGTGGAACCAGCGGCATGAAGGTGCTCGTCAACGGCGGCCTCAACCTGTCGGAACTGGACGGCTGGTGGGCCGAGGCGTACAGCCCCGAGGTGGGATGGGCGTTGGGGGATGGTCAGGAGCACGGCGATGACCCGGCCTGGGACGCGGCCGAAGCCGTCACGCTCTACGAGCGGCTCGAGCGGGAGGTGATCCCCGAGTTCTATGCCCGTGACGAACAGGGCATTCCCACGGCCTGGCTGGCGCGGATGCGGGAGAGCATGGCGCGGTTGACGCCGCGCTTTTCCGCCGACCGTGCGGTGCGCGAGTACGCCGAGCAGTACTACCTCCCGGCGGCGGCCGCCTACCAGTCGCGCGCCGCCGACAAGGGCGCGCTCGGCGGGCAGGTGGTCGAGTGGCGGCGCAGCCTGGAGCAGACCTGGGCCACGCTGCAGTTCGGCGACGTGAAGGTCGAGACTCACGAAGAGCAGCACGTCTTCGAGGTCCAGGTCCATCTCCAGGACCTCGACCCCGAGGCGGTGCGGGTGGAGCTGTACGCCGACGGCGTCCAGGGCGCCGCTCCCGTTCGGCAGGAGATGACGCGCGTGCGCCAGCTGGCCGCCCCGTCGGGCGGTCACCTGTACAGCGCGGCGGTGTCCGCGGGCCGCCCGCCGGCCGACTACGCGGCGCGAGTGATCCCGCACCGCGACGGCGTGGCGATTCCCCTGGAAGACCCGCGCATCCTGTGGCAGCGCTGACCGGAGAGCGTCTTGGGGGACGATCGGCATATGACCGAGGCAGGCGACCGGAAGATTGGCTTGTGGGCGGTGGTGGCCATCGGCGTCGGCGGGATGGTCGGGGGTGGGATCTTCGCGGTGCTGGGGCTGGCGGTGCAGCTGGCGCACGGCGGCACGCCAGTGGCCTTCGCGCTGGCGGGCGTGGTGGCGCTGCTGACGACGTATTCGTACGCGAAGCTGTCCGTCGCGTATCCGAGTCGCGGTGGAACGGTGACCTTCCTCGACCGGACGTTCGGTGCCGGCATGTTCACCGGCACCCTGAACGTGCTGTTGTGGCTGAGCTACGTGGTGATGCTGTCCCTGTACGCGCTCGCGTTTGGCAGCTACGGCGCGGCGTTCATGCCGGCGGCCTGGCAGGCGATCGGCACACATGCGCTGATCACGCTCAGCGTCATCATGATTACCGGCCTGAACCTGCTCAGCGCCGAGTGGATCGGCAAGGCGGAGACCTGGATCGTCGGGTTGAAAGTGACCATCCTGTTGGTGTTCGTCGGCGCCGGCCTGGCCACGGTCAGGGCGGCCCGGATCGCGCCGGGCGCGTGGTCGCCGCCGCTGCAGCTGGCGGCGGGCGGGATGATCATCTTTCTCGCGTACGAAGGGTTCGAGCTCATCGCCAACACCGCGCAGGACGTCCGGGACGCCGCGCGGACGCTGCCGCGCGCGTACTACATCGCGGTCGGGTTCGTGATCGGCCTGTACGTGCTGGTCTCGCTCGTCACCGTGGGCAATCTCGCGGTGGACCAGATCGTGGCGGCCAAGGACTACGCGTTGGCGGAAGCGGCCCGGCCGTTTCTCGGGCAGGGGGGCTTCACGCTCATCGCCGTCGCGGCGATGTTGTCCACCGCTTCCGCGATCAACGCCACGCTCTACGGCGCGGCGCGGTTGAGCTACGGCATCGCGCGCGACGGCGAGCTGCCGGCCATGCTGGAGCGCAAGGTGTGGAATCAGCCGGCCGAAGGCCTGTTGATCACCGCCGGGCTGACGCTGTTGGTGGCCAACACGTTCGACCTGACCAGCATCTCGACGCTGGGCAGCGCCGGGTTTCTGCTGATCTTCGCGGCGGTGAATGCCGCCAACGCGCGTCACGCGGCGCGGACGAAGAGCCTCCGGTGGATGTCGGGGGCCGGGGCCGCCGCGTGTCTGGCGGCATTGGGCGCGTTGGTGTGGCAGACGGCGCGCACCGGACCCTCCAGGCTGTGGGTGCTGGCCGTGATGGTCGGGTTGGCGGCGACGATCGAGGGCGGGTATCGGCTGGCGAAACGGGAGATCCGATTGCATGACTGATGAACCGATTCACCGGATCGTGGACCCGCCGCGCATCCTCACGATCAATGGCGGCTCGTCGAGCATCAAGTTCGCGCTGTTCGAGGCGGGGGACGCGCTCGAACGGGTTCTGGAGGGCGGGATCGAGCGGGTCGGCCGGCCGGAGGCCGTCTTTCGGGTGAAGGGCGTGAACCAGGCGGACAGCTTCTCGCGACCCGTGGCGGCGCCGGATCACACGGCGGCGGTGGGCGCGCTGATGGACTGGCTCGAGGAACGCAGCGGGCGTGAAGCGTTGACCGCGGTGGGGCATCGCGTGGTGCACGGCGGGCCGACGTACAGCGAAGCGCAGCGAATCACCCCGGACATGGTCGAGGAGCTGCGCCGGCTCAGCCCCTTCGATCCCGAGCACCTGCCGGAGGAGATCCTGTTGACCGAGGCGTTTCATCGCCGGTTTCCAGACCTGCCCCAGGTCGCGTGCTTCGACACGGCGTTTCACCATGACCTGCCGCGGGTGGCGCGGTCGCTGCCGATCCCGCGCCGCTACGAAGCGCGAGGGGTGCGCCGGTACGGGTTTCACGGGTTGTCGGTACTCGTTCCTGATGGGGGAGCTGGCCAGGGTGGCCGGAGCGGACGCGGCGCAGGGCCGCGTCATCCTCGCCCACCTCGGCAACGGCGCGAGCCTGGCGGCGGTGCGTCACGGCAAGCCCGTGGACACGAGCATGAGCTTCACCCCGGCAGCCGGGGTGCCGATGAGCACCCGTTCGGGCGATCTCGACCCCGGACTGGTCTGGTATCTGGCGCGCACCGAGGGCCTCGACGCGAGACGATTCAATGAGCTGGTCAACTTCCAGTCAGGGCTGCTCGGACTGTCCGAGACCAGCTCCGACATGCGCGATCTGCTCGAACGTGAACCGCAGGACGTGCGGGCGGCCGAAGCGGTCGCGCTGTTCTGTTACCAGGTGAAGAAGTGGATCGGCGGCTTCGCCGCCGCGCTCGGTGGATTGGACACGCTCGTCTTCGCAGGTGGCGTCGGCGAACACGCGCCGCTCGTCCGCGCGCGCATCTGCCATGGGCTGGACTTCCTCGGCGTTGAAATGGACGGGACGCTGAACGCGGTGAATGCGCCGCTGATCTCGACCGACGCCAGTCGGGTCGCCGTGCGTGTCATGCCCACCGACGAAGAGATCATGATCGCCCGATCGGTCGTCCGCGTCCTCCGCCTCGGCGCGAATCAGGACACATGAACCATGGAACCCAACACGCTCACGCCGGACCTGCTCCGCAAGATGCACGCCTATTGGCGCGCGGCCAACTACCTGTCGGTCGGCCAGATCTATCTCTACGATAATCCGCTGCTCAGGCGGCCGCTGGCGCTCGCGGACGTGAAGCACCTGCTGCTCGGCCACTGGGGCACCACCCCGGGGCAGAACTTCATCTACGTGCACCTGAACCGGGTCATCAAGAAGTACGACCTCGACATGATCTACGTCTCCGGTCCCGGGCACGGCGGCCCGGCCGTCGTGGGTAACACGTACCTCGAGGGCACCTACAGCGAGATCTATCCGGACATCAGCCAGGACGAGGCCGGACTGCGGAAGCTCTTTCTAGCAGTTCTCGTTTCCCGGCGGCATTCCCAGCCACGCCTCGCCCGAGTGCCCGGGCTCGATCCACGAGGGCGGCGAGCTGGGGTACTCGCTCAGTCATTCGTTCGGGGCGGTCTTCGACAATCCCGATCTCGTCGTCGCCTGCGTCGTCGGCGACGGCGAGGCGGAAACCGGACCGCTCGCCACGGCGTGGCATTCCAACAAGTTTCTCAATCCCGCCACCGACGGCGCGGTGCTGCCCATCCTGCACCTCAACGGCTACAAGATTTCCAACCCGACCGTCCTCGCCCGCATCGAGCACGAGGAACTGGACCAGTTGCTTCGCGGCTACGGGTGGACGCCGATCTTCGTCGAGGGCCACGAGCCCGCGCTGATGCACGAGGCCATGGCCACGGCGCTCGATACCGCCGTGGAGCGGATCAGGAACGTCCAGCAGAACGCCCGCGTTCACGGCGACCTCACCCGTCCGCGCTGGCCGATGATCGTGCTCAAGTCACCCAAGGGCTGGACGGGGCCGAAGGTGGTCGATGGCCGGCAGATCGAAGGCACGTTCCGGGCGCACCAGGTGCCGCTCTCCGACCCGGCCGCTCATCCCGAACACCTCGAGCTGCTGGAAGACTGGCTGAGGAGCTACCGGCCCGAGGAGCTCTTCGACGAGCAGGGCCGCCTGAAGCAGGAACTGGCCGATCTGGCGCCCAGGGGCGACCGGCGGATGGGCGCGAATCCCCACGCCAACGGCGGCGTGCTGCTTCGCGACCTGCGGATGCCTGACTTTCGCGGCTACGCGGAGGGCGTGCCCGAGCCGGGCGCGCGCGGCGTCGGGGACACGCACGTGCTGGGCCGTTTCCTGCGCGATGTGGCGAAGCTGAACGGCGAGCAGCGGAACTTCCGGGTGTTCGGCCCCGACGAGACGCTGTCCAACGGCCTGGAAGCCCTCTTCGAGGCGACCAACCGTCAATGGGACGCCGCGACCGTGGCGAACGACGAATTTCTCGCGCCCGCCGGACGCGTGCTGGACTCGATGCTCAGCGAGCACCAGTGCGAGGGCTGGCTCGAGGGCTACCTGCTCACCGGGCGGCACGGCGTCTTCAACTGCTACGAGGCGTTCATCCACATCATCGACTCGATGTTCAACCAGCACGCCAAGTGGCTGGAGGTCACCTCGCGCCTGCCGTGGCGGCGGCCGATCGCCTCGCTCAACTACCTGCTGGCCTCGCACGTCTGGCGCCAGGATCACAACGGCTTTACCCACCAGGATCCCGGGTTCATCGACGTCGTCGTGAACAAGAAGGCCGGGGTGGTGCGGGTGTACTTCCCGCCGGACGCCAACTGCCTGCTGTCGGTGATGGACCACTGCCTGCGCAGCCGGCACTACGTCAACGTCGTCATCGCGGGCAAGCACCCGGCGCCGCAGTGGCTGACGATGGACGCGGCGGTCAAGCACTGCACCGAGGGCATCGGCATCTGGCAGTGGGCCAGCAACGACCAGGGCGTGGCGCCCGACGTGGTCATGGCCTGCTGCGGCGACGTGCCCACGCTGGAGACGCTCGCCGCCGTCTCCATCCTGCGCGAACATCTGCCCGACCTGAAGATCCGGGTGGTCAACGTCGTCGACCTCATGAAGCTGCAGCCCCAGACCGAGCACCCGCACGGGTTGAGCGACGTGGACTTCGACGAGCTCTTCACCAGGGACAAGCCGGTCATCTTCGCCTTCCATGCCTACCCGTGGCTGATCCACCGGCTGACCTACCGCCGCACCAACCACGACAACATTCACGTCCGCGGCTACAAGGAAGAGGGCACCATCACGACGCCCTTCGACATGACGGTGCTGAACGATCTGGACCGCTTCCACCTCGTGATGGACGTCATCGACCGCCTGCCGCAGACCGGCGACAAGGGCGTCTACCTGAAGCAGCAGCTCAAGGACAAGCTCGTCGAGCACAAGCAGCACATCAACACGCACGGCCAGGACCTGCCGGAGGTCCGGAACTGGACGTGGCACCCGGAGAAATCGTGAGCCTCTTTTCCCTCATCAGCATTCTCGTCTCGCTCGCGGCCGTCTCGAGCTACGTCAACTACCGCTATATCAAGCTGCCGACGACGGTCGGTGTGATGCTCGTGGCCCTGGTCGCGTCGCTCGCGCTGGTCCTCGTCGGTCCCTACGCCGGAGGGTTCCGCGAACGGGCAGCCACGTTGGTCTCGCAGATCGACTTCAACCAGGTCGTCCTGCACGGCATGCTCGCCTTCCTGCTGTTCGCCGGCGCCATACACGTGAACCTCGAGGATCTGGGCCGTGAGTGGCTGACCATTTCGTCGCTCGCGGTCTTCGGGACGCTCGTCTCCACGTGCATTGTCGGCGGGGTGACGTGGCTGGTCCTCGGCTGGCTCGGCCTGGGCATTCCTCTCCCGCACGCCCTGTTGTTCGGCGCCCTGATCTCACCAACCGATCCCATCGCGGTGCTGGGCATCATGAAGTCCGTCGGCGCGCCCCGCCAGCTCGAGGTGCAGGTGGCTGGCGAGTCTCTGTTCAATGACGGGCTGGGCGTCGTCGTCTTTCTGGTGCTCCTGGAGCGCTCCGCCGCGGCGCCGCTCTCGATTGGGGTCGGCGCGGTGGGGCTGCTGCTCCTCGAGGAAGTCGGCGGAGCCGTGGTGCTGGCACTGGCGGCGGGCATGGTGGCCTACCAGATGCTCAAGCGCGTCGACAACTACCAGGTCGAGGTCCTGCTCACGCTCGCCCTCGCCATGGGGCTCTACGCCCTGGCGGACGCCCTGCACCTGTCCGCGCCGATCGCCGTCGTGATCGCGGGCCTGTTCGTGGGCAATCAGGGCCGGACATTCGCCATGACGGAGAAGACGCGTGAACACGTCGACACCTTCTGGGAGCTCGTCGACGAGATTCTCAACGTCGTGCTCTTTCTCCTGATCGGCCTGGAGCTTCTCGTGCTCCCAATCGAACGCGGATGGGTGGTCGCCGGACTCCTCTCGATACCGATCGTGCTGTCGGCGCGCTGGCTGAGCGTCGCGGGCGTGATCGGACCGCTCAGCCTGGTGAGGGCGCCGTCGAAAGGCGCGATTCCGGTCCTCACCTGGGGCGGATTGCGCGGGGGCATCTCGGTGGCCATGGCGCTGTCGCTGCCGGCCGCGTCCTCGCGCAGTCTGGTGCTGACGCTCACGTACTTCGTGGTGGTGTTCTCGATCCTCGTCCAGGGCTTGACGGTCGGCCGGGTCATTCGGATGACCAGCGGCACGTCGGCTGGGAATGCACGGCGGCGATGGAAGGGACAGGAAGATGGCGACACAGACGGCCCGTGAATCGAAGCCGGGCTCGAAGCCCGATGCGAAAGACGATCTGAAGTCCCTGCCGCTGCCGGAGCTGGAGAAGCGGCTGGGGTCGTCGCCGGACGGCCTCAGTCAGGCGGAGGCGCAGAAACGGCTGGCCCAGTACGGCCCGAACGAGATTGAAGAGACGACGACCAACCCGCTGCTGGAGTTCCTCACCTACTTGTGGGGTCCCATCCCGTGGATGATCGAAGCGGCCGTGATCCTGTCGGCGGTCGCCCGGCACTGGCCGGACTTCGGCATCATCCTGCTGCTGCTCGTGGCCAACGCCGTCGTCGGGTTCTGGGAGGAACACCAGGCGGGCAACGCCATTGCCGCGCTGAAGGCCAGGCTGGCGGTCACCGCCCGGGTGAAGCGTGACGGGACGTGGATCACCCCGGCCGCGCGCGAGCTGGTGCCGGGTGACGTCCTTCGCCTGCGTCTGGGCGACATCGTGCCGGCGGACGCGCGCCTGCTCGAAGGCGACCCGATCGAGGTGGATCAGTCCGCGCTGACGGGAGAGTCGTTGCCCGCGACGCGAAAGGCCGGCGAGGCGGTGTTCTCGGGGTCGATTGTCCGCCAGGGCGAAGTCACCGCGATGGTGTACGCGACCGGGGCGCACACCTATTTCGGCAAGACGGCGCAGCTGGTACAGGAGGCGCACACCGTCAGCCACTTTCAGCGCGCGGTGCTGAAGATTGGCGATTACCTGATCATCCTGGCGGTGGCCCTGGTAGCGGTGATCATCACCGTCGCGATCTTCCGGGGCGACCCGATCCTCACCACGCTGCAGTTCGCCCTCGTGCTGACCGTGGCCGCGATTCCCGTGGCGATGCCGACGGTGCTGTCGGTGACCATGGCGGTCGGCGCGCGCCTGCTGGCCAGGAAGGAAGCCATCGTGACGCGGCTGGCGGCCATCGAGGAGCTGGCGGGCGTGGACGTGCTGTGCGCGGACAAGACCGGCACGCTCACCCAGAACACGCTGACGCTGGGCGACCCGTTCGGCGTGAACGGCGTCCCGGCCGATCAGGTCGTCCTGGTCGCCGCGCTGGCGTCGCGCGCGGAGAACAAGGACCCGATCGACCTCGCCGTGCTGGGCGGCCTGAAGGGCGATCAGTCCCTGAAAGGCTATGAGGTGGTCCACTTCCAGCCGTTCGACCCGGTGCGCAAGCGCACCGAGGCCGCCGTCAAGGCCGCCGCCGGCGGGACGTTCAAGGCGACGAAGGGCGCGCCGCAGGTGATCCTGGAGCTGTCGGCCAACGCCGGCGAGGTCACACCCGCCGTCGAGCAGGCGGTCAACGCGTTCGCGTCGCGGGGCTTTCGTTCCCTGGGCGTGGCGCGGGCCGAGGGAGACGGCCCCTGGCAGTTTCTTGGCGTCCTGCCCCTGTTCGACCCGCCACGGGAAGAAGCCGAGGCCACCATCGCGACCGCGCGGCAGATGGGGGTGACGGTCAAGATGGTGACCGGCGATCAACTGGCGATTGCCCAGGAAACCGCCAAGAAGCTGGGGATGGGCACGGCCATTCTCGACGCCAGCGGCTTCGGTGGCACGCAGCACCACGAGACGGCGCAGCTGGCGGCGTCCATCGAGAAGGCCGACGGCTTCGCCCAGGTGTTTCCCGAGCACAAGTTCCACATCGTGGACGTCCTCCAGCAGCGCGGCCACATCGTCGGCATGACCGGCGACGGGGTGAACGACGCGCCCGCGCTGAAGAAGGCCGACTGCGGCATCGCCGTGTCGGGCGCGACGGACGCCGCGCGCGCGGCGGCGTCCATCGTGCTCCTGACCCCCGGCCTGTCGGTGATCATCGACGCGATCAAGGAGAGCCGGAACATCTTCCAGCGGATGAACAGCTACGCGATCTACCGCATCGCCGAGACGCTGCGCGTGCTGCTGTTCATGACGCTGGCGATCCTGATCTTCAATTTCTATCCGTTGACGGCCGTGATGATCGTGATGCTCGCGCTGCTCAACGACGGCGCGATCCTGTCCATTGCCTACGACAATGTTCACTACAAGGATCAGCCGGAGGCCTGGAACATGCCCATGGTTCTGGGGATCTCCACGGTGCTGGGCGTGATTGGGCCCGTGGCCGCGTTCGGCTTGTTCTATCTGGGCGACCGCGTGTTTCACCTGGACCGTCCGCATCTTCAGACGCTGATGTATCTGATGCTGTCGGTGGCCGGACATCTCACGATCTTCCTGACGCGCACGCGCGGCCCGTTCTGGTCCATACGGCCGGCACGGGTTCTCTGGGCGGCCGTGCTCGGCACGCAAATCGTGGCGACGCTGATCGCGGTCTACGGGCTGTTCATGACACCCCTCGGCTGGGACTGGGCGCTGTTCGTGTGGGGCTATGCGCTGGTGTGGTTCCTCGTGAGCGACCGCGTGAAGCTGCTCGCGTATCGAATCTTCGATCCGGCCGCCGCGCCCCTGCTGGCAGGACGCCTGTCGATGGGGGGGACATGACCGCGGCGAATGAGGTGGTGTTCCTGCTGGACGTGGACAACACCCTGCTCGACAACGATCGGATCGTCGCCGATCTGGGCGACCATCTGGCGCGTGAGTTTGGCGGCGAGAACCGGGATCGATATTGGACGATCTTCGAAGCGCTGCGCGTCGAGCTCGGCTACGCGGACTATCTGGGCGCCCTGCAGCGCTACCGCCTCGGCGCGATGAACGACCCACGGTTGCTGCGGATGTCTTCGTTTCTGGTGGACTATCCGTTTGCCGAGCGCCTGTACCCGGGCGCGCTCGACGTCATCGCGCATCTCCGCCGTTGGGGACCGACCGTGATCCTGTCGGACGGCGACGTCGTGTTCCAGCCTCGCAAGGTGCAGCGATCGGGCTTGTGGGACGCGGTCGAGGACCGGGTGCTGATCTACCTGCACAAGGAGCAAGCGCTCGATGACGTCGAGCGGCGGTACCCGGCTCGCCGGTACGTCATGGTGGACGACAAGCTGCGCATCCTGGCGGCGATGAAACAGGTCTGGGGAGATCGTCTGACGACCGTCTTCCCGCGCCAGGGACACTACGCGCTCGACCCCGCGAACACCGCGGCCTATTCACCCGCCGACATGGCGATTGCGCGTATCGGCGACTGGTCAATGAGGACGTGTCCGCCTGGCGCGGCGGGCCCGACGCCGGAAAGGCGCCACAGGAGGCATCGTGAACGCGACGCAACACCTGCACGATCTCGGTCAGAGTCTCTGGCTCGACAACATCACCCGCGAGCTGCTGACGAGCGGCACGCTGGCCCGCTATATCCGCGAGCTGTCCGTGACGGGGCTGACGTCCAATCCGACGATCTTCGACCAGGCGTCCGGCATGCCGGCTTCTACGACGCGGCCATCGGGAAGAAGGCGCGCGCCGGCCTGTCGGGCGACGCACTCTTCTTCGAGCTGGCGCTCGAGGACCTGACCCGGGCCGCGGATCTGTTTGGTCCGGTCCATGACGGCGACCGGCGGCGTCGACGGCTGGGTCTCGCTGGAGGTGTCGCCCCTGCTGGCGGACGACACGGCCGCCACCACCACGGCCGTGGCGCGGGCTTCATGGGCAGCGTGAAGAGCCCCAACCTCTTCATCAAGATTCCGGGCACCCGCGCGGGCCTGCCGGCCATCGAAGAGGCCATCTTCGCGGGCGTCCCGGTGAACGTGACGCTGCTGTTCTCGCGCGAGCACTACCTCGCCGCCGCCGAAGCCTACATGCGGGGCATCGAACGGCGGATCGCCGCCGGTCTCGATCCCACCGTCGGGTCCGTGGCGTCGCTGTTCGTCAGCCGCTGGGACGTGGCCGTCAAGGACAAGGTGCCGGCGGCGCTTCGCAACCGTCTCGGCATCGCCATCGCCGCGCGCACCTACAAGGCCTACCGCGAGCTGCTGGCCTCGCCCCGCTGGCAGGACAGCCTCGCCGGCGCGCGGCCGCAACGCCTGCTGTGGGCCAGCACCGGTACCAAGGACCCCGACGCCTCGGACACCCTGTACGTCGAAGCGCTCGCGGCGCCGGACACCATCAACACGATGCCCGAGAAGACGCTGCTCGCGTTTGCGGACCATGGCCGCGTGAAGGGCGCCCTGCAGATCGACGGGGGCGATGCCGAAGCGGTGCTCGCCGAGTTCGGGCGGGCCGGGGTCGACCATGCGGCGCTCGCCGCCCAGCTCCAGCGCGAGGGGGCCCGGTCCTTCACGCAATCCTGGCGCGACCTGATGGACTGCATCGCGTCGAAGAGCGCCGCGCTCGCGCAGGCCGCCCCGGGTGGAGCCAGGCTATGAAACGTGTATGCCCCGTGCGGTGGGGAGGGGATGAAGCGCGCGGCCCCATTCTGAAGACGCACTTCAACGGACGGAAGATAGACCGCGATGCACGAATGCGCCGTCGAGGGTGCGCGCCAGGAAGCCCGCGGCGACAAGGCCGGTCAACAGCGTCTCGCACGCCTCCCGGTCGAGCGCCCACAGCCGCTGGGCCTGCGCCGGAGTCAGTTTGAGACCCGGCATCTCCAGATACTCCGCACGGATCCTGTGGAGGGTGTTGTCTGGCGACTCGGTGAATGGCGGCAGCATGACCAGTTCCTTTGCCTGAGGCTGGGGGGTGTACTGACGTCAGGGCTTCAGGCTGCATGCTAGATGAACAGGATGAACCGGATCTGTTCACTCTTGCACACCCTGTCCCGCTGCCGGCCGCGGGGGAGGCCTGGAGCGCGCCCGGGGGCGGAAGGTTCCTTTCTGCACATCGCGATCGGTGGCGTGCAGGTAGAGTTGGTCCAGGCGCGTGTTTCCCACGGCGGACGACAATCAGCCTCGCGGAACATCAGCCCGGTCGAACGGCGCTGCGCGTTCCATGAAGGGATGTGGAGCCGGGCCACAGAAGGAAGGCACATGTTACGCAACGTCAAGGATCTTCGGGGCTACGCGATCCGCTCGACCGACGGCGTCATCGGCGAAGTGGACGACCTGTATTTCGACGACGAAGACTGGGCGATCCGCTATCTCGTCGTCGACACGGGCGGCTGGCTGCCTGGCAGGAAGGTGCTGGTCTCTCCGGTCGCCGTCGGCCACCCGGACTGGATGGCCCGGGTGCTCCCGGTCTCAATCACGAAGGCGCAGGTGGAACAGAGCCCGGACATCGACACCCAACGGCCGGTGTCACGGCAGTACGAAGCGGCGTATTTCGGATACTACGGGTACCCGGTACTACTGGGGAGGCGCAGGCCTGTGGGGCATGACGGCGTACCCGCGCAGCCTGACGGCCGAAGGCAGGGTGGAAGGGGAGGTGAAGACCGGAGGGACTCGGCCGGCGCACACCGCCGATGAGTGCCACTTGCGCAGTTGCCGCGTCGTCATCGGACACCACGTCCACGCGACGGACGGTGACATCGGCCACGTCGAGGATCTGCTCGTCGACGATCACACCTGGGCGATTCGCTACCTGATCGTGAACACGAGCAACTGGTGGGGTGGCCACCACGTGCTCGTCGCGCCGCAGTGGATCGAGGACGCCAGCTGGCCGGAAGCCAAGGTGTCTGTCGACGTGACCCGCCAGGCCGTCAAGAATGCGCCGCCGTACGATTCGGCGGCGCAGCTCGATTATCAACAGGAGCACGGGATCTACGAGCATTACGGCCGTCCGGGGTATCGGAGCAGAAACGTCGTCCGAGGCGCCGGCGCGCGGCCCGCGCACGTCAAGTAAGGCGCGGTGGGCCAGTGTCTCGCGCCCACCGGACGCGTGCTGGACTCGATTCCAAATCGGGAGGCTGGCCCATGAGCAGGTTCGCACGACTCACGGACACGCTGCGGTCGAGCTTCTGGTTCGTGCCTTTCCTGATGGTCGCGATCAGCATCGCCGTCGCGGCCGTGTTGATCGAAGCGGAACCCGCCGTCAGCGGCCCCTGGCTGGCCCAGTGGCCACGCCTGTTCGGGGCCGGGGCCGACGGCGCGCGCAGATGTTGTCACGCTGGCCGGTTCCATGATGTCCGTCCTGGGCGTGACGTTCTCGATGACCTTGGTGGCGCTGGCGCTGGCTTCCAGCCAGTACACGTCGCGCATCCTGCGGAACTTCATGCGCAGCCGCGTCACGCAGAGCACGCTCGGGATCTTCGCCGGCATCTTCACGTATTGCCTGATCGTGCTGCGCACCATTCGTGGCGGCGACGAAGGGGCGTTCGTCCCGAACCTGGCGGTGTTCTTCGCGTTCATTCTCGCGCTCGGCGGCGTCGGAGTTCTCATCTTCTTCATTCACCACATCGCCTCGTCGATCCAGGCGTCCAGTATCATCGCGTCCGTCGCTGACGAAACCGTCGCGGCCGTCGATCGGTGGTTGCCAGAACAACGGGGATCTGGACCGGATGACGATGAGGACCAGGCGCCTCGATTGCCCGAGGGGAGATCCTGGCGCGCCGTGCCTGCTGAGGCGACCGGATATATTCAGAGCGTGGACAGCGAGGCGCTCCTGTGCCTGGCGCGGGACAGGAACACCATCGTGCGGATGGAGCGCGGCATTGGCGGGTTCGTTGTCCACAAGGCCGCGTTGGCGTCGCTCGCTCTGGAACGACTGGCCGGAACGGGCGACAACCACGGCCCTGAATGCGGCGTACGGCATCAGCGGCCACCGCACGGTGGACAGGACCGCGTTGGTGTCAGACAGATCGTGGACATCGCCTTGAAAGCTTTGTCGCCCGGTGTCAACGACACCTCGACGGCGGTGATGTGCGTGGATTACCTGACGGCGATTCTGGCACGCGTGGCCTCGCGGCGATTCCCTGTATCGCGCCGGTACGACGGAGGCGACCTGCGCCTGATCGCCGTCGCCCCGACGTTTGAAGACCTGCTGGCCGGTTCGTTCGACCAGATTCGCAGAAACGCCGAAGGCAATGTCGCCGTCCTGACGCGGATGCTCGGCGCGCTGGAGACCATCGGCGCGCTCACGGTGAGTCCGCGCCGCAGGCGGGCGCTCGGCGAACACGTGCGGTGGATTGCCGAGTTGGCCGATCGCACGGTGGACTCCGCGCACGACCTGGAGGGGATCACACGGCGACTGATGCACGTGCGCGAAGGGCTCGAATCCGGGCCTGTTGCGGGCGCCGGGGAAACATAGGACGAGCGTCGTGAAACCGAATCCGGACATGGCACGCCAGACCCGTTCGTCGAACGTCGGCGCGGTCGTCTCGGTGCGCGGCAGCGTCGTGGATGTCCGGTTCGACGAGCAGTTGCCGCCGATCTACTCGGTGCTGCGCGCTGGAGAAGAGGGCCGAATCGTCATCGAGGTGCTGGCGCAGCGCGATGCGCATCACGTGCGCGGGATTGCGCTGACGCCCACGCAGGGTCTCGCTCGCGGCATGGCGGTGGAGGACACGGGCGGGCCGTTGAAGGCGCCGGTGGGCAAGGGGATTCTCTCGCGCATGTTCGACGTGTTCGGCAACGCCATCGACCGCGGAGCGGCGCTGTCCGATGTCCAGTGGCGCTCGGTGCACCGCGCGCCGCCGCCGCTGGCGCGGCGTTCGACCAAGTCCGAGATCTTCGAAACGGGCATCAAGGTCATCGATGTGCTCGTGCCGCTCGAGCGCGGCGGCAAGGCGGGCTGTTCGGCGGGGCGGGCGTCGGCAAGACGGTGCTGCTCACCGAGATGATCCACAACATGATCGGGCACCAGGAGGGCGTCAGCATCTTCTGCGGCATCGGCGAACGCTGCCGCGAAGGCGAGGAGCTCTACCGCGAGATGAAGGACGCCGGCGTGCTGCCGAACATGGTGATGGTCTTCGGCCAGATGAACGAGCCGCCGGGCAGCCGCTTCCGCGTGGGCCACGCCGCCCTGACGATGGCCGAGTATTTCCGGGACGACGAGCACCGCGATGTGCTGCTGCTCATCGACAACATCTTCCGCTTCATCCAGGCCGGCATGGAGGTGTCCGGCCTGATGGGGCAGATGCCGTCGCGTCTGGGCTATCAGCCGACGATGGGCACCGAGCTGTCGGGGCTGGAGGAGCGCATCGCCAACACCGACACCGGCGCCATCACCTCGATCCAGGCGGTGTATGTGCCGGCGGACGATTTCACCGATCCGGCGGCGGTGCACACGTTCTCGCATCTCTCCGCCTCGATCGTGCTCTCGCGCAAGCGGGCGAGCGAAGGGCTGTATCCGGCCATCGACCCGCTGCAATCCAGCTCCAAGATGGCCACGCCGGGCATCGTCGGCGAACGGCATTACGCCCTGGCGCAGGAAATCCGGCGCACGCTCGCGCAATACGCGGAGCTCAAGGACATCATCGCCATGCTCGGCCTGGAGCAGCTGTCGCCGGAGGATCGCAACGTGGTCGCCCGCGCCCGCCGGCTGGAGCGCTTTCTCACCCAGCCCTTCTTCACGACCGAGCAGTTCACCGGCCTCAAGGGCAAGCTCGTCAGCCTCGAGGACGCGCTGGACGGCTGTGAGCGCATCCTGCGCGACGAATTCAAGGACTACCCGGAGAGCGCGCTCTACATGATCGGGGCGATCGACGAAGCGAAGCGAAAGGGCAGGCCGGCAAACCGACGCGGCACCGAGCCGCATCGGCCGCAACCGGAGGTCGACGCATGCCGCCGACAGCCGCATGAATCTTAAGGTGCTGCTGCCGTTCCAGGTCTTCGCCGAGAAGACCGGCGTGTCGCGCATCGTCGCGGAGACGCGCGAGGGCTCGTTCGGGCTGCTGCCGCACCGGCTCGATTGCGTGGCGGCGCTCGCGCCGGGAATTCTGATCTACGAAACCGACGCGGAGGGCGAGGTCTACGTGGCCGTGGATGAAGGCGTGCTGGTCAAGACCGGCCCGGACGTGCTCGTTTCCGTGCGCCGGGCGCTCGGCGGAACGGACCTCGGCCAACTGCGCGACGCGGTGGAGCAGGAGTTCCTGACCCTGGACGAGCACGAGCAGAGCGTGCGCTCGGTCATGGCGAAACTGGAAACCGGATTCCTGCGTCGCTTGGCGGACGTTTCACCATGAATGACGACCGGCCGAACAAGCGCTCGAACGACGACGCCGACCTTCGCCGAGCAGGTCGGCGCGAAGGCGGCGCGCAAGCTCAAGGCGCGGCGCAACCCGACGCCGGGCGTCTGGTTCGGCCTGGGCATGATGGGGCTGATCGGCTGGTCGGTGGTCGTGCCGACGCTGCTCGGCGCGGCGCTCGGTCTCTGGCTGGACGCGCACTATCCGGGCGACGCACTCCTGGACGCTGGCGCTGCTGGTGGCCGGGCTCGCCATCGGCTGCTTGAATGCGTGGCACTGGGTCGCCAAGGAAGACAAGGCCATGCGGGACGAACAGGAGGATGACGATGAATGACACTGCTGACGCTGGTGCTGGCGTGGCTGGCGGGCGTCGTGCTCGGCGCGCTCTTCTTCGGCGGCCTGTGGTGGACGGTGCGCAAGGGCGTTGTCGTCCCAGCAGCCGGCGCTCTGGTTCGTCGGCAGCCTGCTGCTGCGGACGAGCATCGCCCTGGCCGGCTTCTATCTTGTCGCGGGCGGTCATTGGGAGCGGCTGCTGGCTGTGTCTGCTCGGATTCGTCATGGCGCGCCTGGTCGTGACGCGGCTGACCCGGCCGCCGGCGAACACCGCAACTCGCCGAGCGCAGGAGGCCAGCCATGCACCTTAGTCCCGATGAGATCGATCTTCTGGCAGTACGGGTTCTTCAAGCTCAACGCCACCATCGTGTTCACCTGGGGGCTGATGCTCGTGCTGGTCGTCGGCTCGAGCTCATCACGCGCAAGCTCTCCACGGACCTGAAACGCTCCCGCTGGCAGAACCTCCTGGAAATCATCGTCACCGCGCATCGAGAAGCAGATCGAGGAGGTCGGCCTGCGCCACCCGGAGAAGTATCTCGGCTTTCTGGGCACGCTCTTTCTGTTCGTCGCCACGGCCAGCCTCTGCACCGTCATTCCCGGCTACGAGCCGCCGACCGGCTCGCTCTCGACCACCGCGGCGCTCGCGCTGTGCGTGTTCGTGGCCGTGCCGCTCTTCGGCATCGAGGACAGGGCCTGGGCGGCTACCTCAAGTCCTACGTCGAAGCCGACCTTCATCATGCTGCCGTTCAACATCATCAGCGAGCTCTCGCGCACGCTGGCCCTGGCCGTCCGCCTGTTCGGCAACATGATGAGCGGCGCGATGATCATCGCCATCCTGCTCACCATCACGCCCTTCATCTTTCCGATCGTCATGACGGCGCTCGGCCTGCTCACCGGCATGGTGCAGGCCTACATCTTCAGCATCCTGGCCGCGGTGTACATCGCGGCCGCCACGCGCGTCGCGCAAGCCCGAGCCCGAAGCCGGCATGCCACGACCTGAAGCAACACGACCACACAAAGGAGACACCATGGACAGCATGACCATCATCGCCGTGGCCTCGATCGTCATCGCCGGCCTCACCACCGGCTTCGGCATGCATGGGCCCGCGCTCGGCGAAGGGCGGGCGGTCGCGACGGCGCTGACTTCGCTGGCGCAGCAGCCCGACGCCTCCGCCACCATCACCCGGACCCTGTTCGTCGGCCTGGCGATGATCGAGTCCACGGCCATCTACTGCTTCGTGGTCTCGATGATTCTCATCTTCGCCAATCCGTTCTGGAACCACGTCATCGCCCAGACCGCCGGAAAGTGACCCATGCTGATCGACTGGTTCACCGTCGGCGCGCAGGCGCTCAACTTCCTCATCCTGGTGTGGTTGATGAAGCGCTTTCTCTACAAGCCGATCCTCCACGCCATCGACGCGCGGGAGAAGCGGATCGCCGCGGAACTCGCGGACGCCGACGCGAAGACAGGCCGAAGCCCAGAAGGAGCGCGACGAGTTCCAGCACAAGAACGAGGAGTTCGACCAGCAGCGCGCCGCGCTCCTGAGCCAAGGCGACCGACGAGGCGAACGCCGAGCGTCAGCGGCTCCTCGACGAGGCGCGGAAGGCGGCCGATGCCCTGAGCGCCAAGCGGCAGGAAGCGCTGAGACACGACGCGCAGAACCTGAACCAAGCCATCAGCCGCCGGACCCAGCAGGAGGTGTTCGCCATCGCGCGCAAGGCGCTGACGGATCTCGCCACGACGAGTCTGGAAGAGCGCATGGCCGAGGTGTTCATCTCGCCGCTTGCGAGAGCTGGACGGCAAGGCGAAAGCCGGCCTCGCCGAGGCCCTCAAGACCGCGTCTGACCCCGCGCTCGTGCGCAGCGCGTTCGACCTGCCCGCCGAGCAACGCGCGGCGATACAGAAGGCGCTCAACGAGACCTTCTCGGCTGACGTCCGCGTCCGGTTCGAGACCGCGCCGGACCTGGTCAGCGGGATCGAACTCACCGCGAACGGACAGAAGGTGGCGTGGAGCATCGCGGATTATCTCGCGTCGCTGGAAAAGGGCGTCGACGAGCTGCTGAAGGAGCAGGCCGAACCTGAAGCAAAGCCGAGCCCGAGCCGCGACGAAGCCGAGCCCGAGCCCGACAAGGCCAATGAACGATGCGCGCCGAGAGCCTGCAGAGCGTCTTCGACAGCGCGTTCGCCGGCATCAGCCAGGCGCGCGAAGCCTTCACGCCGCAACTGACGCCGCGCGAGGTGGGCACGATCACCAGTGTCTCCACCGGCATCGCCAAGGTCTCCGGCCTTCCCGGCGTGGGCTTCGAGGAGCTGGTGGGGTTTCCCGGCGGCGTGTTCGGCATCGCGTTCAACGTGGACGAGGACGAGATCGGCGTCGTGCTGCTCGGCGACTACTGGCATCTGCACGCCGGCGATGAAGTCGAGCGCACGGGCCGGGTCATGGACGTGGCCGTGGGCGACGGATTGCTGGGACGCGTCATCGATCCGCTCGGCCGGCCGCTCGATGGCAACGGGCCGGTGGCCGCCAGCGAGCGCCTGCCGATCGAACGCCCCGCCGCGCCGATCATGGACCGCGCGCCGGTCACCGTGCCGCTCCAGACCGGCCTCAAGGTCATCGATGCGCTCATTCCCATCGGGCGCGGCCAGCGCGAGTTGATCCTGGGCGACCGGCAGACGGGCAAGACCGCCATCGCGATCGACACCATCCTCAACCAGCGGGGCCAGGATGTCGTGTGCGTCTATTGCGCCATCGGCCAGCGCGCGTCCGCCGTGGCGAAGGCCGTGGCCATCCTGCGGGAGAAGGGCGCGATGGACTACACCGTCGTGGTCGTGACCGAGGGCAACGACCCGCCCGGTCTCGCCTACATCGCTCCGTACGCCGCGACCAGCATCGCCGAGCATTTCATGGAGGCGGGCCGCGACGTGCTGATCGTCTACGACGACCTCACCCAGCACGCCCGCGCCTATCGCGAGCTGTCGCTGCTGCTGCGCCGCCCGCCCGGACGCGAAGCCTTCCCCGGCGACATCTTCTACATCCATTCGCGCCTGCTGGAACGCGCCACGCATCTGCGCGCGGAACTCGGCGGCGGCTCGCTCACCGCCCTGCCCATCATCGAGACCGAAGCGCAGAACATCTCCGCCTACATTCCGACCAACCTGATTTCCATCACCGACGGGCAGATCTACCTGTCGCCGTCGCTGTTCGAACTGGGCGTGCTGCCCGCGGTCGATGTCGGCAAGTCCGTGTCGCGCGTCGGCGGCAAGGCGCAGCGGGCGGCCTACCGCGCGGTGGCGGGCGACCTCAAGCTCGCCTACGCGCAGTTCGAGGAGCTCGAGACCTTCGCCCGGTTCGGCGCCCGCCTGGATGAGGACACCCGCAAGATCATCGAGCACGGACGGCGCATCCGCGCCTGCCTCAAGCAGCCGGAATTCGCCCCGGTGTCCGTGCCCGCGCAGATCGCCGTCCTGCTGGCGTTGACCGCGGAGCTCTTCGATCCGGTGCCGCTCGACCAGATGACGGACGCCGAGCAGCGCCGTGCACGAGGCGGCGGCGGAGCATCCCGGCGGAGGTGCGCGCGCGATTCGAGACCGCCGACGAGTTGAGCGACGAGGATCGCGAGGCGATCGTCGAGATCGCCCGCCGAGCGCTCGCACCCTTCCAGCCCGAGCCGGAGCCGAGTCCGAGCCGCGTCCGGACCGAGCCGCGGCCGAACGCCGCACCCGAGGCGGCATCGAGGAGACGTCATGAGCGACACCACGGCGAGCCTGCGCCGGAAGATCGACAGCGCCGGGGATCTCCAGTCCGTCGTCCGCACGATGAAGGCGCTGGCCGCCTCGAGCATCGGACAGTACGAGAAGTCGGTGCGCGCACTGGCCGACTACTACCGCACCGTGGAGCTGGGGTTGGGCGTCGTGCTTCCGGGAGCGCGGCCGGCGGCCGTCGACGGTCGAGCGAGACAGCGACAGGCCGATGCGGGTGCGATCGGCGCCGTCGTGTTCGGTTCCGACCAGGGACTGGTGGGCCAGTTCAATGACGTGGTGGCCGACCATGCGGTCAAGACCCTCGCTGCGCTGCCCGGCACAGCCCGGGTCTGGGCCGTCGGCGAGCGCGTGCATGCGCGCCTGGCGGACGCGGGCCTGCCGCTGGCGGGCTGTTTCACCGTGCCGAATTCCGTCGAGGCCATCACCCCGCTGGTCGGGCAGATCCTCGCTCGAAAGCGAGGCGCGCCGCAGCCAGGGCGAGAGTCGCCGAGCTCCACCTCTTCTACAACCGTCCCGCCTCCGGGGCGGTCTATGAGCCCGTCAGCTCAGCGGCTGCTGCCGCTGGACGAAACCTGGCGGCGCGAACTGGCCGAACTTCCCTGGCCGACGAAGAACCTGCCCGAGGTCCTCGGCAGCGACACCGCGACCTTGCGGGCGCTCATCCGCGAATATCTCTTCATCTCGCTCTTCCGGGCGTGCGCCGAATCTCTCGCGAGCGAGAACGCGAGCCGCCTGGCGGCGATGGAACGCGCCGAGAGGAACATCGACGAGTTGCTGGAGACGCTCCACGGCACATTTCACCGGTTGCGCCAGAGTGGCATCGACGAGGAGCTGTTCGACGTGATCTCCGGCTTCGAGGCGCTGGGTGGGTCTTCCTGACGCTCGCGTTCGACGACCACACCTGGGCGATTCGCTGCCTGGTCGTGAACACGAGCGACTGGTGGGATGGCCACCACGTGCTCGTCGCGCCGCACGGCACGCAGGCAATCGTCACGGGCGGCTGTCCAAGGTGCCGGGTCGAGGTGCCGGCCACCGGGGCGTCTACCGACACTCCGCGTGCTGGCACCCGTACGAAGCTCCGTGATCTGGCCGGACTCCTTGCAGTGTTCACTGCAATAGTTGCCCCAGGAACCATGGGCAGGGACCATGCACGTGCCGGGGTATCGGAGCAGAAACGTCGTGCCGAGGCGCCGGCTGCGCGGCCCGCGCATGTCAAGTAAGGCGCGGCTGAGGCGCTGGCACCCGCAGCGAAGCTCCGCTGATCGGCCCGGGTGCCGGAGGACCGTTCACGCTATCTGCCCGGCCACGGGGCCTGCCAGCCGGCCGAGAGGACCACCTGTCCGTCTCGAAGGCCCCGCGCCACGTCGACGCGCACCGTGCCCCCGGCGCCGGGAACCGCGATTCGAATCCCCGCTCCGACATCGACCTGAAAGGGCCGACGGGTGTCGTCGCCGATCCGGCGCCACGCTCTGGCGGCGTCGGCGAACGCGGCGAGCCGAAGGGTTCCCCCATACACGGTCAGAAGCGGATGCTGATACTCGACGGTCGCGTGCGCCAGCCGGCGGCCGAACACGGGCCCGCTGACGACGCCGGCGTCGAGAAGCGGATGGGCGCGCAGGAGCGGCGCGCGCGCGTGTCCCGTGCCGGCGCCAGGCCAGAGGTCGAACGGCGCGGCGGCGCTCGCCGCGTCGAGCCCGGCCACGATCGACCAGAGCGGTCTGGCACGGTCACGCGTGGATCGCCAGGCGGCCGACACGCCGCCCCTGGTGAGCCGTTCGCCCGACCCGAGCGGCGCCCAGACCGCGCCGTCGACGCCGACGGACACGCGATCGCCCGCGCTTCGCAGGTCGAGCGCCGCGTCGAGGGAGACATGGCTGCGTTGGGCCCATCGGTCGAGCGCCGCGCCCGCCGCCCAGCGAACGCGGCTCGTGGCCCAGTCGGCGACGCTCACGGCCGCGCGCCGGCGGTCGTCCCTCCGGATCGCCGCCCGCCCGGACCGCTCGATGCCCGGTGTCGCGTACGACTGCCGCTCCCAGGACCCTTCGATCGTCGTGACGCCGGGCAGCCAGGAGACCACCGGCACGGCCAGGGCAAAGGCGAGCCGCGGGCGGGCGTCCCACCATCGCCACGCGACCGTCCACAGCTCGCCGCTCCCGGACGGTGCGGCCACGTTCAGCGCGATCTCGCGCTGAAGCCACGCGCGGCCGGCCAGCGCCACCATCGGCACGACGCCACGGGGCACCGTCGGACGCTCGACCACGGTCGCCTCGACCTCGGCGAGCCCGCCGTCGATCGGGCGGTAGCGCAGGCTGGTGCGGGCGGCGCTCGGAAGCTCGCGAAGCCGCCGTGCGGCTCGACCGTATTTCTCCTCGGTGAGCAAAGTGCGGGGAGGCAGATCGACGAGCGCGGCGATGACCGGGTCGCGCGTCCGGCCGGCGCCCTCCACGTGCACGAGGTCCACCGACGGGCGGCCGATCCGGTTCCAGGCCTCGAGCGCGCTGTCGGGCTCGTCGTCGAGGAACCGGCTCGTCGCCAGCAGGTTCCACCCCTGCTCATCGCCGGGGTCGAGCCGCGCGGCGCGTTCGGCGGACGCGCTGGCCTCGGCCCAGCGCGACTGCAGGAACCATACGCCGGCGAGCGCTCGCCATGCGGCAGGGTCGCCAGGACAGAGTCGGGTCGCCGCCAGGAGCCCGGTCCCGGCGCTGGCGACCCCGCCGGCCCTCGCCAGCCGCACCATTTCCTGGACGAGCGCCCCGCACGCGTCCGCGGCCGGACGCGCGTCACCCGCCGGAGGCGCGGACGACGTTTCGGGGCCGGACCGACGGTCGCCGGGCGGCAGGACCAGCAGGGCCCAGCGCCCCGCCGGCGCCCACGCGCGGTCGAACTCGGCCCGTGACAGCACACGGAACGGGCCGCGCGCGGGGTCGTGCACGATCACCCGCGCACCGGTCCAGGCGACGATCACCACGTAGTGGTAGCGGCCGGGGCCGACCTCGATGAGGGCGATCACCGGGCGCCCGCGATCGACCTGCTGGCGAATCCACTCGCCGCTCGACCGCGTGGCGACGTTGAGCGGAAACGCCTGCCAGCCTCGCCGGCTCACCTCCGCTGCGAGCACGTCGGTGTGTATGCCCGAGGCGCTGTGATCGACGAGGTCCGCGAAGTCCTCGGCGTAGACCCGGCGCGCGCCCCAGTAGCGCAGCACCATCGCGACGGCCGCCCCTCCGCAGAGGTCTTCGGTCTGCGGAAGGTACGGCACGTCGAGCAGGCGGGTGCTGCCGGACGAGCCGGCTGGAGGCACCCGCGCACCGGGCGGCGTGCCGGCGGTGACGACGGCCGCCGAGAAGAGCAGGGCGGCCGCCGCGACCCCGGCCGATCGTGGGCGGGCCATCGTCGCGCGTGGTCGCGCGGCCTAGCGCGCGAGCAGGATCACGATGATCAGCAGGAGCAGCAGCGTCGTGACGGAGATGACGACGGTGTTGGCGCCCCCCGCCAGGGCCGCCGTCTCGACCGCCTGGGCGTGCTGGGCCAGCGCGCCCAGCTCCGGGCCGCTCAGCGTCGCGACGGCTGAATCAGCCTGCTCGACGCTGAGCCCCATGCGCGCGGCCATCTCGCGGACGTCCGCACGATCGAGCACGCGGCGCACCATCGCACGCTGTGCGCTCTCGGATTCGGCCTTGGCCGCGAGCGCCCTGTTCATCCCTGCGTCATCCACGACGCGTGCCTGCTGGGCGAACACCGGCGAGGCGACGAGAAACACCGGGAGTAGCAGAACGGCGACGATCTTCTTCATGATACGCATCGAATGCCTCCAGGAACGGTCGAAAGGTGAACGCCGGTGTTGGGCGTCACGCGGCTGGCGGGGAGCGGAATTGCTCCGTCGCCGGCGGACGCCCTGCTGAGTGACGACGCGACAACGGGGAAGGGGCGCGCGGCCGGTCGACGGCGGCCCGCGCGCCCGGGATGTTCGCCGGGCGTTACCGCCGGCCGCCGCCGGTCAGTCCCTGCCCCCGCGCGTCGCTGGAGGTGATGGTCACTTCCGTGCCGCGCTGCAGGTCGAGCTGGTCGCGCCCTTGGGCGACGACCGTGCCGGCGCCGCCGCCCGCGCCGATCACGGCGCCGATCGCCGCGCCTTTGCCGCCGCCCGCGATGGCGCCGATGAGGGCGCCGAGGGCCGCGCCGATGGCGCCCCGCTGGACGGTCTTGCCCGTCTGGCTGGTGTCGTCCTCGACCGTGCCCTGGTTGTCCACCCGGATGGTCTCTCCACCAGGCGTGCGGACGGTCTCGATGACCCCGTCGAAGGGATACGTGCCGCCGTTGCGCACGCGGATGCTCTGAAACTCCAGGGTCATGTCCGCCCGGCCGCTGACGCGTCCCGAGGCGTTCACGCCGGAGACGACGCCTTCGATGACCGCCCCCTCGGTACTGCGACGGGCTGCGGGTGGTCATCGTCACGCGGTCGCCCTCGTGCGCCGTCTCCGTGCTCAGCGGGTCATCGAGCGTGGCCATCAGCCGGGTGCCGTTCGGCACGACGAAGTCGCGGCTCGCCGCGTTCGTGTTGGAGGGCGTTCCCCATTGGCCGGGGTTGGAGACGTTCCACCGGGCCTCGTTCGACGACCGGCGATAGAAGCTCTGGACCGTCACCGGTTGACGGAGATTGTCGTCGTAGATGCTGCGCGTCACCCGCAGGGCCTGATCGCCGTCAATCGGCTCGAAGGTGGCCGAGAAGTCGTTGCCGGCATTGCCCCTGGTCGTGACCATCAGCCGATCGCCGTCGAGACGGGCGCTGGTCTGGATCGTCCGGCCGGCCGGCCCCTGTTCCGCGCGGGTCCGGCCATCGGCCTCGAACGTCACCCGCTGTCCGCGCGACGACGCCATGCTGACCGTGGTCCCGTTGCGGTCGATGGTGATGGTGTCGGGCGCGTTCAGGCGGTTCATCAGCTGTTGGGAGGTGGCTTGCCGCCGGCCGGACGGCACCGCGCGGGCCGCCTGTTCGGCCGCCTGACGCGGATCGTCGCCACGGGTGCCGTCCAGCTGGTAGGTTCCCGTGAGGCCGCGAGAGACGCGCGTGTCCGGATTTCCAGGCGCGTAAGCGGACCCGCTCCAGTTCCAGGAGAGGTTGTACGCGCGCGCCAGGGCGTCCAGATCACCGCGCACGGTAAGCCAGTCGTTGTCCGCCTGGACCGCCAATTGTCCCCGCTCGGCGGACATGAAGCGGTCGATGCCCTCACCGCGCCGCAACACGTCCTCGATGTCGCCCGTGACAACCCGCTTGCTGTTGAATCGCGCGTGCAGGCTCTTGGTCGCCTTGGCGAAGTCGGTGACGGACCGATTGATGGAGTCTTCCTGCTGCGAGCCGTCGAGCCGGCTGCGATTGAGGGCCTGGTCGAGGCTCCCGCGGAACTGGTCGGCTTCCTTCTTGATCCGCGCCAGCAGCTGCTTGACCTGATTGTCGTCGACCCTCGACGGCCTGTTCGCTTGTTGATCGCTCAGGCGGGCGGGACGTTGCTGGGCAGCCGCGCCCAGGCCGACCGTCGTGAGCAGACACACGGCCGTCACCGTGGCCACGCGTTTGATTGCCGTCATCGATTTCTTTGCCTCGTCCGGTTGACACTCGCCCAGAGCGCCTGAGAATCAGGCCCTCCGCGCATCACGCACCTTACCAAGCCGGGCTGGCATGCGTCTGTCCACAAACGCACACGTGAAGCGGGCCGTTCGGAATCGAGAACCTGTGCTGTTGTGAACAGCCGCGTCCCGCGGTTTGCAGGTACGGTACGCGGGAACAGGAGACCTCATGGCCAACGATCACACGACGAAGAACGGTCCATCGCAGGGCACGAATCATCACTTTCTGATCGGATTTCTCACGGGCGGCGCCGTCGGCGCCGGCCTCACGATGCTCTTCGCCCCGCGTGTGGCCGCAGAGCTGCGCCAGCGCGTGACGGACTCGGCCAGGACTCTCGGGCGCGCGGCGTCAGAGGGCTACCAGAAGGCCAGCACGCGCGCCGGCGGCGCGGTCAACGACCTGACCAAGAAAGGGCAGGGCGTCCGTGACGACGTGCTCGAGGCGGTGGCGACGGGCGCGCAGAAGGTCGAGCGGTTCGCCACCGACCACACCACGTCGGCGCGGCACGCGCGGTAGGTGAACCGTGGAGGGCGACCGGCCAGTCCCCGAGGCCGGCCCCTCCGGCGGGCGCGGTCAGCGGCGGCCCGCCCCGGGCGCGCCCGTCCCGGCCGCGGGCGCCGCCGCCGCCCGCGTCGAAGCCAGGTACCCGTCGATCCCCTCCTCGATCGCGCGGGGGAACGTCGGCACCGGTCCCGCGAGCTTGGCCTTGTACACGCGGAGCATGATCTCGCGGAAGATCGGCAGCGCCGCGCGGCCCCCGGTTTCCCTCGACCCCAGCGATCGGTTGTCGTCGAAGCCGATCCGGACCGCCACCGTGATTCCCTGCGGCCCATAGGTCGATCCCACGAACAGCGCGTCGCGGAAGTCGTTCGTCGTTCCGGTCTTGCCCATCACCGGGATCGGGAAGTCGCGGCGGTCGAGGGCGTTGGCGGTGCCTCCCGGAATGCGGACGACGCCGCGCAGCCCTTCCTGGATCTGGAGCAGACCGGCGGGGTCGAGCGCACCGGCGGGCCGCGGCGCCTGGTAGAGCACCTCACCCGAGGCGTCGGTGACGCGATCGACGATGTGGGGCTCCGCCACGATCCCCGAGGCCATCGCGCGATAGGCGCCCGCCAGCTCGAGCAGCCGCACCTCCGACGCCCCGAGCGCGAGGCTGATATAGGGCTGCAGCGGGGAGCGGATGCCCAACTCCCGCGCGGTCCGAATCACGTTGTCCAGACCGATCTCGCGGGTGATCCACACGGCCACGGTGTTGCGGGACTCGGCCAGGGCCCGGCGGATCGGGATCGGGCCCTCGAACCGATGGTCGTAGTTGGTGATCCACTTCTCCCCGCGATTCGAGCCCATGGGCACGTCGATGGGCTCGTCGGGCACCGTGGTGTCGAGGTCCAGGCCCTGGCGGAACGCGGCCAGGTACACGACCGGCTTCCACGCGGAGCCCGGCTGCCGCAGCGAGCCCGTGACGCGGTTGTAGTCGAAGTAGGCGTTGCGGCGGTTCCGGTACATCGCCCGGCCGCCGGCCTCGGCCAGGACCGCCGCGTCCCCGTTGCGCAGCACCACCACGGAGCCCTGGATCAGCCCTTTCGCCTTCGGGTGCCGCTTCTCGTACAGGGCGAGGCCGCTCTCCAGGGCTTCGTTCACGATGGTCTGCACTCGCGCGTCCACGGTGGCGCGGACCGACACCCGCCCCACGAACAGATCCTCGACGCCGAAGCGGTCGCCGCCGTGCTGCCTCAGCTCGTCGAAGACGCCCTCGATCGCGGCGGGCGCCTGGGTCTTGACCGAACGGACGGCCGCCACGCGGATCGGCTCGGCCTCGCAGCGCGCCGCGAGCTCCCGGGGGATGTAGCCGTTGCGGGCCATGAGGGCCAGAATCTGGTTGCGGCGGCGCAGGGGCCGCGGGGCGCCGGCGACCGGCGCGTAGTTGCGGGGCGACTTGCTGATCCCCGCCAGGAGCGCCGCCTGGCCGGCGTCCTCCGAGGTGTAGCTCGACAGGGGCTTGCCGAAGTAGTACTCCGAGGCGGCGGCGAAGCCGTACCGGCCGTTGCCCAGGTAGATGAAGCTGGCGTAGCGGGCGAAGATCTCGCGCTTGGCCTGCTCTTTCGATCCGTACCGCTGCTTCATCTCCCGTTCGAGCCAGAGCGTCAGCCGCACCTCCTCGAGCTTTCGCAGGAGCTTGTTCGTGGCCGGGACGCCCAGGGCCGCCGAGAGCAGCCACGGCGTCAGGCCGGTGCGGAACAGCGTGCTGCTGCCCTCGCGGCTGGCGCGGTCGCTGAGGAAGTAGCCGCGGACCAGCTGTTGGGTGAGCGTCGAGCCGCCCTGGGGGAGCCGCAGACGGAACCCCTCGTGACCGTGCCACCACGTGGACAGCGAGCGCGCCACCGTCTTCTCGATCACGCGCGGCAGCGCGCCGTAGTCCACGCCGGAGTGGGAGAAGAAGTTCTTGTCCTCGGCCGCCAGGACGGCCTGGCGCAGGATGACGGGCACCTCGTCGTAGGTGACCACCCGGCGGTACTGCCGTGCCAGCTCGATCAGCACCGTGCCCCGGGCGTCGGAGATCTCGCCGATCGTGGGCGGCTCGAACCGGATGAAAGGCCCGATGTCGGGCAGGTCGCTCGCGTCGAAGTAGACGTGATGCACCAAGCCCGACCATCGGCAGGAGCAGGAGCAGGAAGAGCGCGAGGGCCGCCAGGCGCACGCCGCGGCGCGCCCACGCGGACTCGCAGGCGGCCGGCCACGAAGACGCCGGCGCGCGGGAGGCGGCGGACTGCGGTGGCCGACGCGCGCCACCAGCAGCCCGCCCGGACCTCGGCCGCGGCTCCCCACTTCCTGATGCAGGCGGTATTCATAGGGGCCTGGGATCTACCTCTTCGGGAACTGGATCCGCACGCCTCCCCAGACGAGATAGTTGCTCCTGATGTTGTCGACGTGGTCGAGGAACGAACGGCCCTCGCCGATGATGAACACCGGGAACCGGGCGTCACGCTTCGTCACCGGGACACCGAAGTGGAGCAGCCACGCCGGCGTGAACGTCTCACTGCGCGTGAGGTCCCAGAGCGAGAGACCGGTCCCGATGAACGCGCGATCGCCCAGGTACTTGTTCACCTCGGCGTCGACGAAGAGGGCGGACTCCTTGACCTTGTCGTTGTTCGTGACGAGGCTGATGGCGGCGCCCACGGCGCCCGCCACCTCCCAGCCCTTGTCGAACTGCTTGGCCACGCCGAACTTCAGGCCGAGCAGCGGCGAACACTGGGCGAGATCGACCGCCGGGTCGCCGATCGGACGCACGCGCCGTTCCTTCCCGGCCAGGGCGTCCATGAAGAACAGCAGTCCGCTCGCTGGCGGCTCAATCGCGACGCTGGCCTCGCACGTGTCCGTGCCCTCATACCGGGTGTTGCCCGAGAGGACGGCCGTGGGCGTGCTCACCGTCGCCGTGGCGCGGTACGTGCCGGGCCGGCGCACCACGAACGTGCCCCTCCGGCTGCTGTCCAGCGTGAGCGTCTGTCCCACGACGGCGCCGGTCGAGTCGTGCAGCACCACGGACACGGCGGGGGCGGCCTCGCTCGTGCCGGTCTCGCTTCGGGTCGCGTCGACCGCAATCTGGTAGCCGCCCTTCGCGCGGGCCGCCGTCAAGGACACGTCGCACGTCGGCTTGACGACCGCGATCATGGGCGGCGGCGGCGGCGCCGGGCAGGCCTCGACGACGATGGACGCGCGCGTCACGGGGTACGAGCGGCCGTTCGCGTCGCTGGCGTCGAAGGTGTACGTGCCGGAGGTGTCCGTGGTGATCGACCAGGACGGCGCGGTCAGCTCACCGGCGGGCCGCCCGTCGATCGCGACGCGGACGCGCGCGACGCCGGAGAGATCGCCGTCGGCCTTCACGACGGCCCGCAGCGTGCCGTCCGGCGCGCAGGACCGGTCCACCGAGATCGGCGCGGGCGGCTTCGACACCTCCTGCACGCCGGCCAGCGACAGGTTGGCGCAGATCTTCGGCACGACGAACGTGTAGACCCGATCGTCCTGGGTCACGCGGAACAGGAACGCCGGGAACGGCTGCTCGCCGGCCCAGCGGACCCCGCGGAGCAGGGCGGGTTCGTGCCGCGTCGGGCGGTGGGCCATCCAGAGCAGCGTCTCGCCGGGCTGGAAGGTGCACTCCACCAGCGTGCCGTCAGCCGGCGTGGCGTCGGCGCACCGCCCGCCCCGCACCGTCTCGCTCGGATTGGTCATCGTGGCGATCACCGCGTCGGCGGTGCTCGACAAGCCGGCCTGATCGAGCAGGCTGCGGATGTCCGCCACGATTCTGGGCTGGGCCATCATGCGCTGCAGATCGGCGACACTCTGCATGGTCGGCAGATAGAAGGAGGTCAAGCCTCCGAGCCGGGTGGCGTTGTGCATGGTGTCCGGCCCGCCCTGCGCGGCGGCCGCCGGCCCAAGCGCCAGACCGAGGGCGACCGTCATCGTGACGATGACGAACCTACGACGAAGTGCACGGACCGGCATGAGCAGCCCCTCCTGATGAGAACGGTACCGGGCGAACCGCGGGTGCTTCCGAACACGCGCGGTCGCACAAGATGTCTGTCGCACGCATCATAGGAAAGGGCGGGGATGGGCGTCTGTTCACATCTGCACACCGGCCTCGGGGTGTGCGTTTTTGTACAGCGCCGATCCGGAGGATTCAGGATGCTGAGGAACGGTCTCAACATGATGTTCAGTCTGATCGCCACGGCGCGGAACCAGATCCCACAGACATTCGTCGAGTGGGCGGACGGGTAGCTCATGCCGCGTACATCACGGCGCATGCCGTCACGGCGACAGAATCGCTCCGTGGGGAGATCCTCGTTGCCCGAACGCGAGGTGTGTCCGAGGTGCGGCCGGCCCACCGCCCGGGTCATCGGGCGATCGGAGTCGTTCCCGGTCCTCTACCTGCGGTGCGAGGAGTGCGGTCACACGTCGGTGGCGCCGGCCTGACCGGCGCCCGCGACCACGGTAGACGCTGGGCCTGGGCCCGCATGTTCACTTGTGAACAGCCGCGGTTCCGCGGGGCGTGCTAATAGTTCTTCTCATGGGGAGAAAGCCCGTGCCCAGCTTCAACGCCCAGGCGTTTCTCGATTCGGCGGGGGTCGCGAGAACCATCAAGGTGTACCAACGGGCGGAGGTCATCTACGCGCAGGGCGACCTCTGTGAGGACGTCATGTACCTTCAGAGGGGCGGCGTGAAGCTCTCGGTGGTCTCCACGACGGGCCGAGAGGCCATCGTGGCGATGCTGGGGCCCGGCGACTTCTTCGGCGAGGGGTGCCTGGCCGGTCAACCGGTCCGAATCGGGGCGGCGACCGCGATCGTGCCGAGCACGGTGCTCGTCGTCGAGAAGGACGCGATGCTTCGCCTCCTCCACCGGCAGCACGCGCTGTCCGACCGCTTCATCTCGTACATGCTGACCCGGAACATCCGCATCGAGGCGGACCTGGTCGACCAGCTTTTCAACTCCAGCGAGAAGCGGCTGGCCCGGGCGCTCCTGCTGCTCGCGCGCTACGGACAGCAGGACGCGCCGCAGCGCGTCGTGCCGAAGCTGTCGCAGAAGACGCTCGCGGAGATGGTCGGCACGACGCGCTCGCGTGTCAATTTCTTCATGAACAAGTTCAAGCGGCTGGGGTTCATCGAGGAAAACGGGGAGCTCACGATCAATGCCTCCCTGCTCAGCGTCGTCCTCCACGAGTGATGACCCGCCAGGGCGGACACGGAAGCGGAGCAGTCAAATGAAAATGATGGCCATTCTCGGCGTCGTCCTGGTCGTGCTCGGCCTGGGGGCGCTGGCGTATCAGGGTTTCACCTACACGAGCCATGAGACCGTCATGGACATCGGGCCCATTCACGCGACGGCGGACCGTGAGAAGACGGTTCTGCTTCCGCCGGTGCTGGGGATTGTCGCGGTGGCCGGCGGGGTGGTGTTGCTCGTCGCCGGCCTCCGCAAGCGCGCGTAGCCGCGCGCGCGACGGCTGGTCGATCGGCCGCCCGACCGGGCGCGCCGCGGCGTGCGTGCTAGTGCTTCACGGCTTTGCCGACGCGTCCGATCGCGGCGGCGACGGTCTTCTGCGCGCGCCCGACCGCCGTCTTCGCCTTTCCCACACCCTCGTCGACTTCGCCTTCGGCCCTCATGTCGTCGTTGTGGGTCAGATCGCCAACGGCCTGCTTGACCTTGCCCTTGGCCCGACCGATCCTGCCGTCGCGCTCGTTCTTGTTCCACATGACATGCTCCAGTCGCGACATGGGCGCCCGGACGCGCACAAGAACCGCGTGCGCCAGAACGCCGGCGTTCAGAAGACCAGGCCGACGAACACCGAGATCACTCTGTTGCGGGTCGAGCCGCTCGGATCCGCGACCTTGTTGAGGTCCTTCAGGCCGTAGGTGTATCGGGCCTCGGCAAGGAGCCGCGACAGGCTCACGCCGGCGCCCACGACCAGGCCCATGTCCATATTGTTCAGTCGGCTCTTGATGTCCTCGCCATTCTGCTTGGCGCTCAGCAGGCGGCCAAAGGTCGGCCCGACGACGCCGTACAGGCTCGCGCCGGCGCTGCTGCTGTTGCCGATCCGGAGCAGCACGGGCACCTGGATGTAGTCGAGCTTGGCCGTGGCGTCCGTCGAGACCCCTGACGTGCCGACGTGAAGCTTGGTGCCCTGCATGGAGAACAACACTTCGGGCTGGATCGCGATCATGGGTGCCAGCCCGAAGGTCACGAACGCGCCCGCGACCAGCCCCGTGCGCTGGGTCGTCGAACCGTTCGCGTCGTTGAAGCCGGACAGCGTCGCGAGGTTCACGCCGACCTTGATGCCGCCGCCGACCTGCGCCCACGCCGGAGTCGAAAACATCATCGCCGCGATCAACATGCCGCCGAATACGAATCGTCTGGTCATTGCGTCTCCTGAGGTACCTGTGTGTCCGGCGATCCGGCAGCGGGCCTGGTCGGGTGACCGGTGCCAGGCCCGCGTCGCGGGGCAGGTGAGGCCGGTGCGGCGAACAAGGCGTGTCCGTCGTCGGGGTCGGTCTTCAATCCGAGCCGCGCCAGGTCCAGCGCCCGCGCGTCGGCGGCGAAGAACGCGGCGCGGCGGGCGCTACGGCCGGGTGATCGGCACGCGCACGTCGACCGCCCGCTCGATCGGAAGCGACAGCGCGGTGCCGCGGGGCAGCTGGATCTCGTCACCAGCCGTCGTCAGCACCACGGTGGCCCCGGCGCCGCCGCCGATGGCGGTGCCGATCGCGGCGCCCTTCTTGCCCCCGAGGATCGCGCCGATGATGGCGCCGCCAGCGGCGGGGATGCCGATCTTGGCGGCGTCCTCCTTCTTCGTCGCGGGCGCCAGCAGATGGACGCGCGCGGCGATCGGGTACCGCTCGTCGCCGACCGAGACCGAGCTGAACACGAGCGCCAGGCTGGCGCGGCCCTTCACCTTCCCGGCCGGCTGGACCGCCGAAACCGCTCCCCTGACGTGGCTGCCGGCGGGCAGGACCTCCGTGCCGTCGACGACGACGGCGTTGGTGAGCGTCGCCGAGACGGGATCCTCGACGCGGCTCGAGCCCGAGTCGACCGCCGAGTCCAGCCGGACGGCGAGCGTCGTGCCTTCCGGGAGCGTGAACTCACGGAACTTCGCGATCGCCGGCAGCACGGCCGGGGTCGCCTCGTCCACCAGCTGCACGTCGGCGATTTGATCGAGGGGAACCGTCTTGCTGGCCGATCCCACCTTCACCTTCACGGCCTTGTCGTCACGCGCGGCGAGCGTGCCCCGGACCACGCCGCCGTCCGCGCGGGTCACTTCGACCTTCGTGCCGACCGGCACCTTCTCGACGTCGACTGTGCTGGTGCAGCCGGCGCCGGCGATCACGAGCGCGAGGGCGAGCGTCGGCAGAGTTTTCATCATGAGTGTTGGTCCTGTCTGTCCTTGCCAAGGGCGTGTGGATTCAGCGGCTGGCCATGTCCGAAAAGAGGAACGGGCCCCCGCTCCGCTGCGCGACGTGCCGGTGCCGTGCTTCACGCTGCTCGTGCCTGTCCTCGCAGGCGGTGCAGCGAACGGCGAACGGCAGCGCCCGCAGCCGCCGTTCCGAGATCTCCGCCTCGCACTCCGCGCAGAGCCCGTACTCGCCCGCGTCGAGCCGGGCGAGCGCCTCGTCGATGTGGACGAGAGTCTCGGCTCTCATCTGGATCAGCGCGAGCTCGATGTCGTCCTGGATGTCGGCCTCGGAGTACTCGCCCGCGTCGAGGACCTTGGTCGGCTCGCCGGTGCGCACGTCGTGGAGGCGGCCCTGAACGGCGCCCTGTGTCTCGCGCCGGCGGTCCTGCAGTATCTGCCGCAGGCCCGCGTGCCGCTCGGTGGCTTTCGCCGTCCTGGTGGAAGTCATGGTGACGCGAATCCTTTCGGTCACGCCAGATTCCGGGTAACACGACGCAGCATATCGGAGTCGCCGAAACGGGTCTGTTCACTTGTGAACAGAGGCGTGTCCGGGGCGCGGGGCCTCCCGCTTGCCGGCCGCGTGCTCGATGGCGGCGTTCAATTCCGCGCCGAAGAGAATGGCGAGGCCCGGCACGTAGAGCCAGAGGAGCGCCACGATGACGCCGCCAATGGCGCCGTACGTCATCGCCGTCGACTCGAGGATCTCGCCCCATCGGATGACGGACTGCGGCGCTCGCATGGTATCCGGCCGCCTGATTGTGCAGTGACGCGACGTCCGCGCCTGTCCAATTTGTGACAGTCCGGCGTCGGGCGGCGGTTGTACCTGTCCACGATCGAGGCTGGAGGCCCATGTACCGATTGCTCCTGATCACCCTCGCGGTGGCCGTCGGTGTGCTGCTGCTCTACAGGCTGGAACGCGTCGTGCTCGTGCTGGTGCTGGCGATGCTCTTCGCGTATCTGATCGCCCCGCTGGTGGATGTCGCCGAGCGCCCGCTCCGCGCCGCCGGAACGTCGCCGCGCTTCTCCCGGGGCGTGGCCATCGGCATCGTCTACCTGTTCGTCTCCGTGGTGGCGTGGGCCGGCGCCGTGATCCTGCTTCCGCCCGTGTCGTCGCAGATCGTCGAGGTCGTGTCGCGCGCGCCGGGCTACACGCAGTCGCTGCGCACGTGGGAAGGGGGCTGGTCGCGGTCGTACGCGCGGCTGCGGCTGCCGGTCGAGGTTCGACGACGCGTCGACCAGTCGCTGCTCGACGCCGGCGATCGCGTCGTCGAAGGTGTGCGCGAATCGCTGGTTGCCGGTGTCGGCGTCCTGTCGTACCTGCCGTGGCTGGTGTTGATTCCCGCGCTGTCGTTCTTCCTGCTGAAGGACGCCGAGAGTCTCCGGCAGGCCGCCCTCGACGCGCTTCCCGAGCGGTTCCGGGGGCGCGGATACCGGCTGTTCAGGGAGCTGAACACGACGCTGGCCACCTACATTCGCGCGCAGCTCCTGGCGTGCCTGCTGGTCGGCTCGATCTGCGGCGTGGGGTTCGCGGTGCTCGGGGTGCCCTATGCCGTCCTGCTCGGCGCGCTCGCGGGCGTCCTCGAGTTCATTCCGCTGCTCGGCCCGCTCCTGGTGGCCGTGATCGCCGGCGTCGTCGCGGCGATGCACGCTCCGATGCTGGTGCTCTGGTCGACGGGATTCCTCGCGATCGTCCGGGTGGTCGAGGACTACGTGATCTACCCACGCCTCATGGGCCACGGTGTCCATCTGCACCCGCTGGCGATCATCGTCGCCGTGCTCGCCGGCTTCGAGTTGGGCGGAGTCGCCGGGGTATTCCTGGCGATTCCCGCCGCGGCGGCGCTGTCGGTGGCCTGGCGTCACGGGCGCGGGTGGCTGGACGACCGGCAAGGGTCCTTTCAGTTGTGAGCGATTGCGGGTAGCCTAGGACAACGTGCGATGGCCACTGGGGCGGAAGGGTCCGGGGAAGAGAGCCCGCGTGACGCGGGCGGAGGCCTATCGGCGCTTCTGGGCGGAGGTGGGCGGCCGGTTCCCCGACCTCGGCGGGGCGGCCTCGACCCGCTACTACGCGGACAACGAACGCCGCCTCTTCACGGAGCACTTCCCGTCCCTGCAGGGCCTGAGGCTCCTCAAGACCGATCTGTGGGACGAAGCCAGGAACACGCGCATCCTGGCCTGGGCCGGCCGGCAGGGCGCCCGCGTCTACGGCATCGACATCTCGGAGCCCACCGTGATCCAGGCGCGCGCCGCCTTCGAACGCGGGCCGAACGGTCTGCGCGGCGCGGTGGCCGACGTCCGCGATCTGCCCTTCCGTGACGCGAGCTTCGAGGCCATCTACTCCATGGGCACGATCGAGCACTTCGACGAGACCGAACGCGCCGTCGGGGAGATGGTCCGTGTGCTCGAGCCGGGCGGACGCGCCATCGTCGGCGTGCCGAACCGTCACGACCCGTTCCTCCGTCCGCTCCTCGCCGCCGCCCTTCAGGCCGTCGGGCTCTACGCCTATGGATTCGAGAAGTCCTATTCGCGCCGCGCCTTGAGGGCGATGCTCGAACGGGCCGGCCTCGTGGTGGTGGCCGAGACGGCGATCCTCTTCATCCCGGGCTGGCTCCGGATGCTCGATTCTCGCCTGCCACACGTGGTGCCGGCCGCTCGCCACGGTCACCGGCGCCCTCGTCTGGCCGTTCGCCTTCCTCGATCGGCGCCTGCCGGCCGTGCGACGACACGGATATCTGCTCGCGACGGTGGCCATCAAGCCGGAACGCCCGAGCGCCTGAGGGGTTCGACGAGCGCGAGACGCTCGAGCGGACTCAGCCACGGAGAAGTGGACAAGGCGCCCCGGTTGGCCGACGCCCGCGCATCGGAAAGGAATTTGTATGCCGAAGGATCAGACCCCGCCAGAGCAGCACCGCCAGCGCGCGGAGGGCGTCCGCGAGAAGGCCGAGGGCAGCCGTCAGGACGCCGAGCAGGACCGCGGGTTCACCGAAGAGCAACGCCTTTCAGCCGAGGCCGCCAGGAACGAGGCGGAACACTTCAGGCGGCTGGCAGAGGAAGCGCGGGAGATCCGCGACCGGCATCGTCAGGCGCTCGAGACGGTCCGGGAGGAGCGGGAGCGCCTGCGGGAAGCCGGGGAGACGGCGCGGGCCGCCGCCGAGGAGGCACGCGCCGCCGCCGAGGGCGCCCGTCAGGCGGCGGTCGAAGCGGTGCAGGCAACCGCTGACACGCTGCAAGCGACGCTCGAACACATGAGCGTCGTCGAGGAGATGCGGCGGATGCTCCGCAACGCGCGGGACGGGAACAAGCCCGATTTCAACTAGCGCCCCGTCACACCTCCTTCACGACGAGCTCGTTGACGACGCGCGCGACGCCCTCGGTGCCGCTCGCGATCGTTTCCGCACGCGCCTTCGCCGCGTCCGACAGCACGGTGCCCCTTAACGTGACCACGTGATCGTCGGTGTCGACGTTGATGTCGCGGCCGTTGAGCACGCTTTCGTCGGCGAACTTCGTCTTGATCTTCGCCGTGATCCAGCCGTCATTCACCGCGGCGCCCGCGGCCGACGCGACGTCGGCGGTCTTCTGTGCGACGTCCCTGGCGACGTCCGCCGTCTCTCGACCGGCTTGCTTCGTCGCCTCGAGGGCCTTGTCGGCCCCCGACCTGGTCGCGTCGACCGCGGCGCCGGCGTCCTTCTTCGTGTCGTCCATCGCCTGTTGCGTGCACGCCGAACCGGCGAGGACGACGGCGACGAGCGCCGCCGTCATCAGACCTCTCGAATGCCTCATACGTGTGCCCTCCATGGCAAGCGCATCCACACAACCTCGACCTACCGGTTGCCGACCTTACGGCCCGGGTCCCCGGGCTTCCCGCCCCGCTCGTCATTGGACGGGTTGTGGTTGTTCGAGTTGCCCGGATCGCAGCCCTCGGGCCCGTTGCCCACGCCCTGGTTGCACTTGTCCTTCACGTTGCCGGGGCCGCCGCCGGCGGTGGCCTGGCAGGCGCGGACGGTGGAGCCGGTGAACGTGACGGCGCCCGCCGGCACCAGGGTCGTGCCCAGGCCGCCGGCCAGGGCGTCCCCGTAGAAGGTTCCACCGGTGGTCGTGATGTCCGCACCCGCGAGGATGGTTCCCTGGAAGAACGACGTCGTCATGGTCGCGGCCTCGGCGACCCACCAGTACACGTTGCACGGCAGTGCGCCGTGAATCCTGTTCACCGTGAAATTGGTGCCCGTCAGCGCGCCGGTCGGGACGGTCCCGCCGGTCCCGACGATGAAGAGCCAGGCCGCGTTCGAGTCGCCCTGCGCGTCGAGCGTCAGCGTTCCCGTCTTCGCCGTCGCGTCGACACAGTAGACCCCGGGTGTGAGCGTCACGCCCGCGAGCGTGCCCGTCAGGGTCTGGTCGCAGGCCGGCGGATTGTACTGGATCTGTCCGTACGCGGTGAGGAAGTCAGCGTAAGCCGCCGTGGCGTCCGCGTCGACCGTCCCGGTCACCGTGCAGCCGGTGTTGACGAAGGTGCCGGGCGCGACGAGGCCCACGTCTCCGGTGACGGTGGAGTTGGTGCACGTGACCGCACCGGCGGCCGGACCGCCAGCCAGGGCGGCGTAGCCCGACGCCGCACCGAGCATGGGCGCGAGCGCGGCGGCCAACCCCGTGAAGGGGAGGTACAACAGCGCGGCGAACGGGACAACGAAGAGCAGTCGAGTGGTCAGTCGCCTCAGAGAAGTCGCTCGGATCATTTGGAGCCCCCAGGAATCACGCGGGTTTCGAACGAGTCTATGCGGATGAGGTGAACCCGTCTGTCCCGTTGTGAACACTTCGAAGGCAGAAGTCGGGCCTGCGCGGGAACGTGACCGCGTGACGTTCCCGCCGCGCCCGGCCACCTCCAGGCGGACCCGGGTCAGAGCCGGCCGGACAGCATCAAGACGATCAGCACCAACACGACGAGACCGAGGCCGCCGCTGGGGAAATAGCCCCATCCACGGCTGTGGCGCCAGGCGGGGGCCGACGCGAACATCATCAGAACCAGGACCACGAGCAGAATGGTGAGCATCGCTCCTCCTCTACGGGGCATGACCGTTGCGCGAGCCGACGCGCCGGCAGCCGCCAGGCGAGAGGTATCGCCCATGGCCGGTGCGAATGCGTCGTCGATGTCACTACGCTACGCGCATCGGCTGATGGTGGCTGTTCAGAAGAGGACAGGCAGGAGCTCGGCGCGCACCGTCAGGCGTGCGCCGGGTTTCGTGTGCGGCGGGGCGCCGAGGGCGACGACCTCGATCTCGACGTTACACAGCCTGTCGCCGGCGCAGGGTGGCATAACCCGCCAGCGCCAGGAGGCCAATGAGGGCAATCACCGCCCACGTCGCGAGCGTGGGCACGGGCGGCGGTCCGCTTCCGGCGCTGCACGCGGCGAAGGAGATGTTGTTGGTGTCCAGCGTCACGGCGCCGTTCCTGGCCAGCGCGCGGCCGATGATGTTCGCGCCGGTGTTCAACGTGATGCTGCTCAGGGCGATCAGGTTGCCAACGAAGGACGTCGTCGTCCCGAGCGTGGCGGAGGTGCCGACCTGCCAGGCCACGCCGCACGGGTTCCCGCCGTTGATCAGCGACACGGTCGATCCGGCCGCGGTCGTCAGCGTGCTGCCGATCTTGAAGATGAACGTGGAGCTGGCGCTTCCCAGCGCGTCGAGCGTCAGGGTCCCCGTCAGCGGAGCCGACGTCGAAAAGCAGTACACCCCGGGTGTGAGGGTCCTGCCGCCCAGATCCAGCCCCGTCAGGTCGGCGGTACACGCCGCGCTGGCGAGCGCATTGTACTGAGTGGTCAGATCATTCTGCGCCTGAAGGGCGGTGGCGTCGGCCGCGTGGGTCGTGCCGGTCACCGTGCCTGGAGGGAAGCCGGTGATGGCCGCGCCGGGACTGACCCCCAGGTCGCCCGTGAGCACGCTCGGGCCGGTGTTGGTGACCGTCGAGCCCCCGAGCACCGCGAAGCTCTGGGCCGTTCCGAGCGAAGCCTGGGCCCAGAGGACCGCGACGCCGGAAAGAAGGACGGCGAATCCGACGCCTGCCAGCACACGCGCGCGTCTATGCAACATTTCGGGGCCTCCTGGGTCTCAATAGGCGGATATCGTGCACTGTTTGGGGCTCGGCGCGACTGTTCAATTTTGCACAGTCCTGTCGCCTGGCCCCAGGAGCTTCAGGAGTCGGAAGGGCGACGACCGAAGCGGGCCGCTCTCAGGCTGCCGTCCGCCGACGGCGGATGGCGAGGAACCCGCCCAGACCCAGGAATGCCGCCAACACGATCACGGCCCACTCCGGGAGCGTGGGAACCGGGGGAGTCGCGGTCACGACCAGGGTCGCGCTGGCCGGACTGGAGTTGGTTCCCGTGTTGGTCTTCAAGTCGTCGGCCAAGATCGTGTTGGTATACGTGCCCACGGCCGCCGCGGTCACGTCGACGCTGATAGGTACAGGAGCCCGCGGGAATCGTGCTCCCGTTCGCCAGGGTCACGGTGGTTCCGCCGGCCACCGCGCTGGCGGGGCCGCCGCCGCACGTGGTGGCCACGTTGGGCACGGCCGCGACGCGCACGATACCGGGCAGGGTGTCGGTGAACAAGGCGTTCAGGTTGATGGCAGACGCGTTGGAGTTGTTCAACGTGATGGTGAGCGTCGAGACGCCGTCCACCGCGATGCTCGCCGGACTGAATGCCTTCGCGACCGTGGGGCGCACCGGCGGGCTGCACCCCGCGAAGGTCAATGGCGCTGCGTCGGTCACCGTCGCATCGGTCGTCGCCAGGGCTCGGCCGAGCCAGCTTCCTCTGGTCATCGTGACGGCGGCACCCGAGAGGACGGTTCCGTTGAATGTCGAATCCGTCATCGTCGCGTCCGAGGCGGTCTTCCAATACGAGTTGCACGCCTGCGCCGTGCCGCCCATGACCACCTGCGCGCTGTTGAGCGTGAGGGCGCCCGGCCCGCCGGTCCCCACCCTGAAAACCCAGACATCGGTGGCGGTCCCGTTGAGCGTGAGAATGACGCCGGCGCCTAGCGTGGTCCCTGCGGCGGAGCAGTAGACACCGGGCGCGAGCGTGGTGCTGACGGTCGGAATGACGCCGTCGCATACCGGGTTCAGGGTGTCGATCGCGGCGAACGCGGCGTTGAAGTCGGTGACAACCGGACCGAGGACCGGCGCGTCGATCGACCCCGTAATCGTGCACGCGGTGTTCGTGATCGAGGTGAAGGTGGAGCCCACGCTTCCGTTGATGGTGCTCCCAGGTCCGGTATTGGTGCAGGTCACCGTCGCCACAGTCGGGATGGCGTTTGTACCCAAGACCGTGTAAGGCGCCGCCGTGCCCAGTGATGGCGCGGTCGCTTGGGCCGCTGCCGGGGAGGTCCCGTAAAGGAGCGCAGCGAACGCCATGGCCGCTGTGAGCCGCACGTGAGCGCGCATCATTTTCTCTCCTGCCTCGTCGTCTCGAACCGTCCTGGTCTCCGGCGTCGGAATTCGGCTGACGTTACTCCTCGAGCCGGGAATCGGCTGTTCAATACTGAACACGCCGTCCGGCCCTGCGCCTGGTGCGACCGAAGGGCCGGTGTCCAGTATTGGACAGACCCTTCGCCGTCACCGGCGCAGAATCGCCATGAAGAACGCCGACTCCGCAGCGCCGGACCTGGCTGTTCCGCGCGCGTCAGGTCCTGCGCCCCATTGAAGAGTGAGCGATGGCCGTCTCGATACCAAAGAAGCTTGGGATTGGCGCGCTCGCCCTGTTGGGAGCGTTCCTGGGGGGTGACGTGCCCGCCTCGCTGAGTGCCCGCGCCGCGCGGGCGGAACAGGCTCGGCTCGCGCACGAACTGGCCCTGGCCACGCTCGAGGTCCAGCTCGCCAGGATGAGCTATGAGGTGAGTCGAGACAACTACGGGCTGGCCGCCCAGCTGGCGACCCGGTTCTTCGAAGGCGCGCCCGCGGTGATGCGGGGGCCCCGATCAGGCGGTGACGCAGCCGTTACAGGCGGCGCTCGCCCGCCGGGACGAGATCACATCGGACCTGGCGCAGGCCAACCCGGAGGTCAAGGACAAGATCGCTGAGCTGTACGCGGGCGTGTTTCGGCTGACGCAGGCGCGATGACTCGCGCGGCCGGCCGTCTCGCCTCGACACCCGCGACACGTCACTCGTGCAGGACGACCGTCAGCAGGGAGTTGTGGACTCGAAGCTCGCCGTCGGTACTCGATGAAGCCCAGCCGCCGGAACTTGTTCATGAAGAAATTCACCCGCGAGCGGGTGGTGCCGATCATTTCCGCGAGCATCTCCTGAGAGACGGCGGGAAGCACCTGCTCGGGCGGGCTCTGCTTGCCGTAGCGGGCGAGCAGCAGCAGCGTGCGGGCGAGACGTTTCTCGCTGGAGTTGAAGAGCTGGTCGATCAGGTCCTCTTCGACCCGGATGTTCCGCGCCAGCACGTACGAAATGAAGAGGTCCGAGAGCTCGTGCTCGTCGTGGAGCACTCGCGTCATCTCCTTCTTGTCGATGTCCAGGAGCGTGCACGGCGTCATCGCGGTCGCCGTCCCCATGCGGACCGCCTGACCGGCCAGGCACCCCTCCCCGAGAAAGTCCCCCGGGCCCATGAGGGCCACGACGGCCTCTTTCCCGGCCGTCGAGATCACGGAGAGCTTCACACCCCCCGCCTGGATGTACAGGACGGCCTTCGCGGGATCGCCTTGGGCGAAGACCGTCTCGCCCCGTCGAAACTCCACGACCTTTCTCGCCACGCCGGCCGAATCGAGAAAGGCCTGGGCATCGAACGCGGGTTTTGTGGGGGAGGGCCCTCCGGCGCTCGCCGCCCGTTTCTTCCTGGGTCCCATATGGCTATGGCCTCAACGGGGTACGGAGTGCCGACAACGTAGCGGATCGGCGGGATTCTAGCAAAAGCCACGGACCATCGCAACGAGCGGTCCCTCCGAACGCCGCGAACGAGTGAGCTCCGCGACGTCGACCCGGCGGGCCTCGAAATCCTACAATACGGGACGCCCCGCACGGCACGAGTGGACGCCGGGGCCGGATTGGAGGCCGGAGCATGGGTCGCGCTGCCGTCGTGCACGCTCGCTGGGCGGCCGTTCTCGGGTTCGTCGCCGCTTGCGGCCTCGTCGTCGCGGCGGCGGCCCGCCCGTGGGGCTCCGCGTCCGGCACGCAGGCCGCGCCGGCCGCCGTCCGCGTCTGGGAGGGCACGATCGCGCTGCCGACCTACGAGGAGGGCCCGCCGGACCCGAACCCGCCCTTCGACCTCTTCCTCACCCGGTTCTTCAGCTACCCGTACACGCTGCGCCGCAACCTCACGGACCGCCGGGAGACGCGGCCGTGGCGGGCGCTGTACCTGGAGAACGAGTACCTGAAGTGCGTCGTGCTGCCGGACCTCGGCGGGCATCTCTACAGCTGCACCGACAAGGTCGACGGCGCGCAGATGTTCTACGCCAACCCGTCCATCAAGTACGCGCAGATCGCCTACCGCGGCGCGTGGACGGCGCTCGGCGTCGAGTTCAACTTCCCGGTCTCGCACAACTGGATGACGGCCTCGCCGGTGGACTTCGCGACCGCGACGGGCGCCGACGGCAGCGCGTCGGTGTGGATCGGCAACATCGACCGGCCGTACGGCATGTCGTGGCGCGTCGAGCTCACGCTCCGGCCCGGCCGCGCCGTGCTCGAGCAGCACACGACGCTCTACAACCGCAGCGACGCCCGGCACCGGTTCTACTGGTGGACGAACGCCGGCGTCCGCGTCTGGGACGACAGCCGCATTCTGTACCCGATGCGCTTCACCGCGGCGCACGGCTTCGCCGACGTCGACACGTGGCCGGTCAACGGGAAGGGCGTGGACCTGAGCGTCGTCGGCAACCACAGGTACGGGCCCGTGTCGCGCTTCAGCTACGGCAGCCGCGAGCCCTACATGGCCGTCTACCACCCGCGCACCCGCGCCGGCGTGGTCCACTACTCGTCGCCGATCGATCTGCCGTCGAAGAAGATCTGGTCGTGGGGGAGCGACGCCGCCGGCCTCGACTGGCGCCGGGCGCTGTCCGACGACGAGAGCGCCTACGTGGAGATCCAGGCGGGCCTGTTCCGCAACCAGGAGACCTACGCGTTCCTCGACCCGCAGGAGTCGATCCGCTTCTCCGAGTACCTGGATGCCGATCCGCGGGATCGACGGCCTGTCGCGCGCCAACGTCGACGCCGCCGTCAACGTGGTCCGCGACGGCGCGGCGCTGGACGTCGCGCTGAACGTGACGCGCGCGTTCCCGGGCGCCACCGTGCGCGTCGAGCCGGGGACGGCGGTGACGGTCTCGCTCGACCCCGCCACGACGTGGCGCCACCGGTTCACCGGGCTGCCGCCGGGCGCTCGCGGCACCCTGACCATCGCGGACGCGTCCGGCCGCGTGGTCCTGCGGCACACCGAGGGCACCTACGATTACGTGCCCGCGGACCAGATCGAGACGGGGCCCCGGAAGGCTTTCGAGTATCCGCCCATGGATCGCCGGAGCGACGGCGACTTCGTGTCGCTGGGGCGGTCGCACGAGCTCAACGGCGAGCTGCTCGACGCTCTCGCGACCTACCGCGAGGGGATCGCCCGGTATCCCGACAGCGTGGCCCTGCGCCGGGCGGCGGGCTTCCTGGAGGTCGGCCTGAAGCAGTACGACGCGGCCGACCAGGACCTGGACCGCGCGCTGGCGCGCGTGAGCAACGACCGCGCGGCGGCCTACTACCAGGGGCTGGCGGCCGCGGCCCGCGGCGACCTGTCCCGCGCCCGGCGCGACTGGGAGATCGCGCAGCCGTTCGGCTCGCTCAGGCCGGCGGCGCGGCTGGCGCTCGCGGGGCTCGACGCGCGCGCGGGCGACCGCGCGGGCGCCCTCGCCATGATCGACCGCGTCGTGGCCGAGAAGCCCGGCGCCATCCGGGCCGGCGGCCTCGAGGTCGCGCTGCTGCGCGCGCTCGGCCGCACGGACGAGGCGCGGGCGCGGCTGGCCGAATGGCGCCAACGCGATCCGACGAGCGCGTTCCTCCGCCACGAGGCGACGCGCCTCGGCGGCGACGACCCCGCGCTCTGGCGCCATCTGGCCGCCGACCCCGAGCGCATCCTCGAGATCGCCGTGGACTACATGCGCGTGGGGCTGTGGGCGGAGGCCGAGGCGCTGCTCGCGCGCAGCTACCCGACGGGCGCGGGCGTCGTCTCCGAGCCCGGCGCGCCGCGCCCGGAAGCCTATCCGCTCATCGCGTACTACCGCGGCTACTGCCGCGCGCGGCAGGGGCGCGACGGCGGAGCGGACTACGACGCCGCGTCGCGCGAGCCGCTGACCTACGTGTTCCCCAATCGCCCGGAGTCCTTCGCCGTCCTGCGCGCCGCCATCGCGCATCGCGCCGACGACGCCAGCGCCCATTTCCTGCTCGGGTCGCTGTACCTGTCGGGCGGCATGGTGGCGCCCGCGATGCGCGAGTGGGAGACGACGCGCCAGCTGAACCCGCGCGTGCCGACGCTGCACCGCAACATGGGCTACGCCGTGCTGCGGAGCGGCGGCCCCGCCGCCGAGGCCGTGGCGCTCTTCGAGGAAGGGACGAAGTACGACCCGGCGAACGTCGGGCTCTACTTCGGCCTCGACGAGGCGATGCGGCAGGACGGGCGGCCGGCGGGCGCGCGCGCCGACGCGCTGCTGGCGTTTCCCGACCGCGCGGCGATGCCCGCGGCGCTCGTCTACGTGCTGGCCGGCGACCTGGCGGACGCCGGCCGGTTCGACGAGGCCGACGCGCAGTTCCGCGGCCGCTTCTTCCCGCGCGAGGAGGGCGGCGTCAACGTGCGGCAGGTCTACCTGCAGGTCCGGCTGGCGCGCGCCGCCGCGCTGGCCGCCTCGGGCGACTGCGCGGGCGCCCGCGCCGTCGTCGATCGGCTCGCGCAGCCCGTCGCGGGCCTGGAGTTCACGCGGGACGGCCTCGAGCCGTTCCTCGTCCGGGCGCCGCTCGCGGAGCGTCTGGCCCGGGTGAACCAGACCTGCCCCGCGCGGTAGAGAGGGCTCATCCGTGTACGAGTCTCTTTGCCGCGGAGCTGCGCTGGAACAACGTCGAGGGACGGTAGCCACAAAGGCACAAAGGGTGGACGGAGCGAGGAAGGACACAAAGGAGGTCACGCTGCAGCGTCCCGTCGCACGCGGCGACGACCGAACGCGCCTCGCGGCGATCGCCCCAAGGGCCGGCCCCTGGCCGGCCCCCGGTCGTCGCCCTTCGTGTCTTTGTGGGCACGGATCCACATCGTGCCCTTTGTGGTGATCGTTCGTTCCCTTTTCGGACGTTCCGGAAGGACGGAGTTCATGACACGTGTTCCGGCTGTCGTCGCTCTCTTCGGCGTGTTCGCGCTCGCGGCGGCCGTTCCCGCCGCCGCGCAGGATCTCGGGCCCGACGGCATTCCGTACCGCACCGGCTCCTGGAACAGCGACACGCTCGGCAACCACCGCGTCGTCCTGCGCGTGGACACGGCCGGCGACGCCGTGCGCGTGCACATTCCCTGGCGCCGCCGCGACGCGGATCCCGAGAAGAAGAAGATCGTGGTCACCGACCCGAAGGGCGTGCCGGTCGACAACCTGCTGCGCGTCGCGGTCACCCGCGAGTACGGCGACCTGGTGTTCCAGCCTATCGGCGGGCCCGGCGAGTACGACGTCTACGACATGCCGTACGAAGGGTCCGGGCGCTCGAACTATCCGCGCGTGACCTACCCGGCACCGGTGGACACCGCGGCCGAGTCGTGGATGCGGCGCAACGGCCTCAGCCGGCCGCCGCTCGCGCCCGCGGCGTGGGCGCGGCTGCCCGAGGCGAAGGTGGTGGCCTTCGAGGCGATCGACGCCCTCGACAGCTTCTTCCCGATGGAGGTCATCGCGACGAAGGCCGAGACCGAGGCCCTCCTCGCGAAGCACGCGGGCGCGGCGTACCTCGTGTTCCCCGAGGACCGCACGCGATCGATCCGCATGGCCGACGACCTGCCGTTCCGCTGGGTGCGGTCGGGCGCGGACCAGCCGTTCCGCGGCGACGCCATGCGCGGCGAGTTCTACGCGTTCCAGCTCGGCATCTACGCGGTCACCGAGCCCATCACGGACCTGAGCGTGCGGTTCGAGGACTGGCGCGGGCCGGCCGGCGCGGCGATCCCGGCCACGGCGGCCACCTGCTTCAACCTCGGCGGCGTGGACTGGACGGGGAAGAGGTTCCGCAAGCCGGTGCCCGTCGCGCGCGGCACGGTGCAGGCGATCTGGTGCGGCGTGCAGGTGCCGGAAGACGCCGCGCCAGGGGCGTACGCGGCGAACGTCACGGTCGCGCCGGCGGGCGAGGCCGCGACGGTGGTGCCCGTCACGCTCGACGTCTCGCCGGAGGTCATCGCCGACCACGGAGACGACGACCCGTGGCGGATGTCGCGGCTGCGGTGGCTCGACTCGACGATCGCGCTCGACGACGACCTGGTGGCGCCCTACACGCCGGTGACGCTCGACGGGCAAACGCTCGGCGTGCTGGGGCGGACCGTCACGCTCGACGCGCTCGGCTTTCCCGCGCAGCATCCAGAGCCGGTTCTCGATCGAGATGACGCACCTCGCCGACACCGGCCGCGAGGTGCTGTCGGGGCCGGTCTCGCTCGTGGTGGCGGGCGCGGACGGCCGCGTCTGGCCGTGGCGGAGCCCGAAAACCAGGGTCACGAAGCAGGCGACCGGCGTCGTCGGCTGGGAATCGACGGCCGCGGCGGGGCCGATCCGTCTCGACACGCGCGCGACGCTCGAGTTCGACGGCATGACGACCTTCGAGGTGCACGTGCGCGCGACGCAGGCGGCGGACCTCTCCGACATCCGCCTGGAGATCCCGATCGCGCGGGACGTGGCGAAGTACATGATGGGGATGGGGCTCAAGGGCGGGCTGCGGCCGCCCTCCTACGACTGGAAGTGGAACATCGCCCACAACCAGGACTCGGCCTGGATCGGCGACGTGAACGCGGGGCTGCAGTTCAGCCTGCAGGACGAGCGCTACCAGCGGCCGCTCAACACGAACTTCTACCGCCTCAAGCCGCTCGTGATGCCGCGCTCGTGGTCGAACGACGGGCGGGGCGGGTGCCGGTTCCGCGAGCGCGACGCCGCGACGTTCCTCGTGACCTGCTACAGCGGCGCGCGCGCGATGGCGGCGGGCGACGAGCTGCGCTACGACTTCAAGCTGCTGCTCACGCCGTTCCACCCCCTGCAGACCGACGCGCAGTGGCGCACGCGGTTCCTGCACGCCTACCGGCCGATTCCGGAGGTGCTCGCGAGCGGCGCCACCGTGATCAACGTGCACCACGCGCAGCCGATCAACCCGTACATCAACTACCCGTTCCTGCGGCCGCGGGAGATGAAGGCCTACGCGGACGAGGCGCACGCGAACGGGCTGAAGATGAAGATCTACTACACCGTGCGCGAGCTGACGAACCGCGCGCCGGAGCTCTTCGCCCTGCGCAGCCTCGGCGACGAGATCTTCGAGGACGGGCCCGGCGGCGGCTGGTCGTGGCTGCAGGAGCACCTCGGCTCGCACTACATCGCCGGCTGGTTCGTGCCCGCGCTCAAGGACGCCGCCACGGTCAACAGCGGCACCTCGCGCTGGCACAACTACTACCTCGAGGGCCTCAACTGGCTGACGAAGCACGTGGGCATCGACGGCCTCTACATCGACGACGTGGCGTTCGACCGCACCGTGATGAAGCGCGTGCGGAAGATCCTCGACCGCAACCGGCCGGGCGCGCTCATCGACCTGCACTCGGCCAACCAGTACAACTCGCGCGACGGTTTCGCCAGCAGCGCCAACCTCTATCTCGAGCACTTCCCGTACCTGAACCGGCTGTGGTTCGGCGAGTACTTCGACTACGACTTCCCGCCGGACTTCTGGCTGGTCGAGGTGTCGGGCATCCCGTTCGGCCTGATGGGGGAGATGCTGCAGGACGGCGGCAACCCCTGGCGCGGCATGCTCTACGGCATGACCAACCGCCTGCCGTGGAACGCGCAGAGCGACCCGCGGCCGATCTGGAAGGCCTGGGACGCGTTCGGCATGCAGGGCAGCCGGATGATCGGCTACTGGGTGCCCGACAGCCCCGTGAAGACCGATCGGCCCGAGGTGCCGGCGACCGTCTATCTGCAGCCCGGCCGCGCGCTCGTGTCGGTCGCGAGCTGGGCGCCCGACCCGGTCGACGTGCACCTGGCGATCGACTGGGCCCGCCTCGGCCTCGATCCGGCGACGGCCACTATCGAGGCCACCGCGATCGCCGGCTTCCAGGAGCCCCGCACGTTCGAGGTCGGTGAAGCCATCCCGGTGGAGCCGGGGAAGGGATGGTTGTTGACAATCAGGTGAGATCATTGCCGATTGGCAATTCTCAGGAGGTTCCCATGATTCACATCGACGTCAGCGACTCCGAAGCCGTCATCCTGCGCGAGTTCCTCGAGGCGGAGCTCGAGGACCTGCACGGCGAGATCCACCACACCGACGACGAGGACTACAAGGAGAAGCTGAAGCAGAAGCAGGCGCTGCTGCAGAAGATCCTCGCGGCGGTCAGCTAGCAGAATCCGGGGGAGCTGCTCGCCGCTCAGCATGTCGACGATGCGCGTCGCCCCGATGGCGCTGCGCATGGTGACCAGGCGCGGGCGGCCGGCGACGACCTCGCCAATCGCGGCCGCGCCGGCCGAGACGGGGTGCGCGGCGAGCGTCGCCAGGGTGCGGTCGCGATCCTGGGCGGCCACGAACGCGGCGAAGCGGCCTTCGTTCGCGACGTAGAGCGGGTCGAAGCCCAGGAGCTCGCACGCCGCGCGGACGTCCTCGCGGACCGGGATCGCGCGCTCGTCGATCCGCAGGTGAAGGCCCGACGCCTCGGCGATCTCGACCAGCGCGCTGGCGAGGCCGCCGCGCGTCAGGTCGCGGAGGCAGTGCACGTCGACGCCGGCGTCGAACAGCGCGGCGACGGGCGCGGCGACCGGCGCGCAGTCGCTCTCGATCGCCGACGCGAACGCCAGGCCCTCGCGCGCCGCCATGATCGCCATCCCGTGGCGCCCGATGTCGCCGCTCAGCACGATCGCGTCGCCCTCGCGCACCCGGTCCGGCGCGATGACGCGGCCGGACGGCACGGCGCCCACGCCGGCCGTGTTCACGAAGACGCCGTCGCCCTTGCCCCGGTCCACCACCTTCGTGTCGCCGGTCACCACCGTCACGCCCGCCTCGGCCGCGGCGCGCTGGATCGACCGCACCACGCGCCAGAGCGTGTCCATCGGCAGGCCCTCTTCCAGGATGAAGCCCACGCTCAGGTAGAGCGGGCGCGCGCCGCACATCGCCAGGTCGTTCACCGTGCCGTTCACGGCGAGCGTGCCGATGTCGCCGCCCGGGAAGAAGAGCGGGCGCACCACGTAGGAGTCGGTGGTGAACGCGAGGCGGCCGCTCCCGATCTCGACGAGCGCGCCGTCGTGCGCCCGCGTCAGCCCCGCGCCGCCGAACGCCGGGCGGAACATCCGCTCGATGAGCTGGTGCATGAGCGTGCCGCCGCCGCCGTGCGCGAGCAGCACGTGCGGGTACTGCGCGATGGGGATGGGGCACACGAAGCCCGCGGCCGGGTCGTCGTTGGGATCGTCAGCCATGGGACTCGGGGACGTCCGCCTCGAGACGGCGGTAGCGGTAGTAGGCGGCGCACGCGCCCTCCGACGACACCATCGTCGCGCCGAGCGGATGCTCCGGCGTGCACTCGCGCCCGAACGCGGGGCAGTCGCGCGGCTTCGACAGGCCCTGCAGGATGGACCCGCTGATGCACACCGAGGGCTCCTCCTCGGTGTGGTGGGCCACGCCGAACCGGTGCTCGGCGTCGAACGGCGCGTACTCGTCGCGCAGGCCCAGGCCGCTCCGCGGGATCTCGCCGACGCCGCGCCACTTGCGCGGCACGACCTGGAAGACGCGGCGGACGAGGTCCTGCGCCGGGCGGTTGCCCTCGCGCCGGACGGCGCGCGCGTACTGGTTCTCGACCTCCGCGCGTCCCTCCTCGAGCTGGCGCACGCACATGTAGACGCCCTGCAGGATGTCCACCGGCTCGAAGCCGGTGACGACGATCGGCACGCGGTAGCGGCGGGCGATGGGCTCGTACTCCTCGAAGCCCATGACCGCGCAGACGTGGCCGGCGGCGAGGAAGCCCTGCACGCGGTTGGCCGGCGACGAGAGGATGGCCTCCATCGCCGGCGGCACGAGCACGTGCGAGACGAGCATCGAGAAGTTCCGGATGCCGCGCTGCGCCGCCTGGTAGACCGCCATGGCATTGGCCGGCGCCGTCGTCTCGAAGCCGACGGCGAAGAAGACGACCTCGCGCGAGGGTTGGGCCTCGGCGACGGCCAGCGCGTCGAGCGGCGAGTACACGATGCGGACGTCGCCGCCCGTGGCCTTGACGCTGAGCAGGTCGCGCGAGCGCCCCGGCACGCGCAGCATGTCGCCGAACGAGCAGAAGGTGACGTCGGGCCGCGACGCGATCTCGATCGCCTTCTCGATGAGCTCCAGGGGCGTGACGCAGACCGGACAGCCCGGGCCGTGGACCAGGGTGACGCCGGCCGGCAGCAGCTCGTCGATGCCGAACTTCACGATGGCGTGCGTCTGTCCGCCGCAGACCTCCATCAGCGTCCACGGCTTCGTGGTGAGCCTGGCGAGCGCCCGGCCGTAGCGCGCCGCCGCGCCGGCGTCGCGGTACTCGTCGATGAACTTCATGCGGAGGCGTCCGGGTCGAGCTCGGCGAGCTCGCCCATCTGGCGCAGGTACTCGAACACCTGCTTCGCCTCGGCCTCGTCCACCGTGCTGATGGCGAAGCCGACGTGCACGAGCACGTAGTCGCCCACCCGGGCCTCGGGCACGTAGGCGAGGTTCACCTGCCTGGTGACGCCGGAGAAGTCGACCGTCCCGCTCCTGAGGATCGGGTCGGTCCCTTCGATGGTGACGATGCGGCCGGGAACGGCGAGGCACATATCAGTGGTCAGGGGGCAGGGGTCAGGGGTCAGAGGTCAGGCTCCGGTTCACGGCGACGACGAGCTGGCCGAGCGCGATGCCGCCGTCGTTGGGCGGCACCCGCTGGTGCCAGTACCGGCGGAAGCCCGCGGCCTCGAGCGCGCGGACCGTCCGCTCGGTCAGCTCGCGGTTCTGGAAGCAGCCGCCGGTCAGGACGACGCGCGGCTCGCCGACGCGGCGCGCCACGGCCACGATGGCGTCGGCCAGGGCCTGGTGGAACCGAGCCGCCAGCGTCCCCGCCGCGACGCCCCGGGCGAGATCCTCGAGAACCGCGCTGATGATCGGCTGCCAGTCTACCACCAGCCCGGGCCCGTGCGGCGCGGCGTCGTCGCCCTCCACGATCCGCACGGGATACGCCGGCCCGTCGGTGTCGGCGCCGCGGGCGAGGAACTCCAGCTCCATCGCCGCCTGTCCCTCGAAGCTCGTCACCTGGCGCACGTCCGCCAGCGCGGCGACGGCGTCGAACAGCCGGCCCGCGCTCGACGTCTCCGGCGCGTGCACGCCCTTCTCCAGCATCTGGAGGATCACGTCGAGCTCGTCGGCGCGGAACGCGCGGACGGGCGCCAGGTCGCGCCGCTCGCGCAGGGCCGGGCCGAGCAGCGCGTACAGCACGCCGATGGCCGACCGGCGCGGCTCCTTCACCGCCCGGTCCCCGCCCGGCAGCCGGAACCGCCCGAGCGCGGCCACGCGCGTGAAGCGCCCGCGGTCGGCGCGGAAGAACTCGCCGCCCCACACGGTGCCGTCCGGCCCGTACCCGGTGCCGTCCCACGAGACGCCGAGCACGGGCCCCTCGAGGTCGTTGTCGGCCAGGCACGCCGCCACGTGCGCGACGTGGTGCTGCACGCCGACGACGGGCAGGCCCTGCGCGCGGGCGAAGCGGGTCGAGAGGTAGTCGGGGTGGAGGTCGGCGGCGATCGCGGCGGGCTCCAGGCGGTAGAGCGCGCGGAAGCTGCCGATCACCGCCTCGAACGCGGCGTGGGCCTCCGGCGTCTCGAGGTCGCCGATGTGCTGGCTCAGGAACGCGTTCGAGCCGGCCGACACCGCGACGGTGTTCTTGAGGTGCGCGCCGACGGCCAGCAGCGGCGGCGTCCGGTCGGCGCGAGCGCCGAGCGACACGGGCAGCGGCGCGTAGCCGCGCGCGCGCCGCAGCACCAGCTCGCGCCCCAGCATCACGCGCACGATCGAGTCGTCCACGTGCCGCACGATCGGCCGGTCGTGCACCAGGAACAGATCGGCGAGGCCGCGCAGCCGGACGAGGGCCTCGCGCTCGTCGGTGCAGATCGGCTCGTCGGACCGGTTGCCGCTCGTGGCGACCAGCGGCCGGCCGAAGTCGCCGAGCAGCAGATGATGGAGCGGCGTGTAGGGCAGCATCACGCCGAGATACGGGTTGTCGGGCGCGACGCCGCCGGCAATCGCCGGCGCGGCGCCGGCGCGGCGCGGGAGCAGCACGATCGGCGCCTCGGGCGAGGCGAGCAGCCGCGCGTCGAGCGGGGAGACCGCGCAGACGTCTCGCACGGCGTCGAGCGCCGGGAACATCAGCGCGAGCGGCTTCTCCTCGCGGTGCTTCCGCTCGCGCAGGCGCGCGACGGCGCGCGCGTCCGCGGCGTCCACCATCAGGTGGAACCCGCCGAGGCCCTTCACCGCGACGATCGCGCCGTCGGCCAGCGCCGCCACGGCGCCGGCGAGCGCCGCGTCGCCCTCGGCCCGCACGCGCCCGTTGTCGTCCCACAGCTCCAGCCGCGGGCCGCACGCGGGGCAGGCGTTGGGCTGCGCGTGGAAGCGGCGGTCGCGCGGGTCCTCGTACTCGCGCCGGCACGCCGGGCACATCGTGAAGCCCTTCATCGACGTGTGCGGCCGGTCGTAGGGCAGCGCCTCGACGATGGTGAAGCGCGGGCCGCAGTTCGTGCAGTTGGTGAAGGGGTAGCGGAAGCGCCGGTCGGACGGGTCGCGGACCTCGCGCAGGCAGTCGGGGCACGTGGCGATGTCGGGCATCACCAGCGCCGTCGGCGCGCCGTCGCCGGCGCTCTCGCGGATCTCGAAGCCGCGGTGGCCGGCCGGGTCGAGCCAGCTCGACTCCAGGCTGTGGATGGCGGCGCGCGGCGGGCGCTCGGGCTCGAGCCGCGCGAGGAACCGCTCGACGGCCGTCCCGCTCGCCCTCGACCTCGATGAAGACGCCGGCCGGCGAGTTGAGCACCCAGCCGGCGAGGCCGAGGTCGGTGGCCAGGCGGTAGACGAACGGACGGAAGCCGACGCCCTGCACGGCGCCGCGCGCCGCCACCCGGGCGCGGGCGGTCACGGCCGGCCCTTGGCCTGCGACCGGATCCAGTCGCACCACGCCTCGACGCCGTCGCCCGTCGTGCACGAGGTGTAGAAGACCTTCAGCGCGGGGTTGATCTGCAGGGCGTTGCGCTCGAGCGCGTCGACGTCGCACGGCAGATAGGGGAGGAGGTCCATCTTGTTGATCACGAGCACCGACGCGTTGCGGAACATGGCCGGGTACTTGAGCGGCTTGTCGTCGCCCTCGGTGGGGCTGACGACCACGACCTTCAGCGCCTCGCCGAGGTCGTAGTTGGCCGGGCACACGAGGTTGCCCACGTTCTCGATGACCAGCACGTCGAGCTGGTCGAGCGCCAGGCTGGCCACCGCGTCCTGGACCAGCTTCGCCTCGAGGTGGCAGCCGCCGTTGGTCACGATCTGCACCACCGGCACGCCGTAGCGCGCGACGCGCTGCGCGTCGAAGTCGGTCTGCACGTCGCCCTCGACCACCGCCACCTTCAGCGAGCCCTTGATCGTCTCGAGCGTGCGCTCGAGCAGGCTCGTCTTGCCGGCGCCGGGCGAGCTGACCACGTTGAACACGAAGAGGCCGTGGCGCGCGAAGCAGCGCGCGGTTGGCCGCGGCCACCTCGTCGTTCTTCGCGAGGACCTTCCGTTCGATGGTGATCACGGACATGGGCGCGTCTCCGCCGTGCGTGCGTCCGGCACGTCGTCGAGCTCGACGTCCACGACCTGCAGGTCGCGGCCCGACACGAGCCGCACGTCACCGCTGCCGCAGGACGGGCAGAAGAAGATGAGGGCCGCCGGCTCGAACCGCGCGCCGCACGCGCGGCAGTCGCACGCGGTGGGCACGCGCTCGATGGCGAGCCGGGCGCGGGACATGACGGTGTCGGCCACCAGGGCCTCGAAGCAGAAGGCGAGCGACTCGGCCACGACCCCTGACAGGCTGCCGAGGCGCAGGCGCACCGAGGTCACCGCGGCGGCCCGCTCGGGCGGTACCGCCTGCGTCACGATGTCGAAGATGTTCTCCGCGACGGACATCTCGTGCATGGCCGGAGCCCGGGCGCCATGTCGCGCCCTGCCATTGGCCCTACGGTAGCACGGAGGTGGCGGGCGCCGCTCAGAACCCGGCGGTCACGAAGACCCCGACCCGCCCGGGCCCCAGGATCGGCATGACCATCGTCCGGCGGCGGCCGGCGTGCCCGGCGCTCCGGACGGCCGCCATCGCCGAGAGATAGCCGACGGTCGCCCCGGCCACCGTGTCGCTCGCCCAGTGGTCGCGGCTCTCGACGCGCGCGACCGCGACGAGCGCCGCGAGCGCGTAGGTCGGGACGGCCATCCTCGGCCCGTAGTAGTGCGAGAGGACGGTGGCCAGCAGGAAGGCGTCCGACGTGTGGCCCGAGGGAAACGACTGCGTGTTCGAGCCGTTCGGCCGCGTCCGGCGCGTGGCGGCCTTGAGGCCCTGCACGAGCGCCGTGTCCACGGCGTAGGCCTCGAAGAGCGAGAACGCCGTGCCGCGCACCTTCGTGTCGTGGGTGAGCGGCGCGACCAGCAGGAATCCGCCCAGCGCTCCCGCCGCGACCCACGGCCCGCCGAGCACGTTGCCGGTCGAGCCGAGCCCGGGCGCGCTGCCGCCGAGGCGCCGGGTCAGGCTCGCGTCCGCCGGGTGGACGAGCAGCGCCCCGGCCGCGCCGATGAGCAGCGGCGCCACGTTGTCGCGCGCGAACAGCCCCTTGGTGAACGTGTAGACGAGGCCGTCGCCGAGCCGGCGGAAGTCCACGTCCGGCGGCTTCGGGTGGGTCTCCGCCACGGCGGCGGCCGACGTGGTCTGCGCCGCGGCAACACGCAGCGCCGGCGCGGGCGCCGTCCCGGCGGCCGCCGGATGGGGAAGGGAGGTCGAGAGCGAGAAGAGCACGAGCGCCGCCGACGACACGATCGCCATGGACACCCTCGAGCGCGCTGGCACACGTCCGACCAGGGGATGATCCGAGTATAGGCCGAAAGAGGGGTCAGACCCCATTTTCGAACCGCGCGGCGGCCGGGACCGTATCTGGAGAGCAGGAGGCGCGTGGTGCTCAAGTTCCTGCTCTGGCTGATCCTCCTCGTGCTGTGCTGGCCGCTCGCGCTCCTCGCGCTGATCCTCTATCCCTTCGTCTGGCTGATCCTGCTGCCGTTCCGGCTGCTGGGGATCGCCGTCGGCGGCGTGCTGGAGCTCGTGCGCGCCGTCGTGCTGCTGCCCGCCCGCGTCCTTCGCGGTCCCGCCCGCTGACGTCCGCCGCCGCGCGGATCTTCGCGCCCCCGCCGTGTCCGACGGGCGACGCTCGTCCGTTGACCGCCCGACGCGGTCCCGCAGATGCAGCTGTGGTAGCCTGAAGGCTCACCGCCGCCATTACGCATGCTCACCGCCATTCTCGCGCGCCGGCCCGCGACGTCGATCGGGGACGTCGTGGCCCTCATGAGCGCCATCGACGCCGCCCTGCCGTCCTCGGACGGCCTGAAGTGGTTCAACCGGCTGTACCTCAGCGTCACGATCGAGGTGCGCCAGGCCGTGGGCGACGCGGGCGCCTTCCACGATCCCGAGTTCCTCTCCCGCCTCGACGTCGTGTTCGCGAACCTGTACTTCGACGCGGCCGCGGCCGGGAGCCGCGCGCCGGCGGCGGCGCCGCCGGCGTGGCGCCCGCTGTTCGAGGCGCGCCGCGCGACGGGCCGCCTGGCGCTCCAGTTCGCGCTCGCCGGCATGAACGCCCACATCAACCGGGACCTGCCACAGGCGCTCGTCACCACCTTCCGGGCGCTGGGCGGCGCGCCCGACGACGACGGGCCGCGCCACGAGGACTTCGAGCGGGTGAACGGCATCCTCGAGGACGTCGAGGCCAAGGTAAAGCCGGAGCTCGCCACCGGCCTCATCGGCGCGATCGACGCGGCCGCCGGGCCGGCCGACGACGTGGCGGCCATGTGGAGCGTGCGGGCCGCGCGGGACGCGGCGTGGACCAACGCGCAGGTGCTCTGGGCGCTCGCCGACGCGCCGTTCCTGCGCGACGCCTTCTTCGCCAGGCTCGATCGGCTCACGGGCTTCGCCGGCCGCGGCCTGCTGGCGCCGCGGCTCCCGGCGTGACCGATCGCTCACCGCGGCACGCGGCGGCGTGGCGTTCGGGCCCGCGATCCGTTTGGGCTATGATGGGCGCCCGTATGCGGCTCGGAATTTCCCACCTGCGCGGCTGGGGGGCGGCGGACACCTGGAGGGCGGCCGCCCTGTACACGGTGATCACGCTGATCGCCGTCTGGCCGCTGCCGCTGCATCTGGCCACCCGGGCGCTGGACAACGCGCCGGACACCCAACTGACCATCTGGGCGCTCGCGTGGGACTCGCACGCGCTGGCGCACGATCCGCTGGGGATCTTCGACGCCAACATGTACTACCCGAACAGGCACACGCTCGCCTATTCGGAGAACTTCATCGGGAGCGCGCTGCTCGTCGCGCCGATCTTCTGGCTGGGCGGCAGCCCGCTCCTGGCGCTGAACCTGGTCTCGCTTCTCTCGTGCATCCTGTGCGGCGTCGGCGCGTACGTGCTCGCCAAACGGCTCGGCATGGGGCCGCCGGCGGCCTTCGTGTGCGGCCTCGTCTTCGCCTTCTCGCCGCCGCGGTTCCTGCGCATCGAGCAGCTGCACCTGACCGCCGTGCAGTGGGTGCCCTTCGGGCTCGCGTACCTCCACTCGTACCTGGACGAGGGCCGGCCGCGAGACCTCCACGTCACCGCGGCCTTCTTCACGCTCCAGGTGTTGACGAGCGGCCACGGCGCGATGTTCTTCGCCGTGGCGGGGCTCGGCCTGCTGGCCTATCGCCTCGTGCTGGGCGAGCCCATCGCCCCCCTGCGCCGCCTGAAGGACCTGGGCGTGACCGGCGCGCTGCTGCTGGTGCCGACCGTGCTCTGCGCGATCCCGTACCTCCAGATCCAGGATCGGGCCGAGCTGCGGCGCCCCCTCGGCTGGGGGACCTCCTGGACGAGCTTCCTGGCGTCGCCCTCGTACGTGCAGCGGTTCCTGCTGTCGTTCGTGCCGGGCTGGCACGTCCTCGAGACCGCCCAGGCGTACCTCTTTCCCGGCGTGCTCCCGCTGGTCCTGGCGGCCGTCGTCGTGCTGTGGCCGCGCGATCGCGCGGCGCGCGAGCCGGTGCCGGGGAAGTGGTGGGCCCGGGCGGGCGCGGCGCTCGAGGTGATCGCGCTCGCGGCGCTGGCGCTCGCCGTCTCTGTGACGGTCTTCGGGCCGATCCGGTGGAAGGCGGAAGGCGTCCTGCTGCTCAAGGTGGGCAACGCGTGGCGCGCGTGGACGATCGCCGTGCTCGCGGTGGCGGCGCGCGCGTCGTTTCTCGGGCGGGCGCCGCTCGCCGTCGCGGCCCGGGGCCGGCGCCGGCTCGACCAGGCGCGCGCCTGGGCGCGGCGTCACCGCCGCGACCCGGTGCTCTTCTACCTGCTGCTGGCGGTGGTGAGCTTCTGGCTGGCGGCGGGGCGGCCCCTCGGCCTCTGGCCGCTCGTGTACTGGATGCCCGGGTTCAGCTTCATCCGGGCGGTGTCACGGTTCGCGATCCTCGGCGTCCTGGCGATCAGCGTGCTGGCCGGGCTGGCCGTCGAGCGTCTCGGCGCGCGTACGACGCCGCGGCGCCGGATGGCGCTGGCGGGCGTCCTGAGCGTGCTGCTGCTCGGCGAGTTCGCGTGCGCGCCGTTCGGGACCGTGCCGATCCCGTCCGTCAAGCCGCCGGAAGTGGAGCAGTGGCTCGCCCGCCAGCCCAAGCCGTTCGTCGTCGTGGAGCTGCCGACCACGAGCTACGAGCGGCTCCAGAGCATGTACCTGCTGGTACTCGATGGCCCACTGGCAGAAAATGGTGAACGGCTACAGCGGGACGCGCCCGAGGTTCCACCGGGAGCTCTACGGCGAGCTGCGGGCGTTTCCACAGCCGCGCACGCTGGAGCGCCTGGTCTCCCTGGGTGTCGACTACGCGGTGTTCCACCCGGGGCTGTATCCGGAGGGTGAATGGGCCCGGGTCGAGCCGCGCCTCTCGCAGTTCTCCGACTGGATGACGCTCGTGCACGAGGGCCCGGACGGCCGCGTGTACCGGCTGCACGCGCCCGGCCGCCGGCCGTAGCCTCGGCCGGCGGGGACGCCGTCCTGCCTTACGCGCCGCGCAGCGCGGCCAGCAGCTCGCGCTCCCGGTCGGGCGCCAGGCCGGCGTGCATCTTCGCCTGCCGCGCGGCCGGCAGCGTCTTGAACCACGCGATCGTGTCGAGCGCCGTCGCGGCCAGCGGCCGGAAGGTGAGGCCGGCGGCGATCGCCTTCTTGGCGCTGTAGCGGCTGAACCCCGCCGTTTCGGGCGTGGTCGGCACCCACGTGGGCATGTCCGACCAGGGGCGCACCTTGTGCGCTTCGAGGAACGGCACCGGCGCCCAGTGCAGCGTGGCCCCCACCGTCGTGGCGGCGCGCGCGCCGTACAGCATCGCGAGCATGGTCAGCTCGAAGGCGGGGCCGGCGGCATTGTAGATGCCGAAGGCGCGCGTCTCGGTCGTGTGGACGATCCAGGCGGCGAGGTCCCGCGCGTCGACGAGCTGCGTGAAGTCCGAGCCGTCGCCGGGCGCGAGGACGTCGCCGCCGCGGTCGAGCCGCACCGGCCAGTAGGTGAACCGGTCCGACGGATCTCCCGGCCCCACGATCAGCGTCGGGCGGATGACGGTCGTGATGCCCGGGAACCAGACCTCCGCTTCCTTCTCGCAGATCGCCTTGAGCGGCCCGTAGAGATCGCCCATCTTCGCGCGGAGCGTCTCCATGGTCTCCTTCATCGGGTCGGCGCCCGTGTACTTCGCGACCGGCATGCTCTCGTCGAGGCCGACGGGGGCGTCCGAGGCGCTGACCGAGAGCGTCGAGATGAAGACGTACTGGCCGATCTTGCCCTTCAGCACCTGGCCCGCGTCGCGGACCCAGAAGGGGAGCGTGGTCGGGTTGTCGATGCAGACGTCCCACTCGCGCCCTCTCAGCGAGTCGAGATCGCCGGTGTTGCGGTCGCCGGTCAGCTCCTCGACCTCGCCGGGCCACATCAACGGGTTGCGGCCGCGGTTGAAGAGCGTGAGCTTGTGGCCGCGCGCGAGCGCGTAGCGGACCTCGTGCGGGCCGATGAAGCCGGTGCCGCCGAGGATGAGGATGCGGAGCGGTCTGGCCGCGCGCTCGACGCCCTCGGGCATCGGCCCGGCCGGGTGCGGCTGAGCCGGCGGCGGAGTCTGCGCGGAGATGGTCGGCGCGAGGGTGAGTCCGAGCGCGCCGGTGGCGGCGGCCTTCAGCAGATCACGGCGAGTGGGGGACATGCGGTCGCTCCTTTCGGGCGCGCCGAGCATAGCACGGGACACTAGCGCCGCGTGCGCATGCCGAGCGCCGCGTCCCAGCGCAGGGGACGGTCGCTCGGGGCGAGCGGCGCCTCCGGGACCTGGCCGACCGACACCCCGTACTTCCAGTCGGGCGGGCAGATGGCGACGTAGCGCGCGTAGCCGCCCGTGCCGCCCCCGAACTTCGGGTAGCCGATCGTGACGAGGCATCCGGTTTCGGCCACCTCGTCGAGGTGCGTGACGCCCTCGGCCTGCGTGTAGCCGTGGTGCATCAGCCAGTGCTCGCCCTCGAGCGTCGGGGTGGTGTCGGTGTCGAGCGGCTCGTGGCCGTGAAAGAGGATGTGGCGCTGGAGGTGCAGGAACTTCAGCGCGTCCAGCGTCACGCCCGGGAACACCGTCTCGGCCGCGAGCGCCGGGTCGGGCCACCGCTTCGACCAGTCGGACCGGATCATGACCACCGAGCCCGCCGGCACGCGGCCGTGCGCCGCCTCCCACCGCTCGACGTCCGACACCTGCATCTGGTAGCCGGGGTCCTTCGCCACCTGGTCCACGATGGAGATGACGACGAGCGGGCGCACCGCGAAGGTCGGGGGCAGCTCGTCGATCGCCGGGTACTCCGGCGCCCAGTGCGCCGGCGGGTCGAGCTGCGTGCCGAACTGGTCGGTCGCCAGGTCGTAGTGCGTGGCCTCGAACCCGTCGGCCTCGTAGGTGTACGGCTTGCCCGTGCCGGGGTCGAGCGTCGGGCCGAACGTGGACCGGCCGAAGCCGTGCCACACCGGGATCGACGGCGTGATCGTGTGCGTGAGGTCGATGTACTTCGCGTGCCGCAGCGCCTGGTCGTAGGTCTGCCAGAGCCCCGGTGCGGCCGACGGCCCCGGCGGCGCCGGGCGGGCGCACCCGGCGAGCACGGCGAGCGCGGCGAGCGCGATCGGACGGGGTGTGAATCTGCTCATGAGTGGAGAATGTACACGCCCGGCACGACGGACGCCAACGGTACGTCGTGCCGGCCTTCAGGCCAGCCATTGGTCCGTGGCGGTGAATGTGCCACACTGCGTGCGCACCATGAAGCTCGCCACCATCGCGGCGGTCCTGTGGGTGGCATTGGCGGCCCCGGCGGCCGCCCAGCCTTCGCTCACGCTCGCGGGTGGCTGGCAGCTGCAATCGTCGGCCGAGGTCCAGGCGTCGGGTGACACGATCTCGACGCCGGCGTTCCGGGCCGAGGGCTGGCACGCGGCGGCCGTGCCGTCCACGGTGCTCGCCGCCCTCGTCCGGGACGGCGTCTATCCCGACCCGTACTTCGGGATGAACCTGCGGTCGATCCCCGGCACGACGTACCCCATCGGCCGCAACTTCTCGAACCTGGAGATCCCCGCCGACAGCCCGTTCCGCGTGCCGTGGTGGTACCGCACGGCCTTCCGCGTGCCCGCCGCGATGAAGGGGCGGCGGCTCACGCTCCACCTCGACGGCGTCAACTACCGCGCGAACGTGTGGCTGAACGGCCGGCGGATCGCCTCGTCCTCGGAGATCGTGGGGACGTACCGGCTCTTCGAGCTGGACGTGACGGAGTCCGTCTCGACCCGCGGCGACAACGTGCTCGCCGTCGAGGTGTCTCCGCCCGGCCCGACGGATCTGGCGTGGACGTGGGTCGACTGGAGCCCGATGCCGCCCGATCGCGACATGGGACTCTGGCGGCCGGTCTTTCTCTCGGCCAGCGGCGACGTCGTGGTTCGCCATCCCATGGTCGCCTCGCGCGTCGCGCCGGCGCTCGACCGCGCGGACCTGACCGTGGAGGCGGACGTCCGCAACCTCTCGGCGCGCGAGGTGCGCGGCGTGCTGCGCGGGCGGATTGGCGAGATGGCGTTCGAGCAGCCGGTGACGCTCGCGGCGCACGAGACGCGCGCCGTGCGGTTCACGCCCGACCTGGTCCCCGGCTTGCGCGTGGCGCAGCCGCGCCTCTGGTGGCCCGCCGGCATGGGCGCGCCCGAGCTGTACTTGCTCGACCTCGAGTTCGTCGTCGGCCGGGCGGTCTCCGATCGCCAGACGCTGCGGTTCGGGATCCGCGAGATCACGTCGGAGCTGACCACTGGCGGCGCGCGCCTGTTCCGCGTCAACGGCAGGCCGCTCCTCGTGCGAGGCGGCGGCTGGGCGCCCGACATGCTCCTGCGCCCGGACCCCGAACGGCAGGCGGCCGAGCTCGCCTACGTGCGCGACATGGGGCTCAACACGGTCCGGCTCGAGGGCAAGCTGGACGACGACCACTTCTTCGAGCTGGCCGACGAGTACGGCCTCCTCGTGCTCGCGGGCTGGTGCTGCTGCGACCAGTGGGAGCAGTGGGCCAAGTGGACGCCGGAGAACCACGTGGTCGCCGCCGCCTCGCAGCACGATCAGATTTGCCGTCTGCGCGCCCATCCGAGCGTGCTCGCCTGGCTCGACGGAAGCGACAACCCGCCGCCGCCCGACGTCGAGCGGATGTACGTGGACGTCCTGCGGGCGCTCGACTGGCCGAACCCGTACCTCTCGTCGGCGACGGCCCGGTCCACGCCCGTGACCGGCGCGACCGGCGTCAAGATGAGCGGCCCCTACGCCTGGGTGCCGCCGTCCTACTGGCTGCTCGACCGCGAGCACGGCGGCGGGTTCGGCTTCAACACGGAGACCGGTCCGGGCGCGGCCGTGCCGCCGGTCGAGAGCCTGCGCCGCATGCTGGGCGCCGACCACCTGTGGCCGATCGACGACGTGTGGAACTTCCACTCGGCGAGCGGGCGGTTCAAGAACGTCGAGACGTTCACCGCGGCGCTCGAGGCCCGCTACGGCAAGGCGACCGGCGTGGACGACTACGCGCGCAAGGCGCAGCTCATGACCTACGAGGGCGAGCGCGCCATGTTCGAGGCCTACACGCGCAACCGCTACGGGTCGACGGGCGTGATCCAGTGGATGCTGAACAACGCGTGGCCGGGCCTCTTCTGGCACTTGTGGGACTACTACCTCAGGCCGGCCGGCGGGTACTTCGGCGCCAAGAAGGCGTGCGAGCCGGTGCACGTCCTCTATTCCTACGACGATCGGACGGTGGTCGTCTCGAACCTCTCGGGCGTTCCGCTCCGCTCGGTGACGGCCCGGGTGACGGTGCTGAACCTCGACTCGACGGAGCGGTACTCCGCCGCGCAAACGGTCGACCTGGGCGCCGACGCGACCGCCGTCGCGCTGACGGTTCCCGAGCTGACGGGCCTGTCCCCGACGTGGTTCGTGGCGCTGCGGCTCACCGACGCCGGCGGCCGCGAGCGCAGCACGAACGTCTACTGGCTCTCGACGAAGCCCGACGAGCTCGACTGGGCCGGGACCAACTACTACATCACCCCGACGCGCGCGTACGCCGACTTCACCGCGCTGAAGGACCTGCCGCCGGCCGGGGTCCAGACGCTGATGCGCGTCGAGCGGCGGGGCGGCCGGGAGGTCGCGCACGTGACCCTCGCGAACCCCGGCCGCACGCTGGCGTTCTTCGTCCGCCTGCGGATCACGAAGGGGCCGGACGGCGACGAGGTGCTGCCCGTGCTGTGGCAGGACAACTACGTGACGCTGCTGCCGGGCGAGACGCGCGAGCTCACCGCGTCCTACGCCGCGCGCGACCTGGAGGGCGCGCGCGCCACGCTCGCCGTGGACGGCTGGAACGTGGCGCGCTGATCCGCGGCCTTCACTTCCGTGCCGGCATCGGCGCCGGCAGCGTGTGGCCCACCCAGGCGCCGCGGCCGGTGAGCGCGCCCGCGCCGAGCACCCGGTCCGGCGTCGCGGCCAGCGCGCGCAGCTCGCCCCAGCCGGTTCCTTCGACCCGGCCTCGCGTCACGAAGCCCCCGGCCATGTCGACGATCGTCACCCAGGGCTCCTCCTGTGCGGACGGATCGAGCCCACCCGACCCTTCACCGCCCACGAAGATCAGCCCGGGCCCGCCCATGACCAGGGCGTGCGCGTCGCGCATCCCGAACAGGGACACGTCCCGGATGGCGCCGCCCTTGCGGGGAACGCGGACGAGCCACGCCCGGCGCACGACGCCCAGGTCGTCGGCGGCCTGCGGGCTCGGAGGCGGCACCTGCTGGCCGGCCACCCAGAAGTCGTCGGCGGTCGCCAGCACCGCCTGCGCGTTCACGCCGACGACGTCGAGCGTGCGCGACGTCTCGACGCGCCCGTCGGCGGTGAGGATGCCGAGCCACGGCCGCCCTTCATCGCCGGCGCCCGGCGCGGTGCCGAGCGCCAGCACCCGTCCGTCGGGCAGCGGGTCGAGCGCCGCCAGCCACCACACCTCGGGCAGCACCCGCTCCCAGCGCACGCGGCCGTCGGCCTCGAGCCGCACCAGCCACCCGCGCGACTGCGGGTCGTCGCCGCGCGAGGTCTCTCCCGCGATCAGGACCCCGTTGTCGGCCTGGCCGAGGAGGGCCTGCGGCTGGTTGGTCCGTCCCGCCCGCAGATCGGCGCGCCGGACCTCCTTGCCGTCGCGGTCGAGCCGGCGCACGAACGCGGCGCTGGCCGGCAGCGAGCCGCCGGACGCCACGGCCACCTGAGGGCGCAGCACTTCGGCGGCCACCCAGGCCCCGTCGCCCGCGACCGCGAGCCGCGGCGAGAGCTGATAGCCGGCCGCGGCGAGACGCCGCTGCCAGCGGACCTCGCCCTGCGAGCCGAGCCGCGCCACCCACAGCTCTCCCGACGAGGCGGCGTCCTGGATCCGGCCGGCCACCCACACGTCTCCCGAGACGTCCTGCCGCAGGTCGGTGGCCACGCTGCCGGGCGAGCCGAAGATCCGCGGCCAGCCGCCCGCGGCGGCGAGCGTCAGGCTTGCGATGACGATGACGATGGCGACGAGGTGTCTCGCGCGCATGCTCGACCTACCGTTTCCACGTGCCGCAGCTGTCGGGCAGGAGCCACGGCGCGGCGGCCGGCTCGGGTGCCGGCGCCAGCGGCTGAGAGGCGAGGATCGCCAGCGCGCGCGTCACCGCCTGGTTGTAGGTCGCGACGCGCACGGAGATCGGCATGTTGGCCGAGTCGCCCCCGAGGATGAGGCCGATCTCGCCGAGGTCGATGCAGCGTCCCGAGGCAAGGGGCAGGGTGGGCATCGCGTGCAGCGCGCGGAGGACGGACGCCACGAACTGCTGGCCGTCGTTCGCCGCGGACTGAAAGAGCTGGCGGTCGCCCTGCCGCTCGGCGGCTTCCGCGATCTGGAAGGCCTGTTGCGTGTAGCACATCTGGTAGCCGAGCGCGGCATAGAGGCTGTCGCAGTTTGTCTGCCGCACCACCTCGCCCGCCATCTGGTGCGCCAGCGCGTTGATCAGGCCTTGCGCGTCCTGACGGAGATCGGTGGCCAGCGCGCCACGGACCTGGCCGCCGTACCGGTTCAGCTGATCGATCTGGGAGTTGAGCCGGTTCACGTAGGACGGCCAGTTCGGCCAGGCCTGGAGCGGCGCGAAGGTGTTCTGGTTGGCCGCCTGCATGTGCCCGCCCGCCGCCTGGAGGTGCCCGGCGATCGTGGCGTCGGCCGGACCCACGGAGAACCGCGCGAGCGCCGACGCCCACCCCATGCGGCAGAGCGCGGCGTACTCGTGGTAGGGGCTCCGGCCGGGCCCCGGTGGCGGCGGGGGCGGCGGCGGTGGCGGCGGGGGCTGCGGCCACGTGGTGGGCGGGTGGATGATGACCGTGTAGCGGCGGACCGCGACGCAGTCGTTCACGTCCGTCGCGCGCAGCATGAACATGTAGGTGCCGGGCTCGGTCGGCGTGCCGCTCAGCTGGCTGGGCCACGACAACGTGACGCCTTCCGGAGCGACGCCGGCCGAGATCTCCAGGTCGTAGGACACGACCGCCCCGGTGACCACGATCGCCTGTTGGTACGGAACCCCGACCATGCCGTCGGGCAGCCTCATCGGGAGGAGGTCCATGGGCGGCACGCACTTCTCAGGCGGCGGAGGCGGCTGGGCGTATCCGAAGAGCCGCCACGGCACCGATCCGACCCCGCTGTAGCCGTTCTCCATGGAGACGATCCGGTCCGATCCCTCCTCGCGGATCGTGACGGAGATCGGCCTCGGCGGCGAGACATTCTCCGTGCGGCCCGGACGTCCGTTGTCGACGAACTCGTGCGTCGCGGTGGCCTTTCGTAATGTCGTCAGGCCGGCGATCGTGGGGGCGCTCACCGCTTCGAAGTCGATCACATAGGTGTGCTTGGAGTAGGTGAGGCCCGTCTGCTTCCGGGCGACGACGGTGATCGTGCACCTCGTCGAAGTCAGCTTGACCGCGCCGTCCGCGGTAGATCCTGAGCGTGAGGCCGCTGCACTCGAAGGTGACTTGTCCGTGCTGCTCGCGCGAGACCTTGGCGACGAGCGCCGCCTTCTTGTCCGGGTCGAGGCGGCCCTGATAGATGGCCTCGCCGAGGCCCTGTGAAGATTGTGCGAATGAAGCGAGCGGGGTCGGAGCGAGCGCCAGACCCAGGAGCGCGATCACGAACCACGTTCCACGAGTTCTCACGTTGCACCCTCCAGCGTCCAGGGCGCACCTCGGACCTCCGCTCCCGCGCGGACGGTACTACCGGCGACGACAGGGGGTCAACCTGCGCCGTGGCGCTCCGGCGCTTGACAGCGGGCGGCGCCCGGTGCAGCGTTAGCGCGCACGCCGATGACTCTTGCCCTTCGCGTCCTCGCCGGGCTCGTCGCGGGCTTCGCGCTCGGGCTCCTGCTCGCCGGCAGCGCCTCGCCCGCCGCCCCGGCCGTCGTGGCCGTCCTCGGTCCGGTGGGGACCGTCTTCGTCGATCTCATCCGCATGACGGCGCTGCCGCTCGTGGTCTCGATGCTCGTGGCGAGCGTGGGGACGATGGCCGTGCCGGGCAGGCTCGGGAGGACGGGCGCGCGCGCCGCCCTGGTGGCCGTCGTGCTGCTCGTGGCCGCGGCGACGGCCAGCGCGATCGTCGCCGGGCCGATCCTGGCGCGTGTCCGGATCGACCACGCGGCGGCGGTCGCGCTCGGCGCCTCGCCGGCCGCGTCGGGGCAGGCGCCGGCCGGCGTGTCGGCGGTCGGGCGATGGCTGGAGGACCTGGTGCCCGCGAACGTGTTCAAGGCCGCCGCCGACGGCGCGATGCTGCCGGTCATCCTCTTCGCCGTGCTGTTCGGCCTGGCGCTGGCGCGGGTGGACGAGGCGCGGCGCGCGCCGGTGGCGCGCGTGTTCGCGGGCGTGGCCGACGCGATGCAGCGGCTGGTCGGCTGGATTCTCGAGCTGGCGCCGATTGGCGTCTTCGCGCTCGCGGTCCCGCTGGCCGCCCGTCTCGGTCTCTCGGCCGCCGGCGCCGTCGTCGCCTACGTGGCGCTGGTGGTGACGCTGACGGTGGCCGCCGCCGGCGTCCTCTTGTACCCGCTCGGCGTCGTGGCCGGTCCGATGCCGGCGCGCGCGTTTCTGTCCTACCTCGCCCCGTCGCAGGCCATCGCCTTCGCCGCGCGGTCGTCGCTGGCCGCGCTGCCGGCGGCCCTGGAGGGCGCCGAGCGGGCGGGGCTGCCGCCGGCGAGCGCCCGCTTCGTGCTGCCGCTGGGCATCTCGATCTTCCACTTCGGCACGGCCGTCGCGCAGACCGTCGGCGCGCTCTTCCTCGCGCGCCTCTACGGCGTGACGCTGGGGCCAGCGGAGCTCGCGACGCTCGTGGTGGCGGTCGTGCTCACCACGTTCGCCATCCCCGGCATTCCCGGCGGCAGCATCATCGCCATGGCGCCGGTGCTCGCGGCCGTGCACCTGCCGGTCGAGGGCATCGGCATCCTGCTGGCCGTGGACACCATCCCCGACATGTTCCGGACGACGGCCAACCTCACCGGCGCGATGACGCTCGCAGCCGTCCTGCGCGAGGAGCGATCGCCGTCACGCTGACTCCGGTCCTTCACGGGATCGACCACGAAGGCCACGACGAGCACGAAGAGGTGGCCAGTCACACTGCAGACGTGAACCACGTACGGTAACCACAAAGGTCACGATGGGCCAACGTCGGCGACCTGCGCGGTCTGGCCGCCTTCGATCTTCGGCCAGACCGCCAGCCGGCACCGGCACGGACGCGCGCAAGAGCGCCATGTTTCGTGGGCGCCGCGCTCTTACGCGCGTCCGACCCGGTGCCAGCGCCCTTCGTGCGCGCGCGGGTCGCCGGCGGACGTTGAAGGGCACGAAGAGGGAGATCAGCGTGACGGCCTTCGTGCCCTTCCGGCACGAAGGGCGGCTTCGTGCGATCGTGGTTCCGTACGTGGGCTCTGATGCACCGCGACAGCGCATCGTGGCCTGGGCACACGTCGGGCGTGCCGGCGGGGCCCGGAGCGCTGAACGCGCCGGGCCGCGTCGCGGGACGAGGCGCCAGACAGGACAGGGGAGCGGGCGCTGGGCCGGGGAGGGCGCGCCGACTATTTCTCGACTTCGTAGCCGGTCTGGAAATCCGCGCCGCCGATCTTGCCGACCACCCGACCGTCGGCGACCGAGGTGACGCGCGCGACGTTGTACTTGTCCACGTCGAGCTTCGCGTTCTGGAAGGTCAGCGTCTGCCCGTCCTTCGTCTTGATGATCACTGTCGGCATGCGGTGCTCCTCGGCGTTCGGGTCGACCGGTGCTCGATCTTCATTGATGCCTAGGACTTCGGGTGACCACCCGAAGTCGCCGGGGGCCACCGCGAATTGTCGGGCAAGAGGTCAGCGGGTGTCAATGTCGGCTGGGGCCGCGGGCGGCACGGCATCCACGGGCCCCGCCACCACCGCCGCCACCCCGTAGACCAGGGCGCCCACCATCATCGCCGCACGGAACCCCAGCGTGACGGCGACGACCACCGTCGCCACCGACCCGATGACCGACAGGGTCCCGTTCAGCCCCCAGAAGAAGGGCGGCGGCGGCAGGCCGCGCCCGCCGGCCCGCGCCAGGCCGCGCGGGAAGGGAATGCCCATCGCGATGCCGAGCGGGGCCACCAGCAGCACCGCAATCCCGATGCGCGCGGCCAGCCCGAGCGGCAGCAGCGCCGGCACGAGCCACGGCAGCGCGAACGCGTAGACGAGCCCGAGCGCGGCCACGACGAGGCAGGCCCGGCGGGCGGGGACGCGCGGGCTGAGCGCCGCGCCGGCGCCGCCGGCGGCCAGCAGCGTGAAGAGCAGCACCGACAGCGTGAAGATCGGATGCCCCAGGAGCAGCGTCAGGTCCTGCAGGAGCGCGAGCTCGATGGTGATGAAGCCAACGCCCAGCGCCGCGAAGTAGACGATCGCCGCGCCATACGGGCGCGTCGGGCCGCCCCGCGGGACGGCCCCGGGCCACCAGGAGGGCCAGGAGCACCAGCACCGGCCCGACGATCAGCGCCAGGCCGATCGCCAGCGCCCGGGGCATGCCGAGCGGCCGCTCGGTCGCGAAGTAGAACGGGCTGTCGTCATAGACCGGGCCCACCTTACGCGGCGACTCCGCGACGAGCTGGTCGAACGTGATCCGTCCGTCGAAGAGTGCGTCATACGGCGGGTCGGCGTGCCGGCCCGGCACGAGCACGGGCCGCGCCGTCGTCCAGTCGTTCATCACCGACGCGGTCTCCTCGGGCGTGAAGGGCCGCTTGCGCAGGATGAAGATCATCTGCGGCGGGTCCTCCGGGCGTGCCGCGCTTCTCGAGGACCACGACGATGCGGCGCGCGGCCTCCTTGACGCCGAGGAGCGCGATCGCGTTCGCCACCAGGCGCGGGATGTCCACGTCCCACCGCAGCACGACCAGCTCGCCCTCGTCGGTCAGGTGGTCGTAGTAGGCTCGGAACGCCTGCGTCGTGTAGAGGTAGTTCTCGGCGAGCGACAGGCCGCCCGAGGCGACCGACGCCCACGAGTCGACGAAGCCCATGAAGATGACGTCGAAGCGCCGGTCGGTGCGGCTGATGAAGGTGCGGGCCTCGGCCTGGACGACCTCGACGTCGGGCCGGTCGTAGATGCCGCCGGCGCGCGCGCCGTAGTGCCGCACGAACCGGATCATGAGCGGGTTCAGCTCGACGGCCGTCACGTGCCGGCTGCCCGAGGCCAGCGCGGCCAGGACGTCGGAGCCGCCGCCCGGGTCCGATCACGAGCGTGTCGGGGTGCGCGACGAACCGGAAGGGCAGCGCGCGGTACCAGGAGCGCATGGCCGCGGCGTCCTCGAGCCGGCCGTCCCACTGGAGCACGTTCGTCCACGCGTCCGAGTCGATGTAGAGGCGCGCCAGGTACGGCGGCGGGAACCCCTCGACGGCGTCGATGCGCGAGTAGGCGTTCCAGCCGGTCTGCGTGACGTGCGTGCCGGGCGTTTCATCCATCTGACGCCGCATCGCCTTGAGCGTGCCCGGCGTCACGCGGAACATGGCGTCGGTCGCCGGCGACGCGACGGCGACCACGAGGAGCGCGGCGATCGTGACGGCGGAGGCGGCCACCGCGCGCCGGCCCGAGAGCGCGAGCGCGGCGCCGAGCGGCGCCACCGCCGCCAGGAGCAGCGACCGCTCGCCGCCGAGCCACTGGAGCAGGAACACGATGGCGACCGCGCCGAGCGACGCGCCCGTGAGGTCGGCGAAGTACAGGCTGCCCGCGCGCGCCCGCTGGCGGTCGAAGACGATCGACAGCGCCATGCCGGCCAGCAGGAACGGGAGGAGCGGCGCGAAGAAGTAGAGCGGCAGCCGCTCGAGCCGGAACGGGAACAGCACCACCAGCCACAGGCACAGCGGCATCGTCACGCCGACGAGCACGGCCAGCCAGGCCGCCGCGTGCTCGTCCAGCCCTCGGGTGGCACAGGTCTCTGACCTGTGCTCACCAGCCCAGGTCGAAGACCTGGGCCACCTGAGCCGGCGGCGGCTCGCGGCGTGCACGAGGAACCCGCCCAGCCCCCAGCCGAGCAGCGCCACCGAGATCGCGACGAACGCGAAGTGGTACCAGATGGTGGCGGAGTAGATGCGCGTGAGGCCGACCTCGAAGACGAGGCCGGAGAAGGTCAGAAGGAAGACGGCAAGACGCGGGCGCACGGTCCTCCTTTAGACCACGGAACGGGCCCGCCGTGCAAATGGCACGACGGGACCGGCGTTGCGAGCGCTCGTCACCGTGTCAGATGCGCACGACACTGCGCCACTTCCGACGCAGAGGGGCCCAGCCAGCGCGGCCGCGTACGCGCGGATCGGCCCGGACGGTGGGCCTTGCCTTCACCTGGGCCGTGCGGCACGCTCGTTGCGAGGGCATTGGACGGCACGCGTGACGTTACCTGTCTTCAGAGGCTCCCCATGGTCTGGTTCTACGAGCGGCAGGGCGAGTTCTTGCGGTACGAAGTTCGTCAGGAGCCGGTCGGCTCGAGCTACGAGCTGTCCGTGTGCTATCCGGACGCGCGGATGCAGGTCGAGCACTTCCAGGATCCTCGCACGCTCATCGCGCGCTTCGGGGAAACCCAGGGCCAGTTGCGCCACGATGGCTGGACCATCTCCGGTCCGCTCGACTTGCAGATAGCCTAGATCTGGGGCGGTAGGACGGACGGTCGCGATGGGGCCGGCCACCGGGGCCGGCCCCGTCTCATGACTGCGCTAGTGCAGCGTCGCCACCTTCGGGATGGCGAGCGTGAATCCCTGCAGGATCACCGCGGCGCTCGTGGAGTCCGCCTCGCACGAGACCGAGATCGGCCCCTCCGCCATGAGCGTGTCCGCGCCCGACAGCGGCACATTCTGAATCGTCGCCGGGAACGAGCCCGCCGGGTTGACGACGTGCGGGGAGGTCGATTCTCACGAGCCCGAGTTGGTCGCCACGTTCCAGCAGCTCTGCGTCGCGCCGGTCGCGACGCACACCTGCTCGAACATCATCCTGACGTCCTCGGAGGGCGTGCCGCCGGTACTGGTCGGCCACGAGCCCGACGTGGGCGAGGTAGACGTTCGAGAGCGTGTACACGGCCGACGGCGTCACGCTGCCGCTCGGCATCACCGAGATCGTGACCGTGGCCAGTTTGCTTCCCTGCAGCAGCCAGTGGAGCAGCGTCGGCGTGGCCGTGTCGATGGCTTTCGTGATTTCGAAGTCCGTGAACGACACCTTGCCCACGCCGCCGCCGCCCGAGCCCAGGCTGACGGGCAGCGTCCCGCCGAACGAATACCCGGTCGCGTCGATCGGGTTGAGTCCCGGGAACTCGACGCTGGCGACGACCGGACCACCGGAGGGCGGCCAGCCCGCGGACGGCGACGACACCGAGAGCGGCGACGGCGTCGCCGTGAGGAGGTCCGGCGACGCAATGCTGAACTGGACGCTGCTGCCGTCCTGGCTGGGGGCAAGCCTGTCGATCACCGCCTGGGCGGACCCGCCACCATAGTCCAGCGCGAGGCCCTGGGACGCGTGCTGCAGATCGGCCAATCCGTCGGTCCACAGCTTCAGGCCGCGGAGCTGCAGGATCTTCCCGGACGCCATGGCCGTCAGCATCTTCGGGTAGACGTCGCCGGGCGTGCCGACGAGCTGCAGGTCGGACACGGTGACCTTGCCGATCGCAGAGCCTCCGCCTCCCGAACCCGTGGAGAAGCTCGCGTCGCCCGAGAGCTGGAGCCCCGAGATGGGGATGTCGATCGGGCCGCTGGCGTCGAGGCCGTTGATCTCGACCGCGCCGAGGAACTGCTGGACCGGGGGCGGCGGAATCGCCGGACCTCCGGGCGGGCCGGCCGGCCCTTGCGGGCCTGCGGGCCCCTGCGGCCCCGTCGCGCCCTGGGGCCCCTGAGGGCCGGCGGGCCCCTGCGGTCCAGTCGCGCCGGTCGGGCCTGCGGGCCCCATCGGGCCGACTGGGCCCTGCGGCCCCGGGTCGCCCTTGGGCCCGACCGCGCCCAGCGTGACGTCGAAGTCGATGCCCTCCGCCCGGCCGCGCCCGACGTGCAGGCTGTAGGTTCCGGGGTGGGCCAGCACGGACGCCGGCACCTGGATCACGAGGCTCGTCGGCGAGGCGCTGAGAATCGTGGCGGAGACGCCGCCGATCTGAACTGCGGGAAGCCGGCCGAATCCGCTGCCGGTGATGGTGATCGTGCCCGCGGACATGTCCGGCACGGCCGTCGTGACTTCCGGCCGGCCGGGCCGCTGGGCGGACACAGGTGAGGCGACGGTCACGAACGCCAGCGCCGCGAGCCCGACGTACAGACGTACCCGTAAGGGTGTGCTCATCGATCCTCCGTACTCGACAGCTCCCCGCGGAATGCTGATGCGTGCGGATGCACCGCGCCCGCTCGCTCCGTCCTCCGGAACGGAAAGAGGCGCGGCCGGGGCAACCCGGCACCCGAAGCGCCCGCCGCACGAACACCGCGACGAAATGGGGAGAGCGGCAGCATATCATCGCGAGGCCGCCGACCCCAAGCGGTTCGTGGGCGCCGGGTCTTCTTCACCGCCCCCTGACGGGGGTCGCCTCGCCGCGGGTGTGCAGCAGGATCTGCCACCGCCCGTCGCGCAGGATCCAGACGCTGTTCAGGGCGTTCTGGCTCCGCGTCGTCTTGCCGCTGGCGTCGATCAGGGTCGCGTCGGAGTCGTAGCTGATCGAATACGCGTACGGCCCCAGGACGACCAGGCGGAAGTTCTGCTGCGAGTGCTTCAGCAGGGTGAGGGTGGGAATCTCCTTGAGCAGCGCGTCCTTGCCGATCGACGATCCGTCCTTGGCGATGTCCACGAAATCGTCGGCGACGATGCGCCGGACGGTGTCGAGGTCGTGGTTCTGGTCGGCCACGAAGAGGTTGCGCTCGTTCGCGACGGCCCGGTCGTAGGTGATCGCAGGCGGAGGCACCGTCAACACCTGCGCCGAGGCCGTGGCCGCCGTCAGCGAGAGCAGCGCGCACGCGAGGATCTTCATGGATGTGCTCCTTGACCGTGCATCATACCCAATTCGCACGAAGAATCTCGTGCCGGATACTGCACGGCAGATGTAGGATCGTCGGGTCCGTTTCCCCCCCATTCGGCCACGTCGGATCGAGCGTCGGCCCGTGTCCCTCGCGGGGTGGACACGGGCGGGATGGGAGACTCTATGCGCGCGAGGTGGAACACCCGGCTGGCGGCCGCCGCCGCCTTCACGGTGGCCGATTCGTCGGCCTTTCCCTTTCCGGGACGGCCCAGGAACGTCCGTCCAACCCCTACCAGCAGCTGAAGTACCGCTTCATCGGCCCCGACGGCAACCGCGCCGCCGCGATCGCTGGCGAGCCGGGCAACCCGCTGGTGACCTACATCGGCGCCGCGTCGGGCGGCATCTGGAAGACGACCGACGGCGGGATCAACTGGACGCCGATCTTCGACGGCGAGTCGGTCGCCTCGATCGGGTCGCTGGCGGTCGCGCCCTCGGCGCACAACATCGTCTGGGCGGGCACCGGCGAGACGTTCATCATCCGCCCCGACGTCGGTCAGGGCAACGGCATCTACCGGTCGGACGACGCGGGCCGGACGTGGCGGCACGTGGGGCTGGACAAGACCGGCCGGATCGGCCGCATCGTCGTGGACCCGCGCGACCCCGACGTCGTGTTCGCGTGCGCGCTGGGACACAGCTTCGGCCCGCAACCGGAGCGCGGCGTCTACCGCACGACCGACGGCGGCCGGACCTGGGAGCAGGTGCTGAAGGTCGACGAGAACACCGGCTGCTCCGACCTGGCGATGGACTCGCACGATCCTAAGACGCTGTTCGCCGGCATGTGGCCGCTCATCATCAAGACCTGGGGCATCCAGAGCGGCGGGACCGGCGGCGGGGTGTACGTCTCGCACGACGGGGGCGCGACGTGGGCGAAGATCGCCGGGCACGGCCTGCCCGCGGCGGATCAGCCCGTGGGGAAGACCGCCGTCGCCGTGGCGCCGTCCGACTCGCGCCGCGTCTACGCCCTCCTCGAGGAGAAGACGCCGACGCTCTACCGGTCCGACGACGGCGGCGAGAGCTGGCGGGTGGTGAACCGGAACCACATCATCGCCGAGCGGGCGCCGTACTACACGCGCTTCGCCGTGTCGCCCGACGACGAGAACCGGCTGTACTTCGCGTCGGTGTCGTGGAGCGTCTCGATCGACGGCGGGCTCACGATGGACCGGACCCAGGGGAGCGCCGGCCACGACAACCACGACATCTGGATCGACCCCACCAACGCGAGCCGCGTCCTCGTGGCCAACGACGAGGGCGCCAGCATCAGCCTCAACAAGGGGAAGAGCTACCAGGGGGTGGTGCTGCCGATCGCGCAGATGTACCACGTGTTCACCGACAACCAGATCCCGTACTACGTCTACGGCAACCGGCAGGACGGCAGCTCGTACCGCGGGCCGAGCAACAGCCTGGGCGGCGGCTTCAACCCGTTCGGCCCCAGCCGCATCCAGCTGGGGCTCTGGCAGAACGTGGGCGGGTGCGAGAGCGGCTTCGGCATCCCCGACCCGGTGGACCACGACATCGTCTGGTCGGGGTGCTACGACGGGCAGCTCGACCGGTTCAACGTGAAGACCGGCGAGACGCGCAGCGTGCACGTGTGGCCCGACGCCACCTACGGCTGGGCGCCGGCCGACGTCCGCGAGCGCTGGCATTGGACGTTCCCGATCGCCATCTCGCCGTTCGACCACAATACGGTCTACATCGGCAGCCAGCGCATCCACAGGACGACCGACGGCGGGCAGAGCTTCACGGTCATCAGCCCGGACCTGACGCTGAACGACAAGAGCCACGAGGGATCGTCCGGCGGGCTCACCCCGGACAACCTGATGACGTGGGACGGCGCGGTCCTCTTCGCGATCGCCGAGTCGCCGGTCACCCGCGGCGAGATCTGGGCGGGCAGCAACGACGGCCAGGTGCAGCTCACGCGCGACGGGGGCCGGACCTGGACGAATCTCACGAAGAACATCGGCGGGATGCCGCCGTGGGGGACGATCTCGAACATCGAGCCGTCGAAGTACGACGCCGCGACCGCGTACATCAGCGTCGACCTCCAGACGGTGGGCGACTTCGACCCGTACATCTACAAGACGGCCGACTACGGCCGCACGTGGACGCTCATCAGCGGCGGGATCCCGAAGTCCGAGTCGAGCTTCGTGCACGTCGTGCGCGAGGACCCGGTCCGCAAGGGGATGCTCTACGCCGGCACCGACAACTCCGTCTACGTGTCCTGGGACGACGGCGGGTCGTGGACGCCGCTCAGGAACAACATGCCGCCGGCGCCCGTGTACTGGCTGACGATCCAGCCCACGTTCAACGACCTCGTGGTCGCGACCTACGGGCGCGGCTTCTGGATCCTGGACGACGTGACGCCGCTGCGCGCGATGAACGCGCAGGTCAGGAGCGCCGCCGTGCACCTGTTCGAGCCGCGGCCGGCGTACCGGCTGCGGACCGTCGCCGGGATTCACTTCGACGCCGGCAGCCACGTGGAGGGCGAGAACCCGCCCTACGGCGCCGACATCGACTACTTCCTGAAGGCGGCGTCCGGCGCGCCGGCCGAGATCACGATCGCCGGCCCCGACGGCCAGCCGATCCGCACGATCGAGGGCCCCGCGAAGGCGGGCGTCAACCGTGTCTGGTGGGACCTGCGCTACGCGCGCGAGCACGAGGTGAAGCTGCGGACCAGCCCGGCCGATTCACCGTGGATCGAGGTGGGGCCCGAAGGCTGGCGGCCGCTCGTCAACTGGAGCGAGGGCCACATCGCGCCGCGCGTGGCCCCGGGCAGGTACACCGTGCGGCTGCGCGTGGCCGGCCAGGACGTGACCGCGCCGCTCACCGTGCTGAAGGACCCCAACGCGAGCGGCGCCGAGCGGGACATCGAGGCGCAGAACGCGCTGCTGCTGCAGATGCGCGGCGAGCTCGACGAGGTGGCCGACATGATCAACCACCTCGAGTGGACCCGCAAGCAGATCCAGGACGTCGTGGCGATGCTCGGGAACGACCCGAAGGCCGCGCCCGTCGTCAAGGCGGCCCGCGAGCTGGAGGAGAAGGCCATCGCGGCCGAAGGGCAGCTGTTCGACGTCCGGCTCACCGGGCAGGTCGAGGACTCGTTCCGCAACCCCATGCGCCTGTACGGCAAGATGCTCGCGATGGCGGGCAACCTCGACAAGGGCAACGACCTGCCGCCGACCGACCAGGAGATCGCGGTGAACAAGCTGTGGCAGGAGGACCTGGCCGGCATCCGGAACGCGGTCGCGCAGGTGACCGGCGCCGGCACGTCGGCGTTCAACGACACGCTGAAGGCGCACGGCTACAGCCTGGCGATCAGGTAGCAGCCGGGTCCTGCTGAAGGGCACGAAGCCGCGCCCGCGGCTTCGTGCCCTCGGTTTGTCCTGGGTCGTTACTCGGTCGCGCCGACGCTCACGATGCCGATGACGGGCTTCATGGAGTAGCTGGGCGTCTTGTTGCTGTTCCCGTTCCCGTTCCCGCCGCCCTTCTGCTGAATCGACTTGTCGCCGTCGAAGTCGAGCACCATCGTCATGTCGCTGCCCGCGTCGAGCGTGAACTGGCGGTTCAGCTTGACCTGGCCCGAGGGGATGTCCACCGGGTACGACGTGCCGCCGGCGGGCGCCACCGCGCTGCACGCGTCGCCGGTCGACGGCCCCGAGCCGAAGTAGATCGTCGCCTTGGCGACCGTCAGCCTGATCTGCGTGTAGTGGCCGGCGGGCAGCTCCGCGACGCCGAGGATGTCGGTCGGCCCCTGCAGCTTCTTCAAGTCGCAGACGCGGGGGCTGTTGGCCATCGGGAGCGTCTCCCAGCCGTCGCCCTCGGACCGGTGGATGCTCACGCCCTCGAACGACACCAGCACCGCGTCCGCGTCGGCGAACGGGCTGTCGGTCATCGCCAGCGTGAACCGGCCCGTCGTCGTCGGGACGGCCGGGGTGGTCGGGGTGGTGGGCGTGGTCGTGCCTCCCGCGCCCGGGCTCGCCACGGTTCCGGTCGAGGTGCTCGGAGCGGTGGGATTCGCGCTCGATCCGCCGCACGCCATGACGCCGGCGACGACTCCGACGGTTGATGCCAAGAGCCACATGCGAACGGAATGACGAGTCATTTAAAGTCCTCCTCCGGGAAAACACCGTGTCCGCGGCGATCAGCGCACCGCGGGGAGCGAGGACCACCTCCGCAAGAGTGGTACCGGAGCCGGACCAACGTCTAAGTGCCTGTCGCGCGGGCGCTTGATGGAAACCACGCGTGGATGGCTCCCGTTGAGCCGTGCACATTCTTCGCGATGAAACTGACACTTTTCGTCAGGACGGGCGAAGAAACGCTCGCGCCGGAGGCGTGGACCTTCGTCGGGGCTCAGTAGCCGACCGCGTGTCCCCCACGTCGCGGGTCCGCCCCGCCGAGCCGCAGGCCGCTCTTGGCGTCGACGACGATGATGTGCGAGTCCCCGATCATCGCGCGCTCCCGGAGCGTGTGTCCGCGACGCTCGAGCGCCTCACGCACGTCCTTCACCGGGCCGTGCCGCTCGTAGACGAGGACGTCGGGCAGCCACTGGTGGTGGATGCGCGGCGCGTCGACCGCTTCCTGCGCGTCGAGGCCGAAGTCGACGACGTTCATAATCACCTGAAAGACCGTGTTGATGATGGTCGAGCCGCCCGGGGTGCCGACGACCAGTCGAACCTGGCCGTTCTCGAGCACGATCGTCGGGGTCATCGACGAGAGCGGCCGCTTGCCCGGCTCGATGGCGTTCGCCGCGGCCTGGATCAGACCGAATGCGTTCGGTTCGCCCACCTTCACCGTGAAGTTGTCCATCTCGTCGTTCATGAGAAAGCCGGCGCCGGGGATGGTGACGCCCGATCCGTACAGGGACTTGAGCGTGTAGGTGTTCGAGACGGCGCTGCCGTCCGCCGCCACGATCGAGAAATGCGTCGTCGATTCGCTCTCGAAGGGCAGCGGGTCCCCGGCCCTGATCTCGGTGGACGGCGTGGCCCGAAGCGGGTCGATGCCCTTCCGGCGAAGCTCCGCGTAGCGCTTGGAGATCAGGCCGCGCACCGGCACCGGCGCGAAGTCGGCGTCGGCCATGAACTCGGCGCGGTCGGCGTAGGCGCGCTTCATCACTTCGGTGATGAGGTGCAGATGGGCGGACGAATTGTGGCCGAGCGCGGCGAGGTCGTACGGTTCCACCATGTTGAGCATCTCGACGAGCGCCGCGCCCCCCGAGCTGGGCGGCGGCATCGAAACGATGGTGTGACCACGGTAGGTGCCGACCACGGGCTCCCGCGCGAGGGCCCGGTAGCCCCGCAGGTCCTGCTCGTCGATGATGCCGCCTCCTCGGCGCATCTCGTCGGCGATCAGCCCGGCCACGCGACCTTCGTAGAAGCCCTTCGCGCCCTGATCGGCAATCAGCCGCAGGACGGCGGCGAGCTCGGGCTGGACGAAACGGTCGCCGGGCTCGTAGTACCGCCCGTCACGCAGGAAGATCCGCCGGCTCTCGGGGAACGGGGACAGCCGGCCCTCGGCCTCGCGAAGCGAGGCCGCCAGGTACTGGTCCACTTCGAAGCCCTCCTCGGCGAGCCGGATGGCCGGCGCGAGCACCGTCTGTCTGTCCATGGTGCCGTGTGTCTCCAGCGCGAGCAGCAGGCCGGCGACGGCGCCGGGGACGGCCGACGACATGTGCCCCATGCGAAGAAGGTCGAGCCGTACGTGGCCCTTCTCGTCCAGGTACATGTCGCGGGTCGCGCGGTGAGGCGCCATCGCGCGGTAGTCGATGGCGACGTTGCGGCCGCTCGCATCGTGGACGACCATGAACCCGTCGGCGCCGAGGTTCCCGGCGGCCGGCCACGTCACCGCCAGCGCGAACCCCACCGCCACCGCCGCGTCTACCGCGTTGCCGCCCTTCTTGAGGATCTCGACACCCGCCTCCGACGCGTGCTGGCTCACCGAGACGACCATGCCGTGCTTGCCCTGAACCGGCTCACGCGAGGCCGATCGGTCGGTGGACTCGAAACCGACGAGGAGAACCACGACGAGCGCGAGGCAGAGACTTCTGTTCATGGCTGGTTCCCACCTTCGTGGCGAGTTATTCACGCGGCGTGAGGAGTGTCAAGCGCGGAAAGGTAATTAATTGTCGCCGGAGGCCCGGCGCGCGGCCGGGCCGAGGTCTTCGCTCTCGGCGGGCTGGGCGGCGCAGGTGAGCTGGGCCAGCAGCGCGGCGAGAATCGTCGCCACGGCACGGACGGATGAGGTCTGCTCGCCGCCGTGCTGCAGCTCGAGGGCGAGCACGCCGGCGCAGCCGGCTGGCGTCAGGAGGGGAACGGCCAGCGCGCCGGTGGCGTGCGCGCCGCCGTTGATCACGCAGGTCTGGCCCGATCGGAACGCCGCCGCCGTCACGTTGTCCGCGTCGAGCTCGACCGCCGGCAGCTGCGCGAGGACGCTGGCCGAATAGCCGTGAGCCAGCGCCGATCGCAGCCCCGCCACCCGCGCGTCCCAGAGCCAGACGACGAGGCCCGTCGCGTCGAGGAGCCCGGCGGCTTCCTGCAGCAGCGGCTGCACGTCGTCCGCGTGCGCCGCCCGGCCGAGCGCCGTGCAGAGACGCGCGACGGCCAGCAGGTCCGGGTCCGCCGGCGCCCGGACGACGTCGGCCGGGAGATCGGGCTCGGGCGGAGCCGGAGGAGTGGCGGGCGCGTCGCGGGCGACCGCGGTGTCTTCGACGCCGGCGCCGTGCCGGAGCCTGGACAGGGAACCGATGGCCGAGTCCACGATGGTGCGAAGCCGGGTGGGCGGCGCCGCGTAGGACCGTCCCGCCTGGCCGCCCGGCAGCGTTTCGACCTCCTCGTCCGGGTCGGGGTGGACCTGCAGGAACTCGCGCAGGACCGCCGTCGGGTCGAGGCCGATCGTGTGGGCGTACGCCCGAACGTAGGCGCGGCGGAAGATCCCGGTGGGCCAGTGCGACAGGTCGTCGCGCTCGAGCGCCTCGAGCAGCGACAGCTTGATCTTCGTCTGCTCGGCGATCGAGCCGAGCGGGATCTGCCGGTCCTCGCGGCGCTGGCGCAGTCGAGCACCGAGACTCTCAGGCATGCGGACACATCCCGCCGGCGCGACACGCGCGCACAAAGTCCAGTCAGCCAATCGAGAGAAATATCCCAGGCGACTCATCGCCCGCAAGGGACGGTGAGCCCGCGCGCTGGGGAGGGGCGGGCGCCGTGGCGGTGATGAGCGATGAGCCTTCGAGGGAGAGTAGCAGCATGAGCCTGCGGCTTCAAGCCAAGAAGGCACGCCGGGGAGTTGGACGCCCGCACGTGCGTCCTCGAGCCGACGGGCGCCCGACAATCGTGCCGGGGCGCGCCCCGGTCGTGCTATGATGCGACTCTCCTAGCTTCAGGCGCACGGCGATTTCCGCATCTCAGGTACGCCCATGGTCTGTGCTCGCTGCGACTCCAGGCACCGGCGGGCGCTCCGGCGCCTTCCCCGTCTGGTCGGCCTGTGCGCGGTGCTCCTGCTCCAGCCGGCCGCGTGCACGGACTCGGGGCCCGCCCCCACGTTGACTGCGGCCGGGCCCAGGGCCGATTCGGCCGCCGTCGTGCCGGCGGTGGCTCCTGCAATCCTGGTGAGCCTGGTCGAGCGCCTCCAGGGGGATCGGGCGGATCTTCCGCGCGTGGCCAAAGACCTTCTGGCGGGCACGGGCCGGGCGGACCGAACGGATCCGAACTGGCCCGTTCTGGCCTATCTCGTCGGCGAGACCCAGCGGCACGACGGTGACGTCGAGTCGGCGCGCCACACCTTTGCCGATCTGGCCTCGTGGGCCGTGACGCCTGCGGCGGGCGGTCCGTACGGGGACACGTGGGGTGGCAGCGGCCTGGCGACCGTGGCGCTCTGGCGCTGGCTGCAGATCTTGGACGACCGCGGCCCGCGGGAACCCGCCGAGGTCGATCGTGTCCTCGATGTCGCCGAACGGCTTCGACGGACGCGGCTCTACTTGGGGATGGTCCAGAGCGAGTTGCTGCCGGCGCTCCCGTTGCTCGAGGAGCGCATCGCGGATCTGGTCGCGCACGTCGCCTGGAACAACGGGCGCCACGAGTCGGCGCGCTCACTGTTTATGGACTTTCTGTCCGTCGATTCCGGCAGCGCGACACTCGACTCGACCGACAGGGCCATCGAAGCCGACATCCTCGACCGCGGCCTCGCCACGCGGGACCGGTTCGAACTGTATCGGGCCAGGCGTGAGATCGCGCTCTTAAAGACGCAGGCGGACAAGGACGCGGCGGCCGACAGGCTCTGGCGCTTGTGGCGCGACGAAGCGGCACCGGCCGACGTCCGCGCGGAGGCGGGGTACGAGTGGGCGAACTACAACCGGTCGCGACGCCCTGCCCGCCAGCTCGTGCCGGTGCTGACGCAGGTCATTGCGTTGGCCGGGGACCGGCCGATAGCGGCGAGAGCGCTGTACCGGCGAGGGTTGCTGCAAGACCGCGATGATCAAATCGCCGACCTGGACGAGGTGTCCCGGCGGTTCCCGCGGAGCCGGCTCGCCGATGACGCCCTCTTCCAGGTGGCGACCGAGGAGCTGTTCGACCTCGACCTGGACCGGGCGCTCGCAGCCTATGAGAAGCTGCGGAACTTCGAGGGGCCGAACGACTATCAGGACTCCGCCTTCTTTCTTCCGGCGCTTGGCCTCATCGCGCGCGGCCACACGGGCGACCTCGCTGCCGCCGACCGTCTCCTCGCCGAGTACGTGCGGCGGCATCCGGACGGCGCGTTCCGCCTGCGCTCGATCTTCTGGCGCGGGCGGATCGCCGAGCGTCGGGGTGACTCCGACGCAGCGCGGCGGTTCTTCTCCGAGGTCGTCGGCGAAGCCCCGTACGACTACTACGGCGTCCGCGCGCGCATGCACCTGGACGCAGGAGCGGAGGTGTCCGGGCGGATTCTCCCTGCCGTTGGGTCGGCGGCCCGAATCGCCTTTCGCCAGGCCTTTCGCGCGAGCCACGTGGACTCGCACGTCACGGCCACAGGGCCCTACCACGTTCGCGTCGAGGCCCTCGTGCGGAATGGGCTCTACGAGCGGCTGCTGGAGGGCGAGCGCGCGCTCCGAAAGACGTTCGGTCGGCGTGTGGACGACATCCCGCTTTCGGATCTCGACGCGCGGGGGCTGCTGCCGACCATCGCCCTGCTGGTCGCTCTGCGGCAGGACGCGCTGGCGGCGAGGGACTCGGCCCTCACGGCGGGCAACTGGCTCACCCTCGCGGGACTGCTGGGGCCCGGGGTCCACGACTGGCCGACCTCGCTCGAGATGACCATCACGCCGGCCGTGCCTTCGCGCGAGCTGCTGTCGGACCTGCAGCGGGACCCGCGGTACCTCGTGGCGGCGTACCCCGATCCCGACAATCTGCCCGCCGTCGCGCCGGCGATCGCGCGCGCGGCCTGGCCGATCAACGGCTCGAAGCGCCTGTCGGAGTGCCTGATGTACGCGCTCATGCGGCAGGAAAGCCGCTTCTATCCCGGCGCCATCTCGCGCGTGGGCGCGCTGGGGCTGCTGCAGATCATGCCCGCGACCTTCTCGTCGCTCAACCGGCGCTGGCACCTGGCCGAGGACGGCGACGAGGCATCCCCGGTGGGCTACCTGCTCGATCCGGCAGCAAACGTCGCCCTGTGGGCCCGTTGGTGGCGCGCCGAGTTCGCGGGGGACGACCTCGCGACGGCCATCATGAAGCACAACGCAGGAGCGGGTAACGTCGCGCAGTGGACCTACTGGCGCCGGTGGGGAGTCGAGGGCGACACCGAGTTCCGCGTCGAGACCGTTCGTTTTCCCGAGACCAGGGGGATCCTGCGGCGGGTGCTGCGGGACCTCGCGCTCGTCGACGCCGCAGGGTACTTCGACCCCGGCGGGCCGTCGTAAGGATCGAGAGGACGCGTCATGGCGGACGACAAGGGGCCCACGGAGAGGACGCCGTCGGGGGCGATCGAGCTGCTGACGGGCCGGGTGGGCCGCATCACGGCCCTGATTGTGGCTGTCGCGGCGCTCCTGAGCGCGTTTATGACCCTGACTCAGGCGGGCCGGGAGGTCCTGGCGCTGTTGCGGCCGGCGCCGAGCGCGGCTCGGAACGCCGCCTGTTTCGAGCCCTCCCTCACGTACCCGAAGCGCGTGGCGCTCGCCAAGTGGGATGACATGGACCTCCAGCTGACAGGCCGCAACAACTGTAAGGACGGCCTGCCCGTCTACGTCGTCTTCAAGGGTCGCAAGGTCAGTCTGCGCATCGACCCGCCGTTCTCGGCCGCCGACTGCCGCTTCGACGACGCGTCGTGCTGGGAACAGCGGAGGCTGGACAAGGGAGACGTGCACTGGCGCCTGACGCCTCCCATTCTCCGGTCGCTCCAGGAGCCCCTGAGCGGGCCAACCCGGATGGACATCAACTGGATCGTGTACAGCCAGGACACGCGCGCGATCATGGCCGCGCAGACCGCCCGGATCCTCATCGTGAACAGTCCCGCCGCGGGCGCCGATCCCGGCGACCTTGCGCATCGCTGAGCCCGCCGTTCGGCCCGCATTGCTCGAATCAGCGGTCGCGGTGGCGGAGCGGCCTTCGCCCGCGTAGACCGGGCGTGTCCGGCCGTCCGCCTTCGTGTCGTGCGTCCGCATGGCGGACGAATCGCTGCCTCGGCCGACCCACCACGATGTGAATCGTGTTGAGGCGGTAGAACAGGTCCCTGTCGAACGCGCCCGCGTTGACGCGATCGAACAGATCGACGTCTGTCGACGCGATGATGCGAACCGTCTCCTCGTTCCGGAGCTTCACGGCGGCGCGGTGCAGGTACGAGGCGAGGAGCGACTGCTGCGACCGGTTCAGCCGATCGACGTCTGGCAGGAACACGGTGCGCCCGCCGGGGGACGGCTCGCGCAGGGCTTCGGCGAGACGCCGCGACAGGGTCCCGTCGTTCCGGCCGCCGTCGACCACCACGAACGCCGACCGTTTCGGCTGCCGGTCGTGCACCTGCCGCGCCGTCGCGATCGCGACCTCACGCCTTCCCGAAATCAGGACGGCGACGCCAGTCCGGGCCGCGCAGCTGATGTCGTCGGCCACGTGCCTCGCGGACGTGAGCCCCGGAAGCCCGAAACCGGGCGCGCCGTTGTCTGAATGAACTGAGAACTCCATCGCGGCCTCCATCGGTTCGAATCGTTCTCCCACGGGGAGTACATACGATGGGCCGCGGCGGGTGGCCATGGGCGCCATCTGTGGATCCGCCGATGTCTCGATGAGGCGGCAAGTCCAGTCGAATCAAGCGGATCGTGAAGGCCCTGAGCGCCCTCGTCGTCCGTGATAGGCTCCCCTGAGTCGATGTAGACAGGGTCCTCTCGACAGGGGTTCGATTCGGTGTCTTCGAGGTCGACCTCGATGCGGGCCAGTTGCGGCGTGACGGGCTCGTCGTGAAGCTCGCGCCCCAGCCCTTCAAGCTCCTGGTGCTGCTCGCGCAGCGCCCCGGTATGGTCGTGAGTCGCAAGGAGATCCAGGCGGCCCTGTGGGATACCGACACCTTCGTCGATTTCGACCAGGGCGTCAATTTCGCGACGAGGCAGCTCAGGGATGCGCTCGGCGACAGCGCCGACAACCCGCGCTGGATTCAGACGCTGCCAAGACGGGGCTACCGCTTTCTTGGGCCGGTCGAACCTCTTGGCCCGAGAGCCACCGGCACGGTCGGTGCGCGGCGGTCGAGGACCGACCTGCGTCTCCAGATGGCTCTCTGGGCGAACATCGCCGAGCTCAGGCTCGCGCAGGTGCGCCGCCGACGGTCGCTCAGGATCGGCGCGGTTCTGGCGGCGTTGATCATCGTCGTTGCGCTGGCGGTTTGGCTGTCGACCCGCTGACCGGGCGTCTTCGACTGTCGCCCTCCACGATCCGGCAGTTCCTGGTTCCGCCGACCGCGTCCTGCCGGCCTCGGCGCGACGCTGAGCACGTGGGCTCGTCGGCAGGCCCGGGAAGCGGCATGTCGTGCTTCCCGGACCTGCCCGGTTCCCGGCTCTCACCGGGCTGCGACGGGCTCAGCGGAGGCGCGTCACCCGATGTCCACCGGCCGGCACTCGTCCTTGCCGGGCACGAGCATGCCCCCCTGGAGCGTGCGTACGTCCTCGGTGAGCACCCGGTCGGAGTTCTCGAACTTCAGGAAGATCTGGGCGAGAGACGAGTCGAGCTTGAGGAATCCCGCCCCGGCGTCCGAGACGTCCTTGACGTAGCCGCTGAGGGACCCGACCTGGGTCCAGTCCACCTTCAGGAACGCCGCGTCGGTGGCGTGGGCCTTGTCGAAGAACTTCAGGAAGAGACCAATCACCCCGAGCGTCTCCTCCTTGTAGAACACCTGCGCCGCACCGTCGTGCAGCTTGACGAAGAACGAGAAGCCGAGCTCCTCCTTGTGGAAGGCGGCCGCCGCGCCGCCGTCCAGGTTGCCGAAGCCCACGTTGAACCCGCTTCCCGGTGCCGCCGCCGCGACGCCACGCGCGCTGGCGATGGCTGCAATCGAGCCTGCAGCCGTCCCGGCCAGCACCTGCCTTCTGGTCAGCATGCGTTACTCTCCTTCGCTGTCATGGACGCTGGGGAGCAGGAATCCGCGTTCGATCAGCTGTCGAACCGGATCCTCGACGAGCTTCCTCACCTCGTCGGCCGTTTCGCCGCGACGCCGGGCTGTTTCCGCGGTCACCTCCTCCAGGATGCGGCGCCCGTCGCACTCGAGGAGGACCTCGAGGGCGCCGGCGTCGACGTGCGCTTCCAGGCCGATCCCCGGAACGCGGCGATACACGGCCGGTCCGACGACGTACGCGCCGCCGGAGAAACGGAGCGTCTGGTCGATGCGGTGGCCGTCCAGCGGCGCATAGGCGTGCTGGAAGATCCCGGGGCCACCGGACTGCTCCAGGAAATCGGACGCCTCGAACAGCCGCAGGATGTCGTCGCTCGCCTGGCAGGTCGGGCCCGCCGCCATGTCGAGCGCCCGCACGTAGTGGTCGGGGCCCTCGCGCCGCCGCAGAATCACGGCGCCGACTCCGATGTGCCTGATCCGCTCGGCGATGTAGTACTCGACCCACCGCCGCACGGTCGGCTCGAACGTGGCGGGCGCGCGCCGGCGCGACTCGGCGTTCCAGTTGGCGGCGTAGTTGCGGGGATCCACGCTCGCGTAGTGCAGTAGAAGCGCGTCGCACCCCGTGCCGGCCACCCACGCGCGCAGCGGATCGTCCCAGGCGTCGTCGTGGATCCAGTTGCACAGGACCGTGGCGAAGCCGCCCTCGGCCAGGTGCCGCGCGGCATCCCGCACCACCATGCGGCACACGCCGTCGCGCGGCAGGGCGCCGTCGCGGTACGTGTAGGTCGAGTCGGGCGAGATCACGTACGGCGGGTTGCACGTGATCGTGTCGAAGCGCTCGTCGGCCACCGGCTCGAACCAGCTGCCCTCGCGGGCTTCCAGGTTGGCGATCCCGTTCAGCGCCGCGTTGAACGTGGTGAAGGCGAGCGCGCGCGGGTTCACGTCGACCGAGATGACCCTGTCGCTGTGCGGGGCGAGCAGCAGGCCCTGCACGCCGCAGCCGCTGCCGAGATCCAGCGCGCGCCCGGCGGGCCGGCGGACCGAGAGGCGGGCCAGGGTGTCGCTGGCGGGCACGTAGCCCAGCACGGGATCGGCGTGCGCGGCCGGCCGGTCGCTGGCGACGAGCAGGCCGCCGGCGGGCCGGATGATGCACCGCGGGTGGACGTGGCCGTCGCGCACGTCCGCCACGCCCAGCGTCTCGAGATCCGCCGGACGCAGCGGGTCGAGCGCGGCCTCCGCCAGGCTGGCGTCCACCGGCGCGCCGAACCAGAACAACGTCAGGAGCGTGGAGAACGGAGAGGTATCGGCGACGGGCTGGCCGGCGGCCAGCGACCAGGCGTCCGCGGGGCCGCCCGGGCCGCCGCCGCGCATGCCGTCGTCGGTGAGTCCCGCCTCGACGAGACGACGGCGCAGCGCCTCGACGAGGCGCGGAACCGCCTGAGGCGCGCTCAGGTCGTGCGTCTGCACAGGCTCAGGTCCCTCCGAGGCCCTCGCGCAACGCTCGTAATCTGGAGAGCCGTCAGGATAGCCCAACGGCTCCGGGCGCGCCACAGAATTCAGCGGGGCGCCACTGGCCGGCGCCCGGGCGTTCGATTCGGGCGTAGAATTGGCCCTGTCACCATCCTCAGGTACTCGTGCAGGGAGAACTCCATGCGACGAACCATTCTCACAGCCGCGGTCCTTCTCGCGTGTTCGATAGCCATCGGGTTGGCCCACCAGGCGGGCAGCGCGGGTCCTTACCAGGTGCTCAAGAAGGCAAGAGTCGGGGGCGAAGGGGGCTGGGACTACATCTACGCCGACGTCGCGGGTCGGCGCCTGTTCATCCCCCGCGGCGCCTCCCGGGAGATTCCCGCCACCGCGACCACGCCGGCGGTGCCGGCGGCCCTTGGCCGGATCATGGTCTACGACCTCGACACGCTCGCCGAGATCGGCCAGATTCCGGACACGGGCGGCAACGGAGTCGCGATCTGTCCGGCCTCCGGCCACGCCTTTGCGAGCAGCCACCCGAGCCTGTCGATGTTCGACCCGAAGACGCTGAAGGTCATCAAGAAGATCGACGTGCCCGAGGGCTTCAGGGCCGACGGCATCTACTGCGACGCGTCCGACGACCGCACGTACGTCTACAGCCATCCGACGAAGAACGCCCTGGTGCTCAACGGCGCCGACGGCGCCGTGCTCGGGACGATTGACCTCGGCGGCACGCCGGAGGAGAGCGTCGCCGACGGCCGCGGCACGCTGTACGTCGTCATGCAGGCCGAGTCGAACGTGGCCGTCGTCGACGAGAAGTCGATGAAGACGACCGCGCACTACGACTTTTCGTCCAAGGGCGGCCGCTGCAACGGCCTCGCGCTCGACCCGAAGAACGACGTCCTGTTCGTCGCGTGCGGCGCTTCGTCGCTGACGCCCGAGGAGGGGCAGCCGCCGCAGCCGACGATGGTCGTCATGAGCGCGAAGGACGGCAGGATCCTGGCCACGCTGCCGCTCGCGGGCGGCTCCGACGGCGCGCAGTTCAACCCGGCGACCATGGAAGCGTTTGCCACGCTCGGCAACGGGCACCTGGCCGTCGTGAAGGAGACGAGCCCCACGACGTTCGAGTTGGAGCAGGACCTCGAGACGATGAACGGCGCGCGCACGATTGCGCTCGACACGAGGACGGGCCGCCTGTTCACGATGGCGCAGGTGTACGGACCGCCCCCGCCGCAGCCGGCGACGCCGGCGGAAGGGGGCGGAAGGCGGCGCCGCCGCGGCGCGGCCGTGCCGGGATCGTTCACGATTCTGATGATTGGGAAGTAGGGGAGCGTGGCGTCCGCCTTCGCGCGCTGCGCCTACGGCGGGACAAGACGGCAGACAGCCTTCGCTCGGCGCGGCCGAGCGAAGGCTGTCCGCCTGTTCTCAGTCCTTCCAGATCGCGCCGAGGCCAAGATCCCACAGCTGCTTGTTGAGCGCCGGAATGTCCTTGGCCGACAGGTCGTCGGATCGCTTCTTCAACGCCGACCACTCGGCCGTGAGCTCGTCGAGCCGGTCGAGCGACGGCTGAGTGACCCGCGGCAGGTCGCTGGCCGTCTGGTTGATCAGGAACAGGTAGTTGGCCGTGAACTTGTTGGGGAAGTTCTCCACGTCGTCGTAGGCCCTGGACCGGCGTTGGACCATGTCCTCGTCCCACGCCTTCAGCTTCTTCAGCAGTTCCTCGCCGTCGCGCTTGACGCCGGCGTACTTGTCGCCGGCGGGCATCGACTTCAGGATCGACGCGAGCTGCGTCTGCTTCTCGTAGAGGCGGTTCACCGTCTCGTGCATGTCGGTGACCGCGCCCTCCATCCGGGACATGACCGCGTCGTATTCCTTGTACTGCGCGGCGGTGGTCGGATACAGCGGATTGGCGAGGATCTCCGCCTGCGTCGCCGCCGTCCGGCCGCCCATCTTCAACGTGAAGTGGTACGTGCCCGGCACGGCCTTGTGACCGTCGTAGTCCGCCTCGATGTACACGCCGGGCACGCCGGGGATCGTCGGGTAGCGCATGTTCCAGACGAACCGATTCAACCCCTCGGACTTCGACAGCACGGGATCCGCCGACGGACCGCCGTCCCACTTCTTGAAGCCCTCCACCTTCTTCGATGAGAAGGTGCGAATCGTCCGGCCCTGCGCGTCCGTGACCTCGAGCGTGATGTCGTCGTCCTTCTTCAGTTCCGGCAGCTGGTAGTAGAGGACGATGCCGTTCGCGGGATTGACGCCGCGGGTCGTGTTGGCGCCCGTGAACTCCTCGTCCGGGTCGTTCAGCTCGCTGCCGCCGTTGGCCAGATACGCGTCGGCCGGCTTGTAGATCGAGAAGGCGGGCGTATTCGGCTTGTACTGGCGGACGAGCGACAGGTCGTCGAGGACCCAGATGGCCCGGCCCGACGTGGCCGCGATCAGGTTGCCCTTGTAGACCTTCAGATCGTCGACGGGCGTGATCGGCAGGTTCAGCTGGAACGGTGACCAGCTCGCGCCGCCGTTCCAGGAAATGAAGACGCCGCGCTCGGTCCCCGCGAAGAGCAGATCGCGCCGGACGTCGTCCTCGCGAACCACCCGGGTGAACGCGTTGGCGGGAATGCCCTTGTCGATCTCGGTCCACGTGGCGCCGTAGTCGGTGGTCTTGTAGAGACCCGGCCGGTGATCGTTGAACTTGTACCGCGTGGTGGCGATGTAGGCCGTCGCCTTGTCGAACGGCGACACCTCGATCGCGTTGACTAGGCACTCGGCGAGGCCCTTCGGCGTGACGTTCTTCCACGTCGCGCCGCCGTCGCGCGTCAAGTGCACCAACCCGTCGTCGCTGCCCGTCCAGATCACGCCGGCTTCGTGCGGTGATTCCGCGATGTAGGCGAGCGTGCCGTAGTTCTCCGCGCCGACCTCTTCGTTGGTGTACGGAACGCCGGCCCTGCCTTGCTTGTCCTTCTCGTTGCGGGTGAGATCCGGGGACACTTCCTTCCACGTCTGGCCCCGGTCCGTGGTCTTCAGCAGGTACTGGGCGCCGTGATAATAGGTGTCCGGCTCGTGCTGGCTCCGGATGATGGGCGCGCTCCAGCTGTAGCGGTACTTGATGTCCTTGGCGTCCATGGCGAGGTACTGGATCGGCGCCGGCATGATGTTCGTGCCGGCCTTCGCCTGGGTGTCGATGATCTCGATCGTGCCCTCGTAGCTGCCGCCCATCACGAACCGCGGGTTGTCGGGGTCGAAGGCCAGGAACGCGCTCTCGCCGCCGGCCGACGACGTCCAGTCGGCGGCGGTGATGCCGCGGGCGCCGAGCGCGCGGCTGGCGATCGAGACCGACGTGTTGTCCTGTTGCGCGCTGTAGATGCGGTACGGGAACTGGTGGTCGACGTTGATGCGGTAGAACTGCCCCGTCGGCATGTTGTCCTCGGAGCTCCAGCTCTTGCCGCCGTCGAACGTGATCGCCGATCCGCCGTCGTTCGTGATGATGAAGTTGGCGGGGTCGTCGGGATTGATCCACAGATCGTGGAAGTCACCGTGCGTGCCCGACAGTGTCTGCCAGGTCTTGCCGCCGTCGGTCGAGCGCAACGCGGGCGCGCTCATGACGTACACGGTGTTCTCGTTCTTGGGGTCGACGAAGAGCTCGATGTAGTACCACGCCCGCTGGACGAGGCGGGGCTCGTCGGTGACCTGGCTCCAGCTCTTGCCGGCGTCGGTCGAGACGTACAGGCCGCGCGCGTCCTTGGTCGAATCGCTTTCGATCAGCGCGTAGACCTTTTCCGGGTTCGACCGGCTGACGGCAATCGCCATCTTGCCCATCTCGTCGGGCAGCCCCTTGGTCATCTTGTCCCAGGTCTCGCCGCTGTCGGTCGACTTGTAGAGGCCGCTGCCGGGCCCGCCGCTGATGACCTGCCAGGGCAGGCGGCCGTGCTCCCACATCGCCGCGTACAGGATCCTCGGGTTGTGTGCGTCCATCGACAGTTCCGCCGCGCCGGTCTTGTCGTCGACGTAGAGGACCTTCTTCCAGGTCGCCCCGCCGTCGGTGGATTTGAACACGCCGCGCTCGGCCGACGGACCGTACAGCGCCCCCTGCGCGGCCACGAAGACGACGTCCGGGTTGCGCGGATCGACGACGATTCGGGCGATGTGCTGCGACAGGTCGAGGCCGATCTTCTTCCAGGTCTTGCCCGCGTCGGTCGACCGGTACATGCCGTCGCCGTCGTGCGTCATGATGCCGCGAACGGCGTGCTCGCCCGTGCCGACGTAGACCACGTTGGGGTCGCTCTCGGCCACGGCGATCGCGCCAATCGTGCCCGTCGTGAAATAGCCGTCCGAGACATTGCGCCAGGTGATGCCCATGTCCTCGGTCTTCCACACGCCGCCGCCCGTCGTGCCCATGTAGTACGTCTTCGGGTCGCCGACGACGCCGGTGCCGGCATTGGCGCGGCCGCCGCGGAACGGCCCGATCGAGCGCCACATCACGGGCTTGAAGAAGCTGTTGAGGTCGCCGCCCGCCGGCGGCGCCACTTGCGCGGACACGGTCAGCGCGCCAAGGCACAGAGCACACAGGACGAGCATCTTTTTTGGCATGGAGTTCACCTACGACGCAGGATCATGAACGAAGACGGACGCTGGAAGCGTGATGGGACGTGGTGAGATCGGGACACAGCGCAGGTGAGCCCGCCTCGAGTACGCGCCGATTATGGCTCCGGCCGGCGGTTTTGTCCAAGCGGGCAGGGCAGATGGCCAGCGCTGCGGGGTCGCGAGCGAGCGTGGCGGCGGCACCGGCTACCCGAGTCGTGGAGACATCTTGGAGACGGTTGCGGCAGGGATGGACCTGCCGAGCGCCAGGAGTTGCCCGGAGAACTTGGGCGCCCGCCATTGATCGACGTCGCACCCCGCTTGGCGCAGTCCACTCGATGTGCGTGAGCAGTCGGACCCCTGGCCGCACCTGCGCTGGAGTGCCGAACTGTAGTAGAATCAACCACCTTCACAACACTAGGCGGGACTGCATATGCCTCCGACGGGTCTCGATCGGCTGACGCACGTCGTCGTGCTGATGATGGAGAACCGCTCCTTTGATCACATGCTGGGCGGCCTCAAGGCGCTCGACCCGCGGATCGAGGGGCTCACCGGAAACGAGACGAACCTGGACACGGCCGGGCGCCCGGCGCCCGTCCTGGCGCGCGCGGGCTACCAGGGACAGGTCGATCCCGATCCGAACCACCACTTCCCCGGGGTCGATCTGCAGCTCTACGACGGGAACATGGCGCCCGACAGGGTCCCGACGATGGGCGGGTTCGTGAAGAGCTACTTCGGCGAGCGTCAGGACGTGAAGCACTCGCGGCAGATCATGTACTACTTCAAGCCGGAGCGGCTTCCCGTCATCACGACGCTGGCGCGCGAGTTCGCGCTCTTCAACGGCTGGTTCTCGTCCATTCCGGGGCCGACGCTCTGCAATCGGGCGTTCGCCCACTACGGCACGTCGTTCGGGCACGTGGACATGAACATCTTCTACCCGAACACGGTCTTCAAGAGCGTCTATCAGCGCCTCCAGGAGGCCGGCAAGACGGCGAAGATCTACTACTTCGACACGACCAGCTCGACGATGGAGGTCGTGAACCTGCTGCAGCACCAGCCGCAGTTCTTCGGCGTGTACCAGCAGTTCCTCGCCGACTGCAAGGCGGGCACGCTCCCCGACTACTCGTTCATCGAGCCGAACTACAGCGATCACGAGCGTGACGGCGTGATGCTGCCCGCCTCGGATCAGCATCCGGACCACGACGTCCGGGAGGGCGAGCGGCTCATCGCGTCCGTCTACCAGGCCATCAAGAGCAACGCGACCCTGTGGGACTCGACGGCGCTGCTCATCACCTACGACGAGCACGGCGGCATTTACGACCATGTGCCGCCGCCGGCGTGCACGCCAGACGGGTTCGTCGCGCAGCCGCTTCAGACCGGGACGGGCAAGCCGTTCGCATTCGATCGGCTGGGCGTGCGCGTGCCGGCAATCCTGGTCTCGCCGTGGGTGCCAAAGGGCACCGTCGTCCCGGGCGCGGGGGCCCCCGGCGGCCGGGTGTTCGAGCACGCCTCCATTCCGGCGACGATCACGAAGTTGTTCATCGGAGACTACGACGGGCGGTCTCCGCGTGAGAAGCAGGCCGAGACCTTTCTCGACCTCCTCACGCTCGCGACCGCGCGCACGGACACGCCGGACTTCGTCCTGGCTTGAGGTGCCGCGATGGCTGTGATTCGAGTGCCGAAGACGCCGAGGAAAGCGTTCAACGAGGACCGGCCCGCCTCGAGGCTGCTGCTGGACCAGATCAAGCACCTGGAGTGGGCCGTGCTTCCCGCGTCGCAGCGGAAGCCCGATCAGTTGCCGAAGAGGGAGGTCAGGACCGAGGGGCAGGCCGGCACGCGCGCCGCCCAGCTCATGAGGCTGCTCGAGGAGCAGAGGGCGGCCGCGGCGTCGGCGCCGGGCAGCGCGGCCGGCGCCACGCCCGTGCGGCTGCCGCCGCTCCCGCGGGCGGCGACGGAACGAAGCCCGAAGGCGCCCGGCGGCGCGCGCCGCAGGAAGCCGGCGGCGGCGCGTGGCAAGGCGACCCGCCGGCGCCGGAGGGCCCGGGGCTAGGCCATGAGGGCGCAGAGCTTCGCCGTCCTGGCGCTCCTCCTCGTCGCCGCGCCGGTCGTGGCACAGGAGAGCAAGCTGCACGCCGACCTTCGGCGGGAGCACGAGCACCTCGCCGAGAGCTGCGGCACGTTCAAGCTGAAGGCCCTCTTCGGCTGCCTGTACGCGGTGACGACGGAGAACCCGTTCCACGTGACGTTCAGCAGCATCGCGCCGCAGAACGGCTTCGCCTACGGCCTCGCCTTCGCCGAGCACTACACCCCGAACGAGTCGTGGCGGCTCGCGTGGAACGCCGACGCCGTCGCGACGCCGTCCGGTTCGTGGCGCGGCGGGGCGTACATGAAGATCGTGCGGACCCCGGCGACGGCGGGTGTCGTGGTCCTTCGGCCCGGCTCGGCCGCGCCCTCCGGGTCCATCGTGCCGCGGGAACTCGCCGTGGTCGACCTCTTCGTGCAGGGCATCTCGCTGAAGACGCTCGACGATTTCGGTCCCGGCCCGCAGAGCCTCGAGAGCGGACGGGCCGTCTACGGCGAGCGCCAGACCATCGTCGGCGCGTCGGCGGCGTACCCCGTGAGCCTGCGCGCCCTCCGTGCGCTGCGGCTGGCCGTGATCGGCGGCGTGGCCGGGCGGTTCGTGGACATCCGCTCGGCGACCTCGGATCAGGCGCCGCCGATCGGGCAGCTCTACGACGAGAGCACCGCGCCCGGGCTCAGCCGGCAGAAGGCGTACGTGCAGCTCCGCGAGGGCCTTCGCCTCACCCCGTCCCTGCCGGGCGGCTGGCTCCGATTCAACTACCTGGTGTCGGCGGAGCAGTTCAGGACGAGCCGCGACACCCAGACGTCCTTCAACCGCTGGACGATCGATCTGCAGCACGAGATTCCGCTCTACCGGGGCGTCTCGTCGAGCGGGCCGAAAGCGTTCAACGGTCCCAACGAGTGCGCGCAGGCCCTGGGCTCGACGGGATGCCCGCCGGTGCAGTGGTCGCGCAACCGGCAGGGGGCGGTCGGCTTCCGCCTGCTCGTTGTCACCTCGACCACGGGCGGCGGCAATCGGGTGCCGTTCTACTTCCAGCCGACACTCGGCGGTTCGGACATCAACGGGGAACGGCGCCTGGCCGGCTATCAGGATTACCGGTTTCGCGGGCCGAACCTGCTGATGCTGCAGGAGAGCATCGAGCACTCGATCTGGGGGCCCCTCGGCGCGTTCGTCCTCCTGGAACAGGGGAAGGTCGCCCTGAGCCGCGGCGATCTGAACCTCAAAGGTCTGGCCACCAGTGCGACCGTCGGCGTGACGCTCATGCGCGCGCCGCTCGGAAACTAGCACCAGTCGGCCGCTCGGAAAGTAGACCACCTGAGGGCGGTTCATTCTACGCTCTTCTCATCTGAAACCAAGATGATCGGCTGTGGGAATGTGGGAATCTCGCGTTCTGTGCGAGATTTCCAAGCGGCTGTGGAAATCGCTTTGTGATTTCCATAGCCGCGTCATTTCCATAGCCGCGTCGATTTTCGTTTCGCATCATCTCCTCGGTTTGCCGCAATAGGGGGGGTGCTAGACCTTGCCCGCCCTCGCGATCGTCGTTCCTACGGTCTCCTACGCGGTCGTGTGTGGTTCGATCGGTCCTCGATGGCGATTGGGGCGTCACGAGCCCGGGCCCGCCGCTTGCGCATCCGATAGCTTTTCCCCTTCGTCGTGATCACCGTCGCGTGATGCGCCAAGCGATCGAGCAGCGCCGTCGTGAGCTTCTCATCGCCGGCGAAGACGGTGACCCATTCGGCAAATGCGAGATTCGTGCGTGACGACCGTCGCCCGTCGCTCGTAGCGATCGGTGATCAGATTGAAGAGCAGCTCGCCGCCGACGCGGTCGAAGGGGACGAACCCGAGCTCGTCGACGATGAGGACGTCGACGCGTCGCAGCCGCTGCTGCAGGCGGGTGAGCTCGCGCGCATCGCGCGCTTCGAGCAGCTGCCGCACCAGGTCGGCCGCGCGCGTGAAGAGCACGCGGCGTTTCTGTTTCGTCGCTTCGACGCCGAGCGCGATCGCCAGATGGGTTTTGCCGGTCCCGATCGGGCCGGCGAAGATCAGATTCTCGGGCGCGGTGACCCACTCGCCGCGCGCCAGCGTGTGGATCTGCGTCGCGCTGATGCCCTCGGCCGCGGGGAAGTCGAAGCGTGTCGAGGGTCTTCACCTCCGGGAAGCGCGCCTCGCGCAGCCGCTGGCGGATCACCGACTCGTGGCGCGACGCGTGCTCCGCGGTGAGCACCTCATGGAGGTAATCCTCGTGCGGCCAATGCGCATCGCGCGCCTGACGGGCGAGGGCTTCAAAGGTGCGCGCGACGCCCGGCAATTTCAACGCGCGGGTCTGCGCGACGACGAGATCCCGCGTGAGGGTGGCGGCGCTCATGCGACACCGCCCGGAGCCAGCCGTCGTAGTCGGCGGCGCAGCCGCTCGTCGACGTCGATGTCGCGCAAGCGGCGCGGGCACGGCGTCGGGCGCGACGCAGGCCGGGCCGATCGCGCCGGCGTCAGCGCGAGCAGCAGGGGCGTCCCGGTCGCGAGCGCCGCGCGTCAGCGCGGGCACGACGACCGCCGCGCCGTGCGTCTCGAGCTGGCCGAGCACCTTGGCGAAGAGCCGCGCGGCCTCCCGGGGCCCGTGCGCGCCGTGGAGCTGATCCCAGACCGCCGGAAACGGGTCGCCGAGGTCGCGCAGCAGATCCGGCAGCACCTGGCGCACGGCCTGCGGCTTCCGCGCGAGCTCCGCCAGGTAATGCCGGTAGTCGATCGACCGCTGCCCGAACCGCTTCCGCGGATGCCGAATCCGCGTCCCCTCGCGCCCGACGATGGTCACGGTCGTCGCGCCGATGCGCACGAGCAGGTCGCAGCCCCGCCCAGCGACTCGGCACCGAGTAGACGGCGCCCTCGAGCCGCACCAGCGCCCGCGGCGACACAGTCGCGAACGTCGTCGCCTCCGGCCGCAAACGGCGCGGCGCGGCGCCGAAGCACGGCGCTGCTCCTCGGCGAAGCGCACGCCGATGGTCTGGCCGGTCGCATCGCGCGCGCGTGTCGAGCCGCGCATCCATCTGCGCGAGCAGCGCCGCGTTGATGACCGCGAGCGTCGGGCCGACCGGAATCGGCACGAGCGCCTGCTGCCGCACGGCTTTGCCGCGGGCCTCGACGCCGCCCTTGTCATGGCCTTCGCCCGGCCGACAGAAGCACGCCTCGAGCAGGTAGTGCGAGGCGAGCGCCGCAAACCGCGGCGTCAACGTGCGCGCGCCGCCGACCAGGATCCGGACGACCGCCGCCCGCAGATTGTCGTACGCGACGCGGGCGGGCACGCCGTCGAAGTGCGCGAACGCGCGGACGTGTCCGTCGAGAAAGCTGACTTGATCCTGGCGCTCGTAGATCCACGCGAAGTCGCGGCCGGAGTACATCAGCCGCATCAGGAAGAGCCACGCCTTGCGGCGGGTCCCGTCGACGTCAACCAGGACCTCGAAGAAGTCGACCTCGGCGAGATCGCCCGGCCGATACGTCAGCGGCACGAAGACCTCGCGCCGCTGCCGCTTCCACTCCGCGACGGCGTCTTTGACCAGCGGTCACGCCGACGCGGTGCCCTTCGGCTCACGCAGCAGCTCGTGCAGCCGCGTCGCCGTCAGCCGCTGCTTGCCGCCGGTCCACCGCACCGATTCGGCCAGCAGCGCCTGCACCCGCTCGGCGACCGCGTCCCAGACCGGCCGGGGCCGAGGCCCGGCCTCCGATTTCCGCGTGGGGCCGCCT
>CAWEUE010000005.1:0-604692 GCA_963812185.1 uncultured Acidobacteriota bacterium
ACGGTGCGGCGTCGAGCGTTGGCCTTCGACATGCCCGGTGCTGCGACCCACGACGTCTCCGTCAACCGCGCACTTGTGGCCGAAGGATTCGCGACAGCGCCGGGTCGAGGCGCCTCTCGGTTGATCATCCAGCCCGGCGTTGTCCATCTTCGTGGCCGACACCCCCGCGGCATAGCTGCCACTTGGCGCCATCGTAGGTACTTGCCTTCTGGCCGCTGAAATCGCAGGAGGGATTGGGTTGCAGCACCCGCGGACCGCGCCTTGGGTCGATCTGCCACGTGTCAGCGTCGTGCCACATCAACGCGATGAGACCGAACAGCACGGCCGACGCGCCAAAGACAAGCCGGCCGTACAATCCAGGTTTCATGCAGCAAGACCAGCAGAGTCAGGAGGTTGGCGTCCTGACGGCAACGATAGCGAGACCGAATGATCACGACGCGTGGAATGCGCACAGTCGTCAGCTTGACATCGCCAGACGCATTACCATATAGTAATACATTACTGGACGGTAATGTCTTGGAGGGTGGGCATGCAGCAGGTCATCCGCTCGATTGAGATCCAGGCTCCCCCGAGGAACGTCTGGCCGTGGCTCGCAACGCAGGAAGGACTGCGCCGCTGGATCAGTCCCAATATCGAGATCGATCTGAGCGTCGGCGGCGCCTACCGCTTCCTCGGACCCGATGACCGGACGTGGGTCAGCGGCAGGGTGCTCGATCTGGTGCCGGAGAGAAGCCTGATTCTGTCATGGCTCGAGGAGGGTCGTGGGTGGGCGAACCCGGCGCGGTTGGTCATCGCGCTGGCTCCCACCGCCGCCGGAACGCGTGTGACGCTCATTCACGATGGATTCGAAGGAATCGGTCGTGCAGACTGGGGTGAGATGCTCCAGGACTATGAGCGCGGGGCCGACCAGCACCGAATCCTCTTCCGCCTTGCCGAACTGGTGAAGGCATCTGATGCCGGCCAACACTGATGCCTTGTTCCGAACGTTGGGCGACTCCACCCGCCGGCAGATCCTCGATCTGCTGGCGGAACGCGGTCCTTTGTCCGTCGGCCAGCTGGCCGCTGAGTTCCCCAGCCTGGTGCCATCGGGCATTTCGAAGCACCTGATGAGCCTCCGGGCGGCGGGCCTGGTATCCGCCGTGCGTCAGGGCCGACTGCAGATCTATCGACTCGAACCGGATGCCTTGGTCGAGGGACTGAGGCCGTGGATGGCGAAATACGGGCAGTACCTGGTCCGCCGCCCTCGAACGCCTGCGTCACGTCGCGCAAGAGAGCGCCACAAGCCGGGAGCCCGCTTCCCGGAAGACGGCCCGACGACGGAGGCTGAAATGACCGTCGCAGAAGGGCGGCGTGTCCAACGTCGTGAAGCACAAGAACCGCTCCCTCGGATTGCCCGACGTGCTCTCGGGGGGCTCCGCCCGAGCCGCCTGCACGACCTGTGAGCCGCGCGGGGGGATCTGGTCTGCTGATCTCGGAGCAGACCGACGTACGATCGCTTGCCCTCAAGGACGGTGGCGGCGTTCTGACCGCGCGCGGCAGCGCTGCTCACGGCTGTATGGCGATCGTGATGGCAACGCCAGGCCGATGGGGCCACCTGCGATTGAACAGGTAGTAGCCATCGTCGACGTACACGACGTACACATCATCGTCTTCGTACCAGCCCGGTCCCCAGTATTCCGGAATCGGATCGAGCACCGCGAACCAGTACCCCGCATACTGAAAACGCGGATGCCCGGCCACGTAGATGAACGGCAGGCGGTAGACGCGGAACCGGTGGCTGGAACCGTAGTGGAGACGGAAGTAGCTCTCTGGGATCCGGTAGGCCGCGTAGGCCCCGCGCTGCCTCCACGTGCGATGCTGGGAGGCCCAATGGCGGGCGACATGCTGGCTCCAGATGGTTCGCTGTTGTGCCTCCTGGGCCCGCCGCTCGGCTTTCGTTCGGCGCTCCTGGCGCGGCGCCCTTGACGGCCGTGCCTCTGCGCGCCTCTTGTGTACCTTCTCCTTCTGCTTCGCCTGTCGCTTGTCCTTGTCCTGTTGGCCTGCCTGCGCGGCCGGTCCCGACGGCGCAGCCGCCGGGTCCTTCGGCGCGTAGGCGAGGCCGGGAACGGCCAGCAAGACGCACATGGCGCCTGCGGCACCGACGAGAGCCATGCGTTTCATGGTCTGACCCTCCTTGGGTGAGTTCGTCAACGGAGCGCGACCTGACGTCACCCTCTGGCGCCTGTCAGCCTCGTGAGCGCCTCACGCCAATGCGTGACGGCGCTGGGCGCGTTCAATCGGACGACGTCGTGTCGAAGCACGATGTCTCTCGTATCGAAGCGAGTGCCATAGAAGTGCTGGTTCGCATCCTGGTCGCTGGTGATCGCCGTGCCCGCGAGCGCCGCACCGGCGAAGATGCCCCGCGCCCGCGAGTAGGTGAGGATCTTCGCGGTCATCAGCACGTCGGTCCTCGCATCAGCCGTGCGTCCCAAGGGGCCGGCCGCCACCGACACGTCGCCGCCGAGTGTGACCTTGTCCTTCAGCAGCTCGTCGATCCCGTCCCGGTTGACCACCACCAGCACGAGGTCCGTCGACTCGACTCCAATCTGAGCACCGAAGCTGCCGCCGGTCATGCTCACGAACGCCGGAGCGGACCACCGCCCGGTCTTGGAGTCCCGTACGCTCATGATGCCCTTGCCGTGCTCGGCCCCGAACCCGAGGCCGCCTTTGATGAGCGACGGAATGACCACGACGGCCTCCGCTCGTTTGAGCACGTAGTCGGGAATCGCATGGTCGGACGCGCCGGTCAGCGCGTGAAGCGCCTCGAGCGAGTCCTGCACGCGATCCTGTTCCGCCGCATCACGGGCGCTGGCGGCAGTCGCAACCAGCGCGAATGCCGCAAGCGCCACGCCCAGCGTCGTCGTCACTCTCTTGGGGATCGCCATATCTTCACGCCTTCTGTGATATCGATGGGGTGGGGCGACACCACGTCGCTCATCTCCTGATCGCGCACCGCCTGCGCGCGGTCATCCAAACCTCGAGATCGGATGATTCGCGTTGCTGCGCAACTCGCCTGCCCTGTGCCTCATCCTTGAGCTGTTCGCGTCTGGACTCGAGAGAGGCAAGCTCGGTGCCGGCCGGGTGTCCACAATCCGAGAGTCGGTAAGCTGTTGGGAAGGAAGGCGATGGTTTGGAGGGCGTGAACCCGGTCATCCGCCGGGCCGCCCGGAACGGGCGAGCCGGCCCGCAAATTCTACACGCTCTCGCATCGAGCCTCACGGTGATCGACCCGTCGGAACGGACGGGGCCCAGGCGCTGAAGGATCGGTCCGAACCGCCGGTGTGTCAGACGGACGTGTTTGCTGCTCTCTGGACCACGTTATCGGGGTTCGAATCCCTGCCTCCCAGCCAATTCCCTCAGCTTCGCTTCGGTCAAGACGTCCAAGTATCATCTCATCAGTAACTTACCCGACCATTTCGGAACCGCAGAAGCGGTCGTTCATGGGCTGACTGAGACACGAATGAGACACGCCGACGGAATTGCTGCCCCCCGAGCCGCGGTTGGTCCCCTCCGCGCTTGTGAGGTCTGGCTCCTAACCGGAGGGTTGCTGGCCTGCCCGCCGTAGCCGCGCGAAGGCGGGTTCACCGGACACCTCCGTCAGGTGGAAGTGTCTACATCATCGAGGGAAGATCTCCTGTCCGCTGCAAGCGCTTGCTATGTGCCATGGCCGAGTTCACTGCGAAAGAAATCCCCCAAGTGTTCCTTGCCGCTCGGGGACCCAACCATACTCCTGGTCATGACAGTCAGAGTGAATTCCGCTGGCCCAGAGATTCTCTCCGGGGTGAGCTTTCTAACGAGCCAGAGGACGATTTTCGCGACGAACACTGGGATACATGTGACTCTTGGTCTTGTGCCCAGCGCGAGGAATGCCTCGTGCGCAATCTCTCGATGCGTGAATGTCACCGGCCCTCCAAAGCTCAGTTCTCGATCATCACGATCAACTGCATCCAGACAACGAGAAGCCACGTCCCTTCCTGATATTGGGTTGATTCGAAAGTCGCCTCGACCAAAGAGGAAGACCCTGCCGCTCTTAGCCATGTTCAGGAACGCAAGCATGTCTGAGAAGTAGCCGTTGGGTCGAATCACGGCATATTCCACGCCCGATTTTCGAAGCTCGCCGACAAAGCGCTCTTTCGCTTCGACGATCTGCAAATCTGGCATCTGGTCAGCATGCAGTACAGACACATACACGAACTTCTTTACCCCGCACCTCGCAGCTTCTCTGAGTAGATTGAGGTTGCCCTGATAGTCAACGTCCTGGTAGCGCAGACCGTCCTTCTGCCGCGTAATTCCAATGGCCGAGATAACCACATCAACGTCCCGTGCAACCCCATTGAGGGTAGCGGGCTTCGTGACTTCTCCAATGAACGCCTCATCTATCGTTGACCAAGCACGTGACAGCTTCTCTTCGGAGCGGCTCAACGCCCGTACCGTGTATCCCCGCTCCTTCGCCTCAGCAAGCAAGAAGTGGCCGAGGTACCCCGTCGAGCCGGCAATTAGCACCCTTGACATAGGAGTGGAAGTCCTCAACACACAATCTTGAAATATACGACGAAAGCGTCCGACACAACCGGCACCGAACATGGCGGATTCTTCAGTACGCGGTGGATGCATGGATGCCACTTCTCAGGGCGCGAGTGATCGGCTATGGGTCACAGACGAGGCAGACTCCTTCCAGCCTGAACTCGCGGCCAGTCCCTGCCGCCAGCTCGGATGAACTGGCCGCCAGGCGAGCTCGCGCTTGGCCTTTGCGTTCGACGCGCCGCGCAACTCGGTCAACATCACGACGCCGGCCGCGCCTGCGAACAGGCGCCCGACCCAGCGAGGTATGCGCCGGGGCTGCCTGGCCCCGAGCTGCTGAGCCAGCGCGGGCAGCCATTGGGCGACCGCGGCCGGCTCGTCGTCGACGACGTTGTAGACCCCGGGGCGGCCACGCTCAATGGCGGCCACCGTCGCCTCGGCGGCGTCGGCGATGTGGATGAACGACCACACGGCGCCGCCGTCGCCGACCAGCGGGAACTTGCCCTTGCGGATCAGCTCGAACTGCTCCTCGCCCGGCGCGAGCGAGGTGCCCGGCCCATAGAACCAGCCGTAGCGCAGCACGATCCCCTCCGTGCACTCGGCGCCCAGGACCGCGGCCTCGAGATGTCGGATGGCCGCGAGGTTCGCGCGCATCTCCCGGACGGGTGAGGGGTCGAACGGATCCTCCTCGCTCTTGACGGCTGCGCCGGTGCGCGCGTATGCGGTGATGTGGCTCTGCGCCACGAATCGCCGCACCCCCACGGCCCGCCCGGCGGAGAGCAGGTGATCCGTGCCCTCGGTCCGCAGACGGTTGGTCGGCGCGAACGAGCGCTCGAAATGACGCATGTCGACGGCGCCGATCGCCGTCAGCTGGTGGACGATCACATCGGGCTTCGCACGGGCCACGGCGTCCGTGACCTCATCGGGCTCGAGCGCATCCGCCACCACGGGCACGGCGCCGAGCGCGTCCAGCATCGCCCGCTTTGACTCGCTGCGGGTCATGCCATAGACCTCATGACCCGCAGCGACCAGGCGCGGCACCAGTTCCTTGCCGATCGCTCCCGTCGCACCTGCAACAAACACTCTCATCGTCAACTCCTTCAATCGGGGAGGCGTCAGAACATCCCATTCCGGTGGGCGGCGTCTTCCGGGATCGGCTCCATCACGTCCCAGTGCTCGACGATCCTGCCGTCCTCGAGACGGAAGATGTCCACGATCGCCACGCCGCGCTGGCCGGGCACCCTGACGCCGTGCACGTGCGCCACGACGAAGTCGCCGTCGGCGAAGACGTGCTTGACCTCGGCGCGCAAGGCCGGAAACTCCCTCTTCAGGTGGTCGAGGAACTGCCTGAAGCCCTCGATGCCGTCCGCGATCCGCGGATTGTGCTGGACGTAGCGCGCGCCGAGGAGCTTCGACGCGGCGGTGAAGTCCTTCTGGTTCAGGCCGACCTCGTAGAAGGCCAGCACGGTTCCTTTGTTCGCCTCGAGCCGAGAATCTGCGTGCATCCCTGTGCCTCCGATGCTCACTGAGCGATCCCCCAGATCAGCGAGCCCGCGCCGATGGCACGGGTCGCCTCAGCAGGATGACGATGTTGACGATCACCGCCGGCACGAGCACGCTCAGCGCGACCGCCACTGCCAACGGGGGCACTCGCACGGCAGACAGCACGAGCTGCCATCGGCCGATCGCGACGACCCCTGCCGTCGCGGCCCAGAGTCCGGTCTCGAGCGCCGGGAGACGCTCGTCGGCGCGCAGGTGAAACCCCGTGGCCATGAGGACGATGAGCCCAAGGCCAACGCTGGCAAGGGGCGTCAACCAGGCCAGCACGCCGCTCGCCATAGGCAGAATCAGGCCGGCGGAACCGAGAATCTCGGCGAGCCCGATAGTGACGACCAGCGGACGCGGCACGTCGGAGAAGCCGATCCACCGATCGACGCCGCGCCCGACGATCTTCGGCGCGCCGGCCAGCAGAAAGAAGAGCGCCAGAAACCCCTGGACGCCCCAGAGAACGACATCCACCACGTTCGCGCCAGGCATGGTTCGCCTCTCTCGCCCCGGGTTACCGCCGCTCCAGCGCCGGCGCGCCCGTCGCCGCTCGCCCTCGTGAGTGCTCGACGGCGACGGCCAGCGCGTAGCCGAGGCCCATCGCGACGCCGCCGGCCAGCAGGTGCGCCAGCTGCACGATCCAGTGCCGCGGGCCCGGCAGCAGGGCCATCTGCGCGCGCCCGAACCAGACGACGCCGAGGCCCCAGAGGAAGACCAGCGTGGCGAGCCCCCGGCGGGTGCCGGCGACGAACGCGAGCGCGGAGGTCCCCCACATCGTGACGACGAACAAGGTGCCGAGCAGGATGTGGACCGGGAGCCACGAGAAGCCGTAGCCCGCCCAGATCATCAGGCCCAGCAGCAGCGCCGCAACGCCGAGCAGACGAATCAGAATCTTCAGGATTCGCGCGGTCATGGACATCGAGAACTCCTTCCTGATGCGCCCGGCCGAGGCGGCTTCCGAACGACGCCGGAAGCCGCCTCGCCGTGCGCGGCGGTCCGCCCGTCAGCGGGCGAGGTTGAGGATGACCGCGCCGTAGATGCGGTGCGCGTAGCGGGCCGTGGTGCCGAAGCCGAATCCGGACACCGAGTCCTTCGACGGCACGGCGATGAACCGGTAGTCCGCGCGAAGCCCCCAGCGTCCCGCGTACCACTTGACGCCGCCGCCCACGTTGCCCGTGAACAGCGTCTCGGTGTCGTTCACGCCGAACGCCTTGCGGCTGAGCAGCGTGAGGCCGCCGACCCCGCCGGTCACGTACGGCACGATCGACCGGCCGGTCGGCACCGACACCACGACGTTCCCGCTGTAGCTGACCATGTCGGGCGTCCGGACGTCGTTCGCGTAGCCGAAGCCGAGGTCCTGCGAGATCCCGATCGAGCTGCCAATCTCTCCCTCGAGGCCCACGACCCGGTTGACGTTGTAGGTGAACGCTCCGCCCAGCTGGTAGTCGCCGAAGGTCGGCGTCGATGCGTCCTTGCTCTTCGTGAACACGACGGCACCTGCGGGGATGAACGTGATCTCCACGCGGCCCGGCCCAGCCGGGATCTCCTGCGCGGCCGCCGGCGCCACGAACGACGCCGACGCGAGTAGAGCGACGATCCACTTCTTCATGCGTGTCCTCCTGTTGTGCCACGTGCTTGTGCAGAGCGCGTGCCACCCGGCGGAGCCGCCTCACGCGGCGGCCGGATCCCGTACCGCGGCCCTCCACGAAGAAACGTGACGGACGGCCGCCTCCGCGGTCGATCCGAGCGCCCGTCGTTCGACCACGGAGAGAGCGTGGACGGCCGGGATCCGCGGCCTGGCGTCGGTCCCGACGTGCGAGTGCCGACGCCGACGGGTCGGCGAAGTGCCGACGGGTCGGCACGCGCCGGCCGGCGACCGGCGCCGCACGCGCAATCCGCCGCGCGCCGCGACCTGGCGAGAGACTTGCTCTTCCACCGCGCATCCAACGGGAGAGGTGCTCATGGTGAAGCGAATGATCGTGACGCTCGGCGTCATGACGGCCATCGTGGCGGGGCTCGGGTTCGTGAAGTTCAAGCAGATTCAGACGGCCATCGCGCAGGGCGAGGCCTACCGGCCGCCTCCGGAGGCGGTGACGACCGTCGTCGCACACAAGGAGGAGTGGGCAACGACGTTCAGCGCCATCGGCACGGTCGCGGCGGTCCAGGGCGTGACGGTCAGCGCGGACCTGCCGGGGACCGTCGAGCGGATCCGTTTCGAGTCGGGCGCGGCCGTCCGCGAGGGCGACGTGCTGGTCGAGCTCGACACGCGGCAGGAGCGCGCGCAGCTGGCGGCCGCCGAGGCGCAGCGCGACCTCGCGCGCGTCGACTTCGAGCGGATGCAGGGCCTCCTGAAGGACCGCGTGGTCTCCAAGGCCGAGTACGACCAGGCCGTCGCCGGGCAGCGGCAGACCGAGGCGCGGGTCGACGAGATCCGCGCCACGATCGCGCGCAAGACGATCCGGGCGCCGTTCGCCGGCGTCCTCGGCATCCGCCAGGTCAATCTGGGCCAGTACCTGCCGGCCGGGCAGCCGATCGTGACGCTCCAGTCGCTGCATCCGATCTACGTCAACTTCGGCGATGCCGCAGCAGCGCGTCGGCCAGATGCGCGTCGGCCGCGCGGTGCGCGTCACGAGCGACGACCTCGCCGGCAAGGCGGTCGCCGGCCGCGTGACGGCCGTCGACTCCCGGGTCGACGAGACGACGCGCAACGTCACCGGTGCAGGCGACGCTCCAGAACCGCGACGGCGCGCTGCGGCCGGGCATGTTCGTGCAGGTCGAGCTCGCGGTGGGCGCCAGCCGGTCGGTCATCCCGCTGCCGGCCTCCGCGATCAACTACGCGCCGTACGGCGACTCGGTGTTCGTCGTCGACAGACCTGAAGGGCCCCGACGGCCGAACGTACCGCGGCGTGCGCCAGCAGTTCGTCAAGGTGCAGGCGCGCGCGCGGCGACCAGGTCGCGGTCGTCTCGCGGCGTCACGCGCGGCGAGGAGGTGGTGACCTCCGGCGGGTTCAAGCTGCGCAACGGCGCCGCGGTCCTCGTCAACAACAAGGTGCAGCCGGCCAACAGACCCGGCCGCCCAACCCGGAGAACAGCTGATGCGGTTCACCGATCTCTTCGTCAAGCGGCCGGTCCTCGCGATCGTCGTCAACCTGGTGATCCTGATCGCCGGACTGCAGTCGATCCGCTCGCTCAGCGTCCGGCAGTACCCGCGCAGCGACATGGCGGTCGTCAGGTCGTCGACGGTGTACGTCGGCGCGAACGCCGATCTGGTGCGTGGCTTCATCACGACGCCGCTCGAGCGCGTGATCGCGAGCGCCGACGGCATCGACTACATGGAGTCGTCGAGCGCGCAGGGCCTCAGCACGATCACCGTGCACCTGCAGCTCAACTACGACACCAACGCCGCGCTCACGCAGATCCAGGCCAAGGTGGCGCAGGTCCGCAACGACCTGCCGCCCGAGGCCGAGGCGCCGATGATCGAGCTGCGAGACGGCGGACCAGCAGTTCGCGGCGATGTACCTCGGATTCTCGTCCACCGACCTCGACCAGAGCCAGATCACCGACTACCTGACGCGCGTCGTGCAGCCGCGCCTGAGCGCGGTCAGCGGCGTGCAGCGGGCCGACATCCTGGGCGCGCGCACGTTCGCGATGCGGATCTGGCTGAAGCCGGACCGCATGGCGGCGCTCGACATCTCGCCGTCGGAAGTGCGGGACGCGCTGGCGCGCAACAACTACCTGTCGGCGCTCGGCCGCACCAAGGGCGTCGATGGTGTCGGTCAACCTCGTGGCCAACACCGACCTGCGCACGCCGGAGGAGTTCCGCCAGCTCGTCGTCAAGGAGGACGGACGGCGTCGTCGTCCGCCTCGGCGACATCGCCGACGTCGTCGCTGGGCGCGGAGAACTACGACGCAGGACGTGCGCTTCAACGGCCAGACAGGCGACGTTCATGGGGATCTGGGTGCTGCCGACGGCCAACTCGCTCGACGTGATCGCGCGGGTGCGGCAGGCGATTCCGGACATCCAGGCGCAGCTCCCGCCGGGCATGACGATCGGGCATGCCGTACGACTCGACGGAGTACATCCAGGACGCGATCCACGAGGTGCTGACGACGCTCACCGAGACGCTGCTCATCGTCATCGTCGTGATCTTCCTCTTCCTGGGATCGCTGCGCTCCGTGATCATCCCGGTGGTCGCGATTCCCGTTTCGCTGATCGGCGCCGTGTTCCTGATGCTGGTGGCGGGCTTCACGATCAACCTGCTGACGCTGCTCGCGATCGTGCTTTCGGTCGGGCTGGTCGTCGACGACGCGATCGTGATGGTGGAGAACATCGAGCGGCACCTGCACAGCGGCAAATCGCCCTACCGGGCGGCCATCGACGCCGCGCGCGAGCTGGTCGGCCCGATCATCGCGATGACCATCACGCTCGCCGCCGTGTACACGCCGATCGGCATCCAGGGCGGCCTGACGGGCGCGCTGTTCCGCGAGTTCGCGTTCACGCTCGCCGGCGCCGTGATCGTCTCGGGCGTGGTCGCCCTGACGCTCTCGCCGATGATGGGCTCGGCGCTCCTGCGCGAGGGCGACAGCCGAGCGCGGCTTCGCCGGCTGGATCAACCGCCGCTTCGACACCGTGCGCGAGCGTCTACACGCGGATGCTGGCCGGAACGCTCCGGTACCGTCCGGTCGTGCTGACCGTGTGGGTGCTCGTCGCGCTGCTCGTCGTCCCGTTCTACATGTTCTCGCAGCGGGAGCTCGCGCCCAGCGAGGACCAGGGCGTCGTGTTCTCCATCGTGCAGGCGGCGCCCGAACGCGACGCTCGACCAGACGTCGCTCTTCACGCGAGCAGGTCTACGACGTGTACCGATTCGATTCCCCGAGACCGCGAGCACGTTCCAGCTCACGTTCCCGACGGGCGGCTTCGGCGGGATGGTGACCAAGCCGTGGAGCCAGCGGACGAAGACCGCCCAGCAGCTGCTCGTGGAGTCGAGCGGCCCGCTGTCCAGGATTCCCGGCATCCGCGTGATCCCGACGACGCCGCCGCCGCTGCCCGGCGGCGGGAACTTCCCGGTCGACTTCGTCATCACCTCGCCCGGCGAGCCCGAGCCGCTCGGCGAGTTCGCGGCCGGGCTCGTGCAGAAGGCGATGAAGAGCGGCCTGTTCATGTACGCCGACACGGACATGAAGTTCGACCAGCCGCAGACCGAGATCGTCTTCGACCGCGACAAGCTGCGCTCCCAGGGGGTCGACCTGCAGGCAGGCCGGCCAGGACCTCTCGACGCTGCTCGGCGGCAACTACGTCAACCGGTTCAGCATCCAGGGCCGGAGCTACAAGGTCATCCCGCAGGTCGCGCGAGTGGACCGCCTGACGGCGGACCAGCTGCGCCAGATCTACGTCACCGGGATCGCACGACAAGCTGGTGCCGCTCTCGACCTTCGCAAGCCTGCGGACCACCGCCGCGCCGCGCGAGCTGAAGAAGTTCCAGCAGCTCAACGCGGTGCGCATCCAGGGCGTGATTCCGCCGCCGGTCTCGCTCGACCGGGCGCTCCGCTTCCTCGAGGACCAGGCGCACGCCGACCCTGCCCGCAGGGCTTCCGGATCGACTACGCGGGCGAGTCGCGGCAGCTCCGCACGGAGGGCAGCACGTTCCTCGGCACGCTGCTGCTGTCGGGCATCCTCATCTATCTCGTGCTCGCGGCGCAGTTCGAGAGCTTCCGGGACCCGTTCATCGTCCTGGCGGGCTCCGTGCCGCTGGCCCTGGCCGGCGCGCTGCTGTTCTCGTTCCTCGGATTCACGACGCTCAACATCTACAGCCAGGTCGGGCTGATTACGCTCGTCGGCCTGGTGTCGAAGAACGGCATCCTCATCGTCGCAGTTCGCCAACGAGCTCCAGCAGGCCGGACGCGACAAGCTCGCCGCCGTCGTCGAGGCGGCTGGCACGCGCCTGCGGCCGATCCTGATGACGACCGCGGCGACTGTGATGGGCCACTTCCCGCTCGTCCTGGCGACGGGCCCGGGCGCCGGCGCGCGCAACAGCATCGGCATCATGCTCGTCAGCGGCATGATCGTCGGCTCGGCGTTCACGCTCTTCGTGGTGCCCTCGATCTACGTGCTCGTGGCGCGCAACCACGCGGCGGTCCCGGCCGAGGAGCCGCGAGATGGCCGGCGCCGGCGAGCTGGCAGGAGAAATGACGACATGAACGGCATCGACTTCGCTCGCGCCGGCGCGTATGCGCTCGGCCTCGTGCTCACGGTGACGTCCGCCTCGGCGCAGGTGCCGCCGCCGGGCGGTGGCGGCCGGCCCGCCCAGGCCGCGGCCCCCGACACGCTGCGGCTCACGCTCGAGGACGCCGTCGACCGCGCGATCGACCACAACCCCGACCTCGCGCTGGTCCGGCTCGACACCGAGGCCGCCGCCGCGACCGTCGGCGAGAGCCGGAGCGCGTTCACGCCCGAGTTCTCGACGACGCTGGGACGCTCGAGCCAGACCACGCCGCCGTCGAACTTCCTGCTCGGCGACCACGGGGTCGACGCGAAGGACTGGTTCTCGTCCACCGGAATCCGTCAGCGGCTGCCGTGGGGCGGCGGGACGTGGAACGTGTCGTGGGACGCGTCGCGGACGACCAGCAACGATCCGCTCACCAGCTTCGACCCGAGCCTGCAGTCGGGCCTGATGGTCGCGTTCTCCCAGCCGCTGCTGAAGGACCGCGAGCTCGACGCGGCGCGGCACCAGTACATCATCGCGCGACGCGACCAGCAGAGCTCCGAGCTGCAGCTGCAGGAATCGGTCGTGCAGACCGTCGCGGCGGTCAAGGCGGCCTATTGGACGCTCAAGGCCGCACGGGCGAACGTGACGGTGCAGCAGCGATCGCTCGAGCTGGCGCAGGAGCTGGTGCGCCAGAGCCAGGCGCGGGTCGACGTCGGGCAGGCGCCGCCGCTGGATCTCGTCCAGGCGCAAGCCGAGGTCGCCCAGCGGCGCGACAACCTGATTCGCGCCACCAGCGCCGCGGGCGACGCCGAGGACGACCTGCGGCGTCTGATCATGGATCCCGTCCGACGCGTCGTTCTGGCGGATGCGCCTCGACCCGGTGGACGAGCCGGAGGGCGGCGGCGCCGGCGCCAGACGTGGACCAGGCGGTCGCCGCCGCGCTCGCCGGGCGCTACGATCTGGCGCGCGCTCGCAACGACGTGGCGAACGCCGCCACCGACGTGAAGTATCTTCAGGAACCAGCAGCTGCCGGACGTGCGACTCGAGGCGTCCTACAGCGGCCGCGGGCTCGGCGGGACGCAGCTGCTGCGCTCCGGCGGCGTTCCCAGGCACCGTGACCGGAACGCTCGAACAGCGGGTTCGGCAGCGTCCTCAACCAGGTGTTCGCCCACGACTACGCCACGTGGAGCCTCGGGCTCACGGTGAGCTACCCCCTCGGGCGCAGCTACGAAGACGCCGCGCTGGCGCGGGCGACCGTCGCGCGCCGGCAGGCCGCCCAGCGTCTGGCGAGCCTGCAGCTCGAGGCGGCCGAGGCCGTTCGGAAGGCCGTCCGGCAGGTGCACAGCACGGCCCAGCGGATCGAGGCGGCGCGCGCCGGCGTCACGCTGGCCGAGCAGCGCGTGGACACCGAGGAGCGGCGGTACGAGGTCGGCCTGAGCACCAGCTTCCTCGTCACCCAGGCGCAGCGCGATCTGGTGCAGGCGCAAGTGACCCAGCTGCAGGCGACGCTCGACCACCAGATGGCGCTCGTGGACTTCGAGGCGCTGCAGCAGGCGCCCGCGCTCGGCGCCGGCCAGACCGTCGGACTCGAGGGATCCAGCGTCGTCCGGCTGCCGACGCCCGCGCCGAGCGGCGTGTTCCGCGGGGGCGCCGGCGGGCAGTAGGGGCACAGGTCGAAGACCTGTGCCACCCGGAGACCTGGGCCAGCCTACGCGCCGGCCTGCGGGCGTTCGATGCCGAGCTTGGCCATGCGTGACTGGAGCGTCGTGCGCTTCAGCCCGAGCCGCGCGGCGGCGCCGGCGGGGCCGCCCACCCGCCAGCCGGCCTGCTCGAGGGCCTGGCGGATGTGCTCGCGCTCGGCCTCCTCGAGGGTCGTGAGGCCGCGCGGGAGCACCACGGGAGCGGCGTCGTCGCGCGGCTTCAGCTCGGCGAGCGGCACGGCGAGGTGCGAGCCGCGCGACAGGATCACCGCGCGCTCGATGACGTTCTCGAGCTCCCGGATGTTGCCGGGCCAGTGGTACCGGGTCAGCGCGGCCATCGTCTCGGTGGGAATCGTCTCGATGCGCTTGCTCATCCGCCGCGCGAACTTCTGCGTGAAGTATCGGACCAGAGGCGTGATGTCCTCCGAGCGATCGCGGAGCGGAGGGTTGACGATGGGAAACACGTTCAGGCGGTAGTAGAGATCGCTCCGGAACTGCCCGTCGGCGACCATGCCGGCCAGGTCGCGGTTGGTGGCGGCCACGAGCCGGATGTCCACGCGGATCGTCCGCGTGGCGCCCAGCCGCTCGAATTCCTGCTCCTGCAGCACCCGGAGGAACTTGGCCTGCAGCTCGAGCGGGATGTCGCCGATCTCGTCCAGGAACAGCGTGCCACCGTGGGCCAGCTCGAACCGCCCGATCTTCTGCGCGATCGCGCCGGTGAACGCGCCCCGCTCGTGGCCGAACAGCTCGCTCTCGAGGAGGCCGGTCGGAATGGCCGCGCAGTTCAGCTTCACGAACGTCCGCTCGCGGCGGCCGCTCAGGTTGTGGATGGCCCTGGCGATGAGCTCCTTGCCGGTCCCGGTTTCCCCCTGGATCAGGACGGTCGAGTCCGTCGGAGCCACGATCTCGACCTGGCTCAAGACCCGCTTGAGCGCGGCGCTCTCGCCCACGATCTCCTCGAAGTTCCGGTCGGTCCGAATCTCGTCCTCGAGGTAGAGCTTCTCCGTCTTCAGCTTCTCCTTCAGCGCGGCGATCTGCCGGTAGGCGAGGCCGTTCTCCACCGCGATGGCGATCTGCTGCGCGACCTGCCCCAGCAGGTCGACGTCGGCGGGCGACAAGGCGTCCGCCTCGTTGCTGGCCACGTTCAGCGCGCCCAGCACGCGGTCGTGCGACAGCAGGGGCACGCAGCAGAACGTCTTGACGCCCTCGCCCAGCAGGTGCCGCGCGATCTCGCATTCCGCCGACAGCGCGCGAAGCTCCTCCTCTCCGAACAGGGCGGCCTGTCGCGTCGTGATGGCGACACGCGCGGGAGAGCACGCGTCCTCGTCCGCCTGCCCCTCCTGGATGAAGCTGTCGTTGCCGGCGAAGCGCAGGACGTGAATCCGGTACCTGCCGGGTCTCCGGCTCGTACAGCAGCAATCCCGAGCCGTCGTGGGGAATGACGCGCCGCAGGCAGGTGCTGACCGCCGTGAACACCTGGTCCAGATCCAGGTTGGAGACGACGGCGTTGTTCACCTCGAGCAGCAGCTGCAGCCGGTCGCGCTCGTGCGTCAGCTGCGCTTGCGCCGCCCGTGCGCTCTCGTCGTGCAGCACGTTGTCCACGGCCACCGCCACGTGGTTCGCCACCTGCTGCATGAACCGCAGGTCGGCGTCCTCGTACCGCCGCTTCGTCATGCTGCCGAAGCCGAGCGTGCCCAGACGCCGCAGCGCCGACGTGAGGGGCACGGCGCAGAAGGACCGCACGCCGTTCTCGCGCATCGCCGGCACGGTCAGCGGGAAGCGGTCCTCCACCTCCAGGTCCTCGACCATCAGGGGCTGCTGCGTGCGCCACACCAGCCCGGTGGCCGACCCCTCCACCGGCAGCTCCAGGCCGGGACGGATCATGTTGTGCTCGGGCGCCACCAGAATGTGCAGCCGCATCACGTCCCGCGCGGGGTCGTGCAGGAGCAGGTTGATGTAGTCGAACGGCACCACGCGGGGAAGCCGCTCGGCGAGGTCCTCGAACAACCCGTCGAGGTGGCGGTGCGACGCGATCGACTCGGAGACCTCGAGCAGCAGGCGCAGCTGGTCGCGCTCGCGGCTCAACTGGGCCTGGACCTCCCGCGCGCGCTCGTCGTGCAGCACGTTGTCCACGGCGACCGCCACCTGCCTGGCGACCAGCTCCAGGAACTCCACGTCCGACTCGTCGAAGGCGTGCGGGCTCGAGCTGCCGAAGCCCATCGCGCCCAGCGGCCGCACCGGGCTCGTCAGCGGCACCATGCAGAACGACCCGGCGCCCACCGCCCGCATCAGCCGCAGCGCGGTCGGAAAGCGCACGGCCTCGTCCGGGCTCTTGACGATGATCGACTGCTGGCTCGTGAAGACCCCGCCGCTGATCGACGCCTCGACTGGAATCTCCAGCCCTGGCGGAATGCTGTCCGCGTCGGCCGTCCCCAGCATGTCGATGCGCATGACGCGCTTCTCGGGGTCGTACAGGAACAGGGAGATGAACTCGAACGGCACGACGTCGGGCAGCCGCCTGGCCAGATCGTGAAGCAGGGCTGTCGGATCGCGGTTCGCCGCGATGGCCTCCGACACGTGGATGAGCAGCCGCAGCTGGTCGCTGTTGTGGCCCAGCTTCTCTCCAGCGAAGGCGGGCGGAACGTGATGCATGGGTCGTGACTTTCCGGTTCGTCAGGTCCCGTCTGGGAACGTGACGGAACGAGACACACGCGCGGCAGGAGCGGTGGAGTGAGAGCCACCTCGTGCGTTACGGGGGACAGATCATTTCGACGCCGGACGGCGACCGCAGGTTCCACCCTCACCCATTCGCCGTCGCAGGTCTTGCCGCTGGCGGCGCGTCCGCCGCTGCGGCGACACACGTGCCGGCCTTTCCCGCTCCCGCCATTACGGCGTGCGCTCGAGGAACGCCGCGCAGCTTGTCGGGGTTGCGCACGACGTAGATCGCGCGAATGCGGCCGTCGGCGATATCGAACGAGTAGGTGCCGTCGCCGGCGAGTCGGATGGCGCAGGAGCAGACCGGGCGTGCCGTTGACCGTGACGAGCTGAAAGTCCGATTCCGACCAGTGCAGCTTGCCGGCATAGCCGAGCATGAATTTCGCGATGCGATCGGCGCCGAGCACGGGACGCGTCGCCGCGGCCGCCTTGCCGCCGCCATCGGAGACGAGCGTCGCGTCGGCGTGCAGCACCGCCATCAGTTCCTCGACGTTGCCGGTGCCGCAGGCGTGCCGGAAGCGCCGGACGATCTCCTCCGATTCACGACGCGACACGGTGAAGCGCGGACGCGAATCGCGCAGCCGGCCGCGCGCGCGCGCGAGGATCTGCCGCGTGTTCGCCTCGCTCTTGCCGACGCTCTTCGCGATCTCGTCGAAGTCGAGCTCGAACACCTCGCGCAGCAGGAAGACCGCGCGCTCGGTCGGCGCCAGCTGCTCCAGCAGCACGAGGAACGCCGTGGTCAGGGACGACGCCAGCTCGGCGGATTCCTGGTTCGGTTCGGCCAACGGTTCGGGCAGCCATGGACCTGGATACACCATCCGCGTTCGCTCGGCGCTGCGCAGATGGTCGATGCACAGCCGCGTGACGATCGTCGTGAAATACGCGCGAGGGGAGCGGACGTCGGCCTGCTCGTCCTGCCGCGCCCGGAGCCACGCGTCCTGGACGACATCCTCGGCCTCGCTGGCGCTGCCGAGCATCCGGTACGCGATCGAGAACAACAGCGGCCGATGCGCCTCGAAGCGTCGCCCGTCCGTCGCTGCCATGGCTCACTCGTCTTGCGCGGCTCCTTCGTTCTCTTGGACGAATGACGGGGGCCATCCTGTGACAGCGGGGTGCCGCGCGGCCACGGGCGTCACAGGATTGCTTCCTGATTCGTCTTGATGGGTGGAGGCAAAGACATCATGAACGCTCGAATCAATCTCATGCACGTGAACCCGGGCATCATCCAGGCCATGCTCGGCCTCGAACGGCAGGTGCGCCAGGCGGGCCTCGATACAGGACTGCTCGACCTCGTCCGGATGCGCGCGTCGCAGATCAACGGCTGCGCCTATTGTCTGGACATGCACAGCAAGGATGCGCGCGCGAATGGCGAGACCGAACAGCGGCTCTACGGCCTCGACGCGTGGCGCGAGACGCCGTACTACTCGGCGCGCGAGCGCGCCGCGCTGGAGTGGACCGAAGCGCTCACGCTCGTCTCCGAGACCCGTGTTCCTGACGACGTGTACGAGCGCGTGCGGGAGCAGTTCTCGGAGGACGAGCTGGTGCACCTGAGCCTGGCGATCGTGTCGATCAACGGCTGGAACCGGCTCAACATCGCCGCGCGCACGGTGCCAGGCGACTACGTGGCCGGCAGCGTCGCGAAGGCGTTGGCGCCGGCCTGAGCGCGTCACTCCGGACGGACGGCGACGAACCCGTCGTGACGTGAGGGCGCGAAGGCAGCCGATCGCTTTGCATCTTCGTGGTTGACCTCGCGGCGCTCTTCTGCGCAGGCGTGCCGCCCAGTGACGGTGAGACTCAAAGAGACACGCTGCACGAGAGCGCACCGAAACGGAGCGGAGCGCACCGAAGAGGGGGTCGAGAAGACCGGAGCCAAACGGAGCGGACCGAAGCCGACCGGAATGCGTGCACCGCTCTCTGGACCACGTTATCGGGGTTCGAATCCCTGCCTCCCAGCCACAAAAGTTGCCGTGTGTTTTCAATAACTTACAGCACGGGGTGATTTCGCTCTAGAACTTTGCGATGAATATCTGAACGAACCTGGTTCGCAGCGTTGTCTGCTTGGGTTGCGAGTCCAAGCGACGCGAGAGTAGGCCTATCCGCGCGATCAACAAGGGCTTGCCTAGACTCCGAGACCCTTTGTTAAGTGCTCGCCCACGAGCATGAGGAATCGGTTCAGCTCCTGCGCCTCGCCGTTGTCGATCTTGATCTTGCGGCCTAGTACCGCGCTTGTGTCACCCGTCGCCTTAAGATACCCGTCATCGACAATGCCCATCTTGTGAGCAATGAGATGGCGCTTCTGGAAGGCCTTGACAACCTGCTTCCACTCATCGGCAGTGAGCGGCGCCGCAATGTCGATGTTGAAAAGCTGCTGAATGTTGTTTCTGGCGCCGTTGATGTTCTGGAATGAAATGGACGCCGCCTTCTGCGGATCGGTGCTGCGAGGCGCGGCGACGCGGGAGACTTCGCGGCCGAAGGCGTCGAACGCCGAAACTGCGTTCTCGAGAGCATCCTGCGTGACGTGTTCGACGACCTCTGATTCCGCCTGGCCTGCAAGGCGCACGATCTTCTCGATCACTTCGAAGTTCTTTTTCAGGATTTGAAGTGAGTTGTGCGCCCCGCAATCGGGGCAGAATGCGAACACCCCATAGATTGTGTATAGAAGCGTGCAGCGATCACAGGTCAGCGCCGTCTCCGTGGCTTCCTCGACGTAGTACCTGATGGGCTCAGGCTTGTGGGTGATCTTCAGGCTCATTCCCACGCCGAAGTTCCCGCGCGCTGGGATATCGAATTCGCGCTTCTTCAGCGTCGCCGCAGCCTCCGCCATTACCTGGTTCCCAATGATCGACAGGCCGTACTCGATCTGCTGCTTCGTCATGAAGTCGCCGGGATTGTCGGCGTGGCCGCAATAAGGACAGAACGCCTGCTTGGTGTTCGCGACACCGGTCCCGGGCTTTACCTTGAAGAATTTCTTACACGCAAGATCAGTGCATTCGCGACCGATGTATCCGTCTGCACCGACGGGGATCGAAAAGGTGAATGTTCTTGTTTTGCCCAATGAGCTCACCAGCGCGCCGCTGAACTCACCCGAGATTTGCGCCGCGGTTCCGCTCGATGATCTTTTCGATCGGCACACCGCGAAGCATGTCGTGTGCATCGCCGTGGAACATAGCGACATCGTCGACGAGCACGACCCACTGTCCGTCCGAGTTCTTCAGAACGCCCGGCCACGAGGGCGTTTCGCAGTCCCTTCCGCAATGATGGCCGCGCGCACGAAGTTGTTCGAAAGTCTGGTCGATTGAGGTCATGCGCCTCTTCCGGATCCGAGTCTACCTCGCATTCCAGCTCAGAGCCTCCACGGTTCAACCTCCGTCATCAGGCGTCGCGCCAAGTCTTCAGCGAGCTTGAGTTCTTGAGCGGAGATGTAATTTGGAGCGACTGTCGGGCCGCCGCCGGTACTCGACGGCTTCATCTGGTCAGCCGTCGTCGGAATCGGATACCGGCCGCCCCATTTGATGAATCCCGACAACCGTTGCAGGACCTCCGGTTCGCCCTGCCTAAGGCTGACTCCGGCAGCATCGGCGAGCGGCAGCAGTTCGTGATCGCCGACAGATCCGCCCTTCCCGTTCGGCACCTTTGGCTTCTTGCCTCCGAGTCCTAGGCCGTGCCTCTCCAAGACGCAAACGATCACGATCCTGCTGGCGGAGGTCCTGAACGCGGTGTGGATGAGCTGGTTGCTTATCGTTGCCTGGCGGATACCGCGTTCAGAGCTCAAGTCGTGAGACAACCAGCCGGCGTCGAGACCATGCCGTAATGTGCTGAACTGTATATATTTATCTCAAATTCACATTCCACTTCACATTCCACTTCACATAGAGGCCGCTTCCGCTTATCGTATCTGTATGAGCGCCACAGACAACCCGCTCGAAGCACCGACACCAGAGGAGGTACCGCTCAAGGATGCGCCCTTGGTGCGCGTCATCGCGCAGCTCCGGTTTCCCGAGATTCTGTCCGTCGAGCAGCGAGAGTTCGTGGCGTCCTTTCAGGAGGCAACGAGAAGTAAGTATCCCGTGCTTCGACAGGAGCAGACACACGGGCTTCTGTTGGGACCAGGCGGTGTCGCACAAGCGAAGCCAAGGATCGCCTGGCGTTTCAGCGATACGACTGGCGATTGGCGTGTCTCGCTGACATCTGAATTCTTGGCGCTTGAGACCACGCGGTACGTCAGCCGGTCGGACTTCTTCGACAGACTCAGGTTTCTCGCGGAAGCGGTCATTGAGCACATCGGACCGAGTCAGCTCGATCGCCTTGGGGTTCGCTACATCGATCGGATTGCTGGCCCAACAGTCGACGACATCACGGCGCTGGTGCGGCCTGAGGTCCGTGGCATCGTGGGAACGAGCATCGCGACCCAGGCAGTGCACGCGATTTCAGAATCACTGTTCAACGTGACCGGCGCACAGATGCTTGCTCGGTGGGGGTGTCTTCCCCCGGGCGCGACCGTCGATCCATCGGCGATCGAACCCGCGAAGGAGAAGAGCTGGATTCTCGATCTTGATATGTTCAGCGCGGCTCCGATGCCGTTTGAAGTTGACCAAGTCATTTCAGAAGCGCAGCGCTACGCCGAGCGGATCTACACGGTCTTTCGGTGGGCTGTCACGAATGAGTTCCTGGTTCGATTCGGAGGCGAGCCATGAATAGCACGCCAGTCCGCTCACCGTTTGATACGACGTCGGCCGGAGGCGCAATGCTCCTCATGCGGCAGGTCCGTGAGCCGATCCTAGCCAGCGTCATCTTCGTTGGTCTTGGAACCTCCGCCGCGGTTGCGCCTCCTCCGGAAGCGCTTTCGCATCTACAGAGGCCTGTTGACCAGACGAACTCAGGTACACCCCTGCTGGCGGCCTTGTCAGCGAGTGGTGCGATCGCCGAGTTGAGGCGGCTCAGTGGCCTAACCTGGGATCAGCTCGCTCGGTTGTTCAACGTGAGTCGTCGGTCCCTCCACTTCTGGGCCAGCGGGAAGCCCATGGCGCCCAGCAACGAGGAGCATCTCCAGCGGCTGCTCGCTGTAGTCCGAAAGATTGATAGAGGGACGGCCACGGTCAACCGCGCCCTATTGCTGGCTGCTCGGGAAGACGGAACCTTCCCGTTTGACATGTTGGCCATCGGCGCTTACGACCGAGTTCTAGCGCTCTTGGCAACCGGTGAAGTGCGACGCGTCACGCCGTCAGGTCTCAGTGAAGTAGCGCGGGCAGCGCGAACTCCGCCTCGACCCGAAGACCTTGTGGGTGCGCTCCAGGATCGCATTCACCCTTCGAGCGGGCGCCTGCGTGCGGTAAGGCCAGTCAATCGGCATCGGAGATAGTGAGTGGCAACACTCAGTCCAGACTCTGATGAGGCCAAGCGCATCGACGCTGCTCTCCAAGATTGGAGGCAGGGCGACTTGGCGCTCGAGGAATCGTGGTTCGTTCATGTAGGTGACCCGGCCGCCCCGCTTACCGTTGCGGCGGCGGAGGCCGCAGATGGGGACCTCCAAGCGCTCACGTCGGAAGTTCGAGGGCTGATCGTCGTCACGCAGACTTGCGATATCGTTCGAGCCTGCGTCGACAGACCCTATGTCGAGATCGCTCCCCTGGTGCAGGTCAGTGAGGACGACCTCCAGATGGTGAAACGTGGGCGACGTCCAGCCTATGCAACCGTGCCGAGCCTGGAGCCGGATTGCCTCGTAGCCGATCTCGACCGAGTGATGACGGTCGAAAAGTCGATCGTCGCTTCGTGGAAAAGGACGCCGGGCTACATAGACGATGCAGCCGGTCGAGGGTTTGCGCAGGCTCTAGCTCGGAAGCGAGTACGGTTCGCGTTTCCTGACGACTTCACGATCTTGGTCGACAAGCTACAGCGACGGCTTGTCGACAAGCACGATAAGGACTCAGTCGAGGGCCGCGGGCTTCGCGCCCTTCGCGATATCCGCGTCCGAGCAGCGCCTTCTTGGGATGCTGCCGAGGTGGAGATCCTCTTCTGGTTCGTGCGTGAAGAAGAGGAGGTCATCTTCGAGGGGAAGATCTGGCCCGATCTCTTGAACTCGTGGCTCAAGCTCGTTCCAGCCTCCGGACGTTTCAAGGCTGTCGAGGGCCAAGTCGTCGTCTTGGAAGACATGACCGCTAGAGACTACGTCGAGAGCGATCCGCTCGATCTCGACCACCTTTCGACGAGCGAGAAGGCGTGACGCTCGGTTGACCAGCTCCAGATGCTGTCCGAAACCTGTATACAAATTTCGGACACCGCACTCGTCATTGCCGGAGCCAAAATACGGATACGTATCGACTTGCGGTGCTATGAACCTCATGCGGCCGTGAGGAGCCAGTTGCGAATTCCGTCCCTAACACCCAGCCAACTCCCTCGCTTTCAGCTCGGTCGTTGGCTGCTCGGCAGGGCTTGCGGGGAAGCCGCGCGATGGGCTACGCCCATCGCGACGGGTTCCGAATCCCTGCCTCCCAGCCAATTCCCTCAGTGGGCTTGATCCGCTTTCGTGGACACATTCCCAAAGGGGGATACGCTCCGGCCGTCACTCCAACGCAGCCCGCCAGGCGACGCAGGCCGGGCTCGGCGAGGTGGTCGCGGCGGCGTCGAGACGGGTCCAGAAGCCGCGTCTCTCGAGGGTGGCGACGCTGTAGATTCCATGGGTGAAAGCGAACACCTGGGAATCGGCGTGGGCGGCGCCGGCAAGAAGGTCGCCGCAGTGGAGGTTGACCAGATACTCACTCGGCACCATCACGTTCAGGTCAACGACCCGGCGGCCGACGTTCCTGCACGAGGTGGCTCTGTCGCCCACGGGGAAGAATTTGTTCCAGGTGCTGCTCGGCACCAGCAGGTCCTCGCCGCCGAACACGCTGGTCTGGATCGCCCGGGAGTAGGGGTCGTCGCTGTGGCTGAGGTACCGCCCCTCGCCGGGGAAGAACGCCATGCTGTGCGTGCATGTGCGGTGCGACAGCAGCTCACGAACCGGAATGTTGACCACCGCGAGGACGGCGCGCAGGAAACGGGTCGTGCAGGTGCAGCCGAACGTCCAGTGGTGGACCCCAGAATAAACTGTTCCAAGCTCCGAATGACGCGCGACCGTGCCGCTGATGATCTCGGAAACCGGCGTCAGCCCGGAATAACCCCAGAACGTCTCAAAGGCTATGCGGTCGGGAACTGCCTTGCGCCACGTAGCCGCCGGGGAACACCGAGTCGTTCGGGCCGCCGTCGTCACGGTCGAGCACGTAGAGGCGCGAACCGTCGAACATGTCGGAGAGCATCTCGCCGGTGTAATCGCGAAGCGACCACGGCACCCAGGCGTCGATCTCCGCGGCGAGGCTGACCGCGACGTTTGAGACGTAGAGGTTCCAGGCGTCGGCGGGCGACAGCACGGTGCGGATCTCATCGCGGCCGAGGTACGGCAGGTCCTGGTTGACCGGCGGATCGGAGAAGGGTTCTCCGGGCCAGGGGACGACGTATCCGGCCGCTCGCCATTGGCGCGCCGCCACGAAGGCACGGCGCAGGTCGGCCTTACGGGACTCCGGCCAGTCCTCCCACTTGAAGTACCGCTCCCGGGTGAACTCCCAGACGATGGCGTCGGCGATGATCGGCTCGTGCTTCAGAAAGCAGTCGAGCACGGCACCCTCGGGACGACGGAACAGCTTGCCGCGGCACGGCAGGGGCAGGTAGCCGGACGGCCTGCGGAGGCGGAGCTTCGGCCGCGGCGTCGGCCACTGGCGCGGCAGCGTGAACTGGTCGATGAGGCTGATGTACGGCGCCTTCTCGGGCGGCAACACCTCGACCGGAAACGCGAACTTGATCTGCGGCGGGGGTTGTTGGTCCTGGGCATCGACGCGCTGCAATCCGAGCCCGGCCAGCAGCGCGAGTCCGAGAACGCTCCATCTCAACACGGTCGGTCTCCTCATCTCATGTCGTGCTCCGGTGTCGGCGGTCGATGATTGGCGGCCATGATTGCCGATTTTCGCGGAAGAAGTCATCCCGCCGACCTCGCCCGCGCCCTCGATGCGAACGGGCTTTTCGGCGGGCCACATCAGGGCGATAATGCCGGCGTGCGACACGACGTATGTGTGTATGCGCAGGGGTGAACCAGCTTCGGGGATGGAGTTCTTCCGGCTGCTCCAAGGAGACCTGGACTTCTGCGCAGAGCTTTGGACGCGCCGTCCTTACGGAAGGGAAGCCACGCAATGGGAGACAAGGGTGGGAAAAAGGATAGGGACAAGGGCCAGAAACAGAAGGTAGCCAAACAAGAGCAAGAGGCCCAGAAGAAGCAGCAGAAGCAACAAAAGAGCACTCCGTGAGAGGACTCAGGATTCGAGGGTCTCCGCGCTTCACTGCAGCTCGATCAGCCCGCGGCGGATCGCCCGCGTGACGGCTTCCGTGCGGTCCACCGCGTCGAGCTTCTCGAGGATGCGGTTGACGTGCACCTTCACCGTCCCAAGCGAGAGGCCGAGGGACGCGGCAATCTCGTGATTGCGCATGCCTTCGGCCATCAGCTTCAGCACGTCGGCCTCGCGGCGCGTCAGCGGCGGCCACTGTCCTGAGGCCCGCAGCTCCTCGGCCACGTCGGCAGTGACGTACGGCTGCCCGTCATGGACGCGGTGTACCGCCTCGACCAGGTCCTCGCCGGACGCGCCCTTGGTGATCAGGCCCAGCGCGCCGGCGTCGAGCGCGCGCCGCCACTCGGCGTCGCCGCCGTACGACGTGATGGCGATGACGCGTGCCTCCGGGTCGAGGCGCCGGATCGCCTGGATGGCCTCGATGCCGCCGATGTCGGGCAGCCGGATGTCCATGATCACGACGTCGGGCCTGAGCCGCTGGTAGCTCTCGATCGCGCTCCGGCCGTCGGCCGCCTCCCCCGCGACCTCGCACTCGGGCCGGAGGCCGAGCACCGTCCGCAGTCCCTCGCGAACCACCGGGTGGTCGTCGACGATCAGCACGCGCACTCGGGACGTCGCAGCCACGGTCCTCCTACCCTGCGGACTTGACCGGGATGAACGCCGCCACGGTCGTGCCCCGCCCGGGCCCGCTGCGCACCTCGAACGTGCCGCGGACCTCGGCGACCCGTTCGGCCATGCCTTTCAGCCCCAGCCCGGCGTGGCCGTCGCCCACCGCCTCCACGTCGAACCCCGTCCCGTCGTCCTCCACGGTGAGCGACACGCCGCGCGAGCCGAACGCCACGAGGATGTCGATGTTGCGGGCGGCGCCATGTCGAACCGCGTTCGTGACCGCCTCCTGCGCAACCCGGAGGACTTCGTGCCGGGCCACCGGAGGCGGGGTGAACGGCACGCCGCTCGTGCGCACGCGCAGCCGGATCCCGGTCCCCTCCAGCAGCGGCGCGGCGCTCGCGGCGATGGCGTCGTCGAGTCGAGCGTTCTTCCGCGGTTCCCGGATCGCGCTGTCGCCGAGGGTGCGCAGAATCAGGCGGGTCTCCTCGATGCACTCACGCGCGAGCCGGCTCGCGCGGCTGATATACGGGCGGCTGGCATCCGCGTTCTGCGACAGGGTCTGCGAGGCCGCGTCGAGCTGCAGCACGATGCCGGTCATGATCTGCGAGACGTGGTCGTGAATCTCGTGTGAGAGGTGAGCTCGCTCGGTCAGCACGGCGCTCCGCAGGCGCAAACTTCTGACGCGAAGCAGGTGCAGCCACAGGGCGGCGGAGACGACGGCGAGTGCCATCAGGCCATAGAACCAGGCCGTCTGGTGGAAGTAGGGATCGATGCGGAACGCCCACTGATCGCCCGCCTCGTTCCACACGCCGTCGTTGTTGCTGGCGACGACCTCGAAACGATACCGCCCGGGCGGCAAGCCCACGTAGGAGACGCGACGCCGCGTCCCGCCGTCGACCCACTCGCCGTCGAAACCGGAGAGCCGGTAGCGGAACTGCATCTTCTCGGGGGCCACGAGGCTGAGCGCGGTGTACTCGATCTCCACCCGCCGCGTGCCCGCCGGCAGGCGGCTGCTCTCCGCCAGCGGTATCGCGTGGCCGTCGGCCTCGACCGTCTCGATGTGCACGGGCGGCGGGACCAGGTTGCCGCTGCCGGCCGCGGCCGGATCGATCACGACCAGGCCCGCGACCGTCGGAAACCAGAGCCGCCCGTCGCGCGCGCGCCAGCCCGAGGGCTGGATCCCGCCGTTGCACTGCTCGCTGCTCATCCCGTCGCCGCGCCCGAACGCCGTGCAGGCGACCCGGTCGCGCCGCCCCTCGGCCACCTCGTTCAGCTGTGCCTTGGAGGCCCGAAACACGCCGCGCTCGGAGCTGAACCACAGGTTCCCGAGGCGATCGTCGAGGATCGCGAGAACCTGGTCGTCGCAGAGGCCCTGGTCCGTCCCGTAGTTGGTGAACCGGCCGTGCTCGAATCGCGCGAGGCCGCCGCGCGACGTGCCGATCCAGAGCGGGCCCTCCGGCTCCTGGTACAGGGCCATGACCCGGTTGGAGCGCAGGCCGTCGGCCACGGTATAGGTCTCGCCCGGGCGCCCGCTGAACCGGACCAGCCCCCTCGGGGTCCCCAGCCACAGCCCGCCGCGCCCGTCGTCCGCCATGGCGCGAACGGCCCGGCTGGGAAGGCCGTCACGGGTGCTCCAGTGCGACAGCCGTCCCTTCGACAGGCGGTACAGGCCGTCGGCCAGCGTGCCGACCCACAGCGCCCCGCCCGGGTCCTCGTGAAGGCTGACGGCCACGCCGGCAACCGGCATCGACCGGATGCGTCCGCTCTCGATCCAGCACAGCGCATTGCCCGCCTGGGGCCCGAACCACAGGCGTCCCCGGCGGTCTTCCAGTATCGGGCCGACACTGTCGATCGTCGGGCTCTCGCACGTGGCCAACGAGGTCAGTTCGCCGTCTTTCAGCCGGCCGAGTCCCGCGCCCGCAGTTCCGAACCAGATGACGCCCCGGCGATCCTCGAGGACCGACAACGCGCTCGGATGTTCGAGGTCGTGTCCGACCGACGTGGCCCGGCCGGCCGTGAGGCGCATCAGGCCTCCAAAGCGGCGCCCCACCCAGACCGTGCCCTCCCGGTCCTCGAACAGCACGTCGGCCCTCTGCACCGCGACATGCTCGCCAGGAGCCCATTCGAGCCGGCCCTCGTCCACGTACTTGACGCCGTGCTCGCCCGCCACCCAGACGACGGCATGGTGGTCTTCGAGAATGCTCCTGATGGGACCGGGCTCGTCGGCCACGAGCGTGGCGCCCGATCCGGAGAGACGGTAGAGCCGGCCGCGTTCGGTTCCCACCCAGATCGCCTGGTCGGCCGTTCGGCGCACGGCGTAGATTTCGTCGCCGGACGGCACCCCCGCCGGCGGATCCACGCGCGCGAACCCGTTCCCGCGCTGAACGTACAGCCCGACGGAGGTTCCGAGCCACAGCGTGCCGTCGGGAGCCTCCTCGATGGCGTGCACGTAGATCTCGTCGAATGACGCGACGACTTCGATCAGATCGGGCCGCCGGACGCGTGCCAGACCGCGGTCCATGCCGACCCACAGCGTGCCGTCCCGCGCTTCGTGAAGGGATCTCACGGTCCGCGAGGGCAGCGGCAGGTGGGCGAAGACCCCGTCGTGAAGACGAAGCAGCCCCCCTTCGGACAGGCCCACCCACAGGCCGCCGTCGCCAGAGGCCGCCAGGGCGGTGACGGTGTCGGAGGTCCAGTCCGGATGGGTCCAGCGATCGAACACCACGAGGCGCACGCCGTCGAAGCGCGCCAGCCCCCGGCGGGTGCCCAGCCACAGGTAGCCGTCGAGCGTCTGCGTGACGGCCGTCACCGTGTTGTTGGGAAGGCCGTCGATTGCCGTCCACGTGCGCGCAGCGGTCGAGGATGGCGATGGAAGAGGGCTGTCCTGGCCGGCCCGGGGAGGTCCGTCTGCGCCTGACGCGGCGGCCGTCGCCAGCAGCCACACCAGCGCGAGCAACGAGCCGTCCAGGCGAATCGGCGACGTGTGGCGGGCCTTTGCGTTCATGGCAGGCCTTCCCGGCCGTCGGACGTCAGCCTGGGCCGAGCCGAGCTTACCATCTCGCCGCCCTTGCCGGTCATCGAACCCGGCCGGAGATCCCGCGCGGAGGGCTCCTATACCTTTCGGCCGATTGTGCACCCGGGCCGCCGACGGTAGCCTCTGGCTGCGACGGTGGTCTCCTGCGCCGATACGCCGCTCCGTTGCCATCTTATGCAGGTGGAGGAAGAAATGAAGCGCAATCTTCTCGGATTGACCCGGCTGGCCGTCTTGGTCCTGGTGGCTGGCTCCCTCCTCGGGGGCACCGCGCTGGCGCAGACCACCGCAAACGGCGCGATTCGCGGGGTGGTCAGCGACGAACAGGGCGGGGTCTTGCCTGGGGTGACGGTGACGGCGGCAAGTCCGACCGTCGCCGGCGAGTTCACGGTCGTGACCGGTCCCGATGGGGCCTACCGACTGCTCGACCTGCCGCCCGGAGAATACACGATCGGCGCGGAGTTGATGGGCTTCTCCAAGCTGGAGCGGCCCGGCGTCCTGGTGCGCTCAGGCCTGAACCTCGCCCTCGACATGGTCCTGAAGGTGGGGGCGATGACCGAGACCGTGCAGGTGACGGCAGAGACGCCGATGCTGGAAGTCTCGAGCCCGGTCCAGGCCGTCAACATCGAGGGCGAGCTGCAGCGGGAGCTGCCGACCAGCGGCCGGCGCGACTACACCGACTTCCTGGAGATGACGCCGGGCATGAACAGCTACGTCAGCCCGTCTGCGGGCGGCGGACTCTATCACATGCGGGGCAGCCGCATCGAGAGCCACGTCGTGCAGGTCGACGGGGCGGACATGAGCTCGCTGCGCCAGGCGCGGCCCGACTACATGGGGATGAGCACCGACACCCTGGAGGACGTGCAGGTGAAGTCGGCGGTCAGCGACGCCTCCGCCCCTCTCGGGAACGGCGCCGTGATGAACATCGCGACACCCACCGGCTCGAACGTCTTCCGGGGCTCGTTCTCGACGGCCTACACCAAGCGCGACTGGCACGCGGACAACAACCCGGACGGCGAGACGAACTCCAGCTCGCTTGCGCTCGCAGACGTCTCCGGCGGCGGGCCCGTCATGCGCGACCGGGTGTGGCTGTTCGGGACCTTCCGCAAGATCGATCGACAGATCGGGCTGGGCGGCCGCAGCAACGAACGGATCGAGCTGGCCCGGGCCATCTGGGGATCCGACTGGCAGCCGTTCGACAATGCCATCAAGGTGACCAACTACTTCGTGAAGGGCACCGGGCAGGTGGGCCGCCATCGGCTGGAGGGCTTCTACCAGTACGACCGCTCGCCGAAGGAGTCCAACTACTTCGAGTCGACCGTCGACGCCGCCGTCTCCGTGTTCGGCGGAAGCGGGGTGAACGCGCGCGTCTCGTCGGTGTGGGGCAATTCGGTGACGACGCGCTTCGGGATCTCCTGGAACAACAAGACCATCAACGGGAAGCGGTCCGACCTCAACGGGTACTTCGTCGAGGGCATGTCGGAGCGTCCGGTCCACCTCGAGACGTTCCTTTCGTCGGGCTTGCGGGTGGGGTCGGGCATGTTCGTCAACGCCGGGATCGAGCCCGACTACGATGTCACGCCCGCGCAGAAGCTGACGATCAGCGGGGACCTGTCCTACTACAAGAGCGGCTGGCTGGGCTCCCACGAGCTGCAGGTGGGCTTCTACCTGCAGCCGCGGCTGAAGGGGGGAACGACACGGTTCTACGCCAACGGAGGGCTCGCCACCGAGGATCTCGTCGTCCGCAATCTGAATGATTTCTCGGCGGGTCTCATCCCGTTCCATCGCCGCGTCTACACTCCGGCCCAGATCGAGACCAGCCGCGTGACCGCCAGCGACAACGCGGTCTACGTCCAGGACGCGTGGAGGGCGTCGAAGCGCCTGACGATCACCGGCGGGCTCCGGCTCGATCAGGTGAAGTCCCGCGACGAGTTCGTCGACGTCCAGACCCAGAACTCACTCGAGGTCGGCCCGCGTTTCGGTGCGACCTACGCGCTCACGTCCGATCAGAACAACATCCTGTACGGCAGCATCGGCCGCGTCCACGATCTGGTGATTCTGGGTGACGTGCCGACCCTGGGGTCGGCCTCGGCCACCTACACGGACTACTACGACAACGACCTGAACGGCACCTTCGAGACCGTGCGCGTGACGCCCGGCGGCACCAGCACGTCGACCACCCGCCGGATCGATTCGAACCGCCACCAGCCGTTCTTCGACGAGTGGACGGCCGGTTTCCGCCGGCAGTTCCCCGGCCAGATCGCCGTGAGCGTCGGGTTCGCGCACCGGTCCTACAAGGATCGTCCGGCGCAGGTCGAGGTCAACGGCATCTACGACGGGGTCGTCTTCAGGGGCTACGGCGCCCTGGACCCCAACGTCAACACGATCTACCAGTACACCAACGACGTCTGGAACTCGCAGGTGTACGACGCCATCGAGAGCTCCTTCACGAAGCGGGGAGACAGGCTGCAGCTGATCGCGTCCTACGTGAGGCAGTGGCGGCACCTCGCCGGCACGTGGCAGCCCAACGACGTCGCCTCCTTCGTCCAGCCGGAGGCCTTCGCCAACAACAAGGCCATCGGCACGCCGCGCACGGCGCCGTCGAACAGCCTGCCGCCGGGCGGCTCCGACGTGTTCGGCAACACCGCGTGGCAGGACCACACCCTTCGCTTCTCGGTTGTCTATTTTCTGCCGCTGGACACTCGCTTCGGCGCGCACTACGTCTACCAGAGCGGTCCGTACACGGGACCGGTCGTCGAAAACATCGCCGCCCCCGACCCCCGGTTCGGTCCCACGTCGGTGACGCTGGCGAACGGTCGCAAGGTCACGAACCCGCTCGCGACCACGATCCGATTCGCCTTCGCCGACCGCGGGGAGGGCCAGGTGAAGGCGGACCCGCGGCAGGAGCTCAACCTGAAGTTCACCAAGAACCTGAAGTTGAACGACCGCTACGTCGTCGAACTCGGGTTCGCCGTCTACAACCTGACCAACCAGGGAGCGATCGAGCGGTGGTCCAGCGGGGCCGGGCGACGCTACAGCAGCGGGAACTACCTCTCTGCCACGAGCCTGCAGCCGCCGCGCTCGTACGAGCTGAACGCCAAGTTCTCCTTCTGAGGCGGTCGCGCAAGACGCGGAGGCCGGTCCCGGACCGGCCCCGCGTCGCGCGGCGTCCTGCGCCGCGCGCCACGCGGCTCTGCTGACGGTGCGGATTGCAATTCCAGCCGAGGCCCACGTCCATGCGACGGCATCTCTCCCGCGTCCTCACGCCTGTTGCGCTCGTTTCCCTGGTCGCGCTCGTCGTCCTCTTCGTCGGCTGCCGGCCGCACATCGAGCCGCCACGCGCGACGGACGTTCGGCGCATCGTGGCCATCGGCGACGTGCACGGCGGCTACGACGAGTTCGTCGCGCTGCTCCGAGCGGCGCAGGTCGTCGACGCCGACCTCCAATGGTCGGCTGGGGCGACGCATCTGGTCCAGACGGGCGACTTGTTGGACCGGGGCCCCGCCTCGCGGAAGGTGATGGACCTGATGATGCGGTTGGAGGGGCAGGCTCGGGCGGCGGGAGGGCGGGTCCACGCGCTGCTGGGCAACCACGAGGTGATGAACCTCACGGGCGACCTGCGCTACGTCTCCGCGGGGGAGTACGCGGCGTTCGCCACCGCCGCTTCGGCCGAGGCCAGGAACCGCGCGTACCTCCGGCTGGCCGATGCGGAGCGCCGGGACGACCCGGCCTATCGCGCGGAGTGGAACGCGACGCACCCGCTGGGCTGGGTGGAGCACCGGGAGGCGTTCTCGGACCGCGGGCGGTACGGCCGCTGGATTCGCCAGCATCTCACCGCGGTGACGATCGACCGGTACCTCTTCATGCACGGCGGGATCTCCCCGGCGCTGGCGACCAGTTCGGTGGACGAGATCAACCGGCGCGTCAGCGAGGAGATCCAGAGCGCCAGTCCGCCGGACGAGGGGCTCGCGGTCGGGCGGAGCGGGCCGCTGTGGTACCGGGGCCTGGCGCAGGGGGACGAAGACGCCCTGCGGCCGCACGTGCAGCAGCTCCTGTCCACGCACGACGTCGACCACATCGTGATCGGGCACACGACAGCCCCTGGAGCGGTGCTCCCGCGCTTCGGCGGCGCCGTGTTGATGATCGACGTGGGGCTGTCGAATCACTTCGGTGCGCGCGCGGCCTGCCTGGTGATCGAGCGCGGCGAGGCCTTCGCGTTGCACCGCGGGCAGATGCTGCGGCTGCCCGTGAACGGGACCGCGGGCCTGGTCGCCTATCTTCGGGCCGCGGCCGCGCTGGATCCGCCGCCGTCCCCGCTGGCACCCCTCATCGCCGCCGGCGGAGAGTTCCCGCTCGTCTCCGAGACGGTCCGAGAGCACTGATCTCCTGCCTGCGGCGGCCGCGCGCCGACGTGCCTTTCGATCGCGAACGGTTCGTCGGAGTCGCGCGGCCGGCCGAGGTCAGCGGCCCTGGGGCCGCGGTCTTGCGACGAAGCCGAACGTCGCCCCGACCTCGTTCTTGACGCGCACGGTGCCGCCGCCCGCCGTGACCGGCTGGATGCCGAAGTCGGTCTGCTTGATCACGAGCGTGCCCGCCGCGGTGAGCCGATCCGGCCCGACCTCGACGTCGATCCCCACGGTGACCGGTCTGGTCACCCCGTGCAGCGTCAGATCGGCAACCAGCCGCAGGCGATACGTCACGAGCGCGCGCAGGGTCGCCGAAGGTGTGCGCGTTGGTCTGGAACGCGTTGTCGACGAACGTGCCACGCGTCCTGGACGACATCCTCGGCTTCGCTGGTGCTGCCGAGCATTCTGTACGCGATCGAGAACAACAGCGGCCGCTGCGCTTCGAACGTCGCCTCGTCCGTCGCTGCCATGGCTCACCTCGTCTTGCGCTGCTCCTTCTCTCTAGACGAATGACGGGGACCTTCTGTGACAGCGGGGTGTCAGAGCAATCTGCCCTCAGCAGAAGAAGTCGCCATGCCAATCTATCCGGGTGACTGTTGTGGTGCGACCGGCGAATCAAATGGCGAGCTCAGCACGCTTGCCATCGCCTCCGAAGACAGCCCCGAATACTCGCAGGAGACCTCGGACTCGGCCACGTCGTCGGCCGCCGTCGTCTGGACCAGCTTCCTGCCCGGATCGAGGGTGAACTTCAGCGTCGCGGTGGCGTCCGGTTCCGCCGCGAGACCCTCCGGAAGCGTGAGCGCCAGCGTCACCCGGCCGTCCCAGGCCTCCGGGGGCACGCGGGCCGGCCCGCTGGACGTCAAGGTCGCCATCGCCTCACAGGCCTCGTTCAGGCGGATCCCCGCGACGGCCAGGTTGGGCAGTCGCGCCCGGCCGACCGCCTCCAGGTTCTTGGTCGACGAAGTGGCCCTTCGCGTAGACCAGGTCGTTCCCTCATCACTCGAGACGTAGAAGGCGCCCTCGCGGCCCGCCATGACCAGCCTGGCGGCGGCGTGGGCGGCGTTCCCGGCGCAGAACACGGCCGTGAGCAGGGCCAGGCTCCGGATCACTCTCGACATGGCTTCCCCAGGGAGTGTGCAGAAGAGCACAGACCCGGCGGCGGAGACCCCGTACCATGGCTGATGTCGGAGCCGATCTGCCGAGAGGTGGCGGATCGGACGGGATTCGTGCCCGGCGAAACGGAGCGAGACACGATGTCTGCCCTGAATGGCGACAGAGCGAGATTCCGGAAGCAGAGATTGGCCCGCCTGCGACGCCGCGAACGATCGCGGCTGGCGTTTGCCGCTCTCAAGGCGCGGGCCGCCCGCGCCCGGGCGCCGGACCGTTCCCTCGAGACGAAGACGGAGGCCGTATGACTGGATACATCAATCGCTGGACGATGGTGGGCGCGTGGGCGGTCCTGATGGGCGTCGTGTGGGCGCTGTTCGTGCCGCACGGCGTGTCCGTCATCAACTTCGTCCTTCTCAGCCTGACCGGCGTCGTCTTCGTGGTCGCCGCTTCGGCGTTGTGGAGCGCCCACGAACCGACGCCGTCGCTCGGGCAGACGCGCGTCACGTTGGAAGCGGACGAAGCCGCCGCCAGGGCGCGGCGATGACGCTGCTGCCTCCGGCGCGCCTCGACGCGCGGATGCCAACGGACCGGGTTCGCCAGGCCGGGCAGGCCAGCGCGCAGCAACTCGTCACGCGCCTGCGGGGCGCGGCGGCCGAGATGGTGCCGTTCTCCGGCACGAAGACGCTGCTCCGGGAAGCCGCCTCGACAATCGAGCGGCTGGACGGCAGCGCGCGGCGTCACGCGGCCGAGCTCGATCACCTGAACGCGGAGCTGGCACAGGCGCGCCGTTGACGCGCGGACGTGTGGTGCCGATCGTCTGCGCCAGGACTGCCTGAGATCTTCGGCAGCACGCGCTTCGACTCCTCATCCGACAGCCCGCGCTCCTCGCGGAGCACGCGCATCATCTCGCTCTTTCGAGCACGGTACAGGTGACCAAGCTCTTCCGCTGGATCTGGCCGCATCGGGCACCGCCGGCGGACAACCCGCTGCGCGACGAGCTGCTCAGCATCGAACGATTGGAGGAGCGCGCCAAAGCGCTGGCCGCCAGCTTCATCGTCGATCCGCGGCGCCGCGCGCGCGACATCTTCCCCCGGTTCGAGGACAACGGCCGCGTCCTGCGCAGGGCGTATCGGACCCTGGCCGACGATGTGCGGCGCGGGGAGTTCATCACCGCCGCGTCGGAGTGGCTGCTCGACAACTTCTACCTGGTCACGTCCGAAATCAGGGACATCCGTCAGAACCTCCCGCGGACCTACTACCGCTCGCTGCCGACGCTCGCGCCGCGCGAGCAGGCGGGACACGCGCGGGTCTACGCGATCGCCATCGAGCTCATCCGCCACAGCGACAGCCGGCTGGACCGTCACGGGCTCACGCACTTCCTCGACAGCTATCAGCGCATCGCGCCGCTGACGATCGGGGAGCTCTGGGCCTGGCCGAGCATGCTGAAGCTGGCGCTCATCGAGAACCTGAGACGACTGGCCGACCAGACGCTGCGGGCCCGCGCCGCGCGGCGGGCCGCCGACGCCGACGTGTCGCGGATGGAGGGGCGGGCACGCGGCCGGGCGCCGGTGCTGCCGCCCGTTCTCCATCCCGCGTACGTCGTTCAGCTGCTTCACCGCATGCGCGAATACGGTCCGCGTCTGTTGCCGTTGCACCGCGCCGTCGAGGCGCACCTGGCTTCCCTGCAGACGACCACCGAGGACGCGGTGCGGGAAGAGAACCAGCGCGAGGCGGCCGCCCAGGTGTCGGTGGCCAACGTCGTCGCCAGCCTTCGCCTGTGCTCGACGCTCGACTGGGGGAAGTACTTCGAGGCGGTGAGCCTCGTCGAGCAGGTGCTGCAGCGCGATCCCGCGGGCGTGTACGGGCGCATGGACTTCCTGAGCCGGGACCGCCTGCGCCAGGCGGTGGAGAGCATGGCCGCGCCCGACGGCGACGCCCAGATCCGGGTCGCGCTGAAGGCGGTCGAGAACGCCCGCGAGCGGGCCGTGGACGGCTCGACCGCCGACCGCGCCGCTCACGTGGGCTACCACCTGATCGATCTGGGGCGCCGCGACCTCGAAGCCGACGTCGCGTATCGTCCTCCTCTCGCCGGGCGCCTGCGCCGTCTCGCGTTCGCCCATGCGACCGCCGTCTACCTTGGAGCGATCGGGCTCCTGACGACGCTGCTGGTCGCCGCCGGTGTCTGGTACCTCCGGCGCGGCGGCGGGTCCCTCCCCGCGCAGGTCGCCGCGGCGCTGCTCCTCTTGCTGCCCGCGAGTGAAGTCGCGGTCTCATTCGTCCAACGTCTGGCGGCGCGTCTGGCGCCGCCGAGACGCCTGCCGCGCCTCGAGTTCGCCGGCCGGATTCCCGAGACCGCACGCACCATGGTGATCGTGCCGACGATGCTGACGAGCGTCCAGGCCGTGGAGGCGCTCGTCGAGCATCTCGAGGTGCTCGCGCTCGGGAACCTGGACCCGTGCATTCACTTCGCGATCCTCAGCGACTTCACCGACGCCGCCCTCCGCGACGTTCCCGGGGACGCCGCCATCCTCTCGGCCGCCCGCGCCGGCGTCGAGGCCCTCAATGCGCGGTTCGGCCCCGAGCACGCCGACCGTTTCTATCTCTTCCATCGCGCCCGGCGGTGGAACGACCGCGAACAGGCGTGGATGGGCTGGGAGCGCAAGCGCGGCAAGATCGAGGAATTCAACCGTCTGCTGCGCGGCGCGACGGACACGAGCTTCGCCGTGCAGGTCGGGCAGCGCGACATCCTGCCCACCGTGCGCTACTGCATCACGCTCGATTCCGACACCCGCCTGCCGCGGGACGCGGCGAAGAAGCTCATCGGCATCATCGAGCACCCGTTGAACCGCCCGCAGGTCGATCGACGGCTCGGCCGCGTGACGGAGGGCTACGGCATCCTGCAGCCCCGCGTCAGCGTGACGATGGCGAGCGCGGCGGGCTCGCTCTTCGCCCGAACCTACGCCGGACATACCGGCGTGGATCCGTACACCACCGCCGTGTCGGACGTCTACCAGGATCTCTTCGAGCGAAGGCATCTTCACCGGCAAGGGCCTCTACGACGTGGACGCGTTCATCGCCGCCCTCGAGGGTCGGGTGCCCGAGAACGCGCTGCTGTCGCACGACCTGTTCGAGGGGATCTACGCGCGCACCGCGCTCGTCAGCGACGTCGAAGTGGTGGATGACTACCCGTCGAGCGTCCTCGCCCACGCGAGACGCCAGCACCGCTGGGTGCGCGGCGACTGGCAGATCCTGTGGTGGCTGTGGCCCTTCGTCCCGACCCGCGCGGGCATCGAGCGCAACCGGTTGCCGCTCATCTCGCGCTGGAAGATCCTCGACAACCTGCGGCGAAGCCTGCTGGCGCCGGCGACCGCCGCCCTGCTCCTGCTCGGGTGGACCGTGCTTCCGGGGCGCGCGGCGGCCTGGACGGCGATCGGCCTCGCGGCGATCGCCTTTCCCCTCCTCTCGCGGGCGCTGGAGACGCTCGGTGGTCCGGGCCGGGACCAGGCCTGGTCCGTGTTCCTGCGGGCCGCCGCCGACGACCTGAGGACCGCCGCCGCGCAAGCGGCCCTGCAGCTCGCGTTCATGGCCAATCAGGCGTACCAGATGCTGCACGCGATCGGCATCACGCTCGTGCGCCTCGGGATCACCCAGCACGGGCTCCTGGAGTGGGAGACCGCGGCGGCGAGCGCCACCCGGGGCGGACCGCCCGACCTGCGCCTGTTCCTGAGGGGCATGATGGCGAGCCCGTCCATCGCCCTCGCCGGTCTCGTCCTGGTGTCGCTGGCCCAGCCGCGCGCGCTGCCCGTGGCGCTCCCCGTCCTGGCCCTGTGGGCGGCCGCGCCGTTCATCGCGTTCGCGCTCAGCCGGCCGATGCCCGCGCGCCGGCTGGTCCTCGCCGCGGGCGACCGCGAGTTCCTGCGTCAGGTGGCGATCCGGACCTGGCGCTACTTCGACGACGTTCGTGGGGCCCGAGGACCACGGCCTGCCGCCGGACAACATCCAGACCGTGCCCGAGCTCCGGGTGACGCACCGCACGTCGCCCACCAACATCGGGATGGGGCTGCTGGCCGCGCTGGCGGCCCACGACTTCGGCTTCATCGGCCGCGATGATCTCGCCGGCCGGATCGAGACGACGCTCGACACCGTCGAGAGCCTGGACCAGTTCGAGGGCCACCTGCTGAACTGGTACGACACGCGCACGCTGGCGCCGCTGCCGCCCGCGCTACGTGTCCACGGTGGACAGCGGCAACCTCGCGGCCGCGCTCCTCACGCTCGCCGTCGGGCTGCGGCGGCTGGCCGACGGCGCCCCCACGCCGGAGGACGGCGCGCGCCTCGAGCGGTCGGCGGCGCGCGCGACGGCGCTGCTCGACGGCATGCGCTTCGGGTTCCTCTACGACTCGCGGCGGCACCTCTTCGCGATCGGCTATCGCCTCGCCGACGCCGAAGGGCCGGGCCGCCTGGACGACTCCTACTACGACCTCCTGGCCTCCGAAGCGCGCCTGGCGAGCTTCATCGCCATTGCGAAAGGCGACGTTCCCGAGCTGCACTGGTTCCATCTGGGGCGCTCCGTCACCGGCGTCCGGGGCCGGCCCGTGCTGCTGTCGTGGAACGCTACGATGTTCGAGTACCTGCTGCCGCTGCTCCTGATGCGCAGCTACCCGGAGACGCTCCTCGACGAATCCTGCCGCATGGTCGTCGGCCGCCAGATCGACTACGCGGCCACCCGCGGCGTGCCGTGGGGCATCTCGGAGTCGGCCTACAATCTCGTGGACCGGCACGACACCTATCAGTACAAGGCCTTCGGCGTCCCCGGCCTCGGCCTGAAGCGTGGCCTGGGCGACGAGCTGGTGGTGGCGCCCTACGCGACGGCCCTGGCCGCGATGATCGATCCGGTGCAGAGCGCCGCCAACCTGCGGCGGCTGGCCGCCGCGGGTCTCGAGAGCGAGTACGGCTTCTACGACGCCATCGACTACACGAACCGCGACCCCGAGCGTCACGAGCGTGAAGCGGGCGAGCCGGCTCGCTTCAGGGGCGCGGTCGTCCGTGCCTGTCTGGCGCATCACGAGGGCATGACCCTCGTTGCGCTGGCGAACGCTCTGCTCGGCGACACGATGGTGGAGCGGTTCCACGCGGACCCGCGGGTGCAGGCGACCGAGCTGCTGCTGCAGGAGCGCATGCCGCGCGGAACGCCGACGGCCGAGCCGCGGCCGCTCGACGAGATGCGGGTGGCCGCGCCCCTGGCCGCCGTCCCGGTCCGGCGCTATCGGTCGCCGCACACCGTCTTTCCGCACGCGCAGTTCCTCTCGAACGGCACCTACGTCGCGGTCGTGACCAACGCCGGCGGCGGCGCCAGCTTCTGGCGCGGTCTCGCGGTGACGAGGTCGCGCCACGACTCGACGTGCGACCCGGGCGGCCAGTTCGTCTACCTGCGCGACGTCTGGAGCGGTTCGACCTGGTCCGCGACGCACCATCCAATGGACCGGGAGCCCGACGACTACACGGTCACCTTTCTGGCGGAGCGCGCGACGTTCCAGCGCCGGGACGGCGCGGTGTCGACGCGGCTCGATGTGGCGGTCTCGACCGAGGACGACGTCGAGGTGCGGCGGGTGACGGTGACCAATCACGGCGCCCGCGTTCGCGAGATCGACGTCACGAGCTACGCGGAGATCGTCCTGGCGCCGCCGGCCGCGGACCTCGCCCACCCGGCCTTCGGCAAGCTCTTCGTCGAGACGGAGTACCTGCCCGCGAGCGCCGCGCTCGTCGGCCACCGGCGGCGTCGGGAGCCCGGTGAGCCGGGTGCGTGGGCGATGCACGTGCTCAGCCTCGAAGGCCGGCCGCAGGGACCGATCGAGTGGGAAACGGATCGCGCGCGTTTCCTCGGCCGCGGGCGGACGGTCGGCAGCCCGCTGGCGCTCGACGGGCGCACCCTGTCCGGGACGACGGGCGTCGTGCTCGACCCCGTGCTCAGCCTGCGGCAGCGCATCAGGCTGCCCCCGGGCGCGTCGGTGCGGCTCTCGTTCGCCACCGGCATGGCGTCGGACCGTGAGACGGCCGTGGCGCTCGCGCAGAAGTACCACGACCCCAGCGCCGTCGTCGCGGGCCTTTGCGCTCGCCTTCACCCACGCGCAGAGCGGCCTGCGCCATCTGGGCGTCTCGAGGGAGGAGGCGCGCCTGTTCGAGCGGCTGGCCTCACGCGTGCTGTTCACCGACGGATCGCTCCGGGCGAGCCCGGAGACGCTCGCGTCGAACGAGCTCGGTCAGGCGAGCCTGTGGCCGCACGGCATCTCGGGCGACCTGCCCATCCTGCTCGTGCGTGTCGTCGCGGACGACGACCTGCTGCTCGTGCGTCAGGTCCTGCAGGCGCAGGAGTACTGGCGCCTGAAGGGCCTCATCGCCGACGTCGTGATCCTCAACGAGCACCCGGTCGGCTACCTGGACGAGATGCAGGCGCAGCTGGCGGCGCTTCTCGACAGCGGCCCGTGGAGCGCGTGGAAACACCGGCCGGGCGGCGCGTACCTGCTCCGCGGGGATCGGATGGGCGGCGCGGAACGCACGCTGCTCGAGGCGGTCGCGCGCGCGGTCCTCAGCGGCGACCGGGGCGACCTCCGCGCGCAGCTCGATCGACCGCATCCCGTCCGGGCGATCGCGGCGCCGGACGTGCTGGCCGCGGCGCCGTCGGATGCCGGCCTCGCGCCGACCCCGCCCGGCACGCGCCTGTCCGTGCCGGCCCTGACGCTCGCCAACGGCCTCGGCGGGTTCGCGGACGAGGGCCGGGAGTACGTGATCACCCCGGACGGCGACGAGAACACCCCGTTGCCGTGGGCGAACGTGATCGCCAACCCGTCTTTCGGCACGATCGTCACCGCCTCGGGTTCCGCGCACACGTGGTCGGACAACAGCCGGGAGAACCGCCTCACGCCGTTCGCCAACGACCCGGTCTCCGACCCGACCGCGGAGGCCCTCTTCGTTCGCGACGACGACTCGGGAGAGGCCTGGTCGCCCACGCCGGGGCCCATGAGCCGGGGGCCGCTGAGCGGACGGTTCATCGTGCGCCACGGCGCGGGGGTCTCGCGCTTCTCGCGGGCGTCGCATGGCATCAGCCACGAGCTCGACGTGTTCGTGGACGCCGCCGATCCGGTGAAGTTCTCGGCTCCTCAGCCTGACGAACGACGGCGCCGCGCCGCGCACGCTGAGCGTCTTCGCCTACAACGACTGGGTGCTCGGACCGCCGAGGGACGGCGAGCACCTGCACGTCGTCACCGCGCGCGACGAGAGGACGGGCGCCGTCCTCGCCCGGAACGCGTACAACCAGGAGTTCGCGCGCCGCGTGGCGTTCGCGTGCGCGAGCGAGACGCCGTGTTCCGCGACGGGGGACCGTCTGTCGTTCATCGGACGCAACGGCTCGCTCGCGCGGCCGGCGGCGCTCGGCCACGTGGCGCTCTCAGGGCAGTTCGGGGCCGGACTCGACCCGTGCGCGGCGCTCCACGTCCGGATCGTCCTGAACCCCGGAGAGAGCCGTCGCGTCGTGTTTCTGCTGGGCCAGGGCGACGATGCGCGACCACGCCCGCGCGCTGATCGATCGCCACCGATCGGTGGACGACGCCGCCGCGGCCGCTCGCGAAGGTGCGGGCGGCCTGGAACCGCACGCTCGACACCGTCCACGTCCGGACGCCGGACGACTCGTTCGACGTCCTGATGAACCGGCTGGCTCCTGTACCAGGACGTCAGCTGCCGCCTCTGGACCCGCGCGGGCTACTACCAGCCGGGCGGCGCCTTCGGCTTCCGCGACCAGTTGCAGGACGTGATGGCCCTGTCGTTCGCGCGGCCGGATCTCACGCGCGCGCACCTGCTGCGCGCCGCGGGCCGGCAGTTCGTCGAGGGGGACGTGCAGCACTGGTGGCACGAGCCGTCGGGGCGCGGACTCCGCACGCCGCTGCTCCGACGACCTGCTCTGGCTCCCGTACGCGGTCGCCGACTACGTGCGCACGACGGGCGACGTGGCCGTGCTGGAGGAACGGGCGCCGTTCCTGGAGGCGCCGCCGCTGGCGCCTGACGCGCAGGAGGCGTACGCGCAGCCCGGCATCTCGTCCGAGGACGGCACGCTCTTCGAGCACTGCGTGCGCGCGATCGACAGAAGCCTGACCGCCGGCGCGCACGGCCTGCCGCTCTTCGGCAGCGGCGACTGGAACGACGGCATGAACCGCGTCGGGGCGCGCCGGACGCGGCGAGAGCACCTGGCTCGGGTTCTTCCTCCACCGCGTGCTCGACGATTTCGCGCCGCTGTGCGACGCGCGCAACGACCGCGTCAGGGGCGACCGCTACCGGCACGAGGCCCGCCGCCTCGCGACGGCGCTCCAGCAGTCCTGGGACGGTGAGTGGTATCGGCGCGGGTACTACGACGACGGGACGCCGCTCGGATCCGCGCAGAACGACGAGTGCCGGATCGACTCGATCGCGCAGTCCTGGGCGGTGCTCTCGGGCGCGGTCCCGCAACGGTTCGCCGAACGCGCGATGGACGCGGTCCGCACGTCCCTGGTCTCGCGCGGCTCGCAGATCCTGCTGCTGCTCAGCCCGCCGTTCGATCGATCGGAGCGGGATCCCGGGTACATCAAGGGCTACCCGCCGGGCGTTCGCGAGAACGGCGGCCAGTACACGCACGCGGCGGTGTGGATTGTGATGGCGCTGGCGCGGCTGGGAAGCGGCGACGAAGCGGCCGAGCTGTTCCACATGCTCAACCCCGTCAACCACGCGCGCACGCCCGCCGACGTGGCCCGATACCAGACGGAGCCCTACGTGATGGCCGGTGACGTGTACGCCCGCGCGCCGCACGCGGGCCGCGGCGGCTGGAGCTGGTACACGGGTTCGGCCGGCTGGATGTATCGCGCGGGGCTGGAGAGCATTCTCGGGCTGCGGCGCCACGGCGCGACGTTCGCCGTCGATCCGTGCATCCCGTCGTCGTGGCCCGAGTACCGGATCGACTGGCGGTTCGGCTCGGCCCGCTACGAGATCGCGGTCGCGAATCCGGACCGCCGCTGTCGAGGGGTCGCGAGCGCGGACCTGGACGGGGCCCCGGTGAGCGCGGTCGCGATTCCCCTCGTCGATGACGGCCGCACCCATCAGGTGCGGGTCGTGCTGGGCGACTCCGCCGAGGTCGGCCGTCAGACCAGTCTGACGTCTTCCGCGCGCGGGCCCTTCGGTCCCTGACCTCGCTCGAAGGTCACGGCCTGGCCTTCCTGCAGGTCGTCGAACTGCACGCCGTTGCAGGCGGACTGGTGGAAGAAGTACTCGTTGCCGTCTCCCGCCGCCACGAAGCCGAAGCCCTTGTCGCTCACCAGCCGCTTGATCGTTCCGTTCATTGCTGACATACACGTCTCCTGTCGAATTGACGGTCCCGGCGTGCGTTTCCGCCGCGCCGGGTCGCTGAGCTTTGATGACGCTGAGGCAGGTTCCCGGCGGACGCCGGGGTAGCGACAGGGTTCAGGAAAGCAGAATCGGGCTACAGTATAGCACATCTGCGGCCGTGGCGAGCCGCATCCTTTTGGGCGGCTTCCTCGTCTAAGCCCTTAGCGCGCCGTTGCAGAAGATAATCTCCTGGAGTCACGTGCCCCATGCCGAAACGTGGAAGCGCCGCGCTCGAAGGCGAGTTGCTGCAGGGAACCCTGGACCTGCTCGTCCTGAAGACCCTGCTGCTCGGCCCCGCTCACGGCCACACCATCGCGCACGACATCGAGCACCGCTCGGACGCGGTGCTGCAGGTCGAATACGGATCGCTCTACCCGGCCCTGCACCGTCTCGAGGACCGGCGATGGATCGCGTCGTACTGGGGCACCTCCGAGAACAACCGCCGCGCGCGCTACTACCGCCTGACGTCTCTCGGCCGCCGGCAGCTCCTCAAGCAGGAGAGCCGCTGGGACGACCTGGTGCGCGCCGTCAACCGCATCGTCAAGCCTGCCACCGAGTGATCGCATGGGATGGGCCCGCTTCTTCCGCCGCAGCCGATGGGACGCCGAACGGGCGCGGGAGCTCGAGGCGCACCTCGAGATCGAGACCGACGAGCTCATCGCGCGCGGCGTGGCGCCCGACGAGGCCCGGTGGGCCGCGCAGCGCAAGCTGGGGAACCCGCTCCGGATTCGCGAGGAGATCTACGAGATGAACACGCTCGCCCTTGTCGAGACCATCTGGCAGGACCTCCGCTACGCGGCGAGACGGCTGCGACACGACCGCGCCTTCACGGCGGTGGCCCTGCTGTCGCTCATGCTGGGCATCGGCGCCAACACCGCGATCTTCCAGCTGCTCGACGTCGTGCGCCTGCGATCGCTGCCGGTCAAGGACCCGAGCCAGCTCGTGGAGGTGCGGCCCGCCGGCACCCAGCCACGCCCCGGCAACGTCATCACCCGGTACGCCCAGCTGACCAACCCGCAGTGGGAGCGGCTCCGCGCCGACCAGCGGGCGTTCTCCAGCATGCTGGCGTGGGCGCCGATGCGTCTCAATCTCGCGGCGGGCGGCGAGGTCAGATACGCGCAGGCCATCCTCGTCAGCGGCGGCTTCTTCGAGATGCTCGGCGTGTCGGCGTCCCGCGGCCGCCTCCTCGGCGCCGCCGACGACCAGCGCGGCTGCGGCTCGCGCGCGGCGGTCATCAGTGACGCGTTCTGGCGGCGCGAGTACGGCGGCGCCCCGGACATCGTCGGGCGTCCGATCCGGCTGGAGCACCAGGCGTTCGACATCGTGGGCGTCACGCCGGCGGGCTTCTACGGCGTCGAGGTGGGCCGCCAGTTCGACGTGGCGGTCCCGATCTGCGCGGCCGCGGTGCTTCGCGGCGACTCCGGCCTGCTCGACGACAGCTTCAACTGGTGGCTCTCCGCCATGGGACGCCTTCGTCCCGGCTGGTCGGTCGAACAGGCGACCGCGCAGCTGCAGGCGATCTCCCCGGCCCTGTTCCGGGAGACGGCGTCGGAGCGCCTGGATCCGGAACAGGTCGAGGTGTACCGGAAGTACCGGTTGGAGGCCGTCCCGCGCGGCGGCGGCTTCTCCTCGCTGCGCACGAGGTACGAGGCGCCGCTGTGGCTGCTCCTTGGACTGTCCGCGCTCGTCCTGCTCGTGGCGTGCGCCAATCTCGCCAACTTGCTGCTGGCGAGGGCGGGCGCCCGCACGCGTGAGATGGCCGTGCGCCTGGCCATCGGCGCGTCGCGCGGCCGGGTGGTGCGCCAGCTGCTGTCCGAGAGCCTGTTGCTGGCCGCCATCGGCACGCTGCTGGGCGCCATCCTGGCACGCGAGATCAGCGCCCTGCTGGTCAGGTTCCTGAGCACCGGCCGCGATCCGCTGTCCGTGCCCATCGCCCTCGACTGGCGACTCCTCGCCTTCACGGCGGCGACGGCGCTCGCGACGACGATGCTCTTCGGGCTCGCGCCGGCGCTGCGCGCGACCTCGGCGCCGCTCGAGTCGGTGATGCGCATGAGCAGCCGGGGGCTGAGCGCGGGCCGCGGGCGGTCCGGGTGGCAGCGCGGGCTCGTCGTGGCGCAGGTCGCCCTGTCGCTCGTGATGGTCCTGGTCGCCCTGCTCTTCACGCTCAGCCTGCGCAACCTGACCGGAGTGAACACCGGTTTCAGCGGCGACAACCTGGCGGTGGCCGACATCGACTTCGGCGGCGCCGCGATTCCCGTCGAGCGGCGGCTGCCCCTGCAGCGCGAGCTGGTCGACGGCGTGCGGTCGATTCCCGGCGTGACATCCGCGGCCCAGGTGTCCATCGTGCCGCTCGGCGGGTGGAGCTGGCGAGACGAGGTGCGGCTGGAGGAGCGCCCCGAGACGCCTCTCCCCGCCAGCTTCAATGCCGTGAGCGCGCGGTACTTCGAGACGATGCGGATACCGCTCGCCGCGGGGCGTGATTTCGACGATCGCGACACCAGCGGATCGCCTGCCGTCGCGATCGTCAATCAGACGTTCGCCCGGCGCTATCTCAAAGGCCTGCCGGTCATCGGGCAGCGGATTCAGATACGGACCGGACCGCAGCAGTGGTCGACCATGGAGATCGTCGGCCTGGTGAACGACACGACCTACGCCGATCTGAGGCAGCCGTTCCCGCCGATCGTCTACAGGGCCGCGGCGCAGGAGCGCGACCCCGGCACGGACCTTCGCGTCGTGCTGCGATCGGGGCTGTCGCTGGCCGGGGTGCGGTCCGCGGTCGCGAAGATGGCCGCGAGCCACGATCCCCGGATCACGTTGAGCTTCCGCGCCTTCCCGACCATGGTGCGCGAGACGCTCCTGCGGGACTGGCTGATGGCCACCCTGTCGGGGTTCTTCGGCGTGCTGGCCATCGTGCTGGCCAGCATCGGGCTCTACGGCGTGATGGCCTACATGGTGGCCCGCCGCCGAAGCGAGATCGGCATCCGTCTCGCGCTCGGAGCCAGCCGGCGATCCATCGTCCGGATGGTGATGCGAGAGGCCATCGTCCTGGTGGGCATCGGCCTGGCGCTCGGCGCCCTGCTGGCGCTGGTCGCGTCCAGGGCGGCGACGGCGATGCTGTTCGACGTGAGGCCGACCGATCCGATCGCCGTCACCGCCGCCGTCGGTCTGCTGACGACGGTCGGGTTCATCGCCAGCTACCTGCCCGCCCGCCGGGCCGCGCGGCTTCAGCCCACGCACGTCCTCCCGGAGGACTGAGGAGCGGATTCACAACCCGATGGGGCGGGTAAGCGGACCTGTCGGTCGGCGGGAACTTTGATTTAATCCAATCTTTGGATTATTCTACCGTCCCATGCCCACCGACCCGGCGGAACTCCTTCGTCAGCGCGGCATCCAGGTCACGGCCCAGCGACTGGCCGTGATGCGGGCCGTGTCGGGCCGGCCGCACATCACGGCCGACGGCGTGGCCGAGGCCGCGCAGGGCCGAGATCGGGGCCATCTCGGTCCAGTCGGTGTACGACGCGCTCGGCGTCCTGGTCGGCGAGGGCCTCGTCCGGCGCATCCAGCCCGCGGGCTCACCTGCCCGCTTCGAGGCCCGGGTCGGCGACAACCACCACCATCTGATCTGCCGCACGTGCGGCCGCATGGTCGACGTCGACTGCGCCGTCGGCGCCGCGCCCTGTCTGACGCCTTCCGACGGCAGGGGCTACGAGATCGACGAAGCCGAAGTGGTCTACTGGGGGCGCTGTCCGGAGTGCGCCTCCCAGGCCCGAGAATGAACCCGCTCTGATTCACCGCGCTGCAACCAGCAGGAGAGAAGACAACATGGACGAGAGCAAGTGCCCGTTTTCGGGCGACACGCAGAAGGGCACGTCGAACCGGGACTGGTGGCCGAACCAGCTGAACCTGAAGATCCTCCACCAGAACCCGCCCGCGGGCGATCCGATGGGCGAGGCGTTCGACTACGCCAAGGAGTTCAAGACGCTCGATCTCGGCGCCCTGAAGAAGGACATCGAGAAGGTGATGACGACGTCGCAGGACTGGTGGCCGGCCGACTACGGCCACTACGGCCCGCTCTTCATCCGCATGGCCTGGCACAGCGCGGGCACCTACCGCATCCACGACGGCCGCGGCGGCGCGGGCGCCGGCATGCAGCGCTTCGCGCCGCTCAACAGCTGGCCCGACAACGTGAACCTCGACAAGGCGCGCCGGCTGCTCTGGCCGATCAAGCAGAAGTACGGCCGGAAGATCTCGTGGGCCGACCTGATGGTCTTCGCCGGCAACTGCGCGCTGGAGTCGATGGGCTTCAAGACGTTCGGCTTCGGCGGCGGACGCGAGGACGTCTGGGAGCCCGACGAGACCTACTGGGGCGCCGAGCGCACGTGGCTCGCCGACGAGCGCTACAGCGGCGACCGGAACCTCGAGAATCCGCTCGCGGCCGTGCAGATGGGCCTCATCTACGTGAATCCCGAAGGGCCGAACGGCAACCCGGATCCGGTCGCCGCGGCGAAGGACATTCGCGAGACGTTCCGCCGCATGGCGATGAACGACGAGGAGACGGTGGCGCTCATCGCCGGCGGGCACTCGTTCGGCAAGACCCACGGCGCGGGCCCCGCGGACCACGTCGGTCCCGAGCCCGAGGCGGCGCCCCTCGAGGCGCAGGGCCTCGGCTGGAAGAGCAGCTACGGCACCGGCAAGGGCGGCGACACCATCACCAGCGGCCTCGAGGTCACCTGGACCACGACGCCGACGAAGTGGAGCAACAACTTCTTCTGGAACCTGTTCGGCTACGAATGGGAGCTGACCAAGAGCCCGGCCGGCGCGCACCAGTGGGTGGCGAAGGGCGGCGCGGGCGCCGGCACGATTCCGGACGCCCACGATCCGTCGAAGCGCCACGCGCCGACGATGCTGACGACGGACCTGTCGCTGCGCTTCGATCCGGCCTACGAGAAGATCTCGCGGCGCTTCTACGAGCACCCGGACGAGTTCGCCGACGCCTTCGCGAAGGCGTGGTTCAAGCTGACGCACCGCGACATGGGGCCCGTCTCCCGGTACCTGGGCAAGCTCGTGCCGAAGGAGCCGCAGATCTGGCAGGACCCGGTGCCGAAGGCGGCCTACAAACGGATCGGCGCCGACGGACATCGCCGCTCTGAAGAAGAAGATCCTCGCGTCGGGGCTGTCCATCTCGCAGCTGGTCTCGACGGCCTGGGCGTCGGCGGCCACCTTCCGCGGCACCGACAAGCGCGGCGGCGCCAACGGCGCGCGCATCCGTCTCGCGCCGCAGAAGGACTGGGCGGTCAACAACCCCGCCGGGCTGGCCAAGGTGCTGAAGACCCTGGAGAGGATCCAGCAGGACTTCAACCGCGCGCAGGCCCGCAAGAAGAAGGCGGTCTCGCTGGCCGACCTGATCGTGCTGGGCGGCTGCGCGGCCGTCGAGCAGGCGGCGAAGAAGGCCGGGCACGACGTCAAGGTGCCCTTCACGCCCGGACGCACGGACGCGTCGCAGGAGCAGACCGACGTGGAGGCCTTCGCCGTGCTCGAGCCGACGGCGGACGGGTTCCGCAACTACGCCGGGAACCGGCACGACTGTCCGGCGGAGCACCTGCTGGTCGACCGCGCGGCGCTGCTGACGCTGAGCGCGCCCGAGATGACCGTGCTCGTGGGCGGCCTGCGCGTCCTGGGCGCGAACCACAAGCAGTCCAAGCTCGGCGTGTTCACCAGGCGGCCCGGGACGCTGACCAACGACTTCTTCGTGAACCTGCTCGACATGGGCACGGAGTGGAAGCCGACGTCCGAGGCGGGGGAGGCCTTCGAGGGCCGCGATCGCGAAGACGGGCGCGGTGAAGTGGACCGGCAGCCGCGTCGACCTGGTCTTCGGCTCGAACTCGCAGCTCCGCGCGCTCGCGGAGGTCTACGCGTCCGACGACGCGCAGAAGAAGTTCGTGCAGGACTTCGTCGCCGCGTGGGACAAGGTCATGAACCTCGATCGGTTCGACCTCGCCTGATCCTGACGATCCCTGCGTCCGGGCGGATCGAGCCCCGCGGGCTCGATCCGCTCGCGCGCGATCCAGCGGCACCTCGCGTCGGGGCCGCTCGTCGACCAGGGCTGCACGGCGTCGAGGCCGACGCGCGCCGACAAGAGAGGACCGAGTGATCGGCTTAACCGAACGGCTCGTCGAGACGACGATGTGGCTGGCCGTCGTGGGGCTGGTCCAGGCGGGATGCGCGGCGGCGCCCGGCAACCCGGCCGATCCACAGACGCCGTCGTGCCTGGAGCACGCCACGTTCGGCGACCCGGCCGACTCGCCCTATCGGCTTCCGTACCCGGCCGGGAAGACCTACGAGGTCTTCCAGACCTACTGCGGTCCGGTCAGTCACGGGCGCGACGGGCAGATGTCGATCGACTTCCTCATGCCGGTCGGGGCGGTGGTCGCCGCCGCCCGCGACGGCGTCGTGAGGCGCGTCATCGACGGGTATCCCGACGGAGGCCGCCGCTTCAACGGCATCTACATCGAGCACCCGGACGGGTCGTCGTCTTTCTATGGTCACCTCGAGAAGGGCAGCATCGCCGTGAAGGTGGGCGAGACGGTGTCGGCGGGCCAAGCCGTCGCGCGCAGCGGCTCGTCGGGCACGTCGCTGCCCCACCTGCACTTCGGCGTCGCCCGGACCTGGCCCGTCCGCCATCCCGACGATCTGCCGGTGAACTTCAACAACGCGGACGGCCCGCTCGACGAGCGCGGCGGCCTCGTTCGCGCGGCGTCCTACCGCGCGCTGCCCGACGCGCGCGAGCCGAGGTCCGATCGGTAGAGAAGGGGTTCGACGGTCGCGTGCTCCTCTGGGAGTCGATCGCGGGCCGTGCCGGACGGCGTCTTCGTCCGGTCGGATCGAGCCCATCCGGGCTCGATCCGCCCGACGCGAGATGGTGTCGCGGGTCGTGAGAGACCCGGCGGGGCGCCGGCCCCTCAGGCCAGTCTGACGTCTTCTGCGCGGGGGCCCTTCGGACCCTGCCCCTTCTCGAAGGTCACGGCCTGACCTTCCTGCAGGTCGTCGAACTGCACGCCGTTGCAGGCGGACTGGTGGAAGAAGTACTCGTTGCCGTCTTCCGCCGCCACGAACCCGAAACCCTTGCCGCTCACCAGCCGCTTGATCGTCCCGTTCGTTGGTGCCATGACCGCTCCTGTCGAATTGACGGTGCCCCGTCGTGTCGTTCTGCCTCGCCGAACCCGCCGCGCCCTCCCACCAACCTCACCGGCCGTCCCCGGCCCGCCCTTCCGGTGTCCGGCGCGGGGACGCGGGGGAATGCACCCCCGCAGTGACCGAAGCTCTGATGACGCTGAGGCAGGATCCCGGCGGACGCCGGGGCGGCGACAGGGTTCAGAAAAGCAGAATCGGCAGGCAGTATAGCACGTTTCTGGGCCCGGGCGCCGTGGTTCCGCCGCGCCGGGCGTTCTCCTGGGCCGCTTGGGAGCCGGGCGGGCAGCCACGCGGCGCCGGCGGATGGGCTGCTCCGCGGCTTCAGCGCTCGCGGTAGACGTACGGCTCCATGACCGAGCCCAGGCGCCTCAGCGCGCTCATCGTCCGCGACATGAACAGCAGCGCGTCGGGCGACGCGTACCGGTCGATGGCGGGCGTCCACGTCGCCACGAGCTTCGCCCGCGCCCGCGCCTGCGCGACGAAGTCGTTGCCGGCCGTCTGCATCTCCCGCGTGAAGGTCGGCATCGAGGCGAGCAGGGGGCGCGTGTCGATCCCGAGATACGCGTCGATGCCCTTCGTCATTCCGGAGAGGTCGCGGCGGATGCCGCGCATCTCTCCGGCCAGCGACTGCCCCTGACGGGCATCGAGGCCGCCTTCCCGGGTGATCCAGGTTATCGTGCTCGTGAGCGCGACGGACAGCGTGCGCCCGTGCCGCGCGAACTGGTCGCTGTCGTCGAGAAACACCTTGAACGAGCCGAAGGCCTTGCGCTCGAGCGGCTCGAGCAGCTGGCGGGCCGCGGCCGGATCGTTCTGGAGGGTCCGATCCCCGAGGAGCTGCTGATAGAAGGGACGCAGCGCCATGAACGCCAGCTGCGTGGCGTACGCCGAACGTTGCATCCCGTCGAGGATCGCGGCCATGCCCGCCGACTCGCCCATGAACCGTTCGAAGATCTCGGCCGCGTCGGGGTTCACGACGACCGCGCTCCGCAGATTGCTCCAGGGCCTCGCCAGGAGCCCGAGAGGCGGCCATCTCACGTCGCCCGGCGCGGCGTTGACATGAGTCCAGCCGATCTGGTGGAGATACTTCGTCGGGATCGCCCAGCCGATGCCACCTCCTTCCTCATAGCTCCCGAAGAGCACGCCGACGACCCCTCGCGAACCGACGACGGGCCCGCCGCTCAGGCCGGAGTAGATGGAGAGATCGAGCTGGATGACGTCGAGCGGGTGCTGGAACAGCCGGCCTCCGAGCCGGTCGCGGATCGACTCGGCGTGGATGAATTCCGGGCTCGTGGACCGTCCCTGGAACCGCCCGAGCATTCCGTTGCGCGGAAAGCCGGCCAGCTCGAGGTCGCCTGAGAGGCTCGAGCTGTAGTCGATCGGCAGCGAGGGCGTCTTGTCGATGGGGTGCTTCACCCGCAGCACCGCGAGGTCGAACGCCGGCGCAATCCGCTCCACCTGGACGTCCGTGACCGTTCCGAGCCTGCCGGAGGATACGACCGTGATCGTATCCGCGCCCTCGACGACGTGGTACGCGGTGATCACCTGGCCGTGGTCGTCGCTGAAGAACCCCGTGCCCTGGTCGCCGTTCACCGCCGAGGCCCGCTTCACGACGAGCTTCACGATCGGGCCCTCGGGCACGGCGTCCGGCCGGACGGCCAGCAGCGCGACGGGAACCGAGACGCCGACGATCAGCGCGGGGACCAGGGGCTTCACTGGCCCTCCGTTCCGGCGGTCGTGACCAGCCGATACAGGGCCTCGTACGCCCGCTCGGCGGTCAGCTCTCCGCTCTTGTACTGCCCGTCGATCAGGTTGGCCCGCGACAGGACGTTCGAGCGGAGTACGGTCTCCCCGACGACCTGTCCGCCGCCGGGGCCCGTCGTCGTCCGATGCGAGACGCCGAGCCCGGCGCTGATGCCGGCGACAACGATCACCGCCCCGAAGAGGGCGAAGAACGTGCCGGGCGCCGCCTGCTTCAGCAGGAGGCTCCGATCGCCCCAGGCGGCCTTGAGATCGCCGGCGCGCTCGTAGACGCCGACCGAGAAGAGCCGATAGCCCATTGCCAAGGCCGCGAGCCCGCAGAAGACCGTGGCGGCCCTGAAGAAGGCGACGACGATGGTGAGCTGGACCAACTCAGTCATGGCGCGTCTCCGCGTGATCGGCCTCGACGGTCGCGCGGAACGGCCGTCGCGGCCCCCGGGCGGCGCCGGCCGCAGCCAGCCGGCGGCAGGATCGAAGATTCGCCGGAATGGACGGATTTCGCGACAAGTTTGGGGTGAATCGTGGCGCCTGTCAAGGCGGGCGTGGCGGCGCCACGACACGCGCGAGTCGCCGACGCCGAGGGACGCGTGGAGTTCGAGGACGATCCTTTACAAGGCCGCTGCCGGCGGCCGCGCCATGGCGGTCCTGACCGAGTGAGACCTCTATCAGGGCCTCGATTTCCGGCGGATTCTCGACTCGATGGAGCAGCCCGCGTTCGTGTTCGATAAGGTGTGCGCTACGAAAGAGCAGGTGACGTGGCGCAGGGCTTCAGCCCTGCGCCGTGAGGGCGCACACCTCGGTGCCCGCGCCACGCGAGGAGGGCTGGGTCGGGCGACGTTCGTCCTCTTGTGGCGGCACGGTGAGTGTGTTAAGAGGAGAGAGCCTTCGAGCCCGATCGCCCATGAGTCACGCACTGCGAATCCTCTGCATCGGCGCCGGCTACGTCGGGGGACCCACCATGGCGGTGATCGCCGATCGCTGTCCCCACATCCGGGTCACAGTGACCGACGTCAACCACCAGCGGATCGAGGCGTGGAACAGCGACGCCCTGCCCATCTACGAGCCGGGCCTGGACGCGGTCGTGCGCCGGGCGCGGGGGCGCAATCTCTTCTTCTCGACCGACGTCGCGACCGGCATCCGGGAGGCCGACGTGATCTTCGTGTCGGTCAACACGCCGACCAAGTCCTTCGGGGAGGGGGCCGGCCGCGCGGCCGATCTGCAGGTACTGGGAGAAGACGGCGCGCGAGATCGTCGCGCACGCGGATGCGGGCAAGATCGTCGTCGAGAAGTCGACGCTGCCGGTCCGGACCGCGGCCGCGATGACGCGCATTCTGGCGTCGAACCGCAAGGGCCTCGAGTTCCAGATCCTGTCGAATCCGGAGTTCCTCGCCGAGGGCACGGCCATCCGCGACCTCGAGGAGCCCGACCGGGTGCTGATCGGCTCGGAGGAGACCGCCGCCGGCCTCGAGGCCCGCCGCACGCTGGTCGAGCTCTACGCGACCTGGGTCCCGCGTGACCGGATCATCGAGTCCAGCGTCTGGAGCGCGGAGCTGTCGAAGCTGACGGCCAACGCGTTCCTCGCGCAGCGGATCTCGTCGATCAACGCGATCTCCGCGCTGTGCGAGCAGGCCGGCGCCGACGTGGCGGAAGTCGCCCACGCGATCGGCACCGACTCGCGGATCGGACCGAAGTTCCTCAGGGCGAGCGTCGGCTTCGGCGGGTCGTGCTTCAAGAAGGACATCCTGAACCTGGTGTACATCGCGCAGGGCTACGGCCTGCAGGAGGTTGCCGACTACTGGGAATCCGTCATCCGCATGAACGAGTGGCAGCAGGCCCGCTTCGTCCGCACCATGGTGGCCAGCATGTTCAACACGGTGGCGGGTAAGCGCATCGCGCTGTTCGGCGTCGCGTTCAAGGCCGACACCAGCGACACGCGCGAGTCGCCGGCGCTGGCGGTGGCGCGCGGGCTGCTCGCCGAGCACGCCCGCGTCGTGATCACCGATCCCAGGGCGCTCCCGACGGCACGCGTGGATCTCGCCGACGCCAAGGGACGCGTCGAGTTCGAGGACGATCCCTACAAGGCCGCTGCCGGCGCCCACGCCATTGCGGTCCTGACCGAGTGGGGCCTCTATCGGGGCCTCGACTTCCGGCGGATTCTCGACTCGATGGAGCAGCCCGCGTTCGTGTTCGATGGGCGCAACGTCCTCGATCACGCGGCGCTCTTCGAGATGGGGTTCAACGTATTCCCCGTCGGCCAGGCGCCGCTCCGGCACGTCTGAGGCGGTCCGCCGGGCCCGCGCTACCCGCCGGCAATCGCGCCGATGATCAGGAAGGGCTCGCGGCCGCTCGCCACCTCGTCCGGCAGCGGCGCGTCCGGCGGGTCGTGCGAGACGTCCTGGGAACAGGCGAAGTAACGCACGAACGGCCGGCGGCGCAGGGAGACGTGATCGCGGATCGTGCCCTGCAGCACGGGGTAGCGCGCCTCCAGCGCGTCGAGGATCGCGCGCGGCGTCGCGGCGCCTTCCACCTCGACCGCGACCTCGCCGTTCACCCGCACCAGCGTCTTCAGGTGCGCCGGCAGCTCCACACGGATGGTCATGGTGTAACTCTGTCAGTCGTCAGTTGTGAGTTGTGAGTCATGAGTTATGAGTTGTGAGTTCTGAGTTATGAGCGACTCAGGACTCAGAACTCAGAACTCACGACTCGGAACTCAAGACTCAAGACTCACAACCAACGTCAGCTACAACGTCTGCACCTCCACCGACAACACGGCCGGCAGGTCGCGGACGATCGGCGCCCACGAGTCGCCGGCGTCGTGCGACGCGTACACCTGCCCGCCCGTCGTGCCGAAGTACACGCCGCACGGGTCCATCCGGTCCACGGCCATCGCGTCGCGCAGCACGTTCACGTAGCAGTCCTGCTGCGGCAGCCCGTTCGTGAGCGCCTCCCACTCGTCGCCGCCCGTGCGGCTGCGGTACACGCGCAGCTTGCCGTCGGGCGGGTAGTGCTCGGAGTCGCTCGTGATCGGGACGACGAAGATCGTCTCGGGCTCGTGGGCGTGGACGTCGATCGTGAAGCCGAAGTCGGAGGGCAGGTTGCCGCTCACTTCCCGCCACTGGTCGCCGCCGTTGTCGCTGCGCATGACGTCCCAGTGCTTCTGCATGAACAGCACGTCGGGCCGCGACGGGTGCCGGGCGATGCGGTGCACGCAGTGGCCGACCTCGGCCGCCGGCTCCGGCAGGAACTGCGAGTGGAGCCCGCGGTTGATCGGCCGCCACGTCTTCCCGCCGTCGTCGGTGCGGAACGCGCCGGCGGCGGAGATCGCCACGACGATCCGTTCGCGGCTCGCCGGGTCGAGCAGGATCGTGTGCAGGCACAGCCCGCCGGCGCCCGGCTGCCAGCGCGAGCCCGTGCCGTGGCCGCGGAGGCCGGCGAGCTCGTGCCACGTCGCGCCGCCGTCGGTCGTGCGGAAGAGCGCGGCGTCCTCGACGCCCGCGTAGACCGTGTCGGGGTCGTCCGGCGAGGGCTCGAGGTGCCAGACCCGCTTGAACTCCCACGGGTGCGGCGTGCCGTCGTACCACTGGTGCGTGCCGGGCACGCCGTCGTAGACGAACTTGTTGCCGACCGCCTCCCACGAGCGGCCGCCGTCGTTCGACCGCTGCATGAGCTGGCCGTGCCAGCCGGTGGACTGCGACACGTACAGGCGGTTCGGGTCGGCCGGCGACCCGGCGAAGTGGTAGATCTCCCAGCCGCCGAAGTGAGGGCCGCTCACGTCCCAGCGCGCGCGCGCGCCGTCGGCGGTGAGCACGAACGCGCCCTTGCGCGTCCCGACGAGGACACGGACCCCGCTCATGTCGATCTCCTTTGGCTCACGTGACGGGTGTAGGACTGATGTTGCGCCGGGGGCCGGCGCGTCGTCAAGAGGGAGGGATCACGGGACAGGTCATGAGGCCGACCCCACGGCGTCGCCGTGAGCCGCGTCCTCCACCGGCGGCCGGATGGCCTTCCGCTCCTTGAGGAAGAGGGCGACGGTGTCCGCGGCGGCGACCACCAGCAGGACGGCGCCGACCCAGGTTCGCCAGCCACCCACCTGCTCCGGTCGGGCGAGGACCGTGTTGAGGAGGCCGACGATCCAGAACAGCACCGTGCGCTGGACGTGCCAGACATCCTTGGCGCCGCCGGCGCGGTGCAGCCGCCGGCTCAGCTGAACGACGTTCCAGAGGATCGCCAGCGAGACGGCGCCGATGACGGCATAGTCGATGAAGGTGCGATCCCCGGCGCTCAGGTCGAGCACCCAGTAGAGGACCGCGCTCGCAAGGCAGGCGTTGACGACCTGCGACTCAACCCTCTTCTTCATCTTCATCGTTCGGTCTCCGTCTGGCTCGTGGCTCGTTCTAGTCGGGCAGCGTCTCGAGCAGCGCGCTCATCTCCGCCTTGTAGGCGCGCAGCGCCGCGCGTCCTTTCCCCGTGAGCGCATAGACGGTGCGCGGCCGGTTGGCGACGAAGCTCTTCTCGATCTCCACCAATCCCGCCTCGGCGAGCTTGGTCATCTGCACCGACAGGTTGCCGCGGCTGAGGCCGGTCTGCCGCAGCAGGTACACGAAGTCGGCCCGCTTGATCGCCGAGAGGAACACGAGCAGCCGCAGCCGTACCAATTCGTGCAGGAATGCGTCGACGCGCGGGACCGGCGGCTTGACGTCGTGCATGTGCCGGTTACTCAGCTCTCGGCCTCGAGGCGCAGGAACCGGTTCATGCGCCAGGCTCCGCTCGCGAGCACGAGAAGCCCGGCCGCGAGAATCGCCACCTCGGGCCGGCTGTCGGTCGCCGCCACGCCCAGGCCGGCGACCGAGAAGAGACCGGCGTAGACGACGAACCTGAGCAGGCCGAGGATGAGGCCGGCCACGACCGCTAGCAGACCCAGGAGCAGCGCGGGCAGCGCCGGCGCCATCGCCCGCCAGGGGCCGCCCGGGTTGGGGGCGGCCCAGAAGGCGAGCGCCGCGAAGGCGGCGAGCGCGGCGAGGCCGAGCAGGGCGCTTCCGACCAGCCCCCGGCGGTTTCGCTCGACCCGCTGATCGGCGAACTCCACCAGGCCGGCGCGGGGCTCCACGAGGCGGCGCCGGAGCGGGACCCACAGCGCCGCGAGCACTGCCGGCACGGCAGCGCCGAGCGCCACGAGATCGACCGCCCAGCTGAGGCCGACGGCCAGCGCGCCGACGCCCGACAGGACGTCGAGCAGGCCGTCGTCCCAGGTACTGCCGGAAGAGCCGCCGCTCGAGCTGGTCCGCGTGTCCGGTCATGCCGGTCCTCCCACAGGCTCAATGGCCATGGTTCAAGTACGGGAATTAGTTTATGTCGTGAACTACACGACGTCAAGATGCTCCTTCTGGCGCTCCTCGCCAGAAGTCTGGCGCGATCCGCTGTCTCGCGGGCGCCTCGCGGTAGTAACTTGGACGGCCATGACCTTCGACCTCGGCGCCATTCCCTCCCAACGAGGACGGCTCGCCATCGTGACCGGCGCCAACACCGGTCTCGGCTACGAGACGACGCGCGACCTGGCCCAGAAGGGCATGACGGTCGTGATGGCCTGCCGGAGCGAGGACCGGGCCCTGCGGGCCCGGGCCAGGATCGAAGCCGACGTGCCCGGCGCCGACCTCGAGTTCATGCATCTCGACCTCAGCGCGCTGTCGTCGGTCCGTGAGTTCGCGAGCGCCTTCCGGAGCGGGCACGAGCGGCTCGATCTGCTCATCAACAACGCCGGCGTCATGTGGATCCCCTATACGAGGTCGGCCGACGGTTTCGAAGGCCACATGGCGGCCAACTACTTCGGCCACTTCCTGCTGACCTCGCTGCTGCTGGACGTGATGCCCGACGGTCCCTCCTCGCGAGTGGTGACGCTCAGCAGCATCGCGCACCGGCAGCCGCCCAAGCGGATCCGGTTCGAGGACCTGAACTGGGAGCGGGGCTACAACAAGTACCAGGCGTACGCGCAGACGAAGCTGGCGTGCCTGCTGTTCGCGAAGGAGCTCCAGAGGCGTCTGGAGCGCTCGGGAAGACGGATGCTCTCGGTGGCCGCGCATCCCGGCGTGTCCGAGACGGAGCTCGCTCGGACGGTGAAGCCCTGGCTGCGGGCGCTGGTCCGCTACACGGCCGGACCGTTCGTCTTTCACCCGCCGCGGGAGGCCGCGCTCTCCACCGTCATGGCGGCGCTGGCCCCGGACGTGGCCGGCGGCGACTACCTCGGTCCGCAGGGCCGTCGCGAGATGAAGGGCCCGCCGGGAAGGGCGAAGGTTGCGCCCTGGGCGCAGGACGAGGACGCGGCTCGCAGACTGTGGGAGGTTTCCGAGGAGCTCACGGGCGCCCGGTTCGCCCTGGCGCCGCCCGGACCGCCCGCGCGCTGACGGGACGGCCCGGCTCGATGGTTGCGCATTCGGCCAGCCGCCGCTAGAGTGAAGCTTCGGCCTCACACTCACAAAGGAGACGAGCCATGTCGCCCCGACACCTGCTCTGGATACCTGTGTTGCTCGTCGCCGCGTCCACGTCCGGCCAGACCCCATCGCGCGCGACGGCCACGCTGGTGAACGCCGCCGGCGTGCGGGTGGGCACCGCGACCCTCGTGCCGGCGATGCCCGGCCCGGGCGTCACGATCACCCTGTCGGTGACCAACCTGCCGCCGGGCACGCACGCGCTGCACATTCACGCCGTCGGCACGTGCGAGGCGCCGGGCTTCACGAGCGCGGGCGGCCACTTCAACCCCACGATGAAGCAGCACGGGAAGGACAACCCGGCGGGCCCGCACGCCGGCGACCTGCCGAACTTCGAGACCGACAGCCGGGGCGCGGCCACCTTCTCCTACACCGATCCCGACGTCACGCTGGGCGGCGGGCCGAACTCGCTGTTCCATTCCGGCGGCACGGCGCTGGTGATCCACGCCGGGGCCGACGACTACAGGAGCGACCCTTCAGGGAATGCCGGCGCGCGGATCGCCTGCGGCGTGGTCGAGAAGCTGGGTTCCTGAGCTCACCGACGCGCATCGCCGGAGGAACCCGCGGTCGTCTGGAGGTGCTACCGATGGTGCGACGAAACTGGCGGCGCGCGCTCGGCGTCTGCGTCGCCTCGGCGGGCGCGCTCGTCGCGGCGGCCTGCGTGACCCCGATCGACAAGATTCTCGCGGACCCTTCTCACTACCGGAACCACGACGTCGAGGTGGTCGGCACCGTGAGGGACAGCTTCTCGGTCGCCGATCGCGGGGCGTACCGGATTGCCGACGGGACGGGACAGCTCTGGGTGGTCTCCGACCGCGGCGTGCCGCGCGACGGGGCGCGCGTGAAGGTGAAGGGCACGATCCGCGAGGGGATCGACCTCGGGCGGCTGGCCGGCCGCCTCAACCTGCCGCCAGGCGTCGGCGCGGGCGTGGTGCTGGTGGAATCGGAGCACCGCGCCGAGCGCTGAGCTCCACGGGTACGGCTATGATAGCCATGCGAGGAGCCGGTCCGGCCCGGCCTCCGAGTTCCCGGATCTTCCCATGGCGAAATCTCTCCACCCGTCGCGGGCGACGACCCGGACGGCGCGGCCGCTGCGCGCGCCCGGGCTGGCCGTGCACGCGTTCGTCGAGCCGGGGCAGGAGATCGTCAGCGCCGACACGGGCATCGCCTACCGCATCGACCGCCTGCTCGGCGCCGGGGGGTTCGGCCAGGCGTACCTCGCCACGCGCCTGAGCCGCGCGCGCGACGTGCCCCGGACGCTCTGCATCAAGGTCAGCCCGCGCATCGACGGCTGGCTGACCGAGGCGTACTTTGGCCAGCTCCTCGGCGGGCACCCGCGCGCGATCCGCGTGTACGACCGGTTCCCGCTGATGCGCCCGAACGGCGCGCTCCTCTACTGCCTCGCGCTCGAGTACGCGCGGCACGGCGACCTCAGCGCCTTCCTGGCGCGCCCCGGCCGGAAGTGGACCGAGCGGGCGGTGCGCCGCGAGATCGCGGGCGTCCTCGACGTGCTCGGCCGGCTGCACCGCGGCCAGATGCTCCATCGCGACCTCACGCCGGTCAACGTGTTCGTGTGCGACGGCCACGCCCTCAAGCTCGGCGACTTCGGCATCGTCCGGCCGCAGAGCGACCGGCGCGGCGTCACCGCGCACACCCTGAACGTGATGACCGCGCCGAGCGACATCCTGGCGGGCGCCGCGCCGAAGTGGCAGGCGCGCGACGACGTGTACCAGGTGGGGCAGCTCGTCGGCATGCTGGTGAAGGGCGACGCGCGCGAGCGGATCCTCAAGCACGAGATCCGCGGCCTCGAGTGCAGCGACCACCTGAAGGAGGTCATCTACCGCTGCATCGGGGAGCGGCGGAAGCGCTACGAGAGCGCCGACGAGCTGATCGACGCCCTGCGCAACCCGCCGCGCGTGCTGAAAGCCGGCGCGGTCCGCTCGCTGAAGGGCGTCCACCTGGCGTTCACCGGCATCCTCAGCAAGCCGCGCGCGGACGCGGCGCGCGCGGCGAAGCGCGCGGGCGCCATCGTCCACGGCGCGCCCTCGTCGCAGACGACGGTGGTCGTGCGCGGCCGCCCCAACCCGCTGCAGGCGGCCGGCCGGAACGCGGGGCTGAAGCTGATGGAGATCAAGCGCCTGCGCGAGCGAGGCCATCGCATCACCCTGCTGAACGAGACCCAGTTCTGGCGACTGGTTGCCCGGGGCCGGGGCTGAACCCTGGCGACCCGGGCGATCTGCCGGGCGGGCGCGTCGCCGTCACGCGCACCATGCCGCGCGCCCCTCCCTCCACGACGGTCGTCAACCCGACCCGCTCGAGCATGCGCGCGACCCACCGGGGCGACAGCCGCAGCTTGCGGTAGTGGCTCACCCGCATCCGCCATCGGGCGCCCTGGCGTTGGTGGACGATGTCGTGCACGAGGACATGACGCCGGCGCGCCTCGAGGAAGCACGTGTGGATCCGCTCCGGATCGCTCCGGACCGGGATGAACCGCGCGTCGCCCTCCGGCAGCGCGGTGGAGTCGCGAAACGTCGCCAGGAACCGGCCTCCGTCGGCCAGCGCGTCGGCGACCTCGTCGAAGAGCCTGAGGACCAGCGCTACGTCCGTCAGGTGCGTCAGCGTGTCGCCCATGCACACGATGACGTTCGGCCGGGCGTCGAGGTGCGCCCGGAAGTCGACCAGGTCGGCCTGCACCGCCCGCACGTCGAGGCCCGCCGCGTGGCGGCGCAGCTCGCCGAGCAGGTGCGCCGATTGATCGATGGCGATGACGCGAAAGCCGCTCCGCGCGAGGGGGACGGCATGCGCGCCGGCGCCGGCGCCGAGATCGACGGCGACCGCACCATCCGGCGGCGCCGGCCCGAGCGGAGCGACGTCGCCGGCGCCACGGGCGAGGGCGGCCTCCATGCCGCCCTCCGCCCAGGTGTAGACCGGCGCCAGGCACGACGCGTAGTGCTCGATGACAGAAGCCACGGATCTCACCTCGTGATCACGGTCTCCACGTACTCGCCCGGCACGACGAGGCCTGAGGCCCCACCGCGGTCGAGCGACCGGAGCAGCGCGAGGAGATCCGCCTCGAGGGCGGCCTGGCGGTCGGCGTCGAGCGCGCGGAACGCGGTGTACGCAGGACCGTAGAAGTTCCGGAACACCTCCACGAAGTGCTCCGCCGACCGGTACCGGAAGGCGAACGTGCGCGTCGTGTGCGCGATCGCCGCCGCGTCCGGAAACAGCGCCCGCACGTGATCGGCGGTGCCCCACAGCAGCGGCGACAGGACCCCCGGCGCGGGCGGCACGTAGCTCGCCACCAGGCGCAGCATCTGCCCGACGAAGCCGGCCGGCGTCCAGCTCGCCAGCCCGATGCGGCCGCCCGGCCGGCACACGCGCGCCAGCTCGGCGGCGGCGCGCGCGTGATCGGGCGTGAACATCACGCCGAACGTGGAGACGACGACGTCGAAGCTCGCGTCCGGGTAGGGCAGCGCCTCGACGTCGGCCACCTCGAAGGTGACGTTGCCGAACCCCTCGCCCTCGGCGCGGCGGCGGCCCCGGTCGAGCAGCGCCGGCACGTAGTCGGTGGACGTCACGGTCGCGAAGCGCCGCGCGGCGGCGAGCGTCGCGTTGCCGTTGCCGGCCGCCACGTCCAGCACCCGATCGAGCGCGCGCACGTCCACCGCCTCGTTCAGCAGCTCGCCCACGATCTGCAAGGTCGCGCCGATCACCGCGTAGTCCCCGGACGCCCAGATCGCCTGCTGGCGAGACTTGATCGCGCGCAGACGGTCCGGCGGGATGGCCGGATCGCACAGCACCATGTTCGGGACCGGCGGGACGCCGGACGCCTGTGAAGCCACGGTTGTCATATACTCACCCTCCAAGCGGGCCGCGCGGCAGTGCGCGGCGCCTCCCCAAGGTAGGCGAGCGGCGGTGTGAGAGCCATGCGCGAGCGTCCGATTCGCGCGGCAGGGCATCCGAATGTGCGCCAGACCTGCTCATCCGTCCGACCCCGATGCCCGCGCGTCCGACGCGCGAGGCGCCGGCGCGCCGGCTGACGTCCTGTCGGACGTCCTGCGGTCGGTCCACCTGACCAGCGCGGTCTACTTCGACTTCGAGCTCAGCTCGCCGTGGGTGGCGGAGGCCCCGCCCTCGCGGGAGATCGCGGCGCTCGTGATGCCGGGCGTCGAACGCGTCATCGAGTACCACCTCGTGGTCCGCGGCGCGTGCTGGGCGCACGCGGTCGGCGACGAGCCCATCCGCCTCGACGAGGGCGATCTGATCGTCTTCCCGCAGGGCGACGCGCACGTGCTGTCGAGCGCGCCGGGCCTGCGGTCCACGCCCGACCTGTCGATCTTCGGCCGCCCGGGCACGCCGCTGCCGCTGGTGTACGAGCGCGGCGGTGGCGGCCCCGACCGCGCCCGGCTCGTGTGCTGCTTCCTCGGGTGCGACGAGCGGCCCTTCAACCCGCTGCTCGCGGCGCTGCCGAGGGTGATCCACGTGCCCGGCGCGGGCCGCGAGGCCGCGAGCGGGTGGCTCGCCACCCTGATCCATATCGCCGTGCGGGAGTCGGGCAACGCGCGCGCCGGCCGCGACAACATCCTGGCGCGGCTGTCGGAGCTGATGTTCGTCGAGGCGGTGCGGCGCTACGTCGAGGGGCTCCCGCCCGCCCAGACCGGCTGGCTGGCGGGCCTGCGCGACCCGGTCGTCGGGCAGGCGCTGGCCGCGCTGCACGCAGCGCCGGCCGAGGCGTGGACGCTCGAGCGGCTCGCGCGATCGGCCGGCGTCTCGCGATCGGTCCTGGCCGACCGGTTCGCCGAGATGGTCGGACAGCCGCCGATGCAGTACCTCGCCATGTGGCGCATGCAGCTCGCCTCCCGGCGGCTGCGCGAGGGCGGGCGCGTGGCGGAGGTGGCCGGCGCGGTGGGCTACGAGTCGGAGGCGGCCTTCAGCCGGGCGTTCAAGAAGCTCGTGGGCGAGTCGCCGGCGGTGTGGCGGAGAGGGCAGCAATGACCCGGTTCGCGCGCGCCATCGGCACGCTCGTCCTGCTCCTCCTCTGGTCCGGTCCCGGCGACGGCGCGGCGGCGCAGAAGCCCGACGCCGGCCTGAAGGCGCGGGGCCTGTCGGGCAACCCGGTGATCGAGGGCTGGTACGCCGACCCCGAGGCCGTGGTCTACGGCCGCGAGTACCTGGATCTATCCCACCTGGTCGGACGACTACCCGACCGGGCGCCCGCTGGACGCGGCGCACGTCACCGCGCGGCAGAAGCAGGCCATCAACCCGCAGTACCTGAAGCAGACTTTCTTCGACGCGTTCTCGTCCGACGACCTGGTGCACTGGACGAAGCACCCGCGCGTGCTGGACATCAAGGACGTCCCGTGGGCGGCCTACGCGCTCTGGGCGCCGTCGGCCGTGCACGCCAACGGCAAGTACTATCTGTTCTTCGCGGCGAACGACATCCAGAGCGACGCGGAGGAGGGCGGCATCGGCGTGGCCGTCGCGGATCGGCCCGAAGGTCCGTACAGGGACGCGCTCGGCAAGCCGCTCGTGAACGCGTTCCACCACGGCGCGCAGCCCATCGACCCGTTCGTCTTCCACGACGACGACGGGCAGTACTATCTCTATTACGGCGGCTGGAGGCACTGCGTCGTCGCGCGCCTCACGCCGGACCTGCTCGCCTTGAGGCCGTTTCCCGACGGCGAGACGTTCAAGGACGTGACGCCCGAGCATTACGTCGAGGGGCCGTTCGTGTTCCGGCGCGGGGGCAAGTACTACCTGATGTGGTCGGAGGGCGGGTGGACGGGGCCGGACTACAGCGTGGCCTACGCCGTCGGCGACTCACCGACGGGCCCCTTCACGCGCGTCGGCAAGGTGCTGCAGCAGGACCCGAAGGTCGCGACCGGCGCCGGGCACCACTCGGTCATCCCGGTGCCCGGCTCCGACACCTGGTACATCGTCTACCATCGCCGCCCGCTCGGCGACACGAACGGCAACCACCGCGAGGTGTGCATCGACGAGATGCGCTTCCGCCCGGACGGCGCGATCGCACCGGTGCGGATCACGTTCGAGGGCGTGAAGGCGAGGCGAATCGGACGACCGCGAATCGATCGGCCGGCCCGTCACGTCGCCCGGCGCAGCTCGGCGTCCACCTCGCGCCCGACCCGGGCGGCGATGTCCACGGTCGCCTCCACGTCGGCGCGCGTGGTGTGGAAGTTGACGATGCACGCTCTCAGGAAGTAGCGCCCGCCGACGACGGCGTTGGAGACGAAGGCCTCGCCGCCGCGCTGCAGACGGTCGAGGATCGTGCGGTTGAGCGCGTCGAGGTGGCGTTCGACGGCCGGGTCTCCGACGTTCGGCCGCAGATCGCGCGGCACGTAGCGGAACGTGGTGATGCTCAGCTCGCGGCTCACCAGTTCCAGCTCGTCGCAGCCGCGGACCGCGTCCGCCATGGCTCCCGCCAGGCGGATGTCGTCGGCGATCATCCTGCGGTAGCCCTCCGCTCCAACCTGCCTCAACGCGAGCCACACCTTGAGGGCGCGGAACCCTCTCGAGTTCTGCGGCCCGTAGTCGAGGTAGTTGGTCGCCTGCTCGTCGAAGTGGTAGTAGGGCGGGTGATAGGCGAACGCCGCTCGCAGCCGTTCGGGGTCGCGCACCAGCGCGCAGCCGGCCTCGAGCGGCGCGTAGAGCCACTTGTGCGGATCGACCGCGACCGAGTCGGCCGCGGTCAGGCCGCGCAGGTCGCCGGATGCGTCGGGAAGGGCGGCGGCGAACGCGCCGTAGGCCCCGTCGACGTGGAACCAGGCGCCGTGCTCCGTGCACACCGCGCGGATGTCGCGCAGGGGATCGACCGCGCCCGTGCTCACCGACCCCGCCGTGCCGACCACCAGGCACGGCACGTCTCCTTCCGCCCGGTCCGCCTCAATCTGGCGGCGCAGCGCGGAGACGTCCATGCGGAGGCCGGCGTCGGTCGGAATCCACCGGATCGCCGCGGTGCCGAGGCCGGTGATGTCAGCGGCCTTCTGCAGCCAGGTGTGGGTCTCGACCGACGCGTACACCCGCAGCCGCCGCCCGTCGCCGCCGCCGACGCCGCGCTCCCGGACGTCCCACCCGGCCTTCGCGGCGCGCGCGGCCAGGAAGCACGCGACGTTGGCCATGTTGCCGCCGCTCACGAGGAGGCCGCCGCAGTCAGCGGGATAGCCGATGAGCCCGGCAATCCAGCGCACGGTCTGCGCCTCGATTTCGGTGGCGGCCGGCGACAGGGCCCACGCGCCGACGTTGGCGTTCAGGGCCGCGGCCAGGAAGTCGCCGAGCACGCCGATGGGCGCCGGCGGCGCCGTGATGTAGCCGAAGAAGCGGGGGTGCGCGTTGAACAGCGAGTGCTCGAACAGCAGTCGCGCGGTCCGCTCCAGCAGGGGGCCCGGATCGGTTCCCGACTCGGGAAGCGGACCCGACAGATCGAGCGTCTGCCGCAGCGCGGTCGGCGACTCGTCACGCGTGACCGGGCCGCGCGGCACCGCGTCGAGCGACTCGGCCAGCTGGTCGACCAGGCGGTGCCCCAGCGCGCGGAAGGTCGCCGCGTCCATGGCGAGCGGCGCCCGCCGGACGGAGTCGTCCGCCGCCGGCGCGTGTCCGTGTGAGCGCTTCGTCATTCGTCGATCCCTTCGAACAGATCCGTCTCCAGAGCGCGCCCGCCGTTGACGGTGCTGAACGCGCGGTAGAACGACTGCCGGCCCCAGAGCGCCCGGTGGTGCTCGGGCGGCAGGTCCCTCAGCCGCTCGTAGGCGGCCACCTGCGACTCGTGACACGACACCGCGCGCCAGACCACGGGCCACACGTCGCCGGTATCGATGACGGTGGTGATGGCCCAGTCCGGCCAGGGTACCGCATGGCGTTCGACGCCGTCGACCGCCGACGACAGCGTGCCGACGGCGGCCTGGTAGGCGCGCCACGTCGATTCCGGCCAGGCCAGGTAGTAGAGCTTCGACACGGCATGCGGCGGCGCCCCGGCGTCCGCGCCGCCGGAGTCGAACCCTCCGTCCGCCGCCGCCACGACCGCCGCCGTCGCGAGCTGCGAGATCGCGATGTGATCCGGATGCCCGTACGCGCCGTCCGGCCCGAACGTGACGACGACGTCGGGCCGCGTCCGCCTGAGCTCCCCGACGATGCGCCGGATCGCCTCGCGCGGCTCGGCGCGGTCGAGGTGCTGGTCGGGGTAGCCCAGCAGCGAGAGCCCGCGCACGCCCAGCGCCGCCGCGGCCGCCCGCAGCTCGGCCTCGCGGAGGGTCGCCAGCGCCTCCGGGCCGGGGTGGCGGGGATCGCCGCGGCGAAGGCCGCGGAAGCGGCCGCCGTCGCCGCGCGTCGCCGTGACCAGGAACACGTCCACCCCGTCCGACGCGTACCGGGCCAGCGTGCCGCCCACCCCCAGGGACTCGTCGTCCGGGTGGGCCAGCACCGCCATCAGCCTCGCGCGTCTCGTCATGCGGCCGCCCCGGCCAGCGCGGCACGGATCCGCGCCAGGTGGTGGTAGCTGTGACGGACCGCGTGGTCCTCGAGAAAGAACTGGCACGTGAGCGGCGCGTCGGCGTAGAGGGAGACCGTCGCCGCCCGGTCGAGCTCCTCGTCGCTGAGCGCGCGAATGGCGGCGGCCGCCGCCGCGGCGTTGCGGCGAAGCAGGTCGAGCGCCGCGTCCTTCGTGGCCGCCTGGTTCTCGTCGGCGTGCCTGGCGTTGAGCTCGTGCACCGTGCTCCACGTCACGTCGGCGATGGCCTCGCCGGCGGCGAGGACCTGCGCCAGCTGGATCTCCAGCGGGTACATCGTCGCGACGTGGTGAACCACCACGCCGATCGCGCGACCGTCTCCAGGGACGCGGGTTCGCCACTCGACGTCGGTGAGCGCGCTCGCGGCGGCGTCGAGCGCGCGGGCTCCCTGTTCGAGGCGTTCGGCGAGAGCGTGTGCGCGCGTGCTGACCGCCGTCAGCGGCGAGGCAACGGATACGGGCGAGGCAACGGCTGGCATGTGTCATCCTCCATGACGGCCGCGCGGAATTGCGCGGCACGTCCACGGTATCCGAGGCCCGAGCCCGCAGCCATGCGCGAGCGTCCGGTTCGCGTGGCAGGGCATCCGAATGTGCGCCCGACCTGCTCGTCCGTCCGACCGCGATGCCCGTGCGTCCGGCCCGCGGGCGACCCGGGCGCGAGAAGGGCGACCTTCGCGGTGGTCCGGCCGCTGGACCAGACGGCGGAGCTGGGCCGCGCGAGTGCTCCTACAATATCCGCACCCGCTCATCCGTCTACACCCATAGAAGCAGGCCCCGCCTTCGCCGCAGCTACGGCGGGGCAGGCGGCGCCTTCGCGGCAGCTACGGCGGGGCAGGCGGCGGCGAGTTGGGAGCCGATGACGCTCGAACAGGACCGGCGAATCGCCGACGTCGTCGACCGGGAGCAGTCCCGGCTCCGCCGGTTCATCCGGCGCCGGGTGCCCGACCCGGGCGACGTCGAGGACATCCTCCAGGACGTGTTCGTCGAGCTGGTGGAGGCGAACCGCCTGCTGATGCCGATCGACCACGTCACCGGCTGGCTGTTCCGCGTCGCGCGCAACCGCATCATCGATCTCTTCCGGAAGAAGAAGCCGGACCGGCTCGGCGACGCCGCCGTGGCTGACGACGCCGGCGAGGCGGCGCCGCGGGTGGAGGACCTGCTGCCGTCGCCGGACGCCGGGCCCGACGCGCTCTACGCCCGCCGCGTGCTGCTCGAGGCGCTGGACCTGGCGATCGACGAGCTGCCGCGGGACCAGCGCGAGGTGTTCGTGGCGCACGAGCTCGACGGGCGCAGCTTCAAGGAGATGGCGGCCGCGACCGGCGTGAGCGCGAACACGCTGCTGTCGCGCAAACGCTACGCCGTGCGGCGGCTGCGCGAGCGGCTGCAGACCGTCTACGACGAGTTCACCCGGACGTGAGGAGCCGATCATGAGCACGAAGAAGTGGTTCGTCTTTGCCCCGCTGGCGATTCTGGGCCTGGCGCTGTTCGTCGTCGTGGGCGGCGAGGTCGTCAAGCTGCTGTGGAACTGGCTGCTGCCGCCGCTCTTCGGCTGGCCGGCGATCGGCTTCTGGCAGGGCCTGGGCATCCTGGCGCTGTGCCGGATCCTGTTCGGCGGCTGCGGGTTCGGCGGCTCCAGCCGCTCGCGGGTCCGCGATCGCGTCCACGCGCGCGTGGGCGAGCGCATGGCCGACCGCATGGCGGAGCGCATGGAGCGCATGACAGACGAGGAACGGGAGCGCTTCCGGCAACGCGTCCGCGAGCGCTTCGGTTTCGGGCCCTCCGGGGGGCGCGAGGCCGCGCCGGAGGAGTGATGCCGTGCTGAGCCATGCGCCGGTTGATGCGGTGCGCCGATCGGTGGGATAACTGACGCGGGTATGCAGCCCCGCCGTTCCCTCTCCGCCGGCTTCCGTCTGGGCCCCTGGACCGTGACGCCGGAGGACGGTTCGCTGGCCTCCGGCGGCAGGACGGCCCGCCTCGAGCCGCTCGTCATCGAGGAGCCGTTCGGGATTCCCGCGGGCATCGCCCGGCAGGCGCTCGAGGGCGTCGCGCTGAGCGAGGAGCCTTAGGCCCCGGGGGCTGGAGGGTCGTCAGCGCCGGCTGAAGCCGGCCCCTACACCCGACTACACTCGACTCACGTCCGCACGCGAACGACGACGCCCGACGAGCCGTCGACGCGGACGACGTCTCCGTCGCGCAGCAGGCGCGTGACGCCGTCGATGTTCGCGACGCACGGAATGCCGTACTCGCGCGCGACGATCCCGGCGTGACTGAGCGCCCCGCCGATCTCGACGACAACGCCGGCGGCCCGCGCGAAGAGCGGCGTCCAGGCCGGGTCGGTGGCGGGCGCGACGAGCACCGCTCCGGCCGGGAACCGCGGGCTCTCGACCGGCGACGCGAGCACGCAGACCTCGCCTTCCACGACACCCGGGCTGATGCCGTTGCCCCGCAGGACCGCGGGGCCGGCGCCGTCCGGCGGGTCGAGAAGGGCCATCGACGCAATCTCCTCGCTCGTGAAGCGGTTCGGCACCTCGATGCGGCGCCAGGCCGCGACGCGCGTCCGTTCCCTGGCCACGGCGACGTCGGCGGCGAAGGCCGCGTCGGTCACGGCGCGCGTCAGCTCGTCGAGGCTCAGGCGCCAGACGTCCTCGCGCGCGCGCAGCCGGCCCCGCGCGGTGAGCCTGCTTCCCAGCTCGAGCCCGACACGGCGCAGCCGCGTGATGACCTTGACCACCGCGCTCCGCAAGAGCTCCCGCAGCGCCATGAGCCGTTTGAGATCGCCGACGCCACGCTCGACCCGGCGGCGCGCCGCGGGCCCGCACAGCCGCTCGACTTCCTTCCAGGCCTGCGCGGAGTCCAGGCGGCGCCGCTCGCGGCTCGACTCGGCCGGCGGTCCCTCCAGGATTATGGGGAACAACACGCGCGCCAGCTCTCGCAGGTCCTCACCGTAACGCGGGTAGGAGAGGTCGCTCTCGAACGGCCCCCGGTGGCCGTAGCGGGCGAGCCACTGCTCCACCTCCTGCCAGAGCCCGGCGGGAAGCCCGTCTTGCCAGTAGCGGGCGGCCGCGTGGGCCGGCGTCACCGCGCGCGCGAACGCGCCGGCTCCGCCCCATGTGCGCATCGAGTCGGCCAGCGCGAGCAGATCGTCCAGCTGCTGCGAAGAGACCGACAGCGTCCCGCCGGCCAGGAGGCGCGCGAGCAGGGCCCGCGGCGTGGGATGCGCGCGCAGCTTCATCAGCACGTTGTACTGAACGTTCGTCATGACGCCGGCGACGGTGATGGCGTGGACCGCCCACTGGCGCGGCATGCCGCCGGCGAGCTCGCCGAGCAGGTCGAGCAGCTGCCGGTCGTCCGCCGCCGCAACGTCCACCGCCGCCAGCCGGCCTTCGATCTCGTCCATCCTCGAGATGAAGCCGGTCGCGTCGCGCTCGGCCCGTACCCACACCGCGAGGGCGCGCAGCAGGAGGCCGGGATGACGCAGGAGCTTCGTCATCTTCACCGGCGCCACGCGGTCGTCGGGCTGCGCCGAGCCGCCGAACTCGGCCTGCGTCGCCTGCTGCGAGACGCCGAAGAGCTCGGCGACCGCGAAGATCCGCTCGTTGAAGACGGGGCGCCCGTGAACGGTCGTGAAGAGCGGCACCTCGGCGTCCGATTCGAAGGCGGTAGCGGTGCAGGATGTCCCGCTCCGCCCCGTCGAGCGCGGGGCAGAGCACCGAGCGCGCGAACGCCGAGGGGATGTCGGGGAGGACGTCGCGAACGTTCGCCCGCGTCCAGGTTTCGCCGGCGGGGACGTCCGCCTGGAGGGGGCGCGTCGCGGGCCGCGCCTGCAGGAACCACAGCGCGCCGCCGGCGCAGGCCCACTCGACGTCGAGGGGGCGGCCGGCGAGCCGCTCGAGGCGGTCGACGCCGTCGGCCAGCTCGCCCGCGAGGCGGTCGTCGAGGACGCGGCCGTGCTGGCGGTCCGGCGCGAGCGGGACGCGAGCGAGGCGCTGGTTGCGGAGCGTGACCGCGTGCGTCTGCGTCGGCGCCGTTCGGCGCTCCACCCGCCAGTCCGTGCCGGCGCGGCGCATGACGAGCGCCTCGGGCGTCGCCTGGCCGTCCACTGCCGTCTCGCCGAGCCCGATGACGGCCTCGACGACCACCCGATCGCCGCCCGCGCCGAACGCGACGCCCGCGCACTCGCTCGGGATCATCTCCTGGACGATCACGCCGCACGGGCCGGTGGGCGGCGGGAGGCCGAGCTGCCCGCGATAGGCGCGCGCGCGACTGGACAGGGCCGATGCGGCCACCCGGCGGATCGCGTCCTGAAGCCCTTCGAGCCGGACCCCCAGCAGCGTGTCGTGGATGCCGGCGAAGCTGGAATCGCGCGCGTCCTCGTCACCCGCGGAGCTCCGCACGGCGAACAGGTCGCGGCCGCCGCGCTCGAGTGTCGCTTCGAGCCGCCCGATCTCCTCGCGCGACGCGCCGGGCAGCACGACCCACGCCGGCGGCACGGGCAGGCGCGCGCGCATGACGAGCTGCAACCCCCGGGCCTTGCCGCCGGCCGCGGCCGGCGGCAAGGCCTCCGAATCGAGGCGTAGGATGCGCGAGTCCATGAGAAGGCCTTTCACGACAACCCCGGTAGGCGTCCCTCGGCTGGCGCCGTGAGGCCGGCCGCGCAAAACGTCACCAGCTCCTGGAGGAGCGCTTCGCCCCGCGGCGCGTCGAAGCGCCCGCGGGCCATCAGCTCGAGGTCGGAGTAGTTGGTCAGGGTGAGGATGAGGGCGCCGAGCATGAAGTGGGCGCGGCTGATGATCTGCGGGCCGGAGAGCCCGGCGGGCAGGGCGCGCTTGATGGCGTCCGAGAACCGGGGCAGCACGCTCTCGAACAGCTCGATGAACACCTGGCGCTGGGCCGGCGTGTAGGCGACGTGCATCTGTCCGAGCAGACGCGCGAAGTCCGGGTGCTCGCTCAGCAGATCGATCGCCGGCGCGAAGAACGCGCGGAGCACCGGCTCGATCGGCGGCCCGGCGGGGCCGGCCGCGGCTTCGATCTGGTCGAGCCGCCGCAGGCGTTCCGCGTTGAGCGGCTCCGTCCGCCGCCGCAGCACGTCGCGGATCAGGCCGTCGCGGCTGCCGAAGTAGTAGTGGGCCAGGGCGACGTTGGCGCCGGCCTCGGCGAGGACCGCGCGCACCGAAACCCCGTCGACGCCGCGGGCGGCGAACAGCCGCTCGGCCGAATCGAGGATGGCCGTCTTCGTGTCCGTCATCTCGTGAAGGTCCCGTGGATTTCCAGCGTGCCCATGCTCATATTAAATTAATCAATTGATTAATAGAAATCAAGCCCAAAGTCCGCCTTGTGGGAGGAGGGCGCTTCGCCTACGATCCCGGGGCCTCGGACCAAGGAGGGAACCGAACGTGGTCACCTACCAACTCGAACCGGCTCTGGATGTCGACGAGTTCGTCGACGTGCTCGTCCGTTCCACCCTCGCCGAACGGCGCCCGGTCGATCGGCGGGACATCATCGCCGGCATGCTCGCGCGAGCCGACATCATCCTGACGGCCAGGATCGGCCCGGAGCTGGCAGGTGTGTCGCGCGCGCTCACCGACTTCAGCTACTGCACGTACCTGTCGGATCTGGCCGTGGATCGCGCGCACCAGGGAAAGGGCATCGGGCGGGAGCTGGTCCGGCGGACGCACGAGGCCGCCGGGCTGCACACGTACCTGCTCCTGCTGGCCGCCCCCGCCGCGCGCACCTACTACCCGCACATCGGCATGCAGCCGCACGACTCGGCGTGGATCATTCCCCGCCGGCCGTAAGGGCGCGACGCCGGACCGGACGGTCCCTGCTTGACTCTCCTGAACAGGGCAGGGCATATCTTCGGTCACCCCCCCGAGATCGGCGGGCACACCGACAACGTGGAGACGCCGGCCTACAACCAGACGCTGTCCGAGAAGCGCGCCGCGGCGGTCAAGGACTGGCTGGTCGCGCACGGCGTGGCGGCGTCGCGCCTGACCTCGCGCGGCTACGGCGAGACCCGGGCCGACTTCGGCATGGAGATCCTCGGACCGCCCCTTCCGCCGAGCCCGCGTGACACCAGAACGACGCTGGTGTAAACTGCGCGAGCTTTTCCCGGCCCCACAGCTCAACCAGCCACACGGAGGAACGCTCGAGGCTTGCTCGAGCTCGGCAAGGAGGAGGGTGTGTCGATGAGCCCCAACGGACGTCACGGTTCGGCGAACCTTCGGGAAATCCTGTGCCGCCGCCTGCTGGCGGCGGCGTCCCTGGCGGTGGCGGCGGCGGTTGCCGCGTGCGGTCAGCCCGCGCCCCCGGCCGCGTCGGTGGCCTCGTCGGCGCCCGCCCAGTCCCAGATCGAGCGCGGCCGCGTGCTCGTGGTCGCCGGCGGCTGCCACGACTGCCACTCACCCAAGAAGATGGGCCCGAACGGACCGGAGCCCGACATGAGCCGGATGCTCTCGGGCCATCCCGAGGGAGAAGCCGTCCCGGCTCCTTACCAGCCGGCGCCGGGCAGCCCGTGGGTCGTGGCGACGACCGCCGACCTCACGGCGTGGAGCGGGCCGTGGGGCGTCTCGTTCCCGGCGAATCTCACGCCCGACCCGAACACGGGTCTGCGCAGCGGCGTGTGGACGGAGGAGCTCTTCATCAAGGCGCTCAGGACCGGCAAGCACATGGGCACCGCGCGCGACATCCTGCCGCCGATGCCCTGGCAGCTCTACAGCCAGCTGAGCGACGATGATCTCAAGGCCATCTGGGCGTACCTGGGCAGCATCCCGCCCATCGCCAACCACGTGCCGGACCCGATTCCGCCCGCCGCGGCGCCCGCGAAGTGACGCCCGGCGGGACGCCCGCGTGGCGTCCCACCTGGGTCTGTGATACGAGCCTACCTGCCGCTGCCGGCCGCGTCGGCCGCGCGCGGCTACTACCCGTACGTCGGCATGCAGCCGCACGACTCGGCGTGGATCATCCCCCGGCGGCCGTAGCAGGGTCAGCGCCGGGCCGCCGCCTCGAAGGGCTTGAGCCCTGCGCCGTGCGGCGCAGACCTGAAGGTCTGCGCTACGTACGGAAGATGGTACGTAGCGCAGGGCTTCAGCCCTGCGTCGTGCGGCGCAGACCTGAAGGTCTGCGCTACGTACGGAAGATGGTACGTAGCGCAGGGCTTCAGCCCTGCGTCGTGCGGCGCAGACCTGAAGGTCTGCGCTACGTACGGAAGATGGTCTGCGCTACTTCTCCGGCTGCAGGTCCAGCCGCAACTCGGTGACCGACTCGACCTTGCCCCGGCTGAAGAAGATCGGGAAGTAGCGGCCGCGCGACCAGAGCCGATAGAGGTCGCGGTAGTGCGGGTCGTTCACGTCGCCCGACTGCCCCGGGTTGTTGAGCCCGACGGAGTTGTCCCAGTCGCTCGCGTCCGCGATGATCTTGAACGACCCGCCGGAGCGCTGGTTGTCGGTGCTGCCCGTGGCGTCGATGGTGTAGCTGTCACCGCTGCGCGGCTCGTGGCCGACGTCGTATTTCGCGCGTTGGTCCGCGTTCAGGGCGGGGCTCAGCGGGTGATGGATGAGCGCGCGATGGTACGCGCCGAGCGTCCACTTCGCCGGGTCCGGCCCGAACCGCTTCGTCAGCTCGTCCACGCTCTCGACGAGGCTCCGCTCCAGCAGCGCGTCCCGCCCGGCCGTCGGGTCGTCGCCGAACCGGCCGTCGGGCGCCTGCATCCAGCCGATGACCTTGGTGAGGCCGGGCGTCCCGATGAAGGCCCGCGCCTTCTCCGGCACCACCACGTCTCTCACGTCCGCCTGGAGGTGGCGCTGCCACTGCTCGTAGATGCCGGCCGCCACCGAGTCCTTGTCGAGCACGTCGTCCCAGTCGAGCAGGCGCCGGCGCGCGTCCTCGGCGCGCGCGTCCTTCATCGGCAGGTCGCGCAGGAGCGGCACCAGCGACCGCGCGGGGATCGACAGCACGTCGTTCTGCAGCTGCACCATGTCCGCCACGGTGAAGCGCCGGCCCGACCCCAGCACCTCGGCGACGCGCGACGCGCGGAACGCATCGGCCCAGAGATAGTGCATGGCCGCCGGATACGGATAGTCCGGCGGCATCAGGTATTCATTGGACGTGTTCCAGAAACCCTGGGCCGGATTGACGACGTGGGGGAGCGCCTCGATGGGGAGGTAGCCGTCCCACTCGTAGCGGCCGTCGCCCGGCACCGGGACCAGCCCGCTCCAGTGGCGGCGCAGCGGCTCGATGCCGACGGCCTGGTAGCCGATCGTGCCGTCCACGCCGGCCCACACCATGTTCTCGGCGGGGATCCGGCTGTAGCTGCAGGCGTCGCGGAATTCCTTCCAGTCGCGCGCCTGGTCCATGCGCAGGCTCGCCAGGTACGGCGCCGATCCAATCTCCATCCACGCGGCGCGCACGGCGTACGCCTTGTGGTGCGCCGTGTCCTCGTAGATCACGGGCCCGTGGCGCGTGTACTTCAGGTCCACCGTCGCCGGCGCCCGCCCCTTCACCGCGATCGTGTCCTTGACGACGCGCATCGGCTCCCACGCGCCCTGGTACCTGTACTCGAGCGGGTTGGCGGGGTTCGTGTCGTAGACGTACAGGTCCTCGTTGTCGTTGCCGAAGACCGTCAGCCCCCACGCGCCGTACTGGTTGTGGCCGATCGACACGCCCGGCAGCGCCGGCTCGCCGCCGCCGATCACGTCCCAGCCCGGCGCGACGAGGTGCACCCAGTAGCGCAGCGACGGCACCTGCTGCACGCGATGCGGGTCGTTCGCCATCATGGGCAGGCGGCTGGCCGTGCGGCGGCCGGCGACGATCCAGTTGTTGCTCCCGATGTCGCGCCGCGCCGCGCGCGGGTCCGCCGCCCAGGCGCCGCTCGCTTCGTCCAGCCGCGCGACCGCGCCGGCGCCTCCTCTGTACTGCGGCGCGAGCTCGTCCGGCGTGAACCGGATCGGCCGGCGGAAGGCGTTGTAGAGGTCGAGGACGTGGTTCGTGAGCAGGCCGGCGTCGATCGCCGGGTCCAGGTCCAGCACGGGGTTCGGCGGCTGGAAGTGCTCGAGGTCCTTCACGCCGTCGGCGCCGAGCAGGTCGACCGCCCGCGCCATCGGGATCTCCTCGGTGACGTTCTCGAGCAGGCCGTTGAAGCGCGAAATCACGACGGCGGGCGTCCAGTGGCCCGGCGTGACGCCGAGCATGGCGAACTCGGGCGTCAGCAGGCTCGGGTCCTTCCGCGTGCGGTCGATGTAGGCGTTGATGCCGTCGACGAACGCGCCGACGATCGCCGCGCCGCGCGGGTGGTACCAGGCCAGTTCCTGCGCGAGGTCGCCGCGGAACATGAAGAGGCGCGTGCCCCGGTCGCGCTCGATCTCGGCCGGCCCGAGGATCTCGGCCACGGTGCCCGTCGCCTGGCGCCGCCACAGCTCGAGCTGGAACAGGCGGTCGCGCGCCACGTTGTAGCCCTGGGCGAAGAACAGGTCGTGCTCGCTCTTCGCGTAGATGTGCGAGACGCCCCAGCGGTCCTTCAGGATCTCGACGGGCTGCTCGAGGCCGGCCGCCTGCAGCGTCTGCGACGCGGGCGGCGCGGGCGCCGCGGCCGACAGCGGGACGAGCGTGACGGCCAGCGCGAGGAACCGGCAGGTGAGCTTCGTGATTCGCATCGGATGGGCCCTTCCTTCTGTGCGCGCGGGAGACGTGAAGTGGGCCGATTATTCGGGCGGGGCGCGAGGGTGTCAAGCGACTGGCGCGGCTGAGGCCGGCGTCGCGCGCTCGATCCTAGGGTGGGCTCCGACGGCGTGATATACTGTTCGAGTCAGGTTGGATAGCGCATTTCCGCACTGCCCCGCGTCAGAGTCGAACCGAGCCTCACCCCCTCGTTTTTGCCCACGCACGGCATCAGTTCTGGAAGGGCCTTTCTCCATCCCGCTCGAGATCCGATTCCGGATGCTCGGCGATTGCACACCGATGAACGGGCGTTGACGGTCCGCCATCGAAACCTCCCGCACGAGCGGGCAGGAGAGTGACCCATGGCTCGTAAGCTCTACGTAGGAAACCTGCCGTACGAAGTCGGCGAAACGGACCTCCAGCAGCTGTTCGCGGAGGCCGGGACCGTCGAGAGCGTGAACATCATGCGCGACATGTCCACCGGCCGCGCGCGCGGGTTCGCGTTCGTCGAGATGGCCTCCGACGAGGACGCCGGGAAGGCGATCGCCCAGTTCAACGACTACCAGATGGGCGGGCGCAACCTCACGGTCAACGAGGCGCGGCCGAAGCCGGAGCGGTCGGGCGGGTTCGGCGGCGGCGGCGGAAATCGCCGCCGGTCCGAGCCGCGCTGGTAGCGCGCCGCTGACCACACCAGTTGGGGGCGGTTCTTCCGCCGCGCCGCATGGGCGCGCACCGGAAGGACCGCCCCCTTTCTTCGTACGACGGGGCACAAAACCTGCACAGGGACGAGGTTTGGCCGATAATCGTTGAGAAGGCCCGACATCGATGAAACCAAGCCCGCGCTCCCGCCCCGGGGCCGCACGGCCATGAAGTGGATCCGGCCCCTGCCCCGCCGCGTCACCGCACCGCTGAGCGTCCTCGTCCTCGTGGCCTGGGCGGTCCAGATGGCCGCGCTGGTCGACCGGTCCTACCTGCAGGCCTCGGTGAGCCTCGCCGCCGATCTGGGCCGCTACGGATCGGACGCCGAGTGGCACGGCGTCTACTACCGCGGCGCGAAGATCGGATTCACCGTCAGCCAGATCGTTCCTCGAGACGACGGGTTCGAGCTGCAGGAGGACGGGCGGCTGGAGATGACGCTGCTCGGCGCGACGGCCGCCGCGAAGATCCGCACGACCGCGCGCGTGGACCGGGCGTTCGTGCTCCGCTCGTTCGAGTTCTCGCTCGATCCCGGAACCGGTCCGGTGGCCGTCGCCGGCCGCGTCGAGCGCGCCGGCCCGGACGCGGCCCGGCCGTGGACGCTCGTGCTCGACATCACGTCATCGGGCGCGACGCGGACCGAGTCGCGCGGCCTCGACGAGCCGCCCCTGCTGACGCTCAACCTGGGCCGGCGCCTGGCGAGCGCGGGACTCACGACCGGCGCCCGGTACCGGTGGATGGCGTTCGATCCGGCCACGCTCAGAAACGCGCCCGTCGTGCTCGAGGTGGGACGCCGTGAGCTGGTGCGCGTGGGCGACGTGCCGACCCCCGCGTTTCGCGTCGCGCTCGAGTTCGCGGGACTGCGCACGACCTCCTGGGTCACCGACACCGGCGATGTGGTGCGCGAGGAGAGCCCGCTGGGGCTCCTGACCGTCCGCGAGCCCGCGTCGACAGCCACCGTCATGGCCGTGTCCGGCCAGGTGCAGGCCGATCTGCTCAGGGCCGCCGCGGTGGTGCCGGCGACCGGCACGCCCTTCGACGAGCCGCGCAACGTGCTGCGGATGCGCCTGCGTCTGGACGGCGCCGATCTCTCGAGCCCCGATCTGACCGGCGCCGGCCAGACCGTGGACGGGGACACCATCGAGATCGTCAATCCGACGAGCCTGACGCCCGGACCGGCGGATCCCGACGCGGCGCGCTACCTCGCGCCGGAGCCGTTCATCGAGAGCGACGCGCCCGAGATCCGCGCCGAGGCCCGGAAGGCCGCGGGAGACGCCACGGACCGCCGGGTGCAGGCCGAGCGGCTCACCCGGTACGTCAACGGCCTCCTCGACAAGAAGCCGACGATCGGCCTGCCCTCGGCCCTCGAGGTGCTGCGCACGAAGGTCGGCGACTGCAACGAGCACACCGCGCTCTACGTGGCGATGGCCCGCGCGCTGGGCATCCCCGCGCGCATCGCCGTCGGCCTGGCCTACGTGCGCGGCGCGTTCTACTACCACGCGTGGCCGGAGGTGTACCTCGAGGAGCCGGACGGCCGGGGCCTGTGGCTGCCCGTCGATCCGACGTTCAACGAGTTTCCCGCCGATGCCACGCACGTGCGGCTGGCGCGCGGCGGGCTCGACAAGCAGACGGTCATCCTGCCGCTCATCGGACGTCTGAAGATGACGATCGTCGAGCTGGATCTGGTTCCCGGGTCGACGCCGATCGTGGTCGGCGCGCCGTCACCGGCGGCGCCGGCGTTCGCGCTGCCCGCGCTCCCGCTGCCCGCGTCGGGGCGCAAGTCGGACGGATGGTGCGGCTTCCGCTGGTGCTGCGGGAAGTAGCCAGGGTCGGGTGGCCCAGGTCTCCGACCAGGGCCGCTCTGGCACAGGTCAGAGACCTGTGCCACCGGAAGGCGGCGTATGGGGTGGGAACCCCTTGACATGATTGCAGTGTCCGACCTGGTCAAGACGTTCGGCGACTTCACCGCCGTCGACGGCGTGACGCTCGAGGCGCGGCCGGGCGAGATCCATGGCTTCCTGGGCCCCAACGGCGCCGGCAAGACGACGACCATCCAGATGATCGCCGGCCTGCTCAAGCCCACCGCCGGCCGCATCGTCGTCAACGGGCACGATCTGGCCACCGACACCGAGGCGGCCAAGGCCTCGCTCGGCTTCATCCCCGACCGGCCCTTCATCTACGAGAAGCTCACCGCGGGCGAGTTCCTGCGCTTCCACGGCGGCCTGTACGGCATGGACGGCGACGGCGTGGGCGAGCGCGTGGCGGAGATGCTCGATCTGTTCGAGCTCGCCGAGTGGGAGGACGAGCTGGTCGAGAGCTTCTCGCACGGCATGCGGCAGCGCCTGGTGATGAGCGCGGCCTTCCTCCATCGCCCGCGCGCCCTGCTGGTGGACGAGCCGATGGTCGGCCTGGACCCGCGCGGCGCCCGGCTGATCAAGGCCGTGTTCCGCCACATGAGCGAGCGCGGGGTGGCCATCCTCATGAGCACGCACACCCTGGAGGTGGCCCAGGAGATGTGCGACCGCATCAGCATCATCGTGAAGGGCCGGATCATCGCGAGGGGAACCGTCGAAGAGCTGCAGCGGATGGCCGGCAGTCCGGACGCGCAGCTCACGCCGGTGTTCCTCAAGCTGACGGGCGGCAGCGGGCTGCAGGAGATCGATGAAGCCTTCTAGCCCCGACGCGCACGGCGCCTTCGCGTTTCCCTACCTGCTCCTGCCAGGCGTGTGGTCGTCCCGCAACCGCGCGCGCCGGCGCGAGCGGGGCGACCTGGCCCGCGCCCTGCTCTTCGGGGCCGTCGGCCTCGTGGTCTGCGCGACGCTGTTCGCGGGCGCGTTCTGGCTGACCCTGCAGCTCGACGCCTGGGAGGAGCTCGGCGACTTCCTGCTCCGCCTCGGCCTGTCCTGGGTGTTCCTGGCGGTCCTGTCCTTCCTCGCGTTCAGCGGCGTCGTCACGGCGCTCTCGACGTTCTTCCTGTCCGAGGACCTGCGTCTGCTGCTGGCCGCCCCGATCGCCGGGCGCCGGCTGTTTCACGCGCGGTTCGTCCGCACGGTGGGGCAGGCCTCGTGGATGGTCGTCATCTTCCTGATGCCTGTGCTGATGGGCGTGGGCGTGGCGCGGTGCGCGCCGGCCGGCTTCTATCTCACGGCGGCGCTGACGATCCCGCCCTTCGCCGTCATCCCGGTCGCGCTCGGGAGCGCCGTCACCCTGTTCCTGGTCAACGTGTTCCCGGCCCGGCGCGCGCGCGACATCCTGATGCTCATGGGCCTGCTGTTCGCGGCCAGCCTCGTGCTGCTCCTGCGCTACGTGCGGCCGGAACAGCTCCTGCGCGTCGAGTCGCTGCCCGACATCATGGGCTTCTTCAGGACGCTGCAGTCGCCGATCACACCGCTCCTCCCGTCGTCCTGGGCGGGCGAGGCGCTGTTCGCAGGTCTCAAGGGCGGCTTCGACCTGTTCCATGGCGGCGCGCTGTGGACCACCGCCCTGGGCATGACGGTGCTGCTCGGCGCGGCCCACGAACGGTGGTACTTCGCCGGCTTCAGCAAGTCCCAGGAGGCGCGCAAGGCGCGCTTCACGCGGCTGGCGCTCGTCGACCGCGTGGCGCCCCGGCTGCCGCTGTCGGCCGTGCGCCGCCACCTGCTGATCAAGGACCTCAAGGTCTTCCTGCGGGACGTCACGCAGTGGTCGCAGCTCCTGCTGCTGTGCGCCCTCGTGCTGGTCTACCTGTACAACTTCCGCGTGCTGGACCTCGGGCGCATTCCGTACATGAGCGGGGTGATCAAGAACGTGTACGCGTTCGTCAACCTGGGCCTGGCCGGCCTGGTGATGGCGACCGTGGCGGTGCGGTTCGTCTTTCCGGCGGTCTCGGCCGAGGGCGCCGCCTTCTGGATCATTCGCGCCGCGCCGATCTCGCTCGGCGACTTCCTCTGGTCGAAGTTCTGGACGGGACTCGTGCCGGTGCTGGTCCTGACCGAGGGGCTGACCATCGTGGCCAACGAGCTCATGGGGATCGATCCGTTCCTCAAGGTCGTCACCGCCCTGGCGGTCGTCTTCATGAGCCTGGCCCTCGTCGGGCTCGCCACCGGCCTCGGCGCCCGCTATCCGCGCTTCCGCGCCGACAACATCACCGAGGTCGCGGGATCCTACGGCGGGGTCGCGTTCATGATCGGCGCGGTGCTCTTCCTCGCGATCCTGCTCGTGCTCGTCGGCTGGCCTTCCTCCCTGTACCTCTGGCACCACCTGAGGCACCGGCCGTTCACAGTCCTCGAGCAGTCCCTCATGGCCGCGTCGCTTCTGGCGGCGGCCGGCGTGAGCCTCGCGACGTGGTGGCTGTCCATGCGGTGGGGCGTGCGCGCCCTCCAGCAGATGGACCGCACGCCCGTGTGATTCGCGCTGCGCCGCTCAGGCGCGGCAAGCCGGCCTCCGGTTTCCGGCCTCCGCCCCCTGGCCTCCGCCCGCGCTATACTCGCCCCGCCATGCCTGACACCGTGAGCCACGGCGCGCGCGGGCCCCGCACTCCACTCACCGGCAATCAGATCCGCGGCTTCTGGGCGGCGTGGGCCGGCTGGGCGCTCGACGGGATGGACTCGTTCATCTACGCGCTGGTCCTCGTGCCGGCCATGACCGAGCTCCTGCCGCGCTCGGGCCTCGCGCCGACGCCGGCCAACGTCGGCTTCTACGGCAGCGTGCTGTTCGCGCTCTTCCTCGTCGGCTGGGGCCTGTCGATGGCGTGGGGGCCGATCGCCGACCGGTTCGGGCGCGTGCGCACGCTGATGCTCACGATCCTCTGCTACTCGGTCTTCACCTTCCTGAGCGCGCTCGCCATGAACATCTGGCAGCTCGCCGCGCTGCGCCTGCTCGCCGGCGTCGGCATCGGCGGCGAGTGGTCGATGGGCGGGACGTTCGTCGCCGAGGAGTGGCCCGAGGACCGCCGCGCGAAGGGCGCCGGCTACATGCACACGGGCTACTACGTGGGCTTCTTCCTCGCCGCCATCGCCAACTCCACCATCGGCGCGTCGCTCGGCTGGCGCTGGATGTTCGCGGTGGGCGGCCTGCCGGCGCTCCTCATCGGGTTCATCCGCTACGGCGTGCACGAGTCGAAGCGCTGGGAGGCGAAGGCGTCCCGGGCGCGGCCGTCGCTCGGCCAGGCCTTCGGCGCGCTCTTCACGCCGAAGTACGTCAAGCGCACGATCCTCAACTCCACCTACCTGCTCGTCTCCATCGTCGGGCTGTGGGCGGGGTCGGTGTACGTGCCGGCGGCGGTCACGCAGATCGCCGCGCGGGCCGGGCACGCCGCGGCCGAGGCCGCGCGCCTCGCGTCCTACGGGACGATGCTGCTGTCGGTCGGGACGATCCTCGGATGCGTCGCGCTGCCGCCAATGGCGGATCGGCTGGGGCGCCGGCTGACGCTCGGCGTCTTCTTCCTGCTGATGTTCGCGGGGATCCTGGCGGGCTTCGGCTACATCTATTACTGGCAGACGGGCGCGCTCGCGTGGTTCATGGCGGACCTGTTCGTGCTGGGGTTCGGCGGCGCGAACTTCGCGATGTACACGTTGTGGCTGCCCGAGCAGTACGAGACGAGCTGCCGCGCCAGCGCCTTCGCGTTCGCCACCTCGATCGGCCGGTTCGCCGGCGCGGGCATCACCTTCCTCGTGGGCGCGGGCGTGGCGGCCTACGGCTCCCTCGGCGTGCCGGTCGCGTGGACCGCCGCGGCGTTCGCGATCGGGATCCTGCTCCTGCCCTTCGGCGAGGAGACGACGGGGAAGCCGCTGCCGGCCTGAGCCGCGGAGAGGACGACCGAACGGCGCGGTTCGGGTGTATCTTGTCGCGCATGAAGCACATGCTCGTCGCCGTTGCCATCGTCGCGATCGTCGTCTCGGCGCCACGGCCCGCGTCCGCCCAGGCTGCCGCCTGCACCTCGGCGACCGCGGGCTGCACCGAATGGGTGCCGCTCGGCACGGGCGCCGCGCGGTCGCTCGTCTATCGCACGTACCCGCTCACGGTCCGCAACGACCGGATCCATCGTGCCCTGGTCATGGTCCACGGCACGCTCCGCAACCCGGACCGCTACTTCCGCACGGCCACGACGGCCGCCTTCCTGGCCGGCGCGCTCGACGACACCGTCGTGATCGCGCCGCGCATCGCCTCGGCCGACGGACGGTGTCATGACGCGCTCGCCCCGAACGAGGTGAGCTGGGCGTGCGGCGGCGACAGCTGGCGCTCGGGCGGCGTGGCCGCGAGCGACAAGAGCCTCACGTCGTTCGACTTCATGGACGCCATCCTGCGCGAGCTGGCCGACAAGCGGATCTTCCCGAACCTCACTGCGATCGTCATCGCGGGCCACTCGGCGGGCGGGCAGTTCGTCGCGCGCTACGCGATGGCCAACCGGATTCACGAGACGCTCGGCGTCGCGGTCACCTACGTCGTGGCGAACCCGTCCAGCTACGCGTGGCCCGACGCGACGCGGCCGCTGCCGGCCGGCGACGGAGCGCCGGCGAACGCGGTGCTGGGCTGGAAGACCGAGGCGCCGCACACGGACTTCTCGTACGGCGCGTTCGACGCCAGCGGCTGCCCGAACTACGACCTGTGGCCGTACGGCATCGAGCAGCGCACGAGCGGCTACACCGTGGGTGAATCCGACGCGCAGCTGAAGAAGCAGCTCGCGTCGCGGCCGACGACGTACCTGCTGTCGCAGGTGGACACGCTGCCGCTCGGCGGGTTCGACTCGTCGTGCCGGGCGATGGCCCAGGGCGCGACGCGCCGCGCGCGGGGCGAGGCGTTCGTGAGGTACGTGAACGAGCACCTCGGCGGGGCGCAGCACGTGCAGATCGTGCCCGAGTGCGGGCACAACGATCGGTGCGTCTACACGACCGACGAGGTGCTGCCGGTCATCTTCCCGGGAAAGTGAGGTCCGGGCCGGCTTCGGCGGATTCCAGTCCATCCGCAGGGTCTCCTACGGCTTCGTCATTCGGCACACCGGGCTCGAAGGCGCCCTGGCGTATAGTTGTCGGCAGCGGCCGGCGGCAGGGAGATGAGCTGGCTGGCCGGGCATCCACACGTAAACCTACCGGCGCCATTCGGGACATGTGCGGTGCGATGGCGAGCCTTTGCGGACGTTCGCGCTGAGCTGGCGAGGGTCCATGCCCCTGACTGAGAGCACTCCGCGGCTGCTGGTGGTCGACGACGAGCCGTCCGTGCTCAAGCTCGTCGAGCGATTTGCCAGGCTCCAGGGCTTCGAGGTCGTCGTTCGAGACAGCGGGCAAGAGGCGCTCGCGTGTTTCAACGATGTGAGGCCGGACGCCGCGCTGGTCGACCTTCGCATGTCCGGCCTCACCGGCATCGACGTGCTCCGGGCCATCCGCGCGATCGATCCCGACTGCGAGGTCATCCTCATGACCGGCGACGCGACCGTGGACACCGCGATGGACGCCGTCAAGGCTGGCGCGCTCGACTACCTGGGCAAACCGCTGGACTTCGACCGGCTGCGCGAGCTCCTCGTCACGGTCCGCGAGAAGATCGGTCGGCGCGAGCGGCTGCTGGAAGTCGACGCTGTCCTCGCGAAGCGATTCGAGTTCCACGGGATGATCGGTCGCAGCCCCGCGATGCAGGAGCTGTTCGACTTGATTCGGCGACTGGCGCCGCACGTGCACACCGTGCTCATCGTCGGGGAAACCGGCACCGGCAAGGAGCTGGTCGCCAGGGCGCTCCAGAAGCTGGGCTCGCGCCGCGATCGGCGGTTCGTCACGGTGAACTGCTCGGCCGTCGTGGAGACGCTGTTCGAGAGCGAGCTGTTCGGCCACGTCCGCGGGGCGTTCACCGGGGCGACCGAGACGAAAGTCGGGCTCTTCGAGCACGCCGACGGGGGGACGCTGTTTCTCGATGAAGCGGGCGAGCTGCCGCTCACGCTCCAGGCGAAGCTGCTGCGGGCGGTCGAGCAGGGTGAGGTGCAGCGCGTCGGGTCGCTCGACAGCCGCCGCGTCGACGTGTGCGTGATTGCGGCGACCAATCGCGATCTCAGGGCCGAATCGGCGGCGGGACGGTTTCGCGCCGATCTGTTCTACCGTCTCAGCACCCTCGAGCTCCGCATCGCGCCGCTGCGCGAGCGCGCGGCGGACATCCCGTATCTGACCGCTTATTTCGTGGGGCAGTTCGCCAAGCGGCTGAAACGCACGATCACCGGCGTGACGCCCGCCGCCGAGCGGCTCCTGCAGCAGGCGCCGTGGCCCGGCAACGTCCGCGAGCTCAAGAACATCGTCGAGCGGGCGTGCATCATGAGCGAGAGCCGGATTCTGACCGAACGCGAGTTCGCCGCCGCGATGTCGACAGCGCCGCCCGCGGTCGCGGCGGGCGCGAGCGCGTCCGGCGCGCCGCCCTCCGACCCGCACCTGTTCTCGACCGCGCAGCGGGATCAGATCGAACACGTCCTGCGTGAGGCTCACGGCAACAAGACCGCGGCGGCGCAGCTCCTCGGCATCAGCCGTCGCTCGCTCTACCGGTGGCTCGACCGGTTGAACATCGGCAGGTGAGCCTGCGAGTGCGCCAGGCCGTGCGCGGCTGGCACACCTGCACGGTTCCGGCAGAACGTCCCTCGGCGGTAACCCCAATCCCCGCAGGCAATTCCCAGGTTTTCGGCTAGCGGCACGGCCCTGGCTCTACTCCAGATCGACCGGCGTGATGACGCGCACGGCCTTTCCCGGAGGAGCCAGCCATGTTCCGCACGTCAATTGCGCTGTTCTTGACCACGTTCCTCCTGGCAACGCCCGTCGCGGCCGCCGGACAGAGCTCACTCGCCACCGCCGCCACCGATGCCGCCGCGAGCGTGGCGGTGTCTTCGGCCGGTGCGACCGTGGCGCCGCCGGTGCACACCCTGCTCCGCCCCAACGCGCGGCCGTCAGTCCTTCCGTCGATGTATGTGGGCCTCGCGGCACTGCAGGGCTACGATGCGTATTCCACGCTGAAGGCCTTGAATCAGGGAGCGGTGGAAGCCAATCCGTTGATGGGCGGAGTCGCCGGCCATCCGGCCGCGCTGATCGCCGTCAAGAGTGCGGCGACGTTCGCGTCGATCTACGCGTCGGAGCGCCTGTGGCGCGACCATCATCACAAGGCCGCGATCGTGCTGATGGCCGTGACGACTGGCGCGATGGCCATGGTCGCCGCGCACAACGCGTCCGTCATCCGCGTGCAGCGCTAGACAGGACCCCGTTACATCTACCTGCGCCGGCGGAGGCCTGACGCGACGAGGTCAGCCCGTCGGCGAGCGGTACTTCGCCACGCGGTAGCCGATGTCGCTGCGCGAGAGCCCAAGGCTGCGCGCGGCCTCGGCCTGTACGCCGTCCGCCTGCGCGAGGGCGCGCTCGATGAGCGCCTTCTCCAGGTCGGCGACGAGCGCGCGCAGGTCGATGGACGCCGGCAGCGCGCGTATCCAGTCGTGCATGCCCACCGGCGCGCCCGCGGGGGGCGCCTCGACGTCGAGCGGGAGATCGTCCGGGCCGATCTCCGCCGAGCGCGCGAGGATGTGCGCGCGCTCGAGCAGGTTGCGCAGCTCGCGGATGTTGCCCGGGAAGTCGTAGCGCGCCAGCTTCGCGAGGGCGGCGGCGCCGACGCGCAGCGGCCGCACTTTCAGATCGCGGGCGATCCGGTCGCAGAGCTCCTCGCACAGGCCTGGCAGATCCTCCTTCCGCTCGCGCAGCGGCGGGATCTGCACCGGAAAGACGGCCAGGCGGTAGTACAGGTCCTGGCGGAAGAGGCCCTGCGCGACGCGCTCCTGGAGGTTGCGGTGGGTGGCCGTGAGGACCCGCACGTCCACGCTGCGCGTCTGCGTGGACCCGACCCGCTGCACCTGGCCGTCCACCAGCACGCGCAGCAGCTTGGCCTGCGCGGCCGGCGACATCTCGCCCGCTTCGTCGAGGAACAGCGTCCCGCCGTGCGCGGCCTCGAACAGGCCCTGGCGGGCGCGGTCGGCCCCCGTGAACGCGCCGCGCTCGTGGCCGAAGAGCTCGCTTTCGAGCAGCGTCTCGGCGAACGCGGCGCAGTTCACCGCCACGAGCGGCTTCTGCGCGCGCCGGCTGTTCCGGTGGATCGCGCGCGCCGCGAGCTCCTTCCCCGTGCCGGTCTCGCCGACGATGAGGACCGTGGCGTCGGTCGGCGCCACGCGCGCGATCGCCTCGCGCACGCGCCCGATGCCTTCGCTGTGCCCCGAGAGCTGGTCCTCGCCGAGCAGCGTGCCGACGGCCGTCTTGAGCAGACGGTTCTCGCGGACCAGGCTGGTCCGCTCGCACGCGCGCCGCACGGTGGCGCGGACGACCTCCGGGTTGAACGGCTTGGTGATGAAGTCGAAGGCGCCTCGGCGCATGCTCTCGACGGCCAGCTCGATGGTGGGCACCGCCGTCAGGAAGATCACCGCCAGGGACGGGTCGTTCTCGCGCGCGGCGGCCAGGACGGCGAGGCCGTCGCCGTCGGGCATCTTCTGGTCGGTGATGACGACGTCGTAGTCCCGCGAGGTCAGCAGCGGCAGGGCCGACGACACGCCCTCCGCCTCGTCCACCGTGTGCCCGTCGAGCCGCAGGTCCGAGCCCAGGACGCGCCGGAGGTTCGGTTCGTCGTCCACGATCAGCAGTCGGGGCATGTGTGCGTCACTCCCGTGAGAGCGTCAGGGCGAACGTGACACGGCCGGGCTCGTTCGCGGCCACCCGCAGGTCGCCGCCGTGGCCGCGGGCGACGTTCTTCGCGATCGCCAGCCCGAGACCGGTGCCGTGGCGCCTGGTGGTGAAGAACGGCTCGAAGATCCGCGACAGCGCGTCGGGGGGAATGGGGTCGCCGGAGTTCTCCACCTCCAGCACGACGCCGGGCCCGTCGGCGCGGGCGCGCAGCTCGATCCGCCCGCCGGCAGGCGTGGCCTCGACGGCGTTGAGCAGCAGGTTCAGCAGCGCGCGCTCGATCTGCCCGCGGTCGACGGTCGCGGCGAGCGCCGCGTCGGCGTCCACGGCAATCGCGAGGTCCTTCTGCGAGGCCTGGACCCCGGCGATCTCCGCCACGTACCCGAGGATCTCCGCCAGCGACAGCGCGCTCCGCTGCGGCGGGTTCGGCCGCGCGTAGGAGAGAAAGTCGCCGGTGAGCCGCTCGAGCCTCGCCGCCTCGCCGCCCGCGATGCCCAGCAGCTCGCGGCGCTCCGGCTCGCCCAGCTCGGGGCGCGCCGCCGTCGCCAGCGCGCTGCTGATGACGGCCACCGGGTTGCGGATCTCGTGCGCGACGGCGCTCGACAGGCGGCCGACCACGGCCAGCTTCTCCTCGATCATCAGCTGCTCGCGCGTGCGCTCCAGCTCGTCGAGGTTCTCGGCCAGGCGGCGCCGGCCGCCGCGCAGCTGGCTCATGAGCAGCCAGACCGTGAGCCCCATGAGCGCGTAGACGAGCGAGATCACGCCCGCCTCGAAGTACTCGCTGACGGGCACCGGCGGGTGGAACCGCGCGAAGTGCCACACCCAGAGGAACGTCACCGAGTCGGCCACGAGGATGACCCCGACCGAGACCGGCAGGCTGAAGCGGAAGGCGGCCTGGAGCACGGGCAGGGCGAGCAGCACGAAGTACGGGCTGTCCTCGCGGTTGGTCAGGAACGTCAGCAGGATCGCCAGGCCGACGTCGAGCACGATCACCGTCCAGACGGTGGCGTCCTGGCCGCGCGGGCCGAGCGGCGTCTGGCGGGCCCAGAGCCACAGCAGCGCGAGCATCTGCAGCAGGAACGCGGCGCCCAGCGTGACGAGGAGCGTCGGCGACGGCGGCCCGAGGAGTGACGAGAAGACGGCGTGCAGCAGCAGGAGCGCCGCCAGCACGAACAGGTTCAGCGCGGCGAAAGCGATCGCCTGCTGGCGGAACGACTCGAAGTCGTCGCCCGTCAGGACCGGAATCGCCCGCCGCGCTGGTCCCGCCTCATCGCCGTGGCGCGCCCGCATCAGCGCCTATCGTGCTCGGTTTCTCCCAGATGCGCAACGCCGGCCTCGGCGATTGGAGCCGGGGGCATGAGCGCGCGCACGCCGAACTGGTGCACCAACCGGCCGCCGTTGTGCGCCGTGTTGACGAGCAGCAGCGCGCCGGCGCCGTAGAGCACCAGGAACGCCAGCGGCAGCACCGTCGTCGTGAGCCGCGTGTCGGTCCGCTTGAGCAGGCGCGGCGCGGCCAACAGGACGACGAAGACCGCCGACAGCACCGCGAACACGACGCGCGTGCGCTCGGCCATCGACTCGTGCGTCTCGAGCACCTGGGCCATGCCGGGGCTCCGCTCGGCGAGCTGGCCGGCCGCTTCGCCGGTCTCGACCGCGACGAAGACGGCCGCGGTCCCCAGGAGCAGCAGCACCATCGCCGCCACCAGGTACGGCCGGGCCCTGGCCGGCGCCTTCATTGCGCCAATCAGGATGAAGACGGGGGCGACGAGCAGCAGCGCGATCGGGAAGTGGACGATCAGCGGGTGCAGACCGTCCCAGCTCGGAATGGGCGGAAACTGAAACATGGCTCGCTCCTCGGATCGAAGACACGAGGGCCGTCGCGGACGACGGCCCCCCTGGGCTCAGTTGACCGCGACGTACTTGTCCTTGGGGTTGAAGCAGGACGGGCACTTCTCGAAGTTCATCTGGACCGTCGTGTAGCCGCAGATCGTGCACACGTAGTAGTCCATCGCCTTCGAGCCCTTGAGCGTGTCGAGCTTGTTCAGCGTCTCGGTGTACAGCCTGGCGTGCTCCGCCTCGGCCGTCTTCGCGTAGTTGAAGGTCTGGATCGCCGCGCGGTTCCCCTCGGTGCGGGCCAGCTGGAGGAACGACGGATACATCGTGTCGCGCTCGTAGGTCTCGCCCTTGATGGCGGCCTCGAGGTTCTCCCGCGTGGACTTCACGTCCGGGGTCTCGATGTCGGCCTTGGGCGCTCCGCCCATCTGCGTGATCACCACCGCGTGGTTGCCGGCGTGAATCTCCTCCGCGCGGGCCGCGGCCCGGAAGAGGCTCGCCACCGCGCCGTAGCCTTCCTGGTCGGCCTTCTGGGCGAACGCGAGGTAGCGGGCGTGGGCGTTGCTCTCGCCGTTGTAGGCGGCCTGGAGGTTGTCGAGGGTCCCGGCGGCGGCCGCGCCTGGCGCGAGCAGCGCCACCGCGAGGGCCAGCGAAGCGAACATGAAGCTCTTCATTTCGGGTCGTCTCCGTTCGTGAAATGGCGATTCGGACATCGATCTCGCCCTTGCCCTGTAGGGCACGGACGATGCCAACCGGAGGCTCCCGGCAAGTGCTTGACAGGAAAGGACAGGCGGGAAGATGGCCGCGGCCGGGCCGTCCCGGCGTCCGAGGATTCAGACCGCGGCGTCTGAAAGTTCGGACACGTCTGCCGCGTTTGGCGCGCGCCGGCCCGCAATGGTCAGCACCACCAGCGGCGGCGCGGCCACGGCCCAGCCCCTGACGAGCAGCACCGGCACGTCGAGACCGAGCGTCGCGTGCAGGCCGCCGAGCGCCGCGAGCAGCAGGATCTGCGACGCGAAGACGAGCGCCGCGCCCGCCGCGAGGGTGGTCCACCGGCGCGCGAGCCCCGCGGCCCACAGCAGCGCCAGGAGCAGGCTCGCCTGGTACACCGGCAGGATGTGCAGCGCGCCTTGCGCGTCGCCGGGCGCCGCGAGCGTCGCGAGGGTCCACGGCAGCAGCCGCTGGACGAGGCGCGCCGCGAAGAGCAGCGTTCCCGCGTAGAGCGAGCCCGCCACGAGCGCGAACGCGAGCGCGGCGGCGATGGCCGCGAGCGTCCGGCGCACCGCGTCCTGTGCGCGGACGGCTCCAGCGCCCGAGGCGCGCAGGCCCCAGAACGCCGCGCCGAGGACGAGCGCGGCAAAGACCAGGAACTGATAGAAGCCGTGCGCGACGAAGAGCGGCTCGGCGGCGAGCGCCGGCGGCAGCGCCAGCGCCAGCAGGCGGAGCACGCCGAGGGCGGCGAACAGCGGGATCGTCACCGCGACGCCCACCCAGCGCGCCGCGCGCGGGATCGGGGCCGTCAGCACGCCGGCCAGGTAGACGGGGACGAGCGGCGTCGCGATGCAGGCCTGCGTGACGAGAAACGACCCGCGCGCGGTGACCAGCGTGTTGCCCGCCGCGGAGGCGCCGACACCGAGACCGGCGATCATGCGAGCCGCCGCGCGCGCGATCCAGCCGCCCGCGAGGGCAATCGTCGCGCTCGACATGATCCACGGCGCCAGCAGGCCGAAGGCCAGCAGCAGCGCCGCCGCCGCGGCGGCGAACCGTCCGAGCGTTCCCGGCGGCGTCCACTCCCGCAGGAGCGATCGGCCGGCCGCCGGCGACCACCGGATCCAGACCAGGAAACACGCCGCGACGGCCGCCACCAGGATCGACGGCCACACGTAGAGGTGCAGGGGCGTGAACCAGCTCGACGCGGGCCCCACGAACGCCAGCGTGACGATGCGGGCGATGTTGAACGGGACCACGACCGCGAGCAGCCCGGCGCCGCCCGTGAGACGGCGCCGCCAGGGCGCCGGGTAGGCGAGGATGGCGCCGAGCCCCAGCGCGATCGCGTCGGCGCCGCTGCAGCTCAGCGTGACCGTCAGCGGGAGCGCGGGCCCGCCGCTGTACCAGAGCGCGATGGCCGCCTGGACGTGCGTGAACGGGACGAGCAACGCGGTCTTCACCCAGTTGGCCTGCAGCAGGGCGAAGAAGAGCAGCTCGAGCGCGAGCGCCGACAGCAGATAGCGGACCGGCGACATCACCGCGTCTTCCGCGTGATCGCCGCCGCGAACGGCCGGTGTCGCGTGCCCGGTCACGACGGTCTCTCGATCGAGGAACGCAAGCTCACCTCGAGCGCCCAGTCGGCGGCGAGGGCGCGCACGCCGTAGCGGACGCGATCGGCGAGGCCCTCCCGCGACCGCCAGTGTACCCTGGACCAGGGGCGGACGCGGCGATCGAGCCGCCGCCCTTCGGCCTGCTCGTGCTCGGAAAGCGCTTCGAGCGCGTCGAGGCGCTGGCGCCGGCGACGATTGCCGTGCGCGGACGGGCGCTCCAGTCCGTGGACGTGCTGCGCGGCTGGCGCGCGCGGGCCGGGCTGGGCTAGGATGGCTGAAACATGCACGCCCTGTGGAGCGACTGGCGGCTCGCCGCCCGAAGCCTGCGCCGCGCGCCGGGCTTCACGGCGGTCGTCGTCCTGACGCTCGCCCTCGGCATCGGCCCGACCACGGCGATCTTCAGCGTCGTGTACGGCGTGCTGCTGCGGCCGTTCCCGTACCGCGCGCCGGAGTCGCTCGTCGTGATCTCGGCCGAGCGCACGTTCGCCGGCCAGGTGCGGGGCGCGAACTACTCGGCGCGCGAGCTCGACGGGTGGCTGGCGCGGGCGCGCGCGTTCTCGTCGCTCGGCATGTGGGGCGGAACCGGGTACAGCCTGCGCACGGACGCGGGCACGCAGACCGTCGGCGCCGCCTACGTGTCGGACGGCTTCTTCGCGACGCTGGGCGTGCCGATGGCGCTCGGCCGCGCCATCGGCCCGGCGGACGCCGGCTCGCCGGTCGCCGTCGTCAGCCATCGGCTGTGGCGGCGCGAGCTCGGGTCGAGCCCGCAGGCCGTCGGCCGGTCGATCCGGCTCAACGGCCAGCCCTACACCGTCATCGGCGTCGCCCCGCCCGACTTCCGGTTTCCGTCCGAACGGGACGACGTGTGGACGCCGCTCGCCTACGCGCAGCGGCTCGGCCGCGAGCCGTGGGTGAACAACCCGGCGGGTGGCGGGTTCCATCTCGTCGGCCGGCTGCGCCCGGGCGTGACGCTGGCGGCCGCGCGTGACGACGCCGCGCGCGTGGCCCGCGCGATGGCGCCGGAGTTCGCGAGAATCAGCGGCGGGCGGCGGCCGCTCCTCTTCACGTTGGTCGGCTGGTTCACCGACACGACGAGACCCGCGCTGCTGATGCTCGCCGCCGCGGTCGGGCTCGTGCTCGTCGTCGCGTGCGCCAACACCGTCAACCTGCTGTTCGCCCGGCAGACGTCCCGCTCGCAGGAGATCGCCGTGCGCCGGGCGCTCGGCGCGCCGCCGTCGCGTCTGCTGTCGTCGGCGCTCGCCGAGGCCTCGCTCGTGGCCCTGGCCGGCGGCGGCGCGGGCGTGCTGCTGGCGGTCGGGGGCGTGAGGGCGCTGTTGTCGCTGTGGCCGGCCGGGCTGCCGAGGGTGGACGCCATCCGCGTGGACGGCCCGGTGCTGGCCTTCGCGCTGGCGCTGTCGATGGGGCTGGCGCTGGCGTGCGCGATCGGTCCCGGGGTCCGCGCGCTCGGCTACCGCCTGGCGGCGGGGTTGCGGCCGGCCGGCGCCGCCTCCACGCGCCGCGGCCGCCGCCTCCGCTCGGCGCTCGTCGTCGTGCAGATCGCCGCGTCGGTGATCCTGCTGGTCGGGGCGGGCCTCCTGGGCCGCAGCTTCGTCCGCCTGCTGCGGTCGGACGTCGGCGTCGGGACCAACCGCGTCGCCCTCGCGGACCTGGCCTTGAGCGTCGACCGACAGGTCTCGCCCGCCATCCAGGTCGAGACGGTCGATCGCGTGCTGGACGGCGTTCGTCGGATCCCCGGCGTCGTGCGCGCGGGCGTGGGCACCAGCCTGCCGCTCTACGGCGCCCGCTTCCGCTACACGCTGAAGGGCGTGCAGACGGGCGACGGCCCGCCGCGGGACTACGACGTGGACGCGATCGCCGTGACGCCCGGCTTCTTCGCGGCGCTGGAGCTGCCGCTCCTGCGCGGGCGGCTGTTCACGGACGGCGACACCGCGGCGAGCCCGCCGGTGATGATCATGAGCGCCCGCACCGCGCGGCGGTTCTTCGGCGACCGCGACGCGATCGGACGCACGCTGTCGCTGCCGACCGCCGGCGGGCCGGGCCGCGCCGCCGCGACCCTCGTGGGCGTCGTCGGCGACGTCAAGTACAACGCGCTCGACGCCGCCGCCGACGGCGGGATCTACCGCCCGTACACGCAGCAGGCGTATCAGTACGTGTACCTGGCCGCGCGCACGGCGGGCGACCCGCGCGCCGTCGGCGGCGCCCTCCGCCGCGCCGTGGCGGCCGTGGATCCGTCGATTGCGGTGGACCACGTGCGGACCTTCGACGACGAGGTGGCAAGCGCTTCGGCGGAGCCGCGGTTCCGCACGCTGCTGCTCGTCGCGCTCGCGGCGCTCGCGCTCGCGGTCGCGTCGGTGGGGCTCTACGGCGCCGTCGCCTACTCCGTGTCGCTGCGCCGGACCGAACTGGGGATCCGTGTGGCGCTGGGCGCGACGCCGGCGAACCTCGTGCGGCTGGTCGTCCGGGAGGGCATGGCGCTCGCGTGTGTGGGCGCCGGGATCGGCGTGGCGGGCGCCGCGGTCCTCTCGCGGGTGCTCCAGCGCTTCCTGTACGGCGTCACGCCGCACGACGCGGTGTCGCTGCTCGCCGCGCCCACCGGGCTGCTGCTCCTCGCCGCGCTGGCCAGCTACGTGCCGGCGCGCCGCGCGGCCGCGGCCGATCCGATCGCCGCGCTCAGGCGCGAGTGACGCGCGAGGCCTTCATGAACGGACCTGCCTATCCGCCCGGCCGCATCGCGGCCCTCGCGGCGCACGAGCACCTCGTCCGCCAGCGGGCCGCATCCACGTCCGACGCTCCGGCGGCGGTGCCCGTCGCGCCCGCCGACGTCGTCGAGGCCGTCATCGACGTCGCGTTCTGGGCGAGCCTGCGTCGGGAGGAGGGGTACGTCCCGCGCATGTCGCTCGCGATCCTCCCGGCCGCCGCGGCCGAGCACCCGCTCCTCTTCGAGCGCCAGCTGCCGCTGACCGCGAGCGGCCTCACGCGGGTGTCGCCCGCGGTGGAGCGGCCCAGCCTCCACGTCGGGGTGTGGCGGGAGGACGGCCGGCTGTGCGCGTGGGGCGTGGTCCGCTCGGTGCCGCCGTCCTGCTGCGTCGTCGAGGTGTCGGCGCCGGGCCTGCTGGTGGTCAAGCACCGGCCGAGCGACCAGTCGCGCAAGTTCGTCAACATCGCCGTGCTCGAGGGCGATCAGATCAAGCTCCTGGACGAGCGCGCGGCGGAGACCGGCGACTGCCCGCGGATCGTCTCGTCCCTGCTCGGGCGCGGCGCGCCCGCCGTCGGGGCCGACTCGGTGGACGTGCTGGTGGAGCTCGCCGTCTCGATGCGCGCGCACGGCCGCGGCGGGTCGTTGCTCGTCGTGCGCTCCAACGACGGGCCGTGGCGCGAGTCGGTCGTGCACCCGATGGCCTACGCCGTCCGGCCGGGGTTCTCGAAGCTCGGCGACCTGATGCGCGAGCGGCGCGAGCGGCCGGATCGTCCCTGGGAGGCCGCCGTCGGGGCCGCGGTGGATCTGATCGCGGGCCTCACCGCCGTCGACGGCGCGACGGTGATCACGGATCAGTTCGAGCTCGTGGCCTTCGGCGCGAAGATCGCGCGGCGCGACGGGCACGCGCGCGTCGACGAGGTCACGGTGACCGAGCCGATTGCGGGCGCCGAGCCCCTGGCGATCCACCCCACGCAGCTCGGCGGGACGCGGCACCTGTCGGCGGTGCAGTTCGTCCACGACCAGCGCGACGCCGTGGCGCTCGTGGCCTCGCAGGACGGGCGCTTCACGGTCTGCTCGTGGTCGCCCTCGCGAAACATGGTGCACGCGCGGCGCGTGGAGGTGCTCCTGCTGTGACGAAAGGCGATCGCAGGGCGGACGGGCGCGTCGTCCTCATCACGGGCGCGACCGACGGACTCGGCGCGCGGACCGCCGGGGCGCTGGCCGCCAACGGCCACGTGGTGCTGCTGCACGGGCGCGACCGCGCGCGCGGCGAGCAGGTGCTGCGCGGGCTTCCGGCGCCGCGGGCGGACCGCGCGCACCGCCTCTATCTCGCGGACTTCTCGTCGCTCGGCGAGGTCCGCCGTCTCGCGCGCGAGGTGGCGTCCGAGCACGACCGGCTGGACGTGCTGGTGAACAACGCGGGCGTCGGCACCGGCCCGCCGGGCGCGGGGCGGGAGACGAGCCGCGACGGCCTCGAGCTGCGACTCCAGGTCAACTACCTCGCCGGGTTCGTCCTGACCGCGCTGCTGCTTCCGCTGCTCCGGCGGTCGGCGCCCGCGCGAGTCGTGAACGTGGCGTCGGTCGGCCAGGCGCCCGTCGACTTCGACGACCTCATGCTCGAGCGCGGCTACGACGGCTGGGTGGCGTACCGGCGGAGCAAGCTCGCGCAGATCATGTTCACCGTCGAGCTGGCGGCCCGGCTCGGGGACGCCGGCGTGACCGTGAACGCGCTGCACCCGGCGACGCTCATGGACACCACGATGGTCCGCGAGATGAGCGTCGCGCCGATGAGCCGCGTCGAGGATGGCGTGCGCGCGCTCATGAACCTGGCCGACGCCGCGGCGACGGCCGGGGTGACCGGCGCCTATTTCGACGGCACCGCCCGGGCCCGCGCGCACCCGCAGGCGTACGACGTCGACGCGCGGCGCCGTCTGTGGACGCTCAGCGAAGAGCTCTGCGGACTCCGGATGCCGGTCCGCGCGGCCCCGGCGTCTCCCGGCAGGTGAACCTCACAGTGCGGACGCGGCGTCGAACTTCTCAGGAGATGGTCATGAAGACGATCGGGCTCATCGGGGCGGGGCGCATCGGCGGCCAGCTCGCGCGGCTGGCGGTGGCGAACGGGTACGACGTGGTGATCAGCAACTCGCGCGGGCCGGAGACCCTCGCGCCGCTCGTGGCCGAGCTCGGACCCCGCGCGCGCGCCGCGACGGCCGTCGACGCGGCGAAGGCCGGCGACATCGTGGTGGTGACCGTGCCGCTGAAGAACTACCGCGCGGTGCCGGTCGAGCCGCTGGCGGGCAAGATCGTGATCGACACGAACAACTACTACCCCGACCGTGACGGCCACATTGCCGAGCTCGACGACGAGTCGACCACGACCGCGGAGCTGCTGCAGGCGCACCTGCCGGCGTCGAAAGTCGTCAAGGCGTTCAACCACATCTACGCGGCCGAGCTCACCACGCACGGCCAGCCGGCCGGCACGCCGGACCGCCGCGCGCTCGTGATCGCGGGCGACGATCCGCAGGCCAGGGCCGTCGTGTCGAAGCTCATCGATCAGTTTGGGTTCGACACGGTGGACGCGGGCCCGCTGAAGGAAGGCTGGCGCATCCAGCGCGACACGCCGGGCTACGGGCCGCGGCGCACGGCGGCCGAGTTGAAGAAGGACCTCGCCGCCGCGAAGCGCTACGCCGAGATGCGCTGACCGGCCTCCTCAGGGCAGCCGCACGACCACCGGTCCTGCGACAGGCCCGGCACGGCGACGCGCCCGGTGCGCAGGTCATCGCGGGCCCTCCCGGGCACTACTCGCAGCGCAGCGCGGTCATCGGATCGATGCGCGTGGCCCGCCAGGCCGGCACCGCGCACGCTAGCCAGGCCACGGCGAGCAGCAGCAGCGTCACGCCGGCGAAGGTGAGCGGATCGGCGGCGCTCACGCCGTGGAGCAGCGCGCCGAGCGCCCGCGTCGCCGGCAGCGAGCCCAGCATGCCGAACGCCAGGCCGAGGGCCGTCAGCCGCATGCCGCGGCCGATCACCACGCGCCGCACCTCGCCGGGCGCCGCGCCGAGCGCCAGGCGCAGGCCGATCTCGCGCGTCCGCTGGATCACCGAGTACGCGAGCAGCCCGTACACGCCAATCGCGGCGAGCACGAGAGCCGCCAGGCCGAAGACGCCGAACAGCCACGAGAACAGGCGCGGCCGCTGGACGGATCCGTCCACGACGTCGGCCATCGGCCGGACCTCGAAGGGCGCGAGCTCCGGGTCGACCTCGTGGATGGCGTCGCGAAGCGGCGGGGCGAGCGCCGCGAGACCGCCCGCGGTCCGCGCCACCAGCGTCATCCCCGGCAGCGGCAGCTGTCCGTAAGGCAGGAAGATCTCGTCGTCCGCCGGCTGCCCGAGGCCGAACTGCCGGACGTCGCTCACGACGCCCACGACGGTCACCCACGGCACGTCGTCGCCGGGGTCGCCGAACTTGACCCGGCGGCCCAGCGGATCGCGCCCCGGCCATCCGTGCCTCGCGAGCGACACGTTGACGATGGCCACCGGCGGCGCGCCCGGCCGCCCGTCGCGCTCGTCGAAGCGGCGTCCCGCCTCGACGCGGACGCCCATCGTCTCGAAGTAGCCGGGCGTGACGACGGTGCGCACCGGCATCGGCTCGCGGCCCGGGGCGGGCGGCGGCGCGCCCTCGATGCTCAGGCCCAGGCTCGAGAACGGTCCCGTCATCGGCAGGCTCGAGGTCGCGGCGGCCCGCACGATGCCGGGGATGGCCTCGACGCGCGGCAGCAGCGCGTCGAAGAACGCGCGGCGTGTCTGGGGCGTCGGGTAGGACGTCGCGGGCAGCGGCACGCGCAGCGTCGCGACGTTCCGGGCGCGGATGCCCGGGTCGACGTCGAGCAGCGACAGGACGCTGCGCGACATGAGGCCGCTCGCGAGGAGGAGCACCAGCGCGAGCGCGATCTCGCCCACCACGAGCGCGCCGCGCACGTGCCCGCGCTCGGCCGTCGTGCGCGAGCCGCTCCCCTTCAGGCCGGTCCGCAGGTCGGGACGCGACGCCCGGAGCGCGGGGACCAGGCCCGCGAGGACGGCCGTCGCCAGCGTCACCAGCACCGCGAAGACCGCGACGCTCGCGTCGAGCCGGAAGGTCACCCACGACGGAAAGGCCGCGGGCGACGCCGCGACGAGCGCGTCCACGCCGAGCGCGCCCAGGCCCACGCCCGCCAGCGCGCCGAGCGCGGCGACGAGGAGGCTCTCGACGAGCATCTGGCGGACCAGCCGGCCGCGGCCCGCGCCGAGCGCCGTGCGCACCGCCATCTCCCGGCCGCGCGCCGCGCCGCGGCTCAGCATCAGGCCGGCCAGGTTCGCGCAGGCGATGAGCAGCACCAGGCCGACCGCGCCGAGCAGCGCGAGGAAGGCGCGTTCGAGGTCGGCCGGCACCAGCACCTCGCGCAGCGGCCGCGCCCGGATGCCCGCGCCGGGCGTCACCTCGGGATGGTCGTGGGCGAGCTGCCGCGCGATCGTGTCGAGGCCGGCGCGCGCGGCCTGGAGATCGACGCCCGGCTTCAGCGCGGCGACCACACGGAACGAGTACCGACCGCGCGGGTATTCCCGGACGTCCACGTGCGCCGGCACCCACAGCGCGCTGTCGTCGGGAAAGTCGAACCCCGCCGGCATGACGCCGACGACCGTCGCGGGCCGGCCGTTGATCCGGACCGTGCGGCCGACCGCGGGCTGGCCGCCGAACCGGCGCTGCCACAGGCCGTGTCCGAGCACGACGACCGGCGCGGCGGCCGGCCCCTCCTCGTCCGCGCGAAAGCCACGTCCGGCGGTGGGCGTCGCGCCCAGGACGCGGAAGAGGTCGGCCGAGACCTGCGCGCCCGCCACGCGCTCGGGCTCGCCGCCGCCGGCGAGCGTGACGCTCGTCGGCTGGTACAGCGCGACGGCGTCGAACACCCGCTGGCGCTCGCGCAGATCGAGGAAGTCGGGGAACGAGAAGGGCACGTCGCGGTCGATGTCGGCGAGCCGCTCGCGGACGTCCACCAGCCGGTCCTGGTGCGGGTAGGGCAGCGGCTCGAGCAGCAGGCCGTTGACGACCGTGAAGATCGCGATGTTCGCGCCGATGCCGAGGGCGAGCATCGCGACCGCCGCGGCGGCGAAGCCGCGGTCGCGGAGGAGCAGACGCGCGCCGTAGCGCAGATCGCGCGCGGCGTTCTCGAGCCAGGGCAGGCCGCGCGCGTCGCGCACGGTCTCCTTGATCTGATCCGCGCCGCCCAGCCGGAGACGGGCGGCGCGCCGGGCCTCGGCCGGCGTCAGGCCTTGCCGCTGGTAGTCGTCGGCGAGCATCTCGAGGTGCGCGTCGAGCTCGGCGTCGAGCGCGGCGTCGCGCCGCCGGCCCGTCGCCGTTCCGATCATCCGTGCCGCGAGCGCGCGCAGCCAGGTCATGGTCGTCCTCCCACGCCGCTACTCGTTCTCGACGAAGCGGGCGACGATGGCGGTGACGCGCCGCCAGTCACGGGCCTGCGCCTCGAGCCGCCGGCGCCCGGCGGCGGTGATCGCGTAGAAGCGCGCGCGCCGGTTGTTCTCGGAGACGCCCCACTTCGACGCGATCCAGCCGCGCTGCTCCAGGCGGGTGAGCGCCGGGTAGATGGTGCCCTGGTTGAGCTGCAGCGCGTCCTCGGAGACCTGCTCGATGCGGCGGGCGATGCCGTAGCCGTGCAGCGGGCCGAGGGTCTCGAGGGTCTTGAGCACCATGAGGTCGAGCGTGCCCTGGGGGACGTCGGATCGGCTGGACATATATGACGCTCCGCCGGCGCCTTCATGTAGACGCCCAACATGAGACTACGCCTTGCTCATGTTGGCCGTCAACAGGAAAGCGCGACGTGTGCGGGATCTCACCCGCGCGCGGTGGCGAGGCCTCCTCCGCGGCTTCGTCCGGGCCCGTCCCGTCGCGCGCGGCCGTCCTTCCGCAGCGGCCGGCTATCCTCGCTACAATGCGTCCCATGGAACGCCGGGTGCGGTCGGGCACGGAGCGGCGGGCTCCGGCGTAGCCGGAAAGGAGCACGACATGAGGAAGTCCACCCGTGTGATGACGGGGCTGATGGCGGCCGCGCTCGTGGCGGCCCCCGCGGGCCTGCGAGCCGAGGTCGTGGACGCCGTCGCGGGCGGCTTCACGGTGAAGCTGGTGCGCCACGTGGCCGCGCCGCCGGAGGCGGTGTACGCGACGGCCGTGGCGGTGGCCCGCTGGTGGAGCCCCGCCCACACCTTCTCGGGCCGCGCCGCCAACCTCGCGATCGACGCCCGGCCCGGCGGCTGCTGGTGCGAGACGCTCTCCGGCGGCGGGGGCGTCCGGCACCTGGAGGTCGTCTACGCCGCGCCCGGGAGCCTCCTGCGGTTCAGGGGCGGCCTCGGGCCGTTGCAGGAGATGGCCGCATCGGGCTCGCTGACGTGGGCGTTCGCCGCCGCCGGCGGCGGCACCGACGTGACGTGGACCTACACCGTAGCGGGGTACCGTCCCGGCGGCCTCGAGGCGCTGGCGCCCGTCGTGGACACCGTCCTGGCCGAGCAGATCGACCGCCTGAAGGCGGCGTCCGAAGGGCGGTAACCGCGCCGGCCACGCCCGCGGCGCCTGACGGGACCATTGCAGTCGGCGGCCGCAGGTGCGATGATCAGCCCCCGGAAAACGGGGTCAGACCTCTTTTCAGGCTCGCTCATTCCTACGGGGGCTCCCGATGAAGAAGCTCGTGCTCCTCCTCGCGCTGGTCTGGGCGGCGTGCGCGCCGCAGCCGGCCCCGAATCCCGACCTTCCGCGCTGGCAGCAGGAGGCGCAGAACGTCACCATCGTCCGCGACGACTGGGGCATCGCGCACGTCCACGGCAAGACCGACGCCGACGCGGTCTTCGGCATGATCTACGCGCAGGCCGAGGACGACTTCAACCGCGTCGAGACCAACTACCTCTACTCGATGGGCCGCCTCGCCGAGGCGGAGGGCGAGCCGCAGATCTACCGCGACCTGCGGATGAAGCTGTTCATCGACCCCGTCGCCATGAAGGCGAAGTACGACGACGAGCCCGGCCTGGCTGAAGGCGCTGATGAACGCGTGGGCCGACGGGCTGAACTACTACCTCTACACGCACCCCGAGGTGAAGCCCCGGGTCATCACGCACTTCGAGCCGTGGATGGCGCTGACCTTCAGCGAGGGCAGCATCGGCGGCGACATCGAGCGCGTGGACCTCCGCGAGCTCGAGGCGTTCTACGGCCGCGGCTCGGCGGCGGCGCCGGCGGCCGCCGAGGGCGGCGGCGCGCCGCCCGAGCCGACGGGCTCGAACGGCATCGCGATCGCGCCGTCGAACACCGTCGATCACCACGCGCTGCTGCTCATCAACCCCCACACGTCGTTCTACTTCCGCTCCGAGCTGCAGATGACGAGCGACGAGGGGCTGAACGCGTACGGCGCGGTCACGTGGGGCCAGTTCTTCGTCTACCAGGGCTTCAACGAGCACGCGGGCTGGATGCACACGTCGAGCGGCGTGGACAACATCGACGAGTACCTGGAGACGGTCACGAAGAAGGGCGACACCTTCTACTACCGCTACGGCGCGGAGGAGAAGCCCGTCACGACCCGGACGATCACGGTGCCCTACAAGACGGCCACCGGCACGGCCGACAAGACCTTCACCGTCTACTACACCCAGCACGGCCCGGTCGTCCGCTCCGAGGGCGGCAGGTGGATCACCGTCCGTCTGATGCAGGAGCCCCTGAAGGCGCTCACGCAGTCCTACACGCGGACCAAGGCGACCGGCTACACGTCGTTCCGCGAGACGATGGAGCTGCACACCAACTCGTCGAACAACACCATCTTCGCGGACGGCGACGGCGACATCGCCTACTTCCACTCGAACTTCATTCCCCGGCGCGACCCGACGTTCGACTGGACGAAGCCGGTGGACGGCTCGGACCCGACGACCGACTGGCACGGCGTGCTGTCGATCGACGAGACGCCCGGCCTGCTGAACCCCGCGGTCGGCTGGCTCTACAACAGCAACAACTGGCCATGGTCGGCGGCCGGCCCCGACAGCCCGAAGCGCGCGAACTACCCGTCCTACGTGGAGCGGGGCGGGTTCGAGACGCCGCGCGGCTACCACGCCCTCCGCGTGCTCGAGCACGAGAAGGACTTCACGCATCGACTCGCTGATCGCCGCGGCGTACGACAGCTACCTGCCCGCGTTCGCCCAGACCATTCCGCCGCTCGTCCGGGCCTGGGACCGCACGCCGGCCTCGAACCCGCTCAAGGCGAAGCTGGCGGCCCCGATCGCGCTGCTGCGCAAGTGGGACTTCCGGTGGGCCATCGACTCGGTCCCGACGTCGCTGGCCGTGTTCTGGGGCGAGGAGATCGCGCGCCGCGCGGGCGCCGACGCGCGCAAGGCGGGCCTGCCCGTCCTCGACTACATCGCCGCCGGAAAGGTCCCGCCCGGGCAGCTGCTCGAGGCGCTCGGCGCGGCGTCCGACACGCTCGCCGCCGACTTCGGGTCCTGGGAGACGCCCTGGGGCGACATCAACCGGTTCCAGCGCATCAACGACCACATCGAGCCGAGCTTCGACGACGCGAAGCCGAGCATCCCGGTGGGTTTCACCTCGTCGCGCTGGGGCTCGCTCGCCTCGTTCGGCGCGCGCGCCTACCCGAACACGAAGAAGTGGTACGGCACGAGCGGCAACAGCTTCGTGGCGGTGGTGGAGTTCGGCGACCGGGTGCGCGCCAAGGCCATTACGGCCGGCGGCGAGAGCGGCCAGGTCGGGTCGAAGCACTTCGACGACGAGGCCGAGCGCTACGCGACCGGCGAACTGCGCGACGTGTACTTCTACCCGGACGAGCTGCAGGGCCACACCGAGCGGACCTATCACCCGGGCGACAGCACGGGCGCGAAACAGTAGCGGCGGGAGCGAGGCCGGCCGGCGACGGCGTAACGCGGACCGGGCAGGGCACAGGTCGAAGACCTGTGCCACCCCGTCCGCCCGGCGGAGGCCGACATTGGTTAGAATCCAGGCATGTCGCCGAGCTCCTCCCGCGCGGGCCTCCCGACCGTCGCGCTCGCCGCCGCGCTGCTGGCGCTGCCCGCCGGCACGGCGGCCGCCGGGCGGCAGGCCGGTCCCTCGCGCGCCGAGGCCGCGCCCACCCGGGCCGACCTCCTGCGCGGCGCGTACGGCCGCTACCGCGCCAACAACGACCTGCTGTACTACCACCTCGACGTGCGGGTGGACCCGGACCAGAAGACGATCGCGGGCACCAACACGATCCGCTTCCGCATGCTGCGCGACGACACGCGCATCCAGCTCGACCTCGATCCCGCGCTCCGGATCGACGGCATCGTGCTCGACCGGGTCCCGCTGAAGTTCTCGCGGGAGCTGTCGACGGTCTGGGTGGACTTCCCCGAGACGCTGTCGCGCGGCCGCGAGTACGCGATCGCGGTCCGCTACTCCGGCCACCCGCGCCAGGACGGGCGGTTCGGCGGCCTCGCGTTCCGCCAGGACCCCGCGGGCCGCACCTGGATCAACACGGCCTGCGAGGACCAGGGCGCCAGCATCTGGTGGCCGAACAAGGACCAGTGGCGCGACGAGGTCGAGTCGATGGACATCAGCGTGGCCGTGCCCGACGGCCTCGTCGACGTCTCGAACGGCCGGCTGACGGGCAAGACCGACCTCGGCGGCGGGTACACCCGATGGGACTGGCACGTCTCGTACCCAATCAACAACTACGACGTGTCCCTCAACGTCGGCCACTACGTCCACTTCGCCGACCGGGCCGGCGACCTGCCGCTCGACTTCTACGTCCTGCCCGAGGACCTCGACCGCGCGAAGGCCCAGTTCGCCCAGGCGGCGCCCATGATGGAGGCCTTCGAGCACTACTTCGGCGAGTACCCCTTCGCGAAGGACGGCTACAAGCTGATCCAGGCCCCGTACTCGGGCATGGAGCACCAGAGCGCGGTGACCTACGGCAACCGCTTCGCCAACGGCTACCTGGAGCGCGACTGGACCGGCGTCGGCATCAGCACGCGGTTCGACTTCATCATCGTCCACGAGAGCGCGCACGAGTGGTGGGGCAACGCCGTGTCGGCGGCCGACGTGTCCGACATGTGGATTCACGAGGGGTGGGGCACCTACATGGAGGCGATGTACGTGGAGCGCCTCTACGGCAAGGCCGACGCGCTGAAGTACCTCGACGGCTACAAGTCGAAGGTGCGCAACGTCGAGCCGATCATCACGCAGCGCGGCATCCACCGCACGCCGCCGCAGGACATGTACTTCAAGGGGGCGCTCTTCCTCAACACCCTCCGCAGCATCGTCGACGACGACGCGCGGTGGTGGGCGCTCGTGCGTGAGGCGTACCAGCGGTTCAAGTACCGGAACATCATGACGGAGGACGTGGTCTCGTTCTTCAACGAGCGCCTCGGCCGCGACCTGACGCCGGTGTTCGATCAGTACCTGCGCCGCGCGGCCATCCCCGTCCTCGAGCTGGCGTTTCACCCGGACGAGGGCACCGTGTCGTACCGGTGGAAGGCCGACGAGCGCGCCTTCGCGATGCCGGTCCGCATTGGCGCCGGCGGGAGGTGGCAGCTCCTCGAGCCCACGACCGACTGGCAGACGCGGCCCACCGGCCTCACGAAGGACACCGTGCAGGTGGCCACGGACCTCTATTACGTGGATGTGAAGATCTGGTAGAGGCCGGAGGCCAGGGGCCGGGGGCCAGATGCCCGTAGCGCAGGGCTTCAGCCCTGCGCCGGCGTAGCGATCCCGTAGCGCAGGGCTTCAGCCCTGCGCCGCGCGGCCCCCTCGGTACTCCGCGAACGCGTCGTCCGGATAGCAGGTACAGCCAGCGCTCGCCGGGCTCCGCCGAGGCGATCACCGGGTGGCCCGTCGCGCGGGCGTGCGCCGAGGCGTGCCGGTTCGGCGAGCTGTCGCAGCAGAGCGTCACGCCGCACGTCTGGCACGTGCGCAGGTGCACCCACCGCGACCCCGTCTTCACGCACTCCGCGCACTCGTGCCGCGCCGCCCGCTTCACGGTCGCGACGCCCTCGATGTGCGCGCACGTCGTCTCGCCCGGCATGGGCCCTCCTCTCCGCAGGGGAATGATAGAACTCCGCTGATGGTAGCAGAGACGACGAGGAATGCGTCAGCAACCAGCCGGAGGAATCCGTGAAGAGGGGGCGCGGCGGCCCGCCCCGCGTTGACAGCCGGCCTCCCAGCAGCGAGGATCACCGGGTCTTGAGGAGGGCCGACCGATGAGTTCTCCCGCGTGTCCGTTCTGTGAACCGCCTGCCGACCGCGTGTTCCACCAGGGGCCGCTCGTCATTGGCATCTGGGATGCGTATCCTGTTTCTCCAGGACACGCCTTGCTCGTGACCCGAAGACACGTGCCAACCTGGTTCGAGGCGACACCGGCCGAACACGCCGCCATGCTCGAGGCGATCTCCGCAGCCAGGGCTGCCATCGAGCGGATCCATCAGCCGGACGGGTTCAACATCGGCATCAACATCGGCCAGGCGGCGGGACAGACCGTGATGCACGTGCACCTGCATGTGATCCCGCGACGAGCAGGGGACGTGGACGACCCCCGGGGAGGCGTGCGGTTCGTCATCCCCTCAAAGGGCAACTACGAACGGCCGGGTCATATCCCTGGAGTGCAGGAGTAACGATGCACGCCCGCCGCGGCGACACCGGCGTGATCGGATTCGCGGAGCGCGTCCTGGCGCTTCTCGACCAGGGCTCGTTCGTCGCGACCTACAAGTACGCGGTCCTGCTCGCCTTGATGGACCTGTGTCTCGAGGGCACGCATCGCGACGGGACCGCTCCGGATTGCGTCACGACGCGGCAGCTTGCCGAGAAGGTGGTCGAGCTCTACTGGCCTCAAACCGCCGCGTTCCGCGGCCGGACCCTTCGTCAGAACAGCGGCCGTCAGGCCAAGATCCTCACCGACATCAACGCCTTCAGGGCTTCGCTCGCCGATCCGTCGTCATCGCTCGATCGAGCCCGGCACGCGGCCTCCGCCAGGTTCGAACGCCTCGTCCACAAGGTCGAATGGACGCTGGTCCTCATGCCACTGCCGCGCCTGCAGATCGTCGGCGGGGAGACCGACCCTCTCTTGTACCAGATCGGGTGGAACCTCGATGTCACGCGGCGGGCCGTGGTCGAGTATCAGCGGTCCGGCACGGGCGGATTCGACAACCGCATCCTCCTGTACCCGTCGGTCGGTGACCATCTCGTCGCTCTCAACGGACTGCTGCGGCCGCTCGTTCACCGAGGCTGGAGCGCGATGGTCGCGCAGTTGAACGGTCTTGACGAGTCAAGGCTCGAGGCGTTCCTGTTCGGGGCCGATCGGCCAGCGCTTCGCGCGATCACGCCGCATCTTCTCGAGCTGCAGGAGGGGCGCTGCTTCTACTGCGGTGGCCGCGTGGGGCGGACCGCTGAAGTCGATCACTTCATTCCGTGGTCGCGCTATCCGGACAACGGCATCGAAAATCTGGTCGCGGCGGACCGTCAGTGCAACGCGGCGAAGCGTGACTTTCTGGCCGCAGGCGAACACGTCGGTCGGTGGGTTCTGCGCAACCACCACGCCGCGGATACGCTGGCCGAGATCGTCCGGCAAAGAAACTGGGAGACGCACCCTGCAGACACGCTCGGCGTCGCCCGGGGACTCTACCTCCATCTCAAACCGGAGGCGCGACTGTGGCTGCGGGGACAGGAGTTCCGCCCACCGGATCCGGATCTCCCGCAGTACCTCGGGTGAAACGGAGCTTCGTGAGCTTCGTGGTCAACCAACGCCCAGCGCCCAACACCTTCAGCGTTCGATCAGCCGCGCGCGCAGCGCGTCGAGCGTGGCCGGCAGCTCTTCCTCCTGCCGCGGCCGGCGGAGCAGGCGCTCGAGCGCGGGCAGCACGGGGACCTCGTGGCCGACGAGCGGCTCGACGATTTCGTTGAACTTGGCGGGGTGCGCCGTGGCGACGAGCACCCAGGGCTCGCGCAGGCGCTCGGGGGGAAGGGTGTGGTACACGCGCGCCGCCGTCGCGGTGTGCGGGCACCAGACGCGATCGAGCCGCGTGGCGTCGGTCCGGATCGTCTCCCGGATCTCGTCGTCCGGCACCGCCCGCGCCGAGACGCGTCGCGCCAGGTCCGCGGCGTCCGGGAACAGCCACCGCAGCCGCTCCATGTTCGACGGGTCTCCGACGTCCATCGCCGAGGCGAGCGTCGCCACGCTCGGGCGCGGACGCCAGTCGCCGCTCGCGAGGTAGTCGGGGACCGTGCGGTTCGCGTTGGTGGCGAGCACGACGTCGCCGACGGGCAGACCGATCTCGCGCGCCCACACGCAGGCCGTCGCGTTGCCCAGGTTGCCCGTGGGGACGATGAAGTTCGGCTTGCGGCCGCCGGCGCGCCAGATCCGCAGGCTGGCCGACGCGTAGTAGGCCATCTGCGGCAGCAGCCGGCCGACGTTGATGCTGTTGGCCGACGACAGACGGTGCCGCGCCGCCAGCGCCGGGTCCCGGAACGCCGCCTTCACCAGCCGCTGGCAGTCGTCGAACGTGCCGGCGACCGCGAACGTGCGCACGTTGCCGCCCCAGCAGGCGAGCTGGTGCGCCTGCCGCGGCGACACGAGCCCCTTGGGGTAGAGCAGCACGACGTCCACCCACGGCCGCCCGTGGAACGCGGCCGCCACGGCGCTGCCGGTGTCGCCCGAGGTGGCGACGAGGATCGTCAGCCGGCGGCCGTCGGCGCCGTGGGCAAGGATGCGCTCGAGGCTCGCGGCCAGGAAGCGCGCGCCGAAATCCTTGAACGCGCTCGTCGGGCCGTGGAACAGCTCCAGCACGCTCGCCGGGCCGGGCGTGCCCGCGAGCGGCACGAGCGGGGCCGGGAACACGAACGCGTCGCGGCAGACCGCCTCCAGCTCCGGCGCGAGCGCGTCGCCCTCGGCGAACGGCGCGATGAGCGGCGGCGCCAGCCGGTCGAGCGCGTCCGTGTCGGGGAACGCGCCCGGCGCCACCGCCGGCAGCCGCTCGGGCACGTACAGGCCCCCGTCGGGGGCGATGCCGTCGACGATCGCCCGGCCGAGGCCGGCGCGGACACTGGCGTCGCGCGTGCTGACGAAGTTCATGATCGCTCGATGACCTCCGCGCCGGTCCCGCCGATCGGCGTGATCCACAGGTCGGCGTCGATGCCGTCCGCCTCGAACGCGCCGGCCATGCCGCGGCCGACCGCCTCGGCGTCCGGCGCCTCGCACCACGCGAACACCGTCGGCCCGGCGCCCGAGATCGAGCAGCCGAGCGCGCCGGCGGCCATGGCGGCCCGCTTGACCTGCTCGAACCCCGGGATGAGCCGCTTGCGCTGCGGCTCGATCACCACGTCCTCGAGCGAGGCGCGGATCAGGCGCAGGTCCGAGGTGAAGCAGCCGGCCACGAAGCCGGCCAGGTTCGCCTCCTGCCAGACGACGTCGGAGAGGCTGATGGTGCCCGCCAGCATCGCCCGCGCCGCGTGCGTCGTCACCTGGAGGTGAGGGTGGACCAGGACGCAGCGGATCACGTCGGGCACGGGGATGCGCGTCACGACCGGGTCGTCGATGCCGACCGTCAGGACGAGCCCGCCGTAGAGCGACGCCGCGATGTTGTCCACGTGCGTGGCGCCGCTCGCCACCGCCTCGCCCGCCATCGCGAACCGCAGCAGCTGCAGCAGGCCGGCCGGCGCGTGGACGAGGGCATTCGCCGCGACGACGGCGGCGACGGCCGAGGCGGCCGAGCCGCCGAGGCCCGAGGCGAGCGGGATGCCCTTCTCGATGGCGAGCTCGAAGCCGTGGCCGGGCGCGAGCGCCCGGGCCAGCGCCGCCACGGCGACGCTCGCCGTGTTGCGGGCCGGGTCGAGCGGCAGGTCGGGCACGATGCCCGTGACGGCGCGGATGCGGACACCGGGCTCGGGCGTGCGCGTGGCGCGCACCCGGTCGCCGAGGACGGGGACGCTGTGCCCGAGCACGTCGAAGCCGACGGCGACGTTGCCGACGCTGGCCGGGGCAAAGGCGAGGGCGGAGTCCACGGCAGGGGAGTTTACACGGAATTGACGCGCTGTTGACCTGGAGTTGGCGGCCCTGGCCTACACTCAGTCCATGTTCAACTCCAAACCGTTTCTCGCGACCGTCCCGGTCGTGCTGCTCCTGGCCGGCTGCGGCGGCTCATCGCCCGCGACCGGCCCTGCCGGCGCCGGCGCCAAGACGTCCGCGCAGATGATCCGCCTCCAGGGGGCGGGCTCCACGTTCGACACACCCCTGTTCAGCAGGGTCTTCGACGCGTTCCGGAAACAGTCCGGCATCGAGATCAACTACCAGTCGATCGGCAGCGGCGGCGGCGTGCGCCAGCTGACGGCGGGCACCGTGGACTTCGGCGCCAGCGACTATCCCCTCAACGACGAGCAGGAGAAGGCGGCGGCGGCCTCGGGCGGGCCGGTCGTGCACGTCCCGGTCGCGATGGGGGCCGTGTCGGTGGGCTACAACCTGCCGATCGACAACCTGAAGCTCGACGGCGCCACGCTCTCCGGCATCTACCTCGGAGAGATCACGGAGTGGAACGACGCGCGGATCGCGAAGCTCAACCCGGGCGTGACGCTGCCGCCCACGTCCATCGCGGTGGTGCACCGCTCGGATGGCAGCGGCACGACGTTCATCTTCACGTCCTACCTGGCGGCCGTGAGCCCCGAATGGAAGCTGCAGGTGGGCGCGTCGGGCGCGGTCAAGTGGCCGGCCGGCATCGGCGCGAAGGGCAGCGAGGGCGTGGCGGGGCAGGTGACCAACACCCCCGGCGGCATCGGCTACTTCGAGATGTCCTACGCGAAGGAGAACAACATCAAGTCGGCCGTCCTGAAGAACGCGGCCGGCACGTTCGTGGCGCCCAGCGTGGACGGCACGGCCGACGCCGGCGCCGGCGCGGCGGCGAACATGCCCGCCGACCTGAAGGCGGTGTTCGTGAACGCGCCGGGCGACACGAGCTATCCGATCGCCGGCTTCAGCTGGATCGTGGTCTTCAAGAACCAGCCCGACGCCCAGAAGGGCAGGGAGCTGGTGGACATGCTGAAGTACACCGTCACGACGGGCCAGCAGTTCGCCAAGGACCTCTACTACGCGCCCCTGCCCGAGTCGGTGCAGCAGCTCGACCTGAAGGCGATCGCGTCGATCACCATCGCCGGCCAGCCGCAGATGTAGTGCGGTTTCGCACACGCGGCGGTTCCTCTTGATTACCCAAAGGAGTGGGGCTACCATTCCTTTGGGTAATCGAGAGGAGAACCCGCCGCCATGCCCGACACGCCCGCCCGCCGCGCCCTCGCTCTCGACCTCGTCCAGGGCACCCTGGACATGCTCATCCTCAAGACGCTCGCGCTCGAGCCGCACCACGGCTTCGGCATCACGCTCCGCATCGAGCAGATGAGCGGCGGCGTGTTCCGCGTCAACCCCGGAACCTTGTTCCCCTCACTGAAACGCCTGGAGCGCGACGGCCTCGTCGGCAGCGCCTGGCGAACCACCGAGAACAACCGGCGCGCCAAGTACTACAGCCTCACGGCGCGAGGGCGCCGCCGGCTCAGGGAGGAGCGGAGCGCCTGGGGCCGGCAGGTCGCGGCCATCGCGCGGATTCTGGAGGCGTAGCCATGTCCCTGTGGCGACACTTCTCGTCGGGCGTCCGCGGAATCTTCCGCCGCGACCGCGTCGAGGCCGACCTCGACGACGAGCTGCGGTTCTACCTCGAGGCGTCGGTGGAGCAGAAGGTCCGCGCCGGCATGCCGCGCGACGAGGCCCTGCGCGCGGCGCGCGTGGAGATGGGCAGCGTCGACGCGGTGAAGGACGAGGTGCGCGACGCCGGCTGGGAGCGCCATCTCGAGACGCTCTGGCAGGACGTCCGGTACGCCGCGCGCGGCATCCGCCGCGCGCCCGGCTTCGCCGCCGTCGCCGTGCTCACCCTGGCCCTCGGCGTGGGCGCCAACAGCACCATCTTCACGGTCGTCAACGGCACGCTGCTCAAGCCGCTGCCGTTCCCGGAGCCGGACCGGCTGGTGCTGGTCTGGAGAACGCACGACTCGGATCCCGGAAACCTGAGCATCGTGTCCGCGCCGGACTTCTGGGACTGGCAGCGGCAGAACCACGTGTTCGACAGCATCGCCATCTTCGACTCGGCCGGCAAGGGCTACAACCTGGCCGCCGCCGGAGCGCGCGAGGCCGAGCAGGTGTCGGGCGTCCGGGTGAGCGCGCAGTTCTTCCGCGTGCTGGGCGTCGCGCCGTTCCTCGGCCGCGGGTTCCTCCCCGAGGAAGAGACCCTCGGCCGACACCACGAGGTCGTGCTCTCCTACGGGCTCTGGGCGAGCCGCTACGGCGCCGACCCGTCCCTCGTCGGCCGCGCGATCAGGATGGACGGCGAGTCCTATACCGTCGTCGGCGTGATGCCGCGCGAGTTCCAGTTCCAGTTCTGGAGCGGGCCGCGGCAGGTCTGGGTGCCGGCGGGGTTCACCCGGGGCGATCAGTCGCGCGATTCCAACAGCTTCGTGGCCATCGCGCGGCTCGCGCCCGGCGTCACGCTCGCGCAGGCGCAGGCCGAGTTGGCCACGATCCAGGCCGGGATTGCCCGCCAGTACCCCGACACGTCGAGCGGGACGAGCGCGGCGGTCGTGCCGATGGGCGACTACGGCCTCACCGACATCCGCCGCCTGATGCTCGCCCTGCTGGCGGCGGTCGGCCTGGTGCTGCTCATCGCGTGCGTGAACGTCGCCAACCTGATGCTGGCCCGCGGCACCGGCCGGCGGCGGGAGCTGGCGGTCCGCCGCGCGCTCGGCGCCTCGCCGCTGCGCATCGCCCGGCAGCTGCTGGTGGAGAGCCTGCTGCTCTCGGCGCTGGGCGGCGCGGCGGGGCTGCTGGCCGCGATCTGGGGGGCGTCGCTGCTGACGCGCGCGCTGCCGGGCCGTCTCGCCCTGATCGTCTTCCGGCCGCTGGCCGGCGTCGCGGTCGACGGTCACGTGCTCGCGTTCACGCTGGGGGTGGCGTGCCTGGCGGGCGTGCTCTTCGGCGTGTTCCCCGCGGCCGAGTCGTTCCGGCGCCGGAGCCGCAATCCGCTCAACGAGCGCGGCGACGACCGTGGCGGTCCCGGCGGCAACCGCCTGCGCCACGGCCTCGTCGCCGGCGAGGTGGCGCTCACGCTGGTGGTGCTGTGCGGCGCGGGGCTGATGATCGCGAGCATGGCGCGGCTGCTGGGCGTGGACCCCGGGTTCGACCCGCGGAACGTCCTGACCATGGAGATGTCGCTCCCGCAGATCAACACCTACTACGGTCCGCCGGTCAACGCACGCTTCTGCGAGGACCTGCAGACGAGTGTCGGTGCGGTCCCGGGTGTCGTCTCGGTCGGCGCGGCGGCGCACCTCCCGCTCGCCGGCAACGCCGGGAGGGCCTTCACCATCGAAGGCCGGCCCGAGCCGTCCCGGGACGACATGCCGGGCGCGTCCTACAGCGTGGCCTGCCCGGGCTACTTCAAGACGATGGGCGTTCCCATCCTGGAGGGGCGCGAGTTCACGTTTCGCGACACGCTCGCGAGCACGCCGGTCACCGTCATCAACCAGTCGATGGCGAAGAAGTTCTGGCCGGGCGAGGACGCGCTGGGCAAGCGCATCCGCCTGGGCGTGTCGGAGCAGGAACCGTGGATGACGGTCGTCGGCGTGGCCGGCGACGTGCGGCACTGGGGGCTCGACAACAAGACGAACCCGCAGTTCTTCCGGCCCTACACCCAGGCGGCCTGGCCGTTCATGCGCGTGGTCGTGCGGACGGCCGCGGCGCCGATGTCCTTCGCGAAGCCCGCGGCCGCCGCCCTCGCGCGGGTGGAGCCCGACCGGCCCGTGTCGAGCGTCAGGACCATGGAGGCGATCGTCGAGCGATCCGTCGGACCGAGACGGTTCGCCATGCTGCTGCTCTCGGCGTTCGCCGTGCTGGCCCTCGTCCTGGCCGGCGTCGGCATCGTCGGGGTCGTGAGCTGCTCGGTGGCGCAGCGGACCCGGGAGATCGGGATCCGCGTCGCCCTGGGCGCGCGGTCCGGGGAGATGGTGACGCTGTTCGTGGGCCGCACGATGATCTGGGTCGCCATCGGCCTCGCGGCCGGGCTCGGCGGGTCGCTCGCCTTCATGCGCCTGCTCCGGACGCTGCTGTTCGACGTGCGGCCGGCCGACCCGCTGGTGCTCGGCACCGTGTCGGCGGTGCTGGCGGCCATCGCCCTCGTCGCGAGCTGGCTGCCGGCGCGCCGCGCCGCGTCGGTGGACCCGGTCATCGCGCTGCGGTCCGAGTAGGGGCGACCCGGCGGGTCGCCCCTAGGCGCTACTCGCCGCGGAGCGTGACGCTCGGATCGACGACGGTCGCGCGCCTGAGCGGCGCCAGGTGCGCGGTGAGCGCCGCGAGCAGGAGCACGGCGACGGCGAGACCGAGCACCAGCGGATCGAACGGCGGCGTGTCGTAGAGGAGGCCGCGGATGGCCTGGCCCAGCAGGGCCGCGCCCGCGGCGCCGAGCAGCACGCCCGCCAGCACCAGCCTGAAGCCCCGCCCGAGCACCAGCCGCGCGATGTCGCCGCGCCGCGCGCCGAGCGCGAGGCGGATTCCGAACTCCCGCTGCCGGGCCGCCACGCTCTGCGAGACGACGCCGTACAGCCCGATGGCGGCCATCAGCAGCGTGGCCAGCGCGAACAGCCCGAGCAGCGCCATCACGAACCGCCGGGGCGCGACGGACCCGGCCACCAGCGCTTCGAGCGTCGACGTGCCGTAGACCGGCACGTCGGGCGCGATGGCCCGGACCTCGCGCCGCACGGCCGCCACCACCGCGGCGGGCTCCATCGTCGTCCGCATCACGAGAACGAGGTAGGAGTCCGTCATCTGCCGCTGCGGCGTGTAGAACTGCGGATTCGGCGCGCGGTCCAGCGCGTAGTGGCGGACGTCGCCGACGATGCCGACGACCGCGCGCCAGGGCCGGTCGGGTCCCCCGACGCGCACCCGCTGGCCCAGGGGATCCGAGCCGCCGAAGAGCGTGCGCGCGGCCGTTTCGTTGACCAGCACGACCGGCGCGGCGTTCGTCGAGTCGCGATCGTCGATGAGCCGGCCACGTACCAGCGGAATGCGCATGACCGCGAAGTAGCCCGGCGTGACGGAATACCGCTCGGCGCTCGGGACGTCGGCGTCGCTGGCGAACGTCCGGCCCTCGACGCGCAGCGCCCACCGGTCGTAGTTGTCGCCCAGCGGAACCTGGCCGGCCAGCGCCGCGTGCTCGACGCCCGGCAGTGTCGAGACGCGGTGCAGCAGGTCGCCCTGGAACGTGCGGACCGCTTCGTCGGTCGCCCAGGGCGGCCCGACGAGCGAGAGCCCGGCCACGACGACGTGCCGCGCGTCGAAGCCGGGGTCGACGTGCAGGAGCCGGTCGACGGTCTGGCGCATGAGGCCGGCGGTGGCCACGAGCAGCAGCGCCACGGCGACCTCGGCCACCATCAGCGCCTCGCGCGCGCGCACGGCGCGGCGCGTGGAGGACTGGCGGCCCTGGCGCAGCACGAGCTGCAGGTCGCCGCGGGCCGACGTCCACGCCGGCACGAGGCCGAAGGCCGCGAGCGCGGCCGCGGCGACGCCCACTCCGATCAGGAGCACGCGCGGATCGGCCGCCGCGGCGTCGAGCCTGGGGATCGAGACGGGCGCGTGCGCGGCGAGCAGGGCCAGGCCCCAACGGGCCACGCCGACCCCGAGGGCCGCGGCGGCGGCGGCGAGGACCAGCGATTCGGTGAGGAGCTGGCGCGCGAGGCGCCCGCGGCCGGCGCCCAGGGCGGCGCGCAGCGCCAGCTCGGCCTCGCGACCGGTCGCGCGCGCGACCAGCAGGCCCGCCACGTTGGCACAGGCGACGAGCAGCACGAACGCGACGGCGAGCATCACCAGCTCGAGCGGCCGGCGCAGGGAGGCCCCGATCTCGTCCCTGAGCGAGTCGATGCCGGGCGCGACGGCCGAGTAGTCGGAGGGGTGCTCGCGCCGGAGCTCGGCGTGTACCGTGGCGAGCTCCGCCCGCGCCTGGTCCACCGTGGCGCCGGGCGCCAGGCGGCCGAGGGCCTTCAGGTGTTCGCAGGACCGGCAGGAGGAGGGGCCGCCCGCCTCGTACCCGAGCGGCGCCCAGATCCCGGCGCGCGAGTAGAAGTGTTCCGACACCAGCGGCTCGAACGACGCCGGCAGCACGCCCACGATCCGGTACGGATGGCCGTTCAGGTTCAGCGTCGAGCCGACGGCGTCGGGCCGCGCGCCGAACCGCGTTCGCCAGAGCGCGTCGGACAGCAGCACGACGCGCCAGGTCTTGTCGTGATCCTCGGCCTCGGTGAAGTCCCGGCCGAGCGCCGGCGTGACGCCCAGCATGCGGAAGTAGTTCCAGCTCACGCGCAGGCCGCGGAGCCGCTCGGCGCGGTCCGGGCCGACGAGAGTGGGATCCCAGCCGTGGACGATCGACGCCTGGTCGATCGTCTTCAGGCGGTCGCGCCAGTCCACGAAGGTGTCGAACCCGATGTTGCCAATCGAGCCGTCGGCGTTCGGATCGCCCATGTAGACGAGCCGGCCGCCGAAGCGGTACGGGAGCGGCCGCAGCAGCGCGCGGTCGGCGGCGGTGGCGATGGCCGTCGCGGCGCCGATGCCGATCGCCAGCGTGACGACGGCCGCCACCGCGAAGACCGGCGAGGCGGCGATCAGGCGCCGGGTGAAGCGGAGATCCTGCCGGAACGCGTCGAGCAGGCGCGCCGGCGTTCGGCGGACGCCCGGGGTGGCGGGCCGCACCGTGTCCCACACGCGCGCCCGGCCGCGCGCGGCGGCGGAGGCCACCGCCTGCCGCCAGAACCAGCGCCGGGCGGCGCCGGCGCCGTCGCGCGCGGCGCGCCGCCGGAACTCCTCGGACAGATCGCCGATGACCGCTTCGCGGACGGGGTCGCGGAGCAGGCGGTCGAGCAGCGCGAGCGCGAGGCGCGGCGGTGTCATGGGCGCTCCAGCTTCGGCGCGGCGCCGCGCGCCAGCGCGCGCACGGCCTGCCAGCTGCGCGCGAGGGCCTCCCGGCCGGCGGGCCGGAGGGTGTAGTACCGCTTGCGCTTGCCGCCGCGCTCCGGCGTGGGCTCACCCCACGTGGACGCGACCAGCCCGCGGCGCTCCAGCCGCTCCAGCGTCGTGTAGAGGGCGCCGGACGAGATCGACCGCCCGGTGCGCTCCTCGATGAGCTCACGGACCGGCGCGCCGTAGGCGGCCGGCTCGAGCTGCACGACGGCGAACAGCACGAGCTGCTCGAACTCCCCGAGCCATGTGGGCATGGCGTCATATTATCACAATGTAGGGATAATCAAGGCGGCGGCTGCCCGTCTCTCGGGTCGCTGGCGTATGATCGCGCTGATCCCTCGGATGAGCGCGACACGATGACCAGACACGGCGGCGGAACGGCGGTGCGGAGTGTCCAGGCGCTCGCGCTCGCGGGGGCGACCCTGCTGGGCGCGTGCGGCAAGGCGCCGGCGCCGGACGCGTCCGCCGCGCGCCCGGCGGGCCGCCCGTCCATCCTCCTCGTCACGCTCGACACGACGCGCGCCGACTCGATCGGGCCCGAGGCGAAGGGCGTCGAGACGCCGGCCTTCGGCGCCGTCGCCGCGCGCGGCCTGCGGTTCCGCCAGGCCTACGCCACGGCGCCCGAGACGCTGCCCGCCCACAGCTCGATCATGACCGGCCTCTACCCGGCCGGCCACGGCGTGCGCGAGAACGCGCGCTTCCTCTCGGCCGACCACCCCGTGCTGGCCGCGCGCCTCCACGACGCGGGCTACCGCACGGCCGCCTTCGTCTCGGCCTTCGTCCTCGCGCGGCGATTCGGCCTCGCGCGCGGCTTCGATCTCTACGACGACGGCCTGCCGGCGGGCCGCGCCGAGCGCACGTCGCGCGAGACGACCGACGCGGCCGTCGCGGCGCTGGGCGCGGAGCCGGACGAGCCGCTCTTCTTCTGGGTCCACTACTACGACCCGCACGCGCCGTACGACCCGCCCGAGCCGTACCGCGCTCAGTACGCCGCGCACCCGTACCTCGGCGAGATCGCCGCCATGGACGCGCAGCTCGGCCGGCTCGTCGAGGCGTTCGACGCGCGCGCGCGGCAGCAGGGCAGGGAGGTCGCCATCGTGATCGCCGGCGACCACGGCGAGGGGCTCGGCGACCACGGCGAGTCGCAGCACGGTAACCTGCTGTACCAGTCCACGATGCACGTGCCGCTCGTGATTGCCGGGCCGGGCGTCGCGCCCGGCGTGCGCGACACGCCGGTGAGCGCGCGCCGCATCTTCGACACGGTCCTGGACTGGGCGGGGCTCGACGACGCGCGCAGCCTGCGGCGGGCCGAGGCGCCGCCGGAGCTGGTGCTCGGCGAGGCGATGAAGCCGTTTCTCGAGTACGGCTGGCAGCCGCAGACGATGGCGGTGGCCGGCGGGCACAAGGCGATCCTGGCCGGCGGCCGCGAGGAGATCTACGACGTCGTTTCGGACCCGGGGGAGACGCGCGACTTGCACGGGTCGGTGAGCCTGCCGCCGGACGCGGAGAAGGCGCTGCTCGACTACCCGATCCCGTCGCCGGAGGCCGCGCGGGCGCCGGCCGCCCTGGACGAGGCCGCGCGCCGCCAGCTGGCGACGCTCGGCTACGTGAGCGCGGGCGCGGCGCCGCCCGTCCGCCGGGACGCGCCGCGGCCGGCGGACATGGTGGGGATCTTCGACGACCTCGAGGCCGCCTCGACGCTGTTCGTCGAGGAGCGGTACGCGCGGGTGATCCCGCTGCTGGAGAAGATCCTGAAGGAGGATCCGCACAACCTCGACGCGACGCTGCGGCTGGCGGCGGCGTATTCGAACCTCGGGCGCGACCGGGACGCGGTCGCGGCGTTCCAGAAGGCCGAGGATCTGTCCCCGGGCTCGCCGGACGTGCGGACCTACCTCGCGCTGCACTACGCGCGCGGGCCCGAGTGGGCGCGCGCGGTGCCCCTGCTCGAAGGCGTGCTGGCGGAAGCGCCCGAGCGGCTGCCGGCGCTCGAGGCGCTGGCGGTCATTCGCGAGCGGCAGGGGCGGGTCGCGGACGCGGTCGCGCTCAGGCAGCGGATCTACGCGCTGCGCGCGCCCGCGCCCGCCGAGCTCGTGCGGCTCGGCGAGGAGGCGATGAGCGTCGAGAACACGACGCTCGCGATCGAATCGTTCGAGCGCGCGCGGGCGCTCCAGGGCGGCGCGTTCACGCACGACCTCGAGCTCGGCGTGCTCTACCTCGCGGCGCGGCGCCTGCCGGACGCGGCCGCCGCGCTCGACCGGGTCCGCCCGTCGGACCCCGGCTATCCCATGGCGCTCTTCAAGCGCGCGCAGGTCAGCGTGCTGCTGGGCGAGCCCGACCGCGCGGCGCGCATCGCCCTGGCGCGCGAGCACGCCGACCGGACGACACGGCCGCTCATCGCCCGCGAGCGCCTGTTTCAGAAATAGAAATGGGGTCAGACCCCGTTCTCCGGGGTCTGACCCCTCCAGGCTCTTCCTGACGCCTGACCGCTGACGGCTGACGCCTACCGGTTCAGAACCGCACGCGCAACAGCAGCTGGAACCGCCTCGGGTCGAAGTACCGGCGGGGCTGGCCGAAGGTCGCGCTGTGGAAGTACGGGTTGTAGTCGTAGCCCGTCTGGCTGTCGAACACGTTGAACAGGTCGCCGACGAGCTGCACGTCGAGCCCGTTCGGCACGCGGAAGTTCTGCGTGTAGTTCAAGTCGAGCTGCGCGTGCCCCGGGCTCCGCCGGGACCCCGCGGGCTCGGCGTAGCGCGACGTGTCGCTCGTCGAGCTCGTGAAGGCGCGGTACGGCTCGTAGCTCCACATCTCCCACGGCTGCCCGGACTGGGCCACGAAGTAGGCGCCGGCCGTGGCGTTCCAGTCGAGCGCGTAGTAGCCGTAGATCTTCAGCAGGTTCGGCCGGTCGCCGCGGAGGTCGCCGTAGCGGTTGTTCCAGAGCTGGCGTCCGGCGCCGTCGGCGATGTACGACGAGCCGATGAAGATGTTCGCGTCGTTGGTCGCCGTGGAGTTGTCCTGGTCGAAGTTGCCGTAGTAGTGGCTCCAGGTGTAGCCGGCGTTCAGGTAGACCTTGTTGGTCCGGTACTCGGTCTCGAGGCTGACCTCGTAGTACTTCGTGAACGCCCCGTCGAGCTCGGTGATGACGTAGCTCGACCCGCTGCCGATCTGATCCCGCATGGCGTTGAGGTTCGGGATGTACGGCTCGCGCGGAATGCCGGCCGGCGGGTCGTAGGCGACGCGCGCGGTGTTGTTGGTGTCCTCCCAGAAGTGGTTCCCTTTACGGTACCGCGCGTAGAGCCGCGCCGTGAGGTGGTCGTTCAGCTGGCGGGCCGTGCCGACCAGGAACTCGCGAATGGTGCGGGGCGTCATGTTCGGCACGAAGAGCTTGCCGGAGGACGACTTCACCGGGTCCACGGCGAACAGCTTGCCGCTGGCGTCGAAGTAGGCGTTGATCGTCGTCGCGATGTTGCGGTCCCAGGACGCCGCGCGCGGCAGCGAGCTGGCGGCCGGGTTGTAGGTCGCGTAGCTCCCGTACACCGTGTCGTGGCCGTTGTACGCCCAGGTCGCGCTGACGCGCGGCTGGAGCATCTTCTTGAACGGGATCTCGTACATCTTGTACTTCGTGCCCGGCGACAGCACGTAGCCGGACAGCGTCGACGAGTCGGTCTTGAGGCCCTGGCCGTACAGCGTGTCGTTGCTCGCGAGCAGGCCGACGTTGAACGTCCAGTCGTTCCACGTGATGGCGTCGTTCACCTCGATGTTCTGCGAGTGGTACTCGGAGTGGATCGTGGGCACCGCGCCCGTCGTCTGCTGCTGGAACGCGGCCTCGTAGTAGATCGGCGTGCCGTCGAAGCTCAGGCGGCCGCCGGGCACCGTGATGGAGCCCCAGCCGTTGGAGCTGCGCGTCAGATCTTCGGAGTCCACGTAGCGCTGGTAGCCGACGTGCAGGTCGTGCCGCACGACGCTGCCGAGCGTCAGGTTGTAGGCGATCTGGCCGGAGTCGCGGAAGAAGTCGTCCTTGTCGAACGTCGTGCCGTACCCGACCGTGCCCCCGCCGACCTTCGCGCCGTCCTGGGTGAACCCGTACTGGTCGACGAGCGGCTGGATGAAGGCGTTGTAGGCGGCGTCGCCGGCGATCGGCTGCGGGACCGACAGCAGGCCGCTCGAGTCGAGCGAGCCGAGCGGCAGCTGGGTGCCCATCGCCGTCGAGATCGTGGCGTTCGACACGTTGTCGGGCCGGCCCTGCGTCGGGTTCGCGAAGTGGGTGTACTTGAAGCTGAGGAGGCTGTGCGCGTTGATGACCCACGACGCCTCGCCGATGCCGATCCTCTGCCAGGCCTCGGCCCCCGTGCCCGTCGTGGACGAGTAGTCCGGGGGGAACAGGTCGCTCGTGTCGAGACGGTGTGACCGCCGGTAGCTGACGTTGACCAGCACCGAGCTCGTCGGCGTGTAGGTGAGCTTGCCGAAGCCCTCGTTGCGCGTGCTCTCGTACTTCGGCAGATCGCCGTACAGGTTCGCCCGGTTGTCGCGCGAGTTGTGCGGGCGGTAGTACGAGCCGTAGAAGAACAGGCGGTCCTTCACAATCGGCCCGCCGAGGCTCGCGGTGGTCCAGGCGCGGCTCAGCGAATAGCGCGACGGGTTGCCGTCGTTCAGCTTCGCCGCCATGCCGCTCGTCTGGAACTGGTAGCTGACCTGGCCCGCGAAGCGGCTCGTGCCCGAGCGGCTGACCGAGTCCACCGAGAAGCCGCCGGAGCGGTTGAAGTCCACCGCGCGCGCCCCGCCCTTGACGACCGAGAAATCGGCGATGTCGTAGGAGGCCGGCTCGGCCGACAGCGTGCCGAAGAGCGGCAGCGTCACGTTGACGCCGTCGAACAGGTACACGTTGTCCTGCCCGCTTCCGCCGGCGCTCGGTCCGCGCGTGGTGTCCTGCGTGTACTGGACGCCGGGAATGAGCTTGATGAGATCGCGATACTCCTGCCCGACGGGCAGCGAGCTGATCTGCTGGTTCGTCAACCCGTTCTTGATGGCCGCCGACTCGGGGTTGACGATCGACGCCTGCGCCGTCACCGTGACGGCCTCCGTCACACCGCCGACGCCGAGCACCGCGTCGGCGATCGTCTCCGACGCGAGCTGGACCTGCGCCTGGCGGGTCACGGTCTGCATGCCCGAGAGCTCGAACGTGATCGTGTAGGTGCCGGGCGGCAGCGCCGGCAGCCGGTAGGCGCCTTCGGCGCCCGTGACGGTCTCGCGCGGCGCCGGCAGCACGTCGGACTTCGCCACGACGCTGACGCCCGGCAGCAGCGAGCCGTCGGTGGCGGTGACCTTGCCGGCAATCGAGCCGGTCTGCTGTGCGAAGGCCGGAGTGGATACGAGAGCGAAACAAACACCAGCGACGCGCAGGGCGCGCCGAGAGAAACCGTGAAGCATGCGCACACCTCCCGAGGGGAAGGCGGGATTATACCGCTCCTGGGGCGAAGTGGCGAACGCAACGGCCGGCCGCCCGGCCGTTGCGGGTGCCCCGCGGCCCCCGGCTTGGTAGACTAGGAGGAGCCTTCCCCCCACAGCTTCGACGGAAGGAGACTCCCATGCGTCGAATTCGTGTGCGCGGTCCGCTGCTCGCGCTGGCCGTGTTCCTGCTGGGCGCACCCCTGGCGCTCGCGCAGACGGCCCCCATCACCTTGACCGTCGACGCCTCGACGGTCGCGCGGAAGTACATCCGCACGACGATGGTCATCCCGGTCAAGCCGGGGCCGCTGACCCTCTATTACCCGAAGTGGATCCCCGGCGAGCACGCCGGGAGCGGCCCGATCGCCAACGTGACCGGCCTGAAGTTCACCGCCGCCGGCCGCACCATCCCCTGGACGCGCGACCCGCTGGACGGCTTCACGTTCCACGTGGACGTGCCGCCGGGCGCCGACAGCCTCGAGGCGACCTTCGACTACCTCGAGCCCGGAGGCGGCGCCTTCACGGCCGGGGCCTCGGCCACCGACAAGCTGGCCGTCATCAGCTGGAACCAGAACCTGCTGTACCCGGCCGGCACGCCCGCCGAGCAGCTCACCTACGCCGCGACGCTCGTGCTGCCGCCGGACTGGCAGTACGGCACCCCGCTGCCCGTCAAGGGCCACACCGGCGACCGCGTCGAGTTCCAGCCGGCCTCCCTCAACCGGCTGGTGGACTCGCCCGTCGTGGCCGGCGAGTACTACCGCGCGATCGACATCACGCCGCCCGGCGAGGCGATCCACCACGAGATCGACATCGTGGCCGACAGCCCCGAGGCGCTCGACATGAGCAGCGACGTCAAGCAGGGCATGATCAACCTCGTGGCCCAGGCCGGGAAGCTGTTCGGCGTGCGCCACTACCGCGACTACCACTTCCTGCTCACGCTGAGCGACCACGTCGCGCACTTCGGCCTCGAGCACCACGAGTCGAACGACAGCCGGCTGCCCGAGCGCACGCTGCTCGGGCCGGGCGCGGCCGTCGCGATCGGCGGGCTGCTGGCCCACGAGTACGCGCACTCGTGGAACGGCAAGTTCCGCCGGCCGGCCAGCCTGAGCACGCCGTACTACGAGCAGCCCGAGGAGACCGACATGCTGTGGGTCTACGAGGGGCTGACCGACTTCCTCGGCCCGATGCTCGCCGCGCGCAGCGGCCTGTGGACGCCCGAGGAGTACCGCAACTACCTGGCGGGCATCGCGGCGGCGCTCGGCCCCGGCCGGCCCGGACGCACGTGGCGCCCGCTGCAGGACACGGCCACGGCCGAGCCGTACGTCAACGGCCGCGGCGGCTTCTTCAACTGGCGCCGCGGGACCGACTACTACGACGAAGGCGACCTGCTGTGGCTCGACGTCGCCACGATCATCCACGACCAGACCCACGGCGCGAAGTCCATCGACGACTTCTGCCGCCTCTTCCACGGCGGCCCGAACGACGGCCCGCAGCTGAAGACCTACACCTTCGACGACGTGGTGAAGGCGCTGAACCAGGTGGCGCCGTACGACTGGGCGGGCTTCCTCCACACGAAGCTGACGTCGACCGCGCCCGAGGCGCCGACCGGCGGCATCGAGAACGGCGGCTGGCGCGTCGTCTTCACGAGCCGGCCGCAGGACACGCGCGCGCGGCGGCCGATCCCGGCCGACGAGTACTCGATCGGCGCCCAGATCGGGCGGGACGGCACCGTGATGGACTCGATCTGGAACGGCCCCGCGTTCGCGGCGGGCCTCGTGCCGGGGATGAAGGTGGTGGGCGTCAACGGGCGGGTGTACACCCCCGACCGGCTGGAGGACGCGATCGCCGGGAGCCCGAAGACGCCGGACCCGATCGTGCTGCTCGCGGTGAACGACGACTACTACGTGACCTGCTCGATCGACTACCACGGCGGCCCGCGCTACCCGCACCTCGAGCGCGTGGGCGCGAAGCCGGATTACCTGGATCAGCTGATCGCGGCGAAGTGATCGAAGGGGGCCGGCTGAAGAAGGCCCCTACGTACAGTACGTGGGGGCCGGCTTCAGCCGGCCCGACGGAAGACCGGCGTGGGGGCCGGCTTCAGCCGGCCCTACCGCACGACCGGCAGCTCCAGCGCGCGCGGGTGCTGCGCGCCGTGAACGAGATCCACTGCATCAGGTACGGCGGAAACTCCTTCAGCACGGATTTCCGTGGCTGTTTCCGTGGCCGTTCCGTGGCTCATTTCCCAGGCGCCAGCCTGTTGTATTTCTTCAGCACCTCCCGCAGCCGGTCGTGCGGCAGGCCCTCGACGCGGTGATTGTCGCGCCCGACCATCGTGTGCGCGGCGACCAGCGCGTTGATGATCGCCTCCTCGGTCGCGAAGACCGTCGCGTCGAAGAGCGGGCTGATCTGCTCGTTCGAGAGCATCTTCACGGCGCTCACGCCCTCCGCCTGGAACGCGTCGGGGTTGGCGGTCGAGAAGGCGATGAAGATGTCGCCCGAGCCGTTGCCCGACGTGCTCCCCGTCCGCGCCAGTCCCATCGTCGCGCGCCGCGCGAGGCGCTTGAGCTGGTGCGGCAGCAGCGGCGCGTCGGTGGCGACGACGATGATGATCGAGCCGTGCTCGCCCTGGGCGGCGTCCTCGGCCGCGGCGGCCGGCGCGAGCGGGATCTCCTCGCCGACCGGCACGCCGGCCACGATCAGCTGGCGGCGGCGTCCGTGGTTGGCCTGCACCAGCACGCCCACCGTGTAGCCGCCGTCGGCGGCGTCGAGCCTGCGCGACGCGGTGCCGATGCCGCCCTTGAAGCCGTAGCACACCATGCCCGTGCCGCCGCCCACCGAGCCCTCGGCCACCGGGCCGCCCTTCGCCGCGTCCAGCGCCGCGAACGCGTCGGCGGCCGTGACGTGGAAGCCGTTCACGTCGTTCAGGTAGCCGTCGTAGGTCTCGGCGACGACGGGCAGCGACCACCAGTAGCCGGAGGCGTCGGGCGGGCCGGCCTTGATGCGCCACTGGATGACGGCGTCGCGCACGACGCCCACGCTGTGCGTGTTGGTGAGCATGATCGGGCCCTCGAGGAAGCCCGACTCCTCGACCCACGTCGTGCCGGTCATCTCGCCGTTGCCGTTCTGGCTGAACCAGCCGGCGAACGACGGCTTGGCGAGTGTGTCGCGGCCGCGCGGCAGGATGGCGGTGACGCCCGTGCGCACCGGGCCCTCGCCCATGACCAGCGGGCCGTCGCCCTGGATGATCGTGCGGTGGCCGACTTCCACGCCGGCCACGTCGGTGATGGCGTCGAGCGGACCGGGCGTGCCGGGGAAGGGCACGCCGAGGTCGCGCGCCCGCACTGCGGCAGGTTCAGGGCGCCGCGACTGCCCCTGCAGGCCGGGTGCGACCGCGAGCAGCGCCGCGATCGCCGCAAGTACGCCGAGCCGTCGAGTCATGCGCACCTCCTGGAGCGGGCCCATCATAACGCCTGGCCCAAATTGGCGTATGATGCTCGCACCGCATGCCCGAAAGCGTTCCGCCTCCCGTGACGGACGTCCCGACCGCGGTCGCCCTGTTCGTGGGCTACACCGAAACCGCCGTGCGGGACGGCCGCGACCTGACGAACACGCCGATCCGCGTGCGCTCGCTGGCGGAGTACGAGGCGTGCTTCGGAGGCGACTTCACGCTGACGCCCGATGCCGTGGAGCTGGCGCCCGACCACGCGGGCGGCGTCGTCGTCCGCCGGCTCGGCCGGCCGTTTCTCTACGACAGCGTGCGGCTGTTCTTCGACAACGGCGGACGGGACTGCCGCGTCGTGTCGGTCGGCCGCTTCGGCAAGGCCGCCAATCGGGGCGCGCTCGAGCGCGGTCTCGACGCCGCCGCGGCGTCGGACGCGGCCATCTTCGCGGTTCCGGACGCGGCCGCGCTCGAGTCGCCCGACGACCGCGCGGCGGTGTACCGGAGCCTGCTCTCGTGCTGCGCGGCCTCGGCGATCCGCTTTGCGATCCTGGACCTGCCGAACGCGCCCCTCGCCGGCGCGCTGGCGGCGTTCCGCGACGCCGTCGGCGGAGACGGCCTGCGGGACGGCGCGGCCTACGCGCCCTGGCTGGTCTCCTCTTATTCGCGGACGATTCCCGGCGAGCTGGTGGCGGCCGCCGCGAAGCGGCTCGGTCTCCCGCGCGCCGCCGTCGAAGCGGCCATCGCCGCGCGGCTCGCGCATGTGCCGCCGTCGGGCGCCGTGGCCGGTGCCTACGCGTCCGCGGACGGGGCGCGGGGCGTGTGGAAGGCGCCCGCGAACATCGGCCTGCTGCAGGTCTCCGGCCCGGTCGAGGCCATCGACGACGCGCTCGGGCAAAGCCTGAACGTGGATCCGGCGTCCGGCAAGTCCGTGAACGCCATCCGCCAGTTCGCCGGCAAGGGCACGCTCGTGTGGGGCGCGCGCACGCTGGCCGGCAACGATCAGGAGTGGAGGTACGTGCCGGTCCGCCGGTTCGTCGCCATGGTGGAGGCGTCGATCGAGCGGTCCACGGCGTGGACGGTCTTCCAGCCCGACGCGCAGCCGCTCTGGACGGCGGTCAAGGGACAGGTCGAGAGCTACCTGCTGCAGAAGTGGCGGGACGGCGCGCTGGCCGGCGCGAAGCCCGAGCAGGCGTTCTTCGTGAAGGTCGGCCTCGGCCAGACCATGACGAGCCAGGACGTGCTGGCCGGGCGGCTCGTCATCGAGGTCGGGCTGGCCGTCGTCCGGCCGGCGGAGTTCGTCATCGTCCGCGTGGAGCGGACGGTGCAGGGCCCGTGAGCGACGACGCCGGCGCGAACACCAGGAAGTACTCGTAGGGCAGGAACGTCTGCTCGGTCGCGAGCCGGTAGCCGTGCTGCTCGAACTCGCGGACCACGTCCGCGCGCGCGACGCGCATCTCGGGCGGCGGGCCGATCGGCGTGGCCTCCGTCTTGAAGTCGATCACGATCACCTGCCCGCCGGGCTTGAGCATCCGCTTCATCTCGGACAGGTACTTCTCGTGGTCGGCGATGTGGTGCCAGGACTCGCAGAAGAAGAAGCGATCGACCGAGTGGTCGGCCAGCAGCGGGTCGTCGGGCGGCGCGAGGATCGTGCGCACGTTGCCGAGGCCCAGGTCGCGGATCTGGCGGTTCATGTGGAGGATCATGTCGGGGCTGACGTCCACCGCGTAGACCTGCCCCGTCGCGCCGACGTGGTGCGCGAAGCGGAACGCGAAGTAGCCCGTGCCCGCTCCGATGTCGGCGATGGCGTCGCCCTCCTTCAGGCCGAGCGCCATGACCACCTCGTGCGGCTTCTGCCAGGCGTCCCGCGCGGGGTCGTCCAGCATCGCCATGTACGCCTTCGAGTCCTGATGCAGCTTGTGCATCTCCTCCATCGTCATCGGCCTGGCCTGGGCGGCCGCGACGGCGGGGAGCACGAGCAGACCGGTCGAAAAGACTGCCGCCGCGAAGCTTCTGGGGCTCATGGGCCTTCGAGAATAGCACGAGCCGGCGCCGCCCGCCGCCGCAAGTGGTCTTCGCCTCGTCGGTTGCGGAGGCTTCTTGGGCGGGCCAACGTGGTGCTATCCTGCGGGCCTCGCAGGTCACAAGGACAGACTGGTCAGCCTGCTGTTGCCTCGTCACGGCGCGCCTGCGGCGCGTCAATCAGGTGAACTCGCCATGAACGATCTGTTTCGGTTTCGCTCGGCGATCAAGCGGGATCGCGCCGTCGAGATCTGGATGCACGAGCACCTCGGGGAGTTGGGAACGATCGCGCGTCGGTGGTTCGGCGTCATGCGCGACTGTGGAGACGATGTCCGGGAGCTGCTTCATGACGGCCATCCGACCGCGTGCGTGGGTGAGGCAGCCTTCGGCTATGTCAACGCCTTCAAGGCTCACGTCAACGTCGGATTCTTCCGTGGCGCTGAGATTGCCGACCCTGAGCGGCTGCTGGAGGGCACTGGCAAGGTCATGCGTCACGTGAAGCTCAGGCCCGACGGTGAAGTCGACGCAATGGCCTTGAAAGCACTCATCGAGACTGCGTACAGAGACATGAAGCGGCGCGTGAGCCGCGGTAGCTGATGATGCCCTCCTCGCCCAGCGGCGGCAGGCGGTGCGGAGGGCCGACGAGCGAAAGGGCCGATCGACCGGGACGAACCGCTGCAGTTAGTTGCTCACCTGACTGGCTCGATCCGAGCGTGTCCTTGGCCGGATCTTCTAGACACTGGGCGACCTATCAGGGCCTATCCACCGGCTCCGACTCCCGCAGCTCTCGCGAGGTGTTATGCAGATCGGCCTAGATTGGCGATGCCGGCGCCGAACACCGCGGCAAGTCGTTTCCACGTCGTGAGTTGCGGAGGTCTGTTGGGCGGGCCAACGTGGTGTTATCCTGCGGGCCTCGCAGGAATCGCAGGGACAGGCTGGTCAGCCTACTGTTAGTTAGTTAGGCCGCTTGACGAAGTCCATTCTGCTCGCCTGTTCTTGGTTGGACCGCATTCTGGAAAGGAGAAAGAGATGAAGGGCCGGCGACAATGGGCCTTCGCAGATGTTGGGGTTCCCGAGAGACTGGGCGAAGGTTCCACGACGAGCGCAGTCATTCTGGCTCTCGCCTGCGCTGCTCTCGTGCTTGCGGTCCCTGCGTCGATATCGGCACAACGCCCCAGTGCGAGGGCAGTTCTCGATACCCTGGGGCTCCAGTCAGGACGGGTGGGCCGTGTCGCGTACTACTGTGCCCCCCCGGACCAGGCGCGTGCGCAGGCGCTCGCGTCCCTGGTCAACGGTGCCGCAACCGCATTCGATCGTGAGCTTGACCTCCGCTTTGATCTGTCGCTGGCAGCGCTCGGACCAGACCAATGGTTCTCTGAGTTCCCAGGGGTACCCTACGCGGTGCCTTGGGCATCGATCTCTGAGCGGCTCCTGTTGCTGCCCTCATCGTTGTCGCGAGGTGTGCTCATCACGGGGCCAAATGCACTTGCGGATCGGCGACGTGTGGACTTTGTGGCGCTTCACGAATACGGGCACCTCGCGGCGAAGGAGTACTTCCGGCCGACAGCCGTCGAGCCGTACACGCCGGTGAATTGGTTCGAGGAGCTCATCGCAACGTACTTCGCGTACTCCTACGTGGCGAAAGCGGACCCCGAGTGGGCCTCAGCGGCACGGGCAGAGTGGTCGTCACAGATAGAGGCGTTCACGCCTCCGGTCCTCTCGTTGGACTGGAGCTTCATGAACTCGCTGCCGGGGCCAGAACTGTCGCGTACGTACGGGTGGTATCAGTTCGTGGTGAACAAGAAGGCTGCTGAGCTTTATGATCGCAATGGCGTGGCCCTGCTGCCGCGCCTCAAAGCCGCCCTCTCGTGGAAGGACGCTTCCGGTTGGACGCCGGCTGGTCTCTTGACGGCTCTGGACGGGGTGACGCCGGAACTTGCCAGCTGGGCACGGGAGTTCGGCCGCCGGTGAGGCGCGCGACTCATTTGCAGCGTTGGGCATACACCATTGAGGTTCTTGAATCGTTACGCATTGGCGTTCGTGATGGCATTGGCGGCCATCGGCGCGGGACAACCATCATCGCCGTCGTTTATTGGATGGGTGGGGCTGTTCACCCACGATCTCGTCGACTGGCTCGAGAACGAGAATCGTCTCGCGATGCTGTGTCCGGACCAGGCGTCACATTCGGTCGAGTGGGCCAGGTGCCGGGATACCGTCCTTCGGCCAAAGGTGCTGAGTCTGCGCCTGCGGAGCGACTCGTCGCCACATGCCCCAATCATCGGCGATCTACTGATTGAAGCCACGCCAGGCAAGGGACTCCGCGCGTACTACCTGCCAGCCACCGGTGACCCCGCGGTCGCATTTGAACCTGACCTTCGGGACGGTGATTGGGGGTACGGACCCTACTTCCACGAAACAGTCGTGGAGCGTCGAGACACTTGGGTGCGGCTCCCAGAAGGTCCGTTCCCCAAGACCGCGTGGCTTGACACGTCGGCGCTCGAGGGCGAGGCGAGCCTGCGACCCCTCGAGACCGGCGATATCGTAACGAGTCCCGCCGGGGACCTTTGCGTGCTTGCCGTCGAACACGGTACGGTTCGAGCGCGCCCGGAGCAGGAGCGCGACATGTGGTGCGACGAGGAACCGCGGCCGCCACTCGAGCCCTACGCGGCAGTTCGGCTTGGGGCCAAGGACCTGTTCACACCGACAGGACACCTGCGACTTCATATCAAGTACACGCGCGGTTGTTGACGTGATGCCAAGACCATGGTCTGCAGCCGTCGGCGGGCCGACGCGATCATGAGCCGCCGCGGCTGAAACCTGGTCGTTTCGCCTTACCCAGACTTTTCAGTTGCGCGCGGCTCCTGGCTGGCACGCGTGTGGGTGACGGAGTACACTCCCCGCCACTGGAGGCGCACGCCATGACATCCGCCCGCAGCGCCATCGCCGTGTGCGCCGGGGGGCGCTCGCCGGCCTGGCGTGGACCGCGACGTCCTCGCGCGCGGCCAGCGACTCTGTCGCAAGACCCTGACCGGCACGAACGACGGCAGTCAGTCGCCCACACGAACAGCCGGATTTTCGAAGACAGAGGCTTCCTGGAGAGACGCTCGATCATGCCCAAGTCACTCGTCGTCGCCGTTGTCGCGTGCGCGCTCCTCGCCGGGTGCGCCCGACGTCCCGACCACGCGCTGGCCGGCGACTGGGATGTGTATGTGGCGCTCAGCGCGCAGCCCAAGTTCGGCTTCGAGGGCTGGCGCCGGATGGGTTTCGCGCACTTCGCCGGCACGGACGCGGGCAACGTCGGTTTCCTGAAGCGACGTACCGGCGAGCCCATGCTGACCGTGAACCAGGTGGCCGTGAACGGCGACAACGTGGTGCTGACCCAGGACCCGCAGGTGGTGATGCGCGCGGCCTGGCAGGGCGACACGCTGCTCGGGCGCCAGTACGTCCGCGGCGAAGTGATGGACCGCCGGTTCCGGCTGGTGCGCCGCAGCACGCCCGGCGTGGTCGAGCACGACTACCAGGTCTGGAAGATGCCGGCGTCGGAGCCGCGGTACGCGGTCACCGAAAACAACCTCGTGTTCATGCCCACGCGCGACGGCGCGCGGCTGGCCACGTACATCGCGCAGCCGGTGGGACCCGGGCCTTTCGGCGTGGTCCTGCAGCGGACGCCGTACCGCCGCATTCTCCACGAGGCCGGCACGTGGTGGGCGTCGCGCGGGTACATCTTCGTGGCGCAGCACGTGCGCGGGCGCGACGAGTCCAGCGGCGACGTCGCCGACTTCGGCGACTACGACACCGACATCGACGACGGCTACGACGCGGTCGAGTGGGCGGCGCGGCTGCCGCACGCCAACGGCAAGGTCGGCATGATCGGGCATTCAGACGAAGGGCGGCTGGTGTGGTTCGCCGCGGTGAGCAATCCGCCGCACCTGGCGGCCATCGCTCCCACGGCCGCCACCGCCGACCCCTGGATGATCGTCCCATACGCGGCGATGGCGTTCGGGCCGATCAACGTCGACTGGGCGTGTCTGATGCGGAACCGCACCATGGACACGCACACCGCCGACCTCGACATCGGCGAAGCCATCACGCATCTGCCGGTGGCCACGCTGCCGCAACGGCTGGGTTGCGGCGACGTACCGCTGTGGGACCGCTGGGTCGCGCATCCCACGCTCGACGCGTACTGGCGTCAGCACGCGGTCACGACCTACATCGACCAGGTGAAGGCGCCGGTCCTGTCCATGGCCGGGTGGCACGACGACTCGCGCGGGCCGACCTACTACACTGACGCGCTGCTCGAGGTGCCGGACCATCCCAACTGGCACCTGGTGATGGGCGTGGGCGCCCACAAGGGCGTGGATTACGTGGCCGGCGATTTCGGGCCCGACGCGCGCTATGCCTACCGCGACCTCCAGCTCCGCTGGTTCGACCACTACCTGCTCGGCAGGGACAACGGCGTGGACGGGCTGCCGCACCTCGACATCTTCGTCCAGGGCGACAACATCTGGCGCACCGAGAACGAATGGCCGCTGGCCCGCCAGGTGCCGACCAACTGGTACGTCTCGTCCGGCGGCCACGCGCAGACCAGCCACGGCGACGGCATGCTCGACACCGCGCCGCCCACCGGCGCCTCGACCGACATGTTCACGTACAATCCGGGCGATCCGACCCCGTATCTCATCGATTCGCGTGAGCTGGAAGAATCGCTCAACGAGGACTACACCCAGCTCAACGCGACCCGCCAGGACGCGCTGGTGTTCACCTCGAAGCCGCTCACCCTACCCATCGAGGTTACCGGCGAGATGTCGGCCGAGCTGTGGGCGGCGAGCGACGCGCGCGACACCGACTGGACCGTCATGCTGCTCGACGTGTGGCCCGACGGCCACGCCGAACGGGTGCAGGACGGGCTGGTGCGGGCCCGCTTCCGCCAGGGCATGGACAAGGAGGTGCCGCTCGTCCCCGGACAGGTCAATCGCTACGACGTCGACCTGTGGTTCACGTCGAAGGTGTTCGAGCCGGGGCACAGGCTCCGGGTGAGCATCGCCTCGGCGCTCTTCCCGAAGTACGACCGGAACCTCAACACCGGCGGGAACAACGAACGCGGCACGACGTGGGTGGTGGCGCACCAGACGCTGTACCACGACGCGGCGCACCCGACGCACGTGGTGCTGCCGGTCATTCCGCGGTAAGGAGGGGCGGATCCGGGAATCGGGTGCCCTGGTGACCCGGCTCCCGGGTGTCAAGACCGCGGGCGCTTCGCGCGGGCGCGGGCGACGGAGTACACTCGCGCCGACTGGAGGTGCACCCCATGACATCCGCCCGCAGCGCGATCGCCGCCTGCGCCGTGCTGGCGCTCGCCGGCCTGGCCTGGACCACCACGTCGGCGCAGCAGCCGCCGGCGCGCCCCTTCAACGGCCTCACCACCGGCGTCGGCGACCTGTACCGCCTGTCGAACGCCGAGACGCGGTCGATCAGCCCCGAGAACTTCACCGGCGAGAAGGGCCGCGGCGGCATGGCCACCGAGGGCACCGGCGCGCGCGCGGCCCGCGACCTCGGGCCGGGCTGGAAGATCTCGCCGTCGGTCCGCATCCAGCCCGGCCAGACCTTCACGCTCGCCGACATCACGGGCAGCGGCGCCATCCAGCACATCTGGATGACGCCGACCGGCAACTGGCGCTTCTCGATCCTGCGCGTCTACTGGGACGGCGAGACGACGCCGTCGGTGGAGGCCCCGGTGGGCGACTTCTTCGCGAGCGGCTGGGGCCAGGCGGCGCCGATCAGCTCCCTGGCCGTGGCCGTGAACCCGGGCAGCGCGTTCAACAGCTACTGGACGATGCCGTTCCGCCACTCGGCGCGGATCACGATGGAGAACATCGACGAGAAGCCGATGACGCTCTACTACCAGATCACCTACGCCGTCACCCCGATCGGCGACGACGCGGGGTACTTCCACGCCCAGTTCCGCCGGACCAACCCGCTGCCCTACAAGCAGGTCTACACGCTCGTCGACGGCGTGAAGGGCCAGGGCCAGTACGTCGGCACGGTCATGAGCTGGGGCGTCCACAACAACGGCTGGTGGGGCGAGGGCGAGATCAAGTTCTTCATGGACGGCGACACCGGCCACGCGACGATCGTCGGCACCGGCACCGAGGACTACTTCTGCGGGTCGTACAACTTCGAGAACCAGGAGACGCACCAGTACCAGGAGTTCACGACCGCCTACTCGGGCCTGCCGCTGGTGATCCGTCCCGACGGCCTCTACAAGTCACAGGAGCGCTTCGGGCTGTACCGCTGGCACATCATGGACCCGATCCGCTTCGCGAAGGACCTGAAGGTGACGATCCAGGCGCTCGGGTGGCAGAGCGGCGGGCGCTACCTGCCGCTGCAGGACGACATCGCGTCGGTGGCGTACTGGTACCAGGCCGAGCCGCACGCGCCGTTCCCGGCGCTGCCCGACAAGGACCACCTCGAGATTCAGTGAGGACTGCGGGCCGGCTGAAGCCGGCCCCCACGTACACCCGCCCGTACGTGGGGGCCGGCTTCAGCCGGCCCGATCGCCTCACCGCTCGGCGGCGCCGGGGTCGCTCTTCGCGCGGTAGACGGGCTTGCCGCCGACGATCGTCATGATCGCCGAGAGGTCCCGCAGATCGTCGGGCGGCGTCGTCAGGGGGTCGGCCGAGAGCACGGTCATGTCGGCGAGGCGGCCCACGGTGAGCTCGCCGAGGTCGGCCTCCTGGAAGGCGGCGTAGGCCGGCGCCCAGGTCATGGCGCGCAGCGCCGTCATGGTGTCGACCTTCTGCGCGGGGTACCAGCCGCCCTCGGGCTTGCCGTCGGCGCCGCGCCGGGTGGTCATCGAGAAGAGCGTGTCGATCGGGTTCACGCTGTCGGCCGCGGGATAGTCGGTGCCGGCCGGAACGACGACGCCCGACTTGATCAGGTCCGCGACGGGCATCACCTCGAGCACGCGCTTGGGGCCGAGACGGTCGATCGCCCACCGGCTGTACTCCGACACGAAGCCCGGCTGCATCGAGGCGATGACGCCGAGCGCGGCGAAGCGCGGGAGATCGGCCGGGTCCACCACGCACGCGTGCTCCACGCGGAAGCGATGCGCGGCCAGGTCGGGCCCGCCGTACTGCTCGAACGCGTCGAGCACGCGCCGCACCGCCCGGTCGCCGATGGCGTGCGCGTTCACCTGGTAGCCCTTCGCGGACGCGGCCTCGACCAGCGCGTCCAGCGCCGCGTCCTTCATCAGCACCAGCCCCGTCTGATCCGGCGCGTCGCTGTAGGGCTCGAGCAGCTCGGCGCCGCGCGAGCCGAGCGCGCCGTCGAGGAACACCTTGAAGGCGCGGATGGTGAGGTGGTCGCCGCCGAGCCCGACCTGCGGGTCCTGCTTCAGCAGCGCCGCCGCCGTGTCGCCCGTGCCCCGCGCCATGATGTACACGCGCAGCGGGAGCTTGCCCGCCGCCAGCAGCTCCTTGTAGAGCGCGATGCCGTCGAGGTCGACGTCGGCGTCGTGGACGCTCGTGAGCCCCAGCCGGACCAGGTGCCCGATCGCGTTCTCGAGCTCGGCCAGGCGCTGCGCGTGGGTCGGCTTCGGCATCACGTTGGTGACGAGCGGCACGGCCTCGTCCACGAGCATGCCCGACGGCGCGCCGTTCTTCAGGCGCATGATGCGGCCGCCTGGGGGATCGGGCGTGCGGCGGGTGATGCCGGCCGCGCGCAGCGCGGCGGTGTTCACCCAGATCGAGTGCGCGTCGATCCGGCTGAGCACGACGGGGTGATCCGGGATCGCGCGGTCGAGGTCCGCCGCGGTCGGAAACGCGACGGGCACCCACGAGCCCTGGTCCCAGCCCCGTCCCTCGATCCACGCGCCGGGCGCGGCCGCCTTCGCGCGCTCGGCCACGCGGCGGACAATCTCGTCCTTCGCCAGGCCGCGCAGGTCGAGCGTCTCGAGCTGCTCGCCGTACAGCCCCACGTGCACGTGCGCGTCGGCCAGGCCGGGCACCGCGACGCCGTCGAGCGTCACGCGGGGCACCGCGGAGCCGACCGCCGCGGTCACCTCGGCCTCGGTGCCGATCGCGGCGATGCGGTCGCCCGCCACCGCGAGAGCCTGGGCCTCGGGATGATCCGGGTCGAGGGTGATGATGCGGCCGACGTACACCGTGTCGGCCGTCACGCGCGGGGCGGGCGTGCCGCAGGCGGAGAGCGCGAGCGCGGCGACGATTGCGGCGAGCCTTCGGAAAGCCATGGCCGGACCTTACCGCCCGGGGCGCGGGAGGTCAACTGGGTCGGGCCGGCTGAAGCCGGCCCCCACGTACGGGACCCTCGGGCCGGCTGAAGCCGGCCCCCACGTACTCCCCGCGTACGTGGAGGCCGGCTTCAGCCGGCCTGGGGGCTGCCTCAAGGCCAGCACAACAATCGGTCCGCAGCAACCCGCGCTCGCCGTAGGAGCCCATGCGGCCGCACTCCTTGCGACTCCATGGGGTTTCCTCCGGAGCAGAGGCGCACACCTGAAGGTGTGCGCTACGTACCGAGCCCCAAGGCCCGAGCCCCAAGGCCCGAGCCCCGAGCCCGGGATCCCGTGAGCGCTACCTCAACGACTTCCTCTTCTTGTGCCACCTCTCGCGCAGGCGCACCGAGTCGACGCCCAGCGCCGTGCCGGTCGAGAGCGGGCTGGCGCCGACGAGCTCGAAGCGCACCGTGTGCGTGCCGGCCGCGAGCGTGTAGCTGCCGAGGTAGAGGTCCTTGACCGTGACGTCGTCGGCATAGAAATCGCGCGGCCCGCGCGGGTTCCAGTCGGGGTAGTCGCCCAGGTCCTCGACGGCCTTGCCGTCCAGGAGAATGCGGTATCTCCCGTAGTCCGGCGCGGAGGTCAGCCGCAGCACCAGGCCGCGCAGCTCCGGCTTCTCGATCCGGAACGTCACCTCGAGGAACGCGTTGGGCGTCGAGGGCTTGAAGAGCAGCTGCGCGCCGCCCGTCCAGTCGTAGCCCTTCTGGAGCTCCAACTCGCCCTCCGAGAGGCGCGCGCCCACCAGCAGCGCTTCCGCCTCGATCGCCCGGTCGAGATCCGGGAACGTGCGGCCCGCGAGATCCGGCATGGTGGTGAAGCGCTTCGCGGGGCCGACCTGGTACCAGAAGGCGACCGTGGCGATGTCGTCCTCGCGCTCGACGTGGCCGTCCACCTTGCCGGTCTCGGTCTCGTCGGCCGACATCCAGCCGGTGTGCTCGAACTCGAACCGGATGGACTTCGAGAACCGGATCGGGTCCTCGATGTGCCACCGGTACATCGTCGCGCGCATGCCCAGGTTGCTGGGGTCGTCGCTCAGGTAGGTGCAGCCGAAGTACGGCCACGTGTGCTGGTCGAGGCCCCACGCCGAGAGGAAGTAGTCCTCGGTGCCCGTGCCCTGGATGGTCGGCTTCGCGTCGCCGTCGATGTAGATGCGCGCGTCGCCCTCGCCGAACCAGTAGGGCGATCGCGATTGCACCGACATCACGGTGCCGACGTAATGTCCCCGCCCGTCGGCCTCCAGGACGAGGTAGTCGCGCCCCATCGTTTCGGGAAACGCGCGGCGGTACTGGGCGTGGAAGTAGGCCACGTCGGGCGGCAGCGCGTCCACCTCGGTGTAGTCGATCTGGTAGTAGAAGCTGCGGACGTTCTTCTTCCCCTCGTTGGTCACGGTGATCCGGCCGTGCTTCGCGAACGGCATCTGCCAGAAGCTGTTGTAGGCGTCGCCGCCCTCGACCTGGATCGGCACCGAGCGGACCTCCTGGCGCAGGCCGAAGCCGGCGGCGAAGAAGTCGCCGAGCGGCGCCTCGACCGCCGGCTCGGCCTCGCCGTCCCAGTACATGCGCAGGACGATCTCGGCGGGGTCGGCCGACCCGCCGGCCTCCAGCCAGTTGGGCCGCGCGTCGTTGAAGGTCAGCCAGATGTGGTTGACGACCGCCGGGCCGTCGAGGTCGGCGAGCGTGAGCGTCTCGCCGGGCTTGATGTAGGTGACGCGGTCGAGGTTCGAGTTGAAGTCCGGGGCGGAGGAGGTGACGGCCTTCGTGCGGCCGTGCTGCACCTCCATCAGGCCGGCGAGGCCCGCGCCCTGCTGTGCCGCGGCCGCCGCCGGCCAGGCGAGCCCGGCCGCGAGAATCGTGACAGAGAGCGTTGCGCGCGTCATGACGGCCTCCTGTCCTGCAGCACCCGGACCTTGAAGCCCAGCTCGCCCGAGAGCGCCACCATCTCCTCGAAGATGTCGCCGTAGGCGACGGCGATGTGGTTCGAGAGGTAGTGCGCCATGAGGGTGTCGCGGCCGATGCCGAGGTCGGCCGCCATGAACGGCCACTGGCGCGTGGTGCCCTCCCACCACGCGTCGCGCGTGGCCGGCGGCAGCTTCACGACCTCGCCGCGGCCGACGTCCATCCACAGTTCGTCGTGCCGGATGTAGCAGCGCGCCCAGGTCATCGCGCCCGGCAGGCTCTCGCCGGTGAACGTGCCGCCCGGCACGGGGAAGTAGCCGCGCGGCTGGCGGTAGCTGTGCGTGCCGGCCAGCGTCCCGGGGTCGTGGTTGAACGCGTACGCGCCGCACGAGCCCGAGTTGAGCAGCACCCACACGAACCGGCCCTCGTGCGTGCCGCCCCAACGCACGTCGTGGAACATCACGGCCTGGTGCAGGCCCTTGGCGAGCAGCAGCCGCTTCATCATCTCCATCGGCACGGCGTTGCCCTGGTCGGCCTCGGTCGAGCAGATGACGAGGTCGCCGTTCGACTCGGGCCGGCACACCGAGTTGAGGAGCCCCTCGGCGAAATCCGACGGCGGGCGGAGCGGCAGCAGGCCGAGCTGGTACTGCCAGCCGAGGCAGTCGGCCTTGTACTCGTTCACCAGGTCGAGCACGGCGAGGTAGTCGCGCAGCTGCTCGCGCGTGGCGTTCTCGGTGAAGTCGTCGGCGTCGTCCTCGCCCCAGTGGAACGTCACGCCGTGCTGCGTGACGAACGCCATGGCCGCGTCCACGCGCGCGTGCGTCACGCCGCGGCCGCGGTGGATGATCCAGGCCTGGTCGACCTTGTGCTCGCTGAAGCCGTGGCGGTTGAGCAGGCGCGGCCCGAAGTAGCCGTTGATCATGCCCATCGACGTGTCGCCGAGCATGAGGATGAGCGCGCGCCGCTCGTGGAGCTGCCGGGACACCGTGGTGGCGAGCGCGGCGGCCGCCGGCGACACGGGCGCGCCGTAGGCGATGCCGTCCTCCGGGTACGCGATGCGCCCCGTGCGGCACCACTCGTCGAGCCGCGCCATGAATGGGTCGTCCCGGGTCCAGTCCGGCGCGTCGGTCCACACGCGCGAGAACGGCCGGTTCAGGCTCTCGAGGCAGGCGCCCGTGTTGAGCAGGCCGACGAGCCCGGGCCACTGGCCCGAGAAGTTGCTCGCGAGCAGCAGCGGGTTCGTCTTGCCGACGACGCCCTCGGTCGTGTGCGGGCCGTAGAACCAGTGCACGCAGATGCCGACCATCGGGTCGTGGATGGGCCCCAGCTTCTCGATCGCCTCGTGGGGCCGCGTGAGGAAGCCGTCCACGAGGTACGGCTCCTTGCCGAGCTTCCGGAGCGCGGCGTCCATCTGCCGCGTCGCCCCGGCCACGCTCGGCAGCGCCAGCTCGTTGGGCAGGTCGCGCCCGTCGCCGGGCCAGAAGAGTGCGATGCGCTGCTTCATGTCTCCTCCGAGGCGCAGACCTGAAGGTCTGCGCTACGGGCGTTACTGGATAACCCAACCTCATTCGTACGTGGGGGCCGGCTTCAGCCGGCCCTACGAGATCGGGGTGCCGCCCGCGTCGATGTTCGCCTTCGTGAACAGCCGCGTGCCGAGCACGATCTTCTTCGGCACCGTTTCTCCCGCCAGCACCTTCAGCGCCACGTCGATCGCCTCCGCGCCGCCGGTGGGGTAGAGGAACGTCGCGTCAAGGATGCCCTGCTTCACGTACTGCTGCCCTTCCTGCGGCAGCGCGTCGATGCCGACGAACCTCATCTCCCGGTCGCGCCCCGCCGCGCGCGCGGCCAGCCACGCGCCGTGCGCGCCCGGATCGTTGTGCGCGTACACGAGGTCGATCTTCGGGTTCGTGGCCAGCGCCGACTCCATCTCGCGGCGCGCGTTCGGCTCGAGCCACTCCATCTCGCCGGTGAAGACGATCTTCAGGCCGGGGTGCGTGTCGAGCTCGAGGCCCTCGAGGAAGCCGCTGTGCCGGTCCTGGCCCGGCGTGGACGTCATCAGGCCCTTCAGCTCGACGATCGCGCCCTGGCCGCCGAGCGTCTCGCGGATCCACCGGCCTGCCTCGCGCCCGATCTTCACGTTGTCGGCGCCGATGAACGTCGTGAACTGGTCGCCCTGCACCTCGCGGTCGAGCACGATCACGGGGATGCCGTGCCGGTACGCCGCGGCGACGGGCCCGGTGAGCGGCGCCGCCTCCTTCGGGCTGATGATGAGGAGGTCGACGCCCTGGTCCACGAACTCCTCGACCTGCGCGCGCTGCGTGAGCGAGCTGTTCTGCGCGTCCTTGAAGATCACCTTCAGGTTCGGGTGCCGCTTCGCGGCGGCGCCGACGTCGGCGTTCATCTGCACGCGCCAGGGCTCGCCCAGGTTGCACTGGCTCATGCCGATCACGTACGGATCGGCGGCCGTGCCCGCGTGGCGCGCGCGCCCCGCCTGGCCGCACGACGCCGCCAGCAGCCCCGCCGCCGCCACCCACGCCAGCCCGCCGGCCGTTCGCCGCCACGTCACGTCCGTGCTCCTGACTACCGCCCGCGCTGGAACAGCACCGCGCAGACGATGATCGCGCCCGTGAGCATGAGGCGCGTGGCCTCGGGCGCGGCGTTGAGGGAGAGGATCTTCTGCAGGTATCCGATCGTCAGCACGCCGATGAGCGTCAGCACCACGCTCCCCCGGCCCCCGGCGAGCGTCGTCCCGCCGATGACCACCATGGCGATGGCGTCGAGCTCGTAGCCCGCGCCCGTCTCCGGGTCGCCCTGCGTCTCCTGCGCGGCCTGGCAGATGCCCGCGACGGCGGCGAAGAGGCCCGAGAGGGCGTAGGCGATGACGAGCGTGCGCGCCACCGGCACCCCCGAGAGCCGCGCGGCCTCCTCGTTGCCGCCCACGGCGTAGAGGTGGCGGCCGAGCCGGAGCCTGGACAGGATGATCCACGTCGCGGCGACGCACAAGAGAAAGATGACCGTGACGATCGAGAGATTGCCGCCGAAAATGCGGCTGTCGATCATCCCGAAGATCGCCGGCATGGGGACCAGCTTCGACGTGCCGTCGGGCAGCTGGACGTAGTTGGTGATCTTCATGCCGCCCGAGACGACCTTGGCCAGGCCGCGCGCGAAGACCATCATCGCCAGCGTGACGATGAACGGCTGGACGCGCATGCGCGCGGCGAGCAGGCCCGAGACCGAGCCGAGCGCCGTGCCGACCACCAGCACGGCGGGGATGGCGAGCGCCGCCGGCCAGCCCTCGGGCAGCGTGAGCCACGCGAACGAGACGGCCGCGAGCGCCAGCACGCTGCTCACCGAGAGGTCGATGCCGGCCGTGATGATCACGACCGTCATGCCGCAGGCGAGAATGCCGTAGACCGAGACCTGCCGCAGCATGTCGCGGTGCACGCTCCACCGGAAGAACGCGCCGTCGGCGTTGAACACGCAGCCGAGGGCGATCATGAGCCCGAGCGCGACGAGCGCGCGCGCCACCGGCGTCGCCCACCACTCGCCGAGCGCCGCGCGCCACCCGCGCGTCACGGCCGGTCCCCGGCGGCCGGCGCGGCGTGTCCCATGGCCGCGGCGAGCACCGCGTCCTTCGACGCCGCGCCGCGCGCGAGCTCGGCCGCCACGCGCCCGCGGTGCAGGACCAGGACCCGGTCGGCGAGCGCGAGGAGCTCGTCGAGCTCCGACGTGATGAGCACGATGGCGATGCCCCCGGCGACCCACGCGCGCATCAGCTCGTAGATGTCGGCCTTGGCGCCGACGTCGATGCCGCGCGTCGGCTCGTCGAGCAGCAGCACCCGCGGCCGCGCCAGCAGGCAGCGCGCCAGGTACGTCTTCTGCTGGTTGCCGCCCGAGAGCGCGCCGACCGGCGCGTCGAGCGACGGCGCGCGCAGCCGGAACGCGGCGGTGAGGTCGGCGACCGCCGCGCGCGCCGCGGCGCGGCGCACCCAGCCGCCGAACCCCGAGAAGCGCGCGAGGCTCGCCAGGCTCACGCTGTCGATGACGCTCAGGTCGGGCGCCAGGCCGAGCGCCTTGCGGTCGTTGGTGAGCAGGACCAGGCCGCGCGCGATCGCCTCGCGCGGGCCGTGCCCGGCGAGCGGCGCGCCGTCCAGGCGCCCGGCGAACGCGGCGCGGCGGCCGAGCGCGCCGAAGATCGCGTGCAGCGTCTCGCTCGTGCCGGCGCCTTGCAGGCCCGCCAAGCCCAGGATCTCGCCGCGCGCCACGCTGAACGACACGTCGTCCACGACGAGGCGCCCGGGGATCGTCGGATGCGCCACGCGGAGGCCGGTCACCTCGAGCGCCGGCGTGCCCGCCGTGCGCGCATCGTCACGCCCGGCGGCGGTGCCGACCGCCCGTCCCACCATCCAGCGCACCAGCTCGCCGGGCGGCAGCGCGTCCGGCGCGGCCGTGCCGACCAGCCGGCCGTCGCGCAGCACGGTGATGCGATCGGCCAGCCGGTAGATCTCCTCCATCCGGTGCGTGATGTAGACGATGCCGCGGCCGGCGGCGCGCAGGGCGAGGATGCGGGCGAAGAGCGTGTCGGCCTCGCGCTCGCTGAGCGCGCTGGTCGGCTCGTCCAGGATGACGACGCTGGACTCGCGCGCCAGCGCGCGGGCGATCTCCAGCATCTGCTGGCTCGAGATCGGCAGGTCGCCGGCGAGCTGCCGCGGCGGGCAGTCGAGCCCCGCGCCGGCGAGGAGGCGCGCGGCCTCGGCGGCCTGGCGCGCGAAATCCACGCGCCCGAACCGCCGCGTCGTCTCGCGGCCCAGGAAGAGGTTGTCGGCCACCGTCATCGACGGCACCAGCGACAGCTCCTGGTGGATGGTCGCGATGCCGGCGCGCGCGGCGTCGTCCGGGCGCGCGAACCGCCGGGGCCGCCCGCCCACCGAGAGCTCCCCCGCGAAGTCGGCGTGGACGCCCGACAGGATCTCGATCAGCGTGCTCTTGCCCGCGCCGTTCTCGCCCGCGAGCACGTGCACCTCGCCCGGCCGCACGTCGAAATCCACCCCGTGCAGCACCTCGACCGGCCCGAACGCCTTGCGGATTGCGCGCGCCGAGAGGAGGGGGGCCGGCGGCCCGGCCGGGCTGTTGGCCATTCCGGCTCAGATGCTACGCCAGCGGCCTCGACGCTGGCAAAGGTGCCGGAGCCCGGCCGCGGCGCTATGATGTGCAGCAAGATGGCCGACCTTCTCTCCCCGCTCCCGCTGGCCGGCTTCACGCTCCGCAACCGCATCGCGATGCCGCCGATGTGGTCCGGGCAGGGGACGCCGGACGGCCGGGTCACCGACCGGATCGTCGACTATCACCGCGTCCGCGCGGCCGCGGGGTGCGGCCTCGTCACCGTCGAGCACTCGTTCGTCCACCCGGGCGGACGCCACAGCATCACGCAGATTGGCGCCCACGACGACTCGATGGTGCCGGGCCTCGCGCGGCTGGCCGCGGCGATCAAGGCCGAGGGCGCCGTGGCGTGCCTGCAGAATCTCGCACGCCGGCTCGTGGAGCTCGACGAGCGTGCTGGGCCGTCGGCCGGTCGGGCCGTCGGCCGTGCGCCATCCCTGCGAGCCCGACGCCGAGGTGCCCGAGGAGCTGACGCCCGAGGGCATCGCGGCGATCGTCGGTGTCTTCGGCGACGCGGCGGCGCGCGCGCGCGCCGCGGGCTTCGACGCGGTGGAGATCCACGCCGCGCACGGGTTCCTGCTGTCGGAGTTCCTCTCGCCGCTGTGCAACGAGCGGACCGACGGGTACGGCGGCAACGCCGAGGGCCGGCGCCGGATCCACCTCGAGGTGGTGGCCGAGGTGCGCCGTCGGATCGGCCGCGACCGCGCCGTCCTGATGCGTCTCGGCGCGTGCGACGAGATGACCGGGGGCCTCACGCTCGACGAAGGCTGCCTGGCCGCCGAGCGGGTGGTGGCGGCGGGCGTCGATCTGATCAGCGTGTCGGGGGGCCTTCAGGGGTCCGAGCTGACGCACCGCCCGCCCGGCTACTTCGTGCCGTACGCCGCCGCCGTCAAGTCGTTCGTGACGGTGCCCGTGATGGTGGCCGGCGGCGTCACCGACCCCGTCTTCGCCGACTGGATCGTCCAGCGCGGCCAGGCGGACGTCGTCGGCATCGGGCGCGCCATGCTGAACGACGCCGAGTGGGCGCGCAAGGCCATTCAAATTCTTTCGTCGAGGTGACGCCATGCCTCGTGCGCGCGCCGTGGCCGCGGCGGCCATCGCCGCCGTCGCGCTGACCCTCCAGGTGAACGCCGTGACACACGTGCCTTCCGCCGACGGACAGTTCTGGGACGTGCAGGACACGTCCTGGTGGTCGCAGGACAGCGGCGGCATCGCCACCGGCGGCCGCGCGTACCCGTTCAACGGCTTCGGCTACCTGAAGCTGCAGGTGCGGGACGCCGGCGGGTCGCTGCTCGTCCGCAACCGGTACCTCGCGGGCTTCGGCCTGTCCTACGACGGCGCGGCGCGCTTCGATTCGATCACGCCCCTGCTGGAAGGCGGCATCGTCGTGTCGCGCGCGCTGTTCGCGCCGAAGGACACCGACTACCTGCGCTACTTCGACAGCTACACGAACGTGACGGCCGAGCCGCGCGTCGTCGAGGTGGCGTGGGGCGGCGCCGCCGGCGCGTTCGGAGACGGCGGCCAGACGGCGATCGCGACGACGGCGAGCGGCGATCGGCGGGTGGAGCCCGGGGACGCCTTCGTCACCGTGATGCAGAACGCGCGCGGCGTGGAGGACCCCATGCAGGGGCCCTCGGGCCACGGCCCGTCGGCGCACGTGCTCGGGTCCTCCAATAAGGACGTGCTGGTGGCCGCGGGCGACATGTACGCCGATCCGTTCACCGATCCCTGGCCCGGCTACGACCCCGCGCACATCGGCTACGTGTTCCGTTTCACGGTGAAGCCGGGCGAGACCGTGGCGCTCGTCACGTTCGTGGTGAAAGGGCTGAGCGAGGTGTACGACCCCCGCGGCGGGTTCCCCGTGCCGGTGAAGAACGCGATGATTGCCGAGCAGTACGAGCCGGTGTACTCCGGCCCTTCACCGAAGATCCCGCCGGCCGGCTCGGAGATCGCGCGCGTGACGGCCATCGCGAAGCGGCTCGTGGCCGAGCCGGACTTCCGCGGCCTCACGCCGCGCGAGCGCGCCGAGGTCGTGAACTGGCCCGCGCCGGCCGCGGCGGCGCCGCCCGCGTTCAGCGTGTTCGAGAAGACGGTGGACGAGCTGCAGGGCGCGATGACGCGCGGCGAGGCGACGTCCGAGGACCTCGTCCGCGAGTACCTGACGCGCCTCGCGACCTACGACCGGCACGGCCCGAGGTTCCGCGCCATGCTGGCGATCAACCCGCGCGCGATCGCCGACGCGCGGGCGCTCGACGCCGAGCGCGCGGCGGGCCGCGTGCGCGGGCCGTTCCACGGCGTCCCGATCGCGTTCAAGGACAACATCGACGTGCTCGGCCTGCCGACGACGGGCGGGTCGAAGGCGCTGGCGGACCACCGCCCGCGGCTCGACTCGCGCATGGCCGCCGGCATGCGGCGCGCCGGCGCCGTCGTCCTCGGCAAGACCAACCTGGACGAGTTCCCGTTCGGCGACTTCGGGATCAGCACGCTCGGCGGGACGATCGGCAACGCCTACGATCCCTCGCTCAGCACGGCCGGGTCGAGCGGCGGGAGCGCCGTGTCGGTGTCGACCAGCCTGGTGGCGCTGGCCTTCGGCACCGACACGTGCAACTCGCTGTCGAACCCCGCGTCGTTCGCGTCGCTCGCGACCATCCGGACGACGCGCGGCCTGACGAGCCGGGCGGGCGTGATGCCGCTCAACTCCTACAACGACGCCGTCGGGCCGATTGCGAAGTCGGTGCGGGAGCTCGCCGAGGTGCTGGACCAGGTGGCGGGGAGCGACCCCGAGGACCCCGTGACGCGGGACGCCGACGCGCACGTGACGGGGTCGTTCACCACGGCGCTCGACGCCGCGAGCCTGAAGGGCGCGCGGATCGGCGCGCTCCGGCAGCGGTTCGTCGGCGTGACGCTGGAGACCGAGCCGGCCGCGCTGATGGAGCGCGCCATCGCCGAGCTGAAGGCCGCCGGCGCGACCGTCGTGGACGTTGAGATCCCCAACCTGGACGAGGCGTACCGCGAGGCGCGGGGCAGCGCGCCGGGGTCGCTGAAGGCCGGGTGGGAGGCGTATCTCTCGCGCGGCGCCGCGCCGGGCGAGAAGGTGATCACCATCGAGGAGCTGCTGGCGTCGGGGAAGCTGGCGCCGGGGAGCGCGCGGCGGTTCCGGGCCGCGCTCGAGCCCGCGCCGCAGGGCGCGGCGCTCGACGAGGCCGTGCGGGCGTTCGTGGCGCGGCGCGAGGCGTTCCGCGACGTCTTCGTGCGCGCGATGGACGCGCAGCGGCTCGACGCGCTCGTCTACCCCGCGAACCTCGCCCGGCCGCACACGCACGAGGGCGGCCTCGAGCGCTACTACGGCGAGCCGGGCACGTGCGAGGAGAGCGCGATGACCGGCCTCCCGCAGGTGACCGTCCCGGCCGGCTTCATGGGCGGGCGCTATCCGCTCGGCATGTCGCTGCTCGGCCGCCCCTGGACCGACCGGCGGCTGCTGGGCCTCGCGTACGCCTACGAGCAGGCCACGCACCACCGGCGGCCGCCCGACACGGTGCGGTGAAGGTGGTTCCCGGGGGCGGTCAGGTGTGCGCCTCTTGGCCCCTGCTTCACGAACGGCATCAGCGGCTGCCGGGCGCGCCATGACGGGCCCGGGCGTCCAGCGTGCTAGGATGCGCGCGAATCCGCTCTCACAGGAGGCTCTCAATGAAGCTGGCCAAGAACCTCGGAATGTTGTTGTTGGGGATCTGGCTCATCGCCACCGGGCTGATACCGTTCCTCAATCTGAGCTTTTCTGGACTGGGCTCTGTCATGGCCATCCTCGCCATTGCGGCCGGTGTCCTGCTCCTTCTGGGCCGGTAAGAAGGGGTGAGCGGCTCGCGTTCGTGAACACGCTCGAGCTGACGCGCGCAGGCGGGCGCGTTTGCCGCGCGCGCCGTCGCAGGGCGCGGCCCCGATGCCGCCCGGGGCCGCCGGAGCGAGGAAATGCAGAGATTGGCGCACCTCCGATCCGACTCTTCCCTCACGCCTCGATCCGGTAGATCTCCCGTCGCCCGCCCTCCACGATCTCGTGATAGCCGTCCATCGCCTTGCCCGCGTCCGGATCCGCCATCACCGCCGCCTCCATCTCCTGGAACTCGGCCAGGCTCTGCACCTCGCTCTCGACGACCAGCGTCCAGAAGCGCTCGGCGCTGACGTCGGTGGACAAGCGGAACGGCTTGTAGCCGTGCTTCCGCACGACCACGTTGAGGGCCTTGAACTTGTCGACCGCCATCCTGACCTTTCCGGGTTTGCAGAACATCAGCTCGCGCACGAGAAACATGGCGACTCCTCCTTCCGGGCCATCCTTCACCGCGCACGGCCAGCGCGGCGGACGGCACGCATCCAGGAACGTTGGGGTGGAGAGGCGCCACTATAGCGCAAACCGGCGCCGGACGGCCCCAGATCCAGCTCAGCCGTGGTAGCATGGCGGCCGTTCAATCTGCAGTCTTCCACGTCGCGCGCGGGACGGGCGGTGGACCCGGCATCCTTCCGCCTGGACCTCCGTGTCGCAAAGGAGTCTTCTTCCATGGCCGATTCAGGCGAGGCCGCGCTGCTCTGGTTCCTCGACACCCTGGTGGCCGTTCGCGTCGCGCACACGGCGGGCAGCGACAGCATCAGCCTGCTGGAGCACCGGGCGCCGCCCCGCCATTCGCCGCCGCTCCACGTGCACACCACCGAGGACGAGCTCTTCCTCGTGCAGGACGGGGCCTTCCGCTTCCATGTCAGCGGGGACGAGCGGTGGCTCGAGGCCGGCTCGTCCCTGCTCGTCCCGAAAGGCACGCCGCACACCTTCCGCATCGAGTCGGACGGCGGCCGATGGCTCACCGTGACGACGCAGGGCGATTTCGAGCGGTTCGTGCGGACGGCGGGCCTGCCCGCGCCGCGGGCGGAGCTGCCCCCGCCGCCCGGCCCGCCCGCGCCCGACGAGATGCAGCGGCTGACCGACGTGGCGCGGCGCCACGGCATCGAGATCGTGGGCCCGCCGCTCCACGACTGAGGCCGCGCGGGCCCGGCGCGGCCGCCGCAGTGCTAGCATGACAGTTCCAGCAGGCGCCGGACCCGGCGTGAGGAGCGGTCGATGACCACTGACAAACAGCGGAAGAAGGAGCTCGTCGTCGAGTACCGGCAGTCGTTCCGGCCGATGGGCGTCTACCAGATCCGGAACCTCGACAACGGGAAGATCTTCGTCGCGGGGAGCATGAACCTCGACGCCGCGCGCAACCGGCACGAGTTCACGTCGGCGAACTCGGCGCAGCCGCCCATCCCGGAGCTGCACGCGGACTGGACGGAGCACGGCGGCGCGCGGTTCGTGTTCGAGGAGCTCGACCGCGTCACGCCGCGCGAGGGGGCGACGGCGACGGAGGCCGAGCTGAAGGCCTGCCGGGAAGAGCTCGACGCCCTCGTGGAGCTGTGGCTCGAGAAGCTGCAGCCGTACGGCGAGCGCGGCTACAACAAGCGGCGAACCTAGACTCCCGCGGCGTAGCGCGTGCGCGCGGCCGCGACGATCACCGAGTACTTGGCCTGCGCCAGCTCCCACTCCGTTTCCACGAGCGATTGCCGCGCGTCGTTCAGCTCGGACGACGTGATCATGCCGTTCTCGTAGGAGACCTCGGCAATCGACAGCCCCTCGCGCGCCAGGTCCAGCGCCTTCTCCTGCGTCGCCACGATCTCGCGCGCGGCCTGGAGCTCGCGGTAGGCGGAGGTGACCTCGAGCCGCCCGGCGTCGAGCGTGGCGTCGATGCCGCGCGCGGCCTGCTCGGCCTGCGCCTCGGCCGTGGCGCGCTTCGCGGCCACGCGCGGCCCGGCGAAGAGCGGCACGCTCACGGCCAGCGCGAACTGGTAGCTCCGGTTGTCGCCGTTCCACAGCGTCCGCCAGGTGTCCTCCTGGTACTGCAGGTTGCCCGTGAACGCCACCGTCGGCTTCAGGTCGGCGCTGATGGCCGCCCGCAGCCGCACGGCGCTCTCGTGCCGCGACGTCAGGGCGCGCACGTCGGGGCGCGCCTCGAGGTGCGCCAGCAGCTCGTCCTCCGCGGGCACGGACGTCTCCTGGTCGAGCGACCCGTTGAGGGCCAGCGGCGTGGCGCCGTCGAGCGACAGCACGGCGCGCAGCGCCTGCAGGGCGACGTCGGCGTTGCTGCGCGCGCGGATCAGGCGCGCGCGCTGGTTGGCCAGCTCCACCTCGGCACGGAGCACGTCGAGCCGCGCGACCGTGCCCTCCTCGTACCGCGTCTTCGCCAGGTCGAGGTGCACCTCGGCGCGCTGCACGCTCTCCTCGGCCACGGCGATGCCCTGCTGCTGGAGGAGCGCCCCGTAGTAGGCCTGCACGACCTGCAGGCGCAGGCCCTGGCGCGCCCGCTCGAGGTCCTCGCGCGTGGCGTCCTCGGCGGCCGCCGTCGCGGCGTACGCGTTCGTCAGCCGGCCGCCCGTGTAGAGGGGCTGCGTCACGTCGAGGCGCAGCACGTTGGTCCGCACGAAGTTGGCGCGGAAGGTCTGCTCGGTCGGTCCGAGGAAGCCCGCGGGAATGCGCAGGAGCGCCGCCTGCTGCGCGGGCGTGAACAGGTAGTTCACGTCTACGCTGGGCAGGAAGTTCGTCCTCGCCTCGGACAGGCGCCCGGACGACTCGTGCACGCGCGCCTCGGCGATCTTGAGCTGCTGGTTCCGCTCGTACGCCATCCGCAGCGCGTCGTCGAAGGACAGCGCGCGCGCGCCCGGCTGGAGCGTGACGCCGGCCGGGTCCGCCGGCGGGGCGGCGGCCGGGCCGTCCTGCGCGAACGCGTTCGCCACGGCGAACACGCCGCCGAGGACGGCGACGACGAGCAGCACGCCCGCGATGCGCACGGCGGAGCGGGCGGCGGGCGAGGGCGACTGGCGCCACACCTTCAGGCGGTCCAGCACCCGCCCCAGCAGCATGTAGGCCACCGGCACGAGCACCAGCGTGAGGAGCGTCGAGGTGATCAGGCCGCCGATGGTGGCGAGCGCCATGGGCGAGCGGAACTCGCCGCCCTCGCCGAGGCCGAACGCCGACGGCAGCATCCCCAGGATCATCGCCATCGTCGTCATGAGGATGGGGCGCAGGCGGATCGGCCCCGCCTCGAGGATGGCCGCGACGACGCCGACGCCCTTCTCGCGGCGGACCTGGTTGGTCATGTCCACGAGGAGGATCGCGTTCTTGGTCACCAGGCCCAGGAGCATGACGATGCCAATCATGGCGGGCAGGCCGAGGTGCCGCTGCGTCAGCAGCAGCAGGATCAGCGCGCCCACGATGGCGAGCGGCAGCGACAGCATGATGATCAACGGCTCGGTGAACGACTCGAACTGCGAGGCGAGCACGATGTAGATGAAGGCGACGGCCAGGAGCATCGCGAGCAGCATGCCCTGGGCGGTTTCCTGCATCAGCTCGACGTCGCCCGCGAAGCCCACCTCGAAGTTCGAGGGGATCGCCGTGCCGGCGATGGCCGCGCGGATGTCGTTCGTCACGTCGCCGAGCGAGCGGCCGCGCATGTCCACGCCGATCTTGGCCTGCCGCACGCGCTGCTCGCGGTCGATGCTGCCGGGCCCCACGCCGGGCTCGAGCGAGACGAGGTCGCCGGTGCGCACGACGACGCCGGTGGGCGAGTAGAGCGGGGCGGCGTCGATCGCCGCGAAGTCGTTGCGGAAGCGCGGCGCGAGGCGCGCGCGGATGTCGTACTCGCGATCGCCGTCGCGCAGCCGGCTCGGCACCACGCCCTCGACCATGTTGCGGACCTGCATGGCGACCGCGCCGACGCTGAAGCCCATGTCGGCCGCGCGCGCGCGGTCCACGCGCGCCACCATTTCGGGCTTGCCCGAGACGAGCGAGCTGTGGACGTCGACGGCGCCCGGGATGGCGCTGATCCTCCGCACCAGCTCGGCGCTGATGCGGTGCAGCTCGGCCATGTCGTCGCCGCGGACGTAGACGTTGATGGGCTGCTCGACCGGCGCCCCCTGCATGAACTCGGGGTCTGACACCCGGACGTCGGCGAGCGGCACGTCCGTCAGCTTCGCGCGAATCTCGTCCTTGATCGCCCCGATGCCGATCGTCCGCTGGTCCTTCGGCGTGGTCATCACGCGGAGCTGGGACTTGCGCAGGTCACCCTGCACGCCGACGGTCGAGAAGACCTGCCGGACCTCGGGCAGGCCGAGCAGGTCGCGCTCGACCCGCGCGATGGTCTTCACCGACTCGTCGAACGACGTGCCGGGCGGGAGCTCCACCATGACGTTCAGCTCGCCGCGGTCCTCGACCGGCATGAACTCGGTGCCGATCACCGCCAGCGTGGACAGGCTCGCCACGAACACGAGGACGGCGGTGGCCACCACGCGGTAGGGGTGCGCGAGCGCCCACTGCAGCAGGCGGTGGTACACGCGGTCGAGGCGGTCGTAGGCGCGGCCCCACCGCTCCATGAGCCGGCCGAAGCGCGTCCGCATGCGCTCCTCGGGCGGGATGTAGCGCACGAAGCGCGACGACAGCATCGGGTCGAGCGTGAACGCGATGACGAGCGACATCGCCACGGCGAACGCCACCGTCAGCGCAAACGACTTGAAGAACTGGCCCACGATGCCGGTCATGAAGCCCACCGGCAGGAACACCGACAGGATCGTGAAGGTCGTGGCCATCACGGCCAGGCCGATCTCCGACGTCCCGTTGCGGGCCGCCGTCATGGCGTCCTCGCCGAGCTCCATGTGCCGGTAGATGTTCTCGCGCACGACGACCGCGTCGTCGATCAGGATGCCGATGACGAGCGAGATCGCCATCATCGTCATCATGTTGAGCGAGAAGCCCGCCACCCACATGAAGAAGAAGGTGGCGATGACCGAGGTCGGCAGCGCCAGCGCCGTGATCAGGGTCGAGCGCCAGTCGCGCATGAACACGAAGACGATGAGCACGGCCATGAGGCCGCCGAAGATGATGTTCGTCCGGACGTCATCGAGGTTGGCGCGGATGTAGCGCGCGTCCTCGTGCACGGGCCCGATGGTGAGGTCGGGGAACGCCGGCGCGTTCTTCGCGAGCGCGGCCCGGACGCGCTCGGTGATGGCGACCGTGTTGCCGCCGGCCTGCTTGCGGACGGCGAACGACACGGCGTCCACGCCGTTCAGACGCGTGGTGGTCGTGCGCTCCTCGTAGCCGTCCACGACGTCCGCCACGTCCTTCAGGCGCACGGTCGAGCCCGCGGTCGAGCGCAGGATGACGTCGCCCACCTCGGACACCGAGCGGAACTCGCCCTTGGTGCGCAGCGAGATGTCCTGGCCGCCGGCCACGACCTTGCCGCCCGGCACGTCCAGGTTGGCCGCGGCCAGCGCGTCGGCCACGGCCGAGATGGGCAGGCCCAGCGCCTCCAGGCGGCGCGGGTCGAGGTCCACGTGCACCTCGCGCACCAGCCCGCCGTTCACCTCGACGCCCGCCACGCCGTCGATCCGCTCGAGCAGCGGCTTGATCTGGTCCTCGACGATGCGACGCGTCCGGTCGGCCGGCAGCGGCGACGACACGGCGTAGGTCGCGATCGGCAGCGAGGCCACGTCGAACCGCACGATGGTCGGGTCCTCGATCTCCTTCGGCAGCTTGTAGCGGATGCCGGCCACGCGGTCGCGCACCTCGGCCGCGGCGCCCTGCGGGTCCACGTCGAGATTGAACTCGATGCCGACGCGCGCGTAGCCCTCGTTCGAGTTCGACTCGACGCGCTTGACGCCCTCGATGCCCGCGACGGCGTCCTCCACGGGCTTGGTGACGAGCGTCTCGACCTCCTCGGGCGACGCGCCCGGGTAGACGATCGTGATGTTCACGAACGGGAAGCTGACGTCGGGGAACAGGTCGATCCCCAGGCGCGTCAGCGACACGATGCCCAGCACGATGAAGCTCATGATGAACATCGTCGCGAAGACGGGCCGCTTGATGGAGGTGTTGGAGATCCACATGGCTCACCCCTCCGTCACCGGGCGGACCCGCGCGCCGTCGGTGATGTCGCGCCGCGCGTCGGCGACGAGGACGTCGCCCACCGCGAGGCCGGACACGACCGCAATGCGCGACCCGTCGCTGAGGCCGGTGGTCACCGGGACGGCGGTCACCGTGTCGCCCGAGACGCGGTAGACCGCCGGGCGCCCGTCGTGCGTGAAGACGGCCGCCATCGGGACGACGACGCCGTCGGACCGGTCGACGACGATGCGCGCCGTGGCGTACATGCCGCCGAGCAGGCCGGCCGCGCCGTTGTCCACGCGGATCTCGATCCGAAAGTGCCGGTTGCGCGGGTCGACCTCGGGCGCGATCGCGCTGACCACGCCCGTGAAGGTCTCGCCGGGCCTGGCCGGCAGCGTGACGGCGGCGCGCGCGCCGGCGCGCAGGCGGCCGGCGTCGAGCTCCGAGACGCCGGCCTCGAGCGTGAGCACGCGCAGGTCGGCGAGCGCGACGACCGGCTTGCTGTTGCCCGGGCCCACGAGATTGCCCGGGTCCACGTTGCGCTCGACGACCACGCCCGAGACCGGCGCCCGCAGCGTGGCGTCGCGCTGGACCTCGAGCGCCCGGCGGTGCGCGGCCTCGGCCTGCGCGACGTTCGCCCGCGCCAGGTCGCGCTGGGCCTCGGACACGCGCAGCGCCGTCGCGGCCGCGTCGGCGCGCTGCTTGGCCATGGCGCCGCGGTCGTACAGGTTGCGCGCGCGCTCGGCGTCCTGGCGCGCGTTGGCCAGCCCCGCCTCGGCCGCGTCGAGCGAGGCGCGCGCCACGTTCACCGCCGCCGCGGCGGCGTCCACCTGCGCGTCGATCTCGCGCCGGTCGAGCCGCGCGAGCACGTCGCCCTGCCGGACCCGGTCGCCGAGCCTCACCAGGACGGCGTCGAGCGTGCCGGCCAGCTTGGCGTGCACGGCCACGCGCGTCTCGGGCGCCAGACTGCCCGAGACCTCGATGGCCGACTCGACGACGCCGGAGGCGGCGCGCGTGACGACGACGGCGGGCGCCGGCGCCGGGTCGCCGGCGCCGGGCGCGGCCTGGCCCCGGCTGCACGCGGCGGCGCCCGCCAGCCCGGCCGCCAGCGCCCAGAGGATGAATGGATTCCCGCTATGAGTGCGCATCGTGGTCTTCCCCGTCCGACGACGATTGGTCGCCGCAGCTGTGGAGGTTGCTCGGAATGAAGTTCGTGCGGATGCCGGCGCGCAGGCCGGTGAGCGCCGCCTCGAGCGTGTCACGCACGAGCAGCTCGGCGTCCTCGTCCGGGGCCAGCCGCTCGCAGAGCGCGACGACCGACGGCCCGTGCACCGCGGTCCAGAGGATGTGGAACGCGACCAGCGGGTCGGTGCCGGCCGGCAGGACGCCCGCCTCGACGGCGCGGCGGATCGAGTCGCAGGCGTTGTCGATTGTCTGGGCGACCGTGGCGAACCCCTGCCAGTTCTGGCCGATGCGCGGCACGGTGCGGTCCATGAACATCAGCTCGAAGTACTCGGGATGAAGGCGGCTGAAGCGGTAGTACTGGAGGAAGCCCTCGCGCACGTCGCCAAGCGGGTCGTCGCCCGGCGCCGCCGAGCCGGTGAACTCGAACAGCTTGCGGAAGCCCTCCTCGGCGAGCGCGAAGAAGAGGTCGTCCTTGCCGCGGAAGTAGCTGTAGATGGCGCCGGGGCTGTACTCGATCCGCTGGGCGATGCGGCGGATGGAGACGTGGCGGTAGCCCTCGGCGACGAACAGCTCGCGGGCGGCGTCGAGGATGCGGCGCCGGACGGTCTCGCGGTCGCGGGCGTTGCGTTCCCTGGTTCCCATGGTTGAGCTTTAACCTCATCATTTGAACGCCTTTCAGAAATTGAACGGCGTTCAATCAAACACTCGGACCTTAGACGCCAGACCCAACCGGAAAGTTCCGTCGGGCAAGATGATGTCTGTAAATTATTGAAAATAAACCACGAAGTCCACGATGGCCACGAAGAAGGCGGCAGAGCTTCCCCTCTTCGTGAGCGTCGCGAGCTTCGTGGTTGAAGTACGTGGAATCAGCTCAGCGTGACGCGTCCGGGGCGGCGAGCCAGCGGGCGAAGATGTCGGCGACGTCCACGCCGGTGGCCTCGCGGACGATGGCCGGGAACTCCTCGACGCGGAAGCCGCGGCCGGCCCGCTCGACCCAGCCGGGCATGAACCGCAGGGCGTCGCGCAGGCTCTTCGCGCCGCCGCTCCGCTCCTGGATGCGCGCGTCCATCTCGGCCGCCATGAGCGCGCCGCGCGCGAACGTGTTCATCCCGGTGCGGAAGTCCGCCGAGGTACAGGAACGACGCCACGCGCGACAGCTCGACGAGCGACATGCGCCGGATGACGGGCGGCGCCTCGTCCAGGATCGCGCGGAGCCGGGCCAGGCTGCGCGCGCGGAACGCGGCGCCCTCGGCCGCCGGCATGCCGCCGGCCACCGCCTCGATGGCGGCGTAGCGGCCGAAGCCTTCGTTGAACCAGATCGTGTCGATGACGGGCTCGATCTCCCAGCGATGCGGGAAGTAGTGCTCGCCGTACGCGTGCTTGGGGATCCACGAGTGCGCCATGTGGTGCGCGTAGTTGAAGAGGTTGGTCTGCCGCGCGGACGCGGGCGAGGCGGCGGTGAGCGCGCGATCGAGCCCGAGGAAGAACGTGCCGCTCTCGAGGTGCTCCATGCTGAAGCCGTACTCGTGCCGCGGCGAGATGGGGCGCAGCAGCTCCTCGAAGACGGTGTAGTGCGCGAAGGGCGGCGGCCCGAGGTAGGCGACGACCGCGTCGAGCGCGGCGCGCGCCACCTGCCCCTCGACGTCGAGATCCTCGGCGGTCTCCGCGTAGACGACGAGATAGAGCGGCACCCTGCCGGGTACCCGGCGGACGGCGGCGCGCGGCCCGAGCACGATCTGCGAGTCGGCCAGCGCGTAGTAGCTCTTCGCGTCGGCCGACGCGCGGCCGACGGCGGGCGGCGCCTGCGGGGCGAGCGTCGTGAACGCGGGCCAGCCGGCCGGCGCGTCGATCTCGAGCCGCACCGGTCCGTCGTCGGCGCCCTCGACGTAGCCGAACACCGAGTAGCCGAGCAGGCCCACGTAGCCGTCGCGCTGCTTCGACGCGTCGGAGGCGTCGAGGTTCTCGCGCTCCATCTCCGCCACGTCCACCGCGTACTCCACGCGGCTCACGCGCGCGCCCGCTTCGCCCAGCCGCCACGCCGGGCCGTCCGTTTCGCGCGCGACGGCCACCTTGGCGCCGTCGGGCGCGAACGCGGCGAGGCCGCGCACGTCGCGGTCGTAGTCCTGCGCGGAGTAGTTCCCGGGGACGGCACGCGGGATCACGAAGCGGGCCGGCGCGGCAACGGGCGCCGGGAGCGTCAGCGACACGTGGACCAGCGGGTCGCCGGGCGCGGCGTAGCTCAGCTGGTAGACCGCGGGTGTCTGCGCACCGGCGAGCGAAGGCAGGACGAGCGCAGCGAGGACGAGGGCCAGTCGGCGCATGGACATCTCCCGGGTTGCGCGGCGGCAGGCAGGTAGTGTCTGATGAATGCAGCCATCACACAAGGGGAGGGACACCATGCTCCGAAAGACCGCGATCGGCTCGGTGGCCGCGCTGTTCGTCGTCTACGCGGCGGCGCTCGCCGCGCAGCAGCCGATGACGAAGCAGCTGAAGGTGGGCGGCGGCGGCAGCCCGCACATGCAGAGCGAGTGGACGATCCACGGCGCTCACATCACCATCACGTACGGCAGCCCGTACCTGAAGGGCCGCACCGTCGGCCAGGAGGTCGCGCCGTTCGGCAAGGTCTGGCGCACCGGCGCGGACGAGGCGACGACGATCGTGAGCGACAAGCCGTTGACGTTCGGCAGCCTCACGGTGCCGGCCGGCACGCACACGATTTACACGCTGCCCAACGAGAAGGAGTGGCAGCTCGTCATCAGCAACAAGACGGGGCAGTGGGGCATCCCGTACCCCGCCGGCGACGACCTCGGCCGCGCGCCCATGCGCGTCGAGACGCTGTCGAAGCCCGTCGAGTCGATGACGTTCGTCATCGATCAGACCTCGGCGGGCGGTACGCTCAAGGTCGAGTGGGGCACGACGGCCGCCGCCATCGACTTCACGGTGGGCATGTAGGGAGTCTGGAGACGGGAGCCTCCGGCGGCGCGCGAGGCTCCCGTTCCGCACGCGCCGGGGCTACGCCGCCATCTCGTTGACGACGGTCCGCACCTCGAACCGGGGCGGGTTCTCGAGGTGCTTCTTCACCGCGCACTGGCTCGCGGCGCGGACGAGCGCCTCGCGGTACTTCTCGGGGAAGTCGGGCGGCACCTGGATGTCGAGCTCGATGGAGCCGACCATGCCCGTCCGCGGGTCGGGCAGGATGCGCTGCACGACCTGAACGCCGTCGGTGGGCAGCCCGCGCTGGCGCAGGAAGCTGAGCACGTAGATCCCGGCGCACGTGCCGATCGACGCGAGAAACAGCGAGAAGGGCGCCGGGGCCGAGCCCTCGCCGCCGGCATGCGCCGGCTGGTCGGTCCGGATGATATGGGGGCCGAACTCGGCGTCCACGCGGGCGCCGCCCGGGAAGGTGACCGTCATGTCCATCTTGATCCTCTCCGCTCTCGTCTCGTAGGGCCGCGCGGCCTGGTGGCCGGCGGCGTCAGGGTCCTCTTCATAGACACGGCGGCGACCGGAAAGGTGACAGCGCCGGACGATACTCGGGGCTGGTATAGTGGCTCCGCCCCGCGCTGGCAAGGGCTTCGCGGCGGCGACACCCGTTCACGAGCCTGGAGGTGCGCCCGTGTGGACCTGCCTGCTCCGCCTCGCGCTGTGGCCGGTGATTACCGCGGTGGTCTGGGTGCTGTTCTCGCTGCGGGCGCCGTGGCCGACCTTCGTCTTCCCGGCCGAGAGCGCCGAAGTCGCCGCCATCCCCGCCGGGTTTTTCCTCTGGTTCGCGGTGCTCTTCTATCTGGATGCGCGACGCGCCGACGCGGAGTACCGCCTGGCGGTGCACGACCAGGAGCAGGGCGTCCGGGACGGCGAACGCGTGTCGGTCTGGGGCACGCTCGAGGCCGTCGGTCCGCTCCTGACGGCGCCGTTCAGCGGCGAGCCCTGCGTGGGCTATCGCTACCTCGTGTCCCACAGCGCCACGAGCGCGAACACGAGGTCTCCCCAGACCGACTACGAGGGCTACGCCCTCACGCCGTCGACGATCACGGGCTCGCTGGGGTCGCTGAGGATCCTGGCTCCGGCAGGCGCGGAGGTCTTTCACGAGGTGCGGTCGACCGAGCTCGACGACGGGGCCTACGAGCGCGCGGCGGCGTTCCTGGCGGCGACCGACTTCGGGCCGCCTCCCATGCACTGGGGACAGGTCAGCCGGAAGGAGACCGAGGGCGCGCCCGGCGAGGGTTTCAGGATGGACATGTGCGCGGGCGCGCCCGAGGACCTGCGCACGTGCGACCTCGCCGAGCAGGTGCTGCGGGTCGGCGACGAGGTGCACGCCGCGGGCGTGTTCGTGGAGGAGGGGCGCGGCATCGCCCCGGACCCCGACAGCATCATGCGGCCGTTTCACCTGAGCCCGGGAGGCGCGGGCGCGCTCGTACGCACGGCCCGCAACCGGCGGGTCGGCGCCGTCATCTGCCTGGCGCTGGCGCTCGTGGTCGCGGCGGTCTACGTGCTGGTGTACGTGCCCGGGACCCCGTGAGCGCCGGCCGGTCCTACTCGGTCATCCGCGCGTCCGGGTTCCAGGCCGACACCACGAACCGAAGCGCCCCGCTCACGCCCGGGGTCGTCCCGCTGTCGAACGGGATCCGCACCTCGACCTTCTCGTCCCGCAGCGCCTTCGCGTCCACCCGCTTGCTGGCCTTGCTGGACCCATGTCCCTGCCAGGCGTAGCTCACCGTCCAGTCGCCACCGGCGGCGTCGGGCGGCGTCATCTCGACGACGATCGAGTTGCGGAAGAGGTACCCGCCCTCGTAGTGCTCGCTCGTCCAGAGCCTGCCCTCAATCTCGTAGTCGGGGACGCGGACGCCGAGCGTCAGGCTGTAGGCGAGCGAGGCCCGCCGCTTGTTCACGCGCGCGCGGTTGGCCAGGAACACGGTCGAGACGAACAGGCGCCCTTTCTGCGGCGCGGCGGTCCAGTCGGCGTGCGAGAGGCAGGCGACCGAGTCCTCCTCGACGGTCCGCCGCGTCAGGTACCAGAGCATGCCGCGCGGCGCCGCGAGGATCTCGACCTGGTAGAGCGCGTCGATCTTCCGGCCCGCCTGCTCGGCCTTCGCCACCTTGGGCGGCAGGCGGACGGCGTCCAGGTCCACCCAGACGTCCGCGCGCACGTCGCCGAAGAGGAACCGCGTGAGGTTCTGGTAGGCCTCCTCGCTGTTGACGATGCCGAAGAAGCCGGAGTGGGAGCGGTAGGCGAAGGCCTTCGCGCACGGCGCGCCCGCCTGGCCGCCGCTCTTCAGTCCGTTGGCCGTGGCGTTCCCGATGCGCACCAGGCCGTCGCTGCCGTGTCCGACGAAGGTGCGCGAGGCGCCGAACGCGGCCTCGTAGTCCATCCGGTTGCTGCCCACCATGCAGAAGACGCGCTCGCTCGGGAACCGGCTCTCCGGGATCCAGTCCACCCGCTTCGTCTTCTTGTACGCGTCCTCGACGGCGAGGTACTTGGCCATCCGGTCGCGGTTGAAGTTGTTCGTGTCGTTGAGGCCCATCCACGACGGGACGTTGACGCCGCCGAGCTCGATGCCGTTGTGCGGCGTCGCGTAGGTGAAGAACTTGTCCACGTACTGCCGGGCGTTCTTCCGGTCGAGCCCGGGGTTCTGGAGGAACGCGCGGCAGACGAGCCCGCCCATCGAATGCGCGACGAGATAGCAGCGGAACTCGCCGGGCTTGACGCGGTTCCCGGGATTGCGGCACACGAGGTCGCGCACGCGGAGGATCAGGTCGCCGAGCTGCGTCGCGAACGTCTCGATGGGCGGCGTCTTGCCGATACCGAACAGCGTGGACGCCTCGTCGTAGTACCGGTAGACGATGATCGAGCGGCTCGTGAGCTTGTTCTCCGGGTTCGCCGCCCACTCGTCGTCCATGATGTCGTAGCCGTTGCGGTACACGTCCTCGTAGCCGAAGTCGGACGCGAGGCGCACGACGGGCGACTCGAACACGAACTTGCGCGGGGGCAGCTTCCGGTCGGGCACGGCGCGGTAGACCGTGGACCCCAGGTTGAAGCCGCAGAAGGGATCGGCGGTCGTCTCGTCAATCTCGGTCCGCGTCATGGCGTAGCCGCGGACGTAGATCAGGGGGTGGAACGGCGCATTCGGGTTGGCCATGGCGTCCCTCGTCTGCTGAGCCGACTGGCTGTCCGGGGAGAGGCTGCCATCTTGCCGGGGTCGTCCGGGCGATGTCAACCGGGGGCTGTATGCGCGAACGCGCACAGCGCACACCTTCCGCTTTCGCGAGCGGTACGTGGGGGCCGCCTTGAGGCGGCCCAGGGCCGGCTGAAGCCGGCCCCTACTTGAAGCTCGCGCCCGCCAATTCCGCCACCGCGCCGAGCGTCGTCTGGGCGGCGTTGAGGCCCAGCCGGAAGTCCTTGTCGGAGTACGTCGTGTAGACGTCGGTCGGCTGGTGCCAGTTCGGGTCCCAGCCGCTGCCGATCTCGGTGCCGCGCTCGTTCTCGCGCAGGCTGATCGACGGCGTGAGGTCCATGAACGGCGTCGAGTCCGTGTTGGTCATGTGCGGCCCGACGGCGGCGGGGTAGTCGGTCGCGTACTTCTCGTTCGCGCGGTAGAAGGCCCACGCGAGCGCCTGCGCCTGGGCGGCCAGCTTCGCGCGCGACTGGAACTCGATGTTGACGTCGGCCTCGGGCCGCTGCTCGGGGCCGAGCGTGCCGTCGGCGCGCGGCATGCCGTGGTCGAACAGCATCATGTCGTGCTGGATCATGCCGAGCCACTTCGGCTCGGGGTAGCGGCCGGACCCGGGCGGGTCCTCCTTCCCCTGCAGGGCCTCGCGCTGCTCGACGTAGGCGCGGCTGCCGTTGAGGCCCGTCTCCTCGTTGTTCCAGAGGACGAAGCGGATCGACCGATCCGTCCGGACGTCCGGCGCGTTCAACACCCGCGCGAGCTCCATCACGAGCGCCGCGCCGGAGCCGTCGTCGTTGGCCGCCTGGCCGTAGCCGATGCCGTCCATGTGGCCGCCGACGATGTACATCTCGTCGGGGTGGGTGGCGCCGATCTTGGTGCAGTAGACCTCCTCGCGCGGGCCGGGCGTCGAGGGCCGCGAGTCGAGCGCGCGCAGCGTCGCGTCGGGCTGCTTCATCGGGTCGTTGTTGACGCCGGTCCGCGCGCGGACGCCGCGCGCCACCCCGCCGCCGGGCACCGGCCGCGGCGCGCCCGCGGGACGGGCCGCCCGGCGCGGCCTGGGCGGCGGCGGCTCGTAGTCGGTACTTCAGCCGCTCGACGTCGGCGCAGCCGTAGCTCTTCAGCTGCGTCTCGATCCAGTCGACCGCCGCCCGGTTCCGATCCGTGCCCTGGCGGCGATCGCCGAAGGCGGTGAGCCCCTTGATCGTCGCCTTGTAGCGCGCCAGATCGAGGCGGGCGACCAGCGTCGCGATCGGGTCGGCCTTCGCCGGCGCCTGGGCTCCCTGGGCGAACGTGATGGCGAGTGCGGCGACCACCGCGACGGCGGTCGCGAGGATGTTCCTGCGCATGCGTCGTCTCTCCTCGGCGCGGACGGCTGGTCCGGGCGCGGCTCGAAAGAGGGGGAATGTGACATTATAGCCGCCGGGCGGGCCTGGCGGCGTCCGGTAGAATGGTGGGGGTTCCCGCGGAGCCCGTTGCCGTGACACGCCCACCGCTCGCCATCGCCGGGCTCCTGCTGCCGCTCGCGGCCGCCGTGCTGGCCGCGCGCCAGACGCCCGCCGTCGCGCACGCCTTCGCCTTCGTCCAACCCTGGGTGCAGTTCTCGCGCGGCGACCTGGAGACGCTCGCCGAGGGCGGCGTCGTGGCCCAGACGCTGCAGGTGGCCTCGGACGAGGTGTCCGGCGTCGGGGCCACCCGGATCGACATCGACGGTCCGGAGCTGTTCGCGTCCGTCTCCACGCTGGAGGCGCTGCGCGCGGGCCCCGAGGTCCAGGCGATCGCGCGGTTCTCGAAGCCGCCCCGGCTCGAGGATCTCGACGACCTGGCGCTCGAAGACCGCGATCTCGACGCGATCCGATCGTGCAAGCCCGGCAACTGCGACGTGAAGCTGTCCGACGACGGCATCGCGCGCCTGCAGGCGCTGGCCACGGGGCCGGACTGGAAGCAGAAGGTGCAGGAGGGCTTCCGGGCGCTGGTGCTCGATCGCGTGCGGGCCTACGAGGCGGGAGGGCTGGCGGCGCTGCCGGCGCACCACGACCACGACGATCCGGTCGAGCCGCAGGCGGCGTTCGTCTCACTCCTGGACCGGACGCCGTTCCTGGCGCGGCGGCTGCCCGGGCTCATCGCGTACCTGAAGGGGCCGCCGGCGGACCCGCCGCCCGGCGTGGACTGGTTCATCTACTGGTCCAAGGAACGGTTCGGGGACAAGAACATCGTCCGCGTCGTGCAGGTCGCGCTGCTCGCGCCGCCGCCCGGCGGCGACCGGCCCGAGGCCGTCGTCGTGGGGAAGCAGATCCTCGCCACGCACTACCTCGACGCCTTCCTCGACGTCGTGGCCGTCGTCTCGGCCGGCGACGCGTCGCCCCGCTACCTACTGTTCTACAACCGCTCGTCCGTGGACTTCCTGGGCGGGTTCTTCGGCCCGTTCAAGCGCGCGGTCGCGGGCGGGCACATCAGGGACGACCTGAAGACGCTGCTCCAGCGCCTGCGCCTCCGGCTGGAGGCGCGCAAGAACGGGGTCTGACCCCTTTTCGCGGCCTACTCGGTACGCAGCGCCACCAGGGGATCGACGCGGGCCGCGCGGCGGGCCGGCAGGGCGCCGGCGGCCAACGCCACGGCCAGCAGCAGCAGGATCGCGCCGGCGAACGTCGCGGGGTCGGTCGCCGTCAGGCCGAAGAGGACCTTCGCCAGCACGCGCGTCCCGGCGAGCGAGGCGAGCAGCCCGAGCACGGCGCCGGCTGCCGCCAGGCGGAGCGACTGCGTGAGCACCAGCCGCGCCACCGCGCCGCGCGTCGCCCCGAGCGCCATGCGCAGGCCGAGCTCCTGCGTGCGCCGCGCCACCTGATACGCCAGCAGCCCGTAGATGCCGATGGCGGCGAGCAGCACGCCGACCAGCCCGAGCGCCGTCGCCAGCGTGGCGTAGGTCCGCTCCTCGCGGCACGAGTCGGCGATCTGCTGCGCCTCGGTGCGGACGCCGTCGATCGGCAGGCGGGGCTCCAGCTTCCGGACGGCGGCCCGCACCGCGGGCACGAGACCGAGCGGCGGCGTCGCCGTTCGGACCTCGACCGTGACGCCGCCGAGGTCCGGCTGCTGCAGGTACGACGTGAAGAAGCCCGGCGGAACGCTGCCCCTCAGCGACGCGAACGGCATGTCGGCCGCCACGCCGACGATCGTGACCTCGGCCGCGTCCTTGCCCGTCCCGACCGTGAACGGCTGTCCGACCGGGTTGTGCCCGTGGAAGAACGTGCGGACCATCGCCTCGTTGACCACGACCACCCGCGGCGTGCCCGAGGTGTCGCTCGGCGAGAGCGCGCGTCCCATCCGGATCGGCAGGCGGACGGTCTCGAAGAACGTCGGATCGACCATCTGCACGAACGCCGCGGGCTTGCTGGTCGGGCCGAGGCCGATGTCGAGGTCGATCGTTCCCTCGAAGCCGGGAACGGCGATCTCCGTGACCGACATGCTGCCCGCGATGAGCCCCATGTCGGACAGCGTGGCGGACGACACGCCGGGCAGCGCGCGCAGGTCGTCGAGCAGCCGGGAGTACAGGTCGCGCAGACGGTCGCCTTGGTATCCGGCCCGCGTCGGGTCGATGTCGAAGACGAGCAGGTTCGACGGGTCGAAGCCGAGCGTCACGCGATCGAGGTTGGCCACCGTGCGCAGCAGCAGGCCGGCGCCCACGCTGAGCAGCACGGCGAGCGCCATCTGCGTCACCAGCAGGCCGGCGGCCAGCCGCGAGCGTCTGCGGCCCCCCAGGGCCCCGAGCGCGCCGTCCTTCAGCGAGCCGGTGACGTCGTCCCGGGTGCCGCGCAGCGCCGGCGCGAGACCGAAGAGGATCCCGCACGCCGCCGAGACGGCGAGCGTGAACCCGACGACCGGCCAGTCGGTGCGCGCGGGCACGGTCTGGTCGAGCTGCATCGAGGCCAGCAGCGCGCCGGTCAGCCAGTGCGCGAGGACGAGGCCGCCCGCGGCGCCCAGACCGGCGAGCATGCCGCTCTCGGTCAGCAACTGGCGCACCAGCCGGCCGCGGCCCGCGCCAATCGCCCGGCGCACGGCCATCTCGCGCCGGCGCGCCGCGGCGCGCGACATCAGGAGATTCGCCACGTTCGCGCAGGCGATGAGCAGCACGAGGCCCGCCACCATGGCCATGATGGCCAGCTGGTCCGCCAGATTGGCCCGGTCGTTCGTGAGACCGCGCGCGCCCGAGCGCGCCACCAGACGCACGGTGTCGGGGTCGGCCTTGGGCAGTTCGCGCAGGATGCCGGCGAAGGCCGGGGCCAGGGCGGACTCGACCTGGGCCCGCGTCACGCCGGGCGCCAGGCGGCCGAGCATGTCGATCCACCAGCGGTTGCCCGAGGTGAGCCGGCCGGCGTCCGGCAGGAGGTCCGCCAGCTTGGCCAGCGGCAGCGTGAGCTCCGGCGCGTAGCCGGCGCCGAGCGTTCCGGTGAAGTCCCGGGGCGCCACGCCGACGATCGTCGCGGGCACGCCGTTCACGTCGAGGTTCTTGCCCAGCGCGTCGGGCCGGCCCCCGAAGCGGCGCTGCCAGTACCCGTAGCTGAGCACGACGACCGCGGCGCTGCCGGACCGGTCGTCGTCGGGCGTGATCGTCCGGCCCAGCGCCGGCGCCACGCCCAGGCCGCGGTAGTAGTTGCCCGAGACGACCTGGGCCGTGGCCAGCTCGGCCTCGCCGTCGGCGACGACGTTGGTGCGGCCGGACAGGCGCTTGAAGGCCATCAGATCGGTGAACAGGTCCTTCCGCTCGCGGAAGGCCTCGTAGGCCGAGTACGTGAACGACGTGCTCTGGAACCCGCCGGCGTCCGAGTCCTGGAGCGAGCCCCAGAGACTGCCGGGGAGCTTCTTGGTCGACGACACCCACGAGGGCAGCACCAGGTCGTCGGGCGACGCGACCGGCAGCTTGCGGAACAGCACGTCGTTGGCGATCGAGAAGATCGCGGCGTTGACGCCGATGCCGATCGCCAGCGACACGACGACGACGCCCGTGAGCATCCTGGCGCGCGCCATGGTCCGAAGGGCGTAACGGATGTCCTGCAGGACGGTCTCGAGCGCGCCGAAGCCCCACAGCGTCCGGCTGTCCTCGCGGAGCAGCGTGGTGTTGCCGAACCGCCGCAGGGCGGCGGCGCGCGCCTCGTCCGGCGTCATGCCGCGCTCGACGAGCTCCGCGGTCCGCAGCTCGACGTGCAGCGCCATCTCGTCGCGCAGCTCGTCGTCGAGCCGGTCGCGGCGGAGTCGCATCAGGAGGTGCCGAAGGAAGTTGCGCATGATCCTCACTCCGATCGCAGGGCGACGAGCGGATCGACGCGGGCCGCACGCCGCGCCGGGAGCAGGCCGGCGACGGTCGCGACGGCGGTGATGACGGCGACCGACTCGACGAGCGTGAGCGGGTCGGCGGCCCCGAGCCCGAACAGCAGGCTCGCCGCCGCGCGGCCGCCCAGCACCGCGAGCGGCACGCCCACCAGCACGCCGGCCAGCGCCAGGCCGAGGGTCTCGCGCACGACCAGGACGGCGAGACCGGCCGGCCGCGCGCCGAGCGCCATCCGCACGCCCATCTCCGCGGTGCGCCGGGCGACGCTGTAGGCGACGACGCCGTAGAGGCCGATGGCCGCGAGCAGGAGCGCCACGAGGCCGAACAGGCCGGCGAGGGTCGCCACCGCGCGCTCCTCGTGCAGCGTCCGGTCGATCAGCTCGTCGAGCGCGGTCACGCCGACCGGCAGGCTGGCGTCGGCCTCCTTCACCAGCACGCGGAGTGCGTCGACCAGCATCGTGCGGTCCCCTCCAGCCCTGACCTCGAGCTTGAGCGCCTCGGGGTCGCTTCGAGGCTGGAAGTACGGCACGTAGAACCGCGCACGATGCCCGCTTCGCAGGTTGTGCTCGATCGTGTCGCCGACGACGCCCACGACGACCCGTTCTTCCGGCCTCCCGCTCCCCGTCGTGATGCGGCGGCCGAGCGGCGGCGCGTCCCCGAAGAGCTTCCGCGCCAGCGTGCCGTTGATCGCCGCGACCAGCTCGCCGCTGGGCCGGTCGCCGGCGTCGAACTCGCGGCCCGCGACGACCGGAATGCCGATCGCGTGGAAATAGCCGGGGGCGACCTGGTCGTAGTAGCCGGACACCTCCGCCTCGTCCGCGCCCCGCGTCGGAGGCACCGTGTCCACCGCCGTCATCCGGTCGTAGTGGTCGAACAGGCCGTTCTCGGACAGCGTCACGGCCGCGGCGCCGGGCAGGGCGCCCGCGCGCTCCTCCAGCGTCCGGGCGAGGGCCGCGAGACGCTCTCCATGGTAGTTCCCCTCGATCGTGTCGAGTGAGACCACCATGAGCCCGCGCGGGTCGTATCCCACGTCCACGCGTCGAAGGTTGCCCACCGTCTCGGCGAACAGCCCCGCCGCGGTCACGAGCACGAGCGACACGGCGACCTGTCCGACGACCACGCGTCGCCGGAGCCGGGCCTGGGCGGCGAGCGGGACGCCGGTGCCCTGGCGCAGCGCGCCGGCGAGACCGGCGCGCGTGGCCTGCAGCGCCGGGACGACGCCGAACGCCAGGCCCGCGGCGACGGTGACGCCCAGGGCGAACGCCAGCACGCGCAGGTCCAGCGGCGGGTCGAGCGGCACGGGCGTCCCACCGCCGGCCGCCAGCGCCAGGAGGCCCGAGGCGCCCCACCGCGCGCACGCGAGGCCGAGCGCGCCGCCCGCGGCGGCGAACAGCAGGCTCTCGACGACGAGCTGGCGGACGAGGCGGCCGGCCGTCGCGCCGAGGGCGAGGCGCATGGCGATCTCGCGGCGTCTGGCCGTGGCTCGGGCGAGCAGGAGGCCCGCGACGTTCGTGGCCGCGAGCAGCAACAGCAGCGCCGCGAGGCCCATCAGGAGCAGCAGGCGGTTCGACGTGTCGCCGCGGAGCTCCGACAGGCCTCTCGCCGCGGACGACACGCCGATCCGCTGGTCGAGCCAGCCGCGCCGCGCGGCAGGCGTCATGTCTGCGCTCACCGTGGCCTCGCGCCGGCGGAGGAAGCGCGCGGTCAGCTCGCTCCGGACCTGCTCGGACGACACGCCGGGCCGCCGCCGCCCCACGAGCTGGAGCCACAGCCCCCGCTGGTTGTCCCAGTAGTCGCGGCCGGGCATCAGCGCCGCCTGCATCGACAGCGGCGCCCAGTAGTCGGGCGCGGCGCCGACCCGCACCCCGAAGAAGCCCGGCGGCATGACGCCGACGACCACGAGCCCGACGTGGTCGACGAGCAACGTCCGGCCGAGCACGCGCGGGTCGCGGCCGAACTGCCGCGCCCAGAACCGATCGCTCAGCACGGCGACCGGCGACGCGCCCGGCGCGCGGTCGTCGTCGGGGCCGAACGTGCGCCCGTACGCGGCGCCGACGCCGAGCACGCCGAAGTACGCGCCCGACACGAGCGTGCCGGTCGCTTGCGCGGCGCCGCCGTCATCGCCGTCGAGCCGGACGGGCGTGGTGATCTCGGCGTTGGAGAACGCGAACACGCCGTCGAGCAGGCCGGCCGCGTCGACCCGAAGCTGGCGGAACTCGGGTACGAGAAGATGTCGCGCTCCTCGCTCTGGGTGCCGGTGCCCGTGTTGAAGTTCGGCTCGGCGGCCAGCAGGACGAGGCCGTCCGGGTCGGGAACCGGCAGCTTCCGCAGCAGCACGGCGTCCACGAGCGAGAAGGTCGCCGTGCTCGCGCCGATCCCGAACGCGAGCGACAGCACGATCACGAACGAGAAGAGCGGCGCGCGTCGCATGGTCCGGAGGCCGTACCGCGCGTCCTGCAGCCAGGTCTCGAGGGGGCCTCCCCACAGGGCGCGGCTCTCCTCGCGCAGCCGGGTGGCGTTGCCGAACCGGACGCGAGCGGCGTCGCGCGCGTCGGCCGGCGCCAGGCCCGCGTCGATCAGGTCGCGGGTGCGCAGCTCGACGTGCAGCGCCATCTCGTCGCGCAGCTCGTCGTCGAGCCGGTCGCGGCGGAGGAAGAAGCGAAGGCGGCGGAGGAATCGCACGAGCATGGGCTACGCCTCCGACTGCGGCCGCATGACGCGGGCGATGGCTTCGAGCACCCGCTCGAAGCCGGACTCGGCGAGGCCGAGCTGACGGCGGCCCGCCGGCGTGAGGCGGTAGTAGCGCGCGCGGCGGTTGTTGGCCGAGTGGCCCCACTCGGACACGATCCAGCCCTGCAGCTGCATCCGCTGCAGCGCGGGGTAGAGCGAGCCCTCCTCGACCAGCAGCACCTCGTCCGACATCTGCTGGATGTGCTGCGCGAGGCCGTAGCCGTGCATCACCCCGCGGGTGAGCGACTTGAGGATGAGCATGTCGAGGGTGCCCGGCAGCAGTTCGGTCCGGGTCGATCGCTTCGCGCGTCCCATAGGTAGTCTATTAGAAGAGTCGAACCTGGAGATGTCAAGATCTATTCGACAAATCGGCCGATCGGCCGCCGCCGTCACGGGTTGAAGTGTGCGTGTTCTATCGGTCTTCTAGGGCGGTGGGCTCAACGGGCGTTCGCGTCGTGGGCCGCTTGTGCCTCGCGGATCATGTCGAGACAGAGCTGGAACGTGGCGTCGAGGCGTTCGGGCCGGACGACGGCGTACGGACGCATCTCCTCCGCATAGCGGCTTTCGAGGACGGCGAGGTCTAGCGGCACGGCCGTCGCGAGGAACTTGATGTCCTCGCGATCGACCGCCAGGTAGCGATCGAGCTTGCTCAGCACGAGGTCGTGCGCCTCGAACACCTTGAGCCGCAGGCGCGTCAGCGCGGGAAGGTCCACGCCGACGAGCCGCCGGGCGTACCCCTCCGGAAAGAGCGCGACTCCAGCAGCGCGCTGGAAGTAGACCTTGTGCCGCCGGCACAAGTCCGAGCTTCGCCCGGCCAGCGCGATCAATTCCTGGTCCCCGGAAATCTCGGTCTCGATGTAGTCGATGTCGTTCGTCTGCCGGGGCAGGCCGTAGCAGCACACCAGAACGAACCCCCCGAGGCAATGCAGGACGACCGGCGCCGTCAGGGCTCGGTCGACGTTCTCCAGGAACGTCTTCCAGGGCTCAGGAAACCGCGGGGAAATTGTCATATCGCAGCCGGTCGGGTGACATGTCCGTCAGCAGGTTCCAATGTGCGGCCAGCGGCGGGCGCGCGTCCCGAAGCCAGCGCCGCTCCGACGGCATGAGCGCCGTCTGTCCGAACGCGTCCTCCCTCGCGAGCCTGGATTCCTCCAGCCGGTCTTCGACCCGGCGCAGGTCGTCTGCTGTCTGCTGACGGCCCTCAGCCTCGGCGCGGGCGCGTGCCAGCGACACGACGAAGCCCGCGCGATTCTGAAGGTTGCGGAGCCTCGCGCGGGACAGCACGAAATCCCAGTCGAGATCCGGAAACGCCAGCACCAGCCACGGCAGCGCCTCGGCGACGCGGGCCTCCAGATGATCCTGCGCCAGCGCCGCGAGCAGTACCGCGGCAGGGTTGGCGGGCGCATCGGCGCGAAGGTGCGCGAACCGCGGGTATCCCAGGGCGCCAAGCTGCGCGGCCAGGCTCTCGGCGGGCACGTGCGCCGAGACCGGCAGGACGGTCGGGGGCAGCTGACCCCGATAGGGCAGCTTGCGCATGAACGCGCGCGCCCGCCGCGCGGGCAACCGCCGCTGGCCGGTCTCGAGCTGGGAGAGATAGGGCTGCGACAAGCCGAGACGGCGGGCCGTCTGGGCCTGCGTCCAGCCGCGGGCATTCCGAGCTTCACGGAGATGGGTTCCCGTCATCGACTTCGCTCCTGACTGATCGTGACAGATATTGCAACATTTAGCAATATCAAATCGGACCGAGGGTGGGCCAAGACTTCTATCGTCTTGTTTGTCAGTATCTTGGCTGGTTCAGGCTATGCCCGGTGCCGCCGGGCCTCGTAGGCGAGCCACCCGCGGAGGGCCATGCGGGTGAGCGGGCCGCTGCGGTTCGCCAGCCGCTCGACGTGCCAGTTGACGACGTCGCGGGGCGGCGGCTCGGGGGCGGGGCCGGTCCGGCGCACGAGCCGGATGGCGTCGGTCGGGCAGGCGACGGCGCACACGCCGCAGCCGATGCACCGCTCGGCCTCCACGGCGTACGGCCCGCCGTCGTGCGCGATCGCGTCCACCGGGCAGCGCGGGTCGGCGCACGCGCCGCACTCGCTGCAGGCGCCGGCGTCGATCGCGGCGACGAAGTCGCTGCGCGTGATGAGGTGCGGCGCGCCGAACTCCTTCAGGCCGCGCAGGAACCCGCAGCAGCACGCGCAGCAGTTGCACACGAACATCGGGCCTTCGCGCACGTTGTAGGTGGCGTGCACCAGCCCTTCCTCCTCGGTGAGGTCGAGCAGCCGCAGCGCCTCGTCCTGCGTGATGACGCGGCCGGCGTAGTTGAAGTAGTCGAACGCGTCCGGCTCGTCCGAGAAGCCCAGGCAGGTCTCGAGCGTGTGCGGGCACGGGTGGCCCATGAGGGCCTGCTCCTTGCGGCAGATGCACTCGCGCAGCGCGAACGACCGGGCCGCGCGGATGATCCCGCGCATGTCCTCGTAGCCGAGGATCTCGAGCCGCGCGTCGATCGACTGGTTGACCGGGACGACGCGCGCCAGGGCGGGCTGGTGGCCGCCGACCTTCCGCACCAGGTGCGGCGCGTAGGCCTCGAAGAGCTCCGCCAGCTCCCGGTCGATGTGCCGCAGCTGGAACTCGTAGATGCCGACGACGAACGGCATGAGCAGGTAGCGCTGCACGCCGTGGGTGGTGTGCGACCCAATCTGCCCGCGCGCGGCCATGCGGTCGAGCGTGGCCCGCGTCTCGGCCTCCGGCCGCCCGAGCTTCCGCGCGAGGCGCGCGGCGGAGGCGGGGATCGGCCCGAGCTTCAGCGCGATCGCGGCGTCCTCGGGCGTGAAGATCTTCCGGAGCAGGCGGATCTCGACGCCGCTCGTGGTGGCGGGGAAGCCCTGGGGCAGCCGGTCGAGCTTCTTGGCGAGGCGGCGGTAGATGTCGGCCATGGCTTCCCCGGTGCGCGCGGCGCCCCGGACAGGATACCGCCTCCGGCCGCCGGCGTCGCGCCCGCGCCCTTGACGCCGGGAGGGTCTCTGATACACTCAATGTGTATGCGACGCACAAATCTTGTGCTCGATGGCGACCTGCTCGAGGAGGCCACCCGTTTGAGCGGCGAGCGCACCTACTCCCGCACGGTGGAGCGCGCGCTCCGGGACTTCGTCGGCCGCGCGAAGGCGCGCCGGATCCTGGACCTCGCCGGCTCCGGGCTGTGGGAGGGCGATCTGTCCGCCGTCCGCGGGGACCGCGGCGTGTACAGGACCAAGCGCCGTGGTGCTCGTTGACACGTCGGTCTGGATCGAGGTCTTCCGCAAGCCCGCCGGGCTCGACCTCCCGGCGCTCGTCGAGTTCGACGAGATCGTGACCTGCCTGCCCGTCATCCAGGAAGTGCTCCAGGGCTTTCGCGACGAGGCCGCCTTCCGCCTGGCCCGCGAGGCCATGCACGCGCTCCCCGTCGTCGAGTCGCCGCTCGGTCCCGGCGTGGTGGACGACGCCGTGAGCCTGTACCGCGCGGCGCGGCGCGCCGGCGTCACCGTCCGGTCGGGCGTCGACTGCCTGATTGCCGCCTGCGCCCTGCGCCACGGCCTCTCCGTGCTGCACTGCGACCGCGACTTCGACGCCCTCGCCCGCGTGTCGCCGCTGCAGGCCACCGTCGTGCGGCCGCGGCGGCGAATGTAAAAGATTGTCCCCACCTCTGGCGTCCCATCGGGCGCTGCTCTATTCTCCCTTCCACGACGTCCTCACATCGAAATCGAATCGGAACGCCTCTCGGCGGTTGTCAGCCAGTCTGGAGGGTCCATGGTCACGGCGCGGCGGTCGACCGTCGATCTGGCTGAAGCGCGGGCCAACCAGCGGAACGCGCTGATTGCCGGTTTCCTCGGCTGGACGCTCGACGCCTTCGACTTCTTCGTCCTCACGTTCGTCCTCGCGCAGGTGGCCCACGACTTCGGCCGCTCGGTGCCGGCGATCGCGCTGACGGTCGCCGCGAGCCTCTGGACGCGCCCGATCGGCGCGATCATCTTCGGCCTCATGGCCGACCGCTGGGGGCGCCGGCGGCCGCTGATGATCAACATCCTCTTCTACTCGGCCATCGCGTTCCTGTGCGGGCTCGCGCCGAACTACACGGTGTTCTTCATCCTGCGGCTGCTCTACGGCATCGGCATGGGCGGGGAGTGGGGCGTGGGCGCGTCGCTCGTCATGGAGAGCGTGCCGGTGCGGTGGCGCGGCGTGCTGTCGGGCCTGCTGCAGATGGGCTACACGTGCGGGTACTTCCTGGCGGCGATCGTGTACTCCGTCGTCTTTCCGATCTGGGGCTGGCGCGCCATGTTCTTCGTGGGCGGCCTGCCGGCGCTCCTCACGCTGTTCGTGCGCGCGAAGGTCAAGGAGACCGACGCGTGGCACGAGTCGCGCACCGACTGGCCGACCTACCGCCGGGCGATCCGCCAGAACCTGCGGCTGTTCGGGTATCTCGTGGTGATGATGACCATCATGGCCTTCGTCTCGCACGGCACGCAGGACATGTACCCGACGTTCCTCCAGCGCGAGCGGCACTTCAGCCCCGAGCTGACCGCCGGCATCACGATGATCTCGATGACGGGCGCGATCTTCGGCGGCCTCCTCTTCGGGTTCTACTCCGACCGCACCGGGCGCCGCCGCGCCATGATCACGGCGCTGCTGCTCGCCTGCGCGGTCGTGCCGCTGTGGGTGCTCGCGCCGTCCACGGCGGTCATCATCGCCGGGGCGTTCCTGATGCAGTTCATGGTGCAGGGCGCCTGGGGCATCGTCCCCGCGCACATCAACGAGCTGGCGCCGAACGCGCTGCGCGGCTTCTTCCCGGGCCTGGCGTACCAGCTCGGCATTCTCTTCGCCTCGACCATCGTCTACGTCGAGGCGCTGCTCGGCGAGCACTTCTCCTACTCCCAGACGATGGGGCTGCTGGCGGTGGTGGTGACGCTGCTGGCCGCTTTGGTCGTCGGCCTCGGTCCGGAGGCGAAGGGCGCCATTTTCGGCGCCGCCGGCGAATCGGCGGAGCACGCGCCGGTCGGACCTTGAGCTTCCTTGCGGCGAGCGCTGGTGGCCCGCCGCGCGCACGGCGCGTCTCGTCTCGATTGCTCGGGGTGGATTCTGTCGGTCCCGACGGAAATTACGGAGCGTCAGAACTGGAGGAGCGCATGGCTCGGACCTGCCGGCGGATGTTTCGTTGCCTCGTCCTTCTCTCTCTCGCCGTCCTCACGCCGCTCGCGGCCTACGCCCAGACCGCCGAGTTGCGCGGGACGGTGGCCGACCAGACCGGTGCCGTGCTGCCCGGCGTCACGGTCACGATTCACAACATGAACACCGGTCTCGAGCGCGTGCTGGTGAGCGACGCCAACGGGCTGTTCCGGGCGCCGGCCCTTCCGCCGGGTCCGTACCAGGTCACCTCCGAGCTGATGGGGTTCAAGACCGAGGCCGCCAACGTGACCTTGACCGTCGGCGGCGTGTCCGACATGAAGGTGACGATGACGGTGGGCGGCGTCAGCGAGACCGTCGAGGTGACCGCCTCGGCGGCCACCATCGAGACGACGAAGTCGGATCTGTCGGGCGTGGTCTCGGAGAAGCAGCTGGCCGACCTCCCGATCCTCAACCGCGGATTCGTCGGCCTGGCCCAGCTGCTGCCGGGCGGCGGCCCGGCGAGGAGCGGCGACGCGCGGTTCGGCATCCAGACCGCCTTCGGGGGCACGAACGTCCGCAGCATGTACACGATGCGGATCGACGGCTCCGATCTGGACCACCCGATCTACGGCATCGCGATCGTGAACGTGAACCAGGACGCCGTGCAGGAGTTCCGGGTGCTCCGCAACCAGTTCGACGCCGAATATTCGCGCGCGGGCACCGCGGTGGTGAACGTGCTGACCAAGTCGGGCACGAACGAGTGGCACGGCACGGGTTCGTACTACGGGCGTGACGCGAAGCTGAACGCGACCAACTTCTTCGCCAAGACCAAGCCGCCGTTCAAGTCCACGCGGGTGAGCGGCACCTTCGGCGGCCCGATCGTGACGGACAAGGCCCACTTCTTCGGCGCCGTCGAACGGCTGCAGCAGAGCTCGGTGCAGATCATCGCGCTGCCGGCCTCCAACCCGTTCGCGACGACCTGGAACGGCGTGTACGGGAACGCGAACAACGAGACCACGGTGGACGGCAAGGTCGACTACCAGGCGAACGACAGGCACGCGCTGACCGTGCGCTATCTCTACGACGACCTCTCGCAGCCGTCCGACTACATTCTGGCGCAGCAGTACACCAACAAGGCGCACGACGTCGCCGGGACCTGGACCTGGAACCTGTCGTCGTCGATGCTGAACACGGTGTACTTCGGGTACCTCCACCAGAACACGTACCGGTTCCAGACCACCACGGATCCCCAGGTCGCCCGTCCGTCGTTCACCGCAGGGGCGTCGCCCAATTTGCCCCAGGGCTTTCCGCGTGATCGTTATTCCGTGCACGAGACGTTCTTCTGGGCGCCCGGAGCGCACGCGATGAAGTTCGGGGCCGGCATGGCGTACGAGATCCTCGGCTACCTGGCCGACTACTACGGCCAGGGCGTGTGGGCATTCACGACCGACCGGGCGTTCAACCAGGCCGACCAGACGACCTGGCCGATCCGCTACACGACGGGGTCGGGCCTGCGCACGGAGAAGTACCGCAACACCGAGTTGAACTTCTTTGCCCAGGACGACTGGAAGATCAGTCCCCGCGTCACGCTGAACATGGGCCTGCGCTACGACTTCGACACCAACCTCCGGAGCAACGACTTCATCGGCTCGCTCCTGGCCGACCCGGCGTTCGCAGGGCTGGAGAACCTGGTGACGGCGCCGCGCGGCAACGACCTGAGGCACGTTCAGCCGCGTCTCGGCTTCGCGTGGGACACGCGCGGCGACGGGCGGTTCGTCGTGCGCGGGGGCTGGGGCCTCTACGTGGTGCGCAACCGCCCGTGGTTCAACATCCGCGGTCAGGTCGTCAGCAAGCAGTTCACGGCGGAGGTCTCCGATCCGAGCCTGCTCCAGTTCTACCCGGATCGGACCGCGGTCCTCGGCGGGCGGACGCTCGAGGACTACATCCAGTCCAAGGGCGGGCGGGCGCTGTACCTGCCGGGCGACAACCTCGACCTGCCGACGGTCAACAACCTGACGGCCGGGTTTGCCACGACGCTGGGCTCGAACACGACGCTCGAGGTGGACCTGATCCACCAGAAGCAGACCAACCTGCAGAGCGGGCACGACGCGAACCTGCCCGCGAATGGGCCGCTCAGCACCAACCCGCGACCCTACCCGCAGTTCAGCTCGGTCACGCTGATCAACGGTCAGACGACGACGTGGTACGACGCGCTGCAGACATCCCTCAAGAGCCGCTGGCGGTCGGCCACGTTCCAGGTCTGGTACACGCTGGCAAAGTCGATCACGCACGGCAAGAACGACAACTCGAGCCAGATCTCGGACCCGTGGCACGTCATCGGCATCGACGACAACGGGATCGACGAGAACGACCGCCGGCACGCGCTATCCTGGTCCTCGATCTTCCAGCTGCCCGGGGCCGTGCAGGTGTCGGCGATCGTCTCGCTGCGCACCGGCAACCCGTGGGACATCAACACCGGCCTCGACCTGGACGGCGACGGCATCAGCGGCGACCGGCCCAGGGGACTGGCGCCGAACTCCGGCGGCCATGCGAGCGACGCGAACCTGGCGATCATCAACGCCTTCCGCGCCTCGCGCGGACGGGCGCCCATCACGATGGACCAGCTGACACAGGACAGCGGCGACAAGATCGTGGACGTCCGGGTCATGAAGCAGATCCCGCTGCAGGGCACGGCGCGTCTGGGTCTGTTCTTCGAGGTGTACAACCTGCTCAACGCGGTGAACTACGAGAACCCGAGCGGGAATATGTCGTCCGGGAGCTTCGCCATCCGCACCGTGGCCCGCGACGCGCGGCAGTTGCAGTGGGGCGCGAGGGTGACGTTCTAGAGGAGACGCTGATGAGCTCGCTGAACACGCGGAGATCGGTCGTGCGGCGCGTATGGTTCGCTGCGGCGGTGAGCCTGTCGCTCATCGCCGCGGCTGTCACCCACATGGGCGCCCAGCCCCAGGCGCGTCCCGACCTGGCCGCGCGGGCGACCGCCGCGCTGGCGCAGTACTCCGGGACGATCGTCGTCCGGGGGTTGCACGAACCCGTGGAGGTGCTGCGCGACAAGTGGGGCATCCCCCACATCTACGCCGGGTCCACCGAGGACCTCTTCTTCGCACAGGGCTTCGTGGTGGCCCAGGACCGCATGTGGCAGATCGAGATGTGGCGCCGCAACGGCACCGGCCGGCTGGCGGAGGTGCTGGGCCCGCAGTACGTGACCCGGGACAAGTTCGCCCGCCTGCTCGCGTTCCGGGGGAACTGGGACGAGGAGTTCAAGAAGTACCACCCGGAGGGGCGCAAGATCTTCGAGGCCTTTGCCGCGGGGGTCAACGCGTGCATCCAGAACGCCATCGACGAGCGGAAGGTCCCGGTGGAGTTCGAGATTCTCGGCTTCCAGCCGCAGCCGGTCTGGACGGCCGAGACCGTGCTCACACGGATGCCGGGCTGGACGCTCTCGCGCAACGCGGCGAGCGAGGTGAGACGGGGGCTGGAGATCAGGGCCCTCGGAGCGGCCAAGGTCGAGGAGCTGCGACCGACCGAGCCGGAGAAGAAGCTCGTCGTGCCCCCGGGCCTCGACCTGAACGATCTCTCGCCCGAGATCCTCGATATCACGCAGGGCGCGAACAACATCCGCTGGACGCTGAGGGGGGCCCAGGCGAGCGCGCAGCAGCTCGAGCAGATGAACGCCGAGATGGGCAGCAACAACTGGGTCGTCGACGGGACCAAGTCCACGACCGGCGGCCCGATCGTCGCCAACGACCCGCACCGTGAAGTGGTGAACCCGGCGCTGCGCTACGTCGTGCACCTCGTGGCGCCGGGGTGGGACGCTCTCGGCGCGACCGAGCCGGGGCTGCCCGGCATCACCATCGGGCACAACCAGCGCATCGCCTGGGGCTTCACGATCCTCGGCATGGATCAGCAGGACCTCTACATCGAAGAGACCGACCCGCAGAATCCCGACCGCTACCTCTACAAGGGGCAGTGGGAGACGATGAAGGTCGAACGCGAGCTGATCCACGTGAAGGGCGGGCCGACGCAGGAGTTCACCGCCAAGTTCACGCGGCACGGGCCCGTGCTCTACGAGGACACCGCACGGCACCGGGCCTTCGCGCTTCGCTGGGTCGGAGCCGAGCCCGGCGGCGCCGGCTACCTCGGATCGCTGCACGTGATGCAAGCGCAGAACTGGCAGCAGTTCAAGGAGGCCGTCGCCAAGTCGTGGTACATCCCGTCCCACAGCCTGGTGTACGGCGACGTCGACGGCAACATCGGCTACGTCGGCGTCGCCCTGACGCCGATCCGCAAGGGCTGGGATGGCCTCCTGCCGGTGCCCGGCAAGGACGGCCAGTACCAGTGGTCCGGCTTCGTGCCCTACAGCGAGCTGCCACAGAGCTTCAACACGCCGAAGCACTTCTACAACTCGTCGAACAACGACGTCGTGCCGAAGATCGTGCCCGGCTACTCGATCCCACTCGGGTACGAGTACAGCGCGCCGTACCGGTACGACCGGGTGGCGGAGGTGCTCGGCCAGAACCGGAAGTTCTCCGTCGAGGACATGGAGACGCTGCAGCACGACGTCGTGTCCCTCCCCGCGCGCCAGCTCGTCCCGCTGCTGAAGCGGGTCACGCCCGCGACGCCCGAGGCCCGGCGCGCGGTGGACATGCTCCTCGCGTGGAACATGGCCATCGACCGCGGCTCGGCGGCCGCCGCGCTCTACGAGTTCTGGCTTCTCAAGATGATCCCGCTGGCCTACGCGCCGCACGTGCCGTCGGGGACGAGCTTCACGCGCTACGACACCCAGCAGGTGGTCCGCTGGATGACGAAGCCGGACGGCGCCTACGGCGCGACGGGCCGCGCGCGAAACGCCGCGCGCGACAAGATCCTGCTCGCCGCGCTCGACGAGGCGGTGGCGGATCTGAAGAGCCGGCTCGGCGACGACATGACGGCCTGGAAGTGGGGCGATCTCCACACGGCCGATTTCGTGCACCCGCTCGCGACGACCGACGCGCTCAAGTCGCTGTTCCACATCGACCCCGTCCCGCGCAGCGGCGACGGGTACACGGTGATGGCCACGTCCAACCCGTCCGACACGAGGACGACGCAGGTGTCGGGCGCGTCGTTCCAGTTCGTCTTCGACGTCAAGAACTGGGACGCGTCGGAGGGGCTGAGCGTGCCGGGCAATTCGGACCAGCCGCGCGGCCCGCACTACGCGGACCTCGTGCCGTACTGGGCGGCGGGCAAGTACTTCCCCATGGTCTACAGCCGCGCGCAGGTGGAGGCGAACACGACGGATCGGCTGGTGCTCCAGCCGCTGCGCGAGCCCGCGGCGACGGCCGCGGCCGGCGAGCCGGCCTTCCAGCCGGTGCAGCCGGAGCTCTTCGAGACGGGCGGCGCGCAGACCAACGGCTGGGCGGACTTCGACAACGACGGGAAGCCGGATCTCTTCGTCGGCTTCAAGCGCGGTCACCTCAATCGGCTCTACCGCAACCAGGGCAACGGCACGTTCACCGACGTCGCCCTCGAGGTCGGTCTGGCCGACGCCGAGGACACCCGTGCCTCCGCCTGGGGCGACTTCGACGGCGACGGGCAGATGGATCTGTACGTCGGCTTCGCCCGCACCACCGGGATTCCCAACAAGCTGTACCGGAACGACGGCGACGGCAAGCACTTCACGGACGTCGGGCACGCCTGGGGCGTCGACCGGGTCGGGGAGTCGCGGCAGATCAGCTGGATCGACTACGACAACGACGGCCGGGTGGACCTGTTCATCGCCTTCCGCGACCATCCGAACGTCCTCTTCCACAACGAGGGCGACCACTTCCGGGACGTCTCGAAGGAGATGGGCGTCGACGACCCGCGCAAGACGGTCGGGGCGACCTGGTTCGACATGGATCAGGACGGCCGGCTGGACCTGTTCGTGTCCAACCAGGACGGCGACAGGAACGGGTTCTTCCGCAACGAGGGGACCCGGTTCGTGGACGTCGCCCGCGAGCTGGGGATGGACGGCGAGGGCCGGCCGGCCGTTTTCGGCGGCGTGGGACCGAGCGTCGCCGACTACGACGGCGACGGATTGCTGGACATGTTCGTGGCGAACTACGGGCCGAACGAGCTGTTCCACAACGAGGGCCACGGCCGGTTCCGCGACGTCGCGCCGGAAATGGGCGTCGCCGGAGAGTACCACGGCGTCAGCTCGGCCTGGGGCGACTTCGACAACGACGGCCGGCCGGACCTGTACGTCACCGCGTACATCAACGGCATCACGCGGTATCCCGACTACCTGTACCGCAACGACGGCGACCACTTCACGGACGTGACGCCCTCGGTCATCCTCAGGCACGACGGCGACCACGGCGTGCAGTGGGCGGACTTCGACCAGGACGGGGCGCTGGACCTCTCCCTCGCCAACAACGAGGCGATGGGCAGCCACTACCTGTTCCGCAACGGGCTGGCGCCGGACCGGGCGCGGCGCTCCCTGGAGGTGCTCGTCCTCGACGAGAAGGGCCACTTCACGCGGGCGGGCGCCGAGGTCCGCCTCTACGCGGCCGGCACGCGCACCCTGGTGGGCGCGGGCATGGTCGACACCGGCAGCGGCTACTGCTCGCAGAGCGCGCTGCCCGTCCACTTCGGACTCGGAACCCACACCGGTCCGGTCGACGTCGAGGTGACGTACCTGACGCAGACGGGACGACGGGTCGCGCGGGCGGCCAACGTCGACCCCGCCGCGTACGCGGGCAAGTACCTGGTCGTCAAGGTCGGACCGGCGGCATCGCAACCGTAGCGCGGAGGGAGGGACCGGCCGGTGCGCCTTCACAAGCCAGACCGGCCATCGTATAGTGTGCCGGTGTCTCGCGCCGGCGGCTTCCTGCTCTGCCTGACGCTGGCCGTCAGCGTGTGCGCGTGCGCCAGCCCGCCTCCGCCCGCGGCCGTGAGGCCACTCACGATCGCCACGGGCGGCACCGGCGGCGTGTACTACCCGCTCGGCGCCGGCCTCGCCGAGATCTACAACCGCACGATCCCCGGGATTCACGCGACCGCCGAGGCGACGGTGGCGTCGGTGTTCAACGTCGAAGCGATCCAGCGCGGCGACGCGGACCTCGCGTTCACCCAGGGCGACGTGGCCTACATCGCCTTCAAGCGCGGCACCGGCGGCAACCCCCAACCCCACACGAGGCTGCGGGGCGTGGCGGTGCTCTACCTCAACGTCGTCCAGATCGTCACGGACCGCCAGAGCCGCGTCGGTTCCGTCTCGGACTTCCGCGGCCGGCGGATCGGCGTGGGCGCGGCGGCGAGCGGGACGGAGGTCGTCGCGCGCATCATCATCGAGGCGCACGGGCTGAAGTACGCGGACGTCCAGCCCGAGTTCCTCTCCTTCAGCGAGGTGGCCAAACAGCTCGAGCGCGGCTCGATCGACGCGGGGTTCGTCGTGGCGAGCTATCCGGTCGCCGCGATCACCGACGCGAGCCGGGTCGTGGACGTGCGCCTGATTCCCGTCGCCCACGACGTGATCGAGCGGATCCGGGGTGAGTACCCGTTCCTGCGTCCCGCCACCGTCCCCGGCGGCACGTACCGCCACCAGAAGGCGGACACCGAGACGGTCGGCGTGGACACGCTGCTCGTGTGCCGCGAGGACCTGCCGGAAGAGCTCGTCTACCAGCTCACCAGGAACCTGTTCGAGGGCGTCCCGGAGCTGGCGGCGAGACATGCCGCCGCCGCGCTCATCGATCCCGCGCAGGGACCGGCGACGCCGATTCCTTTGCACCCGGGCGCCGCCCGGTACTATCGCGAGCGCGAGCTGCTGCAATGACCGCCAGAGCCCTCGCCGTGCTCGCCGTGTGCGCGCTGTTGACGGCCTCCCGCGGCGACGGCGCCCCGGGCGGCGACTGCACGCTGGAGCTCGTGTCCGGCGGCGGTGTTGCGTGGTCGGCGCGCGTGCGGCGCGGCGAGGCGTTCGCCGTGTCCTTCGAGCACTCGGCGGAGCATTGTCGCTGGACGCAGCACTACCGGGTCGGGGCGGACCGCCGCATCGAGCAGGTGTCCTCGACCTTTCCGTGCATCGGCGCGGGCATGCCCTGGTCGTCGACCGATGGCTCTCCCGCGATCCACACGCGCGACGGCTACACGCTCGCCGCGCGCCGGGTCCTGGAGGACGTCCACATGAGAAACTCGCTCCGGGCCAGAATCCGGCTCGTGGTGGGCGATCAGCAGGTGGACGTCAGCGGGCTCTTCGACGATTTTCAGCCCTTCACCCTCAGGCTGCGATGAAGTGGGCCATGCCGTGGCGGGTGCCACTCGGCGACTCGAGCAAGGCGGGCGGCCGGCGTCGCCTGAGCCGCGCCCGGCTCGCCCTGGCTCTCGCCGTGCCGCTGGGGCTCGCGACCGGCACGCTGTTCTGGCTGTCCTACCGCGCGACCCGGGAATCACAGCAGGCGACTCGCATGGCGGTCGAGCGCCGGTCGGGCGAGGTGCTGGTCCTGGTGATCGCCGCGCTCGAGCGGGACATGAAGGGCGTGCAGACTTCCGTGCTGCTGCCGATTCACCACCGGTCGCTGGCGCCCGATCCTCCGTACGACCTCGCGGACCGCTTCGCCCGGGCGTTCGCCCAGTTCCCGTACCCCGAGTCCTTCTTCACCTGGAACGCGGGACCGAACGGCGGCGAAACCTACGTCTTCAACCGCTCCGACCGGAAGCCGCCCTGGGACACCTCGGTCTCCACGCTCGACCCGTACCCCGTCGTGATCCTCAGGAACCCCGCGCCCATGCTCGGTCTGATCGCCGAGGCCCGCCGGCGCGCGGCGCCCGATCGGCCGTTCATCGCGTTCGAACAGAAGATCCGTGGGGCGCGCTACCAGCTGGTGGTCCACCAGGTCTACGGTGCGGACGACGCGCAGGTGACCGGGCTCGTCGGCTTCACCGTCAACCTGGACTGGGTCGCACGCTCCTACTTCGGCGACATCCTGCGGCAGGTGAACAAGATCGCCGGCCAGGGCGCGGGCCTGAGCCTCGAGATCCTCGACGAGCACGGGCGGCCGGTCACCCGCGTGGGCGAGGCCGCCGCCGCCGGCCCCAGTCGGAGCCGGACGTTCTCGCTGATCTTCTTCGATTCCGCGCTCCTGCCGTTGCTGCCCCGGCCGCGGTTGAGCGTACGGCACTGGACGGCGCGCGTGAGCGCGGCGGGCGACCCGCTCCTGAGCACGGTGGCCTCGACCGCGCGGCGGACGCAGGTGTTCGCGGGGCTCGCGGCGTGCGTCGTCGTCGTGGCCCTGGTGCTCACGGTCCGGGCCGTCCGCGCCTCCGCCGAGCTGACCACGATGAAGTCCGACTTCATTTCCACGGTGACGCACGAGCTGAAGACGCCGCTGGCGAGCATCGTGCTCGTCGGCGAGACGCTGAGCAAGGGTCGCTACACGTCCCAGGGCACCATCAGCGACTACGCGCGTCTCTTGTCGTTCGAGGCCGGTCAGCTCACGCGGCTGATCGACAACCTGTTGACGTACTCCAGGATCACCGACACGGCGAGGCTCTACGCGTTCGAGCCGACGGAGATCGTGGACCTGGTCGAGGAAGCGCTCGAGCGGTTCCAGTCGCGTCTCGACGAGCTGCGCTTCGAGGTCTCGCTGGACCTGCCGGCCGATCTGCCGCGCGTCCGGGTGGATCGGGTGGCGATGCTCCTGGTGCTGGACAACCTGATCGATAACGCCATCAAGTACGCCAACTCCGGCCGCGTGCTGGCGGTCCGGGCGCGCGTGGTCGACGGACGGATGCGGGTGGAGGTCGCCGACCGCGGCGCCGGCATCCCGGACGCCGACGTTTCCCGGGTCTTCGAGAAGTTCTTCCGGGGCGCGAACGCACGGCAGGGCGGCAGCGGGCTCGGGCTGTCGATTGCCCGTCAGATTCTCGGCGATCACGGCGGCGACATCGCGGTGCAGAGCGCGGCGGGCGAGGGCACGTCGGTCACCCTCACGCTGCCGCTGGCAGAGGACGCATGACGCTGACCGGAAAACGCGTGCTCGTCGTGGAGGACGACGCGTCGCTGGCGCGCGTGCTGCGCGACAACCTGATCTTCGAGGGCTTCCAGGTGCAGTCGGTCTTCGACGGCCAGGAGGCCTTGCGCGCGTCCAGGGCGTTCCGGCCGGACCTCATCGTCCTCGACATCATGCTGCCGGGCCTCGACGGTTTCGAGGTGTGCCGCGCGCTCGGCCGCGGGCCCGAGCGGACGCCCATCATCATGCTGACCGCCCGCGCCGGTCAGGACGACAAGGTGCGGGGCCTCGAACTCGGCGCCGACGACTACGTGACGAAGCCGTTCGCCTTCGACGAGCTGCTCGCGCGGATCAACGCGGTGCTGCGGCGCAGCCACCCCAGGCTCGACCGGATCGCGCTCGGCGACATCGAGGTGGACTTCCGCCGGTATCGCGCCAGCCGCGACGGCCGTGACCTGGCCCTGACACACCGGGAAGTGGAGCTGCTGCACTACCTCGCCGAGCACGCCGGCCGCGTGGTGACCCGGGAGGAGCTGCTGCGGCTCGTCTGGCGCTACAGCGACGTGCCGACCACGCGCACGGTCGACAACTTCATCGCGCGCCTCCGGCGGAAGATTGAGCCGGATCCCCATCACCCTCGGTTCATCCACACGGTTCACGGCGACGGCTACTCGTTGACGCTCCAGGCTTGACGCCGATGGCCATCGAGCCGTACCGCCCGGACGACGCGGCTCCACGGCACGCCGCTCCGGGCCGCGTGCCCTCGAGCGCCGGGCTCGCGCCGCCGGTCCCGGTCGAGCCGGCCGCCCGGGGGAGGGCCGTGAAGCTGGCGGCCATCCTCGCGCTCTACCTCCTCGTCGTGTACGCGATACCCGCGCCGTCCGGCACGTCGCCGGCCGGGTGGCGCATCACCGGCGTGTTCCTCGCCACGATCGCCGGCCTGATGCTGAGGCCGCTGCCCGGCGCGGTCGTCGTCCTCGTCGGCATCCTGGGCCTCGCGCTCGTCGGCGGGCTGCCGATGAGCCGGGTGCTCGGGGGCTTCGCGTCGCCGTCGGTCTGGCTCGTGCTGCTCGCGATGCTCATGTCTCGGGCGCTGCGCGACTCGGGCCTGGCCCGGCGCATCGCCCTCGTGTTCGTGCGCCTGTTCGGCCGGACCTCCCTGGGGGTGTCGTACTCCCTGCTCGCGACCGACGTCGTCCTGGCCACCAGCATCCCGTCGATCACCGCCCGCAACGCCGGCATCGTGCTGCCGATCGCCCGGAACATCGCGGAGCTGTACGACTCGACGCCGGGCCCGTCGGCCGTCAGGCTCGGCCGCTTCCTGATGGCGGCCCTCTATCAGGGAAGCGTCGTGGCCTGCGCGATGTTCATCACCGGCCAGGCCAGCAACCTGCTCGCCGCGGATCTGGCCCAGAAGCTGGCCGGCGTCACCATGACCTGGTCGAGCTGGTTCGCGGCCGGCGTCGTGCCGGGCGCGGTGTCGTGCCTCGTGGTGCCGTGGCTCGTCTACCGCCTGCTGCCGCCCACGCTCAGGAGGACCCCCGCGGCCGTCGAGTACGCGCGAGGCGAGCTCGCGATCATGGGGCCGCTGACGAGCGACGAACGGATCGTGCTCGCGATCGCCGCCGGCGTCTGCGGGCTGTGGATGACGTCCGGTCTGCACGGCCTCGACGTGACCCTGGTGGCCCTGGGCGGCGTCAGCCTGATGGTCGTGACCGGCGTTTTGCCGTGGGAGCGGGTCGTCGGCGAGCGGCCGGCGTGGGACGTGTACATCTGGTACGGAGGCCTCGTCACGCTGGGGGAGGTCCTGAACGGGACGGGCGTGACCACCGCGCTGGCGACCGCCGTCGGCTCGAGCATGGGCGACCTGGCCTGGATCGTGGCCCTGCCGATCGCCGTGGGCATCTACTTCTACGCCCACTACGCGTTCGCGAGCATCACGGCCCACACGCTCGCCATGTTCCCGCCCTTCGTCGTGATGCTCGTCGGCCTCGGCGCGCCGCCTGGGCTCACCGTGTATGTCCTGGCGTGTCTCACCAACCTGACCGCCGGACTGACCCACTACGGCACGACGACCGGCCCGATCGTGTTCGCGGAGGGGTATGTCGACTTCGGGGACTGGTGGCGCGTCGGATTCGTGGCCTCGCTCGCCAACCTCGGCACGTGGCTCACCGTGGGCGTCGTCTGGTGGAAGGTCATCGGGCTCTGGTGAGCCGGAGGCGGCGTTCGGCCGCGCTACGTCAGCGCCTTCCGCGTGAACTGCCGCAGGCCCAGGGCGAGGAACGCCAGGTCGAACAGCACGAGCCCGCCGAGGGCGACGACCGACGGGAGGTGGGGGAACTGCGGCACGAGCGCGCCGCGGAGCCCTTCGCTCGCGTAGGCGACCGGGTTCGCGAGCACGAGACGCTGCAGCACGGGGAACTTCTCGAGCGCCTGCCACGGGTAGTAGGTGCAGCCGAAGGCGATCATCGGCGCGAGCACCAGGCTGAACATCAGGCCGATCTGCGTCTGGCCCACGCTGCACCCCAGCGCGAGGCCGAGCGAGGAGGCGAGCAGCGCCGCGAGCAGCGCCACGGCCGTGAAGAGCACGAGGTGCGCGCCGCTCAGGGCGAGGCCGCTGCCCATCACCAGCCACGCCGTCGGGATGACGACGAGGCCGGCCACGAGCGCCTGGATCGCGCCGGCCACGACCTTCTCCACCGCCAGCCACTGGATCTCCATCGGCGCGAGCAGCCGGTCCTCGATCTCCCGCGAGAACTGGAACTCGGCGACCAGCGGCATTGCCACCGCCTGGATGCCCGACATCACCATGCTGATGGCGACGATGCCCGGCAGGAGCAGGGACTTGTACTCGGGCGGCATGAAGCCGCTCGTCGTCATCACGCGGCCGAAGATGAAGACGAAGAGCATCGGCTGCAGCAGGTTCTGGAGCAGCAGCGGGACGAAGTTGCGGCGCGCCACGTGCGCGTCGCGGGCCAGCATGGCGAAGAACGTCGTGAAGTTCATGGGTCAGTCCCGGAGGCTCCGGCCCGTGTGCTGGAGGAAGAGCGTCTCGAGGCTCGGCTCCTCGATGTGCACGTCGCGGACGGCCGCGCCGGCCGTCGAGGCGGCCGCCACCAGGTCGGCGATGAGCGAGCCGCCGCGGCCCGCGTAGACGTCCACGCGCCCGTCGTCGCCGGGGCGCACGTCCGTGACGCCGGCCAGCGCGCCGAACGCGTCGAGGAGCGCGGGCGGCGCGGCGGAGAACTGCAGCCGCAGCACGTAGCCGCCGGGGATCGACCGCTTCAGCTCCTGCGGCGTGCCCGCGGCGATGACGCGCCCGTGGTCGACGATCGCGACGCGGTCGCACAGGGTGTCGGCCTCCTCCATGTTGTGCGTCGTGAGGAGGATCGTCTTGCCGCGCGCGTTGTAGTCGCGAACCATCTCCGCGAGCAGCAGCCGCGTCTGCGGGTCGAGGCCGGCGCTCGGCTCGTCGAGGAACAGCACCTGCGGGTCGTGCATCATCGCGCGGGCGATCGAGAGGCGCTGCATCATGCCGCCCGAGAAGCCGAAGATCAGCTGGTCGGCGCGGTCGGTCAGCTTGAAGCGGTCGAGGAGCGCCGCGGCGCGCGCCTGGCGCTCGGCGGCCGGCAGGCCGAAGTAGGCGCCGTGGAACGTGAGGATCTCGCGCGCCGTCAGGCCGAAGTCCAGGTTGGGCCGCTGCGGCACGACGCCAATCAGGCGCTTGACGTCCACGCGCCGCGACCAGACGTGGAAGTCGCCCACCCAGGCGTCGCCCGAGGTGGGCCGGATCCGCGTCGTGAGCACGCCCACCGTGGTCGACTTGCCGGCGCCGTTCGGGCCGAGCAGGCCGAAGATCTCGCCGGGCCGCACCTCGAGCGCCAGCGCGTCGAGCGCGACGACCTCGTACGGGGTCTTGCTCTTCCGCTTCGCCGCCCGCCCCAGGGCCATGCCCATGCCGCGCATCTGGCTGGCGGCGGGCGGCGGCGACGTGTAGACCTTGCGCAGCGCGTCGGTGCGGAGGCCGATTGGGTTGGGCGCGTCCATGGCAGCCGTCACTCGGCGGTGATCTTCACGCGCGCGCGCCCGTCGTCCACGTCCATCGTCAGCTCGCCGACGTCCTTCAGCACGGCCGCGAGGTCGGCGCGATCGAGCTTCGACCAGTCGAGGTCGAGGCCCTTGTCGCGCAGCGCGTCCTGGATGCGCACGCTCGTGCCCGGGATCAGCGCGCCCAGGCGCATGCCGCCGCGCACCATCGAGAGGGGCACGCGGATGTTGACGTTCTTCTCCGGGCGCAGGTCGCGCGCCGCCTTGTGCACCTCGATGCGCAGGAACTTCGGTTCGGCGCCCGCCGCGCCCGGCGTCTCGGCCGGCGCCGCGTCCGCCTCCGTCTCCTGCGCGGCCGCCTTCAGCAGTTGCTCGGCCTCGTCCGCGCTGATCTTGCCGGCGGCGAGCAGATCCAGAATCCGTCGGGTCTCGTCACTCATCGTCCTCTTCCTCTCCCTTTTCCTTGCCCGCGCCGGCGGCCCCCGCGGGGGAGGCGCCGAGCCGGGCCAGCACGTCGGCGGCCGTCGTCTCGCCGCGCTCGAGCTCGTCGAGCAGCGCGCCGAGCCGCGGCGGCGCCGCGGGCGCGACCTCGACCGACGGCAGGTGCGCGCCGATGCGATTGAGCCGGTTCTTGATCGTCGGGTAGCTGACGCCGAACAGCTTCTCCATCTGCTTGATGGAGCCGTGCGAGCGGACGAACGCGGCCACGAAGACCTGGTCCTCGGCCGCCAGCTGCGCGAGGGGCGGCAGCTCGAAGCGGCCCTCGATGGCCACGTCCTCGTCCACCAGCCGCACCCGCTCGATTTGCATCGTCCGCCCGCCCGTCAGGGCCGTCAGCGCCTGCCAGTCCAGAGCCATGTGTTGATTTATATCATGCGAGGCCCACATGCTGTCAATAAACTTAATATCAATATTGATTTACTCAATTACTTTGGGATTTTGGCTTAAGAACCGCCATCGCCAGGGCCTTCCCGGGCCGTCCCCGGCTCCGGGACCCGGACCGCCCCGTCCGCGAGATATGATGGGCGGCGAGTTCCGGCTCCCCCGCTCAGGAGGATCCTTCCCATGACGCGCTCTCCGTTCGTCGCCGGCCTCGCGCTCGTCCTCTCCGGTGTCGTCCCCGCCGCCGCCGCCCAGCCGGCGCCGCCCGTTCCGCTGCGGAAGGGGCTGACCATCGTCACGGCCATCCACCAGGACGTCGGCGACTTCGAGTCGATCAAGGTCGTCACCGCCGTGCGGGACGACGGGGTGGACGTGTCGTACAACGCGGACATTCCCAACCCGATGACCGACGAGGTCCAGCACATGAAGTCGGTCCGCACGGTGCGGAAGGTGGACCTGCGAGACGCGCACGAGTACGCGCAGGCGTTCAGCAACCGGGGGCCGCGCGTGATCCCGGGCACGACCGCGCTCGGGGCGTCGGCGGCGGTGCTGAACGAGCTGAAGACGAAGGGCGAGACGAAGTTCACGGCGGGCGCGGGCGGCATCGCGGGCGGGCTCGCGGGCATGCTGAGCGGCCTGAGCGGGCTGCTGGACGACCCGACCAAGGACGTCGAGGACCTCGGGAAGATCTCGGGCACGCTCTCGCGGGTCGGGGCCGGGCCGGTGATGGTGCCGGTGCTGGTCAACGACCAGCCGGTGAAGCTGCCGGCCATCCACGCCAAGGGCACGCTCGGCGACAGCGACGCCGAGTTCTACTTTCTCGACGATCCCGACAACCCCATCACGCTGAAGTTCGCCATCGACGAGGACACGCTGACGGTGGTGAAGATCGCGTTCCCGGTCGAGCAGCCGGCCGCCGCCGGCGCGGGCGCCGCGCCGCAGATCGAGCAGTCGCTCGAGAAGACCGGCCGCGCCGAGGTCTACGGCATCTACTTCGATTTCGGGAGCGCCGTGATCAAGCCCGAGTCCGAGCCGGTGCTGCGGGAGATCGCCGACGTGATGACGAAGAACCCTTCGTGGAAGCTGAGCGTGGAGGGGCACACCGACAACATCGGCGGCGACGCCTACAACCTCGAGCTCTCGCGGCAGCGGGCGGCCGCCGTGAAGGCCGCGCTCGTCACGCGGTACCACGTCGCGGCCGACCGGCTCACGACGGTGGGCTACGGCGCGAGCCGGCCCAAGGACACGAACGCCACGCTCGAGGGCCGCGCGCGCAACCGCCGCGTCGAGCTCGTGCGGCAGTAGGCCGCGGTCGAGGGCCGCGGTCCGGTAAACGCCGCGCGCCCCGGCAGAGTATGACCGTCTGAACACACTGCCCCCTGCACGGCCGGGCCATGCCCGGCCTCCGACCACGAGATCGAAAGGGAGAACGGCCCATGAGGATGAGAGGCGTGATCGTCGTCGGCCTGGGCGTCCTGCTCACGGCCCATACCGCTGCGGCGCAGTTCCCGCGGAACCCGAACGCGCAGCAGATGCAGCGCCCGGAGGGGGCGGAGCCGGCCCCGCGCCGTCCGATGCCGCCGCCCGAGGAGAAGTCGTCCGTCACGCACCACAGCGCGCGCGTCGGCGGCCAGGTGATCAACTACACGGCCACGGCGGCCACCTACGTCATCAAGGACGACGCGGGGACGCCGAAGGCGACGTTCTTCTTCGTGGCGTACACGAAGGACGGCGTGGCGGACCCGGCCACCCGACCGGTCGCCTTCGTCTTCAACGGCGGCCCGGGCTCCGCGTCGCTCTTCACGCACATGGGCATGGGCCCGCGCCACGTCGTGCTCACGCCCGATGGCCACGGCATGCCCGCGCCCTACCGCGTCGAGGACAACCGCAACTCGTACCTCGACGCCACCGACCTGGTCTTCATCGACGCGATCGGGACCGGCTACAGCCGGCCCGTGGCCGGCCAGAACCGGGCGCAGTTCTACGGCGTGGTCCAGGACGCCAACTGGTTCGCCGACTTCATCTATCAGTACGTCACGCGCAACGAGCGCTGGGCCTCGCCCAAGTTCCTGATCGGCGAGAGCTACGGCACCACGCGGTCGGCGGAGCTCTCGGGCGCGCTGCAGAACCGGCACCAGATGTACCTGAACGGGATCGTGCTCGTGTCCGCGGTGGCGTTCGCCCAGTGGGGCGCCGACGACCGGACCGAGTTCTTCCTGCCGACCTACGTGACCTCGGCGTGGTACCACCACCTGCTCGCGCCCGACCTGCAGAAGCTGACCGTCGAGCAGATCGCGCAGCAGGCGCGCGACTTCGCGCACGGCGAGTACGCGCAGGCGCTCGAGAAGGGCGACACGATCACGCCCGCCGAGTACGCAGAAGGTGGTGCAGGACATGGCGCGGCTGACGGCGCTCTCGCCCGAGTACATCAAGCAGAGCAACCTCCGCGTGAGCCCGTTCCGCTGGTTCAAGCAGCTGATGCGCGACAAGCGCCGGATCGTCGGCCGCCTCGACTCGCGCTTCACCGGCATGGACCGCGACGCCGCGGGCGAGCGGTACGAATACGATGCGAGCGAGGCCTCCTACGAGGGCGCGTTCGTCGCCACCTTCCAGGACTACGTGCGGCGCGAGCTCAAGTGGGACAGCGACGCGTACTACGCCGTGAGCGGCAACGTGCGCCCGTGGGACCGGACGGCCCAGGACCAGGCGGCCGAGGTCCTGCGCTCGGCCATGACCGAGCAGTCGCACCTGAAGGTGCTGGTCGTGTGCGGCTACTACGACCTCGCCACGCCGTTCAACGGCATCGAGGAGACCGTGTCGCACATGATGCTCGAGCCGGAGGTCCGCAAGAACATCAGCTTCGCCTACTACGAGTCGGGCCACATGGTCTACATCGACCGGAAGGCCGACGACAAGCTGCACGCCGACATCGACAGCTTCATCAACTCGAGCTACGGCAAGTGATCGACCGGACGGGAGCCCGCCGGCGGCCGGCGGGGCTCCCGTCCCCGTCCCTCGCGGCCTCCGGAGACAGAGCAATGAAGGCAGCCTCGACCGTCCTGACCCTGGCCCTCATCGGGAGCGCGCTGATGGCCCAGACGAGGACCGACGCCGTTCCGGCGAGCGGGGGCGACATCCTGATCACCCCCATCTTCCACGCGAGCCTGCAGATCGAGCACGCCGGCACCGTGATCCAGGTGGACCCGGTGGGCGTCGATCGCTACGCCGCGGCGAAGCCCGCGGACCTGGTGCTCGTCACCGACATCCACGGGGACCACCTCGACCCGGCGGCCATCGCGAAGATCCGCAAGGCCGGCGCGCCGATCGTGGGCCCGGCGGCCGTGGCCGAGAAGCTCGAGGGCGTCACGGTGATGGCCAACGGCGGGCGCCGGACGGTCGCCGGCGTGGCGATCGAGGCGCTGCCCATGTACAACCTCACGCGCGGGCCGGCGCCGGGGCAGCTCTACCACCCGAAGGGGCGCGGCAACGGCTACCTGCTCACCCTGGGCGGCACGCGCGTCTACATCGCGGGCGACACGGCGTGCACGCCGGAGATGCGCGCGCTCACGAACATCGACGTCGCCTTCCTGCCGATGAACCTGCCCTACACCATGCCGCCCGTCGAGGCGGCCGCCTGCGCGAAGGCCTTCAAGCCGCGCATCGTCTACCCGTACCACTACCGCGGCTCGAACCTGCAGGAGTTCGCCGACGCGCTGAAGGGCGAGCCGATCGAGGTGCGTTTGCGCGACTGGTACCCGGGAGGAGGGCGGTAGAGCAGCGGTCCCGCCTCCGCCAGGGCTACGGCGGGCAGGCAGGGGGCAGGGGTGAGCGGTCAGGCTTGCCCCGCCGAAGCGCGTCAGCGCGAAGGCGGGAGATCCCGCGGCAAGAGCCGCGGCGCGCCTTTGATCTTCACGGCGCCGAAATGGCGGACGTCGAGCGTGGCGATGGCGTCCGCCTGCAGGCGCTCGGCGCACGCGATGACCACGGCGTCCACGAGCCCGAGGCGCAGGGCGCGGTAGCGGCCGTGCAGCCGCGCGGCGGCGGCAAGATCGTCGTCCGTGCCCCACTCGACGGCAAAGCCGCCGTCGGCCAGATCCGCGAGAAACGCCTGCTGCGCGCGCGCGCCCAGCTCGCGGCCCGCCAGGTAGTCCACCTCGGCCAGGATGGCCCACGGCAGGACCCACGCGCCCGGATTATCGGCGTACAGCGTCTTGAGTGCGGCGTGATGGCGGTCACCCGCGTCGAGCAGCGCGAGCACGGCGCCCGTGTCGGCGACGATCACGCGTCGCGCCCCATGCCGCCGAGCAGATCCTCGGCGCGCTCGCCGAGGTCGCGGCGGCCGCTGCGAAAGGCGCCGACGCTCGCGGCGGCGCGCGGGCGCCCGTGGCGCGCGGCGTACTCGATGACGGCCTCGCGCACGAGCTCGGCCGGCGGGCGCTTGCGGGCGCGGGCCAGGAGCTTGAGGCGGCGGTAGGCGTCGGCGTCGAGGTACACGGTGGTCTTCTTGCGCATATGGCTGCCATATATGGTAGCAAGCCCCCGCCGCCGGCACAAGGACGGCCGCAACGCGCCTGCGGAGAGGCGGATAGAATGACCGCGTGGATCCCGTCCCGCCGGTTCCGGCTGCCACGTGCGTGCTGCTGCGAGAGGGCGCCGGCGCGCCCGAGATCTTCCTCGTGCGGCGCACCATGCGCGCGTCGTTCATGGCGGGCGCGTACGTGTTCCCGGGCGGCCGCGTCGAGGCGGCCGACGCCGCTGCGGACGCGTCGTGGTGCGACGGTCTCGACGCGGCGCGCGCGCACTGGCCCGACCTCCCGGCCGCCGAGGCGGTGGCCTACCACGTGGCCGCGATCCGCGAGGCGTTCGAGGAGGCCGGCCTGCTGGCGGCGCGCGACGGCACGGGCCGCTACGCGGCCGAGGCGGAGGACGGACGGGGCCCGCGCCTGCGCGCCGCGCGCGCGGCGCTGCAGGCGGGCGACGCCGGCCTGCGGGCGATCGTCGTCGGCGAGGGGCTGCGCCTCGCGCTCGACGCCCTGCTGCCGCTCGCGCACTGGGTGACGCCGTCGGTCGAGACCAAGCGCTTCGACGCGCGCTTCTTCGTGGCGCGCGCGCCGCGGCGGCAGGCCGCGCGGCACGACGCCGCCGAGACGATCCACAGCGCGTGGATGACGGCCGCCGACGCGCTGGCCCGGTGCGCGCGCGGCGAGATCACGCTGCCGCCGCCGACCTGGAGCACGCTGCGCGACCTCGCGCGCTTCGGCACCGTGGACGCGGCGCTGGCGTCCACCCGTGACCGCCCGATCTTCCGCCGTGAGCCGCGCTTCTTCGAGGAGGCCGGCGTGCGGCTCCTCGCCGTCCCCGGCGATCCGCTGTACCCCGCGCCCGACGCCGAGCGCATGACGCACGTCCACCCCGAGACCCGGTTCCTGCTCGAGGGCGACCGCTGGCGCCCCGCGCGACACTTGAACTGACACGGGGACTGACGCTTGTCCTTCACGGGAGATCCTTGTCCTTCACGGGGGATCCTTGTCCTTCACGGGGGATTCTTGTCCGTTCACGGGGGATCCTTGTCCGTTCACGGGGGATCCTTGTCCGTTCACGGGGGATCCTTGTCCTTCACGGGGGATTCTTGTCCGTTCACGGGGGATCCTTGTCCGTTCACGGGGGATCCTTGTCCGTTCACGGTGGATCCTGTCCGTTCGGTTGGCACCTGGTCCGTTCCAGTCACGCTGAACGGACTGGCGTGAACCCAGTGACCGGACGAGCCTCAGATCCCCGACCAGACGAGCGTCAGCTCCATGAACGGACAAGCGTCAGTCCCGTGAACGGACACAGCGTCAGTTCGCGTGAACGGACACGCGTCAGTTCCCGTGAACGGACACGCGTCAGTTCCCGTGAACGGACACGCGTCAGTTCCCGTGAACGGACACGCGTCAGTTCCCGTGAACGGCCAAACGTCAGTCCCCGTGAAGGACAAGCTTTTCCCCGTCCTGTGGCACAATTGTCCCCATACCCCTCCCGCTCTTGGGGCGTTCTTGCGCCTTTCGCGCCGTCTGAAACGAACGGTCCGGCGCCGGAGTATTCGGATCGTGGGCTGCCCAAGACAATAGACGTCCGGTCGCGAGCCATCCGAGTCGGAGGCTCGCGACGAGGTGAACACCGTGAATCCGCACGATCTTCCGCTCCGTTCCATTCCCGCTGCCGCCCTGCTGGTCGGCGCCCTGGGCCTGGTCGTCCAGGGCTGCATCGCGCACGGCGAGCCCGAGCGCCAGGGCCGGCGCGCGGGCCCCGCGGCGGCGGTGCCCGTCAAGACCGCGCTCGTGCAGGTCAAGACGCTGCCCGTCACCGTCGAGGCCATCGGCACCGTCGAGCCGCGCTCGGTCGTCTCGGTCCACTCCCAGGTCACGGGCCAGCTGGCGACGATGGCCTTCGAGGAGGGCGCCGAGGTGAAGCGGGGGGACCTGCTGTTCACGATCGACCCGCGCCCGGCCGACGTGCAGCTCGAGCAGACGAAGGCGGTGCTGGCCAGGGACCGGACGCAGGCCGCGTCGGCCCGGAGCACCGCCACGCGCTACGCCGACCTGCTGAAGCGCGGCCTCGTCCCGCCCGAGCAGGCCGACCAGGCCGAGGCGCAGGCCGCCGCGCTCGACGCCGCGGTCCGCGCGGACGAGGCGACCGTCAAGAGCGCCGAGCTGCAGAAGGACTACACGATCATCCGCGCGCCGGTCACGGGCCGGACGGGCGCGCTCATGGTGCACCCCGGCAACCTGGTGCGCGCCAACGACACGACGCCGCTCGTCGTCATCAACGAGATCGCGCCGATCTACGTGAGCTTCAGCGTGCCCACGCGGGAGCTGAGCGCGGTGCTGCGGCCGGAGCGGCTGGGCGAGCTGGACGTCGCGGTGACGATTCCCCAGACGAACGAGGCGGTCGAGCGGGGGCGCGTGACGTTCGTCGACAACGGCGCGGACCCGACGACCGGCACGATCCGGCTGAAGGCGACGTTCCCCAACGCCGACCGGCACCTCTGGCCGGGCCAGCTCGTGAACGTCTCGCTCACGCTGCGCACCGAGTCCGACGCCATCGTCGTGCCGTCGGAGGCCGTGCAGACCGGACAGGACGGGACGTACGTGTTCGTGGTGAAGGCCGACAAGACCGTCGAGATGCGCCCGGTGGACGTGGAGCGCTCGGCTGACGGCCTGACGGTGATCCGCAAGGGCCTGCACGCGTCCGAGACGGTGGTCACCGACGGCCAGCTGCGCCTCGAGCCGGGCGCGACGGTGACCGAGGACAAGGCGGCCGCGCCCGCGACGAGCGTCCTGCCATGAACCTCTCCGAGATCTTCATCAAGCGTCCCGTCGCGACCACGCTCATCATGGTCGCCGCGGTGTTCTTCGGCATCATGGGCTACCGGCAGCTGTCGGTCTCCGACCTGCCGAACGTGGACTTCCCGACGCTGGAGGTGTCGGCGGGCCTGCCGGGCGCGAGCCCCGAGACGATGGCGTCGTCGGTGGCCACGCCGCTCGAGAAGCAGTTCGCGACCATCGCGGGCATCAGCTCGATCAGCTCCAGCAACTCGCAGGGCTCGACGCGCATCACGCTGCAGTTCGCCCTCGACCGCAACATCGACGCCGCGGCGCAGGACGTGCAGGCGATGATCTCGCGCACGCTGCGCAGCCTGCCGCAGGGCATGCCCAGCCCGCCGTCGTTCCGCAAGGTCAACCCGGCCGACTCGCCGATCCTCTTCCTGACGGCCAGCTCGAAGACGCTGCCGCTCGCGGTGGTGGACGAGTACGCGGAGAACACCGTCGGGCAGCGCATCTCGATGGTGAGCGGCGTCGCGCAGGTGTCGGTGTTCGGCGCGCAGAAGTACGCGGTCCGGATCCTCATGGATCCGACGGCGCTCGCGGCGCGGAAGATCGGCGTGGACGAGGTGGCGTCGGCCATCGGCCGGTGGAACGTGAACACGCCGGCGGGCATCCTGAACGGAGAGAAGGAAGCGTTCGTCATCCAGTCGAACGGGCAGCTGAACGACGCCAGCGCCTACCGGCCGCTCATCGTCGCGTACCGCAACGGCACGCCGGTGCGGCTCGAGCAGGTGGCGCAGGTGCTCGACAGCGTCGAGAACGACAAGACGGCCACCTGGTACAACGGCGCGCGCACGATCTTCCTGGCCATCCAGCGCCAGCCCGGCACGAACACCGTGCAGGTCGTGGACAACATCCGCAAGCTGCTGCCGGTGTTCCAGTCCCAGCTGCCGCCGTCGGTGCACCTCGAGGTGTTCAGCGATCACTCGGCGTCCATCCGCGACTCGGTGAACGACGTCAAGCTGACGCTCCTGATCACGGTGTGCCTGGTCGTGCTCGTGATCTTCCTGTTCTTGCGCAACATCCCGGCGACGATCATCCCCAGCCTGGCGCTGCCGACGTCGATCGTCGGCACGTTCGCGGTGATGTACCTGCTCGGCTACAGCCTCGACAACCTGTCGCTGATGGCGCTCACGCTCTCGGTCGGCTTCGTCGTGGACGACGCGATCGTGATGCTCGAGAACATCGTGCGGCACATGGAGCTGGGCGAGAAGCCGTTCGAGGCCGCGCTCAACGGGTCGCGCGAGATCTCCTTCACGATCCTCTCGATGACGCTGTCGCTCGCCGCCGTGTTCATCCCGGTGCTGTTCATGGGCGGCATCGTGGGCCGGCTGCTGCACGAGTTCGCGGTCACGATCGGCGCGGCGATCCTCGTGTCGGGCGTCGTCTCGCTGACGCTGACGCCGATGCTGTGCAGCCGCTTCCTGCGCAACCCGGCCGAGCAGCGGCACGGCGTGGTGTACCGGGGGATCGAGCGCGTCTTCGACGGCGCGCTGCACGTCTACAACGTGACGCTGCGGCGGACGCTGCGCCACCCGAACGCGACGGTGGCCGTGCTCGTGCTCCTGGTCGTCGGCACCGGCTACCTCTTCACGGTGGTGCCCACCGGCTTCATCCCGAGCGAGGACACCGGCACGATCTCCGGCTCGTCGCTGGCCGTGCAGGGCATCGGCTTCGACGCGATGGTGGCGCACCAGCAGGAGGCCGCCGCCATCATCGGCGCCGACCCGAACGTCGAGGCCTTCACCTCGACCGTGTCGGGCGGCAACACCGGCCGCTTCTTCATCCACCTGAAGGACCGGGCGGACCGCGCGCTCGGCGCCGACGAGGTCATCGACGAGCTCCGGCCCAAGCTGGCGAAGGTGACGGGCCTGCAGGTGTTCCTGACCAACCCGCCGCCCATCCGCGTGGGCGGGCGCATGGCGAGCAGCAACTACCAGTACACGCTGCAGGGGCCCGACACGGCCGAGCTCTTCGCCCTGGAGCCGGTGATGGAGCAGAAGATCGCCCAGATCCCCGGCATCATGGACGTCACCAGCGACCTGCAGATCAAGAACCCCCAGGTGCAGGTCAACGTGGACCGCGACCGCGCCGCCGCGCTCGGCCTCACGTTCAACGACGTGGCCAACGCCATGGCCAACGCGTACGCGACGCGCCAGGTGTCGATGATCTACACGCCGACCAACGAGTACCAGGTCATCCTCGGGGTGGAGCCGAAGTACCAGGACGACCCGGCCGCGCTGTCGCTCCTCTACGTCCGGGCGCCGTCGGGCCAGCTGGTGCCGCTCTCGACGCTGGCCACGATCGAGCGCACGGTCGGCCCGCTCACCGTGAACCACACGGGCCAGCTGCCGTCGGTGACGATCTCGTTCAACCTGGTGAAGGGCATGGCGCTCGGCGACGCCGTGTCGAAGGTGGAGCAGGTGGCGGCGGCCACGCTGCCCGCCACGGTGAACGGCAGCTTCCAGGGCACCGCGCAGGCGTTCCAGGCCTCGTTCGCCGGCCTCGGCCTGATGCTGGCGCTGGCGATCGCGGTCATCTACGTCGTGCTCGGCGTCCTCTACGAGAGCTTCATCCACCCGATGACGATTCTCTCGGGCCTGCCGGCCGCCGGCTTCGGCGCGCTCGCGACGCTGCTCATCTTCCACCAGGAGCTCAACCTCTACTCCTTCGTGGGCGTCATCATGCTCGTCGGGCTCGTGAAGAAGAACGGCATCATGATGATCGACTTCGCGCTCGAGGCGCAGCGCACCGAGCTCAAGGCGCCCGTCGAGGCGATCCACGAGGCCTGCATGGTGCGGTTCCGGCCGATCATGATGACGACCATGGCCGCGCTCGCCGGCACGCTGCCGATCGCGCTCGGCTTCGGCGCCGGCGCCGAGTCGCGCCGGCCGCTCGGCCTCGCGGTCGTCGGCGGCCTGCTCGTCTCGCAGCTCCTCACGCTCTACATCACGCCGTCCTTCTACGTCTGGATGGAGGGCATGCGCGGCAGCCTGCGGCGCGCGCCCGCCCCCGAGCGGCGCCCGGTCGAGGCCGGCCTGCCGGAGGGCGTCATCACGCGGACGATTTCCTGATCGGCGGGGCCCCCTGCACCCCGCCTGGCTCCTCGCTTGCGGGGACCCCTAACGCCCCGCGCCGCTCGTCGCTCTCGTCAAATGAAGCCGCGCGCCAGCGAAGATCTCGCGCCACCGCGCACCCCGTGCACCTGGTGCACCCTGTGCACCGATCCCCGCGTACAATAGGCCCGTGCGCATCGCCCTGGCCCAGATCAACCCCACGAGCGGCGACATCACCGGCAACGAGCGGCGGATCGCCGCGGCGATCGAGACCGCGCGCGCGGCGGGCGCCGAGCTGCTCGTCGCGCCCGAGATGGTCGTGCCGGGCTACTGCATCGGGGACCAGATCGAGGACGCGGGCTTCCTGGCCGCCAACCGCGCCGCCGCCGGGCGGATCGCCGCCCGGTCGGACGACCTGGCGGTGATCTTCGGCTTCATCGAACACGACCTCGCGGCGCGGAACGAGGACGGCCGCATCCGCAGGTACAACGCGGCGGCCGTGGCGCAGGGCGGGCGGATCGTCGGCGTCGCGCGCAAGTCGCTGCTCCCGAGCTACCGCTACTTCGACGACAAGCGCTACTTCACGCCCGCCGCCGCGCGCCGCCCGATCCCGATCCGGGCCGGCGGGCGGACGGTCAGCGTCGGCGTCTCGATCTGCGAGGACATGTGGGACGCGTCCTACGAGGCCAAGCCGGTCGCCGAGCTGTGCGCGCAGGGCGCCGAGCTGCTCGTCAACATCAACGCGTCGCCGTTCTACCCGGGCCGGCTGCGCGACCGCCTCGCCCAGATCCGCGCGCACGTGGAGGCGACGGGCCGGCCGTTCGTCTACGTGAACACGGTCGGCGCGGGCGACAACGGCAAGAACGTCATCGTGTTCGACGGCGAGAGCCTCGCCATGGACGGCCGCGGCCGCGTGCTCCGCTTCGCGCCGCGCTTCGAGGCCGCGGTCGAGATCGTCGACGTGCCGCTCGAGGGCGGGGCGGACGGGCCGGGCGCCGAGCCGCCGGCCTGCGCGCGCGGCCAGGTCATGTACGACGCGCTCGTGTTCGGCCTGCGCGAGTACGCGCGCCACTGCGGCTTCACGCGGGCCGTGGTGCCCGTGTCGGGCGGCATCGACTCGGCGCTGTCGCTGGCCATCACGGCCGACGCGTTCGGCGCCGGGAACGTCGTCGCCTACAACCTGCCCTCGCGCTACAACACCCAGCAGACCCGGTCGCTCGCGGCCGAGGTGAGCCGCAACCTGGGCGTGGACTACCGCGTCGTGCCGATCCAGGCGATCGACGACGCGGCCGCGGCGGCGTTCGAGCGGGACGCGCACCCCATCGGCCGCCGGGTCACGCGCGAGAACCTGTCAGCGCGCGTCCGCGGCGTGCTGATGATGATGGAGTCGAACGACTCGGGCCGGCTCCTGATCGCGTGCGGCAACGAGACCGAGCTCGCGCTCGGCTACGCCACGCTCTACGGTGACATGTGCGGCGGCGTGGCGGTGATCGGGGACCTGTCGAAGCTGGATGTCTACCTGCTCGCGCGCCACGTGAACGCGCGCCGCGGCACCGACGCGATCCCCGAGGCGATCATCCGGCTCACACCGTCGGCCGAGCTGAGCGAGGGGCAGTTCGACCCGTTCGACTACTGGGTCACGGCGCCGCTCGTCGGCGAGATGATCGAGAAGCGGCGCAGCCCGGCCGAGATCGTCGAGGCGTTCAGGACCCGATCGCTGGACCCCGAGCGCTTCGCGCCCGGCCCGGACGGCCGCACGGTCTACGAGAAGCTCGACGTGGACGCCTTCGCGGCGCTGGTGCGCGAGACGCGCGCGCTGATGCTGAAGGCCGTCTACAAGCGGCTCCAGGCCCCGCCCATCGTCATCGTGTCGGAGCGCGCGTTCGGCTTCGACCTGCGCGAGACGATCATCAACGGGTGGACGGGGCAGGAGCCGGACTGACCCGGCTCCGCCCCGCGGCCTACCGCTTCTGCCCCTGCACCGAGTAGACGATCGGAATGCCCTGCGGCAGCTCGCCGCCGGCGCCCATCGTGTAGGTGCCGTTCAGCGCGCCATCCTTGGTGACGGTGCCCTCGAACTTCACGCTCACGTTGGAGTAGCCGGCCACCGTGCCGCTGCCCGTCAGGCTGAACTTCCCCGAGTCGGTGTCCACGCTTCCGGTGACCGCGACCCAGTTCGAGCCCGACGGCCCGGTGACCTTCACCGTCGTCGTCGCGGCGCCCTGGAGCCCGCTGAACGACGCGAACACCAGGTCGAGCGACTTGGCGAGCGCCACGAACGCCTCGTGAATCTGCCCGCTCACCACCGACGTCGCCGACGGGAACGTCCCGACCGGGTTGATGGCCGGCGTCGGCTCGGGCGTGGGCGTGGGTGTAGGCGACGGGGTCGGCGTCGGCGTCGGCGTGGACGGCGTGGAGGACGCCGGCTGGCTCGACGTCGAGGTGGACGACGAGCCGCTGCCCGCGGCGATGCCCGCGCCCACGGCCGCCACGCCGCCGCCGATCAGCAGCAGCCGGGTCCTCATGGCCGACCCGCCCGTGGCGTCGACCGTCCCGTTGGCGAGGTCGATCGTGACCTTCGTGCCGTGCTTGAACAGGAACGCGCCGAGCAGGCGGCGCTTGCACTTCTGGTCCTCCGGCGGCGCCTCGTGGCCGGCCGAGACGAGGTGCACGACGTTCCGGCCGTCCTCGCACTGCACGACGTAGACCTGGACCTCGACTTTGCCGAGGTTGGCCATGTCGAGCACCGCCTCGACCGTGCCCTGCGAGTCGGCCGCGGCGGTCGCCACCTTGCCCCCGTTGAGCGCCAGCTCGAAGACCGCCCCGGGCGGCGCCCCGGCGATCGTGACGGACGCGCCGTCGGCCCCCGCGTGCAGCGCCCCTGTCCCCGCCGTGAAGGCCAACGCCGCCGCCACCATCGCACCAGTTGCCAGTCGTCGCATGGGTCCACTCCTGCCTCTGTCGACCGCCGGATCCGCCCCCGGGCGGACCGCTGTTCGGGATTGTCCTTACAGAACGGCCACGAGACGGACGGCCCCCGGCGGCCCGCCCGTCCGGTGTCCGTTCTGTCACCCCGGGACGCGGGCGTTGAGGGGGCGTCGGTGGCGGTGCTAGGCTAGCCGCGAGATGCACCGTCCCCCCGGATCGCCACCGGCGCCGCTCTCGGACGAGGCGCTGCAGCGCCTGCTGGCCGACGACCCCGACCGGGGCTGGGAGACGTTCGTCCACCAGCACACGCGGACGCTGCTCGCCCTCATCGAGCGCGGCGGCGTCGCCGACCACGACGAGGCGATGGAGGTCTACGTCCAGGTGTGCGAGCGGCTGGCCGCCGCCGACTGCGCGCGGCTCCGCCAGCACGACCCGGCGAAGGGCCCGCTCGGCGCCTGGCTCGCCCGCGTGGTGCGCCACGCGATGGTCGACTGGATCCGGTCGCGCGCCGGCCGGCGGCGCCTGTTCACCGCGGTGCGCGACCTCGCCCCGCTCGACCGGCGGGTCTTCGAGCTCTACTACTGGGAGCAGCGCGGGCCGATCGAGGTGGCCGAACGGCTGCACATGGAGAGCGGACGGGAGGTCGGGCTGGCGGGCGTGCTCGACGCGCTGGCCCGGATCGATGCCGTGCTGAAGGACCGACAGCGAAGCGAGCTCGTTTCGTTCGTGGCCCGCGCGCACCGCGCGGTCAGCCTCGAGGCGTCGGCCGAGAGCCGGCCGATCGATCCGCCCGATTCCCACGCGCGGTCCGGAGGACGCGCTGGTGGCGGCCGAGCGGCGGCGGGCCGCCGCGGCGGCGCTCGCCGGGCTCCCGGCCGAGGACGCCGTCATCGTCCGGTTGAAGTTCTTCGAGGGGCTGAGCGACGCGGACATCGGCCGCGTGCTCCACCTCGACGGTCCCATCGGGGCGCGGATCCAGCGGATTCTCGACGGGCTGCGCGCGCGGCTCCGGGCGGCGCCGCCGCCCGCGCCCCAGGAAGGCGGGACGTCATGACGCACCTCACGCCGGACGAACTGCAGCGCTGGCTGGCCGACGGGTCGCCCGCCGACCGAGACCGGGTCGTCTCGCACCTGGCCGCGTGCGACGCCTGCCTGGCGGCCTGCGCGCAGATGGTGAGGGAACGGCCGGTCGATGCCGCGCCGGCCTGCCTCGACGAGGCCCGCTTCATTCCCCGCGGCCTCGCCGTCCGGACGCCGCCGCGCCCGGTGCGCGCGCCCGTCTGGGGGTCCTGGCGTCTGGCCGTCGCGGCCGCCGCGCTCGTCGTCATCGCAATCGTCGTGCCGCTGTCGCGGCGCGCGCTCGCGCCTTCGCCGGAGGGGGCCACGCGCGGCGCCGCCGGCTTCTCCTCGATCGCGCCCGCCGGCGCCGTCACGCCGCCCGTCGTGTTCCGGTGGCACCGGTTCGCGGCCGCGGACCGCTACCTGGTCGACGTCTACGGGCCGGACCGGGAGCACCTCGCCTCGCTGACCGCGCGCGATCTGCAGGCGTCGCCCACCCCGGAGCTGGCCGCCCGCCTGCGCCCCGGCGAGGGCTACTCGTGGACCGTCACCGCCCTCGACGCCGCCGGCGAGCCCATCGCCACCACGCCGCTGCAGGAATTCCGGATCGCGCCCCCTTCCACCCCACCACGGTGAGCCAGAGGCCGAGCGCGAGGCCGAGCGCGAGGCCGCCCACCTCGGCCAGCCGCCGCCCTCGCGTCGGGACGACGATGGAGCGGGTGGCGTCGCCGGAGACGACGAACGCCGCCCAGCGATCGGCCCGGGCGCCGGAGCCGCCGCCGCGGAGCATCTCCACCTGCGCCGCGCGCAGCGCGACGTCGGCCGGCTGCCCGTCGGCCAGCCCGTCGTAGAAGGCGCGCATCAGCCGGCTGGTGTCCCGGTCGTCCACGGCCCAGAGCGTGGCGACCACGGCGCGCGCGCCGGCGTACATGAACGTGCGGCTCAGGCTCAGGAAGCCCTCGCCCCGCACCAGCCGCCCGACGTGCGATCGGCACGAGGCCAGCACGACGAGGTCGGCGTCGAGCGACAGGTTCGCGATCTCGTTCATCTGCAGCAGCCCGTCCTCCTTCTCGTCGGGCTCGAGCACGATCGCCGTCCGGCGCGGCACCTCGTCGTCGACGAGCGCGTGCGCCGCGAAGTGGACGATGCGGTAGCGGTCGAGGCTCGCGGCCTTCACGAACCCTTCGGTCGCGTCGGGCTCCACGCGCCGCGCGCCCGACGCCCACCAGAGCGAGTCGGCCACGTCGTGCGCCTCTTCGGCGGCGTGCGCGAGCGGGGTGTCGGGCAGGACGCCGGGCTCGTACAGGCCCTCGGCGGCGCGCACCGAGGAGCCGCCGCCCGGCGCGGCGACGGCGAAGAGGGCGTCCGGGCCGGTGCGCGACCGGTCGGCCCTGAGCTCGGCGAACACGGTCGCCGACGGCGCCTCGGCCAGCACGAAACGCTCGACCAGCCAGCGCCCGTCGGGCATCCGCAGGAGCGCGAACGGAAGGCGCAGCAGCGGGCCGTCGGGCACGAGCACGAGCCGCGTGACGCCGCCGAGGGCCGGCTCCGGCGGGCGCGAGGATCTCGCCGTACAGCTCCCGTCCGAGCGCGGCCAGGGCCCGGGCGTCGCCCGAGCCGACGAGGCCCTGCAGCAGGCGCAGCCGCTCGGCGAGCGCCGTGCGCCCGGGTGTCCGGTAGGAGCCGACCGTCCCGCGCCGCACGACCCACGCGTAGCCGCCGTCTTCGCCGATCGAGAACTCCACGATGGCCTCGTCGGGGCCGAGGATGGCCTGCAGCCCGTCGACGCTCCGGCTGGCCGGATAGGCGAGCGACGCGTAGGCCGGGTTCTCGCGGTGCAGGCGCACGATGAACTCGTCGAACTCGAGCTCGGCGCGCTCGAGCCGTGCGCGGGCGGCGTCGCGCGCCGCGTCGCTCGTCGCCGTTAGCAGCACCTTCTGGACGTCGGAGAGCCGCGCCGCGGCCGCGGTCTCCTCGGCGCGCACGCGCGCGAGCCGCGGGTCGGTCAGCCGGGCGCGCGACTCGGCGAGCAGGTCGGACAGCGCGCGGCCGCGGGCCGATTCGGCCACGGCCAGCGCGCGGCGGGCGAACGCGTCGCCGGGCTCGTGCGACTGCGCCATCAGCGCCTCGACCAGGGCGCCGGCCGGCTCCAGGCGCTCGCGCATGAACGCGGCGCGCTCGGCGGCGTAGGGCAGGGTGCGCCGGAGCGTCTCGACGTCGGCGCGCGCCGCCTGGAGGTCGGCGGCCGCGTCGGCCGGGCGCCCGTCGGCGAGCGCGACGAGCCCGAGGCCGAAGTGCGCGCGCCACTCGTACTCGCGATTGGCCGACTCGCGCGCGAGCGCGAGCACGCGCGTGAAGCGCGCGGCGGCCTCGTCGCGCCGCCCGAGCTTCAGCGACGCCAGCGCGAGGTCGTTCTCGGTGAACGCCCGCCGGGCGTGCGGCGTGGCGGCCACGAGCGCGTCGGCGCGCGCGATGAGCGCCGCCGCCTCGTCGCGGCGGCCGCGGTTGACCTCGATGAGCGCCAGCCGCGCCAGCGACTCGGTCATCGTGCCGGCCGAGCCCGTCCGCTCGTACATCGCGAGCGCCGTGCGGCCGTCCTCGGCCGCGCGGTCCATGTCGCCGAGCGCCGACCACACCTCCATCCGCTGCTTGGTCGCCAGCGCCACGCCAATCTGCAGGTGCGCCTCGCGGTAGAGGCCGATGGCCTCGGTCCACAGCTCGGCCGCGCGCTCGAGGTTGCCGAGGTTGCCCTCGGCCTGCGCGAGGCCGAAGACCGCGCTCGCCTTCAGGCTGACGTTGGCGACCCCCTGCGCGAGCGTGTAGGCCTGCTGCGCGTTCTCGAGCCCCTCGTCGAAGCGCCCGAGGCCCAGGAGCGTCGTCGAGCGCGCGCCGTAGGCGCGGATCTGGGTGCCGGCGTCGTCGGCGCGCCGGGCCGCGTCGATGGCCCGGGCCAGCAGGTCGAGCGACGCCTCGGGGCGGCCCCGCTCGCGGGCGTTGCGGCCCGCGACCTCGAGGATCAGGGCGTAGCTGCCCCAGCCCGCCGCCCGCGCGAGGGGCAGGGCCTCGTCGAGCCGCGCGGCGGCCTCGTCGGGGCGCCCGCGGTCGCCCGCGAGGGTCGCCAGCAGGCGCAGCGCCTTGACCTCGACCGACTCCAGGCCGGCGTCGTGCGCCAGGTCGCGCGCGCGGCGGGCGTGGGTCTCGGCCGCGTCGAGGTTCGCGTGGCCCCGCTCGACGACGCCCCGGAGCAGCTCGACCCGTGCCTCGCCGTACCGGTCCCCCGCCTGCTGGAACCGCGCGTCGGCCCGGGCCAGCGCCGCCAGCGCCTCGGCCGTGCGGCCCTTGCCAATCAGGCCTTCGGCCCGGTCCACGAGCGCGTGGGCCTCAGGCGCCCTGGCGCGCCGCGCGGACTCCTGACCGGCCGCCGACACGGCGGACGGGACGAACAGGGCGGCGAGGCCGGCCAGCGCCAGCGCCAGCGTCAGGCGGTTCATGGCTCGGAGGATGGCCGACAGATTAGCACGCTCTCCTTTCCGTGGCGATTTCCGTGGTGATTTCCGTGGCTCAATCCGTGGCTCATTCCCTTCGTGTCCGTTCCGTTTCCCTGAAACCACCGACAGGGGGCGTTTCGGAGCCATGCGTGTGCACGTGATCGGCGTGGTGTTGGCGGGCAGCGTCTGGGCGGCCCCGGCGGCGGCGCTGGCCGGCCAGGCGCCGGGGCCCCCGCCGTCCCCGTCCGGACGGGCGCCACTCAGCCTGAACGGCGCGATTGCCGAGGCGCTGGCCCGCAGCCCCGCGCTCGCCCCGTCCCGCGAGTCGGTGGAGGCGGCCGACATCCGCCGCGACCTGGCGGAGTCGGCGTTCGACGTGCGGGTGCTGCCCTCCCTCCAGATGGGACGCGACGCCCTCGGGCTCGACCGCCGCAGCCTGGGCGTGGACGTCGTCAAGAAGTTCCAGACCGGCGCCGAGGTGCGCGTGAGCGCCGACGCGGCCCGCTACGCGGCGTCCGACGTCGTGTCGAAGGACGCCGGCTACGCGGTGTCGCTGACCCAGCCCATGCTCGCCGGATTCGGGCCGGCGGCGACGGCCGGGCTGAAGAACGCGCGGCGCGGCGCCGTCAGCTCGTCGCGGGCGCTGCAGCTGGCCCGGCAGGACCTGGTCCTGCAGGTCGCGCGCGCCTATTTCAACGTCGTGCGGCTGCGCCGCCTGGTGGGGGCAGGCGACCTCGCGCGCGACCGGGCGGCGAAGCTGCGCGCGGCGTCGGAGGCGCGCATGAAGGTGGGGCTGGCGACGCAGCTGGACGTGTTGCGCGCCGACCTGCTCGCGTCGCAGGCCGAGTCGGGGCAGGCCGACAACCGGGAGGCGCTCGCGCGCAGCGAGGACGAGCTGGCGCTGCTGCTGGGCCGCCCGCTCGACGCGACCATCGAGGTGGACGACGCGGACCCCGCCGAGGTGGAGACGCTCGAGTTCGCGTCGCTCGGCGTGGACGACCTGGTGGCGCTGGCGCTCCGCACGCGCCTCGAGGTGCGCGAGGCGCGCGACCACGTCGGCGACGCGCAGCGGAACGAATCGGTGGCGCGCTGGGATCTCCTGCCGCGCGTGGACCTCACGCTCGACTACGCGCGGCGCGGGATTGGCGCGCCGCAGGCGGCGCTGCTGCAGACGCTCGGTGGCGGCTGGCGCGCCGGCGTGTCGACCACCTACAGCCTCGACCGCGCGAGCGCGTCGGCCGCGCTGGGCCTCGCGCAGGTGTCGGTGCGCGGCGCCGAGCGGAGCGAGGACGACCTCGAGCGGCGGATCGTCTCCGAGGTGCGCGGCGCCTGGCGTGCGCGCGCGCGCGCCGAGACGACCGTCGCCATCCAGACCAAGGCGATCGACCTCGCCCAGCGGCAGCTCCGTCTCGCGCAGCTGCGCTACGAGCGGGGCCTCGCCGACAACTTCGACGTGATCGACGCGGAGAGCAACCTGTTCCAGGCGCAGTCGGCGCTGATCGCGGCCGAGGTGGACCGCGCCTACGCCGGCCTCGCGCTCGAGCGCGCCGTCGGCACGCTCGACCCGGGGAGGTTCCAGCCATGAGCCGCTGGCTCGTTCACGCGCAGAGTCTGGCGCGGCGGCGGCCGCGCGAAACCGGCGCCGCGTCGGCGGGCGCCCTGCTGGCTGTCGCGCTCGTCGTGGTCGCGGCCGCGCGCTGGCCGTCGGCGCCGCCGCGGCCCACGGCCGCGGTCGCCGAGGCGGACTTCGAGCAGACGCTGGTCGAGGCCGGCACGATCGACTCCGCGCACCTCATGCTGTACGGCTCGACGTTGCCGGGCGGTCCCGCCAAGATCGCCGAGCTCGTGCCCGAAGGCCGCGCGGTGGCCGCGGGCGACGTGCTGATCCGCTTCGACGCCACGAAGTTCGAGCAGGACCTGGCCAAGGAGCGGGCGGCGCTCGCGCAGGCCGAGGCGGACCTGCGCGGCGAGCGGGAGGGCTTGCGCCTCGAGCGCCTGAAGGCCGACGCCGACGTGACCGGCGCGCGCCAGGCGATCGGCTACGCCGAGTCCGACCTGGCCGACGCGACCAACGGCGCCGGGAAGCTCGCGCTGGCCGAGGCGACGACGGCGGCCGGCGAGGCCGCGCGCGAGGTCGCGCGCACGCAACGCGACCTCGATGACCTGAAGCCGCTGCTCGCCGAGGGCTTCATCACCCAGGCGGAGCTCGAGCGGGCCGAACAGGCCCTGGCGCGGGCGCGGGAGCAGCAGCGGCTCGCCGACCTCAAGCGCGACACGCTCACGCGCTACGGGCGGCCCGCAGCCCTGGCCCGCGCGAAGGCCGGCGTCGAGGACGCCCGCGCGGCGCTGGCCCGCGAGCAGGAGGGCGCCGACGCGCGAATCGCGCAGCGGCAGGCGGCGCTCGCCCGGGCGTCGGCGCGCGCCGACGAGATCCGCTCGCGCATCGCGATCCTCGAGGACCGGCTCTCGCGCGTGACGGTGCGCGCCGCCGGGCCGGGCCTCGTCGTCTACCGCGACGTGTTCTTCGGCAGCGACCGGCGCAAGCCGCAGGTCGGCGACGAGGTGTGGCCCAACCAGCCCGTCGTCGCGCTGCCCGACTCCTCGCAGCTCATCGTGGACACGCGCGTGCGCGAGATCGACCTCCACGAGGTGTCGGCCAGCCAGCGCGTGTTCGTGCGCGTGGACGCGTACCCCGACCTGCGGCTGCGCGCCGCCGTCGAGCTGGTCGGCGCGCTCGCCGAGGCGGACCTGACGCGCGCCGGCACGAAGTTCTTCCCGGTCACGATCCGCCTGGTCGACACCGACCCGCGCCTGCGCACCGGCATGACGGCGCGCGTCGAGATCGAGGTGGCGTCGATTCCTCGCGCCACGGTCGTGCCGTCCCAGGCGGTCTTCGGCGCGGGCGCCGGCCGCTACTGCTACGTCCTCGACGGCCGCCGGCCCGTGCGCCGTCCGGTGTCGCTGGCCGGCGACGACGGCGTGCGGGCGGCGGTGAAGGACGGCCTGCGGCCGGGCGAGCGCGTGCTGCTCGTCGAGCCGGAGGCCGGACGGTGAGCCCGCGCGAGGCGATCGTCCAGGCCGTGTCGGCGCTCGTCGCGCATCGGCTGCGCGCCACGCTCTCGGCGCTCGGCATCGTCGTCGGCGTGGCGACCGTGGTCACCGCGCTGGCGATCGGCAACGGCGCGCGGCGCGAGGCCGTCGCCGAGATCGGCGCGCTCGGCATCGACAACGTGATCGCCCGCGCGCGGCGCCTCGAGTCGCCGCCTCCCTACCGGCAGCCGCTGGCGCCGGCGCTCAGCACCGGCGACGCCGCGCGGCTGGCGCGGGGCGTCGGCGGCGCCGTCGCCGTCGTCGCGATGCGGTCGGTGAAGACGGAGATGACGGCCGGCACGCGTCACGCCGAGCAGACGCTGGTGGGCGCGACCGGCGGCTGGCTGGCGGCGGCCGGGCGCGCGGTGTCGGCGGGACGCTGGCTCACCGCCGCCGACCAGGCGGCGCGCCGGCGCGTCGCGGTCGCCGGCGCGGGGCTCGCGGCCGCGCTCTTCGGCGGCGCCGACCCGGTGGGCGCCGAGGTGCGCGCCGGCGGCGCGTGGTACCGCGTCGTCGGCGTGCTGGCCGGGCGCGCGGACGCCGCCGGGCCGCGGCCGGCCATCCAGCACGTCGACCCCGCCCAGGCGCTCTTCGTGCCGCTCGGCGCCATGGACGTGTCGCTCGGGCGCGGCGACGCGACCGACCGCGTGGAGGAGATCGTGGTCCGCGCCGCCGGGCCGGACCGCGTGGCCCGGGTGGCCGCCGACGTCCAGCGCCTGCTCGGCCGCGAACACCCCGGCGCGCCGGTGTTCGACCTGGTCGTGCCGCGCGAGCTGCTCGAGGCGCGCCTGCGCGCCGAGCGCACGTTCAACGTGGTGCTGCTGGCGGTGGGCGCGCTCGCGCTCGGGATCAGCGGCGTCGGGATCATGAACATCATGCTGGCCAGCGTCGCCGAGCGCACCGCCGAGATCGGCGTGCGCCGCGCCTTCGGCGCCAGGCGCCGCGACATCGTCGTCCAGTTCGCGCTGGAGGCGTCGCTGCTGTGTCTGGCCGGCGCCGTCGCGGGCCTGCCGCTCGGCGGCCTGCTCGCGGCGGTGGTCGCGCTCACGGCGGGCTGGCCCGTGGCGGTCTCCGCGTGGTCGGCCGCCGTCGCTCTGGCGCTGGCGACGACCACCGGGCTGGCGTTCGGCATCTATCCGGCGCGGCAGGCGGCGCGGCTCGATCCGGCCGCGGCGCTGCGCGCCGAGTGAGGCGGGGACCGATGGCCTCGACAGCGATCACCCGGCGGCTGGTCCACGCGGCGCTCGTGGCCGCGTTGTGCGCGGCGGCCGGCGCGACCGGCGCCGGCCGGCAGATCCGGGGCAGGGAGACCGAGGCCGGCCGCCAGGCGCGCGAGCAGTTCGAGCGCCAGCTCGCCGAGGAGAGCGAGGCCGTCCGCGTCGCCGAGGAGAACTGGCACAAGCAGTGGGACGAGACGTGGGCGAAGAACAAGGGCACGCGCGACGCCTACGACCGCACGCTCGACGGCTACGCGCGCGGCCACCGCCTCCAGGGCACGAGGCAGGAGACGGCGGTCAGCTACGCCGAGGACGGCACGCCCGAGAGCGGCGAGGTGTGGTGGATCGGCCGCCGCTGGGGCTACATCGTCTTCAAGGCGACCTTCACCGCGGACGGGCAGACCAGCGGCATGGCGCTGACGCCGGACGGCCGCGCCCTCCAGAACCTGGAAGCGCACCTGACGCCAGGGTCGAAGCTCGCCTACGAGTTCTCGCACGCCGAGGACAGCCACGGCCGCACGTACATCAGCGAGGTGCGCGCGGCCGACGGCCTCGGCGTGTCCCGCGTGCGCCTCAAGTTCAACGAGCACGGCGTCGCCTACTGGGGCGAGATGCGCGACGAGGACGGCCGGCGCACGGGCGGGTTCTCGGACCCCTCGCTCGCGCCGCACGAGGAGCCGCGCAAGCCGCTGATCGTGCCCGCCGTGATGCGGCCCGTCACCGGCGTGTGCGACGCGTGCCGCGCTGCCGCCGAGGCCTACAACGACGCCGCCGGCCGGGCGTCCGAGGTGCGCGCGCAGATCCAGGCGGTGGTCGACGAGTACCTCACGGCCGACGGCCCCGCGCGCGATCCGCTCGAGATGCGGCACGAGGTGCTGAGCCGCCAGTGGGCGCCGCTCGCCGCGCGCGCGCGGACGGCGCGCGAGACGCTGGACGCCTGCCTGAAGACGTGCGCGACGCCCGCGCAGGAGCCGACGACGGCAATCGGGACGGGCGCGGCCGGCGCCGCGGCGGAGACAACGTCGGGGTCGTCGAGCGCGCGGGTGATCTCGTCGCTGCCGTCGCACGCCGTCACTCCCTCCGAACCGGCGGGGCAGGGCGTGCGCATCGAGTCCAAGGTGAGCTACACCGCGCCCGGCGGCGCGCCCGGCGCGCTCGGCAGCAGCCAGGTGTCGGCGCACTGGTACGACGTCTCCTGCGACAACCGGATCCAGCCCGACGAGCTCTTCGGCGACGACGGCTCGCCCTGCGGGCAGACGTGCGCGAGCGCGTTGGGCGTCGGCCCCGACGGCGCGGCGCCGGGCGCCGCGTCCGGCGCGGACCGCGATGAAGCCACGGGCCAGAACCTGGGTCTGCCGGCGGTGGCGTACTGGTTCGAAAAGGTCGAAAGCAGGGCCTACGCGCCCGTGGCGACCCGGCCGGCCGGCGCGTCCGACGCGGACGCCGTGAGCGGGCAGAGCAGCGGCCCGTACTACCACCACTACACCGTCGAGCCGGACGACCCGGCCGGCGATCGGGACCCGCTCCACGTCACCTCCACCTGCACGCTGGGCAACACCGAGTGCGACTTCACCCCGGGCCCCGGCTATGACGACGCGGTCTCGTCGGGCTTCCACTTCGGGCCGCTGGTGACGGACACGGGCGAAACAGAAGAGACGGGCGGCTGCTCGATCGGCGGCGGGACGTTCGACTACTACAGCTGCGACGGCAACCAGCCCTCCTATCCGACGCTGGATCGCGGCGCGTTCGACACGCAGTTCCAGAACGTCATCACGACGAACTCGACCGTGAACCTGGTGCGGCCGCTCGGCATGAACTTCTACGACGGCCCGCCGCCGTCGTGGGCCGCGCGCGTGGCGATGGGCCTCCGCGACGTGCTGGCGGCCCTGTTCGCCCGGACGCGCCCGCCCGCGGCCGCGGCCCGTCCGTTCGCGGCCGAGGCGCTCCGGCCCGGCGCGCTCGTCCGCCTCTCGTCGCCCGCCGAGGGCGGGCCCGTCGAGATCTCGCTCGTCGCGACCGGCGAGTCGACCGGCCACGTGTTCACGATGCAGGCCTCCGGCGGGCAGGGCCCGACCATGAAGCTCTTCGCGCCCGACGGCCTCGTCGTGCAGGCGATCCGGCACGGCGCGGCGCGCGCGGTGGCCGATCGGACGAGGTCGGCGCTCCACACCGGCACCATCACCGGCTTCTGCCTCGACTTCGCGAAGCCGCCGCCCCCCGCCGGCACGCTCTATCGCGTGGCGCCGCCCGAGGTGCAGGCGGCGCTCCGGCCGCTGCGCCACGTGGCGAGCGCGGCGCAGAAGCTGTTCGACGGGAACCTGCTGCACCCCGACAGCACCCCGGCCTCCTACCTGAACTTCGTCAAGCAGTGGTCGATCTGGACCGCGCGCGAGCACTGGGACCTGAAGACGTTCGGCGACGCGTTCATCGAGCGCACGAAGAAGAACTTCGCCGAGCTGAAGCGGCCGTGGTCGCCCAACGTGGAGCAGATCCTGCGGCGCGCCGTGCCGAACCGCTGGCGCGACATCGAGGCCGTGCTGAAGGAGGCCGGACCGATGCTCGCCCGCGAGCAGCGGTAGCACGGCGCGGGCCGGCCCCGCCGCGGGCCTCCCCTTGACAATCGACAAGAGACTCTTGTAGATTGTCGACAACAACAGAACAGCCCGTTCCCTGCGGCCAGCGAGGTCCGTCATGCCCACGCCCACGTCGCTCTCCGCGCTCGCTCTGTCGGCCCTCACGCTCGCCGGCGCGGCGTCGGCCCAGCCCGCCGGCGGCGCCGGGCGCGCGCTGCCGCTCGTCGTCACGCCCGGCTGGGTGGCGGATCAGATGGGCTCCGGGTCGCTCGTGCTGCTGCAGATCGGCGACAAGGCGGAGTACGAGCAGGCGCACATCCCCGGCGCGCAGCTCATCGCGCTCGCCGACGTGTCGGACCCCGACGCCACGCTCCGCCTCCAGATGGCGTCGGTGGCGCGCCTGACCGAGGCGTTCGCGTCGCGCGGCGTGTCGGACGGCTCCCGCATCGTCCTCTACTGGGGCAGCGACTGGCTAACGCCGACCGCGCGCGTCTTCGTCGCGCTCGACTACCTCGGCCTGGGGGATCGGACGGCGATCATGGACGGCGGGCTGCCCGCGTGGCGCGCCGGACACCACCCGGTCACGGCGGACGTCGCCGCGCCCGCGGCCGGCCGTCTGACGCCGCACCCGCGCCCGGCGTGATCGTGGACGCGTCCTGGGTCGAGCGCCGCCTGAAGGATCCCGCGGTCGCGATCCTCGACGCGCGCGACGCCCGCTACTACACCGGCGAGGACGACGCGCGCGGGCGCTATCGGCGTCCGGGCCACATCGCGGGCGCGCGGAACATCCCCTTCTCGAGCCTCGCGACGCCGTCGGACACGCTGAAGGACGCGCCGGCGCTCGGAGCGCTCTTCGCGGCCGCGGGCGTGCCACCCGGCCGCGAGGTCGTGACCTACTGCCACATCGGCCAGCAGGCGAGCCTGCTCTACTTCGCCGCGCGGCTGCTCGGCCACCCGGCCCACCTCTACGACGGTTCGTACGAGGAATGGTCGGCCAATCCGGCCCTGCCCGTCGAGAAGTCCGTCCCCAAACGCTGAGGCGGATCGAGTACCTTGGTGTGCTGATCCGCCACCCCCGCGTGGCGGGGGAGGCCGGGCCCGCGGCGCGCTGCGCGCCGGGGCCGGCCGGGGACCCTTCCGATGGACGACGGCGCGGCGCCCGCGCCGCCAGCGGTCGGCCGCTGGCTGGCGAGCCTGTCGGTGCTGGCAGGGACGTTCATGGTCGTGCTCGACTCGACCGTGGTGAACGTCGCGCTGCCGCACATCGCCGGCAGCCTGTCGGCGTCGGTCGAGGAGTCCACCTGGGCCCTCACGTCCTACCTCGCCGCGAACGCGATCATCCTGCCCATCACCGGCTGGCTGGCCAACTACGTCGGCCGCAAGCGGCTGCTCCTGACGGCGGTGACGACCTTCACCTCCGCGTCGCTGCTCTGCGGCGTCTCGCCGTCGCTCACGATCCTCATCTTCTTCCGCGTGGTGCAGGGGGCCTGCGGCGGCGTGATGCAGCCGCTCTCGCAGGCCGTCATGCTCGAGTCGTTCCCTCCGCGCGAGCGCGGCAAGGCGATGGCGCTCTGGACGGTCGGCATCATCATCGCGCCGATCTTCGGCCCCGTCCTCGGCGGCTGGCTCACCGACAACTACTCGTGGCGCTGGATCTTCTACATCAACCTGCCGGTGGGGCTCGTCGCGCTGGTGATGATCCAGGCGTTCATCTTCGACCCGTCCTACATCCGCCGCCGGACGTCCGCGATCGACTACTGGGGCATCAGCTTCATGGCGGTCGGCATCGGCGCGCTGCAGATCGCGCTCGACCGGGGCCAGGAGGAGGACTGGTTCGGGTCGCACTGGATCACCGCGCTCGTCGTCGTGTCCGCGGTGGCGATCGCGGCGATGCTCGTCCGCGAGCTGACGGCGGAGCACCCGGTGGTGGACCTGCGGGTGTTCCGGCAGCGGACCTACGCCGTCGGCGTCTTCCTGGTCACGCTGATGGGGTTCGTGCTCTACGGCGGCGGCCTGGTCCTGCTGCCGCTCCTCGTGCAGACGCTGATGGGCTACCCGGCGCTCCAGGCGGGCATCATGATGGCGCCGCGCGGGCTGGGCACGCTCCTCATGACGCCGCTCGTCGGCTACCTGATGACGACGCGGGCGGACCCGCGGAAGCTGTTGATGGTGGGCTTCGCGACCGCGGCCGGCACGCTCTTCTGGTTCTCGACGCTCGATCTCTCGGCCGGCTTCTGGAACTTCTTCTGGCCGCAGATCGTGCAGGGCATGAGCTTCGCGCTGCTCTTCGTGCCGCTCACGACGACGACGATGGACCCGATCCCGAACGAGGGGATGGGCAACGCCACGAGCCTGTTCAACCTGATGCGCAACGTCGGCGGCAGCGTGGGCATCGCGACGGTGCAGACCTACATCGCGCGGCACCGGCAGGTGCACTTCCGCGCGCTCGGCGCCCACATCACCGCGACGTCGCCGAACGTGCGGCCGATCGTCGAGGGGCTCACCCACGCGTTCGTGGCCGCCGGCGCCGACGCCGTGACCGCCACCCACCGTGCCTGGGCGGTCGTCACCGGCCTGGTGCTGCGGCAGGCCGGCATCATGGCGTTCATCGACGCCTTCCGCCTGCTCGCGGTCATGTTCCTCGTGATCGCGCCGCTGGGGCTGCTCATGGGGCGGCCGCGGAGCGGCAAGCACGGCGGCGCGCCCGACGAGGCGTGACGCGCACACGCCTCGTAGCGCAGGGCTTCAGCCCTGCGCCGGTTCGGCGCACACCTGAAGGTGTGCGCTACGGCTCGTCCCTCGCCGGCAGGCCGGCGTTCGCGGCGATGATCTCTCCGAGCGCCGACCAGTCGGCGTCGCCCTTCCCGCGCGCCACGGCCGACACGAAGTGATCGCGGATGACGCTGGCGAGCGGCATCGGCACCGCCGCCGCCTCGGCCGCCTGCAGCGCGAGCCGCACGTCCTTGAGCCCCAGCCGCAGCGCGAAGCCCGCCGGCTCCGATTCCGCCTTCGCCACGCGCGATCCGTACGCCCGGTAGATCGGCGACTGGTACAGCGCCGTGTCGATGATGCGCAGGAACTCGTCGGGCGGGATGCCGTAGCGGCGCACGAGCGCGAACGCCTCGCCGAACGTCTCGAGCAGCGCGGCGATCGTGAAGTTGCCGGCCAGCTTCACCGCGTTGGCGCGCGGCGGCTCGGCGCCCACCACGAAGACGCCCTGGCCCACGGCGTCGAACAGCGGCCGGCACCGCGCGACCTGGTCGTCGCGGCCGGCCGCGACCACCCAGAGCTTGCCCGCCTCGGCGGCCTCGGGCCGGCCGAACACCGGCGCCGACACGAAGCCCTGGCCGGCCGCCTCGTGCGCCGCGGCGAGCCGCTCGGCGAGCGCCACCGAGATCGTGCTGGCCGACACGTGCACGGCGCCCTTCGCCAGGGCGCCAACCAGCGGGGACGCGCCCTCGAGCGCCACCGCGGCCACGGCCGCGTCGTCGGCGAGCATGGTGAACACGACGCCGGCGCCGCGCGCCGCGTCGGCCGCCGACGAGGCCACGCGGACCGCCGGGCCGAGACCGGCGGCGCGCCCGGCCGTCCGATTGAAGGCCGCGACCTCGTGGCCCGCCTCCGCCAGCCGCCGCGCCATCGGCCGCCCCATGCGCCCGAGACCGATGAATCCGACTTTCATGCGCTGATCCATGATTCTTGATTCTATCGGTTCGGGAGGTTCGGGGGTGCTCAGGTTCTCAGCGTTCACCGGTTCCTCAGCCCTCTGGAACCTGAGCACTTCCGACGGTTCCTCAGCCCTCTGGAACCTGAGCACTTCCGAACCTGGAACCCGCGAACCCGCGAACCCGGAACCCGCGAACCCGAACCCGAGAACCCGGGAACCCGAGCACTTCCGAACCCCCCGAACCCACTGCTACGCTAAGGCAGGGAGGCATCCATGGCGCGAAGTTCCGATGAGCTCGTCGAGCTGGCTGCCGCGTGCGCGGCGCGCGTCGATCTGCCCAAGGCCCGCTACCCGACCTTCTCGGAGGTCGAAGAACAGTGCGAGGACGAGTACGAGCAACTGCTGACCACGCTGCACGAGGACGAGATCTTCGAGCCGGTGAACCTCGACGCCCAGCAGGACCTGGCGGATCGGCTCAAGGACGCGCTGCCCGAGGAAGACGCCGCGCTGGTCGACGAGCTGGTCGACAACCACGTGCGGCACCTGTGGATGCAGCAGGAGGCTGCCTACTACGTGGGTCTCGCGCTCGGCCTGCGCGCCCGAGGCTCGCACAAGGGCAGGCCTCGGGAATGAACCACGGAACGGCCACGGAAGTCGCCACGGAATGACCCGCGGACGCCGCGCGCGGCCCCGGCATGGGTCACTCGTCGACGTCGCGATCCTCGGGCAGTTGCAGATCGCCGGCGGCCGCGCCGGCCAGGAGCTGGCGCGCGCGCTCCGCGTGCTCGTCCGTGACGTAGATGTCCACCTTGCCGAGCCCGTCGATCGTCAACCCGTACACATTGCGCAGCGCGTCGCCGCGGAACACGCAGGGAATGTCGTTCGCCTCGAGAAAGGAGCGGATCTGCTGGGCGTGGATCTCGCCGTCCGCCGTGAAGACGACCGTGTGACCGTCCATGTCTGACCTCGCTCACGCCACCTTACCATGCCAGGAACATGGGGTACCCTTCTTCCAGGCCGCGCACGGCGCGGCCCGCGAGGAAGCGGCGCGGGGCGATGGGGTCCCCGCAAGCGACCGAGCCGGCCAGCCTCCGCCAAGGCTACGGCGGCCCGCCGGAGCTTCGGCGAAGGCGGGGGTGTGGGGCGAAGCCCCACATTGATAGGATCGACCAATGTCGCGGTACGCCTGGACGGCGTTTCTCGGCGCGTGCCTGCTGTTCCTCGTCGAGCCGATGCTCGGCAAGGTCATCCTGCCGTGGTTCGGCGGCACGCCGAGCGTGTGGGCGACGTGCCTCGTCTTCTTCCAGGCGCTCCTGCTCGCCGGCTACGCCTACGCGCACCTGGGGCGGCGGCTCGGCGCGCGCCGCCAGGCGCTCCTGCACGCGGCGCTGCTCGTCCTGAGCCTCGCCTGGCTTCCGGTGCTGCCGGGCGCCGCCTGGCAGCCGGACGGCGCGGGCCTGCCGGGCCTGCGGATCCTGGCGATGCTCACGGCCAGCGCCGGCGTGCCGTACCTCCTGCTGTCGTCCACCAGCCCTCTCCTGCAGGCGTGGTACGCGCGCGCGACGCGCCGGTCGCCCTACTGGCTGTACGCCCTGGCCAACGCGGGGTCGCTCCTCGCGCTGGTCGCCTATCCGTTCCTGGTCGAGCCGGCCGTGCCCGTCGCGCGGCAGGTGACGGGCTGGTCGTGGCTCTACGGCGCGTTCGTCGCGAGCAGCCTCTGGTGCGTCTGGCCCCTCGTCTGGCGCCCGGCGCCGGCGGCGGATGTCGCGGACGCGGGCGGCCCGGCGCCCGGGCGCGCGGCGCGCTGGCTCTGGCTCCTGCTGCCGGCGGCGGCGTCGGCGCTGCTCGTCGCCACCACGAACCGCCTGACGCTCGACGTGGCGTCGGTGCCCTTCCTCTGGATCCTGCCGCTGGCGCTCTACCTGGTGTCGTTCATCCTCTGCTTCGCCGAGCTCTACTCGCGGCGGGTGTGGGGCGTGCTGTTCGCGGCCGGGCTCGCTGCGGACGCCGCGGCGGTGGTGTGGCTCGGGGCGCCCTCGCTCGTGTGGCAGGTCGCCGGCCCGTCGTGGCTGCTCTTCACCGGCTGCATGGTCCTGCACGGCGAGACCGCCCGGCTCAAGCCCGCGCCTTCGCGCCTCACCGCGTTCTACCTGCGGCTGGCCGGCGGCGCGGCCGCGGGCGCCGTGCTCGTGGCGCTCGTCGCGCCGCGCGTCTTCCCGGACTTCTGGGAGTACCCGATCTCGCTCGTGGCCGCCTTCGCGCTGCTGCTCGTCGCGATCCGCCTGGACCCGTCGGCGGCGTTCACGGCGCGCTGGCGCGCGCGGGCCTGGGCGCCGGCCGGCGCGCTCCTGGTGCTGGTGTCGGCCGTCTACGTCCAGGCCGCGCGGTTCGAGGACGGCCGGACGGTCGCCACCGCGCGCGGCTTCTACGGCGTGCTCCGCGTCTACGACGAGGACCAGACGCCGGGCTCGCCGATGCGGCGGCTGCGCCACGGGCGGATCCTGCACGGCAGCCAGTTCCTCGACGAGAGCCTGAGCCGCGCGCCCACCTCGTACTACGCCCCGGGCAGCGGCGTGGCGCTGGCCGTCGAGCGCCATCCGAAGCGCCTGGCCGGACGCCCGCTCCGCATCGCCGTCGTCGGGCTCGGCACCGGCACGATGGCCGCGTGGGGAAGGGCGGGGGATCTCGTCCGGTTCTACGAGATCGATCCGAACGTGGCGGTGTTCGCGCGGGCGTACTTCACGTACCTGCGGGACAGCCCGGCGCGCGTGGACGTGGTGATGGGCGACGCGCGGCTCTCGATCGCGCGCGACGCGGCGCGGCTCGCGCGCGATCCCTACGACGTGCTGGTCCTGGACGCGTTCTCGAGCGACGCGATTCCGGTGCACCTGCTCACGCGCGAGGCCTTCGCGGTCTACCACCGGGTGCTCGCGCCAGACGGCGTGCTCGCCGTGCACATCTCGAACCGCTACCTGGACCTGCGCCCGGTCGTGCGCGGCCTCGCCGCGGTCTTCGGCGACGAGGTGCGCACCGTCTACCGGGGCGCGAGTCCGTCCGAGGGGGCGTCGAGCAGCACCTGGATGCTGCTCACGAAGAACCGCGCGTTCCTCGACGACCCCGAGGTGCGGTCCTTCGACCCCGAGCCGCCCGGCGCGCCCGAGGTCGTGTGGACCGACGACTTCAGCAACCTGCTCGAGGTGTTGAAGCGGCCGCTGTTCGGGTGGGAGCCGTAGGCAGCGGGCAGGGGTCAGCGGTCAGGAAGAGCATCCTGGCAGCTGTCACTGCGCCGGCGGCGCGGTGGCCAGCGTCACCGTGGCCCAGAGCTTGATCGGCTCCATGCGCGCGCGGCCGCCGAACTGGCCGCGTCCGCCGCCCTCGCCGCCTTCTCCCCCGAACCCGCCGCGCCGGCCTCCGCCTTCCATGCCGCCCTCGCCGCCACCGAAGCCGCCGCCCCGGCCGCCGAAGCCGCCGCCGAACCCGCCGAGCCGCCGCGGCCGCTCGATCTTCGGCGTCTCGAGACCCAGGCCGATGACCGCGCCGGGCTGGACGCCAATCGCGTAGGGAGCGTCGGCGGTGGCCTGCAGCGGCACCCGCAGCTCGTAGGTGAGCACGCCTTCCTGGTCGCCCACCTTTACCTGGATGCCCGGCACGTGGTAGAGCATCAGGTCCCGCTTGTCGTTCTTTCCGGGGCCCACGATCTCCATGTGCCGCCAGCGCCCGTCGGTCTGCGGGTCGGGGGGCGGCGCCTGGGGCTGGCCCTCCTGGGGCGGCTGGCCTCCGGCGTAGCCGCCACGCCCGCCGTACCCGCCGCGGCCGCCGTACCCGCCGCCGCCGCCGGCCGCGCCGCCCGGCCGTCCGAACCCTCCGCCGCCGGGCACCGGCATCTCGGCCGCTTCGGGGTAGTGCAAGCCGAACTTCCTGTCCTTCTTGCCCTTGGCGTCGATCCAGACGATGAGGCCCTGGCGCTCGATCATCCGGCGGGTGCCCGGGTCGCTGGTCCTGATGGCGAGATAGAGGAACTGCCCGTCGTTGGCGGCTGCCACCGAGAGAGGCGGCTTGTCGGACAGCGTCGAGAACCCCGTCCAGCCGTTCCCCGAGCCGTCAATCGGGATGGCCTGCGTCAGCCAGGCGCTCGAGACCGACGGCTCGGACGCCGCGAGCGTGGCGACGGCCACCGCGGCGAGCGCAAGCGCGCCGAGCGACGCGACGATACTACGGGCAGGTAGGCGGGGGCCGGCCCCTGGCCGGATGGGTGTCATGACAGACCTCGTTCCATGCGCGTGCCGCCGGCAGGCGTGAAGCGGGCACGGGTTTGCTGGCACCCTGGTTGGACCCGGGCCGGGCCCCGGCTATTCCCTCGGGCTAGGGCGCGGCCTTCAGCTCCTTCAGCCACTGCTGGGCGAACGCCCGGGCGGTGTCCACGGCCGGCTTGCCGGCGCGGTACAGGAGCTTCCAGTTGCCATCCTGGCTCTCGTACTTCTGATCCACGAAGCTCCCGCTCGCGTCCAGCTTCGCGTCGAAGTTCACCGTCTCGCTGAGGTCCACGAGCTCCTTGAGCCGCCGCGCGACGAGCACGTTGACGTCGATGGGGTGGTCGTCGTTGAACTCCTTGAGGTTCTCTTCGTACTGTTGCTTGTCGCTGAGGTTCTCCTGCGCGATCGAGGTGGCCAGCATCTGCCTCATCGCGGGGTCGTCGTACTGGGCCTCCTGCTCCCTCATCGAGGCCATGAGGTCCCGCATCTGCTTCTGCTGATCGGGCGGCATCTGCTTGATGGTCTCCTCCGTGTTCTTGATGCCGTCCTCTATCTCCTTCTTGATCCTGGCCACCTCGCCGTCGACCGTCTTGGGCGTGGGCGCCGTCGGCCGGTTGGCCTCGAGGTAGGCCGCGTACTTCTGTTTGAACGCGTCCGACTGGACGTACGCCTTGCCGAACGTCGCGAGGGCCTGGACCATCGCCGCGCGCGCCTGTCCGGAGGCCGACTTGAAGGCGGCCTTGTTGCCCGGGAAGTACGAGCTGGTACCCGTCAGGTTGTCGAACATCGCGGCGCGGGCGTCGTTCTCGCTGACGCCGAGGTCGGTGAAGACGCTGGCCGCGGCGACGAGGCCCGTCAGGGTGAAGAGCCCGAGGGCGAACGTCAGCAGACGCAGCCGTTTCGAGAAACGCCTCATGGTCGTGCCTCCTGGCGACGGTTAAGTGGGGAACCCCGATGGTGAGATCGGCGTGCGGACCTTTGGCCGCGTCAACGCCGGGCGACATGATACACCAGCGCGGGCTCGGCGCGGGATGCGGGGCCCGCGGCGCCCGGGGAGGTGTCACCAACAGGGCCAGCGCTGCATCAGTGTAAGATAGGGATAGGATTGCTTATGGACTCCTGGTACGGGATTGCCGCCTTCGTCGCCATCTGGTTGGGCCTGCAGGTGTTGCTGTCCCGCTTCGGGGTCAGCACCTGAGGCGTCTCCCCTCCGCGCCGGTCGGCGCGGCCCGACGGCTCCACCCCGGAGCCCCCCACGCGAAACTGCTGAAACGGCTCACGGCTTGCGCCGGCTGACGCGGACCTGTCCTGGAGCTCACTTGAGTTGCCATCGGCCCGCTCGCGTAGCGCAGGGCTTCAGCCCTGCGTTGTGCGGGCCGCGCAGGCTTGACCGCCGCCGCTCTTCGAGCTTCGGCGAGTCCGCCGGAGCCTTGGCGAAGGCGGAAGGCCTGCGCTACGTCCTCAACTCCATTGAGCTCCGGTCTAGAGCTCCGCTGCGTGACAGCGTGACAGCGCCGTAAGCCGTAACCCGTATTACGATCCCCCTGGGAGGCATCCTCATGAAAGCAGCCGTGCTCCGCGCGCTTGGCGCCGCCGATCAACCTCACGTCGAGGACGTGCCCGACCCCCGGCCGGGACCGGGCGAGGCGGTCGTCCGGCTGCGCGCCGCGGCGCTCAACCATCGCGACGCGTGGATCCGCAAGGGGCTCTACGCGGGGATCAAGCTGCCGATCATCCTGGGGTCGGACGGCGCGGGTGAGGTCGAGGCGGTCGGCGACGGCGTGGACCGCGGTCTGGTCGGCTCGCCGGTCGTCATCAACCCCAGCCTCGAGTGGGGCGACGACGAGCGGACGCAGGGCCCGAAGTGGCGCATCCTCGGGCTGCCCGAGGACGGCACGCACGCGGAGCGCGTGAAGGTGCCCGCGTCGAGCCTCGTGCCGAAGCCGGCGCCGCTCGGCTGGGAGGAGGCCGCCGCCATCCCGCTCGCGGGCCTGACGGCCTACCGCGCGCTCGTCACGCGGGCGGCGGTCGGCAAGGGCGACCGCGTGCTCGTCACCGGCATCGGCGGCGGCGTCGCCACCTTCGCGCTGGCCATCGCCCGGAAGCTCGGCGCCCGGGTCTGGGTCACGTCGGGGAGCGGGGAGAAGCTGGCCCGCGCCCGCGACCTGGGCGCGGCGGGCGGCGTGAGCTACGCGGACCCCGACTGGGCGAAGCAGATCGTCGCGATGACCGACGGCGGCCCCGATCTCATCGTGGACGGCGCCGGCGGCGCGACGTTCGCGAAGCTCCTCGAGATCGTCCGTCCCGGCGGCCGCATCGTCAACTACGGCGCGACGACCGGCTCGCCGAGCACGATCGAGGTGCGGCGCCTCTTCTGGAAGCAGGTCGCGCTCCTCGGCAGCACCATGGGCACCCCGCGGGACTTCGCCGGCATGGCCGCGCTCTACGGCGACGGCGGCCTGCGCCCCGTCATCGACAAGACCTTCCCCCTGGCCGACATCCCCGCCGCGTTCGACCGCATGGAGGCGGGAGAGCAGATGGGGAAGATTGTGGTGACAATCTGAGAATTGCCGATTGCCGATTGCCGATTGCCGATTGAAAGGCATGGGATCACGCTGGAGCCGGCTCGTCGCAGCGGCGAAGCCGGCGTGATCCGATGCTCTTCAATCGTCAATCGGCAATCGTCAATCGGCAATGATCACGTGCGCCCTCCCCGGCCCGTGCACGCCCACCGTCAAGGTCAGCTCGATGTCGGCCGTGCGGCTGGGGCCGCGGACGAAGACGATGGCGCTGTGATCGAGGGCGGTTCTGGCGGCGTCGAGGCGGGCGATGGCGGCGCCGAGGTCGGGGACGAGCGTGCCGGCGCGGACCAGCGCGACGTGCACCGGCGGCAGGAGCGAGTCGAGCCGGTGATCGCCGGGTGACGCGACGAGCGCGACCGTGCCCGTGTCCGCGATCGCGAAGGCCGCGACGGTGACGCCGGCGTCGGCCGCGAGGAGGTCGCCGCGCGCGGGCGCGCCGGGCGCCCGCTGGAGCGCGTGACGCCCGTCGGCCTCGACCGCGGACAGCACCGCCCAGGGCTCGCCGGCCGCGTCCGGCGAGACCACGACCGACCGCGCGCCCTCCGCGCGCAGGATCTCCGACAGCCGCGCGCGGGCCTCGTCGACCCCGGACACGACCGAGACCTTCGCGTCCGCCTCCTCGCTCATCCGCACGAAGTGCTCGAGCAGCGTCGTCTGGGTCCAGGTCTGCTGATCTGCGCCCGGGGTGGCACCGGTCTGTTGACCTGTGTCTGGCGCACACCTGAAGGTGTGCGCTACGGGAGTGGTGTGCGCTACGAGATCCCGCCCCAGCGCGCTCCGGATCGCGCCCAGCACCGCCGCGCGGCCGTCGGCGTCGCTCATCGCTCTTCCTCGCGGTCCTTCAGCAGCTCGCGGAACGTCCGGGGCGGCGGCTCGGCGAGGTCGCGCGCGGCGGTCCACCCGCCGAGCGCGCCCGGCAGCCGTTCGACGACGCCCTCCTTCGCGAACAGGTGCAGGCCGAGCCGCAGGAGCCGCGACGCGGCGCGGTAGCGGCGCGCGCCGCCCATGGCCCACGCCCACGCCCGCAGCCCGACGCGCTCGGCCGCGGGCGGCCGGACGCCGCCGGTGGTCTCGCCGCGCACCGCCCGGTCGCGCAGGTGCACGAGCAGCGCCGGCAGGTCGATCTTCACCGGGCACACGGCGGAGCAGGCGCCGCACAGGCTCGAGGCGAACGGCAGCTCCGCGGCCGCCGATTCGGGCTCGAGGTAGCCGCTGATCACCGATCCGATCGGCCCGCCGTACACCGTGCCGTACGCGTGGCCGCCAATCGTGCGGAAGACCGGGCACGCGTTGAGGCACGCGCCGCACCGGATGCACGACAGCGCCGGCCGCGCCGTCGGGTCGGCGAGCAGCCGCGAGCGGCCGTTGTCCAGCAGCACGATGTGCAGCTCGTCGGGGCCGTCGAGCTCGCCCGCCCGCCGCGGGCCGGTGATGAACGACGCGTAGGTCGGCATCGGCTGCCCGGTGGCGCTGCGCGGCAGCAGCGTCAGGAACACGGCCAGATCGTCGAACGCCGGCACGACCTTCTCGATCCCCATGATCGCCACGTGCACGCGCGGCATCGACGTGGACAGCCGGATGTTCCCTTCGTTCTCCACGACGACGATCGTGCCCGTCTCGGCGACGGCGATGTTGACGCCGCTCGTGCCCATGCCGGCGTCGGCGAAGTCGGCGCGGAGCCGCGCACGGGCCGCCCGTGTCAGCGCCTCCACGTCGTCGGTCAGCGGCACGCCGAGCTTCTCCGCGAACAGCCGCGCGACGTCGCCGCGCGACTTGTGCAGCGCGGGCGCGACGATGTGCGACGGCGTTTCGCCGGCGAGCTGCACGATGAACTCGCCCAGATCGCTCTCGACGGCGGCGATGCCCTCGGCCTCGAGCGCGCGGTTCAGGTGGATCTCCTCCGAGACCATCGACTTGCCCTTCACCACGCGCCGCACGCCGCGCGCCTTCGCGATGTCGACGACGATGCGGCGGGCGTCCTCGGCGGTGGGGGCCCAGTGGACGCGCGCGCCGCGCGCGGTGGCCTGGCGCTCGAACTCCTCGAGGTGCGTGTCGAGGCGCTCCAGCGTGGCGGCCTTGATGGCGCGCGCCCGCTCGCGGAGGGCCTCCCAGTCCGGGACGGCCGCGACCGCCGCGGCGCGCCGCTCGGTCAGCCGCACCGTCACGTCGTCGAGCAGCCGGCCGAGCGCGGGCTGCGCGATGGCGGCGCGGGCCGCCGCCCCGAACGTGGCGGGCGCGCGGCTGGCGCTACTCACGGCCGAGCACCTCCGCCAGGTGCATGGCGCGCAGCGGCGCGCCGCGCCGCGCGAGCAGGCCGCCCAGGTGCAGCAGGCAGCCCGTGTCGCACGCCACGAGCGCCCGCGCGCCGGTCGCGATCGCGCGGTCGATCTTGTCGCCGCCCATGGCGCCCGAGATGTCCGGCTGCTTGACCGCGAAGAGCCCGCCGAAGCCGCAGCACGTGTCCGAGCCGTTCATCTCGACGAGCTCGAGGCCGCGCACGCGCGCGAGCAGGCGCCGCGGCTGGTCCCGCACGCCCAGCTCGCGCAGCAGGTGGCACGAGTCGTGGTAGGTCACGCGGTGGGGGAACTCCGCGCCGACGTCCTCGACGTGCAGCACGTCCACGAGGAACTGCGAGAGCTCGAAGACGCGCGCCGCGACGGCGCGCGCCGTGTCGTGCTCGGCCGCGCCCGGCGGGAAGAGCGCGGGCAGGTGGTGCTTCACCATCGAGACGCAGGAGCCCGACGGCGCGACGATCGTCTCGCAGCCGGCGAAGGCGCGCAGGAACTGCCGCCCGACCGCGCGCGCCTCGTCGAAGCTCCCCGCGTTGCGCGCCGGCTGGCCGCAGCACGTCTGCCCCGGCGGGAAGTCGAACGCCACCCCCAGCCGCTCGAGCACCCGCACCATCCCCAGCCCGACCTCGGGCCGCAGCTGATCGGCGAGACAGGTGATGAAGAGGGATACTTTCATCTCTTGGATTGGCGGGGACCCCGCACCCCGCCTGGCTCGGTCGCTTGCGGGGACCCCTACGCCCCGCGCCGCTCCCTCGCTGGCTCACGGCTCACGGCTTGCGGCCCACGGCCGGCCCCGGACGCCGGTCCCCCGGCCTCTGGTCCCCGGCCTCTGGTCCCTGGCCCCCGGAGACTATAATCCACCGCACGCGCGTCGGCGTGATCCAACGCTCTTCAATCGGCATTCGGCATTCGACATTCGGAACGATCATGCCCTGGGTCCAGACCTACGATCCGCTCGGTCAGCCGTGGTTGAGCACCCTGGCGGCGGCACTGCCGATCGGGCTGCTGCTCGTGACGCTGGCGGTGTTCCGGTGGCGCGCGCAGTGGGCGGCGCTCGCGGGGCTGGCGGCCGCGCTGGCCGTGTCGGTCGGCTTCTTCGGCATGCCTGGAACGGCGGCGTTCGCCGCGGCCGTGGAGGGCGCGCTCTACGGGCTGTTCCCGATCGGCTGGATCGTGCTCGCGGCGATCTTCCTCTACGACCTCACCGTCCACACCGGCCACTTCGACGTCGTCAAGCGGTCGGTGGCGCACCTGTCGGACGACCGGCGGGTGCAGGCGCTGCTCATCGCGTTCTCGTTCGGCGCGTTCATCGAAGGCGCGTCGGGCTTCGGCACGCCGGTCGCGATCTCGGCGGCGCTCCTGGCCGGCCTCGGGTTTCCGCCGCTCCAGGCCGGCGGCCTGTCGCTCATCGCGAACACCGCGCCCGTCGCGTTCGGGGCGATCGGCACGCCCATCATCGCGCTCGCGGCCGTCACCGGCCTGCCCGCCGACGCGCTCAGCGCGATGGCCGGCCGCCAGCTGCCGTTCGTGTCGCTGATCGTGCCGGCGTGGCTGGTCGTCGCGATGAGCGGCTGGCGCGGGCTCAAGGAGGTGTGGCCCGCCGTGCTCGTCTCGGGCGGCACGTTCGCCGTCGTGCAGTTCGCGTGGAGCAACGCCGTCGGGCCGGAGCTGGTGGACATCATGGCGGGCCTCGCCTCGCTCGTGGCGCTGGCGGCGCTCTGCACCGTATGGCGCCCCGCCCGGCCGTGGGATTTTGCGGGCGACAGGCCCGAGCACCGGGCCCCGAGTACCCAGGACCCGAGCCCCGAGTGCCGAGTCCCGTCATCCCGTCCGCCGCGAGGTCCTTCGCGCCTGGATGCCGTGGGCCATCCTGAGCCTGGCGGTGACCGCGTGGGGCTTCGGACCGGTGAAGGCGCTGCTGACCGGCGGGCCGACGGCCGCCGTGACGTACGTGCGCACGGGCGAGGCGGCCGCGCCGAGCCCGTGGCTCGCGCCCGCCTTCGAGGTGCCGGGCCTGCACCGCCGCGCCTATCGCGATCGCCCCGTCGTCGCCGCACCGGTCGATCGCGCGCGCCTCGCCGACCCGTCGTACCGCGCGGCGCACGCCGAGGCGGCGGTCTACTCGTTCAACTGGCTGTCGGCGACCGGCACGAGCATCTTCTTCGCGGCGCTGGTGGCGGCGGCGTGTCTCGGCGTGCGGCCGCGCGAGCTCGTGTCGGTCGGCCGCGGCACGCTCCGGCGCATGGCCTGGCCGCTCGCCACCATCGCGATGATGCTCGCGCTCGGCTTCGTCACGCGCTACGGTGGGACCGACGCGACGATCGGCCTCGCGTTCACGCGGACCGGACGGCTCTATCCCTTCTTCGCCGTGTTCCTCGGCTGGCTCGGCGTCGCCCTCACCGGGTCGGACACGAGCAGCAACGTGATGTTCGGCAGCCTGCAGCGGATCACCGCCGAGCAGCTCGGCCTGAACCCGGTGCTGATCGCCGCGGCCAACAGCTCGGGCGGCGTGATGGGCAAGATGATCGCGGCCCAGAGCATCGTCGTCGCGACGGCCGCCACGAACGAGCAGGGCAGCGAGGGCGACCTGCTGCGCTTCGTCTTCTGGCACAGCCTGGCGCTCGCCGCGATCATGGGGCTGATCGTGATGGCGCAGGCCTACCTGGCGCCGTGGATGGTGCCCTAGGGGGCTTCGCTGACGGTACCGGTACTCGGTACTTGCGCAGGCGTCAGCGGTCAGGGGACAGCGGTCAGCGGTCAGGGGTCAGGGCGGAGAAGGAAGGGCACGAAGTCGTGCCCTCCGTGGTGAGCGTATTCTCCGTCCCTCCGCGCGACGCGCGCGTCAGCCGATCAGCACCAGCGACTTCTGCATCTCCCCGGTGACCTCCGCCGCTCCGTCGTAGCGGATGAACATGTTGATCTCGGTGCGCACGGCCATCTTGCCCGCGAGGTAGATGCCGGGCTCGATCGAGAAGCAGCAGCCGGGGAGCAGCCGGCGCTCGTCCTTCGTCTCGAGGTTGTCGATGTTCGCGCCGTCGCCGTGCGTGGCGGTGTCGATGGCGTGGCCCGTGCGGTGCAGGAAGTACTTGCCGTAGCCGGCCTTCTTGACGACGTTCCGGCACGCGTCGTCCACCTCCCAGCCGTAGACGTCCTTGCCGGCGGCCACGCGCTGCTGCACGAAGGCGACCGCGGCGTCGCGCCCGCACATGACGACGTCGAAGATCTCCTTGTACTTGGCCGGCGGGTTCTCGCCGACAAAGCCCGACCAGGTGATGTCGTAGTAGATGCCGCCCGGCACGTTCTTCTTCGCCCACATGTCGATGAGCACGGTGTCGCCGCGGCGGATGACGCGCGCGTTCTCCTTCGTGACGTCGAAGTGGGGGTCGGCCGGGTGGTCGTTCACGCCCACCATCGGCGGCGAATAGGTCGTCAGGTTCTCCTGCGCGAAGCGCCGCATGATGAACTGCTGGATGTCGTACTCGGTCGCGCCGCTGTTGCTGCGCACCGCCTTGCCGATCTCGGCGAACGCCTCGGCGCGGATGATGTCCATCACCGCCTGGGCCTGCTTGTGGAGGCGGTAGCCCGCCTCGTCGATCACCGAGACGAACTGCTGGAGCAGGTCCGCCGACGAGACCACCTTGTGGCCCAGGCTCTTCACCAGCTCGACCGTGCCGGCGTCGACGAGCGAGATGTAGGGGACGTTGTTCTTCGGCGAGGTACTGCATCGCGATCTTCTTCTTGCCCGTGCCGAGCAGCCAGCGCAGGCTGGTGTACAGCTCCTTCCACGACAGGAAGATCCGCTTGGCGCCCGGCAGCGCGTCGAGCGCGGTCGGCTCGACCGCGCAGGCGAGCCGCTTGGGCGAGCCCTTGGCGGGGATGTAGCAGTACCAGCGGCGCGAGTGCAGCTTCTCGAAGTCCAGGCCGAGCACCTTGTAGGCGAGGAAGTCCCGGTTCCTGAAATCACACAGCAGCCAGCCGTCGAAGCCCTGCTCGCGCAAGGCCGTCTGAATCGCCTTCACGTCCATCATTTCCTCCCGGGGGGCTTCGCCCCCGCGGACCCCCCGACGCGCTCACTCGTGGGGCCCCACGATCCCCACTCCGTTCGCGCGGGGCCGCGCGGTGCGCGGCCTTGGCGAGGGGCTTCGCCCCCGCAGCTTGCCCGCCGTAGCCCTCGGCGAAGGCGGGCCGCGCAAACCTCCACATTCTGTCACAGAGTCCGCGGTATCCTTTGGTGAACATGACCGTCCAGTCCGTCCTGCTGGTTGCGGCTGGGATGGCCGCCCTGGCCGGCGGCGCCGAGGTGCTGGTGCGCGGCGCCTCGCGCCTCGCCCTGTCGTTCGGCATCCCGCCGCTCGTCGTCGGGCTGACGATCGTGGCGTTCGGCACCAGCGCGCCAGAGCTGGCGGCCGGCGTCGCCGCCGCGCTCGGCGGCCACGGCGACCTCGTCGTCGGCACCGTCCTCGGCAGCAACATCGCGAACGTGCTGTTCATCCTGGGGCTGTCGGCGCTGGCCGCGCCGCTCGCGGCGCCCAGGTCGCTCCGCCGGTTCGACCTGCCGCTCATGGTGGGCGTGTCGCTCGCGGTGTGGCTCGCGCTCCGCGAGGGCGCGCTCGGCCCGGTCGAGAGCGGGCTGATGGCGGCGGGGCTGGTGGCCTACGTGGTCTGGTCCGTCCGGCGCGGCCGCCGCCAGGGGCCGCCCGTCGCGCTGCGCGTCGAGGCGCCCGCGCGGCGCGCCCGGCCCTGGCTCGACGCGGCGCTGGTGGCGGTCGGGCTCGTGCTGCTGTCGGGCGGCGCGCGCGCGCTCGTGCAGGGCGCCGTGGCGATCGCGCGCGGCTTCGGCGTGTCGGAGGCCGTGATCGCCCTGACGCTGGTGGCGATCGGCACCTCGCTGCCGGAGCTGGCCACGTCGGTGGCGGCGACGCTGCGCGGCGAGCGCGAGATCGCCGTCGGCAACGTGGTCGGCAGCAATATCTTCAACCTGCTCGGTGTGCTCGGCGTGTCCGGGCTCGTCGCGGGCCACGCGTTCGTGGTCGCGCCGCGGCTCGCGGCGGTGGACGCGCCGATCATGGTGGCCACGGCCGTCGTCGCGTCGATCATGCTCGCCGTCGGCGGGCGCGTGAGCCGGCGCGAGGGCGCCCTGCTCGTCGCCGGCGGGCTCGTCTATATGTTCGTGCTGGCGTACGGCGGCGCCTGACCGCCGGCCGCCCCGCGTCCCCCCAGCCATGAAGCAGGTCCTGATCTTCTCGACGCTCCTCGTCGCCGGCCTCGCCGGCTCGCAGCTGCTGCCCGCGGCCGCGCCGGGCCTCGCGGCCGCGATCGCCGAGCCGGTGCGCATCGCCACGATGCTGTGCCTGGCGTTCATCATGATCCACGTCGGGTACGAGTTCGAGATCGATCGGACCCGGCTGAGCGCGTACGCCGTGGACTACGGCGTCGCGGCGACCGCCGCGGCGTTTCCCTGGCTCTTCAGCGCCGCCTACTTCGTCGTCGTGCTCGGCACGCCCGGCGCGTGGTCGAACGTGGACGCGTGGAAGGACGCGCTGCTCGCGGGCCGGTTCGCCGCGCCCACCTCGGCCGGCGTGCTCTTCGCCATGCTCGCCGCCGCCGGCCTGTCGTCGTCGTGGCTCTTCCGCAAGGCCCGCGTGCTCGCGATCTTCGACGACCTCGACACCGTGCTCCTGATGATCCCGCTCAAGGTCCTGATCGTCGGCCTCAAGTGGCAGCTCGGCGTCGCGCTGGTGGTGATGGCCGCGCTGGTGTGGGCGGCGTGGCGCTGGCTGCACGAGGTGCGGTGGCCGGTCTCCTGGCCGTGGGTCACCGGCTACGCCGTCGCGATCACGGCCGTGTCGGAGCTCGTCTACGTGGCCAGCCACCTCGTGGACGACACGGTGCCGATCCACATCGAGGTGCTGCTGCCCGCCTTCGTGCTCGGCTGCGTGCTCGCGCGTCCCGGGGGCCACGACCCGCACGCCGACGACGCGCGCGACGGGCACCAGGAGGGGCCGGAGAGCCCGGAGGAGCAGCGCGTCGCGACCGTCGTGGCCGCCGTCTTCATGCTGCTCGTCGGCCTGTCGATGCCGTCGCTCGAGGCGACGGGCGTGCTCGCGTCGATGGGCGTGACGGCGCTCGCGCTGCACACGCTCGCCGTGACCGTGCTCGGCAACGCCGGCAAGATGCTCCCGGCGTTCATGTACCGGGACGAGGCCGGCTGGCGCGAGCGCCTCGGGCTCGCCGTCGGCATGTGGCCGCGCGGCGAGGTCGGCGCCGGCGTGCTCGTCCTGTCGCTGTCCTACGGGATTGGCGGGCCGATGATCGCCGTGGCCGCGCTGTCGCTCGCGCTCAACCTCGTCCTCACCGGGCCGTTCATCTGGGTGGTGAAGAAGCTCGTGGCGGAGCGCGTGCAGTCTTGAGTCTCGAGTTCTCGAGTCTTGAGCTCGAGTTCGAGTGCTGAGAGCCGACAACTCAAGACTCAGAACTCGAAACTCAGAACTCACAACTCACGACTCACGACTCACAACTCACAACTTCGTCCCGAGCCACCCCGCGATCCGCTCCGCCACCGCGTCGGCCAGCCGCTCCGCGCCGGCGTCCGATCCGGCCTCGGTCACCAGGCGGACGAGCGGCTCGGTGTTCGACGGGCGGACGAGGAACCAGCCGTCCGCCGTCCACACCTTCACGCCGTCGCGGGCGTCCACCCGGCCGTCCGCGTGCTCGCGGCGGAGCCGGGCGAGCACGCCGCCGACGCGGTCCGCCGGGCACGGCACCTGGCGCTTCACCATGTGCACCGGCGGGAGCGCCGCGACGACCTCCGAGATCGGCCGCTTCGCGGCGGCCAGGCCGTGCAGCACGAGCGCCATGCCCACCAGGCTGTCGCGCGCGAAGTTCACGCGGGGGTAGATCACGCCGCCGTTGCCCTCGCCGCCGATGACCGCGCGTTCGCGGACCATGGCGCCCGCCACGTGCGCCTCGCCCACCTTCGATCGGACCACCGCGCACCCGGCGGCCGCCGCCACCGCGTCGAGCGCGTGCGTCGTCGAGAGGTTGGTCACGACCGTGCCCGGCGTGTTCGCCAGCACGTGGCTCGCCGCGAGCAGCAGCGTGTATTCCTCGCTCACCGGCGAGCCCGTCTCGGTGACGACCGCCAGGCGGTCGGCGTCCATGTCCTGCGCGAAGCCGACGTCGGCGCCGCGCTCGCGCACCGCCGCGCCGAGCGCCGCCAGGTTCTCGGGGGTGGGCTCCGCCGGCCGCGGGAACGACCCGTCGGGCGTGGCGTTGATGGCGATCGTCTCGACGCCCAGCGCGTCGAGCAGCCGCGGCCCGGCCACCGAGCCCGCGCCGTTGCACGCGTCGAGGACGACGCGCAGGCGCCGGGGCGAGGCGGAGAGCCGGCCGAGCGCCTCGAGCACGGCGCCGACGTGCTGGTCGATGGCGTCGGGCCTCGACTCGATCGGGCGCATGCGCGCGCCGTCCACCTTGAGGTACTCGCCCTGGTGGTAGACGTCGAGGAGCTCGCGCCCGCGCCCGGCGCTGAGGAAGAGGCCGTCGCCGCCCACGAACTTGAGCGCGTTCCACTCGGGCGGGTTGTGGCTCGCCGTGACGGCCACGCCGCCGCGCGCCTCGAGGCGCCGCACCATCAGCTGGACGGTCGGCGTCGGGCACACGCCGAGGTCCACCAGGCGGCACCCGGTCGAGAGCAGCCCGGCGACGACCGCCTGCCGCACCATCTCGCCCGAGGTGCGCGGGTCGCGGCCGATGACGACGCGCCCGCCGCCCGCGGTGGTGCCGAACGCCTGCGCGAAGCGCGTGAGGAGCACCGGCGTGAGCGAGTCGCCCACCACGCCGCGCACGCCGGACACGCTGATCTTCAGCGTCGGGATGGCTCTCATGCGCGTCCTACCGGCGCAGGCGGTCCCGCGCCCAGTCGGCCAGCGCGGCGGCGCGCGCGGCCGTCGCGGCCTCGGCGATGATCCGGATCATCGACTCGGTGTTCGACGCGCGCACGTGCACCCAGCCGTCCGGCCAGGACACCTTCACGCCGTCGGTCTCGTCCACCTCCGCGCCGCGCTCGTCCTCGACGGCCTCGCGGAACTCGCCGAGCGCCGTGTAGATCACGTCGGGCGGCACCGGCACGCGCGCCTTGGTCATGACGAGCGCGGGCAGCTCCGCCGCCAGCGCCGAGAGCGGGCGCCCCGACGTCGCCAGGTGCTCGACCAGCAGGCCGATGGCGGCCGCGCTGTCGTGCGTGGCCTGCACCTCGGGCACGGCGACGCCGCCGTTGCCCTCGCCGCCGATGACGGCGTCGTGCTCCAGGATTGCCTCCGAGATGTAGGCCTGCCCGACGGGTGTGCGCACCACCGGCGCGCCGTGGCGCGCCGCCACGAGGTCCACGGCGCCCGTCGTGGACACGTTGGTGACGACGGGGCCGGCGCGGCGCGCGAGGCGGATGGCCGCGGCAAGCGTCAGCGTGAGCTCCTCGGAGAGCGCGCGGCCCGTTTCGTCCACCAGGCCGAGGCGCTCGCCGTCGGCGTCGTGCACGAACCCGATGTCGGCGCCGGCCGCGCGAACGAGCGCCGCCGCCTGCGTCATCGTGTCGTGCCGCGGCTCCGGGTCGTGCGCGAACGGCGCGCCGGGGTCGTCGTTGATCGCCACCACGTCGCAGCCGAGCGCGTCGAGCCAGCGCGGCACGAGCGCGGCCGTGGCCCCGTTGGAGCAGTCCACGGCCACGCGCAGGCGCCGCCCGCGCGCCGCCGCGACGTCCACCGCGCGCGCCAGCGCCTCGAGATGGTGCGCCACGGCGTCGTCGCGCCGCCCGACGGCGCGCGCGATGCGGTCCCACGGCGCCTTCACGAACTCGCCCTGGTGGTAGACGTCGAGCAGCTCCTCGGCCTGCACGGCGCTGAGGTAGAGGCCGTCGCCGCGGACGAACTTGAGCGCGTTCCAGCCGGACGGGTTGTGGCCGGCCGTCACGGCGACGCCGCCGCGCGCCTCGAGCCACGGGACGGCGAGCTGCAGCGTGGGCGTCGGGACGACGCCCAGGTCGATCACCTCGCAGCCGGCGGCGAGCAGGCCCGAGGTCACGGCCGCCGTCACCATCGGCCCCGACGGCCGCGTGTCGCGGCCGACCAGCACGCGCCCGCCGTCGAGGTAGGTGGCGAACGCCTGGGCGAACCCCGCGGCGAGCTCCGGCGTGAAGGTCTCGCCGACCAGGCCGCGCACGCCGCCGATGCCGATCTTCAGAGGTTTCATTCAGGGGGCCCGCCTCCGCTAAGGCTCCGGCGGGCAAGCAGCGGTCAGGGGGCAGCAGTCAGTACGTAGTGCCGGCCTTCAGGCCGGCCGTCACCCCCCACTGTACATGAGGCGCCAGCTCTTGTGATACGCTCGGTGATCGGCATGTGCGGCATCTTCGGATTCGTCGCGGCTTCTGATCGGCCCCTGGGCGATCTCCTCCTCGGCGCCGCCCGGCGCCTGGCCTACCGCGGGTACGACTCGGTCGGGATGGCGGCCATCGACGGCGACGGCCACGTGGACCTGCGCAAGGACGTGGGGCGGGTGGACGAGGTGGCCGCGCAGCTGCGGTTCGCGGAGCTGGCCGGACGGCGCGGCATCGTGCAGCTGCGCTGGGCGACCTTCGGCGCGCCGTCGCAGGTCAACGCGCAGCCCCACCTCGACAGCGACGGCGACCTGGTCGGCGCGCACAACGGAAACGTCGTCAACAACGTGCAGCTGCGGAAGCTGTTCGCGGACGAGGGCATGACCGTCCGGTCGACCAACGACGGCGAGTCGTGCGTGCACGCCGTCGAGCGGTACGTCGATCGCGGCGCGTCGGTGGTGGACGCGATCCGGAAGGCCTACTCGCTGCTCGAGGGCGACTACGCGTTCGTCATCGGGTCGGCTGCGGACGACCGGCTGTACGCGTTCAAGAAGGGCTCGGGCCTCGTCGTCGGGCTCGGCGACGGGTTCACGTGCTGCTCGTCGGACCTGCCGTCCATCCTGCCGCTGACCGCGCGGATCCTGCGTATGGAGGACGGCGAGATCGCGGCGCTCTCGCCCGGGGGCGTCGAGCTCAGCCGCGTGAGCGACGGCGGGGCGGTGTCGCGCGAGCCCGAGGTCTTCACGGGCGGCATGGACGCCGCGGTGAAGGGCGGCTACGCGCACTTCATGCTCAAGGAGATCCACGAGCAGCCGCGGGCGGCGGCGGAGCTGCTGCACCTGCTCGACGCGTCGCCGCACGTGGAGCCGATGGCGGCGGCCATGCGCGGCGCGCGCCACCTCTACTACGTCGGGTGCGGCACGAGCTACCACGCGTGCCTGGTGGGCGCGACCTACGCCGCGCGGCTGGCCGGCCGGCCGGTCGTGCCCGTCCTGGCGCCCCAGTTCGTCGCGCAGTACGGCCCGGCGCTCGACCCGTCCGACGTCGCGGTGTTCGTGAGCCAGAGCGGCGAGACCAAGGACGTGCTGAACGCGCTCGCCGTCGCCGACGCGCGCGGCGTCACGTCGCTCGGGCTGCTCAACGTGATCGGCTCGACGCTGATGCACAAGAGCCGCGCGTACCTGCCTCTCGCGTGCGGCTACGAGATCAGCGTGCCGGCGACCAAGACCTTCATCAACCAGGTCGCGGCGTTCCTCTACCTCGCGTGCCGGATGGGCGGCCGGCCGGCCGACGAGCTGCGGCGCCTGCCGGACCTGCTGGCGACCACGCTCGAGGCCGTCGATCAGGCGGTCGAGGCGCTCGTGCCCGCGCTCGCGGACCGGAGCGACCTCTACCAGCTCGGCTACGGCCTGACCTTCGGTATCGCGCTCGAGGGCGCGCTCAAGCTGAAGGAGATCACCTACGCGCACTGCGAGGGCATGCTCAGCACCGAGTTCAAGCACGGGCCGCTCAGCGCGGTCGACGAGGGCTACCCGGTGGTCTTCATCGTCGGCCCGGAGGACGTGCCGGTGATGGTGAGCGCGGTGAACGAGGTGACGACGCGCGGCGGACGCGCGATCGCGATCGCCGAGCCCGACGCCAGCCTCGAGGCGAACGTGCACGACCTCGTCGCGCTGCCCGTCGCGGGCGCGCTGCTCAACCCGCTGCTGGCCACGATTCCGCTGCAGCTGCTGGCCTACCGTTTGAGCGTCGCGCGCGGCCTCGACCCGGATTTTCCCCGCAACCTCAGCAAGACGCTGACTGTGGACTAGGTTTTCGCGTATCCTCTGTGCACACGCCGTGCATGGAAAGGGGACGCGATGAGCCCGGACGAGCAGACCATCCGAGACCAGGACGCCCAGTGGTACGAGGCCGAGCGGCGGAAGGACCTGGACGGCTTCATGCGCTTCGTCGCCGCCGACGCGGTCTACCTGACGCCGAGCCGGCCGCCCATCCACGGCCTGGACGCCATCCGCCACGCCGTCGACGAGGCGTACCGCACCCTCATCTCGGTCGAAGGCCGCCTGAGCCTGGTCGACGTGTCGGCGAGCGGTGACCTGGCGTACGCCGTCGGCCGCGAGCGCACGACGTGGCAGCGCGGGGAAGAGGTCGCCACGACCGAAGGCAGTTGCGTTGTGGTCTGGAAGAAGCTCGCGGGCGAATGGCGCGCCGTGGCGATGTCGATCACCAACGACGCGCCGCTGCATTGACGCGCACCGCTACTTGGGATCCTTCACCTCGGGCACGGTGTAGGTCTTTTCGAGCGCGCTCGTGTACTCCCCGAAAAGCTGCTTGATGCCGTCGAACTCGCGCTCGACCGCCGCGCGGTAGTCGGCGCGCGTGGCGAAGTCGAAGAGCAGCGCCGTCATCGCCTGCGCGTCCACCGTGAAGCCGTGGTGCCCCACCTTGGCCAGCGCGTCGGTTTCCATCCCGTAGGTGTGGTTGGGCCAGGTCGACGACTGGGAGCTGAAGCCCAGCCCGGGAATCGCGCTCGACACGCTGCCCGTCTCCTCGTACCCCTGCGGCTTGCCCGGATCCGGGATCACGTTGGTCGCGCCGTACTGCTTCATGTAGGCGAAGCCCACCTCGGCGAGCGTCGCGACCGAGATGCCGTCGCGCGCCTTGCCGTAGTAGTCGATCTTCACCTTCGTGCCCGTCGAGAGCGCGGCGGCCTTCGCCGCGTTGTCCACGAACTCGCGCACCGTGCGCAGGTACACCTCGTCCGGGTAGCGGATGTAGAAGTCGGCCACCGCCCGGTCCGGCACCACGTTCGGCGCCGCCCCGCCCTCGGTGATGACGCCCTGGATGCGCGTTTCCGGACGCATGTTGCTCCGCACGCTGTCGATGTTCTCGAACAGGTGGATCACGCCCTCGAGCGCGTTGCGCCCGTTCCACGACGCGAGCTGGTGCGCCGGCGCGCCCGCGAAGACGTACTTCACGCCGTCGATGTTCATGCAGCACGTGCCGAACCCGGGGGCGGGCCGCGTGGTCGCCACGCTCGAGTGGCTGCGCACGATCACGTCGGCGCCGCTGAACACGCCCGCGTCGTACATCACCGTCTTCGCGTTGGGCGGCATCATCTCCTCGCCCGGCGTGCCGTAGACGACCACCTTCCCCGGCGTGCCGGACTGCTGCAGGTACTCGGCCATCGCGACCGCGGCGGCCAGGCCAATCGGTCCCTGCGTGCTGTGCTGGTCGCCGTGGAACGGCCGCTCGGTGCCGCGCAGCGCGTCGTACTCGACGATCACCCCCAGCGTCGGACCGCCGGGCCTGCCCGTCCACTCCGACACGAACGCCGTGTCGAGGCCGGCCACCGGCGCCTCGGTCCGGAACCCGTGCTCGTCGAGCCAGGCGATGAGCAGCTTGACCGACCGCTTCTCGGTGAACCCGATCTCGGGGTGCTTCGTGATGTCGTCGCCCAGCGCGAGCAGCTCGGTGTCCATGAGCTGTTTCGCGCGCGCCACGACCTTCTCGCGCGCGGGGTTCGGCGCGGTGAGCGTCTTCACGATCGACGGCACGTCGAGCGAGCGCTCGAGCGCGTCGAGCTTCTGCAGGACGCCGCGCGCCGCCTCGCGCTCGGTGGGCGTCTCCTGCGCGAGCGCGGCGGACGAGGCGCAGACGGCGAGCGCGACGGCGGTCACGACGACGAGCGGCAGGCGGGTCATGGCATGTCCTCCTGGGGGTGGGGGGATTCTAGCAGGGCTCAGCGGTCAGGCGTCAGCGGTCAGCGGCCAGGAAGAGCATCCTACGACGTTGACAGCGTGGCTGGCTCTACCTGGCCGCTGCCCCCTGACGGCTGCCCTCTGAGCGCTACTCAGCCGCCGACGCGCACCTGCAGCCCCAACCCCGTCAGCCGGTCGGCGATGGCCTTGACGGCCATGCCGGACGGGACCTCGGTGTCGGCCAGGCGGTAGTCGACGCCGAGACGGGCGTACTTCGCCAGCCCGGCCCGATGGTAGGGCAGCAGATCCACGCCGGGCAGGCCGAGCGAGTGGACCAGGCGCGCCACCCGCCCCACGTTCTCGTCGTCGTCGGTGACGCCGGGGACGAGGGGGAAGCGGACGCGGATGTTGTCGTGGAGGCGGGTGAGGCGGCCGAGGTTCTCGAGGATCTGGACGTTCGAATCCGCCCGTGAACTGACGGTGCCGCGCGTCGTCGACGATCTTCACGTCGAAGAGGAAGAGGTCGGCCTTCGCGGCGATGCGGCGGAGCACGTCCCAGGGGGCCATGCCCGAGGTGTCGACGGCGGTGTGGATGCCGCGCGCGCGGCAGGTGTCGAGGAGCGCCGCGAGGAACTCGGGCTGCATCAGGGGCTCGCCCCCCGAGAAGGTGGCGCCGCCGCCGGATTCGTCGAAGAAGATCACGTCGCGCTCGAGCGTCTCCATCACCTGCGCCACGGTGGTGCGGGTGCCGGCCAGCGCGCGCGCGCCGCAGGGGCACTCCTCCACGCACGTGCCGCACGTCTGGCACCGCGCCGCCACGGTGACGAAGCGGCCGTTCTCCTCGACGATGGCGTCGTTGGGGCAGACCGTGAGGCAGGTGCCGCAGCGCTCGCAGCGGTCCGGGTGGACGAGCACCTCCGGGTCGGGCGACTGGCTCTCGGGGCTGTGGCACCACCAGCAGCGCAGCGGGCAGCCCTTGAGGAAGACCGTGGTGCGGATGCCGGGGCCGTCGTGCACGGCGAAGCGCTCGACGCGGAACACCACGCCCGTGACGGCGGCGGGGTCGGGGGCGGTCGGCGCGTGAGCGTCCGGTTCCGTCACAGGTCAGGTCCGGCTCGCGGCGGCCGCCGGCTCGGGGGCGGACGCCGGCCGCGCGTCGAAGCCGCCCCACTCGGTGCGGGCGATGATCTCGTCCTGCAGCGGCTTCGTGAGATCGCAGAAGTAGTCGCTGTAGCCGGCCACGCGCACGATGAGGTCGCGGTGCCGCTCGGGGTGCGCCTGCGCGTCGAGCAGGGTGGCGGCCGTGACCACGTTGAACTGCACGTGGTGGGCGTCGAGCTTGAAGTAGGAGCGGACCAGGCTGGCCAGCTTGTCGATCCCCGTGTCGCCCTCGAGCGCCTGCGGCGAGAACTTCAGGTTGAGGAGCGTGCCGCCCGTGCGGACGTGGTCGATCTTCGCGGCCGACTTCATCACCGCGGTCGGGCCCTCGCGGTCGGCGCCCTGCACGGGCGAGATGCCGTCGGAGACGGGCATCGCGGCCTTGCGGCCGTCGGGCGTCGCGCCGATGACCGAGCCGAAGTACACGTGGCAGGTCGTGGACAGGTAGTTCAGCCGGTACTGGCCGCCGCGCGGGCTCGGCCGGCCCTCGACGATGGCGTGCAGCGTGTCGACGATCCGGCGCAGCAGATCGTCGGCCGACTCGTCGTCGTTGCCGTACTTCGGCGAGTCGTTCCAGGCGGCGCGCCAGAGGCGGTCGTGGCCGGCGAAATCGTCGGCGAGCGCGCGCCGGAGCGCGACGGCGTCGAACGCGCCGCGCTCGAACACGTGCCGGCGGACGGCCGCCAGCGAGTCGGTGGCCGTGCCCAGGCCGACCGGCATGATGTAGGTCGTGTTGTAGCGCGCGCCGCCCGCGTTGTAGTCGCGGCCCTTCGCGATGCAGTCGTCGATGAGCGTCGAGAGGAACGGCGCCGGCATGAGCGTGGCGTAGAGCCGCTCGATGACGTTCGCGCCGCGGATCTTGATGTCGAAGAAGTGCTGGAGCTGCCGGCGGTAGGCCTCGTACAGGTCCTCGAACGTCGCCCACGACGTGCCCGTGTCGGCGCCGATGCGCTTGCCCGAACGCGGGTCCACGCCGCCGTTGAGCGTGATCTCGAGCACCTTCGGCAGGTTGAAGTAGCCGGTGAGGATGTAGGCCTCGCGGCCGAAGGCGCCCACCTCGACGCAGCCGCTCGTGCCGCCCTGCCGGGCGTCGGCGAGCGACTTGCCCATGCGCACCAGCTCGTCGACGACGGCGTCGGCGTTGAAGATGGAGGGCTGGCCCCAGCCCTTGCGGATGATGCGCGCCGCGCGCTTCAGGAAGCGGTCGGGGTTCTTCCTGCTCAGCTGGATGTTGGACGAGGGCTGCAGCAGGCGCATCTCGTCGATGACGTCCAGGATCAGGTACGTGAGGTCGTTGACGCCGTCCGACCCGTCGGGCTTGAGGCCGCCGCTGTTGATGTTGGCGAAGTCCGTGTAGGTGCCGCTCTCGGCCGCCGTCACGCCCACCTTGGGCGGCGCCGGCTGGTTGTTGAACTTCACCCAGAAGCACTGCAGCAGCTCCAGCGCCTGCTCGTCGGTGAGCGTGCCGGCCTCGCGCTCGCGCTTGTAGAACGGGTACAGGTGCTGGTCGAGCCGCCCGGGGTTGAACGAGTCCCACGTGTTCAGCTCGGTGATGACGCCGAGGTGCACGAACCAGTACGCCTGGAGCGCCTCGTGGAACGTGCGCGGCGCGTTGGCCGGGACCCAGGCGCACGTCTCGGCGATCGTCTCGAGCTCGCGGCGGCGCGCCGCGTCCTTCTCGGCCGCGGCCAGCGCGCGCGCCTGCTCGGCGTGGCGCTCGGCGAACCGGACGATGGCGTCCGCGGCGATGCGCATCGCCCTCAGCTCTTCCTGCTTGTCGTACGCCTCGGCGTCGTTGAAGAAGTCGAGCGCGGCGAGCGCGGCGTCGATGTCCCCCTGCAGGTCGCGGAAGCCCTTGCGGTAGATCACGTCGCCGAGCACCGTGTGGCCCGGCGCGCGCTGCTCCATGAACTCGGTGAAGAGGCCCGCCTCGTAGGCGTCCTTCCACGCCGGCGTCATCTGCTCGAAGAGCCGGTCGCGCATCGAGCGGCCCTGCCAGACCGGGATGATGTCCTGCTCCTGCGTGCGCCGCGCCTCGGGCGACACCTTGAACCGGATCTTCTCGCGCGTGTCGAGCACGTCGAAGTCGGCCAGGCTGTGGCAGCAGAGCTCGGGGTAGGTCGGCGTCCCCTTCGGCGAGGGTCCGCGTTCGCCGACGATGAGCTCGCCGTCGCCGATGTGGATCGTCTTGTGCTCGAGGATGTACGCGAACGCGCGGGCGCGCTGCACCGGCACGGAGGCCGGCTCGGCCGTGCGGAAGTAGGCGGTGAGGAGCTCCGCCCGCTCGGTCGAGAGCCAGGGCTCGGTGTCGAGGGACTGCTGGCGGAGCGCGGCGACGCGAGCGTTCATGCGGGCCCTCCTTCAGGGCTTGGACCCGGCGCACGCCTCGTGACCCGGCGCTCGGCGGTGGAAAGGTCGCGAGGCGCAGGCCGTATCTCCTACTGTAGCGCACGGCCTGGCCCCGCGCCACTCGGCGCACACCTGAAGGTGTGCGCTACGGGGGTACGTAGCGCAGGGCGCTACCGGGGGGTACGTAGCGCCGGGCGCTACGGGGGAGTACGTAGCGCAGGGCTTCAGCCCTGCGCCAGCCTCGAGGCCGTGTTACCATCACCCCCCCATGCCCCCAGTCCTGGCTTTCGCGGGGCTCTCCAAGAGCTACGGCGAGACCGCCGCCCTGCGCGACGTGTCGTTCGACGTGCCGGGCGGCGAGATCTTCGGCCTGCTCGGGCCGAACGGCGCCGGCAAGAGCACGCTCATCCGCATCCTGATGGACATCATCCGGCCCGACGCGGGCGAGGTCCGGGTGTTCGGCGAGGCGCGCCGCCGGGCGCACCTCGACCGGCTCGGCTACCTGCCGGAGGAGCGCGGCCTCTACCGGAAGCTCAAGGTCGGCGACGTGATGACCTACTTCGGCGCGCTCAAGGGCCTCGCGCGCGCCGAGGCGCGCCGCCGCGCGCTCGACTGGCTCGAGCGGCTCGAGCTCGCGCACACCATCAACTGGAAGATCGAGCGCCTGAGCAAGGGCATGGGGCAGAAGGTGCAGATCGCCTCGGTGCTCATGACCGACCCCGAGCTGTGCGTGCTCGACGAGCCGACCACGGGCCTGGACCCGATCAACGTGCGGCTGGTGCTCGACCTGCTCGCCGAGCGCCGCGCGAAGGGGCTCTCCACCATCCTCTCGACGCACCACATGAGCGAGGTGGAGGCGATCTGCGACCGCGTGGCGCTCGTGGACTGCGGGCGGCTGATGGTCTACGGCGCGGTGGACGAGGTGCGCCGGCGCTACTCGCTGCCCGAGGTGCGCGTGGGCGCGCGCGGCGACCTGCCGGCGGTGCCGCAGGTGGCGCGCGCCGCGCGCGAGGCGAACGGCGCATGGAAGCTGCTGCTGGCCGACGGCGTGGCGCCCGACGCGGCGCTCGCCGCGCTGATCGCCGCCGGCGCCGCCATCGAGCGCTTCGAGCCCGTCCTCGCGTCCATCGAGGACATCTTCTTCCGCGTCGTCCGGGAGGGGCAGGCATGATCCGCTGGCGGCAGGCGCGTACGGTGGCCGCGTTCGAGTTCCTCTCGACCGTGAAGCGCGTGGGGTATCTGGTGGCCACGTTCGGCATGCCCGTGTTCATCGCGCTCTACGGCGTGGTGGTGGGCGTGCCGGTGTACTTCATCCAGAAGAACGCCCACAAGCCCGTCGTCTACGGCGTGGTGGACGGCGCGGGCGTGCTGGGGCTGGAGGGCGAGACCACCGCCGGCCGGCCCGCGGTGCCCGACGACGTGCGGCAGGCGCTCGAGACGGCGGGGCAGAAGGGCGCGCTCGACCGCGCGCTGGTGGCGTCGCGGCTCGTGTTCCGGCCCTACGCGGGCGAGGCCGAGGCGCGGCACGCGCTCGTGGCGTCGGCGATCAAGGGCTACTTCGTGATCCCGCCCGACTACATGGACACGGGCGTGGTCGACGCGTACTCGCCCGATGCCGTCACCACCGGCGGCTCGGACGCGCGGTCGTCCCTCGGCCGGCTGCTGCGCGAGCGGCTGCTGGCCGGCCGGGTGGACGCGAAGGTGGCCGAGCGCGTGACGACGCCGGTGAAGGAGGCGCGGCGGTTCGCCGTGACGCGCGAGGGCGCCGTGACCGACGGCGGCGTGGCCGCGTCGGTCATACGGGTCGTCGTGCCGGTGCTCTTCATGGTGCTCTTCCTCGTGTCGGTCATGATGTCGTCCGGCTACCTGCTGCAGGGCACCGCGACCGAGAAGGAGAACAAGGTCGTGGAGGTGCTGCTCGCCTCCGCGAACGCCGACGAGATCCTGGCGGGCAAGCTGGTCGGGCTGGGCGGCGCCGGGCTGCTGCAGATCGCGACGTGGCTCGTGATGCTGCTCGTCCTCACCGTGGGCGTGGCGCCGCTCCTGGTCGCGGCGCACGTGTCGGTGCCGTGGCTGGCGCTGGCCGTGGCGGTGCCCTTCTTCCTCGTGGCGTACCTCTTCTTCGGCAGCCTGATGCTCGGCAGCGGCTCGCTGGGCTCGACGATGCGCGAGGCGCAGCAGTACGCGATGGTGTTCTCGTTGATGGCGGTGGTGCCGCTGATGCTGATGTCGGTGCTCATCACCGACCCGCACGGAACCGTGGCGCGGGTGCTGACGTGGGTGCCCTTCAGCGCGGCGCCGCTCGTCGTGCTGCGGGCGAGCCTCGATCCCGGCGCGCTGGCGTGGTGGGAGATCGCGGGCGCGTTCGCGATGCTCGTGCTGTCGACGTGGGGCGCGATCTGGCTGGGCGCGCGGCTGTTCCGGATCGGCCTCCTGGCCGGCGGCACGCGCGTGAAGCTCCGCGACGTCATCCGACAGGCGCGCGCGCTGTCGTAAGGGCTGATGGGCCGGCTTTAGCCGGCCCGATCGAGTGTACGTGGGGGCCGGCTTTAGCCGGCCCGATCGAGCGTACGTGGGGGCCGGCTTTAGCCGGCCCGATCTCGAATCCGGCCCGACACGCTATCATTCATCCCGTGAACGCAGATCCCCTGCATCGGTCGGCGACCCTCGCGCTCAAGGGCGCCGTGCTCGCCTACGCGGCGCTGAGCGTCGTCTCCCTCGTCATCCTCCTGTTCGCGCGGCCGGTGTCGCCCGCGCCGAGCCGGCTGCTCTGCACCGTCGTCGGGCCGCCGGCCTGGCTCGTCTGGGGCGTGCACGCCTGGCTGCCGTTCGCCGTCGGGTCGCTGGGCGTGGTCTGCATCCTGGGCGTGTCGCTGTTCCTCTGGCAGCGGATGCGCATGGGCCCCGCGCTGGCCGTCGGCGTGGCGGCCGCGCTCGCCTTCTGGCTGGCGTCGGGCTGGCTGGCGTGGGTGGTCACGCTCTGAGCAGCGAGAAGCGGTTTCACAACCTCTGCGGGTGGCACCGGACGGGCGCCCGCCGGCGCGCAAGGCCCTCGGCCGTGGTCGCGTTCTTGGGCCTGAGCACCGGTGGGCTGTCCGGCGACAGGACCCGACCCGGTTGTGAAACCGCTTCCAGCCCAGCGTGATCCCGCACCAGGCACGAAGCACCGAGCACTGCACCAGGCACCAGGCACGAAGCACCAGGCACGTCCCCGTTCACGCCGTGTATCATTCACGTATGGCAGGTGGCTGGTTCAAGGAAGGCTCGGTCCACGACAACATCGACGCCCACATCGAGAAGGCGGTGCGGAAGGCCCGCGGGGCGATGGGGAAGGGCGAGAGCCTGACGCACTGCGAGGCGTGCGGCGAGCCAATCCCCGAGGCCCGCCGGAAGGCCGTGCCCGGCGTGCGCAAGTGCGTCCCCTGCCAGGAAGCCGCCGACTCCAGCAGCTCCGGCACGGGGCGCCGGATGCCCAAGGGGCGGTAGTGCCGGCCAATCAAGCCCAAAGCCCACAGCCGTGCTGAGCTCTCGGTCCTGACTCCAGGTCTCACCGGCCATTGAACCTCACGGGCCCCTCGAGGTGCTCCACCCGCTCGTCGAGCGCCGGATGCGTGGCGAGCGTGCGCTCGAGACGCGTCCGCGGCTGCCCGGCCGCGCGCGCCGCCTGAAGCTTCGCGAGCGCCGACGCCATCGCCTCGCGGCTGACCCAGGTCGCGGCGTCCGCGTCGGCCTCGTGCTCGTTCGCGCGCACGCGCGGAAACAACACCACCAGCTGGAAGACGAACAGCGCCGCGAACATGCCAACGCCGGCCGTCGCAAGGGGAAAGGCCCGCGCGGTGCCGGGCGCGAGCGCGGCCACGAGCAGCACGGCGCCCATCGTGATCGGCAGCAGCAGGTAGCTGCGGCCGAGGCGGCGCGGCAGGTGGCCGCCGCCGTGGTGCGCGAGCTCGTGCGCGACGACGGCCATCACCTCGTCGGGTCCGAGCCGGTCGAGCAGCTCGTCCGTCACGAAGATCAACCTCCGGCCGGGCCGCATGCCGGTCGCGAACGCGTTGGCGCCAAACAGCCGGCCAGGCATCCGGTAGACCCCGTCGACGGCCACGCCCGCCCGGTCTTCCAGTGCCCGAATGCGCTCCCGCAGGCCCTCGTCCACCGGTCGTGCCCGCCGCGCCAGACGCAACGCCTCGGGTCCTAGCACTGGTAAGATCCACGCAACGGCCAGCGTTCCGATGAGGGCCGCGACCAGCGCGCGAACGCCGGAGGACAGCGACGGCCACACCCAACCCATGGCGTGGAAGCCGGCGAACACCAACAGGAGAAGGAGCAGCACGCCCGCGACTGGCGGAAGTATCACCAGGAGGAACAGGCGAACGAAGGGCCGCCACGCCGGACGCACACCATCCAACGCCGCTCCAAAGCGCCCACCCTCGCGCAGTTGAAGGGCAAAGAGCGCCAGGACGGACGGCAGGATGGCGAGGTAGGGCAGGCCGGAGTGCGTCCGTGGCACCGCCCAGTCGGCCAGCGCGAACAGGGCCACGCCCGCGAGGACGATGCTGGCGATGAGCGGCCCCCGAGTCAGGCGCGCAGCCGCCATTCGCGCCTCGAGCGGCAGGCTGGGGTCCATGGCGCGGAAGCGGCGGATGTGAAGCTGGACGACGGCCGCGGTGAACGCCCAGCCGGCGAGGACCACGCCGGCGACGCCGAGCGCGAAGACGGTCCAGGGGGACATGGTCAGGTGCATACTACATCCCCTCGGGACTGGCGGCTCGTCTGACCTGAGCGAGGGAAACGGGTCGAAGGGGCAGAGCTCTTGACGGCAGAGAGGTTGTGGTGGAAGAACAAGTTCGCGCGCACCACCCGAGCATCTTCAACGACGTCGTCGGTCCCGTGATGCGCGGGCCGTCGAGCTCGCACTGCGCCGCCGCGAACCGGATCGGGCTGCTCGCCCGCCAGCTGGCCGGAGGCCGGTTCGAGCGGGTGACCGTGCGCTTCGACGTTGGCGGCGCCCTCGCGACCACGCACGCCAGCCAGGGCTCGGACATGGGCCTGTTCGGCGGGCTCCTCGGATGGGACGTGCGCGACGAGAGGATAGTCGACTCGGCCCGCGCGATCGCGGAGTCCGGCATCGACGTCGACGTCTCGATCGGCGACTTCGGCCATTCGCATCCCTCCACCTACGATCTCACCCTGGAGTCCGAGAGACGAGCGGCACGAGATCCGCGCCATCTCGACGGGCGGCGGGATGATCGAGGTGGTGGAGATCGACGGCTGTCCGGTCTCGTTCGCCGGGGACCGGCACGCCGTCGTCGTCTGGGGCGCGGCGCCCCTGAAGCTCCTCACGTTCTACCGCGAGCCCGAGCCGCACGCGATCTCGGCGCTCGCCTCCGCTCCCGGCGTGACGCGCGTGCGAACGCTCTCGCCGGTCCTGCCGATTCTCTCGCCGGACCACGTCACCGTGCCGTTCTCGAGCTGGGCCGAGATGGCGGCGTTCAACGAATCGCGTGGGCTCGCGCTCGCGGATCTCGCCGTCGCGTACGAATGCGAGCGCTCCGGCGAGCCGGAGGACGCGCTGCTGGGCCGGATGATCGACATCGTGAAGCTGCTGAGGTCGTCGGTCGCCGCCGGACTGTCGGGCACGGACTACGCCGACCGCATCCTCGGCCCGCAGGCGGCCGGCTACGTCCGCGCCGCGGCGGAGGGGCGGCTCGCCGACCTCGGCGCCCTCAACCGGGTGATCGCCTACGTCACCGCGCTCATGGAGGTGAAGAGCTCGATGGGGCTCATCGTCGCCGCGCCGACCGCCGGGGCGTGCGCGGCGTTCCCGGGAGCGTGTCTCGGGCTCGGCGACGAGATGGGCGTCGATGACGAGGCGGTGGCGCGCGCGATGTTCGCCGGCGGGATGATCGGGGTGTTCATCGCGCGCGGGAGCACGTTTTCCGCGGAGCTCGCCGGCTGCCAGGCCGAGGGCGGCAGCGCCGCCGGCATGGCGGCCGCGGCGGTCGTTCAGATGCGCGGCGGAACGGCGGCGCAGTGCGAGGCCGCCGCGTCGATGGCCCTCCAGAACTCGCTCGGCATGATCTGCGATCCCGTCGCCGATCGCGTGGAGGTCCCCTGCCTCGGCAAGAACGTCATGGCCGCGTCGAACGCGCTCGCGTGCGCCAACATGGCGCTCGCCGGGTTCGACCCCGTCATCCCGCTCGACGAGGTGATCGCGACGCTGGACACCGTCGGGAGGAGCCTGCCGCGGGAGCTCCGGTGCACCGCGCTCGGAGGGCTCTCCCGGACCCCGACGTCGCTCCGCATCCGGGAGCGGTTGAGCCGCGCTGGCGGCTAGCCCCTATCCCAGGACCAGGAAGAGCCCGTGGGCGAAGACGCCCGCGGCCAGCCCGCCCACGAAGTGCGTCGCGATGGCGACCGAGGTCAGCTCCCGCTCCTTGAGGCCGTCCATCATGCCGACGTGCGTGCTCAGGAAGCCGGCGTTGCAGATCCCGATTGCGGTCAGCACCGCCACTTCCTTGACGCCGATGATCCCCGTCTGGAGGAACTGCGGGATCATGCCCAGCGCCGCGCCGACCGAGGCCCAGGACGTCACCGGGAAGGCGATCGCCCTCGGGTCCGACAGCCCGAACAGCGGCTCGATGACGAACGAGAGCCTGGCGCCGATCCAGGGGAAGAACCCGATGCCCTGGTAGGCCGCGCCCGTGTAGCCGCCCGCCGGCGCCCCGTACGCGAGCATCATCACCAGGGTGCAGATGATGATCACGCCGGGCATGATGTCGAGGCCCATCTGCACGCCGTGCGCGCCCCCGTCGAGCATGGCCTGCAGCGCGCGCTGGGCGCGGTTCCCGTGCCGGATCTCGCGGAAGCGGAGCGTGTCGTAGCCCTCCTCCTCCGCGGACAGCGCCATGACGTCCTTTCCGTACTTGCGCCGTCCGAACCATCCCATGAGCCGGACGCCGACGATGCCTCCGAGGATGGCGCCGGCGTTGCCGATGAGCACGGCCCGGCCGAGCGAGCGCCCCGGCGCCGACTGCGCCAGCATGAACGTCGTCACGATCAGCCCCATCCCGAAGACCGTGCCCAGGTTCACCAGCGTGGTCACCTGCCAGCGGCGGAAGTACTTCAGGAAGCCCTTGTCGAGGCCGAGCGGCATGATGGCCGGGTTGTCCGACAGGTAGCACGCCACCGCTCCCACGGACGACGCGCCGGGCAGGCCGAAGAGCGGGCCCATGAGCGGCGCCAGCGCCCGGTTCGCGACGGCGACCACGCCGAACTCCGCGACGAGCGAGGTGAACGCGCCGGCGAGGATCAGCACGCCCATCAGGAAGAGCACGGTGTTCAGCAGCAGGTCGTGCGCGGTCGCCATCATCGTCTTGAAGGTGAAGGCGACGCCCATCCGCGCGGCGAACACGCCGAAGAGGGCCGCGAGCAGCACCAGCGCGATCACCGTCTCGGTGGTGATGGCCGGGACGATCCGGCCCTGCCCGCCCGGCTCCGCCGTCCGACCCGCGCCCTTCACGCCGAATGTCATGGCCGCGCTCCCCTCACACGCCGGCGCCCCAGATGTCTCCGACCGTGAAGCCCTCGGGGAACGGGTCCTCGGCGTCCACCACATACTGGGCGAAGCCCGTGATCCAGGCCCGGCCGCTGATCGTCGGCACGACGGCGCTGTAGGGTCCGACGGTGGTCTCTTCGACCAGGCACCCGGTGAAGAGGGTGCCCAGGATGCCCTCGTGGTTGAACGGCTGGTTCAGCGCCAGCCGCCCCTTGGCGTGCAGCGCCGCCATCTTCGCGCAGGTGCCCGTCCCGCACGGCGACCGATCGATCGCGCCGGTCCAGGTCGCCTGGCGCGTCCAGTCGAGCTTGCCGGTGGAGACGATCACCGCGTTCCTTCGGTGCGCGCCCTCGGCCCGCGGCGGTCCCGACAGCTGCGCGATCGTGACCCCGGCGATCTCGGGGTTCTCCGGGTGGACGACCGGGAGCTGCTCCTGCGTGGCGGCCTTGATCATCTCGCCGATGCGCACGATGTCGCGGCCCTCGTCCGGGGTGAGCCGCAGGCCGAACGGCTCCGCGTCCGCGATGACGTAGAACATGCCGCCCCACGCCACGTCGACGGTCACTCTTCCGAGGTGCGGCACCTCGATCGTCCTGTCGAGGTGGACCGCGAAGGCCGGCACGTTGCGGAACGTCACCTGCGTCACCTTCCCGTTGGCGCACTCCGCGCGCACGCCGACCAGGCCGGCCGGCGCCTCGAGCACCAGCTCGGTGACCGGCTCGCGCATCGGCACCATGCCCGTCTCGAGCAGCGCGGTGGCCACGCAGATGGTGTTCGTGCCCGACATGGCCGGGTACTCCACCTGCTCCATGATGACGAAGCCCGCGTCGGCCTCGGGCCGGGTGGGCGGGAGGATCAGGTTGCAGTTGGCGGCGGGGAAGCCGCGCGGCTCGCGCAGCATCCGCTTGCGCAGGTCGTCGTGGTGCCGCTCGAGATGCTTCATCTTCTCGAACATCGTCCGGCCCGGCACATCGCGCACGCCGCCCACGATCACGCGTCCCGGCTCGCCGCACGCGTGTAGATCGACCGCGGAGATCATGTTCGACAGTCGCACGGGGACCTCCCGCCGGCTGCGGTGACAGCCGGACAGAGCGAAAGGCTACCACGAACCGCGAGTGTTTCCTGTCGTCCGGCGGCGTTCGCGGGTATCCTCTGTCCGATGCTGAGACGCCTCTTGAACGTCGAGCCGGACGAGACGCCGGCGCTCGCCTGGTCCGCGCTCTACCTCTTCAGCGTGTTCTTCGCGTACTACGTGATCCGCCCCATCCGGGACGAGGTCGGCGTCGCGGGCGGCGTCGGCAACCTGCCGTGGCTGTTCACCGGCACGCTCGTCGCCATGGTCGCGGTCAACGCGCCGTTCGGGGCGCTCGTGGCCCGGCTGACCCGCGCGCGGTTCATCAGCGTGACCTACCGCTTCTTCATGCTGAACCTGCTCGTCTTCCTGATCCTGTTCAGGACCACGGCCGGAGACGCGAACCTCTGGGCCGGCCGCGTGTTCTTCGTCTGGACGTCGGTGTTCAACCTGTTCGTCGTGTCCGTGTTCTGGCAGTTCATGGTGGACGTGTTCACGAGCGACCAGGGCAAGCGCCTGTTCGGGTTCCTCGCGGGGGCCGCCACGGTGGGCGCGATCGCCGGCTCCAGCCTGACGGCCGGCGCCGTCCAGCGCGTGGGCGCGCCGGGGCTCCTCCTCGCGTCGATCGCGCTCCTCGAGTTCGGCGTGTTCTGCGTGCGGCGGCTCGGCCGCGTGTCGGCCGCGATGCACACGCGGGCGCCGGCGGCGGCCGCGGCGCCGCGCGGCGAAGCCGATCAGGTGATCGGCGGCGGCGTGCTGGCCGGCTTCGCCCACGCCGTTCGATCCCCGTACCTGCTGGGCATCTGCGTCTACATGCTGCTCTACTCGAGCCTCTCCACGTTCCTCTACGTGCAGCAGGCCAGCATCGTGAACGCGTCGTTCGTGACCCGGGCGGCGCGCACCGTGTTCTTCGCGCGCGTGGACCTGCTGGTGAACGCCCTCACGCTCGCCGCCCAGATCTTCCTGACCGGCCGGGTCCTCAAGCGCGCTGGGCGTGGCCGTCACGCTCACGCTCGTGCCGGCCGCCACGCTCGCCGGCTTCACCCTGCTCGGCCTCGTCCCCTCGGTCGGCATCGTCGTCGGCTTCATCGTGCTGCGCCGCGCCGGCAACTACGCGTTCGCCCGGCCGACCCGCGAGGTGCTGTTCACGGTGCTGTCGCGCGAGGACAAGTACAAGGCGAAGAGCGTCATCGACACCGTGGTGTACCGGCTGGGCGACCAGGTGGGCGTGTGGTCGGCCGGCCTGTTGACCATCTTCGGGCTCGGCGTCGCGGGCGTGGCGTGGGCGGCCGTGCCGCTTTCGGCCGCGTGGGTCGGCAACGCGTGGTGGCTCGGCCGCCGGCAGGCAGAACGAGCAGGAGGAGACCGCTGATGGCGACCGATCGCCGCACGTTCATCAAGAGCATCGCCGCCGCCGGCGGGGCGCTCGGCCTTGGCGCGTTGCCGAAGTGGGGAGAAGCGCCCGCGCCGCTCAGCATCCTGATCCTGGGCGGGACCGGATTCACCGGACCGGAGCAGGTGGAATACGCGCTGGCGCGCGGGCACCGCGTGACGCTCTTCAACCGCAACAAGACGCGGCCCGACTTCTTCAAGGGCAAGGTGCACGAGGAGCTGGTCGGCGATCTCAACAGCGACACCAGCGCGCTCGCCGGCCGGACCTTCGACGTGGTGATCGACAACCCCACGACGTTTCCCGCCTGGGTGCGGAACGCCGGCCGCCACCTGGCCGGCCACGTGAAGCACTACATCTTCATCTCGACCACCTCCACCTACAGCGACCAGAGCATCATCGGGCTCGACGAGACCAGCCCGGTGGCCTCGATGCCCGCCGGCCTCGATCCGTACACGCTCGATCCCCGGGACGCCTCGCGGTACTACGGGCCGCTCAAGGTCCGCGCCGAGGAGGAAGTGAAGGCGACGTATCCCGGCATGTGGACCGTGATCCGTCCCTGCCTCATCGTCGGTCCGCTCGACCGGACGGATCGCTTCACCTGGTGGCCGGCGCGCATCGATCGGGGCGGGGAAGTCCTCGCGCCCGACCGGCCGGAGGACCCGTGCCAGTTCATCGACGCGCGCGACCTCGCGGAGTGGACGGTGCGCATGGCGGAGATGCGCGAGTTCGGCCTGTACAACGCCGTCGGGCCGGCCCATCCGCTGACCATCGCGGAGATGCTCTACGGCGTGAAGGCCGTCACCGCGGCCGGCGCGCAGTTCACGTGGGTGCCGTGGGACTTCCTGCAGTCGCAGCGCGTCCGCCCCTGGCGCGACATGCCCGTGTGGCAGCCGCCGGTCGGCCGCACCGCGGGCTACCAGCGGCGCGACAGCCGCAAGGCGATCGCCAGGGGCCTCACGTTCCGCCCGGTGGCGGTGACCGCGAAGGACACGCTCGACTGGCACAAGACGCGCCCCGCGGCGGAACAGGCGGCGACCCTGGAGGGCAAGATCAACGGCATCGGCCTGACGCGGGAAGCCGAGGTGCTCGCCGCGTGGCACGCGAAGATGCGCCCGTGAACCCGGCAAGGCGTCTTCGGCCGGCCTCGAGGACGCGGAGGAGGTGACCCATGTCGCGCTTCGGACGCCCGGAATGCCGGCGGCCTCGCCGCCGGAACGTCGCGGCTCTCGCCGCGCTCATCGCGCTCGCGGTCGCCGGCGCGGCCGCCTCGGCCCAGACGCCCTCGGACCTGACCGACGCCCGGGTGGCGGTGATCGGCGAGAACCCCGGCATCCGCCTCGTGATGAAGGACGGGGCCCCGCCGTCGACGAGCGTCAGCTTCTGGCGCGTGTATCAGAGCCCGGCCGGCGACGGCCACGTGTGTTTCGTGACGAGCGACGTCAAGGGGGACGGCCCGACGCCGGACGACGTCCGGCTGGCGTTTGCGGACAACGAGAAGCTGGCCGAGTACGTGGCGACCCGGCTCATGACCGCCTTCGACCCCGCGTATGCCGAGAAGCCCTTTCCCGTCCGCCTCGCGCGGTTCGAGCGGAGCGGAGACACGGCCACCGCGTGGAAGGAGAGCATCAAGGCCGACGGGTACGCCATCGACCTGGTGTGGCGCGACTTCTACGAGCCCTTCGTGATCGAGAGCCGGGTGGGCGCGCCCCACAATCCGTACACGATCCGCTCCACGTTCATCCCGGCGAAGTCAGCCGACGTGATCATCAACGGCACGCGCGCGGTGGGGATGGTGACGCCCCGCATGCGCGGCAGCCGCCAGAGCAGCAGCGCGTTTCTCGCGTTCGCCGAGACGTGGCTGAAGTAGGCGTAACGCGCGGTCGCCGGCCACGGGTCGATCAAGCACGGACGGGTCTTGCGGATTTCGCTGCCGAGCGTCGGAGCGAGCCGGACGAGGTGCACCTAACCACGCTGCGGAGGCCGCGCGACCGTCACCACGTCCACTCCTCCTCGTCGGACGTCGTGGGAGTCGGCTCGTCGAGCAGGCCGTCTTCATGGCGCTCACGCATCAGTCGGGCGGCCTCGGCCCACCCGTGTCTCGGCCCCCGCGCCGCCCGCACGATGAGCCGCCCCGGCTCCGCGTAGAGCTCCACTTCCTCGGGCAGCTGCGCCTGATCCGGCAAGGGCTTGGGGGTTCGAATGCCCTGCGAATTGCCGATCCGGACGATCCGAGTCTTGGCGGTCATGGTAATTGCAGTGTAATCACGCGCGTGGCTTCAGGCAGGATCCGTCGTCGGCAGGGTAACGATCACGGTTCAGGCGCAGCGACGTGATGAGCGTTGCGATGCACACCGAGTCTTTCCGCCGCTGTCGGGTGCAGCCGCTTGTTATTAGGCACCCTCGCGCCTAGGACCGGTTGATGAGTTCACTCAAGGCCCGCCGGACTACTCCGTCAGGCGAACCAAGGTCGAGAAGGATCTCGAAATGGTTGAGCCCATCCGCCACGAGGAGCCTTGAGTTCTTGCCCGCCGATGCAAGGGCGGCTGCGAATTCCCGCGACTGACGCTGAAATTCGGGACTCTCCCGAGTCCCGACTGCGACCACAATCTCAGCGTTGACGAGGTCGAGATGCCTTATGGGACTCAGTTCCTCGATACTGCGGTCGGTGAAGGAGACGTATTCGTTCCTCGATGAAAGACTGACCGGGTAGAGATCAAACATGCCGCTGACGCAAAGCCCCTTCTTCACAACATCCATCGGAAGATCGTACGCGGCCCAATTCGTGGTGAGCACCACGCCGGCGAGATGCCCACCTGCCGAGTGACCGGACACAACGATGCGATCGGGATTGCCGCCAAAGCGTTCAGCGTTCGCGTATACCCACGCCACGGCTCGGCGGCACTGCTCGGCCAACGGCAGGAGGTCCCCTGCCGTGTCGCCTACCTTGACGTAATCCGGGATGACGCAGTGGGCACCCGCCCGTACGCTGAGTTCAGCGATGAAGGCGTTTCCGGCAGCCGCTCCACGCTGCCATCCGCCGCCATAGAAGTGGACGTGGACAGGACCGCCCTCGCTAGCTGGGCGATACCAGTCGAGTGCCTCGACCGCCGACGGGCCATAAGAGCGACGGGCCGGGGCGTCCAGCACGCGTTGCGCGGCAGCATTGCGGGCGACGATTCGAGCGATGACATCATCGATGTTGTCGGCCCAGACCCGCTGGTCGTAGGCTGCATCGAGAGCTGCCTCGTCGTAGTCGAGGAAGAGGCGGGCACCCTCGTGCGAGCCAGTCTCGACCGTCCGGCACCCAACAAGGAGACCGGCGATCGCGCTGGCCGAGGCCGAGAAAAACTGCCGCCGCGAGAAGTTCACAGATGTGGCCATTCGTGCGTCCCCCGATGGACGGCTGCCTCACCATCTAACGTCAGCGCTCACCAGCGGCCGCGCAACGCTCTTGACCACCGCGGCCGTCTGGTGCAGCGCGTTGTTGGGCAGCTATTTGAATGCCATCGAACGTCTTGAGTCATCAGACCTTATTCATGGCCTGCTCGAATAACTCCTTCATCCTTCTTCTCCGGATCTCTGGATCCTCGTCCTGAACGTCACTCGACTGCCGCGAGATCATCGCCTCTCTTGCGATTCTGTCGAGGTTCAAGAGCTTCGACCAAAATGGCCTCCAGTGCCGGGATCATCTTTGTTGCGTCGAAGGTGTCCGGAAGCTGCCCGAGCGCTCCCGCGTCGGAGACCGGGAGAAGCCCAAACCACGAGAACCTGTTCCATCTTGCGGACATCCGGTCAAGTGTGTGTTCATAGAGTCGTGTTCCCAACGCACGGTCAGTAGCCCGACCCACGTAGATGACCTCGCGCCCGTCGGTACAGCAAATAGACCCCGCGCTGTTGATTGAAGTCGACGGCAGTCGCCCCAATCTGTTGTTTTCCCAACAGTCTCGGAGTCCGTGCCCATTCGACCGCCTCGCGCCGCCAGAACATCCCGAACGAAGTCACGATGTCGTACTGCTCTTCGGCTTCGTCCGGCACCGGAGCCGATTGTGTCGGCCCTGCGGCGACTTCGCCTGGCCTCACCACACCCTTCGGCTGCGCAAGCGTGAACGTCCCCTTGGAAGTACGAACATAGGGCGAGCTGGTGCCCTTGCTTTTGATCGATGCGCTGATCTGGGCATTTACGGTAGCAGCGGGCGTCGCACCCAGACTCTTGCGCAACCCGTCCGCGATTATCCGTTCGGTAATCTCGTTGTAGTGCAGGGGGGCCGGCGACGAACGGAGAACTCGCTCGATCGCCTGCGGCCACGTGAGTTCTTTCGTCATGGGACCTCCCGTTCAGCCCAACGACCTCGCGCTGAGCCGCGACCGGCGCGCCTCAACGCACTTCTGAAAGATGCCGCGCACCGGTCGTCGGTTCCACCGCGGTGTTAGGCATCGACTGCAACGACTGTCCATGCGAAACGCGCTCGGAAGTCGTCGAAGCACGTGGCGCAAATCCAGTGGTACTCGTCGAGCGTGCAGTACCCTGCACGCAAGGCGTCCGGCTCATCGTCGAGCGTGAACTTTGCCCAACAGAACTCACAATGATCGTGGTCCCAGTTCGGATTGTATTCAGGCCGACGCCACGACCGCCACGCGAGCACCACATCGGCAAGGTACCATTCTTGCCCTTGGAGCCGCCAATCCGCGTCGAGATCGTTGCCCATTGTTCGTTCGTATGCCTAACGCGCCGCATCAGCCGCGGCGGCTCATTGTCTCACCGGCCGCCCGTCGGCTGCATGCGGTGTTAGGCCGACGCCAAGTACTCGGCCAAGGCGTCAGATCTACCGCGCTCAACCACCCAAACGTGAATCGACGTCCCCTCTATGGAGATCCGTTGCCCGATGAACGGCTGGATGTTGGCCCACGGAGGAGGAGTCGGCGGGCCTATATGGAAGGCCGCGCGCGTTTCGTACGTGAGCGCTCCTTCGAGAACCCGAACCAGGGCGATGCCATGGACTTGTGCGTACTCCAGGGCCCCCCGCTGAAAGCCGTTCGTGGCGAACAGAATGGCCTTCTGCGCGCCGGCAGCGCGTTTCTTGTCTGCGAGCACCTGCACATCCTGTCGCTCAACCGGCCTCACATGGTCCTTGCATTCGACGACAACGAGAAAGTCAACGTCGAGCGCCCTGAATCTGGCTGTTACGTCGATCTGGTACTGCCCGTCGGGTGTCTTGACCACCTCACGACGTTCCACTCGAAAACCCGTGAGGCCTTGACCAGCCTCGATGAGCAGATCGACAGCCAACCGCTCCAGTTCCGAGCCGTCAATTCGCGCACGGTGATCGCTGGATGGTGCAAGCATTTCGCAAATTCGGCCTAACGGCCTGCCGCTCAGCCGCGGGCGGCCTCGCGAGCTCCGCGAGTCAGCCAAAGCCCCTAGCGCCGCTCGACGGCGGCAGCGGCTGGTTAGACGGCAACTCCGCAGTCCTCAGGGAAACCGCGCACCCTGCGTGCGACCGTGGTCCGTCTCGGCGTCGTACCTACGGTTCTTCTCCAGATACTGGTCGAGGATCCGCTGGGCGACATGGTTCACCGCTCTGGCGACCTCTTCGCACGTTGGCCGGCGTAAGGCTTGCAGCCCGGCGTCTCGGATCGCCCCTGCGGCGGCCGTGGCGATTGCCTTGTGACCGTCCTCGTGCGCCTGCAATGCTGTGTAGAAGCCGTGCCATCGTCGCACCAAGGACGAATGTCCCTCAGCTTCGTTGGTCCACTTGGGCAGGGTTGTCACGACATCGAGTGAGACCTCGAACGCTGTCACGGCGCAGCCAGATTCGGAGCTGGCAGTGTGGAATCGCCAGCGTACCTTCCAGGACGTGAGACCGTCGTGCCGCCTCCCGTCGGCTCCGACGGGACGCCGCTGATTCATTGACTCTCGCAACTCCGCAGCTGAAGTCCCTGCGATCTCGTAGTGCGCGGTGCGCTCCGCTCCCTGCGCCCCCCGAGGCGACGTACACAGCATGAGCAACGCGGTCAGCATCGCCTGTACGCCGATGATGCGCTTCATGCTTCTGCCCGCCGCCGAATGTCCGTCTAACGCCCTCGCGCTGAGCCGCGACCGGCGTGCCTCAACGCTCTTCTGAACGATGCCGCGCGCCGGTCGTCGGTTCCAGCGCGTTGTTGGGCTGCCGCGCCCAGGTGTAGAATCGGCCCATGACCAACCGCGCGCAGGAGCTGCTCCGTGAGGCCCTTGCCCTGCCTGCTGAGGAACGCGCGGACGTCGTCGCCGAGCTTCTGGCCAGCCTGGACGAGAGCCCGTCGACCGATGCCGCCGCCGTTGAGACTGCCTGGGCCCGCGAAATCGAACGCCGCGCCCGGCGTGTCATGGCCGGAGAGTCGCAGGGTGAACCCTGGGACGACGTGCGCCGCCGCGTGGCCCAGCGGCTGGCCGACCGATGAGCCTGGCCTTCCGAATTGAGCCAGAAGCAGCCTCCGAACTCGAAGAGGCGGCCGTCTGGTACGACCAGCAACGGCTTGGACTCGGTGCCGAGTTTCTCGAGGCCATCGATGCGACGCTCGAGCGCATCGTCCGCTGGCCGCACGCTGCTCCGCGCGTCCGCGGTGTCGCCGCCGACGTGCCAGCGCGAAGAGCGCCTGTCGCCAGGTTTCCCTATCAAATCGCGTACCTGGAAACGCCGGATGCCATCCGGATACTCGCGTTCGCTCATGACAGGCGCGAACCCGGCTACTGGCATTCTCGCGTCAAGAAGTAGCCCGTTCGTCAGCCCAACATGTAACTAGACTGCGAGCTCGGCCCACGACCCGCTCGCCAGTCCAGCGCCCGGGCTCGCGCGCAGGCCGCGCCTCCGTCGGACGGCGCGGCGCAAGCCGTTGATCGGCGCGATGATAGCACCGTGCCCGACGGTGCGGACCCGCCTTTCTCGCCTCCTTCAACACGATTGTCTGACGTTCCAAAGCCGTAATTCCACGGAGTTGGATATCCAGACGGGAAAGGCTGCGAAACGGGTCAGCCTATCCCGGTGGCACGGATCGGGACACGCGGCGGCAAGTGGTTCTCGGGGACGATGTTGCGGGCGCATGTTTCGAATGTGAAACATGCGAAAGGTCGCGAGATCGGTCAGCCTAACGTCTGCACGGCGGCGATCTGGCCGGGGTTGCCAGGGCCGGCTGACCTGTCCCGCCGAAGCGTCAGCGAAGGCGGAAAGCCGGCCCCCACGTACGAGGCGGGCGGCTGACTGATCCCGCCCGCCGGCGCGCAAGGCCCTCGGCCGTGGTCGCGTTCTTGGGCCTGAGCACCGGTGGGCTGTCCGGCGACAGGACCCGACCCGGTTGTGGAACCGCTTCGAGGCATGATTGGACTTGCCCCTCTTTCCGAGTCGCGCGGTCATCCCTTCATCACCGCGGCATCAGCGCGAACACACCCCAGCCCAGGTATTCACGCGTGTAAGCGGCGTAGCGCTCGGGTTCCGACGTCAGTTTGGCTCGAACATCCTTCGCGAGCTCGTCGTCGGGATTGGCTTCGAGCCATCGGCGCATGGTGAGCCATTTGGCCGCCTCGTATCTGTCCCAGCCGTCCTGGCCGGCCAGAACCATCTCAACGACGTCGTAGCCAAGGTGACCGAAAGACGCGAGAAGTTCTGGAAGCACGAGAAAGTCGGAGATCGAGTTGGCAAGACAGCCCTTGGCAACGTCTTCCGACGGCGGCAGCTGCCGCCAGTACGGCTCGCCGATGAGGATGATCCCTCCGGTGCGCAGGCTCCGCGCCAGAAGCTCGATGGTGCCGGCGACTCCCCCGCCTATCCACGTGGCGCCGAGACAGGCGGCCACGCCGACCTTCTCGTCAGAGACGTAGCCGGCAGCATCGCCGTGGATGAACGTGACTCGATCGGCGACGCCGAGTTCTTCGGCGCGGAGCTTTGCCTGCTCGGTGAACAACCGGCTCATGTCGATGCCGGTGCCGACGATGCCGTGATCGCGCGCCCAGGTGCAGAGCATCTCGCCCGAACCGCTGCCGAGGTCGAGCACCCGGGTCCCGCTTTCCAGACGCAGCGCCGCGCCGAGCGTGGCGAGCTTGTCTGGTGTGAACGGGTTGTGGATCCGGTGAGCACTCTCGGTGATGGTGAAGATCCGTGGAATATCCAAGGGAGAAGATCTCCTTTACGGTGTGAATGGATTAGAAGCGGTTTCACGACCCTCGCGGGTGGCGCCGGGCGGGGCGCCCCGCCCGCCCGCAAGCGCCTCCCCCGTTGGGGTGCCCTTGGCGCTGAGGACGGGTGGGGCTGCCCGGCGACAGGACCCGCCACCGTTGTGAGACCGCTGTTGGTAGTCCGCCCGAAGGCACCCACAGCGAGCGAGTGCCAACCGTTCGGTCGAGACCCGAGAACCTGAGAACCGGGGAACCTGAGAACCCCCGAACCTTCGAACCGACACCGAGCGACTCGTTCACAGGCTCTCAGCGCTCAGCCCGCCCGTGTGCGATGAACTGAGAACTGACAACTGAAAACTGACAACTACGTCACCATAAATGCACCTCGGGACTAAGGTATCGGCACGGCCGCGCTCTTGGCAGGGAAGTGCTTCTCGTACCACGCGATGGCCCGATCGATGCTGTCGATCTGGTGCTTCACCTCGCGGATGCCGTGGCCCTCGCGCGGGTACATCACGAACTCGGTCTCGACGCCCACGTCCTTGAGCGCGATGTAGAACTGCTCGGCGCCGGCAATCGGCACGTCCTGGTCGTTCGCGCCGTGCATGATGAGCGTCGGCGTGGCCACCTGCGCGACGTACTTCAGCGCCGACCGCTTCCACATCGTGTCCATCAGGTCGTCCTGGTGCGGCAGCTTGCCGAACTCCATCTGCTCGTACTGGTTGTAGTAGGTCAGGTAGTTGTAGCTGATGAGGTTCGTGATGCCGGCAATCGGGATCGCCGCCTTGAACTCGCGCGTCTGCGTGATCAGCCAGTAGCTGAGCTGCCCGCCGTAGCTGACGCCCTCGACCCCCATCTTCGTGGGATCGATCCACAGATACCGCCGGATGGCCGCGCTCACGCCGTACAGCACGTCCTGCGCCTCGTTGCCGTTCTGGTCGCCGAACACGGCGTCGGCGAACTTCTGGCCGTAGCCGGTCGAGCCGCGGTAGTTCACGTGCAGCACCGCCCAGCCGCGCGCGGCGAAGACCTGGTCGCGGAAGCTGAACGCGGGGCCGTTCTGCCCGTGCGGCCCGCCGTGGATGTTCACCACCAGCGGGTGCTTCGCCTTCGAATCCGGCTTCAGGCCGACCGGCTGCACCAGGAACGCCTCGATCGTGTACTGGTTGTCGTTGCTGACGAACTCGAACGACGTCACCTCGCCGAGCGCCTTGCCCTTCAGGACGTCGGCGTTCAGGTCCGTGACCTGCTTCGCCGCCGCGCCGGTGCGCAGGAAGAGCTCCGCCATGTCGTGCGGGCCCGTGAAGGCGTAGGCGAGCGCCCCGGACTTCGCGAGCGAGAACGAACCGACTCTCCCGGCGTCCTCCACGACGACGTCCGGCCGGCCACCGTCCACCGGCAGCCGCTCGAGGTGCACGCTGCCCCGATCCTGCACCGTGAAGTAGAGCGACTTCCCGTCGGGCGCCCAGACGGGCGATCCCTGCCGGTCGTCGACGACCCGGCCGACCTCCCGTCCGTTGCCGCCGTCGGCGTCCATCACCCACACGTGCGTGTCCTCCATCGTCGTCTCACGATCGGTGAGGCCGCGGGTCGTGCCGCGGAAGGCGATCGACTTGCCGTCGGGCGACCAGACCGGGTCGTACTGCGTCGATTCGTTCGTCGTGAGCTGGCGGATGGCGCCGGTCGCCGGGCTGACGGCGTAGAGGTTGTAGTGGAAGAACTGGTCGGCGTACGGCGAGCGGTCCGAGCAGAACACGATCGTCGAGCCGTCGGGCGACCAGCCGATCGAGTGCTCGTAGTAGTCGCCGTTCGTGAGCTGGCGCACGGTCTTCGTCGCCAGCGTCGCGATGAAGATGTGCAGCCGGCGGTTGTCGTTGAACGGCTTGATGCCCTCGCCGGCCGTCGGGCGCCACAGGTACCGCGTGAACACCATCGGGTCGCCGCTCGCGGCTTCGGTCTCGGGACCGGGCGTCGCCGAGACGAAGGCGATCTCGGCCCCGTGGGGCGACCAGGCGATGTCGGCGCCCTGGCCCGGCAGCGGCGAGTTCGTGCCCTGGATCGGCGCGACGAACGTGGTGCCACTCCCGTCGGGGTGCGCGACGATCAGGCCCGACTGGCCGCCCGCCGCGCCGTGATACGCCACCCACTGGCCGTCGGGCGACCAGACGGCGTCAGACGAGGGCGCCTCGCCCGTCGTGAGCCGCGTGGACGCGCCGGTCGCCGCGTCCATGATCCAGAGCTGCGGGTAGGGCCGGCCCGGCCGGTCGTAGTTCATCACCGCATACGCGATATGGGTGCCGTCGGGCGACATCGCCACCTGCGCGACGCTGTGGAACCGGCTCAGGTCGCGGCTCTGCAGCCCGGCTTCCTGGGCCCGGGCCGGGCCGGCGGCGCCGAGCGCGACGATCCCGACGAAGGCAACGGCTGATCTGACGATCCAGGTTCGCATGGTGTGTCCTCTCTTCGATATCGATGATGGTGGCGGCGGCTCTCAGCGTTCGCCTCCGGGCAGCTCCGTCATCTTCGCCTTCTTCAGCAGCGCGTTCACCCGGCCCACGTCGCCCGCCTGGAGCGAGTGCCACCGCTGAAGCGCGGCGTCTAGCGTGGCGCTCGCCTTCTGGAAGCCGGTCTTGACCTGCGCGGACGGGAGGTTCTCCCCGCCCGTCACCGTGCGCTCGAGCCGGCCGAGCGTGCTCCGCAGCCCGAGGAGCGTGTCGGGCGCCGGCCCGCCGTCGCCCACGCCGGCGGCGTCCGGGTTCGGCACGGCCGTGTGGCCCAGCAGGTCGTGCGCCTTCGCGTCGAGCGCGGCGAGCGCCTTCACGAGGGAAGTGTTGCCCTTGGCCCCGGACGTGATCGACGCGATGGCCTTGCGCAGCGCGTTCACCTGCGCGACGGCGCCGCCCGCCTTCTGCGAGGCGTCGTGGATCGTGCGCGCCATCGCGAGCTGGGCCGCGTAGGCTCCCTCCGGCGCCATCGAGCGCGGATCGGGCGCGACCGCCACCGGCTGCGTGAGGCTCCGGCCGTCCACGGTCAGCCGGATCGGTGTACGTCCCGGGCGGCGCCCACGGACCGCCGCCTCCGAAGAACCCGCCGCCGCGGGCGCTTCCGCCGTCGAGCGCCCAGTGCAGGTCCCACGTCCACCGGTGCAGGCCGGCGGACGCGCTGAGCACGTCGGGCTGTGGAGGCCCACGCCGCGGGCACGTCCATCGTGGCGGGGTTCTGCCGACGGGGCTTGTCCGTGCTCGAGTAGTGGCGAACCGTCGCGCCCCGCGCGTCGAGCACGTCGAGCGAGACCGCGCCGGCGTCCTTCGCCAGGTAGTAGTCGATGACCGCGCCCGACGGCGGATTCTCGCCCGCCGCGAGATCCACCGGATCGACGTAGGGCGCGACGGCGGGCGAGGGCGCTCGTCTGCCGCCCGGCACCAGCACGGCGGCGTCCGGCCGGAAGAGCCACGCGTCCGAGCCGGCGACCGTGGCGTCGAGCTGACGGAGCGGCGCGATGTCGTCGAGCACCCAGAACGCGCGCCCGTGCGTGGCGACGATCAGATCGTTGTCCCGCTCGTCGAAGTCACGGATCGAGGTCACCGGCAGGTTGAGCTGCAGCGACTGCCAGTGGTCGCCGTCGTCGAACGAGACGTAGACGCCGAGCTCCGTGCCGGCGAAGAGCAGGCCCGGGCGCACCTTGTCCTCGCGAATCGCGTGCACGTAGGCGCCGTCCGGGATCCCGCGGTCGATCTCCTGCCAGCTCCTGCCGCCGTCCTTCGTGCGGTAGACGTGCGGGTTGAAGTCGTCGAGCTGGTGGGAGTCGACGGCCGCGTACGCCTCGTTCGGATCCGAGCGCGACGCCTCGATCATCGAGACCATCGCCCACGGCTTCAGCCCGGGCGGCGTCACGTTCGTCCACGTGCCGCACGCGTCCGTGGTGACCCAGATCAGCCCGTCGTCGGTGCCCGCCCACACGCGCCCGGCGTCGATGGGGGAGGGCGCGATGGTGTAGACGACGCCCCAGTGGTCGCTCGCGCGCTCGAACGCCGTGAGGTCGTCGGCGGTGGCCGGATCCAGGTTGGGCGGCGCGCCCGGGTCCTTCCGCGTGAGGATGGGGCTCGCCTTGTCCCAGCTCTGGCCGCCGTCGGTCGTCCTCCACACGTACTCGTTCCCGAAGTAGAGCGCGTGCGAGCCGGCCTCGGAGAAGACCACCGGCATCGTCCACACCGCCTGGAACTCGCTCTCCGGGTACGCCACCGTGGGCGAGACGTCCCAGCGCGCGCCGGTCTCCTGGTTGCAGCGGGTGACCGACCCGTTGTACGAGGTGCCGTAGAGCGTGCGCCAGTCCGTGGGATCGACGGCGATGTAGCCGCTCTCGCCGCCCGCGCAGGCGTTGCCCCAGTCGCGGTAGGAGATCCCGCCGGAGCCGCTCCGGCTGACGACGACGCGGGCGCCGTTGTCCTGCTCGGCGCCGTAGACGCGGTACGGGAAGCGATTGTCGGTCGTGACGTGGTAGAACTGGCCGGTCGGCTGGTTGTTCCACGAGCTCCAGCTCCCGCCGCCGTCCACCGAGACGATCGTGCCCTGGTCGCTCGCCAGGATCATCCGCCGGTCGTCGTTCGGGTTGATCCACAGCTGGTGGTAGTCGTCGCCGCCGGGCGCGCCCTTGAAGCCCGCCCACGTCTTCCCGCCGTCCTCCGAGCGCCAGGCCGCCGTGTTCATCACGTAGACGACGTCCGCGTGGAGCGGGTCCACGGTGACGCTCCCGAAGTACCAGCCGCGGTGCCAGATCCGGTCCTCGTCGGCCATGAGCTTCCAGGTCGCGCCGCCGTCGTCGGAGCGGTACACGCCGCCCTTCTCGGCGTCGACCTGCGCGTAGACCCGCTGCGGCTCGGAAGGCGCGACGGCGACGCCGATCCGGCCGACGCCGGCGCCGCCGGGGATCCCTCCGGTGAGCTCGTGCCAGGTGTCTCCGCCGTCGGTGCTCTTGTAGACGGCGCCGTAGCCGTTCGAGGGCGGGTAGACGTTCCACGGCGGACGGCGGGCGGCCCACAGCGCCGCGTAGATCGTGTTCGCGTTCGACGGATCGAGCGCGAGGTCGATCGCGCCGGTGTTCTCGTCACGGTACAGGACCTTCTGCCACGTGCGGCCGCCGTCGGCGCTGCGGAAGACGCCGCGCTCCTCGTTGGGGCCGAACGCGTGGCCGAGCGCGGCGACCCAGACCCTGTCGGGGTTCCGCGGGTCGATCACGACGCGGCCGATGCGGCGCGTGTCGTCGAGGCCGAGGTGCCGCCACGTCTTCCCACCGTCGTCGGAGCGGTAGACGCCGTCTCCGTAGGAGATGTCGGTGCGGATGTCGGCCTCGCCCGTGCCGACGTAGATCACCTTCGGGTTGGAGGGCGCCACCGCGATCGCCCCGATCGACGCGATCGGCTGACCGTCGAAGATCGGGCGCCACGTGACGCCGGAGTTGTCGGTCTCCCAGACCCCTCCCGCCACGGCCCCGAAGTAGTAGTGGTCGGGCTCGCCCGGCACGCCGGCGACGGCGACGGAGCGTCCGGCGCGGAACGGTCCCAGAAGGCGCCACTGCATGCCGGAGAGGAGCGCGGCGTCGTAGGTCTGGGCGTGCGCGGGGGCCGGAACGGCGAGAAGCGCTGCGACGAGCGCGGAGAAGACGAAAGTGCGAGCGGGCACGGCATTCTCCAATGTGATGGGACGGCCGAAACCGGGCGGCCGCAGGGGTGAGTGTAACCTGAGGAAGCGCCTGCGGTAGTATCCCTCCGATGCATTCTCCTGGAGCGACAACCATGAAACGGCTGACCGTGTGTCTCGTCCTGATCGCCGCGGCGTTCGCGCTTCGCCCCGCGGCGCAGTCTTCGGATACGGACTACTTACTCCGGCCTGCGGTGGCGGCAGGTGGGCCCGTACCGCGCGGGCCGGATCTGGTGCGTGGCCGGCGTCCCCGGGGACCCGGCGGTGTACTACGCTGGCACGCCGGCCGGCGCGCTCTGGAAGACCACGAGCGGCGGCACGACGTGGACGGCGGTCTCCGACGGCTGGCCGGTCACGGGCGTCGGCGCCGTTGCCGTCGCGCCGTCGCGCCCGGACACCGTCTACGCCGGCACCGGCAACAACACGCTCGGCCACGGCGTCTTTCGCTCCGACGACGCCGGCGCGACGTGGCGGCAGGCTGGCCTGACGGACACGAAGTACATCACCGGCCTGGTCATCGATCCACGCAACCCCGACGTCGTTCTTGCCGCCGCCGGCTCAGGCGGCAACTTCGGGTCGATGGTCTTCTACAACAACGACCCGTCGGCGGCGCGCGGCGTGTATCGCACGGAGGACGGCGGCCGCACGTGGGCGCACACGCTGTTCGTGGACGCCGAGACGAGCGCGGTGGATCTGGCGACGGCGGCCGACACGCCCGCGGTCGTGTACGCCAGCCTGTCGAACGGCCTCTACCGGTCGGACGACCAGGGCCGGACGTGGACGAAGCTCGCGGCCGACGGGCCTGACGGTGAGCGGCGTGACGATCGCGGTCGCCGACGGCACCGGCGCCCGGCGCGTGTACGCCCTGGGCGGCCGGCGCGGCGGCGGCGGGCTGTTCCGGTCCGACGATGGCGGGGAGACGTTCGCGCTGATGACGTCGAGGCTCGCGAGCGCGGGCGGTCACCTGTACGTCGATCCGAGAGAATCCCGACGTCGTCTACACGATGGGCACCTCGGTCTACCGCTCGACCGACGGCGGCAGGACGCTCGACGCGATCAAGGGCGCGCCCGGCGGCGACGACCCGCACGCGATGTGGATCGACCCCACCAACCCGAAGCGCATGTTCATGGGCGCCGACCAGGGGCCCGCGATCACGCTCGACGGCGGCGTCACGTGGACGCCGTGGTACACGATGCCCAACGGCGAGCTGTACTTCGTGACGACGGACGACCAGTTCCCGTATCGCATCTACGCGCCGCAGCAGGACAGTGGCACCGTGTCGATCCTGAGCCGCAGCGACTTCGGCGCGATCCGGCCGAACGACTGGTATCCCGTGAGCGGCTACGAACAGGGGCACATCTTCTCCGACCCGTTGAATCCGCGGTACGTGTATTCGCACGGCGGCGGCCACGTGATCGTGCGGTTCGATCGCGTGACGGGGCAGTCGGGGCCCGTGTTCACGCCGGCGCCCGACGACCGGTTCGGCCCGCGGCCGGGGATGGACCTGTCGCGGAACGACCCGCACTGGATGTTCGTGGGCTCGCAGTTCGTCTACGCGTCGAACGACCGCGTGACGTGGAAGCGGATCAGCCCGGATCTGGCCACGCGCCAGGGTGAGACGCCGGCCAGCCGCGCCAACGGCACGATCGTCGGGCTCGCGGCGTCGCCGCTCGACGTGAACCTGCTGTGGGCCGCCACGTCGAACGGCCTGGTCTGGGTGACGCGCGACGCGGGCAAGACCTGGGCGAACGTGTCGCCGCCGCGCCTCGCGGCCACGCCCACGCTCGTGCCGTGGATGATGGAGGCGTCGCCGCACGACGCGGGCACCGCGTATGCCGCGGCGATCGACCTGTCCGACCGTCACGGCCCGGCGCTCTTCATGACCACCGACTTCGGCGCCTCGTGGCACGAGATCGTGACGGGCCTGCCGGGCGACGTGCCGACGCGGGTGGTGCGCGAGGATCCGGTCGCGGTCGAACCTGCTGTACGCCGGCACGCAGCGCGGCATCTTCGTGTCGTTCGACCGCGGCGCGCGCTGGCAGCCGCTGCAGCTCAACCTGCCGCACGTGCCGGTGCTGGACATCACCGTGCACGGCCACGACCTCGCCATCGCCACGTGGGGGCGCGGCCTGTGGGCGCTGGACGACGTGTCGCCGCTCAGGCAGATCGACGCGGTGCGCGCCAGCACGGCCGCGGCGTTCCTGTTCCAGCCGGCGCCGGCCGTGCGCGTGCGCTGGGACAACAACCAGGACACGCCGCTGCCGCCCGAGGTCCCGCAGGGGCAGAACCCGCCCGACGGCGTCGCGATCGACTACTTCCTCCGGAGCGACGTCGCAGGCCCGGTGACCCTCACCATCCGCGACGCGAGCGGCGAGGTGGTGCGCGAGTACACCAGCGTGGCGCCGCCGCCGGACACGCGCATGCCCAACGTGCCGGCCTACTGGTTCAAGACGCCCGAGACGACGTCCACGGCGGCGGGCATGCACCGGCTGGTGTGGGACCTGCGGTACCCGACGCCGCCCGCGCTCGACTTCAACGCCGACGGGTCCGAGGCCGACACCGTGTCGTTCGGCATCATCGCCGCGGCGATCAAGGGCCGGTCGCCGAAGCAGCAGCCCGTGGGGCCGCTCGTGCTGCCGGGAGCCTACGACGTGCGGCTCGCGGCCGGCGGCCAGACCGTCACGCGACAGATCGCCGTGACCAACGACCCGCGCAGCGAGGCGACAGCGGAGGACCTGGCGACGCAGCACCGCTACGTGCTCGGCCTCGCCGAAGGCATCGCGACGAGCCGCGCGGCCATCGACGCCATCCGGACGCTGTGGGCGGACGCGCGCGCCGCGGCGGGTGGCCGGCCGGCGCTCGAGCCGGCACTGACGGCGTTCGATCGCGCGAGCGGCGAGGCGATCACGGCGCTCGCGGGCAACCGCGTCCTGGCCGGAAGGCTGGCGGACCTCGAGTTCGCCGACCTCAGGCCGACCGAGAGTACCGTCGCCGCAATCACCGCCGCGTGCACGCGGGCCGACGGCGCGCTCGATCGGTACCGGGAGTTCATCCAGAAGGATCTGGCGGCGCTGAACGCCGCGCTCACCGGGGCGGGGGGGCACGCGGTGCCGGCGCCGGCCGCGATCCCCGCGACCGCGTGCGGCCTGCGCTAGGGCCGGCTGAAGCCGGCTCCCACGTACGGCGCGCTGGAGGGCCGGCTGAAGCCGGCCCCCACGTACGGCGGGGACCTCCGCGTAGCGCAGGCCTTAGGCCTGCGCTCTGGATCTACACAATAATATTGTGTAACATTATCGTGTATGCCGACGAACCTCGCCATCGACGACCGGCTGCTCGAAAAGGCCCGCACGGTCGGCGGCTACCGGACGAAGCGCGAAACGGTGAACGAGGCGCTGCGCGAGTTCATCGCGCGGCGCCAGCGCATCGCCCTCACGGAGCTGGCCGGCCGCGTCGAGTACGACCCGAAGTACGACTACAAGCGCGACAGGCGGGGGCGGTGATCGTCCTCGACACGTCCGTCCTCTCGCGCGTGTTCCGGCGGACGCGGCCTGGAAACGAGGAGCGACGGGTGCAGGCGGCATTCGGGGAGCTCATGGCCGCGGACGTCCCGCTCGGCCTTCCGGGCATCGTCCTGCAGGAGATCCTGAGCGGTATCCGATCCGGGCGTCAGTTCGACGACCTCGCCGCGAAGCTCACCGCCGCCTTTACCATCCTGGCCGAGGGAGTGTCGGAACACGTCGAAGCTGCGCGCGTGAGGAATGTGTGCCTGGGGAAGGGCCTGAACGTGTCGGGTGTGGACTGCCTGATTGCGGCCTGCGCCATCACCGGAGATCACGAGCTCTTCGCCGTCGACGACGACTTCGTGGCCATCGCGCGGCACGCGCCGCTGAGGCTGTTCAAGGCGTGGTGACGCGCTGAGGGCCGGATGAAGCCGGCCCGACAAGCGCGGCGAGCGCCGCGGCGGCGGCCTCGCGCGTCTCGGCGTCGGCGTGATCCTGCGCGTTCGCCGCGACGACGTCGAGGACGTGCGGGCAGTGGGTGAGAGCCTCCGGGCCGACGCGCCCGAGCGCCCAGTAGATCCCGCGCTCGACGGCGCCGGTCTGGAACGTCTCCTCCTCAGTGAGCATGCCGCAGAGGACGGGAAGGATCGACGCGCGATGCCCGGGCCGCGCGGCGAGGATCTCGCCGATCGCCTCGGGCACGCCGTACGGCACGGCGCCCGACTCGTCGTTCAGCGCCCACAGGAAGCGCTGCAGCAGATCGAGCAGCCGCCGGTCGTCCAGGACGCCCGGCTCGCGCGCGAGCGCGCCGAGCCCGCGCACCGCGCGCCACTTCTCCTCCGCGTCGGCCGAGTAGAGCCGCCCGGTGAGGAAGCGGACGACGCGCCCCGGCCGGTCGCCCGCGAGCGCCACCAGCGCGGCCGTGTCCTCGCGCCGGAACGCGGTCGCCAGCTCGTCGTCGTGCGCCACGAGACGCATTGTAAAGGGAAAGAGGCCGGGCTCCCGAGGGATCGCCCCTTCGGCCTGTTGCGGGTACAATCCGCCCGAAGGCACCACGATGACCGACACCGGCCTCCGGCGGACCCGGATCGTACCCGCCAGACAGGTCAACCATGCAGCGTGAGGTGCATCGGAGCGACCGGATTGGCTGGTTGCGCGCCGCCGTCCTCGGCGCCAACGACGGTCTCATCTCCACGAGCAGCCTGGTCGTGGGCGTGGCCGCCGCCGGGCCGAGCCGCGCGGCGATCCTGCTGGCCGCCGTCGCGGGGCTCGCGGCCGGCGCGCTCTCGATGGCCGCGGGCGAGTACGTGTCGGTCAGCTCCCAGGCGGACACCGAGCGCGCCGACCTCGACCTGGAGCGCGACGAGCTGGCGACCTCGCCGGAGGCCGAACGGGCCGAGCTGGCGGGCCTCTACGTCGCCCGGGGTCTCAGCCGCGAGCTGGCCGTCGAGGTCGCCGCTCAACTGATGGCCCACGACGCCCTGGGAGCCCATGCCCGGGACGAGCTCGGCATCCACGAGCTGACCCGGGCCCGCCCGATCCAGGCCGCGCTGGCCTCCGCCGGCTGCTTCGCGCTCGGGGCCGCGCCGCCCGTGCTGCTCGCGGGGCTCCTGCCCGCGGGCGTGCTGACGCCGGTCGTCGTGGCCGTCACCCTGGGCCTGCTCCTCGCGCTCGGAAGCGCCGCGGCCCGCCTTGGCGGCGCCCCGCTCGCCCGCGGCGCTCTCCGCGTGGCGTTCTGGGGCGCGGTCGCCATGGGGTGCACGGCCGCGGTCGGGCGTCTCTTCGGCGCGGTCGTCTAGCCTGTCTGCAGGCGCACCGGCTGCAAGGAACGACGATGACCAGCGAGCGTCCCCTTTCGCGCGGCGAGGAGATCGCGAGCAGCGTCAGCCACGGGGTCGGCGTCGTGGCCGGCCTGGCGGCGGCGCCGTGGCTCGTGCTGGCGGGCGTCCGGCGCGACGGCGCGGCGGGCGCCGTGGGCGCGAGCGTCTTCGCCGCCACGGTGGTGCTGCTGTACCTGGCGTCCACGCTCTACCACGCGCTGCCGGCCGGCCGCGCCAAGCGCGTGTTCCGCATCCTCGACCACAGCGCGATCTACCTGCTCATCGCGGGCACCTACACGCCGTTCATGCTCGGGGCCATCCGCGGCCCCTGGGGCTGGACGCTCCTCGGCGCCGTGTGGACCCTGGCCGTCGCCGGCATCGCGCTGAAGGGCGCGGGCGGCATACGCTACCCGCGGCTCTCGACCGCCGTCTACATCGCCATGGGCTGGCTGGCGATCGTCGCGATCCGGCCGCTCTGGCCCATGGTGCCGGTGGCGGGCTGGCTGTGGATCTTCGCGGGCGGCCTGGCGTACACGGCGGGCGTGGCGTTCTACGCCGCCGACCGCCTGCGCTACGGCCACTTCGTCTGGCACCTGTTCGTCCTCGCCGGCACGGCGTGCCACATCGTCGCGGTGTGGCGGTACGCGTTCTAGGCCATGGCTTGATCGATCGAGCGACCTGTGTGACACTCGGCGCCTCTCCTCTTCAAGTCGCCGGCCAGTTGCCTGGCACCGAATGATTGGCACGACGCTGCATCACTACCGGATCGTGCGGGCCATCGGCCGCGGCGGCATGGGCGAGGTCTACGCGGCCGAGGACACGACGCTCGGCCGCACGGTCGCGCTGAAGGTGCTCCTGCCCAGCCTGGCCGCGGACCCTCAGTCCCTCGAGCGGTTCCAGCGCGAGGCCCGGGCGGTCGCCGCGCTCAGCCACCCCAACATCGTCACGATCCACAGCGTCGAGGAGGCGGACGGCGTCCACTTCATCACCATGGAGCTCGTCGACGGCCGGACGCTGGCCGACGTGATCCAGCCGGGCGGCCTGCCGCCGGCTCGGCTCCTGAATCTGGCCATCCCCCTCGCCGACGCCGTGGGGGCCGCCCACCAGCGCGGCCTCACGCACCGCGACCTCAAGCCGGCCAACGTCATGGTGGGCCCGGACGGCCGCGTGACGGTGCTGGACTTCGGCCTGGCCAAGCCCACGCGGGAACCGGCGCGCGCGCCGTTCGACAGTGGCGCGACGACCGCCAACCTCACCGGCGCGCAGTCCATCGTCGGGACGACGGCCTACATGTCGCCCGAACAGGCCGAGGGCCGCCCCGTCGATCAGCGCACGGACATCTTCGCGCTGGGCGTCCTGCTGTACGAGATGGCGTCCGGCACGCGGCCGTTCACGGGCGACACCGCCGTGTCCCTCATCTCGTCCATCCTCAAGGACGCGCCACGACCTCTCGCCGAGATCCGCGAGGGCCTTCCGGCGGGGCTCGAGCGCGTCATCATGCGCTGCCTCGCCAAGGACCCCGCGGACCGATACCAGAGCGCGCTCGACCTGCGCTTCGACCTCGCGGACGTGCGGCAGCGGATGGACCGCGGCGGCCGCCGTCCTCCGCGCCGCCGGACGATCGCGCTGGCCGCGGCGGCGGTCGTCGCCGTGTCCGCGGCGGCGCTCTGGCTCGCCCGCGAGCGGGCGGGGCCGGCGGCGCCGGTTCGCGCGACGTTCCGGCAGATCACCGCGCAGGCCGGGGTCGAGTGGTTTCCGAGCCTGTCGCCAGACGGCCAGTGGGTGGTCTACGCGAGCGACGAGGCCGGGCGCTGGGACATCTACCTGCAGGGCGTGGGCGGGCGGAACACGCTGAACCTCACGCAGGACTCGGGCGCCGACAACGACGAGCCCGCGTTCTCGCCCGACGGCGACCGCATCGCGTTCCGGTCGAGCCGGGACGGCGGCGGGATCTTCGTCATGGCCCGCACGGGCGAGGCGGTCAGGCGCGTGACCCGCGCGGGCTTCAACCCGGCCTGGTCGCCCGACGGCACCCGGCTCGTGTACACGACCGAGGACGTCCGTCTCTATCCGCAGAACGCGCAGGGCATCAGCGAGCTGTGGACCGTCGTGGTGGCCACCGGCGAGGCGCGGCGTGTCGACGAGGGCGACGCCATCATGGCGAGCTGGTCGCCGTCCGGCCGGCGCATCGCCTTCACCCGCCGGCTCGGCCGCGCCGCCAAGGGCGACGTGTGGACGATCCCGTCGGCCGGCGGCCCGCCGACGCGGGCGACCACCGATCCGGCCGCCGACTGGGATCCGGTGTGGTCGCCGGACGGGCGCTACCTGTATTTCGTCAGCGACCGCGGCGGGAACATGAACCTCTGGCGGGTCCGGATCGACGAGGCGGCCGGCCGGACGCTCGGCGAGGCCGAGCCGATCACCACGCCCGCGCCGTACCTGGCGCACCTGAGCCTGTCGGCCGACGGCACGCGGATCGCGTATACGTCGGCCCTCATCACGGCGAACATCCAGCGCCTGCCGTTCGATCCCGACGCGGCGGCCGTCGCGGGCGCGCCGACGTGGGTGACGACCGGCTCGCGGCAGTGGTCGTCGCCCGATCCGTCGCCCGACGGCAAGGAGATCGCGTTCTACTCGCTCGGCCAGCCCGGGGGCGATCTCTACGCGGCGCGGCCGGACGGCACCGGGCTCCACCGCGTGACGGGCGACGCCGCGATCGATCGCGTGCCGCGCTGGTCACCGGACGGCCGGTGGATTGCGTGCTTCTCGGATCGCAGCGGCCATCTGGAGCTGTGGAAGGTCCGTCCCGACGGCAGCGACCTGAGGCAGCTCACCGAGGGCGGCGGCGCGTACCTGGCGTGGTCGCCGGACGGCGCGCGTATGGCGACGTTCCATGGCGTGAGCGACAACACGACGGCGGTGGCGCTGTTCGATCCGGATCGGCCGTGGGCGAAGCAGAGCCCGGAGATCCTCCCGCCGTATCCAGGCTCGCCGTCCACCCGGTTCCTGGTGAACGCGTGGTCGCCCGACGGCGCGCGCCTGGCGGGCCAGCTCGACGCGGGCCTGACCGGCATTGCCACCTACGATCTGCGCGCGCGGACGTTCGAGCGGCTCACCGACTTCGGCCAGTGGCCGGTCTGGCTCCCCGACAGCCGCCGCCTGCTGTTCGTGGCCAACGGTAACGCGTTCTACGTGGTGGACACGCGGACGAAGCGGGTGCGGCAGGTCTTTTCCGTCACCCGCGACGTCCTCGGCCCGCCGCGCCTGACCCCTGACGGCCGCGCGCTCTACTTCTCGCGCCGCGTCACGGCGGCCGACGTGTGGCTGCTCACGTTCCAGAGCCCGGAGGCCGGAAGCCAGAGACCGGGGGGATGAGATCAGCGGTCAGGGGTCAGCGGTCAGGGGGCAGGGGTCAGAGGGCAGCGGTCAGCGGGCAGGGGTCAGGGGTCAGCAGGCAGGGGTCAGAGGGCAGCGGTCAGCGGGCAGCGGTCAGCGGGCAGGGGTCAGAGGGCAGCGGTCAGGGGTCAGCGGGCAGGGGGCAGAGGTCAGAGGGCAGCGGGCAGGGGTCAGGGGTCAGGGGTCAGCGGTCAGCGGTCAGGGGTCAGCGGGCAGCGGTCAGGGGTCAGCGGGCAGGGGGCAGGGGTCAGGGGTCAGAGGGCAGCGGTCAGGGGTCAGCGGGCAGCGGGCAGCGGTCAGGGGTCAGCGGGCAGCGGTCAGCGGGCAGAGGGCAGCGGTCAGAGTGCAGCGGGCAGCGGGCAGAGTGCAGCGGTCAGGGGGCAGGGGTCAGGGGTCAGAGGGCAGCGGTCAGGGGTCAGCGGGCAGCGGGCAGCGGGCAGCGGTCAGGGGTCAGCGGGCAGCGGTCAGCGGGCAGGGGTCAGGGGTCAGCGGATAGCGGTCAGGGGTCAGCGGGCAGCGGATAGGGGTCAGGAATCAGCGGTCAGCGGGCAGAGGGCAGCGGGCAGAGTGCAGCGGTCAGGGGTCAGAGTGCAGCGGTCAGAAGAACCCGTGAACCCGGGAACCCGAGAACCAGCGAACCCCCGAACCGACACAACTCAGTACACGAACTCTCTGATGTCGTAGCGCGCGACCTTCGGCGGTGGGCCGGCGAAGCGCAGGCCGGCCTGGATCGCCCGGCGCTGGGCCTCGCGCTGGGCGGGCGTGAGCTCGCGAACGTTGCCGGCGTCGGCCAGCAGGGGATAGGTGGTGCCGGGGATCGGCACCAGGTCGCTGAAGTACAGGAAGTCGCCGGCGCCGAGGTCCATCGCGTTCAGCGCCGCGACGGTGTCGGCCACGTGGCCGTCGGCGAACTGGTCGCCGCCGAGCCCCACCATGACGATGACGCCGGCGGCGAGGCCGGCGGCCTTGACGGCGCGCACCGTCTCGATGGCGGCGTCGCTGGTGCCGGGCTTGCGCACGAAGTCGAGCAGCGGGTCGTGGCCCGACTCGAGGCCGATGTACACCCGCCGCAGGCCGTGCTTGCCGAGGGCGCGGTAGTCGCCCGCGGTCTTGCGCATGCCGGTGAAGCCGTCCACGAACGCGTAGACGCCGCGGCGGTTCGCGTCGAGCTGGCGCTCGAGCACCTCGAAGATCTTGTACAGCCGTCCCATCGGCACGGCCAGCGCGTTGGCCGCGCCGAGGAAGATCGAGCGGCGGCGCAGCCGCTCCGACTGCCCGAGGTACGTGCGCACGGCCTCCACGTGCTGGTCGAACTCGAAGTGCGCTTTCACGTGGAAGGGCTCGTGGTAGAGATCGCAGAAGGTGCACGAGGTGAACGAGCACCCGTGCGTCGCCTGCACGACGAGGCTCAGGTACTGGTCGGGCGGCAGGATGCCCACCGGCGCGTAGACGCGCGAGAAGCGCTCGGCGTCGGCGCGCGCGGCCGCGGCGGAGAAGCGCGCGCCCATCAGCACCGCCGCCCACGTCTCGATCCGGCGCATGTGCTCGGGCTCCGGCATCCAGCGCCCGCGGTCGGCCTTCACCGCGTCGTGCACGCGGCGGAACACGGCCGCGGCCTCGTCGACGACGGCGTCGGCGGCCTCGCCCTCGGGCCATTCCCGGCGCCGGCCGCCCCCTTCCCGCCACTGGTGCAGCAGCCGCCCGTTCAGGCCGCGCCGATACGTGTGCCCGTCGCGCCAGTAGGAGTACAGCCGCCCCGCGCGGTCGCACGCCGCGACCACGCGATGCGCGCCGGGGCCCTCGAGGCCGACGGTCAGCGTCTCGTGGCGCAGGGCGAGGGTGAACGTCGCGTCGCCGGCCGACCCGGTGACGTGAAGCGGCGCCTGGGGCTCGACGCCGGCGCGGGCGGGACGGACGCGCGCGGCGGTCGTCGACGGCTTCCGTCCGGCCGGCGTGCCGGGGCGACCACCTTTCGTCTGAGGAGCGGACCGGCGGGCCATGTGGGGATCATTCAATCACTAGACAGGTCGGGAGTCGAGCCTCGAGTCTCGAGTCTCGAGTTCTGAGTCGTCAGCCGTAAGCCGTCAGGACGCATCTGTCAGTCCGCCGACGAGCCCATCCACCAGCGCGACGCGCGGCGCGGGCCATCGTCCGTCGCGCCGCCATCCCGCGGCGGCGGCCTGGGCCAGCGCGACGCCGTGGCCCGGCCGGCCGCGGGCCACGCGCGCGGCCTCGGTGAGCCACCGCGCCGGCGGCGCGGCGCGCCCGCCCGTCGCCGCGTCGAGCGCCTGCCGGATCACCGCGCGCATCGCCGGGGCGGGGAGCGGCGGCACGCGCACGACGGCGAGCCGCCACGCGATGCGTCCCGCGTGGCCCAGCGCCTCGCGCTTCGCGCTGCGGCCCGCGCCGAGCACGGGCGCGCCGCGATCGAGCGCGCGGCGCAGGCGGCCCGCCAGCCGCGTCGCGATGCCCTCGAACGGGTCGACCACCACCAGGCCTGGCCGCGCGAGCGCGGCGACCACGGCCGACTTGCCGATGCCGGCCGGCCCGACGAGCAGGACGCTCTCGCCGCGCGCGAGCCGCGCGGCGACGCGCGCCACGAGGCGATCACGCCCGACGAGCGGCGGCGTCATGGTCGGGATCGGTCTCCGGGCCGGGGTCGACGCGCGCCAGGTCGCGCGCGATCGCCTCGGCGTCCTCACCGCCGGCGTCCGCGCCCCGCTCGATCTGCAGGCGGTACAGGCCCGCCTGCGCCTCGAAGCGGCGCCGCAGGCGCGCCAGCACGTCCTCCGCCCAGGCGTGGACGAGGACGGCGTGCGACCGCAGGGTGTCGCGAAGCGGCTCGCGCGCCGACCGGTCGAGCGCGCGGCGCCAGCGCCAGGCCGCCGGCCGCGCGCCCAGCGTCTCGAACGTCGGCCGCGGCCGCGCGACGCGCAGCGACTCGAGGTCGGCGCGCGGCATGTCGCGGACGAGCGCGGTCCAGTCCTCCTCGGCCGCCGGCTCGGGCGCGCCGGCCGCGCGCGCGGCGCGCGCGAGCGCGGCCGCCGCCTCGCCCGCGACGGCCGCCAGCTCGCGCCGCACGGGCTCGTCGCGCGCGGTCACGCACGCGGCCAGCTCCGCGCCGACGGCGTCGGCCACCTGGTCGTCGGCCGCCAGGCCGAGCCGGCGGGCCGCGAGGGCGCGCGCGACGCGGGCCACCGTCTCGTCGACGAACGTGTCGGGGAGCAGGCGGGCCGGCTCCAGCGCGAGCCGCGCCTGCTCGAACCGCGCGGCGGCGCGGCGCAGGCCGGTCTCGAGCGCCTCGGCGCCGGCGTCGGGCGCGGCCGGCGCGCGGCGCGCCACGGCGAGCCGCGTGCGCAGCGCGGCGGCGACCGCCTCGCGGAGCGCGCCGATCTTGCGCTCCACCGCGGCCCGGGCCTGCTCGGTGTGGCCCGCGACGATCGGCGTGAGCGCCTCGGCCCGCCACCGGTCGAGCAGATCCGCGCGGGTCTCGAGGACGCTCACCGGGTGGACGGCCGGCGCGGCGCCCAGGTGCGTGGCGAGCTGGCCGGTCACGTACGCCGCGACGCGATCGAGATCGGCCTGGGCCAGCAGGTCGGCCTTGCTGAGCAGCACCTGCACGGGCACGCCGGCCTCGTCGAGCCGCGCGATCGTGCCGACGTCCTCGGCCGTGAGCGGCGACGCGGCGTCGACGAGCACCAGGCCGACGTCGCACCGCGGCAGGTAGGCCAGCGTCTCGGCCGCGCCGGCCGTCGCGAGCGAGCCGAGGCCGGGCGTGTCCACGACGACCAGGCCGCCCTCGAGCATCGGCGACGGCCAGGCCACCTCCACCCGCGATACCCGCCGCGCGTTGGCCGGGTTCTCCTGCTCGCTGACGAACTCGGCGAGGCGCGCCACCTCCACGCGCACCGGCCCGCGATCGGCGAAGCGGACGTCCACGCGCGGCTCACGGCCGTGGACGATGCGGGTGGGGACCGAGGTGACGGGCGTCACGCCGACCGGCAGGATGTCCGCGCCGAGCAGGCGGTTGACCAGCGACGACTTGCCGCTGCTCACGCGGCCGAAGACCGCCAGCTCGAGGCGCGGGTGCTCGAGCCGGTCGAGGATCAGATCGAGCGCCGGGCGCAGCGCCACGAGGCCGCGCGCGTCGATGACCTCTGCGAGCGTGTCGAGCGCCCCCGTGTCGGCGCCGGCGCGCTCCAGCCGCGCGAGGCGCGCGCCGAGGTCGGCGTCCCCCGCGCGGGCCACCACGCCGTCGAGCAGCCGCACCACGCGCTGGAGCTCCTCGACGAGGCCGTTCAGCTCGGCCGCGGCCTCGGCCGACACGGCGCCGTAGCCGCGCATGTAGCGCGGCTTCAGCTCCTCGATCGCGATGGTGATGAAGGCGAGCTGCGTGCGCGCCGCGTAGGCCGCGCCGACGGGCGAGCCGGCCGGAGAAAGGCCGTGGCGGGCGAGCACCGCCAGCAGCTCGCCCCGGATCGCGCGCACGTGGTCGGCGACCAGCGTGCGCTGGGCGGGCGTGAGGTCGTCGGCGTAGCGCGCGAACGGCGAGCCCGACACCGACTGCTGGAGCACGCGCTCCAGATCGGCGAGCTGGCCGTCCACGTGCCGGCAGGTGACGGCGAGCCGGCGTTGCTGGGATTCGTTCAGGAGGCCGTCGCCGGCCGGGCTCACGCGGGGCTCCCGGTCGCCTCGGGCTCGACGCCGGCCGCGTCGGCCAGGACCGCGGCGGCGGCGCGCTCGAGCGCGTCGACGCGCGACAACTCGGCCTGGACCGCGATCCGCCCGTCGGCGTGCGCGGCGCGCGCGCGCGCGAGCGCCCGGGCGCCGGCCTCGTGCAGCGCGTCGAGCCGGCGGCCAATCTCGCCCTCAATCTGGCGCCGCGCCTCCTGCGCGCGGTCGAGGAGGTCGCCGACGACGCGGCTGCTGTTGGTGTCGAGCAGGCGGCCGAGGTGCGCGTGCGCGTCGCGCCGGGCGGCCGGACGCCGCGCCAGCGCCGGGACCGCCGCGTGCAGCACGCGCCGGCCGAGCGGCGGCGACGCGAGCGTCCACAAGCCGTTGAACGCGAACCGGCGCCGCTCGTGGAGGCCGCACTCGGGATGCAGCGGCGGCAGGCCGCGCAGCGCCGGCTCCGCCTCGGCCAGCGACGCGAGGCAGCCGTTGGCGAGCTCGACCAGCCGCGCGGCGAGCGCGCGGAACTCGGCGTCGGCGTCGGGCTCGATCGCGCGGCTCCACGCCTCGACCTCGCGGCGCGACAAATCGAAGGCCAGGCGGATCGCCAGATCGCGCAGCCGGGGGCCCGAGGCGGTCAGCTCGTCGAAGGCGAAGTCCAGCGCGCGGGCGGACGCCGGGCCGGCGCGCTCGAGGAAGCGCACGCGCCGCTGCTCGAGGCCGGCGGCGAAATACTTGATCTCGGCGGCGAAGCGGAAGCTCAGCTCGCGGACCGCCTCGCCGGCGCGCGCCGTCCACTCGCCGAGCGAGGCCACGCGGCGCTCGGCCTCGTCGAGCGGCTGCGCGAGCACGCGCCGCTCCTCGGCGAGCTGCAGGCGCAGCTGCCCGCCGAGCCGCGCCACGCCGCGCGCGTGCCGCGCGCGGATCCGCGCGGCGCGCTCGGTCGATCCCAGGCGGGCCAGCGCGTCCTCGAGCGCGGCCCAGTCGCGCGTGGGCCGGCCCTCGCCGGCGCGCTCGGCCGCGCTGACGACCAGCGTCGCGTCCGGCGCGCGGTCCAGCCGGCGCGCGATCACGCGCTCGGTGAACGCGCGCGCCTCGGCCAGCTCGGCGTCGCTCGAGCGGTCGGCCTTCGCCAGCAGGAAGATGAGCGCGTCGGTCTCGCGCAGGATGTCCGAGACGAGCGCCAGCTCGTCGCCCGAGATGGGCGGGTCGGCGCCCAGCACGACCAGCGCCGCGTCCAGGTGGGGCACGAACCGGCGCGTCACGGCGGTGTTGCCCGAGAAGACCGAGCCGATGCCCGGCGTGTCGACCAGGCACAGCCCGCCGCCGAGGATCGGCGCGGGCACGAAGACCTCGGCGGCCGCCACCCGCCGGGTGTTGTCCGGGTTGCCCTCCTCGGTCACGTAGCGCTCGAGCGCGCCGAACGGCACCTCCTGGGTGCGGCCGTCGAGGAAGGCGACCACCGCGCGCCGCGCGCCGCCGTAGCGCACGGTCGTCACGATGGAGGTGACCGGGCGCACGCCCACCGGCAGGACGGCCTCGCCGATCAGCGTGTTGAGGAGGGTGGACTTGCCCCGCTTGAACTGCCCGACGCAGGCGAGGTAGAGGCGGCCCGCGGCGAGGCGGTCGGCGAGCGACCCGGCCTCGGCGGCGAGCGCGGCGGCGCCCAGCCGCGACGCGAGGTCGGCAATCGACCGCAGCGGGTCGTCGGAGACGGGCGTGGCGGAAGCCTGCAGGTGCATACCGTGGCGTGGGCCCGCGCCTCGCGCGTGCCGCGCGTCCGGGCTGTGCTGTGGGAAGGGGAGAAAACGCCCCTACGGAGCCAGCCCCGCAGGAGTCATTGGCCGCGCCGGCGGGCGCGGCGGTTGAAGGCGGACTCCACCGCCGGTTCCAACCGAGCACCTTATTGTAGCGCAGCCCGGCCGCGGGCGATCACGGCGAACGATCCGCTTCGCCTTGTGGAAGACCAACGATGCAGCCGCCGACGTCACCATGATGAGAAACAGGCTGGTGGTCGCCGCCTCGTGGAACTCGATCCCCATCCACACCTGCAGCGGGGTATAGAGCGCCCCGCCGCCCTGCCCGGGCATCGAGAAGACCACGGCGACACCGAACATCGCGACGGTGAGGATCAGCCACATGACGGTCGAGCCTTCAACGCCGGGTTGGGGAACATCGGTGTCAGGCAACCGAAGAGTCGGCGCCCGCCGGGTCTGAAGCGGCTTCCTCGCCACGGTAGTACCTGCGCCCGAGCCAGAACGCGACGTTGACCAGCCCGATCATCACGGGCACCTCGACCAGAGGTCCGATCACCGCGGCGAACGCCTCGCCGCTATTGATGGTGAAGGTCGCAACCGCCACCGCGATGGCGAGCTCGAAGTTGTTCGAGGCGGCGGTGAAGGACAGCGTCGCGGCTTGCCCGTAGGTCGCCCCGACCTTCTTCGACATGAAGAACGAGACGAAGAACATCACGACGAAGTAGAGGAGCAGCGGGATGGCGATGCGGACCACATCGAGCGGCAGTTCGACAATCGTCTCGCCCTTGAGCGAGAACATCACGACGATGGTGAAGAGCAGCGCGACGAGCGTGACGGGGCTCACCTTCGGGATGAACTTGGTGTGGTACCAGTCCTTGCTCTTGAGCGCGATCAGTGAGAACCGCGTAATCACCCCGGCCAGGAACGGGATGCCGAGATAGATGAAGACGCTCCTGGCGATCTCGCCGATGGTGATGTTGACCGTGGCGCCCTTCAGGCCGAGCCAGGCCGGCAGTACCGTGATGAAGACGTAGGCGTAGACCGAGAAGAAGAGCACCTGGAAGACGGAGTTGAAGGCGACCAGTCCGGCGCAGTACTCGGAGTCACCCTTGGCCAGGTCGTTCCACACGATGACCATGGCGATGCAGCGCGCCAGGCCAATCAGGATGAGCCCGACCATGTACTCCGGCTTGTCACGTAGGAAGAGCACGGCGAGGCCGAACATCAGGAGTGGGCCGACGATCCAGTTCTGGACGAGCGACAGCCCGAGCACCCGGAAGTTGCGGAAGACGGGCCCCATCTCCTCATACCGCACCTTGGCGAGCGGTGGGTACATCATGAGGATCAGCCCGATGGCGATCGGGATGGAGGTGGTACCCACGCTCGCCCTGTTGAGCAGCGGGACGATGCCGGGGAAGACGTAGCCCATCCCCACGCCGACGGCCATCGCCGTGAAGATCCAGACCGTGAGGTAGCGATCCAGGAAGGAGAGGCGCCGTGCGGGACTCGTGGAACCCACGTCAGCCATGGAGCCTCCCTCCGCGGACTCGTTGCTCATCGCTCATCGAGCACCTCCGGCCAGGTGCGCTTGGGAGGTGTCGGGAGGCCCTCACCGTGCCCCTCCACGAAACGCCGGGTGCATACGTATAACCGAATACATGAGTGCAATCAAGCGCTGGCCATGCGTCCGAGGGTGATCGTGGCCCCATCGCGTTACCCCGAGTACGTCTGCGGATGGCCTTCGCCCAGCTCGGCGACGACGTGCGAGCGGTGATCAGCGGCCTCCGCCTCAATTATCCTATATTTCGGGATATGACGAAATATCCATCCGGCCCCGGCCGCCGCGCGTGTTATATTTCGTAAAGTGACGAAATGACGCAACGACGGAAGATGACCATGATGGTGGAGGATCCGCCGCTCGATCGCGCCGTCCAGGCCGCCAAGGCCGTCGCCCACCCGGCGCGGCTGCGCCTGCTCGCCATGCTGCGCGCCGGCCCGCTCTGCGTCTGCCAGATGACCGCCGTGCTGAGGCTCGCGACTTCCACGGTGTCGGGCCACCTGCTCGAGCTCAAGCGCGGCGGCCTCGTGGCCGAGGAGAAGCGCGGCAAGTGGGTCGAGTACCGCCTGCGCGCCGGCGGGCCGTTCGCCCGTCTGCTGGACGAAGCGCTGGCGCTCGTGGCGGACGACCCGGTCGCCGCCGCCGACCGCGACGCGGTGCGCGGCGTGACGGCCGTCCCCGTCGAGGTCTTCTGCCGCACGGGCCTCGACGTCGACAGAGCACAGAAGCGCGCCGGGCGCGCGCGGGCCCGCACGCGCGGCGGAAAGGGCCGGAGACGATGATCTCCACGACGTCGAAGCGTTCTACGGCCCCGGCTCGGGCGCGGCGCACACCTGAAGGTGTGCGCTACGGGGATGAGGTGCGCGTACGGGGATAAGGAGTAGCTACGCGGATCGGGAGTAGCTACGCGGATCAGGAGCAGCTACGCAGATTAGGAGTAGCGCACGGCTTCAGCCGTGCGCCGACACCATGCGCTGGATATCCATCTGGAAGTGGCCCGCTGCGCTCGCCCTCTGGGTCGCGCTCTACCTGTATCTCGAGCCCGTCGCCCGCTGGCTGACCTACGGGGCGCTCGCGATGCGGCGCGGGTCGCGGCTGGCGTCGGCCGTGGAGTTCTTCGTCTACGAGACGCCGAAGGTCCTGATGCTCCTCCTCCTGGTCGTCTTCGGGGTGGGGATCGTCCGCTCGTACTTCACGCCCGAGCGCACCCGGCGGATCCTCGCGGGGCGGCGCGAGTCGGCGGGCAACGTGCTCGCGGCGCTGCTGGGCACGGTGACGCCGTTCTGCTCGTGCTCGGCCGTGCCGCTCTTCATCGGCTTCGTCACGGCCGGCGTGCCGCTCGGCGTGACGTTCTCCTTCCTCGTGTCGGCGCCGATGGTGAACGAGGTGGCGGTCGTGATGCTGCTCGGCCTGTTCGGCTGGCGGGTGGCGGCGATCTACGCGGTGACCGGCGTCGTGATTGCCGTGGCGTCGGGCTGGACGATCGGCCGCCTGCGGCTCGAGGGCCACGTGGAGGACTGGGTCTTCCGCACGCGCGCGGCCGACGCCGGCGCGCCCGACGAGCGGCTGGCGTGGGCGGACCGCGTCGCCGCCGGCCGGGAGGCCGTGCGGGAGATCGTCGGCAAGGTCTGGCCGTACGTCGTGGCCGGCATCGCCGTGGGCGCGGCGATCCACGGCTACGTGCCCGAGAACTTCATGGCCTCGCTCATGGGCAAGAGCGCGTGGTGGAGCGTGCCCGCCGCCGTGGTCCTCGGCATCCCGATGTACTCGAACGCCGCGGGCATCATCCCGATCGTGCAGGCGCTGCTCGACAAGGGCGCCGCGCTCGGCACGGTGCTCGCGTTCATGATGGCCGTGATCGGGCTGTCGCTGCCCGAGACGGTCATCCTGCGCAAGGTGCTCAAGCCCACGCTCATCGCGGCGTTCGTCGGCGTGGTGGGCACGGGCATCCTGGCCGTCGGCTACCTGTTCAACGTGCTGTTCTGATTGCGGGAGAGACGATCATCATGAAGAAGCTGCAAATCCTCGGCTCCGGCTGCGCGAAGTGCGAGATGCTGGCGAAGCACACGGAAGAGGCCGCGAAGGCGCTCGGCCTCGACTACGAGATGACGAAGGTGACCGACATCGCCCAGATCACCTCGTTTGGCGTGATGAGCACCCCGGCGCTGGTCGTGGACGGGAAGGTGAAGGTGACGGGGAAGGTGCCGTCGGCGGAGGCGATCAAGCAGTTCATTGCCGATTGATGATTGCCGGTTGCCGATTGAAAAGCACCAGATCGCGTTACGCCGGCCGTCGTCTTCGGCGCAGCCGGCGTGATCCAGGGCTCTTCAATCGGCAATCGGCAATCGGCAATCGGCAATGTTCGTCACTCCGTCCTGAGCGCCCGCGTCGGCTCCACCTTCATCGCCCGCCGCGCGGGGACGTAGGTGGCCGCCATGGAGGCGCCGACGAGGACGGCGACGGCGGCGGAGTAGACGAGCGGGTCGAACGTGCGCGACTGGTAGACCATGCCCGACACGGCCGTCGCGATGAGCGCCGACAGGCCCAGGCCGAGGACGACGCCGGTCACCGTGAGCGCGAAGCCGTCCTTCAGCACCAGCCACAGCACGTCACGCGGCGCGGCGCCGAGCGCCATGCGCAGGCCGATCTCGCGCGTGCGCAGCGACACCAGGTAGGCCTTCACCCCGTAGATCCCGACGACGGCCAGGAAGAGCGCCAGCAGGCCGAAGGTGGCGAAGAACTTCGCGCTGGTCCGGGCGATCCACAGGAAGAAGTTCGTCTCGCGGTAGTTCTCGAGCGACTTGATCGACAGCACCGGCATGCGCGGGTCCACGGCGCGGAGCGTCTCGCGCAGGGTCGCGATCGTGGAGGCCTCCGCCGCCTGGCCGCCGCCCGACAGCTTCACGTGCAGGTTCATCCACGAGTGGTAGTTCTGGCCGAACGGCCGGTAGACGTGGGCGACCGGCGCGCGGTCGAACAGGTCGTGGCGCAGGCCCGGCACCACGCCCACGATCTGGTACGGCAGCCCCTTGGGCGTCTGGTCGGCCTTCACGAACACGACCTGCTGTCCGATCGGGTCCTCGTTCGGGAAGAGCTTCCGGGCGAGCGGCTCGTCGACGAGCACCACGCGGGCGCCGTCGGGCGACTGCTCCTCGGCCGGCGTGAACCCGCGGCCGCGGATCACCTTCAGCCCGAGCGCCGCGAAGTAGTCGGCGCCGACGACGTTCGAGATGGCGGAGGCCCGGCCCTCGTCGCCCTTCGTGCCCGGGCGCCGCACGGTGTCGCCCTCGGTCACCTCGCCGTAGGAGATGAGCGACGCGACGCTCGCGGCGCGCACGCCGGGCAGCGCGCGCACGCGCTCGAGGATCTCGCGGTAGATCTCGCGGCCGCGCGCCTCGTCGTACCCGGCCAGGCCCGGGTCCACGCTCGCGACGATCCCGTCATGGAACGGGAAGCCGGGGTCGGCGTTCGCCGCCCCGATCGCGCCCTTCACGAACAGGCCGCCGGCGGTGAGCAGGCCCAGCGACAGCGCCATCTGCGCGACGACCAGCGCGTGGCGCAGCGTGAACCAGCGCCGCCTGCCCTCGGAGTGGTCGCCCGTCTGCTCCTTCAGCTCGGGCACCACGTCGGTGCGCGCCAGGCGCAGGGCGGGCCACAGCCCGAAGACGATCGTGCTGACCGCCGCGAAGACGAGCGTCGCGACCACGACCCGGCCGTCGGGCCGCGGGTCGAAGTCGATCGTGAACGGGATGGCCACCATGAACGACGAGATCAGCACGCGGATGGCCCAGTAGGCGGCGACCAGCCCGGCGGCGCTCCCGGCGAGCGAGAGCAGGAAGCCCTCGACGAGGAGCTGGCGGACGATGCGGGCGCGGCCGGCGCCGAGCGCCAGGCGGATGCCCATCTCCTTGCGCCGCGCGCTCGCGCGGGCGAGCAGCATGTTCGCGAGGTTGAGGCAGGCGATGATCAGCACGACCGCGGCCATGGCCTGGAGCAGCACGAACGCCGTCGCGGTGTCCCCGTCGTCGCCCGGGCTCGTGCTGATGCCCATGCGCCGCAGGCGGTGCGTGACCAGCGTCTGGTCCTTGTTGGCGGCGGGGTACGCCTGCTCGAGCCGGCGCGCGAGCGCGTCGAGCTGGGGCGCCGCCGCCTCCTCGGTGACGCCCGGCTTCAGCCGGCCGATCAGCACCAGCGCGGTGTTCTGCCGGTCGTCCAGGCTCGTGTGCGCGGCGTCGTCCTGGAAGAGGTCGTTGACGACGAGCGCGTAGGCGCCGATGGGCACGTAGGCCTCGGGCGCCAGCATCGGGTGCGCGCCGGTGAACCCGCGCGGCGTGACGCCGACGATCTGGAAGTCGCGGCCGTTCATGCGGATCGTGCGCCCGAGGATGTCGGGCTGTCCGCCGTGCTGCTGCCAGTAGGCGTAGCTGACGACCGCCACCTGCGCCTGGGCGCCCGGGCGCTCCTCTTCCGGCGTGAACACGCGTCCGAGCGTGAGGTGCGCCGCCAGCGTCTCGAAGTAGTTCGACGAGACGATGAAGACGAACGAGCGGCGGGTGGTGTCGCCCTCGGTGACGCCGGCGAGCGAGATGCCCTCGGCCAGGACGCCCGAGAAGACGTCGGCGCCGTCGCGCACGTCGACAAAGTTGGGGTACGAGAAGCCCCGGTAGTTGTCGGGGCGCGCGCGGTCCTTGCTGTAGATGCCGACGATCTCACCCGGCGCGCGCTCGGCGGGCAGCGGCCGGAGCAGCAGCTCGTTGACCAGCGTGAACACGGCGCTGTTGGCGCCGATGCCGAGCGCGAGCACGACGACCGCGATGGCGGTGAAACCGGGCCGGCCCGCCATGACACGGAGGCTGTAGCGCAAATCCTGGAGCAGCGTGGACATCGGACACTCCTGACCCGAGGAGAGAGGGTTCCTGCTGAGACAGGACGCAAAGGGCGGAGCTGGGGTTCCACTTGGCTAGGGGTTCGGGGGTTCGGGGGTGCTCGGGTTCTCGGGTTCCCGGGTTCTTGGGTCCGGGTTCGGGGGTTCTCCTCCCTGGCGCCCGACGCCCAGCGCCCAACGCCTGCGGCGGTCGTCTCCTCCCGGGACGCTACAATTGAGCCAGTCCTGGTGCTGATCCATCGGTTCGGCACGCCGGGGATCGTCAACGCGGAGCAGACGGTCGGGAGCTGACAACCGGAACGAGGCGCATGGCTTACGCGATCAAGGCGGAGGTCGACAATCCGCGGCCGAGGACGTTCGCCTTCGACGCGCAGAAGACGATGTACGGCGGCCCAGGCCGTGAGCCCCGAGCCCCGCGCCTCTCGGCAACGCGGCCATGTTGGCGTAGAGGTACTCTTCGTCGTCTCAGGCAGGCCGAAACGGCTGATGTAGCTCGGTTCGACGACCGGAGAACTCACATGGCTGAGAACTGCGCGAACTGTCGCTTTCGGGCGAAGTATGACCAGAAGCCCACGTCGGTTCTCGGGCGGCTCTGGCGCTGGCACATCAACGTCTGCCCGGGCTGGAAGGCCTACTTCACGTCTCTCCCGTCGGAGGAGAGGGCCAAACTGGCCGCGCAGTACAGATTCCAGAAGTATCAGTGACGAGCCGGGCTGAGGCCGGCCCCCACGTCGCGGAAGCTGGCCTGAAGGCCAGCACTACGTACTGCAGGCCCGAGCCCCCAGTCCCCGTCTTTCGTCTACCAGAACAGGATATTGAGCGCGATCGTGGCGGTGAGGACGCCGACGGCCAGGACGACGGGGCGCCGGTACCAGACTTCGTGCGCGTTGCTCGGCATGGTGGTCAGGCCGTACACGAGCCCCTCGAGCTCCTTCGGGGCGCGCGGCGCGGTGACGAGGCTGATCGCCCAGGTCAGCGCGAAGCACGCCGACCACGCCCAGATCGCGCCCCAGAAGTTCTGCGCCATGTCGGACGGGTAGGCGTGGATCAGGGCGAGCTTGGGCAGGAGCGACGCGCTCCCGGCGACGCCGGTCACCTCGTAGTGGAGCGCCGCGGCGGCCGTGCCGCCCAGCAGGCCCCAGAACGCGCCGTGGCCGGTCGTCCGCCGCCAGAACATGCCGAGGAGGAACGTCGCGAGCAGCGGCGCGTTCACGAAGCTGAACACGAGCTGCAGCATGTCCATGATGTTGTTGAACCGCATGGCGACGTAGGCCGTCGCCACGCTGAGCGCGACGCCCCACACGGTGGTGAACCGCGCCATCCGCAGGTAGTGCGCGTCGGTCGCGTGCTTGTTGATGTGGCCCTGGTAGAGGTCGTAGGTCCACACGGTGTTGAACGCGGTCACGTTGCCGGCCATGCCGGACATGAAGCTGGCGAGCAGCGCCGTGAGCCCGAGGCCCAGCAGCCCTTCCGGGTAGTAGCGCCCCAGCATCGCCGGGATCGCCATGTTGTAGTCGTAGCTCCCGTCGGGCAGCACCGGCAGCAGCGGCGCGGTGCCCGGCGCCGGGTGCAGCGTCAGCGCCAGGGCGATCAGCCCCGGCAGGATGACGATGAACGGGAAGAGCATCTTGGGGATGGCGCCGATGAGCGGCGTGCGCTGCGCGGCGTTCATCGAATTGGCCGCCATGGCGCGCTGCACCACCAGGAAGTCGGTGCACCAGTAGCCGAACGACAGCACGAAGCCGAGGCCCATGACCATCCCGAACCACTCGACGCCCATCGGGTTGGCGTGCGGGCTGCCCAGGTTCGCCCACACCTCGGTGTAGCCCGCGGGCAGCCTGGCCACCATGCCGTGCCACCCGCCCACCTGGCGCAGGCCGAGCCACACCAGCGGCGAGAACCCGGCGACGATCAGGAAGAACTGGAGCACCTCGTTGTAGATGGCGCTCGTGAGGCCGCCCAGCACGATGTAGCCCAGCACGACGACGGCCGACAGCCAGATGCTGGCGTTCATGTTCCAGCCGAGCACCAGGTTGAACAGCTTCGCCATCGCGAACATGCTGATGCCCGACGAGAGGATCGTCATCACGGCGAACGACCCCGCGTTGAACGTGCGCGTCTTCTCGTCGAAGCGCAGGCGCAGGTACTCGGGCACGCTGCGCGCGCGCGAGCCGTAGTAGAACGGCATCATGAAGATGGCGACGAAGGCCATGGCCGGGATCGCGCCGAGCCAGTAGAAGTGGCTCGTGAGCCACCCGTACTTGGCGCCGCTCGCCGCCATGCCGATGACTTCCTGCGCGCCCAGGTTGGCCGCGATGAAGGCCAGCCCCGCCGCCCACGCCGGCACCGCGCGGCCGGCCAGCAGGAAGTCGTCGCTGTGCCGCATCCGCCGCTTCAGGACGAGGCCGATGCCGAGCACCGTCACGAAGTAGAGCGCGATGATGCCGTAGTCGACCGGCGCGAGGCGCATGGAGGGGGATTCTAGCAGGAACGCTACTCATTGCCGATTGGCAATTGCCGATTGCCGATTGAAAACCACTGGACCACGTAGTGCCGGCCTTCAGGCCGGCCGGTTCATCGAAGCCGGCGTGATCCGACGCTCTTCAATCGGCAATCGGCAATCGGCAATCGGCAATGCTCAGAGGTACTTCAACTCGATCGCCCTCTTCTCCAGCTCCTCCCGGAACTCCGGCCCGGCGATGTCGATCAGGGCGCGGGCGCGCTGGCGGATGGTCCTGCCGTAGAGGTCGGCGACGCCGTGCTCGGTGACGACGTAGTGCACGTGGTTGCGCGTCGTGACGACGCCGGCGCCGGTCTTGAGCGTCGCGACGATCTTGCTGACGGTCTCGCCCTTGACGGTGGCCGTCGCGGACAGCGCGATGATGGGCACGCCGCCCTTGCTGCGCGACGCGCCGTAGATGAAGTCCACCTGCCCGCCCACGCCGCTGTACAGCCGCGGGCCGATGCTGTCGGCGCACACCTGGCCCGTGAGGTCCACCTCGATCGCCGAGTTGATGGCCACCATCCGGTCGTTCTGCGCGACGATGAACGGGTCGTTGATGTACTCGGTCGGGTGCAGCTCGACGACCGGGTTGTCGTGCACGTAGTCGAACAGCCGCCGCGTGCCGAGGATGAAGCCGGCGACGATCTTGCCGGGGTGGAGCGACTTCATCTCGCCGTCGATCACGCCCTTCTCGACGAGATCGATGACGCCGTCCGAGAAGAGCTCGGTGTGGATCCCCAGGTGCTTCTTGCCGCCGAGCCGGCGCAGGACCGCGTCGGGGATGCCGCCGATGCCGGTCTGCAGCGTGGCGCCGTCGGGAATCAGGTCGATGATGTGGGACGCGATCTGGCCGGCCAGCTCCGACGAGTCGGCCATGTGCACCTCGGGCAGGGGCACGTCCACGGGCACGATCAGGTCGAGCTTCGACACGTGGATGAACGCGTCGCCGAGCGTGCGCGGCATGTTCGGGTTGACCTGCGCGATCACCTTCTTCGCCGACTGCGCGGCGGTCTTCGTGACGCCCACCTCGACGCCGAACGAGCAGAAGCCGTGCTCGTCGGGCGGGCTCACGTGGATGAGCGCCACGTCGAGCGGCAGGATGCCGTTCTTGAAGAGCAGGGGGATCTCCGACAGGAAGCACGGCGAGTAGTCCGCCCGGCCCTCGTTGACCGCCTTGCGCACGTTGTCGCTGATGAACAGCGTGTTCACCCGCAGGTGGGGCGCCAGCGCGGGGTCGGTCTGCGGGGCGCGGCCGAAGGTCAGCACCTGGACGAGCTCCACGTGCTCGAGCTCCGTCGCCCGCGAGACCAGCGCGTCCTGCAGCTGCTCGGGCACCGAGCAGTTGCCGGTGATGAAGACCCGTTGACCGGACTCGATGCAGCGGACCGCCTCTTCCGCCGTCACCGTCTTGCGCCGGTACTCCTCCATCCAGCTCACAGCGACACCCCCGTCACGCCGAGGTGCGACGCCAGCGCCGGGTGCACCACCTGGCCTTTGTGCGTGGCCACCCCCCGGCGCAGCGCCGGCCGGCTCGCCAGCGCCGCCTCGAGGCCCTTGTCGGCAATCGCCCACATGAGCGGCCACGCGGCGTTGTTGAAGGCGTGGGTCGCCGTGCGCGCGACGACCGACGTCATGTTGGGCACGCAGTAGTGGATGATGTTCTCCTCCACGAACGTGGACGTCCGGTGCGTCGTCGGCCGGCTGGTCTCGACGCAGCCGCCCTCGTCGATGGAGAAGTCGATGATCAGCGAGCGCGGCTTCATCGCCTGGACCATGTCGCGCGTCACCACGATCGGCGCGCGGGACCCGGGCACGAGCACCGCGCCGACGACCACGTCGGCGAAGCCGACCGTCTTCCGCACGTTGAAGTCGTGCGACACCATCAGCACGGGCTTGCGGCCGGAGCCGTAGAGCTGGTCGAGCTGCTGGAGCCGCGACAGGCTCTGGTCGAGCAGGTAGACGCTCGCGCCCGATCCGAGGAACGCCGAGGCCGCCGTGGCGCCCAGCGTGCCCGCGCCGATGATCACGACCTCGGCCGGCGGCACGCCCGGCACGCCGCCGAGCAGGATGCCGTTGCCGCCGCGGTCGTTGCGCAGGAGCGCCGAGGCGACCTGCGGCGCCATCCGCCCGGCCACCTGGCTGAGCGGCACCAGCACCGGCAGCGCCCCGTCGTCCTCCTGCACGGTCTCGTACGCGATGGCCGTGATCCTGGTCGGCGAGGAGCGCCTGCACCACGTCGGGCTTGCCGGCCGCGAGGTGGAGGAAGCCCATGAGGATCGAGCCCTCGCGCAGCCAGGGAATCTCCTCGCTCAGCAGCGGCGAGACCTTCACGACGAGATCCGCGCGGCCGTACGCCTCCTCGGACGAGTAGACGATGCGCGCGCCGGCCTTCTCGTACGCGTGGTCGGGAAACCCCGCGCCCTGTCCCGCGTCGTGCTCGACCGAGCACGTGTGCCCGGCCGCCGTCAGCAGCTCGACCCCCGCCGGCGTCAGCCCGACGCGAAACTCGTCCTGCCTTCGCTCGCAGGGAACTCCGATGTGCATGAGTGCCTCCTCCGCATCAACCGATCGGACATTGTACCAGCGGAACGGGTTCGCGGGTTCGGGGGTTCTCTGGTTCCTCGGGTTCTCGGGTTCGCGTTCGGCTGTCGGGCCGGCTGACCTGTCCCGCCGGAGCTTCAGCGAAGGCGGAAGCCGGCCCTTTCTGTCCTTTCCGCGGCGATTTCCGTGGCGGTTTCCGTGGACATTCCGCGGTCATTCTCGAAGCCCCCCTTGTCCTCCCGTCCCACCGCCGGACACCGCCGGCCGGGCGGGCCTCGGCCGCGAACGCCGCAACTGACTGCCGAGCGGGCGCTTGGCGCGCGGCTGCCCGTCCGGCACGGAGCTTGATACAGGATCGCCGAACCCGCGACAGCGAAAGGAAGGGCCGGCATGTGGCAGGACCTGCGTCACGCCGTCCGCGCGCTCGGACGTTCGCGCGCGTTCACGCTCGGCGTCGTCCTCACCTGGGGCCTCGGCCTCGGGGCGGTGACGACGGTGTTCGGCGCCTTGTACGCGTCGGTGGCGCGCGCGGTGCCCTTCGATCAGCCCGGCCGGCTGATGATGCTCTACACGACCGAGCACGCCAACGGCCACGCGTACCGCCTCCGCTGGTCCTATCCCGGCATCCGCATCCTGCGCGGCGCGGCCGCGAGCTACGAGTCGATCGCGTCGTTCATCAGCTCCGGTGTGAGCGTCGTGTCGACGGGACCGCCCGAGCGGCTGACGGCGGAGTACGTGGAGCCCGCCTACTTCCGCGTGCTGCGCGTGGCGCCCGCGCTCGGCCGGGTGTCCGCGGCGGGCACGCCGGGAGAGCCGGCCGAGGTCGTGATCGGCCACCGCCTCTGGCAGTCGAGGTTCGCCGGGTCGGGCGGAGCGATCGGGCGGACCGTGCGCGTCAACGGGGTGACGCTGACCGTGGTGGGCGTGATGCCGCCCGGCTTCCGCGGCCTGAGCGGCGACGCGGACCTGTGGCTGCCGGAGACGCTGGGGCCGATCCTCTATTACCGCGAGTACTTCACGACGCCGCAGCACTTCCTGAGCGTCGTCGCGCGCCTCCGGCCCGGCGTGACGCCGGCGTCGGCGCGGCGCGAGCTCGACGTCGTCGGCGCCCGCGTGGCGGCGGAGACGCCGCCGCAGTGGGACGAGGCCGCGGACCGCGGCGCGACGCTGCGGCCGCTGGCCGAGGCGCGGGTCGATCCCTCGGCAGCGCGCGCGCGCTGGCTGATCTTCGGCGCGGCGCTGTTCGTGCTGCTCGTGGCGTCGGTCAACGTCGCGAACCTGCTCGCGACGCGCCTGGCCGGGCGCGCGCGCGACGTGGCCGTGCGCCTCGCGCTCGGCTGCGGGCGCGCGCGGCTCCTGCGCGCGCTCTGGGCCGAGGTGCTGGCGCTCAGCCTGCTCGGCCTCGGCGCCGGCCTGCTCGTCGCGGCCTGGTCGAACGCCGGGGTGGGCGCGGTCGCGCCGGCGGCGCTCGCGACGCCGGCGAACGGCTACCGCCAGCTCGGCGCGTTCGCGGATCTCCGCCTCGACGGCGCCGTGCTGCTCTTCGCGCTGGGCGCCGCGTTGGCGTCGGGTTTCTTCGTGAGCCTGCTGGCGTTCCGGCGCACGGGCCGGATGGACGTCGTGACGGCGCTGCGGCGGATTGGCCGCACGCAGGGCTCCAGCGCCGCCGGCGGGCTGCTCGTCGCGCAGGTCGCCCTGGCGGTGACGCTGCTCGCCGCCGCCGCCCTCATGCTGCAGAGCGTCGCGCGGCTGCGCGCCGTGGACCCGGGCTTCCGGCCCGACCGCGTGCTGTCGTTCTCGGTGAACGCCGGTCGCGGCGACTCGACACCGGACGGCGGGCCGCGCCTCGTCGAGCGCCTCGTCGACCGGCTCGCGCGCGTCCCGGGCGTCGAAGCCGTGACGACGGGGCAGTGCACGCCGCTCGGCCCGCGGTGCGCGCGGCTGCCGTTGATGATCGAGGGACGCGGCCCCTTCACCGACGACCGCACGCCCATCGTCGGGTGGCACCGCGTGGGGCCGGACCACTTCGCCGCGCTGGGCATTCCCGTGCTGCGCGGCCGCGGGTTCACGGCGGCGGACCGCGCGGGGCGCCCGCCCGTTGTCGCGATCAACGAAGCAGCCGCCCGTCGCTTCTGGCCCGGCGAGAACCCGATCGGCCGGCGCATCGTCCTGCCCGACACGACGCCGGGCGTGACGCCGGGAGAGACGGCGGAGATCGTGGGCATCGTCGGCGACGTGCTGTACTGGCCGCTGGACGCGCCGCCGGGGCCGGACGTGTACCAGCCGGCGCTGCAGTTCAGCTATCCGTACTCGAGCGTGATGGCGCGCGTCGCGGGCGACCCCGCCTCGTACGCCGACACGTTCCGGCGCGCGGTGGCCGACGTCGATCCCGACCTGCCGATCTACGACGTCATGACGCTCGACGAGAAGGCGGCGCAGGGGCGGTCCGACCGGCGCTTCGTGGCCGTGCTGCTGGCCTCGTGCGCGGCGCTCGGCCTGCTGCTCGGCGTCGCGGGCGTCTACGCCGTGACCGCGAGCTGGTTCGACGCGCGGCGGCGGGAGCTGGGCATCCGGCTCGCGCTCGGCGCGTCGCCCGGCGGGCTCGCGCGGTTCGTGCTGGGCTCCGCGGCGAGACGCGCCGCGGGCGGCGTCACGATCGGTCTCGGCGGCGCGATCGTCGCCGGCCGGCTGCTGCGCGGGCTCCTCTTCGAGGTGGGACCGGCCGATCCCGCGCTGCTCGCCTCCGTCGCCGCCGTGGCGATGGCCGCGGCGCTGCTGGCGGCGTGGCTCCCCGCCCGCCGCGCGTGGCGCGTCGATGCGGTCGAGGAGCTGAGAGCGGAATAGAGGCCCCCGGCCTTTGGCCTCCGGCTGCTGTATGCTGTCCCGATGACCCTCGACGATGTCCGCCGGGCCTTTCCCGGTCTCGAAGACAAGACGTTCCTCGACGCCGCCTGCGTGAGCCTCGTGCCGCGGCAGGCGCACGAAGCCATCCGCGCGTTTCTCGACGCGGCCATGCTGTGCCCCTCCGAGGACGCGTCGAAGCACCACCTCGCCATGGACGAGCAGCGCGAGTGCGCGGTCGAGGAGGCCGCGGCCCTGCTCAAGACCGACCTCCGGCACATCGCGCTCGTCGAGAGCACGACGCACGGCCTGAACATCGCGGCCAACGCCATCCCGTTCGAGCGCGGCGACAACGTGCTCGTCGCCGACACGGAGTACCTGCAGGTGGCGATCCCGTGGGCGCAGAAGCAGGCGGCGGGGCTCATCGAGATCAAGCCGGTGCGCAGCCGGAACGGCGTCTTGAAGATTGATGACTTCGAGCGGGCGATCGACGCGAGGACCCGCGCGGTGTGCGTGTCGTCGGTGCAGTGGTGCTCGGGCTGGCGCGTCGACGCGCCGGCGCTCGGGCGGATGGCCCGGGCGAAGGGCCTGTGGGTGGTCGTGGACGCGATCCAGGAGATGGGCGCGCTCTCGATCGACCTGTCGGACCCGTGGGCCGACTTCGTGATCGCGGGCGGGCACAAGTGGCTGAACGCGCCGTTCGGCTGCGGCGTGATGTTCCTCTCGGACCGCGTGCTCGGCGAGCTCGACCCGGCGTCGTGGGGCTACCTGGCGCTCGAGTCGCCCGAGGGCGGATGGCAGGCGTACTTCGAGACGCCCTCGATCACGCCGTACCGGACCTACGCGTTCCCGCGCGTCGCGAAGCGCTTCGAGATCGCCGGCACGTCGAACTACCCGGGCGCCATCGGCCTCGGCGCGTCGCTCGCGCTCGTCAACGCGCTCGGCATCGACCGCGCCGAGGCGCAGGTGCTGAAGCTCTCGGCGTTCGCCGCGTCGGAGCTGCGCAAGGCCGGCGCGCGCATCGTGTCGAGCGACGACCCGAAGGGCCGCTCGGGCATCACGATGTTCAGCCGCTACGACGACCCGAAACAGGACCGGGCGCTGCTCGACCGCCTGCTCGGCGAGCGCGTCTTCGTCGCCATGCGCTACACGGCGGGCATCGGCGGCCTCCGCGCCTCGACGCACTACTTCAACGACGAGGAAGACGTGCTGAAGCTGGCGGCCGCCCTGAAACGCGTGACGGCGTGAACCGGGAACCTGCGAACCCCGAACCCGTGAACCCGGGAACCCGAGAACCCCCGAACCCCCGAACCCGTTCCGTGTGGCGGATCGACCGCGCCGGCTCGCTGGACCGGCTGACGCGGCGGGACGAAGAGCTGCCGCCGCCCGGACCGGGCGAGGCGCGCGTGCGCGTCGAGGCCGTCGGCCTCAACTTCGCGGACGTCTTCGCCTGCCTCGGCCTCTATTCCGCCACGCCCAAGGGCTCGTTCGTGCCCGGCCTCGAGTTCGCCGGCGCCGTCGAGGCGCTGGGGCCGCCCGCCGGCGACTCCGGCGGCGCGCCGGCGGTGCGCGAGGGCGACCGGGTCTTCGGCATGACGCGCTTCGGCGCGTACGCGACGGCGCTCAACGCGTCGGCGCGGCTGCTCCGGCGGATCCCGGACGGCTGGAGCGCGGCCCAGGCGGCCGCGTTTCCGGTGCAGGGGCTGACGGCGTTGTACGGCCTCGTCGAGCTCGCGCGCGTCGAGGCGGGCGAGCGGGTGCTGCTGCAGTCCGCCGCCGGCGGCGTCGGCCTCCTCGCGCTCGCCATCCTCCGCTCGATCGGCGCCACGCCCATCTGCGTCGTCGGGCGCGAGGAGAAGCGGCGGTTCCTGATCGACGAGCGCGGGGTCGCGCCGGACCTCGCCATCGTCCGCGACCGGCGGCAGTTCGGCGATCAGATCGACCGCGCGCTCGCGGCCGCGGGCGCCGACGGGCTCGACGTCGTGTTCGACGCCGTGGCGGGCCCGTACCTCCGGCCGGCGTTCGAGCGGCTGCGGCCACGCGGGCGGCTCGTGGTGTACGGCGCGGCCGACTTCATGCCGCGCGGCCGGCGCGGCCTCAGCCCGCGGCTGCTGCTGCGCTACCTCAGGCGCCCGACCATCGATCCCCTGTCGCTCATGACCGACAACCGGAGCGTGATGGGCTTCAATCTCATCTGGCTCTGGAACCAGGCCAGCCGCCTGCCCGACGCTTTCGCGTCGCTCGAGCGCCTGTGCCCCGGGCCGCCGCTGGTCGGCCGCCGGTTCCCGTTCGACCAGACGCCGGCCGCGATGGCGTGGCTGAAGAGCGGCGAGAGCGTGGGGAAGGTGGTGGTGGAGGTGTAGCGCACGTCTTCAGACGTGCGCCTTCCTGGCGCAGGGCTGAAGCCCCGCGCTACGTACGCACGGAACCCGAACCTGGGAACCCGCGAACCCGAGCACCCCCGAACCTCCCGAACCTACTGATCGAGCGGCCGGTAGTTGACGTCGAGGATCGCCAGCCGCTGGAGATGCGTCGCGAGGCGCGCGAGGAAGTCCGGGTAGTCCTTGCGCGCCTTCGGCGTCCACACGACCTCGGCGAGCGCGCACAGGCGCGGGAACGCCATGTACTCGACCGCCTTCGGCCCCGGCAGGTACTCGCTCCACAGCTGGCCCTGCGCGCCGAGGACGTGCGACGCGAACTCGGGCTCGAGCCCGGCGGGCACCGGGTCGTAGCCGTACACCTGCTCGAGCGGCAGGTCGCCGCCAATCGCCAGCGGCTCGCGGTCGCGGTCCTTCGACTGGTAGTAGTCGAAGTAGGTGTACGTGTTCGGCGCCATCACGACGTCGTGGCCGGCGCGCGCCGCGGCGAGCCCGCCCTTCTCGCCGCGCCACGACATCACGACCGCGTTCGGCGACAGTCCGCCCTCGAGGATTTCGTCCCAGCCGACGAGCCGCCGGCCGTGCTTCGCCAGGAAGGCGTCCATCTGCTTCATGAACCAGCCCTGCAGCGCCTCCTCGTCCTTCAGCCCGAGCGCCTTGATGCGCGCCTGCACCTCGGGGCTGGCCTTCCACTTCGTCTTCACCGCCTCGTCGCCGCCGAGATGGATCTCCGGGCTGGGGAAGAGCGCCATCACCTCGGTGAGCACGTCCTGCATGAACGCGATGGTGTGATCGGACGGATTGAGGATGTCGTCGAAGACGCCCCACTTGGTGGCGACCTCGGTGGGCTGGCCCGTGACGCCGAGGTCGGGGTAGGCGGCAATCGCGGCGACCGAGTGGCCCGGCATCTCGATCTCGGGCACGACCTTCACGAACCGCGCCCGCGCGTACTCCACGATTTCCCGCACGTCGTCCTGCGTGTAGAAGCCGCCGTGGCGCACGCCGTCGTAGCGCTCGGCCGACGGGTCGTCGGTCGAGTGGCCGACGAGCGTCTGCGCGCGCCACGCGCCGACGGAGGTCAGCCGCGGGTATTTCTTGATCTCGATCCGCCAGCCCTGGTCGTCCGTCAGGTGCCAGTGGAACGTGTTCAGCTTGTGCAGCGCGAGGAGGTCGATGTACTTCTTCACGAACTCCTTCGGCATGAAGTGCCGCGCCACGTCGAGGTGCGCCCCGCGCCACCGGAAGCGCGGCGTGTCCTCGATCCGCACGGCGGGCAGCGTCCAGTCGGCGCCGGGCACGTACGCCGCGCGGAAGACGGCCGGCGGCAGCAGCTGGCGGATCGTCTGCACGGCGTAGAACGCGCCGGCGAGGCCTGCGGCGCGCACCTCGATGCCGTCCGGCGCGACCTCGAGCCGGTAGCCCTCCGGGCCGAGCCGGGCGAGCGACGGGTCGTGCCGGAAGACCACGCGGTTCCGCGCCGGCACCGAGCCCATGGCCACCGGCAGCGGGTAGCCGGTCGCCGGCCCCAGGTACGCCGCCAGCCACCGCGCGGCGCCGTTGCTCGCCTGGTCCGTGATGATCACGGTGTCGGGCGTGAGCGTGAACGACCCGGGCTGGACCTCCAGCGAGGCCGGCTGGGGCACGATCGCGACGGCCGGCGCCGGCTGGCCCCGGAGCGCCGCGGCCCCGACGACCGCCGACAGAAGGGCGAGCAGGACGCTGCGTGACATGAAATCCCCCGAACCCGAGAACCCGGGAACCCGAGAACCCCAACCCCGAACCCCCGAACCCATTGCCCCCGAACCCTACTACAATATTCATTCAAGTCGGAGGACCCCCAAATGACCGACCGCCCCTTCGCCCTGTTCGAGGTCGCCGAGCTCGAGCGCCTCCAGCGGCAGACCGACGACCCCTATTACGAGTTCCTGCGCGTGCCCGCGCTCAACTGCGGCCTGTACGTGCTGCCCGCCGGGGCCACCGACCGTCAGACGCCGCACGACGAGGACGAGGTCTATGTCGTGCTCGACGGCCTCGGCGTCTTCACCGTCGAGGGCGCGGACCGGACGGTGCAGAAGGGCTCGGTGCTGTACGTCAAGGCGGGCGTGGACCACCGCTTCCACTCGATCACCGAGGACCTCTCGGTGCTCGTGCTCTTCTCGGCGGCGCGGGAGGGCTGATGCTCACGCGTCAGCTCGGCCACACGGACCTGGGCATCACGCCGGTGGGCTTCGGCGCCTGGGCGCTCGGCGGCGGCGGCTGGCGGTTCGGCTGGGGCCCGCAGGACGACCGCGAGTCGATCGCGGCCATCCACCGCGCCCTCGACCTCGGCGTGAACTGGATCGACACGGCCGCCGCCTACGGCCTCGGCCGATCCGAGGAGGTCGTGGCGAAGGCGCTCGCGGGCCGGTCGAAGCGGCCGTACATCTTCACCAAGTGCGGCCTCGTCTGGGACGGCGACCGGCAGATCCGGCACGACATCACGCGCGCGTCGATCCTGCGCGAGATCGACGCGAGCCTCCGGCGCCTCGGCGTCGACGCGATCGACCTCTATCAGATTCACTGGCCGCAGATGCCGCCCGGCAAGCCGGCGCCGCACATCGAGGAGGCGTGGGAGACGCTCGCCGGGCTCCAGGCCGCCGGCAAGGTGCGGTGGATTGGCGTGTCGAACTTCACGGTCGAGCACCTCGAGCGCGCGCGGGCGGTCGCGCCGATCGCCAGCCTGCAGCCGCCCTACTCGATGCTCAACCGCGCGGTGGAGGACGAGATCTTCCCGTACTGCCGGACGCACGGCATCGGCGTCATCGTGTACTCGCCCATGCAGTCGGGCCTGCTCGCCGGCGCGATGACGCGCGAGCGCATCGCCGCCCTCCCGGCCGACGACTGGCGCAAGACGATGAACCCGGAGTTCCAGGAGCCGAACCTCACGCGCAACCTGGCGCTCGTCGAGACGCTCGGCGCCATCGGGCACGCGCACTCCACGACGCCCGCGGCGGTGGCCGTGGCCTGGACCCTCCGCCACCCCGCCGTCACCGCCGCGATCGTCGGCGCGCGGCGCCCCGGCCAGGTGGACGGCTGGATTGGAGCACCGGAGCTCGCGCTCTCTCGCGCGGAGCTGGACGAGATTCGAGCGGAAGAGCGCTCGCTAGCTTCGCAGGTTCGGGAGGTTCGGGAGTGCTCGGGTTCCCCGGTTCACCAGTGCTCCCGTTACGCCGAACCGGAGAACCTCCGAACCCGGAACCCGCGAACCCGGAACCCGCGAACCCGAACCTGTGAACCCGTGAACCCGAGAACCCCCGACCCCCCGAACCCCCGACCCCCCGAACCCCCGACCCCCCGAACCCCCGACCCCCCCGAACCGACAGCCTACTTCGCGCGCACGAAGCGGTAGGCGCGCGCCTCGTCGTCCGTGCCGCGTGCCGGAGCGATAGAGAAGCCGGCCGACAGCCCCACGACGAAGAGCACCAGCGCCGCGACGCCGATCGAGAAGATGATGTCGCCGGGCGCGCGCATCCAGCGCAGCGTCTGCAGGATTCCGGTCTGGAGGAACTCCGGGCTCCGCGCGTAGGCGTAGCTGTGCTCGACCGACGCCCAGGTCTGCATCAGGCCGATCGGCAGCAGGCTGAACGTGACCATGGCGAGCAGGCCCCCGTTGATGGCCCAGAACGAGACGCGCAGCAGCCCTTCCTTCCACTGCGCGTCGGGCCTGAGCGCGCGCAGCACGAACAGCATCAGGCCGAAGCCCAGCATGCCGTAGACGCCGAAGAGCGCGGCGTGGCCGTGCACGGGCGTGGTGTTCAGGCCCTGCATGTAGTAGAGCGCGATCGGCGGGTTGATCATGAAACCGAACAGGCCCGCGCCGACCAGGTTCCAGAACGCCACCGCCACGAAGAAGTAGATCGGCCACCGGTACTTGCGCACCCACGGCCGCGCCCCGGCGAGCTTCAGGTTGTGCCACGCCTCGAACCCGACGAAGAGCAGCGGCACCACCTCGAGCGCCGAGAAGACCGAGCCGAGCGCCAGCGCCACGGTGGGCGTGCCGCTGAAGTAGAGGTGGTGCAGCGTGCCGACGATGCCGCCCGACAGGAAGATGGTGGACGACAGCACGCTGGCCTCGCCGGCGCTCTTCAGGCCGACCAGGCGCAGGCGCGCGAAGAGGAACGCGATCACGACGGTCGCGAACACCTCGAAGAAGCCTTCCACCCAGAGGTGGACGACCCACCAGCGCCAGTACTCGGCCATGGCGAGGTTGGTGTGCCGGCCGGCGCCGAGCGCGGCGCCGTAGAAGCCGGCAATCGCGACGATCGAGATCGTGAAGAGCACCAGGATCGGCCGCTGCTCGTCGCGGCGCTTGAGCGCCGGCAGGATGGCGCGCACCATCAGGAACAGCCACAGGAAGAGGCCGGTGAGCAGCGCGATCTGCCACACGCGCCCGAGGTCGATGTACTCGGTACCCGTTGTGCCCGAACCAGTACCACAGGTCGCCGGGCAGCAGGTTCTTCACGCTCATCCACTCGCCGGCCATCGAGCCGAGCACGACGAGCACGAGCGCGCCGAAGAGCACGTTGACGCCCAGGCGCTGGAAGCGCGGCTCCGCGCCGCCGACGGCCGGCGCGATGTACAGGCCCGCGGCGAGCCACGCCGTGGCGATCCAGAAGATGCCGAGCTGCGTGTGCCACGTCCGCGTCACCGCGTAGGGCAGCACCTGGTCGAGCGGGATGCCGAAGAAGCCGCCGCCCTCGACGCCGTAGTGCGCCGTGATGACGCCCATCACGATCTGCAGGAGCGCCAGGCCGCACACGGTCCAGAAGTACTTCACGACGGCGCGCTGCGACGGCGACGCGGTCGAGCCGAGCAGCGGGTCGCGCGCCGGCAGGTCGTCGGGCGGCAGCTCGTGCGGGCGGGTCGCGTAGAAGAAGGCCATGGCGCCGATGCCGAAGAGCAGCAGGATGATGCTCACGCCCGTCCAGACGACCGCCCCGCCCGTGGGCCGGTTGCCGACCAGCGGCTCGTGCGGCCAGTTGCTCGTGTAGGTCACCGTGTCGCCGGGCCGGTCGGTCGAGGCCGCCCACGACGTCCAGAAGAAGAAGGCGGTGAGCGCGCGCGCGCGGTCGGGCGCCACGACGGCGCCGGCCGGCACGGCGTACGCCGTCCGGCCCTTGCCGAAGACGTCCGTGTAGTGCGCCACCGCCGCGCCGAAGGCGCCGGCGCGCACGTCGTCGATGACGAGCGTGCCGTCGGCCCGGAGCGTGTTGGGGCGGAAGGTGTCCTGCACGCGCTGCCGCAGCGCGGCCTGCGTCTCGGGCCCGTCCGACGCATAGGGCCGGCCGTAGGCCTCGCGGCTCCACGCGTCGAGCGCGAACAGCGCCTCGCGGTGCAGGTAGTCGGCCGTCCAGTCGGGCGCGACGTAGCTGCCGTGCCCCCAGATCGAGCCGACCTCCATGCCGCCCATCGCCCGCCAGACGTCCTGGCCGGCGCGGATGTCGTCGCCCGTGACGACGACGGCGCCCGACCGCGTCACGACCTGCGCGGGAATCGGCGGCGCCTGCTGATAGATGCGCACGCCCACCCAGCCGAGCGTGGCGAACGATGCGACGACGACGAGCGCGAACGCGATCCACAGTCTCTTCACTTTGCGCTTCCTTACGATTGTCGGTTCGGGAGGTTCGCAGGTTCTCGGGTTCACGAGTTCACCAGTGCTCCCGTCACGCCGAACCGGAGAACCTGCGAACCCGGAACCCGCGAACCCGAACCCGGAACCCGCGAACCCGAACCCGTGAACCCGTGAACCCGAGCACCCCCGAACCCCCGAACCCCCCGAAAATACACTCCTACCGTTCCATCTCCACGGCCCGCGGAAAGAGAATGTTGTTCTCGAGGTGCACGTGCTGGTGCAGATCGCGCTCGAACTCGTCGAGCTCGCCGAGCGTCGCCTGGTACGTCGTGCACGCGTCGTCGGGCGGAGTGAAGCCGCGCGTGAGCTCGTGGATCCGCGCCATGGCGTTCCCGGCGCTCTCGTGCTCCATCTCCATCATGCGGATCGGGTTCTGCACCGAGCCGAACGGGGACGGCGCGGCCGGACAGCCCGAGGCCGCCTGCTGCGCCAGCGCCTTGATGTAGGGGAAGAGGATCTGCTCCTCCTTCATCATGTGCTGCGTCATTTCCTGCGCGACGCCCTCGAAGACGCGCGCGACCTCGACCATCTCGGGGTGGCGCTCGCCGTGCTTCTCGGCGACCTTGGCGGTGTGCGCCAGGAGGGTCGGGATCGCACCCCGGACGTAGGCGTGGTGGGTCGCGATGATGTGGTCCACGAGCGCGGCGGGGTCCATGGCCGCGTAGTCCCGGCCGTCTTCCCGCGGCGCGGCGCCGAGGCCCGCCAGCTCGGCGAGCAGCGCCTCGGCCGGCACGCCGGCCTCGCGGCACGCCGCGCCCAGGGGGCGAGCGCCCCCACAGCAGTAGTCGATGCCGTGCTTCTCGAAGACGGTCGCGGCCCGGTAATCCCCGGCCACGACGTCGCGAACGGTCGATTCGGTGGTGATGGCCTGCATCGTCTCTCTCCTCGTGCCCCGTGGGGGCAACGCCTCCAGGGTAGAGGGAGAGCCGATCGGCGCCTATGATCTGGATCAGGTCGACGAAAAATCGCCGCTAGTCGCTGGGAACGACAATCCAGAGGACGATGTAGACGAGGGTGCCCGGGAAGGCCGCCGAGAGCACCGATACCAGGACGTAGAGGAAGCGGACCCAGGCCGGCGACCAGCCGAGCCCCTCGGCGATTCCGCCGCAGACGCCGCCAATCAGCCGGTTCTGACGCGAGCGCTTGAACGCCATTCGGGACCTCCGATCGTCACTCATCCTAGACGGAGACGTGGCGCCCGTGGTTCGGCGCAGCGTGATCCGAGGCTTTTCAATCGGCAATCGGCAATCGCCAATCGGCGATAATGTCCATCGCGCCATGGGCCTCTACAGCCGCTTCGTTCTCCCGCGCGTCATCCACTGGACGTGCCGGTCTTCGTCCGCCGCGCGCCAGCGCGCGAAAGTGGTGCCGCGGGCGCGCGGGCGTGTGCTGGAGGTCGGCATCGGGTCGGGCCTCAACCTGCCGTTCTACGACGGCTCGCGCGTGACGAAGGTGTGGGGGCTCGACCCGTCGCCGCAGATGCGGGCGATGGCGGCGAAGGTCGCGCGCGACGTGCCCATCGAGGTGGAGCTCGTCGGCCTGGCCGGCGACGAGGTCCCGCTCGAGACCGCGAGCGTGGACACGGTGGTGATCACCTACACGCTCTGCTCGATTCCGGACCCCGAGCCGGCGCTGCGGGAGATGGCCCGCGTGCTGAAGCCCGGCGGCGAGCTGCTCTTCAGCGAGCACGGCGAGGCGCCCGACGAGACGGTGCGCCGCTGGCAGCGGCGCCTGACCCCCGTCTGGTCGCGCCTCGGCGGCGGGTGCCACCTCGGACGCCCCATCCCCGCGATCCTCGCGCGCGGCGGCTTCCGGCTGACCGCCCTCGAGAGCCGGTACCTCCCCGGCTTCCGCCCGGCGAGCTACAACTACTCGGGCTCCGCGACGCCGGCGCGATGAAGAGCATCGGCAATCGCCAATCGCCAATCGCCAATCGGCAATCGGCAATCGGCGACGATCCCCCGTCAGTACCTCCAGCTCCTCACATCCGCTCCCTTCGGAGCGGTCTTCAGGATGCGCTCGACGATCTTGGGCGCGAACATCTGCGCGTAGCGCAGGCGCGAGATGGCGTTGGGCTGCGTGTGGTCGCCGTTCCAGCAGTGCTCGGCGCGGTCGCCGTAGTCCACCTCGCCCTCGTAGGGCGGGTTGGTCGTGCCCTTCAGGAAGTCCTCCACCAGGTACACGGCGTCGTTCAGGTAGTAGTTGTCCATGTCGCCGACGTACAGGTGGATCTTGCCGCGCAGCTTCTCGCCCAGGCCGTTCTCCCAGTCGCGGCGCAGGATGGCCGACAGGTCGTAGTGGTCGCGCCACCAGGCGGCCACCTCCGGGTCGATGACGCCGGTGCGCTTGTCCCAGATGCGGCGCGGGTAGCCGTCGGGGCCGACCGGCGAGTAGACGGCCTCCCAGATGTCCCACTGCTGGCCCGACCGGCTCTTGTCGCCGAGCACGAGCTCGCGGCGGTTCATCTCCTCGAGCGTGGCGCTGACGTGGCCGAGGTAGTCGCGGTGGCCGGGCCGCGGCGTCCGCTTCCACCGGCTGTCGAGGACGTAGGCGTTCTTGTCCTCGTAGATGTTCACGACGGTGTACGCGCGGAAGTCGATCGGGTCGGGGCAGGCCGCGAACGCGCCGTTGAAGTCGTCGGGATAGAAGATCTGCGCGCCCAGCGTCTCCCAGCCGCCCGTCGATCCGCCGTACATGAACCGCGCCCAGCCCTGGCCGAGGCCCCGGTACTTCTGCTCGAGGTAGGGGATCAGCTCCTTGACGATGGCGTCGCCGTACGGGCCGAGATTCTCGGAGTTCACGGCGTAGGAGTCGTCGTAGTACGGGTTGGCGTGCTGGATCTGGATCAGGATGAAGCGCGGGAAGTTCGGACCCGTCCAGTCCTCGTAGAACTGGTGCGCGCGCTCCTGCTCGATGCGGTTGTAGCAGTCGAGGTGGAACCGTTCGCTGTACTCGCACTTCAGGTCCGGATCGGGCGGCTCCTCGCGGAAGCCCTCGAACGTGTACGGGAAGTGCCCGTGATCGATGACGAGCGGGTAGCGCGCGTTCGGGTGCTCGTCGAACCCGGCCGGCAGCAGGACGTGCGCGCCGACGGACATCGGCCGCCCCCAGAACTTCGTCAGCAGCTTGCTCTCGATCTTCTCGTGCTTGATGTACTTCGTCTCGGCCGGGTCGGGAATCGGCGGGATCGTCTGGTCGAGCGCGATCGTGATCACGCCGCCCTGGGCCGGGTCGATCGTCACCTGCTGCGGCGTGCTGTACAGGTTGCCCGGCGCCAGGTTCCACTGCTGGCCCTCGCCGCGGTCCATCGGCAGCTTCACCGTGTGGCCGTCGGCGCGGTGGAAGGTCTCGTACCGGTGCAGCAGGGCCTGCACGGTGTAGGTCCCGGCCGGCAGATCGTCGAGGCTGTCGATCGGGTAGCCGCGCACCGAGCCATCGATCGTGGCGGTCTGGCCCGGCGCGAGACCGTCGACGTCGATGCCGAACGCGATCTGGGTCTCGGGGCCGTCGGTGATCTGGAAGCGCGGCTCGTCGGCCGGGTCGCTCGAGACGAGCAGCAGCAGGCGGCCGTCGAGCGGCTGCGCGCTCTGGTCGGCCGAGAAGCTGATCTCGGCGCGCGTGCCGGACGCGCCCGGCGCGCAGGCGGCGGCGGCCAGGCCGGCGGCCGCCGCGAGGGCGGCGGCGCGGGAGAGACGGCGGAGCAGTCGGGGTCATGGGGGGCCTCCTCGAAACGGGGGCAGTCTACCACCCGGGCCACGTGCTACATTGATGAGCCGCATGCCCATCCGCCCGATGACCGGCTACGCCTTCGTCTGGGAATACGTCGTCCGTCCCGACCGCGTGGAGGAGTTCTACCGCACCTACGGCCCGCACGGCGCGTGGGTGCAGCTGTTCTCGCGTGCCGAGGGCTACAGGCGCACGGATCTGCTCCGCGACGAGACCCGGCCGAACCGGTTCGTGACAATCGACACCTGGGTGTCGCGCGACGCGCACGACGCCTTCCGCCTGCGCTTCGCCGCCGAGTACGGGGCGCTCGACGCGCGGTGCGAGGCGCTCACCCTCTCGGAGCGCTTCATCGGGGATTTTTCGGTGGAGAGTTGAGAACAGCGGTCAGTGGTCAGCCGTCAGAGGTCAGGAAGAGCATCCAGCCACGCTGACAGCGCCACATGGGCCTTTCCTGACCCCTGACTCCTGACGGCTCACTCCGGCCCCCGGAAGCCCGCGACGGACTCTCCGACAGGCGCGTGGGGGCCCTCGCTCCTGGGGAACACGAGCCGCAGCAGCGGCGGCGTGACGACGGTCGTCGCCAGCACCATGATGATCGACGCGCTGAACACGGCCTCGCCGATGATGCCGTGCGTCAGGCCGTAGCCCGCCACGATCAGGCCCACCTCGCCGCGCGAGATCATCCCGATTCCGACGCGCACCGACTGCCGGTTGTCGAAGCCGAACGCGCGCGCGCCGGCCGCGCAGCCGAGCGCCTTGGCGACGATCGCCAGGATCACGAGCAGCACGGTGAAGACGGCCTGCTGGCCGAGGTCGCGCCCGTTCGCGCGCAGGCCGATGCTCACGAAGAACACGGGCACGAGCACCGAGTAGGTGAGCGGGGCGAGCCCCAGGTCGATCTTCTTCTTGAGCGGCGTCTGCGCGAACAGCACGCCGGCCACGTACGACCCGGTGATGGCCGCGATCCCGCCGAAGTACTCGGCCGCCCACGCGTAGAAGAGCGCCGTCGCCACGACGACGGCGAGCAGCCCCTGGGTGGTGCCGAGGCGGTCGGCCCACGCGGTCAGCGGCCGGAAGAGGCGTCCGGCCGCGATGGCGACGGCGAAGAAGAGGATCATCTTCACCATGACCCACGCGATGCTGCCGAGGCCGACGCCCTCGCCGGCGCGCGCCAGCGCCACGATGATCGACAGCACCAGGATGCCCATGACGTCGTCGATCACGGCGGCGCCCAGGATGGTGGTGCCCTCGCGCGTGCGGAGCGCGCCGAGGTCCATGAGCGTCTGCGCCGAGATGCTGACGCTGGTGGCGGTGAGGATGGTCCCGATGAACGCGCCCTCCCACATGGCCGGGAAGCCGAAGGCGCGGGCGAGGAAGATGCCGCCGACGAACGGCAGGACGACGCCGCCCGTGGCCGACCAGAACGCCACCTTTCCGACGCGCCGCATCTCCTCGACGTTGGTCTCCATGCCGGCGACGAACATGAGGAGGATGACGCCGAGGTCGGCGAGGTCGAGCAGGGTGTCGAGCACGTGCACGCCCTGGACGGGCGCGAAGATGGGCAGGCCGAGCACGTTCAGCGCGGTCGGGCCGAGCAGGAGGCCCGCGAGGATCTCGCCGAACACGGCCGGCTGCCCGACCCGGTGCGCCGCGTCGCCCGCCACCTTGGCCACGACCACGACGAGCACGAGGACCAGGAGCAGCTGCAGCGGGTGCGGCATCTGCTCCCAGCATATACGAGCCGCCGCCGCCGGCGTGACCGGCGCGGCCCCGCCCGACTGGTGCTAGGATGGAAGCCTTCCGAAAGGTTGCTGCCGTGCGAATGGGCCTGGACCCGGCGGTGGTCCGCCGCGTCTACGATCGCGCCGCCCGCCACTACGACCTGGAGCACGCCCTGCTGACGGCGCGCGCCGATCAGCGCGGGCGCGAGCTGGCCGTCTCGCGGGGCGTGCGGCCGGGGGACGCCGTGCTCGACTGCGGCGCGGGCACGGGGTCGACCGCCCTTCTGGCCGCGCGCCGGTTGGACGCCCGCGGCTCGGTCACCCTCTTCGACATGAGCGAGGGCATGCTCGCCGTCGCGCGCCGGCGGCTGGAGGCGGCCGGCCTCGCGGCGCGCGCGACCTTCCGCACGGGCGACATGCTCGCGCTGCCGTTCGCCGACGCCACGTTCGACGTGGCGCTGTCCACCTACAGCCTCTGCCCGCTGTTCGACCCGGCGCGCGGCGCGCTCGAGCTGCTGCGCGTGGTGAAGCCGGGCGGGCGGCTGGCCCTGGCGCACTCGGTCGAGCCCGCCGGGCCGATCGCCCGCGCGGCTCGGCGGCCTGATCGAGTCCGTCGCGTGGCGCTTTCCGGCGATCTCGCTCGGCTGCCGCGCGGTGTCGGTGCGGCCGGCGCTCGAGCGGGCCGGCGCGCGCGTCGTCTTCGCGCGGCGCCTCGGCGTGCCGCTCTGGCCCTTCCTGGTCCTGATCGTCGAGAAGCCCGTCGCGTGACGCCCCGCGTCGGGGAGCCTCGACCTGGAGTAGGATAGCGGCACGCATTCGTCCTCCCTCCGTCGTCCTTTCTTTGATGAGCTGGAGTCGGTCGTGCAAGCCCCATCGATGGTCAAACGTTCCGCGTTGTCGCTCGCCGGTCTGGTCGTGGCCGTGCTGGCGGTGCTGCCCGTGGCCCTCGACTCCGAGTACGAGGAGCTCAACGACGAGGTGCGGCGCCGCGACGATGGTTTGTTCGTGAAGCTGTCGCACGGATCCGTGCACTACGAGATCGCCGGTCCGGAAACGGGACAGCCCGTCGTCCTGGTGCACGGCTTCTCGGTGCCGCTCTACATCTGGTCGCCCACCTTCGACGCCCTCGCGCAGGCCGGCTTCCGCGTCGTGCGCTACGACCTGTACGGGCGCGGGCTCTCGGAGCGGCCCGACGTGCCGTACAACCGCGCGCTGTTCGAGCAGCAGCTGCTCGAGCTGCTCGACGCGCTGAAGATCGACCGGCCCGCCGATCTCATCGGCTTGTCGATGGGGGGCGCGGTCGCCGGCGCGTTCACCGCGCGCCATCCCGAACGCGTGCGGCGGCTCGTGCTCATCGACCCGTCGGCGAGCCAGGCGGATCTCGGGCCGCTCGGGATGCCGGTCGTCGGCGAGTACGTGAACCGCGTGTACTTCCTGCCCATGCTCCCCGGCAGCCAGGCCGACGACTTCCACGAGCCGGAGCGGTTCCCCGGCTGGAGCGACCGCTTCCGCGACCAGATGCGCTACCGCGGGTTCGGCCGCGCGATGCTCTCGACCTTGCGGCACTTCGCGTCCGACGATCCGATCGAGTTCTACCGCGAGGTCGGCGCGCAGCGGCGGCGCGTGCTGCTCGTGTGGGGGCGCGAGGACCGGACGGTGCCGTTCGCCGAGAACGGGCGCGTCCGCGAGGCGCTCCGCGACGCGGAGTTCCTGCCCGTCGCCGAGGCGGCGCACCTGCCCCACTACGAGCGCCCGCAGGTGGTCAACCCGCGGCTGATCGGGTTCCTCGGGGGGCGCTAGACCGGAGCTCACTTGAGTTGAGGACGTAGCGCAGGCCTTCCGCCTTCGCCAAGGCTCCGGCGGACTCGCCGAAGCTCGAAGAGCGGCGGCGGTCAGGCCTGCGCGGCCCGCACAACGCAGGGCTGAAGCCCTGCGCTACGGGAACCGGTCACAAGCCACGAGCCCCCCTTGCCCGCCGGAGCCTTGGCGAAGGCGGGAGCCCCCGGCCTCCGGCCTCCCGCCTCCGCGCTCCGCGCTACGGCGAGGCAAGCCGATCTGCGGTATCCTTCAGTCCGCAAGGAGAACCCATCCTCATGTCAGCTTTGCGGAAGAACCGTGCGCGAATCTGGACGACGCTCGGCCTCGGCGTGGCGCTCGCGGCGGCGGGCTTCACGCTGGTGTCGGCGCAGACATACGACGCGAGCCTGTACGCCGGCCTCAGCTGGCGGCTGATCGGGCCGTTCCGGGCCGGGCGCGTGAACGCCGTCACGGGCGTGCCGGGCCAGCCCACTGTCTTCTACTTCGGATCGGTCGGCGGCGGCGTCTGGAAGACGCTGAACGCGGGCCGCACGTGGGACCCGGTGTTCGACTCGCAGCCCATCGGCTCGATCGGCGCGATTGGCGTGGCGCCGTCCAAGCCGGACGTCGTCTACGTGGGCACGGGCGAGGCCGACATGCGGTCGCAGAACTCGTTCGGCAACGGGATGTACAAGTCCGCCGACGCCGGGAAGACGTGGACGCACATCGGCCTCGACGACACGCGGCACATCGGGCGGGTGATCGTGGACCCCAAGGACCCGAACGTGGTGTTCGTCGCCGCGCTCGGCCACATCTACGGCCCGAACCCCGACCGCGGCGTCTTCCGCTCCCGCGACGGCGGCGCCACGTGGGAGAAGGTGCTCTACGAGAACGAGAACGTCGGCGCGATCGACCTGCAGTTCGACCCGAAGAACCCGAAGATCGTGTACGCCGCGCTCTGGAACACGCGGCGTCCGCCGTGGAGCATCTACCCGCCGTCGTACGGCCCGGGCGGCGGCGTCTTCAAGTCGACCGACGGCGGCACGACGTGGAAGCCGCTGACGGCGGGGCTGCCGACCGAGGGCCTCGGGCGCATCGGCATCGCCGTGGCGCCCACCAACGGCCGGCGCATCTACGCCATCGTGGACGCGAAGGAGGGCGGGCTCTACCGCTCCGACGACGCGGGCGCGACGTGGGCGAAGGTGTCGGGCGACCAGCGCGTCTGGGGCCGCGGCTGGTACTTCTGCAAGCTGGCCGTGGATCCGTCGAACCCCGACCGCGTGTACGTCCTGAACACCTCGACGTACCGCTCGGACGACGGCGGCAAGACCTGGACGCGCCATCAAGGGCGCGCCCGGCGGCGACGACTACCAGGGCATCTGGATCTATCCGACCGACCCGAACCGCCTGATCATCGCGAGCGACCAGGGCGCGATCGTGAGCGTGGACGGCGCGCGGACGTGGAGCAGCTGGTACAACCAGCCGACCGCGCAGATCTACCACGTGGCGGCGGACTACCGCTTCCCGTACTGGGCCACGGGCGCGCAGCAGGACAGCGGCGCGGTGGCCGTCGCGTCGCGCAGCCACTACGGCGAGATCTCCGAGCGCGACTGGGGCCCGACGTGCGCCGGCGGCGAGGCGGGCTACACGGCGCCCGACCCGCTGCACCCCGACATCCTGTTCGGCGGCCGCGTCACGCGGTGCAACGTCGTCACCGGCAGGACCGAGGACGTGTCGCCCGAACGCGACCTGCCCGAGCCGGCGCGCCACACCTGGACGCTCCCGCTCGTCTTCTCGAAGGCCGACCCGCACGTCCTCTTCTTCAGCGACCAGTTCCTGTTCAGGACCGACAACGGCGGCGACAGCTGGACGCGGATCAGCCCGGACCTCACGCGCGAGGACCCGGGCGTGCCGCCCAACCTGGACGAGGCCACCGCGGCCGATGCGCCCAAGGGCACCCGCCGCGGCGTCATCTACACCATCGCGCCCTCGCCGCTCCGCGTGCAGACGATCTGGGTGGGCACCGACGACGGCCTGATCCAGCTCACGATGGACGAGGGCAAGACGTGGACGGACGTCACGCCGCCCGCGCTCACGCCGTGGAGCAAGGTCGTGATGATGGAGGCGTCGCACTTCGACGTGAACGAGGCGTACGCCGCCGTGGACCGGCACCGCCTCACCGACAACGAGCCCCACATCTACCGCACCCGCGACGGCGGCAAGACCTGGCAGGCCATCACGACCGGGCTGGCCCCCGGCGTCTACGTGCAGACGATCAAGGAGGACCCGGCGCGGCGCGGCCTGCTGTTCGCCGGCACGGAGCTCGCCGTCTACGTCTCGTTCGACGACGGCGACCACTGGCAGTCGCTGCAGCTGAACCTGCCGCCGGTGTCGATGCGCGACCTGGACGTGCACGGCGACGACCTCATCGTGGCGACCCACGGCCGCGGCTTCTGGGTGCTCGACGACATCTCGCCGCTGCGCCAGATCACGGGCGACGTGGCGAGCGCCGGCGTGCACCTCTTCCACCCGGCGCCCGCGATCGCCACGCCGCCGCCGAACGAGGGCGGCACGCCGCAGCCGCGCGACGAGCCCTTCGCGGAGAACCCGCCGTACGGCGCCTGCATCGACTACTATCTGAAGGCCGACGCGGCGGGCCCCGTGACACTCGACATCCTCGACCCGGCGGGTGAAGTGATCCGCAGCTACTCGAGCGACGAGCACCCGACGCCGGTGAACCCCGACACGCTGAACATCCCGGCGTTCTGGCGCCCTCTTCCGCCGGCCCTGTCGGCGAAGGCCGGGATGCACCGGTGGGTCTGGGACCTGAGGCCGACCGCGCCGCCGCGGCGCGGCGGCGGCTTCTTCCGCGGCGTCCCGGTCGTCCTGCCGGGCACCTACACCGCGCGGCTGACGGTGGCCGGCCGCAGCTACACGCAGCCGATCGTCGTCGAACGCGACCCGCGCGAGTGACCGCGCAGGGCGCACGGCTGAAGCCGGCCCCCACGTCTGGTACGTAGCGCCGGGCTTCAGCCCGGCCCGTCCGGCACGCCGTACGGTTCGTCAGTGATCGTGGAGGCCTGGATGCCCAGACGATCCCGGAACGGGGAGCTCTACCGCGTACACCCGGCGGTGGCGAAGGCCGCGGCCGTCGTCGAGAGCCTCGCGAAGAAGACCGGCCGCTCGATCGACGAGTGGGCCCAGCTGCTGGCGCGCAAGGGCCCGGCCGGCGTCGACGCGCGCCGCGAGTGGCTCGAGCGCGAGCACGGGCTCGACGCGCCGGCGGCCGCGCTGGTGGTGGACCGCGCCGAGGGGCGCGGCGCCGAGGCGTCCGACCGCGCCGCCTATCTCATGGTCGCCGCGGAGTACGTCGAGCAGATGTACTCGGGCGACAAGGCGGACCTGCGGCCGGTCCACGAGGCGCTCGTGGACCTGGCGCTCTCGCTCGGCGACGACGTGAAGGTGTGCCCGCTGCCGGACGCCGTGCCGGTGTTTCGCCAGCACCTGATCGCCCGGATCGAGCCGGCGTCGCCCACCCGGCTCGACCTCGGCCTGGCGCTCAAGAACGCTCCGGGCCCCCCGCCCGACCGCCTGGTGCCAGCCGGCGCGCGCGAGACCGGCGATCGCATCACGCACCGCATCGCGCTCTCGACCGTGGACGAGGTCGACGAACAGGTCGCGGCGTGGCTGAAGATTGCTTACGACCTCAATGTGTGAGGTTCGGGGGTTCGCAGGTGCTCGGGTTCCCCAGGTTCACGGGTTCGGGTTCCCGCGTTCCGGGTTCGCGCGTTCCGGGTTCGGGGGTTTCTCGGGTTCGGCGTGACGTGAGCACGGGTGAACTTGGGAACCCGAGCACCGGCGAACCTCCCGAACCCCTGAAAGAACAGAGGTCCCAATGATCTCGAGAATCTGGCACGGCTGGACGACGCCGGCGGACGCCGACACGTACGAGAACCTGCTGCACCACGAGATCTTCGAGGGGATCGTCGGCCGGCAGATCCCGGGCTTCCGCGGGATCGACCTGCTGCGCCGCGCCGCGGGCGACGAGGTGGAGTTCGTGACCGTGATGTGGTTCGACTCGCTGGACGCGGTGCGCGGCTTCGCGGGGGCGGACTACGAGGCGGCGGTCGTGCCGCCGGCCGCGCGCGCGGTGCTCGCGCGCTTCGACGCGCGGTCGGCGCACTACGAGGTGAAAGAGCGGCGGACGCCGTAGGGAAGGGCCGGCTGAAGCCGGCCCCTACGTACTGGGCGGTCCCTGGACGTACGTGGGGGCCGGCTTTAGCCGGCCCAGCACTAGCGCACGACCGCGCCCTCCTGGAGCCACACCTTGGCGGCCGACGTGTAGGCGTGGGCGCGCGCCGTCTGGCAGTTGCCCGCGAGGCACGTCGTGTCGCCCGGCAGCAGCACGCTGAACGCGGTCGGCACGCTGTTGAACCGGTCCCACCATTGCCCCTCGGCCTTCGTTTCGTCGGTACTCGGGCAGCTGCGTGTGGTGCGTGATCTGCACGTTCATCCGGCTGCGGTCGATGAGCGTGACCGGGATCGTGAGCTGCTGGCCGCGGTGGAGGATCGGCACCGTCGCGCCCAGGTCCTTGAAGAGGTGCGCCGAGTCCTCGATGCCCACGTGCACGTCCTCGTAGTCGCGGTCGCCCGTGTTCCGGATCGTCAGGTTGATCGACGGCCAGCGCTCCCACTCCCGGCAGTACTTCACGTTCTTGCCCGAGAGCTCGTCGCGCGCCTTCTCGGCGCCCGCCAGGATCGCCTTGCGCGCGGCCTCGCGCGCCTGGTCCTTGAACTCCTGGACCGTGAGGCCGGCGAGCGCGTCGCTCCCGGGCACCGGGATCTGCGCGGCCACCGACTCGGCCAGGTAGTCGGCGCCCGCGTGCATGAGCTGATCGAGGTTCGGGATGTTCGGCGGAATGCCGGCGGCGGCCATGGCCGCCTGCATCGCCACGTTCAGCACCGACTTCGGCACGAAGGGCAGGAGCGTGTGCGCGACGTCCACGACGGCGTTCTCGACCGCCGCGTAGGTGTGGCTGGCCCAGTCCCACGCGGACACGAGCGCCTCGCCCAGGGCCTCGATGCCGCCCGTGCCCGTGTCGCGCGGGATCGGCTCGCAGCCCGACGGCCAGTTCTTGATCCGCAGGTCCGGCACCCACTCGAAGCGGGTGACCGCGATCGACGGCCCGGGCACCGTGGTGACGTTCGGCAGATGCAGCTCGGGCTGGGGCGCGGTGCCGTAGACGAGTCGGATCGGATCGGAGGGACGGCCGACGGGCGTGGGATCCGCCGCCGACCTCACCGGGATCACGCGCACGTAGAGCGAGGTCGGCGCGGCCGGCGCCGCGTGCGACACCGGGCCGGGCCGCCGCACGATGGCCCTCCCGCCCGAAGCGGCGTGCGCGCCGGCGGCCGACGCCTCGGCGGGCACGAACGGCTTCAGGCCCAGGCCGCGCGCGATGCCGGCGACGTCGAGCTCGACCTCGTTCTCGGTGCCGGCCTGGACGCCCGTGCGCACGACGCCGGAAGTCTCGGGCGTGACGGCGAGCGCGGCGGCGACGAGCGGCGTCTGGATGACCTGCCAGCGCACCCCGCCCGCGCCCGGCACGTGGTCCACGTTCCACCAGAAGTAGGTGTGCTTCTTGTCCGGCGGCACGTAGACCGTCCGGTCGTCCTGCAGGCACAGGGTGACGTCGGGGCAGCGGCGCGAGTCGTACCGCAGCACGGCGCCGCCGTACAGCAGCGGCGCCCGCGGGGTGACGACCCGCATGCGGCGCATCGGCACCTTGATCTGCTGCGGGGACGCGGCGGCGGGTGAGGCGATCGCGAGGGCGGCCGCCATCGTGGCGGCCGGCAGGAGCATCCGTCGCGCCGGATCGAGAACACCCATGGTCTCCCCCTGGAATGTCCGCGGCCGCCGGGCACACCCGGACCCGGGACCGGCCGGACGTCGGGTTCAGGGGAGCTGCCGGAAGAGAATACCAAAGAGCCGGCAGATTGGCGAAGCGGGCTACTGCTTCTTGAAGAAGTAGTCGCCGGACTTCATGACGCCCGTGAGGGCGTTGACGACGTTGCCGTCGAAGTCACTGTCGCAGAGCCACCACCGGTTCTGCGGGCCGTAGACAGCCGTGACCTGGTCCGTGCCGTAGGCGCGCTCGACCGCGCCCTTGTCCGGGTCCGTCAGCCGGGTGGACGTCCAGTCCACCGCGACCTGGGCGCACGCGTCGGCCTCGCGCGCGCGGAACGAGCAGACACCGCCGAACTTCACGGTCGTCGTGGGCTGTCCCACGTCGTAGGCGCTGATCTCGAAGTTCAGCTGGTTGTTGACGACGTCCTCGGTTTCGTAGTGCAAGCCGTCGTTGTTGTAGCCGCAGCCGTGGCGGAAGTCCTTCAGCACCGTGCCGACCGACACCTGCTTCGAGAAGTTCACCAGGAAGGTGTAGGCCATGTCGCCGACCTCCCTGGCCGAGTCGTGCACGCTCACGGCGACGCTCTTGGTGACTCTGTTCTCCTGCTGCAGGGGCTGTCCGTCCGGGCCGGTCATCGTGTAGCGCTCGATCACCACCAGGCTGAGCGCCACCGAGGCCGGCGTCGTCATTGCCGCGGGCGCCGTCCACGAGACGCTCCCGCCGCTCCCCGAGAACGCGCCCACCGGCGCGCTCCACTCGTAGGTGAGGTCGGCGGCCGGCGTTTCGGCGTCGGTGACCGTGGCCCTGACGGCGATCTTCTCGCCGAGATCGGCGAACTGCGCCGGCTCGTGCGCGTGCGTGCCCTGCGCGGTGAGGCTCGCGATCACGGGCGGCGCGTTGGTGGACGGCGACGGCGCCACGAACGTGAACGCGCCCGGGAGCGTCGCGCTCCGGGCGCCGCCGCTGACCACGACGTCGGCCGCGCCGGCCGCGTGCTGCGCCGTCACGGCGGTGATCGAGGTCGAGCTCGCGACGACGACGCTCGTGGCGGCCGTGCCGCCGATCGTGACCGTGGCGCCGGCCGGGAAGTTGGCGCCCGAGATGGTGACGGCCGTGCCGCCGTACGTCGTGCCGGCGGCGGGCGCGATGCGCGTGACCCGCAGCGACGTGTCCGACGGGGCGGTCGGCGACGACGGGCCGCCGCCGCACGCGGCGAGGGCGAGTGACAAGGCGAGGACGGGAAGAAGAAGGCGCTTCACGGGTATCCAGGAGCGGCCGGGCCCTGGGGAGGGGCCGGTGTCCACCCGACCAGTTTATGACGAGAGGGCGCCGGCCGCCTAGCCGGGCGGGGTGAGGCCGGCCGGGCCCAGTGCGGTAAGCTGGTGCGGAGGGGGAGACCATGACTTCCTGCACGCGTCCAACGTTCGTGCTCGTGCTGGCGCTCGCGGCGGCGGCCTGTGGCGGCGGAGGAAAGCCGGCGGCCGGCGAGACGGGCGCCGCGGCGCCCGCGGCCAGGAGCGGAGGGGACGATCCCTGCTCGATCGTGTCCGCGCAGGAGGTCGGGTCGATTCTCGGCGTGAAGGTCGGCGAGCCCGAAGCGGAGGACGCGCAGACGTGCCGCTATCCGTTCGACAAGCCGGCGAAGGCGCCGGGGAGCGGCCAGGGCATCGCGGGCGAGCTCAAGGCGCCCGCCAACGACCGCGAAGCCGAGGAGATGGCCAAGTCGCTCGCGTCGGCGTTCGCGTCCGGCCCGCCGCAGCTCGTCGTCCAGGTGGATCGCACGGACGCCGCGACGACCATCGCCGCCACCCGGATGGCCGCCTCGATGACGGGCGGGTTCGAGCAGCTGCTGGACATCGGCGACGAGGCGTGGCTGGGGCCGATGGCCTCCACGCTGACGTTCAAGAAGGGCGCCGTCGCCGTCACGCTGGACCTGCGGACGGTGCCCGACGCGCGGGACAAGGGCCAGCAGCTCGCGAAGCTGATCGCGTCGCGGTTGCCGTAGCGCGCGGGAACGCGTACGTGGGGGCCGGCTTCAGCCGGCCCGACTACTCCAGCTTCATCGTCAGGATCGTGAGCGAGTGCGCGGGGAAGGTGAATGTGAACCCGCCGTCGCGCACGCCGACGGTTTCGGTCCGCGTCGCCGGCCGCACCCGCTCCGCGCCGAAGTCGTTGGTGGCCTTCAGGTCGCCGTTCGTCATCTGCCACACCGCCAGCGCGCCCGTGAGGCGCCCCTCCTGGTTCTCGATGCGCGTCGCGACGTCGCGGTCGCGGCTGCGGTTGAGCACGTTCAGGTACACCCGCCGCCCCTTCGGATCGAAGGTGGCCGAGACGTCGAGGTACGCGAGCGGCGGGCGGTTCGCCGCCGGCGTGTAGGTCGGCGCGTCCAGCCACACGTCGAGCGCGCGGTTGCCGCGCTGCCTGCCGTACTCCACGAAGGGGAAGTAGGTGGTCTGGAGGAAGAGGCCGTCCTTGGCGGTCATGATCGGCGCGATGACGTTGACCATCTGCGCGAGGTTGGCCATCTTCACCACGTCCGCGTGCCGGAAGAACGAGTTGAAGAAGAGGCTCGTCGCCAGCGCGTCCTCGAAGTTGTATCGCTCCTCCAGGCCGTCCTTCTCGCCCGCGCGGTACCACACGTTCCACTCGTCGTAGGCGATGGCGATCGGGCGCGCGTTGGCGCGCCCCGCGCGGACCTCGCGGATCAGCGAGGCGGTGGTGTCGATGTAGCGGTCGATCGTCTGCGACCACGCCATGTACTTCTCGAAGTCGTCGTCTCGGTTGCCGATGTAGGTGTGGATCGCGATGAAGTCGATCTGGTTGCGCAGCGTCTGGAGGACCGTCCGGTTCCAGCCGACCCAGTCGGCGCCGTAGTTGCTCGAGCCGCTGGCGATCAGGCTGATCGACGGATCGACGGCGCGCATGACCTTGGCCGTCTCGAGCGCGAACCGCGCGTACTCGCCGGCCGGCTTGTGGCCGAGCTGCCACGGGCCGTCCATCTCGTTGCCGAGGCCCCAGTACTTCACGCCGTAGGGCGCCGGGTGGCCGTTCTTGCGCCGCTGGTCGGCCCACCACGTCGGCTTCGCCTCGTTCGTGTACCTCGACCCAGTCGCGCGCCTCGTCCACGGTGCCCAGGCCGAGGTTGACCGCGACGTAGGGCGCGGCGCCGACCTCGGCCGCGTACTTCAGGAACTCGTCGGTGCCGAAGCGGTTCGACTCGACGGCGTGCCACGCCAGGTCGAGCCGCGCCGGCCGCAGGTCCTTCGGGCCGATGCCGTCCTTCCAGTGATAGCCGGAGACGAAGTTGCCGCCCGGCCAGCGCAGGACCGTCACGCCGAGGTCCTTCACGGCCCGCATGACGTCGGTGCGGTACCCGTCCGCGTCGGCGAGCGGGCTGCCCTCGTCGTAGATGCCCCCGTAGATCATGCGGCCGAGGTGCTCGGCGAAGCTGCCGAAGAGCCGCGGGTCCACGTCGCCGACGACGCGGTCGACGTCAATCTTGATCCGGGCCTGGAGCGGCGGGCCGGCCTGGGCCTCGAGCGGGGCCGGCGCGGCGGCGAGCACGGCCAGGGCGCCCGCGAGGGCGGCGCCGGCGGCGAGGCGAAAGGCTGTGCGCACGAAGGGCCTCCTGGGAGGGGAATCGTAGCACTCGGGCGCGGGAAGGTGCACGGGCGCCACGTGCGGGAACGCGGTATGCTCTTCCCGCGGCGGGCGGTCTTCCCGCCGCCGCCTGGAGGGCCCAGCATGGGGACCGTTCTCACCCTCGCGTTCGTCGCGCTCGTGCCCGTCCTCATCGTCGCCGTCGTCGCCTACTTCATCTACGTCGTCGTGCACCGCGGCTTCGAGTTCAAGCAGCTCCTGACCGACGGCGTCGAGACGAGCGGGACCGTCGTCAAGAAGCGCAGGTACCGCTCGTCGCGGGCAGGCACCTCCCACCAGCTGATCTACGAGTACCACGACCCGCTCGGCCGGGCGCACAAGCACGCGTCGCTGGTCACCAGCGACGTGTACGACGCGCACGAGGAAGGGCGGCCGATCGACGTGGTGTACTCGGCGAGCCGGCCGGAGGTCAGCGCGCCGAAATACCTCGTGGAGCAGGCGCGGCCGGCGTGGGAGCGCCGGCAGAAGGCGAAGGGGAGGTAAATCGTCTCGGCGGGCCGCCGACGAGCGCCGCCGGCGCTATAATGGGACTGCCTGCGTCGCCTGTTTCGAGGCATTCCCATGTGTTCCAGCAAGCCGCTCTCGGTGATCCTGCTCGCGGGCGCCCTCGCGCTCGTGTCGGTCGGGCCGGCTGAGGCCCAGGGACAGCACGCACGGCCGCGCTCCCGTCCCGCGGCCCAGGGACAGAGCGCGCGGCCGCGCACCGCTCCCGCGGCCCGGGGGCAGAGCGCGCGGCCGCGCACCGCTCCCGCGGTTCGGGGGCAGAGCGCACGGCCGCGCACCGGTCCCGCCGTAGGCCGGGCCGTGCCGCGCCCGTCGGGCCGCACGCCGTACCGGGCGCCGGCCGTGCGCAACTACCGGCCGTCCTCCTACGGCTCCTACTACCGGTCTTACTCTCTCTTACTACCGCTCGTCTTACTACCGTTCGCCTTACTACCGCTCGTTTTACTACCGCTCGCCTTACTACCGTCCCTACTACTCGTCGTACCGCTACTCGCCGTACTACTACTGGGGGTCGTTCGGCTGGCCGTACTACGGCACGTCCCTCGGCTTCTCGCTGGCGTTCGGGTATCCCGGCTACTACTACCCGTACCCGGGCTACTACGCGCCCTACGACTATCCCGGCTACCCCTACGGCGGCGCGTACCCGGGATACCGCTCCTACCAGACGTATCCGGCGTACCCGGCGGACCCGTCGTACCAGGCCGAGGAGACCGCGCCACGGCCCGACGCCGGCGCCCAGGCACAGCCCGGCGGTTTCGGCACTCTGTCGCTCCAGGTGAGGCCCGCCGGCGCCGAGATCGTCGTCGACGGCGAGGTGTGGCAGGGGGCCGACGAATCGGATCGCCTCGTGCTGCAGCTGCCGGTGGGCGTCCACCGGGTGGAGATCACGAAGGACGGGTACGAGGCCTATTCGGCCGACGTCGAGGTCAGCGCCGGCGCGACCACGCCGCTCAACGTCAGCATTCCGCAGAAGCAGACGCCGTAGCGCGCGCCGGGGCCGGCTGAAGCCGGCCCCCACGACCGGCGCCGGCGAGCGGCAAGAAGCGCGACATTTCCGTAGCGCAGGGCTTCAGCCCTGCGCTGGTGCGGCGCACGCCTGAAGGCGTGCGCTACGTACCGCCACACCCCGGCAGGCGGAACGCGCCAATTTTCGTCGAATACGTCGTCGCGTCCTTCTTGTAGTAGTCCCCCACGTACCAGATCGTGCAGTCGTCCGCCGGGTCGACCGCGGTCTGCGAGTAGTCCTCCCACCGGAGCGTGTTCGTCTGCGCGCCCTCGCCCTCGACGAGGACGGTCTCGGCGAGCGTCAGCTGACCGGGCGGGTCGCCCTCGAGGCGCGCGGCGAAGCGCTGGCCCGCGAAGTGCGGCGTGCCGCCGAACGAGTAGCCGATGCCGATGTTGCCGAAGGCGTCGATGGCCGGGCTCGCCATCCACCGGTAGAAGCCGTCGGGCGCGTAGGTGCCCTGCTGGACGAGCGTCAGCGAACGGTCCTTGCCGATGCCCAGCTCGTACCACCGCACGCCGCCGGCCGCCGCCTCGGTGTTGACCGAGTGCACGGCGACAATCGTCTCGCGGCCGTGCAGGTTGCGGTACACCACCCGCGCCATGATCTTGTCGCCCTGCGCGTCGAGACGGCGATCGGTGCCCGGCTGCGGCACGCAGCTCGTCAGCTGGCCGTTGCACAGGTAGTGGTACGGCGCGACCGGGATCTTCTGCGGGCCCGTCACCCTCGTCCTCGACGGGTCCTTCCAGTCCACGTGGAACTGCCACGCTGAAATCGTGTCGTCCTCGAGGACGTCGTGCAGCTGCGTGCCGCCGGCGGCGAGCATCACGTTCGGCGCGCCGGCGGGCGGCGGCGTGCGGCCGTCCGCGTCGGCGTTGTTCAGGAAGTTGACGCCGTCGATCACCACGCACTGCTCGGTGGCCGGCTCGCCCTTCAGCATCCTCGCGCGGTCCGCCACGCACGCCTGCTTCTGGATCACGTCGTCGCCGGTGCTGGTCGGCACGTAGTAGCCGTCGGGCCAGACCGCCGGTCGCGGGTAGTCGGGGAAGAGCGGGCGCAGGAACTCGTAGCGGTACCACGCGCCGAGCGGGTCGGGCGACGCGCTGACGGCGTAGCACATCGCGTAGGGGCCCTTCTCCTCGGGCGGCCGCGGGCCGGCCGGGCCGCCTGCCGTCGCCGGCTCCGGCGGCGCGGGCGGCGGCACGAAGAGCGCCGCGGCCGGGCCGGGCTGGCCCGCGACGCCGGGCAGGCTCACGTACGCGTGCGCGGACGCGGTCCACGGCGCGGGCTGGTCGGGCCGCTCGGGCATGCGCCGGAAGATGGGCATCACGACGAGCCAGCGATCGGCGAGCTGGTCGTAGCGAACGACGGCGTCGCCGTTGTTGCGGGCCTCGCAGGCGCCGCCGAACCCCTTGAACAGCGTGTTGGTGGGCACGGCGCCGTAGAGCGCCCGGCCCGTCGCGCGGTACTTGCGGCCCTGCTTGGTGAAGATGGCGAGACGCGAGTTGACGATCTGGACGATGTGATCACGTCCCACGGCCAGCGAGTTGTCCGACGGGTTGCGCCCGAGCGACCCGCCCTGCGGGCCCTCGAACCCCGCGCCGAGGCCGTCGAAGCTGGCGACGAGCCGGGCCGCCGGCCGCGCGCCCGGCGAGGTCTGCTCCACCTTCGCGCCCTCGGCGCTGTGCGGCGCGGCGGCGGGCGCGCCCTCGGGCCGCTTCGGCGGGGACTGGGGGCGCGGGCGGGCGGCGCCGGAGGCGAGCGCGGCGACGGCGAGCGAGAGGGCGGCGAAGAGAGAGAGGCGAGGCATGGTGGGAGGAAATTACCACGGAATGAGCCACGGAATGAGCCACGGAAAGGGCCGGCTGAAGCCGGCCCCCACGGAGGATCAGACGCAGAGGCCGGCTTTAGCCGGCCTACTCCTCTCTCAAGACGCGGATCGGATCGATCCCGAGCGCGCGGCGGGCGGGCACGATGCTCGCGACGAACGCCCCGAGGGCGAGTAGCGCGGCCGTGCCGCCGAAGGAGATGGGGTCGAGCGGCGAGACGCCGAACATCAGGCTCTTCATGAGCGGCGCCACCGCCGCGGCGGCGGCGAGGCCGAGGCCGAGGCCGGCGGCCGTCAGGCGCAGGGCGTCGCGCACGATGCGCGCGAGCACCTGGCGGCCCGACGCGCCGACGGCGATGCGGATCGCCATCTCGCGCGTGCGCAGCGTGACGGTGTAGGCCACGATGCCGTAGATGCCCACCAGCGCCAGCAGCAGCCCGAACGCGCCGCCCCAGCCGAGCACGCGGGCCGCGACCCGCAGGGGCATGAACTGCAGGGAAATCTGGCTGGCGAGCGTGGAGGGGGCGACGATCGGGACCTCGTCGAGCCGGGCCTCACCGTGCTCGCGCAGCAGCGGGACCATGGCCTCGGCGCTCTCGCGCCCCTTCACGCTGAGCGTGACGAGGCGGGCGTCGTCCTGGTAGAGCGACGTCCAGCAGTACGGCGCCGCGTCGTCGTCGATGTCGACGTACTTGCCGTCGCGCGCGACGCCGACCACCTCGTAGGCTCGAGGCGTCTCGCTGCCGCCGTAGTCGAAGGCGTGAGGCTGCGCCAGCTGGAACCGCCGGCCGATGGGATCCTCGCCCGGCCAGAGGCGCCGCGCCATGGTTTCGTTCACGACGGCCACGAGGGGCGCGCCGGCCACGTCGCCCTCGGCAATCGTCCGGCCCCGCACGATTGGCACGCCGAGCATCTCGAGGTAGCCGGGCGTCACCGCGTTGCGGAACGCGTCGCGGAAGTCGACCGGCGCGGCGCCCACCTTCCCGATGCGCACGTCGGTGCCGATCTGCGCGAGCGTCAGCTCCATCCCCCGCGAGACCGCCGCGGTCTCCACGCCGGGCAGAGCCGCGAGCCGCGCCCGCAGGGCGCGGATGTACGCCACGCGCGTCTCCGCCGTGCCGTCGCGCTCGGGGATCTGCCGCGTCATGATCGCGATGCGATCGGGATGGACGCCGAAATCCGCGCGCACGGCCCCCTGAAGGCTGCGCAGGAACAGCATGGCGCCCGCCAGCAGCACGACCGTGGTCGCGAACTGCACGACGACCACCGCGTTGCGCAGGCTGAAGCGGCGGCGGCCCGACGGGCCGGCCGCGTGGCTCTTGAGCGCCGGGGTCAGCTCGGGCCGCGACGCCTGCAGCGCGGGCACGAGCGAGAAGGTCAGGCTGGCGCCGATCGAGGTCAGCAGGGCGAACGCGAGCACGCGGACGTCCGGCGAGAAGTCGAAGCGCACCGGCACGCCGAACGGCAGGGGCAGGGTCTCGAGCGCGCTCGCGGCGCAGGTCGCCAGGAGCAGGCCGAGCGCGCCGCTGGCGAGACCGGGGACGAGCCCCTCGGTGACCAGCATCGCCACGATCTGCCGGCGGCTGGCGCCCAGCGCGAGCCGCACCGCGATCTCGCGGCGGCGGCGTCCCGCCTGCGCGAGAAAGAGGCCCATCACGTTCGAGCACGCGATGAGCAGCACGAGGCCCGCCGCGCCGAGGAAGAAGAGCGCGACGCCCGCGAAGACGCGGCGCACCTCCGGGTCGAGGCGCGAGTCGCGCTCCGACAGCGCCGACATCCGGCGCGGGCGCCCGTCCGGGGTCTTCCACGCGTCGGGATACGCGGTCCGGAGCCGCGTCGCGACGACCTGGAGCTGCGCGCGGACGTCCTCGAGCGCGGCGCCGTCGCGCAGACGCCCGACGAGGCGGAACTCGCGGTCGGCGCGGCGCTCGAGCTCCTCGACCGTACGGTGCGCGCTCTCGCCCGGAATGCCGAGCGGCACCCAGACGTCGGGCCGGAGCCCGAACGTCCGGCTCACCAGGCCGTCGGGCGCGACGCCGACGATCTCGTGCACGTGCCCGTTGAGGCGCAGCGTCCTTCCGACGACGTGCGGATCGCCGCCGAAGCGCCGCTGCCACAGGTCGTAGCCGATGATCGCCACGTGGCGCGCCCGGCCCGGGACCGTCTCGTCGGGCAGGAAGGGGCGGCCCAGCACCGGCCGGACGCCCATGACCGTGAAGTAGTTGCCCGTGACCATCTCGGCCAGGACCGAGCGCTGCCCGTCGTCGAGCTTGAGGCCGTCGAAGGCCGTCGCCGCCACGCCATCGAGCCCGTCGAGCGCCTCGGTCACGCTCGTGTAGTCGGGAAAGGACGAGGAGCCATACAGCCGCCCGTCGTCGCGGCTCGTGTAGATGGCGACGAGGCGCTCGGGATCCGCGATGCCCGCCGGCGCGCGCAGGAAGAGCGCGTTGGCCATCGAGAAGACGGTGGTGACCGCCGCGATCCCGAGGGCGAGCGAGGCGATGGTGACGACGAACGCCAGGCGGGACCGGGCGATCGTGCGGAACGCGTAGCGGAGATCGCGGGTGAACTGCGGCATCAGGGGGCTCCCTCGCTGTCAGGAGAAGACGCATCAGGGGCCCGGGAGGATCGGTGGCCCTTGACAGGGCCCCGAACTAATGCTTTCATATGAAATCGTTTCATTAGAAACCATAGCGACATGCCCACGCACCACCAGGGATCACCGGCCGAGGTCCGCGCGCTCGACGCGTTCATCAAGCTGATGCGCGCCACCGACTCGCTCGCGGCCGACCTCGCGAAGCAGCTCGGCGCGCTCGACATGACCCTCGGCCAGCTGGCCATCCTCGAGGCGCTCCTGCACCTCGGCCCGATGAGCCAGCAGCGGCTGGCCGGCAAGATCATGCGCAGCGGCTCGCACGTGACGACGGTGCTCGACCACCTGGAGCGGGACGGCCTGGTGCGACGCGCGCGCCGGACCGACGACCGGCGGATCGTGGACGTGTCGCTCACGGCGGCCGGCCGCCGCCGCATCGGCCAGGTGTTCCCGAAGCACGCGCGGCGCATCGCCGAGCGCTTCGGCGCGCTGTCGCCGGACGAACAGGAAACGCTCGGCCGCCTGTGCAGGAAGCTGGGCATCGGAAGAGGGGGAGTGAGACATGAGTAACGAACGGATCGTCCTGATCACCGGCGCCACCGGGCAGCAGGGTGGCGCCGTCGCGCGCGAGCTCGCCGGCAAGGGCTTCGCGCTCCGCGCGATGACGCGCAAGCCCGACGGCGACCCGGCGAAGGCCCTTGCGAAGCTGGGCGCCACCGTCGTCAAGGGCGACCTCGACGACCCGGCGTCGCTCGGCGCCGCGCTCGACGGCGCCTGGGGCGTGTTCGCCGTGCAGAACACCTGGGAGGCCGGCGTCGAGAAGGAAGAGGAGCAGGGCAAGCGCATCGCGAAGGCGGCGCGCGAGAAGGGCGTGCAGCACTACGTCTACTCCTCCGTCGGCTCGGCGCACCGGAAGACCGGCATCCCGCACTTCGACAACAAGTGGCGCGTCGAGGAGACCGTGCGCGGCCTCGGGTTCCCGTCGCACGTGATCGTCCGGCCCGTGTTCTTCATGGAGAACCTGCTGTCGCCCTGGTTCCTCAACGGCGACAAGCTCATGGCCGGCATGGATCCGAAGACGGTGCTGCAGATGATCGCGGTCGAGGACATCGGCAAGTACGGCGCGCGGGCGTTCACCGACGCCGCGGCGCTGAACCGCCGCGAGATCGACATCGCGGGCGACGCGGTCACGATCCCCGACGCGGCGGCCACGCTCGGCCGGGCGCTCGGCAAGTCCCTCACCTTCGTGCGCGTGCCGATCGAGGACGTGCGCAAGAACAGCGAGGACTTCGCGCTGATGCTCGAGTGGTTCGACAAGGTGGGCTACGACGCTGACATCGCCGGCAACGCGAAGGCGTTCGGCATCAAGCCGACGACGCTCGCCGAGTGGGCCGCGAAGCGTTGACGTGGTAGGGGCGACCTGCCAGGTCGCCCCTACACCAGACACTCTGTGGGGGCCGGCTGAAGCCGGCCCGCTCATTTGGCTCTCCGGGCCGGCTAAAGCCGGCCCCCACATTTGGTTCTTCGGGCCGGCTCAAGCCGGCCCACGTACATCGGCCCGTACGTGGGGCCGGCTCAGCCGGCCCGCTCAGCCGGCCCTCCGGCCCACATCTGCAGCCGCCTCCGCCAGCTCCTCCACCGAGTACCACGTCCGAACCAAGGAACGCGTCCTCCCGAACGTCGCGGACAAGGCCTGCCCGTACCGGGTTCGCGACGATGTACACCGCCACGGAAGACAGGTCCTCGTCCTTCCGCAGCACGCGCTCGTAGCCATAACGCTGCCACAGGCGCGATCCCGTGCGACGGGAGAACAGGAATCCCGCGCGCTGCTTGGCGACGCGCACGAACTCCGGCAGGGAGGACGTGTCCTTTCTTCCTTCCACCAGCGCGTGCAGGTGATCCGGCATGAAGCACCAGGCGAGGATTGCCATGTGCTGGGCCGTCGCCGCCTGCCGAAACTGCTCCAGGACGAGATCGACAGTCGCGCCCGACGTGAAGTACGGCCGCCGCCCGTGCGTGCAGAAGGTGAGGAAGTACCGGTACTTGCCGCGGTAGTCGAAGCTCGACAGGTGGCGCGGGTAGTCGGCGGACACGCGGTGGTTGGTGCAACGGGTGGGCCAGTGGTGATTGGGCCGGCTGAAGCCGGCCCCCACATTCGGCTCTTTGGGCCGGCTGAAGCCGGCCCCCACGTTTGGTTCTTTGGGCCGGCTGGAGCCGGCGCCCACGTACAGGATCTCGCGGGCCGGCTTCAGCCGGCCCGATCCGCCCGCCCGGCCGCCGTGCTACGATCCGCCCGCATTCGTCGATTCCTCAAAGGATTCTCCCCATGCGGACGAACGAGCTGGTCCGGCGGTCCCTGGCGGCGGCGGGAACGGTGGCGGTCGCGCTGGCGCTGGCGGCCGCGTGCGCGCCGCGCGACGCGTACACGAGCCGCGACGCGATGATCCCCATGCGCGACGGCGTGAAGCTCCACGTGAAGATCTTCACGCCCGCCCGGCAGCGCGGGCCGCTGCCGATCCTCATGACGCGCACGCCGTACGGCGTGGCGCAGTCGGGACGGAGCCTCGAGTCCTCCCTCAAAGATTTGGCCGACGCCGGCTACATCTTCGTCTTCGAGGACCTCCGCGGGAAGTACGGTTCCGAGGGCACGTTCGTCATGCAGCGCCCGGCGCGGGCCGAGGGCGACACCTCGTCCATCGACGAGGGCACCGACACCTACGACACGATCGACTGGCTGCTGAAGAACGTCCCCGACAACAACGGGCGCGTGGGCCTCTTCGGCGTGTCGTACGCCGGATGGACGGCCATCATGGGCGCGCTCGAGCCGCACCCGGCGCTCAAGGCCATCTCGCCGCAGGCCTCGCCGGCCGACATGTGGCTCGGCGACGACTTCCACCACAACGGCGCGTTCCGCCTGAGCTACGGCTTCGAGTACGCCGTGCGCATGGAGAGCGACAAGGAGCAGAAGCCCTTCGACTTCGACCGCTACGACACCTTCGACTGGTACCTCCGGCTCGGCTCGCTCGCCCACGTCAACGCGGACTACCTCCACGGCGCGATTCCGACCTGGAACGACTACGTGGCGCACCCCGACTACGACGACTTCTGGAAACGCCAGACGATGATCCCGCGCATCACGCGGGTGGCGGTGCCGACGCTCAACGTCGCCGGCTGGTGGGACCAGGAGGACTTCTACGGCCCGCTGCGCATCTACGAGGCGCTCGAGGCGTACGACCGCGACGGCGTGAACCGCCTGGTCGTCGGGCCGTGGAACCACGGCGGCTGGATGCGCGGGCGCGGCGACGCGCTCGGCCCCATCGGCTTCGGGAGCGACACCGCCGCGTACTTCCGCGCGAAGGTCATGGCGCCCTTCTTCGCCTACTACCTGAAGGACGAAGGCCCGCTCGACCTGCCCGAGGCGCTCACCTTCGAGGCGGGGTCGAACCAGTGGCGGCGCTGGGACGCCTGGCCGCCCGTGAAGGACACCGAGAGGAAGGACCTCTTCTTCCACCGCGGCGGCGCGCTGTCGATCGGATCCGCCCCCGCTCGAGGAGCCAGGCGAGTTCGACGCGTACGTCTCGGACCCGGCGCACCCGGTGCCCTACCGCCACCGGCCAATCCAGCCGACCTACTTCTCCGGCGGCTCCAAGTGGTCCACCTGGCTCGTCGAGGACCAGCGCTTCGTGGACGATCGGCCCGACGTGCTGAGCTGGGAGAGCGACACGCTCGGCGCCGACGTATCGATTGCCGGCGAGGTCGTCGCGCACCTGTTCGCCGCCACCAGCGGCTCCGACGTGGACTGGATCGTCAAGCTGATCGACGTGTACCCGGAGAAGAACCCGCGCGACTGGAACCTGGCGGGCTACCAGCTGATGGTGTCGAACGAGGTGTTCCGCGGCCGCTACCGCACGACGTACGAGACGCCCGAAGCGATCCCGCCGGGCCAGGTCCTCGACTACACGTTCAGCCTCCACACGCAGAACTACACGTTCCGCCAGGGCCACCGGATGATGGTCCAGGTGCAGAGCACCTGGTTCCCGATCATCGACCGCAACCCGCAGACCTTCGTGCCGAACATCTTCGAGGCGCCCGACACGGCGTTCCAGGCCGCCACCGAGCGGATCTACCGCTCGCCGCGCTACCCGTCACACGTCACTCTGCCGGTGGTCAGATGACGGGATGACTGGAGTTGGTTCGGGGGTTCGGGGGTTCTCGGGTTCATGGGTTCAGGAGTTCTCGAGTCTGACTGGCCGGGAGGCGAACCCGAGAACCCCGCGAACCCTGAACCCGCGAACCCTGAACCCGCGAACCCTGAACCCGCGAACCTCGAACCCGTGAACCCGTGAACCCGAGAACCCCCGAACCTCCCGAACCGACACTCTGTACGCGCCAGTAGTGCTAGGATTCTGCGAGTGGACCATGCCTTCGTCGTCCAGTGGGCGCAGCAGAACCTGCGGCAGCACTTCATCGGCCTCGCCTCGCGGCTGCCCGGGGCCACCGAGCGCGACGAGGGCGCGTACACCTTCATCGACACGGGCCTGCCCTCGGACTCCCTCAACGTCGTGTACGGCGCGCGGCGCCACGGCCTGACGTCGGCCAACGCGGCCGCCGTCATGGCGCACTTCACCGACAAGAGCCTGCCGTTCGCCTGGTGGCTCGGCCCGGCGGACCTCTGGGCGGGCGATCTGCTGGCGGAGATGGGCCTGCGGCTCGCCGGCAACCACGCCGGCCTGTCCGGCCAGCCCGACGCCCTGGCGCTCGACGACGCCGATCTGCCGGACGGCGAGCTCCGGCGCGTGTCGCGGCCGGCCGACGTGTCCCTCCACGCGCAGCTCCTGGCGGCCAACTGGTCGCCGCCCGACGACGCGCTGGTCGAGTGCTACACGCGCGCGGCCGAACAGCTCGTGCAGCCGGGCTCGGACCGCATCCTGTTCCTCTGGCACGCGGGCGGCGAGCCGGTGGCGACCGCCGAGCTGTGCGTGAGCGCGCACGTGACCGGCCTCTACTCCGTCGCGACGCGGCCGGACGCCCGCTCGCGCGGCCACGACGCGGCGGTGGTCGTCGCGGCGCTGCGCCACGCGCGCGACGTCGCGGGCGCCGAGACGATCGTCACGCTGGCCACGCCCCAGGCGCGCCCGCTCTTCCTGCGGCTGGGGCTGCGCTCGTTCGGCGAGTTCCACGAGTTCCTGCCAGAGCTCCGGGAGAGAGAATGGGCGGGGTAGCGTGGCCGTCCTGCTGAACGTCATCGTTCCCATCTTCGGCGTCGCGGCGGTCGGGTTCCTGGCGGCGCGGCTCCGGCTGCTGTCGGCGGCGGGCGTGCAGGGGCTGGTGCTGTTCGTCTTCGACTTCGCCATCCCCGTCCTGCTGTTCCGGACGCTCGCCACGATCGCGCTGCCCGAGCACGTCGAGTGGGGCTTCCTGGCGGCGTTCTACACGGGGTCCGCGACGATCTACGTCCTCGGCCTGGCGGCGGGGCGGTTCGTCTTCCACCGCCCGCTGGACCAGGCGGCGATCTTCGGCATGTCGGGGGCCTTCTGCAACACGGTCCTCTTCGGGATCCCGGTAATCCTGACGGCCTTCGGACCCGAGGCCACGCTGCCGCTCTTCCTCATCATCAGCTTCCACGCGGCGACGCTCATGCCCCTCACCGTCGGGATCATCCAGGGCCATCGCGGCCTGGGCGTGCCGGCCGGCGAGCAGGCGCGGGCCGTCGCGAAGGCCATCGTGGCCAACCCGATCGTGATCGGCCTCGCGCTGGGGCTGGCGGCGAACGTGTCGGGGCTGACCATGCCCGGGCCGATCGACCGCGCGACGGCGCTGCTCGGCGGCGCGGCGGTGCCGTGCTCGCTGTTCGCGATGGGCGCGTCCCTCAGCGAGTTCCGCTTCGCCGGCGAGGCGCGGCCGGCGTTGGCGCTGGCCGGGCTGAAGCTCGTCGTGCATCCGTTGATCGTCTGGACGGTGGGCGCGCTCGTGCTGGGCGTGAGCGGCATCTGGCTCGCCGTGGCCGTGACGATGGCCGCGATGCCGAGCGGCGTGAACGTGTACCTGTTCGGCGCCCGCTACGACGCCGCGCCGGGCGTCGCCGCCGCCACCGTGCTCATCACCTCGGTGCTGTCGGCCGCCACCCTCTCGGCGCTCCTGCTCGTCCTGCACGCCTGACGGGCCGCCGCAGACCCACGGCTTAGTTCATTCCGTGGCTCATTCCGTGGCGATTTCCGTGACGATTTCCGTGGCTACTTCCCCTCGTACGGCACGCCGCGCACGATCCAGTCGGCGGCGGGCTCGTGCTTCAGGTAGTGGTCGAAGTACTGCTTCATCCGGATCGAGTAGTCCAGCTTGTTCGGGTACTTCTGCAGGTGGTGCGGCTCGCCGCGGTACTCCAGGAAGATGCAGTCCTTCCCGAGCCGACGCATCGCCAGGTACATCTCGATCGACTGGTACCACGGCACCGCGCCGTCGTCGTCGCCGGCCATGATGAGGAGCGGCGTCTGGATGCGGTCGGCGAAGAAGAGCGGGGAGTTCTCGATGTAGCGATCGCGCGCCTCCCACAGGCTGCCGCCGATGCGGCTCTGCGTCTTCTCGTACTGGAACTGCCGCGCCAGGCCCGACTCCCAGCGGATGCCGCCGTACGCGCTCGTCATGTTCGACACGGGCGCCCCGGCGATCGCCGCGGCGAAGATGTTGGTCTGCGTGACCATGAACGCCGTCTCGTAGCCGCTCCACGAGTGGCCGTGCAGGCCGATCGCCTTCGGGTCGGCGATCCCCATGTCGATGAGCTTCTGCACGCCGGGCACGATGCACTTGGTGGCCGAGTAGCCCGGGCGGCCGACGTCGAAGACGACGTCGGGCAGGAAGATGGCGTAGCCGTTCGACGTGTAGACCGCGAACGACGGACGGTGGTTCACGACCGGCTCGTTGAACTCGTAGAGCTTGTCCGACATGCGCTCGTAGAAATAGACGATGACCGGGTAGCGCTTGCCGGGCTGGTAGTTGGCCGGCTTGATGAGCACGCCCTGCAGCGGCAGGCCGTCCAGGCTGTTCCACTCCACGAGCTCCGGCGTCCCCCACGCGAAGTCGGCCACCTGCGGGTTGGCCTCGGTCACCTTGCGCGGCTGGCGGAACGCGACGTCGCTCACCCAGAGGTCCGGGAACTCGCTGAAGCTCTGCCGTGTGTACATCACGGCGTCGGCGTGCTTCGCCTTGGCGACGAAGCGGAACCGGTGAAGATCGTCGATCCGCGGCGTCACGCCGCTCGTGCCCACCGTGGCCGCGTAGAACCCGTCGTTCTTCTCGCGATCGTGGTACGCCGAGAGCAGCAGCGCCTCGCCGGCGCGGAAGCCCGGCGCCTCGCGGTCGAGCCGGACGACGCGGAAGGTGATGCCCTGGCGGCGGCCCTCGCCGGCCGTGAGGTCCAGCGCCGGCCCGCCCTTCACCGGCACCTGCCAGATGTCGAAGCGGTCGTAGGCCAGGAACGCCGAGCCGTCGGCGAGCCAGCCGCCGAGGCCGTAGGCCGGCGGCGTGTCCGGCGTGTCGTGCAACTCGTCGTCCAGGCGCACGCCGAGCGCGGCGGTCGCGTCGCGCGTCGCGCCGGTGGCGGCGTCGTAGACGCGCCACTGGCCCTTGTCGAAGAACGCGATCGCCCCGCCGTCCGGCGCGAGCGACGCATCGTCGAGGAGCGCCGACGTCACGAGCTTGCGCGATCCGTCGGTGAGGCTGACCAGGTAGACGTCGCGCTTGCGCTCGCCCCAGGTGTCCTGCACGAGGTACGGGACGTCGGAGAGGCCGAGGGCGTAGCGCGGGTTGTCGTTGGTCTCGACCTCGGGCATGTCCAGGTCCGCCAGGCGCACCACGCGTCCGTCGGCGACGTGCACGACGGCCCGATAGGTGCGGTCCTTCTGGCGGTTCCAGAGCTTCTTCTGTTGCGAGTTGATCCGCGGGTCCTTCCAGTGCCACACGTCCACTTCGGTCTTCGCGAGAATCGCGTCGAAGTCGTACGGGTCGGTGGCGGCGTCCTTCTTGTCCTCTTCAACGGCCGCGGGCTTCGGCGGCGCCGGCTTGAAGCCGAAGAAGAGCCGCTGGCCGTCCTTCGTCCAGCTCAGCGTGTTCTCGAGCGGCAGCACCCAGCCGCCGGGCGCCTGGGCCGACGTGGCGAGGTCGCGGGCCGCGCGCGCGGCGCCGTCCCAGCGGACCAGCGTCGCCGGCGCGTCCTCGTCCGGCGCGGTCACGAACGCGAGGACGCTGGCCTCGGGCGCCCACGTCAACTGGTCGTAGCGCGCACCGTTGGCCTGGCGGATCGCGACGGCGGGCTGACCGGCCGCCGCCAGATCGCGGGCGAACAGCCCGTTGCCCTTGCCCTCGGGCGCCGCCACCACGTAGGCGAGGTACTTCGCCGCGTCGTCGAACGCGAACGACGTCACGTCGGCGATCTCGATCTCGCCGCCGGAGGCGAGGTCGCGGAGCCTGAGCGGCGTGCCCACCGGCGTCTTCTTCTTCTCGGGGGCCGCGCCCTCGGCCGGCTTCCTGTCACCGGTCTTGTCCGGGGCGGGCGCCGACCGCAGGCAGGCGAGCCACTTCGAGTCGTCCGAGAAGGCGAACCGATCGACGCGGTCCACCGACACGACGGCGCCGCTCCGCGTGTCGAGGAGCGCCAGGCCCGGCTTCGGAGGCGTCTTCCCGGCGCGCGCGGTCTCGGCGAACGAGGGCTCGACCACCATGGCGACCCAGCGGGCGTCGCCGGAGATGACCGGCGCGCTGCCGCGCGGCACGCGGAACACCCGGCCGCTCGCCAGCGCGTGCACCACCCCTTCGCCGTCGCCCCGGTCGGGCTGCGCGCCGTAGGCCACGATCGACCCGTCGTCGGCGATGACCGGCTTCTGGATGGCCCTGAACTTCATCAGGTCCTCGAAGGTCATCGCCTTGGTGCCCTGCGCGAGCGAGGCGGTCGCGACGAGCGCGAGGCAGGCGATCGAGCAGGCCGGCAATCCGGCGCCAGTTCGAACGAATGAGGAGCGTGCGTGCGCGGCATGGGGGGCCTCCTGCGGGGCGTCGGAAGGATCCGTTGGGGGCCGGCCGCAAGAGCGGCCGGCTGACGCCGACTGAGGCGTCATCATAGCACCCGCCTTCGCGCTTCGCGCTCCGGCGGGGCACGCGCGATCGTCGTGAGCTCCATCGGGCCAGAAGCTCGCAAAGGGTCGCGCGGAGAAGGGCAGGGACCTGAGGTGGCACAGGTCTTCGACCTGTGCCGGCGCGACCCAGGTGAAAGACCTGGGCCAATGGGAGATTGACAAAGTAGCTTCCAGAAGCTACTTTGAGCTTATGCGCGCTGTCGGGCTGAAGGTGCTCAAGAACCGGCTGAGCGAGTTCGTCCGCCTGGCCGCGAGCGGCGAGACCGTTCTCGTGACGGACCGCGACCGCGTCGTCGCCGAACTGGGGCCGCCCACGCCCGGCCGCAGCGCGCTCGCGTCCGACGCGATTCTCGCCGACGCGATCCGGCAGGGCCTGGTGTCGGTCCCGTTTCGCGTCCGCGAAGGCCCTCCCGCGCGCCGGCCCGTCGCGCCCTTCGCCAGCGTGATGGCCGAGCTGTCCGGCGATCGCGAGGACCGGTGATTTACCTCGACACCTCGGTCGCGCTCGCGCAGCTCCTGGCCGAGGACCGCACGCCGCCCGACACGCTCTGGGACGAGCCGCTCGTGTCGAGCCGGCTGCTCGAGTACGAGCTGTTCGTCCGGCTGCACGCCCGCGGTCTTGCGAAGACGCACGGCGAGGTCGCGCGGGCGCTCGTCGACCGCGTGGCGCTCGTGGAGCTGTCGCCGTTGGTGCTGGACCGGGCGCTCGAGCCGTTCCCGCGCCCGGTCCGTACGCTCGACGCGCTGCACCTCGCGTCCATGGAGTTCCTGCGCGGCCGCGGCCGCACGCTCGTCCTGGCCTCCTACGACGCGCGCCTCACCGACGCCGCCCGCCGGCTCGGCATTCCGCTGTTTGATCTGGGATAGGCGACCCTACGGAAGGTGGCACAGGTCTCGGCTTCCTGAGGGTGGCACAGGTCTCCGACCTGTGCCGGGTCACCCAGGTCAAGGACCTGGGCCACCCGTCCCTCAGCCGGCCCTTGCGGCGACGCCCGCGCCGAACGCGACGAACGCGATCCACAGCAGATCGGCCACCAGCAGGTGCACCATCTGCATCCACACCGGCGCGAGCAGCATCACGTTGAGGCCGCCGGCGGCGAGCTGCGTCACGGCGAGCGCGACGACCAGCGTGCCGGCCGTCCGCCCGCGTCCGGTCAGCCCCGCGCGCAGCGGCCGCACCAGCGCGATGAGCGCGAAGGCCACGACGAGCGCGAGGGCGGGGTGGAGGAAGCGCAGGCGGATCAAGAGGTGCGAGGTGGGCGAGAGGTCGGCCGATAACGCGTCGGCCAGCGTCCGCGCCGGATAGAGCGTGTCGCCGAGCGCGGCGACGGCGCCGCTCGTGCCGACCAGGAGCAGGCCGAACGCGGTGCCGAGGAGCGCCATCGTCGCGAACGGCTTGCCCCGCATCCGGACGGGCGCGCCGCCGGTCGTCCACCACGCGGTGAGCGTGAGGCTCGCGACGAGCGCGAACGTGTTCATCAGGTGCACGGCCATGAACAGCGCGCGCGCGAAGCTGGCGTTGTCGGCCACGAGCGCGAACAGCACGAGGCCGGCGCCGACGGCGGCCTCGGTCAGGATGAAGAGCACGGAGAAGCCGGCCGCCTTGCGCGCCGGGTCGCCCGCCGGCCGCGCGCGCCACACCCACCAGGCGAGCGCCACGACGGCGACGAGCGCGAGGCCGCTCGTGATCCGGTGCGAGAACTCGATCAGGGTGGCGACGTTCTGGACGCGCGGCAGCACCTCGCCGTTGCACAGCGGCCAGTGCCCGCCGCACCCCGCGCCAGACCCCGTCGCCCGCACGTACGCGCCCCAGAGGATCACCGCGACGTTGTAGCCGAGCACGCCCCAGGCGAACCGGCCGAGCTTGGAGGGCACGCAACTATCATACGTGACGGGGATCGGGTACTGGGTACCGGGTACTCGGGCCGGGCCGGGCTGAAGCCCGGCACTACGTACCGGTACGTGGTGCTGGCCTTAGGGCCAGCCCGGCGGGGCTAAAGCCGGCCCCTACGTACTACGTGCGTCTTCCTGCCCCCTGACCCCTGACCACTTGGTGTACGATCCCCCCGCACCATCAGGCCCACGCTCCCGGGCCACCAGCCTTCGAGGTCCGACGATGCCGACCCCCCACGTCCGCCGTCCGTCATTCCGTGCGTTCGTCTTCACCGTCGTCTTCATCGCGGCGGCCATGCTCGCCACCGGCCACGCGCAGCAGGAACGCGCGCCGGCCGTGACGCCCGAGCAGCTCTCCGCGCTCGGCTACCGCTTCATCGGCCCGCCCGGCAACCGCGTCAGCGCGGTCGTCGGCGTGCCCGGCGACCTGAACACCTACTACGTCGGCGCCGCGTCGGGCGGCGTGTGGAAGTCCACCAACGCCGGCGTGGACTGGTTCCCCGTGTCCGACTCGATGACGGCGCAGTCGATCGGGGCGCTGGCCATCGCGCCGTCCGACCACAACGTGGTCTGGGCGGGCACCGGCGAGACCTTCATCCGCAGCAACGTCGTGCCGGGCGACGGCATCTACAAGTCCACCGACGCCGGGAAGACCTGGCAGCACATGGGCCTCGAGAAGACCGGCCGCATCGGCCGGGTCATCGTCGATCCGCGCGACCCCCACGTCGTCTTTGCCTGCGCGATGGGCCACGGCTACGCGCCGCAGCCCGACCGCGGCGTGTTCAAGACCACCGACGGCGGGAAGACCTGGCGCAAGACGCTCTTCGTGGACGAGAACACGGGGTGCTCCGAGCTGGCGATGGACCCGACCAACCCGCGCATCCTCTTCGCCGGCACGTGGACGATCGACATCAAGACCTGGGGCCGCACGAGCGGCGGCCCGGGCAGCGGCGTCTTCCGCTCGAAGGACGGCGGCGAGACGTGGGAGCGGCTCTCGAAGGGCCTGCCGGCGTCGCCGCTCGGCAAGATCGCCGTGGCCGTCGCCGAGACCGACCCCGACCGCGTCTACGCCCTCATCGAGACCGGCGAGCGCGGCTCGCTGTGGCGCTCGGACGACGGCGGCGACTCGTGGCGCGTCGTGAACTACTCGCGCCTGCTGAACGAGCGGCCGCACTACTACACGCGCATGGTCGTGATGCCGGACAACGAGAACGAGGTGTACTTCCCCTCGAACGGCATGAGCGTCACCTACGACGGCGGCGAGACCAGCGAGTCGATCGACTGGGGCGGCGACAACCACGACATGTGGGCCGACCCGCTCATCCCGGACCGCATGATGATCGGCAACGACCTCGGCGTGATGATCACGACCACGCGCGGCCGGTCGGGCTGGTCGTCGCTGCGCCTGCCGATCGCGCAGATCTACCACGTGGCCACCGACACCCGCGTCCCCTATTGGGTCTACGGCCACATGCAGGACTACTCGTCGCTGCGCGGGCCGTCGAACAGCCTGGGCGGCGGCGGCATCAGCCCGTCGGAGTGGACCACGACGGCGGGCTGCGAGACGGGCTGGAACATCCCCGATCCGGTGGACCCGGACATCGTGTGGGGCGGCTGCTACGCCGGCGCGATCGAGCGCTTCGACATGAAGACGCACCACGCGCGCACCGTCAGCCCGTGGCCCGAGCGGTCCATGGGCGCGCCGGCCGGAGAGCTGAAGTACCGCATCAACTGGACGTTCCCGATCGCCATCTCGCCGCACGACCACAACACCGTCTACATGGGCAGCCAGTACGTGCTCGCCACCCATGACGGCGGCGTGACGTGGAAGGAGATCAGCCCCGACCTCACGCTGAACGACAAGAGCAAGCTGGGCGATTCGGGCGGCCTGACGCTCGACAACCTCAGCGTCGAGTACTTCAGCGTCGTCTTCTCGCTCGCCGAGTCGCCGAAGCAGGCCGGCGTGATCTGGGCCGGCACCAACGACGGCCTCGTGCAGGTCACGCGGGACGGCGGGAAGACCTGGACGAACGTCACGAAGAACATGCCGGACCTGCCGCCCTACGGCACGGTGTCGAGCGTGGAGCCGTCGCGCTACGACGCCGGCACGGCCTACGTGGCCATCGACTTCCACCAGGTCGGCGGCTTCGACCCGTTCCTCTACAAGACGGCCGACTTCGGCCGCACGTGGACGAAGATCGTCAAGGGCATCCCCTCGAGCCCGCTGAGCTACACGCACGTCGTGCGCGAGGACCCCGTGCGCCGTGGCCTGCTCTACGCCGGCACCGCGAACGGCGTCTACGTGTCGTTCGACGCCGGCGGGAGCTGGATGCCGCTGCAGGCCAACCTGCCGCACGCGCCCGTGCACTGGATCGACGTCCAGCCCGAGTTCAAGGACCTCGTCGTCGGCACCTACGGCCGCGGCATCTGGATCATGGACGACCTGACGCCGCTCGAGCAGCTCACGCCGGAGATCGCCTCGCAGCCCGCGCACCTGTTCGAGCCGCGGCCGGCCTACCGCTTCCTCCACCAGAACCGCCGCGATCTCGCCGAGGGCGGCCCGACCCGCGGCCAGAACCCGCCCTACGGCGCGATGATCGACTACTGGGTCACCGGGCAGCCGAAGAGCGTGCAGGTGAGCGTGCTCGACGGGCAGGGCCGCGTGATCCGCGAGCTGAAGCCCGGCCGCGCCGCCGGGCTGAACCGCGTCACCTGGGACCTGCGCTACGCGCCGACCAAGGACGTCGAGCTGCGCACGACGCCGCCGACCAACCCGCACATCTGGGAGGAGAAGCGGTTCCGCGGCAGCGAGACGCGCCCCGTCTTCTATTACGGCATCTGGGCCACCAAGCAGGGACCGCTCGTGATGCCGGGCACCTACACGGTCAAGCTCGTCGTGGACGGCCGCGAGCAGACCCGGACGCTCGAGGTGCGGAAGGACCCGAACACCGCGGGCACGATCGAGGACATCCGCAAGCAGCACGACCTGCTCTACGCCATCTACACCGAGGTCGACGACGTCGTCTCGATGATCAACGACATCGAGGTGTGGCGGCGGCAGATCGAGGACCTGCGCGCCTACCTGGCCGCGGACCGGCAGCGCGAGACCGTGGTGAGCCAGGCCGGCGAGGTGGATCAGGAGCTGCTGGCCGTGCGCGACAGCCTGATGCAGCGCACGCTCCAGGACGGCGACGCCAAGTCGTTCCGCGGGCCGATCCAGCTGTACCTGAAGCTCATGTGGCTCTCCGCCGAGATCGGCACCGGCGGCGGCGACATCTCCGGCGGCGTGGACTTCGCGCCCACCCAGCCCGAGATCGCCGTGCACGACGTGCTGAAGCAGCGCCTGGAGCAGACGCGCCGCGACTACGAGCGCCTGAAGACCGACGTGCTGCCCGAGTTCAACAAGCGGCTCTTCGCCGAGGGCCTCGGCGCGATCGCGATACGGAAGTGACCGGGGGCGCGTCGCCCCCCGCGGAGCATTCATTCGTCCACATGTGAGGAGCCTCCGATGAATCGCCGAACGTTCCTGAGCTCGACCGCCATCACCGCCGGCGGCGCCCTTGCGGCCTGCGCCGCGCCGTCTCCGCCCGCGGCCGCCGGGCCGGACGCCTCGCTTCCGGAGCCCATCCGCGCGCTGACGCCCATGACCGCCGGCATCGTCCCGATCACCGACGACGAGCGGCGGGCGCGCATGGTGAAGGCGCAGGCGCTCATGGCCGCGAACAAGATCGACGCCGTGTTCATCGAGCCGGGCACCAGCCTCTTCTATTACACCGGCATCCGGTGGGGCGGCGGCGAGCGCATGTTCGGCTTCGTCCTGCCCGCCAAGGGCGACCCGGCCTACGTCTGCCCGAAGTTCGAGGAAGGGCGCGCGCGCGAGCTGATCAAGTTCGGCGACGACGTGCGCACGTGGGAGGAGGACGAGAGCCCGGCCGCGCTCATCGCCGGCATCTTCAAGGACCGCGGCATCCGGACCGGCACGATCGGCGTGGAGGAGCGCGTGCGGTTCTTCCTCTACGACAACATCCGCCACGCGGCGCCGGCCCTCACCTACGTCAGCGCCGACCCGATCACGGCGGGCGGCCGCATGGTGAAGTCGCCGACCGAGCTGGCGCTCATGCAGCGGGCGAACGACATCACCATCGCCGCGTTCCGCGCGTCCATCGCCACGCTCCACGAGGGGATGACCCCGGAGGAGTTCACCGAGAACTCGCGCCTGGCGCACGCGCGGCTCGGCGCGTCCGGCGGGATCGACGCGAGCTTCGGCCTCGCCACCTCGTCGCCGCACGGCAGCGTCCTGCCGCAGCACCTCAGGGAGGGCGACGTCGTGCTGATGGACGGCGGCTGCGGCGTGGACGGCTACCGCTCCGACATCACGCGCACGATCGTGTTCGGCACGCCGACCGACCGGCACAAGCAGATCTGGGAGCTGGAGCGGAAGGCGCAGGACGCGGCGCTCGCGGCGGCGAAGCCGGGCGTGCCGTGCGAGGCCGTTGACGCGGCCGCGCGCAAGGTGATCACCGACTTCGGCTTCGGCCCCGACTACAAGCTGCCGGGCCTGCCGCACCGCACCGGCCACGGCATCGGCCTCGACGGCCACGAGTGGCCGTACCTCGTGCGCGGCAACACGCTGGCGCTCGCGCCGGGCATGTGCTTCAGCGACGAGCCGATGATCGCGATCCCGGGCGAGTTCGGCGTCCGCCTCGAGGACGACTTCCACGTCACCGAGGACGGCGCGAAATTGTTCTCGGGGCCGGCTGAGGCAATCGACAAGCCGGTGTAGCGGCGCAGGGCTGAAGCCCTGCGCTACGCACTTCGTGCGTGGGGGCCGCCTTCAGGCGGCCCGGAGCGGAAGCCCTGCGCGTACAGGGCGCCGCAACCCGTAGCGCACACCTTCAGGTGTGCGCCGGCGCTTGACACTATAGCCATAGTGGCTATACTCGTCGTGTGACTACTTACGACGACGAGCACGCCGGGTCCCTGCTGCCGCTGCCGCCGGCGACCTTCCACATCCTGCTGGCGGTCGCCGAGGGCGATCGCCATGGCTACGCGATCATCCAGGAGGTGGCCGCGCGCACGCACGGCGAGGTGCGGCTCAGCGCCGGCACGCTCTACCGCTCGATCCAGCGCATGCTCGAGCAGGGCCTGATCGCGGAGAGCCGCGAGCGGCCCGCGCCCGACCTGGACGACGAGCGGCGGCGGTACTACCGGATCACGCCGTTCGGCCAGGAGGTGGCGCGCGCCGAGGCGCGGCGCCTGACCGGGCTCGTCAAGCTGGCGCGCGCGCACGGCTTCGCGCCGGGGCGGGCGTGATGCGGCTCTACCGCGCGCTGCTCGGCCTCTACCCCGCGTCGTTCCGCCACGAGTACGGCGGCGAGATGCGCGCCATCTTCGCGCGCCGCCGCCGCGACGCGGCGGGCGCCGGCGCCCGTCTCGCGCTCTGGCTCGAGACCATCGCCGACGTCGTTCCCAACGCCGCGGCGGTGCACGCCGGCATCCTGCGGCACGACCTCCGCTACACGGTCAGGAGCCTCGGCCGCGCGCGCGGCTTCGCGCTCACGGCCATCGTCGTGTCGGCGCTCGGCATCGGCGCGACCACGGCGTCCTTCTCGATGGCGATGCACGTGCTGGCGCCGCGGCTGCCGTTCCCCGACGCCGGCCGGCTCGTCGCCTTCTGGCAGGACCAGGGGTTCCGCGGCTACTCGCACCTGGAGCTCTCGCCGGCCAACTACCGCGACTGGCGCGAGATGGCGACCAGAGTCGAGGCGATGGGCGCCTACTCGGCGACGTCGGCGAACGTGGTCGGCGTCGGCGAGCCGCAGCGCGTCTACTGCGCCCTGGTCACCGCCAGCGCCTTCGAGGCGTTGGGTGTCCGGCCGGAGCTGGGCCGCGCGTTCGAGGAGGCCGACGACTCCTACGGCGCCGAGAAGACGATCGTCCTGAGCGACGGCTGGTGGCGGACGGCGTTCCGCGCGGACGAGGGCATCCTCGGGCGGACGGTGAACGTGGACGGCGAGCCGCGCGTGGTCATCGGCGTGATGCCGCCGAGCTTCGAGTTCCCGACGCGCATTACCGAGTTCTGGCTCCCGTTCCAGTTCTCGCCGGACGACTACTCCGACCGCACGAACGTGTACCTGCACGGCGTTGCGCGGCTGAAGCCGGGCGTCACCCTGGCGCAGGCGCGGGAGGACCTGGGGGCCGCGGCCGCGCGGCTGGCGCGGGAGTATCCCAAGGCGAACGAGAAGACCGGCGCGACGGTGGAGTGGCTGCGCGACCAGGTGCCGTCGCAGTCGCGGCTGCTGCTCGTCGCGCTGGCCGGCGCGTCGGCGTGCCTCCTGCTCATCGCGTGCCTCAACCTCGCCGGCCTGCTGACGGCGCGCGCGTCGGGCCGGCGGCGCGAGCTCGCGGTGCGCGCGGCGCTCGGCGCCGGCCGCGAGCGCCTCGTGCGGCAGATGCTGACCGAGAGCCTGCTGCTCGCCGCGTGCGGCGGCGCGCTCGGCGTGCTCGTCGCCGTCGCCGTGGATCCGCTGCTCGCCCGGCTCGTGCCGCAGTCGCTGCCGATCGCGGAGACGCCGGGCGTCGACTGGCGCATGCTGGCGGTCGCGGCGTTGGCCACCGTGACGACGGGCGTCGGCTTCGGCGTCGTGCCCGCGCTCCGGGCCGGCCGCGGCGCCGACCTGTCGGCGCTGGCCGACGGCGCCCGCGCGGGCACCGGCCGGCCGACCGAGCGGCTGCGCGCCGTCCTCGTCGCCGGCGAAGTGGCCGCGTCGATCGCGCTGCTGATCGGCGCCGGCCTCCTGCTCCGGGCGCTCGGGCGGGTCCAGGACGTGAACCCGGGCTTCGACGCCCGCGGCGTGCTCACGCTGCGCACGTGGCTGCCCACGCCGAAGTACGACGCGACGGCGCGGCGCGGGGCCTTCTACCGGCAGGTGCTGGACGGCGTCGAAGGGCTGCCGGGCGTGTCGAGCGCCGCCTACGTCAGCTTCCTGCCGCTCGCCTTCGGCGGCGGCATCTGGCCGGTCACGGGGCCCGACCTCGCCGTGCCCGACGAGGACTCGCGCGCCGCGAGCGTGCGCTACCTGACGCCGGGCTTCTTCAAGACGCTGGGGATCCCGCTCCTCGCCGGCCGGGACGTGAACGACGCCGACACCGCCACGGCGCCCAAGGTGGCCGTGGTCAGCGAGTCGTTCGCGAAGCTGTACTGGCCGGGCCAGAACCCGATCGGCCGCCGCTTCTCGATCGCCTTCTTCGAGCGGACGGTGGTCGGCGTGGCGGGCAACGTCCGCGTGCGCGGCCTCGAGCGGCCCAGCGAGCCGCAGGTGTACCTGCCCTACGCGCAGATTCCCGACGGCTGGATGCCGTTCTACGTGCCGAAGGACCTGGTGGTGAAGACGACGGCCGGGGCGGGCGCGCTGCTGCCGGCCATCCGCGAGATCGTCTCGCGCGCCGACCCGTCGCAGCCCATCTCGTCGGTGCGCATGCTCTCGGAGATCGTGGCGGGCCAGACCGCGCCGCGCGAGGTGCAGGCGCGCGTGCTCGGCGGCTTCGCGCTGCTCGCGTTCCTGCTCGCCGGCATCGGCATCCACGGCCTGCTGGCGTTCACCGTGTCGGCGCGCACGCGCGAGATCAGCGTGCGCATGGCGCTCGGCGCGCGGCGCGGCGACATCCTGCGGATGGTCCTGTGGCGGGGCGTGCGGCTCGCCGCGCTGGGCATCGCCGGCGGCGCCGTGCTGGCGTTCGTCGGGGGGCGGAGCCTCCAGGCGCTGCTCGCCGGCGTCAGCCCCTCCGACCCGCCCACCTTCGCCGCCGCCGTCGCGCTGGTGCTCGCGATGACGCTCGCCGGGAGCCTGCTCCCCGCGCTGCGCGCGACGCGCCTGGATCCCGCCACGGCCATGCGAGTGGAGTAGACGGGGGACGGTACTGGGTCCTCGATAGCTGCCCGAGTACCCGAGCCCCGAGTACCGAGTACCGGGTGCGAAGCCTCACCGCGTCACGCCGGGCTTCCCCGCGTACTTCTGCAGCCACTTCAGCTCCTCGCGCACCTTGATCTTCCCGTGCCACGGGTTCTGGGCCAGCGAGTGGCCCTCGCCCGGGAAGATCAGCAGCGTGCTCGGGACGCCGAGCGAGTGCAGCGCGTGGTCCAGCAGGTAGTCCTCGAGCACGGCCACGCGGATGTCGTCGGCGCCGGCCACCATGTGCGTCGGCGTCTTCACCTTCTCGATCTGGAAGATCGCGGCCTCGTCGTGGTACCGCTTCGCCGCCTCCCACGGGCGCCCGCCCAGGAACCAGGCGTCGTCCACGGTCATGTCGTCGTTGCCCCAGTTGGCGACGTGCTCGACCGCGCCCGCCCCCGTCACCGCCGCCTTGAAGCGCGTGGTCTGCGTGATCAGCCAGTTGGTCATGTAGCCGCCGTAGCTGTAGCCGCCAATCGCGAGATGATCGGGATCCGCGATCCCGTCCTTCACCAGCGCGTCCACGCCTTCCAGGATGTCCTTGCCCGGCTTCGAGACGATGTCGGGGACGATGCCCTGCAGGAAGGCGTCGCCGTAGCCGGCCGAGCCGCGGTAGTTCGGCTGGAAGACGAGCCACCCGTGCGTGGCGGCGAGCGCCGACCACTGGTACCAGTCCGCCTCGAAGTGGTTGCCGTCGGCGTCCTCCGGCCCGCCGTGGATGAGCGTGAGCATCGGCAGGCCCTTCGCCTCGAACCGCCCGGGCGGGTAGATCAACATCCCCTCGACCGGCGTCCCGTCGTCCGCCGTCCAGCGATAGGGCTTGCCCTGCGGCATCGCGCGCTCGGTGAACACGCGGTTGAACGACGTGATGGCGCGCGCGCCGGCCAGGCCGTCCGCGCCGTCGGCGAGGTAGACCTCGGTCGGCTCGGTGAGCGTCGAGTGCACGAACGCGACGCGCGGCGAGCCCGAGGCGAGCGTCAGGTCCTCGTAGGTGCCGGCGCGGCCCGCGAGCGGGCGGGCGGACGCGTCCGGGCCCGCGAGCGCGTAGAGCTGCACCTCGGTGCCGAGGCGGCCCTCGACGATCACGGCGCCGTCGGCGCCGACGCCGTAGTCGAGCAGCGCGCCGCGGAAGGCGGGAGCCCAGCGGGCGACCGCGCCCGTCGTGCTGTCCACCCAGTAGAGCCGCTCCTGCGTGTCCTGGTACTTGCCCTCGACCGAGCCCTGGCCCACCAGGAAGAAGAGGTGGCGGGAGTCGCCGGCCCAGCGCAGGTCCTGCTCGAAGGCCTCGTTGTGCGTCACCTGGCGCGGGGCGCGCGTGCCGTCGGCCGTGGCCAGATCGACGACGAACACCTCGAACTCGGCGGGCACCTCCTGCCGCTGGGAGACCGACGTCGTGTCGAAGGCGATCGCGCGGCCGTCGGGCGACGCGGCCAGGTCCTGCACGCGCCAGGGCGTGCGCGCGAGCAGGCGCGCGCCGGGCGTCGCGCCGGTGTCGTCCGGCTCGGGCGCGGTGGACGACGTGCCGTCCTCGGCGCGGCGGGCCATGGCCGCGGCCAGGTCGATGCGGCTGATGACGTCGCCGCGCTCGTCCTTCCGGTACTGGATGACGTCCTTCCACGCCTTGTCGCGGGCGTCGCGCTGGTCGGCGGTGAGCGGCGTGCGCGTGGCGTAGTAGAGCGCCTTCGAGTCGGGTGACCACGCGAACGCGTGCACGTCCTCGTCGCCCGTCGTCACGGGAAACGCCTCGCCGCCGCCGACGGCGATCGCGTACAGCTGCGTCACCGCGTCGTCGTCGTCCGAGTCGGACGTCGGGCCGCCCGGGCGCTCGCGGTCGGACAGGAACGCCACCCAGCGGCCGTCGGGCGACCACTGCGGGCTGGAGTCGTGTCCCGACTGCGTGAGCTGGACCAGGGTGCCGTCGTCCGGGCCGCCCGCGCGGTAGAGCCACAGGTCGTCGCGGAACCGCTCGCGCGCCCAGTCCGGACGCTCGGTGACGACGACGACCGACCGGCCGTCGGGGGCGAGCTCGACGTCGGTGAAGAAGACCGAGTCGAAGAACTCGTCCAGGGTGAGTGGGGGCTTGTCGGCGGCCCGCAGCGCGGGCGACAGCAGCAGGGCCGCGACCGCCGCGAGGACGGCGGCGCGCCAGGTACGCGTGTGCATCTTCTGTGTCCTTCCTCAGGCCCGCCCGGCGAACTCCCGGGTCTCCGTGTGGACCTTCACCTTTTCCCCCTCCTTGATGAAGAGGGGCACCTTGACCTCGAGGCCGGTCTCGAGCGTGGCCGGCTTGGTGACGCCGCCGCTGGCCGTGTCGCCGCGGACGCCCGGCTCGGTGGCGGTCACCGTCAACTCCACGATGGGGGGAAACTGAAGGCCGATGGGCGAGCCGTTGTACTTCTGGACCTGAATCACGAGGTTGTCCACGAGCAGCAGCCGATCGTCGCCGATCTGGTCGGGCGTGAGCGTCAGCGTCTCGAACGTGTCCTGGTCCATGAAGTGGAAGCCGACGCCGTCGGCGTACAGGTAGGAGGCCGTGATGGTCGCCAGGTCGGGCTCGGAGAACTTCTCGCCGGCCTTGAAGGTCCGGTCGAACACGGCCCGGGTCACCAGGTTGCGCATCTTGACGCGGACCAGCGTCTGGCCGCCGCGCGCCGTCGGCCGGGAGACCTCCACGTCGAGGCACACGTAGGGCGCGCCCTCGTGCTCGAAGTAGGTCTTCCGCTTGATGTTGATGGCTTCGATCAGGCTGGACATGATCCTCTCATTGTAGGGGAGGCCGGAGGCCAGGGGCCAGAGGCCGGGGGCCGGAGGCCAGAGGCCGGGGGTGGGCCGCCTGGAGGCGGCCTGCGCCTCCACGCGGTCGCCGCCTTCCGGGCCGTGCCGGGCCGGCGTCGCGGTGACGCGGAGACGCCTTCCGGACGGGTCGTCCAGCTCGTGGGCCTCACCTGGGGCGAGACCGCGCGCGCACCCGCCGAGCCGCTCCGCGCCGGCGCGCGTGGTCAGCACGAGGCCGGCGTCGCCGAGCAGCGCGCGGCCCTCGTGATCGAGGTTGTCCGCGTGGTGATCGTGGCTGAGGAGGACGACGTCCACCCGTCCGAGCGCGGCGCGCGTGAGCGCGGGTCCCGCCAGCTTGCGCAGCGTGGACGTGGGGAGGGGTACTCCGTGCCCGCGGGATCGAGCGTCGGGTCGGTGAGCAGGCGGAAGCCCCGCCACTCCATCAGGAGCGTCGGGCCTCCCACGCAGGTGAGCTGCGGAACCGAAGCTGCGGCGTTCATCGTCTCAATCAGGTCCGCCGGTCGGGCGCTAGGGCGCCGTATCGAGATCGAGGTTGCCGTCGACGAACCTGGCGTTGAACCGGAAGAGGGTGATCGCCCAGCGCGAACCGGCGCGCGTGAGCTGGATGTCGTAGCTGCCGACGAACCGCCGCACGTCGTCGCCGCTCGCCGTCCTGCGGTGGTGAAACGCGACGCCGTAGCAGAACGCGGTGGCCGTGTCGCCCTCCACGCGGATCTCGAGGTTGCCGATCTGGTGATGCACGTGCTCGAGGTGTTTCAGGCCCGTCTCCCATCCGGCGGCGACCTCGGCGGCCGTCAGGTCGCGGGGCGTCCCGCCGCGCAGCGAGGTCTGGTCGAGATGCACGCGGTCTGCGAGGCAACGGCGCACCTTCGCCCAGTCGCGGGCATCGGTGCCGCCGAACAGACCGTGGATGCAGTCGGCGATCTGGTCCTTGGCGACGAGCGTGGCGAGATCGGTCATGGCTCCCCCTGTCGTCCTCGGGCGCGGAGCGGGCGGTGCCTCAGCGCCGCGCGGATCCCCCGGCCAGGGCGCGAAGCCCGGCCATGAAGTCGGCGGGCGTCACCCCCGCCGTCTCCACCGGTGAGTGGACGCTCGAGAGCGTGTCACCCTCGACCAGGAACGTGTAGTACGGCCCGGCGAGACGCACGAGTCCCGTCGGGGAGTCGAGGAGGAAGACGACCATCTGCTGGCCGACCCGGTAGGGCGCGGGCTCCTCGGCCCAGCTCTCCTGCCTGAACGTCAGCGTCGCCCCGGCGCGCGTCTCCCGGCCCGCCTTGAAGCGCTCGACGACCGTGGCCGTCTGCAGAACGTCGTGCGTCGGGCAGTCCGATCGGACGGGACGGGTGGACGCGATGCGGACCCAGGCCACGACGTCCGCGGCCTTCCACGCGTCGGCCAGCCCGCCTCTGCCCGGCAGGACCCAGTCGATTTCCTCCAGTACGCCGAGGCACAGCGCGAAATCGAGGCGCTCGACCGTCTGGCCGTCGGCGAGCGTTACCCCGTCGCGCCTGGCGGTGACGAACCCCGCCAGGGCCGCCGTGAGGGAGTACTCGCCCGGCGGGAGGCCGTCGAGCTCGTACCGTCCGGCCGGGTCCGTGATGACCGTTCGTTGTGTCGAGGCGCCGGCGGCCACGACGCGGACGCCCGGGAGCGCATCCCCGTTCTTGTCGGTGACCGTTCCGCGCATCGTCGCCTGTGCGCCGGCGGACTCCGCGGTGAGGACGATCGCGAGCAGCAGGAGCGTGGTCTTCATCGTCGAACACTCGTTCGGGCCGGCTGAAGCCGGCCCCCACAGCAGGCGGCCCCGGGGTGGCACAGGTCTGTGACCTGTGCCGGGCCGTCCAGGTCGGAGACCTGGGCCACCAACATCGCCACCAAAGGGGCTACCAGCGGCAGGACACGCCCGCCGGCGCGCCGGTCGGCGCGCCCATCCGCTCGCCGGGCGACGCCAGCTTGCGGAACGACAAGTGCTGCACGGCGGGCGGCTCGGTCGGCGCCAGCGTGAAGAACACGCCGACCGTGCCCTTCGCGCACGTCAGGTTGAACTGGCCGCGCATCCAGTTCTCCGGCATGACGGGGCCGGCGCTCGTGCACGCGCCGACCTGGTCCTTGACCGCCTGGATCTCGTCCTGCCGCTGCGCCGAGGGCTTGTCGCGGAAGAAGTTGACCGCCGCGATCTGGTTCGCCTCGCCGTCGTCCCATCTCTGCCACAGGCTCCAGATGTGGTCGCGCATCCCGGTCTGGAGGGCCGTGGGCGGCAGCACGCGCTTCTGGAGGCCGCCGGTCGCGACGAGCGCGTCCCACGCGCGGCTCATCGGCGCCGAGGGGCCCGAGTAGGTGAGCGTCGCCATCGCGAACATGCCCACGCCGTAGTCGGGCAGCCAGGCCATGTACGACCCGAACCCCGGCAGGCCGCCGCCGTGCGCCACGATGTGCTCGAAGCGGCAGTCCGACGTCACGCGCAGGCCGAAGCCGTAGCCGGTCTCGGACGCGGTCAGCCGGCCGTCGGCGAACCGCGCGGTCAGGTTCGACGGCGTCCACAGGTGCGCCATCTCGCGCACCGACGCGCGGCCGACCGGCCCCGTGTCAGCGTCGTCCCTCGGCGGCCAGGCCGACAGGTGGAAGGCGACGTACTTCGCGAGGTCGTTGGCCGTCGTCAGCAGGCCGCCCATCGAGCCGAACACGCCGTGCGGCAGCGGCGGCTCCTCCGCGTAGGTGCCGTCCGGCTTCAGGCGGTACCCGATGGCGCGGTGCTCGAGGGGGACGTCCTCGAAGCGGTAGGTGGACCCGGTCATGCCCAGCTTCGTGAGGATCTCCGTCTTCACGTACTGCTCGTACGGCATCCCCGACGCTTTCGTCACGACGCGGCCGAGCAGGCCGAACGCGTAGTTGGAGTACTCGTAGCGCGTGCCGGGCGGCGTCGAGAAGGGAATGCCCCTGGCGAGCCACGCGTCCATCATCGCGTCGGTCGCGCTCAGCTGCTGGTCGCCCCACGGGTTGTCCTCGGGGAAGCCCGCGCTGTGGCTGAGCAGCTGGCGGATGGTCAGGGGCGGCGTGTCGCCGGTGGGCAGCTCCATGCGCGCGAACTCGGGGATGAAGCGCGACACCGGGTCGTCGAGCGACAGCCGGCCGTCGTCGCGCAGCTTCAGCACCGCGAGCGCGGTGAAGCTCTTGGTCATCGACGCGATGCGGAACGCGGTGTCGGGGGTCACGGGCGCCTGCGAGGCGCGGTCGCGCACGCCGTAGGTTCCGAGGTGCGCGAGCTTTCCGTCGATGACCACGCCCCAGATCATGCCGGGGATCTTCCGCTGGACGGCGTACTCACGGAAGAACCCGTCGACTTGCGGCATGGCCGACTCCAGCTTCGCCAAGCGGCCAGGGTCGGTGAATCGCGGCGGGGGATAGGCGTCGCTCGCCGCGAGCGTCGCGGTCAGGAGCACGGCGACGAGAAGGGTCGGTCGCATGCGCGCCAGTATGCCACCGATCCGCCCGCGCCGGCAGGAGGCGTCAGGTCGCGCGGGGCGGCCTCGGCGGCCGGGGCAGCCACCGGTTCACCTGCCGCTTGTACCTGGAGGTACGACTCGCCGAACCGTTTCGCGAGATCCGGCTCCTCGACGAGCACGGTGAGAGTGTGGGACAGGAGCCAGAAGAGCGCCCCGAGCAGGAGGATGGACGCCGACCGGGCGGCGAGGCCGCCGCCGGCGAAGGCGAGCACCGCCCCGACGTACATCGGGTTGCGGACGTAGCGGTACGGGCCGCTCGCCAGGAACACCTGCGGCGGGTCGAACGGCGCGGGCGTCCCGCGGCCCTCGGTGACGAAGAGCGCGACGCAGCGCAGGCCGACGGCCGCACCCGCCAGCGCGACGACCCATCCCGCGGGGGCCAGCCACGCCGGCAGCGCCACGCCGACGGCCGGGTCGAAGCGCGTCACAATCGCCGCCAGCCAGACCCAGAGCCCGACGAACAGCGCGGCCATCGCCACGCCCCGCCACTCGACGCCGGACGATCGCTCAGCCGCGGTCATCGGCCACCTCGCCCTTCCCCGATTGCCGTGATGGAGACGGCCATCATAGCTCATCACGTGCGCTTCGCGGCGCGGCGTGCCCGCGGCCGCCCCGCGCCGTCGCCGGCCGTCAGCGCCGCGAGCGCGATCCGCGTCACGTGCGTCCGGTAGCGCGCGGGGCTCCACTTCCGCTCCAGCACGAGGTCCTCCCAGGTCCGCAGGGACGTCAGCGTCCACAGCAGGTCCCCCGCCGTGTCCGGGTCGAGACCCGGCCGCAGCGATCCCTCCGCTTCGAGCCGCGCGACGATGGCGCCGCAGCCGCGGCGCCGGTTCGCGAGGCGGTCCTGCCAGGCGCGCTCGGCGGCGGCGTCCTGGCGGCGCGCGCCGTCGAGCGCCACGGCGAGCGGCCACACCTCCGGGTTGAGCCGCGCCTGCAGGGCGACCATCTCCCGCACGGCGTCCGCGCCGCTCGGCGCCTCGACGATGCGGCGGACGCCCGCGGCGAGGCCGCGCCGCTCGTCGGCGTGCTGGGCGACCGCGGTGAGCAAGTCCGCGCGGCCGCCGAAGTGCAGGTAGATGGCCTGGCGCGAGACGCCGGCCCGCCGCGCGACGTCGGCCAGCGCGGCGGGGACGCCGCGGCCGGAGCGGACGCCCGCGAGGGCGGCGTCGAGGATCCGCTCCCGGGTGGGGCTTGACATAGTGTAAAGCTAGAGATAGCTTGACAATCTGTCAAGGCAATCCAACAGGGGAGCGTAGCATGACACCGAACACGGACGAGACGGCCGTGGCCCGTCTCCTGGAGGTCTTCGCGGACGGCTGGAACGCGGGCTCGGGCGCGGCGCTGGCGGCCGCCTTCGCGCCCGACGCCGACTTCACCAACGTCATGGGCCTGCGCGCGCGCGGCCGGGACGTCATCGCCCGCGGGCACGACGAGATCCTGGCGACGGTATTCCGGGGCACCCGGGTCGCCGCGCGCGTGGAGCAGGTCCGCTTCCTGCGCCCGGACGTCGCCGTGGGCGCCGCGGCCTTGTCGCTGCGCATGGCCGACGGCGGGCCCTTCCACGGCCCGGCCGAGTCGCGGGCGACGCTCGTCGCCACCCGGGAGGGCGGCGAGTGGGCCATCGCCTCCTTCAGCAACATGATCCCGATGACGCGCCCGGCCGCCGGCCCGGTCGAGCGCTCGCTGGCCCGCGACTGACGGGCGCGGGAGGGAGCTCGGTGGAGCGGACCGGCGGCGTGGCGCTCCTTCAGTTTCAACGGCCGCCATCACGAACGATGGCGTCGTCTTCGCTGGGCAGCACCCAGAGCGCTGCGATACGCCAGTCTCCGGCCTGACGGGCGAGCACCCAGGTCGCACGGGCGTATCGGAGCGGCAAGGGTCGACCCTCGGGCTGCGGAACCGCACCCGTGGCGGTGATGCCAACCAGGGCCACGCTGGGCCCGATCCTGCGGATTCGATCGACGATCAGCAGAACTCGATAGGGCCGCGGCTGGGAGAAGTACGTGCGCCACCAGTCCTGGACGGCGTCTCTGCCCCGAATCAACGGTGAGTTGCGGACGATGATCTCCGCGTCGTCCCTGTAGAAGGCGCTGACGGCCGACGGGTCGTGGGTCTGGAGGGCGTCCGCGTAGTCGGCAACGAACGCGCGGATGTCCGGGCTGAGCGCCTCAGCGGCCTCGCGGGACGCATTCAGGACGACACGATCCTCCTCTCGTGGAAGCCCTCGCATCGCCAGGATGAGCCATGTGCCTCCACGTCGCTGCCACAGCCAGGTCCCGCGAAACCTCCGCGCGGGCAGCGCCTGACCCTCAGGATCGCGCCCTCCCGTGGTCGTCTCGAGCGTCACGACGGCGACGTCCGCAGCGACCAACCTCTCCGACCTCACCTCGAGCGTCAGCCGGCGCTCGGGCTCCTGGTTCGCGAAGTACTCCTGCCACCACTCCCGAATCGCCCGTCGTCCGAGCATCACCGGCTGGTTGCCCATCACGAAGTCCGCGTCCGCTGCGAAGAGCTCTGCCAGAGCCGCGGCATCGTGGGCGTTCCATGCGGTCAGATAGGCTTCGGTACGCGCCCGGATCCCGGCAAGGTCGCCGACGGCCTGTGCTTCGACGATGCCTGGCCTGGCGACAAGGAACAGAAGCGTGGCGAGCGTCGTGACACACGCGCCCACGGCGCGCACGGGTCCGTGTTTCGATGACGTGCCGGGCTCTCCACTCATGCGTGATGGTCCTCTCTCCGCAACGCGCCGGGCGCGGCCGCGCCTCGCCGGCGCACCAGAAGATCGGTGCTCACCGTACGTTCGTAGAAGAAACCGCCGAGGTGCGCCGCCGCCTCATCTGAAATCCCGACGATCTTGTTCGTCGCCCGCGGGGCCAGCGGCTTCACTTGTGTCCAGGCAGCTCGACGACGCCGAGCTGCTGCCACATTCCGAGCATGTCGAGCTGTTCCCATGCCTCGACGATCCGGCCATCGGTGAGGCGGTAGATGGTGATGCCGCCGAGCGCGATCTTCTTGCCCGTCGGCGCCATGCCCGGCAGCGGGCCCGTGTGGGTGCCCGTGGCCGTCCAGCGTCCGACGACGGTGTCGCCGCAGACGATCAGGTCCTCGTAGGTCACGTGCGAATCGGGGAACGCCTCGCGGTACATGCCGATCGCCCGCCGCCAGGTGTCGCGGCCGCCCACGCCGCCGGGCATGTGGGGACCGTGGTACCGGGCGTCCGACGCCATGACCTCGTCGACCACCGCGAGGTCGCCCCGGTTCCAGATGTCGTCCGCGATGCGGGAGACGAGCGCCGCAGGCTCCGATGATCCCATGTGTTCCCCCCTTTTCGGACAGGATACACGCGAGGGTCCCGTGCCGAAAGCTCAGCGTTCGGACCAGCCGCGACCGTCGCGAAGGCGGAAGGCCGGAGGGCAGGAGCCTCCGCGAGATTCACGCTTCGGGCGGGCGCTCGAGCCCGCGAAGCAGGACCGGAATGTGCCGGAAGCGCAGGAGGTCCCACAGGCTCAGGTCCTCCATGTGGCGGCTCCACTGCAGCCACGCGCTCACACTGTTCCTTTCACGGCCCAGGCCCGTGCCGCCAGCCTGAACGCGCCGTCGCCTCCGGCCGCGAGGCGCGTGCGGAGCCGGTCCCTGAGCGCCTGTTGGGCGGTCTCGGACACGGAGGCGACATGGGCGCCGGCGGGCCCCTGGCCCTTCAGGAACGGCGCCCAGAAATCGTCGAACGACTCGAACGGCTGCGCGACGACGAGCGGCGTCTCCAGCACGTCGGCCAGGCCGTGCCGCCGCCAGAGCGCGGCCAGCTCTCCTTGCCGGCACAGCGGCATGTGACGTTCGTCGCGAGGCTCGATCGACGGGTCGAGCGCCACGGCTTCGTCCCAGAAGGCGCGCAGCATCTCCATCCCCTCGCCGTAGTCCCAGACCGCGGCCGCGACGATGCCGCCCGGCCGGGTGGCGCGGATCATCTCGCCCAGCGCCGCGCCCGGGTCCGGGATGAAGTTGAGGGCGATGAGCGACAGCGCCTTGTCGAACGAGGCCGGAGGGAAGCCTCGCTCGCGCCCGTCGCCCTGCTCGAACGTGACGCGGGCGCTCTTTACGCGGGCCCGCGCGTACTCGACGTACGCGATGGACGGTTCGAGGCCCACGATCCGGCCCGCGTCGGTCCCCGCCAGGACCGCGGCGGCCAGCGCGCCCGTCCCGGAGCCTACGTCCAGCACGTCGTCGCCGGACCGCACGCCCGCGAACGCCACGAACGGCGTCGCCAGCGCGCGGCTCCACCGCCCCATGAACTGCTCGTAGGCTTCGCTTTCGGAGAACATGAATGCTCACCGGTTCATCACGGGTTCGGACCCGTGATGCTTCCACCGGCGGGATAGTAGCACGCGACATTGCCACCGGAGCCGGCATCGTCGCCGGATTCCCAGGAGTCCCGCGGGCCGATGTCCGGATGCGGAGCGACCGGAAATAACTGAAGATTAGCGGGTTGAAGGGCGATATTTCAATGATGAAACACAGTGATGCGGAGGCCTACTTGGCCTCCAGCACCCGCACCATGTGCTCCGCCAGGGCGACCCAGTGTCCGTCCCGGCGGACATACGTTGCCGTGTAGCGGTAGGCGTGACTGTACGGCGTCCCCTTCGCGACGCCTCGCACGGTGTCGGTCCCGATGACGACGGTCGTATCGCGGTCCACGACGACGGTGGCGTCGCTGAGGGTCTGTGTGACGTCGGTGTCGGTGCCGGAGACGACGGCGCGGATGAACGCCTCACGATTGAAAGGCCGGCCCGCGCCGACCGTGGCGACGAACTTCTCGTCGAGAATGCGGCGCAGCGCGGCCGCGTCCTTGTGGATTTCGGCGTTCACCCACTCCCGCTCGAGCGCGCGCACCTGCGCTTCCGCGGTCGCCTGCTCCTGCGTCGGTGGAGCGGCGGCGAGAGAAACGGCGCCGGCGAGCGCCAGGCTGCAGAGACCGAGCGCAGTTGTTCTCCCCATTGCTTGGGCCTCCAGTTCGTACAGACGCGGGCGTCCATCGTGCGCGCCAGCCTTGCGACGGGCGCAAGAGCGGTTGTCGGCTGTCAACTCCGCTTGGCCACGTACCGAACTCCCGGGACGTCGGCGAAATCGGAGTCCTGTGTCCAGAACGTCGCGTCTCGTGCCCTGGCCGTGGCCAACATGATGCTGTCAGCCATCGGGAGCCCCAGATCGACCGACACTCGTGCGGCGGCGAGCGCAAGCGCATCCGACAGCTCCACGACCTGGCCCTGGTGCATGAGGGCGACGGCTTGCAGGGCATCGCCCTCACCACGCTGCTGCAGCACGCGCTTGAACACTTCGTAGAGGCTCACGGTCGGCACGAGCAGCTGCGCCGTGCCCTCGATCGCCTTGGCGAAGAACCGCGTGTTCGGTCCGCCGGCGAAGGACTCGAGCCAGCCCGAAGAATCGACCACGTTCATACGCGGTCCCGCTCGCGGGGAACGGTCGTGTCGATCCCTCGCAGGAAGCCCTTCAGCTGCCGGGCCGGCCGAACGGGCACGAGCTCGATGCGATCCTCGTAGACGATGGCCTGGACCTTCTGCCCGGCGCGGAGCTTGAGCCGCGTGCGGATCGCCTTCGGGATCACCACCTGGAACTTCGGCGAGATGGTCACGGTCTCCATGGGCGTCCTTATCGATACGACAGACGTATTACAGATAGTCTATCGATACGCACTACGTTGTGCAAGCCGAGGGGGGCGGCCCTGGCGCCCGATCAGCCGCGCGCGCGGCGCGATCAGAGGTCAGAGACCAGAGGCCGGAGGCCGGGGGGCTGGAGGCCATGAGGAGTGCTTCGATGTCTACTGATCGGTGTCGCGGTTCACACGCGCTGTCAGGCGGCATCGTGCCGCGCAGCGCGGGTTCGCAGTATGAAGCCGCAGGCCGCGAAGGCCGAGCCGACGAGAAAGAGGCCAAGGAGAGACTGGAGTGCGAGAGATCCAGTAACAGGATCGTGGCCCGGCCGAACAGACACCTCACCGGTGAAGGCGTACTGCGCGAGGCCCACGAGAGCCGCCCCGAGATCGATGGCAGCAATCAGGAAGGCCCATAGCGCCCGAGACCTCAGCCGTTGGGCGCGCGCGGAGCTCGATCGCTTCAACATGGATGCCGCCCGGCGATCGGGCTTCAGCCGCGGCGCTTCAACGGTCGCTTCCAGCGCCGGCGGCTGCAAGCCCTGGTTAGGCGTCAAAATCACTCCATCGACGTTTGCCGACGGTTCCGAATGGAACCAACAGTGGGAGGACCAAGACGCCCACCGCCGGAAACCGCCGATCGGCGGGATGATAGCACGCGGGCCCAGCGCTCGAGTGGCGAGTACGGCCCCGGCGCGACCTCAATGTCGTCGCGACGGACGACGGGCGGAGCGGCGGGCGGGCCGCAAGTATGCGGCGGTCAGTGCCTCTGGCGTGCGCGCGCGTCGTAGTGCAGCTCCACGACGCCGTCGGCGTACCGCTTCGTCGATCGCAGCGTCAACGGCACCGTGCGGCGCTTCGGCGCGATGAGGGGGATGCCCTCGCCGATGAACGTCGGGATGACGTGGATGCGGAACGCGTCGATCTGGCCCGCGTCGAGGAACGCCCCGATGATCTCCGCGCCGCCCATCATCCAGATGTCCTTGCCAGGCCGCCGGCGCAGGCGCTTCGCGAACGCCGCGATGGGCTCGGTGACGAACTCGACGCCGGGCGCGGGTGTCTTCGGCGGACGGCGCGAGAAGGCGTAGTGCTTCAGCGCCGGGTCGAACGCCGGGCCGCCGATGCCCTGCTTCTCGAACCCGATCGCGACGTCGTAGGTCTTCCGGCCCCACAGGATCGTGTCGATCGACTTGTAGAACCGCGCCATGCCGTAGTCGCCGGCCGTCTGCGGCCGGTCCAGCCAGTCCACGCTGCCGTCGGCGCGCGCGATGTAGCCGTCGGCGCTGGTCGCGATCTCGACGATGATCTTGCGCATAGGGGGACGGCTGACGGCTCACGCCGGCTGACGGCTGACGGGAACGGGCGGATGATAGCAGCGATCAGAGGCCGGAGGCCAGAGGCCCGCCTTCGCGCTTCGCGCTACGGCGGGGCAAGCCGGCGTGAGCCGTGAGTCCTGAGCCGTGAGCCATGACCCCGCGCACGCGATAGAATCCCTGGGACCGCGCGGGCGTCCAGCCCGGCGGCGGGAGACACCAATGACCACCCGACGTTCCCTGACGACGCTCTTTTGCTTCGCCCTGCTGATTGCGGGCCCGCTCGCCGGCCGCGCCGTGGTGCGCGCCCAGCAGGCCGACGCCTCGCTCGTCACGATCGACCGCATCTTCGAGTCGAGCGACTTCCAGCTCGACCGCTTCGGGCCGGCGCGCTGGCTCGACTCGGGCGACTACACGACGCTCGAGCAGTCCGCGTCGAGCACGGGCGACGACATCGTGAAGCACGACGCGCGCACCGGCGCGCCCACGGTGCTCGTGTCCGCCGCGCGGCTCACGCCGAGGGGCGCCAAGGCGCCGCTCGACGTGGACGACTACCAGTGGTCCGCCGACGGCACGCGCCTGCTCGTCTACACCAACAGCCAGAAGGTGTGGCGGCAGCGGACGCGCGGCGACTACTGGGTGCTCGACCTCCGCACGGGCGCGCTCCACCAGCTCGGCGGCGACGCGAAGCCCGCCACGCTGATGTTCGCCAAGTTCTCGCCCGACGGCACGCGCGTCGCCTACGTCCGCGAGCACGACCTCTACGTCGAGCCGTCCGACGGCGGGCCGATCACGCGGCTGACGACCGGCGGGTCGCCCACGCTCATCAACGGCACGTTCGACTGGGTCTACGAAGAAGAGCTCGGGGATCGCGACGGCTTCCGCTGGAGCCCCGACGGGCGGTCGATCGCCTACTGGCAGCTCGACTCGTCGGGCGTCGGCATCTTCAACCTGATCGACGACACGGACTCGCTCTACCCGACGCTGAAGCCGATCCCGTACCCGAAGGTCGGCACCACCAACTCGGCGGCGCGCATCGGCGTCGTGCCGGCCGCGGGCGGAAAGACGACGTGGCTCGACATCCCGGGCGACCCGCGCAACCACTACCTGGCGCGCATGGAGTGGGCGGCGAGCTCGGACGAGGTCGTCGTGCAGCAGCTCAACCGCCTGCAGAACACCGACCTCGTCCTGCTCGGCGACCGCCGCACGGGCAAGGTCCGCACGATCCTCACCGAGAAGGACCCGGCGTGGGTCGAGGTCGTGGACGACATGAAGTGGCTCGACGGCGGCAAGGCGTTCACGTGGGTGAGCGAGCGCGACGGCTGGCAGCACGTCTACGTGGTGCCGCGCGACGGCGGCGCGCCGAAGCTCGTCACGCGCGGCGACTTCGACGTGGTGAGCATCGAGTCGATCGACGAGGCCGGCGGCTGGCTCTACTACATCGCGTCGCCCGACAAGCCCACCGAGCGGTACCTCTTCCGGACGCGGCTCGACGGCACGGGCGCGCCCGAGCGGCTGACGCCCGCCGACGAAGCCGGCGTGCATCGCTACACGATCTCGCCGCGCGCGGCCTACGCGTTCCACACGTGGTCGTCGTTCGGCGTGCCGCCGGTGACCGACCTGGTGCGGCTGCCCGACCACTCCTCGATGCGCACGCTGGCCGGGAACGAGACGGCGCGGGCCAGCGTGGCGAAGCTGCTGAAGCACCCGGTGGAGTTCTTCCGCGTGGACGGCGGCAACGGCGTGATGCTCGACGCCTACATGATGAAGCCGCCCGACTTCGACCCGTCGAAGACGTACCCGATCCTCTTCAACGTCTACGGCGAGCCGGCGGGGCAGACGGTGGTCAACGCGTGGGGCGGCCGCAACTACCTCTGGCACCTCATGCTCACCCAGCAGGGCTACATCGTCGCGAGCATCGACAACGAGGGGACCAACTCGCCGCGCGGCCGGGCGTGGCGGAAGATCATCTACCGGCAGATCGGGATCCTCGCGTCGAAGGAGCAGGCGCACGCCGTGCGGGAGATCCTCGGGCAGCGGCCCTACGTGGACCCCGCGCGGGTCGGCGTGTGGGGATGGAGCGGCGGCGGGTCGATGACGCTCAACCTGATGTTCCGGTCGCCCGACATCTACTCGACCGGCATGTCGGTGGCGCCGGTGCCCGACGAGCGGCTGTACGACACGATCTACCAGGAGCGCTACATGGGGCTGCCCGACGACAACGCGGAGGGCTACAAGAACGGGTCGCCCATCACGTTCGCCGGCCAGTTGAAGGGCCACCTGCTCGTCGTGCACGGGTCGGGCGACGACAACGTGCACTACCAGGGCACCGAGCGGCTGGTGAACGCGCTCGTCGCCGCGAACAAGCCGTTCCAGCTGATGGTGTACCCGAACCGCACGCACGCGATCTCGGAAGGGCCCAACACGTCGCGGCACCTCTTCGAGCTGCTGACGAGGTACCTGCGGGAGCACCTGCCGCCGAACCCGTGAGGGATCGGCCCGGCTGCGGGGGCGTTCACAAGTGAACAGGCGGCCCGACCGCCCGTCTCGTACAATCGGAGCGTGGCGCCACGATCAGAGTTGTATTCGTCGGTTGCGCCGTTCGCGCGGCCCCACCGGTCCCGGGCCGTGGCCGAGCTGCTGGAGACCTTCGTCCCGTATCTCGTGCTGAGCGTGGTGATGGTGATCGCCGCCCGGCGGGGCCATCCGTGGGTGACGCTGGCGCTCGCGGCGCCGGCCGCCGCGTTCCTGGTGCGCATCTTCATCATCTTCCACGACTGCTGCCACGGCTCGTTCTTTTCCTCCCGCCGGGCGAACCGGCTGCTGGGATACGTCGCCGGAGTGCTGACGCTGACGCCCTTCGACACGTGGCAGCGCTCGCACGCCGAGCACCACGCGACGGTCGGCGACCTGGATCGCCGGGGCGCCGGTGACGTGTGGACGCTGACGCTGGCCGAGTACCCGGGCGGCCCCGCTCGCGACGCGGCTGTTCTACCGCGTGTTCCGAAACCCGTTCGTCATGTTCGGCATCGGCCCGGCGGTGCTGTTCGTGCTCGGCAACCGGGTGTCCAGGCGCGGGGCCGCCAGACGCGAGCGGTTCAGCGTCCACTTCACCAACGCGGCCCTGGTCGCCGCCCTCCTGGTCGCGCACTTCACGATCGGGCTGTCGACCCTGGTGCTGGCGCAACTGCCGGCCCTGCTGCTCGCCGGCGTGGTCGGGGTGTGGCTGTTCTACGTGCAGCACCAGTTCGAGGGCGCGTACTGGGCGCGCCGTCCGGCATGGGAGCCGATGAAGGCGGCGCTCGAGGGCAGCTCCTACTACAAGCTGCCGAAGGTGCTGCAGTGGTTCACCGGCAGCATCGGCCTGCACCACATTCACCACGTGCAGCCCCGCATCCCGTTCTACAACCTGCAAGAGTGCCAGAACGCCATCCCGGCGTTCCAGGCGGTGCCCCCGCTGACGTTTCGCCGCAGCCTGGACTCGCTGCGCCTGCGTCTGCTGGACGAAGCCGATCGCCGCATGGTGGGCTGGGGGCCGGCGCCGGGAGGACCCGCCCGCCCGCGCGGCTGACGCGCGCCCCTGGCTCCGTGCGCGCCCGCTGGCGCTTGACGCCGTGGGGCGTCGTGGTGTCTACTCGGCCTCTGCCCATGAGACGCGACTGCATCGATCCCCCGCGCGTGCGCGCGAGCCGCCGAGAGGCGACCTGCGGGGTCGAGGCGCGCCGCGCGGCCGGCTTCGCGCGCGGTCGATTCGCGTTTACGGGCCCGGCGTTCGCCGGGTCGCGTCGTCCGGGTGGGTAGGTCGCCGAGTCAACAGAGGCAAGGAACCAGGGCCGTCACCCATCCGGGTGACGGCCCTTTTTCGTTTGGCCGCCTTCGCGCACGGCGCTTTGGCGGGCCAAGCCGCGAGGGTCCACATGCGCATCGCCTATCAAGGGGAGCCCGGCGCGTTCAGCGAGGCCGCCGCGCTCGCGCTCCGGCCCACGGCCGACACCCGGCCGTGCGAGACGTTCGACGCGGTCTTCACCGAGGTGGACGCCGGCCGGGCGACCCACGGCATCCTGCCGGCCGAGAACTCGATCGCCGGCACGATCCACCGGAGCTACGACCTGCTGCTCGAGCACGAGCTGTCGATCGTGGCCGAGGTCGAGCAGCCGATCGTCCACCACCTGCTGGCGCGGCCGGGCGCGCGGCGGGAGGACGTCCGGCGCGTGTACTCGCACCCGCAGGCGCTGGCGCAGTGCGAGCGCTTCCTGCGCGCCATGGCCGGCGTGGAGATCGTGGCGAGCTACGACACGGCGGGGAGCGCGAAGCTCGTGCGCGACGGCGGCGAGCCGGGCGCGGCGGCCATCGCGTCGGCGCGCGCCGGCGAGATCTTCGGCCTCGAGACGCTCGCGGCCGGCATCCAGGACTACGCGCAGAACGTGACGCGTTTCCTGGTCGTCGCGCGCGGCGCGACGCCGCTCGGGACGCCCGACAAGACGACGGTCGTGTTCACGCTGGGCGCCGAGGCGGGCGCGCTGTTCCGCGCGCTGAGCGTGTTCGCGCTGCGGGGGATCGACCTGACCAAGCTCGAGTCGCGCCCGGTGCGCGGCCGGCCGTGGGAGTACTTCTTCTACGCGGACGTGGCGGCGGCGCGGCAGGACCTGGCGTGCTCGCGCGCGCTGGTCAACCTCGGCGAGTTCGCGGGCGGCGTGCGCACGCTGGGGTCGTACGCGCGGCTGGCGCCAGCCCGCCGACGGGCCAGGCGATAAATAGAATTAATAATCTTATGTAAATTATAAATTTGACTAATTCGACGGGCGGCCCGGACAATGGGCCCATGTCCGACGCGCCCGTCCGCCGCAGCGCCGCGCTCACCCGCGGCCCCAGCCGCGCGCCCGCCCGCGCCATGCTCAAGGCCGTCGGCTTCACCGACGCCGACCTGGCGCGCCCGCTGGTGGGCGTCGCCAACACCTGGACCGAGATCGGCCCCTGCAACGCCCACCTGCGCGAGCTCGCGGCCGAGGTGAAGCAGGGCATCCGCGAGGCCGGCGGCACGCCGCTCGAGTTCAACACGGTCTCGATCTCCGACGGCATCACCATGGGCACCGAGGGCATGAAGACCTCGCTGGTGAGCCGCGAGGTGATCGCCGACTCGATCGAGCTCGTGGCGCGCGGCAACCTGCTCGACGGCCTCGTGGCGCTGGTCGGCTGCGACAAGACGATCCCGGGCGCCGTCATGGCGCTCGTCCGGCTGGACCTGCCCGGGCTCGTGCTCTACGGCGGGTCCATCGCGCCCGGCCGGGCGCTCGGCAAGGACGTCACCATCCAGGACGTCTTCGAGGCCGTCGGCGCGCACGCGGCGGGCCGCCTCACCGACGCCGGCCTGGCCGACCTCGAGAACCGCGCCTGCCCCGGCGCCGGCGCCTGCGGGGGCCAGTTCACCGCCAACACGATGGCCACGGTGTGCGAGTTCCTCGGCGTGTCGCCGATGGGATCGGCCAGCGTGCCCGCCACCGACCCGGCGCGCGGCGCGACGGGCCGCGAGGCCGGCCGCCTCGCCATGGCCCTCGTCCGCGGCGGGCCGCGCCCGCGCGAGATCGTCACGCCGGCCTCGATCCGCAACGCCATCGCCGCCGTGGCCGCCACCGGCGGCTCGACCAACGCGGTGCTGCACCTGCTCGCCATCGCGCACGAGGCCGGCCTCGCGCTCGACCTCGGCGAGTTCGACCGCGTGAGCGCGCGCGTGCCGGTGCTGGCCGACCTGAAGCCGTCGGGCCGCTTCGTGGCGACGGATCTCTTCCGCGCCGGCGGCACGCGGCTCGTGGCGCGGCGCCTCGTCGAGGGCGGGCACGTCGACGGCCGCACGCCGACCGTCACGGGCCGGACGCTCGGCGAGGAGGCGGCCGGCGCGGCCGAGGCGCCGGGGCAGGAGGTCGTGCGCCCCGCCGACCGGCCGTTCCAGCCGCACGGCGGCCTCGCGATCCTCACGGGCAACCTCGCGCCCGAGGGCGCGGTCGTGAAGATCGCCGGCCATTCCTGGCGCGCGCACCGCGGCCCGGCGCGCGTGTTCGACAGCGAGGAAGCGGCGTTCGACGCCGTGCAGCGCGGCGCGATCGCCGCCGGCGACGTCGTGGTGATCCGCTACGAGGGGCCCGCGCGGCGGGCCCGGCATGCGCGAGATGCTCGGCGTCACCGCCGCCATCGTCGGCGCCGGCCTCGGCGAGTCGGTGGCGCTCGTGACCGACGGGCGCTTCTCGGGCGCGACGCACGGCCTGATGGCCGGCCACGTCGCGCCCGAGGCCGCGCGCGGCGGCCCGATCGCGGCGCTCGAGGACGGCGACGTCGTGGTGTTCGACGTCGAGAAGCGGACGCTCGGCGTCGAGCTCGACGCCGCCACGATCCGCGACCGCCTCGCGCGCTGGTCGCCGCCCGCGCCGCGCTACGCCGCGGGCGTGATGGCGAAGTACGTGCGGCTGGTCGGGATCCGCGGCGGCGGGGGCGGTCACGGGCTGAGACAGCGGTCAGCGGTCAGGGGTCAGGGGGAGCTGTGAGCGGTCAGCGGTCAGCGGTCAGGACGGGAGCGCAGATCATCTGGGAGTGTCTGGTTCGGGAGGGCGTCACCGACGTCTTCGGGTATCCGGGCGGCGCGATCCTGCCGGCCTACGACGCGATGCTCGACTACCCGATCCGCCACGTGCTGGTGCGCCACGAGCAGGGCGCGACGCACATGGCCGACGGCTACGCCCGGGCGAGCGGGCGGGTCGGCGTGGCCATCGCCACCTCGGGCCCCGGCGCCACCAACATGGTCACCGGCATCGCCACGGCCATGCTGGACTCCTCGCCGATCGTGTGCATCACCGGCCAGGTGGGCAGCGGCCTCATCGGCACCGACGCGTTCCAGGAGGTCGACATCACCGGCATCACGCTGCCGATCACCAAGCACAACTACCTGGTGACGCGCGCCGAGGACGTCGGGCCCGCCCTGCGCGAGGCCTTCCACATCGCGCGCACGGGCCGGCCGGGGCCGGTGCTCGTGGACATCACGAAGGACGCGCAGCAGGGGGCCGCCGACTTCGACTGGGACGCCGCGGCGCCCCGCCTGCCGGGCTACCGCCCGCCGGCGCCGCCCGACCCGGCGGACTGCGCGCGCGCGCTCGAGCTCCTCAACATGGCCGAGCGCCCGCTGATCCTCGCCGGCCACGGCGTGCAGCTCGCCGGCGCCGAGGCCGCGCTCGCCGCGCTCGCCGAGCGCGCCGGCATTCCGGTCGCCATGACGCTGCTCGGCATCGGCGGCTTCCCGGCCTCGCACCCGCTGAACCTCGGCATGGTCGGCATGCACGGCGAGTCCTGGGTCAACCACGCCGTGCAGGAGGCCGACCTGCTCGTCGCGCTCGGCATGCGCTTCGACGACCGCGTGACGGGCAGCCTGAAGACGTACGCGCCCGACGCCCGCAAGATCCACGTCGACATCGACCCGGCCGAGATTGGCAAGAACGTGCGCGTGGACGTCGGCCTCGCCGCCGACCTCGGCGCGGCGCTCGCGGCGCTGCTGCCGGGCGTGCTGCCGGTGGACCGCACGCGCTGGCTCTCGCGCATCCGCGACCTCAAGGGCGACGCGGCGGTCCGCGACATCCAGCAGCTGCCCGACGACGGCCACCTGTACGCCGCGCACGTGATGCACGACCTCTGGCGCGTCACCGACGGCGACGCGCTCGTCGTCACCGACGTCGGCCAGCACCAGATGTGGGAAGCGCAGTACTACCACCACGAGGCGCCGCGCTCGCTCATCACCTCGGGCGGGCTCGGCACGATGGGCTTCGCGCTGCCGGCCGCCATCGGCGCGCAGCCTCGCGCGGCCCGACGCCGAGGTCTGGGCCGTCGCCGGCGACGGCGGCTTCCAGATGACCATGGCCGAGCTCGCGACGATCGTGCAGGAGCGGCTCGACGTGAAGATCGCGGTCGTGAACAACGGCTACCTCGGCATGGTGCGGCAGTGGCAGGAGTTCTTCTACGAGCGCCGCTACGCGGCCACGCCGCTGGTGAACCCGGACTTCGCGCGCCTGGCCGCGGCGTTCGGCATCCCCTCGACGACCGTGCGCGCGCGCGCGGACGTGGGGCCCGCCGTCGAGGCCGCCCGCGCCCAGGCCGGCCCGGTGCTCGTGGAGTTCCAGGTGGAGCAGGAGGACTCGGTCTTCCCGATGGTGCCCGCCGGCGCCGCGCTGCACGAGATGATCCGGCGCCCGAGCCGGATCGTGGAGACGGGGGCGGACCGGTAGCCATGCTGCCCCATACGGACGCCTCGTCCTCCCATACGTTCGTGGTGCACGTCGAGGATCAGCCGGGCGTGCTGAACCGCGTGGCGTCGCTCTGCCGGCGCCGCGGCTTCAACATCGCCTCGCTGACCGTGGGGCACGCCGAGACGGCCGGCGTGTCGCGCATGACGATCGTCGTGGACACCGACGCGCCGGGCGCGCGGCGCATCGAGGCGCACCTCGCGAAGCTGGTGAACGTGCTGCAGGTCGAGGACATCACGCACGCGCCGACGGTGTGCCGCGACCTGGTGATGATCAAGGTGGCCGCGGACGCCGAGGCGCGGGCGCACCTGATGCAGCTCGTGGACGTGTTCCGCGCGCGCATCGTGGACGTCGCGCCCCGATCGGTCGTCATCGAGATGACCGGCACCGAGGACAAGATCGACGGCCTGCTCGAGGTGCTGCGCCCCTACGGCGTGCTGGAGCTGGTGCGCACGGGGCGCGTCGCGATGGTCCGCGGGCACGTGAGGGCCGGCTGAAGCCGGCCCCACGCCGTAGCGCACGCCTTCAGGCGTGCGCCGCGCAGGGCTGAAGCCCTGCGCTACGTACAGGCGATGGGTACGTGGGGGCCGGCTTCAGCCGGCCCGACAGGAGCCGAACGATGACGAAGATGTACTACGACGCCGACGCCGACCTCGAGATCATCCGCGCGCGCAAGGTGGCGGTGATCGGCTACGGATCGCAGGGCCACGCCCACGCGCTCAACCTGCGCGACAGCGGGGTGGACGTGCAGGTGGGGCTGCCGGCCGGCAGCCGGTCGCGCGCCGCCGCGGAGGCCGCGGGGCTGACGGTCGAGGAGGTGGCCGACGCCGCGCGGTGGGCCGACGTGGTGATGATCCTGACGCCCGACACCACGCAGCCCGCGCTCTTCCGCGACGCCATCGGGCCGCACCTGCGCCCGGGCGACCTGCTGATGTTCGCGCACGGGTTCAACATCCGCTTCGGGACGATCCAGCCGCCGCCCGGCGTGGACGTGGCCATGATCGCCCCGAAGTCGCCCGGCCACCGCGTGCGCGAGCTCTACGTGGAGGGCGAGGGCACGCCGGCGCTGCTGGCCGTCCACCAGGACGCGACGGGCCGCGCGAAGGCCCTGGCCCTGTCCTACGCGCGCGGCATCGGCGTCACGCGCGCCGGCGTCATCGAGACGACGTTCGCCGAGGAGACCGAGACGGACCTCTTCGGGGAGCAGGCGGTCCTGTGCGGCGGCGTGAGCGCGCTCGTGAAGGCCGGCTTCGACACGCTGGTCGAGGCGGGCTACCAGCCCGAGATCGCGTACTTCGAGTGCCTGCACGAGCTGAAGCTCATCGTGGACCTGATCTACCGCGGCGGCCTCCGCTACATGCGCTACTCGGTGAGCGACACGGCCGAGCACGGCGACTACACCGGCGGCCCGCGCATCGTCACGCCCGAGACGCGCGCCGAGATGCGGCGCATGCTCGACGCCATCCGCGACGGCCGCTACGCGCGCCAGTGGATCGAGGAGAACGAGGCGGGGCGGCCGTGGTTCGACGCCACGCGGCGCGCCGAGCACGACCACCCGATCGAGGCCGTCGGCCAGCGGCTGCGCGCGATGATGCCGTTTCTCGACCCGGTCGCGCTCGCGCCCGCGGGCGCTCCGGAGTAGGCCGTGCGCACCCGCTTCGTCTGGATGGACGGAACCCTCGTGGAGGAGGACCGCGCTGTCGTGCCGTTCCTCACCGCGGGCCTGCACTACGGCGCCGCCGTGTTCGAGGGCATCCGCTGCTACGAGACCGACGCCGGCCCCGCGATCCTGCGTCTGACCGCCCACGTCGAGCGGCTGCTCGCCTCGGCGCGCATCCTCGGGTTCCGCGACCTGCCGTACACGGCCGCGGAGCTGGTCGAGGCGACGCGGGAGACGGTCGCCGCCAACGGCTTCGGCGCGTGCTACATCCGGCCGGTCGTCTACCTCGGCGACGGCGGCTGGAACCTCACGGTGGACACCGGGCGCCCGAAGGTCGGCATCGCCGTGTGGGAGTGGGCCGACTACCTCGGCGCCGCGGCGCGCGAGGAAGGCGTGCGGGCCAACGTGTCGTCCTACACGCGGCACCACCCGAACGTCGCCATGACCAAGGCGAAGATCGCCGGCAACTACGCGAGCTCGATCCTCGCCAAGACCGAGTCGCTGCGCCTCGGGTTCGACGAGGCGATCATGCTGGACCCTCAGGGCTACGTGGCGGAGTGCACGGGCGAGAACCTGTTCGTCGTGCGCCGGGGGCGGATCGCGACGCCGCCGGTCGCCGCCATCCTCGAGGGGCTCACGCGCGAGATGCTGATCGACCTGGCGGGCGACGCCGGGTACGCCGTGCGCGAGCAGCCCGTGTCGCGCGACCAGCTGTACGCGGCCGACGAGGTGTTCGTGTGCGGCACCGCGGCCGAGGTCGTCGGCCTGCGGGAGATCGACTTCCGGACGGTTGGCGCCGGGCGCACCGGTCCGGTGACGCGCGCGCTGCAGCAGGCCTTCGAAGCCGTCACACGGGGGCGCCACCCGCGGTCGCGTGAATGGATGGAGCCGCTCGCTACTTCGGCCACTCCGGCAGGAGGCACCTCGGGCTGACGCGCGCCAGCGTGCCGGGCCAGTCGGCGATCGCCGCCTGCATCACGCGGGAGTCGCCCTTGTGGCACGTGAGGCACGCGCCCGTCGTCAGGATCGCCTTCTGCTCGGCGACTGTGAACGGCCGCACGTCGTCTCGCGTGGAGACCATGCCGGTGCGCGCGCCGAGGAACGGGATCCAGGCGTCCTGGGGCAGGCCGTCGTACACGCCGGGCGGCATCGCGGGCGTGAACGTCCAGCGCCCGCGGCCGCCCTCGCGCGTGTAGGCGAGCGTGCCGCGGCCGTACCCGAGCGCCTCGGGGTCGTTGTGGCACGACTCGCACGAGCGGCCCTTCTGCGCGATGGTGTGCGAGAAGGCGCGCGCGTAGAGGCGGTGGAAGACGGTCGCCGGCCCCGCGCCCTCGATGCTGAGGACCATCCCCGGCACGAACGTGTCCACGACGCCGGCCGTCGTGCCGTCCGGGCGCGCGACGCTGCGGATGCCGAGCGCCGGCGGGTCGGCGCGGAAGTCGCGCGCCGTCTCCACCCACTCGCCCGTCACGTCCTTCTCGGCGAGCTGGTCGTAGCCCGTGCCGCGCGGGTCGAACGTCGTGTGGCAGGTGGAGCAGCGCGGCGCCCACTTCGTGTGGCAGCTGGCGCACGACAAGGTCGCGTGGCCGCCGCCCTGCAGGCACACGGCGGCGGGGCGCTTCATCTCCATCACCTCGCCGGTGAGCTTCAAATACATCGACGGCCGGCCCGCTGCGTCGAGGAACGCGTTGACGAGCGGCTGGCCCGTCGCGCCGGCGGCCAGATAGGCGCGGCCCGCCACGGGCTGCTTGCGGATGGTGAGGATGCGCCGCGTCTCGCCGTCGAGCCGCGCGGCGGGGACGGTGCGGGGCGGGCCCACGAGGTGGCAGTCCTCGCACGCGACCTCCACCTGCTCCCACTTCCGCGCGTGGACGCCGCCGTTGCCCATCGCCTCGCGCGAGGTGTGGCAGTCCACGCACTCCATCTTCTTCTCAGAGTGAACGTCGGGGGACTCCTTCACGAACACGCGGCCGTCCTCGAGCGTGCGGTAGCGGTCCGGCGCCAGCGGGTCGGGCGCGGTGCGCTCGGTCTCCATCCACCCCTCGTAGCTCGTCGAGATGCGGCCCGAGCGGCTGTGGCACCCGAAGCAGTGGTCGCTGCCGATGGCGAGCGAGAGGCTCGGGTGCTCGAGCGGCGCCTGCCGGTCGGCCTGGCCGGCCGCGAGCTGGTAGCGGTGGAGCGCGTCGAGCGCGCCCGGGCTGTAGTTGAGGTGGCACGCGTTGCAGCCGCCGCCGCGCGAGTCCTCGTGGATCGGGCCGAGCTCGGTCTTCGCACGGCCGAGGTGGCACGAGGCGCAGAGCTGCCGCAGGTGCGTGTCGGCGGGCGTGTGGCCGAGGTCCTCGACGCGCGGCGGCGCCGCGCCGTGCGCGGACTCGCCGAACACGGCGCGGTCCACGCTGATGATCCCCGCCATGGTGGTCATGATCGACCGGTCCACGCGGTCGATGATCGCCGGGTGGCACTGCGCGGTGCCGCACGTGCGCGCGGCGTCGGCGAGGTTGCCCGGGATCAGCACCATGCCGCGGTGCGCGGCGGCCTTGTCGAGCGTGAAGGGGTCGCCCGCGTGGCACGACGCGCACCCGACGGCCGCCGGATCGTGCGACGCGGAGAAGCCCTTCATGCCCGCGTGGCAGACCAGGCAGCCCTCGGGCCGCCCGAGCACCACCGGCATCTCGCGCGACTCGACGGCGCCGACCGGCGCGCCGAAGAACGTGCGGGGCGGCGTGAACCGCAGGCCGCTGCCGCCCGAGAGGCCCGGCCGCACGAGCGCCCAGTTCGCGCCGCGGAAGAAGTAGCCCACGCCGGTGAGGACGAGATACGCCGCGAGCGCGGCCGTCAGCGCGATCTTGAGGCCGCGCGACACGCGCGGCGAGGTCCAGCGCAGCGCCAGCACGGCGCCGAGCAGCGCGAGACCGCCGACGACCGCCCATGCGGGATGGCTCAGCCAGTGCAGCGTCTCCTGCAGGCCGAGGAAGTACCACGGCCCCTTCATGATCGGGCTCAGGCCGTCGTGCAGGCCGGGCGTCAGGACGAGCGCGGCGGCGGCGACGGGCGCGAACGTCACGAGCGTCGCGATCGGCCGCGGCCACACCGCGCGCGCGTGCTCGGCGACGAGCAGCCACAGGAAGATCGAGGCGGTCGCGACGTGGTGGACGTACAGGACCTGCTGGTCGTTGCCCGTGCCGAAGAGCAGCGCAGACAGCGCGCGTCCGACCCCGGGCAGCGAGGCGGTCACGGTCGAGATGATGCGCCACGCCTGCAGGCCGTCGGCGTCGCCCTTCAGCATGAAGCCCGACACCATCACGAACGCCGCGATCGGGATCGACAGCGTCAGCCGCGCCCACGCGCCGGACCCGACGCGGCGCTCGGTCCCCTGCCGCAGGTGATCCCAGATGTGGAGCGCCGTGAAGATCAGGAACAGCTGCGCGCTCCAGTAGTGCACGTTGCGGAAGTAGCTCGCGGCGGGGTTGCCCAGCTCGAGCCGGGCGACCGACGCGTAGGCGTGCAGGATGTCGTAGGGGACGGCGAGCAGGACGCCCGACACGACGGCGACGAAGAGGGACGCGAACCCCAGGTCGCCGTAGGTCGGGCGGCCGTTCGGCCGCGTCGCCGATCGCCACACCAGCCGCTCAGGTCGCATGGACGATGAGCGCGCCCGTCTTGGGGTCGACCTCGTGCGCGAGCGGCTCGAGCGGGCGCGCGGCCGGCCCGGCGGCGACCGTGCCGTCGAGGTGGAACCGCGAGCCGTGGCAGGGGCACACCAGGAGGTCGTCCGCCGTCCGGTTGATCAGGCACCCGAGGTGCGTGCACCGCGCCGAGAACGCCCGCACGTCGCCGTCCACGCGCGTGACGATCACGCCGTCGGCGAAGGCCACCGTGTCCTGGAGGTCGGGCGGGATCACGACCCGCCGCGGCCGCGCGCGCGAGGCGAGGAACCAATCGACCATCGAGCCGACCGCGGCGGGCAGCGGCGCGACGAGCAGCAGGCCCGCCGTCCACAGGAAGGCGCGCCGGCCGATCGACGGTCCGCGGGCAGGGGGCACCCGCCGATCATACCAAGACGGCAGGCGGCCCAGGTTCCCGACCTGGGCAGGCGCGGCACAGGTCGAAGACCTGTGCCACCCGCCGAAGACCTGTGCCGCCCGCCGGGCGGGCGCGTCGGTGCTAGGATTGGGGCGTCCCAGGGCATGCCGTCGAGCCGGGTCCGTCCGGCGCCCCGGGGAGCCTTCGCGGAGGCCCGCCGTCCCATGTCCGATCTCGCCCTCGCCGTCGCGCAGTCCCTCGCCGAGCCCGGCCGCCTGCGGGAGAACGTCGGCCGGCACGTGCGCCTGGCCTCGCAGGCCGCCGACCACGGCGCGCGCCTCGTGCTCTTTCCGGAGCTCTCGCTCGTCGGCTACGGCCGCGGCCTCACGACGGCCGACGCCCTGGTCACGAGCGACGCGCGGCTGCAGCCGCTGCGCAACCTGGCGCGCGCGCGCGCCGTCACCGTCGTCGCCGGCGCGCCGCTCGCCGCGCACGCCGGCCTGAACATCGCGTCGGTGGTGTTCGCGCCCGACGGCACGGTCGGCACCTACGTGAAGCAGCACGTGCCGGACGCGGAAGCGGCGACCTTCGTCCCCGGCCGCGGCGGCCCGCCGCTCGCCGTCGGCGACGAGGTCGTCGGGCTCGCCATCTGCGCCGACATCTCGCAGCCCGCGCTGGCCCGCGCCGCCGTGAAGCAGGGCGCGACCGTCTACGCGGCGAGCTGCCTCATCTCCGAGCACGGCTACGAGGCCGACGCCGCGTTCCTGCGGCGCGCCGCCGTCGATCACCAGAATCCTGGTGCTCATGGCCAACTACGCCGGGCCGGTTGGCGACTGGCCGTCGGCGGGGAAGAGCGCGATCTGGTCGGCGACGGGCGAGCGGTTGGCGTCGGCCCCCGCCGCGGGCGAGGCGCTCGTCGTGGCGGAGCGCAGCCGCGGGCGCTGGACCGCCAGGGTCGTGGAGTGCGCAGCGTAACCCTCACCACCGCGTGTCCCCGGAACTGCTACAGCACCTGCGCGCTCCGCGTGGAGGTCGAGGACGGCCGGATCCGCCGGATCGACACGCACCCGGCGGCGCGCGCGACGCCCGGCGGGCCGTGCCTCAAGGGCCTGAGCTACGTCGAGCGCGTCTACTCGCCGGACCGGATCCTCCATCCGCTGCGCCGCACGCGCGGCGGCGCCTTCGAGCGCGTCTCGTGGGACTCGGCGCTCGACGAGATCGCCCGGCGGCTGACCGCCGTCCGGCGCGATCACGGCCCGCAGAGCGTCCTCTACTACTGCGCGAGCGGCACCAAGGGGCTCATGAACCGCGTGTCGGAGCGGTTCTGGCGCCTCTACGGCGGCTACACGGGCACCTACGGCGACCTCTGCTGGCCGTCCGGCCTCGAGGCGACGCGGCTGACGCTCGGCGAGAACAAGCACAGCGCGCCGTGGGATCTCGCCCGCGCCCGGCTGATCGTGCTCTGGGGCAAGAACCCGGCCGAGACGAACATCCACCAGCAGGCGTTCGTGGACCAGGCGCTCGACGCCGGCGGCACCCTGATCGTGGTCGACCCGCGCCGCACGCAATCGGCCGAGCGCGCCTCGCTCCTGATCCAGCCGCGGCCCGGCACCGACGGCGCCCTCGCGCTGGCCGTCGCGCACCTGCTCGTCCGGAACGGCGGCGTCGACCGCGCGTTCGTCGATCGCCACGTCGTCGGCTTCGACGCCTTCGCCGCGTCGGCCGCCGGGTTCACGCCCGAGCGCGCCGCGGATATCACCGACGTGCCGCCCGCCGCCATCCACCGCCTCGCCGAGGCGCTCGCGGCCATCCGGCCCGCGACGATCAGCGCCGGCTTCGGCCTGCAGCGCTTCGCCAACAGCGGCCAGACGCTGCGGGCGATCCTGGCGCTGGTGGCGATCACGGGCAACGTCGGCCGGCCGGGCGCCGGCTGGGTGTACGCGAACCTGCAGAGCCACGTGTTCGACGCGGTGCGCGACCCGGTCGCGTCGTTCCCGCCGGAGGTCCCCGACGGCGTGGCGCGCGTCGCGGTGTCGATGGCGCGGCTCGGCCCCGACATGCTCGCGCTCGCGGATCCGCCGCTCGCGGCCGCGTGGGTCGAGCGCGGCAACCCAATCCCGCAGAACCCCGGGACGCCGGCGGTCGTCGCCGCCTTCCGCGCGCTCGGCTTCCGCGTGGTCGTCGATCAGTTCCTCACCGACACGGCGCGCGAGGCCGACATCGTCCTGCCCGCCAAGACGATGTTCGAGCAGTCGGACGTGATTGGGGCGTACTGGCACGCGTACCTGCAGCTCAAGCAGAAGATCATCGAGCCGCCGGGCGAGGTGAAGCCCGAGTCGGAGATCTACCGCCTGCTCGCGCGGCGCCTCGGCATGCCGGAGGCGGAGGACGGGACGGTCTTCCCGGTGAGCGACGCCGAGGTGGACGCGTACCTCGAGCGGGCGCTCGCGCCGTTCCCGGAGGTCACGCTCGCGCGGCTGCGCGAGGGGCCGGTCCCCGCGCCGGGCGCGCAGGACGTGGCGTTCGAGGACCTCGTCTTCCGGACGCCGTCGGGGAAGATCGAGCTCGAGTCGCGCGAGGCCGTCGCGCGCTGGGGCGTGGCTGCGGTCGCGGACTACACGGAGCCGCTCGAGTCGGTGCGGCGGCCCGACCCCGACCCGGCGAAGTACCCGCTCTACCTGCTCACGCCCAACACGAAGAACCGCATCCACTCGCAGTTCGGCAACCTGCGGATGATCCGCCAGTTCGACGACCGGCCGCGCGTGGCGATCCATCCCGACGACGCGCGGGCGCGGGGGGTCCGGGACGGCGCGAGGGTGCGCGTGTTCAACGCGCGCGGCGCGATCGAGGTGGAGGCCTTGCTCGACAACGGCCTCAAGGCCGGCTGCGTCGCGGTGACCAACGGCTGGTGGCTGACCGACGGGGCGGCCGTGAACGTGCTGTCGGCCGCGCGCGAGACCGACATGGGCCACGGCGCGGCGTTCCACGAGAATCGAGTGCAGGTGGAGGTAAAATTGCCACGGAATGAGCCACGGAATGAGCCACGGAATGGGGCACGGAATGGGGCACGGAATGAAGATGGGGTGGCCCAGGTCTGTGACCTGGGCTGCTGGGCACAGGTCGAAGACCTGTGCCACCCGGTAGCGATGAGTTTCAGCTTCGTCTTCGACGCCAACAAGTGCACGGGCTGCGGCGCGTGCCGCGTGGCGTGCACGATCGAGAACGGGCTGGCGCCGGACGTGAGCTGGCGGCGCGTGGAGACGTTCAACCCGCGCCGGCACCCGCTGGCGCCGCTCTTCCACCTCTCGCTCGCGTGCAACCACTGCGCCGACGCGGCGTGCATGCGCGCGTGCCCGGCGCTCGCGTACCGGCGCGATCCGGCGACGCAGGCCGTGCTCATCGACGCGGCGAAGTGCATCGGCTGCGGCTACTGCTCCTGGGCCTGTCCGTACGACGCGCCGGTCGTCGACGAGTCGGCCGGCGTGATGACCAAGTGCACGTGGTGCGCCGACCGCCTGCGCGCCGGCCTGAAGCCCGCGTGCGCGACGCACTGCCCGACGGGCGCGCTCGACTACGCCGAGGTGGCGCCGGCCGCGCGCGTGCTCGCCATCGACGGGCTGCCCCGGACGCGCCTCGGCCCGAGCCTGCACGTCGTGCCGCTCGCGCCCGGGCGCGTGCAGCCGGAGATGACGGCGGGCGAGGTCGCCGACCCGGTGGCCGTGCCGCCGCCGGCGCGGCCGTCGGCGGTCATCTCGCTCGCCACCGAGTGGCCGCTCGCCGCGTTCACGCTCGCCGCCGCCGGCCTCGTCGGCGCGGCCGCCGGCGCGGCGGCGGGCCGGCTCGCGATCGACTGGCGCGTGTTCGCCGCGGCGTCGGCCGCGGCCATGGCGCTCGCGAGCGCACACCTCGGGCGACGCGCGCGCGCGTGGCGCGCCGTGCTCAACCTGCGGACCTCGTGGCTGAGCCGCGAGATCGCCGCGCTGTCGGCGTTCTTCGGCCTGGCGACGCTGTGGCTCGCGCTCGCGCCCGCGGACGGCGCGCTCGGATGGGGCGCCGCGGCGGTGGGGCTCGCCGGCCTCTTCGCCGCCGACCAGCTGTACGGCGTGCTGCCCGGCGGCGCGGGCTGGCGCCACAGCGCCGGCGCGACCTGGATCGGCCTGCTGATGGCCGCGCTCCTGGCGCGCGCGGCGTGGCTCGCGGCGCCAATCCTGCTGCTGCAGACCGGCCTCTACGCGTACCGGAAGCGCGGCAGGCTGAGGGAGTGGACCAGCGCGATCCGCGCGGGCGCCGGCCTCGTGGCGCCGTTCGCGCTGCTCCTGCCGGAGCCGCGCGCCTGGCCCGCGATCGTCGCGCTGGCCGCCGCTGGCGCGATCGTCGACCGGTGCGAGTACTATACGGAGCTCGAGCGCGAGTCTCCGCGGCGGCAGATGGACCGCGCGCTGCGCGGAAGGGTCGCGGCAAGCAGACCGGGTGGCCCAGGTCTGTGACCTGGGCGGCTGCGGCACAGGTCGGAGACCTGTGCCACCCCGACGAGCCAGGCGGGGTGCAGGGGCCCCGCCGATTCAAGCGCGAGGAGCGGCGCGGGGCGAAGGGGTCCCCGCGAGCGACGAGCCAGGCGGGGTGCAGGGGGCCCCGCCGATCCAAGCGCGAGGAGCGGCGCGGGGCGAAGGGGTCCCCGCGAGCGACAAGCCAGGCGGGGTGCAGGGGGCCCCGCCGATCCAAGCAGCGAGGAGCGGCGCGGGGCGAAGGGGTCCCCGCGAGCGACGAGCCAGGCGGGGTGCAGGGGGCCCCGCCGATCCAAGCGAGGAGATGTACATGTCGGCTTACCTGATCGTTGACATCGAGGTGAAGGACCCCGAGCGCTACGCGGAGTACATCAAGGTGGCGCCGGACAGCATCGCGAAGTACGGCGGGCGCTACCTCGTGCGGGGCGGCAAGACGCACGTGCTGGAGGGCACGTACCAGCCGAAGCGCTTCGTGATCCTCGAGTTCGAGAGCGTCGAGCGGGCGCGCGAGTGGTGGGCGTCGTCCGAGTACGCCGGGCCGAAGGCGATGCGCCAGGCGGCCTCGGTGACGAACATGGTGCTCGCCGAAGGGCTGTAGGGGCGAGTTGTGAGGCTCGAGTTGTGAGTTCTGAGTTGTGAGTTCTGAGTTGTGAGTTCTGAGTTGTGAGTTCTGAGTTTTGAGTTCTGAGTTTTGAGTACGTAGTGCCGGGCTTCAGCCCGGCCCGACAGGCTGGCCTGAAGGCCAGCACTCCGTACCGTGAACCCGCGTGAGCCGTCAGCCGAGCGAGGAGCGGCGCGGTGCGAAGGGGTCCCCGCGAGCGACGAGCCAGGCGGGGTGCAGGGGGCCCCGCCGATCCAAGCAGCGAGGAGCGGCGCGGGGCGAAGGGGTCCCCGCGAGCGACGAGCTAGGCGGGGTGCAGGGGGCCCCGCCGAATCCAAACGCGAGGAGCGGCGCGGGGCGAAGGGGTCCCCGCGAGCGACGAGCCAGGCGGGGTGCAGGGGGCCCCGCCGATCCAAGCAGCGAGGAGCGGCGCGGGGCGAAGGGGTCCCCGCGAGCGACGAGCCAGGCGGGGTGCAGGGGGCCCCGCCGATCCAAGCAGCGAGGAGCGGCGCGGGGCGAAGGGGTCCCCGCGAGCGACGAGCCAGGCGGGGTGCAGGGGGCCCCGCCGATCCAAGCAGCGAGGAGCGGCGCGGGGCGAAGGGGTCCCCGCGAGCGACGAGCCAGGCGGGGTGCAGGGGGCCCCGCCGATCCAAGCAGCGAGGAGCGGCGCGGGGCGAAGGGGTCCCCGCGAGCGACGAGCCAGGCGGGGTGCAGGGGGCCCCGCCGATCCAACAATGAAACACACCGCGGACGTCGTGATCGTCGGGGGCGGGTGCATGGGGGCGAGCGTCGCCTGGCACCTGGCGCGGCTGGGGATCACCGACGTCGTGCTCGTCGAGCGCGAGGCCGTGCTGGGCGCGGGATCGACCGGGCGCAACGCCGGCGGCGTGCGCCACCAGTTCTCGCACGAGGCCAACGTGCGGCTGTCGCTCGAGTCGATCGCGTTCCTCGAGCGGTTCGCTGACGAGGTCGGCGCGGCGATCGACCTCCACCTGGACGGCTACCTGTTCCTGCTGTCGGACCCGGCGCACGTCGAGGCCTTCGGCCGGCACGTCGAGATGCAGCGGCGGCTGGGCGTGGACGTGGCGTGGCTGTCGCCCGCCGAGGCCGCGGCCCTGGCGCCGGGCCTGGCGGTCGACGGCGTGCGCGCGGCGACCTTCTGCGCGCGCGACGGCATCGCCGACCCGAACGGCGTGACGGCCGGGTTCGCGGCCGGCGCGCGGCGGCTCGGCGTCGAGATCCGCCGCGGCGCCGAGGTGACGGGCATCGCGGTCGAGCGCGGCCGCGTGACGGCCGTGCACACGAGCGGCGGCGCGATCGCCACGCCGGTCGTCGTCGACGCCGCCGGGCCGTGGGCGCGGGGCGTCGGGGCGATGGCGGGCGCGACGGTGCCCGTCAATCCGCTGCGGCGCCACATCTTCATCGCGGCGCCGCCGGCCGGCGGGTGGGCGGCGGCGGGGCCGGGCGGCGCGCCGGGCGCGCCGGCCTCGCGCGTCATGGTGATCGACTTCGAGACGAGCTTCTACTTCCACCGCGAGGGCGCCAACCTGCTCTTCGGGATGGGCGACGACACGGAGCGCCACGGCTTCGACACCACGGTGCGGTGGGACTTCCTCGAGCGCGTCATCCCGGTGGCCGTCGGCCGGCTGCCGGTCCTGGCCGACGCGGCCGTCTCGCACGCGTGGGCCGGGCTGTACGAGATGACGCCGGACGCCATGCCGGTCATCGGCCCGGCGCCCGAGGTCGAGGGCCTGCACGTGATCGCGGGCTTCAGCGGGCACGGGTTCCAGCACTCGCCCGCGGCCGGCCGGCTGCTCGCCGACCTGATCGCCGGGCGCGACCCGGCGTTCGACCTCACGCCCTTCTCCCTCGCGCGGTTCGCGGCCGGCGCCCCGGCGGGCGAACGCAACTTCGTCTAGCCGTCAGGATGTTTCATTCTTGAAACGCCATCACTGGCGGAATCCCGGCGCGTCGAAGCGCGATCGGGCGTGCTAGGATCGGTGGTGTCACGGGTGGTGGCCAGGAGCTCGCCATGAGAGGGAAGAGCACGATCGCGATCGCCGCGCTGCTCACGTTCGTCCTGCCCGCGCTCGCGTGGGCGCAGGCCGGCTCGGCCGGCTACGACCCGCGGCGTGATCCCGAGCGCGATCTGCAGAGCGCCATCGGCGAGGCCAGGGCCGGCGCGAAGCGCATCATCCTGGAGCTGGGCGGCGAGTGGTGCGGGTGGTGCCACGTGCTCGAGCGCGTCACGCACGAGGACCAGGAGATCAGCCGTCTCTGGTCGCGCGCCTTCGTCACCGTGAAGGTCAACGTGAGCCAGGAGAACGGAAACGAGCGGTTCCTGGCCCGGTATCCCTCCGTCGCCGGCTACCCGCACCTGTTCGTGCTCGACAGCGACGGCAAGCTGCTGCAGTCGCAAGCGACGGCCGAGTTCGAGGAGAGCCGCGGCTACTCGCGGGAGCGCATCCTGGCGTTCCTGAACCGCTGGGCGCCGCCGGGCCGGCGCGGCCAGTGAGGGCCGTCGCGCTATAATCCACGCACCATGCACACGACGATTCGAACGGCGATGGCCGCCGCGGCCGTTGCCGCGCTCGCGGTGTTTCCGGCCGGCGCGCAGCAGGCAGGCGGCACGGTCCATCGCCTCGAGGCGACACCCGCGACCGTGGCGTGGGGCTACTACGACGCGGCGGCGAAGCCGGTCCTGCGCGTGAGGTCCGGCGACATCGTCGACGTGGACACGCTCCTCACCTCGACCCCGGACCGGCTCGAGCGCGCCGGCGTGCCGCCCGGCGAGGTCCAGGCCTCGCTGCGCGCCATCGTGGATCAGGTGAAGACGCACGGGCCCGGAGGGCACATCCTGACCGGCCCGATCTACGTCGAGGGCGCCGAGCCTGGCGACGCGCTCGAGGTGCGGATCCTCTCGATCGACCTGCCGATCGCCTACGGCTACAACGGCTGCAGCGGCTTCCTGCCGGACAACTGCGACGCCGACCGGACGAAGCGCACGACGATCATCCGGCTCGACCGGAAGACGATGACGGCGGCGTTCGCGCCGGGGATCACGATCCCGCTCGCGCCCTTCTTCGGCAGCATGGGCGTCGCGCCGCCGCCCGGGGCCGGGCGCGTGAGCAGCAACCCGCCGGGCACGCACGCCGGCAACCTCGACGACAAGGCGCTCGTCGCCGGCACCTCGCTCTTCATCCCCGTGCACGCGCCGGGCGCGCTCTTCGAAGTCGGCGACGGCCACGCCGCCCAGGGCGACGGCGAGGTGGACCAGACCGCCATCGAGACGTCGCTCCGCGGGCGCCTGCAGCTCGTCGTCCACAAGGGCATGGCGCTGCGGTGGCCGCGCGCCGAGACGCCCGCGGCCTACATCAGCATGGCCGCCGACCGCGACCTCACGGTCGCGACGCGCACGGCCATCCAGGAGATGGTGGACTTTCTCGTGCGGGCGAAGGGGCTGGACCGCCAGTCGGCCTACCAGCTCACGAGCATCGCCGGCGACGTGGCCATCACCGAGCTCGTGGACGGGAACGTGGGCGTGCACGTCGTGATGCCGAAGCGCATCTTTACGGAATGAGCCACGGAATGAGCCACGGAAATCGACACGGACGCATCTAGAGGCGCGACGGTTCCATGGACATCGCACACGCGCAGCGGGAGATGCGCACGCGGTTCGCCGGCGGCTTCTACGGGCAGGCCGTATCGGGCCTCCTCTGGCTCGCTTCGGCCGCGCTGGCCGCGGGGAGCGGTCCGCGGGCGGCGATCGGGACGCTCGTGGTGGGCGGCTTCTTCATCTTTCCCGTGACGGAGCTGCTCGTCCGCGCCGTGGGACGGAAGGCCCCGCTCGATCCGGACAACGCGCTCCGCCACCTCGGCGCGCAGGTGGCGTTCGTGCTGCCGCTGTCGATGCCCCTGCTGCTGCCCGTCGCGCTCTACCGAGTGAGCTGGTTCTACCCGGCGATGACGATCCTGCTCGGGGCGCACTACCTGCCGTTCACGTTCCTCTACGGCATGCGGATGTTCGCGGTGCTGGCGGCGGTGCTGGTCGGGGGCGGCGTCGCCATCGCGCTGCACTGGCCGGCGAGCTTTGCCGCTGCCGGGTGGTACACGGGCGTGGCGCTAATCGCGTTCGCGATCGTCGGGCGGGCGATCGCGCGGCGCGAGGCGAGTACGGAATGAGCCACGGAATGAGCCACGGAAATCGACACGGAATGAGGCGGGCGGGTCAGTCGAGCGCCACGCCTGCGCACACCGACGCGCCGAGGCCGGTCCGTCCGAACTCGCGCCCGCCCAGATAGCTCCACGCCCGCCCGCCGCCGGCGCCGGCCGCGACCCTCCACCGCTCCCACCGGCGCCGCATTATCGCGCGGCGGCCAGCAGCTCTTCCACCTGCTTCCTGAGCGCGGCCGGCGTGAAAGGCTTGGGCAGGAACCGGTCGTCCGGCGTCTGGGGCAACTGGCTCTGGACGCGTTCGGCGTAGCCGGACGTGAAGAGCACCCGCAGCGACGGCCACCGCGCGCGCAGGTCCGCGGCGAGCTCCACGCCGCTCATGTGGGGCATCACGACGTCGGTGACGAGCAGCGCGACCGACGTGCGGAACCGCGCGACGACCTGGAGCGCGTCGGGGCCGCTCGCCGCCTCGATGACGTCGTAGCCCGCGCCGCGCAGCGTGCGCACCATGAGGCGGCGCAGGGCGCTCTCGTCCTCGACCACGAGCAGCGCCTCGCCCCGGCCCTTGCGGCCGTCCTCCGGGCGGGCCCGGTCCGCGGCTGGCTCACCGCTCTGGTCGACGCGCGGCAGGTAGACGTCCACGCGCGCGCCGTGCCCGGGCCGGCTCTCCACCGTGACGTGGCCCCCGTTCTGCTTCGCGATGCCGTAGCAGGTCGCCAGGCCGAGGCCCGAGCCCTGGCCGGGGGGCTTGGTCGTGAAGAACGGCTCGAAGAGGTGTTCCAGCGTGGCCTCGTCCATGCCGACGCCGGTGTCGGCGACGCTCAGCAGGACGTACCGTCCCGGCTCCGGCCCCGCCTCGCCGGGCGCGTCCTGTTCTTCCACCTCGACGTTGCGGGTCGAGATCGTGAGGTGGCCGCCGGACGGCATCGCGTCGCGGGCGTTCAGGACGAGGTGCACGATCAGCTGCTCGACCTGCGCGGCGTCCACGCGGACGAGGCCGAGGTCGACGGCGGGATTGGTGGCGATCTGGACGTCCTCGCCGACGCCGCCGCTCAGCATCGTCTCCACGTCGAGGATCAGGTGGTTCAGGTTGAGCAGTGTCGGCCGGATGATCTGGCGGCGCGCGAACCCGAGCATCTGCGAGGTCAGCCGCGCAGCGCGGTCGGCGGCGACCCGCACCTCCTCGACCTCGGCGCGGTTCGGGTCGGCCGGGGGGAGGCCGGCCAGCAGCAGCTCGGTGTTGCCCATGATGACCGTCAGCAGGTTGTTGAACTCGTGGGCGATGCCGCCCGCGAGCCGGGCCACGCTCTCCAGCTTCTGCGCGTGGCGGACCTGCTCGCGGAGCTCGTGCCGCTCGGTGACGTCCATCATCGCGCCGATCAGGCGGTATGGCCGGCCGCCGACGCCGCGCATGATGTAGCCGCGGTCGAAGACCTGCGCGTAGTGCCCGTCCTGGCGCCGGAAGCGGTAGTCGGCCGACCAGACCTTGGCGTCGCCGCCCAGCGCGGCGTCGAGCGACGCGAGCACGGCCGCGAGGTCGTCGGGGTGCACGCGCACCCTCCACCAGTCGACCGCGTCCCCGATCTCGGACGGCGCGTAGCCGAAGGACGCCTGCAGGCCCTCGCCCCACACGCAGCGATCGCCCTCGAGCTTCCAGTCCCACACCGCGTCGCGCGTGACGCGCGAGATCAACGCCAGCCGCTGCTCGCGCTCGGCGAGCGTCCGCTGGTAGCGCCGCTGCCTCACGATGAGCGCGACGGCCAGGAGCAGGGCCACGAAGGCGAGCGCCGAGAGCGGCAGGTAGAAGATCGGCTGCTGGAACAGCGGCGGGTCCACGCGGAGGTCGACGGCGGTGCCCGCGGGCGCGTACAGGCCGAAGAGGTTCGCCGCCTGGATCGTCACCTGGTGGGCGCCCGGCGGCAGCTCGCCGAACGTCCGTTCCTGCACCCGGCTCCAGTCCGACCACGGGCCGTCGTCGAGCCGGACCCGCGCCGCGATCCGGTCGGGCGGCGTGCGCCCGTCGAAGTCGAAAGCGCGCCAGCGGACGAGCGCGGTGTCGCCGCGAACGATGGTCTCGAGCGGGCGGACGACGGGCAGGTGCGCCTCGGCGCCGCCGAGATCCAGACGCGCGAGCCCCGCGTCCGTGCCGACGTAGGCCGCGTCGCCCTCCACCCACACCGGCCAGAGCGCCGTGTCCGCGAGGCCGGTCACCTGGTCGAACGACGACCACGTTCCGTCGCGGTACCGCGACAGCCCACCGCGCGTGGCCACCCACAGCGCGCCGTCCGTGCCGAGCGCGAGGCCCCACACCGCGTCGGCGACCAGCCCGTCGGCGGTCGTGAAGTAGCGGACCGTGCCGCCCTCGATGAGGCCCAGCCCGTTCAGCTGATCCCCGAACCACAGCCGCTCGCCGTCGGCGAGCACCGTGAAGACGCTCGCCCTGCGCAGGCCCTCGGCTTCCGTCCAGTAGGTCCAGCGCCCGTCGAGCCACCGGCTGATGCCGTGCTCGGTGCCGAACCAGCGCGCGCCGTCAGGGCCTTCGGAGAACGAGTAGATGCGTCCCCGGGGCAGGCCGGAGTCCGCGTCCCACGGAACGATCGTGTCGCCGTCGAGCACGAAGACGCCTGGCACGTTCGTCGGCGACCGGTCCTCGGACGCGGGGGACAGGCACAGGAACCAGAGGCGCCCGCGCCGGTCCTTCGCGATGCCGTGCACGAAGGCCTGGTCGAGCAGTGTGCCGCTCGAGACGCGGCGCCAGCGATTTCCCTCGCGGGAGTACACGCCGCGGAACGCCGCGCCGCTGCCGATCCAGATCCGGCCGCGCTGGTCTTCCGCCACCGCCGTCACGGCGCCGAAGGCGCGACCGTCCGGCGCGGCGGCGTGCTCCTGGAACCGTCCGTCGCCGTCCAGCGCGAACACGCCGCGTCCGGAGGCCAGCCACAGCGTGCCGTCACGGGCGCGCAGAATGTCGTTGACGCTGCCGTCCGGTCCGGCGCCGGGCGTCGGCCAGGTCTGCCAGAGGGTGGACGATCCCCGGAACAGACTCAGGCCCGTCTCCGTCGCCGTCCAGAGGTCGCCGTTCGGCCGCGACGCCAGCGACAGCACGCCGGTGGCCTGGGGAATCGCACCCTTGACCTGCGACCACCGGTCGTGGTTCCGCACCAGCAGCTCGCCCGTGACGTACGCGGCCAGCGCGTCGCCGTCGGGCCCGACGGTCAGCGCGGCGACCGTTCTTCGGGGCAGCGTGTCCAGCGGCCGCGGCTCTTCACCCGGCTCGAAGGCCCAGAGCCCGCGGGGCGGCGTCCGCTCCGCGTTGACGAAGAACAGGCCCCGTCCCGAGGCGTTCTCCGCCGCCTGAGTGACGTCGAGCTCCGCGCCCGCAGCCGGGAGCACCAGCTGCCATTCCTTCGTGGCCCAGCGGTAGACGCCACCCCGCGTCAGGACCCAGGCGTTGCGGCCGGCCGGCAGCAGTCTTCGCACGGGGCCCTGGTCCGGCGCCGCGAGCGGCTCCACGACGCGGCCTCGCGTGGCGAACAGGCGCCCGTTCCCGTCGAGCAGAGCCACGCGGCCGTCCGACATCGCCGCCGCCGCCCGTATCGGCCCGCCTCCCGCCACGGTCAGGGGGGTGAACCCCTCGAGGTCCCCTTCGAACGCCTGGCCGTCGGCGACCGCGACGGCGCGGCCTTCCGGTTGCGCCACGACGCTGCCCACCCGCGTCCAGCGCTGCGCCGCGGGGTGCCACGCGAACGAGTCGAACCGCGCCAGCCAGCCTATCGACGCCGCCCAGACCGTGCCGTCCGCCGCCTCGCTCACCATGCTGACGCGATTCACCGGCAGGCCGGACTCGGTCGTGAACCGGGCCCAGCGCCACGCCATCAGCAGGGGATCGAGGGGGTGCGCCGTTGTCCCGGGCGCCAGGCAGGCCGCGAGCGCGGCGGCCAGCGCCAGCTCGCGCCAGCGTCCACGGCGCACGGAGGCGGGAATCACGGCCATCGGATGCTCACTCGCATACGGCGTGCCGGCCTCGAAGTTCGCACAATTGCGCCAGATGCCCGCCGAAACGAGGGTCCGGTGCCGCCGTCGCGGCACGGCCGGCTCTGCCGGTGCCTCAGGCGCACACCAGCACCGCCCGCGGTTACCATAATGGACGGGAGGTCCCGATGCCGCATCACCCGACCCCGGTCAGCCGGCTCTTCCGCGTCACGCACGGCAAGCGTTTCCGCCTGCGCGACGTCGACCCCGGCTCGACGGGGCCGATTACGTCGAAGGCCCGGGCCGCCGGGCGGCTCGAGAAGGGCGTGGCCCGGCTGAGCGAGCTCCAGGAGCGGCTCTACGCCCAGGATCGCTGGGCCCTGCTCCTCATCTTCCAGGCGATGGACGCCGCCGGGAAGGACGGCGCGATCAAGCACGTGATGTCCGGGATCAACCCGCAGGGGTGCCAGGTCTACTCGTTCAAGGCGCCGTCGATCGAGGAGCTCGACCACGACTTCCTGTGGCGGACGACGCGCCGGCTGCCCGAGCGCGGGCGCATCGGCATCTTCAACCGCTCGTACTACGAGGAGGTCCTGGTCGTCAGGGTCCACCCGGAGCTGCTGGCGCACCAGCGCGTGCCGGAGGACCTCGTCACGAAGCGGGTCTGGAAGGAGCGTTTCGAGGACATCAACGCGCTCGAGACCTACCTCGGGCGCAACGGCGTGATGGTGCGCAAGTTCTTCCTGCACGTGTCGAAGCGGGAGCAGCGCGGGCGGTTTCTCAGCCGGCTGGACGAACCCGCGAAGAACTGGAAGTTCTCGACCGACGACGTCCGCGAGCGGCAGCACTGGGACGCCTACATGGACGCCTACGAGGACATGATCCGGCACACGGCCACGCCGGCGGCGCCGTGGTACGTCGTGCCGGCGGATCACAAGTGGTTCGCGCGCCTCGTCGTGGCCGACGCCATCGTCGAAGCGCTCGAGTCGCTGGATCTGAAGTTCCCGACGGTCGGCGCGGACAAGCGGAAGGATCTCGAGAAGGCGCGCGCCGAACTCGAGTCGGAGTGACGGCCGGCACGGCCCGCGCTAGCGCTGCACGACGCCCAGGCTGGCGATCGTCTCGCCCCGGGTCATCGACGGCACGGCGCGGATGTAGAGGACGACGCCGCTCTCGGGCGCGCGAGCCTCGAACAGGGGCCGGCCGACGTAGTCCGTGACGTAGCCCACCTTCATGCCCTGCTGCACGTAGGCCCCGCGCTTCACGAGGGGAGTGAAGATCCCCGTGGCCTCGCTCGTGACGTCCACGAGCCGCTCGATCCAGACCGGCGATTCGACGGGGCTCGGCGCCCCCGGCAGCATCTTCAGGTACCGCATCACCGACAGGCTGCCGTTCACCAGGGCGTCGACGTCCTCCGGCTCGACCGTGCCCGCGTGGCCGGCCTCGGCGGTGAACGACGGCTTGCCGCGGACCGACGCCGTGTTCTCGAGGTAGCGGGACGCCCCCGGGTCCGCCGGCCGGTCGGCCGAGATGATGACGGTGTCGAGCCCGAACGCGAGCACCATCGCCTTCGACACCGAATCCTGCGGCTCCTGGCCGGTCTTCGTCCAGTAGGTGTAGGGTCTGAGGCTCTCGTCGAGGTCGCCGCCGTGCAGGTCGATCAGGTGATCGCACTGGTCGACGACCTGCTGCGTGATCAGGTACGACGCGCGATCGGTCTGCGTGCCGTCGGGGCGCCCCGGGAACATCCGGTTCATGTTCTTGTGGTCGACCGGATTGAGGTGCGGGACCTTCTGCTCGAACGACGGGACGTTGACGAGCGGGACGAGGATGGCGGTCCCGCTGAGAATCGGCCGGATCGAGGCGGGCGATGAGGCGCTCGACCGCCACGATCGAGGCGTACTCCGTGCCGTGCAGCCCCGCCACGATCGCCAGCACCGGGCCGGCCTTCGCGCCGTGGACCACGACCACCGGGATGCGCAGCGCCGCGTCCACCCCGGCGGGCACCTCGATCGCGCCGGCCGCCTTCTGGCCCCGCGCGGCGGTCGCGGTCCCCACGGTGAACGTCGCGCGATCCTGGGCGCCCGCGGTCATGATCGGGAGCATAACACCGAGACACACGCCGGTCAGGATTCGGGGCAACATGGCGGGCTCCTTTCGCCGGCCGTACAGGCCGGGCTGAAGCCCGGCACGACGTACCGTCACCTTCAGATGGCGGGGTCGGCGGGCACGGGATCGGGCACGACGGCCGCGTCCTCCTCGCGGCGGCCGAACGCCGAGCGGAGCATCGCCGCCGCCGTGTAGACGACGACGAAGACGACCAGCCACCGGATGGCGCCGAGCGGCAGCGAGCGCACGAGGAAGGCGGCGATGAGCACGCCGGGCACGCCGCCCAGCGTGAGGCCGAACGCCGGGCGCTGGCTGTAGGCCCGCAGCCGGACGAACCGGCTGCTGCCGATGGGCATCAGGAACGCGCACGAGCCCATCATGATCGGGAACGCCGTCGTCGGGTTCATGCCGAGCAGGCTGATCATGATCATGCACGGCGCGTAGAGCCCGATCCCCAGCGTCATCAGCGCGCCCAGCACGAACGAGCCCGCCGCGCCCACGCCCAGCTTCAGGCCGGTGAGGCCCATCGTGTCGCCCCCGGCCGGGAACCAGTTGAACTGCGTCATCAGCATGAGGGCCGCGGCCGCGAGCAGCGCCACGCCCATCCCGATCTGCACCTTCCGCTTGGGCCACCGGCCCACGATGCCGGCGCCGAGCCAGGCGCCCAGCACGGCCGCGCCCACGAGCAGCACGAGCGTCTTCGTGTCCACCGCCACGATGGCGATGAAGATCAGCGCCTCGGCGATCGTCGGCGGCGTGTGGCCGACGTTGAGCGTGCCCGGGATCAGACGGTCCGGCACCATCTTCCGGAGCTTGAAGAACGACGTCGTCGGCGCGAACGAGCCGATGCCGAGCGTGTCGAAGAAATTCGTGACGAAGCCCACCGCGACCTGCGCCCACGTCGGCCACTCCAAGGTGGCCGACAGGTCCCCGGGCCGCGGGTTGCGGCGCGCGTCGACGATGGCGGCGGCCCAGACCAGGGCGTAGATCAGGAAGAAGCTGACGAGGACGGCGAAGAGAAGCGTGTGTGCGCTCATACGTGGGTACGCACGAGCATACACCAGGAAGACACCGGCCTGGCGCGGCCGCTCAGCGCTTCGGCGGCCGGGCCAGCGGGTTCGCGGACGCCGGCGGCACGGCCGGCGGCGGGGTGGGCGGAGGGATCGGACGGGGCTTCGGCTTCACGGGCATGGACGACCCTGGCGTGGCGCGCGGCGTCTGCCGTTCGGATTGGCAACGTGAGTGCCAGCGCGCGGCGGCGCCGGTTCAGCGGCAATCCCGGTTCGGTCCGCGGCGCCTTCCTCTAATCGGGTCTTGTCCGCCGATTAGTTTCGGGTCTAACATGCCGATGTGCTCATTCGCGTGCTGCTGTCCGTCGATCCCACGAGCGCGCGCCGCCGCTTCGCGCGCCTGTTCAAGCACGCCGGCGTGGAGCTGGCGACGCTCGCGCCGCGCGAGGCGCTGTGGGAGCAGCTGACTCGCGAGGACTTCGACCTGCTGGTCATCGGCGGCGCCCGGGCGCCCGAGCCGTCGGCCAGCCTCATCGCCTCGATTCGGGGGCTGCCCGAGCACCCCGAGGTCATCGCGCTGCGGCCGCGGGAGGACCCCGAGGAGCGGGCGCGGCTGCTCGCCGCGGGGTGCCTGGCCGTGCTCTGGCTGGGGCTGCCCGACGCGATGCTGGCCGAGACGATCGGCGCCTTCGTGGCGCGGCGGCACGAGGACTCGCTCCGGCGCCTGCGCGCCGACCGCCCCGACGAGCGGTACTCCCTCAACGACTTCGTGTACGAGAGCCCCGCGATGCGCCGGTTCATGGCGGTGGCGCGGCGGGTCGTCGCCTCCGACAGCGCGCTGCTCGTCCTGGGCGAGACGGGCGTCGGCAAGGAGCGGCTGGCGCGCGCCATCCACGCCGAGAGCCCGCGCGCCGGCGCGCCGTTTCTGGCGGTGAACTGCGGCGCGCTGCCCGAGAGCCTGCTCGAGTCGGAGCTGTTCGGCCACGAGGAGGGCGCCTTCACCGGCGCCACGCGCGCCCACCGCGGCTACTTCGAGATGGCCCACCGCGGCACGCTCTTCCTGGACGAGATCGGCGAGATGCCGCTCCACCTGCAGGTCCGCCTGCTGCGCGTGCTCGAAGACCACAAGGTGCACCGCGTCGGCGGCGAGCGGCCCGTCAAGGTCGACGTGCGGGTGATGGCGGCCAGCAACCGCGACCTCGAGACCGAGATGAAGGCCCGCCGCTTCCGTCCGGACCTGTACTACCGGCTGGCGGTCGTGACGCTCACGGTGCCCTCGCTCCGGGACCGGCGCGAGGACGTCCCCCTGCTCGTGCGCCACTACCTCGAGTACTTCCGGGCGCTGCTCGGCCGTCCGGTGACCGGCGTGACGGCCGACGCGCTCGAGGCGCTGGTCGCCCACGACTGGCCGGGCAACGTGCGTGAGCTCATCAACGTCCTGGAGCGGGCCGTGCTGCTCTGTCCGGGCACCGAGGTGGGCGTCGACGACCTGCCGGCCGCGCTCGTGGGCAGCCGCCGGGCCGGGCAGGCGGCCGGCGACGGCGACGCGGGCGCTGACGAGCCGCTCCTCGATCGGCCGCTCGCCGCCGCGCGCGACGAGGTGCTCGCCGCCTTCGAGCGGCGCTACCTCGCGCGGCTGCTCGCCGCGACGCACGGGCGCGTCTCGGAGGCGGCGCGCCGCGCGGGCGTCAACCCGCGCACGCTCTTCGACCTCATGCGCCGCCACGACCTGCGGAAGGAGTCCTTCAAGGCACGGTGAAATCGGCAGAATCTACCCGATTTCACTCCCGTCGGTCCCCGCCAAGCCTCCGCCGCAAGATCGCCCCAAATCCAGTCAGCACAATCATTTGCCTCGTGGCCGCGCCCCGCCTGGCGTCTGGCAGGGCCTTTGCCATTACCGCTGAGTTCGCCAGTCGTCCCGCGGCGCGACGTCGCCCGCGCGGCGTCGGCGGGTCCGGCCCCGGAGGCGGGGCGATTTCCGTGAAGGGGAGAGAACGCGATGCGTCAAAAGTGGTTCGTTGCGATGCTGCTCGTGGGGTTCGGGGTGGTGGCGGCCGGGTGCGCGTCTCCGCCGCAGGCGGATGTCGACGCGGCCAAGGCCGCGCTCCAGCAGGCCACCAACGTCGGCGCGAGCGAGTACGCCGCTGATTCGCTGAAGGCCGCCCAGGATGCCGATGCCGCTCTCGAGGCGGAGCTGAAGGTGCAGCAGGACAAGTTCGCCCTGTTCCGGTCGTACACCAAGACGGCCGAGCTCGCCACGGCGGCGAAGCTGGCGGGCGAGAAGGCCCAGCAGGACGCGGCGACCGGCAAGGAAGCGGCCAAGACGGCCGCCTCCTCCTCGATCGACGAGGCGAAGAGCATGCTCGCGCAGGCCCAGGAGATGCTGGGCAAGGCGCCCAAGGGCAAGGGCACGGCCGCCGATCTCGAGGCGCTCAAGACCGACCTGACGGGCGCCGACGCGGCGATTGGCGAGGCCACGACGGCGTTCACGGCCGAGCGCTATCTCGACGCCAGGGCGAAGGCCGAGGCCGCCAAGACGACGGCCGGCAACGTGACCGCGGCCGTCGAGGCCGCCATCGCGGCGAAGAAGGGCGGGGCGCGCAAGTAGCCCGCCGGCGTTCTCGGGGGCGGCGTCCGGCGTCCGGACGCCGTCCCGCCCGCAATCCACGCGGCGCGGGCCCGACCGGCGGTATGATGTCGAGGATCCGCTGACCGTGCGCCCGCCATGGGAATCGGCTTGAGTCGCTTCTTCCCGACACGCGCGCGGCGCGCTCCGGCGCGCCGCGCGTGGCGGCTCGTCCTCGCGGCGGCGGCCGCGACCGCGCTCGCCGTCCTTCTCCTCATCTCCATCAGCCGGCGCCGCGCCGACGCCGTGGCCCCGTTCGCCGACCGCGCCGCCGCGGCGGTCGAGGCCGCGCGCCGCGCCGACGCCATGACGTGGGCGCCCGACGAGCTGCTGGCCGCCGAGGCGTCGCTGCGCGCGGGCCGGCTGGCGCGCCGCGAGCAGGACGTGCGGCTCTGGCCGCTCCACGACTACGCCTCCGCCGCGGCGGCCTTTGCCGGCGCGGAGACGGGCGCCGGCCGCGCCGCCGCCCTGGCCTCCAGTCGCCGGACGGCCGCGCTCGCGGCGGCCGACGCGGAGCTCGCGCGCGCCGCCCAGGCCGTCGCCGAGGGCGATCGGCTCGCGGGGACCATCCACCTGGAAGCCAGCCGCCGGCTGCTGCTCACCCGGGCGCGCCTCGCCCTCGAGGAGGCGCGCGTCTTCCGCCGGTCCGCGGACTTCATCGAGGCGACCGCCGGCGCGCGGCGCGCGCAGGCGCTAGCCGCGCTCGTGCGCGACCACGCCGCCGCCGTCGCCGCGCGCTACGCCGACGAGCGCGTGCTCGCCGTGTGGCGCCAGTGGAAGGCCGAGACGATCGCCTGGTCGCGCCGCGCGCGCCGCGCGGCCATCGTCGTGTCGAAGGAAGGCCACCGCCTGACCCTGTACGTGAGCGGCGAGGCGGTGCGCAGCTACCGGGCCGACATGGGCTTCAACTGGGTGGCCGACAAGCGCGCGGCCGGCGACGGCGCCACGCCCGAGGGGCGCTACTCGATCGCGGCGCGCAAGAGCGGCAGCCAGACGATCTACTATCGGGCCCTGCTGCTCGACTACCCCAACGCCGACGACCGCCGCGCGTTCGCGCGCGCGCGCCGGGCGGGCGACGTGTCGCCCGACGACGGCATCGGCGGCCTGATCGAGATCCACGGCGAGGGCGGCCGCGGGCGCGACTGGACGCGCGGCTGCGTCGCGCTCGCCAACCCCGACATCGACGATCTGTTCCGGCGCGTGCAGGTCGGCACGCCGGTGACGATCATCGGCAGCGACGAGCCAGGCGCGCTCGCCGCGATGGCCGTCCGGCACGACGCCGGCGACGGGAGACGATGACGCGGTGATGGAAGAGCTGAACGGCCCGCGCCGCCAGGAGCCCGCCGCGGAGGCGCGCGCGCCCGGCGCGCGCGGCTGGCGCGTCGCCGCCGCCGTCTCGGCCGGCGCGATCGCGCTGCTCGTCGTCGTCGCGTGGGCGGGCACGGGGTACGTCTACGAGCCGTACCGGGCCGCGGCGCCCGCCGCGGCGCCGCCGGCCGGGAAGCCCGATCAGAGGGCCTTCGCGCGGCTGGCCGCCCGGCGGCGCGTTCTCCAGGCGCGCCTCGCCCGTCTCGCCCCCCGCGGCCTCTACATCGTCGTCGATCAGACGAACAACCGCCTCTACCTCCGCAAGGACGAGCGCACGCTGCTCACGGCGGTCTGCTCGGCCGGGTCCGGCATGGTGCTCAAGGCGGACGGCGGGAAGCGCCAGTGGGTGTTCGACACCCCGCGCGGCCGCTTCCAGGTGCTCATCCGGATCGAGAACCCCATCTGGAAGAAGCCCGACTGGGCCTTCGTCGAGGACGGCGAGCCCATCCCGAAGAACGCGGCCGAGCGGTTCGAGGCGGGCACGCTCGGCGAGTACGCCTTCTATTTCGGCAACGGCTACATGATCCACGGCACCCTGTACGAGCGCCTGCTCGGCCGGAGCGTGACGCACGGCTGCATCCGCCTCGGCCGGGACGACCTGCGCGCGCTCTGGAAGCAGGTGCCCGTGGGCACGCCCATCTACATCTACTGACGTGATGCCCGATCATCGGCCGGCCGTTCGGCGCGGGCGGGCGACGCGGGTCGCGCGGCTGGGCGTGGCCCTCGCCCTGGCCGGCGGCCTCGCGGGCGCCGCCGCCCAGGACCGCGCGGCGGAGGCCGCGCGGCTCGCGGCGGAGAACGCCGTTCTGCAGCAGCTCGTGACGCTCGCCACGAGCAAGCCGTTCTACCTGGTGCTCGACCCGACGGCGATGAGCCTGACGCTGATGCTGCGGGGGGCGGAGCTCCGGCGCTACCCCGTGCTGGGGCTGTCGATTGGGAGGCCCAGGCGGGCGTGGGTCCGGCGCGGGGCGCCGGAGGCCTGGCAGGGGGTCATCTGGGCGGGCGGGCGGCTGGATCCGCCCAGGGAAATCGACCGGGACGTCGTCGAGGCGCCCCCGCCGGGGGCGGCCGGGGCCGAGGCCCCGCCGGTGGTGCCCCCGACGCCCGAAGAGGCATATCCGGTGCCTGTGAGATACCATATCCGCTTCGGGGACGGCCCAGCGATTGAGATCCGTCCGCGTGAGGCGGACGCGAAGGCCGGTCGCTGGTCGCGGTTCTCGAGCTGGTGGAGCGCGCGCTGGCGTGACGCGGGCGCGGCGCTTCGGGCGCATCCGGACGAGCTGGTGCGGCTCAGGGTCGTGCTGGCGCCGGAAGACGCCGAGACGCTGTACCGTTCACTGCCGCCGGACACGGCGCTGCTGGTCGCGACGGTGCCTGGTGGCGGCGGGTCGCGCTGACGCGAACCCCACGATGAAGGAGAGGAATCCCATGGGGCGTTTCGTGAAGGTGGCGCCGCTGGCGCTGGGGCTGTTGGGGTGGTCGGCGACGGGCTGGGCCGCGCCGGCGCAGGCGGGTGCGGAGGGCGGCGAGGCGTCGATCGTGCTGCCGAACCTGCGCGCCGTCAGCTTCTTCGGCGTCGACGGCTGGACGTTGCTGCTGTTCGGTCTGCTGTTCTGCGTGGCGGGTCTCTGGTTCGCCCTGGCGATCCTGGGACAGCTCAAGCGGTTGCCGGTGCACAAGTCGATGGGCGAGGTGTCCGAGCTCATCTGGCAGACGTGCAAGACCTATCTCTTCACGCAGGGCAAGTTCATCCTGATTCTGGAAGGCTTCATCGGCGCCGTCATCCTGCTGTACTTCGGTCTGCTGCTGCGTTATTCGCCCGAGAAAGTCGCCATCATCCTGATCTTCAGCATCATTGGCATCGCCGGCAGCTACGGGGTCGCGTGGTTCGGCATTCGCGTGAACACGTACGCGAACTCGCGCATGTCGTTCGCCGCGTTGAAGGGGCGGCCGCTGGCGCTGCACGTCATCCCGGTGAAGGCGGGGATGAGCATCGGGATGCTGCTCATCAGCGTCGAGCTGTTCATGATGCTGTGCATCCTGCTGTTCATCCCGGCGGACTACGCGGGCGCCTGCTTCATCGGGTTCGCGATCGGCGAGTCGATGGCGGCGGCCGTGCTGCGCATCGCCGGCGGCATCTTCACGAAGATCGCGGACATCGGCTCCGACCTGATGAAGATCGTCTTCAACATCAAGGAGGACGACGCGCGCAACCCGGGCGTCATCGCGGACTGCACGGGCGACAACGCGGGTGACTCGGTCGGGCCGAGCGCCGACGGTTTCGAGACCTACGGCGTGACCGGCGTCGCGCTCATCGTGTTCATCCTGATCGCGGTGCACGACCCCGTGGTGCAGGTGCAGCTGCTCGTGTGGATCTTCGTCATGCGCATCGTGATGCTCGTGGCGAGCGCGCTGGCCTACACGATCAACAGCCAGATCACGCGGGCGCGCTACGGCGACGCCACGGACATGGACTTCGAGGCGCCGCTCACCTCGCTCGTGTGGATCACCTCGGTCGTGTCGGTCGCGCTGACCTACCTGGTGTCGTGGCTCCTCATCGGCGGCCTCGGTGACGGGACGATGTGGTGGAAGCTCTCGACGATCATCACGTGCGGCACGCTCGCCGGCGCGATCATCCCCGAGCTGGTGAAGGTCTTCACGTCCACCGAGTCGCGGCACGTGCGCGAGATTCTCAGCTCGGCGCGCGAGGGCGGCGCGTCGCTCGGCATCCTGTCGGGCTTCGTGGCGGGCAACTTCAGCGCGCTGTGGCTCGGCCTCAGCATCCTGTTCCTCATGAGCGTCGGCTACCTGGTGAGCCTGCTGGGCCTGTCGGCGCTGATGCTGGCGCCGGCGGTCTTCGCGTTCGGCCTCGTCGCCTTCGGCTTCCTCGCGATGGGGCCGGTCACGATCGCCGTGGACTCCTACGGTCCGGTGGCCGACAACGCGCAGTCGGTCTACGAGCTGTCGGTGATCGAGCAGATCCCCGGCATCGAGGCCGAGATCAAGAAGGACTTCGGGTTCGACGTGGACTTCGCGCGGGCCAAGCACTTGCTCGAGGCGAACGACGGCGCCGGGAACACCTTCAAGGCGACCGCCAAGCCGGTGCTGATCGGCACCGCCGTGGTGGGCGCCACGACGATGATCTTCTCGATCGTGGTGCTGCTCACCGACGGGCTCACCGCGAACATCGAGAAGATGTCGATCCTGCACGCACCGTTCCTGCTCGGCCTGATCGCCGGCGGCTGCGTCATCTACTGGTTCACCGGCGCGTCGATGCAGGCCGTGACGACCGGCGCCTACCGGGCGGTCGAGTTCATCAAGGCCAACATCAAGCTCGAGGGCGTGACCAAGGCCTCGGTGGCCGACAGCAAGCGGGTGGTGGAGATCTGCACCCAGTACGCGCAGAAGGGCATGCTCAACATCTTCATCGCGGTGTTCTTCGCGACGCTGGCGTTCTCCTTCCTCGAGCCGTTCTTCTTCATCGGCTACCTGATCTCGATCGCGCTGTTCGGCCTGTTCCAGGCGATCTTCATGGCCAACGCCGGCGGCGCCTGGGACAACGCGAAGAAGATCGTCGAGGTGGAGCTGCAGCAGAAGGGCACCGAGCTGCACGCCGCGACCGTCATCGGCGACACGGTCGGCGACCCCTTCAAGGACACCTCGTCGGTGGCGATGAACCCGATCATCAAGTTCACGACGCTGTTCGGACTGCTGGCGGTCGAGCTGGCCGTGAAGCTGACGGCGGACACGGGGCCCTGGCTCAGCCGATCGCTGGCCGCCGTGTTCTTCGTCGTGGCCCTGACGTTCATGTACCGGTCGTTCTACAAGATGCGGATCGCCGGGGGGGAGCCGGCTCACTGATGTCATTGTTTGCCATCAAATCGATCGAGCACCTGAAGGCCGAGGCCGCCCAATCGGGTGAGCACGCGCTCAAACGGGTCCTCGGTCCGGTCCACCTCACCACACTGGGTGTCGGCGCCATCATCGGCGCCGGCATCTTCGTCCTGACCGGGCTCGCGGCCGCGCAGTACGCGGGCCCGGCCATCGTCCTGTCGTTCGTGCTGGCCGGCCTGGCCTGCGGCTTCGCCGGCCTCTGCTACTCGGAGTTCGCCTCGATGATTCCGATCGCGGGCTCCGCCTACACCTACGGCTACGCCACGCTGGGCGAGTTCGTGGCCTGGATCATCGGCTGGGACCTGATCCTCGAGTACTCGATGGGCGCGGCCACGGTGGCCGTCGGCTGGTCGGGCTACGTCGTCAGCTTCCTGCGCGACTTCGGGATCACGGTGCCTCCCGCCCTCACGGCCGCGCCGGGCACCGTGCTGGTCGAGACGTCCGCCGGGCACTGGGAGGCGCTGGTCAACGTGACGACGCGGCTGGCGGGCCAGGGCATCGACCCGATGTCCCTGCCGCACGCCACCGCCATCTTCAACCTGCCCGCGATCCTGATCATCCTGGCCGTGACGGCGCTCCTCGTCGTCGGCATTCAGGAGTCGGCCGACACCAACGCGGCCATCGTGATGATCAAGGTGGCGGTGGTGATCCTGTTCATCGCCGCCGGCGTCGCCTACATCCGGCCGGCCAACTGGCACCCGTTCATCCCGCCGGCGACCGGTCCGGGCACGTTCGGCTGGGGCGGCATCGCGCGCGGCGCGGGCGTGGTCTTCTTCGCCTACATCGGGTTCGACGCCGTGTCGACCGCCGCGCAGGAGGCGAAGAACCCGCAGCGCGACATGCCCATCGGCATCCTGGGATCGCTCGTCATCTGCACGATCCTGTACATCCTGGTCGCCGGCGTGCTCACCGGCATCGTGAGCTACACGCAGCTCAACGTGCCCGACCCGATCGCCGTGGGCATCGACGCCATCGGGCTGACCTGGCTGGCGCCCATCGTGAAGATCGGCGCGATCGCGGGGTTGAGCTCGGTGATCCTCGTGATGCTGCTCGGCCAGCCGCGCATCTTCTACACGATGGCCCACGACGGCCTGCTGCCGCCCTGGGCGGCGAAGATCCACCCGCGGTTCCGCACGCCCTACATCACCACGATCGTCACCGGCGTGCTCGTGTCCATCGTCGCCGGGCTCGTGCCGATCGCCATCCTCGGCGAGCTGGTGAGCATCGGCACCCTGTTCGCGTTCGTCATCGTGTGCGCGGGGATCATCGTGCTGCGCCACGTGCGGCCGGAGCTGCCGCGGCCCTTCCGCACGCCGTGGTCGCCGCTGCTGCCCGGGCTCGGCATCCTGAGCTGCGCGTACCTGATGTGGAGCCTGCCCCTCGACACCTGGCTGCGGCTGATCATCTGGATGGCCATCGGGCTCGTCATCTACGGCAGCTACGGCCACCGCAGGAGCGCCATTCAGCTGGCGGCCGGCACCCAGCGGGACGCGAAGCCGCTGGGGCTCCTGCTGCTCGTGTCGGCGGTGCTCCTCGGCTGGTGGATGTCGTACGAGACCACCGGGGCCGTGCTGTGGGTGGGCGGCGTGCTCTCGGCGTTGCTCGCGCTCGTCGGCCTCCTCAACCTCGTCCGGCGACCCGCGGCCTGACGCTCGGCGTTCGCCGCCGGCCGCGCCGTGCGCGCGGCCGGCGGCGGACGGGTTCTCCCGTCCCTGAATTCTTCCCGCGCGCGGCCGGGCGTGCGCGGACCTTCGCCGCCGTCCCGCGACCCATGCCGCAGTCCTCCTCGCGCCGAGACCGCCGTGAATCCCTGACGGGGGCGGACCTGTCCCTCTTCGACGCGATTCCCGATCCCGTCTGCATCGTCCACTTCGACGACCGCGTCGTCCGCTACGCCAACGCCGCCCTGCGGGAGACGCTCGGGTACGCGCCCGACGAGGTGATCGGGCAGTCGACGGCGCTGTTCTACGAGAGCGCCGAGGCGTTCGAGGCCTTCGGCCGCGCCGCGCAGGCGGCGTTCGCGCACGGAACCCGCTACCGCGGCGAGTGGCCGCTGCGCGCCAAGGACGGCACCGTCGTCTGGTTCGACGTCACCTCCACGCCGGCCGGCTCGGGCGAGGCGGCCGTGGCCGTCAGCGTGCTGCACGACAGCTCGCGCCGCCGCGCCGCGGAGGACGCGCGGCGTGAGAGCGACCGCACCCTCGCGACCCTCCTGGAGAACCTGCCCGGCGCCGTCTACCGGTGCCGCAACGACCGCGACTGGACCATGGAGGTCGTGACCGAGGGCCTGCAGGCGGTCACCGGCTACCCGCCCGAGGTCTTCCTGGAGGGCGGCCCGGTGAGCTACGGGAGCCTGATCCACCCCGACGACCGCGAGATGGTGTGGTCGGCGGTGCAGGCGGCCGTCGCCGAGCGGCGGCCGTTCCGCCTGACGTACCGGGTGGCGGCCAAGGGCGGCGAGGAGCGCTGGGTCTGGGAGCAGGGCGCGGGCGTGTTCGCGCAGGACGGCCGGCTCGTCGCCCGCGAGGGCCTGATCCTCGACGTCACTGAGCGCCGCCAGCTGAGCGATCGCGCGGGGCAGGCGCAGAAGCTGGAGGCGATCGGCCAGCTCGCCGGCGGCGTCGCGCACGACTTCAACAACCTGCTGACCGCCATCCTGGGCTACGGCGAGCTGCTGCTCGAGTCGCTCGCCGAGGACGACCCGCGCCGCGCGGACGTGCTCGAGATCCGGCAGGCGGGACAGAACGCGGCGGCGCTCACGCAGCAGTTGCTCGCCTTCAGCCGGCGGCAGATCCTCGCGCCGGTCGTGCTCGACCTGAACGAGGTGGTGACCCGCGTGCAGAAGATGCTCGGGCGGGTGATCGGCGAGGACGTGCGGCTCGTCTCGCACCTCCAGCCCGGGCTGCCGCGCGTCGTGGCCGACCCCGGGCAGATCGAGCAGATCCTCATGCACCTCGCCGTCAACGCCCGCGACGCCATGCCGTCGGGCGGCACGCTGACGATCGAGACGCGCGTGGTCGCCCTCGACGGGACCGCCGCCGAACACGCCGGCGCCCTCGCCGGCGACTGCGTGCGGCTGACGGTGCACGACACCGGCAGCGGCATGGACGAGCGCACGCGCGCCCATGTCTTCGAGCCGTTCTTCACGACGAAGGAGCAGGGCCACGGTACCGGCCTCGGCCTGGCCACCGTGTACGGCATCGTGCAGCAGAGCGGCGGCGCGATCTGGGTGGAGAGCGAGGTGGGGGAGGGCGCCACCTTCACGATCTGCCTGCCGCCCGCCGGCGAGCAGCCGGACGCCGGCGCCAAGCCGCCGCCCGCGGCGGCCGTCCGCCACGCGACGCTCGTGCTCGTCGAGGACGATCCCAGCGTGCGGGGCTTCGCGGCCACCGTGCTCCGGCGCCACGGCTACACGGTGCTCGAGGCCGAGAGCGGCGCCCATGCCGTCGACCTCGTGAGCGCCCGGGGCGAGCCCTTCGACCTGCTCGTCACCGACATCGTCATGCCCGAGATGAACGGCCGGCAGCTCGTCGATCGGCTGGCGCGGATGGGCTTCGCGTTCCGCACGCTCTACATGTCGGGCTACACCGCGAACGCCATCGTGCACCACGGCATCCTGGACGAAGGCCTCGATTTCCTGCCCAAGCCCTTCTCGGTCGACGCCCTCGTGCAGCGGGTGCGGGCCGTGCTGGAGCGCTGACCGCCCGCGTTGCCTTTCGCGCGCGGAATGAGCAGAATTTCACTGAGGCCGCGCACGGCTGGTGGCCCAGGTCTGCGACCTGGGCTGCCGGGCACAGGTCCGAGACCTGTGCCACCCAGGCGAGAGAAGAAGCATGGCGTCACCGAACCCGCCGATGGACGACCCGGCGCTGCGCGCCGCGTGGGCCGGCGTGAGCACGGCGTTCGAGGCGCTCGGGCGCGTGTTCCTGTGCCTCGACGCCCGGATGCAGGTGATCTACGCGTCGGCGTCGATGGACACGTTCATCGGGCCCGGCGCGTCGCAGTCGGCCGAGGGCCGCCCGATCGAGACCCTGCTCGGCGCCGAGGTCTTCGGGCCGGACGGCGCGCTGCGCCAGGCGCTGGCCGCCGGCGAGCGGCGCGAGGGATGGCGCGGGGCGCTGAGCCTCCCGCCGTACGACCCGCGACTGGTCTCGGTCACGGTCGCGCCGCTCGGGCCGCACCACTACGGCGTCTGCGACCCGCGCGTCTCCTACATCGTCGTCATGCGGCCGGCGAGCGACGACCCCGAGCTCGGCGTCGACTCGCCGAGCGGCTTCGCCGGCGCCGTCGCCAATTCGCCGAAGATGACGCGGATCTTCGCGCTCATCTCCTCGCTCGAGCACAGCGAGGCGACCGTGCTCCTGACCGGCGAGAGCGGCACCGGCAAGGAGGTCGTCGCCCGCGCGATCCACGGCCACTCGCCCCGGCGCAACGGCCCCTTCATCGTCGTCAACTGCGCGGCGCTGCCCGGCGAGCTGCTCGAGACGGAGCTCTTCGGCCACGTGCGCGGCGCCTTCACCGGCGCCGTGCGCGACCGCGTGGGCCGCTTCGAGCTGGCCTCGGGCGGCACGCTCTTCCTCGATGAGATCGGCGACCTGCCCCTGCACCTGCAGGTGAAACTCCTGCGCGTCCTGCAGGAGCGCACCTTCGAGCGCGTCGGCGAGAGCCGCACCCGGACCACCGACGCGCGCATCATCGCCGCGACCAACGTGGACCTGGCCCGCGCGGTGGCCGCCGGGCGCTTCCGCGACGATCTCTACTACCGCCTCCGCGTGGTCCCGATCGAGATTCCGCCCCTGCGCGAACGCCACGAGGACATCGAGCCACTCGCCCGGACGATCCTGGCGCGCGTGACCGAGCGGCACAAACGCGCCCTGCGCTTCTCGCCCAACACGCTGCGCGCGCTCGTGCGGCACACGTGGCCCGGCAACGTCCGCGAGCTCGAGAACGCGATCGAATACGCCGTGGCCGTCGCGCAGGGACAGACCATCCTGCCCGACGACCTGCCCCCGGACGTCTGGGAGGCGGCCCCGGTCCCCGGCCCCGGCCCCGCGCCGGCTCCCGAGATGCCTCCCGAGACGGCGCCGCCGCCGCCGAGCGCCGAGCGCGAGCATCTCCGCGCCGCGCTCGAGGTCTGCCACTGGCGCCGCGCCGCCGCCGCCCGGCAGCTCGGCATGAGCCGCACGACCCTCTGGCGGAAGATGCGCGAGCTGGGGCTGGACCGGTAGCTGAACGCGGCGTTTCGGCTGCAAACGAAACGTTGCACCATTACGTTTCATCCGGTCCGGATCCGACCGCCAACAAGACAACCAAATCGTTATATTTCAATACTTTATATCTGTGGAACATCCCCTGCTCTAGTGACCCGAGCGCAAGGGCAAGTGGAAGCGTGCCCTCACTGTTTTCGGTTCGCTCGAAAGGGGCGTCATGTTTCGTCATCTTCGTCGTCCGGTGCTTCTCGCTGTTGTCGTGGCCTTCGCGCTCGCTTCGGCGCCGCGCCTGCAGGCCACCGACGGTCACTTCCTGCACGGCATCGGGGCCATCAACTCCGCGATGGGCGGGGCGGGCGTCGGCGCGCCGTCCGATCTGCTCGGCACGATCTACCTGAACCCGGCCGGCCTGCTCGTCTTCGAGCAGCCGCGCGTCGACCTCGGCTTCGAGATGTTCAAGGCCGATCGCAGCGTCGCGAGCACGTTCGGGCCCTACTCGGGCACGACCCGGAGCAAGAGCGCGTTCGTGCCCATCCCGGCCTTCGCCTGGAGCACGCGGCTCAAGGACGGGAAGATCGCCGTGGGCGTCGGCGGGCTCGGCATCGGCGGCTTCGGCGTCGACTATCCCGTGTCGATGACCAACCCGATCCTCGCGCCCCGGCCGAACGGCTTCGGCCAGGTCTTCAGCAACTACCAGCTCATGAAGATCGCGCCGGTCATCGCCTTCGCGGTGAACGACAGGCTCACCATCGGCGTGGCGGGCAACATGGACTGGGCCACGCTCGCCGTGGATCCGTTCCCCGCGGCGTCGCCCGCGGTGGACCCCGGGCCGGACGGCGTCCCGTACACGGCCGACGACCGCGCGTACTATCCCAGCACCACGGCGACCGACGGCGTCTTCGGCTTCGGCTTCCAGGTGGGCATGCTCTACAAGGCGAGCCACACGGTGACGGTCGGCGCGGCCTACACCAGTCAGCAGTTCTTCAAGCCGTTCCAGTGGCAGTCGGTTTCCGAGAACCCGAACCTGCCCAGCTACCAGATGCCGCTGTCGATCGAGTTCAAGCTGAACATCCCGGCCGTCTACGCGGTCGGGGTCGGGCTCACGCCGACGGATCGGCTCACGCTCGCGGGCGACTTCCGCTACATCACCTACGATCAGACCGCCGGCTTCAAGGACTCGGGCTACGACGCGACCGGCGCGGTCAAGGGCTTCGGCTGGAAGAACGTCAAGGTGCTGGCGGTCGGCACCGAGTACAAGCTCACGCCGACGGTGGCGCTGCGCGGCGGCTACAACTACTCCGACAACCCGGTGCCGGACGCCTACTCGATGTACAACCTGCCGGCGCCCGGCATCGTGCAGCACCACCTGACGATGGGCGTGGGCTTCGAGCCGCTGCCGCACGTCGGCGTGAACCTGGCCTACTACCATGCGTTCGAGAACAGCGGGACCGGGTCGATGGTGTTCCCGAGCGGTGCCGTGCCCGGCACGAGCGTGACCAACCGGATGAAGGAGGACTCGATCCTCGTGCAGTTCTCGTTCAGCCGCTAGATCTCCCCGCGGCCGCCGGGCGTCCGCCCGGCGGCCGCCGTCCCCCCTTCCGGCCCCGCCTCGAACCTTTCCGCCCGGCGCCTCGTCTATGTTCTCGGTAGCTATGTTGGATTTCGATATATAGTGGAATCCATGACGAGCCCCGGAGGTTCCGTGCGGAGGCCCCCCGCCCTGCGGTTCGGCGCCGTCGCGATCCTGCACGCGGTCGCCAGCGGCAGCCGGTTCGGCTTCGACGTCATGGCCACCACCGGCCTGACGAGCGGCACGGTGTACCCGGCCCTCGACCGGCTCGAGGACCTGGGCTACCTGACGTCGGAGTGGGAGGACGCCGGCATCGCACACCGCGAGGGGCGCCCACCGCGGCGCTACTTCACCCTGACGCGCCCCGGTGCCGAGGCGCTGGGCGAGGCGCTCAAACGCTACAAGACCCTCAAGCCGGTGCCGCTCGCGGCGCTCGGCGGCAAGACCACCAGAGGCTGAGCCGATGCCCGACACGCCCGCCCTGCGCCCGGCCCGCGCGCTCCGCGCCGCGCTCGCGATCGTCGCCACGATCGCGCCGCTCGTCCCGCGCGCGCGGCGCGCGGGATGGCGGCGGCAGTGGCGGGCGGATCTCTGGTACCAGTGGGCGTTCCTCGTCGACCAGGACGGCGCGGGTCCCCGCGCCTCGTTCGAGCTCGCGTGGCGGGCGTGCGGCGCGCTGCCGCACGCCGTCTTCCTGCGCGCGCGCAGCTGGAGAGTTCCCTTGCTCATCACCGACATGCGATACGGCGTGCGGATGCTGGCGAAGCGGCCGGGCTTCGCGCTGGTGGCGATCCTCCTCCTCGGGCTGGGCGTGGGGGCCAACGCCACCATCTTCAGCTGGATCGAGGGCGTGGTCCTCCGGCCGCTGCCGGGCGTGGCGGCCCCGGCCCGCCTGGCGGCGCTGCACGGCACGACGCCGACCCGCCGCAACCTGAGCCTCTCGTACCCGAACTTCGTGGACCTGCGGGATCAAAAGCCCGACAGCGTCGCCGCCCTGGCGGCGCACCGCGCCGAGGCGGTCAACGTCCGCGCCGGCGACGAGCCCGAGCGCGCGTGGTGCGAGATCGTCACGGGCGACTTCTTCTCGCTGCTCGGCGTGCCGGCCGAGCTCGGCCGGGTGCTCGTGCCCGACGACGACGGCGCGCCGGGCACCGGCGCCGTGGCCGTGCTGAGCGACGCGTACTGGCGGCGGCGCTTCGCGGGCGACCCCGGCGTGGTGGGGAAGACGCTGACCGTCAACGGGCGGCCGTTCACCGTCGTCGGCGTCGCCGCGAAGGGGTTCCAGGGCGGCACCGCGGCGTTCGCCCTGGACCTCTGGGTGCCGATGTCGATGCAGGCGGCCGTCACGCCGGGCGATCGCCTCACCCAGCGGGGCAACGGCTGGCTGCAGGTGCTCCTGCGCCTCGCCCCCGGCGCGACCGACCGGCAGGCGCAGGCCGGCCTCTCGGTGGTGATGGCCCGGCTGGCGAAGGCGTATCCCAACGGCATCTCGCCGAACTACGGCATCGCCGTCTACCCGCTCTGGCGCGACCCGGCGTCGGCCTCGGCGATCCTGGCCCCCGTGCTGACCGTCCTCATGGCCGTCGTGGTGGTGGTGCTGCTCATCGCGTGCGCGAACCTCGCGAACCTGCTGCTCGCGCGCGGCGCGGGGCGCCGGCGCGAGGTGGCCGTGCGGCTGGCGCTCGGCGCGAGCCGCGGGCGCATCGTCGTGCAGCTGCTGACCGAGAGCGTGGTGCTGGCGCTGGCCGGGGGCGTGGCGGGCCTCGCCGTCGCGGCGTGGACCAGCCGCCTGCTCACCGCGTTCGTGCCGCCGACGCCGCTGCCGATCGCGCCCGACACGGGCCTCAGCCCGACGGTGTTCCTGTTCGGCGTGGCGCTGGCGCTCGCGACCACGGTGCTCTTCGGCCTGGTGCCGGCGCTGCAGACGTCGCGCCCCGACCTGGTGCCGTCGCTGAAGGAAACGCTCGGCGCCATCGGCGGCCGGCGCCGCGCCTGGGTCCGGCGCGCGCTGGTCGTCACGCAGGTGTCGCTGTCGCTCGTCCTGCTCATCGGCGCCGGGCTCTTCATCCGCACGATGCAGAACGCGAGCCGGGTCGACGCCGGGTTCGCCATGCCGCACGGGCTGCTCGCGTCGATCGATCTTCTGCCCGGCGGCTACGACCGCGCCCGCGGGACCGAGCTGTTCAAGACGCTGCTCGACCGGGTGCGCGCGGTGCCGGGCGTCGAGGACGCGAGCCTCGGGCAGGACGTGCCGCTGAGCCCGTACGCGTCGAGCGACACGTCCCCCACGATTGAGGGCTACCAGCCCGCCAAGGGCGAGGAGGTCACGGTCTACTACGACCGCGTCGCGCCGCGCTACCTCGAGACGCTGGGCATCCCGCTCGTGAAGGGGCGGGCGTTCACCGACGCCGACGCCTCGGAGGATGCGCCGGTGGTCGTGATCAGCGAGACCATGGCCCGCCGCTACTGGAAGGGCCGCGACCCCATCGGCGGCCGGGTCAACCTCGGGCACTGGGCGACGGTGATCGGCGTGGCGGCCGACGTCGAGTACGCGGGTCCGTCGGCGCCGCCCGTGGCGTACATGTACCTGCCGGTCTACACGTTCTACCGCCCCGACACGACGCTCATCGTCCGGACGGCGGGGGCCCCCTCGGCGGTCGTGGGAGGGGTGCGCGCGGCGATGGCCGACGTCGACCCGAACCTGCCCCTGTTCGACGTGACGACCATGGCCGAGCACCGCGACATGGCCACGTTCATCCCGCGGCTGGCCGCGTCGCTGCTCGGCGGCTTCGGCCTGATCGCGCTGCTCCTCGCGTCGGTCGGCCTCTACGGCCTGCTGGCGTTCGCCGTGAGCCAGCGGACGCCGGAGATCGGCGTGCGTCTGGCCCTCGGCGCGCAGCGCGGCGACGTGCTGCGGCTCGTGGTGGGCGAAGGCCTGCGCCTGACGGCGGTGGGCGTGGCGCTGGGCCTCGCGGCCGCGTTCGCGGCCATGCCGCTCCTCGCCAGCCAGCTCGTCGGCGTGAGCGCGCGCGACGGCCTGAGTTACGCCGCCACCGCCCTCGTGCTCGCCGCGGCGGCCGCCGTGGCCTGCTACCTGCCCGCCCGCCGTGCCGCGGGCGTCGACCCGCTGAAGGCGCTGAGATACGAATAGAGCATTGCCGATTGGCGATTGCCGATTGCCGATTGAAGAACATCGGATCACGCTGGGCGGCGTGACAGGACGCCTTTCAATCGGCAATCGGCAATCGCCAATCGCCGATACGCTAGAATGGCCCCATGTTCTCATTCGTCCTGGCGCTCCATTCCCTCGTGCGGTGGGCCGTCGTGCTGCTGGGGATCTACGCGACCGGCCGGGCCAAGCTGGGCTGGTTCTTCAAGAAGCCCTGGTCCGGCGGCGACCGCACCGCGGGTCTGCTGTTCACCATCGCCTTCGACGTGCAGGTCCTGCTCGGGCTGCTGCTGTACCTCGTGCTGAGCCCGATCACGAGGGGCGCGTTCCTGAACATGGGCGCCGCCATGCAGAACGGCGTGGTCCGGTTCTGGGTGGCCGAGCACATCACGATCATGCTCGTCGCGCTGGCGCTCGCGCACGTCGGCCGCGTCCGGCTGCGGCAGGCGGCGACCGACCGCGCCCGCCACTTCACCGCGGCGCTCTTCTTCGGCCTCGCGACGCTGCTCGTGCTCATCGGCACGCCGTGGCCGTTCATGCCCGTGGCGCGCCCGCTCTGGCCGTTCTAGGGGCGCGGCGTGAGAAGGGCTGGAGTCGTCGCGCTGCGCCGTCTGGTCGCCCTGAAGGGCGAATACGGGCCCGGGCTCGCGGGCGAGCGTCTCGCGCTCCTGCGCGCGCTCGAGCGCGGGCGGCTCGCGACCGCGGCCCAGGTGCGCGAGCTGCACGAGCGGCTCTGCTTCCTCCATGCCTACCCGGACGACGCGGCGGTGTTCGCGCAGGTGGCGCGGATGCTGTCGAGCTTCGGGCGCCGCGCCGACCTCGGGCGGCACCGCGCCGCGCTCCAGGACAGCGGCATCGCCGGCACCGACACCTTCTACCGCTTCACGCCGGCGACCGCGCGCTGGCTGGCCGCGCGCTGGGGCGACCGCCTGTCGGTGGACTGGGACGAGGTGGACGAGACGAAGGTGGCGCGGCACCTGACGCTCCTCGCGGCCTACGCCGAGAGCCCGGGGCAGGACGAGCCGCCCCTCGAGGGCCGCGCGTGGCTCGACCGGCTGCGCGGGCGCGCGACCGACGCCGCGTTCCTCGTCGAGCGGCTCGCCGCGCTCGACGCCGCGCCGTTCGTGCGCGATCACTTCTACGAGGAGCTGGGCCTGATGCTGAAGCTCGCGCCCGGCCCGGCGACGCCGAGCCGGACGTGCGCGCGCGACGCGCGGGCGCCGCTCTTCGCGCGCGCCGGGCCGCTCCGGCGCGGGCGGCCCGACCTTCGCGCCGAGGCGCAAACGCCGCCGCGCGCCATCCGCGCCGTCGGCCGCCGCGCCGCGGCGCGCTACGTCGACCTGGCGCGTGAGTCCATGGTGACGCGCAGCCGCGACCTCGACGCCTTCGAGGGCGCCTCGCTCGACGACGCGCGGATCGTCGACTGCGGCGGGGGCCTGACGTTCGCCTGCCTCGGCGTCGTGCCCGAGCGCCGGATGCTGCTCGAGGCCGTCTACGGCTTCCTCGTGCTGCAGAACGGCGTGCCGATCGGCTACGCCCTCGCGAGCGCGCTCCTGCGCTCGTCCGAGATCGCCTTCAACGTCTTCGAGACGTTCCGCGGCGCCGAGGCCGCCTACGCCTACGGGCGCTTCCTCGGCGTCGTGCGCGCCCTGTTCGGCACCGACACGTTCACGATCTACCCGTACCAGCTCGGCGACGGGAACGAGGAGGGCATCGAGTCGGGCGCGTGGTGGTTCTACTACAAGCTCGGCTTCCGGCCGCGCGACGCCGGGGTGCGGCGGCTGGTCCGGCGCGAGCTCGCGCGCATGGCCGCGCGCCCGTCGCACCGGTCCAGCCCCGCGACGCTCCGCCGGCTGGCGCGGCGCAACGTGTTCCTCGACCTCGGGCCCCGCCGCGACGACGTGATCGGGGTGCTCCCGATCGACCGGCTGGGCCTCGCGGTGACCGACGCGCTCAACGCCCGCTTCGGGCCCGACCGCGACCGCGCCGTCCGGGAGTCGGCCGCCGGGGCGGCCGAGCTCCTCGACGCCGGCGACTGGCGGCGGTTTCCGGCGGGCGAGCGCCAGGCCTGGGAGCGCCTGGCGCCGCTCGTCCTCCTGCTGCGTGGCGTGGCGCGTTGGCCCCCGGCCGACCGCCGGGCCCTGGCCCGGGTCCTGCGCGCCAAGGGCGGCCGCCGCGAGTCCGATTTCGTGGCCCTGTTCGACGGCCACGCCCGCCTCCGGCGTGCCCTCGTTTCAGCGGTCAGCCGTCAGCGGTCAGCGGGCAGAAAGATCTTGCTGACGTCCTGACCCCTGACCGCTGTTCCGATTCCTGCCCCCCGATGTCACCTCCCGCCCCCCTCCTGCATCCAGGAGGGTAGGGCCCGGTCTCTCCGGGCCGGGAGGTCGGTCAAATGACGCTGGTGAACGAAGCAGGGTGGGACCGGGTCGTTCGGGTGCTCGCGGGCGTGGCGCTGCTCTACGTGGGCTGGCACGCGCTCTCCGGCAGCACGCTTGGCGTGGTCGTCGGCATCGCGGCGTTCGTGCCGCTGCTGACCGGCATTCTCGGCTGGTGCCCCGCCTACAGCCTGGTCGGCATCGGGACGCGGCGCGAGGAGCGGTCGGCAACCGGACGCCTCATTTTCTGACGCTGAACAGGGGGCAGGAGTCAGACGTCAGGGGTCAGGAAGATCTTGCTGACCGCTGCCTCCTGACCGCTACCCCCTGCCAACTCCTGTGTCAGGCCTGCGGTAGCAGGGCAGGGGGCACCGTGCGCACGTGCAGGTCCCGCTGCGGGAACGGGATCTGGACGCCGCGGGCGCGGAACGCCTCGTCGATGGCGTAGTTGAGGCGGCTCCGCAGCCTGAAGTGATCGGCCGGGTTGTCGATCCACACCAGCAGCTCGAAGTTCAGCGACGAGTCCCCGAATTCCACGAAATGAACGGCCGGCGCCGGCTCGGCCCGCACCCCCGCATCCGCCCTGGCCAGCTCCAGCAGCGTCTCGGTCACCAGCTTCACGTCGGAGCCGTAGGCTACGCCGATCGGCACGTGGATGCGGATCTTCGGGTCCTCGTGCGACCAGTTGATCACGCGGTGGTTCACGAACACCGAGTTGGGGACGATCATCGTGATGTTGTCGTTGGTCACGATGGTCGTCGCGCGGAAGTTGATCGCGACCACGTTGCCCTCGAAGGTCTCCGACGTCACGCGGTCGTGCACCTTGATGGGGCGCTCGAACAGCAGCACGATGCCCGCCGTGAAGTCGGCGACGATGTTCTGCAGGCCGAGGCCGACGCCGAGGCCGAGGGCGCCGACCACGATGGTGAGCGCCGTGAGGTCGATGTTCACCAGGCGCAGCCCGACCACGATGCCGAGCAGCCAGATGGCGTGGTGGCTCAGCCGCGCCAGCGTGTAGCGCTGGCCCTCGGGCATGTGGCGCAGCACGCGCTCCTCGACCAGGCGGTGCGTCCCGCGCGCGAGGACCGCCGTCACGACGAGCGCCACGATCAGCACGATGAGCTGGGCGGGCGTGATGGGCTGGTTGCCGATGGAGAACAGGTGGTAGTCGAGGACGCTCGTGATGTCGGTCATCCGGTCGCTCCTGCAGGTGTCCGGCGGCGCGGGCGTCCGCGCGGCGGACCGGGCTCGGGTGTGTGGAAGCTGACCGGATTATACGGGCTTGGGGCCCGGGGCTGGGGGCTCGAGGCCTGAGGCCAGCGGTCAGGGGTCAGGGGTCAGGGGGCAGGGGGCAGGCGGGGCGCTGAGCGAGGAGGCTTGGACGTGACGGAGGACAAGCAGGGGCGCCGACCACCTGGCTCGCTTCTGGCGCAAGTTCAAGCAGGTGTCCAACACCGTCTGGGCAATCGACGAAATCAACGCCCGGGGAGACCGCGTTGTGAGCGAATGGAGCCTCATTTGGACTCCGCCGGGAAGCAGCTCGCGCCTGAAGATGCGAGGCAGCGAGCGGTACGAGATGCGCGCTGGCGTGATCAGCGAGGAGCGCGCCTATTTCGCCTATGACGAAACGCGCGATGCGGAACTCGAGGGGTTCCCCTATCGCGACCGACGCTACCTGATGGAGTAGCCGTGCGGCCAGCGGGCAGGAAGCTCCTCCTGACCGCTGACCCCTGACCGCTGCCTAGCAGCCTTCCTTCTTCTTCCGCTTCACGGGCTTGGCCGACGTGGCGAGCGTGGGCGCCACCACCTTCGGCAGCTCCCGCGCCGCGGTCGCCACGACCGTGGCGCCGCCCAGGTGCGGCGTGCCGCCGAAGAAGGCGCTGACGGCGCGCAGCCGGTCGTTGGTCCGCTGCTGCTCGGGCGTCGGGTTCTCGGCCAGCCCGGGGAAGAGCACGGTGCTCATCCAGCCGTCCAGGCCGCCCTCGAGCGCGTACACGCCTTGGTAGCCCCGCGCCTTCAGCAGGTACCACGCCTCGGCGGCCCGCATGTCGTCCTTCGCGTAGATCACGATCCGCTCGGTGCGCAGGAGCGGGTACTCGCTGATCGCGTCCACGTCCACGTTCTCCGCACCGGGGATGTGGTACTTCGCGTAGGCGGCGGGCGACTGCAGGTCGATGAGCCGGAAGCCGCCCTGGCCCTTGATGATCCAGTCGGCGAGGTCCATCGGCTGCACGGCGTCGATGCCCCGTGTCACGAGCGTGTCCATGGCGCGCGCGTTCAGCACCAGGCCGTTGTGCGCCACGGGCTTCGCCGCGACGGCCACCAGCCCGAGCGTGAACGCGGCGACCGCCAGCTTCTGGTTGAGCGTGAGTCCCGAAAGCCACTTGCGCATCGATCTCTTCTCCGTGGGGCTTCGCCCCGGGCCGGCTGAAGCCGGCCCCACAGACTAGGCGCGCTTCGCGAACGCCTTCTCGACGAACCCGGCGCCGTAGAACCCGCCGAGCGCCATCAACACCACGCCGAACACCACCAGCCCGTACGGCAGGTTGAAATAGACCGGGATCGTCGTCTGGCCGAGCGACGTCGAGGTGAAGAAGCCCTGGATGTGCGGGTACAGCTCGGCGAAGCCGAGCGTGCCGCCGATGAGGCCGAGGGCGAACACGAGGCCGTCCAGCTTGCCCGAGGCGATCGACACGGCCGACGTGCCCGGGCAGTAGCCGCCCACGACGAAGCCGGCGCCCAGCACCAGGCCGCCGACGATCTGCGGCACGACGAAGGTGGGCACCAGGTAGACCTCCGACAGGTCCAGCACGCCGATCCACGACAGGTACGTCACGCCCAGCAGCGCGGTGACGATGGCCGTGAACATGACTTTGAACACGGCGAGGTCGTTCAGGTAGAACTGCGCGACGAGCTTGCGCGCGCTGGCGAAGCCCGCGCGCTCGAGGAAGAAGCCGAAGCCGATGCCGATGACGAAGGCGACGATGAGGCTCGTCTCGTCACCGAACGCGCCGAACTTGAAGAAGGGGGCCATCATCTCCACTCTCCCCGCACGAAATACGCCACGCCGTATGCGCCGGCGAAGACCGACAACATGAAGGCCCAGCTGCCGAGGTTCAGCAGCGCGCCCCCGGTGAGCGCCTGGCCGCTCGTGCAGCCGCGGGCGATCGCCGCGCCGACCGCCGAGATCGCGCCGCCGCCGAAGGCGAGCGCCAGCCGGGCGCCCGTCGTCACGCGCGGGCCCTTCTCGACGCCGAGACGGACGCGGCGCGCGAGCAGCGCCGAGATCAGGCCGCCGGCAAACACGCCCACGACCTCGAAGACCAGCCAGCTCTTGAGCGGGCTCGTGGTCGGGTCCGACAGGTAGTCGGCCAGGAACGCGCGCGAGTGCGCGTAGCCGGGCGCGACCAGGTTCACCGCCCACGCGGTGAAGGCCTTGAAGGCGCCCGAGGCGCCGAGGCCGCGTCCCATGATCACGAACGCGGCGAGCAGCACCAGACCCAGGCCGATGCCGGCCAGGTAGGGGTTGGAATAGGGGGCGGCCTCGCGGACGATCGCGTGGTCGTCGGCGAGGGGCGCGGCCAGGGCGTCGGCGGTATCAGTTCTGACGTTCATCTCCGGTACTCCACGCGCGGCCGGCCTCGCCGGCCGCGGACGGCGGCAATCGCCGGGCCTACAGCCAGTGGCTGTACTGCCCGGCGTACACGAACACGAAGCGCAGCACGAGGCTGCCGGCAATCACCATGACGGGCACGACGGCGCTGTGGATCGTGCGGTGCGTCACGGCGAGCGACTGCATGACGAGGGGCAGCACGAGCCCGAGGGCCACCACGCCGACCCAGAAGACCGCGGTGAACGGTCCGCCGAGCACCAGCGCCGCCGCCGCCTTGTGCGAGGCGCCGGAGCTGAGCAGCCCGGTGAGGAAGAGCACGAGCGTCACGAGCTCGAGCGAGATGAAGATGTTGTCGGCGCGCGCCAGCAGCTCGCGCTCGGTGCGGTCCCACGCGACGATGTGCACGAACGCGGCCGCGGCCGACAGGCCCGACAGCAGGAACAGCACCCCGAGCAGCGCGCTGTTCCAGAACGGCCGGCTGCCCAGCGAGCTGAGCAGGATCCCGGTGTAGATGCCCAGCATGCCGCCCACGGCCAGGTTGATGTACCCGATGAGCCAGATGGCGCGCGGGCTCTCCCCCAGCAAATCGGCCAGACGGCCGACTGGGCCGACCCGCAGGAACGACGGCAGCCGGACGAGCCAGGCGACGGCCAGCGCCGGGTAGACCAGCAGCAGAATCCAGGCGCCCCACGACATGGGCGACGACACCTGGAACGTGGTGTAGAGGCGCCAGACGTAGAGCTTGTGCTCCAGGTCGAGGAAGAGCGCCAGCATGCCCACGCTGAGCATCCCCAGGCCCAGGAGCGGCAGCACCGAGCACACGCACGAGTTCTCGCGGTGCCGGCCCTTGAGCATGATGTAGCCGGTGATCATCATCGTGCCGCCGACCAGGCCGCCGAGGAACAGGTAGACGGGAATCTCCCAGCCCCAGGCGTGGAACAGCGGATCGATCAACGCGTTGTGACGGGTCAGGACGAGCTCGGTCATCGCGTGTCTCTCGTGGGCCGCGCAGGCCTGAAGGCCCGCGCGACGCCGTCAGTCTGAGTCAGCTCCTCGCTCACGTCAGGTAGAAGATCCGCGGCTTCGTGCCGGCGTCGGGCTTCAGCGGGTGGTGCCGCCGCGACACGAGCAGCCGGCTCACCTCGCTCTGCGGGTCGTCCAGGTCGCCGAACGTCATGCAGTGCGTCGGGCAGACCGACACGCACGCCGGGTCCAGCCCCTCCTTCACGCGGTGGATGCAGAACGTGCACTTGTCGGCGTAGCCCTTCGGGTTGATGAACCGCGCCTCGTACGGGCACGACGCCAGGCACGCCTTGCAGCCGATGCACTCGTCCTCGGTCACGAGCACGATCTTCCCGAAGTCCTCGACGTGGCTCGCGCCCGTCGGGCAGCACTCCACGCAGGGCGGCTCGTCGCAGTGGTTGCACCGCTCCGACCGGATCTCCATGTGCAGCGTCGGATACGTGCCGTCGGTCTGGTACGCGATCCAGTCCCGGTTCAGGCCCTCGGGCACCTGGTTCTCGGTCTTGCAGGCGACGACGCAGTCCATGCAGCCGACGCACTTGGTCGTGTCGATGGCCATGCCATAGCGCGCCATAGCGTCAGGCCTCCGCCTCGAGGGTGACGAAGTTCACGTTCATGCCGGTGCCGCCCATCAGCGGGTCCACGTTGACCCGGGTAATCAGGCGCGAGTCGCTCGCGCCGGCGAGGTAGGTGCGCGTCAGCCGCTTCGAGGTGTGCCCGAAGCCGTGCACCATGTACACGCAGTCGGGCCGGATGCGCTCGGTGGCCTTCACCTTCACGCGGTTCGACACGACGCCGTCCTGGTTCTTCAGCCGGACGTACGCGCCGCTCGTCAGGCCGTAGCGCGCGGCGACGCCCGCGTTCACCCACACCTCGTTCTCGTGCATCATGTCGTCGAGGATCGGGTTGGTCTGCGTGCGGCTGAACGTGTGCACCGGCGTCCGCCCGAAGAGCAGGCGGAACGCGCCGGGCGGCGGGTCCTCCGGCGCCGTGTACTTCGGCACCGGGTCGTGCCCCTTGTCGCGCAGCTGCAGCGAATAGAACTCGATCTTCCCCGACGGCGTCGGGAACTCCTCGGGCACGCCCTCGTCGAAGTAGATCGGCTGCGGCGCGCCGTGGATGATGCCCTTCCGCTTCAGCTCGTCGTAGCTGAGGCCCGCCTTCGTGACGCGGTACTCCAGGTACTCGTCGATGGTCTTCCAGGGGTAGTACGCGCCGAGGCCCATCTTGAGGGCCAGCTCGCGCGCGATCCACCAGTTCGGCTTCTGGTCCGCCGGCGCCTCGACGACGGGCTGGCGGATCCCCACGTACGGCTCGCGGAACCAGTTGAGGTTCAGCTCGTCGTGCCGCTCCAGGTACACCGCCTCGGGCAGCACCACGTCGGCCCACCCGGCGATCTCGCTGGGCACGACGTCGACGACGACCATCAGATCGAGGTTCTGGATCGCCTTGATCGTCTCCGCCTGGTTCGGCAGCGACTCCATCAGGTTGGTGCCGTAGACCCACCAGCTCTTGATCGGGTACGGCCGCCCCGTGATCGTCGCGTCGCGGATGCCGGTCGTGATCGACTCGGTCTTGAACGGGTACTTGCCGTCCGGGTCGTCGGCCTCGCCGCGCGCCGGCTTCGGGTACGGCGGGTACGGGTAGCCCGGGATGTCCATCGCGACGGGCGTGTAGAGCCCGCCCTTGCGCCCCCAGCTGCCGAGCAGCGCGTTGACGAGCGCGACGGCGCGGCTGCGCTGCGCGTCGTTGCCGTACCAGGCCGAGTGGCGGCCCGGGTGCACGAGCGTCGCGGGCTTGTGGCGCGCCATCTCGCGCGCGGTCTCGCGGATGACCGCGGGCTCGATCCCCGTCTCGGGGTACGCCCACTCGGGCGTGTAGGGCGCGATCTCCGCCTTGAACGCGTCGAAGCCGAAACCGTGCTTCTCGACGTAGGCCTTGTCGTAGAGGTCCTCGTTGACCAGCACGTGCATCCACGCGAGCAGCAGCGCGATGTCGGTGCCGGGCTTGATCGGCAGGTAGTGCTTCGCCTTGCCCGCCGCGATCGAGAAGCGCGGGTCCACGACGATGATCGACGCGCCGGCGGCCACGGCCTCGGCGAACTCCTGCACCTGGGTGTTGTGCATGTTCTCGCCCAGGTGCGAGCCGATGAGGACCAGGCAGGACGCGTGCTTGATGTCGGTGCGCTCGGGCGAGCCGGCGTCCTCGCCGAAGGTCAGGGTGAAGCCGGTGTCGCGGGGGCCGCGGCACTGCGCGCCCGAGGGCGCCGTGATGTTCGGCGTGCCGTAGGCCTTGAGCGTGTGCTTGAGGAACGTGCCGCCGACGCCGTGCGAGAAGAACGCGACGGACTCGGGCCCGTACTGGGCCTTGATCCGCTGCATGCGCTCGGCGATGTGGCTCAGCGCCTCGTCCCAGGTGACCGCCGTCCACTCGTCGGCGCCGCGCGTCGTGCGCCGGATGAGCGGCGCCGTCAGGCGGTCCGTGTCGAAGTGCGCGCCGATGCCGCCGGTGCCGCGCGGGCACAGCCGGCCGCGGCTGAGCGGGTCCTCGGGGTTGCCTTCGATCTTCCACAGCTCGCCGTCGCGGACCGTGGCGATGGCCCCGCACTTCCAGAAGCAGATGCTGCAGTAGGTCGGAATCCGCTGGATTCCCGTGGGCCCCGCGGGACCGGCCGCCCGGGCCGCGAGGCGCCGGGTGAGCGGACCGGCGGCCCCGCCGGCCGTGGCGAGGCCGAGCGTGGCCGTGGAGATCTTCAGGAACCGCCGGCGCGACAGTGCATCCATAGAGTCCCACCCGTGACGGAGGTCGTGGCTGGCGCCCCCCTTGTGCAAAGATTCACAAGCTCGGGGAAGGTAACAGCGCCCGACCTGGAAATAGCAAGAACCGGCCCAGTAATCCGACTGATTTTGTCGGGGTCCTGCGGCGAAGACCGACGATCGAGGGGGGCGGCTCAGCGGGGCGTGGCGGCCAGGCCGCTCGCGGCGGCTCGGGCGCTCGACCACGCCCACTGGAAGTTGAAGCCGCCGAGGCGGCCGTCGACGTCGAGGATCTCGCCGACCAGCCACAGTCCCGGGCAGACTCGGGACGCCATCGTGCCCGGATCGATCTCCTCGAGCGCGACGCCGCCAGCCGTGGCCTCCGCGTACGTGTAGCCGCGCGATCCGGTGACCTCGAGCGGCCACTCGACGAGCGCGTGGACGAGCCGGCGGCGGGCGTTCCGGGAAAGCCGCGCGAGCGGCAGGCCCGCGTCGATCTCCAGCTCGTCGAGGAGCGCGGCGGCGGCCGAGGCGGGCACCATTGCGGCCAGCGTGCCCTGCACGGTCGCGCGCGGGTGCGCCGAGGCCAGCGCCGTCCAGCGCGCGTCGGCGCGGTCGAACGGCTCGCCCGGCAGGAAGCTGGCGGTCAGCCGCACGGGCCGACCTTCGAGCCGTGCGCGGAGCCAGTGGCGCGACACGTCCAGGACGGCCGGGCCGCTCGCGCCGAAGTGCGTCCACAGCAGCGGGCCCGCGACGCGGGTCGCGACCCTGCCCGCCACCCACAGCGTCAGCTCGACGTCCTGGGCGACGCCCGCCAGGCGGCGGTGCGTCCCGCCGTCCAGCGTGAGGGGCACGAGCGCGGGCGTTGTCGGCACGACGGTGTGGCCCAGCCGCTCGGCGATTGCGAGGCCCGCGCCGTCGCTGCCCGACTTGGGGAGCGCGCGGCCGCCCGTGGCCAGCACGACGGCGCGCGCGGCCAGATCGCCGCGGCTGGTCTCGACCTGGAAGCCGCCCTCGGCGGGCCGCACGTCGGTCACGCGATGGCCGGCGCGGACCTCGGCCCCCTCTGCCTCGACCGCGCCGACGAGCGCGTCGAGCACGTCGCGCGACCGGTTCGTCCCGGGAAAGAGCTTGCCGCCCGGCTCCTCGCGCAGCCCGACGCCCAGGCCGTGGAAGAAGGCGACCGTCTCGGCCACCGGCAGCGCCTGCAGCACGCGGCGCACGATGGCGGGCCGGCCGCCCCGGAAGTCGCGCTCGGACACCGACGCGTTGGTGACGTTGCAGCGGGACCCGCCGCTCACGAGGATCTTGGCGCCAGGCGCCCGGGCGCCGTCGACGACGAGGACGGATCGCGAGGGGGCGAGGCGGCGCGTGAAGATGGCCGTGGCCAGGCCGGCGGCCCCGGCGCCCACGACGAGGACGTCGGTTCGGGCGGACGGGACGGGTCTCGAGGAGTGCGACATGGCCGGCGCGGGACGCGCCGGCCACAGTCTAACAGGAGGACGGACCCGGGCACCCGCTGCCTGGGTCCGCGACAGCCCCCGATGCTGCCGCGGACCACAGGCCCCGGGCGCCCGGACGGCGAGGGAGTTACGCCGCCCGAAGCGTGAGATAGAAGGTGTTTCCGGCGCGGTCGACCAGCAGGAGCGCGGGCCGGCCGGTCGAGCGGTCGAGCGCGCCGCGGAGCTGGCTCACGGTCGCCACGGGCTGGCCGTTGACCTGCTCGATGACGTCACCCTTCTGCAGGCCGGCGCTGGCCGCCTTGCCGAACGGATCGACGTCGGTCACCACGAGGCCGTGGGTGGACGGATCCACCTGGATCTGGCGCGCGATGTCGGGCGTCAGCGGCTGCACGGTCATCCCGAACCGGCCCTGGCCGTTGCCCGCCTCGCCGTTCGAGCTCACCGACTCGGCGCTCTGCGCCTCGCCCAGCGTCGCGTCGAGCTGCTGCTGGTGGCCGTCGCGCAGCACCGTGAGCGTGGCCTGGGTGCCCGGCTGATGCTCGGCAATCCGGTTCTTCAGGGTGTTCGGGTCCTTCACGTCACGGCCGTCGAACTTCAGGATGACGTCGCCGCGCTCCACGCCCGCCTTGGCGGCGGCGCTGCCCTTGTCCACGTTGCTCACGATCGCGCCCTGCACCTGGGCCAGGCCGAGGTTGGCGGCCATGTCCGACGTCACGGGCTGGACCATCACGCCGAGCTGGGCCCGCTTCACGGCGCCGTTGGTCTTGAGCTGCGCCATCACGTTCTTCGCCATGTCGGACGGGATCGCGAAGCCGATGCCGATGCTGCCGCCCGAGGGCGAGAGGATCTGCGAGTTGATGCCGATGACCTGGCCCTCGGTGTTCACGAGCGGGCCGCCGGAGTTGCCGCGGTTGATCGGGGCGTCGGTCTGCAGGAAGTCCTCGTAGCTGCCGTCCCCGATGGTCGTCTGGCGCCCCTTCGCGCTGATGATGCCCATCGTCACCGTCTGGCCGATGCCCAGCGGGTCGCCGATGGCCAGCGCGACGTCGCCGACGCGCACCTGGTCGGAGTTGCCCAGCGTCGCGGCGGGCAGCGTTCCGGCGTCGATCTTCAGCAGCGCGAGGTCGCTCGGCTGGTCCGTGCCGACCAGCTTCGCGTCGTAGGTGTGCCCGTCCTTGAGCGTCACCCGGATCGACTGGGCGCCGTGCACCACGTGGTCGTTCGTCAGGATGTAGCCGCTCGAGCCGACGATCACGCCGGACCCCAGGTCGCGCTCGGGCACGACCCGCGGCTGCATCTGCTGCGGTATCTGGTTGCCGAAGAAGAACTGCCGGAAGAACGGGTCGTCGGGCATCCCCGCGGGCTGGACCTTCGCCTTCCGCTCGGCCTGGATGGTGACCACCGAGGGCGCCACCTTCTCCACGATGTTCGCGTAGGAATCGACGGTGGGCGGCGCCGCGGGCACCGTGGCCGCGGGCGCCGGGCTCGCCGCCTCGGCCGCCTTCGCGGTCGCGGGCGGGTTGTTCGCGCTCCGCGCGTCGATGTCGCGCCAGGCCGCCGTGGAAAGCACCAAGAGCACCGCCAGGCCGGCCAGCGAGGCCGTCACCACTCGCGACGTCCGCCTGCGCGCTCTTGTCTCGTTGTCGTTGCCGTTCATTGTCGTTCACTCCCTTTTCTGGTCTCTCGGGCGGCCGGGCCGCCCTGTGGGTCTTCGTTGTGTCTCCGGATCCCGGAGCGAGTGCCTTCGCTCCGGTCACCTATCTATTAAGACGATCGGGGCCCTTTCAGTGCGGTTGCCGGGGGATTACATCGGTGAAAGGCCCGCCTTCGCCCTGCGGGCTTCGGCGGGGCCAGCCTTCAGGGGGCAGACGTCAGCGGTCAGGGGGCAGCAGAGAGGCGGAGTGACACATAACGGTGAAACGAAACGTCCTGACGTTTCACCGCTTGCAACGTTGCGGTTCAGCTGGCGGCGGTCGGCCCGGGGGCGGCGGGCGCCGCGGGGAGGCTCACGAGGAAGGTCGATCCCTCGCCCGGGATGCTCTCGACGGTGACCTTGCCGCCGTGCGCCTCGACGACGGCGCGGACGAGGCTGAGGCCGAGACCGAGGCCGCGTTCGGAGCGGCTGGCGTCGCCGCGGTAGAGGCGCTCCCAGATCCGCGGCAGGTCGGCGGCCGGGATCCCGCAGCCGGTGTCGCGGACCGACACGATGACGGCGCCGGCGGCCTCGCGCGCGGCAACGTCGATCCGTCCGCCGGCGGGCGTGTACTTGATGGCGTTGTCGAGCAGGTTGGTGAGCACCTGGCGCAGCCGCGCCGGGTCGCCGACGACGGAGAGGGCGGGCGGCAGGTCCTGGTGGATGGTCACCTGGCGCTCCTCGGCCACGTCGCTGTAGAGCTCGATCGCGTCGCGCACCACGGCGGCGACCTCGGTCGGGCGCCGCTCGAGCCGCATCGTCCCGGTCTCGGCCTCCGAGATGTCCATCAGCACCTCGAGCATCGTCACGATGCGGTCGGACTCCTCGAGGCAGTCGGCGAGCGCCTCGCGGTAGTCGTCGGGGGTCCGGGCCTCGGCGAGGGCGGTCTCGGCCACGCTGCGCAGGCGCGCCATGGGCGTGCGGAGGTCGTGGGCGACGTTGTCGAGCGCGCCGCGCATGGCCTGCACGAGGCCCTCGATGCGCGCGAGCATCAGGTTGAAGAGGCCGCTGAGCTCGTCCACCGCGTCGCCCGTCTGGCGCACCGGCACGCGCGCGTCCATGCGCCCGGTGCGGGTGACGCCCCGCACGACCTCGATCAGGTGGTTGATCGGCCGGAGCGCCGATCGGTTGAGCGCGGCGCCGCCGACGAGCGCGATCAGGACGACGGTGAGCGTGACGAGGCTCGCCACGTCGCGGAAGCGCTGGAGCAGGGCCTCGCGGCTCTCCGTGCTCTTGCCCACCTGGACGAGCGTGCCGTCGGGGAGCTGGACCGACGCGACCTCCAGCACGATGTTCTGTCGCCGGCTGGGCGCGATCCCCCAGCCGGGCGCCTGCAGCCGGTCGAGGTCGAACTCGCCCGCCGAGCCCGGCATGCTCATGAAGGTGAGCTGCTCGTGGCGGCCGAGGACGCGCACGAACAGCCCCTCGCGCCGGCCGGCGGCCTGGTCGTTCGCGATCGCCCGGCTGAGCGCCGGCAGGCCGCCCTGCGTATAGGCGCGCACGTACTCGGTGAGGCTGTTCTCGATGATCTCGCGGTCGCGCTGCTGCAGCGACGAGGCGAGCAGGAAGTAGGTCAGGCCGGTGACGGCGAGCGAGCTCGCGACGAAGATGACGGCGTACCAGAGCGCCAGGCGGAAGCCCAGCGCGTGGCGCAGCCGGTCAGTCCACCTTGAGGACATAGCCCACGCCTCGCACGGTGTGCAGCAGCCGGGTCTCGAAGCTGCGGTCGATCTTCTCGCGCAGCCGGAACACGAGCACGTCCACCACGTTCGTGCCCGGGTCGAAGCGGTAGTCCCACACGTGCGCCAGGATCATCGTTTTCGAGACGACGCGCCCGGCGTTGCGCATCAGGTACTCGAGCAGCGCGTACTCCCGCGGGCGGAGCTCGACGGGCTGGTCGCCGCGGCGCACGTCGCGGGTGATCAGGTCGAGCGTGAGGTCGCCGACGACCAGGCGCATCGGCTCGGCGGTGCCCGACGCGCGGCGGAGCAGCGCCTGCACGCGCGCGAGCAGCTCGGCGAACGCGAAGGGCTTGGTGAGGTAGTCGTCGCCCCCGGTCTGCAGGCCGCGCACCCGGTCGTCGACCGAGTGCTTCGCGCTCAGGATCAGCACGGGCGTGGTGACCCGCCGCCGGCGCAGCTCCTCGATGAGGCTCAGGCCGTCGCGCCGGGGCAGCATGATGTCCACGATCGCCGCGTCGTAGGTCGTCTCCACGGCCAGCGCGAGCCCGCGCTCGCCGTCGGCGGCTTCGTCCACCGCGTAGCCCGCCTCCCGCAGCCCCTTCGCCACGAAGCCCGAGATGGTCGCGTCGTCCTCGACGACCAGAATCCGCATAGGGTGTCCGGCCCGCCGGGGCCGCCGATCCGAGCCTATGCCGTCGTGGCGGTGGCTGGCAAGGTCCGGCCCGCGCGTCCCCTTGCCTTCCGGCGGCGGTCCGGAGGAAGCTAACGAGGTTCACACTGAGGGGAGGCTGGTGGCCCGCCGGGGGGCAGGCTGGCGGCCCAGGTCTGCGACCTGGGTGGCGCACAGGTCAGGGACCTGTGCCACCCCGGGGCGACGACTTCACTCGAGGAGGCCAATCCGCATGCGACGACCGGTCTACGCAGTCGCGGGCGCGCTCGCGCTCGCTCTCGTCTTCACGCTCGGCGCGCCGCGCGCGATCCACGCGCAGCGCGCGCGCTGGGTCCCGCCCGATCCGGTGAACCTGAAGGTGCTGCCCAAGAACATCAGCAAGGACGATCTGGTGCGGACCATGCGCGGGTTCACCGCCGGCCTCGGCGTGCGCTGCGCGTTCTGCCACAAGGGCGAGGAGGGCCAGCCGCTCGACACCTACGACTTCATGTCGGACGCCAAGCCGCAGAAGGAGACCGCCCGGAAGATGCTCACGATGGTGATGGCCATCAACAGCGACTACCTGAAGGGCGTCACGGTCGAGCGCGACGAGACCGCGGAGGCCGAGGGGAAGGAGGCGGCGGAAGGGCACGAGGCCGGGGAGAAGGCCGAGGCGCCCGAGCAGGCCCGCGTCACCTGCTACACGTGCCACCGCGGCCAGGCGCACCCGGTGATGACGCCGCCGCCCCGCGAAGGGCGCGGGCGTTCGTAGCGCAGGGCTTCAGCCCTGCGCCGGAGAGGCGCACACTTGACCGCCTCCGCCAAGGCTACGGCGAGTCCGCCGGAGCTTCAGCGAAGGCGGAAGGTGTGCGCTACGTACAGAGGCGGTCAGCCCGGCCCGTCACGGGCGGCGCCACGTGCGGCCGTCGCGGCCGAGGAGCTCGTCGGCCTCGTCGGGGCCCCACGAGCCCGCCGCGTAGTTCGGGAAGCGGCGCGGCGGGATCGCGCTCCACACGTCGAGGATGGGCGCGACGATCCGCCAGCCCGCCTCGACGTTGTCGGCGCGCTGGAAGAGCGTCGCGTCGCCGTTCATGCAGTCGTAGAGCAGCGTCTCGTAGCCGGTCGACGGCGTGGACCCGAAGTAGTCGGCGTAGCAGAAGTCCATGTCGACCGGGCCGATGCCCAGCACGGCGCCGGGCACCTTGGCGCCGAAGCGGAGCGAGATGCCCTCGTCCGGCTGGAGGCGCAGCACCAGCTGGTTGGGCTCCGGGCGCTCGACGCCCGCCTGCCGGAAGAGCACGGCGGGCGCGCGTTTGAACTGGATCGCGATCTCGGTCAGCCGCTTCGGCAGCCGCTTGCCGGTACGCAGGTAGAAGGGCACGTCGGCCCAGCGCCAGTTGTCGATGAGGATCTTGAGCGCGGCGTAGGTCTCGCGCGTCGAGTCGGGCGGCACGCGCGCCTCGGCGCGGTAGGCGGGCACCCCGGCGCCGTCCACCGTGCCCGCGCCGTACTGCCCGCGCACGGTGCGCCGCAGCACGTCCTCGGGCCCCGCCGGCTGGATCGCCTGCAGCACCTTGCCCTTCTCGTCGCGCACGGCGTTCGCCTCGAACGAGGTGGGCGGCTCCATGGCGGTCAGCGCGAGCAGCTGGAACAGGTGGTTCGGCACCATGTCCCGGAGCGCGCCCGCCTCCTCGTAGTAGCGCCCGCGCGTCCCGACCCCGAGCTCCTCGGCCACCGTGATCTGCACGTGGTCGACGTAGCGGCGGTTCCAGATCGGCTCGAAGATCCCGTTGGCGAAGCGGAAGACCATGATGTTCTGCACGGTCTCCTTGCCGAGGTAGTGATCGATGCGGTAGATCTGCCGCTCGTCCACGATCTCCTGCAGCGTGCGGTTGAGCGCGATCGCCGAGTCGAGGTCCCGGCCGAACGGCTTCTCGATCACGAGCCGCCGCCAGCCCTCGTCCTCGCGCGTGAGGCCGGCCTGCCCGAGCTGGCGCGCGATCTCGCCGAAGAGCGACGGCGGCGTCGCCAGGTAGAAGAGGTAGTTGCCGCCGGTGCCGTGCCGCTCGTCGGTCCGGGCGAGCGCGGCGCGGAGCCGCTCGTAGGCCGCCGGGTCGTGCGCGTCGCCCTGCGAGTAGACGATCCGTCCGGCGATCCGCTCCCACAGCGCCGCGTCGAAGTCCTTCTCCGCGAACGCCTGCAGGTCGCCGCTCAGGCGTTCCCGGAACGCGTCGTCGCTGAACTCGGAGCCCGAGAAGCCGACGACGGCCACGCGATCGGAGAGCAGGCCGGCGCGCGCGAGGTTGTAGAGGGCCGGCGCGAGCTTGCGGCGCGTGAGATCGCCCGACGCGCCGAAGATCACGAGCACGCACGGCCCGGCCGGCCTCTTCGCCCGCCCGGCCTCCGGCCTCTGGCCCCTGGCCTCCGTCATCAGCTCTACTCCTGGTGTCCGCCGAACTCGTTGCGCATGGCCGAGAGCAGCTTCTCGCCGAAGGTGTGCGTCTCGCGGGACCGGAACCGCGCGTAGAGCGCGGCCGTGATCACGTGCGCCGGCACGGCCTCCTCGACCGCGGCCTGCACGGTCCAGCGCCCCTCGCCCGAGTCGTGCACGAAGCCGGCGAAGCCCTCGAGGGCGGCGTCCTTCGCCAGCGCCCGCGACGTGAGGTCGAGCAGCCACGATCCGACGACGCTGCCGCGCCGCCAGACCTCGGCCACGTCGGCGAGGTCGATCGCGTAGCGGATCGCCTCGGGCATCTCGCCGCCGGCGGCGCCCTTCAGGATGTCGAAGCCCTCGGCGTAGGCCTGCATCAGGCCGTACTCGATGCCGTTGTGCACCATCTTCACGAAGTGGCCCGCGCCGCTCGGCCCGCAGTGCAGGTAGCCGCGCTCGGCCGTGCTCGCGCGCGCCTCGCGTCCGGGCGTCCGGTCGATTGAGCCGGCGCCCGGCGCGAGCGTCGCGAAGATCGGGTCGAGCCGGCGCACGGCCTCGTCCGGCCCGCCGATCATGAGGCAGTAGCCGCGCTCGAGGCCCCAGACGCCGCCGCTCGTGCCGGCGTCCACGTAGTGGACGCCCCGCTTCGCCAGCTCCGCCGCCCGCCGGACGTCGTCCTTGAAATACGAGTTGCCGCCGTCGATGATCGTGTCGCCCTTCGAGAGCTTCCCGCCGAGCGCGCCGACCGTCTGCTCGGTGGCGTCGCCGGACGGCACCATCACCCACACCGCGCGCGGCGCCTTCAGCTTCGCGGCCAGGTCGTCAATCGACGCCGCGCCCGTGGCGCCTTCGCCAACCAGGCGCGCCACGTTCTTCTGGTCGAGATCGAACACCACGCACTCGTGCCCATCCTTCATCAGGCGGCGGACCATGTTCGATCCCATCCGCCCGAGGCCAATCATGCCTAGCTGCATCACATCTCCTCTGCGATCGAGACGGGACTCGGGACTCGGGACTCGCGTGGCGCAGGGCTGAAGCCCTGCGCCACGTCAGGCCCCAAGCCTCAAGCCCCCGTCATCTTCTTCAACGTCTCCAGCCCCTGCGTCACGTCGGGCCCGAGGTGGACGCGCAGGGCGCGGCGGCCGCGCTCGGCGAGCACCTCGAAGTCGCCCCGCGCCTGCGCGGCCTTGACCACGCCGAAGGTGTAGCGCCGGCCCGGGACCGGCAGGTCGGCCGCGTCGTCGCACGTGACCTGCAGGAACACGCCCGAGTTGGGGCCGCCCTTGTAGGCCTGTCCGGTCGAGTGCAGGAAGCGCGGCCCGAAGCCGAGGCAGGTCGCGACGCGCGCGCGGTCGCGCACGAGGTGGCGCATGGTCTCGAGCGCGGCCGCGTGGGACGCGTTCCGGTCCACGTAGGCGAGCAGCGCGAAGTAGTCGCCGGCGCCGAGGCGCGCGAGGTGCGCGCGGATCACGGCGGCGGCGTCGGGTGACCCGGCCGCGTGCGAGCAGATCGCGCGCGTTCGCCTCGTCCGTGAAGAGCTTCACGCCGCCCTCGTCCACGATCGGCGACTCGGCGGGCAGCTCGCCCGTCTCTTCGTAGGCGTCGGTCAGGCGGCGCGTGGCCACCTTGCTCGCCTCCACGTCCGGCTGGTCGAACGGGTTGATGCCGAGGACCGCGCCCGCGACCGCCGTCGCGATCTCCCAGCGGAAGAACTCGGCGGCAAGGTCCCGGCGATCGGCCAGCGCGAGGCGGACCACGGGGTGGCCCGCGCGCGCGAGCGCGTCGACGCGCGCGTCGTCGCCCGCGTCCGCGGTCTCCGCGAGCCGCAGGTACACGAACACGCGGTCGTCGCCGTAGACCTCGGGCGGGCCCGTGCGCTCGCCGGCCACGGGGATGAGCGCCTTGCCCTGCTTGCCGGTGGACTCGGCGATGAGCTGCTCGAGCCACGCGCCGAGATCCGAGATGGCGGGCGACGCGATGAGCGTCACCTTGTCGCGCCCCGCGCGCGCGGCCAGGCCCAGAGCCAGCCCGAGGCGGGCGCCGGGGTTGTCGGCGACGGGCCGGCCGGCGGCGCACGCGCGCGCCATGGCCGCGGCGCGCGCGGCGAGCCCGGCGACGTCGAGGCCCATCACCGCGGCCGGCACCATGCCGAAGTTCGACAGCGCCGAGAACCGTCCGCCGATCGACGGCACGCCGGCGAACGTCCGCAGGAAGCCCTCCGAGGCGGCGAGACGCTCGAGGCTCGAGCCGGGGTCGGTGATCGCCACGAAGCGCGCGGCGGCGCGCGCGCGCCCCAGCCGCGAGGCCAGCCGCTCGAAGAAATAGGCGTGGAACACGTTCGGCTCGAGCGTGCTGCCCGACTTGCTCGCGACGATGAAGAGCGTGCGGTCCGCGTCGAGCCGCCGCTCGACGCGCGCCACCTGCGCCGGGTCGGTCGAGTCGAGCACGCGCAGGCGCGGCGCGCCCGCGCCCGGCTCGAACGTCTCCGCGAAGACCTCGGGGCACAGGCTCGATCCCCCCATGCCGAGGAGCAGCGCGTCGGCGAAGCCGTGCTCGCGCACCTCGGCGCCGAACGAGGCGAGCGCCGCGGCCTCCGCGGCCACCGCGCCCGGCGCGTCGAGCCAGCCCATCCAGCGCGCCTCGTCGGCGCCGGTCCAGAGCGCGGCGTCGCGCGCCCAGAGGCGCGCCATCCGTCCGTCCCGCTGCCATTCGGCGAGGGCGGCGTCGAGCGCGCGCGCGAGGTCCGGCGGGAGTTGGAGCGTCTGGCGGGCGGATGCAGCGTCAGTCATGGGAACTCAAGTCTCCGATGGGCCCGCGGCGGCCCCGGCCTCGAGGCGCGCGACCTTCTCGAGGCGGCGCACGTGGCGGGGCGCGCGCGAGAAGCGCGCGCCGAGGAACGCGGCCACCAGCTCGCGCGCCAGCTCGACGCCGATGACGCGCGAGCCGAGCACGAGGACGTTCATGTCGTCGTGCTCGACGCCCTGGTGGGCCGAATAGGTGTCGTGACAGAGGCCGGCGCGGATGCCGCGGAGCTTGTTCGCCGCGATCGACGCGCCGACGCCGGAGCCGCAGACGAGCACGCCGCGGTCGGCGTCGCCGTGCTGGATCGCGCGGCCCACGGCCTCGGCGTAGTCGGGGTAGTCGACCGGATCGGCGCCCCAGGTGCCCAGGTCGCCGGCCTCGTGCCCGAGCGCGCGCACCGCTTCCACGAGGCGGTCCTTCAAGTCCGCCCCGGCGTGATCCGCGCCCAGGACGACACGCAGTGAAGACATGCGATACATCCCACTATATCAATCACGGGGTGGGTTCGGGGGTTCGGGAGTTCTCGGGTTCTCAGGGTTCTCGGGTTCGGGTTCGCCGGTTCCGGGTTCGGGGGTTCGCGGGGGTTCCGGGTTCGGGGGTTCGCCGGTTCCGGGTTCGGGGGGGCGGGAGTTCCGGTTTCGGGGGTTCTCCGGTTCGGTCCGCGGGTTCTCGGGTTTGCTTCGGACGAGGAACCCGTGAACTGGCGAACCCGGAACCGGGCGAACCTGGAACCAGCGAACCCGAACCCGAGAACCCTGAGAACCCGAGAACCCGCGAACCCCCGAACCTCCTGCGTATGGAATATCCAGCAGGCCCCCCGGGTCCAAGTGCACAGAAGACGAAAGGAGTCGCTCGTATGACGCGTAAACGTTTCTCCACACTTGCGTTGGGTGTTGCGGCGGTGGCGATGCTGGGGTTCGGCGTGGCCTACGCGCAGAGCCCGGCGGCGGCGCCGCAGAACCGCGGTCCAGCGATGGGCCGACCGGGTGGTCAGATGGGGCCGATGGGCATGTTCCGCCGGCTCGATCTGAGCACGCAGCAGAAGGATGAGCTGAAGGCGACGTTCCAGGCCCAGCGGGACCAGAACCAGGCGGTCAGGGACCGGGTTCGCAAGGCCGAGCAGGCCCTGCAGACCGAGCTCTTGGCGGACGCGCCGGATCAGGGCAAGATCCAGCAGCTGCAGACCGACCTGAACCAGGCGCAGCAGGACGCGCTCGGCGCCCGCGTCGCCATGGAGCTGAAGGCCTACCAGATCCTCACCCCGGCGCAGCGGCAGCAGCTGCGCGACGCGCAGGCGCGGCGCGGGAGCCGCATGGGCCGGCGCGGACGGTGGGGCGGGGGATCGGGTTCGAGCGCGCCCGGCGGCGGCCGGTAGGTCAGGTCGACACGGGCGACATCCAACTGGCCGAGTGACTGAGACCGCGCACGACGATCCGGACCGGACGTTGGTGCAACTGGCGGCGGCGGGCGAGCGCGAGGCTTTCGACGAGCTCGTCCGCCGCCACCAGACGCGCACCTACAACTTCGTCCGGGCGATGGTCGGCAACGCGGCCGACGCCGAGGATCTCACGCAGGAGATCTTCATCCGCGCGTACCGGGCCATCGGGCGGTTCCGCGGCGACAGCGCGTTTCGCACCTGGCTGTTCCGCATCGCGACCAACGCGGTGCGCACGCACCTCGGCCGCCGCGGGCGCTGGCGCGCGCTGTGGCAGCAGCCCGCCGGCAGCGATGACGAGGCGGCCGCGGGGCGCGACGACCCGCCGAGCGGCGAGAACCTGGAGTCGGACATCGTGAGACGCGACGCCATCGACCGCGCGCTCGCCACGCTGTCCCCGGATCTGCGCGCGGCCGTCACGCTGCGCGACGTCGAAGGCCTCGAGTACCGCGAGATCGCGCGGGCGCTCGACATTCCGATCGGCACGGTGGAGTCGCGGATCTTCCGCGCCCGGCAGCGGCTCCGGCCGCTGCTCGGGCCCCTCGTGGGCGCGCCCGCCGCGGCGGGCGGCCCGGCCGGGAGAACGAACGATGGATGACCTGCTCACGTGCGAACGCGCGACGCCGCTGCTGGCCCGGCTGGCCGACGGCGCGCTGGGCGGCGCCGAGCGCGCCGCGCTGGACCGTCACCTCGCCCGCTGCGCGGCGTGCCGCGCCGCCGCCGAGGCGCAGGCCGACGTGCGCGAGGTGCTCGGCGCGCGGCCCGTGGAGGCGGCGCCGCCGTGGCTCGCCGCCCGCATCGCCGCCGAGATCGCGGCCGACGCCGGCCTGCTCGGCGTGGCCGACTGGCGCGGCTGGACGATCCGGCTCGCGCCCCTCGCGGCGGGCCTCCTGATCGCCGCCTTCGTCTGGGGCGGGCGCACGGCGACGCCCTCGACCTCGGAGAGCCTCTCGCCCATCGTCGAGACGTGGGTGATGGGCGATCGGACCGACGGGCTGCCCGCCACCGCCGTCTTCTGGCAGTCGGACGTCTCCGCCGACACGCTGCTGATGACGGTGCTGAGCGCCGGCCCCGACGACACCCTCGAGACGCCACAGGACGCGACCAAATGACGAAACAGACAACGCGCGTGTGGTTCGGCCTGTTCGTGGCCCTCGTGTTCGTCGCGGGCGCCGGCGCCGGCGTGATGGTCGCGCCGCGGCTCGCGCCCGCCCGCCACGCCCCGCCGAGGGCGTTCGAGGGGCGGCCCGGGCCCGGCCTCCGCGGGCCCAACGGCGAGCGGCGCCGGCTCGCGCCGCTCATCGCCCGGGACCTCGGCCTCGACGCGGATCAGCAGGAGAAGCTCTCGGAGGTCTTCGCGCGCCGGCGCGGCCGGCTCGAGGCGATCCAGAAGAACGTGCGGCAGCAGTTCGAGGCCGAGCAGAAGGAGCTGCGGGAGGAGATCCGCGCGATCCTCCGCCCGGACCAGATGCAGAAGTTCGACGAGTGGCTGCAGCGCGCCGAGCGCCGCCGCCACCCCGGCGCGAGACCCGTGCCCGACCGCTGAGCCGGCCTCCGGCTACCGCCACTCCTGCCGCGTCGCCGCCGAGAGCTCGGCGGCCGCGGCCGCGTCCACCAGCCACACCAGCGCGCCGTCGGCCGGCTGCACCACCTGCGCCGGCCGGCGCATCGGGTCCGGCTCGGTCTCGAGCACGCGCTTGAGCGGCCCCGCCTTCTCCTGGCCGGCCACCATGAACATCACCTCGCGCGCGTGGTTGAGGACGATCGGCGTCAGCGTGATGCGGAAGGCGCCGAGCGGCTCCACCCAGGGCGCGACGACGAGGCGCTCGCGCTCGTCGAGCGCGGGGCTGCCGGGGAAGAGCGAGGCCGTGTGCATGTCGGGGCCGAGGCCGAGGAACACGAGGTCGAAGACGGGCCGTTCGCCCGGCTGCAGGCCGAAGTGGCGGCGCAGGGTCTCCTCGTAGGCGGCGGCGGCCTCGCTCGGCTCCATCTCGGCCTGGATCCGGTGGACGTTGCCGTCGGGGATGGGCAGGCGGGCGAGCAGCAGCGCGCGCGCGGCGCCGTAGTTGCTGTCGGGGTGGCCGGGCGGGACGGCGCGCTCGTCGCCCCAGAAGACGTGGACCTGGTCCCAGGCCACCGCGGTGGCGCCGGGCGCGCCGGCCTCGACGCGCGCGGCGAGCGTGGCGAAGAGCAGGCGCGGCGTGGCGCCGCCCGAGAGCGCAACGTTGAAGCGCCCGCGCGCGGCGATCGCGTCGAGCGCGCGCGTGACGAGCGCGCTGGCCGCCGTCTCGGCGACGGCCCGGGCATCGGCGACGATCCGCAGGGTGCGCGTCATCGCTGGAGCATTATACCGGCGGCGCAAAAAACGATCTGGCCGGCGCGGAAAAAATCGCTATCATGGACGCGTGAGCCTTCCAACCAAGCGGCTGACGCGCACGTGGCGGCCGGGCGACCCGTGGGCGACCAGTGACGCGGTCGAGCTGTACGAGATCGAGCGGTGGGGCAAGGGCTACTTCTCCATCGACGACGCCGGCCACGTCCGCGTCCACCCGACGAAGGACCCGGCGCGGTCGATCGATCTCAAGGAGCTGGCCGACAACCTGCAGGCCCGGGGGATCGGGCTGCCGGTGCTCATCCGGTTCCGCGACATCCTGCGCCACCGCCTGAGCGACATCCACGGCGCGTTCCAGGCGGCCATCGCCCAGAACCAGTACGAGGGCCAGTACCTGCTGCGTCTACCCGGTCAAGGTGAACCAGCAGCGGCAGGTGGTCGAGGAGGTGCTCCAGTTCGGGCGGCCGTACGGGTTCGGCCTCGAAGCGGGCTCGAAGCCCGAGCTGCTGGCCGTGGCGGCGCTCGCCAGCAACGACACGCCGATCATCTGCAACGGCTTCAAGGACGCCGAGTTCATCGAGATGGCGATGCTGGCCCAGAAGATCGGCCGGCGCATCATCCCCGTCGTCGAGAAGTACACCGAGCTGGGGCTGATCCTGAAGTACGCCGAGCGCGTCGGCGTGCGGCCGACGATCGGCATGCGCGTGAAGCTCGCCTCGCGCGGCGGCGGCCGGTGGCAGTCGTCGGGCGGCTACCGCTCGAAGTTCGGGCTGACGGTGGCCGAGGTGCTCAAGGGGCTCGAGGAGCTGCGGGCGCGCGGCATGGAGGACTGCTTCAAGCTGCTGCACTTCCACCTCGGCTCGCAGATCCCCAACATCCGCATCGTCAAGGCCGCGCTGAACGAGGCGGCGCGCATCTACACCGAGCTGGTGAAGGTCGGCGCGGGACTCGAGTACCTCGACGTCGGCGGCGGCCTCGGCGTGGACTACGACGGCTCGCAGACCAACTTCGAGTCGAGCGTGAACTACACGCTCGAGGAGTACGCGAACGACGTCGTCTACCACATCCAGACCGTGTGCGACGACGCCGGCGTGCGGCACCCGACGATCGTGTCGGAGAGCGGGCGGGCGGTGGTCGCGTACCACAGCCTGCTCATCTTCAACGTGCTCGGCGTGTCGGGCTTCACCGAGAACGAGATCCCGTCGAACGAGGACGTGGACCACCTCGAGCAGCCCATCATCGACCTGCTCGAGACCTACCAGAACCTGACGGTCCGCAACGCGCTCGAGAGCTACCACGACGCGCAGCAGGCGCTCGACATGGCGCTCAACCTGTTCAGCGGCGGCTACCTGCCGCTCGACCAGCGGTGCCAGGCCGAGAACCTGTTCTGGGCCATCTGCGCCAAGCTGCGCCGGCTCGTCCAGCAGATGGACGACGTGCCCGAGGACCTGCAGGGGCTCGACGAGACGCTCGCCGACACCTACTTCTGCAACTTCTCCCTGTTCCAGTCGATCCCGGACAGCTGGGCGATCAAGCAGCTGTTCCCCGTGATGCCGATCCACGGCCTCGACAAGCCGCCGTCGACACACGCCGTGCTCGGCGACATCACGTGCGACTCGGACGGGAAGATCGACCAGTTCATCGACCGCCGCGACGTCAAGCACACGCTGGAGCTGCACGCGTTCACCGGCGAGCCCTACTACCTGGGCGTGTTCCTGGTGGGCGCCTACCAGGAGATCCTCGGCGATCTGCACAACCTGCTCGGCGACACGCACGCCGTGCACGTCAGCCTGGACGACCGCGGCAACGTCGTTCTCGACGCGCTCATCAAGGGCGACACCGTGCGGCAGGTGCTCGACTACGTCGAGTTCGACGGGAACTCGCTCGTCGGCAAGCTCCGCGCCGACGCCGAGACGGCCGTGCGCGAGGGCCGGCTCACCTTCGAGGAGTCGCGCCACCTGCTCGAGTTCTACGAGGACGGCCTCCAGGGCTACACCTACCTCGAAGGGGATCAGTAAGGCCCAGGTGTAAGACCTGGGCCACCCCTCCGGTGGCACAGGTCTTCGACCTGTGCCCCGCAACCGAATGAGCCACGGAAGGCCCGGTGGTGCAATGCCCGTGGAATGCCCGTAGAATGCCCGCGTAAGGTCCACGGAACCCGAGAACCCCCGAGCCTTTCACAAGAAAGGGCGCCCTCATGCGAAGCCGTTCCTCCCGTTTCGCCCTCGTCTCCGTCCTGGCCCTCGTGTCCGCCGTCACGCTCGGCGCGCAGGAGCGGCGCCCGCTGAAGGTGGACGACATCTTCGCGCTGAAGAACGTCGGCGACCCGCAGATCAGCCCGGACGGGCAGTGGGTGGCCTACACCGTGTCGCAGATGAACGAGAAGAAGGACAACGCCGACACGGACATCTACATGGCGCCGATGGCCGGCGGCGCGGCCATCCGCCTGACGACCAGCGAGAAGCCCGAGTCGAGCCCGCGCTGGAGCCCCGACGGCCGGTACCTCGGGTTCCTGTCGTCGCGCGAGGGCGACGAGAGCCAGGTCTGGCTGCTGCCGCGCGGCGGCGGCGAGGCGACGCGGCTGACCGACCTCGACGGCGGCGTGTCGTCCTTCGCGTGGTCGCCCGACAGCACCCGCCTGGTGCTGGTGGCGCACGACCCCGACCCGGACCAGGCGAAGGGCGACGAGGCGAAGAAGAAGGAGGAGAAGGCGCCCAAGCCGGTGGTGATCACGCGCCTGCAGTTCAAGCGCGACACGATCGGCTATCTCGACAACCTGCGCGATCACGTGTACGTGTTCGACGTGGCGGCGAAGACGGCGATGCAGGTGACCGACGGGCCCTACGACGACAGCTCGCCCGTCTGGTCGCCCGACGGCCAGTCGATCGCGTTCGTGAGCAACCGCACGAAGGAGCCGGACGCGAACGAGAACTCCGACATCTTCCTCATCGCCGCGAAGCCGGGCCAGACGCCGCGCGCGCTGACGACGTCGCCCGGGACCGACAGCAGCCCGGCGTTCACGCCCGACGGGCGTTCGGTCGTCTACGTGGCCGGCGGCGCGGTGAAGGACATGTGGTACGCGACGAACAACATCGCGGTGGTCCCGGTCGCCGGCGGCGCGCCGCGCGTGCTGACGCCGGGCCTCGACCGCAACGTGAGCAGCCCGACGCCCACGCCCGACGGGGCCGCCGTGATCTTCGGCCTCGAGGACGAGGGCAGCGAGCACCTCGCGCGGGTGCCGGTCGCCGGCGGCCCGATCGCGCGCATCGTGGACGGCGACCGCGACGTGTCCCGCTTCGACGTCGGGAAGCAGGGCGAGATCGCGGTCCTCGAGAGCGAGACGGCGTACCCGTCCGAGGTCTTCGCCGTGCGGAACGGCCAGCTCGCGCGCATCACGCACGTGAACGACGCGTTCCTCTCCGGCATCGCGCTGGGCACGGTCGAGCGCTTCAAGGCGAAGAGCCAGGACGGCACGATGATCGACGGCTACCTGACGCGGCCGCCCGGCGCGTCGCCGACCGCGAAGCTGCCGGCGATCCTGCGCATCCACGGCGGGCCGGTCAGCCAGTTCACCTCGGCCTTCAACTTCGAGTGGCAGATCCTCGCCGCGCAGGGCTACGCGATCATCACGGCCAACCCGCGGGGCTCGTCGGGCCGCGGCCGCGACTTCGCCCACGCGATCTGGGCCGACTGGGGCCACCTGGACTTCCAGGACGTCATGGGCGCCGTCGACCACGTCGTGGCGATGGGCGTCGCCGATCCCGACCGGCTCGGCGTCGGCGGCTGGAGCTACGGCGGCATCCTCACCGACTTCGTGATCACCCAGACCGGCCGCTTCAAGTGCGCCATCTCCGGCGCGAGCGAGGTCAACTTCACTGCCAACTACGGCCACGACCACTACCAGTACCAGTGGGAGACCGAGCTCGGGCTGCCGTGGGTCACGACCGACCTCTGGATCCGGCTCTCGCCCTTCTTCCACGTGGACAAGGTCACGACGCCCACGCTCGTGATGGGCGGCGCGGCGGACTGGAACGTGCCGATCCAGAACTCGGAGCAGCTGTACCAGGCGCTGCGCCGCCGCGGGATCGAGACCGAGCTCGTCGTGTACCCGGGCCAGAGCCACGGCATCCGGCTCCCGAGCTACCAGAAGGATCGGTACGAGCGGTACATCAGGTGGTACGACGCGCATCTGAAAGGCGCGTCGAACAGCGGTCGGTAGTCAGAGGTCAGGGGTCAGGAAGAGCATCCTGTCACGCCTGCAGCGCGACAGCGTCGCGGGCTCTACCTGACCGCTGACGTCTGACTGCTGACCGCTGCCTACCGCGCCAGGTGGAACGGCACGCTCGTGACGATGATGCGCGGGCGGAAGAGCAGGGCGCCCTTGATGAGCAGCGCGCGCTGGTTGTGGAACAGGTGGTGCCACCAGCGCGCGGGGATGAACTCGGGCAGCACCACGGTCACGTACCCGTCGGGATGCTCCGCCTCCACGCGCTCGATGTACTCGAGCAGCGGCTCCATCAGCGAGCGGTAGGGCGAGTCGAGCACGACGAGCGGCGCGCCCTGCCCCCACGTCGCCCACTCCTCCTCCATCCGCGCGGTCGTGGCGGGGTCGATGTTCACGTAGACGGCCCGCACGTCGGGCGAGAGCGTGCGCGCGTAGTCGAGCGCCTGCACGACGGCGCGGTGCACGCCGCTCAGCGGCAGCAGCACCGTCGTCGCTCGCGGCGCGCGACGGCGTGAAGTCCCGGAGCGACAGCTGTGACGCCACGACGTCGTAGTGGCGGCGCGTCGAGCGGAAGGCCAGCACGTGGATCGGGATCAGCAGCAGGATGATCCACGCGCCTTCGTGCGCCTTGGTGACGGCCACGACGAGGAAGACCAGGCCGGTGACCAGCGCCCCGAAGCCGCTGATGAACGCGCTCTTCCGCCAGTGCGGCCCCTTCACGCGCCGCCAGTGCACCACCATGCCGGTTTGCGAGAGGGTGAACGACACGAACACGCCGATCATGTAGAGCGGGATGAGCGCGTGCGTGTCGCCGCCGAAGACCACCAGCAGCAGGGACGCGAGCAGGCTCAGGCCCACGATGCCATTGGAGAAGGCGAGCCGGTCGCCCTGGTTCATGAACTGGCGCGGGAGGAAGCGGTCGCGCGCCAGGAGCGAGGCGAGGCGTGGGAAGTCGGCGTAGGCCGTGTTCGCCGCCAGCACCAGAATCAGCATCGTCGCCGCCTGGACGAGGTAGTAGCAGCGCGCCGCGCCCGCCGAACACCGCCCGGGCCAGCTGCGAGACGACCGTTTCGCGCGCGCTCGGCAGGATCTGGTAGGTCTGCGCGAGCAGCGTGATCCCGAGGAACATCGAGATCGACAGAACGGCCATCATGACCATCGTGGCCGCCGCGTTCTTCGGCTCGGGCGGCTTGAACGCCGGCACGCCGTTCGACACCGCCTCGACGCCGGTCATGGCCGTGCAGCCGTTCGAGAACGCCGTCAGCAGCAGGAACAGCGTGAGCGGCTCGCTCACCGGCATGACCGCGTCGGCCGTCGTCACCGGCGTGACCGTTCCGGTGAGCGCGTGCCACAGGCCCGCGCCGACGAGCGACAGCAGGCAGACGACGAAGAAATAGGTGGGCAGGGCGAAGAGCCGGCCCGACTCGCGGATGCCGCGCAGGTTGCCGATCGCCAGCACCGCCACGAAGCCGAGCGCCATCTCCACGCGGTTGGGGTGCCACTGCGGCATGGCCGACGTGAGCGCCGCCACCCCCGCCGCGATGCTCACCGCCACCGTCAGGACGTAGTCGATGAGGAGCGACGCCGCGGCCACGAGGGAGGCCGTCTGGCCCAGGTTCTCGCGCGCCACGATGTAGGCGCCGCCGCCGTTCGGGTAGGCGTGGACCGTCTGGCGGTACGAGAAGACGACCATCGCCAGGATCGCGGCGATGACGAAGCCGATCGGGCTGACCAGGCTCAGCGCGCCGGCGCCCGCCAGCGCCAGGACGCGCAGGATCTCCTCGGTCGCGTACGCCACCGAGGACAAGGGGTCCGACGAGAGCACCGCCAGACCGGTGAAACGGGAGAGCCGCTCGTGGTGGGCGAGGTGGGACGGGATCGGTTCGCCGACGAGCAGCCGCTTGAGCTGCGAGACGAAGCCTTCTGTCGACACGTGTCCTTCCAATGGCCGACGAGGTTAGCTGCCGGGCTCGAGGTTGGAAGTCCTCTACCGGACCGTACGTCCGGATTCGCCCCTGAGACGCCGCGCGTCTCGCTGGGTCCCCCGTACCGCCCGTTACGGGCGGTTTAGGCCGATGGGCGGTCGCCGGGCGACCGCTGGTTGTCTTTCCAGCATTCTAACGCTGATCAGGGGTCAGGGGGCAGGCGTCGGGGGGCAGGAAGAGCATCCCGTCACGGCTGGGGCGGGACAGCGTGGTGGGCTCTGACTGCCGACCGCTCTTTCCGACCGCTGACGCCTGACCCCTGACCCCTGACCCCTGTGTTAGAGTGACCCCGCCCTTCCCCCTGGAGGATTCGACAGATGACGCGACAGACCCGTCGGCTCGTGCGGCCGCTGGCCCTGGCATTCACGGTGGCGGCGCTCGCGTGGTGGACCGCCGCCGCGCCGCGCGCGCAGGCCGACGCCTACGCCCCCGCCCTGTTCAAGGCGCTCTCCTGGCGCAGCATCGGCCCCGAGCGCGGCGGCCGCTCGATCGCCTCCGCCGGCGTGGTCGGGCGGCCCTATGAGTACTACTTCGGCGCCGTCGGCGGCGGCCTGTGGAAGACGACCGACGGCGGGGCGAACTGGAGCCCGGTCACCGACGGCCAGCTCACGAGCTCGTCGGTCGGCGCGGTCGCGGTGTCCGAGTCGAGCCCCGACACGGTCTACATCGGCATGGGCGAGGTCTGCCTGCGCGGCAACATCATGCAGGGCGACGGCGTCTACAAGTCGACCGACGCCGGGAAGACGTGGGCCCACGTGGGTCTGGCCGACACGCAGGTCATCGCGAAGATCGTCGTCAGCCCGACGGACCCGAACCTCGTGTACGCGGCGGCGTTCGGCCACGTGGCCGGTCCGAACGAGGAGCGCGGCGTGTTCCGGTCGCACGACGGCGGGAAGACGTGGCAGAAGGTCCTCTACCGCGGCCCGAAGGCCGGCGCGGTCGATCTCGTGATGGACCGGAACAACCCGAAGGTGCTCTACGCCGCGCTGTGGGAGGCCTACCGGCTGTCCTACACGATGTCGAGCGGCGGCCCGGGCAGCGGCTTCTTCAAGACGACCGACGGCGGCGACACGTGGACCGAGCTCACGCGCAAGCCGGGTCTTCCGGACGGCATCGACGGCCGCATCGGCCTGGCCGTGTCGCCGGCCGACTCGAACCGCGTCTGGGCGCTCGTCGAGAACGAGAACGGCGGCGTGTTCCGATCGGACGACGGCGGCGAGACGTGGACGAAGACCAACGACGAGCGCAAGCTGCGCCAGCGCGCGTTCTACTACACCCACATCTTCGCCGACCCGAAGGACCGCGACGTCGTCTACGTGATGAACACCGGCTTCTACAAGTCCACCGACGGCGGGAAGACGTTCCCGACGACCATCCGCGTGCCGCACGGCGACAACCACCACCTGTGGATCGACCCGACGAACCCGGATCGGATGATCGGCAGCAACGACGGCGGCGGCACCGTGTCGGTGAACGGCGGCGCGACGTGGACCGACGAGGACTACCCGACGGCGCAGTTCTACCACGTGACGACGACGAGCGACTTCCCGTATCACGTGTGCGGCGCGCAGCAGGACAACACGACGGCGTGCGTGTCGAGCGAGGCGCGGCTCGGCGGCGGCGGCGTGCGCACGGCGCCGGTGTTCTACGACGCCGGCGGCGGCGAGAGCGGCTACATCGCGCAGTCGCCCACCGACCCGGACGTCTTCTACGCGGGCAGCCAGGGCGCGCTCATCACGCGGTACAACCGGAAGACCGGCGAGATCCGCGACATCCAGGTCTACCCCTGGTTCTTCTCCGGCGAGCCGTCGAGCGCGCTCAAGGAGCGCTGGCAGTGGACGTTCCCGATCGTCTTCTCGCCGAAGGATCCGCACGTGCTCTACACGACGTCGCAGCACTTGTGGAAATCCACCAACGACGGGCAGACGTGGGAGCGCATCAGCCCGGACCTGACGCTGGCCGACCCGAAGACGCTCGGCCACTCGGGCGGGCCGATCACCGGTGACATGAACGGCCCCGAGATCTTCGCCACCATCTTCGCGCTGGCGCCGTCGCCGCTCGACGGGAACCTGATCTGGACGGGGTCGGACGACGGGCTGGTGTACGTGACGCGGGACGGCGGGAAGAGCTGGGCGAACGTCACGCCGCCGGGCCTGCCGCGGCTCTCGCGCGTCAGCATCATCGACGCGTCGGCGCACGACCCCGGCACTGCGTACTTCGCCGCCAACCGGTACCTGCTCGACGACCGCGCGCCCTACATCTACCGCACGCACGACTTCGGGAAGACGTGGACGAAGATCGTCGCGGGCATCCGCGCCGACGACTACGCCCACGCCGTGCGCGCGGACCCGGCGAGGCCGGGCCTGCTCTACGCCGGCACCGAGCACGGCGTGTGGGTGTCGTTCGACGACGGCGACCAGTGGCAGTCGCTGTCGCTGAACCTGCCCGACACGCAGATTGCCGACATGGTCGTGAAGGGCGACGACCTGGTGATCGGCACGCACGGCCGCGGGTTCTACGTGCTCGACGACATCAGCCCGCTGCGGCAGATGTCGGCCGAGGCCGCGGCGGCCGACGTGTGGCTGTTCCAGCCGCGCGACGCCATCCGGTCGGGCAACCGGGCGGCGATCTACTACTCGCTGAAGCAGCCGGCCGACAAGGTGACCGTCGAGATCCTCGACGCGAAGGGCGCCGTCGTCCAGACCTACAGCCAGACGGCGGCGGACGAAGCGAAGGCGGCGGAGCGGCCGGCGGGCGGCGGCGGCTTCTTCCGGCGCGGGCCCGAGCCGCCGTCGACGAAGGCCGGCCTGGACGAGTTCGAGTGGGACCTCCGGTATCCCGGCCACACGACGTTCCCGGGCATGATCCTGTGGAGCGCGAGCAACTCCGGGCCGCTGGCCGTGCCCGGCACCTATCAGGTGCGCCTGACGGCGGACGGGAAGACGCTCACGAAGAGCTTCGAGGTGAAGGAGAACCCCAACTTCACGGACGTCACGCAGGCCGACCTCCAGAAGCAGTTCGACCTGGCGATCCAGATCCGCGACAAGACGAGCGACGCGAACAACGCCGTGATCAAGATCCGCGCGATCAAGACCCAGGTGGACGACCGGCTGGGGAAGACGAAGGACGCGCGCGTCACGGCGTCGGGTGAGGCGCTGAAGAAGAAGCTGAGCGCGGTGGAGGAGGAGCTCTACCAGGTGAAGAACCGGAGCAACCAGGACCCGCTCAACTTCCCGATCAGGTTGAACAACCGCCTGGCGTCGCTCCGGCGCAGCGTGGAGACCGGCGACGCGCCGCCGACCGACGCGGCGTACGTGGTGTTCAAGGAGGAGTCGGCGCTCCTCGACCAGCAGCTCGGCATGCTGGACGAGACGCTGGAGACGGAGTTGGCCGCGTTCAACGAACAGCTGCGACGAGTGAGGCTGGAGCCGGTGGCGGTGAGATAGCGGTCAGCGGTCAGCGGTCAGCGGTCAGGGGGCAGGGAAAGGCGCGATGTCCGACTGGCGTCTCGCCGTCCGTTCGCTCGCGCGGCGGCCGGGGTTCGTTGTGGTCGCCGTTCTCACGCTCGCACTCGGCATCGGCGCCAACACGGCGCTGTTCACCGTCGTGGACGGCGTCCTGCTGAAGCCCCTGCCGTACCCGGATTCAGACCGCGTCGTCACGGTGTGGCAGACCGATCCGGCGAGGCGTGGCTCCGACAGCCTCGGGGCGCGGTGGTGGGACAGGGGCCCGCTGTCCTACCCCGAGTACGAAGACTGGCGCGACCTCAACCACACCTTCGACGCCCTCGGGGTCTACGGTGAAGGGGGGCTCGTGCTCACCGGCGGTGACCGGCCGGAGGCGCTCTGGGGCGCGGCGGTCACGGCCGGCGTACTGAGGACCCTCGGCGTGTCTCCTGCGCTCGGCCGTACGTTCCTGCCCGAAGAGGATCACAAAGGTGCGCCCGCCGTCGCGGTCCTGAGCGACGGCCTCTGGCGGCGCACGTTCGGCGCCGATCCGTCGGTCGTGGGCCGCCCGATCACGCTCGACGACCTGCCGTACACCGTCGTCGGCGTGATGCCCCGCGGCTTCTACTTTCCCGATCCCGACACGGACCTGTGGACGCTGCTGCCGGACGAGAAGCGCCGGGACGCGCGGAACGAGCGGGAGCTCCAGTGCGTCGCGCGGCTGAAGGAGGGCGTGACGCTCGAGGCCGCGCGCGCGGACATGGAGGCGGTCGAGCGCGCCATGGGGCAGGCCCATCCGGAGGAGAAGGGCTACGGCGTCCGGATCGTGCCGCGGCTCGAGGAGGTGGTTGGCCGGGCGCGCCCGGTGCTCCTGCTGCTCTTCGGCGCCGTCGGGCTCGTGCTGCTCATCGCCTGCGCCAACGTGGCCAACCTCCTGCTGGTGCGCGCAACCGGGCGGCGGCGCGAGCTCGCGGTGCGGGCTGCGCTCGGCGCCGGTCGCGCGCGGCTGGTCCGCGAGCTGGTGGTCGAGAGCCTGCTGCTGTCGGTGGCGGGCGGCGCCGTCGGCGTCGGGGTCGCGCTGGCGACACTCGGGTCCCTGAAGCGGCTGTTGCCGCCGAACTTCCCTCGTCTGGCCGACATCACGCCGGACGCGCGCGTGCTCACGTTCGCCGTGGCCGCGGCAGTCGCGACGGGACTCGCGGCGGCCATCCTGCCAGCCCTTGGCGTCGCGCGCGCCAACCTGGTGGCCGCGCTGCAGGACGGCATCAGGGGCGGCTCGGGCGACCCGCGCCACCGCCGCGCGCAGGGCATCATCGTGATGGGGGAGATCGCGCTCGCGTTCGTCCTGCTCGTCGGCGCCACGCTCCTGGTGCGGAGCTTCGTGCGCCTCACGTCGGTGCCGCTCGGGTTCGATCCCCTCCGGGGTGCTGACCGTCAGGGTATGGGCGCGCGATCAGCGCGACGCGGATCCGGCCGCGAGGACGCGCTTCTACGACGAGCTGGCCGCGCGTCTCCGCGCGCTGCCGAGAGTCGAGCGCGTCGCCGGCGCCTCCACGGCGCCGCTCGTCGGGATGAGCGCCAGGAGCGTGTACGTCGAGCGGCCGACAGGCGAAGACAACGTCTTCGTCGAATGGGGCGGCGTCTCGCCCGAGTACTTTGCCGCCCTGCGCGTTCCCGTCCTGGCGGGGCGGGCGTTCACGGAAGCGGACGACGGCGCGTCGCCGCCCGTCGTCATCGTGAGCCGCGCCATGGCCGAGCGGTACTGGCCGGGCGAGAGCCCGATCGGCCGGCGGCTCAGGCGTGGCCCGGGCAAACCCTCGCCGTGGGCCACCGTCGTCGGCATTTCGGCGGACGTGCACGACGAGGGGTTTGCGGTGGCGCCGCGGCCCAAGATCTACCTGCCGCTCGCGCAGGAGGGGATCAACCCCATCATGCTCATCGTCAAGGCCGCGGGCGAGCCGGGCGGCCTGGCCGCGGCCATGCGCGAGGCGGCCTGGGCGATCGATCCCTCCCTGCTGTCCGTGGACGTCTCGTCCTTCCACGCCCGTCTCGCGCGGTCGGTGAACGAGCCGCGTTCACGCACCCTGCTGCTGTCCTTGATGGCGATCCTGGCGGCGGTGCTAGCAGTAGTCGGTGTGTACGGGGTGATGGCGTTCGCGGTGACCGAGCGGACGCTGGAGATCGGGATTCGCATGGCGCTTGGTGCAGAGCCCCAACAGGTGTTGCGGACCGTGCTCGGGCGTGGCCTCGCGCTCGCGGCCGCCGGACTCGGCCGGTGGCGCCGATCGTGGCCGTGTTCGCCGTGCGCCTGCTCGCGGGGCTTCCTGTTCGAGGTGCGCCCGACCGATCCATGGACGATGGGTGCGGTGGCCGCCGCGCTGGCGGCCGCTGCGCTCGCCGCGAGCGCGGTGCCCGCGTGGCGCGCCGCGCGTGTTGACCCGGCAGCGACGCTGCGGTCCTAGCGTCGCTCGGTCCAGGTTCGGGGGTTCGGGGGTTCTCGGGTTCCTTCAGGTTCTCGGGTTCGGGTTCGCAGGTTCTCCGGTTCGGGATCCGCGGGTCCGGCGAACCAGTGAACCCGGGAACCCGAGCACTCGCGAACCCCCGAACCCTCACTTCTGCAGCGACCGCTCCAGCGCGTCGAGCTGCGAGCTGATGTCCATCCAGCGGCTCTGCTCGGTGGCGATCTGCGCCGCGAGCGTGGCCTCGTCGGCCTGCAGCCGCTGAAGCTGGGCGTTGGCCTGCGCGGCCATCGCCTTCACCGACTTCATCTCGGCCTCGAGATCGTCGCGCCTGGCGGGGTCGGTCTCGCGGCGCTGCTCGTCCTCGAGCCGCGACAGGCCCTCGCCCATCCGCGCGGCCTGCGCCTGGGCGCTCTCGATGTTCTGCGTGATCTCGTCGTGCCGGCGCAGCAGGGTGTTCACCCGCTGCTCCTGGAGCTGCAGCCGCCCGAGCGCGAGCTGCACGCGCGGGCCGACCGAGACCATCCGCTCCATCGCGGCGCGCAGCCCGCGCACCTCGACGAGGAGCGCCTGGAGCACGTCCTGGTCGCGCGCCGCCTGCGCCTGCCGCGCCACGACGCCGCTCGCGCCCGCCACCATCACGAACGCCGCCGTCAGAAGCGCCCACCGCACGAGTCGATTCATGTAGCCCTCCATCCTGGCGATGACGATAGTACCGGGTTCGGGAGTTCGGAGGTTCTCGGGTTCATCAGGTTCTCAGGTTCGCAGAACCTGCGAACCCCCGAACCCGGAACCTGCGAACTCGAGAACCCGGAACCGGCGAACTCGAACCAGAGAACCCCCGAACCCGAGCACCGGCGAACCACCCGAACCGTCATCTTCCCGCGCCCGCTCGAGGGGCCCCCGGGGATCCGGGACGCTCGCGGAAACAAATCAACCAGTATGATAAACTAGTTTGTATGGACGTCGAAGACATCGGCGCGTTCGAGGCCAAGACCCGGCTCTCGGAACTGCTGGAGCAGGTGCGCCGGGGCCGGGTGTTCCGCATCACGCGGCGCGGCAAGCCGGTGGCCGAGCTGCGGCCGGTGAGCCAGGGCTCGCGCCCGACGTACGGGTCCGACCGCGGGCGGGTGGCCATGCGGGACGACTTCGAGGCCCCGCTCGACGACTTGAAGGCCTATCGGTGAAGCTGCTCGTCGACACGCACGCGCTGTTGTGGTTTCAGGCCGGCGACCGGCGCCTGAGCCGCGCCGCGCGCGCCGCCATGGAGGCCGGGGACGCCGAGCTGCTGCTGAGCGCGGCGACCGCCTGGGAGATGGCGATCAAGGCCAGCCTCGGCCGGCTGCGGCTGCCGGGGACGGTCGAGGAGTACTTCGCCGAGAAGGTGGCGCAGGGCTACCGGACGCTGCCCGTCTCGTGGTCGCACGCGGCGGCCGTCGAGACCCTGCCGTTCCACCATCGCGATCCCTTCGACCGCCTGCTCGCGGCGCAGGCCCTCGCCGAGCGCTGTCCGCTCGTGACGCGCGACCGTGTCTTCCGGCGCTACGGCGTTCAGACGGTGTGGTAGTACCAGTTCGGCAGTTCGGAGGTTCTCGGGTTCACGAGCGTTCACGGGGTTCGTCGGCCCCGAGCGGATGCGAGAACCAGAGAACCTGAGAACTCGAACCCGGGAACGCGAACCCGAGAACCGGCGAACCCGAGCACCCCGAACTCCCGAACCGACGCCGGAAACCCCTCTCCTATCTCAGCGTCTCGTTGAAGAAATCAAGCGTCCGCTTCCAGGCCAGCTTCGCGGCGGCCTCGTCGTAGCGCGGCGTGGTGTCGTTGTTGAACCCGTGCTGCGTGCCCGGGTAGAGATACCGCACGTACTTCACGCCGGCCGCCTTCAGCGCCGCCTCGTAGTCGGGCCAGCTCGCGTTGATGCGCGGGTCGGTCTCGGCCGACTGCACCATCAGCGGCGCCTTGATGTTCTTCACGTCCTCGAGGTTCGGCGCGGCGCCGTAGAAGGGCACGGCGGCGCCCAGGTCGGGCCGCCGTGTGGCCAGCATGTTGACGATGCCGCCGCCCCAGCAGAAGCCGACCGTGCCGTACCTGCCGGAGCACTCCGGCCGCGCCTTCAGCCAGCCGGCCGCCGCGACGAAGTCCTCGCGCGTTTTCGCCTGGTCCAGCTTCGGGAAGAGCGCGCGCGCCTCGTCCTCGGTGCCCGGGTAGCCGCCGAGCGGGAAGAGCGCGTCGGGCGCGAACGCGACGAAGTTGTCGAGCGCCAGCCGCCGGGCGACGTCCTCGATGTGCGGGTTGAGGCCGCGGTTCTCGTGGACGACCAGCACGCCGGGCAGCTTGCCGCCCGCGTTGGCCGGCCGCACGAAGTAGCCGCGCGCCTTGCCGTAGCCCTTCGGGGACTCGAACTCGACGAACTCGGCCTTGATGCGGCTGTCCCCGGGCGAGACGACCTGCGCCTCGGCGAACTTCGGGCTCAGCTGGTCGAGCAGCATGGCGGCCGTCACGCCGCCGACCGCGAACTTCGCGGCCTTGTCGAGGAACCCCCGGCGGTCGATGTGGCCGTGCACGTACGCGTCGAACAGCGTGAGCAATTCCTGGTCGAAGTCGTGGGCGGTCTTCCGCTCCATGGCACATGCCTCCGCAGATGGATGAGGTAGACAGGGGAGCACCCAGAATACCGCTTCCGCTCCCCTGGGTCACTGGGAGAGTGGCTTCGGTGTCGGTTCGGGGGTTCGGGGGTTCTCGGGTTCGCCGGTGCTCGGGTTCTTGCCTCCGGGCCGGCTAAAGCCGGCCCCTACGTACAACCTGGTACGTGGGGGCCGGCTTCAGCCGGCCCACCGGGGGCGACCCACCGGGTCGCCCCTACTCGTACCTCAACGCCGTCATCGGATCGACGCGCGTCGCCCGCCGGGCCGGGATCCAGCACGCCAGGAACGCCACGACGACGAGCAGGACGCTCAGGCCCACGTAGGTCGCCGGGTCGGTCGTCGTCACGCCGAAGAGCAGCGTGGCGAGGAAGCGCGTCACGCCGAACGCGCCGGCGAGGCCGATCGCCACGCCGATGAGGGTCAGCAGCAGGCCCTGGCGGACGACGAGGCGCAGGATGTCGCGACGCTCGGCGCCGAGCGCCATGCGCACGCCGATCTCGCGAATGCGCTGCGAGACGTTGTAGGAGAGCACGCCGTAGATGCCGACCATGGCGAGCAGGAGCGCGAGGGCGGCGAAGAGGCCGAGGAGCAGCGCGTAGAAGCGCGGCTCGGCCACTGACGCCGACAGGCGCTGCGCCATCGTCATGACGTTGTCGAGAGGGAGGTTCGGGTCGAGGTCGAGCACGACCTGCCGCACCGCGGGCACGAGCGCCAGCGGGTCGCCGGCCGAGCGCACGACGACTGACGTCGCGCCCGTCCCGAAGCGCGCGGCGCCCGGCATCTGCTTGTAGGAGATGTACATCTCCGGCTGCGGCTCCGAGTCGAGGCCGTTGTGGCGCACGTCGCCCACGACGCCCACGATCTCGAATCGGATCGGGGCCGAACATCTGGATGCGCTGGCCGAGCGCGTGGTCGCTGAAGTACTGCCGCGCCAGCGCCTCGTTGACCATCACGACCGTCGGCGTGCCCACCGCGTCGGCGGCGGTGAGCGTGCGGCCCTCGACCAGGTGCAGGCCCATCGCCTCGGCGTAGCCCTGGCTCACGACGCGCAGGCTCGCGCGCGGCATGTCCTCGGGGTCCGACGGCTGCGGCTGCCCCGCGATGCCGAACGTGAGCACGATGTTGCCCGGAAGCAGCGGCAGCATGTTCGTCGTGCCGGCCGCCTTCACGCCCGGCACGGCGTCCAGCCGGTCGATCAGCTGGTCGAAGAACGCCCGTTGCACGCCCGGGTCGCCGTACTTGGTGTTCGGCAGGCTGATCTGCGCGGTCAGGGCGTTGTCGGGCTCGTAGCCGGGGTTCACGTCGGTGAGCGTCACGAAGCTCTTCACGAGCAGGCCCGCGCCGACGAGCAGCACGAGCGCCAGCGCCACCTCGGCGACGACGAGCAGGCTGCGCAGCCGGTTGCCCTTGAGGAACCGGAAGCCCCCCGTGCGCCGCATACCGGCCTCGTTCAGCGTGCGCAGCACGTTCACGCGCGAACCCTGGAGCGCGGGCGCGAGGCCGAACAGCAGCCCGGTGGCGACCGACAGCCCGAACGCGAACGCCAGCACGCGCGCGTCGAGCGCCAGCTGGTCGATGCGCGGGATGTTGCCGGGCGAGATCGCGGGCAGCGCGCGCTGCAGCCACCACGCCAGCAGCACGCCAAGCGCGCCGCCGGCGATGCCGAGCACGAGGCTCTCGGTGAGGAGCTGCCGCAGCAGCCGGCCGCGGCGCGCGCCGAGCGCCGTGCGCACGGCCAGCTCGCGCTGGCGCGACGCGCCGCGCGCGAGCAGCAGGTTGGCGATGTTCGCGCACGCGATGAGCAGCACGAAGCCGACGGCGCCCAGCAGCACGAGCAGCGGCGCCCGCACGCCGGCCACCATCTCCTCCTGCAGCGGCACCAGCTTCATGCCCGCCGGCGGCAGGTCGCCCGCGTTCATGCGCGGCGGCGGGGGCGGCTGCGAGCGCTGCGCCACCGTGGTGCCCTCGGCCTCGGCTTGCGCCAGCGACACCCCGTCCTTCACCCGGGCGATCGCCTGGAAGGCGAGGATCATGCGCTCGCCCGACCGTTGCGGCGGCAGGTTCAGCACGAACGGCGTCCACATCTCGCTCTCGCGGTCCGGGAAGTAGAAGCTCGCGGGCAGCACGCCGATGACCGTGTACTGCCGGTCGTCGAGCGTGAGTGTCCTGCCGACGATGCCCGGGTCGCGGTCGAAGCGGCGCGTCCAGAGGGCATCGCTGAGGATCGCCACCTGGTCGGCGCCCGGGTGCTCGTCGCCGGCGTCGAACAGCCGGCCGCGCTCGGGCGAGACGCGCAGCATCGGGAACATCGACGCCGACACCGCCGTGCCGCGCAGCCGGATCGGCTCGCCGAGGCCGGTGAGCGTGTAGGCCCGCGGCGAGTAGGCCGCGATCCCCTCGAGCGTCTGCGTCGAGTCGCGCCAGCCCTTGAACGTGTCGCCGGTCACGAAGCTCCGCGGTCCGCCGCGGCGGCCTCCGCCCATCCGCATCGCCCGCACCTGCTCGGAGACCCGCACCAGCCGGTCGGCCTGCGGGTAGGGCAGCGGCGCCAGCAGCACGGCGTTGACGACGCTGAAGATGGCCGTGTTGGCGCCGATGCCGAGCGCCAGCGTGACGATGGCCACGGCCGTGAATCCGGGGGTCTTCAGCAGGACCCTCAGGCCCTGCCGCACGTCGTGCCAGAGCGTGCGCATTGAGTGGCCTCCCAAGTGCTGGGTGGGACAGGGCTTCGACCTGTCCGCCGGCGCCCAGGTCGCAGACCTGGGTCACCGATCCCCGCGTCGGATAGGACGACACGATACTCTGTTCGGCCTTTCCAAGGGAGGTCGAGGACGGGCTGTAATGAAGTTGTAATGGGACAGGCAGTCGGTTCGGGGGTTCGCGGGTGCTCGGGTTCCCGGGTTCTCAGGTTCGCGTTCCACTGCACGGGCCGGCTGAAGCCGGCCCGTGAGTCCTACTCGGCGCGCAGAGCCACCATCGGATCCACCTTCAGCGCCCGGCGCGCGGGCACGTAGCTGGCCGCGAGCGCGACCGCGAGGACCCCCGCCGCGGCCGCGCCGAGGACCCATGGATCGGTGGCGCTGATCTCGAAGAGCTGGGACGCGAGCACGCGGGTGAGCCCGACGGCGGCCAGCAGGCCGACGGCGAGCCCCACGAGCGTGATGAGCAGGCCCTCCCGCAGCACCAGCCGCAGGACCGAGCGTCCCCCGGCGCCCATGGCGATGCGGATGCCGAACTCGCGCGTCCGCTGGCCGACCGAGTACGACATGACGCCGTAGATGCCGACGACGGCGAGCAGCGCCGCGAGCACGGCGAACAGCTCGATGAGCGTGGACGACAGGCGCGGCTGTCGCGTGGACTCGGTCACCACCTGCCCCATCGTCCGCACGCCGGTGATCGGCAGGTCGGGATCCAACTGGCGCACGACCTGTCGGACCGCGGGCACGAGGGCGAGCGGGTCGGCCGCGCTCGTGCGGACGACCACGTTCATGCCGCCGTAGGCCGCCTGGGCGTGCGGGAAGTACACCTCGGCGAGCGGCGCGCGGTCGAGCCTCGCCTGCCGCACGTTGGAGACGACCCCCACGATCTCGGCCCAGTCGCTCGTGAAGCCGCCCCGCAGGCGTCGGCCGATGGGATCGCCGTCGGGGAAGAAGCGTTCTACCGCGGCCTGGTTGATCATGACCACGGGCGTGGCCGCGTCCGTGTCCCGATCGGTGAACGTCCGCCCGCGCACCAGCGTGACGCCCATCGTCTTGAAGTAGTCGGTCGTCACGACACGGTATTCGGCGAGCGGCTCCTGGCCCGCGGGCCACGGCGCGTGGCCCTCGATGGTGGGGACGCCGTTCCAGCCCCAGCTGTCGAGCGGCAGGAGGTGGATCGCGCCGGCCGAACGCACGTCGGGCATGGCGCGCAGGCGCGCCAGCAGGTCGTGGAAGAACACGCGCACCGGCTCGTCCTGCTCGTACCGGGCCGACGTCAGGTCGAGCCGGAACGTCAGCAGATGATCGACGCGGAGGCCCGTCTGCTGGTCCTGCAGCCGCGTGAGGCTCTTCGCCATCAGCCCGGCGCCGGCCACGAGCACCAGCGCCAGCGCCACCTCCACCACGACCAGCGTGCGGCTGACGGCTCGCGCGCGCGTGCCCGCCGACGTCCGCCCGCTGCCCTCGCGAAGCGCGGTGTTGGGGTTGGAGGCGGCCGCGTGGAAGGCGGGCACGAGGCCGAAGAGCACGCCGGTGACGACCGACGCGGCGAGCGTGAACCCCAGCACGGCCGGGTCGAGGCCGATCTCGGCCAGCCGCGGGTAGCCGGCGGGCGCCAGGGTCACGAACAGGCGGATCAGCCACTCCGCGAGCCCGACGCCGGCGGCGCCGCCCGCGAGCGCCAGCAGCAGGCTCTCGGTGATCAGCTGGCGGACGATGCGCAAGCGGCGCGCGCCGAGCGCGGTGCGGACGGCCAGCTCGCGCTCGCGCGAGACCGCGCGCGCGAGGAGCAGGTTCGCCACGTTCACGCAGGCGATGAGCAGGACGAAGGCCACCGCGCCGAGCAGCACGAGCAGCGGGCGCTCCGTGCTGCCGACGAGCAGGTCGGGCAGCGGCGCGATCGTGGTGCCGTGCGGATGATGGGTCTCCTCCGACAGGCGCCGGCCGAACGCCTCCATCTCGCTCTTCGCCTGGACGAAGGTCACGCCCGGCTTCAGGCGCGCGACGACGCGCAGGAAGTGGCTGCCGCGCTGGCTCTCGTCCACCTTCATGGCGAGCGGGATCCAGATGTTGCTGCGCGCCGGGTAGTCGAAGCCGGGCGGCATGATGCCGACGACGGGGTAGGACTGCGCGTTCAGGGTGATGGTCCGTCCGACGATCGAGCGGTCGCCGCCGAAGCGGTTCTGCCAGGTGGCGTACGAGAGGATCACCGCGTTTGGCCCGCCCGGCTCGTCCTCGGCGTCGGTGAACCAGCGTCCGACGAGCGGCCGCACGCCGAGCACGGGCATCAGCGTGGCGGTGATGACGCCGGTGCGCAGGCGGGCCGGGTCGCCTTCCCCGGTCAGCACGGCGCCGCGCGTCGTCCAGCCGCCGACGACGTCCATCACCGGGTTCTTGTCACGCCAATCCGCGTAGATCGGCATCGACGCGGGCGCCTGGGGCACCTCGGGCTGCACGTCGAAGATCATCACGAGACGAGAAGGGTCGCGGAAGGGCAGCGGCTCGAGGAGCACGGCGTGCACGGCGCTGAAGACCGCCGTGTTGGCGCCGATGCCGAGCGCCAGGGCCGTCACGGCCAGGGCCGCGAAGCCCGGGCTCTTCCGAATCGACCGCGCGCCGTACCGCACGTCCCGCCACAGCTCGCCCATGTGGTTCCTCCCGGAATGGCCGAGGGTTGCTGAAGAGGTTGGACGAGACGCGGCGGCTCGGAGTTGGCTGGTGGGCAGGCTGAGGGCCGGCTCAAGCCGGCCCCCACGTACCCTGAGAACCCGGGAACCCCCGCACCCTCAGCCAGGCCGCGCACGGCGCGGCCCGCGAGGGAGCGGCGCGGGGCGAGGGGGGCCCCCGCGAGCGACCGAGCCGGGGTGTGGGGCGGAGCCCCACGTGAAGCTAGAATCCAGGCGACACGCTGAACTGGAACATCCAGCCCTGGCCCGGCCGCTGGAACGGGTGTGCGATATCGAACTGCAGCACCGCGTAGCCGAAGGCGTTGACGCGGAAGGCGACGCCCGCGCTCTCGACGGCCTTGCGCGTGCCGCCGAGGAACGACGGGCGCTGGCCGGCGTCCCACGCCACGCCGGCGTCAGTGAAGAGCGCCACCTCCACCGGCACGGGCCCGTAGACGTGGTCGCTGATGCCGAAGGGCCTGAGCAGCGGGAAGCGGAACTCCAGGTTGGCGACGAGGGCCCGGCTGCCGATCAGCCGGTCGAACGCCGGGCACGGGTCGGTGGCCGTCGGTGCGCACTCGCTCGGGCTGAACGAGCCGATGTCGTAGCCGCGCACCAGCTCGGGGTAGCCGATGAAGAGCGGCACGAGGCGCGGGTCCTCCGAGCCGCTGCCGTAGCGCCCGAAGTGCACCACGCGCGCGGCGATCGTGTAGAGCTTCACCGGCATGAAGTAGCGCCGGTAGTCGGCGAGCACGTCGGTGAAGCCGATGGAGCCGAAGGTCGGCGTGAGCTCGAGCCGGTAGCGCTGTCCGTCGATCGGGCTCGTCGCGCCGAAGATCGAGTTGTCGAACACGTACGCGGCGCTGGTCTGCGCGAGGTTGAGGCTGTTGCCCGACGGAACCGTCTTCGTCGTGCTGTTCAGGAGCGCGCCGCTCGAGTAGTCGTAGAGCTGGGTCTGCTGCACCTGGTCGAACGTGATGTGCTGCAGGCCTGCCGAGAACTCGACGCGCCGGTCCTGGTCGAGCGGATAGGAGGCCAGGGCCGAGGCGCCGCGGTTGATCTGCCGGTACAGCGTCGTCCGCTGCTGGATGGTCGCGTAGCCGTTGTCGTTCACCAGCGTGTCGTTGGTGAAGCCTCCGGCGAGGTACGGGTACTGATCGATGGCGCCGCCCCAGTGCCACCGGTGGCCGAGGTTCTGGTACTGCAGGGCGCCGGCGGTGTTGTTGAGGATGTCCGAGAAGCCGGTGCCGAAGTAGCTGCCCGTCTGCACGCCGGCCGCCAGCTCGTGGTTGCCGAGCATGTCGCTCCAGAGGAACGAGAGACCGCCGCCGACGTACGTGCCGAACGGGTCCACGCCCGCGCCGATCGACGGCCGCCCGACCTGGTCGAGCGAGAGGTGCGAGCGGTACGAGTGTACCGCGCCGACCTTGGACGCCGGCATGCCCCGCGCCGGCTGGTCGAGCAGCGAGACCAGTTGCTCGCGGAACCGGTTCACCGGCGGCAGCAGCGCCGGCGTGGCCCCTTCGGCGATCGGCTCGGGCGCCGCGCCCGCGAGCACCGCCGGCCGGGTGAGCGAGTAGATGTCGAACCGGCCGTGGTCGTAGACGCTCATCACCAGGTGGTCGGTGTCGGACGCCATCGAGATCGCCGGGCTGAGCGCCGTGATCCCGCTCACGCCGGTGAACAGGTTCGTGAGCTGGGCGCGCTCGCGCGTCGCCACGTCGTAGCGGTACAGGTTGGTGATGCCGTTGCGGTCGGAGAGGAAGTAGATCGACTTGCCGTCGGGCGACCACTGCGGGTTCGTGTTCTTGCCGTGCTCGAAGCTCGGCAGCGACTCGATCACGCCGGTCGACACGTCGGCCAGCGCGAGGCGGTAGTTGCCCACCGCGAGGTCGTCGAGCGTCGTCGAGTAGCGGTCGGTCACGAAGGCGAGGTGGGTGCCGTCGGGCGACCAGGCCGGCTGGAGGTCGGTGAACGGGTCGTCGGTGAGCCGCTGGAGCTTCCGGCTCGCGAGATGGTAGACGAACAGGTCGGACAGGCCGCCGACCGTGCCCGAGAACGCGATCGCGCGGCCGTCGGGCGACCACGCCGGGTTGACGATCGTGTCGAGCGTCGCGAACGGGATCTCGCGCTCGATGCGCATGGCGCCGATGTCGAAGAGCACGAGCTCGGGCCGTCCCTGGCGGACCGCGGCGAAGACGATGCGGCGGCCGTCGGGCGCCCAGGCGCCGGCGGAGTCGATGAACTCCAGGCTCGAGAAGTGCGGGTCGAGCGCCGTGTTCACCACCCGGTGCAGCACCTTGCCGGTCTCGGCGTCGGCCAGGTAGAGGTCGATCGAGAAGAGGTCGCGCTCCGAGAAGAAGAGCACCCGGCGGCCGTCCGGGCTGATCGACGGCGTGACGTTGACGTCGCCGCCCGGCTCCTTGCCCGTGATGAGCAGCCGCCCGTAGGCCTGCGCCCGGTGCGTGGCCTTCTGCACCGGCCCGTACTCGTCGTAGATCGCGCGGTGCCAGTCCTTCGACAGATCCTTGGTCGAGATCTTCAGGACGTGCTTGATGGCCGCGTCCACGCCGCCGCTCGCGCTCGCCCTCAGCAGCAGCTCCCGGATGGTCTGGTCGCCCCAGCGGCCCGCGACGTAGGCCCAGAACGCCTGGCCCCACCGGTACGGGAAGTACTTCGGGTCGTCCAGCTTGTCGATGTCGGGCAGCTTCTCCTGACCCGCCGCGTCGCGGATCCACATGGCCGTGTTTGGATCGTCGGGCCCGAGCGACAGGTACTCGGCCATGCCCTCGATGAACCACAGCGGCAGGCGCGCGGCGCCCGGAGCCTCGGCGTTCTTGCCGCCGCCGCTCGTCATGTCGAACTGGAAGGCGTGCACCAGCTCGTGCCCGATCACGTGGTTGGTCTCGGCGAGCGACGCGCCCAGCGGCAGGACGATGCGGCGCTTGACCGGCTCGGTGACGCCGCCCGTGCCCTCGCCGAGAAAGCCCTGAATGGCGTTGGTCTGCTCGAAGTCCGCGTGCGACGCGTACAGGATGAGCGGCTGCCGCGTCGACAGCTTGTGCTTGAAGAGCACCACGTAGCGCGCGTACCAGCGCTCGGCCATCCGCGCCGCCTGGACCGCCGCGTCGTGTTCCTCGGGGTAGAAGTAGACGTCGAAGTGATCGGTCTTCAGCACCTTGAAGTGCAGGTCCTTGTACTGGACCTTGTTCTGCCCGAAGTACTGCGCGTAGGCGTCGGAGGTCAGCGGACCCATCGCGACGAGCGCGAGCGCACCGAGCAGGACTGGAAGACCGCGTACCAGTCCACGCATGGCCAGCTCCTTCCAGGATCAGGGCGGGTGCCACCCAACTGTTCGCTGTGTCGACCTGAAGGAAGAGAGCAGACCTCGTGCCGGATTTGCGGGCGCGCGGGCGCCGCCGGTCAAGCAGTTACGGCGACGCCGCGCGAGGAGGGCGGGTCAAAGCGCCGCAGCCGGGCCGAATCGCGCATTCCTGCCACAGTGGAGAGGGTCACAGACGAGAGGTGCACCCTGTCACCGTCCGGCGATCAGCTTCACCAGCTCGATCGGCAGCTTGCCGTGGGCCGCGGCGAGCTCACGGACGTTGGCGCTCTCGCCGGCGTCGATGCCGGCCCGGCGGAGGTTCTCGAGCGCCGTCGCCAGGGGCACCTGCAGCTGCTCGCTCAGCTGACGCACGCTCTTCTGGCCGTAGCCGCCGCCCTCGGCGATGGTGATCGCCGGCGCCGCCTCGCCCTTCATGAGGAGCGCGTAGAGGGCGGCCGGCGTCATGCCGCGCGACTCGGCGATCGTGCCGACCGTGGCGCCGGGCTCTCCGGCCGGGATGCCCGCCGCGTCGAGCTTCGCGCGGAGCGTGTCGGCCGGCACCTTCACCGTCTCCGCCAGCTTCGCCAGCGTGAGCATCTCGGCGTGCGGAACCGGCGGCTCCGTCCCAGGGTTGCTCCACGCCGCCGACGCGGTTTCGCTCGCGTCCATGAGGTAGCCGACGGGCGGGACCTCGCCGAGCGTGAGCGCCGCGAGCGCCACCGCCGCCACCGCCGACCACGCGAGCTCGCGCTTGCGCGGGATGCCCCGGTGGAGCCGGTTCTTCAGGTACGAGACGAGGATGTTCCAGTTGAAGTAGACGTGAAAGATCCCCGCCGCCACGAAGAACGTCGTGAAGGTGGTGTGCAGCGCCTGCCACTGCGTCTTCGTCAGGCCCATCAGCGTCCACTCCGCCCAGTTGGCCACGCGCCCGGGCGGGGAGACGAACAGCACGAAGCCGGTGACGGCCATCACCACGAAGGAGAAGACGACGTAGAGGCTGAAGAACGCCCGCCAGTTGAACCGTTTCGGATCGACTGCCATGTTGTTGCCTTCGAGAGGACCGGGAGCCCCCGAGAGGGCTCCCGTCCCTGCAGAGTTCCCCGGCCCGGCGCGCGAGGGGTGGTCGCTGGAATGCGTCCGGACCGGGGATGGGGACTGGCCCCACGGCCATCCCTTCCGCAAGTCGCGGGCCAGCGCGCGCCGCCCCTGGCGCGAACGTACAAGTGTCCTGAAATCAGCGTGTTGGGATGAAATTGATGGCCCGGCCGGCCGGCGGGAGGCCCCGCCGGCTCGACCGGTCCGTCGAAGAGGTCGACGATCTGGTCGAGGCTACTTCCAGCCGACCTCGACCTTCACCTCGACGTTGTTGATGTCGGTGCCGGTCACCACGACGCTCTTGGATCGGACGACCCGCCGGTCGAACTGCGTGCCGTCGAGGCCGCGGAACCTGCTGAGCGACAGGTCGCGCTTCTCGCCGTTGTCGAGCCTGGGAATCAGCACCTCGAACGTCGTCGCGCCGCCGAAGGGCACGATTTCCACCTTGACGTTCCGCAACGCCAGACCCGCCTCGTTCTGGACGGTGACGAACATCTGGGAGATCTCGACGCGAATCGGCGAGCCCTCGGGCGTCTTGCCCGCGCCCGGTCCGCAGCCGGCAAACAGGAGGAGGAGCCCGGACGAGAGCCCGACGAGGCAGGTGCGGTTCCAACGCGTGCGCATCGCAGCTCCTTTCGCCTTCGCGGGTGGCGGTCCACGGCGATCGAAACCGGACGGACGTGCACGGCAGACGATCAAGTATCGGCAATCTACGTGGTCGGCGCGGTTCCGTCAAGCCGAAGCCCCAGCCGGCGGTTCCCGGCGACGCGCCGGCGTCCGAGGGAACCTGGCGGCCGCCCGCGACGTCATATGTCTGACGAAGTCGAATAAATCGGCCGGGCGGGAGCCGGACGACCATGGTCCAGAACCTCGGAGAGTTCGAGCAGTTGGTGCTGCTGGCGCTGCTGCACCTCAAGGATGACGCCTACGGCGTGACGATTCGCCAGGAGATCGAGGCGCGCACGGGCCGCGAGGCGGGGCTCGGCTCGGTCTACAAGACCCTCGAGCGGCTCGAAGGGAAGGGCCTGGTCGGCTCCCACGTCGGCGAGCCCACGGCCGAGCGGGGCGGGCGGCGCAAGAAGTACTACCGGGTCTCGCCGCTGGGCGTCCGTGCCCTCCGGCAGTCGCTGCGGGCCATCCGCGAGATGGCCCGCGGGGTGGAAGGCCTGTGAGCACCCCGCACCCGCCGCCGCTCGCCCGCTGGCTGCTCGGGCGCCTGCTGCCGCCCTCGACGCGCGAGTTCGTGCTGGGCGACCTCGACGAGGAGTTCGCCTGCGCCGTGACGGCCGCGCGCGGCGCCGCCGGCGCGCGGCGGTGGTACTGGCGCCAGACCCTCCGGGCGCTGGCGGCGCTGGCGCCGCGCGCGCCCCGGCGTCCGATCCGCGTGACATCGGGAGATCCGCTCATGCAGACACTGGCCCAGGACGTGCGCTTCGCGTGTCGGCTGCTCGTCAAGTCGCCGGGGTTCACGGCGGTCGCCGTGCTGACGCTGGCGCTCGGCATCGGCGTGAACACCGCGATCTTCACGTGGATGAAGGCGCTCGTGCTCGAGCCGCTCCCCGGCGTCCCCCGCCCGGGCGAGCTCGTCATGCTGGCCGGCCAGAACCGCGACGGCACGGGCTGCTGCTGGGGCACGTCGTATCCGAACTACCTGGACTACCAGGCCCGCGCGCGGACCGTGGACATCCTCGGGTACGAGATCGCGTCGGTCGACCTGACGGTGGGCGGCGAGCCCGAGCGGGTCAGCGGGACCATCGTGACCGGCAACTACTTCGACGTGCTGGACGTCAAGGCCGCGCTCGGCCGCACGTTCCAGCCGGAGGAGTACCGCACGCCGGACACGCACGCGGTCGTGGTCATCAGCCACGCGCTCTGGCAACGGCGTTTCGGGTCGGATCCGGACGTCGTCGGCCGCGCCGTCACGCTGAACAACCGGCCCTTCACGATCGTCGGCGTGCTGCCACAGGGATTCCGGAGCGCCATGCCCGGCATCGCGTTCGACGTCTTCGTGCCGGCGACGCTGCAGGCGGCGGTCGTGCCGGGCTCCGACCGGCTGCACGCGCGCGGCGCGGCCTGGCTCGACCTGATCGGGCGGCTCCGTCCCGGGGCGACCCGCGATCGGGCGCAGGCGGAGATGAACGTCATCTCGCGCCAGATCGAGCAGGAGCACCCCGGCCTCTTCACGCAGGAAGGGCGCACGCTGGGCGTCTACACGCTCACCGACGCGCCGCTGGGCGTCGCGAGCGCGGCCTACCCGGTGCTGCTCTCGCTCATGGCCGTCGTCGGGCTGGTGCTGCTCGTGGCCTGCGCGAACGTGGCCAACCTGCTGCTGGCGCGCGCCGCCGCGCGGCAGCGCGAGATGGCCGTGCGGCTGGCCATGGGGGCGCGGCGCGGGCAGCTCGTGCGCCAGCTCCTCACCGAGAGCCTGCTGCTCGCCGGACTGGCCGGCGGGCTGGGCCTGCTCCTGGCCCACTGGCTCGGCCGCGCGGCCCTCGGGTTCCTGCCGTCCACGGATCTCACCGTCTCCCTCAACCTGGACGCCGACGCGCGGGTGCTCGCCTTCGCGGCCACGGTGGCGATGGCCACGGGCGTCGTCTTCGGCCTGGTCCCGGCGCTGCAGACCTCGCGCGTCGACCTGGTCACGACGCTGAAGGCGGAGCGGACGGACGCCGGCGCCCGCCGGGCGTGGCTGCGCGGGGCGCTGGTCGCGGCCCAGGTGGCGCTGTCGCTCGTCGCGCTCGTGACGGCGGGCCTCTTCCTGCGCAGCCTCTGGGCCGCGCGCGCGCTCGACCCCGGCTTCGATACCGGCCCCGCTCTCATGGTCTCGATGGACCTGTTTCCCAACGGCTACACGGCCGAGACGGGCAACGCGCTCTACCGGCGCATCCTCGATGGCGCCGCGGCCCTGCCCGGTGCGACCGGGGCCACCCTCGTCCGGCGTCCTCCGCTCAGCTCCCGCGGCGCGCGCGGCACGGGCATCGACGAGGTCGAGGGCTACACGCCGGGCCCCAACGAGCGGATGGGCACCCTGTACGACACGGTGGGCCCCGACTACTTCCGGATGATGGGCATCCCGCTGGTGCGCGGGCGCGGCTTTTCGACGCGTGACGACGCGGCGTCGACGCCGGTCGTCGTCGTGAACCAGACGATGGCCCGTACGTACTGGCCGGGCGAGGATCCGCTGGGCCGTCACCTCCAGATTGGCGATCGGCGGCTCGAGGTGGTGGGCGTGGCGCGGGACGTGAAGTACCGCTCGATTGACGAGCGGGCGCGGCTGTACATGTACTTACCGGTCTACCAGCGGTACGAGCCCGACGAGACGCTGGTCGTCCGGACCGCGGGCGAGCCGACGGCGCTCGTCGAGCCGCTGCGCCGGCTGGTCGCCGGCCTCGACCCGAACCTCGCGCTCTTCAACGTACGGACGATGGCCGAGCACGTGAACGGCGCGCTCGGCTCGCGGCGCGTCGCCGCGACGGGCGCCGTGGTGTTCGGCCTGCTCGCGCTCGCCCTCGCGATGGTCGGCGTCTACGGCGTGGTGTCCTACACCGTGACCCGGCGCACCCACGAGATCGGCGTGCGCGTCGCCCTCGGCGCCCGGCCGGGCGACGTCTTCCGCATGGCGCTCGTCCACGGCCTGCGTCCGGCGGCGGTCGGCGCGGTCATCGGCCTGGCGGCGGCGTACGCCGCCGCCCGGCTCCTTCGCGGCCTGCTCTACGGCGTCTCGCCCGGCGACCCGGCGACGTTCGCCGCCGTGGCGCTGCTCCTGGCCCTTGTTGCCGTGGCGGCGGCGTGGGTGCCCGCGCGCCGCGCGATGCGCACGGACCCCGTGACCGCGCTACGATATGAGTGACCGCTTCCGAAGCTCGTGTGAGGTGAGGCCGGAGCGCACACCCTCCGGTGTGCGCGGGATGGAGCAGGATGACGACCAGACGACTGGGCGCCGCCGCCGCGGGAGCCATCGCGGCGCTGGTGCTGATCGTGGCGCTCGCCCGGGCCGGCGAGAGCCCGGTCGGCACGTGGGACCTGAACGTGGAGTGGCCGCAGGGCGCCGCCAAGGTGGTGATGACGGTTCAGCAGGAGGGTGACGGGCTGGCCGTGTCGTGGGAGGGCCCGCGCGGCACGCTGCACGCCAAGGCGCCGGCCTTCAAGAACGGCGTGCTGACCTTCGCGCTGCCCATGCGCTCGCAGGCCGACGCCGTCGTGGACCTGCAGTACCAGGGCACGATCGCGGGGCCGACGATCACCGGCAAGCTCGTGACGCCCGCCAACCGCGAGATTCCCGCCAGCGGCACGCGCCGCAAGGCCTCGTAGGGGCGACCCGCCGGGTCGCCCCTACATCCGCAGCGTGTCCATCGGGTCGGACCGCACGGCCCGCCGCGCCGGCAGCCAGGACGCCAGGAGGGCCGCGGCCGCCGCCGCGGCCGCCACCACGGCGATCGACCCGGCGCCCAGCGGCTGCACGTGCAGCACGGCGGACGCCACGACCCGCCCGGCGAGCAGGGCGATGGCCAGGCCGATCGCCAGGCCCACGGCGGCAATCCGCCCGCCCTGCGCGAGGACGAGCCGCGCGATGTCGCCGCGGCCGGCGCCGAGCGCCCGGCGCACGCCGAACTCCCGCATTCGCTGGACCGAGGCGAACGAGACGACGCCGTAGACGCCCAGCGCCGCCATCAGCAGCCCCAGCACGCCGAAGAGCGTGAGCAGCATCGCGGGCACCCGCACGGTCTCCACGAGCGCGCCAATCTGGTCGTCGAGGGTGGCCATGCCGGCGACCGGCAGGTCGGGATCGAGGTCCCAGACGGCAGGCGGCACGAGTGCGCGCAGCCGGTTCGCGTCCCGGCTGTCGCGGACGACGAGCGTGACGTCGAGCCAGACCGACTGCGCGTCGGGGACGTAGACCTGCGGCGGCGTGAACCCGCCCGGCCGGCCCTGCGACGTGTCGGCGACGACGCCGACGACCTCGCGCGCGAAGGGCTCGTCGGTGTGCACCCGGATGCGCCGGCCCACCGCGCGGTCGCCGGGCCACAGGCGGCGGGCCAGGCTCTCGCTGACAATCGCCACCTTCGCGGCCGCGCCATCGTCCGCGCCGGTGAAGTAGCGGCCGTCGCGCAGCGGCACCCGCATGACCTTCAGGAACGACGGGCTGGTCGCGTAGTAGAGCGCCGAAGGCGTGTCGTCGCGTCCCGGCAGCGGATCGCCGTCGCGCACGTAGCCGCGCAGCAGACGCGACCGGCTCGTGAAGGTCATCGACGTCACGGCCGCGCCCTCGACGCCCGGGATTCGGCGCACGCGCTCGGCGAGCCGCCGGTAGAAGGCGATGGCCACCGCGTCGTCGCCGTATCGCGCGCGCGGCAGCGTGAGCGGCACGGCGAGGACCTGGTGCGGATCGTAGCCCGGTTCGGCCCGGACGAGCGCCGCGAGGCCCTGGAGGAGGAGCGCGGCGCCGGCCAGCAGCACGAGCGCCACTGCAATCTGGACGACGGCGAGCGCGCTGCGGAGCCGCCCGCCGCCGGGGCCCGAGACGGCGAGGTGGCCCTGCTGCAGCGGCGCGCGGAGCGGCGTCCGGCGGACCAGGAGCGCCGGCGCGACGCCGGCCAGCAGACCGGTGGCGAGCGAGACGCCCAGCGTGAAGAGCAGCACGCCGGCGTCGAGGTGGATGGCGTCGGGCTCCAGCGCGCCGGCCGGCGCCCAGGCGACGAGGAGCGGCACGCCCCACCAGGCAGCCAGCAGGCCGACCGCGCCGCCGAGACCGGCGAGCATCAGGCTCTCGACGAGGAGCTGGCGCACGAGGCGGGCGCGGCCGGCGCCAAGCGCGGCGCGGATCGCCAGCTCCTGCCGCCGCGCGCTCGCGCGCGCGACGAGCAGGTTGGCGACGTTCGCGCAGGCGACGACCAGCACGAGCCCGACGACCGCCTGCAGCATCCACAGCACGAGCGTGGCGTCGCCCGCCAGCGCCGCGCGCAGCGACTCGGCCGTCAGCCCGTAGCCGTCGTTGGTGGCCGGGTGGGCGCGCTCGAGGTTGGCGGCGAGGCCCCGCAGCTCGCCCGAAAGGCCGGCGAGCGACGCGTCCGGGCGCAGGCGGCCGACCGCCACGAGAAAACGGTTGTTCCGGCGCATCACCTCCGGCGAGCGCGGCAGCGGGATCCACACCTCCGGCAAATCCGCGATGTCGGGCACGATGCCGACGACCGTGTAGGGGCGCCCGTCGAGGCGGATGTCGCGGCCGACGAGGGACCGGTCCGACGCGAAGCGGCGCCGCCAGAGGCGCTCGGCGAGCAGCGCCACGTGCTGGCCGGTCCGCCTCTGGTCGTCCTCGTCGATGGTGCGTCCCGCAATCGGCGCCAGCCGCAGCAGCTCGAAGAGCCCGGGCGCGGCGTAGCCGGCCTCGAGCCGCTCCGGCCGGTCGCCGCCCGCGAGGTTCACGGTCGTGGTCGAAAAGGCCGAGAGCGCCTCGAGCCGGGTGCTGGCGGCGGCGACGTCGAGCACGTCCGGGTAGGACATGTTCACCTGCCGGAGGCCGCGCCTGGCGAGCGACGCGTACAGGCGGACGAGCCGATCCTCCTGCTGGAAGGGCAGGGGTCGCATCAGGGTGCCGCGGATGACGCTGAAGAGGGCCGTGTTGGCGCCGATGCCGAGCGCGAGGGTGACCACCGCCACGGCGATGGTCCCGGGGCTCCGGCGCGCGAGGCGGACGGCGTGAACCAGGTCGCCGCCGAGGCCGGCGAGCGCGGCGCGCGCCCGCGAGCCACGTGCCGCGGCCACGTCCGCGCGATCCGCGAGCCGGTCCAGCGCGGCGGGCGCGTCACGGCGCGAGGCGGCGGCCAGATCGCTCGCGAAGCGGTCCCAGTCGGTGACCTGGCCGGCGGCCCAGGCCTCGGCGTCGGCCGGCGTGTCGCCGCGCGCGACGGCCTCGTCGTAGAGGTCCTGCAGCTGCCCGGCCAGGTCCTCGACGATGTCGGCGGCGCGGCCGGGCTTCACGGTGTCGAGGCGCAGCCGCTCGCGGATGTGGCGCGTCCAGTCAGGCATGGTCGCCTCCGAGCACCAGGTCGACGGCCGCGGTGAACGCGCGCCAGTCCTCGCGCCGCGCCGTCAGGACGCGCCGGCCCTTGGCCGTGAGGCGGTAGAAGCGGCGCCGCCGTTCGCCCGCCCGCTCAATCCAGCGCCCGGCGATCAGCCCCCGGCTCTCGAGCCGGCAGAGCGTCGGGTAGAGGGCGGGGATGGAGAAGACCAGCCGGCCCTTGGTCCGGGCCTCGATCAGCTTGCCAATCTCGTAGCCGTGGCGCGCGCGCTCCTCGACGAGCGAGAGCACGAGGAGCTCGGTGCTGCCTTTCTTCAGTTCCGGGCTGAACATGGCCGGCCTCCCCCGGTTCGATATATCGTCACACGACATGTCTACCTATCGCGTCACGATATATGACGGAGAACGGGACGTCCAGGTTTACCGGGCCGGCGCGGCAAGCCAGGTCGCCCTGAAGGACCCCTGTAGGGGCGACCCGCCGGGTCGCCCTTACACCGTCAGAAGCTGTAGCGCGCCGTCAGCGACATGTGGGAGTTGTGCCGGGTCCTGGCCGATGAAATCGGACGGGTTGCCGCGGATCAGGCTGGCGGCAACGGTCGCGCGCCAGTGGCCGCCGAAGGCCTGCGAGTAGTCGCCCTTCAGCCAGACGCTGTCGAACGACTGGCGGACGGCCAGCTCGGCGTCCACGCTGCGGTTGGCGTCGATCGTGTAGGACGCCTTCCCCAGGAAGGCCCGCGTCAGGCCGCGGTCGGGCGCGAAGTCCTGCGCGGTCCGCGCCACGGTGACCGCCTCACCCGCGTAGCCCCCCACCAGGAACAGCTCGCCCATCTGCCGCTCGCCCTGCACCACGTACTGGAAGTACTCGTCCCCCTGCCGGTCCGGCGACGTGAAGTACGCGGCCTCGGCCTTCAGCGTGAGCCACGGCAGCGGCCACGCCAGGTCGGCGCCGGCCATGCGCATGCGCGGGAAGCGCTGGCGGATCGCCACGATGGGCGGGGGCGCCAGGGTCGGGTAGACCGCGGTCTGGATGAGGGGCAGGTGGTTGTACCCGTCGTACACCGACAGCGAGTACTCGTAGCCGCTCGCCACGTGGTTCCAGCGGGCGCCGATCTGCCGGCCCTTCGGGAACCTCGAGCCCTCGTCGAGGATCGACACGCCGGCCGCCTCGGCGGGCAGCACCGTCCACCGCGTGTCGTAGAGCGGGATGCGGCTCGGCGTGAACCGCGGCGCCCACACGGCCTCGACGATGTCGGTGTCGGTGCCCCAGGCGAGGCGGACGCCGGTCACGGCGAGGAAGTCGTTGTCGACGACGTCGAGGAAGTCCCGCGGCGCGAAGCGGTCGGTCGGGTTGACGATGTCGGCCTTGCCCCAGCGGATGAACTGCTTGCCGAGGTCGGCCGTGACGCGGCCGCGGCTGAGCGTGGCGCTCAGCTGGCGGATCGAGAGCGCGGGGCGCTGCCGCGTCCGATCCGAGAAGTCCACGCGCCACGCGCGATCGACCTGCCCGTAGGTGTCGAGGCGCGCGTCGAGCGAGGCGCGCGCCCGCAGCCACCGGCCCACCTCGACGGCCGGCTCGTAGCGGACGAGCGCGGCGCCCACGCCGCGCGTCGCGTCGTTCGCCGCCGTCTGCGGGTAGCCCGTCGCCCGGAGCTCGACGAAGCCGCGCTGGGAGAAGGTCTGCGCGGCGGCGGGCGCCGCCAGGAGGAGGACGAGGAGCATGGGCCGGCTGAAGCCGGCCCCCACGTACGGACTCACGGGTCGTCCGGAGTGGCGGCCGGCTTCAGCCGGCCCGACATGCGCGCTCATCGCTCCCTGCGCAGGGCCTGCAGCGTGAAGTCCTCGTCGTGCATGGGCAGGTTGTACTGGAGCTTCTCGAGCGTGAGCACGGTCGTGCTGTCGCGCCGCACGTCGTGCATCTCGAGCACGCGCGCCGTCCAGATGCCCTGCACCTGCTCGATGCGCTGGTAGCTCAGCCGCCGCACGAGCCGGTCGCCGTCGTAGTTCTCCGCGCGCGCGTAGGCGTAGTTGTCCTGGCGGATCCACAGCACCGACCGCGTGTACTGCGAGACCTTCCTTCCCGTCGGCGTCGCCTCGATCTTCCAGCACGCCGCGCCGTCCACGGGCTCCTCGCCGAGCAGTCGGTAGCCGTACTGGCCGATGTCCCGCTCCTCGAGGTCCTCGAAGCTGAAGTCGGTGCCGAAGAACCGCGTGGATCGGTCCTGGAGCGCGATGCGGCGGTCGCGGTGGATCGCGGGCGTCCACATCCACTGGTCGGACGAGCGGTCGGGATGGTTGACGATGAGCAGGGCCACGCCCTTCACCTCGGCCGGCTCGGTGAACCGCAGCACGGCCTTGCTGCGGCCGTGCGAGCCGATCCGGTCGTAGATCCACCGCTTGTCGGACACGCGGCCGCGGGCATCGACGACCTTCAGCGTGCCCTCGTAGTGCTGCGACGCCGCCTCGGTGCGGTCCTGCGCCGTCTGCACGATCTGCCGCGCGTCGGCCGCCGCGGAAGAGGCGACGGGCGCTCCGGCGACCAGCATCAACACGATCAGCAGCTCACTCATATTCCAGCGCTTCCACCAGCGATCCCCGCACGGCCGACTCGCCCGGCCCGAGGGCCGACACGAACGCCGCCGCGAGCATCGTCGGAATGATGCCGAGGGCGATCGACACCGGGTACATGTAGTCGAGGTTCATGCCGCCGATGTCGCGCCTCGTGATCTCCAGGATGTAGTGCAGGTTGACGGCGCCGAACGCGAGGCCGAGCACGAGGCCGATCACGCTGATCGTCACGGCCTCCATCCAGATCGTACGCCGGATCTGGCCGCGCAGGCCGCCCACGGCCCGCAGCACGCCGAGCTCCCGCCGCCGGTCGAGGATCGACACGGTCAGCGTGTTGACGATGCCGAGGATCGCCACGAGGACCGCGACGGCGACCTGGGCGTTGGTCATGCCCACCCACTGGTCGGCCAGGCGCATGATGTAGCTGCGCACCTCGCGGTTGGTCAGGACGTAGAGGCGGCGCGTGCCCGCGAACCTCGCGAAGATGCGCGCCTTCACGTCGGCCTCCGACGCGCCCGGCTTCAGGTAGATGCGGAAGATGTTCGCCGAGTCGTCGCGCCACTGGCGGATGAAGACCTTGCGGTCCAGGAGGATCGTGCCGAGCTGGTCCGACCAGTCCTCCACGATGCCGACGATGGGCAGCCGCAGCATGCCGGCGGGCGTGGCGAGCGCGATCGTCTCGCCGAGCCGGAGCCCGCGCAGGTCGGCCAGGTTCTCCGACACCATCACGCCCTTGCCCTCGCCCGCGAGGCGGTACATCTCGTCGGCGTCGCCCGCCACCGGCTCGCGGCGGGCGCGATGCGCCAGGCCGCCGGCCTCCACCGAGACGACGAGGATCGGGCCGCCGCGGAAGGGCACGCGGACGCTGCGCACCTGCTGGACCTCGTCGACGCCCTCGATCGACCGCAGCTCGGGCCCCATCGACGCGGGGAAGCGGAAGGTGCGCACGGCGAGGCTCGGGTCGGCCGTGACGAACAGGTCCGGGTTGAGGGCGGTGTCCACCCAGTCGGTGATGCCGGCGTAGCTGGCCAGCGAGGTGCCGCCGAGGGCGATCACCTGCGCGAGCGCCAGCATCAGCGCGGCGACGGTCCCCGACGTGCGGCGCGGCGCCTGGAGCAGGCTGTCGGCCGCGAGCGTGCCCTCCACGGGCCGGAGCCACCGCAGCACCGGCCGGAGCGCCTCGGCCAGGAGCCGCGCGAGCGTGGGCGTCAGCAGGAGCGCGGCCAGGATGGCCAGCAGGTAGCCGGCGTAGAACGGCACGTCCGAGTGGCCCAGCCACAAGAGCGCCGCCGACGCCGCGGCCATGACGAGGGCCACGCGGCGCCGCGCGCGGTTCTGGCCGGCCGTCAGCACCTGGTACCGGCCCTTCTGCAGGGCCTGCACGGGGTCCACGCGCGCCGCCTGCCGCGCGGGGATGTAGGCCGCCACCACGCTCGTCGCGACGCCGACGACGAGGGCGAAGAGCAGCAGGCCCGGCGTCAGCGTGATCCCCGCCGGCTGCTGCACGATGCCGAACACCCCTTCGAGCATCGTGGCGACCTCGCCGACGAGCGCCCGGCCCATGCCGAGCCCCGCGACGCAGCCGACGGCCGACCCGACCAGCCCGGCCACCGCGCCCTCGACGAGGAACAGCGTGCGGATCTGCGAGCGGAAGGCGCCGAGCGCGCGCAGGATGCCGATGTCGGCGCGCCGCTGCGTCACGGCGATCGAGAACGAGTTGTAGATGATGAACATCCCGATGAAGAGCGCGAAGAGGCTCGAGATGTTCATGGAGATCGAGTAGGCCTGCACGATCGACTCGAACTGCCGGCCGCGCGACGAGGGCGGGGCCACCTCGAAGCCGGGGCCGAGCGCGCGCTCGATGGCGGCGCGGCCCTGGTCGAGCGTCACGTCGTCCCTGAGCGCGAGGTCGATCCGGTCGAAGGTGCGGCCGCGCCCGAAAACCTGCTGCGCGGCGTAGATGTCCATGATCGCGAGGTTGCCGCCGAACGCGCTCCCGAGGCCGGTCGGCTTCATGATCCCGCGGATCGTGAACGTCTGGTTGCCGAGCATCGTGCCGAGCACGATCGTGCTGCCGGCGTGCAGCCCGTTCCGCTTCGCGAACTCGTCGGTCACCATCAGCGAGTCGGGCTGCGCCAGGAACACCAGCGGGTCGTCGATCACCGCGTCGTCGCCGCTCTCGAGGTCGTAGTCGCGCAGGCTGCGGTCGCCCGTCATGTCCACGGCCAGCACGAGCAGGTTGCCCTGGCCCGGGAGGCCGGTCTCGAGCGTGGCCTCGATCACCGGCACGGCCACCATCACCTCGGGCACCGCCTGCACCTTCTCCAGCACGTCCTCGGGAAAGCCCGCGTCGCCCGCCGTCACCTGGAGCTGGGTCTTGCCGGCCACGCGGTCCACCGTCTGCTCGAGGCCGCGCAGCACGGCCTGGTTCGCCGTGTACATGGCCACGAACACCGCCACGCCCAGCACGATGCCGAGCGTCGTCAGCAGCGCGCGCGTCAGGTGGCGGCGCACGTACGGCCACGTGATGAGGCGCAGCAGAATCACCGGCGCTCGTCTCCCACGACGCCGCCGTCGCGCAGCGTGATGGTGCGCGCGCAGCTCTCGGCGACCGACCGGTCGTGCGTGACGACGATCACCGTGGCGCCGAGGCGGTCGTGCAGGTCGCGCACGAGCGCGAGGATCTCCACGCCGGTGGCGCTGTCGAGGTTGCCCGTCGGCTCGTCGGCGAGCAGGAGCGGCGGGTAGACCGAGAGCGCGCGCGCGATGGCGACCCGCTGGCGCTCGCCGCCCGAGAGCTCGTCCGGGCGGTGCTCGAGGCGGTGGCCGAGCTGCACGAGGTCGAGCAGCTCGTGGGCGCGCGCCAGCGTCTTCCTGCGGGCCCACCCCCGCAGGTGCAGCGGCAGCGCGACGTTCTCGAGACAGGTGAGCGTCGGCAGCAGGTTGAAGAACTGGAAGATGAAGCCGATCTTGTCCCGCCGGACGCGCGTGAGGCCGTCGTCGGAGAGACCGGCCAGCGCCTGGCCGTCGATGACCACCTCGCCGGACGAGGGCCGGTCGAGGCCGCCCATCAGGTTGAGCAGCGTGGACTTGCCCGATCCGGACGGCCCGACGATCGAGAGCATCTGGCCGCGCGGCACGACCAGGTCGATGCCGTGGAGCGCCGTGACCTGCCGCTTGCCGTCGAAGCGCTTGGTGACACCGCGCAGCTCGACCATGGAGGGATCCGCCATGGACGGGTACTTCAGCTGATCGCCAGCCGGGTGATCACGGGTCCGACCACGACGCCCGCGACGACCACGAAGACGATCACCGCGCGACCGGTCTTCGGCCGCCGGTTCACGCCTCTCCGGTCCAGCCCCTGGGGCCCTCGGGAGGGACTCCGTCGCCGGAGGCCCTCACTCGCGCAGGGCGACGACGGGATCGACCCGCGCGGCGCGGCGCGCGGGCACCCAGGCGGCGAGGATCGTCACGGCGAGGAGGAACGCGCCCACCAGCGCGTAGGTGAGCGGGTCGGCGGGCGCGACGCCGAGGAGCTGGCTGGCCAGCGCGCCGCTCGCGGCGCGCGCGCCCGCGAACCCCAGCGCGAGCCCGGCCACCGCCAGGCCGGCCGCCTGGCCGACGACGGCGGTGAACACCCGGCCGGGCGACGCGCCGAACGCCAGGCGCACGCCGATCTCGTGGGTGCGCTCGGCCACGCCCGCGGCGAGCGTGCCGTAGAGCCCGACGGCGGCCAGCACCAGCACGAGCAGGCCGAACGCGCCGGCCACGGCCGCCATCGCGCGGCTGGGGAAGAGCGGCCCGCTGCGGAAGGCGTCGTAGGTCGTCGCGGCCGGCGTGACGTTGCCGTCCAGCGCGACGGCCGCGGCGCGCAGGGCGGGCAGGAGCGGCGCGGGGTCGCCCGCCGTGCGCACGTGCACCGTCAGCGCGCCGGCGCCGAACGGCGCCGCCGGGGCGTACACGTAGGGCCGCGGCTCCTCGCCGAGCGTGTAGTACTTGATGTCGCGCGCCACGCCGACGATCCGCGCGGAGGGCGGGCCGCCGGTCGGCTGCAGCGTGTGGCCGAGGGCGTCGCCGCCGGGCCAGAGCCGGCGCGCGAGCGTCTCGTTCACGACCGCGACCGGCGCCGCGCCGGGCGCCTCGTCGCGCGCGTCGAAGCCGCGTCCCTCGACGATGGGGATGCCAAGCGTCCGGAAGTAGCCGGCGCCCACCAGGTTGTAGTCGAAGTGGAAGCCGTCCGGGTCGCCCGGCGGCGTGGCGCCGTCCACGCGGAACGTGATGCGCTCGCGGTCGTCGCCGAGCGGCACGACGAACCCGGTCGTGACGGCCTCGACGCCCGGCAGCGCGCGCACCCGCGACGCGAGGTCGTCGTAGAACCGGCGCACGCGGTCCGGCGGGTAGCCGAAGCGCTTCAGGTCGATCGACACCAGCGCCAGGTGGCGCGTGTCGAAGCCGACGTCGAACGCCGCCGCGCGGCGCACGCTGCGCACGAGCAGGCCCGAGACGACGAGCAGCACGAGGCACGCGGCCACCTGCAGCACGACGAGCGCGCGGCGGGCGCGCGTCTGGCGGCGCCCGCCGGCGAGCCGCGCGGACCCTTCGCCGATGGCCGGGGCCAGGTCCAAGCGGCCGGCGCGCCACGCGGGCAGGAGGCCGAACAGGACGGCCGTGAGCGCCACGAGCGCCACGCTGAACGCGACGACGCGCGCGTCCAGCGCGAGCGCCGGCACGACCCCGCCGAACGGGCCCGCGGGCGGCAGCGCCGCCTCGAGCGCGCCGAACGTCCACCGCGCGAGCGCGAGCCCCGCCGCGCCGCCGATCGCGGCCAGCACGAGGCTCTCGGTGAGCCACTGCCGCGCGAGCCGCAGCCGGCTCGCGCCGAGCGACTGGCGGATCGCCAGCTCGAGGCGGCGCGCGGCGAGCCGGGCCTGCATCACGCCCGCGATGTTCGCGCACGCGACGAGCAGCGCCAGGATGACGACGGCCATCGAGAACCCGAGCAGCCGCGTGGCGCTCTCGCGCGTCTCCTCGGGCAGCGCGGACGCCCGGTAGAGCCCCACGCCGAACCCGTCGTTCATGCGCGGGTGCTCGGCGTCGAGACGCTGCGTGATCGTGTCCAGGCGGGCGGCGGCCTGCGCGATCGACACGCCGGGCTTCAGCCGGCCGGTCATCCACAGCCAGCCCCAGCCGCGCCGCTCGCGCGAGAGGCCGGTGTGGCGCAGGGCGTCGTGCATCGAGAGCGGCACCCACACGTCGACAGGCATCGCCGGGAAGCTGCCGAGGAAGGACGGCGGCATGACGCCGACGACCTCGAAGGGCGCGCCGTTCAGGCGGATCGTCCGCCCCACCGTCCCGGGCGCGGCGCCGAAGCGCCGGACCCACAACCGGTGGCTGATCACGGCCACCGCCCGCGCGCCCTCCACGCGGTCGTCGTCGGGCAGGATCGGCCGGCCCGCCGCGGACGGCGCGTTCAGCGTGGTGAAGTAGTTGCCGCCGACGAGCTCGCCGCCGAGCGGCTCCGGCTGGCTGTCCTCGCCCGCGCCCAGGCTGACGTCCACGTTGCGATGCACGGTGAGCTGGAGAAAGGCCGCGGACCGGTCGCGCAGGTCCGCGAAGTTCGGGTACGAGACGACGTCGAAGCGATGGTCCTTGTACTGGCCGTAGACGCGCACGACGCGGCCGGCGTCTGGGACCGGCAGCGGGCGGAGCAGGAGCGCGTCGATGACGCTGAAGACGGCGGCGTTGGCGCCGATGCCGATCGACAGCGTGAGCACGGCGACCGTGGCGAAGACGGGGTTGCGCCGGAGCGTGCGCAGCGCGTAGCCCGTGTCGCGCCGGAGGATGTCCCAGTGCTCGCGGGGCGCCACCCGGAAGACGCCGGCCACCGTGCGGCCCCAGAGCCGGACGAGCCCCGCCAGACCCTGCCGGCGCGCCTCTTCGCGCTCGTCGCGGAAGACGGCCTCCATCTCGGGGCCGAAGTCGCCGCGGAACGCGGACGGGAACAGGCGCAGGAGCGCGCGATAGAGGCGATCGGCGAACGGCTCGCGCGGGCGCGTCATGGTGAGGCCTCCGCGGTCAGGCCCGGCCGCGCCCCGGAATCAGGCGGCGCGTGCGGGCGGTCGCGATCATCTGCGCCAGACGGTCGGCCTCGGCCGCGGCCACGGCGCGGCCGAAGGGCGTCAGGCGGTAGTAGCGCCGCCGCTCGTCGTCCTCGGCCGCGGGCGGCCGGCGGCGGCTCTCCTCGATGAGCCCGTCGGCGAGCAGGCGCTTGACGATGCCGTAGAGCGTGCCCGTGCTGAGGACGACACGTCCCTCGGTGCGGCGGGCGACGTCCTTGAGGATGGCGTAGCCGTGCGTGTCGCCCTCGGCGATGGCGAGCAGCACGTGGAAGACGGCCGGGGTGAGGGGGAGGAGAGGCGAGGGGTCTCTAGACATTGGTCACGCTGTGTCGTGAATATATGGCGTGAGACGCCATAGTGTCAAGCGCGGTATGCTGGAGGCTCATGACCGCCGACGTTACTCCCGCCGCGCTCGTCGTCTTCGACCTCGACGGCACGCTGGTCGATTCCTCCAAGGACCTGGCCGACGGCGTGAACCTGCTGCTCGCCGAGCTTGGCGGGCGGCGGTTGCCCGACGAGGACGTGGTGCGCATGGTGGGGGAGGGCGCGAGCGTGCTCGTGGCGCGCGCGCTCGCGGCGGGCGGGGTAGACCCGGCGCCGCCGGACGCGGTGAGCCTGGCCCGGTTCGTCGAGCTCTACGAGGCGCGCATGCTCGTGCACACGCGCGTCTATCCCGGCATCCCCGAGGCGCTCCGTTACGCGGCGGGCGTCGCGCGGCTGGCGCTGCTCACCAACAAGCCGGCGCGCGAGACCGCCGGCATGCTGCGCGGCCTCGGGCTCGACGCGTTCTTCGGCGACGCGGTCGTGGCCGGCGACGGCCCCATCGCGCGCAAGCCGGACCCCGCCGGCCTGCGCCACCTGATGACCGAGCTGGGCGCCGCGCCTGACACGACCTTGATGGTGGGCGACTCGCGGATCGATCTCGAGACGTCGCGCGCGGCCGGCACCGGCGTGTGCCTGGCGCGCTACGGGTTCGGGTTCCGGTTCCAGCCGGACGAGGTCGCCGGCGTCGCGACCGTCGGGAGCCCCGCGGAGCTCGCCGCCGCCATCGACCGCTGGCGGGCGGGGTAGCAGCGGTCAGGGGGCAGCGGTCGGCGGTCAGCAAGAGCATCTTGTCACGGCAGCGGCGTGACCGCGTCGCGCGCTCTACCTGACCGCTGACTCCTGACCGCTGACCCCTGTCCCGACCCCGTGGAGCGACAGGTGAGGGGTCAGGGTCGGACCCGCGCCAGCCGCGCCTCGAGGAACCGCCGCTCGGGCGCCGTGCGGACGAGCGCCAGCGCGCGCGCGTACTCGGCGGCGGCGCGCGCGGCGTCTCCGCACTCCTCCCACAACTGAGCCAGCGTGGCCGGGGCGAGATAGTAGCCCGCGAGCGCCGGATGGGCCGCCGCCTCGAGGGCCGCGTCGAGCCCGGCGCGCGGGCCGCGGGCGCGCGCGACCGCCACGGCGCGGTTCAGCGCGACCACCGGCGAGGGCGCGAGCGCGACGAGCTCGTCGTACAGCGCCAGGATCCGCGGCCAGTCGGTGTCGCCGCGCGTCGCCGCCGACGCGTGCATGGCGGCGATGCCGGCCTCGAGGTGCCACGCCGTGATCCGGTCGCCCTCGCTCGCCCGCGCCAGGTGGCGCAGGCCGGCCGCGGCGAGGCCCCGATCCCACTTCGTCCGGTCCTGCTCGTCGAGCGTCGCCAGCCGTCCGTCGGCGTGGGTGCGCGCCGGCAGCCGGCTGGCCTGCAGGTACATCAGGGCCAGCAGCGCGTGCACCTCGGGCCGCCCCGTGGCGGGATCGGCGGCCAGCATGGCCGCCAGACGGATCGCCTCCTCGACCAGATCGGCGCGCGTCAGGCTGTCCCCCTCGTAGGCGCCGTAGCCCTCGTTGAACATCAAATAGACGACGTCGAGCGCGCTGTCCAGACGGGCGAGGAGATCGTCGCCCCCGGGACGCTCGAAGACGATCCGGCGCTCGCGCAGGACCCGCTTCGCTCGCACGAGGCGCTGCGCGATCGTTGGCTCGGACGTCAGGAACGCGCGCGCGATCTCCGCCACGCTGAACCCGCCCAAGGTCTTCATCGTCAGCGCCACGCGCGCCTCGGGCGGGAGATCGGGATGACAGCACATCAGCACCATCACGAGCTCATCGTCTTTTTGGAGGGGGTCGAGAGGTCCTGCGGGCGCGGACGGGCCTGCCTCGGCGGTCGGCCCGGTCGCGCCGGACTCGATCCGATCGCGCGTGCGGCGCCACGCCGCGTCCCGTCGCAGGCGGTCGAGCGCGCGGCGCCTGGCCACCTGCAGCAGCCACGCGGCCGGGTTGTCCGGCACGCCGCGCCACGGCCACACCTCGAGCGCGCGCACGAGCGCGTCCTGCACCGCCTCCTCGACGAGGTCGAGGTGGCGCGGGCCGAGCCAGCGCGTGAGCGACGCCACGAGGCGCCCGCTGGTGTGGCGGAAGTGGTGATCGACGAGGCCGGCGACCGGGCCGCCGGCGCCCGCCGACCCGGTGCGCGCGTCAGACACTGGCGTCGATCGCCCGCAGCTCGAGGCTGCCGAACTCGACGTGCGGGTGATCCTCGAGGAGCTTCAGCGCCTCGGCCTCGTCGGCCGCCTCGAACAGCCAGAAGCCGGCGACGATCTCCTTGGTCTCCGAGTACGGCCCGTCGAGCACGCGCACGCGGGAGCCGTCCTTCCGGAGCACGCGGCCGTCGCTCTCGAGCTTGTGATTGACGCGCATGCGGCCGGCGGCCTTCAGGCGGTCGCCCCACGCGATGTACCGCTGGATGATGCGCTGGATCTCCTCGGGGCTCATGCCGGCGAACATCTCGTCGCCGCGGTCGCGGGCCAGGAGCAGGAACTGGGCCATCGGTGCCTCCTTCGCGCCGGTTGACGTGCGGTGGCGCTCATCCTAATGACGAACGAGCCCTGCCGCAATCGACGGATGCCTCCGTGAGGAGGGCTGGAGTCCGCGGGCCTTCCGCTGACGGCAATCCGGCGCCTGCACGGGAGGGCGGCGCCAGGGCCCCGGAGGCCCGTCCGCAACTGTTCGTGCGGCTGGACTTGCCCCGGGCCCGGCCGCGGGAACGCCCCTTGCTACGTGAACAAAGCCCGTTTTCGTCCAACCTGAGGTACGCCATGACGTCCAAGAACAAGCCTGTCGATGAGAGCAGCGTGGCCACGCTCCCGGCCCCCGAGGCGCACAAGTCGTATCGGCACCGCACGATCGGCGACCACCAGCTGCACCCCGAAACCCAGATGATGGGCTACGGCTACGATCCGGCGCTGTCGGAAGGCTCCGTGAAGTGCCCGATCTTCCAGACCTCGACGTTCGCGTTCAAGACCGCCGAGGACGGCAAGGCCTTCTTCGAGCAGGCGCACGGCGTGCGGGCCTCCGGGCCCGATGGCGAGACGGGTTTGATCTACTCGCGGATCAACAACCCCGACATCGAGGTCCTCGAGAACCGCCTCACGCTCTGGGACCGCGCCGAGGCCGGCGCGGTGTTCAGCAGCGGCATGGGCGCGATCGCGAGCATGCTGCTCACGTTCCTGCGGCCCGGCGACGTGGTCGTGCACAGCCAGCCGATGTACGGCGGCACAGAGACGCTGCTCGAGAAGTTCCTGCCGCAGTTCGGCATCCACCGCGTCGGGTTCATCGCCGGCGCCGGGCACCTCACGCTCGAGGAGGCCGTGGCGGAGGCGAAGAAGAAGGGCCGCGTCGGGATGATCTTCATCGAGACGCCGGCCAACCCCACCAACGGCCTGGTGGACATCCGCGCGTGCGCGGACGCGGCGAAGGCCATCGACGGCGGCGAGCGCGGCCGGCCGGTCGTGGCGGTCGACAACACGTTCCTCGGCCCGCTGTGGCAGCGGCCGCTCGAGCACGGCGCCGACCTGGTGGTCTACTCGCTCACGAAGTACGTCGGCGGCCACAGCGACCTGGTCGCGGGCGGCTGCCTCGGCTCGACGGCGCTCATCTCGCGCATGCGGCCCATCCGGTCCACGTTCGGATCGAACCTCGACCCGCACACCTGCTGGCTGCTCATGCGGAGCCTCGAGACGCTGCAGCTGCGCATGACGCGCGCCACCGAGAACGCGCGCGCGGTCGCGGAGTACCTGGCGGGCCACCCCAAGGTCGAGAAGGTGGAGTACCTCGGCTTCCTGCGGGAGGACGACCCGCAGTACGGCATCTACCGCCGGCAGTGCGACGCGCCGGGCTCCACGTTCGCGTTCCTGGTCCGCGGCGGCGAGCACGAGGCGTTCCGCGTGCTCAACGCGCTCCAGCACATCAAGCTGGCGGTCAGCCTGGGAGGCACCGAGTCGCTCATGCAGCACCCGGCGGCGATGACGCACTCCGACATGTCCCCCGAGAAGCTGAACGCGCTCGGCGTCACGCCGAACCTGCTCCGGCTCTCGGTCGGCATCGAGCACCCGGACGACCTCATCGCCGACCTCGAGCAGGCGCTGAAGGCGATCTAGGCTCCTCTCCCGGGTGGCACGGGTCTCGGACCTGTGCCGGAGCGCCGCATCAGGCGGGCCCCGACCATTCGGGGCCCGCCGTCGTCTGTACCTGGTAGTGGGGCGCTTCGCCCCGCACTCCCCCCGACGACAGCTTTCGTGTCCCCCCGATTCAGGGCCCGCGGCCCTCGGACCTTCGTGTCCGGGCGGCGCGGGCGTGGAGGATAGACCCATGCGTATGAAGACGGCGTGTCTGGCGGCGGTGGCGGCGTGCGTGCTGGCGGTGCCGACGGTGGCGGGGGCGGCGCCCGCCTCGCATCAGGCGCAGACCTGGAAGAACGTGACGATCGTCGACCAGCACGCGTCGACGCAGTTCAAGGCCGACCCGGACTCGCTGACCAAGTCCCAGGAGATCCAGCAGGCCCGGAGCGGCTTCGGCTTCTGGACGGCGGACGGCCGCTTCCTCAAGCTGGACAAGGCCGGCGACGAGGCGTGGCTCGACATGCTGAAGAAGTCCAAGGAGACGAGCCATCTGCGGGGGAGCGTGACGGGCGTGCTCCACGGCAGCACGATCACGGTGAAGTCGATTTCGCTGCTGTAGGAGCCAGTGCCTGGTGCTTCGTGCCGGGTGCCTGGTGCGTCCCTGGTGCTCGCTTCACGCCGTCGTCCACAGCGTGATCCCGCACCAGGCACGAAGCACCACGCACGCACGAAGCACCAAGCACCAGGCACCAGGCACTAGAGCGTGCGCCCCAGCCGCTCCTGGAGCTTCTCGCGGTAGCCGCGGCTCAGGGTGAGCCGCACGCCGGACGTGAGGATCACGACGAACTCGCCGTTGAACCAGGGCTGCATCTCCTTGATGCGCTCCATGTTCACGATGCGCGAGCGGTGGATCCGCACGAACCGGTCGGGGTCGAGTTTGGTCTCCAGCGAGGCCATCGTCTCGCGCAGCAGGTGCGAGTCGCCGCCGACGTGGACGCGGACGTAGTTGCCGGACGCCTCGACCCAGTCGATCTCGTCGGTCCGGAGGAAGAAGATCTTGCCGGCCGACTTCACGACCAGCCGATCGGGTTTGGCCGGCCCCGGGCGCATGTCCTGCACGAGCGCCAGCAGGCGGCGCCCGAGGTCGCCGGTCTCCCGGCTCTCGATCTGCGCGCGCGCGCGCGCCAGCGCCTCGCGGAAGCGATCCTGGTCGAACGGCTTGAGCAGGTAGTCGAGCGCGCGCACCTCGAACGCGCGGAGCGCGTGCTGGTCGTAGGCCGTGACGAAGATGACGATCGGCATCTCCTCGGGGCCGACCGCCTTGATCACCTCGAAGCCGTCCGCGCCCGGCATCTGGATGTCGAGGTACACGAGGTCGGGCCGCTGCTCGCCGATGGCGGCGATCGCCTCGCGCCCGTCGCGGCACTCGCCCACGACCTCGACCTCGGGCTCGGCCGCGAGCAGGCTGGCCACGCGCTCGCGCGCGAGCGGCTCGTCGTCCACGATGAGCGCGCGGATCGTCTTCACGCGGCCCCCGCGCGGGTCGCGGCCGGATCCACCCGCCACGGGATGACCACACGCACCGTGAGGCCGCCCGGCTCCCGGCAGAACTCGAAGCGGTAGTCGAGGCCGAAGTGGTGCCGGAGGCGCGCATGCGTGTTCGACAGGCCCACGCCCTTCTGCAGCGCGGCCAGCGCGTCCACCGAGAGGCCGTCGCCGTTGTCGTGCACCTCGAGGTGCAGCCACTTGCCGTCGTGGCGCGCGCGGACGTCGATGCGGCCCGGGCCCGGCCGCGGCGCGATGCCGTGCTTGATCGCGTTCTCGACGAGCGGCTGCAGCACGAGCGTCGGCAGCCACGCGTCGAGCGTCTCGGGCTGCACGTCGAAGCTCACCGACAGGCGGTCCTGGAACCGCGTCTGCTCGATCTGCAGGTACTTCTCGAGGAACTCGATCTCGTCCTTCAGCGTGCACCTCGGGCACGCCGACCTTCTCGAGCGTCAGCCGCAGCAGCTCGCTGAGGCGAGACAGCATGCGGTCCGCCTGGTCGACGTCCTTGTGCATCAGCGCCGAGATGGCGTGCAGGGTGTTGAACAGGAAGTGCGGCTGCAGCTGCCGCTGCAGCGTCTGGAGCTGGGCCTCGACGAGCCGCGTCTCGAGCTGCGACGCCTCGAGCGCGCGCGCGCGCGACTCGCGGTAGTAGATCAGCGCGAGGCTCGCCCCGACCAGGGCCCAGTAGGTCATCATCTCCCAGTCGAAGAACTGGATCAGGGTGAGCCAGAAGCCGCTGCTCCACGGGTAGGGCCGTTCGGCGCCGCGCAGCAGCCACCAGCGCAGCGTCGTCATGCCCGCGACGTGCCCGGCCGTGAACAGCACCACGCCCGCGACGTGCACGGGCACCGCCTGCATCCACCGCCCGCGCTCGAAGCGGTAGCGGCCCGCGAGCGACACGATCGCCGGCGTGAACAGTGCCCAGAGGTACCAGTAGCCGAAGTTCAGCGTGGCCAGGTCGATCCAGGAGAGCGGCTCGCCCATCCGCGAGGTGAGCTGCCCGGCCAGCAGGGTGGAGAACGTGCCGAGGCCGGTGGCGGTCAGGACGATCCACGTCGGGGAGAGCGCCGATCGGCGGCCCATAATGGGCTAATCGTGGCGCACGGCCCGGGACGCGTCAAGCGCGGAACCGCACGGATTCATCGCGCCCGCGGGACGTTCGTCCGCACCTCGTGTCGGTTCGACACCAGCAGCCGGGCGCTCGTCACCGCCGACGGGCGATCCGTCCCTTTGGGCCGCCGGCTGCGCCGGCGCGATCAGGGGTCAGCGGTCAGGGATCAGCGGTCAGGAAGATCTTCCTGACCCCTGACCCCTGACGGCTGACCGCTTTCAGGACAGCTGCCCCACGGCGACGAGCGCGGGGCGCAGCACCTCGTCGCCCACGGCGTAGCCGTGCTTCACGACGCCGACGACGACGTGATCCTGGGCGGGGTTCGTGACAGGGACGGTGGTGACCGCCTCGTGCGCGGCGGGATCGAACGGACGGCCGAGCGCGTCGACGCGCGTCACGCCGAAGTTCTCCAGCATGGCGAGGAACTGCTGGTGGACGAGCTCGACGCCCTGCAGCAGCGCGCTCTCCGTGCCGGCCGCGCGCGCGGCGTCGATCGCGCGGTCGAGGTTGTCGATGACCTCGAGCAGCTCGCCCAGCATGGCCCGGCGGCCGCGCTCGACGTCCTTGGAGACTTCCTTGCGCAGCCGCGCGCGCGCGTCGTCGAACTCCGTGGCCGCCGCGCGGTACTTGGCGATGGTCGCCTGCAGCTGCTCGTCCTTCTCGGCGAGGCGGCGCTCGAGCTCTTCGACGTAGGTCGGCTTGAGCGACGGCGCCTCGGCGCCGCCTTCGTCTCCGCTCCGCGCCCACCAGCGTCGATCGACGACGCGGACCGGCGGCTGCTCCGGCTGGTCCCTATCGTCCACTGTCGGTCAGCTCCGGCTCGCTCGAGGACGGCTCGGTGAAGGCGAACGTGAGCTGGTCGCCCTCGAGGCCGATGGTGACGGTGCCGCCCTGCTCGAGGCGCCCGAACAGGATCTCGTCGGTGAGATGGTCGCGCACCTCGGTCTGGATGACGCGCGCGAGCGGCCGCGCGCCGTAGATCGGGTCGTAGCCCTTCCGCGCCAGCCAGGCCCGCGCGTCGGGCTCGAGCGCGATGGCGATCCGCCGCTCGGCGAGCTGCGCCTCGAGCTGCAGGATGAACTTCTCGACAATCGTCTCCATCACCTCCGGCGTCAGCGAGCCGAAGGTGACGATGGCGTCGAGGCGGTTGCGGAACTCGGGGCTGAACAGGCGCTCGACGGCCGCCTTGGAGCGGCCCTGCGCCGTCCGGGCCCGCGCGTCGTCGCCCTTCGCGTCGCCGGTGGCGAAGCCGATCGCGCCGGCCGACATCTCGCGGGAGCCGGCGTTGGACGTCATGATGAGCACGACCTGGCGGAAGTCGGCCTTGCGCCCGCCGTTGTCGGTGAGCGTGGCGTGGTCCATCACCTGGAGCAGGATGTTGAACACGTCGGGGTGCGCCTTCTCGATCTCGTCGAGCAGCACCACGCTGTAGGGGTGCGTGCGCACGGCGTCCACGAGCAGGCCGCCCTGCTCGAAGCCGACGTAGCCTGGCGGTGCGCCGATGAGCCGCGCCACCGCGTGCTTCTCCATGTACTCGCTCATGTCGTAGCGGATGAACTCGTTGCCCAGGTGGATCGCGAGCTGCTTGGCGAGCTCGGTCTTGCCGACGCCGGTCGGGCCGGTGAACAGGAAGCAGCCGGCCGGCCGCTCGGGTTGGCCGAGGCCGGCGCGCGCGCGCTTGATCGCGTTGGCGACGGCGGCCACCGCGCTCTTCTGCCCGAAGACGACGCGCTCGAGCGACTCGCCGAGCGTGCGCAGGCGCTCGCGGTCCGAGAAGGTGGCCTGCTTGGGCGGGATGCGCGCCATGCGCGCGACGACCTGCTCGATCTCGGCCGCGCCCACGTCGGCCCACGCAGTCTCGTGCTCGTCCGCCCCGGCCTCCCCGCCTTCGCGCTCCGCGCTACGGCGCGGCAAGTTGGTTCCCGGCCTCTGAAGTCGCAGCATGGCCCCGGCCTCGTCGAGCACGTCAATCGCGCTGTCGGGCAGGCGGTAGTCGCGCAGGTGGCGCGCGGCGAGCCTGACGGCCGCATCGATGGCCGCCTCGCTGTAATGCACCTGGTGGTGTGCCTCGTAGCGCGAACACAGGCCCTGCAGGATCTTCACCGACTCCTCGATCGTCGGCTCGTCCACCGTGATCTTCTGCAGCCGGCGCGCCAGCGCGCGGTCCTTCTCGATGTGCTTGAACTCCTCGAAGGTCGTGGAGCCGACGACCCGCAGCTCGCCCGCGGTGAGGATCGGCTTGATCATCGTGGCGAGGTCCATCGTGCCGCCCGTGGTGGCGCCCGCCCCGACCGTCGCGTGGATCTCGTCGATGAAGAGGATGGGCAGCCGCCGGCGGGCGAGCGCCTGCACGACCGCTTTGAACCGCTCCTCGAAGTCGCCGCGGAAGCGCGTTCCGGCGAGCAGCGCCGCCGTGTCGAGCGAGAACACCTCGGCGCCCTCGAGCACCGCGGGCACGTCCTCCTCGAGCAGGCGCATGGCCAGCCCCTCGGCGAGCGCGGTCTTGCCGACGCCGGCGTCGCCCACGAACACCGGGTTGTTCTTGCGCCGCCGGCACAGGATCTCGAGCGTGCGCTGCAGCTCGATCGTGCGGCCGATGAGCGGGTCGAGCTTGCCCTGCCGGGCGCGCTCGGTGAGGTTGATCGCGAAGGCGGCGAGCGGGTCGCGCGCGGCCGACGGATGACGCCGCGGCGGGGCCGGCTCGGCCGGCTCCTCGTCGGTCTCCTCGGGCTGCCCGCCGAGCGGCACCTTGGTGATGCCGTGCGAGATGTAGTTCAGCACGTCGAGGCGCGTGATGCCCTGCGACTCCAGCACCTGTGCCGCGTACGACTTGGGCTGCTGCAGCATCGCCGCCAGCACGTCGCCCGCCTGCACCTCCTGCCGCCCCGCGCTCTGCACGTGCAGCACGGCCGTCTGCAGCACGCGGCGGAACGCCAGCGTCTGGTCGGGCTCGCGCTGCCGGCCGCGCGGGTACTGCTCGACCGACCGCTCGAGGAAGGCGTCGAGGTCCTGGCGCAGCTTCGGCAGATCCGCGCCGCAGGCGGCGAGGATCTTCTCGCCGTCCGGGTCGTGCGCCAGGGCGTAGAGCAGGTGCTCCAGCGTCAGATGGGTGTGCCGCCGCGAGGCCGCCTCGCGGAACGCGATGGTCAGGACGATTTCGAGTGCTGCGCTGAACACGGGTCGTGCCTCAATCCTGCGATTACGCCTTTTCCATGGTCGCCTGCAGCGGGAAGCCCGCCGTGCGGGCCTGCTCCTGCACCGCGGCGACCTTGGTCTCGGCGACCTCGTACGGATATTGCCCGCAGATGCCGCGGCCCTGCGTGTGCACCTGCATCATGATGCGAAAGGCCTCCGACGGCTGCTTGTGGAAGATCTCCTCGAGCACCTGCACGACGAAGTCCATGGTCGTGTAGTCGTCGTTGAGCAGCACGACCTGGTACAGGTCGGGCTCCTTGAGCTGGTGCTCGACCGCGTCCAGCACCTCGCCGCCGGGATCGCGCTGCTCGTCGGCCATGCTTGTCGGAACGGGCCTCTCGCGGCCCCTCTTCACTACTATAGCAGCGGCCACCAGCCCGGACGGGCTACCTCGGCCGGTCGGGGGCGTCCCCGGCCTCGCGCGGGGCCCCGCCGGGCGGCGGCGCGGCGCGCCGCGACGTGGTCCAGAGCCAGCCCGCCACGCCCAGCGTCGCCATGCCGGCCACCGCCCGCAGGACCCGCCGCCCCGTGCCCCGCGCCGGCGGCTCGGGCGCGGTGAGCTCGCGGTAGGCCTCCAGCCGGTCCGGGTCGAAGTCCGTGGCGGGCCCCGACCGACGCACCGCCGGACGCAGACCGCCCGGGTCCACCCACCGCGTCAGGAACGCAAAGCTCTCGGAGCCGCACGCGGGGCAGTGCGCCTCGTCGTGCACCTCGTCGCAGTCGAGACAGAGCCGGGCGGAGGTGAGCTTCATGGGATCAGGGTACATCACCGCGGGGGACCGGGGACTGGGGGAAACGGCCACGGAATGTCCACGGAATGTCCAAGGAAACAGCGACGGAAACAGCCACGGAAAATGGCCACGGACACAGCCACGGCGCAAGGCTCGCTCCGCTCGCGTTCCGGATCCCTGAAGCGGGCGGCCTCCACGGCCCGCCGCGCGAGCCCCCGACCGGCCACCGTGGCGGCACGGGTGCGCTCGGGAGCCGGGCCCTCGCCGCGGCGGCCGTGAGCCGAGCCGAGCGCAACCCGAGCGGAGCCGAGTCCTCCGCAGCGGGCTATGGCTTCGCGAGCTTCGGTCGCCGCGTTGCCCGAGGCGGTGAGCGGTCTGTCGGAGTTGTCGGTCGGCGTGACGAGGCCCGCTGCGTTAGCGTGAGGGTACCGAGCGAAGCGAAGGGTTGCCGGCGAGCGCGACCCGGCCGCGGCGGCGAGAGCCCGGCTCCCGCGCCCGGGATGCGGCGTTCCGTGCTGTGGCCGGTCGGGGCCTCGCGCCGCGGGCCGGCATGCGGCCGCCCGGGAACGCTCGCTCCGGCTCGATGCCCTGCCGATCCGCGCGGCGGGCAGGGTTCGCCGGTCAACACCCCCACGTACCGACCACCGGCAGAGCGACGAGCGGCGCGGGGGAAGGGGGCCCCCGCCAGCGAGGAGCCAGGCGGGGTGCATGGGGTCCCCGCCGATCAGGACGAAGTCCGCCGACCATCGACGCCCGCGCAGCGGCAGCCCGCCGCGCAAGACTCGCTCCGCTCGCGTTCCGGATCCGTGTCGCGGGCGGCCTCCACGGCCCGCCGCGCGAGCCCCCGACCGGCCACCGTGGCGGCACGGGTGCGCTCGGGAGCCGGGCCCTCGCCGCGGCGGCCGTGAGCCGAGCCGAGCGCAACCCGAGCGGAGCCGAGTCCTCCGCAGCGGGCTATGGCTTCGCGAGCTTCGATCGCCGCGTTGCCCGAGGCGGTGAGCGGTCTGTCGGAGTTGTCGGTCGGCGTACGAGGCCCGCTGCGTTAGCGTGAGGGTACCGAGCGAAGCGAAGGGTTGCCGGCGAGCGCGACCCGGCCGCGGCGGCGAGAGCCCGGCTCCCGCGCCCGGGATGCGGCGTTCCGTGCTGTGGCCGGTCGGGGACTCGCGCCGCGGGCCGGCATGCGGCCGCCCGGGAACGCTCGCTCCGACTCGATGCCCTGCCGATCCGCGCGGCGGGCAGGGTTTGCCGATCAACACCCCCACGTACGACCACCGACCGACCGGCGGGGGTGCCGCCGACGAGAATCGACCGCCCGCGCAGCGGCAGCCCGCCGCGCAGGGCTCGCTCCGCTCGCGTTCCGGATCGCCGGCGCGGGCGGCCTCCTCGGCCCGCCGCGCGAGCCCCCGACCGGCCGCTGTCGCGGTACCGGCGTGACCGGGCGCCGGGCGCTCGCCGCGGCGGCCGTGAGCCGAGCCGAGCGCAAACCGAGCGGAGCCGAGTCCTCCGCAGCGGGCTATGGCTTCGCGGGCTTCAATCGCCGCGTTGCCCGAGGCGGTGAGCGGTCTGTCGGAGTTGTCGGTCGGCGTACCGAGGCCCGCTGCGTTAGCGTGAGGGTACCGAGCGAAGCGAAGGGTTGCCGGCGAGCGCGACCCGGCCGCGGCGGCGAGGGCCCGGCGCCCGCGCCAGCCGGCACGTAGGGTCCGCCGCCGTTGAGGCGGCCGGTCGGGGGCCCTCGCCGCGGGCCGAATCCGGCCGCCCGGGAACTCGGAATGAGACACGGACGGGGACCGCAGGGTACAATTTCCGCGTTCAACGTTCGACATTCGACATTCGACAGTCAGCATTCGACATTTCCGATGGCTTCCTTCGACTACGTCGACCTCGAGTTCCTCGGGCTGCCCCAGATCATCGCCACCGGGATCCTGCACGGCGCGGGCGGCGTCGCGCTCGTCGATCCGGGGCCCTCGTCCACGCTCGCGACGCTGGAGCGCGAGCTGGGGAAGAAGGGCATCACGCTCGGCGACGTCACGGCGATCGTGCTGACCCACATCCATCTCGACCACGCCGGCGTCACCGGCACGCTGGTCCGCCGCGTCCCCGGCGCCATCGTCTACGTGCACGAGCGGGGCGCACGGCACCTCGTCGACCCGGCGCGTCTGCTCGACAGCGCCAACCGGCTGTACGGGGCCGATATGGACCGGCTGTGGGGCGAGTTTCTCGCCGTGCCGGCGGCCAACGTGCGGGCGCTCGCCGGCGGGGAGACCATCGAGGCGGGCGGGCGGCGGCTCGAGGTCGCGTACACGCCGGGCCACGCGTCGCACCACGTGTGCTACCTCGATCGATCGGCCGGCGTCGCGTTCACCGGCGACACGGCCGGCATCCGGCGGGGCAGCGGCGCCTACGTGATGCCGCCGACGCCGCCGCCCGACATCGATCTGGAGACCTGGCGCGCGAGCCTCGACCTGCTGCAGGCGTGGGACGCCCAGACGCTCTTCGTCACGCACTTCGGGCCGTGGCCGGGCGCGCGCGCGCACCTCGACGAGATGCGCGCGCGGCTGGCCGACTGGGGCCGCCGGTCGCAGGCGCTCGTCGCGCGCGGTGACCTGGACGAGGACGCACGGCTGACGGCGTTCGAGAAGGGGATCGTGGACGATCTCGCCAGCCGCCTGCCGGCCGACGAGGTGGAGCTCTACCAGCGCGCCGGCCGCGTCGACTACTCGTGGCAGGGGCTGGCCAGGTACTGGAGAAAGAAGACAACCACCACGGAATGAGTCGCGACGTCAGGGGTCAGTGGTCAGAGGTCAGGGGGCAGGAGGAGCATTCTGTCGCGCTGTCGCGCCGTCCCGACCGCTGCCCCCTGACCTCTGACCGCTGACCCCTGATATGCGCCTGACCGTCACCCCGCACCGTGAGCAGCCCGAGGGCGCCTTCGACAACGGCGCGATCCTCGAGCGCAAGCCGATCGGCTTCCCGCAGGACGGCGGGGCGCAGCGCGCCGTCTCGACGCTCTTCTACTGGGCGCACGCGTGGTCGCCGCGCGGCGGGCTCATCGATCTGCACCCGCACCAGGGGTTCGAGATCCTCACCTTCGTGCTGCGCGGCTCGATTCAGCACTACGACTCGGCGGGCGACGGCTGGCGGCCGATCGTGGAAGGCGGCGCGCAGGTCATCCGGGCGGGCCGCGGCGTCTCGCACGCCGAGCGGCTGGCGCCGGGCGCGGCGATCTTCCAGATCTGGCTGGACCCCGACCTCAGACGCGCCATCAAACAGCCGCCGTCCTACACCGACTACCCGCCCGAGCGGTTCGGCCTCACGCTCGACCGGGGACGCATGGTGAAGACCTACGCCGGTCCCGACGGCGCCATCGAGATGGACACGCCCGGCATCGCCATCCGCGAGTACCTGGCTCGAGCCCGGCGCGCACGAGCTCGGGCCGGGCGCGGACCGGGCGTTCGCGGCGTTTTTGCGCGACGGCGAGGCGATGGTGGGCGACGCCTCGCTCGCCCGCGGCGACTTCGCCGTGGTGCGCGAGGCCGCGCGCGTGCCCGTGCACGTCGCGTCACCCAGCCGCCTCTTCGTCGTCACGTGCCCGGAGACACCTGGCTACCGGACCTTCGCTTCGCTCAGTTGAGGACTGCGGGTTCGGGTGGGGGTTCGGGGGTTCTCGGGTTCGGGGGTTCTCGGGTTCGAGTTCGCGGGTTCCGGGTTCGCGGGTTCGCAGGTTCCGGGTTCGGAGGTTCTCAGGTTCGGCGTCGCAGCCGAACTCGTGAACCTGGGAACCCGAGCACTTCCGAACCTCCCGAACCGATCCTGCAGGTACCATTCTGATTAGTCCAGCACCCTGCTTCGGAGGCGTCGGTCCGCGGGCGGCCGAGCCGTGTCTCGCGAGAGGCGCGCCGTCGCGCTCACGGCTTGCGATATATGTGTTCGTCGACACACTGAAGTCCTTCGTTCCAGCGAAGCGTCCGTCTTCCCGGCTCCAATCCCTTTCACGCCAGGCCCTGCGCGCGGCCGTCTGGGCCTGCGCGGTGGCGAGCCTGGCCGCCTCGCCCGGGCCGGTCCACGGCGTCGTCGTGGACCAGACGGGCCTGGCCGTGCCCGGCGCGACCGTCGAGTTGCGCGACGGCGCCCGCACGGTGGCCTCGACGGTCACGGGCGCCGACGGCGCGTTCACGCTCGCCTCGCCGGACGGGCGCGGGCAGGTCGTCGTGTCCCTGCCCGGGTTCCGGACGGTGACGGTGCCCCCGGCGCGCGCCGGGCGCATCGTGCTGGCGCTCGCGGCGCTCAGCGAAACGGAGACGGTGAGGGCGGCGCCGGCGGAAGCGGCCGCGCCGACCGCGACGACCGTGGGCCGGACGCTCACGGCGAAGACGCTCGAGCGGCTGCCGTCGGCCCGCCAGCACGTGAACGACGTGCTGCCGATGCTCCCGTCCGTCGTGCGGGGGCCCGACGGCCTGCTGCACATCGACGGCGCGCGGCCGCACGAGGCGGCGCTGCTCGTCGACGGCTTCGACGTCACCGATCCGGCGACCGGCATCTCGGCCATCGACCTGCCGTTCGAGGCCGTGCGCCGCGTGGGCGTGCTCCGCGACCCGGCTGCCGTGACGTTCGGCGGCGCCCTCGGCCCGCTGGTCACGGTCGGGACGCGCACCGGCGGCGATAGGCTCGAGCTCGGGACGCAGGGGTTCGTGCCGCGCCTGCACTACGGCCGCGTCGGGTTCGGACGGGTGGACGGCTTCTTCCCGCGCGTGTCGCTCGGCGGCCACGGCCTCGGCGGCCGCGCCCACTACTTCGTGGCGGCGGAGTACGACAACGAGCGCATCCGCGTGCCCGGCGTGACGGTGAGCGCGACGAGCCCCGACCGGCGGGAGACGAGCGGGACCGTGTTCGGCCGCGTGGACCTCCAGCTCTCGGATCGCCACCGGCTGACGGCCGAGAGCATCGTGTTCCCCGGCGAGCGCAGCCACTACGGGCTGAGCCCGCTGCGCGTCGCGAGCGCCTCGCCCACGCTGAGCGACACCGACGCCTTCGTCGGCGTGGCCGACCGCCATGTCCTCGGCCCCGCGAGCCTGCTCACCGTGCGCGTGGGCGTGCTGTCGCACGCGGCGGCCGCCGACCCGGCGTCGCTCCAGCCGTCCGGGCTCACGCCGCTCGGCTGGAGCGGGGCGTGGTTCTCGACCTTCGACCGGCGGGCCTCGCGCCTCGGCGCGTCCGTCGCGTGGGAGCGGAGCGTCGGCGCCGGGACGCCGGGGACGCACGACGTGACGGTGGAGGCCGCCTACGCGGACGCGCGGCTGCGCGGCGCCGTGACCGAGCGCACGGTGGACGTCACCGACGCCGCGGGCGCGCTGGTGCGCCGGATCCGGTTCGGCGCGCCCGGCGCGCTGGCGGCCTCGGCGGGCCGGGCCAGCCTGGCCGTGCGCGACAGCTGGCGGGTGAGCGGGCGGCTGCGGCTCGACGGCGGCGTCCGGGTGGACTGGACCTCGCTCGGCGGCGGCGCGGTGCCCTCGGCGCGGCTCGGCGCGCGCTACGCGCTCGGCGGGGCCACGACGGTCAGCGGCACCGTGGGCGAGTTCGTCGGGACGATCCCGCTGCTCGTGCCGGCCTTCGCCGGGTATCCGGTCCGTGTGGACACGCGGTTCGACCCGGCCTCCGGCGCCGCCCTCCCGCCGGCGGTGCTCGCGCCGTCGGTCGGCGGCCTCGCGCTGCCGCGCGCGCGGGTGCTGGACCTGCGCGTCGAGCGGCACCTGGCCGCGGGCTGGGACGTGCTGGTCGCCGGCTCGCTGCGCCGGGCGTCGCGTCTCGCCACGCTCGACATCCGGCCGGGCGCGCTCGTGGTGGCGAGCGCGGGCGCGTCGCGCTTCCACGAGCTGGAGATGGCCGCGCGGCACACGTGGGGCGACGGCAACGAGGCGTTCGTGAGCTACACGCGCTCGTCCGCCCGCGGCAACCTCAACGACTTCTCGTCGCTCTTCGCCCTGGGCGACGTGGAGGTGCTGCGCCCGGACTCGACGGGCCGGCTGCCGGCCGACGCGCCGAACCGGTGGCTGGGGTGGGCCACGTTCATGCTGCCGCGCGGCTTCATCCTCGCGCCGGCGGCCGAGTGGCACTCCGGCTTCCCGGTACTCGACGCTCGACGTGTCGCAGGCGTACGCGGGCGCGCCGGCCGCCTCATCGTACCCGGCGTTCTTCTCGCTGGACGTCGGCGTGTTCAAGACGGTGGACTTCCGCGGGCGCCGCGTGAAGGCCGGCATCCAGGTCTTCAACGCGACCCATCACTTCAACCCGCGTGACGTCTACGCCGTCCCCGGCGTCGCTCGCTTCGGGACCTTCACCAACAGCGTCGGGCCGACGCTCGGAGGGGTGCTCACTTTCCTCTGGTAGGCTCGGGTTCGGGGGTTCGGGGGTTCTCGGGTTCGGGGGTTCTCGGGTTCGGGTTCGGGTTCGGGTTCGCGGGTTCCGGGTTCGCGGGTTCGCGGGTTCCGGGTTCGGCGGTTCCGGGTTCGGCGGTTCTCCGGTTCGGCGTCGCAGACGAACCTCGTGAACCTGTGAACCCGAGAACCCCCGAACCGTCCGAACCTACTGCTTGAATCTACTGCTGTCTCTTGCTCATCTGCTCGAGCACCTGTCCCAGCTGTTTGATCTCGTCGCCGTAGAGCGCCCAGTTGCCGTCGCGCTGGGCCTGGAGGGCGCGCTGGTAGTGGTCGCGCGCCTGGGCGGCGAGGTCGTTCAGCGCGGGGCCGGCCGGGCCGGCGGGCCGGGCGCCGGGCGGCGGCTGGGCGCCGGTCTGGACGGCCGCGGCCTCCTGCGGCGCCGAGCCGGCGCCGAAGATCTTGTCGAGCGCCTTCTGCAGCGTGTCCTCCATCACGATCGTGTTCTGGTAGGCGACGATGACGCGCTTCAGCTCGGGGATGCGGCCGCCGGAGGCCTTCAGGTACAGCGGCCGCACGTAGATCATCGACTCCTCGATCGGGATGACGAGCAGCGTGCCCCAGATGACCTGCGAGCCCTGCTGGTTCCAGAGCGTGATCTGCGGCGAGATCGTCTGGTCCTGGTTGATCCGCGCCACGATCTGGCGCGGGCCGAAGACGAGCGTCTGCTTCGGGAACTGGAACACGGCGAGCTGCCCGTAGTGCGCGCCGTCGCTGCGCGCCACCATCCACGCGGCGAGGTTGTCCTTGCGCCGCGGCGTGAAGGGCAGCATCTCGATGAACTCCGCCTTGTTCTCGTTCGGCAGGCTCATGATCGTGTAGTACGGCCGCATCTGCGAGGGCCGGCTGTCGGTGTCGATCGCCGGCACGTCCCACTGGTCCTCCTTGTTGTAGAAGACCGCGGGGTTGGTCATGTGGTACGTCGAGTACATCGCCGTCTGGAGGGTGAAGATGTCCTCGGGGTACCGGATGTGGGCGCGCAGGCCGGCTGGCATCTGGTCGAGCGGCTTCAGCAGGCCCGGGAAGACCCGGCCCAGCGTCTCGGCGAGCGGGTCCTTCGGGTCGGCCAGGTAGAACGTCGTCGTCCCGTTGTAGGCGTCCACGACCACCTTGACCGAGTTGCGGATGTAGGTGACGCCGTCGGAGGTCGCCGGCGACGAATACGGGTACTGGCTCGTCGTCGTGTAGGCGTCCTGCATCCAGAACAGCCGGCCGTCGGAGATGACCAGGTACGGGTCGGCGTCGTAGCTCAGGAACGGCGCGATCGTGCGGATCCGGTTCTGCAGCCGGCGGTGGAAGAGAATCCGGCTCTGGGGCGTGATCTGCTCGGTCAGGAAGATGTCGGTCGAGCGGAAGCGCAGGCCGAAGATCAGGCGGCGCCAGAAGCCGCCGACCGGGACGCCGCCCGTGCCGTCGTAGGTGCGTGTAGACGTTGTCGTCGCCGCGCGGGTAGTGGAACTCCTTCGCGGTCGTCTTCACCAGCACGTAGTCGTTCGACAGCTCCCCGTAGTAGATGCTGGGCTGCGTCACGTTCAGGTCCACCGTGGACACCGGCGGCAGGTCCTTGATGAAGAGCACCGGCAGGCCGTCGGTCGTCACCTGGTTGACCGGCCCGAGCGTGAGGCCGTAGCCGTGCGTGAAGGTCAGCCGGTCGTTGACCCACGTGCGGTTGGGCAGGCTGTCGGAGTTCAGCTCGCGCGCCGACAGCATGATCTGGCGGTACTTGCCGTCGATCGTGTAGCGGTCGTTGTCCACCGAGACGAAGTCGTAGTAGGTCCGGATCTCCTGGATCTGCCCGAACGTGTCGAGCAGCGGCTGGTGGTCCCACAGCCGGACGTTGTCGAGCGTCGCGCCGTTCTTCTCGATGTCGGCCTTGGTGAGCGACGCGGCGCCGGACAGCTCATGCTCCTCGACCTTGTCGAGCGCGAAGGCCTTCCGCGTCGCCGCGATGTTGTCCGCGATGTACGGCAGCTCCTTCTGCTGCTCGTTCGGCGCCACGACGAAGCGCTGCACGCCGGTCGCGTAGAGGCTGCCGCCCACCCAGACGAAGAGCGTGAGACCGGCCGCCGTGACGAGCGGCCACGTCTTCGACACGAACCCGTGGTAGGCCGAGAGCACCGCGCCGATCAGCATCACCACCACGCCGGCGCGCAGGAAGGGCAGGCGCGCGTGCACGTCCGTGTAGGACGCGCCCTGGATGATGCCCGACTGCGTGATGAGCAGCCGCGGCATGTCGAGGTACGCGCCGGCCGCCATCAGCAGGAAGAGCAGGGCGACGAGCAGCGACAGGTGCAGGCGCACGCGCGGCAGCGCGCTGAGCCCGGCGCGCGGGTCGAAGCTCACGCCCCCGCTCACCACGTACGTGCCGGCCGCCGCGATGAGCGACAGCATCACCACGATCAGCAGGATGCCGCGCGTCAGATCGAGCACCGGCAGCGTGAAGACGTAGAACGCCACGTCGCGGCCGAAGAGCGGGTCGACCTGCCCGAAGCTCGCCTGGTGGAGGTACTCCAGCACCTGGAGCCAGCTCGCCGACGCCGACAGCCCGAGCACGATCGCCACGAACGCCGCGGCCGCGAGCGACAGCCGCCGGAGCTGGCGCCGGTCGAGCACGAGCGGCCGCCCGTCCTGCAGCGTGCCCAGCATCAGGTACGGCTGCGCCAGCAGCGCCAGCGTCACCCGCAGGTTGACCGCGAGCAGCGCGAAGGCGACCGCGCCCGCGGCGAGGCCCAGCGTGCCCTGCGCCACGAGCTGCCGGACGAAGACGCCCCGGTAGCCGGCCTGGACGAACCAGAGCCAGTCCGTGTAGTAGGTGACCAGGGCGGGAAGCACCAGCATGATCACCGCGGCAACGGCAATCAGCACGAGGCGTGACGAGGATTTCACCGGACGCTCCCTTTCAGCCGGGTGGTTTTCCGTGCGGGGGGGCGAAGACGGACGGATCGCACCGAAACCGCTATTGTACCCCAGGGACAGCGGTCAGCGGTCAGCGGTCAGGGGGCAGGGGTCAGCGGTCAGCCGTCAGCGGTCAGGAAGAGCATTCTGTCACGCTGTCACTCCGTCCTGACCGCTCTTCCTGACCCCTGACCGCTCTTCCTGACCCCTGACCGCTCTTCCTGACCCCTGACCGCTCTTCCTGCCCCCCTGACCGCTGACCGCTGCCCCCTGACCGCTCAGTAGACGACCTGGCCCACGATCCGCCGGAACTGCGCCACGCCGAGATCGTGCAGCTCGATCCGCATGGCCCGGTTGTCGCCCACGACGAGGTACTCGTCCGGTCCGAGCGTGGTCTCTGGAAGCGCCCACGAGGGGTTCCGCCGCCGCACGTACGGCTCGGCCAGCGCCCGGCCGTCGATGAACACCTGGCCGCCGGTGATGCGCAGCCGCTCGCCGGGCAGACCGACGACGCGCTTCACGTAGACGACGTGGGGGCCGGCGAGCTGGATGGCGACGATGTCGCCGCGGGCGGGGCGCCGGCCGCGGTACGCCAGGCGGTTCACCAGGTGGAAGCTGCCCGGCTCGAAGGTGGGCTGCATGCTGATGCCCTCGGCGCGCACGGGCAGCAGCACCCAGCCGAACACGACCGCCGCGCCCGCCACGAGCAGCGCCACGCGCAGGAGTGTCCACCGCGGGTGCCGGCCGAAGAGGAGCGCGTGGGCCACGAGGGGATGATAGCAGTCCGTGTGTTGGGCGCTGGGGGTGGCCCAGGCGCTGGGGGTGGCCCAGGTCTTGGACCTGGGCTGCAGAGGCACAGGTCAGACCGTCAGCCGTCAGCCGTCAGCCGTCAGCGGTCAGGAAGAGCATTCTGTCACGCTGTCACTCCGTCCTGACCGCTGCCCCTGACCGCTGACGGCTCGCCGTATAATCCCGGCGCCATGCGCACCGTCACGCGCCTCGCCCTTGGCCTCGCGCTCGTCGGGCTCGGCTACGTCCTCTATTCCTGGTACTGGCCGGGCGACGAGGGGCGCATCCAGGAGGCGCTCGACGATCTCGCGACGACGGTCGGCGAGCCGGGCGGCGACGGGCTCGGGCAGATGGCGCGCGCCGCGCGCATCGGCAGCTTCTTCGCCCGGGACGTCGTCGTCGACCTGGGCCAGCCGTACAGCCGCATCGACGGGCGCGACGCGCTCATGGGCCTGGCGGCCAAGATGCAGGTGCCCCCCGAGGGCCTCGACGTCCGCTTCGTGGACGTCTCGATCGACGTCGCGCCCGGCGGCGCCGACGCGACCGTCCACCTGACCGCGACCGTCGCCAGCCGGGGCCGGCCGTTCGACAACGGCCTCGACGCGAAAGAGCTGGAGATGGCGTGGCGGAAGGTGGACGACACGTGGCTGATCGCCCGCGTCACCGGCGTCAGCCCGCTCGAGAGGCCGAGGTGACGAGCGGTCAGGGGTCAGGGGTCAGGGGTCGAGAAGAGGTCAGGGGGCAGGGGTCAGGGGTCAGGGGTCGGCGGTCAGCGGTCAGCAGTCAGCGGTCAGGAAGGGCATCCTGTCACGCTGTCTGGAGCTGGTGTAGATCTGGCAGACCACGTTGCCAGATGCCGCGCCACGTTCGAAATCTGGTCGTTTATCAGCGTCTCTGCGCGTTGTATGTCGATATCTGCCCATTGACGAAGAAATGGCCACGCGAAGAATGCTTCGAGCTGGCCTCACAGGTGCGAAGGTCCGCGAACAGTTCTCCCGCCCAACTCGCCGAGCGCTACGACGATCGGCACGTCAAGAACCAGATCGAAGGCATCAACCGCAGCCGTGGCGAGGCGGCGGAGTCTGTGCACCACCTTCACATGGCGCGTTTGAGAGGCTTCATCCCAGATGAGGTGTTCGAGGCCCTGCGGGAGCGTTACGAGGAATGCATCCGCATGCTGAATGGCCTGGAGCAACGCCTGGAGAGACGATTGCCGCCATCGGAGCGCCGTTGGCCTCAGGCCGACGAGACCGACGAGGAGTGAGCCCAGCGAGCGACAGCCTCTCCCCGCGACCGGGTGACAGCATGACAGTGTGACAGCGTGACAGCGTGACAGCGTGACAGAATGCTCTTCCTGACCCCGCCCCCTGCCCCCTGCCCCCTGACCGCTGACCCCTGCCCCCTGACCGCTGCCCCCTGACCGCTGCCTGACCCCTGCCCCCTGCCCGCTGACCCCTGTTCACCCTCCCAACCGTATGAACGCCCGTCCGTCCAGCAGCCAGCTGGCGCCGGTGAAGCCGAGGTCGGCCACCTGGCGCCTGAGGGCGGGGATGGCCTCGTCGCGTTCGTAGCGCACCGACAGGTGGTGCAGGACGAGCGTGCGGACGCCGGCCTTGCAGGCGGAGAGGATCGCCTCTTCGGTGCTTGCGTGGATCGGCTCGCGCCGGTCCCCGACGGCGAGGAAGGTCGCGTCGTGGACGAGGATCTCGGCGTTGCGGAACAGGGCGGGGTCGACGGGCATGGTGTCGCCCGTGTGCGCGAAGAGGATCTTCTCGTAGTCCTCGAGCAGGCGCTCGCGCCCGCCCTCCTTGACGAGCGCGCGGATCTCCCGGTCGCCGAGGCCGGCGAACTCGGCCTTGAGATGCTGCCGCCGCTCCACCACGAGGTAGCCCACGGCGAGGTCGGCCGAGCCGTGGTCGGCCGCGAACACGCGCACGAGCCGGTTCTTGCCGTACGGCAGCTCCGCGCCCGGCGCGACCGGCACCCACTCGATCGGGAACGGCTCGCGCGGCCAGTGGCGCTCGAGCGTCCCGCGCGCGGCCTCGACGCCGCGCGAGTGCTCCGGATAGACGATGGTCAGGGGCTTCTCCGGGTCGCCCATGCCGAAGCGGCGGGCGGCGACGAAGCCCGGCAGGCCCAGCACGTGGTCCGAGTGCCCGTGGGTGATCAGGAGATGGGTCGGCGCGAGCACCTTGGAGCCGAGCCCGAGCTGCAGGCCCTCGCCGGCGTCGACGACGAGGCGGAGCGTGCGGTGCCAGAGCCAGTTGCTGAAGAGGCCCCGGCTGAAGCCGGCGAGGAGATCGTCCATGGCGAACGATGATACTCGACGGTCTGCGGTTCGTCGCGGCCGTGTGCGCCATCGCACAGACGCGCTGCCGGGAACGCGGCGGTGAGCGTTTCCATACAGCTGGCTGGATCGCGATCCACACGGTTGGAGATCGTGCGGGTTCGACGGCGAACAGCCACACGGAACCTCCGTGGTTTCTGATACTTATGAACAGTACGGCATGGCACACATGCTGCTACTGGGTACGTGGCGGAAACTCCGGCCGTTGAGTTTCCGGCGGAGGACGGACCGCGGGGCATGGTGCCGTGGAGGCGTTCGGGTCGCGGACGACCAGGACCGAGCCAGGGCACCGCCGGAGGATGCCGGTCGCGGCCGACGGCCCTGGTCCCCCCGTGGCGTCTAGTGGCTCTACCTTACCTTTCAGGATGGAACGAGGAGGCTTGATGGTTCGACTAATCCGTTGGGCGGCCATCGGCGTGCTGGCTCTCGCCGTGGTTGGCGTGGTCCCCGCCGTGGCCCAGCAGTCCGTGGGACGTATCGACGTCACCATCATGGACAGCACGGGTGGCGTGCTGCCGGGTGTGACGGTCAACATCACTGGTCCGCTCAACCAGATGATGGTGACCGACGAGCGGGGTGAGGCGCACTTCCTCAACCTGACCGTCGGGACCTACCAGGTGACCGCGAACCTGCAGGGCTTCAACGAGTATCGCAACACGAACGTGCCGGTGGCGGCGGGCGTGGCGGTGCCGTTGAAGATCCAGCTGGCGGTGGCCGGCGCGCAGGAGACGATCAACGTGACGGCGGAGACGCCGGTCATCGACACGAAGAAGGAGACGACGGCGACGACGGTGTCGCTGGCCGAGCTGCAGGACGTGCCGACGGCGCGCGACCCGTGGGTCGTGATGCAGTCGGTGCCGGGCATCATCACCGACCGCGTGAACGTGGGCGGGTCGGAGTCGGGGCAGCAGTCGGGGTTCATGGGCAAGGGCACGGACTCCGGCCAGACGACGTGGAACGTGGACGGCATGCCGATCACCGACATGTCCTCGCTGTCGTCGCCCTTCTACTATGACTTCGACATGTTCTCGGAGATGAGCGTGACGACGGGCGGCGCGGACGTGAAGAGCTCGACCGGCGGCATCCAGCTCAACTTCATGCTGAAGTCGGGCACGAACAACTTCCACGGCAACGCCCGGACGTACTACGAGAGCGAGGGCATGCAGGGCACGAACCTGCCCTCGTCGCTCGAGTACCTGTCCGGCGCCACGGGCAAGGGCGATCGGACCGACATGTACCTGGACGCGGGCGGCGACATCGGCGGCCCGGTGATCAAGGACAAGTGGTGGTTCTGGGGCGCGTACGGGAAGACGGACGTCCGCATTCTCAAGCTGGCGGGCTCCAAGGACCGGACGCTGCTGAAGAACGTGTCGTTCAAGACGCAGGCGCAGGTGCTCAACCCGCTACGCGTGTCGTTCACCTACTTCAATGCCAACAAGCTGAAGTGGGGCCGCGGCGCCGGCTCGACCCGCCCGCAGGAGACGACCTACGACCAGACCGGCCCGAACGACCTCTACAAGGGCGAGGCCAACTACGTCATCGGGAGCAACCTCTTCGTCGTGGGCCGCTACGCCCACGTGAAGGGCGGCTTCGCGTTCCAGCCGGAAGGCGGGTTCGACAACGTCGACGTCTGGCGTGACGCGTCGAACGTGTGGCACGGGTCCTACAACAACTACATCACGGACCGGCCGCAGGACGCGCTCAACGTGGACGCGAACTACTTCCGCGGCAACCAGGAGTTCAAGTTCGGGTACTCGTGGCGCAAGACCGAGGTGCACTCCACGAGCCAGTGGCCGAACGACTACTACACCTACTACAACTACGCTGCCGGCGAGGCGCCGATCATGACGGTCAACGTGGCCGCCCTGCAGCCGGGCGACGGTGCGTCGAAGTACCAGAGCTTCTACGCCGGCGACACGATCACGCTCAACCGGGCGACGATCAACCTCGGCGTGCGCTTCGACCACCAGACGGCGTCGGTGCTGCCGTCGACGAGCCCGGCCTCCATGGCTCCGGGCGCCGCGGCGTACCTGCCGGCCGTCACGGCTCCGGGCGTGGCGAACGCGATCAAGCAGAACGTCATCCAGCCGCGCGTCGGCATCACCTACGCGCTGGACGAGTCGCGCAAGACGCAGCTGCGCGCCACGTACTCGATGTTCACCGACCAGATCGGCAGCGGCACCGCCGGCTTCCTGTCGGTGGCGCAGTACCGCTGGTACTACGTGGACGTCGTGGACCAGAACGGCAACCACATCGCGGATCCGAACGAGTTCCCGACCGATCCGGCCGTCTACGCGGCCGACATCAACAACGGCGACTACGGCGGCTTCGACCCGAGCAACCCGGGCGGGTCGACCACCACGTCGTTCCACTCGGTCGGCGACTACGGCGCGCCGCGGACGCACGAGCTCATCGTCGGCGTGGACCGCGAGCTGATGCCGAACTTCGGCCTGAGCGCGTCGTTCACCTACCGCCGGATGAACAACTTCAACTGGCGGCCGCTCAAGAACATCACGACGAACGACTTCGTGCAGGTGGACAGCATCTCGGGCAGCCTGCCGAGCGGCATCCCCGGCACGAGCGGCGGATCGTACGACACGCCCATCTACGGCCTCAGCGACGCCTCGCTGATCCCGGCGGGCAAGGGCCGCGTGTACCAGACGCACAAGGACTACTACCAGAAGTTCGTGGGCTTCGAGATGTCGGCCACCAAGCGCATGTCCAACCACTGGATGGCCCGCTTCGGGTTCTCGACGAACAACTGGAAGGAGTACGGATCGAACGGCCAGCCCACTGCCTACACGTGGGATCCGACGAGCACGCTCGCCAACCCCAACATCAGCGGCGGCGACGTCGCGGTGGCGTCGGGTGGCAGCGGCAAGAGCGGCATCTACATGGTGCTGCCGACCTACCAGTTCTCCGCGAACGGCGTCTACCAGGCGCCGTACGGGATCAACTTCGGCGTCAACTACCTCCTCCGTCAGGGGTACGCGATGCCGTGGTATTCGACCGTGCGTGGCATCAGCGACCCGCTGGGCAGCACCAAGAGCGTCCTGCTCGTCGGCCAGTTCGCGCAGGACCGTCTGCCTGCCGTGCAGACCATGGACATCCGTGTCGGGAAGCAGTTCACGTTCCGCACGGTGCGGCTGAACGTCGACTTCGACGTGTTCAACCTGTTCAACTCGGCCACCGTGCTCGGGCGTCAGGTACAACGCGTACGTGACGAGCGGCACGCCGCAGTACACCGACGTGATGGAGATCATGCAGCCGAGAATCGCGCGTATCGGCGTGCGGATCGGCTTCTAGGCAGTCGTGGGGGCGGCCGCCGGGTCGCCCCCACACGAATCGCACCGTAGCGCAGGGCTTCAGCCCTGCGCCTGCGTCGGCACTCCCCGGGTTCCGCCTCGTCGCGGGGCCCGGGGATTTCCTTTTGTCAGTTGGTTCTTGCCCGGCAGCAGGGCGCGCTCCTCGCGCGCGACCGCCCGCTCGCCGAACCGCCGCACGGCCCCCTTCCGAAGCATCGTCGGTCGCGCGCGCTCATACCCGGGCCATGTAGGTGTACGCGCGGCGGCGCCGGCGAGCATGCGCATACGCCTACTCCGCACCCGCACACAAGGCGAATGTCGAGAGCGCGGCAACGTGAGATCTCGCGCGGTTTCCATGGATCGCGATCCAGAGAGTCGCAGCGTGTGACGGACGTGGCGTGCAAGAACGCCAGGAAAATGCCTTCACACCGGGAATCCAGAGCCGGTGTGCCACGGCACACATGTTGCTGATTGCTCCACCGGCCGGATGCGGCGCTGCCGCGTGTCCGGCCAGTGTTCGTTCATATGGAATGAGGAGGCTCGATGTTTCGACTATTCCGTTGGGCGGCCATCGGCGTGCTGGCTCTCGCCGTGGTCGGCGTGGTCCCCGCCGTGGCCCAGCAGTCCGTGGGACGTATCGACGTCACCATCATGGACAGCACGGGTGGCGTGCTGCCGGGTGTGACGGTCAACATCACTGGTCCGCTCAACCAGATGATGGTGACCGACGAGCGGGGTGAGGCGCACTTCCTCAACCTGACCGTCGGGACCTACCAGGTGACGGCCAGCCTGCAGGGCTTCAGCGAGTATCGCAACACGAACGTGCCGGTGGCGGCGGGCGTGGCGGTGCCGTTGAAGATCCAGCTGGCGGTGGCCGGCGCGCAGGAGACGATCAACGTGACGGCGGAGACGCCGGTCATCGACACGAAGAAGGAGACGACGGCGACGACGGTGTCGCTGGCCGAGCTGCAGGACGTGCCGACGGCGCGCGACCCGTGGGTCGTGATGCAGTCGGTGCCGGGCATCATCACCGACCGCGTGAACGTGGGCGGGTCGGAGTCGGGGCAGCAGTCGGGGTTCATGGGCAAGGGCACGGACTCCGGCCAGACGACGTGGAACGTGGACGGCATGCCGATCACCGACATGTCCTCGCTGTCGTCGCCCTTCTACTATGACTTCGACATGTTCTCGGAGATGAGCGTGACGACGGGCGGCGCGGACGTGAAGAGCTCGACCGGCGGCATCCAGCTCAACTTCATGCTGAAGTCGGGCACGAACAACTTCCACGGCAACGCCCGGACGTACTACGAGAGCGAGGGCATGCAGAGCACGAACCTGCCCTCGTCGCTCGAGTACCTGTCCGGCAAGACGGGCAAGGGCGACCGGACCGACATGTACCTGGACGCGGGCGGCGACATCGGCGGCCCGGTGATCAAGGACAAGTGGTGGTTCTGGGGCGCGTACGGGAAGACGGACGTCCGCATTCTCAAGCTGGCGGGCGCCAAGGACCGGACGCTGCTGAAGAACGTGTCGTTCAAGACGCAGGCGCAGGTGCTCGGCCCGATGCGCGCATCGTTCACCTACTTCAATGCCAACAAGCTGAAGTGGGGCCGCGGCGCCGGCTCCCAGCGGCCGCAGGAGACGACCTACGACCAGACCGGCCCGAACGACTTCTACAAGGGCGAGGTCAACTACGTGCTCGGGAGCAACCTGTTCGTCGTGGGCCGCTACGCGCACGTGAAGGGCGGCTTCGCGTTCCAGCCGGAAGGCGGGTTCGACAACGTCCAGGTGTGGCGTGACGCGTCGAACGTGTGGCACGGGTCCTACAACAACTACATCACGGACCGGCCGCAGGACGCGCTCAACGTGGACGCGAACTACTTCCGCGGCAACCAGGAGTTCAAGTTCGGGTACTCGTGGCGCAAGACCGAGGTGCACTCCACGAGCCAGTGGCCGAACGATTACAACACCTACTTCAACTACGTCGACGGTCAGCCTCCGATCATGACGGTCAACGTAGCGGCGCTGCAGCCGTCCGACGGCGGGTCGAAGTACCAGAGCTTCTACGCCGGCGACACGATCACGCTCAACCGGGCGACGATCAACCTCGGCGTGCGCTTCGACCACCAGACGGCGTCGGTGCTGCCGTCGACGAGCCCGGCCTCCATGGCTCCGGGCGCCGCGGCGTACCTGCCGGCCGTCACGGCTCCGGGCGTGGCGAACGCGATCAAGCAGAACGTCATCCAGCCGCGCGTCGGCATCACCTACGCGCTGGACGAGTCGCGCAAGACGCAGCTGCGCGCCACGTACTCGATGTTCACCGACCAGATCGGCAGCGGCACCGCCGGCTTCCTGTCGGTGGCGCAGTACCGCTGGTACTACGTGGACGTCGTGGACCAGAACCACAATCACATCGCGGACCCCAACGAGTTCCCGACCGATCCGGCCGTCTACGCGGCCGACATCAACAACGGGGACTACGGCGGCTTCGATCCGAGCAACCCGGCCGGGTCGACGTCGACGTCGTTCAACAAGGTCGGCGACTACGGCGCGCCCCGGACCCACGAGGTCATCGTCGGCGTGGACCGCGAGCTGATGCCGAACTTCGGCCTGAACGCGTCGTTCACCTACCGCCACATGAGCAACTTCAACTGGCGGCCGCTCCAGGGGATCAGCCCGAGCGACTTCGTGCAGGTGGGCAGCGTTTCGGGCGACCTGCCGACCGGTGTTCCCGGCAGCGTGGGCGGCACGTACGACGTGCCCATCTACGGGCTGAGCGACGCGTCGCTCATTCCCGCCGGCAAGGGCACCATCTACGAGACCCGCCAGGGCTATCACCAGCGGTTCCTCGGCTTCGAGGCGCAGGCGACCAAGCGGATGTCCAACCACTGGATGGCCAGGTTCGGCTTCTCGACCAACAGCTGGACCGAGTACGGGGACCCGCTGACCAGCACCAACCTGGATCCGACGAGCACGCTGAGCAACCCGAACATCAACGGCGGTGACCGTGCGGTGGCGGCGAGCGGCAGCGGCAAGAGCGGCATCTACATGGTGCTGCCCAAGTACCAGTTCTCGGCGAACGGCGTCTACCAGGCGCCGTACGGGATCAACCTCGGCGCCAACTACCTCATCCGTCAGGGGTACGCGATGCCGTGGTACGATCAGACCCGTGGCATCGCCGATCCGCTGGGCACCGTGAAGAGCGTGCTGCTCGTCAGCAGCTTCGCGCAGGACCGCCTGCCGAAGGTGCAGACGATGGACATCCGCGTCGGCAAGGAGCTCAAGTTCCAGACGGTGCGGGTGAATATCGACTTCGACGTGTTCAACCTGCTGAACTCGGCCACCGTGCTGGGGCGGCAGTACAATGCGGCGGTCACCACCGGCACGCCGCAGTACACCGACGTGATGGAGATCATGCAGCCGAGAATCGCGCGTATCGGCGTGCGGATCGGCTTCTAGGCAGTCGTAGGGGCGACCGCCGGGTCGCCCCTACACGAATCGCACCGCAGGCGCAGGGCTTCAGCCCTGCGCCTGCGTCGGCACTCCCCGGGTTCCGCCTCGTCGCGGGGCCCGGGGATTTCTTCTTGTCAGTTCTTGCCCGGCAGCAGGGCGCGCTCCTCGCGTGCGACCGCCTGCTCGCCGAACCTCCGGACGGCCTCCTGGCGGAGCGCCGCCGCGCGGGCCGTCTCCCCGAAGATCGTCCGCAGGCGGATGGCCATGGCGTAGCCCTGGCTCGTCGGCACCGTGCGAAGAAGGTCGGCGATGGCCGCGTCCGCGTCGGCCGCGCGTCCCACCGACCGGTAGAGGATCGCCAGGCCGGCGTGCGCCCGGACGTTGGCCGGCGAGAGCCCAATCTCCTGCCTGAACGCCTCCTCCGCCTGGCCGGCCTCGCCGAGGTGCGCCAGCGTGTCGCCGGTGTCGTAGTAGAGGTTCTGGATCGTGACGGTGTGGGCCTGGAGCTGCTTGATCGTCTCCTGGAACAGCGGCAGCGCCTCGCGGTACTGGGCCTGCTGGTAGTGGATCATCGCCTCCACGTAGGTGGGCAGCGGAAACGTCGGGTCGGCCTTGGCGGCGGCGGCGGCCTCGCGCCGGGCGGCGGCCGCGTCGTGGCGGGCCAGCGCGATCCGCACCAGCACCTCGTAGGCCGTCGTCGTCATGCGGCGATCGCCCGTGTCCGGGAGCTCGAGCGCGGCCCGCGCGTTCTTCTCCGCCTCGTCCAGCCGGCCCATGGTGTAGAGCACCGACGCCACGCTGACGAAGCCGTTCCCGTCGGACGGGGCGAGCGTGACGAGGTGCTTGAAGGCCTCCAGCGCGGCGGGCAGGCGCCCCATGCGCACCTGCTCCACGCCCAGCTGCAGCCAGAGGTCCTTCATGTCCGGGTTGTCGCGCAGGATGTCCTGCAGGATGGCGATGGACTTGTCGTACTCGCGGCGGGCCGCGAACTCGACCGCCTGGCGGTGCTGCTCGAGCACGCCGACCTTGTCCTTGGGGTCGGGCAGCGACTCGCCCGGCGTCTCCGGCGCGACGTCGGTCCCCGCGCCGATGTAGCCGAGCGCCTGGAGGCGCTCGCGCGCCTCGGCCGAGACGGCGCCCGGCGCCGACACGGTCGCGCCCGAGAGGATCCGGTCGAGCGCGCCGCGCATCGCCGCCGCCGTCTGCGGGCGATCGGCGGCCAGGTTGGTCCGCTCGGCGGGGTCGCGGTCGAGGTCGTACAGCTCGGGACGCGGCGCCTTGATGTACCGGTAGCGCGCGTCGGTGAGCGCGTACAGCTCGCTCCAGCCGTAGTGATAGCGCCCGTAGAGGGCCTCGGCGTAGAAGCCGGCCGGGGGCAGGGTCTTCCCGGTCCCGTCGAGCAGCCCGCGGAGCGACCGGCCGCGCATGTCCGCCGCGCGGGGGGCGCCGATCAGGTCGAGCACCGTGGGCACCAGGTCGATCTCCTCCACGGGCGTCGAGACGCGCGCGCCCGCCCGCCGCTCGCCCGGCAGCTTGATGACGAGCGGAACCCGGATGGTCGAGTCGTACAGGAACAGGCCGTGCTCCTGCTCGCCATGGTCGCCGAGGCCCTCGCCGTGGTCGGAGAACAGCACGATGGTGGCGGAGTCGTACCAGCCGCGCGCCTTCAGCCAGTCGAAGAGGTTCCCGACAATCTCGTCCGAGAAGGCGATCTCGCCGTCGTACGGCGCGTACTGCTTGAACCTCGCCGGCGGATCGTAGGGCCGGTGCGGCTCGTAGATGTGGAAGAAGAGGAAGAAGCGCGGCGAGCGCAGCCCGCTCATCCACCGCTCGGCGATCTTCAGCGAATCCAGGCCGGGGCGCTCGATCTGGCCGATCGGCTGGTCCGGCGCCGCTTCCGGCATCTTGCTGTCGTAGAAGTCGAAGCCGCGATCGATGCCCGTCTCGGCCCGCAGGACGTACGACGAGACGACGCCGCCGGTCGCGTAGCCGTGGGCGCGCAGCATCTCCGGCAGCAGAGGGACGTCCTTCCCGACCGCGAAGCCGACGTTGTCGCGCACGCCGGTCTGGAACGGCAGGAGCCCGGACAGGATCGACGCGTGCGACGGCAGCGTCTGTGGGACGTGCGCATACGCGCGCTCGAAGAGGACGCCGTCGGCGGCCAGCGCGTCGATGGCCGGCGTCCGCACCCTGTCGTACCCGTAGGCGGGCAGGTGATCGGCGCGCAGCGTGTCGATCGACACGAAGATGATGGGGCCCGGGGTCCGGCGGGCGAAGCCGCCGCGCAGCCAGAACAGGCCGGCCGCGGCGGCCGCCAGCACCAGGACGCCGGCGGCGACAGCCGGCCAGCGGCGTCCGGGCTCGCGTGGAGTGGTGGCGGGGCGGGAGCGTCGGCGGGTACTCTTGCGGCCCATGGCGCGGCGGTACGTCCGGGAAGGCGGTCCGCTCGACGATGTCGCGCGCGACCTTTCCCAGTATAGCGTATCCGGACCGGCGGGTGGTGGCACCCATCCGGTGTGATGCGATAAACTGGAGGGTGGAATTATTGGACTGGTCACGCTTCATGGAAGGGACAGCAATGATGAAGGGATGTCGAATTGTGCTGGTGGCCTTCGCCGCCCTGGCGCTCGCCTCGGGGGCGTCGGCGCAGATGTGGCGCGGCCAGGGTCACGTTTCCGGAAAGGTCACGGACGAAGCGGGCAACCCGATCGCGGCCGTTACCGTGAAGGCCTATCTGCCGTCGGCCGATGGAGGCACCGCCGTCAAGACCAACAAGAAGGGCGAGTGGTCCATCGGCGGCGTCGCGTCCGGCGTCTGGCAGCTCGATTTCACGAAGGACGGCTACGAGCCGCGGCGCATCAGCGTCCGCCTCCAGGAGCTCAGCCGGATTCCGCCCGTCGAGATCGTGCTCACGAAGGCGGCGCCGGACCCGAACGCGATCATCGCCGACCAGATGAAACAGGCCACCGACCTGATGGGCAAGCAGAAGTACGCCGAGGCCGTGGCCATCTACCAGGACCTGCTGGCCAAGTACCCGCAGGCCTACCAGCTGTACCTGTCGCTGGCGCGCGCCTACCACGCCGAGCAGAAGTTCGACGAGGAGATCGCGTCGCTGAAGGCCTTCCTCGCCAAGGAGCCGGACAACGTCCAGGTGGCGCTGCTCGCCGGCAGCGAGATGATTGCCGTCGGCGACGCCGACGAGGGCAAAGCGCTGCTCTCGTCGATCGACGAGTCGAAGATCGAGGACCCGGCCGTCTTCCTCAACGTCGGCATCAACCTGCTGAACCAGAACAAGCCGGACGATGCGATGACGTTCTTCGAGAAGACGATCTCCCGCTTCCCGGACTACCCCGAGGGGTACTGCTATCGGGGGATCACGAACCTGCAGATGGGCACCAAGCTCGCGGGCAGCGACCAGGCGAGCGACAAGGCCGAGGGCCAGAAGAAGATCGACGCCGCGAAGGCCGATCTGAGCAAGTTCGTCGAGATGGCCCCCGACGCGCCGGAGGCGCCGGCGGCCAAGAAGATGCTCGAGCAGTTGAAGTAGATCGCCGGGAGGGGCGACCCGCCGGGTCGCCCCTCCCGCTACCTGCGTCCCTCCAACCGCTTCAGCGCCGCCCGGGCCGATTCGGCCAGCGGACCTCCGAGCTGCACCGTTCTCCGGTAGTACTCGATCGCCTGATCGCGGTCCTTCCCGTACGGGTTGTTGCTGTACATGCGCTGGAAGGCCGTCATCTGCGCGTACCGCCACTCGTAGGTCTTCGCCAGGTTGAAGCAGGACGTCGCGTCGCCGGGCGCGAGGGCCACCGCCGCCTGGAACGACTCGATGGCGTCGTTCACGGCCCCGCGCGCGGTCTGCACCACCCCGACCGCGTTCAGGATCTCGACGTCGTCCTTCCAGCGCGCCTGCGCGTCGCGCAGGACGGCAATCGCCTTGCCGAACTCACGCTGCTGCAGGTAGCCGTCGGCGAGATCGAAATAGACCGACTCGAACACCGGCACGGCTTCGCGGACCTCTTCCCAGGCGGCCGTAGCGGCCGGGTAGTCGCCGAGCGCGAACGCCGACCAGCCCAGCGTGTAGCGCACCCAGGGCGCCGCGGCGGGGCTCGCGGCCGCCTTGCCGAGCGCGGCCCTCGCGCCCTCGACGTCGCCGCGTTGGTAGGCGTTCCAGCCGGCGCTCGCCTGCCGGGCGACCTCGGGCGGCATGCCCGCCTCCCGTGATGGGCCCGCGGCGCCGGCCGCCAGATCGTCGAGACTCTTCACCTCGTCGGCGAGGCCGGGCCGCACGCGCGCCGCCGGGGCCGCGCCACTCGCGGCCCCGGACGCCGCGGAGGCCTCCGGCGGGGACGAGGGCGGTGCGGCCGGCGGTTCCGACGGCGGCGTGACGACGGCCGGCGGCTCGGTCGGCTGGGGCGCGGCCGTGGCCGCGGCGGCCGGTGGTTCCGGCTGCGGCGCGACGGCGGCCGGCTCGGGCGGGGCAACGGCGGCCGGCGCCGGCTCAGACGTCGCCGCTTCCTCGGCCGGCGCCGGGGCCACGGCGGCCAGGTCCGGCGTCGCGAGATAGCCCTTCCGCGCCCGGACGTCGAGGCCCGGGCGCGTCACCCGAACCGTAATGTTCCGGAACTTGCCGTCGAAGTCGGTGTTCGACGGGGCGTAGCCCAGGACGTAGTAGCTGCTGGTGTCGTCCGCGATCTCCTGGAACGCCTTCGTGAAGTTGTTCTCGTTGCGGATCATGAGGCCGCCGGTGTCGACGGCCAGAGCGTTCGGCGCGTCAGCGCCGACGTCGAAGTTGGCGGGGACTTCGGCCGGGTTCACCGAGGAGTGCGGCGGCATGTCGAGGATGTCGCTGCTCGCGCTGCCCCGGTTGAGGCCGCGGGTGTCCAGCGCGTAGATGCGCACCGACGCACGGGCCGCGAGACCGGTGAGCCCCTGCAGGTCGCCCCACGAGTCTTCGGCGAAGAAGCCGCCCGACAGGAGCACGATCGTCTTGCGTCCAGGCACCTTGGCGAGCCCGCTCGCCAGACCGGACAGCGTATGGATCGTGCGCTGTCCGTCCGCGCGCAGCTGGTCGACGAGGCGGCGGGCCTTGTTCTGCACGATCTGCTTGGCGATCTCGGGGTCGGGCCTGCACCGATCCGGGTCGTCCAGGCAGGCGCGCCGCCAGACCGAATTCAGGACGTTGTCGTCGCCGTAGGCGATCCGCCACGCCTCGTAGTCGTTGACGAACCGCGGCCAGTCCCGCATCTCGAGCTGGTGCGATCGCTCGTCGCCCGAGGGCGTGATCGTCCGGACGGCCGCCTGCAGCTCCTCTCGGCTGCTCGTGAGGCGGCCGCCAATCATCGTCCCGCCATTGACGACCCCGCCGACGTCGCCCTCGTGGAAGTCGGTCTCGAGGAACGACGCGGCGGCCTGCTGCGCGCGCTTGAAGCTCCCGGGCGCCATGTGCGCCTGGTCGAAGAGCAGCACGAAGACCCGCTGCACCTGCGGCGGCCGCGGCGCGGTGGGCTCGAGCGGCGCCACTGGCGGCACGACCTCCGGCGTCGGCCCGCCGAGGGTCCGGCCGCCGATCACGACGTAGAAGCTCTCGATCGTCTGGGGCTTGCCGTTCTCGAGCACCTCGAAATCGCCGGGCTTCAGGTCGGTCACGAACCGGCCGTCCCGGTTCCGGACGATGGCGTCGACGGTGATCACGGTGGTGCCGGCGCGAAAGCGCGGCTGTGCCGTCCGGGTCTGGGGCGGCGTGGCCTGCGGCGCGTCGGGTGCCTGGGCCTGCGGCCGGGCCGGTGGACCGGCGGCGAGGAGGAGCAGCAGGACGAGCGGGAGGCGAGGTAGAGCTCTCATGGTGCCAGGACGATCATACGCCCACGGATGGGCCGGCTAAAGCCGGCCCCTACGTACCCGTCGCCGTGGGGGCCGGCTTTAGCCGGCCTGACAAGCGCTCTCGTGGGGGCCGGCTTTAGCCGGCCTGGCGTCACGCGTAGCGCACGACTTCAGTCGTGCGCCATCCCGGCGCAGGGCTGAAGCCCTGCGCTACGTGTTTGGGGTCGCCGCGCTCCGTGCCCTCCGTGGTGAAGGCCGTGGGCTCGACGCAGCGTGACAGCCCTCGTGTGCGTCCTTCGTGGTTGTGCGTGCGTGGGGTCCAAGCGCAGCTGGCGGCGTCGCTGACCGACCGTGCTCAGTTGTGCTCGCGGACGTCGATCGCCACGATCACATAGCGGTCGCTCCCGGCCTTCTGCAGCCAGGCGATGCGCGTGCCGTCGGGGGACCAGGCGGGCAGGAAGGCGTCCTTCGTGTCCGGAACGCCGCGCGTGTGACCGTCCTGGTCCACGATCTTCAGATGGCGCCCGCTGTCGACGAACGCGATGGCGCCCATCGCGTACGGGGCCCAGCTGAAGGTCAGCCCGGGGATCACCAGGGCGCCTTCCGCCGCGCCGATCACCACGCCCTTCAGCAGCAGCCGGTTCCTGGCGATGCCGCTGGAGCGCTCGGGATGATACGGGCTGTTGAGCCATCCCGCCACGTGGCTGATGCTCGATTCGATCTCGAGCGTCGGGATCCAGGGCGCGGTCTTCGCGGACGTCCAGGTCCAGTAGTCCGCCGCCCAGGCCGGCATCCCGGTCGGACGTTCCCACGGGCCGCCCGACAAGCGGATCACGGCGTGCGTCTCGGTGGTGATCCGCCCCTGCCGATCGGTTTCGATGCCGCGGACGTAGAACCGGGTGCCATCCGGCGACCACGCCAGGCGATACGGCACGCCGCCCAGCTGCTCGCGGTCGAAGGACGCGAGCGTGACCGGAGACGACAAGTCGAGCGCCTTGACCTGGGCCGGCTCCACGCGCCGCAGGCCGTCGGTGCCGGCGGCGGCCAGTGATCCGCCCTTCTCGACAATCCACCGGTATTCTTCCGCGGCGCGCGTACGGTCCTTGACGTCGAAGGCGACGGTCTTGGGGTCCGCCTCGAAGGCGCGCACCAGGCGGAGGTACCGCAACTCGCAGGCGCGCGCCAGGTTGAAGTGTGACGTCTCGTTCTCCGGCGCGACCACCAGCGCGCCTTCGAAGCTCTTCATGGCATCGTCAAGCGCGCCCACCGTCGTCTGGATCACGCCCTGGGCGTCGAGGATCTCCGCGTCGGCCGGCCAGCGTGCGCCGGCGGTGCGCAGGAGCCCGAGCGCCGAGTCGTACGCCCTCTGCTGGAGGTACGCGTCGGCGAGGTCGAAGTACACCGGCTCGAACGCGGGATCGGCGTCCAGCACCCGCTGCCACACCGCGACCGCCGGCGCGTACTCGCCCAGCGCGTAGTGCGACCAGCCGAGCACGTACCAGACCCAGGGCGGAGCCGTGGCCTCGGCCGCCACCGGGGCAAGCGCCGTCTTTGCCGCCTCGACATCGCCGCGCTGGTAGGCTTCCCACCCCATGCGGGCTTCGGCGGCCAGCGCGTCGGGCAGCGGGCGGGCCGGTGTCTCGTGCAGCCGGGCGGCCTCCGCCGCCCGCGCCGTCGAGGGGGTGACGCGCGGAGCGCTCGTGACGCCGGCCGCGCCGGGCGCCGGCAGCAACACGCTCCAGATGTCGGGCGCGGCGCCGGACGCCGACGCGAGCGCCTCGGCGAGGGCGCCTTCGACCGCGGCGGACGTCCGCGCCGGTGTCGGCTCGGCCGGCTGCACGGGCTCGGGTGCGGCCGTCGCCGGCACTGCGGCGGGGGATGGCGTGGCCGCCGCGAGGCCCGGCGTCGCGAGGTAGCCCTTCCGTGCCCGTACGGTGAGGCCGGGCCGCTTCACGCGCACGGCGATCCTGCGGAACTTCCCGTCGAAGGTGCTGTTCGTCGGCGCGTAGCCCAGCACGTAATAGCTGCTCGTGTCGGCGGCAATCTCGTCGAGCGCCTTCGTGAAGTTGTTCTCGTTGTGAATCAGGTAGCCGCCGGTGTCCACCGAGAGCATGTTCGGCGCGTCGAGGTGCATGTCGAACTGCACCGGGTCGCCCGCCGGATTGACGGCCGCATGGGGCGGCATGTCGAAGATGTCGCTACTGGCGCTGCCGCGGTTGAGACCGCGCGTGTCCAGCGCGTAGATGCGCACCGCCGCGCGCGCCGCGCGCTCGGTGATCTGCCGCATGTCCGACCACTCGGTGTAGTGGAAGCCGTCGGACAGCAGCACGACGGTCTTGCGCCCGGGCACCGCCGCCAGACCGTCGACCAGGGCATCCAGCGTGCGGATAGTGTGCTGCGCGGCAACTTGCAGTTCGCGCAAGACCCTCCCGACCTTCTGCATGACCATCTGTTCCACCATGGACGACGTCAGCTTGGTGTCCGGGCCGAGGTCCGCTTTGGCGCGCTCGATGAGCTGGCGGAGGATCTCTCTGTTGCCTTCGGCGATCTGCGCGAGCTCGGACTCGGTGACGCGCGGCCACTCGAGCATGTCGAACTGCCGCGCACGCGTGTCGCCCGACGGCTGGAGCGATCGGACAGCCGCCTGGATCTCCTCGCGACTGCTCGTCAGCCGATGACCCACCATCGTCCCGCCGCCGACGACACCGCCGACGTCGCCGGTCTGGAAGTCGGTCTCGAGGAACGAGGCGGCCGCCTGCTGCGCGCGCTTGAAGCCGCCGGGCGCCATGTGCTGCTGGTCGAAGAGCAGCACGAACACGCGCTGCACCTGCGGCGGCGCCGGCGGCGACACGCGCCGGGGCGAGGCAGGCGGCGGCACAGCGGCCGGGGCGGATGCCGCGCGGACCTCTCCGCCGGTCACGACATAGAAGCTCTCGATCGCCTGGGGCTTGCCGTCCTCGAGGACCTCGAACTCATCGGGCGTCAGGTCGGCCACGAAGCGGCCGTCGCGGTCCCGGACGATGGCGTCGACGGTGACGAGGGTGGTGCCGGCGCGGAAGCGCGGCTGTGGGGCCGGCGCCTGCGGCGAAGCCGTCTGCTGTGCGTCGGATACAGGAGCCTGGGGCTGGGCCGAAGGTCCGGCGGCGAGGAGGAGCATCACGACGAGCGACAGCCGGAGCGGAGCGCTCATGTGACCACGACGATCATACGCCCCTGCGGCGCGGCGATCACGTCTGACGTACGTTCACCACGAAGGGCGCGAAGGGCACGAAGCCGTCGGCCGCGCGCGGCGGCCTGCGCGGCCCGGCCCGGCGTCACGCGTAGCGCACGACGTCAGTCGTGCGCCATCCCGGCGCAGGGCTGACCGCCTCCGCTCTTCGAGCTTCGGCCCGCGGCGCGAGCCCCGACCGGCCCCATCGCGGACGGCGGGGCCGTGGTCTCGCGGGCCCCACGCGCGGAAGCGGTCGGGTCAGCGCCCCTGTCCGGCCATTTCGGGCAGCGCGTAATAGCCGCGGCGCGCCCGCACGCTCACGCCGGATCGCTTCACCTTGACCGAGATGTTCCTGAACTTGCCGTCGAAGCGGGTGTTCGACGGCCGGTAGCCGATGATGTAGTAGCTGTTCGTGTCGTCCGCGATCTGGTCGAGGGCCTTCACGAAGTTGTTCTCGTTGCGGATCATGAGCCCGCCGGTGTCGACGGCCAGGCTGTTGGGAGCGTCGGCGCCGGCGTCGACCAGGCTCGCCGTCCCGGCCATGCCGCCCCCGGCGTGCGGGCCCATGTCGATGATGTCGCTGCTCGCGCTGCCGTGGTTCAGGCCGCGCGTGTCGAGAGCGTAGATGCGCACGGACGCGCGCGAGGCGAGCCCGGTGAGCTGCCGCAGGTTGCTCCACGAGTCCTCGGCGAAGAAGCCGTCGGAGAGGAGCACGATCGTCTTGCGGCCGGGCATCTTCGTCAGGCCGGTGACGAGGCCGGCCAGCGTCTTGATCGTCGCCACGCCCGCCGTCCGCAGCTCGTCGACGAGACGCTGCGCCTTCTGGCGCACCTGAGAGTCCACGGGCGCGCCGTGCGAGCACTGCCCGGGATCGTCGAGGCACGCGCGCTCGACCACCTCGCCCAGCACCTGCTTGTCCTCGTAGGCGACGCGCCAGACCTCGAAGTCGCTGACGAACCGCGGCCACGACCGCATCTCGAGCTGGCGCGACCGCGTTTCGCCCGACGGCTTCAACGACGCGAGGTCGGCCTCGAGCTCCCGCTGGTCGCTCGTCAGGCGGTTGTTCGCCATGGTTCCCCGGAACACGACGCCGCCGACGTCGCCCTCCTGGAAGGAGTTCTCGATGAACGTCTTGGCGGCCTGCCGCGCCCGGTTGAAGCCGCCCGGCGACATGTGCGCCTCGTCGAAGAACAGCACGAACACCCGCCGCACCTCGGGCGGGGAAGGGGGCGCGGGCTGGAGCGGCGGGAGCGGCGACACCACCGCCGTGGACGGGCGCCCTTGCAGCAGCCCGTTGAGGACGACGGAGAGACGCTCGATCGTCTGGGGCTTCCCGTCCTCCAGCACCTCGAAGTCGTCGGGCGTGAGGCCGGTGACGAACCGGCCGTCTCCGTCACGGACGATCGCGTCGACCGCGACGAGCGTGGTGCCGGCGCGGAACCGGGGCTGCTCCTGCGCCTGGCCCGCCCCAGGGCGGGCGGCCGCCGACCACAGGCGGGACGGCTGCGCGAGACCGAAGAGAACGAGAACGAAGACCAGGACCGACAACCGGGACAGCACGCGCATATGTCGTATCTATGTGAGGCCAGGCAGGCATGTAGCCGGGGCAGTTATGAGTCTTGAGTTTTGAGTCTTCAGTTGTGGTCGCTCAAGACTCAAGACTCAAGACTCAAGACTTTCCAACCGTGATCACCATCACGTCGTACTTCTTCTTGTCCTTCTTCTGCAGGTACACGACGCGGTCGCCGGCGTCGGACCACGCGGGCAGGAGGCCGTTCTTGGAGCCGGCGATCTCCCGTGCGTGTCCGTCGCGGTCCATCAGCACGATCCGGCCGCCGTCCTTCTTCGCGAACGCGATGAGGCCGAGCGGCGCCGGCGCCCACCCGAACACGATGCCCGGATCCGGACGCTCGTTGGTCCACTCGCCGAGCACCGCGCCCTTCAGCTTCATCGTGATGGTGGTCACCTGCTGCGCCTGCATCGCGGCGTTCTGAGCGGCCTGGCTGGACATGCCCTGTCCGGCGCCGCCTCCGGCCGTCGGGTCGCCGCCCATGCCGGCGATCTCGCCGCCGGTCGGGACGGCCGTCGCCGTCGCCATCCTCCGCTGCGATTCCACCTCGATCCTGAATGCCGGCTCGCGGGGCGCATAGGACGCGGACTTCCACGACCAGTAGGCCGCGGCCCAGGACGGCGCCGCGTCGATCTTCTTCGGCCCCTTGCCGTCGAGCGCGAGCAGATAGTGCGAGGACCGGCGGTTCTTCCAGCGGTCGTACCTGGACCGTCCGCAGGTAGACCTGCTGGCCGTCCGGAGACCAGGCCAGCATGTCGGGCTCGCCCTTGAGCTTGCCCGTGTCGATCTCGACCACGGCGCGTGGCGCCGAGACGTTCAGGCTCGCGGCGTCGACCTGGGACGGGGCCGCGGCCGGGGTCTGCAGGAACGCGGTGACGAGGAGGGCGATGAGCATGAACACCTCCCTTGAGACGCCGGCGGGCCGGCTGAGGCCGGCCCCTACGTCTGGCCTCGCGGGCCGGCTGAAGCCGGCCCCCACGTACGAGGCGACCTACGAAGAACCACGGATCTGGAGCACGTTGATGTCGTAGACCTTCTTCCGCCGCTCGATCCATGCCAGCCGGCGGCTGTCATCCGACCACACCGGCAGCCGCACGTCCTCGGTGTTCGTGACGCGCTGCTTCCGCCCGCTCGAGTCCATCACCACGAGCCGGTCTTTGCGGTCGCTGAAGGCGATCAGGCCGGTTCCCTCCGGCGCCCAGCCGAACGTCAGGCCGGGGGTGGCCGGCGTGTTCACGAACTCCGCGAGCGTCTCGTCCTTGAGGCGGAACGTCGTCGTGACGACGTTCTGGGCCTGCCTCGCGATCGACGCGATGGCCGTGCCCTGCGGGCCGATCAGCGACCCCGGGCCCGTCGGGTCGCTGGTCTGGCCGATCGCGCCGGCGCTGTCGGGGCGCGTCGCCGTCATCATCTCGACGCGGGTCTCGACGTTGATGCGAAAGACCGGATCGCCCGGCGCGGCCAGCCCCGACTTGGAGAGCCAACACCGCACGGCCCAGTCGGGCTCGCGCGCGATGGGCTGGAGCACGCCCTCGGCGAGGTCCACCGCGTAGTGCGTCGCCCGCTCGTTGGCCCAGCGATCCCGAACGACCGCCCGCAGATAGAGGGTGCGGCCGTCGGGTGACCAGCAGAGCCGCGACGGCTCGCCTTCGAGATCGTCCTTGTCGATCCGCAGGACGACAGCAGGGGCCGACAGATCCAGGCGGGCGGCGTCGATCTGCGCGGCGGCGGGCGCCTGGACGGCCACGGCCAGAACCAGTGTGAGCACCATACGTAACCCCCGAGCGTCGTGCCGAGGCACAGGTCGAAGACCTGTGCCACCCAGCGCGCCTGCGCAGGGCTGAAGCCCTGCGCTACGAGAGCGAACGGGCCTGCGCGACGGCCCTCAAGACCCGCCGCGGCGGCGCTCGACCTCGGCGAGCTTCGCCTGGAGCTCCGGCGACGCCGCGCTGACCTTCAAGCCCTGCTGCAGCACCTGAACAGCCAGATCGCGCTCCGAGCGCTTCACGTACATGTCGGCCAGCGCCAGATACGCCGGGACGAGGTCGGGCTGCAGCGCCGCGGCTTCGCGCCAGGCGGCGATGGCCCCGAGGTCGTCGCCGGCGCGGGTCCGCGCCCACCCCAGGAAGAAGGCCGCCGGCGCCGCCCGGCCGCCGTCCAGTGCCGCCTGCAGCTCAATCGCCGCCTCATCGTACCGCTCGTCCGCGAACGACGCCAGCCCCAGGAGCGCATGGTAGGCCGCCGGACGATCGGCGCCGGGCGGTCCGAGCCGTGCTGGCACCTCCGCCCACGCGCCGCGGGCTGCCGACTCCGCCGCCGCCGCGATTGCCCGGTCCTCGCTGGCGTTCCGCAGCGACGCGATGAAGCGCTGCGCCAGATCGCCGGCGAGGATCTCCACCGCGCTGGGCGGCGCCAGCGACGGCGGCGCGATCGGCGGCGCGACCCCGGGCACGACGTCGATCTCGCGCATGAGCCGCGCGGCCGTCTCGCCGCGCGACCGGACGACCGCGCTGACCAGATACGCGCCGGAGTCCAGCCCCGCCAGCGGCAGCGACACGTGCACGCCGCGGCTGACCCCGCTCTCAGTGGGCTGCACGGCGAGCAGCTCGGGGCGGACCGACAGCACCGGGGTCGTGCTGTCGACCGGTGTCACGTTCACCTGGACGTCCACGCTCCGCAGGTCGGCCGCCCGCCTGGCGTAGATCTCGAACACGCCGGCCAGGCCGCTGTCGGTGTAGCCCAGCGGGCGCACCGGCAGCCCGCCTTCCACGGTGCGACCGAGCACCAGATCGCTCGCGGCCAGGTCGGTGCCGTCGAAGTTCCGCACGGTGAACCGCCGGTCCACGCTCCCCGTCGTGCCGCCGGGCTCCCGCACGACGACGCGCATCAGGTAGTCGCCGGGCGGCGCGTCGAACTGCACCTGGTAGCCGGTTTCCGCCGTGGTGCGGCCCTCATCGGGCCGGAGCGGCAGGACCATGCTGCCCGTGCCGCTGGCGGCGACGTGGCCGTCGCGCGCGCTCTTGGCCACGAACACCACGTCGGCCGCGCCGGCCTGGCGGCCGGCGACGGGCAGGTCGGCGCGCAGGCTCAGGATGACGCGCGCGAGCCCCGGCCCGGGGCCGCGCAGAACGTAGGTCGTCGCCTCGAGCGGCACCGCCTGCTGGGGGAACGGCGCACGCAGCGCGAGGTCGATGGCGTGCCGCCGGTCGGCAGCCGAGATCGGGTCCTTCAGGGCGTAGCCGGTCCGGGTGCTCACCTGCACGCCCGGACGGCTGACCCGCACCTTCACGAGGTGATAGTCCTGGCCGCTCGTCGCGGCCCGCGGCGGCGGCTGGAACGCGACGATGTAGTAGTCGCGCGACTGGTCGGCGATGCGGTTCAGCGCCGGGTCGAGGTGGGCCCGCGCGTCGATCACGAGCTGGCCGTCGGTCTGGCTGGCGAGCGAGCCGAGCGACTCCATCCGGCTCTGGATCTCGGCCTGCTGCTGCCCGCCCTGCGGCTGGGTGGCGCTGAAGCTCACGCCGCGGTCGTTGAGATCGAAGGCGTAGAAGACCGAGTACCGACCGCGCCGCGGCGGCCGCCACCCGCTCGAGCTCCCGCGGGAGATTGTCCGAGAAGAACCCCTCGGAGAAGAACAGCACCGCTTTGCGGCCCTCGAGCCCGCTCATGCTGTCCATCACGTCGGAGAGCATGGCGAGAAAGGCGCGGGAAGTCGAGTCGGCCCGATCGACCGCGGTCTGCGCGTTGCTCCTCACGAGGTTCTCGACCTCGGTGTGGCCTTCACTCGAGGAGACGGCGGCGGCGGCGGCCCCAGGCGCGCGAGTCAGCGCGTCTGCGGCGCCCGTCTGCGATGCCCGCGTCACGACTGCCTGGAGCGCGTTGTTGTCGCCGCGGACGATCTCGTACGCCTCGAACGAGCTCATCGTGACGATGCTGCCCGGCTCCTCCCGGTCGAGCATGCCGCGGATCTGCGGGAGCTTCGACAGCACCGCGTTCACGTCGCTCGTGAAGGGGACCTGCGGCCCCGGCCCCGGCAGCGCGTAGAGGGCGACGCGATCCCCGGGCCGGAACCGGGTGCGCAGGAAGCGCGCGGCCGCGAGCCGCGCGCGCTGGCCGTTGCCGGGCGTGATGTGGGCCTGGTCGAAGACCAGCAGGTAGAGGTGCCCGCGCGGCGCGCCACGGTTGGTGGACACCTCGCCGGCGATCGTGCGGCGGGCGACCTGGACGTAGGTGCCCGACGGCTCGGCGACGTGCTGGAACTGGACGATCGGGAGGGGCTGACCGTTCTGCAGCACCTGGACCTCGTCGCGGCGCAGGTCCGTCACCGGACGCCCGACGCTGTCGAGCACGCGGACGTCCAGGCGCACCAGCTCCACGCCCGATCGGAACACGGGCTGCGACGCCTGCGACGGCGGGTTCTCCGCCTGCGCCCACAGCCAGCGCGCTCGCGCAGGACAACAGCACGACGACCATGAGCGAATGCGGACGTCTCATCAAGGCACTCCGTTCGTCCTCTGATCGTAGCACCGGATCGGGACCTCGTAGCGCAGGGCTTTGGCCCTGCGCCCTACGGGCGCACACCTGAAGGTGTGCGCTACGAAGTGACCGTAGCGCAGGGCTTCAGCCCTGCGCCGCGCTCACCTCTTCAGGTGCTCCAGCAGCGTTTCCACGCGGCGGATATCGTTGGCGTAGAAGGCTTTAGGGGCCGTTCGGGCGAACTGCTCCAGGTAGGGGCGAGCCGCGTCCGCCTCGCCCGCGTTGACGAGCTCCACGGCCAGATTGAAGAGCGCGTCGAAGTTCTTCGGGTCGCGGGCCACGCTCTGCTTCCAGTGCTCGATGGCGGCCCGCCGGTTCCCCGAGCGGATCTCCACCACACCGAGGCCGTTGTGCGCCTGCGACGAGGCCGGGTCGCCCCCGAGCGCCTTCGTGAAGTACCGGCGGGCGTCGTCGAGCCGGCCCTGGCCGAGCGCGATCGAGCCGAGGTTCTCGTACGCCATCGGGTTCGACGGGTCGAGCTCCAGGATGCGCTCGAAGGTCGCGATCGCCTGCCGCGTGTCGCCCGACCGGCTGTACGCGATGCCCAGCGCGTTCAAGGCGTCGACGTCGGGCGACGGCGCGGCGGCGGCGTTCCGAAGCAGCGGCATGGCCCGCCCGGCCTCGCCCATCTCGGTCAGGTAGATGCCGAGCTTCGTCCGGACGGCCTCCGAGGCGAAACCGGCGTCGACCGCGGCCTGCAGGGTCGCGACGGCGGCGGCGGGCTCGCCCAGGTCCCACTGGACCATCGCCATCTGCGCGTAGGCGACCTCCATCGGCCGCGCGCCGATCACCTGCCGGTAGACCGAGACCGACTCCCGGAGCCGGCCGTGCTCGTAGAGATCGACCGCCTGGTGGATCTGCTGGTCGAGGCCGATCAGCCGCTTCGGGTCGTCCGCCTCGGTGTAGTGAGCCTTGAGCGGCGTGCTGCCCCCGACGTAGCCGAGCGAGCGCAGCCGCGAGGCCGTCTCGGGATCCTCGCTGGAGGCCTGGGCGGGGGCGACGGCGCCGAACATCCGCAGCCGCCGCTCGAGCGTCCGCGCCAGCTCGGGCTCGGATTCGACGAGGTTCTTCTGCTCCTGACGGTCGCTCCGCGGATCGTACAGCTCGGGCAGCGGCAGGTCGATGTACTTCCGCCCCTGGGCGAGCACACCGGTGAGCGGCGCCCAGCCGCGGTTGTAGGTGGCGGACATCGCCTCGAAGTACGAGGAGCGATCGGCGTCCGCCGCCGACGGGCCGACGAGCGTGCGCCCGGGCAGCCCCGCGGGTGCCGGCAGCTGCAGCGCGTCGAGGATCGTGGGCACGATGTCGATGTGGCGGGCCTGCATCGACGACACGCGCCCCTCGGCCGGCGGTCCGCCCGCCGCGGCGGTCCAGGACGGCGTGTCGGGCTCGACCTGCGCGACGATGAGCGGGATGTGGAGCGTGGGCTCGTAGGCGAACAGCCCGTGGGTGATCTCGCCGTGCTGGCCCAGGCTCTCGCCGTGATCGCCGGTGACGATCACCAGCGTCGGCCGGCCCGACCGGTCCCGCGTCGCGTCGAGCAGCGGCGCGAGCGCGGCGTCCGTGTAGGCCACCTCGCCGTAGTACGGGTCGCGCGCGTACTCCCGGTTGAACGGCGGCGGCGGCTGATAGGGCGCGTGCGGATCGAAGACGTGGACCCAGGCGAACCAGCGCCCCGTCTGCCGGCCGATCCACGCCGTCGCGTCGGCGACGACCGCGTCGGCGCGGCGCTCGGCCAGGCGGAACCCGGACTCGCTGGCCGATCGGCCGTAGCGCTGGTCGTACACCTCGAACCCGGCGTTGAGGCCGAAGCGCGAGTCGAGCGGGAAGGCGCCGATGAACGCGCCCGTGTCGAACCCGTGGGGCCGGAGCATCGCGGCCAGCGTGGGCATCTCCGCCGGCAGACGGAAGCCCGCGTTGTCGTGAATGCCGTGCTGGAACGGGTAGAGCCCGGTCAGGATCGTGGCGTGGGACGGCAGCGTCAGCACCGCCTGCCCGTGCGCGAAGTCGAAGCGCTCGCCGAGCGACGCCAGGCGGTCGAGGTTGGGGGTCGCGACGGGCCCTCCCGCGCAGCCGAGCGCGTCGCCACGCCACGTGTCGATCGTGACGAGCAGGACGTTCTGGTCCGGCGTATGCCGGACGTCGAACGGCGCCGGCGCCCGTTCCCGCCAGAGGAGCACCGCCGCCGCGCCCGCGACGACGAGGATCCCCGCGGCGGCCGCCCAGGCGCGCCACCGCCGCGGCCGGGCTTCGGCCTTCCGATGCGTTCCGCTCTTCTCCTGGCGCGGACGCGGGGCGTGACCGCCAGGCCGCCTCTTGGAACGCTTGGTCATGTCGGAGCTATGAGGGTGGTGAGATCACCCGGAAAAAACGGCTCGGAGGGACTTCCGGCGACGGTCCTTCTTGCCGCCAGTATACCCGGCCGCTGGGAGCCGAACAAACAGGCGCGGCTCGAGGGTCGAGGCCCGAGGCCCTGCTCGACGTTCAGCATTCACTTGATCGCCCCCGCCCATTTCAGCCGCTCGATGGCCGCGCGCGCCTGGTCCTCGTAGGGGCCGCCGATCTTCAGGTAGGCCCGATACTCCTCCAGCGCCCGCTTCATGTCGTCCGGGTTGTCGAACCAGCGACCCGCCGCGTTGGAGTAGCGGCGCGTCCGGTAGTAGCGCAGCTCGTAGGTGCGGCCGAGGTTGAAGTGCGCCAGCGCTGCGTCCGGCTGGGTGTCGGCCGCCTTCTGGAAGCTCTTCAGCGCGGCGTCGAGCGCGCCGCGCCTGACCTGGATGGTGCCGATGGCGTTCAACACCTCGGCGTCCTTCGGCCAGCGCGCCTCGGCGAGGCGCAGGACGGCCACCGCGCGGTCGGGATCGTGCAGCCGCGTGTAGGCGTCGGCGAGGTCGAAGTAGACCGACTCGAACTCCGGCGCCGCGGTCCGAACGCGCACCCACGACCGCACGGCGGCCTCGGGCCTGTTGAGGCCGAGCTGCGCGAAGCCGAGCGCATAGGACACCCACGGCGCGGCGCCGGGCAGCCGCGCGGCCTGCCCCAGCAGCTTCTCGGCGCCTTCCAGATCGCCGCGGCCGTAGCGATCCCAGCCCTGCGACGCCAGGTCCTTGCCCTCTCCGCTCTCCTCCTCGCCGCCGGCGAGCTTCCGCACGCGCGCCGCGGCGTCGGGCCTCAGTGTGACGCCCGGGGCGCCGGCGGCCGGCGCCGGGGCGGGCGCCGCCGTGGCCGGAGTCGTCGGGACCGGGGCCGTCGCGGCAGTTGACGCGGGTGCGGCTGGCGTCTCGGGAGCAGGCGCCGGCGCGGGCTCGGTCGGGGCGGACTCGGCTGGGGCCGGGGCGGCGGCCGGCGCGGCCCCAGCCGACTCCGCCGCTGGAACGGCGGACGTCTCGGAGGCGACCATCGTCGCGGCCGGCACCGCGTCGGCCGTGGCGAGGTAGCCCTTGCGCGCGCGCACCTTAACGCCCTGACGCTTCACGCGCACGGTGATCTGCCGGAACGCGCCGTCCATCGTCGCGTCCGTCGGGCTGTAGCCGATCACGTAGTAGTGGCTCGTGTCGTTGGCAATCTCGGCCAGCGCCTCCTCGAAGGCGTTCGTGTTGCGGACGACGAAGCCGCCGGTGTCCACGGCCAGCGAGTTCGTGCCGTCGCCGATCGTGTCGTACGCCGTCGTCGAGATGTGATTGCCGGTCTCGAGCGGGGATATTGAGGTCAGGGCGCTGCCCTCGGGCGTCCGGTCGAGGCCGCGGGCGTCGATGGCGTAGAGGCGCACGTTCGAACGCGCGGCGGTCGCGACGATCTGCCGGAGCTGGGACGTGGCCTGGTCGAGGTAGAACCCCTCGCTCAGCATCACGATCGTCTTGCGTCCCGGCACCCGCCCGAGGCCGCTCGCGAGGGCCTCGAGCGTGGTGAGCGTCTTCTTGGCGCCGTCGAGGAGCCTGTCGGCGACCGCTCTCGCCTTGTTGAGAACCGCGCCCTCGGGGTCGAACTGGCGTCCGGCGGGCGCCTCGTCGAGCGCGCGTCGAACGACCTGATCCAGCAGGCCCTGGTCCGACTGCAGCGCGATGCGGAGAGCTTCGATCTCGCTCATGCGCGGCCAGTCCTGCAGGTCGCGCCGGAGCGACGTGAGGCCGGAGCCGATCTTCGCGCCCTCCAGGTCGCGCGCGAGCTCGTCGCGGTCGCCCGTCAGCCGGTTGCCGACCATCGTCCCGCCCATCAGCACGCCGCCCACGTCGCCCTGGCGGAACGCCGTCTTGAGGTAGTCCTCGGCGGCGCGCTGGAGGCGCGTGAAGGGCCCCTGCGACAGGTGCTCCTGGTCGAAGAAGAAGACGAACACGCGCTGGTCGGCGCGCGGCGGCGCCATGACGGCCGGCGGCGCGGCCTCCGGCATCGCGGCTCCGGTCCGCCGCACGGGCGACACGGACGCGCCCTCGACGCGGTAGACGGTCTGGATCGTCTGCGGCTTGCCGTTCTCCAGCACCTCGAAGTCGTCGGGCGTGAGGTCGGAGACGAACCGGCCCTTGCCGTCGGTGACGATGGCGTCCACCTGGACGACGACCGTGGAGCTGTGGAAGGTCTGGGCGGGGGGTGCGGCCGGCGGCGACTGCTGCGGGCCCGAGGCCAGGAGCGCCGCGCCGGCGGCGAGGAGAAGGACGACACCCGCGCCGACGACGGCACGCTTCGCCATGACGGGTCCTTTGCGGTTCAGCCCAGGTCGAAGACCTGGGCCACCCGTTACTTCCTGGTGGCCTGCTTCAGCCGTTCGATGGCGGCCCTGGCGCTCGCCTTGTCCGGACCGCCGTGCTTCAGGTACGCCTCGTAGTTCTCGATGGCCCTCTTCGCGTCCTCGGGGTTGGCGGCCTGCGCGCCGCCGGGGCGGCTGTAGCGCCGCATCTTGTAGTAGCGCAGCTCGTAGGTGCGCGCGATGTTCAGGTACGCGGTCGGGTCCTTCGTGTTGGCGTCGATCGCCTTCTGAAAGGTATGGATCGCGTCGTCGAGCACTTGCTGCCGGACCTGCAGGGTGCCGATGGCGTTGAGCACCTTCAGGTCGTTCGGCCAGCGTTGCTCGGCCACGCGCAGCACCGAGACGGCGTGGACCGGGTCGCTCAGCGTCAGGTAGCCGTTGGCCAGGTCCAGGTACACGCCCTCGAAGTCGGGCGCGGCGGCGCGCACCTTCTCCCACGAGGCCACGGCCTCCTTGGTCCGACCCTGCCCGAACTGGGCGTAGCCGAGGGCGTACGTGATCCAGGAGGCGGCCGCCGGCGCGGCGGCCGCCTCCTCGAGCTTCGCCGCCGCGCCGGCCAGATCGCCCTTGGTGTAGCGATTCCAGCCGTCGTCGGCGAGCGTCTGGGCGGCGCCGCCCTTGGGCTGGCTCGCGGCGAATGCGCGGATGTGCGCCTGGGTCTGGGGCGAGAGCGCGACGGCCGCCGTCGGCGACGACCCGGCCGCCGTCCCGTTCGCGGGCTCGCTGGCCTCGTTGGCCCTGAGCTCGAGCGGGGGCGCGGCCTCCCCCGGAGGCAGCGCCAGATAGCCCTTCCGCGCGCGGACAGTCAGGCCGGGCCGCCCGACCTTCACCGTGATCTGACGGAAGCGGCCGTCCATCTTCGTGTTGGTCGGGCTGTAGCCCAGCACGTAGTAGTGGCTCGTGTCGGTCTCGATCCCCGCGAGCGCGTCCTCGAAGGCGTTGGTGTTGCGGACGACGTAGCCGCCGGTGTCGACGGCGAGGGTGTTCGGCGCGTCCTCGATCGTGTCGTAGAGGTTGGTCGGGATGGCGGCGCCGGTCTCCATCGGGCTCATGACGGACGGATCGCCGCCGTCGGACATGCGGTTGAGCCCGCGCGCGTCGATGGCGTAGATGCGGACGTTCGAGCGCGCGGCGATGCCGACGATCTGGCGCAGCGCCGACTCGGCGTTCTGCGTGTAGAAGCCCTCGCTCATGAACACGATCGTCTTGCGGCCCGGCACGCGGTCGAGGCCGTGGGCGAGCGAGGCGAGCGTGGTCAGCGTCTGCTGCGTGGACCGGTCGAGCTCGCGGACGATGGTCCGCGCCTTGTCCATGATGGTCGGCCGCAGGTCGGGGCCGCCTCCGCCCTCGCGGGCGGCGCGGTCCGCCACCTGGCTCAGCACGTCATTGTCGTAGTTCACCGCGATGCGGATGGCCTCGACGGCGCTCATGCGCGGCCAGTCCTGGAGGTCGCGCGCGCGGCTCGTCGCCTCGGGGCTCAGCTTCGAGGACTTCAACGCCTCGACGAGCTGATCGCGATTGCTCGTCAGGCGGCTGCCGGCCATCTTGTCGCCGATGAGCACGCCGCCGATGTCGCCCGGCGCGAACGCGCGCTGCAGGTAGTCCGCCGCCGCCTGCTGCAGCCGGTGAAACGCGCCCTGCGTCAGGTGCGGCTCGTCGAAGAACAGCACGTACACGCGGCGATCGGCGCGCGGCGGCGCGGCCGCCGGCGCGGCGGCGGACGCCCTTGCGGCGGGCGCCGCCATGGGGGCGATGGGCGTCACCGACGTGCCCTCGACGCGGTAGAGCGTCTGCACCGTCTGCGGCTCGCCCCCGTCGAGCACCTCGAAGTCGCCCGGCGTCAGGTCCTCCACGAACCGGCCCTTGCTGTCGGTGACGATGGCGTCGACCTCGATGACGAGGGTCCGGGCCTGGAACGTCTGGGCCGGGCGTGTCTGGGTCTGTGCGGGCGTCTGCTGCGGCGCGGCGGATACGAACACGGCCGCGGCCGCCGACAGGGCGAGGGCCGCGCCCAAGGAGGTACGCGTCGTCATGGTCATCATCCGAGGTTCCGACCTGGCGGCCCGAGAGCCCCGTCTCCGCTCCGGCGGGCTACTTTCCACCGAGCCGGATCAGGCGGTCGTGCAGCTCCACCGAGTCCGGCATCTTCTCCAGGCCGCTTCTGGTGACTTGGAGCGCCAGCGCGGGCTGGTTGAGGCGCAGGTAAGTGTCGATGAGCGCGAGGTACGCGGGCACCAGCGCCTGGTCGGTGAACACGGCCGCGCGCCACGCGCCGATGGCGGCGCGGTCGTTGCCGGCCGCCGCGTGGGCCCACCCGAGCAGGAACTGGGCGCGGCCGTCCCGGGGGTCGGCCGCCACCGAGCGCGCGAGTGCTTCGGCGGCGCCGGCGAAGTCGCACCGGGCGAAGCGCGCCAGGCCGCGCAGCGCGTCGGCGGGCGCGGCGGGCGCCGCGGCCGGCACGGCCGCCTCGACGTCGGTCCAGGCGCCGCGCGCGGCGAGGTCCGCGGCCCTGCGCAGCGGCTCGCCGGCCCGGTCGCGCAGCATCGCGATGTAGGACTGCGCCAGTTCGCCCCTGAGGATCACCTCGGGATCCAGCTCGGAGAGCGGCGGCGGTGGCGGCGGCGCCGGACGCTCGCCGGGCGCGACCACGACGTCGCGCAGCAGCTCGGCGATCGTCTCGCCGCCCTGGCGCACGGTGCTGCGCACGAGGTAGTGGCCGGGCCCGACGCCCTCGAGCGGCAGATCGACGCGCGCGGGGCGGCTCGCGCCGCCGTCGATGGTCTGAATCGGCCCGAGCTCGGCGTGCGTCGACGTCGTCGGCGTCGTGGCGCCGAGCTTCAGCAGGTCGACGCTCGCGCTGACGCCGGCGAGCTGGCTGAAGGACCGGCCGTAGAGCTCGAACACGCCCGAGAGGGCGTCGGAGCCGTAGACCGTCGGGCGCACGGGCAGCCCCTGCAGGTCGGAGGATTCGATCACCATGTCGCTCGCCGAGACGCTCGGTCCGCCGAGGCGGCGGACGGTGAAGCGCCGGTCGGCGCTCCCGAGCAGGCCGCCCGGCTCGCGAACGACGGCGCGCATCAGGTAGATGCCGGCCGGCAGCTCGAACTGCACGCGATAGTGGCCGACGCCGGTGGTCGCGTCCGGCCGGGCCGCCCTTGGCAGCTCGATCGTGTCGCTGCCGCTCGCGGCGAGGCTGCCGTCGCGCGCGCTGCGCACGGCGAACACCACGTCGGCCGGCTTCGAGTCGGCCGTCGCGACCGGCAGGTCGGCGTCGAGGCTCACGATCACGCGCTGCATGCCGGGCGTGCTGCCGCGAAAGACGTAGGTCGTGTACTGGACGCGCAGGCCCTGCTGCGAGAAGGGCGCGTGGAGCGCCGCGTCGATCGTCCGCCGGCGGTCGGCCGTCGTCACCTGCGGGCCCACCGCGTAGCCGGTGCGGGTGCTCACGCGCGCGCCGGGCCGCGTGACGCGCACCGAGATGTGCCGGTACTGGCCGCGATCCCGGAGCGCGGCGGCGGTCGGCGCGAAGCCCACCAGGTAGTAGTCCTGGGAGGTCTCCGAGATGTCGTTCATCACCTGGTCGATGTGCGCGCTGGCGTCGTTGAACAGCTCGCCGTCGGTCTCGGCGGTGAGGCTGCCGAGCGACTGCAGGCGGCTCTGGATCTCGGCGTACTGCTGGCCGCCGAGCGGCTGCTGCGCGGTCAGGCTGACCGCCCGCGAGTTCAGGTCCACGGCGTACACGACCGCGTAGGACTGCGCGGCCGCCGCCGCCACGTCCTCGAGCTCGTGCGTCACGTGGTCGACCTCGAAGCCCTCCGAGAAGAGGATGACCGCCTTGCGCCCGTCCACGGCCCGGAGCGTCTTGATGACGTCGGCGAGCGAGCGCAGGAGGCGCCGCGCCTCGTCGTCGGCGCGCGCAACGACGCCGCGGGCGTCGTCGAGCACCTGCTGGCGGAGCACCGACGGGTCCTCGGGCTCGCGCGCCAGGCCGGGACGGGCGCCCGACGCCGTCGAGTCGAGGGAGGAGCGCGTGCTCGAGGCCTGATCCACGTAGCGGCCGAGAATCTCCTGGTTGCCGCGCACGATCTCGTAGGCGTCGTAGAGCCGCATCTCGCCGAGCGCGCCCATCCCCGTCTCCTCCCGCGAGCCGCGGATCGAGATGAGCTGGTCAATCGCCTGGTGGACGTCGGCCGTGAAGTCGATCGACGGGCCGGGGCCCGGAATCGCGTAGAGCGCCACGCGATCGCCCGGCCGCACGCGCGTCCGCAGGAAGCGCTCGGCCGCCCGCCGCGCGCGCTGCTCGTTGCCCGCCGTGATGTGCGCCTGGTCGAAGACGAGCACGTAGACATGGCCCCGCGGCGAGCCCTGGTTGGTCGACACCTCCGAGGCGATCGTACGCTGCGCCACCTCGGCGTAGGTGCCGAGGGGCTGCTCCACGTGCTGGAAGAGGAGGATCGGCCGGTTGTCGCCTTCCTCGGAGATCTTCACTTCCTCCGGCCGGAGGTCGCGAATCGGCAGGCCGTCCTTGTCGGTGACGCGCACGTCAATCCGCACCAAATCGACGCCGGAGCGGAAGACGGGCACGGCCGGCTGGGCCTGCTGCGGGGAGGGCGGCGTCGCGGGCGACTGGGCCGGCGGCGCAGACTGCGCCTCGAGGGAGGGCCCCGTCATCGACGCGACGGCAAGAGCGGCAGCGACGGCGAAGGCCAGGAGCGAACGTCGCATGGCGTATCTCCGAGAGAACCCCGCTGGAAAAGTGTTTCTGGAATCTTAACGCAATCCGGCGACGAGGGGGGTGTCGGGCTCACGATCAGCGGTCAGCGGTCAGCGCGTCAGGGACAGCCGTCAGCGGTCAGCGGTCAGCGGTCAGGAAGAGCATCCTGTCACGGCTGCGGCGTGACAGCGTCGCAGGCTCTACCTGACCCCTGACCCCTGACCGCTGACTGCTGACCGCTGACCCCGGGAGGGTCGCCTCTACCCGCCGGCCTGTTGCAGCATCGCGCGGAGCCGCGCGATGTCCTTCGCGTAGAAGGCCGGGGGCGCCGTGTCCACGAATCGCTGCAGGTAGGGCTTCGCCTCGGCCATCCGCCCCGCGTCGACCAGCTCGGTCGCCAGGTTGAACAGCGCGTCGTAGTCCGTCCGGTCGAGCGCGACGGCCTTCGTCCAGGCCGCGATGGCCCGCTCCGGGTGGCCCGTCCGCAGCTCGACGACGCCCAGGCCCGTGTAGGCGGGCGCCCAGTTCGCGTTGGCCGTCAGGGCCCGTTGGAACTCGTCGCGGGCCGCCTGGAGCTGGCCGGCGGAGAGGTGCACGGAGCCCATGTTCTGGAGCGCCATCGCGTTCTCGGGGTCGATCGCCAGGATCTTCCGGAACGTGGCCAGCGCGTCGGCCTCCCGGCCCTTGCGCGCGTAGGCGATGCCGAGCGCGTTGAGCGTGTCGAGGTCGCTGTTGGGCAGCGAGACCGCGTGCTGGAGCAGCGGCAGCGCTTCGTCGATCGAGCCGGTCTGCGACAGGTAGATCCCGAGCTTGGCCTCCACGTCGGGGCTCGGCCCGGCCTTCGCGATCGCCGCGCGCAGGGTGGCGATGGCCTCGGCGGTCTGGCCCCGATCCCACTGGATGAACGCGAGGTGCTGGTAGGCGAGCGCCATGTCGGGCCGCTCCGCGATGAGGCGGCGGTAGACGGCCTCGGCCGCGTCGTACTGGCCCCGGCCGAACAGGTTGATGCCCTCGTGGATCGCGTTGTCGATGCCGATCAACCGCTTCGGGTCGTCGGCCTCGGTGTAGGTCTTCTTGCCCGGCTCCGGCGCCGCCGACGTGTAGCCGAGCGCGCGCAGGCGGGCGAGCGTCTCCGCGTCCTCGGCCTGCCGCGCGCCCGCGTCGGTCGACCCGAAGGCCCGGAGCCGGGCCTCGAGCGCGCGCGCCCGCGCGGGCTCGCCCTGCATCAGGTTGTGCGCCTCGGCCGGGTCCTTCGCGAGGTCGTACAGCTCGGGGATCGGCAGGTCGATGTACTTCGTGCGGCCGACGAGCACGCCGGTGAGCGGGGCCCAGCCGCGGTTGAGCGACGCCGAGAGCGCTTCGAAGTACGACGCCCGGTTGTCGGCGTCCTCGCGCGACAGCGTGAGCAGCGACCGGCCGGGCAGGCCCGCGGGCGCCGCCAGGCCGAGCGTGTCGAGGATCGTGGGCAGCAGGTCAACGTGCTCGACCGGCATCTCCGACACGCCGGGGCGCGACAGCGCCCGGCGGCCTTCGATCTGCGCGACGATGAGCGGCACCCGCAGCGTGGCCTCGTACGCGAACAGGCCGTGCGTCGCCTCGCCGTGGTCGCCGAGCGCCTCGCCGTGGTCGCCCGTGACGACGATCAGGGTCGGGCGGTCCGACCCGGCGCGGACGCGGTCGAGCAGCGGCCCGAGGGCGTGGTCGGTGAACGCCACCTCGCCCTCGTACAGGTTGGAGGCGTACTCGGTCTTGTACGGTTCCGGCGGGTCGTCGGGCGCGTGCGGGTCGTACACGTGCACCCACAGGAACCACCGCGAGCGCTGGGCGTCCAGCCACTTCAGCGCGTGGGCCACGACGACGTCGGCCTTGCGCTCGGCCATCACGAACTCCGACGAACCGTGCGTCTCGCCAAGACGGTCGTCGTAGACGCCGAAGCCGCGGTTGAGGCCGAACTGCGCGGCCACCGGGAACGCGCCGACGAAGGCGCCCGTCGCCCAGCCCTTCGGCTGGAGGATCGTCGCGATCGTCTTCGTGTCGGGCCGCACGCGGTAGCCCGAGTTGTCACGCACGCCATGCTGGAACGGGTAGAGCCCGCTCATGATGCTCGTGTGCGAGGGGAGCGTCAGGGGCACCTGCGCGTGCGCGAAGTCGTAGCGGATGCCCTCCGCCGCGAGGCCGTCCAGGTTCGGCGTGGCCGCGCTCCCGCCGTAGCAGCCCAGGGCGTCGGCGCGCAGCGTGTCGATCGTGATGAGCAGGACGTTCTGATCGGACGTCCGCGTCACCTGGAGGCGCGGCCCCGGCCGCGGCCAGAGCCACACGGCCAGCGCGGCGGCGGCGGCGACGGCCGCCACGCCGGCAATCCAGCCGATCGCCCCACGGCGGCGGGCCGGCGGCGGCGCCGGCCGGTCGCGGCGCGGCGCGGGCTTCGAGGGCTTCTGGCGGCGTTTGGTCATCTCCGCTTCCGCGCTTCGGCGGCGGCCTGCGCCGCCTTCTCCTTCTCCCCGAACATCGTCCACAGCTTCTCCGCGAGGCCGTAGGCCTCGGCGGTCGGCGAGCGCTGGAGCATGGCGGCAATCGCGGCGTCGGACTCGGGGACGTGCCCCGCGGCGCGGTAGAGCATGGCGAGGCCGGCCCACGCGCGCTGGTTGTACGGAAAGACCTTCAGCTCGGCCTTGAACTGCGCCTCGGCTTCCCCGTACCGGTCGAGCCGCCCCAGCGTGTCGCCCAGGTAGTAGTGCACGTCCGGCACGTCGAAGGTCCGCCGCGGGTCGGGCTCGGCCGCCTTCTGGAAGTAGGGCAGCGCCTCGGCGTACTGGCCCGCGTTGTAGTGGATCAGGCCTTCGACCAGATCGACGAGGGGCAGCGTGGGCGCCGCCCGCTGGCCGGCCTCGGCCGCGGCGCGGGCGCGCGCCGGGTCGTGCCGGGCGAGCGCGACCTTGGCGAGAATCTGGTACGCGGAGCCGAGCGAGCGCGAGTCGGACGCGGGCAGCAGCTTCGTGGCCGCCTCCGCCTGGGCGCGGGCCTCGTCGAGGTGGCCGAGCCGGTACAGCCCGTCGGCGACGCCGATGAGCGCGCCCGGATCGTGCGGCGTCGTCTCGACGACACGCTTGTAGGCCTCGACCGACTCGGCGATCCGGCCCTGGCGGACGAGCAGCCCGCCGAGCTCGCTCCAGACGTCCGCCATGCCCGGGTTGTCCGCGACGATGCCGCGGAACGCGGCGATGGCCTCGCCGAACCGGCCGCGCCGCACCATCTCGAGGCCCTTGCGGTACTCCTCGAGCACCGGCACCTTGTCCTTCGGGTCGGGCAGCGTGTCGGCGTCCGTCTCGCTGAGCGTGGCCTCGGACCCGATGTAGCCGAGGGCCTGCAGGCGCTGCCGATCCTCCGCGCTGACGCGGCCGGGCGCCGTCACCGTCGACCCGCCGCGGATGCGCGCCAGCGCCTCGCGCATGGCCACGCGGGTCTGCTCGCGCTCCGGCACGAGGTTGCGGCGCTCGTGCGGGTCGGTTTGCACGTCGTACAGCTCGTCGCGCGGCGCGCGGATGAACCGGTAGCGGCCGTCGGTGAGCGCGTACAGCTCGCTCCACCCGAGGTGGTAGCGCGCGTAGAGCGACTCGGCGTACAGCCCCCGGTCCTCGATGGTGCCGCCGTCGAAGAGCGGCACGAGCGACCGCCCGCGCAGGTCGGACGGGATGGGCGCGTGCAGCAGGTCGAGAATCGTGGGGACGAGATCGATGTGCTCGACCGGCTGGGCGAGGCGCAGGCCCTTGTCGCGCTCGCCGGGCAGCTTCACGACGAGCGGCACCCGGATGGTCTCGCTGTAGAGGAACAGCCCGTGCTCCTCCTCGCCGTGGTCGCCGAGGCCCTCGCCGTGGTCCGACAGCAGGATGACCAGCGCCCGGTCGTAGAGGCCGCGGCGCCGGAGCGAGTCGATCAGCCGGCCGACCAGCTCGTCGGCGTACGCGATCTCGCCGTCGTAGGGCAGGTACTGGCCGTAGCGCGCCGGCGGCGTGTACGGCGTATGCGGCTCGTAGAAGTGGATAAAGAGGAAGAAGCGCGGCGACGTCAGGCCGTCGACCCACTTTTCGGCGGCAGCCAGCGTGTCGGCGCCGTCGCGCTGCACGTCGCCGATCGCCACCTCGGGCGATGCGGCCGGCAGGCGGTCGTCGTAGACGCCGAAGCCCTTCGCGATGCCGGTCGCGGCGCGCAGCACGTAGGCCGACACGAACCCGCCCGTGGCGAAGCCGCGGTTCTCCAGCATCCCGGGCAGCATCCGCTGGTCCGGCTTCACGGTGAAGCCCATGTTGTCGCGCACGCCGGTCTCGAACGGCAGCTGGCCCGAGAGGATCGACACGTGCGAGGGCAGGGTCAGCGGCACCTGCGCGTAGGCGCGGTCGAAGACGACGCCGTCTTTCGCCAGCGCGTCGATGGCGGGCGTCCGCACCTTCTGGTAGCCGTACGCGGGCAGGTGGTCGGCGCGCAGCGTGTCGATCGAGACGAGGACGATCGGGCCGTCGAAGGGCGCGGCGCGCCGCGCGCGCCACGCGAACCAGCCGCCGGCGCCAATCGCGACTGCGGCGATCGCGGCGATCGCGCCGAGCGCGAGCCGTCCGGGCTGCCGTGACGCAGGAGCGTGAGCGGCCGCGGGCTTGCCCGGCCGGCCTCGGGAGTGTCGAGCCACGATGGATGCGTTCGGTTGTGGTGAGCCGCGTGACGCGCTCGCCTGAGTGCATGTTAGCGTACAGGGGTCAGGGGTCAGCGGTCAGCGTGACAGGATGCTCTTCCTGACCCCTGACCCCTGACCCCTGACCGCTGACCGCTGACCGCTGTACGCTCCGGCCTGCCGAAGCGCGAAGCGCGGAGGCGGCTGATACCCTCCCCGGTGTTTCGCGCGGAAACGTGGCGGTCTTGCGCCTGTTCCGCGCATCCAATCATTCGGACCGCGGCCGCGCGGCGCCTCGATTTCTTGGATTCACGCGTGTGGCGCCGTGCCACACATGGTCGAAACACCGCGCGATTTCGCGCACGTGCGCGGCGCGAAGATCTGTCACGGAATTTGCCACGCTATACAGCAGTACCCCCACACGAGCCAGAGGCGCACGGACATACGGTACTCCAGTGTCCGTATCTCGAACCTGTGGGTGGACTGCCGTCGTGATGGATGGAGGGGGAGGAGAGGCACACGTTATGAGGAGGATGATGCGTCAGTGCTGGCCGCTGATCGTGGCGGCGCTGATGATCGCGGTGCCCGCGTCGGCGCAGATCGCGACCGGGCGTATCGAGGTGACGGCCGTCGACGCGACCGGCGCGGTGCTGCCGGGCGTGACCGTCGAGCTCACCGGACAGCAGATGGCGACGGCGGTGACCGGCACCGCCGGCGTGGCCCGGTTCCTGAGCCTGGCGCCCGGCACCTATCAGGTGCGGGCGACCCTGCAGGGGTTCTCGGAGTACCTGAACAAATCGGTCGAGGTCGTGGCGGGCGGCAACGTGCAGCTGTCCGCGAAGATGACGGTCGCCGGCGTGAAGGAGCAGGTGCAGGTCACGGCCGAGACGCCGGTCATCGACACCAAGAAGACGTCGGACTCGACCAACGTCACCCTGGCCGAGCTGCAGAACGTGCCGACGGCGCGCGACCCGTGGGTCGTGCTGCAGACGGTGCCCGGCATCATCACGGACCGCGTGAACGTGGGCGGCAGCGAGTCGGGGCAGCAGTCGGGCTACCAGGCGAAGGGCGCCTCGGGCGCCGACGCCACGTGGAGCATGGACGGCATCCCGATCACCGACATGGCGGCGACGGGCGCGTCGTCGGTGTACTACGACTTCGACATGTTCCAGGAGATGAACGTGACGACCGGCGGCTCGGACATGACGAGCTCGACGGGCGGCGTCCACCTGAACTTCGTGCTGAAGTCGGGCACGAACACCCCGCACGGGTCGACGCGCGTGTACTTCGAGAACGACGGCATGCAGTCGAACAACATGGACCCGGCGCTGGCCACCGCGCTCGGCAGCCCGAACGGGAAGGGCAACCGGACGCAGCAGTACGCGGACTACGGGTTCGAGGTCGGCGGGCCGATCGTGAAGGACCGGCTGTGGGGCTGGGGCTCCATGGGCAAGACCGACGTGCGGATCGTGACGATCCGGCAGACGCCGGACCGGACGATCCTCAAGAACGCCGGGTTCAAGCTGACCGGCCAGGTGACGCGGAACCTCCGGGCGGGCTTCACCTACTTCTACGCGAACAAGAACAAGTTCGGGCGGTCGGCGAGCGCGACGCGGCCGCCGGCGACGACGCTGGACCAGAAGGGGCCGTCGAAGTTCTCGAAGTTCGAGGCCAACTACGTGGTGGGGAACGACCTGTTCCTCACGGTGCGCGGCGCGCACTTCCCGACGGGCTTCCAGCTGGACCCCGAGGGCGGCCTGAACGCCCAGATCTACCAGGACGACAGCGGCATGTGGCACGGCTCGTACTGGAACTACAAGAGCGACCGGCCGCAGAACACGGTCGAGGCCGAGGGCAGCTTCTTCAAGGGCAACCACGAGGTGAAGTTCGGCTACTCGTGGCGCAAGGTCTCGGTGAACTCGAGCTCGCAGACGCCGGGCAACCAGATCATCACCTACTACAACGGCTACCCGGACCTGATCGCGGGCGTGGCCAGCTACTGGGCCTCGGCGGCGACGGCGCACTACAAGGCGCTGTGGGCCGGCGACACGATGACGGCCGACCGGCTGACCCTGAACGCGGGCATCCGGTTCGACTGGCAGGACGACGGGACGCAGGCGGTGAGCGAGCCGGCGGTGCCGGGCTTCGAGCAGTACCTGCCGGCGATCCAGTCGGTGGCGGTGCCGAACGCGGTGAAGTGGAACTCGGCGTCGCCGCGCATCGCCGTGACCTACGCGCTGGACCAGTCGCACAAGACGCTGCTGCGCGCGAGCTACGCGCTGTTCGCGTCGCAGCTGGCCAACGGGACGTCGAGCCAGATCTCGACCGTGCAGTACCGCTACATCTCGTTCTCGGCGGTGGACACGAACGGGAACGGGCTGGCGGATCCGAACGAGATCAACTACAACGACATCCTGAGCTGGACGGGGTTCGACATCAACAATCCCGGCCAGCTCTCCACGCCGATCAACACGATCCACGACTACAAGGTCCCGAAGACCCACGAGATCCTGTTCGGCGTGGACCACGAGCTGATGCCGAACTTCGGCCTGAGCGCGACGTTCACCTACCGGCGGATGGTGGACTTCAACTGGACCCCGCGCATCGGCGTGCGCTCGGGCGACTACGTGCAGGTCGGGACGCTGACGGGCAGCGGGCTGCCGGGCGGCTCGTCCTACAGCGTGCCGTACTACGCGGTCGACCCGTCGATGCTCAGCCCGGGCGCGCTCGCCGGCGGCACGGAGCTGACCGCGCGCCAGGGCTACCACCAGCGCTACATGGGCCTCGAGGTCAGCGCGACCAAGCGGCTCTCGAACCGCTGGATGGCCCGCCTCGGGTTCTCCACGAACTCGCACCGTGAGTACTTCACCGACCCCGCCACGGCGATCCAGGACCCGACGCCGGGCCCGAGCAACCCGCTGGTCAACGGCGGGTACGTCGTGACGGCGTCGAGCGGCAGCGGCAAGAGCGGGATCTACCAGCTGCTGCCGAAGTTCCAGTTCATCGCGAACGGCATGTATCAGGCGCCGTACGGGATCGACCTGGGCTTCAACCTGCTGACCCGGCAGGGCTTCGGCCAGCCGTGGTACCAGAGCCACGTGGCGACGGGCGACCTCTTCGGGACCAACAAGAACGTGCTGCTCGTCAGCGACGTGGGCGCGAACCGCCTGCCGACGGTCACCACGTTCGACTTCCGCCTGGGCAAGGTCTTCAAGGTGAGCCGGGCCGACATCAACTTCGACCTGGACATCTTCAACCTGTTCAACTCGGGCACGGTCCTCGGCCGCCAGTACGACAAGCGGCTGACGGGCCCCACCGGGTTCGATCAGGTGCTGGAGATCATGAACCCGCGGATCATGCGCATCGGCCTGCGCGTGAACTTCTAGCCTGAGCGGGGACGGGGCCCGAAGCCGTTTCGGGTCTCGTCCCCGTGCCGTTTCCACACCACCGTTCCAGCCACGAAATCCAATCGTTTGGACCGAAACACCTTCCGGATCCGGGTGGTTGAATTACTCTTACGTAGTATCAGTACAAATGTGACGATTTCCTCACAAATGTCCACCCCAAGACGATGAGGTGGCTGTCATAATTATTGCTTACCACCTGTTATACGCCTAACCCCTACGGAGTACCGGTGTCGTGTCGGCGCCTGCCGATTGGAGTCGATCCAGGCGCGGACAAACCGGAGGGGGAGCGTCGGAGGAGAACAGGAGGAGGCTACTCATGAGGAAACGGGTCCAACTTTCCTGGCTGGCGCTGCTCGCGGCGCTGGTCATAGCCGCACCGGCGGCGGCGCAGGTGTCGACCGGTCGTATCGAGGTGACCGCGGTCGACGCGACCGGCGCCGTGCTGCCGGGCGTAACGGTGGAGCTGAGCGGCCAGCAGGCCGCGACGGCGGTGACGGGCGCGAACGGCGTCGCGCGGTTCCTCAGCCTGCCGCCCGGCAACTACCAGGTGAAGGCGTCCCTGCAGGGGTTCGGCGAATATCTGAACAAGTCCGTCGAGGTCGTGGCGGGCGGCGCCGTGCAGTTGACGGCGAAGATGACGGTCGCCGGCGTGCAGGAGCAGGTGCAGGTGACGGCGGAGACGCCGGTCATCGACACCAAGAAGACGACCGAATCGACGAACGTGACGCTCGATGAGCTGCAGAACGTGCCGACGGCGCGCGACCCGTGGGTCGTGCTGCAGACGGTGCCCGGCATCATCACGGACCGCGTGAACGTGGGCGGGAGCGAGTCGGGGCAGCAGTCGGGCTACCAGGCGAAGGGCGCGGCGGGCAGCGACGCGACGTGGAACATGGACGGCATCCCGATCACCGACATGGCCGCGACGGGGGCCTCTTCGGTGTACTACGACTTCGACATGTTCCAGGAGATGAACGTGACGACCGGCGGCTCGGACATGACGAGCCCGACGGGCGGCGTCCACCTGAACTTCGTGCTGAAGTCGGGGACGAACACGCCGCACGGGTCGACGCGCGTGTACTTCGAGAACGACGGCATGCAGTCGAACAACATGGACCCGACGCTGGCGACCAACCTGGGCAGCCCGAACGGGAAGGGCAACCGGACGCAGCAGTACGCCGACTACGGGTTCGAGGTCGGCGGGCCCATCATCAAGAACCGCCTGTGGGGCTGGGGGTCGATGGGCAAGACGGACGTGCGCATCGTGACGATCCGGCAGACGCCGGACCGGACGATCCTGAAGAACCGCGGCTTCAAGCTGACGGGCCAGGTGACGCAGGATCTGCGCGCGGGCTTCACGTACTTCTTCGCCGACAAGAACAAGTTCGGGCGGTCGGCGAGCGCGACGCGGCCGCCGGCGACGACGCTGGACCAGAAGGGGCCGTCGAAGTTCTCGAAGTTCGAGGCCAACTACGTGGTGGGGAACAACCTGTTCCTCACGGTGCGCGCCGCGCACTTCCCGACGGGCTTCCGGCTCGATCCGGAAGGCGGGCTCAACGCGCAGATCACGCAGGACGAGACGGGCACGTGGCACGGCTCGTACTGGAACTACGTGAGCGACCGGCCGCAGAACACGGTGATGGCCGAGGGGAGCTTCTTCAAGGGCAACCACGAGGTGAAGTTCGGCTACTCGTGGCGCCGGACGACGGTGGACTCGAGCTCGCAGACGCCGGGCAACCAGATCGTCAGCTACTACGACGGCTACCCGAACATCATCGCGGACGTGGCCAGCTACTGGGCGTCGGCGGCGACGGCGCACTACAAGTCGGCCTGGGTCGGCGACACGATGACGATGGACCGGGCGACGATCAACGCGGGCGTCCGGTTCGACTGGCAGGACGACGGCACGCTGGCGGTGAGCGAGGCCGCGGTGCCGGGCTTCGAGCAGTGGCTGCCGGCGGTCCAGTCGACGGCCGTGCCGGGCGCGGTGAAGTGGAACTCGGCGTCGCCGCGGCTGGCCGTGACCTACGCGCTGGACGAGTCGCACAAGACGCTGCTCAGGGGCAGCTACGCGCTGTTCGCGTCGCAGCTGGGCAACGGCGAGTCGGGCCAGATCTCGGTCGTGCAGTACCCGCATGATCGAGTTCAGCGCCACGGACGCCAACGGCAACGGGTATGCCGATCCGAACGAGATCAACCGGAACGACATCCTGGGCTGGACCGGGTTCAACATCAACGCTCCGGGTGACCTGAGCACGCCGATCAACACGATCCACGACTACAAGGTGCCGAAGACGCACGAGCTCGTCGTGGGCATGGACCACGAGCTGATGCCGAACTTCGGCCTGAGCGCGTCGTTCACCTACCGCCGGATGGTGGACTTCAACTGGACCCCGCGCATCGGCGTGCGCCGGCCGGACTACGTCCAGGTCGGGACGCTGACGGGCGACGGGCTGCCGGACGGCTCATCCTACAGCGTGCCGTACTACGCGGTGGACGCGTCGACGCTCGGCGACGCGGCGCTCAACGGCGGCACGGAACTGACCGCGCGCCAGGGCTACCACCAGCGCTACATGGGCTTCGAGGTCAGCGCGACCAAGCGGCTCTCGAACCGCTGGATGGCCCGCTTCGGGTTCTCCACGAACTCGCACCGGGAGTACTTCGACAACCCCGACACGGCGATCCAGGACCCGACGCCGGGCCCGAGCAACCCGCTCGTCAACGGCGGTCTCGTCGTGCGGCGGTCGGGCGGCAGCGGTAAGAGCGGCATCTACCAGCTGCTGCCGAAGTACCAGTTCATCGCGAACGGCATGTATCAGGCGCCGTTCGGGATCGACCTGGGCTTCAACCTGCTGACCCGGCAGGGTTTCGGCCAGCCGTGGTACCAGAGCCGCGTGTCGACCGGTGACCACTTCGGCAGCAACAAGAGCGTGCTGCTCATCACCGACGTCGGCCAGAACCGGCTGCCGACGGTGACCACGTTCGACTTCCGCCTCGGCAAGGTCATTCGTGTCAGCCGGGCGAACATCAACGTCGACCTGGATATCTTCAACCTGTTCAACTCGGGCACGATCCTCGGCCGCCAGTACGACAAGCGGCTGACGGGCGCGACCGGCTTCGACCAGGTGCTGGAGATCATGAACCCGCGGATCATGCGCATCGGCCTGCGCGTGAACTTCTAACGGCTCACAGTGGTCAGCGGGCAGCGGTCAGGAAGATCCTGCTGACGGCTGACCCCTGAGTGCCCTGGCCCGCCGAAGCACGACGCGCGGAGGCGGCTGATTGCTAAGCGGGGACGGCGGCCTCCACGGCCGTCGTCCCCGTTCGTCTGTACGTCGCCCTGGTTCTTGGGCCAGCCCTCACAGCTCCCGGAGCGCCGTGACGACGGGGAGACGGGCGGCCCGGACGGCCGGCAGCAGGCCGCCCAGGAAGCCCATGACGAGGGCGTAGAAGACGCCCTCGGCCAGGAGGCGCGGCGTGACGGCGAAGGCGAAGGCAATCTGGCTGAACGTCTGCCAGTTGATGGTCGCCGTCTGGTAGCCGTTGAAGCCGGCGTAGGCCAGCAGGCCGCCGATGACGCCGCCGACCAGCGCGAGCAGCATCGACTCGGCGAGCACCGACGCGACGACCGGCACGGCGCGGAACCCGAGCGCGCGCAGGGTGGCGATCTCGCGCGTGCGGGCGGCGACGGCCGTGTACATGGTGTTGACCGCGCCGAACACGGCGCCGATGCCCATGAGGAACGCGATCAGGAAGCCGATCGTGCGAATCAGGCGATGGAGCAGGACCGACTGCTCGGCGTAGTAGTCGATCTCGCGCACGACCTTCACGTTCAGGCGCGGGTCGGTCGTGAGCGCGTCCTTCAGCTGGTCGAACGCGCCCGGTGAGGCCAGCCTGGCGTAGACGGCCTGGTACGAGTTGCCGCGGCGGTAGGCGGGCTGCACCACGCCGGCGTCGGCCCAGATCTCGGACTCGGGCACGCCGCCGCCGGCCTCGAAGATGCCGGTGACCGTCCACTCGTTCTCGCCCCAGCGGTGCGTGGAGCCGACCGTGAGGCCGACGTACTGGTTCGCCGCCGCGCGGCCGACGATGATCTCGTTCCGGCCCCACTCGAACATGCGGCCCTCGACGATCTTCACGTCGCCGCGGACGGCGAACGCCGCCGGCTGCACGCCCCGCAGCGGGATGTTGGCGTCGGTGCCGGTGGCGATCCGCGGGTGGCTGAGGATGACGAAGAGCTCGGCGGACGCGACGGGCCCGTCGGGCCCGCGCGCGATGCCGGGCGCGTCCCGGATGATGCGGGCCTGCTCGCCGGTGAGGCCGCTCGTCATCTCGGTGTCGCTGCCGGCGCGCAGCACGATCACCGTGTCGGGCGAGCCGGTCACGAGCAGCGTGCGCTGAAAGCCCTCGGCGATCGACAGCACGGCGACGAACACGATCACGACGCCCGAGATGCCGACCACGGCGACGATGGACGAGCCGATCCGCCGGGGCAGGCTGCGCATGTTGACCATCGTGATCGCGCCGATCTGGAGCAGCCACTGGAGCACGGCCTAGGCCCTCCTCAGCGCATCGACGATCCGCAGCCGCATCGCCTGCACGGCCGGCAGCAGGCCGGACGCGAGACCCAGCGCGAGCGTCAGCCCGCCGCCGAGGGCGAGCAGCCCGGGCGGCAGGTAGAAGGCCGGGAGCAAGCCGCCGGTGGGGTCGCCCTGGCGCACGAACCCCCAGGCCAGCAGGAGGCCGAGGCCGCCGCCCGCCACGGCGATGACGGTGGACTCGACGAGCACCAGCGTGAGGACGAGGCCGTTCGAGAAGCCGAGCGTCTTCAGCACGGCCAGCTCGCTCGTGCGCTCGCGCACCGACTGCGCCATGGTGTTCCCGGTCACGAGCAGGATCGTGAAGAAGACGGCGACGAGCACCGCGGCCATGATCGCGCCGATGTCGCCCACCTGGTTGGCGAACGACTGGACGAAGGCCTTCTCGGTCGAGGTCTTCGTCTCGTAGGGCGAGTTGGCGAACATCGCGTCGATGCGCGCGGCGACCTGGGCCGACTGGTCGGGGTCGCTCACGCGGACCACGTACCAGCCGACCATGCCCCGGCCCCACTGCCGCGCCTCGTCGAGGTAGTCGTTGCTGAAGAAGAACGGGGTCGTGTCCACGCCCGGCTTGTCGCCGTCGAAGATGCCGTCGAGCGTGAACGTCCAGGTCTGGCCGCCGTTCTTCAGCCGGAAGATCGTCCCCTCGATCGGGATCCGATCGCCGATCTTCCAGTCGAAGCGGTCGGCCGTCCGGCGGCCGACGATGGCGCCGGTGCGGTCGGCGAGCCAGGCCTTCCGCTGGTCCTCCGGCAGCACGAACTCGGGGTGCAGCCGCAGCCACGGCCCGGGGTCGACGGCCATCTGGGCGAAGAAGTTCTTCGGGTCCTGGTAGAAGCCGCCGAACCAGGTGGCGTGCGTGACGTCGGCCACGCCCTTCACGGCGCGGATGCGCTCCTGGTAGCTGATCGGCAGCGGCATGATGATGGACACCTTGTGCATCAGCATCAGGCGGTCCGCGCCGGCGACGTCCACGCCCATGCTGAACGCCGTCCGGATCGTGATCAGGACGCCGTAGAGCACGAAGGCCACCATCACCGACAGCACCGTGAAGACGGTGCGCGTCCGGCGCCGGCCGAAGAGGTTCCGCCAGACGAGGGGCAGGTACTTCACGCGCCGGCCTCCTTGAGCGTCCCCTTCTCGAGCAGGACGGTCCGCCCCGCCCGCTCGGCCGCGTGCGGGTCGTGCGTCACCATCACGACCGTCTTCCCGTAGTCGCGGTTGAGGGCCTGCAGCAGGTCGAGGATCTCGTCGCCGGACCGGCGGTCGAGGTCGCCCGTCGGCTCGTCGCAGAGCAGCAGCGTCGGGTCGGTGACGATGGCGCGCGCGATGCCGACGCGCTGCTCCTGGCCGCCCGACAGCTGGCGCGGGTAGTGGCGCGCGCGGTCGGTGAGGCCCACGACCCCCAGCGCCGTCGCGACGTGCCGCTTCCGCTCGGCGCGCGAGAGCCGCGTCAGGAGCAGCGGCAGCTCGACGTTGCGCTCGGCGGTCAGCACCGGCAGCAGGTTGTAGAGCTGGAAGACGAACCCGATGTGCCGCGCGCGCCAGCGGGCCAGCCGCCCGCCGGAGAGCCGGTCGATGGCGTCTTCACCCACGGTGATGGATCCCTGCGTGGGCCGGTCCAGCCCTCCAATGAGGTTGAGCAGCGTCGTCTTGCCGGACCCGGACGGCCCCATGAGCGCGACGAACTCGCCCGCCGGCACGTCGAGGTCGACGCCCTGCAGCACGTCGATGCGCTCGCCGCCCCGGCGGAAGACTTTGTGCACCTGGCGAATGCTGACTAGTGGATCCATGAAGAGCTCTCGTCCGTTCGGAGGTTCGGGAGTGCTCGGGTTCCCCGGGTTCACGAGTTCGGGTTCGCGGGTTCCAGGTTCGGAAGTTCTCCGGTTCGGTGCCCGGGTCGCGTGACAGGAGAACGTCGGGAACCCGGGAACCCGAGCACTCCCGAACCAGCGAACCTACTGCCTAACAACGACCCTGTCGCCGTCAGCGAGGTCGCCCGGGGGCTCGATGACGACGCGCTCGCCGGCGGACAGACCCGTGCGCACGTCCACGGCGTCGCCGTCGGCGGCGCCGAGCGCGACGGCGCGGCGCTCGACCCGGTCGCCCGCGATCACGAACACGATCGACGCGCCGTCGTCCGAGCGGATCGCGGCGCGCGGCACCGAGAGCGCGGCGGCCGGCGCCGCGGCCGCGCCGGACGCCGGGGCCTGCAAAAACGCCACCTTCACGCCCATGTCCGGCAGGATTCTGGCGTCGAGCGTGCCGCCCGGCAGGCTGAACGCGATGCGCACCAGCACGGTCGCCTTCTGCCGGTCCGCCGTCGGCACCACGGTGATCACGCGCGCGGGGATCTTCCAGTCCGGGTACGCGTCGAGCGTGGCGGTCACCGCCTGGCCGGCCTCGACGCGGTTGATGTAGCTCTCGTTGACGTCCACCTCGATCTCGAGCGACGACATGTCCACGATGGTGCAGATGCCCGTCCGCGTGAAGCCGCCGCCGGCCGAGACGGGCGACACCATCTCGCCGGGCTGCGCGTCCTTCGACACGGCCACGCCGCTGAACGGCGCCCGGATGACGGTCTCGTCGAGCTCGGTGCGCCGCAGCTCGAGCTGGCGCTCGGCGACCGACACCTGCTCCTTCGCCGCGTCGATGTGCGCCGCGAGCGCGTCCACGTTGGCCTGCGCGGCGTCGAGGTCGGCCTTGCCGATCACGCCCTCGCTGACCAGATGCTGCTGGCGCCCGAGCGTGACCTTTGCCTCGGCGAGCCGCACGACGCTCTCGTCGACGGCCTGCCGGGCCGCGTCGAGCTGAGCCTGGGCCAGGACCAGGTTGGCCCGGGGGATCGAGTCGTCGAGCCGGGCGAGCACCTGGCCCTGGCGGACCGTCATGCCCTCCTCGACGCGCACCTCGACCACCTTGCCCGTGATCTTCGACGACACGGTCGCGCGCCGCCGGGCCGTCACGTAGCCCGAGGCGTTGAGCACCGTCGAGTCCGCACTGCCGGCCGCGGCGCGCTCGACCACCGTCGCCGCCCGAACGACCGTGACGGCCGGCCCGGCCAGGAACCACCAGGCCGCGCCGGCCCCGGCCCCTGCCACCACGGCCAGCGACACCCAGAACCACCAGCCCGGGCCGCGCCCCTCCCGGGCAGCGCGGTCGATCCGCAACGAGGCCAGATCCGGCTTCTGTTCGCCCAACGTGTCCACTCCCGCGATCGGCACCGGCTGGCGGGAGGATCCCACCGTTCCGCGCATTGTAGCGCCGGCGCCACCCATGTGATACGGAGCGGGAAGGCTGGCCGGATCGGCCCTTTCGGCGAACGGCGCCGGATTGCCGGTGAGCGGGGAACGGACGCGCCGGCTCGGCCACGGAGCCCAGCGGCCGGGTCGCCGCGTGTGGCGGTTCTGGCCGCCCGTTGCCGTTGACCCTGGTGGACCGGCCGGTGTCCACAGGACCATGACCAGCTACTGCCACCGCTGCAACGCCACGCTCGACGACGACCTGACCCTGTCGTGTCCGGAATGCGCGTCGGACCCGCCCGCTCACGGCTGGCCCCGCGACGCGCGCCTGGGGCGCCTGGTGGCCGGCGGCCAGTACCGCGTGCTCCGTCGGCTCGGCGCGGGCGGCTTCGGCTCGGTCTACCTCGTCGAGACCGTCGTCGGCGGCCTGCGGCGCGCGCTGAAGGTGCTCAACGCCGAGTGGGCGGCCGACGAGGAGATGCGAGAGCGGTTCGTGAACGAGGCGCTGGTGCTCGAGCAGGTGAACCACCCCAACGTCGCGCGGTGCTACGCGGCCGGCACGCTCGACGACGAGCGGGCGCTCTACCTGCTGCTGGAGCTCGTGGAGGGCGTGCCGCTCGGCGCCCTGGTGGGGCCCGGTCGGCCGGTCGGACCGGCCCGCGCGGTGAATCTCGCGAAACAGGTGGCGTCGGGGCTTCTGGTCGCGCACGCGAACGGCGTACTGCACCGCGACCTGAAGCCGGCGAACATCCTGGTGGTGGGCGCCGGGACGTCCGCCGAGCAGGCGAAGCTGATCGACTTCGGCATCGCCAAGTCGCTCGGACGGGCCACCGGCGTCAGCCGGAGCATGCTCGGCACGCCCGGCTTCATGGCGCCCGAGCAGCTCGCGTCCGGCGAGCCGCTCGACCAGCGGGTGGATCTGTGGCAGCTGGGCGCCACGCTGTTCACGATGCTGACCGGGGAGGCGCCGTATGCCTCCGGTCCGGCGGAGGGGGAGACGCTCGACGCGCGGCACGCGGCGCACGCGGAGGCGGGACCGCTGCCGAGCACGGTCAATCCCGCCCTGGCGAGCCATCCGTCGCTGGATCGCCTCGTCGGGCGCCTGCTGGCGACGGACCGGGAGCGGCGCCCGCGGTCGGCCGCGCAGGTGACCGAGGAGCTCGCCCGGCTGGAGCACCAGCTCGCGCCCGGCGCGGAGGAGCCCAGCGCGATGGCCCTGCTCGAGGCGCTGTGCGCGGCGCCGAGCGCCGGCGCCTGGTCGGCGCTCTGTCGCTACCTCTCCGACCTGACCGACGGTCAGGGCCCGCTCGTGACCGCCGCCGAGACGCTCGTGGCGGAATGGCCCGACGGCATCCGTCGTGCCGCGACGGGCTGGTGGGAGACCGTGAAGCGCGGCCGGGAGCACGCCTTGTGGCCGCTCGCGCGGGCGCTCGATCTGTCGGGCCGCGCCCTGGGCGACGAGGGGGTGCGCGAGCTGGCGGGCTGTGCCGCGCTGCGGACGATCACCGATTCTCGCGCTGGCCGACAACGAGATCGGCAACGTCGGCTGTGCCGCGCTCGCCGCGTCGTCGAACCTGGCGCGGCTCGAGCGGCTCGACCTCGCCGACAACCGGATCTCGTCGGAGGGCGCCGCCGCGCTGGCGGGCGGCCGCGCTCTGTCGGCCCTCCGGGTGCTGGTGCTGGCGGGCAACGGCATCGGGCCGGCGGGCGGTGCGGCCATCGCCGAGGCCGGCCTGTCGCTCCGCGCGCTCGACCTCGCCGACAACGACCTCCAGGCCGCCGGCGCCCGCGCGCTGGCGTCGAGCGCGGCGCTCGACGCGCTCGAACGGCTCGACCTGCGGGGCAACGGCCTCGGCTCGGACGGCGTCGGGGCTCTCGCCGTGTCGCGCACGCTCGCCCGGCTCGTCGACCTGGACCTGGGCCACAACGGCATCGGTCCGAGCGGCGCCGCCGCGCTGGCGCTGTCCCCCAACGTGGGGCGCCTGCGCTCGCTGTCGCTCGCCCAGAACACGCTCGGCGTGCAGGGCATCGAGCTGCTGCTCGCCTCCAACCGGTTCGAGGCGCTCGAGCGTCTCGATGTCTCCTCGAACGAGTTCGGGCCCACGGGCGCCATGGTGCTGGCGTCCTCGCCCTTCGCCCGGCGCCTGAAGGCGCTGCATCTCGGCGACAACGGCCTGGGCGATGCCGGGCTCGCGGCGCTGCTCGGCGCCCACCACCTGTCCGGCCTGCGCCGTCTGGGCGTCGCCCAGAACGGCCTGACCGCGGCCGGCGTGGCGCTGCTGGCCGGGGCCCCGCCCGAGCTCGAGGCGCTCGACCTGTCGGCGAACCCCCTGGGCGAGGCCGGCGGGCGGGCGCTGGCGGGCGCGTTGGCGAAGACGCGCGTCTCCGAGCTGGCGGCCCGCGGCTGCGGGCTCGGCGGCGACGGGGTGTCGGAGCTGCTGCGCGCCGCGGGCGGGCGGCTGACGTCGCTCGACGTCGGCGCCAACGGCCTGGACGCCGCGGGCACGGCGGCCCTGGCCGGAACGCCGGAGGCATCGGCGCTGCTGCGGCTCGACCTCTCCGGCAACCCGCTGGGCGCTCCGGGGGTCGAGGCGCTCACCCGCGCGCCGGCCGCGAAGGGGCTGCGCGATCTCGCGCTGGACGCCTGCGGGCTGGCCGACGCGGACGCGCCGGCGCTCGTGCGTGCGCTGGACGCGCTGCCGACGCTCCAGACGCTCGGCCTCCGTGACAACGGGCTCGGTCCCGCGACGGCGTCCGCCCTGGCCGCGTCGCCCCTGTCCGCGCGTCTCGGCCGGCTCGAGCTCGCCCACAACCGGCTCGGCGACGCCGGCGCGGAGGCGCTGGCCAGGGGCCGGACGTGGCACGTCCTCCACGAGCTGGGCCTGGAACGAAACGACATCGGCCTCGGCGCGGCGGCGACGCTGCTCGCCTCGCCCGGCATGGCGCTGCTGCACCGCGTCGATCTCGCGCGCAACGCGCTCGCTGGCCAGCTCGACCTGCACAGCCTCCCCCGCGCGGCCGTCGCGCGGCTCGAGGCGAGCTTCGCGGACCTCTCGGCGCACGGCGCGGACTTCGCCGAGCGCTTCTACCGGCTGCTGTTCTCGCGCTACCCCGCCGTGAAGCCGCTCTTCGCGCACGTGTCGATGAAGCGCCAGCAGCAGCACCTGCTGTCCACGCTGGCCATGGTGATCGAGCACCTGCGGGCGCCCGACGCCGTCGCGCATGCGCTGGCCGAGCTCGGCGCGCGGCACGTCGGCTACGGCGTCTACGCCTCCCACTACCAGGCGGTGTCCGGCACGATGCTCGACGCGATCCGCCAGACGCTCGGCCACGCCTGGAGCGAGGACGTGGAGCGGGCCTGGCACGACGGGCTCGAAGCGGTGACGGCGGTGATGCTGCGGGCCCATCGCGACGCCATGCCCGCCCGGCACGCCGCGCCCGTCGACCCGGGTGAGGCGCCCACCGGGCGTCCCGCTCCGGCCCGCTGAGGGCCGCGCGCCGGACCGCTCGCCCCCCGTCGGCGGGACCGGCTATCCTTGAGGCATGGCCAGATACTTCGTGACGGGCGCCACGGGCTTTCTCGGCGGCGCGCTCGTCCGCCGCCTCCGCGCCGAGGGCCACGACGTCGTCGCGCTCGTGCGCCATCCGGGCCGGGCGGGCACGCTCACGGCGCTGGGCGTCACCGTCGCCGAGGGGGACATCGCCGACCGCACCACGATGACCGGGCCGATGGCGGGCGCGGACGGCGTCTTCCATTGCGCGGCGTGGTACCACCTCGGCGTGCGGGACAAGTCGGTGGCCTACGCCGCCAACGTCGAGGGCACGCGCAACGTGCTCGAGGCGATGCGGCAGGCCGGCGTGCCCAGGGGCGTGTACACGAGCACGCTGGCGGTCTTCTCGGACACGCGCGGCCGGCTCGTGGACGAGACCTACCATCACAGCGGCCCCTTCATCTCGGAGTACGACCGCACGAAGTGGCTGGCGCACTACGAGGTGGCCGTGCCGATGATCCGGCGAGGCCTGCCGCTCGTCATCCTCCAGCCCGGCGTCATCTACGGTCCCGGGGACCACAGCGCCGTGCACGACGCCTGGGCCGGCCTGCTCACCGGCGGGCTGACGATGGTGCCGGAGGGGACCGCGTACTGCTGGGCGCACGTGGACGACGTGGCCGAGGCGCACGTGCTGGCGATGGAGAAGGCGCGGATGGGGGAGAGCTACATCGTGGCGGGGCCGCGCCACTCGTTCGCGGAGGCCGTCGGGATGGCCGCGCGGATCGCGGGCGTGCCGCCGCCCCGGCGCAAGGTGTCGCCGCGCGTGCTCAAGGCCGTGGCGGCGCTGCTGCGGCCAGTCGATCGGGTCTTGCCGCTCGCCGGCCGGCTCTCGCCCGAGTACCCGAGCGCCATCGCGGGCACGACCTACATCGGCGACAACGCGAAGGCGCGCCGCGAGCTGGGCTACGCGCCGCGGCCCCTCGAGGTGGGGCTGGTCGGCACGATGGCGTGGGAGCAGGCGGAGCTGGCGCGGCGAAAGGGCGGTCGGGTCGGATGACACGGCGGCGCCAGTCCGCGAGGCGGCCAGGGCAAGGGGCGGCGCTCCCCGTGCGCGACTGCTGGCGCGGGAGCCGGGCCCTCGCCGCCGCGGCCGGGTCGCGCTCGCCGGCAACCCTCGCTGCGCTCGGTACCCTGCCGTTCACGCCGCGGGCATGGCATGCCGGCCGACAACTCCGACGGACCGGTCACCGCCTCGGGCAACGCGACGATCGAAGCGCGCGAAGCCATAGCCCGCTGCGGAAGACTCGGCTCCGCTCGGGTTGCGCTCGGCTCGGCTCACGGCCGCCGCGGCGAGGACCCGGCTCCCGGCGAGACCGGTGCCGCGCCAGGGTGGCCGGTCGGGGGCTCGCGCGGCGGGCCGTGGAGGCCGCCCGCAGCGCGATCCGGAACGCGAGCGGAGCGAGCCTTGTGCGGCGGGCTGCTCCTGCGCGGGCGTCGATCTCCGGCAGACCCCCACCGGTGGTCGGTACGTTGGGGTGTTGATCGGCGAACCCTGCCCGCCGCGCTGATCGGAAGGGCATCGAGCCGGAGCGAGCGTTCCCGGGCGGCCGGAAGCCGGCCCGCCGCGCGAGCCCCCGACCGGCCACGGGTGCGGCGCTGGCGCGGAGAAAGCGGCTGGCCTGAAGGCCAGCACGACCTACGCGACGCACGGAGTGCTCGCGGTCCGCGTCGCCGTCACTTTCCCGGGAAGGGGAGCATGCCGCGGCTCAGGTAGTCGGACAGCGTGAACGAGAAGAGGATCAGCAGCCAGAAGAAGCCCGACGCCACGACGATCTGCGTGAGGCGCGCGCTGTGGCGGACGTGCATGAAGAACCAGACCACGAGCGAGCCCTTGAAGACCGCGATGGCGAGCGCGATCGGCGTGTTGAGCATGCCCCAGTCGTGGAAGGCCACCCAGGTCGTGAGGGCCGTCATCACGAGCAGCGTGACGAAGACGGCGAGATAGGTTCCAACCGGCGATTCAGCGTGTTCCGTCATAGGCTGCGTGTCCGTGGCTCATTCCGTGACGATTTCCCTGGTCCTTCCGTGGCTCATTCCGTGCCGCCCTATACGTGCCGCTCGATCAGGTAGAGCAGGGGGAACAGGAAGATCCACACGATGTCCACGAAGTGCCAGTAGAGGCCGCCGATCTCGAGCGGCGTGGACCACTCCTTGGTGAACCGGCCGCGCGCGGCCATGACCATGAGCGTGATGAGGATGCCCGCGCCCACGATCATGTGGAGCGCGTGCAGGCCGGTCATGGCGAAGTACAGCGAGTAGAACATCTGCACCGCGTGCGGGTTGCCGGCGCCCTCCCAGACGAAGTGCGGCCCCGGGACGAGGTGGTCCTGGAACTTCTCCCAGTACTCGTAGCCCTTGATGCCCAGGAAGCCGAACCCGAAGACGAGGGTGAGGCCCAGGAAGAGCAGCTGCCGGGCGCGGCTGCCCTGCTGGCCGGCCCAGACGGCCAGCGCCATGGTGAGCGAGCTGCCGATCAGGACCATGGTGTTGATCATGCCGAGCGTCACGTCCAGGTGGTGGCTGCCCGCGGCGAACGACTCCGGGTACCAGGTGCGGTACACGATGTAGGCCATGAACAGGCCGCCGAAGAACATGATCTCGGTGACCAGGAACACCCACATGCCGAGCACCGACGCGTCGAACTGCTGCTCGAGGCTGTCGAAGTGGTGCTGGAGCGGTTTGGGCTCCAGCTCCGTCGCGTGCGCGTGCGCGTCAGCCAAGCTGCACCTCCGGACGGCTGGCCTCGGTCACGCTCGCGATGAACTCGGGCGTGTAGTTGTACGGCGGTTCGGTGATCACGGGCGTCTCCTCGAAGTTGTACGCCGGCGGCGGCGACGGGACGGTCCACTCGAGGCCCTTCGCGCCCCACGGGTTGGCGCCCGCGCGCTCCCCGTACTTCAGCGACCAGGTCAGGTAGATCGCGGGGATCAGGTACCCGATCGCGAGGACCGAGGCGCCGGCGGTCGACAGGACGTTCAGCACCTGGAACTCGGGCGGATAGGCGTAGTAGCGCCGCGGCATGCCCAGGTAGCCCAGCAGGAACTGGGGGAAGAACGTCAGGTTGAAGCCGACGAAGATGATGAGCGCGGCGAGCTTCGCCCAGCCCTCGGGGTACTTCCGCCCGAAGATCTTGGGCCACCAGTAGTGCAGGCCGCCCATGAACCCCATGATCGCGCCGCCGACCATGATGTAGTGGAAGTGCGCCACCACGAAGTAGGTGTCGTGGACGTGCACGTCGAGGCCCACCGACGCCAGGAACAGGCCCGTCAGGCCGCCGACGAGGAACAGCCCCATGAACCCGAACACGTAGATGATCGGCGACTGGAACGAGATCGATCCCTTGTACAGCGTGGCCGTCCAGTTGAAGACCTTGACGGCCGACGGGATGGCCACGAGGAAGCTCAGGAACGAGAACACCAGGCCGGCATAGACCGACTGGCTGCTCACGAACATGTGGTGGCCCCACACCAGGAAGCCGATCAGCGCGATGGCCAGGCTGGCGAACGCCACGAAGTTGTAGCCGAAGATCGCCTTGCGCGAGAAGGCGGCCACCAGCTCGCTGATGACGCCCATGGCCGGCAGGATCATGATGTAGACCGCCGGGTGGGAGTAGAACCAGAACAGGTGCTGGAACAGCACCGGGTCGCCGCCCAGCTTCGGGTCGAACAGGCCCAGGTGCAGCACGCGCTCGGCGGCGACCAGCAGGATCGTGATCGCGAGGACCGGCGTGCCGAGGACCATGATCAGCGCCGTCGCGTAGTGCGACCAGATGAACAGGGGCAGGCGGAACCAGGTCATGCCCGGCGCGCGCATCCGGTGGATCGTCACGATGAAGTTGAGCCCCGTGAGGATCGACGAGAACCCGGTGATGAACACGCCGAGGCCGGTGAGCACCACGTGCGTGTTGGACGCGGCCGTGCTGTAGGGCGTGTAGAAGGTCCAGCCGGTGTCGACGCCGCCAAGCACGATCACCGCGATGGTGAACAGCCCGCCGACCATGTAGATGTACCAGCTCAGCAGGTTGATCCGCGGGAAGGCCAGGTCCTTCGCGCCGATCATGATCGGCACCAGGAAGTTGCCGAGCGTGGCCGGGATCGAGGGGATCAGGAAGAAGAAGATCATGATCACGCCGTGCAGCGTGAACATCTTGTTGTAGGTCTCCGCTTCCATCAGGTCGCCGGCCGGTGTCAGCAGCTCGAGCCGGATCAGCGCCGCGAAGATGCCCCCCAGGACGAAGAAGAACGTGACGCCGAACAGGTACAAGAGCGCGATGCGCTTGTGGTCCTTGGTCAGCAGCCACGACTTGATGCCGTGCTCGGCGTTCAGGTAGTTCACCGGTGGTTCGAGAGTCGCGTCAATGGCATCCATGGCTTTACCGGGGCTCCGCCCCGGACCCCGGCTCGGCCGCTTGCGGGGCCCCGATACCCCGCGCCGCGCCCTCGCGGGCCGCGCCGTGCGCGGCCTGGGCGTCATGCGGCCCGAACCGGTGCGAAATTCTTGGTTGAGGTGACTTCACGGGTTCACTTTCCTGCCGGGTGCGGGCCGTCCGTCTGCGGTGCCGCGCCGGGCGCCGGAGCCGTCTGCTGTGTCGTTCCGAGTGACTTGATGTAGGCGACCAGCTGCAGCAGGCCCTCCTCGGTCACCAGCCCCTGGAAGGTCGGCATGATCGGCTGGTAGCCGGCCACCGTCCGCGCCTGCGGGTCCACGATGGACTCGCGGATGTAGCTGTCGTCGGCGATCACCTGACCGCCGCCCTGGAGCGCCACCGGCTTGCCGTAGATCCCCTCGAGCACGGGCCCGCGCCCGTTCGAGCCGGGCCGGTGGCAGGAGTTGCAGGACAGCTGCTGGAACAGCTTCTCGCCCGACGACGCGAGCGACTCGCCGGCGCCGGCGGCCACCCACGCCTGGAAGTCCTCGGGCGTCATGGCGTCGACCCAGCCGATCATCCCCGAGTGCTCGGTGCCGCAGTACTGCGCGCAGAAGAAGTGGTAGCGGCCCGGCTTGGTCGCCTCGAACCAGAGCGTGGTGAAGCGGCCCGGCACGACGTCGGCCTTCACGCGGAACGCGGGCACGAAGAAGTCGTGGATCACGTCCTCGGAGGCCAGCGTCAGCCGCACGGGCCGGCCCACCGGCACGTGCAGCTCGTTGATCTCCCGCCGGCCGTCGGGGTGCTGGATCTTCCACATCCACTGCTTGCCGACCACGTACACGTCCATGGCGTTCGCCGGCGGCCGCGAGATCCGGATGTAGATCACGCTGCTCCAGACGAAGATCCCCATGACGATGGCGAGCGGCACCGCGGACCAGAGGATCTCGAGGGCGGTGGAGCCGTGGATCTTCGCGCCGACCTCCAGCGCGTGCCGGCGCCGGTACTTGATCGCGAAGAACACGACCGCGATCGAGATCGTCACGGCGAAGAAGCCGCTGATCGCGAGCAGCAGGAAGTAGAGCGCGTCGACCTGTCCCGCGACCGACGACGCCTCGTGCGGAAACAGCGGAAAGTTGTTGAACATCTACCGAGCACTCCCGGAGCCCTGGTGCGCCGGGTCGGACGGCCGTCCGGGCCGCCGGTCCTTGCGCAGGGCGAGGAAGACGAACCCGCCGAGCGACACGAGCGTCAGTACGCCGCCGAGCCTGATGAGGTTCATGATCGCCAGGCCGTACTTCCCCTGCGCGGGGTCGTAGTGGTAGCAGAGCAGCAACGCCTGATCGACGGCCGTGCCGATCTTGTTCTGCGACGCTTCCACCAGGCCGAGGCGCAGGTCGCGCGGCGCGTACTCGATGCCGTAGAAATAGCGCGACACCCTGCCGCCCGGCGTCAGCAGCATCAGCACCGCCGGGTGCGCGAACTGGTCGATCTTCGGGTCGTACGCGTAGCGGAAGCCCACCGCGTCGGTCAGCTTCGTGATGGCGTCCTGCTGGCCCGTCAGGAAGTGCCAGCCGCCGTCGGTCCCCGGGCGGTTGTACTGCTCGATGTAGCTGGCCTTCTTGGCGCGGGCCAGGCCCGGCGTCTCGCCCGGGTCGAAGCTCACGACGAGGACGTCGAAGTCCTGGCCGGCGTTGAACTTCAGCACCTCGAGCGAGCTCACCATCCCGTTCAGCACCTGCGTGCAGAGCATCGGGCACTCGTAGTACACGAGCGCGAGGATCACGGGACGCTTCCCGAAGAACTGCCGCAGCATCACCGGCTTCGCCTGCGCGTCGAGGAACGGCAGGTCGAGCGGGATCTGCCCGTTGAGCTTCTGGTCGATCCGCACCTGCGAGAGCAGGCCGGGCTGCGCGGTGGCCGCGTTGCCGGTCTGCGCGGGGCCCTGCTGGCCGGTCCAGCCCCCCTGGGCGAAGGTCACGGCGGGCGCGGTCACGAGGATCGCGAGCGCCGTCAGCCACGTGCCGACGCCGATCTTGCCTGACATGTCTGGTTCCGCTTCCTCTTCTGGATTGGCGGGGCCCCCATGCACCCCGCCTGGCTCGTCGCTCGCGGGGACCCCTTCGCCCCGCGCCGCTCCTCGCGTTCTGGATCGGCGGGGCCTCCATGCACCCCGCCTGGCTCGTCGCTCGCGGGGACCCCTTCGCCCCGCGCCGCTCCTCGCGTTCTGGATCGGCGGGGCCCCCATGCACCCCGCCTCGCTCGTCGCTCGCGGTGACCCCTTCGCCCCGCGCCGTTCCTCGCGTTCTGGATCGGCGGGGCCCCCATGCACCCCGCCTGGCTCGTCGCTCGCGGGGACCCCTTCGCCCCGCGCCGCTCCTCGCGCCACACGCGCACGGCTGAAGCCGTGCGCGACGCACAGCGAACCCCCTGCACCGAATCCGTAGCGCACACCTTCCGCTCTCGCTGAAGCTCCGGCGCACTCGCCGTAGCCTTGGCGGAGGCGGTCAGGTGTGCGCCAGCCGCCGCACGGCGGCAGCCGTGCGCTACCGTGTCGGCAGCCCCCGCTCGAGCAGCAGCGCCTTGGCGCGCTCGATCGGGATGTGCACGACGCCGTTCTGCCGGTCGACCCACCCGTAGGTCGTGAGCTTCTGATCTTCCTGCGCCCGGTACGTCGCCAGGTCCCCCGGCTCGTCGATCTGGAGGCGCGGCGCGGGCGGCATCTGGCCGGACGGCACCGCCAGCGCGCCCGCCGGGCCCTCGTCCTTCGTGACCCAGGCGTCGATGTAGCGGAACACGGCCAGCACGATCACGCCCGAGAGCGCGATGACCAGGGCCAGGCCGAGGATCGACAGAAAGACCGGCCGGGCGCGGATCTCGGCGGTCTCGTGCCCCTCGCCCGCGTCGTGCGACTGCCTAGTGGTGTCCGCCATGGGCCAATGCATCCTCGTAGTACGGGTCGTTCACCGGGAGCTGGGGGCGCGACTGGAACAGCCGGAAGAAGGCCGCCAGCCACACGCCGCCCAGGCCGACCACCGCCGCCAGGTCCATCCAGTGCACCGCCAGGTGCGCGGGCTCGAACGAGGGGGCGACCAGCCAGAACGCGTCGACGTAGCGCATCACGAGGATGCCCACGGCGACCGCCATCAGGGCCTTCCGGTTGCGCTTCAGGTCCTTCGACAGCAGCAGCAGGAACGGCAGCGCGAAGTGGCCGATGGCGATGATGGCCGCCATGATCTGCCAGCCGCCGCTCGCGCGCTCGAGGTACCAGGGGATCTCCTCGGGCAGGTTGCCCGACCAGATGATCAGGAACTGCGAGAAGGCCAGGTACGCCCAGAGGATCACGAACGCAAACAGGAGCTTCCCGAGGTCGTGGAAGTGGGCCGGCCTGAGCCGGCCCTTGAACGGCTCGTCCTCGGCGCAGAGCGCGAGCACGGCGATCGCGAACGCGAACACGCTCATGCCCTGCGCGCCGATGAAGAGCATCCCGAAGATCGTCGAGAACCAGTGCGGGTCGAGCGACATGACCCAGTCGACCGACGCGAAGGTGAGCGTCAGGCCGTAGAGCAGGAGGCCCGGGGCGCTCAGCATGCGGAAGCGGCGGTCGTCGGGGCCGGTCCCGGGGAGCGCGTCCTGCTCGGTCGACCAGCGGCTCAGGAAATAGGCGAACGTGCTCCAGAGGACGAAGTAGATCACCGCGCGCGCCAGGAAGAAGCCGACGTTGAGGTAGGGCGCCTTGGCCTGGAGCACGGCGTCGCCGGCCACCTTCGCGGGGTCCGCCCAGGTGTAGAGGTGCGGAAGGCCGAAGGCGATCGGCACGAACAGCAGCGCGACGAGCGGCAGCGTGCGGGCGCCCGCCTCGAGGATCCGGCGGATCATCATGCCCCAGGCGCCGCCGGTCATGTGCTGCAGCATCAGCGCCGCGAGCGAGCCGAGCGCGATGCTGAACACGAACACGTAGGCCGGCAGGTACGACCGGAAGAACTGCTCCGGGCTGGCGACCGCGCCGGCGGCGAGCGCCACGAGCCCGACCACGCCGACGATCGCGGCCCGGGTCTGGCTGCGCTGCAGGCGGGCGGTTCCGGACGGGTGCGCGCTTCCGCTCATCGCTGGGACTCCTGACCCGAGGGCGCCGGGCGGTCGAGCGTCGCGCGCTCGGCCGACGGCACGTCCGTCAGCGTCGCGTGCTGGCTGAGCTGCAGGGCGCGGATGTAGGCGGCGATCGCCCAGCGATCGGGGACCGACACCTGCGCGCGGTAGTCCTGCATGGCGCCGAAGCCGTTGGTCATCACGTCGAAGAAATGGCCCGCCGGCGCGTCACGCAGCCGGTCGATGTGGTAGGACGGCGGCAGGATCTTGAAGCCGCGCCGCACCACCATGCCGTCGCCGTCGCCGAGCGGCCCGTGGCAGGGCGAGCAGTAGATGTCGAAGCGCTGCTGCCCGCGGTCGAGCACGGCCTTGGTCACCGGGAACGGGAACTCGTCGACCAGCACGCCGTCGACCTTGCCCGTGTAGAGCAGCGAGTCGAGCCGCGCTTCGCCGCGGGCGACCGTGTCGGGCACCTGCGGCCGCGCCGCCGCGCCGTCCTTGAAGAAGTCGCTGGCCGCCAGCGGCTTGTACCGCGGCTGGTCCTGCATGTCCTGCCGGCACGCCCCGACCGCCAGGAGCGCCACCACCACGAGGGCGGTCCCCGATGCCGTCCTTCTCGTTCCTGCCCTAGTTCGCAACTTCCACCACCTCGTGAGCCGCCAGCCCCCGCAGCATCTCCGCCGTCTGGTGCCGGTCGAACTTGGGGTCGCCCGCCTCGATCACCAGGAAGAACCGGTCCCGGCTGGCGAGCGCGAAGCCCGGCGCGTTGAACACCGGGTGGTACGGCAGCGGCAGCCCGTTGAGGCCGAACATCCCGAACACCGCCGCCAGCGCGGCGAAGAGGATGGTCATCTCGAAGGTGACCGGGATGAAGTTCGGCCAGGAGAAGTAGGGCTTGCCGCCCGCGATCAGCGGGTAGTTGATCACGTTGATCCAGTACTGCAGCCCGAAGCCCGACAGCCCGCCGACGATGCCGCCGACGAGCACCATGAGCGGCAGCCGCCGGTCGCGGAACCGCAGCGCCTCGGCCAGCTCCTCGATCGGGTACGGCGAGTACGCGTCGAGCTTGTGGTAGCCCGCGTCCACGGCCCGCCGCGTCGCCGAGACGAGCGCGCTCGGGTCGTGGAACTCCGCCATCAGGCCGTAGATTGCCGTGTCTGCCATACCTGAGCCTTGTCAGTGCCTCGTGCCTGGGGCCTCGTGCCTAGTGCGCGGCCTCCGGGTCTTTCACCTTCGACTGCGGCAGCAGCGCCCGCACCTCGAAAATCGAGATCATCGGCAGCACGCGCACGAACAGGAACATCAGCATGACGAACATGCCGAGCGTGCCGATGAAGGTCATCCAGTCCCAGCGCGTCGGGTAGTACATGCCCCAGGACGAGGGGACGAAGTCGCGGTGCAGGCTCGTCACGACGATGACGAAGCGCTCGAGCCACATGCCGATGTTCACCGCCCACGTCACCGCGTAGAGCGACTTCAGGTTGAGGCGGACCTTCTTGAACCACAGGAGCTGCGGCGCCACGCCGTTGCAGAAGATCAGGGACCAGTAGACCGGCCAGTAGGGGCCGGTCATCCGGTTCCAGATCATGAACTTCTCGTAGGCGTTCGCGCTGTACCAGGCGAAGAACGCCTCCATGTTGTAGCCGTAGAAGACGATCAGCCCGGTGACGAGCATCACCTTCGCCATGTTGTCGATGTGGCGCATGGTGATGAAGTCCTGCAGGCCGTACAGCGCCCGCAGCGGGATGGCCAGCGTCAGCACCATGGCGAAGCCGGCGTAGATCGCGCCCGCCACGAAGTAGGGCGGGAAGATCGTGGAGTGCCAGCCCGGGATGATGCCGATCGTGAAGTCGAAGCTGATGACCGAGTGCACCGAGATGACGAGCGGCGTGGCGAGGCCGGCCAGCAGCAGGTAGGCCGTCTCGTAGCGCGACCAGTGCCGCGCGGAGCCGCGCCAGCCGAGCGCCGCGATGCCGTACACCTTCTTGAGCAGCGGGTGCAGCGTCTTGTCGCGCAGCGTCGCCATGTCGGGGACGAGCCCGACCAGCCAGAAGAGCAGCGACACGGTGGCGTAGGTCGAGATCGCGAAGACGTCCCAGATGAGCGGGCTGCGGAACTGCGGCCAGACCCCCATCGTGTTCGGGTAGGGGATCAGCCAGTACCACGCCAGCCAGGGGCGCCCGGTGTGGATCAGCGGGAAGAGCGCCGCGCACATGACGGCGAAGATCGTCATCGCCTCGGCGAAGCGGTTGATCGACGTGCGCCACTTCTGGTTGAGCAGCAGCAGGATCGCCGAGATCAGCGTGCCGGCGTGGCCGATCCCGATCCACCAGACCAGGTTGATGATCGCGAAGCCCCAGCCGATGGGGATGTTGACGCCCCAGATGCCCACGCCCTTCAGGAGCAGGTACGTGATGGCGTAGAAGAGCATCATCGTGCACAGGAAGCCGATGAACGCCGCCACGTACCACGGGATCGGCGCCGACTTGGTCAGCACGATCGAGGCGATCTTGTCGGTGACCGACCCGAACGTGTGGCCGGGCGCGATGATCGGCGCCTGGGCAGGCTCTTTCGACGAGCGGGATTCGTCCATGGGCTACGCGTGCTCCGGCTGCGAGGCGCCCTGGGCGGCCTCGAGCTTCGGGTTCGGGTTCCGCAGGGCGGCCAGATACGTGGTCCGCGGCCGCGTGTTCACCTCGGCGAGCATGCCGTAGTTGCGCGCCTCGGCCTTCGCCTTCGCGACGCGGCTCGTCGGGTCGTTCAGATCGCCGAAGAGGATCGCCTGCGACGGGCAGACCTGCTGGCAGGCGGTCACGACCTCGCCGTCGCGGATCTTCCGGTTCTCCTCCTCGGCGGTGATGCGCGCGTGCGTGATGCGCTGCACGCAGTAGGTGCACTTCTCCATCACGCCGCGGCTGCGCACGGTCACGTCGGGGTTGCGCTGCAGCTTGAACGGCTCGGTCGTCCAGTCCTGGTAGAGCAGGAAGTTGAACCGGCGCACCTTGTAGGGGCAGTTGTTCGAGCAGTAGCGCGTGCCCACGCAGCGGTTGTAGACCATGTCGTTCAGGCCCTCGGAGCTGTGCACCGTGGCGCCCACCGGGCAGACCGGCTCGCAGGGCGCGTTCTCGCACTGCATGCACGGCACCGGCTGGTTGTAGATCTCCGGCGCGTCGAGCCCGCCCGCGTAGTAGGGGTCGAGCCGGATCCACTGCATCTCGCGGCCCGCCTTCACCTGCTCCTTGCCGACCACCGCGATGTTGTTCTCCGCCTGGCACGCCGTCACGCACGCGTTGCAGCCCGTGCACGACGTCAGGTCGATCGCCATGCCCCACTTGTAGCCGGTGTACTCGTGCTCGGGGTACAGCGTCAGCGTCTTCGGCGGGGTCTCGCCCAGCTCGTGCACGAACTCGGGGTGCTCGAGGTACTCGGCCAGCGTGCCGGAGCGGAAGATGTTGCGGCCTTCCATCAGGAAGTGGTGCTGCGTCGCCGCGATCTCGTGCTGGCCGCCGGTGCGCGTCACCTCCAGGCCGGAGCCGACCCAGGGCGCCGCCGAGGTCCGCAGCACGTACGCGTTGAAGCCCACGCCGGCGCCCACGCGGCCCACCTTCGCGCGGCCGTAGCCGAGCGTGATCGACACGGCGCCGTCGGCGTGCCCGGGCACGATCCAGACCGGCGCCTGGAGCGTCCGGCCGCCGTACTTCAGCTCGACGATGTCGGTGTTCGCGACGCCGAGCCGCTCGGCCGTCCGCGGGCTCACCGCCGCCACGTTGTCCCACGTGATCTTGCTGTGCGGCTTCGAGAGCTCCTGCAGCCAGCCGTTGTTCGCGAACCGGCCGTCGTAGAGGCTCGTGTCGGCCGCGAACACCAGGTCGAGCCCCGCCGCGCCGGACGGCGGCGCGACGGCGCCGGCGAGCGGCGCGACCGGCCCCGGGTCCACCACCGGCAGCGCCGTCCCGCGCACGAGCCCGTCGTTGAGCGCGGTGCGCCAGAACGTCTCGAGGTCCGCGAACGGACGGCCGTCGGCCCCCACCATCGTCCAGGCCGTCTTCGTCTGGCCGGCCAGCGCGCGCCGCCAGTAGCCCCTTACGATGTCGTGGCCCGTGCGCTCCGGCTGGGCCGTGAACATCGCCAGCACCTCGACGAGCGACCGGGCCTCGTAGAGCGGCGCGATGAGCGGCTGCATGAGCGTCACCGTGCCGTCGTACGACCGCGCGTCGCCCCACGCCTCGAGGTAGTGCGCCTCGGGCAGCGTCCAGTGGCAGAACTCCGCCGTCTCGTTCTCGTGCTGGCCCAGATACACGGCCAGGGCCGCCCGCTGGATCAGGTCGGCGAACGGCAGGTCGGCCGGCGCCGTGTAGGCCGGGTTGGCGCCCGCCACCAGCAGCAGCTCGACCTTGCCCGCGTCCAGGTCGGCGGCCAGCGCGGCCAGCGAGGCCGTCTGCGCCACCGGATCGGCCTCGACCGGCTCGGTGTACTCGACCGTCGCGCCGACGGCGCCGAGGGCGCGGTTCATCGCGTGCGCGAGGGCGTGCACGATGGGCGGCTGCGTCTCGCCCGCCACCACCAGCGCGCGCCCGTTGTGGGCCTGCAGGTCCTCGACGACGGCCGGGATCCAGCGGTCACGAGCCGCGGCGGGCAGCGTGCCGCCGGCCACGCCGGCGACGCCCAGCGCGGTGGCCATCGCCCGCGCGAACGCCTCCACCTCGCGCGGCGAGAGGGGCATCCGGTGGTCGGCCTTCGGCCCGGTGATGCTGACCGCCGTCTCGACCATGTAGAGGCGGTTCATGGTCTTCTGGTCGCCCGCCACCCGCCGCCGCGCGGCGAACTCGCGCGCGTGCCGCACGTGGTCGGGGCCGGCGCCGAGGAAGTCGGCGTCGAGCGACAGGATCACGTCGGCCCGATCGACGTGGTAGTGCGCGTCGAGCGGGCGGCCGAACGCGAGCCGCGCCCCGGCCCGCGCCTGGTCGCGGTTCACCGGCTCGTACTGGTGCCACCGGGCCTCGGGCAGCTCGGCGAGCAGCGCCTGGATCGCGTCGGCGGTCGAGGGCGAGACCACCGTCTCGGTCAGCAGCCGCAGCCCCGCGCCCTTCCGGGCCCGCTGGGCCGCCATCGCGGACTGCGCCGCGGCGAGGAACGCGCTCCAGGGCTGGACCGCGCCCCGGAAGCGGGGCGCCTGGAGGCGGTCCGGGTCGTAGAGGTCGAGGATCGACGCCTGCGTCAGGTGGCTCGTGGCGCCGCCGCTGGCCGGGTGGTCCGGGTTGCCCTCGATCTTCGTCGGGCGCCCGGTGTGGCTCTCCACCAGGACGGGGTGGGCGACGCCGCCGAACGGCATGGCCGTGGCGAAGAACAGCGGCCGGCCCGGCACGACCTCCTCGGGCGCCTTCACGTAGGGCACGATGGTCTCGGTCGGCTGCTTGGTGCAGGCGCTGACGCCGGCCAGGGCCAGCGACGCGCCCATGAGCTTCAGGAACTGGCGCCGGCCGACCGGGTCGGTGAACTGGGCGGCGTGCTCGGCGAACTCCCGGTGCAGATAGGCCTGGAACTCAGGCGTGTCGGCGGCTTCCTCGAGGCTGCGCCAATAGGTGCGGCCCTCGAGGCTGGCGAGACGGTGACGGATGGCTGAAAGATCCATGGAGGCTCGAACCGTGGTTCAACGATGGCAGGTCGAGCAGCTGGTGATCTGCTGCGGGCCCGCGACGTTGTACTCCTTCACGAGGCGCCGGCCGAGCTCGATCTGGTTGGCCGGCGGTTCGTACTGCATGTTGAACACCTGGTCCCGCGGGCGGAGGAACTGCTCGGGGTGACGGTGGCAGTTGATGCACCACTCCATCTGCAGGGTGTTCACCTTGTACATGAGCGGCATCTCGTCCACGCGGCCGTGACAGGTGGCGCACCCGACGCCCTTGTCCACGTGGATGGAGTGGTCGAAATAGACGAAGTCCGGCAGGTCGTGCACGCGCGTCCAGGCCAGCGGCGTGCCCGTGCGGAAGCTGGCCCGCACCGGCTCGAGCAGCGGCGCGCTCGTGAAGAGCTGCGAATGGCAGTTCATGCAGGTCTTCGTCGGCGGGATGTTCGCGAAGCCCGACGTCTCGACCGTGGTGTGGCAGTACCGGCAGTCGATGCCCATGCCCCCCACGTGGTGCTTGTGGCTGAAGGGGACCGGCTGGGACCGGGGGACGTCGACCCTCGTGATGAAGTCCGAACGGGGGACCGTGACGACCAACCAGCTGAAGACGCCGCCCGCGAGCACGACGGCGACCAGGCTCGCACGGGCGATGGTGTTGGCATTCTTGGTGAAGATCTGGCTCATGCGGTTCCCGTTGGCGCTGCGCGCACTCGCCCCGTCGGTCGGGTTCGGACGCCTGCCTGGTATTGAGGAAGACGGCCGGGAGTATAGCTCACTCGCGCGCGCGCCTGCACACGTGCGGTGGGCTAGTGCTGATGTGTCCGAGATGCGACCTCCTATGATGTGAAACCTTTCACAATACTGTCAATGGTCTTTCCCCGATCGGGCGGAATGGGCGCAATCCGGCCTGAAAGATGCGACTGGATCTCATAATGAGCCACGGAAATCACCACGGAAATCGCCACGGAAATTGCCACGGAAAGGCGGGGAAGTAGAATGGCCACCGATGGCCCGATATCGCCCCGTGCCGCTGCGCTTCGAACGGCTCGCGCCCGGCGAGCAGCGCGCCCGCGCGCGGGCGTTCCTCGCGCGCATGCGGACGCGGCGCAGCGTGCGGCACTTCTCCGACGAGCCCGTCGATCCCGAACTGGTCGACGCCGCCATCGCCGCGGCGGCCTCGGCGCCGTCGGGCGCCAACCGGCAGCCGTGGCGCTTTGTCGTCGTGCGCGATCCCGCCGTGAAGCGGCGCATCCGGGAGGCGGCCGAGGCGGAGGAGCGCGAGAGCTACGAGCGGCGCATGCCCGACGAGTGGCTCGACGCCCTGGCGCCGCTCGGCACCGACTGGCACAAGCCGTTCCTCGAGATCGCGCCGTGCCTGATCGTGGTCTTCCGCCTGGACTACGGCGTCGAGACCGGGCCCGACGGCGCCGAGCGGCGCGTGAAGCACTACTACGTGTCGGAGTCGGTGGGCATCGCGTGCGGCTTCCTGCTGGCGGCGCTGCACGAGGCGGGGCTCGCCACGCTGACGCACACGCCGAGCCCCATGGGCTTCCTGGCCGACATCCTGGGCCGGCCGAAGCACGAAAAGCCGTACCTGCTCATCCCGGTCGGCTACCCCGCGCCCGACGCCGAGGTGCCGGCGATCGAGAAGAAGGGGATGGACGAGGTGAAGGTGGATATCTGATCATTGCCGACTGGCGATTGCCGGTTGCCGATTGAAGAGCATCGGATCACGCTGCAATCGAGACAATGAGTCACGCTGCGACCGAGCGCGCTCGCCTGGAGAGCCGGTCGGACTCGCGCGGAACGCCTTTCAGTCGCAACGGCAATCGGCAATCGGCAATGAACCACCATCTCATCCGCGACGCCCTCTCCGCCATGCCCGCGCCGGTCGTGTTGCATCTGTTCACCGACCGGCGGACGGCGGCCGCGTCGGGCGAGGCGCGCCGGCGGCTGGCCGACCTGGCGGCGCTCGACGGGCGTCTCGCCGTCGAGGAGCACGACGTGCGGGCCGAGCCGGACGCGGCGGCGCGGTTCGGGATCGCGGGGACGCCGGCCATCGCGGTCGTGGGCGACCGCGACCGCGGCGTGCGCGTCTACGGCGCGCCGGCGGGCTACGAGTTCCTCACGCTGGTGGACACGATCCTGCTCGTGTCGAGCGGCGACTCCGGCCTCTCCGCGGCCGGCCGCCAGCGGCTCGCCGGGCTGACGGCGCCGGTGGACGTCAAGGTGTTCGTGACGGCCACGTGCGCCTCGTGCCCCCGGATGGTGAACCTCGCGCACCGCGCCGCCGTCGAGTCGGACCTGGTCACCGCGTCGTCGATCCTCGCCACCGAGTTCCCCGACCTGGTCAAGGAGTACCAGGTCACCGGCGTGCCGAAGACCGTCGTCGGGGACACGGTCGGGATCTACGGGGTGGTGGAGGAGGAAGAGCTGATCGCGTCCATTGCCGATTGGCGATTGCCGATTGCCGATTGAAAGGCATTCCCTTCAGGTGCGAGCTCTTCGTGGACGCAGCCTCTCGATCGCGGCATGATCCGCCATCTCGAGGGCAGCGTGATCCCATGCGCTTCAATCGTCAATCGGCAACCGTCAATCGGCAATGAGCAAGGACTTCGACATGGATCGCCCCACTCCCCGCTCCTCGTTCCGCTCCCCGCGCTTCGCGCAGCCGCCGACGTTCATGCGGCTGCCGCACCGGGAGGATCTCGACGGCGTGGACGTCGCCATCGTGGGCGTGCCCTACGACGGCGGGACGTCGTACCGGGTCGGCTCGCGGCACGGGCCGCGCGAGATCCGCAGCCAGTCCTCGCTCATCCGCACCTACAGCTACTTCCAGAAGGTGGCGCCGTTCGACGGGATGACGGTCGTCGACGCCGGGGACCTGGACGTGCCGCCGGTCGGGAGCATCGAGCAGGCCTACGCGACGATCGAGGCGGGCGTCGCGCGCATCCTCGCGGCCGGCGCCACGCCGATGGCGGTGGGCGGCGATCACTCGATCTCGCTGCCGATCCTCCGGGCCGTGACCCGGGCGCACGGCGGCCCGGTCGGCTTCGTGCAGTTCGACTCGCACATCGACACGTGGCCCGAGTACTTCGGCGGGAAGTACTTCCACGGCTCGCCGTTCTACTGGGCGGTGGAGGAGGGGCTGGTCGACCCCGCCCGCTTCGTGCAGGTGGGCATCCGCGGCCCGGGCTACGGCGACGACGACTTCGACTTCCACCGCCAGCGCGGGATGACGGTAGTGATGATCGACCAGGTGAAGGCCGACGGCGTGGACCGCACGATCGAGGCCGTGCGGCGCGTGCTCGACGGGCCCACCTACGTCAGCTTCGACATCGACGCGGTGGACCCGGCCTTCGCGCCCGGTACCGGCACGCCGGAGGTGGGCGGCCTGACCAGCCACGAGGCGCAGCGCCTGGTGCGCGGCCTCGGCGGCCTCCCCATCGTCGGGTGCGACCTCGTGGAGGTGTCGCCCCAGTACGACGGCCCGGGCCAGATCACGGCGCTCCTGGCGGCCAACCTGCTGTTCGAGATGTTGTGCGTCATCGCGCGCGGACGGGGATGACGCGCGTCAGGAGACGGGGAATAGTGGTCAGGGGGCAGGGGTCAGGGGTCGGTGGTCAGGACACAGCGGTCAGGGGGCAGCGGTCAGGGAGGGCCTCCGTCACACCGTCACGCCGTGGCAGCGTCGCGGAATGCTCTTCCTGACCGCTGACGGCTGACCCCTGACCGCTATAGAATGCGCGAGAGGTCTTCCCTATGAGACGCGTGGTTCCTCTCCGGGTCGTGGTGGTGCTGGCGCTCGTGCTCGCGGGCGCCGTGTCGGCGGCGGCGCAGGCGCCGGTCGCCTACAAGGTGACGGTGCCCGAGCCGCAGCACCGCTGGCTGCAGGTCGAGGCGACGTTCACCGACCTCGGCCGCGCGCCGCTGCACCTGCAGATGAGCCGCTCGTCCCCGGGGCGCTACGCGCTGCACGAGTTCGCGAAGAACCTGTTCGAGATCAAGGCCTACGACAGCAAGGGGATCGAGCTGGCGCTGCTGCGCCTGACGCCGTCGGAGTGGAGCGTGTCCGGCCACGACGGCACGGTGAGGGTCGTCTACAAGCTGTACGGCGATCGGGTGGACGGGACGTATCTCGCCGTGGACACGACGCACGAGCACCTCAACATGCCCGCTGCGTTCCTGTGGGCGCGGGGGCTCGAGAACCGGCCGATCCGCGTGGAGTTCGTGCCGGCCGACCCGGCGTGGACGGTGGCCACGCAGCTGTTTCCGACCGACGACCCGCGGGTGTTCACGGCGCCCAACCTCCAGTACTTCATGGACAGCCCGACCGAGGTCGGGCCCGGGGCGATGCGCACCTTCACGCTGGCCAACCCCGACGGCCGGCGGTTCGAGTTCCGCGTGGCGCTGCACCACGACGGCACCGACGCCGACGTGAACGACTTCGCGGCGGGCGTCGAGAAGATCATGCGCGAGGAGCAGGCCGTCTACGGCGAGTTTCCGGACTACGAGCCCGGCAGCTACACGGTGATCGGCGACTACCTGCCCTACGCGAGCGGCGACGGCATGGAGCATCGCAACAGCACGATCGTGAGCGGACGCCTCTCGATCGACGATCCGCAGCAGCGCCTGCGCGCGCTCGGCACCGTGGCGCACGAGTTCTTCCACTGCTGGAACGTGGAGCGCATCCGTCCGGCGGGCCTCGAGCCGTTCGACTTCACGCGCGCGAACATGTCCGACGGCCTCTGGCTGGGCGAGGGCTTCACGCAGTACTACGGCGGCCTGATCATGGCGCGCACGGGCCTGACCGACGTCGACCGGGCGGTGTCGGGCTTCGGCCGCGCGGTCAACGCCGTCGTGACGGGCTCGGGCCGGATGTTCCGCTCCGCGGCCGAGATGAGCCGCATGGCGCCCTTCGTGGACGCCGCGCGCGCGGTGGACCGCACGGACCTCGACACGACCTTCATCTCCTACTACACGTGGGGCGCGGCGATCGCGTTCGGGCTCGACCTGTCGCTGCGCGAGATGAGCGGCGGCCGGACCACGCTCGACGACTACATGCGCGCGCTCTGGCGCGTGCACGGCCGGCCCGGCGGCCCCGCGCCCGGCCTGGTCGCGAAGCCCTACACGCTGCGCGACGCGCGCGACCGGCTGGCCGAGGTGTCGGGCAGCCGCTCGTTCGCGAACGATTTCTTCGACCACTACGTCGAGGGGCGCGACGTGCCGGACTACGCGGCGCTCGTCGCGCCGGCCGGCCTGGTCGTCCGCCGCCGCAACCCGGGCGCCGCCTGGATGGGCCGCTTCGGCCTCGACGCCGCCGGGCCGGGCGTGACCATCACGACGCTCGTCCCGCCGGGCAGCCCGGCCTACGCCGCCGGCCTCGACCAGGACGACGTGATCCGGAGCCTGGACGGCGAGGCGGTGAGCTCGCCCGCGCGGCTGCAGGAGCTCCTGAAGCGCCACAAGCCGGGCGACGAGGTCAAGGTGGACTACGTGCGCCGCGGCGGGCCGGCGTCCGCCACCATGACGCTGGTCGAGGACCCGACGGTCGAGATCGTCACGCTCGAGTCCACCGGCGTCGCGCCCACCGACGCGCAGAAAGCCTTCCGCGCGGCGTGGCTGGGGTCGCAGCAGAGACACGAGTAGGGGCGGCCCGCCGGGTCGCCCCTACAGACGTCACGCTGAACCCGCGAACCCGAACCCGAGAACCCGAACCCGCGAACCCGAACCCGAACCCGAGAACCCGAGAACCCGAGCACCCCCCGAACCTCCCGAACCGCCGCGGGGTACAATGGAGAAGTAACCCCTATCTCCTCTCATCCCCCCTTTGCGCGAAGGAGGGCCGATGACCACCCGCCTCGAGCACGACACGATGGGCCCGGTCGAAGTGCCGGCCGATCGCTACTGGGGTGCGCAGACCCAGCGGGCGATCGCGCACTTCCGCATCGGCACGGAGCGCTTCCCGCGGGAGTTCATCCGCGCGCTGGGCCTCGTCAAGCGAGCCGCCGCCGCGGTGAACGAGGAGCTCGGCCTGCTCGACGCCGCCAAGGCGGCCGCCATCGTCCAGGCGGCGGACGAGGTGGCGGACGGACGGCTCGACGCCGAGTTCCCGCTGGCGATCTGGCAGTCGGGCAGCGGCACCCAGACCAACATGAACGCCAACGAGGTGATCGCGAACCGCGCGATCGAGATCCTCGGCGGCGCCCGCGGCTCGAAGACGCCGGTCCACCCCAACGACGACGTGAACCGGAGCCAGTCGTCGAACGACGTGATCCCGACCGCCATGCACGTGGCGGCGGTCGAGCAGATCGAGGCGCGGCTGCTGCCGGCCGTGCGTCAGCTGCGCGCCACCCTGGCCGGGAAGGCCGACGCGGCGCGCGGCGTCGTCAAGATCGGCCGCACGCACCTGCAGGACGCCGTGCCGATTACCCTCGGCCAGGAGATCTCGGGCTGGGTGAGCCAGCTCGATCACGCCGTCGCGCACGTGGAGGCCGCGCTGCCGCACCTGCTCGAGCTCCCGATCGGCGCGACGGCCGTCGGCACCGGGTTGAACGCGCCCGCCGGCTTCGGCGTGCGCGTCACGCGGCGGCTGCGCGAGCTCACGGGCCGGCCGTTCGTGCAGGCGGAGAACCCGTTCGAGGCTCTCTCGGCGCACGACGCGCTGGTCGCCGCGCACGGCGCCCTGCGCGGGCTGGCCGCGGCGCTCATGAAGATCGCCAACGACGTGCGGTGGCTGGCCTCCGGGCCGCGCGCGGGCCTCGGCGAGCTCGTGCTGCCCGAGAACGAGCCGGGCAGCTCGATCATGCCGGGCAAGGTGAACCCCACCCAGTGCGAGGCGCTGACGATGGTGGCGGCGCAGGTGCTGGGCAACGACGCCGCGGTGGGCCTGGCGGGCGCGTCGGGCAGCTTCCAGCTCAACACCTACAAGCCGCTCATCATCCACCTGGTGCTGCAGTCGGTGCGGCTGCTGGCCGACGGCGTCGAGTCGTTCGATCGCTACGCCGCGCGCGGCCTCGAGCCCGACCTCGCGCGCATCGGCGAGCACCTGTCGCGCTCGCTGATGCTGGTGACCGCGCTCGTGCCGCGGCTCGGCTACGACCGGGCCGCCGCGATCGCGATGAAGGCGCACCGGGAAGGCCTCACGCTGAAAGCGGCGGCGGTGGCGCTCGGGGCGGTCAGCGCCGAGGAGTTCGACGCGCTCGTGCGGCCCGAGGCGATGACCGGGGGCGAGCCGGAAGGATGAGCGAGGCGACCCGGCGCGCGCGCCGCGGCATCCTCGAGAGGATGGCCGAGGCGCTCGGCGCCGAACCCCGACGTATCGTCGACGCGATCGCCCTCGGCGTGCTCGGCGCGCTGGGCGCGCGCGTCTTCGTGATCCTGCTCGACTGGGCGGAGGCCATCTTCCTCGAGTGGGGCGCGGGCTACCGCGCGCCTGGCCTGCCGAGCGAGGGCGGCGCCCTCGCCCAGACCATCGGGCCGCACGGGCTGTGGCTGGTGCCGATCGCCACGGCCATCGGCGGCCTCCTGTCGGGCGCCCTGGTCTACGGCTTCGCCCCGGAAGCCGAGGGCCACGGCACCGACACGGTCGTCCGGGCCTACCACCGCGCGGGCGGGTTCATCCGGGCCCGCGTGCCGCCGCTCAAGACCGTTGCCTCGGCGCTGACGATCGGGTCGGGCGGGTCGGCCGGCCGCGAAGGGCCGACGGCGCTCATCGTCGCCGGCCTGGGCTCGCTGTACGCCACCGTGACCCGGCAGGGCGACGAGGATCGCCGGCTGCTGGCGGTCATGGGCATGGCGGCCGGGCTCTCGGCCGTGTTCCGCTCGCCGATCGGGACGGCGCTGTTCGCCATCGAGGTGCTCTACTCGGACATGGAGTTCGAGGGGGCGGCGCTGCTCTACGCGCTGCTGGCGGCCGTCGTGGCGTATTCGGTGAACGGGGCGATGGTCGGCTACGGCCCGCTGTTCACCGTCCCGCCGGACCTGGCGACGCCCCGGCTGTCCGACTACCCGTGGTACGCCGGCCTCGGGCTGGCGGCGGGCGTCATCGCCACGATCCTGCCGGGCGCGTTCTACCGGACGCGCGATCTGTTCCGCGCGATGCCGCTGCCGGACTTCCTCAAGCCCGCCATCGGCGGCCTGGCCGTGGGCCTGCTGGGCGTCTGGACCCCGCAGGTGCTCGGCGGCGGCTACGGGTGGATCCAGACGGCCATCGGCGGCGACATGGCGCTCGGGCTGCTCGTGACGCTGCTCTTCGCGAAGATGGCAGCCTTCGCGCTGACCGTGGGGTCGGGCGGATCGGGCGGCGTGTTCGCGCCGAGCCTGTTCGTCGGGGCGATGCTCGGCGGGAGCGTCGCGCACCTGGTGGGCGGCCCGGCGGCAGGGTTCGTGGTGGTCGGCATGGCGGCGGTGTTCGGCGGCGCGGCGCGCGTGCCGATCGCGACCCTGCTGATGGTGACCGAGATGACCGGGGGGTACCACCTGCTGGCGCCCGCGGCGCTGGCGGTCACGGCCAGCTGGTTCGTGCAGGCCACGCTCTCGGCGCCGCTCCGCTACCGCAGCCTGTACGAGGCGCAGGTGCCGGACCGCGCCGACTCGCCCGCGCACCACGTGGAGCAGCTCGAGTCGGTGATCCACCTGCTCGGCCGCCGGCGCGAGCGGTTTCCCGGATCGATCAGCCACATGAGCCTGCGCGCTCTGCTCGCGGCGGGCGTGCCCGTCGATCTGCCCGGCGGCAAGCAGGTGTTCCTCGGCGTGCTGCGGTCCCACAGCCCGCTGGCCGGACGGCGCCTGGAGGCGTGCGCCGAGCTGACGGAGGACGCGGACGTCGAGCCCGTGGCGGTGCTGCGGGCGGGCCGCACGCTGCTGGCCAGCGGCGGCGCGACGCTGCGCACGGCCGACCGGCTGGTCGCGGTGGTGACGCCGGCGGGCCGCGCGCGCCTCGCGCCGCACTTCAGGCCGCCGAAGCCGGCCCGGGGGCTTGACACCAACGGCTGAGCTTCCTATCTTTGAAATACACGCCATCGATTGTGTTTGGAGAGCCTCGGAGGGAATCGCATGCTGCCAGCGACGCTCGACGTCCTGGCCGATCCCACGAGCCGGACACCGGACGTTTCGTCGAATTCCGTGCCGCGCCCCCAGCGGACACGCCGCCCCGATGCGTCTCGTCTCGCCCCGTCTCGAACCGGGATCGTGCCGTCGGACGACCACCCGGACCTGCTGTGCCGCATCCGCGGCGAGTTCCGGGAGATGCCCGGACTGCACCTGACGCTCGGACAGGCCGCGCGCCTCTTCGATCTCCGGGAAGACGCGTGCCGCTCCGTGCTCGACCTGCTCACGCACGAGGGCTTCCTCGCGGAGGGCTCCGGCGGGGTCTTCCACCGGAACGACATCTCGCCGTAGCGGGCAGGTTTGACAGCCGGGCGGGGCGAGCGCACAATCGAAGAGATGGCTCGCGGTCGTGCGCTCGTCGCCCTGCTGCTCGTTCTGGCGGTCCCCGGGTCCGCGTGGGCGGCGTGCGGCTCCGCGTTGCTGCAGCCGGCGGCCCACTCCCTGTGCCTCACGATGCAGGGCGATCACTGCCAGAACGACACGGGGCTGAGCCCGGACTGCTGCAAGACCGACCACGAGACGCCCCGGCACCAGGTCCCGACGACCGTCACGGCCGTGTCCGGCCAGGCCGCGCTCGAGACCGCCCCCGTCCCGGCGCCCGCCGTTCAGGCCGTTCCCACGGCCAGCGCCCGCGCGTTCGAGACCGCCTCTCGCGGACCCACGAAGCTGCCACTCGACGCCGTCTACCTCCGTCACGCCGCCCTCCTGATCTAGCTCACACCCTCGCTGTCCCTGTTTCGGGGTGACGTGTGCGCGTGTCCCGCGCCGCCGCCCGGGCCGGTGTGCGCCCTGGGCGCCGTTCGACGAGGGGTTCGAGATGTCTGCATCGATTCGTGCGTGTTCCACGGGATTGATCGTGGCGCTGCTGGCGGCGCCCTGCGTCTTCGCGCAGTCGCCCGCCGGCCAGGCGTCGCCGCCGGACTACTTCGCGGCCGAGCCCGCGCTCGGCGGATACGTGTCGCGGGCGCTCGAGGCGAACCCCGCGCTGAAGGCGGCCGAGCGCCGCTACCGGGCGGCGCTCGAGCAGGTGCCGCAGGCGACGGCGCTGCCCGATCCGATGGTGACCTTCACGCAGGCGATCCGGAGCGTCGAGACGCGCGTGGGCCCGCAGGACAACGCGGTGATGCTGAGCCAGGCGTTTCCGTGGTTCGGCAAGCTCGACTTGAAGGGGCGGATGGCGACGCAGGCGGCGGCCGCGGCCTCCGAGGCGTACACCGCGGCCCAGCGCGACGTCATCGCGCAGGTGAAGGCCGCCTACTACGGCCTGGGCTACGTGGACGCGGCGGTGGCCGTGGCCGAGGAGGAGCGCTCGCTCCTGGCGCACTACGAGCGGCTGGCCGAGGACCGGTACGCGAGCGGGCAGGGCCAGCTGCAGGCCGTCATCAAGATTCAGGCGGAGCTGACGACGATCGTGAGCCGCCTGCTGATGCTGCGCGAGCAGCGCGCGTCGCTCGCCGCCCGGATCAACACGCTGGCCGACGCCCCGCCCGCCGCCGCGGTGCCGACGGTGCGCCTGGCGGCGCCGCCCGTCGCGCTGGCGTCCTCGCTCGACGTCGGCGCCCTGTCCGCGCTCGGCGAGGCGCACCGGCCGGAGGTCAAGGCCGCCGACGCGCGGGTGGCGCGCGACGAGCGTGCGGTGGATCTCGCCAGGAAGAACTACTGGCCCGACATCGTCCTCTCGGCCGGGTTCGTGAACGTGGGGCGCCGGCACGACGCGGCCGGCGTGGCGTCGCCGCCGCCCGACAACGGCAAGAACGCGCTGACCGTGTCGGTCGGCGTGTCGGTGCCGCTCTGGCGCGGCAAGCTGAAGGCCGCCGTGCGGCAGGCGGCCGACCAGGCGGCGGCCGGGCAGCAGGACCGCGCGGCCGTCGTCAACGGCATCGAGGAGGACGTGCGCGACCAGGTGGTCGCGCTCCAGACGCTCGCCGAGCAGATCGATCTGTTCCAGCGCGTGCTCATCCCGCAGGCGCAGGAAGCGCAGCGGTCCACCGAGGCGGCGTACCAGACCGGGCAGGTGGGCGTGCTCGATCTGCTCGACAGCGAGCGCGTGCTGTTCGACGTCCACCTGGCCAACGCGAAGCAGCAGACGGACTACCTGATCGCGCTGGCGAAGCTCGAGCGCGCGGTCGGCACGAAGTTCCCGCAGTAGCAACTGAGGTCGAGATGAAGAAGCTCCTCGCGTTCCTGTTCGTGTTCGCGCTCGGCATCGGCCTGGCCGTGTTCGCGCTGGCGAACCCGTTCGGCTGGGTGTGGCTCAGCCCCGTGCGCGCCCGCCTGGCGCCGCCGCCGGCCGCCGCGCCGGCCGCGCGCAAGATCAAGTACTGGCGGGCGCCGATGGACCCGACCTACATCCGCGACCAGCCGGGCAAGTCGCCGATGGGCATGGACCTCGTGCCGGTCTACGAGGACGAGGCGCCGGCGGCGCCGGCGACGCCCGCGGAACGCCAGATCAAGTACTGGCGGGCGCCGATGGACCCGACCTACATCCGGGACAAGCCGGGCAAGTCGCCGATGGGCATGGACCTCGTGCCCGTCTACGAGGACGAGGACACGCCGACGCCGCCGGGCTTCGTCCAGATCGACCCCGCCTTCGTGCAGACCATCGGGGTCCGGACGCAGGCGGTGAAGCGGGCGGACATCCCGCTCACGATCCGCACCGTCGGCACGCTCGGCTACGACGACCGGCAGGTCATGTGGGTCACGACGAAGTACGACGGCTGGATCGAGAAGGTCTACGTCAACTACGTGGGCGAGAAGGTGACGAAGGGGCAGAAGCTCTTCGAGATCTACAGCCCGCAGCTCGTGACCACCGAGAAGGACTACCTGCAGGCGATCGCCTACGCGCGGGAGCTGTCGACCCAGCCGTATCCCGACATCGCGGCGCGCGCGCGCTCGCTCGTCGAGTCGGCGCGCCAGCGCCTCAGGTACTGGGACATCAGCGACGAGCAGATCGCCGCGTTGGAGCGCACGCGCGAGCCGCTCCGCACGCTGGCCGTCGTCTCCCGCGCGAACGGCGTGGTCGTGCAGAAGATGGACCAGGCGCTCGAGGGCATGTTCGTGAAGGCCGGCATGAACCTCTACAAGATCGCGGATCTGTCGAGCATCTGGGTGTCCGCCGAGGTCTTCGAGAACCAGGCGCCGTGGCTGCGGGTGGGCCAGCGCGCCACCATCGAGCCGGCCTACCAGGCCGGCCGCGCGTACACGGGGCGCGTCCGCTACATCTACCCGTACCTGAGCGACAAGACGCGCACGCTGAAGGTGTCGATCGAGCTGCCGAACCCGGGCATGGCGCTGCGCGCGGACATGTACGTCAACGTGACGATGAACGTGCCGGCGGCGCGCCACGTGCTGACGGTGCCGTCCGACGCCGTCATCCGCACGGGCACGCGCGACGTCGTCGTGCTCGACCTCGGCAAGGGCCGCTTCCAGGCCCGCGACGTGGAGCTCGGGGTGAGCGGCCAGGGGCTGACCGAGGTGACGCAGGGGCTGGCCGACGGCGACACGGTGGTGGTGTCGGCGCAGTTCCTGATCGACTCGGAGAGCAACCTGCGCGAGGCCATCCGGAAGATGACCGGCGGCGAGACCGGCGGCGAGGCCGGCGGCGACGCCGCGTCGGCCGGCTCGCCGGATCACCAGCCCCGCTGAGGACGCCATGCTCGAGAAGATCATCGACTGGTCGCTGCAGAACAAGTTCTTCGTGATCCTCGCGACGCTGTTCGTGTCGCTGTGGGGCGTGTACTCGCTGCGCACGACGCCGCTCGACGCCATCCCCGATCTGTCCGACGTGCAGGTCATCATCTACACGGACTACCCGGGGCAGGCGCCGCAGATCGTCGAGGACCAGGTCACCTACCCGATCACCACGCAGATGCTGGCCGTGCCGTACGCCAAGGTCGTGCGCGGCTATTCCTTCTTCGGCTTCTCGTTCGTCTACGTGATCTTCGAGGACGGCACGGACCTCTACTGGGCGCGCAGCCGCGTGCTCGAGTACCTGAACTACGTCTCCTCGCGCCTGCCGCGGGGCGTGACGCCCTCGCTGGGCCCCGACGCCACGGGCGTCGGCTGGGCGTTCATGTACGCCCTCAAGTCGAAGACGCGCAGCCTCGCCGACCTGCGCTCGCTGCAGGACTGGTATCTGAAGTACGAGCTCACGTCCGTGCCGGGGGTCTCGGAGGTGGCGAGCATCGGCGGCTTCGTGAAGCAGTACCAGATCACCGTCGATCCGAACAGTCTGCGGGCGTACGACATCTCCATCTCGAAGATCCGGAGCGGCCGTGCAGCGCAGCAACAGCGAGGTCGGCGGCCGCGTGCTGGAGATGGCCGAGAGCGAGTTCATGATCCGCGGCGAGGGCTACATCAAGAACGTGCACGACATCGAGGACATCGCCCTCGGCGTCGACGGCCACGGCACGCCGATCCTGCTGAAGGACGTCGCGCACGTGCAGATCGGGCCGGAGATGCGCCGCGGGCTGGCGGAGCTGGACGGCGAGGGCGAGGTGGTCGGCGGCATCGTCGTCATACGGTCCGGGGCGAACGCGTACGACGTGATCGGGCGGGTGAAGCAGAAGCTCGCGGACCTGAAGCGCGGCCTGCCCGACGACGTGCAGATCGTGCCGGTGTACGACCGCTCGGGCCTCATCAAGCGGTCGGTGGACACGCTGCGCGAGAAGCTGATCGAGGAGAGCCTCGTCGTCGCGCTGGTGTGCCTGCTGTTCCTCCTGCACGTGCGGTCGGCGCTGGTGGCGATCCTGACGCTGCCGGTCGCCATCCTGATGGCGTTCATGGTGATGCACCAGCAGGGCATCAACGCCAACATCATGTCGCTCGGGGGCATCGCGATCGCGATCGGGGCGATGGTGGACGCCGCGATCATCATGATCGAGAACGCCCACAAACACCTGGAGCACAACGAGGGGCGGAAGCCGCACTGGGAGGTCATCGGCGACGCCGCCAAGGAGGTGGGCCCGACGCTCTTCTACGCCCTGCTCGTGATCACCGTGTCGTTCGTGCCGGTCTTCACGCTGGAAGCGCAGGAGGGCCGGCTCTTCAAGCCCCTGGCGTTCACGAAGACCTACTCGATGGCGGCCGCCGCGCTCCTCTCGGTGACGATCGTGCCCGTCCTGATGGGCTACTGGATTCGCGGCCGCATCCGGCCGGAGAGCCGGAACCCGGTCAGCCGTCTCCTGATCGCCGTCTACGACCCCATCCTCCACTTCGTGCTGCGCTGGAAGTGGTCGGTGCTGGTGGCCACGCTCGCGGTGCTGGCCGCCACGTGGATCCCGTACTCGCGCCTGGGGTCGGAGTTCATGCCGCCGCTCTGGGAGGGCGACCTGCTGTACATGCCCACGACCCTGCCGGGCGTGTCGATCACGAAGGCGCGCGAGATCCTCCAGCAGACCGACCGCATCATCCGCTCGTTCCCCGAGGTCGAGCGCGTGTTCGGCAAGGCGGGCCGCGCCGACACCGCCACGGACCCCGCGCCGCTGAGCATGCTCGAGACCACCATCACCCTGAAGCCCGAGGACCAGTGGCGGCCGGGCATGACGCCGGAGAAGCTCACGCAGGAGATGAACCAGGCGATCCAGTTCCCGGGCCTGACCAACGCCTGGACGATGCCGATCAAGACCCGCACCGACATGCTGTCGACCGGCATCAAGACGCCCGTGGGCATCAAGATCGGCGGGCCCGACCTGGCCACGCTCCAGGAGCTCGGCCGGCAGGTGGAGTCCGTCGTGCGGACGGTGCCCGGCACGCTCTCGGTGTACGCCGAGCGCGTGATGGGCGGCAACTACCTGGACTTCAAGATCCGCCGCGGCGCGATCGCCCGCTACGGCCTCACCGTCGGCGACGTGCAGGACGTCATCCAGTCGGCGATCGGCGGCATGAACGTCACGACCACGGTCGAGGGGCTCGAGCGCTACCCGGTGAACGTGCGCTACAGCCGCGAGCTGCGCGACAACCTGCCGGCGCTGCGCGACATTCTCGTGTCGACGCCCGTGGGGCTCCAGATCCCGCTGGGCCAGCTCGCCGACTTCGAGATCGTGAAGGGGCCGCCCGGCATCAAGACCGAGAACGCGCGGCCGAACGCCTGGGTCTACGTGGACATCGAGAACATCGACGTCGGCACCTACGTGAAGATGGCCCAGCGCGCCGTCGCCGAACAGGTGAAGCTGCCCGTCGGCTACACCCTGGCCTGGAGCGGCCAGTACCAGTACATGCTGCGCGCCCAGCAGCGCCTCATGCTCGTCGTGCCGATGACGCTCGTCATCATCTTCGTCATCATCTACTTGAACACGCGGTCGGTGTTCAAGACGCTCGTCGTGCTGCTGGCCGTGCCCTTCGCGCTCGTCGGCGCGTTCTGGCTGCTCTACTGGCTCGGCTACAACATGAGCACCGCCGTGTGGGTGGGCATGATCGCGCTCGCCGGCGTCAGCGCCGAGACGGGGGTCGTCATGCTCCTGTATCTGGACGTGGCCTACGACGAGGCCGTGGCGGGCGACGCGATGCACACGCGGGGCGACCTGGTGAAGGCCGTCTACACGGGCGCGGTGACCCGTGTCCGCCCGAAGATCATGACGGCGAGCGTCATCATGGCCGGGCTGCTCCCGATCATGTGGAGCCACGGCACCGGCGCCGACGTCATGAAGCGCATCGCCGCGCCCATGGTCGGCGGCGTCGTGACCTCGGTCATCGTCGTGCTGCTGGTCTACCCGGCGATCTACTACATCTGGAAGGGGTGGAAGCTGCCGCGGGACTGAGCCGGCGCGCGGGACGGCCGTGACCGTCCCGGCGGTCGGCGGCGATCGAGAGGCACGCTGCCGCCGGGGATGGACTTCGGATACGATTCGGGACGCGACCAGATGCGACTCTTCCCGAAGGCCCGGCGCAGGGGACCCCGCGTCGGGCTGGCGCTCGGCGGCGGCGGCGTACGCGGGCTGGCCCACGTCGGCGTGCTGCGCGTGCTGACCGAGGCCGGCGTGCCGGTCGACGCCATCGCCGGCGTCAGCATGGGCGCCGTCGTCGGGGCCGCCTACGCCCTGAGCGACGGCTACCCCGACACGCTGCTCGCGCTGGTGCGCGACGTGCGGTTCAGCCCCATCAGGGCGCTGCCGCGCAAGGGCGAGGCGGGCGGCGTGTGGACCTCCGTGCGCCGGCTCATCGACGTCGAGCGTTTCCTGATGAGCAACGTGTTCTCCTGGGGCGTGGCGGCCGCCGTCGACCCCGAGGCGCTGGCCACGGCGGTCACCGGCGATCGGCGGCTCGAGGACGCCCGCGTCCCGCTCGCCGTGGTGGCGTGCGACCTCAAGTCGGGCCAGCCCGTCGTGTTCCGGACGGGATCGGCGGCGGTCGCGTTGCGGGCCAGCGCCGCGCTGCCCGGCTTCTTCCGGCCCCTCGAGCACGAGGGGCGGCTGCTCGCCGACGGCGGCTACGTCGGGATGGTGCCGACCGGGGCCGCCCGCGAGCTGGGCGCCGAGCTGGTGATCGCGGTCGACGCCGACCCCCTGGACGTCGTCGAGGGCATCCACGACGGCCTGCACGCGCTGCTGCGGGCCCTGGACATCACCTCCGAGCGCTACAAGGCGGTCCTGCTCGATCAGGCCGACGTCGTCATCCAGCCGGACTTCGGCGGCGCGGTGGACACCCTCGATTTCTCGAGGGTCGAGGAGTGCGTCGAGGCCGGCGCCCGCGCCGCGCGCGAGGCGCTGCCCGACATCCAGCGGCGCCTGTCCGGGCGCCGGCGCGCGTCCTGGTGGCGGCCCTGGTAAGGGCGCGGACGCGGCGACACCGGGGCGGAACGCCACATCCGGGGCGCGAATGCAAGCGGGCGGGCGGCCGAAGGACGGTTTTTGGGCCTTCCCCAGCCGCTCCGGATGGCACGACTCTTGGTCCGCCGGGGTAGCGTGTCCAGACTCAGCTTCATTGCAGTTCTGCCGGGCGCGGCGGCGCTCTGGCTCGGGATCGTCGGCGCCTCGCCCCGGCCGGCCGCCCACGACCCCGCGCCACGGGTTCTGTCGGCCACCTACACAGTGACGCCGGTCTCGGGCCTCAGTCGCATCCATCAGCTCGACCTGGTGTTCGACGACACGGCGCTCGGGCGCGCCGGGCGGTTCGGCAGGCCATCCGACGCCGTGCCGCTGCAGGGCCGCGAGGGCACCGACCCGTACGAGCTGAGCGGCGCCGACCTCTACCGGCTCAACTGCCGTTCCTGCCACGAGGACACCGGCGAGGGCATGCCGCCCGAGATCCACTCGATCATCCCGCCGGTCCGCGGCGCGTCGAGGGCGTGGCTCGAGGCCGACTTCAAGCGGCGCGGGTTCCCCGTGAACCCCGCGTTCATCTCGAAGGTCGCCGGCGGCGCCGCGCACGATCTGCGGCAGCGGCTGCTGAACGGCGGCAAGGAGATGCCGCCCTTCGCGCACCTGCAGGGACCGGAGGTCGATCTGCTCCTCGGCTATCTCCAGACGCTGGCCGGCGTGCCCGGCGCGCCGAAGTCCGCGGCGCTCGTGCGGGAGAACATGGTGCGCGTCGGCGAGCACGTCGTGAAGGGCACGTGCCACACGTGCCACGACGCGACCGGACCCGACGTGGACGCCGCGGCGATCGCGGCGGGCGCGATCCCGCCGCTGGCGAGCTTCCCCCGCAAGTTCTCGATCATGCAGGTGATGCACAAGGTGCGCGAGGGCCGGCGGATCTCCATCGGCCTCGTCTCGGCCGGCGACCACGGCCGGATGCCCGTGTTCAGCTACCTCACGCCAGCCGAGGTGAAGGCCGCCTACATCTACCTGGCGCTCTATCCGCCCGTCGAGCACTAGGGACAATCACGGCACCGGCGGGTAGCTGGCCAGATACAGGTAGGCGGCGACAATCTCCTCCTCGGTGAGATACCGGAAGGTGGGCATCCGCCCGCCGCCCATCATCGCCATCATGCCGCCGGACGTGCCGTAGCGGACCTTCCGGACGAGGTCGTCGGGAGACTTCTCCTCCGGAAAGCTCCCGAGGGAGGGGATGGTGCCGCGCATCATCATCATGCGGCCGGTGCCGGGGCCGGTCGCGTCGTGGCAGACGTGGCACGTGCCCTTGACCAGGTGCTCGCCGACGCGCGCCACCGACTCGTCCACCTGCAGGTCCGGTCCCGCCGCTTCGGGCACGCCCGCCTGGCGCTTCAGGTAGTGGATGAGGGCGTCCACCTCCGGGCCCGCGAGGTGCGGGAACGCCGGCATCCGCTTGCCGCCGTGCAGCAGCCGGTCCCGAAGGTCCTTCTCGCCGCCGGCGGCGAGCTCGGCCACGAACGCGTCGCTGACCGGCGTGCCGCGCGCCTCGAGCCGCGTGCGGATCAGCGTGGGCGACGAGCCGCGCACGGCGTCGAGGTAGGACGGGATGCCGGGCGGCGCGCCGGCGCCGTCGGGTCCGTGGCACGCCCGGCAGTTCAGCCGGTAGAGGTCGGCGCCGGTCAGCCGGAACGGGCGGGTGAGCGGCGCGCTCGTGTCCTGGCCGCGGCGGAACCGGTCGACGTAGTCGCGGATCATGCCGCCCAGGCGGGCCGGCCCTTCGGCGCCCGGCTCGGCCAGGGCCGGCTCCGAGCGCGACGTCTCGGGCGGTCCGCCCGCGCCCCCGTCGCGCCCCATCCGCGTGTCCTCGATGGTCAGGCCCAGACGGTGGAGCAGGCTCGGCCCCTCGACGGGCGTGACGGTGGGCGCCGTCACGACCCGGGCCGACGCCTGTGAGACGGGACCGGCCGGCGGACCCGCACGGCAGCCGGCGGCGAGCGCCGCTGCGAGCAGGGGCACCGCCAGCCGGGCCGGAGCCCTCGGAACGGCGGGCATGGGTCGAGGGCTACTTCGTGAGCGTGAGGTCCACGGCCGTCGGCTTGCCGCTCTCGACCGTGATCTTCTTCGTCACGCCCTTCAGCTTCTCGCTCCAGACGTGCAGCGTGTAGGTCCCGGGCGGCACGTCCTTGATGTCGAACGCGCCGTCGGCGCCCGTCACCGCGAAGTACGGCGTGGCGAGGACGTCCACGAAGCCCTCCATCTCCGGGTGGAGGCGGCAGAGCTGCGTGTAGACGCCGGGCTTGGCGAACGTGTGGTCCTTGGACTGGCCGTGCTGCCACGTGCCGAGGTCGTAGCCGCCCTCGGGCGAGAACACGTTGTGGGCCACCGTGTCGTCGTTGAGCCACTTCACGGTCCCGCCCTTCACGATGGCGACCACGTGCGGGACGAAGTGCATGTCCTTCTGATCCATCACGACCGGCGCGGACGGCGGCGTGACCTTCAGCCCCGGCGCGTCGAGGCTGACGACCAGGTCGGCGGAGGTGCGGAGGTTGGCCGCCGTCACGGTGCCCGTGACGGATCCGGGGGCGGCGGCGAGGGCCGGCGCCGCGAGCAGCGCGACGGTCCCCGCGGTGGCAACGAATGTCTTCAGCATGACGCTTCTCGTCTCCTGTCTTCAATGTCCCATCGTCAGCTGGATCGGCGTCGGCTTGCCGCTCTCGACGGTGATCCGCTTCGTGATGGCCTCGAGCTTCTCGCTCCACGCCCTGAGCGTGTACGTGCCGGGCGCCACATCCGGGATGTCGAAGGCGCCGGCGCCGTCGGTGACGGCGTAGTAGGGCGTGTCGAGCACGACGACGTAGCCCTCCATCTCGGTGTGGAGGCGGCAGAGCTGCGTGTAGACGCCGGGCTTGTCGAACGTGTGGGTCCGGAACTCGCCGTGGCTCCACGACCCGAGGTCGTAGCCGCCCTCGGGCGAGAACACGTTGTGCTTCACCGAGTCGTCGTTGAGCCACTTCACCGTCGCGCCCTTCACGATGGCGGCCACGTGGGGCACGAAGTGCAGGTTCCGCTGGTCGACCTCGAAGGGCGTCGCGGGCGGGGTCACCGTCAGGCCCGGCGCCTCCAGGCTGACGACGATGTTGTCCGACGAGCGGAGGCTGGGGGCGACGACGGTGCCCTTGACGCTGCCTGGGTTCGCGGCGCCGAGCGGGGCGAGCATGAGCGCGACCGCTCCGGCTGCCGCCGCGAGTGACTTCGTCATAGTGAACGCTCCACGCGTGTCGTGGCGGGCCGAGGGCCCGGCCGGGTGACTAGAAAGCGAACCGCACGAGGGCGTTGAGCGAGTGGTTGCGCCCGTCGCGCAGGTCGCGCTGGTACTCCAACATGCCTTTCACGTTCGCGCGGATGAGCGCGCTAATGTTGAACACCTCCGTGCGGAGGCTCTGGACGCCCGGGTCGGCCGGCGTGACCGTCTCGTAGCGGTACGCGCCGACCAGCCACGGGTAGATCACGTAGTCGCCCTCGGTGAACCACGCGTGGTAGCTCGGGCTGACCTGGCCGAGGATCCCGCCGTCCGCGTCGAGCCGCTGCAGCGTGTCGGTGCCGTGCAGGTACGCGCCGAACACGTTGAGGTCGCGCAGGAACCAGCTCGCGTACAGCCCCGTCCTGAGGTACCGCAGGTCCTGGATGCTCGCCAGGGCGGGGTCCGCGCCGGCCAGGCCCGTGGCGTCGGTGTTGATGCCGGCGCCGTCGCCGCGGTAGGCGAACACGCCCACGCGCAGCGAGTTGTCGCGCCAGTTGCGCGACGGCGGGTTCCGGCTGCCCAGGTAGCCGTCGAGGCCCATCCCGCCGAACTTGTAGTCGACCCGCGCGTAGACGTCCTTCGCGTTGTTGCCGTCGAACCGCGCTCCCGACGGGTCGCCCATGCCGTTGACCATCCCGGCGACGTAGAGCAGGCGGTGCCCGGCGATCCCGTAGGCTTCGATCCCCGTGGCCAGCACCGGCAGCGAGATCCCCGCCGCCTCATCGGCCAGCCCCGTGCCGCCGTGGACCCCGATCGGGTCGTAGGCGAACAGCGAGTCGATCCCCGCGTCGGTCATGATCCACATCTCCTGGAACCCGTCCACGACGTTCGGCGCGATCTTGCCGAACCGGAAGTGGAACAGGTTCTCGGGGCCGAACGGCGAGTCGAACGCGACGTGCGCGTGCTCGATCTCGACGTCCACCGAGCCGTCCGGGTTGTTCCCGAACGTCGTCTCGGTGAAGTAGGAGACGTGGTCGCCGAGCGTGCCGGCGCCGAAGATGTTCAGCTCCTGCGGGAACTGGAAGTCGTTCTTCACGCTGTCCACGCCGCCCGCGTCGTTCACCGACGAGGTGTTCACGTCGGCGAAGAGCACGTTGACGGCGAGCGGGACCGCGGGCGAGATCGACCCGGGCCACACGGCCTTCGGCCACAGCCGCTTGTAGGCGGGCGCACCGAGCGGCACCGGGATCTCCTTGACGAGGTCCTCGGTCTCGTTCGGCATGCGGTAGCCGTTCAGGCGGAACGCCTCGCCGAACGCGTTCAGCTTCGGGAAGATGATGTGGCAGGTCTGGCAGCTGGTCTTGTATTTCCGCGCGAAGGCCGGAATGGCCTCGGCGCGCGTCGCCGGCAGGAGCGCCAGCAGGGCGACCACCGTCCAGGCGAGCGCCGGCCGGCCGGGCCGCCGCCGCGCGGGTGATGTGCATGTACCCATGAAGCGCAGATCTCCTGAGACAGAAATCGACCGTCGTCGGCGACGCCGGTCGGCTTGGATGTGGTACCGAACACTGGAAGAGTTGCATAACGTGTACCGAGGTGGCGCGCCGGCGGTCGCGTCATTCCGGCCGTGAATGAGGGGATCGCCACGCCGCCACGGGAGCCGGGTGGGGCTATCTGGTCTGTTCGCCCGCCGGCCTGTGGCAGCCTGCCACACCGCGCCGGCAGGAAGGCCCCGCCGGCCTCCCCGCCGTCGCTGCTACAATGAAGGCGCTCGGCCGGTCCCACAGCGCGGACGCGTCCGGTCCACACCATGTACCCAGTCCTCTTCCACATCGGCAGCTTCGAGATCACCACCTTCGGCGTCATGGTCGCCATCGGGGCGCTCGTGGGGCTCTGGATCTTCCGGCGCGAGCTGGCCCGCAGCGGCCTCGCCGACGACATCGCGGACGCGGCCATCCTCGGGCTCATTGGCGGCCTGGTCGGCGCGAAGCTCCTGTACGCCTTCGAGCACCTGGGCGAGGAGCCGTTCCTGTCGCTCGTCCTCAGCCGCGCGGGCATGAGCTGGTTCGGCGGGTTCGTCGGCGGGGTCGGCGCCGGCCTCGGGCTGATGCGGCTCCGCCGCTGGCCCGTGCTGCCCACGCTGGCGGCCGCCGCGCCCGCGCTCGCCGTCGGCCACGCGATCGGCCGCATCGGCTGCTTCCTGGTCGGCGACGACTACGGGAGGGCCACGAGCCTGCCGTGGGGCGTCGCGTTCCCCGAGGGGCTGCCGCCCACGCGCGAGCGCGTGCACCCGACGCAGCTCTACGAGATGGCCGTCCTCTTCGTGCTGGCGTGGTTCCTGGTGCGCTGGCGGAAGCGGGGCGTGTCGGACCGCGTGGTGCTCGGGCTCTACCTCGCGATCGCGGGCGCCGAGCGGTTCCTCATCGAGTTCATCCGCATCAACGTGCGCGTGGCCCTGGGCCTGACCGTGGCGCAGTTCGCCTCGCTCGCGCTGGTCGCCGTCGGCGTCGTGCTGATCGCCGGCGGCCGTCCCGCGGCGCCGGCACCCACCCGCGCCCGACGGCGGGCCCGGAAGTAGGGGCGGCCCGCCGGGTCGCCCCTCCATCCCCGCAACCCTCGACGGCCGACTCTCGTCGAATGAGCTGATCGAGCCCGATCGGCTCGCGGAGGTCTGCCCGTGCACGCGCTGATGCAGGAGATCCGCCACGCGGCGCGCGCGCTCGCCGCGCGGCCGGGCTTCACGTCGATCGCCGTCCTGACCCTCGCCCTGGGCATCGGGGCCAACACCGCCATCTTCAGCGTCATCCGGTCCGTGCTCCTCCGGCCGCTGCCGTTCCGCGAGCCCGACCGCCTCGTCGAGCTCTGGGAGACCCGTCTCGACCGCGGGTGGGACCACGCCTCGTTCACGCACGCCAACGTCTGGGACGTCCAGGCCCGCAACCGAACTCTCGAGGGCGTCGGCGCCATGGGCTGGACGAGCATGAATCTCTCGGGCCTCGAGTACCCGGAGCAGTTGAGCGCCGCCGAGGTCTCGTCCGGCTTCTTCCGCGTCCTCGGCGTCGCGCCCGAGGCCGGCCGCACGTTCCTGGACGAGGAAGGCGAGCCCGGCCACGACCACCACGTCGTGCTGCTCGGCCACCGCCTGTGGACCGCCCGCTTCGGCGCCGATCCCGCGGTCGTCGGGCGGACGCTCACGCTCGACGGGGCCGGCTACATCGTGGTCGGCGTCCTGCCGCAGGGCACCCCGTGGCTCGACGCGGCCGACGTGTTCGTGCCGCTCGTGCACCGCGCGGACGCCGACCGCAACAGCTTCGAGCTGGCGGCGATCGGGCGCCTGAAGGCCGGCGTGTCGATCGACGCGGCGCGCACGGACCTCGATCGCGTGGCGCGCGAGCTCGCGGCGGAGTACCCGGCCGACGATCACGGCATGGGCATCGGCGCCGGCCCGTCGAGCGAGTGGGTGGCGAGCGCCGGGCTGCGGCGCGCGTTGTGGGTGCTGATGGGCGCGGTCGGCTTCCTGCTGCTCATCGCCTGCGTCAACCTGACGAACCTCTTCCTCGCGAAGGCCACCGGCGGCGCCCGCGAGCACGCGCTCCGGGCGGCGCTCGGCGCCGGCCGCGGCCGCCTGGTCGGGCGGGCGCTCGTCGAGTCGTGCGTGGTCGGCCTCGTCGGCGCGGGCCTCGGGCTCGCGCTGGCGGCGGGCGGCCTCGGGCTGCTGCGGGCGTTCGACCCCGGCGACATCCCGCGGCTCGCCGGCGCGGGCATCGACGGGCGCGTGCTCGCGTTCACGCTCGTCGCCGCGTTCGTCACCGGGCTGGCGACCGGGCTGGTGCCCGCGCTCCAGGCGCCCTATGGCGACCTGGTGCGGGCGCTGCGCGAGGGCGAGCGCGGCGTGGCCGGCGCCCGCGGGCAGCGCCGCCTCCGGGGCGCGCTCGTCGCCGCCGAGATCGGCCTGGCCCTCGTCCTCCTCGTCGGCGCCGGGCTCCTGGTGCGCAGCTTCGCCGCCGTCCTCGGCGCGGACCGGGGGTTCCAGACCGAGCACCGGCTCGTGGCCGCCGTCAGCCTGCCGCCGGCCTACGACGGCGCGCGCGCGAAGCAGTTCCTGGTGGGCCTGCTGGCGCGGGTCGAGGCGAGCCCGCAGGTGGTGTCGGCCGGCGCCGTCAGCTCGCGGCCGCTGGTGGGCGGGAATACCGGCCTCGGGTTCGCGGCCGTCGGCGGACCGGACGTGTCGGGGCAGGCCGTGCCCTGGGCGAGCTGGCGCCTCGTGACGCGCGACTACTTCCAGACGATGGGCATTCCGCTGCTGCGGGGGCGGACGTTCACCGCGCAGGACGAGATCGGCAAGCCCTGGCGCGCCATCGTCAGCCGCAGCGTCGCCGAGATGCTGTGGCCGGGCGGAGACCCCATCGGGCGCCAGATCGTGCTGTGGAAGGGCCAGAACGACAACGTGGCCGAGGTCGTGGGGGTGGTGGGCGACCAGCGCGAGCGCGGCCTCGAGCGCGACCCGACGCGGGCCGTGTACCTGCCGTATTACGGCGCGGCGCGGTCGCCGATTCAGATCGTGGTGCACGCGGCCGGCGCGCCCGCCGCCGTGGTGCCGCTCCTCCGCTCGACGCTCGCGGCGATCGATCCGGCGCTGCCGCTGTCCGACGTGGCCACGCTCGACCAGGTGGTGTCCGTCTCGGTGGCGTCGCGCCGCTTCGTGATGCTGCTGCTCGCGGCCTTCGCCGCGGTGGCGCTGCTCCTCGCGCTGGCCGGCGTCTACGGCGTGCTGGCCTATTCGGTCTCGCGGCGCACGACCGAGATCGGCGTGCGCGTGGCGCTCGGCGCCAGCCCTCTGGGCGTGCTCTGGCTGATCGTGCGGCAGGGGATGCGGCCCGTCGCCGTCGGCCTGGGCGTGGGCGTCGCGGGCGCCGTCGCGCTGGCGCAGCTGATGGCGAGCCTGCTCGTCGGGGTGACGCCGGAGGACCCGGCGACCTACGCGGGCGTCGCGGCCGTGCTCGCGGCCGCGGCCGTGCTCGCGTGCTACCTGCCGGCGCGGCACGCGCTGTCCGTCGATCCTGTCGCAGCCTTGAAACAGGAGTAGGGGCGACCTGGCAGGTCGCCCCTGCAAGGTCCCTCGGCGCACACCTGAAGGTGTGCGCTACGGGTGTCGCCCCGAGGGTGGCACAGGTCTTTGACCTGTGCCGCCGGATCACCGCGGGGCCTCCACCGCGAAGAGCAGGTGGGTGAAGCCGCGGAACTGGACCTCGCGCTCGGGCCGCATGCCGAGCTTGCGCGCGACGCCCTGCGACGGCGTGTTCGGCGGCAGGATCAGCGAGATGACGCGGCGCTTGCCGAGCGGGCCGAACGCGTGCGCGCGCACGCCGAGCGCCGCCTCGGTCGCGTACCCGCGCCGCCAGTAGGGCCGGTGGATGAAGTAGCCGATCTCCGGCTCCCAGGTCCCTTCGACCTCCTGCAGCATCAGCCCGACCAGTCCGAGCGGCGCCGAGCCGCCGCGCGCCGTCGTCAGCCAGATGCCGTGGCCGTGATCCTGGTAGCGCCGCAGCTGCCGCTGGAGCCAGGCCTCCGACTCCTGCCGGTCGAACCGCTTCGGATGGAAGCGCATGACCTCGGGGTCGGCGAAGAGCTCGGCGACGAAATCGAGATCGGCCAGCGTCAGCTCACGGAGCGCGAGTCGGGCGGTCTCCAGAACGGTGCCCATGGCCAGGTGCATGCTAGCACGGCCGGCGGTCCCCCGGCGGCGGCGTCAGCACCCGAACTGGGCGGCGAACTCCGGCGTCACGGGCGCGTGCTTCCGCCCCGCGATCGCGAAGTAGTACACGGGCTCGCCGTCGATGGAGATGCGGTGCCGGTAGCGCTCGAGGCGGTACAGCTTGAAGAACTCCGAGAAGACGAGCTGCCGGATGACCTGCGAGAACCCGGAGGTGTCGCTCAGCTCGAGGAAGGTCTCCTTGATGTTGAAGGCCACCCAGCCCTCGTCCTGGACCATGTTGAACGCGGTGATGAAGGCCTGCGGCGGGATGTCGCCGAAGCCGAGCGCCGCGACGGTGGTGAGGCAGTCGAAGGACCACTGCGTCAGATCGTCGCGCTGGTCGTCGGTCAGCTGGCAGAAGTCGGCCACGTAGTAGGCGTCGTAGAGGCCCGGCCGGTCGCGCACGGCGGCCGTCTTCGCCTCGGGGATGATGTCCACGCCGACCAGGCGGGAGACGCCGTACTTCTTCAGCGCCTCGCCCATCATGCCGTTGCCGGCGCCCAGGTCGAGCACGCGCAGCTGCGTGAACTGCTCGCGCGACTGGGCCACGGAATGCTCGAGGATCTCGGCCACCTTGGCGGGCGACTGGCACTTCAGGCGATCGTAGAACAGCTGCTCGTAGAGCCCGGGCACTTTGTAGATCTCGTCGTAGTCGTGGAAGCGGAGACGACGCTTCGAGCCGTCCTCGATCAGGTCGAAGAAGGCCTTGTCCTGGCTCAGGTGGTCGGCTTCCCTCGGGGGGAATTGAATCCGGTGACGGGTGTACGTCGGCATATTCTCTTTCGCGGCGGTTGTGACGGACGGGGGGAGAACACGGCGGGCCGGTCGAGCGGATCGACCCCGATGGACGCCGGAAATTGTATCACGCGCGATCCGCGCGGGCGCCAGGGGCTTGACGGGAGTCAAACAACTGTTTTATACATGTGTTCATACCACGCGCGCCCCCGGCGGTCGGGTGCTTTCCACGAGGCCTCCTCAATGGCTCGCAAGATTCTGCTGGCTCTGCTGCTCGTCGCCGTCGGCGGCGCCGTCGCCTACGCCGTGTTCGGGCGCGGGCCCGGCACGCTCGTCCTCACCGGCATCGTCACCACCCACGACGTCATCGTCGGGCCGCAGGTGGGCGGCCAGGTCGAGAAGCTGCTCGTGAAGGAGGGCGACCCCGTCAAGGCGGGGCAGCTCGTCGCCGTCATCGCCCCGGCCGCGCTCCGCGCCGACAGCGCCTACTACACGCACAACGCGGCCGGCGTCGACGCGCAGGTGCGCGAGGGCGAGGTCGCGCTCCGCCTCCAGGAGCAGCAGAGCGTTCAGGAGATCAAGCAGGCGCAGGCCACGCTCGCCGCCGCCGAGGCCCAGCAGGTGCAGGCGGAGGCCACGCTCGAGAACGCGCGCGTGACGCGCACGCGCTCCGAGCAGCTGTACCACCAGGCCCTGACGCCCCAGCAGAACTACGACCAGGCCCGGACGGCCGAGCAGGCCGCCGCCGCGGCCGTCGACGCCCTGAAGAAGCAGGCCGACGCCGCGCGCGCCGCGCTGGCCATGGCCCAGTCGAACGCCGACCAGATCGCCATCAAGCGGAGCCAGCTGCACGCCAACCAGCAGCAGCTGGCCGCGGCCGACGCGCAGCGCGCGAAGGCCGACGTGATCCTCGGCTACACGGAGGTCCGCGCCCCGATCGACGGGCTCGTGGACGTGCGCGCCGTGCGCCAGGGGGAGGTGATCACGGTCGGCCAGCCGATCGTCACCCTCATCAACCCCGACGACCTGTGGGTGCGCGCCGACGTGGAGGAGACCTACATCGACCGCGTGCGGCTGGGCGACACGCTGACCGTGCGGCTGCCCTCGGGCGTGGAGCGCCCGGGCACCGTCTTCTACCGCGGCGTCGACGCGGGCTTCGCCACGCAGCGCGACGTCAGCCGCACCAAGCGCGACATCAAGACGTTCGAGATCCGGCTGCGCGTGGACAACCGCGACCGCCGCCTGGCCGTCGGCATGACGGCCTACGTCCTCTTCCCGCTCGCGGCGCGGCCGGCGGACGCGAAATGAGCGCGATCGAGGTCCAGGCGCTCACCAAGCGCTTCGGCGACTTCACGGCGGTCGACCAGATCTCCTTCGACGTGCGCCCGGGCGAGATCTTCGGCCTGCTCGGCCCCAACGGCGCCGGCAAGTCCACGCTGATCCGGATGCTCACGACGCTCATCCCGCCGACCGCCGGCGCGGCGCGCGTCGCCGGCTTCGACATCGTCACCCAGGCCGACGGCGTCCGGCGCGCCATCGGCGTGATTCCGCAGGCGATGACGAGCGACCTCGAGCTCAGCGTCGAGGAGAACCTGCTCATCTTCGCGAAGCTGTACGGCGTGCCGCGCGAGCGGCGCACGCGCATCATGAAGGAGCTGCTCGAGGCCGTCGAGCTGACCGCCTGGGCGGACAAGCCCGTGAAGAACCTGTCGGGCGGCATGCGCCGCCGCGTCGAGATCGCGCGCGGCCTCGTCCACGAGCCCAGGGTGTTCTTCCTCGACGAGCCGACCACCGGCCTCGACCCGGTTTCGCGCGTCGCCGTCTGGGAGATGCTGCAGCGGGTGAAGGCGCGGCACGAGCTCACCGTGCTCCTCACCACGCACTACATGGACGAGGCGGACCGGCTCTGCGACCGCGTCGCGATCGTGGACCACGGGCAGATGAAGGCGCTCGACCCGCCGCTGAAGCTCAAGACCGCCATCCCGGGCCGCAACGTCCTGGAGGTCGCCTTCGACGCCGCGCCCGGCGACTGGGGCGCGCGCCTGGAGGCGCTGCCCCAGGTCGAGAGCGTCGCGGCCCAGGACTCGGTCTACCGGATCGCCTCGAACAACGGCCCGGCCACCACGACGGCGCTCCTCGCGGCGGCGTCGGCGGCCGGCGTGACGGTACGGTCCCTCTCGGTGCAGAGCACGACGCTCGACGACGTGTTCGTGCACTACACGGGGCGGCAGCTGCGCGACGCGCTGCAGGAGGCGCCGGTGCACGACTTCTCGCACCGGTACCGCCCGCGCGACTAGGGGTGGGAGCGGATCATGCAACGGACCCTGGCCATCGTCGAACGCGAGCTGCGGCGCTTCCGCCGGAGCCCGACGCTCATCGTCGTCACGCTCATCTTCCCGGTCGTGCAGCTCGTCGTGCTGGGCTACGCGTTCGGCGGCAACGTGAAGCACCTGACCGTCGGCGTCGTGGACCAGGACCACGCGCTGCCGGCGGTGCAGGTGCGCGAGCTGGCCGGCGCCATCGCGGCGAACGCGCAGACCTTCGACACGGTCGAGTACGCGGACCAGGGCCGGGCGCTGGCCGACCTGCGCACGGGCCGCATCAACGGCGTGCTCACGATTCCGCCGGACTTCTCCCGGCGCCGGCTCGCGCGGGACGGTCCGCGCATCGCGCTCATCGAGGACAACACCGACAACTTCGTCGCCTCGGCGCTGGTCGGCAGCTTGACCGGCCTCGTCGACGCCTACAACGGCCGGTCGGCCGGAACCGCCCGGATCCCCTCGCAGGTGAGCCTGGACGTCGTCGAGGTGTACCCGTACGTGCCCTACATCCAGTACCTGCTGCCGGGCACGATCACGCTGTCGATCTACATGATGGTGATGATCGGCGGCGGCATCATCTTCATCGACGACAAGGCGCGCGGCCTGCACGAGGGCTACCTGGTCACGCCGATCACGAAGTTCGAGCTGATCTCGGGCTTCAACCTGTCGGGGACCATCAAGGCGGTGATGGCGGGCGCCGTCCTGGCGGTGGTCGGGTCGTTCATCGCCGGCATCCCGCACCCGCTCGAGCTGATGCGGCTCGTCCGGCTGATGGCGGTCATCGTGATCACGGCGCTCGCGCTCGTCAGCATGATGTTCCTGTTCATGGTGCGCGTGACCGACCCGCTCGTGCCGCGCGCCACGTTCGGCGTGCTGAACACGCTGCTGTTCTTCCCGAGCGGCGCCGTCTACCCGCAGCAGGCGTTCCCCACGTGGATGCGCTACCTGGCGACGGTCGATCCGTTCACCTACGCGGTGCACGCGCTCAAGAGCCTGCTGCTGCGCGACACCGGCTTCTCCGCGATCGGCGGCGATCTGCTCTATCTCCTCCTGTTTTCGGTCGGGACCATGACCGTGGCGACGATGCTCTTCAGGCGGACGCTGTGAGGAGCGCGACGCGGGCGGCGGCGAGCGATCAGGAGACGCGCCGGCGGCTGGTCGAGGCCGCGGCGCGGCTGTTCGCCGAGCGCGGCTTCCGCGCCGTCACCGTGCGCGAGATCTGCCGGGAGGCGGGCGCCAACGTGGCCGCGGTGAACTACCACTTCCGCCACAAGATGGGGCTCTACGAGGAGGTGGTGCGGACCGCGATCGACGCCATGCGGGACACGAGCCAGGCGCTCTGGTCCGCCGGGCGGGGCCGCTCGACCGAGGAGCGGCTGCGCGGCTACATCCGCGTGTACCTGCAGCGGCTGCTGGGGCAGGGGCGCGCGTCCTGGATCCACGGGCTGATGCAGCGCGAGATGGCCGACCCGACGTCCGCCCTGGACCTGATCGTGGACCAGGCCATCCGGCCGCGCGTGGACTACCTGCGGACGCTGGTCAGCGAGCTCATGGGCCGGCCGCCGCGCGACCCGCGCGTGACGCGCGTCGTGGCGGGCATCCACGCCGAGTGCCTCTTCTGCCAGCCCAACCCCGTCACCGAACGGCTCGCGCCGGACTTCCGGCTCTCGCCGCGGCACATCGACGAGATCGCCGACCACATCGCCGTCGTGGCGCTCGCGGGCATCCGCGCGCTCGCGCGGAAGAAGGCGCGGTAGCGTCGGGCCCCCATCACCGACGAAGGGGCGGGCCGAACGGCCCGCCCGCGCGGTCCACGCCCGGCTACTCCCGCCTGGAGGGCAGTATCGGTCAGCGCGCCAATGTGTCGTACAGCGGGTGCGCCGGGCGCGCCTCGCCGCCGCCGCGGGCGGCGGTGACGGCCAGGATCCGGACGGCATCGTCGGTCGGCAGCGTGAGCGTCCGCGCGCCCGGCGGCACGTCGAGCGCGTACGCGAAGAGGTACGCGTAGCCGTACGCGACGTTGCGGCCGTTCGCGTCGTGGTGGTGCGAGGCGAACCAGGCCACCGGCGCCCGCTTGATGAAGCCCGGCCTGAGGCCCGTGTACTCGAGCACCGTCCGCTCACCTTCCTGCGTCGTGCGCCACGTGCGGTCGTCCCACTGGCCGATGTAGCCGCCCCAGTCCTGGACCGTCACGGCCTCCGACCGGTCCGCCGACCTGGAACGTCACGCGCCGGTCGCCGCCGGCGGAGGCGGCCAGGACGTACACGCGGTCCCACTGGCCGTCGGGCAGCGCGATCGTCTGCCCGCGCGGGACGACCGCGTCGGGCGCGCCGCCCGTCGACGGCGACAGCGCGAAGGCGACGCCCGCGTACGGGAGCGTCGCCGGCAGCATCTCGGCCGGCAGGCTGGCGCCGGAACCCCGGTCGAGGGCCGAACCCCTCCGGCGTCGTCGCGCCGTCGGCCGTCGAGACCGTGCGGTCGTAGGGCAGCGTCACGGCGCCGTAGGTGGGCGCCATGGCCGTCGCCGGCGGCGTGCCGAGCGTCACCGCGAACGTGTGCAGCTCGTACGGCCTGAAGGTCGTCACCAGGTCGTCCACGCGGATGCCGCCGCTCTCCGCCGGTCCGCGGATCGTCCGTTCGGCCGCGTCGACCTCTCGAACCGAACGGATCGGCGCCCCGAACGACACGTGCACCGGCATGGCGGGCTTGCCATCGGTCTCCACGAGCCGCACCACGATCTCGTCGCTCTCCTCGGCCTTCTTCAGCGCCAGCAGGCGCACCTGCGGGCTCGAGATCGACACCAGGGAGAACGTTCGGCCGAGCGGGCCGTCGTGCGGCGCGGCCACGAACGCCATGAGCGGCTCGTTCAGCCGGAGCGCCTGCCGGTTGGTCCGTCCCTCGCGCCAGTCGCCGGCGTGGGCGGCGAGGCCGTAGACGAACGTGTGCCGGCCCCAGTCCTGCGTCGCCTGGTCGCTGTAGTACTTCCCGTTGCCCGTGCCGATGCCCGGCGTGCGCAGGAGCGTCAGGCGCAGCGTGCGGTCGTCGGGCTTGTCCGAGCCGTTCTTGCAGTCGGTGAGCACCGTGACGCCGTAGCCGCCGCCGGCGTCGGTGAGATCCACCCACTGGTGCGACGGCACCTCGTACTTCCGCTCGTTGTCGTTCCCGCGCTGGATGGTGCCGACGTCCCAGTTGTAGGTGGCGAGCGGGTTCGACGCGGTCAGCGGAAAGGCGGCCTTCAGGTTCGCCGCTTTCGTCCGCCAGTCGATCACGTTTGCGATCTCGACGCGGTCGCCGGCGCCGCCGGCCGCGAGGCGAATCGTCTGAACGAAGGTGGAGCCCTCGGCCGTGCGCGACACCTCGAGCGCCACGCGCGCCGGCCCGCGCTCGACGATGCGGACCGTGGCGGGACCGCCGACATAGGCGCGCGGCGGCTTCTTCGCGTCGGCCCAGTCGATGTTCCACGCCGGCCAGTCCACCGGCCGATCGGTGGTGATCGCGAGCCGCGCCGGGGCGGCCAGGAGCTCCTTGCCGAGCGTCTTGTCGAACAGGCTCGCGATGTCGCCATGGCGGTCGATCGCGATCCGGTACCGGGCGTTCTCGATCGACGACGTCGTCACGGCCAGCGGGCCCGCCTCGGCGGGCGCGTCCGCCGGACGCACGTCGAACACCGCATAGCCCACCGACGGCACGCGGGCCAGGAACACGACCGTGTCCCCGTCGATCTGCGCCGGCACGTCCTTGCCGTCCGGGCCCACCACGCGCACGGCCTTCGGCGCGCCGCCGGCAAACGGCACCGTCGCCTCGACCACGTCCTCGCGCGCCACGTCCAGCGGGTTGTAGACGACGACCGGCGTGCCCTCGGCGCGCGTGTCGAGGACCGACGCCACCGAGGCGCTGGCGCTCGCGGCGATGTCCGCGAACTGGTTCATCGCCAGCACTTCATCGTTCCACGAATACTCGTAGGCCTTCGGGATGCTCGTCCCCGGCAGGATGTCGTGGAACTGGCCGCCCATCACGAGCGTCCAGGCGGCGTTCAGCCGCGCCCGCGGGTACGGCCGGCCGCCGAGCCACGCCGCCGCCACCGACGCGTGCTCCGCGGCGCCGGCCAGCACCTCGTTCTGGCGGTTCCAGCGCTTCATGTACGCCTGCGAGGTGAGCGAGCCGGCCGAGTGCTCGATGAGCAGGAGGTCGCCCTTGTAGCGCGGGAGCTTCGACGTCTGGTCCGGCGCGATGTCGAGGAACATCTGCTCGGCCGTGCTCGACACCACGTGCAGCGGCCCGTCGCCCACGCGCACCGCCGGACCGGACGGCGGCGGCACGTCCTCGCGGCGCTGGCCGGGCGCCGGCCGCGCCGGCGGCACCGTTTCGCCCTTCGTGACGATGGCCTCGAGCAGCCGCACCGACGCCTCGCGCGGCGCGCCCCCCGTGTCGCCGGTGCCGAAGTAGTGGTAGTCGGTCTTCAGGCCTGATGCCTCGCCGTCGCGCGCCACGCGCGCGACCCAGTCGACCGGCGGGTACCGCACGTCGTCCTTCATGGGCGGCGGGGGCTTGCTCAGGTCGTCGTAGATGTCGCCCGTGTAGTCGCCCGCGTTGAGCGCGGCGACCACGCCGTGCCCGTCGGGGCCTTCCCAGAACCCCACGTTGAAGGGCACGCCCTCCGGCGTCTGCTCGGGCGAGTCCTCGCCGCCGACCTGCGCCGCCGAGTGCCACGTCAGCTTCTGCGTGGAGAAGCCCTTCAGCCCCGCGTGGGCGAGGATGCTCGGCAGCGACGCCGGGAACCCGAAGCAGTCGGGCAGCATGTACTCCGCGCTGGTCCGGCCGAACTCGCGGCGGAAGAACTGGGTGCCGTACAGGATCTGGCGGAAGAGCGACTCGGCCGACGGCGAGTTGACGTCGCTCTCCTCCATGGCCGACCCGGCCGGGAACCAGCGGCCGGCCGCGACGTACTCCTTCACCTTCGCGTAGTCGGCCGGGTAGTACTCCTTCATCAACCGGTAGCGGTTCGCGCCGCTGAAGTTGAACACGTAGTGCGGGTACTTCGCGAAGAGCGCGAAGTTGTCGTGCATCGTCTTCGGGAGGAACTCGTCGATGGTCTGCGCGTAGTCCCAGCGCCACTGCGTGTCGAGGTGCGCGTAGCCCACCACGTAGAGCGTCGGCGTCGTCGCGAGGTCCGGGCCCGGCCGGGGCGCCGGTTCCGGCGCGGCGCAGGCCGTGAGGACGAGCACCAGCAGGGCGGCAAGCGGCAGGCGCGAGCGGCGGTCCGGCATGAGGCCTCCTGGGGTGGGCGGGCCCGGCACGCCGGGCGCGTGGTGCGATTGTCGCGATTGCCGCCGCGCGCGTCAACGCTCCGGAGGCCGGGGACCAGGGGGCTGGGGCCGGGGGGCGGGGGACGTCCGCCATGGGGCGGAGGTGTCGCGTCGGGCGCCAGGCCGTGTAGGGGCGACCCGCCGGGTCGCCCCTACACCTCGTGTTCGGAGTTGCGGCTGGCGTACTGCGCCAGGCGGCGGTACAGCGTCTTCCGGTCGAGGCCGAGCACGCGCGCGGCGCGCGCCTTGTTGCCGCCGACGGCGTCGAGCGTTCGCAGGATGTGCGCCCGCTCGACGTCCGCGAGGGTGCGGAGCGCCTCCGGCGGGTCGTCCGCCTCGACGGCGGGTCCGGCGCCGATGACGTAGGGCGGGCCGGGCGCGTGCGCGTGGGCGTCGGCCCGGTCCGGCCCGCGCGGCAGGACGGCGCGTTCGACGCTGCCCAGCAGGTCGGCCACGCGCGCGGCGCGGGCCGCCTCGTCCGCCAGGGCCGCCGGCGCGCCGGCGCCGTTCTCCGGCGGGTAGATCAGGATGACGGGCAGATCGGGCCGCCGGTCGCGGATGTCGCGCAGCAGGTCGCGGCCGGCGCCGCCGGCGTCCGCGATCACGAGGTCGAAGGGGAGGTGCGCCAGCAGGCCGAGCCCGCCCGCGCCGCTCGACGCGGCGCGCACGTCGCACTGCTCGGCTCGCAGCCACGTCTCCAGCCGGGTCCGCAGGGTATCGTCGGGCTCGACGATGAGCACGCGTTCGTGGGCGTCCATGGGAATCGCTCGTTGGCCGCACGTCGCTGTGGGGGAAGGGATGCCCTTCGACCTGGCTCAGGGCATCCTGGGCGACAGTCGAGGGATGCCGCGCGCCGCGCGTCCACTCAAGGGGGGATGAATCGAGTATATCAGAGCCGGGCGTGCGCGGCGGCGGGCGGCGTCCTACAATCACGTGAACGGACGAAGCTTCGGGGAGGCGGTCTTACATGGCTCGAGGACACGCGCGCGGCACGGGACGGCGGACGGGCATCCGGACGTGGGGGCTCATCGCGGCACTCGCGGTGGCCGCGGGCGCCGCGCCGGCGCGCGCCGTGGCGCAGGCCGCCCCGGACGCCGGCGGCCGGACGCCGGTCGACTACGTCGACCCGTTCATCGGGACGGGCGGCGAAGGACACACCTATCCCGGCGCGACCGTTCCGTGGGGGATGGTCCAGCTCAGTCCCGAGACCGACGCGCCCTCGTTCAAGGGCGGCTTCCGCTGGTGCGCGGGCTACCAGTACGGCGACACGTCGATCCTCGGCTTCGCCCACACGCACTTCAGCGGCACGGGGCACTCGGACCTCGGTGACGTGCTGCTGATGCCGACGACCGGGCCCCTGCAGCTCGACCCCGGCCCCAAGGACGATCCCGACGCCGGCTACCGCTCCCGCTTCTCGCACGACCACGAGTCGGCCGAGCCGGGCTACTACTCGGTCCTCCTGCAGGACTACGGCATCAAGGCCGAGCTGACCGCCACCACCCGCGTCGGCGTGCACCGCTACACGTTCGAGCGGGGCGGCCCCGCGCACGTGATCCTGGACCTCGTCAGCAGCATCTACAACTACGACGGCAAGGTGCTCTGGTCGCAGCTGCGCGTCGAGAACCGGACGACGGTGACCGGGTACCGGGAGACGCGGGGCTGGGCGCCGCACCGGACGGTGTACTTCGCCATCGAGTTCTCCACGCCCTTCACCTCCTACGGGATCGTCAACGAGGCGCCGGAGGTCTACAAGGGGTTCGGCCGGCAGGGCCCGCGGTACGAGGACTACCCCGACGTCGGCGGCCGGAAGCTGAAGGCGTATTTCGACTTCGCGCCGCCGCCGGGCGGGACGATCGAGGTGAAGGTGGCGATCTCGTCGGTCGGGATCGACGGCGCGCTGAAGAACCTGCGCGCCGAGGCGCCCGGGTGGGACTTCGACGCCGTGCGCGCGGCGGCGAGGCGAGCGTGGGCCGAGGCGCTCTCGACGATCGTCGTGGACGGCACGCGGAAGGAGAAGCGCAACTTCTACACCGCCGCGTACCACACGATGCTCGCGCCGGTGACCTACATGGACGTGGACGGGCGCTACCGGGGCCTCGACGGCGACGTCCACCACGCCGACGGGTTCACCAACTACCACATCTTCTCGCTGTGGGACACGTACCGGGCGGAGCATCCGCTGCTGACGATCACGCAGCCCGGGCGGGACGGCGAGATGATCCAGTCGATGCTGGCGCACCAGCGGCAGAGCGTGCACCACATCCTGCCGATCTGGTCGTTCGGCTCGAACGAGACGTGGTGCATGATCGGCTACCACGCCGTCGCGGTCATCGCCGACGCGTACCTCAAGGGCATCCGCAACTTCGACGCCGAGGCGGCGTTCGCGGCCATGAAGGCCAGCGCCACCTACGCGCCGTACGGCGGCCTCGGCGCCTACATGAAGTACGGCTACGTGCCCATCGACGTGGAGGTGGAGGGTGCGTCGAAGACGCTCGAGTACGCCTACGACGACTGGACGATCGGGCAGATGGCGAAGGCGCTCGGCCACGAGGACGACGCCCGGACGTTCATGGCGCGGGCGGCGAACTTCCGCCACATCTACGACCCGAAGACCGGCTTCATGCGCGCGAAGAGGACCGACGGCGCGTTCAACGAGCCGTTCGACCCCATCTACGCGCAGTACGGCAGCGACTACACCGAGGGCAACGCCTGGCAGTACACGTGGTACGTGCCGCAGGACGTGCAGGGCTTGATCGATCTCATGGGCGGCCGCGACACGTTCATCGACAAGCTCGACCAGCTGTTCGTCGTGAAGGGGGACGAGTCGAAGTACAAGCAGGTCGAGGACATCTCGGGCCTCATCGGCCAGTACGCGCACGGCAACGAGCCGAGCCAGCACATCGCCTACCTGTACGACTACGCGGGCGCGCCCTGGAAGACGCAGGCGCGCGTCCACCAGATCATGAACCACCTGTTCGACGACACGCCCGAGGGGATCAGCGGCAACGAGGACTGCGGGCAGATGTCCGCCTGGTACATCTTCAGCTCGATGGGGTTCTACCCGGTGACGCCGGGCAGCGGGCAGTACGCGATCGGCACGCCGGCGCTGCCGAAGGCCGTGATCCACCTGCCGGCGGGACGGACGTTCACGATCGAGGCGCGGAACCTGTCGCCCGAGAACATGTACATCCAGTCGGCCACGCTCGACGGCGCCCCCTACGGCCGCGCCTACCTGCGCCACGCGGACATCGTCAAGGGCGGCACGCTCGTCTTCGAGATGGGCCCGAAGCCGAACACCGCGTGGGCGAGCGGCCCGGACGCCGCGCCGTATTCGATGACGGCGCGCTGAGGCGTGGGCCGCCTTCGCGCTGGCGCGCGACGGCGCCCAAGGGAGGAACCCATGGACCAGCAACGGGTCTTCAGGATGTCGTTTGCGAGCGTGTATCCCCTCTACGTCCAGAAGGCGGAAAAGAAAGGCCGCAAGAAGAAGGAGGTCGACGAGGTCATCTGCTGGCTGACGGGCTACACGGCGCAGGCGCTGGTGAAGCAGATCAAGGAGAGGAAGGACCTCCAGACATTCTTCGCCGAAGCGCCGGCGCTCCATCCCAACGCAGGCAAGATCACCGGCGTCATCTGCGGCGTTCGCATCGAGGAGATCGAGGACCCGCTGATGCGGAAGATCCGGTACCTCGACAAGCTGGTGGACGAGCTGGCCAAGGGCAGGCCCATGGAGAAGATCCTGCGCGGATAGTCCGCCGGGATCAGCACAGGCGAGGAGCGCACGATGAGCGACGAGAAGGTGGCGCCCGAGACGAAAGGCGTCACCGTGAAGTTACTGTCAACGGTTGACCTGGGCCCCGAGATCGAGGGCATGGCGGGGCGCCAGCTTCGCATGCGCCTGGTGACCATGGAGCCTGGAGCCGTCTTCGGCCCGGTCCACGACCACAAAGGCCGGCCCGGCACCGTCTACATCCTGCAGGGCACGATCACCGACCATCGAGACGGCGTCGCGACGGACTACGGGCCGGGCGTGGGCTGGCCCGAGGACCGGAACACCCTGCATTGGCTCGAGAACCGCGGGACGATTCCGGCGGTCGAGATTTCGGTGGATATCGTCAGGAAAGAGTGAGCTCGGGCCCGGCGCACCGTACGACCGCGCGACCCTGCTGCACGCGGACATCGTGAAGGGCGGCACGCTCGTCTTCGAGATGGGTCCGAGGCCGAACACGGCGTGGGCGAGTGCGCCGGACGATGCCCCGTCTTCGGTGTCGCGACGCTGGCGGTGCCGTCGCCACGTTCAGAGTCGCACCGTACCTGCCAGCCCGCTCAGGGGATCCCGATCGCAGCAGGAATCATCGAGCGACTGAGTGCGCGGTCACTGCGTGGATCGGTTCAAGTAACGCAGCAGCAACGTGACCAGTTCGTTTGCGATCGAGCCGTTCGCCAGATCGTCGGGGCGCTCGACGACTGCGCGATGAATGACGGCATCCGCGGCGGTCACGACCATCCACATCGCCAGGTCGCGATCCGGGATCCCGGTCGCCGAACGGGCCAGCAGCGCTCGAAACTCGCCAAACAGCAGTGCGTCGGTCGCCGCGACGTCGGCATAACGAAGTTGCGGCAGCTCCTGGCTGAAGACACGTTGCAGCGCCGGATTCACGGCGTGTGCCGCCACACCCATCGAGACCAGCGCCCGCAGCGTCGATTCGAGGCTGTCGCCGCGGCGCTCCATCAAGACCTGTCGGATCGCCGCGCGCCGCTCTGCGCCATGCCGCCGCCGGAGCTCCGCGAGGATCGCGTGCTTGCCTGGAAAGTACTGATAGAGGGACGCGATGTTGACGCCGGCGCGCTCGGCGATCCGGTTCGTCGTCAGACGACCGGCACCCTGGCGCATCAGAATGTCAGTCGCCGCCTGCAGGATCGCCTCAACCGTCGCTCGGGAACGCTCCTGCCGGGGCGATTTGCGGGGAGAAAGCCCCGCTCCACCTGCCGTCCTGGGTTTGGCCATGAATGCAAGCTGACAAAAGCAAGTATTTGCTTGCATCATAGCGCATGACCGACGGTTCCATGGAACGACGGGCTGCGTATGCGCGGCGGCCGGGTGCGCCCGACGTTCTCCAGGTCGACGTCGAGCGTCTCCCACCGCCGGGGTCCGGCGAGGTCCTCGTCCGGGTGGAGGCCGTCGGGTTGAACCACGTCGAGACCCTGATTCGAGCAGGCACCTACTCGATCACGATCCCGTTTCCGTACGCCGTCGGCTTCGAGGGTGCGGGCGTGGTGGTCGCCGCCGGACCGGATGTCGCCATCACGCCGGGAGCGCGCGTGTGCTGGACGGCCGTGTTCGGATCGTGCGCGACGTTCGTGGTCGCTCCGGCAGCGATGCTGGCGCGTCTCCCGGACAACCTGAGTTTCGAGGACGGCGCGAGCCTGGCACACGGCGGCGCCACGGCGGCGGGACTCGCGCGTCATTGGCCGCTGGAACGAGGTTCCACGGCCGTCGTCTGGGGCGCCGCCGGTTCGGTCGGTCTGCTGCTCGTGGCGTCACTGGCGGAGCGAGGCGTGAAGGTCATAGGCATCGCGAGTGGCGCACGGACCGAGAGAGTGCGCGCGGCGGGAGCCGCGCTCGTCATCGATCGGGCGACCGAGGACGTCGGTCAAGGGGTCCGGAGCGCGACAGACCGGCGTGGCGCCTCCGCGGTCTTCGATCCGGTCGGCGCCGCCGCGTACCGCACCAACCTGCAGCTCCTGGCTCCACGCGGGTGCTTGATCAACTACGGGCAGCTATCCGGGGCGCTGCCGGCGATCGAGCTCGAGGACTTGATGGATGCCGGCTCGGTGTTCGTGACGAAGTACGGACCTCGCGCCGGCCTCGTCGGCCGCGACCAGGTTGGGGCGTTCGTCGCCGAAGCGTTGACCCTCGCCAGCAAGCGGCAGTTGACCGGTCGCGCCGCGGCCCTCTTCCCGCTGGATCGCGTCGTCCACGCCTACACGGCGCTGGAATCGGGCCCGGCTGGAAAGGTGCTGATCCTTCCGCACGGGGCATAGCCGCTTCCCGATCGACCCGCGGGGCCTCATGAACCACGGGTCCTCGCAAGGTCGGCGTCGCCGGCGGTCGTCGGACCCGGCCGCGTCCATCCTGTCGAGCTCGTCAGTCCCATGCGAGCGGGCCCGACGCGGCGCCGTGCTCGATGTCACGACGTCAGGGCTCGAGGCGTGCGCGCTTCTCGGCGAGGAAGTACAGCGTCGCAGGCTCCACGCCTTCCTGGATGACCGCGAGGCCGGCCTGGTCGAGCAGCGATCGCCATCGCGCCGGATCCGGACGCGGATGGTGCGCGATGGGCGGCGCGAACACCCACGTCAACCAGTCGGGATTGACGATCAAGAGCAGGAACTCACCGCGCGGCTTGAGGACGCGCGCGACTTCCGCCAGGGCCGTGGCGCGATCGTCTCGCCGGAGATGGTCCATCGCGTACGAGCTGACGACCGCGTCGAACTCGCCGTCGTGGAACGGCATGTCGCGCATGTCGCCGACTCGGGTGTCGGCGCGGTCGGCGACGCCGGCGATGCGCGCGTTCTTCATGAACCGCTCGGGCGTGTTGTCGTCGATTCCCCAGTAGCCGCTGTAGATGTCGAGCCCGGTGACGGCGGCCTGCGGGCGCGCCAGCAGCACACCGACGGCCGCCCGGCCCGAGCCCGCCCCCGCGTCCAGTACGCGTCCGGCTCCAGACGCCAGAAAGCGCCGCACCGGAAGCTCCATGGGCTTGTTGATGCCCCACGCGATGTTGACGACGAACAAGCCGCTGAGGGCCCAGATGCCGACGATGCCGGCGAACCCGGTCACCCACCACGGCCATCGTCGCCACAGCCCGAGGCCGACGACGGCCGCCGCGAGCGCGAGCGGGATGGCGAGGCCGTAGCCGATGTACCACGTGTACCCGAAGTCGTACTTGGCGAAGTCGAGCACATCACACCTTCTTCTTCGCTGGGCGTCGTACGGTCGCCGTCGTACTGGAACACCTGGTCGAGCGGGACGCCGAACACCGCCGCAATGCGGAACGCGACTTCGAGCGAGGGCGAGTACTTGCCGAGCTCGATGGCGTTCACGGTCTGCCTCGTCACGCCGATCGCGTCGGCGAGCTCCTGCTGGGTCATCTCCTCGTGATCGAAGCGCAGCCGCCGAATCCTGTTCCGGATTCTGGTGTCCACGTCAGGCGTCCCGGCGGTACAACACGATCTGTCCGGCGAACTTGACGGCTTCGGCGAGCGCGATGGAGAAGAGGATGGCCTGCATCATCAGCCAGAGGTGATCGTCCGGGTCGCTCAGGCGCACGTGAGCGGTCGCGAGCGATCCGAATGCGCACACGAGCAGCACGTAGAACGCCGGACGCATGGCCTTGAGCTCGATCAACCGCTCGCGTTCATCCCTTGGCGTCCGCGCGTCTCGCGGGGATTGCGTCGCGATTGCGACGTGCAGGACGACCTCCGCGACGATGAAGACCCCGACCATGACAGGAAACAGGGCCAACCTGTTCCCGGCCAGCCCCGCCAGCACCATTCCGACGTACGAGAAATAGGCGCCGAACACGAGAACGATGGAGACGAGCGAGACCCAGGCGCTCTTCTCACGGAACGACATCGGCGAGAGTTCGTTGTCCATGGCGATCCTGAGTGTATGAAATATGTGACGCAATGTCAAAGATTTTTTACATATTGCCGGCGCCACGGGGTGGCCCGGAAGACGGTCGAAGGGAACCCCAACCTACCGAGCCGACTGGAGGCCATCCTGCGACATCCGCAGCGTCGCGAGGTGTCATGGAGATCGGCCCAAGTCAGCGTGGCCGGCGCCGGACACCGCCGCAAGTGGCTTTCGCCTCGTCAGTTGCGGAGTTGTCTTGGGCGGGCCAGCCTGGTGCTATCCTGCGGGCCTCGCAGGAATCGCAGCGGTAGGCTGGTCAGCCTCCTGTTGGCTGGGCGGACGTGGAACCGCGGCGTGGCGAATCGCAATCGGTGGAAGTAGAAGGGGGAGCGAGCATGAGTATCGGCGTAGTGCGAGAACTGTACGCAGCGTTTGCGCGACGCGACATCGAGGCCATACTGGGCCGTTTGGCGCCTGATGTCGTGTGGAGCGAGCCGGAGAATCCGTTCAATCCAGCGGCTGGCACACATCGCGGTCACCAGGGTTTCCTCGAGTGGGCCAGAATCGGCCGGGAAGCCGAGGACATCGAGATCCTTGAGCCGCGGCAGTTCCTTGCCAACGAAGATACTGTCGCGGTTGTGGGCCACATGAGATGCCGGGCGAAGCCAACGGGGCGCGTCTACGAGTCGGACTTCGTCCACGTAGTGGTGTGTCGCGACGGCAAGATCGTTCACTTCCAGGAGTTCTTCGACACCTACGCGGCGGGCGAGGCATTCCGAATCACAATCTAGGAGCTTGCTGAAAAACCCCTCGAAAGGGGATCGACAGACGTCCGATCGCGTACTACGATAGGCGCATGCGAGGAGACGACCGCGAGCCCGATTCGATGTTCAGTTATGTGTCCGCCGAGCAGCGCGTCCCGGCCGATCATCCGCTCCGGGCGATTCGAGCGCTGGTCGACGAGGTGCTGCGCGACATGTCGCGCGAGTTCACTGGCCTCTACGCCAAGGTCGGTCGTCCGTCGGTCCCGCCCGAGCGCTTGCTGCGGGCCCAGCTGCTCCAGATCTTGTATTCGATTCGCAGCGAGCGGCTGTTGATGGAGCAGCTCAACTACAACCTGCTGTTCCGCTGGTTCGTCGGCATGGACATGGACGAACCGATCTGGAACCCGACGGTGTTCACGAAGAACCGAGACCGGTTGCTCAATCAGGAGATCGCCCGGAGCTTCTTCCGGCGCGTGGTCGAGCGGGCGCGGGACCTGATGTCGGATGAACACTTCACGGTCGACGGCACGCTCATCGAGGCCTGGGCGAGCCAGAAGAGCTTTCAGCGCAAGGATGGGGGCTCGGACGGTGACGGGCGAAACTTCCGTGGCCAGCCACGGAAGAACGACACCCACGCCTCGAAGACAGACCCGGATTCGCGGTTGTATCGGCGGTCGAACCAGGGTGAGGCACGGCTGTCGTACCTGGGCCACCTCCTGATCGAAAACCGCCACGGCCTGATCGCCGATGCCATGGCGACGCTCGCCGACGGGCATGCGGAACGCGAGGCGGCGCTCTTGATGCTGCACGACCGGTGGCGCCGGGCGCCGTTGCACCGGCGGTCTGTCGGGGCGGACAAGGGCTACGACACCTTCGAGTTTGTGGAACTGGCGCGCGAGCTCGGCACGGTACCGCACGTTGCGCAGAACCTGACGCGTCCGGGCGGCAGTGCGATCGACGAACGGACGACGCGTCACGAGAGCTACGCGATCAGCCAGCATGCGCGCCCCCGCATCGAGCCGGCGTTTGGCTGGTTGAAGACCATCGCGTGGATCCGCAAGGTCAAGCTGCGAGGTCTGGCCAACGTCGACTGGCTCTTTGTCTTCGCGAGCGCCGCGTACAACCTGATCCGGTTGCCCAAGCTGCTGCCGAGGCCAGCCTGACGAGGGTGAAGTGTCTCTCGGCGGTCGTCCGGCGGCGCGGTAAGCGCCGCACGCGGGCGTTCGGGGCGACGTGCGATGGACTGGTGCCAGGTTACCCATCGACCAGAGCACTCGTTCTCAGCCGTTGTTCAGCAAGC